>CAVTIL010000001.1:0-286169 GCA_963734695.1 uncultured Acidobacteriota bacterium
CACCATCGTCGGTGTTGCGCCCCGTGAATTCACAGGCGTACGCGCGCCGCTACGGACCGATCTCTGGGCGCCCATCGAGACCCGTTTTCGGTCGACGACCGAAGCGGAGGAGCGACGGCTTGCGCGAATGCTGATGTTCTTCGGCCATCTGCGTCCCGGCGCCCACGCGAGGGAAGCAACGACTGAACTGAACACGCTCGCCATTCAGATGCGCGACCGCAGCGGGTCCACGCCGGAGGCATCGACTCCGTTGCTGGCCGACGCCGTAGGGACCCTTGCAAATCCGGGAAGCCGGCGTCTCGCGCGAACGCTATCAGCCCTCATGGGTGCCGTCGTTGCCGTGGTGCTGATGATCGCGTGCGTGAATGTCGGCCATCTCTTGCTGGCGCGAGGCGCCCTTCGGCAGCGTGAGTTCGCGGTTCGGCGCGCACTCGGTGCGTCACGCGCCCGGCTACTCCGGCAACTGTTGACCGAGGCCCTTGTCCTCGCCGTTGCCGGCACATTGTGCGGTGTCGTGTTCGCCCTGTGGGCCGGGAAGCTCCTGGAACGCTCGCTGCCGCTGGCTGCAGGCATTTTCGCCATTCAGGTCGATCTATCGCTCGACTGGCGTGCCCTCGTTTTTGCCGCGGGCATCTGCGCCGTGACAACGGTGCTTTGTGGCTTGCTCCCGGCTTGGCGCGTGTCCGGAATGTCCGGAATGCTGGTCGCTCAGGGCAGCGTTGGCGCTAGCGCTCGGCGAAGGCCCGTCGGACTCGTCGCGCAGGTCGTGATGTCCCTGGTCCTGCTGTTCATCGGCGCCAGCTTCGTCGCGGCGCTGCTGCGGCTGCACGCGATGTATCCAGGCTTTGCTGTGGCCGGGCGGCTCTATGCCTATACCTTTCTCCCGTCGCCGCCTTTCGCGCCAGACAGTCGTCGGGGGGTCTATGCACGAGCGCTCGATCGGTTGCGCGCGCTTCCAGGTGTGCGCCTGGCCGCCGTCACCTCATCGCTGCCGCTGATTCCTGCCGGATCGGACTGCGCGTCGCTGTCTCCGGACTCGCCCGTGCGCGTGACGAGCAGCGCGGTGGATCCTGCGTACTTCGAGACCATGGGCATCGAGCGTCTCGCCGGGCGATCATTTATCGCGAGCGACGCGACCGCAGACACGGCGGTCGTCACCGAGAGCCTCGCGCGCCGGCTCTGGCCAGATCGATCGGCTGTCGGCGAGCGCTTCATGATCGGATGCGACAACCCGCGGCCAGCCTTCGTCATTGGCGTCGTCCGCGACTCTTCGATTCGTGCGGTCGGCGAGCCGGCGCAGCCCCATCTCTATCGCCGCTTTGGTGCACCCGACGCGGGTGCCCTCGTGGCCGTGCTGCTGGACACTACCATCGACCCGGCGCGTCTCACAGACACGGTGCGGCGCTCGCTGCTCGACCTCGCGCCGGGCATTCGCGTGTACACGGTGCAGCCACTTAGCGTACACGTCGCGCGCTCCTTCGGTCAGCTTCAATGGATCACAAGCATCTTGATCGGGTTCGGGGTCCTGGCGTTGCTCCTCGCTGCGGTTGGCCTCTACGGCGCCATGGCCTATCGCGTCAGTCTCCGCACGCGAGAAATCGGTCTACGGATGGCATTGGGGGCCACTCGACTGAACGTCTTTCGTGGCGTCGTCGGCAGCGCCCTGGCGATTGTGGTGGTGGGAGTGGCAATCGGCGAAGTGTTCACGACGGGTACTGACCGGCATCGTCGCGTCGGTACAGGAGAACATCGGCGGGACACCCGCATCCATTCATGTCATTGTGGGGCTCATCTGGATTGCGATCGGCGTTACCGCGAGCTACGTGCCAGCCACGCGGGCTGCGCGGCTCGATCCATCCGTGGCCCTTCGGGACGAGTAGGCAAGCAGTAAGTTGAACGATATCTTGTGTCAGAACTGTGTCACATGCCCCCCGAAACCTGGGGCAACACCGCCATTTATGGGGGCACGCTGAAGCAGATCACTGTTGCAGGAGGTCGTTGATCGGAAGTGCGTTGGTGGGTTCAGTGTGCGTCAGCACGCGCAGGCGGAATCAATTTCCAAGCGTGCTCGATCGACCACTCCGACATCTCTCCGTTTAGAATCAAGCACTTGCGGACGGCCAGGAACAGTGTAACGCAAAACCCTCCTTCAATTCCCAGCGTTCTTCCATCAGGCTTGGAATCAGCAGCTTACAAGACACACATCAACAGTTGATCGCGCGAATCGTGTAAGACCCGGTTTCCGCCGCCAATGAGGCCGGAGAGGGTTACAAGCCGGCATCGGGACGACTGCGATCGGCGGGAAGTTCGACTTCTATGGCGACGAGCGCCGCGGCATTTCCGTCGCGGTGTATCCACAGCTCGAATTCGCGCCGGCGGTAGCCGGGCGTGCTACCCTCGACAGCCGTGGGCCGCGACATCAGGCTCGCGCTCAGGCGGCTCGGCGCGACACCTCTCTTCACAACCTTCGCGATTCTCTCGCTCGCGGTCGGCGTCGCGATCACGACAGCCGTGTATTCGATCGTCGATGCGGTGTTCCTGCGCGGCCTCGGCATCCACGAGCCCGATCGCGTCGCCGTCATCGTCACCCCGTACAGCGGACGGCTGCTGACCGGCACGGTGTCGGAGCCGGACTTCCGCGATGTGCAGACCGCCCAGACGTCGTTCTCCCACGTCGCCGCGTCCGCCACGTTCGTTCGCCGCCTTGCCCTGCCGTCCGTGACGGAGATGGTCATCGGCGAGTCGGTGAGCGGATCGTACTTCGCCACGCTCGGCGTGGGCGCCAAGCTCGGACGCACGATTCAGCCGAGCGACGATGCCGGCGGCGGACGTGTGGTGATGCTGAGCGATACGCTGTGGCGACGGCGGTTCGCGTCCGATCCGCGGATCGTCGGCGCCACCGTGGCGATCTCCGGAGAACCCTTCGAGATTATCGGCGTGGCGCCGGCCTCGTTCAGCGGTCCTCGCGGATGGCTGGTGGGCACGCAGTTCTGGATTCCACTCGGTACCGAGTCACGGTTGAAGGAGTCCCCCCGGACGGCGGCGCCGCGCGCCACAGCACGAGACGATCGACGGCTCACCGTCTTTGGCCGCCTCGCAACGGAGGTGACGATCGCCGCGGCATCGGCGGAAATGCAGACCATCGCCGAGCGGCTCGACGAGTTGTTTCCGCCGCGATTCCGTGGCAAGGGCGTCGGCGCCACGGATCGCCCGTGGCGCGCAAAGACCATGGCGGCGATCTCCGACGACGAGGACTCCGCCGTGCGCCGGTTCGGGATGACGCTCGTGGCGCTCGTCGGGTTGGTGCTGGTCGTCGCCTGCACGAACCTCGGCAACCTCGTGCTCGCCCGCGGAAGTACACGGCTGCGCGAGCTCGCCGTGCGGCGCGCCCTCGGCGCATCGAGGTGGCGGCTCGTGCGCGAACAGTGTCTCGAGAGCGTGATGCTGGCGGCCGGCGGCGCATTCGCGTCCTACGTCATGTTCGAGCTGTTGCGCGTCGTGATGGACACCGAGTTCAGCCTCGCCATGCCTTTCGGCGGCCGTACCACGCTGTCGTTTCATCCCGCGCTGAACGTGCCGGCGCTGACGATCGCGGTCTCGTCGCTCCTCATCGCGCTCGTCGTCTTCGGCCTCGAGCCGGCGATTCAGCTGACGCGCACGCTCGACGTTCGCGGCGCGCTCGCCGGCGGATCGGCCGCCGGACCGCAGCGCGGCCGGCGCCAGCGGCTTCTCCTGCGGTGGCAGGTCGCCATCGCGGCCGGGTTCTTCATCATCGCCACCATGTTCGTGAAGTACTCGATCGCGGAGGCGCGCCATGATTCCGGCATCGACCTGGATCGAATCGGCGTCGCCGTTCTCAATTTCGACACGCCGGAGTGGAACGAGCCTCGCGCACGGCGCATCTTCGACCGGGTACTCGACGAGCTGCGGCGCCATCCGTCGGTCGAGGCGGCCTCACTGTCGAGTGGATTGCCCTTCGGCGTGCCGAGTACGCTGCGTCTGTCCATCTCACCACTGGAACAGACGAGCGCCGCGCGAATGGACCCGCAGGTGGTGACGACGATCGCCGGGGCCCCCTCGATGTTCCGAACGCTGGGGGTGGCGATCCTTCGTGGACGCGGTTTCGACGATCGCGACGGGCCGGCCGCGCCACGCGTCGTGGTCCTGAGCGAATTCACGGCACGGCAGATGTTCGGTACCGCCGACGTCGTCGGGCGGGAGATGGCGGTCGGCCAGACGCGGTCCCCGACGGCCACGATCGTCGGCGTTGCCGCCGATACGGACGTGGGCAGTATCTTCGCGGATCCGCGGCCACTGGCCTACGTGCCGCTGACGCAGCACTACCAGCCGCTCATCACGGTCGTCGCGCGGGCATCCGGATCGGTGACGAATGCGGTGGGCGCGATGCGCGAGGCCATCCGGCGTGCCGATCCGGACGTGGCGGTCGACACCATCGGGACGGGACGATCGGTGCTCGCCGGACCGTTTCAGGTCCTGCGCGGGCTCGGCATGACGGCGGTCGGCCTCGGCGCGATCACGCTGCTTCTCGCCATGGCGGGCCTCTACGGCATCCAGTCGCATATCATTGCAAACCGCACGCGGGAGATCGGCGTGCGGATGTCGTTGGGGGCCACCGCCGGACAGATCAAGCGCATGGTGCTCGTGGACGGCTATCGTCCTGTCCTCGACGGGCTCATCTTCGGGTTGTCGATTGGCCTCGTCGGCCGGGCGATCGCGCGCGCGTATCTCGAGCTGGACGTCGCCATCGTCGATCCGTGGATGCTGGTGGTGACGCCGATTCCGTTGATCTGTGCCGCGTTCTTTGCCTGCTACTTGCCGGCCCGCAGGGCCGCGGCGGTCGATCCCAACGTCGCGCTCCGCAGCGAATAGCCACGCCGGTAAAAAGAGCAAGCCTTTCTCGACTTCGTGCTGTCTCACTACGTCCGTGTTGGCGTGCAGGAACTCGACCAAGAGAAACTGACCCCATTGTTGCGGTTGAAATACAACAACTCAATTGCCGACGCGGTGGCTCACCTGGGCAAACCTGAGGACATTGGACGAGTCTTCATCGGCTTCCAGAAATATCTGTATCAGCAAGAAGCGCGTTCGGCCGGAACACCGTTGAAGAGGTCGCGTCCGCCACCTTCCATGAGTAGAAATAGCCGATCACGGTTGACAGCGAGCCCGGCAAGCTGTGTCCGGCGACGGGCTAGCGCGCGACTCGGTGCTGAGACGGAGAAGAGCAGCCCACAAACCGTCATAGCACAACAAATCAAGAGCCTCGTGTGCCGGTGGCGTGAACTTCTAAAAGACATCCAAGTCTCGCGCAATCGCGAACAGGCCTGAATAGCGCGAACGGAGATCATCAAACAGGCGGTCCGCCGCCGCGCTGGTGCCCAGATGATAAATGAGTAGCAGCCTCGGCCTAGCTGCTCGTGCGAGATCGGCCATCTGCGCTGGGTTCGTGTGGTACTTCTCGGCGAATTCCTTCGAGACAGCCGAGCGCGATACCAGGGGCGGCTGCATCGTCTCGTGAATGAGCACGTCGCAGCCGTTGCACGCGTCGATCGTGGCTTGCGTGGGGTTCGTGTCTCCCGAGATCACAATGCTGCGATCCGGGGTGTCGAATCGATAGCCATAACTTTCCATTGCGTGTTTGGTCGGAAATGCCGTGACGGTTACATTGGAGTCGCGATAGATGACGCCTGTCGTGATCTCGTGGGCGTTAACTTTGTAACCGTCCGGGTAGTCGCGCTCGATTCCATTCGGATTTCCTCGCGTCTCGATATCGACTCGGTACGCCTCGATGAGGTGTTCGGTCATCGACTTGATGCCTCGGGGCCCATACACGTCAATTGGCTCACGGCGGCCGAGCGACCAGGGCGTAAAGATCAAATCTGGATAGCCGACCGTGTGGTCGGAGTGCAAATGCGTGACGAATGCCACCCGCAACCTGGTAGGTTCGAGCGCCTCGATGCGCTTTGCGATGGCCGCAGCGTTAGCACGCCGAACGACCCCGGGCCCAAGGTCGACGAGATAAGCGACGCCGTTGACGACGATTGCAGTCGCTGGTCCTGAGCGATCGGGACTGGCCGGCGGGGCGCCGGTTCCCAGGAAGACGACTTGAGTTTTCGAGGGAACCGCGACTTGCGCCGGCGCGGCGCTCAGCGCCGCCGCAAGCATCACAAACAGAGACGTAAGCCCCGCCGACTGAATTTTGACGATGGACATAGAGCGACCTCTAGAAGACATCCAAGTCTCGCGCAATGGCAAAGTGCCCAGAGTTAGAAACCAAGAGCGTCCGCGACTCGCGGGCCAAGAGCAAGGCCAAGAAACGCTGGTTTGGTTCGGAACGATCCGCCTTCTTTCGCGCTGTCGCTTCCGTTGTGTTCAATCCCGACGCCCTCGTCACCTGGTCGTGTTCGCGTCCTGGATCACCGTCGATTGCGTCAGCACCTGCTGCCATGCCCCATTCTTCTTTGCCAGGATCCAGATCATTCGCTCCGGTGGATCAACACTGCCGTCAGGCCGCGGGGTGATGTTCCGGCAGATAATCACGGCCACATCACCGAAGATTCGGACTTTCATGTCGTCGTTCACCGACGAAACCCGCTTGTCCTGATTCTCGACCATGTTGTTCTTCAACCATTGCTCACGCGGAATGACCTGTCCCGAACTCGTCACTCTGACGAACTCCGGCGCCGTCCACCGCTCATACGTCTTGGCATCGTGCTGCGCGTAGGCTTCTGAGAGTCGTTCCTGAACCCTGAACACTGCCGCCTTCTCACCGCTCGACGCGGGGAGAGGAGTCCACCCTGCTGGCCAGACTGACTCTGTCGTCGCTGCGCGCCCGGCTGGCGCCACTGGAGTCGGGTTCGCCTGTGCCTGGCCGATTGGGGTCCCTTGGTGGGCCGCAATCTTCCAGTCGCGTCCATCCCTCACCCACAATCGCACAAACCGCACGCGCCCCGCTCCGCCCGGTGCCTGGATGCCGGTCACGACCGCGGCAGACTGATACATCTGCACCTTGAGCGGCTCTTCCAGAACGAACTTTGGATCGGCGGTGGTCTGGAATGTACTCCCTGGCAGGAAATTCCGCAGCCGTCCCCGTTGATTCACCACTTCGACGGTAGGGAGGTAAACCGCACTGAAACCCTGACCTGTGTGCTCCGCCTGAAGTGCCGCGCGTTCCCGTTGAATGATCGTGTCCGAAACGGATTGAGCGGAAAGCGAGCCGGAGAGGAGCAGCGCAAGAACCGTCATAGCACGGCGCATCAAACAACCTTCTGTGTCGTGGCGGGAGCGCAGATTAGATGATAGGTGCCTGTCGGCGGCGATCATTCGCATCATGTTGGAGCTCATGGTGTGGTTCCCTCGTTTTGAAACCGGAAACGCGCCAGCATTCTGCTGCCGCTGGTTGAAGCGACGGAAATCAACCAGATACGCCGTGTCGTTGACGACAATCGCGGCGGCCGGCCCCGATCGATCGGGGGCCGCGGCGGGGTTTCCGGTGCCCAGAAAAACAACGCTACTCTGGTCCGGGTTGGCGCTGGCAGCGGACGCTGTCCGGCGGCCACTGCGGTCACCGGCAGCACTAGCGCACAGAGAAAAATCGTCCGGCTCGATAAGCGACGCATACTCTATAAGGCGGGAACGGGAGGACAAAAGCAGCACGCTCAACCGAGGGGGAATAGAATCGTGGCCATTCCGAAACTGCCCGCTGACCCGACAGCGCTGCTTCTGGCGTGGAATCGAGGCGAACCCGATGCACTCGACGCGCTGCTGCCGCTGGTGTACGAGGAGTTGCGGCGGCTGGCCGGGCGCTACATGAAGCAGGAACGCGAGGGCCATTCGCTTCAGGCAACGGCGCTCGTGAACGAGGCCTATCTGCGGCTCATCGAGGTGAAACAGGTGCGGTGGCAGAACCGCGCGCATTTCTTCGCAATCGCAGCACGGCTGATGAGACGGATTCTGGTCGATGCGGCCCGATCGCGGATGTCTCACAAGCGCGGCGGCGGTGCACCCGCCTTGTCCCTGGACGAGGCGCTCATCATTCCGAGTGAACCAAGCCACGACTTCGTCGCGCTTGACGACGCGCTGAGGGCGCTCGCGGCAGTCGACCCACGAAAGAGCCAGGTCGTCGAGATGCGATTCTTTGGCGGGCTGACCCTCGAAGAGACGGCCGAGGCGCTGAGCGTCTCGCGCGATACGGTGATGCGCGATTGGAAGATGGCGAAGCTCTGGCTGCTGCGCGAGCTGCGGGGCGGTCCGCCACAGTGACCGGCGACCGCTGGCGTCAGATCGAGGATCTCTGTCACGCGGCACTGGCGCAGCCGGCCGAGGCACGTCCGGCATTTGTGACGAGGGCCTGTGCCGACGACGAAGCGCTGAAGCGTGAGGTCGAATCGTTGCTCGCGCAGGAGCGCGACACCGACGGCTTCTTGAGCGCTTCGCCGGTGGCAGGAGCCGCGTCAGCCCTAATCGAGCAACCGGAAGGTTCACTAGTCGGCCGCCATTTTGGCAGCTATACATTCCGCGCGTTGCTCGGCGTCGGCGGCATGGGTGAAGTCTATCGAGCGCACGACGACACACTCGGAAGAGACGTTGCGATAAAAGTCTTGCCGCCAGCCTTCACCGCGGATCCGCAACGCCGCGCCCTGTTCGAACACGAAGCGCGCATGCTCGCCACGCTCAATCATCCGCACATCGGAGCGATTTACGGCGTGACCGACGTCGGCGGCGTGCGCGGACTGGTACTGGAGTTGGTCGAGGGCGAGACGCTTGCCGCCCGACTGACGCGGGGTGCAATCCCCCCGCGCGAAACGCTGCCGATCGCTCGACAGATTGCCGCCGCGCTCGAGGCCGCGCACGACCGCGGGATCATCCATCGTGACCTCAAACCGTCGAATATCACGATCACCGCCGATGGCGTCGTCAAGGTTCTCGACTTCGGCCTGGCGACGTTGAGTGATCCGAGCCGCCGCGGGGTCTGGCGTCGGTCAGGGCGCGGAGGTATCGACCGCGACGATCTCGGCGGCAACGATATCCGTCGCTGAAATCCTCGGCACGGCTGCCTATATGGCCCCCGAGCGGGCGAAGGGACGGCCGGCCGACAAGCGGAGCGATATCTGGTCATTCGGCTGCGTACTCTTCGAGATGCTGACGGGCAAGCCCGCCTTCGCGGGCAGCAACGCCGCCGATACGCTGGCGGCTGTTGTCGACGCCGCGCCAGACTGGGAAGCCCTGCCGGTCGATCTGCCGCCCACGCTTCTCGTGCTGCTCACGAAAAGTCTGGAGAAGGATCGGGCGCAGCGGATCACAGGCATCTCGGCGGTCCACTTTCTACTGACACATGAGGCGCCAACGGGTTCGTTAGGCGATACAGCGCTAGCGCGGCGCACCGGTCGTCCTCGCCCACGCTCTCGCTACGCCCCGCTGTACGCCGCAGCCATCGTCGGCACGACGCTCGCCGCCGGCTACGTCATATCGATGCCACGAACGACGTCACCTCCTCCGGTGGTCAGCCGATTCGTGGTGAATCTCGGGACCGGTGACCAGTTCACTAATACCGGTCGCCATCTCGTCGCGATTTCGTCCGACGGGAAACAAATCGCGTATGCCGCAAACAACCGGCTCTACTTACGCAGCCTCGACCAGCTCGAGGCAACACCCATTCGCGGAACCGATGGTGCTGGTATCGCGAGTCCGAGAAGCCCGTTCTTCTCCCCTGACGGCCAGTGGGTCGGCTTCTGGTCGGACTCCCAGCTGAAGAAAATCTCGATGTTTGGTGGCGCGGCCGTGTCACTCTGCGCGGCGGACAACCCGTTTGGCGCAACGTGGGGGGACGACGGCACCATCCTCTACAGCCAAGGCAGCGGAGGTGTCTGGCGTGTGTCCGCCGACGGAGGGAAGCCCGAGAACATCATCAAGGTCACTGATGGCCAGCTTGCGCAAGGGCCGCAACTACTTCCCGGCGGCCGTGCGGTGCTGGTTACGATTGGCCAGGGACCAGGAAGATGGGATCAGGCGCAGATCGTCGTGCAAGCGCTGGACACGGGAATACGCAAGGTCGTGATGACCGGCGGCACAGATGCGCGATATCTCCGGACAGGTCACCTTGTGTACGGCCAGCGCGGCACGCTCATGGCCGTACGACTCGATGCACGATCGTACACGCGTCATTGGCAGCGTGGTGCCGGTCGAGAAAGGTGTAAGCCAGCCTGGAGTCACCGGCGCGGTCCAGTTCAGCGTGTCGGACAACGGCACGCTTGTATATGTACCGGGGACGAATTCAAGTTTTCCGCTCCGTACACTGGCATGGGTAGACCGCAAAGGCGTGGAGAGCGTCATCCCTGCCGAGCGCCGAGCCTATTCATATCCTCGCCTGTCCCCGGACGGCACTCGCATCGCTCTCGATGTCGCCGAGGAGAATCGGGATATCTGGGTTTGGGACCTGGCGCGCACGACATTGACGCGTTTGACGTCCGATCCGGGCATTGACCAGTTCCCTGTCTGGACTCCCGATAGTAAGTACCTGCTCTTCGGTTCCACACGCGCGAATGGTGTGTCCAACTTATATCGACAGCTCGCGGACGGCACGCAGAATGCCGAGCGACTTTTTGAATCTGCCGACGAACACTTTCCAACGGCGGTGACCCCGGACGGAACGGGGGCCATCCTTGCCTCTGGCGGCCAAGGCGACTTGATGTTGCTGCGATTCGATGCGCCCCGCCAATTAGACCGGTTAACCCAAACGCCGTTCAGCGAGCGCAACGGTACGGTTTCCCCTGATGGGCGCTGGCTGGCGTATTCGGCCGACGACTCAGGGCACCACGAAATCTACGTACGGCCGTTCCCGAAGACCGGCACGAACCGATGGCAGGTCTCGACGGGTGGTGGGTTGCAGCCCCTCTGGTCACGCTCGGGGCGGGAGCTCTTTTTTCGAACGCTGACGGGCATCCTCATGCGTGTGCCGGTCGACCGGGGAGAGGAATGGAGCGTGCGCCCGCCGACGATGCTCCTCGACGCGCGAGCGTACCTACTCGGAACGATGGCGTTTTCGCGGACCTACGACGTGTCAGCGGACGACAGCCGCTTTCTGTTCGTCAAGCCGGATCCACTGGAGCAAGGTGCTACGTCGCGGATCATCGTGGTGCAGAACTGGTTTGAGGAGCTGAAGCGACGCGTACTGCCGTAGTTGTCCTTGCTGAACACGTTGTTAAGCCAGAGCGCGCAGCCAGGCGCTCGATGCACTGTGCGATCCAGCGTCGAGATTCGCGACAGCCGCGGGGTTCCGTTCGTTGAGATAAGTGATTGCTTTACGGCAGTCGCGCGTATTCCGCCCGTGCCGCCGTGAGAACCGGAATGTCCGCGTCGGCGTTCTTCCAGAGCGTCAAGAGATCGCTGTAGACACCCTTCGCCTTCACCGTGTCGCCCGAGAGCGCGAGCGCTCGTGCCAGCTGCAGGCGCGCCATCGCGTCCATGGGATCGACGAGCACGATGCTGCGATGATCGAGAATCCGCTGGAACTCGCCGACGGCTTCGGCGGGTTGACGTGCGGCGAGGTACGCCAGTCCGCGAACATAGATGGGATACAGGCCGCCGAAACGTCCGACGAAGCCGACACGCCCAAGAGCGAGATCGTAGCGCGAGGCGGTCTGCAGCGCTTGAATCGCCGCGGCCGCATCAGGAGTGGGAGTGTTCAATGAGAACAGGGCCCGCAGCGTCGGCAGATACATGAATTGCACCGACGTATCCTCTGGGAACTCGCGCGCGAGAACCTCGGCGAGGGCTCGCGATTGCGGCAGATCACCTGCGAGGGCGAGTGCGAACGCCGCGGCATAGTCCACTTCGCGACCGCCCCTTCCGAGCTCGAGCGCCCTGGTGGCGCTCTGCCTGGCGGCGGCCGCATTCCCATAAAACGCTTCCCACACCGCGGTGGCCGCTTCGAACAAGCCGGCCCGTTCGCGCCGACCAGACTTCTGCGCGATCTGGACGGCGAGCGCGGCCATCCGTCTCGCGTCCTGCAACTGGCCGGAGCGAGCCAGGGCGAGCGCCTCGATATGGGAGATGATGTCTTCGGTGGCGGGACTCTTCCTGGCCGCTGTCACCGTCCGTTTGAGTTCGTTCTCGTTACCCGTCAGGAAGGCGACGAAATACTGGGTCAGAACCAACTCGGCGGATTCCAGCTTGCGCTCCGCCGCGAGACGGACCGTCAGCAAGGCATCATCAAGGCGATTCAGCATGAGCTGATGGAATGCCTGGTTGGCATACGCCGGGGTCAGGTCGGGATCCAGCGCGATGGCCTTCTCGGTTTCGGCGATCGCCAACTCATGTTGGCCGGTGCTCGACAGGGCGAGACCCGCGATCAAGTGTGTGGGCGCGCGCATCGCGCGGGTAGCTCTCGGCCCACGTTTCCAACGTTCGTCGCTCCCGTTCCAGGTTCCCCGTGAAGTCGCGGTCGTACAGTGTGTCGATGAAGAAGCGCTCGGCGTCGCTGGCCCGATTGCGCAGCTGGTAGGCCTTGAGCAAGCTCTGTCGCGCCGAGCGCCGACTCTCCCATCACGCTGTAGCGGAACCCGACATGCGCATGGGCCAGCGCAAAATCGGGATCGATCGCGACCGCACGTTGAAACAGCGGCAGGGCACGTACCGACGCCTGAAAAGGCCGCTTTCATTCCGGCGCTGTAGGCCTGCAGCGCTTCGAGCGACGGCGTCGTCGCTTCGAGCGGCGTCGAGTATCTCTCGACGGTGGCGAGCGATTCGCCAACCCGCGTTCGGAACCGAGTCGCCATCTCGCTGAGCGTGCTCAGAACATCTTCTTTCCGCGACGCCTGCGCCTGCTCGTCGGCGAGGATGTCCCCGGTCGCGCAGTTGGTTGCGCGCAGCCCGAGGACGTACTGACTGCCAAGCGCCGCAATCGATCCCTGCAGGACCGCCGCGCCGCCCGTCCGAACGCACACGACCCGCGCCACGTCGGGGGTCAGTCGTGCATCCGCCGGCTGGTTCATCAACGGCAGCGTTCTCCGGATGCGTTCGTCGGAGATCGAGGCTGAGGAACGGCGATTGCTGGAGCTGCACCGCGAGTCCCTGTCGCAGCGTGTCGTCGAACACCGGGTCGCCGGTCGTGTTGGTGAACTCGGCGAGCACGATCGTGTCCTTGTCGGTGAGCGGCGCAGGACGGCGGCTATAGATCACGCCCGCGACGACGGCGGTGACGACGACGGCCGCCGCGCCGATCGAGAGCCACCGCGCGCGGCAGACGCCCGGGCGTCGCGTGCGGCGCCACCGTGGCGCCTTGCCCGCGTCTCAGACGTTCGAGATCGGTGCGCAGGTCGGCGGCGTGTTGATAGCGAAGTTCGCGCTCCGTCTCCAGGCACTTCGAGACGATGCGCTCCAGCTCCGGCGACTCCTCGACGCGCAGCCGGACGGCCTGCGGGGGCCGCGTCCCCTTGACCATTTCGTAGAGCACCAGGCCGACGCTCCAGATGTCGGCGCGGTGATCCACGGCCTCGCCGCGGGCCTGCTCCGGCGCCATGTAGGCGGCTGTTCCCATCACGACACCCTGCCGCGTGCCGGCAATCGTGGTCACGTCCGCCTGCGGTGTGGCCGACGCTCGCATCTTGGCGAGGCCGAAATCGAGCACTTTCACGCGATCGCGCGAGGCGATGAAGATGTTGGCGGGTTTGATGTCGCGGTGGATGATGCCCGCGCTATGCGCGGCGTCCAGCGCGTCGGCAATCTGGATGCCCACGTCGAGCAGCGTGTTGAGGCTCAGCGCACCCGCGGCGAGCCGGTCCTGCAGCGTCGTGCCCTCCAGATACTCCATGACGATGAACGATCGCTCGTCCTGCTCGCCGATGTCGTGGATCGTGCAGATGTTCGTGTGGTTCAGCGCCGACGCCGTCTGCGCTTCGCGCGCGAACCGGCTCAACGCCTCGGGATCGCCGCGAGAGCTCTTCGGAGACGAACTTGAGCGCAACGGGACGGTGAAGCCGCGAATCTTCGGCTTTGTACACCACGCCCATCCCGCCGCCGCCGAGCTTCTCGACGATGCGGTAGTGCGAGAGCGTCTGACCGATCAGCGGATCGCCGCCGGCCTGACTGCCGTCGTCGCTGCGCTCTCCGGCGAGCTCGCGTGCGGCGAGATCGATCGCCGGAGCGCCGAGGAACCTGTCGGCACGGTCGTGTGCGGCGAGCAGCGAACGGACTTCGTCTTCCAGCCGTTGGTCGCCGCCGCACGCGTTGCGAAGATAGGCGTCGCGCTCTACCGCGGGAATGTCGAGCGCGGATTGCAGCAGCTGATCGACGTGATTCCAGCGGTCATTGTCCATTGGCGGTCGGGCCGGCGAGCTCTCGATACAGCCAGGCTTTCGCGCTTTTCCACTCCCGCATCACGGTGATCGGCGAGACGCGCAGAACTTCGGCGGTTTCCTCCACGCTCAGGCCGCCGAAGAAGCGCAGCTCGACCACTTTTGCCTTGCGCGGTGCCCGCTCCGCCAGGCCGGTCAGCGCCTCGTCGAGCGACACGAAATCATCGGAGCGATCGGGGCACATGACGGCGTCCGCGTCGAGCGACACATGCTCGGCCCCCGCTCCCCGCTTGAGGTTGTGGCGACGCGCGTGGTCGACGAGGATGCGGCGCATGGCCTGCGCCGCTGCCGCCACGAAATGGGCGCGGTTCTGCCACTGCATGCGTTTGTAGTCGACCAGCCGCATGTAGGCTTCGTTGACCAGCGCCGTCGTCTGCAGGCTGTGGCCGGCGCGCTCGCGCCTCATGTAGTGGTGCGCCAGACGACGGAGTTCGTCGTGGACGATCGGCATCAGGAGGGCGAGCGCACGCTGATCCCCGTCGCTCCACGCTCGGAGAAGCGAGCTGACGTCGCCTGGAACTGGTTCACTCGCGCTTCCGCCCCGATTCATCGTGCCGCCCCCGTCGGATTATATATGTGGCCTTCTCCTTTTCTTCGACTGATAGCTCCGTCGCGGCTTCTGCGCCTATCTGAGTAGAAAGCCCGACTGACGCCACGGGCGGCGCATTGGAGCCAGCAGGCTGAGCGTCGGGAAGAAAAGGAGTTTCGTCATGACAAGGTACACACAACTGGCGCTGATGCTATGCGTGGCGGTGGCCGGTACGGCCGTAGAGGCACGGGCCGATTGCCACAAGGTGCGCGGCTCCATCGCGGAGACCAGTATTCCGTCGAACGATCAGTTCGGCAGGCTGCTGGGCACCGTGACTGGCGTGCTCAACGGCGCGAGCACCGTGTTCATCACCAGCCCACCGCCCAAGGTGACGTCATACGACGTCTTTCTGACGACCGCGGGCGACGTGTTGATCGCAACAGGCGCTCCCACCCGCACGCCCGTGCCCGGCGAGCCGGGCGAGTTCATCTCGCACGTGGAGCTGACGGTCGTCGGAGGGTTTGGCCAGTACGCCGAGGCGACCGGCACGATGACGTTCGACGGCAGGAGTCACACGGGCACGGTCCCGCCAACCGCCGATCTCGTCTACCAGGGCAACGTGTGTGGGCCGAATGTCAAAGGCGGCGGGAACTGAGCCTGCTGCTGAGGCATTCCAATCGCTGACCGTGGATGACACCCGGGTACGCGGCGTACCCGGGTGCTAACAGCGTGTCCCAACGCGCTGCGCGCACGGCCTCGATGGCCCGGACCTCAGCACTCGTCAGCGGAGTTGCGGATGATTCGATAGTATGAGGTCTTGCCAATCATCGTCTTTACCGACGGCGCGGCGACCGGTAATCCCGGACCCGGCGGCTGGGGCGCGATCGTCGTGACCGACGATGACCACGTCAGGGAACTTGGCGGCGGGTCGCCTCACACGACCAACAACAAGATGGAGCTGAGCGGCGTCATCGCGGCGCTGCAGCACGTTGCGAATAAACCCGGGCTCCTCGCCGTCTATACGGACTCCACGTATGTAATCCAGGGCATCACGCAGTGGGTGTGGGGGTGGCGGAAGCGCGGATGGAAGACGGCGCAGGGCAGTGACGTGCTGAACCGGGATCTGTGGGAGCAACTCTCGAGCATCGTCGGCGCGCGGGCGCGCGGCGACGTGGCCTGGCATTGGGTGCGAGGCCACGTCGGGACAGCGGGCAACGAGCGCGCCGATCAGATTTCGGTCGCGTTCGCGCGGCAACAATCCGCCGACCTGTATGACGGGCCGCTCGACGGCTACGCGCTGCCGATCCTCCAGTTGCCGGACGAGACCGCCCTGCCGAAGCGGCCGGCTGGCTCGTCGGCGGCGAAGACCAAGTCCGCCGCGTACTCGGTACCTGAGCGTCGTGGACGGTGTCGCGATGCGGCACGTCACGTGGGCAGAGTGTGAAGGCCGCGTGAAGGGGCGATCCGGCGCGCTCTTCAAGAAAGCTACGAGCGCGGCCGACGAGTCGGCGATCCTGCGCGGCTGGGGAATCGACCCGAGCCGTATCTAGAGCGCACCGTCGCAGCGCCGCGCGCAGCAAGCTAGTATCACTCGCCCCCGCTGAGAGGAACTTCCAAGCGCATCGACACCATCGTCCGATGGACTACCATCATCGGAGTGCTCGAATTGCGGCGGGCGAAGGCGCCTGAAAGCAGACAGCGCCAGATTCTTGCCTCAAGCCACCGCACAGCCTATCTGCGTTTTTCTGCATGAGTCTTGCGCCGAACGTCGCGACGTACACGATCAAGCGAAATTGAGAACAGGCTAGTGGTTGAGCCGGCAGGCGGCCGACCGCGAGATCGACGACTTCATGACCGTCCGATACTCGCGCCAAGGGTACCGAGAAGCTCGTCCAGCTGCTCGAACGTCTCGCCCATCGCATCTGCCGCCCCGGTGCCGGCAGCGTCGAGAGCTTCCTTCGAGGGATAGAGCTCGTGCATGACCAGCAGCGTCTTGCCACCTTTTTCCTCGAAGGTCACCGTGGTGACTGGCCCACCCTCACCACCTTCCTCGTTGGTCCACACGAGGCGCGAGTGCGGTGTCACTTCGAGGTACCTGCCGAAGAACGCCATACCATCGGGTTCGAACTCGAGACGGTACTTGCCCCCGACACGAACATCCATCTCGCAGGAACGCAGGAACATGCCCATCGACTTCGGCACCCACCACTGCTTGAACAGCTCGGGCTTGGTCCACGCCTCGAACACGATGCGGGCCGGGCCGTTGAAGGTTCGGGTAACGACTAGCTCACGCTCGGACTTCCGCTCCACCGTCGTGCGGTTCTTCATGGGTGTGAGCTCACTTTCTCTTCTGGCGTCCATCGGCCTTCTCCTTCCGTTTCAATTCCTCGACAACCTTGTCCAGTTCGTCGAACCGTGCGCCCCAGAGCCGGCGGTACTTCTCGAGCCATGCCGCCTCTTCCTCCAGTCGGCGCAGGCCGAGCTTGCAGGTCCGCACGCGCCCGACCTTCTCCGTGGTGACGAGCCCCGCCTGCTCCAAGACGCCGACGTGCTTCTTCATGCCCGTGAGGGTCATGTGGAACTTCTCGGCAAGGTCCGTGATCGAAGCGTCTGCACGCCAGAGCTGCTCCAGAACGCCGCGTCGGGTGGCGTCCGAGAGCGCCGCGAATGAAGCATCGAAGCCGCTCCACGAATACTGAACCATGTGGTTCAGTATATAACATATGGATTAGCGGCCGTGCAAGTAAAGGCTGAGGGCGGGGGAAGCGAACGTCGCGGAGAGGGAGATGTATAGTCCTTGGGCAGGGCAAGCTGGCGGTCAAAAACCTGTTGTTTCAGACGACGATAAATGCTCGTGCATGCGTGTCGGACGTTCGCGGTTCTCCTCGCATTGGTTGCGGGCGTTCCCTGCGGCGCATTCGCACAGGCGATTGCTGGCGTGGTGCATGACTCGTCGGGCGCCGCGCTTCCTGACGTCGCCGTCCAGGCCGAGAGCGCCGCGCTGATCGAAAAGGTCCGCACGTCGGTCACGGATGGCAGCGGCCAGTACCGCATCGAGAACCTTCGCCCGGGCGTGTACACCCTCACCTTCACACGTGAGGGCTTCGGTCCATACGTACAGGAGGGAGTACAGATCACGACTGCGTTCACGGCCGTCGTCAATGCGCAACTCGCGCTCGGCCCGGTTGCGGAAACCATCACCGTGACGACGGCGACTCCTGCCGTCGATGTCCGTAGCGCCGGCGCGGCCACAACGTTACCAGCCGACATCGTGAAGGCACTTCCGACCGTTCGCAGCTACAACGCGCTCGTCGTGCTCGTCCCCGGAGTGGTCACCACCACGAACGACGTCGTCACTGGCACAACGACCACGCAATATCCCATCCATGGAGGCCGGAGCAATGAGGGGCGCCTGACGCTCGACGGCATCATCGTCGGAAGTCCATCCAATTCGCCGACCAGCTATGTGGTGGACGCCGGCGTCACCGAAGAGGTCACTTTCGCCGGCGCGCGTGGGTTGGGCGAGACCGAGACGGGTGGGCTCGTCGTGAACCTCGTGCCGAAGACCGGCGGCAACTCCACGCACGGCTCGCTCTTTTTCAGCGGGACCAGCGAGAAGCTCCAGTCTGACAACCTGACACCGGCCCTGAAGGACCAGGGCGTCGTCGCGGCGAGCCCCCTCAGCAAGGTCTACGACATCTCCGGCACGATCGGAGGGCCGATTGCCAGGGATCGCTTGTGGTATTTCGCCTCTGCGCACCGTGGCGGGAGCACGACGGAAAGCTCGAACGTGTACTACAACCTCAACGCCGGGGACCCGGTGAAGTGGTTGTATGCGCCCGATTCGAGCCGGAGAGCGGTACTCGGACCGCCTGTTCGAGAACGCCAGCGCGCGTGTCACGTGGCAGATGACCCGGCGCAACAAGGTCGGCGTCTTCTGGGATGAGCAGACGCTCTGCCGAACCTGCACGGGCGCCACTCCCGCGGGTGTCGATCCCCCGCGCGTGTCGCCTGAAGCGGTCGGCGTCTTCGGGCGCCCGCTGCGCGTCGCACAGGCCACGTGGTCGGCGCCCCTGTCGAATCGCGTGCTCGTTGAAGCCGGCTTCGGGGCCACGTATTTCGGTTTCGCGAACTTCGAGCGCAACCCGAATCCAACCCGCGACCTGATTCGGGTCGTCGAGCAGTGCGCGAGCGGGTGCGCAGCCAACGGCAACATCCCGGGGCTGGCCTATCGTTCGCAGGACTTCAGCGACGCGTATAACGGCAATTACCTGTGGACCGGGTCAGTGTCGTATGTGACCGGGTCACACAGCCTGAAGGTCGGCTATCAGCACACGTTGATGACGCAGGATATCGTCTGGATGACGAACACCCAGAACCTGACGTACCGGTTCAACAACGGCGTGCCGAATCAACTGACGCAATCGATCTCGCCGTGGATGAACCGCTCTCGCACAGGGTGGGATGCGGTCTTCGCGCAGGAACGCTGGACGCGCGACCGCCTGACCATGCAGGCTGCCGTGCGGTTCGACCGCGCGGGAAGCTGGTTTCCTGCGCAGCAGGAAGGTCCGTCCAGATTCCTGCCGGTGCCCATCATCATTCCGGAAACGCGTGGCGTGGACAGTTACAAGGACATCACCCCTAGGCTGGGGGCGTCCTACGATGTGTTCGGCAATGGCAGCACAGCGCTCAAAGTACACCTTGGCCGATACCTGGAAGGGGCGGGCACAGGGGTGGGCATCTATACCAGTACCGAATCCGACGCTGCGGATGCCGCAGACGACATCAACGCTCGGCACGGCAAGTGTGACGCGAGCATGGACCGATGCGAACGGCAACTTCGTGCCCGATTGCGATCTTCTGAACCCGAGCGCGCAGGACCTCCGGGTGACCGGAGGCGACCTGTGTGGCGTGCTGTCGAACACGAGCTTCGGACAGAACGTGCTGACCAACAACTTCGATCCAGGCGTCCTCAACGGCTGGGGCGTCCGGCCGTCGGACTGGACGCTCGACGTGTCGATTCAGCGTCAGATTCTCCCCCGCGCAGCGGCGACGCTCGCGTACAGCCGTCGCTGGTTCCATGGATTCACCGTTGCCGACAACCTGGCGTGGCAGCCGTCCGATCTGACGCCCTTCAGCATCCTGGCCCCAGTGGATCCCCGCCTGCCGGGCGGCGGGGGCTACGTGGTGTCGGGCCTGTACGATGTCGTCCCAGACAAGGCCGGCCAGGTGAGCAGTCTCATCGCGGATTCGAGCCAGTACGGACGCTGGTTCCAGTACTTCAGCGGCCTCGATGCGACGCTCAATCTGCGGGCCGGCGGTTTCACGTTCACGGGGGGGACGAGCACGGGACAGACCGTGGCAGACAACTGCGAGGTGCGGGCGCGCCTGCCGGAGCTCTCGACGACTACAGCAGGCGCGAGCCCGTTTGGCCCCGGGCTCGGCAGCTCCATTGTGAGTCCTGTCAGCCCGTACTGCCATGTCGCCTTCGGCATCGAGACGCAGTTCAGGGGCCTGGCCGCATACGAGCTTCCGGGAATCGGCGCTCAGCTGTCCGCAACACTGCAAAGCAAGCCCGGGGCGATGCTGGCAGCGAACTACGCTGTGCCGAACGCCGTCGTGGCGTCGTCGCTCGGCCGGAACCTGTCCGGGAATGAGCCCAACGTCACGGTGAATCTGGTGGCCCCCGGTACGCGCCATGGTGATCGCATCAATGAGTTGGACGTCCGCGTCGCCAAAACCCTGCGCCACGGCCGATCGCGAACGATGGTTGCCCTCGACATCTACAACGTGTTGAACTCGAGCGCGGGCCTTACCTACAACAATGCGTTCGTCCCGGGCGGACCCTGGCCGCGGCCCAATACCATCCTGACGCCGCGCTTCTTCAGGATCACCGTCGAGACAGCGTTCTGAGGTGGCGGGCCTATGCTGACCTTGCGACGTAATGTTCGGCGGAGGGTGTTGGCGGCGATAGCGCTCACGGCGTGCGTCCTCGCCCCTCCTGCGAACGCGCAAGAAGCGGACGGCCCGAAGCAGGTACTCGTCTTGAACTCGACGAGAGGCGATGACCAGTTCTCGGTGGTCTGGGGACGAGAGCTGCCGAAGCTGCTCGCCGAAGGCCTCGGGGAGCGTGTGGACTTCTACGTTGAATACTTTGATTTTGTCAGGTTCCCGCGACCTGAATATGAGAGCGCGTATCTCGATTTCTTGCGTCTGAAGTACGCGGAAAAGCGTTTCGATGTGCTCATCTTGATAGGAGAAGTCGCCGTTAACTTCATGAGCCGCAACCGGGACCTCCTCTTCCGCGGCACGCCTGCGGTGTTTTATACGCTCTCCCCCCCGGGCAGCCATTTCGCCAATTCGACTGGTCTGACCAACCCACTCCACTTCAGCGGTTCGCTCGATCTCGCGCTGGCGCTGCAGCCCGATCTCAAACGTGTGCTACGTCGTGAGCGGAGCGAGTGCGTTGGACCGGAGGAACGAGAGTCAGGCGAGAGCGCAGTTCCGCCCCTTCGAGGGGCGTGTCGAATTCACGTATTTCTCGGGCTTGGTGATGCAGGATCTCGAAGAGCGACTCAGAACGGTGCCGCCACACTCGGCGGTGTTCTATATAGTCGTGAGCCAGGATGGCGCGGGCGAGCACTTTCAGGTAATGGCCTCCCTCTCCCGCGTCGCGTCGGCGGCCAACGCGCCGACTTACAGCTGGGCGGATGCCGCCGTTGACTCGGGCATCGTCGGCGGCCGTCGCCGCGATCAAGTGGCCCAGGTAAAGGCCATTGCCGCGCTCGCGCTTCGCGTGCTTCGCGGAGCGCGAGCCGACGACATACCGGTGTCCTCGCCCAACACGGATGTCGATCAGGTGGATTGGCGGCAGCTGCGCCGCTGGGGGCTCGACGAGTCGCGTCTGCCAGCGGGCACCCGCGTCATGTTCCGGGAACCGAGCATCTGGGATCAATACCAGCGCTACATCGTTGGCGCCGTCGTTGTCATGCTGGCGCAGACGGCCCTCATCGCCAGCCTGCTCGTGCAACGCATCAAGCGGCAGCGTGTCGAGCGCGAGTTGCGTGGCAGCCAGGACAAGCTGCGCGTGAGCTACGACCGAATCCGCCACCTGAGCCGGCGGCTGCTCGGCGAACAGGAGGCGGAACGCGCCCGCATTGCGCGTGAATTGCACGACGACATCAATCAACAGCTCGCGATTTTGTCCATCGAGCTCGATGGGCTCCGTCCCGATCAGCTGCAGGTGGACAGCGCGACGCGCCTCTCCCGAGCCATGGAAACAACGCAGGGCATCTCGACGAGTGTGCGCGAACTGTCGCACCGGTTGCACCCGTCGAGGTTGCGGCTGATTGGGCTCGTCGCCGCCCTCGACCACCTTCGACGTGACCTATCACCGCCGCACCTGCCCATTGCATTCTGCCATCGCGACGTGCCGGCGGAGATCGATGAGAGCGTCGCGCTGTGCGTGTTCCGAGTCGCGCAAGAGGCGTTGCGGAACGCCGTGAAGCATAGCGATGCCGGCCACATCTCGGTCGACTTGACCGGCGGGCCATCCAGCGTAGCACTCACGATCGCTGACGACGGGAAGGGATTTGACGTCAATGGTCCGTCGAACGCGGGGCTTGGCCTCATTAGCATGCGAGAACGCGTGGAATCAGTCGGGGGTGTTCTGGAGATTCACGCGACGCCGGCGTCTGGAACCCGTTTGAGGGTCACCGTACCGATTCAAGCGTCGGGGTCGGCGTCGGGCCCGGCCCGTACCGTTGTCAGATGAGGCGAACAAAAAGCGAATATGATACGCTGACGAGCCGTGGCGTCCACAGCCACCATTCTCCACGCGGACCTCGACGCCTTTTATGCGTCGGTCGAACAGCTGCTTGACCCTCGCCTGCGCGGCAAGCCGATTGCGGTCGGCGGCGGCGTCGTTCTCGCGGCCTCCTACGAAGCGCGGGCCTTCGGCGTACGAAGCGGCATGCCTGGACGGCGCGCGCGGCAACTCTGTCCCGACCTTGTTTTTGTCGGCGGACATTTCGACGAATACCAACGGCTCGGCGACGCCGCCATCAGGGTACTGAGCGATTTCACGCCTTCCATCGAGCGCATCTCCATCGACGAGGCGTTCGCCGACGTTGCAGGGTGCACGCATCTCTTCGGTTCGCCGGCAGAGATCGCAAGGACGGTTCGGGCTCGCGTGCGCGCCGAGCTTGGCTTGCCGATGTCAATCGGCGTGGCGCGTACCAAGCACCTGGCGAAGATCGCATCGCAGGTCGCCAAGCCGGATGGATTGGTCGTCGTCGATCCAGAGACTGAACTCGACTTCCTTCACAAACTGCCCGTCGCGCTCATGTGGGGCGTGGGCCCCGCCACCGAGGCGCGGCTCGCGAAGATCGGCGTCACCACCATCGGTCAATTGGCTGAGAGCTCTCCAAAATCCGTGGAGCGATTGCTTGGGCGCGCCGCGGGAAGAAAGTTGACGGCGCTCGCGTGGAACAGCGATCCGCGGCAAATCCAGACGCGCCGGCGCGCGCGCTCCGCCGGCGCACAATCGGCGCTCGGACGACGGCCTGCGATCGAGCGCGTCTTCAAACCGACGCTCCATCATCTCGCCGACCGCATCGGCGCCAGGCTCCGGGCCAAATCCCTGGCGGGCCGGACGATCACGGTCCGCGTGCGCTTCGCCGATTTGCGCTCGATCACGCGCTCGGTCACGCTCTCAGCGCCGATTTCTGCAACGAGGCCACTCGCAGAGATCGCCGAGGCCTTGGTGCGCGGCGTCCTTGCGGATCACCGTGACGAGAGGACGATCTCGCTGCTGGCGATCTCCGTCTCACATCTCGAAGCGCATGCGATCGTCCAACTGGAGCTGCCGCTCGGGCTTGCCGACGAAGGACTCCGTCCTGGCACAAAGAAAGGCCTGGCGCGATCGCGCGCAGACCGGGCCGTCGATGCGATCCGCAAACGCTTCGGAGGAAAAGCGGTGGATTACGGGTCCGCATCGCGGGGTGTGGCGCTCCGTCCCTGACGAGTTCAGACGCCTCGCTGAAAGAGAGCTTTGAATATCGCCAGTGCCATCGGGATCCCTGACCCCGAAAAGCGACCATTCCTGCCGCGCGCTTCGAACGTCGAGCAAAAATTTGCAGAACGATGTCGATTTCCGGCAAGCTCGTTCGTCGTCCCAATGAGACGACAATCGGGCCGGCTCTAAACAAGGAGACAGACGATGCGGGTTATGGTGTTCGGGAAAGCCACTGAAGATAGCGAAAAGGGCGCGCCACCCGCGCCCGAGGCGTTCGCGGCGATGGACCGGTTCACGGAGGAGCTGGTCAAGGCCGGCGTATTCGTGGCCGCCGCCGGCCTCAAGAACAGCGCCCAGGCCAAGCGCATCGTGTGCGAAGGTCCCCGCCGTACTGTCATCGACGGGCCGTTCGCCGAGACCCGCGAGCTGGTCGCCGGCTTCCGATCTGGGAGGTCAAGGACATGGACGAGGCCGTGGCCTGGGCGAAGCGCGCCCCCAATCTCATGCCGGGCAAGAGCGAGGTCGAAATCCGGCCGTTCTACGAGGCGGCGGATCTGGCCGAGTTCATGACGCCCGAGGAGCTCTCGGCGCCCCGTGAAGGGGACCGCGGGAAGCTCGGCGTCGCCTGATATCCGTCAGCGAACCTATCTCATAAAACCCGCGAGCCCCTCGGATTAGACTTGCGGTGTGACCGCAGGCGACGCGCACCAGGCGGAGACTCATAAAGCAATAGAAGCGACCTTTCGCATCGAACGGGCCAGGCTCATCGCGGGCCTGGCCCGCATGGTGCGGAATGTCGACCGTGCCGAGGAGCTGGCGCAGGACGCGCTGGTCGTCGCCCTGTCCGAGTGGCCGAGGACCGGCGTTCCTGACAATCCGGGAGCCTGGCTGATGGCCGTCGCCAAACGGCGCGCCGTCGACGCCTTCCGTCGCGACAAGATGCGCGAGCGCAAGCACCAGGAGATCGCGCGGACGATGGACGCCACGCGCGACGGCGCGATCAAAGCGATCGACGCGATCGAAGCGGCCATCGACGATGATCTCGGCGACGAGCTGCTGGGCCTCATCTTCACGGCCTGCCACCCCATGCTGTCGCCCGACGCTCGCGCGGCGCTCACCCTCAAGGTGGTCGGCGGCCTGACGACGGAGGAGATCGCCCGCGCGTTCCTCTTGAGCGAGGCCGCGATCGCGCAGCGTATCGTCCGCGCGAAGAAGGCGATCGCAAAGGCCGGATTGACCTTCGAGGTGCCGCGCGGCGCCGAACGGGCGGCGAGGCTGCCCTCGGTGCTCGAGGTCATCTACCTCATTTTCAATGAAGGCTATGCGGCCACGGCGGGCGACGACCTTGTCCGGCCGGGCCTGTGCCTGGAGGCTCAACGGCTCGGCCGCATGCTGGCCGGTCTGATGCCCGAGGATGCCCCAGACAAGACAGAAGCCCTCGGCCTCCTGGCCCTGATGGAGATCCAGGCGTCGCGGCAAAAGGCGCGCACCGGGCCGGACGGCGCCTTCATACCCCTCACCGAGCAGGATCGCGCACGCTGGGACTATTTGCTGATCAACCGGGGCCTCGATGCGCTGGCCCGCGCCGAAGCGCTGGGCGGCAAGGAGCGGCCCCTATGTGCTGCAGGCCGCGCTCGCCGCCTGCCACGCCCGCGCGCGCCGGGCCGCCGATACCGACTGGCCGCGCATTGCCGCGCTCTATGACCGGCTGCGCGTCGTGGCGCCCTCACCCGTGATCGATCTGAATCGCGCGATCGCCCACAGCATGGCCTTCGGGCCCGAAGCGGGCCTCAGACTGGTGGACGAGATCGCCGACGCCGGCGCCCTGCGCGACTACGCGCCATTGCCGGCGGCGAGGGGCGACTTTCTGTTCCGGGCCGGCCGACTGGCCGAGGCGCGTTCAGAATTCACGGCTGCGGCCACGCTGACCCGCAACGCGCGGGAGAGAGCATTTCTCCTCGCACGGGCTGACGCCTGCGACTGCGCAGAGAACGAGGATTGGTTGACGAGGAACTCCAAACACGACGACGACCGAACGTCTGATGGTTTATGCCGAAAATCAGATTCCAAGCCAAATTGACAGCAGTCGGCTCGCAAGCGATTCTCAGACTGCCGGAGGCCGCCAGCAGCAGGCTTCCCTCGCGCGGGATGAGCATGGTTGAGGGCACGCTGAGCGGCCACGCTTTTCAGGCACCGCTTGAGCCTGACGGAACAGGAAGCCACTGGTTCAGGGTCAGCAACACCATGCTCAGCGCTGCGGGAGCAGAGGTGGGCGACTCTGTGTCGGTTGCGGTAGAGCCGATGGCACTCTGGCCGGAGCCCAAGGTGCCAGCGGATTTGGCGGAAGCGTTTGCGTCTGATCCAGAAGCCCGCAGGTTGTGGACGGACATCACGCCGGTGGCGCGCTGGGATTGGATTCGCTGGATAGGCTCAACCAGAAACCGTGACACGCGCGCTATCCGGATAGAAAAGACACTCTCAAAACTCCGGTCGGGAAAGCGGGCGGCCTGCTGCTTCAACCGCAGTCAATGCACCGACCCTTCGATGTCGCGCAATGGCGTGCTTCTCGAACCAACGCCCGCCAGAGGAGAGTCCAAGGGGCGGCAGGCCAGATCGAGAAGAACCTGACGCAGGCGAGCGAAGGCGGACGCCCTCAGAGTTTTGCTCTCCCGAAACAACTACTTTGTGTTATAAAGTTATTCGTGATTAGATCCCGGTCTATTAATCCGGAGGACACGCACACGGCCTCGATACCCGGCAGCGGCTCCGCGTTTCCACGCCGGTGTGGGAGTGTTGGCACATGACCTCCTCCGTGACGAACCCCGTGAAGGCATTCGCGCTCATCGCCCTCGGCCTGGCCTTTGCCGCCATGGGGATTTACGTCGTCAACGCCGACGACGCGCCCGGCACGGCGGTCCTGGCATTCCTGCTGATGCTGGCCGCGGTCCTGCTAGGCTCGAGGACCGCACGGAACCGGCTGCCGATCTGGGCCGGGCGCACGGCACTGGCGGTCGGCGTGCTCGGTGCCGCATGCGCGGCGTTTCTCATCCATGCGGCCACCGTCGCAGCGCCTCTCTTCGCGCAACCGCCGGACGTGCCGTCAATCAGCGCGCCGGCGCCTTCGCCACACTGGGCGGCAGCCGTCGATCGCGCGCGGCCAATGGTGCGCGCGGCCATCGTGGAGCAGAACCTGCCAGGAGTCTCGATCGCGGTCGGCATGGGCGGGGGCATCGTCTGGGCCGAAGGGTTCGGATGGAGGGACGTTGTCACGCACACGCCCGTCACACTGGCTACTCGATTCAACATCGGCACCGCGGCACCTGTGATCACCGCCGCCGCAGTCGCATCCCTCGGCATGACCAACACCGGCACTGATTCGGCGGCTGATTGGAGCCCCGGTCATATCGGGGAGCCGGAAGAGGACTTCCCGGGCTTCACGTTCGTACACGACATCATCCTCAGGCCGATTGGTATCGCCGACCGCGCGCAGCCATTGCCGGGCGATCGCGCGACGTTCTACGTCCCGGCGACACGATGGCGGGGCGACTCTACAGATCCCCGCCAGGGACGACGACTGATGTACATGCGCGACCTGGCGTGCTGCGCGGGTGGGAAGGCGTTCTATTCCACGCCGTCCGATCTCGTCCGTTTCGCCCTGGCGACAAAAGCCGACCGCGTCAACGGCGAGCTCGCAGGCGGAAGCGTGATGTCGCTGATGACGCACCGCGACAACGTGATCGTCGTTGCCGTGGCGTCGAACGTCGCGCACGCCAACACGGCCGCTCTCGCGCTGAAAGTGGCTGACGTGTTCGCCGAACAGAAATAAACCGCCGCGCCGCGAGACTGCATGGCCGGCCGCCTCACCCTTCAACGGCTGGAATGGTCTGCATAAAGGGACGGCGTGCGGCCACGCCGTCCCGTCTTCGAGCGCGGTCTGCGTCGACTATTTGCGCAGCGATCTGAAGCCCGCCCGAACTTCTTCTGAAAACAGTTGCGGCTGTTCCCAGGCGGCAAAGTGCCCGCCTTTGGCGAGGGCGTTGAAGTGGATGAGATTGCTGGTAGGCGCGCTCGGTCCAACTCCGCGGAGCCTGGTAGACCTCTTCAGGGAAGACGCTGACGGCGGCCGGAACGGAGATGTTGAAGTCGTTGAAGAAGGCGCCCTTGTATTCCCGATAGAGACGAGCGCTGGACACGCCCGTGTTCGTCAACCAGGAAAGGGTGATGTTGTCGAGGATGTCGTCCCGTGTGAGGTCGCCGTAGGGCTCCCCATCGACAAAGAGTTTCACGATGTGCCCGTAGCTGGCCACGTCGTGGTCGATCATCCAGGCGGCAAGGGCGACGGGTGAGTCCGCCAACCCGTACAGGGTTTGCGGGTGTGCGGCCATCATGATTTGCGTCGGGACGTGCCGGTAAAGGAACGCCATCTGGTCGTATGCCCGCTGCTCCTCAGCCGAGAGACCGGCCGGCGGCGGCCCGCCGGACTGAAGCGCCTTGGCAACGTCAGGGGGCGCGGTACCGGGGAAGTTCAGATGGATGCCGATCAACTCCGGAGGTGCCTGTTGAGCCATCAGGTTCGTGACGAACCCACCCCAATCACCGCCTTGCGCCGCGAATCGGCTGTACCCGAGGCGCTTCATCAGCTCCACCCACGCCCGCGCCATGCGAGCGGGGTCCCAACCCGGCGTCGTGGGCTTGCCTGAAAACCCGTAGCCGGCCATCGACGGGATCACCACGTGGAAGGCGTCCGACGCGCTGCCGCCGTGAGCCGTGGGGTTGGTCAGCGGATCGATGATCTTCAGCTGCTCGATCGGCGAGCCGGGCCAGCCGTGGGTGACGATGAGCGGCATGCGCATCTTCATGTCTCGAGCGGACGTGAATGAAGTGAATGTCCAACCCGTCGATCTCGGTGATGAATTGGGGATGAGAGTTCAGCTTGCGCCTCGCACCTTGCGCCAGTCGTAATCGGTCGCCCAATACCGCGCGAGCGCTTGAATGAAGGCGAGTTGCACGCCCTGCGAAAAATCTGCGACGGTTTCCTTCTCGGGCCACCTTGTCGCCTTGATGCGCCTGCGCAAGTCGGTGAGTTCCGCTTCCGGCAATGCTCACGTGAAACGGACGAATCGCTGTTGCTTCCACCACATCTGCGAGCTTTGTCATCACTGTCTCCTTTGCAGCCAGTTCGCGACTGCGATTCCGAACAACGCGGTTCCCGCCAAATACTCGCGGCGCTAGCTGCGGCCTCGCTCTCTCGTCACCCATTCGCGGATGTAGGCCGGACAGTGTCTGAGCTCGATGCCATTCCTTCGGTGCGTGCCAGGAGTGTCACGGCATCACGGTCGGCCAGTTCGACCTCCGTGAGGTCGAGAGCGACGACACGGCCTTCCTCTAGCGCGGTGCGAAGGACATCCAGGTCTTCCCCGGCGATCCGACCACTGATGCGAAGAACGACACCCTGTTCAATCAACACTCGGTCGATTCTGCACGTCATGGTCGCGTGTCCTGCTGCCCGGATGCCCTACTGGCAAGCCGAACGCCAGCCGCAATCCGCTGAAAATGCAGCAAAAACGTGATGTCGAGTCGATTGCGACTGGTGGATCTGGTTGATTTGGTCGATCCGGTTGATCCGGTCGATCTGAGTGAATCTGGTGGATGCTGGCGGGGCTTCAGCGAAACTTGAATTGCGCTTTGTCGATGTTCAATGCCTTGATGCGATGGTCAAGCGTGGATGGTGGAACTCCGAGCTTCGCCGCCGCCCCTGACGAGCCGCCGACTCGGCCCCGGCACTCGGCGAGCGCCGCTTCGATGGTCTCCCGCTCGCTACGGGGCGCGCCTTGAGCCGGGGCCGACGCCGCAACCCGGGGTGCGTGTTCGCACCGATTGTTTCGACAGCCACGACTCGTCGACGGCAAACACCTCGCTGGAGCTCAGAATCACGGACCGCTCGATCACGTTCTGCAGCTCACGGATGTTGCCTGGCCAGTCGTAGGCCTGCAACAAATCCAGCGTCTTCTTGTCGATCGAGCGGATGGTCTTGCCCGCCCGGGTGGCGTAGCGGTGCACGAAGTATTCGACGAGCATCAAGATGTCGTCCTGGCGTTCTCGAAGGGGCGGCACCTCGATGGGGAACACGTTGAGCCGATAGAACAGGTCCTGTCGGAAGCTTCCATTCGCCACCGCGGCGCCGAGATCACGATTGGTCGCGGCGATGACGCGAACGTCGATGCGGATCGGCTGCGTGCCTCCGACCCGCTCGAATTCCCGTTCCTGCAGGACCCGCAACAGCGCGACCTGCGTCTCAGGCAGCAGCTCGCCCACTTCGTCCAGGAAGATCGTGCCGCCATCAGCCAGTTCGAAGCGCCCAAGCCGCCGTTGCGTGGCGCCCGTGAACGCGCCCCTCTCATGGCCGAACAGTTCTGAGGAGATCAGCGTTGGCGCCAGTGCCGCACAGTTCACGCTGACGAAGGCACGCGCAGACCTCCGGGATCGTTTGTGGACGGCGCGCGCGATGAGTTCCTTGCCGGTGCCAGTCTCTCCCGAGATGAACACGGTGGAGTCCGTGGGAGCCACGCTGGCAATCCGGGAAAGAGCGGTCTTCAGCGTCTTCGAGGAACCGACAATTTCCTCGAACATGAAGGCGCGGTCGACCTCGTCGCGCAGCGCCAGATTTTCCCGATAGAGCTGATCCTTGAGCGCCCGGATCTCTGCTTCAGCTCTCTTTCGTTCGCTCAGATCGAGCGCGAACGCGACGCCGTCGTTCCCTCGTGCGTCAAACAGCGCACCGCCAATCAGCACGGGGACGCGACTGCCATCCTTCCGGAAGAACTCCTTCTCGTAGGGCTGAACCGTCCCAGTCGACCTGAGATCCGCCGTCGCGCGTTCGTCTCGCTCGCGCCATTCAGCCGGCGTCAGGTCGGTCCAGCGGACCCACCCGAGACGAGATCTTCACGACCGTATTGCAACATGCTGAGAAACGCATCATTGGCCTCGAGAATCCGTCCATCGAAATTCCAGATCAGGACCCCGACGATGTTGGAATCAACCAACCGTCGAACACGCGCCTCGCGCTCCTGGAGGTCGCCATAGAGACGCGTGTTCTCCAACGAGATTGCCGCCTCCGAGGCCAGCAGCTTGAGGACGGCCATTCGCGCGGGGGTGAACGCGTGAGGCGTGAGGCTGTTTTCCAGGTAGAGCAGCCCGACCAGTCTGGTCTGCTTGAGTAGCGGCAGGCAGAGCACAGACCGTGGCGTGGTGCTCGCGAATGTACTCATCGGCTGCGAACGGGTTCTGGCCGGACGCATCGTGCAAGAGAACGCTTTCCTTGGTCCGGAGGACGTACTGAAGAACCGAGCTCGGCAGATCTGCGGCCGTGACGCTCGCCTGTCGCAGGACGACGTTCACGTCGTCGCTGCTGGTTGTGGCCTCCGCCTCAATCCGATAGTCATCTCCTCGCGGAAGAATCAGCAGACCTCTTTCGGCGCCGGCGTGCTCGATGGCCGTGCGCATCAGCGTGTCGATCAGCTTCTCCAGCACGATCTCACCCGACAACCGCTTCGGACACCTTGATCACGGTCGCCAGATCGAGGTGCTCGACGGGTGTCTGTATCGTCGCTGTCGCATCGGAGATCGACTCTCTCGGCTCCGATCTGCGGATAGAGCTGCTCGAGTTGTCGAACCTTTGCCGTCCGCGCCCCAGCGGCGATAGCAGTAGCGGGCATCCCGCAGGTAGGTCGTCGCAATTTTCTCGAAGCCGCGCGCCGCGTAAAAGCATCCGGCCCGCTCGTTGGCGATCGCCTCATTGTGGACAAAGCCCTGGGTGTGCGCCGAACGCACGGCTTTCTCATAGAGGTCTTGAGCTTCGAGCACGCGGCCTTCAATCCGGGCGATTTCCGCACCCACGATCGCTGCGCGATTCTCAAAGGTGACAGGGTTGTGCTGGGCCCACACTTCGAGCTGCTGGTGGTGACCGACTAGAGCCTCGAAGTGTTGCCGCCTCTGGTCGCCAGAGGCAACATCGTGGGCTGCCGCATGCGCGAGCGCACCGTAGAGGTGAAATTCGACGGTTTCGAAGTTTGACGGCGTGTTCCAAAGGAGACGTTGCGCGTTCATCGCAGCGTCAACCGCAGATGAGTGGTCTCCGGCAAGAAATCGTGCCTGCAACTTGCGGACCCAATAGAAACATTCGACAAACCCCAAATTGCGGTTGCTGGCCAGATGGAGCTCAGTATCACGCTCGTCATATCCCTCGTGATCCAGCCGCCCGAAGGTCGCGGTTAGTCCGCGGAGCGTCCGTGTCAGCCCAAGCTGGGTGCTGAGGATGCCATTCACAAGACTCAGTTGGGCCTTGCGGGAAAAAGCCAGGCCGCGTTCGGCTTCCGCCTGGACTTCCGCGAGAGGCGCTCCGACCGCCAGGCTGAGCGCGAACGATGTGGTGAAGCAGTAACCCGCAAACGCCAGTTCGCCGGCCCGATAGAAGGCGTCGAACGCCCGGCGCACCAGGTCCTGGCCGCTGGCCGGGTGTTTCGTCCACGGCATCACGAGCGCGCCCACGCACAAGTAGGTTCGCGCCTGATAACGAGTCAGGCCACGTTTCTCGACCAGGTCATATCCGAGTTGGCCGAACCGATATCCGTCTCTGTAGTTGCCAAAGCGCGGCCCGGCAAGAAAGCCCAACCAGACATAGCCGTAACACGACGCGTCACAGTTGCCGTATTCGAGGCTCAGGCTGACCAGGCGGCAGACAACGAGTGATGAGAGGTGTTCATCGAAGAAGAAGGACGGTGTAACGGCTTCCGAGAAGACGTCCAGCGTGTCCAGGACCTCGGGGTCCGTAATCAGTGGCAACTCCACGAGGTCTTCAATTTGCCGACTGCCGAGCAGCGTCCAGATCCGTGCGTACTCGCGCATCGCATCTTCGCGGGTCGGATGTCTCGACCAGTCGGTGCCGTCGCGGCGGAGCCACTCCAGGAACACGTCGAGTCCGCGGTCGCTTTTGTCCCAATTGGTGTAAAGCGTGAGCCGCAAACGCGTCACGACACAGAAGTCGTGGCGGTTCCTCGCACGCTGCGACAGTCGCAGCATTCGATCTTCCGCTGCGACCATCTCTGCCGTCAGCAGTTCGCACTCGGCCATCAGGTACTCGATCGAGAACACGAGCTCGTAGTTACGCTGCCAGGTCTCCTCCGTCAGGAGAGCGCTGCCGGCTCTGAGGTATTTGAGTGCGAGTCGTATGCGGTCGATGACTTCGCGCGCCTGCCGGCGATCAGATTCAGGTCTGCGACCCGCTCGCGCTCTTCGACCGAGGCGATGAGGTGCGAGCCGCGATTGAGTTGATTGACGATCTCGAAGATGGCTTCTTCGCGTTTCGCTGGAGGTGTGTGCGCGGCGAGAAGCATGCCGATGCGCAGGTGAGCCTCGGCGCGCAGGTCTTTCGGGATCAGGGAGTACGCTGCCTCCTGCACGCGGTCGTGCAGGAATCGGTACGAATCGTCCCCACGAAAGATGAGACCGGACCGCACGGCCTCCCAAAGATCGTCATGCATGTCCTCGACCGAACCCGGATACACCATCCGAAGCATCTCGAACTCTGCGCTGTTGCCCATGCAGGCGAACTGCTGGAGTGCCTTCTGGGTTTCTGCCGGCAGGCGATTCAACTTCCCGACCATCAGTTCGACGACATTGTCGGTAAAGCCCTTGGCGTGAATGCGGCTGAGGTCCCAGACCCAACGCCCCTCGCCGTAATCGAATGAGAGCAGGCCCTCGTCGGCCAGAGCAGAAATGAACTGAATCGCGAAGAACGGGTTGCCCGTCGTCTTCTCGTGAATCAGTTCCGCCAGCGGGGCGGCGCGCTCCGGTTCGCAGTGAAGGGAGTCCGCCAGCAGTTGGCCCAGATCGTCGCGCCCGAGCGGTGTGAGAACGATGTCCTGCACTGCCGCTCCGGCCTGGCGGATCGCGTCGAGCTTGCGGACCAGCGGGTGAGTGGCATTGACCTCGTTGTCCCGATACGCGCCGATGAGCAGCAAGTGCTGCAGATCGTTGCTGGGTCAACAGGTCTTCGAGCAGGTCGAGCGTTGCCGCGTCCAGCCACTGCAGGTCGTCGAGGAAGAGCGCCAGCGGATGCTCGGGTCGCGCGAATACGCCGATGAACCGCCGAAAGACCAGCTGAAAGCGTCTCTGCGCTTCCTGCGGCGGCAGCTCGGGTACCGGTGGCTGTTCGCCAATGACGTGCTTCAATTCCGGGACGAGATCGACGATGAGCAGCCCGTTCGGCTCCAGCGCCTCACGAAGCGCGTCACGCCATTTGCGCAAGTCTTCTTCGTTCTTGCTGAGGAGCGGCCGGATGAGGCTCTGAAACGCCTGCGCCAGCGTGGCATACGGAATGTCGCGCTTGTACTGGTCGAACTTGCCGGATGCAAACAGGCCGCGCGGAGGGACGAGCGGCTTGTGGAGCTCATTGACGACCGCGGACTTGCCGATGCCGGAGTATCCGGAGACGAGCACCAGCTCCGGCCGGCCGCCCGCGACGATGCGATCGAACGCGGTGAGCAGGGTGTCGACCTCGCGGTCCCGCCCGTACAGCTTCTCGGGGATCATGAGGCGATCCGGAGTGTCATGCGCGCCGGGAGCGAAGTCGTCGATGCATCCCTGCGGACTCCCATTGCGACAGGCAGCGCCGAAGATCGCTCTCAACTCCCGCCGCTGTCTGATACCGCTCCTCGGCCGTCTTGGAGAGCAGCTTCATCGTGATCGCGGAGACCGAGGCCGGCACACTTCTCAGTCGCTCGCTGGGTGCGGCCGGTTGTCGCGCGATGTGACAGTGCACCCATTCCATCGGATCGGATGCCGTGAACGGAAGACTGCCGGTCAGCATTTCGTAGAACGTGACTCCAAGCGAGTAAAGGTCGCTGCGGGAATCAATGGAGCGGTTCACTCGTCCCGTCTGCTCGGGCGCCATGTAGGCGAGCGTTCCGGCGATGAACTCGGGAGGCTCGGGCGACTGGCGCTCGCGCGGGAGGCGCGATGCGATGCCGAAGCCGGTGAGCCGGACCCGCCCGGTTGCCGGAGTCGACGAGCACATTGGCAGGCTTGATGTCCTTGTGGATGAGCCCGCGTCCGTGGAGCTGACCGAGTGCGCCGGACAGGGCCACTGCGAGTCGGAGAAACTGTCCGATCTCCATCGGCTGCCGGATGAGGCGATCGAGAGGCTCGCCTCCTGCGTAGTCGACAACGAGCATCGTCTGCCCGCGCTCGCGCACGAGCTCCACTGGCCGCAATGCCCACGCGCCGTCCAGGTAGCTCTTGAAGTTCGTATTCGTGCGTGAGGCGATTGACGCTCTCGAGCGTCGGATGCTCAGCGCCGGAAGGGATGGGTATGAACGCGTGCCTCTCGCCCTCGGCATCATCCCGCCGAAGTCTGCAGAAGGCACGGTCGGCGTCTCGCCACAGCACCTCTAGCGAGTCGTCTTCCCAACCAGCCCCGAACAAGGCGGATGCCTTCATCTGTTCGACCTTTTCTGCGACTCGAGGAGGTTGAGGTCCGACGGCGTACGTCTTCGGTATCAGGCACCGCGTTAAAGGCGGCAGCGGGAGGCTGAAGACTCGCGGAGACATCACCGTCGCCGAGCTCAAGCCGGCGTGTTACCCGTCTCGACCAATCGCTGCAACAGGGCAGCGAAACGCGGATGGTCCCTCAGGGCAGCAAACGCCGGGTCCAGGCGCACGTAGTTCAACCAGTTCCCGCCGTCTTCAAACGCCTGCTCGAGCTGTTCGAGCGCGGCGTCATGATCGTCCAGGCCGATGTGCACGAGCGCCACGTCGTACGAGCGCACGTACGACCGGGTGGCGGTCGCCCTCAACCTCTCGAGCACGGCGCGCGCGTCCTCCCGGCGGCCGCATACGCCCAGGGCGCGACCATAGTCTCCGAGCACTGCCGTCCACTGCGAGCCCTCCAAGAGGGGCTGGAGGAACTCGAGGGCGCCGGCCGCGTCGCCCTGACCAAGCAGCGCCTTTCCAAGAATCCACTGGGCTGGGGCGTACCCGGGGCTCAGATCCAGCGCGTCACGACACTCGGCAGCCGCGGCGTCGAACTCCCCGAAGAAGTACCGGACCAGGCCGTGGGCAGTGCGCGCAATCGTGGCGAGTGGATCCAGCTCGATGGCGAGGCGCATCTGTTCCACCGCCGCGTCGCGCTCGCCACGGCTCGTCAGCAGGAGGGCGTACCAGTGCCGCCCGTTCATGTCGTCCGGTTCGAGACGCAGGCCCTCCTCGAACGCTTTCGCCGCTGCGCCGAGTTCCCAGCGGTAGTGCGTGGCAACATAGCCCAGGACGATGTGTGCCGACGCTGCCGACGGATCCAGCTGCAGGGCCCGTCGGGCGGCGGCCTTCGCAGGGCCATACGCGTTACGGGGCGCGATGGCGCCGAAGAAACCGAGTACGCCATAGCACTCGGCGATTCCTGAATACGCGCGTGCGTAGGTGGGATCCAAATCGATGGCTCGTTCGTAGCACGCGATGGCCTGGCGCAGCGCGCCAGTCGTGCGCTTGGCCCAGGCGTGCCGTCCGCGCAAATACTCAACGTATGCGTCGGCGTGGACGGCGCGATGCGCGGCCTCTTGAAGCATCGTCGGGGCCAGCCCCTCGGGACCAGGTGTGGCGAGGCGCGGCTGGATGCCGTGCACGATGGCCCTGGCGACGTCGTCCTGCAGGTCGAGGACATCCGTGAGGTCGCGGTCGAAAGTCTCGGCCCAGAGGTGCTCGTCCGCGCGCGCATCGATGAGCTGCGCCGCGACGCGGACGCGATTTCCAGCCCGGATGACCGAACCCTCCACCACGGCATCGGCGTTCAACAGGCGCGCGATCTCGGGAAGCGGCGGCCGCTGCCGCTTTAACTGCATCGCCGACGTCCGGGAGATCACCCGAATCGACCCCAGACGGGCGATGGCCGCCGTGATCGCCTCCGTCATGCCGTCCGCGAAGAACTCCTGCGAGTCGTCTCCGGAGAGGTTCTCGAAGGGCAGGACGACGATTGTGCGCAGGCCCTCTTCCCGTGCGGGATTGCCGTGCCCTCGTGCCGCGGCGTCGAGTGCCTCGCGGAAAGCGGCCGCAGTCGGGAAGCGCGCGCCAGGGTCCTTCGACAGCGCCCTCGTTACGAGCGCGCCCAGAGGCGCTGGGACGTGCGACGGAAGCGGCGGCGGTTCCGACCCGAGAATCGCCGCGCTCATCTCAAAGGGCGTGGCTCCTTCGAAGGGACGGCGTGACGCGCACATTTCGAACAGGGTCACCGCGAGAGCCCAGAGGTCTGCTCGTTCGTCTGCTTTCCCGCCCCGCAGGACCTCGGGCGACATGTAGGCCAGCGTGCCGGCGATGACCCCAGCTTCCGTCAGCGTCTCGGGAGACCGCGTGACGTCGTCCGCGGCAACGGTGGTTCGCCGCGACAGGCCGAAGTCGAGCACTTTGACCCGATTCTCCGCCCCGAACACGATGTTCGCGCTCTTGAGGTCGCGGTGGACGACACCACGACCGTGCGCGTGAACGAGCGCCGCCGCGACCTGCGCGCCGATTGCGATCACATCGTCGGGCGAGAAAGGCCGCGCGGCCATCCGATCAGACAGCGTCTCACCTTCGACGTACTCCATGACGATGTACGCGTCCGACCCCGACTCTCCAACCTCGTGGACGGTACAGATACCTGGATGGTTCAGCGCGGAGGCGGCGCGCGCCTCTCGAAGCAGTTGCCTGGCGCCGCCCGGGTCGCTGGGCGTGCGGACGAACTTGAGTGCCACGTGTCGATCGAGGCGCGTGTCGCGCGCAAGATAGACGACCCCCATTCCGCCGCTGCCAATCTTCCTGACGATGTCGTAATGGCCGACCGTGCTGCCGATCATGGTCTCGCCAATCATACCGATTGGAGGCCGGCGGTGGCCGGATGCCGGCTTTTCGGCAGTTCCGTCGTGAATATCGAAATCACAGACGTTTTCTCCCATGTTTTCGACTGGCATCTGGCCTGCGATGCAGTGAAAGTCGTGGCCCGGAGTCAAGTCGTCTGTTCGGCGAGCAATTTGACAAGAACTCGCTGGGTTCCGCATGCTAGGTGAAGAGTGACCATGTCTCGGAGTATTGCGGCGGTCGTGGCGGTTCTGGCTTTGTGCGCCGGGAACGTCGCCGTCTGTGCCGGGTGGCAGGCGACGCCCGAAGCCCGGATGGCATGTTGCGCGGACGGCACCGCCTGCCCGATGCACAAGTCGAACGCGCACGAACATTCCTCCAAGAGGCTGGCCAGCCAGGCGCAGGCAGACAGCTGCTGTGCAACCTCGTCTCAACGGCGTGATTCGGCGGCCGCTAGTTCGACGTTCGCGTCATCGGGCGCGATTGCGCTGGTGCCAGTCGCCGCAATGATCACCGTTCCGACGACGGCCCCTTCCGAGCAGGGGTGGCGTTCGCTCGTCCCGCCGCGTGTCTCGTCTACACCGAAACACCTCCTTCTTTCCGTACTCCTCGTTTAGTCAAGACAGTCGTCGTGTGTCTGCTCGGATGCGTATCCGGGCCGGAAGTGGCGCGCGTGTGTGTCCGCGCCGTTGTGACGAGTGTCTTCGCATGATCAATCGACTTATCGAACTCTCGCTTCGGAACCGCTTCATCGTCGTCGCGCTGTACATCGGCCTCGCCGTCTGGGGCTGGTGGGCGTTGGTGCGACGCCCATCGACGCGATCCCCGACCTCTCGGACAACCAGGTGATCGTCTTCACCGATTGGCCCGGCCACAGTCCGCAGGAAATGGAGGATCAGGTCACCTACCCGCTGACGGTGAACCTTCAAGGACTCGCCGGCGTCCGCGTCGTCCGATCGCAGTCGGCGTTCGGGTTCTCGATGATCTACGTGATCTTCGAGGACAACGTCGATCTCTATTTCGCGCGGGCGCGAGTGCTCGAGCGCATGAGCCTGATCACGAAGACGCTGCCGGCTGGTGTGACGCCAACCCTCGGGCCCGACGCGACCGGCGTCGGCCACGTGTTCTGGTACACGGTCGAGAGTCCAACGCTCTCACTGCGCGATCTCAGGACCCTCCAGGACTGGTTCGTTCGGTACCAGCTCAACGCGGTGCCCGGCGTGGCGGAAGTGGCGTCCGTCGGTGGCTACGTCCAGCAATACCAGATCGACGTCGATCCGAATCGACTTCGCACCTACAACTTGCCACTGAGCACGGTCGTGGCTGCTGTCCGCGACAGCAATCTCAACGTCGGCGGCAATGTGCTGGAGTCGAACGGCGCCTGGCTGATCGTCCGAGGCGTTGGTCTGATCGCATCGGTCGACGATGTGAAGCGCATTGTCGTCGGCGCATTCGAGCGGCGTGCCGATCTACGTCGAGCAGATCGCGGACGTTCACGTCGGCGACTGCGTTTCGCGTGGCGTCACTCGTCAAGGGCACGAAGGAAGCCGTCGGCGGGGTCGTCGTGGCTCGGTCCGGCGTCAACACGAAAGCCGGTCATCGATGCCGTGAAGGCGCGCATCGCGCAGATCCAGCCAGGCCTTCCTGCCGGCGTCACGATTGTTCCCTTCTACGACCGGTCGACGCTGATCGAGCAGTCGGTCGACACGCTCCGCCACGCGCTGCTCGAGGAGATCGCGCTCGTCACGCTCGCACACGTGATCTTCCTCATGCACTTCCGTTCGATCCTGATCGTCACCATTCCGCTGCCGCTCGCCGTGCTGCTGTCGTTTCTCGGCATGTACTACGCCGGCATCTCGTCGAACATCATGAGTCTCGCCGGTATCGCCATCGCGATCGGCGTGCTCGTTGACGCGGGCATCGTCGTCACCGAGAACGCGTTTCGCTACGTCGAGCAGCAACGACGTCGATCCCCGCGATCGTCGGCGCGTCTGGCAGACCGTGCTCGAATCCACACGCCTGGTCGGACGGCCCGTCTTTTTCTCGATGGCGATCATTCTCCTGGCATTCGTCCCGGTCTTCGCGCTGACCGGCCAGGAAGGAAAACTCTTTCACCCACTCGCGTTCACCAAGACGTTCGCGGTCCTCGCGGCCACGGTCATCTCCGTGACGCTGGTACCGGTGCTGTGTTCGCTCCTGCTCGGCGGGAAATTCCACTCGGAGGATGCGAACCCGGTCATGCGGGCGCTGCGGCGCCTGTACCAGCCGGTCCTCGAAACAGCCCTCGCACATCGTGTCCTGACGATTTCGGCCGCCGCGCCTGCTGTTCATCGGGAGCGCTTGTCGTGGCACGCGGAATCGGCAGCGAGTTCATGCCGCCGCTGAACGAAGGCGACCTGATGTTCATGCCGATCGCGGACCCGAGCATTTCGCTCGAGGAGAACACGAAAATCGCCGCGAAGCAGAACGCCACGCTGATGTCGTTCCCCGAAGTGGACTACGTCGTCGCAAAAGTTGCGCGGGCGGACACCTCGACGGATCCGGCGCCGCTGAACATGACCGAGACGATCGTTCATCTCAAGCCGCGCGAACGAGTGGCGTGCCGGCATGACGCTGGATCGATTGCGGGCGGATATGGGACGCGCCGTGCAAATGCCGGGCGTCTCGAACATCTGGACGATGCCGATCATCAACCGAATCGACATGCTGACGACGGGCGTTCGGTCTGAGGTCGGCGTCAAGGTGTTCGGCACGGACCTGACGACGCTCGAGGATGCGGCACGTCGCGTGTCGGACGTCGTGCGTCAAGTCCCGGGAGCGAGCAACGTCTATCCCGAGCAGGTGACGAGCGGCCAGTACCTGAACATCGAGATCGATCGCGCGGCCGCGGCTCGTTACGGCATCGGCGTCGGCGACATTCAGCAAGTGATCGAGACCGCGATCGGCGAGACGACGCTGACGACGACGATCGAAGGCCGCCGGCGATTTCCGGTGCGCGTCCGCTATGCCTCGGAGTATCGCGCCGACCCCGACATGCTCGGCCAGGTCCTCGTCGCTTCGCCGCGCGGCTCGCAGATTCCGCTGAGCGAGCTCGCGCGGATCGAGCACGTCCGCGGACCCGCGATGATTTCGTCCGAGAACGGGCTGCTGCTGGCGACCGTCCTCTTGAACGTGCAGGGTCGGGATGTCGGCGGATTCGTGGACGAGGCACGAGCGCGCGTCGGCGAAGGAGGTCTCGCTTCCCGCCGGCTATTACGTCGCGTGGAGCGGCCGCTGGGAGAACCAGGAACATGCGCGCCAGCGATTGCAGCTCGTTCTGCCCATCGTGCTGCTGGTGATCTTCGTGCTGCTCTATTTCACGTATCACTCGCTGGCGGAGGCAGCCCACGTGCTGCTCGCCGTGCCGTTCGCGCTGACCGGCGGCGTCTATCTGCTGTGGTTGCTCGGCTACAACTTCTCGGTCGCGGTGTGGGTGGGATTCATCGCGCTGTTCGGCACCGCGGTCCAGACCGGCGTCGTCATGGTGATCTATCTCGACGAGGCCGTCGCGCGAAAGCGCCAGCAGATGGGCGGTGCGTTGACGCGTGCAGCGCTGCGCGACGCGGTCGTCGAAGGTGCGCTGTTGCGGCTCCGCCCGAAGGTGATGACGGTGAGCACCGTCGTCGCCGGTCTGCTGCCGATCATGTGGAGCACGCGCGTGGGCGCCGAGGTGATGAAGCCGCTCGCGACACCGGTGCTCGGCGGCATGGTGTCCTCGCTCCTGCACGTCCTGGTCGTCACGCCGGTGATCTTCTTCTGGCTGCACGAGCGGCGCCTCGGACTGCATCGCGAAGCGCTGCCGACACGCTCAAGGCGGATTGCCGCTGCGGTGGAAGCCCGTCGTTGCGACTCTCGCCGTGGTCATTGCGGCTGCCATCGCGATCGTGTTGTGGCGGCAGGCGAGGGAATCCGGCGGCGCGAACGAACCGGCGGCAGGCCAGGTCGTGCAGCAGGTGAACGCGGGCGGCGTTCAGATTTCGTTGCTGTCGCCGACCGGAACGCTTCACCAAGGACGGAATGTCTTCACGATCGAATTTCGATCCGCCGACGGCCGCCTCGTCGATGCCGGTGCCGTACGCGCGAGCGGGAACATGGCGATGCCGGGGATGGTGATGTCCAGCGGTCTCCAGGTGCAGCGGACCGACGTCGTCGGGCGCTATCAGGCGACGGCGGAGTTCGGCATGGCGGGCGCCTGGCACATGAGCGTCGAGTGGGACGGTCCGGCCGGTCACGGGTCGGTCAACTTCGAAGGGGCGGTTCAATGAGAACGCGCGTTGCCACGGTCGTCATGATCATGCACGCCCTTGCGGTGACTGCTGTCGCGCACGGTCAGGCGCAGCAACCCACACCTGCTTCGGCTACGCCGTACGTCGATCCGGTCGGCGGCATGACGCTGAACGACGCCATTAGCCGCGCGCTCGAAGACGAGCCCTCGCTGCGGGCGTCGCGCGCGCAGGTCGACGTGACGCAGGGATTGCGCGATCAAGCGGCCCTTCGACCGAATCCGTCGCTGTCGTTCTTCCAGCAACAGGAACCCGGCGGCGCCGATAACCAGACGCGCGTCGAGATTCAATGGCCGCTCGACCTGTTCCGCAAGACCGGCCGTGTCGAAGTGGCCGATCGGGGAGTCGTCGTTGCGCAGCACGCGGCCGCGGACCGGGAACGAACGCTGGCCGCGGACGTCCGTCTGGCGTACGGCCAGGTTGCCACGGCGGTCCGGACGTTGACGGTGACCGAGCAGCTGCTCGCGGCGACCAGCCGGCAACTGACGCTGATTTCCTCACGTGTCGAACAGGGCGCGACGCCGCCGCTCGATCGAGACATGGTACGCGTCGAGGTGCAGCGGCTCGAAGCGGAGCGCTCGCTCCAGATCGGCGCGATCGAACGCCGCCTTGTCGAGCTCAAGCGCCTGCTGGGCATGCCTGCGGACGCATCGCTCGCGTTGCGCAACGCACTCGAAGAACTCGTGCGACTGGAGGTGGCGCCGGGCGCGAACGTGACTCGATCAGATGCATTGACGCCGCGACCGGATGTGCTCGAAGCCGAGGCGCGGGTGCGGGTGGCCGAGGCTCAGATCGATCGAGCGCAGCGCGAGGGTCGGCCCGACGTGAGTGTGTTTGGCATGTATATGCGAACGGACGCGGGTTTTCCGCAGCAGGGTTTTTCGTCCACCGGTGCCCTCGAACCGATCCGGAGCGTATTCCATTACGTGTCGGTCGGCGCAATGGTGACGTTGCCGGTGCTGAGCCGCAACCAGGGAGCTGTCGCCGCCGCAGAAGCCGAACGAACGGGAGCCGCGGCGCGGGTCGAAGCCGCGCGCTTGACGGCGCAGAGCGAGATCGCCGCCGCGCGATCGCGTGACGCACACGCGAGTCGCGCGCTCGAGGCCTACAGCGCGGACGCGATTGCGCTCGCCCGCCAAAACCTCGTCGCCGTGCGACAGACGTACGACCTTGGCCGGGGCACGCTGCTCGACGTGCTGAACGAGCAACGTCGCTATCTCGATGTCGAACGCGCATACACAGATGTCCTCCGCGAAGCCTACGAAGCCCGGCAGACGCTGAAAACGGCATTGGGAGAAGTGCGATGAGCCCCTCACGCGTGACTCTGGGGTGGCCGGCGCTGATTGCCGGTGGTATTGGCCTGTTGGCGATCGGCGCCGGTATCGCGTACTTCGCGGCCAGGCCAGCGCCATCAACCCGCTCGGGTGAGGGCACCGCGGCTGATGCGGTCCAAACTACGGCCGGCGCCTCGGCGTCGGCGCCAGCCACCGGAGCGTCGCCTGACGTCGTCGTCACACTGACGCATGAGGCGATTCAGCGCGCGGGAATCGTCCTCGCGCCGGTATCGGCGGGCCGCGACACATCGACGCTGCGCCTGCCAGGCATCGTCGCGCCCAATGCCTACAAACAGGTGACGGTCACTCCGCTTGTCGGTGGCCGGCTGACGCGGGTGCTGGCCGAACTCGGCCAGTCTGTGAGGCGCGGGCAGCCCTTGGCGGAGATCTTCAGTCCGGAGCTGGCAGAAGCAGAGACACGGTTCGTCTCGGCTCGCGCAGAACTCGATGCCCACGAGCGTGAGCTGCAACGCACCGAGAAGCTGGTGGAGATCGGCTCAGCCAGCCGTCAGGAACTCGAACGCCTCCATGCGGAGCACACGGCCAAATTGACGGCGGTCGAGAGCGCCAAGTCGCGGCTCGAATTGCTCGGACTGTCTCCATCGACGATCGCCGATCTCGGCCCTGGCAAGGACATCGGCGCCGTCACGACCGTGACGGCCCCGATTGCTGGCGTCGTCACGGAGCGCGCGGCAAATTCGGGTTTGAACGTCGACATCACTGCGAAACTCTTCACCGTTGTGGATCTGTCGACGGTCTGGGTCGTCGCAGACCTCTACGAAAAGGATTTCTCGCGCGTGCGTGTCGGTGCGAGCGCACACGTCACGACGAAGGCGTTTCCGGATGCGGCTCTGCACGGGAAAGTCAGCTACATCGATCCGCAAGTGAATCCTGAGACCAGGACCGCCAAGCTGCGCGTCGAAGTGGCGAATCCCAAACAGGAACTTCGACTCGGAATGTTTGCGGACGTGAGCATCGAGGCTGAGGGCGGCGGTAACCGCAGCGTTGATCCCTCACGCGGCGGTACAGAACGTGGGAAACCGAACCGTCGTGTACGTCGTGGATCCGAAACAGCCGGGCAGGTTCACCGAACGCGAGGTTCGTCTCGGCGATCGATCCGGGAACGATGTCTTTGTACTCAGCGGCGTCCAGCCGGGCGAGAGCGTCGTCGCCGGTGGAAGTTTCGCGATGCGCGCAGAGCGCGACCGCCTCGGTTTGCGCGCGCGCGAGTCGTCCAGGTAGTCAGGTAGTATAGACAGGCTATTGGCGCGAGTACGCTTCCGCTCGTAGAGTCTCGTTGGCTTTCGTCCCCACAAACGGAGAGGCACCAGTGAGACTCGCGAAGCGTGCGGTCGTGGTCGTCCTTCTTGCAGCGACAGCGTTCGCTCGCATCCACGCGCAAGGCAGCACGGCATCTCTGGCCGGTACGGTGCGCGATGAACAGGGCCTCGTCGTTCCCGGCGTCACGGTGACGCTGGCAGGCACCGAGAACACCTTCTCCCGAACGGTGACGACGAGCGGCGATGGCGGCTTCGAGCTGCCAGGCCTGCTGCCGGGCGACTACAAGATGACCGTCGAGCTCTCAGGCTTCACGCGCCAGGAGCTCGCGGTCCATATCGAAGTCAATCAGCGCGTCCGCACGGACGTCGTGCTGAAGGCAGGCGGCCTGACGCAGCAGGTGCAGGTGACGCAGACCGTGCCCCTGCTGCACGTGAGCGACGCGACGGTTGGCGAAGTAATCGATCAGCGTCAGGTCGCCGAGCTGCCGCTCAATGGCCGGCAGTTTCTCGAGCTCGCGCTGCTGGTGCCCGGCGCGCACACGTCGCACGGCGCGCAGATGGGCGACATGAATCCGCTGTACTGGCGGCCGGGCCAGAACTCCGCGATCACGATCAGCGGCGGCCGGCCGAATTCCAACGTGTACCTCCTCGACGGCACGGTCAACACGGATCCGACGTTCAACACGTTCGTGATCAGCCTGCCGCCCGACGCGATTCGTGAATTCCAGATCCAGACCGGCACCTACACCGCGGAGCTCGGCGGCGCCGGCACCGGCCAGATCAACGTCGTCACCAAGTCGGGGACGTTCAAGACGCGCGGATCGGTCTACGAGTACGTGCGCAACAGCAAGTTCGACTCGCCGGAGTTCACCAACCCCGACGAGCTGCCGCCGTTCAAGCAGAATCAGTTCGGCGGGACGCTCGGCGGCGCCGTCGGGAAGGGCTTCTTCTTCTTCGGCGGGTACGAGGGGCTGCGGACGACGCAGCACATGTCGAACATCATGTTCGTGCCCGACATGGCCGTCAGGTCAGGCGACTTCACGGGCTACGCGCCGATCTACGACCCGCTGACGAATCGGGCCAACCCGGCGTTCAATCCCGCGCTGCCGGTCAGCCCGGCCAACCCGCAGTTCATCCGCGATCAGTTTCCGGGGAACCAGATCCCCGCCAACCGGATCAATTCCGTCTCGCGCGACGTCCTGGCGACGTACGTCGTGGAGCCGAACCGCGACGATCCGACCGACAACTACCTCGACACGCGCGCGCACGATTTCCAGAACAACGGCTACAACATCCGCCTCGATCGCGCGTGGGGCAACGGCACGTTGTTGTACGGCCGCTACAGCCTGAGCGACGAGACCGGTTTCACTCCGCAGAATCTCCCGGGCTTCGGCGCGTACCACGACAATCGCGTGCACAACCTGACCGTCACGCTGCTGAACCCGACGACGAAGCGGCTGTTGACCGAGACGCGGTTCGGATTCGCTCGCATGCGGATGCACCGGTACGGCGAATCGGCGAACGGCACCAACCACATCGCGCAGCTGGGGATTCCGGGCGTCGGATACGGTGGTGAAGACGCGTACGGCCTGCCGCTGTTCGACATTCAGGGCTACGACCCGATCGGCGACTCGCTGCTCTGCACGCCGTGCCAGTACTGGAACAACAACTTCCAGTTCGGCGAGCGCGTGACCTGGAGCTCGGGGAAGCACTCGGTGAAGTTCGGCGGCGACGCGCGCAAGTTCAACTGGGACATGCTCGGGTTCTTCCAGAACCGCGGATACTTCCAGTTCACGACGCCGATCACGAGCCGCACGTCGCTCGCGGACGGCACCGGCAACGCGTTCGCGAGCTTTCTCCTCGGCACGCCGGCGCTCTCGCAGCGGCAGGCCGGCACGCCGTCGATGGTCATGCGGCAGATGACCTACTCCGCGTTCGTGCAGGACGACTGGCGCGTTTCGTCGGCGCTCACGATCAACGCCGGGTTGCGGTACGAGATCCAGACGCCGCTGCACGACATCAGCAAGATCCTGACGAACCTCGATTTCAGCAAGGGCGCGCCGGTCGCGTTCGTCGGCGGCCAGAACGGGTATCCCAAAGGCCTCGTGTACATCGACAACAACAACATCGCGCCGCGCGTCGGCGTCGCGTGGTCGCCGGGCGAAGCGAAGAACGTGCTGCGCGCGGGAGGCGGCATCTTCTACTCGTACCCGGACATGAATCTCTGGTGCAACCAGGTGCATAACGTCCCGCTGGTCTTTCCAGAGATCCGCGTGAACAACGCCGCCACGCCTGCCGTCGGCTTCGGCTTCGCGCCGCCGGTGCTCGGGCAGACGCTCACGAGTTTTACCGCCATCGACACGCACTTGCAGATTCCGCGCATCGATCAGGCCAGTGTGAGCTTCGAGCATCAGTTGACCGCGACGTCGATGATCCAGGTCGGCTATCTGGGCGCGTGGGGATCGAGCCTCGACCGATCGCGCCTGGTCAACAACGCGCAGCCCGGTCCTGGCGGCGTGCAGCCAAGACGTCCGATTCAGACCATCTCGTTCGTGCCCGGAACGGATCTCGGCACGCTGCCGCCCGATGTGACGGTGGCGAGCACCACGTTTCCGGTTGGCCCGATCAACCTGCTCGAGAGCAGCGGCAAGTCGCAGTACAACTCAGTCTGGATTCTCACGAAGCGGTCGTTCTCGCGCGGGTTGAGCTACCTGGCGAGCTACACGTACTCGGACAGCCTGAGCGACTCGCCGACGTTCCGCTCGCCGAACGCGGAAGCCGAGGTGCCGCAGAACAGCTTCGACCCTGCGGCCGACTGGGGCCCCGCAGGTTGTGACATCCGCCATCGATTCGTCGGCAGCGTCATCTACAAGATTCCGTACGCGTCGACGGGCGGCGTCACGACCGGCGAGAAGATCGCGCGTGGCGTCTTCGGAGGATGGCAGGCGTCATTGATCTACCAGTTGCAGAGCGGTTTCCCGTTCACGGTCAGCGTCTTCGGCGACACCGCGAACGCCGGATCGCTCTTGAACGTCAATCCGATCCGCGCCAACGTTGTCCCCGGCGTGTCACCCGAGGTCGAGCATCCGAACGCAGACATGTGGTTCAACACGGCGGCGTTCGTCACGCCGCCGCCCTTTACATTCGGCACGGCGACACGCAACAGCCTCTGGGGTCCCGGACTGAAGAAAGCGGATCTCGCGCTCGATCGCGAGATCCCGCTGAACGGTGCGTTGAAGTTCCACTTCAGGCTGGAAGCGTTCAACCTGTTCAACACGGTCAACTACAGCACGCCGAACCGCTTCGTGAACACGCCGCAGTTCGGCACGATCACCGAGGCCGCGACCTCGGCACGCCAGATCCAGTTTGTCTTCCGCGCGACTTTCTAGCCGGCGGCGCTCGCATTCACCGGCCTGAGACTCAGACGCTCACGCTCGGCCCAGACGAAGAAGCTGGGTTCTACTGAAATCTTGCCTTCGACGAGAAGCCGTGCACATTCTCGACGTTTACTCTCGTGGCTATCGGGCCGGCTCCAGTTTGAACACCCGTTGCAGAAGCGCCTTCACGTCCTCGACGGCTTTGGCGTGCGCGCGAGCATCGTACCCGGGTGGCCCACCACCCTTGAGACACTCGTCGTTTCGCGTGACAGGCAGACCGGTCTCGCGGTTGAGGACACGCCCGACCGACTGTTCGTACAGGTCACACCCCCGACGCGTGGTCGGAGGCCCGGCTGGGCGCACCGGCGTCAGCGGGTTGTCGAACCCGTGGTACGCGCCCGCGTACTCCGTCAGCTGCACGTCTCTCCCTGCTGCTTGCAGTCGCTTCACGTAGGAGAGGCATTGCGCCAGCGGCGCAACATCGTCAGCCGTCCCGTGAAAGAGCCGGATCGGTCGCTCCACCACGTCGGTGTCGTCGAGGTAGGTTCTGGAACACGGCGGGTAGAACGACATGTAGACGGCAAAGTCCGCGCCCGCCGGCGCATACATGCGGTGGAATCGCTTGATGGTGGCGTAGAGCGTGGACATCCCGCCGCGGGAGCCGCCGAGAAGGCCGATGCGTGTCGCGTCGATCCGCGGGTGCTTCGAGAGCAACTCGAGAGCACGATACGCGTCGATGATCCCCGACAGCTCACTGAGCTGACTCTGATCGGCGACCGTGCTGACGATCCCGCGCCCGCTGAAGCTGTCCACGAGCAGCGTCGCCACACCGAGGTCGTTCAAGTCTCTCGACCACCGATCGTCCCTCGTATTGGCGCCACCGGACCCATGCAACAGGACCACAGCTGGCACGCGTGCGGCGGCGGTCGACGGGAGTCGCAACTCTACCGCGATGGTGACGGGCCGACCGTCACGCGAGCCGGTGAGAAACTGCTCTTCCGTGACCGTGACGGTTTGCAGCGGCAGCAGCTCGATCCTCGATACTTCGGCTGCGCGACCCTGTACGCCACCGACGATCGGACAGGCCAAAGCGGCGAACGTCACGAGCGATGCAGATCGAACTGCGCGAGACCGCGAGCATCCTGCCTCCTGTAAGTGACGGACTGGATTCTCCAATCTGCGCGCGGAGGCACGTCACCGCTCGGAATTGTGTCAGACCGTTGAGTCTTGTCCGATCACTGAGCGCCTCAGCGTTGCCGCCGAATTCCTCGCACGATCAACGAAGCCGGCGGAGCTCCATCTCCGACACGATGAATCCGAACGCGGGCCAACCGCCAGACTGGATCGATCGCTCGAACCACCTGCGCGCCTGAGCGTTGTCGCCGCGCACGAGGTACCAGTTCCCCAGGCCGTAGGCGAGCGTGGCGACCTGCACGTCGTCTGTATCCGCCGACGTGACCACGGCTTCCGGACCAATCTCGCCACGATAGAGCTGCAGGCGCCGCGTGTAGGCGTTGGTCACCGGCTTCGAGTCTGGCCGCCGGTCGAGCATCGCCTTCGCTTCGGTGGCGCGACCGGCTCGGCTCAGCGACATCCACAACCAGTCCGTGGAACCCGCCAGCTCCCCGGCATCCGGAGCGATGGGCTGAGCCTTGGCGAACGATGCGGCCGCCTCGGCAAAGTCTCCGCGCAGGTACTGGACGACACCGAGGTGGTACCAGATTCCGTAGATCGTGCTGTCGATGGCGGCGCCGCGCGTGAGGTCGGCGAACGCGCGATCGAATTCACGCACGGAAAGATATCGATGCCCGCGCCATCGGAGAAGCAGCGCGTTCGTCGGCTCGATCTCGAGCCCGCGAGTGAACGTCGCGATGGCTTCGCGAAACTGCCGCGCACCGGACTGGGCCACGCCGAGGTCGATCACGCGCGTGATGTTCCTCGGATCGGCGTCGAGAGCGGCTCGCGCGCTCTTGACCGCATCCGTATCCGGAAGCGAGCGATACTCCACGCCCTCGGGTGACCGGTATTGCAGTGACGACACGCCCGTCTGGCGTGCTTCGAGCGCAGGTCCCAGGAAGATTGCGGAGCCGATAGCCAACGTCAACGCGATACGGATGTCTCTGAGCGGCATGTCCGGATTCTACGTCGGCGAGCGCGCGTACCACGCCTCTCGACGGAGGCCCGGTACCGTGTCGAAATGTTCATCGCGGCCGCGTATGTCAGCGTGGTGGACTCGGTACCTCGAACTCTCGGTCGATGACGCGCTGAATTCTGGCGGTCTCGCGGCGAAGCGGCCGGAGTTGTCCGAAGCCCTTCATCCACGGAGCGTGGTCCCTGCCTGAAGCGGCAGAGCGGCCCGAGAGTTTCTCCTGGAGGGCTTCCGTCACAAAGGCTCTGAGGGCCTGTCCGCGCTCAGCCGCATTCGCCCTGGCTCGGCGAAGCACCGAATCCGGAATATCGAGAGTGGTTTTCACGGCACCATATTCCCGTATTTATGGCTACGCGGCAACGGAACCGAGGCGACGGCCAGAACACCTTGCTGTCTACTTCCACGCGAACGCGGTCGTGCCCTCCTCGGTCGCATCATCGGTGAGCCGACGGACGTCAGTGCCGTCCGGCCGCATCACGAATATATCGGTCGCGCCTTGCCCACCGCCTCCTCCACGCGCCATTTCGTCTTTGAAACCGCCGCGTGCGCTGGAAAACGCGAGCCAGCGACCATCGTGAGACCACGAAGCGTGTGCGTCATTGCCGGCACTCCTGGTCAACCGCTTCAATCCGGTTCCGTCCGGGCGAATGGAATAGAGTTCCCAATCTCCATCGCGGCGACTGGTGAATGTGATCACATCTCCTTTCGGCGACCACGCCGGAAGGTTGTCGGTGCCGGAGTCGGGTGTGAGTGGCGTCAGCGTTCCGGACTCGACGTCGAGGATTGAAAGGCCCTTGGAGCTCGATGTCGCCGAACGCAGCACTATCCGTTTGCCATCCGGCGACCAGCTCGGAAACTCGTAGTTCCCTTCGTCATCCGGGGTCAGCCGTCGCAATCCTGAGCCGTCGGCGCCGATCACGGCAATCTGCGCAGGAGCATAGCGGCCCGGCGCAGGAAAGAATCGCCCGAGCCCGAACGCGATGCGATCGCCGGCCGGTGACCACGTCGGCGCCAGCGCGCTCGCAGTCGGCATCGTTGAACAGCACGTGCTGGTTCGCACCGTCGACATCCATGATGAAAAGCCAGGTCCGCACCCGGCCCGATGGAGGACCGGTGCACGCGAGTTGGCGACCGTCGGGTGAATACGACGGGAAGAATCCGGTCCGTACAAGCTGGAACTGCGGATCGCGACTGAAGGCTTTGGCAACGGGCGGAAACTTCTCGTCGACGTCGCGCTGGAAGACCATGTGTCGTCCGTCGGCGGACCAACGCACGTTGGTGAACACGCCCGGCGGGGCCATCGCTGCCGTCGGTGAAACGAATGCCTTCCGACCAGTAGTTGCGCGCGCGCTCCTGGAGACCTGGCTTCTCCTCGCTGTCGGCGCGCACATACGCGATGCGTCCGGAAGCGAGCCACTGCGGCGTGAGTTTGCGTCCCGCACCGGTGGTCAGCTCCGTGCGTTTGCCGGTCGCAATCTCGACGGTCACAATCTGCGACGAGACGGCAGGGCCAGGAAAAGTTCGACTGAGCACTTGCCAGTCTTCGCTCTCCGCCTCGTAAAACACGATTGCGTTTCCGTCCGGAGACCACGACGCGCCGCCCGACCGGCCGCTCGCCCTTCGTGAGCCGCTCGGTCTGCGTGCCGTCTGGGCGCATCCTGTAGATCTGCGTCGCCTGACGTGGCGCAAAATCGGCGCCCGTGTGCGCTAGGGCACCGTCAGAGTCGCGATCGGTCGTGAAGGCAATCCACTGGCCGTCCGGAGACCACGCGGGACGGTAGTCGCCGCCCGGATGATTGGTGAGGTTGCGTAGCCGCCGTGTGCGAAGATCGAGCAACCAGATGTCCGCCTGACCTGTGCGCGACGAGACGAACGCGACGCGAGTGCCATCCGGCGACATCACCGCCTGATCGTCGAACGCGGGGTCGTTCGTCAGCCGCTCCAGCTTGGTGCCGTCCAGCTGTATCGCGGTAGATATCCGCCGAGCCATCGCGCGTCGACGTGAACAGCACTCCACGTCCATCCGACGTGAACGACGGATTCGAGTCCAACGCCGGGTTCCCGACAAGCACGCGCTCCTGAGTGCCGTCAGCTGTTGGCGACGAACACCGCCGTGTTGAGCGGTCCGAAGCTCGCGTAGGCAATCGTGTACGGCGGCTGGGCTGCGGGTTGATCCGTGAGCGCAACAGCGCAGGACACCAGGGCGCCGACGATCGTCTTCCACGCCTCCACGTGCGATCATCGCAGACTGTCGGCCGTCGCCATGGCGTCGATCTCAATGGCGTCCGAATCGTCATTGCGGGAATCCGGTTCCGGGCGCGCGTGAAGGAATCGCTCTCAGATACTCGTAAATGGCGCGAATATCCCGGTCAGTGAATTTCGCAAATCCTGGCCACGGCATGGGGTTCTGCAACAGGTCGAGTTCGGCTGACGGCGCGAACGGCGGCAGGTGCTTCAGATCTTCGCCCGTACGCATGACGTGCAGGAACTCTTCGAAGGTGTACCCCGCCGGCAGCCCCGTGACAGGGTCCGGCGTAAGGTTGCGACTTCTTGGCCCAACCCCGGGCGCCCCGAATTGCCTGCCTCCAATGAGGTAACGGGCAGGGTCAATCTGCTCCGGCTGGCCGAGGTAGGGATTCCCTCCTGGGTACGAAAGGCGGCGCGACGTCGGTGTGACAGGCAGCGCAGTCGCCTTGCGCGTTGACCAGGTAACTGCCAAGGCCAACCAGCGCACGGTTCTTCCCATGCAGATCGAGAGGAACCGGTGAAATCGACGAGGCCCTGCTGCACCCTGCTCTCGAACTCCTCCTTCTGATCCTGGTCTTGCGGAGTCGCGCCGCGGACAGGGGATGAAGTGAACGCGAGCGGCGCGGCCAGAATGACCCCGGCGACCGTGAACGTGCCCGCAATCGAAGCAAAAGCGCGCCGCGCACGTCGGGCAACGTGCCCGGATTTTGGGTTGATCAACGTCTTTGCTGAATCCATGGCTTGTATCCCTCCTGGCAACCCTCTCATTGGGACAAGCGGGAACGGACGCTCAGAACGGACACGACGATTGGCAGTTGAGCTTTCTGGAGTCCTTTTGCGCGACTTCCGGCCATGCCGACGCGTAGAATGCTGGCAAGCAGGAACTGACGCGATGACTGCTTCGTCTCGCGGCATCACCGGGTTGCTCAACGCCTGGCGCCAGGGCGACGACGCGGCGCTTGCGGAGTTGACGCCGCTCGTCCATGCGGAGCTCCACGCGTTGGCGCGCGCGTATATGCGCCGCGAGCGTCCCGACCACACGCTGCAGGCGACCGGACTCGTGAACGAGTGCTACCTCCGATTGATGGAGGCACGACACGTTGGGTGGCAAGACCGAAGCCACTTCTTTGCCTTGTCGGCGCGTCTCATGCGGAGGATCCTCGTCGACTTCGCGCGCGCTCGCCAGTATCGGAAGCGGCGTGGCGGGGTTTTGCACGAACCGCTGGACGAGCAGCAGCCGGCGATCGCGCCGGGACGCGATCTGGTCGCGCTCGACGACGCGCTGCGCGCGCTCGCGGTCATCGATGAGCGTAAGAGCCAGGTCGTGGAAATGCGGTTCTTCGGCGGCCTGACCAACGAAGAAACCGCCGATGTCCTCGGAGTATCGGCGAAGACGGTGATGCGCGAGTGGCAGCTCGCCAAAGTGTGGCTGCTGCGTGAGCTGACCTGACTGCGAGACGCAGTTGAAATGTCAGTGAGCCAGACATCCCGGACGAATCGCGAACGCTGGCGAAAGGTCGAGCAGATCTACGTCGAGGCCGTGGAGCGCGACGGTGATGCTCGCGCGACGCTGTTGGAGCACGCCTGCGGGAACGACGCGAGCGCTGCGACACGACGTTGAGTCGCTGCTGGCCTGCGAGGCCCGCGCCGCTCAATTCATCGAAGGACCGGCGCTCGACGTCGCGGCCGCGCTGCTGACGAACGTGTCGCATGCCGAACTCGTCGGTCGCACGATCGGTCCTTATGTGATCGAGGCGTGGCTCGGGTCCGGCGGAATGGGCGACGTCTATCGAGCGCGCGATCGCCAGCTGAATCGTCAGGTCGCGCTCAAAGTGCTCCCGGACGTGTTCGCCCTCGATCCCGATCGACTCGACCGCTTCAAACGTGAAGCACAAGTCCTTGCTTCGCTGAATCATCCGAATATCGCCTCCATCCACGGCTTTGAAGAATCCGACGGCTTGCAGGCGCTGGTGTTGGAACTCATCGACGGTCCTACGCTTGCGGATCGCATCGCGCACGGACCGATTCCGATCGACGAGGGGCTTCCGATCGCGCGTCAGATCGCAGAGGGCCTCGAAGCGGCGCACGAGCAGGGCATCGTGCATCGCGATCTCAAGCCGGCCAACATCGCGGTGCGTCCTGACGGGACTGTGAAGATCCTGGACTTCGGCCTCGCCAAGGTCCTGCAGCCGGACGCGGCAGCACGCGGGGACCGAACGCCTTCAGCACCATGCAGAGTCCCGCGGCTGCGCCCGCTGCCGTGATTCTCGGGACGGCTGCGTACATGAGTCCGGAACAGGCGAAGGGGCGGCCGGCAGACAAGCGCAGCGACATCTGGGCGTTCGGCGCGGTGCTCTACGAGATGCTCTCGGGCCGGCGCGCGTTCCAAGGTGAAGGCACGTCGGAGGTCCTGGCTGCGGTCATCGCCCAGGAACTCGATTGGAATGCGCTGCCCGGTGTCGACGCCTGCCGCCGTCCGATCACTCGTGGCCCGCTGTCTCGAACGGGACGTAAAACGACGGCTGCGTGACATCGGCGAAGCGCGGATCGTGCTGGACAATCTGTCGGCGGCCGCCGTCGAGGGCGAAACCAGGAGTGTCGCAGCCGGATCGACTCGGCCTTGGCGGCGTCGTATCGCCGTCGCGTTACTCGCGATTGCCACCGCAGCTCTGGCTGCTCTCGCTGCGTGGCAGCTCAAACCTGCGCCGCTGCGCGGCGTGACTCGATTCGCGTTCACCCTTCCCGATGGACAGGTGTTCTCGCGCGGCATTGGACGCCACTCGATTGCGCTCTCGCGGGACGGTGCGCAGTTGGTGTATTCCGGGGTGCCCGCAGGTCTGTATCTCCGCGCCATGTCGCAGCTGGAGGCGACGCGGATCCAAGGGACCGAAGGCTTTGCGCGCGTCACCGAGCCCGTGTTTTCACCGGATGGTCAGTCGATCGCGTTTTACACCGATCGAGCGCTCAAGAGAATTGCGGTGACGGGTGGCGCGGCGGTGACCATCGTGCCCGCCGACGCTCCATATGGCATCAGCTGGGGAAAAGACGGCATCGTCTTTGGCCAGGGCGGCAAGGGCATCCTGCGCGTCTCACCCGATGGAGGTACGCCGGAGACGCTCGTGCGTGTCGAGGACGGCGAGGAAGCGCACGGCCCTCAGATCCTGCCGGACGGCCAACACGTGCTGTTCACGCTGGCGACTGGCACCACCCGCGATAGATGGGATCGAGGGCGCATCGTCGTGCAGTCGCTTGCGTCGGGAGTTCGGACGACCCTCGTCGACGGTGGAAGCGATGCGCGTTATCTCGCGACGGGTCATATCGTCTACGCGCTGAGCGGCGTGTTGTACGCAGTCCCGTTCGACACACAGCGTCTGGCGCTCACAGGTGCGGCGGTCCCGATTGTCGAAGGCGTCAGTCGCGCGACCGGCAGTCATGACAGGTGCCGCGCACTTCAGCGTCTCGGAGACGGGCTCGCTCGTCTATATTCCTGGTCCCCCCGATGCGTCTGCTGGTCTCGGCGAAACCATGCAGTTGGGATTGATCGATCGCAAGGGAGTCATCGAACCATTGCCCCTCCCGCCGGATGCGTATCAGATGCCTCGTGTGTCTCCCGACGGGACCCGCATCGCCTTCGGGACCGACGATGGCAAGGAGGCGATCGTCTCGATCTATCCCTTGTTGGGCAAGGCGCCGAGGCGGAGGCTCACGTTTGGCGGCAACAACAGGTTTCCGATCTGGTCAGCGGACGGGAAACGCATCGTGTTTCAATCCGACCGCGACGGCGACGCGGCCCTGTTCTGGCAGCCCGCCGACGGCAGCGGTACTGCCGAGCGGCTTACGAGGCCGACGAACGGCACATCACACGTTCCTGAGTCGTGGTCGCCGCATGGCGACCGGCTCCTCTACAGCGTTGAGACGCAAGGCGACATCGCGTTGTGGGTGTTTTCGGTCCAAGACCGGAAGGCGACGCCATTCGGCGACGTTCGCTCGACGACGCCCATTGCCGCGACGTTCTCGCCTGATGGACGCTGGGTGGCGTACGCGAGCACCGATCGAGGAAAGCAGACGGTTTACGTTCAGCCGTTCCCCGCCACGGGAGCGAAATACCAACTGGTTGCGAAAGGCCTCGACATCCCAAGCCATCCGGTGTGGTCACCCGATGGCAAGGAACTCTTCTACAACCCGAGACCGCTGGGGCTCGAGGTCGTCACTGTCTCGACCACGCCGACGTTTGCATTCGGAAACTCCGTACCGGTCCCCAGACCATTCCAACTGACGCCACCAGAGCAGCGCAGGGCTTACGACATCACGCCCGGTGGCAGATTCGTAGCCCGCATCTCAGCGACGCAAACGCAGTACGGAGCCCAAGCTCAGCGCATTCAGGTCGTCGTCAACTGGTTCGAAGAATTGCGCGAGCGTGTGCCGCCCAGAAGATAGCAGGCGATTGCGCGGTTGACGGAGTGATCGTTCCGCCGGATCAAAATCGCTGAATCAGGCGGAGCGCGTTTAGCCGGCCAACAACTTCCTGGCCATCCATCGAGCGTCGCTCGCCCGGTGCGGCCCGTCAACCTCGGACCCCGCGACGGCGCCGTCGAACAGCACCATAAGAGCGCGAGCCGTCGCTTTCGGGTCCTTCACTCCCGCCGCCATCGTCCACTCGCGGAAACGTTCCGCGAACCACTCGCGCTGGCCGTGAGCAATGGCACGCGCCGGGTGCGCCGCGTCGGTGAGCTCGCTCACCGTATGCTGCAACGGGCACCCGCGGAAGTCCTTCGACTCCGCCCACTCCACCACCCAGTCGAAGAACTTGAGCGCCCGTTGTGGAGGCGGCGTGTCGGCGAGGTACGCCTCGATGCTGGCGCGGGCGTCCACGGTTCGGCGCTCGAGGTACGACGCCACGAGCTGGTCCTTGCAGCCGAAGTGTTGATAGAGCGACGCCTTCGCGGCGCCGGCCTCCGCCAGCACGCGGTCGATACCCACGGCCCGCACGCCCTCACGGTAGAACAGGCGATCGGCGGCGTCGAGGAGGCGACCACGGACGCTGATTTCGAGGGTTTTCCCTCGTGTCCTGGCTTTCTGGGGCACGTCTTGACAATACAGACAGATCGGTCTACTGTCAACGGACACGAATAGACAGACCGGTCTGTTCATGGTGTTTGCAAGTGGTTGCCGTTTTCAGTCTCGCGCATCGCGAGATCGTCAGGAGTCTCAACATGGGTTACGCACTCTCAGGCAAGACTGCACTCGTCACCGGCGCCAACCGTGGCATCGGCGAAGCCATTGTGGACGCGCTCGTCGAGGCCGGCGTGAGAAAAGTGTACGCCGCTGCCCGCAACCTCTCGACGCTCGACCCGCTCGTGGACCGCCACGGCTCACGCGTCGTGCCGCTCCAGCTCGATGTGACCAACGCGGCGGAGATCGCGACCGCCGCCGCTACCGCGACGGACGTCGATCTCCTGGTCAACAACGCGGGTATTGTGGGCTTCTTCGGCGGCGAATTCACCGATCCGAAGTGGATCGAGGGCGGCCGTCAGGAGATGGAAGTGAACTTTCTCGGCACCTTCGCCGTCACGCAGGCCTTCGCGCCAGTGCTCGCGAAAAATGGCGGCGGCGCCATCGCCAACCTCAACTCGGTGGCCTCGTTCGTCAGCTTCCCGATTCTCGCGGCGTACAGCGCCTCGAAAGCCGCGACGCACTCGCTCACGCAGGTCACGCGCGCGATGCTCCGGGGGCAGAACACCCAGGTGTTTGGCGTGTATCCTGGCCCGATTGACACCAAGATGGGCGAGGTGCTGACGCTCGAGAAGGCGTCGCCGGCGGAGGCCGCGCGGGCAATTGTCGCGGGGATCATCGCAGGCAACGAAGAGATCTTTCCCGACAAGATGAGCCGGGGCACGGGGCCGGCCTTCTTCGCGGATCCGAAAGGGCTCGAGCGCCAGGTCGCAGGCGCTTCGGCAGCTGCCTAAGCCTCGCAAACTAACCGTCGGTGAAGCCGTCCCTTCATCGACGGGCTTTCTCACTTATCAGAGTTGCCTTGGCCAGCTATCGAACGACGCTTGCAGGCTTCGTCGGAACACCGAGAGGCGCGACCGCGTGAATCGTCGTGCCGCGTCCCCGCTGCGAGTGGATGGAAAGCTGCCCGCCCACGACCTTCAACCGCTCCTTCATGCTGGTCAAGCCGATCCCGGGCCCTCTCATCGCCTCGTGAGGGTCAAAGCCGGCGCCCGAATCCTTGACGGTCAGGTTGATGGTGTCGATGTGACTGTTCAGAGAGACGTGCGCGTGTCTCGACCCGCCATGCTTCACGACATTCTGCAAAGCTTCTTGCAAGACGCGGTAGAGACACAGGGAGATTTCTCGTGGCAGAGCTGTCGGGATGTTCTCGATGTGAACGTCGATCGTGACACCATGTCGATTGGAGAACTCTTCGCAGAATCCGGCCGCCGCCGCTTCCAGCCCCAGGAGTTCCAGTCTCCCGGGGTGAAGGCCGTGCGACAGCACGTGAATATCGGCCGCAAGATCCGCAATCCCCTGGCTGACTTCCCCGATCTCCCGGTCGAACTCGGCCGCTGAAGCCGGCGGGCCTTGCTTCAGGCAACCGAGATGCATGTTCACCACTGCCAGCCGCTGGGTGATGTCATCGTGAAGCTCGCGGGCGATTCGGCTGCGTTCTTCCTCGTGCGCTTCGATCAATTTCTGACTCACGGTGGAAAGCGCCACTTCGGCCAGCTTCCGCTCGGTGATGTCGACGGCCGTGCCAATGTACCCAACAAACGACCCGTCGTTGTATCGCGGCACACCCGTTGTCACCACCCAGCGATAGACGCCGTCGTGTCGGCGAAGCCGATGCTCCATCTGAAATGGCTCACGTTGCTCGAAGGCCTTCTCGTACAATTCGCCGCATCGCTCAGCGTCGTCGGGGTGAAGGACCCCTGCCTGACGCTGTCCCAACACCGCGTCCAATGGCCGTCCCGTGTAATCGAGCCAGGTCTGATTGAGATACGTGATCTGTTGCTCGGCGCCCGACATCCAGATCAAGACCGGAGCGGTATCGGCGATGAGGCGGAAGCGTTCTTCGCTTTCGCGAAGGGCCTCTTCGGCGAGAGTGCGCTCGATGAGATCCGCGGCCTGCCGGGCGAGCACGTCGAAGAATGTGAAATCCTCTTCGGTCGGGGTATGCGGCGTCCGCCAGTGCGTCGAGAGCATGCCGAGAGGTTGGCCCGACCGCGATTGCAGCGGCGTCGATTGCACGGCGCGGATTCCAGAGCGGCGATACTCCTGCTGATCCGTCGTGCTCGCCATGAAGTCGCACGCCTCGATATCGGCCACGACAACGCGTTCGTTGTCGCTGAGCGCTTTGCTGCAGGTGCTTCCCGCTCCAAGTTCCACCCTTCGCCAGAAGGCCGCAGAGTCAGGGTGGAAATTCCTCCAGGCGAGGAGCCTCAGTGACGCGGAGTCTGCAGCGAGCACCTGGACGCTGGCCGCATCGGACGCCATCAACTCCATTGCCGCGCCGAGAATCTGCGCATACAAGGATTCTGGCGTCGACTCTGAAATCAGGCGTGTGCTGATCGACTGCAGCGTTTTGGCGCCCGCGACTTCGCGCGCCAGCCGTTGCTCGCTTTGCCGCAGCGCGGCCTCAGCCCGCTTGGCCTTCGTGATGTCGCGCGCAATCTTGGAGCATCCGACAATCCTGCCCGCGGGATCTCGCAGCGGCGAGATCGTCAGTGAGACATCAATGCGCTCGCCGGCTTTGGTGACCCGGACGGTTTCGTAATGATCGACTCGTTCACCGGCTCGAAGGCGCCTCAGAATGTGGTGTTCCTGGTCGTACAACTCCGGAGGGATGATCATCGTGATCGGCTGTCCGATGGCCTCGTGCTCCGTATACCCGAACATCCGCCCGGCAGCGGCGTTCCAGGTTGAAATCACGCCGTCGAGAGTCTTGGCGATGATCGCGTCATCTGACGACTCGACGATCGCGGCATACCGCAATCGGATCTCCTGCGCTCGCGTGCGGTCGTCGGCGTCCGCGGCCACGGCGAGCGCGGCGGCTTCATCCTCTGTCACACGCACCTCACGTTCCGGCGGCTAGCTGGTAGAAACAGCGGTGTGCTCCGCGCAGATGCGCGTGAGCGCCTGATCGTCGCTCGTGTACGGCACCGGATACGCGCACAGAATGTCGACGTCTTGGGCCAGTTCGCCACAGAGTCGTTCGAGCAGAACCGCCTCAGTCGTTCTGCCCGCGGCCCACAACCGCCCGGCGCGTTCCCCGCAAAACGCGACGCGGGGGCTGCGCTTTCCGGCTGTCGCAGCAGCCGCACGCACACTGTCGATCGCCTCGAGAAATCGGGCCGGGTCAATTGGGACATCGGCATCGACTGCAAGGCAGCTGCCGCGCTCGATAGCGCCATCAATGTCCACCCCCTGTGTGCGCAACTCCTGCAGAAGATGTGTTCGGTGAGACTCCGTTACCAGGACGATCGCGGCATCGGCGGCGTTGAGGGCGGCGGCAATACAGCGAGTAAAGCTATCGACAATCGCTCGGTCATCCGGACAGAAGAGAATCTCGTGACGACGTGGAGCGGGAGCATCGGCCGGTTCGGTAAACGCGAGACTGCGACTCACGAATCGTTGGCCCTCGAGTACGGCGTCGATCGCGGGCAGGAGGTCAGTCGCGGCGGATATCTTCTGGATGTAACCATGGGCGCCCAGACTCAGCGCCAGTCGTACGATGTCCGACGAAGACTCCTGGGTCATGAAGAGTAGTCGTGCGTGGGGGGCGAGCCTGGGGATCTGCTTCGCGACCTCGAATCCATGCATCGTCGGCAGGTTGATGTCGAGCAGGATCAAATCCGGCTGCAGTTCTTCGGCCTTCCGAACGGCCTCCAACCCATCCGCCGCCTCGAAGGTCTGGAACTCCGCCCGTCGTTGGAGCGCCGCGCAAATGAGACGGCGGAACGGCGCATGGTCCTCGACGACGAGAATCCTCAGCGGCATGTGGAAGAGCCCTCGTGTCTCGCGAGCAAGCTCTACAGCGGGAACAGAGCGCTAGCCTAGCACATCTCGACGGAGTGAATTCAACCGGCGAGATCAGGCTCCTGAAGGCCTCTTTGTGAGCGTAAACACGGACGCCTGCCACGGCGTCGCGTCCACGTACAACCCGCGATTCTGAAGATCGCCGCCGTCGCGGTCGTAGACGGCCCCCTCAATCTGATCCGCGAGTCGCCACTCGGCGCCGGCGAGATTGCCGGGAGGAAGGGCGACGTAGCACTGACCCTGATTGGGCGCGTAGTTCACCGTCACCACGACTCGCGTGTCGTCGGGGCCTTGCCATGCGTACGCGACGAAGCAGTCCGAAGTCCAGTTGCCCTCCCACGCTGGCCTGCACTCGAGCAGTTGCCAACCGCCGTCGCGTACGGCCGGTAGCTTCAGGGCTGTGAGGAGCCGGCCGTAGAACTGCTGCAGGCGCCGATCCGCGGGCTCGACCGGGCCGCGAACCAGATGCGGAGAGATCCGCTTCCTGCATCCTTCGAATTGCCCCTGATGAAAGAAGCGCAGCCCGGGCGACAGGAAGGTGATGACTGCCGCCGCCTCGTGGGCGCCGCGAGGGAACGTCGAGGCCGCGCGCGGCTCGTCGTGGTTTTCCAGGAAGCGGGCCATCTTGTTCTGGTAATCGTGGTCTGCATGGAAGTGCTCGCGGATCGGCCGGACGTGCCCATCGCGGAGCCGGTCGTACAGCCGCTTGTCGTATGTGTAGTCGAATCCGTGCTGCTGCAGCGTCCATTCGAGATCCCAGTAGACCTCGGCCATGAAGCAGAAGCCGGGCACCTGCTCGCGCACGCGCGCGGTGGCTCGCGGCCAGAAGGGGTCGGCGCGGAGACGCCACGTCCGCTCGAACACGTCGGGCAGCACCAGCATCGCCATGTCGCAGCGCACGCCATCGCACTGTCCGGCGATCTTTACGAGCGTCGCGATCATCGCCTGCTGTGTGGCGGGATTCGCGTAGTTCAACTGCAGCGTGTCGGGCCACCCGGCGAAGTACGGATCGCGTCCGTAAGCGAACACGCGAGCGCCGAGCGCGTCCTGGAGCCGCGTGTAGTTCTGCGGCGCGCGCACGAGGTCGTCGTCGGTGCCCTGGACGTAGTACTCGGGGTGCGCCTGAACCCACGGGTGATCCATGCCCGTGTGATTCGGGACGAAATCGAGCAGCAGCCGGAGGCCGCGTGCGCGGAGCCGCTCGCGGAGGCGCGCAAGCGCCGCATCTCCTCCGAGCTGATCGTGGACGTCGTATCCGGTGATGGCGAAGCCAGATCCCGCGATGTCGTCCTCGCAGAGGTCCGGTAGCGTGTCCTGGAACTCGTGCCGCCACTCCGGGTTGGTGCGCGAGACGCGCTGTCCCGCCGCGCCCGTCTGCCAGACGCTCAGGAACCAGATCCAGTCGAAGCCCATACCGGCCAGGCCGTCGAGTTCGGCGTCGGGGATGTCGTCGAGCGTGGCGGGCCGGCCCAGCGACTGGGCCAGCGCCGTCAGCCAGACGCGCGTGTTGATCTGGTAGAGCGAGGGATGGCGCGGCGCGCCCATCTCAGCTCACCCGGGAAGTTCCACGAGTGAAGACGCCGCTCTTACCGGCTGCGAGCAGCTTTTCCGCGTCGAGCAGGCCAAAGAGCTGAATCAGCGACGCGACCGCGCCCGTCCATCCGGTCTGGTGGCTCGCGCCCAGGCCCGCGCCGTTGTCGCCGTGGAAATACTCGTAGAAGAGGAGGTAGTCGCGCCAGTGCGGATCCTCCTGGAACGTCTTCGTGCCGCCGTAGACCGGCCGTCGCCCGGACGCGTCCTTGAGGAAGATCCCCGCGAGGCGGTCGGCGATGTCCTTGGCGACCTCGAAGAGATTCATCATCCTGCCGGAGCCCGTCGGGCATTCCACCTTGAAGCTGTCGCCGTAGTACGTGAAGTAGTTGAGGAGCGCCCTGATCAGGATCACGTTGACCGGCATCCAGACGGGCCCGCGCCAGTTGGAGTTGCCACCGAACATCCCGTTGTTCGATTCGGCCGGCAGATAGTCCACGCGGTGTTCCTGCCCGTGCACGTAGAAGGTGTACGGGTGCCGCTCGTGGAACTTCGAGAGCGCCCGGATGCCGTGCGGCGACAGGAACTCGTTCTCGTCGAGCATCTTCGACAGGATCCGCCGGAGCCGGTCCTGGTTGACCAGCGCCAGCAGTCCCCGCTCGGCCACGCCGTAGTGCCCGGGCCCGTCGCGTGCATCGTCGCCGCCAGCTCGGGCATCCGGCGCTGGCGTTCCTCGACGGCGGCCGTCACCCGCGGGACCCGCTCGCGCTGCCACTTCTCGACCACCGTGGTCGCGGCCAGCGGGAGGAGGCCGACCATCGAGCGGACCTTGAGGCGCGTGGACCGTCCGTCCGGGAGTCGCAGCACGTCGTAGTAGAAGCCGTCCTCCTCGTCCCACATGCCGTCCGCGCCCGAGCGGTTCATGCCCAGCGCGATGAAGTAGAAGTGCTCGACGAACTTGGACACCATGTCTTCGTACGTGGGGTCGTGCGCGGCCAGCTCCACGGCCAGCTCCACCATGTTCTGGCTGAAGAGGGCCATCCAGGCCGTGCCGTCCGCCTGTTCGAGGTGTCCGCCGGTCGGCAGCGGCGCGCTCCGGTCGAACACGCCGATGTTGTCGAGGCCGAGGAAGCCGCCCTCGAACACGTTCTTGCCGAAGCGGTCCTTGCGGTTGACCCACCAGGTGAAATTCAGCACCAGTTTGTTGAATGTGGCCTTGAGGAACTCGAGGTCCACTTCGCCGCGCAGGGCCTGCTCGGTCCGGTGGAGGAAGAGCGTGGCGAACGCGTGGACCGGCGGGTTCACGTCGCTGAAGTTCCACTCGTACGCGGGCATCTGACCGGTCGGGTGCAGGTAGGAGCTGCGCAGCATCAGCTTCATCTGGCTCTTGGCGAAGTCGGGATCGGCGATCGAGAGCGGAAGCGCGTGGAAGGCCAGGTCCCAGGCCGCGTACCACGGGTACTCCCACTTGTCCGGCATCGAGATGACGTCCTCGTTCAGCATGTGGAACCACTCCCAGTTCCGGGTCTGCCGGAAGCCGGAATGGAGCGGGTTGGAGTTGTGCTCGTCCAGCCAGTTGTCGCCGTCGAAGAAGAAGAACTGCTTGCTCCAGAGCATGCCGGCAACGGCCTGGCGCATCACGTTGGCCGCGTCCGCGCTCACTGAGGGCGGCGTGAGGGCCTGGTAGAACTCGTCGGCTTCTCGACGCCTTTCGTCGAACAGCGTGTCGAACGCCTTCCCGAACGGCTCGCGCTTCTGTTCACGGACGCTGCTCGAGAGCCGCAGGCGAATCACCGCCGTCTTGCCTGCTCCGACGTTGACCTGGTAGTGCGCCGCGACCTTGGTGCCCTGCTTCTCGGGATTCACCGCGTGCTGGCGGCCGTTGACCACGAAGTCGTTGATGCCGTCCTTGACGTGCGCGCTCTCGTTCTTCTGCCCGTGGAAGAGCCGTTCGTGGTTGGTTTCGTTCTCGGTGAAGAGCAGCGGCACGTCGCCGTCGCACGACAGCACGAGTGAACCCAGCAGCGGATGCGAGGCGGCGACTACGGAGGTGCCGGCCGGCCCCTCGATCTGCTCCAGGTGAGGCTTTTCGGCCGCCCGGTTCGACGCGGCAATCCACTGCGACCAGTCGTTGCGGAACCACAGCGTCGGCAGGAGGTGCAGGTCGGCCGCGTCCGGTCCGCGGTTGGTCGCGGAGATCTTCACCAGGATGTCGTCGGCCGCGCCCTTGGCGTACTCGACGAACACGTCGAAGTACCGGTTGTCGTTGAAGACGCCGGTATCGAGCAGCTCGTACTCCATGTCGTCGCGCGAGCGCTGGCTGTTCGTCCGTACAAGGTCGCCGTAGGGATAGGCCGCCTGCGGATACTTGTAGAGGTATTTCATGTACGAGTGGGTCGGCGTGCTATCGAGGTAGAAGTAGTACTCCTTCACGTCCTCGCCGTGATTGCCCTGGCTGTTGGTCAGCCCGAAGAGCCGCTCCTTGAGGATGGGATCCTTGCCGTTCCAGAGAGCCAGGCTGAAGCAGAGGCGCTGCTTGTCGTCGGAGATGCCGGCGATGCCGTCTTCGCCCCATCGGTAGGCGCGAGAGCGAGCGTGATCGTGGGTGAAGAAGTTCCAGGCGTCGCCCGATTCGCTGTAGTCCTCGCGAACCGTGCCCCACTGGCGTTCGCTGAGATACGGCCCCCACTTCTTCCAGGCGGCGGTTCCAGTGCGGGCTTCTTCCAATCGAGCGTGTTCCTTCGTCGCCATGAGCGCTCCTCACTCTGTTCCGATCCTGACTTCTTGGAGCACACGGCAGGCCAATGGCAGGATCGCGCGGCGAGGCGCCTAACTGCCTGAGATGGTCTGGCTTGCGAGGAGGGCTCCGGCGGGCGCGTCCCGAAGGGCGCACGGTGATCTACGGCGGGGCGGGGGTCCTCCGGAAAAAGCCCGGGCACGTTTCCTGCTGCTTCTGACAGCGCTATTTGGATGCCGCCCGGTTTCCACCAGGCAATCTCGGTGACCGCTTGAGGACTGCCGCTGCGATCCACGAAATACCGTATCTCAGACTGTGACTCGATGATTTGCGTTCTCGCCCGAGCGGCGACAGCCGGGGAGTCTATTTGAAGCTCGGCTACGCCTTGTGAGTCGCCGATCCGCCGGTACCGATGTGATAAGAGGGCTGCCACAGTTGAAAGCCTTGCTCCGCACGGCGTGCTACGTCCTGGCGAGCGCCGTCTGCTATTACGTCGCCACGCAGATCGCCTGGGCGCTGACGTTCCCCGACAGCAAAGTCTCACTGTTTTTTCCCCCGCACGCGGTCCTGCTTTGCATCCTGCTGCTCGTCCCGACCCGGTACTGGTGGGCATACGTGCTCACCGCCGCCGGCGCTCATTTTCTGGCGACCCAGCAGGCGCACTGGCCGCCGCTGTACGCGTTAACCTGCGAGGCTTTCGACGCTGTCCAGAATGTCTTGGCTGCTGCGGGGATTCGAATTCTGATCAAGTCGCCCCTCAAGGCGATCACGCTTCGTGACGCGATTCTCTTTGTGCTCATCGCCGTCGTGCTCGTTCCTTTCGGCACCGCCCTCTGGGGTGCTTCCTTTACGGTCTCCTACGGTTTCGGCACTCAGTATTGGGTCGAATGGCGCAACCTGGGCATCTCGAATGCGGTCACGACCGTCGTCCTGGTGCCAGCATTTCTGCTGGGCGCGCACCATCTGTTCGTCAGACGCCCAGGAGCGCTATCCCCCCGACGCGTGCTGGAAGCGGCTCTCGTCGGCGCCTGTACGGTGGCGCTGGGAGTCTTCGTGTTCGATCAAACGCCCGCGGGTCCCAACACGTCGCCAGCTCTCTTATATACGCCGATTCCTCTGCTCATCTGGGCGGCGCTCCGCTTCGGGCTTGGTGGAATCAGCGTCTCGATGTTGATCATGACGCTCCAGGCGATCTGGGGAACCATGCGCGGGCACGGCCCGTTCCTGGCCCAAACCCCCGCCGAGAATGCGCTGGCACTCCAGCTATTCGTTCTGGTGACCGCCACTCCGCTCATGCTGCTCGCGGTTGTCATCGACGAGGAACGACGCTCGAAAGAAGCCCTCCGCGAGAGCGCGAATCTGATGGGTCTCGCCGCGGAAGCAGGAAACCTGGCCATGTGGGTCTGGGATATTTCCGGCAACGATGTCTGGATGACCGAGCGGGGGCGCTCGCTGTTTGGCCTCGAGCCAGATGCGCGCCTCGATTTTGCGGCAACTCTCGATCGCGTGCACCCCGAGGATCGCACCGCCCGTGCAGGCGCGATCGACCAGGCGCTCCGGACGCGAGGCGAATACGAACTGGAGTATCGCGTCCAGCACGCGGATGGCAAGGCCCGCTGGATTCACGGGCGCGGCCGTTGCGTGGGGCCTGACGATGGCACTGGCCCAAAGCTGTTCGGCGTGTCGATGGACGTGACGGCTCGCAAAGAGGCGGAGGCGTGGGCCGCGCAAAAGCGGGCAGAACTGGAGCACGTCTCGCGCGTGGCCACACTCGGCGAGCTCACCGCAACCTTGACGCATGAATTAAAGCAGCCACTCGCTGCGATTCTCATCAACTCCGACGTCGTCGGGCGTTTGCTCGACGCACCCACGCCCGATCTCCAGGAGGTGCGCAGCACGCTGGCCGACATCCGCGACGTCACCGAGCGCGCCGGCGAAGTCATTGGCGGGCTGCGCGCCATGCTGAAACGCGACAGCCCCGTGGCGGGCTTGACCAACGTCGATGTGAACACTGTGATCCGCACCGTCGAGCGCATCGTGCACGGCGACGCGAATCTGCACAAGGTCACGGTCCACCTCGACCTGTCGTCCGACGTCCGCCCGGTCAAGGGTGACAGCGTCCAGCTTCAACAGGTCATCTTGAACCTGATGCTCAATGCCTTCAGCGCCATGAGCGAAACCGGCCTCGACGGCGCGCGGCGGCTGGTTGTTCGCACGAATTCGATTGAAACGTCGAACGTGCTCGTCGAAGTTCAGGACAGCGGCACTGGGATCGCCGCGGAGAAGCTCGAGTCGATCTTCGCTCCATTCATCACCAGCAAGCCGGAAGGGCTCGGCATGGGCCTGTCGATCTGTCGCTCCATCATCGAGCGCCACGGCGGTACGATATCGGCGGCGAACAATCCCGGCCGCGGCGCGACGTTCTCGATCACGCTGCCGGCTGCCCGCGAGTGAATCTGACCGTGCGACCATGGCCGCCCGGCCAATGGATGTGATTGACCAACTGAACAACTGAAGTTAGCGGTCACCGGCGCTCGGCGCGAACCCTGCCTCGCGTAGCCGGGCGATATCTTTGGTCGGGGCATCCCCGAAAAAACGGCCGTACTCCCGGCTGAACTGCGAGGCACTCAGGTAGCCGACGCGGTGGCACGCGTCGCTCGCATCCAGTGTCTGAAACAGCATCAGCCGCCGGGCTTCATGCAACCGGAGCACTTTCTGATACTGCAGCGGGCTCATCGACGTCACGGCTTTGAAGCGCTCGTGGAATGAGGACGCGCTCATGCGGACCGAGGCGGCCATCTCGTCGACTGTAACCGGCTGCGCGAAATGCTCGCGGATCCAGGTGACCGCTTCGGCCATCCGCTGCACACCAGACTTCGTGTGTCCGATCTGCGCGACACGGTTGCCGATCGGCGTGCGCAACAGGCGAATCAGGATCTCGTCAACAACGAGAGGTCCGAGAAGTTCCGCATCCTCGGGCCGGGCCATCAGGTCGAGCAAGCGCGTGACCGCGTCGACGATGTCGTCGGTCGAGCGTCCGACATACAGCCCGCGAGTGTCAGACACCTTGGGGACGCCACGCGGGTGGACCCGCGCGGCGAGTTCTCCCACCCGCGCGGGATCCAGATCGAGCACGAAACCGAGATACGGATCCTTCCGACTGGCGCGAATCACCTGGCTGGAGATCGGCAGATCCACGGCGAAGACGAGCAGGTGCGCGGGATCGTATTCGAGCACTTCACGGCCAAGCATCACGACCTTGGCACCCTGCGCCGCGACGCAAAGGGCGGGGCCCAGAGTGGCGTAGGTGGCCTCGGTCGTCATCCGCGAGAGGCGAACGGCATAGGTGCCGGGGAGCCGGAGCTGAAACGCGCCGTCGTGCGGGGCGCACGCCGCGATCCGATGGGCGAGTCGTCGGAGCGCCAATGCGCCGGGCGTTGCGAGAGTGGCGTCCTCGCTGGCTGCCGCGGAGGACCTCGCGAATGGCTGGGCGCGACGGCCGGCGCGGGACTGCAGCCTCTTCGTGTCTTGAAGACGTCGTGTGTATAGACGGGCTTGCCGGGATGGTGTCGTCATCACTGCAATGGTACAAGCAGCGTGGATTTGACGCTTGCCGAAACCTCCGACTCGAGTGCGTTTATCTCGTGCGATTTTTGGAGGAATAGGCAAGAAAGGCCTGACGCGGACCAGTAACCTGATCGTCTGGTGAAGTTGTCAGAAGACACGCTTACAAGGAGATTGCACGTGAAGAGTCAGCGTTTGTTGGTGCTCGGCCGATCGGTCGTCTTGGTCGGTGCCATGGCTGCGGTCATTTTCGGCATGTCGAGCGGCGCGGCCGCACAGGCACTCAAGGATGTGAAGACGTCCTGACACGCCGCTGGTGCTGAAGGCGCAAGGCAGTTTCTTCGTTGGCGGCGAGAAGGTGGAACAGACACAAGGTGAGCTGGGGGACCTCGGTCCCGGGGGGCACATCACCGTCAATCAGATGTACGTGCGGTACATGGTGCCGCAGGGTGGCGAAGGCAACGTGCCGGTCGTCATGGTTCATGGCGCGACCCTGACGGGCAAGTCCTGGGAGACCACGCCCGACGGTCGCATGGGGTGGGACGAGTACTTCGTGCGCAATGGCCATCCTGTCTACGTCCCGGACCAGGTCGGGCGAGGGCGATCGGGGTTCAATCAAGCGGTCTTCAACGACGTGCGCGCGGGCTCGGCGCCGGCCGCCAACCTGCCTCGCTGGATCCGATTCAGCGACGAAGTCGTCTGGCCGAACTTCCGCTTCGGCTCGAAAGCTGACGCTCCCTACGCGGACAGCCAATTCCCGTTGGCCGCCATCGACGAACTGTCGAAACAGGGTGTCCCCGACGTCAGCTTTGGCGGCGTACCCAACCCGAACCCCACGTTCAAGGCGTTGTCGGATCTCGCCAGTCAAGTGAACGGTGCGGTGCTGATGGGGCACTCGCAATCGGGAGCGTTTCCCCTCGCAGCAGCGCTGCTGAATCCTGCGGTAGCGAAAGGGCTCGTCCTCGTCGAACCGGGTGGATGTCCGCCGAACTTCACCGACGAGCAGATCAAGACGCTGGCGGCGATCCCCGTTCTGGCCGTGTTCGGCGATCACCGCGACACACCGACGGGGATCGGCATACGGCCCTCGTGGCAGCTGTCGTTCGAGAGCTGCCAGGCACTCATCGACTCGCCTCAAGGCAGCCGGCGGTCAGGCGCAGATGCTCAGCCCGTCTGAGAGCGGAATCCGCGGCAACAGCCACATGATCATGCAGGACAAGAACAACCTGCAGATCGCCGATCTCATCCTGAAGTGGATCGACGAGCGTGTCAGCAAGAAAAGTGGGGCGAGGAAGTGACACGCGTCAGGTCCACCGGCGTATTCATCGCGATTGCGGCCGTCGGCGTAACGTCGGGGTTGGCTGTTGCTGGCCGGCACAGCGACCCGCCTCCTGGCGGTGCAGTCAGCACCGCGGCTGGCGCTCGAACTGCAGGACTATGCCGTCGCTGCCGATCACGGCCGACAACACGGACACGAACACGCGGGCGCAGTTGGCTCGCGTCAATTACCTGCGGGACGAACCGGGCGGACGCCGCTTCTTCGTCAACGATCTGAACGGGCCGCTCTACATCCTCGACAAGCAAACGAAAGCGTTCACGACGTATCTCGACTTCAATGGTCTCGCGGGCAGCCGGGCCTGTTCCCGAAGTTCACGTACGCGCGAAACTTCGCGACCGGCCTCACCAACGTCATTCTCGATCCGGACTATGCGAGGAATGGCGTGTTCTACACGCTCCACATGGAAGACCCGTCCACACCCGGGTCTGCGGTCCCGCGTAGCGGGTCGTGCCAGGACTCGATCTGTCCGGATACACGACGACGCCGGCGGTGCAGACGCCGACGGTCAACGGCCAGATCGATCGCGAGGTCGTGCTGGTCGAGTGGAAGGATCGCAACGTCGCGAATTCCACATTCGAAGGGACTGCCCGCGAGCTACTGCGCGTGCAGTATCCGCTGGCTCCGCATCCGTTGGGCGAGATGACGTTCAACCCAGTCGCGCGACCGGGCGATCCGGACTGGCGGGTCATGTATCTGGGGGCTGGCGATTCGCAGTCGGGCGAGCAACGCGACAGCCGCCGTCTGAATCCGCAGCGACTCGACACGCTCGTCGGCAAGATCCTCCGCATCATCCCCGACCTGCGCGAGCACACGAACACGAGCGTCGTCAGCGAGAACGGCCGCTATCGGATCCCGAACGACAACCCGTTCACGACGGTCGACGGCGCACGCAAGGAAATCTGGGCGTACGGCCTGCGCAATCCTCATCGGCTGGTCTGGGACGTCGACCCGCACGGCCACGGACGCCGACGCTGCTGGCGTTCAACATCGGGCTGGTCACCTGGGAGACGGTTGACGTCATCCACAGAGGCGCAAACTACGGGTATCCCCTGCGTGAGGGCACGCAGAGCATGTCGTCCACGAACGGGATGGGCCCGTTGCCGGACGACGACATGATTCCGATTCAGATCTCGGACACGGTTGCGCGCGGCACGGTCAAGCCAACGTACCCGGTGATCCAGTACCCGCACAATCGGGACTCGGGCGGTGATGCCATCGCCAATGGCTTCGTCTACCGCGGCAAACTGATCCCTGCGCTCAGAGACAAGCTCGTCTTCGGCGACATCACCACCGGTCGGATCTGGTACGCCAATCGTGCCGATGTGCTCGCGGCCGACGACGGCAACCCGACGACCGTCGCACCGATTTACGAGATCGACGCCGGCCTGCGTCGACTCACCGAGGAGACGTACCGCGCGCGCGGCGGGAAGGGAGAGGCGCTGCCTGGGATGGGCGCGCAGGCTGGCCGCGGCCGCGTGGACGTTCGATTTGCGCGTCGACAACGACGGCGAGCTCTACGTCCTGACCAAGAGCGACGGCATGATCAGGAAAGTGGTGGGCGCGAAGACCGCGACGAGCGCCGACGACCGCTGAGCGCTGCTCCACGGGCCCGGTCAGAACGTCAGCAACCAGCCGGCGACCAATCTCACGAATCCCGTCGCGGCTACGCCCGCAGTCGATCGCCGCCGGGAAGCGGGCCTACGACGCCAATTGCGCTGCCTGTCACGGCAACCTGGCGCAAGGCGCGGTCAAAGCCGGCATGACAATCTCGATCATCGAGGAGCAGCGAGGGAAGCAGCCACCGGATCTGACCGACGATCAGTGGGATCACGGCTCGAGCGACGCCGAGGTCTTCGCCGTCATCAAGCGCGGACTCCCGCCGACGATGATGGCGGGATTCGATGGACGCATTCCGGACGCGGACATCTGGAACATCGTCAACTACCTGCGCAGCCTGCGCGGAAGAAAGTAGAACGTCCATGAACATATCGACACGGTCGTTTTTCGTTGCGCTGTGCTCCGGGGTACTTGTCGCGGGATTGACGGCCTCCGCCCGTCAGGCTCCGGCTCCGCGGCCACTCGGCGCGCTGGTCGTTCCGGCGGGATTCAAGTTCGAAGTGTTCGCCGAGAACGTCAGGAACGCTCGCATGATGGCGCTCGGGCCGCAAGGCACCGTGTTCGTCGGGTCGCAGTTTGCCGGCAACGTGTACGCCGTTGTTGATCGCGACGGCGACCACAAGGCCGACCAGGTCCTGACGATCGCCAGCGGTCTCACGCAACCCAATGGCGTCGCGATGCGGAACGGCGCGCTGTATGTGGCCACCACGAGCCGGATCGTCCGGTTCGACGACATCGAAAAGCACCTCGACGCGCCGCCCGCACCGGTCACCGTCCACGACAACCTCCCGAATCCGAACCAGGGTCACACGTGGAAGTTCATCGCCTTCGGACCGGACGACATGCTGTACACGTCGGTTGGTTCGACGTGCAACATCTGCGCGCCGGCGGCGATGACCGCAGCCATCCTGCGGATGAAGCCCGATGGCTCCGGTATGGAGGTCTTCGCAGAGGGCGTGCGCAACAGCGTCGGCTTCGACGTGGCACCCGGTCACACACGAGTTGTGGTTCACCGATAACGGCCGCGACATGCTCGGCGACGACGTGCCGAACGACGAGCTGAATGTCGCGTACAAGGCGGGCCTGCACTTCGGCTTCCCGTTCTGCCATCAGGGAGACGTTCCGGATCCGGAGTTCGGCGCACAACGCGCGTGCTCGACGACCGAGCCACCCGTCCAGAAGCTCGGCGCGCATGTGGCGGCGATCGGCTTCGCGTTCTACACCGGCACCATGTTTCCAGCCAGCTACAAGAACGCGGCGATCATCGCCCAGCATGGCTCGTGGAACCGATCGACCCCGAGCGGCTATCGCGTCATGGTGGCGCGGACGGAGGGACGTCGGGTGACGGGCTATGAACCTCTCGTGGACGGCTTCCTGCCAGGTGCCGGATCCGGCGCCCCGGGCGGACGAGGTGCGGGCGCGGCAGCCACCGGCCGTCCGGCCGACGTGCTGCAACTGCCGGACGGATCAATCCTGATCAGCGACGACATCGGCAATCGTCTCATCCGTGTCAGCTACGCGTCGGCAGGTGGAAAATGACCGTCCATCGCATTCTCCTGGCCGTGGTCACCGTCGCATCGCTGTCGCCGGCCCGCCTTCGCGCGAAGCGCTTCGGCGAAGCGTCGAGCGAGATCGCGTGTAGGGAGTAAGGGGCGGAGCCCCTCGGATAGATGATGCGGCGATTCGCGGTCGAGTGGCTCGTGCCCGGTCAGCCCGATCGACTGACACACGTGACGCTCCTCGACAGAGAGCGTCCTGCGCCCTACGTGGTGGCGGCGGGCCATGGCGCCGACAAAGTGCACGCGTTGCTCAATCTGTGGGACACGCTCAAAGAGAGTGACGCGGCGGCGGAGGCGATCGACTACGTCGCCGCCGAGTACACCCGCCGCACCGGCGAGGCACCCGAGAACTCGACTGGCTGAAAACCCCTATTGTCTGGATGCTGACGGTCGCGGAGTCTCCCCACCCGGCGGCGTAATCACGCCGAGCTTGACCAGCACGCCGACCCAGTCTGCGTTCGCATGGTGCAACACAATCTTACCGTCCACGATCTGGTCCATGAGGAGAACACTCCACGTCAGTTGCTGGTTCGTGGGCGCGACGCCGAACAGGGTTCCAAGATGCGTGCCGCGAAGCGTGGCTCGTGTCGCGACGGTGTCGCCTTCCGCAACCTGATGCTCGATCGTCGTACGAAGATCAGGAAACGCGGCGCGGATAATCGGCTGGCGCACGACCGTTGCATAGAGTCCCGGATGCTCTTTGAGTGCATCAAAATTCTGCCGATCAAGAGCTTCCAAAAAGCGACGGACGATAGCCTTGTTTTCTTCCATCGACATTGGTTGTGTCTCCGTCAGCAGAGCAGCAATGCCAGCGTGTACGGCCGGTACGCAGTGTGCTGGTCTCAGTATGCCGCCCGCAGCCAGGCATCGTCATTGGAGAGTTTCGGTGCGGCACCACCCATGCCCTGCGCCACAGGCCACGACATGCCGTGACACCGCCGCGTCGAGTCGAGCCGGTGACCGTCGCATCACTTGCCCGGCGCTCGGCCACGAATCAAGACAAGGAGCAACGCGTCATGAGCCCGCACACCCTCGACACGGCATCTCTTCCTCATGCGCAGCAGGTAGAACCACATGGGTGGCTCGGCACCGAAACGCTTAAGACTCGTGCCGGCGATTTCGCCTTCACGAACGGCTACCCCGCAGGGGATACGGCGCAGCGCCTGCGTGAGCTGCAGACGCTCAATCGGGCGACCGAGGTCTATCTGACGCAGCTGATGCCGGTGAGCGAGATCGCCCTGCGCGAAGGCCTGCGGGCGTTCGGTGCGACCAAGCCGACTCAGGTGGTGATTTGGGAAAGCTTGATGGACGCCAGGACCGTCTTGCTGACCGCCAATACCGAGACCGTCTACGCGATCAGCCATCTCGCCCTGCGGACTGATGGTCCGACCGTGGTCGACGCGCCGCCCCACATGCTGGGCTTCCTCCAGGACGGGCTGCAGCGCTATCTCGCCGACATCGGGCCACTCGGTCCAGACAAGGGCAACGGCGGAAAATTTCTGGTGTTGCCGCCGGGTTTCCAGGGGAGTGTCCCCGACGGCTATTTCGTCTCGCGCTCGCCCACTTACTCGGTGACCTTCGCCGTGCGCGGCTTCCAGGTCGACGGCAAGACCGACCAGGCGGTCACGCTGATGAAGCGGATCAAGATCTATCCGCTCGACAAGGCTGTCATCACCTCCTCCGATGGAGTTCATGAACGGCTCCCGCAAGGAGATCGATACCCTGTTTCCGGATAGCCTGCGGTTCTTCGAATTGCTGGCGATGCTGGTCGACGAAGAACCGTTGGAGAGTTTCGGTCCCCTGGAACGGTCGATGATGCAGGCCATCGGCATCGAGAAAGGCAAGGCGTTCACGCCTGACGCGAACATGAAGGCCCTCTTGTCGGAGGCGGCGCGCCTCGGCGGCGCGATGGCGCGAGCCAACACCTACGACTCGCCGGCGCCCGGCATCTACTACTACCCCGATCGCAAGTGGCAGGCCGTGCCGGGCGGCATGACCTACAAGTTCGAGCGTGACGGCGCGCCGCAGATCGACGCCAGAAACAACGTGTACTACATGGCGGCCGGCAACTCTCCGGCCATGATGGAGAAGAACGTCGGTCAGGGCTCGCAATACCTGTGGACGTATCGCGACGCCGCTGGCAATTACCTCGACGGCGCGAAGAACTATCGCCTGCACGTCTTGCCCGGAGTCCCGGCGAAGAATTTCTGGTCAGTGGTCGTGTACGACGCCCTGAGCCGGTCAGAATTGCAGAGCGGACAGCCGTTCCCGTCGGTGAGCAGCTACACCACCCCTCACGTCAACGCAGACGGCTCCGTCGATATCTTCTTTAGCCCGCAGGAGCCGAAGGAGAAGGGCAACTGGATACAGACGGTTCCGGGCAGAGGGTGGTTTCCGATCTTTCGGTTCTATAGCCCTGGAGAGCCGTTCTTCGACAAGACCTGGAAGCTCGAGGACATCGTGGCCGTGTCGTAAAGGAATTCCATGGAACCACCGACCCGCCGAACGATGGACGTTTCGTCCTCGTGGCTTCAGGGCGTTGTCCTCACCTTCATTTTTGGTTTTGGAATCCTGGGGTATCTCGCGATTCGCATCTATCGGGAAAGTCCGCCGGTTCCCGGCCGCGTCGTCTCCGAGTCGGGGCAAACCGTTTTCACCGAGCGAGGACATTCGCGCCGGCCAGGAAGCGTTCCTTACCTACGGCCTCATGCAGTACGGTTCCGTCTACGGCCACGGCGCGTACCTCGGGCCGGATTTCACGGCCGACTACCTGCACCGTCGGCTCTGGAGATGCATCGCGCGTATGGGGGAGACGCCGCGGCGGAAGAGCGGATACGCCGCGAGCTGCGTGAGAATCGTTACGATCCCGCGACCGATGTGCTGACGTGGACAGACGCGCAAGCCAAGGCCTTCGACGTTCTGCGCCAGCACTATGAAGCGGAAATCCTGAATCGCCAGAAGAGCGGTGGAGGCGGGCTCGGACCGCACGCCATCCGGGACCCCGCAGTCTCGCGCCAGGTCGTCGCATTCATCGCGTGGACGGCCTGGACTGCCGCCGCAAGGCGGCCTGGCAAGCCGCATTCGTACACGAACAACTGGCCCCCCGAGGACCTCGTTGGCAATCACCTGACGCAAGAGGCAGTCGTGTGGAGTGCCCTCTCGATCATTGCCCTGCTGGGCGGGATCGGCCTGCTGCTGACGTACTTCGGCCGCTATTCATCGTTCCTCGGCTGGCACGTCGAGGAGAATCGGCGCGTGCGGTTTCGCGCTCCTTCGGAAATATCACTGACGCCGGCACAACGCGCGACCGCGTGGTACTTCTTCGTGGTTGCCGCGCTGTTCCTGGTGCAGACCTTACTCGGCGGCGCCACAGCGCACTACCACGCGGAGACGGGTGGATTCTTTGGATACGACCTCGCCCGCGCTGCTCCCATACAACCTCGCGCGTACATGGCACCTCCAGTTGGGACTTTTTTGGGTTGTCGCCTCTTTTCTCGCCGCGGGGATCTTTCTCGCGCCGGTGATCGCGGGTTCGGAACCGCGCGGCCAGCGCTTTCTCACCTTTGCTCTCCTCGCCGCCCTGGTCGTTGTGGTCGTGGGCAGTCTCGCCGGCGAGGCCGCCAGCTACAAGGGACTGCTCGAAGGCAGCGCGCGTCCGTTCCTCGGCGCGCAAGGCTGGGAGTATCTCGATCTCGGACGTTTATGGCAGTTGCTGCTGATCGTGGGATTGGTTGCTCTGGTGCGTGATTCTGTTCCGCGGGCTACGGCACAACGCTGCAAGTTGAGCACTACGCCAATCTCCCCTACCTCTTCTTCTACAGCGCTCTTTCGATCCCCCTGTTCTACGCGGTCGGCCTGCTCGCCCAGTCTCGGACCGATTTCGCCATCGCCGATTTCTGGCGCTTCTGGGTGGTGCACCTCTGGGTCGAAGATTTCCTGGAGCTGTTCACCACGATCATGGTCGCCTACATCTTCGTGCTGCTGGGAATCGTGTCCGCAAAGACAGCGACTCGCGTCGTCTACCTGGATATCCTGCTGTACTCCTGCGGCGGCGTGGTCGGGACGATGCACCACATGTATTTCAGCGGCACGCCCGCCATCCACATGGCGCTCGGAGCGTTCTTCTCGGCCGCCGAGATCGTGCCGCTGACGTTCCTGACCGTAGAGGCGTGGACGTTCCTCCAACTCGGCGCGCGACAACAGGAGGGCGCTGAGCAGCTCCAGTTCCCTCATCGCTGGGCTGTCATGTTCCTGGTCGCCGTGGGCTTCTGGAACTTCCTGGGCGCTGGAGTCTTCGGTTTTCTCATCAACCTGCCGGTCGTCAGCTACTACGAGATCGGCACGCAGCTGACGGCAAACCACGGCCACGCCGCGATGATGGGTGTGTATGGCATGCTGGCCGTGTCTCTGCTCGTTTTCTGTCTGCGCTACTACCTCCGGGCGGAAGACTGGAGTGAGCGCCTGATCAGCTTTTCATTCTGGGCGCTGAACCTCGGGCTCGCCTGGATGGTGTTTGCCAACCTCTTTCCAATCGGCGTCTTGCAACTGGCCGACGTCGTCACGAATGGATATTGGCATGCGCGATCGCTCGAGTTCTTCGAAGCGCACGCCTACATCGAGTGGCTGCGTCTGCCCGGTGACGTCGCGGTCATTGCGGGAACGCTGCCGCTGGTCTACCTGACAGCCAAGTCGGTGTTTCGCATGAGGCCTCCGACGCTCGCGCAGGAGCCGGCGACGGCGGTCTCGCGCGAAGGCCCGCTGTTCACGGAGGTGTCGGTGAGTCCGCGAGGGTAGGATTTCCATGAGCTGGACATGGAGTTGGAGCCCGCCCGTCGATATCGAACTCTGGATCATTCTCTTCTACGTCGCGTCGCTGCTTGATCGGCGCCAGGATTGTCGAGGTCGTCGCGCGAGTGCATTTCGCGCGGGCTCAGCGCTACGGCGAACAGGGCTTCGAATACATCGAAGCCCCGACGCCTATCGCTGCCCGCAGGGCGAGTATCTTGGAACTACACAGCGTGCACGATGACAAGCGGATTGCCGTGTATCGGGCTCCAGCCAGCCAGTTGCAGACAATGCCGGCTGAAGGCACAATGCGCTCCGTCAGCCTGAGGGCCGTCTCGTGTTCCGCTCGCTGGCCGCCTGGGCTGAGACGAACGTCGGCGTGTTTCACCGGTGCGTGTCTGTGATCATGTTCGCGGCGGCGGTCGTCCTGTGTATGGTCGCTCTGTGGCGCTGGAGTGGCGAGGCGGGATCAGCATGGGTCGCGAGCGGCCTGTTTGTCGGCGTGATTCTGATGATTCAGAGAGTCCAGGTGATTCTCAGAACTGTTCGAAGCAACTGAGTGGAGGTTCTATGAACAAATCAGATCTGGCCATGGTCGTTCTGGCTTTTCTCTTCGCCGCACCTGCGTTCGGCGCCGATAAGAAAATCATCATGCCGCCAGGGGCGAAGCCTGGCGGCAACTACAGCCAGGGAATCCTGATCGACGGCACGCTGTACATCTCAGGCCAGGGGGGCGAAGATGCGGCTGGAAAGATTCCCAGCGGCTTCGAAGCCGAAGTGAAACAGAGTCTCGACAACATTGGAGCGGTTCTCAAGGCGGCGGGCATGGCGCCAACCGATGTGGTCAGCGTGCAGGTGTACTTGACGGACGGCGCGACGTTCCAGCGGATGAATGCCGTGTACACGAGCTACTTCAAAGACCCACGGCCCACACGGACCACGGTTGTGGTCGCCAAACTGGTGGGGCCCGGGAGTATCGAGATCACGGTGACAGCCAGGAAGTAGTGGCGTGCATGAGACGCTTCGTTCCCGCCTTGTGTCTCGCAGTATCGCTGGCATCTGCGTGCACCAGTGATCCACAGACCGGTGCAGGGTCGCAGGCGTCCATACCGCCGCCCGCCGCCGCAGCGAGCGATCCGCTACCGTCATGGAACGAGGGACCAACGAAGAAGGCGATTGGTGACTTTGTTGCCAGAGTAGCGAAAGAGGGTTCGCGCGATTTCGTGCCCGTGCGCGAACGCATCGCCACGCGCGCTGGGATGCGGACGATCGCATCAAGTTTGCCGTCAACGCCGGCTCCGGGATCGGACGGTATATCGCAGACTTGAGCTCACTCGGCGGGCAGGATGCGATGTACGACCCCGTGCAGGTCAGCCTCCGTGCGCTTCCCGTCTCGAGTGGGTACTTCGGGTATGAGCATGCCTGGTCTAGAGTGTTCACGACGGCCGTGACGTACGGCGTGGTGAACGTCAGCAACCTCGATATTCAGCCGGACGATGCGTTCCAACGGACTCAGCGGACATCGGTCAATCTGATGTGGAATCCGGTGCCGTTCGTGGACGTCGTGGTCGAGTTCCTGGCCGGCACGCGCGCGTCCTCGAGTCAGATTCAGACTGGATGGACGCTGAAGTTCTGAAGCGTCAAGAATTGCGGGAGGATAACCCGTGCCTAATGCCACGAGGCTCGAGTGGATTGGAAAATATGCAGCGATCCTGAGCGCTCTCGTCGCCGCGACGGTGGGCATCGGCCAATACCGTCGAGGCGTATCGCAAAGCATGCGAGAGCTCGAATGGAAACAGGCCGACATGGCGCGAACCATGATCAACGGCATGATGAAGGACGACGGCTGGCAGGCGATGACGATGCTCGACTGGGAAGAGGGCCGCGACTACGAAGTCGCACCAGGTACACGAGTGCACATCCTTCCGCGGGACGTTCCGGTGGCCATCGAAGCGTCCCTGCGAGCGAACGGGCCGAAGCGCACGGAGACACAGCGATTCATCACTGACAAGTACGACCGCTTTCTGTTCGACGTGAGTCAGTTGCAATCGGCCGTACGCTCGGGCTTGGTACGAAAAGACGATGTCCAGTTTCCCCTCAATTGGTACGTTGAGAAGCGGCTCTGTCCACACAAGAAACTGCTGCTGGCGTACATAGCCGAGAACTCCACGATGGAGTCGAAGCAATTCTTCGAGTCTCTCGATGCCTGGCAGCGATGCCCTGCGGATTAACGTTCGTGTCGAGCTTGCGTGCGGGAGCTGAATCGGAGATGTTGATCCTTACTGTACGAGGGAGCACACGAGCATGAAGCCAAAGAACACGATCTGCCTCTGGTTCAACAAGGACGCGCATGAGGCGGCGCGCTTCTACGCCGCCACCTTTCCGGATAGCAAAGTGACCGCGGTTCACAAGGCGCCCGGTGACTACCCGGGCGGCAAGGAAGGCGATGTACTGACGGTGGAGTTCACCGTTCTGGGTATTCCCTGTCTCGGTCTCAACGGCGGCCCGGAGTTCAAGCACACCGAGGCCTTTTCCTTCCAGATCGCGACGGACAATCAGGAAGAGACGGACCGCTACTGGAACGCGATCGTCGGCAATGGCGGCCAGGAAAGCGCGTGCGGCTGGTGCAAGGACCGCTGGGGCCTTTCCTGGCAGATCACCCCGCGCGTGCTCACCGACGCGCTTGCGGCTGGTGGCGCTGAGGCAAAGCGTGCCTTCGAGGCGATGATGACGATGAAGAAGATCGACGTCGCCACGATCGAGGCTGCGCGGCGGGGCTGACATCCGCGCGAAGTATCGGTCGCCGGGTGCACCCGCCTCGACGCCTGTTCCGATACAATTCGCTACCATCATGAAGATCCCGTCTCTGCTCGTCGCGGTCGTTGCCCTGGTGCTCCAGGATCCAGCGTCCGACGGCGCACGCTGGTGGAGCCACATCGAGTTCCTCGCCGCCGACGCGCTCGAAGGACGCAACGTCGGCACGCCGGGTTCGAGAAGGCCGCGACCTACGTCGAAGGGCAGTTCAAGGACGATCGGGTTGAAGCCCGGCGGCTTGAACGGATACCGGCAGCCGGTGAAATTCGAGTCGCGGATCCTGGTGCCGGAGCAATCGACGCTCGCGCTCGTGCGAAGCGGAACGGAGGAGCCGCTGACGATCGGTGAGGACGCGACGCTGAGCGCACGCGGCGAGCTGGATGGCTCGGTCGAAGCGCCGATGGTCTTCGTCGGCTACGGCCTGTCGATTCCCGAGGCGAAGTGGGACGAGCTCGCCGGGATGGACCTGCGCGGGCAAAATCGCCGTCTACGTGAACGCGCCCGCGCCGGTCGACATGCCCGGACAACGTGAAATCGCACGTCAGCTCCGCCGGCGAGCGATGGGCGGTGCTGAAGAAAGCCGGCGCGATCGGGATTGCCACGTTCCCCAACCCGCGTCCGCCAGCTCGGACGACGACGGATACGGACGCTTCGCCCACGCGGCGGCCGCCACGGGCCGGCGGACGTGGCGCCGGCACGCAGGCTCCCCAGCCGACGATCGTCCTCGCCGACCGCGAACTGCAGGAGCAGGCGGGACAGGCCGTCTCGATCACGGCTGACCCGCGGGGCGCCGAGAAGCTCCTCGCGGGCAGCGGCCACACGATCGACGAGCTGAATCAACTGATTGCCGACAAGAAGCCGCTGCCGACGCTTTCCGCTGCCGGGAACCCTGCGCGTCCACGCGGCGCGTCAAACGCGAGCCGCTCGATTCCGCGAACGTCGTCGGCATCTACGAAGGATCGGATCCGACGCTGAAGAACGAATACGTCGTCATGTCAGCGCACCTCGATCACGTCGGCATCGGCCGCGCCGGTGAACGGCGACACCATCTACAACGGCGCAATGGACGACGCCTCGGGCGTGGCGTCGGTGATCGAGATCGCGCGCCTGCTGAAGGAGTCGGGCGCGAAGCCGAAGCGGTCGATCGTCTTCGTGGCGGTGACCGCGGAGGAGAAAGGGCTGCTCGGGTCGAAGTACTTCGCCGCGCGTCCGACGGTCCCGTTCGACAAGATCGTCGCCGACATCAACCTCGACATGTTCCTGCCGCTGTACCCGCTGAAGGTGATCGAGGTGCAGGGGCTGACCGAATCGTCGCTCGGCGACACGGTGCGCGCGGCCGCGAAGGAGCTCGGCGTGGACGTCCAGACCGATCGCGAGCCCGAGCAGAACCGCTTCATTCGCAGCGATCAGTACAGCTTCATCCGCGGCGGCATTCCGTCGCTGGCGTTCAAGTTCGGCTACGAGTTCGGCTCGCCGGAGGAGAAGATCCGCCGCGACGTGGGTCCGCGACGTCTACCACAAGCCGAACGACGACACTGAAGCAGCCGGTCGACGTCGAGGCCGCGGCGAAGTTCAACCGCGTGATTCTCGGCCTGCTGCAGCGGGTCGCCAACGACCACGGCGCGTCCGCGCTGGAACGACACCAGCTTCTTCAAGCGGTTCGCCAGGTAGCCGCGCGCATCAGGCGGGCCTCGCCATCTCGAGCGCCTGTTCGCGCGACAGGTCCATCCCGTGCACGCTCTTCGCGTGCTCCTGCGCCTTCTGTACCACCTCGTCGTCGTTCTTGCCTCGCAACACGAATCCACACGGACAGTTGATGACTTTCTCCATCGGGACCCTCCTCAGGTGTGGCCGGTAATATACTGGCTGCGCTTTGCCGCACGTTTGCGGAAAGCTTGCCGCTTGTGGCGACGCGCATTTACCTCACTGGCCGGATAGCCGCCGAGCACGACGGGCGCGTGCGCGTGGACGAACGCGATCTGCCGGGCCGGCAGGGTCGCCTCGCCTTTGTCTATCTCGTCGCCCATCGACATCGGCCAACCCGCCGCGACGACCTCATGGACGTGCTGTGGGGCGACTCGCCACCCCAGGAATGCGAGGTCACATTCAGCGCCGTGTTGAGCCGGTTGCGCGGGCTGCTCCGCAAGGCCGCGCTCGCCGACGCGGCCATTGACGTCGAACACGGTAGCATCTCCTTGCGGCTTCCCCCCGACACCTGGATCGACCTCGAAGCCGCCGCGAATGCGATCGACCTCTGCGAAGGCGCGCTGCGGCGCGGCGACAGGGGCGCGGCGTGGGGACACGCGAACGTCGCGATCGTGATCGCGAGGCGGCCGTTCCTGTCCGGCGAAGAGGCGCCCTGGATCGAGGGCTGGCGCGCGAAGCTCACCGCGACACTCGTCCGTGCTCTCCATGGGCTGATCACGATCAGCGCCGCCAATGGTGAACCCGCAGTCGCGATTCAGCACGCCGAGGAGATTCTCGAGGTCGAGCCCTATCGCGAAACGGCCTATCAGGAACTGATGCGGCTGCACGCGGCGATGGGCAATCGCGCCGAAGCGCTGCGCGTGTTCGCGCGATGCCGAAACCGGTTGCGATCGGAACTGGGCACCACGCCGTCACCAGAGACGGAAGGCGTCTGGCGCGCCATCGAGAGCAAGACCGACGGTCAATAGCTCGCCGCAACCATCCACGCGGACCGGCCCGAAAGCTGCCGTGGGAGCAGCTCTCGACCGAGGCTGCGAGTTCACGGCAAGCGGCGCCCAAAACCACCGTATTTCGTGACTGGACGTGCCGCCTCTAACGGCAGTCTTGGCGAAGTGGCGTTTTTTCGGCCGGAAGACGCGAGCGAGCCAACGGCGGGTGGTCACCAGAGCTGGCCGCCATTTTGCGCACCAGGTTTCACTCGCTCAACAGTCAGCCACGCCGGAGACCAATCCATGAGTGACTCGCCCGACAAGGGAATGGACCGTACGATTCTGCCGCTTCCCGAGCCGCAGCATCCTGCGATCACTGAAATCGACGCCCGCAAGGCGACGCCGCCGCCTCGCTTCGAGTTGAAGCCACCCAAAGGGGCGGGCGCACCCAACGTCGTCTTCATCTTGATGGACAATTTCGGGTTCGGCGACCCGGCCTGCTTTGGGGGGCCGGTCAACATGCCGGCCTTCGAACGCTTGGCCAAAGGAGGCCTGCGTTACAACAACTTCCACACCATGCCCGTCTGCTCGCCGACACGCGTGGCGCTCCTCACCGGCCGCAACTCGCACAGCGCGAACATGGGCGGCGTGGCCGAGATGGGCACCGCGTTTCCAGGCATGAACTGCGCGCGTCCCCAGTCCATCGCACCGCTGGCCGAGATCCTGCGGCTCAACGGCTACGGCACCGCGATGTTCGGCAAATGCCACGAGCTGCCGCCCTGGGAATTGAGTGTCTCCGGCCCAATGGACCGCTGGCCGGCGCACTCCGGCTTCGACAAGTTCTACGGGTTTCTTCAGGGCGAGTCCGACCTTTACTCCCCGGCCCTGTACGATGGCGTGACGCGCATCCCGACGCCCCGCGATTCGGATTACCACGTCAGCACGGACATCACCGACAAAGCCATTGTCTGGGTCCGCACCCAGCAGTCGCTCACGCCGGACAAACCGTTCTTCATCTATTACGCGGCGGCTGGCACACACGACCCGCACCATGTGCCCAGGCAATGGATCGACAAATACAGGGGCAAGTTTGATCAGGGCTGGGACAAGTTGCGCGAGGAGACGCTGGCCCGGCAGATCAAGCTGGGCACGGTGCCTCCAAAGACCAAACTCGCACCCATGCCTGAAATGGCGAAGCCGTGGAGCTCTTTCACGCCGGAGGAGCAGCGAGTCCTGGCGCGCGAGATGGAAGTCTACGCCGCCATGGCCGAGCACACCGACTACGAGATCGGTCGATTGATTCAAGCCATCGGGGATCTCGGCGAACTGGATAACACCCTGATCTGCTGGGTCGCCGGGGACAACGGCGGGTCGCCTTTCGGTGGCCCAATCGGGTCGTTCAACCAGCTGGCCTCGTTCAACGGCGTGCCCGAAACGATGGAGAACCTGCTGAAACACATCGACGATCTGGGTGGGCCGAAAGCCAGCGGGCACTATGCCATGCCATGGGGCCAGGCGAGCTGCACGCCGATGGTCGGCGGGCAGGGCCAAGCGACGTTTTCCTCGACGCGCAACGCCACAGTGATCCACTGGCCGAAAGGGATCAAGGCCAAGGGTGAGATCCGCACGCAGTTTCAACACGTCATCGACCTGGCCCCAACGGTGCTGGAGGCCGCCGGGCTGCCGCAGCCGACGGTCGTGAACGGCATGACCCAGAAGCCCATGGAGGGCGCGAGCCTGCTCTACACGTTCAATGATGCCAACGCGAAGTCCCGTCACACGACGCAGTATTTCGAATATGGCGGCAACCGCGGGATCTATCACGACGGATGGTATGCGACCACCCTGCACAAAGCATTCTGGGAAGCCGCGCCCCGCGCGACCTTCGAGAACGACACCTGGGAGCTGTACAACACCCAGGAAGATTTCAGCCTGACGAATGACCTCGCTGGCAAGTATCCCGAAAAGGTCGAGGCGCTCAAGGCGCTCTTCCTGACTGAAGCGGTGAAGTACAACGTCCTGCCGCTCGACGATCGCGTGCTCGAGCGCTTCAACGCGTCAGTCGCCGGACGCCCGGACCTCATGGGTCCGCGAACGTCATTGACGCTCTACGAAGGCATGAGCGGGCTGTCGGAAAACGCGTTCATCAACATGAAGAACCGCTCCTACACCATCACCGCCGAACTGGAGGTTCCCAAGGGTGGCGCTGACGGCGTGATCATCGCGCACGGCGGACACACCGGCGGATGGAGCCTGTACCTGAAAAACGGCCGGCCGAAGTTCGCGTACAACTGGCTCGGTCGTGAGCACTACGAAGTGACTGCCCCGACGGCGCTGCCGGCCGGCGCGGTCACGCTGCGGTGGGAATTCATTTACGACGGCGGGAAGATGCCCGGCGCGGGTGGGAGGGGCGACGTCTTCGTGGACGGCAAACAGGTCGCGTCAGGCCGTATTGATCGTACCATTCCGTTCTTCATCGGCACCGAGCCAGCTGATGTCGGCCTGGACGATCTGACGCCTGTAACGCACGACTACAGGGCGTACGACAACAAGTTCACCGGGACCATCCGCAAGATCGTGATTGGCGTGGGGCCGGTCGGTGAAGCCTTCGATCCGCCGCTCGAATGGAATGGCGTCGGGTAGGACTACGTTCAATGACACCAGAAGTTTCCATCCGCCCGGCTCGGCCGGACGAGCAAACGACGCTCGAGTCGCTGCAGCGGCGTGCGTCCCTTGGCAATCCCGGGGATCGCGAGGCGCTCCTCGCGAACCCCGACGCGATCGCGCTGCCGATCGAGCAGATTACGGCGGGCTGCGTCTTCGTCGCAGAACGCGACGGCGTCGTCGCCGGCTTTGCCGCGGTGGTGCCGCGCCTCGACGGCGGCGCGGAGTTGGACGCGCTGTTCGTCGAGCCGCACCTGTGGAAGCACGGCATCGGCCGACGACTCGTCGACCACGTTGCCGACGTGGCTCGCGTGAGGTCGGCCAGCTTTCTGCACGTTGTCGGCAATCCCCATGCGGAAGGCTTCTACCTCTCCTGCGGCTTCTGCGTGACCGGGACGGTTGATACCCGATTTGGCGTCGGCCTCACCATGCGGCGACCGCTGTAGATCGCCGCATGGTGCGCCTGTAAGGGGTCGGCCGCGATCAGGTAGCCGTCGCGTGCGCCTTCGCGAGGCTGCCGGCCACGTAGCCGCCCGGCACCGTGCGCGCGGCGATATTGAGCCGGTTCCAGCCGTTGATCGCCACGACCGCCAGGCTCAGGTGCGCCAGCTCGTCCTCCGAGAACTGCTCCCGCACACGCTCGTACACGTCGTCCGGCACACGCGTCTTGGAGACGAGCGTGAGCGCCTCGGTCCACTCCAGCGCGGCGCGCTCGCGCGCCGAGTAGTACGGCGTCTCGCGCCACGCGTCGAGGCCGTAGAGCCGCTGTTCCGTCTCGCCGATCGCACGCGCATCCTTGCTGTGCATGTCCAAACAGTAGGCGCACCCGTTGATTTGCGACGCGCGCATCCGGACGAGGTTGAGCAGATTGCGATCGAAGCGCGCCTGACTAACTTGCCGTTCAAGGCCGAGCATGGCCTGCATAATGCCTGGGTTCACGTGCATGAGATCGATTCGACTCTTCATGATGTTTTCACCTCCATCAATCAAGACGAATCAGACACAAGACTTGTGACACGGCGACGCGACACTCGACCTCGACGGTTCCGTCAACAATCAGCGAGGCTCGCCAGCGAGGGCTCCCTGCAAACGTTGAAGCTGTTCCGCGACCAACCCGCGGGCCCGGCCGGCCACCATCCGCCGCGCCACCCCGCCAAACAGACCGTCGAACAGATCGATCCGCGATCGATTCAGGTAGACGACGAACGTCCCCGAAGAGGCTGCACTGCGATCCGGCACCAGAAACGTGAGCCCAAGTGAGGCGTCGAAATAGTGCGTCGCGTAGATCTGTTTCGAGCCAACGGCGTACGCCACCGGTGAATCGTCGATGGCCGCCGCGGTCGCGACGTGCGTGATGCTGATGACGGGCCGGCCGCGTACGAGTTCCTTGGACCAATAGACGAAGTCCGTCATCCTCTCGGTTGACGTCGGATATTCGAGCAGATGGCGCCGCAGTCGCGGCGCATAGCTGGAGGTGACCGTGTCTGCCTCGAGCAGGGCGGCGAATTCACGGCCCACATTCAGTCGCGGCCCGCGATCCGCGTACTCCATCGCCGCCGCCGTCCCACTCTGGCGGTAGCGAGTGACGTAGTCTACGAGCAGTTGCCGGATCAGCAGGGTCGCCTGTCGCGGGGCGTCGGCCGCGTGCCAGTCGATTTCGCGCTGGACGCGTTCGATCACGTCTGCGGAAAGCCGCACGTCGCAGTCCTCCACACGACACTCGCGTAACCGCTTCAGATCGGGTTCATCGATGCTCAGGGATGCGACATCTCCAAGCTGCGGGATACTGCTGAACCTCCCGATCTGCAGCACGCCGTCCGTGCGCTTGAAGGTCGTGATGTCGGCGAGGCGGTCGACGTAGGTCGAGGGTGACGTGTTGATACGGACGATGCCGAGCGTCGCGATCTCGCGGTGGTTCTTGACGTCGAGCGTCCGCGAGATGACTTCACCGCGGTCGAGGCGTCCGATCTCCGCCGACGACAGATCGAAGGCAGCCATGAGAAATGTCCTCGACTGATCGACCGTCGCGGCGCCCGACACGGCAAGCAGCGCGATCGGTATCAGCATCGTAAACGGACGGATCTCCATGGCGTTCACTCAGGGAACGATTAGAACGAGCATTTCGCGTGCCAATTGCATTGCGGACGCGGCTCGGTTCAAGCCGTGAGGGACCGACAGGCCAGGTCCGTAACTATTAAAGAATTCATATTTCAGCGGCGACTGTAACAGCGCCTCGGCACTGTGTCAATTAAAGAATTAAGACTTGGGCTGTGAGTCCGTGGGTTCCGGGGCTGTGTGTCCGATCACGGCCGCAGGTCGAGACAGACGAGTGTCTTTTCGTTGCGCGCGTACAGGAATCCGTTGGCGAGCGCCGGGAACGCGCGGACGGTTTCCGGAAGCACTCGGGCCCGCGCAATCGGCTTGAAAGCATCGGGGGACGCGGGCGCGAGGATCGAGTTCCCCGTTTTCACGCAGGATGAGCAGTCGATCGCCGGTCAGGATGACGCTGCCGGCCATGAACTTGTCCTGGCTCCATCGAACCCGGCCCGTCTTGAGCTCGACCGCGCGAAAACTGGGGCCGAACTCCTGGCGTCCATGGAAGCCGAAGAGGTACCCGTCGCGCACCACGCTCGTCGCGTAGTGGTTCGACAGCGCATCATCGGAGCTCCACAGCTCCGTCAGCGTCGTCCCCTCGAGCCGCAGCGCCGTCGCGCCCGGTCCGTACTCGGCCGAGATGAAGATCAGATCGCCGACGACCAGCGGCGTCGCGGCATTGACCGACGCGTTCTGCCGTGCACGCCACCGCTTCTGAAACTGCACCGCCCCGGTCGCCGGGTCGAGCCCGACGAGTCCCGCGCGCGTCAGGAAGATCGCGTACCGCTTGCCGGCGATGGTCGCCGCGACTCCGGATGAATAGCTGGCTTCGTCGTCGGTCGCCGTCCACAGGACTTTCCCGGTCTTCGCGTCGAATGCGACCACGCCCGCGCCCTTGCCTCCGACATTCGCGATCACCTTGCCGTCCTCGACGAGCGGCGAACCAGCCGCTCCGAAAAAGCCTTTGGCCACCTTGAAGCGTCCCGCCGTGTCCTCGCTCCAGAGGCGCGTGCCCGTTGTGAGCGACACGGCATGGAGTTGTCCTTCGGCGCCGAATGTGTAGACGATGCCGTTTGCGACGACGGGTACGGCACGCGGCCCTTCGTCGAAGCCGAAGTCGTCGCGGTACGAAGTCGGATAGCCGTAGATCCATTGCTCGGCGCCGGTCCGGGCGTCGAGCGACTGAACCACCTCGCGATCGCCGACCCGATGAAACAGGATGAGGCGGCCGTCAACCACGACGGGGCCGCTGAATCCTTGTCCGACCGGCTTCGTCCACACGACCTTCGGACCTCCTGGTCCCCAGCTGTCAGCGAGGGCGGGCCCGCGGTAGACCCCGTCGCGTTGCGGCCCAAGGTACTGCGGCCAGTCCGCAGCGACCGTTTGCGCGCCGAGCCCGATTGCGAGAAGGCTCGAAAGCACAGCGAGCGCTGCAGCCATCACTGACATTCGTTTCATCAGATCGACCCCCGGTTGACACACGACACGTCACGATACAATGACCGGCACCGACAAGCTGGAGGATTCATGCAGATCCGCTTCGTGTCCGCTCTGGTCGTCTTCGTTCTTGGCGCTGGAAGCATCCTTGCGGGTCAGGCGGCGCCGCCAGTCCAAGGTGGGCGCGGCGGCGGACGCGGCGCGCAGGACACCCTCGTCTCGCCGGAAGTCCATCCCGATCGCACAGTCACCTTCCGCATCCGATTTCCGCAGGCGACGACGGTCACATTGACGGGCGACTGGCTGGCGACGCCCGCGACGCCGACGGGCGGCACGATGCCGATGACCAAGGACGCCGAGGGCATCTGGAGCGTCACGAGCGAACCGCTCGAGCCGACGGTGCACCTCTACTTCTTCACCGTCGACGGCCAGGCCATCGCCGATCCGATCAATCCCCGGATGAAACTGCGCGTCAGAACGTCGGCGAGCCTTGTCGAAGTGCCGGGATTGCCCGTACCGCCGTGGCAGGTGCGCGATATCCCGCACGGCAGCATGGATTGGAACCTCCACCACTCGACGGCCTACAACGACACGCACGAATTCCTGGTCTACCTGCCGCCCGGTTACTTCCAGGGCACTGCCCGCTATCCGGTGCTCTACCTGGTCCACGGCGCCGGGGACACCCAGATGGGATGGGGAACGGCGGGCGCCGCAAACCTGATTCTCGACAGCCTGATCGCCGAGAAGAAAGCGGTGCCGATGATCGTCGTCATGCCGTTCAACGGCAGCAACAACCCGGCGACCGGCGGACGCGGCCCTTCGACAGGCTCAGGGCAGGCGGCATCGGGTGTCTCGCCGTTCGAAGAGTACATGCTGAAGGATCTGATTCCGTACGTGGATGCGAAGTACCGCGTTGCACCGGGACGGGACAATCGCGCGATGGCGGGGCTCTCGGCAGGCGGCGCTGCGACCTACAACGTCGGCCTCAAGCACCTCGAGCTTTTCAGCGCCTTCGGCCTGTTCAGCGCGGCCGGCGGCGGGGGAGGCGACTTCGCGACGCGCTATCCGCAACTCGCGTCGAACGCCAAGGACACCAATGCGAAGATCCACGTCTTCTGGATCGGGTGCGGGACCGAGGATCCCCTCGACGCTGGCGCGAAAACGCTGGACGCCGAGCTGACGCGACTGCAGATCGTCCACACCTACATGGACCGCGCCGGCGGGCACGTGTGGCCGGTCTGGCGATGGACGCTCTCGGAGTTCGCGCCGCGGCTCTTTCAAAAGCGCTGAGGACCAGCAGCGCGACGGCCGGTCAGTGCATCGTGTGACGAAGCTCTTTGAGGACCTCGTCCACTGAGTCGACGCGCACCAGCCCGATTCGCGGATGCTCGATGTCAATGATGACGTAGATCGCTATCGAAATGATGGTCGCCAGGCCAATGGCATGGAGCCAGCCGCGCGTCGTCCCGCCGGCCGAGTTGTAGCCGGCCAGGAGGGCGGCCATCAGCGCCGCCACGAACAACATGCCGTAGACGATGGTTGGAGGGTGTATCCGGGTGGCCATCGTCCTGGTCGTCGTGATGTCGATCATCCCGTTGATGCTGGACAGGAGCAGATTGACGGCGAAAGGCGAGTCGCTTTTCCGGCTGGCGGCCACGGCTGCACTCCAAATCTCTCGCTGCAACGTCCTCGAACGCGCGAGCTCAGCGTTGGCCGCGTCGAGATCGGGCAGCTTCTCGTAGGTGGCGAGCCGTGAGTCCAGATAATCGCGAAAGTGCTGGCGTATTGCCGGCTGCTCCGCTTGCGGAAGGAGATCGATCCGCAGCCAGGACTGTTCGATGAGATTGGCCTCCTCGGTCACGAGGTGCCGCCGGGCATCGAAGCGCGTGGCGGCGCCTGAAAACGTAAACGCGATGAGCAGGCCGAGCAGTCCGAACGTCGCGCTCTCGACGGGACCGAGTCCGAGGCGCGAGCCCTCCGGATCCCTGGCGCGCCGGCGAATACCGAGCCGGCGCCCCAGCTCGTGGAACACCATCATGCCTGTGAAGAGACACAGGCAGACAAATGCGCCCCACGTTCCCAGTACGCTCTGATCTCCAGTCATAGTTCGCGCGCGATTGTACTTCCGCTGTTCAGTTGCTGTTAGGCGAATTCTCCGGCCGATCTACTCGCGCCCCGTGACGCGACGTTTGTCGCGCTGCGCTGACGAAAGGCCTCCGGTTGTCCAGAGCACCTCCGAAATCCCGGAGAGGCTTTCGGGCGTCGCGTTCATCGACGCAGCGACCCGGTTGTCGGTGCTTTGGTGGGCGCCCCCGGAACGTGGTGGCGCACTTCCTGCACATTGTCATTCGTTTCCGACGGCCGACATCCCGCTGAGTAACCGCTATCGATCAAATCATGAGGAACCACATGTCAAACGCTTCCAAGTCGAACGATTGGACTCAGCCCGCTGCGATGGCGATTCCGAAAGAGGGTTACTTCACGCGTCGAGCAGGGCCGGTACGGCCCGACATACCCGCGAACGCCCGCCTGTCACGGCTTCACGATCATCGCGAAGATCAAGCCGGGCACGGAGGCCGACATCCGCGCCTACGGGAAGCGCATCGAGGACACGATCGCCGCGAGCCCGCACGCGCTCGCACCGTTGCAGCTCCATTACCTGCGGTGGGTGCTCTTCGACATCGGTCAGGACAAGTACTTCATGTACCAGGGCATTTTCGATACCGATTTCGACAAGTACACCGAGGACGCGGTTCAGCTGTTCAAGGCGACTGGTGTCGATACCATCTTCGAGAAGCTCGAAGGGTTTCCCACGGACTGGAAGACGAACGCACCGGCGTTCATCAAATTCGTCCGCGACCATCAGTGTCCGAGCTTCCTCGAGTACGGCGAATACCCGTACGTGTCAGCCGCCGAAATCAAGAAGGCCCTCGCACTGAAGCAGGCGTTTTCTTCCATGCTCGACCAGATGCAGTGAATGGACCCCGCGCAGGAGTGGATTCGATGCTCGAACTGGACGACATTCAACACTTCCTCTTGACCCGGCCGCGTGCACTGGCGGCGCGATACGGATTCCTCAGCTTTCGACGGCCGGATCACGGACGGGCCTGGCTGTCCGGCATCATCGACCGTGTCGGCCGCGGCCGCGCGGCGTCCGGTGGTCCGTTCGATTCGCGATGGGTGACCGTCGCCTTCACCTGGAACGGCCTGCGGGCACTCGGTGTCGACGACGCATGCCTGGCGACATTTCCTGAAGAGTTTCGTCAAGGGATGGCGCACCGGGCCGCGATCCTTGGCGATACCGGAGCGAACCATCCCGATCACTGGGTGGGCGGTCTTGCCAGCCCCGACCTCCATGCGATCGTGATCCTCTTCGCGCGCGATGTCGCGGAACGAGAGCGCTGCGTCCGCGAACACCAGCAATACGCCGCGCAGTTTCCCGGGGTCGAAGCGCTGTCGACGCTCGATCTCGAGGCGACGCCTCCTCTCGATTACGCGCACGACCACTTCGGCTACCGCGATCGCATGTCGCAGCCGGAGATCGAGGGCATGGGTATCGAGCCGACGCCCGGTTCGGGAGCGCCGCTCAAGCCAGGCGAGTTCTTCCTCGGGTATCCGGACGAGAACGGGGACACAGGTCCGTTGCCGCAGCCGGAGATCCTGTCCCGGAACGGCAGCTTTCTCGCCTATCGGCGGCATGGACGAGCACGTCGGCGCGTTCCGCGATTTTCTGCGGGCCAACGGCGAAACACCCGAGGAGCAGGAACTGATCGCGGCGAAGCTGATGGGCCGGTGGCGCAGCGGAGCCCCGCTCGTGCTCGCGCCACAGAAGGACGATCCTCAGCTTGCGGCGGACCCGCAGCGGAACAACAACTTCGATTACGGGAAGATGGACCCGCACGGGTATGCCGTGCCACTCGGCTCCCACATCCGGCGGATGAACCCGCGCGATACGGCGGTGAACATGAATCGCCGCCGCATCATCCGCCGCGGCGGGACCTACGGTCCGCCGCTGCCCGAAGGCGCGGCCGAAGACGGCGTCGAACGAGGCATTGCGGCCTTTGTCGGCTGCGCCAGCTTGATCAGGCAGTTCGAGTTCGCGCAAAACGTGTGGGCCAACGATCCCAGGTTCCACGAACTGGGTAACGAACGGGATCCCTTCATCGGCACGCAGGACGGCTCGTACGACATGACCATCCCGAAGCGGCCGATCAGGAAGAAGATCACGGGGCTGCCGGCGTTCACGACGGTGACCGGTGGTGCCTATTTCTTTCTCCCGGGGATTCGCGCCCTTCGTTTCCTGGCGGACGGTGTCCGCGCGACAGCGCGAGTCAACCGAAGACATCTCAGAGGGCGCGTAGCGCGACACCATGCCATTGACCGACCTGCTGATTAGCGGCGCGAATGTCTCGGTCGTGGTGTTCGTCGTCTCGAGCACACTGTCCGTTGGACTGGGTCTCACCGTCCCGCAGATTCTTGCTCCGCTGCGAAACGTCCGGCTGGTCGTGCTGTCCTTGCTGGCGAATTTCGTGCTGGCGCCGCTTGCCGCGATCGGGCTTGCCAGAGTGCTCGGCCTGGACGAACCACTCGCTGTGGGATTGCTGCTGTGTGGCGTCGCGGCCGGCGCTCCCTTTCTCATCAAGCTGGCGGATCTGGCGAAAGGCAACATGCCGTTTGCGGTGGGCATCATGGTCGTTCTCATGGTCATCACGGTGGGATACATGCCGATCGTCCTCCCGCTGCTGGTCGAGGGCGTGTCCGTCGATCCGGCCAACATCGCCCGATCGCTCATCGTGCTGATGCTGATTCCACTCGCCGTGGGTCTCGCGCTCCGGGCGTGGCATCCACCGGCTGCCGCTCGCGTCAGGGCGGTCGTCGCGCCAGTGTCGAGCATCAGCATGGTGTTCGTCGTGACGCTGACGACGGCCGGACATTTCCGGCAGTGTGCTGAGCATTCTCGGTACATTCGGCATCGTGGCGGCCGTCATCTTTACGGCCATCTGTTTCGGGATCGGCTGGGTGCTCGGAGGTCCGGGCGCGGACACGCGAGGCGTGCTCTCGTTGGGCACCGCCCAGCGGAATACCGCTGCGGCGCTCGTCGTCGCGGGCCAGAACTTCAGCGATGCGAGAGTGGTCGTCATGATCACCGTCGTCATGATTGTCTCGTTCGCGATGCTGATGCCGCTCGCTCGCGTACTGGCCAGGCGGCAGCAAGCCGGTGACGTCCGCACGGATGCGGCGGCCGCAGGGTGAGCACTGGTCACCTGGGGTTCGTCCGCGTGCGTCGTCGTCTGTGGCCTGCGGTGATTGTGATCGTCGGGATACTGGCGATGTCCCGTCACGCAGACGCACAGGTCAGAGGCGTGTACCCGATCGGCATGAACGCGACCAACGCCGGCGTCACGCCGGCTTCGGGACTCACGTACTCGAACCTGTTCATCTTCAACGCTCGTGACGAATCGAAGGGACCGGACGGTGAGGTCGTGGCGACTGGATCAAATGCCGTGATGATCGACCTGAATACGTTTGTCTGGGTCAGTCAACGCACGTTGCTCGGCGGCGCGAGGTTCTCGGCCACGGCGTCGCTGCTGGTATCGAACAACTCGCTCGCGTCCGACACGCGAAGGGCAGCTGAGTGCCGGCGGAGGATTCGCGGATTTTTTCTATCAACCATTCATCCTCGGCTGGACCACCGATCGTGTGGACATCCGAACCGCGTATGGCGTCCTCGCGCCGACGGGCAGGTTCAATGCCGGGGCGTCCGACAACGTGGGCTCCGGCTACTGGACACATGCGCCGTCAGTCGGCCTCACGATCTTTCTCACGAAAGACAAGACGACAACGATCTCGGCATTTCACATGTACGAGTTCCACACGGTCCAGGAGGGGACGGACATTCATCCCGGCCAGACCGCCAACATCGACTACTCCGTGGCGCGAACGATTCGGGTCAAGGACGACACGCAGCTGCAACTCGGCCTGATTGGTTACGGCCAGTGGCAGACCACCGACAAGACCGGGCCGACGATCAGCGCCGCCGAGGGCGGCGCGCGTTACAAGGTCAATGCGCTGGGCTTCGCGTCGAACGTCGTGCTGCCGGCGCGGAAGGTGAGCCTGGGCCTGAAGTACTTCAAGGAATTCTCGAACCGATCGACCTTTCAGGGTTACACACTGCAGATCGCGGGAGCGGTCACGTTCTAGGTTGAACTGCGGCAAACAGAGGCTCTGTCATGACTGAAGCAAAGATCTACGTCCCGACCACTGACGCGAAAACGCCGGCGCGCACCTACAACCAAATCCATCAGCCCCGGAAGTTCACGGCGGGACGAAGGCGGGTCAGCATCTACGTGTGCTGGAGCTTCCCGGGTGAGGCGAATCGCGACATCAGAGATCTCGACAACCGATTCTCGACGATGACCGAGGTGCGTCGCGTCGAATGGCCATTCTGGGAAACACCGGAATGGTCGGATCCGACGATGTTCCAACAGGGGATCGCCGGCGCGCTGGAGCTGTTCTTTCGAGCGTGGATGCCGTTCCAGGCGCTCGTGGGCGAGGTCACGGGACACGTCGTACCCGTCTTTCAGCGCGTGGATCAGGCGGGATACCGATTGCCGCTCGACGAACGCGTCCTTGCGGACACCGATACGCTGTTCGTCTTTGGACTCGATCACCTCCTCACCGAACAGGAAGCCTCGATCGATGAAATCGAGGCCGTCCGCGAATGGTTGACTCGCGAGGGAACGTGTCTCGTGCTCGGACCGCACCACGACGTGGGGATCTCGTCCGATCTGAAGGCTCGCGCGATGGAGTACGCCCACCACGGCGACGCGCTCGTGCCGCGACAACAGCGCTTCGGCAAGTACACGCGCTCGCTCATGGCGGGACTTGGCGTGCCGGTCGACAATCGGTATGGACTGCGGCCCGGCGTGGTCGCGGGTACGTCACGCATTGCGCCGTTGACCGCCTATCGTGACCTGGATACGCGTGGCTGGTTGAACGGCGTTTCAAACTTCAGTTTTCACAAGCATCTGCCGCATTACGCCGTGACCACCGACGACGCGTCAGCTGGTCAAGGTCCTCGCCACCCAACCGATTGACATGTCGAAACCGCATCCGTTCACGGAAGCCGGCAATCGCGAGTTCAATTCGTTCGTCTGGATGCCGCCGGCGACCAAGCGTGGAGGGGAGATTCTGCTTGCCGACTCGACAGTGTTCAGTACGCTGTTCGGCGCCGACGATAGCCTGAAACGGTTCTGGACGAACCTGGCGACGGTCAAATGAAGCGGCCGATTCTTGGGTGACCTCGTTTGGTTGAGTCAAGGGGCGCCCCTGCCCGTTTGAGCGCGCCGCAATCTCCAGTATTCCGGAGGACCTCCGGCCAAACGAGTTCGAGTTCGCACCGCAGATCAACTCAGTCCGATCATGACGATCGAATGCGGTGGTTAACCGTGGTACGGAGTTTGCGGAGCGCTCCACGATCGTCACGACGCACCGGCCACGCTCCCATACCGTCACCCGCGTTCGGTGAGTCAGGATTCTCGGACAGTGGTCGAGGGCGGAGGCATCCGTGAGTCTCGTTCCGAATGATCTGACCCCGGTTTACAAGGCAACCATCGGCAAAGGCGCCGGCGCGCGCCGATGGCAGCGCCCTGTCTTTGTCGATCATCTTCCGCCCTGCAACCACGCGTGCCCGGCCGGAGAAAATATCCAGGCCTGGCTCGCGCTCGCGCAGGCGGGCGACTACGAGGGCGCCTGGCGGAAGTACATGGAGGAGAACCCGCTGCCCGGCACGCACGGGCGCGCGTGTTATCACCCCTGCGAAAGCGCCTGCAACCGGCAGTTCCTGGATTCACCCGTCTCGATCCATTCGCTCGACCGCTTTCTCGGCGATCTCGCCAGCGAGAAAGGCTGGACGATCGCTCCCGGGCCGCCCACCGGCAAGCGAGTACTGGTGGTCGGCGCCGGCCCGGCGGGCCTGTCGTGCGCGTACCACTTGCGACGGTTCGGACACGACGTTGAGATCCGCGATGCGAACCCCGAACCGGGCGGCATGATGCACTACGGGATTCCTGCGTACCGCTTGCCGCGCGAGGGGCTCGACAAGGAAATTGCCCGCATCGAGGCGATGGGCGTGAAGATCGTACGCAACTCGCGCGTAAACGACGTGCTAGCCGAGAGAGCTGCGGGTTCGTTCGACGCGGTGTTCCTCGGAATCGGCGCCCAGGTCGCGAACCACCTCGACATTCCAGCCATGGACGGCGGCAAGATCATCGACGCCGTGACGCTGATGGAGCGTGTCGAGAAGGGCCGCGCGCCATCGCTCGGACGCGTCGTCGGCATCGTCGGCGGCGGCAACACCGCGATGGATGCCGCGCGCCTGGCGAAGCGGCTCGGCGCCGAGGAGGCCGTGATCATCTTCCGCTTCGACAAGGCACAGATGGAGGCGCATCCCTACGAAGCCATGGAAGCCTTCGCCGAAGGCGTGAAAATCAAGTGGCTGTCCACGGTCAAGCAGTTCGGCGAGAACGAGATTGTCGTCGAGCAGATGGAGATGTCGCCCGACGGCTCCGGCTGTGTGGGCACCGGGCAGTTCCACGACGCTCAAGACCGATTCGCTGGTGCTGGCCGTCGGACAGCATTCCGACGTCGAGTTCCTGAAGAAGGTGTCCGACATCCGCATCGGCCGCGGCAACATCGTCGAAGTGGACGGGCAGATGCGCGCATGCGCCGGCATCTTCGCCGGCGGCGACATGATCGGCGGCGCGCGGACGATGACGGCAGCGGTCGGGCACGGCAAGAAGGCGGCGCGGAACATCGACGCGTGGTTGCGTGGTGGCGTGTACGAAAAGCCGCCGCAGCATCCGGACGTGCCGTACGAGCTGCTCAATCTCACGGTGTTCCTCGATGCCGAGCGTCGCCAGCATGCCGAACTGCCGGTCGCGAAGCGCACGGGCTTCGACGAAATCGTCACCGGCCTCTCAGAGAAAGAAGCGCGATACGAGGCGACGCGGTGCCTCTCCTGCGGCAATTGTTTCGAGTGCGACAACTGCTACGCCGCCTGCCCCGAGCAGGCGATTGTCAAGCTGGGGAAGGGCCGCTTCTACCGGGTCGAGCTCGACCTCTGCACCGGGTGCGCCACGTGCTTCGAACAGTGCCCGTGTCATGCGATCGCGATGGAGCCGGAGCCTGGGATCGAGCGGGTAGTCGACCGCACCGCAGCCGAGAGAGTGCCGGCTCGTTTCACCGTCCGGGCGTAGTGTTAGGAGCTATCCCATGTCTGTGAAGTCGGTCGTGATGGACGGGAACACGGCCGCGGCCCACATCGCCTATCGCGTCAACGAGGTCTGCGCCATCTTTCCGATCACGCCCTCATCCACGATGGCGGAGCTTGCCGATGCCTGGGCCGCTCAAGGACTCAAGAACATCTGGGGGCAGGTACCGGTCATCCAGCAGATGCAATCGGAAGGGGGCGCGGCCGGGGCGGTGCACGGCTCGCTTCAGAGCGGCGCGCTGACGACGACGTTCACGGCGTCCCAGGGATTCCTGCTGATGCTGCCCAACATGTACAAGATCGCGGGGGAGCTGACGCCCTGCGTCTTTCATGTGACGGCGCGGGCGATCGCGACGCAGGCGCTGTCCATCTTCGGCGACCACTCGGATGTGATGAGTGCGCGCATGGTGGGGTTCGCGATGCTGGCCGCGGCCTCGGTGCAGGAAGCGCACGATCTGGCGCTGGTGGCACAGGCCGCGACGCTCGAATCGCGCGTGCCGGTGATGTTCTTCTTCGACGGGTTCCGGACGTCGCACGAGGAGAACAAGATCACGGTGATTCCGGACGAGCAGATCAGGGCCGCCATCGACGATGACCTGGTGCGCGCGCACCGGGCGCGTGCCCTCACACCGGAGCGGCCGGTGATCCGGGGCACGGCCCACAATCCGGACACGTTCTTCCAGGCCCGCGAGTCGTCGAACCTCTTTTACGCCCGCGTTCCCGACATCGTCCAGCGTGCGATGGACCGAGTGGGCGCCCTGATCGGACGGTCGTACAGCCTGTTCCGCTACGCCGGTCATCCAGAGGCGGATCGGGTCGTCATCGTCATCGGCTCGGCCTTCGAAGTGCTCGACGAGACCGCCGCATGGTTGAACGCCCACGGCGAGAAGGTCGGCGTGCTGCACGTCACGCTCTACCGCCCCTGGGACGCCGAGCGCTTTCGTGCGGCGCTGCCGCCGACGGTCACGCGCATCGCGGTGCTCGATCGAACGAAGGAACCTGGCGGGCCGGGTGAACCGCTGTATCTTGACGTCGTCACGACATTTGCCGAGGCACTTGCCGCCAGGCGCATCTCGTCGATGCCTGTGATCGTGGGGGGGCGCTACGGATTGTCGTCGAAGGATTTCGATCCCGCGATGGCCAAAACGGTCTTCGACGAGCTGAAGAAGCCGGAGCCGAAGCGCGGGTTCACGATCGGGATCACCGATGACGTTTCGCACACCAGCCTGCCCGTCGATGCGAGCTTCGACATCGAGCCGCCGGACGTCGTGCGCGCGTTGTTCTACGGCCTCGGCGCCGACGGGACGGTCGGCGCGAACAAGAACTCCACGAAGATCCTGGCCGCGGATCCGAACCGCCACGCTCAAGGCTATTTCGTGTACGACTCGAAAAAGTCCGGCTCCTACACGATCTCGCACCTGAGGTTCGGCCCGCGCGCTATCCGAGCGCCGTATCTGCTGAAGTCCGCCAACTTTGTCGGTGTCCACAAGTTCGACTTCATTTTCAAGCTCGACATGCTGGCGGCGGCCGCACCTGGCGCCACGGTGCTCATCAACAGCCCGTACGGGGCCGACCAGGTCTGGGACGAGATCCCGCGGGAGGTCCAGCAGCAGATTATCGAGAAGGGGCTCAAGCTCCACGTGATCGATGCATCCAAGGTGGCGTCGGGATTGGGCCTCGGATCGCGTGTGAACACCATCCTGCAGACGTGCTTCTTCGCGTTGTCAGGCGTCATGCCCCGAGACAAGGCGATCGAAGCGATCAAGACGGCGACCGAGCGTACGTATGCCAAGAAGGGCAAGGCGATCGTCCAGAAGAACTTCGCGGCGATCGACAGCGCCGTGGCGAATCTGCACGAAGTGCACGTGCCGGCGAAAGCCGTCGGCCAGCGCATCCGTCTGACGCTTGTTCCGGACTCGGCGCCGGATTTCGTCCGCAACGTGACCGCCCCGATCCTGGCGATGCGTGGCGACACGCTTCCCGTCAGCGCCCTGCCCGTGGACGGGACGTATCCGGTCGGTACCACGCGTTACGAGAAGCGGAACATCGCCGACGAGGTCCCCATCTGGGAATCCGACCTGTGCATCCAGTGCGGCCAGTGCGCGATCGTCTGTCCGCACAGCGTGATTCGAGCCAAGTACTACGACGAGAGCCGCCTGGCAGGCGCGCCGGAACACTTCAAGGCGGCGCCCATCAACGCGCGCGGCTATCCCGACTCGCGATTCACGCTGCAGATCTACATCGAAGACTGCACGGGGTGCGGCGTCTGCGTCGAGAACTGTCCCGCGCACAGCCCGACCGACTTTGGCGTCAAAGCGATCAACATGAAGGACCGGCTCCAGCACCTCGAGGCTGGGCGCGAGAGCATTCGTTTCTTCGAGACGCTGCCCTGGGCGGACCGCACGCGCGTCAACTTCGCCAACGTGCGCGGGGTGCAATTCCTCGAGCCGCTGTTCGAGTTTTCAGGCGCCTGTGCCGGGTGCGGTGAGACACCGTATCTCAAGATGATGTCGCAGCTGTTCGGGGATCGGCTGCAGATCGCCAACGCGACGGGATGCTCGTCGATCTACGGTGCCAACCTGCCGACGACCCCATGGGCCGCGAACGCCGACGGGCGCGGACCCGCGTGGGCCAGCTCGCTGTTCGAGGACAACGCCGAGTTCGGCCTCGGCTATCGCCTCGCCATCGAAAGCCAGACCGCGCACGCGCAGGCTCTCGCACAGAAACTTACGCCGCGCCTCGGCGGGGATCTCGTGTCGGCGATCCTGCAGGCGCCGCAGGTGACCGAGTCGGACTTCCGAGTGCAGCGCCAGCGCGTGGCGGCGCTGAAGGCAGCGCTCGCCGGCGCGACCGATGCCGATTCAGCCAACCTGCTGGCGCTCGCCGACTTTCTGATCCGTCGATCGGTCTGGATCGTCGGCGGCGACGGCTGGGCGTACGACATCGACTCTGGCGGACTCGATCACGTGCTCGCGTCAGGCAAGGATGTCAACATCATCGTGCTCGATACCGAGGTCTATTCGAATACCGGCGGACAGGCGTCGAAGGCCACGCCGCTTGGCGCGATCGCGAAGTTCGCCGCAGCAGGCAAGACGACACCGCGCAAGGACCTGGCGCTGATGGCCATCGCCTACGGCAAGGTCTATGTGGCCCAGATTGCCATGGGCGCGAACAACGAGCAGGCGCTCGTGGCCATGCGCGAAGCAGAGGCGTACCCTGGAACGTCGCTGATCCTGGTGTACTCGCAGTGCATCGCGCACGGCATCGACATGCGGCACGGAATGAAGCAGGCCGCGCGCGCCGTGGCCTCCGGCTACTGGCCGCTGTTCCGCTTCGATCCGACCATGCGGGGCCGCGGCATGAACCCGTTCCGGCTCGACTCGCCGCGGCCGCGCATTCCTCTCGAGGAATACCGCTACAACGAAGTGCGGTTCAAGTCGCTCGCGCAGACCCACCCGGACATCGCGAAACGGATGCTCGATGAGGCACAACGCGGTATCGAGGAGCGCTACCGCGTGTATGAGGATCTGGCAACGCGGGACGGCAGCCGTTTCGATCACGGGGTCTCGTCATGAACCTCGCCTCGCGATATCTCGGCCTGCAACTCGCTCATCCGATCGTGGCGGCCGCCTCTCCGCTGACCGCCACGCTCGACGGCATGCGGCGGCTCGAAGATGCCGGCGCGGCCGCGGTCGTGATGGCGTCGCTCTACGAGGAGCAGATCCGCGCGGAGGATACGGCGTATGCGTTGTACACGGAGCACGGGTCGAACAGTCAGGCCGAGGCCGGCAGCTATTTCCCCGAGCTTCCTGACTACGACAGCGGAGTGTCGGGACATCTCGAGACGCTCCGATGCGCGAGCGAGGCCCTCGAGATCCCGGTGATCGCGAGCCTCAACGGCACCACCTCCGAAGGATGGATCGAATACGCGCGCGGTCTCGAGCAGGCGGGAGCCGCGGCGATCGAGCTCAACGTGTACTCGATCCCCGTCGATCTCGCGGTCAGCGGTGCCGAACTCGAGCGGCGGTATGTGGAGATTGTCCGCGAGGTCAGGTCCAGCGTACGCATTCCAATTTCCGTCAAGCTCGCCCCGTACTTCACGTCGCTGTCGCACATGGCGGCCGAACTGGTACGGGCCGGCGCCAATGGCCTGGTGCTCTTCAACCGCTACTACGCGCCGGATATTGACCTCGTGACGCTTCGGGTCACGAGAGCGCTCCCGTTGTCACGGCGGCCGAGCTGCCGCTCTCGCTCGTCTGGATCGCACTCCTGTCCCGCCGCCTCGCGTGTTCGCTCGCCGCCAGCCGCGGTGTCGAAACCGATGTCGAGGTCATCAAGTACCTCCTCGTTGGCGCGGACATCGTCACGACAGCGTCGGCCCTGTTGCGGAATGGGCCGGAGCACGTGGCGACCATGCGCGAGGGACTCGAACGCTGGCTCGGCGAAAACGGCTTCGACTCGGTCGCGGCCATCCGCGGCCTGAAGGACGCCACGCACGTGGAACACGTCGACGCGCTGTTCCGCGCGCAATACGTCGCCAGCCTCACCGAATACATGCCAGGCAAGTTGGTTTAATCCGACGGGCTTCGCCCCTCGGACTCTCGGGAGCCATCCGGTGCGTCGGAGAGCCTCCGATGTCACGGAGCGGCGCTCGCGATGTTCACGGACAAACGCGCCAATTCGAGCGAAAGTCACTGGCGTGCTCGATGCACCGCCGTGTCGAGTCGACCGGACAGAGAAGGAGCATCATGCGCATCCTACGCAATCGGCGGGTATTCAGTCGGGCGCTCGTAAGCACGCTCGCGTGTGCCGTCTCCGTCGGCCTATTGGCGCTATGGGAAACCGGTCACGGAACGGTCCTTTCTGCGCGCGCCGACACCGCGCCGGAGTTCGCATACTCCGGTGACAACGGACCAGGATTCTGGGGAGAGACGCCAGGCTGGGAGGCCTGCGCGGGTACGTCTCGTACTGAGCGACAGTCGCCGATTGACATCAACCACATCATTTTCGATCGGCACCTCGGAGCATTGCCGCTGCGGCTCCATGAGACGCCGCTGGATCTGACGAATAACGGGCACACCATCGAAGAGGAGTACGAACCGGGCAGCTCGCTGACCGTCAACGGCGTCGTGTACGGCCTGAGCCAGTTCCACTTCCATACGCTATCGGAGCACACGGTCGCCGGCCGACACGCGGCAATGGAACTGCACGCGGTGTTCGCGGATCCCGCCTCCGACAACAAGGCGGTCGTCGGCCAGCTGTTCGTCATCGGCAAGGCCAATCACTTCATCGGCGAGTTGCTGACGCATGGGTTGCCGACGAAGAGCGGCGACGAAGTGAACGTCCCCTCGCAGTTGATCAACGTGGCGGGAGCGCTGACCAACACGTCGCGGTACTACACGTATCCGGGATCGCTGACGACGCCGCCGTGTACCGAGACGGTGACGTGGTTCGTGCTCCACGAGTACGCGCAGGTGTCCAGCGAGCAGCTCGACGCGTTCCGGCACATCCTCGGCAACGATTTCCGGCCGACGCAGAAGCGAAACGGGCGCACGATTCGCAGCACCGTGGGCGAAGACGACGAGCGATGAATCCCTGATCAGTGATCAGGATTCATGAGGCGCTTGATGGTCGACAGCAGGTCGACGGACGCCAGTTTCGATACGAAGGCAGATGCTCCGGCCTCGAAGAACGCCTGGCTGACGTCCGGATCGTCCAGAGCCGTGAACATGATCACTTTCATCTCCGGGTTCACGCGCGTGATCTGACGACACGCCTCCAGCGCGTTGACGTTCGGGAGGTTCACGTCGAGCACAATCACGTCAGGCGCGAGTCGTTGCGCGGCCTCCAGCAGCGCGCTGCCGTCCGCGACGCTTCCCACGATCTCGCAGTCCAGGGCCAGCAACCGGCTGACGGCTTTCACCATGTCAGGGTAGTCGTCCGCAAGCAGCACGCGGGGTCGCGTGGACACACATGACCTCCGTTCGGACTATCGATTCGCGAGCGACGCGATGGTGGCCGTCAGGGTGTGGCCGTCGACGGGCTTCCAGAAGAACGCGGCGCACCCGTTCTGTTGCGCGCGCTCCCGGATCGACGTCTTCGTGGCTGGAGGTCGTCACGATGATCGGTGGCGCCGGGCCGTGCGGCGCGCAGCCGCTGCTGCAGCTCGATGCCCGACATGCCGGGGAGCTGCACGTCGAGGACGATGCACGTGGGCGTCGGCTGAGGCGTCGATGTAGGCTTCCGCCGACTCGAAGAGGACCGGCTCGAATCCCGCGGCCCGGAGCAGACGGCCCAGCGCCGTGCGCGACGGCGCATCATCCTCGACGACGGCAACGACCACGGGCGGCTTCGACGTATCCATTGATCACCTAGTGTAACGCGTCTGCAACGGACGCTGCCGATTCGCTGCGGCGCAGCGTCACCGTAAACGTCGCGCCGCCTTCGGGATTGTTGCGGGCGACGATGGTGCCGCCATGCGCGTCGACGATCGACCGTACGATCGTCAGGCCGATCCCGAGGCCGTGCGACTTCGTCGTGACGAAGGGGGTGAACAGCGTGCCGAGGATATCCGCCGGCAAGCCCGGTCCCGTGTCGCGCACGGAGACGTCGACATCGGCGGTCCTGACGTCGCTGCTGATCGTGACGTGACGCCGGGCCGGCGGCGTCTCGGCCATCGCGTCCATGGCGTTCATCACCAGGTTCACGAGCACCTGCTGCAGGAGCACCTGATCGCCGTTGATGACGCACGGACTCGAAGACAGATTGACGGTGGCCTCGACCTGCCGCGCGCTCATGTCGTGGGCGACGAAGGCCAAGGCTCTCGTTGATGACGGCGTGCAGATCGATCGGTTTCTTGTCCAGCTGATGGCTCCGGAGCATCGTCCGATGGCGATCGATGATCTGCGTGGCGCGGACGCCCTGGGTCTGGATGTCGGACAGGATCTCTCCGATCGTGTCGGACGTCGCACGATTCGCGGTGACCATCATCTGCAGCGCCTGGGCGTTGTACATGATCGAACCGAGCGGTTGACCGAGCTCATGTCCAATCGAGCTGGTCAGCGCCGACATCGTCTGGCGGCGACTGGCGTCGGCGGCGAGCGCCAGGTTCCTCCGGCTGTCGATCTCGGCCCGCTGCCGTGCGCGGCGCTGGTACAGGAGCCCGACGATCAGGAGCGATTGGACGGCCAGCACGCCGGCGGCGCTCAGCACCGTGACCCGGTATTCGCTGCCACAGGCTCGGAGCCGCGATAGCGCACGACGCTCCCCGGCGGCAACCGGCTCTCGGCGATGCCCCATCGCTGCAGCTCGCGCCAGTCGAATACCGGTTGACCCGGCCGTTGTGGCGGCACGTTGATGCTTCTCGGCGGCGCACCGTTCAAGAGTCGAATGGCCACGTCGGCGGTGTTGCGAGCGAGGCTCGTCAATGGACATCATCGTTCCGCCGACCACCCCAGAGCCGAAGTAGACGCTCTGCATCCCAAACAGGGGCGCATTCGCCGTCGCGTGAAGCTCGGCGAGCACTCGCTCGTCCGCATACGCCCCGCCCTGCGCGTCGGTGCCGAAGGTCAGATAGAAGATCGCCGAATTGCGTGGAAGGCTCGCACAGCGGCGCAGGATCTCCGGCAGGGACAGTTCCTCGGACCAGACGAACGTCAGCCGGTCCTGAAATCGCTTGAACTCTTCATCGAGCTCTCGACGCCAGAATCTGCCGAGCAGTCCGGACCCCATCACCATGAAGACCTGCCTGGTCTGCGGCAGCAGTTGCAGGATTTCATCGACCAGCCGGGGATAATCGTTGATGACCGCGACGGCGGTTTCGTTCTCGCCCAGTGGCGCGTCTCGCAGAAATCGCTCATCGACAGCCGCAAACAGGAGCGGCGTGTCGGGAAAGAGTTGCTGTCGATACCTGCGCGCGAATACGGTCGCAGGGCCGCCGACCGTCATGATGAGGTCCGGCTTGGGACGATCGGCGAAGATGGACTCGGATGTAGTCGACGACCTCCCGCTCTGGCGCGCCGACAAACCCAGTCGGGCCGACGACGACCTGGACGACGTTCACGGGTGTCCCGGCGCGCTCGTCCAGCTCGACACGGAAGTGGCCGGTGAAGGAGTCGACAATCAGATTGCCGCGGTCGAACGATTGCAGCACCAGGACCTGTCGGACCGCGGGCGCAGGCTCGCCGGACGCCACACCGCTGGCCAGCACGCCCGCCAGCGCGGCGCTGCGCAATCCCTGACACACCCACGACATGGCGGAATGATATACATCTTCGCATGCGAATCAGGAATCGGCTGTTCGCCGCCGTCCTGGCGCTGCTGTGCTGGCCTGCTCCTGCAGGCGCGCAGCCCACCGGAGAGGTGTCCGGTTCGATTTCCGACCAGACTGGTGCGCGGCTGCCCGGCGTTCGCATGACGATTCGGGGTGTCGTCGACCGCGCGGCGGAAACCGGCCCCGGGGGCGACTTCGCGTTTCCGGGCCTTCCGGAAGGCGACTATGAGATCTCGGCGGAACTGATCGGATTCGAGCGGGCGCATCGCGGCGTGCGCGTGCAGGCCGGCGAACGGACCCGCGTGTCCCTCACCCTGCACGTCGCCATCCGCGAAGACACGATCGTCACGGCGGCGAAGGTCGGCGCGAGCGACGTGCAAGCGACACCGATGGCGATCAGTGCCGTCTCGAACGCCGAGCTCGAGCGGCTGGGTACGTCGACGCTGGATCAAGCGGCTGCGCTCGCCCCATCGGTCACGCTTTCTCAGAACACCGGTTTCGGTCAGCTCACGATCCGCGGGATTGGCGCGAACGTCGTCAATGCCGGATCGGATCCGAGTTCGGCCATGTATCTCGACGGCGTCTACCTCGCTCGACCGGCGATGGAGTTCGTGCAGTTTCTCGATCTCGATCGCGTCGAGGTGCTGCGCGGGCCCGCAGGGCACCTTGTATGGGCGCAACGCCGTCGGCGGAGCGATCAACCTGATCTCCAGGCCGCCCACGAATGACTTGCAGGCGTCCGCCGCGTTCACCGCCGGGAACTTCGGCGAACTTCGCGCCAACGCGCGGATGAGCGGGCCGCTCAAACGCGACAGGGTGATGGGGGCTGTCGCCTTCACGCGTGGCGTTCGCGACGGATACGTCCGCGACCTCGAGCACCCGGACCATCCGCTTGGTGGCGATGATGTCACCGCCGCGCGTGGGCAGTTGCGCATTGTGTTCGATCGCCGGACTAATCTGTTGCTCTCGACCGACGTCGACGCCCAGGACGGGACGCCGCTGACCTTCAGCAAGGTGCTGGTGGCGAAACCGGGATTTCAATTCGACAACCCGCCTGATCTCCACGACGTTCGTGCGTCGGCGCTCGCCTGGAATCGCACGCGGCAATACGGCGCGAGCGCGCGGCTGACGACGGCGCTCTCGCCGTCGACCACGCTGGTCAGCCTGACGGCGTATCGAAGCCTGGATTTCGAATACTTCGTCGACGCCGACATCACCGAGCTCAACCTGCTGACGACGCACCAGCACGACCGGCAGCACCAGCTGTCGGAGGAGCTCACGATTTCACACCAGCAGCCCAGGCTGAATTGGGTCGGAGGGGTCTTTCTCTTCAACGAAGCCGACCATCAGACGTACTGGGTCGATCAGTCGGCCGCACAAATCCAGGTTCAGCTCGACCCGCGCGTCGACGCGACCAGCCGAGCGGTCTTCGGACAGGCGACCGTCGGATTGACGCCGCGGCTGTCGGCCACCGCCGGGATTCGCTACACACACGAGGGGAAGGACATCGACAACGCCGGCGGACGCTACGGCCTCGATGCTCCGTATGCGCCGGTCCCGGGGTCGGTCTACGGCTATGCCGATTCCATCGCGCACGACGCCTGGACGCCCAAAGTCGGCATCGAGATGAAGCTGCCGCACGACGCGCTCGCCTACGTGTCGGCGACACGAGGGTTCAAGAGCGGCGGCTTCAACCCCTCGTCCACGGCGCCGGGCCGCGGCTACGCTCCTGAATGGGCATGGAGCTACGAAGGCGGATGGAAAGGCACGCTCGTCGACGGTCGCTCCAGGTTCGCCGTGTCTGCCTTCGTCATGGATTACACGAACCTGCAAGTGCAGACGCCCATCGGAATCGGCGTCTTCGACATCCGCAATGCCGCAGCGGCCACGATCCGCGGCGTCGAAGTGGAGAACACGTCACGGTTTGGCCGCGGCATCGAAGCCGGGCGGTCACGTCGCCTGGCTCGACGCGACCTACGACTCTTACATCGCCGTCAACAACACCAACGTCGCGGGAGACGTCTCGGGCAACCGGTTGAACAATGCGCCGGAATGGGCGGGACGCGTCTGGATCGAGTGGACGGCCGACATCGGCCAATCGAGACGGCTATCGATCGCCGCCGACTCGACGATGCAGTCCACGGTGTTCTACACGCCGTTCAACGACAGCATCCAGCGGCAAGGTCCGTATGGCCTTCTGGGCGCCCGCGTCGAATACGGACCCAGCCATCGCCGGTGGGCTGTCGCCGCCTACACCCGAAACCTCACGAACATGGACTACATCACGGCAACCTTCGGGACGGCACCCACGGCCTTTGGCGGACGTCCTGGCCCCTCGCGTCAGTTCGCGATTGATTTCACCGTCCGGCGATAAGACGTGTTAGTGAACCCCGTAGTTTCCCACGGGGTACGAGCACGCCTCGCGGAGGATCGATCAATCATCGAGCGGCTTGAGAAGATGGGTCGCAGTGTACTTGCCGACTCGGCTGCCGACCCGGGTCCCCACTTCGGTGCTGTGGCGCCAGTGCATCCCGCCCCAGACACGCGCGTTGCCTTCCTCGGCATGGATATCAGTGACGCTCGTGTAGTGCCGCACTGCGCCGCCATTACCCGTGAACGCCAGCGGGAACTGATCGGTGCCGAACCACACCGTGTAGAACCCCAGCGCAGCCGCGCCGACCGTGGTGTGAGCAGCGGGATATTCGGGGTGGGACGGCGTGACGATGAACGGTGTCCACGCCGGATCCAGTTCCGTCTCGGAGTTGCCATCGGTATCGCCCGCACGGATGGCCGTGACCGGACGCCAGAACATGTACGTGTACTTCGCATCCCAAACCGCGATTAACGCATTCGTCACCGCCGCAATGCCCATGGCCTCGAAACGAGCGGCGGTCAACAGGTCCATCGAGCTGGCCACGCTGCGGATGTTCGCGGTCCACAGAGCGCTGGCGGACGGTGACCAGAACAGCGCAGTCGCAGACTGCTCGGCAGTTCGGCTCGTCTCGGTGGCCCGGCCGAGGTCCCGGCTCTCGTTGTAGTCGATCGTGTACGTCCGGCTGTCGAGCGCTGGGGGAGCATGCGGACGGAAGCGCGCGGGGTCGTCATACCCGAACGGCGTGACGAACCGAAGGAACGGAGTCTGCGGATTCGCGAATGCGGGCGGAGTCGGGATCCACGCACCGGGACCGCCGACGGGTGTGTAGCCGGCCAGCTCGGTGTCATCACGATGATCACCAATACGCGTCGTGAGTACCGCATTGGCTGCCGCCTCGCCGACGACAATGCCATCGGCAATCGCTTCAAGGCTTGCCCCAAGACGACCGATCGAGTCGTTGTAGGCGCTATTGATCTCCAGGGTTTTCGTCGGGAACTCGTTGAGGGCGACGATGTAGGCTGCACGGATTGCTGCAGCTTCCGGTGATGCACCTGGAATCGACGCGGGTTTCGACGCGAAGGGTCGGTAAGGCCCGCAGAGGACGGCGTTCACGGCGTCGAACATCGCCAGCTGTGCGATGGTCGTGCGGACCTGCGTCCGCAATGAGTTTTCGGGGACGGATGCGCCGAGCGAAGTAAATCGGGTGCCCCAATAGTCGAGTACTGCAGATCCCGTCAGGGGAATGACGGCCGGCGCCTGTGCGGTCAGCTGCCTGTTGGGGCCGCACGTCATGAACAACGCAACGGGGACGCCGACGAATAATGTTCGCGCGAATCGAATCCTGCTCATAGATCCTCCTGATCTAGGAGACGCGAAACGCGATCAAAAACTGGCATGGAGCCCACAATTGGCTAGAATGGTCGGGTATGGGGTGTCTTCTTCAGGCAGCGTGACTCGGCTCCTGCTGGCGTGGGGAGCCGGCGATGAGACCGCGCTCGCGCGACTGACTCCGCTCGTCCATCAGGAGCTGCAACGGATCGCCCGAGCGTGCCTGCGTGGCCAACGAGCACGCGACAGCGTTCAGGCTACCGCCCTCGTGCACGAGGCCTACCTGCGGCTGGTGGATACCCAGCACATGAACTGGCAGAATCGGGCGCACTTTCTCGCAATGGCGGCCCGGCTGATGCGCCGCATCCTTGTGGATCTCGCGCGCGCCCGGCAGTATCAGAAGCGAGGCGGCGGTGCGATCCAGGTGTCGTTTACCGACGCGCTGTCCGTACCGGACAAGGCACAGGATCTGGTGGCCCTCGACGACGCGTTGTCTGCGCTCGCCAAGTTTGACGAGCGAAGAAGCCACGTCGTCGAGTTGCGTTTCTTCGGTGGTCTCAGCGTGGAAGAGACCGCCGCCGTGCTGCGGATCTCGCCGGAGACGGTCATGCGCGACTGGAAGCTCGCCCGAACGTGGCTGAGGCGAGAGTTGCGGAAATGACGCCTGAGCGATGGAAGCAGGTTTCGCGGATTTACTCCGACGCGCTTGCGCGCGACTTCGGCGAACGGGCGTCGTTCCTGCGTGAAGCCTGTCAGGGCGACGAGGTGTTGCGGCAGGAAGTGGAATCGCTGCTGGCACAACCTGCGTCGAGGGAAAACTTTCTCGGCGAGCCGGCTCTTGAGATGGCCCCTGGACTCATAGACGATCCTGCCGAGCCGGCGCTCACGGGACAGAGCCTCGGGGTTTATCACATTCTCGACATCCTCGGCGTCGGCGGCATGGGCGAAGTGTACCGCGCACGTGACACGAGACTCGGTCGCGACGTTGCGGTTAAAGTCCTGCCGCGCCTTTTTTCCGCGGATCCCGAGCGGTTGGCGCGCTTCGGACGCGAGGCGCGACTGCTCGCGTCGCTGAATCACCAGCACATCGCTGCAATCTACGGCTTCGAAGAGACGGCGGGCATTCACGCACTCGTCCTGGAATTGGTCGAGGGACCGACGCTCGCCGCGCGATTGCAGCGCGGGCCCCTGCCGATTGCCGAGGCGGTGAGGATTGCGCGTCAGATCACTGACGCGCTCGAGGCTGCGCACGAGCGAGGAGTCGTGCATCGCGATCTCAAACCTCAGAACATCAAGGTGAAGCCCGACGGCACCGTGAAGGTGCTCGATTTCGGCCTCGCGAAGGCCACGATGGCTGCGGCACACGACGATGAAGGCGTGTCGGCACCAGCGGCGCCCACTCGAGGGAACGCGAGAAGGCGTCATTCTCGGCACGACCAGCTACATGAGCCCGGAGCAATCGCGCGGACACGCGGTGGACAAACGAACCGACATCTGGGCCTTCGGCTGCGTGTTCTACGAGATGCTGACGGGGCGCGCCACGTTTGCGGGCGAGACGAACTCCGACACACTGGCGGCGGTGTTGAAACAGGAGCCGGACTGGCAGGCGTTGCCGGCAGACACGCCTCCAGGCGTTCGATCGCTGCTGCGTCGATGTCTCAAGAAAGATCCCGTCGATCGATTGCACGACATCGCCGACGCGCGAATCGAGATTCAGGACGCCATCGCCGAGCCCGAGGCGACGAGACCAATCGGCCCTCCACGTGCAGCCGTTCGATGGACGCGCATGATTCCGTGGGTCGTAGCAGCAGGGGCGATCGCGATGGCGCTGCTGGTCGTGCAGCAGGGCACTCGGCGCACCGGTTCACCCGCCGGCTCGGTGACACGGCTCGACCTGGATCTGCCGGCTGGGGTTGAGCTCGTCACTGTGTACCCACCGGCGATGGTGCTCTCGCCGGATGGAACACGCGTGGCCTTTGTCGGTGCGTTTCGCGGCCTGCGCCAGCTATACACGCGTCGACTCGATCAGTTCGAGACCGTCCCGATCCGAGGGACGGAGAACGCCAACGCGGTGTTCATGTCGCCGGACGGTCGTGCGCTGGGGTTCATCACGGCGGATCTCGCGCTGAAAAGGGTGTCATTGGCAGACGGTCTCGTCACCACCGTCGAGCATGACGCAGAATTTTCTGCAGGCGCCGCCTGGGGAGCCGACGACCGCATCACGTTCGTTCGCGCCGGCGCTCTCTGGCAGGTGCCAGCTTCTGGCGGTCCGGCGAAACAGCTCACCACGCTCGACCGTGGAAAGCGAGAGCTGCTCCACGCGTGGCCCAGCGTCATTGCGCAAGGCCGGATCATCTTGTTCGCTTCCATCACGGGCAGCAGCCGCGGTGCGTCGCACATCGAGGCCCTCTCGGTGGCATCTGGTGAGCGACGGGTCATTGTCGAATCGGGCACGTTTCCTCTGTACGCGCCGAGCGGCCATCTGGTGTTCTTCCGCGACGGCGCACTACTCGGCGCGCCATTCGATGTCGATCGGCTGGAGGTGACAAAGCCAGTTGTTCGCGTCCTCGAAAACCTCGCTGTGGGTACGACGATGGACGCACCGTTGGCGGCGCTGTCCGATGCTGGTTCATTGACGTACGCACCGAGCGACGCGGGGACCACACGACTCGTGTGGGTGTCTCGCCAAGGGGTGGAACAGCCGATCACCGAGACCCCCCGGCGGTATCAGTACCCCCGGCTGGCGCCGGACGGCCGGCGGACGGTTGTCGCCGCGGCTGGCGATTTGTGGATTCAGGACATCGCGCGTAGGACGTTGACGCCGCTGACCTCTGAACAGACGGTCGGCAATGCTTTTCCCGTATGGACGACAGATGGCGCCCGGGTGCTGTTCCGGACATTGACGGGTATGTATTGGACCGCCGCGGACGGCAGCGGTCATCCCGAAGCGATTGCCGGCAGCCTTTCCGGAGATCTTCCGTGTTCGGTCTCGCGTGACGGCGACACGCTCGCCTTCATGCGACAGAATGCCCAGACCTCCCGCGATATATACGTGCTCACGCTCCGGGGTGAGCCCCGCCCGCGGCCTGTGGTAAGCACATTCGCATACGAGGGTGGGGCTCAGTTTTCGCCGGATGGTCACTGGATGGCCTATGCCTCTGACGAGTCTGGTCAGATGCAAGTGTATGTTCGGCCTTTCCCCGGCCCGGACCGACGGTGGCCGGTGTCCACACAGGGCGGGACACAGCCAATGTGGGACAGGAACGGCAAGGAGATTTTTTATCGCATTGGAAACAAGATGATGGTCGTGGATGTGTCGGGGAGTGTGAATCTCACGCTCTCGCAGCCGCGCCAGCTGTTCGACCAGCGGTATGTCTTCCAAAACATCTCGCTCGCCAACTACGACGTCAGCCCCGACGGCCAGCGCTTCGTGATGGTCAAGGACGAGGCGGGTTCCGGTCGACTCAACGTGGTGCTCAACTGGACTGAAGAGCTGAAGCGGCTGACCAGATGACCAGCAGCCGGCGGTTCCGCTGAACTCTTAATTATTTAATTGCACAAACCCTGGGCAGGGAGTACACTCCGGCCCATCTCTTAAATCTTTAAGAGATGGAGGATCCTGATGGCACGACCTCGTTCGCCGGCCCTGACCGACGCGGAAGCGCGAGTCATGTCGGTGCTCTGGCGGCGACACACGGCCAGCGTCGCCGATGTGGTGGTTGCCCTGAAGAAGACGCACGCGGTCAGTTACAGCACGGTGCAGACGATCCTGCGCATTCTCGAAGACAAGGGCTACGTCTCCCACGAGAAGGTGGCGCGGGCGTTCATCTATCAGCCGCGCGTCGACGAGCGGCAGGCTCGACGCCGCGCGCTCAGGCACCTGGTGACGCGCCTCTTCGAGGGCTCGCCGAGCCTGCTCGTGCTCAACGTGCTCGAAGACGAGCAGATCGATGCCAGTGAATTGAATCGCCTCAAGAAGCTCATCGAGGACGCGTAGGAGAAGTCGCATGGACCTCCTTCTGAATTGGCTGGCGCAGGGTGCCGTCGTCGCGATCGCGGCGGCCGCTGGGCTGCGCATCATCCCCGCGTCGCGCGCGCAGGCACGCTACGGTTTTTTGTGGGCCGGATATCTCCTGGTCCTGGTGCTCCCGCTTGTTCCATCCATGGTCGCGGCGGCACCGATCGCCGTGCCTCCGCTGGACCTCGCGCCCCTGCCGGACGGGCCGATCGCCATGCCGGCGGCCTGGTGGACTTCGTCCGCACTGGCGTTCAGCCTCTGGATGACCTGGTCCGGCCTTCAGGCGGTGCGGTTCATCGTTGGCGCCGTGGCTGTCCGTCGCGCCAGGCGGCGTAGTGAGGAGTGCCCGAGCGACGTGCTGAAGCGGCCTTTCGCACTGGTCGCGGGTGCGGCACGACCGGCCGTCCGACGCGCGTCGTCCTCTCTGACCGTGTCCGGCACGCCGCGGTACTCGGTTTCGGCTCTCCGATCATTGCGCTGGCGCCACGCCTACTCACGCAACTAAGCGCGCCGGATCTCGACCGAGTCCTCGTTCACGAGTGGGCGCACGTGCAACGCCGTGATGATCTTGCGCAGCTGCGTGCAGCACGTCGTTCGCGCAATTGCTGGGTGGCATCCCGCAGTCTGGTGGCTTGAACGGCGGCTCGACTTCGAGCGCGAAGCTGCGTGCGACGAAGTCGCCGTGGACGTGACCGGATCTGCAAAAGGCTATGCAGCCTGCCTCGTCACGCTCGCCGGGATGCCGCGGACACCGATCCGTTCTTTACCGGGACTGGCCGCGGTCTCTCCGTCGCAGCTTCGCAGACGTCTCGAGCGGATTCTGATGCCGCAATGGATGGCCGCGGGTCGCGCACGAGTGACAGCTATCTGTGGCGCCGCGGGCCTGGCCGTGCTCGCATTGGCCGTCAGCCACGTCCGCGCGGTGTCACCGCATATCGCGTCCGACGCCGGCGTCAACGCCGCCACCGAGGCGCAACGCGAGCCGAGCGTTCCCGCTGCGGTGTCCACGCGGCATTGCGTCAGGTCGAGCCGACGATGCCGCGTTCGAGTTCAGCGCCTGCTCGCCGCGCTTACGCCAACGCGACCGTGCAATCCGTTCCTCGCGAGGAGGAGCGCTCACGCGGAGGCGGACTCGTGGCGATCGAGCGATCGCCAGAACCCGTCGCGCCGTCCGAGCTGCCGCTGCCGCTGACGGGGCTTGTCAGCACGCAGGTCGCCGTCCCGCTCGCGCCATCAACCCCGGACGCCACGTGCTCACCGTGGATGCCGCCGCGGCAACCACGAGCGTCGCCCGCGCCTGACAAAACGCGGACGCCCTGGGGAGCAGCCGCTGACGCCGGAGTCGCCATTGGCCGTACGTCGCAAAGCGCGGGTGTCGCGACGGCCGGCTTCTTCAGCCGTTTCGGCAAAAACATCGCCCGCTCTTTCTGAGGTGCTCGCGTGCGCGTACATCTCGTCAATCCCAGCGACTTGTCGTTCGGCACGGCCGTGATCACGCCTCGGTGGTTGTACGTGCTGGCGGCAGCCACGCCGGATCGCTTCGGCACGCCGCGGATCGTCGACGAAACGCTGGATCGCTTCGACGCATGCGACCGTCGAGCCCGGAGACGTCGTGGGCATCGGGATCCACACGGCGAATGCGCTCCGCGGCTATGCGATCGCACGGATGGCGCGCGCGCGCGGCGGCATTCGTCGTCTTCGGCGGCATCCATGCGACGCTGTTTCCGGACGAAGTCCGCGAGCATGGAGCGGCGCACAGCGTCGTCAGCGGCGACGGCGATCTGGATCTGGCCGCAGGTGCTGGCGGATTGCGAGGATGGCACGCTGCGAGCGTTGTACGACGGCGGCCGCATCGAGGGCGACGCGTTCTCGTCCGGCCCGGTGGGATCTTCTGCCCGACGAACCGCTACATGTGGGGGTCGGTCCAGACGGTCCGCGGTTGTCCGAAGCACTGCTCGTTCTGCTCGGTCTGGCGAACCGACGGGCAGAAGCCGCGTCAGCGACGCGTGTCAGCGACGTCGTGCGCGAGATCGTCGCGCTGCGGCGCAAGGGCTTCCGGTTCGTCGCGCTCGCCGACGACAACTTCTACCCGGTGACGCTGGCCGACCTCGCGGCAGCCGATCGCCGCGCCGACAAGCGCGCAGTTCGCGACGCTGACGCGCGCTCCGGCGGGAACGATTCGAGCTGATGGCCGCGCTCGAACGGCTGCCCGACGACATGGTGTTCTTCACCCAAATCACCATGGAGGCGGCCGAGGATCCGGAGTTCCTCGCGGCGATGCGACGGGCGAGGATCGGGGCGCGCTCGTCGGCGTCGAGTCGGTCACGCCCGAAGGACTGAAGGCCGTTTTCAAGAACTTCAACGACGCCGGCGAGGCGCTGGTTACCCGGCTGCAGACGCTTTCGCGCGCATGGCGTCCACGTGCTCGGCTCGTTCATTTTCGGCCTTCCGACCGACAACGCCGACACGTTCGCGGCGACGGCCGATCTGGCGCAGCGCAGCGGCGTCTCGTTCGCGCAGTTCGTCATGCTCACGCCGTTTCCGGGCACGGTCGACTTCGCGAAGTGGGAGCAGGACGCGGCGGAGGTTCCCGACGGTCAACGGCATCCCGCTCACGCGTTATTGGTTGATCCCGTCCGTCGCAGCGTCCGAAGGTCTACATCCCGCATCCGACGATGTCGCCCGATGAGATCCGGCGCGGCACACAGGAGGTCTGGGATCGGTTCTACTCCGTGCCCGCGATCTGGCAGCGCTCCGCCTGCGTGCGTTCGCTGCGCTCGCGCATCGCGTTCCTCGTGATTTCGAAGCTGTACCGGCAGATGTACGCCAACACCGGCATCGCGACCGACAGCGCTCGTGTCGCGAAGTCGGCCCGCTGCGCGCGCTGGCTGGCGAAGGCCGTCCGACGGATCTTCGTCGCACCGCCCATGCCGGATCTTGCGGATCCGTTCGCGGCACCGGAGACGTCGAGCAGGCCAGGGCAGTATGCGTTGCGGGTACTGTCCTAGGTCGGATAGCCGATACGTGGTATCCTTACCTATCGGATTTTCTTCCGCGCTCTGCCCTTTGTAGGCGTAACGAGCTTCTGACTCGCGCCTCCTCAAGTCCTTAGCCAAGACACGAACATCCGCTCGGAGCTCGCGCTCCGTCCGCACAGTGCGCCCAAGCTGGCGTCACATGTGTTTCATATTCAAGCCTCGGGCGTATCGGAACCGCTCCAGGCAACTTGCTGGAGTATCCATACGTGCCGTTTTCAAAACTGGGGCTTGCCCCATCTCTCTGTACGCCGCTTGCCGGAAAGGGGTACCAAGACCCCACGCCGGTGCAGTCGGCATCGATTCCCCTCGTGCTGGCCGGCGACGATATCGTCGCCCGTGCGCAAACGGGTACCGGGAAAACCGCGGCCTTCGGCCTGCCGATGATCGACCGTCTGCTCGTGCGAGGCCGTCGCGGCAAGACGCGCGGTCCCCGCGGGCTCGTCCTCGTACCGACTCGTGAGCTGGCCATCCAGGTGCAACGCGCGCTTGCCTCGTATGGCGCGCCGGTTCAGCTCCGCGTCACCGAGATCTACGGCGGCGTCCCCATCGGCGCCCAGATCCGCGCATTGAGGCACGGAACCGACATCGTCGTCGCCACGCCGGGGCGTCTCATCGATCACCTGCAGCGGCGCACGATTGATCTGTCCGCGATCGAGGTCCTCACGCTGGACGAAGCCGATCGGATGCTCGACATGGGCTTTCTGCCGCCGCTTCGCCGCGTGCTCGAGGCGCTGCCGCGCGAGCGCCAGACGCTCCTGTTTTCAGCGACGCTGTCGCCAGCGGTCGAACGCCTCTCCGCCGAGTTCACTCGCGAGCCGCGGCGCGTTGACGTGTCGACGCAGGATCTCGTGGCGCCGACGGTCACGCATCGGGTCCACCCAGTGGCCGCCGATCGGAAGCGGGCGTTGCTGCTGCACGTGCTCGGGCAGACACCGTCAGGACAGGCACTGGTCTTCTGCAAGACGAAGCGCGGCGCGGACCGTGTCGGCGATCATCTCGAAGGCGAAGGCCTCAGGGTCGCAGTGATTCACGGCGACAAGGGGCAGGGCGCCCGCACGCGTTCGCTCGCGGACTTCAAAGCGGGCCGCGTGTCCGTGCTGGTGGCGACCGACGTCGCGGCTCGCGGCCTCGATATCGTGCAGTTGCCGCTGGTGGTGAACTACGATCTGCCGCTGGTCGCGGAAGATTACGTGCACCGTGTGGGCCGGACCGGACGCGCGGGACTGGCCGGACGGGCGGTCTCGTTCGTGACGTCGTCCGATGGTCAACTGCTGCGCGACATCCAGCGCCTTCTCCCGTCACCGGTCGAACACGTCGTCGTCGAGGGATTCCAGACGTCGAATGCGCCGTCACCTGCGCGCGCGCGAACGCAGAGGCCACGACCTTCAGGTCACGTACGATCTTCCGGCCGGCGGTTTTCGGGATCGACACGACCAGGACAGGCTGCCCTAGCGCAGGTGGGTTGATTTCTACGACGCCCGTCGGCTTCGTGCCGGCGGGCACGATGGTGTTCCGATGTTCGCGGGTAAGATTGTGGTATTGCCGTGCCAACAATCACCGTCAGGCTCGATAAGAAGCGCGCCGCCCGCCTCTCGCGTTGGGCGCGGCGCCGCAAGATTCCGAAATCAGCAGTGATCCGGGACTTGATCGACTGTGCCGGCCCGATTGAAACGGGCGACGACCTCATGGAGTGGGTGCACGCCGCCGCAGGCAAAGGCCTGGGGCTGTCACAGAAGAAGCCGTGAGCCGACTCTGTGGGGTCCGGGAGCCCGCGAACCACACCTTGTGAGGACGTACGACACGATCGTCGTCGGCGCCGGCAGCATGGGCAGCGCCGCAATCTACCATCTGGCCAGCCGGCATCAGCGGGTGCTGGGCCTCGACCAATTCGACGTGCCGAGCGACCTCGGTGCATCCGCGGGCGTCAATCGAATCATTCGATTGGCCTACGCAGAACATCCCAATTACGTCCCGCTTCTGCGACGCGCGTACGAGTTATGGCGGGATTTGGAGCGAGTCGCGGATGAGCGCCTCCTGGTCCTCACCGGAGGGATCGACGCCGGTACCGAAAACGGTGAGATCGTCACCGGTTCCTTGCGCTCGTGCGTGGAACACGGCCTTCAACATGATGTTCTGAGCGCCGCCGATCTGCATCGCCGTTTTCCCGGATACGCGCTTCCAAACGACACGGTCGCCGTTTACCAGCCTGACGGCGGCTTCTTGATGTCGGAACGCTGTGTCGCCGCGTATCTCAACGCTGCCCTGGCAATTGGAGCCGAAGTTCACGGGCGCGAGCGCGTACGCGGGTGGGACGTGCTCCCGGACGGCGTGCGGGTGATCACCGATGTCGATCGATACGAAGCACGTGCCTTGGTCGTGACCGCAGGACCATGGACGGCGCGTGTCCTTCCACAGCTCGCGCCAGTTGTGGTTCCCGAGCGACAGGTGTTGCTGTGGACTCAGCCCATGAAGCCGGAATGCTTTCAGCTGGGGCGATTTCCCGTCTTCAACATGGAAGCCACGGAAGGACGTTTCTACGGGTTTCCGATTCATCACGTCCCGGGTTTCAAAATCGGCAAGTATCACCATCGACACCAACGCGTGGATCCCGAATCAGTCGATCGCGATTGTCATCCGGAAGACGAAAGGGTCCTGCGCGAGGCCATTCGGCGTTATTTTCCCGACGCGGACGGTCCCACGCTCGCGATGAAGGTGTGTCTCTTTTCGAATACGCCGGATGAACATTTCATCATCGATCACCTGTTCGATACTCGCCACGTCGTGATCGCGGCCGGATTCTCGGGACACGGCTTCAAGTTCTGCAGCGTCGTAGGCGAAGTCATCGCCGATCTCGTCTTAGAGGGAAGCACCCGCTTTGATCTCGGGTTATTCACGCTGGGCCGTCCCGCATTGGGGTTGTGAGCCGTTGCTCATACCTCGAGCAAATCCTTACCAACGATGATCGATCCGTGGAAATGCTGTCGGGCGGCTTCGATCCACATCTGCTCGGTCACCCCGGGGTCGTCCGGCGGCACCAGATGCGAAAGGACGAGTGTTTTGACGCCGGCCGCCTGGGCCACGCGACCAGCGTCTTCGGCAGATGTCTGGTGAGCCAGGATGCTCGCCTTGAGGGCCGTCGCGTTTGGGACCCGCGCGACGAGACGATCGATCGCGGGAGGATACATCGCAGAGTGGACGAGCACGTCGGCGCCTGTGGCGAGCTTCACGAGGTTGTCGGACGGCGACGTATCGCCTGAGATGACGATCGACCGATCCGCGGCATCGAACCGGTACGCGAAGGCCGGAACGACCGGCGGATGATCCACGAGCGTAGCGGTCACTTTCACGTGCTCGTCACGCATCACGACACCGCCCTCTTGCAGCTCGTGAGTGCGAACCAGCGGCACAAGCGGCACACGCCCTTCGTTGGCAATCCGCACGTCGATGTCGTACTTGTTCATCTCGAAGAAAAAGCCGCGTCATCTTCTCCAGTGGCGGGGGTCCCCACGCATCGACCGGCGTCGTCAGGCCGGCAGCCCAGGCGAGCCAGATCAAGTTCCCGTAGTCGGCGTTATGGTCCGAGTGCTGATGCGTGAGGAAGATGTGCCGCAACGAGGGCAGCGGCACGTCAGCAAAGGCAAGTTGGCGCGCCACCCCGTTGCCACAGTCGACTACATACGCGAGGCCGTTGATGACGATGACCTGCGCGGACGCCGAGCTCGCCTTCCGGGGGCGCGGGCCGCCGCCGGTACCCAGGAGGATCAACCTGGTCCGAACGCTCTGGGCGTTAGTGGTCCGCGTCACGGACGGCACTGCCGTCAAGGTTGCGGCGCAGGCGAGAAACTCACGGCGGGTGCAGTCGCGCGGGCGTGAACGGGCCGTCGGAGGCAAGGAGATTCTCACTACACAGAGAATATATGTCACAGATAAACGCAGAAGAAATGGTCTCCGTAAACGAATGCAAGGGGAGTCCGCGGGGCGAAGTCCCTTGCATGGACTAGGATTGTCGCCATGTCTTCGTGCACGCAGACGGCCGGTACACCGTGAGCTTCGACCTGCCTCTCGCCGTCGCCGCCTTCGGAATCGGCATTGTCGTCGGTCTCACCGGCATGGGCGGCGGCGCCCTGATGACGCCGGTGCTCGTGCTCTTCTTCGACGTGCTGCCGCTCACCGCGGTGTCCTCCGACCTGGTCGCGAGCGCGGTGATGAAGCCGGTCGGCTCGCTGGTGCATCTGCGGCGTGGCACCGTCCATCTGGGCCTGGTGAAGTGGCTGTGCGTCGGATCGGTTCCGGCGGCCTTCGCCGGGGTGCTCGTGGCGCGCGCACTCGGCGGAGGCGCACAGGTGCAGATCGGTGATCCGGACGGCACTGGCCATCGCCCTGCTCTCCGCGGCCGCGGGCCTGATGGTTCGCGCTTACCTCCGCCTCGTCGAACACGCGCGCGTCCGGGACGGCCGGGCCGCCCCGCTGCCGCAGGGCCGCCCGCGGGTCGAGGTTCGACCCTTTCCGGTCGTACTCGTCGGCATCCTCGGCGGCCTCGTCGTCGGGTATGACGTCGGTCGGATCCGGGTCGCTCATCATCATCGCGTTGATGGCCTTGTATCCGCGGCTGAAGGCGAGCGAGCTCGTCGGCACGGACCTCGTCCAGGCGGTCCCGCTCGTGGCGTCGGCCGCAATCGGTCACATCCTGTTCGGCGACTTTCAGCTGGCGCTGACGACCTCGCTGCTGGTGGGCAGCATTCCGGGCGTGTGGCTCGGCGCGCACCTGTCGGCACGCGCACCCGGCGGGCTCGTGCGCCGCGCGCTCGGGTTCGTGCTGCTTGCGAGCGCGCTGAAGCTGCTGGACGTGTCGAACACGGACACCGGAATCATCCTGGGGGCCGTGCTGATCGTCGCGCCGCTCCTGTGGATGGTGGTTCGGCGACGTCACGGCTTTCCAGCGCTGGCGGCGCGCGGCGAAGCGGAATGATGAATATCAGACCGTCGGTTCCCGCAACGTCCCGCCAAGGGATGCTCAGTCGGTGCGCAGCGCGACGAGCGGGTCGACTCTGGTGGCGCGGTGCGCCGGGATCGACTGCCGCGATCGCGGCGACGACGGCGAACAGCACCGCGACGCCGATGAACGTTCCTGGATCGAGCGGCGTGAGGCCGAAGAGCATTCCGCGGACATAGCGCGTCACCGCCGATGCGCCTGCCAGACCGAGCGCCGATGCCGATCGCCGTCAGCGCCAGGCTCTGCCGGAGAATCAGCCCGAGCACGTGCGCCCGCTGCGCGCCCAGTGCCATCCGGATCCCGATCTCGGTGAACCGGCGGCTCACCGTGTACGACGTCACGCCGTAGAGTCCCAGCGCCGCAATCAGCAGCGCCAGGCCGCCGAACAACCCGGAGAGCATCGCCACGATCCGCTCCTGCCGGACCGACGCGTCCACGTGATCCGTCAGCAGACGGAATGTGAAGGCGAGGCCCGGATCGACGCCGATGATCGCCGCGCCGACGCTGCGTGCGAGTTGCATCGGCGATCCCACCGCGGGGCGGACGCCGACGCTGATCTCGGTCGGTCCGTTCGGCTCGATTCCCACCGCCTGCGCCACCGGCAGGTACACGATCGGGCTGGATCCCCTCTCTCTGCGAATCGAACACCGCATCATCCACGACGCCGACGATGGTGCGCTGCACCTCGCCTTCCCGCGATCGAGGGTAGGGGATCGTCTCGCCGAGCGGGAACCGTCCCGGCATGAGTGCGCGCACGAATGCTTCGTTCACGACGACGACCGGCGGACGCTCGGCCGTGTCGCTGCACGGTGAAGTCGCGGCCGATCCGGACGGCGGTGCCGTACGCAGCGAACCATCCCGGCGTGACGAAGTTGAACATCACTCGACTCTGGGAGTCCCCCATCCGCATGCCGCCATCGACCGGCGTCCATATCGAGCCTCCGGCGTGCGCCACGCCGGGCACGCTGGCCGCCGCATCCACGATCCGCTGATACAGGAGCATCCGGTCGGCGGGATCCGTGCGGGCTCTCTGCATGTCGACGTTGACGACCAGCACGCGATCGGGATCGAATCCCAGCGGCACGTGCGAGAGCCGTTCGAACGAGCGCACGAAGAGCGCCGCGACGACGACGAGCGCCAGCGACAGCGCGACCTGGACGATGACGAGGCCGCTGGAGAGTGTGGCGAGACGTCCGGCCACCCGCCGTGTGCCGCGACGCCGCGCGTCCCTGCCTCTTGAGCACGTCCATCGAAGCGCCGCGCGTCGCGCGCAACGCCGGTACCGTGCCGAAGATGCCGACAGTCGCGACCGCGGCGCCCGCGGTGAACGCCAGGATCCGCCAGTCGAGCGACAGATCCAGCGTGATGCGATCGGCCGGCGTCGACAGCTGCGCGACGAGAGCCTGACTGCCCCACGCGCCGACGATCAGAAGCCGCCGATCGCGCCAAGATGCCGCGAGGACGAGGCTCTCGATCAGCAGTTGACGCGCCAGGCGTGATCGCGGCGCGCCGAGGGCGATCCGCACGCTGAGCTCGTGCCGTCGCGCCGTGCCGCGCGAGCCAGCAGCAGGTTCGCGATGTTGACGCACGCGATCAGCAGCACGAGCAGCACGACAACGAGGATCGTGACGAGGGGACGCGCGTAGGACTGCCGCAGTCCGCTCGGACCTCGGACGGGAGTGACGTCCCGGCGGCCGCAGACACGAGCGTGAACGGTTCCCGGTAGTGGGGCGGCCTGACGGTGGACATGCTCTCGGGCGTCACGCCGAGAATCGCCGGCTGGAGGCTGCGGAGCGTCGCCGTGCCCGCTTCGGTCGATTGGCCCGGCTTCAGACGCAGCATCACCAGGAGGGGCGACATCCGCAGGGTCGAGCGATTGCCGCGAATCAGCGGCTCTGTTTCGAGCGGCAAGGCCACGTCGAACGCGCGCCCGACGTCGACGCCGAAGAACCCCGGCGGCGTCACGCCGACGATCGTGACGGTCACGCCGTCCACGACGAGCGGTCCGCCGATGACGCTGGCGGCGCCGCCGAAGCGCCGCTGCCAGAGGCCGTAGCTGATCACCGCGACCGGGCCCCTCCGCACCGCCACCAGGGCGATCGTCGGCCGCCGTGAACGTGCGGCCGAGAATCGGCGGATACGCCGAGCGTCGCGAAGTAGCCGCCGCTGGCGAAGATCCCTTCCACGAGCTGGCGTTCACCACTCGGCGCCAGGTCGAATCGCGCCGGCGTCCAGGCGAGGGCGCCGTCGAAGAGAGGCGACGTGCGGCTGCAGATTCCCGCCACATCGCGAAGGTCCACCCGAAGCCGGCGGGGTATCCGCGCGCGATCGCCGCATCGGACGAGATCGTCACGAGCCGGTGCGGATCGGCGACGGGCAGGGGACGCAGGAGCAGGCCGTTGACGACCCCGAAGATCGCGGCGTTCGCGCCGATGCCCAGGGCGAGCGTGAGCACGACGGTCGCCGCGAAGCCGGGCGATCGGCGCACCAGCCGCAGCGCGAGCCGCACGTCCTGCCAGACGGTGTCCAATGACATCCTCCACCTCGCTCCAGTTGTCGAAGTCTGCATGCCGCACAGCTGCGTCTATTATGCTAGTACATTATACATGACAAGTCCGGTCACCCCCCGACCTGTACAAGATAAACAAGAGAAGGGGAGAGGGGGAGAAAACAAAAGTTCCCTCTCTCTCCCTTTCTCCTGTTCGTCTCGGGATGGGTGAAGCAGCGTGAGGGCGAACGCTGTTGATTCCCACAGCGACTGGCTGTATCAGGTGCGGCCAGGTTTCGATGCCGTCACCAGCGTGGTCCCGGCGGCCGGATTGCCGTACCAGAAGCGCCACCCGAGCCGGCGGCGCGTGACCCCGGTTGCGCCGAGGGTGCTGAGCGTTTCAGCGTAGCGCTTCGTCGCGCGAATGTCGGCAATGGCCAGACGTCCGCCTCCTTTCAGCACCCGCCACGCTTCGGAAATCGCCTGCGTGCGCGCAGCATTGGACGAGATGTTGTGGATGGCCAGACTCGACACCACGACATCGAAGCGTCCCGTCGGGGAAAGGCGGCAGCGCCCGCATAACGCCTTCGAGCGCGTGCGCCGTAGCTCGAGCGTCTCCCGGTCCGCGCGACGGCCGCGTTCGGAAAGACGCGCAGAATCGGCATTCGCCAGGCGCCGTCGAGTAAGCCACGAAGCGCACACGGAGGCCGTCAGCGCATAGGGCGCGTCGTAGCCGTAGTCTCCCTTCCGGTCCATCGCGACGGCATTCTCGTTGGAATAGCCGGGAAGGACAAGCCGGTACACGTCCTGACAGAGTAGACTCTCTCGCCATGACTCCCACCGCGATGTCGCGCAGCATTCCCTCGGGCGCACAGGTCACCACACGCCAGGCGATCCTCACCGGCTGGCTGCTCTGCGGTGTGCTCGACATCACGGCGGCCTGCGTCCAGGCCTGGATCCAGGCCGGCCGTGCGCCGGCGGATGTCCTGCGCGGTGTCGCGTCGGCGCTCTGGGGACGCGCGGCGATCGAGGCGGGCGCCGGCATGGCGGTAATCGGGCTGGCGATGCACTTCACGGTCGCGCTCACGGCGACGCTGGTCTTCTACGCGCTCAGTCGCCGGATGGCGTTCCTGCGGACCGCACCGCTCTGGATTGCCGGACCGCTCTACGGCGTCGTCGTGTTCTGTGCCATGAACTACGGCACGCTGCCGGCGCTGTCGTGGCTGCGCAGCCTCTACCTGCACACGCCGCCGCGATGGCCTGTCGATGAGCTGGCCGCAGCTGTTGATCCACATGGTGTGCGTTGGCACGCCGATCGTGTGGGGCGTGAGACGCGGCGATACCCTGCCAGGCAGGTGCGACGTCGAGTTCTGCGGCTCCTGACTCCTGTCTTCTAGCGGGCCACAGAAAACACAGAAAATTCAGGCCACAGATGAACACAGAAGAACACAGATTGATCGTTCTTGCTGTGTTCATGAATTCTTCTTACTGTGTTTTTCTGTGTTCTTCTGTGGCTTGCTTACCTCTGTTTCTTCTGCGGCCTGTTGTCACTGGGTCTTTCTGTGGGAAAAAGCTCCGCTTGAAGTAGACCGAAGTCGGGTGCCTGCCATGGACCGGTTATGGGCCTGAGGAGATCGCTCACGCGATGCTCTTGCGGGAGACGAACCATCAACACGTCGATCGCATCGGACGAATATCCCCTTCGAAAAACAACGCAATGGATCGTCGACGCAGAAGATTGATTCCCGTGTCCCACCCGCACGGCGCGCGCTTCCTTACCTTTGACGCCTAACGCCAGCTCTCGCCGTGGGTTGCGCCGCCTCGTGACGCGTTCGTAGTGGTCGGCGGTGCGCTTGCAATTCCGCCCGCGCCGGGCAACGCCAGGGAGAATCCGCTAGCACGCCGGGCCCCCGTGTCGATTGCAGATTTGCAATCGGTTCGGTGAAACCGGCAGAACGCGCGCTCCCGGCGTCTGAACAAGGAGCCGGGTGCGCATGCGATGCCCGTTGCACTCGCGGGAGGCGACACATGAGTCGAGTCATCGTCGGAGCCATCGTTGTGCTGCTGGGCGCCGCAGGCGTTCGGCGCAGGATGCCGCGCGGCGGACGGCTGGGTCGTGCTGGGGATCGAGGAGTATCGCGCGCTGCGCGCGCGCGCGTTTCCGACGACGCCGGATCCCGCGCCGCCGCCGGTCGACGCGACGCTGACGCGCGTCGACTACGATCTGCGGATCAGCGGGCGAGACGGTCACCGGGCCAGGCGCGGCTCACGATCGACGTCCTGAAGCAGGGATGGGTGAGCGTGCAGGTGCCGGCCGGGATGCTCGTGCGCGACGCGCGCATCGACGGACGTCCGACCGCGCATCGTCGACGGCAATCCGCCGCGCGTCTCTGATCGCGCGCCGGGCCGCTCGACGCTCGACGCTCGACGTCGTCGTGCCGCTCGCCTCGTCCGCGGGCACCGAATCGATGACGCTGCCGGGTCCGGGCTCGGCGCTTTCGGCGGTCACGCTCGTCGTGCCGCGCACCGGCGTCGATCTCAGTCGTCTCCGGCGGCTTCATCGCGGAGCAGTCGCGAGACGGCGAACGACAGCCGCTGGGTCGTCTACGGGAACCCCGGCCGGCCGCTCTCGTTCACGTGGAAGCGCAAGGCCGACGATCGCCGATCGACGCTGCCGCTGCGGACGCGTGCGCGCGTCACGGAGCTCGTCGCGCTCGGCGAGGACTCGACGCAGGTCACGTCGAGCGTGCAGCGTCGAGGTGTCGCAGGGGCTCGCGCGTCAGACGCGTCGTCGCGCTGCCGGCCGGGCTCGTCGTCAACCAGGTCGCCGGCGCCACCGTCGCCGACTGGAGCGTCGACGCCGGCACGCTGACCGTCACGCTTCCTCGAGCCGATCGCCACGCAGACCTCGTTCGTCATCAGCGGCGAGGTGCGCGCGCCGCGCGAAGGACCGATCACGATTCCGCTCGTCCGCGTGCCGTCGGCGGAGCGTGAGACCGGCGGCGTCGCCGTCGATGTCGTCGGCGCCGGGGAGATCGCCGACCGCGAGCCGCGCGGCCTCGAGCCGGCCGACGCGTCGGACCTCGGCGACATCGTCGCCGGCCGCGAGTCGCCGTCGATGGTCGCGTTCCAGTTCACGCCGCTCGGGGGAGCGCGCCGCGCTCGCTGACCGTGAACGTGTCGCGCTACACGCCGCAGGCGGTGCTCGTCGCCAACGTCGAGGAAGCGCGCTACGACGCGCTCCTCGGCGAGGACGGCAAGCTGCTGGTCCGCGCGCGCTACGCCGTCCGCAACAACCAGCGCAGCTTCCTCGCGGTCACGCTGCCGCCGCAGTCGGTGCTGTGGAGCGCGTCGCTCGCGGGCCGGCCGATCCGTCCCGGCGTGCCGCCGACGGCGGCCTGCTGCTGCCGCTCGCAAAGGGCGCGCCGAACGAGGAAGCGCCGACCTTCGTCGTCGAACTGCTCTACCTGCAGCGCGGCCAGGCTGGACGGAGAAGGGCGACGCGCACCTCGAGCTGCCCGCCGTCGATCTGCCGTCTCGCGCACCGGCCTGACGCTGCATCACTCGCCGCGCTACGCGGTCGATCCCCGACCGGGCGCGTTCCGGTCACGAGCGGATCCGGGTCCGTGGAGCGCCTGGGGCGATCGCCGAACCCGTCCCGCCGCCACCGCCGCCGGCCGCGCACCGGCGGCGCCGCCTCCAGCCGGCGATCGGGACGCCAAGGATCTGCAGGCGCTCATGGATCGCTTCCAGAAGGAAGCCGGCCGAACCCGGCAGGGCGTGATTCCCATCGCCATCGATTTTCCCGCGTCGGTCCGTCGGTGTTTCTCGCCGCGGAGCTGACGCCCGAACACGCAGTCGCCGTCGGTGGACATCGTTTATCGCAAGACGGGAGGCCGCTAATGACCTGCTTCAATCGCTGCGTGCGCGTCGCTGCTCTCGTCCTGACCCCGGCCGCCGTCGCTGCGCAGGACGCGTCGCGTCCACCGGGCCCGCCGGCACCGTGACGATGTCGCGCACCGAATACGATCGGCTGCTCGATCTGGCGGGTCGCAAGCCGGCCGGGCCCGAGCACGCGCCGGGCCGCGGCGCTGACCCGCGCCGACATCCGCGTCCGCGTCGCGGGGCCGTCGGCCCGCGCGACGATGCGGTGGACGGCGAGGTCTTTCGCCGCGGCGTGGCCAAGGTCCCGCTGATCAAGGGCGCGACGCTGCTCGAGGCGCGGATGGACAACCGTCCGCTGCCGGTCATCGCCGAAGGCGGCGCACGTCGCGCTCGTGACGGGTCCGGCGACGTTCTCGCGCGACGCTCGAAGTCGGGACGCGCGCTGTCGTTCACGCCGGGGCGCGGCGCGTTCATCCTGCCGGTGCCGTCGCCGGCCAGCGTCACCGCGACGATCGACGTGCCGGGCGATCAGACCGACGTGCACCTGTCGACCGGGGCATCCTGCTCCGCGATCGTCCGCCGAACGGCCGGACGACGATCGAGGCGACGCTCCAGCCGGGCACGCCGGCCGAGGTGTGGTGGTCGACGCCGACAGCGCGCCGACGCGGCAACCGCCCGCGACGTGCGGCTGCTCTCCGACGTGAAGTCGATCGTCACGATCGGCGACGCCGACGTGCGGCTGGTCTCGCTCGTGGACGTCACGATCGTGCAGGGCGAGCCGTCGCAGATCGTCGTCACGATTCCCGCCGGCTACGAGGTCGTCAGCGTCAGCGGCGCGTCGCTCGAGCGCACGGAGATCCGGGCCGGCCGGGTGGTCGCTCTTCGTCTCGGATCCGGCGCTCCGGCGGCACCAGTTCCTCGTCAGCCTCGAGCGCCAGCACGCCGGCGGATCGTTCAAGCTCGAGACCGGGTTCCCGACGCTTCCCGCCGCGCAGCGCGAAACCGGCGAAGTGGCGGTCGAGGGCCTCGGCACGCTCGAGGTCGTCGCCTCGCGGATGCCGGGCCTCCGCCGCATGGACGTGCGCGAGGTCGATCCGTCGCTCGCCGCCGCGGCGCGGCAGGCGCTGCTCGCCGCGTACCGCTATCAGCGCACCGCCGACGCGCCGCCGGCGCTGCGCTCGACGTCCGGCGCTTCGCCGACGCCGCGTCCTCGCGGCCGTCGCCGAGCGCGCCGTCGCGACGACGCTCGTCACGACCGAAGGGCGCGCGCTGACCGAGGTGACGATGTGGATGCGCAACCGCGCGCAGCCGTTCATGAAGGTGGCGCTGCCGACGGGCGCGTCGATGCTGTCGGTCGAAGTCGGCGGCTCGCCGGCGAAGACCGGTCGAAGGCAAGGACGGCAGCCGCGTGCCGCTGCTGCGCCCGGGCTTCCGTCCGGACGGTCCCTACGTCGTGTCGTTCGTCTATCTCCACTCCGGGACGCCGTTCGTGAAGAAGGGGGACATGCAGATGACGCTGCCGAAGATGGACGTGCCGGTCAACGTCGTCGAGTGGGAGCTGTTCGTGCCCGATCGGTTCCGCGTCGATCGCTTCGACGGCGACATGTTCGCGGCGGATCTGTTCGAGCACGCGACGCTGACCGGCGTCGGCCAGGGAATCGGCTCGGGAATCGGGGAGGGTTTCGCCGGGGGTGTTGGCGGCGGGATTGCGGGACGGGCGCCGATGACCGCGATGCCCGGTCAGATTGTCGGGCGCATCGTCGATTCAGCGGGCGCTCCCATGCCAGGGGCGATGGTCACCGTCGAGGGTGCCGGGCGGCGCCAACAGGTCATCACTGATGGCTCCGGAACCTACGCACTCTCGGGACTCCCGTCGGGGCCACTCGTCGTGGAGAGCCAGTTCTCGGGATTCAAGAGCGTTCGCCGCTCGGTCGTGTTCGATCAACGGCCGCGGCAGCTGGACATGACGATGGAGGTTGGCGGAGTGACCGAGTCGGTCACGGTCACGGCCGAGGCACCGGTGATTGACACGAGCACGTCGGAGCTGAGCCACACGTTCAGGATGGATGAGGCGCGGAACGCCGCGCAGGGGCAGGCACAGGCCAGCAAGGCGCGACAGGCAGAGAACATGCCGTCGGTGAACGTGCAGAATCTGCAGCGGCGCGCGTCCGGCGTGCTGCCCGTGCGAATGGAGGTCCCGCGCGCGGGTACGTCTCATCGGTTCGTGAAACCGTTGGTCATCGACGAGGCGACGGTGGTGTCCTTTCGATACAAGCGGCGGTAGCCAACGGGTCCATGCGAAAGCGAGGAGGCGCAACTGCTCGGCCTCCTCGCTCCGTTGCCTCTGATATCGAAGGGCTAAGCCGTCACAGGCACCTGAGCAGGCGCTGTAATGGCGATGAACGCGTCGAGCACCGAATCGGGGAAGCATCGGCGCTCCTGGTCCGCGACTGCAGGGCGATATCGTGAATCGACACAATACCGACCAGCCGGCCTCCCTGATTGACGACAGGTAGCCGTCGAACTTTCCGAGACTTCATCGTTTCGAGCGCCGCGCGCACATCGTCGCCAGGCGCACAGCTGTACAGCGCCTTCGAAATGACGTCCTTGACCGGAATCTCTCCCTCGGTGCGCGGTCGAGTCGCGGCGGCGATGCAAATGTCGCGATCGGTAATGACCCCGACCACGTGGTCGTGCTCGTCGGTCACGGGGACAGCTCCGCAGTCTCCTTCCCACATGATTTTCGCGGCCGCCGCGAGGTTGGTCTCCAGGCTGCAGCGTTTCACGTCAGTCGTCATCAGTTCTTTCACTTTCATGGGAGTGCTCCTTCGTCTGTTGCTAGACAGTTCGTGTGCGTCACGGGGTGACGAACGCACTACGGGCCTGCGATAGGCTTCTCGACCCGTGTTTGCTCGTCCCGGCCCAGGTGTATCGCAGGCACGTTCGATTGGATGTGAGACAACGCTCTCGACCAACACGCCCGGACTGCTCACCGCAGCGGCATTTGCACATGAAGCGATTCCATCCTCGGCTATTCGCAGTTCGTCACGGCAGCGCGCATGTGGGTTTAGCTGGGCTCGTGATTCCTGCAGACGAAAAGGTATCCGTCTCTGCGGGCCACGGGATGTCGTGGTGCTGCGTCGATTCTGCGGTCCCGACGCAGGTCATTGACAAGACGTGGACGCTGCCGCACTCTCGCGAGACGCTTCCATGACGAAGCACCTCAAGGAACACCATGAAGACTCAACCCACGCTCGCACGCCTTGCCATCGTTGTTCTCCTGGCTGGCACGCTGGGAGCCCACTCGCTCGCCGCCACCACGTACATCTCGGTCGAGCCCATTCCGAGTCGAGATGTGGTGGGGCAGGACGCTCTCGCCGCGCATCCTCAGCGCGGGTTATCCCAGGCTGGAACGGTGGAGCCATCGGCTGCTCGACGAGTGCGGCACCGTGCAAAACGTGATCGACGTGCTGACGGCGAATGGTGCGATCAGCACGGTCCATTCCGGCAACACCAGCTTTCGCGTGGCCGCCGGTGGCTTTGAGACAGTCACCGATCCCTCCTTCGTGGCGACTGTCCGGGACTCAGGGCCCGACGCGGTGAGCGAGGAAGATGTTGACGTTCTCGACAATGCGCTTGGTTACGTCCTGAACCAGGGTGGAACCGCACATTTCAGTCCCGATAACGCGAAGGCCTATTTCTTCTCTCTTGACTACGCGGTCGTGACATTCGCGGGCGCTCTGACCGGCGTGGAATCGAAGGCGTTTTTCGACTACCTCGGCACCGTCGATTTCGCGCTCTGGGGTGGTCAGTTTGCCGGTTTCACCCAGATCGACTTTGAAGATTCGCCAACCAACAATTCGATGCTGTTTCTCAAACCTGCCGCGACGAAACGGCGGTTTATTGACGGACTCTCGACCGCAGCCGCTGCCAGCCGGGGCCACGTATGTCCCACTCAACAACCACGGCGACACCAACGACGGCCAAGGCTGGCATCGCCTTTCCAGGTAACGACTGGATTGCCTTCCCTGGTGGCGACCAGTACCTGACAAATCTCAATAACCCTTCTCCGCAGCTGCTGGCGGCGCTTGCGTCGTTGCGGCGGCAGCATCTTCAGGCGGTGGCCGATCTTCTGGAGGCGATCGACACGGGCAGAGTCAATCAGTACCTCACCCATCAGTTCAGCTGCCCGATCCCGTGATGTCCATTAGAATCCTCAGCAGACTTCAGCATCGCGAACGGCAGAACGTGGGAGTGTTGAGTGGACGTCCGTGATCAGATCGTGGCGTTCAAGCGCAAGCTGGCGCCGAATCGTGACGCGTTGAAACGCGCCTATCGCGACGTGAAGGGCCATGTCAGTCGAGCGGCCGACCGCATCCTCGGCGGATGTCGCCGCCGGTCGGCCGGTCGTGCCCGAGCTCGAGTATCGAGACATTCGGGACGGCAAGGTTTCCGGAGGCAGTTCGACAATCGATTCGCAGCAGCGGGTGCGTGGTGATTCGCGGTGTGTTCCCCGCGTCACTGGCACGCGAGTGGTTCGCGGAGGTCGGCGAGTACCTCGAGACCAATCGCTATGAAGAACGGGAGGTCGAGAAGCGGAGCCTCGACAAGTACTTCTCCGCGCTGAAGGCGGGGAAGCCGCAGATCTTCAACGTCTACTGGTCGAGGCCGCAGGTCATGGCGCGCCAGGACGCGCAGCTCGCCGAGACGCGCGCCTTTCTCGATCGACTGTGGAAATACGAAGGCGTCTTCAATCCCGACCTGCAGTGCACCTACGCCGACCGGTTACGCCGCAGGCAGCCGGGGGACAAGACGCTCGGCCTTTCCCCGCACATGGACGCGGGCACGGTCGAACGCTGGATCGACCCGGGCTATCAGAAGGTGTACGAGAACATCTTCGCCGGTGACTGGCGCGGCTACGACCCGTTCGACGCGAAGCACCGGCTGGAGACTCGCGAGATTCCGTCGCCGGCAGTGTGCAGCATGTTCAGAACCTACCAGGGCTGGACGGCGCTGACGCGTCAGGGACCGAAAGACGGCACGCTGCGCCTCATTCCCATCGCAGAGGGTATCGCCTACGTGCTCCTTCGCGCGCTCCAGGACGACGTGGAGGAGGGGGATCTGTGCGGGGCCGCACCTGGCCGCGCGCTCGGGGTCAGCCCGGAATGGCACCCCGATCTCATCGCCGCGCTGGTCTCGATCCCGGAGGTCATGCCCGGCGACACGGTGTTCTGGCACACGGACATCTGTCATGCCGTTGGCGACGAGCACGCGGGGAGCGAGTACGCCAGCGTCATCTACATCGGCTCGGCTCCGGACTGCCCGAAGAATCGCGCCTATCTTCCGGGACAGCGCGACGCGTTCCTGCAGGGGCGTTCGGCTCCCGACTTCGCGCCGATGGACTTCGAAGTGGACTTCAAGGGGCGTGCAACCGTGGCCGACCTGACCGATCTCGGACGCGCGCAGATGGGCTTTTGAGCGGTTCCGTGACTTTCACCGCGACGACCGCCCGGCCTGAAGATGCTGCTGAAAGAACGCGCGGGCGACATCGAACACGCCCTGTCGATCGACGCGGGTTTGTTCGGGTCTGCCGGCGAGCCGTTCACGCACGTCCATCCGGAACGGTCCGGCCAGGTCATCGAGGTTCGTGCGGTTGAAGAAGGTGTGCGGGAGTCCGTCAATCAATCGCAGCGTCGCCGTGTTGCCCGCGGCGGCGAGCGCCTCGTACAACATCACGCTCTGATGATGCGGCACCGAGTTGTCGGCGAGGCCGTGCATCAGGAGAAACGGCGGCGCACCGGCTGCGACGTAAGTGAGCGGGCTCGCGGCCTTCACGCGGTCGGGCACGGTCTGAATCGGGGCGCCGACCAGACGCGATTCGGGAGAGTTGGCGCGTCGTGTGCCATCGCGCCTGGGCCGCCCGCGCGCGCACCGGCCGGCGGCGCGGCGGTACCGCGACTCTCAGCAGCACTGGTGGTGACGACGCCGCCAACCATTGGTGGCGCGTTGACCAGACCCGGCGCGAGTGGCTGGCGCGTGGCCTTTTCGTTTTCGGTCTGCGCGTCCATCGCGGTGAACATCACGGGACCGTAGGCGTCGAGCACGCACTGCACCGCGCTCGATTGATCGAGGTTGTCCGCACCTTCGAACATGCCGCGAGGCGACAACGCGGCGACCGCGGCGAGATGCCCGCCGGCCGACGTGCCCCAGATCGCGATGCGATCCGTGTCGAGCGCCAACCGGCCCGCGTTCGCGCGCAGCCAGCGGACCGCGGTCTTCACGTCCTCGACGTTGCCCGGGAACGTCACCGATGGCGTCAGCCGGTATTCGATCGACGCCATCGCGAAACCGTCCTGCGCGAAGAAGCGCTTGAAGTCCGGTCCCGTCGTGCGGGTGCCGCCGCTCCAGCCGCCGCCATGAAGAAAGAGGATGACGGGCAGCGGCCGTGCGCTTCCGGCGGGCCTGTAGAGATCGAGCAGCAGATCCTTGCCGTCGCGGGACGCGTAAGTCAGCGTCTGCATGTCGATCGAGGCGGCCTGCTGCGAAAGCGGCGAGCGACACCATCGATCCCGCCAAGGAGGCTCGCGCACACTGCTGCGCTGACGGCCTTCACAGGAAACTCTCGGGCCGTGGCTTCAGCGTCAGCGCGCGGCGCAGTTCCGGCGTGATCTCGCGGCTGATCGGCTTGCCGCAAATGGCCTCGGCGTGCGCGAGCAGCGCCGCGCGTTCTCTGATGTCGTTGCCGGCACCGCGCTGGCCTTCGGTCCACACCGGATCCTGCGGTGGAAGCGGCAGCTTGGCGCCGTGCACGTCGAGCGGGTAGCCGTCAGGGCCGCGCCCGCTCATCGACAGTTGCCGGAACATGTCGGGACCGCCGGATCGCCGCCGCGCCGCCGCGTCCGCGCCCTCCTGCAGCCGCGGGATCCCCGCCGCGTCCGGGCGGCGCCCCGGAACGCGCGGCGTTGTTCGCCTGACGGCCAACGCCGTTCTGACCGTTGCCCCCGCGCGTGAAGAAGTTCTCGAAGATGCCCGGCGTCAGAAACGCGGCGAACCGGTTGTAGGCCTGCGTCAGCTTGAAGCCATGCAGATTGCGCGGCGGCGCCTGGAAGTAGTCGCCGCTCTTGAGCGGTACGGCCTTGCCGTGCGCCCACCCGAGCGTTTCGCCGTCGAGCGCGAAGAAGTTCTCGAAATGACGCGCATGGAAGTGTGCGCCGACGCCGCCGTTCGGACCGCCCTCCGTGATGATGAAGAGAAATTGCCCGAGCGTGTTGGCGTTGCGCGCCAGGAACGTGTTGCCACCGAAGCGCTCGCCGCCGCCGTCAGCGAGGACGTAGGCGCCGGGCGCCGATGGAAGCACGAGATTGGTGACGCGCACCGCCGCTGGCGGCGCAGCAAGCGCGGGCTGCAACTGGAAATCGCCGTTGAAAGACGCGACCGCCAGACGGCCCGCGGCGATTGTCGCCTCAGCCGACGCGGGCAGAGTGGATGCCGCAAGCGCCGTTCCCATCGCGACGAACGCGCTGCCCACGCGGTCGTTCATCGTGAAGAGCGCGATCTTCGATCGGTCCGATCGCATCGTCCACCCATGCGGCGTCCCGGGCGGCAGATTGGCGAAGTCGCCGCGCATCATGCGCCACACCTGGCCGTTGACCTCGAGCTCCACGTCGCCGGCGAGTACGAGCAGCGCGGCGTGACTGCCGAGGTGCGCGTGTCGCGGCATCACCGCGCCAGTCCGGCCTGCGAACGTCACGAACTCGTGGACGCTGCCTGTTTCCACCGGACGCGCCACGCGCGTCATCACGTGTCCGCCGACGAGATAGTGTTCGCCCGCGTCGGCGGGCAACACGTACATGCGACGCGCGCCCGGCAGCCGGCCGAGAATCGGCACCGCTTCGTCGCCGCTGACCTCGACGGGATTCAGGATCTCGTCGGGCACATCAGCGAGGCCGGCCTGTTGCGACATCGCCAGGGGCCTGCCGAGCGTGGCTCCGATCAAGCCGCCACCGGCGGCCAGTCCAGTCAGGCTCAGAAAGTCTCGCCGTCTCAGGTAAGACATGGCTCCTCGCTGGTCATCTGATCTGTGACTGTGGTGCCGTCGTCCGCAGACTGTGCGCCGACCCTCGGGGCGAAGTCAACGGCAACCGGTTTTGTTCCACCGCGTCAGGGTCACCAGGCCAGCGGTGCCGGCGGGTCCGACACCGACTGAAACCGAACCACGACCACGGCGTTGCGATCGCGGCGGCTGGCGACAGGGATGAGGCCGGCCGTCAGCAGCCTTTCGTATCTCGGCTCTCGGTCAGATAGCGTTCGGCACACGCCTGCATCTCACGCTCGCCATCTCGGACGAAGGTGTACGCCGGCAGATCGCCGATCTCGCGCTCGTCGCCCAGCTCCATCTCCCAGCCGCGCGCGGTGAACGATCGGCCGATGAGGAGCGCCGCGGCCAGTGACGCGTTGCCCCACAGGAACTCGTCGTGCACCGGCGCGCCGGCGAACTCTTCGAATGCGAATGCTTCGATCGGATCGCTGCCCTTTCCGTACGGCAGACGCAGCAGCACACGCGGCGCGGCCAGTCCGATCCATGGCGCGGCTTCGCTGCGGCGCAGCGCGTGCCACGCCGCCAGCTCGCCCGCATCGTCTCCGGCCAGCGCCCAGTCGGCACCGGCGAGCAACGGCCCGCCGGCCTGCGACGCGATCAGGCCGAGCGCAGCGAGCAGCCCGATGTCTGTATCCGACGGACCGAAGTCGATCAGTCCGACGAGCACCGACCAGCCCTGGCCGCCGGGCACGCCGCGCCAGCGGTCGACCAACGCGCGATGGAGACCAGTCTCCGCGATCTGCCCTGCGCTGCGACGATGTCGGCGAGCAGCTCGTCGCGCGTCACGTCGAACAGATGCAGCTGCAGGTTCTCGTCGAGCTCGAGGCTCGAGATCAGCCACTGCACGCCGCGCCAGACCGCTTCGAGCGACTGGAACGCCGGCGCGTGCAGCAGCGTGCGCATCTGCTCCGCGATCGCAGCGTCCACCGCCGCGAGGTACGCCTTGGTCTGCTCCGACGTGTCCTTGACGATGTACGGCGCGACGATGTTGCGGATCAGCGCGTCGAGCCCGTCGGCCGGCGTCGCGACGGGTGCCGCACTGGGCTCGGGAGATTTGCCCAACAGGCGACCGAGCAGATCGTCGTTGCCGACCGGCGGGTTGGCGCGCGCCTGACGCAGGCCCTGGAACAGCTCGAGCCGGGCGTACAACCGGTCGGGATGAAAGTCGTCGATCTGCTCGAACCGGATCTCGCCGGCCGGCACGCGTCAGCCGCGGCGCCAGGCGCTTCATGACGTCGTCGAGCGTGTCGACGTCCACGCGCTGCGTCGGCCGGGTCGCCAGCGGCGGCCGTTCTGCTGCCGGCTTGCCGCTGAAGTCGCCCAGCACCAGCAGACGCATCGGTTCGCTGTCGTCGCGCGGACGGCCGGCTGCGGCCAAAACCGAGGTCGAACTCCAAACGTCCTGGCATCGATCGCTCCCGGGCTCTACGCCACAGACCTCACGACGACGGGTGATCCGTCGCTTCGCAGTACGCGCAGGGGATTGCGGAGCGGACGGCCGAAGCCCGTGAAAGCCGCCTCCATGACATCGCCGTCGGCGAGCCGTTGGCCGTCACCAAAGCTCAACGCGCACGCGCCGAAGTAGTGCACGTGGACGTCGCCCGGACGGCGGTGCGCGTCGAACTTGAAGTGGTGGTGCTCGATGTTGCGCACATCGTGGCTCATTTCCCGCTCGCCCGTGACGATGTCCTTCGACCACAACGTGGTGCCGTTGCGCGTGATGGTCACCGTGCCTGGGACTGACTCGAACGCCGGGTCGACGACCAGCTCCGGTCCGATCGCGCAGGTGCGCAGCTTCGAGCCCGCGAGGTTGAGGTAGTTCTTCCGCTCGAACGCGTGATCGGAAAACTCGTTGCCAATCGCCATGCCGACGCGGTACGGCAAGCCGTCGGCGCCGATCACGTAGACGCCGGCAATCTCTGCCTCTTCGCCGCCGTCCTCGGCGAAGCCGGGTACGTCGAGCGGTTCGTCGTGCGCGCGCAGGATGGTGCCGTTCCCCTTGTAGAACCACTCGGGCGCGGCGCCGATGGCCCCCGGCGCGGGCTTGCCGCCCGACAGGCCCAGCCGGAACATCTTCATGCTGTCTGTGAGTTCAGACTCGATGGCCTCGTGCATCTGCTGGCGCTGGGCCGCGCTTCCAAGATGCGTGAGCCCCGTGCCGCTCACCAGGCAGCAGCCCGGCTCGTGCGGATGATCGATCGGCGTCAGCAACCGCCATTCCGATCGGCCGGAATAGACCCCGTCGTAGTCCAGGCTCTCGACCACCGTGCTCGTCCGCACCAGGTCAACGAGTGACGCGCGCGACGCGATCGCTTTCTGAGCCAGATCGAACACCGAGACGAACCCGTCGAGGATTCGCAGGCGTGGCTCGTCGCACAGCGCAACCGCACGCCTGTCACCGCGACGGATCTGAACCAGGTGCGTCATCGCCGTAGAAGCGGCCCCATCGTATTACATGACGTTCAACGGCAAGAATCTCGCAAGCCCCGGCACCTTTCGGAGTCTTTTGGCGGCCATGACCGGCGCCGGTTAAGAATCGGCGGCATTTTTCGTGGTCGGGCGTGGGCCAAGGGTGCACACGGTCACGAGACGAAGAACGGAGGCACGGAATGTCGTGGCGAGAGCGACGGGTGGTGGCGATCTGCCTTGTCGCCTGGCTTGGGGCCGGGCTCGGGAACGTGTGGGCGCAGGACAAACCCAAGGAAACGCCGAAGGTGGGCTGGTCCAACACCACGGATCTCAGCCTCGTCGTCACGGCGGGCAATTCGGCCGCCGAGACGTGGGGATTCACCGACGAGCTGAAGCATGTCTGGAAGGATGCCCGCTTCAAGTTCGAGACGAACATCGTTCGCTCCGACACGTCGGATGACCGCTTCTTCCAGGTCGCACCAGGCATCGAGTTCCCAGTCGGAGGCGCGCCAGTCAACCCGATGACATCCCTTGTCATACCTGACCCGACCCTGGATGTCGCCACGTACCTCCTCCGCGGCAACTACCAGCGGGACATCACCCCGAAATTTTTCTGGAACACGGGCGCGAGCTGGGACCGGAACGACGACGCCGGCATCCTGAACCGGTACATCGTGCATGCCGGTGTCGGGAACACGTGGGTGGACATCGAGCGGCGTCGCTTCGCGACGAGCTACGGCATCAGCTACACGGATCGCGAAGAGGAAAAGCCCGATCCGGAGAAGGACCGCCGCTTTGCCGGCGCCCGTCTCGGTTGGGACTACATGGAGAAGTTCAACGCCGCGACCACGTTCGACCACAAGTTCGCCACGAACGTCAATCTCTCCGATCCATCCGACTACTCGATCGACACCACCAGCGCGCTGACCGTCTCGATGGCCAGCCACATCTCGCTCAAGGTCAGTCTGCAATGGCTGTACGAGAACGAGCCGGCGCTCGAGTCCGACCTCGACGTCATCGCCCTCGTCGAGCTGATCAACCCGGACGGGATTCCGAGCTCGGGCGACGAGTTCTTCCGGACGCTGTCATCCGGCGGATCGAAGCTCGTACCTCGGCGCTGCGGACGCGCGAAAGGACAGGCTGGACACGATCTTCCGGACAGCGCTGGTAATTAAGTTTTAGATAGTCAGCGGGAGGGAATGCCTCTCCAGACGGAGGCCGGCAGGTACCGATCCCACGCGGAGGCGATGACTGGCCGGGCCCGGGCGAACACCACTTGTTCGCCCCGAAGCGAAATGAGGGCTTTCAACGTCTTGATGTCGGGGCCACTCAGTCCGTTCATGCTGAGATGCAGCGGTGTCACCTCCTTCAGGATGAGGAGGGCGTCGTTTCCGCTACGGATCGAGATGGACACCTGGAGGTTGTACGCGACCCCCCACTGGCTGAAGAGCGAAATCCAGTCCTGATCCGGGGGAGCGACGAGGTTGACTCGCCGAAAGCCACCCTGAAAGACATCGTCGAACGAATCGATGAGTCTCCTTTTGCCGGCTGGTCCTACACCGACGAACTCGATGGTCTTGGCAGCCGGAACGACCGCTGGATCCGCTTTGAAAGTCTCCATCTGCGATCATCTCCCGCGGTGGTGAAGATGGACAGCACTCCTGTTCGACGTTACGCCGTAACCTCTCCTGGCCCCGGTGTCGTCGCGACGGCCGAGGCGGCGCCCCTCTGTCCGAACAGGTCTTCGTAGACGTACATCGCGGCCGCGTACACCACGGGCATGGCGATAATCAGGCCCAGCCCGCAGGCGAGCCCCCCGAGGCAGACGATGAGAAGCATGACGATCGCGAAGAGAAACATCGACCACCAGTGTTTGTGCACGACCTGCCGGCTCACTTCCATCGCCGGCCAGAAATCCAGCTTCTTGTCGATCACGAGTGGCAGCACGAAGATGTAGCCGACGGCGAGGTAGATGCCTGGCAGGATGCACAGCACGAATCCAACCGCTATCAGAGCGGAAACCAGCAGACCGGCCACTATCAGCGGCACCAGCGCCACATTGAAACCTGCGAACATGTCACCGAGCTCGACTGGTTCGCCGCGAATGCGGCGTATGAACATGTACAGGACGCCCGCGTGCAACACCGAGCCCAGCAGCAAGCCAACGGCCCAGCCGATGATCGGAAGAAAGCCCAGGCCCACACCGATGGCCCACGTGAGAACGGTGGCGCCGGCCAGCACGGGCAGGTTGGCCATGACCAGCGCCCACCCGCGCGAGATGGCGCTGCTGATGTCGATCTCGATGTCGCGGCGAAGGTACTCGGCGGCAATCATCTCAGGTGTGTCCATACGTGTCCTTGGCTAGCGAGTCAGATTGCGCAGGACGCCGAAGGCGGCGGCCAGCGTGATTCCGTTCGTGCTGAGACAGAGCGAAACGAGTCGACCAGCGAAGCCGGCGTGACGCGGCCGCGCCGCGTCGTGCGCGATGGCGGCGACAAGGACGCCACCGAGGGCCGTGGTCAACGGGTTCAGCGTCAGCGCAGCGTCGATGTGCCCATGCAGCAGCGCGTGACCCGCGCGGAGCGAGCCGCAAAACGGGCAAAGCCAACCCGTCATCGCGAATAGCGGGCACGACGGGAACCATGTGGTCACGGCCGGATCGAACGCGTATTCGACGGATGCCGCGGCCACCGTGAAAACGACGATCGCCGTGTTGAACGTGCGAAAGGCCATGTTGGAGCGAGGCGCGGTGATTATACCCAAGCCGCCGTCGGGCGGCAGCGGGAATCAGTGAGCTTTTGCGCGAAACTTCTCGATCGTCAGCACGGGATGAAGCTCGATGCAGCTCCGGGACCGGCCGACCTGAAAATGACTGAGATCGAAGAACCCGACACCGGTGACGCGGACACGGACCCCTCGAAGCTCGTCCCAGTTGACGAGCTCCCGTTTCTGCCAGCAGGTTCCTCGAACATGTGCAGGGCGAGCGCAAGCCTGTCGCGATAGGGAGACTTGACGCTGCCGCGCGAATCAGGATCGGGTAATTCCACGATGACGTGCAAATCAGGATTGTCCGGATCGTCGAGAACGATGTGGATGTCGTGGTCGGGCGCGCGCTTCACCCCGCGAATGGTTCCAATGATCCGATAGACCTGAAATTCCTCCTCGCGGACGCGGTGATCCCGGGTGGGACCACAGTGCGAGGGAAGATCGTTCAGCGCGGCGATGCTCGTGTCGATCGCGGGGTCGAACCGAATGCGGCTGGCGTCCGCGTCGCGAAGACCCTTCACGTCGCCGCGGCCAATCGTACAGCCCGCCGCGAGCGCGACGGCGGCGAGCACCGCTCCTACGCGACGTGGTCCGTGCGCTACAGCCCGAGTCGTACGAAATGGCCGCGAATGACGCTGTAGCACTCGCAAGAGGCGGCTTCCAGGCGCTTTCGTTGGAGGATGCTGATTCGTCCGTAGCGGCTCGCGATCAACCCCTCGCGCTGCAGCGCCCGGAGCACGACCGTGACAGTCGGGCGATGCACGCCAAGCATCACCGCAAGAAATTCCTGTTTGAGCAAGAACGTGTCGTCGTCAACGCGATCGTGCGTCTGCAGCAGCCATCGGCAGCACCGCTGCGTCACGTTGTGCAGCGCGTTGCACGCGGTGCACTGCATGATCTGCAGCAGATTCGCCTGAGCGTAGAGACTGACGACATCGCGAAATGGTCCGGCGCTCGTGGTCTCCTTGACGAATCTCGTGGCAGGCATCGACGGCAGGGAGCCATTGGGGACCTGCTGGAATGTCCGGCCAATTCCGTTGCGATCGCCCAGGAAAAGGCCTATCCCGAGCATGCCTTCGCGCCCGACGGTGGCAACTTCCACCTGCTCGCCGTCCCGCATTTCGTTGGTGATGGAGAAGACACCACCGTTGGGGAAGTAGACGTCCTTGATCCGCACGCGGTGCGCCTGCAGAATTTCGCCGGTGGTCACGCTGTTCATTCGAACGTAGGACAGTAGCCGGTCGTATACGGCGCGCGGCAGAGCTGCGAGGAGACGATTCTGCAAATGTGTGCCGTCCGGCAGAAGCCGGATCGAAGGTAATCGCGCGGTTGCCATAGCCCCTCCTCCGAGCAACCCTGAACGAACAGTTCAGGTGCTTCGATGAGGCTGGAGGGGCGCAGCGGCCAACTGCGAGCACAGCTCAGGAAAGCAGAGATAGACGAGCGTATCACGCCACCGGACGGGAAAATGAACAGAATGTACGGTACACTACATTTGCCCGCCAGACTGGTGCCACGCCAAGCGTGACGTCGCCTCAGCCTCCGAGCTTCAGGTAGCCGACGTGCTACCGCGCAGGAGCGTGACGATGTCTATTCCAGTCTTTCCCGAGCATCTTGCGTGTATTCGAGATGACGCCCGGCGGATCGTGGAATACGCGCGGAACCATGAAGACCACCTCAACGCACTGATTCGGACCACCGAACGCGCAGTTCGCCACGCCACCGAGCTGTCCCGGGCGTTCGCCGACGGACACATCAGCTCGCCGCAGGCGAGTCGTCTGCTTTCCCACCAGCTGAGTGAGAGCGTCGAGAATGCCGAGACAGCCCAGCAAGCGTACGAGGACTCGCGCGAGCACCACGTCGCGGCGCGTCGGCTGCTGAGTCGAATCGACAAGGAGTGTGCTGAAGAGGAGCAGAGCGAAGCGCCTCACTCGATTTCCGTGCTCGTCGTCGACGATGTTCCGGACCTGCGCGATCTGGTGGCTGTAGTCCTGCGCCAGGCGGGGTTCCTCGTGAGAACCGCCGTGAACGGCCTGGATGCGTTGCTCGTGGCCCATGAGATGAAGCCCTCCGTGATCGTCATGGACGTGACGATGCCGGTGCTCAACGGGCTCGAAGCGACCCGTCTTATCAAGGCCGCTGAAGGACTCCGCCACGCCAAGGTGATCGCGTACACCGGCATCGACTCGATCACGGACCCATCGATTGAACAGTGGTTCGCGGCCATCGTGCCGAAGCCATCGTCGCCAGACGTCGTCCTCGCCGCGGTTCAGCACGTTGCAGGTCTGTAGAACGGGTTTCAAAGCCCCGTAGCGCAGGGCGGCTCTAGGGCGGATCGTTGCGGTCCGGCTCAACCGAAGGATTGTTGAGGAGTTTCGCCAGGCGATCGAACGCTTTCGCGCGCAGCGCCGCGGCATCTCTCGCAATGGAGGCCTCGCCTGCTTGTTCGACGCGCGGTACCCGCCGGTCCAGCGCCGCGATCAGCTCTTCGAGCTCGCGCGCAAGCTCCCCCGCGTTCACGGCCATCGACGGCCTCCGCCCGGACAGGCCCCGCGTGAATTCACAACGCAACCCCTCACGCAAGTGGCTTTGGTGAGGGCTGGGCCTGGAGGGCCTAGGGCTCAGAAAAGCAGGAGCGGCCAGTATATCTGATCGAGGACCAGCTCGGCGGACTTCCGCCGCCGAGGACGACTGTGACACGTGCAGGCAGAGAGTCGAGCCAGATTTGATTGTCAGGTAGAATACAATTGCCCGCCAGACTGGTGCCACGCCACCGTGACGTCGCCTCAGCCTCCGAGTTTCCGACAGCCGCCGAGCTGCCGTGCAGGAGCGTGACGATGTCGACCGCAGCTTCTGTCAAACTTTTCGTTTTCACCGCGACGGTGCCCTCCGGCAGCGGCGGAGTGCGATGACCGTCCACCTGGTCAACCCGAGCCATCTGTCCTTCGGCGTGGGCGTGATCACGCCGCGCTGGCTGTTCGTTCTGGGCGCGGCCACACCGCCAGCATACGGACGGCCACGCATCGTCGACGAGACGCTCGAGCCGCTCGATCTCGACACCGTCCATGCCGGCGACATCGTCGGGATTGGGATCCACACGGGCAATGCGCTGCGCGGCTATGAAATAGGTACGGCCGCGAGAGCGCGCGGGGCGACGGTGGTCTACGGCGGCATTCACGCGACGCTGTATCCCGAAGAGGCGCACGAGCGCGGCGGCGCGCATACCGTTGTCCGCGGCGACGGCGACGTGGTGTGGCCGCTCGTGATCGATCATGCCGTGAAGGGCACGCTCCAGCCGCGATATGACGGCGGCCGTGTGGACGCCGACCAGTTCGTCCCTGCGCGCTGGGATCTGCTGCCGGAAGGCCGATACATGTGGGGCTCGGTACAGACCGTACGCGGATGCCCGAAACATTGTTCGTTCTGCTCGGTGTGGCGCACGGACGGGCAGAAGCCCCGGCAGCGCGGCGTCGACAGCGTCGTGTCAGAGATCATGGATCTGCGGCGGCGTGGATTCCGCTTCGTGGCGCTCGCCGACGACAACTTCTATCCGGTCACGCTCACCGACCTCGCGATGGCGGAGCGGCAGGGGAACGTGGCACGTCTCGAGCAGCTGCGGGCGCTGCGAGCCGAGCGCTTCGAGCTGATGGCCAGGCTGGCGGAGCTGCCGCACGACATGGTCTTCTTTACGCAGATTACGATGGAAGCGGCAGAGGACGATCTGTTTCTCGATGCCATGCGACGCGCGAACATCAAGGGCGCCCTGGTCGGTGTAGAGGCCGTCACCCCTGAAGGGCTGAAGGATATCTACAAGGGCTTCAACGAGGTCGGCGAGGCGTTGGTCGAGCGGCTCCGGAAATTCCGCGAGCGCGGCGTGTACGTACTCGGCTCGTTCATCTTCGGCTTGCCGAGCGATCGGCCCTCGACGTTCGACGCGACAGCCGATGTGGCCGAGCGCGCGGAACTCGCCTTCGCGCAATTCGTCATGCTGACGCCGTATCCGGGCACCATTGACTTCGAGGCGTGGGAGAAGAAGGTTGGCGCCGAGGCACAGAGGGTCGCCGGCATTCCGATCACCCGGCACTGGCTGATTCCTCAGGAGCACCGACCCAAGGTCTACGCGCCTCACCCGGTGATGAAGCCCGACGAGATTCGCGCGCGCACGCAGGCGGTGTGGGACCGGTTCTATAGTCTTCCGCGCATCTGGGGGCGCTCCCGGTGCGCGCCAACGCTGCGGTCGCGGCTGGCCTTTGTGCTGATCTCGAAGCTCTATCGTCAGATGTACGCGAACACGGGGATCGCCACGGACAGCGCGCGCGTGAATCGAGCGAATCGCTGGGCGCGGCTCATCGCCCGGCCGTGCCGCCGGCTGTTCATCGCGAGGCCATTGCCAGAATTGCCGAGCGCGTAGGCGTTCCGCGCCCGGCCAGGTACAACTCTCTGGCGCCGCGGCGCCAGCAGCGTCGCGTCAGCTTGCGTGACGCGGCGAACACGCGCCCTTGAACTCCGAGAACGATCCCTCGTGCAGGGTTATCGTGACCGGCTCGGATCGGGTGCCGAGGTGGCCGCGATTCACCGAGCCATCCGGCATGAAGGCGACCGCGAGGCTGCCGCGATCGTCCAGGACGAGATTCGGATTCCGCCACTGCCCATACAGCTCGAAGGACGGCCGCCTGTCGGCGCCGAAGAGCGATCTGAATGCCTGCCAGTAATGCAAGTCCAGTGCAATGGCTTCGCCATCGAATGACGTGTGCAGGCCCGGTCGCATCGAGCCAACCAGCCGGAGCTGAATCTGTTCGCCGCGCGGTGTGCACACGTACGCCATGCCGCCGACCCACGATCGGGAAAAGACGTGACTGCCGCCCGGTTCTGGCTGTAGCTGCACGTACAGGACGTAGTCGTTGCCGGCCGTGGAGCGCAGCCGACCCCAACCGCTCCACATCGGCAGCGGATGAAAGCGTCCGCCGAGATAGAACCCCCATGGCGCGAAGACCGCGATGATGCCCGCTGCGACTATCAGACCGAGGACGGTCAGCAACGCGAGCTGCCACACGAGTCGGAACAGGCACCCGGAGGGTGTGCGACGAGATCCCATGCTGGCGCACAAGCGCCGAGTCCTATCGTAGTCGCGAACCGTCGATTTGTACGCGTGTCGAGCGCGTTCAACGAGCAGTCAGCCTCGCGGTCGAGGGCAGAACGGGACCTCGCGATTGCAGTACACCACCTGTGTTTCGCGTCGAACATCCATCGCGATAGACCGTTGCAGCCTCTCGCGCTCCGCCCTTCGACGATGCTCAGGGCGTCCCGAGCGCAGTCGAGGGACGATCGCGTGGCTCACTCGCTGTCGCTCGCCCGCGTCGCCGGCATCGTTTGCCGAGCCGTCTATGAAATAGCTTCTAACGGTCGGACGCCTGGCAACAGGCTCTTCCAATGACGTCCTCCGGCGTCGGTACGCCGGAGCCTGTCCGCTTGTGAAGGCGTTCAGCATCTTTCCGCACGACGTCGACGTGCGACAGCGCATGGCGCACGGCGTCGACAATCGCCGCGAGCACGGGATCTGCCAGGCGCCCGAGCCGATAGTGGACCCAGAGCCCGTCGCGCCGGGTGTCGACGAGCCCCGACCGCCGGAGATAGGCGAGGTGCCGCGACGCTTTCGACTGCGGAATCTTCAGGCTCTCGTGAATGTCGCAGACGCACACCTCGCCGGTGAGCAGCAGACCGAGAATCCGCAGCCGCGTATGGTCGGCGAGCGCCTTGAACAAGGTCTCCATCACGGTAATCTGCCTGGTCATATATCTGTCTTGACAAATATATCATGGCCTTCTACACTGACCATATTCGCGCGTGCAGATATAGTTCAATATACTCAACATAAAGGACCGGCGATGTCAGACATTCAGAAAGCGGTGAAGGAGAAGTACGGGGCGATCGCGGCCGCCATCAGCGAGTCGTCACCATCGGCGGCAGACGGGTGTTGCGGTCCGACGGCGTGTTGCGGTGATCCGATCACCTCGAATCTGTACTCCGACGCCGATACCAGCACGCTTCCGCCCGAAGCGGTCGCGGCATCCCTCGGGTGCGGCAATCCAACGGCGCTCGTTGCCCTCGAGCCGGGTCAGACGGTCCTCGACCTCGGGTCGGGTGGCGGTATCGACGTGCTGCTGTCGGCCAGGCGGGTCGGGCCCACCGGTAAGGTGTATGGCCTCGACATGACCGACGAGATGCTCGGACTGGCCCGCGAGAATCAACGGAAGGCCGGGGCCACGAACGTCGAGTTCCTGAAAGGCTCGATCGAAGCGATTCCGCTTCCCGATAATTGCATCGACGTGATTATTTCCAACTGCGTCATCAACCTCTCGAGCGACAAGGACGCGGTGCTGCGTGAGGCGTTTCGCGTGCTGAAGCCCGGCGGCCGCTTCGCCGTCTCCGACGTCGTCGTGCGCGGCGACGTGCCGGCCGATCTCCGTCGCAGCATGGAGCTGTGGGTCGGCTGCATCGCCGGCGCGCTCGAGGAGCGCGAATATCTGGCGAAGTTGTCCGCCGCGGGCTTCGAGCACGTCGAAGTCGATCCGTGGCGCGTCTACAAGGTCGAGGATGCCCGCACATTTCTGACCGAGAGCGGCGTTGACGTCGAACGCGTCGCTCCGCAGGTCGACGGGAAGTTCGCCAGCGCATTCATCCGCGCGACGAAACCGGCCGCGACGGCTTGCTGCGGACCCGCGTGCTGCAGCACGTGATCGGTCGCCGCCTGGTCGCGAGGTGACAGTGGAGCATGTGATTTTCGCCTGTGTGCACAACGCCGGCCGGTCGCAGATCGCCGCGGCATTCTTCTCTCGATTTGCCGATCCGACGCGAGTCGAAGCCATCTCCGCCGGAACGAAACCGGGAGAGCGCGTTCATCCCGAAGTCGTCGAGGTGATGCGCGAGGTCGGGATTGATCTGAGCAGGAACTCGCCACAGCGGTTGACCGACGATCTGGCCAGGAGCGCGTCGCTCCTCATCACCATGGGCTGCGGCGACGAATGTCCGTACGTCCCGGGTCTCGAGCGTGACGACTGGCCATTCCCCGATCCGAAAGGACGCCCGATCGACGAGGTGCGGCGCGTTCGCGACGAGATTCGCGATCGCGTATCGGCCCTCGTCGACGCACGCCACTGGCGCCGGGCGCAGGCAGCACCCCACTCTTGATCCAGGACCGGCGCCCTTTCAGCGCGGGACCGCGATATCGAAATGGTAAACGTCTTCCTTCGTCCCCATTGACTCGTAGAGAGTGATGGCCGGTTCGTCACCAGAGTCCGCCTGGACGAAGATGACGTAGGCGCGCCGCTCCCTGGCGATGTCGACCAGCCGTTTGATCAGCGCCGTGGCAATGCCCTGCCGGCGATGTGCGCGCGCCACGGCAAGATCGTAGATGTAGATTTCGCGCCGATCGCGCTCGAACTTGTCGAGCACGTACGCGGCGAGGCCGCCGACGACTTCGTCACCGGACATGGCTGCCAGTGCGATGAAGTGCGGCTTCGCGAGAAGCGCCGCAAGATACTCGTCGCCCGGCACCGCATCCTGATACGTCGGGACATCCTCGAAGGCTTCGCCGAACATCGCCAGGAGTCGTTTCAGGAGAGGGACATCTTCCGGCGTCAACTGACAGTACCAGTACGACATGTCCGTGATCATGCCACGCGAGGACCTGGGCCCTCGACATCCAACCGGTTGACTCTCAACAGGTCTGAGCTGTAGGCTGTCAACACATGACGCCCGACAAGCGCGACGTTCTCTACGGCACCCTCGGCCTGATGATCATCAAGACCCTGGAGGCCCTCGGGCCCCTGCACGGGTATCGCATTGCCCGGCGAATCGAACAGATCAGCGGCAACCAGCTCGCACTCAACCAGGGCACCCTGTATCCGGCGCTGCTCAAGCTGGAGCAGATGGGGTGGATCACGTCCAAGTGGGCCACATCCGAGAGCGGCCGCCGCGTGAAGATTTACGCACTGACACGCACCGGGCGCAAGCAGCTCCAGAACGAAGAAGCGCAGTGGCAGCGCGCGGCGAACATCGTCGAGCGCTTCCTGAAGATCTCCGAGAACCCCACATGACTCGTCTGTGGCTGGAGGATTTGGCGCGCGACCTGCGGCATGCGCTTCGCACGCTCCGCAAGAGTCCGGCGTTTACGACGACCGCGGCGGCCACGCTGGCGCTGGCGATTGGCGCCAACACCGCAATGTTCAGCGTCCTGAATGCCGTTCTGCTCCGGCCGCTTCCGTATCGGTCGCCGGAACAGTTGGCGATGTTGTGGACCGAGGATCCGACGCAGAACCTTCGCGAGGGCAGATCGGCACTCTGGGATGTCGAACAGTGGCGGAGTCAAAGTCAGAGCTTCGCGGACATGGCCACCTTCGATGCCGTGTCCAGGACGCTGACGGGAGCAGACGGGGCGGAACAGATCGTCGGCGCCAGCATCTCTCCCAACCTGCTTTCACTCCTCGGCGTCCAGCCCGCGCAGGGACGCAGCTTTTCGACCGAAGAAGCCGAGCAGCGGCAACGGCTGGTCCTGATCAGTCATCGCTTCTGGCAAGCGCGATTCGGAGGCTCGCACGATGCGCTCGGCGCGACCCTCGTGCTCAACGGGCTTCCTTCCCAGATCATCGGCATCCTCCCTGCTGATTTCCAGATCGCGAGGCTCGATGCAGACGTGTGGGAGCCGCACACGTTCCCGCCAGAGCGTCCGCGGCGGAGAGACGTGGTTCGTCATTGGAAGACTTCGACCGGCCGTGACGTTCGACCAGGCCCAGGCGGAGATGAGCGCAATCGCCCGCCGCCTCAACGATCAGTTGCCGGCGGCCGAAAGGAACCGGGGCATCAGCGTCGTCCCATTGAGTCTTTACATGGTCGGACCCCAATCGCGGTTGGCATTGTGGATGCTCGGCGGCGCCGTGTTTTGCGTGTTCCTGATCGCCGCTGCCAACGTCACGAGCCTCTCGCTGGCGCGCAGCGTCGCCCGCGCGCGCGAGATGGCCGTTCGCGCTGCGCTTGGAGCGAGTGCCGGACGGATCGTGCGACAGCTGCTCACCGAAAGCGTCCTGCTCGCCGCCGTCTCGGGACTGATTGGCACACTGCTCGCCTCAGCAGGCATTCGCCTCATCCGCGCCTTCGGGCCTGGCAACCTGCCGCGTCTGAATGAAGTGAGCCTCGATCTCCGCGTCCTCGGCTGGGCCCTCGCCATCTCTCTTCTGGCGGGAATCCTGGTGGGACTGGCGCCCGCGATGACGACGTTGCGCCGCGACTTGCGTCCCTCCGGCGAGGAGGGTGGCAGAAGTGTCTCGGGCGGAGCGGCCACCCGTCGAATCCGCCGCGCGCTCGTGGTGGCGGAGTTTGCGCTCGCGATCGTCCTGCTCGTCGGCGCCGGCCTGCTCGTCCGAAGCTGGTGGTACGTGACCAGCATTGATCCGGGATTCAGGCCTGAGCGGGTCCTCGTGATGGAGCTCTCCACTCCGACGACCTTGCAGGCCGCGACGGCTTCGCGAGGCGTCAGCATCTCCGCGCAACGGACCGACCTTTACCACCGCGTGCTCGAACAGATTCAGGCGGTTCCCGGTGTGGAGAGCGCCGGCATCATCGGCGATCTGTTCATTGGTAACACCAGGGAACAGGTCGTCACTGTCGAACGGGACGACGGAACGGTGTCCGAGCGCCTGCGGTTCGGAAGAGACGAGGTCAGCGCGGATTTCTTCAAAGCCCTCGGGACGCCGTTGCTCCGAGGCCGCTTCTTTTCGATCGGGGATGGGCCCGATGCTCCGCCGGTCGCGATCATCAACGATGCGATGGCTCGCCGCTCGTGGCCCGGGCGCGATCCAGTGGGCAGAAGATTCAAGTTGGGCCCGCGGGATTCCGACCGCCCGTGGTACACAGTCGTCGGCGTGGTGGCCGACATGCGGCGGCAGGGGCTGGAGCGCGAACCGGTCCCGCAGATGTTCGTGTCGCTCGCGCAGAATCCTCCCCAGAGCGTGGACCTTTTCATACGAACCTCGTCGGACGACCCGCTGGCGATGGCCGGGGCACTTCGAGCGGCCGTGCGTCGCGTGGAGAAGAATGCGCCGATCTATGGGGTGGCGCCTCTGGAACAGCAGCTCGGAAGCTACCTCGCGCAGCGTCGCTTCCAGACCTCGCTGCTGACCGGCTTCTCCATCGTGGCGCTGCTGATGGCCGCTGTCGGGATCTACGGGCTCATCCAGTACTCCATCGCGACGCGCACGCAGGAAATCGGCTTGCGCATGGCCATCGGCGCACAGGCCGGCGACATTTTCCGCATGATCATCGGTGAGGGGCTGACGCTGAGCCTGACCGGTCTCGCGCTCGGGCTCGTGGGAGCCTGGTGGCTCGGGCGGGCGGGCTCGAGTCTGCTGTTTGGCGTGACCGCCACCGATCCGTTGACGTTCACGACTGTCTCGCTGTTGCTGACGGCGGTCGCCATCGCGGCCTGCTATTTCCCGGCGCGACGCGCAATGAAGATTGAACCGATCGTGGCATTGCGTGTGACGTGATCAATCACGCGTTCGCCGCCGGCTTCGGGATGCTGGCCGTGCTGCTGATTCCTGCTCGGCATGGGCGAGGGAGGCGGGTTTCCGGCCGCCACGAAAGTGATTGCCGAATGGTTCCCGGTTTCCGAGCGGTCGACCGCCATGGGTCTCGTCAATGCCGGCACCGCGGTCGGCGCGCTGCGTCGCACCGCCCGTCATTGCCGCGATCCTGCTCGGCGGCAGCTGGCGCTGGGTATTCGTGGCCTGCGGCGTCGCGGGGCTGGTTTGGGCGGCGTGGTGGTGGAAAACCTATGCGACGCCAGACGTCCGGGCGTGCAGGTACGACGCTGTCGTCCACCCGCACGCCATGGTCAACACTGCTCACGTACCGCGAGGTGTGGGGTCTCGTGACCGCGAAGTTCCTGAGGCATTGGCTGCCTCCTTGGGGGCTGGCTGTCGAGCGCCCTCATCCGGAATGGACGGTCGATCGACTTCTCGCGAAAGCTGGCACTCGGGCTGAGCGCCGCGGTCATGCCCGCGATCGTCTTCGTCACGCGCGTCCCCGTCGAGTGGGCGCTGCGTGATTTTCAGCCTCGCATTCTTCGGACAGCAGTCGTGGTCGACGCTCGTGATGATCGTCCCCACTGACCTCTTCGAGCGGAGCGTGGTGGCGTCGGTCGCCGGGCTGGTGGGATTCGGCGGCGCGATGGGCGGGCTGTTGATGAACGTGGCCGCCGGACGCTTGCTCGATGCCGGATTCGGCTACGGAACAGTGTTTGCTGACGCCGGCACGCTGCACGTGATCGCATTCGCGGTGATTGTCGTGACGATTCGGCGCATTCCGGATGGCCGTGCCGACGCGGCACGGCCAATCACTCATCACTCATCATCAATCGATCACTCATCGCGAATCGCTCATGATTGTCGCAGGATGAACGCAGCGTCCACTGCCGCGGCTCGACGGGTCGGCACCAGTACCGCAAGTGTCGCTGCGGCCACCACGATCACGGCCCCTCCTGCGAACGCAATCGGATCCTGCGGCGACACGCCGAAGAACATCGCGGCCACAACCACGCGACTGGCGAGCAGGGCCAATCCGGCACCGATCGCAAGTCCGAGCGCGACAGGCCTCAAGCTGTCCCACATCAGCAGGCGCAGCAAATCCCGCGGCTCCGCGCCCATCGCGACGCGGACGCCCATCTCGCGCGCTCGCTGGCCGACCACCGAGGCCGTCAGGCCGTAGAGACCGATGACGGATAGAACGATGGCGATGAGGCCGACGATTCCGGTGATCATGGCCAGCATGCGGGGTCTCGCAGTTTCCTGCTGCAGCCCCGCGGCGATGCTCGTGATCCTGATATTCGCCTGTGGATCGATTGCGCGCAGCCGCTGCTTTACCTGCTGGACGACACCGGTCGTGCCCGGCGCGATGCGGATGAGAAGCGCGCGCGAAGGTCTCGCTGGCTGGATCGAGTGGCTCGTACACGGCGAATGCGCTGCGCTCGTGCAGCCTCGCGGGGATCGCGTCGGTCACTACGCCGATCACGGTGGGCCGGGGTGCCGGCCCCACGGACGCCTTCCCCTGCACCATCGTCAATGCGGGCGGAAGTGGAATCTCCTGCGGGAGTAGTTGGCCGATCGGCGACTGACCAGGCCAATATGCCCGCGCGAGCGACTGGCTGATGAGTGCAACTGGAGATTTCGTGGCGACTTCGCCGTGCGTGTAGTTCCGGCCATCTACCAGGCGCAGACCCAGGGTCTCGAAGTACTCGGGGCGCGTGCGATTGAGGTGGACGACGCGAGCCGGCGCGTCGCGCGTGATCGCGGTTTTGAATCCATCCCCGAATGGCGTCAGTTCCGCGAGCGAGGCCGAGGCCACGCCGGTGAGGGCCTGCAGCTCGGGAATCGCGCGCGCCCAGAAGCCCCTGATCCCTGCGCCGTCACGGTCCGAGTCGGTGACTCCGACCGATACCGTATACAGTCCATCGGCGTTGAAGCCCACATCGGCGGTCGCGGCCCGAATCGACGCACGTACGAATAGCGCCGCCAGGACGATTAGGAGTACCGAAGCGGCGGCCTGTGTCACCACGAGCATGGAGCGCAGGCGCCGCGGCGACGCTCGATCCTGGCGCGCGCCTTCGCCTTTGAGTGGTGTGAGGAGATCAGCTCCGCGACTGTGCCACGCCGGCGCCACTCCAGCACCCGCGCCAATGATCAGCGTTGCCGCCGCGAGAAACAGGTACACGTCGAGGTCGGGGGTGAGGTCAGCGCCAGCCGGAGCCTCGAGCATTGTGCCGATCGTTGGAACGGCCCAGTACGCAAACGTCGCACCGACGGTCGAAGCGATCACGCCAAGGGCGAGACTTTCCGTCACGAGCTGCCGGACTATTCGCCAGCGACTCGCGCCGAGCGCCGCGCGAACGCCCATCTCGCGTTCCCGGGTGATGGCGGTCGAGATGAGAACGGTCGCGACGTTTGCACACGACAGCAATAAGACGAGACCGATCACGGCGATCACGAAAACCGTGATGGCGAGTGTGGTTGATGCGGACTGGCGTCCCAAGCCAACGCTTGGATCCAGTTTGACCCGAAGCGGCGACTCGGCTTGCAGCGCCGCAGCGACACCACTCAGCTGTCCCTCCGCCTGGGCGACCGTCGACATTCGGAGGTCGCCGTCCGACTACCTCGACCAATAGATTGGGCGGTGTGTGCTTGGGCACCACGCTGTACACGGCCTCGTAGGCTGTCAGCGGCATCCACAGCAGCCGGTTGCTCGGTACGGTGAACCGGCGCTCCGCCACGCCAACGATTGTGGCAGCGGTGCGGCCGATCCAAATCGTTCGCCCGACAACATCTGGATCACGACTGAGTTTCGTCGTCCAGAGACGAAGCTCACCACAACCGAGGGCGGACCGGGCTGTTGCTCGTCCGACGGCTTGAGCGAACGGCCCGCGATTGTACGTCCACCTGTGGCCTCGAAGAATCCGCCGCTGACAAACGCCAGGTCAGCCCCGAAGCCGTCAGTTTTCCGCCGCCGTCGTCCGCACGTTAGCAGGCTCTGAGCAGCGCCTCCAGCCCAATCGCGTCGAGCCTTCGCGCAACTGGAGCAACTCGACGTGACCAACCAGGCGGTCGACACTGAGCGATCGGCGGTGCGGAGGCGCCGGGCACGCGGTCCGGATCGACGATGCCTTCACCGCGCAGGCCAGCGATTTCGTGATGCTGAACACCGCCATCGCGATTGCCAGCCCCAGGGAGAGGCCGACGATGGTCAGCAGCACCGATCCCCGGCTGTCGCGCGAACAGTCTCACCGCATACTTCAGATCGCCACGGACGTCATGAGGATACAGCGAGTGGTGGCGACGGGCAGCCGCCCCAGCCGCCCTGGGATGGAGCCACAGACTCGCAACGTCGTGATACAGGCGCCAGTGCGCGTGCCGTGGGCCACGATGGTGCCGGCGTTCCAGGAAGAGTTCGTGAAGGTCGGCCTGTACCTCGGCGCGTGACCCGCGCGGTACCGGCGAGATTCGCAGCAGCCACCGAACGAGAAGAGGCAAACGCGGCTGGTGTGTCACGAGCGCCCTCCTTCGGCGATTGCGTTCCAGATTCGCTCGCGCGAACGCGGTGCAGGTCTCGCGCCGTCCGCAGCCCGCCCGGCGTCACCGAGTAGACTCGTTTCGACTTGCCGCCGCGCTGCGCCAGGGCCTCACTCATCGTCGAACGGAGGAAGCCTTTCTCTTCGAGCCGCGCCAGTGCAGCGTAGATCGAACCGAGGGAAACCGGCCGTGCGGTGACCTTCTCGACGTACTGCTGGACGGGAACGGCGTAGGTGTGGTCGCCGAGCGCGCGGACCGCGAGCAGCGTGAATTCTTCGAACTCGCCGAGGCGTTCACCCTTCACGATTCACCTCGACGAAGGAATATCACAATTAGTTCGCCTTTGTATAGAAAATCTCGAACCCAGGCGCGGCCTTCCGTTGCCGATCGCCCTACTGTTTCAACCAGACATTCCTGAAGCTGATCGTTTCCCGCGCCGGACTGCTCGATCTGGAGCGCGATGACGCCCTTCGCTTTGAGCGCCGCCCGGTCATCATCGATCAGGATCGCCATGACGTGACCGTTGACGATGTGGGTGAGCTGTTGGCCGTGGGCGATGATATGGATCTGGTTCCACTCGCCGAGGTTGATGAACTTCATCAAGGCGTCGCGATCGCCAAGGGTGCCGATCGAGCGGGGCCGCTTCCCGTTCTCGGTTGTGTACGATGTGGCCGCGCCACACGATTTGCGTGTCCGTGCGGCCCGCTCCGGGATCCTGGACGTTGCCGTTGTTTCCGGGATCGTAGTCCCAGTCCATCGCGTATCCACGCACGTTCCACCTGGGGTCGGAGGGAACGGCCGGTGGCGCCGGCTGGGGACGCGGTGATCCGACAGGGGCCGACCCGCGCGCTGCGGAGCCTGGGCCGCCGGCCCTCGGAGGCTCGGGTCCGATGCTGCCCCGGTAGAAGATCCCGCCGTGCACGTCGTAGTCTGCCTTCACCTCGAGCTTCAACTCGAAGTCGCCCGGCTCGCCGCCGCGCCAGATGATGTAGGTCGTACCGACTCGCCGCTCCGGTGAGTTCGCCGCGCTGATCGCGCCATCGTCTACCCGCCAGACTTCCGGATTGCCGTCCCAGTTGGTAAGACTCTTGCCATCGAAGATTTGCGTCCAGCCCGCGCGATCGTTGTAATCGATCGGTTCGGGCGCCGTGCCGCAGCCGAGGCAGCGGGAGCCCGGAGCGGGAGAACCAGGCGGCGGTCCGGCCGGGTGCTGGGCTGCCGACGGCGGACCGGGCGCGGCTGAGGTCTGCGCGCGTATGGAATAGGACGTAAGAGTTACCAGGCTTAGCGCGATCGTGAACGTCAGGCCTGCCGTTCGGCGGAACACGTGAATCGCGACCATATGAAGGAGCGACATGGCGTAAGCCTGTCGCCGGTGGTGCCCCTTGTCAACCGCACCTCGTTCGATTTTTTCATGTCGATCCGTCGTCAGCCGTTCGACTAGTACGTAGAAGTTACTCATAAACCCAAACTGGCTCGGTAAACAAATACAGGCAACGCGAGCGAGCGATAGCGAGAGAGCGTGTCGGGGAGTCCGAGGGCGAAGGCTGGTGGGATTAGCGGCGCGAGCGAGCATTGCGAGCGAGCCAGCGGAGCGGAGCGAGCCGGCGAAGCGGCGAGCGAGCGACGCTGTAGGGGAGTCCGAGGGGCGAAGCCCCTCGGTAAGAAAAGGAGACGAAAATGCGATTTCTCTCGATGATCCGGATAGACGAGAACAGCGGCCAGGTGCCCAGCGAACAGCTGATGCAGGACATGGGAAAGCTCATCGAGGAAATGACCCGGGAAGGTGTGCTGGTTAGTACCGGCGGGCTGCGGCCGACGAAGGAAGGCGCGCGCGTGCGCCTTCGAAAGGGCAAGCTGTCCACTGTCGATGGTCCCTTCACGGAGACCAAGGAAGTGATCGGCGGTTTTGCGATCATCGAGGCGAAGTCGAAGCCGGAGGCGATCGAGCTTACGAAGCGGTTTTTGCGGATCCATGGCGACGCATGGGACATTGAGTGCGAGATCCGTCAGATGGACGGCCCGGAGTTCGCAGAGACATGTAGCAAGGAACGCTGAGTCCTGATCACACTCATCAGAACATCCGGCGATAGTCGTTGTAGTCCACCGGGACTGCAACGACCAGGCTCCGCCGCGCCCGGGCCGCGCGCGCGGCCGCCGACGCAAGCTCGTCCGGGCTCGTCGTTCGCAGCGCCTCGACGCCGCACGACGTGGCCATCGCAACCGTGTCGATCGGGCCGAAGTCCACGCCGTACGGAGGCAGCGACTTGTTCTCCTGCGACAGCTCGATCAGCGAGTAGCTGCCGTCCTCGAGCACCACGGTGATGAAGGGCGCGCCGACGCGCTCGGCGGACTCAAGCTCCTGCGCGTTCATCGAAAAGCCGCCGTCGCCGACCGCCGCGAGCACGGTGGCGTCCGGACGCGCAAGCCGCACGCCGATCGCCGCGCTCAGTCCGTACCCCATGCCCGAGAGCCCGTTCGACATCCAGAACGTGGCCGGATGCCGGCTCGGCCAGTACTGGCCGAAGAGATACTTGTGCGATCCGACGTCGGTCGTGACGATGGTGTCCGGCGGGAGCGCCGCCGACAGCGACTCGACGATGTCTCCCGGCCACATCACGCCGCTGGAGCCGGATCGACCGTGCAGCAGTTGGCGGCGACGCAGTTGAAACGCGTCGAATGGCGCGTCCCACATCGCGGGCGGCCGCAACGCTCCGATGGCCTCGAGAAACGCGGCGTGATCCACGAGTGCGACGCCCGCCGGCACGATGCCCACGCCGCCGCCGACGTTCGGCGCATCAAGCACCCACTCGATCGACAGTTCTGCGTGCCACAGCTTGTCCACCTCGACCGGATCGAGGCCCACGCCGATCAGGACGTCCGCCGCTTGCAGCGCTCCGCACACCACGTCGTCGGCCGCCATGCCGCCGGCTACGCCGACGAAGTTCGAGGCGGTCTCGTCTACGATTCCCTTGACCTTCGGCGTGACCGCGACTGGCAAGTTCCACGCACTGAGCCACGCGCGCAGCCGTCCTGCGTTTGCCGGATCGATTCCAAGCCCAACGACGACGAGCGGCCGCTTCGCACGACTTAGCTTCTCCGCGAGCTCGCGGGCCGCTTTCGCGGAGTCGGCCGAACGATCAGTTGTCTGTAAGCGAGTAGATACGCGCCCGGCATCGCATCCGCCGCGGGCTTCAGCGCCTCGCGCGCCGACAGGGTCATGTACGCCGCGCCGAACGGCCGCTCCATGCATGCAGCCAGTGCATGGGGCACGACGTGGCTAGCGTTCTCTGCCGTCACGGTCGCCACGTACTTCGTCACGGGACGGTACATCTCGTGGAGTGGCAGCCGCTGATGCGTGTGGCTCGCGGGCAACTCGTCTGGAATCTGCGCCGAAATCGCGAGGAGCGGCTCCTGATCCAGGTACGCGCTGCCGAGCGGTAGCATCAGGTTCGCCGCGCCCGGCCCCAGCGTGGTCAGCACCACTCCGGGCTGGCCGCGAAGCTTGCCGTACACCGCCGCGGCGATGCCGGCATTGGCCTCGTGGCGCATCAGGACGAACTCGACGCCGGCGCGGCGCAATTCGTCGATCAACACGAGCACCTCGCCGCCCGGCAGCCCGAAGACGCGATCGATACCGGCTGAGGAGAGGAGGCGCGCGATCACACCGGCGGTTGTGGGCATGCGGCGGGTCGCTCGGTTACGACTGATCCCACAGTCGCAGGCCGCCACGAACGGCGCTTCGATTGGTGCTCACGCGAACACGAGGGGGCATCGTCTTGAGTTTCTTCGTCTGCCCACCGCCAAGCACGACGTAGTCGACTTGCAGGCCGGCCCTTAGCAGCTCGACGACCTCGTGCACGTGGTGCGTCCATTTCTTGCGCCCGAGCCAGACGAGACCGCGAACGCCGAGGTAGTCCTCGTAGGTGCAGCCGCGGCGATACGGCATATGGGCGAGCTCGAGCGGTAAGAGAACCCCTTCCGCCACTACCGCGGATCCGAGGCCCGTGCCGAGTCCGAGAAACAGCATGCGTCCGCCGGCATACGAACCGAGCGCCTGCATCGCGGCGTCGTTGATGATCCTGACCGGCACGCCGAACGCCTTCTCGTAGTTGAAACGCATCCACCCGCCACCCAGATTGTGCGGCTCATGCGCGGGCCGTCCGTGTTTGACGGCGCCGGGGTAGCCGATCGATACGACGTCTGTACTTCCACTCCTCGGTGGCTTTGAGCACTTCGGCGGCCATGCGCGCCGCGGTCATGGAACTGCCGGACGGGATCTTCAGCGGCGCTCCCCGCCCCGCCAGGCTGACCTTGATGTTCGTGCCGCCGATGTCGATGACCAGGATGCGTTTCATCGTGCTGTGTCCAGTCGCCTCAGGCGACCCAGGCTGTGGACTGTGGCGATTCGCCCGTCACTATAACCGCTCGGAGTCAAGGCGCGTAAGATTACTGACTGAGGACCGAGTGAACACATCAACTTCGATCGTGATAGGTATCGCGCTCTTCAGCGGGGCAGGGTTGCTCGCCATGCAAGAGGGTCCTGCGGTTGACATCGACCACGTCATTCTCGGCATCAACGATCTCGATCGCGGCATGCGAGAGTTCGAATCGAAGACTGGCGTCAGCCCGAAGCGAGGCGGTGAACATCCGGGACGCGGCACCGAGAACGCGCTCGTGGCGTTGGGCGGTGGTCGTTACCTCGAAATCCTGGCTCCAACCAGGGCGCAGCAGTCCGCTGCCGCACGCGACCCGCGGATCGAACACACTGAGCTGACCCTCGCGGGATGGGCCCTTCACACCCGGGCAATTGCCAACACCGTCCAGCAGGTGCGCAGCGCCGGGATCGAGATCCAGGGTCCGACACCCGGATCCCGTCGAACCCCTGACGGAACGCTGCTCGCGTGGCAGTCCGCGGCTGTTGACCAGCTTGGGGTGACTCCTTTCTTTATCGAATGGAGCCAGGACACGCCTCACCCGAGCACCACGGCGCCGTCCGGTTGCACGCTCATGACGATGGAGCTCGAGCATCCATCGCCCGAACGGCTGCAATTGCTCTTCAGAACCGTGCGACTTCCCATGAAGGTTTCAAAGTCGGAGCGTTCCGGAATGAAAGTCACGCTCGATTGCCCACGCGGCCGCGTCGAATTCCGGAGCTGAGGAAGCGGCAGACCCTCTCACAATTCATGCTGTGTTCTTCTGTGTTTTTCTGTGGCCCACCACTACCGAATGGATCTGATTCCGACCGGCAGTCTTCGCCACGTACAGCGCCTGATCGGCGGCATGAAAGAGTGATTCAGCCATCTCCGCGTGCGTGTCGGACCCCTGCGACGATTGGTCGAAGCGGGCTCGAGAGGCGAGACCCACACTGATTGACAGCGTTCCAGGCGGGAATGACATCCCCGCGAGCACGGGTGCGGCTGCGTGTACCGGACGCGCGTAAGACTTCCGCGGTCCCGCTCGCAGCGGGGACATCGTGTCCCGGAAGGGCGATGACGAACTCGTCTCCACCGAACCGGCATCCAAATGCACCGTCCGGGAGCGACGCACCCACGATCTGCCCCACGCTGCGGACGGCGTCCGCGCCTGCCCGATGGCCGTGCGTGTCGTTGATCGATTTCAAGCGATCGACGTCGAGGATGACGAGGGTCACGGGTGTGCCGGCCTGGCTGGCGGTCCTGATGACCGGCATCAGCATCGCGTCGAATCCGCGCAGGTTGTAGAGGCCCGTCAGGTCGTCGGTGACGGCCAGGCGATGAAGTTGCCGTCGATCGTCGGCGAGTTTTGCGCGCGACGACTCCGACGCCGACGAACAACACGATCTGCACGATGTCCGATTCACGATAGTGAGAAGCGAGCAAGATCGGATTTGCCAGGTGATACAGGACCACGGCCGCCAGTCCGGCGATAAGGCCCGCATGCCTGGGCAGCCACAATCCCGCGATCACGATCGGGAAGGCAGTACAGATGCTGAATCGGCGCCGCCCCGGTCAACTGATCGAGCTTGTAAATCAGCCCGAGCGAGACCAGCACCACGACGATGAGCAGGGGTTGCGAACGCGCGGAGGTCAAGACGTCGATGCGACTTCCACCGTCGAGCTTTCGTATAGCACGCACTGTGCGCTCTTTCGAGGGCGCCTCCTACGCCCTGATCGAGTTATAACATGCCCGAGTTAATACAGGATTGAAGATGGCATCATTCGACGCTCTCCAGATCGAAACGCCCCGGTTGATTCTGCGCCCGCCCCGATCGGAGGACCTCGACGGCTGGAGCGAAATGATGGCCGATGAAGAGGCGGCGCGCTACATCGGCGGCGTGGCGCCGCGAGCGGTGTGCTGGCGACAGTTGATGATCATGATCGGGGCGTGGCACTCACAGGGATTCGCGATGTTCTCTGTGATCGAAAAGGAGACGGGACGATGGGTCGGGCGGCTCGGGCCGTGGCAGCCGGAAGGGTGGCCTGGCACCGAGATCGGCTGGGCGATCGTCCGTGAACGCTGGGGTCAGGGTTATGCCGGTGAAGGCGCTGTCGCGGCGACGAACTGGGCATTCGACGCCCTGGGATGGTCAAACGTCATCCACTCGATTGCTCCTGAGAATCTCGCGTCGCAGCGGGTCGCGAAGAAGCTCGGGTCGCGCAATCTCGGGCCTGGGACGTTGCCGCCGCCGTACCGAAGATGCCCGGGTGGATCTCTGGGGTCAGACACGAGAGGAGTGGCGTAGTCGAGGGCAGACAGAACGCTCGATGGGATGATGTCAAGAGGAGCGCTTCCGGGCAGATCCGAAAGCTGCCATACTCACGCGGTGCATGAGTGCGTTGCGGTTCTGGTCTTCGTCCTGCTGGCGCTTGCTCCTCCTGCCACGGCGCAGACAAAAGCCAAGAACGTGCTGGTCCTGTCCGGTGGACGCGGACGCGTCTCGATCAATCAGATGCAGGCCTCGCTGCGGGCTCGTTTTCCAGACCCGGTGAACTTCTCGATTGTCGATCTGGAAAATCCGCGATTCGACCAGCAGGCTTACCAGGACCACCTCGCGGAAGCGCTTCAAAGCGGGTATGCCGGCGAGAAGCTTGATCTCGTCGTCGCCGTGATGACCCCGTCGCTTCAATTTGCCGTGAAATACCACGACAAGGTGTTTCCGGGTGTACCCTATCGTCTTCATGTCGATTAACCCGCCCCTGCCCGAGAAGCTGGGACCGGGAGTCACGGGTGTGGAATCCCCGCAAGGGACGACGGAGATCATCAATCTCGCGCTTCGTCTCCACCCCGATACAGAAGCGGTCGCGGTGATTACAAACGTCACCAACGTCGACAAAGACTGGCTGGACGCTGAGCGCGCCGAACTGCTTCGCCATCGCGACAAGGTCAGGGAGATCGATCTGATCGGACCTCCAAGCCCTGAGCTGCTTCAGAAAGTTGCGGCACTGCCGCCCCGTACCGTGGTGCTGTTTCAGCTGTTCCCGCAGGATTCCGATCAACTGGCGTTCGGTGCGTTCGATGTCCTGGCTCCGGTTGCGCAACGCTTTCCCACCTATTCCATCCTGTCCCTTCTGGACCGCGGAGCCATTGGCGTCGCCACCTACGACGCCACGAATGACGCGGTCCTGGCGGGGCAACTCGCAGCTCGTGTCCTATCTGGTGAGCGGGCGGATGACATTCCCATCGTGCAGAACTCCAATGTCCTGGTCTCGGTGGATTGGCGCCAGCTCCGGCGATGGAATATTCCGGAGTCGGCGTTGCCGCCAGGCACGCGGGTGTTGTATCGGGAACCCACGATCTGGCAACGCTACTGGAAGGTACATGCTTGCGGCGAGTGCTGTGATCGTCGTCCAGTCTTTCCTGATTGTCGGATTGTTATGGCAACGCGCGCGAAAACGAAAGGCGGAAGCGATCATTCGTGAGAGCGAACAGCGTTTTCGTCTTGTCACCAACACGGCGCCCGTGATGATCTGGATGTCCAGTCCTGACTGAGCCTCGCAACTACTTCAACAAACCGTGGCTGGATTTCACCGGGCGGCCTCTTGACGCCGAGCTGGGCAATGGCTGGACACAGAGCCTGCATCCCGAGGATCTCCAGTCATGCCTGGAGACCTACAGAGGGGCATTCGACCTGCGTGAGTCCTTCCACTTGCAATATCGGCTTCGCCGGCATGATGGGGAATTCCGTTGGGTGTTCGACACGGGCGTGCCACGGTTCAACGCCGATGGTTCTTTTGCTGGTTACATCGGTTCTTGCCTGGACATCACAGAACGCAAGCTGGCGGAAGAGGCGCTCGCCAGTCTTGGCGGTAAGTTGATCGCGGCGCAGGAACAGGAACGCACACGAATTGCACGCGAGCTGCACGACGACATCAACCAGCAACTCGCGTTCTTGTCAGTATCGCTCGGCGAGCTCAGACAGAACCCACCGAATTCAGTTGCGGTAATTGGCAGCCGACTCGAGAGGCTCGGGATGCAGGCCTCTGAGATTTCGACGAGCGTGCAGGCCCTGTCACATCGCCTGCATTCCTCAAAGCTCGAGTACCTGGGCCTGGCAGCGGCGCTGCGGGGCTTCTGCCGCGAGTTCTCCGATCAGCATCACGTCGAGGTCACGTTCTCACACGAACCCATGCCCGATAGCTTACCGCAAGAGATCTCGCTCTGCATGTTCCGGGTGGCGCAGGCGGCCCTGGTCAATGCCCTGAAGCACAGCGGCGTCAAATCGTTTGCCGTTCACCTGCGGTCGTCATCCGGGAGAGTTCATCTGAGCGTCCATGATGGAGGCGTCGGCTTCGATGTCGAGAAGGTGCTCGGCGGCCGCGGCCTCGGACTTATCAGCATGCGCGAGCGAGTACGCTTCGTCAACGGCGAGATTTCGATCCAGTCAACGCCCAACAGCGGCACAACGATAAAGGTCGATGTGCCGTTGCCAGCCTGCCCGGTGACATCGCAGAGTGCTTGAATCAAAACCCTGGATGGCACGATGGCGAGACGATCAGCGTTTGGGCTGACTCGCCGAACTGAACCCGGCTCGATTCGGCATCTTTACTTTCGGAAGAGATGCCGCATCCATCACATCATCGGCGCCGATGATGCCGTTGAGGTGCAGGAGATATGCGGTGACCGCATACGCTTCGGTATCACTGAGTGAATGGGGCGCGGGGTACGGCATGGCCCGTCGCACGTAGTCGAACACCGTTGTCGCATACGGCCAGTAACTTCCGATCGTCTTCAGCGGCGTCGCACTCGTTAGTGTGCCTTGCCCGCCGACAAGACGATCGTTGACTCCGTTGGCGCCCTCCGGGCCGTGGCACGCGATGCACTTGGTGGAGTACACCTCCGCACCCTGCTTCGGGGTTCCCGAGCCTGGCGGCAGACCAGCGCCATCGGGTCCAATGCTCACGTCTATCGCAGCGATCTCGGCATCGCTGACGGGTACGCCGAGCGACGGACCTTTCGGCGGCGAAGGACGCGCCGAGGTCTGACGTTCAGGCGCGGCTTGCGGCGATGGTGTCTGAGCCGCGTGGCCAACGCCGAGCGTGGCAAGCGCCGCCGCGATGGCCGCGCAGGCCAGCTGCGCGAACCGCGAACCGCATCGCGTTGTTGTCCTACGCGTAAACATTTCGCACCTCGCCGCTCGCTGAGACCGCCCAGCTCTGGACGGCATGGTAATGATAGCGATACGCGGCACCTCGCTTACCGAGCAGCGCGTCACGCGTCGGTTGAACGGCACCCGTCTCGTCGATCGCACGGCTCATCAACACGGCGGGTCCACCATTCCACCGCCACGCCATGCGAAAGCGTGTCAACGCTTTCGACAGCACGGGCGCTGACAGCGCCGCCGGTGCCCACGTCCTGCCGCCATCAGCGGACACATCAACCCGGCGCACTCGGCTCGACCCGGACCACGCAAGACCGCTGATCTGGTAGAGGCCTGCTCCCTGCATCTTGAGTCCACCGGACGGCGACGTGATGACCGACTTCACCCCCATCGGAAACGTGAACTGCAGCGCGGTGCCGTCGAGGAGCGAATCGGTGTATTTCGACGTTTCGTCTTTCGTCATTACCGGCCCGGCAGTCACCTTCAACCGTCGCAGCCACTTCACGTTCGTGTTGCCCTCCCATCCCGGGAGCAGGAGCCGCATCGGATACCCGTTCTCGGGCCGCAACCGCTCCCCGTTCTGGTAGATCGCAATCATCGCGTCGTCGAGCGCCTTCTGCATTGGTACGCTGCGACTCATCGCAGCCGCGTCGGCGCCTTCGGCGAGCAGCCATTTGCCTTCCGGACGAACCCCCACTTCGTCCAGGAGCGTGCCGAGCGGCACGCCGGTCCATTCGGCGCAAGACACAAGGCCGTGCAGGGCGCCAGCTCCGCCCTGCGGCGGCTGTGCGGCATACAAGGGGGCGCTGTTGCCGGAACACTCGATGAAGTGGATGCGCGAGATCAGCGGATAACGCGTCAGCGCGTCGAGATCGAACGTCAAGGGCCGTCGGACCAGGCCGTGAATAACTAACCGATGCTGCGAAGGTGAGATGTCAGGCACACCGCTGTGATTCCGCTCGAAGTGAAGCGAGTTCGGCGTAATCATTCCCTCGAGGAACTCCAGCGGCGCGCGTGAGGATCCGCTGCCGGTCGTCCCGGGCATCGGCCCAACGATGCGTTGAACGCTCGACTCGTGCGGCGACCGTTCGCCGTACGGCCGCAGAGGGCCACCGGGTGCTTTCATCCACTCGGGCACGTTCTGCTGTGCCGAGAGTGGGACCGCTCGCAACAGGGACAGCCCCGCCAGGCCGCCGGTCAGAAACAGCCGCCGAGGCAGCAGCCCGTTGCCTGCGACCGGCTCGAGATCGTCCGACTTGAGCTTCGACATCCTCAGGTCCTTCCTCGCCAGATACGTTATCCGAGGGGCTTCGCCCCTCGGACTCCCCTACACGGCGCTCTCGCGCGCCGCTTCGACGGCGCGCTCCGATCGCGTGGCTCGGTGGCTCGCTCGCAGCTTGGAGTGAGCGTCAGGTTTATGAGACGGCTTCTAATCTAACTCCTGTTGCGCAAACGGCAATCGTCAATCTCAATCGACAATCGACAATCCAAAAATCGACAATCCGCAACCGGCAATCTGCAATCGATCACGCCTCCGAATAAGCCGCGACTCCCCGTTGCCTCTGAAGCCCGGAACCCGTCTTGGTCCTTACGAGATCCTGTCGCTGGTCGGTGCCGGTGGGATGGGAGAGGTGTACAAATCCCGGGATACGCGGCTCGAGCGCACCGTCGCCGTCAAGATTCTCAATCCCTCGCTTGCGGCGGATGCGCAGTTCCGTGAGCGCTTCGATCACGAGGCGCGCGCGATTTCGCAGTTCGATCATCCGCATATCTGTGCGCTGCACGACGTCGGTGAACACGCTGGAACGGCGTATCTCGTCATGCAGTACCTCGAAGGCGAGGCGCTCGCCGATCGACTGGCGAAGGGCCCACTGCCGATTGGCCAGGCGCTGACCACCGCGATAGAGATCGCGTCGGCTCTCGACCGAGCGCACCGGGCGGGCATCGTCCATCGCGATCTGAAGCCCGGAAACATCATGCTCACGAAGTCGGGCGCGAAGCTGCTGGACTTCGGTCTGGCCAAGTCGAGAGCGTTGGTGGTCGCGGGTGCCGACGCGTCGACCTTTGCTCCCATGACGCCCAATCTCACGGCAGAGGGAGCGATTCTCGGGACCTTTCAATACATGGCTCCCGAGCAGATTGAAGGCCGCGACGCGGACACCAGGTCGGATATTTTTGCGTTCGGCGCCGTGCTCTACGAGATGGTGACGGGGTCGAGGGCGTTCAGCGGAAAGACTCACGCCAGCCTGATCTCCTCGATTCTCAAGGACGAGCCGCGGCCGGTCACCGAGCTGCAGCCGCTGACACCCCCGCTGCTCGATCACATCGTGTCCCGCTGCCTCGCGAAGGATCCCGACGAGCGCTGGCAGGATGCCGGCGACTTGACCCGCGAATTGCTGTGGATCAGCCACACCGGCACGCTTGGGCGGACGACGGTTCCAGCAGCCGTCCCTGGCAGGCTCCGCGAACGTACCTTGATTGCGATCGGCGCGGTTCTGGCGGGCCTCATCGTCGGGAGCGCTGTCACCGCGATGGTGATTCGGTTCGTCAATCGGAACTCTGGCGCGCCGCCGGCGAACGTCGTGCGCTCCGTCGTCAGCATCACACCGGCTGAACATCTGCAGTTCATGGCGATCGATCGCACCACCAACGAAGGACGTCCGAGCCGAACGTCGATGGCATGGTCGCCTGACGGACGCACGATCGTCTTCAGCGCCCTCCAGGGCGATCGACAGCAGTTGTACCTGCGCGGCATTGATCAGCTCACCGCGACCGCGATGACCGGCACCGAAGGCGGGGGTGCCCCATTCTTCTCTCCGGACGGACGCTGGGTGGCATTCTGGAGCGGAGGCGCTCTGAAGAAGACGCCAGCCGATGGCAGCGGCCCCGCGACAACCATCTGTGAAACGCCGTCGTTCTTCGGCGCAAGCTGGGGGGCGAACGACACGATCGTCTTTTCCAGGGGACAGCAGGGATTGTTGCGGGTCTCTGCCGCCGGGGGGACGCCCGAGGTCATCGCCGCGCCCGACCTCGACAAGGGCGAGCTGAAGTACGTGCTGCCGAGGATCCTTCCGGGCGATCGTACGGTGATCTTCACGGTCACCCACACGCCGCTTCCTACCTGGGAGGACACGGACATCGTGGCGCAGTCGCTCGCGACCAAAGAACGCAAGGTGCTCGTGCAAAGCGCCGCTGACGCACGCTACCTGCCGTCGGGTCACCTGGTGTACATCCGTCGCGGCACACTAATGGCGATGCCCTTCGATCCGGATCGTCTCGAGGCGACCGGTGGTGCGGTGGCGCTGATTGCCAACGTGATGCAGGCGGCGAATGAACCATCCGAGCAGTTCGACACTGGCGCCGGCCAGTTCAGCGTGTCCGCGTCAGGAGCGCTGCTCTATCTGCCCGGCGGCATCTTTCCCGACCCGGAGCGATCGGTCGTTTGGGTGGATCGGACGACGGGTGCCGTTCAAACGCTACCGCTGCCTACGAAGGCGTATCTTTCACCTCGACTCTCGCCCGACGGCCGACAGGTCGTCGTCTGGACGCAAGGAGACCGGAACGTCTGGGTGCACGATCTCTCGCGCGGCACGCTGACGCGGCTGACGTCCGAGCGGAGGAACGCCCGGGCAATCTGGACGCTGGATGGCAAGAGCGTGACCTACGGATCGGCGGCCGGCGGTACCGAGAACCTCGTCGTAAGGCCAGCTGACGGCAGCGGATCTGCCGAGGCGCTCACCAAGAGCCGAAAACTTCAGTACGCCGCCGCGTGGTCGCCGAGCGATCACGCGCTCCTGTTCGTCGAGCAGGATCCGGACTTCTTGCTGGACATCATGGTGATGCCGGCGTCCGGCGATCGCCGTCCGCGCCCGCTCGTTCAGTCTCGGTTCACCGAGGCGTATCCAGATTTGTCTCCCGATGGCCGCTGGCTGGCATACGCGTCGGACGAGTCGGGTCGCACCGAGGTGTACGTGCAGGCCTATCCGGGGCCCGGCCCGCGACAGCAAGTGTCCGCGAACGGTGGGACCGGACCGGCGTGGTCGCACGACGGGCGCGAGCTGTTCTACACGACGACCCAGACGATGGGCGGACAGGCCACGTTGACCAGGATGATGGCGGTTCCGGTCACGTTTCGACCGACCTTCACGGCGGGTGAGCCCCGCCAGCTTTTCGAAGGACGCTACGGCGCGACAGCGGGTATCCGGTCCTACGACGTCACAGCCGATGGCCGGCGGTTCCTGATGGTCCAGCAGAAACAACGACCCGCAGTTGAATCCGCGCAGATGATCCTCGTGCAGAACTGGCTCGAGGAGGTGAAGGCCCGCGTGCCAGTGAAATAGGTACCACTCGCAGCTCACTCACCTTCCACATAAGGCGCCGGCACCGGTTGACCCGCCGCAAGCGCCGCCTTGACGTCACGGGCGTGGCGGCATTGCCCCCGGTACTCGAACCCCGGGCAGCTGCAGGTCACGTCCGCGTCGACGGCGACGATCTCGTAGTCGACTCCGAGGTGTGACGCGCTCGAGATGCGGAAGCGACGGGCCGTAGGGCCTGAGAGGACTTTGACCAGCGCTTCCAGCGCGCGCGCGAGCGCCTGGGTCTCCCGCTCGCCGCGAATGTCTGCCGGACGATCGGCATCGGCGCGGTGCGTCGCCCGAAACTCCTCGGAGGCCCGACGCAATAGCTGCTCGATCAACTCATCGTCGTCGGCGGGTTTTGTTGCTTCGGTAGCACCAGCGGAGATCGAGTGCAGGACGCGCTGCAGCTCGTCGAGGACGTCGCCGCCCGATCCGGGCGCCAGCGCGTCGCCTTCGACGATGGCGTTGACGAGCGCCGACTTGGTTTCGAGGACGGCCTGGACGAAGTCGTCGATCGTGTCGCGCGCGACGACGTACGTGACATTGACCGTGCGGGTCTGACCGATCCGGTACGCCCGGTCCTCGGCCTGCCAGTGGTTGGTCGGCACCCAGTCGAGATCGTTGAACACCACCTGCGTCGCCGCGGTCAGGTTGAGTCCCGTTCCACCCGCGATGATGTTGGCGATGAACACACGGACGTCCGCATCGGTCTGGAACCGGTCCACCAGAGGCTGCCGCATCGGGGCGGGCGTCTTGCCTGTCACGACCACCGCCGTTGAGCCCAGCTCCCTGGCGAGCTGCTGAACGGGATCGTCGAAGCACGAAAAGACGATGACTTTCTCGCCCTGCTCGACTGCGCCTCTCACGAAGTCGAGCGTCGACGTCACCTTGGCGACCGCGAGCGCCTGCCGCGCCTCTACCAGGAACGCGAGCAGCTTGCCGCGCCGCCGCAACTCGACATCCCGCGACTGCGGCGGCCTCGTGTCCTTTCCGGCGAGCAGCTCGAAGACCTTCTTGACTGCCCGCGCTCCGGTGCCCGGAGCCACAGCGACCGGCAGCCACGTCCGCAGCTTCGGCGGCAACGCGAGCACGTCGTCCTTCGAGCGCCGAAGCATGACGCCGTGCAGCTGCACGGTCAGCTCCTCGATGTTCGAGGCTCCTCCCGTCTTCCAGCCGTACTCTCCTTTCTCCGCGGCGCAGTAGCGTTTCGCGAACGCGAGAAAACTGCGGCCGAGCGGATGGGCGGCCAGCTGCAGCAGCACGAAGAGATCTCGAGGCCGGCTGGTGAGCGGCGTTCCGGTCAGTAGCTGCACAACGAGCCCGGGCGTTGCCGCCGCCGCCGCGACCGTCAGCTGGCGCGCCAGCTTGCTCCGCGCGCTGGTATGGTTCTTCAGGTAGTGCGCTTCGTCGAAGACCAGCGCCGCCCACGGCACACGCAGGAGGCTCTCGGCGTGCCGTCCCAGGATGTCGTAGTTGATGACGATCCATTCGGCGGCCGGCGATACCGGCCCCGTTCCTTCGATGACCAGGACCGAAGCATCCGCCGCGACGATGGCGATCTCGCGCGCCCAGTTTCGCTTGACCGAGGCTGGACAGACAACAAGGCGGGGGCCGCCGGGCGCGAGGTGGCGCAGAGAGACGATCGATTGTCGTGTCTTGCCCAGGCCCATGTCGTCGGCGAGAATGGCGCGCCGCCGGCCGAGCAGGAACGCGACGCCTTCGATCTGGTGAGGGAAGAGCCCGTTGGCGAGCGCGACCGCGCTCTTGAATGCCGCGTCGGGATCGCCGGACAGCTTGAGCAGCTGTGCGAACGCCTCGGCTTGCGAGTCGAGCGTGTCGGCCATGGTTTCGGCGCGCGGACGGCGCAGGAACGGCAGTTTGTCACAGTGGAAAGAAAATCGCTCATTCGAGACTGCCATTGCTGAGCGACGGGGCACTGCGATGATATAAAACGATCGATTTTCGTCCGTCGGACTGACTTCTGCCGCGGAGGCCCGCAATGACGCGTCATGCATCGACGTACCTCGCACTCGCGATTGCGCTGTCGGCGACGTCGGCCGGCATGCAGGCCCGGCAGGATCACCTGCATGGCGGCGCGCTCGGTACCGTTCACTTTGAAACATCGTGCTCGACGGTCGTCGATGCAGCGTTCACGCGAGCCGTCGCACTCCTACACTCATTCGGCTACGAGGAGGCGCGCCGCGCGTTCGAGGACGTGGCGGCCCGGGACGAGCGGTGCGCCATGGCTCACTGGGGCATCGCGATGACCTGGTGGCATCCACTGTGGGCGCCGCCGACGAAAGCGGAATTGACCTCAGGGCAGCAGGCCGCGACCAAGGCAAAGGCGATCGGTGCCCGGACGCCGCGCGAGCGTGCCTACATCGAGGCCATCGGCCTGTTCTATGACGGCGCCGACACCACGAGTCATCAGGTGCGCGCCGTTGCCTACCGCGAGCGCATGATGCGAATCGTGAGTGAATTCAAGGACGATGTCGAGGCATCGATCTTTTATGGGTTGTCGCTTCTGGCGACCGCCGCTCCAGGCGATGCAAGCTTCGCAAACCAGAAACGGGCGGCGGAAATTTTCAACAGGATTTCCATTGATCAACCCGATCATCCCGGCGTCGCCCACTACATGATTCACGCGTTCGACTATCCACGGCTCGCGCAGGAGGCGCTGCCCGCGGCGCGGGCGTACGCGAAGATTGCACCGGCCTCTCCGCATGCGCTCCATATGCCCACGCACATCTTCACGCGGCTGGGCCTCTGGCAAGAATCGATCGCCGCCAACCTCGCGTCGGCTCGGGCGGCGCGGGAACTCGTCGCCACGGCGCATCCAGGAGCGACATCGTTCGATGGGCTTCATGCGCTCGACTATCTCGTCTACGCGTACTTGCAGATCGACGATCAGGAAAAGGCTCGCGTCGCTGCCGATGAAGCGGCCGCCGCCAGGCGCTTCGACGAGCCCAACTTCGCTGCGGGCTACGCGATCGCGGCCATTCCGGCGCGCCTCGCGCTCGAGCGACACGATTGGAAAGCGGCGGCGGCGCACGAAGCCCCTGTTGTCGACCTGCCCTGGCAGCAGTTCCCCTATGCTTCCGCGATCACGCACTTCACGCAGGCCGTAGGAGCGGCGCGAATCGGACAGCCCGCTCGGGCGCGCGCCGCTCTCGAGTCGCTTCGAAGTATTCAACAGCAACTGACGACGACTCCCGTGCCAGGTCCTTACGATTGGGCAGGCCAGGTGGAATCGATGCGTCTCGCGGCCAGCGCCTGGGTATCGCGGAGCGAAGGGCGAAACGACGAAGCGCTGACGCAGGCGGCCGCGGCCGCCGAGCTCGAGGAAAAGGTTGGCAAGCACCCGGTCACACCGGGCCCAGTGCTGCCGGCGCGGGAGCTACTCGGCGACTTGCTGCTCGATCTCGATCGACCCGGGGAGGCGTTGAAGGCCTTTGAATCGTCGCTCATGGAATCGCCGAACCGCTTCAACAGCCTGGCCGGCGCGGCGCTTGCGGCCGTACGATCCGGACGGCGTGACAAAGCGGCCGGCTACTATCGCACGCTCCTCAGTCAGGTGGACAAGGAATCCAAACGCCCGGAGGTCCGGGACGCGCGCGCGTTTCTCAACGGGCTGTGATTGGGACGCGACACGCCGTCCTTCAGTTCTCCTCGGCCATCTTTCGGACCACGTTCATCGCGTACTCGGCGGTGCTCGACGTGCCGTGTTCGGTATCGACGTACCCGGTCCAGTTGAGGCGACGGAGTTCCTTGAAGATGAACGGATAGTTGATCTCGCCCGTGCCCGGTTCGAGCCGTCCCGGGTTGTCGCCGACTTGCACGAGCTTGATCAGCTTGTCCTGCAGGCCGGTGCGAAGACTGACGACGAGATTTCCCTCGGTACGCTGCAGATGGTACATGTCGAAGCAGATTTTCACGTTCGGATGATTGACGTCCTTGATCACGGGGAAGGCTTCAACGCACCGATCGAGCGCACGCCGCGGTTGGTTGGGATTCACGCTGAGCGGCTCGACGGCAATCGTCACACCGCCGGCCGCGGCGATATCGCCGGCGCGCTTCAGGCCCTCAACGACTTGCGCCCGTTGCGTCTCCCACGGAACATCGGGCTGGATGATGCCGACGAAACTGATCAAATCCGGCTGCGTGCCGAACTCTTTCGCAATGTCCACACGTTCTTTGATTTCTGCCAGCAAAGCGTCCTGAGCGCCGGGCTTGGTGAAGCCCGTCGTGCCCCCCGCGTTGCCGGTGCCCACCAGGCTGACACACTTGAGCCCCGTCTGCTGCTGCGCCTGTATCATCGCCTTGCGCTCTTCTGGAGGAGCATTCCAGTAGCTGTATGCTTTGAATCCGTTCGCGGCGACGGCGCGGATGCGATCGGCGCGTGGCATCGGCGGATTGCCCCGCCCGGCGTTGAACATGATCTCGATGTTGATGGAGAGCGTGTACGGCGGCGGCGAGCCCGGCGATGCGGCTTCGGCCTCGTGACCGGCGAAGGCCAGCAGACCGAACGGTGCCGCCACCCCTGCCTTGAGCACATCACGACGATGGGTCATAGCGACGGATTATAGGCCACCAAAGGTTCTACGAGGTTCTGCCAGGTTCTGCTAGGTTCTACCAGGTTCGTTCGGCGACGACCGTGAACCCTTAGAACCTAAGAACGAACCCCGTAGAACCTTGTAGAACCCTGCAGAACCTTGTAGATGCCGGAAGGAGACCGTATGTCAGTCCAGTGGAAATTCGTGATGCAAACCGCGGCGTGCGTCGGTGCGGCGGCGATCATCGGCGTAGCGCCGATTGCGATGAAAGCCCAGGCGCCAGCGCCAGCCGCACAAGCGCCGGCACCGGCGGGCGGCCCCGGTCGTGGCGGGGGCTCTGGGGTCGGCCCGCAACTGTTCACGATCTTCGACGCCGACAAGGACGGGTCGGTCACGGCAGCCGAGCTCAAGACCGCGTTCGACGTGTGGTACGACGCGGCTGATGCGCAAAAGTCCGGTTCGGTGACGCAGGAACAGCTCTCGACGGCGCTCAACGCGGCGCTTGGACAGCCGGCGCCAGCAGCTGCTGGCGGCGCCGGAGCGCCGGGCGCTGCGGGCGGCAGAGGGTTTGGCGGCGGTCGCGGGCCGACGGAGTTCGTCGCTGGCGCGCCGACACCCGGGTTGAACGATCCGTGCGGTGGACGCAGCCAGCAGCCGACCGTTCCGTGCCCGAGCGACGTCGAGCAGATGATGGCGGCGCTCCCGACGGCTGCGCCGGCCAAGCCAGTGAAAGCCCACAAAGTGCTGATCTTCTCGCGCATCCCATCGGCGGGATTCCAGCATTCGTCCATCCCCCTCGCGGCGAAGGCCATCGAGGAACTGGGCAAGAAGACGGGGGCGTGGACGTCCGATACGTCGTGGGATCCGGCCGTGTTCACGGCCGACAACCTGAAACAGTACGACGCGATCTTCCTGTCGAGCACCACCGGCTGCTTCCTCGACAAGGCCGGAGATAAGGCGGCCACCGACGCGCGTCGCGCCGCGTTCGTCGAGTTCGTACGCAGCGGCAAGGGCGTGGCGGGCATTCATGCGACGGGAGATTCTTATCACTCGCCCTGCCCGAACGACGAGGGCGCAGGCGCCGGTCGCGGTGGCGGCCGGGGCGGCTTCGCAAACGGTCCTGGCGGCACGCTCGCGTCAGTGATCCTTCGGTGGTCGTGGGGGCTCAGCGAGAAGAAGCTCCAGGCTAACGATCTGACGCTGACGAAGGCCGACATGGAAGCCGTGAGCGCTGCCTGGTACAAGCAGCTCGATCCAGCGTCGACCGGAAAAGTCGCGCAGGCTGCGTTCGCCAACGGCATCGTGCCGGTTGCGACGGCCGCGAATCAGTACGTCGGCACGCCGGGCCGCGACAACGGCCGCGGAAGCTGGTCCGACTGGGACAACATGATCGGCGGCTGGTTCAAGTTCCACTGGCTCAACCCGCAGCACATCGTCGTCAAGATCGACGACAAGGCCAGCCCGCTGACGAAAATGTTCAACGGGCAGGACTTCGACGTCTACGACGAGACGTACACGTTCAGCATCAACTCGTTCTCCCGCGAGAACGTCCACGTGCTGACGAGCATCAATTACGACAAGATGAGTTTCATGGATCGGCTGAAGGAGAGCAGTCCGCGACCCGATCACGACTTCGGCCTGAGCTGGATCAAGCGTGACGGGCAGGGCCGCCTGTTTTACATGGCGATCGGCCACGACGAACGCATCTACGCGATCAAGCCGATGATGGAGCACCTGCTTGCCGGGATGCAGTACGCGCTCGGCGACTTGAAGGCGGACGACGCACCGAGCAAGAAGAAGTAGGTGGTCAGGCGTTCAATTCCCGAAGCGCTCGTCCACGATCCGGCCCGATCCGTCAAACGTGACAATGACTGAGAGGCGCGCGCTCGTCGCAATGTCCTCGGCGCCCGAGGGCATCATGACGAAGCGCGCGTCGAACAGCCGCACGGTCGTGAGCGCCGGCGTCCGCGGCGAGATCCGCGCGAGGGGGAAGCGCGCGAAGTCGAGAAAGACGAGTCCGGCCCGAGTCGTGCGGGCACGGAACAGATCGGGGCCGCTGTCGCTCACGAGCCGGGTGGAGTGCTCCATTGCTTGTGGGCTCAGGAGGTTTCGGTCGCTCAGCTCGTAGCCGTTCGGTTGCCGACGGACGATGCGCCAGCTGAAGGGTGAAAAGAACGTCGGGAGCGCCGCGGCCTCGACGCATGAGTCGGTACCGACCGGGCCTCGGTCGATGGCTCCCGAATGCGCGACGAATGTCGGGGCCGTGGCGCACGGCGCGTGCATCCCTGCCGCGTTGAATGATGCGCCGTTCGTGAGTGCCCGCTCGTGGAGTGTCGCACGCGCGGCGTAGTCGAACGCCATCAGGCCGAGCGCGACCACGGCGACACGCTCTCGTCGCGTCATCGATCCGGCGATGAGCGCAACGCTCAGCACCAGCCACAGGTACACGTCCACGATCGGCATCCAGTCCAACGCGTACCACGTCCACACGAACGGGCTGAGGAGCCGCGTGCCGTAGGAGGTCGGAAGATCCATGAGCACATGACACACGATCCCAACCGTCGCGAGCGCCCACCAGCGAGTGAAATGGCCTGTGGTGTCATCTTCGATATCCGCATCACGTCCCCGCGAACGCAGTCGAGCCCACGCCGAGATGATGCCCGCTGTGACCAGGCCAAGGCCGATTACGCCGAGCGGACCGTGCGTCGGTCCTCGATGCACGGCGAGGTAGTCGACGCCGCTGCGAAGGCCTGCGACGATGTCGATGTCGGGCGCGTTCGAGGCGAGGATCAGCGTCGCCGTCGCGTAGGGAACGCGGCGGCCGAGGCCTGCGCGCGCGAGTGTCCATCCGAAAAGCGAATGCGTGATGTTGTCCACGATCGCTAGTGTAGACGCCAGGCACAGATCTCAGACTGGGAACGACACTATGGTCCACTTGTGTGTAGGCCGCGTGCGCGCTAAGCTCCGTATTTGAGAGCCTTCATGCTCAGAACGATGGGGTCGAAACGGATCACAAATCCGGCGCTCACGCTTCTGGCCGTGGTCCTTGCGGTGGTGACGGCTGACGGTCAGAGACGTTTTGGAGGGGGCGGGCGCTACGTCTCGCCGGCTGTCGCGACCAGCGAGAGCTTCGACGGGTCCTGGCACTTCTGCCGCCTGGCGTATCGCGGTCGCGCCTGGCTCACTGACTATCCCGATGCTGACTACAACTTCAGCACACGAGTCTCGGAGCTGACCACCACAACGGTCAGCAAGGGTCCGGACGGTCAGCCGCTGCCGCTCATCGTCAGGCCGACAGACGATGCCCTCTTCAAATGCCCATTCGTGATGTTGTGGCAGGCCGAATCGCTGTACTTCACCGAAGAGGACGCGGCACGGATGCGGCTGTACCTGCTCAAGGGGGGATTCCTCTGGTCGGACGATTCCTGGGGAACGTTTGCCTGGCAGAACTTCGAGCAGGAGATGGCCAAGGTGCTGCCCGAGACGCAGTATCGCTTCGTCGATTTGCCCCCGACGCATCCGATGTTCAACACGAGGTTCACGCTGAAGAAGGTTCCGCAGATCCCGGGCATCAGCTATTGGTGGAGGACCGGCGGCGATACGTCTGAGCAGGGCCCCGACAGTGCGCAGGTGCACGTGCGAGGCATCGCCGACGATCATGGCCGCCTGATGGTCCTCTCGACCCACAACACCGACATTGCGGATGGCTGGGAGCGTGAAGGCATGGATCCGCGCTACTTCCAGATGTTCTCGGTCGACGCGTACGCCGTGGGCATCAATGTGCTGCTCTACTCGATGACCCACTAAGTGGCTGTGTGCTGAGCTCTATCGCGCGAGCTTCAGCGATAGCGTCTTCGCCTCCCCGTCTCGTAGTGTGACCGTCGTGGCCACGGCCTTCCAGTTGACCAGCTGCTCAGGGTCGAACTCCTGACCCGTCTCCAAGTATTCGAGCGCAACAACGAAGTACTCATCCGGTGGCAAGGCCCGAATCGTGAACTTGCCGTCCTGGTCCGGCCGCGTGCTGCGGACGAACCGAGTCTGGTATCCCCATTTGTCGGCGTTTGTCGAAAACGCGACGAGGGTGTAATCGCCTACCGGCTTGCCGGAGTCCTCCAGCACTGTCCCCGACAGGTTCGTCGCACGTCGTGTCAGACGGATCTCGATACCCGAGATCCGCTGTCCCGCTCTGAAGTCGTAACCCGTGTCGGTGATGTCGACGCCATCGTGCGTGACCGATTTGAGGAACCAGCCCTCTGGAAGGAGTCCCGTGCGGAACGTCTGGCGGCCGGCCAGACCGGAAACCTCAAAGGTCAGGTCGGGATTCACACCGACTGACAGGTTCGAGAATGTCGGCGCACTGGCGATCGTCGTGACGCTGCGAACGAACAGGGAAGCACCCAGCTTCGTCCCGTCCTCGAGGACGACGCGGCCGGTGGCGACAGCGCCCGCAGCTGTCCCGATCGCCAACGCAGTCAGGTCCTCTCCGCTGACGGAAACAGGAACGGACGTAAACTCCGGAGCTCCCGGCACCGGCCGCACGTCGTACACGTTCAGCCGATAGTCGCCGGGTGGCACGCTCCGCAGCGTGAACGTCCCGTTGGACGCAGCTCTGGTCGGCGCCACCGGCTCACCGGCCACAGAATCGGCGGTCACGAGCTGAATGGAAGCGCTCGCCGGCGAATTGAGCGAATTGAGCACGGTTCCCGCCACGATCGCATAGCGGGCGCTGACCAGCGTGAGGTCGATGTTCTGCGTCTCTTCACCAAGTCCGATCCTGATGCGGCGCGCCTCACCGGCCGAAGGCGTGCCCGGGTAGTAGATCGGTGGATAACCGAGCGCAGCCGCCGCTTCACCTGGCGGGGCGAACCACGCCGACACGAAGTAGTCGCCAGGCGCCAGCCCGTAGATCCTGAACTGGCCGAGATCATCGGTGAGATCGCCTCCGCCGTTCGCCAGTCCTTCGAGAGCTTCCGCAAGCGGCGTCAGTTCGCGACGTCCGTTGACGTACCGCTGTCGCAGAGCGCGGACGAAAACAGCCGCAGCGGGGTCGCCGAATTCATCGAACACGCGTCCTGTGATCGCGCCCGACCGGGGTAGCGTGAGGTCGATCCGATCGAGCAGCTGGCCGGGTGCGACGTCGAGCGTCTTGCCGCGTTCGAATGGGCGCTTTTGTCCGTACTCGATCTTCAGGTATCCGGCTTTTGAAACGCTCAGCGTGTACCCGCCGGCGGGTAAGTCCGCTGCTTCCCATCGTCCATCCGCATCGGTCCTGATCCATTTCCCCTGGCGCTCGGTCGGATTCGAGGCGCGGGTGTTGACGAGTGCGACGATCGCGCCGGCCAGCGGCTTGCCGGTGTCGGCGGCAAACACACGTCCACGGATGCGGGCAGTGCTGTCGTTTGATCGCTCGGTCGCCGCTTGCCCGTCGTCGCTGGTCAAGCGAATCATCGCCACGGGCAGTGACGAGGTCAGGGTCAAAGCCAGCACGCCGATGAGGAGAGCCGTCTTCATCAGGACTATTCCGTGCCAGTATTGGTGTCCAGTCAAGGGCCGTCATGACCGCTCATCCATTCCTGGCCGCGCGCGACTTTCTCCTCGCGCATCGGACTGACTACGACACGGCGGTGGACGCCTTCCGATGGCCCTCGATGGAGACGTTCAACTGGGCACTCGACTATATCGACGTGATCGCGGCGGGGAACACGCGCCCGGCACTCGTCGTCGTCGAGGACGACGGCACCACGCGGGTGTCCACGTTTCAGGAAATCTCGGAACGTTCCAGTCGAGTGGCGTCATTCTTCCACACGCTCGGAATGAAGCGTGGCGATCGCCTGCTGCTGATGCTGGGAAACGAGATCGCGCTGTGGGAAACGCTCCTGGCATGCATGAAACTCGGCGTTGTCGTGATTCCGGCGACGACGTTGCTGGCACCGGAAGACATTCGCGATCGCTTCGAGCGAGGCCGCGTGTCGCATGTCGTTGCGGCGGCGGGCGACTCTTCGAAGTTTGCGGACATCCGGCAGTCGTTTACACGAATCAGCGTGGGCGAACCGACACCCGATGGATGGCAGAGCCTGAGCGGCTCTCTCGCGGCGAGTGCCGCGTTCGTGCCAGAGCGGGAGACGCGTCGCGACGATGCGCTCCTCCTCTACTTCACATCAGGGACAACGGCCAAGCCGAAGCTGGTGCTTCATTCGCACCAGAGTTATCCGGTCGGCCACCTGTCGACGATGTACTGGCTGGGGCTGCAGCCGGGAGACGTCCACTGGAACATCAGTTCGCCGGGGTGGGCGAAGCACGCCTGGAGCTGCGTCTTTGCGCCATGGAACGCCGGTGCAACGGTCTTCGCGTTCAACTACCGGAAGTTTCAGCCGCGTGCCATCCTGGATGCGCTCGTGAAATACAACATCACTACGCTCTGTGCTCCGCCGACCGTATGGAGAATGCTCGTTCAAGAGCCGCTGGCCACTTACAAGGTCTCTCTCCGAGAAGTGACGAGTGCCGGCGAGCCGTTGAATCCAGAAGTGATCGAACAGGTCAAGGCCGCGTGGGGACTCACGATCCGCGACGGATTCGGACAGACGGAAACAACTGCGCTGATTGGCAACCCTCCGGGCCAGCGCATCAAGATCGGCTCGATGGGCCGCCCTCTGCCGGGATATCGGATTGATCTCATCAACGCTGACGGCACGATCGGCGACGAAGGGGAGATCTGTCTCAACACGGTCGCCGGGCGCGGAGGCCTGATGCAGGGGTACGCGGATAGTGTCCGCGAGGCTGGCGGGGTGACATCCGGCGATCACTATCGCACGGGCGATATCGCGATGCGTGATGAGGACGGCTACCTCACGTATGTCGGCCGCGCCGATGATGTGTTCAAAGCCTCGGACTACCGGATCAGTCCGTTTGAACTCGAGAGCATTCTGATCGAGCATCCCGCGGTGGCCGAGGCCGCCGTGGTGCCAAGCCCCGACCCTGTGCGGCACGCCGTACCGAAGGCGTTTGTCACCCTGATTGCCGAACGGGAGCCCTCGCCTGAGCTCGCACGGCAGATCTTCGAATTTTGCCGCGGCCGTCTGGCATCCTATAAGCGCATTCGGCGGCTGGAGTTTTGCGAGCTGCCGAAAACGATCTCGGGAAAGATCCGGCGCGTGGAGCTTCGCCGGCAGGAGGCCGACCGGCGAGCCGCGGGAACGCGCGTGAGTCTCGAGTTCTTCGAAGAGGATTTCGCGCCTTGATCCCCCGGGGTCAGACCCCGGTCGTCGAATGGGCTGGGGTCAGACCCCGGTCGTCGAATTACACACTTGGCGGAAGCCACGAAAGAGACATTGAGCACATGCATCCACGTCACGTGATCACTCTGGCGCTCGTCACCGTCGCAATCGGCGGCGGCGCACTCGCCCGGCAGGGCGTGCAGAACCCCGAAGCCGCGAAGCTCGCGAACCCCGTTGGCTCGACGCCGGAGTCGCTCGGCGTTGGCAAGCGGGCGTACGACACCAATTGCGCCGCGTGTCACGGCAACATGGCGCAGGGAGCAGCGAAGGCAGGCATCGCCATCTCGATCATTGCAGAGCAGGGCGGCAAGCAGCCGCCCGATCTGACCGACAGCCAGTGGGATCACGGTTCGACCGACGGCGAGATCTTCACCGCCATCAAGAAGGGCGTGCCGCCCTCGATGATGGCCGGATGGGAAGGCCGGCTGTCGGACACCGAGATCTGGAGCGTCGTCAATTTCCTTCGCGCGGTGGCGGCCAACAAGAGCGTCACGGTTGCGGCGGCGCCGGCGTCCGACACGAAGCCGAAGCCGATCCTGCAGTTGACCGACTACGTGCAGATGCCCATCACGGCGGACAACACGGACAACAGCACGCGAGCCGAGCTGGCGCGCGTCAACTTCCTGCGCGACGAGCCGGGCGGCCGGCGATTCTTCGTCAACGATCTCAACGGCCCGCTGTACATCCTCGACAAGCAGACGAAGCAGTTTACGAAGTACCTCGATTTCAACGGCCTCGAAGGGCGCCCGGGACTGTTCAAGAGGTTCACCTTCCAGCGCAACTTCGCGACGGGCCTCATCAACGTCGTCTTCGATCCTGACTATGCGCGCAATGGGATCTTCTACACGATCCACATGGAGGATCCGACGATCGAAGCGCCCGCTGAACCCGGGACAGGCGTTGCGCGCGGCCTCGACCTCTCGGGCTATCGCGCGACGCCAACCAACGTGACGCCGACGTGGCCGGGCGCGATGATCAACCGCGAAGCCGTGATGATCGAATGGACCGACACCAACATCCGGAATACGACGTTCGAAGGCACGGCACGTGAACTGCTGCGAATGCAGCTCGCCTCTCCTATTCACCCGCTCGGCGAGATGACGTTCAATCCAGTCGCCAGGCGCGGCGACCCGGACTGGCGCGTGATGTACGTCGGCGTCGGCGACTCGGGCACCGGCGAACAGAAAGATATTCGCCGGATGACTCCGCAGCGGCTCGACAACTTGAGCGGCAAGATCCTGCGCATCATTCCTGACCTCCGCGAGTACACCGGCACCAGCACGGTGAGCGCGAACGGGCGCTACCGCATACCCAACGACAACCCCTTCACCTCCATTGACGGGGCGCGGAAAGAGATCTGGGCAGTGGGCCTGCGCAATCCTCATCGGCTCGCTTGGGATGTCGATCCCGCCCAGCCCCGCGCGCCGCGGTTGTTCGCTTTCAGCATCGGGCTGACCCACTGGGAGACGGTGGTGATCATCAAGAAGGGCGCCAACTACGGCTATCCCCTGCGTGAAGGACCGCAGGTCATGACGCTCGAAGGCATGAAGGATGTGCCGGCCGACGACACGATCCCGTGGCAGATCACGGAGACGATCGCGCGCGGCACGGTCAAGCCGATCTATCCGGTGATTGCCTATGCGCACATCTCGAGCGGCGGCGATGCGATCGCAGGTGGTGTGATCTACCGCGGCAGCAAGGTTCCGGCACTGAAAGACAAGCTCCTGTTCGGCGACATTACGACGGGTCATGTCTGGTACGCGGACATCAAGGACGTGGTGGCGGCCGACGATGGCAACCCGACAACGCTCGCGACCATGCACGAGGTGGATGCAGGTCTGCGCGGTCTCGTCGAGGAGACATTCCACTCGCGCGGCGGTGTCGGTGATGCGATGCCGGGCGCCGGCGCCGTTTCCGGCCGGGGGCGCGTGGACCTGCGTTTCGCCGAGGACCACGACGGCAACCTCTACGTCCTCACCAAGAGCGACGGCATGATCCGGCGCATCGTCGCGATCAAGTAAGTTCTACAAGGTTCTACCGGGTTCTGCCAGGTTCTACGAGGTTCGTTCGGCGACGTTCGTGAACCCCGAAGAACCATGAACGAACCCTGTCGAACCTCGCAGAACCCTGTAGAACCTTTTTTCTCGTACTTGACAATACGTCGCATCGCGACATATCGTGTCGCGACATGGCGAGCCACGACCGAGGACGCGACGAGAAGGGCCGGCGGGCCGAAGACCATCTGCCGCTGACGCCTGCGGTGTTTCACGTGCTGCTGGCGCTCGCCGACGGCGACGCGCACGGCTACGCGATCATGAAGGAAGTCGAGGCCCGCACCGGCGGCGAGGTCCGCCTCGGCACCGGCACCCTTTACGGCATCGTCAAGCGGCTGCTGGCCGACGGCCTGGTCCGTGAGTCCGCCGCCGCGTCCACCGACCGCCGCAGGGCCTACCGGTTGACGCCGTTCGGGCGGCGGGTCGCGCTGGCCGAGGCCGAGCGGCTGCGCGACATGGTCGTGGCGGCGCACGCGAAGCGGCTGCTGATCGGACCGATTGGAGGGTAAAGGATGGCTCGCACACCGACGCGGGATCGGGTGTTCGCCGCGCTCCTCCGGCTGTTCCCGTCGGAGTTTCGCGGCGACTTCGGCGACGAGCTGCGCGCGGACTTCGAAGACCAGGAGGCCGCGGCCAGAACGGCGAGCCGTCGGTCGGTGGCTGGTCTCTGGCTGCGGACGATCTGGGACTTCGTGCGCCGCGGACCACGCGAGCACCTGGACGTGCTCGTCCGTGACGCCCGCTACGGGCTCCGGATGCTCCGCCGCAGGCCTGCCCTGGCCATCAGCGCATTCGTTACGCTTGCCGTCGGCATCGGTCTGAACACGGCGGCGTTCAGCGTCGTGAACGGCGTGTTGATCCGGCGGCTCCCGTACCCATCAGCCGAACGCCTCGTCCGGATCTTCGAGGTCAGCCCCGCGCCGGAGCGATCGGCGACCGATGTCTCGCCCGGCAATTTCGTGGACTGGGCGGCGCAGACGAAGACGCTCGACGCGATCGGCATCTATGGCGGGCGGCCGGGGACGCTCATCGCGCACGGCGATCCCGAGTGGATTTATGCGATGTCGGTCTCGGAGGGGCTCCTCGACATGTTCGGGACGCAGCCGATGCTCGGCCGTTTGCTTGTGTCGGGCGACTTCGAGGCCCTCCGGACGTACTACCACACGCCTGCAGCCCAACGTCCGGAGGCTGCGCCTTTGCCACGGGCGATCATCCTCGGGTACGAGCTGTGGCAGCAGCAGTTCTCAGGACGGCTCGACGTGGTCGGTACTACGGCCCGCTTTGCCGGCACGCCTGTGGAAATCGTCGGCGTGATGCCGCGAGGCTTCGGCTTCACGGACATGGGCTGGGGAGAGCAGGCGGCCGCGTGGGTGCCCGATGTGCCGGACTCGCGGGAGCGGAGGCCCCGCTACCGGCGGGCGATCGGCCGGCTGGCTCCCGGCGTTTCAATAGAAACGGCCCGCGCGGAATTCGACGTCATGGCGCGCCGGCTCGCCGACGCGTACCCGCGCGCGAACGCAGGCAGGGGCATCCTCCTATCGAACCTGCTCGATATCACCGTCGCAGACGCGCGGACGCTGCTCTGGCTCCTGCTCGCTGCAGCTACGGCCGTCCTGGTCATCGCATGCGCCAACGTGGCCAACCTGCTGCTCGCCCACGCGTCGGGGCGCCGTCTCGAGCTCGCCACGCGCGTGGCCCTGGGCGCGAGCCGGGGACATCTCGTGCGTCAGACGATCACCGAGGCCGTGTGTCTCGGCAGCATCGCGGGTGCTGGCGGACTGCTCATGGCGTACCTCGCGCTGCCGTGGCTCCTGCGGCTTGCTCCGGTTGAACTGCCGCGGATCTCCGAGATCTCGATCGACCTCCGTGTCCTCATCTTCTCGTTCGGCGTGAGCCTCGCCGTCAGCCTCGCGTGCGGTCTCATCGCGTGCCTGTCGATCTCCGGAGACGCTTGGGCCCGTGTGCCGAGATCTGGCGGCGCCGACGCCGGGTTCGCGGGCCGGCGCGTCCGGCACGTTCTGGCCATCACGGAAATCGCCCTCGCGCTCGTGCTCGTCGTCGCCGCGGGGCTCCTCGTGCGGACGGTGCGCGCGGTGGGCGCGCTGCCGCTCGGGTTCAATCCGAGCCGGACGCTCAGCGTCGGGCTCTCGGGTTCCAGCCAGGACTTCGCGCGCGCGGGCGCGGTGTCATCCGACCTCGAGCTCGTGTCGCGCGTCCGGGCGCTCCCGGGCGTTGTCGCCGCGGGTATCGGCGCCAAGCCGCTCGGCGCCGGCCTGGGAACCGTCATGCGTCCGGCTGGCGACGCCAGTCGCCAGGTCGACATCGGCGTGGACAGTGTCAGCCCGGGATATCTCGAAGCACTTGGCGGATCGCTCGTCGCGGGCCGGTTCTTCGACGGACGCGACACGGCCGCGAGTCCAGGCGTCGCGATCCTGAGCGCGGCGGCGGCACAGCACTTCTGGCCGGGCGGGCATGCGGTCGGACAACTCATCGAAACGCCGGGCGAGAAGCGGTTCGAGGTCGTCGGCATTGTCGGCGACGTGCGCCGGACAGGCCTCGAGGAGACGCCCGGCCCGACCGTCTACTTTCCGAGCGTGCAGGCAACGAACTTCCACGTGAACAACCTGCTCATTCGCACCGTCGATGATCCGGCCGCGCTCGTGCCCGCCGTGCGGTCGATCATGCGCCAGGTCGATCCTGAGCAGGCGCTCGTCAGGATTCAGACGCTGGAGGAGACGCTCCGCCGCGCGACGGCGCCGCGGCGATTCACGCTACAGCTCGTCGGTGCGTTCTCGGTCATTGCCCTCGTGCTCGCGATGGTGGGGATCTACGGGGTCGTCGCCGAGTCGGTCGCGCGGCGCGTCCCCGAAATCGGGATCCGGATGGCCCTCGGCGCCACCGCGCGCGAGGTCATGACGCTCATTCTCCGGCAGGGCGCGTGGATGCTCGCCATTGCGGTTCCGCTCGGGCTTGCCGGAGCGGTGGCAATGCGCGGCGTGCTCTCGTCGTTCCTGTTCGGGGTCCAGCCCGGGGATCCGCCGTCGTACGCGCTCGCGGTGATTGCGCTCGTGGTCACGACGCTCGCGGCATGCGCGGTTCCGGCGTGGCGCGCGGCCACGATCGATCCGGTGCTGGCGCTGCGGCAGGAGTAGAGTCGGCTGGCTCTTTCCGATGTCCGGCTTCGCCCTTCCGTTCAGGCGATCTTTGCCTGTCGGGTCCGGCGTTCCAGGAACGCCAACACGGCGCGCTCGTCCGCCGAGAGCCAGCTCGCATTCGTGCCGGTTCGCCCGAGCCGGATCGTATCGCCTTCCAGATACGCGTCGATGATTGCCGGATGGATATAACTCTTTCGGCAGACGGCCTTGGTGTTGCCAAGGCGATCCGCGACCGATTCCACCGCGCGAACCAGATCGCGCTTTGTTATCTTTCCGGAGTGATCCAGGCGAATTGCGGCCAGACTCCTCGCCGCCAGAACAGTCCCCGCCCAGGTGCGAAAGTCCTTCGCGGTGAAATTCTGCCGCGTGATCTCGCGGACGTACTGATTGACGTCTCCTGAGCCGATACTCCGACGGTTGCCGTGCGGGTCGATGTACTGGAACAGTTCCCGCCCTGGAAGGTCGCGGCAGTCTTTGACAATCCTTGCCAGCCGCCGATCGTGCAACGTGATCTGGTGTTCCTTTCCGCTCTTGCCCCGAAACACAAATCGGACCGCAGAGGTTTCAATTCTGGCATGCGTGTCACGCAGCGTCGTGAGCCCATAGGACCGGTTGTCGCGAGCGTACTCCTCGTTGCCGATCCGGATCAGGGTCTTCTCGAGAAGTTCGACCACGGCTGCGAGCACCCGTGACCGAGTCAGGCCAGGACGCTTGAGGTCCGCCCTCGTGCGTGCTCGAATTGCCGGCAGCGCTTTCGCGAACGCAATCAATCTCCCGTACTTCGCCTCGTCGCGGATCTCGCGCCATCGTCGATGATAGCGGTACTGCTTGCGGCCTTTGGCGTCGCGGCCGACGGCCTGCAGGTGTCCATTCGGGTCGGGACAAATCCAGACGTGGGTCCAGGCCGGAGGGATTGCCAGGGAGAGGATGCGCTCACGGGACGCCCTGTCGACCGATTTCCCATCCGGTCGGAGATATCGAAAACGTCCAGGTGAACCGACGCGACGAATGCCAGCAGTCAACTGGCCGACGTATCTCAGTCGCGCCGCGAGCGCCGATTGGACTGGATCGGGCGTGGTACCGCGGAGTCGTGCGTGTGACCTGCCTCTGCGCCGCGACCTGCGCCAATGCGACAACGACTCAACAACCGGCCGCCGATGGGTTGAGGTACGTTTCGCCACCTGACGTGGCGAAGCAAGCGGCGCGCCACGATGAGATTGCGTGCGGAAGTACCGCCGCAAGCTCGGCTTTACTCCTGCGGAAACCAGACATGGGACCGCTGGAGAGCGCTATAACAACGCCGCTGCCCGCCCTGCCAGAAATGTGACCCGATCGCCAAAATTGGCAAAACGCGGGTCGGCGGTCTGACCCTTCACGAATCGAGAGTAGATCTGCTGAATCACGACCGCGATCTTGAACAGCGCGAACACCTCGAAGAATCTCAACGTTGTCAGGTTACGGCCGCTGCGCGCGGCATATCGCTCGACGAGTTCACCCGGCGTCAGCCAGCCTGGCAGGGTGGTCACTGTTGCGAGGGTGTCGCGTTTGGACGCCGCGTTCGCTGACCAGTACGCGAGCAGGATCCCCAGATCGACGAGGGGATCGCCGAGCGCCGCCATCTCCCAGTCGAACACGGCCACGAGACGGCCTGGATCGCCGGGGTCGAACATCAAGTTGTCCAGTTTGAAGTCTCCGTGGACGATCGCTGGTTGCTCCGGATTCGGAGGCAGCGACTCGATCAACCAATGCGCGAGCGCCTCCATGTCGGGCACCTCAGCGGTCTTCGATCGGTTCCACCGATCAGTCCACCCGCGCACCTGTCGTTCGACAAAGCCTGCAGGCTTGCCGAGATGTGTCAGTCCGGCGGCCGTGATGTCGATGGCGTGCAAGTCGGCCAGCGCGTCGATGACCGCGAGGCTGACAGCTCGGCGGACGTTCGGCTGGTTCCTGATCGGCAGCGGCTCTTCGTCGCGCGCGACGATACCGTGTCGCCGCTCCATCACGTAGAAAATGGACCCGATAACGGCGGAATCCTCGCAGAGGGCGTACACGCGGGGCGCCAGCGGAAAGACGGGATGCACCGCCGACAGCCACCGATACTCGCGCGCCATGTCGTGCGCGGTAGGGGGCACCGGGCCGAACGGCGGCCGCCGGACCACGAGATCAGTCCCGCCAAAGCGCACCCGATACGTCAGGTTTGAGTGGCCGCCTGGAAACTGCGAGACTTCCATTCGGTTACGGAGATCGAGTCCGGCGATCGCCGACGCGGGAAGCCTCTCACGCAGCCATGCTTCCAGTCGAGTCCAGCCGAGCTCCTCGCCGGCGCGGACCGGCCTGGTGTCGGGATCAACCTCGTGCGCCATATGCCCTAGCGCGAATAGTAGCGAACGATCCACTCTGCGACGACCGCAGGTTTCTCGCCGCCCGCACGCTCGATCGTGACGTTCCACGTGGCCTGCGTGCTGTCTCCCATGTCGTCAACCTTCCCGAGCGCTATTCGGGCGCGGATACGGGAACCAGCCGGCACCGGTGATACGAACCTCACGCGGTTGAGGCCATAGTTGAGAGTCATGCGCAAACCGTCAACAGTAACGGCGTCTCGCATCAGCGCGCTGACGAGCGACAGCGTCAGGAATCCATGAGCGATCGAGGTGCCGAATGCCGTTTCGGCGCTGGCGCGGACAGGATCGACGTGGATCCACTGATGATCGTCGGTCGCGTCTGCAAATGCATTGATGCGGTCCTGAGTGATCTCCAGCCAGTCGCTGACGGCGACTTCCCGTCCCACCAGCCCGCCGAGCTGCGCCAGATCGACGACCGTCATGACGCGTCGCTGTGGAAGCCACGGCCTTCGCGTGCCAGCTTCTCGAGCAACGGCGATGGCTCCCAGTAATCGCCGAACTGCCGGCGGTATTCATTGACGCGCGCCAGAACAACCGGCAAACCCACGCTATCGGCGTAGAACATCGGACCGCCGCGGTGGCGGGGGAAGCCGAACCCGTTCACATACACGACGTCGATGTCGCTGGCGCGAATCGCGAATCCGTCTTCGAGGACCCGGGCGCCTTCGTTCGCCAGGGCCGTCATGATGCGCGCGATGATTTCCTCGTCCGATACCGTGCGCCGCGTGACACCGCGCTTCGCCGCCTCGTCCGCGGCAACTTCGTCAACGATCGGATCGGGAATGCGCGTCCGGCTTCCGGGCTCGTACCGATACCATCCTGCGCCGGTCTTCTGACCGTAGCGGCCCATGTCGTAAAGACGATCTGGGACTGCGGACTGTGGTCCTTCTGCGCGTGTCTTTCCGGCCGACTTCAGGTGCTGCCGGATGCGCCAGCCGACGTCGATGCCTGCAATGTCCTGCATGCCGAAAGGCCCGACAGGAAGCCCGAAATCGGTCAGGGCTTTGTCGATTTGCGAGACGCTCGCGCCTTCTTCGAGCAGGAGATACGACTCGCGCATGTAGTACGCGAGCATGCGGTTGGCGACGAACCCGAAACAGTTGCCAACGACAACCCCGACCTTGCCCAGTTGCTTCGCGAGTTTCAAGGACGAAGCGATCACCTCTTTGCTGGTCGCGCCCCCGCGGACGATCTCGAGGAGCTTCATGACGTTGGCCGGGCTGAAGAAGTGGTGGCCGATGACCTGCGCCGGCCGTCCCGTTGCCGCGGCCAACTCGTCGATGTCGAGCGTAGATGTGTTCGACGCGAGAATGGCGTCAGGCCGGGCCACGGCCGCGAGCTCGGCGAAAGTAGACTTCTTCAGATCCATGTTTTCGAACACGGCCTCGACGACGATGTCTGCGTGATCGAACCCGACATAGCTCGTCGTGGGCGAGATGAGCGCCAACGTCCTGGCCATCGCCTCCGCCGTCATCTTCCCCTTTGCCATCGTCGACTCGTAATTCTTGCGGATGACCGACATGCCGCGATCGAGTGCTGCCTGATCGACATCCTTCAGCAGAACCGGAATGCCGGCGTTGGCATAGGCCATCGCGATTCCTCCGCCCATTGTCCCGGCTCCAATGATGGCGGCTCGCTCGATCGGTCGGGCAGGCGTGTCTTTCGGAATGTCTGGGATTTTCGCGGCCTCGCGCTCGGCGAAGAACAGGTGCCGCATCGCCTTCGACTCCGTCGACAGCACGCAGTCTGCGAACAACTCCATTTCTCGCTGTGAGCCGGCATTGAAGTCCATCGTGATGCAGGCTTCGATAGCATCGACGGCTGCGAACGGAGCACGGGCACCCCGCGCTGTTTTGCCCAGCGCTGCGCGCATCGCCTGGCACGCGGCGATGCCAGCGGCCGGATCGCTGATCTTGCCTTGAACATCACGAGTGGGACGCCGCTCGTGCGCCGTGGCGCGCGCTTTCGCGAACGCGATGGCGCTCTCCAGCAGATCTCCGTCGACCACGGCGTCGATGACGCCCGACTGTGCGGCCCGCGCGGCTGCCATCGGCTTTCCGTCGGTGCACAGCTCGAGTGCGATTGCCGGTCCGCACAATCGCGGCAGCCTCTGGGTGCCGCCGGCGCCAGGAATGATCCCGAGGTGCACTTCCGGCTGACCAACCCTGGCGGTGGCGATGGCCACGCGGTAATGGCACGCCATCGCGAACTCGAGCCCGCCGCCCAGCGCATGACCGTGGATGGCGGCTACGAGCGGCTTGCCGGCATCCTCTAGCTTCCTCAGTCGCGTGTGCACCGACTGCGAGCGTTCGAGGGACTGCTCGCGCATCTTCAACTCCTTGAAGATGTTGATGTCCGCGCCGGCGATGAACGTGGTTCCGGCGCCAATCAGGACGATGGCGTCCGCCGCCGCATCCTTGCAGGCGCGCTCGACTGCCTCGCTGATGCCTTCGGGCACACCGGCGCCCAGGGCATTCACGGGCGGGTTGTCGATGGTGATGACAGCCACGCGATCCCGGATTTCGTAACGAACCAGCTCAGACATGCGGCGCAAAGGTATCATGCCTCTCTCTATGCACTTCGAGCATTCAGCCAAGGTGAAGGCCCTCCAGGCGCGACTGACCGCCTTCATGGCGGCGCATGTCTATCCGAATGAGAAACGTTTCAAGGACGAGGTCGATCGGGGCGATCGCTGGCAGCCGATCCCGCTCATCGAGGAGCTCAAAGCAAGGGCTCGCGCAGAGGGGTTGTGGAACCTGTTTCTGCCGGAGAGCGAATATGGCGCCGGCCTGACCAACACCGAATACGCGCCGCTCTGCGAAATCATGGGCCGCGCGATGCCGTTTGCCCCCGAGATCTTCAATTGCTCGGCGCCCGACACCGGGAACATGGAGGTGCTGGTGCGCTATGGGACGGCAGAGCAGAAGCGGCAATGGCTGGAGCCGCTCCTCGCCGGTGAAATCCGATCCTGTTTTGCAATGACCGAACCGGACGTAGCGTCTTCGGATGCCACGAACATCCAGTCAACGATCGAGTTTCGTCCGGCTTCAGCCGGGAGCCCCAACGCTGACGAGTATGTGATCAACGGGCGCAAGTGGTGGACGTCGGGAGCCGGCGATCCACGGTGCCGGATCGCGATCTTCATGGGCCGCAGCAACCCAAATGCGCCAAGGCACAAACAGCAGTCGATGATTCTGGTGCCGATGAATACACCCGGTGTTCGAATCAAGCGGACGCTGCCGGTGTTCGGGTTCGACGATGCGCCGCACGGCCACGCCGAGATCGTGTTTGACAACGTGCGAGTGCCGGCGTCGAACATGCTGCTCGGTGAGGGCCGAGGCTTCGAGATCGCGCAGGGGCGCCTCGGGCCCGGCCGGATTCACCACTGCATGCGCATCATTGGTGTGGCCGAGCGTGCACTGGAGCTGATGTGCGCGCGCGTCAAGAGCCGCGTCGCATTCGGCAAGCCGCTCGCGGAGCAGGGCACCATTCGCGCGCACATCGCCGAATCCCGCATCGAGATCGATCAGGCGCGCCTGCTCACGCTGCGCGCCGCCTACCTGATGGACACGGTGGGCAACAAGGCCGCGCGGTCAGAGATCGCGCAAATCAAGGTCGCCGCGCCGCGGATGGCGCTGCGCGTGCTCGATCGCGCGATTCAGGCTCATGGCGGCGGGGGCGTGAGCGACGACTTTCCGCTCGCCCAGGCATGGGCGCATGCGCGAACGCTGCGCATCGTCGATGGACCGGACGAGGTGCATCTCGAGACCGTCGCGAGACTCGAGTTAGCGACGGCAGAGAAAGTCAAAAGTTAAAAGTTAAAAGTTAAAAGTTAAACAGAAAGAGCAGAAATGAAGTTCGAGGGAACCCAGTACTTCTAACTTTTAACTTCTAACTTTTAACTTTTCTTCTAACCAGCCACCGTTCTTCCGCCATCGACGACGATTGTCTGACCGGTGATGTAGTTGGACGCATCGGATGCCAGGAAGACGCAGACACCCTTCAGTTCGCCTTCCGCACCGATGCGCGCAATCGGATTTGTCGATTTGATCGACGGTTCGGCCAGTGGCAGAACCGGATCGGCCAGCCGCGATCGGAAGAATCCGGGAGCGATGGCGTTGACGCGGATGTTGTGGCGGCCCCACGACGCCGCCAGCTCACGCGTCAGGCCCATGAGGCCCGCCTTCGACGCGGCGTAGGCCGCGTAGTGCGGGCCATTGACCCCGGCGTGCAGGCCGGAGATCGAGGCGATGTTGATGATCCTTCCGTATTCGCGCTTCAACATCTCGCGACCCGCCGCCTGCGCGAACAGGAACGCGCCGGTGAGGTTGACGTCGATCACCTTCTGCCACTTGTCGAGCGGCATCTCCTCAGGCGCTGCTCCCCACGAGATACCGGCGTTGTTTACGAGAATGTCGAGGCGACCGTAAGCCGCCATCGTCTGGTCGACCACGGCCTGCACGTTGGCCGGATTGGACACATCGGCGACAAGGCCTTCGACTCGAAAGCCGAGGCCGCGGAAGCGCTCGAGCGTGGGCGTCAGCCACTGCTCCCGGCGCGCGCAGATCATCAACGCCGCGCCGGCTTCGGCCAGGCCCTCGGCCATCTCTTCGCCAAGGCCGCGCGATGCGCCCGTCACAATCGCCACCCGGCCGGTCAGCGCGAATAATTCCTGGATGGAAGGCATGCGCCTCCGCTTATACTGGCGCCCCAATCAGCCTGTCAACCGGAGGAACTGTGGCACCGGTACGAGACGTGTCGGGTGGCGGTACGTTTTTGATTCGATCGCTGAATCCAGACGTCCTGTTCACGCGCGAGGACCTGACCGACGAGCAGCGGCTGTTTGGACAGACGGCCGCCGAGTTCATGCGAAAAGAGGTCCTTCCCAACGAGGCCAGCCTCTACGCGCACGACTGGGTCAAGACGCGTGAGCTGCTGAAGAAAGCGGCCGACCTCGACCTGCTCCGGCTCGAGATTCCAGCTGCGTACGGCGGCCTGGGTCTCGACAAGATCAGCGCCGCGTATGTGGGTGAGGAAATCGCCGTCAACCCTTCGTTTGCGGGTTCACTCGGCACACACACGTCGATTGGAACCTTGCCGATCGTGTACTTCGGAACACCCGGGCAGAAGGCGAAGTACCTGCCGAGGCTCGCCAGCGCGGAGATGATCGGGGCGTACACGCTCACCGAGCCGCACTCAGGCTCCGATGCGTTGGCCGCCAGGACCACCGCGCGGCTCACGCCCGACGGCCGGCATTACCTCTTGAACGGGCAAAAGGCGTGGATCACCAACGGCGGCTTTGCCGACGTCTTCACCGTGTTCGCCAAGGTCGACGGCGAGAAATTCACCGCGTTCATCGTCGAACGCGGCATGGGCGTCGAGAGCGGCCCGGACGAGAAGAAGCTGGGCCTCGATGGATCCTCGACGACGGTGTTGATGCTGGACAACGTGCCGGTGCCGGTCGAGAACGTGCTGGGCACGATCGGCGAAGGACACAAAGTTGCGTTCAACATCCTGAACCTGGGCCGGGTGAAGCTCGGTACGCGAAATATCGCAGGGGTCAGGCAGGCGCTCAACCAGTCCATTGCGTACGCCAGGCAACGGCGGCAGTTCGGCAAAGCCATCTGCGAGTTCGGGCTCGTCAAGCAGAAGCTCGCGGAGATGACGGTGCAATGCTTCGTCAGCGAGTCGATGGTGTATCGCACACTCGGCGACGTCGACCACGCGCTCGAGGCCGTGGATGCCGCGGACACGGCGGCGGTCCTCAAGACCATCGAGGCCTTCGCGGTGGAGTGCTCAATCAACAAGGTCGCGACGAGTGAGGCGCTGGCCTATGCCGTCGATGAAGCGGTGCAGGTCTTCGGCGGCAATGGCTACTCTCGCGAATTCCCCGTGGAGCGCGCCTATCGAGATGCGCGCATCACACGGATCTACGAAGGCACGAACGAGATCAACCGGCTCATCATCTCGACTCGTTTGTTGAAGAACGCCGAATCGCTGGTTGCAGACGACGCCACCGAGGAGGCAGCCGGCTCCGTGCTCCGGGCCGAGCGGCGGGCGCTGGCCTGCGCCAAGCGCCTCGCCCGGATCGCGCTGAGCACCGCGGCGCAGGCGTTTGGGGCACGCGTTCGCGACGAACAGGAAGTGCTCGCGCACGCCGCGAACATCGCCATCGAGTGCTATGCGATCGAGAGCGTGGTCGGCCGCGCGGAGAAGATGACGGCGCGCGGGAGCGAGCGGTCACCGATCGCAGTGGACGTCGCGCGCGTCTACACGAGCGATGCGGCCGACAGGGTCGCGCACGCGGGCAAACAGATCGCGAACGCCCTCGCCGGTATGGCAGGCGTCGATCAGGTCCGCACCGCCGTCGCACGAGTGAACGAATATCCCGGTACGGACACCGTGGCCACGCGACGCCGGATCGGCGACGCGGCGATCGCCCAAGGGCGCTATCCCTTTTAAGATGATGGCCGGTGCGCTCTGAAGTGTCTTTGGCACCGCTGGTTTCAACCGCTGAAGGAGCGCGACATGAACGTTCCACTCACGCCGATCCGGTTTCTTCGCTACGCAGGCGAGCAGTTCCCAGACGACGTGGCGGTGGTGTGCGGCGATGAGCGATTTACGTACGCCCAATTCGCCAATCGTGCAGCCCGGCTGGCGGGCGCACTGAGGAGAGAAGGCGTCCGTCCCGGCGATCGCGTGGCGTTCCTCAGCACCAACTGCCATCGCCTGCTCGAGGCGTACTACGGCGTGCTGGAAGCCGAGTGCGTGCTTCTGCCTCTCAACGTCCGGCTCGCGCCGCCGGAACTTTCCTATGTCTTGAACGATTCAGGGGCCAGGTTCCTCTTCGTCGAGCGGGCGTTGCTGCCGCTGGCCGAAGCCTTCCGCCGCGATGTGCCCGGCATCGAGCGGACCTACCTGCTCGACAGCGAGCCGCAGGCGGACTGGCTATCGCCACACACCTACGACGAGTTGATAGAGACGGCAGCGCCAGCGTATCGCGACCTCATGGACGTGGACGAGAACGCCGTGGCCGAATTGTTCTACACGAGCGGCACCAGCGACGCGCCGCGGGGCGTGATGCTCACTCACAGGAACATCTACCTTCATGCCCTGACGGTGATTGCGGGCGGCCAGACCTCGCGCGATGTTGCGTCGAGCACGTCGAGCGATACGGTGATGCTGCACACCATTCCGCTTTTTCATGCCAACGGCTGGGGAACAGCGCATACCATCACGCTCGTCGGCGGTACTCATGTGATGGTCCACCAATTCATTCCTGCCGACATCTTTCGCCTCATCGAACGGGAGAAGGTCACGGCATGTGCGCTCGTGCCGACCATGGCGAATGCGCTCGTGAATTGTCCCGACCGAGAGAAATACGACCTGAGCAGTCTCCGGTGCACGATGATTGGCGGTGCGGCCTCCTCTCCGACGCTCGTCCGGGAAGTCGAGCAGAAACTGGGCGGCGCGTGCATTTCCGGATACGGCCTCACCGAAACATCTCCCGTGCTCTCGGTCTCGCGCATCAAGAAGGGTGTCCAGTGTGACGGCGACGAACGCCGTCACGATCGGCGGGCGCGCGCAGGCTATGCCATTCCGTGCGTCGAGATCCGGGTCGTTGATGCCGATGGTCACGATGTCCCTCGCGACTCGGAATCGATTGGCGAAGTCGTAGCCCGTGGCGACGTCGTCATGGACGGGTACTGGAAGCGCCCCGATGCGACCGAGAGCGCGATGCAAGACGGGTGGTTTCACACGGGTGACCTGGCCACGATCGACAGCGACAACTATGTGCTGATCGTCGATCGAAAGAAAGACATCATCATCAGCGGCGGCGAAAACATTTCCTCGCTCGAGGTCGAAAAGGTACTGGCCGCGCACCCCGCCGTGTACGAAGCCGTAGTGATCCCGGTACCGGACGACAAGTGGGGCGAGGTGCCCAAGGCGCTCGTGGTGCGGAAACCGGGCGCACGAGTGACCGGGCAGGAGCTGGTGGATTTCTGCCGTACGCGGTTGGCTCGCTACAAATGTCCGCAGTCGGTGGACTTCCTTGACGGTTTTCCGAAGACAGGGACCGGAAAGATCCTCAAGCGCGAATTGCGAAAGCAGTATGGCGCCAGGACTACCAGTCCCGCGCCATAGGGCTCTACACAAGGGCAGAGGATTGAGATGAACACCATCGTGAGACATCCGTGTGTGCTGCTGGCTCTGTTTTTTGGGGTCGCTCTTGGAATCGGCAATGCTGACGCGGCGACCTGCGAGGATCTCGCGAAGCTGCAGCTGCCGAATACATCCATAACGCTGGCGGAGAACGTGTCGGCGGGCTCGTTCAAGCCGCCAGCGGGCACTCGCGGCGGCCCCGGCATGGCGAACGCCTACGCGTCGTTGCCAGCGTTCTGCCGCGTGGCCGGCTCGATCAAACCGACACCGGACTCCGACATCCGGTTCGAAGTCTGGATGCCCGCGGCGAACTGGAATGGAAAGTTCGTCGGTGTCGGCAACGGCGTGTGGGCGGGAGCGATCTCCTACGCCGAGATGATCGCGCCACTCTCGAAAGGCTACGCGACCGCCGCGACCGACGACGGACATCAGGGGAACGGGCTCGACGCCAGCTTTGCGGCGGGGCATCCCGAAAAACTCATCGACTTTGCGTATCGCGCTCCTCACGAGATGACCGTGACAGCGAAGGCGACGATCGCAGCCTTCTATGAGAAGAGCGCGATCCGTTCGCTGTTCGTGAGCTGCTCGACCGGCGGGCGTCAGGCACTCATGGAGGCGCACCGGTATCCTGCCGACTACGACGGGATCTCGTCGATGGCGCCTGCGAATCCCATGGTTCCACTCATGGTCAGCTCCTTGTGGACAGGCTACGCGGCACTGAAAGACAAGGCGAGCGGCATCCCGCCCGCAAAGTTCGGGCTCGTACATAAGGCGGCAGGAGCTGCGTGTGACGCGAATGACGGTGTGAGCGACGGGATCATCTCGTCGCCCAAAACGTGCCGGTTCGACCCCGCGGTCCTTCAGTGCAAGGCGGACGACGCTGCGGACTGCCTCACCGCATCGCAGGTGGCAGCACTGCGCGCTATCTACGAAGGACCGAAGAATCCACGGACGGCCGAGTCGATCTACCCGGGCTTCGAGCCCGGGAGCGAAGCCCTGTTCCCGGTGCAGACCATGGGTCCCGAGCCGTTCGGCGCGGCGACGACATACATGAAGTTCCTGGTTTTCAAGGACCCCCAGTGGGACTTCAAGAGCTTTGACTACGACAAGGACGTCGTGCGTGCGCGGCAGGCCGGGAGCGACGCGCTGGATGTTCCACCGACCGGGCTCGATTCGTTCTTCATTGGAGGACGAAAGCTTCTGCTCTCGCACGGGTGGGCCGACGGTCTCATCCCGGCGATGAGCACCGTGAATTTCTATACGGCACTGTCCAAGCATCTTGGCCAGAAAAAGGCCGACGCGGGCACACGACTGTTCATGGTGCCGGGCATGAGCCACTGCGCCGGCGGCGACGGACCCTTCGTCTTCGACGTGATCTCGGCCATCGATAAGTGGGTGGAAACCGGGCAGGCGCCCGAGCGCATCGTGACGAGCAATCCTCCGAACGCGCCGGCTCGCACCCGGCCGTTGTGTCCGTATCCGCAGGAAGCGGTCTATTCCGGGACCGGGAGCACCGATGAGGAGCAGAACTTCAAGTGCTCGATTCGACGGCCGTAGCCGTTTCCTGATGCAGCCTGAGAGCGCCCACCATGTCCCGACGCCCTGACCGAGTCATCATTTCCTGTGCGCTGACGGGCGGCATCCACACGCCAACGATGTCGCCGGCTTTGCCAGTCACGCCTGACATGCTTGCCGAGCAGGGCATCGCGGCCGCCCGCGCCGGCGCTGCCATTCTGCACGTGCACGCCCGTGATCCTCGCGACGGGCGTCCCACACCCGATCCCGGGGCGTTCCTGGCCTTTCTGCCGCGGCTCAAAGCGGGCTGCGACGCCGTGATCAACATCACCACAGGCGGCGGGCTGAACATGACCGTGGACGATCGTCTGAAAGCACCGGCCATGCTCCGCCCGGAGATGTGCTCCCTCAACATGGGCAGCATGAACTTCGGAATCTTTCAGCTCGCGGATCGCTATCAGACATGGAAATACGACTGGGAAGAGCCGTACCTCCGCGCGACGGAAGACTCCGTGTTCAAGAACACGTTTCGCGACATCGCGCGGATCATTTCGGTGCTGGGAGAGGGACATGGATGCCGCTTCGAGCACGAGTGTTACGACGTCGGTCACCTCTATAACCTCGCGCACATCGTCGATCGAAAGCTGATCAAGCCTCCGTTCTTCGTGCAGCTGATTTTTGGCGTGCTCGGCGGGATCGGTCCTGACATCGCGAACCTGATGTTCATGAAGCAGACCGCGGATCGCCTGTTTGGAACGGACTACCTGTGGTCCGTTCTCGCTGCAGGACGATGGCAGATGCCATTTGCCGCGCAATCCGTGCTGCTTGGCGGATCGGTGCGCGTCGGCCTCGAAGATTCGCTCTTCATCGATCGAGGCAAGCTCGCCAGCTCGAATGCGGAGCAGGTCTCCAAGGTCCGCACCATCGTCGAAGCGCTGGGACACGAGATCGCGACGCCGGCGGAAGTCCGGCAGTCGCTCGGGCTCAAGGGAGCCGACGCCGTCGCGTTTTAGCGAGACCCGTCACGCGTTGAACATTCGAAACGAGGAGCCATGTCGAATCGCTGGATCGCTGTGCTTACCGTCGCAGGAACACTCGGTGCAGCTTTTGTTGGATCGGGGCAGGGTACGGCGCCCGCGGCTGGAGCTCAAGGGACTCCCGCGCCCACTCCAGCGCCGGTGAGGGCTGGCGGCATCCTCGTGCCGACGATCACGCTCGGTCCGGGACTGACGCCGGTGCCTGACTACAACCAGGTGAACGTGCCGGATCCGGCGCCACAAGTTCCCGAAGGCTTCGCGGCGCTCTTCAATGGCAAGGATCTGTCGGGCTGGCATGTGAGCAAGACCGCGAGGCACGGACACACACCGGAATTCCGCGTCGTCCATGGCGTGCTTGTTGGCACGCAGCATCCATACGCCCGGGGCGGGATGCTCGTCACCGACAAGAAGTACCGTAATTTCGAGCTGACGCTCGAAGCGAAACCCGATTGGGGTTGCGACAGCGGCATTTTCTTCCGTGCGACGGAATCGGGGGCGGCGTATCAGATCACCATGGACTATCTGGGCACCGGCAACGGCAATCTCGGCCGAATGATTGGCGAGGGTGGAATTTCGTTGGCCGGCGGTCGAGGCCGCGGAGCCGCAGGAGGGAACACCGCCACACCCACGGATCCAGCCGCAGCCCGGGGAGCGGCGACCGCCAGCGCGCAGGGAGCACCGAATGCCGCGTCTCAGGCCTGGAAGCGCGAGGATTGGAACGTGATTCGTATTCGGGTTGAAGGCGTTGCACCGAAGGTGACGGTGTGGATCAACAATCAACTCGTGAACGAACAGCAGGACTCTGCGAATCATGCACCCGACGGCATGGTCGATGGGCCGATCGTGCTCCAGATTCATGGTGGAACGGAGCGCTGGGTCGCGGGAGGGTTCTGGCGCTGGCGGAATATCGGAATCAAGGAATTGCCGAACTGACGTGAGCTCTTGTCGGCGGCGCTGGTACACCGCGTGCTTCATTCGTGGGGGACGACGGTGCCACTTCCTACCTGGACCGGGACCGCATGAGCCACGCCACGATCGATTGGCGCGCGATGCTTGTGCCGACCGGCAGTCTTCCGGAACTCATCATCCGGGGATCACTGATGTACCTGCTGATCCTGGCCGGCTTTCGAGTCTTCCGGCGCGATGCCGGCTCATTGTCTGTCTCAGATCTGCTCGTCGTCGTCCTGATCGCCGATGCCGCGCAGAACGGCATGGCCGGCGAGTACAAGTCGTTGACCGAGGGCGCGATCATCGTGGGGACGATTTTTGCGTGGAACTATGCGCTCGACTGGCTCGCGTATCGATCGGCCTTTGTGTACTGGCTCCTGCATCCTCCGGCCTTGCCGCTCATTCGAGACGGCCGGATTCAGTATCGAAATCTTCGATCTCAGCTCATCACCAGAGAGGATCTGCTGGCACAACTGCGCGAGCAAGGCGTCGAAGACATCGCGGGCGTGAAGGCGTGCGTCCTTGAAAGCGACGGCAGGATTAGTGTGATTCGGGAAGACGGAGATCCCTCGCGACGATCTGAAAGACGGTCCGCGTAGAGCCAGTGGGCGGTGTTCTTGCACACCCAGCGGTCAAGGAGAAACACACATGCCTGACACTGGGACCCTGCACGATGCATTTCTGGATGAACTCCGCGATCTCTACGACTCGGAGAAGCAATTGACCAAGGCGCTACCCAAACTGGCGAAGACGGCGACATCGCCAGCGTTGCGGGATGCCTTTGAATCCCACCTCGAGGAGACGCGAGGTCATATCGAACGGCTGGAGCAGGCGTTCGAAGGACTGGGGGAAAAGGCGCGTGGCAAACACTGCGACGGCATTGCGGGAATTATCGAAGAGGGCAAGTCGATGATGGAGGAGGACTTCGATGACCTCACGATGGATGCCTGCTTGATAGCGGCTGGACAGCGCGCCGAGCACTACGAAATCGGTGCATACGGCACAGTCATCGCGTGGGCTCAGGCGATGGGCCACAAACAGGCTGCGGCCCTGCTGCAAAAAAATCTCGACGAGGAGAAGGCGGCGGACAAGAAACTGTCGTCGCTGGCTGAAGGCGGCATCAATCAGCGGGCCGCGGACGCCGCTCATGCGAGCGACGAATCTGCGATGACCGGCGGTCCGGCGAGAACGCGGAGATAAAGCAGAGTTGTGGGGCTCGCCGCATTCCTTGCGGCGAGCCCATCGCTCACCGACAGCCCAATTCAGCAGTTTTCCCTCGTCACTCCACTTCAGCAGTAGGATTAGTCCGTGAGCGAATACATTTTTTCTCCGCCTCCGCCGGCGGCGGCGCCGATCCGAGGGCAAGCGCAGCGATTTCCAATCCACCGGATTTTCTGTGTCGGCCGCAACTACGAGGCGCACGCAAAGGAAATGGGCGGCGTCGTGGATCGGGAAGCGCCCTTCTATTTCACGAAGTCGGCCATCCACTACGCGCCGTCGGGCTCCACGATCGCCTATTCACCGGGGACGACGAACTATCACTACGAGATGGAACTTGTCGTCGCGATCGGCAAGGCGGGATTTCGCATCGCCGAAGCGCAGGCGCTCGAGCACGTGTTTGGCTACGCCTGCGGGTTGGACATGACGCGCCGCGATCTCCAGGCGGCCGCGAAAGAAAAGCAGCGGCCGTGGGATATCGCCAAGGATGTCGAGCAGTCGGCCGTGCTCGGCGACATCGCGCCGGCGGCGGAGATTGGCCATCCAACGCACGCGCGCATCGAGCTGAGGGTCAACGGCCAGACGAAACAATCAGCCGATGTCTCGCAGTTGATTCACAACGTCCCGGCGGTCATCGCGCACCTGTCGCAGGTACTACCACTTGCGGCCGGGCGATCTGATTTACACCGGCACGCCGGAGGGTGTTGGTCCCGTGAAGCCGGGCGATCGGCTCGAAGGATCGATTGAAGGGGTAGGCACGATCGCGGCGCAGGTGGACGCAGCTTTTTAGGCCATCGCCGTGCGGACCGTCGATCGGATCTTCTCCATCGCCGTCTTCAAGTTCTCATCGGCACTCTTCGCCCAATAATCACGGTTGAAGAGCTCGAGCGACAGGTAGCCGCGGAAGCCGCTGTCGCGGAGGTCGCGCAGGATCTGACTGAGCGGCGCAACGCCGTCGCCGGGGTAGATGCGGTTGGAGTCGTTGAGCGTGGACGGGTCGGTGGCCTGCGGGTAATCGTTCAAGTGCATCACGCGCAGCGAGGCGCCGTTGATCTGCTTCAATGCCGTGAACGGCGTCCCGCTCTTGTAAAGGTGGAACACGTCGAGCAGCAGGCTGGCGTCGGCCCGGCCGGCGGCAACCGCCACGTAGATGCCGTGGGATAACGGGCCGAGCACGGGGTGCGTGCCCCAGAGCTCCAGCAGCGGCAGCACGCCCATCTTCTCGCCCATTTCAAGTGCTTCGCGGTAGTACCGCGCGGCATTGTCGAGGCTGACCGCGGCGCGGTTGTTGCCGGGCGGCGCAGCGATGCGCTTGCCGCCAATCTGCGCCACCTTGTCCATGTCCGCCTTCAGCTTTTCCATCGACGCCGCGCGTCGCGTATCGTCGTCATCGAGGAAGGCGTTGAAGGCAATCGCGTCCTCGACCGTCAGTCCGGCGTCGGCGATCCGTTTCCCGAGGTCCTTGAGGGTGCCACCGCCGGAGGTGTAGCGGTCGATCTCCATGATCCAGGGCTCGATCGCATGGAAGCCCGCCTTCGACGCCGCGCCGATGACGCCCACGATGTCCAGGTTGTTGCCGCGGATGGTGCTGGTATTCAAACAGTACCCGAATGGCTCGTTCGCCGGTCGCGAGCGCGGGGCGGTGGCCTGCGGCGCCTGAACCTCAGATGCGATTGACGACACTACCGTGGCGCCCAGTGCGGCCGCAGCACTGGTGAGCACTTCTCGACGACGCATTTTCATTCCGCGAAACCTCCGGTCCGGAGCGTATCGGCTGGGCGGGGGTGAATGCAAGGTGCGGCCGAAATCTCTGCGGACACAGTCGGAACCAATGCCCGCCTACAACCGATCGGCCTCCATCAGGTCCAGGATCTTCCGGCACGTGCCGTAGCTTCTGATGGTCAGGTTGGCGTACATCGGTGTTCCCACGATCTTGGGAAACCGGCTTTGCCCGAGACGTGAGATCAGCGTTGACATGTACACCACTCCGTCTCCGGCTTTGATGGAATCGACGTCCGGCTTCGGATCGAGCTCGGCGAGCGCACTCTTTGCGGTCAACGGCGCCCGAAGAAATGCGACGTTTTGTCGGAGGCCTTTACCCGTCCTCCACTCTTTCGGCGCCTGCGTGACAATCTTCTGCATCTGGCTTTGCGATCGCAGAAACACGGGTACTTCGTGATGAAACGTCGCTGAAAGGGCTTTCTCCATGAGGGTGGTCAGCTTCGCGACGTCGGATCGATTCGACTCGAACAGCACGTTGCCGATCTGGATGTAGGTGGTGACGTGTGTGAAGTCGCGCCCTTCGAGGCAATCCCGCAGGTCCGCCATCTTCATCAGCTTGTTGCCGCCGACATTGATGCCCCGCAGCAGCGCCACGTATTTCAGTGGACGCGGGCCTTCACTTTGTCCCAAGGTCAATGGCGGTGAGTGACCGGTGATGGGCGCTAACAAACGTCACATTGGTGGCGAATGCCTGCAAGTCGAACTGGTGGGTGCCAGCCTTTACCGTCAACACTCCAGAAAGCGAGAGTAACGTCCCGGTGTTACCTTGCAGGTTGTTGACCTGAGTGTCCATCATCAGATTGCCGTCCACCAGGATACCGGCCACCACGATGCCTCCGTTCGCAGCCGTCGTATCGGCACTGAAGTGACCGATTAGGAAAACTTTGTGTGATTGGCGGCCGGGAATTCGCAGGCTGACGCTCGCGACTGTTACATTGCTGTTGGGACTGACACCGGCAGGATTGGTATTGCTGTCTGTTGCCGCATTGCTCTTGCTCAAGGGGCCTCGTTCCTGGAGGTAAGAATTCACTCCGAATGATGGTCTCGTCAGCTCCGGTCGCTCACCCACGCCATCGCGTCGTCCAGGCTCTTGAACACGCGTGACTCGCTGCCCGACTCGGTGGCCTGGATCTCCGCGATTCGCCCCGCGCCGAATTCTCCATCGGTTGCCGCTGCCACCACCGTGGCCCATCGCCCGGTGAGACGACGTGCGCGGCGCAAGGTCTGGCAAAAGACGAGGAACGCGTCGACAAACGCCTGATCGGGTCCGCCTTTCGCGTCTCGCCAGTCCGAGATCACGGCGAAGTCAGGCTTGAAGTCGGGATGCGACAACAGCATCTCGATGGTCGTCATCCACGGGTTGAACACGGGCACACCGGGTGCCCAGGTGATCACGGCGCGCCGGGCGGCCGGATCGACGTGCAGGGTTGCGCCATCGTTGGGCTGATCGTCGGTCGTCATAGAGCAACGAAGAAGGTAGTCACGAATATACCCTACGATTCGGTTGTGATGTAGCTGCTCGACTTCGGCCTGACGCTGACCGAGTGAAGCCGGCCGCGGACGAAACGGGCGTGCGCGTGACGGCGCCCGGCACGGTCGTCGGGCACGCCGCAGTACGCGGCGCCCGAGCAGCTCCGCGGCGAAACCGGTCGACACGCGCACCGACATCTGTTCGCGGCCGGCGCGGTGCTCTACGAGATGCTCGCCGGCAAGCCGCCGTTCTCCGGGCACAGTCGGCCAGTCGAGGTGTTCCACGCGATCATGTACGACCAGCCGCCGGTGCTGACCGGCGGGCCGGCGGTGGCGGCGCTCGATCGCGTCGTGCACCGCGCGCTGGCGAAGAGAGCCGAACGAGCGGTATCAGTCGGCCGCCGCGATGGCGCAGGATCTGCGCGCCGCGCTCGCGCTCGGCGACACCGGCAGCGTCGCGCCCGGCGCGCGCCGGTGACGCGGCTGATCGTGCTGCCGTTCCGCATGCTGCGCCCGGATCCGGAGACCGATTTTCTCGCGTTCAGCCTGGCCGACGCGGTCACGAGCTGCGCTCTCCGGCCTGCAGTCGCTGGTCGTCCGCTCGAGCCTGGCCGCGTCGCGGTTCGCGTCGGACGCTCCGGACCTGAAGGCGATCGCGACCGAGGCGGAAGTGGACGCGGTGCTGGTCGGCACGCTGCTGCGCGCCGGCGATCAGCTGCGCGTCGCGACGCAGCTCGTCGAGACGCCCGGCGCGACGGTCCTCTGGTCGCACACCGCGCAGGTGCCGGTGGGGATCTCTTCCGCCTGCAGGACGATCTCACCGGCAAGATCGTCGAGTCGCTGTCGCTGCCGCTGACGGCGCGCGAGCGCCGGATGCTGAAGCAGGACGTGCCGTCGTCTCCGCGGTGCCTACGAGCTGCTACCTGCGCGCGAACGAGATGAGCCGCGACTCGAGGCAGCTGGCGCGCGGCGCTCGAGCTGTACCAGCAGTGCGTGACAGGAGGATCCGCACTACGCGCCGGCATGGGTCGGCGTCGGACGCATGCACCGGATGATCGGCAAGTACGTGGACGACGAGACCGTCGCGAACGGTTCGCGAAGGCGGAGACGGCGCTGAAGCGGGCGCTGGAGCTCAACCCCGACTTGTCCGTCGCGCGAGAACGTGTACGCGCACCTCGAGGTCGATCTCGGCCGGGCCGAAGCAGTCGATGGTCCGGCTGCTGCGGCGCGCCGCGCGAGCGCGCCGCGACCCGGAGCTGTTCGCCGGTCTGTCGCACGCCTGCCGGTACTGCGGCCTGCTTCAGGCCTCGCTCGCCGCCGCCGAACAGGCGCGGCGGCTCGATCCCGAGATCCGGATCAGCGCCGGCGCATACGTGCTTCATGCTCGGCGACTACGAGCGGGTGCTCGAGTTCGAGCCGGAAGACATCCGTACATGCGCGAACCTGGCGCTGGTGATGCTCGGACGCAACGACGAGGCGCTCGCGTCGCTCGACGTCATGCGACTCGTCGCTGCCGCAGACCTGCTCGTGGTGTACGTGACGGCCCTGCACCAGCTTGTCCGCAACGAGCGCGCGAAAGCCGGATCTCGATCCGCAAGCTGAGCCGACCATGCGCGACCCGGAGGGCCGCTTCTACGTCGCGCGGCACTCGCGTACCTGGGCGATACGCGACGGAGCGCTCGAGCTGTTGCGTCTGCGTCGTCGAAGGACGGGTTCTTCTGCCTGCCGGCGTTCACGCGCGATCCCTGGCTCGACCCGTTGCGCGGCACGCCGGAGTTCAGCCGCGATCGCTCCGCCGTGCCGAGACGCGCCACCGCCAGGCGGTGATCAGCTTCCTCACCGCCGAAGGGGATCGCATGCTCGGCATTGCGCACCCGGTTTGATCTCGGGACATCGCCCAACCCTTGCACGCTCGCTGCGGAGCTCCACGATCCCGGTCGCTCAGCGTGGTCACTCGCTCCGACGTTCGGCTCGATCAGTCGTCGGCATGACGCTGCATACATTGAGAGATGCCGGTGCCATCGCAGGTCCGGCTGGAGCGGGCCGAACCGCGGCCCGGTCCCTGTGCAATCTCAGCCTGCGAACCGCGTCAGGGCCGGAAGGCAGCAGCGCTAAGCAGATCCTGACATGTGCCGCAGGTTCCCCGGGTCGCGGTAGGACCCACAGGATTGCTGAATGTTGATTGCTGAATGCTGAATGACCGCACTCGCAATTCTTCAATTTAACATTCAGCATTCAACACTCAGCATTCAGCATTCCGATTGTGTCCAACTACCAGGTTCTGGCGCGCAAGTGGCGTCCTCAGCGATTCGAGGACGTGATCGGCCAGCGCGGCGTCACGCAGACGCTGCGCAACGCGATTGCGGCGAATCGTATCGCGCAGTCGTTCGTGTTCTCGGGTCCGCGCGGCGTTGGAAAGACGACCACCGCCCGCATTCTCGCGCGCGGCCTGAACTGCGAGAAGGGCCCGACGGCCGAGCCGTGCGGCGTGTGCGACGCCTGTGTGGAAATCGCGCAGGGGCGCGACATCGACGTGCTCGAGATCGACGCGGCCACCAACACGCAGGTCGACAAGGTCCGCGAAGTCATCATCGCCGGCCTCGGGATGGCGCCGGTCCGCAATCGCTACAAGATCTTCATCATCGACGAGGTCCACCGGCTGTCGAGCCAGGCGTTCGACGCGCTCCTGAAGTCGATCGAAGAGCCGCCGCCACACGTCGTGTTCATGATGGCGACGACCGAGCTCGAGAAGGTCCCGGCCACGATCCAGTCCCGGTCGCAGGTCTTCGAGCTGAAGACCATCAGCGTCAAGGCGATCGCCGAACAGCTCCGCCGGATTGCCGACGCCGAGAAGATCGACGTCGATGATGCGGCGCTGATGCTGATTGCCAGGGCCGGCGACGGGAGCATGCGCGACGCGCAGAGCGCGTTCGACCAGGTCATTGCGTTTGCCGGCGCCCGGATCGCCGCCGACGATGTGTCGACGGTGCTCGGACTGGTGCGGCGGGATCTGCTGTTCGACATCGCAGACGCCGTGGCCGGGGAGGATGGCGCTCGGGCATTCGAGTTGTCCGGTCGAGCCGTTGAATCCGGGTACGACTTGAGGGTCGTGATCCGCGAGCTGGCGCGCCTGACGCGCGATGTGCTCGTGGTCCGCATCGATCCGTCTCGGGCGACCGATCCCGAGTTGGCGGCGGAAGGGGAACGCGAGCGCCTCAAGGACTCTGGCCTCGAAGTTTTCGTCCGAGGACCTGATGCGGTCGTTCGATCTGCTCACCAAGGCGGAAGTGGACATCCGCGGGTCCGCGTATCCCCGCTATCACCTCGAAATGGCGATCCTTCGCTGGATCCATCTGCGCAAGCTGGTGCCGATCAGTGATCTGATTCAGGGACTCGAATCAGGGTCGCCACGCGGTGCATCCTCCGGCTCCGCGCCCCAGCCCAGGCCCGCGCAGGCTGTGCCGGCACGACCCGCGCCGTCACCATCCGCCGCTCCGCAGCCCCGCGCCGCCGTACCGCCGCGGGCGCCATCCGTCACGGCGGCGACCGTCAAGGCCATAGAAGCTAAGGACGCAAGGGACGCAAAAACGGGACCTGCAGGTCCTTCGAATGGCGAGGCGGCGGCCGAGGCTTCGCAACTGGCCTCGGGCGACTTGAAGGAATCCTTCCTCAACGAAGTCCGGAAATCGAAGAAGTACTTTTACGGGACCGTTGTCGCCCAGGCCCAGCGCATCGACATCGAGGGCGATCGCCTCGTGTTCACATTCGCTCCCCAGCATCGGCTGCTGCGCGACCAGCTCGAGCAGGTGCGAACCTGGCTGGATGCGCTGGCGACGCAGCTCTCGGGACGGAAGATGACGGTGACGTCGATCGAAGGGGCCGCATCGCCTTCGAAAACCGCGGCTGCCTCGTCCGCCTCGCAGGCTCCGGTCAAAGATCGGCAGTCCGATCTTCGCCAGCAGGCGCTGGCCGATTCAGGCGTTCAAGCGATGCTCGACGTGTTCGCCGCGGAAATCAAGGATGTTGAGGAGAGAAAATAGGCTGGCTTCCAGCTTCCAGCAGCCAGAAGCGACAAGGATCGAATCAGCATGAACATCCAGCAGATGATGAAACAGGCCCAGCAGATGCAGGACAAGCTGCAGAAGCAGATGGCCGATATGCGCATCGAAGCGACGGCGGGCGGCGGCATGGTGACGGTGGTCATCAACGGCGCCAAGCAGGTGCTGTCGCTGAAGATCGATCCCGAGGCGGTCTCGAAAGACGACGTCGAGATGCTCCAGGATCTGATCCTGGCTGCCATCAACGATGCCCATCGGAAAGCGGACGAAGCGATGCAGAAGACGATGGGGGGCATGATGGGCGGCCTGAAGCTCCCCGGCATGTGATGGCGCGTCCCGATCCCCTGTCAAAACTCATCGAACAGCTTCAGCGGCTGCCGGGCATAGGCGCCAAGAGCGCGCAGCGGCTCGCGTTTCATCTCTTGAAAACGCCTCGCGAGGAAGTCGAGCGGCTGGCTGACGCGATGCGCGAGGTCAAGGACCGCGTCACATACTGCTCCACCTGCGGCAACATCACCGATGTCGATCCTTGCTACTACTGCACGGACTCGACCCGCGACCATCGCATCATTTGCGTGGTCGAAGAACCGGAGAACGTGTCGGCAGTGGAGAAGACGCGCGACTTCAAAGGAACCTACCACGTGCTCATGGGGGCGCTGTCGCCGCTCCACGGGGTCGGTCCAGACGATCTGAAGATCAAGGGGCTCCTGGCGCGGGTCGGGAACGGCGGCGTGGAAGAGGTGATCATCGCGACCAACCCCAACGTCGAAGGGGAGGCGACCGCCATCTACCTGGCAAAGCTCCTGAAACCGCTCGGCGTTCGCGTCACACGCATCGCGATGGGTGTGCCTGTCGGCAGCGATCTGGAGTACGCCGACGAGGTCACGATGCAGCGGGCGATGGAAGGCAGGAGAGAGCTGTGAGAAATTGGTGAATTGGTGAATTAGGACTGGTGCTCGAATCAGCAACCAGCAGCAATTCACGAATTCACGGATTCACGAATTCACCGATTCTCGTCCAGGCCCCGGTGTGCGAGCAGCGCGGTTCCGATCAGCGACCAGATGCCCATGCGCGCCTTGCGCACGATTGACAGCGTGACCCCCGGTGTTCGCCCCAGCCCGAGCAAAAACGTGACGTACCCCGTTCCCGCCTCGCCCACACCCACCTGAAACGGGACGAACTTGAATGCGACGGTGATCAGGCGATCCGCCGTTTCGAGGATGAAGGATGTCAGCAGCGCCGGCGCCGTCCCGAGAATCATCCACAGGGTGATGTGCTTTTCGAATACGCCGAGCGCGTGAAATCCGAGCTCGAGCGCCACGAGCGCGGGCAGTCGTTGCCGCCGGCGCGACGCGAACGTCAGGACTTCGTCTTCGATCGCACGGAGCTTCTCGACGCGCGATGCCCCCACCCGGCTTGCCGGCAGCAGCGCGCTGATGACCGCCGGCCGCCGCCACAACATCCAGGCGGCGATGACAAAGGTCGCGAGCACGGCCGCGATTGCGAACTCGCTGAACTCGCGCAGCGGCACGGGCAGGGGCACGCTGAAGAGCAGGGCGATCGCCCCGGCCGCGATCATGGCGGCGACGCCGAGCGTGTACAGCACGTTCTCGATCGCCAGCGCGGTCAGCGCCGGTGCGACCGGCGTCTGCCCGCGCACGAACGCGATTTTCGTGGGCTCTCCGACGAGCGGGCCGAGCGGCGTCACATTGCCCAGCGCGTCGCCGCACACGACCGCCGTGAACGCCGTCACGAAACGCAGCGTGTGCGGCGGCTCGATGCAGAGTGACCATGCTTTCGCGCGCACCGCGAATCGCGCGCCGCCGAGGAGGAAGATCCAGCCGAGGCCCCACCCGATTCGCTGGAAGCCGGCCCAGATCTCGCGCGGGCCCACGCTGAGCACCAGCCAGATGAAGAGCGCGGTGGCCGCGAGCGCAATGAGTACTCCGGTTGCGGTGATTGGACGCTTCGGCCGGGGATCGGGCACGCCGCCATCATATAATCGGCGGGCATGCTCCCCGGCTCTTTCCAGATGCCGGCCGCCGTCATTCTTGTCGTCGGCGGTCTCTGTTCGTGTTTCGCGGGCTACCGCATCTTCCGGTTCGTGCTGGCATTTTTCGGGTTCGTGTTCGGGGCGCTCTTCGTCAGTTCCGCCATGGGCAGCGATCAGACGCTCTGGATGATTGGCGCGGCGCTCCTCGGCGGCCTCGTCGGCGCGCTGGTCCTGTTCGCGGCGTACTTCGTCGGTGTGGCGCTGATCGGCGCCGGCATGGGCGCCGGCCTCGCGATGGTTCTCTGGGCGGCCATGGGCCGCGAGCCTGGCATCATTCCGGTGATCATCCTGGCGGTGCTCGGGGCGGTTGGCGCCCTCGCGGTCCAGCGTCACGTCATCATTGTCGCGACGGCGCTCGCTGGCGCACAGACCGCAGTCGTAGGTGCCGCAGAGCTGATCGGCGGAAAGGGATTCGACGCCCGCCGCATGTTCCACGTCTATCCGCTCGATCCGGTGCCAGACACCCGATGGGATCTGGTCGCGTTTTTCGTGCTCGGCGCGCTAGGGCTCGTCTTGCAGCTGAGGATGAAGGCGACGAAGAAACGATGATCGTGTGCTAGAGCTTCGCGGTTCGCGGTTCGCGGTTCGCGCGAATCGTGATAAGAACGAAGATGGTTGAAACGAAACGGAGATAGAGGATGGCAACATTTTCGAGAACAGTGACGGTTGACTGGTCCGGACCGATCATGGAGGGGAAGGGCGTAGCCAAAGCGGGGACTGGTGCGTTCACGCTGCCGGTCACGTTCCCGTCCCGCATCGGAGAGCCGGCGGGCACGACAAGCCCCGAAGAGCTGATGGCGGCATCGCACGCCTCGTGCTACGCCATGGCGCTCAATGCGACGCTCGGCCGGAAGCAGGCCAGCGCATCGCGCACGCTCATTACGGCGACCGTGACCGCAGACAAGTCGGAGGCCGGCATCAAGCTGCTGTCGTCCAGGCTGAAAGTGACGGCAGAGGGATTGACAGGCATCGACAAATCTCAATTCGCGGACGTCGCTCGGGAGGCTGAGGGGAAGTGCCCGATCTCGAACGCGATTCGCGGGAACATGCAGATTGATGTCGAAGCGGATGTGAAGTAACGCCCGACTACTTCACGTCCACCACCCGCTCCCCTTCGTAGTGAAGGATGTGATAGTAGGCTTCCCAATCCCAGAGCAGTGCTGACGGCATCGGCGACAGCGGGTCGTCGAGACGCTGCGCGTAGAGCTGAATGGCCTGTCGCGTCCGGCCGACGCTGGTGAGCCAGTCTCCCGCGTACCAGTTCTTCCACGGCCCGTATTCAGCCGCGCTCTCGGCCTTGCGGATTTCATCGGTCGCCGCCAGCGCCTGCCCGAGAAGCGTGCGCGCGTCGTCAGTCTTCCCGGCTTCCGCCGACTGAATCGCGCGGGCAATCTGGAGCAGCATCCGGTTGCTCTGCCGGTTGATCGCGATCATCGCCAGCACGTGCGCGCGATAGAACGGCTGCCGCTCAGCCACGACAAGACGCTCCGCGTCGCTGGCCATCTGCCATACCGTGTCCCACCGCCGCTCCGCGTCGGCGCATCGCTCGATGTCGGTCGCGAGCGTGTCGTGGAGCCATTCCTTGGGCGTGACCGCTCCCTTTCCGGGAATCACGTTTGCGATCCGGCGCGGCGGCATCCAGGGCGGCGCCTGGCTCGGGATGGAGAAGAGGGGCGTGTCGAGGAGCGCCGTCAGGATCATCCGCCGCGCTTCGGTGTGATAGAGCTGATCGCCGAACTCGCGCGTCTGCGGGCCAGTGGCGCGGGCGGGCGCCTTGAAGTACTGGTCGTAGACGTCAGCGATTTTCTGCGCGGCGCCCAGCCCGAACTGATCGCGGGACCAGCGGCGATAGAAACCGGCGGCCGTCGAGTCTTCTCCCTTTGGATGGCCCATCCACGCAATGTCCATGACCGCCCGGATCGTCATCGAGACCGGGCGGATGTCGCTGGTGTTCACGAGCAGGTAGTGCGTCGCACCTGCTGTGATGTATCGTCCCAGCTCGGAGTAGATGCGCTCGACGGGAACCATCTCGGTCAGCTGGTTCGCCCGGCCGTTCATCATCGCGACGTGGTAGTACGCGCCCTGGCCGGCCGACACCTTTCCCGCGTCCTGCAGGTTCCCGTAGCCATCGTCTGCCCACACCGCGTGGACATCTGAAGGAATCGTCAGCTCTCCGCGTTGCACGAGCCCCGCACCCTCCTGCCAGAGATTGGTGATGAACGCCGCGTCCGAATGCGCGACGCGAGCGATGCGGACCTGATCCGCCATGGCACTGCCAATCGCGCGGCCGGCTGCGCGCGTGTCGTTCTGCACGCTGGGGTCGTACGACGCGTAGCTGGCGTCGGACAGACCGCGCAATCCGACCGTCCACAACACTTCCTGGTCCGGCGCGTAGCCGGCAACCGCATTCGTCCACGCGCGCTGCAGGATTTCGGGATGGGCAGTGTAGGAGTACGGCACGTTCTCCGGCCAGCGCGCAACGTTGACGCCAAGGGGGATCGCGTGATGCTGCGTCACGATCAGCCCGCGCTTGCTGGCCAGCTTGATCTGCGGCTCGTCGGGGAAGATCCACGTACCGGGCGCGACGATATTGCCTTTCAGCCGGAGGATCGTCTCGAAGATCCGGTTCCAGACGACGAGCGAGATGCCGGTGTGATCGTCGCGTTCGCCGGACGCCCAGCCCGTCAGCAAATCCTCGTCGTTGACGAAGAAGCCCCGGTACTTGAATGCAGGCGCCCGGAACGCCTCGTCCAACGCTTCGGGAACCTCGATGCGGTCGCGGTGCGGCGGCGTGTGGTCGGTCCAGAAGTACAGAGGATCCACTTCCAGGTACCGCTCGGAGAATTGGTAGACCGAATAGATCGTGCCGCGCATGTCCGCGCCGCTGAGCACCATGACTCTCGGCGGCCCGACTTTCCAGCCGGTGCGCTTGACGGCGATGGAGAACGACTCGGGATCCGTGGCCGCCGCGGGTCGAAGCGCGACTGCCAGTGCAGGGCGTTGGCCGATCACGATCGTGGCAGGTCCAGCGTCTTCGGGACGCCGCACGATTCGCGGTTTCTGCCCGAACGCCTTTTCCATGTCCGATACGAGGTCGTCAACGGCGCTGGCCAGGGCCGGCGGTTCGTCGGCGCCGAACAGGAGGGTGGTCGTGTTGTCCAGCACGAACGGAGGCCCAGGGGGCGTGGCCAGCCGCCGCCGCTGGGCCGTCACGTGCGTGGCTGCTCCGATCGTGCAGGCGATGACGGCCGCGACGAGCAGCCACTGTGGTGTTTTCCCAACCCGTTTCATCCCGACCGCTGTCTGCATGAGTTTGAACATGGGGCGCTCAGGATAATGCGAAGCGTGCCGGGAGCGCCACGGGTGGGAAGGCGGATTCGCGAGTGATTGTTGCGCCTGTCTTGGCCAATCCGTTAAACTATTTGTTCTTCCAAAGCGCGTCTGCGCCTGACGTGTTCCTCAGTAGCTCAATGGTAGAGCATCCGGCTGTTAACCGGAGGGTTCCTGGTTCGAGTCCAGGCTGAGGAGCCAGCCTTCGCTCGGCTACGCCGAGCTTCGGCTAGGCAGGCTCAGTCTGCGTCAGTTCCTTGCTGCCTAGCGCCGGCCGAGTCTCTAACAGGCGAAGGCTGTCTCGCCGTAGCCCCGAAGGGGCGAAGGCGGACTCCCATCGAAGCCTTTGCCACCGCAACCCTCCAGTCGGAATGCGAAATCTGCGTACTCGCACGAGGGATTTGGCGAATAGCGAGGATTGTCGGACTGGCTTGATCCTTGCCGCTTGCGATACGCATGCACGGAGCCGAAAAGCGAATCGTTTACATCCTTCGCAGCGTTGCCGATCCATTGCGGCATTACGTCGGAATCACGAACGACGTGCAGGGGCGCCTGGGGTGGCACAACGACGGGCCGTGCGGCCACACCATTAACCACCGCCCGTGGACGCTCGTCGTGTCGATTGAGTTTCCAACCGAACGAGACGCGGTTCGATTCGAAAAGTATCTCAAATCCGGTTCGGGTCGAGCGTTTGCGAAACGTCACTTTGGAATCCTCGAAAAGGAATCGCTCACTGAAGTGGCACCTAAAAAGGAGGCATTCGATGGCAACCGGGGCAATGACACCGGCGCCAAGGGCGCGATCGAAATAGGGATCGCAGAAACAAAGGATCGCCTCGAGACGATGGCCGCGGCAAACTCGTCGCCTGGGAATCCGACGCTTGCCTGACAAGGCGCGCGAACAGTTCTGGCGCCGCGTCATTGCGAACGAGGAAGGTCCGTGGACTACGGACTTCGAGCGGCTGGTGACCAAGGGCGTCGAGCTTCCTCTGCCCAAGTTTTGGGCACGTGCCTCGGACGTCTGAAGGGCGCAGTCTCTCGCCGTCGAGGAGCCGGGCGACAAACCGCACTCGTTCGTCCACGATGTGACACTCCCGTCCAAGCCATGCCCCATCGACCTGTAGAATCAACAACTTACGAAACAGGCCAATAGTCGTATCGAACTTCCACGGGCCCAGTCATTGATTCCGAATAACCTCAGCTGAACGCCCGAAGAGCGGTCACACGCGCTGCCGGCGGCGTCGCGCGATGAACGCCACGCCGGTGCCCAGCAGCAGCAACGAGGTCGGCTCCGGCGTCTGCGCGACCGCCTGCACGGTTCCGGACAGCGCGCTCGCGTCATTCTCGCCGACGACGTCAAAGCTGAACCGTCCCGGGCCGTACCCTACGATTTCACGCGCGCTCTGAGGCAGCGCATCGCCGAACGCCGCCGGGCGGTCCCAGATGAAATTGAACCACACGCGGCCCGATCCCGCAGGCTCACCGCCCACGTTCCCGCTGAAGAAATTGGATGAGTCTGGAAACAGCCCCGTCCCAGTCGCCATCTCCCCGTGTGTCAGCCGGATCGCACCGATCGAACCGCTAACGCTCTCGAACGTGCCATTAAACTGATCGCTGGACAGGTCGACCTGGCCCGGGTCGAAAGTGACCACCGCGTTGAGTGTGTCGCCGGCGTGCAGCGGGCCGAACAGCGGTGTGACCTCCGATTCGGCCACGCCACCCTCGATACTGAGAACAAGGTGAGCGGTTATCGGCTCCGCCGTCGCGGACATCGACACAGCCAGTGCCAGGGCCGTACCTAAGATGAGAACGGGCATTCGCACACGCACCCCCTTCCGGCTCGCGATGGTGCCGGAGCGGGGATCGCATGCAAATTGCCGGACCTCAGCGGACGGTGGGATTCGATCGCGATCGTGCCTTCTATCCAGCCGTCCTGATCGTGGTCGCGTCGTACCTACGTGCTGTTTGCGGCCATGATCGGCTCGGTAGAAACCGTGCTTTTCGAATTTATTCTCATGACGTGTGTGTGATTGCGGCTGCCTCGCGGATCAGCCAGTTGCGGAAATCGTCCAGTGCGGCGAGCCAACCTTCGCTCGCGCTCGCGCGAGCTTCGGTTGGCAGGCTCAGGCCGCGAATTGTCGGAGGGCTCATTCCATCATCGGGATGTAGGGAAGCGTCACCGCCTACCGGAGCCGTCGTCGCGATCCTCCTCATCGATCTCTCCGAACCTGGGTCGAAAAAGGTAAGCCACCCAATCGGCCACGTGTTCGCCAATGGTGGCGCCCACTTCGACGGAATTCCGATAGTGCATGCCACCGTACACGCGGGCGTTGATGATTTCCGCGCGGAGATCGTCCGTCGTCTCGAACACGTGCGTCGTCCCGGTCACCGTGCTATCGAGTACGAAATGAACAAGGTTCGTGCCGTTGAAATGTTCGACAATCCTGGCCGTCGCGCTCGTCCAACATCCGTGTGCCGCGGGATATTCAGGGTGCGGAGGGGTAATGGCAAGTCCGATCCATCCAGCATCGGGGGCCGTGCCGGGATTCCCGTCCGTGTCCCCGGCCCGAATCGCCGTCACCGGTCGCCAGAAGTTGTAGTGGAATTTGGCATCCCAGCACGCTATCTGAGAGTCGAGAATCGCGGTGTTTGCCATCGCAAAGAAGCGAGCGGTCTGCGGAACATCGAGACCGTTCTCGATCGCGTAGCGCCGGAACGCCCGGCTGTACTGCGCGACTGCGTGCTCGGTGTAGAAACGCCCAATATCGGTTTGCTCGGGTGTCCGCAGAGATCCAGTCGCGACTCCGAACGATTTGACTTCGTTGTAGTCCCTGGTCCACGTGGCGCTCGACAGCGCAGGCGGCGGACCCGGGCGAAACTGCGATGCGCTGGCAAGTGCGAACGGCGTGACTTGCGCAAACCCGGGGAGCAGCGCATTCGCGAACGCGGGCGGAGTTGGTTGCCAGATACCGGGACCTACGCCGGCTATGTACGTGACGGTCGGGATCACGCCGTCATGGATCTCTAGGAGCCGCGACGCGACTTCCTCTCCGATCGCGATTCCATTGTTCTTCTTGGCTCCATCCCGGATCGCAGAGAGCGAGTTCTCGCGCGCCGCATCGAGGCTCGCCTGCTGACTCGGGAGAAGCCTCACGAGGACTCCATGTGCCGCCGCGATCGCAGCCGCGTCGCGCGACGCCGGTCGCAGGTGGGCCGGGGTCACTTTGAACTGTTCGTATTGGCCATTGATGGAAGTGACGGCGTCGTAGATCGCAACATGGACGAGCGTCACCCAGAGCTGCGATCGCTGAATCGGCTGCGCACCCACGGTGACAATCGCGTTTTGCGCGATGGCGTTCCATTCGGTGACGACATTTCCGTCCCGTTCTCCCGGTTTGGCTCGACCGGTCCCGTGCACGATGGGCGCCAGCCCGATCAGGAAGACGGAGCACCCAAGGATGGACCAGCGAATCCACACATGTCGAATGTCGCTCATAAAACCTCCGGTTCTGGAGGCGGGAAACGCCGCCGAAAACTGGCATGGAGCCCATAACTGGCTGGAATGTGAGGGTCGGGCAGGACTTGCAGCCGAACGCGCCGCGGCCAACAGGCGGGAAAGAGCGTAGGATCGAGGCATTCCGAGCCACACGCACCAGGTCACCGGACTTCTCCTGGCATGGGGGAAGGGAGACGAGGCGGCCCTCGACCAGCTGATCCCGCTGGTGCACGACGAACTTCGTCGGATCGCGAGGCGCTGCATGGCGGGGGAGCGCGGCGGGCACAGCTTGCAGCCGACGGCGCTGGTGAACGAGGTGTATCTCCGGCTGATCGACGTCCAGCACGTCGACTGGCAGAACCGGGCCCACTTCCTCGCGATGTCCGCCCGGTTGATGCGGCGGATCCTCGTGGACGTCGCCAGGTCGAAGCGTTACCAGAAGCGCGGCGGTGGGGCCGTCAGAGTGACGTTTGATGACGCGCTGGTCGTGACGCACGAGCCAGGTCAGGATCTCGTGGCGCTCGACGATGCGCTCGAGGCGCTGGCGACGGTGGACGCGCGCAAGGCGCGCGTGATCGAGCTTCGATTCTTCGGCGGGCTCAGCGTCGAGGAGACCGCTGCTGTCCTGACGGTGTCGGTAGACACGGTGATGCGGGACTGGAAGCTCGGGAAGGCGTGGCTACAGCGGGAATTGCGGAGGGATGACACACGTGACCGCTGGCGCCGCATCGAGGCGCTGTATCACGAGATGCTCGCGCGTCCCGTGCACGAGCGCGCGGCGGCCCTCGGCGTGGCGTGCGCCGGCGACGCGGCGTTGCAGGCCGAGGTGCAGTCGCTGCTGGATCAGCCGGAGTCGGCGGCCGGATTCCTCGCCACCCCTGCTCTCGACCTGGCGGCGCAGCACGTCTCGCCCGCGAGCGCGCCCCTCACGGGCCGGCGCATCGGCGCATTCGAGGTGCAGGGATTGTTGGGCGCCGGTGGGATGGGCGAAGTGTACCGCGCGCGGGACTCGCGGTTGGGACGAGACGTCGCGATCAAGATCCTGCCGCGCGCGTTCAAGGACGATCCCGACCGGCGGGCCCGCTTCGAACGCGAGGCGCAACTGCTCGCCTCGCTCAATCATCCACACATCGGCGCAGTCTATGGGCTGGAGGATGCCGACGGCGTCACAGCCCTCGTGATGGAGCTCGTCGAGGGAAAGGACCTGTCGCAGCGCCTCGCGCGAGGAACGATCCCGATCGACGAAGCACTGCTGATCGCCCGGCAGATCGCCGAGGCCGTCGAAGCGGCACACGAGCAGGGCATCATCCATCGGGATTTGAAACCGGCGAACATCAAAGTGCGGCGGGACGGCACGGTCAAGGTGCTCGATTTCGGGCTGGCGAAAGCCCTGGCACCCGGCTCCGACGATGGCCCATCACGACACTCACGACGGCGTGATCATCGGGACGCCCGCGTACATGAGTCCCGAACAGGCGCGCGGCGAAGCCGCGGGCCGCCAGGCAGACATCTGGTCGTTTGGCGTGGTGCTCTACGAACTGCTGACCGGCGTCTCGCCGTTTGGCCGGCACACGACGGCTGACACTCTGGCGAGCGTGCTCGGCACGCCGCCGGACTACTCCGTACTCCCTTCGGCTACGCCGGCACATGCACGGCATCTGGTCCGCCGGTGTCTGGAAAAGGATCAGAAGCGCCGGTTCCAGCACATGGGAGACGTGCGGATCGAGGTCGAAGAGGCGCTGACGGCGCTGACCGTTGATGCGGCACCCGGTCCCGATGCCCGCGGTGACAAAGACGGGACGATGGCGGCGAGCCGCCATCGCGATCGCGCTGGCCGTGCTCGCCGGCGGCGCAGCAGGCTGGTGGCTCGCCCATCGTTCGGCTGCGAAGACGTCGGTTGCTGTGGTCCGTCTGTCGATCTCCTCTCTGGAGCCTCCGAGTCTCTTTCCGTATGGAGTCCGTCACCTGGCGATTTCAGAGGATGGGTCCCGTGTGGCCTATGCATCCGCAAATCGGCTCTGGATTCGCCGGATGGGTCAAAAGGAGGCAGTCGACGATCGAAGGCCTGGCCAACAATCCTTTCTTTTCCCCAAACGGCGAGTGGGTGGGTTTTTTCAGTGAGGGTAATGGCACGGGACTGAAGAAAGTGCCCGTCCTTGGCGGCACACCGGTGCCGATCGTCGCGAACATCCGCGCGGCCCGGCGGCGGAACCTGGCGCGCGGATGGCACGATCGTGTTCGCAACCAGCGAGGGCCTGTATCAGGTGTCAGAGAACGGTGGAGCGCCGCGGCTCCTGGTGAAACCGGATCCCCGGCGAAAGGAACGCGCTACGCGTGGCCGCAGTTCATGCCCGACGGACGGTCCGTGTTGTTCACGATGGTTCCGGAGGATTCGATCGAAGGGGCGCAGATCGCCGTGCTGGATGTGAAAACCCTCGAAGCCAGAATCGTGTTGAAGGGAGGGAGTGCCGCACGCTACACGTCCACCGGACATCTCGTGTACGCATCCGGGCAGACCCTCAAAGCCATCGCCTTCGACCCCGAGACACGACAGACCCGCGGCGACCCCGTGTCGCTTCCGGACATCGAGATCGCGACCACGCCCGACAACGGCGCCGCCGACTTTGCGGTGTCCGAGACGGGCACGCTCCTCTTTCTCACACCCCACGTGCCTGGCCAGCTCTGCGGACGCTGTCGTGGGTCGACCGTCAGGGAAAGGAAGAACCCCTGGCGCTCGCGCCGGGGCAATATGCAGACCCGCGCGTCTCACCGGACGGAACTCGCGTGGCTCTCGACATTGTCGGCGCCAATCGGGATATCTGGATATGGAACCTCCAGCGGCCGAGCCTGACGAGGTTAACCAGCGGTCCGACCGAGGATCTGTTGCCGGTGTGGAGCCGGGACGGCCGCCGGGTGTTCTTCGCGTCGGACCGGACCGGGAACTTCGACGTGTACTCGCAAGCCGCTGACGGGGCCACCATGGCACGAGTGGAGTTCGCCGGTCCCGGCATCCAGATGACCTACGTCCTTCACGCCCGATGGAACTCGGTTGCTCGTCTTCGAGGACTTCAAAGACCTCAGCATTCTCAATCTGGCGCGGCCCGATCGTCTCGAGCCGCTGCTGCACAGCGAATTCGACGAAGGGCTTGGCGATGTGTCCCCGGACGGGAACTGGATCGCCTACGAATCCAACGAATCGGGGGATCAGTTCGAAATCTTCCTGCGCCCCTTTCCCGACGTCGAGCGGGCGACGGGAGAAGGTCTCCATCGATGGCGGGCGCTCCCCTGTGGGGACCGAAGGGCAGCGGCGAGTCTGTTTTACGTGGATCTCAACGGCGAAATGATGGCGGCCTCGGTGAAGCTGTCACCGAGCCTCAGCCTCGGGCGCGTGACGAAACTGTTCGAGTGGGAAAAACCACGCGCTTCCCGTCGGGAAGGCCGTATGACATTTCACCGGTCGACGGACGCTTCCTGATGACCCAACCCGCGACGAAGCGCTCGGACGGAACGATCGACATCTCGATTGTTCTGAACTGGACCGAAGAGCTGAAGCAGCGCGTCACAACGCGGTGAGTGCAACGGTCACCGGCAACCGCACGGATCTCGCGTTGCACGCGGCGGGAGGGTGGGCGTCAACGGCCGAGGCTGCTTGAGCCGGCAAAGGCTGCGTCGCTCTTTGAGACTCGCCTCCGAAACCTTGGCGAACCTGTCAATAACAGGCCATTTACGCTGCTTCTCGGATCAACCAGTTGCGGAAATCGTCCAGTGCGGCGAGCCAATTCCCTTCGGAAATCCGACGACTTTCGCCGGCCGCGGATCTCTCGCGACGGCACCTTGCCCTTTTCTTGCCCTTTTGTTCCCGCGTGCCTCCTCCCTTCGCGCGGGCGGTGGCGTCTGGGGGGTCAGTGCATCCAACAGGCCGACCTCCGTTGACAGGTACGCTGGCGAGAGGTGGGCATACCGCATCACCATACGAAGCCCGCGGTGACCGAGGCGTTCGGCCACGGATCGCAGCGAAGCCCCCTTTATGATCAGCCAGGATGCGAAGGTGTGCCGCAGATCATGCCACGTAAAGGCTTTGACTTCAGCGATCTCGACGGCCGTGTGGAACCCGTTCTTGACGTCCTTGATCGGCTCGCCGGCGTTGCGACCCGTCGGGTGCGCGGACACGTACGGACAATCAGGCACTGTCGACCAACTCGCGCGAGACGGTTCGCTGCGCGCCGAACTCGAGCCAACGATCGCAGCCGATCTGTTGTGGGCGCTCACGTCGCTTCGCACGTGGGAAGACCTGGTGCTCGTTCGTGGGTGGACCGCCGCGCAGTACGAAGAACGCCTCGTCGCCACGCTGCTGCGAGTGCTCACGAACACTTGGGCGCCCGACACATCGAGCGTTTCAAGACGGCGCGAGGCCGTTCGCTCGCAGAGACGCTGACTCAGGCGCTCCGTAGTAGTTCATCAATCGGCAGCGCTGCCAAGCGTTCGGCCTCCTGCCAAGCGCCGCGGCTTCAGTCGAAAGCGAGTGACGTCGAGAGTCGCCGATGCGCCTCAATCTGCGCCTTCAGATCGGCGATTTTCTGCTCGGCGGTGGCAATGGCATCGGCGCCGGCGATGAAGCGGCGCGGCGGTTGTTCCCGGCTCGCAATCGTGATGAGCGCGCGCGCCAGCTTCGCCGGGTCCCCTGACTGCTGTCCGTTCTGGGCTTTCCAGTACTCCACGAGCGGCCCTCTCCGCTCGTCGTAGTCGGCGATGGACGCCTCGGCATAGTTCGTCGATTGCTCTGTGAGGAGCTCCGTGCGAAAGAATCCGGGATTGACGATCGTCGTGGTGATGCCGAACGGCGCGACCTCCACCTGCAGCGACTCCATCCAGCCCTCGAGGCCGAACTTCGACGCGGCGTAGGCGCTCACGAACTCGAAACGGGCGGCGAGGCCCGCTGACGAGGAGATCGAGATGATGTGCCCCGAGCGCTGCTTGCGCATCACGGGCAGGACCGCGCGGGTGACGTTCATCGGCCCGATCAGGCTCGCCCCCAACTGGCGTTCGAACTGCTCCGGCGTCAACTCTTCGAAGTAGCCCGCGTAGAAGCTGGCGGCGTTGTTGACCAGGACGTCGATGCGGCCAAAACGGTCGACCGCGGCGTGCACCGCGGCCTCGGCATCGGGGCGGCTGGTGACATCAAGCCGGACGGCCAGGAGGTCGCTCGACTCTCCCAAAGCGTTGACCACATGTGCGGTATGCCGACCAGAGGCCACCACTGCATGGCCAGCAGCCATCGCCGCCTTGGCGAAATGGACGCCCATCCCACGGCTGGCTCCAGTGATCAGCCACACCCTCTTGTTACTCATCCCACCACCCTCACCTTCCCCGAGATGTCGCCGGCCACTGCTCCACATGGAGCCGCAGCCGCTGTGTCCAATGTAGTTGGATAGCTCCGAAGATGTTTGTCGGATCCGCGCTGTCTCTTGCCTAAAATGACGATTCAGCGTGGAAAGGGAGAATGGGTGATGCGGGGTGATCTAGACTCTCTCACACGCGGGCGCGGGCCGGATATCGATAATGTCAAAGCACACTGGGCCATATACGTCCGACGGCACGACGATACGCGCGCTGGCTCGCGCCATCGGGAGCCTTGTCCAAACCGACGGCGACCACCACACCAGCATTCCGGCGCTCACCCTGCACCGCCGGTCGGGACCAACCGAGCCCTTGCACTGCATCTACAACCTCGGTCTCGGCGTGGTGGCGCAGGGCGACAAGCAGGTCCTGCTCGGCGAGGAGTCGATCGACTACGGCCCGGGGCAATCCATGCTCACGACCATCGATCTCCCTGTCGTGTCGCACGTCACGCGGGCCAGTGGCGCAGAACCGTTTCTCGGGATGATGCTGACGTTGGACGTCCGCTCCATCGTTCAGATGGCGTCCGAGATGCACGAGCCCCGACCCCGGCGCGAGGACGCCTCTCGGTCCATCTCGTTCGAAGTCCTCGACGCCGACCTGCTGGATGCGCTGGTCCGGCTCGTCAAGCTGTTGGGTCAGCCGGCACTGGTTCCCGGCCTGGCGCCGTTGATCCAGCAGGAAGTCACTCTCCGCCTGTTGACAGGTCCGCACGGTCCGCAACTCCGGCGCCTCGTCGCGGCCGGCTCCCCAAGCCAACAGATTGCGAGGGCCGTCGCCTGGCTCAAGCACAACTTCGTTCAGGCGCTGGACGGCGACGAATTGGCGGATCGCGCGCACATGAGCCCCTCGACCTTCCGGCAGCATTTCCGAGCCCTTACTGGCGTGAGTCCGTTGCAGTACCAGAAGCAATTGCGTCTGCAGGAGGCGCGGCAGTTGATGCTGAACGAAAACCTCGACGCGGGCAGTGCAGGCGGGCGTGTGGGCTACGAAAGCCCGTCGCAATTCAGCCGCGAGTACAGTCGCCTCTTCGGCGCGCCGCCTCAGCGCGATGTCACGCGCATGCGGATCGCTCCGGTCGCTGGCGCTTCCAATCTACGTCAAACGCTCGCGAGGTCCGCGGCTCGTGGAAGGGGTCCACGCCGCCAATCGATCCGACCGTCGCTCGGGTCCCGATGAACTGACGCGGTTGCTGACCGTTCAGAGAACCGCCAGAGAGAGGAGCTTGCCCAAGGGCACGCGGCGGGAGGGTGGGCGTCAGGGGGCCGCTAACTGCGTGCGCCAGCAACGGCTGCGTTCGTTCCCTGACAGAAAAAACGTCGTGTCCTTCATCCCGAGCGGGCCGATAATTCGTGAGCGAACGAACTCATCGAGCGGCATGCCCGACGCGCGTTCGACAACGCAGCCAAGGATGTCGGTGTTGAAGCCGTAGACCCACGAATCTCCCGGCTAAGCGACGAAAGGCAATGCGGCGAGCGGCTGGATGGTCGTGCAGATTGGTTCATCGTGTTCGCCGAAGGACAGAAAAACGGCGGGACGGTCGTGTTCAAGATCGATCGTCCGACCGGCGGGCTTAGAAAGGCCGACATCACGCTCGATACTCCGCCGCCAGTGTGCATCGCATTCGTGTAGTCGCTGGTGATGATGGCGTCGCCCGGATATCGGCGAAACACACCGTAATTTCGGAGAGCATATGAAGATCACTCGTCACGATTTCCTCGTCGGTCTGGGCGGTCTTGCTGCCGGACTGCCGGCGGGCGCCGCCGCGCATTTATACGAGCGCCAGCGGTTCGCGCCGTCGCCCCCGTCGACGGGCCAGATGTCCTACGCGCAGTGCGGAGAGGATCTGATCGCGAGCTTCATCGTTCAGTACCTCAAGCTCCCGAAGGTCACCTACCTGGATGTCGGGGCGCACGATCCGGTCGCCATCAACAATACCTACTACTTCTACACACACGGCTCCCGCGGCGTGCTCGTCGAGCCGAACGTCGAGATGTGCAAGAAGCTGCGGGCCGTCCGGCCCGGGGATACGACGCTAGAGGCCGGAATCGGCATCACGGCGATGCGCGAGGCGGACTATTATTTGATGACCGAGTCGGCCTGGAACACCTTCTCCAAGGAAGAGGCCGAGCACATGACGCGCGCGACGGGCGGGACCATCAAGATTGAAAAGGTGATCAAGATGCCGCTCCTCGACATCAACGATGTCATGTCGCAACATTTCGGCAAAGCGCCCACGTTCCTCTCCATCGACGCCGAGGGGCTGCACCTGGCCATTCTGAAATCCATCGATTATCAGCGGTTCCGCCCGCCGATCATCTGCGTCGAAACGCTCGTGTCGGGATCGCGCGAGGCGATTCCCGAGATCCCGGCCTTCATGACGTCGCAGGGATACGTCGATCGCGGCGGGTCGTTCGTCAACACGATTTTCGTGGATGGCAGCATGATCTGACTGTCCGATGCGCCGTCAAAGTGAAGAAACGTCGTCTTAATGCTTCCTTATGTTCGAGTCACCGCGTCTGACCCGAACGGCAAACTGCGGTTTCTCGTGACTCTATTCGATGCGTAACGCCCGCATCGGATCCAGTCCCGCCGCGCGCCGTGCCGGGATGAACGCCGCGACGAGCGTCGCCGCGACGAGGAACAGCGCGGCGCGTACCAGCAACGCCGGGTCCCACGGCCGCACGTCGAACAACCGGCTCGCGATCAACGCGCCCGAGACGATCGCCGCGGGAATGCCGAGCGCCAATCCGACGCTGACCTGCACGAACGCTCCGCGCAGCACCATCCCGACGACCGACGCGCGGTCCGCGCCGAGCGCCATGCGCACGCCAATCTCGGCCGTCCGCCGCTCGACGGTGTACGCCGTGACGCCGTAGAGCCCCACGGCCGCGAGCAGGAGCCCGATCGCGCCGAACAGCCACGTGAGGCTCGCGATCATGTCTTGCTGCGCGAATTGGCGGCGAACGACGTCGGCATATGGTTGGACGCGGTTCATCACGAAGTCCGGAGCGACCGCCGCCAGTCGGTCGCGCACCGCGGCCGCAAGCCCCGGCGGGTTGCCGGGCGCCCAGATCACGACGTTGTACAGGTGGTGCGACCAGAGCTCGCGGCTTTCGAGCTCGCGATCGTCGAACGTCGCGCCCTGTGCTTCCGGCACGAAGTACATCGGCGGACCGCGTGCACGCGTCGACGGAAAGTAGCGGACGTCGGCCGCGACGCCGACGATCTCGTACAGGCCGGCGTTCCTCCCCGCCGCGGGACCGAAGTGCCTGCCAATCGGATTCTCGTCCGGAAAGAACTTCTTCGCGAACGCTTCGTTGATCACGGCCACGCGGCGCGTGGTCGCGTTGTCGGTGTCGGCGATCGGCCGTCCCATGACAATCCGGTCGCCGATCGTTTCGAAGAAGCCCGGCATCACGCGCGTCCACGCGGATGAGACATCATCTCTCGCGCCAGGCTCGGGTTGGCCCGCGATGCGCACGTCATGCGACCAGTAACTGCCGCTCATCGGCGCGTAGAGCGCCGCGCTCACGGTGCGGACGCCAGGGAAGGCGCGCAGACCGGTTTCAATCTCACGGAAGAGCGGGAGCAGTCGTTCTTGCGGCTGGTTGGATGAGCTTCGAGTCGATCGACACCAGGTAGCGGCCGTCGGTCGCGAAGCCGAGGTTCTGATGTTCCAGATTGTACAGGCTCTGGCCCAGCATCGCGGCCGCGCTCAGCAGCACGACCGAGACGGCCGCTTGCGCGATCGCGAGCGTTTTCTGCGCGCCGGTCGTTTCTGAAGCCGTGCGGGTCGATCCGCGCATCGCGTCCATCGGGTCGGCGCGCGACGTGATCCACGCGGGCACGATGCCGAAGAGCAGCGCCGTGATCAGCGACACGGCCAGCGCGAACAGCAACACCGGTATCGAGGGCGCGGCGCTCACCGGGACCCAGGCATCCTGGAACGCGAGATGCACGATCAGGCGCGCTCCGGCCCAGGCTACCGCAATGCCGGCGGCGCCGCCAATGCCGGCGAGCACCGCGCTGTCGATCAGCGCCTCGCGCACGAGCCGCGCGGGCGTCGCCCCGATGGCCGCGCGCATCGCCGTCTGGCGTGCGTTCCTCAAATTCCGCGCGAGGAGGAGGTTCGCAATGTTGGCGCAGGCGAGCAGCAGGACGCAGATGGCGGCGATCAGCAGCAGCCGCAGCCCATCCTGGTATTGTTCGCGCATCAGCGACACGCCGGCGCCACCCGGCGTGAGATGCAACGTCTGCTCGTTCCACCGAGCGCGGTCCTGCGCGCTCATGTCGAGGCGGTGGCTCGCCAGCCACTGGTGCAGCTCGCCCTGCAGCTGTGCCTCCAGCGTTCGCGGGTTCGTCCCCGGTCGCACCCGTCCGATCAGATCGAGCCAGGCCAGGCCAGGATTCTCGAGGCGAGACGTCGCGCCGGCGATGAGCGGTTCCGTCGTCAGCGGCAGCCACATGTCAGGCATGTCCGAGGCGGCGACTTTCGCTCCGAAAAAGCCGGGCGGCGCCACGCCGATGATCGAGAACGCGCGACCGTTGATGTCGTACGGCGCGCCGATGACGGACGGATCGGATCCGTACTTCTCCTGCCACGTGTGGAAGCTGATCACCGCGACCGGCAGCGCACCCCGCACATCGTCGGCATCGGTGAACAGACGCCCGCGCCACGCGGAGATCCCGAACGTTTGGAAGAAATTGCCGGACACGAACTCGCCGAGCCGCGACTGCACCGCCTCCGGCGAGCCGGCGCGGCGGACGGCGACGTAGCCGTTACCCGTGCCGACCTGGAACGCGGCGAGCTGCTCGAACGCGGCGGTGTCGGCGCGGAAGCGTTGGTACGCTTCCCACGAGAACAGCGTCCAGTCGTTCTCCGCCGCGTGATTGCTCTGCGTGTATCCGGTCGAGTAGCAGCACGTGACGGCGTCGCCGATGCGCCAAAGCTGCTCCGGCTTCGCGACCGCCAGCGATCGCAGCATGACCTGCTGAATCAGGGTGAAGATCGCGGCCGTCGCGCCGATGCCGAGTGCCAACGTCACGACAGCAGTTGCGGTAAAGCCCGGTGATTTGTTGAATCGCCGCAGCGCGTACTTCACATCGGCCAGCATGTCGACGAGGGCATTCATCTGTCTCAATTGGACCATCGGGATAGTGAGGCTATGCCCATCGTCCGGACAGGTCAACTCGTGTCATCGGGAACGATAAACGCCGCTATGTTGAGTGAATCCCAAGCAGCCGGGCGCACACGTCGAACGGCTTAACGTAGGTGGAGAAAGACTTCCGCGATCGAACGTGGAGTTCGATACCAACGTTTGATCAAACGCGCCTGTTCGTGCGGATTTTTCGCAAGATACGAGGAATAGGCGGTTTGCGCGAGTTCTAGAATCTGGAGTCCAGCCGTCTCGTACGCCTGACGCGTACCCATGTCGAGTCCGTTGAAGCTGCTATCGGCGAACTCTCGCAGCACTAGAATCAAAGGCTACGAAATGACGTGCCGAAGAGCGACTGCGCGATTCTTCCTGGCGCCCGTGCTGCTGTCAGCCGTGGTCACCGCACAGAGTTCGCCGGTCACCTACGACCTTATCATTCGCCACGGGACCGTGATCGACGGCTCGGGTACTCCCCGCTATCTCGCCGACGTGGCGGTTGACGGCAGCTCAATTGCCCGTGTGGGGGATCTCGCTGGTGCTCGCGCGAACGTCGAGATCGACGCGACCGGCCTGTTCGTGACTCCCGGGTTCATCAACATGCACAGCCACGCCACGCCGGACGGGCTCACGACAGCCGCGAATATGCTGACACAGGGCGTCACGACCGAGATCGTGAACGCCGACGGCGGAGGACCTCTCGACCTGAACGACCAGCTCTCCAAGGCTGCGACGCGTGGCCTCGCGGTAAATGCCGGCGCCGACATCGGGTTCAACAGCATCTGGGAGGCAGTCGTTGGCGCGGCGGATCGGCGCCCGACGGCGGATGACGTGGAACGGATGCGCCATCTCGTCAGCGACGGTCTCGCCGCTGGCGCGTGGGGTATTTCGGCCGGGCTCGATTACAAGCCTGCTTACTTCGCACAGACGGAAGAAATAATCCGGGTGGTGGAAGTCGCGCGGACCGCGCGGACCCTTTTCACCAATCACGATCGCGTCACGCCCGAGTCCGGGTTCAGCGGCCTTGCGGGCATGACCGAAACGCTCACCATCGGCGAGCGGACCGGCGTGGCACCCGTGATCACCCACATGAAGATCCAGGGGAACGAACAGGGTAGTGCGGAGGTGATGCTGAGTCGCATGCGCCAGTCAACGGCGCGCGGGACCTACGCGGCCGCCGACGTGTATCCGTACCTGGCCGGGCAGACCAACCTGGTGGCGCTCATTATTCCTGGTTGGGCGCAGGACGGTGGACGCGAGGCGATGCTGAGACGTTTCGCCGATTCAGAGCTTCGGGCCCGGATCGTACGAGAGGCGGAAATCGCCATGAACGCCCGCTTCAGTGGCGGCGCCGCAGGCGTCACGCTGCCGGAGTCGAAACAGGAATTGACGACCGTGATGCGCGAGATGCAGGTCAGCGCTGGTGAAGCGGTGGTGCGGCTGCTCGAACGTGGCGATCCACGCATGATCGCCCGATTCGGCGTCGAGGCGGATCTCGTCAAGATCCTGCAGAATCCAACGTCGTCCATCGTGTGCGATTGCGGCGCGGTCGCGGCCGTGGCGAACCATCCCCGCGCCTTCGGAACATTCCCGCGCGTGCTCGGTCGGTACGTGCGAGAGCAGCAGGTGCTCACCTGGGAGGACGCGGTGCGGAAAATGACAGGACTCCCGGCCGCCACCATCGGGATGGTCGACCGCGGTCTGCTCGCGTCCGGTATGGCAGCGGATGTCGTCGTGTTCGATCCAGCCACCGTCATCGATCGCTCAACTTACGAAGAGCCAACGCTATTCTCCGCTGGGATCAGGACGGTGCTCGTCAACGGGCAGATTGCGATGCGCGACGGAAAAGGGACAGCGGCTCATGCCGGACAGGCGCTGCGACGGAGTACACACATGCCGACGCGCCCGCAGAATGCTCGAGAAGCTCGTGCGATCGCGCGTCAGGCCACCTCCAGCGACATGGTGCTCGCAATGGACGTGAGACAGGACGCCGGCGCACGACACGCAAGTGGGACGTTCCAGCTGACGCAGCCCTTGTCCCGCGTGCGTATCGAGATGACCGAGTTTGGACACTTGCAGATCGCCCGCGACTGGGCGAGTTTTTCGGGCCGGGCGCGACTGCGGCCGGGCGAACCCGAACGCTCCATGACGGTAATTCTAGATGGCGGTGATCTGAGCGTCAGTGCCGGGGATTTCACCTTCAGTGCGGCGGTTGGTCGTTAAGCCACGATCGATTCACTTCGTGGGCTATGATGTAAACCCATTCTCATGACGCTGCTGCCCCTCGGCGTGGCCGTCGCCCTGGTCGTGTGCGGACCGCAGGCGGAGGCGCCGACCTTTCGGGCGGAAACCTACATCATTCCTTTTGACATCACCCTTTCTCACGGTAAGAAGCCAATAGCGGACCTGACCGTCGCAAATTTCACGATCGTCGTCGATAAGAAGATCTACGCCCCAGTGCGCCTTGAGCAAGACCCAGACAAGCCGGGCCACTATGTCGTGAGCTTCAAACCGTCCGACGACCTTCGGGACGGCATGGTCCACAACGTCGTGGTCAAAGTGAAGAAACGTCGTCTTAATGCGTCCTTCAACTTCGGGATTCCGATACGTAAAACAAACGCGGGCTCGCGTCTCCCGTCGACCATTCCGGTGAAGCCCTCGGCGCATGTCTCTTGATTGTTGATCGCTGTGTACATAATATCTGTTCATGTCAGGTATAGACACGAAGGCCCTTGACCGCGAGCTGAAACGGGGTTCGGCCGAACTGCTTATCCTCTCGTTGCTCGATCCACGCCCACGACACGGATACGAACTGAGCAAGTTGATCCACTCGCGGTCCGCCGGTCAGCTCACGTTCCATATCGATTCCCTGTATCCGTTGCTCTATCGCCTCGAGGAGCGCGGATGGATAACGGGGGCCTGGGTCGAGAAGCCCGAAGAGCGGCGGCGCCGGTACTACAAGGTCACGGCCGAAGGTCGACGAGTGCTTGCGGAGCAACGACGGACTTGGGAAGCGTTCGTGCAAGCGGTGCGACTGGTGACGGGAGGCGAACATGCCTGACTGGCGACAGGACGTGCGCGCGCGCTTGTCGTCATTGCGTCTCTCCGCCACTCGCGAGGCCGAGATCGTCGACGAGTTAGCCCAGCATCTGGATGACCGCTTCCGGGAGTTGCTCGCGGGCGGGGCGTCGGAGGAGGAGGCCACGCGTCTGGCACTCGCCGAGTTCAGGAAGGGCAACCTTCTAGCGCGCTACATGACGCCACTGCGGCAGGCGCAGACGCCCGCATCAATCACGCCGGGAGCACCGACCACACGGTTGGTCGGCGATCTCTGGCAAGACCTGCGCTACACCATTCGCACGTTTCAAAAACAGCCAGGCTTCGCGAGTGCCGTTGTCCTGATGCTTGCGCTCGGCATCGGCGCCAACACCGCTATCTTTACCCTCATCAATGCGGTCATGTTTCAATCGCTGCCAGTGCCCGCCCCCGAACGGCTGGTTGCGGTGGGCGATCCGTCACGCCCGACCGCGCTGTGGGAGGGCGGTCCGATGATCGACGTCCTCTCATATCCAATGTACCGGCGGCTGCGCGATCACAACAAGGTGTTCTCGGGCCTGCTCGCGTCTGGCAAGACCGGACGACTGGAGATGACGGCTGATAACAGTTCGCCAGAACTGGTGCGAGGGAGGCTGGTCTCGTCGAACTACTTCGACGTCCTCCAGGTTCAGCCGATCCTTGGTCGCGCGTTCGCGTCCGACGAGGATCGGACCAACGCGAGCCCCGTGGTCGTAATCAGTCAGGAATTCTGGAAGACGCGCTTCGACGCGCGCTCAGGGATCCTGGGACAATCGATTGGATTGAACGGCAGTTCATTCACGATTGTGGGTGTGGCTTCGCCCGGATTCAGCGGCGAAGTGGTCGGCAGTCCGACGGACGTGTGGATTCCCTTGACCATGCAGGGACGAGTGCAGGGCCGGGAGCGCTTGGAGCGGGCTGACTCGAATTGGTTGCTGGGGCTGGGACGGCTGGCGCCGGGCATTTCGCTCCCGCAGGCTCGCGCCGAACTGATCGTGCTGGCGCAGCAGGCGCTCGTCGAGTTCACTGGCGCTGGAACATCCGAAGAGAAGCTTCGTGAGATTCGCGGTCAGATGGTGCCGGTGGAACCGGGCGGGCGGGGATTCTCCTGGGTTCGCAGGAATCTCTCGTCACTCCTGTTCACGCTTATGGCGGTCGTGGGCCTCGTGCTCCTCATCGCCTGCGCGAACGTCGGCAACCTCCTGCTCGCCCGAGCCACGAGCCGGCAGAAGGAAATCTCGGTGCGACTGGCCCTCGGCGCGAGCCGTTTGCGCTTGGTTCGCCAGCTGCTCACCGAGAGTGCGGTCCTCGCCAGTCTCGGTGGTCTCACGGGGCTGCTCATCGCGGGTTGGGGCAGTCGCATCCTGTCTGGCCTCGTCGCGCGCGGCGGGCCGAATCCGGTGCCGTTCGATGTCGACGTCCGGCCCGATCTCGTCGTCCTGGCGTTCGCCGCTGGCGCGGCCGCCCTGACGGCGCTGCTGTTTGGAGTCGTGCCGGCGCTGCGCGCGACGCGTGTCGAGCTTGCGCCGATGCTGAAGGATTCGGCGCGCGGCGTCACGCAGGGTCGCTGGTCCCTGACGAGAGTGCTTGTCGTTGGCCAGCTGGCCCTGTCTGTGCCGCTCCTGTTGGTCGCAGGGCTCTTCGTCCGCAGCCTGATCAACCTGGAGCGCGTCGAGGTCGGTTACGCCCGCGACAACGTTGTCCTGCTCAAAGCCGACATGGCAAATGGCCGCAATGTGACCGTTGCAGAACAGTTGTTGCGCGCTCGTGAGCTGGCCGAGCGGCTGCAATCGCTGCCGGGCATCCGCGGGGTAACGATGTCAGAGAATGGCCTCTTCAGCGGGACGAACTCGAGGACCGAGGGTCTGCAAGTTGAGGGTTTCGAGTCGCCGCGTCTCGAGGACCGAACTGCGAGTTTCGATCAAGTCGGTCCGGGCTATTTCCGGATTCTGGGCACGCCGCTCCTCGCGGGCCGCGAATTCGACGAACGCGACATCACGGACAGGCCGCCCGTCGTTGTCATCAACGAAACGTTAGCGACGACGTACTTCGACACGCGTAACCCGCTCGGCAAGTACCTTCAGAACGGCGGTGACCGCTACACCATCGTGGGCGTCGTCAAAGACAACAGGCAGCAGACGTTGAAGGGCAGGACCGAGCGTCGCTTCTACCTGGCCCTGCTACAGAACAAGGACCCACTCGCCGCGTGGAACTTTGAAATCAGGACGACCGTCGACGCCGCGTCCGTGATCCCGGTCCTTCGTCGTGAGGTTCAGACGTTCGATCCAAACCTCAGAGTCTCGGCGCTCGAACCCGTCCGCACGCTCATGGCGCAGACAATCAGCAATGACCGCACCGTGGCTCAGCTCTCGGGTCTCTTTGGTGCGCTGGCGGTCCTTCTCGCCGTGGCCGGCCTATACGGCGTCACGTCCTATACGATGTCGCGCCGCACCAGCGAGATCGGGCTTCGCATGGCGCTGGGCGCCGATCGCGCCAGGGTCATTCGCATGGTGCTTCGAGAGGCGCTGGTGCTCATTGCCGCAGGATTGACCCTGGGTCTTCCGACTGCCCTCGTGAGTTCGCGGCTGACCGCCGCGAACCTCTCGGATGTCAGTCCGCACGATCCCCTGATCGTTGCGGCCGCCCTACTGGTGATGCTCGTCGCCGGCCTTTGCGCGGGTGTCGTCCCGGCGATTCGTGCCTGCCGGATCGATCCGGTGAAGGCGCTACAGCAGGAGTGATTTCGGGATGCTGACAAGCCGGGAATCGGCTGGACAGGATCGGCCAGGCAAGTCAAGCGGGGCAGTTCTATTTCACACCGCAGGCTTTCCTGACCGCGTCGGCTTGTATTGCGTCTTTGGAATCTTGACGAAGTCGTCGATGCCGCGAACGGCGAATCGATCGTTGTCCCCGTTGAAGATGGTGAAGTCGGCTGCGCCGAGCACCGTGCCGCGAACCAGGGTCAGACTCATGGCCGGCCACGACGCGATGTCGGGCTGCAGTTCGACGACCCCTTTGCCGGATGGCCAGGATCACGAATGATCTGATGCCTGCGGCCTCAAGCAGGCTCGTCATCGTCTGCGCCTGCCAGTTCGACATGTCATAGTTCGCGGCGACCTCCTCCGTGGAATGCGCGGATCGACGCGGACAGCTGGTTTTAACGCCTGCCCTGCGCTCACCTTCAGGCAGGGAACGCCGCCAGAATTGCGGACATTCGGGCCATCGTCCACTCCCGTCATGCACGTACTCCTTAGCGCGAGAATACCGCAACCGCTAGTGCGAAGCGGATAGTAGTGAGGCGCGAGTTGGAACCGGTGTGCCGCGGCCCGTGTAATATACCTTCCGGCATGACTCACACCATCGCGCTGATGCTCGTCCTGTTCGTATTGCAGTCCTCCGAGAACGTCGGACCGTGGAAATCCCTGTTCGACGGCAAGAGTCTCGACGCATGGCGCATCTTCAAGACCGACAATGCGCCAAAGATGTGCGACAGCCCCGGCGCGAAGGACTGCTGGGAGATCGTCAACGGCGTGCTGCAGAAGGACGGCCACGCGAACGACATCGCGTCGAAGGAGCAGTTCGGCGATTTCGAGCTCGAACTCGAGTGGAACATCGGCAAGGCCAGCAACAGCGGCGTGTTCTATCGCGGGACCGATGCGTTCAACCAGATTTACTGGAGCGCGCCGGAGTATCAGCTGCTCGACAACGTCAATGCCGCCGACAACAAGCTGGACAACCACCTCGCGGGCTCGGTGTACGACCTGTTCGCCGCACCCAGGGACGCAGTCAAACCGGCCGGTGAGTGGAATCAGACGCGCATCGTGGCGAAGGGCAAGCACGTCGAGCACTGGCTCAACGGCAAGAAAGTCGCGTCGTACGACGTCGGCAGCCCCGAGTGGGACGCCGCGACTAAGGCGAGCAAGTTCAAGCCGGAGACATACCCGGAGTTCGGCAGGGCACCGAAGGGCTACCTCGGCATCCAGGGTGATCATCCCGGGACACTGAAGCTGCGCCAGATCCGGATCCGCGCGCTGAAATAGCTCGCCCACGCGCAGGGCCGGCACAAGGCGAAGGTCGAGAATCGGCGGATTCTTCTAGGGAGCACGCGCGATCCGGCCACGGTACCGTCTCACTCCTGACGTTCCCGGATCTCGGTTCACGGTTGCCGTCGCCAGACATCAGAAGCGTCGCGACCATTCGACGAAATGAGCGGTATGCCGACGTTCTTGCTTCAGGTTAATCTGTCGCATGGAGCCTCTGCATCGCATCTCCGTCGTGACCATCGTCTTTGCCGCCGCTTGTGCGTGGAGTGTCAACGCCCAGGCTCCCGACAGCAACTTCGACAAGTGGTGGACACCGGAAAACGAGGCGCTCAAGGCCGCTCCGCAACATCACACGCTGCTCTTCGAGAACGACGACGTGCGCGTGCTGACGGTGACGATTCCGCCCGGCGTCAAGGAGCCCTTTCACGCCCACCGATACCCGAGCGTCATCTACGACGAGCAGCCGTCGCACTTGATTGAATACCTGGCCGACGGCACGCGCATCGATCGCGGCACGCGCCCAGTTGGCGGCGCGCGCTTCCTGCCGATTGGTCCGCCGCATGCGCTCGAGAATGTGGGCACCACGCCCCTCCACATCGTGCGCGTGGAGCTGAAGAAAACGCGCTAGCTAGCGTTGTGGCTCCAGAACCAGTCAGTTGCCAGTGTCCCGTTTGGAACAGCACAGATGCGGACATGATCGTACGCTGCAGGCACCATGGAAATCATCGAACGAACCGTTGACGCGATCACTATCCTCGACCTGATCGGGAAACTGACCATCGACGAAGGGGCGCAGCTGCTGAAGGACAAGAGCGAGAGTCTTGTGTTCCAGGGGCGCAATCGGGTGATTGTGAATCTCGCCGCGGTCCCTTACATCGATAGCGGCGGACTGGGGCAACTGGTCGCGTGCTACACCACGATCGCCAAGGCCGGCGGCCGGCTCAAGCTGCTCAATGTGGGCACGAAGAACCACGACCTGCTGTCGATCACCAAGCTCGTGTCGGTTTTCGACACGTTCGACACCGAACGGGAAGCGATCGAGAGCTACGCCGCGACGACGCCTGCCTGATGTGAGTCGCCGGGCAGGTCACCGCTACGCGTTCATCGCCTTGAGGGCCGCGACGCTCTCGATCGTCATCGGCATCGCCTGCTCGACGAAGTAGTTCTTGATGCCGCCGGCCTTTTTGGCCGCGGCGAACGTCGCCGCCCAGTCGAGGCCGCCCTTGCCGACCGGCGTCTGCGGATAGCCGCCGCCGCGACCATTGACGACCGGCGTCCTGCCCGCTTTGATGTCGAGGTCTTGCACGTGCATTGAGAAAAATCGAGTCGGGTACTTTGCGAAGTACCTCGGCGGCGATCATCCCGCTGTTGTAGGTCGACATCTGGAATTGGAAGCCGATGAGCTTCGGGTCCGTCATCGCGATGATGTGGTCGTAGATGAAGGTGCCGTCGGGGAGCTTCACGAGATCGAACGCTTCGTTGTGCGAACCCGCGCGCATGCCGGCCTTGTTGATGTCCACCGCCATCTTGTTGAACTGATCGGTCAGCATCTTGGCTTCTTCGAGCGTGCCGGTGGTGGCGCCACTCTTCACGGTCGGCACCATCATCTGCTCCAGGCCCAAATCCTTCGACCAGGCAATCGCCTGGGCGAGGTTGTCGCGGAGCTCGGGGAAGAGGAAGTGGCAGCTGACGGCTTTCAGGCCGTTGTCCTCGATGATCTTCCTCGTGGCCTTTCCGTCGGCGAGGCTCTTGAACTCAGGATAGCCTGCGCCGCCAAGATAGCCGCACAGCTCGATCTGATCGACCCCGATGCTCTTGAGCTGCTTGAGCAGATCGACGAACTTGCCATCCGCGATCATCGCGCGGTGCGGATACGTCTGGCTGCCGATCGGCAGGCCCAGCGGATTCGCGGACGCCGTCCCCGCACTGGCCAGCATGAACCCGGCCGCGGTCGCCCCGGCCGCTGTCGTTCCCAAGAACTCTCGTCTCGTCATCGGGCCCATCGTCATCTCTCCTGATTGTCAATTCTCGAGTCTGAATGTTCCGCGGCGCCGTCTATTTCTTCGGAGCGGCGGGCGATGCAGCCGCCTTGCTCGTGAACGTAAACGTCCCGAAGATGGTCCCCACGACAATATCCGGCTTGCCGTCCTTGTTGAGGTCGACGACATCAAAGGACGAACCGACGCCGGACTTGTTGTGCACCAGCTCGGGCACGAACCGCGCTCCGCCAGGCGCTTTGGGATCGCGCACGGTCTTGTAGATGTAGAGCACCGGGTCTCCCGACGGATCGTTGTGCGTCAAGACATTGTTCCCGGCCTCCGACCAGTAACGCTTGCCCGTGATCATGTCGGGGATCTTGTCGCCGTCCATGTCGGCAAACCGCGCGCCGTGGGACTCCGAGAACACCACGCCGCCCATGTTCGTGCCGGCCGTCGAGAAATCCTGCGCGATATTGTGACGGACGAACGTGCCGTCCTTCTTCTGCTCGAACCAGTTGATGCCCCAGTTGTGGCCGGTCCCCGCGACGACGTCCGTGAGGCCGTCGCCGTTGACGTCGTAGACCCCCATCTCGCCGCCGCCACTGCCGAACACGGCCGGGTCGGCCAGTTCCGCTTCATGGAACGGCCATGGGCTGGTGTTGATGCCTGCTGCGGGCTGTTCGTACCAGCCGGTCGGCACGACGATGTCCTGACGGCCGTCGCCGTTGACGTCGCCGACGCCGAGCCCGTGACCGTTGACGGCCTGGCCGGCTGCCCAGACCGAATGCGCGGTCCACACCGCCGTTGGATTCGCCGGGTCGGGCTTCGCCCACGCGTAGCCGCCGTTACCGACAGCCTGGCCGAAGATGATCTCCGGCTTGCCGTCCTTGTCGAGATCCTTCATCAGGACAATTTCGCTCGAGATCGTCGGCAGGACGCTGAACTTGTCCCAGCGGCGCGATTCGCCGGCCGGATTCACATACAGGTCCATGTGACGATTGCCCAGGGACGAGAGCACGTCAGGCCATCCATCGCCCGTGAAGTCCGCGGACAGATTCACCATATCCGGCGCGAATGAATTCTCCGGGTTGAACATCGGCCCGTCGCGATACCTCCGCTGCTCGGTGAAGTTCGGACCGAGGTAATAGAACGGACCGGAGATCACATCCAGGGTGCCGTCGTGATTGACGTCGCTGGTGATCGCCCCCCAGCCGTAGTAGCTCGTGCTCACACGGCGAATGGTGTACCGGGGAGAGACCTGCTCCGCGTTCGTGACGACACGCATCAGGTCCTTCCACGCAAGATCCTTGAAGCGGACCTCGCCGGAGCCGCCGACGTACAACGCGATCGCGCCGAACGCCGTCGCGTTCTTCTCGTCGACCGCGGCCGTGGCCGTGGGACCGAAGGTCGAGAGCACTTCATTCGGGCCGACGGTGCCGGCCGGACTTCCCGAAGCCGGTCCTTCCTGGCCAATCGTGATGTTGATGGCGTTCCATTCGCCGGCCTTCAGGGTCGGGCGTGCGCGTCCGCCGCCGCCGACCTGCGTCCCGCGCGCCGGAGGCGGCGTGGCCTGTGCTGCCGGCGCTGGAGCATCGCCGCCGCGCCCACCACGACCGCCGCCGCGGCCCGCACCCGCGGCATCAGGTGCCGGCGCGCCACCACGGGCGGCGTTGGCCGCCGGCGCTGCGCCGGCGCCGCCACGCCCCGGCGCGGACAGCCGGTCTCGCGACGTCTCCTTGCCGCTCGCATCGAGCGCCACCGAGTAGTACCCCGTGTCACCGTCAGCGAGCGACACGAACACGCCGGTCATGCTGCCGTCGGCGGTCTTCTTCGCTCGCAGCAACACGCCAGACTTGCACTCGCCGGTGCACTTGTAATTCAGATACAGCTGCACGTCCTGGAAGCTCTTGTCCAGAACGAGCCAGCCCCCGTCGGTGCCGGGCTTGGCCTTGCCGATGATCTCGCCGTTCTGCGCGGTCCACTCGGCGTCGCCGACAACGTGCCAGCCCGTGAGCGCGGAGCCCTTGAAGGTTCCGTCAGGCTTGAAGTTCGGTGGATCGGCAGCACGCACGCCGAGCACCAGGCCGACGGTGCACGCGGCGGCGATCGCAATAGAACGAACGAATCCGTGATGACGGGTCATGTTCTCTCCACTCCATTTGGCGAAAGAACGATCACAATCTCTTCTCGAATGCGTGCCGGACGTCGATCGTCTCTGCCGCATCGCGACGTAAGAATACCGGAAAGTCACGACGATCCTTCACGCAAGACGTGGTCGATGTCCTTCAGCAGCGCATCGAAAGAGGTCCGACGTCCTGCGGCGTACGCACGCGGCCCACCGATCCGGACCAAGGCGTGCACGAACCTCCCGTTCCGACTGTACTTGGAGGTCGTGCACCAGTTTGAGGACAACCGTGGCACCTGTGCGCTCGCTGACGGCGTCCCGCGCGCCCAGGATCCGCGCCGCCCACGCGTCGTCGCCTTTGAGTACCGCGGCGGCGACAAGAGGGACCAGCGTGTATGCGAACGCGTACTTGTCCTGGAGATCCCTGATGCATGTCAGGCTCTCACGCACCAACGCGATCGCCTCATCGGCGTTCCCGCGCCGCACCGCGACGATGGCGCGAAGATACAACGCCCAGGTCAGGAACCACGGACCGACCTGTCGAAGCAGCGGCATCGCCTCATCGAGCAGGCGTTCCGCCTGGTCGGCGTCGCCGGTCGCAAGAGCGACCGACGCCATCCCGCTCAGCGCATTCCCGGTGCCCCACGGGATCGCCAGCGACCGGAACCCTTCAACCGCGCGAGCAAACCGAGTCGCGGGCCGCTTTCAAATTGCCACAGGCGTGTTCGACGCGCGCGGACAGATCCTGAGCCCGCACGACCGCATCCATGTCGCCGGCGTCGGCGAGCCCGAGGGCGCGGTTGAGCCCGGTGCGTGCGTCGCTCGAGTTCTCCTTGCGTGTACCAGAGCACGGCCGCTCCTTCAAGTGCTCTCAACTCGGCAGCGGGCGGAAGAGACGGCACGTTCAGAATCTCCTGATACCACTGGAGGCCTTCGGCCGCATACCCCCGAATCAGCCAGAAGTACTTCAGCCCCCACGCGATGTCGGACGCTTCGGCGGGACGCCCGCGCTCGATGAGCCACCTCAGCGCGCCGCGGTAGTTCTCGAGATCATCACGCACGCGATCCAACCATTCAGCCTGCGCAGGTCCGACCAGCCCCTCTGCGGCAAGGGAGGCTTCACCGGTGCAATAGCGCGCCAGCGCCTCCAGGGCGTCGTCGCGCTCGCCCGACGCAGTGAGCTCCAGTGCCGCGTACGCCCGCACGGTTTCGAGCATCTCGTACATGCGGACGAGCCGCCACTGAGGTCTCGGATCGCAGAAGAAGGCTCTTGTCAATCAGGTCGGCCACCGCGCCGAGCACATCGGTCGCTCGCGGGCCGATGACGCGTCACGATCGGCAAGGACCACCGCGGCCGCGTCGATCGAAAAACGACCCGGCAACGCGCCGAAGCGGCGGAAGGCGCGCTGCTCGTCCGGGCTCAGGAGTTGATAACTCCAGGCGACCGTCGCATTCATCGTCTGTTGGCGTTGCGGGGAGATCGCGTGGGCCGACCGTCGAGAGCAGGACATCATGCGTGAGTCGGCGAAGCAGATCCTCAACGGTCAGCACTTTGATCCACGGAGCCGCCAGTTCGAGCGCGAGCGGCAGTGCATCGAGCCGCCGACAAATCGCTGCCACGGTCGGGCCGTTCGCGGACGTGAGGCGAAAGTCGGGTTGCACGTCTCGAACCCGCTCCACGAAGAGCCGCACCGCAGGAGCGCGCGCCAGATCAGCCGGTGACATCGCGTCCGGCCCGCCTCCAACTCGAGAGGTCCGACGACGTACTCGCGCTCGCCACGCACACGGAGCGGGGCGCGGCTGGTGACGAGCAGTCGGAGCAGTGGGACCGATGTCAGGAGATCCGCGACCGGCGGCGCCGCGTCCAGGACCTGCTCGAAATTGTCGAGCACCAACAGCGTGGAGTGATTCTCGCACGCGACCCGCGCGCGCCTCGGCAAATCGCGCGCGGTGACGTCGACCAGTCCGAACGCCTCGGCGATCGCCGACTCGACGAACGCAGGATCCCGAATGGCGGCCAACGGTACGAAGAGCACGCGGGTTGCGCCCTCGTCCGCGATCGCGCGTGCAACCTCCAGCGCCAGGCGTGTCTTCCCGACTCCTCCCGGCCCGATGAGCGTGATGAGGCGTGCGGCGGGATCGGCGAGCCACTGGCGCAGCGTCTGTACGTCCGTATCGCGACCGAGAAGCGCTGTCAGAGGGACGGGCAGCGAGACACTCGTCAATTCATCGACAGCCGTGGCTTGAGCCGGCGAGCGCGCGCTTCCAAAGAACGCATCACGGGTCGCACCCGTCAGGTCGAGCGCCGCGGACAGCGCACGCATGGTCTCGACATGAGGCCGCCTGCGCTCCCCACGCTCCAGCGCGCTCACGGCATGGACCGACAGCCCCGCAATCGTCGCGAGCTGCTCCTGCGTGAATCCCGCCGCTTCGCGGAGCGCCTTGAGTTGCGCGCCAAACGACCGCGGAGCCCCGACTTTCATAGCCCATCTTACCGCCCCGGATGGTTATCCAGCGCCAGATGAAGGGTGCTCAAAAAAGCCTGGGAGCCGATTCAAGAGAGGTCGGCCGCGCGCCAGAGGTGCAGGACCGCGTAGCCTCGCCACGGCCGCCAGGCTTCGGCGCGCGCGTCCAGCGCACGGGCCGAGAGGGGAGCATCAGTCGAAGACGCGACTCGTCGAAGCACGAGATCGGCGGCCAGAAACGCGTCCGGTTCCCCGAGCGCTCGCAGCGCCACGTACTGGGCGGTCCAGGTCCCGATTCCAGGCAGCGCCGTCAGCGCGCCGATCACGTCCTCGGCAGGGCCGCTCAAGTCGAGACCATCCCGCACCGCGCCGGCCAGCGCACGAAGAGCACTGATACGCGCGGAGGTCAGGCCGAGCCCGTCGAGATCCGCGAGCGCGAGCGCCGCCGGAGGAGGGAACAGATGCGTGAGTTCGCATTCACCGGTGGAAACCGGTTGACCGACACGCTCGACCAGTCGTCCGGCGAACGTGCGTCCCGCTGCCACGCTGACCTGCTGACCGAGCACAGCACGGACCGCGCATTCGAATGGGTCCCACGCGCCGGGAATTCGCAGTCCGGGGTGACAGCTGACCAGCGGTGCGAGCAACGGATCGTGCTCGAGTGCCGGAACGATTCGTCCTGGATCAGCTGCCAGGTCGAACATGCGCCGTGCCGTTGACGAGAGACCGAACAGCGCGCCCGGCGCCGCGCCCCGCACGCGCAATTCCAGCACGTTCTCATTCGCGAGCGGACTCACCCGGACGATCGCGTGACCTGCGCCGCACGCGACGGTCCGAGCGTACCCGCGATCATCGACGCGCTCCACGCCGGCGAGCGCGCGGGTCGCAAGGAAGCTCCGCATGTGCTCCCAGTCGTAGGGCGGCCGGAACGCCATCCTGAGGGCGACCTCGTCTCCGCTGACCGCCGGCACCGAACGACGGCGGCTGCGGAGTTCCCGCGGCGCCAGGCCGTACGCGCTCTGGAACGCGTCATTGAATCGCCTCACGCTGCCGAACCCGGCGGCAAGCGCGGTCTCCGTGATCGGCAGGTGCGTTTCATCGAGGAGCCGCTTCGCAAAGTGCAGGCGACGGGTCTGGGCGACGGCGATCGGCGACGCGCCGACGTGTTCCATGAACAGCCGATCGAGGTGGCGCGTGCCGATGCCCACGCGCGCTGCCAGGTCTTCCACCGAGCCACCATCGAGACACCCGTCGTCGATCAGCCGGAGCGCACGTCTGACGATCGCGGACGTGCCGAGCCACGCCGGGCTGCCTGGGGCGGCCTCCGGCCGGCAGCGCAAGCAGGGACGGTAGCCGGCTTCGGCCGCGGCTGCCGCCGTCGGGTAGTAGCGGATATGCACGCGCTTCGGGCTGCGCACGGGACAGATGGGGCGGCAGTAAATGCCCGTCGAGGTGACGGCGATGAAGAACCTGCCGTCGAAACGGGGGTCGCGGCTGATTCGCGCACGATCGAGGGCGAGCACGTCGAGGCCGGAGATCTGGCGCATCGCTGACACCATACTTCGACCTCGCTTCATCGACTCGCCGTTTTCGGACGTGAACGCTTCGGGCGCACCTGCTTCGCCGAGCCGTTACCCGGGGCCGACGCATCGACGACGATCACGCGGACTCGCGTGCCTCTCGGATGACGACGGCCGCCGGCGTCTTCAAGGTCACGCGCTTTCGACTGTGGATTCTGGCCAGCATCTCCTCGCGCGTGCGCCGCGCGGCCAGGTGTGCCAGTTCCGCCAGGAGGTAGTTGGAGAGCGTCTGTCCTACGTCTGCGGCGCGCACCTTGAGCCTGCGGTGGAGCGTCTCCGGCACGTTCCGTATCCGTAACATCTCGGACATGCAGCTAGCATGCGTGCATGCCAGTGGCATGTCAAAGGTCACGCCGCTTCTCGGACCAGCCGAACGCGAGCGCTCCAGGCGTCGATGCTCAGAAGGTCACTCCCACCTGGACCTGATAGGCACGCGGCGTCACGAAGTGAGTGCCGCTGAATGTCGACAAGAAGTTGTAGAGCGCCTCTTTGTTGGTCAGGTTGATCACGCTGAATCGCACCCGGAGTTTCGCTCTCTCGGTGTGCAGGAGGTTGTCGACCCCGAGCCCGAGATCGAACAGGTGCCTTGGGGCGATTCGCGGAGGGTTCGTCACATCGTCGGCCGTTCCCTCAGCGGGAATCCTCAATCGGGTGGCACCGAAGTTCGAACTCGTGCAGTCGGCGCTCGTGAGTGCGACATCGCGAGTGGCACTCTGGCCTCCACAGAAGAATCCGATCGCCGTCTGCTGGTCGGCAGTCAGCGCGAGCGCATCCTCCAGACTGCCGACGGCTCCCGCAACCAGCCCGGAATCGTACCGCCACGACAACGCGGCCCATGCGCCAATCCGCTTTTCGAACACGTACTGCACGTTCGTCGTTGCGTTGAACTTCTGGTCGTGATCGATCCGAAAGTCGCCTTCCGGCTGTTCAAGCAGAATGCCGCCGACGCCGGGAGGCGAGTAGATGGCGTTCGTGTGCGCCATCACGACGAAGGCGCTGAATCCTCCGTGATCGAGGACATTGATTCGACCGGTGAACCCGTCGATCCGCGAATGATCCCACGCGACGGGGAACGCGATCGGCGTGTTGAAGAGCACGCCGAAGTCGTAGCCGTTGTCCGTGCGCTTGTTGAAGTACCCGAAGTCGGCAACGAGCCAGCGACCAAGGCCCTGCTGGACGCCCACCTCCACCTGATTGCGCCGACCAGGCGGAACCACCTGGCTGTCGCCGAAGAGCCCGTTCAAGCCGTAGCCGGCGGACAACAGCAGGTTTTCGTTGTATGGCGTTTCCATCGTCCGGCCATAGGACGCTCGCAGCACCGTCCCGCTCTTCGTCACCGCATACGAAACGCCGAGCCGCGGCTGCACCAGCGTGGCCGCGGTCAGGCCGTCATAGTGATCGAACCTGAGGCCGAGGTTCAACGTCACATTGCCGGCCTTGATATCGTCCTGCACGTATCCCGCTTGCTGTTTGATCGTGAACGATTGGTCGTAGGCGAGCGGGGAGCCGCCATTGGTCAGGTCGAATGGCGCGAGCGCTGGGTCGAAGGCGCCGTCCTCGCCCGCGAACGCCGCATCGGTCGGATCGGTGATGCCGAACGAAAACTGCTCGTGCAGCCGGGTCGCGCCGATCGAACCACCGAACTTCAGGTTGTGGTTCCCCAGCGTCATCGCGACGTCCGCTTTCGCCCCGAAGTTCGTCAGCATGCGATCCTGACTGACGGTCGCTGGCGTGTCGTTGAAGGGATCGGCACTGGGCGTGTAGGTCAGATGGTCTCGACGAACGAAGCCATTCGCCGTGAACAGGGTGTTCGAGCCAATCACCCGCGAGTACCCCGGCGCGACATTGAACGTGTCGATCTTTTGGTGCTGCGTCTGCTGGATCTGGTCGTACGTGTTGGGCACGTCGAATCCCGAGTTCGCCGCCTGAATGTTGAGGTGCAGCGTATCGTTCGCCCCCGGACGGAAGTCGAATCGGTCGAACAACGAGACGTTGTTTCCGGTGTCGTGCAACGCTTCGAGTTCCGGCGGATCAAGGAAGCGGTCCGTTCGCAACCCCGACAGAGAGATGAAGTTGCCTAACCGGTGCGAACCGCCGCCGATGTTGACCTCGCCCGTCGGACTCGTGAACGAGCCGTAGCCGAACGACGCGCTGCCGGTCGGCTTCGCCTGGTCGAGTCCCGATTTGGTCACGATGTGCACCACCAGGCTGCTCTTGTCGCCATATTCGGCGGGTGCCACGCCCGTGATCACCTCCATGGACTGCACGGCGTCCTGCGAGATCTGATTCGAGTACAAACGGCTCTGCTGATCCGTGATCGGCTGATTGTCGATCGAGAACTGCGTCTGTGCGTGGTCGCCGACGGGATGAAAGAATCCGTTCGAGTCTGCCACCACGCCAGGTGAGGCGAGGGTCACGACCTGATTGAGCCCGCCGGTGGACGACTCGATGGGCAGCTTCGCAATGAGCGTTTGATCGACGTCGGTGTGGGCTGTTGGACTGCGCTCGAGCAGGTCTTCATTGTGACCGACCACTTCGACCGACGATGAGGCTCCGGCGAGCGCCAGGCTCAAGTCCATCGTAATCGGTACGCCCGTCCTCACGTCGACGTCGCGCTCGAGCGTCTGAAACCCCTGCGCTGTGACGGCGAGGTGGTACGGGTTCGGCGGCAGGTTGTTGAACACGTACCGACCCGCCGCGTCCGTGGTGGCCGTTCGAGTGAAGCCCGACACCGGATTCGTGATCGTCACTGCGACCGCTTGCATCACGCCCCCGGTCGGATCCGTGACTGTTCCTTGAACCGTGCCTGCTCCGCCCAATCCCTGTGCGCTTGCTGGTCGTGAGGCCAACAGTCCCAAGGACACCACAAGCATGCCTGCAGCAGAACGCGTGCGACCGCGCCACATTGCCATAACACCTCGTCTTCGAAAGGCCGTGACCTTCAAGACGCCAACGCTAGCAACGGCTGGGAAGCGGTGCGACAAGAAGCCAACAGACGGTCCGCCGGAGCCGATGGACGTCGGGATTGCTGGGACGAATGGAGCGCGGCGACATCCGCTCTCGGATTGGCGGACGACCCTGAGCGTGAGCGAATTCACCGATAATGGGGCTGGGAGCACCGCCGCTGCGGCACTTCCATTCATTGCGGCTGAGCGACCATTCGTCTGGCAGGACGAACCGGTCACTGCGTTCCGGTTACCCGCCGCTCGGAGACAGGCGTAGCGTGTCCACCACCTTGAACGTCGGCGAGCTGCTGAATCTCGTCGGGCTGAGCACCGGCGTCGTGCTCTACGCGATGCTGCTCGCGATGGTCGTTCGCGCAGCTCGGACACCGGGTCTGAAGTCCGGATTCGATCCCCTCCTGCTGCTGACGTCTCTCCTCGGGCTCGTCTGGAATCTGTGCGCGCTGCCGGCGTACGAATTGCCGAAGATGGGGATCGAAGGGCCGTTCCCGTCTCTCGCGGCCGTCGGATTCGCTGCGCTCGGTTTCCTCCCGGCTGTCGTCGTGCACTCCGTTCTCAGAGACGAGCATCAAACCGTGCGTGGAGCGGTCGAAGTGCTCACTCGTGGCGATCGCCTACGCGCGTCAGCGGTCTTGCCGCCCTGCTGCACATCTCCGCCGCCTGGACGGATAGCCTCAGTTCCGTCGCCGCTCGGCATGCGGCTGCTGACGTACACGTTCGTCGCGCTCGCAATCCCGTTGGCGGCGGTCACTCGCGGACGCCCGGGCGCCGGACGGGCGCTCTGGGCGGCGGCGTTGGCCATCTTCGCTGTCTCCGCTCTTCACCTGAGCCAACTGCATCGCGGTGAGGCCTCGTGGCCGGTCGAACTCGTCGGGCATCACGCGTCGTTGCCGCTGGCGTTCGCCATCCTCTACCAGGACTATCGCTTTGCGTTCGCGGATCTGTTCCTGAAACGAGCCATGGCGCTGCTCGCGATCGTCGCGGTCGCGTTCGCGGCGATCGCGACGTTCGGCGTCCGATCTGCCGCCTTCGCGCAATTCGTCCAGGACAATCCCAGGCAGATGACCGTCCTGGTCACGCTGTGGGTCGCCACGGCGCTGCTGTACCCCGTCTTGCGACGAGCCACCACATGGTTCGTCGACACGATCGTCCTGCATCGGCCCGACTACCCGTCCTTGCGCGCGACCATCACGCGTGCGTCGCAGAACAGCGATGACGTCCCGACGCTGTTGTCCATGGTCTGCGAACGGCTTCGGCCCGCACTGAATGCCGCCTTCGTGACCTGGCGGGAGTGGGCGTCATCGCCTCAGGATGCCGGCCTCGGCGCGGTCGTGATCGGCGGGAGTGACTCGACGGCGTTCCTGGACCGCGCGGCCGGCGAACCGCTTCCCGGGCCGCCGGTCACGTGGGTCGACGGTGCCGACGGCCGATCAGCCACGTTTCGCGCTCGCGATCGGCCAATTGACCGGAGGCCGCCGGCTCTTGTCGGACGACCTCGCCACGCTGGAAGCGATCGCCGTGGTCGTGGCGCGTCGCATCGACGCCATCCGGATCACGAGCGAGCGGTACGATCGCGGACTTCGCGAGCAGGAAATCAGCAAGCTGGCGACGGAGGCCGAGTTGCGCGCGCTCCGCGCCCAACTCAATCCGCATTTTCTGTTCAATGCGCTCACGACGATTGGATACCTGATTCAGACGGCGCCTCCGCGCGCGTTGGAGACGCTGATGCGTCTGACGGCCTTACTGCGAGGCGTGCTCCGGTCCGAAGGCGAATTCACGACGCTCGGACGCGAGCTGGACATCGTCGAGTCGTACCTCGATATCGAGAAGGCGCGCTTCGAGCAGCGGCTGCGCGTCACGATTGACGTCCCTTCGAGGCTGCGGGATATCCGCGCTTCCGCCGCTTCTGCTCCAGCCGCTGGTGGAAAACGCCGTCAAGCATGGAATCGCCCACAAGCAAAGCGGTGGCGAGGTCGCCGTTCGCGCGAGGACCGAACGCCTCAGCGATCGCAGCGCCGTCAGCTCGCCATCACGGTTGAAGATACCGGTGCCGGTGCGACGAGCCAGAGCCTTCAGCGGGGACGTGCGGCCGGTCTTGGGCTCCGGAATGTAGAACGGCGGCTGGAATGTCAGTACGGCACGTCTGCGTCACTCTCGATCCGAACGGCTCCAGGCGAAGGAACGACTGTCGAAATCCGGCTGCCTGCGGCGGTGCAGGACCGCGGATGATGAGGGTGTCCGCCGGGTGGCTTCGTGAGCGCGCGCCTCCGAGTCGTCGTCGCTGACGACGAGCGGCCGGCTCGCGCCTTCCTGGTATCACTCCTCCGAGCGTTTGACGATGTCGTCGTCGTCGGAGAGGCCGCCTCAGGGAAGGACGCGGTGACGACGATTGAAAAGGAACGGCCGGACCTGGCGCTTCTCGATTGGCAGATGCCGGAACTCGACGGAATCGGCGTCGTTCGCATGCTGAAAAAGCATGCGATGCCGCTGGTCGCCTTCGTCACCGCGTACGACGAGTATGCCGTACGCGCCTTCGAGGTGAATGCGGTCGACTACCTGCTGAAGCCGGTTGAAAAGGCGCGACTGCGGGACAACGCTCAATCGCGCGCAGGAGCGGATCGAGCACGCCGAAATCGTCGCCGAGCAGGCATCCCACGTGGGCGCCGCCATCGACACCTACGAAACGCTGGCGAAGCCGCCGTATCTCGAGCGGATTCCGGTGCGACACCGTGAGGAAGTTCTGATCGTCCCGGTCCATCAGATCGCGTCGATCGTCGCCGAAGGCGAGCTCCTGCACATCACGACGGTCCACAAGGAGCGACACACGATCACCTACCGGCTGAAGGATCTCGAGCGCCGGCTCGATCCATCGCGCTTCATCCGCCTCGGTCGAGGAACGCTCGCGAATCTGGAGTTGATCACAAAGGTCAGCACGATGCCGGGTGGAACACACGTCGCTCTGCTGAGCAGCGGTCAGAAGCTGCAGGTGAGCCGGCTCCAGTCCCGGATCCTGCGAGAGCGATTCCTGAAGCTCTGACCCGCCGCCCTGTTCGGTGGCTTGGCTACTTGTTCAGCGCCACCGCGTCGCGGATGAGAGCCTTGAAGGCGGAGGCGTTCAGTGTGTCGCCTTCGTGCAGGTCGATGGCGCGCCGGACGTTGCCTTCGAGGCTGGAGTTGAAGAGCTTCGACGGATCCTTCAGTTCGGCACCCTTGGCGAATGTCACCTTGACGTGGTTCTTGTAGGTCTCGCCCGTGCAGATCATCCCGCCGTGATACCACGTCGGAACGCCTCTCCACTTCCATTCTTCGGTCACCTCCGGGTCGGCTTGTTTGATCAGGGCGCGGATCCGGGAGAGCGTCTCACCGCGCCAGTCGCCGAGCTCCTTGATCCTCGCGTCGATCAGCCGGGATGGTGACTCGCCTCTCTGCGAGCGCCGTCTTTTCTTGCGTCTTCTTCTTGATATCTCTCCTCGATTTTCACGACTCTTGAGCCGGCTTGGACGGCCAGTTGGGCGTTTCAAGACCGAACTGCTGTGCGTACTCTGCGTTCAGCCGCTGCCAGCCGAACTTCATGGCCTCGGGACCAACGATGCGGCCGATGGGGGCTCCGCTGAGAAGGTGATCCAGGACGTCGAAGCAGATGTGCCACCCGGCAGCACCCATCGAGATGTAGCGGCGATCGATGTTGGTCCACAGCGTCAGGCGCGTGCCGCCACCAGCGGCCTCGAGTCTCCACCGCATATCGAAGCCACCCCAGTTGTACTCGAGCACCTCGGGAGCGATCGGCTCGCGTCACTGTGGTTTCGGTCACGTGCAGCGCGGGCGCACCCACCGTGGTCAGCTTCACCGTGCTGCCAACCGTACCCAGGTTCCCATCGGCGTCGAAGGGCGCCCACTCGCGCAGATGCGCCGGGTCGGTCAGCGCCTGCCAGACTTTTTCCGGCGAGTGGCGCAGTTCTCTCACGAGAACGAGCGTCCACTTCTCTCCGTCCTTTCGTACCTGCGCCACGCTGGCCGGACCCGGCGTGTACTGCTCGCGATCGATCATCTTCTTCTCCTTGTCTTCCTTTTCGCTGATGTTTTCTGATCCATGCGGTCGAGGTGACGTTCGAGCGCATCCACGTGACCCGACCAGAACTGACGGAACGGAGCCAGCCAGGCATCCAGTTCCTGAAGGGCTTCCGGCTTCAGCCGGTAGAGACGTCGCTGTGCGTCCACCGTGGATTCCACGAAACCGGCCTCCCGCAGCACGCGCAGGTGCTTGGACACGGTCGGCTGCGGCATGCGAAGTTGACGCTCGATCTCTCCAACCGACTGTTGTGACGAGACCAGGAGGCTCAGGATCGCGCGGCGGTTCGGCTCCGCGATGATTTCGAACACCGATTCCACTCTTCTGATATACTCTACAACGTATATACGCGTCAAGGCATATTAAATCCGAAGCGCCGCCACGGCAGGACTCGTCTTTAGAGGAGGTCCCATTGAACCTGAACCAATGGATTCGCCAGATTCACCGCTGGTTGTCGATCGCCTTCACGTTGACCGTGGTCGCCAACTTCGTCGCGCTGGCACGGGGAGGTGGTGGGATGCCTCCGCCCTGGATCACCTACTCGCCGTTGCCCCCGCTCGCCTTGCTCCTGTTCACCGGTCTTTACATGTTCGTCCTGCCGTACGCCACGAGGTGGCGCAGCGGGCGACGCACCGGCTGAGCGGACGTAAGGCCCGGAAGGTGACGCTCTCACTTCATCGCCACGCCATGCGGCCTTGCCGGCCCCGTCGCAAACGCGGTGTTGAAATCGACATCGAACCGCCGGTCGAGGGCGAGGCTTTTCTTCGAGACCTTGATCACGCGAACGTGGTGATCCCCCTCGAAGTGGATCTTGCCAAAATCATCCTCATTGAGGAAATAGTCGCTGACGACGAGCCGCTTGTCATCGTCGGTCAGGGAAATCATGTGAGGGCCCGCGTCCGCGCCGAGGTTGACGATCCCGGCCTGAACGGGATGCTCGGGATCGCTGATGTCGAGCATCCCGACCTGGCCGGCCTGGAACAGCGCAAAGATCAGCCGGTCCCCGGAACGCGGCATGGCCATGAGCTGGGTCATCCCGCCGCGAACGGGAACGTCCACGTGCGGCACGATCGTCTCGCAGTCGAAGACGGCCTGCGCGGTTCCGTTCATGGTGTCCACGAGGTACACGAACCCATCGAACATTCCCGCCGTAAACGCGCGTCCCAGCGGATCCCGCGGGATCAACTTGACGTCCATGGTTCCGAGCGCGCTCGGAATCTCAATCGTGCGGAGAATCGACCGGTTCTGAAGATCCCACACGCGGATGATCCCGCGCAGGAGTGGATCGCCGGGGACGATGTTCAGCGAGCTGGCGGGCATCATGAAGTCCGACGTCACCATCAAGTTGAGATCCGGCCGGGCCGAGATGCCGTGCGGGTTGAAATCGTGCTCCGGAGGATCGGAGGGCCATTCTCCAACCAGCTGTAGATTGGCGTCGAACTCGGCGACGCGGCCGGGCGTCCCTCCTGTGTGGGACCCCATTTGCGTCACGAGGAATCCGCCGTTCTTGAGCGGCAGGAAGTCGTCGGTGATGTTGGAGAGCGTGCCAGTCGTCGAGAACATGAATCTCGGCCGGCGAGGAGCGGATACATCGAAGAAGAAGATGCTGTTTTGTCCGCGCAGCAGAGCCAGCAGCCCGCCACACGCCAGGATGTTCTTGTCTGCGGAGAGATGGCAATGGTGCGGCTCGTTTCCCGAGCCGCCCGGCCCGGGCACGGGAACCGTCCTGATGACCTTCCCATACCGGGGCGAGTCTTCATCGAAGTCGATCACGGCCAGAAAGTCCGGGGCGACCCGGGCCTGGTCGCCTGCCCAGACGTAGAGGGTTTTCGCGTCTCCTTCATCCTGGTTGTTCTGTTTGGCAGGCCGTGTTCCGGCCAGAACCGGAACGAGCACGGCCAACGCCCACATCATGCTCACACCACACAGCTTTTGATTCGTGCTCATGGCGCTCCCTGTCCAGCTGCTCCCTGGCAGCCGGGTTCGATCGGTTGCCTCGATATGCGCGCTCGAATGCGCGAGGAAGCCTCACTGATAGGCGCGCCGCAGTCCGGGATCAATTCCCGCGGGATTCCCCGGAAGTGAAATGTTGATTCCCGCGAATGTGCGTGGGTTAATACAGGCCGATCTGACGGACGAGCTTCTGGAAACGCGGATCTGTCCGTAGCTCGTCGAAGTCCGGTTCCACGTTCAGGCTGACAAGATCCGAGCAGCGACGTTGAGCGCACGTCTCGAGCAGCGCGATCGCGTCCTCCCTGTCGCCACTCTGTGCGAAGCAGCGGGCGGCCGTCACGAGCAGACCGCTCTTCCTGAACGTCTCGCCGCTCTGGCGAAGGACCGCCTGGATCCCGTCACGATGGAATGTTTGCGCGATGATTTGGGCATCCTCCGGAGCGGCGACCGACTGACGTAACTCAACCGCTTCCTTGAACAGCCCCTTGTGCCGGAGCGAGCCTTCCAGCCAGAAGAGGGCCAGGCCAAAACCTGGATCCAGCTCGAGCGTTCTCCGGGCCTGCGCGATGGCGTCGTCGTACCGGCGGGCGCGGTACAGCGCTCGCGTCAGGGTCACGTTGGCGACCAGAGAGAGAGGATCGAGTTCCCGAGCCCGCTCGTGTTCGGCAATGGCCTCGTCATGGCGGCCGAGGATCGACAGGTAACCGCCATGCCAGCTTCGTCCCAGCGAATCATTCGGATTGAGCTCGAGTCCCCGTTGAAACTCCCGTTCAGCGCTCGCCCAGTCCCAGTCGTACCACGTGTGCGCCGTGGCCATCGCGTAGTGAGCGCTGGCCAGCGTGTCATCCAGCTGCAGAGCCTTTGCCGCCGCGACTCGTCCGCGCGTCAACGCTTCTTCGGTCGGGATGGCGAAATATGCGCCCGCGACCAGGTACGTTTCCGAAAGACCCGAGTAGGCCGGCGCAAATTCCGGGTCCTTTTCAATCGCGCTGGTGAAGTGTTCGATCGCCTCCTGCCACCCGGCGCTCGTGTACTTGTAGAAGGCGTACCGTCCTTTGAGGTACAGCCCGTACGCCTCCGGTTTCACGACACGCGGGCGGTCGAGCGGCTTCACAAAAACATTGATCCGTCGGGCGATGTCGGTGGCCAGCGAACGCTGGAGATCGAGAATCGAGCTGACCTCGCGCTCGTAGGCATCAGCCCAGAGGTGCATGTCGGTCGATACCTGGATCAATTGCGCCGTGACTCGCACTCGATTGCCGGCGTACATCACGGTGCCTTCCACCACCGCGTCGACGTTCAGCTCCCGTCCGATCTCCTTGATGCTCTTCCTGGTCCCACGGTACTGCATCACCGACGTCCGCGAGGTGATCCGGGTGCTGCCCACCTTGGCCAGATCGGTGATCAGCGCGTCGGTGAGCCCGTCCGCAAAGTACTGTTGTTCGGCATCGCCTGACAGGTTTTCCAGCGGGAGCACCGCGAGCGCAGCAATCCGCGGCGGAGCGCTCCACCGGCCGGCCGCCCACTGTCGCACACCGATGCCGGCGCCGATCGTGATGCCGATTCCGGCGATCAGCACCACGGGCAGCCGAAGCCATCGGCGGCGGCTCGATTCGGGGGGCGTGACGGCCAGCGAGGCCGTTTCAACGTCCTCGCCAGTAGACGTCACCGGCGCGATGAACCGGTATCCTTTGCGCGGCAGCGTTTCGATGAAGCGGGGCTGCTCGGCCGAGTCTCCGAGCGCCTCTCTGAGATGGTTGATGGCCTTGTTCAGGCCGCGATCGAAGTCAACGAACGTTCCGGCGGCCCACAGGCGTCCCGCCAGTTCTTCGCGTGTGAGGAGCTCGCCGGGTTGCTCGAGCAGCGCCAGCAGGAGCTGGACTGACTGGTCGCGGAGCGGCGTTCGGCGTCCCGCATGCGATAGTTCGCCGGTACGAGCGTCGACGGTGAATGCCCCGAACTGATAGACACGTGCGGTCCGGACGCCGTTCCCCATCGACTGTACTTGCGCAGCCTGTCGAGTCTATCACCAGTGATTCTTGATGCGCCTGCATCCGGCCAATCGGTGCGTCACCAGAACGTGACCATCCTGAACGTGAGGTACTGCATCGGACGGTGTGCCGTTGACCTCTCTGCCGAGGTCGCGTACACATGTCTTGACGTTCTCGAGGCTCGACTATGTCCGCACCCACTCAGAACATGTTTCAGCCAGACGCGTTTGAAACCAATCGACGCGGTGAGTTGTCAGAGCGACAGCTCCAAGGCCTTCGTGCATTGTCTCGAAGTCGCCGCAGGAGCGCGCTCGGCAATGCAGCGTATTTCGTGGCCGGTGCGGTCCTGGTCGGCTTCTTTGCCTCGGCGAGTGCCCCGATCGTCACCCGAACGGTGATCACGTTCGCCTGTGTGGCGATCGCCGCGTTTCTCGTCGTCCGCTCCGTCACCGGATCGGATGCCCTCACGCGCGACCTCAGGAACGGGCACGTGCAGTCTGTCGAAGGCGCCATCGGCAGGCGGCGGAGAGCGTCAGGGAGGTGGACCAATTACTATCTCGAGGTGGGGAAGACAATGTTCAAAGTGTCGCGCGTCGCACATACGAGGCCGCGCCTGATGCGGGGTTCGTCCGCCTGTTCTACTTGCCGCGCAGCCGGCGGTTCGTCAACCTGGAACGCCTGCCGGACGCGCCGTTGCCTGACAGGTTGACCCTGGAGAGCCTGGCAGATTCCGCCAAGGCGATACTTCTATCCCGCACTCGAAGCGAGCGCAACGAGGCTCGCGCGCAGTTTGCCGGCGTCAGCGATGCCTTCGAAGCGAGCGTCGCGCCAGCCGCTGGTCCGCCGCAGAATCAAGATCCTCGTCCGCTCGACGAAGCGATTGTCGGGACGTGGAAAAACGTGTGGATGTCGGTGACGTTCTCGAGCGGTGGCCGGCTGACGATCCAGCTGCCTGGAGAGACGAGAGAGGCACGATGGTCGGTCGATCGCGATGGCCGCCTGAGCGCCGACATCAGCGGCACCGGAGGCCGCGAGACCGCCGACGCGTGGGTTGCCGGCAGCCAGCTCACGATCAACCTGGATGGGCAGGCCGTCACCTTCACCCGGAAATAGGGAGACTGAGTTGCGCGATCTCGTTCGCGGCCGGGCTCGCGTCAACCCTGTCGCGTTGCCGCAAGGTGCCGCTCGGGTGCGACGACGATCGTCACCGGGTCGCCGACACGAACTGTTCCGCCCCGGATGACCTCGGCGTTCAGCGCGAGCTTGTTGCCGAAGCGGCGGACGATGTCGCGAAGGACTTCCGGGTTCACGTGCAGTGAATCAGGATCGATCGTCGTCATGTGGCACCGGGACCGCAGCGAGTCCAGCCGCACGATCGCGTCACCGATGTGCAGCTCGGCGCCCGGCCACTCGCGTTCAGCCAGACCCTCGACGCCGCCGATCACAATGTTGGGCCGCAAGCGCCGAACGTCCCGTCCGAAGGCCGCAACCGCGCCGTCGGTCGCCACGAGCACCGGCAGAATATCGAAGCGATCGAGGTCGTCCCAGGCTTCGAGCCAGGCATCGCTGCCCGCCGCCTCTTTCACCAGCGCAAGCGCTTCGGGTCGGTCCCACGGCAGACCGTTGATCAGCGCGTGGCCGTCCCGATCCAGCGTGCCCCGAAGGCCGATGAGACGATAGTGTCGTCTCGACGTCCGCACGCCCTCCGGGCCTCTCACCCGAACGATGCGGTCGCCGGCTAATCCGTCCGGTCTGAGTATCGTGGTCGATAAACGTTCGCCGGCCAGAGACTTCACCGGGTAGCGCCAGAGGGATTGGATGTAGAGCGTCATTCTGCTATTGAGATGCCGGCCGCCGGTGCCGTGTGACAATTCAATCGTCGCCGGACGGGTTTTCGCCGGCGCTGTCACAACCTGCCGGCAGCGGCATCTCAAGGGCAGGAGACGTTCACAAGGAGATTGAAGATGGCTGCACCTGAGACCCAGACCGAGAAGTACATTGCCTGCGCCGCAATCGTGCCGGAGTGCCCGTTCGAAGCGACGGCGACAACCGAGGAGGAGCTGTTGCAGATGGTCGCTGCGCATGCCGCGCACGACCACGGCATCACGGAAGTCTCGCCCGAGCTCGTCGCGAAGGTGAAGGCAGCGATTCAGAATCGGTAACAGGAATGAGCGCGTTCGTCCCTGCCGAGGAACCGAGCGACGAGATGCTCGCTGCCCGCGCCTCGGCGGGCGACGACTCGGCCTTCGAGACGATCGTGCACCGGTATCAGGCGCGTGTCTTTCGCCTCGCCTGCCGGCTTACCAGCGAAACCGAGGCGCCCGACGTGTTGCAGGACGCATTTCTTCAGGTACACCGCCACCTCTCGTCGTTCCGTGGCGAGTCGCGGTTCTCAACGTGGCTGTATCGCATTGTCACGAACGCCGCGCTGATGCACGTGCGATCCACATCGCGTCGCCCGGCCGAACCGCTCGATATGTACCTACCGAGGTTCGACGCGGACGGGCGCCACAGCGCGACACCCGCGGAGCTGCAAGTGGCGTCTCGCGCGGATGAGATCCTCGATCGAAGAGTCCTCGCCGAGAAGGCGCGTGTCGTCGTGGCCAGACTGCCCGATTTGTATCGAGAGGCATTCGTGTTGCGCGACCTCGAAGACATGTCAACCGCAGACGTGTCGCAGGCGCTCGGCATCGACGCGGCGGCCGTCCGGCAGCGTGTTCATCGCGCACGCCTCATGCTGCGCGGTTATCTGAGCGATCTCGTTGGAGTGAAGCCGTGAACCAGATCGTGTGCGCATCTGGCGTCGACCTGTTGATGGACTTTCTCGAAGGCGTCCTGCCGCCGGACGTGAGCGCGGCCCTCGAGGCGCACGTTAGCGGGTGCGCACGCTGCACGGCCTTCGTGGCGTCGTATCAGTCGACGCCTCGCATCTTGCGCGAGGCGACCGACGCGACGCTGCCCGCCGATGTCGAAGCCTCGCTGAAAGCGTTTCTGCGAGCGAGGACCACGGCGTTCAGGAACTCCTGAATCCTGGGTTCTGCCGGGTTCTACAAGGTTCTGCGAGGTTCTGCCAGGTTCGTTCTAGGTTCTGCTAGGTTCGGGTTCTACGAGGTTCGCGGCATTCGGAGCCAGGCAGAACGAACCTTGTAGAACCCTGTAGAACCCAGCAGAACCCGAGGGGATTAGCCCGGCCAGGCAGCGACGCACGCGTCGCCACCGGTTGGCAAGGCGTTTCGAGGCTATCAGCGATCGTCGTCGTCGCGATCGCCGTGATTCGTCTTGACCTGACCGCGAATCTCGCCGCCCGGCGAGACTGCTGTATGAACATTCGCGTAGGCAGTCCCGTTGCGCAACGCGCGGACGAATTCGTCAAAGCCGCCCGCCGTTACTTGCTGGGTGGTCAGTCCCAGAATGTCGGCCGGCAGGATGGTTCCCTCTACCGTGCCCGACTGATTCGGGCAAGCCGGCTTGCCGCCCCCACCGCACAAGAACGCCATCACACTGCCATTCACGCTGAGCTGACCGAGATGGATGTGAGCGAACAGCGTATTGCCGCCTTCCAGGCCTTCGAAGGTGAGTTTGTAGGTCACCGCGTCGGATTCAATGTTCGCTTCGAGTTCGCCAGTCGCCAGGGTAGAGACGACGGGGACCTCCTGTGTGCCGGCCAGTCTGGCCCGTACCTTGTCCCCATCATGCGCTGACACGGAGAAAGCGCCGAGCGCCAGCAGCAGCGCGACTACCGAGACCTTCCGCAATTGATCTTTCATGGGCCCCCTCGTGTTGTTTTCCATACAGGTTGACGTCTACCCCGTGACTGTCGAGACGAGCCGGTCCCGAACCGGGCCATATTTGTCCACGTGTCAGGCTTCAGTCAACTGCGAGTCAGAGCGCTGCGTAACGCGTCTGTAACAGCGTCATTCGATCCAGTGCTGCTGCACGGCGAAGAACTGATTTCGATTGGGGATCGGGGAGGGAAGGGTCGAATGCGAAAAGAGTGCGGCCGACCCACTTGAATCAGGCCGGCCGCTTGAGTGCGAAGCGCCCGTGAGCTACTGGCAGCTCGGGGCGATCATCTTGACGCTATCAACCTTCAGTTTAGGTGAGTTCGCTGCGGAGGCTGCCGGAGCTTCGGTGGCAGCTCCCTTCGCCTGATCGACACTACCGGTAATCTCGACCTTGTGACCGACATGAGGCGTGAGCTTCGCGTCGTCGCCGTCCAGCCGATATTCGCTGGCGATGGCCGTGGCTGGCGCTGCCCCTGCTGTTCCCGCCGTGGTGGCAGGACTCATCGATGCATTGCTCAGCACAAACTTCGTGGCTTTTTCAGACGCGGCACCAGCTGCGCCACTCGTACCGGTCGGACCCGGCTCTGCCTTGGCGACGCATCCCGACACCGTGATCGTTTTGGCGGCCGCGCCCTGAGCTGGCGCCTGCGGAGCCGGAGCCTCCTGTGCGAAGAGTCCCACGCTTACCCCGAGCACCATCGCCGAGCACGCTGCCGTCCAGATTCTCGAATTCATAGATCCTCCTGTTTGCTATCACCTCGACTCAGTGCAACTGTGAGGCCCGATGCCCCCCGCCTTTTCGCCATGGAATCACGGTCGAATCGGGACGGCGGCAGCGCGACGTCCCGATTCGAGTGTCAGCGAACTGGTCGGTGTGTGAAAGAACTACCGCTTATGCAACCTGAACCGCAGTTGATTCCAGCGGCTCATCCGCTGCATTCACTCTTCTTTTGTGTTTGCGGTCGCGCTTTCACCTCGACCGGGATAAGGTTCAGCTCGAGTGGGCAAGCATCTGAGCCTTGTTGACCTTGGAACGGTTCCAGGGCGTAACGTGTGATCCAGGAGGTGCTCATGCGAATTCCGGTGTTGGCTGCTCTTGCACTGCTTGTATCTGCGTCAGCGACCGCAGGTGCAGGCCAGGATCACGCCTCGCAGGACGGGCGGGGAGCGATGGTGATGGGTTTCGATCAGAATCGGACGTCCCACCACTTTCTGTTGTTCGCCGACGGCGGCGCGATTGACATCAGCGCAAACGATCCGTCTGATGCCAAGAATCGTGATGCCATCAGGGGTCACTTGCCGCATATTGCCATGATGTTCGGCAACGGCAACTTCGACGCGCCGATGCTCGTCCACAATTCAGCCAGTGTGCCGGGGGCGAAGGTCATGGCCGAGCGAAAGGACCGTCTTCGCTATCAGTACGTAGAGACCCCAAATGGAGGGCGTGTGAACATCGTGACGACGGACCCGAAGGCGCTCGACGCGGTTCACGCGTTCTTGAAGTACCAGATCGACGAGCACAAGACCGGCGATTCGAAGGCCGTACGAACGCGATGAGTGATTCAGGGATTGGTCCGCGAGAAGTCGCGCGCGCGACCAACGTCAGCACCGATACCCTTCGACACTACGAACGAAAGGGTCTGTTGACCGGCGTGCACCGGACTGCGGCCGGATACCGGCGCTACCCGGCAGGCACGATCAATCGCGTGCTGCTCATCCAGCGGGCGCTCGTCGTGGGATTCACACTCAACGATCTGAAACGCATCCTGTCGGTGCGAGAGCGGGGAGGGGCGCCATGCCACAGCGTCCGCGTACTTCTTGGCGAGAGGCTGAACGCGTTGAACAGGCAGATCGATGACCTCGAGATGCTCCGCAATGAGCTGCGCGAGCTGTTGACCACGTGGGACACCCGGCTGGCAGGGACGCCGAACGGCGAGCGCGCCCACCTGCTGGAAACGCTGGGCGCCAGGGAAACAATCGAACGCGCCCGCCGCAGCCGTCAGTCTTCGAAGCCTGATCATCGGACACGCCATTGAAAATCGCGCGATCACGGCCGGGGCACATCAATTCGAACGACCGCCCGCATGCGTATCCCGTCCAACGTACGTGCAGCCGCCGCCACGACATTCGGGCCGGTCGCAAGATCGACGTCCGCAGCAAACCGGGAGAGACCGAGTGGCTGAAGCGTCAGCTCTCGTTCGGGGCTGCTCGCATTCGCGAGCGTCACGGCGATGCGTGAGAGCCGGCGCTCGTCGAGAATGAAATCGAGGCAGCTCACGTAGAGGCGGGTGCGGCCAGGACGCCGGGGGTCGACCTCGAATCGCAGCACGCCGGCATTGCGAATCTCGACGGTGTAGCTGACCAGCCCGTCGGGCTGCGGCCACACTGTGATCTGCTGCGCCCTGCCACGCACCGAAACGGCGAGCGGAACGTCCACGGAGCCGCCTTCACGCTCGATCCCCACCGTCACCGTCCACCGTCCATCCAGCGACAAATTCGCGCCCGCACCACCGTACGAGTCACCTGAAGCGAGCGTGAGCGGTAACGACGTCGGCGGAAGATCCGGATCGTCGACCGACGCGAAGCGCAAGGCGACGCGGTTGGGGTGCAGCGGTCGCTTCGAGTCGTAGTCGACGATTCGCACGATGAAGCGATTCGGGCCTGGCTGGTCCGAGACGGCCGACAACGTCGCGCGAACCGTGGTGCCGAAGTCGGTCCCTGAGACGAGAATGCCGGGCACAAGTCGGGCAGCAACCGGTGGCGCAAGCGTGCCGAGCAGAGCGGCTGCTGCCAGGGCTACCGTGGCGCACGCGAGCTCTACGCGCCCGGTTCTTCTCAGCAGACCGGGATCGGTCGCGGCCAGTGGCACGCTTCGCCAGCGGTTGCACGCACCCAGCGCAGCGACGAACGCAAAGACACCAACCTTGATCAGGAGGACCCGACCGTAGGCCGTGTTGACCAGGTCCGCCCAGGAGGCGACCTCGTGAACGGCGCGCAACACGCCCGTGCCCAGTACCGATGAAGATCGCACCGGCCGCCACGGTCGAAAACCTCCGCGCTGATGTGCCCGAAAAAGACGACGGGCGGTTGAGGCCAAGCAGGAGAGAGGCGAGGCCACCAATCCAGATTCCGCAGGCCGCGAAGTGCGCCCACTGTACGGCGCCTTCGAGGAGAGGCTGGGGATCGGCCGCGGCGTGCCCCGCCATCACGTGAAACGCCATCGCGGCAAGCGCCGCGCACCCCACGACGATCATCGCGCCGGTGTGCACGCGGCGTTCGGACAGCCGAGCGCTCGAGTAAGCCAGGCCGAGCGCCACGCCTCCGATCGCCACCGCGGCGGCGCGCCAGAGAAGGGCGCGCCCAATCGCCATCGTCAAGAGCGCCGCGAGAGATGTCGCGCCGGTGCGCAGCTGCGCCCACGCCAGGAGCGTGAGGCCGGCCGCGGAGACCATCACCGCCGCTCTCGCGATCGTCAGATCCCGTGGTCCGCCGAATCCGGCGACGTGGCCGGCTGCCGCACCAAGGAGCAGCACCAGCCCGCACGCGAAGATCCATCGAGCGCCAGCCTCGATCACTGAAAACCCTGCAGTCTCCAACCGGATCGGAGCGGCAGTCGGCGACGCGCGGACCCCGAACGTGTAGGCGCCGGCGGTCGCATGCCCGTCGAGGGCAGACACGATGCGCCACGTGACCGTATAGACGCCTGTCGCGAGCGGCCGAATCGTGACCGAGATCGAAAGAGGATCGTCAGGTGCTGAAACCGCGCGACCGGTGTCGTACCTGGCGCCGGTTCCATCGCTCACTTTGATTTCCGACAGCGACGGTTCGGGCCTCTCAGTGAACGTCAGCCGGATGCCCGTCGGCGTATCGCCGAGCGACACGCCGTCGAGCGGGCTCGACATCCGGAGTTCCGCGTGCGCAAAGATTGTGGCTGAGAGGGCGACACTGAAGACGGCGACTGCGAGCGTTCGCAGCACCTACTCCCCTTTGAGGCGCCGCATGCCCAGTACGAGCGCCAGGACGATCGCGAGGGCTGATACGCCAAGCGCCAGGTACGCCAGCGTCTGCGCGCGTGTAGACACTTCAATTGCCCGATCGGCTCTCGGCTGCGACCGCTCGATGCGCTCGGCCAGTTGTCCAGCCGACGGATCCTTTGCCGGAAACTGAATCTCCGCTACGCTGACGACGCAGTCGAACGTTTTGTCGGAGCAGGTTGACGTGATGTCGACCGGCTGCGATTTGACCGCGCCGGTGATGTGGAACGTATACGTGCCGGCGCGCGTGGGCACGAGCCATGCGCGCAGCTCGTTCCGATGCCCCCACGTGGGGCGAAGGGGAAGAGCGGTGCGCTCCGTTCCGAAAACGACTTCGGCCGTCAACGTACCGCCGCCGAGATCATCAACGGGCGCTCCCGTCCTGGCGTCCGTGATCTCAACGACCACCGAATTGCGGATTCCAGTAAAGGCGGGCTCATCGCCCCACCCGATCTCGAGTCGATAGGGGCCGACGACGTGCGCGTCGTGCGCGACTAAAAGGTACCGACGACAGAGTGGCCAGCGTCACAAAGAGCGCAGCGCGTGAGAGACATTTCAGGTATTTCGTTGTTCGCACCTGTCAATTCTTGCACGTTGTGTAAATCGTCGAGACGTCTCGAGGATCAGGATGTGTGACAACTGAGTTAAGTTTATCCAACATTTCGCGCCACCGAGCCAATTCGAGTCGATTGTCTGTTGACTTTTGGGATCGGCTGGCCTATTACTTCCGGGTTGCTCCGGGCTCCCGCGGCCTCCTGAAGTCTTCATCTCCCCGAGATGACCAGCGTTCGCTCCTGAAAGGGAGGGTCGAGCGTCATGAGTTCACGTCTGCCCCACAAAACCCATCGTAGATACGGGAGGATTCATGGCTTCCTTCATCTGGCAGCGGCGCGGCCGGTTCGCGTTCGTGCTCCTTGCACTGACGGCCCTCTGGTTCGTCGTCATTGGCACACGGTCTACAGGTCCTGCGCTCGCCACCTCTGACGTGAACCCGTACGTCGCTCCTGACGCGACAGACACGAACACGGATCCCACGATCTTCGAAACGACGATCAAAGCCGAGGCTCACACGATCACTGATATCGGAACCGGTATCAGCGCGAATGTCCTGACCTACAACGGCACGATCCCGGGTCCGACCATTCGTGTGAAGGTCGGCGACACGCTCATCGTGCATTTCGAGAACAACATCGCGCACAACACCGCCATTCACTGGCACGGCATCGAGCTCGCCAACAGCAACGACGGCACGCCAATTACCCAGAATCAGGTCGTTCCGGGCGGCAAGTACCTGTACAAATTCAAGGTCCCGCGGCCAGGCATCTACTGGTACCACCCGCATCATCACTCGTCCACCAATCAGGTGTTCAAGGGCCTGTATGGGGTGATCATCGTCACCGATCCCAACGACACCGCGCTCGTCGACGCGGGCGTACTGCCGCCACCCGCCCAGACGAAAGTCCTGGCCCTCAGCGACATCTCCGTCTGTGCACAGGATGGTACGAACCCCTCCAGTACGAAGGACATCTGCGAGACGAACAAGCTTGACGAGGACGGAAATACGCGAGTGACGCCCTACAACGCCGGCGACGTGCCGAACATCCAGAAGGGAGGCACATCAGGGACGGTCAAGGAAGGTGTGGTCATTCTGACGAACGGCAAGAATGTCGGCGGCCGGGCCGGCTCGCCGGACAATCCGGGAGACCTGAACCCCGGCGCATCCACGCTGAATGTGATGGCTGGACAGGGCTGGCGCTTTCAGATGGGTAGCGAGGCGACGGTCCGCTTCTTCCGGCTTCGCTTGACGGGCCGCGATACGGATGGCAATCCCATGCAGATTCCGCTTGTGCGTGTCGGCGGAGAAGGCGGCCTGCTGAACAAGGCGGTGGTCGAGGGCGGCACAGTCAGCGGTTTCAACTGGCATTACGACTCGGGTGAGATCCTGATCGATCCCGGCGATCGCGCGGACGTCGTCGCGGTGTTCCCGCTGAATGCCGCGGGAGTGTTCACGCTCTGGGAGAAGGATTTCGGACGCACTGGGCCTACTGGTAATAACGCAGGCATCCCCGAAGAGCCCGTGGCGCATTTCAACATCACCGGCACCACCGGCCTCTTTTCGATTGCGGACGGAACGCCGCTGCTCTCTTCGCTGGGCCCCTCTGCTGAAGTCGAGGACCTCAGATTCCTCCCGGTCGGCGGGTTGCTGGATCCCTCATCGTTCTCGCCTTCGAAGATCGGGCTGACAGGTCCGGAGATTCCTGACATCCGATTGACCAACGTGTCGGGCGGGCCTCTCTCGATCAACAAGGTCACAGGGGAGCACGACTATCCGCTCATCCCCTACTACGTCGACATCCCGCATCAGGGATCGACGCGGTTCGCGAAGCTCGGCGACGTTCTTCAACTGACGGTGACGAACTCGACAGGCGCTCATCATCCGTTCCATCTTCACGGGTTTTCGATGCAGCCCATCAGCCTGACCGACACGATGACGGGTGCACCTCCTGATGGAGGCTCGGATGCGTCTCCCGGGGATGGACCAGGCTACACGTACCCGTACCGCGAGTTCAGGGACAACATCGACATACCCGGTGGGTACACCCTGACGTTCAGGATCAAGCTGACCGATCGAGCACAGATGGACGGGACGACGATGGGAGGAGGGACGGGGCGGTGGGTCTTCCATTGCCACATCTTCTTCCACGCGAGCTTCGGCATGATTTCCGAGTTCGTCGTCACCGGTGCCGATGGAAACGAACGGCCGTACGTCAACGCCGATCAAGTCTCCGTCAGCGGGAATTCCGGTGACACGCTGACCATGACCGGCACCTACAAAGATCCTGACGGGGATACGCCGATCACGCTGACGCCGTCGATAGGTACGCTGACGCAAACGAGCACCACCTGGTCCTGGACCGGCTCTGCCGCCTCCAGTCAGTTCGTGTACGTCACCGCGTCGGATCCGGACGGCCTCACCAGTCAGGCGGCATTCGAGCTCGACATCAACCAGCCGCCAGTGCTGACGGTCCCAGGTCCGCAATCGCAGGACTACCACGACGACCTGACGTTTGGTATCAGCGCGACCGATCCCGATGGCGACACGATTACGCTCGGGGCGAGCGGGTTGCCCTCCGGCCTGGCGTTTGTTGACAACGGCAATGGCACCGGAACGGTCAGCGGAACGCTGACGGCGACACCGGGTGTCTATACCGCAACCTTCTCAGCGTCGGACGGTCACAATCCTGCGGTGACGAAGACCGTCCAGATCACCGTGACGAGGGAGGAGACGACGCTCACCTACACGGGTCCAACCGTGATCCTGAATGCTGGCAACGTGACGCTGTCGGCGGTTCTCAAGGAGGACGGCGTTGTTCCGATCGCAGGAAGAACGGTCGGCCTGTCTCTGGGTGCACAGAGCTGCACTGGGACGACCCTTGCCAGTGGTGTCGCCAGCTGCATCATCCTGGTGAACGCGCCGCTCGGAACGTCAATCCCAATTACGGCAACCTTTGCCGGCGATACGTTCTACCTCCCGTCGACGGCCAGCGCGACGGCCGTGGTGTTTGCGTTCCCGACCCGCGGCGTGTTCGTGGTCGGCAACGTCAGCGCCGCTGGCGGCGGTACGCGAAACGTGGTGGGGCAGTTCGTGGTCGAACGTAAACTTCCTTACAGGGGGCCTTGCGCCTTCCTCCTTCAAGGGCTTCGCGGGCACCGTGACCTTGCCGACGAGTACGCCGCCGGCCGCGTGCGGAAGTCCCTGGTCGACCTCCGGAGGCAGCAGCCCGCCACCCACGCTCGTCGTCCCGTCCTACATGGGTGTGGTCGTGGCGAGCACTGCGACGAAGTCGGGGACCATCATCTCGGGGAATACCGTGAAGATCGTGGTCGTTCAGATCAATCCCGGCTATGCGCCGAACGGCGGCGGTGACGGGACCGGCACGATAGTCGGAACGTTCTGTCAGTAAGACAACCGAGGTGCGGGCCGGTTCAACAGCCGGCCCGCACTTCCATCTCATGCGAGGGGCTTCGCCCCTCGGACTCCCCGACACGCTCTCGCGCGCCGCTTCGCCGGCGCGCTCCGGTCGCGTGGCTCACTCGCTGTCGCTCGTTCGCGTCGCCCTTATTTGTTTACCCAGCCCGTTTGGGTTTATGAGATAGCTTCTCTAGTTGCAAGGCCGACTGCTCACTCGTGCTTGAGGGCCACCATCGGATCGATGCTCATGGCCCGCCGCGCTGGCACGACGCACGCAGCAACCGCCACCAGCATCAGCAGGAGTGCGATCCCGAAGAACGTGAGGGGATCTGTCGCGCTCACGTCGAACAACAGATTTGCCATCAAGTGGGTGAGACCGTAGGCGCCCGCCAGGCCGACGCCTATCCCGATGAGGGCGGTGCGCATTCCGTGCCACACGACCAGTCCGAGCACATCCCGACGAAGCGCGCCGAGCGCCACGCGCAAGCCGATTTCCTGCGTCCGCTGGGCGACGGAATACGAGATGACGCCGTAAACGCCAATCGCCGCGATGAACAACGCGAGGACGCCAAAGGCGCCGAGAAGCACGGCCCGAAATCGCCAGTCCACCGCGGACGACGCGACGACGTCCGGCATCTGCTGAATGCTGGTGATCGGCAGCTGATCGTCGATCCCATGGACCAGGGCGCGCACGTCAGGGACGAGATTCAACGGCCGCCCGGCCGTTCGCACGATGAACGCGCCGCCGGCCGTGGCCGGACTCTGCGCATACGGGATGTAGAGAGTGGGCTCGGGAAGACGCGCGAGCGATGACTCGCGAATATCGCCGACGATGCCGACGATTTCGCGCGGTGCCGGCTCCGCGTTGGCGGGCCCCATCGGCTTGCCGATCCAGATCGCCTGCCCGATCGGATCACGATCGGCCCAGTAGGCGCGGGCCATCGCACGATTGATGACCACGACCGGCAACGTGCCCGCGAGATCCCGGTCGCTGAATATCCGTCCCGACTGGACCGGTATGCTCAGCGTGGTGAAATAATCCGGACTGATCCGTCGAACATTCGCGGCGCCGCGATCGCCCTGGTTTGATCCCGTGTGGCCTTCCATGCTGAACAACGTGTCGGTGCCGCCCTGGAACGGGAGCACGTTGACAACGGCGGCATGCTCGACCCCGCCAATCGCCGAGAGGCCCGCCAGCGTCTCCTCAAAGAACGATTGCCGTGCCGCAGGCGTCCCATAACGTTGAGCCGGGATCTCGACACGAAACGTCAGCACCCGCGAAGAGTCGAAGCCGGGCTGGATCCGGGTCAGGCGGTCGAAGCTTTGGAGCGCCAGCGCGGCGCCGATCAAGAGCACCAGCGAGATCGCGATCTCGTTGGCGGCCAGGGCCTGCCGCAGCCGTCCCTGTCGTCCCGAACCACCCTTAGGGTTGGCACTCTTCAACACCGCGTTCGAATCGAGTCCCGAGGCTCCGAGCGCCGGGGCCAGACCGAATAGCAGGCCGGTGAGCACGCTCAGGACCAGCGCGAAGAGCAGCACGCGCCGGTCGATTTGGAATGAGCCAATGTGCGGAGTGCCGGCCGGGCACCAACGCGACGATGGCATCGAAGAAGGCATAGCAGACGGCGACACCTGCCGCTCCGCCTATGACGGCCAGCAGGACACTTTCGGTGAGGAGTTGTCGCGTAATGCGCGGACGCCCCGCACCCAACGCCGTCCGCACCGCAATCTCGCGCACGCGCGTCGTCGAAGCAGCCAGGGTCAGGTTCGCCACGTTGAGGCACGCGATCAGCAGCACGAGCGCGACCGCGCCGAACATGATCAGCGGCACGGTCCCGGCGCCGCTTGTGATGAAGGCGTGCAGAGGCTCGAGGGTGGCTCGCTCCTGCGGCATGAACATGTTCGGGAACTGCTGTCGGAGATCGGCCAGCGGCCTGGTGAGTGCGTCCTCCGTCGCCGCGGCGGTCGTGCCCGGTCTCAACCGGCCAAGACAGAGCAGGCCGCCGTTCGATGGATTGGTGCTCGTGAACGGCACACGGATCGGCAGCCAGAGGTCCGCGTCCGACGCTCCGGTGAGTGGCAACTCGAAATCCTTCGGCAGGACGCCCACGATCGTGTGTGGACGGCCGTCGATCTGGATCGAGGTGCCGAGTACGCCGGGATCAGCCTGGAACCGCCGCCGCCACAGTCGATCGCTCACGATCACGACATCAGCGCCATCGGGGCGTGTTTCTTCCGGACGGAAGTTCCGGCCAAGTGCCGGACGAACGTCGAGGACGGAAAACAGCTCAGACGATGCGCCGGCGCTTGGAATACGCTCCGGCTCGCCGCGGCCCGTCAGGGTGGAGGCATTCTTCCACCCGATCAAGGCCAGGTGGTCGAAGAACTCAGTGCCCTGCTTCTGCCACGCCAGAAAGATTGGCATGGACAACGAGGCACCTCCGAAGCGGTTGCCGATGCGATGCACGACGTAGATCCGGTCTGCCTCGGAGAAAGGCAAGGGTCGAAGGAAGATGGCATTGATCACCGAGAACATCGCGGTGTTTGCGCCGATGCCCAGGGCGAGCGTCAGCACGGCCGTCGCGGTGAAGCCCGGGCGTTTCCGCAGCATGCGCACCGCGTAACGAAGATCCTGGACCAGCATGTCGAACATTGGGAGACCTCGAGATTCAGCGGCCTGGAATGTCTGTTATCCCGCGGCCACCACCGACGTGATGAGCGATTCGACGACGGCGGGCTCGGCGGGCTTCGTCAGGTGCCGATCGAAACCTGCCGCGTGCGCGCGGCGCTGATCCTCTTCCTGTCCCCAGCCGGTGAGGGCCACCAGGAACACCTGGCCGCCGAGTGCCGCTCGAATCTGCCGGGCCGCTTCGTACCCGTCCATCCGCGGCATCCCGATATCGAGCAGGGCGATCTGAGGATGGAATTCCAGGGCGATGTCCACCGCCTGGACGCCGTCGGCGGCGACCCGTACCTCGTGACCCATGCATTCGATCATCAGGCGCATCATCTCGGCGGCATCCGGAATGTCCTCCGCGACGAGCACGCGACAGGGCGTCTCCGAACGTGTCACATCGACCAGTGATTTCGACTGGTCCGCGGCCGCGGCCATCGGGAGGCGGACGGCGAAGGTGGTTCCGGCGCCGGGGCCGCCGCTGTGCGCCTCGATGCGACCCTCGTGCAGCTCCACCAGGCGCTTGGCAAGCGCCAGGCCGATGCCCAGCCCGGTGCGGGGGCGGCTCGTGCTCTGCTCGATCTGCACGAACATGTCGAAAATGCTCGGGAGCTTGCCCGGATCGATGCCGATCCCGGTATCGCTCAACGTCACGACCGCTTCACCCGTGTCAGCCGATGCAGACACGGAAATGTATCCGCCGCGATCCGTGAACTTGACGGCGTTGTTCAGAATGTTTGCGAACGCCTGCGCGAGCCGTGTCAGGTCCGCATACACCCAGAGCGGATCCGGTGGAAGATCCACGGCCACGTGATGGCCGGCGGCATGGCTGAGCGGCGCGGTCGTTTCAAGGGCGCTGGAAATGACGGCGCGAAGATCGATTCGTTCGCAGCGCAGCTCGATCTGGTTCCGCGTGATCCGGGACACGTCGAGCAGGTCGTCCGTCAATCGGACAAGCTGCTGGATCTGGCGCTCAGCAATCCCCAGCGCCCGGTCCCGCAAGGTGACGTCGGACCCGGCCCGGCGGAGCAGCTCCAGCGCGTTGCGAATCGGGGCCAGCGGGTTTCGCAGCTCGTGAGAAAGTGTCGCGAGAAACTCGTCCTTCCGCCGGTCCGACTGGCGCAGCACATCCTCGACGTCCTTGCGCGCGGTCATGTCCACGCACACGCTGACGCATCCACACACGCTGCCCTGGCGGTCGTACAACAGCTCGACGTCGTTCTGCACATAGGCGACCGAGCCGTCCGGCCGGACAATCTCGATATCGTTGGTCACGTTCGTGTGGTGCGCGGCGGCATACTGCATGGGCAGCTCGCTCGGAGGGAGGTCGCGTCCGTTCCGCTGGATGCGATAGAGCGGCTCCTCACCCTCGGGCGGCGTCAGCGAGATGTTGGCGTCTGCCGGCAGGTGGAGCAGGCGTGCCAGTGCGTGGTTGGCAGAAATGAACCGGCAGTCGGGATCGTGAGCGATGGCGATAGGAACCGGCGCGCGAGCCACGAGATCGGCGAGCGCGCGAAGTCGCGCCCTGAGTTCATCGGGTGTAGCGTCGGCCGGCGGCTCGAATAACGTGGCCAGTCGGGACATGACCCTGCCTTGGAGTATATCCCCGGTTCGTTTCTCAATCCGAGGGGCTTTGCCCCTCGGACTCCCCTACACGCGCTCTCGCTCGCCGCTGCGCCGGCTCGCTCCGATCGCGTGGCTCGCGCGCGCGCTCGCGCCGCTGTTGTCGGCGCCTGCAAATTTATGGGAAAGCTTCTAATATGGCCCGGCATCAGTAAGGCCCCGAAATGACGAGACGACTACGTCTGTTCGCACTCGCTGCGCTGGTGTCGGGCGCCGCGAGTACCGTTCCGTCCGCCCAGCCCCGCGTCACGCTCGAGCGGCACGAATTCCTGATCCGCGACTTCCGTACCGAAAGCGGGGTCGTGTTGCCGGAAGCGCGCGTTGTCTACACGACCCTCGGCACGCTGAACGCAAACGGCGACAATGCTGTGCTCCTGCCCTCGCATTACATGGCGACGTTCAGCGGGTACAACTGGCTCATTCGCGGGGCCGATCCGGATCGTGCGCTCGATCCCGCGCACGATTTCCTGATCCTGACCGAGCTCTTTGGAAACGGACGCTCGTCGTCGCCCAGCAACACGCCGGAGCCGTACCACGGCCCGCGATTCCCGGTCATGACGATCCGCGACAACGTCGAGGCCGTGCATCGACTCATCACCGGGGAGCTTCACGTGAAGCATCTTCGCGCCGTCGTGGGGTTCTCGATGGGCGCCGAACAAGCCTTTCAATGGGCCGTGAGCTACCCCACGTTCACGGACGCCATCGTCGCGACTTCCGGAACGGCGAAATGCTATGGTCACGGCTATGTCCGGCTGGAAGGGCAGATCGCCGCGCTGACGACGGATCCCGGGTGGCAGGGAGGCGACTACCAGACACCTCCTGCGAAAGGCCTCGAAGCATTTGGGCTGGTGTGGGCCGGTTGGCTGTACTCGCAGGAATGGTGGCGGCAGGAACTGTGGCGCACGAACTCGCCTGCAGGGACCACGTTCGAACAGGCGTGGCAGGCCTTCCGCAAGCGATTCAACGCCGATGCAAACGACTACATTCTGCAGGCGAGAACGTGGCAGCGACATGACGTGGGGACCACGCCAGGGTTCGATGGCGACGTCGAGAAGGCGCTGCGATCGATCAAGGCGCGCGTGCTGTATATGCCATCGGAAACGGATCTGTACTTTCCGATCACCGATGCACGCTACGAGCAGGCGTTCATTCCGCGCGTGACGTTCACACCGATTCCCTCGTTGTGGGGCCATACCGCAGGCGCCGCCAGCAATCCGGCGGACCTGCGATTCCTGAACGATCGCATCGCGGCGTTCTTGAAATGATGTGAGCGGCCGCCGTGATGTTCGAGCTCAGCGTCGTCCTCGGGCTGGTCTTCGGCCTCGTCGCCGCGGCCTGCGCATTTGTCATTTCGTACGCCGAATACAAGCGCAACTGGTCGTTCCATGGCAGCGCGACGAAGATGGCGCTGCGGTCGGCGCTCGTGGCGTTTGTCTTCTTCTTCGTGGGAGCGATTGTCGTGGTTGCGATTTTTCGAATGGTGGCGTGATTGCGGCCGGATCGCGGATCCCGGTACCTATCAGTAGTCTTGACGCCAGGCAGACAATAGAAGCTGTCTCATAAACCTGACGCTCACTCCAAGATGCGAGCGAGCAGTGCGAGCGAGCCACGCGATCGGAGCGCGCCGTCGAAGCGGCGCGTGAGAGCGCGTGTCGGGGAGTCCGAGGGGCGAAGCCCCTCGGATTGAAACCAGAGGAGCACCGACAATGCAATTCCTCACGACGATCGTCGCGGTCGCGGCGCTCTTGCAGGCCCCGCCGCCGACCAAGGCGGATCAACTGCAGGAGGCGGCGCGCAAGGGCGACGCCGCCACGGTCAAGAAGCTGCTCGACGAAGGCGTCGACGTCAACACGAAGTTCCGCTACGACGCGACGGCGCTCTTCTACGCGTGCGATCACGGCCATCTCGAGGTCGTGAAGGTGCTGCTCGACAAGGGGGCCGATCTCACCATCAAGGACACCTTCTACGGCTTCACGCCGCTGATGCTGGCGGTCAGCCCGGCGCAGAAGAGGAGGCCGGAGCACACCGAGATCGCGAAGCTGCTGATCGCCAAGGGGCGCCGGGCAAGGAGGACGCGCTGAGCGGCGCGATCGAGTCCGGCGACGCGGCGCTCGCGAAGTTCATTCTCGACAGCGGCGGCATACCCGCGCCGAAGCTCTCGGAAGCGCTCGAGGCCGCCAAGACCGCGAACAAGGCCGAGATGGTCGCGCTGCTGGAGACGGCGGGCGCCAAGCTGCCCGAGGAATTCAAGATCGACGCGGCGCGCTCGAGCGGTTTGCCGGCACCTACAAGAACCCGGCGGGCAACGAGATCACGGTCCTCGTCGCCGGGGCGCGGCTCTCGATCGGCGCCCGCCGGCATCGCCTCCCGCCCAGCGGGTCACGCTCGCGGCGACGGACGCGACAACGTTTCGCGGGATCACATGGGCGGCGTGTCGGTCACGTTCAAGGTCGAGGGGGACAAGGTCACCGGCTTCAACCTCTGCTGCCTCAGGGGAACCCAATCGTCTACACCCGCGTGGAGGGAAAGTGACATGCGCCGCTTCCGTAACGTTTTGACGATCTTCGCTTGTCTCGCTGACGGCGCCACGCTGTCGGCGCAGCACTGGCCGTCGTTCCGCGGCGCGAACGCCGCCGGCATCGCCGACGGGACGCCGACGGCGGTGAAGTGGAACGCGCCCACCGGCGAGAACGTGGCGTGGAAGACGCCGGTTCCAGGCGTCGCCGTCTCGAGCCCGATCGTCTGGGGCAATCGCGTGTTCGTGTCGACCGCGATCAGCAGCGATCCGAAGCAGGGCATCCGGACCGGGCTGTACGGCGACGTCGAGCCGGTGAACGACTCGTCGAAGCACACGTGGCGGCTGATCGCGCTCGACAAGAAGACCGGCAAGGTCCTCTGGGACAAGCGTCGCCTACGAAGGCGTCTCCGAAGACGAAGCGCCATCCGAAATCGAGCCAGGCGTCCGCGACGCCGGTCACCGACGGACGTCACGTCATCGTGTCGTTCGGCTCGCGAGGGGCTGTACGCGTACGACTTCGACGGGAAAGCTCCTCTGGAAGAAGGATCTCGGCGTCCTGAACGCCGGCTGGTTCTTCGATCCCGACTACGAGTGGGGCATCGGCAGCTCGCCGATCATCTACAAGAACATGGTGATCGTGCAGTGCGACATCCAGCGCGACTCGTTCCTCGCCGCGTTCGACACCGACACCGGCAAGGAGATCTGGCGCACGCAGCGCGAGGAGATTCCCTCGTGGTCGACGCCGACGATCTTCGAGGTGAACGGCAAGGCCGAGCTCGTCACGCAGGCGACGACGTTCACGCGCGGCTACGATCCGATGACCGGCAAGGAGCTGTGGAAGTACTCGGGCAACTCCGAGATCGCCATCCCGACGCCCGATCGTCGGCCCGGGCTTCGTCGTCATCACGAACGGCTACCGCGGCGTGCAGCCGATCGTCGCGCTCAAGCCCGGGCGCGACCGGCGACATCACGCTGAAGGCCGACGGCGACGAAGAGCGAGTTCATCTCGTGGAGCACGAACCGCGGCGGCCCGTACATCCCGACCCCGCTCATCTACGGCGACCAGCTGTACGTGCTCAGAACAACGGCGTGCTGACCTCCTACAAGGTCGGCCACCGGCGAGCAGATCTATCAGAAGCGCCTGGGAGGCACGGGCGGCTCGTTCAGCGCGTCACCGGTGGCGGCGGACGGAAAGATCTACTGCGTCAGCGAAGACGGCGACGTCTTCGTGATCAAGGCAGGTCCTGAGTACGAGGAGCTCGCCAAGAATTCGATGGGCGAGGTCCTGATGGCCACGCCGGCGATCTCCGACGGGCTGATCATCTTCCGCGGGCAGAAGAACGTCTACGCGATCAAGGCGAAGTGATCAGCGACCCTGTTTCCTGGAACCAATTCTTCTGACTTGACGTTGTATTATTGTACTAGTACAATAGCCAACCAGGAGGCAAATCATGGAGACGGTCCTTCTCGTTCTGATCCCGGGAATCCTGGGCGGGTTCCTCCTTTCGCTGCTCATCGCGCGCTTCCGGCGCGGGACTCCGCCCACCTTCGTCCCCAGGCGTCTGGAGGCGCCATCACCCTCGCTGATCAACATGGCGCACATCAAAATCGAAGGGCTGGGCGGGCTCGGGTTGGTGGCCGCCGTGATCGCCGTCGCGATTGCGGACCCGCGCATCCGTCTCGCGGTGATTATCGCGTTCGTGCTTGGAGCCGGGCTCGCGCTCGGCCTCATCGCGATGAGGCGATCGAGCGGGGCTATGCATTCAGACGACCCCGGCGATCAATCCATGTTGCACCTGGGTGATGAGCCGCGCTCCAGTGAGTCGAAGACAATCAGCAATCTTCACCGTCGCGCTGCATTCGTGAGGTAGAGCAAACAGGAGAAAGAGAGAGAGGGAGTGGATTCTGTTTTCTCCCATTCTCCCTTTCTCCTGTTTTGCTCTTAAGGATGGCTGTCGTCGATTGAGATCTAATTCAAATCCTTCGCGTAGATGTTCTTCCAGTACAGCTTGTGACCGTGGTACTGGAGCTCGATGTTGCCCTTCGCCGGCAGGGGCTTCGAGTAGTCCCAGTAGTTCTCCATCTTCACGTTGTCAACAACGAGTTGACCGTTGAGCCACACGGTCGTCATGTCGCTGTTGCGCTGGATGATGTGGAACGTGTTCCAGTGGTCGGCTGGATTGTCGGCGACAACGAGCGGGTTCTTCGCGCCCGCCTTGTTGTTGAAAAGGCCGCCTGAGCCAAGCGGGTTCGACCACATCTGAATCTGCGGCGCGTTCTTCAGGTAAACGCCGCTGTCCGCTCCGGCCTCGATGCACCAGTCGACATACAGATCGACGTCGCCGTATTCCTTCACCGTCTGGAGATTCTGACCGCCCTTCTCGACGTGAGGCGTGAGCTTGTCGGCCTGCACGCCGTCGAACACGAGGATGCCGTCCACCACCGACCAGTGCTTCAAGTACGCGTCGTTCGACTCCTTCTGCTTCGCTGCCTTCTCGGCCGGTGAGAGCGTCAAGAGATCGGCCGGGTTGAGTCCCGCACCGAACTTGAGCGTGCCGATGTCGATGAGCGCCTGCCAGCCAGTCAGATCCTTGCCGTTGAAGATCGCCGTGAAACCGTCTTTCGCCAGCGCAGCCGGCACCTTGTTATCCGTGTCGGTCGCCTTGGACGTGCACGTAAGAGGCGGCGGTGGCGGCGTCTGGGGTCCCCGGCCCCGGCCGCGACCGGCCGCCGGATCCTGCGGCGCACCAGCCGGCGGGGCTGCCGGCGCCTGCGTTTGGGCCAGACCCTGCACAATCGGCAGTGCAGCGAAGAACGTCAGCGTGCCAAACAGCAGAACAGATGATCGCTTCATCAACAAACTCTCCTCGAATGTCCGGACCTACTCCGGCAAACTGAAAACGAACATCGAGCCCATTCCGGTACCGACGATGTACTGCTTGCCATCGACGGCGTAGCTGATCGGGCCGCTGGCGTTGGGGCCACCGAGATTGACGTGCCAGAGCAGTTCGCCGGTCCTGGCGTCGAGCGCGACGAAGTTGCCCTCCATGCCTCCGCCGAACACGAGATCGCCGGCGGTCGAGAGCACGCCGGACTCGGTGTAGTTGACCATCTTGAATTCCCACTTCTTCTCGCCGGTCTTCGGGTCGAGCGCGCGGATCGCGCCGTAGCCTTCTTCTTCCTTTCTGAATTGCGCAGGCGGACGCGCGGCACGCGCGGCCGCCGGGCGGCACGACGTCTGGCGGCGGGGTGGCTCCGGTGTAGCGCTCGCCCTCCTTCCACTCGCCCGCGTCGTACTTCGCGGAGCGCGATGCCGGAATTCTCCCAGGTCGGAATATAGAAGAGTCCGGTGCGCGGGCTGTATGACGGCGGATACCAGTTGGTGCCGCCCTGCGTGCCCGGAGAGACGACGATGCCTCCCATCGGCTTCGGCCAGAACTCGGGATTCTTGATCGGGCGGCCGTTCTCGTCGAAGCCGATGTTCCACGTCTGCTTGACGAAGGCCTTGGCCATCAGGAACTGCCCGGTGACGCGGTCCAGCACGTAGAAGAAGCCGTTGCGATTCGCCCACAGCATCAGCTTGCGCGGGCGGCCCTGCCACTCCATGTCGACGAGCACGGGAACCTGCGTGGCATCCCAGTCGTACTCGTCGCCGGGCGTGAACTGATAGTGCCACTTCAGCTTGCCGGTGTCGGCGTCGAGCGCGATCACGCAGTTGGAATAGAGATTGTCGGCCGGCGTGCGGGTGTCGCCGTTCCAGCCGGGATTGGGATTGCCGGTTCCCCAGAACGTCAGGTTCGTTTCCGGATCGTAGCTGCCGGCGTTCCAGATCGGACTGCCGCCGTGCTTCCACGAATCGCCGGTCCACGTCTTCGCTTCGGGCGCATCCGCCGAGTTCGGCGCGGTGTCGAATCGCCAGAGCTCCTTGCCGGTCTTGATGTCGTACGCCGCCACCCAGCAGTTGGCGCCGGCCTCGTTGGTCGCCGGTCCGAGGATCACCATGTTTCGGACGATGAGCGGGGCGACGTTGTACTGGTAGCCCTTCTTGTAGTCGGCCAGGAGTCTTGTCCCAGATCACGCGCCCGGTCTTCACGTCGATCGCGAGCAGGTGGCAGTCGACCGTGGCCCAGAACAGCGTGTCGCCAGCGATCGCCATGCCCTTGTTGACTTCGTAGGCGTTGTAGTACGCCTTCGGATCGAGCGGACGCGCGAGCTTCCAGTACTGCGCGCCCGGTGACGGCGTCGAGCGCCACGGCCTCGAGCGCGGTGCCGGTGTACATGATGCCGTCCACCACCAGCGGCGTGTTCTCCATCTTGTTCTGGCTGTTCGAGTTCTTCGTGTAGAGCGGATGGTAGGACCACTTCAGCTGCAGATACTTGACGTTGGTCCGGTCGATCTGCGAGAGCGGGCTGTAGCGATGGCCCGCGTAGTTGCCCGAGTAGCTGAGCCAGTTGTGCGGCTCACGATCGGCGTGCAGCAGGCGATCGTAGGTCACGTCCCCCGGCGACGCGGCGGCAACAGCGTGAGCAGAAGCAGTATCCGAACCATCATGGCGGACACCTCTCGGTGGTGAGTTCTTGCGAGAGGCTGATTCATGGGTCGACTCTTGTCAAGGACTTCCGAGGGAATATGCTCCGCCCGGAGAACCAGCCATGACGATGCTGCGGGCGACGTGCTGAGCGTAACGGTGGCTGCTGTGCGGTGGCCCTGACGCCAGGCGCCGCAGGCGGAAGTGCCGGGCGGCGACGCCTCGCGCGGCAAGACGCTCGTTGAGTCGAGCGGCTGCCTCGAGTGCCATCGCATCGGCGATCAAGGTTCGCGCTTCGGTCCGAATCTCTCCGACATCGGTACCCGCCGCACGCCCGCTCGGCTCCAGAGCATCGATGGTCGCCCCGGACGAGGAAGTCCTGTCCGAACACCGCGCCGTCCGCTTCGTGACGAAGGACGGCGCCACGATCACGGGGAGACTGCTCAATCAGGACGCGATCAGCGTGCAGTTGATCACGCCGAAGGAGGAGCTCAAGTCCTACCTGCGCTCCAACATCCGCGACTTTGCCATTCTCGACAAAGGCCTGATGCCCTCGAGTCAGGGCAAGCTCACCGATCAGCAGATCGCCGACGTCGTCGCCTATCTGAGCTCGCTGAAAGGAATCCGATGGCATCGACTTCGCAGTGATAGGACCAGTCGCCGCGACTCCCAAGTAATTCGTCCAAGAGCTGGAGGCGGATGCACGACATATCGTAGGAGGCATTCAGCCCCAACAGTGCCACCGACGTCGGATTCATCATGTGACGGAGCTTGCGATGCTGAGCGCGGTTCCCACGTACGGTGGCGCTCTTGCACGTCGGGCGCGGTGCAGGCGCTGCTCTAGCGTGGATTGAAGCCACCCGCCGCGAGCCAATGGAGCCCGCCCGGCCGATATTGGAACGTCCCGTGCCACAGGCGGCCGGAAGAGCGTGACAATCGGCGTCTCTTCCGCGCATAGGGCCACCGTCTGGCTTCCGCGTCGCCAACTTCCTCCAGTGGAAGAATAAGGTCGTCAGCTCGCCCGTCGGGGTGCAGAGCCTTCCGTACGACGTCGGCAGCAACGGTCCCGTGCTGGCCTCCAGCTTTATCATGTGGTTTTGTCGGCCTGAGAATCGCCAGCGTCAACCGGGAAAGGAAACCAGGCAGTACGGCAGGCACGATCCGGTTGAGATCCACGGCTGCTACGTCGGACCCCGCCCCGGAACGCCTCAAGTACGGATGGAAGGTCGTCGAGCTCCGTGACGCCGCGCCCGCGAGGCTGGAAGACGCGCACATGGGCCCGCCGCCGGGCATTGGTCCCCGGTGATGATTCGGCCAGCCGTCACCAGTCACGTCGCCGGCCGCAACGTACACGCCGTCGCAGTACGTGGGATCTGGAGTTGTGGTGCCGATGTCGCAATAGGCGGAGTCATACGCGTAGAAGCTCGCGACCTCGTTGGCTACCGCCGCTCAGGTTCCAGGCGACGCACGTGCGGTCCGCCGCCGGGTCCTGCCCCGGTGATGATCTCCGCGACGGCCGTCGCCGTTCACGTCCGCGGCCGCCACGCGGACGCGGCCTTGGAAGGCGGGGTGTACGCATAGAAGCTCGCGAGCTCGGTCGACGTCGGCCCGGCCCGCCGAGCGCGAAGGCGCGGACGTGGCCCGCCCGCCGGGTGTCCCGGTGATGATTTCGGCGACGCCGTCGCCGTTCACATCCCCGCCCGCCACGTAGACGCCGCCCGCGAAGCAGGGTCGTAGGCGTAGAAGCTCGCGACCTCGGTGGCGTACCGCCCGCCAGGCTGAAGGCGCGTACGTGTGGTCCGCCGACGGACCGGCCCCGGTGATGATGTCGGCCACGCCGTCGCCAGTCAGTCGGCGACCGCTACCGTAACCTCGCCGCGAAGCCGGGGTGTAGGCGAAGAAGCTTGCGATCTCCGTGATAGCGCCGTCCGGCGAGAGCTGAAGAGACGCGCACGTGCGGCCCGACCGATGGCCCCGCCCCGGTGATCGACGTCGGCCAGCCCGTCCCCGTCACGTCGCCGCACGCCACGATACACACCGCCGCCGAAAAGCGGGTCGTACGCGTAGAAAGCTGGCCAAAGCTCGTGCGACGCCGCCCGCAGACTTCAGCACACGCACGCGCGGTCCGCCGGGGTCCGGCGCCCGTGATGAGTACCTCGTCGAGGCCGTCGCCGTCGACATCGCACTTCGCCGTGTTGCGGATCCTCGTACTGATCGTTACGCGGTTGTTGGCCGGGTTCGGGTCACTGATTCCACTGAGGACGGTCGCGGCGTTGATGATTTCCGGAGGAGCCGCAGTGCCCCCCGCCACGGTGTAGGTGGCGGCGATGGTTCGCGTCGTACCAGGTGCCATCGTCCCCAGATCGCAGGGGAAGGCAGTCGTGCAGTCGCCGCTCGTTGACACCAACGTCAATCCCGCCGGAGTCGGATCGTCCACGGTGACGCCTGTCGCGGCAGAGGGTCCGGCATTGGCGACCGTGACCGCATACGTCACTCGGCCACCAGGAACGGCGGTGGTCGGCCCGGTCTTGGTGATCGACAGATCTGCGACCTGCGTGATCGTCGTCACGACGCTGGCGGCATTGTTCTCGGGACGTGGATCGAAAGGAGCGCTCACGGCGAGCGATCCCACGGTGACTGTCGGAGGACCGGCATAGTCGGCGGGCGGGGGGAGCGTCGCCATGACTTCGCGCAATTCGCCGGGCGCAAGCGCTCCAACCGAGCAGGGGACGGCTCGAGCATGCGCCACGAACGGTCACCGGCGAGAAGCCGGTCGGGGTCGGCACCATCAGGGTCGTGCTCTGGGTCTGCGATGGTCCGACATTGGCGATCGTGATGAGGTATTCGCCTGAGGTGCCTGGGGCCAGGAACGATGGCCCGGCCTGCGTAACTTGGACGTCGGCCAGAGGCACCAATCCCACTGCGCTCGTATCGCTGTTGTTGGAGAGATTGGGGTCTGTCGTGCCGGCAGCGACCGCCACCGTTGCGACGTTGACGAGCGGACTGCTACCGACAGGCGCGCTGAGACCGGTCGCCACGAACGTCGCGCTCCCGCCTGCGAGAAGGTCGACCGTCGTGGCGATCGTCCCCGTGCCCGACGGTGCCGCGCATCTCGATCCGCTGGTGGGCGTGCACGTCCACGTCACGCCGGTGAACGGCGCCGGGAACGCGTCGGTGACGGAAGCTCCCGACGCAGTGCTCGGGCCATGGTTGACGACGGCGACGGTCCACGTGAATGCAGATCCCGAGGGGGCGACCGGCACGCTCGGTGTCTTTGTCAACGAGAGGTCAGCAACGACTGACGATGTCAGCGTCGCGGTTCCGGTGTCGTTCGCCGCGTTTGGATCGACCGGTGTGCTCGACAGGCGCGTCGCCGTGTTGACGTGAGTGCCCGGGTCCTGTGACGCGCCCCGTCACCCTCAATATCTCGGTTCGAGTTGCCGGCACGGCGCCCAGCGTCCAGACGCCCGTACCCGCGTCGTAGCTGCCCTGTGATGCACTCGCCGACAACGAACGCAATCCCGCGGGCAGCACGTCGCTGACGTCGGCACTCGTGGCGTCGTTGGGACACGAGGTTGGTGACCGCAATCGTGTAGGTCACGAGCGCCCCGACACCAGGTGCCGCGTCGCTCACGGCCTTGATCACTCGAAGGTCGGCCGCAGCCGCGGCATTGACCGACATGGCATCGCTGTTGTTGATCGGGTTCGGATCGATCTGGTCCTGCGACGCCATGGACGCGTTGTTCACGAGTGCGCCGGGCTGGTGACGCTCGCCACCAGCGTCAGCGTCGCCTGCGCAGGCCGACTCGAGTGCCCCGACCGTCCAGAGGCCAGTCGCCGGGCTGTACGAGCCTTGCGACGCGGCCGCCGAGCACGAACGAGAGCCCGGCGGGCAACGCATCCGCGATCGTGACGCCCGTCGCCGGACTCGGTCCGCGATTCGTTGCGCGAACTGTGAAGGTCAGCGTCTCGCCGACCAGCGCGTTGTTGCGATCGACCTCCTTGTCGACCTCGAGATCGGCGGCAGGCGTCGCGGTTGGAACCAGCCGCCGCGGAGTCGTTGCCGACGATCGGGTCCGGCTCGTTCTGGCCGGTCTTGACAGCGAGATTCGTGATCACGCCGGGCGCTGTCACCTTCGCCGTCAGGACCAGTTGCGCGGTTTCGCTGACAGCCAGCGATCCCACCGACCAGGCGCCCGTTGCCGAATCGGTACGCGCCTGGCTCGCCGACGCGGACAGGAAGTCGAACCTGGCGGCAGGCTGTCGGTGACTTCGATGCCGGTCGCTGGATTGGGACCATGGTTGAGCGCATTGATCGTGACCAATATCTGGTCACCGACAAGCACGCCGGACGAAGGCACGCTCTTCGTGACCTCGACGTCGGCCTCGCGATTGAGCGCCGTCACGGCGGTCGCCGCGTTGTTCGCCGTGTTCGTGTCCGCCGTCGTCGACGACACATCGGTCACGTTCTCGATCGGCGACGGGCCACTGTAGGCGGGCGGAACGGTGAACGTCGCATTGATGATCCGGGTGCCGCTGGGGCGGCAGCACGCCCAGTGTGCAGGGGAAGGCCGTCGTGCAGTCCCCGGCGTTCGACACCCAGGTCAATCCCAGTGGGGTCGGATCGCGCACGACAACGTTCGCGGCATTCGACGGCCCGGTGTTGGTGACGGTGATCGTGTAGACGAGCGGGTTGCCAGGAACGATCGAGGCCTGGTCCACCGTCTTGGTGATGGCCATGTTGGCCTCGGTGCTGATGGCATCGCGGTCGGTCGCGATCGCCGACGTCCGGTTGGCGTGGCCCGCGGGTGGGAACACCTGCGCTGAGTTGACGAGTTCGCCGGTGGCCGCGGGATTGACCGTGCCGGTGGCTGTGAAGACGACACTCGCGCCCACTGGCACGATCACGGACGTGTTGATGTTGCCGCTGCCCGACGCGGGGCACTCGCCGCCGCTCGTGCCTGTGCACGTCCACGTGACCCCGGTCAGCGGCGTCGGGAACGTGTCGGTGACCGTGGCGCCACTCGCATCGCTCGGCCCAACGGCGTTGGTGACGGTGATGGTGTAGGTCGTCGGCCGGCCCGCGACCACGCCGTTGACGCCGTTGGTGTTCGTGATGCGGAGATCGGTCACCGGCGCGCCGACGGGCGTGTTGGTGGTCGCGCTGTTGTTGCCCGTTGCCGTGTCCGGCGTCAGGCTCGACACCGTTGCCGTGTTGGCGATCGGATTGGGCGTCGTATAACCGGCGGGAATCGCGAAGGTCGCCGTGATGGTGCGGGTGGCTGCGCGAGGCAGCGTGCCGAGATCGCACGGGAAGGCGGTCGTGCAATCGCCGCTATTCGAGACGAACGTCAGACCGGGGGGCGTCGGGTCGGCCACCGTGACGCCGGCGGCATCCGATGGTCCGGCGTTCATGACGGTGATCGTGTAGACGACGTTGGTCCCGGCCACGGCGTTGAGGGGGCCGTCCTTGGCGATGTGGAGATCGGCGGAGGGCGTCAGCGTCGCCGAACTCGTCGCGGTGTTGTTGGCCGGATCGGGATCGACCGCCCCGGCCGGCGCCGTGACGGTCGCCGTGTTGACGATCAGGCCGGTCCCGTTCGCTGCGATCAGACCGGTGACGGTGAACGTGGCGCGATCAGCGGCCTCGAGCGAGACGGTGGTCGCGAGGTTACCCGTGCCCGAAGCAGCGGCGCAACTCGATCCGGCGTCGGCGGTGCAGGTCCACGCCGGCGTGATGAGGGCCACGGGAACACGTCGGTCACGCTCGCCGCGGTCACCGGACTCGGCCCGAGGTTGGTCACGACGATCGTGTAGGTCGTGGCCCGTCCGGGTACCGCGCTCCCGGTGAGCGTCTTCGTGATCGCCAGGTCGGCGATCGTCTCCGTGGTCAGCGTCACGTTCGCGGTGTTGTCGGTCGGGTCCGGATCCGGTTGATCGCTGGCGGTGACACTCGCCGTGTTGGTCACCGTGCCGGCCTGCGTGACGCGCGCCGTGATCGTCAACCCCGCGCTGCCGCCGTTCGCGATCGAGCCGACCGTCCAGACGCCCGTCGCCGGGCTGGTACGCGCCTTGCGACGACAAAGCCGCCGATTCGTACACGAGGCCGCCGACAACACCTCCGTGACCGCGACGCCGGTCGCCGGACTCGGGCCCTGGTTGGCCACACTCACGTTGAACGTCAGCAACTCCCCGACGTGGGGCGACGAGCGCGCGAGCGACTTGGTCACCGTGAGATTGGCGGACTCGGTCGCGTTGAGCGTCACGCTCGCACGGTTGTTGGCCGGATTCGCATCCACTTCCGTCTGCTGCGTAATCGTCGCGGTATTGACCAGGGCGCCGGGCGCCGTCACCGTCGCCACGATTGTCAGCGTGGCCGGCGTGCCCGTCTCGCTCAGGGTGCCGACGGTCCAGG
>CAVTIL010000002.1:0-421997 GCA_963734695.1 uncultured Acidobacteriota bacterium
GTGCCGGTGACCCAGAGGGAGCCACCGCCGTTCTTCCACGTATCGCCGCTCCACGTGTCGGAGCCGGGTTCGCCCGGGGCCGGGATCGTGTAGAAGCGCCAGGCTTCATGGCCGGTGGCCGCGTCGTACGCGGCGATGAATCCGCGAATGCCGTACTCACCGCCGCCGACTCCGACGATCACCTTGTCCTTGACCACGAGCGGCGCGAGCGTAATCGAATATCCGTGAGAGAACTCGCCGACGGCGACGTTCCACAACACCCGTCCGCTCTTCGCGTCGAGTGCAACGAGATGGGCGTCCAGCGTGCCCATGAACAGCGTATCCCCCAGGATGGCCAGACCGCGGTTGTTCGCGCCGCAGCAGGCCTTATAGTCGGTGGCCCCGGTGTACTTGTAGATCCAGAAGATGCGTCCCGTTCGCGCGTCGAGCGCGATGACGTCGTTGGGCCGCTGGGTGAGATACATGATGCCGTCGAGCACAATCGGCGACGACTCCCAGGGACCGGCGACCTGGTTCTGGAGGAGCCACTTCAACTCCAGGTTCTTCACATTCGTACGGTCGATCTGCTTCAGCGGTGCTGTATCGCTGTCCCGAATAGCCGCCGGAGTACATCAGCCAGTTCTGCGGTTGATCGCCGGCGTGAACGAGCCGATCCGCGGTTGCCTGAGCGATCAGAACAAACAGGCTGACGACGAGAGGCGATCACGGCCGTGTCCCTTTCAGCGACGCGAGATAGGCGACCAGGTCGACCAGTTCGCCGGGTTTGAGCGTGTCCTTGTAGGAGGGCATCGGCGAGGTCGTGTCCACAAACCATTGAGCGAGCTCGCTCTTGACGAGCGACACGAGTCGTCCCTCTCCGGTCACGAGTTGGACCGTGTACGTGTCTTCATTCAGCCGCCGGCCGGTGATGACCGTGCCGTCGGCCTTGACCGCCCGGACCGGGCGGTTGATTGGCTGCATCGATCCGGTCGGATCGACGAGCGATCGCTGGATGGCGGCCGCGGTGCGAGTCCGGCCGACGTCCGTCAGATCGGGACCCACGTCGCGTCCGCGCGCGCTGATGCGGTGGCAGGTGAGGCACTGGCCCGTGCCGTTGAAGATCGCCTGGCCGCGGGCTGCGTCTCCAGCAGGCACCGTTGAGGTGTTGGTCGCGAATCCGCTGCGGATGTAAGCGACGATCATCCGCGCGTCGTTGGGGTCGAGACGGAAGGCCGGCATGCCGGTACCAGGAACGCCTTTCGCGAGCAACGCTGTAAGCGCCGCGTCTGTCGAGGCCCGAGGCAATGGGCCTTGACGGAGGTCGATCCCGCCGATCCCTGCGCCCGTCGGGCCATGACAGCCGATGCACAAGGCGGCGTACACACGCGCGCCGCCGTCGATGTCAGTCTGCGGGTATTGGCCGGAGTGCTCCTGGGCTGGGAGGCTCGCGCTGAAGAAGAGCAGCGCGAGTGGCGTCAGACGGAGATGACGGAGAGCACGGAACAAGATCAACACGGAGGCACGGGGGCACGGAGAATTTGTACGTCAATCTAAATCAATTCAAAGATTTTTTTTGAAAGGTGTACGTCTCCGTGTCTCCGTGTTGATCTTGTCCCGTGTTCTCCGTTCCCTCCGTGCTACTCCAGATCACAGCGTCGCAACGACCACGTCGTAGATCGGCTGCGTGCCCTCGTGGCCGTTGCCGGCTTCGATCGTGTAGAGCCCTTTGTATCCGAGGTCGTGCTCGAGATACTTGATCGCGGTTGCGAGATCCCAGCGCGTGTTGACGCGCGTGTGCATGCTGCCGGCGTTATACGGGAACAGCATCTTGAGGCAGTGGTGAAGCTCTTCCTGATTCGCCGCGCTCGCGCCGCCGACGTCGACGTTCGCGGACGCACCCGTGGCTTTGAGGATCTCCGCCATCAGCGCCCAGACTTCCGGCTGTGGCACCGGCGGTGTCGCAGGTGCAGGTGCGGCGCTGGGCGCCGCGCAGCGGCGGCGGGCCGCGTTGGCCGGGGCCTGACCGCCGCCTGGCGCTCCCGCGGTTGCCTGCGCCGCCGCCGCGACGCTCCACCGCCGCCGCCGGCCCCGCGCGTCTCCATCGACACGATGATGTTCTTCGACTTCCCGTAGTCCGCCATCGTCTTGAGCGTCGGGATGCCGTAGACCTTGTTCTCGTTGTTCGGCATCACGTTTGTCGTTCCGCCCTGTGCGCCCTGGTTGATCATGACCCGCTGCGCGCCGAGCAGCACCGCGTGATCGATCCACGCTTTCGTCAGGTCGATCGCGAGCACCCGATCGCGCTGCCTGCGGCGCCGAGATGTTCAGGCCGCAGAACTCGAGGTTGATCTGCGTCATGCGCGACTTGCTCTTCTCGAGTTGGCTGCGCAGATCCTTGAAATACGACGGTTCGATCGAGGCGAAGGTGGTAGTGCTGGAACTCGACCTTGTGGACGCCGTACTTGTCCGCGATCATTTCGCGCGATATCGAACAGCTCCAGCGTGCGGGTCGGGGCTGTCCTCGACGTCAGGGCACTTTCAGGATGCTCTGAAAGTTGAGCGTCATGATCGCGATGCGATCGAGCGTCGACTGGCTTTTCAGTCGCCTTTCCCCGCCTGCGCCCAGACCGATCGGCTCGTGGCCGCCGCCGCGACCGACGCTGCGCTGATCAGAAATTCTCGTCGGTTCATTTGCGCTCCTGTTTACTGCGGATCCCGGATCCCGGATCCGCTGGCTCTCGACTCATTTCTTCTCCGGGCAAGCGCGAACGCGATCGCGCCGATCGGCGTGTTCGGATCGGCCGGCTCCTCGGCTGCGGCTCCGCGTCCACGACCACCCCGTCCACCGCCGCCGCCCTCGTTCGACATGATCACGAAATACTGCCGCCCCTTGGACTCGTAGCTCACCGGCACGCCGCTCGTGCGTCCCGCTGAACGGTGCCGGTCCAGAGCACCTCGCCGGTGTCCTCGTCGTAGGCGCGGACCTTGCCGTCGTCGCCGGCGTGAAACACGAGCCCGCCCTTGGTGACGACGATGCCGTAGCGCGCGCCGACGCCGCCGGTGTTCGTCGGACCGCCCGCGGCCATCGTCGGGAGGTGATCGCCGTTCGGCACCTGCCACTTGATCTCGCCGGTGTTGAGGTCGTACGCCGTCAGCGTCGTGTACGGCGGCTTGGTGAACGACGCGAGCACGCCGTAGTCCGTCATGTAGCGATTCGGCGGCGACGTCCTTCACGTCAGCGGGATACGGCGTGTTGCCGGCATTGCCGCCGATCCCCGGATAGAACGGCCCGATGCGGCGCGGCGGTAGCGGCGGCTGCGGCGCGCCGCCGCTCGCCGACGACCGGACCCGGCGGGAACGATTCCGGCGGCCCTCCGCCTCGCCCGCCGCTGCCGACCGCGCCGGCCGCCGGCACTCGAGTTCGCGAGGTAGCGCGATGACCGAGGTCATCTCCGCCTCGGTGATGCTCGAGACGGGCCGCATCTGGCCCTTGCCGCCGGTGACGACCGCCTTGATCGCGTCCTCACCCATGCGATCGGTGACGCCGACGAGGATCGGTGACGCCCGGCAGCGCGCCCTCGCAGGTTCGCGCCGTGGCACGACGGTGCAGTACTGCTGATAGGCGGGGAAGCCGGCCTGCAGCGGCGCGTCGCTGCCGCCGCCACCGCCACCGCGGCCGCTCGAGCGGTGCGCTTCGTGACGTCCTCCAGCTTGAGGATCGCGACCTGATTGACGCCGACGACGAACACCATGCCCTTCTGCGGGATCGGCCGCCGTCGTGCCCCAGTTCGATCCGCCCTGGTTGCCGGGCATCGAGATCGTGTCCGTCAACCCCGGCGGCGTGAACATCCCTTCGTTGCGCGCCTTCGCCACGCGCTCCTTCATCGCCTCGTACTGCTCCGGCGTCGCCAGCCACGGATTCACGTCGTCCACGGTGAACGTCTGCCGCACGAACGGCGCGCGGCTTGGTCGGGAACGGCTGCGTCGGCCAGGCCTGCTCGCCGGGCATCTCGCTCTTCGGCACCGGCCGCTCCTCGATCGGCCACAGCGGTTTGCCGGTCACGCGATCGAAGACGTAGAGGAAGCCGGTCTTGCCGGCGTGCGCGACCGCATCGACCTTCTTGCCGTTGTGCCGGACGGTGACGAGCTGCGGCGCCGAGACGTTGTCGAGGTCCCAGAGATCGTGGTGCACGGTCTGGAAGTGCCACAGCCGCTTGCCGGTCTTCGCGTCGAGCGCGAGCAGGCAGTTGGCGAAGAGGTCCTGGCCGACGCGATCGGCGCCGTAGAAGTCGTAGTTGGCCGAGCCCGATCGGGATGTAGACGATGCCGCGCTCGTCGTCGACCGACATCGAGCCCCAGTTGTTGACGCCGCCGACGTACTTGTAGGCCTCCTTCGGCCAGGTGTCGTAGCCGAACTCGCCGGGCAGCGGAACCGTGTGGAACTGCCACATCTTCTCGCCCGGTGACGACGTCGTAGGCGCGGATGTCGCCGGGCGGATTGACGAACGCTTCGCCGGGCGCCGATCCCAGGATGATGAGGTTCTTCCAGATCTTGCCGGGGCTGTTCGACTGAATCCGTCCTGCCGTACCTTCGGCGCGCGCGAGACCATCGCGCAGATCGACGGTGCCGTTCTCGCCGAACGTCAGGATCGACTTGCCGGTCTTCGCGTCGATCTCCTGCAGGAAGCTGTTGATCGAGAACAGCAGCCGCTTGTCCTTGCCGTCCTCGCTCTGCCAGTAGTTGATGCCGCGGCTCGTGATGCCGCCCAGTCCTTCGTGAATCCAGAGTTCCTTGCCGGTCGTGGCGTCGAGCGCGATGAGCGAGCTCCCGCGCCCCAGCACGTACATCACGTCGTCGACGACGATCGGGTTGAAGCCCGCTGTGCGCGTAGGGATAGAACCACGCGACTTCGAGCTGGCTGACGTTCGATCTTCTTGATCTGGTCGACGTCGACGAAGTTCGAGCTGTCGGGACCGGCCAGGTTGTCCCACCACCACTTGTTGCTGCGGCTCGCCGCCGCCACGCCGGCGACGACGGCACCTATGAGCGCCAGCGTGATCAGCGAGAATGCCACCCGCGAAACACGTCGGTTCTGATCGTGACGGCCGGACTGTCGATCGTGCTGATACCGAGATGTCATGCGTTGCCCCAAAGCTAGAGTTCGAAGGTGACCAACGTTGCTTGTATTGTGCGAATCAACCGTTGCGGGTGTTTCGCGGTGAGGGTTGCGGCGCATTAAAGCATGGCCGCCGCGCCGAGGCAAGCGTGTGAGGGGTGGGCTGCGGTCATCCCTTCGGCGGCACCACGACCCACTGCCGGCTGCGGACGCTGACGCCGCGGCGGTTGACCTTCACGCCGAGCTTGCGCGGCAGGCCGTCACGATCGGCGGCGGCAGGTTCGACGCCGAGCAGGTAGTACGCCGAGGTTTCGCGCAGAATCCGGTCGAACGCGAAGTCGGCCGTCCCGACGGGGACATAAATCAGCCGGCCGCCTGCGGATTGGGAAAAGTCGCTCAGCCAGTTGCCGTACAGCGCCCGATCGCGCGCCATCTCGGAACTCCCGGGTGCTTTCTGAGAGGCCGGACCCACACCGGGCGTCTTGTCGATGTGCACGGTGTAGACCGTCGCGTTCGCGCGCGCGGCGGACTGGCCCATGGCCCGCGCGATGTCGCCCACATCCGGCCGGCCGTCAGTCCGATCGCTGACGAGAAGCCCGGCGCTCACCAGCACGACGGCCTTGCGTCCCGGGATCCTCTCGAGGGCGCGGAGCAGCGCCTCGAGACCAGTGAGACTCGTCTGCACCTGCCGTTCGAGCTGGATCGCGAGCTGGATGCCTTCCGAATAGATCTTGCTGGGACAATCGGGGTCTTCGGGACATTCACGCGCCTGGATCTTCAAAACGGGATCCAGCTCCATCTGAGAGCCGCCATCCGCTGTCGGATTCGTGATGTTTCTTGCTGCGGTGAGAAACGAATTCGGATTCGAGGTTTGCGCCGTGATGTCCACGATTTCCCAGGGCCGAAGGTTGTAATGCGATCGCAGGGGATCCTTCTGGCCGACGACGCGTCCGAGCGTGATCGTGATCGGCGCCCGCTGCATCGTCGGGGCGATGCTCGTGCCCGTCGGGTACACAAACAGGCCTACGCGGTCGCTCGGATCGAGGTGCTGCACGAACGTCTGCGCGCCCTCGATTGGCGCCCGCTCGGAGCCCACTTCGAAGCTGCCGCTGTCGACGGCCAGGACGAACGTGCGCCCCCGGCCTTCCGGCGGCGCCGGTTCCGCGGGATCCGCAGCGTTTGGCTGCTGCGCAATGAATTGCGCGGAGACCACCTTGCGGCGTTGACCGTTGATCGTGACGGTGAACGACTCCGGTCCGATCCGCCCGATCGGGTTCCCGTCGCCGTCGACGACCTGGACGTCGACGGCGATGACATCGACCTTGCTTCGAAATACCGTCTGCTGCGCTGACGCCGCGACGACGCAGACGTGCCGCCAGCGCCGCGGTAACGAGCGCGGCCCGGGAGGATCGCCGGCGTTGCGTCGTGTCGGTCATCAGTTTAATCCGAGGGGCTTCGCCCCTCGGACTCCCCTGACACCCGCCTTCGCTAAGCTACGGCGGGCAAGCGCTCACAACCTCGCTCCGACTTGGCGCGTAGCGCGGAGTCGCGGGATCGCGAGGCTCGCTCGCACGGCTCGCTCGCATCTTGGAGTGAGCGTCAGGTTTATGAGACAGCTTCTAGCGAGTCTGTCAGGTTGTTGCCGATCGGTCAGACCCCCGGTAACGCGGTTTCAGGATCGTCGAATCGCGCCATTATCCGCGATTTATCGAACCTCGTGATTGGTGGTTTGCGGATTGCCGTGTTTTGCCCCGCGCCGCCGGCCGGATCCCGGACCCCGGACCGCGGATCCCGGACCCCGGATCACGATTTCACGACTTCATGTATAACTGGCCGCTCATGTGGCAGCACAACTATGAACCGGTAGGCGGCAGCCTGGCGGTGTCGGCCCTGGTGGCGGCAATTCCGATATTCGTGTTGTTCTCCATGCTGGGCGTCCTGCGCAAGCCCACGTGGATGGCGGCGTCGAGCGCGCTGGCTTCCGCGTTTGTCGTGGCGCTCGCGGCCTACGGTATGCCGGTGAAGCTCGCCGTGATATCGACGATCTTCGGAGCGGCGTTCGGCATTTTTCCCATTTCGTGGATCTGCTTCGGTTCGATCCTCTTGTATCGAGTCGCCGTCGACACCGGAAAGTTCGAGATCATCAAAGACTCCGTCGGTGGCTTGACCAACGATCGACGGCTTCAGGCGATGTTCGTCGCGTTTTCGTTCGGCGCGTTCATCGAGGGGGCCGCGGGGTTCGGTGCGCCGGTGGCCGTCTCGGGAGCGATGCTCGCCGGCCTCGGGTTCCCACCGTTCTACGCAGCCGGAATCTGCCTGCTCGGCAACACGACGCCGGTCGCGTTCGGATCGCTGGGCATTCCCGTGACGACGCTGGCCAATATCACGGGACTGCCGGTGCTGTCGCTGAGCGCGATGATCGGGCGGCTCTGCGCGATGGTATCCATCTTCATCCCGGGCTACCTGATCGTCGTGATGAGCGGCCCGAAGCGCGCGCTCGAAGTCCTGCCCGCCATCATTGCTTGCGGCGCCTCGTTCGCCGGAGTGCAGTTCTACGTGTCGAACTACTGGGGACCCGAACTGACGGACATCGCCAGCTCGCTGACGTGCATCGGTGTCATGGTCCTCGTCCTGAAGATCTGGCAGCCGGCGCGCATCGTCCGTCTCGACGGAGATACGCCTGTCGCCGCCGCTGTCCGCCGCCATTCCGCGAGCGAGCTGCTCGCGGCGTGGTCGCCCTACATGATGCTCGTCGTCTGCGTGCTCGTGTTTGGCGCGCCTACGATCAAAGCGGCGATGAACCGCTGGACCGACACCCTCTGGCCCGCGTTTCTTCCCAAGAGCGCCACGGTTTTGAATGGCCTGCTGGTGCCCGGGCTTCACAACGCGATCACACGCATTCCGCCGGTGACGGCGAAGCCGTCGCCCTACGCCGCTGTCTACGAGGTGAACTGGCTCAGTGCCGCGGGCACCGCCTGCCTCGCGGCGGCCATCCTGACGGCGCTGATCCTCCGGGTGTCCCCGCGGCAGTTCGCGAAGACCTACAAGGCGACCTTCACGCAATTGGCGCTGCCGATGGTGACGATTTCCTGCATGCTCGGCCTGGCCTACCTCATGAACTATTCCGGGATGACCTCAACGCTCGGGCTCGCGCTCGCCGCGACCGGCACGGCATTTCCGTTTTTCAGCGCGACGCTCGGGTGGCTCGGAGTCTTTTTGACGGGCAGCGACACGTCAGCAAACGCGCTGTTCGGCAACCTGCAGGTCGTGACGGCCAACGCGCTCGGCATCAACCCCGTGCTGACCGCCTCGGTCAATTCGGCCGCCGGCGTGGTCGGCAAGATGATTTCGCTGCAGAGCATCGCGGTCGCCGTGGCGGCCACCGGCATGACGTCGGAAGATGAAAGCAAACTGTTCCGCTTCACCATCAAGCACAGTATTCTGCTCATGATGGTGATGGGGCTGATCGCGATGCTGTACGCGTACGTGATCCCGGGAGTACGTTCCCCGTCACCCGTGACGGAGCGCGCGGCTCCGGGTCCGGGCTCCGAAGCGGCTCGCGACTGCGGAAAATCATCGAAGGCAACGAAAATGACGACCACAACCACCCAACCGGCCGCACGCACCGACTGGTACACAGTCACCAACGTGGACGAAGTCGCGTCACCCGCGCTGCTCGTCTATCCCGATCGCGTCGAAGAGAACATCCGCCGGATGATTCAGATTGCGGGCGGGGTCGATCGACTGCGGCCGCACATTAAAACCAACAAGCTGCCCGAGGTCGTCCGGATGCAGCTCAACCAGGGCATCACCCGATTCAAGTGCGCGACGATCGCGGAAGCCGAAGTGGCAGCGCGATGCGCGGCGCCCGATATGCTGCTCGCCTATCAGCCGGTCGGACCGAATGTGGACCGATTCGTGCGGCTGGTGCAGAAATACCAGAGCACGAAGTTTTCTGCACTCGTAGACGATGAGGGGACAATCCGGGCGCTTTCGAAGGCCGCGACAGCGGCTGGTGTGACGCTCGACCTCTTTCTCGATCTCGACCTCGGCATGCATCGGACCGGAGTCGCTCCGGGAGCGAAAGCCATCGAACTCTACCGGCTGTTATCGGCGTCCCCCGGGCTCCATGCTGCCGGTCTGCACGTCTACGACGGACACATTCGCGACAGCGACATCGCCGCGCGCACGGTCAGCTGCGACGCCGCGTTCGCGCAGCTGGCGGAATTGCGCGATCAGCTCGTCCGTGACGGTTTGTCAGTCCCTGAAATCGTGGCTGGCGGGACGCCGACGTTTCCGATTCACGCTCGACGACCTGGCGTGCAGTGCAGCCCGGGCACGAGCGTCTTCTGGGATCTCGGATACGAGACGCTGCTGCCGGACATGGACTTCAGTCCAGCCGTGCTCGTGTTGACGCGCGTCATCAGCAAGCCATCAGCAAACATGCTCTGCCTCGACCTCGGTCATAAAGCCATCGCCTCCGAAAGCCCGCACCCTCGCGTCGAGCTGCTGGGACTGTCCGACGCGCGCGCGATCGGGCATAGCGAGGAACATCTCACGATCGAGACACCCAGGGCCGACGAGTTTCCAGTGGGCTCAGTGCTCTATGGCGTTCCCTGGCACATCTGTCCGACGGTGGCGCTCCATCAGGAAGCGGTCGTGATTCGAAATGGTCGCGCGGAAGAGCGATGGCAGGTGGCCGGAAGGGCGCGGACGATCACGGTCTGACGAAAGTTAAAAGGTAAAAGGTAAAAGTAAAAAGTTGAAGGCAGAAGAGTGCCTCTCCACCTTCTGCCTTCCACCGTACTTCTAACTTTTCACTTCTAACTTTTAACTTTCGTGAGCGTCAGACGTTGAGCGTTTTCAGGAACGCGACGCTTTTGAGCGTCAGATCCCAGTTCTGCTCGACGAAGTAGTTCTGGAGGCCGGCGGTCTTCGCCGCCGTGAATACCTTCTGCCAATCGACGGTGTCCTCTCCGAGGGCTAAGCCGCCTCCGCCGCCCTGGCCGCCGGCGCCGCCTCGTCCTCTCCCTTGTCCGGCCGCTGCTGCAGCCGCTTCCTCGGGTGTCGGCTTGACCGGAAGCATGCCCGCGCGGGAAGGCTGCATGCCCTGCTTGGTGTCGACGCCTTGCAGGTGGGCCGAGATGAACCGCCCAGGATGATTCATGAAGTACATGATCGGGTCGCCGACCGTCCGCATCGAGGACATCTGGAACTGCATCTTCACGAGATCCGGATCGAGGTGTTCGAGCAGCACCGGATAGGTCAGGCGGCCGTCCTCCAGCTTCGAATTACAGAAGCCCTCGTTGTGCAAGGCTTGCTGCAGGCCGGCCTTCTTCGCAACGGCGGCGATCTTGTTGTATTCGTCCGCCGCCCGTTTGACCTCCTCGATCGACGTCGTGCCATTGGTCACTTTGCCGCCAAGATCGGCGGTGCTCATCTGCGTCATGCCGATGTCATGCGCCCAGTCGATCTGCTTCGCCTGGTCGCTTCTGAGCGCGTTCATTTGAAAGTGCGCGCTGATGCATTTCATGCCGGCATCGTCCAGGATCTTCCTGGTCTGCTTGCCGTCGGCCAGGACCGTGTACTCCTGGTAGGTCGGGTTGCACAGCTCGATGACCTCGATGCCGATGGCCTTCATGTCCTTCAGCAACCCCGCCAAATCGCCGGACTGAATTCGAGCGCGATGCGGATAGGTCTGACTGCCGATCGGGAGCCCGAGCGGATTGGCGTGAAGCCTTACGCCGCCCGCGGCAAGGAACCCGGCCACCGCGCCACCTGCTGCCGTCTTCTGGAAGAACTCTCTTCTGGTGAGTGCCGTCATGGGCGGTCTCCTTGAATCACGAATCGTTGTCGCAGCCTGTCAGACCTTCAGCGTCTTCAGGAACGCCACGCTTTCCTTCGTCAGATCCATCGATTGCTCGACGAAGTAGTTCTTGACGCCTCCGATCTTCGCGGCCTTGAAGGTCTTCACCCAGTCGATCGTGCCCTGACCAACCGGCTTCTGCGGCCGGCCGCCTCGTCCGCCGCCGCGTCCACCACGCCCGGCTGGCGCATTCGGATCCGGTGGCGGGGGCGGAGGCACGGGCGCGTTCATATCCACGTCCTGGACGTGCATCGAGATGAACCGGCCGGGGTATTTGGTGAAGTAGTCGGCGCCGACGAGCCCGGCAGTGATCGTGGACATCTGGAACTGGAACTTCACGAGTTTGGGATCCAGCAGCTTGAACAGCACGTCGTACACGCGCTCGCTATCGACCATCGCCAGCTCGAAGCCCTCGTTATGCAGTCCCTGCTGGATGCCGTTCTTGGCTGCCAGCTCACCGATCTTGTTGTATTCGTCGGCCGCCTTCTTGACCGCATCCATCGTGGTCGTGCCGTCTTTGACCGGACCGCCAAGGCTGGCCGTAATCATCTGCTTGATGCCGATTTCCTTGGCCCAGTCGATGCTCTTCTGCTGGGTCTCGCGAAGTTCCCGCATGCTGAAATGCGCGCTCTCGCTCTTCAATCCGTGATCGGCCATGATCTTCTTGGTTTCCTTCGCATCAGCCAGCTTGGCGAACTCGTTGTAGCCGATCGCCGAGCACAGCTCGAGCCGCTCGACGCCGAGGTCCTTCAGCTGCTTGCAGCAGATCCGCGAAGTTGCCGCTGCCGATCATCGCGCGGTGCGGGTAGGTCTGGCTGCCGATCGGATATCCGAGCGGATTCGCTTCGAGGTTGGCCGCCGTCGCTGCCAGGATTCCGATCGCTGCTGCGTCTGCTCCCGCTTTCCTGAAGAACTCTCGTCTTGAAATGTCAGCCATCAGTGGCTCCTTGTCCTGAGTGATCGGGTTCCTTCCTACAGTTCCCGTGCGCGGATGTTCTTGTATTTGACGGTGCCCGAAAACCCGCCGGATTCTCCCGCCGGCGGCCATTGGAACGTGATGGGGGCTGCTTCCTTCCAGCTCGCTTCGGCTGGGTCGGTCGGATTGTCGGTCACGTCGCAGATCTGCTTGTCGTTCAGCCACACCTGAAGGTGCGGGCCCTTGAAGCTGATGCGGACGTGATTCCAGTCGCCCTTCTTGCGGAGCATCGGAAACTTGTCGCAATCCTCCAGATATCCAGGCTTGCTTCCGCAGTCGCCAGACGACAGCCAGTCGACGTTGCCGCGGATCGCCTCCGGCACCGTGCGGTGCACGACGATGCCGATGTATTCGCCGGCCTCGCGGCGTCCGAGATTGAGCTGATAGCCGTTGCGCAGCGTGACGCCGCTGTTGAAGGTGCACGTTTTGTCTTCGCTGAGATTCGCCTGCTTCTCACCGAGTTTTGGCGTGCACTTCGCCCCGGCTTCCGCCAGCATGAAGTCGAACTCGAGCTCGACGTCCTTGAACGAGTCGGCGGTCGCCAGGCTGCCCTGTCGCTGGCCCTCTGCCGGCGGGGCGCTCGTGATCACGCCGTTTTCGACCTTCCACCCTCTGTCTTCAAGTTTCGTCGAGGCTGGCGGCGGTGGCGTGGTGGGGGCTTGACCCGCAGGTGGGGCTCCGCCGCGGCGGCCGCCTCCCCCAAGCGCCTGCCACCCGGTCAGGTCTTTTCCATTGAACAGCTGTTTCCACTTGCCAGGCGATTGCGCGCTGAGAATCGGCGCCCCGCCGAACGACGTTCCCATAACAAGGATAAGGACGACCATGCAGATCGTTGCTGAGACGCGACTGAAGAGGGATGTCATGCGTGAAAGCCTCCCGGTTGGAGCATAAGCATCGTCGAACAGGCGCTTGTTGGCAAGAGAGGCCCGCGAACCGCGAACTGCGAACCGCGGATCCCGCATCCCGACTTGCTCTCAGCTTCACGGTTCTGATCTACAATGTAGGCACACTCCGATGTCCGACACCCTCGGCTCGTTCGAACAGGCGGTGCTCCTGGCGATCATGCGGCTCGGCGACAACGCCTACGGGCGTGCCGTGTTGAACGAGGTGCAGTCGAGGCTCGATCGGGACGTTGCCGCGGGAGCGGTCCATGCGACCCTCGAGCGGCTCGAGCGCAAGGGTCTTGTCGCATCCCGACTCGGCCCGGGCACTCCGATTCGCGCCGGAAAGCCGAGGCGTTTCTATCGAATCCGGCCGACGGGGCTCCACGCGCTGAACGACGCGCGAGCGACGGTTGACAATCTGTGGCGGGGCCTCGAGTGGCCGCTGAAAGGACACGCATGAGCACAAATGCAACGCCGCCCGCCTGGGCCGAGTCGATCCTGCGCGCAGTCGTGACGCGCAGAAGTTTCGACAGCGTGTCCGGTGACCTCCTCGAGGAGTACCGGGACAGTGTCTATCCGGCGCGTGGACAACAGGGTGCGGACATTTGGTACGTCCTGCAGGTGTTCGGCTTCGCGATTCGGAGCGTCGGCGTATGGGGCGCTTTGTTCGGTCTCGCGGAGGTTGCCAGAACCGCGCTCGACTGGTTCGTGCCCACTCACGACTTTTCGGTCCGGTCGGCGATCTCGACCTACGTCGGCATCGGTTTGCTTCTCACGACCGGATTCTGGTCGGCCTGGCGATCCGGCTCGCTGGCATCAGGGCCTTTGTCCGCAACTCTCGCAGTCATCGTCGGCGAGATCATCAGCGGCGCTGGTGCAGCGGGAATGCTCGCGTTTTTTCACGATCCACGAACAATGAGCGCCGTCGATGCCAGCGGTGGCCTCGGCGAGGTCTTCACGCTTCCAATCATCCTGGTCCTGCCGGCCTTGATTCTGGGCACTCTGGGCGGCGCGCTCGGTGTCGCCGCGAATCAGAAACTGCGAATCGACATGTGATTCAAGGATTCGCAGTTCGCGGTTCGCGGTTCGCGAGTTGGCAGTTCGCAGTTCGTCCGCCTTCGCGCTCTGCGCTTCGGCGCGACAGGCTGTTTCTTGATTCGGGGATCCAAGGATCCAAGGATTCAAGGATGAGGGATTCAAGGATCAGGGATTCGCGATGAGTGATCAGTGATGAGTGATTCAATGTAGGATACCGCCAGTTTCCAAGGCGGTGTCCATGACGCGGCTCGTGCGCTTCGGCCTCATCATCCCCATCGCGATCGCCATCGGCGGCGTCATTCGCGGTCAGCAACCACCGGAAAAAAGCCTCGCGGCAATGAAGGCGGCGCCCGGCCTCGAGGTCAAGCTCTGGGCCGCGGAACCGATGCTGTCGAATCCGACCGACCTCACGGTGGACGAGCGCGGCCGCGTCTGGGTGCTCGAAGGCGTGAACTATCGGCGTACCCAGAGAAACCTGCCCGACCCGCGTCCGGCCGGCGATCGCATCGTCATCCTGGAAGACACCGACAACGACGGCCACGCCGACAAGGTCAAAGTTTTCGATCAGAGTCCGCAGCTTCGCGTTCCACTCGGAATCGCGGTCCTCGGCGACAAGGTGTATGTGTCGCAGGCGCCCGACATCATCGTCTACACGAAGGACGCGGACGACAAGATCGTCAAGAAAGAAGTCCTTCTTACCGGTTTCGGCGGCATCGATCACGATCACGGAGTGCACGCGGTCGTCTTCGGCCCGGACGGCAAGTACTACTTCAACCAGGGCAATACTGGACTCGATGTCACCGATAAATCCGGCACACGCGTGTTCACGCAGGGCACCGGCGCGAACATCAGGCCCGGGAATGGCTACTACGAAGGTGTCGCCCTGAGGATGAACGGCGACGGCACCGGACTCGAAGTGATCGGGCAGAACTTCCGGAATCCCTACGAGATCGCCGTCGATTCATTCGGCAACGTGTTCCAGACAGATAACGACGATGACGGGAATGCGTGGACGAGACTGCTTTACAACATGGAGGGCGGGAACTACGGATTCAGGGGACCGATGAACCGTTCGTGGCTCGAGGACCGCGGGACTCACTGGCATCTCGAATTCCCGGGCGTGGCGCCGGTCGTCGAGCGGCTGGGCCCGGGCTCGCCGTGCGGCCTGCTGGTTTACGAAGGCAGCCTCCTGCCGGCGGCGTATCGCGGACAACTGCTTCACGCGGATGCGGGCAAGCGCCTGGTCGCAATGTATCCGTTGACCGTCTCGGGTGCTGGCTACACGGGTACGATCGAGACCGTCGTGAACGACGGCGACGATACCTGGTCGCGGCCGACCGATGTTGCCGCGGCGCCTGATGGCGCGGTGTTCATCTCGGATTGGTATGACCCCGGTGTCGGTGGTCATCAGATGGGAGATTCCGATGGCAGAGGCCGGATCTATCGCCTCGCTCCTGCCGGCAACAAGCCGAGTGCGCCGAAGCTTGATTTGTCCTCCGCCGCTGGCCTGACGAGCGCGCTCGCGTCTCCGAATCCATCAGTTCAGTACCTCGCGCGGACTGCGCTCGTGAATCAAGGCCAGGCGGCCGCTGCCGGTTCTTCAGCGGATGTGGCACCAGAATGATGTCTTTTTGAAAGCGCGTGCCTTGTGGATTCTCGGTGCACTCGGTCCGGCTGGAACGGCCGCGGTGCAGGAAGCCCTGCACGATCGCGATCCGCGATTTCGCGTGCTGGGACTGCGCGTCGCCAGGCAGAACGGCGCGAACATGCTCGAGATCTCGAAGCCGTTGCTGCATGACGCGTCGCCGCAGGTCCGCCGAGAAATCGCGCTGATGTTGCGGGACCCGAATCCGGCGCTGATGCTTCCGCCTTACACGTACAAGGATCAGGGTCAGCCGTCGAACCAGTGGCTCGATTCGATGACCCAGCTCGTCTTGCAGTTCGACGGGAAGGATCGGTGGTATCTCGAAGCGATTGGGATCGCGGCGCGCGGCAGGGAGGATGCACTTTACGCGCGGCTGAAATCAGGTCCCGACACGTCGGGTCAGGCGTTCGGCCAGATTGTCTGGGAGCTTCGTCCGAAGACCGCACTCCCCGATCTGATCGCCACGTTGAACAACAGCTCGGCGTCGTTGGCCGAACGCACCACAGCCCTGGAGACACTGGGGTCCATGCAGTGGCCCGAAGCGGCTCGCGCCCTGGAATCACTCATCGTGTCTCCAGAGTACACCCCCGTCGCTCGCCGACCGCGCCTTCAGTCTTTACAGCCATGAGCTGTTCAGCATGTGGACCGATGCGCGCACGAGCGCCGGGCTGCCGGGCGTCATGCGGAAGGCGTTTGCGACCGCTTCGACGCAGTCGGCGGCCGCCTCGCTCGCCGAAGCGCTCGAGGATCCGGCCTACATCCCTGATCTTTTGAACCTGGCGAAGTCGGAGTCGGCGACTCCTGAGTCGAGAGCTGCAGCGCTCGACGCGATCGGCGCGAAGCGCGACGCGAAGTACGTGAACGACCTGCAGGCCATCGCGCAGCAGGGACCCGCGCGCGTTCGCGTGTCCGCGATCAGAGCGCTCCAGGCGACCGCGCAGCCAGGACTCGAATCGTGGGCGCAGGGCGTTGTGGTCAGCGACGCACCGAACGAAGTCCGCGCCGAAGCTCTGAGGCTGCTAGGCGGCACGCTGCCCGGCCTCACCACCATTCTCGACCTCGCCGAGCAGGGCAAGATCCCCGCAGAGTTCAAGATGCTCGCGAGCAACCTGACCAACTATGCCACCCCGCCTGCGGCTCCGCGTCCGCGGACGGCGGGGCAGTCGCCGGTCGCCATGAGGATCTCGCGCACGGCGCCGCCCGCCGATCCCGCCTACGTGGCCATTCGCGCGCGCGCCGCGAAAGTGCTGCCGCTGCCGGCCGCCCGGAGACTGCCGACGGCGTTCGAGCTCGAGCAGAATTTCTCCGGCCGAGTGGCGGATGGCCGCAAGGTCTTCGAGAGCGACGGTGGGTGCGCGGCCTGTCATAGCCTCGGCGGACAGAAAAAGCTCGGCCCCGATCTGTCGGCCATCGGCGCAAAGTACGGCCGACAGGCGATGCTCGACAACATCAGCAATCCCAGCGACGCGATCGGCCCTGAGTACGTGCCGACGACGTTCACGTTGAAGAGTGGGGAACGGCTGAGCGGCTTGATCTCGGAGGAGGCGGCGGATCATATTGTGATCATGACCGGCCCCGACACCTCGCAACGGCTAAAGCCGTCTGACGTCGCGTCGCGGGAGGAAGTGCGCGTGTCGCTCATGCCCGAGGGGCTGGTCAGCAATCTCTCGCCGCAACAACTCGCGGACCTGCTCGAGTTTCTCTCGACGTTGAAATAGAAAGAGCGGACCCCGCCCTTCGACAGGCTCAGGGCGCCCCGAGCTCGTCGAGGGGCGGATCCCGGGCCACGGATCCCGACTCTGCTTTGATCGCTCCCGACGCATGCTAGGATTCCCGTCGAGACGGAGTTCGCCCATGAGAAAACTTCTGTATCCGGGTGTGTTCGTCGCCGCGCTGCTGGCTTCGTCGATTGCGGGTATGGGAGCACGGCAGGCTGGCGGAAACGCCGTGGCTATCGACGGCGACGACATCGGCGGCGTGGTGACGAGCTCGAAAGGCCCCGAGGCCGGTGTCTGGGTCATTGCCGAAACCAAGGAACTGCCGACGGGCTTCAGCCGGATTGTCGTCACCGACGATCGCGGACGCTACGTCGTCCCGGACCTGCCGAAGGCGAACTACCAAGTGTTCGTCAGAGGGTACGGGCTTGTCGATTCGCCGAAGGTCACGGCCGCACCCGGCAAGCTGCTGAACCTGACGGCGGTCATCGCGCCAAACCCGCGCGCCGCGGCGGAATACTATCCGGCGAACTACTGGCTCTCGCTGCTCAAGCTTCCCGACAAGACCGAGTTCCCGCTTCAGGAACAGGGCGCCACGGCCGGCCGGAGCCAGGGTGAATTCGTGAAGCAGCTCAAAACCGACGGCTGCATGTCGTGCCATCAGCTTGGCACCAAGGCGACCCGCGAGATTCCGCCAAGTCTCGGGAAGTTCGATACATCTGTGGCGGCGTGGGCGCGTCGCGTCACGTCGGGACACGACGGCTCGCAAATGGATCAGCAGCTTGGCCAGCTCGGGCGTCAGCGCGCACTGAAGATGTTCGCGGACTGGACCGATCGCATCGCTGCCGGTGAGTACCCGAAGGAGGCGCCGCCGCGGCCGCAAGGACCCGAGCGGAATGTGGTCATCACCCAGTGGGACTGGTCCGATCCGCGAGAGTACTTCCACGACGTGATCGCCAGCGACAAGCGGAATCCGCTCGTCATGCCGTATGGTCCGGTTTACGGTCTTCACGAGAACTCGTCGGATCACTTGACCATCCTGGATCCGGTGAAGAACTCGTGGACGGAGGTCACCATCCCTGCCAACCCGAAGGCGACATTGAGCCCCGGGCCTGGCGGGATATCGAATCCGTCACCGTACTGGGGTGACGAGATCATCTGGAACCAGGTCACGAGCGGACACAGCAACGAGATCGATCAAAAGGGGCGCGTGTGGAACACGACCAGGACGCGCACTGCGGCCGAACTTCCCGACTACTGCAAGGCTGGTTCGGACAATCCCTCGGCGAAGGCATATCCGATTAGTGGCGGTGGCCGTGGCGGTGGCGGCCGGCAGTACACCGTCTACGATCCGGCCACCAAGAAGATCGATATCGTGGATACGTGCTTCAGCACGTTCCACCTGAACTTCGACAACGATCCCGACAACACAATCTGGAGCGGTGGCGGCGGGCTCGTCGGTTGGGTCAACACGAAGGTGCTGGACGAGACGCATGACGCGGGCAAGGCTCAGGGCTGGGTGCCGCTCATCGTCGATACGAACGCCAACGGGAAGCGCGACGCGTACGTCGAACCGAACGAGCCGGTGGATCCCGCGAAGGACAAGCGGATCGCATCGAGCTTCTACGGCGTGATGGCGAGCCCGGCGGACAATACCGTGTGGGGTTCGGTGCTCGGCTTCCCGGGCGCGCTGGTTCGCATGGATCCCGGATCGAATCCGCCGGAGACCGCGATGGCGGAAATCTACACGGTGCCGTGGAACGAACCAAAAGCCTCGAGTCAGGGGTTCTCGCCGCGCGGCATGGACGTCGATAAAGATGGCGTCGCGTGGACGGTGCTTGGCAGCGGCCACCTCGCGAGCTTCGATCGGCGCAAGTGCAAAGGACCTCTGAACGGTCCGACGGCCGCGGACGGCAAGCTGTGTCCCGAAGGCTGGACGCTCTACACGGTGCCCGGGCCGAACTTCCCCGGCACGACCGACGCCGCGGCAACGGACTCGAACTACTACAACTGGTCCGACAAGTTCAATTCGCTCGGCCTCGGCGAGAACGTGCAGATAGCGACCGGCAATGATTCCGGCGCGCTGCTCGCACTCGTCAACGGGAAGTGGGTCGTGTTGCGCGTGCCGTATCCGCTCGGCTTCTATGCGAAGTCGATCAACGGCCGCATCGACGATCCGAAGATCGGATGGAAGGGCAGAGGACTCTGGACCGGCTGGTCGAACCGCAATCCCTGGCACAACGAGGGCGGCAAGGGAAAATCGAGCATGGCGGTTCACTTCCAGATGCGTCCCGATCCGCTGGCCAAGTGAACGCTCGGGAGACACGTTCCATGGGTCGTCGGGTCCTCGTGATTCTGTTTGGTGTCGTGTGTCTGGCCGGAAGCGTCATGGCGCGCCAGGCGCCGGGTAAGGGGGATCCCGAGGCGGCGAAGATCAAGAATCCAGTGGCGTCAACGCCGGAATCGATTGCCGCCGGTCAGAAGTCGTTCGTATCGCTCTGCGCCGGCTGTCATGGCAAGGAAGGCAAGGGCGGCATGATCATCTCGGTGATCGAGGAACGTGGCGGCACCCAGCCACCCGACCTCACCGACGACAAGTGGGATCACGGATCCAGCGACGGCGAGGTCTTCACCGTCGTGAAGAAGGGCATCGGGCCCGACTTCTTCATGGCCCCATGGGACGGCCGGATCAGCGACCAGGAGATCTGGAACATGGTCAACTACGTGAAGTCGCTGTCCCAGAAGAAATGAAGACGCCTGCCGTATTCGTGGCGCTGGTGCTGGGGGCCGTCATCGGAGGGATGGCGGTCGAGTACTGGATGACGCGGAACGTGCCCACGCCGGCCGCGCAGTCGGCGCCGGCGGCCGCCGCGGCCACCGGCGACGTCGCCTATCTGAAGAGCGTCGTCCCCACGCAATCCCACACGATGATGGACGCGGCGTATCACTGGTCGAACCTGTGGTTCGCAGCGGAGAAGAAGAACTGGCCGCTCGCGCGCTACTTCTTCGGCGAAGCCCGCCAGTCCATCAGGTGGACGATCCTGCTGCGTCCGGTGAGGCAGCTCCCTGACGGCAAGTCGGTCGACGTCAAGGGCATGTTCACGGCGATCGACATGAGCGCGTTTGCCGCGGTTCAACTGGCACTCGAAGACGAGGACCACGACGCGTTCGTGACGTCGTACAAGAGCGCGCTCGCAGGCTGCTATTCGTGTCACGTTTCATCCGGGTTGCCGTTTCTGCGGCCCGTCGTTCCCACCACGCCGCCATCGACCATCCTCAATTTCGACCCGGCCGCAAAGTAGCCGAGCATGGTCGCTGTGCCACGGGAGATCCTGACCGGGACCGCGCGCGGCGCTCGCGAGATCGATCGCCGGGACTTCCTTCGCGTGACCGCCGCGGCGGTTTCGCTGATCTCACGACCATCAAGTGGCGCCAGGCAGGGCAGAGGCAAAACGGCCGACCCCGTCGTTGTCGTTGGCGCGGGCCTCGCGGGCTTGCGTGCGGCGGACGTGCTTCACAGGGCAGGCACACCGGTCGTCGTGCTCGAGGCGCGCAGCCGTCCTGGAGGCCGCGTGCATACGATCCGCGCGCCGTTTGCGGAGGGCCTCTACGCCGAGGCCGGGGCGATACGCATCCCGCCGCAGCACGAAACGGTCATTCAACTCGCGAAGGAGCACGGGCTGAACCTCGTGCCGTTCGAGTCGTTGAGTGGATCCGCGCTGATCACCATCCGCGGCGTGACCGCGCAGGTCCCGGAAGAGTTGAAAAAGGCGAGTGCGCCACTCGGGTTGAAACCTGAAGAGGAGGGGCTCGGACAAGGCGCGCTTCTCCAGCGCTATGTGGGCGATCTTCCTTCCGACATCGCCGATCTAAAACCATCGGCCGAGGCGTATGCGCGATGGAGCAGCTACGACGAGCTGACGTGGCCGGCCTGGCTCCGATCGCGGGGTGCGTCGGACGGTGCGATTCGGTTGATGACGCTCGGGGGCGATTCGCGAGAGCTTTCGGCGCTGTACGTGCTCCGGCAGTTCGCGCTGCTGCAGAAGGCGAGTCAGTTTTACAAGATTCACGGCGGGATGGATCAACTTCCGCGAGCGATGGCCCGGGCGCTTGGCGCAATCGTCCGCTACAACGCGGAAGTCGCCCGAATCGAGCAGATTGACGGGGCCGTTGAACTCGGCTACGTCGAGCGAGGCAGGAAGAAAATCGTTCGCGCGAGCCGCGTAGTTCTCGCGATACCTTTTTCCACGCTCCGCCGCATCGAGGTGCGTCCTGGCTTCTCGAGTCAGAAGGCGTCTGCGATTGCCGGCCTTCCGTACTTCCCGGCGACGCGATTCCTGTTCCAGTGCCGCAGCAGCTTCTGGCAGCAGGCAGGACTCAGCGGCACGGCTCGAGGCGATCAGCCTGCCGAGATGTGGGACTGCACGTACGACCTCGATGCGACGCGCGGAATACTCGGGGCGACGGTCGGCGGAGAGCTCGGTCAGCAGCTCGCGGGCATGACGCGCGCGCGCGCCATCAGCATGGGGAAGAGCCTGATCGCGCAAACATTTCCAGAACTGCCCGCGTCGTTCGAGCGAGGCGTCGTCTATCGGTGGGCGCTCGACGGGTGGGCGCGTGGTGCGTTTGCAGTATTCCATCCCGGCCAGATGTCGACGATCATGCCGGACATCGCGCGGCCGGAGGGGCGGATACACTTCGCGGGCGAACACACGTCGACCTGGATGGGGTGGATGCAGGGCGCCCTGGAATCGGGGGCGCGAGCGGCCGGCGAGGTCCTCGAGGGAACGACTGCCCGTAGCGCGGCGCGTTAGCGCCGCGTCAGAAGGATGGTCCATGATCCAGGTGCTGCTGGTGGTTCACGTGCTCATCGGGGCGGCGCTTCTCGGCGCGCTGACGCACCAGTCGTTCAGCGTGGCGCGAACGCATGGATCTCCGCCGCGCTCGTTTGTCGATCGGTTCCGAGGGGTCAACTCGCCAACCTTCACGAACGTGATCGTGCTGCTCTTCGCCGTCAACGTGATCCTCGGCGGACTCCTGTATCCGCGCTATCGCGTCGACGTGCGGCCGACGCTCGAGGACCTCCAGCTCCGGGCCGCGAACGGCGTGTTTGAGATGAAGGAACACTTCGCGGCGGTTGGACTCGGACTGCTCCCCGCGTATTGGCTGGCCTGGCGCGCGCCACTTCTCCCGACGCGCGCTGACACGCGCAAATACCTGACCTGGATTCTCGCCTTCACGGCCTGGTGGAGCTTCCTCGTGGGCGAACTCCTCAACAACATCAAAGGGATGTTCCCGTGACGGCTTCCGCGCGCTTCAATGTGTTTTCAATGGTGTACGGCGTGACGTACATGGCGATGTTCTTCTGGAGCGAGCGCTATCACACGGCGTTGTTCCGCTATTACCCGGTGTTGAGCACGTTTTCCAGAGAGGATCGATCGCTCGAAAACGCAGGGCCCGCCATCCTCTGGTACAGCTGGCTGTTCGGCGCCGCGGCGATCAGCCTCGTGGTGTCGTTCGTGGTTCCTCGGGTCTGGGCGGAGCGCGTGGGACAGGCGTGGATCTGGGGCGTTCCGGTTGCGCTCTTGATCGTGATCTTTGTCTACGAGCGGCGGTGGTTCTACTGAATCGTGAGAATTCTGAATGCTGAGTGCTGAATGCTGAATCGAGAGTTCGGGTTTTCATTCAGCATTGCTGGCGATGAGCGAGGATGTCCGCGAGCGAAGTGACGGGAAGCTCAGGGAACCTCCGATGGAGGTCTGTCGCCATGAAGGTCAAATCGATGCTGTCCATCGTGATGGCCGCACGAATCTGACGGGCACGATTCGGTTGGACGGGTCGGAGCACGGCCGCAAGGAGGCGCAAGATCGCGCGAGGAACGTGCCGGGCCGTCGCCGTGCGCTTCGACGCCCGTTGCAACCCTGCGGCAAGCTCGTTGAACGACAGATTCTGCGGGCCACCGATTTCAAACGTCGCGCCACGTGTTGACGGATCGACCAGGGCCCGCTCCACGAGGGCAGCGACATCGGAGACCGACACAAAATTAATCGGATTGGCGCCGCGGCCGAATATGACGGGCCGACCAGAGGTTGCTGCTGTCTGGTCGAGCAGATCGAGCCAGAATTCGGCAAAGGCGGTTGCGCGCACGATCGTCCACGGCGCGCCGCTCCCACGAAGGTATTCCTCGGCCACGTGCTTCATCCGAAAGAGCTCGATCGGATGCTTTGCTGACGCGCCGACGATGGACATCAGCACGACTCCGGCGTTCGCCGCCGCCGCCGCATCGATGAGACGGCGATTGCCGTCGCGATCGACAGAGGCCGGCGACACATCGCCGATGTCGCCAAACCCGTGAATCGCAGACACGACGGTACTCACGCCCACCATCGCCGCACCCAGGGTGCGACCATCGCGCACGTCGCCTTCGACGACTTCGACCTGGCTGTGTTCGAAATGAGCGGTGCGCCTCCGGTCGCGCGTGAGCACGCGAACGGCAAGACCTCGCGCCTCTAGCCGCCGCACAATCAGAGTGCCCAGGCGGCCGCTTCCGCCAGCGAGCAGGATCATCGCTTTTCGGTGAGCGATGCGGGTGGTGGCGGGCCTGCAGCACCGACCTGTCGGCGAACCGCGGCATCGACGTTCCCGCCACCCTCCTGAACCGGCTCGAGATAAAAGCGCGCCCACGTCAGCAGTTCGTTGCCGAGGCCGAAAATAATGACGCCGCGCATCAGATGCGCCGACCCATCCTGACGCGTGCCCCGGTGTTCCCACTCGCTCCAGACCTCATCGCCGTTGACCGCCGAGCGCAGCACCTTCGCGGTGATGTTTGGGATGGCGGCGAAGATCTGTTCCCAATTCCCGCGGACCTGCTCGCGGCCGGTGAAGCCACGCTCCGGGTGTGCCGGCGTCTCATTCCGATAGTCCGCCGCAAAGCAGGCCACCACCTCGTTCACGTCGTGAGCGTTCGTGGCGCGCTCGAGGCGCGCGAGCGCGCCGACGGCACCACGGGTCGTATCGTTGTGCATCATGACGTGCCCCTATAATAAATACAGTTTAACTGTAACCAAATGTTATACTCTACTCCATGGCGGCGAAAGTCAAGCGCACGCGTCGATATGACGCGACGCGACGTCAGGAAGCCGCGCAACGGCGGCGTGCCGCGATCATCGAGGCGGCGACTGGCCTCTTCGTGCGCGAGGGATTCTCGGGGACCACGATTTCGAGGATCGCAGCAGACGCCGGCGTGTCGGAAGAGACGGTGTACAAGGTTTTCGGCAACAAGGTCGCACTCGTACGTGCGATCCGGGACAAGGCTCTCGCCGGCGACGGGCCCATCCACGCCGAGCGCCGGTCCGATCGAATGCAGTCGAGCGAGCGCGACCCACGCAACACCATCCGGGGATGGAGTGTTCTGGCAATGGAAGTGGCGCCGAGAGTGGCGCCCGTGCTGTTGCTGGTACGCCAGGCGGCGGCGAGCGATCCGGAATTGGCAAGATTACAGGAGGAGATGGATGCGGCGAGGCTGACGCGCATGACCCACAACGCGCAGACGCTGCTGAAAGGCGGACACCTGCGGCAGGGCATGACGCTCGATGCAGCGACGGACGTCCTGTGGACTTACAGCTCGCCGGAGCTCTACGAACTGCTGGTCCTGCGACGGGACTGGTCAGTCCAACGGTATGGAGAGTTCATCGCAGACGCCATGATCGCCGCGCTGCTGCCGTTGACCACGAAGGATCCGCGTCTCCGCGCTTCGAGCTCGTGACGACTTACGCGGTGGAAGTTCGAGAACATAGAGAACGGTGGTTGGCTATGAACCCGTGGATTGCGAAGACGGTGATACTCGTCGGCACGGTCGTGATGATTGTGATTCGCGCGCCGCATGGCCGCCGAAGTCGAAGCGTCAAGGTCGCCCGGAGCCACAAGACTCGTCTGGAGACGCTCCTCTTGGTTCTCGCGTGGGTCGGATTTTTCGTCCCTCTGATTTGGGTCGTGTCACCCGCGTTCTGGTTCGCTGAGTATCCGCTGCGCAGCGGCCCGCTCGTTGTCGGCCTGACGTGTCTCGCGATCGGCCTGTGGCTCTTCTTTCGGTCGCACGCCGATCTCGGCACGAATTGGTCGGTCACTCTGGAGCTCCGTCAGGAGCATCGACTTATTACACAGGGCGTCTATCGCGCGATCCGCCATCCGATGTATTCGGCGCTCATCCTCTATTACGTCGGTCAAGCCCTGGTGATCCCGAACTTGGTGGCGGGTTTCTCGAACGTGATCGCGTTGACGGTCCTCCTTGCACTGCGCCTGGGCGCTGAGGAGAAAATGATGGCCGAACAATTTGGCGATGAGTACGCGGCGTACTCGGCACGGACGAAGCGGTTTGTTCCCGGCATCTGGTAGACAATCGGCGCCGTTCTCCGCAACCGGCTCATCCGCGAGCGGCCTGACATGAAAAGGCCTGTGGCACGAGTCGCTCGACTAAGGGGCAGACAAGACTATTCGGCGCGCAGCGCGATCATCGGATCGACGCGCGCGGCGCGCCGCGCGGGACGGAGCGACGCCAGCAGCGTGACGGCGACGAGCACACCAGCGACGACGGTATAGGTCAGCGGATCGGCAGCGGTGAGTCCGAAAAGCATCGACTCGACGAACCGACGGACGCTGTACGCGACGACGGAGCCGAGCAGGAGGCCGACCGCGACCAGCGTGAACGATTCGCGCAGCACCATCCGCAGCACCTGCGCCGGGAGCGCGCCGAGCGCCAGCCGCAAGCCCATCTCTCCGGTCCGTTGGAGCACGAGGTACGACATCAGTCCATAGAGGCCCAAACACGCCAGCAGCAGCGCGGCCACGCCGAAGAAGCCCGACAACTGTGCGAACAGGCGTTCCTGCGAATTGCGGCGTTCGAGCTGCTGCTCCTGCGTACGCAGATCGATGACCGGCAGCATCGGATCGATTTCGCGCACGGCAGCGCGGATCGCGGGACCAATCGCCGCCGGATCGCTGGCCGTGCGCACGTAGTAATTGGCAACGCCGTCCAGCATCTGCGCCGCGGGCAGGTAAATGGTCACGGGCTCGGCCTCGCGCAACGTGGTGTATTTCGCGTCACGTGCCACGCCGACGATTTCGATCTCGCTGGCCGGCGCGTTGGGGTTCGCGCCGAACGTGAAGCGCCGGCCTACCGGATTCTCGCCGGCAAAGTAGCGGCGCGCGAAGGCGTGGGTCACTATCGCCACCTTGGGCGCGTCCTCAGCGTCTCGTGCCGTGAAGTTGCGGCCGAGGAGCAGCGGAATCTCCATCGCGGTGAAGAAATTTGGCGCGATGCCATTGACGTTGACGTTCATCGACGCCCCCTCGGGCGGCGTGTAGCCCGGGATGATCGTCCTCCGATTCGCCCGCGTGCCGGCGAGCAGCGGTACACGGGAGAACGTCGCGGCGCGCACGCCGGGAATCTGTTCGAGACGTTCCTGCACGCGTGACTGGAGCGTCGTGAACGCCTCGCGAGGATAGCCGGCAGGGGTGGCCTCGATGCGGAAGAGCGCGAGGCCCTGTGTGTTGAAGCCGGCCGCGACCTGCTCCAGATTGCGCAGCGTCTGGACGAACAGGCCGGCGCTGATCAACAGCACGAGCGAGAGCGCGATCTGAACGATCATCAACATCTGGCCGAGTCGCGATCGTGCGCGCGTCCCGAGCAGGCGTCCGCCGCTCTGAAGCCCTTCGGTAAGGTTGACGCGCGCCCCGCGCAGCGCCGGGGCGAGGCCAAACAACAGCGCCGTGCCGGCCGTCACGGCGATCGTGAACGCGAGCACGCGTCCATCCAGCGGGAGATCGAGTTCGGCAGGCGCACCATTGAACTGGCGCAGCCCGAGGAGCAGTCCGCGGCTCCAATACGCGAAGAGTGTCCCGAACGCGGTGCCGGTGACCGCGAGGAGAACGCTCTCGCCGAGAAGCTGGCGAACGATGCGCGCGCGACTCGCACCGATGGCAAGCCGAAGCGCGATCTCGCGGCGACGGGCGCTGCCGCGGGCGAGGAGCAAATTGGCGACGTTCGCGCAAGCGACGAGGAGCAGGATGCCGACGAGCGCCATGAGGATGCGCAGCGACTCGGCGTACGTCCGGCGGCGATCGTTCTCCCCCTGCCCGCCCGGGTCCGCCGCGAGCGTCGAGATGTCAGGCATCTTGGAACCGGCCCCATCCTCTCGCCCACTGCCGGCGAGCCAAGCTTCTCGGGCCGTGTCCTGAAAGATCGGCTCGAGGCTCGCCCGGGCCTGCTCGGCGGTCACGCCGCTGGCGAGGCGCCCCATGACGCGGATCCACCAGTACCAAGGCTGAGCGCGACTCTTGGCACGATCCGGCTGAAAGCGTCCGTGCTGCGCGAGGGGAAGGGAGATGTCCACTGATTCGCCGACCTGCATCGCCCCCGCGAAGCCGGGCGGCGTAACGCCAATCACCGTGATCGGCACTCTGTTCACGTGGATGGTCTTGCCGATGACCGACGGATCGCGATTGAAACGGCGGTCCCACAAGCGATAGGAGATGACGCCGACCGGCGGCGCGGACGGCTGATCATCAGCATTGGTCAGCGTCCGCCCGGCGATCGCGGATACGCCCAGGCCCGCGAAGTAGTCACCCGAGACGAGCTGGCCCATATCGGTCGTCTCGGGCTGACCGTCGATGAGCAGTGTCATCCGGTTGAACGGCGCGAACGCGAACACGTGCGACAGCGCCCGAGCCGAGGGCCGGAAGCGTTCGAATGTCAGCAGCGAGAATGAGGTGCTCGCGTTGCGCCCGGTGAGAGGATCGATCGACCCATTGTTCTCGCCGGCCCGCGACAGACGGCCATCCCGGCCTTCCACATTGCGGAACAGCACCAGCTCGGCCGGATCTTTCACCGGCAGCTCGCGGAGGAGCACGTCGTTGACAAGGCTGAAGATCGCCGTATTCGCACCGATGCCGAGGCCGAGCGTGAGCACGACGACCGCAGTGAAGCCCGGGGTCTTCAGGAGGCCGCGGACAGCAAGTCGGACGTTGGGAATGGCCATGATTGCCTTAGACGTGTATCGACACCCGAAGCGTTTATGGGTCGGTTACCAAACGCGTCTAGACATGAAGCAGCGATCGGTCACGCGGTTCCAGGGCGCCGTGCGGCGTCCCTTGACAACATGCTTGGACGGGGATACAAATTGCGGTCCGATTCGCTCCTCCGCAGCGATTCCTACCACGGGGAGGCTGGTCATGCGCCGAGTCGTGCTTGCCGCCATGCTTCTGGCGATCTCTGTCGCGGCGCCGACCGCACAGGACGCGCTCACTACCAACCAGCGTGATACGGACCTCGTTCAACTCGCGAACATGTTCGCGAAGAACTACGCTCCGTACGAATGGAAGCGGGACGTCATTGGATTCGACCTCTACCGATTGACGCCCTGGCTGCAACGCGTTCATCACGCCGACGATCTCGATTTCCAGGAGGCGCTCATCGAATACGTGGCGTCGCTCAACGATGCGCATTCGGGCATTTCATTTCGTTCGAATTTTTCGGCGTCGCTCCCTTTTACCGTTGATATCTACGACGGCACAGTGCGCATCGATTCAGTGAACCGAGCGCTGTTGCCCGCTGTGCAATTCCCGTTTGACGTGGGAGACGAGCTCGTTGCGCTGGACGGCCAACCGGTTCAGAACTTGATCGCCTCCTTCGGGAAGTACGAAATCCTTGCGAATCCGCGAGCCACAGCGCGCGGGGCGGCCAGCGTGATCACGACCCGCCCCCAGCAATTCGTGCCGCACGCGCCCGAGCTCGCCGACGCGGCGGTCGCCTCGATTCGGCTCGCGGGCGCGGCTACCGTGAACAGCTATGTGATTCCGTGGCTGAAGAGCGGCATCGGGATCAAATCGCAGGGGCCGCTGCCGAGTCCGCAACGCGGCAACGGGCGGATCTTCTCGCCTCCCACGCCAGTCTCACCCGCGGACGCCGCGGTCGGCGGGCCCGGTCCCGCGTTGGCTGCAATCACGGATCTGCCGGTTGCCGACAACACGCGGCCATCCTATCTGGACCCGATTCGACCACTCTTGAACGTCACGGTCCCCAAACCACCGTACGCGATCCTCGGTTTCGGGGCGCGAGCACCGGTTTACCGCCTTCCGGCGGGATTCGTCGTGCGGCTTGGAACGCAGTCGTCGCACTTCTTCTTCAGTGGAACATACGTGGCGAACGGCGTCAGGATCGGCTTCATCCGCATTCCGACGATGGCGCCGTCGAACGCGGCTCTCGCTCTTCAACAGCTGGATCAGGAGATCGCGTTTTTCAACGCGAGCACGGATGTCCTGGTCGTTGACATCATGCGCAATCCCGGCGGGTCGGTTAGTGTGGTCGAGGCATTCGCGCAGCGTCTTTTCGCTCAGCCGTTCCGGACCGTCGGGTTCGAGATCCGTGCCACGGCCGGGTGGCTGACTGCGATTGTCGAGGCGATCGACAACGCGCAGAGCCAGGGCGCGCCGCCGGAGGTCTTGCAGGGCCTCCGCGCCATCATGAACGAGATCCTCGCGGCCTTCAACGAAAACCGCGGGCGAACGGCCCCGGTGCCTCTCTCCAACTACAGCCTGACGCTACCGCCTGCGCCGAACGCCTACACCAAACCGGTGCTGCTGCTCGTGGATGAACTCACGGCATCGGGAGGCGACATGTTCGCGGCGATCATCCAGGACAACCATAGAGGTTCCCTTTTCGGCATGCGGACGATGGGTGCCGGTGGCAGCGTCAGTTCCTTCAACTGTACCGCCTTTACCGAGAGTGTCTGCTTCATCACGCAGTCCCTGATGAACAGAGGCACGGTGGTGTCGAACACGGAATTCCCGCCGTCGCCTTACATCGAAAACGTCGGCGTACGCCCTGACATCGTCGTCGACTACATGACGAACGCGAATCTCATGAGCGCCGGGGGGCCCTTCGTGCAGGCGTTCACGGACAGCGCCGTGAAGTTGGCCCAGGCGACCGCGAACCCGCACTAATCACAGAACGGAGCCGCTCATGCGTCGATTTGTCGCCGTTGCCCTGCTGCTGACGTTCGGAGTGGCTGCCCCGCGCGCGCAGGATGCACTGACCGCGGATCAGCGGGAGGCCGACCTGATTCAACTCGCGAGTACGTATGCCAAGAACTACGCGCCGTACGAATGGAAGCGCGATGTCTTTGGCTTCGACTTGTACCGGATGACGCCGTGGCTCCAGCGAATCCACCACTCCGACGACCTGGACTTTCACGAAGCGCTCATCGAGTACCTTGCGTCTCTCAACGACACGCATGCATCCATGTTCTTTCCGTCGCCATTTGGTGCGGTGCTCGGCTTCACCGTGGACATCTTCGATGGCAAGGTGCTCATCGATTCGATCGACCGGACGCTCCTGCCGCAGGCGCAATACCCGTTCGGCGTAGGAGACGAGCTCGTCGCGCTGGATGGGGAAGCGGTGCAGAGCCTGATCGAATCCTTCCGGAGGCTCGCGACGCTCGGCGGCAATCCCCGCAGCCGGGATCGACTGTCTGCCGGCCGAATCGTTCGGCGGTTCCAGGAGAACTTCCCGAATGCATCACGGGTGGGCGACACGGCGGTGGCATCCATTCGGTTCGGCAGCACGAGTGTGTTGCAGAATTACGTGATCCCATGGACGAAGATCGGCATCGCGATCGACTCCGAAGGACCGCTACCCAGTCCGCGCCGAGGGAACGGAGTCATCTTCCGGTCGACAGGCCTCGACAAAGCCACGCCGGCAACCGGGGCCGGGCCCGCGCTGCTTCACAAGCCGGATTTCCGCGTCACCGACGATACCCTGCCCGCTTATATGGAGCCGATTCGACCGCTGCTGAACTCGCGGGTGCCCGAGACCCTCGGAATTCTCGGGTTCGGAGCTCGGTCCCCGATCTATACCCCTCCGGCTGGTTTCGTGATGCGCCTTGGCACACAACCGTCACATTTCTTCTTCAGTGGAACATACGCGTCGAACGGCGTCAGGATCGGGCTCCTTCGCATCCCGACTGAGGCGCCGCCAAGTACCGCGGTCGCTCTGCAGCAACTCGATCAGGAGATTGCGTTTTTCAACTCGAATACCGACGTCCTGGTTGTCGATATCATGCGAAATACTGGAGGGAATCTGCTGACGGCCGAGGCCTTCGCTCAGCGTTTGATCCCGACCACGTTTCGGACCGTCGGGTTCGAGTTCCGGGCGAGTGCCCTCGAGGTCTCTCTATTTGCGCAAAGACTTACGCTGGCGCAGAGATCGGGCGCGCCGCCGGAGATCATTCAAAACCTGCAGAACAACTTCAACGAACTGCTCAGGGCGTTCAACGAAGAGCGTGGACGGACTGCTCCTCTTCCGATAAACGCGATTGGCAGTTTCGACTTGCCGCCCGCGGCCGTCGCCTACACGAAGCCGCTGCTGGTTCTCATCGACGAGTTGACGACATCGTCGGCCGACATGCTCGCGGCGATCCTCCAGGACAACCACCGAGCCACGCTACTGGGAATCCGGACCAATGGGGCGGGTGGCAACAATATTCAGTTCAACTGCACCACCTTCACAGAGGGCACGTGCTCGGTTACCGAAGGGTTGATGAACAGAGGAGTCGTGATATCGACTCCGGAGTTTCCACCCTCGCCGTACATCGAAAACATTGGCGTGCGCCCAGACATCGTCGTGGATTACATGACGCGCTCGAATCTCATGACCGGCGGCGCCGCATTTGTGCAGGCGTTCACGGACGCGGCGGTCAAGCTGGCGCAGACACCCCATTAAGCGGAGATGAGGCCACGAGGCGAAAAAGACAAGTATTTCTGAATTCGAAGCGGTCTCAGTAACCGGGCTTCGGTTCCCATAACTCGATCTTGTCTCGTTCGCGCGCTCGGCCGGAAGTGACGTGGTCTGTCGAGCGTGAGCCGTCACCCACAGGCCGGCGCCAAAACCTACGGTGAAGATTGCAGCAATTGTGGCGATTTTCATCGATGGCCTCCTACACAAAGGCAGCTGCCGGAGGCGCCGATGATCAGGAGGAGGGGGAGCGCTTCAACGGGTTGACCGTGCCCCACAGGGCGATCGATCCGACAACGATGACCCACGACGGCACGATGGCGAGACCTGGGATGGCCTCGGCGACGAGCGCGGGCATGATTGCCGAACCGCGCCCGCGTGCCATCACCAAGACGACCTGACGTCGTGGTCAGACGTTCCATGAGCTCAGTCTACTGCGTCGCCGAGGTGCTCCTAGCGAACCCTCACCTTGCATCTCTGAGCCGGGGGCGCAAGGCCGTCGTCGCCTGCGGAGTTCCGGTGGAGGTACGCCCGGTTAACTGACGGAGAGCCCCTAGGCAACCTGCGTCAGCGCTGCGGGTGACCGATGGAACTCACTACGGGTATTACCATGGCAGACCAGGCAACGTGCCATCCGCGTACTCCGGAAGCAAGTTATCCCAGAGCTCAAGATGCTCGGCTCCGGGATATGCCAGGAGCGGCACCGCCGTGCTGTCGTACGTGACGAGCGTGGCGCCACCACTTCCAGAACATGTGTTGAGCGCGGCCTGAGCCGCGACCACACTATCGAACGACACCTCGGTGTCCTCCTCGAAGTGATGAAAGATGATCGGCGCCTTCGGACACCAGCCGACAGTCGCGTCACTAGCCCTGAGGAACACCCGCGCCGGATGGTTCACGTTTCTCTGGAAATCATGCAGGAAGCCGGGGAGATAGGTTGCTCCCGCAGTGTTCTTGAGGCCGGCAATGACTTCGTTATATGAGTGATCCATGTCGAAGAGCGAGGCGATGTTGGATGGATCCTTGAACACACTGCTGGCCGACACGGCACCACCCGAGGTATTGATCCACGCCTCGAAGGCGAACGCGTCATAGACGTGATAGTAGCGACCGACCTTACTCAGACTCTCCTCGACGAAGGTCTCAGGGGCCGTAACGGCACCCATGAGCGTGACTTCGGCAAGCGTTCCACCGTCCGCCTCATAGAGACGCTGTGCCCACAAGGCTGGTAGCGCTCCCGCTGATAAACCAAAGAGATGCAGATCACCCTGAGGCGGATCGTTTGGAACACGCTGCTCTGCTGCACGGCAGTCCACATGTCGATCGCCGTACGACCCTCGACTTCTCCCATCAGGTAACGGTGCTGCGGCACCGTCGAGGTCCAGAATCCCGTGCCATCAGGCATCAGCAACTTGAGACCTCCTCTACCCGCCACGTTGATCAGCACCGTGGGCCCGTCGAAGACCTCTCCACTCACGTTCGACGGAGTGTCCCAGATCGTCACCGACGTTCCATGGGTGTAAAGGACGACGTTCTCAGGTCGACTCGTAACCGGATCCGCGTAAAGACCGGACCCGATGACGAGAGCGCCATTGAAGTCGGTCGTGTAGTACTCGACCCGGTAGACATCCACCGCGTATTGAACACCCGCGTCGGGCTGTGTCCTGTATCAGGTATCCCACTGCACTCAACTGGTAGTACTCGTCGTTCAAAACCTCAAGGGCACTGACCGAGTACCTACCGAGATAACTCATGGAGATGAGGTCACCCGGCTGCGCGGCACTCCCGCGCTGCAGAGACGACAGAACGAAGAGGCACACGAAGAAGAAACGCATCAGGAATCGAACGCACATCTCAAACCTCCCGATCTTTAGAGCGGCACGCCAATCCTGATCGAGATCTTACGCCCGATTCAGCCCCGGAGGTTCTGTGGGCAACGAGGAGGTGCCGAAGGGCCCACCGGAACGTGAGCGCGCAGCCGCGAGCCAGTCACGGTATAGGGGACCGGAGGCGACGCCCTTGGATCAATATCGTTGCGGGGGCAATTACGTGCCATTGGCGACACGTGTCCTGGAGGTCGTGGCATGATCTCGCAGCAGAACCGCGCGGATGTGCCGCGTGAGGAAGGAAGTGGTATGGCCAGGCTCGGGCCTGATCGATGAGTATCGAATCTACCTGCACCCCGTCGTGCTTGGTCACGGCAAGCCATATTTCGCCGGGCCCCGGCCGCCGCTCCGCCTTATGGCTCATGATCGGATTGGCGAGGGTGTGATCAGGTTGGCCTACGTTCCTGCTTAATCTCGGGACTCGCCGGATGGAATCGCCGCTGAGTCTGGCATTGTCCCGAAGGCACGTGATTGTGGCAGAATATGGGGCCAGGAGGCCCCCAATGAAGCTCGGTGCAGCCCCCTTCCGATTCCTTGCGATCGCCGTGTTTGCAGCGTGTGCGTCAGCCTCAGCCCTGGCCAACGGCGTCGAGTTCTTCAACGCCCAGAACGACGGTCCGGCGGTCCTGTACTACTTCGGGCACGTCAAGGACTCCAGCGGTAACGTGCTCGACAAGCTGATGATTACGGTCTCGGCGAAGAATGTCGGGATGAACTTCCCGTTCCGCAACGACAGCCCTGGCCACTTCAGGAGTCCCGATGTGGGCCGGGCGATTCAGGGTCTCGGAAAAGCGATCGATCCCGCTCAGATCGAGATCACGATAACCAAGGCCGGCTACAAGATGGTGTCGGCGCCGAAGGTGCCCAACAAGCTTGGTGCCGTGCAGATTGACAACATCGTGATGGAGCCGGTCGCGGCGGGCAAATAGTTCCGCGTTATCTCAGGGGCGGGGCATACATCAGCCCGCCGTCCTTCGCCAGCCGATTCAGGCCGCGGTCCAGTTTAATCGAGCTGCCGCGGCCGACGTTTTTCTCGAACATCTCCCCGTAGTTTCCGACCGCCTTGATCGCGTCGTAGGCCCACGATTCGCTCAACCCGAGTGCCTTTCCATTCCCGGGGACGATGCCGAGCAGGCGTTGGACGTCCACGTCTTCGCTCTTTCGCATCGCGTCGAGGTTCCGGGAGGTGACGCCCAATTCTTCGGCGTTGATCAGCGCGAAGATCGTCCATCGCAGGATGACGAACAGTTGTGGATCGTCCTGCCGAACGAGCGGCGCCAGCGGCTCGCGCGAGATCTGCTCCGGGAGAATCGTGAATTCCGCAGGACGCGGCAGCCGGGCGCGGATTGCACCAAGCTCCGACACGTCGGCGGTATAGGCCCGGCAGCGTCCGGCTGCGAGTGCCTTCGCGATCAATTCGAAGTGCGACGCCGACTCGAGGATCACCTTTTTCAGCGGCAGCTTGGCGCGCTGAAAAAACGATCCGGCCGTGAATTCGAAGTTCGTCCCGCCGGCCACGCAGAGGGGGACATTGGCAAGCTGGCGTGGAGACTGTGCGTTGAGGCTCTTGGCGACCAGGAATCCCTGACCGTCATAAAAGGTGATCGGCCCGAACAGCAGGGGTAGTGCGGCTTCCCGCTTCAGTTCCCACGTGATCCGGCGCGAGATCACGTCGATCTCGTCGCTCTTCAGGAATTCCGCGACGCTCGACGCGAGAACGAAGCGGATCTTCTCCGGCGTCCCGAAAATCGCGGCCGCAAGCGCCCGGCACACGTCGATGTCCAGCCCGCGGTAGTGTCCCTGCGCGTCAACCTCGGCAAATCCCGCCACGGCGGGTTCGACGCCACAGGTCAGGAAACCCCGCTGTCGAATCTGATCGAGGCGGGGACCGGCATGCGCGCCTGTGGCGGTCAGAGAGAGAATCACAAGCGCGGTGAAGATTCGCATCGGAGTAGCCGCGCGCATACTATGCAAGGTAAAAGTTAAAAGTTAAAAGTTAAAAGTTAAAAGGTAAAAGGTAAAGGCGGTCCCGGATCGCGGCAAGTGTCGTCCGAAGCAATGTTATGCTGCCCCTGCGTGAGGAGTCCTGAGTGAGAATGTGCCGGTGTTTACTGATCGGTCTGCTCGCAGTGGCGGGTTGCAGCGCCGGAAACGGCCGAGCCCTGGCGATTGGATCGGCGGCTCCTGATTTTTCTCTGCCAGGAATTGACGGCAAGGTGCACACGCTCGGTGAGTACGCCGCGAGCCGCGTCCTCGCCGTGGTGTTCACGTGCAACCATTGTCCAGCTTCGCAGCGGTACGAGGAACGGCTGCGAAAGATCGATGAGGACTATCGAGGCAAGGGCGTGACGCTGGTCGCCATCAACTCCGACAACCCCGAAGCCGTTCCGCTCAGCGAGCTGACCTACTCGGACGGCGGCGAGGCGCTGGCCGACATGAAAGCACGCGCGTCGTTCAGGCAGTTTCAGTATCCGTACCTTTTTGACGGAGCCACACAGGCCATCGCGTCGAAATTTGGCGTCGAGACGCTGCCCCATATTTTCGTATTCGATGAGCAGAGAAAGCTCAGATACGAGGGACGGATCGACGACAGCGTCAACGACTCGCAGGTGAAGAGCCGCGATGCCAGGAACGCTGTGGAGGCTGTGCTGGCTGGCTCGCGTGTGCCTGTCGAGCGCACGCCTGTGACGGGTTGCACGCTCGCGACCGCATCGACCCCATCCCAGCGTCAGGCGGAAATGTCGAAGATCCAGAGCGAGCCGGTCGCGCTCAAGATGGCGGGCGAGGACGAGCTGAAGAAGTTGCGGGCGAATCCGACCGGCAAGCTGTTGCTCGTGAATTTCTGGGCGACCTGGTGCGGCCCCTGCGTCACGGAGTTTCCGGAGCTCGAAATCACGTATCGCATGTATCGCAATCGCGGCTTCGATTTCGTGTCGGTCTCCTCCAACGATCCCGAGGAAAAGCCGCAGGTGATTGAGTTTCTGCAGAAGTATCACGCATCCGGATTGAACCTGCAGTTTGCGACGCCCGACACGTTCGAATTGCAGGCGGCGTTCGATCCAGCGATGCCGGCGGCGGTTCCGTTCACGGTTCTCATCGCGCCCAACGGCGATGTCCTCTTTCAGCAGCTTGGGGAGTTGGATTTTCTGAAGCTTCGCAGGGCCATCCTCGCGAATCTACCTGACGATGCCGAACATCCGGGCCAGCAGGCGCACTGGTCGGCACATTGATGTCACTGGAGACTTCATGAACACATCAAGCGATCGGCGAAGGATTCTCGTTGTCGTATTAGCGTTGACCGCCCTTGTGGCCTTCCGGGTAGTTGGGCACGCCCAGGGCCAGGCGCCCGCGCGCGGCCGCGGCATTCAGCCAAATCTCGAGCATCCGATTCTGCAGATTGGATCGCCGGCTCCTGATTTTGCGCTGCCGGGGGTCGACGGCAAGACGCACAAACTGGGCGACTACGCGTCGGCGAAGATCCTCGCGGTGGTATTCGAGTGCAACCACTGCCCCGTGTCGCAGCTCTACGAGAGCCGCATCGAGAAGCTGTATCGCGACTACAAGAACAAGGGCGTGTCGTTTGTCGCGATCAATCCCAACAATCCAAAGTCCATCCGGCTGAACGAGCTTGGCTACACGGACGTGACCGACTCGCTCGAAGAGATGAAGATCCGGACGGCGTTCCGTCGCATCGAATGGCCCTACCTCTACGACGGTGAAACCCAGGGTGTCTCAATCAAATTCGGCGTCGTCGCGACGCCTCACATTTATCTGTTCGACCAGGCCCGCAAGCTTCAGTATCAGGGCCGGATTGACGACAACCAGCGGGAGGAGCTCGTCAAGAGCCAGGACGCGCGAAACGCGCTGGAATCAATGCTCGCGGGCAAGCCGGTGCCCGTCACCGACACCAACGCGTTCGGCTGCACGACGAAATGGATGTCGAAGGCCACCGGAGTCGAAGAGGAGTGGGCGAAGATTCAGGCGGAGCCGGTCACGGTCGACATGGTCGGTCCCGACGATCTGAAGAAGCTGCGCGAGAATTCCGGCGGCAAGGTGCTGCTCGTCAACTTCTGGTCAACCGGCTGTGCGGCCTGTGAGAGTCAGTTCTTCGATCTCGAGACGACCTACCGCATGTATCGGCTGCGCGCGTTTGATTTCGTCACCGTCGCGACCGATGCACCGGACAAGGCTCCAGCCGTTCTCGCATTCCTGAAAAAGCAGTACGCGTCGAGCCCAAACAAGCAGTTCGCGTCGGCGGATGTCGCCGCGATGCAGGCGGCGTGGGGCGCCAAGTGGAAAGCCGGGACACCGTTCACAGCCGTGATCGGCGCCGATGGGAAGATCCTCTATCAGAAGGAAGGGAAGATCGACATTCTGGAGGTCCGCCGCACGATCCTGACGGCGATGCCGGACACGCGCTCCTACATCGGCCAGCAGGCGTATTGGCAGAGCGCCGTCGCGGATAAGAAGAAGTAACCGCGAATCGCGCCAATTACAGACTTCGCCACGACCTACGAGGTTTGATCGCTCGGCGGATTCGGTTCTCTCCCGAATCGTCGAAATCCGGCCGCAATCGCGAGGCGCACTGGCACACGTCTTGAGTCTCGCGTCGCATGACTCTCATCTCGGTCATCGTGCTCCTCGCTGCCGTCTGGTACTTCTCGAAGCCTGAGGAGCGCGCGCGGTTCTTCCGCACGGCCATGGGTGGGGGCGGTCAGGCCTGGGAAACGGCGGCCCGATACTGGCCCAAGCGCACGGCGTTTGACGAGGCCCTCGAGGCGCGGACGCCGAAGCCGCTCGTCACGCCGGCGATCATCGCGCTGAACGTCGGCATCTTCGTCTGCATGCTGTTAACGCCCGGAGGCGTCTCCGATCAGGGCACCCTCCTGCGCTGGGGCGCGAGCCTCGGGCCGCGCACGACGAATGGTGAATGGTGGAGGCTCGCGACGTCGATGTTCGTGCAGACCGGGTTGCTGCACCTGATCGCAAACGTCGCGGGGCTGGTGCAGGTCGGGCTCCTGACCGAGCGCCTGTTCGGCCGCTTCGCGATCGCGAACGCGTACGTCGGCGCCGGGCTGCTCGCAGGCGTGATGAATCTTCTGCTGTATCCGGTGAGCGTCAGCGCGGGCGCATCGGCCAGCGTCTTCGCCGTGTATGGGCTCTTCGCCGCGGCGTTCATCGCGGGAGTGGCCTTCCCCTCGGACTTGAGCACTCCTCCGACCACGCTGCTGAAGCTAGCGCCGGGCGCTGCGGTGTTTCTCGTGTATAGCCTTGCCGCGGGGTTCGCCGGGCCTTCAGAGATGACGGGGCTCATCATCGGCCTCGTCTATGGCTGCGTGCTGATCAAGGATGTGTCCGTCCAGGTGCCAACTCCGCGGCGCGTCGCGGTGACGACGGGCGTGATCGTCGTACTGGCTCTCGGCGCCTGCATTCCGGTCCATGGGATGTCGGACGTGAGGCCCGAGATCGAGCAGCTCGCCGCGGTTGAACAGAAGACGGCGAGCGCATACGACGCCGCGGTCAAACATTTTACGAACGGCGAGATGACGCTCCGCGAGCTGGTCGACGTGATCGACCATACGATTCTTCCGGAACTGAATGCCGCCCACACGCGCGTCAAGCGCCTCGAACGCGTGCCGTACGCGCAAGCGCCGCTCCTGGCTGGCGCCAGGGAGTATCTCGAGCTGCGCGAGGAGAGCTGGCGTGCCCGTGCGGCCGGCCTTCGTCGCAAGAGCCTCGGGGTCATGCGCCCGCCCGATGAGACGGAGCGCGCGTCGTTAGAGACGCTGGAGCGGATCAAGACTGCCGTTGCGCAGTGAGTAGGCTTCTCCCCGGGATTCTTCCGGAGGAGACGGAGGGCACGGGACAAGCTCTAACACGGAGACACGGAGACACGGAGATCAACGTCTTGTGTTCAATACCCAGCATCCGCCGCCGCCGGCCTGCGGCCGGCATACACGCGAAGCGCGCGGGCGGCGGACGCGAACACAACACGGAGACAGCAATCTTTCGGAGTTGGCCCTTCCTGCAACAAACGTTGACGACCGACGTTGGAGGTTTTGCAACATTCGGCGTCGTCCCTCTGGATTGCCAAGCGTTCTCTAGTGGCATGTCCGCTGCACCGTCGGGAGTCATGGCGCTTTGCTCCTCTACCCGATATCAATGCGGTTACATCAAGGATCATCAAAGCGGCGATAGAAGTGCATCGGACTCTGGGTCCTGGCCTCTTTGAGTCTGTTTATCTTGCCTGCCTGTTGCACGAATTGCGGGAGGCCGGGCTGCGTTACGAGACACAGAAGCTGCTTCCGGTCGTGTATAAAGGCGTCATTCTCGACTGCGGCTTCCGACTGGACTTGGTTGTCGAGGGTATTGTGGTCGTCGAAGTCAAGTCCGTGGCGCTGATCGCGCCCGTCCACCATGCGCAGCTGAAGACGTATCTGGCCTTGACCAGTTGCCCCGCCGGGCTGCTGATCAACTTCAACGTTCCCGTTCTGAAAGACGGGTTAACTCGGGTGCTCAACACAAAGCGTTGATCTCCGTGTCTCCGCGTCTCCGTGTTGATCTTGTCCCGTGTCCTCCGCCCCTTCCGGAGACACTCAGCCAGCCTCACTTCCCCAGGTGCTTATCGAAGAACTTCGCGATCTCCTCGAACGCCTCCTTCGTCTCAGGCGCATTCATGTCGCGCATGTACTGGGCGTGCGACTGGGCTTCGAACACGTGCAGATCCGCTTCGACGCCGGCCTGCCGCAGTTTGCGGTGAACGCGGACGGTGTTGCTGAGGAGAAGATCGCGAGTGCCGGTCGTCAGGATGGTTGGAGGAAACCCGTTCATATCGCCATAGACGGGCGATAGCAGCGGATCTTTCAGATCGTGGCCGTTGGCGTACAGCTTCGCCATCGCGTCGCAGCGCCCGCCGTAGCCGACGAGCACGTTGTCGACCATCTGGTTGGTGGCGAAGGAATCGCCGGCGCCCGTCAAGTCCGACATCGGGGTGCCAGGCGCGATTGCGGCGGGCAGCGGAAGTCCTTCCTGCTTCGCCCGAAGGATCATCGACAGCGTCAGCGCGCCGCCGGCGGATGTGCCGAAGATCGCCATGTTCTTCGGGTCCGCCATCTTCAATGCGGCCTTCCACGCCGAGATCCCGTCGTCCAGGGCCGCTGGATACGGCGCGTCGGGCGGTCGCCGGTAATCCACCGAAAGCACCCGGAAGTGTCCGAATCCGGCCATGTAGATGGCCTCGCTGGTGGCCGTTTCACCACCCTGCAGCACGTAGCAGCCTCCGTGCATGTGCACCAGCAGCCGGTTTCGGTTCTCGGGCGGCAGGTTCTGAGGCGTCACCATGAACGCGTTGACGCCGTTGACCGTCATCGCTTCGGTCTTGACGCCGAAGCGCTCGCGCAGCGCCGGCAGGTTGCGCCCGGCGGACGGCGCGGAGAGCGTGCGCCATTCGTCGACGGTTGTCGGCGAGGTGTTCCAGTTGCCGGCAGGCGCTCCGCCAGCCAGCACCTGCATCTGGGGGCTGACCGTCGTCGGCACCGGCAGTGTTCGAGCGGGCACGCTGCGAGGCTCCGGGTTGGTGGTCTGAGTGATCGCGTCTGACACGGAGAGAACAATAATCGCGGCAGCGGCGAAAGCAAACCCGAGTGCAACGGGCCGGAACGGATGAAGGCGATTCGTCATGGACGTCTCCGATCGCACGAGGGGTGTGAAGTTGCGGTATCGTCTCACAGAATGCGCGAAACATGGGACGTGCGTATCGACCGCGCGAACCGGCTGGCCGGGGCGGACGAGACCGTCGGTCCGTTGCTCACGTTTTATAGTCGGCTGCTTGGCTTGCAGCGGGACATTGCGAACCTTTTGACCGGGGGAGGCAAGTCCAGACTCACCGGTTCGCTCGCTCAGGACAAGGAACTCTTGCGGCCGGGTCTTCCGCCGTTTCTCGAAGCGATCGAGCACAGCGGCCCGGAACTGCTCGCCCGCGAAGCACGCGTGCTGCTCAACAAGCCTGAATCAGCACGCGACGATCTGCTGGTGGAATCCTGGCGCAACCCATCGGACCAGCAGTTCTTTGCCAAGGCCGTTCTCCAGCCCTACGCCGAGGCGCTGGCGGCCGCGCGAGTCCCGCCCGTGGACCGGCACCTGTCGAGGGCCGACAATTGCTGCCCGTTTTGCGGAGGTATGCCCCAACTCTCGATTCTGCAGAGCAGTGGGGGATCGCTCGAGGGTGGAGGGCGCGGACTCCAGTGCGCGACGTGCCTGACCGTGTGGCAGTTCCGGCGCGTTCTCTGCGCGCACTGTGGAGAGGAAGACGAACGCAAGCTCGGGTATTTCCAGTCCCCCGAGATCGAGCATTTGCGCATCGACGCCTGTGATACCTGTCGGCACTATTTGAAGAGCGTGGATCTCACGAAGCTCGGGATCGCCGTGCCGATCGTGGACGAGGTGGCAGGCGCGTCGCTCGATCTGTGGGCGCTGGATCGGGGCTATCAGAAGATTGAGTTGAATCTGGTGGGGCTCTAGAACTAGTCAACCGCTGAATCATGCTATCGTGGCGCCGTTCGTGGTCCGGAGGTTGATTGATGGAGATCTCGCGAAGAGCATTCATTCAGACGACAGTTGCCGGCGGCGTCACGCTGACCGCCTTCGGCTTTGATGTTGCGCCGGTGTATGCGCAGGCGAAGACGCTCAAGATCGCGCGCACGAGCGAGACGCGCAGCACGTGCCCGTACTGTTCCGTGAGCTGCGGCGTCATTATCCATACGCTGGGCGACAAGGCGAAGAACGCGGTCGCCCAGGTGGTCCACGTCGAAGGCGATCCCGATCATCCGATCAATCGCGGCACGCTTTGCCCGAAGGGTTCATCGCTTCAGCAGGACATCCTGAACGATCGGCGGCTCCTGAAGCCGCAGGTGCGCAGGCCTGGCTCGGATCGCTGGGAAGACATCGGTTGGGATCAGGCGCTCGACGAGATCGGCCGGCTCGTCAAGAAGACGCGCGACGAAACGTTTGTCGAGAAAGACCCGCATGGCCGCGTGGTGAACCGCTGCGAAGGCATCGCCTTCACCGGCGGCTGCACCGACACCAACGAATTCAATTACCTCGTCGTCAAGACTATGCGCAGCCTGGGGGTCTGCTACCTGGAAAACCAGGCCCGAGTTTGACACGGACCGACGGTCTCCAGTTTGGGGCCCACGTTCGGACGAGGCGCGATGACCAACGGCTGGGTCGACATCAAGAACACGGACATGATGTTGATCATGGGTGGCAACCCGGCCGAGAACCACCCGTGTGGCTTCAAGTGGCCGATTGAAGCCAAGCTCGAGCGCAATGCGAAGATGATCGTCGTGGATCCGCGCTTCACGCGGACCGCGGCTAGTGCCGATCTCTTCCTGCAGATTCGAGCGGGCTCCGACATCGCGTTCCTCGGCGGGCTCATCAAGTACGCCATCGAGCAGAACCGCATCGCGCACGACTACGTCGTCAACTACACGAACGCGTCGTTCATCGTGCAGGAGGGGTTCAAGCTTCCCGAGGACGGCCTGTATTCGGGATTCGATCCATCGACGGGAGCGTATGACCGATCGAGCTGGAACTACGAATCCGCGTCAGGTCACGGGAGTGCGGCTGGTGCCGGCAGCCACGCGCAGGGGCAGGATAAACCTGAAGGGGGCGGGCATCAGGCAGGAGGACCTGCCGGAGCGAAAACTGTCGCGTCCGCGAAGTTGCCCGAAACGGTGTCGCACGATGCCTCGCTGCAGCACCCGCGCTCGGTCTTCCAATTGTTGACGAAGCAATACTCGCGGTACACGCCGGAAGTCGTCGAGCGGATTACGGGAATTCCGAAGGATCAGTTCCTGAAGGCGGCGGACCTCTTCACGTCGATCCGCAGGGACGGCGACATGAAGAAGGTCGCCACAATCATCTATGCAGTCGGCTGGACGCAGCATACGTTCGGCACGCAGATCATCCGTGCCGCGGCGATCCTGCAGTTGCTGATGGGCAATGTCGGCCGCGCCGGCGGAGGTGTGAACGCGCTGCGCGGCCACTCGAACATCCAGGGCGCGACGGACATGGCCGGCATCTTCGACATCCTGCCCGGTTATTTGAAGATGGCGTCACCGGATGACGCCGACCTGGCGACATACCTGAAACGTACGACGCCCACGTTGTCCAAGCCGGCCGAGTGGGATTCCTTCAATTACTGGTCGAATACTCCGCGGTTCACGGTCTCGCTGCTCAAGGCGCTCTACGGCGATGCCGCGCGCAAGGAGAACGACTGGGCATTCCACTACCTTCCAAAGATCGATCGGAACTACTCGTGGACCGAGATCTGGAACGGCCTGCACGAAGGCCGCGTCAAGGGCATGTTTGCGATCGGGATGAACGGCGTCCAGATCGGACCGGATACGCGCAAGAACATCGAAGCACTCAAGAAAGCGGAGTGGCTGGTCGTCGGCGAAATCTATCCTGACGAGACGAGCGAATTCTGGAAGGCGCCCGGCACGACTCCAGACGAGATGAAGAAGATCCAGACGACGGTGTATCGATTACCGTGCGCTGGATTTGCGGAGAAGGACGGGAGCTTCACCAACTCGGCACGCTGGCTGCAGTGGAAGAATGCCGCGCTGCCGATGCCGGGCGACGCGCGGCTGGACCAGGACATCCTCGCGCAGATCTTCATGCGCGTCCGCGATCAGTATCAGAAAGAAGGCGGCAAGTTCCCCGACGCGATCCTCAACGTACGATGGCCGTACACCAGACCGCTGAACCCGTCGCTTTCGGAGGTCGCGCGCGAAATCAACGGTCAGGCGATCGGCGACGTCACCGATCCGGCGTCGGGGCAGGTCATCAAGGCCGGTCAGCAATTGCCTGGCTTCGCGTTTCTCCGAGACGACGGCACGACCCTGTGCGGCAACTGGATCTATTGCGGGTCGTGGACCGAGGCCGGCAATCAGATGGCGAGGCGGGGGACTGACGATCCTTCGGGCCTCGGCATCTTTCAGAACTGGGCGTGGTCCTGGCCGGCAAATCGACGCGTGCTGTACAACAGGGCCTCGTGCGATCCCGCGGGCAAGCCCTGGGATGCCACTCGACGCCAGATCTGGTGGAACGAGGGCGCCGGCCGATGGGTTGGCAACGACGTCCCCGATTTCAAGGCCGACTCGAAGCCTGCGGATCACATGGGGCCGTTCATCATGAACCCGGAGGGCGCCGCGCGCCTGTTCGGGCCGCTCACCGCGTTTCATGACGGACCGTTTCCGGAGCATTACGAGCCGATCGAGAGCCCAATCGCCAATCCTCTCCATCCGGAGCGGTCGAACAACCCGGTCGCGAAAAAGCCGACGGGGTCAGGCGAGAAGTACGGGACGCCGGCCGACGGCTTCAACGTGATCTGCACCACCTATCGGCTGACCGAGCACTATCACTACTGGACGAAGAACAACCCGATGAACGTGCAGCTCGTGCCGGAGCCGTTCGTCGAGATTCCGCTCGATCTTGCCAGCGATCTGTCGGTGAAGGGTGGCGACAGGATCAAGGTGTCGAGCGCCCGCGGGTCGTACGTCGCCAAGGCCATGGTGACCCACCGGATCAGGCCGATGATGATCGACGGAAAGAAGACGTATCAGATCGGGATACCGATTCACTGGGGATACCGCGGAATCGCCGAGGATGCCGGAAGGACTTCGCTGAATCCGATCAACATGCTGACACCCGCCGTCGTCGATCCGAATGCGTACACGCCGGAGTTCAAGGGGTTTCTGGTGAAGGTGGAGAAGGCGTTAGATGCCGAGCGGCACGCTTCAAATCCGGGCCATCTCGGGCCACTCAGGATCGGTGCCTGGCGCCGGCGCGCATCGTGAAGAGGAGGTGTGCAAGTACGTCGACACCACCACGTGCATCGGCTGCAAGGCGTGCGAGGTCGCGTGCGTCGAGTGGAACGACATGCCGTTCGCCCAGACGACGTTCGACAACACCTACCAGACGATGCCGTCGACGGCATGGAACTACTGGAACCTGATCAAGTTCAACGAGCACCCGAAAGACGACGGGTCGCTGATGTGGACGATGCGCAAGGACCAGTGCATGCACTGCGAGGATCCTGGTTGCCTGCGCGCGTGCCCCGCGGACGGCGCGATCGTCCAGTACACGAATGGCATCGTGGACTTCAATCAGGAGAACTGCATCGGATGTCAGTACTGTGTGACCGGGTGTCCGTTTGACATCCCGAAATTCAATCCGGGGACCAAGAAGGTCTACAAGTGCACGCTGTGTTCGGACCGGGTGGGTCAGGGGCTCGAGCCCGCGTGCATCAAGGCGTGCCCGACCGGCTGCCTGAAGTTCGGCACCAAGGTCGACATGCTCGCGCTGGCCGAGAAACGCGCGCAGCAGCTCCGCGAGCATTCGAATTTCGCCAACGCCGGCGTCTACAACCCGTCGTCCATTGGCGGCACCCACGTGGTGTACGTGCTGCACGATGCGACGCAGCCGGAGATGTACGGCGGCCTGCCGGCGAATCCAAAGATTCCGGCGAGTTTCACGATGTGGAAATCGTTCGCGAAGCCGGTCGGATTGCTGCTGGCTCTGCTTGCCGCGCCGGTCGCGTTCTTCCACTACATTGCCGAGGGACCGAAGGAGTCGCAGCCTCCAACACGGAGGGACCAGTGACGACCGTTGGCGAGGGGGAGCTGGTGCGCCACCCGGTCTACACACGATTGTTGCATTGGACCGTTGCGATCTTCTTTCTCCTCGCGTTGCTGACGGGTTTTGCCCTCTATACGCCGTGGCTCTATCGCGGCCTGACGCCGGTTTTTGGCGGCGGTCCGATGACGCGGCTCCTTCATCCCTGGTTCAGCCTGGGCTTCGTGGTGTTTTTCGCCGTGCAAGTGTTGAACTGGATCCTCCCGATGACATGGACGCCCGCGGACTCGCGCTGGATCAGGCGGATGAAGAGCTACGTGACGAACGAGGAGACGCTCGAATCCGAAGATGTCGGCTTCTTCAACGGCGGTCAGAAGATGTACTTCTGGGCGATCGTCGTCAGCGCGCTGGTGTTCTTCGTGTCCGGCCTGCCGATGTGGTTCCCGGCGATGTTCGGCCGCGCCGCCGTGGCAGTCGGATATGTCCTGCACGATGTGGCAGCACTGGTCATGCTGGTCGGATTCATCGTGCACATCTACGAGAGCACGGCGCAACAGCCCGGCACGTACCGGGCGATGACGCGGGGGACGGTGTCAAGGCGATGGGCCTGGACGCATCACCCGGCGTGGTATCGGGAAGCGACCGGCCGCGATCCGCGCGCAGACTACGAACGTGCGATCTCGGGTGAAGCGCGGCCCTGATCGCGCCGAGATGGCCGGGTTGATGACGAATTGGCATGATGCACGTCTGGGGATCGCGCCTCGCGCTGCTCACGGCAACGGTTGTGCTGCTCAATGGCACTGCGCCTGAGCAGCCCTCGGCGCCAACAACGGGTACCCGATTCCGCAACGTCGCTACCGCCGCTGGTCTGCGCTTCATCCACAGCGACTCACCAACTGGGAGCAAGTATTTCGTCGATAGTGCGCCTGGTGGTCTTGCCGTGTTCGACTACAACGGCGACGGACGCCCCGACATCTTTTTCACCAACGGTGCGGCGACTCCGTCTCTGGTCAAAGCCTCAGACGCCTACTCGAACCGGCTGTATCGCAACGACGGCAACATGCGGTTCACCGACGTGACCGACGCGGCGGGCGTACGTGGTATCGGGTATTCGATGGGTGCCGCGGCAGCTGATTACGACAACGACGGCCACATTGATCTGTTCGTCGCCGGCGTGCGCGAGAACCAGCTGCTCCGGAATCATGGTGACGGCCGGTTCGACGACGTCACGAAACAATCAGGGATCGCGAGCGGCGACTGGGCCGTGGCGGGCGGCTGGTTCGATTACGACAACGACGGCCGGCTGGATCTGCTGGTTGTGAACTACGTCCAGTGGTCAGTCGAGGCGAACCGCTCATGCGGCGACGAGGCACGCGGGGTCCAGATCTATTGCGATCCGCGCGTCTTCAAGGGGCAGCCCAATCGGCTCTACAGAAACAGAGGCGACGGGACGTTCGAGGATGTCTCCGCGAGGTCGGGCCTGTCGGCGTATGTCGGAAAAGGCATGAGCGCGGCATTCGCGGATTTCAATCGTGACGGACGGATCGACGCTTTCATCACGAACGACACGGTTCCGAACTTTCTCTTCAAGAACAACGGCGACGGCACGTTCACAGAGGACGCGCTCATGGCCGGCGTGTCAGTGACGGCTTCGGGCCGTCCAGTGTCCAGCATGGGAACGGACGCCGAGGATTACGACAACGACGGTTGGCCGGACATTCATTTCACCGCCCTGACAGGAGAGACGTTTCCGCTGTTTCGCAACGACGGTCACGGCGCCTTCGTCGAAGAAACTCTGTCCAGCGGACTCGGTCGTTTAACGGTCAGGTTGTCAGGCTGGTGTTCCATCGTGGCCGACATGGACAACGACGGCTGGAAAGACGTCTTTACTGCCAACTCGCACGTCAACGCTCGCATCGGAGACTTTCAGTCCATCGCGTTCAAGCAGAGCAACAGCCTGTTCCTCAACGATGGTCGAGGGCATTTCGGCGATGTTTCAGATGCGGCAGGTTTCACCAGCGCAATTGCCGCGCATCGTGGATGCGGAGTCGCAGACTTCGATGGCGATGGCCGCTTGGACGTGGTCGTGCTGACGCTCGGCACGCCGGCGGAGCTGTGGCAGAACGTTGGTGCCACCGCGAATCACTGGTTGATTGTTCGATTGATCGGAACGAAGTCTAATCGTGACGGAGTCGGCGCCGTCGTTCGCGTCGGTCAGCAAGTTCGGACCATGACTACGGCAATGGGTTATGCGTCGTCCTCAGACGCAGGGCTGCATTTCGGCCTGGGCACTTCGACTGGTCCGGTCCGCGTGGAAGTGGAGTGGCCATCGGGGACGAAACAGCTTATGGAAGATGTGAAGACGGACCGCGTGATGGAGATTAAAGAGAAGTAGGTACGTCAGAACACCTTTGTGGTCCGTGAATTTCACGACCACGTTCTCAAAGCCGTCTCAGGAACCATTCGGTACCTTCGGCCTTGCGAGTTCTAACAGCTAGCTTTCCTTGTTCGAGCTGATCAAGGCTTTATAGCCCATTTGTAGCATCACCTGCGTGTGGGGTTCGCGTCCGCGATAGTCCTCGAATCATAAGGAGGTACTCCATGTCTGTCGGGCATGCGCTCGGTCCATCGAGCCCGCGCGGATCCAACCCCCGCAATGCCAGGAGGCGCAGCAGATCGAGGATCAGAGTGCCCCTGCCGTTTGTCCTCGTCGCAGCGTTGCTCGTGCTGCAGACGTCATCCACCTCTGCGTACAAGGTCTGCACGGACGAGCGCGCACCGTGCTTTCACGAGGGCATGGCGCAAGATGCGACGGCCTTGTACAGCGGTGGCGGCATTGCCGGACACGTGGCCAATCTCCGTGCCGGCGCGGGACACGAGGACAATTTCGATCACGTATTCGGGTATGAGAAGGCCTTTCCCTACAGCGACTCGTTCGTCACGGCCACCCACTTCTGGGATGTCGACGCCGGGGCGAACGACCCCGTCAAGTTCGTCGACATTTACACCGTACCTCTATGGGCCTTGTTCGGCGGGGGGTCGTATCCAAACGCGTATCAGAAGGGGCAAGCGCTCTGGTCCTTAGCGTTGGGCGCGTACGCCGAGGGCCGCACGGACCAGGCCTATGAGCTGCTCGGGCACGTCGCGCACCTGGTCGGCGACCTGACGATCCCGACGCATGTGCACGAGGACGCCCACCCTCCGTTCGATGACGATCCATTCGAGGAGTGGATGAGCGGCAACGGCGACGGCGAATTGTTTACCCATCAGGTGACGAATGAGGAACGGGCCGAGCTGGTCAAGCTGGGCCCACTCACGATCCCGGACAACGTGGACAAGCTGTACTGGCTGATGAACACGACGGGGCAGATCGCCGATTTTTTCGCGTCCATGGACGTGGACGGCGACGCGGTCGATCCGAACGGGTGGGTCCAGGACCAACTCAACGAGATGGCCGCATCGATCACGTCACCGCGGGTCACCGACGATCTCGATGACAACGACGACGACAACGACGACGCCGACGGCGATCTCAGCATGATCCGTCGCTACTCCTACTTGCGCGGTATTCGGGCAATCGCGGCGCTATATAAGCTGTTCGAAGACAGCGTGGCCCAGCGGCCGACGTTGACGGTCGTCATCGATCGTGTCGAAGAGGACGAGGACCACGATCTGGCCAACGGTCCCGACTATTGGGCGCGCGTGCAGATCGACGGCAACTACGGTCAGAACCGCGGTGACTACATCTCGGACAACAACGACATCCACCCAGGGTGGGCCTTCGGTCAGTCCGTCGGCCTGACCGGCGTTGCGACCGTTCGCATCGAAATATGGGATTGGGATGGCCGGACGGGGCCGCCAGACCTCTACCCCGGCGACAGCCCGGATGACCAATCGGACGTCGACCTCGAGGATGACCGCACGCTTGAGTTGCACATCGACCTGTCGAAGTGCCTGCGCCGCGAGGCGGGCGCCGTGACCGGGCTGCCGAACGCCGCCGACTGCGGTGCACCTCTCGTCTCCGAGAGCAACGCCGACGACGAGGCGTCCAAACTGTACTTCCACATCCGGATGTCCAAATCACCGCCTACCGCCGAGGCTGGCGGTCCCTACACCACGGACGAAGGCAAGGACGTGAAGTTGGACGGTACTGGGTCGAGCGATCCGGACAGCGATATCGTCAGTCGCGCGTGGGATCTCGACGGTGACGGTGCGTGCGACGACGCGACCGGGCCGACTCCGGACTTCACGCAGGTCGGCCAGGATGGCACCGTCGAGGTCAAGCTGTGTGTGACCGACGCGACCGGCCTGACCGACGAGGACACTGCGACGATCACCATCCGCAACATTGCCCCGACCGTCCTCCTTACGTCGCCGGCACCAGTAGGAGAGAAAATTGCGGTGACTCTCGCCGGCACGATCACCGACCCCGGCTGGCTGGATCCGCTGAGCGCCACGGTGTCATGGGGTGACGGTTCCGCCGCCGAGCCGATCGGCGGCACCCTGGAGAGCGTCCGTCCGGACGCGACGTTCACCTACTCGGCAACCCACACTTACGGTGACAATGGCACGTTCACCTTGCGGGTTTGCGGAGCGGATGACGACACGAATCCCTGCGCGACGACGGCCGTGACGGTCGACAATACCAACCCCAGCGTCACCATCGACCTGTCCGGAGCGATCGTCGTGAACGGCAGCGCGACGATCATCGCCCACGCTGGCGCGGCGGTCGCCTTCAACGGCCGGGTCGCCGACCCGGGCAGCGACGACCTCACCCTGGTATGGACCTGGGGCGACGGCACGCCCGCGACGTCGATGACGTCGCTGGTGAACCCGCCGAACGCGGACCCGGCCGTAAGCCCGAGCATCCAGCCACGCGACGTGGGGTCTCCCGAGTCGCACAGGTTCGGTCGCGCGTGCACGTTCGAGTCGAAATTCGCCGCGACCGACGACGACAACGGTGCGGCCGCAGCCACGGTCAACGTAACTCGTTGTGGGAAACAACCATCCGAACCAGCCGCACGGGTACTGGAAGCAGCAGTTCCGTCACTACGTCGCGGGGTTGGGTCCGACGGACTTCGACGCGGCGACGCTCAGCTGCTACTTGAAGGTCGCAGGGTACGTGAGCCGCGTGTTCACGGAGCGAACCGCTGGGGAGACGCTCGCGCAGGCCTATGCCGTACTCGACACGGGACCAACCAAGCCAATACGGCAGTTGTTCGATGTGCAGTTGCTCGCCGCCTGGCTCAACTTTGCCAACGGCTCCATCGAACACAACCGCCTCGTCGACACGGACGGCGACAAGGTGCCGGATACCCCGTTCCTCACGGCGATCGCGGCTGCCGAGTCGGTGCGGCTCGATCCCGGCCAGCTCCCAGGAGCAGCTCGACCGGCAAAAACTGATCGTGGAGGGGTGGACGAACCTGCGTTAGGGTTACAGCTCGGAGCGAGCGGACGTCGGATTTGGGGTTGATCGAACAGGGGCGGCGCCATGGTCCGAGCCCGCTTCCCTGACGTGTGTTCGGACAGCTGTGGCCGATGACACGATCATCTACTTCGGCGCCGTAATGACTTTCTTCACCGCCGCGGCGCGCCGCTCTTCGTCACCCTTTCGCAACTCCTCTGAACGCGCCAGCAATGGCGCGGCCTTGTCTCGCTGGCCGATCGCCGTGTACGCGCGGGCGAGCTGCACGTGGAGGCTCCCGTCACTGTCGCCCGGGAGTTGCTCTTCCAGCAGCGAAACAGCCTCCGCGTAGTAGCTGCCTTGAAAGTACGCGCGGCCGAGCAAGAGCCTGACGCGCGGGTCCTTGGGCATCCGTGTCACGAGCGACTCGAAGAGTGGCAGGGCCTCCTCCGGCCGCTGGAGCTGCAGAAACGACTGTCCCTGAAGAGTCAGAAGCCTCGGATCGTTCGGGTACGACTTCAGCAGCGGGGACAACGTGGCAATCGCCTTGTCGAAATCCTGCGCGGCGTAGTAAGCGGAAGCGAGCTGGTATTGAAGTTCCGGCTGCTTTGGTGCCAGCCGCCTGGCCGCTTCGAGCTCGGAAACCGCATCTGTGTATCGCTCCTCCGCCTGTGCGAGCGTCGCGCGCACCGTGCGCCGTTCCGGCGAATCGGGCAGGACATCGAGCTGCTTGAAAGCCGACAGCGCGAGCTCGTTCGCCGAGCGCGCCCTCCAGTACCGCGACTCGGCATCAGAGCCGGTGAGAGCGGCTTCGAGCGACGTTCGATAACGCTGAAGACGGAACTCGCACAGCGCCTTGCGTGAGGCACAGGCGCTCGCATCCATGCGTCCCAGCGCCCGTTCGGTCACGGCCCACTGCGGATGACCGGTTCGCTCGTAGATGAGGGCGATCGAATCGTGGACGTTGACCATCGACGGCAACGCGTCGAGCGCACTCCGATACAGGGCGAACGCGTCGACGAGGTGGCCGTTCTGGAGCAGCGCATCCGCGGACAGCAGCGCGCGCCAGGATGTATCGGACTGAGCGAACGACGTGAGGGCGTCCTGCTTGACTGCGTTGTAGGCTTGTCCCAGTGCGTACCATACACCGGGATCCCGCGGTGCGGTCGTTGTCGCGCTGTGGAGTTGCGCGACAGCATCCATCGGCCGCCCGGCAGCGACGTACGCGTCGGCCAGAACCTCTCGGGCCTTGACGTCGCCGGGTTTGGCTGCGACGGCTTGTTCGAGCGTCGCGAGATCGGGGCGCTGGGTAAGCGACGCCGCGACGGCCACGATCGCCCAGGCAATCATGGCGCGATATAGGTCGTCTTCACTGTCGTGTAGAACTCCGCCGCGTAGCGTCCCTGCTCGCGCGGCCCGTAGCTCGATCCCTTCCGCCCGCCGAACGGCACGTGATAGTCCACGCCCGCAGTCGGCAGGTTCACCATGACCATGCCGGCCTGCGCGTGCCGCTTGAAGTGCGACGCGTGCTTCAACGAGGTGGTGACGATGCCGGACGAGAGCCCCGTATCGGTGTCGTTGGCGACGGCGAGCGCCTCGTCGTAGTTCTTCGCGCGAATGACGCAGGCCACCGGGCCGAAGATCTCTTCGCGCGAAATCCGCATCGTGTTTTTCGCGTCCACGAACAGCGCCGGCGCCATGTAGTAGCCGTCGGTCGCGCGTTTCACGCGCTCGCCGCCAGCCACAAGGCGCGCTCCCTCCTTCTGCCCGATGCCCACATACTCGAGATCGGTGTCGAGCTGTGGCTGCTCGACGACCGGTCCGATCTCCGTGCCGGCCGTCAGCGCGTTGTCGACCTTCAGCGTCGAGAGACGCTGCGTGAGCGCCTCGACGAACCGATCGTGGATGGCTTCGGTGACAATGAGGCGAGATGAAGCCGTACAGCGCTGACCGGTTGAAAAATACGCCCCTTGAACCGCGACGTTGACGGCGGTCGCCAATTCCGCATCGTCCAGCACGACAAGCGGATTCTTGCTGCCCATCTCCAGCTGAACCTTCGCCATGCGCGACACGGCCTTTTGAGCGATCCCGCGACCCGTCTCCATCGACCCCGTGAAACTCACCGCGGCCACATCAGGATGGTTCACGATGGTCTCGCCGACGACCGATCCCGAACCCATTACGAGATTGAAGACGCCAGCCGGGACGCCCGCACCCGCCAGGATCTCTGCGAGGGCCCACGCACAGCCCGGCGTCCACTGGGCGGGCTTGAAGACGACGGTATTGCCGAAGGCCAGCGCCGGGGCTATCTTCCACGCCGGAATGGCGATCGGGAAGTTCCACGGCGTGATCAGGCCGATGACGCCGAGCGGCTCGCGCGTGATCTCGACGTCGACCCCGGGACGCACCGACGGGATCTTCTCGCCGGACATCCGGAGCACTTCACCCGCAAAGAACTTGAAGATGTGACCGGCGCGAACGGTTTCACCGACGCCCTCGGGGAGCGTCTTGCCCTCTTCGCGCGCGAGGAGCCGCCCGATTTCGTCCTTGCGGGCGAGAATGTCCGATCCGACCTTGTCGAGCAGGGTCGCCCGCTCCTGGATCGAACCGATCGACCATGCCGGAAACGCCCGCTTCGCGGCGTCGACCGCGCTATTCGTTTGGGCCTTATCGGCCAGCGCGTACTCGCCGATGACGTCGCTGAGATCGGAAGGATTGCGGTTCGGTGCCCATGACGATCCGGGCACCCAGTCGCCGTTGATGTAGTTTTGGAATCTGTTCGACATGATCCTCACGAGAGTCGGGAAGCCGCGCCGGTCAGTAGTCCGCGCTGCGCCAGGTTGGTCATCAATGCTGCCGTGCCGAAATTCCACGGAGCGATTCGATCGGTGTGGTTGACGCGATTGACGAGGGCGCCCAGCGCCGGCGTGGAAACGGTCACGATGTCGCCCACGGCATGTGTGAAGCCCTGCCCCGGGGCGAAGCGGTCGATCGTCGGCGCGAACATGGTGCCGAGAAACAACATCATTCCGTCAGGATATTGATGATGGCGTCCCATGGCATGTTCGACGAGCTCCAGCGGATCGCGGCTGATCTGCGACATCGAGCTCTCGGCCGTGAATTCGAATCCATCCGGGCCTTTGACGTGCAGCGCCACATCGCACTTCCGCACGTCGTCGATGCTGAAGTATTCGTCGAACAGTCGAATGAAGGGCCCGATCGAGCCAGAGGCGTTATTGTCCTTCGCCTTTCCGAGCAGCAGCGCGCTTCGTCCTTCGAAATCGCGGAGGTTCAGGTCATTGCCGAGCGCCGCTCCAGCGACTTTGCCCGAGCTGTTCACCGCGAGCACGATCTCCGGCTCGGGGTTGTTCCACTGCGATTTCGGGTGAATGCCGACGTCGGCACCCGTGCCGACCGCCGACAAGGGCTGTCCCTTGGTGAAGATCTCCGCGTCCGGCCCGATCCCGACTTCGAGGTATTGAGACCAGACACCCTGCGCGATGAGAGCATCCTTGACGGCCTGCGCCTGCGGCGACCCCGGCCGAATATCCCTGAGGTTGGTGCCGATGACCGCGACAATCGCCTGGCGCACCGACTCGGCCTTGCTGGCATCGCCCCGCGCCTGCTCCTCGATGACCCGCTCGAGCAGGCTCGCCACGAACGTCACGCCGCTTGCTTTGATCGCCTGGAGATCGCACGGCGCGAGCAGCCATGGAGCCTTCGGGTTCCGCGACTCGTCACTCGAATTGTTGAGCGCGTCGCGGAATGAGCCCAGGCGCGGCAGCCCGCGGGCGGCGCGAATGGCCGCGACCGGATCCGCCAGCTCGAGCAGCTGGCTGCAGGTAGGGGCCACGCCGGACAGATCGAACAATTCGCCGTCTTGAACGCTGACGAGGGACGGGCCTTCCACGTCGGGACGCCAGACCCGACCCACGAGGGTTGCCCGGGATTGCTCGTCCGGAAGGCACGGTATCGAACCCAGCCAATTGGTCATGACTGTTCAGAATATCGTTTTTTGCTTTGTCGCGGGCCAGCCGTTTTGTCGCAAACTGCTACCCAGCGCCTGTATACTGCGTGACGCTTCAGAGTGGTCGTGGACCCGCGCACGGTCGGCGAGACCTCGGACGAACGCGAAGGCGGGGCTTACCGTGCCCTTCAAGGACGTGCATGCCATGCTCAAGCGGATTCCTTCCCGCCTCGTTCTCTGCACACTCCTGGTCATCGCTTCCGTCACCACGCTGTCGGCCCAGGAATCGCGTGGCACGTTACAAGGCCGTGTGACTGATTCAAGCGGCGCCGCCGTGCCCGGCGCGACGGTCGAAGTATTGAACCTTGCGACTGGCGTCGTGACGACGAGCACGACCAACGAGCAGGGGAGCTATCGCGCGCCGTTGCTGAATCCCGGAAACTACCGCGTCACGGTGAGCCTTTCGGGATTCAGCAAGTTCGTCAGCGATCAGATTGAGCTGCACGTCGCCGATGTCCTGACCGTGGATGCGACGCTGAAGGTCGGCGCGCTGACCGACGAGGTGACTGTCACGGCGACGGCCGCCACCGTCGATCGCACGACCGCCGAACTCGGGCAGGTCGTGGATGCCCGACGGATCGCGGAGTTGCCGATCCGCGAGGGTAGCCCGGTGGAACTCGTCATTCTCGCGCCCGGCGTGACGGTGACGACCGACCTCCGGTCGCGAAAGGCCGCGTTCAACAATGGCCTGTCGCAGTTTTCCACCGACGGCGTCGGCGAGAAGAAAAACGACTTCACCATCGACGGCGTGTCGAACGTCGCCAACGATCGCGTCGCGTACAGCCCGCCGTCCGCATCGGTCGAGGAATTCAAGATCCACACCAGCTCCTACGACGCCGCGATCGGCAACACCATGGGCGCGGTGGTGAATCTGGTCACGAAAAGCGGGACGAACGCGCTGCACGGCCAGGCGTACGAGTGGTTCCGGGGCTCCACGCTCGATGCCAAGAACTATTTCGACCGCATCGCCGGCCGCCCGAAACGTGATTACGACGACAACCGCTTCGGCGTGGCGGTGGGCGGTCCCATACGGACGAACCACACGTTCTACTTCGGGAACTTCGAGGCGAACCCGTTCCAGGTTCCGGCGCCGAACATCGTCACGGTGCCGACCGCAAAGATGCGCAGCGGCGATTTCTCCGATCTGCTCGCGCTTGGCTCGCAGTATCAGATTTACAACCCCTTCACGACTCGCCCGAGCCCCACGACTCCCGGGCGCTTCGTCCGCGATCCATTCCCGGGCAACCTCATCCCGCCCGGCCTGATCGATCCGGTGGCAAAGCAGATCATGGATTTCTTCGCGCTGCCCAACCAGACCGGAACGGCCGACGGGCAGCAGAACTACCAAAACCCGACCGCGGTGGCGTTCGAGACGTACTACACCGCGACCGGACGCGTCGATCACAACTTCTCCTCCAAACATCGTCTTTATGGCCGTTTCAGCTGGGATTTCTGGGAGGAGGAGAAGGACGACCGGTTCGACAACCTCGCGACGGGAATCTTCCTGAATCGCAAGAACCGCATCCTGGGCATAGACGACGCGTACAACCTCAGGAACAACGTGCTGCTCAACGTTCGCGGCGGCTTTACGCGCCAGATGTTCCCGGAGCGCCGCCGCAGCCAGCCGTTCGATCTCTCGAGCCTCGGCTTTTCGCCCGCGCTGGTCTCGCTCGCACCGAAGGACACGGCCGCGTTTCCGTTCATCAACTACGACGGGTTCCAGGACTTCAGCGTTTCGGAATCCGGGGACGGCTGGTTCACAACCGACGTCTACTCGATCACCGGCAGTGCGATGTGGCTGGTCGGCGCGCACAACATGAAATACGGCGTCGAGTACCGCAAATACATCGAGGACGGCAGCCGCTTTTCTACCGCGTCGTCACCGCAGATCAACTTCAGCAACACGTGGACGCGCGGGCCGGTGGACAATTCGGCAGCGGCGCCGTTCGGCCAGGACTTCGCGTCGTTTCTGCTGGGATTGCCGACCGGCGGCACGATGAGCCGTCCCGCCGCGTACCGTGAAGTCAGCAGCGTGACGTCGCTGTACGCGGGCGACGACTGGCGCGTGAACACCAACCTGACCCTGAACCTCGGCGTGCGATGGGAGATCGAGCAGCCGCTGACCGAAGCTGACAGTCGTTACGTCAGCGGATTCGACTTCACGACGCCTCCGCCGATTGCGCCGGCGGCTGAAGCGGCATACGCGCAAAACCCGATTCCCGAGATTCCACCAGCGCAGTTCAAGGTGCGCGGCGGCTTGCTCTATCCGGATACCGGCGGGCCGGGGAAGGCCTGGGATCTCAATGCCGGAAACATCATGCCGCGCCTCGGCTTCGCGTGGCTCGCCACGCCAAAGACATCCGTGCGCGGCGGGTATGGCCTGTTCTACGACGTCCTCGGCACGAACCGGATCACCGTCAACCAGGTCGGGTATTCGCGCGACACGGCGCTCACGCCGTCCACCGACAATGGCCAGACATTCCGCGCCACGCTCGCCAACCCGTTTCCTGACGGCCTGCTCGAACCGGTGGGCTCCGCGCTGGGCTTGATGACCAATGCGGGTCTCGGCGTGAGTTTCCCGTATGTCGGTGACGTCAGCAATCCGCTCACTCACCGGTGGTCGCTCGGGTTCCAGCGCGAGCTTCCGTGGCAGATGCTCGTTGAGGCCACCTACGTCGGCTCTCATTCGGAGCACCTGCCGGTCACGCGACAGTTGAACCCGGTCCCGCAACAGTACCTCTCGACGTCGCCGGTGCGCGACGATGCAACGAACAATCGGCTGTCGCAGCAGGTTCCAAACCCCTTTGTGGGGTTGGTGCCGACGGGCCTGACCGGCGCGAACGTGTCACGCAGTCAGCTCCTTCGACCGTATCCGCAGTTCACGTCGGTCCAGGCGACCGAGACGAACGGACTGGGCGACTACAAGGCGCTGCAGGCGAGGGTCGAACGGCGGATGGCCAACGGCTTCACCGTGCAGATGGCATACGCCTGGTCTCGGTCGATGATCGAGACGGGCTACCTCAACGACTCCGACTCCACGCTCGAGCGCGTGATAAGCCCGTTCGATCGCGAGCACACGTTCGTGGCGAGCGGTCTCGTCGAAGTGCCCTATGGACACGGCCGGCGCTATGGAAACGGTGCGTCGGGTGTGACCAATGCGTTCTTCGGTGGCTGGCAGGTCGGTTACATCTTCAAGGCGCAGAGCGGGGCGCCGCTCGGCTTCGGCAACTTCCTCTTCGCCGAGGGCATGGGCGTTGATGACATCATGGCGGACGATCCGTCGGTGAATCAGTGGTTCAACGTCAATGCGTTCAACCGCGTGTCGGCCCAGCAGCTCGTGTCGAACGTGCGCACGCAGCCGAGCCGCTTCGACGAGGTGCGCGGACCTGGCTATGAAGTGCTCGATCTGAGCCTGCTCAAGAACGTCAGCCTCGGGGGTTCGCGGCAGCTGCAGTTCCGCGTCGAGGCTTACAACGCCCTGAATCGGGCCAACTTCCAGAACCCGAACACCACGACGACGAGCACGGCGCTTGGCACCATTACCGCGCAAAACGGCCTGCCTCGCCAGTGGCAATTGGCGGTCAAAGTGAGTTTCTAGAAGCCAGCTGGGAGCTGAAGATAGCTTGCGTCATTCCCTCCGAGTCGTTATCCTCACGCCAAACTCGAAACTGGTAACCCGCGAGCGAAGGGACCACTATGTGGAGCCGTAGGCGCTTTCTCGAGAGTCTTGCCGCGACGCCTCTGGTTGGCGGCCTCGTCGGCTCGCGCTATCCGGCCGCACTCACGAGCCTGGCGGCCGCCGGGAAAGGCGGTCGTGATTACTTCCGCGAGCTTGGTGTCCGTCCGTTCATCAACGCCTCCGGCACCTACACCGCGATGACCGCGTCGCTGATGCCGCCGGAAGTGATGGACGCCATCAACTACGCGTCGAAGCAGTACGTGATGCTGGACGAGCTGCACGATCGCGTTGGTGAGCGCATCGCGAAGCTCGTACGCGCCGAAGCGGCGATGGTGACCAGCGGTGCGGCGTCGGCACTGACGCTCGGAACGGCTGGCGTGCTGACCGGAACTGACCGGCAGAAAATCGGCGACGTGCCTGACCTCGCGCACATGAAGAGCGAGGTGATCATCCAGAAAGCGCACCGGTTTGGCTACGACCGCGCCCTGCGCAATTGCGGCGTCCGGTTGGTCGAAGTCGAGACGCGCGAGGATCTGGAGCGCGCGGTGAACGACAAGACCGCGATGATGCTCTTCTACAACAACAACAACAAGGAAGGGCGGATTCAGGACCGGGAATTCACCGAGCTTGGCCGCAAACATGGCGTCCCCACGATGAACGACGCGGCCGCCGACGTGCCGCCGGTCGAGAATCTGTGGAAGTACACCGAAATGGGATTCGACCTGGTGGCGTTCTCGGGCGGGAAGGGCATCCGCGGGCCGCAGAGCGCCGGGTTGCTGCTCGGCAAGAAACCGCTCATCGCGGCGGCGCGGATGAACGGATCGCCCAACGGCAATGCCATCGGGCGCGGGATGAAAGTCAATAAGGAAGAAATGGTCGGGATGCTCGCCGCGCTCGAGCTGTTCGTCGCGAAGGATCATGCGAAGGAGGGGCGCGAGTTCGAGCGCCGCGCCGAGGTGATCCGCGCGAGCGCCGCGTCGGCGACGGGCGTCAAGGCTGAAGTGTTCGTTCCGGAAGTTGCGAACCATGTCCCGCATGTCCGCGTGACCTGGGATGCCGCGACGAAACCATTGAAGGCCGCGGCGGTCGTCCGCGCCATGCTGGAAGGAGAACCGTCGATCGCCATCCGAGCCGAGGGGGAGTCGCTCGTCGTTGGTGTCTGGATGATGCAGCCGGGCGAAGAGAAGATCGTCGCTCGCCGCCTGCGTCAGGAACTCGATCGAACCACGTCACTTTAGAGAATTGAACGCCGCGGGTGGGATCACCCCGCCCGTATACGCAGAAAGCGGGGGAGGAGAATGCTACGTCGCATCTCGTCGTTTCTGTGTCTCGGGTTACTTCTGGCCACCAGCGCGTGGGCGCAGCTGGCCTCGCAAACCGCGCTGGTCGGCACGGTGACCGACAGCGGCAATCTCGTGGTTCCGGGCGCGCAGGTCATTGCCGTCAACACCGGCACCAAGGATACGTACGAAGCGACGACGAACTCGGACGGCTACTACAACATCCAGTTCGTGCGCGCCGGCACCTACGAGATCACGATCTCGCTGTCGGGCTTTCAGACCTTCAAGGCCAGCGGCGTCGAAGTCGGCAACAACCAGGTCGTGCGCACGAACGCGGTGCTCAAGGTCGGCGGCCTGACCGAGTCGGTGAACGTCGAGGCCAAGGCGCAGCTGCTGAACACCGACAGCGCCGTCGTCTCGGAAACGATCGGCAAGCGGGCGATCGTGGAACTGCCGCTCAACGGGCGCAATGTGTGGAGTCTCGCGGCACGACTCCCGGGGTGCTGGCCGGCATCAACAGCGACATCGGGTTGAGCTTCAGAGGCGCCGGTCAGCGGGAGATTCAGAACAGCCTGTCGCTCGACGGCATCAACTCCTCGGCCAACCTTCTGGCCTCGACCAGCATGCGGCCGATTGCCGATGCGGTCGAAGAGGTGCAGGTCCAGACCGGGAGCACTTCGGCCGAGTACGGGTCGTATCTGGGCGTCGCGATCAACGTGGTCACCAAGAGCGGCACCAACAGGCTGCACGGGTCCGCCTTCAACTTCTTCAAGGACGATTCGCTCAATGCGCGCGGATGGTACGAGAACCCGGCGAATCCGAAGAACCCGCTGCGCAGCAATCAGTTTGGCTTCGAGGTCGAGGGGCCGGTGGTGATCCCGGGCCTCTATGATGGCCACAACAAGACCTTTTTCATGGGCGCCTACGAAGGCGTGCGCGCCGAGTCGCTCAGCCCGACGACCGGCTCAGTCCCGACGGCGCTGATGCGCCAGGGAAATTTCTCCGAGATCAGCACGCCGATCAAGAATCCGTTCACCGGCCAGAACTTTGCGGGCAACATCATTCCGCAGTCGATGCTGTCGACGGTCTCGCTGGACCTGCTGCAGTACTACCCGGCGGCGAACGCCACCGGGACGGCCAATAACCTGGCGACGACGTCCTCGAACAAGGACAACATCGATCAGTTCCTCGGCCGCGTCGATCAGAACGTCGGCAACAAGATCCGGCTGTATGTCCGCTACAACTGGCACGACAGCCTCAACACCATATCGGCGCGATTCCAGCCCTGGCGTGACGCAGCCGCGGGTGAACAAGAACACGCTCTTCACCTACACCCACACGCTGAAGCCCACCCTGTTCAACGATTTTCGGATCGGCTACCACCGTCTCGACTTCGACACGCTGAATCAGTTCTCCGTCAATAATCAGCAGGGTGCCGGAACGGCGCTCGGCATCCCCGGGTTCGACGGCGACACGAAATACAGCAATCCCGGTCTTCCGAGCGTCAACGTCAGCAACTTCAGCGGCCTGGCGACCAGTGGAACGAACTGGTATCAGTTCGACACGACATTCCAGGCATCGGACGTCCTCGCCTGGAACCGCGGCTCGCACAACGTGCGGACTGGATTCGATCTGCGCCGGCTGGCGACCGGCCGGCGAGCGGCCAACGATCCGCGCGGACTGTTCAACTTCACCGGCGATATCAGCGGCTACTCCATGGCCGACTTCATGCTGGGGCTGCCGCGGACGGTGATTCCGCCGACCGACCAGATTCAGGGGCACGTGGGCGGCTGGCGCAACGGATTCTTCGTCAACGACACCTGGCAGGTGAAGAGGAACCTGACGCTGAGTCTCGGCATGCGGTACGAGCGGAGCACACCGGTGCAGACGTATGCCGGCGTGGCGGACATGCTCGCTGAGGACTTCTTGACGATCATTCCCTCGCCGAACCTGTCGGCCTACCCGGTCAAAGGGTTCGAGTTCACCGAGCCGAACAACAAGGATTTCGCGCCGCGTCTGGGCGCGACCTATCGCCTCAGCGAAAAGACGGTGGTGCGCGCCGGCTACGGCATCTACTACAACCCGAACCAGATGAACTCGTTCACGTTCCTGACCAACAATCCGCCGCTGGCCGTCGTGTCGACCTACACGTCCGATCCGGCCAACCCGACGTTGTCGTTCGAGCATCCCACCGGCGTCGCCGGCCCGTCGGCAGCGCCCGACATGATCTCGCCGACGCGGCATCTTCCGAACGCGCGGAAGGATCAGTGGAGCTTCGACGTGCAGCGGGAGCTGTGGGCGAGTGGCGCGGTCAATATCGAGTATGTGGGTTCCAACACGAGCCATCTCGATCGCAGTTTCTTCAACAACACGCCGACGCCGGGTGCTGGCGCGGTCGATCCACGGCGGCCGACGTCGCTGTTCAGAAGTCGCCGCATCATCATGAACGACTTGATTGCGGACTACGATGCCGTCACGGTCGGACTGCGTCAGCGGATGTACAAAGGACTGCAGGCCGACGCGCACTACACGTGGTCGCGCACGCGCGACATGTCCACGCACTCCAACGGCGGCGGCCAGACGATGGACAACTACGACATCTGGCGGGACTACGGCCCGGCCAGCTGGGACATTCCGCACCGGTTCGTGGCGAGCTATCTCTATGACATTCCGTTCCTGAAGTCCTCGTCGCAGCCGCTGCTGAAATATCTCGTCGCCGGATGGCAGGTCTCGGGCGTGACGACGATTCAGAGCGGGTCGCCGCTCAACGTCACGCTCAGCACCGACCGGGCGAACATCGGGATCACGGGCCAGCAACGGCCGGACCTCGTCGGTTCCGTGCCCGACATGAATTGCGTGGCGGACCCCGATCCGACCAAGCGGCGCCAGCTGATGAACTGCTTCGATCAGACGGCCTTCGCGCTGCCGGCCCAGTTCACCTTCGGCAATGCCCCGCGCAACGTGCTGCGAGGGCCGGGGTTCGTCAGCACGGATCTCTCGTTCATGAAGAACCTGCCGATTGGCGGCGGCGCGCGGTTCCAGTTCCGCGCCGAGTGCTACAACATCTTCAACAACGTCAACTACGGCAATCCGAATACGACGTTTGCCGCCGCCAACTTTGGCCGCATCACATCCGCCGGCAGCATGCGGCAAGTGCAGCTCGGAGGGAAGATTCTGTTCTGACGATGTAAAGGCAAAAGTAAAAAGGGAAAAGAGCCCCGCCCTACGAGCGTGCCCCGAAGACCCGCTCCAGCTCGTATGGCTTGGTGACCTCGAGCTGATCGTAGCGGCAGTCCGCCGGCGGCTTGTCGGGGCGCCAGCGCAGGAACACTGCGCCGTGGCGGAAGCGATCACCCTGCATGTGGTCGTACTTCACCTCGCAGACGCGTTCGATTCGCAGCGGTTCCCAGGACAGATCCTTGCCGGCGCTCCAGCGGCTCTGACCGCCCGGCATGCGCGTCATCTCGTGCCCTTCGGGGACCGTCCATTCGCGCCACGGGTGGTTCTTCAGGGCATCCGTTCGAAGTGGTTCGAGCTCCGTGACGAGCTGCTTCCGCATCGCCATCGTGAACGATGACGTCACGCCGACGTGATGGAGCGAGCCCTTGTGGTCGTAGAGGCCAAGCAGGAGCGAGCCGACGCGGTCCCTGCCGCTCTTGTGCCACCGGAACCCGGCCACCACGCAGTCGGCGGTTCGCGCATGCTTCACTTTGATCATCGCGCGCTTGCCGGGCTGATAGGTGCCGGCTTCCGGCTTCGCGATCACGCCATCGAGGCCGGCGCCTTCGAACTCGTCGAGCCACCGTACGGCGACCGACCGGTCCGTGGTCACGGGCGTGAGGTGCAGCGGAGGCGTCGTCGCCGCAAGCAGGGCTTCGAGTGCCTTCCGGCGCTCCCGTTGCGGCGCCCCGCGTACATCCCTCCCATCCACCGCCACAAGATCGAACGCGACGAAAGCCGCCGGCCTTTCGGCGGCGAGCTTGGCCACGCGTGACGCGGCGGGGTGCAGCCGCAGCTGCAGCGCGTCGAAGTCGAGGCCTTTCGGACCCGCGATGACGATTTCTCCGTCGAGCACACAGCCCGGGGGCAGCTGCTTCAAGAACACGTCGTGCAAGTCCGGAAAGTAGCGATCGAGCGGACGCAGGTCACGGCTCTGGATGTAAACGTCGTCATGGCGGCGAAAGACCATGGCGCGGAAGCCGTCCCACTTCGGCTCGTAGAGGTACCCGCCGCCCGCAGGCAGCTCCTCGGCGAGCTTCGCCAGCATCGGCTCGATGGGGGGAGCAAGAAGTGCCGAGGGGGCAGGGTCAGCGTTCTGGCGAGTCACCATCGTCTGTCCTGTCATTATTCTCCAACGGTTGCCTGATTGGTGTCCGGCCGGGCCGCCCTGCGATCCTTTAAACGCTATAATCTCGGCCTCGCGCAACGGGACGTATTGAAGGAGATCAGCATGACCCGCGCAGCGTTTTGGCTCTGTCTTGCCGCTTCCTACCTCACGGCGCCAGCCGGTGGCTATCATGATGCCGTGCAGACACAATCTTCAACGCGCCCCCAGTTGTCCGTGAAGCTCACCGATGATTTCGAAGTCACCGGCGCCGGCGATAACGCCGCCTGGAAAGCCGTCGAATGGACGCCGCTGCAGCGCCGCCAGGCGGACGGGCATCCGTACGACACGCGTATCAAGGTGCTCTACTCGAAAACAGGGATGTACTTTCTGATGGAGGGCACTGATAAGAAGCTGACCGCCACTCTCACGGAGGATTTCGCCCACCTGTGGACCGAGGACGTCTTCGAGGTATTCCTCTGGCCGGACGAACGGTATCCCGTGTACTTCGAATACGAGATCTCGCCGCTCAACAAAGAGCTGCCGATCCTCATTCCGAATTTCGGCGGCCAATTTCTCGGCTGGCGCCCGTGGGATTACGAAAAGGACCGAAAGACCCGTACGGCAACGGCCATCATGGGTGGACCGAAGCAGTCCGGTGCGTCGATTCAGGGCTGGCGCGCGGAGTTCGTCATTCCGTACGCGTTGTTGCGTCCCCTACAGAACGTTCCGCCGAAGGCCGGCACCAAATGGCGCGCGAACTTCTATCGTATGGATCACGACGACGGCAAGACCACCCAGTGGGACTGGGCGCGGGTAGGCCCGAGCTTTCACGAATTTGAAAAGTTTGGTGAGCTGACGTTTGTGGACAAATGAGCCTTTCGCCTTGGCCTTCTGCTTTGTCCCGTGTCCCTTGTCCCTCCCGTCGTCACTTGACTCCCCGGCCCAGCTGGGCCATGTTTACCCGTTAAACGGTCCACGCGGCTGAGCTCGTTCGCCGTTCTTTCGAGCGTGCGTTGGCGGACGACGTGTCAGCGCAGGAGGCACCATGAAGACGTCGCGAGTTCGTGTGTGGGTTCCCTTAGTCCTACTCCTCGGCTTACTCGCTCCGGCCACTGCCGGGGCTCAAACGGGCGCCGCGTCCCTGACGGGCATCGTCACTGACGAAACTGGCGCCGCTGTTCCTGGAGCGACCGTCACGGCCACCAACCAGGCCACCAACGTCGAGTACACCGCCGTCTCGAACGACGCCGGCTCATATACGATGACCTCTCTTCCCGTCGGGACCTATGTCATCAAGGCGGAGTTGTCGCGGTTCAAGACCGCCGCCTCAAAGCCGCTCGCGATGGAAGCCAAGCAGGTCGTGCGACTGGACTTCAAGCTCCAGATCGGCGCCGTCGAGGAAACGGTCGTCGTGACGAGCGACACGCCCGTCATGCAGACGGAGACGGCGACGGTCGGATCGGTCATTTCTGGCACGACGCTGAGTGCGTTGCCGCTCAACGGGCGCAATGCGGGCCAGCTCTCGCTGCTGCTGCCGGGTGTCGTCTCGCCGAACCCGAGCACGTTTACCGGTGTTCGGAATACCGGCGGCGGCGGCCGCCCGTACGTGAACGGCAATCGTGAGCAGACCAACAACTACACGATCGACGGCGTCGACATGAATGAGTCGATCGATAACCTGGTTGCGTATCAGCCCAGCCCGGATGCGCTCGCGCAGATCAGCGTCGAGACGAACAACTACGCCGCCGATACCGGCAACGTCGCCGGCGCGGTCATCAGCAACGTCATCAAGTCGGGGTCAAACCAGTTCCGCGGCAACGTCTTCGAGTACTACCGCAACAGCTCGATGGACGCGAACTCGTGGTCGAACAATCGTTCGCACGCGGCCAAGCCTGAGCGACGCCAGGACATCTACGGTGGCACGCTCGGTGGACCATTAATGAAGAACAAGCTGTTCTTCTTCGGGAACTACCAGGGGACCAAATTCAATGCCCCGGGGTCGGAAGCGATTTCGGTCGCGCCCGATTCATGGCGGCACGGCGATCTGTCGAGTATCACCACCGCGCTCAAGGATCCGGCGACGGGCATCGCGTTCGCCGGCAATCAGATACCCGCGGGGCGGATTAGTGGCATCGCCAACGGCATTGTGAACAATCTTGCGCTCTACCCACTGCCGAACCGCTCTGTGACCGGCGTCACCGGCAACTACGTGGGCGAGACGTTGACAACGATTCACGCCAACCAGGGCGACGGTCGTGTCGACTGGAACGTGTCGCCAAACGACAAGATCTTCGGACGCGTCTCAATCGCCGAATACGAGTCGAAGAACAACAAGCGCGCGATCCCGCTTCTGCTCGGCAACCTGACGACCGCCCCGTTCCGGAACGTTGCCGGCAACTGGAATCACGTGTTCAACCAGTCGCTCGTCAACGAAGTGCTCGTCGGCTACAACAGGATCACGATCGTCAGCGACACGCTCGACTGGGCCGGCATCGGCGACGCGAACGCCACGTTTGGGATTGCCGGCGGACAGCCGATTCCGGGACTCAGCTCGATCGGGTTGGGCAACGGGTTGTCGTCACTTGGCGCAGGCGCTTCCGACACCAACACGCTTGATCAAACCTACCAGTTCAATGAAAAGGTTACGTGGCTGAAGGGGAGCCACTCACTGAAGATCGGCGGCAATTTGTATCACTATAGCCAGCAGCGCTTCTACGCCGGCAACAACGGGCTGCTTGGACTCTTCGGGTACACGGGGGCATTCTCTGGCGCAGCGTTCTCCGACTTCCTTCTCGACCAGGTCGGCAGCAAGGGCCGTGGCAGCCTCGCCGATCCGTGGACGCACCTGCACAACCGTTCCGCCCTCTACGTCCAGGACGACTTCAAGATGACGCCGGCGGTCACGCTGAATCTTGGCATGCGGTGGGCGTACACACAGCCGGTCGTCGAGAAAGACAACCGGCAGGGCAACTTCGATCTGAAAACGGGCCTGGAGACTCTTGCCAAGGACGGTTCTCTCGAGTCTCGTGCGCTCTACAACCCCTACAAGAAAGGATTCGAGCCGCGACTCGGGGCCGCGTGGCGGCCGAGCGAGGCGTGGGTTGTGCGCGGCGCCTACGGCATTTCTCAGTACATGGAAGGCACAGGCGCTAACCTGCGGCTGCCGTTGAACCCGCCGGGGTTCTTCGAGTCGGCCGTCAACTACGATGTGACCAGCGGCCCGGGCACGCTGACGACTGGCTTTGCCGAGCTGAAGCCGCTCGATCAGCCGTCCGGTCAGGTGCGGGCGTGGGATCCGAATCTCCGCCCGCAGTTCACGCAGCAGTGGAATATCTTCGTCGAACGCCTCTTGACGCCATCGATGTCGGCGAATGTCGGCTACGTCGGGAACCACGCGACACACCTTGTGACGCCCGTGGAGGGCAATCAGCCACTGGCAGGTGTCGGCAGCGACACGTCAACCTGGTTACCGGCCCAGCAGCGGCGGCCGCTGTACGCCACTGCGCCGCTCATCACGAACATTTCGACAACGGCGTCGCGCGGACACAGCGACTACAACGGCCTGCAGGTGAGCCTGCGGCAGAGGGCTGTGAAGGGGGTCGAGTACCTCGCCTCCTACACTCTCAGCAGAACGCGCAGCAACAACCTTGGGTACGACGGCTCCGGTGGTGTCGCGGCCGAGGGCGCGTACTGGGCGAATACCTACGACCCGGAGGCGAACTACGGGCCAGCGTTCTTTGACGCACGACACAATTTCGTCTTTTCGGCCAACTACGAGCTGCCGTGGGGAAAGGGACGGAAATGGGCGAGTGATGCGTCGACGGTGACCGACGCGATCATCGGCGGATGGAGATTGAGCGGAATCCTTCAGTTGCGCTCTGGCTTCCCGATCACCGTCGTCGACACTCGCGCCCGGTCGCTTCAGGGACAGCGTGGCAACGAACGACCGAATTGCGTCGGCGATCCGGTCCCATCCGATCAGAATATTGCGCATTGGCTCGACATCAACGCGTTTGCAGCCGCTCCTCTGGGCACGTTCGGGAAGTGCCCGGTCGGTGTGGCACGGGCACCCGGATACCAGAACGTTGATGCGGTCCTGGCGAAGCAGTTCAGCTTCGGCGGTCCGCGCTACTTCGAATTCCGTGCCGAAGCGTTCAATCTGACGAACACGCCGAGCTTCGGTCCGCCGGCCCGCGACATCGCGACGACGACCACGTTTGGCCAGATCACCAGCACCGTCAGCACGGCGCGCACCGTGGAGATGGTGTTGAAGTTCTTCTTCTAACTGGGAGCCGACGGAGATTACGGAGGGCACGGCTTGTTCCGTGTCCTCCGTTTCCTCCGTGTCGGATTTCAAAAGGAGCTTTCCCCGATGAGCCAATCAACCATCACCCGCCGTGAGTTGTTCCGCCGTGGCGGCATCCTTGGCAGCCTGGTGGCGTTTCCCGGCACGTTGAAGGCCGCTCTTCAATCGCCGCCGGCAGCTGGCGCCGTTTCGCCGGCGGGCGCCGGCGCGCTCAAACTCGGGGCGGACATCTACCAGTCGATCGGTGTCAGGCCACTCATCAACGCCCGTGGCACCTTCACGATCATCAGCGGTTCGACGATGCTTCCGGAGGTGCGCGCCGCGATGGATCAGGCGGCGCAGAAGTACGTGCACCTGGATGAGTTGAGCGAAGCCGTAGGCGGCCGGCTCGCGACACTCACCGGCGCCGAGTGGGGGCTCGTGTCCAACGGCTGTTCAGCCGGACTGATGCTCGCGACGTGCGCGTGCGTCGCCGGCGGGAATCCCGATCTTCACGTCCGACTGCCGAACCTGAGCGGCTTCCCGAAGGACGAAGCGATCATCCCGACGCATTCACGCAATGTGTACGACGCCGCGCTGCGTGCGGTCGGTGTCCGGGTGGTCGAGGTTTCAACGATGGCGGAGTTCGAGGCCTCGCTCGGGCCGCGAACCGCGGTGATCTACATTCTCGCCGGACCGAACGCCGACAACAGTCCGCTCAGCGTGAAAGCCATCGCGCCGATTGCGAAGGCGAAGGGTGTCCCGATTCTGGTGGATGCGGCGGCCGAAATCCTCACGATTCCGAACGTGCATCTGCAGAATGGCGCCACGCTTGTCGCCTACAGCGGTGGGAAGTGCATCCGGGGACCGCAGACGGCTGGACTGATCCTTGGCCGCAAAGATCTGGTCAAGGCCGCGTGGGTTCACAGCGCACCACACCATGGTTTTACCCGATCGCTCAAGGTCGGCAAGGAGGATGCGATCGGCATGCTGATGGCGGTCGAGATGTGGGTGAAGCGCGACCACGATGCGGAGTGGAAGCGCTGGACCGGATGGCTCGACCACATCAGCCAGCGGGTCTCCACAGTGCCCGGAGTCACGGCGTCGATCAGCCAGCCGAACGGCTTATCGAACCGCACGCCGTCGCTGACGATTCTGTGGGATCGGCAGAAGATTGCCACCGCCGGAGAGACCGTCGCGCGTGTGCTATTCGACGGCGAACCCCGTATCACACTCGACGCCGCGCGTGGCGGGCCGCAGGGCAGTCAAACCGGAGTCCGCGTCACGCCGTACATGATGGCTCTGGGAGATGAGAAGGTCATCGCCGATCGGCTTGTCACCGTGTTGTCGAAACCGCCGGCCCAGACTGAATCGACCACACCGGGTGTGACCTCCCACAACCTGACGGGCCAATGGAACGTGAAGATTCAGTACGCCGCCGCAACCTCGTCGCACACGCTGCACTTGACGCAGAACGGGAACGATCTGGGCGGATTCCACCAGGGTGAGTTCATGACCCGCGAGATCACCGGCACGATCGATGGCGACAATGTCCGGATCCGAAGCGCCTACGGTGAGCAGCACGGCGACTCCGTCAACTTGACGTTCGTCGGAAAGGTCTCCGGAGATCAAATCAGCGGGCCGCTCGACATGGGCGAGTACCCTGGCCGCAACATGGACCGCGAGCCGCCGCAGTGGCGGGCGAAGGGGCTGAGCGATGAAAGGGGTAGCCAGCCGTTGGATGTTTCTCGTGCCTTTTGCGTTTTTCCTTGTGCCTTTCTCCTTTGACGCCGCACAGCAGCCTGCCCAGTCCCCGGCAGCTCCGAAGTACGATCTCCTGCTGCGAGGCGGCCATGTCGTCGACGCGCGGAACAAGATCAGCGCCGTCCGCGATGTCGCAATCGCGGGCGGAAAGATCGCTGCGGTCGAGGCGAAGCTCAATCCTGCGGATGCGCTGAAGACGGTCGACGTGACCGGGTTGTACGTCACGCCGGGCCTCGTTGACATTCATGCGCATACCTACACGGGCACAGGGGAGCGCGGATCTTACGCTGGCGACAACAGCCTGCCTCCGGATGGCTTCACGTTCCGGGTCGGTGTGACGACGGTTGCAGATGCCGGATGCGCGGGCTGGCGGAACTTCGAAGACTTCAAGCAGCGGATTATCGATCGATCGAAAACCCGGATTCTCGCCTTCATCAACATCGTCGGCAACGGAATGCGAGGCGGGAAGTTCGAGCAGGACCTGACCGATATGGAGGCGAAGCCGACGGCCGAGATGGCGCAGCGGTTTCCAGGCCTGATCATCGGCGTCAAGACCGCGCACTACTCGGGGCCCGAGTGGGCGCCGGTCGAGCGCGCCGTCGAGGCGGGCACGATCGCGAACATCCCGGTGATGGTGGACTTCGGTGCCAACAAGCCGGAGCGTCCAGTCGCCGAGCTCGTGACGAAGAAGCTGCGGCCTGGCGACATCTACACGCACGTCTACTCTGGGTTGCGCGGCGAGCTCGACCCGTCAGGCCACGTGAATCCCGGACTGATCGAAGGCCGGAAGCGCGGGGTGATCTTCGACGTGGGCCACGGCGGCGGCAGTTTTCTCTGGCGGATCGCCGTGCCGGCCATCAAGGAAGGATTCCTTCCCGATTCGATCTCGACCGACCTGCACATCGGCAGCATGAACACCGGCATGAAGGACATGCTGAACGTGATGGACAAGTTCCTCGCGATGGGCCTGTCGCTCGACGATGTGATTGCGAAGTCGACGTGGAACCCCGCGCGCGAGATCAAGCAGGATGGACTGGGTCATCTGTCGGTCGGCGCGGTCGCTGATATCGCGGTGCTGCGTGTTGAAAAGGGCCGCTTTGGCCTGGTCGACATGAACGGCGCGCGCATGGATTCGACCGAGCGGCTCATGTGCGAGCTGACGGTGAAGGATGGCAGGGTCGTGTACGACCTGAACGGGATCTCCCGGCCGGACTGGACGACCCTGCCGGCGGGATACGGTCCAATAGGCGACGGCCGATGGGACGGGCTCAATCCGGCACGTGGAACAACACCGGGGCAACGCGGCCGGGGCGGCGCTCCGCCGGCTCCGACACCAATCAGGAGGTAGATGATGCCGAAGTCGAAGGCCACAGACGAGCACAGACGAACACAGAATCGGAGAGCGTTCCTGAAGAGGGCGCCAGCGGTGGCGGTCGCGGCCGCAGCGGTGGCTGCGCCAACAGTCGCGCGCGCACAGGGCACGTCGGACAAGCCGGTGAAGAAAGTGTTCCGCGGCCCCAACGCCAAGCCGCCAGATCCGGCGAATCCACCGATGTTCAACGGCACGGTCTTATACGGGAATCTGGTGTTCATTTCGGGGATCGGATATCACCAGGCCGGCGATATAACGGTGCACACTACGAAGGTGCTGGAGCAGATGAAGTCGCAGCTCGAAGCCTGCGGGTCGTCGATGGAGAAAGTGTTGAAGGTCAACGTCTATCTCAACGACTTGAAGGACTACGACGCGATGAACGCCGTGTTCAAAGGGAAGTTCGGGCCCGAGCCCGGTGTGCGCACCACGATCGCGGCAGCTGGAGGGATCCCCGGCAACTCGCTCGTCGAGATCGACTGCATCGCCTGCCTCTAAAACCATCAGGTTCTGCTGGGTTCTGCAAGGTTCTGCGGGGTTCTGCGGGGTTCGTTCAGGTTCTGCCGGGTTCTGCGCGGCGAACCTCGTAGAACCCCGAACGAACCTTGTAGAACACCGAACGAACCCCGTAGAACCCTGTAGAACCAAGTCTGCTTATCGGAGAAGGAGTCAGTCATGTTTCGTCGAATCCTCCTGGGTCTCTCGTCCGCAACGCTCCTCACCATCGTCTTTGTGGTCGGTTACTCGGTTGCGCTTCCTGTCACGCCTGCGTCTGCGGCGGCGGCCGGGCGTTGCAACGGTCTCCCGAACGAAGCGGCGCTGAGGGGATTCCTCACAAACGCGCCTTCGACTGGCGGCGACGCCGGCGGCTTGTTCCACGGTGTGCGCATGTGGGCCGCGGTGGTCAATCGCGACGGTGAGTTCTGCGCAGCCGCGACGTCTACCCCGGATCCGTCGCAGGTCTGGCCCGGCAGCCAGGCCATAGCGAAAGCGAAGGCTTACACCGCGAACGCGTTCAGCCTGGATAGCCTCGCGCTGTCCACCGCGATGCTGTACACCTTCACCCAGCCCGGGCACTCGCTCTGGAGCCTCGGCCAATCGAACCTGTTCGAATCCAAGTTCCTGGCTCCGCCATCGGGACAGGGCGGGGGAAAGGAACAGATTGCCGGCGGGTTGATCTTTTTCGGCGGTGGCGTGGCGCTCTATAGCGGCGATGGAAACATCATCGGCGGTCTCGGGATCAGCGGCGACACGTCGTGCACCGATCACGAAATTGCGAAGCGCGTTCGCGACCTGGCGTCGCTCAACCCGCCGAGCGGAGCGCTGGTCGACGACATCCACTACACCGCGACGAACGGCGCTGACGTCTTCACGCACCCCCTCTGCCTTAACACCTGGAAAAATGGCGTGTTCGTCGGCAACGAAGCGCCGGCATCGGGATATTAGGACTTAACTAAAGGTTCTACTTGGTTCTGCCAGGTTCTACTGGGTTCTACAGGGTTCGTTCTGGTTCGGCGCACGAACCTCGTAGAACCCCGAACGAACCTTGCAGAACCTCGTAGAACCCTGCAGAACCCCGTAGAACCTGAGGTGTTAGGAGCGGCGCAGCCGCTCCGTCCGATCCAACGCGAACCCGGCGCCGAGCGCGATCAGGCCGGCGGAGATGACGGCGATCGCCCAGCCGGGTCGTTCGAACCACTCGCGATGCGAGGCGATGAGGAACAGCGCGATTCCGAGGTTCAGCATTCCCGCGTAATAGAAGCTGCGGCGCTGACGACGCTGGCTGAGGAGCATGATTGCGGTGGCACAGGCCGCATACAGCCAGTCGGCGCGGAGCGAGTACTCGTTCGTCCGCACCAGGTATCCGAGCGGATGCAGGAGGGCAAAAGGCGACAGCGCGAACAGCAACTGTGCAGCGGCCTGTGACTGCTGCGATCCGAACCGGGCCAGGCGGTCGCCGATCGCGTAGAAAATCGCCCCGTTCAGTGTCATGACGGCGACCGTGTCGAGCAGCGTCGGACTGGTGACCGTCGGCGACTGCCACGGCGCCAGCGAAAAACCACCGAGCTGACGCAGGGCACGGCCATCCAGTGCGAAAAGCTCGAGCACGCACACGAAAAGCGCGGCGCTGCCGAAATACAGCGGACGGCTGAACCACGACCGTCCCGTCCTCTCCGCCGATGCGCCGCCAAGCGCGTAGGCTACGACCAGCGGAAACAGCCGGACGGCCAGCCGGTCCCACCGCCGACCTACAATTGCCCCGCGCAGGCCAAAGTCGGAGATGACCGCGAGCGTGAACACGAGCGCGAGCACGGTGAAGACGGTGCTCAGCGCGGCGGTCCGCGTGCGGAGCGCGAGCCAGCCGCACCACGCGCACGCCACGAGCGACGTGAACTGCAGCTGCCTGTTCGACACGACGCCGTCGTCGAAAAGCTGACGCGGATCGCCGGCCGCCGCGACGAGCAGATGTGTCTCGTGAAACAGGATCAACAGGAAGAGCGGGAGCAGCACGATGGCGGCGAGGTAGAACGCGACGGCGACGGCTTTGTGTTCGCGGCGGTACAAGTGATGTGCCGCGACGTTCAGCCCGATGAACGGCAGCGCCAGCACGAAGAACGGGCGCAGCACGCCGTGGACGTGTTCGTACCAGCGCGCCGCAACAAAGTAGAACAGGCTGCCGCAGAGCAGCAGGAACGCGCCGAGGTACAGCGCAATCTGCGTGTAGGTCAGCGCTCGGCTCTCGACGATCCAGTCTTCCTCGCGTGCGTCCAGCGCGCGGTAGGCCGACCGCAGGCGGTCGGCTTCATGCGGATAGAGGAGCCTGAGCCGGAGCCACTCCGTGATTTCGTCGAGATGCGATCGCGCGCGCGAACCAAGCGTGCTCGCGTAAATGGACGGGCGCCCGCGAACCGGAAAGCCGGACAGGTAGCGCCGCAGATCGGCCGCCATGTCGAGCGCGGATTGGTAGCGGGCCGACGGCTGAGGCTCCATCGCCGTCAGGGCAATGGCCTGCAGCGGCTCAGGCACGGTAGGGACGATTTCAATCGGGAGCCGCGGTGTTCCGCGCCGTATCAGATCCGCAACCGTGAGATCGTCACCGGCGTACGGCACCCGGCCGCAGAGAAGCTCGTAGAGAATCACGCCCAGCGCGTACACGTCAGTCCGCGCGTCGATCAGCCGCGACGGATCCAGCTGTTCTGGGGCGACGTACGGCAGTGTGCCGATGAAGTGCCCGCGCGTCGGATCGCTCGCGCTGAGACCGAAATCGAGAATGCGCGGCGATAGCTTCGCATCGAGCATGATGTTCGAAGGCTTCAGGTCGCGATGCTGGATGCCGAGTTCGTGCGCGTGGTGCAGGGCGTCGCAGATCTCGAGCAGGATCCTGGCGCGCTGTGCGAATTCGAGCGACGGTCCGACTCGCCCGAGCTCGAAGCCGTCGACGAACTCCATGATGATGACGGCTGGCTCTCGATCGACGCGGCACTCGTGGATCTGGACGATCCGGCGATCCGTGAAAAGCGCAAGTGCTCTGGCCTCGTGCAGGAAGCTGTTGATGCCACGGTTCAAGCCGCCCTGGCGATCCGATCGCAGGACCTTCGCTGCGACGATGCGATCGAGCTTCAGGTCGCGGAGCTTGAAGACCTCGCCCATGCCACCGGCGCCGATGCGCTCGATCGTCTGAAAGCCGTCGAACGACGGCAGCGTCGAGGCGCCCGGGCTTGTCGCCGCGGCGGAAATCTCCTCGGATGAATCCAGTGACGTGGTGATTGAGAGGTACTGGTCGATCAGGGCGCGCAACGGCTCTTCCAGGTCGCGCCGATCGGCGCACAAGTCCTGGACTGCCAGCCGCTCGCCGTGGAGGACATGGTGCTCGACGAATCGCCCGAGTCTCGATTCGAGCTCCGCGGACGTCGTGGTCATCGGGGGATTTCCGACATCTTCAGCGTCAGCGCGGTCATGGCCCGTGCGAGGAGCATGCGGCTCGCGTCTTCGGTCCTGCCGAGCCGCCGGCCGATCTCGGCGAACGACAGTTCTTCGAATTTTCGCAGCAGGATGATTTCGCGATGAGCCGGCAACAGCGATTCGAGAGCCTGCTCGAGTTGCTCGGCCTGCTGCCCCATGATCACGCGCGAGAGCGCGGACCGGGTCAACGCCGGCAACGGCGCGTCGTCTTCGAGGGCTGTTTCGCGCGCCGCGTCGCGCCGCTGCCGGTGATGGAAATCTGCGCAGTCCCGAATCTCGTTTTCAGCGATCCGGGCGAGCCACGCCATCACCGATCGGGTCTCGTCTGCCTTGAGCTCGCTCACGTGGTCGAGTGATTTCAAGAGCGTGGCTTGCAGGATATCCCTCGATTCGAGCCGCGAGCGAAGGTCCCGGCCGAGCCGCAGGCGGATGAAGGCGAGAAGCCGTCCCGCGCACCGCTCGTACAAGAGGTTGAGAGCCTCGGGGGAGCCGGCCTTCGCCTGGTCCAGCAGCTCGCGACTGATTCCCAGCGACACCACCGGGAAGGTATCACGAGGCCCGTTCGGTTCGGGCACAGGAAGCCGTCTACAAGGCAGGGAGCGATCGGGGATAGGCCCGATGCCCGGTCGAAAGGACCTGCCATCATGTTGAAAAGATTGATCATCGGAGCGACTCGTGGCGGCCGCCAGTGCGCTGTCGACAGGATGTCTTCAGACGGGAGACGTCGCACACCCTCTATCTGTCACCGGACGGTTTCGTCGAATGGGTCACGTCGGAAGCCAACGTTCGCTCGGACGAGGCCGAGGTCGGCAAGCAGCTGATCGAGGAGCAGGGCTACATCGGTGCGGCGCTTCTCGGAACCCATGGCGCCGCACGCGGCCTCGCGGCGCTCGATCCGCAGATGCCGGTGCGGACGACGATCGTCCGCGACGAGCGGCCATTCCTGGTTCTGACGACTGCGCGATTCACATCGATCGACCGCGTGTTGACGCGACTGTTTGCGGAGATGGGCATCCGGGCGTCCGCGTCTATCTTGCGGGGCGCCGACGAAAACACTCTGCGAGTGCGCCTGGATTTCAGCCGTCCGCTGGACCAGCACGAAACTGCGGTTTCGGAGCTGGGCGACAACATCGAGCACTTGCGAATCGTCCTGACGGAAGGCCGCTTCGCCGCGGTCTCGGGTTTTGATGTGACCGACGGCATGTCGGCGACGTTGTCATCAGAGTGGCTTGAACGGGCGGAGAAGGCGTCTAAAGCGAAAGGCACGATCGAGTTCGCGCTGACGTGGAGTGTCCAATGAATCTGGCTGCCGGCCAGCTATTTCGCCTCGATCGCCGGCACCTTCCCCTTCATCGCCTTGTTGAACGCCGGCACGTCGTCGACAGCAGGTTGTCGAACGCGGCCTTCGCCGCGGCCAGCTCCTTCTCGATCACGCTGCGAGCACCTGCATCTGCGTGTCGGTCGGCTTGTAGTCGATGCTGCCGGCTTCGTCGCTCGCGCCCTGGCCGACGCCGCCGCTCAGCCAGATCAGGTTCATGTAGACCTTGTAGGCCTCAGGGAAGTACTTGTCGTCGCTGAGCATCTCGGAGCGCGACACGAGCTTCAGCTCGACGTCGAGGATCGCCTTGTTCGAGATCGCTCAGCGCCTTGACGACGTCAGCCTTCGCCGGCGTTGGCCTTCACCTGATCCTCGATCTGCTTCCGCCAGACCTCCATCTGGTTGACCATCGTCGGACGTCGTCGTGATGTCGTCGCGAATCCGCACCTGCGTCGCCGTCGACGTCGGTCAGATCCTCGACCGACGCGGCGATCGCCGGATCCTTGATCACGTCGAACGGCTGCGTGTAGCGCCTTGCCGTCGACCGTGAAGCGGACCTGGTACTTGCCGGGCGCCGCCATCGGAATGCCGGTCTGCGGCGTGATCCCCCAGTGCGTGATCCGGCGGATGTCCGTGTCCTGGAACCGCGGCTCCTCCCAGATGTGCGGGTTCTCGGGCGGCGTCGTCTTCAGCGCGACGAGCGTCGGCGCGTCGTAGCGCAGATCCCAGTTCGACGCCGTTCAGCCCTGATGCGCCGTGACCATGCTGCGTCTTGATGCACCTTGCCGCTCGCGTCGAGGATCTCCATCTTGACCGGTGCGGTCGGCGCCGACGGCAGCGCAGAACGTGAAGTGCGGCCGCCCGGCCTGCGTGAACACGCTGCGCGCCAGGCGGACGATCGGCGCCGGCTCGTAGCAGCTTGCGCCGTCGTCGGTGCCGGCGCAGCTGCTGCCGGTCTGCTCGAGCAGCGTGATGTTCGGCAGGATGAAGAGGCCGCGGCCGTAGGTCGAGACGACGACGTCGTGGAAGCGCGGCTCGACGGTGATCCAGCTGACCGGCGCCGGCGGCAGCCCGTCCTTGAACCGCGTCCACGTCGCGCCGTCGTCCAGCGAGTAGTAGAACGCGCGGCCGGTGCCGGCGAAGAGCATGCCCTTCTTGTTCGGGTTGCCGGACGAGCGACAGGACGTAGTCGAGCGGATGACCGCGTCGGGATGTTGCCGGTGATCTTCGTCCACGTCGCGCCGAAGTCGGTCGTCTTGTAGATGTAGGGCTTGCGGTCGTCCATCAGGTGGAAACGACACGCGACGTATAGACCGTGCCCGGATCGAACGTCGACGGCCAGATCTGCGTGAACGTGCCCCACGGCGGCAGGTCCTTGAAGTTCTTCGTGACGTCGATCCAGTTCGCGCCGCCGTCCTTCGTGTACCAGAGCTTGCCGTCGTTGGTGCCGGCCCAGATCAGACCGCGCTGGATCTTCGAGTACTCGATGTCCCAGACGACCTCGCCGTCGTACTGGCCGAGGTTGTCGCCGACGATGCCGCCGTTCGACACGATGCGCGACGGATCCTTCGTCGAGAGATCCGGGCTGAACTCCGTCCACGACTGACCGCCGTTGGACGGTCTTCAGGATCATCTGGCAGCCGTAGAGGACGTTGTTGTGATCGAACGGATCGATCGCCATCGGCGCGGTCCAGTGGCAGCGGTACTTCGCTTCGTTCGGCGGCGAGTCGAGCGAGACCATCCACGGCTCGATCGAGCGCGCCGTGCCGGTGCGCGCGTCCCAGCGCGTCACCTTGTTGCCGTAGCAGCGACGCGTAGACGATGTTCGCGTCGGTCGGATCGGGAATCGTGAAGCCCGACTCGCAGCCGCCGATGTTCGGCTGCCACGCAGCTGGTTGCCGCCGCCTCGCCCGCCGCCGAACTGCGCGCTGCGCGCCACTGGGCTCCGGCGGTCGCGCCCGGCGGCCTGAGCGTCTCAGCCGGCGCCGCTCCAGCGCGCGCCCGGCGCCGCGCTCGCCAGGCGCCGCGCCGGCGCACCGCCGCGCCTCCCGCCGGCCACCGCCACCGCGGCCCCGCGGCCGACCCGCAGTGGCCGGCATCGTGCTGTCCTCCGGCAGCCGTCCGTTGCCGGTCTGCTCCGACCCCGTCGATCGGCCCGCGCATCGTGCCGTCGTCCTGCCGGTTGCTGTAGATCCAGTACGGCACGCGGTTGTCGACGTGCACGTGGTACATCTGCCCGTTCGGGCAGCGGCACGCTCGACGTTCCCGTGTCGCGTGTTGATGCTCGCGCCGCCGTCGTCCGTCGAGACGTAGCGGACGGGATCCTTCGGATCGATCCAGATGTCGTGGCAGTCGCCGCAGCTCGCCTGTCCCTGCGTGAACGCGAATCGCGCCGCCGTTGCCGCTGAACGTTCTTGCCGCCGTCCTGCGAGCGGTGCAAGCTGCTGCTCGATGATGAAGACGTCGTCCGGATTCTGCGGGTTGACCACCATGCGGATGTAGTAGCCGGCGCGGCCGATGAGCGAGCGATCCCAGCTCACGACCTTCCACGTCGCGCCGGCGTCGTCGGAGCGCCAGACCGATCCCTGGTCGGCGGTCTGAATGAGCGCGTACATGCGCTTGCGGGTTCGACGGCGCGATCGCGACGTCGATCTTGCCGACCGGCGACTTCGGCATGCCGGTCGTCACCTTCGTCCACTTCGCGCCGCCGTCGTGCGTGATGTAGACGCCGCTGCCGGGCCCGCCGCTCAGTTGCGCCCACGTGTGCTGCTCGACCTGCCAGGTGCCGGCGAGGAGCGTGTTGGGATCCGACTTGTCCATGTCGAGGCCGGAGCAGCCCGTGTTCCGATCGACGAACAGCACGCGCTGCCAGTTCGCGCCGCCGTCGGTCGATCTTGAAGACGCCGCGCTCTTCCTGCGGGCCGGTCAGCCGGCCCTGCGCGCAGACGTAGACGATGTTCGGATTCGTCGGGATGGATGAGGACGCGCGAGATGCGGCCGGTCTCGTCGAGGCCCATGTGCTTCCAGGTCTTGCCGGCGTCGGCTCGACTTGTAGACGCCGTCGCCCATGACGTCGCTGTAGCGGATCACCCACGGCTCGCCGGTGCCGACCCAGACGATGTTCGGATCGGAGTCGGCGACGGCGATCGCGCCGATCGCGGCGACATCGCTGGTCGTCGAAGATCGGCACGAAGGTCTGCCCGGCGTCGGTGGATTTCCAGAGACCGCCGGACGCCGAGCCCAGGTAGTAGGTGTTCGGATCGCCGGCACGCCCGCCACGGAGGCGATGCGGCCGGCCGGCGCGGGTCCCATGTATCGGAACTTCAGCGGCTCGGGCGTGCTGGCCTGTTGCGGACCCGTCGGGCCGCCCCGTTGGGCAGCCATTGTGACGGGCATCAGTGTGGCTAACAGCAGTGCGAAAACCGATCGGCTGTGCATGGGGCTTTCCTCGAACAGTCACTGACGGGGAAGCCAGCTCAGCGTCCTCCGTTCTCTCAGCTGGAAGCCGGGAGCTGGAAGCTGGAAGCTGGAAGCTGACATCGACGGCTAACTATAGATCAAGCGAGTTTGCAGCTGAGGCGCACCCCTTTGTATGATTCGCGCACAGAAGGAGACGTATGACCCGAAAGCTTGCGCTTGTGATCGTCCTGACCGCGTGTGCCCTGGGCGCGGTGTTTGCGCAGACCGTGCCATCAGGCGTCGTCAAGAAGGCGTCGATGGGCGGGATCACCGAATACGACTTCCCGAATGGCTTGAGGGTCCTGCTGTTCCCTGACGCGGCCGATCCGAAGATTACGGTCAACGTCACCTACCTGGTCGGGTCGAGACACGAGGGGTATGGCGAGACCGGCATGGCGCATCTTCTGGAGCACATGGACTTCATCGAAACTACCAACGGCCGGCACATCAAGGACGAGCTGGTCTCCCGCGGCGCGGCCTGGAATGGCACGACCTCGGACGACCGCACGAATTACTACGAGACCTTTACCGCGACGGACGAGAACCTGAAGTGGGCGCTGGGGCTGGAAACCGATCGCATGGTGAACGTGAAGTTCACGAAAGAGCTCCTCGACACGGAAATGACCGTCGTCCGCAACGAGTTCGAGCGCGGCGAGAACAATCCCGCGTCGATCCTCCGCGAGCGCGTCGCCTCGACGGCGTACCTCTGGCACAACTACGGCAAGTCCACGATCGGATCGAAGGACGATCTTGAAAAAGTGCCGGTCAATCGGCTGGCAGAGTTCTACAAGAAGTTCTACCAGCCCGACAACGCGGTGCTGGTGATCACCGGTCGCCTCGATGAAGCGAAGACACTGCAGATGGTGGCGGACTCGATGGGCAAGCTGCCGCGTCCATCGCGCGTGCTCGATCAGACCTACACCGTGGAGCCGCCTCAGGACGGCGAGCGGTTCGTCTCACTCCGGCGTGTCGGGCAAGGGCAGAACGTCATGATTGCCTATCACGCGGTGGCGGCTGGCCATCCCGATGCCTCGGTCCTTCAGGTGCTGTCTGGCGTCATGAACGGCGGCGGTGGCGGCCGAGGAGGACGCGGCGGCGGGGGAGGCGGCCAGGAAGGCCGGCTCGCGAAAGCGCTCGTCGACACCAAGCTCGCGGAGTCGGCCAGCATGGGATTCCAGTTGGAGCACGATCCGGGCCTCGTCGTCGTTTCCGCAACGTTGAATCAGGATCAGTCGCTGGACGCCGCGCGCGACGCCATTTACAAGGCGCTGGACGACATCGTCAAAAATCCACCCACGCGCGAAGAAATCGACCGCGTGACCAGCCAGCTTTCTGCGAGGCCTCGAGAACAGCCTGTCGAACACGCAGGGGATTGCGACCGGCGCCTTGAACAGTGCGATTGCGCAGGGTGACTGGCGCCTGATGTTTCTCCAGCACGATCGGCTTCAGGACATCGTGCCGGCCGATGTCGTCCATGCGGCGCAGACGTACTTCAAACCATCCAACCGGACCGTCGGCTATTACATTCCCGATCTGAATCCGGATCGCACGGTGGTGCCGGCAACGCCCGATCTCGCGGAGACGTTCCGCAACTACTCGAGCAAGGTGTCCGTGGTCCGGGGCGAGTCGTTCGATCCGACGATCGCCAACATCGAGAGCCGCGTCGTGCGCTCGAAGCTGTCAAACGGCATGAAGGTCGCGGTCCTGTCGAAGAAAACGGCGAACAACATCGTCGGAGCGACGATTGATCTCCGGTTCGGCGATGCGACGACGCTTGCCGGTCAGCGCGAGGCGGCGACGTTTGCCGGCGGACTGCTGATGGCTGGGACGAAGAGCCATTCGAGAACGCAGATTCAGGAAGAGCTGCGCAAGCTCAACGCCCAGGTGTTCGTGAGCGGAGGTGGTGGCGGCGGAGGTGGCGGGCGCGGCGGTCGTGGTGGCGGCGCGGGTGGAGGATTGTCCAGCGTCACCGCCAGCATCTCGGCACCAGCGGAGAACTTCGTACCGGCACTCAGGCTCGCGGTGGAGATGCTGAAGGAGCCCGCGTTTCCTCAGGACGACTTCGATCGCATCAAGACGCAGCGCCTGAAAGCGCTGGAGCTGGCGCCGACAGAGCCGAACCAGCTGGCGAGCGAGCGGCTGAACAGGCACCTCAGCCCGTTTGACAAAGGTGACGCGCAATACAACCCGACCCGCGTGGAGCAGATCCCGGAATTGCAGAAGGTGACGCTCGACGATGCACGCAAATTCCACGATCAGTTCTACGGTGCGAATCACGGCGTGTTTGCCGTGGTCGGTCCCGTCGATGCCGCAGAGATTCAGAAGACCGTCGCGTCGCTGCTTGGCGGCGTGGAACACCGCGAAGGCATACAAGCCGCTCGTCACGCCGTTCAAGAAGGTTGCGACCATCAACGAGAAGATTGAAACCCCGGACAAAGCCAACGCCGAGTTCCTGGCCGGCGAACGCTTCCAGTTGTCGCAGAACGATCCGGACTACCCGGCGATCGTGCTGGCCAGCTACATGTTCGGCGAGCCCATCACGTCGCGCATTTCGGATCGCATCCGGAACCGCGAAGGGCTGAGTTACGGCGCCAACGCGCGGATCACCGTCCCGGCCGAAGGGGACTCGGCGTTGCTGTCAGGGACTGTGAGCCTGAATCCCGCTGTCGGTCCGAAAGTCGAATCGAGTTTCGTCGACGAGTTGAAGAAGGTGTACGACAAGGGATTCACGTCAGACGAAGTCGCGGCCGCCAAGAAGGCCTATCTCGACTCGCGAATGGTCGGTCGCTCGACCGACGCCGCCTTGCTTGGGCTGATGGTGTCGCACGAGCAGCTCGATCGATCGTACAAGTGGGATGCCGACCTGGAGTCGAAGATCCAGGCGCTTACGGTTGAACAGATCAATGCGGCGTTCCGGAAGCACATCGATCCGAGCGCACTGTCGATCGTCAAAGCGGGAGATTTCAAGACGGCAGGGGGCGTACAAGTAAGGGACAAGGGATAAGGCATTGTCGCCCCTCTCACGACGCGAAGCGGTTCGCCAACTGGCAGTGGCTGGGGCCGGGCTCGCACTCGGTGACCCGATCCTCCGGGGGCAGTCGAACGAGATCACGATCGCGGGCGCGCGCGTGCAGATCGTCATCAGCTCGATCAGCGAGGCGACGGTGCGCATCACGGCGCTCCCTGTCGATGGAGGCCGGCTACCGGCAGACGATTCGCTCGTGACCGCCGCGGCAGGTCGCGTCGTTGCGCGCCGCCGCGTCAAGTCCAACGAGGCAATCCGCGCAGGCAACCTGACCGTTCGAATCACTGACGGCCCTCCTGCGATCCACGTCGACACCGCCGCGGGAAAACCCATTCAACGGTTCACGCTGGATGCCGCGTCGCCCGACGTTTCCTTTCTGCTTGGGACAGGCCCGCTCCTCGGGATGGGAGAAGGCGGTCCCCAGTTCGACAGAAAAGGCATGGTCGATCGCGGGCGCAACGGGCAGGGCGGGTATCAGTTGCGTACGCACGGCGGCCGCGTGCCAATCCAGTGGTTGATCGGGACGGAGGGCTGGGGCCTGTACGTGCATCAGCCGCTCGGCGCGTTCGATTTGACGGGCAGCGAAGGACGGTTTTCACCCGCGGCGGATGCACCGCCACTGGATGTGTTCGTCACTGCGTCCTCCGATCCAGCGGCGATCGTTGGCGAATACGCGACGATCACGGGACGCGCGGAGATGCCGGCGCGCTGGACGTTCGGCTACATGCAGTCGCACCGCACGCTCGGCGGGCCGGACGAGGTGAAGTGGGTCGCGAGAACATTCCGTGAGAAGCGGCTGCCGTGCGACGCGCTGATCTACCTCGGCACCGAGTTCACGCCGTCGGGATGGAACACGCGCAACGGCGAGTTCGCGTGGCGGAAGGAAAACTTTCCAAACCCGCAACAGATGATCGACGAGTTGCACGCCCAGCACTTTCACATCGTGCTCCATGCGGTGATCGAGGGTCGCCGAATGTCCGGCACGGTCCACGACCCCTGCACACCAGACAAGGCCGTCCCGAGCGGCCGGACGCCGGACGACAAGTGGCCCGACGATCGCGCGGTGCCGTGCTACTGGCCGTATCACAAGCCGGTCTACGACCTCGGGATTGATGGGTGGTGGCCCGATCAGGGCGACGGGCTCGATCAGCCGTCACGGCTCGCGCGAATCCGGATGTACTGGGAGGGACCGCAGTTGTGGCGTCCCAACGAGCGTCCGTTCGCTCTCCACCGGAACGGCGCACCGGGCATGCAGCGATACGGCGCGTTCCTGTGGTCCGGTGATATCTACTCGACGTGGGAGACCTTGAAGACACACGTGCCGGTCGCGGTCAACACGGGCCTGTCGGGGATTCCGTTCTGGGGGACGGACATCGGTGGATTCGTTCCGACACCTGAATACACCGGCGAGCTGTACGTCCGGTGGTTCCAGTTCGCAGCGTTCTGTCCCCTGTTCCGCGCGCATGGACGCACGTGGCACCTGCGTTTGCCCTGGGGCTGGAACACGGGCGAGGTCGGGCCTTCCGAAACTCGCGGCTACACGGGCGGCGCCGGCGAACCTGACGCGAGCGAGCTTCATAACGCGGCCGTCGAGCCAATCGCCAAGCAGTACCTGGAGCTCCGGTCGCGCATGATGCCTGTACGTCTACTCCATCGCGCGTGAATGCTGCCAGACCGGCATGCCGATGATGCGCGCGCTCTGGCTCCATCATCACGACGATCCGGAGGCTGTTCGACGCGGAGACCAGTATCTCTGGGGACGTGATGTGCTCGTGTCTCCAGTAGTGGAGAAGGGCGCGACATCGCGCCGGTTGTATCTCCCGCGTGGCGAGTGGTACGACTTCTGGACCGAATCGAAGATCACCGGCGGCCACGAGATCGATCGTCAGGTCGATCTCGCAACGATGCCGCTGCACGTCCGGGCGGGCGCCATTCTGACGTTCGGACCGATGAAGCAATTCGTGGATGAACCGGTGGACGGACTGCTGACACTGGTCGTCTATCCCGGAGCGGATGGCGCGTTCACGCTCTACGAAGATGATGGCCGTTCCTTCAATTACCGTCGAGGCGAATGGATGGGGGTAGTGGCAACGTGGGACGACAGCGCGCGCCGTCTGTCGTTGCGACTCGCCGCCGGCTCACGCATGCTGCCGCCGCTGCGACGCGAGATCGAGATTCGGATTGCAGGGGACCGGTCGTCTCATCGCGCGGTCTTCACGGGACGGCCGCTCGCTGTTACGTTGTGACCGCTCAAGAGGCGGGCGAACGCGAACGTCAGTCAGTCGCAGCCAGCCGAGCGAATTGACGCTTCAGCGCGTTGACCTGTGCAAGGTAGCGCTGGGGGTCGTGGTCGCCGCATCGCTGGCCGCCTCTGAATCGGAAGCCCCGGCGCGCGTATTCGTCACCGGCGCCGTCTCCGCACAAGTGGATGATCGCCGCGAGGTTTTGCTGCTGCTGCACCGAGGCGGTCGTCATGCGGTTGCGGGCGAGGATCCGCGCGACCGCGCGATCCAGCAGCGCGGCGGTCATCTCCACAGCATGAGCGGGCACCACACGTGTGTAGAGCGCGTTGAACCAGCACGAGTGCGGGTCGAGCCAGGGACCGTCCTCGACGACGACGTGATCGTGGATGCAATAGCGCCGGGCCTCCGCGAAGGTTCCAGCGGTGATTCTGAAACATCCCGACGGCGCTCGAGGCCGGTTGGTATAGCTCGAACGGGTTCCAGCTGAACCGCCACCGCCAGTAGGTCCGTGCGACCGGGTTGCCGCTGCTCTCGACCTGGGCCAGAGCGGCCAGCAATTCCGGTGTGATGACCGCCGTGGAGTGCTCGTCGAAGAGCGGGCCGTATTGCCGCCACGTCTGCGCCGGCGCCTTGGCCAGCGAGCCGCTGACCGCGACGAACACTTCGGTGGGCTTGCGGGCTACCTGCACTATCCAGTTCACGGTCGCCCAGACGATCACCAGCAGGACCGTCCCGACGATTATCTGGACGGCCCACGGGGCCACCCGCATGGCCAGAAATGCGCGTTGCCCCAGGCGCGAGGCTGCCGAGCGGCGCGCGCGACGGCCTCGACTGCGCGTCGGCCGGAGTGCGGCCCGCGCAATCACGGCGTGGGGCATGACGGACACCCACCTATTATCGAGCATTCCGGATCGGGAGGAGTGCCACGCACTTGGTGTCGAGGTGGGGCTGAACGGCAGGACGTCGGGTGGCTGAGCTACTCTTCGCGAGCGCCAGAAGGTGCATATGGAGACGCTCCCGACGATCGTGAGATGCTCGAAATCGCGCACAGGAAGTATTACCGCTGGAAGGAAGTGTCAAGCTGGGATGAGGTGACGGAATACGATGCGCCGCTTGCAACTGCCAGAAACGATTAGGAGGACACATGGCGCGCTGGGTTCGAAACTTCATCGCGATACTCGCCGTCGGCGTTTCCGTTGGTTCCGGTGCGCAAACTCCATCTGTCACCGAATGGGTGCGCACGAACGCCATTCGCCTGACAACGGTGGAGGCCGGCCACGGGTTCGATGACCTGCAGCCACTGAAGCGAATCATCGGCAGCGCACGCATGGTGACGCTCGGCGAAGCGACGCACGGTTCACGAGAATTTTTCCAATTGAAACATCGCCTGCTGGAGTTCCTTGCGACCGAGATGGGGTTCACCATCTTCTCCATCGAGGCCAACATGCCGGAGGCGTATCGTCTGAACGATTACGTGCTGAACGGCACCGGCGACCCCGCGCAACTTCTTCGCGGGATGTACTTCTGGACATGGGACACCGAAGAAGTGCTCGACATGATTCACTGGATGCGCGAGTTCAACAAATCGGGAAAGGGCCGGGTTCAGTTCACCGGTTTTGATATGCAGTATCCGAACGTGGCGGCAGACATCGTTCGAGACTTCGTGGCTCGATATGACCCTGATTACCTCGAGACCGTTCGCAATGCGGCCACGATGGCGAGCTCCGCGACGTCCACAGCTGGCGGCGGTTTCGGTGTCGCGACTGGAACATTTCCAGTGCAGCTCGCGGCGGGGAAGAAGGTTCGGTACAGCGGCTATATCAAAACGGAGGGCATCACGCGCGGGTTCGCCGGGCTGTGGTGGCGCGTCGATGGCGCTTCAGGCGTGCTGGCTTTCGATAACATGCAGAGTCGAGGACCGAAGGGCTCATCGGACTGGACGCCGTATGTCATCGAACTGCCCGTCGATGCCACTGCGAAGAACATCAACTTCGGAGTGCTGATGCCAGCAGACGGCACTGCCTGGTTCGATGACTTGCGCATCGAGCTGGATGGAGTGCCGTACACCGAGAGTGATCGATTTGATCTCGGTTTCGAATCTGATAGTCCGAGAGGTTTCTATGTCGGTGGATCGGGCTACAACGGGGGTCTCGATCGCGACGTCGTGCATGGAGGCAAACAGAGTCTGCGGCTCAAGTATGTCGGGTCAGGATCCGGGTCTGGGCCCGATCCAAAGGCTGTGGTTCCTCGATGGCAGGACATCCTGACTCACCTCGATGCTGGTCGAGCGGGTTACCGCACTCGCGGCGCAGCGGATTCTGATATCGACTGGGCAATTCAAAACGCGCGCGTCGCGCTGCAAGCCATGCAGATGCGCACTGGTGAGATCGACCGGGACCGAAGCATGGCGGCGAACATCAAATGGATCGCCGACCACAACGCGAGCGCCAAAATGGTCGTCTGGGCTCACAACGGCCATGTCGCGGCCGGCGGCATGCCGACCCCTATGATGGGCAGCGCGCTCCGGACTATGTTCGGCAAAGAGATGATGGTCTTCGGGTTCGCCTTCAATCAGGGCTCTTTTCAGGCGATTCCTCAAGGTGGTGGAAGCTTGAAGAACTTCACCGTCCCGCCAGCCAGGTCCGATACGTTGGACAGTATCCTCGCCGCCTCGAAGTTTCCATTGTTTGCGCTCGATCTTCGAAACGCACCCGCCTGGTTCAGTGAGCCGCATGGGTCCAGACAAATTGGGGCGGTGTACCCAGAGGGTGACCCTTATGCCATGGTTGCGGACATTCCTGCTGCGAAAGCATTCGACGTGATGCTGTTCGTCGAAAGCACGACGCCAGCGCGCAAGAATCCTGGTCGGTAACGCCCACTTCGCGACCGGTGAAGCGCGATTACTCGCACCGAAGTGCGACGAGCTGGATCGACGCGGGATGCCCTGACCGCCGGCCCGCAGCACGCAGCGAACGCCGTGCCGCCAACAGTCGCAACGGCCGCCGCGAACGTCGCAAGATCGGTGGGCGTCACCTCGTACAGTAGAGCTGTCATCACCTGCGTGGAGGCCATTGCACCGGCGAGCCCCAACGTGATTCCGCCGAGCGTGACTGCCATCCCCTGTCGCACCACCATCGCCATCACCTGCCGCCGCGGTGCACCGAGAGCGATTCGGACGCCGATCTCCTGTGTTCGCCGCGCTACTGCATACGCGACCACGCCGTAGACGCCGACGATCGCGAGCAGCAGCGCCGACAGAGCGAATGTACCAAGCAACGCCAAGGTCAACCGGCGCGGTGCGATCGAATCGGCGAGCGCAACGTCGAGCGGTTTCACGTCGAATAGTGGCTGGGTGCGATCGATACTGGAAAGTAGGGTCCGGAGCGCCGGTGCGACGGACATTGGGTCGGTACCGGTACGAATCGTCAGTGTCGTTCGGCCAATTCTCGCGTGGGCGTAATCCATGAATAGTTCCGGCTCGGTTGCCGCGCCCAGCTTTGTGTAACGCAGATCAGCGACGACGCCGACCACCGGTGCAAAACTTGAGGATGCATTGTCAAAGGGGATCCGGATCCGTTTGCCAATTGGATGGCCGCCGGGAAAAGCATGCCGCGCGAGCGTCTCATTGATCACGAACACCGGCGTAGTTTCATGATCCGTGAGCCATCGGCCCTTTACGACGCGCAAGCCGAGAGCAGAGGCATAGCCTTCCGACGCCGAGCTCAGAACGCCCCGTGCCTTCTGCTCCGGCGGCATGTCGGGCTCTCCCTCGATGGTCAGAAGCATGTCCGCGTCGCCGTTCGAACCAACACCTGCTGCTTCCACAGCCGGTGCGGCGGTGGCGCGTTGGAGGAGGTCGTTGATAAACATGCGCTGATTCTGCGGATCGCCATAACGCGGCCCAGAAAACTGAAGCTGCATCGTAAGGATTCGATCTGGAGCAAAGCCAGGCGGGTACGCAGTCATGTGCCAGAAGCTCTTGATCATCAGTCCGGCGGCAACGAGCAATACGACCGTCAGCGCCACCTCAATCGTGACGAGCGCACTCCTCACGTGAACGCTCCGCTGACTCGACGACGCGGACCGCGCACCGTCCTTCAACGTCTCGTAGACATTGGTCTTCCACATCGCGACGGCTGGCACCAACGCGAAGACGAACGTCGTCGCCACGCCCGCGCCAAGTGCGAACGCGAGGACGCGCGCATCGATGGTCGTCTCGGACAGTCGCGGCACTGCCAGCGGTAGTACCCGCAGCATCATGGCTATGACACCGCGTGCGGCCAGCACTCCCGCGGCGCACCCGATAGCGCCCAATAGCACACTCTCGACAAAGAACTGCCGCAGGATTCGCGCTCGGCCCGCACCGATCGCCGTCCGGATCGCGATCTCGCGTTGGCGGGCCGATCCCCGCACCAGCAGCAGGTTCGCCGTATTGACGCAGACGATGAACAGGACCAGGGCGACCGCTGCCTGCAGGATGACGAGTGGTCTCCGTGCATCGCCAACGAGCTTGTCGGCGTATCGGACGACGCGCAGAGAGGGCCGTTCTCCGGGTCGCGGGCTGCCCGTCTCTCGAATGCGCTCGAGGTCCGCACGTGCGCGCTCAATCGAGACTCCGGGTTTCAGTCGGCCCATGACGTTGAGGATTTGGATGCCGTGAGCGCCCGATGGGCGGATAACGTTCGCCCGATAGAAATCGATGTCGCCTCTGCCGGTCGCGACAAACGCCGGCGGCGAGACGAGCTGGGGATGAAAATCGAGAGTCAGCACTCCGGTGATGACATTCCGCCGCCCGTTGAGCATCACGGGGCGTCCAATAACCGACGCATCGGCGTGAAACCAACGTTCGAAGAACCTGTTTGGTAGAACGACGCCATCTTGACCCACTGGCGGAGGCCCACCAAAAGCAAAGCTCGCGCCCATGAGATCCCAGAATCCGTCAGTGACTGCGGCGACGTGCGCCTGCACGACCTCGTCTCCGACGTCGATCGGCTCCGCAGCGGTCCAGAATCCGGCGAGCTGATCAAAAACGGGCGCTTGATCGCGCCACGCGACAAAATCGGGCGACATGACGACGTCGTCTTGACCGCGATCGTCCATTGGCGCGATCCATACCAGACGCTCAGGGTGCGGAAGCGCCAGCGGTCGTACAGCACTGCGTTGACGACGCTGAACACCGCCGTGTTCAACCCGATTCCAAGTGCAAGCGTGAGCACGACGACGACGCTGAAGCCGGGTGCGCGGCGAAGGAGCCGAAGGCCGTATCGGACGTCCTGTAGCAGGTGATCCCACCAAACCGGGATCCAGATGGTACGCGCCGCTTTCTTAGTCATGTGGCGTTACCGGATGGGCTTTTCCCTTTTAACTTTTAACTTTCTACTTCTTACTTCTTGCGCCCCACTCCGAACTGATCGCCGGTGCGCACGACCTTCCCGTCCGCGTCTTTCACAACCTCCACGACCTTCTCGCTCTGCACGACACGGTTCTGTTCGTCGGTCAGGGCCGTGACGATTTTGTGCGTGTGGGTATCGATGACCTCACCAGTTGACGGGTAGCCATAGCGCCCGTCGAGGCTGAACGTCACCCAGCCTGGCTGGTCGCGCAGCTTGATTGACGTGACCTGCTTCGGTGGCATGACCGTCGCGTCGAAGATGTGCATGGTCTCGTTGTGGCCGTCGGCTAGCCACAATTCCTTTTCATCCGGCGTCAGCCCCACGCCGTGGCTGGGGCAGCCGTGCCGCTTCACCGGCCCCTTCTCGAAGCCGGTGACCTCGACCTTGTGAAGGACCTTCCCGGTCTTCATATCGCCTATTTCAAAACCGAGGAGGTCATTCACGTTGACGTAGCAAAGCGTCTCGGCGCCGTTCACGGTGAATGGCCGCACGACGTTGCTGAATGGGCCGACCTCTCTGACGACCGTGTTCGTGCGCGCGTCCGCGATCAGCAGCTTCGGCATCTTCAAGCCCGCGAGATAGACGAACCGGCCCTTCGCGCCATAAATCGTGTTGTGCGCACCGGAGTTGGTGACGATCTTCGCGATGACGTCGCCGGTGGCCGCATCAACCGCGTGCCAGTGCGGGCCCTCGAGCGATGGTACGTAAAGCGTCTTTCCGTCCGGTGATACGGCCAGCCGATCGGCGCCGCCTTCGTACTCCTTGTTCCACAGCACCCTCTCGGTCTGCAGATCGATGGCCGCTACACGTTTGATGGTCGAGACGTACAGCCGGCCGGTCTTCGCGTGTGCCGCGACGCCCTTGACGTTTTCGGCTTCCTGGCCGGCCACTTCCAAGAACGTCGGGATGCGCTTGACGAACTTGTGGCCGTTGTCCATGTCGTAGACGATCACGCCGACGCCGCCGTACTCGACGTAGTTGCGAATGCCCGGCTCGGCAACGTACAGGAAATGATGTTCGCCGTTTGGCGACGACGCGGAGACGGCGGACAAGGCAATGCCCGCGGCAGTCGCGACGACAAACAGCAGGCGGCGAAATGGGGTCATCGGATCTCCTTGTTGGCTCGATCTGAAGATCGAGCGCTACGCTCGCGGGGCTGAAGCCCCGCCCTACTTTTCCTTTACGTCCATCACGAAAATGCCGTAGCCGACGCCGGCCGGGTCCTTGCTCCGCGCCGATTGAAACGCCATGCGCTTCCCATCGGGACTGACGACTGGATTCGAGGCCTTGTAGCCGCGGTACTCTCCCCAATGGGTCACGCGCGTGAAGTCGGTGCCGTTGGGTTCGAGCTTCAGCTTCCAGATGTCGATGTAGTTGGAATTGTGCTCGAGCTGCTCCCGGCTGGACTCAACGAGGGTGTACTCACCATCCGGAAAGATGCCTTCAACCTCGTTGTACTCGCCCGCGATCTTGCGGTACACCGTCGTCTTTTTGGTGGTCAGGTCGATGCCGAAGACGTCGGCGAACGGAGAGCGATAGCACGTGTAGATCAGCTCCGTGTTGTTCTTTCGGAAGTCCTGTGCCTCGAGCGTGCAATCAGGTGCGTTCGCTCGAAGGATTTCCTTCTCGTTCGTCAGCGTCGCGTGACCGCCTTCGTACACGATCTCGCCGGTGTAGATAGCCGACTCACCCTCCTTGAACCGATCCGGGTACTGGCCGCGCGTGTTCGACCAGGCAATCTTCATTGCCGTGCGGGAGATGGCTACGCCCTCTGAAATCTTGTGCTCGAGCGGGACCGCGTGGTCGCCCGGCTTGAAGTCCGCCTTCAGGATCCACATCTCCTGATCGCGCGATCGCGTTGCGCTGATGTCGGTAAAGGTCCGGGCGCCGATCAGGAAGTAGTCGCCGTTCGGAAGGAACTGCACTCGCAAAAAGCCAGGATGGGCGTAATGGGTCAGAAGCCGGATGACCTGGCTCGCCACATCGACTTCGTAGGCATCACCGAAGCTCTTCTCCATGAAGGCGATGCGTTTCCCGTCCGGCGACCACGAGGCACGTTCGCCGAAATGGGTCAGCCGGGTGATCGTCTTCGGCAGATTCTCTTCCGGGCTGCCCATTTTCGTTCCCTGCGGGCCGCCCGGCAGGAGCGTTAGCCCGAGCATGAGAATCAATGAAAGGCGCATGCGGCGGATTGCACTGGATCTTCCGCGCGCTGTCAAGGACACCCGTCGCGCGGAGCTTTAGCTCCGCGTCAGCGTGCTACGATCCTCCCTGATGCTCTCTCTGCGACGCGTCCGCGTCATTGTCCTCTGCGTCGGTCTGGCGTCCAGCGCATCGGCGCAAACAGCTGCGCCGGCTCCGCCGCTCGTGGAGCTCTCGCATTCCTTGCAGGATCTCGCGGCAAGAGTCAGCCCCAGCGTCGTTCAGATCTTCGTGACCGGGTATCCGTCGCCCGATGAGGAGAACCAGGGCGCGGGCGGCGAGCCACAGCTCGAACGCAGTTCAGGGTCAGGCGTCATCGTCGACGCCGACGGCTACATCGTCACCAACGCGCACGTGGTCGAGAACGCCACGCGGGTCGAGGTCGAGCTGCCGGTTCAAGATGCACCGGGACAGTCGATTCTCCGGCGTCGAGGTCGAACGGTGGGCGCACAGGTCGTGGCCATCGATCACGAGACCGATATCGCCGTTCTCAAGGTCGAGGCCCACGGGTTGCTGCCCCTCGCATTCGGTGATTCCGACTCGCTGCGCTCGGGGCAAATCGTCCTGGCGTTCGGGAGTCCGCTTGGACTCGAATCTTCGGTGTCGATGGGGGTGGTCAGCGCGGTGGCGCGGCAGCTCACGCCCGACGACCCGATGATCTACATCCAGACCGACGCGACGATCAATCCAGGCAACAGCGGTGGCGCGCTCGTCGACACGGCCGGAAAACTGGTCGGCATCAACACGCTGATCTACACGCAGTCGGGCGGCAGCGAGGGGATTGGGTTCGCCGCGCCGAGCAATATCGTGCGAAACGTGTTCGTGCAGATTCGAAAGCAGGGGCGCGTGCGGCGCGGGGAGATTGGCGTCAACTCGCAGACGATTACGCCGCTGATGGCCGAGGCCCTCGGCCTGAACTTCGACGCGGGGGTCATCCTCGCGGACGTCACACCCGGTGGTCCGGCGGAGAAGGCCGGGCTCGAGCCGGGGGACATCGTGCTCACGCTCGACGGCAAGTCGATGGAGAACGGGAGGCAGTTCCGGATCAACGTGTATACCCGGGGCGTTGGCGAGCAGGTCACGCTGGACATCCGCCGCGGCGATCGCACGCGGACCGTCAAGGTCCCGGTCGTGGAGCGGGCGAACGACACCGGCGAACTCGAGGCGCTCATCGGTTCGCAACAGGCGATCCGGTCGCTTGGCGTCGTAATGCTCGACCTCAACCCGACGGTCGCGGCGATGCTGCCATCCGTCAGGCGCCAGAAGGGCGCCGTCGTGGCCCGCGTGACGCCAGACACGCCGTTCTCACAGCAGGGACGTCTTCAGCCCGGAGACGTGATCTATGCGCTGAACGGACAGGTCGTCCGAAGTGCGGAGGATCTGAAAGCATTCGCGGCTCAATTGAAACCCAGCTCCGCCGCGGTGCTCCTCATCGAGCGGGAGAGCACGCTCATGTATCTCGCATTCCGGGTCGAGAAACAGTGATGCGTCGATTGGCGATTGATGACTGGCGATTGCGGATTTGTCCGATTGCCCGACTGTCGATCGAGATTGCCGATTGTTGATTTACAGGTCACGCCGCGCGTACAGAAAGTAGGCAAGCCCGAGCAGTGCCAGCGCTGCCGTCAACAGACCAGCGATATGCGTCGTCGGCGTAACGCTGCCCAGGAGCGTCTGCATTGTCTGGTAGTAGTGGAACGGCGATACGAGGGCAAACGGCCGAAGAGGCGCCCAGGCGGCCGCGCCAAATTGCAGCAGGTACAGAAATACCGCGACGAAAGCGATTGTGCCCGCGGCGCGAGACCGCTCGCGGACGTGGGCGGCGAACGCGAGCGCGACAGCGCCAAGCGACCAGACGACGGCAAGCAGGTTGAGCGCAAGCCAGCCAAGACGCGACGCTGCGACCACATGTGCCTGGCCTGGAGCCAGCCAGTGCACGGCGGCCCGGCTCGTAGCGAACATCGCAGTCACGACAACCAACGTCCCGCCCGCGAACACGAAGGCCGATCGTGAAACGATGAGATGCCTCGGCACCGGCCGGGCGACCACGAGATCCACGAGCCCGTCCTCGACTTCGCCGGCTGGTTCGCTCGCCATGTAGATCGCGCCGCACGACAGGGACAGCATCACCAGCGGGTGCACGAACCCGACCGCCACGGCGCCGAGGAACGTGCCGGTCAGCGCACCTCCCATGGCTTCCTGGATGAAGGCCGGTACCATCGTGGCGAACTGGGAGTACACCGCATTCTGCAAAAGGTTGTACGAGACGACGATGTCGAGGATCTGGAATGCCGACAGGAGCGCCGCCAGCGAGATGATCAACGCCCGGTGACGGGCCAGGGAGCGACGGACGAGCGCGACGAACGTCATTCCCGGGCCCCACCGGGTCCCGAGTAGATCTTCAGCACGTAGTCCTCGAGTTTGAAGGGTTCGATCTCGATATCCGAAACGGAGAGCCCACGCATCGCTTCCAGCGCGCTCCCGAGCGGGCCCGACCATTCCAGCTCCCAATGTCGGGCATCGCTGCGGCGGACGAACGCCGAGAGCGACGAGGGCGGTGCCGGTGCCTGGCCGTCGAAGAACACGCGCAGCCGCCGAGGCGTGTCACGACGCAGATCGGCAATCGACGTTTCCCGAACCAGCCGGCCGCGGCGGATAATCCCGACGCGATCGCACAGGCGTTCGACTTCAGACAACACGTGCGATGACAGAAAGACTGTCGTGCGGCCTTCCTGTTTGAGTTCCTGCACGGTCTCCGCGAACGCTTCGATCATCAGCGGGTCGAGGCCCGACGTCGGTTCATCGAGGATGAGCAGCGGCGCACGCCCCATCAGCGCCTGAATGATGCCGAACTTGCGCTTCATGCCATGCGACAGATGGTCCAGCCTCCTCCGCAGATCGACGTCGCCGACAGCGAAGCGCGCGAGGAGTTTCCGGCGATAGGTAGCGTCCACGGGCCTCGATTCCAGCGCTGCAAGAAAGTCGAGGTAGCCCGCTCCCGTCATCTCGCGATAGAGCGGCATTTCGGCAGGCAGGTAACCGATGCGGCGACGGACATCCAGGCTCGAGGCGCGGCAGTCGAGCCCGTCAACCAGTGCGCGTCCGCTGGTCGCTCTTACCAGATCGAGCAGGATTCGAATGGTCGTGGTCTTGCCCGCGCCGTTCGGTCCGAGAAACCCGTAGATCTCTCCGGGTGCAACGGTCAGATCCAGCGACTCGATGGCAACCACCGGGCCGAAGTACTTCGTCAGGGACTCGGTATGTATCGCGTCGGGCAACGCTATTGCCTCACGTGCGCGCCGGAAGTGGTGCGACTCGCGCTGCCGGCGGTATCCGGCGGGATGGCGCCCAGCGCGCGAGTGACGATGTCCCACATGGGGTTGTTCGACGCGTTGCCCTGCAGAACGACATCGCCTGGTTGCGGTGCGATGTCGAAGTCGCTGTCCTCGGCGGAATTGCTCGGGCGAAGTTCCTGCGACCTGAGCGCGAATTCAATCATGAACGGGCGGTCGGCAATCCGACCGGACGCGGAAAACTCGACAAGACGCGAATCGGCGACCGCGACCACCGCCCGAGCGCTGTCAAGCGCAACCAGGGTACCGCCCGGCATGGCACTGCCCGGAATGTCGATCTGATAGCAATGGTCGTTTCCGCACTGCACTTCGCGAAGCGTCTGCGTGCTGCTCGCCTGCATGAAGCCAATAAACGTCTGCAGGGCCGTGCGCTTGAGCGCCGGAATCGACAACGCCGCCGGTTCCGCCCCCTCGAACCTCAGGAGATATCCGCGGCCGCCCGCGCGCACGTACCGCGTGCGCGTCCCACGGAGCGGGTCGTCTGCTGCGCCACCGATAATCTGGCCGGCGCTGGTGAGCTTGACGATGCGATACCGGCCCTCGTGATCGTGGTCGACGAGCTCTCGCACGGTGAATCGTCCCGACTGCTCCTCAGGAATCAGATCCGCCAGCACGCCGGCCAGATCGAGTTCGTAGGTGAGGACCTCGATTCCTGAGCTCGGGGCCGTGAGCGCGGTTCTCGAGCGGCCGAGGATTTCAGCAGCGGACACCGTCGTCCGGCGATCGACTCCAGGGACTATGTAGACCACAAGAGCGATCGTTGCGGCGACTGCCAGCGGTATTCCCCACGTCCACCGGCGAGCGTGTGCGACTGGACGCAGCGTAGTTGCGCCTTCCGCTGTCCCGGCATCGAGGCGCGCCCGAATGGTGTCGCGCACCGACGGCGGGATTTCGCTGCTGCCGGCGGCATCGACGGTGCGAGCGATCAGTCGGACGCGCGTGGCGAGCCGCTCAGTACATCGCGGACAGTGTTCCACGTGTGCGCCAGCGTCTGGTCCTGCCTCACGATCGGCAACCGCTTCAAGCTCAGCATCGGTCAGACAGCGTGACATGGGGTGTCTCCACAGAGGGCAATCAGCCCTGGCGATTCAATTCCTGCTGCAGGCGATCGAGCGCGCGCGCCAGCAACCGACCCACGGATGTGAGGCGGATGCCAGACGCAGCGCCAATCTCCTGGTATGACAATCCTTGCGCGCGAAGCGCGATGAGCAGCCGCTCCCGGGACGGAAGGGCCCGGATCGCGTCCATGACGGCCTCCCGGTCGTCGAAGCGGTCCGGCTGTTCGGAGGCGATCCGCGTGTCGCGTTCAGCAATCCACGGAAGCCAGCGGCCGAGCCTCCGCTGCCGATCGCGACAGGCGTGGGCGGCGACGGTATACAGCCAGCCGCGCGGATTGGACAATGGACCGTGGGTCCGTAGTTGAACGATCAACCGCGCGAACGTGTCTTGCACCACATCCTGGGCAGCCTCAGGCTGGTGCAGCATCGCGAGCGCCAGGCGGTACACACCGCTCGCATGGAGCTCGAACAGCGACGTGACCGTCGCGGCCGGAGCCGCAGCCGCAATCTCACTGAGCTGCTGTGTCGAGGGATACGTGGCCACGAGCCCTGATGCGCTCACCCTTATACAACGTTCGCGCTGGGGCGTTTGTGACATCTCCCTGCAATTTCTGATTGGTGTCACGCTGCACGGGCTGACGGCAACGTCGAAGATCCGAAGATCCGAAGATCCGAAGATCCGAAGGAACCAGGCGGAATAGTCACAACATGCCTCGAAAAATACGCCTGTCGGACCGCGCCTTGCCGAAGTCGCAAAGCTCGTGGCGTTTAGCGCGACCCAGTCTTTCGGGGATACCTGGCTGCAGGACGCCGGCCAGAAGGGCCGGCGTGCGCGCGAGCGCGCGGTCCTGCAGCCTACAGCGTGACTCTCGTCCTTCGGATCTTCGATTCTTCGGATCTTCGACGTAACCGTCGGTGCGTGCAGTTCGACGGGAAAGACTGCTGGTCTAGCCGCCCCGCGTATGCATTTCGAGGTGGGCGTCTTTTTTCAGGGATCGCACCGGGATGAGCGTTGTCTCCCGATCCGTACCGAGACGCTCCTCGGCGCCGCGATCGGCGCGAACAGACCACACGGCCTGAATCAGGCGCTGCAGATCCTCGCGCGTGGCTCCGGCTCGGATGGGACGGCGCAGGTCGGTGCCGGTTGCGGAGTACAGGCAGAGCAGCCAGACTCCGTCGGCGGTCAAGCGGCTTCGATCGCATGAAGCGCAGAATGGCTCGGTGGTCGAGGAAATGATCCCGAACGTGGTTCCATCCGGGAGAACGAAACGATCCGCAGGGGCAGATGTCTCCTCGTCGATGGCGAGCACGGCGCCATAATGCGCTTCGAGGCGGGAGAGAATCTCGCGTCGCGAGACCACCGACGACCTGGTCCACTGTGTGGCGCCGCCGACGTCCATGTATTCGATGAAGCGCAGCTCTGCGCCGACGCCGCGCGCGTACTCGAGCAGCGGCACAAGCTCGTCGTCGTTGACGTCTCGGATGACGACGGTGTCGAGCTTGAGCGAGTCGAATCCGGCCGCGGCGGCCGCTTCGATGCCAGCCTGGACCCTGCCCAAGTCGTCCGCGCGCGCCAGCGAGACGAAACGCGCTCGATCGAGCGTATCGAGGCTGACGGTGATTCGATGCAGGCCGGCTGAGCGCAGAGCGGATGCGTGCGACGCGAGGAGGACGCCGTTGGTCGTTAGCGCGAGATCCTCAATCGCCGGCCTGGCAGCGAGCGACTCGATGAGCACCGGCAGATCGCGCCGGAGGAGCGGCTCACCCCCCGTGATGCGGACGCGATTCACGCCGAGTGGCGTAAAGGCGTCGACGATCGCGGCGGTCTCTTCGAACGACAGCAGGCTTTCCCGCGGCAGCCAGACATAGTCCTGTTCGGGCATGCAGTACTGGCAGCGGAGGTTGCACCGATCGGTGACCGAAATGCGCAGGCTGCGAAGCGGGCGGCCGAAACGATCGGCGAGCGGCATGGATCGCACAAGTATGACATCGTTTGCTATCCTTCCCCCGACACCACCCGAACAGTGAGGCAGCCAACGTGACCGAAATCCAGACGCGCTCGAGATTGATGGCGATTGTCATGGCGGTGGCGGCAGCCGCGACCGTCCTTGCCCAGGCGGGCGTCGACCAGCCGCAGGCTCCGCCCCCTCCACCGCAGGACGAGCCGCGGGTGGCGCGCCTGAAAAGCGAGGCGGCCGCCGATATCGACTCCATGAAAGTGTTCAGCCAGCAGATGGTCGATTCTGTCTTCAGCTTCGGCGAGCTGGGGTTCCAGGAATTCGAGACGAACCGCTACCTGATCGATATCCTGAAGAAGAACGGGTTCAGCGTCGAGGAAGGCGTCGCGGGGATTCCGACCGCGTTCATCGCGACCTGGGGATCGGGCAAGCCCGTGCTTGCGCTGGGATCGGACATCGACGGGATCCCGCAGGCGTCGCAGAAGCCTGGCGTGGCGTATCACGATCCGATCATCGAGGGTGCACCCGGGCATGGAGAAGGGCACAACTCGGGTGAACCGCTCAACATCACCGCTGCGCTGGCGGTCAAGAAGATCATGCAGCGCGAAAAGCTGCCGGGCACGATCCGCGTCTGGTCCGGAACAGCGGAGGAGCTCGTTGGGACGAAGGCGTACTTCATTCGGGCCGGCCTTTTCAAAGACGTTGACGTGGCCATGTTCGTGCACGTCGGCGACGACATGAACGTGTCGTGGGGAGACCGGGGCAACGCAACTGGTCTCGTCTCGGTGCTCTACAGCTTCAAAGGAGAGAGCGCACACGCCGCGGGTGCACCGTGGCGGGGCCGCAGCGCGCTTGACGCCGTCGAGCTGATGGACATCGGGTGGAACTTCCGGCGGGAGCACCTGCCCCTCGAACAGCGATCGCATTACGTCATCACCAATGGCGGCGATCAGCCCAACGTCGTTCCGCAAAGCGCTTCGGTGTGGTACTACTTCCGTCAGACGACGTACCAGAAGATCAAGGACCTCTGGGCCACGGGCGACGCGATCGCGAAGGGCGCTGCGATGATGACCGGCACGGAGCTGCTGCCAACCCGCGTGCTTGGTTCAGCATGGCCGCAGCATTTCAACAAGGCCGTCGCTGAAGCGACATTCGCCAACATTACGCGCGTCGGGCTCCCGCAGTGGAGCGACGACGATCAGACGCTCGCCCGCGCGCTCCAGAAGGAATTGGGATCGCGCGAGACGGGCCTGACCACGAAGCCCGCGGTGAAGTTGCAAGGTCCCGCCGAGACGAACACCGGCGGCGGGTCGGACGATATCGGCGACATCTCCTGGAGCGTCCCGACGATCACGCTGCGCTATCCATCGAACATTCCCGGCCTGCCGGGGCACAACTGGGCGAATGCCATTTCCATGGCCACGCCGATCGCGCACAAGGGAGTGACCGCCGGAGCGAAGGTGCAGGCGATGACGATGATCGATCTGCTCACGAAGCCGGCGCTGGTGCAGGCCGCCTGGGATTACTTCCGGAACGTCCAGACCAAGGAGAACGAAGTACGAACCGCTGATTCGTGCCGATGACAAGCCGGCCATCGAGCTGAACAAGGGGACGATGGACAAGTACCGCGAGCAGATGAAGAAGTACTACTACGACCCCACGAAGTACAAGACGTACCTCGAGCAGCTGGGGATTACGTATCCGACGGTGAAGAAGTAATCGCGGTTCGCGGTTCGCTGCTCGCAGTTCGCTGGAGCGAATCCCGGGTCCTGCACCCCGCATCCCGGCGGCGCGAATCGCGAAGCGCGACCCGCGAACCGCGAAACTTGTATCATTATTGGATGCTCCGCCCCTACAAAGGCATCACTCCGCGCGTGCACCCGACCGCATTCGTGGATACCACCGCCCAAGTGATTGGGGATGTGGAGATTGGCGAGGCCAGCAGCATCTGGATGAATGCGGTCGTGCGCGGCGATGTGCATTGGATTCGGATTGGGGCCCGCTCGAACGTGCAGGACAACACGACGGTGCACGTGATGAACGGGACCCATCCGACCACGATTGGTGACGACGTGACGATCGGGCACGGGGCGATCATCCACGGGTGCACACTGCAGGATCGGATTCTGATCGGCATGGGGGCCATTCTTCTGAATGGCGTGGTCGTCGGGGAGGATTCAATCGTGGCGGCCGGGACGCTGCTGACGGAAGGTACGCGGGTGCCACCCCGGTCGCTGGTGATGGGGAGTCCAGGCAAAGTGCGACGGGAATTGACCGACGCGGACGTGGCGTCCATCCGCGTTTACGCAGAGCGCTACGTTGAGTACCGCCTCGACTATGTGGACGCCGTGCGCGCCGGATCCGACCGCTGATGGCGTCGCAGCAGACCCGCCCGGCGCGCGGCATGCGCGATTTCCTGCCCGAAGACGTCCGCCGGCGCGAGTACGTGATCGGGATCGTGTCGGGGATCTATCGACGCTACGGGTTCGAGCCCCTCGAAACGCCGGCGCTCGAGAACATCGAGACGCTGACCGGCAAGTACGGCGAAGAGGGGAACAAGCTGATTTTCAAGGTGCTCCGTCGCGGAGAGCACGAGTCGTCCGGCGAGACCGATTTGGCGCTCCGGTACGACCTGACGGTTCCCCTCGCGCGTGTCGTCGCCGAGTATCGCGGCAAGTTGCCGAAATACTTCAAGCGATACCAGATTCAACCGGTCTGGCGTGCCGACCGGCCGGCGCGAGGACGCTTTCGGGAGTTCTATCAGTGCGACGTCGACGCGATCGGATCGCGATCGATGGTGGTGGAGACAGAGCTATGCGCGGCGGTCAGTGAAGTGCTTCAGAAGCTGGGGTTCGAGGATTTCACCATCCAGTTGAACCATCGCGATCTGTTGACGGCGCTGCTCGATGCTGTCGAGATCGATCGGGCGCTTCACGGGACTGCGCTCGTGGCCATCGATAAGCTGGACAAGATAGATGTGCCGGGCGTTCGGGCGGAGCTCGTCGCGCGCGGAATCCCGGAGTCGAGTGCGGATGCGCTCCTCGGTGCGTTCGACGATCACCACCGGTTGAACGCCCTGGTTCGGCAGCGTGAGGCCGGACAAAAGGCGGTCGCGCAGATTGCCGAAATCAAGACGCTGGCGGAACACACTCCCGCCAGGGGACGCATCCAGTTTGCGCCGCGACTCGCTCGTGGCTTGTCGTACTACACCGGCGCCATCATGGAAGTGACCGTGCCGGATCTGGCCGGCAGCCTCGGCGGCGGTGGACGGTACGACGGCCTGATCGGGATGTTTCTCGGCGAGGATGTGCCGGCGTGCGGGTTCTCGCTGGGCCTCGAGCGCATCCTGGTCGTGATGTCGGAGCGGAAGATGTTCCCGCCGGACGTGGAGCAGGCCTCTGCCGATATCCTGCTCACGCTGTTCGACGAGCCGACGATTCCGGAGGTCCTGAAGCTTGCGGCGGAACTTCGGCAGGCGAATATCCGTGTCGAGCTCTATCCGGAGCCGGACAAGCTGGGGAAGCAGATGAAATACGCGGCGTCGAGAATGATCCGGTTTGCCGCGATCCTGGGCGGCGACGAGATCGCGCGCGGAGAGGTCACCATCAAGAATCTTGAAACCGGGGATCAGAAATCTGTGACACGTACAGCGGTCGCCGATGTGCTGAAGACCCGACATGGTGGTGAGCGCTGAGGTAAATCAACGACAGCCACCCCAAAGAGCAAACAAGAGAAAGGGAGAATGGGAGAAAGACTGGTTTGTTTTTTTTGAGAACTCCCTTTCTCCTTTTCTCGTGTTGTGTCTTACGACACGAATGCAGCGTGACAGTGAAGACCGTTGAAACTGGTCGGAGCGCAAAGCGCCTCTTGAAGAAACTATGCCGGATATGGAAATTGAACCGCTAGGAACGCTCGCCCGAACACACACCTGCGGTGGCCTCCGCATCGAGGACGTCGGCAAGGACGTCGTCCTGCTCGGCTGGGTCCACCGTGTCAGAGACCTGGGATCGCTAGTCTTCATCGACATCCGCGACCGTCACGGCATGACGCAGGTGATCGCGCGCGACAACGAGGAGCTCGTGGCCGATGCGAAGCGGCTGCGGCTCGAGTTCGTGATCGCGGTGATCGGCCAGGTGGAGCCTCGCGCACCGGAAACCGTGAACAGCAAGATCGCGACGGGCCAGGTGGAAGTCGCTGCGCGTGAGATCCGGCTGCTCAACGAGGCCAGGACCCCGCCGTTCATGATCGGCGACGAGGTGGAGGTGACCGAGGAATCGAGGCTGAAATACCGGTACGTCGATCTGAGACGGCCTCGGATGCAGCGCAACATGATCCTGCGCCACCGGGCCACGATGGCGATTCGGAAGTACTTCGACGAGCACGGGTTTCTCGAGATCGAGACCCCCATGCTGACGAAATCGACCCCGGAAGGCGCGCGCGACTACCTCGTGCCGAGCCGCGTGCACCCTGGAGAGTTCTACGCGTTGCCGCAGTCGCCGCAAATCTTCAAGCAGATCCTGATGATTGCGGGGATGGATCGCTACTTTCAGATCGTGAAGTGTTTTCGCGACGAGGACCTGCGCGCGGATCGACAGCCGGAGTTCACGCAGGTCGATCTGGAGATCTCGTTCGCGACCGAAGACCTGGTGTTCGGCACGATCGAGCCGCTGATGGAGCGGCTGATGGCGCTTATCGGGCGCCACGCGCCAGGGCCGTTCCTGCGGCTGCCGTATGCGGATGCGATTGCCAAATACGGATCGGACAAACCGGATCTGCGATGCGGCATGGAGATCGCGAGCCTGTCGTCCGCGTTTGCGGCCTCGGAGTTTTCGATCTTCCGCGACGCCATTGCGGCGAAGGGCGAGGTTCGCGGCTTTGCCATTCCGGGCGGCGCGAAGTGCTCGCGCCGGGAGCTCGACGAGATCGTCGAGCAGGCGAAGCAGCTGGGCGCCACGGGACTCGTCTGGGCACGCCGCGCGGACGCGGGCGTCCAGAGCTCGGCGTTGAAGGCGGCCGGCGAGGAGGCCATTCGGCGCGCGCTGGAGCTGGCCGGCGCTGGCCCAACGGATCTCGTGGTCATGGCTGCGGGGCCGCACGAAGCCACGTCGAAGATGCTCGGCCAGCTGCGGCTGAATCTGGCGAAGAAGCAAGGCCTTCTCGATCCGGATACGTTCGCCTTCCTGTGGGTCGTCGACTTTCCGATGTTCGAATGGCTCGAAGACGAGAAGCGCTACGAGTTCATGCACCATCCGTTCACCGCGCCGCTCGAGAGCGATCGGCATCTGCTCGAAAGCGATCAGGGGCGCGCGCGGGCGCGCGCGTACGACCTGGTGCTCAATGGGAGCGAAATTGCGGGCGGCAGCATCAGGATTCACGACCAGGCGCTGCAACGGCTGATTTTCAAGCTGCTCGGGATTTCAGACGAGGAGGCCAAACTGCGGTTCGGCTTCTTCATCGATGCGCTCGAGTACGGCACACCACCTCACGGCGGCATCGCGATCGGTCTCGATCGCACGGTCGCGATCCTGTGCGGCGAGCCGTCGATCCGCGACGTCATCGCGTTTCCCAAGACCGCGCAGGCCGTCGATCTGATGGCCGGCGCGCCGTCGACGGTAAGCGACAAGCAGCTCAAGGAGTTGAGGCTCAAATAGAGTGCGGATGGCCTCGGCCGCAAGCCCATCGTGATACCATCGCTGGCAGATACTGCGTGTTCTGAAGGAGATTCCCTATCCCTCCTGCCACGGTCATGCGCAAGATTTCGGTCCCGGACGAGGGGGCCGAATCGCTGTACGGTCCCTTCGACGAGAACCTCAAGCACCTGGAAGCACTGTTCAACGTGCGGATTCGCACGAGCGGGCACGAGTTGCTCGTGGAAGGGGAAGCCGCGGACGCTGGCCGAGCCGAGAAGGTGCTCGAGCAGCTGACCACGCTCATTCGAGGAGGTTATCGCCTGGGTAAAGGAGACGTAAAAACGGCGTCACAGCTCGTCGCGCAGGACGAGAACGTCGAACTCTCGGAGTACTTCCTGCGCGGCGCGGGGCGCCCGACCGGAAAACGCCAGGTGATGCCGAAGAGCGTCAACCAGCGGCGCTACCTGGACGCCATCGAGCAGCACGATATCGTGTTCGGCATCGGGCCGGCCGGCACCGGCAAGACGTATCTCGCCATGGCCCAGGCGGTGTCGTTTCTCCTGTCGAAGCGCGTCAGCCGGATCATTCTGGCCAGGCCCGCGGTGGAAGCAGGAGAGAAGCTCGGATTCCTGCCAGGCGATCTGCAGGAGAAGGTCAATCCGTATCTCAGGCCCCTGTACGACGCGCTCTACGACATGATGGAAATCGAGCGCGCGGATCGGATGCTCGAGCGCGGGACGATTGAGGTCGCGCCGATTGCGTTCATGCGCGGCCGGACGTTGAACGACGCGTTCGTGATCCTGGACGAGGCGCAGAACACGACGTCCGAGCAGATGAAAATGTTCCTGACACGGCTGGGATTCGGTTCGAAGGCGGTCATTACCGGAGACGTGACGCAGATCGATCTGCCGACGGCGCGCCAGTCCGGGCTCGTCGAAGCGATGAAGGTTGTGGGCAGCGTCGAGGGCATCTCGTTCATTCATTTCGACGACAAGGACGTGGTGCGGCATCCGCTCGTGCAGCAGATTGTGAAGGCGTACGAAGCCTACGGTGGATCACGACAGTAGGCGGCCGCGGCGATCCGGTGGGAGCCTCTCCCGCGGTCTCGACGTGACCGTGTCGGACAGTCGCGGCCGGCCCGTGCGTGACGGCGGTCTCGCACGCTGGCTGTCGGCCGTGTGCCCTTCGCGCGTCCGTGGCGAAGTGACCATCGCGCTCGTCACCGATGCGCACATTCACAAACTCAATTCGGAATACAGACACAAGAACGCACCGACGGATGTCCTGTCGTTTCCGACGGACGGCGCCCCGGCCCGAGGCCCCGGATCCCGCCCTTCGACGAGCTCAGGCGCCCGAGCTTGTCGAGGGGCGGATCCCGGACGATCCCGGCAGACGAAGCTTCCTGGGAGACATCGTGATCGCCACCGGCATCGCCCGCCGGCAGGCACGCGAGGCGCGGCACTCCTATCAGGCCGAACTGCGCGTGCTGGCGCTGCATGGACTGTTGCACCTGCTCGGCTACGATCACGACTCGACCCGCGACGAGGGGCGCATGGCGCGCGTCGAAACACGACTGCGGCGCCGTGGCGGGTTGCACGCCGGGCTGATCGAGCGTTCATGATTCCGCTGCTGCTGTTCCTGCTGGCGATTGCCGCGATTTATGTCGGTACGATCGAAGCGGCGTTCAGCGCCCTGATGCGCCTCTCGCTGCGGCTCATGGCCGAGCGCGGCGGACGTGGCGATCGACTCGGCTTCTATCTCGAAGAGCCCCCACGGCTGTTCGTGCCGGCACGGCTGCTCCTCGGCCTGATCTTTTCGCTGGCCACGATGTTCATTGCGATCCTGACTGGACGGACGGGGTTCTCGTCCATCGGCATGCTGCTCGTCTTCGTGGCCGTCTTCATCCTGGTCTGCGAGCATGTCGTGCCGCTCCTCATCGTCCGGCAGAATCCCGAGCGGGTGCTCGAGGTGTTCCTGCCGCCGTTCGACGTGGTTGCGCGGTTTCTTCAACCGCTGACCGGCGGCCTGCTGCGCCTGATTGCGGCCGTGCCGCGCCGCGAGCGAGCCGAGGCCAACACGGCGGCTGCCGATCCCGGCGGGGCGGAAGGACCCGAGGCCGCTCACGTGCATGCCGAGGCCGGAGAGGAACAGGGCCTCATCGAGGGCGACGAGCGCCGGCTTCTGCAGTCGATCGTGGATTTCGGCGACACGCTGGTGCGCGAAGTGATGACACCCCGTCCTGACATGATCGCGATTCGCGGAGACGCCACGTTCGACGAAGTCCGCGCGTTTTTTCGCGAGCAGGAGTACTCCAGGATTCCCGTCTATAAGGAAAACCTCGACAACATCGTCGGCTTCGTCTTCATCAAGGATTTGCTCAGGCTCGACGCCCCGCCGTCGGGCAAGCTGCCGCTGCAGCCGGATCTGGCAAGGTTCATTCGTCCGGCGACGTTCGTGCCGGAGACCAAGCGCGTGGCCGAGATGCTCAGGGAGTTCCAGCGCAAACAGGTCCAGATTGCCATCGTGGTCGACGAGTATGGGGGCACCGCCGGCCTGGTGACGATCGAGGACCTGCTGGAAGAGATCGTCGGCGAGATTCGCGACGAGTACGACGTCGAAACGGAGCCGGTCGTCGATGTGGGGCAGGGTTCGTTCGTATTCAGCGCGAAGGTCAACATCGCTGAAGTACGCGATCGGCTCGGCGTCGAAATCGAGCCGGAAGGGTTCGAGACGGTGGGCGGTACCTCCTGACGCGTGTCGGACGTGTTCCCGCGGTCGGCGAGTCATTCGACTTCGACGGGCTGGAAGTCGAAGTGCTGGAAGCTGAGCGCCGCCGCATTCACAAGGTCCGCATGCGGCTCGCCCCGCAGGTCCAGCCCGAGGCCAAGTAGGCGGTCCTTCATGCCCAAAGCGGGATACGCCTCGCTGGTTGGCCGTCCGAACGCCGGCAAATCGACGCTGCTGAACAGAATCGTCGGCGAGAAGATCGCGATTGTCTCCGACAAGCCTCAGACGACACGAAACCGGATCGTGGCGGTCAAGAACTATCCGGACGGCCAGATTGCGTTCGTGGATACGCCCGGAATTCACAGGCCGCTGCACCGGCTGAACGTCCGGATGGTGGACGCCGCCGTCGACACGTTTCGTGAAGTGGACGTGATCACGCTGGTCTTCGACGCATCCACGAAGCCGGGTCAAGGCGACGAATACGTGTCGAGACTGCTCGAGGGCGTGCGCACTCCGGTAGTGCTCGTCCTCAACAAGATCGATCTGGTCAGCAAGGCGAAGCTGCTGCCACTGATCGATCGCGTCCAGCAATGGCACGACTTTGCCGCAATCGTTCCCGTGTCCGCGGCCACCGGCGACGGCGTCGATCGCCTGGAGCGTGTGCTGCTCGATCGGCTGCCGGAAGGCGAACCAGAGTACCCGGAGGACTACCTGACCGATCAGCCCGAACGGGTGCTGGTGGCCGAGACGGTCCGCGAGAAGGTGCTGCAGCACACTCGCGACGAGCTGCCGTTCTCGACGGCCGTCGTCGTGGACGAGTTCGACGAAGAAGATCGCGAGAGGCTGCTGCGGCTGTACTGCACGATATTCGTCGAGACGGAATCCCAGAAGCCGATCGTCATCGGGCGCGGCGGGGAGATGATCAAGCGGATCGGAACCGAAGCGCGACGGGATCTCGAGGCCTTTTTCGATACCCGCATCTTTCTCGATCTGCGAGTGAAGGTGAATCCCCAGTGGCGCGACAACGATCGAGTGCTGGATGAGATCGGGGTCCCTGCCGCGTCGCGGCGCCCGCGAAAGACACCGACGCCCGTAGCGCGCCGCTTCAGCGGCGCGAAACCAAAATCGCGTAAGCGTTGAACTCATGCGCGGGACTCTGTTCGCCATAACCGTGGTCGTTGGGTTGACGGTCAGCGCGTCGCTTGAACCCCGGGTGCAGGACGCCGTCGCAGCCACCGACAATCTGCTCTGGTATCGCGCCCCGGCAGCGAACTGGAATGAAGCGCTGCCGGTGGGAAATGGCCGCATGGCTGCCATGGTGTTTGGCGGCGTTCGCGACGAGCGGCTGCAGCTCAACGAAGACTCGGTCTGGGCCGGAGAAAAGATCGACCGCGTGAACCCTCAGGCGGCGGCGTCGCTGCCGGAGATCCGGCGGCTGTTGTTTGCCGGAAAGCCCGCCGAGGCAGAAGCGATCGCGGACAAGACGATCATCTCGGTGCCGCGCCGGATGCCGCCATATCAGGCACTGGGCGATCTGTCGATCCGATTTCAGGTCGAAGGCGAGGCCACTGACTATCGGCGCGAGCTGAACCTGGATGACGCGATCGCGCGGGTGAGATTCCAGGCAGGCGGTGTTCTCTATACACGCGAAGTCTTCGCCACGGCCGTCGATCACGTCATCGTCGTTCGCCTCACCGCCAATCGTCCGGGTTCGATCCGGTTGGCGGCCTCGATGTCGCGTGAGCGCGACGCGACGGCGCGGGCCGAGAGTCCCAATCTCGCGATCCTCGAGGGGCAGGCGCTGCCAGCCTCGGCACGGCATGCAGACGAACCGAAGACCGGCGTTCGCTTTGTTGGCGTCACGCGTGTCGCCGCCGAAGGGGGGCACACCCGCACCGACGGCGCATCGGTGATCGTCGAAGGCGCCAACTCGGCCACGTTGATGATTGCCGCGGCAACCACGATGCGAGAGCGCGACCCGCTGGGCGCGGCACGAGCCGCCCTGTCAGCAGCAGGGGACCGACCATACGCCCGGATGCGCGACGATCATGTGGCGGACTATCAGCGCTTTGCCAGGCGCGCCGCGTTCCGGCTCGATGCGGCTACGCCGGATCTGCCGACCAACGAGCGCCTCGCGCGGGTCAAGGCCGGCAGCGTGGATCTCGCCCTGGAAGCCCTCTACTTCCAATTCGGCCGGTATCTGCTGATCTCGAGCAGCCGTCCAGGCAGCCTGGCGGCGAATCTCCAGGGTAAATGGAACGACTCGCTCGCACCGTCCTGGGACAGCAAGTACACGATCAACATCAACACGGAGATGAATTACTGGCCGGCGGAAACGACGAGCCTTTCGGACCTTCAAGGGCCGCTGTTCGATCTCGTGGACAAGGCGCGCGAGGACGGCCGTCATGTCGCACAGTCGATGTACGGCGCGCGCGGCTTTGTCATCCATCACAACACGGACGCCTGGGGCCACGCGGGCCCGATCGACGGCGTGCGGTCGGGCATCTGGCCCTCGGGCGGTGCATGGCTGTCGCTGCACTTCTGGGATCACTACGACTTCACCCGCGATCGCGAGTTCCTGCGGGCGCGCGGGTACCCGGTGTTGAAAGAGGCGACTGAGTTTCTGCTCGACTACATGGTTCCCGATCGCGACGGGATGCTCGTAACGGGCCCATCGATCTCTCCTGAGAACCAATACAAGCTGGCGGACGGAACGGCGGCGGCGCTGACCATGGGCCCGTACATGGACACGGAGATCGCGTACGCGCTCTTTGGCCGGACGATTCAGGCCAGCGAAATACTCGGGGTGGATTCGGAATTTCGATCCCGCGTGCAGGAGGCGCGCGGCAAGCTGCCGCCGCTGAAGATTGGCCGGTTCGGACAGTTGCAGGAGTGGCGCGAGGACTACGACGAGCGCGATCCGGGCCATCGTCACATCTCGCATCTGTTCGCGCTGCATCCCGGCAATCAAATTACGCCGCGCAGCACGCCCGACCTGGCGCGTGCCGCTCGCGTGACGCTCGAGCGTCGACTGGCCGCTGGAGGTGGTGGGACAGGCTGGAGCCGCGCGTGGATCGTCAACTTCTGGGCACGGCTCGAGGAAGGGGATCGCGCTCACGAGAACCTGGTGACACTGCTCGGAAACTCGACCCAACCGAACATGCTCGACAGCCATCCGCCCTTCCAGATTGACGGCAATTTCGGCGGAACAGCCGGGATCGTCGAGATGCTGCTGCAGTCCCACGCCGGCGAGATCGAGATTCTGCCTGCCCTGCCGTCCGCCTGGCCGACCGGATCCATCAAGGGGCTTCGCGCCCGTGGTGCGGTAGGCGTGGATATTCGATGGGAAGCCGGTCGCGCGACCGAAGTTCGGTTACGTCCTGATGTGGATGGAGAGCAGGTGATCCGTCCGCCGAAGGGTCAGCGCGTGGCCACCGTAACACTTCGAGGAACCGCCATAGCCGTCCAATCGAACGCCGATGGCACTGGGCGGGCAATACTTCGAGGTGGCAACGAGTATTTGGTAGGGTTCTCAGCGAAGGACTCCCGATAAGCCCGTTGCTGCGAACAGCGCAGACCGGATCCCGGATCCCGGACCACGGATCCCGGTGCACTCCAGGACTCATCATTTTTTGGAACTCCAGCCTTCCCCCGGCTGAATAGAAGATGTGGGCGTCGAATCCTACGCATGAGCACTGAGCCCCTGCCGGATGGTCCGTCGGACGACGAGCTGCTTGCGCGAATAGCGACCGGTGACGCACGTGCTTTGACGACGCTGTTTCGCCGGCGTCAGCCGGACGTCTATCGGGTGGCTCTGTTGATGACGGGATCGAGCGCTTCGGCGGAGGACGTGACGCAGGACGTGTTTCTGGCCGTCATGCATGATGCCGGGCGGTTCGAGTCAGGGCGGGCGACGGTGCTGGCCTGGCTGTGCGGAATCGCCCGCAACCATGCGCGCCGCCGGTGGGAACGGGATCGCCGGACGTTGCCGCTTCCCGAAGCGTCAGAGATGGACGGTCCGGCGATGGTCGTGCAGCCAGACCCTATTGCTGAACTCGCGAACGCGGCAGAAATCGACGCGCTTCGTCGTGCGGTGCTGAGCCTGCCCGTTCGCTATCGTGAAGCCGTCGTGCTGTGCGATCTCCAGGGCCTGAGTTATGCGGACGCGGCGCTGGCACTTGATTGCGCCGTTGGGACCGTTCGATCGCGGCTGCATCGCGCGCGGGCGCTCCTGACCGCGAAAGTGCGCGCGCGATTGAGCCTGCAGAATTCTGAGTCGGTAAAGCGCATCTCGAGGTGTCTCGCATGAGCGGCGACGATTACAGAAGGATGATTGACACGCTCGCGGCCGAGGCCAGGATGCCACCCGAGAGCGCGACGAGAATCGAGCAGCAGCTTCTGAGAGCCTTCGACGAGCGTGAGGCGACGGCGCAACCAACGCCATCAATACTGGTGTGGCGTCCGTGGCTGGCGGCCGCCGCTGCTCTCGTCCTGATTGTGGGAAGCCTCGCGGTGTGGCGTCTGAAATCCGTTACGGTAAACAGCGTAATGACAAGCGGGGAGCCGATGGTTTTGGTCAAACCATCGACAACGCCTCTGGTCGAGGTGCCGGTGACGCCGAAGTCTTCTGCGTCGATGGGCGCTCGACCCTCACTCGACGGCACCGGCCTGCCGGAGCGCATGGATCGCGATCGTCCGGGGTCATCAGGCCGACGGGCTTTGTTCAATTGCCCGGAACAGCCGCACTTCCGGCGTTCGAAAGCGGCGAGATCGTGAGGATGGACCTTCCGGTCGCTTCGCTGCCGGCGTACGGGATTGACATATCGTCGGGGGCCGGAGTTCGACCTATCGAAGCGGACCTCCTGATCGGTCAGGACGGTCTCGCCCGAGCGATTCGTCTAGTGAAGAGCACTACAAGGAGTACCCAATGAAGAACGTGTGGATAGCGTGTGTCGTGTTGGGCTTGTCGTCGCCGGTGCTGGCGCAGAGGGGTGCGGTCGAGCCAACGCAGGATGTCGCCACCACCAAGGTTGCCTATGCCCAAATTTACGAGAAGCTGGTTAGTGAGGTGCGGGCACGGACCGCAGTAGAAGGAAAGATCACAACCGGCGCGCCCTATGCGGCCGAAGCCGTCACCGAATCAACGCAAGCGCTTGCCGACGGCAACCGAATCAGCCGAAAGACGATGACGCGTGTCTATCGTGATGGCGAGGGACGGACCCGGCGCGAAGAGGCTGACGATTCGGGCACAGTCGTGAGCGTGTCGATCGTCGATCCGGTGGCGCATGTCGCCTACGTGTTGAACCCGTCCTCGCGAACGGCCTACCGCGATGCGGTCCGGATTGCGATGCCAGGGGGGCGAGGCACGGGTGCGGACGTGATGAGGCGCGCTCCAGAACCCGCCACCGCTTCGGCGCCCGTTGAACTGCAGGAACTGAAGATAACGGCTGAGGAGCTGGCGAAAGCGAGGGCCGCATCCTCCGGTCCCCCGCCCCCGCCTCCGCCGCCTCCGACTGGGGAAACCGTGGCCGTGAAACGGAGCGCGGCTGCCGCACCGGCCCGCGAGGATCTCGGCAGTCAGACCATCGAAGGCGTGACGGCGACCGGATCGCGCTCGACGACGACGATTCCCGCCGGGGCGATCGGCAACCTGCAGCCAATCAAGATTGTCTCGGAGCAGTGGTTCTCGCCGGATCTGCAGGTACTCGTGATGACGAAGCACAGCGACCCGCGCAGCGGCGACACGATCTATCGGCTCCAATCGATCGTGCGGGCTGAACCAGACCGTTCGCTCTTCACCGTGCCGCCCGACTACACATTGAAGGAGTCAGGCATCCGGCCGCAGATGCGAGAACAGTAGGTCGCGCACACAATCTCCAGTCACTCCGTTCATCAGCCACGACGACGTGCTCCAGTCATCGTGGCTGTTTTTTTGTACAGGCACGGCCGAGAAACTGATAGATTGAGTGGTTCTCACTCATAGGTCGGACCGGTCTTATGCCCCAGCGCAAGCTCGATGTCGTGCTCGACTCCGTGAAGCGCCTCATGCGCATGGGGGCGACGGCCAATCTCGTCAACCTGTTGCAGAAACAGCATCCGGCCGACCTGGCGCAGCTTTTTTCGGAGCTCCCTGACAAGGAACGGCAATCGACCTTCACCCTGCTGGCCGAGCGCAATGCCAAGCTCGCGATGGAAGCGCTGAGCGAGTTGGGACCGGAAGCGGGAGCGGCGCTGCTTCGCGAGCGCTCCGCGGAAGAGATCGTCAAACTCGCCCAGGTGTTGCCGTCCGACGACGCCGCCGCGCTGATCGATTACCTGCCTGAAGAATTGGCGACGACCGTCCTCGAACTGTTACAGAAACGCCCGGCCGGAGGGGACGTCGGCGATCTGCTCGAGTACGCGGAACAGACAGCCGGCCGCATCATGAACCCGAAGGTCTTCGCGCTGGCGGAGGACATGACCGCGAGCGAGTCGATCACGGCGCTGCAGGGTTCGCGCGATGTCGAGGTCGTTTTCTACCTCTACGTGATCGACGTGCGCCGGCACCTGGTGGGCGTCGTGTCGCTGCGGCGACTGCTGCTCGTATCGCCGGACACGCCGCTCAAGCGCATCATGACGACCGACCTGATCAGCGTCCGGGCGGACATGGATCAAGAGGAAGTCGCGCGGCTCGTGGCGTCGTACAACCTGCTGGCGATCCCGGTCGTTGACGAGGAGAACAAGCTCGTCGGCGTCATTACCGTGGACGACGTCATCGACGTCATCAAGGATGAGGCGACTGAGGACGTCTATCGCCTGGCGGGTGTAACCAGCGACGACCGCGTGTTCACGCCCGCGCGCGAATCGCTGCGAAAGCGGCTCCCGTGGCTGCTCGTCAATCTTGCGACGGCATTTCTCGCGGCGTCGGTTGTCGGACTGTTCAAGGGGACGATCGACAAAGTGGTCGCGCTCGCGATTTACATGCCGGTCGTGGCGGGAATGGGCGGTAACGCCGCCACTCAGACGCTGACCGTCATCGTCCGCGGCATCGCCCTTGGCGAACTGACCTGGGGTAATACCCGAAAGGCGCTCCTGAAGGAAGCCATCGTGGGCATGGGCAACGGCGTCGCGTGCGGCGTCATCGGCGCACTGGTCGCCTGGCTGTTCAGCAGCGATCCGATGCTCGGCGCGATTCTCGCGATGGCGATGATCATCAACATGTTCGTCGCCGCCACTGCCGGCACGCTGATTCCGCTGATGCTGCGCGCGCTCAAGGTCGATCCCGCGCTCGCGTCGTCGGTCTTCATCACGACCCTGACCGACGTTTTCGGCTTCTTTTCGTTCCTGGGCCTCGCGAAGGTGTTCCTCAGATACCTGCATCAGTCGGGGTAGAATGATTGCGGATCGCATGCCCGTTTTTACCTCCGAAGCCCTGATCCTGCGCACCTACAAGCTGGGCGAGGTGGATCGCATCGTCGTCTTTCTGACGCGCGATCGGGGGAAGAAGCGCGGCGTGGCGAAGGGTGCGCGGCGGGTGCGGTCGAGATTCACGGGTGCACTGGAGCCGATGACGTGCGCGGGCGTTGCCTATTACGAGCGTGAGCAGCGCGAACTCGTGCGCATCAATTACGTGGAGCCGACGCGTTCGCCGTTGTCGGGCCCGAGCGCCGAGGCGCTGGGGCATGTGGGGTACTTCGCCGAGCTCATCGATGAGTGGGCGCCCGAGGCGCATGCGGACGAACGGCTGTTCCGCCTGGGATCGGCGGTCACCGAGGCGATTGCGGCAGGCGCGCCGGTCGATCCGCTCGCGCGGTATTTCGAGGTACTGGCTCCTGCGGCTGCAGGGCGTGTATCCGTCGCTCGTCTCGTGCCCGGGATGCGCCGAACCGCTCGTGGCCGGGGCCGTGATGCCGCTGCGCGACGATCTGTTCGTCTGTCCGGTGTGTGCGCCGGCAGGAGGGACGCGGGTTGGTGTCGATGCGCTGAAATTCCTGAAGGCGGCTGGAGCCACGGCACCGGATCGCCTCGAAACGCTGCCGCTCGACCCGCGCGCGTCGCGCGAGCTCGAGGCGGTGCATCGGCGGCTGTTGCATCTTCATCTCGAAAAGGAACTGAAATCAGCCCGGGTGCTGCGCGAAATGCGCCACGCCCGGTGAATCGAATGGTCACACTCCAGCAACTCATCTTCAAACTCTCGGAATTCTGGGCCTCCCGGGGCTGCCTGCTTCAGCAGCCGCTCGACATTGAAATGGGCGCCGGCACGATGCATCCCGAGACGTTTCTGCGCGTGCTCGGGCCCGCGCACTGGAGTGTCGCGTACGTGCAGCCCTCCAGGCGTCCGGCGGACGGCCGCTTCGGGGAGAACCCGAACCGGCTGTTCAAGCACCAGCAGTTCCAGGTGATTCTCAAGCCCGCCCCAGACGACGTGCAGCAGCTCTACCTGCAGAGCCTCGAAGCGTGCGGCATTGATCTGCGCGCACACGACGTGCGATTCGAGGAAGACAACTGGGAATCGCCGACGCTCGGGGCCTGGGGGATCGGCTGGCAGATCCTGTTCGACGGCCAGGAGATCACGCAGTTCACCTACTTCCAGCAGGCAGGCGGCATCGATCTGTCGCCGATTTCAGTCGAGCTGACCTACGGAATCGAGCGTCTTACGATGGCGCTTCAGGACGTGGACGACGTGTACGATGTCGAATGGGCGGCCGGCGTGAAGTATCGCGATGTGCGGCACCGGGACGAGGTCGAGCAATCGAAGTACGCGTTCGGGCAGGTGGACATGCCCGCCGCAGAATTCCACGCGCTGCACCGCGATCTGTTCGACAAGTATTACGGGCTCGCCGGGATCCTTCTCCGAAGCGATCTGGTTCTTCCTGCGCTCGACTACTGCCTGAAGTGTTCGCACATGTTCAACCTGCTCGACGCGAGCGGGGGCATTGGTGTCACGGAGCGCATGGCGTACATCCTGCGCGTTCGACAACTCGCCATTGCGATTGCCAAGCAGTGGGTGGGGGAGAAGACTGATGCTTGAATTGCCGATCGCGGATTGCGGATTGCGGATTTTGTGATTGTGGATTGTCGATTGAGATTGCGGATTGTCGATTGTGATTGCTGATTGTTGAGTTGCGATGGATCGTGAACTGCTGATCGAGATTGGTGTCGAGGAACTGCCGGCCGCGTGGATGCCGGCGCTGACGCGGCAGCTGGGTGAGCGGCTGACGGCGCGGCTCAATGAATTCCGCATCGCGCCGATGGCGCCGGTCGAAAGCTTCAGCACGCCCCGCCGCCTGACGGTCCGCGTCGCGAAGATCGCCGAGCGCCAGGAAGATCTCGAGGAGACCGTCAGTGGTCCGCCTGTGTCGGCGGCTTTCGGCCCTGATGGCCAGCCGACGCCCGCTGCGATGGGGTTCGCACGGAAGCAGGGCGTGTCTTTCGAGGATCTCGCGCGCGTGACCACCCCCAAAGGGGAATACCTCGCGTATCACCGGCGGCAGCGCGGGAAGAGTGCTGTCGACGCGCTGCCCGATCTCCTCGGCGGGCTGCTGAGGGATCTCTCGTTTGCGAAGCAGATGCACTGGGACGCGCGACTCGAGGATGGGCGTGGCGAGCTGCTCTTTGGGCGGCCGATTCGGTGGTTACTGTTCCTTTACGGCGGCCGAGTGGTTCCATTCACGATCGGCCGGGCGGCCAATGCCGCCGGGCCGCAAGTGCTCGACGTGGAATCCGGGGCGCTGACCTACGGCCACAGGTTTCTCGCGACGAGTGGCCGGGCCGGACGGTCCATCAAGGTCCGCAGTTTTGACGAGTATCAGGCGCGGCTGTCGGAGCACTTCGTCGTGCTCAGCCACGACGAGCGCCGCGATCGGATTTCGCGCGAGCTCGAGTCGCATGCACGCCGCCTGGGTGGACGTGTGCACCTGAAGGAACACGCGGCGCTCATCGAAGAAGTCGCCGATCTCGTCGAGTATCCCGGTGTCGTGGCTGGCTTCTACGATCGAGCGTTTCTCGCGCTCCCGCATGAGGTGCTGACGACGACGCTCGTGCATCATCAGCATTACTTTCCCGTGGTCACCGGCGCCGGGGAACTGAAGGAAGCATTCCTCGCGGTCGTCAACACGCAGCCGCAGGACGAACGGCTGATCGCGAAGAACGCCGAGCGCGTGGTGACAGCGCGCCTCAGGGACGCGAAGTTCTTTTGGGAGTCCGATCAGCAAACACGCCTCGAGTCGCGGCTCGATCGGCTTCACACGCTGCTCTTTCACAAGAAAGCCGGCAGTTATCGCGACAAGGCCGAGCGGATTTCAGCGCTGGCCGAGTGGATTGCGCGCGAACCGCTGGGCAGCCCATCCGAAGCGGCTCACGCGGCCAGCGCGGGCCGGCTCGCGAAAGCCGATCTGACCACCAGCATGGTTTTCGAATTCACCGAGCTTCAGGGTACGATCGGTGGGATCTACGCGCGGCAGGAAGGGTTGCCGGAGCCGGTCTGGAAGGCCATCTATTACCAGTACCTGCCGATCGGCGTGGAGGCCGACGCGCCGCCGTCGCGGGAGCAGCTGGGAGCGGCGGCCGTGACGTGGGCGGCGGTTTCGCTCGCGGACAAGATCGACACGTTTGTGTCGTTGTCGCTCGCCGGAGAACGGGCGACGGGCTCGCGTGATCCCTTTGGTCTGCGGCGTCAGACGCAGGGTGCCGTCAGGATTCTGATGGATCTGCCGCAGTTGACCGGGATCGATCGCGAGGTGTCGCTCGGGCCGATTCTCGCTCGTGCGGCAGCTGGCCATGCCGACTGGAACGGGCAGGCCTCGGAGGCGGCCCTCGCGTTTGCCGTGGAGCGCGTGCGTTTCGCGCTCGAGCAGCGCGGTTTTGGTGTTGAGGTCGTGCGTGCTGCGACGCCGGGCGGTGACGTGAATCCTCTTCGCGCCCGCCGCATCGCCGAAGCGATCCAGGGCATCCGCGGCTCGGAAGACTTTCAGGCGCTGGCGGTGCTGTTCAAGCGCGTGAAGAACATTGCCAAAGAACTGAAGAGTGACACGCCGCTCGACCGCTCGGCACTTGCCGAACCCGCCGAACGCGCGCTGCTCGACGAGCTCGATGCGCGGCGCCCCCGGATCGAAGCCGCTGCCGCCCGCAGCGACTATCGGGGCGCTTTTGTTGAAATCGCCGGCCTTCGCGCGGCCGTCGACCGGTTCTTTACCGAGGTATTCGTGATGGCAGACGACGTGCGGGTGAGAACTGCGCGGCTGACGCTCATGGCGGATCTGCGCGACCTCATCCTGCATCTCGCGGACATTTCAGAGATCGTTCCGCAAACGGAGTAAGCATTCGAATGGCGAAGAAGCTCGCACGCACATCAACGGGAAAGACGACCAAGGCCGCGGCCCTGCGGACTGTGAGCAAAGCGCGAACAGCGAACCGCGACCCGCGAACCGCGAAAAATGCGAAGTACGTGTACATGTTCGGCCGCAAGACCGACGGCAACGGATCCATGAAGCCGCTGCTCGGCGGCAAGGGCGCGAACCTCGCCGAGATGTGCCGCATCGGGCTGCCCGTGCCGCCCGGGTTTACGATCACCACCGAAGTCTGCACGTACTACTACGCGAACAAGCGGAGCTATCCGTCCGCGCTCACCGGGCAGATGGAGGCGGGGGTCGCCTCGATCGAGCAGCAGACAGGCAAGAAGTTCGGAGATTTGAAGAACCCGCTGCTCGTGTCGGTGCGCTCGGGCGCGCGCGACTCGATGCCGGGCATGATGGACACGATCCTCAATCTCGGCCTGAACGACCAGACGGTCGAGGCGCTGGCGGCCAGGACCAGCAACCCGCGGTTCGCCTGGGACTGCTATCGGCGGTTCGTGCAGATGTACGGCGACGTCGTCCTTGGTGTGCAGAAGCGGGCGGGGGAGGACCACGAGCCGTTCGAGATCGTGATCGAGAGCCTCAAACACGAGCGGTATCACCAGGACATCGAGGATACGAAGCTCACGGCGGACGATCTGAAAGAACTCGTCGTCCGCTTCAAGGCGCTGATCAAGGAGCGCGCCGGCACGCAGTTCCCGGACTCACCCTGGGAGCAGCTGATGGGCGCGGTGGGCGCCGTGTTTGGCTCGTGGATGAACGATCGCGCGATGGTCTACCGCCGCAAGTACAACATCCCGACCGAGTGGGGCACCGCCGTCAACGTGCAGGCGATGGTCTATGGCAACACCGGTGACAAGTCGGGATCGGGTGTCGCGTTCACGCGCAACCCGGCGAATGGTGCGAAGGAGTTCTACGGCGAGTTCCTGATCAACGCGCAGGGTGAGGACGTGGTGGCCGGCGTGCGGACGCCCGAGCCGGTCGCCGAGCTGAAGAAGCAGATGCCGAAGGCGTACGCCGAGCTCGAGCGCATCCGGCAGACGCTGGAGAAACACTTCAAGGACGTGCAGGACTTCGAGTTCACCATCGAGGACGGCGTCGTCTACATGTTGCAGACGCGCAACGGCAAGCGGACCGCGATGGCGGCGCTGAAGTTCTCGATCGACATGCAGAAGGAAAAGCTGATCGATTGGAAGACGGCGATCCTTCGAAATCCAGCGGACCAGCTCGAGCAGCTGCTCGCGCCAGTGTTCGACACGTCCGAAGTCGCCAAGGCGACGGCCATCGCGACCGGCCTGCCGGCCGGCCCGGGCGCGGCGTCCGGCAAGATCTACCTGAACGCCGACCGCGCGGTAACGGCCGCGGACAAAGGCGAAAAAGTGCTGCTCGTCCGCATCGAGACGTCGCCGGAAGATCTGCGCGGCATGATCGCGGCTGAAGGCATCCTCACGGCGCGTGGCGGCGTGTCGTCGCACGCCGCGCTGGTCGCGCGTCAGATGGGCAAGGTGTGCGTGTGCGGCGCCGCCGCGGTCGAGGTCGACTACCAGGCGCGCACGGTGAAGGTCGAGAAGCAGACGTTCAAGGAAGGCGACTGGATGTCGATCGACGGTACCGCCGGCAAAGTCTACGCCGGCCAGGTGAAGACGGCGCCGTCCGAGATCGTCGCGGGCCTGATCGACGGAAACGAAGCGGCGAGGAAGACCGAGAAGTTCAGGAACTTTCAGCAGCTCATGAAGTGGTGCTCGGATGCGACGCGGATGGTCGTCCGTACCAACGCGGACACGCCCGAGCAGACGGCCAATGCCGTGGCGTTCGGCGCGGTCGGCATCGGCCTGACCCGCACCGAGCACATGTTCTTCGAGGGCGATCGCATCGACGCGATGCGAGAGATGATCCTGGCCGAGACGGTCGAGGAGCGCAAGGCCGCGCTTGCCAAGCTGCTGCCGTACCAGCGCGAGGACTTCGCGGGCATCTTCCGCGCGTTGAAGGGCTATCCGGCGACGATTCGCTTCCTCGATCCGCCGCTCCATGAGTTCCTGCCGCACACCAAGGAGCAGCAGGAGGAGCTGGGGAAGAAGATCGGCGTGCCGGCGGCCCGCATTCACCAGCGCGTCGAGCAGCTGCATGAATTCAACCCGATGCTCGGGTTCCGAGGCTGCCGTCTCGGCATCGGATATCCCGAGATCTCGGCGATGCAGGCCCGCGCGGTGTTCGAAGCGGCGGCGATCGTGCAAAAGGAAGGCATCAAGGTGCGGCCGGAGATCATGATCCCGCTGGTCGGCTTCAAGAAGGAGTTCGATCTGCAGATCGAGGTTGTTCATCAGGCGGCGCGCGAGGTGCAGGCCGAGAAAAAGGTGAAGCTGTCGTACATGGTCGGTACCATGATCGAGATCCCGCGCGGCGCGCTGACCGCCGACGAGATCGCGCAGACGGCCGAGTTTTTCAGCTTCGGCACCAACGACCTCACGCAGACTGGGCTTGGCATGTCGCGCGACGACTCAGGTTCGTTCCTGCCGCACTATCAGGAGCTCGAGATCGTCCAGAAGAATCCGTTTGCCACCATCGACGCCACCGGGGTCGGCCAGCTCGTCGAGATCGCGGTCAAGAAGGGGCGTGCGGCGCGGCCGAACCTGAAGCTCGGCATCTGCGGCGAGCACGGCGGCGACCCGTCGTCGATCCACTTCTTCGAGAAGGTGGGACTCGACTACGTGAGCTGCTCGCCGTACCGCGTGCCGGTCGCACGCCTGGCCGCAGCGCAGGCGGCGCTCGCGGTCAAGGTCGAGGATTGATCAGGGTTTTCAAGCACGAAGGCGGGTCCACCCAGCAGGTCGAACGGGTGGACCCCGCCTGGATCAAACCGGGGAGCGGCGTCTCGGTCTGGGTCGATCTGGATCAGCCGACGCCGGACGAAGCGAAGGTGCTCGGCGACGTTTTTCACTTTCACGAGCTTGCGATCGAAGACGCCCTCAGCGAGCTCCATCATCCCAAGATCGAATCCTACGGCGACTACCTCTATCTGATTCTTCACGGCATCGATTTCAAGGCCTCCGAGCACTGCTTTACGACCAAAGATGTCGACTTCTTCCTGGGCGCGCAGTTTCTCGTGACGGTGCATCCCGGGGTCTCGCGATCGATTGGCAAGATCGGCACGTTCTGCACGCGCGATTCCCGCGTCCTTGGCGAGGGGCCCGGCATGCTGCTGTACCGGATCGTCGACACGATGGTGGACAACTATCGCCCGGAGGTTGACAAGTTGTCGGAACGGCTCGACGAGCTCGAAGAAGAGGTGTTCGAGAAGCCGAACACCCAGCTCGCCCGGCGTATCCTCAATTTCAAGAAAGACATTTCGTCGCTGCGGCAGACCGTGCTGCCGCAGCGGGACGTGATTGGACGACTCGCACGCCGGGAGTTTCCGCTGATCTCCGAGCAGCTCGCGTACGGCTTCAGGGACATTTACGATCACCTCGTCCGGCTCTCGGACGAAGCGATGTTCTTTCAGGATCGGATCACGAGCATCCTCGATGCCCACCTGTCCGCGGTCTCGAATCAGCTGAACCAGGTGATGAAGGTGCTGACGATCATCGCGACGCTATTCATGCCGCTGACGGTGTTCACCGGCATGTACGGGATGAACGTGCCGCTCCCGCATTTACCTGGCGGCGAACGCGCGCAGTTCTGGTGGATACTGGGCATCATGTTCGCGATGTCGGGGGCGATGCTCGGGTATTTTCGCCGGAAAGGGTGGATCTGACATTTCCTCATGCCTCGCATTCACCGTCTGCCACTCCATCTCGCCAACCAAATCGCCGCCGGGGAAGTCGTCGAGCGCCCCGCCTCTGTCGTCAAGGAGCTGATCGAAAACTCACTTGATGCGCACGCGACGCGTATCGCCGTCACGATTGAGCTCGGCGGCAAGAAGCTCCTGCGTGTCGAAGACGACGGTGAAGGGATGGAGCCCGAGGACGCTCGCCTGGCGCTCGAGCGCCATGCCACCAGCAAAATCGCAAGCCCTGAGGATCTCGGCGCGATCCGAACGCTCGGATTCCGCGGAGAGGCGCTCCCGAGCATCGCGTCGGTCTCGCACTTTGTGTTGCGGACGCGCGCGAGGGGCAGCGAGTCCGGGACCGAGATTCGCGTCAATGGGGGAACCGTCGCATCAGAGCGTGAAGTGGGTGCACCCGAGGGAACGGCGATCGAGGTCGCGGATCTTTTCTACAATCTTCCAGCGCGCCGGAAGTTCCTCAAGTCCGACACGGCCGAGTCGGCGCAGATTTCCCGCCTCGTCACGCAGATGGCACTGGGGTACCCGGAGGTCGGCTTCTCGCTGACGAGTACTAGCCGGAAGTTGCTCGAGTGTCCGCCCGCAAACGGGCTTGGCGAGCGTTTCTTTCAGCTCTTCGGCGAGCGCCTGGATTTGATCGAAGTCCGCAAGGAAGCGGCAGGGCTGCAGATTCACGGCTATGTCGCCGCTCTCGGCGATCAGGGCCCGGTTCGTGGCGCCCAGCACATCTTCGTCAACCGGCGCATCGTCAAGGACCGTACGATCGCGCACGCGATCTCAGAAGCGTACAGCGTTGCGACGATCAAGGAGCGCAGCCCGGAAGTGCACCTGTTCATCCGAATCCCCGCGGATCGCGTCGACGTCAACGTGCATCCGACCAAAGCGGAGGTTCGCTTTCTCGAGCAGTCGCTCGTGCACGAAGTCCTTCGCCGCGCGCTCGGCGAGGCGCTCGGCCAGGGCCGTTCTCCTGAGCTTCAGTTCACGCCGTTCGCGCCGTCACCCTCCGAGCCCAGAGCGATGACTATCCCGGGCGTGCTCGCGGGCGCGACCGTTGGCAATCGCTGGACTCCAGAGCCGCTCGGCCCCTGGCGCAACCTGATGGAGCCGGCGATTGCGAACCTTGTGGAACCTGGTAGAACCGAACCGAACCCTGCAGAACCCGGTAGAACCCTGCAGAACCCAGTAGAACCTGACGCGATCAGGCCGATGATCCCGCTGGGCCAGTTCCGCGATACGTTCATCATCGCGATCGATGACGAAGGGATCGCGATCATCGATCAACATGTCGCCCACGAGCGGGTGCTGTTCGAGCAGGCCATGGAGCGCCTGACATCGGGTCCGCTCGAAAGCCAGCGCCTGCTGACGCCTGTGTTGATAGAGATGTCGCCAGGCGAGCGCCAGTCGCTCATTCCGCACGCGGCAACGCTCGAGAAGTTCGGATTCGAGATCGAGGAATTCGGCGGCGACGCCGTCCGGCTTTCAGCCGTTCCGGCCGCCCTCGATCCGTCAGAGTGCGAGGCAGCGGTCCGGGCGCTCGCCAGCGACCTCGAAGGGGTCGACCGCGGATCGCGCGTCGAGGAGGCCCTGCGCCGGATTGCCGCGACGATGGCCTGCCATGCCGCCGTGAAGGCGAACTACCCGCTGACGATGGAGAAGATGCGGTACATTCTCGAGGAACTGCGGCGGACAGCCTACTCGAGCGTCTGTCCTCATGGCAGGCCGGTGGTGCTGCGAATCACACGGCGGGAGATTGAGAAGAACTTTCAGCGGATCTGACGCTGAAATGCTGATTGCTGATTGCTGATTGCTGAATGAGAAAGCATGCGCAAGGACACCACGAAGCTTCGCGTTTCTGCGCCAGCATCGACTGGCGGTCGAGGCGTCGGTAGCGGCAGACTCGTCAGGCCGCCGTCATCGGCAAGCTGGACCGACCGCGAGACTCTTCGCACCGTTGACTCGACCCGCAAGCCCTGAACCTGAAGCAAGACGGCTTCGACCGCGCACCGTTCATCGATCTGCGGCGGCGCGGCGACTGAGACGGCCTTACGGTTCTCGACCTGGCTCCGTGCGGCGCTCCGGTCATGTCGGCCGGCCAGGCTGTCGGAGTCGCGGTGGATTTTTCGCCTCTCCGATGCTCGAGCGGACTCGAACAGCCGCTTCGACGTCGGACGAGACGCGGGGAAGATCGTGGACACACGAACCTTGAGGATCCGCCTGCCGACCGCTGGGCATCTTCGACGTCGTCGTGTCGAGCTTCGCCATCCACCATGTGGAGCACGAGCGGAAAGCGTGCTCTCTATCAGGAGGTCTGGGACTGCGCTGTCGGTCGGGGGCGTGTTCTGCAACCTTGAACACGTGGCCTCGGCATCCGAGTACGGCCACGCGCGCTTTCTCGACGCGATGGGGACGAAACCCGAAGAAGAGGATCCGTCGAACAAACTCCTGGACGTCCACACGCAACTGGTCTGGCTTCGAGAGATCGGATTCGCGGATGTCGACTGCTACTGGAAGTGGCGCGAGCTGGCGCTGCTCGTCGGGCGCAAGGCGAATCAGGAGCCCGCGGCTCGCTGATCGAGAGGCCGTTGCCCGGGGTACGAGGAATCGATGCGAATGTCTCTGACGACTATCGGTTCTCCTTCTCGTCGCGTTCGGCCACATTGGCGCGACACAGACTCCGCCGACTAAAGAACTCCAGCGCCTGGACCCGCAGATTCCGGCGGCCGACAGGGCGAAGTCCAAAGACATAAGAGACGCGAAGGACTGGTTGAACCCGGAAGTTCTCGTTGGGGCAGACGGCATCGAGGTTGTGAGTCGCGGCGTTACCGGAGGTCGAAAGACGGTGACGGCGGACGAGCTTCGGCAGGCGCTGATTGACCTGCCAGTCGCGGCGTGGCCTTACGGTCGGGTCGTTCTTGCCTCGGATCCCGGGCTGCGATCGGGCCGCCTGAGCGACGAGGAACGCATACGCCGCAACCACGATGCGGTGGAGAAGACTCTCAAGTCTCTCGACGTCCTGGGTGATTGGTGGCCGCCCGCCTAGCGAGTGCCGTCCCGAACAGCGTCTCTTACGGCCACGCGTAATCGAATTGGCCGACAGCCAGGTACTTGCCTGAATGGTCGTATTCGATGCCGCTGGTCAACTTGAAGCGCGCCGTGGCTCCCAGATCGCCTTTCTTGAAAATGATTCCCTGCGGCAAGACGACGCCCGGGAAGGCTTCGGCGCCGCTGACGGGATTCTTGATCGGCGCACCCTCGATCTCCACGTGTTCGCCGCATTTCAATCGTGACTTCACGCCGTCGAAGACGAGATCGTACGCCGTGGCGTAGGGGCCGTGAACCTTCGGCCAGGTCCAGGCGAGGACACCCCACGGGCCGCCGACCTTGCCGCCGAGCAGCACTTCAATCGCGGATCGTTGCGCGGCATCCGCGCGCTCATCGATCGAGGATCACGCCTTCGCCATTGCCTTCGTGAATCGCACCCGGCCAGTTGACGAACACGGAAAAGTTCAAACCGTCCAGCTTCACGTCGCCGGCCGATCCCTGATCGACGTGCCACGACCAGCCGCCTTCGCACTTGCCGGTGGTCGGTCTCGCGTTGAAGTTGCAGGGACAGCCCCAGTCGCAGTTGCACGCGACGAGCACGCGTCCAGTGAGTCGCCAGCTCTCGAGCATGTGGGAACCTCGGATCCTCTGGACGATAGAGGTGGTGCGGATCCCTTGTCAAGGCACGCCCGCGCATCGATCCCGCGCTACCATGTCAGTCTTTCGTGCCTCGGATCGACGGGCAGCAGTGTTCCCGGCTCGTCCCCAAACAGGGAGCTTCTCTCATGAGTCGAAGACTCCGTTACCAGGTGGCCATGAGCCTCGACGGCTTCATTGCCGGGCCCAACGGCGAATACGACTGGATCGTGATGGACCCGTCGGTCGACTTCGCGGCGCTGTACAAGGAGTTCGATACCGTCGTCATGGGACGGAAAACATATGAAGTCGCGACCGCGCAGGGTGGACGGGGCGACATGCCGGGCCTCGATGTCGTCGTGTTCTCGCGGACTCTACCGGCGGCGACATACCCTGGCGTTCGCGTTCTCAACGACGATCCGCCTGGGAAAGTCGTGACGGGCGTCTGAAGACCAAGCCGGGCCGAGACATCTGGCTCTTCGGTGGCGGAGTGCTGTTTCGCTCGTTGCTCGACGCCGGCCTGGTAGACACGGTGGAAGTTGCGGTCATGCCGGTGCTCCTGGAGCCGGAGTCCCGCTTCTTCCACCTGGCGCGACGACAAGGCTCGTGCTGAAGGACCAGAAAACACTTCCGGCCACGGGGATTGTAGCGTTGTCGTACTCGGTTCCTGGCGGCGTCGCCCCGGCTCCGCCCATTCGGTACATCAACGCTGCGCGGTCGCCCAGGCGAGCGGTGAAGAAGCAGTCGACGAAGAAGCAAGGCGTGCCGAAGAAACGGATGCACGCCAGCCGTAGCGGCAAGATCTGACTGAGTGAGTCAGGAATGAGTGTCGCCGCTGACGAAAATGCCGCGGTCCAGCGTAAGTTCGGTTCCAGCCACAAAGAGGCATCATGGCGTTCACATTCACGCTCGAGGACCTGCTCGCGTACACGGAGTGGGAGCGCGCTCAATGGCACGAATGGTTCCGCGAGCAAGGATCTGGCGCGCTGGCGGTTGACCTCGGCCCGAACAACAGCGGCCGCATCCGGACAATCGGCGAGCTCGTGTACGGCACATTTTCTCGGCGGAGAGGCGCTACGTCGAGCGCTGCCTGCAGGCGGCGCTCACGGACACGTCATCGATTCCTGCCGACGATGTCGAGGCGTTGTTTGCCCTTGGGGCCGGGAGCCGCCGCGCGCTCCGGGAGTTGCTGACGTCGTTCCCGGATGCGGAATGGGAAGCGCCGCGGGAAATGTCGTTCGGCACGCACAGCTGGACGGTGACGTCACGCAAGATGATCCTCCAGGCCATCACGCATGAACTGCGGCATTGGGCGCAGGTGGCGGCGTTTTTGAGGCAAGCGGGCTACAAGCCGGGATTCCATGACGTGATCGCGAGCCCGCTGTTTGACCCGCCAACCCCGGTTGCTGAAGTCAACCGCAGCTGAGCAGGTGCGATACGCGTCATACTGGCTTTGGGGCCCCAGGGGAGTGACGGTGCTGTTGTTCGCGGCTCTCTTCATCGTAGCGGTCGCTGGTCTTTCCGCGACCTGTGACCTGCAGAGCGGTGTGCCCGACTGGCAGCGCCAGCGCATCCGCATGGTCAATGAACAGCTCAAGGCCCGCGACATCCGAGACGAGCGTGTGCTCTCGGCGATGCTGAGCGTGCCACGGCACCTGTTCATTCCCGAATCCGCGCGGGGCGGCGCCTACGGCGATTCCCCGGTTCCGATCGGTCACGGCCAGACGATCTCTCAACCCTACATCGTCGCCTTCATGACCCAGTCGCTCGAAGTAGGGCCAGGCGATCGCGTGCTGGAGATAGGAACCGGATCCGGGTATCAGGCGGCCGTCCTCAGCGTGCTGGCGAAGGAAGTGTTCACGATCGAGATCGTCGCGCCTCTGGCGGATCGCGCGCGATCGACACTGCAGGAGCTGGGGTATCGCAACATCGAGGTGCGCACCGGAAATGGCTATCTCGGGTGGCCCGAGCACGCGCCATACGATCGCATCATCGTGACGGCCGCGCCAGCGGATGTGCCGCCGGCGCTCGTGCAACAGCTGAAAGTCGGTGGCCTGATGGCTATCCCCGTCGGTGTCGGCGATCAGGAGCTTCGGATCATGCGCCGGCTGTCGACGGGGATGGAGACGATTGCCACGCTGCCCGTGCGGTTCGTGCCGATGACGGGCAAGGGGACATGAGCGAGCGCCGCCAGACTCCGAGAACCAGTCCCCGGCAGGCCGCGGTGATTCCTGTGCGTCGCACCAACTCGGGCGTGGAGGTGTGCATCATCCGGCGGAAGGGCTCCTCGAAATGGGGCATTCCCAAGGGGTTCATCGATGCCGGGGATAGCCGCAAGCAGGCCGCCCTGAACGAGGCCTACGAGGAAGCCGGGCTGAGCGGGCGCGTGATTGGAGACAGCATCGGAACCTACGACTACGAGAAATGGGACGTGACTCTCACGGTCATTGTCTTTCTGATGGAGGTTCTCGAAGAGGAGCGGGAGTGGCAGGAAATGGGGTTCCGGGAGCGTCGGTGGTACTCGCTCAAGGAGGCGGCGGCCCTGCTCAAGAATCATCGTGCGTGGCCGCTATTCGATCGCATCCGTGCCGATCTCGAAACGGCGTCGCCTGACGCGCCCTTGCACTGTCGCGTCCTCTACAGTAAGTCATCTGACGGATGAATTGTTCGCCGTGCGGCAGGCCAATACCACCGACATACCGGCGATCGCGCGCCATCGCGCGTCGATGTTTCGGGATATGGGGCAGCTGGCGGCGCACCTGGTAGAGCCGCTGGAGCGGGCAACGGCATCCTACTTGACCGACGCTTTGCCGCGTGGCGAGTATCTGGGCTGGGTTGCAGAAAATGAAGGGCCCGCCGCGACAGCGATTGGCGGCGCGGGTGTTCAGCTCAGGCCGATTCTCCCGCGCCCACGTCCGGGCAGTGACGACCTGGAACTCGGACCGGAAGCGATCGTCCTGAACGTCTATGTGGAACCGGCGTGGCGGCGGTGTGGCGTAGGCGGCGCGCTGATGCGAGCAGTTCTCGCCGCACTCGCGGACCGCGGCATCCAGCGCGTCGTGCTTCACGCTTCAAATGACGGCCGCCTTCTTTACGAGCGCCTCGGATTTGCAGCGACGAATGAAATGCGGTTGATTCAGGATCCAGGGCAATGAGCACACCCGATCGAGTCAACCTTTAGAAAGGAAGCGGTTGTGAAAGGAACGCTCGTGAAGGCGTTTGGTTACCAGGGCGACAACATGAATCTTCCGGTCGCCGACCTTGTGACGGCCCTCCCGTTCTACGAAACCGTGCTTGGCTTTCAAGTAGTGACGCGTGACGCGACGCCACACCAGTCAGCAGTGCTGTCGCGCGACCAGGTCCAGATGCGACTGGTCGAGAATGGCGGCGATTCCTCGCAGGACGGGTGCGCCTTCCACGTGAATGACCTGGCGTCTCTATTCGCAGAATTCAAGGCGAATGGGCTCCAGAAGGAGATCGCCGAGTTCAGCACCGAACAGCACGGCGGCGCGAACTGGAAAGTGTTTTACGTCGTCGCGCCTGACGGTCTGTGTTATTGGTTCGGCGAGCGACAGCAGGATTGAATGACTGGATCCGCATCTGATGACAGGCTGCTGGCGGTTGGTTGCTGGCTGCTGGCAAGAGCCTACTTTCGGAGCGTGCGGGGCATGAACACTGACCCGCGCTATACGGGGTCTGACCCCCGTACCGGGGTCTGACCCCAAGTACCCGGGGTCAGACCTCAGGTACACATTGGACGCCGCAAATGCGGCGAGGCCGGGCTTGCAACCGGCTCCGCGGACAGCGATCATAGACCGCCACCGAGGCGAGTCATGTCCCACACCGTTCAGGTACGGCAACTCGAGAGCATTCCACTCGCGGTCGTTCGCCGACAGGCGAAGCAGGCCGAATTGTCACGCCTCGTGCCCGAGTGCTGTGGTCTCGTCTGGAACGCGCTCCGCGCGCAGCAGGTACGGGGCGGCCGGCATGTCGCGATTTACTGGGACGGTTCGATCCGGCTCGAGGTGGGTGTGGAGCTGCCGGTGCCGTTTGTGGAAACCGGCGACGTTGTTCGCTCGGCCACTCCAGCAGGGACGGTGGCTTCAGTCACGCATTTGGGGCCCTACGGTGGTCTCGGCGCAGCGCACGAGGCGATTCACGACTGGTGCCGGGCCAACAATCATCGGACCGCGGGTCCGAGCTGGGAGATCTACGGTCATTGGAAGGACGAGTGGAACGCCGATCCGTCGCAAATTCGTACTGACGTTTTCTACCTCGTGGCGCCAGCCTGACCGTTTCACGTCTCGCGAACCCCACGGACCATGGTGTTCACCAAACGCCTTCGCGAGGGCATCCGCCGCGGCCGAATCAGGTGCAGCATTCGCGTCTGGACCCGTCCGCATGTCAAAGCCGGGAATCGTTACCAGATGGACCAGGGGCACATCGTCGTCGATTCAATTGTGCCGATTTCGGTCGGCGATATTACCTACGATCTGGCGCGTGAATCGGGTTTCGAGAGCGTCGATGATTTGCTGCAGGTCGCGCGACATGGGCGCGGCGACAACGTGTACTTGATTCGGTTCCACTATCTGCCGCCGGGCGGATGGGACGACTGATCTTATCCGAGGGGCTTTGCCCCTCGGACTCCCCGACACACTCTCTCGCGCGCCGCTTCGCCGGCGCGCTCCGTTCGCGTGGCTCGCTCGCTATCGCTCACTCGCGTGGCCGGTATTTGTTTAGCGAGCCCGTTTGGGTTAATGAGATAGCCTTCTATCCAAGCTTCTTGCGATTGCGACTGTCCGCCTGACTGCGGCCTCAAGGGGTTCCGCTCACCGCCCGAACTGCATGCTGATGCTGCCGCTCGCGCCGCTCAAACCATCGGTTGACGTCGCTCGATACCCGATGCCGGCCTGTGCCCGAATCCACGATCCAAACCGCACGACCACCTGCGCCTCCGGTTCCGCGACGAAGAACCCATCGTTGTAATATCCGCCCGGCACCGGGCGAATGCCTGGCGGCGGCAGGTACCGGTTACTCCTGGTGGCCCAATAGTAATAATCGCCGTCGAAATAGCGCCATCCCGCTCCCATGAGCCCGTGCAGGTTCAGGCCGACGATGCTGTTCGGGAACACGCGCCACTCGAAGACGGGCCCGCCGTAAAGTATGTGCGCACCATCGCTCGAGTCCGCCTGCCAGTAGCCGCCGAAACCAACCAGCAGCTGCTTCGAGAAGACATATCCTCCGTAGGCTCCCACCATCTGCGTCGTGTGGTGATTCACCTCGGTGAAGCGGAAATCTGGAGCGATGACGAAGCCATCTTCCGGCGGTGATGCCACGATCCGGCTCGACGAGGCCGCCGTGGATGGTGGCGGAGGCGACGCCGGCGCCGGTTCCTGAGAAGCGTCAGAAGGCTCACCCTGTGTCAAGGCCACATTCAGCGGCGTGGTCTCGCCCGCGCGAATAGTGATTTCACGGGTGAAGGTCTGGCGCCCGGGCGATCGGATTTCGACGCTGTGGCGGCCGGGCACGAGTTGAACCTGGAGCGGGTCTTTCTCCCCGGATCCAGTCCAGCGCTCGCCATCGATGAAGATCTCCGCATCGGGCGGACGCACCTGAATCGAAAGCGTTCCAAAGTCTGGGCGCTGACGCGCTGCGGCAATCGTGGCGGTCAGGGCGAGGCAGAGTCCACAGACCAGCAGGCGAGCGAACGTGCGGTAGGCGAGCATCGGGTTCTCCGGTGTCAGAATTAGCGAGAGCCTTGCAATTGAAGTACCACGGAAGTGATCCCGCATTTCAGTCGTTCGGATACCTCTGTCGTCACCCATTGAGTGCGGGCCTGTCCTCGGGAGGACTACACGACTCCTCGGTATGTTATGCTCTCCGCCGTACCTAGCGGGGTCCGGCGCGTTCATCGGGGCCCCTACCTGCGAATCGCTCTCGCCGAGTCGTGGATGTAGGCATCAGCGAGCACACGGTGAACGTGTGTGCGATGCCTCACGAACGACCAGACTTCTCAACCCGTTTCGGAACCGGTCGTTCAGCGCAGGAAACGAGCCTGTCGTGCGCAGGCACGCGCACATCGTTCGCTGTTAGCCGGAGGATTCGTCATGATCAAAGGACTCGGCACGGTGGTGTATCACGTTACGGATTTGGCTCGCGCAAAGGAGTGGTACGCCAGGGTCATTTCAGCAGCAGCCGTACTTCGATCAGCCGTTTTACGTAGGCTTCAACATCGCCGGGTACGAGCTGGGACTCGATCCGAACACGGCGACTGTTCCGCCCGGGCGTAGCGGAAGCGTCGCCTACTGGCGCGTCGACAGTCTCGAGCCTGCCGTCGAGCATTTCGTGGCGGCCGGTGCGGCCGTGGTCGAGCCTGTTCAGGATGTCGGAGAGGGAATCAAGGTTGCGACGGTGACGGACCCGTTCGGCAATGCGATCGGGTTGATCGAGAATCCGCACTTTTCATTGCCGGCGCAGTAGCCTTACGCGCCGAGTCAGTCCGCGGTTGCAGCCGATGGCGGCGAGTGCGATCATGCGCCGCCTCGGCTGGTTCTGTCGAAAGCACTTCATGATCATGTCCCTGGGCGGTCCGCGAGAAACACACCGCGCGATTCGATTCTGGGCCTGGCTGATAGTCCTCTTTCTTGCCGGCTGTTCGACATCGTCTCGATTGGAACATCACGATCGCGAGCCACACCCGCGGCCCGCTGCCGAGTACATTACCCGAGCGTTCGATCGTTATCCGATTGTCGCGCTCAGCGAGATGCACGGCAACGTCGAGTCGAAGGAACTCCTCGCTCGGCTCATTCGACAACCCGGCTTTGCGGGGAAGGTCAACGATATCGTGATCGAGTTTGGAAACGCCCGCTACCAGAGCGTCGTTGACCGGTATATCGCTGGCGAAGCGGTCGAGCACGACGTGCTGAGCGGAACGTGGAAAGAGACCACCCAGATTAGCGAGATCTGGTCGTTGCCAATGTACGAGGAAATGCTCGCTGACATTCGAGCCGTCAACGCCAGGCTGCCACTCGGGCAGCGATTTCGAGTGCTACTCGGTGATCCGCCGGTCGATTGGGAAAAGGTGACGAGCCCGGCAGACGATGACATGAACGATTGGCGTGATGCGCATTTCGCCTGGGTCGTCGAGAGGCATGTTCGCGCAACAAGCCGAAAGGCCCTCGTGTTTGTCGGTGGAGCGCACATCGCGCGCAGGGTCATTTTCCCGAACAGTCTGATCCATCTCCTGGATGCGAGGTTTCCCGGGCAGACTCACGTCGTCTCGGTTGTGGACGTCGGAGCAATGGAACCATCTGTGGCCTCGCGTCTTCGATCGTGGGACGTTCCATCAGCCGCCTCGATCAAAGGGACATGGCTAGGACGTGTGGATGTCAGTCAAGTAGGCTGGCGCTTCTCTCGCGGCCACATTGAAGACGACGTCGACGCCGTCGCGTACCTGAGCCCTTCACCACTGATGTTCCAGCCTGCGCCTTCCATGAGTGACTCATCGCCGCGCCGAGACGAGATGATGCGGCGGCACTCGTTGGCCGAGTCGACGCTCGCGTTCCGGGGAGCAAGAATCCGGTTCGACCCTTCTGTCCCGTGGTTGGCGAGTGGATCGGTTGTCCCCTTGTCCGAGGTCTTGTCCGAGCTGAGGCGAGATCCTGACCTGCGTGTGCTGGTCAAGGGCTTCGCAGACCGTCGAGAACAGAATCCGACGCAGCTTGGCTTCCGGAGAGCGCAATTCGTGACTGACTGGCTCGCCTCGCGCGGAGTTTCCGGATCGCGCGTGCAGCCACTTGGGTGCGGGGCGACACGGGCGCTGTGGAGCGACGATGCAGAGGAGCACCGATCTGCGAATCGACGGGTTGAAATCGTTCGACAGACAGCGACAGCGGGATGTCAGCCGCCGTCGTCGTTTTGAATTGCCTCGCCGCCCGCTGCACCTGCGGTCGAATTGTCTAACTCTGCACGCCGGCTTGCGGCACATACGGATCCGGAACAACCTTCTCGAAAACGGCAACAGTCTTGAACGGTCCTTTCAGCCCCATCCCCTCAGTCGTGACCGTCAGTGTGTTGCCGCCGTCCGAAACCTTGTAGGTGCCTTTCCCGAGTACCTTGCCGTCAACCTCGGCTCCCGCTTCCAGGGTGGAAGAGTCGGGCCGGGTGCCGAATGCCACCGCTCCGGGTGGAACTCCTGCGATCGGTCGGCCGTTCATGTCCACAATCGGCCGGCGTCGTCCGTCGGGAGTGATTGTGGTCGGACGCTCCGCGCAGGCCTGACCATCTTTGATTCCGTAGGCCACGAGCAAATACCCGGTGTCCGTGGCCTCGAACCGCATGCACGCCTGCTCGGGCGTATATTTGGGGTCCCACGACGACTTGTCGTTTCTTGCCTTCCATGTCCCCTCAAACAGATCGTCAGTCATTGTTAGCTCCTTGAACTTGCCGGTCCACGTCCAGAAATACTCCTCTGGCAGACGCAGAGCGAGATCCGCAAACAGCCGCATCAGGCCGACGACGCCCTGCTCTTTCCAGACCAGCGGCACGATGTCCGCTCCGAGTTGTTCGAGACCGTCGCCGCAGATCAACCGGAACTTGCGCGGGAAAGCCCGCGCCACCTCCCGGTACGCTCGACCGCAACGGCTCGCCCACGCCGTCATGAACGCGCTTCCTGCCGGCGCCTGGCGTCGAGTTGGCGAACCAGTTCTTTTAACCGCTGACTCTCGAGATCGATCACGCGCTGCCCCAGCGGAGTCATCTTGTAGTAGCGGCGGCGCGCATCGTCGAACTCGGGCGCGGGCCGATCGCCGGATTCGACGATGAGGCCCTGCTCGATGAGGCGCTTCAACGAACCGTAGAGAGTCGCGGGCCACAGACGGACCTGGCCGCCGGTGACGTTCGAGCACGTCCTGCATGATGCCGTAGCCGTGCTGCTCGCCGCCGATGAGCGAGAGGAGAATGTGAAACCAGTTACTCTTCAGCGGCAGAAACGCCTCTGGCTTTTTATTTGTCATTGTCAATATATATATCAAACGATATCGATATGCGTCAAGACCATGATGACTCGCTCCATGAAATGGGCATCCGTGAGTCCGGGATCCGGATCCGGAATCCGATCAATCACGGCATTCAGCACTCACAAAGCTAGATTGCACGTATGTTGCGCCACAGCGTGTAACATTGGCGCCGACAAGGAGTCGGAACACGCATGAGTCTTCAAGCCGTCCTCAAAAGCCAGTATCACGCGTCGTTGACCATGCTGCGTGACGCCATCGATGCGTGCTCACCGGAACTCTGGACCGATTCCTCTTACGTCAACCCGTTCTGGCACGTCGCCTACCATACGCTCTTCTACACGGACTTCTATCTGCAGGCCTCCGAGTCGACATTCGTCCCTTGGGAGCACCACCGTCCCAAGCACAACTTCTTCCCGTCGGGTCCGGAGGCCGCCCGCTCGCTCACTCCGTATTCGATCGACGAAATCCGCGCCTACTGGGCGCGCTGCGACGCCACGATCGAGGCGGCCGTCGATCGCCTGGATCTCGACGCGCCCGATAGCGGCTTCCCGTGGTACAAGATGTCGAAGCTCGAGCACCAGTTCGTCAACCTGAGACATATCCAGCACCACACGGGTCAGCTCGCGGAGCGCGTCCGGCAGGCGACCGGTCATGGCATCGACTGGGCTGGCGGGTCTGGCGACTTGCAGAGGTGACGCGCATGGCCGCAGCCAATATCCGCTGTTCGTGGGCCCGCACGCCGCTCAGCATCGCGTATCACGATCTCGAATGGGGAGTTCCGGTACACGACGATCGCGTGCTGTTCGAGTTCATCACGCTCGAAGGGGCTCAGGCGGGCCTGAGCTGGGAGACGATTCTGAACAAGCGGCAGGCCTATCGGCGCGCGTTCGAAGACTTTGATCCGGCGGTGGTCGCCAGGTTCACTCCCGGACGGGTCGAGCGACTGCTCGAGGATCCGGGTATCGTTCGTAACCGACTCAAGATCAACAGCACAGTGGGCAATGCGAAGGCGTTTCTGGCGGTTCGGGATGAATTCGGCAGTTTCGACAGCTACGTGTGGCGGTTTGTCAACGGATCGCCGCTCATCAATCGACGACGAACGCTCAAACAGATCCCGCCGACGACGGCCGAATCGGATGCGTTGAGCCGGGATCTTTTGACGCGTGGATTCAAGTTCGTCGGGTCGACGATTTGCTACGCCTTCATGCAGGCGGTCGGCATGGTGAACGACCACACGGTCGACTGCTTCCGGTACGAGGCCGTTGGCAGTCCGAGCGCCGTGAAAAAGCGTACGCGCCCCCGCCCGGCGAAAACTCATGAATGACGTGACACGCCGCGAACTGCTGCTCGGCGCGGTTGCTGCGTGCGCCGCGCCGATCCTGCCTCGTCCGGCGGCCGCCCAGCCGTCTCCCACCCGTTTGATTCTGCTCGGCACGGGTGGCGGACCGACGCCCAAGAAGGCCGTCTCTGCGCCCGCCACGCTCATCGTTGCCAACGGAACGCCTTATGTCGTCGACTGCGGCGACGGTGTGGCGCGGCAATACGTCTCAGCCGACATGTCTCTCCTCAAGCTGAGACACATCTTCATTACCCACCAGCATTCGGATCACAACGCCGACTACGGCAACTTGATCCTGCTGGCGTGGGCCACGGGACTGGTCACGAGGGTTGACACCTGGGGTCCGCCCCCGCTCGTGAAGATGACGAAGCTCTTTTTCGAGATGAATGCGTATGACATTCACATTCGGATGAAAGACGAGGGCCGGCTCCCGCTGGCGCCGCTGGTCCATCCTCACGAATTTGACCAGGGCGGACTCGTCATGCGCGACGAGAACGTCAGGGTGACCTCGGCCCTGGTCGATCATCCTCTCGTCTCGCCGGCATTTGCCTATCGCTTCGACGCGCCCGATCGATCCATCGTCATTTCCGGCGACACCGCGCGGTCCGACAAACTGGTGGCGCTGGCCCGCGGCGCAGACGTGCTCGTTCACGAGGCGCTGTGGGTTCCCGCTATCGATCAGATCCTCGCGCGGAATCCGAACGCATCGAATCTGAAGAAACATCTACTGGACAGCCACACGGCCGCTGAGGATTGCGGAAGGGTCGCCGCTGCCGCTGGCGTGAAGACGTTGGTGCTCTCGCATCTCGTGCCAGGCGGCGACGCGACCATCACCGATCAAATGTGGAAGGATGCAGCGGGCAAGTACTTCAGCGGGCACGTTGTCGTCGGCAAAGACCTCATGGAGATGACGCCCATGAGTGGATGAGCAGCCAATGAAGATTCTGACTGCGGCGTGACCTGCACATGTTCTACGCGGCCGTCGCGCCGCAACCGGCGCTGCAATCGCCGTTCGGCGAATCGATTGACGGGCCGGTAGCCGACATCGTCGTGCGCAACTGGGGCGTTTTGATCGGGCTCATGGGCGCACTGCTGATCGTACGGTGCATTCAATCCAGGCGTGCGCTTTCTGGTCTTGACCGTTGCCGGACTCAGCAAGGTCGCCTTCATCACGTTGATCCTGATCTCGGGCCGGCAGTTCCTCGGCAGTCAGGCCGGCACTGCCGTGCATGAGCGATGTCCTTCAGGTCGCGGCGTTCGCGTTGCTACATGGTCGCCGTCCGTCGTGACCCGCAGTCCGGCGTCCGTTCGCGACCAACGACGCGAACGTTCGCACGGACGTGACAGCGGCCATTCTGGCGGCGCTCATCTGCGACGCCGCCTGTGGCGACGCCGGCGGGTCATGCGAGGACTTGTCGAGACTCGCCCTGCCCGGCACAGCGGTCACGCTCGCGACGAAAGTCGAAGCAGGGGCATTCTCGCTGCCGGGCCAAACGCCACCAGCAACGGTCCGCTCGCTGCCCGCCTTTTGCCGCGTTGCCGCGACGCTGAAGCCGACAGCCGATTCCGACATCAAGATGGAGGTGTGGCTGCCACTCTCCGGCTGGAACGGAAAGTTCATGGCCGTTGGCAACGGCGCGTTCAGCGGCGCCATTGGCTATTCAGCACTGGCAGCAAGCCTCGCTCGCGGGTACGCGGTCAGTTCCACCGACACGGGTCATGAAGGCGGCAGCGCGAGCTTCGCGCTCGGGCACCCGGAGAAGGTCGAGGACTTCGGGTGGCGCGCCGTGCACGAGACGACCGCCACGTCCAAGAGAATTCTCACGGCGTTCTACGGTACGGCCCCGAAGTTCTCCTACTGGAATGGCTGTTCGGCCGGCGGACGTCAGGGCATGAAGGAGGCGCAGCGTTTTCCGGCAGACTTTGACGGCATCATCGCTGGCGCTCCGGGACTTGATTGGACCTCGCGCGCCGGTCAGGCCAATCGGGTCGCGAAGGAACTCGACAGGAGCGAAACGTCGCGCCTGCTGCGGCCGCAACGGGAGCTGCTTCACAAAGCGGTGCTCGACGCCTGCGATGCGATGGATGGCGTCAAGGACGGTCTCATCGCCGATCCCGACCGCTGCACCTTCGATCCAGCCGTGCTTCAGTGCACGGGCTCGACGAGCGGTGCGTGCTTGACTTCGGAGCAGGTGCGAACGGCTCAACTGACGTATTCATCGCCGAAGAATCCGAAGACCGGGCGACCGATCACCGGGCTCGCGCGCGGCAGCGAGCTCGGATGGACCGATCTCGGATGGAGCGCGTCAGCTCGCGCAACGGGACTCGACCACTTTCGATTCATCGTATTTCAAGATCCGAAGTGGGAAGTCTCTCAGTTCAGTTTCGATTCCGACATCGTCCGCGCCGAGGAGACCGATGCCGGGACGATCAACGCGCTGGACCCGAACTTGAAGCCCTTCCTGGATCGCGGGAGCAAGCTGATTCAGTATCACGGTTGGAGCGACCCGCAAATCTCGCCCGGCAACAGCACGCAGTACTACTCGCGCGTGCTGGAAGCGCTTGGCGGCAAGAGCAAAGTCGAGGCCTCGTATCGGTTGTTCATGGTGCCAGGCATGGCGCATTGCGGCGGCGGAGAAGGGCCGAACACGTTTGACATGGTTGGGGCACTTGAAGAGTGGGTGGAGCGAGGCAGCGCGCCCGATCAGATTCTCGCCACTCACTCGACGAACAACCGTGTGGATCGCACTCGACCCTTATGCCCGTACCCCCTGATCGCTTCCTACGACGAGACAGGAAGCATCGACGACGCCGCACACTTCTCGTGCCGCGCCCGGTAGGAAGGGACATGCGCAGGAAGAAACTGACTGCCGCGGATTTTCGCCGAATCGCGCTGGGGATGAAAGATGCGCTCGAAGCGTCGCACATGGACCATCCTGACTTTCGCGTGAACGGAAGGATCTTCGCCACGCTCCACGCGGACATGGAGTGGGGCATGGTCAAGCTGACGCCGGAAGAACAGCAGCGATTCGTACAGGGCGCTCCCGAGGCCTTCAAGCCTGAAAATGGCGCCTGGGGCCTTCAGGGATGCACAGCCGTGCGGCTGGACCGAGTCGATGAAGAGATTCTTGGAGAAGCACTTACCCTGGCGTGGCGGCATCGCGCCGAGCAACCCGCGGCAGCCCGGTCCAAGCCCCGGCGGCCTTCCCAGGCCCGCCGCCGTTAGTCCCACCATTCGTCCGTACGATAAAGTTACCGCCGCGCCCGGTACCCGGGTGCCCATTCTCCGGAGGTTCCATGTGATTGGCCGCTGGTTGTCGGGTTGCCTTGCCGTTGGTGCGGCTGCCGCCGTGTTTCTGGACGGGCCTGCGAATACTGCGCCTGTCTTCGCTCAGGGAACCGCGCCGGGGGTTGTCGCGATTCGAAACGGCACCATTATCACTGCCACGCGCGGCACGATCGCCAACGGCACGGTGCTGATCCGCGACGGAAAGATCGCGGCCGTCGGCACGAATGTGTCGATTCCTTCCGGCGCGGACGTTTACGACGCCACGGGCAAGTTCGTCTCCCCGGGACTCATCGACGCGCACTCGCACATTGCCAACGACGCCATCAACGAAGGCAGCGTGTCGGTCAGCTCGATGACCGGCATGGAAGACGTCCTCGATCCCACGGACATCAACATCTATCGTGATCTGGCCGGGGGGACGACGACGGCGAACATCCTCCATGGCAGCGCCAATGCGATCGGCGGCAAGACCGTCGTGATCAAGCTGCGGTACGGGAAGACACGCGCGAGCGATCTCGTCTTCCAGGGTGCGCTTCCCGGTATCAAGTTCGCCCTTGGCGAGAACGTCACACGCAAGCGTGGACAGGCGCAGACCAACCCCGAGCGGTTTCCGACAACGCGCCAGGGAGTGGAATACGTCATCCGCGACGCCTTCACTCGCGCCAAGGCCTATCGCAAGGAGTGGCAGGACTACGAGGCCAAAAAGAAGGCCGGCCAGGACGTGCTCGCGCCGCGCCGGGATCTCCAGCTGGATGCGCTCGTCGAAGTGCTCGAGGGCAAGCGCCTCGTCCACGCGCACAGCTACCGCGCCGATGAAATCCTGATGCTCATCCGCCTCGCCGACGAGATGGGCTTCAAGATCACGACGTTCCAGCACGTCCTCGAAGGCTACAAGGTGGCGAAGGAAATCGCCGCTCACAACGCCGGCGCATCGACGTTTTCCGACTGGTGGGGCTACAAGATGGAGGCGGCCGACGCCATTCCGCACAACGCGTCGCTCATGACGCACAAGGGCGTCCTCGTCTCGATCAACTCGGACGACGCCGAGCAGGCGCGCCGGCTGAACATGGAGGCCGCGAAGGCCGTGCGCTATGGCGACGTCAACGACGATCAGGCGTTCGCGATGGTCACGATCAATCCAGCGAAGCAGCTCAAGATTGAAAACCGCGTGGGCTCAATCGAGGTCGGCAAGGACGCCGACCTCGTCGTCTGGAACCATCACCCGCTCTCGACAGCCGCCATCGTCGAGCGCAGTTATATCGACGGGATTGCCTACTACGATCGCGAAAAGGATCTGCAGCGCATCGCCGAGATTCAGAAGGAAAAGGGTGCACGCTCGTCGACGGATGGGTCCACGGGCACCACCGGAACGCAGGCGGTGACGAATGGGACGCAGGGGGCGACGAACGGGACGCAGCCGTCGCCTCGTACCGCCCCGCCGGCCGAACGATTCGACGTGAAAGGCAACACCGACGGCACAACCTGGGCGCTCACCAATGCCCGGATCGTGACCGTCTCGGGTCCTGTGATTCCGAAGGGCACCATCGTCATCAAGGGCAACCGCATCGAGGCCGTGGGCGCGACCGTGACGCTGCCGTCCGGTGTGAAGCCCGTGGACGTTCAGGGCGCGACCGTGATGCCCGGCATGATCGACGCAAGCACCGACATCGGGTTGAACGAGCCCGGCGTGCGCAATTACGACGATGTGAGCGAGATCCTGCCGTTCGATCAGATGCTGCGGACGCGCGTGGCCTACAAGTCGGACAGCATCGCGATTCCCGTGACACGCAGCGAAGGCATTACGACGATCGGCGTGCGGCCGGAAGGCGGAACGATCAGCGGCGAAATCCCGGTCATGGATCTCGACGGCTGGACGTGGGAGGAAGCGACGTTGCGTCCATCGGCCGGCCTGGCCTTCAACTATCCAGGACCGGCGGGGGGCCGCGGCGGCGGTGGTGGTGGGCGAGGAGGAGCGGCACCGCCAACCGGGCCGGATCCGATCAAGACGCTGAATCAGCTTCTCGAGCGTGCCCGCGCGTATGCGAAGCAGCCCGCGACCCGGCAGGTTGACTGGACGCTGGAGCCCTTCGTGCCGGTGCTCGATCGACGTCAGGCGCTTTACGTCACCGCGACAACAGAACAGAACATCCGTGACGCCGTTGCGTGGGCCGATCGACAGAACGTGCGCATCGTGTTGCAAACCGGCGCGGACGCGCAGAAGGTCGCAGGCCTCCTCAAACAGCACGACGTCCCGGTCATCCTCTCGAGCATCCTGTCGCTGCCGCCGCGCGAGGACGAGTTCCACGCGTATCCCTACCAGGCGCCTGGCGTGCTGGCAAAGGCTGGCGTCCCGTTCGCGTTCTCGAGCGGCGGGTTCCAGTTCTCGCGCGACGTGCCATTTCAGGCTGGACGAGCTGTCGCCTGGGGCCTGTCGCACGACGAGGCGATCAAGGCGCTGACGCTCGACGCCGCGCGCATCCTTGGCGTCGACAGCCAGGTCGGGAGCATCGATCAAGGCAAGGTCGCGAACCTTGTCGTCCTCACGGGAGATCCCCTGGAGATTCGGTCGCAGATTCGGCACGTGATCATCGCCGGGCGTGACGTGCCCCTCGACAACTCGCAGGTCGAGTTGTTCAAGAAGTACATGGCGCGCTGAGGAGACGGACCCATGACCAGCCGAGCAACCCGAATCGCAGTTGTCTTTGCCGTCGCCGTGGCGGCGATGGCGTTCCCAGTCTTCCACGTCAGCGGGCAGATGCCCGTGCGCGCTCCGCGCTATGCCATCACGAACGCGCGCATTGTCACCGCCGCTGGCGCGCCAATCGAAAAGGGCACGGTCGTGATGCGGGACGGCGTGATCGAAGATGTCGGCGCGTCGGTGAGTGTTCCGGCGGACGCTCTTGTTGTCGACGGTGCCGGGCTCGTCGTGTATCCGGGCCTCATCGACATGTCCAACAGCACGATCGTTGAAGGCGGAGCCACTGCTGCCGCGACGACGGGCGCTGCGGCCCCGGCGCCCCAGGCAGGTCGCGGGCGCGGGGCGAACGTGGCGACGCCTGACAGCATTACGTGGGCCGATCAGGAACGCGAGTCCCGGACGCGGTTCCTTCATCCGGATGCCGAGGCGTCAAAGATCGTCGAGATCGATGGCGATGACCTGCGGCGGCTCGCGGCCGCTGGCATCACGTCGGCGCTCGCTGTTCCTGCGCAGGGCATCATCCGAGGGCAGAGCGCGCTCGTGAACATCACCGCGCCTCCGGAACCCAGCGAGACCAGCGCGCTGGCAACCTACCGCCGCGGCAGCGTGGTCGTGCGATCCGGTGTCGCTCAACACGTCGTCTTTGCCACGGGCCGGGGCGGTGGCGAAGGTGGGGGCGGTGGCGGCGGAGGCTATCCAGGGGCGCTGCTCGGCGTGATCGCATTCGCCCGGCAATCGTTCATCGACGCACAGTGGCAGAAGGACGCGCACGCGTTTGCCGATCGCCACAAGGACGCGCCGGTCGGCAGCTTCGAGCCGGCGCTCGATTCCCTCGCACCGGCACTCGACCGCCGGATGCCCGTCGCCTTTGAGGCGGCTGAGGAACGCGAGATCGTCCGGGCTCTGGCCTTCGCCAAAGAGTTCAACCTCGATCCCATCATCGTTGGCGGCGCCGAGGCGGCCAACGTCATCGACGAGCTCAAGACGGCTAAGGCACGGGTGATCGTGTCGTCGAACTTCCAGGCCATCGGTGGCGGAGGTGGCCGCGGTTTTGGTGCGGGCCGTGGTGGTGGTCCCGTCGACACGCCCATTCGCGTGACGCGCATGCGTCAGAACGCGGTCAAGGTTCCTGCCGCACTCGAGAAAGCAGGGATTCCTTTTGCGTTCACCACGGGCGGTCTCCAGAATCCGGGCGAGTTCATTCGGAGCGTGGCGCGAACGGTCAAGGAAGGCGGGCTCACGGAGGACTCGGCGCTCAAGGCGCTGACGGTGAACGCGGCCAGGCTCGCCGGCGTGGGCGATCGGCTCGGCACGATCGAGAAGGGGAAGATGGCGAACCTGGTCGTCACCGAGGGAAATCTTCTCGACAGCCCGAAGATCCGTCACGTGTTCGTCGCCGGCTGGCCAGTCGACCTCGAGGTTCCGGTGCAGGGATTGCCGGGACGCGGGGGAAGAGGGAGCGGCCAGTAGCCATGCGTGTGCGACGGCACGAGGTTGGCAGGACGCAACCTGAGAGGTGACCGATGATCGATCTCTACAACGCCGCTACGAACCAGCTCCTCGGCAGTATTACCGAGGCTGACTTGCAGGTCCTGATCGACGGACTCGAAGAAGAATCGTCTGACGATCAGGATTACTTCATAGACCAGGCGACCATCGATATGCTGGCCGACGGCCGGCCGAGCGACCATCTGATTGGAATCCTGCGCGGCGCCCTTGGCACAAGCGATGGTCTTGAAATCCGATGGCAGCGCCGGCAGGCCGAAGATTCGGGTGATTGACACTTCGAGCGCCAAGCTATGGTGAATCGCAGCTGAAGTCTTCCGAATTGGGACCTTTGGCCGTATACACATGGGCAGCTTTGAGGAGCTATACCACCAACACGTGCAAGCAGTGTTTCGTTTCGCGATGAGCGTGGTCGGCCGGAAGGAAACGGCTGAGGACCTCACGTCGGAGGCGTTTTTGGCGCTCTACCGGAACCTCGATGCCATCGATCAGACGCAGCTGCCCGGCTGGTTGCTGACTGTCGTGCGCAATCGGGCGCGCGATCTCTGGCGGCGACAGGTCGTTGAGCAACGATACGTGGACTCGTTTGCCCCATCGCCTGAGGCTGAGCGGCTGCCGATGGAGACCTGGATTCTGGAAAACGCCGCGCTCAAACCGGTCCATCGCACGTGCCTGATGCTTCGCTATGTGTACGGGATGACTCGTTCGGAAATCGCCAGCAAGACCGGCCTGAACGAGACGCAAGTGAAGGGGCATCTTCAGTACGGGCTGTCGCTCTTGCGCAAAGCGTTTGAAGGAGTGGAGCGAACATGAAGAAGCCTGCAGACGGGTGGGACGCGGACGAACGCGAGGCGCTCGACGTCATCGAGCCAGCGCTCGACGAGTTGCAGGCCCGCCACGCCGGCGATCCTCCAGTCGAGCTGCTGCGCGCCGCTGAGGCCGAAGTGCTTCCCGACGATTTTCAGCGGAATGCGAGGCAATGGCTCGAGGCCAGCGACTGGAATCACGCCGCTGGTCACGAATGTCGAAGCGATCGGCGCGTCGCTCACTGCGGGGGAGCAGGCAGGTTTGCTGCGCCGCATCCGGAAGGGTCAGGGAGACGAACAAATCGTTGGTAAGCGCCTGTGGGTCTGGCAGCCGGCGTTCGCCATCGCGGCTGTTCTCGTGATTGTCATGACGGGAACCTGGTTGATCTGGCGGGCACAGTCGGTTCCCGAGTTATCCAAACCCCCTGCGAACCCGGTGGCCGTCGCGAATCCCCCCGTGGCTTCTCCGGCCTACGTTCTCGCATTGGACAAGCCCGAGATCAGGGTCAGCGCCTCCTCGCTGACATTTCGAGGCGACCGTGGCGACAGCGGGCTGCTCGCGGATCTCAAGCCGGGGTTCGACGCGCTGCGGGCCGGCGACTACCAGGCCGCCGAGACGGCGTTGTCGCCGTTGGCAGGGAAGTATCCAGGCGCCGTCGAAGTGCCTTTTTATCTCGGGGTCTCTCAGCTGTTCTTGAACCGGCCCAAGGATGCCTTGACGAACCTCACGCGCGCCGAGGCGTTGGCCGACAGCTCGTTCGGGCCCGACGTCTCCTGGTATGCGGCCGTGGCAACCGAACGCGCAGGGCAGCGCGATGCGGCCAGGGCTCGACTGGCCGTGCTCTGTAAGCAGCCGACCGTCAGAGCCGCCGAGGCCTGTGCCGCGGAGCAGAAACTCAAATAAAGCGGCAACGGGCCCCTGTGTCACAACCGACTCGCACGGTCGCGGCGCTCGGCTTCCTCCTGTCCATCCTCTGGGCGATCCCTTCCCCTGTACGTGACCCAGTCCCTTCCATCCGCGGCATCACCTTCGTCTTCAGGCAACGATATCGCCGAGGCCAGGAGGCTGATCGTGGAGGGCAGCGCGGCGATGGACAAGACGGACTCTGTCTCGGCTCGGAAGCTGGGACTGCAGGCGCTCGAAATCTTTGAGCGAGAGAAAGCTGTCGCCGGTATTGCCAGGGCAAACCACTTGCTCGGGCTCGCCGCCAATCTGCAGGGAGATCGTGCGGAAGCCCGAAAGCGATTTGACGCCGCCATTGAAGCCTACGAGTCGCTGGGCGATCTCCGGGGCAGGGCGGGAGCCTCACGGGGATTGATCGCGGTTGCGGGGATGCCGATCGATGAGGTGAAGGTACTCGTTGACCGCGGTGTCGCTGACGCGCGCGCCCTTGGCGACAAACAACTCGAAGGCAGCCTGCTCCACACGCTAGCGGACAAGTTGTATGGCGCTGGGGAATATGGAGACTCCCTTCAGGCGCTCGAGCGGGCGGCGGGTGTGCTCGATGGCCCAGACCCTGAGTCGCGCGACGCGCTCGGGACGGTCTACAACAGCATGGGCCGCCTGTACCGCACGCACGGGCAGGTCGACACAGCGCTTGCGTATCAACTCAAGGCGCTCGCGATCCACGAGGTCACGGGCACGCCCTTCACGCACCTGCAGAGCCTCAACGCGGTCGCAGTAACGTACGAGAACCTTGGCGATTTGAAGAACGCACGAACCTATTATCGACAGGCGCTCGCGTTGGCGGAGCAATCGAGCTCGCCGCGAATCCAGGACTTCATCCGTGGAAACCTCGCCGAGATCATGAGGGAGTCGGCAGAGGACTACGAGGGCGTTGCGAAAACGCTCGAGGGAATACTCGAGCGCGGGTTCGACAACTATCCTTCCCGCCGGTGGCGCGCACTTTCTTCCGTCTATCTCAGGCTCGGCCGTCGGGCCGATGCGCTCGCCGCCGCGGAGAAAGCCTTTGCCGCGTGCGGAGCCCGCGAAAGCCTCGCCTGTGTCGATGCCCTCAACCAGCGATCGGAGGCGAATGCCGCACTTGGGAACGGGCGCGCCGCGCTGGACGATGTCCGTACGGCGCTCGAGACGATCGAGGGCGTGCGTACCCGGCTCGTCCCGTCCGACTTCTTCAAGGAGCAATTCAGCGTCGCGCAAACGGCCACCTACAGCCGCGCGATTGCGCTGCAGCTCCGCGAGGATCGAGTCGGAGAAGCGCTCGAGACGGCGGAACTCGCCCGCGCGCGGGCCTTCGTCGATCTGCTCGCGAGCAAGGAACTGCAGCCGCGCCAGCCATCCGAGGGCGCCTCGGTGCCATTGGTGCTCCGGGGGTCCCAACTTCCCAGCCAGATTGCCGCGCCATCCGCGAAAGTCAGCGATCTCGTTTCGGTCGCGGGCCGGCTCAAATCGACGCTGCTCGTGGTACTGGGTCGCCGCCGACGATGTGTTTATCTGGGTGGTGGGGCCGGACGGACGCATGAAGGTCGCTGATGTCGAAGTGTCGCAGGAAAAGCTCACGGAGCTGATCCGGGCGACGTCACCGTTCTCTGAAAACAGCGCCGCAGCGGCCAGTCCAGCACGCGCCATCCCGACGCGTGGAGCCGACGCCGTCGCCATCGGCGGAGCGCCGGACGCCTGGCGTGCGCTGTACGATCTCTTGATCAAGCCAGTCCGGGGATCCCTGCCGCGTCAGCCCGGCGCGCTCATCACCGTCGTCCCGCACGGCCCGCTCGCCGCGCTCGCGTTTGCGGCCCTCCTGGATGAGCATGGCCGATATTTCCTGGAGGACTACACCCTGAATTACGTCCCATCCGCCGCGGTCCTGCAGTTCACGTCGACCAAGCGGCATCCGGATTCGCGGGCAGGGCGGGTCCTGATGGTGGCCGACCCCGTGCCGCCCAGGCTTTCGAGCTTCGAACGGCCGCTCCCGAGGCTTCCGGGGGCGCGTTCAGAAACGCGGGCGATCGCGAGCACGATTCCGCGGGCGCGGGTGACGATCCTCGAAGGCGCAGGCGCGGACGAGCTCACCGTGCGCGCGGCGTCGACCGGCAAGGCGGTCCTTCACTTCGCAACCCATGCCATCGTGCGAGACGACGACCCGTTCTCGTCGTTCCTGGCGACGAGCCGGTCGTCGGCCCCGGGAGGAGACGGGCTGCTGACGGCGTCTGAGATTTACGGTCTCAACCTCGACTCCGACCTCGTGGTGCTGAGCGCGTGCCGATCTGCCGGCGGCCGGATCACGGGCGATGGCATTGCGGCCTTCACCCGCGCATTCATGTATGCGGGCGCGCCTTCGCTCGTCGCGAGCTTGTGGGACGTTGCCGACGAACCGACCAGTCGACTGCTGCCGGCGTTCTATCGGGCGTGGTTCGCAGGGGCGTCGAAAGCCAGCGCGCTGCGCCGGGCGCAGCTGAAGCTGTTGGCGGACTTGCGCGCCGGACAGGTGCGGATCAACACCCCGGCGGGCCTCGTGTCGGTAGCGGAGCATCCGCTGTTCTGGGCGGGCTTCGCCCTGTTCGGCGAACCGAACTGAGCCGCCAAACGGAACCGTGAGACAGCTTCTGCCGATGCTTCGAAATTAGTCGTTACAGCGCCGCCGTTTCCCGGGAGTCGATGTCATGCTCAAGTCCAGTGTGCTGCTACTGGCCGTTGCGCTGGCTGGTACGGATCAACAGCCAGGCCGCCACGCATCGTCAGGCTCGCCAGCGCCGCGTGTGTTCGTGTTCACCGCCGAGGCGAAGTCGACACCGCCGACCGAAGAGGAACAGGGCCGGCTCGACTCGGTCCGCGATGTTCGTGAGGCCCTTTCCAAGAAGGCGGGCCTTGCCATTGTCTCCAGCGCCGAAGAAGCGACCGTGCTGATCGAAGTGATCGAGAGGGAGAAGCGCGACGCCTCAGGTGGATTTGGCGGGACCAGCATCACGCCGCTCGGCGAAACGCTCATCCGCCTGCACCTGAAGTACGAGGAGCACGAGACCGACATCAAGGGCGTGGCTCCAGGATATTGGGGCAAGGCGGCGAAGGACGGCGCGGACAAGGCGTTCAAATGGATTGTCCGGGTTAGTGAAGGGCCGGGATCACGAAAGTGAATCTACGACCATGCAGGTCACGCTTCCAGCGGAAGTACTGACACGACGTCTCGTGCTGCGCCGCTGGCGCAGGTCGGATGCGGCGATTTTGAAGGCGGTGCTCGACGCCAACCTGGCGCACCTGCAGGCGTGGCTGCCCTGGGCGATGTCGGAGCCGTCGCCGATCGAGATGCTCGAGGAACGCCTCGGCCTCTTTGCGCAGCAGTTTGACGCAGGGGAAGAGTGGCTCTTCGCCATCTGGTCGGGATCGGCCGAGCGTTTGCTCGGCGGGGCGGGGCTGCACGCGCGCATCGGTGAAGGCGCCCTGGAGATGGGGTACTGGCTGCAGGCGGATGCGACGGGTAAAGGTTTCATGACCGAGGCGGCTGACGCGTTGACGAGGCTCGCGCTGCAGCAGCCGGGAATCGATCGTGTGCAGATTCGATGCGATCCGGAGAACGTCGCGAGTGCGGCGGTGCCGAGTCGCCTTGGCTACCGTCACCTTCGCACGATCCCGAATGCGACGGTGAAGCCAACGGGAGCGGCGCGAGACAGCATGGTCTGGGAAATCACGCGCGGCGAGATCGAATCAAGGAGTTTGCCGCATCAGCGGTGACCTCTATGAAGCCGAACAAAGCATTCCTCATGTTCCGGAATCCGGGCCCCGCGTGGGTGCGTGGAATCCCCACTCGGCAGCAACCGCTCTGGGATGAGCACGCGGCGTTCATGGATCGCCTTGACGATCAGGGCCGGATCATCCTGGCGGGCCCCTACGCGGACAGCAGCCGCGCGCTGGTCATTCTTGAAGCGGAGGACGTTGACGAAGCGTTGCGGTTGCTTCGCGACGATCCCTGGGTGAGCGCGGACATCCTCGTTGACGGTGAAGCGATCGAGTGGACCATCTTTCTCGACTCCAGGCGGAGTCGCGACTCGAGTTCATGACCAGAAGTTGACAAGAGGCCACCAATCCGGCCTATCGTCTCGAACGGTTCCCGAGCGGGACAATCGTGACGCAACACGTGCAGGGAGGTCCCCGTGTACGAAAACCCGTCCGCCGGAAAATTTGAACCACCGTCGCCCACGACCATGCCGGCCGTCGAGCGTTCGCTGAGCCCGCGAATCATCAGCCTACTGGTTGTGGCGCTGATCGGCGGCGTTACTTACTGGCTGAGATCGTCATTTCCCGGCCGGGGATGGGTCAGGCTGGTCCCGGGTGTGATCGCACTTGGACTCGGCACGCTGGACGTCATTCGGAAGCGCAAACGCGACGATGGCATCGAGGGGAAGGATCCGTATTCACCATCGACGCACATTACACGCTGAAGAAACATGCGGTCGCTTGTCGCGTTTGTCGCGCTCACGTATCTCGCCACCTGGAGTCTCTGGATCGCGACCAGCCTTCTGCTCGCCTCCGAGCCGTCATCGCTCGCAAACCTTACGAGCATCAGCGGTTTCGTTCTCCTGCTTGGAACGATCGCTCCCGCACTTGTAGCCCTCGGCCTTACGGCGCACGATGAAGGTCAGGCAGGGGTGGGAGCGCTGCTCTCGCGTATGGCGATTCTGCCTGCCCAGTTACGGTGGTATGTGTTCGCCGTGGGTTTTATGGCGGCCGTAAAGCTTGGCGTGGTCTTCCTGTACCGGACCGTGATTGGAGCGTGGCCAACTGTTGGCGCAACACCGTGGTACATCATGGCCGTCGCGACGGTTGTTTCGACGCCCGTCCAGGCCGGAGAAGAAGTTGGATGGCGTGGATATGCGCTCCCTCGCCTGGCCCGACGGTTCGGATTGCCGATGGCTAGCCTTCTGCTGGGCGTGATCTGGGCCGCCTGGCACCTGCCCCTCTTCTTCATCCCTGGTGCCAACTCCGCCGAGTCGTTTCCGATGTACGTTCCTGCGGTCACCGCGATCTCCGTGGTCATGGCGTGGCTCTATTGGCGCACCAACGGCAGTCTTCTCCTGACGATGCTGATGCACGCCGCGATCAACAACAGCGCCTCGATCGTTCGTGCCCCAGCCCCTGCATCCCCGTTTGCCTTAGAGCCGTCCCTGGTCGGCGTGCTGACGGTCGCGCTCTTGTGGATTCCTGCTGGGTATGCCCTTGTCCGCATGCACACAGCGGACGCGCGCGATGATTGGGTGCAGTCGAAGAATCCTCTTGGATTTGCATCTCGCCTCGAGAGTCATCCGCCGCCATTCGTGAGATGACCAACCCGTGGCTCTACATCCCGGAGGCCGACTATGTCGGCCATATCTTTCGGTTCGTCGATCCCGAGGATGTCGTGCATACCGTGGGCGGTGCGGGGCTGAGGCTTGTCACTCGGCGAATAGAGCCGTTGCCGGGCGGCAAGGCATTCGAGGTGCTTCGCTTTGAGCGGACCTGAATCGAGTAGTCTTATCCTCGGGGCAAGCCCCTCGAGTAAGACGAGAGAGTGTCGATTACGGATGGAGAGTAACGGAGTGTTGATCAGCAACAAAATTGCGAAAGCGTTCAATCAGCAGATTGGGCATGAGTTTGGCGCGAGCATGCAGTACCTGAGCATCGCGGGCCACTTCAACCAGCGCCAGCTGAAGCTGTTGGCGAAGCTGTTTTTCGAGCAGGCGGAGGAAGAGAAACAGCACGCGATGAAGTTCGTGAAGTACGTGCTCGATACGAAAGGGAGTCTTCAGATTCCGGCGATCCCGGCGCCGACCCCTACTTTCTCGTCGGCCGAGGCGGCGGTCGAAGCCGCACTCAAGTGGGAGCACGAGGTGACCGGTCAGATCAAGGGGTTGATGGATCTCGCCGTCAAGGAAACCGACTATCTCGCCGGCAATTTTCTCCAGTGGTTCATCGACGAGCAGCTCGAAGAAGTCGTCAAGATGGACAACCTCCTCAGCGTCATCCGGCAGGCCGGCGAACGAAATCTCATCATGGTCGAGGCCTACCTCGTACACATCGAAAAGGCTGGATAAGAGCGGGTTCTGCTGGGTTCTACAAGGTTCTACAGGGTTCTACAAGGTTCGTTCAGGGTTCTACTGGGTTCGTTCTAGGGGTTCTACTGGGTTCTACTCGGCTCGCGTCAGTCCCAACGAACCTCGTAGAACCCCGGAACGAACCTGGCAGAACCCCGTAGAACCTGGTAGAACCCGATTTTTTTGTATTGACATCGGTTCTGTAGTACTAGATAACTAGTAGACATGAGACCGAAGTCAGTCACCCCCACGGCCCACGAACTCGAGCTGATGAAAATCGTCTGGCGCTCCGACGAGCCGGTCACGGTCCGCGACGTCTACGAGGAGATGCGCAAGCACCGCACGGTGGCCTACACGACGGTGCTGACGAACATGAAGACGCTCGAGCAGAAAGGCTATCTCCGCTCGAGCCAGCACGACCGCGCGCACGTCTATCGCTCGACCCGTCCCCGGCACGAAGTGATTGGTCAGATGGTGCGCGACTTCGTGACCCGCGTCTTCAACGGCGCTGGCCAGCCCCTCGTGGTCCACCTGCTCGAGGACGATCATCTCTCGCAGGACGACCTGCGCGAGATCACCCGGATGATGGGGAAAGGAAAAAAGCGATGACCGGTGCCATGTGGCTGCGCAATCTGGTGGCGTTCGCCGTGCAGGCGGGCGTCCTCGTGCTCGCCGGCGCGCTGCTCGCACGACTCTTCCGGATACGGGAGCCGCGGGCGTCGCTGGCGTACTGGCGCACGCTGCTCGTGGTGTGCCTCCTGTTGCCACTCTGTCAACCGTGGCAAACCGTGACCGCCCCAGCCACCGAGGCGGTCACCACGGCGCCTGTCGCGGGCGCCTCCATCGAGAACGCCACCCCGGCGCGTGTCCCATCAGCCGAGCGCGCGGCAATCTCCCTCGAACGCGTGGTGCTGATCGTGCTCGCCGGAGGTCTGGCGGCCCGAGGAGCCTGGCTTGTGCTCGGTGCATGGGTGCTCGGAAGGATACGGCGAGAGGCCACGCCGCTCGACCCGCTGCCTGAGGCCATCACGCGGGCGCAGGAGCGTGTCGGTGTCAGCGCGGCCATGTGCGTCTCGACCCGCGTGGCGGGCCCCCTCACGTTCGGGCTGTTGCGCCCGGTCGTGGTGTTTCCACCGGGCGTCACGGCAATGGAGGGGTCCGTCCAGCACGCGATTGCCTGTCACGAACTGCTCCACGTGCGGCGCCGCGACTGGGTGTTCCAGGTCATCGAAGAGAGCGTGCGAACGATCTTCTGGTTTCACCCGGCAATCTGGTGGCTGGTTGGCCACATCCAGCTGACCCGCGAGCAGGTCGTGGATCAGGCGGCGGTCCGGCTGATGGATTCGCGCGAGCGCTACGTCGAAGCGCTGCTGGCCGTGGCGATCGCGAAGTCCCCAGGCATTCTCACCCCGGCGCCAGCGTTTCTCAGGCGAAGCCTGCTGAAGAAACGCGTTGCGCAAATTTTGCAGGAGTCCACCATGACGACACGTCGTTTGATCCTGGCGATGGGTGCCAGCGCGGGTGCGCTGGTTCTCGCCGCTGCACTCGTTGTTCGATCGTTTCCGCTCGAAGCTCAGGGACAGCCGCAAACCTCCAGCGGCAAGGCCGTGGCCATCGTCAAAGGCGGCGAGCATCTCCTTCACGGCGAGCTGCCGGAGTACCCGAGGCGCGCCATCCAACAGCACGTCGAGGGCGACGTCACGCTCGATCTGGCTGTGGACGATCGGGGCGAAGTCTCCGACGCGCGCGTGCTCAACGGTCCGGACGAGTTGAGGAAGGTTGCCCTCGAGGCCGTGCTCGGGTGGCATTACGCGCCGTCTTCGATCCGCTCGGCGTCGACGCAGGCCACGCTTCGGTTCAATCTCGCGGCCGCGAACAGTCTTGAGGCCGCGAACACCGTCTATCGCGGAGCGGGCTACTTGACCGAGACGAAGGGCGTGGCCTACACAACCGACGTGAAGGGCGTGACCTACACGACCGGGATGAAGGAAGAGAAGGGAGAACTGACCAACGCACAGAGACTCGAGCGCATGATGGTGGAACTGCAACAGGCGATGCAGGATCCGAACCTGTCGGCGAGTCAGCGCGACGAGTACAAGCAGAAGGCGGTGGAGGTCAAGCAGAAGATGGAGCACATTCGCGCCGAGACCGAGGTCGTGGACGGACGCGAAAAACGCGAGTTCGTAGTCTCTGAGATCGGCGTCATCGGAGCGGCCTACACCGGACCGCGCCGTCTCGTCGCCTTCAGGACCGAGCGTGTGTCAGCCGACGCAGCCGGAGAAGTGATGAAGCGATCGGGCCTGAAGATTGGCGACACGATGACCGAGGACGCGATGAAGAAACTTCGCGAAGCCGCCACCGCGGTGGACGAGCACTTCCGGCTGAATATATATGATGACGGCCACGGCGGGGTGACAGTCGCCCTCGTCAGCGACTGATCACGATTGCTGATTGTCGATTGATGATTGACGATTGAAGGACACGCGGCTTTAATAGCAATCGTCATCAGCAATCGCATCAATCGTCAATCAAATCGCAGTCACCAATCTCGCACGACTGTTCTCTACTTCAGCTCTCTGACCCAGATATTCCGGAAACTGATCGGCGGGCTCGGATCGCCGTGCGCCTGCAGCTTGATCGGCGCCGTGTCGTACTTCTTGTATTCGGGCTTGCCGATATACAGCGTCTCGCCCTTCAGCTCGAAGTGGTTCTGCACGAGCACGCCGTTGTGGAACGCCGTCACGTAGGCCGGCGTCTTCACCGTGCCGTCGGCGTTGAACGTCGGCGCCGTCCAGACCACGTCGTAGACCTGCCACTCTCCAGGCTTGCGCATCGCGTTGGCGAGCGGAATGCCCTGCTTGTAGATGCTCGCCGCCTGTCCGTTGACGTAGGTCTTGTTGTTGTACGAGTCGAGAATCTGCAGCTCGTATCCGCCGTCGCCGGGGCCGGTTGACGCGAGAAAGAGGCCGCTGTTGCCGCGCGCCTGATCGGTGCCCGTGACCTCTGTCGGAATCCGCCACTCGAGGTGGAGCTGATAGTTCCGGAAACTGCGCTTCGTCTCGATGTTGCCTGCGGATTTCACCACGGTGACGATGCCGTTCGCCACACTCCACCCGGCGGGCGACTTGTCCTTCGTCGAGACCCATTCGTCCAGATTCTTGCCGTCGAACAAGACGATGGCGTCCGATGGCGGGTCGCTGTTGGCCGGTCCCGGCGTCACGACCGGAGGCACGGGCTCCCACACCTCGGTGTCCTTCGGACCCGGTTTCGCTGGTGTCTGGCTGGCGCCGGCAGCTGGCGTCTGAGCCGTTGGTGGATCGACCCGGGGCCGCTGTGCGTGCGCGGGCAGTGGCAGAAGCGCCGCCACAACCAGAATCAGTGTGACGGATAATGTCGTTCGCATGATTTGACCTGCTGTGAACATTGAAGGGTTCGAAAACGTTCGAATTCTGGCCCGTGGGCGAGCGGCCTGTCAATGATCGGAGGATTGCAGATCGGAATGGAGGAGAGTCTACGACCGCAGGTGGAGCGAGTCTGGAATTACCACCACATGAACCACGAGCTCGCGAAGGCCGACGTCATCGTCGTCCTGTGCAGCCACGACATGATCGTGGCCGAGCGCGGAGCCCAGGTGTTCCTCGAAGGCTGGGCGCCGCTGCTGGTTTTCTCGGGTGGCTTCGGGGCGATCACGAAACACCTCTGGCAGGATCCCGAGGCCAATCGGTTTGCTCGGATTGCCGTGGAAATGGGCGTGCCCGAGGACAGGATTCTGATCGAGAACCGATCGACCAATACAGGCGAAAACGTTCGATTCACGCGCGAGCTGCTCGCCGCCCGTGGTCTTGATCCGTCGTCCTTCATCCTGGTTCAGAAGCCCTACATGGAACGCCGCACCTTCGCGACCTTCAACAAGGTGTGGCCGGGGAAATCCTTAAGAGTGACGTCGCCCCAGCTCTCGATGGACGACTATCTTGCCCGGTATTCGCACGATTCGATGACGGCAGACGATGTCATCAGCATCATGGTCGGCGATCTGCAGCGCATCCGGGAGTATCCGGCGCTCGGGTTTCAGATCCCGCAGGACATCCCGGCTGAGGTGTGGCAGGCCTATAACGATCTCGTGAAGGCCGGCTACGACCGGCATCTGCTGAAGGTATAGCGTCCGTTGTAGGTTTTGGCCAACACTTGTGCCAAGGGTAGAAGGTCGATGGTTTAGTCTTCTCGCCACCCGAGCGCCTTTACGAGGGCGTCCGGTAGGTATTAAATGAAGGTCGTCATGCGACTGTGTGTTTACGCTGTCTCTGCGGCGCTCGTGTCGGGCCTGACACTTGACGCCGCGCAAAAGCCATTCACCACGCGCCTGGATTTCGCGACGCCGGCTGCGCTCGGCCAGCTGACCCTCGACGGATCGGGCACCTGGGAAGTGAAGGATCAGTTGCTGATCCTGTCGAAAGCCGGCACGCCCGGCGGCCCGATCCGCCGCCCATCGGCCCTGGCCGTTCTTCAATCGGATCCGCTCGTGCGCGCCACCGTGCAGGTCGAGATGCGATCGACGGCGCCCGAAGAGGTCAAGAATCGAGACCTCGAGATCATCTTCGGGTATGAATCGCCATCACGCTTCTATTACGTGCACCTGGCAGGCATCACCGATCCGAATCACAACGGCGTTTTCCTGGTGGACAACAAGGATCGCCGGCGGATCGATGACGGCACTGCGCCGCCGCAGCTGAAGGATCGTGAGTGGCATCGCGTTCGACTGGAGCGTGATGGTGCGACGGGCCGAACGGAGATCTTCGTGGACGACGCGAAGCAGCCGGCCCTGCATGCCACCGATACGACGATTCCGTCCGGCCGGGTGGGCCTCGGATCGTTCGACGACACCGGGGAGTTCCGGAAGTTCTCGGTCACGGGAACCCTGAAATGATTCACACCCGCCAACGTTCGCCGGTGATGCGCACGGCGACGTCGCGTCGCAAGAGGCGCCGCGTGCCGCTCTGTTGCTCGTCCTGTTGCCGTCGGCAGTCTTCGGCGAGGTCACGCGGTTCGAGATACGTTCCACGCGTGAGTTGAGCGGCGGACGCGCGTTCGGTTCGGCCGGCCCGTACGAGGAGGTGAGAGGCCGCTTGTATTTTGCTGTGGATCCGGCGAATCCCGTGAATCGAGTGGTCGTCGATTTGGACAAGGCGCCGAAAGTCGGCGGCAGCCGTGTCGAATTCTCCGCGGACGTCGTGATCTACCGTCCTCGCGATCCGGCGAAGGGGAACGGCGTTGCCCTCATCGACGTGGTCAATCGCGGCAATCAAACGATCATCAGTGGATTCAACAGGCCGGGCATGGGGGCGGACAGGGAAGCGGGCGACGGGTTTGTGTTCAGCCGCGGTTTTACTGTCGTCTGTGTCGGGTGGGAATTCGATGTGCCGGCGCGCGATGGTGTGATTCGCATCGAAGCCCCGACGGCGGCCGGTATTCGCGGTCTCGTCAAAGCGATCTTCACGCCGTCGTCCGGCGCTCGCGATTTCGTGGTGACCGACCTTGCGGTCTATGCGCCGGCTGATCCGGCATCGACGGAGAATACGCTGACGGTTCGTGACGCGCCGCTTTCGCCCGTTCGTGTGGTCCCCCAGGATCAGTGGCGGCTCAGCGGGAGCACCGTGACGCTCGCCGCCGGATTTGAACCGGGGCGCTGGTACGAGCTGGCTTACACGACGCAGGATCCGCCCGTGGCAGGCGTGGGGTTCCTCGCGGTCCGCGACACCGCCGCCTGGCTGAAACATTCGGCCGATCATCCCGCGAAGTACGCGGTCGGGTTCGGGTCCTCGCAGAGCGGCCGCTTTCTTCGCAGTTTCCTGTACGAGGGATTCAATACCGATGAGAAGGGGCGCCAGGCCTTCGATGGTGTGATGGCGCACATCGCTGGATCCGCGAGGATCGATCTCAACCGGCGCTGGTCGATCCCCACCACGCAGGCGACATATACGGCGACGTCCTTTCCGTTCGCGGACAACAAGGAGCGCGATCCCGCGACTGGAGCTGTCGAAGGCGCGCTCGACAACCAGCGTGCGCGGACCAACCAGCCTAAAGTGTTCTACACCAACACCGGTGTCGAGTACCTGGGGCGGCGGCAGGGTTGCGGCGCTCGTGCACACAAGCCCGGATGGTTCGCGCGATCTTCAATTGCCGTCGAACGAGCGCGTGTACTTTCTCGCCGGGTCGCAGCACGGGCCCGGCGCCTTTCCGCCGACGGCAACCAACGGGCAGCAGAAGAACAATCCGACTGACTATTGGTGGGCGATGCGCGCGCTGCTCGTCGCGATGGAGGCCTGGGTGCGCGACGGCACGGCGCCGCCAGAGAGCCGGTTTCCGCGGCTGGTTGACGGAACACTCGTTGACGCGTCCCGGATCGGGTTTCCCGCTCTTCGCGACGTCAGATCACCGGCTTCGCTGACGGCTGGCGGCCGCGCGCCGAATCCGTTCATACCGCAGGACGGCGCACCTGGCACGCCATTGCCGCTGCTCGTTCCACAGGTCGATGCCGACGGAAACGAACGGACGGGCATCCGCTTGCCGGATGTTGCCGTTCCGCTCGCGACCTTGACCGGCTGGAACTTTCGCAAAACCGAGATCGGCGCCCCTGATCAGTTGTTTCCGCTGCTGGGCTCATTCATTCCATTTGCACCGACCAGGGCGGTGCGCGAGAGCGCGGGGGATCCGCGCCGGTCGATCGAAGAACGATATCGAGGACGTGAACAGTATCTGCAGCAGGTTCGGGACACGGCACACGCGCTGGTCAAGGGCCGGTACCTGCGCGCGGATGACGTTGACGCCGTCGTCCGGCGGGCCGAGGGTCAGTGGAACGTACTTGCGGGGCAGGCCGCGAATACCAGCCCATCGGGCCGCTGAGCCGCGGAAGAACACAGCCCAGAGGCCTAAGGCCACAGAAGAACACAGAAGAACACAGCCCCGAAGAATAAGGCCTCAGATGAACACTGCTCTGAAGAATCTTCATGTCGGAGGGTGAGGGGGTTCTTGAGATTCCAATCGTAGCTGTGTTTTTCTGTGTTTCCTGTGGCCTGTTTTTCTGTGGCTTGAATGAATGCAGTGTTCGTCTGTGGCCGGGCACGTAAAGGCCGATGCTCAATCGCACGATCGTCGCCCTGTTCGCTCTCTGGCTGGCAACCGGTTGCTCCGGCGCATCACCGTCAGGCACACCCGGTGGTATGACGCAGCCATCGCCGACTGGAACGCCTGTACGCGTGCTGATGCTGACGGCGACGCGCGGATTCCGGCACGACTCGATTCCGGCGGCGCGCGACGCGATGAGCGCGCTTGCGGCAACGTCCGGCGGCGCATTTACGGTGACCGCGACGGAAGATCTGTCCGCGTTCACGGGCAGCGTGCTCGCGGGCTTCGACGTGATCTTCTTCGCGCTTACCACGGGGGAGCTCGAGTTCGATCCGGTTCAGAAGGCAGCGATTGTGAGCTTCGTGTCCGGTGGCAAGGGCTTCCTTGGCGTGCACAGCGCAACGGACACGCTCTACGAGTGGCCTGACTACGGCAGGCTCGTGGGCGCCTATTTCAAGGAGCATCCGTGGACCCAGCCGGCGACGGTGATCGTGGAGGATCCGTCGCACCCCGCAACGGCCGGTCTCGGCGATCGATTCGCGCTGAACGAAGAGTTCTACACCTTTCGAGACAACCCGCGCCCCCGTGTGCACGTGCTGCTTCGGCTCGATCCCGCGTCTGTCGGATCGACCGGCGATTACCCGCTTGCCTGGAGCCAGTCGTTTGGTTCAGGCCGCGCGTACTACAATGCGCTCGGCCACTTTGCGGAGACGTGGCGAGACGTTCGTTTTCAGCGTCAGTTGACCGGAGCGATTCAATGGGTCGCGGGACGATGAAATAGACCTGAATCGTGGTCCGGGATCCGTGGTCCGGGATCCGACCGCCTCGCCTGGAATTGGGAGCTGGAAACTGGAAGCTGAGACGATCAACTTTCCGGTTTCGTCTCGCGTCTAACCACCACGTGGAGGGATTTGACCGATGGCAGTCGTCCAGCTGATCGCAATTGTTTTGCTGGCTGTCGTGGCGAGCGGGCCCATTCTTCAGTCTTCGCGGACCGAACAGCCGGCGCCGGACACGCTCCAGTCCGTCACGCGTCCTTACCAGAAACTCTTCATCACGCCGCCGCCCCAACCAGGCAAGGCGGTTCCACTTGAACGGCATTCCGACGCGCTGAGCGCTAAGGCCGAACAGCGGCCGCGGATTGTTTGCGGCATGGTGGTCGTTCCGGTGACGCCGGACGCCGACGCAAAAATGGTTGTGCAACCGAAAGCCACACCGAAACCGGATTACAAGATCCGCGTCATTGAGCCTCGCATCTGCAACGAGTAAGCGCTGATTGCCAACGCCTAATATCATGGCCGCGAGCCGACAGCCAGCAGCGTTGAGGAAGTGATACTGCTGGGCTGTCCCGCCTGCTGCGACTGGATTCAGTACAGATCACGCTCATCAATAAGCCCTTAACTATGTAAGATTTGCGCTTGACTCGTAGGACGATAGGGCTTACATTTCTTGTATCCCGGCGACTCGTTTCTGACAGTCCAAGCGAAAAAGGCCAGCCTCTCAGGGGCGCGGCAAAGCTGTAAGCCTCGTCAGCACGGGGTGATTTAGCTGCCGAACTTGGAGTACGTATGTCTACTCGTTTTCGTACGATTTCCGCTTTCGTTGTCATCGTCTTCGCCTTCATCTTCTTTGGGTTGGTGAACTATCTGGCTGCCCGCCAGAACGCCACCAGCGAGGAGAGCATCGCCTCGCTCAGGGCAGAGATCGAATTGCTTCGCCGCCGTGAGGCGCAGGAGCCAACGGGCACCGCGGGACGCCGTGCGGCGGCTGCGACGTCGATGATGGACGACCGTGCGGCGATCATCGAGGATGTGAAGCGCGAACTGTCGGCAGAGATGGGCCTCTTGCCGCTGAACCTCCTGCGCGATCGCCGGAACAGTTTCGTCGAGCTGAACTCCTTCGACGACAAGGGAGCGAGCAACTACGGAACCGCCGGATATCTCGGCAAGGGCTACTTCATTACCGTGAAGCACGCCGTCGTCGCGCTCGGTCAGGACGGCCAATCCGATCCCCGTCGCATCGAGTCGATCAAGATCAACTACAAAGGCCGTCAGGTGACCGCCCGCCTGGTCGATGCGGGCGACGCCAAGGCGGAGGTCGATCCCGGCGACTGGGCGATCGTGAAAGTCAACGAGCCCGTCGACCTGCCCGCGCTGAATGTGAACTTTGATTACTCGTTTGATTTCGCCGATCCGATTTTCCGGTTGGGCAACGACTATTCGAAAGGCATCATCCTGTCGACGGGCTACGTCGGGCAGAGGACCTCAGGGAACCTGGTCACGTGCCTGACCGATGGCCATCCGGGCGTTTCCGGCGGCGGCGTGCTGAATCGAGATGGCGATCTCGTCGGTATCCCGATCGGCCGTATGCAGGGCGACTACCGCTTCTCGTTCATTCTGCCGCTCCGCGCCGAGATGCTGCGGAAAGTGAAATAGCGGCCTACTGATCCGGCTCCGCCTCGGGCGCGCCACGCCTGCGGCGGAGCTCCTCGACCTTCTTTCGGATTTCAGCTTCCAATCCGCGGTCTGTCGGTTCGTAGAACCGGCGGCCTTCGTGCGCCGGCGGCAGGCAGACCATGTCTGCCGCGACACCCTCAGCTTCGTCGTGAGCGTATCGGTAGCCCTTGCCGTACTCGAGCGCCTTCATCAGCCGGGTCGGCGCGTTTCGCAGGTGCAGCGGAACCGGCTCTGCGAGTTCTTTCGAGGCCGCTTCGGCGGCTGCCGAATACGCCCGATAGACGGCGTTGCTTTTTGCCGCGACCGCCATATAGATCGCGGCCTGCGCCAGCGCCGTATTGCCCTCGGGCATTCCAACGAAGTGCACGGCATCCTTGGCCGCGACCGCGATGGACAGCGCTCGCGGATCGGCGTTGCCGATGTCTTCCGATGCGAACCGCACCAGGCGCCGCGCGATGTAGAGCGGATCTTCGCCGGACTCGATCATCCGCGCGAGCCAGTACACGGTCGCATCGGGATCGCTGTTGCGCATCGACTTGTGGAGCGCCGAGATCAGGTTGTAGTGTTCCTCGCCGCTCTTGTCATAGAGGAGGGCACGGTTCTGTGCGAGCTCTGCGACGAGCGGCACATCGATCCGATGACTGCTCGCCCCGGCCGCCGCCGCGGTTTCGAGCATGTTCAACGCGACGCGTGCATCGCCGTTGGCATATCGCCCGATACCCGCCAGCGCCTCATCGTCCGCGGTCACTTCGAGCCCACCGAGCCCGCGCTCGCGATCCTGCAGCGCCCGGCGAAGGATCAAGACGACATCGTCCACGCCAAGGGCCTTCAGCACGTAGACCTTGGATCTCGAGAGCAGCGCGGAGTTCACCTCGAAGGAAGGATTCTCGGTCGTCGCGCCGATGAGCACGATGTCGCCGGCTTCAACCCGCGGAAGAAACGCATCCTGCTGGGCCTTGTTGAATCGATGGATCTCGTCGATGAAGAGGATGGTGCGCCGGCCGAGCCGCCGCCTCGCCTCTTCGGCTTCCGACATGACCGCGCGAATCTCCTTGATGCCGGCGAGCACCGCGCTGAAGGAGATGAAGTGAGCGCGCGTGACGTTGGCGATGAGTCGCGCCAGCGTTGTCTTGCCGGTGCCCGGCGGTCCCCAGAGAATGATCGACTGCAGCTGGTCCCGATCGATGGCAAGCCGAAGCGGGCGTCCGGGGCCGATGAGCGCCTCCTGGCCGACGAACTCGTCCAGCGTGCGTGGACGCATGCGCTCGGCGAGGGGCGCCGGTGCTCCTCCCTCTCTGGCCGCGGATTGTGGCTCGTCAAAGAGCGACATGGACGCCGCGGGTCTGACGTTGCCTCGCCGCCTCGTAGATCACGAGCGCCGCGGCGATCGCGACATTCAAGGATTCGACCGGGGCCTGCATCGGAATCGTCAGCCGTGCATCCGCGGAGGCGACGAGCTCATCCGGCAGTCCGCCTCCTTCGCCGCCCAGCATGATCGCAGCGGGCACGCGCAAGTCACATTCGGGGAGCGGCGCTCCGCCACGTGCAGTTGCGGCGTAGACGCGTATGCCCCTCGTGCGAGCTGCGGCGATCGCCTGGAGCAGAGACTGTCGAACGGCGAGCGGTATCCGGAAGGAACTCCCCATCGCACCGCGGAGAGCTTTCCAGCCGAAGGGATCCGCCGTGCGCTCGCTGCAGACGACACCCGTTGCGCCGCATCCTTCCGCGGCCCTCACGACGGCCCCGACATTGCCGGGATCCTGAACATCATGGAGCAGGAGAACCAGCTCGGGCTTTTTCGCGAGCACACGCTCGAGGCTGGCCGCCGGCCGCCGGGCAATGGCGACCGATCCCGAGGGTGACTGAACAGGGCTCATTGCGTCGAGCACCACGTCGGACACAACGACGACGCGAGTGTGGGTATCGTGCAGACGCGAGGCCAGGGCGCTCGTCGCGAGCCGTTCGCCGAACGCCGCGACATCGACCGTCACGCCTGAGGTGAGCGCTTCTTCAATCAGGTGATTGCCATCGAGCAGCAGCGCATCCTCGACGTCTCCCTGCGCGACGTCGCGAAACTGCTTCACGAGCGCATTCTGCCGGCTCGAGATCCGTTCCATCTCAGACGATTGTAATTCGCTGATCGCCGATTTCTGATGCCTGATTGGTCGCGTTTGTGAGGCCGCACCCGACGGTCAATCAGCCATCAGCAATCGACAATCAGCAATGTTTTTCTGTTACCATGCCTCGAATGAAGGAGCGTCTGCTCAAGAAGTTCGAGGAAGAGATCCACGCGCTGGACCGGGAGCTGAAGACCGAACTGCCGAAGGAAATCAAGCGCGCGCGCGAGCTGGGAGACCTGCGCGAGAACGCCGAATACCAGGCCGCGAAGGAGCGGCAGCGGCTCGTCGAGTCGCGCATCAGCATGCTGCAGAAGCGTGTCAGCGAGATCTCCCTGATGAACCTCGACAAGATTCCGCACGACAGGGTGGGATTTGGATCGACGGTGCACCTGAAGGATCCCAACGGGCAGACCGTGATCTATCAGCTCGTCATGCCGGAAGACGCGGATGTGGAGCAGGGCCTGATCTCCACGGCCTCACCAATCGGGCGCGGTCTCCTGAACAAGGAAGAGGGAGACGAGGTGACGATTGCCACGCCAAACGGCACGCGCCGGTTCGAGCTCGTGAAGCTCCTCACGATTCACGACGAAGCCTGATCCGTTCACTGCATTCGTGATTACGCCTGATGCCCCGGACCGCCAGTATTCGACGCGGCTTCGCACCGCGATCGTGCTGACTGGTTCGGGTACGGCGGGCGCCTACCACGCCGGCGTGCTTCGCGCGCTTCATGAAGCTGGCGTCAAGATCGATCTGGCCGCCGGTCGCGGTGTCGGTGCCATTGGTGCATGCCTTGCCGCCGTCGACGGCGGCGTCCGACTGTGGGAGACGAACGGCCTCTGGCGTGCACCGTCAGCAACCCGCTTCTATCGCTGGCGGCTTCCGCTGAGGATCGCGGGGTGGACGGTGGTGGCCGCGGCCGTGGTGTTTGCGGTGCCCACGCTGCTCCTGGGGCTCGCTGTGCTCGTTGGCCTGGCCGGGTTGCTGCTGACGCTGGTGGGGCTCGCGGCTCCGGCGTCGACACTACGGACCACGTTCAGCGGTTGGGTCGACGCGCTCTTCGCGCCCGACTCGCTGCCGACGACCATTCCACGGCTCGTCCTCTTCGTGCTTCTTCTCGGAGTCACCGCGCTGGTGGCGGGCGGAGCATGGTCCGCGATCAAGGCTCGCGCCAGCCGGCGCACGCGGCACTCGTGGATGTGGCGTGTCGTCGGCGCGCCGTTGACCTCGTCGGCGCTCTTCGCCCGTACGCTCGCGGAACTGTGGAACCTCATTCGAGGCGCCGCGCCGATAGCGGCGCCTGACGCCAGGGACCTCGCGCGCCGCTACGTGGAACTGCTCTCGGACAATCTTGGCCAGCCGGGATTCCGCGAACTGCTCGTGACCGTTCACGATCTCGACGCGAGGCGCGACGTCGTTTTTGCGCTGCTCGGCCATGCCCATCGTCCACGTTTTTTCGGCCGTCCCGGCACGACGGAGAGCGCCACGCGATCCCTGGAGTCCTTCGATCTGGCCGGCGTTTCGCGCGACCACGCGTTTGACGCGCTCGCGGCCGCGCTGGCGCTGCCCGTGGCAACCGCGCCTCACCTCACGACATTCCCCGCGGAAGGGCCCTGGCGGGGCGAGACCCATCGGCTGTGCGACAGGCCGGGAGCCCTGGGCCGCCTGCTCCGCGAAGTCGCGGCTGCCGGTGCCGAGCAAGTGATACTCGTGACCGCCTCTTCTCCGGAGAGCGGCGCCCACGAGTTGAGCACCGGTCGCGCGGAGCTTCGCGGCCGCGCAGGCGAGTATCTCGTCGCGTTCGAGGCCGCAGGTCTCAGCGATGTCCTCGAGCAGTTCGACGGGCGATTCGCCGGCCTTTTCGTCATTCGCCCGGCACACAACCCCCTCGGTCCACTGGATTTCGAGGGCGTTTACGACGAGCGATCCGACAGGCGCCAGTCGTTGGGCGAGCTCGTCGATCGCGGGTATGAGGATGCCTATCGGCAGTTTATCGAGCCGGTTGTGGGAGCTGGAGGCGAGCCGATGGAAGTCCAACCGGCGAATGGCGGCCTTGGGAAGAGGGGCAAGGTGTAAGGTGGCATTGCTGATTGTTGATTGCTGATTGCTGATTGAAAGACCTCGGAGTCTCCAATCAATCAGCAATCGACAATCAGAAATCAGCAATCTCCAGGATGCACCCATGAAGCCAGCGACAGATCTGATCTATCACTCTGACGGCGCCAACCGCGATGCGGAGCCGTTGACGACGCCCATCTACGAGACGACGACGTTCTTGTTTCGGGACGCCGCGGAAGTGCGGGCGTACAACGAGGGGCGGTCGTCGAAGTATTTGTATTCGCGGTACGCGAATCCGACGGTCACCCCGGTCGAGCAGAAGATTGCCGCACTCGAAGGGGCTGAGACGGCGCTGGTGCTCTCGAGCGGACAGGCCGCGACGTCGACGGCGCTCATGGCGCTGACGGCGTCTGGCGACGAAGTGGTGTGCAGCTCGGCGATCTACGGCGGCACCCTGCACCTGCTCGCGGATCTTCTTCCGAAGTTCGGGATCAAGCCGCGCTTCGTGTCGCTCGACGAGCTGAGCAGACCGGAGACGATCCTGTCAGACCGGACGAAGCTCGTCTGGTTCGAGTCGCCGATCAACCCTACGCTGCGCTGCGTCGATGTCGCGGCTGTGGCGCAGGCGTGCAAATCGCGCGGCGTCATTTCGGTCATAGACAATACGTTCGCGAGCCCGATCAACCAGCAGCCCATCGGGCTCGGCGTGGACCTCGTGATGCACAGCGCCACCAAGTATCTGAACGGCCACAGCGATGTGACGGCCGGCGCGCTCGCGGGGCCGTCGCGCCTGATGGACCCGATTCTCGATGCGCGCAAGAAGCTGGGGACGGTGCTCGATCCGTACGCAGCCTATGCGCTCGGGCGGGGCCTGAAAACACTGTCGGTCAGGATGGAGCGTCACAACGCGAACGCGATGGTCGTTGCGCGCTGGTTGTCCACGGATCGTCGCGTAAAAACCGTGTACTACCCCGGCCTGGAGCAGCATCCGGATCATGCCATTGCGGCGAAGCAGATGCGCGGGTTTGGGGGCATGGTCTGCCTGGACGTGGGCGATGGTTACGATCGCGCGGCCCGCTTTTTCGATCGCCTCAAGGTCTTCAAACGCGCCGCCAGCCTCGGCGGAGTCGAGAGCCTGTGCAGCCTGCCGGTGCTCACGTCGCAGTGGGGACACACAGAGGAAGAACTCGAGCGTGCCGGCGTGACTCACAGCATGGCGCGGCTGTCGGTTGGACTCGAGGATTCTGAGGACCTGATTGCGGATCTGGATCAGGCGCTGAGTTAGCTACCTCGCCACCGGTTCCTTCTTCTTGTCAGCCACCGGCTCGTGGAGGAACTGTTCGGCCATTTCCGCAATCTTCGCGGTAATGGCGGGCCCCTGAAGATCGCCGAACTTCTGGCGGAACCTGTCCATCGGCACGACCGCCTTGGCCATCGCGCGGTGGCCTCCCGCGCTGCCGATGTCCGCGAACCATCGCTTCACGAATTCGCCGGCGTTCCGCGAGTATCCCAGGTTCCGGACGCTCACGATCAACGTGCCGTTCACGATCCCGGCGAGGATGGTCCACTTCACGTCTTCGAGCTGCAGGAAGAAATCCGCGGTGTAAGGAATGAAGTCTTCACGCGGCGCCTCACCGATGAAGGCGCTGAAGACCTGATCCCTCATGATTCCGCCCTGGCTCGCGCGCGTGACGTAGTCGAGCCGCTCCAGCGTGATTTCCGCGCCTTCCATCTTTCGAATCAGCGCGGCATCCGCCAGCGGGTACAGAAAGGTAAACGCTTCGAGGTCGACCCGGTTGGTATGGCGGGCAAAGAACAGCGTGTCCGATTTGATCGCATAAAGCATCGCGGTGGCGGTGCGTTCCGAGATATTCACGTCGACCGCACGCAGATGCTCGGTGAGGATGGTCGACGTCGATCCGTAATCTGCCCGGATGTCCTTGTAGGCGGCGATGTATCCGGTCTGCTCTGGATGGTGATCGACCACCAGATCCACGCGGTCGAGCATCCCGCCGAAATAATGCGGCTGGACGTCGACCGTGGCGATCCGGTCGAACTCCTGGAACGATGCCGGCGTGACCCTCTCGACATGAATGTCGAGCATGTTGGCCATCCGCAGGTTCTCCGGCCGTGTAACCCCCTGGACGGCGCCTATAATCGCCGTATTCTTGTTCCGCCGGAGCAGGTTTCGCAGGGCGAGGCCGCTTGCGAGCGCATCAGGATCGGGATCGTTGTGCAGGAGGATGAGGACCTTGTCGGCGTCGGCAAAATATCGCTGATACTGTTGCACGCGGGCGCGCGTCATCGACCGGCTCAGCTCGGTAATGAGCGTCGGGCGGATGAGCTCGGCCAGGTCGAGATGTGTCACGTCCTCGAATTCCACGCGCGCGGCTTCCGAGGCTTTCGCGAGCGTGGTATGTAGGACGTAGACGAGCGTGCCGCCTGCATCGCGGATGGCCGCCAGCACTTTCTTCACGCTGCGGCGGCCGTTGTCTTCGACGATGAAGCAGGTGCTGGGGGAGATGTCGGCTTTGAGGTAGGTATCGACGCGCCGGGGGTCCCCGGCGCTTGCGGCAATGCCGGCGTCGTGAAGTCGCCTGACGAGCGGCCGGCTTTCGACGAGAAAATCGACCTCGAAGCTAGGCAGCAGCACCGTGTCGAGCGAACGAATGACGAGCTCGTCCTGGCAGATGGCGAAGACGCGCATGTCAGGGGCGCTTCGAGAACATGGCCAAACGACCATTATACGCCGCTGCAGAGACGGTTGCTTCACTGGCGCTCGTCGCGCTTTTTCCTATGATTGCGCGGGCTGGGACGACTGGCCAGAACGCGGCGTGCGCGACATGCATTGCCATTGCCGTCGATCCCGCGGTGGCGGCGTCTCTTCCCTCACACCTCGAAGGCATCGAAGTCTTCGTGCATATCGCAGCCGGGGCCGGGTCATCTCTCAAAGGCGCCTTGACCGAAATCGAACGCAGGGGTGGACGGCCTGCGTCTCCTGGTTGAAGGTTCGCCGCCGCTGACAGAGGTGCAAGACGAAGCCGGTCGAGTGAGCCGAATCGTGCTGGCTCCGCCGGTCAAGCCTGCGGGCCTGGCCGACGACCAATTCGCGTTTCAAGTAAAAACGAACCTGACGGCACTTCGGGCCGCAGCGTCCGAAACGACGGGAATCGGGCTGGTGGCTGACGTCTCCGTCCTGTCGTTGCTGATGGCCCGGGATCTCGGTTCGTATGTGGACTTCGTCGTGGCGAGCGATGAGGCCCCGTTGTCGAGTGAAGGCATCGAGCTGTGGCGCATCACTCCAGCTTCGGCGACATCGATCGAACACGTTCTGGCCAGCACGAGAACGGGCGCTGCCGCGCATTGGCTTTGGCGGCTGCCGGCCGATCCGGTGGCTGCCGGGGCGCTCGCGGGTGAGCTCGTGCGGGTCGTGTCGCTGCCGCCGGCGACAGATCCGTCCGGTGTCGGAGCGGGCGACCGGTTTGCGCAGGACGTTCAGGTCGTGGGCTCGCGTTCGCTGACGGTCGATGAAATCGTCGCCAGGCACCAGGCCGCGGCCGCCAGGCAGTCGTCCACGGTGCGGACGCTCATCGCGACCGGCACCCTCACCCTGTCGTTCGAGGCGCCGGGCTTTCCGGCGCCGGTCACGATCAGCTCCGACGTGACGATGTTCACCGCGGATGGGATCACCGAGATCGAGCAGCGCGAAGTACGAATCAACGGAGTGGAATTTCGCGGGAGCGCCGTGCCTCGGCTGCCTATCATCGAGCCGGAGCGGGTGGCCTCTCCGCCGCTCGCGATCGCGCTCACCGACGTCTATCGATATCGCCTGGACGGTCGCGACACGATCGACGGCTTGCCGTGTTATGTCGTGTCGTTCGAACCGGACCCCGCTCGCCCCGACAAGTCCTCCTCACTTTTCCGCGGACGCGCGTGGATTGCGGCCGACAGTTTCGGGATGGTGAAGGTATCGGCCGCGCAGACCGGCCTCGTCGGTGCGATTGTCGCATCCGAGCAGACCGACGAATTCCGGAAGGCTCCGGGCGGTGCGTGGCTGCTGGCGCGCTCCGACGTTCGCCAGATGTACGAAGGGGCGGCTCATCGGACTCCCATCCACCGCGTGCTCGTGCTTCGAGGCGACGAGGTCAACGCTCCAGATTTTCAGGAGAGACGGCAGTTCGCCTATGGCTCTGCGTCCGTGATGCTTCGAGATACTCCTCAGGGATACCGATACTTGAAGAAGGGTGAGTCGGCGTCGGAATCACCGGCGCTGGCGGGCCGCGCGGATCGAGTGCGCACCATTGCAGCCGGAGTCATCCTCGACCCCAACATCTCTGTGCCGTTGCCGTTTGCCGGGTTCAGCTACGTGGATTTCAACTTTCTCGGCTCGGGCACGCAGATCAACATATTCTTTGGCGGCACGTACGGTCAGTTTGCTTTTTCCGTACCGTCTCTCGGAGGCACCCGCTGGCAGCTTGCCGGCCGCGGGTTCGCGATCGCCTCGTCTTACAACGATCGTTCATTCGTCGGCGGACGCGAGCGGTACGAGGAGGACATCCAGCAGCGTCCCGCGCAGGTCTCTGTCTGGCTCGTGCGGCCGCTGAGCTCGCGGGTTTCTCTCCGTTTCGGCTACGACCTGGACTACACTCATCTCGCCGCGAGCGACGCGACCGCCGTCAGCTTCGTGGTTCCCGCCGATCAAGTCGTGCATGGTGCCCGAATCTCGCTCGATGTTCAGCGGGCTGGCTGGAACGCGTCAGCCTGGTGGAACCCGGCCCGCCGCTCCGGATGGCGCGCGTGGGGCCGTCCCGGGTCGGGCGACTACCAGCCATCGCATGATGACTTTCAGCGGTACGGCGCCTCGATCTCGCGGTCCCACGTCATCAACCCGCGGACGGTCGCCCGCTTTGAAGGCGCGTGGATGGACGGGCAGGACATGGATCGGTTCAGCCGGTATTCGTTCGGGACGTTCGACAATCGGCTGCGAGGCTACCCGTCGGCGCTGATTCGCTATGACCGCGGCGCCGTCCTGAAGACCGCAGTCGGCTATGGGATCAGCAGGTTGATGAGAGTGGACGGGTTTTTCGACGCGGCCGCCGTTCACGATCCAGGATTCGGTGTGGGGCTGAGGAACTACACGGGCGTTGGCGCCGCACTCGAAGTGCCGGTGCCCTTCGGGACCCTGTTGGCCGTGGAGTGGGGATACGGGTTTCGTGGCGTCAACACCAACGGAACGCTCGGCACGCAGGTGATCAGAATCAGCGGATATAAGGTCTTCTAGGACACGAGATCGACCCCTGACCATGAGGATGCACGTGAGACCAGCCGCGCTCGCGTCGATCGTTTTCGCCACCGCCGCCGTCGTCGGTGCGCAGCAAACGTTTCGGACGACGGTCGATCTCGTGCATTTCGGTGTCGTCGTCACCGACAAGCAGGGCAGCCCGATCACCGGCTTGACGGCCGATGACTTCGAAATCAAGGAGGCCGGGAAGCCCCAGACGATCAAGTTCTTCAACGCCGGCGATGCGGAGGCAGCACCGCCGCTCCATGTCGGGTTCCTTCTCGATACGAGCGGCAGCATGGAAGAGGACCTCAAAGACGTCCGCACGGCCGCCATCAAGTTTCTCAATACAATGGATCAGGCAGAGGACATCACGCTTGTGGACTTCGACACCGAAGTCCGCATGGCGCGATATGCCGGCAACCAGTACCCGCACCTGATCGAACGCATCCGCGGACGCAAGGCCGACGGAATGACGGCCTTATACGATGCGATCGGCGTCTACCTCGGCAGCACTGCCGATCAGGGGGGGCAGAACGTCCTCATCATGTACACGGACGGCGGCGACACGCGGAGCGCGCTCACGATCAATGAAGTGGTCAATCTGCTGCGCGCGTCGGACGTCACGGTCTACGTCGTCGGCTACCTCGAACATCAGAGCAGCTCGACGCGGATGAATCAACGCATGGAACTGACGCGGTTCGCCGCGATGACCGGTGGGCAAGCGCTCTTCTCGACGACCGTCAAGGAAATCGACAAGATGTACGAGAAGATCCAGAAGGAACTCGCCACGCGGTATAACCTTGGCTACACGTCGACCGACGACCGCCTGGACGGCACGTGGCGCAACGTCGATATCCGCCTGAAACGAACCGATCTCAAGGGCGCAAAGCTCCGGACCCGGGACGGGTACTATGCGCCGATGAAAAGGTAGAAACCACTACCAGTTTCCGATTCCAGCTTCGCGGACAACCTTCGGATCCCGGATCCCGCAACCGCGGATCCCGACTCTGCAACGCGCGCACCTGTGGTACGATTTTCAGATCACCATGGCGTCCAAATACGACCAGTTCAAGCTGGTGACGGATTTCGAGCTGCGGGGGGACCAGGCGCGCGCCATCGACGAGCTGGTCGAAGGGCTGAACCGCGGCGATCAGTCGCAAGTGCTTCTCGGCGTGACCGGGTCTGGCAAGACCTTCACGATGGCCCAGTGCGTCGCGCGCGTGAACCGCCCGACGCTCGTGATGGCGCACAACAAGACCCTGGCGGCGCAGCTCTACCAGGAGTTTCGGCGGTTCTTCCCGGAAAACGCCGTCGAATACTTCGTCAGCTATTACGACTACTACCAGCCCGAGGCGTACGTCCCGACGACCGACTCGTACATAGAAAAAGAAGCCATCATCAACGACGAGATCGATCGCATGCGGCTGTCCGCCACGCGATCGCTCTTCGAGCGGCGTGACGTCATCATCGTCGCGAGCGTGTCGTGCATTTACGGCCTCGGCTCGCCGGAGGCGTATTACGGCATGATGCTGCCGCTCGAGCGCGGCCAGCGGATCGATCGGGATCAAATTCTCAGAAAGCTCGTCGAAATCCAGTACGAGCGGAACGATCACGAGTTCGCTCGAGGAGTGTTCCGCGTGCGTGGGGACATCGTCGAAGTCCAGCCGTCGTACGAGGACACGGCGATTCGGATCGAGCTGTTTGGCGACGAGGTCGACGAGCTCACCTCGTTCGATCCGCTGACGGGCAAGGCGATCAGGAAGCACGACAAGGTCGCGATCTATCCCAAGACGCACTTCGTCACGTCGCGCGATCGGACGAAAGCCGCGGTGGAAAGCATCAAGGCCGAGCTGGGCTTGTATCGCGGGCAGCTCGAATCGGAAGGGAAAGTGCTCGAGGCGCACCGGCTCCATCAGCGGACCATGTTCGATCTCGAGATGATCAAGGAGATCGGGTACTGCCACGGTATCGAAAACTACTCGCGCCACCTGACCGGCCGCGCGCCCGGCGAGCCGCCACCAACCCTGCTCGACTATCTACCGCCCGACGCCCTCATCATCGTGGACGAGAGCCACCAGTCGGTGCCCCAGGTGCGCGGCATGTACCACGGTGATCGATCGCGCAAGGAAGTACTGGTGGCCTACGGGTTTCGGCTTCCGTCGGCGCTCGACAACCGGCCGCTGAACTTCGAGGAATGGGAAGGGCGCGCCAACCAGCTGCTGTTCGTCTCGGCGACGCCAGGCCCGTACGAGCTTCGACGTTCGGGCGGGGCCGTGGTGGAACAGATCATTCGTCCGACGGGGCTGGTCGATCCAGTCATCGAGGTGCGTCCGGTACGCGGGCAGGTAGACGATCTCCTTGCGGAAATACGCGAGCGGGTCACGCGCCGGGAGCGTGTGCTCGTGACCACGCTGACCAAGCGGATGGCCGAGGACCTGACTCAGTATTACCAGGAGCTCGGGGTGAAGGTCCGTTATCTCCATTCCGACATCGACACACTCGAGCGGATCCAGATCCTGCGCGACCTCCGTCGCGGGGAGTTCGACGTGCTGGTCGGAATCAACCTCTTGCGTGAAGGACTGGACCTCCCGGAGGTCTCGCTGGTCGCCATCCTCGACGCCGACAAGGAAGGGTTTCTGCGATCCGGCGGATCGCTGATTCAGACCGTGGGGCGGGCGGCCCGCAACGTGAATGGCAAGGCCATCATGTACGCGGACAAGATGACCGAGTCCATGCGCCTCGCGATCAGCGAGACGGATCGCCGCCGCGCAATCCAGGACGCGTACAACCGCGAGCACGGCATCACGCCGGCATCCATCGTGAAGAGCATCGACGACGTGTTGACGAGCGTCTACGAGGGCGACTACGTCACCGTGCCGGCAGATTCGGATGGCGAGTCGTTCCGTACGCACGGGGAGCTGGAAGCGCACGTCACGTTGCTGCAGGGGCAGATGAAGGCGGCGGCCGCGAACCTCGAGTTCGAGAAGGCGGCGTCGCTTCGCGATCGCATCAAGCAGCTGCGCACCCGGGACCTGGGGTTGACCGGGAGCCGGCGCTGATGCCGTTGTTGCAGAGCTGGACGAAGTCCGCCCTGCTCGAGGTGCAGGAATACGTCCTGATGGTCTGGAAATCCGGGCGGGCACTGGTCACCCGCCCGTTCTACTTTCGAGACGTCGTGGAGCAATTCGACGCAATCGGCGTCGGATCGCTCACGGTCGTGCTGCTGAGCGGGATGTTCACCGGCATGGTGCTGGCGCTGCAGTCCGGACTCACGCTCGACAAGTTCGGGGCCCGCTCGACGGTGGGCCAGCTCGTCAGCGCCTCAATCGTCAAGGAACTGGGTCCGGTGCTGACCGGCCTCATGGTTGCCGGGCGGGTCGGATCCGGAATTGCGGCCGAACTCGGCTCGATGATGGTGACCGAGCAGATTGCCGCCCTACGAGCGCTGGGAACCGACCCCATCCGAAAGCTGGTCTTGCCGCGCGTGCTGGCCGGCTTGTGCATGGTGCCGCTCCTGACCGTCGTGTCTGGCGGAGTCGGCATGGTCGGTGCGTGGATCGTGGCGGTGACGCAGCTCAAGGTGCCGTCGAGTGTGTACTGGAACAGCGTCGTTGCGGGGCTGTACATCCAGGATGTCTGGATGGGGCTCATCAAGCCATTCTTTATCGGTTTTACGATCACCAGCATCGGCTGTCACGTCGGGATGCGCACCCAGGGCGGCACACAAGGTGTCGGACGATCGACCACGAATGCGGTGGTCGCCGCGTCAGTCGCCGTCATCGCCGTGGATTTCTTCGTCACGAAGCTTCTCATCGCACTCATGTATTGATGGCGATTCAGCAGGTGCCTCGCCCCGCGCTCCTCGAAGAGGCCATGGGCCCGGGCGGGCCGATCGTCGTGTTCGACGACGTGTCGCTCGCGTTCGACGACAAGGAAATCCTTCGCAACGTTTCCTTCACCTTGCGGACCGGGCACACCAAGATCTTTCTGGGGGCGAGCGGCGCCGGCAAGTCGACGATCCTGCGGTTGATCCTGGGGCTGCTGAAGCCGGACGCCGGCTGTATCTTCGTCAACGGGCAGCGCGTTGACAATATGAGCGAAGACGACCTGATGAAAGTCCGCGCCGATCTCGGAATGGTTTTCCAGGAGGGCGCCTTGTTCGACTCGCTCACGGTCCGCGAAAACGTGGGCTACAAACTGTTCGAGGAGTCGGATATTCCGATCGACGAAGTGAACCGCCGCGTGGAGGAAGTACTTGGCTTCGTGCGGCTCTCCGAATTCATCGACCGGAAGCCCTCGGAGCTCTCCGGCGGCCAGCGCCGCCGCGTGGCGATTGCCAGGGCCATGACGGCCAAGCCGCGCATTCTGCTGTACGACGAACCGACGACCGGACTCGATCCCATTACGTCGCTGACCATCGACGAGGAAATCATCAAACTGCGCGACATCGAAGGAGTGAGCTCCATTGTCGTCACGCACCAGCTGCGCGATGCGTTCTTCATCGCCGAACACATGGCCGTCCAGAATGCCGGCGAGCTCAAGTTCGAGTCGTCTCCCGCGAAGAAAGCGGACGAGGCGGAATTCATCATGCTGAAGGACGGCGGGATCGCGTTCGAAGGCAACGCCTCGGAGCTGCGTGCCATGGCCGGGAACGATTCGTACATCCACTCATTTCTCTCGTGATCGACCGGAAAGACTGACATGCCAAGAACACGATCGCTCGCGTGGTCGGAACTGAAAATCGGAATCGTGGGCGTCACGGCCGTGGTCCTTGCCATCATGCTCATTGTCGCCGTCGGCGGGCAGGGCGGATGCGTGTGGCAGCGGTACAACTGAAGACGAAGTTCAGTAACGTGCAAGGACTGAAGTCCGGCGCAATCGTGCGCGTCGCCGGGGTGGACGTGGGCAAGGTCACCTCAGTGGATTTCGCCGACGCAGACGTGCAGGTGACGCTTGAGGTCAATAAAGAGAACAGGAGTCGCATTACCGACCAGTCGCGCGTCTCGATCGGATCGCTGAGTCTCCTCGGGGAGCCGATCATTGAAATCAGCCCCTCCACGTCGGGGACGCCGCTCAAGGACGGCGACTTCATTCAGAGCGCACGCACTCCCGGCCAGATCAGCGAGGTCGCGGAAAACGCGACGCAGACGCTGGAGCAGACGACCGCGCTCATCAAGGAAATCCGGTCCGGAAAAGGGACCGTCGGGAAGCTGTTTTCAGACGACAGATGTACCGGGAGATGAACCAGCTCGTGACCTCCGCTGAGGCAGTGACCAACGCGATCAATCGCGGCAACGGGACACTCGGTCTCCTCATCCGCGATCCGGCGGTTTACAAGCAGACGAACGCCGCAATCGCGAATCTGCAGGAGATGACCCGCCGGATAAATGCTGGAGAGGGAAGTCTCGGCCGGCTGTTGCATGACGATCAACTCGCCAAATCGCTCAGCTCGGCGAGCACGAACCTGGATCAGGTGACCGGCAAACTCTCGCGCGGGGAGGGCACGGCGGGAAAACTCCTCACCGACCAGCAGCTGTACGACCGGCTCAACTCGCTGGCGTCCCGGATCGACAAGATGACCGCCGATCTCGAGCAGGGACAGGGTTCCGCGGGCCAGTTGCTCCGGGACAAGCAGTTATATGAGAACATGAACGGCGCGGCGAACGAGCTCAAGGGGCTCATCGGCGACATCCGCAAGGATCCAAAAAAGTATCTGAACGTGCGCGTCAGCATATTCTGAAGCGGAGGACACACCATATGGCAAGAGACGACGGCGGTGCGGCGGGAACGGTCATTGTGGCCTTCGTGCTCGGTGCGTTGACTGGCGCGGCGGTGGCGCTGCTGATGGCGCCAGCGTCGGGCGAAGAGACCCGGAAGATCCTGGCAGAAAAGGCGCGCGAGGGCCGGGAGCGAGCGACCGAGGCGGCCCGCCAGGGCCGGGAGTTCGTCAATCGCCAGAAGGACACGATCTCGTCGGCTATCGAGCGTGGAAGGGACGCCTACGAACAGGCGCGCACGGCCGGCACCCGGCCGGCTACCGGCGGCGGGGAGAGCCTGTGAACAACGGCTGGTCCGACGTGTTCCTGGGTGTCATCGCGGGGGCGACGCTTGTCATGGCGCTGGTACAGATCGGCGCCATCATTTCGGCGCTCAAGCTGGCACGTCAGGCGCAGCAGGTGCTGCAGTCGGTCCAACAGGATGTTCGTCCGCTCATCGCGCGGGCGCAAGCGATCGCCGAAGAGGCGTCCCGAACCGTCACCATCGCCACCGCGCAGGCTCAGAGAGTCGATCGGCTGATTACCGATTTGTCTCAGCGGGTGGATGAAACGGCCGGCGTCATCCAGGAAGCCATCCTGACCCCGGCCCGCGAAGGGCTCGCGATCGTTGCGGCCGTCAGGGCCGGTCTCGGCGCGCTGCGGGGTCTGCGCGATTCGCGGCCCCGCAACGGGCGTCACGCCGAAGAAGAAGATCCTCTGTTCATCGGCTGATCAAACTCGGCCTTTACGTGCCGTTCAGGCCGTGCTACAAGGTGGGCACACACTTAATTAAGTGAGGTCCGCCATGTCATTTGCCGGTCGGCCTTCCGTTGTGGTTTTCGCCGTTGGCGTGTGCGTGGCCGGGCTGTGCACGGCCGTGACGTCCACGCAGGACTCCAAGTCCGCCCCCCTCGCCAAAGAGCTCGTGCAGACGCTTGACGCCGCCAAGCTGGATTCGATGGCCGCGGCGGATCCGGCGACTCCCGGCGCGTTCGTCGCGGTTCTTTACATACCGGGCACGCAGTTGCTCGTGGTATCGGCCAAGTACGCCGCGCCGCCGCTTTTGAGCGACAAGATTACGGCGAAGGACTACCGCGACGTCTACGTCGATCTGCAGTCGGCGTCGGTTCGCGGCAGCAAGATTTTCGTCACGGATCAGGGAGCCGATGGCCTCATCGCGAAACCATCGGGCGACAACGCGGCCGACAGCTGGGACGAAGGGGACAAGTCGGTCACGTTTGACGGGGACTGGAAGAAGGCAAAGATTGCCGAGGCGGACTACACGAAGACGTTCATCGATGCAGACGCCAAGTACGCCGCGATGCTCTCGACGCTGATGGCGCAGGCGAAGAAAGCCAAGTCTGGATCATAGGCATTGCTGATTGTCGATTGCGGATTGCCGATTTGGGTGATTGACGATTGTGGATTGAGATTGCGGATTGTTGAGTGCTGGCGATGAACCAGGCAGAAACCATGGTTGAACGGATCGTTCTCAGAGTCAGCGTGCTGGCAGCGATCGGGATTGTCCTCTGGGCGTTTGGCCTGCTGCGAGCCGGACCGAATGTTGTGTATTGAAGTGTGAAGGACTCGGCGTGGCATTCGTTGCCGTTGCGGACGGCTTGCGATAGACTACGAACTTCCTCAGTCGGGCGCTTGGCTCAGCGGTAGAGCATCGCCTTCACACGGCGGGGGTCGCTGGTTCGATTCCAGCAGCGCCCATTACCTAAATGCCAGAAAACAAAATAGTTAGCCTGACGGCGCCGAGTAGAGGGGCGCCTGATTTGTTTCGGTCGTGCGCTGGTCGTGCAGGATCGTCGGAGCCGATGAAATCACCACACCCGTGGGGGTAGTGCGATGAAGAAGTGCCCCTTCTGCGCTGAAGAGATTCAGGACGCGGCCATCGTCTGCCGGTTCTGCCAGCGCGACGTTCCCCAAACCGTCGCCACGGTCGTCAACAACCAAGTGGTGACGGCCACGGTCCCCGCGAAGAAGAAAGCCAGTTGGCCGGTGCGGATCTTTTTCGGCGTGCTCGGTCTCGTGATCTTGGTGTCGATCCTCACGACGCGCACGCCTCCCGTGTCGCTCCCAGGGGCGTCGCATGCGGGCGAGGTTCTCGGGGTCGGGGTGGCCACGAGCCGGACGGCGCTGCAGATCACGAACAAAGCGAACCGCGACGCCGAGGGTGGCGCGATGGAGGTCTACATCAACGGCACCCCGCCGTTTACCTACCGCGCAGAATCCAAGGTTCCAGCCGTCGGCGAGAGCGTCACGATTCCGTTGAACGACTTCGTGAAGAAGAGTAGTGGCGATCGCTTCAACCCCTTCACGCAAGCCGTGACCGATGTCTGGGTCGGTGGTGGCGGCTACGACTACCAGAGCTTCAACGTTCGATAAGCGTTCCCTGCCGCGTTCATTCATGGTCAGAGAAGCGTGTGACACAGGACCAAGTGAACTTCTGGTTGGCGATTTACGGAGCGGTCGTCGCCACCATCGCACTCGGTTGGCAAATATGGGCAAACGTGCAGGACCGGCCCGATCTCCTCGTGTCGGCGTCAGTCCCGTCCAAGGTCTTTAAGCCCGTCGCAAAAGGCGAGGACTGGACGTTCTGGGTCGCGTATCCAGTCGCGTTTATGAATGCCGGTGCGAGACCGATCACAATTGTCTCGGCAGATTTTTCGTTCTCGCTGGAGCCACTGAGTCAGTCGGAGCCAAAGCTGTGGAACGAGAGCGACCCCATCCACCTGAGGCTTCCGGTTGAATTGTTCCCGTTGAAGCTTGATCCCGGCGAGGCGCGGACGGTTCCCCTGAATCTAAAACTGGAGAGTTCGCCATCGCTGCCATTTCAGAAGGGATACACCGGCACATTCAAGTTCGCGTTGGAAACGACGAGTGGAACCATTAACCGCGACGCGAGGTTTACTCTTGACGCCGTGACCTTGAATGATAGGAGTGACGTGCTGAGGCATTAGTTGCGACGCACGATCAGGTCTTCCGACCTTTTGCTATTCCGGCACGAATCACGTGGCGCACCAGGTCTTGCACGCTGCACCGTTGCTCCGTGGCCTGGCGGCACAGCCGGTCATACTGTTTGCCAGGCACACTGACCTGCAGCTGCGCTGACGGATGATGCCGGATCAAGTGGTGGACGGCCAGGACGTGGCGGAACGTCTGACGGCACGCACGGATTCTACGCCTGCACCGATCACCAGGTCATTCACCATCAGCCTGGCTGCATCGATGCCGCAGATCAGCCGTGACGACATCACCGGTCCATTCCACGTCGCCACGCCGGCTGCAGCAGGCACGCCATCCGCCAGCAGGACATCCACTAGGACATCGATGTCTGCGGCTAGCTGTTCGGCAAACTGCTGCAGGTCACGTGCACGCTGTTCTTCTGTCACGGTTCCATCACCGCTGGTGGCTGCCTTGGTGGCTTCCAGTTCCAGCACGCGATCATTCAGTGATCGCACCTGGTCCTTCAGTGCTTCCAGTGCTGTCAGCCGTTCCATCGGTGCATCGAGTGTCAGGCGGATTGACTTCTGCACCAGGGCTGCCAGGTGTTCGGCCTTCTGCATACCGGTGGTGGCGTCTACAGGTGACCGTGCCTGTGTATGCGCGAAGGCTGCAGCTGATCGCCGTTCCAGCAGCAGAGACCGGAGCGCGGGATCATCGTCACAGGCTTTGACTAAGACATCGGTCTCAGCGGTGGTCAGCCGGTGCAGTGCCGTGATGGCCGTCGTCAGTGCCGTGGCTTTCGGATTCATGCCGCCACCAGATCGAAGTATTGCGTGCCTGCCCCAGTGGCATCCCATCCCACGGTACGTTCTGTGAGAATGCTGATCAGATCGGCCTGCCACAAGGATGTCATCACGCTGGTGGCCAGTGGTGGATCATTAGGCGCAGTCTCCAGCTGCATCGTGGCCTCCTTTGAGACATCCAGCCGGACACCGGCATCTGCAACCGCAATCAGCGGTGCGTCAGTGATGATCACGTGGTTGCCTGCCGCTGGTGTTCGCACTACCGGCAGACTGGCCGGACCAGTGGTCTGCAACCGACCATGTGGGTCTCGACGACGGACCTGCCAACGGCCGCCAGCCAGCCGTTGTATCGGCGCTTGAATCAGCTGGTGCGCAAGCATGAGTTCGACGATTTTGTCGAAGCGCATTTGGAGTCGTGCTGCGTGAAGTTTGCCCCGGTCGGGGTGTAAGATGCGCCACATCCTCGATGACGCCGGAACGTTCGCAGCAAGTCTCGCAGCTCTACCACGCAGCATTGGCGCGTGAGCCCGGTGAGCGCAGCGGCTACCTGGAACACGCGTGTGCAGGAGACGAGTCGCTCCGGCGCGAAGTCGAGTCGCTGCTGGCCTACGAGGACGTCGCCGCCGACTTTCTGGAGATGCCGGCGGTGCAGCCCGCCCTGACCGCTGGCGGCCAGACCGAGGCCGCCGAATTGGTGATGATCGGTCGACAAATCGGCCCGTACAAGGTGCTTTCGCTCATTGGCGCCGGCGGCATGGGCGAGGTGTATCGGGCCTACGATCAGCGGCTTAACCGCGACGTGGCCATCAAAGTGCTGCCCGCGCGGTCTCTAGCGGATAACGACCGTCGTCGCCGGTTCGTGCAGGAAGCGCAGGCCGCTTCGGCCCTGAATCACCCCAACATCATCACGATCTACGAGATCGAGTCGGACCAGGGGCGCGACTTGATCGTGATGGAGTATGTGCGCGGGAAGAGCCTCGATGCGCTGATCCCACGACACGGCATGCGGCTCACCGAAGTGTTGCGCATCGCGATTCCCGTCGCCGATGCGCTCGCGGCCGCCCACGCGCGCGGCATCATCCATCGCGACCTCAAACCCGCCAACGTCGTGGTTGGGACCGATGGCGCAGTGAAGGTCCTCGATTTCGGCTTGGCCAAGTTGATACGCAGCGAGTCCACGCCCGAGGGGGAGACCCTCACGCAGGGTGCGGATGCGGGACTCAGCGTACCGGGTCCGATTGCCGGGACAGCCGCTTACATGTCGCCGGAGCAGGCGACCGGCGGAAAGATGGACGCGCGGAGCGACATCTTTAGCTTTGGGACGATGCTCTACGAGATGGTGACGGGCGTGCGGCCGTTTGTGGGGTCATCTACCTCCGACACGTTGAGCGCCGTGATTCGTGCGCAACCGAAGCCGCCCACCGCGGTCGCCGCGAACCTGCCGACGGATCTGGAAAAGATCATCCACCGCTGTTTGCGCAAGGAGCCCGAGCGACGATTCCAGCACATCGGTGACGTGAAAGTGGGCCTGCAGGAAATCAAGGAGGAGTCGGAATCGGCACGCACACCTGCCATGGCTATACCGCGCCGCCGTCGCCTGGTGCTCGCAGTGGTTGCCTTCACCCTGCTGGTCATGGCGGTCGGCACGTGGCGACTGTGGTGGTCGAGCGGCGAAGCTCCAGCCTTGAGTGTCGTGCCGCTCACAGCGCTCGAGGGCTACGAAGAATTTCCAACCTTCCATCCGGACGGCGATCAGGTAGCGTTCGACTGGAACGGCGAACAGCAGGACAATTTTGATATCTACGTGAAGCTCGTGGGATCCTCGGAGGTGCAACGGTTAACCACAGACCCCGCACCGGACTTTGCGCCAAGCTGGTCGCCGGACGGCCGGCAGATCGCGTACATCCGTGGTGTCCGAGATGACTGCTGTCGGCTTCGCCTCATGACGGCTCTGGGCGGTTCTGATCGGCAATTGAGTGATCTGCGCGTCGATGTACGGATTGCCTGGTCCCCCGACAGTCGTTACATCGCCGCGGGCCGCGGTGACTCTGACCTCCTGACCTCCGCCAGTCGGCGCAGTGAGATGTTTCTCATTCCCGCGGCAGGCGGTGAACCGCGGCAGTTAACGCGACGGACAGGCCCGGGTGCCGACAGGGCTCCCGCGTTTTCCACCGATGGCCGCCGTCTCGCCTACGCGTCGTGCGATCCCGGCTGTGACGTGGTTGTAGTCGATCTCGATCCGGCGTTCTCGGTGACAGGTCCACCCCGGCGGCTTACGCACCAATCTGTCTGGGCCGTCACGGGCATTGCCTGGAGTCGCGATGGCAAATCTCTCGTCTATGGAGTCCAGCAGGCTGGTCTCGGTTACTTGTGGCGGGTTGGAGTCGACATTGGGGGCCAGCCGCCCGAGCGGATCGAAGCCGCGGGAATTAATGCTTTCTCGCCTGCGTTATCGACCTCCCGAGACCGGGTCGCCTTCACGCGTGGTCTGAGCAATAGTGGTATCTACCGGTTCGAGCCGACAGGTCCCGCTCAACCAGTCATCAGTTCGTCCTATGGAAATGCCAACCCCGAGATTTCACCGGACGGCCGCAGAATTGCGTTCTGCTCGAATCGTTCCGGGGATGCGTACGAAATCTGGGTTGGAGGGGCGGACGGCAGGGGCGTGCAGCAGCTTACGCACGGCCCGGGTCGCCACCAATGCTCGCCGCACTGGTCCCCACATAGCAACCAGATCGCTTTCGATTCCCAGGCCGCAGACGGGCACTGGCACATTTGGACAATAGCGGCTGATGGCGGAACACCGCAGCAGGTCACACGGGGGGACGGCGATCAAAACATCCCTTCATGGTCCCGAGACGGACAGTGGATCTACTACTCGTGGAATCAAGAAAGCGGGCGGGACATCTGGCGTACGCGGGTGGCGGACGGTGCGACGACGACGGTGCGCGTCACGTCGGACGGTGGAGTGTACGGCCGGGAGTCGGCCGATGGCAAGAACCTGCTGTACATGACGAAACCCGACTCTCCGCTGCTGGCCGTGCCCGTGACGGGAGGTGTGTCGCACCAAATGATCTCCTGCGTGGGCCGGACAGCGTTCGGTGTCGCCGACGCGGGTCTTTACTACGTCGGATGTGACCCTTCCGACGCACCGGTCCACATGATGAATCCGGCGACGGGCGCTGATCAGATTCTAGGCAAGCTTGAGAAGTTCGCACGGGGCATTCCTTCACACTTCACTATCTCGCGAGACGGAGCAACCGTTCTGTACAGGCCGGGCGACAGTTGAAGGCGAGGATCTCATGTTGATCGAGAACTTCCGGTGAACTCGCCGTACGCTCCTCTTTCAGATGCTGCGCTTGCCGCCTCCACAATGTCTCGATCGTGAGGCGGCGGCGTGCGTCGATCTAACTGGCGAATCGAGCCTTTTGACGGCAGCGTGGGTCAGGTGCACATACCATGAGCCGTTCTGAGCTTGATCTGGCGGGCCAATTCCCACGTCCAAGGCCGCCCGGTTCCCGTTGGGGATTCAAACCCGTGTTCTTCGGCCCGAGCCGGAACCTCACCGCCAAGTCTGACAGCCGGTCTGCCGGACAAACGGCAGACGCCGAGGATCAGCTAGCACTCGTCGATGCGCGCAAAAAATCGCTCGGGTGGGCTGGCTTTCTTCACAAGCGAGCACTTTGCGCCCGTCGCGCCCTGAGGCTGGGGCGCGTGCCAGCGTCGAGCGGTCCGCAGATATCGACGCTGGCTGGCTGCTTCGGCCGTACGCCCGGGACCGCTTGGTGTGTGTCGTGCATTCGGGAACTAAACCGCTGGACGGCGTGATGAGCCCAGGCCTTTGCGGACGAAAGGGCCGAACGCACGTTGAAATCACAGCACACCGGCGGCGACACAAAAGCTCCCTCTCGTCCTGGTCGTCTCGCCAAGAAGCGCCCCGGCTTGCCGCAGCTGCGCGCTGCAGGTGGCGATGTCCGTAATGATCGTTCTCGAACGAGAACCGCCACCGTAACCGACGATGAGCCACGCACGCCGCGCAGCCTCGAGCGTTGCAGCAACAACAAACGGCAGGCCTGCCGCGGGATTCGCGTCGACCTCGTGTTGCAGGCGGTTCGGTCCACAGCCGCTCGCCAGTTTTGACGTTTCATGTAGTTCTACCGTCAGTTGAGGCAACAGGCAGATGGCAGGAGCGGGGGAGCCGGCCCGTGTGATTGTCCACGCAATAATTTTTCCAGTCGCTCAGCATGACGGGCGCCCCGGCGCGAGTTTGAACGCCTCGCGCACTTCGGCTCATTTGAAGTTCTCGATCAGCATGAGATCCCGACTGTTGGTCACAAACCGTGTGTAGAAGATGGTGCTGCCGTCCGGTGATACGCCGAGACCGGGCACAACAGCCAACCGCTCCAATGTGGCAACCAGGCGATCCAGTCCTGTCGCCGGATCCAGAAGGTGAAGTGGTGGACTGGGGCCGGGCTCGCACGCGACGTAGTAGATGCCCCGCCGACTCACCGCAAACACCGACGACCGCACGCAGCCGACGAGTTCCTTGGTCGCTCCGTCGGCCAATGACATGCTGAGTAGAGGTGAGTTCACATTTTCCAGCAGTTTATATAGAAGGCTCAGCCGGTCGGCTGACTCCCTCGGGTAACTGCCGCCTGTGTGGGTCAATGGTTCCGGCGATCCACCTCGGGCGGTCACACGAAAAACATTCCTGCCGGTGTCGCCATCACCGGTGAAGTAGATCCATTTTCCGTCACCGGACCATGACGGGATATTTTGACTTCCTGGATCCTGTGTGAGCTGACGCGGCGTCCCGCCGTCACTGTCGATGGTCCACAGGTGCCAGTGCCCATCGTCTGCCTGGGAATCGAACACGATTGACCCGGCGTCCGGTGACCAATGGGGCGAGCACTGCCATCGGTTCGGCCCATGGGTGAGTTGGTGCGCTCCGGAGCCATCAGCCGCAGCCACCCAGACCTCGACGCCGTGACCCGAACGGTCGGAACAAAACGCGAGACGATTATTGCTTGAGAGTTCTGGCTGGATATCGTCAACCGATGACGTGATGACGGCGCGTGCGGGCTGGTCCAACTCGAACGAATAGATGTCGGTGTTCCTGTTTGTCCGAGGGAAAGCCAAGATGTCGCTGTTTCGCGCCGTTGCCGGCGGGCCAGCGCCCAGGCCAGCGATCTCAATCGGCACAGGCGGTCGACTTCCGTTAGCAGGCACCCGTAGTAGCTGTGAGATGGCCAAGTTTTCTCCGTCGAAGACTAGTGATCGTCCGTCACGACTCCAAGCCACCGCCACGATGCCATAAAAGGTCTTCGCGGTGAGTCTCACAGGGCTGGCGGACGGCATGAGGTCGGCGCTGAGCGCGACCACATATACGTGACAACCGCCAGTCAACTGACCAGTGCAGGAGACATACGCCAATTCACGACCATCAGGCGAGAATGCGGGAGCGGAATCGTAGGCGGGCGGCTTCGGGTGGGTTATCGGCCGCGGGCTCGCGCCGTCGAGAGGGACGAGCCAGATGCCGGACTCTTCTGTCTCAGCCGCCACGGCGTGCCGCACCGCCACGTCCTTCCCGTCGGACGACCACGAAATCGGAGCCCAGGCGGCGAAGTCGCTCACCTTCAAGTCCGAGTCGCCAATCGGAGAAGTCACGTGAATCCGACCTCCGACCGAAGCCCGGCGCAGAAAGGCAATCCGTCCGCCTTCGGGAGACCAGCTCGGGCCCCAGGCGTCCGGCGTGCCACCAGTTAGTTGTCGCGCCTCGGCTGAACCGACCGCTTGGACATAGATGGCGCTTGTTGGTTCGCTTTCGGGTGACCGGCTAAAGGCTACCTGAGCGCCATCCGGTGAGAGTGTCGGCCAATAGGAAAGACCGCTCAGTGTGGATAAGGGAACGACGCCCATGGCGCTGTGTTCCTCCGTTCCATCAGGACGAGAGACGGCCAACTTCCATGCGAATGCCGCTGCGGTCAGGGCGACCAGAACGGCCACGAGCGTCCACCATGCCGTGCGCGGACGGTGATTTCCGCCCGCACCAACCGGGGGCGTGTCAGTTTCTTGAATTCGATCAGGGTCAATCAGGTCGGTGACGCCGTGCGTGCCCGAAGACGCCGGTGCCATATTCGGACCCGGGCCGGGCGCCGATCCAGAGGCAGTTCCCAATGGACCGCCCGATGCGACTGGAGAACGCGTTCGCGCGGCATCAGACTGCATCTGTCGCTTGACGCGCGAGAGGTCGGCACGGAGCTCGGCGGCGCTCTGGCACCGGAGCAGGCGATCCTTTTCAAGCAGCTTGAGGATCGCCTCTTCGAGATGTATCGGTAGGTCGGCTCGGAGCGCGTGCGGCGCGGCGGGTTCCTGGCCCAGGATCGCCGCCGAAACGATCGCGCTTGTGCGCCCTGTGAACGCGCGGTGGCCTGTCGCCATCTCGTAGAGCACCAGCCCGAGCGAGAACAGATCGGTTCGCACGTCCAGCGGCTCGGCCCGGAGCTGCTCGGGTGACATGTACGCCGTGGTGCCGACCACGGCGGCAGGCCCGGTCAAACCACTCTCCTCGAATGTGGTCCCGTCGGTGACGGGGACCATTTTCGCGAGACCGAAATCCAGGATCTTGAGCTGGCCGCGCGTCGTCAGGAAAATATTTGCCGGTTTGAGATCGCGATGAATCAGACCGCGCCCGTGAGCCGAATCGAGCGCGTCGGCAAGGGCGATCCCGCTGTCGAGGAGTGCAGCGAGCTCGAACGCGCCGCGTGAGAGACGTTCATGGAGTGTCTCTCCCTCAAGAAGCTCCATTACAAGGAAGTCGTGATCGCCCTCATGGCTCACATCGAACACCGTGCAAATGTTCGGGTGATTGAGTGACGCGATGGCGCGGGCCTCTCGGTCAAAGCGTCGGCGGGCGTCACTGTCGCTGGACCTATTCGCTGGCAGAACCTTAATGGCGACCACGCGGTGGAGCCGAGTATCGCGCGCCCGATAGACCTCGCCCATGCCGCCCGCCCCGAGGGCGCTCAGAATCTCGTAAGGGCCGAGGTGCGTCCCGGGTTCAATCGCCATCCACGCCGGGGATTATACGTCTCGAGCGAACGTCGGTGAGATGGGCCCGTCTCTGACACCGGTTGAAAAAGGAATGGTCAGTTGTGGCCAAACTCTCACGCACAAGGCAGAATTGCCTGATTCTGGATGACAAGTCGTCGATTACGGGCAGCTTCAATCAACAATCAGCAATCAACAGTCAGCAATTCTCTGATGCTCAACATCCTGGCCGTGTGCGGCTACCGGTCGCTCCGTGATGCGGTCATTCCGCTCGAACGGCTGAACCTCGTCACCGGTCCGAACGGCAGCGGCAAATCCAATCTCTATCGCGCGCTTCGCCTGCTCGCCGAGATTGCGCAGGGCCGTGTCATTCCATCGCTCGCGCGGGAAGGGGGCCTGGAGTCGACGCTCTGGGCCGGGCCGGAGACGATTTCACGGAGTATGCAACGCGGGGATCATCCCGTGCAGGGCGGCGCCCGCAAGAAGCCGGTCAGCCTGCGGCTGGGTTTCGCGGGTGATGATTTCAGTTACGCGATCGATCTCGGCCTCCCGATACCGCCCTGCGGCGCGTTCGGGCACGATCCGGAGATCAAACGTGAGTGCGTCTGGGCCGGGCGTGCGCATCGACCCTCGGCGATCCTGGTGGATCGGCGTGGCCCGCTGGTCAAGGCACGTGAAGCACGGGCTGAGTGGGCGATCATCACGCAGCAGCTGGCCAGCTTCGACAGCATGATGACCCACTGCGCGGATCCTCGGAACACGCCGGAGCTGCTCATGCTCCGAGAGGAGATGCGGGCGTGGCGGTTCTACGATCATTTTCGAACCGACGCGTCTGCACCGGCGCGTGTGCCGCAGATTGGAACCCACACGCCGGTCTTGAGTCACGACGGGGCGGACCTCGCGGCCGCGCTGCAGACGATCCGGGAAATCGGCGACGGCGACGCGCTCGATCGTGCGATCGAGGATGCGTTCCCCGGCGGGAGAGTGGGCGTCAGCCACGACGGCGGATGGTTCGACGTCACCATGCAGCAGCACGGACTGCTCCGCCCGCTGCGGGCCGCCGAGCTGTCAGACGGGACGCTTCGCTATCTTCTCTGGATCGCCGCGCTGCTGACGCCGCGGCCTCCCGGCTTGCTCGTGCTCAACGAGCCGGAAACGAGCCTGCATCCTGACCTGCTTCCGCCGCTCGGGCGACTCATCGCTCAGACCGCCGAGCGTTCCCAGGTCGTGGTCGTCTCGCACGCGCCCGCGCTCATCGACGTGTTTCAGCCGTTGCCCGATTGCCGCTCGATCATGCTCGAGAAGCAGGTCGGGGAGACGAGGGTGGTTGGCCAGAGTTGGCCCGGAGCGTCGTGGCAGTGGCCGGCAAGATAAAAGTTAAAAGTTAAAAGTTAAAAGTTACAAGTCAGAAGACAAAAGAGAAGCAAACTGGAAACTGGAAATGATATGGAGGCAGGGACATGAGGTTCATGATGGCGCGGCAAACATTTGGGCGCTGGTGCGGCGCTCTTGGCGGGGCAGCAGTCGCTCTTGCGATCGGTGGCGTTCTGGATGCGCAGCAGGCGCAGGCTCCGTCGCAACAGCCGGCGACTTCGCCGCCCGCCGGTCAGAGCCAGCCGGCGGCCGCAAGGAACAACGCGGCCGCGCAGGGTGCTGTTAAGAACGCCGAGGGCGCCATCATCGGGTTCACCGCGCTGGCCGAGATTCCCGGCACCCCCTGGCGCATTCATGACATCGCCCGTCCGCATCCTCGCGTCATCACGCCGGGTGCGACGCCCGGCGCGGCGCCATCGGATGCGATCGTGCTGTTCGACGGCAAGGACCTGTCGAAGTGGGCGTCGGCACGCAACGGCCAGGACGCGACATGGCCGGTGAAGGATGGCTACTTCGAGACCGGCGCGGGATCGGGTTCGATCGTGACGCGCGACAAGTTCGGCGACGTCCAGCTGCATGTCGAATTCGCGACGCCGAGTCCCGGACGCGGGTCGAGCCAGGATCGGGGCAACAGCGGCGTGAGGTTCATGGATCGCTACGAAGTGCAGGTGCTGGACTCGTACGAGAACGTCACTTACGCCGACGGTCAGGCCGCCGCGATTTACGGGGAGTATCCGCCGCTCGTCAATGTGGCCCGGAAGCCGGGGGAGTGGCAGACCTACGACATCGTCTTCGAAGCGCCGAAGTTCAACGGCGCGACGCTGCTCGCGCCCGCGTACATCACGGTGTTCTGGAACGGCGTCCTCGTCCAGCATCGTCGGCCGGTTATGGGATCGACGTCGGCGACGACGACGCAGCACGCCTACACGCCGCACGATCCGGAGCTGCCGCTGGCGCTGCAGGATCACAATCATCCGGTTCACTATCGCAACATCTGGATTCGAAGATTGGCGGGGTACGATTTGCCCGAGGGCAAGTAAGTCATCGCGACTCGCGGTTCGCAGTTCGCGATTCGGACGGCCGTAGCGCGGGGCTTTAGCCCCGCGTCTCAGCTGGAAGCTGAAAGCTGGAAGCTGGAAACTAACTAACGAATCGTCTCATCGGAATCGGCTCACAGCCCCACGCGTCGTGGATGGTGTCGATGGCAGACTGCAGCAGGCCGCTCATCTCGTAGCCATCGTGCGTGAGCGCGCGCAGGAAGACCTGGCCCGGTGACACGCTTCGCCCGAAAGCCATCAACCCATCCTTCGAGCGCAGTGCGATCGACGCGTCGTCCGGCACACCGTGCCAGAACCCGGATGCCACGTATCGATGACGCTCCAGGATGCCCGTGTGGTCGGCCTCCCTTGTCGCGGTGTCGAGTTCGAGCGCATCCGCGAAGACGGGCTGCCCGGCGACTGTCACCGTCGTGCGGCTGGAAAGGCGGCGGAAGCGCAGGTACTCACCGCGACTGTGTCGTCCCATGGCCCAGTGTTCGAGGATGCCCAGCCTCGAGTCAGGATCCGCGTCGATCGTCACGCGCTGGCGGAAGCAGCTGTCCGCAAACGGTATGGTCAGTCCCGGGTAGTACTCGAGCTGACCGCCGGCCGCGACGGCGAGCTTCACCGACTGTGTCGCCTCCGCGCCTTCAGTCATGCCCAGGATGCGCGAAGCGGCCTGCATGATGACGACGGCGCGAGCGCCCCGTTCGACGGTGATGTCGAGACTGCAGTGGTCGCCGGCGCACAGCCCCGGGCCGAGCGTCAACACCTGCACCAGCAGCCGGTCCCCGGAGAGCCGGAACGGACGGACGATTTTGAGTGGCGCGGAGACGTGTGCGTGCGCGAGTGAAGTGCCCGCAGGACCGGACGTGAAAACGAGCTGGAGCCGCCCCCGGACCGGCGTCGGGCGGCGGCATGCGGCGACGGTCATGCGGCCTCGAAGAGGACCTGGCGTCGAATCCAGTCGATCACGTCGTTCAGCCCGTCACCACGTTTGAGGTTGGTGAAGATCACGGGTTTCCCTTCCCGCACGGACGCCGCGTCGCGTGCCATCACTCCGAGATCTGCGCCAACGTTTGGTGCGAGATCGATCTTGTTGACGACGAGCAGATCGCTGCGGGTCACGCCTGGCCCTCCCTTGCGGGGCACCTTGTCGCCTCCGGCGACGTCGATGACGTAGATGCTGACGTCGACCAGTTCCGGGCTGAACGATGCCGCGAGGTTGTCGCCGCCGGATTCGAGGAAGACGATCTCCACGTCAGGAAACTTCGCGCGCATCTCGTCGAGCGCTTCGTGATTGATGGAGGTGTCCTCCCGGATGGCCGTGTGCGGGCAGCCTCCGGTCTGGACGCCCCGGATGCGTTCGACAGGCAGCGCGCCCGAGCGCATCAGGAACTCAGCGTCCTCGTGAGTGTAGATGTCGTTGGTGACAACCACGAGGCTGTACCGATCGCGAAGCTGCTTGCAGAGATTGTCGAGAAGGGCGGTCTTGCCGGAGCCGACAGGGCCACCTACGCCAATAGTTACGCTCATTGTCTGTACCTTCAGCTACTGCGACAGTCACTGTCGAACTGCACGGGCCGACGGCTTGCGTCGAAGATCCGAAGATTCGAAGATCCGAAGGGAACCGGGTGGATAGCTGCAACGGACTCGACAGCTGCCCTTGTCGGGACTGCGCCTGCCAGATCCTGCGAAGCCCGTGGCGTTCACCCAACGCAGTCTCTTCCGGGATAGGCCTGCAGGACGCCGGCCTTCGGGCCGGCGTGCGAGCGAGGCAACGATCCCCCAACACAAATACCCACTGATCGCCTTGGGTGATTGTGTTGGGGGATCGTTGCCTCACTCGACCGCGCGAAGCGCGGTCCTGCAGCCCGCAGCGTGACGCTCTTCCTTCGGATCTTCGGATCTTCGATTCTTCGACGTTGCCGTCGGCGCGTGCAGTTCGACACGTCAGCTTCATCACGATTGAAACAGTCTCGTCCGGAGCGCCCCCTGCTGGTGACACCGGATGTCGAGTGCCGGTGTGCAGGTAAAGAGATCATCCTCGGTCGCACCAACTGCCCTCGAGACTGCGGCTTCCAACGCCGGCTGCGATTCGACCATCAGCTCCTGTCCCTGCGCCGGGCTCACGGGCATGCATCGCGTCGCGGCAGCGACAGCGGCGGCCAGCAGGCTGTGGGCATACGCGAGCAGCAACTCGCGCTGCGGCAGTTTGAGGAGCCGCCCCGCCGCGCCGATCACGAGCGCGTGATGTGGCGGGTCGATTGCCAGTGACGTGAACAGATCCGGGTGCAGTCGCGCGAGCAACAAGAGGGTTCGACGGCCCTGACCGACACTGGCATGACGCACGGACGGAATGATCTTGTGCGCGCTCACGATCGCGCCGAGGCGTGTCAATTCCGGCACGGCGTCAGGCTTCGCGGCCGCGGCCCAGGCGAGTGCCGCCGCCACCAGCTCACCGCGTCCCCACCCCCCGGTCACCTGCGACGCGATGAGCTCGCGCAGTTCGGGCAGTCGCGCGCCCGTCTGTCCGTACGTTTCCAGTCCGCCCGAGTGGGCAAACGCACCCACTGGGAATTGCGAATCGAACAGCTGAAACAACTGCAGGAGATGGAGATCCTCCATCAGTGGGAGTGCTCCCCGGGAGCCCGCCCGTGGAAGGGTCTCCGTGCTCTGTCGAACGGCACACCCGTCTTCGCCAGGCGTTCGGCGAGGACCTCGTCGGCCAGCGCAATGATGTCGTTGCCGCTCGCGGAGATATCCCGGTGCATATTGCCGATCAGGTGCCCGATGCGCGCGGCTTCGGCCATGTCGCGCGGGTGTGCAACCAGCACGTTCTCGTCTGCTGCGCTCACGACATACGCGGCTTCCGCGTCGTGGTGGAGAAGCTGACCGGGGTGAAGAATCGTGCCCGTCGGCAGTTCCAGCGCGAGGACGACGCCGTCTGGCGCCTCGACGAGCCGCCGGACGCGCCGGCGGTCGATGGCGTTCATCGGCAGTTCGACGATGGGCAGGTCCGCGGGTGGGTCTGCGTGCGGATGAATGACGCGAACAGGGATTGGAGTGGACGACGAGGCCATGGCCGTGCCTAGAAAAGGAAGTAACGCTGTGCGAGCGGCAGGGACGTCGCAGCCCTCGGCTCGATGCGCTCGCCGTCGATCGTCACAGTGTAACGCTCGGCGTCGATCTCGATCGCCGGCATCGCGTCGTTCAGAATCATGCTTCGCTTTCCAATCGATCGAGTGTTGCGCACCGGTAAGAGGGTACGCCGAAGCGAAGAGGGCAGCGTTCTGGCGTCCAGCGAGGCGCGCGACACGAACGTCGTGGCCAGGGAATTCCGCGCCTGGCCGAGCGCCCCGAACATCGGGCGATATCGCACCGGTTCCGGGGTCGGTATCGAGGCGTTCGGATCGCCCATCAGCGCCGCGGCGATCAGTCCGCCGACGAGGATCAGGTCTGGCTTGACGCCGAAAAACGCCGGCGACCAGATCACCAGGTCCGCGCGCTTGCCGACTTCGATCGAGCCCACATGTTCGGCGACGCCGTGTGCCACTGCCGGATTGATGGTGTATTTGGCAACGTACCTGCGGGCTCGCAGGTTGTCGTTCGCTCGGCCGTCGCCCGGCAACGCGCCGCGAGTCTCTTTCATCACGTGCGCGGTCTGCCACGTGCGGGTGATCACTTCCCCGACTCGTCCCATGGCCTGCGAATCGGACGACATCATGCTGATCGCGCCGAGGTCGTGCAGCACATCCTCTGCGGCCATTGTCTCAGGCCGAATCCGCGATTCGGCAAACGCGACGTCCTCCGGGACCTGCGGATTCAGGTGGTGACAGACCATGAGCATGTCGAGGTGTTCATCCAGCGTGTTCGCCGTGTACGGCATCGTTGGATTCGTGCTCGAGGGCAGGACGTTCGATTGCGCACAGACCTTGAGGATGTCCGGGGCATGTCCGCCGCCGGCTCCCTCGCTGTGATAGGTGTGAATCGTGCGTCCCTTGATGGCGGCCAGCGTGTCTTCGACGAACCCGGATTCGTTGAGCGTGTCGGTGTGGATGGCCACCTGCACGTCGTGCTCATCGGCCACCGTGAGTGCCGCATCGATCGCCGCCGGTGTCGTCCCCCAGTCTTCGTGCAGCTTGAGGCCGATCGCGCCTGCGACGACTTGCTCGATGAGCGGTTCGATTCGAGTCGCATTGCCCTTGCCGAGGAACCCGAAATTGAGCGGAAGCCCCTCGGCGGCCTCGAGCATCCGATGGATGTTCCATTCGCCCGGCGTGCACGTCGTCGCGCGAGTTCCGTCAGCCGGCCCGGTGCCGCCGCCGATCATGGTCGTGACGCCGCTGTAGAGCGCCTCCCACGCCTGTTGGGGACTGATGAAATGGATGTGCGAATCGATACCGCCCGCGGTGAGGATGCGATGCTCACCGGCGATGATTTCGGTTGAGGGGCCGATCTGCAGGCCGGGCGTCACACCATCCTGCACGTCAGGGTTTCCGGCTTTGCCGATCGCCGAGATTCGGCCGTCACGGACTCCGACGTCGGCTTTGACGATCCCCCAGTGGTCGAGAATGATCGCGTTGGTGATCACGAGGTCGGGCGCGCCGGAGGCGCGCGTGGCCTGCGACTGCCCCTGACCGTCCCGTATGACCTTGCCTCCGCCGAACACGACTTCCTCGCCGTATCGCGCGAAGTCCTTCTCGATTTCGACGACGAGTGCCGTATCGCCGAGCCGGACCCGATCGCCCTCGGTGGGACCGTAGAGATCCGCGTACGTCCGGCGCGCGACTTTCACGTTGTCGTCCCCGAGGAATCCCTGCGCCGCCGCACGCTGCATCGCGCCCTCGCGTCCCGCGTCGAGCGGGCCGTTGACCAGCCCGTTCATGCCGAAGGCGACACGATGTCCTCCGAAGGGCACGAGCTCCACCTCGCGGCCTTCACCGGGCTCGAATCGCAGGGCGGTGCCGGCCGGAATGTCGAGACGATGCCCGTAGGCCCTTGCGCGATCGAAGCGCAGGTGCCTGTTGACCTCGAAGAAATGTGTGTGAGACCCGACCTGGATCGGGCGATCGCCGTGATTGTCGACGCGAAGCCTCACACGGGCGAGGCCGGCGTTGATCTCGACCGGTTCGTCTCGAAGGATGTACTCGCCCGGAATCATCGTCAGCGGATCGGATCGTGGACGGTGACCAGCTTGGTGCCATCCGGGAAGGTGCCTTCGATCTGGACTTCGTGGATCATCTCCGGAATGCCTTCGAGCACGTCAGCGCGCGTCAGGACCTGCGGCGCCGAGCGTCATCAGCTCGGCCACGGTCCTTCCGTCGCGAATCCCCTCGAGGACTTCGGCCGTGATCAGCGCCACGGCCTCGGGGTGATTGAGCTTGAGCCCGCGGGCGCGTCGCCGTCGAGCCACGTCTGCGGCCGTGAAGATCAGCAGTTTGTCGATTTCCCGTTCGGTCAGTCGCATGAGGGCGATCAGTCGGCGGCGACGGCTTCCTGCTCCCGTCCCGCGGTGCGCCGGGGTCCGCCCGGCGGCGCCAGCTTCAGGCGTGGCAGGATTCGCGTGAGCGTATCCATCATCTCACGGACCATTCGCGGCACGCGGTCCGCGCGAAGGTGAACCCATCCGGTTTCACGAACGAGCGTCTGTCCCTCGATGCGGGCGACCGACAGGCTGCCGCCGCGGATTTCCCTGGCCACCGACTGGTAGGGAACGATGCTGACGCCAAGGCCCGAGGCGACCATCGACTTGATGATCTCGACGTTCTCTGTTTCTGCCACGACGCGCGGCTTGATGTCGGCGCGGACGAAGAACTCGTCGATCACGCGCCGCGTGTTGGAGCCGCCCTCGAACAGGATGAACGGCTGCCGCACCAGCGAGGCGGGAGCGACGGCCCTGCCATTCGACAGCTTGTGACCGGCGGCCGACACCAGCAGCAACTCCTCGTGGATCACCGGCACGGTCGCGAGCGACGTGTCGTCGATGGGCAGCGTCAGCAACCCGAGATCCGCCGCCCCGGCGCGGAGCTTGCGCACCAGCCGCGGCGTGCCGCCGGTGATCACCTTGATATCGACGTCGGGGTGGTGCCGGCGAAACTCCTTGAGGAGCGTCGGGAAGACGTACAAACACACCGTCATCCCGCCGACCAGCCGCAGCGTGCCGGACAGCTTCTTCCTGGTATCCAGGATGCTTTCGGAGGTGTCGCGGATATCCGCGAACACACGGTGGCTGAGCTGGAGCAGCGTTTCGCCGGTTGGCGTGATCTGGATCCGACGGCCGAACCGGATGAACAGGGGCTCCTTGAATTCTTCTTCGAGCAGCAGAATCTGCCGGCTGATCGCCGATTGCGAGACGTTGAGGCGGGCTCCGGCGGCCGTGAAGGATCCGCTCTCGGCGATCGCGCGCAGGATTTCCAGCTGTCTCAGGTCCATCGATCAGCAGTTTCTCAATTCACACTCCGGCCGGCTGCCGGTGCTTCACCGGCTTCAGGAACGGCATCAACTCACGCAGCCGCGCGCCGACCTCTTCCAGCTTCTGACTCTGTTCCTTCTCGCGCTGGGCGTTGAACCAGGGTCGTCCCTTGCGGTCCTCTTCGATCCAGTTTCGTGCGTAGGTGCCGTCCTGGATCTCGGCGAGCATCTTGCGCATTTCCTTCCGCGTCTCGTCGGTGATGATCCGTGGCCCGCCCGTGTAGTCGCCGTGCTCGGCGGTGTCGCTGACCGAGTAGCGCATGTAGTTCAGGCCGCCTTGATACATCAAGTCGACGATCAGCTTCAGCTCGTGCATGCACTCGAAGTACGCGATCTCCGGCTGGTATCCGGCTTCGACCAGCGTCTCGAATGCGGCCTTGACGAGCGCGCTGACACCGCCGCACAGCACAGCTTGCTCGCCGAACAGATCGGTCTCCGTCTCCTCGGCAAACGTGGTCTCGATGACCCCGGCCCGGGTGACGCCGATGCCCTTCGCGTACGAGAGCGCGGCTTCCTTCGCCTTGCCGCTCGCGTCCTGATGGATCGCCAGCAGCGCGGGCGTGCCAGCGCCTTCCTGATACAGCTCGCGAACGCGGTGGCCGGGCGACTTCGGCGCAATCATCGACACGTCGATGTCCTTGGGCAGGTCGAGCGTCCCAAACCGAACGTTGAATCCGTGCGCGAACATCAGCGTGTTTCCGGCAGTCAGGTTCGGGCGAATGGCCTCCCGGTAGAGGCCTGCCTGGACCGTGTCGGGCACGAGCACCATGATCACGTCGGCCCACGCGCACGCGGACGCCGGGTCGTTGACGACCAGGCCGTCGGCCTGCGCTTTCGCGCGCGACTTGCTCCCCGCATGGAGCCCGACGCGAACGTCCACACCGCTGTCGCGCAGGTTCAGCGCGTGCGCATGTCCCTGCGATCCGTAACCGAGAATCGCCACCTTGCGTCCGCGAATCAGCGCGAGATCAGCATCGGCGTCGTAGTAAATCTTGGGCACAAAAACCTCCGGGGAGCGAAACCTTGTCAGTTTTAGGTTTTGAGTCTTACGTTTTGAGTTTTCGTTTTTGCAGACCGCGAACCGCGAACCGCGAACCGCGTTACACCGAATACGATACCCCTGTTTCCGCCTCCGGTATCGCGGCGGCGGGGCCAGCCATGCCCGGGCTTCCCGCGCCCAGGCCTCGCGACATCGCGACGCGGCCGGTGCGCACCATCTCGAGAACGCCGTACGGCCGGAGCACTTCGAGCAGGCCATCGATCTTGGCTTCGGATCCGGCCATCTCGATCACGATGGACTGCGGCGCCACGTCCACGATGCGCGCGCCGAAGACTTCCGCGAGTTGCATGAGCGGCGGGCGATGCTCGCGATCCGCGCTGACCTTGATCAACGCGAGATCGCGAATGACGGCCGCGCCGATTGGTGATGTCTTCGACGCGGATCACGTTGATCAGCTTGTAGAGGTGCGCCTCGATCCGCTGCGCGCCGCCATCGTCGGTCTGCACGACGATGGTCATTCGCGACACACCGGGGGTCTCGCTGTGGCCCACCGCGAGCGAAATGATATTGAAGTTGCGACGTCGAAAGAGCGACGCCACCCGGTTCAGCACGCCGGGCCGATCTTCGACGTAGACGGTGAAGATATGCATCGTCATGGTTTCCTCGTTACACGTCCGCGCCGGTTTCGACGATCGGGTTCGGCCGGCGAATCATCGCGTGCAGGTCCGCGCCGGCGGGCACCATGGGGTAGACCGTGTCTTCCTGTTCCACCCTGAAGTCCACGACGACCGGGCCCGCGTGGTTGCGCGCTTCGTCGACCGCGGGGAGGACTTCGCCGCGCTTGGTGACGCCGATGCCGCGAATGCCAAACGACTCGGCGAGCTTGACGAAATCGGGACCCGAGAGCGGCGTCGCGGCATAGCGGCGTTCGTAGAAGAACTCCTGCCACTGCCGCACCATGCCGAGATAGCCGTTGTTGATGATCCCGATCTTGACGGCGATGCCTTCCTGCACTGCGGTCGCCAGCTCGCACATCGTCATCTGGAATCCGCCATCGCCGACGATGGCCCAGACCTCGGCGTCCGGACGGGCGCGCTTGGCGCCGATCGCTGCGGGAACGGCGAAGCCCATCGTACCGAGACCGCCCGACGTGATGAGCGATCGCGGCGCCTCGTGGTGGTAGTACTGCGCTTCCCACATCTGGTGCTGACCCACGTCGGTGACGACGATTGTCTCGGTGGCCCGCGTCGCACGCCAGAGATCGTTGATGACGTGTGCGGCGTACAAATGCCCGTCGTCGGGCAGCGACTGGATGTCGCGGACGGCTGAGTCGCCCTTGAGCTCGTTGATGTGCCCGATCCACTTCTCGCGATTGCCCTGCGCGACCGATGGCATCAGGCGCTTCAGCACCTCCCGGAGATCGCCGATGAGCGCGACGTCAACTGGCACGTTCTTGTTGATCTCCGACGGATCGATCTCGATGTGGATCTTGCGCGCGTGCGGAGCGTAGGTCTTGAGATTGCCGGTCACGCGGTCGTCGAACCGCATGCCCGCGGCGATCAAGCAGGTCCGCCTCCTGGATCGCGTGATTGACCCACGATTCGCCGTGCATGCCCATCATGCCGATGTTGAGCTGATGCGATGCGGGCATTCCGCCGATCCCGAGCAGCGTCATGGCCACGGGAATCTGAGCCCGCTCGGCGAATGCCTGCAGCTCGCTCATCGCGCCTGAGATCAGCACGCCGTGACCGGCGAGGATGACCGGCCGCTCCGCCGTGTTCAGGATGTCCGCCGCCTGCGCGAGCGAGGATTGCGGTGTCGCCGGCGCCGATCGCCAGCCCGGCACTGCAGGCGCTGCACCATCCCAGTCGAATTCACACGACGACTGCTGCGCGTCCTTGGTGATGTCGATGAGGACCGGGCCGGGGCGGCCAGACTTGGCGACGACGAATGCCTCTCGCACGACGCGCGCGACGTCCTCCGGGCGCGTGACGAGATAGTTGTGCTTCGTCACCGGTAGCGTGATGCCGGTGATGTCGATTTCCTGAAACGCGTCGCTTCCGATCAACCGGCTGCCGACCTGGCCGGTGATGCAGACGATGGGGGAGGAGTCCAGCATCGCCGTCGCGATGCCGGTGACCATGTTGGTGGCGCCGGGACCCGACGTTGCGATGGCGACGCCGACGCCGCCGCTCGCGCGCGCGTAGCCATCGGCCATGTGCGTCGCCCCCTGTTCGTGCCGCACGAGCACGTGGCGGATCGGATAGTCGAGCATCGCGTCGTACGCGGGCAGGATCGCGCCGCCCGGGTATCCGAAGATGTCCGTTACCCCTTCACGGACCAGGCATTCCCAAAGAATTTGTGCGCCAGTGAGTTTCATAGGTGTCCTATCGTCCGCAGTGCTCGCTTGCAGGTATTCGTCAAACTTATGACTTTTAACTTTTAACTTTTAACTTTCTAAGTCCCCGTCACTGCTCCCTCAGCCGCGGATGACACGAGTCGCGCGTATTTCGCCATGACGCCCGTCGTGAATCGCGGGGGCAGCGGCTGGTAATGCCGCAACCGTTCTGCGATCTCGCTGTCCGTAATATCGACCTGGAGCGTTCTGGCCGGCAGGTCGAACGTGATGATGTCGCCGTCGCGGACCGCGGCGATCGGGCCTCCGGCGACGGCTTCAGGAGCGACGTGGCCGGCCATCAGGCCATGAGTGGCGCCCGAGAAGCGGCCGTCGGTCACGAGGGCCACCGATTCGCCAAGCCCGGCGCCCACGATTGCTGCGGTGACGCCGAGCATTTCGCGCATCCCCGGCCCGCCCTTGGGTCCTTCGTGACGGATGACGACGACGTCGCCGGCCTTGATGCGTCCGGCCTGGACGGCCTCGAACGCCGCCTCTTCGCTGTCGAAGACCCGAGCGGTGCCCCGGTGCGTCCCGAAATCGTGTCCGGCAACCTTGACCACACAACCATCCGGGGCCAGGTTGCCGCGGAGAATCACGAGACCGCCGGTCGGCTTCAGGGGCGCGGACACCGGGCGCACGACCTGCTGACCCGGCGTCTCGACGGCCTTGGCGGCCTCTTCGCCGATCGTGTTCCCGGTCACCGTCATGGCGTCGCCGTGCAGCACACCGGCCGCCTGCAGTCGATTGGCAACCAGGCGTGTGCCGCCGGCCCGGTGCAGATCGACGGCGACGAACCGTCCACCAGGTTTCAGATCCGCCAGCAGCGGCACTCGGGCGCTGATGCGATCGAAGTCTTCGAGCGTGAGCTTCACGCCGGCCTCGCGTGCAATCGCCAGGAGGTGAAGCACGGCGTTTGTGGATCCGCCGGTCGCGGCAACCGCCGCGATGGCGTTCTCGAGCGAATCACGGGTCACAACGTGAGACGGACGAAGCCCGCGCTTCAGCACGTCCATGACGAGTTCACCAATGCGCTCTGCGACGGAGCCTTTCGCTGAATCGACCGCCGGCACATCACCGCTGCCCATCGGGGCGAGCCCGAGGAACTCACAGGCCGTGGCCATCGTGTTCGCCGTGAACTGGCCGCCGCATGCACCGGCGCCAGGACAGGCTTTCGCTTCGATCTCGCCGAGCTCCGCATCCGACATCCGGCCAGCCGCATGCGCGCCGACAGCTTCAAACACGTCCTGGATGGTGACGTCGTGTCCGGCAAAGCGCCCCGGTGCGATCGATCCGCCGTAGAGCAGCACTCCAGGAATGTCGAGGCGCGCCAGCGCCATGGCTCCGCCAGGGATCGTCTTGTCGCAGCCGACGAGCACGACGATGGCGTCGAACAGGTTGCCGCGTGCGACGAGCTCGATCGAATCGGCGATGACCTCCCGGCTCACGAGCGAGGTTCTCATGCCCGCGGAACCCATGGTGATGCCGTCGGAGATTGAAACCGTGTTGAATTCCATCGGCGTGCCGCCCGCGGCACGGATGCCGGCCTTGACCGATACCGCCAGGTCGCGCAGGTGGTAGTTGCACGGCCCGATTTCAATCCACGTGTTCGCGACGCCAACGAGCGGCCGCTTCAGATCGGCCGGCGTGAAGCCAACCGCGTGAAGCATTGCGCGGGCGGGCGCGCGGCTCGGACCATCCGTGATGCCGCCGCTCTGCCACTTCAGGGGTTGCGCCTTTTCGTCAGCCACGGCTGGCTCCTTCCTCCGCGGGTGCGCCTGCAGGCGTGTCTTCGCGCTCACGCCAGCGCGGATACGAGCCGAGCGTTCGAAGCGAGGGGGCGAACTCCGCCAGGTGGACCATGGCCCGCGCGCACTGCAGATCTTCGCGGGCTGCCGCGACGTCGAGATAGAAGAGGTACTCCCATGGACGTCCGGGGACCGGCCGCGACTCGAGCTTCGACAGATCGATGTCGCGCAGCGCGAACACACTCAGCGCCTTGAACAGCGCGCCGGGCGCACTCTTGAGCGTGAAGACGAGGCTCGTCTTGTCGGGCGTGCCGAGCGGCACGCGCTGACGGGAGATCGCCAGGAACCGCGTGATGTTGTCGTCGTAATCCTGGATGCCGCCCCGCAGCGACTCGAGGCCGAAGAGGGTGCCCGCGCGCTCGGACGCAATCGCCGCCGTATCGCGCCGCTGCTCGTCCCGCACCATCTTGGCGCTGCCCGCCGTGTCGTACGTCGCAATGGCCTCGACGTGCTGCAGGCCGCGCAGGAATCCCGCACACTGCGCAAGCGCCTGGGGATGCGACAGCACGCGCCGCACGTCTTCGAGCCGGACGCCCGGCAGCGCCAGCAGGTTGTGCACGACCGGCACCTGCACCTCGCCGACGATCGAGAGCTCCCGCTGCACGAGCAGGTCGTAGTTGCGGTGAATCGATCCCCCAATCGAGTTCTCGATCGGGACGACGCCGAGGTTCACGGAGCCGTTGCTGACCGCGTCGAACACTTCGTCGAACGTCGGATACGGTCGCGGCTCGGCATCCGGCAGCAGCCGAAGCACGGCCGCTTCGCTGAACGCACCCGGTTCTCCCTGATACGCGACTCGCACGCTGACCTCGCTCCTCCAAAAAAACAAAAGGCCGTCGCCTCGGTTCGAGTGACGGCCCTTGGTTATCGTTCGGTGTAGTGTGGCGCCGTCACTTGCCTGGATCGGTATCCGGCCGGCCGATAATGCGGCCGACGACGCCGACGACGGCAAAGACGCGAAAACGCATGCCCGTATCGTGGCGCGGACGGGTGGGTGAAGTCAAATTTATAATCTTTTCAACATCATAACTATTACTAATAGGTTCTGCAAGGTTCTGCAGGGTTCTGCTGGGTTCGTTCCGGGTTCTGCTGGGTTCCCCGAACGAACCCGGTAGAACCTCGAACGAACCCCGCAGAACCCGGTAGAACCTTGTAGAACCCAGCCGAACCTTGTAGAATCGGCGAGCTACCGATGATGCCGCTGATGATGACTGCCATGTGCTCGATGTGCATGCGAATTCGCACCACGCGAATTCCCTATGCCGGCGGTTTCTGCGCGGACGCATCCTGAACCTCTAGATCGACAACGCGCACCAGCAACCCGCCGGCTTCACAACGAGCCGGCGGGTTTTTTTTTGAAGTTTGAGCGAGGACGAGCCATGCGGCTGCAAGATGTTGAAGGACGACCGGACCGGAGCGTGACGCTCTCGCCGCGTGGAAGCCGTCCCGCGCGGGTCGCGATTGCCGGATTTGGTACCGTCGGCAGCGCCGTTGCGCGGCTCCTGCAGGAACTGGCGCCGCCGGAACTGCAGCTTGCGGCGATCGTCAACCGGTCGGTGCATCGCAAGCGTGTCGACTGGGTCGATCCCTCCGTGCGGTGGACCGACGATGTCGCCGATGTGCTCGGCGGCGACGTCGACATCTTCGTGGAGCTCATCGGTGGGCGATCCCCCGCCGAGGACTGGATCCGTCGCGCGCTCGGGGCAGGCAAGTCGGTCGTGACCGCGAACAAGCAGGTCATTGCGCATGCCGGCCCGGAACTGCTCGATGAAGCCGCGCGATTGGGCCGGCACCTTCGCTTCGAAGCGGCAGTGGCTGGCGGGGTTCCGGTGGTCCGGGCAATTGAGCAGGGGCTCGCGGGCGACAGCCTGACGCGTGTCGCCGGCATTTTGAATGGAACGTGCAATTACATCCTCAGCCGGATGGAACGCGAGCGCGTGTCGTTCGAGGACGCGCTGGCTGAGGCGCAGGCACTGGGCCTCGCCGAGGCGAATCCCTCACAGGACATCGAGGGGCTCGATGCGCAGGCCAAGCTCGCCATCCTGGCCAATATCGCCCTTGGCGCGCGGGTAAGGACGAGCGCCATCGAATCCCGCCGCATCGACGTCATCGACGTGGTGGATTTTGTTTACGCCGGGCAAATGGGCTGTACCATTCGTCAGATCGCATGGGCCGAGCGGACCGGCGACGCCGCTGTGCTCAGAGCCGGTGTTGGCCCTGCGCTCGTGCCGCTCGACTCGCCGCTCGCTCGCGTTCGAGGCAGCGAAAACCTCGTGACGCTGCAGGGGCGGTTTGGCGGCGAGACGACGTTTGGCGGGCTGGGAGCCGGAGGCGAGCCGACGGCCGTGGCCGTCCTTTCCGATCTGCTGGCGATCGCGCGCGAGGGACCGCCGCGTGCCGCGCAGCCGGAGGCGCCTCGGGCTGAAGTGTCGGCGGAGTCGACGAGCGCGTACTATGTTCGCTTCACCGTGGCGGATCGGCCGGGAATCATCGCCGCGCTGTCGGCGGTGTTTGCGCGGCACGGGATCAACATCGATGCGATCCTGCAGCAGCCGGGATTCCCGGCGTGCAGACGTCCGTTCGTGGTGACTCTGGATCCCTGCCCGGCGTCTGCAGTCCACCGGGCGATCCGGGACGTGTCGCAGCTGGATTTCCACGGGAAGCCACCAGTCGTGCTACCCGTGTTTGCCACTGCATCAATGGGAGTACTTGCGTGAGCTACAGCGCCGCATTCCGCTGCATTGCCGGGTGCCCGGGTTCGTATCCGCTCGACAGCATTCTTTACCGCTGTCCGACGTGTGAAGGGCTCCTCGAAGTCGCCCACGATCTCGAGGCGCTGCGCGATCGCAGCGCCGCTGCGTGGATGCGCCTCTTCGACGAACGTTACAAGCGAACCACCTGGCCTTATGGCTCCAGCGTGTGGGGGAAGAAGGAGTGGGTCTGCCCTCAAATCGACGACAACAACGTCGTCTCGATGGACGAGGGAGGGACCAATCTTTTTCTCGCGGAAGCCTTCGGACGCAGCGTCGGAGTAGACGAGGTGTGGGTGAAGTTGTGCGGCAACTCGCACACCGGATCCTTCAAAGATCTCGGGATGACCGTGCTGGTGTCGATGGTCCGGCAGATGATTACCAACGGCAAACAGATCCGCGCGGTCGGTTGCGCGTCCACCGGAGACACGTCCGCCGCGCTGGCCGCCTACGCGGCCGCCGCGGGCATTCCCGCCATCGTCGTGCTTCCGCGCGGCAAAGTCACCGTCGCGCAGCTCGTGCAGCCGCTGGCGAATGGCGCACTGGTTTTTGCCGTGGACACCGACTTTGACGGTTGCATGGCGATCATCCAGAAACTCGCGCAGGACGAAGGGCTGTACCTCGCGAACTCGATGAACAGCCTGCGCATTGAGGGCCAGAAAACGGCATCCATCGAGATTGCGCAGCAGTTTGATTGGCAGGTGCCGGACGTCGTCATCGTGCCGAGCGGGAACCTCGGGAACATCGGTGCCTTTGCCGCCGGCTTCGAAATGATGCGGGAGCTTGGGCTCGTGGCGCGCGTGCCGCGCCTCGTGGCTGCGCAAGCCGAGGCCGCGAACCCGCTGTATCTGGCCTCGCGGAACGGATGGCGATTCAGCCCGGTCACGGCGAAACCTACCATGGCGTCCGCCATTCAGATTGGCAATCCCGTGTCGGTCAACAAGGCGATTGCCGCGCTGAAGCGATGTGGCGGCATGGTTGAGCAGGCCAGCGAGCAGGAGCTGGCGGATGCCGTTGCGCGCGGCGACCGCACGGGTATGTTTGCGTGCCCGCACACCGGCGTCGCGCTGGCCGCGCTCATCAAGCTGGCGAAGCGGGGAGACATCCGGCGTGACGAGCGGGTCGTCGTGATTTCCACCGCCAGCGGCCTGAAATTCGCGGACTTCAAGGCGGATTACCACGCCGGGAGGCTGGCGGGGATTGCCTCGACGCAGGCCAACCGGCCGATTGAGCTGCCCAATGATTACGACCAGATCAGGAGGCAGCTTGACCTCGCGATTCCGGCGTAAACGCCGGGATATCCAGATGGGGCGCTTGACTTTACGGGCGCCTGAACGTTATAACTGGGCCGATGTTCTCTGGGAATCCCTGCGCGTGTAATTGTTGCTGCTGCTGTATGCAGCTTCCGGGGCTTCCCTCCCTTCGGTCCACGCGTTGATGTCCTGAACCAAGCAGCATCGAACGCGAGCGGAACGAAACCGAAGCCCGGGAGGTCAAAAGACTTCCGGGCTTTTTGATTTTATGGGCCAGTTTCCAGTAGCCAGCCGCCAATGGAGAAAGCACTCTTTCCAGCCTTTTTGAAGTTGCAGGGCCGCAGGGTCGTGGTAGTGGGCGGCGGTCCCGTCGCGGCCTCGAAGCTGGCGTCGCTGCAGGCGGCCGGTGCCGATCTCGCCGTCGTGGCGCCGGAGGTGTGCGAGGCAATTCGATTGGCGGGCGTGGCGATCCGGCAGAAGGCTTACGAATCCTCCGACCTTGACGGCGCCTGGTTCGTGGTCGCGGCTGCGCCACCCGAGGTGAACCGTCAGGTGGCACAGGACGCCGACCGACGGCAACTGTTCGTGAACGCCGTAGACGACCCGGCGAACGCGAGCGTGTATCTCGGCGGCGTGGTTCGACGCGACGGCGTAACGGTGGCCATCTCCACCGATGGTGCCGCGCCGGCGCTCGCAGGGTTGTTGCGCGAAGCGCTCGACTTCATGCTGCCGGGCGATTTAGCCGTGTGGAACGCGCGCGCGCGGGAGCTCCGCGCGTCGTGGCGTGAGCGCGGCGTGCCGATGGACGCGCGACGTCCCGAGCTGTTGCAAGCGTTGAACGCTTTGTACGACTCACGTCGATCGAACGCCAGGGTGTCTGTCACCCCGGAGATCCGGCAACCGGAGCTCGTGAAATGACCGGACGGGTTTCACTGGTCGGCGCTGGTCCCGGCGATCCCGAGCTGCTGACGCTCAAGGCGGTCAAGCGCCTCGAGGAAGCGGATCTCGTCTTGTACGACGCCCTGGTCGATCCGGAGACCCTTCGTTTTGCGCCCCACGCGCGCCGGTTCTTTGTCGGGAAGCGCGCCGGCCGGCCGGCCATTCGCCAGGACGCGATCAACCGGCTGATGATTCGTGAGGCGCAGCGCGGCCATCGAATCGTGCGCCTGAAATGCGGCGACCCGTTCGTCTTCGGGCGAGGTGGAGAAGAAGCGCTCGCGCTGGCTGCCGCCGGGATCCCCTGTGAAGTCGTCCCCGGCATCTCGAGCGCGATCGCCGTGCCGCTTCTCGCGGGCATTCCAGTCACCCATCGTGGCCTGGCGTCGGCGTTCATCGTCGTCTCTGGCCATGCCGAGAGCGCGTATGCTCCGGCGCTTCGCTCGCTGTCGCCCGGCAGTGCGACGGTCGTGGTGCTGATGGGACTGGCGAACCGCGAGGCTATCGCGAAGACGCTTCTCGAAGCAGGGTGGCCGGCACAGACGTCTGCGGCTGTCCTGGTCGGTGTCTCTCAGCAGGGCGAAGATGCCTGGCATGGATCCCTTGATGGGTTGCACGCGGCCGTACTCGACGAGGAAAGCAATCTCCCCGGAATCATCGTGGTGGGCGCAGTGACGGCGCTTGCCGGCATCATTGCGGCGCAGAAAGAGGAGCCGGAGACGCTCCAGACATCTGCGTCGCTGGGGTAACACCAATGGCAGTTCTAGACGACCCCCGAACCTACGGCCGTACGCGTCTGTCGTTTGCCGATACGGCCGATATCGATTCGTTCGCCGAGATGCTCGACAAGTTCGAGCGCGGTGAGATCTCGCCGGAGGACTGGCGGCGATTCCGGTTGCTGCGCGGCACGTACGGGCAGCGGCAAGACCTGGACGCGCAGATGATGCGCGTGAAAATCCCTCAAGGCGCCCTCGACGCCGCGCAGTTCGAAGCGCTGGCCGATGTGGCCGAGCGTTACTCCAGGGGGTTCGGCCACATCTCGACGCGGCAGAACATGCAGTTCCATTTCGTGAAGCTGCACGACGCGGAACCGGCGATGCGGCTGATGGCAGACGCCGGCCTGACAACGCGCGAGGCCTGCGGCAACTCCGTCCGCAATATCACGGCGTGCCCTCATGCCGGCGTGGCGCGCGACGAAGTGTTCGACGTCACCCCCTATTCCGAGGCGATGACGCGGTATCTCCTTCGTCATCCGCTCAGTTCGGTGCTGCCGCGGAAGTTCAAGATCGGTTTCGAGGGCTGCACGTCGGAGGATCATGCGGCAACCTCGATCAACGACCTGGGCTGGCGCGCGATGATGGCGCCGGATGGATCGGGACGACGGGGATTCCGCGTGCAGGTGGCCGGAGGAACCGCGATCATGTGCCGCTCGGGCGCATCGCTGTACCCGTTCCTGCCGGCGTCGGACATCCTGATGGTGGCCGAGGCGGTCCTGCGCGTATTCCATAACCATGGCGACTACGAGCACAAGCAGCGCAATCGCTTGAAGTTCCTCGTGAAGTCGATGGGATGGGACGCGTGGCACGCGGAGTTCCAGCGCGAGCTCGAAGATCTCCGGTCGAACGGTGGCGCACGCCTGCCGTTCGATCCCGAGAACCCGCCGGTGGAAACGGCGCCTGAGGGCGAACGGCTTGCCCCGCCCTCGATTGCGGATGTCACCGCGCTCGTGTCGGCCAGCACGGTGAAAGGCCCTGGCATCGTACCGGACGTGAAGCCAGGCGATGGCAACCCGGGCCGCGAACGGGCGGAATGGCTGCGCACGAATCTCCGGCCGCAGAAACAGGGTGACTACTGCCAGGTCATCGTCTCGCTGCGGCTCGGCGACATCACTGCCGGGCAGATGCGCGCAGTCGCGCTGCTGTCGAAGGCATACGCGGACGGAATGGTCAGGGTTACCGTCGATCAGAATCTCGTGCTGCGCTGGGTTCGCAGCGGACAGGTGCCAGGTCTCTATCGACGCCTCGCGGCGGCGGGTCTTGGAGCCCCGGGGGCCGGGACGATCACGGACGTGACGAGCTGTCCCGGCGCCGAGTCGTGCCGTCTCGCGGTGACGCAGTCGCGCGGCCTGGCACGTCTCATCCAGGACAACCTGGAGCAACAACCCGCGCGGCTGGTGCGAGACGCCTCCGACGCGCACATCAAGATCAGCGGTTGCCCGAACGGGTGCGGCCAGCACCACGTCGCCACGATCGGATTCCAGGGCAGCATCCGCAAACTGGGCGATCGCGTGGTGCCGCAGTACTTCGTGATGATTGGCGGTGGCAACGGGCAGGACGCGGCCAGCTTCGGCCGCCTCACCGCAAAGATTCCTGCGCGCCGGGTGCCCGAGGCCGTCGATCGTCTGCTTCGGCTGTATCAGGATCAGCGCACAACTGGTGAAACGGCTCCGGCATTCTTCCAGCGTCTCGACACGGCGCAGGCGCGCGCCGCCCTCGCGGATCTCGAGAAGATGACCCCGGAGGACGCGCTGCCTGCTGACTTCATCGATCCCGGTGAGGATCACGCGTTCAACCCGGAGGTCATGGACGGCGAATGCAGCGCGTAGGCGCGCGCGTGCGCGCGGGGCGGGAGATCATCGTTCCGGCATCGATCGCGAACCTCGGCCCGGGGTTCGACACGCTTGGCATCGCCGTCGCGCTGTATCTTCGGGCTCGAATCGCGGATGTGATCGATGATGGCCGCGGCCGTCTGGAGTGCCGGTTCGTCGACGGCCCGCTTGGTGGTCCAAACCGCATCGAGACGGCGTTCAAGGTCTGGCCGGCGACTGGCCGGCGGCGGCCGGCATCGATGGTCGTCGACGTGCGTAGCGAGATTCCGCTGCGGAGCGGGCTCGGCAGCAGTGCCGCGGCGACAATCGCCGGGCTCCGGCTGCGAGAGCTGGTTGACGGCCGGCGCTCGACGGATGAAATCCTGTCCGCGGCGTCGGCGATCGAGGGGCATCCTGACAACGCGGCCCCGGCGCTTCTCGGTGGTGTGACGAGCTGTTGCGCGCGGGAGGACGGTTCGATCCGCGTGACGCGCTGGCCGTGGCCGGCCCGCTGGCGAATCGTGGTGGCCACGCCGGACGCCGAGTTGCCGACGTCGGTCGCGCGGCGCGCCATACCGCGAAAGCTGCCGCTCAAGGACGTCGTCTTCAACGCGCAGCATCTGGCGCAGCTGCTCGGCGCGTTACATTCGGGGAACGCCGCGGATTTGCGTGAAGGGCTGCGCGACCGCGTGCACCAGCCTTACCGGGAGCGGCTGGTGCCGGGGTTGCGCCGGGTGCTCGCGGTGCGGCATCCTGATGTGATCGGGTTCTGCCTGAGCGGGGCAGGCCCGTCCATCGCGGCGTTTACAACGGGAAAGACCGCGGCCGCCGAGAAGGTCCTCCGGGATGCCTATCGGAAAGAGCGGATTGCATGCACGGTGAGAACGGTGCGCGTGCATCGGGAAGGGGACGCATGACGTTTATGACAGGGCTGCAGTGCCATTTGTGCGGGACGAAGTTTCCCGCCGAGGCGCTGTGGGTCTGCGATCAGTGCCTGGGACCTCTGGAAGTCGAATACGACTACGACGCGATCCGGGAGGCGGTGACGCGTGACGCCATCGAGCGCCGTGCTCAAAACGTGTGGCGGTTTCGCGAACTGCTGCCGATCACCGGCGAGCCGCGGACGGGTTTCCACTCGGGATACACGCCTCTCATTCGCGCCGATCGGCTGGCGAAGCGGCTTGGCCTGCAGGAGCTCTACATCAAGGACGATTCGGTGAATCATCCGACGCTCTCCTACAAGGATCGCGTCGTCTCGATGGCCGCGACACGGGCGGTCGAACTTGGTTTTACCGTCTTCGGCTGCGCATCCACCGGCAACCTCGCCAACAGCGTGTCGTCGCACGCCGCGCGGCTGGGTCTTGAATGCTACGTCTTCATCCCCAACGACCTCGAGCTTGGTAAGGTGCTCGGGTCCGCGGTGTTCCGGCCGCACGTGATTGGCGTTCGCGGCAACTACGACGACGTCAACCGGCTGTGCACGCAGATCGCAGACAAATTCGGGTGGGGATTCGCCAATATCAACCTGCGCAGCTATTACGCGGAAGGCGCCAAGACCGTAGGGTTCGAAGTGGCCGAACAGCTTGGCTGGCGATTTCCGCGTCACGTGGTGTCGCCGGTGGCGGGCGGAACGCTCCTGCCGCGTATTTTTCGAGGGTTCCGCGAGCTGTGTGCGGTCGGCCTCGTCGAGGGCGAGCTGCCGCGTATTCACGCCGCACAGGCGGCTGGATGTGCGCCAGTGGTGCGCGCGCTCCAGCAGGGCCTGGAATTCCCGGAGCCCGTGAAGCCGGCGACGATCGCGAAATCCATTGCCATCGGGAACCCTGCCGATGGATTCCAGGTCGTTCGAACCGTGAAGGCAACGGGCGGCACCGGTGTCGCGTCGAGCGACGAGGAGATCCTGCAGGCCATGGAGCTCCTGGCGGAAACTGAAGGCGTGTTCACGGAGCCGGCCGGCGGGGCCACGCTCGCAGGCGCGATCCAACTGGTGCGCTCAGGCGTCATAGCCTCAAGCGAGTCTGTGGTCGTGTGCATTACCGGCAACGGATACAAGACTGCGGCAGAAACGGTCGGCCCCCGTGTCGCGCCGCGTGTGGAGATCGGACGATCGCTCGAGGACTTCGAATCCTACCTGCGATCGATGCCGGATCAGGCGGCGGTGATGCCGCACGCGTAGAACAACTTGGCATCGCGAACGAGCGACAGCGAGTGAGCCACGCGAACGGAGCGCGCCGGCGAAGCGGCGCGCGAGAGAGTGTGTAGGGGAGTCCGAGGGGCAAAGCCACTCGGAAAAGGAAGGACAGACATGGCCCATCGGATCATGATTCCCACTCCGCTTCGCCCGTTCGCGGGGAAGCAGGAGTTCGTGGAAGTCGAAGGTCAGACGGTTGGCGACGCCCTGCAGGGGCTCGTCGGCCAGTACGGCGATCTTCGCCGCCACCTCTACAACGAGGACGGCAGGCTTCGAAGCTTCGTGAACATCTACGTGAATGACGAGGACATCCGTCATCTCGAGCGCGAGCAGACCTCGCTCAAGGCGGGCGACACCATCAGCATCGTCCCGTCGGTCGCGGGCGGATCTGGCGCGGCCGTCGACGCGCCGGAATTGTCGCGCGAGGAGATTCAGCGCTACAGCCGCCACCTCATCATGCCGGAAGTCGGCATCGACGGGCAGCGCAAGCTCAAGGCGGCGCGTGTCTTGTGCGTCGGCGCCGGCGGACTGGGCGCGCCCGCCGCGATGTACCTGGCGGCGGCAGGCGTCGGCACGCTGGGCCTCGTCGATTTCGACGTCGTCGACGCGAGCAACCTGCATCGGCAGATCATCTACGGGACGCCAGATGTGGGGAAGGGCAAGCTCGAAGCGGCGCGCGATCGGCTGACGGCCATGAATTCGTCAGTGAAGGTCGTGACGCACGAGCTGGCGCTGACGTCGAAGAACGCGCTCGACGTGCTCAAGGACTACGACGTCATCCTGGACGGCACTGATAACTTTCAAACCCGCTATCTCGTGAACGACGCCTGCGTGCTCCTGGGCAAGCCGAACGCCTACGGCAGCATCTTCCGATTCGACGGGCAGGCCTCCGTGTTCGCCGTGAAGGGTGGACCGTGCTATCGCTGCCTGTATCCCGAGCCGCCACCTCCAGGGCTGGTTCCGAGCTGCGCAGAGGGCGGCGTGCTTGGCGTGCTGCCCGGCGTCATCGGCGTGATCCAGGCGACCGAGGCGATCAAGCTGATTCTGGGGAGCGGGCAGCCGCTCGTCGGACGTCTGCTGCTGTACGACGCGCTCCAGATGCGGTTTCGCGAACTGAAGCTGCGGCGTGATCCCGAGTGCCCGATCTGCGGCGATCATCCGACCATCCACGCGCTCATCGACTACGACCAGTTCTGCGGCGTCGTCCCACAGGCGCAGCAGCAGCACGCCGCGAGCGGCGTACCCGAAATCACGGTCGAGGAGCTGAAGGCGAAGATGGATCGCGGCGATGATTTCTTCCTGCTCGACGTCCGCGAGCCCAACGAGTATCAGATCTGCAAGATCGCGGGAGCAAAGTTGATCCCGCTCGGCGAGTTGTCGCAGCGAACTGGCGAGCTCGATCGCAATCGTGAGCTGGTTGTGCACTGCAAGATGGGCGCGCGCAGCGCCAAGGCCGTGTCGCTCCTGAAGGAGCGCGGGTTCACGCGTGCGAGCAATTTGAAGGGCGGTATTCTCGAGTGGATCGATAAGATCGATCGGTCGCAGTCGAAATACTGAGCATCTATTTCCTTCCGCTTTCCGGCAGCCGCCGCTCCGACGGTCCGTCGTAGAGGTATTCCTTCGGATCGATCTGCCGCATGGGATGCTCGCGGCTCATTTCTTCCTGCGCCTGCGCCGCGATCCCCGGCACTCGCGAAATGATGAACAGCGCATTGGCGACAGTCGGAGGCATGCCGAGGTCGCTGCAGACGGCCGCGATGGCGCCGTCGATATTGATGGGGAGCGGCGGATCGTCGGGCTCGTGACGCGTGTGGAGTAGCATCTCGACCGCGCGGATCATCTGGATGTGGGTGCCTTCGACCTCGAGCTCGAGCGCCATCTGAAACAGCCGTGCCGCGCGTGGGTCTCGGGTGTGAAACCTGTGGCCAAATCCGGGTAGCGCATCTCCCGTCGACTTCCACCGTTCGACAATCTGTGCCGCGGCATCCGTGTACGAAGACCCCTTGCGCACGAGCGCGAGGCCCGCATCCAGGAACTCCATGCAGCTTTCGATGTCGCCGCCGTGATACCGGCCGAAGCCCAGCACGCCTGCGGCCACGCAGGCGCGGAGCGACGCGCCGGTCGTTGCCGTATTGCGCGCCGCCAGCGTCGACGGAGGCGTGGCGCCATGGTCGATGAAGGAGACGAGGATCGCCTCCATCAACCGGCCGATTCCCGGCGAGGGACACTCGCCGAGGAGGAGCAGGTAAATCGCCTCGCCGAACGTCAGCCGGCCCATGATCTCGTCCAGCGGGTAGCCGCGGACGAGAATCTTGTTCGGCGTAATGCTGGTCAGCGCAGTACGCCACTTGCCGTTGGCGTCGCGCGGCTGGGCGCGACGTTCGACAGCGACGGGCTTTCGAGTTTGTCTCGGGGTTTCACCGGCCATGCGCTGGACTCGTTTCTCCTCCGGATGCGCCTAAATCTTACTGCGTTCCGTAGAGCCGGTCACCGAAATCGCCAAGGCCCGGGACGATGAACTTGTGGGCGTTCAGGCCGGTATCCACAACCGGCGTAAACACCTGCACGTCCGGATGATGCCGCTCGACCAGCGCAATCCCCTCAGGCGCGGCGACGATGCAGATCATGCGGACGTCATGCGCCCCGGCCTTGCTGAGGAGATCGAGCGCCGCGACCGCGCTCCCCCCCGTGGCCAGCATGGGATCGATCATCAGTACGAAACTGCCGGTGAGGTCATGGGGCAGCTTCGAATAGTACCGCGAGGCGACGGCCGTCATTTCGTCGCGCTGCAAGCCGATGTGTCCGACGCGGGCCGTTGGAATCAGCTCGAGAATCGCATCGAGCATGCCGAGCCCGGCGCGCAGGACCGGCACGACGACTACGTCGCGGGTGATCCGTCGCCCGGCCGCGGGCCCGAGCGGGCTCTCCACCGTGACGTCCCTGGACGGCACGTCTCGCGTCGCCTCAGCGGCGAGCAGCAGGCTGATGCGCACGGCCATACGCCGGAACAGTTCGGGCGGTGTTGACGCGTCGCGCAACGTTGCCAGCGCGTCGTGAACGAGCGGATGCGTAACGAGTCGCAGCGGCACGAGGCTCACTATACGACAAGGGACAAGGGAAAGCGCCTGCGGCCCGAGCGAGGCGTCGTCCACTGATACAATTCGACGTTCATGCTCCTGCGTGCTCTAGCGTCCGTGCTTTTGGCGGCGACCTTCGTCTCGGCGCAGGCGCCGCGGCAGACGGTCACCCTCATTCTGACCGGTGGCACGGTCGTGACCATGGACTCGTCCGGCCGCGTGCTGTCCCCTGGGGCGGTCGCCATCGACGGTCGCGACATCGTCGCGCTCGACACGCCCGCCGTAATCGCTGCGCGTTTCTCGGGCCGCGAGACCATCGACACCAGCGGGCAGGTCGTCATGCCCGGCCTGATCAACACCCACACGCATGCGCCCATGGTCCTCTATCGCGGCCTCGCGGACGACCTGGCGCTGATGGACTGGCTGCAGAAGTACATCTTTCCCGCTGAGGCGAAGACGGTGAACCCGGAGTTCGTGCGGGCAGGAACCCGTCTCGCGACCCTCGAGATGATCGAATCGGGCACGACGACTTACGCCGACATGTATTACTTCGAGGAAGAAGTCGCGAAAGTCACCAAGGAGGCGGGGCTGCGCGGGGTGCTGGGTCAGACCATCATCCAGTTTCCGGTCGCCGACGCGAAGACTCCTGCCGAAGGGCTGGCCAGGACCGAGACGTTCATCAAGCAGTTCGCCGGCGACGACCTCATCGTGCCAGCCGTCGCTCCACACTCGATGTATACGCTCGACAGCGCGACGCTCAAAGCGTCGAGGGCGCTGGCGGACCGGGAGCACGTTCCCGTCCTGATCCATCTAGCGGAGACAGCGGACGAGGTGAAGACGTCGAAAACCGCCCACAAGGCCACGCCGGCCGGTTATCTGGAGGCGCTCGGTTTCTGGGGACCGCGCACGATTGCGGCGCACGGTGTGTGGCTGACACCCGCGGACATGTCGATCCTCGCCCGCCATCATGTTGCGGTCTCGCACAATCCCGAGAGCAACATGAAGCTGGCCAGCGGCGCGGCCAGGGTGACGGCGATGCGAACCGCGGGCCTGGTCGTCGCGTTGGGAACCGACGGGGCGGCGAGCAACAACGACCTCGACATGTTCGAGGCCATGCGTCAGGCGGCGTTTCTTGCCAAGCTGCAGACGACCGACCCTCGTGCCGTTCCGGCCCGGCTCGCGCTGCAGATGGCGACGATCGATGGCGCCCGCGCGCTCGGGATGGATCGGGCGATTGGCTCGCTCGAGACGGGCAAGCGCGCCGACGTGATCGTGGTTTCGATGGCAGCCGCGCGCCAGACACCGATGTACGATCCGCTGTCGCACCTCGTGTACGTGACGCGCGGTGACGATGTGAAGACGACGATCGTGAATGGGCGAATCCTGATGCGCGACCGGAAGGTCCTGACGCTCGACGAGGCCCGGGTCCTGAGCGAAGCCCGTGCCCTCGCGGAAAAGGTAAAGGCAGCCGTCCGATGAACATTCTGCTGGATGCCGAAACGATCCAGGCCCGGATCAAGGCGCTGGCCGGCGAGATTGAGCGAGACTACCCGGAGGACGAGGAGATCCATCTGGTCTGCGTGCTCAAGGGCGGGTTCATGTTCATGGCGGATCTCGTGCGCGCCATGAGCCACCGCGTGTCCCTCGACTTCATCGCGGTCTCCAGCTACGCCAAGAGCACCAAGTCGTCCGGCGAGGTCCGCATGCTCAAGGATCTCGACTCCGGCCTGCAGGGGCGCCACATCGTCATCGTCGAGGACATCGTGGACACCGGGCTGACGCTGACCTATCTCCAGGAAATCCTGAAGGCACGATCCCCGAAGACGCTGCGGACGGCATGCCTGCTCAGCAAGCCTTCCCGTCGCCAGGTCGACGTTGCCGTCGAGTACATCGGCTTCACGATCGAGGATCGTTTCGTCGTCGGCTACGGTCTTGACTATGCTGAGAAGTACCGCAACCTGCCGTATATCGCGGTGCTGAACGAGTGAGCATTGGTGAATTGGTGAATTGGTGAATTGGTGAATCCGATACATGAAGCCGTTTGAAATCATCACCGAAGCCGACGCCCGGACGATCGACATCGGGGCCACGGTCGAGTTGACCGCCGGCGGGCACGTGACGCCGCTGGCGCGAGATACGCTGGCGACGCGCCGCGTGACCGTCGTTCGCGCCGGCTCATTGGATGAATCGCTTCCAGGTGATCTGGCGCCCACGAGCGACATCAGGCGCGTGGTCATCGGCAGCGATCACACGGGCCTGTCGATCAAACGCGCGCTCGTGACTCATCTGCGCGGGCGAGGTCTGGCTGTGCTCGACGTGGGAACAGACACGACCGACCCGGTAGACTATCCGGATATCGCCGGTGCGGTCGCGCGAAGCGTGGCGAGGGGAGAATCAGACGCGGGAATCGCCATCGACGGTGCCGGCATTGGATCGGCGATCGCGGCCAACAAGGTCCGTGGCGTGCGCGCCGCGATGTGCGTGAGCGAAACCATCGCGCGGTACTCGCGCGAGCACAACGGCGCGAACGTGCTGACGCTCGGAGCGTCACTCATCGACGGCCCGGACGCGGCGGTTCGGATTGTCGACATGTGGCTGGGAACGCCAATGCGGGAGGCGCGTTACATCCGCCGGCTGCTGAAGATTCGGCGGCTTGAAGATGCCTTTGCTCAAGACTGGAAGTAGTTCAGAGTCGAAAGGGAAGTTGGCGAACGAGCGCGTAAGGGAGTCCGAGGGGCGAAGCCCCTCGGAGTGATTGACGTGTTGAGCCCACAGGACCTCCAGCGTCTCATCGACATCATCACCGAAGAGGTGCTCGCGGCGCAGGCGTCCGGCCGCGGGGGCACGTCGAGATGCGCCTGCCATTCGGTCATCCTGGATTGCTGCCCGGATCGGCTGCGCGGGGTCATTGACGCCGGGGCGACGCGGCTGGGCGTTCATGCCGCCGGCGGGGCCGGCGCGAGCGTGTCCGGCATGATCGATCACACGCTGCTGAAGCCTGACGCTTCTCGAACCGAAATCGAACGGCTCTGCCGGGAGGCTGCCGAGTTTCATTTCGCAACCGTCTGCGTCAACCCTACCTGGGTCGCAACCGCTGCGGCCCTTCTTCGGGGCAGCGGCGTGGGTGTCTGTTCGGTTGTGGGGTTCCCGCTGGGCGCGACGCCTGCCGATGTCAAGAATTACGAGACGCGGCGTGCGATCTTCGACGGCGCGACCGAGATCGACATGGTCATCAACATCGGGGCACTCAAGTCGGGCGACCTTCGCACGGTGGAACGGGACATCGACGCCGTGGTCGAGCCCTGCCGGCAGTGCGGCGTGACGAGCAAGGTGATCATCGAAGCGGCGCTCCTGACCGACGAGGAAAAGATCACCGCGTGCACGCTGTCCAAGGCCGCCGGCGCTGATTTCGTGAAGACGTCAACCGGCTTCGCCTCGGGAGGCGCGACGGCTGCCGATGTCGCGCTCATGCGCCGCGTGGTCGGCGCGGAGATGGGGGTCAAGGCGGCCGGAGGCGTGCGCGATCTCGAGGGCCTGAAAGCGATGGTCGCGGCTGGCGCGACGCGCGTCGGCGCCAGCGCCGGCGTCAAGATCGTCCAGGAATCGAAGGGCCAGAAACCCGCGGCCGCAGCCGCCACCGGCTACTAGCTTCCCTCGAGCGGCCCCCAGCGCGGTGTCCTCCACGAGGGCGACTTTTGTAGACGCGCTGAAAGACAAAAGGCTCGGCCGAAGACAGAACACCACTGACTTGCCTCGCATTTCCCGGGTGTTCTTCTTGCACAACCAGAAGTCGCTCTGCCAATCCGATTTTCGATCGCACCGGCTGTCTTGATGCTCGCGGCGTCCGTCGCCGCCGCCGACGTGTGCGCCGCGCAGGATCCGACAGTGCTCGCGCGCGCCGGCACGACAGCCCTCGTGCAGCAGCGATTCGGTGACGCGCTCGGCGCGTTCACCAGGGCAGCGGCGTTGCGTCCGGCGGACGGGGGCCTTTGCTTTGGTGCGGGCGTTGCCGCGTTCATGCTCGGGCAGAATGAGGTGGCGCAGGCTCGCTTCGAGTGCGCCCTCGCTCTGAACCCCAATCACCTGCAAGCGGCGGTGTGGCTCGGGGACCTTCACTATCGCTCCGGGCGCCTGCGCGAGGCGATCGCTATCTACGAAGCGGCCGAGCGGCGATCGCCGAACGCGAGCGAGCTTCATGAGCAGCTCGCTGTCTGGCGTAAGGAGCAAGATCTGCAGAGCCGCTTCCGTGACGTGCGGACGGAGCACTTCACGGCGCTCTTCGAAGCGCCCACCGACGAACCACTCGCCCGCCTGGCCGTTGAGCGGCTCGAGGCGGCGTACTGGCGAGTCGGCAAGACACTCGGCGTGTACCCGCCTCAGCCGATTACCGTCGTGCTCTACACCCGCGAACAATTCGGTGACATCACAAAGCTGGCCGCATGGTCGGTGGCGGTGTACGACGGCCGCATTCGGGTGCCGATCGGTGGCGCACTCGAGCAACGTGATGAGCTCGATCGCGTGCTGTCACACGAATTCGTTCATGCCGTGGTGGCCATGTTCGGTGGCCGCACCGTGCCCGCATGGATGAACGAGGGACTCGCGACCGTGCTCGAGCCGGCGGGCTCGGAAGATGCGGAGGCGGCGCTGACCCGTATTGACATGCCCCCCTCGCTATCAACGCTGCACCGCAGCTTCGTTGGTCTCTCCAGGCGCGACGCCGAAATCGCCTACGCGTCGGCGGCACGGGCCGTGCGCCGCCTGATTGAGCAGCATGGTGCGCCAGCGGTCGTCGCACTCCTGGAGGATCTCGCCCGAGGCGTGCCCTTTGCCAGCGCATTCCATCAACGAATCGAGATGCGCTACGAGGACTTCGCGGCACTCGTCTCGCACGATTAGTTCTGTCTTATCCGAGGGGATAGCTTCCAGCCTACGCGTCGCGCGCCGACGTACGCGGCGAGGCCGTCGATTGAGCGGGGAAGGGGATCCTGAATCCTTGCGTCGCGAAGGCTTTCACAAGACGTCGCCGCAGTTCGCGGCCGACGACCCATTGCTTCAACGGCACGGTCTTGATTCGCGCCTTCAATTTGAGCGACCACTCGCCGAACGCGTCGACGCCGAGCACTTCGATTGGTTCCAGGATGGACGGACCGAACGCGGTATCCGCCTGGAGCTCGGCCCCGACATCGCGCACAGCCGCGGCGACGCGGTCCACATCGTCGAAGTACGAGACCGACAGATCGATCACGTAGTACCAGTACTCCTTGCTGCGATTGGCCAGGTTGTTGATCGAGCCGTTCGGATAGACGTGAACAGTGCCCTCCGCGTCGCGAAGGACGACGGTGCGCAGGTTGATGGCCTCAACGATGCCATCAGAACCGTTGATCGATGCCGCATCGCCGACGCGAATCTGATCCTCCAGAATCAGGAAGAAGCCGCTGATGATGTCGCGCACGAGCGTCTGGGCACCGAACCCGACAGCCAGTCCGGCGATGCCCGCACCGGTCAGCACTGGCGTGATATCGAGGTCGAGCAGTTTCAGCACCATCAGCAGCGCGATGCCGATCACGAGCGACGTCGTCACATTCTGAACGACTGAGCCGAGCGTACGCGCCCGTTTGCCTCGTTCGATGGCATCGAGATCGGTGCCAAGGCTCATCTCGGTACTCGAAACGACGAACCAATAACGAGGTGATTCGGACGAGCGTGTACGCGAGCAGCACGATGAGGACGATTTTCAACCCGTGATTGAAGGTCCAATCCGATATGTCTCGCAGGTGCACGCCGGTTCGCGGCTTGAGGCCGGCCATTTCCAGCGCCGGGAACAGCAGGACGGCGAGCGTCAGCGTGAACGTGGTGATCGAAATGATGCGCAGCGGCGCCCGGACATGTGGGCTCGCGGTTGCCACGGTGTCACGCAGAACGCCTCGGAGCGCGGCGGCGGCAAGGCGACGCGCAAGTCGCGAGGCGATCCACGCAGCCAACAGCGTTGCAGCGACGGCGATGAAGAAGGCATGAGCGGCCGGCTCAACCGGGCCCGAGAAGAATCGGCTCCACATTCTTAGTTCGTGATCTTATCCGCGCGGCGGCTGTGCGTGAAGTGTTTGAGGCGTCAGCCCTGGAACTGTCCGGGACGTCAGGACGCGCTGTGGGCCAGGTTGTCGGCGCGGAGTTGCGCGAGCGGCTGGAGTGGAATCCGCAGGCTGGCCCGGCAGCCAGGGCGATCGTCCCGATTCTCGAGCACGAGGCTGCCCCCATGCGCTTCAGCAATTTGCCGGCTCAGCACGAGACCGATGCCGGATCCGCCGGGTTTCGTGGTGAAGAATGGCACGAACAGGTTGCCGGTATTCGACAATCCCGGCCCTTCGTCCTCCACCCACAGCTCCATTGTCCCCGGCACCGAGCCAGGAAGGCGCTGCCAGCCCACCGTGACCCCGCCTCCGGTCTCGCGGACGGCGTCAACCGCGTTCCGAATGAGGTTTATGAGGAGTTGCTCGAGCTGGTCACCGTCTCCCTGAATCGTGAGCCTCGGACCAGGCGCAACAGAGATGTGATGCGCCTTTTCCAGCGTGACGACACGATCGACGAACGTGCCGATGTCGAGCGGCGCCAGTTTCGGAGGCGGCAACTTCGCGAGCCGCGCGTAGGCGCTCATGAAACGGCTCAGCGCCTCCGACCGCGATGCGATGACGCCGAGACCCCGCTGCACGTCCTCGCGCCAGTCCAATGGCGGCGGATCGCGTTCGACGATCGTGGAGAGGCTCCCGGCGATCGATTTGATCGGCGCGAGCGAATTGTTCATCTCGTGCCCGATGACCCGAATCAGTCGCTGCCACGCCTGCCGCTCTTCTTCGCGCAGCGGCTGACTCAGGTCGGACAGCACGAGCAGTTCGTGCGGCCTGCCGCCCTGACGAAACATGCTTCGACGGATTTCCCAGCGGCCCACGCCGCCGGGGAAGGCCGTGTTGATCACACGCGGCGCTTCGCCCCTCAGGCAATCGGCCAGATCGAGATCGCTGGCGCGGCGGGCGAGCAAACGTTCCGACGGCTGGCTGAGCAAACGCGCACCGGCCCGATTGACGAACGTCAGCTCCTGCTCCTCGTCGAACGTGAAGACCGCGACATCGATCTCCGCCATCACCTTTCGCAGCAGGGTCGTCGCTTCCAGCGCGTCGAGGCGCTGATGCCGCAGCGTCTCGACGAGCGCGTTGACCTCGATCATCACCTCCCCGAGCGGATCGCCGCCGTGGGCGCCGCGCGCGCGGATCGAGAAATCTCCTTCGCCGAGTGCCGCCAGAAGATTGGAGAGCGTCTGCAGGGGCAGGACAACCCGCTCGCGCAGCGCAAACGCAAATCCGAGGCAGAAGGTGATGATGAGAACCGTGAGCGTCCACTGAACCTTCGGCGTATAGTCGCCGGTCCAGAGAAAAATGAGCGAGATCGCGGCCCCCGGCAACGCCGAGGCGAACGCCATCAGCAGGATGCGACGGTCGTGGCTCAGGCGAGGCTCGCGCTTGGGGGACCTCGTCACTTTTGACTTCTAACTTTTCACTTTTAACTTTTCTTAGAGCCCGTATCGCTGGAGCCGGCGATAGAGCGCGCTTCGGCTCAACCCGAGAGCCTTGGCGGCCTGGCTGACGTTGCCGTCGAACCGCGTCATCGCCTTCTTGATCAGGAAGCACTCGACGTCCTCGAGGCTCATGTCTTCGAGGCGCCCGCCTCCCTCGCGACCCGCGCGGAGACCGAGGTCCGCGGGCTTGACGAGCGGCCCCGGCGCCATCAGCACCGCGCGCTCGATGGCATGATCCAGCTCGCGTACGTTGCCGGGCCACGGATGCTCGAGCAGGATCTGCATCGCGCCGCTCTCGAAACCGGTCAGCCGCTTGCGGTAGCGTTGTGCATGCTGCCGCAGGAAGTGCTGCGCCAGGAGCGGCAGATCCTCCCGCCGATCCCGCAACGGCGGCAGCCGGATTTCGATGGTATTGAGCCGGAACAGCAGGTCCTGTCGAAATCGCGAGGCGATCACTTCGTCTACGAGGTTGGCGTTGGTGGCCGAGATGATTCTCGTGTCGACCCGGCGAGTGCGCGACGAGCCGAGCCGCTCGAATTCGCCCGTCTCGATGACGCGAAGCAGCTTGGCCTGCTGGCTGAGCAGGCACATTCGCGATCTCGTCCAGGAACAATGTGCCCTGATCGGCCAGCTCGAAGCGGCCGACGCGATCGGCCTTGGCGTCAGTGAAGGCCCCGCGGACGTGCCCGAACAACTCGCTTTCGAACACGCCTTCCGACACTCCGCCAGAGTTCACGACGACCATCGGGCGCGACGCCCGGCTCGACACCGCGTGCAGGGCGCGCGCGACGACGCCTTTGCCCGTGCCGTTCTCGCCGAGGATCAGCACGTTGGCGTCCGAAGGGCCGATGCGGGCAATCACCTGCAGGACGCTCTGCATGGACGAAGACTCCGCGATGAGCTTCGGCATGCCCTCGCCGCGCAGCAGCGAATTCTCGGCCTCGAGCCGTTGGCCTTTCCGGAGAGCCTGACTCAGCTCAATCTGCGTGCGGATGATGGCCAGAAGCCGCGCGTTGTCCCACGGTTTCTGCACGAAATCACGCGCGCCACGCCGCATGGCTTCGACCGCGACCTCGACGCTTCCCCAGGCGGTCATCACGACCACCGGAAGCGTGGGATCGATGCCCTGGATCCGCGAGAGCAGATTCAGCCCCTCCTCACCGGAGGTCGTGTCGCGCGCGTAGTTGAGATCGATCAGGGCGACGTCGAACTCGCGAGCTTCGACGGCCGCAAGAACGCCGGCGGGCGACGACGCGCTTTCGAGCTGGAACCCTTCCGCCTTGAGCAGGAGGCGCAGGGCTTCGAGGACGTCAGGCTGATCGTCGGCAATCAGCACGCGCGGCTCGCTCGGCCGAACGGGATGCCGGACGTTCTCGGCTGATTCGTTGCGGGAGTTGCGGAGATGATCGGTGATCAGCATAGCCAGAAGCGTTCAGCGGTCCGTCGTCAGGGCACCGCTCCGTGGTGCCGGGCTGACGGCCGACCGCTGCACACGTCATCGTTCAGTGGGTCATGTCGAAGCCGCTCTCCTCGAGCTCTTTCTCTCCGCGATGCTTGCTGCCGTCTTCCTCGACGACGCGGCCGTCGAAGAGGTGGATGGAGCGGTCGGCGTGACGGGCATAGCGCGGGTCGTGCGTCACCATGCAGATCGTGGCGCCCTCACGGTGGAGCTCGCGCGAGCAGTTCCATGACCGCTTCGCCGTTCTTGGAATCGAGGTTTCCGGTCGGCTCGTCCGCGAGCAGGATGACGGCGGCCCCGCCAGACCGCGCGCGCCACAGCGACGCGCTGCTGCTGACCGCCGGAGAGCTGGCTGGGCAGGTGCTTGGCACGATGCGCCATGCCGACCTTTTCGAGCGCCGCCATCACCCGTTCCTTGCGCTCGGCGGATCTCATGCCCCGATACGTGAGGGGCAGCTCGACGTTCTCGTACACGTTGAGATCGCCAATCAGGTTGAAGCTCTGGAAGATGAACCCGATTTCGCGGTTGCGAATGCGGGCCCGCTCCGAGAGCGGGAGATTCGGCCACCGATTTGCCGTTCAGCGATGTACTCGCCCTCGGTGGGGGAGTCGAGCAAGCCCAGGATCGACAGCAGCGTCGACTTGCCGCAGCCTGACGGCCCGGCGATGGAGATGTATTCGCCGGTGCTTGATCTCCAGGTGAATCCCGGCGAGCGCGTGCGTCTCGACTTCGTCGGTGAAGAAGACCTTGGTGACGCCGTCGAGATGGATCAGCGTAGGCGCGGACGTGTTCATCGTGACTCCTTTTGATCAGCTGGCAGTAGCTGTCTTGGTTCAGAAATCGATTCGGTCTATCCCGCTATTCGAATTCGATCGAAGGAATCCTGCGCTGACATATCAGAAAGGATCACCTGATCCCCCGGCTGCAGGCCCTCGAGGATTTCCACCTTGTCAACAGACGTGCGTCCGAGCTTCACGTTGGTCCGGAGCGCTTCACCGTCAGCGGTCAGCTTGAACAGGCCGACGGTGCTGTTTTCCTGGCCAAACGCCGGGCGCCCGACGTAGATCACGTTCTCGAGCTTCTCGAGCTGGATGGTCCCGTCGACGCTCAAATCGGGACGCGCGCCGTCGGGGAGTTTCCCCTCGAGGATGACGTCCACGCCGACGGTGCCACCGGTGGATTTGGGATCCAGCCGCGACACCTTGCCCTTGACGGTGCCGTTACGCGTGTCGACCTCCGCGTATTGGCCGATGCGAATGTCCTTCATCTGCGTTTCCGCGATCCGGAGTTCGGCTTTCAGGGTCGATGGATCGGCAACGCGAGCGACGTTGGCGCCGGCGTTGACCTGCGCGCCCCGTTCAACCGGGACTTCCTGGAGCACACCGCTCATGCCCGCCTTGACCTTGAGGTCGTCCAGCTGACGGACGCGAAGCTCGTACGCCGCCCGCTTCTGATCGACGTCCGCTTCCTGGGGCGCCAGCTGCGACTTCATCCCTTCTGTCTGAATCTTCAGCCGGGACTCGGCGATCTTGAAACGGTTCTGCAGTTCCTCGGCATCGCTGCGGGACTGTTTCAACTGGATTTCGGACACGAGTTTGTCGGTGTACAGCTTCTCCTGCGCTTCGAGGTTCAGCGACGCCTTCGTCAACGCCGCCTTGATGCTCGCGACGTCGCTCTGCTGATTGAGCAACGCGCTCTCGAGTTCAGCCTTGCGGTTGACGTACGCGGCCTGCGCCGACTGAAACGCTAATTGTGCTTCCTTGACCGACTGCTGAAGGTCGGGATTGGTCATCACGAGGATCACCGTCTCCGGTCGAACGATCGCGCCGGGACGGAGCAAGATCGTTTCGACACGGCCTGCCGTCGTCGAGGGAATCCATCGGATTTCCTCCGGTACCAGCGTGCCCGAACCGCGGACCTGCCGAAGCATCGGCCCGCGCTTCACCGTGTCGATCCACACCGTGGCGCGATCGACTGAGGGAGCAGCGGGTTTCAGCCTCGAAACCCCCACCGTGATGAGGATCGCCACCATGAGCAGGCCCGCGCCTACCAGGATCCGGCGGATTTTCTTTCTCTTCTTAACGTCGGGTGAGCGTGCGATGTCGACCATTTAGTGCCTCTGTCCTGAAAACCGGGAAACGAGGAGACGTCCGGCGTCAGGGCAGGTAGTCCAAATCGAATGCCATGGTTGAACCGTCACGTAAGTCATTGTCAGAATGTCGTTTGTCCGCAATGCCCCGGTGATGTTCCGGCACAGGGCTGACCGCTTGCGCAACATCCGGTCCCGGAAACGGACACCTGATGGCTCAGCGGAGGCGAACATCGTGAAACGACTGGAGTTTCCGGACAACTACCGGGCAATTGGACGGAAACGCCTCGAGTCTGGTTTAGATGTTTTGAGAGTATTTTATTTTGATTTGACTAAATAATGTATTATTGCCAGCGGCCAGCCGCCAGAACGCTCCATGACTGAGATTTCCGCCGCCGCGAAACAGCTGATGGCGCTCTATCCCCGAATCTATTTCGCCTGCCACACGCGTCACGTGGCCGATCCCGAATCGCGGCGGCTGCTGAGCCGGCATCAAGCCAGCATCCTCGATCACCTCGACGAGATCGATCCGACAACCGTGAACGGTTTGGCCCGGCATATGGGCGTGATGCCGGCGACCATGTCGCTCGGACTCGATCGGCTGGAGCGGAAGGGATACGTCGTCAGATCCCGGGACGGTGCGGACCGCCGCCGGGTCCACGTGCGCTTGACGACCGCGGGCGTTCGCATCCGCGACGCGGCGTCGGTCCTGGAGCCGGCGCGCGTGGAGGCGCTCGTCGCGCGGCTGACGCCGGTCGAACGCGAAGCCGCGATCAGAGGTCTCGAGCTGCTGGCGTCGGCGGCGCAGCCGCCGGTCGTCGCGCGCCCCTTCGTCCACGAGTCCGAGAAGGAGGCTCCATGAAATGGATCGTCATCGCCGTGGTCGTCCTCGGGGCGCTCATGGCACTTGTGGCGTTGATCGGATCGCGGCTGCCTCAATCGCATCACGCGTCGGTCGAGCAGATCGTGACGGCGCCGCCTGAAGCCGTCTGGATGACGATCACGGACGTGGAGGCTTTTCCGTCGTGGCGCGCCGATGTGAAGCGCGTCCAGCGATTGCCCGATCGCGAGGGACGGCCCGTGTGGATCGAGGAAGGACGATCGGGAAAGATCACGCTGGCGGTCGAGCGACTCGAGCCGCCGCGCCTGCTGGTCGGGCGCATTGCCGATCCCGCGTTGCCGTTTGGCGGGACGTGGACATATGAAATCACACCTGTCTCCGGCGGCAGCCGGCTGCGCATTACCGAAGACGGAGAAATCTACAATCCGATCTTCAGGTTCATGGCGCGTTTCCTCTTCGGGTACGAGGGCACGATTCGTTCGTATACGGCCGCGCTACAGAAGCGGCTCGCGCGTCCGGCGGCGAGGAGTTGATCCGGCATGGGATATGAGGCGACGTGCACGCTCCGCCTCGGTGGCGAGGCCACGCGCGGCAAGGCTGTTCTCGAACAGCACGATCTGATCTTTCGCGGGCCCACGCGTCTCGCGATTCCGCTCAAGGACATCTCTTCGGCGGTGGCGCGCGATGGATCCCTGACCGTGCGGTTCGGACGAACCACCGCCGTGTTTGATCTCGGGCCGGCCGCCGCACGATGGGCCGAGCGGATCACGAACCCTCCGTCGCGGCTGGACAAGCTTGGCGTCAAGGCCGGCATGACGGTCGGCATGGCCGGGACCAGGCACGACGACCTGGTTGCGGAAATCACCTCGCGAGGCGCACGGCTTGCCCGGAGCGCGACGCCCTCGGCCGCGGACATCGTGTTCTACGGTGCCGAGCGCCGCGAACGGCTCGATCGCGTCGCCGAACTGAAACGCTGGTTGAAGCCGAACGGTGCGCTGTGGGTGATTCGTCCGAAAGGGTCCGAGGCGATCACCGAATCAGAAGTCATGAGCGCGGGCAAACGAGCCGGGCTCGTGGATGTCAAGGTCGTGAGTTTTTCCCCGACTCACACGGCGGAGAAGTTCGTGATCCCGCGAGCGGATCGGTAGAAGCTCAGCTTGCTGAAAGCGGCACGGCTCATGCGAACAGCTGGAATATGAGCGAATTCAATGACCGTTTGCTCAATGAAATCGTCGAAGCGGTCAGGGAGCTGGTCAAAAAAGAGCAATCCGACCGGCTGCGTGACATTTATCTGGTCGGCGACATCGAGAAAGACACGGCCCGCCAGGCTATCGAGCGGCTTCGTGAGCTTGCCAGCGAGAGCCATAAGCCGATCACGATCTACATCAACAGTGCCGGCGGCAACGTCACGGATGGGTTAGCGCTGCACGACACGGTCCGCCACCTCGTGTCGCTTGGCCACGAGATCACAATCGTCGTGCAAGGCATGGCGTATTCGATGGGCTCGGTCGTGCTCCAGGCGGCCAGCCCGGGCAAGCGGTTCGCCTTTCCGCATTCGTGGATCATGATCCACGAGCCCGCGAAATGGGCCGGGTGGCAGTCCACCTCCGCGGCGGCCCAGCATCTCGATCGATTGAAGCAGATGCAGAGTCAAATCTATCGGATCCTTGCCGACCGGTCGGGTAAACCGCTGCGCCAGATCATTCGCGACACCAAGCGCACGGATTTCTACCTCGACGCGCCCAGGGCGCGCGACTACGGCCTGATCGACGAAGTCCTCGGGCCCATTGACGCCGAGCAGCCGGACCAGTCCGAGACCGCGCCGGCACAGCCGGCGGTCAGCCAGGACTCGCCCGCGCCGTCGTCGATCGCGGCGTCCGAACGCCACGCCGATTTCTCCAGCCGCTGACATCGGTCGGGTACGATTGCGCGAGCGCAAAACAACAGGACATTCATGCCGATTTCATCGTCACAACGCCGATTGTCTGGAGGCGTCGAACTCATCGACCCATCGACCGCGGATGTTCGAGTCTGGGCGCCCCAGCGCCAGCGCGTGGACTTCGTTGTTGATGGCGGCGCCAGCCACTCCCTCTCGCGGGGCGAAGACGGAATGTTTGAAGGCACCGTTTCCAACGTAGCAGCCGGCACCGCCTACTGGTTCCGGCTGGATGGCGAGCGGCTGCGGCCCGACCCCTTTTCGCGGCATCAACCCACCGGCCCCCACGGTCCATCTGCCATCGTCGACGCCGCAGGATTCGACTGGACGGATCAGCATTGGACTGGAGTCGGCCTGGCCGGACACGTGTTGTACGAGATGCACGTCGGTACGTTCACGCCCGAAGGCACATGGGCCGCTGCCGAAGGGCAGATCGAAGCGCTCGCGGATCTGGGCATCACCCTTATCGAGATGATGCCGATCGCTGACTTTGTTGGCCGGTTCGGGTGGGGGTACGACGGCGTCAATCTCTATGCGCCGACCCGGCTGTATGGAAGGCCCGATGAACTCCGGAGCTTCGTGAATCGCGCGCATGAACTCGGCATCGGCGTCATCCTCGACGTGGTCTACAACCACCTCGGCCCGGACGGAAACTATCTTGCGGAGTTCTCAGCGGCCTATTTCACCGACCGCTACACGAACGATTGGGGTCGCGCCATCAACTTTGAAGACGGTGGCCCAGAGCGCGCGTATTTCGTCGAGAACGCCGGCTATTGGATAGACGAGTTTCACTTCGACGGCCTTCGATTCGATGCGACGCAGGAGATGAAGGATGCCTCACGCGAGCATGTCCTTGCCGCGATGTCGCGCCGTGCCCGCGAAGCGGCCGGCACGAAGCGCATCTTTCTCGTCGCCGAAAACGAGACCTCAGGACACAAGGCTGGTCCGGCCGGCGAGCCAGGGTGGGTATGGCCTGGACGCGCTCTGGAACGACGACTATCACCACACGGCGATCGTGGCGCTGACCGGCCGCCGCGAGGCGTACTACAGCGACTACACAGGGTCGATGCAGGAATTCATCTCCTGCGCGAAGTACGGCTACCTCTATCAGGGCCAGTGGTACGTCTGGCAGAAGCAGCGGCGGGGCACATCCGCGTTCGACCTCCCGGCCGGGAGATTCGTGTCCTACATCGAGAATCACGATCAGGTTGCGAATTCCGCGTTCGGAAGACGGCTGCATCAGTTGTCGTCGCCGGGCCGGTATCGCGCGCTGACGGCGCTCACGCTGCTCGGTCCGGCGACACCGCTCCTGTTTCAAGGCCAGGAGTTTGCCTCGACTGCTCCCTTCCTGTTCTTCGCAGACCATCGCGAAGAGCTGCGACAGGCGATCTGTGATGGCCGGCGCGAGTTCCTCTCGCAGTTTCTCGGCGTGCAGGATCCTGACGTTGCTCCGAGCCCGCCATCTCCGGTCGACGAGTCAACGTTTCAGAAGTGCAAACTGGATCTGAATGAACGCCGGACGCACGCGTACGCGTACGCGCTGCATCGCGATCTGCTGGGCGTCAGGTCCGAGCACCCGGCCATCTGGGACCACACCCGCGTGGACGGCGCCGTGTTGAGCGGTTCCGCACTGGCGCTCCGGTATTTCGGCACGACGGAGCACCTCCTGCTCATCCTGAACCTCGGAGCCGACATCGACCTCCGACCGGCGCCCGAGCCGCTGCTCGCACCGCCGGCTTCGAGTGAGTGGTCGTTGATCTGGAGCAGCGAGTCGGTCGTCTATGGCGGGCAGGGCACGCCGCCGCTCTGGCGGGAGTCGCAATGGAGGATTCCTGGCGAGACGGCGGTTCTTCTGGGCGGACGACCAGCGCAAGGCCATGTCCACGACTGAGCCCACGCGCCGGATCGAGCACCCCCGCGATCACGAGGCCGACAATCCGAGGCCTCGCCTGGAATGGCTCGTCGCCAACGGCCTTGGCGGGTACGCCTCGGGAACCGTGGCCGGTGTCGTGACGCGCCGGTACCACGGACTGCTCGTTGCCGCGCTGCCGGCGCCGCTCGGCAGAATGGTGATGCTCAATCATTTGCTCGAGCGGGCGCGGCTCAGCGACAAGCGCGTCGTCTGGCTTGGTGACGAACACGAGGTTGCGGGATCGAACGCGGCGGATCGCGGCGGTCAGCTGATCGAGTTCCGGCTCGAGCTCGGCCTTCCAATCTGGATCTACGACTTCGACGGTACACGGATCGAAAAGCGCCTGCTGATGCCGCACGGCCAGAACACGACACACCTGACCTATCGATTGATCCGGGGCACCGGCCCCGTCAGGCTGTCGTTGCGGCCGTCCGTCCATTTTCGTTCTTACGAAGCCTCGGTCAGCGATGCGCGCCCGGTACCGTATTCGGTTACGGCCATTGGAAGCCGGTACGAGGTCGCGGCGGGTTCAGAACTGGCAGTCCTTCGACTGCGCGTGCACGGGGACCGTGCTTCGCTCACCCTCGATGAGGTGGGCGCGGCTCAGGTGCTTTACTCGATGGAAAAGCTGAGAGGCTACGAGTCGGTCGGGACGCTGTGGAGCCCCGGGTACTTCCGCGTCGATCTTGACGACCAGCGCCCCGTGACGCTCATCGCCTCGACCGAGCCCTGGGAATCAATCGAGGCCTTGTCGCCGGAACAGGCGGCGCAGGCGGAAATCGCTCGGCGACGGCATCTGCTGGACATTGCCGGTCCGCCTCGTGACCCTCTGGCGCGCGAGCTCGTGCTCGCCGCCGATCAATTCGTGATCACGCCTGCAGGGCGCGCCGAGGAAGCGGCACGCGCTCGAGCCGCCGGCGAGCACGTCCGCACCATCATCGCGGGCTATCACTGGTTCACCGACTGGGGCCGCGACACGATGATCAGCCTCGAGGGGCTCACGTTGTCGACCCATCGCTTCCGCGAAGCCAGCTACATCCTGCGCACGTTCGGGCACTACGTGAGGGATGGCCTCATCCCCAACATGTTTCCAGACGGTGCTCGTGAAGGCCTCTACCACACCGCGGACGCGACGTTATGGTTCTTCCATGCCGTCGATCGGTACGTTCGCGTCACGGGCGACTACGACACCTTGCGTCATCTGCTGCCGACCTTTGTCCGCATCGTCCGGTGTCACGTTCAGGGCACGCGTTTCGGCATCGGCGTGGACGAAGCGGACGGGCTCCTGAGGCAGGGGGCTGATGGCTTCCAGTTGACGTGGATGGATGCAAAAGTGAACGACTGGGTCGTCACGCCAAGACGCGGCAAAGCGGTCGAGATCAACGCACTCTGGTTCAATGCCCTCCGCCTGATGCAGCGATGGATGTCGGAGACCGGTGCGCCTGCCGGCGCCGAAGAGCTCGATCTCGCGAGCCGGATTCAAAGAGCGGAGCGCGCGTTCAACGATCGTTTCTGGAATGCGCCAGGCGGTTACCTCTTCGACGTGATCGACGGCGAACACGGCAACGATCCAGCCTGCCGGCCGAATCAGGTGCTGGCGATCTCGCTCGACAATCCTGTGCTGGATCGCGCGAGATGGACGGCCGTCATGCAGGTCGTTCACGACCGTCTCCTGACGCCGGTCGGTCTGCGATCGCTCGCGCCAGGCCACCCGGACTACAAGTCGAAATACTTTGGCGATCTGCGGTCGCGCGACGCGGCTTATCACCAGGGAACGGTGTGGGCCTGGCTGATTGGCCCATTCGTGGATGCGTGGCTGAAGGTGCACCCCGGCGACCGCTCGGGCGCTCGCGGACTACTTCGTGGCTTCGAGGCCCACCTGAGCGAGGCGTGTGTTGGCTCGATTAGTGAAATCTTCGATGCCGACGCGCCGTACACTCCAAGGGGCTGTATCGCGCAGGCCTGGAGCGTCGCCGAAGTGCTGCGCTGCCTTCTGGCAACGGCAGATCCCGCTGAAACGCAGGGTCCGCAGGACGATCGGCACTCCGTCGCCGAGTCCACTCAGTCCATCTGAACAAGTCGGCCACAATCCTTCGGACTTCCTCAGGATGACCGCATCACTCGCTCCGTTGGGTTGGAATTCCAGGCTGGAACAGGCGTTTGCCGAGCACGCGTCGCCGGGCGTCGTCGCCGCTCGCGTCGCGCTCGAACACACGCATATCTATCGCGTCCTGACGGGGGACGGTGAGTCGCTGGCGCGGATATCGGGCCGGTTGCGCCACCGGGCGGTGACGCGGGCAGACTTTCCAGCGGTCGGCGACTGGGTCGTGCTCGAGCCGCCCCGGCAGTCAGGCGACTCGCGGATCGTCGCGGTGCTGCCGCGACACAGCCGCTTTTCGCGGCGCGCGGCCGGTGATCCGACCGAGGAACAGGTCGTGGCGGCCAACGTCGACACCGTGTTTCTCGTGGGCGGTCTCGACGGCGACTTCAACCTGCGCCGGATCGAGCGGTACCTGCTCGTCGCGTCCGAGAGCGGCGCGTCGCCGGTAATCGTGCTGAACAAGGCCGACGTCCCGGCCGACGCCGAGGCCATGGCCGCGGATGTCCGCGCGCTGGCCGGTGCAGTTCCGGTGCACGTGATGTCGTGTCACGTGTCGGGCGACGTGGATGTGCTGCGACAATATCTCGGCCCCGGACAAACGGCGGCGCTCCTCGGGTCGTCAGGCGTCGGCAAGTCGACCATCGTGAACCGGCTGATGGGGCGCGAGCTGCTGCGGACGCGGGAGGTGCGCGAGTCGGACAGCCGCGGCCGGCACACGAGCACCGCGCGGCAGCTGATCGTGCTGCCGGAATCAGGCGTGCTCATCGATACCCCCGGCATGCGGGAACTGCAGCTGTGGGACGCAGGCGAGACGATGGGCGGGACGTTCGGGGACATCGAATTGCTCGCGAGCGGCTGCCGCTTTCGCGATTGCCGGCACCGCCAGGAACCTGGCTGCGCCGTGCGCACCGCCGTTGAGACGGGCCACCTGACACCCGGTCGTCTCGAGAGCTATCACAAGCTGCAAAGCGAGCAGGCCCACCAGTCGCGGCAGGCCGACCAGCGCGCCCAAATCGAAGAACGCCGGCGCTGGAAGGTCCTCACGAAGGCTGCCAACAAGCGGATCAAGGAGAAAGGGCGAGACTGACCAGCCGCACCATCCGCCGAAGACTGTCCGCCATTCGCCGGGATGAACGAACGGTCCGCATCCGCCGGCCGTAAGCTAACCAGCATGAACGTTCTCACCATTCGGAACGCCCGCAAGAAATTCGGGCAGGTTGCGGCCCTCGACGGGGCCACGTTCAATCTTCAGCAAGGTGAGCTTCTCGCGCTGCTCGGGCCAAACGGTGCCGGAAAGACGACGCTGATCAGGGCGATTGCCGGACGGGTACGGCTCGACAGCGGCGAGATTCAGCTGTTCGACCGAGTGCTCGATGGCCGGCAAACGCCGCCCGAACTGGGGATTGTGCCTCAGGAGATCGCCCTCTACTCGCTGCTGACGGCGCGCGAGAACCTTCAGGCCTTCGGGGCTCTGCATGGTCTGTCAGGTCAGGCACTCTCGCGGCAGGTGGACTGGGCGTTGGAGCGCACGGGGCTCGCCGATCGAGCGAACGAATCGGTGAAACAATTCTCAGGTGGAATGCGCCGCAGGTTGAATATCGCGTGTGGCGTTCTCCATCGTCCCCGCATCGTGCTTCTCGACGAGCCCACGGTCGGCGTGGATCCGCAGAGCCGCGATCGCATCTACGACATGCTCGCGGATCTCGCGGCCTCCGGCGTGTCGCTGCTGCTGACGACCCATCATCTCGAGGAAGCCGAAGCCCGATGTGCCCGGACGGTGATCATCGATCACGGCAAGGTCATCGCCGCGGGCACGATGACGGAGCTGGTTGACCAGACCGTCGGCCGCTTTCGGCTCGTCACGCTGAAGCTCGATGCGCCGCTCGACGCGTTGGCCTCTCTGGGCGTCGCCGGCGTGGAGAACGAGATCGGGACGGATGCCGACCAGCGCACTCTGAAGGCACGAATGCACGATGTGGCATCCGAACTGCCACCGCTTCTCGAGCGCATCCGGAATTCGGGCCGGGCGGTCGACGACGTGGAGGTCAGGGGGCCGAGCCTTCAGTCGGTGTTCATTCACCTCACCGGAAGGGAGTTGCGCGAGTAATGGGCACGTTGCTCTGGGTCGGCTGGACCAACCTGCGCCGCGATCGCGTGGCGCAGATGCTGACGTTCCTGCTTCCGATCGTGTTCTTTTCGATTTTTGCGACAGTGTTCGGCGGTCAGGGCGACGTCTCAACGGCTCGAATCCGAATTGCCGTCGTCGATGAGGACCGCAGCGAGGTGAGTGCGCGACTCATCAACGGGCTGAAGAACGAAAAGGGACTTCGAACTCAGACTACCGCAGACGCCGCGGGCGCCGGCGCGGCGCTCGACCGCGGGGCGGCCGAGCGTCTCGTCCGCAACGGTGATGTGCCGGTTGCGGTCGTGATTCCCGCCGGGATCGGTGACGCCTTCTCGAAGAACGGGTTCGCCGGTGGTGGCCCCTCGATTCAACTCCTGTCGGACGTGTCGGATCGGATCGCTCCACAGATGGTGCTCGGCCTGTTGCAGAAAGTCGCGATGACCGCGGCGCCCGATCTGCTGATGCGCGGCGGCATGCAGCAGTTCGAGAAATACGCGGGCGCCATGACGCCGCAGCAGAAGTCGGCGGTCGATGCCTGGCTGCCGCGGCTCAAGGCACAGGGGATGTCAGGCGCGAATGGATCCAGCGAGCCATCCACCGGCGCGATGCCGATAGGCGTCGAGGTGGTGGATGTCATGCGAACCGACAACCGCCGAGGCTCGCTGATTTCGTTTTACGCGGCTGGCATCGGCGTGATGTTCCTGCTGTTTTCGTCGGTGGGTGGCGCCGGAGGCGCGCTGCTCGAAGAAGCGGAGGCGGGAACGCTCGAACGGCTGCTGTCGACCAACATCGGGATGACTGGCGTCCTGGTCGGCAAGTGGATCCTCCTTGCGCTGATCGGATGCCTGCAGCTCACGGTCATGTTCCTGTGGGGGAGGGTGGCCTTTGGTCTCCCGCTCTTCTCTCATCTTCCCGGCTTTGTCGGTCATGACGGTCGTCACCGCATCGGCCGCGGCAGCTCTCGGGCTCGTGCTCGCCACGCTCGCAAAGAGCCGCGCGCAGTTGTCCGGCTTCTCGACGATCCTTATCCTCATCATGTCAGCGCTCGGCGGCAGCATGTTTCCGCGCTTCCTGATGAGCGAGAACATGCAGAAGGTGGGCCTGCTGACGTTCAACGCCTGGGCCCTCGATGGGTACTTGAAGATTTTCTGGCGCCAGGCCGCCGTCTGGGAGCTCTGGCCACAAGTGCTGGTGCTCGTCAGCCTCGCGGCGGTCTTCCTCACGCTTGCACGGCTACTCGCGCGACGGTGGGAAACGGCCTAGAGGATTGCTGATTGTTGATTGCTGATTGCTGATTGGAAGATCAATCGACAATCAGCATTCAGCATTCAGCAATTATGCTGCCCCGCTACCCGGAATGTCCTCCTTGAGATCGATGCTGAATCGCTCGGCCATCCGATAGAGCGTACGGCGATCGATGCCGAGCACCTCCGCGGCACGGGTTCGGTTGCCCCCCACCTGTTCGATCACGTGCAACAGATAGCGCCGCTCGATCTCGTCGAGCGACGGCAGATCGACGAACAGGCGCTCGTGAAGATCGGGTCCAGCTGGCCTTGAACGGCAGATCGGACACGTCGATTACCGATCCCCTGCTGAAGACGACCAGCCGCTCGATGGTGTTCTCGAGCTCACGAACGTTGCCGGGCCAGCGATAGGACGTGAGGGCGGAGATCGCGCCGGGAGCGAGTTCGATGCGCTTGCCGGCGCGCGCGCAGGCGTTCTGGAGGAACGTCTGAATCAGGAGCGGGATGTCCTCGCGGCGGTCGCGCAGCGCCGGTACGCGGATGACGATGACGCTCAGGCGATAGAACAGATCCTGCCGGAAACGCTGCGCGGCGACTTCGCGTTCGAGATCCACGTTGGTGGCCGCTACCACGCGGACGTCAACTTTGACGAGACGGCTCCCGCCGACCGGCCTGACCTCGCCTTCCTGCAGCACGCGCAGCAACTTCACCTGCAGCGCCGCGGAGGTCTCTCCGATTTCGTCCAGGAAGACCGTGCCGCCGGTGGCCTGTTCAAAGATGCCCTTGGTGTCGGCGATTGCGCCGGTAAACGACCCGCGCGTGTGGCCGAAGAGCTCCGATTCGAGCACGCTTTCCGTGAGGGCGCCGCAATTGATCGGCACGAACGGGCGCGCCGGCCCGGCGGCCATGGGCGTGAATGGCGCGCGCGACGAGCTCCTTGCCGGTGCCGCTGTCGCCGATGATCAGCACGGGCGCGGCCGCGTTCGCCGCATGTGCGATCTGCTTGTAGACCGACAGCATGCCGGCAGTCCGGCCGATGAGGCCGGGCGGCGGCACGTCGAGCGACGGGCGTGGCGCCAGCGGAATGCCGACGTCCGACAGCGCCCGTTCCACGGTCGCCTTGACTTCCGAGATGTTGAACGGCTTGCTGATGTAGTCGAACGCGCCCGCGCGGACCGCGTCGATCGCGGTCTGCAGCGTTCCGAACCCGCTGATCAGCACGACGTGACCGCGCGCGTTCGCCTGTTTGAATACCCGCAGGACGTCCATGCCGTTCTGCTGCGCATCGAGGTTGATATCTGAAATCAGCAGGTCGAATGGCTGCTTGCGCCAGCGTCAGCGCCTCAGACACGTGCTGCGTCGTCCGGATTTCACGGTCCTGTCGTTCCAGCAGCTCCGCCATGAAGCGGCACGTCTCGCCGTCGTCGTCAACGATTAGTATTCTGGACATCAACCGTCTCCGCTGCCGGGGAACTCGGCAGTTCAATCGTGAATCGCGTTTCGTGACCCGGCTCGCTCGTCGCGGCGATGGTGCCGCCGTGACGACCGATGACATCGTGCGTGATGCTGAGCCCGAGGCCCGTGCCTCGGCCTTCAGCTTTCGTGGTGACCCACGGGTCGAAGATGCGGGGCAGCAGCTCCTTCGAGATGCCGGTCCCCGTGTCGCTGACTTCGATGCGCACGCCATCCGACGAGGGGTGCGCACGGATGGTCAGCACACCTCCGTGCGGCATGGCATCCAGGCTGTTCGTCACGAGGTTGAGCATCGCGAGCTCCAGTTCCTCGAAGTCTGCCCAGACCGGAGGCAGCTCGCCCGCCACATCGAGCGAGAGAGAAATGCCCGATGCATCAAGCTTTGGCCTCGCTACTTCGGCCACGCGTGCAAGCACGGATCCGACCGATATGGACGCGCGGTTGTTGGGACGGCGCGAGTTGTCCAGCACGGTGCGCACAACCGAGGCGACCTTGGCGATCTGTTCCTGCACGATTTGCAGGCGCCGGGCAGTCCGGGGATCGACGGAGGCGTCCTCCTGCAGCATCTGCACGTAACCAGAAATCAAGTTCAAGGGCGTCCCCACTTGATGCGCGACGCTTGCGGCCATCTGGCCGACCGCGGCCATCTGCTCGGCCCTGGCCAGCGCTTCGCGAAGCGCGAACACTCGCCGATAGCTGATCACCAATTCCTCGTTGCGAAGGCGGAGCTCGGCGGTGGCCTCGTTGACCCGATCCTGAAGCGCCTCGTGAAAATCCTGGAGCCGGCGCAACATGTCGTTGAGTCCATCAGCCACGCTCCCGATTTCGTCGGGGCGCGCCTGTACCGCTCGCGCCGTGAAATCCCCGGCCCCGGCGCGCGTCATCGTGTCCCGGATCAACGCGATCGGGCGGTGAATCAGCCGGCGTCCGAGCCAGTCAACGAGGAGGGTCAGCAAGACGATTGCCGCCGGCGTGAACCAGAGCGTGACCTGCCGGCCCTTGGTCCGAAGCTGGTCGACTGCTGCGAGCGAGACCGTCGCGACGGCGGCATGAGCTCCGTCAGGCCTGACGATAGGGACGGCAACGGCGGCGGTGCCGGGAGACGCCGTTCCCGATGTCGTGGTGGATTCGTGAACGGCGCGAACCGCAAGTGCCAGGGCCTCTGGACGCTCGCTGGTTGACGTGCTGGCGACGATGGCCGGCGAGTCGTCCTGGATCTCGACAATCGAAAGCGTGCGCAGCGTGGGTGTGGTGAGTACGATCTCGTGAAGATCGGCGGACAACGCGGCCGCATCGACCGGTTCACTACGCAATTCGTAGTCGTCTGCCACCGCGACCGCCGTCACCCGCGCGGTGTCGAGCAGGTCACGCTCCACCGTGGCCTCGAACACGCGGATCTCGAGGAAGGCTTCGATCCCGATCACGATGGCCGTGCTGAGGGCCACGAGCACCAGCAGGCGGAGGCGCAGCGATAGGGCGTTCCGCAATTTTGCCCCGCTGGGGCGCCGCTGCGTCTCGGAAACGGCTTCGAGGTCAGGCGTAGCAATCGTCGAAGTCATTGCAATCGGGCGCTTTGTTTCATTCTATCGGTGGCCGGGCGTGCTGGCACCGAGATTGTGATCACGATTGGTGCCCGCCGGATCGTGGCAATTGGCTGGACTCCCCGGTCGACTCCTCCAGCTGCGATGCTGGCGGGCACTTGAGCAAGTCCGAGCCCCACGGGCGATGCTCGATCGAACCTGGAGCACGCCGTGCGGCTGACGTTCATCCTTCTGACACTCACCACCACGTCGATGCTCGTCGGCACGCGCGCGGCCCACCCGCTGGCAGCCACTCGCAACCTGGCGGAGCACGAGGCCCTGGTCGAGCAGCAGCCTCCGGAGCGTTCGCTCGTCGGCACGCTCGATCAAGTCGATGCCGATGCGACCGAATTCGTGGTGAAGACCACGGACGGGAAGCAGCGTTTCATCCTCCAGAGCGGCGCCACGATTCGTCAGGGATCGAAAACCATCAAAGCCGCCGACCTGGCCTCCCACAAAGGCGAGAAAGTCAAAGTGCGCTACCGTGAGGCGTCGGGCGAACACCGCGCCGAGTGGGTCGTGGTGGCCTCACCTCCGTCGAAAGCGAAGACGGGGGCTTAATTAACCCGAGGGGCTTCGCCCCTCGGACTTCCCTACACGCCTCTCTCGCGCGCCGCTTCGCCGGCGCGCTCCGTTCGCGTGGCTCACTCGCTGTCGCTCGCTCGCCGTGCCGGTATGTGTTTACCGAGCCCTTTTGGGTTTGCGAGATAGCTTTTGGACTCGCAGATTCGCGGCTATGATCGCGGCATGCGCATCGCGCTCGTGCAGCAGCATGCCGTCGAGGACAAATCCGACAACATCGATCGCGGCCTGGCGGCCATGGAGCGGGCGGCGCGCGAAGGCGCAAGCCTGATCGCGTTCGCCGAGCTCGCCTTCGAGTTCTTCCACCCACAGCGTCCCGCTTCTTCCCACGCGCGGGATCTCGCCGAGACCGTTCCGGGTCCGCTGACGGATCGCGTCGCGCGAAAAGCGCGTGAGCTTGGCGTCGTGACGGTTCTCAACCTGTTCGAGCGCGACGGCGATCTCGCGTACGACTGTTCACCGGTGATCGATGCGGACGGGTCGATTCTCGGCAGAACGCGAATGGTCCACATCACCGACTACCCGTGCTTCCACGAGCAGGGGTACTACACACCCGGCGACACGGGCGCGCCTGTGTACCGCACGAAGGCCGGAATGATCGGCGTCGCCATCTGCTACGACCGCCACTATCCTGAGTACATGCGTGCCCTCAAGCTGGGCGGCGCTGAGCTGGTCGTCGTGCCGCAGGCCGGAGCCGTGGATGAGTGGCCCGACGGCTTGTACGAAGGCGAGATGCGCGTGGCGGCGTTTCAGAACGGGTATTTCGTGGCCCTGTGCAACCGTGTCGGCGCCGAATCGTGTTTGACGTTCGCGGGCGAGTCGTTTGTCTGCGCGCCCGATGGCGTTGTCGTCGCACGCGCGCCACGACTGCAGGACTCGATTCTTGTCGCCGACATCGATCCGGGGCAGGTGACATCCTCACACGCCGATCGGTTGTTCATGCAGCACCGCCGGCCCGAGCTTTACGCACAGTGGTTCGGCAGATCGTGACACGGTGTCTCCGCGCCGTTTCGCTCGCGACGATGCTGGCTGTGGCGTCGGCGTGTTCGGGCATCACGTCTCAGACAAACTCTTTTGCATCGCTCGCCGAGGCGCGACAGGCCGGCGCCATCGCGAACGGCTGGATTCCGGAGGGGCTTCCGCCTGGCTCTCACGACATCCGCGAAGGACACGTGCCTGGCACGTCTCAACGCTGGGGTCTCTTCGAGTATCCGCAGGGAGAAGAAGCGGTGTTGCGCGAGCTGCTGCAGCCCGACGAGATTCCCAGCCGATGGCCAGCAGTGCGATGTGCCCTCGCGAATTGAATGGTGGCCGCTCGTGCTTCGCGGTCAGCTCGATGGCAACCGGCTCGCGGCAACGGGCGTGCGCATATATCCCGCGAAGGGCAGCGATCTGCTTTTCGCCGTGAACTGGAAACAGGGGCGCGCGTACTACTGGCGGAAAGGCGGTTAAGAGCGCCGGGATCCCTCGTCTTGTCGAAGAATCGCGGGGACTGTTATGATTAGGGTTCTGTCCAGCGCGGGTTTCGGGGCCGAGGTAGCTCAGTTGGTAGAGCACGTGACTGAAAATCACGGTGTCGGCGGTTCAATTCCGTCCCTCGGCACCATTATTTAACTTCGCTCGGTGGAGCCTCTTTACGTTCTCCACCTCGCTGCGCGCTCGCGGTCGCCTTCGGCGACTTCCCTCCGGCGCTCGCTTGCGGCCGCAGGCGCTTTGTGAACTTCGCTCGGTGGGGCCTCTTTAGATTCCCCACCTTCCGCCTTCGCTCAAGGATCTCGGGATCTACGGCGGGACAGGCCGCTGCGCGCGATAGCTCGATCCGAATGTCTCGCCCAAGCATGAGAATCCGCCTAGAGACTGGCGACAGGGTCGTCCTCACGTGACGTCGCCCTGTTCAGCGCCGAACCAGCCGCTGCACGGCAGATGGTTACGCGGACAGCAGCCAATTCATGATTGACGCGGGCTTCTTCGCGAAACTTATCGAGCCCAGGCCGGCGGGCATGGATGCCCCTGGCGTGCGAGAAATCTGCAGCGTCAGTAATTGCATTTCTGCGGGGCCCAAGAACTGGATCGAACTCTGGCTTCACAATGACTGGGGTTGGTTCAATCGAATTTCGGATGCGGTTCGTGTGATTCCACGTGGCCAGGAATCAAAGTACCGGCTGTTTGCTTATCGATTACATCCGGAAGTCTTCACGGCGCGGGGGCGACTCCCTCTCGCAGTGCCAGAGAACGTCCAATCAGAGCAGATCACCAATGAGTTCCACAGTCTCGGGTTTGACAGTGCGAACAAGACGATGGAGTCGGGGCTGGGGCTGGAGTGCTCACCGTTGTCGTGCAACGTGATGGCGGCCGAGATTCGCGCGAACGAGTTCTGCCTCTTTTCGGGATTGAACGAGGCGATCGCCGGAGCGGCACGATTTGCGGTTGAACAGCCGGAACCTGGCCACTACTACGTCGTCGAAGTGCTGGAACGAAGAGCCGCAGCGGCATGACGTTCGGCCGACCTTGCTTCGAACCGGAACGAGAAGCAGTGGGGCGGGAGACAAAGATAATGCAACGAACGATAGTGCTTGCGGCGGTTGCGCTGGTCCTGACGGCTCGGATCCATGCCGCACAGGAAGTCCCCGCGGACCTGCAGGAGGCTATTCGCCTCAGAGCTCAGGCTGTCGCGAAGAAGGATGCAGCCGTCTGGGATCGGTTGACCACTGCTGACTTCACGACGGTTCTGGAGGATGGCCAGATCCAAACGAAAGCGGAGCGACTGACCCAGTTGAAGGGCGAAAAACCCGAGGCTCTCCCGCCCCCGCCACTGGCTGAACGTTTCTCAACGCACGGAAACACCGTCATCCAACGCACGCAGGGCCAAGACCGGTCGTGGATAATCACTGTGTGGGTCAAGGACGGTCAGGATTGGCGCGTGGCAGCAGTCCAGATCACTCCGGCTCCGAAGAAGTAGAACGGCGGCCCAACAATCAGATGAAAGCTAATGAATCAGCTGCCCAAACTCGTGGCGCATTGCACTTGGGCCAACCGGGCATGGCTTCAGTTCGTCGTCGACAAGGCGGCCTCTGATGATGGGCTGCTGCGCCGGCTGAGTCACATCCTGCTCGGTGAACGCGCCTGGTTTCAACGGATTCACGGTCAGGAGCCGGGGCGAGATATCTGGGCTCTGCTCTCGGTCCGGCAACTCGAGCAATTGTCAGCCGAGCACGAACGGATCTTCGCGGAGCTCTTGGATGGAGAGTTGGCAAGAGTTGTGTCGTTCCAGCGATTCACAGGTGAGAGGCACCAGTCTCCTGTCGGAGACATCCTCCTTCACCTGACGCTTCACGGGGCTCACCATCGTGGGCAGCTGGCGACTCACTCGTCAGCGATCGGGATCGCACCCATCAACACTGATTTCATCGAGTACCTGTCGCATTCATAATCTGTGAAGGCGGAGCTTCACTGAAGGCCGATCTCAAGTATGGATGGAGAGACGTCCAGACGAATTGGTTTTACAGGCGGGACGCCGCCGAAGCCATCAGCCGGCTAACACGCGAATGGAGCCGACGCTCGATGCGTCAAGCGACAGCATTCGTTGCGATTGTCTCGATTGCGGGCTTGTCCGCGTGCACGCGACTTCTGTGTATCGCGTGCGAAGGATACCTGGGCGCGACGGGCGAAGTCTACGAGTGGCTCGACGCACCGAGCGCCTCGCGGCCGACCATCAGCCGGAGAATCAACTCAGGGCCTTCGGCAGACGGTGACCGACAAAGATGGTCAGTTTCGCGTTGGCGGCACGGTCAGACCAGGAAACTACAAGGCGACTCTTTCAGTGCGGGCGACTGGATTTCAAACGATCGAGCTGTTGTTCAGTCACGATCGTCAAAGTAACCACATAGTCCGCGTGTTGCTGGTTGGTACCAAGTGAGGATCTTGCTTAGAGGCAACCGCCTAACAGCACTGCAGCCGACGAGCGGCACCGATGTTGTGCCAACATTCAACTCGTTCTGGAACGAGTTACTGACTCGCCGCTCGCAGCTTGCCCGCCGGAGCCGAAGGTGAACGACGAGTTCATTCATGGCTGAGAACCTGATCCACCAGTTAATCCCGCACCAGGGCTGCGTCATCTCCCGAACCGTTGACGGCATCGACATCGCCGGGTCGGCGATGAACTGGGTCATGTCGGCCGGTGTGGCGCCATTCGCCTGCCGTGCGCCATTCGCGTTCCGCGTGGTCGGCAGGACGGACTCGACCAATCTTCGGATGCACTGGCATCGCGGCGAGTTGATCTTCAACTGGGAATGCTCGGTGCGGGAGCTGCGCGTGCATGATCCGGCAACCGCGGAGCAGCACGGTATCAAGGACAAGGGTTTCATCACCACCACTGACTGGCACGAGATCGTCTGGGAGATCCGGCTCGACCGCATGCGCGTGATCGTCGACGACGAGGTCCGCTTCGACGCACCGGGCGACTATTCCGGTATCGAGTCCGCGCCGTCGGTCGGGCCGTGCTTCGGCAGCACGATCTCGATACGGGACTTCTCGATAACCTCGTTGGCGTGATCTCCGCTCGGACGCGCAGCGACAACGCGTTTCGTCAGGCTCGACTTGAAGGCCGGATAACAGGTCGCGGCACCCGGCGAGCGGCACCGATGTTGGGCCAACATTCAACTCGTTCCGGCCCGGAACGAGTTGCTGATTCGCCGCTCGCAGCCTGCCCGCCGTCCGCCTACGCTCGCTTGCGTTTCTGAGCGAGCTCCGAAGCCTTGGCGAAGGCGGGAAGCCGTCGTGCGGTCTGAAGGTGGCGGCGGAGCCGTCGGCGCGTGCAGTTCGACAGCAGTCGCGAACTTTCCACTTGTACTTTCGATCTTCGTCTGGTACCTTCGCCTCACTCGATGCCCACGACTACGACACCTCCTCTCGAAGGCCTCGCCGAGGCGCCGGCCGTCACGCGCAGGCGCCGTCAGGCGCGCTGGGCTGGCCGCGCGGTGGTGTTTTTCAGCTGCGTGCTCCTGTTCGACGGGCTGTTCGGTGACCGTGGGCTGACCAGCACCCTCAAGGCCCGGCAGGACCTTCGCGCGGCGGCCGAAAGCCTCGAACGGCTCAAGCACGAAAACGGCGCCCTTCGCGATGCAGCCCGTCGCCTTCAGGAGGATCCGGCCACCGTCGAGGCACTGGCCCGACAGGAGCTTGGGCTGATACGCCCGGGCGAGATCCTGGTCGTCGTGAAGGATCTCAAGTAAGTTCCTGCAACTTAACGCCCCCCGGATCGTATTTCTCAACGTTTGGGCCTCGATTTCGGCCTGACGCCTTCGTGTGCCCTTCTATAAGATTGTGCCGAGCCCATCCGCATGAGCCCGCAACCTGCCGTATCGCCCAAGCGACCGGCGCGCGACATCATCGACGCGATACTCGAGAACATGCGAACCAACCTCGAGCCGCTCAAATACTCAACGCTTGCGCCAAGCCGCTTTGTCGTCTATCTGCATTCCGAGGAATTCGCCAGAGTCGAGGGGATTGTGCCGGTGCTCCAGGAGCAGACCGCGCGAGCGCTCGACGAGGAGCTGCGGAAGCTGAACAACCCTCCGGCATTGCGAAGATACCTCGGCCTGACGGGGACCCTCCCGCCGGTCGAGAACGCCGCGCGCGAATGGCAGATCGAGTTCCACGCTGATGCCGACAACGAGCTTGCGCCCGGCGACATTCTCATCCACTCGGAGCTGATGCTGCCTGCCTCCAGCGAGGATCTCGGATCGGGTCAACGTACGCGGCGCATTACGACGGTTCACGTCGGGCAGCGAACGACGAAACGCGAGGAAACGGTCAGCCGGACCGGCGGCTCGTCGTCGGTAGTGCATGCGCGGCTCAAGTACGAGGACAACAGCGGCGCACATGCATTCGACGTGGCGCGAGACTCGACCGTGATCGGCCGCGGCGGGAGCGCGTATCGAGCCGACGTACGGATTGATTCGTCGGTGGATGTCTCGCGCGAGCACGCGCGGATTCGCCGCGATCCGCGCACCGGTGCCTTCTTCCTGATTGATCTGAGCACGCTCGGCACGACCCTCAATGGTCAGCGCCTGCCCAGGGGCTACGACGATGCGGACGGGACGAAGCGCGAAAACGGCGTGGAAACGCCGCTGCCATCCGGATCGCGCATTGGCCTGGCCGACACGATTTTTCTTCAGTTCGACATTCCCGGCCACCCATGACCTGGCTTTTGTGGGGGCGCTTCTTCATCCTGGGTGTCCTGTTGATGCTGGCGATCGCCCTTACCTGGGCGGCCGTGGCTGACCGCGAATGAGCACCTCCATGCAGGTCGCAGCAACATTAAAGGCTGCCGGTGCCAGCCACCCGGGCCTTCACCGTCCCATCAACGAGGATCGCTACCACTACGACACGGCTCGCGGCCTGTTCATCGTCGTGGACGGCGTCGGCGGCCAGGCGGCCGGCGAGAAGGCGGCCGAAACGGCCCTGGCGATGGTGCGCACGCGCCTCGAGCGCGAAACGGGATCGATCGAGGATCGCATCCGCGAGGCCATCACGCTTGCCAACAACGAGATCCATCGCCTGGCGTCGCTGCGCGCGGAGTGGCAGGGAATGGCCTGCGTGCTCACCATCGCGGTGGTGAGCAACGGCGACGTGGTGGTGGGCCACGTCGGGGACACACGGCTCTACAAATTGCGCGCCGGGCGAATCGAGAAGTTGACCCGCGATCACTCGCCGGTCGGCGAGCGTGAAGATGCCGGCGAGTTGAGCGAGCGCGAGGCGATGCACCATCCGCGCCGCAACGAGGTGTACCGCGACGTCGGGTCCGAGCGTCATGAGCCAGACGATGCGGAATTCATCGATGTGTTTCGTCAGCCGTTCGAACCCGATGCGGCGCTGCTTCTTTGCAGCGACGGCCTGACCGATTCCGTGTCGTCGGCCACCATCGCTGAGGCGGTGGACGAGTTCGCGGGCCATCCACTCGAAGTCGTTCGGAGCCTGATCGATGCCGCCAACGCCGCGGGAGGCAAAGACAACGTGACCGTTGTCTATGCCGAGCGGGGCCGCTTTGCGGAAGGGGAGGACACTCGCGACCTTCGCCGCCACAAAAAGCAACCAGGCGACGTCCAGTCGCAAACGCTGGAGAAGTCTGCGACTGGAGCCGGTGCGCCAGTTGTCAAAGAGCGCGCGGCCGGCCGCTGGCGCACGGTCACGCTCGTGATCCTGCTCAGTGTGGTGGTCGGCGTTGCCGCCTATACACAGCGCGCTCGATTGCCGTTGGAGTCTCTCAACCGCCTGTGGCCGCTGGGCGGGAGCCGCGCCGGAAAAGCGGCCGCGGCAGTTGTCCGGGTCGGCCCGCTCAATCAATTGACGCTGCGGTTGCCGGCGCTTCGGCGGGCACCGAGGTGATCGTGGAGCCTGGCGAATATCGGGAACAGGTTCGGCTCAAAACGGGCGTGCGCGTGACGAGCCGCGTGCCGCGGGGGGCGGCTGTGCGACTGCCGAGCGGCGCATCGGAGACTGATGCGGCGGTGATCGCCTTCGAGGTGAGCGACGCCGTCTTTTCTGGCTTTCGCATCCAGGGTGACGCGGCGACGCCGCTCGGAGTGGGCATCGTTGTTCGCAACTCGACGGTGACGTTGAGCGATCTGGAAATCAGCGGCGCCAACAGCGCCGGAATTGAATATGTGGGAAACGGTGGTGGTTCGGTCGTGGCTGTCGATCTTCACGACAACCCGGGCGCGGCGATTGTCGTGCGGGCCGGATCGTCGCCGCGTGTCGTCCACAATGCGTTCACGCGCAACGCGACCTCCGAACGCGCGCCGGGCACATTGCTCGTCGAAGCCGCTGCACGCCCATCGATCACGAGCAATACGTTTTATGGCGTGAGCCCGGAGTCCATCATCGTGCCGCCCGGCATGGCGCGGCCAGTGCTCGTTCGCGACAACTGGTTCGTGAATGCGCCCGCCGAGCGTCCGATCCCGCCGCCATCGCGACCGGCGAGGGGCGGGCGATGACCACCGTCTTTCAGCGGGTGGGACCGTACGAGATCCTGCGGGAAATCGGCCGCGGCGGAATGGCAGCAGTCTTCCTGGCTGAGGATCCGCGCCACGCGCGGCAGGTTGCGCTGAAACTCGTGCCGATTGGTCAGGACAGGGAAGCGAAGGAGATCCTTGACGCGGAACGGTGGGGGACCCGCCTGCAGGCAATGCTCGCGGAAGCATGCGGCCTCGTGCCACGGGTGTTCGAGGAGGGTGACGAGCCGCCCTACTACTTCATCGCGATGGAGTACGTCGGGGGCGAGAACTTGTCGGACGTCATCGCGCGCGGACCTGTGAGTCCGGCTGAGGCCGCGAGGATTGGATCGGCGCTGAGCCAGTTTCTCCACAGCGCCCACAACTTCAAGACCACGATCGACGGCCGCGAGTTCTGGTCGCTCGTCCATGGCGATCTGAAGCCGCGGAACGTCCGCATCGCCGAGGACAGCTCGATCAAGGTGCTGGACTTCGGGATCGCCAAAGCGCTATCGCTCAGCCGCAAGGTCACGCGCAACGACTTCGGCAGCATGCCGTACTTGTCGCCCGAACGCCTCGAGTCCACCGAGGTTGATGCACAGGCGGACCTGTGGGCACTGGGCGCCATTCTTTACGAGCTCCTGAGCGGCGTGCCGGCGTTTCACGCAGCGGACACCCGCCGGCTCGAACAGGAGATTCGCGCCGGATACGGCCGACGTCCGCTGGCACCCAGCTGCCCCGCAGGGATGCACGCAATCGTGGCGCGGTTGCTGGCGACGAAGAGCGCCGATCGTTATCCGTCAGCCGCGGGCGTCTTGGCCGATCTCGAGCTCTTCCAGGATGGGAAAGAGCCGGAGGCACTGACACAGGGTTTTCCCAGGCCGGCTGATGACGACGCGACGCGTCGCACGAAACCGGCTGCTGTTGTCGATCCTGAAGCCACTCGCCGGACGGATCGAGCGGCAGCCAGTCCGGTCACGGTCGTCCCGGCCGTCAATACGTCGGCCACGTCGAATCAATCAGGACGGCAGCCGTCGGCGGCGAAGGCTTCTCCGGCAAGGGCGCTGCGATCCCATCCGCTCCGGACCGTGCTGCTGCTGGCGGCTCTCCTGCTCGTGTCGAACGAGCTGGTGGTGGGATTCAGGGCGGGCCGGCTGGCGGCGACGGCTGCCACTCGCGATCTCGAGAGCATGGATGACGTCTGGACCGCGTACAACGCGCTGTCGCACCGGAGCTATCTTCGGCTCGGTGTTCTCGGCCTCGAACGCACGATGGAGACGCGGGTGCGCACGCTGACCGAACAGGTGATCGCGAACTATCGGAGCACGCTCCCTACGGTTCGCGAACGTCAATGGCGTGTTGCGCAGAAAAACCTTCAGCAGGCGCTGGTGCTCGCGCCCAGGGACACCGTGCTCAGGGCGTCTCTCCGGTATTGCGAAGGACACCTTCATCGCATCGACGGCGAGGCGGAAAAGCTGCGGCATCGAACACCTGTTGCGAATCAACATTTCACGGAGGCCGTGTCCGCCTTTCGGGAGGCTGCCGAGCTGCGCCGCGACTGGCCGGATCCCTTTCTCGGCCTCGCGCGAACGTTCATCTACGGGCTGGAAGACATCGATCGAGCAGCCGACGCGTTGAAGCAGGCGCAGAAGCTTGGCTACACGATCGGCGATCGGGAAACCGCGCAGCTGGCCGATGGGTATCGAGGCAGGGGCGACAGTCTCTGGCAGACCGCGCGGCAGCTTGCAGACTTGCCCCAGGAACCGGAGTACCTGCAGCGCGCGTCCGACGCCTATCGGCAGGCGCAGGGCCTGTACGAAAAGATCCCAGGATTTCCGGGGGTCGCGGTGAGTCTCCGCCGAATCCAGCGGTCGCTCGATCTGATCGACGAACGCACGGCCCGTCGCTCGATCGACCGCGAGGTTGACGAGGGAGCCCCTCGATATCCATGGCCGTAACCTACAAGACCGCAGCCGAGCGTGATGCCCGTCAGCAGAAGAGGCGAGCCGGATTGGCATTGCCTGTTCAGCCGCTCGAGATCGCGCTGGTCGTGGCTTCCTTCTTTGCGGCGATCCTTCTTCTGACCGCGTATGTCGGCGTCGTCCGCGGGCCGCGCAGCGAGGCGTCAGACCCGGTCGTCAACCTGAACACCGAGCGCGACGCCCGCGCGCTCGAGGCGGCGCTCGAGCCGGCATTTCCGCTACCAGCCGACCGGCGTCTTGCCGCGCGTGAACTGTTTGCGTTCCTGTCGCAGACAGATGGAAGCCGACGAACGCTCCCGAATGTCGGGGCGATCGCACGAGTGCGCGTTCCGGCGGCGGCCATTGAACGGGCCACGAACGCATCCGCGTTTCGGGAACGGCTCCAGGAAGACCGGGACCGCGCGAAGTCCGCGGGTCATGAACCCCCAACGTCCGTGGCGCTGTTAACGGGATCGCAATTGAGCGCCGTCAAAGCGGCTTTCGTCGTGCGCGATCTTGGAGCCGTTCGCTGGTCGCTGGCCGTATGGGCGGGCCTCTACGTTCTGGCGTTTCACGCGGTGTCGATTGTCTGGCGGGTGAGAGGAAGAGCCGGAGATCGCCTGCTCCTCGTGTGCGCGCATGTGCTGACCGCGCTTGGATTTGCCGCGATGGTGAGCCGGCCCGATCCCTTGCGGGACTGGTTACTCTTCGCTCGCTACGCCGAGGGCGTGATTGCCGGTCTTGCGGTGATGACCGCCGTGTCGTTCATGAACGTTCGAACCAGCGGATTGAAGGCGCTGAGCTATCTTCCGCTTGCCGCGGCGTTCGTGCTGTCGTTGCTGCTGCTGTCGCCGCTTGGAACCGGCCCGGCCGGCAGCGGCGCCAAGGTGAATCTCGGACCGTTTCAACCGATCGAGGCGATCCGAATTCTGCTGGCCCTGTTCCTGTCGGGCTACTTCGCGCGGAACTGGGAACTGCTGCGGGCGGTACGCAGCGATCGGATCGGCCGGCTGATCGTGCCGTCGTGGATCAACCTGCCACATGCGCGCTACGCGATCCCCGTGATTGTCGGCGTCGGGGCCGCGCTCGCGCTTTTCTTCGGTCAGAAGGATCTCGGGCCGGCGCTCATGCTCGCGGTCGTCTTTCTCGCGGCGTATGCCATCGCGCGCGGAACGATTGGGATGGCGATGGTCGGGGCGGCGCTTTTGGCGGCCGGCTTCTACCTCGGTTACCACCTGAATATTTCAGCGACGCTTGCCGACCGAGTGCGAATGTGGCGCTCGCCCTGGGACAACATCGCGCGTGGCGGCGACCAGATTGCCCAGGCGCTCTGGGCGATGGCGAGCGGTGCGCAATTCGGAACCGGTGTGGGTCTCGGCGACACTCGTTATCTGCCGGCGGGACATACCGACTTGATACTCGCGTCGATCGGTGAGGAACTGGGATTTGCGGGCCTGCTCGCGGTTGCTCTCGTCTACCTGGCCATGGTTGTCCGGGCGTTCAAAACGGCTCGGACGGCATCGAGCGACTATGGCTTCTTCCTGTCGGTGACGCTGGCGCTCTTTCTCGTCGTCCCGGTGCTGCTAATGATGAGCGGTACGCTCGGTCTCGTGCCGCTGACCGGCGTCGTGACGCCATTTCTGAGCTTCGGCGGATCCGCGATGGCGGCCAACTTCGCCGCGATCGGCCTGCTGGCATCGATTCGGTCGGACCACGCGCCTTCAACGGATCTTTCAGCCTTTCGAACGCCCGTTCGCTGGCTCAGCGGCGCTCTCGGCGCCTGCTGCGCTCGTTCTGCTGGCGATGGCTGGCATGACGCAGATCGCTCGCGCCGATGCGCTCGTTGCGAAGCCGCACCTCGGGCTCCAGGCTGACGGCATGCGCCGTTTCCAATACAACTCCCGGATCCTCGATGTCGTCCGCCGCATTCCTCGAGGCAGCATCGTCGATCGCAACGGGCTGGCGCTCGCGACGGAGGACGTCGATCTCGCTCGAAAGGCGGCCCCGGTGTACGCCCGCATGGGGATCTCGATCGATCCGACCTGCGCGGACCGACGGGCACGGTGTTATCCCCTTGGCGGCCGCGCCTTTCACGTGATTGGCGACGCATCCACGCGGCGGAACTGGGGTGCGTCCAACACGTCGTTCGTCGAGCGCGACTACGAGTCCGCGCTCAGGGGCTTCGACGACCATCAGTCAGTCGTTCCTCTCGTTGATGCGGACGGCACTCAGGCGTCTGCGTTGCGGCGCGACTATCGAGATCTCGTCCCTCTCTTCAGGCATCGATTCGAGCCTGACTCTCCCGCGATGAAGGCGGCGATGAATCCGCATCGCGAGCTGAAGCTGACGATCGACGCGAGGCTGCAAGCGCGCACCGCGGCGATCATCTCCACCTACGCCCGCCGCTCCGAGAGCGGCCACGCGGCTGCGATCGTGATCGACCCGGCGACGGGCGACCTCCTCGCGAGCGTGAGTTATCCGTGGCCGTCTGGCCAGGGGCGGGATGAAGGAACCCAGGGTGACGACCAGGATGCCGAGGTGCTCCTGGATCGCGCGCGGTACGGGCTTTACCCGCCCGGTTCGACGTTCAAGCTGCTCACGGCAGCCGCGGCGTTGCGACGTGATTCCGGATCGTCTGCTCGGACGTTCACGTGTTCCCGGTTGCCGGACAACCGGGTGGGCGCACGCGTGCCTGGATTCGCGCGTCCGATACGAGACGACGTGATGGACAAGCAGCCGCACGGCACGATCGACATGCATCGCGCGATGGTCGTGTCGTGCAATGCGTACTTCGCGCAGCTCGCGACCAGCCTCGGTCCGCAGGCGCTGCTCGATGTCGCGCAGCCGGCTGAGATCCTGCTCGCGCACAACAATTCGGTGCCGCGCATTCGTGAGACGCTTCCGCAAGTGGGCTACGGACAGGGAGAGGTCGTGGCGTCGCCCCTTCGAATGGCGGCCATTGCGGCCGCGATCGCGTCGGACGGCAGGATCAGGGATGTTCGTGTTCGGTCAGACGCCGCCGAGCCGGCGTCTCACGCATTTCTGCCTGCCGACATCGCGCGAACGCTCGCCGGATACATGCGCGATGTCGTGCTCGAAGGGACGGGCCGGAGCCTCCGGTCGAGTGCGGTCGCCATCGCCGGGAAGACCGGGACTGCAGAGATCAGCAACCGGCCATCGCACTCATGGTTCATCGGGTTTGCGCCGTATGGGACGACGACCCATCGCGTTGCCGTCGCGGTCATCCTGGAAAACGCCGGATACGGCGGGGCAGGGGCTGCGCCCGCCGCCGGCGAGATCATCGCGGCGGCCGAAGCGCTGGGTTTCGCCAAGTAGGTAAACGGACGGCCGGGGTCTGACCCCGGTCGGTCCGACGGATGGGGTCTGACCCCAGGAGCGGAGAATGGATATCGCCGGAAAAGCTCGGAAGCTCGAGCATCGGATCAGCCGCACGGTTGACGCGGCGGTCGTCGAGTTCATCGGTCAAAACAGCACCGGCCCGATCGAGATCCTCCATGCCGTGCTCGACCGCGCGGAGACCGAGATTCAGGACATCGGCCGCGGACGCCGGGTGTTTCCATTCAATCGCGTCCGCGTCCACGTGATCGCCGCGCCCGGCGACCGGAAATCCCGCGCCCGGTTTGCCGCGGTGACCGATGGACCGCCCTCGTTGTCGGAGCGTCTTGCCGAGCGGCTGCGCTCGGCCGGCTGCACGATCAGCAACCTCCGGACTGAAATTGTCTACGCACGCCGTCGGGGGCCCGAGTGGGCCGACACCGATTTCCACGTCGAATTCGATCGCGCGGCGAGTGCGCCAGCAGCCACCGCGGAAACATCAGCCACGGAGCTGGGTGATCGAATCAAGCTCGTCGTGGTGAAGGGGAGCGCGGGGCGCCGCACTTATGCGTTCGCGAAGGAGCGCATCGATATCGGGCGTACCGCCGAAATCGTCGATCAACGTGAGCGCCTGGTTCGGACCAATCACGTCGCGTTTGCCGAGGACGGGCCAGATGCGAACCGGACGGTGTCGCGCCGGCACGCCCACATCGAGTACAGCGAGTCCGATCGCTGCTACCGGATCTGGGACGACCGAAGCGCTCACGGCACGAACATCATCCGCGGCGGGCGCACCATTCGAGTGCCGGCCGGCGCGCGCGGCATCAAGTTGCAATCCGATGACCAGATTGCGCTCGGCCATGCCCGCCTGCGGGTGACGGTCGAGAAGACAGAGTGAATTGCTGATTTACACGGCCGCGACTTCGAGATCCTTCGAGTCCTTTACCAGGCCAAGCTCGCGGCGCACGCGATCCTCGATCGCCTGCGTCATCGCCGGGTTCTCCTTCATGAACTGCTTGACGTTTTCGCGCCCCTGACCGAGCCGCTCGCCAGCGAACGCGAACCACGTTCCGCTCTTCTCGACGATCTTGCGATCGACTGCGAGATCCAGCAGGTCGCCTTCCTTGGAGATCCCCTCGCCGTACATGACGTCGAACTCTGCTTCGCGGAATGGCGGGGCCACCTTGTTCTTGACGACCTTGACGCGGGTGCGGCCGCCGACCACCTGGTCGCCATCCTTGATCGCCCCGATGCGGCGGATATCGATCCGAACCGATGCGTAGAACTTCAGCGCACGGCCGCCTGTGGTCGTTTCGGGGTTGCCGAACATCACGCCGATCTTCTCGCGCAACTGGTTGATGAAGATGAGGCTGGTCTTCGATTTCGAGACAATGCCGGTGAGCTTCCGGAGGGCCTGCGACATGAGCCGCGCCTGCAGGCCCATCTGGGCCTCACCCATTTCGCCTTCGATTTCCGCGCGCGGGACCAACGCGGCGACCGAGTCCACCACCACGACATCGACCGCTCCGGAGCGGACCAGCACTTCCACGATCTCCAGCGCCTGTTCGCCGTTGTCGGGCTGCGAGACGAGCAGGTTGTCGAGCTCGACGCCGAGCTTCACGGCATACTGCGAATCCAGCGCATGTTCGGCATCGACAAACGCCGCCATGCCGCCGAGCTTCTGAGCCTGCGCGATGACCTGAAGCGCGAGCGTCGTTTTACCGGATGATTCAGGGCCGAAGATTTCGATCACGCGGCCACGCGGCACGCCGCCGATGCCCAGCGCGTAGTCGAGGCTTACCGACCCTGTGGAGATGGCGGGAATGGTATAGCCCGCGTCCTTCTGGCCCAGGCGCATAATCGAGCCTTTGCCGAACTGCTTTTCGATCTGGCCGACGGCCATCTCGATGGCCTTCATGCGCTCGCGGTCGTTCCGATCTTCTGCTGGGGGCATAGCGGTGACGCTCCTCGTTGAGATGTGTCCGGTTCCGCCCCATCATGCGGGATGGCAGTGACAGGGAAGGTCATGGCCGGATGGACCATGGAACTGGAGCGGGTGCATTCTAGGTGTGTGCCGGGGCGAAAGTCAAGCGAAAATATGTGCACGTGGCTAGGCTATGTAGCCAAAAAATCAATATGTTAGTGACCTGACTGACTTTCGCCCCATTGGACCGATGTGCGCGCTATTTTCAGCGCGCATGGACTCATACCCGCGCAGAAAATGCGCTTACTCGTGACTGTACATGCCTTCACCAATCGCGCACGGTATTGCGGGCGTTATTGCCGGATGGATGGTCGATCCGGCTCCGTCTGGCGGAACGGGTCGTGTGGTCCTGTACGCCGCGATGGGAATGGCCGCAGACCTCGACCTGCTCGTCGGCGCGCACAGCGGGCCGACGCACGGGCTTGGAGCGGCGATGATTGCCGGAATCGGGCTCTGGACAGCTGGATGGGGAGTTGGCCGGAACATCAGCTGGAGGGAGGCGTGTGCGGCGGCAGTTGCCTACGCGTCGCACACGCTCCTCGACTGGCTGGGGACGGACTCATCGCCGCCGATCGGCATCATGGCGCTCTGGCCGTTCAGCAGCGGCTACTACGAATCGTCGTGGCATCTCTTCCGCGCGATCTCGCGGCGCTACTGGCTGCCGGAGTTCTGGACGTCCAACACCGAGGCGCTCGGACGCGAGCTGCTGATCCTCGTGCCGCTCGCCGCCGCCGTGCTGCTGCTTCGTCGTCGGCGGGTGGCGGTCAGCGGCGTTTGAGGAGCATCTCCAGGCCTGCCTTGTCGACGGCGCGGAGGATGGCTTCCTCGGGCGTGACGAGCCCCTTCTTCACGAGCTCCGACAGGGCATCGTTCAGCGAGACCATGCCCTGGGCGCGTCCCACCTGCATCATCGACGGGATCTGGAATGTCTTGCCCTCGCGAATCAGGTTGCTGATGGCCCCGTTGCTCAGCAGGACCTCCAGCGCCGCGACCCGTCCCCCACCGACCTTGCGGCACAGCGTCTGCGCGATGACCCCTCGGAGCGACTCCGAGAGCATCACGCGGATCTGCGCCTGTCGATCGCTGGGGAACTGGTCGATCACGCGATCGACCGTGGAGGCAGCCGTCGTCGTATGCAGGGTGCCGAACACGAGATGGCCGGTCTCCGCGGTCTCGATCGCGATCGCAATCGTCTCGAGGTCGCGCAGCTCGCCGACGAGCAGCACGTCCGGGTCCTCGCGCAGCGCGGCCCGGAGCGCGTCCTTGAACGATCGCGTGTGGTTGTGCACCTCGCGCTGATTGATCAGGCATTTCTGGTTCTGGTGCACGAATTCGATGGGATCTTCGATCGTGATGATGTGATCGGTCCGGTTCCGGTTGATGTAGTCGATCATCGCGCAGAGCGTGGTCGACTTTCCGGAACCCGTCGGTCCGGTCACGAGTACGAGTCCCTTGGTCAGCTTGCACAAATCGAGGATGTGCGGCGACAGCTCGAGCTGCTCGGCGGTCAGAATCTTCGAAGGGATGACGCGAAAGACCGCGCCGACGCCCTGGCGATCCATGAACACGTTGGCGCGGAACCGCGCCAGGCCCGCGATCTCGTACGCGAAGTCGGTGTCGTGACGCGCCTCGAACTCCGCCTGGTTGACGGCGGGCATGATCTCTCTGAGAAGCGTCAGGATCATCTCGGACGAGAGCGGTCCGGCGGCGTCGTGCAGCCGGCGCATCTCGCCGTCCTTGCGGACGAGCGGCGCGACGGACGCACTCATATGCAGATCGGACGCCTTCAGCTCGCACATCCGGCGGAACATCGAGTTGATCGCCGGCTCGCGTCTCAAGACCGGTGCGGCTCCGCCGGCCGGCTCGTCTGCCTGCGGTCCGGTGCTAACGTCCGGAGCATCGAGCGTCGCGGAGGTGAACTTGTCTTGAGCGTTTCCAGTGGCCGTGGTCAGCATCGAGACAGGCTTATCGCAAGGGGTATGCCCACGAAATCCGGCGATTTTTCGAGAATTTTCAGGCAGCAAGAATGAGGGGTGGCGTTCGGTTGTCTCGTTCTCGCACACCGCGCGCAGGTTTTCGTGATTGCGTTTGCGGCCCTCCGCAAGAAGGTTATTCTCGTGTGCGGATGCGCGCGGAAAGTACTTCTCCAGTCGTGCTGGCGCGAGTCGTTATAGCCATCCTCGTGGCGTTGGCCGGGATTGCCGCCGGACCCCAGACCGCCAGCACTTCATACTCCGACATCGTCGAGCTCTATCGACGGGGCGACGACGAACTGGCCTTGCAGAAACTCGGTGCGCTCACCAACAACGACATCACGCGCGGCCGCGATGCGCTCTTGCACGAATTCGACAACGCGCAGGGCGCGAAATTCGAACACGTCCAGACGATGATTCGTGCGGCGGCGCTGCTTCACACGGTCCGAGCACTCGCCGCTCGCGCTCATGCCGACGACGCGGAGTACAGAGTTCAATTCACAGCCGCCGAGATCTACATCGAACAATTAGTAACGCGGGAGCGTCCGCTGCAGCATCGACTGTCGCCGTTCGTGGAAACGTGGCGCCTCTTCGTGATCGCCTCGTATCACGGCCAAATGGGGGTGAAGGCGGCCAGGGATTTTGGTCGTCACGCGCGGCAGGAGGACGACAGCGCGTTGTGGCTGCTGGCGCTCGGTGCCAGCGAAGAAATGGGGTGGTCGCTCCATCAGGAAGAAGACGCACCGCCCTCTGTTGATGGTGATTTGAAAGAAGCCGAACGAGATTACCGCTGGGCGCTCGTCATGTCGCCGGAGCTCGTCGAGGCCCGTCTTCGACTCGGGAGGGTCCTCGCGCTGCGTAAAGACGATGAGGCGGTGAAGACGCTCGAACAGATTGGAGAAGCCATCGAGGCTCCCTATCGGTACCTCGCTCGACTGTTCCAGGGAGACCTGTACGAACGGGCGGGGAAACTGCCAGACGCGGAGCGACAGTATCTCGCCGCGGTGGCGGTCATGCCGGCACTCGCAGTCGGCGTTCATGGCGCTCGCCCATGTTCGGCACGCGCAAGGCGCCCGAGCGCAGTCGGCGCAGGACGTGCGCGTGACGACCGAGCGCGAAGGGCGTTCCTGACACGGCGGATCCGTGGTTCTGGTACGCGCGCGGCACGGCCTGGCGGGGTCCGGTGTACCTCGACGATTTGCGAAGGATGATCGCGCCATGACGCGCCTTCACGCCGCGGTAGCAGTCACCGTCGCTTTCACCGCGGTGTCCACGACCGGGATGATGGCCCAGCACTTCAGATCGGGCACGCTCGGCGTTCGTGTTGACGTGCTGGTGACCAACGGTCAGCAGCTCGTGCGAGGCCTCGACGCCCGCGATTTTGAGCTGCGCGACAACGGCGTGATCCAATCGGTGTCGGGAATCGAAATAGAGCGCATTCCGCTGAACCTGATCCTGGTATTCGATACCAGTACGAGCGTCGCCGGCGAGCGGATGCGCTTTCTGCTGCAGGCGGGTGACGCACTACTCGATGAGCTTCGTGCGCAGGATCGCGCCGCACTCTTGTCGTTTGCGTCGCGGGTTCGACTCCTGGCGCCCCTGACACCGAGCCGGCAACAGATTCGCGGCGCGCTGTCGACGCTGGAAGCCAAAGGCGCCACATCCTTGCGCGATGCCGCCTTCGCGGGGCTGGCGCTGCGGGAAGACGACCCGGGACGCACGCTGATTCTCATCTTCAGCGATGGCGACGACACGTCGAGCTGGCTGGGAATGCCTGCCGTCCTCGAGTCGGCGAAACGAACCGATGCGGTTGTCTACGCGGTCGCTCTGGCCGAGCGCCGATACGTCACCTCGTCACTGTTCAACCGCACCGGCGAGGTGACGATTCAGCACGCCGGGAAATTTCTCGACAGCCTGACCGAAGAATCTGGCGGGCGGGTGATCTTCGCGAACTCGAATTCCGATCTCCGCGCGACATTCACGCGGGCGCTGGCGGAGTTTCGAGATCGGTATGTCCTCTCCTACAGCCCGACCGGCGTCTCCAACACCGGCTGGCACCGGCTGGAGGTCAAGCTCAAGAACAAGTCGGGCAAAGTGACCGCACGCCGAGGGTACTTCGCCGAGTGATGGCAATTGGTGAATTGGTGGATTAGTGGGATTGGTACTCGTAGAACCCCCGCCCGGTCTTCTTGCCCAGCTGTCCGGCCGCGACCATGCGCCGAAGCAGGGGACACGGGCGATACTTGGGATCCCCCAGGCCGTCGTGCAGCACGTTCATGATGGCGAGGCAGACGTCGAGACCGATGAAATCCGCCAGCGCCAGCGGTCCCATCGGATGGTTCATGCCCAGCTTCATGACCGCATCGATCGCCTCAGGTGTGCCGACCCCCTCCATCAGCGCGAAGATCGACTCGTTGATCATCGGCATCAGGATGCGGTTGGCGATGAAGCCGGGATAATCGGCGGCTTCGATTCCGGTCTTGCCCAGTTCCATGCACAGCTCCGCCGCCGTCAGCATCGATTCGGCTGACGTCGACTGACCCCGAATCAGCTCGACGAGCGACATGAGCGGCACCGGGTTCATGAAGTGCATGCCGAGGACCTTGTCGGGCCGCTTCGTCGCCGCGCCAAGCGTCGTGATCGAGATCGACGACGTGTTCGAGGACAGGATGACGTGGGGGCGGGTCAGCGTATCGAGCCGCGAGAACAGCGCGCGCTTGGTGTCCTCGTGCTCGACGATGGCTTCGACGATGTAGTCGGTGTTAGCGAGGGCGTCGATGCTGGTGCCAGTGGTGAGACGCGCCAGCGTGGCGTCGCGCTCGTCCCTGGTCAGCCTGCTCTTCTCGACGAACTTATCGAGGCTCTTTTCGATTGACGTGCGCGCGCTGTCGAGCGCCGGCGCCGCTAGATCGACCAGCTGTACTTCAAATCCCTTTTGCGCGAAGACCTGGGCGATGCCGTTGCCCATGGTGCCCGCGCCAATCACTCCCACTCGTTTGATGTTGAGCATAAGGAGTCATAAGCGTACCAGAATCACGTGCAAGACTCCCGTCCGCCTCGCCCATGACCGGACGGCGCCCGAAAATCGAGATGAGCGATGAGTGCTCTCTGGCGCCGCGGAGCCGTCGCGTTGACGTCGCACACCCATCGCCAGGTTTGTGTTACATTATTGCCATATGGGTCATACATTAACGGTCCGACTTGATAAGGAGCTCGCCGCCTGGCTCGAAGACGAGGCCCGAAAAACCGGCGTGTCACAGGGAAAAATCGTGCGCGATCAACTCGAACGGGCGAAGGCGGGAGCCGCGGGTCAACCGTTCATGCGCCTGGCGGGAACGGTGCGAGGTCCCCGGGAACTTTCACGACGCAAGGGCTTCTCTCGGGGATGAAAGGCATCGCCGACACCGGCTTTCTCGTGGCGTTTCTCAACCGAAGCGACACCCATCACGAGTGGGCCGTCAGTGTGGCGGCTCGCGTCACCGAACCGCTGCTGACCTGCGAAGCGGTTCTCGCCGAGACCGCCTTCCAGGTTCAGAGTGTCGCCGTCGTGCTCGCGCTGATCTCGGCGGGCCTCATCGTGCTGGCGTTCGATTGCCACGATAACCTCCCGCAGCTTGCGGGGCTGGCGAAGCGATACGCCGACCGCGATCCGGATCTGGCCGACCTCTGCCTGATCCGCCTCAGCGAGATGCACCCGCGGCACAGTGTCATCACGGTCGATCGCGAGGACTTCCAGGTTTATCGGCGCAATAAGCGTGAGGCGATTCCACTCATCTGCCCGCCGGAGCGCTGACCCGATGAGATGCTCCGACAAGTTCCCTACTCGTCACTCGCCCCCTTAATCAACTCGATCAAATGGTGGACCTGGTTCTTCATCACGGGAGGCAGCGGCGGTTCGAGTGGGGAGTCCATCGACTCCAACAGGAACGTGAACGCATCCACGGCTATTGGACCAGCCACCGGATGAGCGGCAATAGTCTCCTCAACGGATTGCCGGGCCCGTATCTTGCTGTTCGAGCAGCGTGGGTGGCAGAAGCGCCTGGGCCGCTTTCTTTCCAAACTGCTCAAAAACGCTTTCCGTCTCGACCGCTCGTCCGCCTTCCTGGACATTGACTCGCAGGCCTTCGAGAATTTGCCGCTGGGTCTCGCGGCCGGCGGCCAGTCGCGCCTGCCTGGCTGCTGCGGCTTCAATCTCCGCTGAGAGCATGCGTCCTCTGGTGACAAGCACCGCTGCAATCAGAAACGAAACCGTTCCAACCACTGGGTGGCCCGAGGCGAACGCACCGATTCCGACCAGGACGCCCACGATTGCGCAGACGTTCATCATCTCGATCATCGTGAACTCGCCCGTCGGGTCTCGACCATCGATCGGATCGGCATTCGCGTAGAGGTAGCGATGCAATGATGGTGGATCGAAGATGCTGCCGTCGAACGGATCGACCGTCAGGAACCGTCCGGAAGCGGGGTTGTAGTAGCGGGCCCGCAGGTAATAGAACCCGATGTTTGGATCGAACCGTTCGCCGGCATACAAATAGTCATTTGCGGTTGTGCCAGTTCGAGCGAGCAGCAGACCAAACGCGTCATAGGTATAAGTGTCCGAGACCACCCCGGCCGCGTCGGTCAGTTCGCGGACCGAGTGCTGCCCATCGTATTGATAGAAACGCGTGCCGCTGCCTGACCGCGTTTGACTTATCCGATCGAGTCCATAGGTGTAGGTGACGATGTCGCTGCCGGTGACTTCGGCGACGACCTGCGGGAGCTCGCCATTCTTGTCCATGAGGATCGTCGTGGTCACCCCGTTGACAGTCTTGCTGGTCAGCAAGCCGTCCGCGTCGTAGGCGTACGTCATCGCTGCGTTCGAGGCCCCGGCATACGTCGCCGCACCCACGAGGCGGTTCTCGGCATTGTAGGCATAGCTGCTGATCGACGATCCATCAGACTGCGTCAGCAGATTGCCGTTATCGTCGTACGTGTAGCTGATGGTCGTTGCAGCTTTGGCGTCGAGAGCAACCGCACCGAGCCATCCAGCACGTCCGGCCGAATCGCTGAGTGGAATGAGGAGCTGCGCCGTCACCAACACGAAGACCACGTAACCCTTGACCGGACAAGCGCGCGACGGCGAGGGTGCGAGGTCTCGGCGGCGTGTTCGGGCGCCGACGAACACGAACCCAATGACCAGCGGCGAAAATGCGATGCCGGCAAGCGCGAGGCTCAAGCCGTCGAGCGGCGATCGATTGTCAGCTGATTGCGTTGAGGAAACTTCCGTCAGCAACCGGTCGTTGTCGTCATATGTGTAGTTCGTGAACAGAGTCTGGTTCGACGCATGAACCGTCTTGGTGAGGCGGTTGCCGACACTGTCATACGTGTACGACACTGACTGTTGCGTTGCTCCGCCAGCCACAATGGTTTCGTTCAGGAGGTGGTTCACCGTATCGTATGCGTAGCGAACCGTCCGCCCGTTGGTGCCGGGTCCAGCCTCAGTGACGGTGGTGCGCTTCCCCATGGGATCCAGGACGTAAGTAAATGAAGCAATCAACCCTGCGCGGCCGCTCGTCGTCTGCTGAATCAGCCTGTTGAGGTCGTCGTAGGCGTATGCCGCTTCTACTTGATTCGGATAGACGACGGAGATCAGATTGCCGACACGATCGTAGCCGTAGGTCGTCGTGCCGCTTGCATCGACGACTGTGGCCAGACGATTGAGCGCATCGTACGTGTAGGTCGTGGTTCCGTACGGCGTCTGCATGGACGTTCGGTTGCCGGCTGAATCGTAGGTGTAGCGGATCACGTCGCCTGTCGACTTGTGGTCCTCAATCAGCCGTCCGAGACTGTCGTGTCCGTGAGTATCTCCGCCGGCGCGCGTACAGGCTCCCGGCGGGAGTGAACGCGTACTCGACAACCGCCTGGCCAGGAAGCTCCTTGCGGATCACGCGTCCATCGGAGTTGTAGGTGAACCCTCTCGAGCGGTTCTTGAAATCCGTGTGCGAGGTCAAGTGTCCGGCGGCGTCATAAGCGAACGACTCAAATTGCCCAAGAGGGCGCGTCCGTTTCACGAGCCGCTTCGCGTCGTCGTACTCCATCCGCGTCGTCCGGCCAGCCGCGTCAGTTTGCCGGAGCAGGTTGCCGACCTCGTCGTACGCATAGGTGGTTACTGCGCCGGACGGATCCGTCACCGACGTCAGGCGTCCCAGCGCGTCGTAGCCAAATCTGATCGTCTGTCCGGCTTGATTGGTCTCGCTCACTTTTCTCCCTGCAGCGTCGTAGGTCATGGTCGCCGAGGTGCCGTCCTTATATCGGACCGCAGTGAGATGACCATTCCCGTCGTATTCGAAGCCGGTGCGGTGGCCCAGCGCGTCGATCACTTCGACTGGATGCTTCAGCCCATCGCTTCGCCACGTGGTCGTACCGCCCAATGCATCTGTCACTAGCTTGACGTTTGGCGGGTAGGCGTACCGCGTCACGTTGCCACGGCCATCTGTCACTTGTGCGACGCGGCCGACGACGTCGGGTTCCATGATCGTCGTAGAACCATCAGCGCGCGTCGTTGTCAAACGTTCGACGCCGCCTCTCGACGTAGCCACCCAGACTCGCTCGAGCTGAGTCGTGTGGCCATCACGATCGGTGTGACTCGACAAGCGACCGACGAGATCGTACGTAAACGCTTCGTGCGAGCCGTCGGCAAAGTCCGCTCGCTGCACCCGTCCATCACTGTCATACACGAGATGGGTGACGCTGCCCGTCGGGTCCTTCACATCCGTCACCCTTTCCAGCCCGTCGTAGGTCAATCCGATTGATGCGCCGATCGCATTCGTATGGCGGATCGGCAGGCCGGTAGCGTCGTACGTCAGATTTGCAGTCCGTACTCGCGTTGCACCTCCGACAGTTCGCACCTGTGTCGTGGCCAGGAGATTGCCCATGCTGTCGTATCCAAACGTAGAGGTGTTGCCGAGTGGGTCGGTTGCCGATGCGTGATTGCCAGCCGAATCGTATGCGTGAGCCGTGACGTCTTCCAGCGGGTCGCGGACTCCGACGACGCTGCCTTTTCCGTCGATCGTGTACTTCGTCACGCCGCCTTCCGCATCCGTCTTTTGAATCAGATTGCCGCTGGCGTCGTACACGCTGGTTGTGGTCTTGCCATTGGGATCGGTTGTGCTGAGAACCTGGCCACGGGCGTTATACGTAAAGGACGTCGTATTTCCGTCGAAGTCCGTGTGCGACACAGTGTTTCCGCTGGTGTCGTAGATGGTCCGACTGGTTCGTTCGAGCGGGTCGGTCTCGCTCAGCTGGTTGCCGTGAGCGTCGTACGTGAACCGCCGGTGCCGACCCAGGACATCCGTCGTGTCCACGACGTTTCCGTCGGCGTCGTATTCGTACACCGCGGTACGACCGAGTCCATCGCGAACGAATTCCTGTCGCGCACTGATGCTATGCGTGAAGTCCGTGCGATTCCCTCCGGCATCAGTGACGGCGACGAGACGGCCATCTGACGAGTATTCGGAGCGAACGGCGCGGTTTCCGAGTGGGTCCCGAACTTCGAGGAGGTTGTGCTGATTGTCGTAAGCGAAGCGAGTGTGGTTTCCAGCCTGATCGGTGAATTCGACGAGGTCACCATTGGTGTCGTACGCATAGGTCAATCGCTTGCCGGCCGGATCGGTGATTTGGGAAACGCGCCCTGATGAGTCTCGGTCGAACGACACGCTTTTCCCGGAACTATGTGCAATGCCATTCGGGGAGATGTTCAGCGCGTTGCCGTTTAGATCCTGGATTCGGGTGATGCCGACAAGGCGGTCGAAATCGACCCGCAGACCGGACCGCGTCGTCAGTCGAACCCGCCTTGGGTCGTAAGGAACCTGAACACCATCGAGAAATGACGCCATGTCGAGTACCGTGTCTTCGCCGGCCCTGAGATAAAGCACTGAAGACCCGTCGAGACTCTCAAGCGTGGCCCCCGGCGTCGGTCCGTCGATGAACCTGAAACTGGCTGTCGCTTCGCAGCCTCCCGTGATTCCGAGAGTTCCGGCGGACAACGTCAACGCGAAAACGTAGGTCTCGTGTTCCGAGAGACTGACTTCTGTAAGGTGCGCACGCGTCTCGGTCACCCCGCCGATGCATGGCAGGAAGCTGCCCAGTGCCGGTTTGTCGTTGATCGTCCAACCCTGTCCGGGCGCGCGATTGCTCTGATACCTGCCGCTCGAGACCTGCAGGCTCCAGCCGACTCCGAAGTCGCGCGCAGTTTTGACGCGGCTGTCATACGAGCGAACGACTGTGATTGGAATGCCGGACACGGGCACCTGAAGATCGACATACGACAGGGCCATGAGGCCCACTTTTGCTTCGCCCGTGACACGGTAGACGCGCTCATCGGCCGTAACCTGTCCGTTGAGGTCCTCGACGATCAGTCGCACTCGGTACAGCCCATTCTCGAGTAACGTGGGATCGAGTTGACCAAGCGTACCGTTCACAAGCGGAGTTGTCCCCGATCCAATGACGGTTCCTTCCTGTGCATCGACGTTGGCGACTTCCAAGCGGTAGCGCAGCAAATGAGCGTCGCTGGCAGTGCCGACGATGTCCGTTGGCAGCTTGATCGCTGAGACATCGTCCGGGCTGTTGATGCGGGCAATGGGTAAGTCGGTATCGCCGGCAACCGAGTCCGCGCCATTGCAGTTCTCGTCAATCTCGTTGCCAGGAATGTCGAAAGCACCCGGATGGATGCTCGCGCTCAGGTCGTTGCAGTCGCCCTGCACCGGCGTAAACCCATCGTGATCCGCGTCGATCGTGCCCGGGTTGATCGCATCGGCGCCGCTGCAGTCCTCGTCGATGCCATTGCCTGGAATGTCGGTCGCGCCCGGATGGACGCTCGCGTTGCCGTCGTCACAATCCCCTTGATTGGCAGTCAGACCATCGTGATCGTTGTCGAAGTCCCCTACGGCACGCCCGAGCGACACGATGATGTTGACGGCCGAGCCGGGTGCCGCGAGGGTTGCGCCCGCCGGCGACTGGCTGAACACGGTGCCTTCGGGTGCGATTGGATGGGTCTGAGTGGACACGCTCCCCACGATCAATCCGGCGCCGGCGATGGCCGATGACGCGCCAGCCTGTGATGCGCCAATCACGACAGGCACCGTCACCGGCGTTCCCACCTGCGCGGTGTACGACTGCAGGGCAAAGAGCCCATGAGAGTCTGTGACCTTGACGATCACCTGCTGGGGACCAAGCTGCGAGGCGTTCGGTGTCCATCGCACGACGCCGAAATCGGGATCGATCGTCATTCCGTCGGGTGCCGTCGGCAGCGAGAACGTGAACACGTCACCCGCATCCGGATCGCTCGCCTGCGCAACGTAGGAGTAATTCACGCCGCTCGCCGCCGTGGTCACCGGAGCCGAGGTGAACTGCGGCGGGCTGTTCGGCGTTCGAACCGCGATGCGGACCGTGGCGACGTTCGAGTCGAGCACACCGTCACTCGCGACGTAGGTGAAGCTGTCCGCGGAATCGCCGCTCTCGCCGGGCACGAACAAGTTGGTCCGGAAGCTGTTCAGCGAAGGCACGAGCCAGTGGGGCGACTCGTGCGTCGGAATCGTCGCATCCTCGTTGACGTTCGTGACGTGATAACTGTGCTGGTTCCAGATCCGTCGCGTACGGGTCCACTTGTTGGCGACGTCCTCGAACACCATCACACCCGTGTCCCCGGTGCTCTGGAAGAACAGGTCGGAACTGACGACGATGTCGGCGTGCCCGTCGTTGTCCACGTCGGCGACGACCGGCTCTTCGGCCCACGTGCTCGATCCGACGAGAACCTTCGCGAGCTCCACGCCATCTGTACCGCGGAAGACGCGAAGATACTGCTCGTCGCGGTAGACGATCTCGACCTGGCCGTCGCCATCGAGGTCGAACGCAATCGAGCCCGTGGAGTTCGAACTGCGATCGACGATCGCATGCTGCCATCGGACGCTGCCGTCGCGATTGAACAGGGTGTAGAACCCGGCACCCGCGACACCAATTTCTGGAACGCCGTCGGCGTCGATGTCGACAACCAGCGGTGAGCCCCCCGTGCCGCCGCCGGGAAGGGGAACCGGAGCGTGCGACGGCGGGTTCCACACCTGCGCGTCGCTGCCGTCGTGGTTCAGCATGTACACGAGGCCATTGGCCACGACCACGATTTCGGCGAACGGATCGTCATCGAAGTTCGCGATCGCCACGTAGCCGTCGACGCGGTCGGTGCGCTGCCAGACCTTGATGAGCTGGCCGTTGACGAGACGATAGGCTGTCGGACCGGCGACGATCTCCGGAACGCCGTCCAGATCCACATCGCCGATCGCGGAGATGGCCGAACGGCGGCCGATGCCGGCGGTCGAGCCTCCGAGCGCGCGGCCGTCACCGATCAACTTGCCATTGGCATCAAACACCGAGCTGCCGACGATGATGTGCGGTCGGCCGCTGCCGGCGAGATTGGCAATCGAGATGGCGCCGCCAACGAGTATGGACCTCTCGCCGAGCAGAAACTGCGGCATCGGATTGGGGTCGCTGATCCACTTGACGGCGCCCGTGCGATCGAACGCGATCAGATGATTGCCGTCGCTGTGCACCGCCAGGATCGTGGGCGATCCACTGCCGTCGATGTCTCCAGCGGCAAGCTCGGACCATGGCGATACCATGCCGGGCGAACCGGCGGTGAATAGTTCGTGGCCGTCGTCACCGCTGATGGCCTTGATCTCGCCTGTGAGCTGGTTGTTCGTGCTCTCCACCGGTACCACGATGTCGGGAATGTCCCGCGCGTCGATGCGGCCATCGTGGTTGTCGTCGGTCAGGTTCACGACGATCGGCGTCGAGTGCACCTCGCGGCCGATGAGCGACTGGAACTTCTTCCCAAGCACGAATGCCGGCGTCGTCAGTGTCGGCGCGGTTCCGAGGACGCGCAGTTCCGAGAATCCGAGGGGGAAGCTGTTGCCCGGATCACACAAAACCAGGTTGTAGCGTACGCGTCTGACACCGGAAGTGCTGGGCACGGACATCGTGAAGAGACTCGGGCCGATGCCGCGATCGTTGTACGGAGTGTCCACCACGTTGCTCGTGAAGAGCACACCACCATCGGCATCGAAGAATTGGAAGTTTCCGTGGCACAGGATCGGCAGTGAACTGCCGAAGCCGCCAGGCGTCGACCCGGGGTTGTTCGTTTCGATGCCCGTGACCGTCACGTCGAGCGGGAAACTGATCTCGACGAACTCGCCAGCACTGGCGGAGGCCGCATACCACGTGGTGTACAGGGCATCGTCCCCCAGTACGGAGGCCGGCAGGCTGAAATCGGGGGTGCTGCTGGTATGCACGGAGGTGGGGACCAACTGGACGAGATTCGGGTCCGGCCGGCGCGTCCGATGGATCATCGTCGAGCCGATCACCTTGATTTCCGCGACCCCGACGAACGGGAGACTGGGCTCACCTGCGGTCGCTGTGAAACGCATGCGGCGAACGCCGCCGACATTCGGGACGTTGATCGTGACGTCGCCTGAAGGCAACGGTATTTCAACGTTGCCCGAGTTGTAGATCTCCGTGCCGTCGGCGGCGAGCAGCTGGAATATGCCGGCCGTAATCTTCGAGAGGTTGTTTCTCGAGCCGAGGATCTGGAGCGCTTCGACCGTGACATCCTGCGGCAGCACGATCTCGACGAACGTCACCAGCGCATTCGGGTTCGGGATCCAGTACGTGGCGGGGTTGTCGTCGAGGGTGATCTCCGGGGAATTGAACCAGGAGCCGTTCGAGTTGACCGTGACACCCGGCAGTCGTGACGCGAGGTTCAGGTGCTCCATGAGCACGAGGTCGCCGGTCTCGAGCGTGCTCGGCGTGTAGGTGAACGATCCGTCCTGGCCGAGGCTGACGGATCCGTTCTTGGGACCGGTGATCAGCCTGGTGGTCAACGTGGCGCCGTTCGCGTCGGCGTCGTTCCCCAGAATTCCTGGCGTTCCGATCGCGAGCGACTCATTCACCCGCACCGAATACGCATCGTCTACCGCCGACGGAGCCCGATTCGTTGCCGACGAAGTCTGGATGCTGAAGGCCTGCGTGACGAAGAGCCCGCGCGCGTCCTGCACGCGGATGACGACTGGTTGCGGACCGCCTTGTGCTTCCGTGGGTGTCCACGTGACAGCCCCGGTCGATGGATTGATCGTCATCCCGGCTGGTGCGGCCGGCAGCGTGAACGTCAGTGTGTCGCCGGCGTCCGGATCGACTGCCTGCACGGCGTAGTTGTAAAGGTGCCCGGCGGAGGCAGCCGTCACAGGGACCGACCTGATCTCCGGCGCGCGATTGTCGACGACCGCGGAGATGTTGACGCTGTGCGAGTTCGCGATGCCCAGCGAATCGGTCACGGTCAGGTTGATCGTGTAAGTTCCCCCTTGATCCGCGAAGAACGACGGAGTCGCCGAGGTGGCGCCGGTCAACGCGGCGGTGCTGTTTGCGGGATGCAGCGTGATTTCCCAGCGGAAGGTAATGGGATCGCCGTCCGCGTCACTCGACCCGCGACCGTCGAGGTTGACGGTCGAGTTCGCAGACACGGCACGGTCAACGCCGGGGTCGGCCAGCGGCGGCCTGTTGGGGGGAGGTGCGGTCGCGACGTTGTTCGTGAGATCGGGATCCGGTTGGCTGCTGCCAGTGATCGTCGCGGTGGGCCGCAGCGAGCCGGTTGCGTTGACCTTGGCATCGATCGCCAGCACCCTGAAGTCGAATGCGGAGAGAGAGCCGATGTTCCAGATTCCGGTCGCAGGGTCGTAGGTTGCGTCACCGAAGTACGACGTCGCCTCGTTGAAGGTGTAGCCCTCAGGCAGTTTGAACAGCGCTGTGACATTGGTGGCGCCGGCCAGGCCATTGTTTTCGAGGTCGAGGAAGAACGCCTGGTGCGAACCTGGCAGGACCGTGCCGGAGGGCGGCGGTCCGAAGAACGAGAAACTGAGCATGAGATCGGCGTTCTGATCGGGAACAACAGAAACGGTGGCGGTATTGTTGGTGAGATCGGGATCGGGCTGGCCGCTTTCAACCGTGGCGACGAGATCATAAGGACCGGAAGTGCTGACCGTCGCCTCGATGACAAGGAGAGCGTACCCTGCGGGCCGATGTCGTTGACCCTCCAATCGCCGGTGGCCGGGTCGTACGGGCCGTCTTGCCGGTCGATAGACTGAATCGTGTACCCCGCCGGAACCTTGAACCGCGCGTGGAGGTCCACCGCTGTCGTGAACGAGTGGTTGTTCACCTGGACGACAAACTCCATGAACCAGCCGATCGGCGGCGTAGTCTGGGTGTCGAGGAACAAGATGTCCACGTCCACACTCTGCCCGGCCGTGATGGTGACCGTCACCGGGGAGCTCGCCTGTGTTCCATCGTTGACGATCAGCTGCGCGACATAAGTGCCAGCCCGATCGGCGACAAACGTCGGATTGATGGCCGACGGATCCGATACCGAGGCGCTGCTGTTCGCCGGCTTAGAGAGTAGCGACCAGGTGAAGAGCAGCGGGGTGCCGTCTGCGTCGGAGGAGCCGCTGCCGTCGAGATGCACGGTCGCGCCCGTTGTCACCGCCTGGTTGTGACCGGCATTCGCCACCGGGATCGAGTTGACGGTCGAGATCGTGACGCTCGACGGTGTGGAGTCGAGGGCGCCGTCGTTGACGATCAGCTGCGCGACATAGGTGCCCGGCTGATCGGCCACGAAGGCAGGCGTGGGCGAGGTTGGATTGTCGAGAGTCGCGGTGCTCGCCGCCGGCCTCGACGTGATCGACCAGCGGAACGTCAGCGGATCGCCGTTCGCATCGCTGGACGCGCTGCCGTCGAGATGCACAATCGCTCCCACCGCAACGGTCTGCGCGTTGCCGGCCCGGCTCACGGGAGCCTGGTTCCGAGTCCCAATAGTGATGGTGTCTGGCGCGCTGTCGACTGTCCCGTCATTCACGATCAGTTGCGCAATGTAGGGACCGGATTTGTCCAGCGTGAACGTCGGATTCACTGCCGTCGGATTCGACAGCGTTGCAGTACCTACCGGCAGGCCTGGTCGTCAGCGACCACGCGAACGTCAGCGGATTGCCATCGACGTCCGTGGATCGGCTGCCGTTTAGCTGCACGACATCGCCAATCGACGCAACCTGATCGTCGCCGGCGTTGGCCACGGGCTTCGAATTCAGCGTCGTCACGGTCACCGTATCGGGCAGGCTGTCAATCGTGCCGTCGTTGACGATGAGCTGAAGGACGTAGACGCCGGCTGCGTCGACGACGAACGTGGGGTTCACGGCGCTGGTGTCGGACAAGCGCGGTTGTGCTCGTCGCGGGTTTGGTGCTGAACGACCAATGGTAGGTCAGAGGGTTTCCATCGACATCGCTGGAGCTGCTGCCGTTCAGCGTCAGGGTACTGCCCACCGGGATGCTCTGATCGGGTCCTGCGTTGGCGACAGGAGGTGAATTCACCGTCGAGATCACGACCGTGTCGGCGAGGCTGAACAGTGTCCCATCCGACACGACGAGCTGCACCGCGTAGTCACCGAATCGGTCGATAACGAATGTTGGGTTGATCGCCGAGGGGTTTGAGATCGCCGCTGTGCTTCCCGGTGGGAGCGAGACGAACGACCAAGTGAAGGTCAGCGCGTCGCCGTCGGGATCACTCGAGGCGTGGCCGTCCAGGTGCGCCTGGGCACTGACGGTTGCGGTCTGATCCGGGCCGGCATTCGCAATCGGTTTTGAATTGATAGTGGAGACTCGCACCGTGTCAGGCACGCTCGAGACCGCGCCATCGTTGACGACGAGCTGGAACTCGTACGTGCCCGCGCTGTCAACTTGAAGAGTCGGCATGGCGCCTGACGGATCGGACAAGGCCGCCGCGCTTCCGTTCGGCTTGGACACGAACGACCACACGAATGTGAGGGCATGTCCTTCCGGATCGGTGGAGGCGCTGCCGTTGAGGGTCACGGTGCTTCCCACCGCGACCGTTTGATCGGGTCCGGCGTTGGCGGTTGGTGGGGCATCGACCGTCGTCCCGGTGATCGTGAACGCGCCCGTCAGCTGCGCCGTCTGCGTGCTGGTCGCCACGAGGACGTTTCGGGCGCCCAGTGGCGTCGTTGATGAAATCGTCACCGTCGCGAGCAGCGACGTCGACGACGTGACCTGAGTGGAGGTCACCGTGACGCCGGCGCCAAACGTGACCGTTGTGCGGCCCGCCACGAATTGCATGTTGGACGTGCCATTGACCTGCACGGTGAGATTCTGGGCGCCACGCACGCCGCTGGTGACGTCAGGGAGCGAGAGCGCGACGATCTGGATCGAGGCACCTGCTGCCGACTCGCCGGTCGTCGTATTCACGACGCGCACCGCGGCGGTACCGATGGCGAGGCCCGAAGGGACCTTGACGCTGAGGCGGCGCAACCCTTTCGTCGCATCGAGGGTGGCGATGGCATCCGCGACAACGGTTGTGGCTGCACCAGATGCGGGGGTGAACATCACGGAGTTGCGGGAGGCGGTTGGATCGAATCCCATCCCGGTGATTTGAACCGTGACGCCGGCCGATACGCCGTATGGCGTCACCGCCGTCAGCGAAACGGCTGCCAGCAGTTGTGTTTCTTTACCAGGTGGGAGCCATAACACCAGCGCGAGGACAACAAGTGCGACGATCGTCGTCCGGCCTCTGCTCGCGCCGCGAGCAACCCGCGGTGGTGTGGGAACACTTCTCATTGCTGCCATGGTCAGGGCTCCTGGTAACGGTTTGCGAAACGCGCGCTGCGGTTCGCGGGCTCGATCCCTGTATCCCGTGGCGGACGAATCCGGCGTAAAGGCTCAAGTCACTCAGGAGGAAGAATTTCGATGGGGGATGGGGCGGCGGCGTCTGCGTGGCCGAAGGCCCAGCAGCCCTCCGCCGATCGCCAGAAGCCCGAGCGTCCCGGGTTCGGGGACGGTCGTCGGGTCGAACGTGAGCACGGCGAAGTTCCCAGCGGTCGTCGTAGCGTCAAGCGTGACCGCTTGCCCCTCGAAGATGAAGGACACGTTCGTTGACGCCGAACCCGGGATGCCAAAGACGACCTGTTGACTGAAGGCGCCCGGGTCCAGATCGTCGAACACAGACGGCTCTTCTCCGGGGAGAACGAGTTCGTTGTTGAACAGCGTCACAGGGGTTGGTCCGTCCCACAGACTCGTCAAAGAAAAGAAGGACAAGGTGAATGGATCCTCCGGGACACTGGAATCCGTGAACAGGTCCCAGCGGAACTCGGCGACAGTAATGGGGGCGGCATGGGCGAGGCCTGCGTTGAGCGCAACAGCCACTGCCGTCAGAAAAGCCAGGCGAAGCAGTCGTGACATATGGTCCCTCTACTGGTTGTGGCGCAGAATTGGCGTCAGGTGGCTCACACGCACGACAAAGAACTCTGGCCGCCGATGTCAGATGCTTTGCCTGACAGTCGGCAGTGTGAGCTAGAATGCGCGGCACTCCCGCCACTATCCATGGGTGATGTCACCACGCTGATCGATCGCTGGAACGACGGCGATCAAGACGCCCTCAAAGAGCTCCTGGCCGTCTTGTACCCGGAACTCCGGCGGCTGGCGGACGACCTGCTTCGGCACGAACGTTCGGATCACACGCTTCAGCCGACGGCGCTGGTGCACGAGGCGTACATCCGTTTGACGGGCCTTCGAGAAATGCGCCTGGACAGCCGGCGGCACTTTTATGGCGCCGCGGCGATGTCCATGCGCCGCATCCTCGTCGATCATGCGCGGCAGCGGCGGGCACAGAAGCGCGGCGGGGCCGAATTGCAGCGTGCGCCGCTCGAAGAAGCGCTCAACACCCCGGTCGATCTCCGGCTGGATTTCGAACGGCTCGACCAGGCGCTCGACCAGCTTGCGGCGATCGCCCCGGACAAGGCGCGGATCGTCGAACTGCGATATTTCACGGGGCTGTCGATTCAAGACACGGCGGACGTGCTCGACATCGCGCCCGCCACGGTGAAGCGGCACTGGAACTTTGCGCGGGCCTGGCTGTTCCGCGCCCTGAGCGAATGACCGATCCCCTCACGCCCGAAACGGGCCGTCTGCTGACGCTGGCCGATCACGCCATCGTCGAGGAGATCTTTGCCTTGGCGCTGGACGTGCCTGCAGCCGAGCGGGCCGCGCTGGTGGCGACGCGTTCGAATGAGCGGACCGAGATCTCCGACGAGGTGAACGAGCTGCTGGCGGCGCACGATCGCGCCGAGTCATTTCTGCCATCCACCGAGGGAGATTCGCTGTCGACCGAGCCCGACTCCCTGGCGTTGTCGATGGTCGGCCACTACAGGCTGCTCGAGAAGATCGGCGAAGGCGGCATGGGCGACGTCTATCGCGCCGAGCGCGCCGATGGCCTGTTCGAGCATGCCGTGGCGATCAAGGTGGTTCGGACCTCCCTCCAGGGTGCTGACGTCCTCCGGCGTGTGCTGGCGGAACGACAGATCCTCGCCTCGCTTCAACATCCGAACATCATCACGTTGCTTGACGCGGGCGCCACTCCAGCGGCGCAGCCCTACATCGTCATGGAGCTCGTCGACGGTGTGCCGCTGAACACGTACTGTCGTGAACAGAATCTGGCGCTTGATGCCCGGCTGCGACTCTTCGTGCAGGTCTGCCGCGCGGTGCAATACGCGCATCAACGAGCGATCGTCCACCGCGATCTGAAGCCCGCGAACATCCTGGTGACGCGCGACGGGATCCCCAAAGTTCTCGATTTCGGAATCGCGAAGCTGCTCGAGGTTTCACCCGAGGCCGCCGCCACGGTGACCGGGATGTTTCCCGGACCACTGACGCCCAATTATGCAAGTCCCGAACAGCTGCGAGGCCTTCCCGTCACCACCGCGTGCGATGTTTATGCGCTCGGCATCCTGCTCTACGAGATTGCGGCCGGAGCGCGCCCCTACGACACGTCCGGACAGACGCTGGATCACGTCCTCGAGATGGTCTTGCGCACCGACGTCGTGCGCCCGAGCGATGCCAAGGCGGTCGACGATCGGGCCAAGACCTGGCGCAGCCGTCTCAAGGGAGACCTCGATGCGATCACGTTGAAGGCGATCGCGAAGGAGCCCGATCGACGGTACGGATCGGCGGGCGAGCTGGCCGACGATCTGGAGCGATTCCTCGGAGGGAAGCCGGTCGTTGCGCAGGAACCCTCAACCGTCTACATGCTTCGGCGGCTCGTCTCGCGCAACAAGGCGGCGGTCGCGATTGGCACCGCGTCGATTGTGCTCATTCTCACCGCTCTGGGCGTGGCATTGTGGCAGCGGCACGAGGCGAAGCTCGCGCAGGCGCGTGCGGAAGAACGCTTCAAGGACGTCCGCCAGCTTGCGCACACGTTGATCTTCAAGATCCACGATGCCGTCGAGCCGCTGCCTGGTTCTACGCCCGTTCGCCAGACGATCGTGAACGAAGCGCTCGCGTATCTCGAGCGGCTGGGCGACGCGTCGCGAGACGATGACTCGCTGCGCGTCGAGCTTGCGGATGCGTACCGGCGGGTGGGCAGCATTCTGGGCGACCCGCAAACACCCAACCTTGGGAATCGGACCGCTGCCATCGCCCAGTTCGAACGCGCTCGCGGCCTGGTCCTGCCGCTCGCGTCTCGTCCCCACCCCGCGTCGCAGCCGGTTGTGGTGCTCGTCAACGTCGATCGCCAGCTGGCCAATGCGTTCGTCGTTCAGGGCGACAAGGCCCGCGGGGCCGAGTTTGCGCGTGAGGCCCTGACGTTCAGCGAGCGGCGCGTCCGGGAGGCCCCAACGGATCCGCTCGCGCGTGACATGCTGGCGAAGGCCGCCTTCGACGTTGCTTTTTCAGTTCGCGGCGAAGAGGCGATCCCCTATTGGCAGCGCGCCGGACAGCTCTTCGACGCCGCGCTGGCGGAGAAGCCCGAGGACCCGGAGCGGCAGCGGAATGTCGCGCTGGTCGAAAAGTACTGGGGCGGAGTCCTCGACAATCTTCAACGCGACGACGAGGCCGGCGTTCACTATTCGCGCGCGCGGACGCTGGACGAGAAACGCTACGCCAGCAATCCGAACAGCCGGGGCATCCAGTTCGATCTGGCGATCGACCTGGCAAACACGGCCGCGATGGCGGAAGGCGCGGGGAGACTCGATGAGGCCTACGACCTCTATTCGAGAAGTCTCGAGATGCGCCAAAAACTCTCGGCATCGGATCCCAGGGACGTCAGGACGAAGGGCCGGGTGGGGTTCGTCCAAGGCCGGCTCGCCAGGATCGAAATCAAGAGGAATCGACCAGCCTCGGCGCTCGAATACGCGAAGAGCGCAGTGAGCATCCTCGAGAGTGTGGCCGCGGAGACGAACGATGCGACGTCGCGCCGCGAGCTTGGCGATGCGCTCGTCAGTCAGGCACGGGCAGAAGCTGCCGCCGGCAGAACTTCGGCGTCCTGCTCGAGCGTCAGGCACGCGCTGAAGATCTTTCAGGCGTTGCCGGGGCCGATCCGCGACCTGACGTTTGACGATGAATCGGCCGCCAGGATGCAGGCCGCATGTGACCGCGAGTCGAGCGGCACGAGCCGTGACATGCGGTAGAGGCGCGCTGCCGGAACAGCTAACCGCGCTCGACCGCCAGCGCGACGCCGTTGCCGCCACCGAGGCAGAGCGACGCGATGCCACGCTTCAGGCCGCGGCGCTCGAGCGCATACAGCAGTGTCGTCAGCACGCGCGCGCCGCTGGATCCGATTGCGTGGCCGAGCGCGACCGCGCCGCCGTTCACATTGACGCGCGCCGGATCGATCCCGAGCTCGCGCAGCACGGCGACCAGCTGCACCGAGAAGGCCTCGTTGATCTCGAAGAGGTCGACGTCCTTGAGATCCCAGCCGACCTTCGCCGCGACCTTGCGTACGGCCTCCACCGGTGTCATCAGCACCATCTTCGGCGCGAGGCCACTCGTGGCCTGACCGACGATGCGCGCGATCGGCGTTTTCCCGAGCGCCGCCGCCCTGGCCGCCGACATGACGACAAGCGCCGCGGCTCCATCGTTCACGCCTGGCGCGTTGCCCGCCGTCACACTGCCGTCTTTCTTGAAGGCAGGTTTCAACGCCGCGAGTGTTTCGGGCGTCGTGTCCTCGCGGATGGATTCGTCGCGATCCACGACGAGCGGGTCCCCTTTTCTCTGCGTGATGCTGATCGGCAGAATCTCGTCCTTGAACCAGCCCTCGCGCGTCGCGTGCGCCGCTCGCCTGTGGCTCTCGGCCGCAAACTTGTCCTGCTCGCACCGCGATACCGAGTATTTCTCGGCCACGTGCTCGCCCGACATGCCCATGTGACAGTTGTCGAATGCGCACCAGAGCCCGTCGTTGATCATCGAATCGACGAGCGTGCCGTTGCCCATCCGCAGGCCTTCGCGTACGCGAGGCAGGAGATAGGGCGCGGTGCTCATCGACTCCATGCCGCCGGCGACCGCGATGTCGATGTCTCCAGTGGCGATGCCCTGCGCCGCCAGCATCACGGCTTTCAATCCCGAGCCGCAGACCTTGTTGATCGTCAGAGCCGCGACGTGCTCGCTGAGACCGCCGTTGAGCGCTGCCTGCCGCGCGGGGTTTTGACCGTTGCCCGCCTGGATGACGTTGCCCATGATGCACTCGTCCACGCTGGCCGGATCGATTCCCGCGCGCGCGACCGCCTCGCGCACGACCATCGCGCCGAGTTCGGTCGCTTTCAGATCTTTCAGGGCGCCAAGGAACTTGCCCGTGGGAGTGCGTACTGCAGAGATGATGACGCTTTCACTCATACTTGTTTCTGGCTGCTGGCCCTGAGCGAGCCCGAGGTCTCGCGAGTCGAAGGGCTGGCTACACTCTCGTCTCGATCCGAGTCACCTGATCGGTCCCCAGAATCTGCTGCATCTTCTGCATGACTACCGCCCGAGCCCGCTCTATCTCACGAATCCAGCGCTGATCCAGCGCCCGTACCCTCAAGACTCCATCCGTCAACTCGACCGTCGTGGCTCGAGCAATGCCCTGTCCCACCGCGAGCTGCCAGGCAAAGTTCGTCCTTTCTTTAGACGCCGGCTGACGACGAACAATCTCCGCGATGACGCCGGATGAGAAGCTCTGTAGCGGGATCATGATCATCCTTGGCTGCTGGCTGCTGGCAAACTCGGAAATGGCCAGAAGCCAAGAGCCGACAGCCAGAAGCCAAATTTCATACTATCAACAATCAATGCGCCTTATTCTGGCCTCAGCCTCGCCCCGGCGGGCCGAGTTGTTGACCTCGGCCGGCTTTCACTTCGAGGTCAGGCCCGCTGACGTCGACGAGACACCGAATCCGGCCGAAAACGCCCGGGAATACGCGCTCAGGGTCGCGCGCGAGAAGGCCCTGGCGGTCGGTACCGTCTGCCGGGATCCCGGCGCCGTCGTGCTGGCGGCCGACACCGTCGTCGTCGCGGCGGGTCGTGAAATCCTCGGTAAACCGGCCGATTCCGCTGATGCCCGCCGGATGCTCCGTCTCTTGTCAGGCACGGCACATGACGTGCTGACGGCGGTCGTTATCCGAAAGCAGGGGGCGGAAACCAGCGACATCGCAACGACCCGGGTCTGGTTTCGTCCGCTGGCCGACTCCGAAATCTCCTGGTACGTGGAGTCCGGGGAGCCGGAAGGGAAGGCCGGCGCTTACGCCATTCAGGGGCGTGCGGCCCGATTCATCGAGCGTATTGATGGGTCCTGGTCGAACGTGGTCGGATTGCCCGTCGCGACGGTGTACCGGCTGCTGAAAGAGCTGCCGCTAATGGATTGAGTGGATTGACCCCCGGTCGAGAGCCACGGTATTCTGAGGTGCGATTCCCGCAAACCGTTATGAAACCTAAAGCTATCAAGATCGCGCTGACCACGGCCGTACTCGTCGCCGCACTCGGGGGACTTATCTACGCGACCCTGCAGGATGGCACTGAGTATTACGTGCACGTGGACGAAGTGATGAGCAATCCAGCCGCCTGGCAGGGGAAACGGCTTCAGCTTCATGGATACGTCGTGGACAAATCGATCTTCGTGAAGCCGCAGACGCTGGAGTACGTCTTTCAAATTCAGAACAAAGGTTCCGTTGTCCCCGCCAGCTACACGGGGATTGTTCCCGATACGTTCAAGGACGGATCCGAAGTGGTGTTGAAAGGCCATCTTGGCGCGAAGGGGTTCGACGTCGAACCGAACGGTGTGATGGCCAAGTGCCCGTCGAAATACGTCGCCGGCCAGCCAGGCGCTCCTGGCAGCTAGACCACGTTTCATTGGGTTCGAACGAACCCCGTAGAACCTTGTAGAACCCCGTAGAACCTCGTAGAACCGAGTACCCTGATGCCTTCTCTTGGTTCGTTTCTGCTGCTCGCCAGTTTCGTCGTGTGTGCCTACGCGATTGCTGCATCCGTCGCGGGCGCGCGACGGCGATCGCTTCGCCTGATCGAGAGCGGCACAGGCGCCTTCTATCTCGTTTCGGCGCTCATGACCGTCGCGTCGGGCGTGATGGTGCACGCGTTCGTCACCAACAACTACAGCATCAAGTACGTCCAGCACTACTCCGACTCCGCGCAGCCTCTGGCCTACAAGATTGCGTCCTACTGGGGCGGGCTCGACGGGTCGATCATGTTCTGGGTGTTCCTGCTCGGCCTGTTTGGCGCCGTGGCGGTGTTTGCCAATCGCGAACGCCATCGCGAGCTGATGCCGTACGTCGTCGCGGTTATCTCGGCCGTGCAGATGTTCTTCATCTTCCTGATGGTCGTGCACAACAACCCGTTCTCGACCTTCCTGTCGCAGGCGCCGGCGGAAGGGAAAGGGTTGAACCCGCTGCTTCAGAATTTCTACATGGCGATCCATCCGCCGTCGCTCTACACGGGTTTCGTCGCGATGACGATCCCGTACGCGTTCGGGATCGCGGCCCTCATCACCGGCCACCTGGATGATTCGTGGCTGCGCGCCGTGCGCCGCTGGACGATGGTGGGCTGGTTGTTCCTGTCGTTCGGCCTGACGCTCGGAATGCTGTGGGCGTACGAGGAACTTGGGTGGGGAGGATTCTGGGGCTGGGATCCGGTCGAGAACGCGGGATTGCTGCCCTGGTTCACGGCGACTGCGTTCCTGCACTCGGTGATGGTGCAGGAGCGTCGCGGCATGCTCCGGGTCTGGAACGTGACGCTCGTCATCGTCACGTTCTTCCTGACGATTTTCGGAACGTTCATGACGCGCTCGGGCGTCGTGCAGTCGGTTCACGCGTTCGGCGAGGACCGCGAGCTCGCCTGGATGTTCACCGTGTTCATGGTCGCGATCGTGACGTTCAGCTTCGGCCTCGTGATCTATCGGCTGCCGCTGCTGCGTTCGCGTCACTCGCTTGATTCGTGGATATCGCGCGAGGCCGCGTTCCTCGCCAACAACTGGATTCTGCTGTTCTCGGCGTTCTTCGTGCTGTTCGCCACCATGTTTCCCACGTTGAGCGAGGCGCTACGAGGGCGCCGGCTGACCGTGGGCCCGCCGTTCTTCAACAAGTGGATGCTGCCGATCGGGCTGATCCTCCTGCTGCTGACCGGGGTCGGGCCTCTTCTGGCCTGGCGGAAATCCACGCTGAAGAATCTCGTCGAGCAGTTCCTCTGGCCGTCGGTGGCCGCCGTGATCACGGGCGTTGCGCTGTACGCGTTTGGAGTTCGCGTGTGGACGTCCGGGATGTGCTTCGCGCTGTGTGGGTTTGTCTCGACGACCGTCTTGCAGGAACTCATCCGCGGAGCGCAGGTGCGCAAAGGTGCGACGGGCACCGACATCGTCACCGCGATGATCGGCCTTGTCGGGCGCTCGAGGCGTCGCTACGGCGGCTATATCGTGCATGTCGGCATCATGTTGATGTTCCTTGGATTTGCCGGCCAGGGATTCCATCGTGAGGAGCAGATTCCGCTGAAAGTTGGCCAGCAGACCACCGTTGGACCATTCACGGTCCGTCATGACGCGCTGCGCGTGACGACGGATGCGCAGAAGCAGATGGTCACGGCCGACGTGTCGGTTTTCGAGAACGGCAAGCAGATCGACCGGATGTACCCGGCGCGCTGGTTCTTCGCGAAGCACGAGGACGAGCCGACGACCGAGGTTGCCATCCGCCGCGCGGTGTCCGAGGATCTGTATCTGGTGCTGGGCTCGTACAACATCAGCACGCAGGAGGCGACCTACAAGATCGTCATCAATCCGCTCGTGAACTGGATTTGGTTCGGCTTCGCGGTGATGGCGCTTGGGACCGGGCTCGCGCTCCTGCCCGAAAGCGCATTCGCGTTTGCCGCAGCCAGGATTCCCTCCGGCGCGGTCACCACCTCCTTGCTTCTGCTGTTCCTGGTCCTGCCGGTGCCTCTGCGCGCGCAACACGTCGAGAATCCGCAGATGGTCATCGTCGTTCCCAAATCGCAGCTCGAAAAGGATCTGCAGAGCGAGATTATCTGCATGTGCGGCACGTGTGGCCGGAAGCGGATCGGGGAGTGCACGTGCAGCGAGGCGTCCGCGATGCGCGAGGAAGTGGCCAAAATGGTCGCGGACGGCAAGTCCCGCGAGCAGATCTACGCGTACTACATTGCGAAGTACGGGAGCCAGGAACCGCTCGCATCGCCCATCGACGAAGGCTTCAACCGGCTCGCGTGGTTCTTCCCCTATCTGATCGGCGCGACTGGTGCCGCGGGTGTTGCGGTGGTCGCGTTCCGCTGGTCGCATCGTGAGGCGCTGCCGGATTCATCGCAGGCAGTTCCGGATGCCGGTGAGGACCCTGCGCTCCGCGAGAGGCTGGACGATGAGCTCCGCGACCTCGATTAAGCGGGAAGACAGCAGTTTCCGCCTGAAGGCGGAAGCCACGAACGGCGGAGCCCCATCGCCTGAAGCAAAAGGCCAGGACGAATCGAGTCGTGTGGAAGCCGATGGGTTCCGGCCGTGGCATTTCTTCGTGCTGGCGTCGCTGGTTGCGTCGACTGCCGCCGTCATCCTCTCGCGCCGATCGGCGCCCGAACATCTCATCCTGATCAGCCTGACGATCGGTGCAGCGGGGGCTGCCGCCGCGGCCATGTATCGAACGATCCTGCCGCTGGCACTGCGCGACGCGTCGCTGCTGATCCAGCGCCCCTCGGAACGGGCACGGGCGGCGCTCGAGCGCGAGAAGGCGCTCGTGCTTCGATCGATTAAAGAGCTCGAGTTCGACCGGGCGATGGGGAAGGTTTCCGACAAGGATTTTGACGAGATGGGTGGTCGTCTGCGCGCGCGGGCGATAACACTGATGAAGCAGCTGGATTCAGGCGGCTCGGGCTATCGTGAAGCGATCGAACACGAGCTGAGCACGCGCCTCAAGCAGGGGCAGTCGGCTCCTGCCGCCGCCGCTGCCGTCTCTGCCGAACCGCTCCCGCGCGAGTGCACGGCCTGTCAGACCGTGAACGATCTGGACGCGGCGTTCTGCAAGCGCTGCGGCACGGCTCTCGGAGCGGTGCACTAGTGCGGGCCAACCGATTGCGGCGGACATTCTCCAGTGTGCTGGTGCTGGCATGCATGCTCAGCTTCGCGGCGTCGGCCAATGCGCAGATGCCGGACCCGAAGCAAATGTCCGGCGTGCCTCTCCCCGTTGGTGACCTGGCAACCGGCACCGTGACCGTCCGAGTCGTGCGCGGCACCATGACCAACGTGATCACCGGTCAGCGCGTCGAGATCATCGGCCCATCTCCGATGTCGGCAAAAACGAACGACGCAGGACGAGCCGAGTTCACCGGGCTGCAGCCTGGCACGCGCGTCAGGGCAGCCACGACCGTGGATGGCGAATACCTGGAGTCGCAGGAGTTCGCGATCCCTTCGAATGGCGGCGTGCGCATCGCGCTCGTGGCGACCGATGCAGCAGCCCAAAAGCAGGCAGGGTCCGCTCCGCCGGCAGCACAGGGTCCCGCCCAGATCGGCACGGTGGTGCTCGGCCAGCAGTCGCGTTTTATCTTCGAGATGGGACAAGAGGTGCTGAATGCGTTCGCGGTCCTCGAGATCGTGAATGCGGCGAGCGCTCCGGTCCAAACCGCCCAGCCGGTGATCTTCCAGTTGCCGTCCGCGGCGCGCGGCCCAGGCCTGCTCGAAGGCTCGACACCGCAAGCTTCGATTCTGGACAACCGGATTATCGTCAGGGGCCCGTTCGCTCCCGGGACGACATCGCTGCAGTTCGGCTACTCGGTGCCGATTGCTGGCGCCTCGCTCACGCTGGAGCAGCGCCTGCCGCTTCCACTCGGGCAGGTGAGCGTGATGGCTCAGAAGGTCGGCGACATGCAGATGGAGTCGCCTCAGGTCGCCGAGCACCGCGACATGCCGCTCGGGGGCGAAACGTTCATCGTCGGGAAAGGGCCTGCGATCCCGGCAGGGCAGGTGATCTCCTTCACCTTCTCCGGTCTCCCGCATCAACCCGTGTGGCCGCGCAACCTTGCGCTCACACTGGCGCTCGCGATCCTCGGTGCCGGCGTCTGGGGCAGCATGCGCAGAGGCGCGGCGAAGCAGGCCGACGATGGGCGCCGCAAGCGTCTCGACGCACGCCGCGATCGCCTGTTCGCCGAGCTGATGTTGCTCGAAGAACAGCATCGTGAACACACCATCGACCCCGAACGCTTCGCGGCCCGGCGTCGGGAGCTGGTGACAGCGCTCGAACGCGTCTACGCGCAACTGGACGACGAAGCAGCCGCATAGCGCCTGATGGATTTCCAGTCGCTGACCTTCACCGACGTCACGCGGAACTTCGGCCGGCGTCGCGTCCTGAACAAGGTCAGCCTCCGGTGTGGCGCCGGAGAAATCGTGGCGTTGCTCGGCGCAAACGGCGCGGGAAAATCCACGCTCCTCTCCATCGCGGCAACCCTGCTTGCTCCATCTGCTGGACGTGTGCAGTATGGCGACGCATCCTCGAGTACCGGCGCCGCGCTGCGCTCGCGCATAGGCGTTCTGGGTCACGATCTGTTCATCTACCCGGAATTGTCGGCGTTCGAGAACCTTGCGTTTTTTGCCCGCGCTTATGGCGTCGGCCATGTCGATCGAACGGTGAGGGCCGCGCTCGAGCGCGCGGGTCTCGAGGCACGCGATGACCCGGCAGGCCGGTTCTCCCGGGGAATGCGCCAGCGGCTGGCGCTGGAGCGCGCACTCTTGCACGAGCCGCGGCTCGTCCTGCTCGACGAGCCGTTCACCGGCCTGGACGACGGCGCCACCATGGCGCTTCGCGCACGACTCACCGATCTTCGCACCGCGGGATGCATCGTCCTTCTCGCCACCCACGATCTCGAGACGATCGACGGCGTTGCCGACCGCGCCGTTCTGCTCGGCGGCGGCCGGTTGATTCTCCTGGACGGCCTGCCCGGATCGCTGCGGGATCGCTACCGACGAGCCAATCGTGACGCCTGATCGACGGCAGTCGTTCGTCGCCACCGTGTGGCTCGTCACGAAGAAGGATCTGCTGATCGAGTTTCGCAGCCGCGAAGTCGTGTACACGACGCTGTTCTTTGCCGTCGCGTGCGTGCTCGTGTTCGCGTTCGGGTTCGTGCGCGAAGGGGTCGCGGTCGATGATGCGGCGGCCGGCATCCTCTGGATCGCCATCGCGTTTTCCGGCACGCTGGCGCTCGGACGCACGTTCGAGCGGGAGCGGCAGAACGATACGCTCCGCGCCCTGATGCTGACGCCCGCGGAGCGTCCTGCGCTCTATGTGGGGAAGCTGATGGGCGTGCTCCTGCTCCTCGCCGTGGTCGAGGCAATCGTGACGCCGCTCGTGGCCCTGATGTTCCGCGCGCCGCTGCTCACATTTCCATTGCTCATGGGGTCGCTGCTGGCGGCGGGGACGATTGGGTTTGCAGCAGTCGGGACACTGTTCGCCGCGATGCTCGTTCGGACCAGGAGCCGCGACGTGCTGCTGCCGATTCTGCTGTATCCGATTACAATCCCAGTGATCATCGCCGGCGTGCGCGGGACAGCTGTGCTGTTGCAGCCCGAGGCCGACCTGCCAGTCGCGCGCATGTGGCTGTCGATAATCGTGTTCTTCGACGTCGTGTTCATCACGCTGGCGCTCTGGACGTTCGAGCCCGCGATGACCGAGTAACAGAGACGCTCGTAGCGCGGAGCTTTAGCTCCGCGTCAGAGACACTCGTTCCGCGTCAGAGTCGCAGATGAAAAAGCTGTTTGCTCCGCTTCTGGTATTGACCGCCCTGATGTTCGCCTATGCTCCCGTCGCGATCCAGAACGCGCCGTACGAGTCGACGATGGGCCTGGTGCAGAAGATCTTCTACTTCCACGTGCCCTCGTGGTTCGTGATGTTCTCCGCCGCCGGCGTCTGCGGCATTGCCAGCGCGGTGTTCCTGTTCTCCGGCCGCCAGGCTGCCGATCGCATTGCGCTCGCCGCGTCAGAGCTGGCAGTCGTCTTCGGCTTGATGGGGCTCATTACCGGCCCACTGTGGGGCCGCAAGGCCTGGGGCGTGTGGTGGCAATGGGACGCGCGGCTGACGTCGGCCCTCGTCATGTGGCTCGTGTTCGTCGCGTACCTGCTGCTCCGCAAGTATGGGGGCGCCGGCTCCGAGAAGCTCTCTGCCGTTCTTGCGCTCTTCGGCATGGCCAACGTGCCGTTCGTGTATCTGTCGGTGAATCTCTGGCGGACGGTGCATCCGAAAACATCGGTCGTGATGACCCTTCAACCCGAGATGGGCCGCCCGTTCCTGCTGTGCTCGCTGGCGTTCATGGCGTTGTTTGCGCTGGTGCTGTCTGCACGCGTAAGGCTCGAGCATCTGCGCGCTAGTCTCGACGAATTGCATCTTGCTCTTGAGGATTAGATGTGATGAAAAAAGTTCTGATCCTTGTATGTTTGGGCCTGTTCGCCGTCTCTGCATTCGCAGGGCAGCCGCCTCAACCGCCTGAAGGGTTTGTTCCCGCAGCCAATCTGCCAGGTCAGGAGCAGCTGCCGGCAGCGCCACTGGTAATTGCGGCCTATTCGGTCGTGTGGCTGCTGGTGTTCGGTTACTTATGGTCGATCTGGCGCCGCATCGCGCGCGCCGAGCGCGATCTCGCCGACGTCAGCCGTCAGGTCTCAGCGAGTCAGCGCCGATGAACTTCTCCAACATGACCTCGGCGCACCTGATCTTCATTCCAGCGGTGCTGCTCATCGGCATCGTGATTGGATGGGTGCTCGGGTCGAGGGCTGCACAGGATGCTTTCGCGGCTGAAATGCGGAGGAGGGAGGAGCGGGCGCGAAAGAATCACTAATCAGCCAGAAGCTATCTTCCTATCCCCAGTCTATTGGCAAGACTTGCGGGAAGCCCGGCGTTCAGAATCCTCCGCTGCGCGGCAGGCACGGAGTACTCGACCCTCCGCAACAACAGCGAGGGACCGTTCGAATCGAAAATGCCAAAGGCCGCTCGCGGATCCCCGTCGCGCGGTTGCCCGACCGACCCGACGTTGATCAGGTAGTTCAGTCCTCCCTCGATGCCGACGAGCGAATCGTTCGGCCCTTCCGGAAGGAATCCGTCAAAGATGCTCGGGTTGCGTCGAAACACGACGGGCAGGTGCGTGTGGCCGAAGAGACAGAGAGGACGCTTCGCTGAATCAAGGGCACGGCTCGCATCGTCTGCATCGAAGATGTAATGGTCTTCGTCGAACGGCGCGCCGTGGCAGATTTCGATCGTGTCGTCGATCGTCACGGGCCCCTGAGGCAGCGCGCGGAGGTACTCGCGATGTTCCGGTGAAAGGGCTTCGAAGGTCCACTGCGCAGCCAGGCGGGCGACGTAGTTGAACGAACTGCCGTCCTCGATTCCGCAGGCCGCTTTGTCGTGATTGCCGCGGATGGTGACCAGGGGGTTCAGCGCCTGCACCCGTTCAATGACGGCCGTCGGCTCCGCGCCGTATCCCACCAGGTCTCCGAGGACGATCGCGCGATCCCAGGACTCGGCAGGGGCCGCCTCGAGCACGGCGTCCAGCGCATCGATGTTGGCGTGCAGGTCGGAGAGGATCAAATACCGCACGAGGCTCTTGCCGTTCAGCTGACTGCTTCGATGATTCGCTCGGCGACGGCCTCGGGCCGAGCGCGCGCGTCGATGCGAAGCTGGGCAGCCGCATATGCGACCTGACGCACCGCGAACAACCGCTCCATCTGCGAGCGATCGGCCGCCAGCGGCCGCCGCCCGTCGGCCGGCAGGCGAGCGATCAGTTCCTCGAGCGGCACATCGAGCCAGATAGAGACACCATCCATGTGGATGGCCGCGCGGTTGTCAGGGTCCATGAATGTTCCGCCTCCGGTGGCGACGACGACGTGACGCATCGGGAGCAAGAGCTTCAGAATGTCGCGCTCGAGCGACCGGAAATACGGTTCTCCGCTCTTCGCGAAGATCTCCGCAACCGTCCGGCGTTCGCGCGCCTCGATGAGCTCGTCGATGTCCTCGGCCCGCCAGCCCAGGCGATCGGCCAGGGCACGAGCCACGGTAGTCTTGCCAGCCGCCATGAACCCGACGAGATAGATCTTATCGGCTGTCACCGCGTGAGCCGCGCGAGCTCGTCGAAGAATCCTGGATACGATACATCGACAGACGAGGCGCCGCTGATCGTGGTCGGCGAAGACGCGCGGGTCGCGGCAATCGCGAACGCCATCGCCAGCCGATGGTCGCCGGCCGCATCGACGGCGCCGCCGCGAAGCGGCCGCGCTTCCAGCGTGAACCCGTCGTCGTACTCGTCAACGCCGGCACCCATGGCGCGAAACCCGTCGGCGAGCGACGAGATCCGGTCGCTTTCCTTGACCCGCAGCTCGCCGGCGCCGCGCACGGTAAAGGTGCGGCCCTCGGGCATCATCGCGGCCAGCGCCGCGAGGGCTGGAATCTCGTCGATGACCAGCGGCACTTCGTCCGGTCCGACACTGAAGCTCTCACAATCGGCGAACGAGAAGCGCAGGGTTCCTGAGGGTTCGCCCGCATGCTCCTCGTCGCGCGAGAAATCGAGCCGGACGCCGGCGCGGCGAAAGACTTCGAGCACGCCGATGCGCGAAAGGTTCAATCCCACGCCGTCGATATGAACGTCGGACGAGGGCGTGCCACCGGCCAGCGCTGCCCAGAATGCGGCGCCTGAAATGTCGCCCGGGACCTGCAGTGTCTGCGCGCGCAGCCGCTGTCCGCCCGTGACCTCCACGCCCGTGCCGTCGCGATCCACGCGCACACCGAACGCTTCGAGTGCGCGCTCCGTATGATCCCGCGTCGGCACGAGTTCCACGACCCGGGTGCGTCCACTGGCATGCAGTCCGGCGAGCAGCACGCCGCTCTTGACCTGCGCGCTCGGAACCTGCGGCTCGTGAACGATCGCCTGCAGCGAACCGCCGTCGATGGTGAGCGGTGGGCGGCCGTCGAGCGACTCGATCCGTGCGCCCATTCGAACGAGCGGATCGATGATGCGCCGCATCGGACGCCGCTGCAGCGACTGGTCCCCTGTGACGACAGTTCTGAATGGGTGCGCTGCCACAATTCCTGACAGGAGACGCATGGTCGTCCCTGAGTTGACCGCATCCACCGGGGCATCCGCGGGCAGCAGGCCGCCGAGACCGCGCCCCTGTATGGCGAAAGACGCGTTCCCGGTTCGACGGATTTCTACGCCAAGCCGTCTCAGGCACTCCAGCGTCGCGGCGCAGTCGGCGCCAGGCGAAAAGCCGCTGATGGCCGACTCGCCGTCCGCAATTGCAGACAAAAGTGCGTAACGATGGGAAATGGACTTGTCGCCGGGAACCCGCACACGTCCGGCTGCGCGGGCCGCGGGGGCGATTGTGATGGAATCGGCTGGCGCGCGGAGCATAAGTCCGCACTATAGCATTCGCAGCCGCGGGCCGGGTCCGGCCGTGCGCGTGCTGTGCGGTGGGGGAGAGCCGGCCGCCGCACACCTGTGCGGTGGGCGGATCAGGCCAGTCCGGCCCGGGAAATTATGTTGCGAACGACGCGGACTGGACACTAGTATGTTATCCATTCGCGTGTCCGTAGAGATGGCCCCCGTCCCCCGTTTTGTTATGCGCCGGACCTTCGCGCGCAGGCGGCTGCTGCCCGAATGCTGAAACGAGGCGGCACCGTTCGACTCCAGATCCACAGCAACTTCGACATGGTGGATTTCGTCCAGGTCGTCAGCGATCGAGTCGGACAGCTGGCCGGCCTCGACGACGACACGGTTCACTGGATTGGCGTCGCGGTCCGTGAGTCGGTGATCAACGCCATCAAACACGGCAACCGTGAGGACTACGGCAAGATCGTCACCGTAGAGTTCACGATGACGCCGGTCGCCGAGCCGAGCGAGCTCGTCGTGCGCGTCGTCGATCAGGGAGAGGGGTTCGAGCCCGGCACGGTGGCTGACCCGCTGGCTCCCGAAAACATCCTGAAGTCGAGCGGCCGCGGCATCTTTTTCATGCGCAGCTTCATGGACGACGTCGTGCTGGAGCGGGGGGCACACGGCGGGATGGAAGTGCGCATGGTCAAGAAGCTGGCGACCGGTGCCTGATCCTTTTCCTCCAGTTTTTCTCGCCACAGCCGTCGAGTCGGTCATCCGGGCCGGCGAGATCCAGATGGCGCATTTCGGCAGCGACCTGCGGGTCGACAAGAAAGGCGCCATCGATCTCGTGACGGAGATCGATCTGCGCGTGGAACGCGAGTTTCGTGCGCTGATCGCGTCGCGTTTTCCGAGCCACGTCGTTCTGGGCGAAGAGTTTTCTGACGCCCAGGATCGAGAGGGCGTGCCCGAGTACTGCTGGGTATTCGATCCCGTGGACGGCACGACCAACTACGCGCACGGTCTGCCGATCTTCTGTTCGTCGCTGGCGCTCGAGATTCGTGGAGAACCCGCGGTCGCCGCGATCTTCGACCCGAGCCGTCGCGAGCTGTACACGGCGGAGCGTGGCCAGGGGGCGTGGCTGAACGGCGCGCCTCTGAAGGTCTCTAGCTCGACGACGCTCATCGACTCGCTGCTGTGCACGGGGTTTCCCTACAGCGTCCAGCACGACGCTGAATCGCTCGTCGGGCTCTTCGGCGAATTCCTCAAGGTGTCTCGCGCGGTACGCCGGCTTGGTTCGGCGGCGATAGACCTCTGCTACGTCGCGGCAGGCCGGCTGGATGGGTTCTGGGAGCAGTCGCTCCATCCCTGGGACGTCGCGGCCGGCGCGTTGATCATTCAGGAAGCCGGCGGGGTCGTAACGGATCTGGCAGGCGGTCCGTATAGTTCGCGTGCGGGAAACCTGATCGCCACCAACGGTCACATCCACGCGGCCATGGTTGAGATCATCCAGGGTTTCTTGAAGAGTCGGTAAGCAGGCGCTGCCCCCTGTGGTGGACGGTTTGACCACGACGTAAGACATCCCACGCGTCCAATTCCGCTAAGTTGGCAGGTTTTGTTCCATGCCCGTGGCATTGTTCATGCTCAACTGCCTACTCAACTGGAGGCCGGCAGGTCAGAGCCTCCGAAACGGAGCGTCTCATGCTGACACGACTATGGCTGCACGGAGTTCGCTGTGCGATCGGGCTGATGGTGGCCGCAGCCATACTGGCACCCACGCCGGCGTTCGCACAGATTTCCAGGGTCTCCTCTACCGATCACAGGCAGGCCGTCGGCTTCACGCTCGGTGGATTTTTTCCGAAGGGTGAGGATGGACGTGTCGCCGGGGATGTGATCGTTCGCGATCTCGACGACCTGGTGTTCGACATCAGCGACCTCCGAGGTCCATCGGTCAGCGGCGAATGGCTGTTCACGCTGGGCAACTTCTTCGAGGCGGGCGTTGGAGTCGGCTATCACCAGGGCCAGACCTCGAGCGTCTATCGAGGCTTCGTCAACGCGAACAACTCAGAGATTGAGCAGGAGCTGAAGCTCCGCGTGGTTCCGGTGACGGGGTCCGTGCGCTTCCTTCCGGTTGGCCACGGAAGTGTCGAGCCGTATGTCGGCATCGGCGTGGGGGTGTTCAACTGGCGGTGGTCGGAGACCGGGGAGTTCGTCGACACATCGGATGGGTCAATCTTCCGCGCCAACTATATTGCAAAGGGCACGTCCGTCGGTCCTGTCATCCTCGCCGGTGTTCGTTTTCCGTTTGCGGATGTCTGGGACGTGGGCGGCGAAGTGCAATGGCAGAAGGCCACGGGCGACATCGACACGGCCGAGACGGGACTCCTCGGCAACAAGATCGATCTCGGCGGATGGCACGCCCTCGCGACGATGCACATTCGCTTCTAAATACAGACACCCGTAGCGCGCTGCTTTAGCAGCGCGTCAGTGACGTCGATAGAGCGCCACTCCGCCGCCTTCGGCGACTCGTATGAAGCCGTCGAGGAAAGCGGGGTGGCGCTTCGCTTCGAGATACAGCGCGTCGCCGCCCTCAGCCTTTTCCTCGATCGCAATCCAGCCGACGACAGATCGGGGATCGGTCATCGCAAAATTCCAGATGTCCCCGTTGCCCTCATGCAGAAAATCATGAATTCGGAATCCATGGGCCGAGAGGTCGTGCATGTAGTGTCCAAGCGAGCCCATGCTCATCATGATCGTCCGGCCATCGTGATGTTGCGTGAGATAGGTGGTCACCGCTTCACGGCCGGCGCGATTCGCGGCATCGCGTTGTGACTCCACGATCATAGGCGCGTTCAGATCGAGCGGCGGCGACTGTACCAGCGCTGCTGCGATGATCACAGCGGCGGCAACCGGCTGGAGTCGCGACCAGATCAGTCCGATTCCGGCGCCCGCGAGTACGGCGCAGGCGGCGATAAGGGACACGTCGTAGCGGATCCGGAACGGGTGACCCTGGACGTACGCGCCCAGCGGCAGCGCTGCGGCGGCAATTGGCGCCAGGAAGAGCAGAAGCGGAGCACGTGCTCGCGATCGGACGAAGGCCGTCGAAACGAGAGCCAACCCGCCGTAGCCGGCCCACACCACGGCCGTCCCCGAGAGTCGATACAGACCTTCCCGCAGCTGATCCCACGCGACCATCGGATGTCCGAGCGCGTCGACATTCTCTGCGACAAAGAATCCGGTGCTGACGAACCACGATCCAACGGTCCACCTGCTGTTCACCAGGAACAGGATCACGACAATCGCAGGCAAAGCGGCGAGCCGTGCAGCGGCGGCCAGCGCAGAGGTGACTCGCCTGCCGCGACGCAGTTGGATGGCCACCACGAGAATGACTACCGCACCAGTGATCAGCCAACCTTCATAGCGAGTCAGGCAGGCCGCCGCGAGCGCAGCGCCTGCTGCCGCGAGTGGCCGCCTGCCGCCGTCATCGAGCCACCGCAGGGTCAGTGCGATCCCGAGCAGGCGTTGTGCCGAAGAGGAGCGGCTCGGTCATCGGTGTGCTCTGCAGGTACAGCACGTTTGGATTGAGCAGAAGAATGCTCGAAGCAGCAATTGCCCCGCTCGTCGAACCAGTCGTCCTGCGAATCGCGTCCGACACGGCCCAGACTGACAGCGTCAGGCTGATCACCGACAACGCGATTGCGGAAGCGCCCGTGCGATACATCACGTCCATCTGGACGGGAAGCATGTTCAGCAGGTGCGGCAGAGGCAACCAGACCGCGCCAACCTGCTGCCATCCTGGTGTCAGGCTGTCGATGATGCGCCGTGCGACGACGAGGTGCGCTCGCGCGTCATAGTGGGCCAGCGCAAGTCCGGCCGCTGAGTAGTGGATGGCCGCAAACACGCCGACGGCGAAAGCCGTCGTGGCGATGACGAGAGGTACGCGATCGTGATGCGGCGCTGGGAATGTCTCGCGCCCGGCGCGATTCGACTCGGGAACGCTCGTAGTGACCAGGGCGCTCTTAGTCTACACTCACAGGAATGACGCGGTTTCTCAACTGGGTGCAGGGGCTTGCCTTTGCGCTCGGCGGCCCCGGCGTGTTCCTCATCGCTATTCTCGACTCGTCCTTTCTCTCCTTTCCGGAAGTCGTCGACTTGCTGATCGTCGTCCTGGTGACGCATCACAAGGAGCGCATGCTCTACTATGCCGGCCTCGCGACGCTGGGCTCGATCGCCGGCTGCTTCATGCTGTACTACGTCGGACGCGCGGGAGGCGAGGCGTTTCTACGACGCAAATTTCACGAACGCCACGTCGATCGTGCCCTCGCCGTCTTTCAAAAGTACGGGCTGCTGGCGGTTGCGGTGCCGTCGATCCTGCCGCCGCCGGTGCCGTTCAAGCCTTTTGTGCTCGTGGCTGGAGTCGCGCGCGTCAGGCCCTGGGACTTCTTTCTTGCCGTGGCGCTTGGCCGCGGCGTGCGCTACTTCGGCGAAGGCCTGCTCGCGCTTTGGTACGGGGAGCGCGCGGCTGATTTCATCAGGGAGAACACCCGCGCCGTGTCGCTGACCGTTGGTGTCCTGGTGCTGGTGATTGGAGCCGGCTGGTTCCTCTACAAGTCCAGGCGCTCGCCCCGGCCCCCGCAGGCGATTGACGACAAGCCGACAAGGCCCCTATAATCAATCACTTACTACAATATGCGCCCGGAGATCTCGGTTGTCATCCCGCTGCGGAACGAATCACCCAACGTTGACGAGCTCCACCGGGAGCTTACGACGGTCCTGCAGGCGTTCGGCCGCCCATTTGAAATCCTTGCCATAGACGACGGCAGCACCGACGACACGTACGCGCGCCTCGCGGCGCTGCAGAAGGCAGACCACCGGCTCCGAGTCATTCGCTTCCGCCGAAACTTCGGTCAGACTGCTGCGTTTTCCGCTGGTTTCGCATACGCGCGCGGCCGCTACATCGTCACGTCGGACGGCGATCTTCAAAACGACCCGCACGATATTCCGGGGATGATCGAAATCCTGGAACGCGGTCCCGACATCGTCGCGGGCTGGAGACAGGATCGGAAAGATCCATTCCTCAGCCGCCGCCTGCCCTCGATGATCGCCAACGCGATCATCTCGTTTTCGACCGGCGTCAAGCTTCATGACTACGGCTGTTCGTTGAAGGTCTTCCGTGCCGAGGTGGTGAAGCCACTGAAGCTGTACGGCGAGATGCACAGGTTCCTGCCCGCAATCGCCAGCGAACAGGGCGTCACCATCGTTGAAAAGGTCGTCAACCATCGGCCACGCCGCCACGGCACATCGAAGTACGGAATTTCGCGGACGATTCGCGTCGTGCTCGATCTGTTGACGGTCAAGTTTCTAATCAGCTACTCGACGCGGCCGCTGCATATCTTCGGTTTGCTCGGGATGGCCATGGGAAGCCTCGGGGCCGCGATGTGCGTGTGGCTCGCGTGGTCGAAGTTCGTCTGGCATGAGGGGATCAGCAACCGCCCGCTGCTCCTGTTCGGCATCCTGCTGATCTTCACCGGCGTGCAGTTGGTGACGCTCGGCCTGCTGGCCGAGATGCTGTCGCGCACGTATCACGAGTCGCAGGACAAGCCGATCTATGCCATCCGCGACGTGCTCGAATCCGAGGCGTCGCCTGCGGATGAACTCGTTGAAAAGTGAGGCCTGAAACGCCGCAGCTCAGGGTCGTCCTCTTCTCCGGTGGGCGCGGGTCTGGCGCCCTGACGCGACAGCTCGTCAGCAATCCACGCATATCCCTGACAGTTGCCATCAACGGGTACGACGACGGGGCGTCGACCGGCGAGGTGCGGCGATTTCTCCGCGACAGCCTGGGGCCTTCAGATTTCAGGAAGAATGCATCGCGGCTGGCCACCGAGCTTCGTTCGTGCACGCCCGCGCTGATCGAGCTGCTCGACTATCGTTTTCCCGCGGGCACCAGCGAAACGGATGCGCGAAAGGCGTTTGCACTCATTCAGTCCGAGCTGGCTGCTGAGTACCGGGACATCCAGCCGCTGCTCGATCGTGTCGGGCGAGATGAGCGCCCTCGCGTCGCGGACGCGTTGAGCCGGTTTGCGGATCTGCTGACCGGCACGCGGGAGCCTTTCAACTTCTCCGATTGCAGTCTTGGCAACCTGGTGTTCGCCGGGTTCTACCTGCAGTCGGGCCGCGCGTTCAATCGCGCGGTCGACGAGTACGCCGGCCTTGTCGGACTGCCTGCCGGCCTTGTTGAAAACGTCACCGACGGCACAAACGCGTGGCTCGTCGGACTGGACGACGCGGGGCATCTGCTGGCGACCGAGGAAGCGCTTGTTGACGCGACGCGGCCGCATCGCGTTCGCGACATTTTTCTCGTCGATCGACCGCTCACTGACGAGGAGCGTCGCCAAGTCGACGCGTCACCCGGTTCTGCGACCCGAGTGCTCAGCGATCGCGCGGTGGAGCCGGCGCTCAACCCGCGGCTCGCAAATACTCTCGCGTTCGCCGATCTCATCATCTACGCGCCAGGCACGCAGCATTCGAGTTTGTTTCCGTCCTATCTGACGCCTGGACTGAGCGCGGCGATTGCCGCCAATCTGTCGGCGATCAAACTCCTCATCACCAACATCCAATCGGATGCGGAGATCACCGGCAGCAACGCCGTCGACATCATCGACCGGGCGGTCTTCTACCTGAAGGAAAAGGGACGCGTGGCGTTTCCGACGCCGTGCCTGATCACGCACTACCTGCTGAACGATCCCGGTCACGACGATGCGCTGGCGCCCTACGTACCGCTGGGGCCGCTCGACTCCATCGAGGATCCGCGGCTGGTGCGGATTGGCAACTACGAGGACGGCGTGACAGGGCGTCATGATGCGGCGCGCGTGCTGGGCCCGTTCCTGGATGGCATCGCCACGGCGGAACGCCGCAAGCGGGTCGCCGTGCTGCTGCACGACGCCGGATCCACGAACAAGGTCGTGCAGACGCTGCTCGAGATGGTTCGCGGCGGAGTCGATCGGTTGCCGCTGGACTTGACGGTGTTCTTCGCCGGCGAGCCGCTCGAGGCGACGTTTACGGCGAACTTGCCGTTTGCAGTGACCAGACTGCCGGGCGGCGATACGACGTTCGCGTCAGTGGCCAGGGGCGGAGGATTCGACTACGTCGCGCTCTTCGAGTCGTCTGGCATGTACCGAGGGGAAGATCTGGTTGCGCTCATCTCACAGCTCGCGATGGGGCGATTCGATGCGGTGTGGGGGAGCCGCCGGCTGTCGGTCAAGGACATCCAGGAGTCGTATCGCCTGCGGTATCGCAAGAACGTGCTGCTGGGTGCCATCAGCTACGTCGGCAGCCATGCACTCAGCCTTGCGTATCTGTTCCTCTATGGCCGATATATTTCGGACACGTTGTCGGCCGTCCGCGCCGTGCGGGCTGCTGATGCGTTCGATCCGGCGATCGACCTGACCGACAAGCGCGCGAACCACCTGCTGCTGTCCGAGCTCCTGCGACGCCAGGCCGAGATTCTCGAGATTCCCGTGCAGTTCTTCCCGATTTCGCCGGAGCGCGTCAAGCGCACGAGCCCGCTCGAAGGGCTCCACGTGCTCGGCACCATCGTGTGGCGCAGGCTGATTAGCCCGGCTCGTCGATCCGGTCGCGCATCCGCGACGCCGGGTGTCGCGGACGAACCCACGTCGAATTCGGTCCGCTCATCGCGCTGAACCGCCAGATGTCACGAGTGCTCGTCATTCCCGCTGCAGGACTGGGAACACGCCTGGGCGCAAACGTGCCGAAGATTCTCGTGCCGGTTGCGGGCACGACGATGCTCGATCGGTTGCTGGCGCTGTATCGGGAGCGGGTCGATCACGTGGTGATCGTCGTCCACCCGGCGTTTGCGGAGATGGTGCGGGGCTACGTCGCAAGTCAGAGTCAGAGGCTTGCAGTCGACTGTGTCGAACAACCGTCCCCGACCGGCATGCTTGACGCGGTGATGCTCGGGATTCCGTTTGCACGGCGATTCGACCCGTCCAGCATCTGGGTGACGTGGTGCGATCAGATCGCGGTTCATCCAAAAACGATCGCGCGACTCGCGGATCTGACATCGTCGCGGGAGCACGCCGCCATGGTCATGCCGACCGTTACGCAGCGGCCGCCGTACATTCACCTGGAGCGCGACGGCAGCGGGCGCATCGTCCGGGTCCTGCATCGGCGGGAAGGGGACGTCATGCCGGAGACGGGCGAGAGCGACATGGGGCTCTTCGCGCTGTCCGCACGGTCCTACCTTGACCGATTGCCCGAGTACGCCCGGAACGTCGAGATCGGGAGCGCAACCGGCGAGCGCAACTTCCTCCCGTTCATTCCGTGGATTGCGCGCATCGAAACGGTCACGACATTTCCCGCTGAGAGCCAGATGGAGGCCGTAGGGATCAATACTCCGCAGGATCTCGCTTTGGTGGAACAGCATCTCCGTTCCTTGAGCCTTGAGCCTTGAGCCCTGAGCCTGGCCATGCCGACCCTGTCGATCGTCATTCCTGCCTACAACGAAGAGCGCTTCATCGGGACGCTTCTCGAGCAGATCCGTGCCGTCGATCTGACCACCCTCGGTGTCGGCAAACAGATCATCGTGGTTGACGATTGCTCCAGAGACCGCACGGCGACGATTGCAAGCGCGGTTCCCGGCGTGACGCTCGAGCGCATGCCCGTGAATGGCGGCAAAGGGAAGGCCGTGCGCGCAGGAATTGGCCTGGCGACCGGCGAATACCTGATCATTCAGGATGCTGATCTCGAATACGACCCGAACGATTACGTGCCAATGCTCGAGGCGCTGTTGTCGGGCAAGGGCGATGTTGTCTATGGCAGCCGGTACCTGGGTCGCGGCCGCCACGCAAATCAATCGCTTGCCGCGTACCTGGGCGGACGCAGCTTGAGCCTGGTCGCGTGGGCGTTTACGGGCCGCTATCTGACCGATACGGTGACCGCGCTGAAGCTCTTTCATCGCGATCAGCTGGCGGGGATGACGCTCGAGACCAGCGGCTTCGAACTCGATCATGAAATCACCGCGAAGATGACCCATCGCGGCGCTCGCATCGTCGAAGTGCCCATTCGATACTTGCCGCGTAGCCGCGAGGAAGGGAAGAAGATCGGCCTTCGCGACTGGTTCATCGCCATTCGCACGTTCGCGCGTTATCGGAGAGGCTGAGGCGCCTGCGGATCCACTCGCTCGTACACCTCGATTGTTGGATTGACCTTCGCCACATTGCTGAATGGATCTTCGCCCGGCCCATTGAACCGTGATTCCCAACGGAGCGGCGAGAAGGAAAGCCCGGTGCGATAGCTGAGCACCTGGCGATAGTTCACACGTCCATCCGCCAGCGAGCGATAGAACTCGTTCGGACCGGGGTCAGTCGAGACGCGCGTCCGATAGCCGGCGTTGAGTATCAGGAACTGCGGCTGCATCGCACGGAGCGCAGCCGGATCGGCGTCGATTCGCGTCCACAGCAGCAACGACTGGCGAGGCAGGTAGATCGACGATCCTTCCGCGGCGATCTGCGTGTCGGGTCCGATTCGCGGCAGGAGCCATCGCTCCACGAAGTACCTCGAGTCGTTGAGCATCAGCGCGTCGAGCGAAACCACCCGGGCCGCTCCGTACACGACTGCGATCGCGACAACGCCGAGCCGCAAGCCGCGGTAGGAAGTGCCGGCGCGAGTCCAGCGATCGAGCCACGCCGCCGCGGCCATTGCGAGCACCAGGCAAATCGCGATGAAAAATCGATCGTAGTGATACATGACGACCACGATGAAGGTCAGGTAGTACGACACGGCCGACAGCAGCAGCCTGCCAATAAGAACGGACTTGCTGCGAATCGCAGTAGCCAGCCCGCACACCGCGAATCCAAACATCGGCCAGCTCATGGCGCTGCCAATCTGCCAGAAGCTGTCCCGCAGCAGCTCGGCGTAGCCGGTCAACGACGACGGATACATCCGGTACGGCTGGCTGCCAGGACCCACGATGAGCCGCACGTGCTCCACGACGCCCGCCAGGTTGAAGGGCACATTGAACAGGACCAGCAGGCTCAGACAGAACACCCCGGTCATTGCGAGCAGCGCTTTCACACCGGGAAACGCGGCCGAGGCACCAGGGGCACGGCGTCGACATGAGTCGAAGACGATGTGCGCGGCCGGCAGCACGTAGAAACCGTACGCCTGATCTTTTGTGGCTATGGCTGCGGCGCCGGTCACCGCGAACAGACAGGCATGGGCCATGGCGCCCGTTCGCACCGCGCGAATGTAGAACAGCCAGGACGCGGTCAGCCAGAAGGCATACGGCACGTCAAGATTTGCTGTCTTCGCGTAGTAGGTCAGCGGCAGGACCAGCAGCGCAGCCATCACGGCGAATCGGGCCGGCCGATGACCGAACTCGTCGAGCATCAGGCGATACACGAACGCCAGGATGCCGAGCGCCATCGCGACACTCAGGACCCGTCCGATGATGAACAGTTCCGAGTAGGTCTCGAGGGTGTCGTCCAGCACACCGGCGCCCATCGCTGCGTAGACAGGCACGGAGGCGACGCTGAGGAGTCCAAAGTGAAGCGGGGGATAAATCGTGGCCCACTGATGACTGAATCGGTGCTGAAGAATGTCTTCGACTTCTCCTGGCGTGACCTCGTCCACAGCCCAGCCTCGATAGTCGGGAAGCCCCCAGGAGATGCCCACCGCGAACACGACAATCCCCGCGGCGTAGAGGGGAAGCATTTCGAGCGCGCGCCGGCGATCGAAGCCATCCGGAAATGTGCAACGGCGGACGATCTGCGCGGCGATCGCGCCGACAACGAGACAGGACCAGACCAGCGGGAGCATCGAGCCGAGTGCGTGGATCCGTATGCGGTGTTGAGCGTCCTCACCCGAGATCAGTTGTGGAACCAGGAGGAGCTTCGGGATTCGATCGGTCGGGTGGTTGTCCCAGGCCCAGCGGATATCGAGATCCTGGAGACCGAACCCGTCGTAGTACCGAATGGTGATGGGATGGAGTCCTCTGGCGAGTTCGAGTGAACCTTCGCGACGTTTGCGATCTGAATCAATGATCGGCCGCTTGTCTACATCTATCCACGCGTGATCGTCCGCGAGAACCGAGAACCGATATCGATCGCGCCGTGGCGCGATCACGTATCCGCGCCACGTAACCGTGAACGCCGAGCCGTTCCGATCGCGTGATCGTCTCCGCACCAGTTCGGCGGAGATGCCGTTGTCTATGGTCGTGAACTCCGGCTTCCCCTCCCACGCGGCCCCCGTCCGATAGTCGGCCGACAGTCCCGACTGTGCCAGCAAACGATGATGGTCGAACAGGATGGCCGCACTGGCGAGGGCGGCGACCATGAAGAGCCCGGCGACTGCGAGCGCAAACGGTGAGGCGCGCAGGCGCGCTCGGCCGGCGGCTCCAGACGCGACCGCAAGCCTGAATGGGCCGCGAAATTGACCGAAGGTCAGCAATACCTGTATAATAAAACGTTTATCCCTACTGCGGCGTTTTACGGGGAGATCGCCGTTGACATCCTGTTGAGAGCGTAAAGTTGCAAGGGTCTTCAAGGATTCTCGCCAGCATGGCCGCCGTCTGGTTGGCTGCGAGTTTCGTCTGCTCGTGTGGCGGGTCTTCCAACAGTCCCACTCCTGTGACGCAGCCCCCGTCACCCGGACCTCCGTCGAGCGGTCCGTCGGTCAATGTTGCGCCAGTCGTCGAGTCAATCTCGGCCAGCTCCGATCATGTCGAGGTGGACAACGAGATTACGCTGACCGCGACCGTCAAGGATCAGGAGACGCCCGTCGATCAACTCAAGTACGAATGGAAGGCCGCCGCCGGCAGTTTCACCGGCGAGGGCGCGTCCGTAAAGTGGCGAGCGCCGAAAGACGTCAAGACACCGGCCGACTACGAGATCACGCTCGTCGTGACGGAGTCGTACGGCGTGCCCGACAGCTCGGGTACGCGACAGCAGAACGTGACGACCGCATCGGTTCCCGGCGTGCGTGTCCACAACTCCCCGAAGGAACTCGGCGATCTCTCGTTGCAGTTCCTGTCTGACTTTGCCAACTCGACCATTTCGGCGAGCACATGCGTCCGCGACTTCAGTGACTCGTGCCGTGGAAAACAAGACGAGCGCGGTGATATCGAAGCGAACCGCGTTCATTTCGAGATTCTGAGCTCGTCGCTGTCGCTCAGGTCGGTCACGGTCGCGTCGGGCGGACTCTCCGCCAATATGACCGTCGCCTGTTCGTTTACGTCGAGAATCAAGGCATGCGACGCTGGCGACAAGGCCTGTGTCGTCGGAGACGTCGGAACCGCCAAAGGCGACTGCATTCTCACCGGGAAGTACGAAAATCGGCGATGGTGGCTGTGTGACAGCCACTTCGCCGGCAAGCTCCTGGGCTCGATGCGCTCCTTCTTCGGCCTACCATAGCAGGGTGTGCTCCGCCTCGAAGGCGATCGCCGTGGCGCTGGTGGTGGCCTCTGCCGCCGGCGCCGGCTGCAATCGAAGTTCGGCTTCCGACACGCCGGACCACCTTCACATCGTTGCGACCGGGTTCGTGACGCCCGACCATCATGCATTCCAGTGGCGTGGCATCACGGCCTTTCGGCTGCTCGAGTACGTGGCCCGTGGAAAGGACGCCGACGTCGAACGGTATCTCTCCTGGGCCGAGAACCAGCGCCTGACGGTGATTCGCGTGCTCGCAATGGGACAGGGGTTCATGAACCTGTCGCCTCAGGACGGTATTGCCGCGCTGCCGCGTCTGCTCGAAGCGGCGGCCCGACACCACCTTTACGTCGAGATCGTCGCACTGGCCGGCACACGCGACGTCGCCGTGGATCTCGACGCGCACCTGAACGCGATTGGGGAGATTGCGTCGAGGCACGGGAACGCGATCATCGAGGTCGCGAACGAGCCCGGGCACCCGAGCCAGTCCGAGGACGTCCATCGTCCCGAGATCCTGGCGCGGCTGCGTTCGCGAGTGCCGCCGACCGTTCCCGTCGCGCTTGGGCTCGTCGAGGGACTCGATCGGCGATCCGCCGGCGACTACGTGACGTGGCACTCGCCCCGCGGACGATCGTCAGGAGGGCTGGGGACACGTGCTTGCGCTCGCGGAAGGGCCGGAACTCGTTCGCCGCTGGAACAAGCCAGTAGTCAGCGACGAGCCGATCGGAGCGGGCACGAAGTACGAAGCGGGGCGCCGAGACGACTCGCCGCAACGCTTCCGTGCGGCCGCGATTGTGACGAGACTCAGCGGCCTCGGCGCGACCTTTCATTACGAAGACGGGTTACAGGCGCTGGTGCCCTCGGGGCGTCAACTCGAGTGTTTCAACGCGTGGAACGAGGCCTGGACGCTCCTGCCTGCCGATGTCGAGCGAAGCGGCATATTCAGGCGAGCGGGCGACGCGAACGCCGCGGTCGCCGAGTTTCGGACGGACACGGCTCTCGCCGTGTTCGAGCGGCAGCGGGGCAATACGGTCTGGGTCGCGGTGATCAATCCCGGCGAAGACTTCGGCATGCGCTGGGCGGCCGGCTGGGTTCCCGGGCAGGCTCGCCGGCTCGCGGGCGTGTGGCTGGTCAACGCGCGGCGCGATCCGCGGCAGCCATTCAAGTAAGCTTCGCGTTACCGGACCCGATAGACAGCGACCGGCGAGGCCTCGAACACTCTCTCGAACGCAGCCGACGCATCGAACCGGATTCCGTCCGGGTACGCGCGGCGCTCGACCTCATCGACGTAGACGTAGTCGATCCGAAGGCTTCGCGCGATACTCGCGGCTTCGTCCGGACTTTTCGTGGTGTACATCGTCTTGATCCGATCGGAACGCTCCGCATACTCCGGAATGTTGAGCAGCGAGATCGGCAGGCCACCGGACATCCTCCGCTCCGCGAACGACGGAATATTGCTCCACGTCGAGCGTTCCCGCGAACGCGCATCCATCTGCACGACGGCGTTCGCCGCCGTGTTCTGCCGAATCCACCCGTACGCTTGCTGCTGTTGCGGGGTGACGACGATCGTCCACGGAAATCCCGGTCCCATCGCGAGGTTCGTCGTGTCCTGCGCGTTGTACTCGTCGATGACGGTGGTCGGGAGACCGCTGACGAGCGCGATGAAAACGATCGTCAACCCGACGACGCGCCGTGTGCCGTTCATGCTGGCGGCGACGAACCGCGCGGTGAGTGCTCCGAGACCGATGATCATCATCTGGCCGGCACGGAATGCCATCCAGGCCTGGTCGACCGACAGCCGGACGAAGTACATCAGGAAGAGCGCAATCAGAGACAAAACCGCGAAGGGCAGTGCCGAACGAAGCGGCAAGGCCTTGACGACGAGCAGGCCGGCCGCGCCGGTCACGAGTATCGGACCGAGTGACAAGAAGAGCATGAGGATCGGTTGCTGACGGGAGGCGCCAAGCAATCCGAACTGAAGAAATCCTCCGGCTCCTTCCACCATCTGATTGGAGATGCACCAGGCAATGGCGACCACGACGGGGATCGCGGCGAGCGCGTGTTTCGCAACGACAAGAGGCTGACGCCAGGCCTGGACGACGATCGCACCACCGTACGCGAGCGCGAAGATTCCGCCGACGAGCGGGTTGAACGAGACCGAACAGCCCAACGCGACGCCTGAAAGCGCGATCGCCGCAAGAGAAGGAGAAGCGTCGGTGGACGCGGCGACTACCAGTGCGATGGTCCCCAGGGCATACGCCATGGAGTGCTGCGGGACGTACCAGAGGCACCGCTGCAGTCCGTCGATTCGATGCCCGCCGAAGGGGGGCCACGCCGTCACCGCATCGATGTTCCAGTTACGGAGCTCGGCCAGCGGCACGCCACGCGACCACAACTTGTACGTTTCAAAGAGCCCTTCCGCGCTCGACGCGACGAGCGCCAGCGCGGTTCCGATTCCCGATGCCACTGCATGGGCAGTGGCGGTCCAGGCGGCAAGGAAGACCGCCGAGATGAGCAGCAGACCCGTCATCAGCGCGTTGATCTTCAGGCACAGCTGGACGTCTCGGACAGGGGCCGGGCCTGCCTGCGAGACCGCCGCCGGCAGGAGGTAGTAGGTCCAATAGTAGTGAATGGGCTGACGCGCGAGATACGGATTGCGAGGCGGCATCGAGAACTTGCCGAGCTCTGACGTGAGCGCGGTGTGCCACACGAAGTCGGCGGTGAAATAGGCGCGGTAATAGCGATTGCCGTCGTTGTCGATGCGACCCACATGCGACAGCGGGGGAGCCGCGACCGCCAACGTCAGGATGAGAACAGTCAACAGCGCCGTCGATCCGGCTGGTGTCCAGGCTGGAAGCGTGACGGCGGCGGGTCCGATTCGCCGGCACAGGAACCAGGCGAGCGCCGAAGTCGCAAGCCAGGCGAACACGAACGTAAAGGGAGACGGTACTCGGGCGGCAATCGGCACCCAGATGGCGAGGGCCGTCAGCCCGTACCCAAGAATGGCTCCGGCGATCCATCCACCTGCGTGGTTGGGCCCGAACAGTGCGAACCCGAGCGGCAGGCCCGGGATCATTGCAAGCGCGTAAATCAACAGGTAGACCCACGCAGCCGCTCCGCCAATCAACCAGGCTGAACCGAGAAGGAGCAGGGAGAACGCCACCAGCGCGAGCGATCGACGTGTCACGACGGCTGGGCTCCGGGTCGTTCAGCGCGATCCGCAAACGCATAGATCAGGCCGCCGGGCAAGCTGCCGATGACGCCAAGCGCCAGAAAGAGTATCGAGAGCGCCGTCGTTGGTGCGACGGCCGCACCGGCCGCGCCCAGCAGCGCAACAAACGCGACCTGCGTCGTGCCCAGTCCGTTGATGGTGACCGGTATCTGCATGATCAGCAGGATAACGGGAACGACAGCGAAGTACGTGAGCAGCGGCAGTTCGATCCCCAGCGCTTCACCCAGGCACCACGCCTGCACGACACGGATCGCCTGAACCGCGACGGACATCGCGAGCACGCGCACCAGCTGGACGTGGTGACGCGAGTACCGGCGGACGGCCTCAGTCAGGGCCGTTGCGATCCGGTGGATCGCTCCGAGCGGGACCAGATCCATCATCCTGACCACGGCCAGTGCGGCACGCTCGCTGAAGACGATTGCGCCCGCGACGACACACGCCGCAAGCGCGACAGCCAGGGAAACCAGCAGGCCACGCTCGATCCCGAGGCTTCCCACGAAAGGCAACGCACACGCGCCGACGATCACCATCGACAGGACGCCCAGGATGCGATCCATCAGGACCGATGCGGTCGATTCCGCGAGATGCACGTCGTGACGCGCAAGCGCGTAGGCGCGGTACATGTCGGCCGCGACGCTCGGGACGAAGTTGCTCACGAACGAGCTGACAAAGAAGATCCGCAGGACCCGAGGAAAAGGCGGCCGCGATCCCGGCGTGAGCGCGACCAGCAGGTCGATCCAGCGCAGCGCCATCAGCGAGCGATCGACCAGCACGAGCGCGACGGCGGCGGCTAGCCACCGAAGGTCTGCGCCTGCCGTGGCGCGAATGACGTCTGAAGGATGTGCGGCGTAGACGACAATCGCGGTCAGGACAACGGCGACGAGGATTCGAAGAATCCGTGGCAAGGACGGCGTCTACCGCACCTGTTCCGCCACCGGCAGCGTCTCCAGGTGACGCGCGGGGTCGCGCTTCACCTGGTAGGCGCGCTTCAGGAACTTCGCGTAGGGGACGAACTGCTTCATGGCGCCGACGTTCACCTGGCACGGGCTCAGGCACGTCGGGCAGACCTGCTTCTTGAGATGCTCCCGGTGCATCAGGTTCTCGGCCTTGAAATACAGCGTCTCCGCCGCGTCGTCGAGGACGTTGCCGATCTTCTGCGAGTTCTCACAGTAGTGCAGATCGCCGTTCGGGTTGAGCAGCAGACCCTGGCTCTGGAACGGGCACGGCATCGTCCGCTTGTAGCCGTTGGCAATCATGTCCGCGTAGTGCAGATACAGGAACGACTGCCCGCTCAGCACCGACTCTTCCTGCACGCGATCGATGAAGAACTTCCGCATGAATTCTTCTTCGCGCTGCCTGAAGCCGATCTTCTCCTCGAGCTCCTTGTTGTGGAGCATCGCGTCGGTGAAGCGCAGCATGTTGAAGACGACGTCGAGCCCCTTCTTCCGCGCCCACGCGAGGATGTTCTCGGCGTCGGTCAGGTTCGTCGCGAAGATCGTCGACGCGATCCCGAACGAGAAGTTGTCGTGGGTGCGCGACAGCGCCTGCATCGCGTCGATCGTCTGCGACGCCTTGTCGAAGCCGTTCTTGACCGCGCGCACCTGGTCGTGCACGTCGCCGATGCCGTCGAGCGAGACGCGAATGCTGATCAGGATTCCCTTCGACGCGCAGAACTCGACGATGCGGGTCAGCATCGGGATGGCGCGCTTGGGCGTCAGGCCGGTGGTGTTGATCCCGATCTTCCGCAGCCGCGGCAGATGGCGGTGGAACAGTTCCACCATCTCCGGCAGGTCGTTGCGGGTCGTCGGTTCGCCGCCCGAGATATTGAGATTCTCGACCGCGCCCCAGAACGGGTTGTTCATGACCGGCTCGAGCTGGTCGAGGGTCATGTCCGACTTGCGATCGCCCCATTTCCAGTTGCTGCACATCGTGCAGCGGGCGTCGCAGACCCAGGTGCAGTTGTAGATGAGCACCGTCGGTCGGATCGCGTGAAGCTTCGCGCTGACGAACGTATTGACGAGGTCGCGGGGGACGCCTGCGGCGGTTTTTGCGAGATAGTGCAGGCGGAAGGTGTTCGTGGCCATTCAGCTATGACCTACCATGGTATCCCGCCGCCTCAATGGAAGGCAAACGTAAAAGGCAGAAGGCAAAGGGTTTGCGGCCCTCTGCCTCCTGCCTTTGAGTCGTTCCGTCCCGACCCGCGATCAGTTCGGGAAGGCGGGCCGTGGCCGCGACGACGCCCAGACGTTCTTGTAGATGCCGCCGGGAAGCGTCGCATCGTTGCCGCCCGCTCGGCCCATCGGGGACGCCCAGATACATGAAGTGCGGGTCCGGACGATACGGGTGGCTGCCCGTGCTGATCGGCGAGTTGTAGATCACACTGCCGTTCTCGCTGTCGACGCGCACCTCAAGTCTGGCGCTGCCAGTCTGCCAGATGAACTTCCAGAAATACCAGCGCGAGCTGTTGAAGTTGAGCTGGGTACGTCCGCCGTCGCGCGACACGCCGTCGCCGCAGATGATGCGGAAGGTCACCGATCCGGGCGCTCCGTAGTCGCGACCCGCGCAACTCGGCGGTGAACCGATAGTCGTCGTCGGTGATGTCGCCTTCGTCGGGGCCTTCCTGCATCGCGAAGACCTTGCTCTTGTCGCCCTCGCTGCCCTCGTCGGCGCCCTTGATCATCATCGAGAACTCGCCGGCTTGCAGGTTCGTGGGAATCCGATAGCGGACGAAGCTGTTGTGATCAACGAGCTTGAGCCCTTCGCCCGGGATGAACTGAGTGGGGCCATTGAGATCGCCCGCGGTCTTGCCGTTGGTCAACGGATCGAAAACTTCGTTGCCGCGGATGTAGCCACCGGTGGGGGTCTTGAACGAGGCGTCAGCGGACCAGGGGCCCACGTTGTCGCCGATGCGGGCGCGCACCTTCCATTTGTGCGGCTGGTCGAATTCGAGCGGGCACGACGGGGTATAGGACACCGTCGATCCTGAGTCCGTCGGAGTAACGGTCTGCGTGCATTCAGGCACGATCGTTCCTGAGTTCGTCGAAATCTGGAACTGATAGCTGAGCGCCAGCGACTTGTCGAACTTGCCCTGCGACTTGTTCGCGACAAGGGTCAGCGCGTCGGGCTGTTCGCCATTTACAGGAGATACGGCGGTTGGTGCCGTGGCCTTCAGCGTCGAACCGTCCGGGCCCGCGTTTCCAGACCCATTCTCGGTGACGCTGGGAGACACTGGAGTTTCCGAACCCTTCGAACACGCGATCGCAAGGGCGAGTACAGTCGCCGCCGAACAAAGGACGATCCTTTTCTGGTGCATCTCGTAGAACCTCAACTGTGGATTTGGGCCCGCTGGGAAGAGCCGTGCGTTACTGAATAATACTACAAATCCCTCATGGTGTCACCACTTTGCCGTGCTAAAATATCGCGACCGTTTGGCACTGCCTGTGTCTCTCGGGCGCCCGGTCGCGCTCGGTCACCTAACCAGGAGTAAATCGTTTGCACATTAGAAAATCTGCCGTGCTGTGCCTGATGCTCTGTGGACTCGTCGCGCCAACCGCGCACGCACAGATGAAATGGACCGACAAGGGATTTGCGAATGTGAACGTCGGAGGTCAGGTTGGGTCCCACAACCTCGAAACCAACACCACGTTTGATCTCTACGACGAGGCCGCGCAGATCAAGTCCACGCAGAAAGTAGGTGGGGGCGGCCTCTTCGATATCAGCGCGGGCTACAAGGTGTGGAGCAATCTCGCGGTCGCGCTCGGCTATTCGTACATGTCCGACTCGACCGACGCGGCGATCACGGCGCAGATTCCGGACCCCGCGGTCTTCGATCACCCGCGCACGGTGACCACGAGCGCCCCGGGTCTGAAGCACACCGAGAACACGCTCAACATCATGGGCGTCTGGATGGTGCCCGTCACCGATAAGATCGATGTCGGCGTGTCGTTCGGTCCGTCGATATTCTTCGTTGGCCAGGAGATTCCTGGAGCGATCACCGTGACGGAACCAGGCCCGACCGTGAGCAGCGTCACGACCCAGAAGGTGGACAAGACAGCCGGCGGCGTCAATTTCGGCGTCGACGTGACATACCTTCTGAACAAGCGCTGGGGCGTCGGCGGACTGATGCGCTATACCTGGGGCTCGGTCGACATCGAGGGCAGTTCGATGACGGTCGGCGGATTTCAGATTGGGGTGGGCGGCCGCCTCCGTTTCTAGCCGCGGTGCTTTTCGCCGAGGACGCACCACATCCAGACTATCGTTCTTGATCAGGCCGTCCGTCCGCTTGCAGCCACGCGGACGGCGGTCGATCGCGATCGCGTCGCGTTCCTGCTGATCCTCGCGTTCGGCGCCAGCCTTCGCCTCTTCCACCTCACGGCGCCCTTCACCGATGCCCATGCCTGGCGCCAACTCGACACCGTCGCCATGGCGCGCAACTTCTACGAGGGCTCCTTTTGGCCCTTCGATCCGCAGGTGGACTGGGGTGGCAGCCACGGCTACCTCGAAGCGGAATGTCCGCTCATTCCGGCGCTGATCGCCGTCGTCTACAGGATTGTCGGGCCTCACGAGATCGTGGGACGCTTGATCATCATTGCTTTTTCGATGGGGCTCGTCTGGGCGACGTACAGGCTTGCGCTCACGCTGGACGGACGACGTTCGGTGGCGAGAGCGGCCGCCTTCCTGATGGCGGCGTCACCCGCCGCGATCTTCTTCGGCCGGATCGTCATTCCCGACACGCCGATGGTGTTCTTCACGGTTCTCGCGTTGATCGGTTTTGCGGAGTTCAGCCGGAATGGCTCGGTGCGCTGGATGGTCACCGGTGCTTCAGCGCTCGCGATCGCCTGCCTGCTGAAGCTTCCGGCGATCTTTGTCGGGCCGGCCATCGTGGCGCTTCTCGTTCACGGTCGTGGCTGGAGAGCATTTCGAGATCCCCGGGTCTGGCTGGCCGGCGTGATTCCACTCGCCATCACGGCCGCGTGGTACTGGAGAGCGCACATTGTTTTCGAGCGAACCGGCCTGACGATGGGCATTCTCGGCGCGCCCACGAAGATGTATCCGGTCTATGTCAGCCCAGGGCCGTGGCCCAACATCTACTCGAAGTGGAGCACGGGAGCCCTCTTGTCCGATCCAGGCTTCTACGAACGGATGTTCGTCCGCTTCTACCACGTGCTGCTGCTGCCGTTCGGGTTCGTGGGCGCCGGCCTCGGTGCACTCCTGTGGAGATCGGAAGGTCGCCGGGCCATGTTCGCGTGGCTCGTCTCGCTGACGGTCTTCTTTTTCATCGCCGGCGAAGTCCATCGCGTCCACGAGTACTACCAGTTGCCGTTTGTGGTCGTCGCCGCAGTGTTCTTCGGAGCAGCCGCCTGGCCGCTCTTTGACCCGGCATGGCTCACCCGCCATCTGGGTGGTGGCCGGTGGCGGCTTGCGCCGTACGCGGCAATGGTTGCGCTGCTGACCGTCGCATCCATTTACTTCAGCAGCGTGACGCAACTGTTCTTCCTGCCGCGTGACGGGGCAGAGCGCATGCGCCAGGCGGGCCGCGTCATCGACGTCATCACCGACGACAATGCCGTGGCCGTCGTCGTGGACGATTACGGCATCATGTCACCCATCTTGTTGTATTTTGCGCACCTGAAAGGATGGAGCTTCGAACCGACCGACGTGTCGCCGCAGGTCGTTGACAACCTGCGTCGCCTCGGGGCGCGCTATTTCGTGACGACCCGCTGGTCGGAAATGAAGAGGGTGAAGCCCGAGACGGCGGCCTTTCTCGACACGTATCAGGATGTTTCAATCGGCGGCGCGCCTGCCGATACGCGGTTGATCGATCTGCGACTCAGAAAGTAATTGGTGAATTGGTGAATCGGCGAGTTGGTGAATTCGTGAATTTGCTTTGAAAGCACGCGCGGTAGCGCGTGCGAAGCTAATTCACCAATTCACGGATTCACCAATTCACCAATTCACCAAATTTCAGATCCCTGAACAGCTCCCCACCGGGAAGGGCTTGTAGGTGGCGCCGAATCCGGCCTCGCTCCACCCGAGGCGCAGCGGTGTCGACGTGTTGTCGTAGTCGACCGCGAGATCCACTCCCATATCGCCGCCGCCCTGGCGCCACGCCAGGAAGTCGATGCTGAGATCCGGGCCGCCACGTTTCAGGTTTTGTCCAAGGTCCAGCCCACCGCACTTGCCCGCTTCGATGATGCGATCGCGGAGGAAGCTCATGTTCGCCTGACGCTGGCCAAGCGAGACGCCGGCGGCCAGGTATTCCGGATACTTGGCCGCAATGCAGCTGGCGATGGCCGGTCCGTTGTTCGAGGCGCACGTTCCTGGTCTCGGTCCAGGATTCGGCGAGGGTCCGGGACCCGGGCTCGGGGCGTTAGGCGTACGGAACGTCTGGGTCGCGGCCCATGCGCTCGTCGTGTCGCCATCTCCGGCGCGCGCCCGCCAGAAGTGCTGCAGGTCGACGGCGAGATCCGCGTTCGGGGTAAATGACGTCTGCCCGGGAGTCTCGCCAGACACGCCCGACGCGACGATTTTTGTGAACGCCTGATCGGTCGCAATCTGGAATTCGTACGACACCTCGCCGATCGCGGCATTGCGATCCGAGTCGTTCACCGTCAACGCCGGCCGACGCGAGGCGGCGCGGTCGTTGTTCACGGGCGAAACCGGGCCCGGAGGATTCAGCAGCGGCTTCGGCAGGACCTCGAATTGCGACGACGAGAACTGACTGGCGTTGGCGCCATCGTCGGCTTTCGCGCGCCAGTAGTACGCGCGGCCGAGATCCAGGCGATCAATTTGCACGCTGGTGCGGCCGCCATCACCTGGAGGCACGCCGCTCCGCGCGTACACCTTGGTCGTGAAGCTCGAATCGGTGGCGACCTCGAACATGTAGGTCATGGGCCGCACGCCGTTGGTGGTTGCGTTCTCGATCACCAGCTTGATGGGCTGCTGGGATTCCTTGTACTTGAAGCCCTGCGCGGGATCCACGAGCTTGGGCGCCGAGATGTTGACGCCGGGGATGGGGCCGGCGACCGAGGGGCTCAGTGGATTGGAGCTCTTCTGCGCTTCGCACCCGGCGAGCGCGCAGATCAAGGCAGCGCCCACCGTCGCTGCCGCGGTTCGGTTCTTCCTCATGACGTCCTCGGTTCGTTGTCCTAGCGAGATGTGCAGCGGCCTGCAGCCGCGCGCAGAAAAACTATCGGCAGGACGCGAACTTGCCTGTAGAGCAGCTGGAGTGCTGGGGGGAGCGAAGCACATCCAGAATAGACGCTCGTGCTCTGCGCGTCAAGATTCGGCCGGCCGATGTTGGTTTCTTTTCTGTTACTTGTACGGACCAGCCTGACCGGCTGGACACTATCCAATATGGAAGGGATTGGCGCCGCGGTCAAGCTCAGCTGGGACTTATTCTTCGGCCAGGACCGCGCCGAAGGCTCCCTGGGCCTTGCCCGCGTGACGGGTGAAGTAAACGAGGCCGCCAGACAGTGAAAACAGCATGATCAGCGCCGCGCCGACGAACGAAACGAGGAGCGCCGATTCGAGCGGCAGGCCCAGACGGGTGAAGTAAAAGCCGAACGTGGCCTCGCGCACGCCGAAGCCATTCATCGAGACTGGCAGCATCTGCACGATGAACGTGATGGGCACGATCACCGCGAGCTCGGCGAATCCCACCGGGATTCGCATGCTGTGTGCAATCGCCAGGTAGAAACCCACGAGAACGGTCTGGACGATCACGGCGCCTGAAAAGCATCCGGCAAGCGCCGAGGGCGCCTCGCGGAAGCGCGCCAGCGTCGTTGTCAGCCGCGCGAGCCTGGCATCCACCCATTCAGCATGCAGCAGACGAAGCGGGTGAAGCAGCTTCGTGAACATCTCCGGGAACAGGATTCCAACGGACGCGATCGTGACCGCGACACCAAACCCCAGCCACAACACGCCAGCCCCGAGCGCGCCGGCGTCGCCGAAGCGCGGGCCTACGGTCGCGCCAATGGCCGCCATCAGGACGAGGCCGAGCAGCCCAATCCCGCGATCGAGCAGGACCACTGTTGTGGCGAGCGTCTTGGAGCCGGCAGCCGGCGCCGTATCGGCAATGCGGATGACGTCGCCGCCAATGTTGCTCGGGAGAAAATTGTTGAAGAAGGTTGCGACGAGAAAGGAAGAGATCAGCGCCCGGAACGAGAAAACCAGATGCTGGGCGCGAAGGAGCAGCCCCCAGCGCCACGCGCTCGCGAAGATCATCACGCAATACAACGCCAGCGCCGACAGAAGCCACGGTGTGGACGCATTCCGCGCGACGGACCACAGGCGTGCAATGTCCACGCGCGAGAACAGCAGCCACAGGAGCGCGATGCTGACGGTTCCTTTGAGCGCGGTGATGATGAGGCTGCGAGTGCGCGAGCCGGTTGGAGTCTGGTTTTGAATGGTCACAGACGAGACTCGGAGTGTACCACTAAACCGCGAAAACTGCGAGAGTTAACGTTGACCTTTCGGGTACCCTTCCCTACAATTCAACGATCTCGCTTCATGAAAATCCTGATGATCGCTCCGGAGCCATTCTTCGAGCCCCGGGGGACACCCTTCAGCGAATACCACAGAATCCGCGCGCTCACGGAGCTCGGCCATACGGTCGATCTCGTGACGTATCCGTTCGGCCGCGATGTGTCACTGCCGGGCTTGCGGGTGTTTCGGTCGCTTCGCCCGCCGTTCGTGAAGGATGTTGGAATCGGTCCTTCCTGGGCGAAGGTCCCGCTCGATTTTCTCGTGGCATGCACCGCGCTCCGCCGCGCGTTGTCGGAACGCTACGACGTCGTCCATTCGCATGAAGAAGGCAGCTGGTTTGGCGTCCTGATCGCGGCGATGCTGGGCGTGCCGCATTTGTACGACATGCACTCGAGCCTGCCTCAGCAGCTCACGAATTTCTCCTTCAGCCAGTCTCGCACCCTGGCCCGAACGTTCGCGTGGCTCGAGCGCTTCGTGGTACGCCGTTCGAAGGTCGTTGTGGTCATCTGCCCGCACCTGGCGCAGGTTGTTCGCGAGATAGAACCTGGTGTTCCTGCCGTGCTGATCGAGAACGCGCCGGGCTCCGGCGATGCGCCGATTGCTGGATCGGGACACCGGATCAGGCGGGAGCTGGGCCTGACGGAGGACGCGCCGATCGTCTTGTACACGGGAACGTTCGAAGCGTACCAGGGACTCGATCTCCTGTTTGCAGCAGCGCGGCAGGTGCTCGACCGGCGGGCCGATGCCCGATTCGTGCTGGTGGGCGGACGGCCGGAGCAGGTGGCGATGGCACGCGAGCAAGCCGCGCGGGCCGGCATCGCGGATGCGGTGATCTTTGCCGGCCAGCGTCCGGCAGACGAAATCCCTCTGTTTCTCGATGCGGCGGATGTGCTGGTCTCGCCTCGCAGCACCGGCACCAACACGCCTCTGAAGATCTATCAATACCTGCGATCGGGCCGGCCGATCGTGGCGACTCGTCTCCTCACGCACACCCAGGTGCTGAACGACGAGGTCGCGATCCTGACGACCGCGACCCCCGACGGGTTTGCGTCGGGGATCGTGGAGGCGCTCACCGATCTGGACCGCGCGCGTGCCGTGGGCGACCGTGCCCGGGCGCTTGCCGATACCAAGTACAGCTACGAGGCGTACCTCTCGCGCACAAGGCAGGCATGCGATCACCTGACGACGAAATCGACGCCGCAGGTCGCCGGGGGCGTCGCGTGACCGCGGCGCGCTCGCCGAGGCCCGATCACTACAGCTATTCCGCCTATGCCGATCCGGCGATGGCCGAAGCGTTCGATGCCATGCGCTTCAGCGGACCGATCGGCCGTCTCGTCGCGGAAACGCAGGAACGGGTGATCGCGTCCTTTCTGACGCCGGTTCGCGGCCGCACGGTGCTCGACGTTGGAACAGGCACCGGGCGCGCGGCGATTGCGCTCGCCGCGCGGGGCGCTCGCGCCACAGGCGTCGATGCGTCAGCCGAGATGCTGGTTGTGGCCAGGCGTCGAGCGCAGGAGGCAGGCGTGGAGGTGACGTTTGACACCGGCGATGCGCACGGCCTTGGGTTTCCGGATCGATCGTTCGATTCCGTGATTTGCCTCCGGGTGTTGATGCACACACCGGACTGGCGGCAGTCGCTCGCCGAGTTGTGCCGCGTTGCGGAACATCATGTCGTGTTCGACTATCCGGCGCTGTGGAGCGCGGCGGCCTTGCAGTCGCTCGCCCGCCGGTTCGCGGCGGCCCTCGGCATCCGGGGTGAGGCGTATCGTGTCTTCTCCGATCGGGTGGTGCGCAAGGCGCTCGCCGCGCATGGCTTCAAGGTCTCGAACGTTCACCGGCAGTTTGCGCTGCCGATCGCGCTTCACAAACGGGTCAACTCCGCGGCGCTGACGGCCCGCATCGAAGGCGTGCTGGCGCGTGCCGGCGTCACACGTCTCGTCGGGTCGCCGGTGACCATCGTGGCGGAGCGTTGCGCGCCCTAGTCACGGGAGCGACCGGGTTTACGGGGGGCCACCTGACTCGGGCCCTCGCTGCTGCGGGCGATCAGGTCCGCGCGCTTGTCCGGACCCCGGGGTCAGACCCTGGTCTTAAAACCATACACATGGGGTCAGACCCCGGAGGGATTGAGATCGTGCACGGGGACGTGCGAGATCGCGATGCGATGCGCGCCGCGGCCGACGGGGTCGAGGTCGTCTATCACGTCGCCGCGATTTACCGTCAGGCAGGACTGCGGGAGGCCGAGTATCGCGCGGTCAACGCGACCGCCGTGCGGACCGTCATCGAAGCGGCAAAGGCGGGCGGGGCGCGCCGCGTCGTTCATTGCAGCACGGTCGGCGTGCACGGAGACGTCGAACGCCCACCAGCCAACGAGGATGCCCCGCTCAAGCCCGGCGATATCTATCAACAGACCAAGCTGGAAGGGGAGCAGATTGCTCGCGACGCCGGACGCGCGACCGGGATCGAAGTCGTCATCGTCAGGCCCACCGGGATATACGGGCCGGGCGATCGCCGTCTTCTCAAGCTTTTTCGCGGCGTGAGCCGCCGCCGGTTCGTGATTCTCGGCAACGGGGACATCTTCTACCATCTGACCTACGTCGACGATCTCGTGGCGGGCTTTCGACTCTGCGGTACCGTTCCCGCGGCCGCGGGGAAGACCTACATTCTGGCAGGCGGGGAGGTCACCACGCTCAACGAGCTGACGCGTATCGTGGCCGAGGAAGCACACGTTCCGCCTCCACGACTGCATCTGCCCGTGTGGCCCTTCTGGATGGCGGGCGCAGCGTGTGAAGCGATCTGCGCTCCGTTCGGGATCGAACCGCCCATTTACCGCCGGCGCGTCGATTTCTTCACGAAGAGCCGCGCGTTCGACATCTCACGCGCGCGCCGGGATCTCGGCTACTCGCCAGAGGTTGGTCTGCGCGACGGGATCGGGCGGACGCTCACTTGGTATCGGCAGCAGAACTGGATCTAGAAAGGTTCTACAGGGTTCTACAAGGTTCTGCAGGGTTCGATACTGGGTTCGTTCAGGGTTCTGCAAGGTTCTGCAGGGTTCTACTGGGTTCGTTCGCGAGCGGCGGTATGCTACCCGGGATCACACGATGGCCGACATCACGCGCGCGCAGGATCAGCTGTTCGATCGCCGGACGTCGGCGCGGGAGAGGTACGCGGCGCTGGTGGTCGGACGGCCTGGCCTGGCGGCCCTCATCAAGCACGAACTGATCACGCTGGCGTCTCAAAGCATGCCGGGGGCCCTCGGACTGCTGCTTCGACAGATTCTCTATCCGACACTGCTCGGCGCCTGCGGGCGGAACGTCGTCTTCGGCCAGAACGTGGTGCTGCGCCATCCGCACAAGATCCGGATCGGAAACGATGTCCTCATCGACGACAATTGCCTGATCGATGCGAAGGGAGAGTCCAATCGCGGGATCACGATTGGCAACGGCGTCTTCATCGGCCGCAACACGATCCTCTCGTGCAAGAACGGCGACATCGACCTGGAGGATCGAGCGAACATCGGGTTCAATTCGGAGATTTTCTCCGCGAGCACCGTACGTATCGGCAGCGATACGCTCATTGCGGCGTACTGTTACGTCATCGGCGGCGATCACGACTTCAGCGATTCGTCGCAGCCGGTTCTCGCACAAGCCCGGCGCTCGGCCGGTGTCACGGTTGGCACTGGCGCGTGGCTCGGCGCCGGCGCAAAGCTGCTCGACGGCGTCTCGATCGGCGACGGGGCAGTGGTTGGAGCCGGAGCGGTCGTCCGCGAGGCCGTGCCGGCACGGGCGATCGCTGTCGGCGTGCCTGCACGGATTGTGGGGCAGCGGGACGTGGTGCCGGGCGCCCCTGCCGTCGAAACTCAGTCGGATCGGCGATGACGCTGTGCCTCCCGATATCTGATCGTGGCTGACACGTTCCCGGCGCGCGCTCTGAAGCGTCTTCGACTTATCCGCCGGCTGCGCCGCGAGCTCAGGATGGACGGCGCGATAGGCATCGCTCTTCACAATCGACGCGCGCATGGCGGCCACCGACGCGTCGTACGAGTTGCCTGCTCCGCGAGCGGCCAGATATCCACTCACGAGATAGGACGTAATCGCGCGATCGTCGAGCTTGCCATCCGCGCACAGTCCGCCCTTCTTCCCGAAGCCGTCCGTAGGTTCCGAAAAAAACGTATCCAACCAGCGTAGCGCGCCGCCAGTTTCGTCAATCGGCTGACGGGCCCATGCGGCAGCGATGAGCGTCTTCGTCTGCTCGCGCTCGCTTCGCAGCTGCTGAAGCTCGGCGCGCGCCGTCCGTACGGTTCGTGCCTCGAGAAAGACCACGACGAGCAGCACCGCCGACACGAGCGCCAGCACTCGGACCGCCAGGGACCATGGTGTGTCTTCGGCTGAAGCCATCTAACCTCCTGATTGCGCGGCACCAATGGCTATGGTGCGGCGATCGAGATGCGTGCGGCCGTCGCGAAGCTGCAACCAGGTGACGATCGAATAGAGGCCGGGCTGCCGATACTGATGCTCGTATCGCTTTTCGTCGACGATGCCCGACCACGGGGTGGTGTTGCCGTCACCGAAATCGACATGTACGCGCCCGAAGCGTGCGTCGGGATCGCCGTCGTCGACCAGGTTGATTCGAAGGTCAAGGCTCCGCCGACCTGGCGTCAGCTCGACTCTCATGGTGTCGGCGCGGTTGGGATTGAGCGATGTCCAATTGACGGGACCGTCCCGTGACGTGAAACACAGGCGGCAGCGATCCAGGCTCACCAACGCGCGAGCCGCGAGCCGGCGCGCATCATGATCGTCCAACAAGTAGTCACTGTGGGACCATCGGCCCATCAGGGCTGTGAAGGCGACGGCGATCGTCAAGACTGACGCAAGGACGATCGCTCGAGTGGTCCATCCGAGTGACTGGTCTGCTTCGATAGGGTCCGCATCCCAGCGGAGGACAAGAACCGAAAGCAGGCCGATCAGGGTCATCCAGAGGAGCAGCACTACAATGCTCGAACCCGACATGTGAGAGGGCGACACGTAGATGTCGGGGAACATCAGATTCGGTTTCCAGCCGCTCATCCCGTTTCCGTGCAGGGCTCCTACGTACTTCTCGTGTGTCCAGTTGTACGTCAACGAGGCGTCGAGCGAGGCCGTCACGAGGATGACCGTCGCGACGCGCACTGCGGCCTGTGACCAGAAGCGCCGGACCAGCACGGCGACCGGCCACACGAAGAGAGGCACGACAGCGACCACGAGACGTCCGGGAGTCCCCGCGGCGGCACTGAGCGTGTGGCCCGCAGCGGGAACGCCGAGACAGAGCCCGAACACGATCAGGATGAACACCATCGCTGCGCGGCGTCGCGCGAGAATCACGAGTCCCGGCGTCACGCCAAGCAGCAGAAGTGCGTGAGGCAGCAGCCCCCACGTTCGATGAAACAGATAACCAGTCAGATTCATCGGGACCGCGACCGGATTCAACGTGCCGCCGGTATTGGCGGCGTCCCAGCGCGCAGTCGGCAGCCAGCTGCCGGTCACGCGATATTCGAATCCCATGACGGACAGCAGCAACAGCCCGTAGCCGGCCACGAATGCCCGTCGCGCCGCGCCGCGGGTCCGCAGAATTCCAATGACGACGATCGCGAGCGACAGCAGCAGGAATCGCGGATGCATCCAACACAGCGCGCCGGTTGCACCACCAGCCACGAATGAGGCGAGCGGGGCCGAGTCTGCCGCGCGAACCAGCAGAAAGTTGCTGACGACGAGGATGATGAGCAGCGCGGGCAGCTCAGGATAGAACTGAAACGCGAAGGCGCCCGTGGGCAGCGTAAGCACGCCCATCGCGGCCCACAGCAGGGCGAGCGCGTCGGATGACAGGAGATGTCGCAACAGCCTGAACAAGGCGACGCCGCAGAAGCCATAGACAAGAAGCATCGTGAGATTTGTCATCACGAGCTCGTCTGGAAACTCACCCTGATAGCCGGTGTGCAGGCCGAAGAGATATCGATCGACGAAATAACCGGGGAACAGCAGGGCCGAGAGACCGGGCTGATAGACCTCGTAGATGCCGCCGTGCTTGCCCTCGACGAAGCCGTTGCCGCCTTTGACGCGGATCCAGTGAAACGTGAATGGATGGAATGCGAAGTCCCGCAGATCGACAAGGAGTGCACTGCTTTCCTCGACAATCGCTCGAGGAAGCTGCGACGCTGCGGTCAGAAGATGCGGCGACGAGTCGAGTGGTTGATCGGCAAAGAGAGACTTACCCGAGATATCCAGGCCCCCGCCTTGATACCAGACCTCGCAATAACGGATGTACTTGGGCTCATCGCCATGGAGCGCCCCGATAAACCGGAGATTCGGCGTCGAAGCCATCGCCCACGTGATGACGCCGATGAAGATCGCGGCGTCCATGGCGAGAAGCTTCGCCGGCGGTGCCCAGGCGCTCGCGCGGTCGAACAGGCGTCGTACCGGCGATCCAACCAGCGGCTCGGCGCGGGCCATCGTCCACCCGGCGGCGAGCGCCAGCCACCACCATCGCAGGTCGTAGAAGAAGTAGGCGAGAGGCGCCCCGTGCTCTCCGATACCAGGTACGGCCGGCAGGATGCCGATCACGGACAAGCTGAGCGCGGTCAGCGGGGCGAGCCAGCGGCCATTCTGCGCGAGTCGCAGCGTGGTTTCAGACGAGCGTCGAGCACGGCGGCGCACAAAGAAGAAGAGTCCGACGAGCGCGATCAGCATGGCTGACGCGGTCACGGCGAGGTCGGACGTGCCGGGCCACGCGAACAAATACTGAATGCCGGCTGAGTCCCGGAGGGGAACGAAGGTGCTGGAGGCGACCGCGGCGAACGAGAGACACGAGAACGCCGCGGCGACGAGCCATCGCATGCCCGGCGGGTATTCTAGCGCACCGGTGCTGCACGGAGATAGCGGTGCCGCTGCTCGGGGTCAGACCCCGGTCGTCGGATAAGCCGGGGTCAGACCCCGGTCGTCGGTTTACACACCGACCGCGTCACGGCGAGCAGAAATAAACACCCCTGATCACTTCGCGGCCGTCCGGGCAGGGGGTACGCAGGATTCGCACGGCCTCACTGCGGTGCGCTTCCACGGTTCGACCGTACTCCGGAATCCGGATGTAGTCCGTGGAATGCACGATGATCCGCTCGTCGGTCAGGAACGTGATGTAGTACGCGAGCCAATAGTCTGCGTACGCGTAGCGGATTCCGCGGGAATCGAGGTTACGAATCACCATGCGTTTGACCCCTGTCGGAGGGTGCGTCAGGTACTCGGTCCATAACCGAGCCTGTCCGAAGCCCGTACCAGCCGCCCAGGCCACCGTCAGCGCGATCCACAACGTGGCGAGAACCCGACTGCGTTCGATGCGCAGATACCATGCGGCCAGTCCGGCCGCACCGAGCAGCGACAACAGCTCGTAGCGCATCACGCCGATGACGCCGCAGCGCAGCAGCGTGTAGGCGCCAAACGAGAACAATCCGACGAGCACCAGATACGCGCACGGATCGTATTCGGGGCGCCAGGGTCTGTCGGAAAGGATCGTCATCGTTATGCGCACGACCGCGATGCCGAAGATCCCGACGAGCAGGAGGAATCCCCAGGGCAATCCCTGTCGGACGCCGCTGTCGATGGCGTAGTCGGCGAGCGGCTGGGGAGCCATTCCGAAGAGCTGCGGCAGGTGTGTCGATAGGCCGGCCCAGACGCCGGCTACCATGGTTCGGGGATCGATGCAGATGTGGTTCAGCAGCTCACGCACGTTGTCGGGGGGCGCGCGGTACAAGTCGGCGAGTGACGTGCCGGGGCCGGCTGCCGAGGAGTACCTGCTTGAGCCACGTCACCAGCAGCCAGACCTCGGCGGTCGTCCGGAACATCCGCAACCGCCGCATGATGCCTTCGCGCGTGAAGAGGACGCCGTGCGCGGCCTCGATCGTGAGGAGCGCCGCCAGGCCGTAGATCGTGAACTCGCGGTTCAGGAATCCGATACCCAGAATGAGCCCGCACCAGTTCGGCCGATTCCGCAGCAGCCAGATCAGCACGATATAGAGGAAGGGCTCGATGTTCTCGCCGCTGGCCTCGACGAGCTGCGCGGCGGTCCCGGGCGCGGGAAGCACGAAAAAGATCGTCGCCAACAGGGCCAGGTCCGGCTTGAGGCCAACCTCCCGCGAAAAGATTCGGATCAGGAGGATCGCCACGACGATGTTGATGAGGAGCAGAGGCAGCTTCAACGTCGCGACCGATGCGCCAAAGAGCACGAAGAACGGCGCCGCCAGCCAGGCTTCCACGGCCAGGAGGTAACTCTGGCCGTACATGAAGACCGGGAAGGCTCGCAGCTCGGCGATGTGCTTGGCCATCAAGCCATGGATGGCCTGATCCGAGTCGAAGTACGACTGCGGCCAGAACACGAACACTGCCGATCGGACGAGGATGAGGAGGGTCGCGACCGCGAGAACGATACGCGATTCGCGCGAGCTGAAGAAGGCGGTCGCGCGCCAGTCGCGCATGCGGACCGGTATTATATGCTATCGGTCGAAGTTGTCGGAGAACGCACGAACGATGACCGTGGAGAGTCGGTGAAGCTCAACGTCCTCCAGGTCTGCGATCACCTGGGATGGGAAGGATCGCGCATGCACGGGGTGAAGCGGCTCTTTGCGTGGATGATCCCCCGCTTCGATCCCGAACGCTACAACGTGTCGCTCGTGAGCCTCCGGAAGAAGGACGTGTCCGAGGAGACGCTGGAGTCGTTCGGCGTCGACATCACCTATCTCCACAGGTCGAAGTTCGATCCCGCAACCTTGCCGGCGCTGCTGAAGGTGATCGATCGCAAGCGGATCGACGTCCTGCACCTTCACGGGTACGGCGCGACGACGTTCGGCCGGATGGCCGGCGCCATGCGGCGGCTGCCCACGATCCTGCACGAGCACGCCAACCTGACCGACACGCCATGGTTCCAGAAGGCCGCGGACACCGCGCTCGAGCCGTTCACCGACATCGCGATCGCGGTGTCGCAGAGCACGGCGGACTTCGTGATCCGCGCCAGAAAGATTCCGCCTCGCAAGGTCAAAGTGGTGTATCTCGGCGTGCCGCTCGAGGAATTCAGCCGCGCCCGATCGGACGGGGACGTCCAGGCCGCGCGCGCGGAACTGGGCATCGCGCCGAGCGACGTGGCGATCGGCACGGTGACTCGGCTGCACGACTCGAAGGGCAACTCATACCTCGTCGATGCCGCTCGCCTCGTGTTGAACGAGCGGCCGGATGCGCGCTTCTTCATTGTCGGGGAAGGGCCGCTTCGCGAATCCCTGGAACAGCAGGCACGCGCGTTGAACCTCGGCGATCGATTCGTCTTCGCGGGATTTGCGAAGGACATCCCGCGGGTAGTGTCCGCGTTCGACATCAGCGTGTTCCCGTCTCTGTGGGAAGGCACCCCGCTGACGGTGTTCGAAGCCCTCGCGATGGGGAAGGCGATCGTGGCGACCGACGCTGACGGACTGCTCGACGTGCTCACGAACGAGCGCGACGCGCTGATCGTGCCCAAACGCGACGCGCGCGCGCTGGCCGATGGGCTGATCAGGGCGATCGACGAGCCGCAGACAAGGGATCGCCTGCGAGCTGCGGCACTTTGAGACGGGAAAGCATTACGACATCGCGGCATTCGTCCGCAAGATGGAGCGCTTGTACGATCTCCTGCATCGCGTGTCGAGAGCGACGCACCGCCAGGGCGTGCTTGGATCCGACTTGTCATTTCTGACGGGCAACGCACCCGTATGATCGTGGACCATCCCCCCGAACGATCGATCAACATTCGGCCGGGGCTCGTCGCAGCGGCCGTCTTTCTCTGCGTCTACGGCACGCTCGCGCTGACGGTCGACTTTCCGCGCGCCGCCCTCGGTTTCAAGAGCGATGAGGCTACCTATTACATGATGGCCTACAGCCTTACCGAGGATGGGGATCTCGCTTATACGAAGGACGATCTCGTTGCGCGTCTGGCGCGAGTTTCCAAGCGGGCCGTCTGGCGTGTTCCTGAAGAAGGGGCAGACGCTCGGCGGCGCGGCCGATCCCAGACCCGAATCGGCTCTACTACGGAAAGTCGTTCATCTATCCACTGTGTGCCGCGCCCGTTCGTCAAGGTATTCGGGACAAATGGCTTCCTGGTGCTGCACGCGCTGCTCCTGTCGATGGTGCATTCTGTGCGGCTATCTGTTTCTGCACGCGCGGTCAGGCCCGGTGGCCTCGGCAGTGCTGGCGTCTGGTTTCGTGATGGCGTCGGTCGTCCCGGTGTACTTCGTCTGGCTGATGCCGGAGGTCTTCAACTTCTCGCTGGTGTTTCTGGCGTACTTCTGCTGGCTCTATAAAGAGGTGGCGCGGCCTGAGCAGTCGGCGGGGAGGATGCAGTGGTTGTTCGGCAGGCGCAGCGACGTGATCGCGGCGGTGCTTCTCGGCATCGCCACGTTCTCGAAGGTGACCAACGCGCTGCTCTTCGCGCCAATCGTTGGATGGCAGCTGTGGACGCTCGTGCGGGCGCGCTCGACCAAATCATCGACGGTGATTGGCAGTGCGCTTGCGTTCGTGGTGCTAGCCGGCGGGTTGTTCGCGATCAACAAGGCCATCTCCGGCGAATGGAGCTATCAGGGGGGCGCTCGCGAAACGTATTACTTCGAGTTCCCGTTCCAGAACGAGGTCCCGAAGCACGAGCTCGGGCTCACGAAGTCGCGCGAGGGGTTCATGGGCGATGTCATCTTCAACCCCCGCACGTTCGTGTCGAACCTGACGCACAACCTCGGATACTTCTTCGTCGGTCGGCATACCGGGTTGCTCGGCTATTTCTTTCCGGCGATGTTCGCGATCGGAGCATTCCTTCTGGCACCGCGCCGCCGGCCCTGGTGGCAATGGCTGGTGCTGGCCTCGGGCCTGCTTCAGGGGCTCGCGTTCATCATCGTGACGCCGTACACGTGGCACGGTGGCGGAGTGGGCAACCGATATTTCTTCAGCGGATACGGCGTCATGCTGTTCGTGCTGCCGCCGATTGAGTCGCTCGGGGCGGCGTTCGCGCCGTGGGTCATCGGAGGCCTCTTCGTGGCGCCGATGGTGCTCAATCCCGTTTGCCGCATCTTTCCATCCGGCGGACAACGCGAAGAGCGGTCCGCTCCGGCTGCTGCCGGTCGAGTTGACGCTCGTCAACGATCTCCCGGTGAACAACGAGGCCGAGCACGCGCGGCTCTGGTTTGGCGACACTGGGACAAGGCGATCCTGGGTTTCTCGTCTACTTCCTCGATGACAACGCCTACGATCGCGAGGCGGACAAGAGCTTCTGGACTCGCGGCCGCGCACGCGCCGAGTTCATCATCAAGACCGACAAGCCGATCCGCCGCGCGACGTTCACGGTGACGCGCCGGTCCGGTGCCGACGGACGTGCACGTCACGATTGGCGGACGCAGCCAGGACGCTCCACCTCGAGCCGGGGGACTCGCAGCGACCTGCGTGTTCCGATGCCGCCAGGGTTGCCATACGAGAAGGAAGTAGAAGGCGCTCGCTGTGGACGGCGTCGGTATCGAGCAGCAGCGGATTCACGCCGGTGTTTTACGATCCGAACTCGACCGACAGCGCGGTACCTTGGCGTCCGCGTCAAGCCGGTGCTCGAAGCGCAGCCCGCAGTGAGGATTGCCGTCGTCACGTCCAGCCCCCCGATGGTTGAAGGCGGTCACATGGTGATCGCGCGCTCGCTGGTCCGGCGCTCCGCGATGCCGGGCACACCGCGGACATCATCGTCACACCACAGAATCGATTTGGCCGCCAGGCATCCGCGTACCTCGCCACCTGGTTTACCGATGTCGGCTCGGCCGACGGCAAGCCGATCGACCAGGTGATCAGCCTGCGCTATCCCAGCTACGCCGTTCGCCACCACAAACACGTGTGCTGGCTGAATCACACGATGCGCGAGTACTACGACCTCTGGGACCGGTTCAGCGGCACGCTTGGAACCGCAGGCCGCCTGAAGGAGCGCGTGCGGCGCGCAGCACTTCATGCCGCCGACAGATATCTGCTGACGCGAAACGTGACGACGCTCTTCGTCCAGTCGCGGACGATTCAGCAGCCGCCTCGCGATGTGGCCCGAGCTTCGATCGACCGTTCTCCATCCACCGGCGCCGCAGCGTCCGTATCGGTGCGACGAGTATGGGGACTACGTGTTCATGGTGTCGCGGCTGACCCGCCTCAAGAGAGCCGACCTCCTCATCGAAGCGCTGGCCTTGCCCGAGGCGGCCGGCGTGCGGGCGATCATCGCGGGCGAGGGCGAAGAATGTTCGCCGTTGCGAGGAGCTTGCCGTGGCGCGCGGCGTCGGCGACCGCGTCACGTTCGCAGGCCGGATCACCGATGCAGAGCTGCTGGATCATCTGGCCCGGTGTCGGGTGGTGTGCTTTCCACCATTTGAAGAGGACTATGGCTTCGTCACCGCAGAAGCGTTCGCGTCGAAGAAAGCGGTGATCACCTGTCGCGACAGCGGCGGCCCGGCGGAGCTCGTGCTGGACGGTGTCAACGGCGTGGTCGCGGAACCGACGCCCCAGTCTCTCGCCAGTGCGCTTCGACGCGCGATGGGAGATCCCGCAGCGGCCCGGCGTATGGGCGAGGCGGCATTCGACACCGGACGAAAGCTCAACTGGCGCGACGCGGTGGAGAAGCTCACGTCGTAGGGTAAACTTACGGGATTGTCGATTGCTGATTTTCGATTGCCGATTGGTTTCAATCAGCAATCAGCAATCAACAATCAGCAATTGATTCCCCATGTCTTACAAGTCGCCGCTTGAAACGCGGCTCGCAAAGAAGGTCACGAAGGCCATCACCGAGTACGGCCTGATCGAGGATGGCGATCGCGTGATGGTCGGCCTCTCCGGCGGCAAGGACAGCTGGGCGCTGCTCAATATCCTGGACGTGCTGAGAAAGCGTGCGCCGATTCAGTTCTCGCTCGTGGCGGTCTGCGTCGATTCGGGATACGAGGGCTATCGAGCACGATCTCATCTCGACGACGTGCGAGCAGCGCGGGTGGGAGTATCGGATCGAGCACACCGGGATCGGCGAGGTCATGGATGACCTGCTCGACGGCGCCACGCCGTGTTCGCTCTGTGCGCGCCTTCGCCGCGGAGTGCTCTACCGGCTGGCGACCGAGGTCGGGGCAACGAAGATTGCGCTCGGTCACCACCTCGATGACTTCATCGAAACGCTCCTGCTCAACCTGTTCTTCGCGGGCGCGCTGAAGGCCATGCCGGCGCGGCTGGTGTCGGACAACGGCGAACACGTCGTCATTCGCCCGCTCGTCCACGTCACCGAGGCTGAAGCCCGCAACTACGCCAAGGAAGCAGAGCTGCCAATCGTCAGCTGCTGCTGTCCAGCGTGCGGGGATCTCAGCCTGCAGCGCCAGAGAGTCAAGCGGCTCATCGCCCAGCTCGAGGTCGAGCATCCGGACGTGAAGAACTCGATGATTCGCGCGCTGGGGAATGTCGCCAGCCGCCACCTGCTCGATCGCCGCCTCAACCCATTGCCCGAACTTCGTGACGCCGCACTCGCATCAGGGGCGGTGAGTGTAATGTTCAAGCGGTAGCTTTCAGCTTCACGCTTCCCGCTTCAATCCAACTGCGTCCGCCGGAGAGCATTGATGAAAAGACTGTTCGCGATCTTCATCGTCCTGATGACCTGCGCATCGTCTGCCTACGCGCAGCAACGACCGCTGGTGACCGAGGATCCCGAGACGATCGGCGCGGGACTCGTGCTGCTCGAAGGCGGAGTTGACGCGCTGCACGAGGTCTTCTATCCGGCGTCGGGCCTACAGGGCAACCTGTTGCGCCTGCCGACGATTGGCGTGAGCTTCGGGATCAGTTCCATCGCCGAGCTCCAGATTGATGGAGGTCTTTACAACAGGCTGGCGGTCAAATCGCAGCAGGATGCTCCGCTCGCGGACCTGCTCGACTTCTCAGGCGACAGCACGCACGACGTGGAGGACATCGTCATTGCGACGAAGATCCGGGTGGCGGCCGAAACGCCGAGCCGGCCGTCGTTCGGCGTGCGATTCGCAACGAAACTTCCCAATGCCAGCAACGAGAGCGGGCTTGGCCTCGATACCACCGATTTTTTCGCGTCGATGCTCATCGGCAAGACCGTGCAGTCGATACGGCTTGTCGGTAACGTGGGCCTCGGCATCCTTCCGGATCCGATCGACGGGAATCGCCAGAACGACGTGCTGACCTACGGCTTCTCGGTCGCTCGCGCGGTGAAGCAAGGCCTCGAGCTGGTCGGCGAAATCAATGGGCGGGCCAACACGCGCGACCATGCCCCGATCGGTACGGAAAGTCGCGGCGCGATGCGACTGGGCGGCAGATTCACCAAGTCCACGGTGCGGATCGACGGCGGGCTGATCTTCGGAATGACGTCTCGCGATCCCAGCATCGGCCTGACAGTCGGCGCGACGTGGGTGTTCAAGGGGTTCACGATCCCGTAGCGCGATCACAAATCACCGGTCACGATCCGATGTCGTAAAAGCGCCGCACCTCGGTAATTTCGGCTTCTGTTCGAGTTGTATCCCAGCCAAGTTCCGCGCCGGCAATCTGCGCCGCGGCCGCTAGCGCCTCGGGCGCTGGCGGTCCGGCCGATCCCAGTCCGGTTCGGCGTATGACGATGTCGGTCAGCCGAGCCGCCATCTCGTGGCGAATCACGTGGACGATTTCTGCTTTCAATGTCTCCGAGCCCGCGGCGATCGGCGTCTGCAGGTCCGGTCGGTCGTGCGTCAGCCGAATGATTTCAGCCGCGCCTTCGGCGTAGAGCCTGATGAGATGACGGATCACCGGGAGGGGAACGTCCATGTGGAAGGATCGGCCGGTTTCAATGGCCAACGCTTCGTGATCGGCGATGGCAGCGCCGGGCAGCGGTGTGATGGCGGTCCGGGAACGTGGAAGGCGGCGACGCAGGCGTCGTGACACGACACCTATGGCGCGTTCGGCCACACCTCGAGCCGTCGTGAACTTGACGCCGATCACGGTGATGGCGCCGTTGCCGTGGTCGATGATCTCGGCCGACGGCATCAGATCGGGCCGGCCGCCGCGCTCGATCGCCGGCACGAGGCCGCGATGCACGAGCGTGATATCGGCAGGCGAGAGCTCGAGCGCCGGGAATGCCGCGTTCGCGTCGATCACGAAGGCGTCGATGTCGGCGGCCGTGACGGCAAGAGATCCGGATTCGACGAAGTGCGGCAGACTGGCTCGTGCCAATGAGCGCCCGCCCTCGCCAGGGCACGAGGGTCAGCATGCGGCCGTCCCGCGCAGGCGCGGCCAGCGCCATGTCGCTCGCTCGCTTCGAGGTCACCAGATTCATCGCCCGCAGCAGCGGAAACGGACGCGCGACCCCGAAGAGCCGCATCACATCGCCCGCGCGGCTTCCAGCCGCGTTGACGACCACCCGCGCCCTGATCTCGAACCGCCGGTCGTCGAGTTGATCCCGCACGACCATTCCGGCGACTCCCGTCGCTTTCGCGGATGCTGTCCACGGCTTCAACGTAGTTGGCGAGATCGGCTCCGGCGCGATCGGCGGCTGCCGCGAAGGCAAGCGTCAGGCGATCGGCCTCGACCATCTGGTAGTCGTACCACTGCGCGCCGCCGGTCAAACCGTGCGGTCTGACGCCCGCGAAGAGCTTGAGGGTCGCCGCTTTCGAGACGAGTCGCGCGGTTGGAAGATGGAGCTCGGGCTCGAGGCCTTCGTTTCTGCGCCGGCCGAGCCACGCATCGAGCTTGAATGCCGCCCGAAGCGCCACCCGATTCTTCGCAAAGGATCGATAGGTGCCAACGAGAAACGGCAGCGGCCGGAGGAACCACGGCGCGATTCGCGCGAGAGCCCGCCGCTCACGGATGGATTCACGCGCACGGCCGAGATGACCGGATCCCAGCGAGCGCAGTCCTCCATGGGCGGTCTTCTGATGGTTGAAGCTCGCGCCGCTCCCGAAGTCTGCCGCCTCAACGAGCGCAGTGCGGAGTCCACGGCTGGCGGCCTCATAAGCGCACGCCAACCCGTGAATGCCGCCTCCGATCACGAGTAGGTCGTACGTGTTTCCATCGAAGCGTGTGAGATCACGGGCGCGCATGGACTCACCTTTATCTTATAGTAGGCCTCGTGTCTTCTCCGGCGGCCGCATCCACTGACGATGTTCGCAAGTACTGGAACCAACACATCCACGATCTCGAAATCACGACGCATCCGGTCGGCTCGCCAGGCTTTTTCGCCGACCTGGATCAGTACCATTTCGAGAAGCTCCATCACTTGCTCCGGCTCGTCAGTTTCGATGGTTACGCCGGCCGGCATGTCCTCGAAGTCGGGTGCGGCGCAGGGACCGATCTTGCGCGGTTTGCGAAAGGCAAAGCCATCGTATCCGGAGTGGATCTCTCGTCATCGGCCATCGCGCTGGCAAGGACGAACTTCGAACAGCAGGGCCTTCAGGCCGACCTTCGCGAGGCGGACGGCGAGCGGCTCCCGTTTGCGGACGATACGTTCGATCTGGTCTACGCGCACGGCGTTGTCCAGTACACGCCGAACCCGGAGAAGCTGGTCGATGAATGCCGCCGGGTGCTGAAGCCTGGCGGCGAGGCGATCTTCCAGGTGTACAACCGGATCTCCTGGTTGAACGCGCTGTCGAAGTTGATGAAGGTTCCGCTGGAACACGAGGATGCGCCGGTGCTCCTCAAGTACAGCGCTGGAGAATTCCGGCAGATGTTGAAGGGCTTTCGCGAGGTGCGCATCGTGGAGGAGCGATTTCCCGTCAAGTCGCGCCTCCATGGCGGCTGGAAGGGCACGCTCTTCAACACGTGCTTCGTCGGCACGTTCAACGCGTTGCCGCGATCGCTCGTCAAGCGTTTCGGATGGCACCTTCTGGCGTTCTGTCGCAAATGAGGTCGATCATGATCGTCAAGGCTCACGCGTTCGGGAATGATTTCGTCCTCGTGGAGTCGCGGGCCGTCGCAACGCGCGAAAGATCTGCCGGCGCTCGCGCAGGCCATCTGCGCCCGGCATCGCGGCATCGGCGCTGACGGCTTGATTGTCTATTCGACGACGCCTGCGGGCGCTTCGATGCGTCTTCTCAATGCGGACGGAAGCCGGTCCGAGGTGTCAGGCAACGGTGTGCGCTGCCTCGGGGCGTGGATTGCCTCCCAGCGGGGCGTGCCGATGCCCGGTCAACAGGCGCCCATCGAGATTCAGACAGACGCCGGTGTCAAGCGCCTCGAACTGCTCTCGTACGAGGACGGCCGGTATACCTTCCGCGCCGCGATGGGTGTTCCGGAAGACGTGAAGAAAACCACGCTCGACGTGGGTGGCCAGCCGATTGAGGTCGTGACACTGCGTGTTGGGAACCCGCAGTGCGTGGTACTCGGAGAAGTGAGCGCCGAGCGACTGCAGACCATTGCGTCGCGGTTGTCGGTTCATCCGCACTTTCCGGAAGGCACGAACGTCGAGCTGGCATCGGTCGAAGCACCCGATCGCGTCAGGATCTTGATCTGGGAACGTGGGGTCGGTCCGACCGAAGCGTCCGGGACCGGCGCGTGCGCGGCGGCCGTGGCCGCGATCCAGTTCGGCGGCGCTGCCCGCGACGTCGAGATCGTCTCCCCGGGGGGCTCGCAGCGGGTCGAATGGACGGATGACGGATTGTTTCTGACCGGTTGGGCCGAGCTCATTGCCGAAGCCGCGTGGCTTGCGCCTGTCTGATTCGGATCCTCGCCGGACTCACACCGGCTGAGACGTGACAGCTTCTGCCATCATCGCGGCGTCATGGCGCCGCGATGTCTGCGATGTCACTCAGCGCTTGCTCGCCGGACGCCTCGCGGTCCGCAGCGTAATCGCAGCCTCGACAACCTTAGTCTCCGAGCGAATCTGACCATCGAGGCCCGCGATGGCCGCGGTCGCCGCGGTGTAGTTCTCGGCCGCAAGAAGCGAGCGCGCTTTTTGCAAAGTGCCTTCCGCCTCTTTGAGCGTGGCGCGTGCCGGAGCGAGCTCGCGCGTAGGGACGCGCACTTCCTGCGCGACTTTCAGCCGCGCCTGAAGATGCATGGCCGCCGCGTTCGTCGCATTGAGGGCCGCTTCTGTCCGGGTGCGAGCGCTGGCTTTGTTGTCGGCGGCAGCCCTGGCGGCTTCCTGCGCGCGTTCGCTGGCATCGACCGCGAGTGAAAGCGCAAGGCGATAGTCCCGCTGGTCGACGGCTTCGTTCGACTGTTTGAGCGCGGCCGTGGCCGCAGCGAACGCTTCGGGTGCGTACTGTTCGGCGCCCGCCCGGCGAGCATTCTCGATGGCTTGCTGCGCCTGATCGATTTCTTTCCGGGGAGGTCCTGAACACGCCGCGAGGAGCACGACCGCGCACATGGTCGTGCCTAGCAGGACGGACAGACGAGACATCAGCACGAAAGTCTAGCACGGTATGGTGTACGATGAAGGCCGTCGCGCTCCACGATCGACCACGTGAGAAGTTGCACCGTCTCGGCGCTGCAGCTCTTGGCGACAACGAACTGCTCGCGATCGTGCTCGGGCATGGACGCCCGCGCGCCAGCGCGCTCGACATGGCCAACGCGGTGCTCGAAGCGACAGACGGAGCGCACGGTCTGGTCCGGACGCGATACGACGACTTGTGCGGAATCCCCGGGATTGGGCAGGCCCGCGCAGCGCAAATTCTTGCAGCCGTCGAGTTGGGGCGTCGGACGCTGACACGGCCGGCACGCGACCGTGTGCAGATCGTGAATGCACGATCTGCCGCTGAATTCCTGTTGCCGCAATACGGGAACAGACCGGTGGAACAGTTTGGCGTCCTGCTCCTCGACACGCGGCATCGAGTCCTCCGCACGCTCGTGCTGTCGGTCGGCACGCTCGACGCCAGCATCGTTCATCCGCGAGAGGTGTTCGGTGCAGCGGCTGCCGCCGGAGCCGCCGCCCTGGTGCTCTTTCACAACCACCCATCGGGCGATCCCAAACCAAGCCCGGACGACGTGGATTTGACCCGGCGCCTGGCGGCGGCCGGCGTGCTGATGGGGATCGAGGTGATCGATCACGTCATCCTGGCGGACGTGCGGTACTACAGCTTCAAGGAAGAAGGCACTTTCTAGTTGGCGACGTTGTACTTCGACTGTTTCTCCGGGGCATCCGGAGACATGATCCTCGGGGCGTTTCTCGATCTGGGGCTGCCCTTGCAGGGACTCCGGGACGCGCTGGGAAGCCTTGCGATTGAGTACGGCGAGGTCACCGCCGAACGCGTCAGCCGTGCCGGCGTCTCCGCGACCAAGTTCCGGCTGATCGAGAAGGCGGCGGCGCCGTCAGCGGGCGGCCACGCGCATCATCATCTGAAGCACATCATCGCGGCCATCCGGCGGTCCTCGTTGTCGCCGGCAGGGCAGGATCGGGCCAGCCATTTGTTCGAACGCCTGGCCGAGGCGGAAGCGGCCATTCACAACACGCCGATCGAACGAGTGCACCTGCACGAGGTGGGCGCGCTCGATTCGATCATCGACATCGTCGGTGCCGTGCATGCGTTCGAGTCCTTCGGGATCAGCGACGTCGTGGTATCACCGTTGAATGTCGGCGGCGGCACGGTACAGTGCGCGCACGGCGTATTTCCTGTGCCCGCCCCGGCGACCGCCAGGCTGTTGTCCGGCGCTCCCGTGTATGGAGGGGGAACGACGGAACTGGTGACCCCCACCGGCGCCCTGCTCATGACCGGTTACGCGCGTGAATTCGGGCCGCTGCCGTCGATGCGCATCGACCGAATCGGTTATGGGGCCGGCGACAGGGATCCCAGGGACACGCCGAACGTCATCCGGATCCTTCAGGGTGAGCGCGCGAACGGCACGGAAGTGGACAGCGTTGTCCAGATTGAGTGCGAAATCGACGACATGAATCCGCAGCTCTTTGGACCGCTCATGGATCGACTCGCGGAGGCAGGATCGCTCGATGTGTTTTACGCGGCGGTTCAGATGAAGAAGAATCGCCCGGGAACGCTGGTCACCGTGATCGCGCCGCCGGCGAAACGGGACGCCGTCACGGCCGTGCTCTTCACGCATACCACGACGATTGGAGTGCGGTATCAGGAAATGCGGCGCGACACGCTGGATCGCAGGGTCGTCTCGATCGAGACGCCCCTCGGCCCGCTTCGGATGAAGGTCGCCAGCCGCAACGGACGCGTGCTGAATGCCGCCGCGGAATTCGATGATTGCGCCAGGATCGCCACCGAACGCGGCATGGCCATTAAAGACGTGCAGGCGATCGCGATCAAGGCGTGGCTCGAGGCGCAGGGGAGCTGATTCACCAGGATTCTATGATGTCACGTTTCTACTTGACGACGGCTATCGATTACGTGAACAGCCGCCCGCATCTTGGGACGGCGTACGAGAAGATTGCCGCCGACGTCATCGCGCGTTACAAGCGGCTTTGCGGGATCGAGACCCATTTCCTGATGGGCAACGACGAGCACTCGCAGAACGTCTTTCGGAAGGCCCGCGAGCTCGGTGAGGATCCGCTTGCGTACTGCGATCGCATGGCCGCGGAGTTTCTCGACGTCTGGAAACGTCTGGACATCTCCTTCGACGATTTCATACGGACCACCGAGCCGCGGCACAAAGCCGGCGTGCAGGAGCTCGTGAAGAAGATGACCGCCGCCGGCGACATCTTCGAGGGGCACTACGAAGGCTGGTACTGCGTGTCGTGCGAGGCCTTCAAGCAGGAGAAGGATCTCATCGACGGCAATTGCCCGATTCACCGGACGAAGCCCGAGTGGATCCGCGAGAAGAACTACTTCTTCCGGCTGTCGAAATACACCGAGAAGCTGCGCCACCATTTCGAGTGGCACCCGGAGTTCCTCGTGCCGGAGGTGCGCCGGAACGAGATTCTCCGGCTGCTCGAGTCGGGTCTCGAGGATATTTCGGTCAGCCGCGCCGGGCAGGCCTGGGGCATCCCCATGCCCGACGACCCGGGCAGCGTCATCTACGTCTGGGTCGATGCGCTGATCAACTACCTCAGCGCCGTGGGATATGGCACGGACTCCGAGTCGGTCAGCACATGGTGGCCCGCGGATCTCCACGTCATTGGCAAGGACATCACGCGCTTTCACGCGGTCATCTGGCCCGCGATGCTGATGAGCGCGGGTCTGCCGGTCCCGAAACAGATCTTTGGCCACGGATGGGTCCATTTTCGCGGCGAGAAAATGAGCAAGTCGCTGGGCACCGTCATCGAGCCGCTGGAGGCGGCACAACGATTTGGCCCGGATCCGTTGAGGCTCTATCTCGTCAAGGAGATCGCCTTCGGCGGCGACGGAGATTTCACCTGGGAGCGATTCGAGGATCGCTACAACGTCGATCTGGCCAACAATCTCGGCAACCTGGTCAGCCGCATCGCGGCGATGGTTGAGAAGTACCGTGATGGGCGAGTCGTCGCTGCGGGGCCGTCCGGCCGGCTCGCCCAGATTGCTGCCGCGGGCGTGCAGGACTACCAGACCGCGATGGATGCCTTTGCGCTCGAAGGGGGAGCGGCCGCCGCTTTTCGAATCATCGACGCGGCGAATGAGTACATCGCCAGCACCGAGCCCTGGGCGCTTGCGCGGGATCCGGGCCGCGCGGACGCGCTGAGCCAGGTCCTCTTTGATGTAGCGGAGGCCGTTCGAGTTGCGGCCATCCTGCTGCTCCCCATCATGCCCCGGTCTGCGGCGGAAATCCTGCGGCGGGTTGGCGAGAACAAGGGAGCGGCAGACGTCCGTCTATCGGATGCCGAGTGGCGGCCAGGCGGCGAACGGGTGATCGCCAAGGCGGACGCGTTGTGGCCGCGATCTGAAACGAACCAAAGGAGTACGCGAGTGGAAGAGACGAAGAATACGGGCGCCCAGCCGCCCCAGCCGGTCGCGCCAGTGCCAGCCGCATCCGCGCCAGCGGTGCCGGTGCCGGCCCCGGTCGACAACAAGATCTCGATAGACGATTTCATGAAGGTCGAGCTGCGGACCGCGAAGGTCCTGACCGCGGAGAAAGTGCCGAATTCACGGAAACTCGTGAAGTTGAGCGTTGACGTAGGCGCCGAGCAGCGCACGCTGGTTGCCGGCATTGCCGAAGCGTACGAACCCGAGAGCCTCGTCGGCCGTACGGTCGTCATCGTCTTCAATCTCAAGCCCGCCAAGTTGATGGGGATTGAGTCAAACGGCATGGTCCTCGCCGCCAGCCCGGACGGCGGCAAACCGACCCTCGTGGGATTTGACCAGGAGATTCCACCCGGCACCAGGGTGAGATGATCGATTCCCACTGTCACCTGGCGGGCGAGGAATTCGCGGGCGACCTGGACGCCGTGGTCGCTCGGGCCCGGGGGGCTGGCATTTCTCGCGCGTTGTGCATCCTGTCTGCTGGCGACCACCCGGAGGGCGAGCGCGCGCGTCTCGTGCGAAAAGCGTGGCCGGCCATTCAGTTTGCCGCAGGCGTGCATCCCCATCACGCGGGCGACTTCGCGGGGCGTGTGGACGAGGCCGTCGACACGGTGCGGCTCGCGGCCACCGAGCACAAGGCCTGTGCGATCGGGGAGATAGGGCTCGACTATCACTACGATTTCTCTCCCCGGCCCGTGCAGCAGGAAGTATTTCGCGCGCAGATAGGCCTGGCGCTCGAGCTTCAGGTGCCCATCATCATCCACACTCGAGAGGCCACCGAGGACACATTCGAGATTCTGGGCGACGCCGGCGGTGGCCGTCTGCGAGGGGTCTTTCACTGTTTCACGGGCGACGAGGCGATGGCGCGTTCTGCGCTGGATATCGGCTTCTATCTCTCCTTCGCGGGAATCGTGACGTTCCCGCGGGCCGAATCCATTCGCGCCGCCGCGAGAATCGCGCCCGCCGACCGGATTCTCGCCGAAACCGACGCGCCCTATCTCGCACCGGTTCCGCACCGCGGCAAGCGGAACGAACCGGCGTTCGTGGCAGAGGTCGCTGCCAGGCTGGCCGCCATTCGAAACGTCTCGGTCGCGGATCTCTCCGCCCAGCTAGGCAACAATTTCGACACGCTCTTTGGAAGTTTGGCGGAAGCTACAGAGTAGAAACGGCTTAGCGCGTTGACACCCCCTGATGAAGTTCAGTATTGTGAAGCGGTCTGTGTGTAACGCACCGTCTTGGCCGACATAATGCAGAACTCCCCGCTCTCTGCCGACCTGGCGCAGATTTTCGAGCCGATCCGCGAGGATCTCGAGGCCGTTGAACGGGAATTCGTCGAGCATATCCAGTCACGCGTCGCCCTGATTCCTGAAATGGGGCGGTATATCCAGAAGAGCGGCGGGAAACGTGTCCGGCCTGCGGTTCTGTTGATGGCAGCCCGCCTGAGCGGCTACGAGGGCGAGCGCGCCGTCCTCTACGCGTCGGTCGTCGAGTTCATTCACACCGCCACGCTCGTGCACGACGACATCATTGATGGCGCGGATCTTCGCCGTGGCCGCATGGCGGTTCATTCGCGCTGGGGCAACGACATCACTGTCCTCCTGGGCGACTACCTCTACATCAAGTCCATGGCGATGGCCCTCACGCAGGATTCGCTGGAGGTCATTCGACTGCTGTGCGACGTCACGCTCAGGATGATCGAGGGCGAGCTGTACCAGTTGACCAAGACCGGCGATGTGGACATCTCCGAAGAGGAGCACTTCGAGATCATCCGCCGCAAGACGGCATTTCTGTTCGGTGGATGTGCCCAGATTGGGGGAAAGCTCGGCGACGTCACGCCGGAACGCGAGAATGCGCTCCGCGAATACGGATTCAACCTGGGCATCGCGTTTCAGCTCGTGGACGACCTGCTCGACTACACGGCGGACCAGGTCGCCCTCGGGAAGCCCATCGGCGGTGATTTGCGCGAGGGCAAGGTGACGCTGCCGGTGATTTTTCTGCTGCAGCGAGGGGGTGACGAGGCCGATCGCCTGATCCGGCAGGTGGTTCAGGATCGGGCCGTATCCGCCGAGCAGTGGGACGACATTCTCGCGCTGCTCCGCGAACATCGAGCGACCCACCTCGCCTACGATCGCGCGGTTGAGTATGCGAACCGCGCCAAGAGCTGCCTGGCCGCGTTCCCGCCGAGCCGCGAGCGCGATGCGCTGATGGCGCTGCCCGACTACGTGCTCGCCAGAGATCGATAGAGACGCGCAGCTGAAGCTGCGCGCTACGAGTGTCCCCGCCAGCAGCGCCGCGTCACAATCCGATGGATCCGCTGACCCGCATCAATCAATTACGCAAGGACATCCGGTACCACGAAGAGCGGTACTACATTCACAACGAGCCCGACGTCTCGGACGAAGAGTTCGATCGCCTGCTGCACGAGCTCGAGCGGCTGGAGGCTGAGAACCCGGACCTCGTCACGCCAGATTCTCCGACGCAGCGTGTGGCGGGCCATCCGACGGAAGGATTTTCCACCGTCGAGCACATCGCGCCGATGCTGAGCCTGGACAATGCCTATAACGAAGCCGAGCTCCGGGCGTTCGATGAGCGCGTGCGTCGTGGCGCTGGCCTCGGTGACCGGCCAGTCGCGTACGTGGCTGAACTGAAGATCGACGGACTGAGCATTGCGCTGACGTACGAAAACGGACGCTTGGCCTGCGGGGCGACACGCGGTGACGGAGTACGGGGAGAGGATGTCACGGCCAACGTCCGCACCATCCGGGCCATTCCGCTCGCGCTTGGCGGTGCGCTCGAGGGGCGCATCGAAGTGCGGGGTGAAGTGTTTCTCCCGCGTCGTTCGTTCGAACGCATCAACAAAGAGCGTGAGGATGAAGGCGAGCCGCTCTTTGCAAACCCGCGTAACGCAGCTGCGGGGACGATGCGCAACCTGGAGCCAGCCCTCGTGGCGCGCCGCCGGCTCGGGGCTTTCGTGTATCAGTTGGTGCTTTCGCCTGGAGTTGGAACACGCCTGGAAGCCTCCACTCATTCCGAGACTTTGCAGGCGCTGCGATCCTGGGGACTGCCAGTCGAACCGCACTTCAAGGCATGCGCCGGCATCGATGCCGTCGTCGAGTTCTGCCGCACCTGGGCGGATGGCCGCAAGAGCCTCGAGTTCGACACCGACGGCGTGGTCATCAAGGTGGACGATCTCGCGCTTCGCGCGCGATTGGGGACGACGGCGAAGTTCCCGCGCTGGGCGACGGCATTCAAGTTCCCCGCGCAGCAGGCCCATACGAAGCTGTTGAAGATCGATGTCAATGTCGGCCGGACCGGCGCGAACACGCCGTACGCGGTCCTCGAGCCGGTGTTCCTCGCGGGATCGACGATTTCCATGGCTACGCTGCACAACGCCGAGGATCTCGCTCGCAAGGACATCCGGGAGGGGGACACCGTCGTCGTCGAGAAGGCCGGCGACGTGATTCCGCGGGTGGTCGGTCCGATTCTGAACCTGAGGCCGGACGACTCGGTGCCGTGGGTGATGCCGGCGACCTGCAAGGTCTGCGGCAGCGAGCTGCACCGGGACGAAGAGGAGGTGGTCTGGCGCTGTGAGAACTCGTCGTGTCCGGCGCGTTTGCGCAGGAGCCTCGAGCACTTCGCGTCCAGGAGCGCGATGAACATCGAAGGCCTTGGCGAATCACTGGTCGATCAGCTCATCGAGCAGGGATTGGTCAAGGATTTCGCCGATCTGTACCACCTGGAAGCGGCCCAGCTCGAAGCGCTCGTGGTCGCGCCACGGGCGCCCCGCTCGGATCGGGCGGTCCCCCGCAAGCTCGGAAAGGTCGGCCGCAACGTGTACCGAGCAGATCGCGCGCAGCCGTGACAACGATCTGTCCCGGTTGATCTACGGACTGGGAATCAGGCACGTCGGCGAGAAGGCCGCCGCGACGGTGGCGCGCCATCTCCGGCACATGGACGCGCTGCTGGACGCGCCCGTCGAATCACTGCAATCCGTTCCCGAGGTCGGTCCGGTCGTTGCCGCCTCAATCCGGGCGTTCGCCGATGAGCCGCACAACCGCGCGCTCGTGGCAAAGCTCGCGGCCGCCGGCGTCAACATGACCACGCGGCAGCCCGATCCTGTCAAGGAGACTCCCGGTCCGCTTGCCGGCAAGACCCTCGTGCTCACCGGGACACTCGAGACGATGACCCGGGAGGAGGCCGAGGCTGCGATTGAGCGCCTCGGCGGCAAAGTATCCGGCTCGGTCAGCCGAAAGACGTCATATCTGGTCGTGGGCGCCGACGCCGGGAGCAAGCTCGAGAAAGCGCGTGAACTTGGAGTCCCCACGCTCGGCGAGAGTGAATTCAAGACGCTTATAATGTAAATGCTTAGCTGCTGGGTGGTAGCTCTGACTGCCGGTGTGGCTTCAGGCTTTCGGAGTCCCGGATGGACCGGCTGGATCCCGGCAGCTGTAGCGATTGGCTTTTTGGGGCGTGGTTATGTCGAAGCGATTCACGATTGTTACAGTCGCGCTGTCCGCCGCGGTGGCGTTCCTCGTCGGTGTGATCATCGCCGGTGAGTTCACCCCCTCCGCGATTGTCGCGACGGCGCCTCGCCCCATGCCACCGGGTGGCGAACCCGCTCGCCCCGCCGCGTTGTCGTCGGGCCGGCGGTCGTGAACTTCGCAGACGTCGCCGAGCGGATCAATGCGTCGGTCGTGAACATCGACGCGATCTCGAAAGGCAACCGACACGCGGGATCCTCAGCGCTATCTCCGCCGCGGAGACGGTTCCGACGGGACCCGCGATTTCGATCCGACACGGCAGGGAATCGGCAGCGGATTCATCATCGACCGCGAAGGCTTCATCCTCACGAATCATCACGTGATCGATGCGGCTCAGCGGATCACGGTGACCCTCGCGGACGGACGCTCGTTTCGCGCGCAGGTGGTCGGGAGCGATCCCGCGATCGACGTGGCGCTGCTCAAGATTCCGGGAAGCCATGATTTGCCCGAGGCACCGCTCGGGAATTCCGACGAGCTCAGGGTCGGCGAGTGGGTGTGCGCCATCGGGAATCCGATGGGATACGTCCACTCGGTGACGGTTGGCGTCGTGAGCTTCATCGGTCGCAAGCTGTTCGACCCGAGCCTGGACGACTACATTCAGACCGACGCCGCGATCAATTTTGGCAACAGCGGCGGACCGCTGATCAACGCTCGAGGCCAGGTGATCGGAATCAACTCGGCGCTCAGCTCAATGGGCAGAAACATCGGGTTTGCGCTTCGGACTGCTGCTCGGCGAGCTGACGGTGCTGGCCACGGTGGTGCTCAACAGCGCGGTGCTCATCCTGGGCGGCGAACAGGACTGGCGACTCTGGGCGGCCCTGCAACTGGTCGCCCATTTACCCGTGGCGCTGATCGAGGGCATCGTCCTCGGTTTCACGGTCGGCTACCTGTCCCGAGTGAAGCCCGAAATGCTGGGATGAAGGATGGTCCGTATGGCCCGCGTCGGCTGGCTACTGCTCGCTTTCCTGGTGGCTTCGAGCCCCGTCCGGGCCCACAACCTGGAGGCCAGCGCCACGCTCGAGCTATTCTGGCAGGTGCGCGTTGAATCGTGGTTCGAGACCGGCGATCCGGCACGGCAAGCGCGCGTGGATGCCTTTCGGCCCGATGGCACCCTGGTAACGACCGGGCGGCTCGATGGTAGTGGCCTGTTCGTTTTCACCTATCGAGAAAGTCTGCCGCTGCGAATCGTGGTGTCGGCCGGCGCGGGTCATCGGACCGAGGTGGCCGTGACCGCGGAAAAGCTGCTGCGCGATCGCGCCAGCGTGGCGGCGCTGTGCCTGGCGCCACCGCCCTCGTTGCTGGCGGCACCGCTGCTAGCGCCGCCGCCTGGCGAGTCGCGCATCGATGAGAGCGTACCATCGACCCGACCGCCAGCATCCATGCCGGTCGGCCGCTTGCTGCTGGGCGTGGCGATTCTGGGACTGGTGGCGGTGGCGGCGCTGGTCTGGAGGAAAGCCCGGGCCTGATGTATCGCCGCTTGCGGCTTAGCGTTCGCTGGCGGGGAGTTGCATCTGATCGCCAGCGAGCGCTAAGCCGCAAGCGGCGAATACATCACCTCGTCGTAATCCCTGTTACGCGCACCAAACAACGTCTATATTCGTCTTAATGACGCCAGCCCCTGGTCGGAGACGAAGAGAATGCGCACGTACCTGGCAAGCATCGCCCTGACTATCGCCACGCTGGCGCTGGCGCAGCCTCCCACGGCGGATCAGGTCCAGCGGCTGCAGGCCGAGTTCCAGGCGGAACGGCAAGCCGCGGCAGCGATCGCCAGCAAGTTGCGCCGACCTTTCTGAAGCGGGCCGACGAGCTGGCCCTGCGCGGCGACGCGGCACTGAAGGCCGGCAAGCTGGCCGAGGCCAGCGAGCTGCTGCGCAAAGCGCGCTGGGCGCTGCCGGCACTGCCGCCCGACCTGCCGGAGCATGTCGCGGGCATCTATGGCAGTCCGCGGATGCGGCACGCCGAGCGGATCGACGACGTCGCCTTCAGTCCTGACGGCACTCGGCTCGCCACCGCCAGCCGGGAAGGGGCCCTGAAGCTGTGGGACAGCGGCACCGGCCGATTGCTGCGGACCATCCGCTTCAGCGGGCCGGCGGTCGTCGTGGCCAACCCTTCCGGCCGATCGGTGGCCATCGCCTTCAGTCCCGACAGCAAGCAGATCGCCTTCGCGGTCGGCAACCAGGTACAAGTTCACGATGTGGTGACGGGACAGGAAACCTGGAAGCTGCAAGGCCACACCGCCGCCGTGAACACGGTGGCCTGGAGCAGCGATGGCAAGACGCTGGCCAGCGGCGGCGCCGACCGCTCGGTGCGCACCTGGGACGCCGTGACCGGCAAGCAACTGGCCGTGTTCCCCAACGAGCAGGTCCGCGTGACCGGCGTGGCCTTCAGCCCGGATGGCAAGCTGCTCGGCTCGATTGGCGGCGAAGGCATGCTCCGCTTCTGGGTTCATGCCCAGCAGCAGTTGCAGCAGACGCAGCCATGCTACAGCCGGGAGAAAGGCGGCGGCGCGGGCTGGCTTTTCATCCGGACGGCAAGCGGCTGGCCGTCGTCGGCGGCAGCGATGCGCCGCAACTCCGGCAATCGGCGCCGAGCGACGGCCCGGTCGGCAAGGACGCGGGCACCCTGCTGCAATCCTTCGCCGGCAACTTCGGCCCCGCCCATTGCCTGGCCTTCAGCCCGGACGGCAAGCTGCTGGCCACCGGCGGCAAGGACCGCGCCATCCGCCTCTGGGACCTGGTCACGGGCCAATCCATCCGCACCTTGCAAGGGCACATCGATGAAGTGACCGGCATCGCCTTTCATCCAAATGGCCGGCAACTCGCCTCGGTCAGCCGCGATCAGACCGTGCGGCTGTGGAGCCTGGAAACCAGCGAACGCTCGCGGCAGTTCACCGGCCATACCGGCGCCGTCTGGTCGGCGGCATTTGGCCGCGACGGCCAGCGCGTCGTTTCCGCCAGCGCCGACCGGACCGTCCGCGTCTGGGATGCCGGCAGTGGCAAGGTGCTCCAGGTCCTGACGCACAAGGCGCCGGTGACCGCAGCCCTGTTTTCACCCGATGGCAAGACCATCCTCTCGTCCGCTGGCGACCAGACATTGCGGCTCTGGGACGCCGACAGCGGCAAGGAGCTGCGCGGCCTAGTGGGCCATGGCTTCGCCGTGCTGGCCTGCGATTTCGCTCCCGATGGCAAGCGGGTGCTGTCCGGCGGGGCCGACAAGCTGGTCAAGCTCTGGGACGCCGACACCGGCAAGGAGATCAAGAGCTTGACCGGCCATCAAGCGGTCGTCGGCGCCGTGGCGTTTCATCCGAAGAGCAAGCTGGCGGCGTCCGGCGGGGCGGATGGCACGCTCAAGCTCTGGGACCTGGAAGCCGGCAAGGAGACAGCCAGCGTGATCGCCCACAGCCTGGGCGTCGGCGGGCTCGCCTTCAGCCCGGACGGCAGCTTGCTGGTGAGCGGCGGCGGCGATCAGCAGGTTCGGCTCTGGAGCCTGCCCGCGGATCAACCGCCCACGCTCTTGCGCCGGCTGGAAGGGCATGGCGGACGGGTCAGCAGCGTCGCCTTCAGTCCGGATGGACGCCTCGTCGCCTCCGCGGGCGCCGACCGCACCGTCCGCCTCTGGGACGTGCTGACCGGCACCGAGCTGCAAGGCTATCGCGGCCATACCGACTGGGTGACCGGCGTCGGCTTCAGCGGCGACGGCGGCGCGCTGGTTTCCGCCAGCGTCGACCAGAGCCTGCGTCTCTGGGAAAACACCAGCCGGGATGTGACGCCGAGCCTGGCCGGCCATATTCGCCGCGTCAACGCCGTGGCCGTCAGCCCCGACGGCAAGCTGCTGGCCTCCGGCGGCGACGACCGTTCCATCCGCATCTGGAACCTGGCCAGCCAGGAAGAAGGGGCCGTGCTCGCCGGCAACCTGGAAACGGTGACGTCGCTGGCGTTCTTCCCGGACGGCAAGCGCCTGGTCAGCGGCACGGTCAGCAAGGAGGTCAAGGTCTGGGACGTGGCCGCGGGCAAGCTGGTGACGGGTTGGGAATCGCACGGTCCGGTGGCGGCGCTGGCGGTCAGTCCCGACGGCCAGCGTATCCAGGTCTGGAACCCCGGCTCCGCCCAGCCGCCCGTCAGCCAGTTCACTAGCTATTCGCCGGCCGGCCAGGTGCTGGCCCAGTTCGCCGACCGCGAGCGCTCGGTGCGCTGCCTGGCCATCAGCGGCGACGGCGACCTGGTCGCCATGGGCGCCGCCGACAGCACGGTGCGCATCTGGAAGGACGGCAAGGTCGACAAGGGCGACCTGGTGGCGTTTTCCGGCAAGGCGGTCAGCGACTTGATCTTCACGCCGGACCACAAGCACCTGATCGCCGCCAGCGAGGACGGCGAGCTGCGCGTCTGGGAGGTGGCCTGCGCCCGCCAAGGCGGCGAGCAGAAGCCGCTGCTGGCGGTGAAGGGCCATGGCGCCCGCGTGGTCGCCTTCGCCATCACGCCGAAGGGAGACCGCTTTGTGACAGCGGGGACCGATGAAGAGGTCAAATGCTTCGACACCGCCACCGGCAACGAGCTGCGCCGCTGGGCCGATGCGCCAGCCGGTGCGTAACCTGGCCGTCACGCCGGACGGCAAGCAGGCCGTGACCGCGAATGGCGATGGCACGCTGTATCGCTTGGATTTACCATGAACAAGCTCTTCACCGACCCATCCGCCAACGCACTGCGCGAGTCCTTCGCCGCCAAGCCGCGCGCGCTGACCGACAAGCTGACCACGGTCGCCGACGCCGTGACGCGCCTGGTCCACGACGGCGACTACCTGGCCATCGGCGGCTTCGGCGCCGATCGCTTGCCCGATGGCGGTGGTGCACGAAATCCTGCGGCAGAAGAAGCAGAAGCTGCGCTTCGCCGGCCACACCGCCACCCACGATTTTCAGATCCTCTGCGCCGGCAACCTGACCGGTCGCGGCCAGACGCTGGCGGCCGTCGATATCGCCTATGTCGTCGGCCTGGAAGCGCGCGGGCTGTCGCCGCACGCCCGGCGGGTCATGGAGTCGGGCGAGGTCGAATGCACCGAATGGACCAACTACGCCCTGGCGGTCCGCCTCAAGGCCGCCGCCATGGGTCTGCCGTTCCTGCCGGCCCGCACCATGCTCGGCACCGACACGTTCCGCCACAGCGCCGCCAAGGTGATCGACTGCCCCTTCACCGGCCAGAAGCTGCTGGCCCTGCCGGCGCTGTCGCCGGACGTGGCCGCCATCCACGTCCACGAAGCCGACCGCTACGGCAACAGCCGGCTGCGCGGCACCAGCGTCGCCGACCTCGAGCTGGCCCGCGCCGTCGAAGCGGCTCATCATCACCTGCGAACGGCTGATCCCGCACGAGGAGATTCGCCGCGACCCGACGCGGACCGTGATTCCGTTCTTCTGCGTCGACGCCGTCTGCGAAGTGCCCTACGGCAGCTATCCCGGCAACATGCCGTACGAGTACTTCTCCGACGAGCAGCACCTGCGGCACTGGCTGGACGTGGAGCGCGACCCGGAGCAGTTCAAGGCGTTCCTGGACGAAGCACATCTACGGCGTCAAGGACTTCACGGAGTATCTGCAGCTCTGCGGCGGCCTGCCGCGCCTGCAGGAGCTGCGCCACCAGGAGCTGCTGCTGCACCGGGGGCAGTAGCCCGAAGCGCGGAGAACATCCATGAACACCGTGACTTGCCCAGGATGCAGCATGGCGCCGTTGCCGCCGCCCGGATATTCGCGGGTGGCCTGTCCGCGCTGCCATCAAACCTTCGATATCCCGACCGCCACTCTGCCCACCGCCCAGGTCGTCGCCTACGAGAATCCGCTGGCGCCCCCGGAGGAGTACGACCCACCGCCTCGCGCGTCCATGGGCATCGGCAACTGGCTGCAGGTGTTTTTCATCCTGGCGGTCCTCGGCGGCGGGCTGGCTACGGCTACTGGGAGTTCTTCGTCCGTCCCAAGCCGGTACCGCAAGCCGTGGCCTGGAAGACGTCGTCCTGACGTCCGATCCGCAGGGCGGGCCCAACGTTGGCTCCGACCAGTACAACTTCCGCTTCGCCTACCCCGGCCCTCCCTGGCAGGAGGACCGGAACCTGAAAAAGGAAGTCAGCGGCGGCGGCTTATGCCATGCGCCGCGGCGACCGACCGGCCGGGCTGCTCATCTGGGTCAAGGACTTTCGCAGCGCACACGCCGCGCGACAGCGAGGTGCGCGAAGAAGGCATCGCCCGCCTGGAAAAGCTCTTCCACGGGCTGTACCTACGTGTCGCTGGCCGACACCGAGCTGGCGGGTCGCAACGCCATGCGCCTGAGCTTCCAGGGTGAGCGCGACGGCACGCCGGTCGCCGGCGATTGCTATCTCTTCGCCCATCAAGGCATCGCCTATGGCCTGGTGACCTGGGGACTGGAGGGCGACAGCGCCGTGGCAGGGCTTCGCGCTGCTGAACAAGCGGGAGAGCTGGGCCGAGCAGCGGGCCAAGGCCCAGGTGCTATCGGGCAGCCGGCTGGCCTACACGCTGCGCGATCCCTTCGCCGTCTGGAAGGTCGCCAAGGACCAGAAGGGCTACGAGCGACGTCGACCTGGCCTTGATGGCGCCCGATCCGCTGGCGCCGCGCTATGTCGTCAATGCCGCGCGGGTGGTGGTGATGGTGCCGCCGCCGCAGCCGACGCTGGACGCCGCCGTGGCCCAGGCCCGCCAGCAGCTCGACAAGGTCCAGAGCAAGGATTATCCCGGCACGCGCATCGAAACGCTGCCGGGCCAGAACCTGCTCACCGTCGGCAATCTCCAGGGCAAGATCACCAAGTTTCATGTGATTCAGGGTGATTCGCTGGCAGCACTTCGTGGTGCAGGCGGTCTTCCAGCGCGGCGACGCCACCGTCGTCATCCAAGGCGAATGTCCCTGGCGACGCCGCACTCTCTGGGAACGCGATTTCGACGAGATCATCCGAACGTTTCGGCTGGATTGATCACTCGCGCGCGGCGGCATGACGGCGCCGGGCATGGCTTCTTCCAGGGGCACGTTCGCCGAGGCCGGCGGCGTGATACTGCGCGACCGATCCCGCAACGCTTCGCCGCGATTCAGCAGCAGGTCGCTGCGGACCGCTTCCAGGGGCCGCAATTCGTAGTGAAACTCGCGGCGATCGGTGATGCGCTTGGGCACCAGCACTTCGGTGACGAAATCCAGCGGCCAGTACTGGTACCAGGGCGCCGGGATGTTCTGCACCACGTTCAGGGTCTGGTAGCCGTCCTTGATGAGCGTGAAGTTGCGGTCGCCGTAGTAGACGAAGTGGTCGTCGACCGGGGTGGCGCCGAGGTACTTGCCGTCGCGGAAGACGACCGCGCCGGGCGGATCGCTGGTGATGACGTAGCGTCGGTCGACGCAACCAGTCAGGCCCACGGTCAGCAGCAGGCCCAGCAGCCAGGCATTTCGTTTCATGGCAATCCGCCCATGATCGGGATAGGAATGGACGGCGAGATAGCCGACCTCACTCGAATCGTCAAGACCGATCCGCATCGATAATTGGTAGTGAGTCAGTTGGAGCCAAGTGGTTTCTATTTCGCTCGCAGTCGGTCGCGAACAATCATGAAACTGGCCGGCACGATTGGACTACTCCTCCCCCCTTGTGGGGGAGGGTCGGGTGGGGGGTGACTTCTGCATCACGAGGCGAATCGAACGACCATACTCCGCCATCCGGGTGCGTCACCCCCCCCAACCCTCCCCCATCAAGGGGGAGGAGTCATCCACCTTCAATCTCTTTCTTGCCAATTTCGGAAGCCGATGGATTTCGTTCTGCATCCAAACTGATCCACTATGGAACGATTGGCAACCGGGGCAAGATGGAATAGCATGGTGGCATGGAGAATCCCCCCTCTCCCCGGGGTATCGGTCCGTGACTCGCCATGACCAGTTCGAGCACGCGGCGCTGACCAACGTCGGCGTCAAGCGCAGCCACAACCAGGATTGCTGCACGGTGCTGCTGGCGCGCGACCAGGCCACCTGGTTCGACAAGGGGCATGTCTTTCACGTGGCCGACGGCATGGGCGCCCACGCCGTCGGCGAGCTGGCCAGCAAGCTGGCGGTCGACGTCATCCCGCACACCTATCACAAGTACGCCGGCGAAGGCATCGTCAAGGCGATGCAGAAAGCCTTCACCGAAGCCAACGCCATCATCCACGAGCGCGGCCAGAAGAACCCCGAGTTCGAGGGCATGGGCACCACCAGCAGCAGCCTGATCCTGCGCGGCGACGGCGCCTGGGTCGGCCACGTCGGCGATAGCCGGGTCTATCGCGTCCGCAACGGCAAGATCGAGCAGCTCACCTTCGATCACAGCCTGGTCTGGGAAAAGGCCCGCATGAAGCAGGTCGACCCGGACGAGATCCAGGACACGCCGCACAACGTCATCGTCCGCTCGCTGGGCCCGGACGTCGAGGTCGTAGGTCGACGTGAACGGCCCGTATCCCGTCGAGACGGGCGACATCTTCCTGCTGTGCAGCGACGGCCTGAGCGGGCCGCTGACCGACTCGGAGATGGGCGCGGTGGCCAGCACCCTGCCGCCCGCGCGAAGCGTGCCAGTTCCTGATCGACCTGGCCAACCTTCGCGGCGGGCCGGACAACATCACCTGCATCATCGTCAAGGTCGACGCAGGGCAAGAAGAAGAAGGACGCCGACGAGGACGGCTCGCCGCCGAAGCGCCGCAAAGGCGGCATCCCCTGGCCGCTGTGGATCCTGCTGGCCGGCGTGGCCCTAGCCGGCCTGGCCGCCTACCTGCTCTATGAAAAATCACCCGGCAGCACGCAGGCCTTCCTGGGCGCCGCCGTGGCCATCGTCGCCGGCATCGGCGGCCTGTTCATCTACTACTACCAGGAGAAGAAACGCCAGGAGCTGGAGCCGGAGTATCAGCCGCGCACCCGCGTCTATCGCGAATCCGCCTGCCCGGCCGACACCAAGCTCATGACCAAGCTGGCGAAGGTGGCCGAGACCCTGGAACAGCGGGCCAAGGACAAGAAGTGGGAGGTCGATTGGTCCACGGTGAAGAAGCACCGCCAGGCCAGCGATAAGGCCAAGAGCGATGGCCAACCGGACGCCGCTTTCCGCGAAGCCTGCCGCGCCATGCGGCCGCTCACCGAGGCCCTCGATCGTGTCCGCCACAAGGAAGAAGCCTTCTCCCCGCACTGGGAGAAGACCGGCCACTAAAAAACCGCCCAGCTTATCCAAGGTGAAGCGACCGCGCTTGCGGTTTCGCGTCACCAGGCGGCCCGATGACGCGGAAAGTGGAAGAAATATCTGAAGTGGCCTTGATTCGTCGGCCGATTCACTTATCCTAAGTACACTGTATAGATGTAACTCCCTCTCTACCCAGCGAGGTCGAATCATGGCCGAACCCCAAGACCGCGAACTGAAAAACGCCCTCCAGCAGATCGAGAAGCAGTTCGGCAAAGGCGCCATCATGCAGCTGGGCGAGCAGCCGCTCGCCGACGTGCCGGGCATCTCCACCGGCGCGCTGAGCCTCGACATCGCCCTGGGCGGGCAAGGGCTGCCGCGCGGCCGCATCATCGAGATCTTCGGCCCGGAAGTCGAGCGGCAAGACGACCGTCGCCCTGCACGCCGTCGCCAACGCCCAGAAGGCAGGGCGGCGTGGCGGCGTTCATCGACGCCGAGCACGCCCTCGACCCGAGCTGGGCCAAGCGCATCGGCGTCGATCTCGAAGGCCTGCTCGTCAGCCAGCCGTCCAACGGCGAGGAGGCGCTGAAGATCGCCGAGATGCTGGTCAAGTCGAACGCGGTGGACATCATCGTCATCGACTCGGTGGCCGCCCTGGTGCCGCAAGGCCGAGGTCGAAGGCGAGATCGGCGATTCGCACGTCGGCCTGCAGGCCCGGCTCGATGAGCCAGGCGCTGCGCATCCTCAACCCGACCATCGCCACGCACCAAGACCTGCATGATCTTCATCAACCAGATTCGCCAGAAGATCGGCGTCATGTTCGGCAACCCGGAGACGACCTCCGGCGGCCTGGCCCTGAAGTTCTACAGCTCGGTCCGCCTGGACGTCCGCAAGGTCACCGGCATCAAGGACGGCGAGGAGACGATCGGCTCGCGCGTCAAGGTGCAAGGTGGTCAAGAACAAGGTGGCCCCGCCGTTCCGCAGCGCCGAGTTCGACCTGATGCACGACCGCGGCATCAGCCGCGAGGGCGACCTGCTCGACCTGGCCATCGAGGACAAGATCATCGACAAGAGCGGCGCCTGGCTCAACTACGGCGAGATGCGCCTGGGCCAGGGCCGCGAGAACGCCAAGCAGTACCTGCGCGACAACCCGGCCCTGGTGGAGGAGATCAGCAAGAAGGTGCTGGAGAAGCGCGGCCTGCTGACCCCAGCGGGCAGCAACGGCGCCCCGCCGCCCGAAGCCAAGCCGGCGCCCGAAGCGAAGCCGGAACCCGCCGCCAAAGGACGCCGCCAGCCGGTGGCCGCGGAGTAACCGACGACCCGCGCAAGCTGCGTGATCTCGAACGCTTGGCGGTTTCGCGCTCGCTGGCGGTCCGATATGTCTACCGCTGCGCAGGCGAGCGCGAAACCGCCAAGCGTCGTAAGGTGACGCATTAGGGCGCGGGTTGTCTATTGATGATGGCGTCGGCTCTTTCTGTAACGTTTTCCCCCGCAACTGGATTCCCTTCCTCGCTCCGGGTACAACATAGGAACGATCCATCGCCGTTCCCGCGGGGAAGGAAACATGCTTCGCTTCGCCTTGCCGTGCTGGCTGGTGTGCGCCGCGGGCCTGGCCCGCGCCGAGGAAGAAATCCCCGGTCCCAAGGAAGCGGAGGCTTTGCAGAAGGCGATGCAGAACGCCATCCAGCAAGGCGGAGCCCAGCCATCGCCTGCATCCTCGTCTCGCGCAGCGACCGCTATCGCCAGCTCGGCGATGACGCCGCCGGAGAACGACAGCGGCAAGCTCGGCGGCTTCAACGCATTGCCTTGATTCCGTCGCCGAACATCGACGCAGCGGAGAATCAACGGCTGACCGCCGCTCGACCTGGCCAACCCCGCCGCCGTGCCCGAATCGTTCGGCAGCGGCATCGTCATCGACGAGAGCGGCCTGATCCTGACCAGCGACCACGTCGTCCGCGACGCCACCAAGATCTTCGTCCGCCTGCCGGGCCGGCCAGGGCAGCTACGCCGACATCCACGCCGCCGATCCGCCGCAGCGACCTGGCCGTGCTCCGCCTGCTCGAAGCCGCCGCCCGGCCTGAAGGCCGTGAAGCTCGGCGACGGCGGCAGCGTCCAGCAAGGGCCAGTGGGTGCATCGTCGCTGGCCAACCCGTTCGCGGCCGGCTTTCGCGACGGCAGTCCCAGCGGCCAGCTGGGGCATCGTCAGCAACCTCCGCCGGCGGGCGCCCGGCAGCGTCAAGCGAGGCCGGAACGCGCCAAGACGCTGCACCACTACGGCACCCTGATCCAGACCGACGCCCGCCTGAACCTCGGCTGCAGCGGCGGCGCCCTGCTCGACCTGCACGGCGAGCTGGTCGGCCTGACCACGTCGATGGCGGCCATCAGCGGCAGCGAGACGGCCGGCGGGTTCGCCATCCCCTTCGACGCCGGCATCCGGCGCATCATCGAGGTGCTGCGCAAGCGGCGAGGAGGTCGAGTACGGCTTCCTCGGCGTCAGCTTGTTCGAGCAATCCGCGCAACGAGCGCGGCGTGCCCGATCGACGGGGTGACGTCCGGCTCGCCCGCCGCCAGGGCCGGCTTGCAGGGCGGCGACGTCATCCTGGCCATCAACGGCCAGCCGATCCGCGAGAACGACGACCTGTTCCTGGCCATCGGCACCCGCTGGCGGGCAACACGGTGCAGCTCGGAGTATCAGCGTGCCGGCAGCGGCCCCGGCCGCGACTGTGCCGGTGGTGCTGGCCAAGTTCTACGTGCCCGGCAAGATCATCGCCGCCAACGCGGCCCGCCGCGCTGCGCGGCCTGCGCGTCGATTACACCAGCATCCTGGTCGAGCACGCTGCCGCAGGCCGCTGCGTGCCGCGCATGCCCGCCGGCGTGATCGTCCGCGAGGTGCATGCCCGACAGCAAGGCGGCCGCCCAGCTGAAGGTGCACGACATCATCACCCACGTGAACGGCACAGCCGGTCAACACCCCGGCCGAGTTCTACCACGAGATGCAGCGCACGCCGGCGCCGTGGAGCTGCACCTGGAAACCCGCAACGTGATCTTGAACTAGCGGCCGCTTGCGGCTCAGCGCTCGCCGCTCCGGTCCTGGCATTCCCAAACCAGTCATCGAGGAACGACACGGCTGATGCGTTACGCCATCTGCAATGAGACGTTCGAAGGCTGGGACCACGCCCGCGTCTGCCGCTCCGTCGCCGAGCTGGGCTACACCGGGCCTGGAGATCGCCCCGTTCACGCTGGCGCCGCGCATCACCGACGTGTCCGCCGAGCGCCGCCGCGAGCTGCGCCGGCAGGCCGAGGACCGCCGGCATCCAGATCATCGGCCTGCACTGGCTGCTGGCCAAGACCGAGGGCTTGCAGCTCACCTCGCCCGACCCGGCCGTGCGCCAGCGGACCGCCGACTACCTCGTCGAGCTGGCCCGCTGCTGCCGCGACCTGGGCGGCGACCTGATGGTGTTCGGCTCGCCGGCCCAGCGCAAGATCCCCGCCGGCGCCAGCCAGCAGCAGGCGCACGACTACGCCGTCGACACCTTCCGCCGCGCCCTGCCGGCCATCGCACGACGCCGGCGTCAAGCTTTGCCTGGAGCCGCTGCGCCCCGCCGAGACGGACTTCATGAACACCTGCGCCGAGGCCGTCGAGCTGCTGCGACCGCATCGACCACCCGCATCTTCTGCCTGCACCTCGACGTGAAGGCGATGTCGTCGGAGGCGACGCCGGTGCCGGAGCTGATCCGCCGCCACGCCGCCCGCACCGGCCACTTCCACGCCAACGACCCGAACCAGCGCGGCCCCGGCTTCGGCGACACCGACTTCGTGCCGATCTTCCGGGCCCTGAAGGAGAGCGAACTACGCCGGCTGGGTGTCGGTCGAGGTGTTCGACTACACGCCCGACCCCGAGACGATCGCCCGCGAGAGCATCCGCTACATGAAGAAGTGCGCGGCCGTGTGACGAGGCCAGGAGTCAGGGATCAGGAGTCAGGAGTCAGGGACTTTCCATATCTGGCTCCTGACCCCTGATTCCTGGCTCCTTCTCCCTAGTGCTGCGGCAGCGCTTCCAGGTAGCCGAACAGGAAGTAGTGAATCGGCTCCTTGGGACCACCCTCCCATTCGATGCGAATGCGCACCCGCTCGGCTTGCCTCGGTTCTCCCGCCTCGCGCGTCAGGTGAATCGAGAACTTACCGTTCTTGGCGGTCATGGCCTTGATGTGAACGCCGTAGTCGTGCCGCGTGGTCACGCAGCGAATGTCACGTTGCTTCAAGACGTCTTCGGTGCTGGTCGCCACCGTTTCCAGGGAGCCGACCAGGACATGCTCCTCCGGCGGCCGCGAGCTGGTTTCCGGACCGCGATTCAGCATGCCGGGCATGCAGCCCGCCAGCCCCAGCAGAGTCAACGTCAAGGCGCAGGTTCCCCTCGATTGCCAGGTCATGGCCACCTCCGTAGCGGATGGATAGTTTTTGGAAGCGGCCCTATAGCCGGAAGTCTCTGCGAAGGGAAGAGCGCTTTTACGCCACCGACAAAAAGGCGACGGCCGTTTCCGGACGTGATACAATCAATCATACCGTCGACACACTGCCAAACAGGCCAGGACCACCATGAATTCTCGACCGGTGCTGCTGCTGGGAGTGGGCTGTCTCGTCTTGGGGCTGACCGGCTGCCCGAGCAAGGTCAAAACCATCCCCAGCGCCCTGCGGAAGGCGATCGACAGCATCGAGGCGGGGGGCGGCGGTTACGACCTCAACACCGACTACAACCAGATCATCCGGGTCACGCTGGGGCGAGGCGCGGAGGACGACGACCTGGCCGCGCTCAAGGACCTGACCGACCTTCGTGAATTGAACTTGGCCGGGACGCGGATCAGCAACGAGGGCTTGGCCAACCTCAAGAGCTTCACCAAGCTGGAAGTGCTGAGCCTGCCCGTCGATGACATTTCCGATGCCGGTCTGGCCCATCTCCAAAGCCTGACCAAACTGAAGGAACTGCGGCAACTCGGGCCCCAGGTCACCGACGCCGGCCTGGCTCATCTGCAAAGCTTGAAGGAGCTGGAGGATCTGGTAATCCTGAACAGCCGAATCACCGACCAAGGGCTGAGCTCTTTGAAGAGCCTGCCCCGGCTGTACAAGCTCCACATCGGCAATACCCGTATCACCGACGAAGGCCTGCGGCACTTACAGGGCATGAAGGGGTTGGGCGACCTGAACCTGTACCAGAACCAAATCAGCGACGCGGGCCTGGTCCACCTCAGGGACTTGAGCCAGCTCCGCAAGCTCTCGCTCATGAAGACCAACGTCACCGACGCCGGACTGGAACATTTGCAAGGCTTGAAATCCCTCGAAGAGATCGACTTGAACGATACCAGTGTGACCGAGGCCGGCCAGAAGCGTCTGCACAAATTCCTGCCGGATACCCGCATCATCCGCAACTAAGGCGCCACGGGGGGCCGGCAGTTGATTGCCTATTCCGGCATGCCGACAGGCCTTCAGGCCTGTCCCACCGGCGAGGCGAGGGCACGCTGAAAGCGCAGGTTCGCCAGCAGCATCAACCCATAGCAGGCCATGCCCACCAGAAACGTGACCGAAATCCCCAGGCTCATCGAGAGCAGGATGGACAGCACGGCGCCGAGCACGCTGGCGGCGCCGTTGATGCCCCACATCCACGGGGCCACGGCGTCGCCGTAGCGCATGATCTGGGCCATGCCGAGCGGGAAGCCCAGGCCCATCAGCAGGCCACAGGGCACGGTGAAGGCCAGCGTCACCGCCACGCGGGTGGCCAGCGACTCGGTGATCGCCCAGGTCGCCGCGCCGGGCAGCAGCATCCAGGCCACGAACTGCACCGCCAGGATGAGCAGCGGATAAGCAATGAACAAACCGGGTCGGTTCACCGGCAGGTAGTCGCTGAGCAAACTGCCGACGCCGGTGGCCAGCACCATGGAGCCGATGACACAGGCCAGGGCATAGGTCGGATGCCCGAGCACCAGGGAGAAGCGCTGCACGAAAGCCATCTCGATGAGCATGAAGCCCAGGCCGATGGCGGCGAAGTAGAGCAGGCCGGCGCGGAGCACGGGCAGGGGCAAGCCGGCCGGCAAGCCCACGTGGCGGAGCGGCCAGACGATGCCCACCGCCACGGCGGCCAGGCTGATGAGCAAGAGCAGCACCAAGGTGAGGGCGGCGCGGAGGTTGCCCACCACCGAGCCCAGGTCCGCTTGGCCGAGCAAGATCCAGTCCGGCCGCCAGAAACGCAGTTGATTGAAGAAGTAGGGCCGGTCGTCCGTGGGCGGGTCGATGTCGAGGAACTGCCGGCCGCACAGCGCGGCCAGCTCGCTCTCCGAACGGCATTCCACCAGCCGCTGATAGAGCGGCAGCGGCGATTCTCGACCCGGCGCCAGGATCATCTGGTATTGATACTTGGCGCAGACTTCCTCCAGACGCTGCCGCAAGGCGCCGGCGATCGGCTGGCGCAAATGAGCAGGTTGGCCACCTTGTCGCTGGCGATCACGGCGATGTGCTCGCGCGGCGCCAGGCCGCGCTCCAGGCAGACCGAAGCGGCCAGCGCCACGCAGCGCGTGGTCTCGCCAACCTCTTCGTTGAGGTGCCAGCGCGAGACCGAGAACAGGCCGCGATCCGTCAGCCGGTCGAGGAAGGTATTCCAGGCTTCGCGGGTGTACAAGCCATTTTCCGTCAGCGAATAGGCGCCGGCGGCCGAGGAGGCCCAGGTATCCACCAGCGACATCTGGATGACGTCGAAGTGCTGGGGCGTGCGGGTCAGGTAGCTGCGCGCCTCGTCGTGCTCCAGCGTGACCGCCGGGTGCCGGCCCAGCTGATTGAGTGCCGCGATCTCCGGCACCAGTCCCCGGTGCAAGTCGAGGACCAGCGAATTGACCTCGATGCCCACCACGGGCGCGGCGCCGTTGACCAGCGCCGCCAGCAGGTCCCGCCCCGCGCAGCGCCGATCACCGCCACCGGACCGGCCTGCTGAATCTGATAGGGCACGGCCGTGACGTCGTAGTTGAGCCAGGCCACTTCCTTCAGGTCGCCATCAAAGCGGACGAACATCGTGCCGGCGCTGCCGTCGATGGTCAGCTGTGCCTGGTCCACCGGGTCCCATTTCATCAGTGGGCTGGCCCCCCACATCGCCGGCAACTGCATGCGCACCCGGCCCACCAGCACCAGCGAATGGCTGTTCCAGCCTTGGTAGAGCACGCTTTCCGGATCGATGCGCTGCCCCTTGGTGCTCAGCGGCACCAGGCCGCTGTGGCGGGCCTCGGTCGCCCAGATGGCCACGCCCATCAGCGGCACCCACAGCAGCGCCAGCCGGCTGCCTTCCACGTTCCAGAGCCGCCGGTAGGCCCAGGCCGCCAGCGCCGCCAGGGCCGACAGCATTAGCGCCAGGGCGCCCGGCGACCAATGTTCGAGCACCGGCACGAATATCAGGGCGCCCAGCCCGGCGCCGAGCAAGTCGGCGGCGTAAATCTTGCCCACCGGCAAGCCGCAGCGCGTCAGCGTCAAGCTCACCAGCACTCCCGACAAGATGAAGGGAATGCTGATCAGCAGCGCGGCCAGCGCCAGGGCCAGTACACCGGTCAAGTTGGACGATTCGGTCTGCGTGATGGCGAAGGCGCAGCCCACGGTCAAGGGGATGCTCAGGAAGAACCAATCGGCGATCTTCGGCAAGGCGGCGCACGGCTCCAGGTGGCTCGGGAAGACATAGGTGAGCAGCGCGCCACCGTCATGCCCAGGACGGCGATCGAAATGATGAAGAATGACAGGTGATAGTAGGCCATCACGCTGATGACCCGTGTGAACAGCAGCTCCAGATCGATGGTCACCAGGGTCACCAGCATCATGGCCAGGTACGCCCAGCCCCTTCCTCCCGTGATCGGCGTGGCCGTGGTGGTTGCCGACAAGCTCGAGGCCGGCGCGATAGGTTCGGCGCCTCCTCGATCGAGACCTGATTGACCTGGTTCACCGAATTCTCCTGGGGGGAACGGACTGGTTGCGGACACCTAAAGCTACTTCACGGTTCCCCCTGAAGCAAGCACGGCCGTGTAGGTGGAGCTTTCGAGCCTGACTCGGCAGAATCAGACGTTTCGCAGGCCGCCGGCTGACGCGAAACCGCAAGCGTCGGAGTTGCATCTTCGATAGACTATCGCCTGCCCCTGAGGAAACATTGGCATGAAGGCGGTGACCAGCTTCGTGGCGGAGCGGTTGCAGTACCAGTATCTCTTTGGACTGGTGCTGTGGCTGGTCTGGCTGATCCAGCTCGGGGTGAATGGCATGTACATTCCCAATGGCTTGCAGTTTGGCCTCGATTACATTGCCTTCTGGAGCGCGGGCCGCATGGTGCTCACGGGCCGCTCCGCCGAGCTGTACGAACCCAAGTCGATCCAGGCCGTGCAGCATGACGCCTATGACGCCAACCCGGAATCCATCATGGAGTTCCTCAATCCGCCGTTCTTCGCCGCCGCGCCGGCGCCCTTCGCCGCCTTGCCGTTTCCGCTGAGCTTGCTGGTGTGGACCGCCTTTTCGCTGGCGATTCTCTGCCTGGGCCTGGCGGGACTGGAAGACAAATGGCGCTGGCAAACACTGGCGGCGGTCCTGTGCTTCTTTCCCATCTTCTCCGCCATCAAGAATGGGCAGAACAGCTTGCTGACTGCCGGCCTCTTCGGCATCGTTTATGGGCTGCTGCGGCGCGATCGGCCGTTCCTGGCGGGCTTGACCGCTAGCCTGATTCTCTACAAACCCCACTTGCTGCTGGGAGTCGGCATGCTCTGGCTGATGCAGGCGCGACGCTGGTGGCCCGCTCTGCTGGGCCTGGCCTGCGGCGGCACGCTCGTGCTAGCCTTGACCTGGCTGCTCATGCCGGAAGCCCTCAGTGCCTATGCGGACCTGAGCCGCGACAAGCTGGCCCACTGGATCTACCGCGCCGATTACCATGTGCAGGTCCAGTACACGATTCGCGGCCTGGTGCTGACCCTGCTACCCGGTCAGCGGACCTTGGCGGAAACGGCTCAGGTCGTGGTGATCGTTGTGGGATTGGTCGTGCTGGCGCTCTTCGCGCCGGCAGCCATCGTTGCCGCTGTCGTTCGCGGCAGCGGTGCTCATCGGCGCCTGCATCTCGCCCTACATGCTGCTCTACGATTGGGCCATCCTGATCGTGCCAGGCATCTTGCTGTGGCGACATGCCGGAGTGCACGACGAGTTCTGGGTGCTGCCTTTCGCCGCCGTGTGGCTGATCGCCCCGACAGGCCGGGCCCTGGTGGAGCAGCAACTGGCGTTGTTTCCGGTGGCGCTCCACGTTTCCTATCTGGTGCTGGTGATCGCCACGGCCGTCAGCTTGCCCCGCGCTGTGCGCGTCGTCGAGCCGGCCGGATAGCGTCCTTGCATTTTTGAAGTCTGCCTTCAAGAATGCAAGGATGGCAAATCTGATGAAAAGACCGATCTATACCTGCACATTCGCCTGAATCCCTCGTTCGGCGTACCTCACCACTCACCACTCACCACTCACCACTCACTTGTTCGGCAGGAACATCCGCAGGCCGAAGAGCACGACCACCAGCGCCACGATCGCGCCCATGCCGATGTAGCCGTACTGCGTCCAGCGGTTGTAGTCGGCGTCCTCGGAGACGGCTTGCGGCGTCCAGGCGACGGCGCTCTGGCTTTCGCTCAGGCGGCGGAAGACGCCGGGCACGAAGGCCGGCGGCTTCGCGGCTGGTGCCGGCCACGTAGCAGCCGCCCAGGAAGAAGACCTTGGATTGACTCGCCAGGCCGCGGCCCACCACCCGGCCCAGGTGATCGCGGCGCCGGTGCAGGCTGTAGAGGAACTTGAAGAGCTGCGTATTATCGTGCAGCACCTCCGTCGGGTCGCTGCTCTCTACCTTGAATTGCTTGTAGATGTAGGCGGGGAAGATGCCTTCGCAGATCCATTCGGTGCCGCCTTCGACCATGCCGGGGACCTTGGCGTCGTCGATGTCCGGCGCCAGCGGGAAGCGCTGGCCCATGCGGCGCTGCCGCTGGTCGGCGGGGAACTGCTCGAAGAACTCGGCGAAGCCCGGCACGGTCTCCAGGTCGCAGATCATCACGAACAGCGGACAGCTCGAGCTGCAGCATGTCGCGGGCCGCTTGCAGCTCTTGCTGACAGAGCGAAATCGCCTGGTTGGCTTCCTCCTCGCTGTCAGTGACGGCGATGGGCAGCACGACCATCATGCCGTTGAGCGGGCAGATAGGGCCGGCGGTCGCGGACGATCAGCCGGCACAGGTGGCGGAAGCGGGCGTTGCACTGCGCCGACCCGCCCCGGGTTCTTGATGAGCGACGGCCTGGCCTTGGCTTTCTTATGGGCCGCCTCTTCCTCGGAGACCAGGCCGCGAATTTCGGCCCGCTCCGACTCGCTCAGTTGATCTGGCCCACGGCCTTCCTCGCGGGCCGCCGCCAGGATGTTCTGCACGTTCTTCAGCCGACCCTTCGGCGCCAGCGTCTTGAACTGGGCGTCGTCCTCCTCGTCGGCGCCATCGGCGGACGGCGCCGGGGCACGGCCATCGTCGTCGCCGCTTTCGCCCGCCACGATCCGCGACAGCTCGCCCAGGAGCGACGCCCCTGTGCAGGTGACGTAGATGCCGTCACGATGTGCGTAGACATGCAGCGGCGCGTCACGCTTCGGCTCGCCCACGACGGCGAACTTGAACTGGGCGGCGTCGAAGAGCGGCGCTTCGCCGGCGATCGGCCGACCCAGCACCAGGAAGAGCGGCGCGTCCGCCAGGGCGATGCCTTTGTCACGCAGCGATGCCACCGCCTCCTCCCAGGCGCGGTCGATATCGGGAAATTCGGAAACCTGTTCCTCCGGCCCCAGCAGCTTCAGGAGCCAGTAGGCCAGCCAGAACAGGGCATAAACCAGGAGGAAGAGGATCGACAGCCAGAAATTGCGCAGGAAGGCGGTGGTCGGCGACCAGGAAACGGCCCAGGTCCAGCCAGACGCTGACGCCATATAGCGCCCGCCACGATGAGCAGCACGATCAAGACGTGCAAGGCTCGGCGAGTGGCCGGCGATATGCCCTTGTATTCCCCGGCCTGGGAAAAGAAGGGCAGCACCAGGCCGACGACCCGGCGGATGAAGTCCCAGAAGCCGGCGGCCAGGTTTTCGAGGAATCCGAGCATGAGCTTTCTTGTTCTCCCGTCACTTGCGGCTTAGCGCCACACCGGAAGCGAGCGCAAAGCAATCGCCGAAGAAAATCTTCCCGATTTGATTGGCTACCCCGAAGGGGTTGAATACCAAAGCCCAGGGTCGCGCAGCGCACCCTGGGTCAAAAGGCCCCATCTTCTCATCGATCTACCCCGAAGGGGTTGGATCGCCATCCTGCGTCTCCGATGCAACCCCTTCGGGGTAGACGGTTGTTGCGAACATCAACCCAGGGTGCGCTGCGCGACCCTGGGCTTTGATATCGAACCCCTTCGGGGTAACCGGAAGCCCAGCAGAAATCGGGAAGTTGTTGCTCTGCGCCTCCTAAGCCGCAAGCGGCGATACTCTATGATCCCAGAAAGTGGCGGACGACGTAGAACGCCAGGAACGGGATGAAAATCAGCACGAAGACCGCCAGCGCCAGCACCATCTTCTGCAGCTTTTCCCGGCCCCGCAGCGGCGGCACGTGGGTGTTGACGTTGCGGTCGGCGGGCACCGGCCATTCCTGCTTCTGCCCCTTGGCGATGCGCACCTGCGTGGCCCGCGTCCAGCCGAGCAGCTTGTCCGCCTGGCCGCGCATCTCGCCGCGGAAGCCCAGCATGGCGCAGAGGTAAAACACCTCCAGGGCATCGCTGCCGCTGCGGGCGTCGGCATGCTTGGCTTGCTCCCAGAACTTCCAGGCCCGGTCGTTGGTGCCGTACAGCGCCGTCTCCAGCTTGCGTTCGTTCCAGCTTCTCGTTCCAGGCCGAATCGACGATGAACAGCTCATCCAGCCAGCACACCAGCGCGTAGCGGATGCCGAAGAAGGCGTCCGAGCGCCGACTGCTGCCGCCGCCGCCATCGACCCGGCTGGTGCTCATGCTCATATCGCCTTCGGTGCCGAAGTCGGAGACGCGCTTGGCCTCGACTTCGCTGCGGAGCAAGCCCTTGAGCATGGCTTGCTCGGTGGCGAGGTCGAGCTCCTCGCCGCGCGCCAACCGCTCGCGCAGCGAAATGCCGTGATTCAGGATCGGGTAGACGAGGTTGGCGATTTCCTCGCGCATGAGGTTTCCTTGCCGCTTGCGGCTTAGCGCTCGTCGGCGGTCCGGTAGTACCATGGCGCCGCCAGCGGGTCGCGGCTAAGCCGCAAGCGGCCCTACTTCTTACCTTCCTGCGGCACCACGTACAGCGTGAACTGCATGGTGTTGGTCTGTCCGCCGGTCTTGATGGTCAGCACCCGTTGGCCCTGGATGTTACCCGCGATCAGGTGTTCATTCAATCGGATCGCCAGCGTCAAGCGACCGCTGCACGTTCTGCCACTCTTCCTGCCGGGACTCGCGGTTGATCTGGAAGTAGATCAGGCCGGGCATCGACGGCAAGGCCCGCGGCGGCCGGGGAGTATGGGCGAACTGCAGGCCGGCCATGCCCAGCCGAAAGATCTCGTCGACCCGGTCGGAGCTGCCGATCTTCATGTCGAGCTGGCCCGCCTGGTCAGCAGGCTGATCACCTCTTCGGTGCGAGAGCGGGCTCTGCACGCCGATGAACATCTGCCAGATCGATTCCAGCCAGATCGGCTCCAGCGACACCTGCATGCGCAGGCCGGCGCCGACGAAGGGCCGTTCCTTGTATTCCGGCTCGACCAGGATGCTGAGCAGCTTGTCGAGATACTGCTTGACGCGGTAGAAGCAGTCGCCCAGGTCGTCGTGATCGTAGCGGCGGCAGCTCGGGGGTGCGGCGGTCGGCGCCGAAGATCGCCAGCTGGCCGACCAGCGGGCACAGCTCCACGTAGGCCGGCAGCGGATGCACACCCTGGGCGAAATTCACGATGCCCATCCAGGCCGACGCTTCGTTCAGGACGCGGAGCTGCTCGAAGATGAGCTGGTCGCCCTGGCTGCCGCTGTCGAAGGTGATGCCGCGGCAGACCACCTGCTCCGCCAGCAGGTCGAGCTTCTTGCCGATGCGGTCGTAGAGCTGTTCCAGGATGCCGGCCGACAAGGGCCGCCAGGCATCGCAGGCCAGGAGCGGCGGGATGTAGGTCTCGTCGAGCTGCGGCATCGCCTCGGCCTTCGGCGATTTCTCGATGCGGGCGATCGGCAGCACTTCGTAGCCGGTGTGGTCCTGCGTCGAGAGCAGCAGCTTGAGGTTCAGCAGACGGACCTGGACCTGCTGCGGATTGACGCCGGTGTTCTCGTCCTCCAGGTCCTGGGTGTCGAGGCGATAGCGGGCGTCGTCGGCCTGGCCGTTGGCGGACACGTTGGCCCGGCCCAGGTGCAGCACCGGCACCGCCAGGTAAACCGTGACCGCGTTTTCTTGCGTCGAAGGCTGTGCTTCAGGTCGAGGGTGGGCAGCACGCCGTCCTCGGGGACGCTGACGGTGGTGCCGTCGCGCAGCCGGGCCTTCAGGGAGCGGATGACCAGCCGATAGTTGGCCAGGGCGTCGCGGTCCAGGTCGATGGCCGCCAGGCCCCAGTTGTAATGCAGGTCGTACTTGTCGCCACGGTTGAGCTGCTGGCTCCAGTAGCGTTCCAGGGCCTGGAAGTGATGCGGCCGAAGGAACATCCCCTCGTGCCAGTGAACCGCTCGGACTGCCATATCGCCCACCTCCCCAGGACCCTGCCACGCTGCCATTCTAATCGTTTGCTGGAAGTATGACCACGCCAGGCGGTTCGCCAATACTAGCAGTTTTGGCGAGCGTCGCGGCGTCAGCCCGACGTGTCGCCCTGGTGCGAGGCTGCCGAACACGTCGGGCTGGCGCCACGACGCTCGCCCTGATTCGTGCCGCAGTATCAATTCAGTGCTTGGATCTTGGTGTTTCGCTATGTGCGGTCGAGCAGTTCGCGCACCTTCTGGGCGAAGACTTCCGGCGTGAACGGCTTCTGCAGGAAGCCGGCGCCGGCGGCGATCACCTCCGCATCGATCTCGCCTTCAGTGTAGCCGGACATGAAGAGCACGCGCAGGCCGGGCCATCGCTGACGGAGCTGGCGATACAGGTCCTGGCCGTTCAGTGCGGCATGATCACGTCGGTGATCAGCAAGTTGGACGGGCTCGCTCCGTCCGCGGACCAGCGTCGAGCGCTTGCTGGCCGTCACTCGGCCTCCAGCACCTGGTAGCCGTGGCGGACGCAGCACCGTGCGGGCCAGGGCGCGGACCGCTTCGTCGTCCTCGACCAGGAGCACGGTTTCCGAGCCCGCGTGTCTTCGATCATGGGCATGGTGTTCCGCGCCGGCTTGGCCGGCTCCATCACTTGCGGCAGGTAGACCTTGAAGCAGGTGCCCTGGCCCAGCTCGCTGGACACTTCGACATGGCCGCCGCTCTGCTTGACGATGCCGTAGACGGTCGACAGGCCCAGGCCGGTGCCCTTGCCCAGCTCCTTGGTGGTGAAGAACGGCTCGAAGAGCCGGCTGCGGACTTCCTCGGTCATGCCGCTGCCGGTGTCGCGCGACCGCCAGGCAGACGTAGGCGCCCGGCTGGACGTCGACGTGCCGCCAGGCGTAGGCTTCGTCCAGCTCGGCGTTGCTGGTCTCGATGGTCAGCCGGCCGCCCTGCGGCATGGCGTCGCGGGCGTTGACCGCCAGGTTGATGATGACCTGCTCGAGCTGGCCGGGGTCGGCCTTGACCTTGCGCAGGTTCGGGTCCAGCTCGACCACCAGCTCGATGTCCTCGCCGATCAGCCGCCGCAGCATCTGCTCGCAGGTTGACGACGACGGCGTTGAGGTCGAGGACCTGGGCTGCCAGCACCTGCTGGCGGCTGAAGGCCAGCAGCTGGCGGGTCAAGCCGCTGGCGCGCTCGGCGGCCCGGCCGATCTCGTCGGCGTAGCCACGGCGCGGATCGCCAGGCTTCCAGCGACTCGAAGAGCAGGTCGCTGTAGCCGGTGATGACGGTGAGCAGGTTGTTGAAGTCGTGGGCCACGCCGCCGGCCAGCCGGCCGATCGCCTCCATCTTCTGGGCGTGCCGCAGCCGTTCTTCCAGGCGCTTGCGTTCCGTGATGTCGCTGAGGATGCCGATGACGCCGATGATGTGGCCGTCGTCATTGCGGACCGGCGTGGTCCAGAGCTGCACGTCGAGCGTCACCCCGTCCTTGCGCTGGCGGCGAATCTCGTAGGCGACGCGGTGCAGCGCCTTTCAACTCCTCGTCGACCATGCGGCGAAAGCGTTCGAGCTCATCGGCGGGAATGATTGGCAGGGGCTTGCCCAGGCATTCGGCGGCCGCTCCAGCCGAACAATCGCTCGGCGGCGTCGTTCCAGAGGGTGACCCGGTTTTCCCGGTCGAGGCCGACCACGGCGAGCGGCAGCGCGTGCAGCAGCTCGGGCAGCAGAGATGCTCCCGACCAGAGAGGCGTTTTCGCCAGGTGTTGTTCGTGCGCGGGGACCGCCACGGCGCGGCTCCTGATTGAAACTGTCGAGAACACCTTCGGGGCCTGGTGACGCGAAACCGCAAGCGTTGTTCGTTCCCGAATCAAGCGCTGGACGTTCTACTTGCCGTCGCGCCACAGCCAGCGGAGCGACTCGGGCAGGATGGCGCCGCCGTGCTTGCCGTTGTGGCCGCCGTCGCCGAAGACGGACTTGTAGTCGTACTTGGCGAACTTCAGCGCCGCCGCCATCTGCTGGTTGGCCAGCGGCCAGTTGCCGTGCTGGTTGTCCAGGTCGCCGGAGCCGTCCTGCAGGAAGACGCGGATCGGCTTCTTCTCGCGTCTTGCGGATCAGGCCGGGATAGACGTCGCCGCCGCGGATGTTGGTGAAGCTGCCGACGTGGCTGAGCACCTTGCTGAACAGGTCGGGCCGCTCCCAGGCGACGGTGAAGGCGCAGATGCCGCCGGAGCTGATGCCGCAGATCGCCCGGCCGGCCGCGTCGGTCCGCAGCTTGTACTGCTTGCCCACCTCGGGCAGGATCTCCTTCTCCAGGAAGCGGGCGTACTGGTCGGAGAGCGTGTCGTACTCGAAGCTGCGGTTGGAGCGCGGCTTCTGCTTCGGCGTCGGCGGCCGGGAACGACGCCCGGGTTGATGAAGATGCCGATCGTCACCGGCATCTCCTTCTTGTGGATCAGGTTGTCGAACACGATCGGGCACGCGGAACTGGCCCTTGTCGTTCACGTAGCTGCCGCCGTCCTGAAAGACCATGACGCAGGCCGGCGTCTTCGGCGTCGTACTGCGCCGGCACGTAGACCCAGCAGTCGCGGACGGTGCCGGCGAAGACCTTGCTCTTCCACGGCTCCATCTTGATGACCTTGCCCTTCGGCACGCCGGCCTGCTCCATCGAGTCGGGGCCGAAGGTGTAGTCGTCGGCGGCCAGCAAGGGGTTCAGCATGAATCCCAGCATGGCCAAGGCAAGCAAACGCATGATGCGGACTCCTGGTGTCAAGGTGAGCGGCGTGGCGTCGCCAGTTGCAGTTTTTCGTAGCCAGCTTCGCGGCAGTGGCGCAAGACCTCGACCAGCGCGGCGTGGGTCAGCCGGCCGTCGGCGTTGATGTCGACGACATCGCGCGGCTGAATCGCCTCCACGCGCTGCCGCAGGTAGCGGGGCAGGTCGGCCGGTCCGGGCAGCAGGACTTCGCCGTCAATGCCGCGGACCAGAATCTTGGCGATCGCGCCGGCCTCGTTCGACCGGGCCTGGATGAACAGCCAGTTGGGCAGCATCAGGTCCTCATCGGACGGTATGTCGCCGGGCGGGTCCTTCTTCGCCGCAGCCAGGTAGACGACGACGCCGGCCGCCTCGTCGACGCGCAGCTCCTGGTGTTCAACACCGGCGGCCTGGCAGAGTCGCAGCACTTGATAGACGCGGCGGTACGGCAGCTGGGCCGGCGCACTGACGATCAACGGCTGGCCGGGAGCGGGCATTCGTTGCCGCAGCAGCGGGGTGACCTCGGCGTCGGCCAGCGGGCGACCATTCTCCGCGTGCAGGACCGCGCCCTGCTGGTTCAGCTTCAGCGGCCGCGCTCTCGTCCTCCGGCTCGGCGACCGGCTCCGGGGCCAGCCGAACTGTCAGGAACCAGGCGAGCCAACCGAAGTACAGCGCCAGGGCCAACCCGCCGGCGGCGATGGCCCACGGGCCTCTGAGCGACCGGGTCAGGAACATGACGGCACTCCGCACGGCAGCGATGTCGCCACCTTCGCACACCCGGCGGGCGGCGTCAAGCGGCTGGCGCTGCTGGCCGGTTAATCTCCACCGCTTGCGGCTTAGCGCTCGCTGGCGGGGAGTTGCCACTGCCCGCCAGCGAGCGCTAAGCCGCAAGCGGCGGCCAAACGTTGGCCAGGTCGGAGCTTGCGCGGGTTATCTACCTGACAGTCGCTAAACTGACGCCATGTCCGAGCGCCAGCAATTCCTGAACGCCATCCTGGCCCAGCCGGACGACGACGGCTTGCGCTTGATCTTCGCCGACTGGCTGGAGGAGCACGGCGATCCACTCGGCGAGTTCATCCGCATCCAGTTCGCGCTGCTCGACCCGGGCCTGGACGGCGCTGCACCAGGAGTTCTGGCGCCGGCACCTGGAGCTGCGGCAGCTTCACGGCGGCGAATGGGCCGGGCCGATCACCGAGCGGGCCATGCACTACGAGTTTCGCCGCGGCTTCGTCGAGGAGATCACCATCGACGCCGGCGTATTCTTGCAGCATGCCGAAGCCCTGCTCGCCGCGGCGCCCATCCAGACACTGCGACCCTGCAACGCCAGTCTGCATCTTCCCGAGCTGTTCGCCTGCCCGCCGCTGGGACGGATCCGTTCGCTGGACCTGATTGGCACCGACGTCGGTGACCATGGGGCGGCACTGCTGGCCCGCTCGCCCTTCCTGGCCGAGCTGCGCGAGCTGCACTTGCAGACCAACAAGATCGACCTGCTCGGCGCTCGGGCCCTGGCCGAATCGCCCACGCTGGCCAACCTGGTCGAGCTGACCCTGGACGGCAACCCGATCGGCGACCTGGGCGCCGAAGCCATCGTCAGCTCGCCGCACCTGGACAAGCTCACGCGCTTGTCGCTGATCGCCGCCGACCTGACCGCCACCGGCACGGGCTACCTGGCCCGCACTTCCCGGCTGGCCCGGCTGCAATCCTTGAGCTTGAGTCAGAATCCGCTCGGCAATCCGGGCCTCCGCGCCTTGCTGGCGAGCCGGCATCTGGCGGGGCTGATGTCCCTGGTGCTGCACGACATCGGCATCAACGCCATCGGCGCACGGCGCTGGCGAAGTGCTCGGACCTGGCCGGTCTGCGCCACCTGGACCTGAGCGGCAATCCGATCAGCAGCCTGGGCGCCGAGGCGCTGGCGGACGCTGCTCACTTGAGCAAAATGGAGGGCCTGAGCTTGCGTGACACGCACGTGAACGACGTCGGCGTCGCGCCTGGTCGAGTCGCCGCACTTGCAAAACCTGAAATGGCTGATCCTGCCGGCTCGCCTGATCGGCGACGAGGCGAAGGAGTTCGTGCGCGGACGCTTCGGCAAGCGGGTGACGTTCGCTTGAGCTCATTGACTCTCAGGTAGACAACCCGCGCAAGCTGCCTCGTCTCGAACGCTTGGCGGTTTAGCGGCCCCAGGCGGGGCGGTGCGTCTTGTGCCGCAATACGACGCATCGGGCCGCCAGGGGCCGCTAAACCGCCAAGCGCCGCATGGTGACGCATTAAGCGCGGGTTTGACTATCTGATGATCCACAAACGAAAAAAGGCAGCGCCGCCGTCCGTCGGCAGCGCCGCCCACTGGTTTCGCGTCCAACAACAATGCCCACGAACTCAAGGCACGATCTTGGCGACTTCCTTGACGATCTTGCTGATGTCGGCGTCCTTCAGCTCGCCTTTCTTGAAGGCATAGTTGGAGGCCACCACGGATTTGTTGTAGAGCACGACGGTGATGTCGGCGTCCTGGGCGATCTTGTAGGCCTTGGGGCCCGCGGGATTGTCGATCGATAGGACCAGCTTCTGGAGCTTTTCCTTCTCGGCCAGCTCCTTGAGCTTGGCTTCCAGGCCGGCATCGTCGCTCAGGAAAACGACGAAGCTGCCCATCTTCTTGTCGGAGTTCTTGGCGGTTTCGGCATCAAGCTGCTTGACCAAACTGGTCAAGGCGGGGCTGACTTCGCGCGCGAAGATCATGGCCACCGGGTTGTTGCCGTTCTTTCATACCAAGCAAACTTTCTTGCCGTTGTCCGGCCCGTTGCAGTGCAACGGGTTGAAAGGGGCCGGGCGGGCGGCTTTGCCCACCTGCGGCCCCGACTCGAGATCCGCGGCCAGCGCAACGCCCAGGAAGAGCGTCGCCGCCAGAGCAGACCCCGCGACCATACGTGGAGTCATGAGATACTACCTCCCAGTTGAAGAAACCCAGGACGCGAAACCAGAACGGAGATGCAGGCCAGGCTCATGGACGGACCATGAGCCTGGCCCGATTCAGGCCTATTCGAAGATCTTGGGTACGTCTTTGAGGATTTTCTCGACGTCGCCGTCTTTCAGGTCGCCCTTCTTGAAGGTGTGGTTGGCTCACCACCTTCCGCTTGCTGTAGAGGACGACCGTGACGTCGGCTTCCTGAGCAATGTTGTAGCCCTTTGGGCCGGCGGGGTTATCGATGCTCAGGATCAGCTTTTCCAGCTTCTCCTTCTCGGCCAGCTCCTTGAGCTGTCCTTCCAGGCTGGGGTTGTCGTTGCAGAAGACGACAAAACTGCCCATGTTCTTGTCGGCGTTCTTCTTGGTCTCGGCCTCGATCTGCTTGACCAGACTGGTCAAGGTGGGAGTCACTTCGCGTGCGAAGATCATCGCCACGGGATTGCCGCCGTTCTTTCAGACCAGGCAGACTTTCTTGCCATTGTCCGGCCCGTTGCAGTGCAGCGGGTTGAACGCCTTCGGGCTTTCCCCAACCTGGGGCCCCGATTTCAGGTCATCCGCCGCCATGGCGCTGCCCAGGAGCAGCATCATGGCCAGGGAGGACCCGGCCACCATACGACGCTTCATAGTGAAGCACCCTCCTCGATACTACTTTTCGGTGCCGGAGGCGCACTGCCTCCGCAGTTTAGACACCTTCTAGCATGGTCAGACGGCCCGTGAAAGGGCCTTATTCAGATTTTTGCCAACCCCCGCTCACGCCTTCGATTACAGTGAAGGTGTCTTTCCGCCGAAGGAGGTCGACCATGTCGGACAAACCCAAGGTCTACAGCGAGGCCGAGATCGCCGCCAAGATCCAGGAGCACCGCCTGGACGGCTGGTACCTGGAAGACGGCTGGTTGCGGCGCAAGTACACCACGGAGGGCTGGCCCACCACGCTGATGCTGACCAACGCCATCGGCTACCTGTGCGAGGCGGCCTGGCATCATGCCGACCTGGCCATCACCTGGGGAAAGCTCTGGGTGAAGCTGAAGACCCACTCGGCCGGCGGCATCACCGACAAGGACTTCGCCCTGGCCCGCAAGATCGAAGACGTGGTTTTGTGGCGGCCGGAAGCTGGGGGCGCCCTGGAAGGAAATCCCAATAAGTTCGTCCAGGCCAAGTAGTTTCACCGAATCGTCATGCCAAACATCGCCCTGATCCTTGCATCTACTGCCAATAATTGCTATCAGTTGATGAAAGGGTGTGGGAGCCGTGCCGGGCAAGGGAATCGCCTGGCAACTCCCGTATGCGAGAAGAAGGCGGTGTGGGATGGGTGTGACCCGCTATCAAGCGGTTCGGGCTGCGCTGCTCGAGCTGGGTCCGACGGCTACCAACGAAGCCGTTGCCGACTACTGCAAACGGCACCACAACATCAGCTTCGACGACCGCCACACCGTCGTGCTCTACATCTCGATGGTGAATAGCAAGATGTCGCGAAGCAGCGCAAGTCGACCAGTCCCTCCAGCAACTTCACGCCCCTCAAGAAGCCTTGACGCCAGCCAGGGTGCAGCTGCAACGCTTGCAAGTACGTCGAACGCAATGGCGGGTATGGCCAAATACCTTGTCCAGATTGACGCCAAGAACTTCCTCGTCGAGATGGAAGGAAAGCTAGCCAAGCATGGCTTCATCACCTTCCGTTACGTCGAGGCTGCCGACCCAGTCACCGCAGAAAACGAAGCGGTTCAGATGATTCGAGATGACGAGGAACTCAGGAGCCTAGTGAGGAACGATCCAGCAGATCCGCCGGTGATGGCCGTGCTGGAAATCGCTGAACTGGAATCGTTCGACGGCGCTGACATCCCGCCTGGCCGAATCTGGTACGAGATGAGCCCAAAACGCTGGTGGCAGTTTTGGCGCAGGTGAGTCAGCGGGTGGCATCAAAAGCGCGTCACCTTGCCGCAAGGTTCATTTCGCTTGAGGTCGAAACGCCTTCACCACCGCTCTCGTTCGTCGTCAGGTACGGCCCTTCGATCAGGTCGATGCAGTACGGGATGGCCGGAAACACCGCCAGCAGGCAGTCGCGGATGGCGCTCGGCTTGCCCGGCAGGTTGACGATCAGCGACTGGCCGCGGATGCCGGCGATCTGCCGCGACAGGATCGCCGTCGGCACCACCTTGAGCGACACGGCCCGCATCAGCTCGCCGAAGCCGTCGAGCAGCTTGTCGCAGACCGCCTCGGTCGCCTCGGGCGTGACGTCGCGCCGCGCCGGGCCGGTGCCGCCGGTCGTCACGACCAGGCAGCACTTCTCCTGATCGCACAGCTCCTTCAGCGTCGCCTCGATGACCGGCTGCTCGTCGGGAATGAGCCGCGGCACCGCCTCCCACGGGCACGACAGGATCTCCGTCAGGCAGTCGCGAATGGCCGGGCCGCCCAGGTCCTCGTAGACGCCCTGGCTGGCCCGGTCGGAGACGGTGACGATGCCGATGCGGATCATGGTAGCCTAGCTTACTTGAAGACCACACTGACCGCCAAGCGTCATTCAAATCGGCTTGGCGGTTACAGCGTCACGCTATTGATCATCAGATTGACAAATGGGGACTGGTGTTAGCATGGCGCGAAGTCAACCGGGTTGTCTTTACGCTGAAGGCGTTGCATTCCACAGCCCAGGGTCGCGCAGCGCACCCTGGGTCTCGGAACCGTCTAGTCCTTCTGTAGTACCCCGAAGGGGTACCATCGTCACGCCAGCGAGGCGATGCAACCCCTTTGGGGTAGGTCCCGTCGAACTATTTCACGGATCGACCCAGGGTGCGCTGCGCGACCCTGGGCTGTGGAATGCAACGCTTTCAGCGTAAAGACCCCAGGCTTTTCGCCGCCTCGGAGGATGGCATTGCGGCCATTCGCAACAGCTCCGAATGCTGCGTCACCAGGCCAAATGCTACAATGGCGGCAGATTCCGGAAGCGAGGCACGAGTGTCATGGCCGTCAATCTCACGCCGCAGTACCAGGAAGCCGAGCAGGAGTACAAGAAGGCCCAGACCGCCGAGGAGCGGCTGGCGGCCCTGAAGAAGATGTGGACGCTGGTGCCCAAGCACAAGGCCAGCGAGAAGCTGCAGGCCGAGCTGAAGACGAAGAATCAGCGACGCCAAGGAGGAGGTCGAGCAGGACAAGAAGCAGCCCCAAGAAGGCGGCGTCAGCTACAAGGTCCCCAAGCAGGGGGCCGGCCAGTACATCCTCGTCGGCGGCCCGAACGCCGGCAAGAGCCGGCTGCTCACCCGGCTGACGCGGGCCACGCCGGAGGTCGCCCCGTATCCGTTCACGACGCGCGAGCCGCACGCCGGCATGATGGACTGGGAGGACGTCAAGGTGCAGCTCATCGACACGCCGCCGATCACCGCCGACTTCATGGAAGGCTACCTGTCGAGCATGGTCCGCACCGCCGACGCCGCCATGCTGATGGTCGACCTGGGCGACGACGACGGCCCCTTCGCCGCCGAGGCCGTCCTGACCGGCTGGCCGAGGTGAAGACCATGCTGGTCGGCCAGCCACCCGCCGAGGAGACCGATCCCGACCATCCAGCACGTCAAGACGCTGCTGGTCGCCAACAAGATCGACCTGCCCGGCGCCGACGATCGGCTGGAGATCGTCCGCGAGATGTTCGGCGCAGCGTTTCCCGATCCACGTCATCGCCGCCGAGCACGGCACCGGGCTGGAGGAGCTGCGCAACGCGATCTACCGCTTCCTGAACGTGATCCGCGTCTACACCAAGCAGCCGGGCAAGCCGCCCGACATGACGTCGCCGTTCACCTGCCCGGTCGGCAGCACGCTGGTGGAGATGCCGGCGCTGGTGCATCGCGATTTCGCCGAGAAGCTGAAGTCGGCCCGCATCTGGGGCACCGGCGTCTTCGACGGCCAGACCGTGGACCGCGATCACGTGCTGCACGACAAGGACGTGGTGGAGTCTACACGTATGATCATCCTCGTTCCCAGGCTCTGCCTGGGAATGCCTGCCGAGAGGCTCTGCCTCTCTGGACCGAAGCATCGTGACCCTACTTTCACTGTTTTCGGCGAGGCAGAGCCTCGGGGCAGGCATTCCCAGGCAGAGCCTGGGAACGAGACGAAGAAAAGCGCCCACCTTCCTTTACCCACCCAGCTTACCGCCAAGCCTGGCTTGAAAATCCCGGGCCAATACCGCATCCCTGCCGTCGTGTTGTTCGACCCGGACGGAGGCGATCCATGCGGACCAAGAAACTGCTGGCGGTGGTGGTGATCAGTTGCTGCGCGGCGACCGCCCTGGCCGCCGAATGGGTCGGCGTCGCCGGCAGCGACGCCAAGTTCGTCACCCCGCTCGACAAAAAGATCGGCGACCAGGACGTCAAGCTCCGCCTGACCGGCGTGGCCATGCGCAAGAAGTTCATCTTCAACGTCTACGCCGTGGCCAGCTACGTGCAGGAGGGGGCCAAGGTGAAGACCCCGGAGCAGGTGGCGAACCGCAATGTCGCCAAGACGCTGCACCTGGTGATGGTCCGCGACGTCGACGGCCCCACCATGGCCGAGGCCTTCGAGTCGGCCATCCGCGCCAACTATCCCGCGCCGGCCTTCGACAACGAGATCCAGACCCTGACCAACTTCATGCGTTCCTCGTCCGTGGCGGCTGGCGACCACATCTGGCTGACGCACATTCCCGACGTCGGCTTCCACTGCGAAATGGTGGGCAAGACCCAGTTCACCATCCGCAACAAGGATTTCTCCAAGGCGATCTGGAACATCTACCTGGGCCCGAACAACCTGGGCGACTCCGTGAAGGCGGGCCTGACCAGCCGACTGTGAGCGGAGGACATCCGAGCCGTGAACGCGGAAGCTACTCCCTGTTTCGCGGTAGGCATGAGCCCAATGGTACGAACCTTGAATTGCAGATGACTCAACATCCACGAGCTCCGTTTTCGTCCCGGAGGGACGGCTGACAGTAGCCCAGCGATTCATCGCTGGGAATCGCAAGGATCGACCGATTCGCCGAGTCCCGGCAGGGACGGTTGAACCGGGACGCAACGAGTCAATCGTCCCTACGGGACTCGAGCCGAGGGTCAGGCCATGTCTAACCCAGCGATGAATCGCTGGGCTACTGTCAGACGTCCCTCCGGGACATGGACCTGGTCGTGATTCCGCATCAAGGTGAGGACGTCAGCATCGAACTTTCTGCGGTCCTTTGATGCGTCCACGCGGCGGAATCCTCCAGAATTTTTCTGGTCGCAACACCTTCAAGACACAAGACTTGTGACTATTTATCAACAAAAGTGTTAATAGCACTTGTCTATGTCATCTCTGTGTACTACTATTCATATAGAGGGGATGTGGGATGGCCTGCATCCTCGTGAGCAAACTGGGCATTGGAACAACTGCCCACAACTTGCGGCCCGGTTGTCGGCCGGGCCGCCTCCTAGAGAAGGAGGTTTGCATCGTCCCAACAGGGTGGCGCCGCAGTCGGTGTGGAGGCGCGAAGCGTCCAGGTCCACTGTCTGAGCAGTGACTTCTTCCCAGGACCTACATCGAAATTGTTCCCGACTGGCGAGCTGGGGGCGTAAGCCCTTGGCGAGCCGGGGGCGTGAGCCCCCGGAGTTGATTCAAAGTCGTCGATGATGGACCACCCGAACTCCGGAAAAGACCTTTGGGTCTATCCTACGCGTCCGTATCTGCCAAATCCCGGCTTCCGTCATGTGACGGTGAGCGGACGCTAGTGGGACCGGACACCACATCCATTACCAGGACTCCGGGAAGGATCGCCTCGTGGGCACGCGGATCGAAGGCCGGCATGCGAATGGTTTCGCACGCCGACTGGCTGGTTCACGCAGCGGCGCGGTGCTTCTTCCAACGGTCGTCATCTGCAAGGCAGCCGTGTCCCGTCGTGGCCGGCTGCCAGGGAACGACGACGATCCGGAGCCTGCCAAGGGTAATGGAGTTCGCCGGGCGCTCCGACGTGAGAGGGCGACCTCTTGCCGTGCGGAGGGAAAGGGACGAAAGACGGCGAAAAAAGTTCTTCCCCAACTTTCTCGCCCGGTAAAGGTTGTCAGCCACCTCTTCAACGAGAGAGAGGAGCTGAGGCCTTACCGGGGCGGGGAAGAACTCGCCGACCGACATTGCGGGGACGGCCGACCAGAGCCACATCCCTCATGAGGGACAGGCGGCGGCCAAGGACCGCTGGTTTCGAGGTTCGCCTTGCTGGGGAGAAAAGTCGATCGGTGATCAGGAACCGACCGCCCCGACCACCAGGCAGCAGTTGTGGCCGCCGAAGCCGAAGCTGTTGGAGATGGCGCGGCGGACGCGCATCTCGCGCGGCCGTGTTGGGCACGTAGTCGAGGTCGCACTCGGGGTCGGGCGTGTCGAGGTTGATCGTCGGGATGGACGACGCCGTGCTTGATGCGTCAGGACGCGTGGCGATCAGCTCGACGCCGCCGCGAGGCGCCGAGCAGGTGGCCGATCATGCTCTTGGTGCTGCTGATGGCCAGCTTGCGGGCGTGGTCGCCGAAGACCTTCTTGATCGCCTTGCGTCTCGGCCACGTCGCCCAGCTCGGTGCTGGTGCCGTGGGCGTTGATGTACTGCGACGTCGTCGGGTTGCAGCCGGGCGTCCTGCAGGGCGAGCTGCATCGCCCGGGCGGCGCCGGCGCCCTCGGGGTGCGGGGCGGTGATGTGGTGGGCGTCGGCGGTGCTGCCGCAGCCGAGCAGCTCGGCGTAGATCGTGGCGCCGCGCTTGCTGGGCGTGCTCGCAGTTCTTCGAGGACGAGGATGCCGGCCCCCTCGCCGAGGACGAAGCCGTCGCGGTCCTTGTCGAACGGCCGGCTGGCGCGCCTGCGGGTCGTCGTTGCGCGTGCGACAGGGCGCGGGCCGGCGATGAAGCCGCCCAGGCCCATGTGGCGTGATGCGCCGCCTCGGTGCCGCCGGTGACCATGACGTCGGCGTCGTCGCACTGGATGGCGCGCAGGGCGTCGCCGATGGCGTTGGCGGCCGAGGCGCAGGCGGTGGCGACGGCGGTGTTCGGGCCCGCACAGGCCGAAGTGGATCGAGATGTTGCCGGGCGCGGCGTTGGCGATCATCTTGGGGATGACGAACGGGCTGATCTTGCCCGGGCCGCCTTCGCGGTAGCGGCTGTGCTGCTCCTCGAACTCGTTGAGGCCGCCGATGCCGCTGCCGATGATGACGCCGCAGCGGAACGGGTCTTCCTTGCGCGAAGTCGAGGCCGCTGTCCTTGACGGCCTCGATGGCGGCGACCATGGCGAACTGGGCGAAGCGGTCGAGCCGGCGCGACGGTCTTGGCGTCGAGGACGGCTTCGGGCGTCGAAGTTCTTGACCTCGCCGCCGAAGTGGACCTTGAAGGCGGTGGTGTCGAACTGCTCGATGGGGCCGATGCCGCTCTTGCCGGCGCAGCAAGCCCTTGCCAGTAGCTCGGCACGTCGATGGCCGAGCGGGTTGACCGTCCCCAGGCCGGTGATGACGACGCGCCGCGTCATTTCTTGGCCTAGCTCCCGCTCGATGTAGTCGATGGCCTCGCCGACGGTCTTGATCTTCTCGGCCTGCTCGTCGGGGATGGTGATCTCGAACTCTTCTTCGAGTTCCATGACCAGCTCGACGATGTCGAGCGAGTCGGCGCCGACGTCCTCGATGAAGGAGGTGTTGCGGCGTGACCTGCTCCTTGTTGACGCCCAGGTTCTCGCAGACGATCTCGATGACACGTTCTTCAACGGAAGCCACGATTCGATCCTCCCAAAGCGGGAGCCGGCCCGGCCAAGCCGTGCCGGAAATACCATCCCCGCCCAAGGGTTATGTACCACAGCGTCTACACAGCGGGCAAGGGGTTCTTCAAGCTCGTCCCGGTCAAATAGAGAACCTATAGAGAAGGGGGCGAAATGGAAAGAGGGAGTATAACGGGGTTTCACGCCGCCAGGACCAGCCAGTCTTGAAGGATGTCGGCCGTTGTCGGGCGGCTGCTGCGTATAACGGGGTTTCACGCCGCCAGGACCAGCCAGTTCGTAGCCTAACGCCATGAGCGTCATCGCCGCGGATTCCGTGACCATTCGCTTCGGCAGTTTCACGGCGGTCGACCGGGTCAACCTGGTCGTGGAGCCGGGGGAGGTCTTCGGCCTGCTCGGCCCCAACGGCTCGGGCAAGACGACGCTGATCCGCGCCTGTGCGGGCTGATCCCGCTGGCCGGCGGCTCGGCCCGCGTGCTGGGTCATGACGTGGCCAGTCGGCCGAGCAGATCCGCGCCGCATCGGCTACATGTCGCAGAAGTTCTCGCTCTACGACGACCTGACGGCCCGCGAGAACATGGACTTCTACGCCGGCATCTACGGCCTGGCGCCCGGAGCTGGCCCGGCAGCGCAAGGACGAGCTGATCGAACTGACCGGCATCGCGCCCTACCTCGGCACCGGGCCGGCAAGCTCTCCGGCGGCTGGAAGCAGCGGCTGGCGCTGGCCTGCGCGCCTGCTGCACCAGCCCGCAGCTGGTGTTCCTCGACGAGCCGACGGCCGGCATCGACCCGGTGGCCCGCCGCGACCTGTGGGACCTGCTGTTCGCGCCTGGCGGCCGAGGGCGTCACGCTGTTCGTCACCACGCACTACATGGACGAGGCCGAGCGCTGCGCCCGCGTCGGCTACATCTACCTGGGCCAAGATGCTGGCGCTGGGCCGGCCCAGCGAGCTGAAGCACCTGCCGGACGTGACGCCGCCCGGCACGCGCCGGCTGGAGATCGCCAGCCCCGAGCCGGCCGAGCGTCTTCGAGCGGCTGCGCAGCCGACCCGGCGTGCGCCAGGCGACCATCTTCGGCCAGTCGGTCTTCACGCCTGGTCGAACGAAGGCGTGACGCCGCGCGACCTGGGCCTGGCCGAGCGAGCAGGTGCGCCCCGCCGAGCCGACGCTGGAGGATGTGTTCGTGACCCTGTCGCGCGCGGCCGCTAACGGCGAAGGATGAGACTGCTCATGCTAGAATACGTGGGCGATTCGAGTGAACGCTACACCGCGAACGGACATGACCAAATCACCGACACCGCCCTGGGCCCTCAGCCGCTGGCGGGTGGCCGTCGTGCTGACGCTGGTCGGCGTGCCGATGCTGATGCTGGCGGCGGTTGGCTCCTATCGCGCTCTGGCAGACCGGCTGGGGCTTCTACGTCTGGTGGGCGATGACGGGCTGCCTGGCGCTGGGCTACTTCCTGGCCTGGTACTGGCTGCGCAAGAAGCAGCTCCTGCCGCCGGTCGATTTGCACGCCGCCCAAACACTGGACGGCCCGCGATCACGAAGCCTGGAAGCTGGTCGAGGCGCGGGCCAACGACCTGGCCCAGCGCGAGCAGACCGAGCTCAACGAACTGCAATTCTACGCCGTCCTCGGCTCAGGACATGGCCCTGGAGCTGGCCAAGGTTCTATCACCCGGACTCGAAGGACCCCATCGGCGGCCTGACCGTGCCGGAAGTGCTGGCGGTCGTCGAGCTGGCCTCGCACGACCTGGCCGAGATGGTGGAGACGAGCGTGCCCGGCAGCCATCTGCTGACCATCGATCAGTGGCGCTGGGCGAAGGACACCGCCGACCACCGCCAGCCGCGGTGTACAAGACCGCCAGCAACGCCTACTGGCTCGGCGCGGTGCTGCTCGATCCGATTTCCAGCGGCCTGCGCTACGCCGCCACCAAGGCGGGCCTGACCCGGCCGTTGACGCTCTTTCAGCAAGACCTGGTGTCCTGGTTCCACGCGGCCTACGTCCATCGGCTGGGCCATTATCTCATCGACCTGTACAGCGGCCGGCTCAAGGTCGGCGCCAGCCGCTATCGCGAGCTGCAGCAAGCCGCCGAGCCGATCGCCGGAACGCCGAAGTCGCCGGCGAGACCAAGCCGGTGGTGCTGACGATCTTCGGCCAGGCCAAGATGGGCAAGTCGAGCTTCGTCAACGCCCTGCTGGGCGAGGAGAAATCGCGCACCGACGTGGTGCCGGTGCCCGGCCAGACTCGCTATGTCCTGAAACGCGACGACCTGAACCTGGTGGTGATCGACACGCCCGGCTACGGCCAGGCCGGCCCCAAGGACGACCAGGTCGAGGCCACCGTCCGGGCCGCCCGCGAATCCGACGTGCTGGTGCTGGTGCTGCACGCCCGCAATCCCGCCCGCCAGGCCGACCTGGAGATGCTCGAGCAGCTGGACAAGTAGTTCGCCGCAGCATCCCGAGCTGAAGCGGCCGCCCGTCCTGGCGGTGCTGACGCACATCGACCTGCTGTCGCCCGCCATGGAATGGTCGCCGCCCTACAACTGGCAGGAACCGAAGCGGACCAAGGAAGTGCAGATCCACGAAGCGCTGCGCGGCGACCCGCGAGCCGCTCGGCCAGTACCTGACCGGCATCCTGCCGGCCTGCACCGAGGCCGGCCGGGTCTACGGCATGGAGGAATGGGTCGTGCCGGCGCTGGTCGAGCAGCTCGGCGAGGCCAAGGGCGTGTCGCTCCTGCGGCTGATCAAGTCCGAAGCCGACGCCCGCAAGGTCCGCAGCGTCTTCCAGCAGATCGCCGCCGTCGGCAAGCAGGCCCTGGACGTCTTTCTGCAGCGGTCGCGGTAGCACCATCGCCGATTCCTTGCTGTGAACCAGCACCATTCCCGCTATACTCGCAGCCACACCCTTCAGGAGCCAACTACCATGCGCCATGCCTTGCTGCCGCTGCTCTTGGTCCTGGGCGTCGGGCCATTGCGGGCCGCCGACAGGCCCAACATCATCGTGGTGCTGGCCGACGACCTGGGCTACGGCGACCTGGGTTGTTACGGCGAACAAGAACATTCGCACGCCCAACCTGGACCGCTTCGCCGCCGAGGGCTTGCGCCTGACCAGCTGCTACTCCGCCGGCGCCAACTGCTCGCCATCGCGGGCCGGCTTGATGACTGGCCGAACGCCTACCCGCATCGGCATCCATAACTGGATCCCCATGCTGTCGCCGATGCACTTGCGCCGGAGGAGATCACCGTCGCCACCCTGCTGCAGCGGTCCGGCTACGCCACGGCCCACGTCGGCAAATGGCACCTGAACGGCATGTTCAACCTGCCGGGCCAGCCGCAGCCGTCCGACCACGGCTTCGAACACTGGTTCTCCACGCAGAACAACGCCCTGCCCAGCCATCGCAATCCGTACAACTTCGTGCGCAACCTGATCCCGATGGGCGAACGCGAGGGCTACTCCGCCCAGGTCGTGGCCGACGAGGCGATCCAGCTGGCTGGCGCAAGGGCCGCGACCGCTCGAAGCCGTTCTTCCTCTACGTCTGCTTCCACGAGCCGCATGAGCCGATCGCCACGGACCAGCGCTTCACGCGACCTGTATCGCTTCCCGGACCAGCCCAGCCGGGCCGCCCATGACGGCAACATCAGCGCAGATGGACGACGCCTTCGGCCGACTGCTGCGTTTCCTCGATGAGCAGAAGCTGACGGGACCAGACGCTGGTGCTCTTCACCAGCGACAACGGCCCGGCCATCACCAACGTTCACCCGCACGGCTCGGCCGGCCCGCTGCGCGAGAAGAAGGGCGCACCTCTACGAAGGCGGCATCCGCGTGCCGGGCCTGGTCCGCTGGCCGGGCAAGATCCAGCCCGGGCCGGGTCAGCGACGAGCCGGTCTGCGGCGTGGACCTGCTGCCCACGCTGTGCGCGGCCACGGGCGTGGAGCCACCGACGGATCGGGCGCTCGACGGCGTCAGCATCCTGCCGCTCTTCGCGGGCCAGCCGCTCCAGCGGCAGACGCCCTTGTACTGGCACTTCAACGGGGCACAAGGCCAGCCCAAGGTCGCCATGCGCATCGGCGACTGGAAGATCCTGGCCCAGCTGGACACGCCGGATTTCAAGCCCGGCGCCGACATCCTGGCCGAGGAGCAGCAGGCCATCAAGAAGGCGGAACTCACCTCGTTCGAGCTGTACAACCTGCACGACGACATCGGCGAGAAGACTGATCTTGCCGCGAAGGAGCCGGAACGGCTGCAAGCCATGTCGGCGCAGCTGCGTAAGCTGTACCGCGAAGTCCGCGACGAGAGCCCGACCTGGCCGGCCTGGCAATGGTCACGCTACGAGTCCGGACGCATTGAGCGGCCGAACTACAAGGCCAAGCCGTGAGGTGACGACCCTATTCCACGGCCGTAACGCAGCGCCGCCGCTCATAGATAGTCAACCCGCGCCTATTGCGTCATCCTACGACGCTTGGCGGTTTAGCGGGCCCTGGCGGCCCGCTGCGTCGTAATGCGGCAAAAGACGCACCGCCCCGCCTGTGGCCGCCAAACCGCCAAGCGCTCGAGATGACGCAGCTTGCGCGGGTTATCAACCTGAAAGTTAGCAAACTTGGGAGATCGCAGTGCAATCCTTTGTTCTGGTAACGGCGGACAGTCATTTTCCCATTCAGAACCTGCCTTACGGGGTGTTTCGCCGGAGAAGCGGCGGCCGGCCGACCATCGGCGTGGCCATCGGCGACTGCGTACTGGACCTGGCGGTGCTGGAGCAGGAGAAGCTGCTGCCGTCGTTCGGCGTCTTTCAGCAGTCGACGCTCAATGCCTTCATGGCGGCGGGGAAAGAAGCATGGCGGCAGACCCGCGGCGCGATCGGCCAGCTCCTGCGACACGATGAACCGACCCTGCGCGACAACGCCCAGCTCCGTGACCGCGCCCTGGTGCCGATGGCCGACGTCGAGATGCTCTTGCCCTGCGACATCGGCGACTACACCGACTTCTACTCCTCGAGCGAGCATGCCACCAACGTCGGCACCATGCTGCGCGGCACGGACAACGCGCTTGCAGCCGAACTGGCTGCACCTGCCGGTGGCCTATCACGGCCGGGCCAGCTCGGTCGTCGTCAGCGGCACCGACCTGCGCCGGCCACTCGGCCAGACCAAGGCCGACACCGCCGCGTCGCCCAGCTTCGGGCCCAGCAAGGCGGTCGATTTCGAGCTGGAGATGGGCTTCTTCATCGGCCCCGGCAATCCGCTCGGCCAGCCGATCCCGATCGGCCAGGCCGCGGACCACATCTTCGGCATGGTGCTGGTCAACGACTGGAGCGCCCGCGACATCCAGAAGTGGGAGTACCAGCCGCTCGGGCCGTTCCTGGCCAAGAACTTCGGCACGTCGATCTCGCCGTGGGTCGTGCCGCTGGACGCGCTCGAGCCGTTTCGCCGTGCCGGCCCGAGGCAGGACCCGCCGCCGCTGCCCTACCTGGCCGGGAAACCGCGACTCGACGTTCGACATTCACCTGGAAGTTCAGCTGCAGGGCCAGCGCATCAGCGCCTCGAACTTCCGCCATCTCTACTGGAACATGTGCCAGCAGCTGGCCCACCACACGGTCAACGGCTGCAACCTGCGGCCCGGCGACCTGCTGGCGTCCGGCACGATCAGCGGGCCGACGCCGGATTCCTACGGCAGCATGCTGGAGCTGGCCTGGCGCGGCAAGAAGCCGATCGAGCTTGCCCAACGGCGAACGACGCGTCTTCCTCCAGGACGGCGACCGCGTGACGATGACCGGCTGGTGTCAGGGCGACGGCTACCGCGTCGGCTTCGGCGAGGTGACCGGTCGGATTCTTTCACCAGTTCCTGGTGTCTAAGTTGCTAGGCTAACGATATGGCTGCCGACTCCATTGATCTCCGGGTCTGGGTGCGCGACGCCCGCCGCCGCACCATCGACCTGGTCGCCGACCTGGCCGACGATCAGCTGATGGGGCCGCGCCTGCCCATCATCAATCCGTTCCTCTGGGAGATCGGCCACGTCGCCTGGTTCCAGGAGAAGTGGGTCTGCCGACGGCACGGCCAGGCCTCGATTCGCCGCGACGCCGATGCCCTCTACGACTCGATCGCCATTCCGCCCGACACCCGCTGGGACCTGCCGCTGCTGACACGAGACGGGGTGCTCGCCTACATGCGTGAGGTCGAGGAAGCCGTTCTCGACCGCATCAAGCACGGCCTGACACCGGAGGACGAGTACTTCGTGAAACTGACCGTCTTTCACGAAGACATGCACGGCGAAGCTTTCACCTACACGCGGCAGACCCTCGGCTATTCCAGGCCCAAGTGCAACGGTTCGCCAGGCGAAGCCGCGGGTCCGCTGCCCGGCGACGTCGACGTTCCCGGCGGCACCTTCATGCTCGGCGCGTCGGCGGACGAGCCCTTCGTCTTCGACAATGAGAAATGGGCGCATCCGGTCGAGGTGCAGCCGTTCCGCATCGCCCGCGCACCGGTCACGCAGGCGGAGTTCGCCGCCTTCGTCGACGCCGGCGGCTATGCGCAGCGGAAGTTCTGGAGCGACGCCGGCTGGCAGTGGCGCGAATCGAAACAGGCGGAGCACCCCGTCTACTGGCGAACGAGCGGCGACGGCTGGCAGCGCCGCGACTTCGACCGCTGGCTGCCGCTGGAGCCGCATCGGCCCGTCATTCACGTCAACTGGTACGAGGCCGACGCCTACTGCCGCTGGGCCGGCCGACGCCTGCCGACCGAAGCGGAATGGGAAGTGGCGGCGTCGGCGGAACCGGATGGCCAGCGCCTGGCGAAGCGCAAGCGGCGCTGGCCCTGGGGCGATCGCGGCGCCTTCGATCCAGCAGGCCAACCTGGATGCCAGGCTGATGGCGAGTGTCGATGTCGCGGCTTGCCCCGAGGGCGACAGCGCCTTCGGCTGCCGGCAGATGATCGGCAACGTCTGGGAATGGACCGCCAGCGACTTCCTGCCGTATCCCGGCTTCGTCGCCGACCCGTACAAGGAGTATTCGGAGCCGTGGTTCGGCACCCACAAGGTGCTGCGCGGCGGCTGCTGGGCGACGCCGGGCCGGCTGCTCCGCAACACCTGGCGCAACTTCTACCGGCCCGACCGCCGCGACGTCTGGCCGGCTTTCGCACCTGCGCACTTCTTTGGCGAGCCGGGAGCGTTAGCGACCGGAGTTTGTATGGATCGCTTCCAATTGATCTCGACGCCCGCTCAGGATCGCCGCCAGGCGTTTGCCCGCGACGTGCGCCAGGGGCTGACGGCTCAGCCGAAACGACTATCCTGCTGCTTCTTCTACGATGCCGAAGGGTCCCGCCTCTTCGAAGCGATCTGCGACCTGCCCGAGTACTATCCGACTCGTTGCGAGCGCGAAATCCTCCAGCGCCACGCCGACGGCATCGTCGCCTCCTTGCCGGCGCGGCTCGCGCTGGTCGAGCTGGGCAGCGGCAACGCGGCCAAGACCCGCCTGCTGATCGAAGCGCTGCTGCGCAAGCAGGAGCACCTCCGCTATGTGCCCATCGACATCTGCAGCGCCATCTTGCGCGAGAGCGCCCACGGACTGGTCCGCGACTACCCCGGACTGGAGGTCACCGCCATCGCCGCCGAGTACCGCGAAGGCCTGCGGCATCTCGAAGCCATGCGCGAGCCCAAGCTGGTCCTCTGGCTCGGCTCGAATGTCGGCAACTTCCATCGGCCCGAGGCCGCCAGTTTTCTCGAGCAGGTCCGCGGCTTCATGAGTGATGCGGACCGCTTTCTGCTAGGCGTGGACCTGCGAAAAGACCGCGCCATCCTGGAGCCGGCCTACGACGATCCGCAGGCCGTGACCGCCGAGTTCAACCTGAACCTGCTGACCCGCATCAATCGTGAGCTAGGTGGCCGTTTCAACCTGGACGCCTTCCGCCACCAGGCCATCTGGGAGGAAGAGCGTGGCCGCATCGAAATCTATCTCGTCAGTCAAGAACGGCAGCGGGTGGCGATCGACGGACTCGGCCTCGAGGTCGATTTCGACCCCGGCGAGCGGATCCATACGGAGAATTCGTACAAGTATTCGCCGGAAGAGATTGCCGAGCTGGCGCGGCGGGGCGGCTTCACGGTCGCAGGACAGTGGTATGACGCGCGGCAATGGTTCAGCGTCAACCTGCTGCGGCCCGCCTATTGATCGTCAGACTGACCCTGCCTTCCGTTCGCGCTGAATGGTGATGAACAGGAGGTATGATAACACCAGGCCTTCCACCACGCCTAGCTTGTGCCACGGATCTTGAAGCATGGTGCCCATCGTCTACAGTCGCCGCTACAACATCACCGCGTTCGGGCTGGAGCGGCTGCATCCGTTTGACAGCACCAAGTACCGGCGGATCCACGATTGGCTGATCCGTCAGGGCCTGCGGCGGACGGGCGATTTCGTCGCGCCGACTTTCGCCAGCGACGCGGAGCTCGCCACGGTTCATGACTCGGCCTATCTGCAAACGCTCGGGGATCGCCAGGTGCTGGCGTCGATCCTGGAAGTGCCGCTGCTGCGTCGTTTGCCGGCCTGGCTGATCCGCTGGCGGGTCTTGCGGCCCATGCGCTGTGCCACGGGCGGCACGATTCAAGCCTGCCGGCTGGCGCTGGAGCATGGGCTGGCCATCAACCTGGCGGGCGGCTATCACCATGCCGGTCCCAGCCGTGGCGGCGGCTTCTGCGTCTTCGCCGACGTGCCGATCGCGCTGGCGCTGCTTCGCCGGGAAGGGAAGATTGGCAGTGTCCTGGTCGTGGATACCGACGCCCATCAAGGGAACGGCACGGCCGATGCGTTACGTCCCTGGCCGAGCGCCCACATGCTCGACCTGTTCGAAGAGGGTCTGTTTCCCTGGCCCAAGGTGGCGGAGGACCTGCCCGTGCCCCTGTCAGCCTCCATCTCGGGTTCGGAATACCTGGAGATTCTGCACGAGCAACTGCCGGCGGCGATCGAGCGCTATCATCCCGACCTGATCGTGCACAACGCGGGCTCGGATGTCCTGGAAACCGATCCACTCAGTCATCTGAGGCTCAGCGTGGACGACCTTGTGGAGCGCGACCTGCTGGTCGCCACCGAGGCGCGGGAGCGATCCATCCCCGTGGTCATGGTGCTGTCCGGCGGCTACGGCCCGCATTCCTGGCTGGCGCATGCGCGGTCGATCGAGGCGATCTTGACACGCTTCGACCGATGAGGCGAGCCGGGAGCACTATCGATCATCAGGTAGTCAACTCTCCCCCCGCCAATGCGGGGGGGTCAGATGCGCGCAGGCGCATCCCATTTTTTGCGTCGAGGATCAGGACTTGCGTCGAACGACCCCGCCAATGCGGGGGGGGTACAGATGCGCACGCCGCATCCCATTTTGCGTCGAAGAATGAGGACTTGCGTCGGAACGACGCTAGTCTAGTCGTGCGGGTTGTCTATCTGATGATCAATAGCGACCGGAGTTAAGGGCCGAGAAGGTTTGCTCCGGTCGCTAACGCTCCCGGCTCGCCTCAGGGAAACTGCTCCGGCAGATCGTTGAGTCGGATCACCCGCCAGGTGTTGCCGTGGCCGTGCAGCTCGTGAATGGCGGCGTTGCGGATCGAGCCGATCTTCTGCCAGTCGGCGGGGCCGAAGCCGGCGCCGATGGTGGCCAGCAGCACCTTGCAGATCACGCCGTGCGCGACGATGACCAGCGACTGGCCGGCGTACTCGTCGGTCAGGCGCCGCCAGACCGGCAGCACGCGGTCGCGGATGGCGTCGAACGATTCGGTGCCTTCGGGAGCATAGGCGGTCGCGCCGGCCATCCAGCGGTGATAGGTTTCCGCCCACACGCCCTCGCTCCAGCTGAACGGCGTGCCGCACATCGGCCCGACCTTACGTTCGTGCAAGTCGGGCTCGACACGTAACGGCAGGTCGCAAGCGTTGGCGCTGGGAGTGGCGGTGTCGATGGCCCGGCGCATGGCGGACGAGACGATGACGGCCGGTCGGAAGCCGGCGATGAGCGGCACCAGCGCGTCGGCCTGGCGTCGGCCGCGCTCGCTGAGGCCGATGTCCGATTCGGCGCCGTGAAAGACCGTCGGATCGGCCGACTCGCCGTGGCGCAGCAGCCAGACCCGCGTCAAGCCCGCTTGGTTTTGCTCTTCTGCCGTTCGCATCATTTCCTTACACTTGCCCGCCGCCATTGAGCCGCCAGATCGCGCTAAGCCTGACCCGGAGCTTCCTGGATGACCAAGATCCTCTCCGTCATCATCGTACTGCTCATCATCATGTTCGCGCCGGCGGCGCCCAGCGACCCGGCGACGCCGACCGCCGCCCTGCATGCGAACGAGGCACGCACTTACGCCGCGCAGCTTACCCAGGTTATCAACAAGATTTCTACGAAATACGTCCGCCCCGTCCCTCGCACTCGCCTCTTTTTCACCGCGCTCACGGCCCTGTATGACCAGGCCGGTCGCTCCGTGCCCGCCACCTTGATGGGGGACCTGGCCCGGGCGCTGCACGAGTTACCCGGCGACGGCGAGGAGACCGAAGCAACCGAAAGGCCGATCACTCCCGGCGACCTGCCGATCGTCGAGCTGGTCGCGCGGCACCGCCAGGAGCTGGGCGACCTGGAGGCGCTGCGCGGCAGCTGGGCGCTGCGGCTCAGCGTCGAGGCGATCCTGGAATCGCTCGATCCCTTTTGCGGCCTGGTATCCGACGAGGAGGTCCGCCGCGGCCGAGGCGAGAACCTGAACCACGGTTTCGGCTTCGCCTGGTCCGCCGACAGCACGGCCGAGGAGCTGCGCGTGACCGCGGTGCCCATCGGCGGCCCGGCCCAGCGCGCCGGCATCCGCCCCGGCGATCGACTCACCAACCTGCGTTATCAGCCGGCGCGGCTGGCGCGGCAGCCGCAGCCCGCCGTCGGCCTGCCCGGCTTGCTGCTGCTGGCCCAGCCCGGCGATCCGCTGGAATGCACCGTGCAGCGCACCGGCGCCACCGTCACGCTCTACTACGAGCATTTCCAGGTGCAGTCCGTCTTCGGCGTGCGCCGGCACAACGACGATAGCTGGTGCCACTGGCTCGATGAGAACGAAAAGATCGGCTACGCACGGCTGGGCTCGCTGGATTTCGGCGTGGCCGATCAGCTCCGCCAGGCGATCCTGCGTCTGAAGCAGGACGGCCTGCGCGGCCTGGTGCTGGACCTGCGCTGGTGTCCGGGCGGCTTTCTCAGCGAGGCCGTGCTGACCGCCAACCTGTTCCTGAAGGAAGGCCAGATCGCCCTGGTGCCGCTGCCGCGACAACCCCAACGACGGCGTGCACAACGCCTCGGAAAACATGGCCTTCTTCACCGGCCTGCCGCTGGTGATCTTGACGAACGGCGACAGCTCGGGCGGCGCCGAGCTGATCGCCTCCGCCTTGCAGGACCATGGCAAGGCCGTGGTGGTCGGCCAGCGCACCCGTGGCAAGGCCAGCGTGCAGGGCACCTTCGACGATCTGCCCATCAATATCAAGCTGACGACCGGCCAGTTCTATCGGCCCAATGGCCAGCCATTGCAGCGTCCCGCCGAAGGTCGGCCCGCCGACCCGTGGGGCGTCCGCCCGGAAGCAGGCCAGGAGCTGCCGATCACGCCGGACCTGAGCGACAAGCTGCGCGACGAGTGGGCCCGGATCGCCTTGCGGCCCGCCCGCAGCAAGGAAGTGCTGTTCCTGGACGATCCGGAGAACGATCCGCAGCAGCAGGCGGCGCATCGCAGGCGATGCGGGAGCATCTTCGTAAGTGAGCATGTAGCCGAAGTCGTAAGACTTCGGTCCCGCCGGTTGGGTGAGCCCGAAGTCTTACGACTTCGGCTACAAGGACCTCACTTGGCCCGATGCGCGGCGATGATCTCCCCACCCACCGGCGCGACCAGGCCCTCCGCCATGGCTTCCAGTCTCGGCAGAAGCTTCGGCAAGTCCACGGTCAACACGTTCCAGATGATCTCGGTATCGAAGGCTTGCTGGCCGTGCAGCAGCATCTTGCGCAGGCCCTGGAACTCGCGCCAGGGCAGGCCGGGATACTGCGCTTGCGTCTCTGGCGAAACGTCACCGCGCGGTTGACCAGCTCCACCAGTCGCCAGGCCACCAGGGCGTTGAAATCGGCGTCCTCCAGATCGACGCGGCGGCGACCGGACAGTCGTGCTTCCAGCAGGCGGGCCTGGTCGAGCATCAGGCGAGCCAGGTTGGCGTCATGCAGCTTCATAGAGCACCCGGGCCGTGGTCAGGATACTTTGCCGCAGCGAAGGGGCGATGAAGCCGGGCGTGAACAGGTCGATACGGCGGTCGACCAGTGCCGACAATTCCTGCTCCAGGCCGAAGAAGAGCAATCCCGGAACATGGCCCGGGTCGAACTCGGCCAGTACCTTGACATCATCGGAAATGGAGCCGCGTCGCCAGACCGGGTCGACCAGCGCCAGGCGGCGAATGTGATAGGTACGGCAAAACTCGGCGAGCGGTTCCAAGGGCAGCGTGGGCCGGGCCACGGACTGCTCCGGCTTCTCGACCCAAGGGAGGACTGGCGCCAGCCAGAAGGCCGATGCCGGTGCCGTCGGCTTGGAGAGGCGGGATGGCATGTATGTCACCACGCACGGCCAGAGGACACGGGCCCGCAACAAATCGTGGTCACGGCGGCCCTTGCGATGCCCTTCCGCCGTCAGCAAGCTTATCGGGCGATTCAGCAGCTCCTCCAGCGCCAGCTGGGTGGTGAAGAAACGCAGCCCCGGGACCGCATGCTGGAATTCGATGAGGAAATCACGTGGTTGTCCATATCGGGAATCGTCGTAAGTCAGCAGGGTCAGCTGGGCGATGTCGTGTTCCTGGGACAGCTTGGCGAGCAACCAGGCCGGTGGCCTGATGGGCGGTATGTCCAGCCGGTTCACCAAATCCTCCAGGGGGACTCTTCTTCCCAGCACCAATACCTTGCCACCGCTCGCATAGGGCCAACCATCTTCTGCACTGGTGATTCGATACGTCCACAAGCCCATGACGAGCGCGATCACCAGCCAGGAACCGGTGGCGACAATCGCCAGCCAACCTTCCGCATCGTGCCATGAGCGCAGCAACGGTCCAGGTCCGACAGCAGACAGCAGAATGATAGAACGCATTCCCCAGTACATGCCAAACAGAGTCGCCGCGCCAGGCTCATGATCAGGGAGCATGACCGTTGCCGCCAGGCCACCGCCGCGTACTGACAAGCCAGGACAATCAGCGTGACGAAAGCGATCGGTATTCCCACGGCATAGTATTGCCAGCCTACCATCATCAGCCATGCCAGGTAGGCGAGCAGTCCGTTGAAGGGAATCAAGGCGGACACGGCCAGCAGGCCCGGCCGGGAGTGAAGCGTTTCAATCAATCGGATGAGAAAGGTGGGCACGCTAATACCATTCCGCTGGGACTTCGGAGTTCCTGGCGAAGAGCATGCTCGGCATCGTAGTCGAGGCATCCTGGCGGTCAAGCCAAACCCCGCGAAGCGCCGGGCCAATCCCTCTTTACAAGAACCGCCTGGCCAGCCAATATGGGGTGGTGCAACCAGCTTGCACCTACCGGACCGCCGGCCCACCGTGGGCTCGCGGCCAGTTTTTTTGTCCATTCGCGCATCGTCGGATGTGAACAGCGGAGGTGCCATGGCGGACCGCATTCCCATGTCCCGCGAGGGGTACGACAAGAAGAAGGCGGAGCTCGACCGGATGCAGAACGTGGAGATGATCGAGGTCGCCAAGCGCATCGCGACGGCCCGCGAGATGGGCGACCTGTCCGAGAACGCCGAGTACCACGCCGCCCGCGAGGACCAGGGGATGCTGCAAGCCCGCATCGACGCCTTGAAGGATTCGCTCAGCCGGGCCTTCATCGTCGACAAGAGCACCCTGCCCAACGGCACCGTCGTCTTCGGCGCCCGCGTCAAGGTGAAGGACCTGGACGGCGGCGACGAGGAGATCTTCGAGCTGGTCGGCCCCGGCGACGAGGATTACGACCAGAACAAGATCCTGGTCACCAGCCCGATCGGCCAGGGCCTGCTCGGCAAGAAGCCAGGCGACGTGGCCGAGATCCAGGTGCCGATGGGCAAGCTCCGCTTCGAGATCCTCGAGATCAGCGGACCGTAAACCTCAAGCTCCAAGAGCCAAGCACCAAAACCAAACAAATACCCAGCATCAAGCACCAAATTCGAAACGGCGTGATCGGGAGGCGCTTGGGGGATGACGGCCACCAACCCGGAGCGCGAGCGACGGGACAGCCATGGGACCGCATCCGCGCCCCTGGCTCGGATGGTTGAGAATTGTGCCGTTGATTGTCCCGTCGCTGGCACTCCGGGTTGGTGGCCCGAGTGTCTTGGTTTGAGATTTCGGGTTTGAGGTTTGTTTGGGATTCGGTGCTTGGGATTTGGTGCTTGATCTTTCAAGTATGGTCGACGAAGCCGATAACCAGGCGGCCAACGTCTTCCGGGCTTTGCTCGTCGCCGGCGCGTCGACGCTCTGCCTGGTCGCCACCGAGGTGCTGCACCTGGGCCTGACGTACATGTCGGTCATCTCCGTCCACATCATCATGACGAACCCCAGCACCACCATCTTCCAGAAGGGGCTGGAGCGCATCCTGGGCCGGGTGCTCGGCGTCATCTTCGGGCTGGCGCTGGTCATGTATCTCCGCGAAACGCCCTTCCTGTTTCTGCTCATCCTGGTCACGGGCATGGCGATCTTCTTCTACATCTACTTCTCCGGCCACCTGTCCTATACCGGTCTGCAGGGCGGGGCGTTCGTGACCATTATCGTCGTGACCGGCCTCACCACGCCCAGCCAAACTTTGTCGACGGCGGAGAGCATGATCCAGCAAATCCTGCTCGGCGTGGCGATCGCCCTGCTGGTGACCGGAATGTTCGCCGCCGACCGGCCCGTGGATCAGCTGGTCAGTCCGCCGATTTTGCCACTGCACCGACTGGCTGAACAAGAGTCTGATGCTGTGCGCGGCCATGATGGCGGCGATGGGGGTGACGATCTGGTTCGACTTGCCCGTGGTGCCGTCGATGATCTCGGCCGCGCTGCTGGGCATGGCGCCTGATCCCTATGCCCGGCTGACCAAGGGCCTGCAGCGGGCCCAGGCGCCTTGCTCGGCAGCCTGTATGCCTTCGCCGCCCTGGTCCTGCTCATCCAGATGCCGCACTTCGTCCTGCTCCTGCTGCTGACGTTTTTCGGCATGTTCCTCGCCGCCTACGGGACGCGAGCCAGTTCGGCCCATTCCTACGTCTTCATGCAAATGGGGATGGCGATTCCGATGGTGCTGATCGGCCAGAACGACGAGCTGGGCTCGCTGGCCACCGGCTGGCAGCGCTTCCTCGGCGTGTGGGCCGGGTTGCTGGCGTCGCAAACGGTGGAGTTCCTCTGGCCGTGGATGCCTCAAAACTCCAATGTCCAAGCACCAAATCCCAAACAATAACCAAGCACCAAATCCCAAAAAACCGGCCTTCGTTTGGGATTTCGGGGTTTGAGATTTGTTTGTGGTTTGGTGCTTGAGGTTTGGTGCTTGAGGTTGGTGTCAGCTCTTCAGCAGGTTGCGCATGTTGCGCTTGTACGCCTCGACGCCGGGCTGGCCGTAGGGGTTGATGCCCATCAGCCGGCCTTCGACCACGGTCGCCAGCATCAGCATCTGCATCAGCTGGCCCATCGTGTGCTCGGACAGCGTCGGCAGGACGATGTCGGCGGTCGGGCGGGCCGACGTCGGCGTAGGCCTGGTTCGTGCCCTTGCAGGGCGGCGTCCATCAGGTCGGGCAGGCCCTTGCGGTTGAACTGGTTCAGGTCGTCCTCGTTGCGGTCGGCCATGCCGATCATGATCGGCGGGTGCTTGCGGCGCTCTTGACGACGAGGTTGTTGATGACCTTGTCGCGCGCGCCTTCCTGGTGCTGCTGGCCGCGCGAGTGCAGGTCGCGCGTCTGCACCACCGTCAGCGGCGTCGGGCCGCGGCCCTGCTTGCCCAGGCTCTCCGCCAGGAGCTGGTCGTACCACAGGCCGAGCGCTTCGAGCTTCTTCGACCAGATCGACAGCACGCGGATCGGCTTGCCGCACTTCCTCGGTCATCAGGTAGTTGACGGCGGCGTACTGCAGCACCGGGTTGCGCTCGAACGGCTCTTCGAGGAAGCGGCGCGTCATGGCGGCGGCGCCGAGCAGCAGGGCGCGCACGTCCAGGCCCATGACCGCGGCCGGCAGCAGGCCCGACCGGCGTGAACACCGAGAAGCGGCCGCCGACGTCGTCCGGGATGGTCAGGATGTCGTCGTCGGCGATAGCCGTCGGCCTCGGCACAGGTCGCGCAGCTTGCCGTGTCGGCGCCGGTGATCGGGCACGATCGAGCTTGCTTCAGCAGCGGCGAGCTGCGGGCCGTAGAACTCGGCCGCCTCGCGGCGGATCGCGCGGTAGGCGGCCGCGGTCTCCAGCGTGCCGCCCGACTTGCTGATGACGATCGACGCCCCAGCGCTCCTCGCGGATGTCCGGATCGACGCAGGTGTTCTCGCAGCAGCTCGAGCAGGTCCTGGAGGGCGTCGTTGTCGACGTTGTTGCCTTCGAAGTAGATGCGCGGCACGCCCAGCGCGGTCCTTGGCGGGCAGCTCGTTGTGGTAGGCTGCTGCGCAAGCGCCTCGAAGAGCGCGCGGGCGCCCAGGTAGCGAGCCGCCGATGCCGAGGACGACGACGCGGTCGACCTGCTCGCGCAGCTGGCTGGCCAGGCTGCAGGACGCGGCCCAGCTCGCTGGCGTCGCTGCTTGCGGCGGTAGCTCGTCGAGCAGTCTTCTGCGGCAGGTCGATGAAGCCGGCGTCGAGCGGCTGCATCTCCGGCGGCGGGTTCTGCAGCTCGCGCTCGGCGGCCACCTGGCTGCGCACCTGCATGCAGCCGCGGCGATCAGCTCCTTGAGCTTGGCCGGCGGCAGGAAGTGCTGGCGCCGCAGCTCGGCCGCCGGCGTCCACTCCTCCGCGGCGGGCACCAGCAGCCCCTGGTACTGGTACGCGATGGCTTCGTCGGGTAGTTGCATGATCGGCTCCGATCGTAGGGCAGCCGCGGCTCGGCGGTCGCGACACGGCGGAGCGCTGAACCGCCCGCACGATTCCCTGCGAATACTGTACTCTGCAACACTGGTGCGGGTAAACTTCCTCCATGAACATTCACGACCTGATCCGCGAGCTGCGCGAGCCGAACGACACCAAGATCGTCCTGCTGGTGGCCGACGGCCTGGGCGGCTTGCCGCTGGAGCCCGGCGGCAAGACCGAGCTGGAAACCGCCCGCACCCCGAACCTCGACGCCTGCGCCCGCGAAGGCGTCTGCGGCCTGAGCATCCCGGTGCTGCCCGGCATCACGCCCGGCAGCGGGCCCGGCCACCTCGGCCTGTTCGGCTACGATCCGCTGGAATACCGCATCGGCCGCGGCATCCTCGAAGCGCTCGGCATCAACTTCCAGGTCGGCGCCGCGCGACGTGGCGGTCCGCGGCAACTTCTGCACCGTCGACGGCAAGGGCCTGATCACCGACCGCCGCGCCGGCCGGCCGACCACCGAACGCTGCGTCGCCATGTGCCAGAAGCTGCAGCGACGATCAAGGTCCCCGGCGTCGAGGTGTTCGTCGAGCCGGTGCGCGAGCATCGCTTCGTCGTGGTCTTCCGCGGCGACGACCTGGGCGACGCCGTCAACGACACCGATCCGCAAGCGGTCGGCGTCGCGCCGCTGCCGGCCGAGGGCGCCGACGCCGCCTCGCAGAAGACCGCCGAGGTCGTCAACCAGTTCGTCGCCGAGGCCGGCCAAGGTGCTCAAGGACGACGCGCCGACCAACATGGTGACGCTGCGCGGCTTCGCCCGCTATCCGAAGATCGCCACCATGCAGGACGTCTACGGCCTGAAGGCCGGCGTGCATCGCCGTCTACCCGATGTACAAGGGCCTGGCCCGGCTGGTCGGCATGGACATCGCTCGACGCCGGCGCGACGCTCGGCGACCAGGTCGAGACGCTGCAAGAAGCTGTGGGACGAGTACGACTTCTTCTTCCTGCACTACAAGTACACCGACAGCACCGGCGAGGACGGCAACTTCCCCGCCAAGGTGCGAGATGATCGAGCAGCTCGACGCCGAGATCCCGCAGATCCGCGGCCTCGAACCCGGACGTGCTGATCGTGACCGGCGACCACAGCACGCCGAGCAAGCTGAAGAGCCACAGCTGGCACCCGGTGCCGACGCTGCTCTGGGCCAAGACGTGCCGCCCCGACGCGCGTGACCGAGTTCGGCGAGATCGTACTGCCTGCGCGGCGGCCTGGGCCAGTTCCAGGCGAAGTACCTGATGTCGCTGGCGATGGCCCACGCGGGCCGGCTGGGCAAGTACGGGGCGTAAACCGCCGCTTGCGGCTTAGCGTTCGCTGGCGGGGAGTTGCTACTGGCCGCCAGCGAACGCTAAGCCGCAAGCGGCGGCTTACGCTACTTCGTGAACGGTATGTGATACCCCTCGACCTTGAGCGGCATCCGGTACAGGCTCTTGTCGACCGTGATGTACAGGACCTTGCTCTCCTCCCCCAGTCCGAAACAAACGTTGCTGGGCAGGCCAACCGGGTCCTTCGCATCCACCTGTGAGGGACCAGTCGGGATGAAGGCGACTTCCTTGCCGGCCGGGTCGATCACCAGCACGCCGGGCCGCTTGGTCGCGCGCCGTCAGGTAGATGTGTCCCTCGACGTCGACGCACATGCCGTCGCAGCCGGCCTCGTCGCCGAAGTCGACCAGCGTCTCGCCGCGGGCCGTTGACCAGGCCGTCGGCGCCCAGCGGAAAGGCGTAGACCTTCATCGCGCCGTGCTTGGGCTGCGGGCCCTTGGGGTCGATCCGGTCGGTGCCGTTGTTGTGGTCGGCCAGGTAGAGCGTCTTCTCGTCCGGGCTCAGGGCGATGCCGTTGGGCTTCTCGACTTCGTGCGTCACCTCGACGACCTGGCCCTCGGCGTCGATGCGGTAGACGGCGCGGTGCTCCAGCTCGCGCGGCTCGTCGCCCAGGTAGCGCGGGTCGCTGAAGTAGATGCGGCCCTTGCGGTCGATGACCAGGTCGTTGCAGGCGTTGAAGCGCTTGCCCTGGTAGCGGTCGGCGACCACGGTGCGCTGGCCGGTCTTCACGTCCCAGCGGCAGACGCAGCGGCCGCCGTCGTCGGACCCTTCGCAGGCGACCAGGCGGCCCTGGGCGTCGAAGTTCAGGCCGTTCGACTTGCGGCTGTCGTCGGTGAAGACGGTCGTCTTCTTCGTCTTCGGATCGAAGCGCAGGATCAGACCCTTGTCGGTGCCGAAGGGAATGTCGGAGAAGTAGATGGAGCCGTCCGGCGCCACGGCCGGCCCTTCGGTCAGGCCGCCCTTGATCGGCGCCGTGCGGGTGAAGAGCAGCTCGAGCTTGGCGGCGGGATCCACGATCGCGGCGCCGCTGGGCTTCGGCGTTTGCGCGAGCAGCGAGCCGTTGAAGATCAACACGGCAAGAATGGTGGTGCGCATGGTGGCCTCGTTGGGAGGGAATCGGGTCCGCTCGATCATCCGGGAAGAGGGCGGGGGAATCAAGGTGCTACCTCGTCAACCGGCGCTTGGCCACCAACCCGGAGCGCAAGCGACGGGACAGCCATGGCACCGCACCCGCGCTAGCTGGCTCAAATGGCTGCAAATTCTGCTGTTGATTGTCCCGTCGCTTGCGCTCCGGGTTGGTGGCCTCAGCGTTTCCGGTTCAGGTAGAGATTGAGCAGCACGGTGGCGATCACCGACAGCACGATCGAAATGACGAGCCACATCATGGCCGGAACCTCCGCTAGCGGGACTGGCGCAGGATGCGGTCGATGTACTCGCGGACGCGCGGCACCTGCACGTCGATGGCCAGGTCCACGTTGGACTTCTTGGCCTGGGCGCGGGCGTCCACCACGCTCATGCCCTTGGTCAGCTCGCCACGCACCTCCACGTCGATCGCCATGCCCCGCGTCGTCACCGCGTCCGGCATGGTGGCGGCCACCACGCCCAGCACGTCCTTCAAGTGGAAGCCCTCGACGCCGTAGCGGTTCGACGAGGCGCCGGATGCCGGCCGGGATGATCTGCCGCAGAAAACGGCAGGTGCGTGATTCCGGCGCCGGCAGCTCCAGCAGGTCCGACGGCGAGAACAGCACCTTGCGCATCATGTCCAGGGGGATCAGCGTCAGGTTGCTGCCGCAGTGCAGCACCTGGCGGGCGGCGGGCGGATCGCAGATAGAAATGAAACTCCGCCACCGCCGAGGCGTTGCCCGGTTCGTGCCAGGCCCCGCCCAGGCAGATGATGCGTTTGGCCAGCTTGGGCAGCTCCGGATCGCGGTCGAGCGCCTGCGCCAGCACCGTGAGCGGTCCCAGGCAGACGATGGTCACCTCACGCGGATACTGGCGGGCCAGCTCGACCACCAGCTTGTCGCTGGCGGGCGGATGGTGCAGCTCGGCGACCGGGAAGTTGACGCCGCCGAGCCCGCCGGGACCGTGCAGGGAGATGCCGTCTTGCTCGTATTCCACCGCCGGCGCCGCTCCCAGGCGCGGCCAGCGCCGCGGGTCGATCTGGTCGAGGATGATGTGCACGTTCTTGGTGGCCTGCTGCGCGTCGATGTTGCCCGGCGTCGCCGCCAGCCCGACGACCTCCAGGTCCGGGTCCTGCATCGCCAGCGCGATGGCGAAGGCGCCGTCGATGCCCGGATCGCCGATGATGATGATCGGTTGTGCCATGCGATCCTCGCCGATAGTTGAACACCGTCAAGACGCACCGCCCCGCCTGGGGCCGCTAAACCGCCAAGCGTCGTGCCTCACGCTTGGCGGTTTAGCGGCCCAGGCGGGGAGATGCGTCGTCTCGACCATCACCCATCAAACGTGACAATACCTGGGCCGCCCGGCCGCTCTCGACGGCTTGCCGCGCTTGCTGCACGCCTTCCGGCAGTGTCGTCACTCGCTCGGCGGCCAGCAGGGCCGCGGCGGCGTTGGCCAGCACCACCCGCAGCGGGGCCCGGGCCGGCCATCCAGCACCTGGCGAACCAGGGCCGCGCTTCCTTCGGCCCGCTGGCCCGCAGCTCGTCGGCGCGGCACGGCTCCAGCTCGAAAGCGGTCGCCGTCCATTCCAGGCTCGTCACTTCGCCATTTCGCACTTCGCGGACCAGCGTCGTGCCGCACAGGCTGACCTCGTCCAGCCCGTCCTGGCTCCAGACCAGGAAGGCGTGCCGCGTGCCCAGCCGGGCCAGCGCCCCGGCCAGCGGATCGAGCAATTCCTGCCGGCCGACGCCGAGCAGCTGATAAGGGCGTGCGCCGCCGGGTTGGCCAGCGGTCCCAGGCAGTTGAAGATGCGTCCGCACCCGCAGCCGTCGCCGCAGCGCCGCCACGGCCTTCAGCGCCGGATGGAACTGCGGCGCAAAGCAGAACGCCAGGCCGGCGCCGTCGCAGGCAGCGCCGGGCCCAATCGAGGCCCGCTTCGACCGGCACGCCCAGCTCGGCCAGCACGTCGGCGCTGCCCGACTGGCTGGACACCGCCCGGTTGCCGTGCTTGACGACCGGCACGCCGGCCCCCGCCGTCACCAGCGCCGTGGCGGTGCTGATGTTGAACGTGCCCGCGCCGTCGCCGCCGGTGCCGCAGGTGTCGAGGACGTCGAGCGGCCCGGTCTCCAGGCGAATCATGTGCTGCCGCAGCACGGCGGCCGCCGCGGCGATCTCCGTCGCCGTCTCGCCCTTCATGCGCAGGGCAACCAGCAGGGCCGCCGCCTCCGCCTCCGGCAGGCTGCCGGCGATCAAGCCTTCCATCAGCCAGCGGATCTGCTCCGCGCGGAGCTGGCGCCGTTCCACCAGGGTGGCCAGGACATCGACAAACTCCGGCGCGGCACTCGTCACGGGACTCACTTTGGCGAAATGATTGCAGAATGGGAGGCCCCTTTCACCGAGCATAGCGAAAAGCCGGGGCCTGGCCAAGCATTAGCTGTGGAAGACTGGCTCCTCACCGACAACGGAATCACGCCGACGTAACCGCCTGCATGCAAATTCCGATGGAATGTGCCGCGCATAATCCTTCCCAATCCGTTTAAGAACATGAGTTCGTTTACGGTAAGGTATGGCCGCAAAGAGAGGCGTACCGCAATGGCTGCTGGGAATCGGAGTCTTTTGGGGAGACTGCTTTGACAACCCCGTTCTGGAATCTAGACTACCGACACGACCCCCTCATGCTCGACTCCCGTTTCTCCCCCTCATACTGTTGGTGGATTAACACACCTGTTTTGAAGGTGATTCATGGCTTGGCTATTTCCTACCTGGTCGCGGTCTCGGGCTTTCAACCAGCTGCCCGCGCGACGATCCTGGCAGCCCCGTTTCGAAGGTCCTGGAAGACCGCGCAGGTGCCAGCGACACTGTCCACGATCCAATCCAATTTCAACGGGACTGCGATTCCGGATGGAAGGACAGTCTGGTTCAATGCCGTACTCAAGGTGAGCGGGGTCGGCGCTGATCCAGTCACCATTCGCCTGACCAATTCCACCATCAGCAGCTCGGCGTTCAACCTGGTCGTGCCCGACGCCGAGATCACCTTCTCCGCCAGCACCACGCAGGCGACCACGACCTTTAATGACGCGACCAACACCTGGGTCACCAATGTGCCGTCCGGCCTGGGCGGGAACACGTTCTTGACCGGGGTGGCATTCCAGCCGCCCGGTGGCCTCCCCGGCGGCATCAAGCCCATCGTCTGGCAGGCATCCTTCAGCACCGACACGCCGGGCGTGAGCGTGCAGTGGAAATGGGCGACCGCCGTTTACACTCAGTTCAGCACGGACTACAACGCCCTGGGCGTCAAGCCCGTGGACTCCAACAGTGCCAGCCAGTACCTGAATTCGCACCACGCGGGCACGCCGGAGAACTTTACCGATTTCGTGACCGGCGGCACCGGGGCGGCGGCGGGTCCAACTTCACCGGTTCGTATTCCGCCACCAAGTCGGTCACTCCCAAAGTCGAAGAGCCGCCCCCGCCGGCGGCCGCCAGCCTGTCTGGCCTCGTCTTCTTCGACGCCAACCGCGATGGCGTTCGCGATGTCGATGAGCCAGGCATCGCCGATGTTCTCATCACGCTGACCAACACCGACGGCCTGGAGATCAGCGTGTTCACCGGCGCGGACGGCTCCTATTCCTTTACCGGCCTGGCCGCTGGCAACTACACGATTACCGAGACCCAGCCCGATGGCTTCAACGACGGCCTCGATTTTCTGGGCACGGTCAACGGCGAGCAGCGGGGCAACGACAACGGTGAGGATGCTTTCACCGAAATCGTCCTGGCGTCGGGCGAGAACGGCATCGACTACATCTTCAGCAAGGTCCAAATCGCCGGCGGCTAACTCGCCGCTTATATCGGCGGGGATAGCCCACATGCCGAGCCTACCCCTGGCACACGAGAGCCACTCGCTGCCAGGGGTTTTTCGTTTCTGGAATCTCTCAATTCGCGGAAGAAACGTCACCTTGCTCTTGTTTTCTGTACGACCGTCTAATATACTTCGGTATAAAGTGAAATTCGGACCGCTGTGGATAGCAGTCCACCAAATAGGGGATCAAGAGAACAGGAGCCTAACCATGCCAGACGTGAGCCAACTGACCGAACGGCAGCGGGAAATCTACGATTTCATTCACTCCAAGATCGAAGGCCGGGGCTATGGGCCCACGGTGCGGGAGATCGGCGGCGCTTCGACATCAAGTCGCCGAATGGTGTCATGTGTCACCTGAACGCCCTGGTCAAGAAGGGGCTGATCACCCGGCAAGACCGGTCGGCGCGGGCGATCCAGACTGGTCGGCCACCGCATCGGCTCCGCCGGCGTGCGCGCTGCTGGGTACCGTGTCGGCGGGCACCCCCACCCTGGCGGTCGGCCAGGAAGAACGCCTGGAATTCAACGAGATGTTCGGCCACAGCCACCATGTTCGCGCTGCGGGTCGCGCGGCAAGTCGATGATCGAGGACCACATCGAGGATGGCGATTACGTCATCATCACGAAGCAGGAGTCGGCCGAGAACGGCCAGCGCGTGATCGCCATGATCAATGGCGAAGTGACGCTGAAGAAGTACTTCAAGAAGAAGGACGTGCTTCGCCTGGACCCGGCCAATTCCCACCATGGAGCCGATCCAGGTGCACCCCGGCGACGACGTCAAGATCCTGGGCGTGCTCGCCGGCGTCATCCGCAAGTGCTAACCGAGCCAGCGTTGCAGGAAATCACAGACTGGCGCCAGCTCGGCGGAATCCTCCGGCAGGAGCAGCAGCGGGCCGGACACGTGGGCGACTCGTTGGGCGGGTGCGAGCTGGTCGAGCCGTACCCGCAGCCGGCGTTCCGTCACGTCGCGAACCATGTCGAGGAAGGGCCGCAGGCCGCGCGGGCTGGCGTCGACCAGCACCGTGAACGCCTGCCCCACTCCGGGCGGCAGGCCTAGCAACACCGCCGCGTCGAAACGGCAAGCCTCGTCGGCAAACACCAAGGCGGCGGCGCCGGTCCCCATGCCAAGCGCCGCGCACGGCTGATCGGGCCAGCGCTCCGCTAGCCAGGTCCAGGCGGCAATCACATCGAGCCGTTCCCACCAACCGAAGCTGGTCCGCCGTCCCTCACTTTCGCCGTGACCGCGCTGATCGAAGGCCAGGGTGCGATAGCCCGCACTCCGCCAGCCAGCCCGACCAGGGCAAGGTCTGCTGCCGATTGCGCCGCAGTCCATGGCAGAGCAGCACCGTGCCGCGCGGTCGCCGCGGCTCGACGAACCAGCCCGCCAGGCGCAGGCCATCCGCCGTCTGACAATCGATGGGTTCCCAGCGCAGGTTCAATTCGGCGGGAGTACGTTCGATGATCGCCGGCGCTGGCCGGGTGATCCAGCGCGACAGCCGATGGGCGGCGCACAGTGCCCGATGACCGAGTCTTCGGCCAGTTCCGGTAAGCCACGGAGGTGCATCGGCGACCAGTCACCTAGAGACAGTCTTCCTGCGGAGAGTCCCTGGAATGAATCGGCAAGATCCGCCGAGAAATTCAGCGTGAAGCTGGCGGCAGGTAGAAAACCCGCGCAAGCTGCGTCGTCTCGAACGCTTGTCGGTTATCGATCATCAGGTAGTCAACTCTCCCCAATTGCGCATGCCGATTTGTTGGGAGTGGCCGACCGAGGAATCAGGACTTGCGTCGAACGACCCTCCGCCAATGCGCGGGGGGGTACAGATGCGCGCACAGCGCATCCCATTTTGCGTCGAGGGATCAGGACTTGCGTCGAACGACCCCGCCAATGCGCAGGGGGGTACAGATGCGCGCGCAGCGCATCCCATTTTGCGTCGAAGAATCAGGACTTGCGTCGGAACGACGCTAGTCGTGCGGGTTGTCTATCTGATGATCAATAGCGGCTCCAGGCGGGGCGGTGCGTCTTGTGCGGCGAGACGACGCAGCGGGCCGCCAGGGGCCGCTAAACCGCCAAGCGTCGTAAGGTGACGCAGTTTGCGCGGGTTGTTTATCAGCAGCTCTACCGCTTCAAGGCCATCAAGGCCACGATCATGAAGATGATGCCCAGCAGGATGACGGCGCTGCCGCCGATGATGAGCGGCAGGCTCTTGGCGGGTGGCTTGCTGCTGAACCAGGACCGCCAGGATGGCGTGTCGCCGCCGAGTGGCGAGAGCGGGATGGCCATCGGCGCACGCCCGCTGCCTTGTCCAGGGCCTAGCGGCTGGGCCATGGGCGGCCGGCCGGGCGTGGCGGCATTGAGTTTCAGGACGTCGAGCGCGGCCAGCAGCTCGGCCGGCGTCTGGTAGCGCTCCTCCGGCTTCTTGGCCAGCAGCTTGCGGACGATGCCGCCCAGCGCGGGCGGCACCTCGGGCCGCAGCTGCTCGATCGACCGGCGGCGTGTCCATGCGGTGCTTGAGCAGCTTCTCCATGGGCGTGCCGCCGGGGAAGGGCGCCTGGCCGGTCAGCAGGTGGTAGAAGGTGCAGCCCAGGCTGTAGAGGTCGGCGCGGATGTCGGCCTTGGCGGAGTTGGCGGCCTGCTCCGGGGCCATGTAGTCGGGCGTGCCGACCACCCGGCCTTCCTTGGTCAGGGCGCTGATCGAATCGTCGTCGAGCGGGTTGATCAGCCGGGCCACGCCCATGTCCAGGATCTTGATGGTCGGTCCCCAGAGCGATGGTTTGCCGCCGACGCCGCGTCGACGAGCCGCCGCCAGGTCGGGTGACCAGCAGGTTGGACGGCTTGATGTCGCGGTGGACCATGCCGCGCTCGTGGGCGTGCTGCAAGCCCAGGGCCGCCTGGCGGACGTAGTCGCAGGCCTGGCGGCACCGGCAGCGGGCCGTGCCGCTTCGACCAGCTTGCCCAGGTCGGTCGCCGTCGACGTACTCCATGACGAAGAAGTGGGTGTCGCCGGCCTGGTCGGCGTCGTAGGCCATGACGATGTTGGGATGCGAGAGCTGGGCGACCGCCTGGATCTCGCGGCGGAAGCGCTCGACCGCGTCCTGGTTTGGCAGATGCTCCTTGCGGATGACCTTGAGGGCGACGATGCGGTCCAGGCGGCGATGGCGGGCCTTGAAGACCTGGCCCATGCCGCCTTCGCCGATCCGTTCGAGAAGACGTACGAGCCCAGCACCAGGCCCATGCCCTTGCCCTGCAGGATCTGGTTGACCTGGTACGGCGTGAGCAAATCTTTCTGGATCAGGTGCCTGCGCCAGGGCGCGGGAGATCGCCGAAGCGCGGCAGCTCGCGCTTCAGCTCTTCGGCCTGGTCTGGTTCCAGGAGTGCACGCACTTGCTCGACGAAGCCGCCAACCGTGTCGACCGCCATGAAATGAGTCTCCCCGACCGGGACGCCATTCTATCAGGAGGGAATTCGAAAGCCGAAAGGCGAAATCTGAAACTGGCTCGAAGCTCGCGGAAAGCCAAGTGGTGTGGCTATTGGCCCCTCCAGCGATTCCCGCCTATTCCGCAGTGCCCGTCTCGGCGTAAAATGAAGGTGTCTTGCCCCCCATCCGCTTCCACGCCCCGCATCGCGGATCGCCTCAGAGGACGAATCAGGTCTATGGCGTCGCTGGTGGTTCGAGTCGGCTGCCGCTCGGAGCAGGGCTTGCGATCGAACAACGAGGATCGCTTCGTGGCCGATCCGGAGCAGGGTCTGTTCCTGGTGGCCGACGGCATGGGCGGCCAGGAGCGCGGCGAGCAGGCCAGCGGCCTGGCGGTCGAGATCATTCCGCACGTCGTGCAAGATCGGCTGGCGGCCAAGGACCAGCCGGGCGCAGGCGGTGCAGCAGGCCCTGGTGCAGGCCAATGCCGCCATCGTCGAAGCCGGCCAGTCCCAGCCCGACCGGCCGGCGCATGGGCACGACGGCGGTGGTGGCCTTGCGGCAGGACGATTGCGTCTACGTCGCCGGCGTGGGCGATAGCCGGGTCTACCTGATTCGCGGCGGCGGCGTCGAGCAGCTCACCGTCGATCATTCGGTGGCGCAGGCACTGGTCGCCAGCGGCGCCCTGACGCCCGACGAAGCCCGGCGGAGCCCCTGGCAGCACGTGCTGCACCGCTTCCTGGGCTGCACCGGCATGACCGAATGCCCCGACGTGCGTCCCTTCACGCCGCAGGCCGGCGACCGGCTGCTGCTCGCCTCCGATGGCCTGACCAATCACATCGACGACGACGATCTGATCCTGGGGGCCCGGCAGTTCCGCGATCCGCAGGAGTGGGCCGACCACCTGGTGGAGCTGGCCCTGCGCCGCGGCACCCGCGACAATGTCACCTGCGTGATGGTGCACTTCGAGAGCGAATCGGCCGAGATCGGGGCCGAGGACTACGCGATCTGATTGGGATCAAGTCACGCCAATGCAGTATTCAACGGACAACTACCGTGGTCGGCTAGCGCCGTCGCCGACCGGCGCCCAGCACGTCGGCAACGCGCGGACCTACCTGATCGCCTGGCTGGCGGCCCGAGCACAGGGCGGCCAGGTCGTGCTGCGCATCGAGGACATCGATTCGCCACGCATCAAGCCGGGCGCGGCCGAGCAGGCGGTCGACGACCTGCGCTGGCTGGGGCTCGACTGGGACGAAGGCCCGATCGTGCAGACGCAGCGGCTGCCGCTTTACGAGGCCGCGCTGGAAAAGCTGAAGGCCCTGGAGCTGGTCTATCCCTGCACCTGCAGCCGCACCGACGTGGAGCAGGCCGCCAGCGCGCCGCACCTGGAGCACGAAGGGCCGGTCTATCCGGGCACCTGCGCCGGACGAAGCGCGGCCGACGCCGCCGGGCTGCCCGATCAGTCCTTCTGCTGGCGCTTCCGCGTCCCGGAAACGACGCCGGCCTTCGATGATGGCTTTCGCGGCCAGACCGCCATCGACTTGCGTCAACTCGGTGGTGACTTCGTGGTCTGGAAGTCTTCGGGAACGCCGGCGTATCAGCTCGCGGTCGTGGTGGATGATGCCGCCCAGGGTATCAGCGAGGTGATCCGCGGCGATGACCTGGTTCCATCCACGCCCCGGCAGTTGCTGCTCTATCAAGCGTTGTCCTGGCCGGCACCGCGCTTCACACACGTGCCGCTCGTGGTTGGCCCGGACGGTCGCCGGCTGGCCAAGCGGCACGGCGACACCCGACTGTCCTCCCTCCGCGCCGCCGGCGTGTCGCCGGCGGCGCTCGTCGGCCTGCTCGCCTGGTCCTGCGGTTGGTCCGCCGAGCCGGAGCCGATCGCCGCTCGTGACCTGATCGGCCGATTCGATCTGCAGTCGATTCCGGGGCGTCCCTTCGTGCTCGAGCCAAGCGGGTTGCAGCGGATCGGCTACCGGGCGAGTTGACGATTTGCTTTCCGCGAGCCAGCCAGCCTCGTATACTCGGCGTCGTCAACCGGGTTCAACCTCGAGGCTCCCATGCGCATTGGCACGCTTGCACTCCTGCTGCTGACCGCCGTTCCCACGTTCGCGGCCGACTTCCCGCCCGTGAACCAACTGCCGTCCCGACCGGAGCTGCCCGATCCGCTGCAGATGCTGAACGGCGAACGGGTCAGCAGCCGCGAGCAGTGGTTTCAGAAGCGCCGGCCCGAGTTGAAGGAGCTGTTTCAGCATTACATGTACGGCCACCTGCCGCCGAAGCCCGACCGCCTGAGCTTCACGGTCGACAAGGTCGACAAGCAATACCTCGATGGCAAGGCGACGCTCAAGGAAGTGACCATCGCCATCGGCGGGGACGCCGGGCCGAAGTTCAAGCTGGTACTGGTCGTTCCCAACCAGCGCTCGGGGCCGGCGCCAGTGTTTCTCGGCCTGAACTTCGCCGGCAACGACAAGGCGCTCCAGGACACCAGCATCTGGGGCGTGGACCAGATCGTGGCGCGCGGCTACGCGCTGGCCACCATGCACCGCGACAACGTTACACCCGATTCAGCGAAAGCGGAGGACGCCCTCTTCCTGCGCTTCGGCGGTAAGGGCGGACTGCACGACTGGGCCACCATCGCCGCCTGGGCCTGGGGCCTGCACCGCGGCGTCGATTACCTGGTGACCGACAAGGACATCGACGGCAAGCGGATCGCCGTGGTCGGCCATTCGCGGCTCGGCAAGACGGCGCTGCTGGCGGCGGCGTTCGACGAGCGCATCGCCCTGGCCATCCCCACCAGGCCGGCTGCGGCGGCACGGCGCCGAGCCGCGGCAAGGTCGGCGAATCGGTCAAGCAGATCAACGACCGCTTCCCGCACTGGTTCAACGGCGACTTCAAGGAGTTCAACGATCAGCCGGACCGCTTGCCGTTCGATCAGCACTGCCTGGTGGCGATCTGCGCCCCGCGGCCGGTGCTGTTCACCAACGCCGTGGAAGACACCTGGGCCAATCCGGACGGCCAGTTCGAGGTGCTGCAGGCCGCCGACCCGGTCTATCGCCTCCTCGACGCCGGCGGCCTGGACGCCAAGGAGATGCCGGCCATCGGCAAGCTGCTGGACAGCAAGCTCGGCTACTTCATCCGCGCCGGCAAGCACTCGATGACGCGCGACGACTGGAAGGTGTTCCTCGACTTCGCGGACAAGCACATGAAGTGAGCACGCCGCTCGGCCGGGGCGGGCAGTGGCAGGTCCCCGCCAGCGAGCGCTAAGCCGCAAGCGGCGGCCAATCAGCAAGTCTGGACGCTACGATGCCTCACGCTCGAAGATCAGCTCGATGTACGAAGTCCCCATGCTGAATGCGAAGCTCTGCCCGAATTCCGGCGTGAAGATCTGCACCAACCGCCAGCCTTCGGCCCCGTGCTGGCGGATGATCGCCGGGTACGAATCGGGTGCCACTTCGTTCGCGGTCGGGTTGCGGTATAAATCAGTCCGGTCCAGCCGAAGTCGCACGAACTTGTAGTCGTACTTCGTCATCACTCAATCCTCCTGCCATGCGAATCTGCACAGGCGAGCGTCGTGTCAGCCCGACGTGCTCGACACGATCGCGCCAGGAGACACGTCGGGCTTACGCCGCGACACTCGCCGGGTCGCGCGGCGACGCTCCCTATCGGATTGTCTGTATCATGACGTTGTACCACACCTCGTCGGAGGAGCGTCATGGCCGAGCCATTGCTGATTCGCTGCCGGGAAAATGGGCCCCTGCTGGTGCAAGGGCCAGTCAAGATCGTGGACCATCAGGGTAATGAGTTTATCATCCCGCCCGGCAAGGATAGCGTCGCCTTGTGTCGTTGCGGGCAGTCGAAGAATCGGCCGTTTTGCGATGGGTCGCATCGCAGCTGCGGCTTTCTGGCGGCGGAGCTGGCGAAGGCGAATCCTTGATCATTCCCGGCCGCGCAGCCAGCGGCGCAGGCCCTGGAACGTGCTGCGTGGCTTGGGCCGATTCTGCTGCGGGGCGGCCACCACCACCGCGGGGCCGGAAGCCTTGCCGGTCAGGACCGCGCGGGCCTTGCGGACCTCGACCAGCAGCTGATCGATCGTCAGCTTTTGTTCGGAGAGGTCCACGCCGCTGCGCTCTTCGCGCGGCGTGTTCGGATCGCTCAGCTCCAACTCGAGGGAGCGCTGCTCGGCCTGCAGCTGGCGCTGCATGGCCACCAGGCCCGCGTCCTGGCGGGGGAAGTCGAAGCCGTCGGTCAAGTCCACGGGGACAACAGGAGTCGGCGGCGGCTCCAGCTCCGGCTCTTCGATGTTGACCTCGTCCACCGCGCTGGGCTCGACGATGTCGCCTTCCATCATCATCTCGACGGACGCCAGGTCCGGTTTCGCCGTGTCGCTGCCTTCCACCTTCTTGCGCAGCGCCTGGACTTCTTCTTCCAGCAGGTGCCGCTGCTGATTGAACTGCGCGGTCTGCGCTCGAGGTTCTCGCGGACCTCCTCCTGTTCGCGCACGGAGACGCGGAACTGCTCGTTCTCTTGCACCAGCTTCTGCACGTCGCCTTCGAGCGCGCTCAGCCGAGCCTTCAGGTCCTCGTTCTCCTTCTTGATCGGCTCGACATCCGGCGGCGGCTCGGCGGCGGCGGGCTTGGCCTGGCCGGACTGGGCCGCCTCCAGTTCCTGGCGGAGCCTGACATTGCCCTTGCGGAAGGCGTCGAGATCGCGATGCAGGCGCTCGACTTCCACTTGGACGGTGGCCTCGATCTCAGTACGCAGCTGGAGCAGCAATTCCTCGCTGATGCCGCCGGCGGTCGTCGGAGCAGAGGACGGCGAGGCGGCACTCAGCTCGGCGATTTTCTGATCGCGCGCTTCCAGCTCACTGGCGGCATCGGTCAGCAGCGTTTCCAGCTCGGCGATGCGCTCGGGATTCGGAGCAGGAGGAGCGGCGCTCAGCTCGGCGATTTTCTGGTCGCGGGCTTCCAGCTCAGTGGCGGCATCGGTCAGCAGCGTTTCCAGCTCGGCGATGCGCTCGGGATTCGGAGCAGGAGGAGCGGCGCTCAGCTCGGCGATTTTCTGGTCGCGGGCTTCCATCTCACGGGCGGCGTCGGTCAGGAGGGTCTCCAGCTCGGCGATGCGCTCGACGCTCTGGACGGCGTTGCCCAGGCTGGCCGATAGCTGTTCGATCTGCTTGCGGCTCGCGGTCAGCTCCTGGCGTGCCTGGGACAGGGTTTGTTCCAGGTCGGCAGCGCCTTTCTCCAGCTTGGCCTTGTCGGCGGCCATCCCGGCAACCTCCTCGCGGCGGCTCTCCAGCTCGGTGCACACATCACGCAGGGCCTGCTCCAGCTCGGTCATCCGGCCGGCATCGCGGCGCTGGGCTTCAAGGTCGCCGCGCGCCTGGGCCAGCGCCTTCTCCAGCGCCGGCAGCTGGGCGGCGGCCGCTCCCAGCCGCGTCGCCTCGCCCTTGGCGTGGCTCAGCGCTTTTTCGAGTTCGGCGATACGCTCGGGAGAGTTGGCCTGGATGTGAGCGACCTGCTGCCGGCTGCGTTCCAGCAAGGCGTCGACTTGCTTGCGGGTATGCTTCAGGTGCTCTTCCTGCTCCTGGTGGCGGCGTCGCTGCCGGGCCAGGTGGCGGGCAAAGCATGCCAGCTCCACACGGCGTATGGCTAGACTACGGACCGCGTCGTCTTTCGGCGACGCATGGTTGGCGGACGCCGACGGTTTGGTGGCCGGGTGGATAGAGTGGCTCATACTCGATCACGTCCGCGAACCGGGCCCGGTCCTTGGCCGACCTGGATGTACTGGGTTTACACTACTCTACTTCGGGATGCTGGATGCTGCAAATGATTAGCCGCCGCTGGCGTGGGCTGCTCTTAGCTCATCTCGAGCCGGAAACGCACGCCCTGCTTGGCTGCCGCCCCAAGAACCCGGGCCAGTTCCTCCAGTTCGGTCACCACCCAGGCCGGATCGTCCAGACGCTTGGCGGCCTTCGGGCTGGCCGTAATGTGATCGATCAGCGCCTCCACGGCGGCCCGTCCCTCGGCCGGGTCGAACCACTCGGTCCACTCGCCCATCACCTTGTCCAACTCGTCCGGATCCCCGTCGAAGCCGTCGGGGATCGGGCGGTTGTCCGCGAACGCCGTAAACGGGGTGAGCTTGGCAGACCGGGCGATCTCGTCGAGCGCCTGGAAGCAGCCGGCTAGGCTCTGACCGAGGACATCAAACTTCGTGCCCTTCAGCTCCGGCTCGAATACAGGGTAGATGCAAAAGCTCATCCGTGTCTCGCCTCACGCCAATCCACACCAGCGTGCCTGGCGCCGCTTCAGAACCTTGTGCTCGACATCGGAAATGGCGCCGGCGGAAGGTCAGCTGCTCTTCGCGTCGATATCTGCAATGAACTGCCGCCATCCCTGCTCCCAGTCGACGTCATCGGCCGCATCGACAAACGCAAGAAACTCACCCAGGTATCGGAATCCACAGAATCGTGCTGCCGCTCGCATCTCCTCCTCCGAGGCTTCCGCTTCCCAGATCTTGTTCAGGAGATCGGCCAGCAGACCTTGGGAGGTCTGGGAGATGGTTTCGATATCGGGATTGTCGTGATAGCCCATCCCGTAAGAAACCGCTCCGCGCGACGCGAGGAGGCAAGGTTTGATCGGCGTTCGTGGACCACAGCGGGTAAGCCGCGTCGACGTCATCCGGAACGAAACAGGTCCAACCTCCCTGCACATCTTCGCACCAATAGCGGAAGCACTCCGGTCGTTTCTTTGCAAAAATGAAGTTCACGAAGGTCCCGTCCAGCCGCAGCCGCGACGCAAGCTCTGGCGTGAACGGCGCCACTTTGGGATGATTGAGGTCTGCGCATCTCTGCATGCTAACCGAGCAACCGCGCAGAGGCTATACGCGGCCCGGTCAGACTTGCCCGCGGCTACTGGCGACTCGCGGCAAAAGGTCTATAATGCCGGTGGTCCTCCCAAAACTAGAACCGCGTCGCCGCGAGGCCAGCATGCGCCAATGGTTGCATAACGTCGTCACCACCATCCGCACCATCGGCGAGGGCATGTACATCACCCTCTGGTACTTCCTGCAGACCTACAAGCGCAAGGCCTTCACGCAGCACTTCGAGTATCCCGAGCTGCCGGTGCCGGTGAAGCCGCGCTATCGCGGCTTCCATCGCTTCGATCTGACCACCTGCATCGGCTGCGACAAGTGCGCCCGCGCCTGCCCGGTCGATTGCATCTACATCGAGAAGATCAAGAACCCGGTCGGCAAGGGCTTCCGCGTCAACGGCTTCAAGATCGACTACACCAAGTGCATGTTCTGCGCCCTGTGCGTCGATCCGTGCCCGGTCGATTGCATCTTCATGGGCTCGACCTACGACCAGAGCTGCTTCAGCCGCGACGGCTGCATCGTCGATTTCGCCAAGCTGCCGGTGGAGATGGCCTGGGGCCAGGCGACGCTGAATCCGACGGCGATCGCGGCGTCGAAGCTGGCGGCCGAGCCGGTCTGGACCAAGCCGCCCGACCCGCCGCCGCCGCCCAAGCCGCGCCGGCCGCCGCCGAAGCCGAGCCGCCAGCCGAAGCCACGCCGCTCGCGAACCGGCAGACGAGGATGCCAGCCATGGCCGCCAAGACGAAGCCGCCGAGCAAGAAGATACTTCACCGTCGACGAGGCCAACGCCACGCTGCCGCTGGTGCGCGTCGATCGTCCGCGACATCACCGACGCTGGCCCGCGACCTGCGCGACCGGCACGAGCGCCTGATCGCGCTGCAGCCCGACGACGGCCAGCTCGGACGACGCCCACCGCGAAGAAGTCGCAGCAGATCCGTCGAGCGAGTTCGAGCGCGACCAGGACCGGATGCGCGAGTACGAGCAGGAGCTGCGCAAGCTGGGCGTCGAGCTGAAGGACTACTTCACCGGCCTGATCGACTTCCCCTGCTGGATGGACGGCCGCGAAGTCTACCTGTGCTGGCAGCTGGGCGAGCCGGAGGTCGCCCACTGGCACGAGCTGGACGCCGGCTTCGCGGGCCGCCAGAAACTGGCTCCAGACGGTGCCGCACGCCTAAGTTCGCCTGACGCATCCGCGAAGAACGACGCAGTCATGACCGACGCTGGTCGTCTTACCTGCTGCTGTTCCTGGTCGTCGGCGTCGTTCTTCCTCTTCATCCACCTGCGTGATCGGCAAGCTCGATCCGCCCGACCAAGCCCGGACGCCGAGAAGCTGACCATCTACGAATGCGGCGAGCCGACCATCGGCAGCGCCTGGATCCAGTTCGACCTGCGCTATCTACGTGGTCGCCCTGCTGTTCGTCATCTTCGACGTGGAAGTGGCGTTCTTCTTCCCGTGGGCGGTGGTCTTCGGCAAGGCCAACGACGCTGGCGCGACCGGACACCGACGACCGCGCAAGCTGACCGAGGCGCTGCAGCCGACGCTGCTTCCGAGCAATGCCTGGCAGCTGACGCCGCGATGCCGAAGCTGCGACCGGCAAGATCGCGACGACGAAGGCCATCGATGGCAACCGCGAGACGGCCCAGCAGCTGGCCTGGCTCGCCTTCTGCGACATCCTGGTCTTCTTCGGCGTGCTGCTGGTCGGCTTCGCCTACCTGTGGAAGCGCGGCGACCTCGACTGGGTGCGCAGCACCGCCGGCGGAGCAGCCGCGCCGGCCGCCGCCGGATCGGCCGCCGAGCGACGCGAGCTCGGTCGGCGTCGGCACTGATCGCATGCGGCTGCAGTCGTCTGACCTCGCGAATCTGCGAGGAGATACGATCATGGGCTGGCTGGAAGGTCGATTCGAAGAAAGCGTCATCACCACGACGCTGGAGCAGGCGCATCAACTGGGCCCGCGAATCGAGCATGTGGCCGATGACGTTCGGCCTGGCCTGCTGCGCCATCGAGATGATGGCGACCGGCGCGCTCGCGCTACGACATCGACCGCTTCGGCGCCGGCGCCTTCCGGGCCACGCCGCGGCAGGCCGACCTGATGATCGTCGCCGGCACCGTCAACTACAAGATGGCCAGCCGCGTGCGCCGGCTCTACAACCAGATGCCCGACCCGAAGTTCGTCATCGCCATGGGCGCCTGCACCTGCGGCGGCGGGCCGTACTACAAGTACGGCTACAACGTCGTCAAGGGCGTCGATCTGGTCGTGCCGGTCGACGTCTACGTGCCCGGCTGCCCGCCGCGGCCCGAAGCGCTGCTCGAAGGCCTGATGCGCATCCAGGACAAGGTCCGCGGCATGAAGGACCTGACCAAGGGCCAGCCGATCGAGATGCCGATTCCCGCCCGCACCGGCTACGTCGCTGCTGCCGCCGGAACTGACGATCCCGACCCGTCAAGGCGATGGAGAAGCAGAACGCCTTCGCCAAGACGCACCAAGGAACTGGCGGCGCCCGACCAAGGCGTGAGCCTCGCTGCATCGCGCATGCGATCCATCGAGACTCACGACATGACCGCCGCCGAAATCATCGCCGTCCTCGAACAGAAGTTCGGCGCCGACGATCAAGGCGAAGAAGCTCGACGCCATCGATCCGTTCGTCGTCGTCGAGCCAGCCGACCTGCTCGAGGTTTGCCGCTTCCTGCGCGACGATCCGCGCCTGCGGTTCGACATGCTCAACTGCATCAGCGGCGTCGATTACCTCGAGCCGGACCCGAAGAAGGCGGCCAAGGCCGGCTTCGAGCCGCACCTGGAAGTCGTCTATCACCTGTCGAGCTTCACGCACCGGCATCGCTTCGTCGTCAAGGTGATCCTGCCGCGCTGGAAGGACGACAAGCCGGGCGAGCTGCCCGAGGTGCCGTCGGTGACGTCGATCTGGCGCGCCGCCGACTGGCACGAGCGCGAGGTCTACGACCTGTGCGGCATCTGGTTCACCGGCCATCCCGACCTGACGCGCATCCTGCTGTCCGAGGACTGGGATCGGCCATCCGCTGCGCAAGGATTACGAGTTTCCGCTGGAGTACCACGGCATCCGGGGACGATGAACGCGATACGCCGCGACGTCGAGCTTCGCAGCGATCCTCGATCGCGATGCGTACTGCGATCGGCATTGCTCGCAGTCGATACGAGCGACAGATCGCTCATGGCAACCGCCACGCTCCGACCACGACCCGACCATCATCGAGTTCGACGTCCGCACCGACGAGATGCTCGTCAACATGGGGCCGCAGCACCCCAGCACGCACGGCGTGCTGCGGCTCGTGCTGCGGACCGACGGCGAGGTCATCTCCGAAGTCACGCCGCACCTCGGCTACCTGCACCGCTGCGCCGAGAAGATCGGCGAGAACGTCACGCCGATCCAGTTCATCCCGTACACCGACCGGATGGACTACCTGGCCGGCGATGAACATGAACCTCGGCTACTCGCTGGCCGTCGAGAAGCTGTGCGGCATGAAGATTCCCGGAGAAGGCCAACGTCATCCGCGTCATCATCGCCGAGCTGAACCGCATCGCCAGCCACCTGGTCGGCATGGGCGCCTACGGCCTCGACCTCGGCACGTTCAGCCCGTTCCTCTACGCCTTCCGCGAACGCGAGATGATCCTCGACCTGTTCGAGGAAGTCTGCGGCGCCCGGCTGACCTACAGCTACATCACCATCGGCGGCGTCCACGACGACCTGCCCGACGGCTGGGTCGGACCGCTGCCAGCAAGTTCCTCGACTACTTCAAGCCGCGCATCGCCGAGTACCACACGCTGCTGACGACGCAACCACATCTTCGTCAAGCGCACCGCCAACATCGGCATCCTGTCGAAGGAGACTGGCCCTCAGCTACGGCTGCACCGGCCCGATGCTGCGCGGCTCGCTCGACCGCACGAAGGGCGACCCGGACTGGGACCTGCGCAAGATCGAGCCGTACTGCGGCTACGAGAACTACGACTTCAACGCGATCATCCCGCCGTTCCCGGAGGCGCCCGCCGGACGCCGTCATCGGCGACTGCTGGCACCGCTTCTATCGTCCGCATGCTGGAAGTGGTCGAGAGCATCAAGATCGTCGAGCAGGCGCTGGAGCAGTACCCGACGGCCCAGGGCTCGCACCGCATCGAGCCGCCGCGGCACCTGCCCGCCGGCGAGGCCTACGTCGAGACCGAATGCCCGCGCGGCCAGATGGGCTTCTACGTCGTCGGCCGGCCACGCAAGGACGCGGTGCCGCTGCGCGTGCGGGCCCGGTCGTCGAGCTTCTGCAACCTGAGCGTCACCAACGAGATCTGCCGCGGCTGCCTGATCGCCGACGTGCCGGCCATCGTCGGCAGCATCGACATCGTCATGGGCGAGATCGACCGGTGAGCGCCAGCGGACTGCACCTGTCGATCAGATAGTCAACCCGCGCCTAATGCGTCACCTTACGCCGCTTGGCGGTTTAGCGGCCCCTGGCGGCCCGCTGCGTCGTATGCCGCCAAGACGCACCGCCCCGCCTGTGGCCGCTAAACCGCCAAGCGCTAGAGATGACGCAGCATGCGCGGGTTCTCTACCTGAGAGTCAAAAAGCCATGTCCCTTGAACCCGAATCCATTCTGTTGCCTCCTCTGCTGACCGCCGACCTGCCCGGCATCGGCGGCCGGATCAAGCAAGCTCCCGAGGACTTCGAGGTCGAGGAAATCCCTGCCTACGAGCCGTGCGGCCAGGGCGAGCACCTGTTTCTTTGGGTCGAGAAGCGGGACATGGGCGCCGAGTACTTCGGCCGGCAGCTCGCCAAGCGGCTGGACCTGCCGCCGGGCGAAGTCGGCATGGCGGGGCTGAAGGATCGCCACGCCGTCACGCGGCAATGGGTTTCGGTGCCGGCGGCGGCCGAGGCGAAGATCGGCCAGCTCGACGGCGACGGCATCCGCGTCCTGCAAGTCAGCCGGCACGGCAACAAGCTGCGCGCCGGCCATCTCCGCGGCAATCGCTTTCGCATCCTGGTTCGCGAGCCTGGGCCGGGAGCGGGTGACGTTTCCCAGCCCATCCTGGAGCGATTGCGGACGCATGGCCTGCTGAATTACTACGGTCCGCAGCGCTTCGGCCGTGACGGCGAGACGCTCCGCCTCGGCCTGGCGATGCTGCAGGGCGAGCGCGGGCCGCGTTCTGGATTTCTTCGCAAGTTGGCGCTGTCCGCGGGGCAGTCCGCTCTGTACAACCATTATCTAGGATGCCGGCTGCGCGAGGGCTTGAGCCGACGCGTGCTGCCGGGCGACGTCATGATGAAGCGACCGCAGGGAGGCATGTTTGTCGCGGAGGACGTCGACCGGGAGCAAGCTCGATTCGAGGCCTGTGAAACGGTGCACGCCGGCCCGATGTTCGGAAGGAAGACATTTGCTGCCGCGGGCGAGGCGGCGGAGCGCGAGGCCAGAGTCTTGCAAGAGGCCGGCCTATCATCGGAGCGCTTCCACGCCTTCGGCAAGCTCCTGCAGGGCACCCGGCGTCCCAACCTGGTGTTCCTGGACGAGCTCGAAGCCCAAGAGTGTCCCGAGGGGATTCGCCTGGCGTTCAGCCTGCCATCGGGCAGCTACGCCACGGTCCTGCTCCGGGAACTCCTGAAAGTCGAACTATCCCAGGCTGAAGAAGCTGAACGATAAGCGGTCAAGCCGCCGCGGATCGGGCAGGGTTCAGTCATGCAGCTCGCACGGCCTAGCCGAGGTCGCCGCGCTGTGGTGCTGAGCGCTGACTCCCGCAGTTGGTTCCGCCAGGGGCCCGGTGGATGCCGGACCTCGATGGAGACGGTACGAAGAAAGGCATGATCCTGGGTGCCCGCCGCGAAACGGCAATGATGCCGTCCCTGGCGGTGGGAAGACAGCTTGGAAGCTGAACCAAAGGGGAATCGCGTGATCAATGTTTCCGAATGCACCGTGCCGGAGAAGATCCTCCTGGCCGCTTTTCAGTTGGAGCAGCAGAGCCAGTCGCCCTTCAGTGCCGAGGCCTTGATCGTGGTCGTCTGGCAGAAGTTTCCGAAATCGTTCGGCCTGAAAGGCTTCGCCGAGCTCTATCCCGATTCCAACAAGGTGCTGTCGAGCATCATGGGGGAAAAGGGCCTGGCCCGCCGCGGCTGGCTGGCCAAGGAAGGGCAGAAGCTCTACTCGCTGACCCGCGACGGCCGGCAAGCCGTCAAGGCGCTCCTCCAAGAGGAAGAGGCCCCACCGCCGCCGGTGCGTACGCCGCCCAAGGGCAAGCTGGGCCGCGACCAGGAGAAGCTGGTCCTGAGCATGCTCGACGCCAGCGCCCTGGAGAAGTACCAGCAAGGCCTGAAGCTCGACCTGACCTTCGCCGACGCCTGCCGCTTCTGGGGCATCACTGAAAACCTGCGCGGCGAGGCGCTCGACGACCGCATCGACCAGCTCCGCGAGCAGCTGGTCGACCTGAACCGCATCATCGGTGTCAAAGGCGTCGATTTGCCGAATGGCCGGCACATCTCTCAGGAAGACCTGGAGCTGATCCAGGAGGTGGATGAGTACCTGACCGAGCGTTTCGGCCGGCACCTGACGCTGCTGCGTGCCCGCGCAGATCGTTGATCTATCAACCCGCGCCTGATGCGTCATCTCCGACGCTTGCGGTTTCGCGTCACCTGGCGGTCCGATACGTCGTACCGCGCCGCCAGGTGGCGCGAAACCGCCAAGCGTCGGAGGATGACGCAGCGGGTGTGGGTTGTCTTCCTCAGTTCAATCCCACATCGCATCCGTCTTGCCGTCGTCCCACTTGCAGTACGGCGCCCAGACCAGCGCCACCAGCGACACCGCCACGTTGGTCTTCTTCGGCTTGACCAGCAACCTCTCCAGCTCCTCCGAGGTCGGGTCGATGTCGCTGGAGAGCTTTTCGATGTCCGCCTCGCACTTGGCTTCCAGGTCGGCGAGCTGCTGCTTCAGGGCCTCGACGTTTTCCTCGGCCCGGCCGACGTCGCCGGATTCCTTCATGGATCGGCCGACGCCGCGGCCGCCGTGGTCGCCTTGCCGACGGTGCCGGTCGACGACCGTCTTGCGGCTCAAGATGGCGCCGAGCACGGTGGCGCCGAAGGAGATGACCGTCTGAAGCTTCGATTGCGTGGCCTGCTCCGCCTCGCGCACGCACCGCCTGCTCGGCCCGGCGAATGCGATCCTGCAGCGTGGCGATCTTGGGGGCGTACTTCTGCCGCAGCTTCTCGACCATGGCGTCGCGTTCCTCGCGCGTCCGCCTGCTGCAGGCGGACGCGGAAGTCGCGCTCCGATTCGCCCGGGTTGGAAAACTCCTTCAGCCCCGGGCTCTTGAAGAGCGCCAGCTTCTGCGTGCGATAGATGGCGTCGGCCAGCGACTTCTTCCAGGTGTCGTAGCTCTTGGGCTTGGCGGCCTCGGGCGGCGGCGGAAAGAACGTGGCGTTGCCGGCCGGCTCGCTCTCCAGGTCGGCTTCGGTGAACGTGGCATCGATGGCGTTCTTCCAATCGATGGCCACGGCTCCTTCGCCGAAGCTGGCCAGCCAGTGCACGTCCTGGTCGTGCTCGACGCCGGACTTGGTGTCGCTGTAATGCACCCGGCCGTAGCCGAGCAGCATCGGCTGATAGACCAGCTTGCCCTCCATCGGAAAGGCGTCGCGGAGGGGCAGGAAGAACTGCGGCACGTCTGGCGGCAAGACGGGACGCAGGCCCGCCGCTCCGTCGGCGGGCGACGGCCGGCTTGGCCGCCGGTGCCGGGCTGGCCGCCTCCGTCACATTCCGGCGCGGGTCCATCAGCATCTTGATCTGGCTGCGCGTCAGCGGCCCGCGCAGGTACGACAGCGCCCAGCGGACCTGGAAGACGACCGGCGCGTCCTCGTGGACGTTGTTCATCAGGAAGATGCGGTTGCCCAGGCCCGCCAGGGTCTGCTCCATGCGCTGGCGGTCGAAGTTCTGGCCGAAGCCGGCCGCCGCGCCTTCCAGGCCTTCGAGCACGCGGGCCTTGTCGCGCTCGGTCTGCAGCCGGCCGATGAACCAGGTGCCGGCGTTGGCCAGGCCCTTGTAGTCGAGGTCCACCGGGTTCTGCGTCGCCAGCACGACGCCGACGCCGAAGGCCCGGGCCTGCTTCAGCAGCGTCAGCAGCGGCGTCTTCGACGGCGGGTTGGCGACCGGCGGGAAGTAGCCGAAGATCTCGTCCATGTAGAGCAGGGCCCGCAGGCTGGTCGTGCCCGGCTGCGTCCGCACCCAGCCCAGCATCTGGTTGAGCAGCAGCGAGACGAAGAACATCCGCTCCGCATCGCTCAGGTGGGCGATGGAGAAGATGGCGATGCGCGGCTTGCCTGCGGGCGTGTGCAGCAGGCGGTCGATGTCGAGCGGCTCGCCTTGCATCCAGGCCTCGAAGCCGGGCGAGGCGAGCAGGTTGTTGAGCCGCATCGCCAGCGCGAAGCGCTCCTTGGCCGGGAAGAACGATTCCAGGTCCATCACGCCGATCCGCTGCATCGGCGGCTTCTGGATCTGCTGGATCAGCGCGGCCAGGTCGAGGTCCTCGCCTTCGCTTCCAGGCCGCCTGGAGGATGGTGGAGAGCAGGATGTGCTCGCGGCTCTGCAGCGGGTCGGCGTCGATGCCGATCAGGCCGAGCAGGCTGCGTGACGGTGCGTGGCGACCCGCTCGCGGAGCAGCTCCGGCTCGTCGCGGATGGCCGGAGTCCGGCGCGGCGAACGACTTGAGGACGGACAGCGGCAGACCGGCGTTGCTGCCGGGCGTGTAGATGGCGAAGTCGGCGGCGTCGCGCAAGCGCTGGATGCGCGCGCCGTCCTGCCCCCAGTCGGCCAGGCCCTTCTTCCACAGCTCCGCCTGCTGGGCCGCGAACTCGGCCTTGCTGATGCCGCGCTTGCGGGCGTCGTCCTCGTTGATCCACGGGTGCGAAGTCGGCCGGCCTCAGCTCGGGAAAGGTGAGCAGCAGGTTGGCGAGGTCGCCCTTGGGGTCGATGACCAGCGCCGGGATGCCGTCGATGGCCGCCTCTTCGAGCAGGCAGAGGCACAGGCCGGTCTTGCCGCTGCCGGTCATGCCGACGCAGACGGCGTGCGTGACCAGGTCCTTGGAGTCGTAGAGGACCAGGTCCGGCTTGGCCTTGCTTCGTGGCCAGGTCGTACGTCTTGCCGAGGTAGAAGACGCCGAGCTTTTCGAAGTCTTGCATGGCGGCATTTTAGCGGGTGGGGCGGACGGGAAGAAGCGCCCGGGCTGCCCTATCTCAAATGCACGCTGAGCCGGTGATGTGGCACAGGTTGATTGACAGAAGGCATGCGGAGCGGAATCATATGGGAATCTTCTAGCAAGCGTTCGGTAGATTAAGGTGGTTCAATGAGCGACGATCTGATTTCCGTGCGCGATGTCGCCGCCCACCACGGCCGGCGCAAGCAGACCATTTTCAAGATCCTCAAGCGGCTTGGAATCGACACGACCAAACAACGTAGTTCCTCGGGCAAGAACCAGATGGTGGCGTATATCACGCAGGAAGAATTCCGACGACTCAGCAATGAAGTCCTGACCATCACCACCGGAAACGATTCGGAAAACGGCGAGGCAGTCCGGGCCGAGGAAACGGCCTCCGCCGAGGAAGGCTTCTTCTATTTGGTGCAGTTGGAGCCGGAATTGGATATCGGGCGTTTCAAGGTCGGGTTCGCCGCGAACTTATCGGAACGACTCCGCCACCTGCGATGTTCTGCTCCCTTCGCATCTTTGGTGAAATCCTGGCCGTGCCGGCGTCTCTGGGAGAAGACCGCGATTGAGTCTGTGTCGATTGGCTGTGAGGCGCCCACACGGAAGTCTTTCGCGCGGCTTCGCTGGACAAGGTTGTGGAACGCTGCGAGAAGTTCTTTGCTGTGATGCCACAGGTTCACACAACCGGCCCAGTCGAGCTTTCTTGAAGGGCAATGCGCTGATTCTCATGCGTTAGCAGGATGGTGTTGTGATGGCCTTGCCTGATTTCAACGAAGAAGGCGACCTTCCTCCGGGTGTCTATCGCCTGACTTTGGCGGAGACCCTGCGATGCTTTGGGCAAGGGTCAGCGCAACGCCGGCAAGTGGCGGACCGGCTCAGCCGCCTCTATCAACTGGCCGTCTCAACGGGCCAACTGGCCCGGTTCGTCGTCTTCGGCTCGTTCGTGACCGCTAAGGTCGATCCCAACGACGTGGATATCATCCTGCTCATGGAAGACACGTTCGACTTGGCCTCGGTCAGCGGCGAGGTAGAATTAATGTTTCAGCACGCCGAAGCGGATGCTCGTTTTGGCGCCAGCGTATTCTGGACCTGTCGTTCGGGAGCAATCGGCGGCGAACAAGCGATGATCGAACATTGGCAGATCCGCCGCGAGGGCGGCCAGCGCGGCATTATCGAAATAGTGGCGGAGCAAGCATGATTACCAACGACCAGCAGCTCGCAGACCACCCAGGAGAGGATCGCCTGGTTTCAGGATCAGGTCACTCATCTGCGCAAGACCGAAACCAACCCCGTGAATTACCACGCCGCCGTTTCCGGCTTCCTGGCCGAGATCGACCGGATGCAGCTCGAGGTCCGAGAGTACCTCAGCCTCCATCCTTCGGAAATGGTCGGCGCCGCCTAAGAAAGGGCGCACTGTTCGGCTGGACCGACCCATCGACTACAATACCAATCGAAGCGAACCCTCCTGATCTCCATGCCGGAAGGTGATCCCCATGGACCCCTCGAAGTGCCCCGCCGATGATTCCCTCCCTTTGGAAGCCGTCATTACCACCGCCGAGCTGAGCCGGCGGCCGTCGCGCCGTCCCGACTACCGGGCCGAGAACCAGGCGCTGGTCGCGTTGACGCGGAAGCTGACCGAGTCGCCGAACGGCATTCTCCAGGAGCTGGTGCAGACCGCGCTGGAACTGTGCCGCGCCGACTCGGCGGGCGTCAGCCTGCTGGAGGAAGAAGGCGGCCGCAAGATCTTCCGCTGGCACGCGGTCGCCGGCGCGTGGGCCGGGCTCGTCTGGACGACGACCACGGCCCGCGAAAATAGCCCCTGCGGTACCGTGCTGGATCGCAACGCCACGCTGCTGTTCTCCAATGCCCATCGCTATTACACGCAGTTCGCCGAGGTGCGGCCTTTGCTGATCGAAGGGTTGCTGGTCCCTTTCCATATCGGCGGCAAGGCCGTCGGCACGGTCTGGGTGGTTGCCCACCATGAGCACCGCAAGTTTGACGCGGAAGATCAGCGTGTGCTCGAAAGCCTGGCGACATTGGCGGCGACGGCCTACCAGGTCTTGACGTCCCTGAAAGCCGCCAAGGCCCGAACTGGCGGCTAATTCTGGCTATATCCTCTTTTTCTAAGCCTCATCATCCACAAGACTTGCGACGAATCTCCCGCCGCGACTTAGATTTGGCGGACTTTGGCAGTATTTCCCATATTAGCGGGGCCGGAACAGAGGCCATGCCCCATACGGAACAGCAGTCAATCCATCCTTCCAATCCAATCAGGATTCCTCGATGGTATTGCGTCATTGCGCCATTCACAAGCGCGGCGCTACGAAACCCATCAGTCGCAAATTGCTGACAGACCATCATCCTGATCAGGTTTCGGGGTAAGGTTGGGCCGGAAAGAGACAATCTGTATTGGAGAAAAAAGGGTCAAGCGGA
>CAVTIL010000003.1:0-376023 GCA_963734695.1 uncultured Acidobacteriota bacterium
TCCGTGGGAAATAGAAACCCGACTCGGGTCCATGGTTCCCGCGTGTATCCCCGAGCGGTGACCGTGGAGATGAATGGGTGGGGCATCGCGAAGTCGACTCACCTGGTCGCGAGACTCAGCGGTGGCGGGAGAGGAGCGCCGGACGGATACCTGTCTGACATTTCGATGATGTGCGCGTTGTCGACAAGCACGCCAAACTGGACCCAATTGGTACTGTTGATCGGATCATCGTGGAACACACACGTGTAGTCCCAGGCGCCGGGGTTGTCGGTGCAGTAAAGGAGACGTTCACGACTCGCAACAAGCCCGAACGCATTGACCTGGCGAAGACGCTTGACGACCGCGGACGCCGGCATCTTCTGATGGGAGTTCTTGCCGCCGTTCGGCCGCCCTGCTTTTGTCGGGACTGGCGGCTGCATGCGTTGGCGATCGAGATTCTCCTTCTGTTGCTGCAGAATCGCGGCCTCGCGTTGCCTGGTTCGCTCGAGCATTTGTAACGTCTGTTTCTGCTCTTCATCCTGTCGCTTGATCTGCTCAGCGAACGAGTACGCGCGGCCCGCCACTAGCCACAGCATGTACACGAGCAACGCACCCAACGCGAGCCTCTTTGCCGATGCAAAATCGTCGAGCGTCATAGCGACGAAACTTAGGAGGCAAGCGCCGTGCCGTCGAAACCATCGGCAGCCGGGGAGCGCGGACCTGATTGAATCGCCGGCCAATTTCGAAAATGTTCAAGCGGTGGCAGGTTCGTAATCGGCGATCCCGATAGCCGTCAAAGCTCCTGAGTGCGACATCCGTCGCGGTGATGATCGGCTCGTGCGGGAACGTTTCGAGGAGGACTTGTGCGCGCTCGTCCGCGCGACCTCGGTCAGGTTTCGCCACGACCTGGACGACACGAATCATCCGCTGGATCTACGAAATCCGAACTCCTTTCGGTAGAACCTTTAGTCGGCCGGGTCGACGGAACTCGAACCCTCAAGAGAGCCTTTCTTCGACTTGCTAATGGCGCGCGACTTTTGGTCTAAGCGTTTGGTCCCGCAGCAGTAAGATAGACAATTCAGTTCTCTCGAGCTTCTCCGCCGGGCGCGCGATAGATGAAACCGTTAAAGGCCGCTCCGGCCGCCGGGCTCGACAAGAGCACACTCGACGACCTGTTCCTGCTCATCAAAGACACCGTGATCTGGGGGGGCCCTTGGACGGCAACAGCCCGAAACCGGGATCCAAAAACGGCGATGCGCCCCGCGCAGACTTCTACAACCGCTCCGCCGTCTCGCCGAGCAATGCCATCGAAGTGCCACGGCTCGACCTGCCGCGCGGCGGCGGCGCGCTCAAGAGCATCGACGCCAAGTTCACCGTCAACGCGCTCAACGGCACCGCGACCTGTGCGCTGCCGCTGCCGCTCACGCCCGGCCGTGCGGTACCGTCGCTGTCGCTGAGCTACGACTCGGGGCGGGGCAATGGCCCCTTCGGCCTGGGCTGGTCGCTCGGCTTCCCCAGCATCGAACGCAAGACCGACAAGCAGCTCCCTCCGCTATCTCGACGAGGACGAGAGCGACGTTTTTCAGATTCGGGCGCGGAAGACCTCGTGCCCGGCCTCCACGACGACGGCACGCCGCGGGAGGTCAGCGTCGGCGGCTTTCGCGTCAAACGCTATCGCCCGCGCCTAGAGGGCAGGCTTCGCGCTCATCGAGCGCATCTGGCCCGACGGGCAAGAGACCTTCTATTGGAAGGTGACGATGCGCGACAACACGGTCACCTTCTATGGTCTCTCCCCGGCCAGCCGCGTGAGTGACCCGGACTCGCCGCGCAAGGTCTATCGCTGGCTGCCCGAGCTTCGTGTTCGACGATCAGGGCAACGTCGTCCGGTACCGAGTACAAGGCCGAGGACGGCGCGGGCGGCGCGGCGGCGCTGCACGATCGCAACCGTTATGACGGCAACGGCCAACCGCGCTTCGCGAACCGCTATCTCAAGCGCCTGCGCTACGGCAATCGCCAGCCCTGGTATCCGGCCTACGTCGATGACGCCGGCGATCGAGCGTCGCTGTATGCGCCGGCGGTACCGGACAGCCTCAGCTTCTCGTTCGAGGCGGTGCTCGACTATGGTGAGCACGGCGCCGTGCTCACGCCCGGCGACACGCTGCTCACGGTCTCCTATGCCGAGCAGCAGCCGTGGTCGGCGCGCCCCGACGCGCACTCGGAGTATCGCGCCGGCTTCGAGATCCGCACGCTCCGGCTGTGCCGCCGCATCCTCATGTTCCATCGCTTCGTCGAGCTGGGGCCGGCGCCGTGCCTGGTGCGCTCGCTCGATTCCGAATACGCGGCGTCGATGCCGGACACGGCGCAGCTCGCCGAGGTCACCTACCTGACGGCGGCGACGGCGCGCGGCTACACGCAGCACGCCGGCGAGCTCTACGACCTGACCTCGCGCCCGCCGATCAGCTATCGCTACGAGGCGCTGCGCTGGCAGACGGCGGTGCAGGAGCTCGCTCCCGAAGATGCGGCCGGTGCCCCCGAGGGCTTGAGCGAGCGCCATCAGTGGGTCGATCTCTATGGCGAAGGCATCTCGGGGATCCTCAGCGAGCAGGGTGGGGCGCTCTACTACAAGAACAACCTCGGCGACGGGCAGTTCACCGCCGCGCGCGCGGTGGCGCGCACGCCGTCGTTCCATGGCCTGGGCGCGCGGCGCTCTCGCTGCAAGACCTTGACACCGACGGCAGTCGCCAACTGGTGAGCCGCGCTCCGGTGGCGTACGGGTACTTCGAGCTCGGCGAGCAGCGCTTCACCGCGTTCCCCAGCCGGCCTTCCGTCGATTTCGCCGCGCCCAACGTGCTGGAGCTCGATCTCGACGGCGACGGACGCCCCGACCTCTTGATCAGCGACGAGTGCGTGCTGCGCTGGTATCCCTCGCTCGGGCGCGCCGGCCACGCCGAAGCCGAGTGCGCGCCCAAGCCCACCGACGAGGAGCGCGGCCCGGTGCTGGTGTGGAACGATCCCATCCAACGGATCTTTCTCGCCGACATGTCGGGCGATGGGCTGTCCGACATCGTGTGCATTCGCAACGGCGAGATCTGCTATTGGCCCAACCTCGGGTTCGGACGCTTCGGCGCCAAAGTGGCCATGGACGATGCTCCGCGGTTCGCCTCGCCAGAGGCGTTCGATCCGCACTATCTGCACCTCGTCGACGTCACCGGCACTGGCGCCATCGACGTCTTGTATCTCGACGGCAAGCAGGCTTCGGTGTGGCTCAACCTGAGCGGCAACGGCTGGAGCGGGCCGCTTTCCATCGCCCTGCCGGATGCAGTGCTGCCCAATCGCCTGGCGGTGGCCGATCTGCTCAGCAATGGCACTCCGTGCCTGATCTGGTCGTCGTCGCTCCCTGCCAACGCCTTCGCGCCGCTGCGCTATATCGATCTCCTCGGCGGGCGAAAACCGCACCTGTTGATCGGCCAGTCAAACGGTGTGGGCAAAGAGACTACGCTCAGCTATCGAGCTCCACGCGCTTCTACCTCGCCGACCGGCGCGCCGGCACCCCCTGGCAGACCCGCCTGCCGTTTGTCGTGCACTGCCTCAGCCGTGTGGAGACCCATGAGCAGGTAACAAACACGCTGCTGGTGCAGGAGTATGCGTATCACCACGGTTACTTCGATCCGGTCGAGCGGGAATTCCGCGGCTTCGGCCGGATCGATCAGACCGATACCGAGTCATTCTCGCGCTGGACTCGCCAGGATGCGTCCAACGTGCTCGACAAGGGATTCCACCAGCCGGTGGTGCTGACGCGGAGCTGGTTTCACACCGGTGCGCCGGCCGACGACGGTGATGCGCTGTCGCTGTTCCAGGCCGACTATTGGTACAACAATCCGGAGCGGCTCGTGCTCGCCGGTACGTCGTCGCATAGCGAGCCGCTGCTGCCGCCGGCACAGCTTCCGCCCGCGCTGACGTCCGCGGAGTTGCGTGAGGCCCTCCGCGCCTGCAAGGGCATGATGCTGCGGCAAGAGGTCTTCGCGCTCGACGCCCCCGACGTGGGGGCCACCGATGCGCAGCGGTTGGCGGCGCTGACCCCGTTCTCGGTGGCGCTGCACAACTGCAACGTGCAGCGCCTGCAGCCGATGGGCGCCAATCTCCACGCGGTGTTTGTCGCCTACGAAGGCGAAGCGCTGACGCTCGACTACGAGCGCGCGCCCGACGACGCGCGCGTCGCGCATACGCTGAACCTGGAGATCGATGGGTATGGCAACGTCTTGAAATCGGTTGCCGTGGCATATCCCCGGCAGTCGGGGGCCGCGCCGGCCGACACGCCCGCCGAGGCTTGGCAGGCGCAGACGGCCGCGCACCTCGTCTACAGCGAGCGCACCGTCACCGATGATGATTTCACCGCGGACGCTGCCACCGTCTATCGGGTTCCCGTCGAGTGCGAGTTGAAGACGTTCGAGCTTCATCGGCGTCGCGGCGCCGGCGGGGAACGCCCTCTATGACGCAGCCGCGCTGCGCACGGCGTGCCTCGAAGGGACCGAGATCGGATACGAATCGGCGGCGCCCGACGAAGGCCAGCCGCGCAAGCGCCTCGTCCAGCACAAACGTGTCCTCTTCCTCGCCGCCGATCTCGCTTCGCCGCTGGCACTCGCCAAGCTGTCGCCGCTCGGGCTGTCCTACCAGTCCTACCTGCTCGCGTTCACCGCGCCGCTCCTGCGACAGCTCTTCCCGGTCACCAAGATCGCCGACGCCGACGTCGACACGCTGTTCGGCGTCGATTGCAAGTACGTTCACTTCGACGACGGGCACGGCACCAGCGACGCCGACTGGTGGATCCGCTCCGGCACGATTGATTTTCTCGACGCGCAAAAGGCGCCGCTGCGCTTCTATCGGCCAGGGGCGTATGTCGATCCCCGCGGGGTTGCCACCACCGTCCGGTATCTGGGCGAGGATGCGACCCGCACCAATGTGAGCGCGCACTGGTCATTGCTGGCGCTCACCACGGACGCGCTGGGCAACCAGACCGCGGCGTTGGCGTTCGATTTCCGCGCGCTCCTGCCGGTCCGCGTGCAAGACGCCAACCAGAATGTGTCGGAGATGGTGCTCGACGATCTCGGACGCGTCATCGCCGTGGCCGTGATGGGGAAGGGCACCGAGGCGGATTCGCTCGATGCGCTGAAGGTGCAGCTCGCCGATCGCGCACAGCAGGGCCAGCTCGTGCATCAGTTCCTCGCGCATGTGGACGCGGCCACAGCGGCGTCGCTGCTCGCCGACGCCACCACGCGCTGGATCTACGACGAAACGCAGCTTCCGGTGTGCGTCGCCGCCATCAGCCGCGAACGGCACGTGCGGGATCTCGCGCAGACCGGAGATCCGCTGAAGCTCCAGCTCGCGTTCGAATACTCGGGCGGCGCCGGCAACGTGGTCATGACCAAGCTGCGCGTGGCCCCCGGCGACGCGTGGACGCTCGACGCGCAGGACCAGAAGGTGCTGGTGAGCGGCGCTGATCCTTGCTGGGTGGGCAACGGGCGCACCGTGCTCGACAACAAAGGACGGCCGGTCAAACATTACGAGCCCTACTTCTCGGTCAATCATCTGTACGAATCGGACCGCCAGCTCACCGACGTCGGCGTCTCGCCGATCCTTAGCTACGACTCGCTCGGACGGCACATTCGCACCGATCACCCCGACGGAACCTACGAGCTCACGCGCTTCGATTCCTGGTCGCAGCAGCTCCTCGACCGCAACGACACCGTCAAGTCGAGCCGCTGGTACGCCGATCGGATGGCGCTGGCGGCGACCGATCCGCGGCGCCTGGCCGCGCAGCAGAGTGAGCTGCACGGCGGAACGCCGACGACGTTCCATCTCGATTCGCTCGGTCGCCCCATGTGCTCGGTCGCGCACAACCGCGGCAAAAACGTCAACGGCGTGGTCGTGGAGACGTTCCCACGCGTCGTCGCCCTACTCGACGTCGAGGGCAACGCCCTCGCCATCACCGACGCGCGCGGTAACAGCGTGACGCAGCACGGCTACGACCTCGTCGGCCGCGCGCTCCATCAAACCAGCATGGACGCGGGTGAGCGTTGGCTGCTCCCCGACGTCGTCGGCACGCTGATGTACCAATGGGACAGCCGCGCGCAGCGGGTGCGGCACGTCTACGACGAGCTGCGCCGTCCCGTCGATCAATGGCTGAGCGTCGGTGGCGCGAGCGAGACGCTGATGGCACGCACCCTGTGGGGCGAATCGGTGCCGAGCGCGGAGTCGCTGAACCTGCGTGGCCGGGTGTGGAAGAGTTACGACTCGGCGGGCCTAGTCGAGACCGTTCGGCACGACTTCAAGGGCAACCTCGTCGAAAGCACGCGCCGCTTCACTACCACCTACGACCAAGTAATCGCCTGGCCGGCGGCCAACCCCGACAGCCTGCTCGACGACGAGACCTTCCGCACGCGCGCGGAGTACGACGCGCTCAATCGTCCGACCCATTTGTATTCGCCCGACACGCCGTCGGTGCCGGCGTCGGAGATCCTGCCCGTCTACGACGAGAGCAGCCGGCTTTCGCAGGTGAGCGCGCGGCTTCGCGGCGCGAGCGCCGTCACTTCGTTCGTGGGCGCAATCACCTACAACGAAAAGAGCCAGCGCCTCGCCATCGAATACGGCAGCGGTGTCAGGACGCGGGACCAGTACGAGCCGGACACGTTCCGCTTGAGCCACATCGCCACGACGCGCGGTCCCGAGCCGGCGCTGCAGGACTTGAGCTACGCCTATGATCCGATCGGGAACATCACGTCGCTGCGCGACGACGCGCAAGAGACCCACTATTTCAACGGCGACGTCGTCCCACCCACCGCTGGGTACGAATATGACGCGCTCTACCGACTGACCCGCGCGCTCGGCCGCGAGCAGATCGGCCAGAACATGCCGCCGGACCCATGGGACGCCGAGCGCAGCCACCAGATCCTGCCCGGCGACGGGCAGGCGATGCAGGGGTATGAACAGCGCGACGAGTACGATCTGGCGGGCAACATCGCCACGATGATCCACAACGCCGGGAGCGGCCAGTTCATCAATCGCTGGACGCGCGACTATTCATATGAAGCGGCGAATAACCGGCTGATATCCACACAAATCGGACAGAACACCATCTCCTATAGTTACAATCCGCACGGCAGCATGGCGACCATGCCGCACTTGCAGGAGATGGACTGGGATCCGGCGGAGCGTCTGCAGCATATCCGGCAGGGCACCACGCACGCCTACTACGGCTACGACGCCCACGGAGCCCGCGTCCGCAAGGTCGTCGACAAGCAGGGCGGGCAGCACGAGGTCCGTCTGTATCTGGGCGCATTCGAGATCTTTCGCCGCTATCAAAACGGCGCGCTGTCGTTGCAGCGCGAGACACTGCACGTCATGGACGATCAGCGGAGGATCGCGCTCGTCGAGACCCGTACCCATGGCGACGACGGCTCTCCGCCGCAGCTCATCCGCTATCAGCTCTCCAACCACCTGGGATCGGCGTGCGTGGAGACCGACGAGCATGGCGACATCATCACCTACGAGGAATATCACCCTCACGGCACGACCGCGTGGCAGGCGGGGCGCAGCCTCGCGGAGGTGTCGCTCAAACGATATCGATATAGCGGCCGCGAGCGCGACGAGGAGAATGGATTCGGATATCACGGCGCGCGCTATTACGCGCCCTGGCTGGCACGGTGGACGAGCTGCGATCCGGAAGGTTTCGGCGACGGCGTAAACCTGTACCGTTACTGCCGCAACAATCCGATCATCTGGATGGACCATAGCGGCGCCAGTCCACGGAGCCACGACGAGATTCGGCGCGATCTCGACCACACGCGGCACGAAATCGAGGACGTCGGCCGCGGCGTGCGGCACCTCGAGAATCTGCTGGAAAAGGCGCTGCGGACGAGCGGGTTTCTCACCAGCTCGGTCAAGAATGATCCGTCGTTGCTGAAAGATCCCGAGGTCAAGGCGGCGATCAAGGCCAACGACGCCAGCATCAAGAAGCTGCAGAAGCAGATCGCCACCGCCCAAGCCGAGCAGCCCAAGACCGAAGCGATGCTCGAAAAGAAGATGAAGGCGTTCCGCGCCGAAGGGACTGCCGCCGGGATGAGCGAGGCGGAGATCCTCAAGGCCTCCGGCATCGCCGACCCGCTGGCGCCGGCGGAGGACCCGCTCGTCCAGAAGTTCGACGACCTCGAGAAGAACGCCGGCAAGAAGGGCGGCGGCGACAAAGGCGGCGGGACACCTCCCGAGGGTGGCGGAACACCGCCCGAGGGGGGCGGGCCACCGCCCGAAGGCGGCAAGCCATCGGCAAAAGGTGGCGGTCCGCCGCCCGAGGGGGGTGTTGCGCCCGAAGGCGGCGCGCCTCGTGAGGGCGGCCCGCGGGGCGGCGGCATAACCTTCTCAGGGATCCTCATGATGCTTCCGATTGGCGGACTGATCGAGCTGGTCGAGGGGGGGCTCGGGATCGATTTGGAGGTGCGCGCCAAGCACTCGGACGTCTTCCGAATGCGCCCCGATCAGATCAAGGCGCTGCAGGAGCAGCGCGCCCGCAACGCGCGCGGCAAGGACATCAATGAGCAGACCGAGAGGCTTGCACGGGAGAAGAACATCTCGCTGGCCCAGGCGCGCAAGCAGATCTTGCAGGAGCGAGACAAGATCCGTCAGGAGGTCGACCAGTCGAAGAAGGACTATCCGGGAATGCCGGTCCTATCTGCGCCCGATTGATTCCTGATAGCCTCGGCTCTCAACAGGAGCATTCATGTCCCGCACGTTCCTAGACTGCTGCTCCGCAGCGTGATACGGATTCCGTTTTAAAGGATCGTGTATCTCACCAGCAGCAGCAGGTCGGCGAGCTTCGCCGGGTCGAGTGTGCCGACGCCGGCGCTCAACGTATAGGACCGCATCGGCGATCCGGCGACGGTGACGGTGCCTTTGCCGCTGCCGGCACCGTCCGCACTCCAGTTGCCGACTGGGTTGCCGCTCACGTTCAGCGACAGGGCGTGACGGCGATGGCTGGCCCTTTACCGCCTGCGGCCACACGACGACGGGGTTCGAGATGTGCAGCGTCTGATCGGCCAGCCAGGCCGGGAAGTGCTTGCCTCCAGTGCGACGCTCGTGTCTTGGCGCCTGGCCGCGCCGGGGGATTCAGGAGCTGATAGAAGGCGTCGAGGGAATTCGTGACGCATGCTCACCAGCCGGAACAGGCCCTTGCTGCGCATACCGCCTTCAACTGATCGACGATGTTCGCTCGACCGCCTGCGCCAGCGCGTCGTCGTAGCGCGCCACGTAGCTGAGCGTGACGATCACGTCCGTGAGGCTGCCGTAGTCGAACATCCGGATCTGCGACGGCAGCTCGAGCGACCACGTGCTGTTCACCGCGCCGGCGCCCTCGAACGGCAGATATCGCTCGTCGCGGAAGTTCAGTTCGAACACGCCAGCGTCGTTCTGGCGTGGCTGGTGGCGATGGTGCGCGTCATCGTGAAGGGCACATCGTAGCGCGGCCGGGTCGCCTGCGGCACGCGGCGCACCTGGCTCCCGTCGAGCCGCAGCCTGGCGCCCACGTTGACGTACGGCCCGACGACGCAGGGAATCGTCAGCCGTACCGACTTGAACGAGCCGCCGATATGTCCCGGGGTACTGCAAATCGAACCACGCCTCGTCGAGGGTGAACTCGCACTTGCCCGTCTGCTGCAGGTTTTGCAACGCGGCCGGATCGATTCTGCAGGAGCGAGAACGACTGGCTGACCTCGATGTCGCGCGTGTTGGTCTCGAGATACGCCTTCTCCATGCGATGCAACTGGAGGAGCAAGCGTTCGCCGGCGAGCAACCCCGATCTGTGGACTGCCAGTTGTCGCCTTGAATGAATAGCTCGGTGCTATCGCGCTCGAACTGGTACCCGCGCTCGGCCTGGCGCGCGACCTGTGCGGCCATCTGATAGGCCTCGCGATAGAGGCGCATCAACTGGCCGCTCAGGAACGTGTAGAGGTCACGTTCGTGAAACTTGGTCGTAAGAAGTCGTGGACCTCTGCGCCTGGTCGATCTGTGTGTCGTGGATGTCGAGATCCTTCTGCGCGATCTGCAACCGGATCTCCGCGCCGAGGACCTGCTTGGTCAGCTGTTCATCTCCTCGGTCGCGACGTTGAGCTGCTGTTCCCACTCCTCCGACCGTCGCTGGAATCCGGCTTCAGCCTGCCGACGAGGCCGCGGTATCCGCGAACTGGGCCATGCTCGAGTACCACTGCGCAAGGCTCCGCGCTCGTCCCCAGCTCCGTGCCACCGTACTTCATTGCGAACGGGCTGCCGACGTCTGGGAGCAGGTAGAGCGATGCCGGCGAGCAGGTGCAGTTCGCCTTCCTGAGCTGCGCAGGGTGCCGGGGTGCTTAAGGCCTGTTCGATCGTCTCCCAGGTGTTGAGCCCGACTTGCATGAGGCCGTTGTAGTAGTCGATCTTGTTCTGCACGTTCTGCTGTTGCGACTGAAGCGCCGCCAGCTGCGCCTTCGCGTCGTCGATCTGCTGCTGCCTCACCGAGCGCTGCAGCTTGAGCAGGTTCTGCTCGTGTCGTACTCAACAGTGAGAGCTCCTCGCCGTCCTTCTTCTCGAGCGCGCTCAGGAGCGCGCTGCCGAAGCCTGCACGGTGCCGCGGACTGGCGCGCCTTCTCGACGAGGAAGGTGAATCGATACGGCGGCAGCGCCTCGTTTCGCTGACCGACGACGTCCTCGATCGAGAACCCAGCTGCCTTCGCGCGCACGAGCAGCATCGGATCTATCGGTGGCTGGAAGAGCGCGAGCGTGACGCTCGCCGCGGATGTTGAGGCAATGGCGAATCTTGAACAGCCGTCCTCTATACGGTCCCAATACCGAGCAAGACGTCATTCGGCGGCACGCAGAACGCGGGTAGATACTGCCGCATGATGTCGGGACGGCGGCGTCGTCCGTTCTCCCGGTTCGCCTGATCACTGCGGCTGGCGCGAGGTCGGCCGATCCGGCGTCGCGCGGGGTGCGTGGCGTAGCGCGGGAGCGCACGCGGGCCGTCACCTGAGACTGGCGCAGGTTGCCGAGCCCGGTCGCTGCGCAGGCTGGGGTGGTGCTTGGATCGCTGGGCGCGGGCTTCTCGCCGGGCAACGTCTCCGGGCGTGCGCCTCGTTGACGACCTGCAGGTGGATGTTCTCCACGTACATCAAGAACTCGATCGCTTGGCGATCGCCGGCCCGAGCACTTCGTAGGTGAGCGTGTCTTCGTCGGCGGTCTTGCACGGGCCGACGCTGACCGGCCGCGGACCGAGGATGTCGAGCGCGAGCACATATAGCATCGTCGCTTCGTTGACCGATTCCATCGTCTCCTGCATGAACAGGTCGTCGGCCCAGTCGAGAGGTTGTCGACGTACTTCATCACGATCGCCTTCTGAAACGCGCTCAAGCGCAGTCGCGCGATCGCGAAAAGGTCGAATGGATCGTGCTGGTAGATGTCAATCGCCGCCGCGTCGGTGAGCAGCTCTTTCAGTTTCGGCACCGTGACGTCGCGGAATTCGAAGACTGCCAGACGCGGTGCTTGACGTTCGCGTCGCCCTGCGGCGCCGGCGCGGTCGGATTGAAGATCTTCTCGTACCAGTACTTCGCGTCTTCGTATCTGCCCTGCGAATTGAGCTGGTTGGCGATGAGGAAGGGGATGTGAAAGAACAGCTCGCGGTAGTAGTCCGCCAAACGATCCGCCGAACGGTAGAACGCCCCATGGATCCGCCTTGAATCCCAGTTCGGAGGCGAGCCGTTGGGTCCAGCAGCACTGAGTCCTCGCCCTTGGTGGTCTGCGTCTCGAGGGTGAGAAACTTGTCGATGCCGCCGCTGAACAGGATCTGTGTCAGATAGAAGTCGAGCGTGGTGTTGATGCGGATGGCGACCCGGCGCGGCCCGGCGTGCGGCTGCTGGTGCTGACGCTGGATCCAGTGCTGGTGCCGCCAGTGCTGCAGGACCGTCTCCTCCTGCTTCTGATTCACCGGCAGCATGTCGTGCGCGTTCTTGGCGCCGATGGCATTGGTCAGGACCGAGCCGCTGAGCTGAGTCTCGGTGATCAGCATGGCGTCGGTCGCCGCGGGATCCGCCGCGTCGGCGTAGTTCCGGAGCATCAGCGAGAAATAGGACAGATTCGGGATCTTCGTAATTGTGCGTATACAAGATCCCAACCGCTTCGATGCCGTCTGACGCCTTCCAGAACTTGCTCTCGGGACCCACTTCGACGAAGGGCACGAGATTGCCGTCGATGGCTGTGTCCAGCGGCGCCGATACCACGCCGGATATCTGGTTCAGGATCAGATCGAGATCGGCGCGGTAATACTCGATGCTCGGGCCGGCAGCGTCCTCGATCTCCATCGTGCCTCCATGCAGCTCGCTGGAGCTGACGTACAGCTGATCGATCATTGGATCGGAGATGGGCCAGTGCTCGACCGTGCTGCAGGTTGCCCGTCGACGACCGTCGTCACGACAATGCTGGATACCGCCTGGGTGCGCAGGGAGCTGCGGAAGTAGTGCAGAGTAAGCGTCTCGTCATCTCCCGTCGTGGCAATCACCTTGGGATAGGTTTTGGTCTCCCGGTAGTAGTCGGCCATCTTTTGCGACAGCGGCTTGTCGATCCCGAGGAGGGTGAAGTCGGTGAACATCTCAATGAACGGCGGCGTCTGGTTGGTGACGCCGCGATCGACGATCTTTTCGATCAGCACCTGCTTCTGAGTAGCCGCCCATTTCCCGTTGTGCTGGCGGTACGAGTAGTGCACTTTGACCTGGTGCTCGATGCCGAGGAAGATCGAGTTGCCGTCGACGAAGTTAGTCTTGTCAGCCGACGTGATCTCGACCCAGAAACAGGTACAGCCGGCCGAGGTGAACGAGTGGAGAGACGTAGGGCGCGCTGATGCCAAGATCGATGCTCTCCCACGGATCCCAGCGCCGCCCGTCGACGTGATACTGGCGCAGATAATATTGGTAAGGATCCGCGTGCGAGCGCGCCACGAACCAGTAGCAGTCATGATCTTCGTCGTGGCAGACGCCTGCCACCTGGAGCTGCGCCAGCGTGGAGAACCCTGTCAGATAGTCGTGGTACGCATCCGCGGCGGCATCGAGCGTGATGTCGTGCTGTAACAGGGCGTCTTCGAGGTGGTGGGCCAGCGGCGTCTTGTCGTCGCGCAGTTCCGGCTCGAGATAGTTCTCGGGGTAGAGGAAGACCTTGCGGTTGGCCTCCCACACGCGGTAGTTCTTCCGCCATTCCCACTGATCGCCGATATCGTCGGCGTCGATCAGCGACAGGACCGCCGAGGCCGTCGGACTTCGACTGCTCGAGGTCGATCAGACAGCGGTAGACGTAGAGCTGCAGGCTGGAGAGCGCCGCCACCAGACGCGAGGTCTCGAAGCAGCCGCCCATGTCCACGTCGATCAGAAAGTAGGCGTAGAGATCGTCGTGGCTGCGGAACTCGAGCTGATCGGCCCGCGCGATGATGTACGTCGCACAGCGCGTCGCGCCGGAGCTCGTTGAGCGCCTGGGTGTGCGGAAGGATGTTCTTGTCGCGTGCGACCTGGTCGGGATACTTCTTCTGCAGGACGCCCAACAACCACGCGGCGGCGGAGCTGAGACCCGCGAAGTCGCGCGGCAACAGCTTGGCCAAGGCTCGGTCCCTGGACGCCGAGCGTCTGGCAGAACGCATACAGCGAGAGCGCCAGGGCGATGCCGAGAATCGCATTTGCGGGCAGCACCTGCGAAAGGAAGATCGAGCGCAACAGCGTCGCGTCGAGGCTGTTGCGGCTCGCGAGGAGTGCGATTCCTCGTTGGCGTTGAGCGGGGTCGGCACCAGCGCCTCGGACGAGAACGACGGCGCGGCCGCCGGCGTCAACGCCGCGTGATCGGGCGACTGCAACGCGTCCCGGAAGATCGGCACCAGCGCAGCCGCGCCGCCGAAGAGCGGCGCAGGCGCGATCGGTTGGCTGCCGTTGGCGCGCAGCTGGTATCTGCCACAGCAGGTTCTGCACCTCAGCGACAGTGAGCGTGCTGCCGGACCGAAGCTGGCGATACGCGCGAATCGCGGCAAGGTCGGGGACCGGTCAGCGCCCGAACATCCTGAATGCCGAAGATGCCGGGGTATTCTGCGACGAACCAGCAATCGGCAGTGTCGAGTCCCAGACCGCTGAAGAGCTCCGCCAGGCGCGCGAGATCGCATGCGAGGGTGAGGAGCGGCTGCAGATCTGCTGGCTGCGTCGCGGCACGCCGTTGACGATCGGCGTCGCGAGCGCCGTGAACATCGCGGCACCGTCCCATCCGGCCGTGCGAACGCGAATGTCACCATCGTTCTGTCGACGTCCATGCCGGCGATCGGCGCCAGCATATTGGGAAGCAGATTGATGAAATGGAACGCGAAGCAACGCCCCATGAATGTCAGCGAGACTGGTTGCGGGCGGCGGCGACAGGATCGGTGCGAGATCCGTCGCCGGCGTATAGGCGGCGGTCACGGTATTTGTCACCGACTGCCTCGACGAGGCCGGCGCCGACAAGCGTGGTCAGGATCGCGGCGGCTTCTTCGGGCCGGCTTCTTCAGCGAGGTGAGCACGCTCGTCCCGAAGAATCGCGCGCCGGAACTTTGAAGATCGCTGACGGCGGAGATGACGGCGTCGATTGAGATGAGCGCGGTCGCCGGATCGATCAACGAAAACGCATCGGCAATCGGCAGCGGCAGCGACTTGACGAGCGCGATCGCCTCCTGCAACGCTTCGAGCAGATCGAGCGTCCGGATATCATGGCCCGGCGCGCCGGGAAGCAGCCTGTCGACGACGAGCGCCAGATCGGTCGGCGCAATCCGCCAGACGCGCGCGAGCGTGGCATACGCGTAGAGCAGCGAGACGTTGTCAGCGGTGAGCTGGCAGTTGCCATGCGCATCGAATGGAAACCCAGTGGGGCACTGGGCGAAGACAGCGAGCAGATCCGACTCGACGAGTCCCACCACATTGAGCAGCGCTGGCAGCTGCGGGTCCACCGTCGCATCGGCAGGATTGACTGGTGTTGAAATGCGCGTGATGGAACGTCGACCGGAAATCCACCCGTGCCGGTGAGCGCGGTGGCGCCGAGTTGGTCGGCGAGCGACGTCGCGCCTGGTTTCATCGGCCGGGTCAGGGATGTGATCGAGTACGCCGAGCAGCGACTCGACCGACAGCCCGAGGGATGTTGCGAGGCGCTTGAACCGCGCCAGGCCCTTCAGGCCGGCGTCGGAGAACGGCTGCGCGTCCGCGATCCGTTGCGTCTGCAGCAGCTCGTCGAGCTCGGCGAGGGTGTAGCCGGTGCTTCGCGCCAGACGCAGGAAGCGGCCGATGCGATCGAGCAGCGCGGCGGACAGACCGCTCACGACCTCCTTCTCCGACTGGATGTCGTTGCTGAGCGCGACGCGTTCGATCGCGAATCCGCCGGCAGTCTTGGTCGCCTGCAGCTGGCCAAGGTCATCCCGCGTCAGCGCGGTGAAGCGCTCGAAATCCACCGCATCCATCTGCGTGTGATCGGCCGAGGCAAACCTGATCCAGGCGGCGTCGAGCGGCGCCCCGGTGACGAGCGCGGTCCACTCGCCGTCGGAAAGATGGAGCGTCTCCTTGACAAGCGCATCGAGCGGAACGTGCAGGACCTCGTAGACGTGCGTGAGTTCGATCTTCCAGTCGCGCAGATACTCGCGCACGCTGGCCAGGGGGATGTGATAAGGCAGCCCGATCGCGCTGCGGTCCGCGGCGCAGCGTCTGCGGCACGTGCTGAATCGAGAGCGTCCGTTCCAGATAGCTTTCGAGCATCTCGATCACCAGCGTGAGGTGCGGGATCAGCGTATTGGTGTTGTCGCACGTGAGCGGCAGGTGCCACAGATCGGGGCGACGCATGTTCAGCCGCAGGGGGTGCGTCTTCTTGCCGCCGAACGCCGGCTTCGTGATGTTCTTCTCAATGAAGTACATCAGATCGGTGAAATACGCGGCCGGGCTGAAGATCGAGTGGCAGTCCTCGCAGTCGCAGTAGCTTGTGTTGCCGAACAGGTCGGCGTATCCGGGAAGATCCTTGAGATCGTTGACGAAGGAGGGATCGATTCCCTGGAAATATCGCCCTTGCTCGAGACTCGAGACGGCGTCCTTTTGCAACTGGATGCCGTTGGCGATCTGCACCGCGTTGTGCATCGCCGCGCGATAGGCCGGCGCGGCGTTCGCGTCTTCGAGGCCGGTCTGCCGCTTGAATGCACGGTAGCCGAGATTGGCGATCGCCGCGGACGAATCGAGGCCGGCTCGCAACAGTGCCGTAGCGGTGTCGTGGTCCGGCGCGAGATGAAGCACGCGCTGATAGGCGAGCAGCTGGTCGCGCACGAACGTCTGGTCGGCGGGCGCAATGCCGGACCAATCCGCGTGGCCGTCGCCATCGGTGCTCGCGACGGCCGGGGGCTCGAGCAGATTCAGGAAGCGCAGATCCTCGGCGGCATTGATTTGCAGAAAGTTCCCCATCGCGTCGATACGGCGGCCGATCTCGGCGCTCTTCTCTGCGGGCGATCGGGTTGTGTCGCCGAGCACGTCCCCAACGCCGAGATGGCGATACATGCCAACGAGCGCGGCCGCCTCGCGCAGCCGGTCTGCCAGTGCTGGTTGCTGGGCCGCATGGATGACGGTCCAGTCGACGTCCGTCGCGTCGAGCGTTTCGAGCAGGTCCGGATTGCTTGGCAGCAACTGAGCGACGTCGTTCCATGCACGCGGCAGCCGTTCGGCAACCGTCTTGTCGGCAATGCGAGCGGCAAAGTATTGCGAAGGGAAGGTCCGCTGTACCGTCTTGGCCAGCGATGCCGCGTAGGCCTCCGGCGTGAGCCCGTCAGAGAGCGCCGGGGAGGTCTTTCGGATCAGCTCGAGCCATTGAGCCTGATCCCACTTGACGAGATCGTTGGTATTGTTGACCGCCGCTTTCCGCGCCGCGTCGATCAGCGCGTATTGCTCGCCGGTGAGCCGGCTCAACTCAATGGTAAAGAACAGATCGTCGCGCTGTGCCGGCGTCAGGACCTGCTGCGCGACGGCCTTGTCCCAGTCGAAATCGTTCCACGCTTCCAAGGCCTTCTGGCCGGCATCCAGTTTGGAAAGGAGAGCAGGATCCAGCTTGGTGATCCGCAAGGCTTCGAGCATCTTGCCCTGACGGACGTCGGTGCTGAACAGTGGATGGTCCGCGAGCGGCACATTGGGCTGCAACAGCCGCATGACGGTGGGCGCACCCTTGACGTCTCGGCGGAGCTGCAGCTGCAGCGCTAGATCGCGGAGCGGTGGCGTCTGGAGCATGGCCGGCACCGACCTGCTTCTGGATGACCGACGGAATGGTCTGCCCGAGCAGTGGATGGTAATCGAGCGGCAGTGCGTCGATGAACGACTCGACGGCGGGACTGGTCGATCCGATCGTGTGCTTGATCGCCTCCTTGAGCGCGGCGTTGAGTTTGCCGTCGACGATCGCCCTGCTCGCTGGATCGGCTGGTACTGACCGGCGTCAGCCGGATCGCAGCAGGCGGAAGCGGGCGAACCGGCAAAGGGCGGGTCGGTCGACGCGGAATAGTCGCGCGGACTTTCGTTGATGGTTCTCCCATGCCGGTTCTCCTTACCTGAGTGCCTGCAGGCGTTGCCCGCGCAGCTGCGCGCACCATACGCGCGCTGCTGGAGGTTTGTCTACGCCAGCGTACGCACCGGATGAGCTTCTGGCTCAACAGTCACAGGTGTATGGAGGCGCGACATCGGGAGTTCCTTTCGAGTTCTTCCCACACACCCTGAAGGCTGTGAGCTGCCGGGACTGGTGCTTCGAGATTGACACTGGACCCGCGCATTGATTGCACCCCGCCGGTCCGCTGCGCGGCGAGCAGCTGCACCTGGGATGCTCGATTCGTCGCAGGGTGTCACGTATCGTGGCGCGCTGCAGTTCGAAGAGCGATGCGAGCTTCCGTGGGAAGCAGAGACCCGAATCGGGTCCATGCTTCCCGCCACCGGAACCCCGGCCGCGTGTGCCGAGGGAACGTAAGACCCGGACGCGGACGACCTCAGGCTTGCGTCACCAGGATCACGAAATGACGAGAGTTTTGTCGCACTCGCGTCTGGCACAAGGCTTGGTTGTTCACTCCGCTCGTCAGCCGGAAAAACACCTCGTGCCCTCCTCCCGCTCGTCGTCTTCGTCTGCGTCCGTGGCTGGCACCCGATCCGGAGCAGGATCGGGGCCAGGCGCCGGAATGGTCGCCGCGACCGGGCAGAAGTCGTGTGCGACCGCCGCGATGCTGCAGACGCTCATGATGGGGTTGGCGTCGGTACGCGAACCGCGGCTCGTGCGGGAACGGTTCGAGGAGGATCTCTGCGCGCTCGTCCGCGCGACCTCGGTCAGGTTTCGCCACGACCTGGACGACACGAATCATCCGAACGTGGTGTCGTTCGAGCTTCCAGGGTCCCCGATTGAAGGCCGGCACCGCCTCGAGGCCGTGTTCGATCCCGCACGCCCCGTCGACGACCGGTCGCGACAGATGCTGGCCGCGGGCGCGCACGTGGCGGGGCTGCTGCTCGAAATCGAGCGTGCACACGGCCGATGGCCGCTCGGGTGTGCGCGGAGCCGATCGGACGGCGCCGCTCCCCTCATCGGATCGAGCCGCGCGATCCGGATGGTGCGCGACCGAATCGAACGCGTGGCTGCGACCGATTTTACGACGTTAATCGAGGGCGAATCGGGAACCGGGAAGGAGTTGGTTGCGCGGCAGATTCACGAATTGAGTCGCCGCCGAAAGGCGCCATTTGTCGCAGTGAACTGCGCGGCCATCGTCGAGACACTCCTCGAGGCAGAACTCTTCGGAATCGAGGATCGGACCGCCACCGGCGTTCGCGGGCGCCGGGGCAAGTTCGAGCACGCGCACGAGGGCACGCTCTTCCTGGACGAAGTGTCCGACCTGTCGCCAGCCGCACAGGCCAAGCTGTTGCGCGCGATCCAGGATCTGGCGGTTGAGCGCGTCGGCGGATACGGCGTGAGGCGCGTCGATACGCGGATCATCGTGGCGTCGAACCGCTCGCTCGCCATGCTCGTTGAGCAGGGGCGCTTTCGGCTGGACTTGTACTATCGCCTCAACGGCGTCGACATCCAGGTCCCCCCACTCCGTCACCGGCGGGAAGACGTGATCGAGCTGGCGAAGTATTTTCTCGAGCGCCATCGGGCGTTCCGGCCATTGTCGCTGTCCGCGGCCGCGATGGATGCGCTCCTGACGTACGACTGGCCCGGCAACGTCAGGGAGCTGGAGCGAGTCATCGAGCGCGGCATTGCGCTGGCCGGCGGGCCGTTCCTCGATCTCGACGATCTGCCACCGGCCCTGCTCGGCGGCTACACAGACATCCTGGTGCCCGCGCTTCAGTCGCGTTCGACGATGAGGGCGTGGGGGAGCCGGTATGCGCGGCTCGTGCTCGAGCGCTGCAGCAACAACAAGCGACAGGCCTGTCGGGAGCTCGGGATCTCCTATCACACGCTTCAGGGATATCTGCGTTTCCGACCCGAGAAGGCCGATGTGCAGTTGGGATAGGGGTAACTCCTTTCGATTGCGGATGCCACAGCCCGATGCATGTGACGGTCCTGTGGCTATCGCACGCGGTACACGTAGAGATCCTCGTCGACCCCCTGATCGCGCCCGTTGATCGGATGTCGAGATTCGAAGGCGATGACATGCCCCGCGTCGTCGAGCGACGGCGCTCTGCTGTTGTCCATCCACGCTTGGCCCGCTTCAGGTACTAACCCGCGTGGTCCGCCGCGTGGATCGATCCTGCACGAAGACGTCCCAGAGAAGGTTGATGTCGGGCTCTTCGTCATGGCATTTGCCCGCGCAGACAAGATTGCAGGCGAGTGATTGAAACGCGACTCTCGAACCGTCGTGAGAGAGAGCCGGCCGGAGGCTGGCTCCATTTGCGGGACCCCCACTCGGCGTCCGGCTGACGAGCTCGGTGATTCCCGTGGCCAGGTCATGTACATAGATGTGTGGGGCGCGTCTGATTGAAATGCCAGTCAGGTTCGAGGCCTCTGACACGAACGCGACGTGACGCCCATCGCCGCTGACAGCCGGGTCGTAGCTGGGGCCGTCGGGATCGCCGCCCGTGTAGCTCCGCGTGATGCGCCTCGAGACATTCGTCTCCGTGTCGCGGAGATAGATATCGGCGATGCCATTCTTGTCGGATGGCTCACCATCGCCACAGGGATCCGCCGGTACACACGTGAAATCACTCGCCGACACGAATGCGACGAATCGGCCATCGCCGCTGATGGCGGGCGACATGCTCGCGCTGTCGGGTAGTCGGCCGCCGTTTGTGACGTCCAGCCGCGTCCGCAGCCCGGACGGGAGCTGCATCAAGTAGATGCCGATGGAGCTGCGGCCGCGCTCGTGTGTGACGATCAGATCGGTAGCACTCGATTCGAAGGCGACGGCCGTGCCATTCGCGTTGATCTCGGCGTTCCCGCTGGCGCCGTTTGCAGGCTCGCCATGAACATTCGTCGTCAGCAGCCGGGTCATACCGTTCGTGCGGTCGCGCAGGAATACACGATAGGTCCCGGGCGGGAACGGCGTATCCGTCAGATTGCCCGCTGCCGACTCGAAGACGACAAACCGTCCATCCTCGCTGATGCTCGGCCTCAGGCTTTCGCGGTTACCGGGAGAGCCGTCTGCTCCGGCGCTCTCGAGGGTGCGCTGATCGGTCACGAGATCCAGCACGTACACATCCTTGAACCGATTGCGGTCGGCATCGACCAGTCGCGCCGACGAAACGAACACAACGAAATGCCCGCTTCCGCTCACACGTGCTGAACGCATTGAAAAGGCGGTAGCGTCAGCATCCTGCTGCAGCACGGTCGTCAAGAGATCGGTGTTGCTATCGGCTGACCGATGACTCTCGTCCTTCGCGTCAGGGCCTGCCGCCATTTCACGCGCGATCCGCCGGCCGACTTCGATCGCGCGGCGCGTCTCGAACGCACCATCGTCAGTCCTCCACACGGCGCCGTTGACGGTTTGTGCGCTCAGATCCACTCCATCGAGCTGCTCCAGAATGTGCTCTATTTCGTGCCCGATGAGTTCCGGAACGTCCAGACCCGGCTTGAGGTGGATCTGGGCAGATACCAGGGTCCCGCCCTGTCGCGTGAGAATGGTGCGGGCGTGGAGGGACAGTGTTGGACCGGGTTGATCCTCGACGAGCACCGCTACACGGAGACCAGCTTCGCCCGCAAGTCTGCGGCACTGGTACCGGAACGTCGGCGATGAGGTCCACAGCCTATTGAGGAATGGTTGAAAGACGCGGGCGGTCTCGAGGTTCGACGGCAGGTCGCCTGGCGGCGCGGCGGTCAGGCCCGCCAGTTGAGCGACCACCAGAAACGCGCCAGAAGATGCGGAAAAGCGGATCCTCACGTCGTCCTCCTGACAGGCTCGAAGCCGCCTGTCTGAGAGGAAGGCGCAGTCCGATGAGACCAGCTGTCATTTCCCTTGTCCCTTCTTCCTTGTCCCTTTTCTCTTTTCCCTTTTGTCTCCCCTGCCTTGACCCACTGCAGAGCCGCATAGTACCGTTTACAGGTTGCGGCCTTTCGTCGGCGCGCTCTGTGTGGCGCGGGCGAGGACCGTCTAGTTTGCCCTGATTCACCACCGCTGATGTCGCAGCCTGCCCCCGGCCCGCTCAAGAAGACCCCGCTCAATGCGCGCCATCGATCGCTCGGTGCCCGCATGGTCGAATTCGGTGGATGGGACATGCCCATCGAGTACTCCGGCATCGTCGACGAGCACATGGCGGTGCGAACGCGTGCGGGGCTCTTCGACGTGAGCCACATGGGCGAGATCGAGATTGCGGGGCGGGATGCGCTCGAGGCCGTGCAGCACATCACGTCGAACGATGCGGCGAAACTCGCCATCGGCCAGATTCAGTATTCGGCCCTTACGACGCCTCAAGGCACGTTCGTGGACGATGTGCTGGTCTACAAGCTGACGGATGAGCATTTCATGCTCGTCGTGAACGCGTCGAACATCATCAAGGACTTCAATTGGATCGCCGAGCACGTTGCGGGGCACGGGGACGCCGCCGCCGTGAATACGAGCTCCCGCTATGCCCTGCTCGCGCTGCAGGGACCAGCCGCGCGTGACGTGCTCCAGAGCTTGACGGGCGTCAATCTCGAGCCCATCAAGTACTACTGGTTCACGACGGGCGAAGTGGCGGGCGTGCGATGCACGATCTCTCGCACGGGATACACGGGCGAGGACGGATTCGAAGTGTTCGCGCCGCCAGCATCGGCCGATCGCATCTGGAATGCGATCCTCGAGGCCGGGAAAGGAGCGGGTGTCGTTCCGGCCGGCCTCGGGGCGCGCGACACGCTTCGGCTCGAGGCGTCGATGCGGCTCTATGGCAACGACATGGACGAGTCCACGACCGTGGTCGAAGCCGACCTGGGCTGGATCGTCGGCTGGAAAAAGCAGGAATTCCTCGGGCTGGACGTGCTGCAGCACCAGAAGGCCGAGGGCGCTCGCCGGAAGCTGGTCGGGTTCGAGATGATCGATCGCGCCATCGGGCGCCATGGATATGACGTGTATGTTGACGGATCGCGCGCCGGGACGGTGACGAGCGGAACGCAGACGCCGTTTCTGAAGAAAGCCATCGGCATGGCCTACGTGCCAAGTGACCGGGTGACGCCCGGCACCGAGTTCGAGATTGATGTCCGCGGCCGGCGTGCAAAGGCGAAGGTCGTGCCGATGCCGTTTTATAAGAGACAGAAGTAGCGCGGCTCGCCCGCGCCAGTAGCGCAGCGCACCCGTAGCGCGGGGCTTTAGCCCGCGGGAGTACAGAATGTATCCAACCGACCTGAAATACACCAAGGATCACGAGTGGGTTCGAATCGCCGGCTCCGAAGCACGAGTCGGGATAACGGACTACGCGCAGAAGCAGCTGGGCGACGTGGTGTATCTCGAGCTTCCTGAAGTCGGGCGGACAGTCAAGAAGGGTGAAGTGTTCGGGACCATCGAGTCGGTCAAGGCTGTCTCGGAGCTCTACTCTCCGGTGACCGGCGAGGTGACCCAGGTCAACACGTCGCTGACCGAAAAGCCCGAATCGGTGAACAAGGATCCGCACAATGCCTGGATGATCGCCGTGAAGGTCACCGATCCCGGCGAAGCGGCCGATCTGTACGATTCAGCGAAGTACGCGGAATTGACCAAGTAGACGAACGAAAAGTAATGACCGAGAGATTCAGGGTTCCTTTCAGTCCAGGCACATCGGTCCCGACGCTTCGGCGCGGGACGCGATGCTGCGCACTATTGGCGTTCCGTCGATCGATGCGCTCATCGAGCAGACGATTCCGTCCGGCATTCGACTGACGACGCCGCTCGATCTTCCCGAAGCCGACACCGAGCACGGGTATCTCCGGCGCCTCGGCTCGATCGCGGCGCGTAACGTCGCTGCGCGCTCGTACATCGGGATGGGCTACTACGACTGCGTGACGCCCAGCGTCATCCTCAGAAACGTCTTCGAGAATCCCGGTTGGTACACGCCCTACACGCCCTATCAGGCGGAGATCGCTCAGGGCCGTCTCGAATCGCTGCTGAACTTTCAGACAGTCGTCAAAGACCTGACCGGCATGGACATCGCGACGGCATCGCTGCTCGACGAAGGCACGGCCGCGGCCGAGGCGATGACGATGTTCCACCGGCTGCAGGCGAAGAAGGCGCCGGCCGGTCAGCGAGAGCGTGTTCCTGGTGTCCGATCGCTGCTTTCCGCAGACGATTGACGTGGTTCGGGGCCGCGCCGAACCGCTCGGCATCCGGCTGGAGATCGGCGCTCCGGCGATCGCTGCCCATGGATCAGGCCTTCGGGTTGCTGTTGCAGTACCCGGACGATCGCGGCGAGGTCACCGATCTGCGGCCGCTGATCGAAAAAGCGCATGCGGCCGGCCTGCTGGTGGCGGTGGCGAGCGATCTGATGGCACTGACGCTCCTGACCCCTCCAGGCGAGATGGGAGCAGACGCCGTCGTCGGGAATTCGCAGCGCTTCGGCGTACCGCTCGGGTATGGCGGACCGCACGCGGCATTTCTCGCCACGCGCGAGTCATTCGTGCGGCAGGCGCCGGGCCGGATCATCGGGATCTCGGTCGATGCGCGCGGCCGCCAGGCGTACCGCATGGCGCTTCAGACGCGCGAGCAGCACATCCGGCGCGAGAAAGCGACGTCGAACATCTGCACGGCACAGGCGCTGCTCGCCAACATCGCCGCGATGTATGCCGTATTCCACGGACCGAAGGGACTGCGGGCCATTGCCACGCGGATACATGGCCTCGCGCACGCGCTCGAAGCCGCGCTGACCCAATTCGGATACCGGCAGACGAATCGTGCGTATTTCGACACTCTCCGGATCGAAGGGGCCGACGCCGCGAAGAGTGCGCGTGGCGGCCGAGGCGGCGGCCATCAATTTCCGCTATTTCGACGACGGGGCGATCGGTATCTCGTGGATGAAACGACGTCGACCGACGACGTCGTCGAGATCGTGAAGGTGTTCACCGCGGCTCACGGCGGCTCCGTGCGCCCTGGCGTTGCGCGTCGATCCCAATGAGCCGGTGACGGTGAAAGCACCCACGGCCCTGCAGCGAACCTCGACGTACCTGACCCATCCGGTGTTCAACTCGCATCACTCGGAAACAAAGATGATGCGGTACATCCGCAGCCTCGAGCGCAAGGACGTTGGGCTCGATACCTCGATGATTGCGCTGGGCTCCTGCACGATGAAGCTGAACGCGGCGTCGGAGATGCTGCCGGTGACGTGGCCGCACTTCTCGAGAATGCACCCGTTCGCGCCGGCTGCGCAGGCGACCGGTTACCGGCAGGTTTTCGACGAGCTCGAGCACGCGCTGTGCCGGATTACCGGCCTGGCTGCTGTGTCACTTCAACCGAATTCCGGTGCGCAGGGAGAGTTCGCCGGGCTGATGACGATTCGCGCGTACCATCGCGATCGCGGCCAGCACGAGCGCGACGTCGTCCTCATTCCGGCCTCCGCGCACGGAACCAACCCGGCGAGCGCGTCGATGGCCGGGCTGAAGGTCGTTGTCGTCGCGTGCGACAGCAACGGGTACATCGTCCTGGACGATCTTCGCGCGAAGGCCGAACAGCACAAGAAGACGCTGTCGTCGCTGATGGTCACCTACCCGTCGACCTACGGCGTCTTCGAAGAGGACATCAAGGAAATCTGCCGCGTCGTCCACGAGCACGGCGGCCAGGTCTACATGGACGGCGCGAACATGAACGCGCAGGTCGGGCTGACGAGCCCGGCGGCGATCGGCGCCGACGTCTGCCACCTCAACCTGCACAAGACCTTTGCGATTCCACACGGTGGTGGCGGACCAGGAATGGGGCCGATCGCCGTGGCCGAACATCTCGCGCCGTACCTTCCGGGTCATCCCGTAGTGAAAGTGGGCGGCTCGCGGGCGATCCCGGCCATTGCAGCGGCGCCGTGGGGAAGCGCAAGCATCCTCCTGATTTCGTACGGCTACATCCGCATGCTGGGTGCGGCCGGGGTGACCGATGCGACGCGCTACGCGATTCTCAACGCGAACTATCTGAAGGCGCGGCTCCAGGGGCACTACGACGTGCTCTACGCCAATCACAACGGCCGGGTGGCGCACGAAATGATTTTCGATCTCAGGCCATTCAAGCACGGCGCAGGGCCATCAATTGACGAGCAGGACGTCGCGAAGCGCCTCATGGACTACGGCTTCCACGCGCCGACGGTCTCGTTTCCGGTGGCCGGGACGATGATGATCGAGCCGACGGAGAGCGAGTCGAAAGACGAACTGGATCGATTCTGCGATGCGCTGATTGCGATCCGGAAAGAGATCCAGGAGGTTGTCGACGGAAGGGCCGATCCGAAGGACAACGTGCTGAAGAATGCGCCGCACACGGCCGACGAGGTCACGTCGGACGCCTGGACGCATCCATACTCTCGTCAGCAGGCCGCCTATCCGCTGCCATACGTGCGCGCGAGCAAGTTCTGGCCGGCCGTCGGGCGCATCGACAACCCGTACGGCGACCGCAACCTGATTTGCTCCTGTCCGCCGATGGAAGCGTATGAAGAGGTGGGGGCGAAGTAAGCTCCCAGTTTCCAGCTCCCAGCTTCCGGTTAAGAAAGCGAAGCGAGCGTCGCCTTCTGCAGCAGGGAAGCCGCCGGCTCGTCGAGGTACAGCGTCACGTTTGGATGGGTTCGCAGGATTGACGCCGGCACCTGCGGCGTCAACGGGCCTTCCAGCGCCGCCTTGACCGCCGCAGCTTTCCGCTCATCCGGAACGACCACGATCATTTCGCGCGCCTTCATCATCTGACCAACCGACATCGAGATAGCCGTCGTCGGCACATCTTCGATTCGCGCGAACCACCCCTCGCCAACCTGCTGTCTCCGGCACGCCTCGTCCAGGGCGACCACGATGTAGGGTTCGGTCGTCTCGAAGTCGGCCGGGGGATCGTTGAACGCGAGGTGTCCGTTCTCGCCGATACCGGCGAACATCACGTCGATTGGCTCCCGCGACAGCTCAGCTCCCACGACGCGTCGCGCTTCGTCCAGGTTTCCCTCGGCGTCGAGAAAGTGATATCGGGTGATTCCCGTGCGATCGATGAGGCTCTCGCGCAGGTAGCGCCTGAAGCTGGCGGGATGGGTCTCGGAAACGCCGGCGTACTCGTCGAGATGAAAGAGCTCGACGCGGGCCCAGTCGATGCCGGGCTGTGACGTCAGCTCGCGCAGGAACTCGAGCTGAGAGGCGCCGGTGGCCGCGACGATCCGTGCTCTCCCGAGCCGGGTGATGATCTCGCGGATGCTTGCGGCGGCGTGATGGGCGGCCGCCGCGCTCATCGCGCGGCGGTCCGCTTCGAGGCGGAGTTTCATTCAGTTCGGATTCAGCCGAGAAGCGCGTCCTTGCGGTACTGAACGCACTTGGCGATTTCCTTCATCCGGTCGGAACCCTCGGGCACCTGGTACTCGAACTCGATCGTTGCCTGAATCGGCCACTTGTTGTCGCGAATGGTTTGCAGCGCTTCCTTGATCGGCGTGTCGCCCTGGCCGAACGGCACGTTCTTGTCGTCGAGCGTCTTGTCCTTCACGTGAATGTGCGTGATCCGATCGTGATGCTGCTTGAGGAACGGAATCGGCGACGTCTTTTGTCCGCCCAGGAAATGCCCGATATCGAGGTTCGCGCCGTTGTACTTGGCGTAGCTGAACGCTTCTTCCCAGTGCGAAGGGCCGGTGGCGGTGTGGCCGTGATACCCGACCATCATCTTGTGCTTGTCGGCGAACTGACCCACGCGTTTGGTCTGTGCCACGTCGATCTCGCATGAGATCGCCCGAGCCCCGAGGTTCTTTGCCAGCTCGAAAGAATAGTCCAGCACATCGTCGGTGAAGTTGTAGATGCCGTCGTATTTGACGATTTCGATCAGCACGCCCGCGTCGTTCCATTTCTTGCGGAACTCCTGCACCTTTGACATGGGCACACCGACGCGCCATTTGCGAAGTTCTTCCGCGTTCGCCTTCTGAACCGCCGGGTCGGGGGCCGGCGTGCCGCGGCCGCGAGCGGGAACGAGATTCGCTGGAACGCCGAGAAAGGCTTCGACCGGCTGCGATCGCAGCTCAACGCCACTGACGTTCAGGTCGATGCATTTCTGGAGGATTTCATCGGGTGTCAGCACCGGCGTCCCTCCGAAGTTGTAGGGGACGTTCATGCCCACTTGCACCCCGGCCCATTTCGAGTTCGGCTTGGCCGCTGCCAGCAGCGAGGACTCTGCCAAAAGCCCTGCCGCGGGAACCGCGAGCGCCAGCTTTCCAATCTCTCTCCTCGTGTACAACATGACCACTCCTTGAGTGCGCCAGATCCGCCCGACCAATGCCAGCGTGACACTACCAGCCGTGCCCGCGAGAGAGCAAGCGCTTTCCTCCCAGCGCCTGATCGCGCTCCGCCAGTCAAGACCGAGCGACTCATCAGCCGCGAACCTCGCCGGACGTGCGTCCGGTGAAGTGATCATATGATGGCGGGCGGCGAAACCGGCCCGCACGATGAAGACCGCAGGCACTCACAGCCCCGCAATCCGCACCACGACCGTCGGGTCCTATCCGGTGCCCGAGTGGCTGGCGGCGCTACCCAGCGAGCAGTCGCTCGTCGATGCGACCCGCGTGGTGTTCGACATCCAGCGCCAGGCCGGCATCGACCTGCCAACCGACGGCGAACTCTACCGCTTCGACGTCAATCATCCTGACACCAACGGGATGATCGACTACTTCGTACGCCGGCTGGGAGGTATTCGATCGGAGATTGGGCGTCGCGACGCCGACGCGTTCCGTTCGAAGAGCGAGATGCGTTTTCGCAGCAAGCCAGCCGGAGTCGTGGTGGGTCCGGTCACCGAAGGGTCGTTGAACCTGCCCGACGACTGCGCGCGCGCGGCCGCTGTCGCCGGCGGTGCGTTCAAGTTCACGCTGACCAGTCCCTATATGCTCGCTCGGACGCTGCTGGACGAGCACTATCACGATCTGAAGCGCCTGACGCTCGCGGTTGCGGACGCCCTCGCGGCGCAGGCTGCGGCGCTGGAGTGCGCCTGTGTGCAGGTGGACGAGGCGAACGTGCCCGGCAATCCCGCCGACGGTCCGCTGGCCGCCGAGGCGATCAACCGGATCCTGGCCGCCGTGCGTGGTGAGAAGGCCGTGCACTTCTGCTTCGGCAACTATGGCGGCCAGACGATCCAGAGCGGTACGTGGTCGGCACTCATCTCGTTTCTCAACAGCCTGAGGGCGGATCACCTGGTCCTCGAGCTCGCGCATCGCCCGCCGTCCGACCTCGACGCCTTGCGCGAGGTGGATCCGCGTGTCGGGATCGGGCTGGGAGTGGTCGATATCAAGGTCAATCACATCGAGACTCCCGAGGAAGTGGCTCACGCGATCGAGCGCGCGGAGCGGGTGCTCGGGCCTGGCCGCGTTCGATACGCACATCCCGATTGCGGCTTCTGGATGCTCAAACGCTCCGTGGCGGATCGCAAGATGTCGGCGCTGGTACGCGGGCGTGATCTGTACCTGGGCCGGGCGTGAAAACAGCCGTGACCGATCGATTCACCATCTCGCCGCTCGAATTCTTTGTGCTGCACACCCGGACGCGTTTCCCGTTCCGGTACGGCATCGCCAGCATGACGGATGTGCCGCACTTGTTCGTACGAACGACGGTGACGTCAGGTCCGGGGTCGGCTATCGGCCTGACGGAGGAAGGGCTGCCACCCAAGTGGTTCACGAAGGATCCGTCGACAACGTTCGAGCAGGATCTGCCCGAGATGCTCGAGTCGATTCTCCATGCGGCAGAGATCGCCGCGGCATGCGCCTCGGAGCCCGTGTGTTTTTTCGATCTCTGGCGCGAGCTGAACCGGCTGCAGTTCGACTGGGCGGCATCGCGGCGTATGCCGTCGCTCCTTGCCGGTCTCGGCGTGGCACTCGTAGAGCGCGCGGTTCTCGACGGCCTGTGCAGGATCGCCGCACAACCACTTCACAGGATGTGTGCAGAGAACCGACTGGGGTTGCGCGTGGAGGAGATCTACGGCGAGTTGAAGGGACTCGACGTCAGCGACGCGTTGCCTCGCGCACCCTTGAGCGACTGCTTCGTCCGCCACACGATCGGTCTTGGGGATGCAGTGTCGCTGGGAGAGCTTGCCCCTCAGGATCGAGTCGATGACGGCCTGCCGCAGGATCTCGAGTCTTCGATTCGTGCCTACGGCCTGCGCTATTTCAAGCTGAAGCTCGCTGGTGTGACCGATCGGGACCTTGGCAGGCTTGCGGAGCTTGCCACAGTGCTCGAACGGCAGACCGCCGGCCAGTTTCAGCTCACCGTTGACGGCAATGAAAACTTCGAGGACTTCGATGCGTTTCGAATCTTCTGGGAGCGGGTCGCCGCTGATCCACGGCTGAGAGACATCTGTCACCGGACGATCGTCGTCGAGCAGCCGGTTCACCGAGATCGCGCGTTGACCGACGCCGCCGGGCGTGCGCTCCAGCGCTGGCAGGATCGTCCGCCGCTCATCATCGATGAATCCGACGGCGCGATCGGTGACCTTCCCCGGGCTCTCGATCTCGGTTACGCGGGCACGAGCCACAAGAACTGCAAAGGCATTGTCAAAGGCATCGCGAACGCGTGTCTTCTGGCCGTGAGGCGCCCGCAGGGACGCGCTGCTGTCCTGACGGGCGAGGACCTGTGCAACCTCGGCCCGGTGGCTCTGCAGCAGGACCTGGCCATGATGGCGCTTCTCGGTCTGCATCACGTCGAGCGGAACGGGCATCACTACTATCGCGGCCTGTCGATGTTGCCCGCGTCGTGGCAGGAAGCAGTGCTCCGCGGGCACGGCGACTTCTACGCGCGCCATCCCGCCGGGTTCGCGCATGTTCGGATTGAGAATGGGAAGCTGAGCCTTGCGTCGGTCAATCGAGCGCCATTCGGTGTCGAACCGTCGCTCGACGTGACGGGATTCGCGCCGCTGGAAAAGACGCAAGCCGCGCCTATATCATGAGACAAATGACAGGAAAAGGGTCCCCAATGAATCGATCCACTCCCGTTGGAATCGCTCTGGCGATCGCCGGCCTCGTCGTCGCCACGGGTTACGCCTACCAGACCGGCAAGCCCTGGCCGCCCGGCATGCAGAAGGTCTCGGACGAGTCTCCGGTGCTATCGCCGGAAGACGAGATGAAGACCTTCTTCATGCCACCGGGCTATCACGTCGAGCTGGTGGCGAGTGAGCCCATGATCGAGGAGCCGATTCTCATCGACTGGGATCCGGACGGCCGCATGTGGGTCATCGAGGAGCGGGGCTACATGCAGGATCTGCCCGCGACAAACGAGCGCGCACCGATTGGCCGCATCAGCGTCCTGGAAGACACGAACAACGACGGAAAGATGGACAAGAAGACGGTCTTCATGGATGGCCTCGTCCTGCCGCGCGCACTGAAGGTGCTGGACCATGGCGTCCTGATTGGCGAACCGCCGCACCTCTGGCTTGCGCGCGATACGAACGGCGACCTGAAGGCGGACTCGAAGGAGCTCGTCGTCGATACCTACGGTCAGGAGCTGGGCAACATCGAGCACAACGCCAACAGCCTGACCTGGGCGCTCGACAACTGGATGTACACCTCCGAGCACAACGGCTATCTCAGGCTGAAGGACGGGAAGTTCGAGTATCAGCAGACGCTGTCACGCGGTCAGTGGGGTGCAACACAGGACGATGCGGGGCGGATTTATCGCAACACCAACGAGGCCGCACTGTTCGTGGATTTGCTGCCGGCGCGCTACTTCATGCGCAATCCGAATCTCGTGCGCACGCGAGGCAGTTACGAACCGCTCCAGAATGAGGAAGTCAACCGCGTCTGGCCGGTCCGTCCGACGCGCGGCGTCAACCGCGGATACCAGGACGGAATCCTGAAGCCGGACGGCAGCCTCGCGCACTTCACCTCGGTCTGCTCGCCAACGGTGTATCGCGGAGACAGGCTGCCAGCTGAGTTGTACGGCAATGTGTTCGTTGCGGAGCCGGCCGCAAATCTCGTGAGCCGCATCATCGTCAACGACGACGGCACGACGCTGCGATCGAAGAAGGCGTATGCCGACGCGGAGTTCCTCGCGTCGACCGACGAGCGATTCCGGCCGGTCTACCTCTCGTCGGCGCCGGACGGCACCATCTATGTCGTGGATACGTACCACGGCATCATCCAGGACAAGGGCTTCATCACGGAATACCTGCGCGATCAGATCCAGTCGCGCAAGCTCGATCAGCCAAGTGGTCACGGCCGCATCTACCGAATCGTGCACGACACGACCAAACGCGATCGAAAGCCTGCCCTCTCGAAGGCCACACCCGCGCAGCTCGTGGACACGTTGTCGCACCCCAACGGCTGGTGGCGCGACACCGCGCAGCGCCTGCTCGTCGAACGCGGGGATCGGTCGGTGGCGAAGGCGTTGACCGAGAAGGCAGAGAAGGCCACCGACTGGCGCACGCGGCTCCATGCGCTGTGGACGCTCGACGGCCTCGATGCGATTGAGCCCGCGACGATAACCCGCGCGTTGGCGGACGCGTCACGGGACGTTCGAGTGTCGGCACTCCAGATCGCCGATCGGTGGCTGGCGCAGCCTGAGCATCCGGTTCAGGCTGCCGTGTTGAAGCTGAGCGCTGACACCGACTGGGCCGTGCGTCATCAGCTTGCCGCGACGCTGGGCACGTTCCCGGCGAACTCGTCGGGGGAGACTGCGCTGGTCCAGATGCTCGATCGCTACGGCGACGATCCTCTAACGGTTGATGCCGCGCTCAGTGGTCTGTCCGGAAGGGAAGCGACGGTCCTGCAGCATCTGCTCGAAACCGCGGCGCAGACACCACAGCGGTCCGCAGCGATCTCGACGCTCGCGGCTACCATCGTGAAAGGTGGGCAGGACAAGGCGGTTCAAGACCTGTTACAGGTGGTCGCCGATAATGCGCGTCCAGCGTGGCAGCGGGACGCGCTGCTCACGGGCGCAGAAGTCGTGTTGACGGGCCGCGCCCTTCCCGGAGCCGCGCCGGGTCGCGGAAACGCAAATGCGGCTGCCGCCGGTAACGCCGCCGCCGGCGCTCGTGGTGGCCCGGGCGGAGCGAGGGCATTTCCCGACCAGCCCCAGGCCGCGGCCGGGGCGCGCGCCGGGGGCGGCGGACGTGGAGGGGCCGGACGGGCGGGCGGCGGTGGAGGCCGTGGCGGCACCGCGTCGCTGACGCTGTCGAAGGAGCCGAGCGCGTTCAGTGCGCTTGCGCAAGGATCTGGAGACCTCGCGCCGCGGGCAACCGCACTGCTGGCGCGGATGAACTGGCCAGGGAAGGCACCCGAAGCCGGCGCGCCGGCGCCGCTCGCTCCACTGACCGCCGAAGAACAGCGGCTCTATGACACCGGGAAGACGCTCTTCAACAGCTTGTGCATGGCGTGCCACGGAGACGATGGAAAAGGGCGCGAGTTGGGCCCGGCATTGATCGGATCGCAGTTTGCGCTGGCGCAGCCGGTCGTGCCGATTCGCATTTTGCTCCAGGGCAAAGAGGGAACGGTTGGATTGATGCCGCCGCTCGGTGCGACGTTGACCGACGAGCAGATCGCCGGCGCGTTGACATTCATTCGCCGCCAGTGGGGGAATGCGGCGCCGTCGGTCAGTCCAGACACCGTCAAGGAAGTGCGCACCGCGACCGCCACTCGGACGCGTCCCTGGACGAATGACGAGCTGCTCGCCATTGCCGGTGGCGGGCGTGGGGGCCAGTGAGCGGCAGCTTCGTCGATCTCCAGGTCAACGGGTATGGCGGAGTGGACTTCAACCAGGACGATCTTGACGACGCCGCGCTGCATCGGGCGTGCGAGCGGCTCGAGGCTGACGGTGTAGGCGGCATCCTCGCCACGATCATTACTGATGATCTCGGCGCGATGTGTCGCCGGCTGTCGGCCATCGCGTCACTTCGTGAGCGCGATCCTCTTGCCCGGCGACTCATTGAAGGCATTCACATCGAGGGGCCCTTTCTCAACGAGTCGGACGGGTATCGGGGAGCCCATCCGCGCGACGCGATCAAGCCGGCTGACGTCGAGTCGATGACTCGGCTCCTCGATGCTGCGGGTGGCCTCACGCGAGTCGTGACGCTGGCACCGGAACGCGACGCGGCGATGACCGTCACCCGGTTTCTCGCCTCAAAAGGCATCGTCGTTTCCGCTGGACACACGGATGCAACGCTCGACGATCTTCGCCGCGCCATGGATGCCGGCCTGTCGATGTTCACGCACGTGGGCAACGGGTGTCCGATGCTCATGCACCGCCACGACAACATCGTCCAGCGCGCGCTCAGTCTTGCCGATCGCCTGTGGCTGTGCTTCATCGCGGATGGCGCTCACGTGCCGTTCACTCCGCTCGGCAACTATCTCAAGCTTGCGGGGTACGATCGCTGCCTCATCGTCACCGACGCGATCGCGCCGGCCGGACTGGGGCCGGGGAGATACAAGTTCGGCCGCTGGGACCTGGTGATTGGCGAGGACATGGTGTCCCGCGCGCCCGATCGTTCTCACTTCGTGGGGTCTGGCATCACCATGAAACAGAGTGCCGAGAACCTGCGGCAGGCGCTTGGTCTCCCGGAAGCGGTCATTCGAAAGCTGACGTTCGACAATCCTCGATCGGCGGCCAGTCTATGACGCGGCAGGCTGCCGAACAGCGCAAGTTGACACCAGCGTAAGATGTTACGGAGAATCGCCGCCTGACCGCAGCGCAGACATTGTCGTAAAGGATTGCATGCATACACCAGCGGCAGCTCGTGACGGGCAGGTGGGGCGCGTCTTTGAGGGCGTGACGGCCTATCACTGGCTGGTGGTCATCATTGCCTCGGCGGGCTGGCTGTTCGACTGCATGGATCAGCGCCTCTTCATTCTGGGCCGCGAGTCAGCGCTCAGGGAACTGATGCCGGGCGATCCGGCAGCGATCAGGACGCACATCGGTTATGCCACGACGTCGATGATTCTCGGCTGGGCCACCGGCGGAATCATCTTCGGCATGATGAGCGACAAGATCGGCCGCGTCAAAACGATGGTCGCGACGTTGATCGTCTACTCCGGATTTACCGGGTTGTCGGGCCTCGCGACCAGCTGGGTCGACTTCACCATCTACCGGTTCCTTGCGGGGATTGGCATCGGCGGCATGTTTGGCGCGGCGACGACGCTCGTGGCTGAAAGCGTGCCGTCAGGGTTCAGGGCGATGGCTCTCGGGTCACTGCAGGCGCTGTCGGCTCTGGGCAACATCACCGGTTCGCTGTTGAGTCTGCAGATTCCCCCCGGGGCCCAGAGTTTCGTGAGCGACTACGCGGGCTGGCGTGTGCTCTTCTTCGTCGGAATCGTTCCGTCTCTCCTCGTCGTTCCCATCATGTTCGTGCTGAAGGAGCCGGCGTCGTGGCTCAAGGCGAAAGCGGACGCTGCCGCCGGCATCGGCCACAAGAACGTCGGGTCGCCTGCGGAACTCTTTCGGGATCCACGATGGCGCCACAACACGATCGTCGGGCTGTTTCTTGGCGTGTCCGGCATGATTGGCTTGTGGGGCATCGGGTTCTTCTCGCCCGAGCTGATCTCGACCGCGCTGAGGGGTGCGCCGCAGAACGTCGTGGATACGGTGCGCGGATGGGGAACGGCGTTTCAGGACGTCGGTTCCTTCCTGGGAATGCTCACATTCACGATGATTGCGGCGTTTCTCAGCCGTCGGCTTGCGTTTCTCCTGGCGCTCCTCCTCAGCATGTTTGTGACGATGTTCGTGTTTCACTCGCTCAATTCAGCCAGCGACGCGTACTGGATGCTGCCGATGATGGGATTCGCGCAGCTCGCGGTGTTTGCGGGATACTCGATCTACTTCCCGGAGCTCTTTCCCACGCGGCTGCGCGGGACCGGAGTCGGCTTCTGCTACAACACCGTGCGATATCTGGCAGCGCCGGCGCCGACATTGATGGGATATCTCGCCACACTGATGACGTTCCGGTCGGCCGCGGTGCTGATGTCGACGATTTATCTGGTGGGTGTCGTCGCCCTGATCTGGGCGCCAGAAACCAAAGGCAAGCCGCTTCCTGAGGGGTAGCCACAGAAGAACGCTGAAGAACGAAGATTTAGCCACAGAACAGCACAGAAGAACACAGAACGCGTCCAAGTCCGGGAGCAAAAATGGATCGCCGTCGCTTTCTCACCACCACCGGTGCGGTCGTCGCGGCCGCTGCCGTTCCGGCCGCACGAAGCATTCAAACGCCGGGCCCCGTGTCAACCGCGCAAGGATCGCAGAAGGCGCGATTTCGTACCGGGCTGGTCGCCTATTCGTATCGCCAGGCGCTGCAGTCGAAGTCGATGACCTACGAGGATCTCATCCGCATCGCGGTAGACACCGGGACGGATGGCATCGACATGACGGTGTACTGGCTGCCGGGCACCACCGACGATGTGCTGCTGCCGCTCCGTCGCGCCGCATACAGGAATCGTGTCGAGATCTACAGCGTCGGCACGCGGGTTCGGCTCGCGCAGCCGACCGCGGAGCTCCGCGAAAAGGAGCTCGTCGAGCTGCGCAAATGGGTGGACGTTGCGCAGAAGATGGGAGCCACACACGTGCGCGTGTTCGGCGGCACGAAACCGGCCGATGCGACGCTCGAACAAGCGGTCGCCATGGCTGTCGAAACGTTGAAGCGCGGCGCGGAATACGCCGGCGCGCGCGGCATCATCCTGGGGGTCGAAGACGACGGTGGTATTACCGACTACGCCAAGGAAACGATCCAGATTGTCACCGGCGCCGATTCGCCGTGGGCGGGGATGAACCTCGACATCGGCAACTTCAGACCACCGAAGGTGCTCGAGCAGGTCGAGATGTCCATCCCTCATGCGGTCAGCACACACATCAAAACCACCGTCGCGCAGGACGACGGCAAGACGAGGGCGCCGTACGATTGGGATCGAGTGTTTGCGATGTTCGCACGACACGCCTACCGTGGGTACATGGGCCTCGAGTATGAGGCGGAGGAGGATCCGACGACCGCAGTCCCCAAGTATCTCAAGCAGCTGAAGGAGCTGGCCCAGAAGTATTCCGCATGAAGAATTGCTGAATGCTGATTGCTGATTGTTGAATGCTCGGGCTGCACAAATCGGAGGACAGCGTGACCACGTTTTCAATCGCAGCAATTACCGACGAATTCTCGCTCGATCTCGACGTCGCACTCGACGCGATGGCGGCGATCGGCATGACCGGTGCCGAGCTACGGCTGATTGGCGACCGCAACCTGATAGATCTCAGCGATGCTGAGGTCGCGGACGTTCGCCGTCGCGTCGAACAGCGCGGCATGCGAGTCCTGAGCATTGCCTCGCCAGTGCTCAAGTGCGTCCTTCCGGATGCGCCGCCGATCGACGAGCGGCTCGAGCAGGACGTGTTTGGCTCCGCGTACACGATCGACGATCAGCCGCGGTTATCGAAGCGCGCGTTCGAGATCGCTGAAATGACCGGCGCGAAAATCATTCGGGTGTTCTCGTACTGGCGCACGACGGCTCCGGAACAGTGTGTCGATCGCATTGTGGCCGCGCTGAAGGACCTCGCGGACCGGGCGGACGACCGAGGCTTGATCATCGGCCTGGAGAACGAACAGGCCTGCAATGCGGGTACGGGCGCCGAGGCCGGTCGCGTGCTGGCGGCTCTCGATCATCCTGCACTGAAGTTGATCTGGGACCCCGCCAACGCGTCGATTCTCGGTGAGGTGCCGTTTCCGGATGGCTATTCGAAACTGCCCGCGTCGCGGATCGTCCACGTCCACGCGAAGGACTGCGTGGTTTCCGGCCACAAGCCGACATGGGGCGCGCTCGGCACGATGGGGATCGACTGGAGAGGTCAGCTTGCGGCGCTCAAGCGTGACGGATACCAGGGTGCGATCAGCCTGGAGACCCACTGGCGCAGCGCCGACGGCGATCGCCTGAACCCCAGCATCATCTGCGGCGAGAACCTGAGAGACCTTGTTGCCGAGATGCAGAACCAGCCGGCCTGAAAGCCGCGGCCTGTCGACGGTTGCGGGCTATCGGCGGCCTTCCACCAGGGCCTGCGTCAGCGCGTGCGCGCGCCGGCGATAAGCCTCGAGCAGCTTGCCCGTCACCGGACCAGGCTTTCCATTGCCGACCGGACGGCCGTCAATCTGCGTGACCGCGCTCAGTTCCCGCGTCGTGCTCGTGATGAAGGCCTCGTCCGCCGACTGGAGATCGGCGGGAAATAACGTCTCGTATCGCACGTCAACGCCAATCTCTTGCCCGACTTCGAAGAGAAAGTTGCGCGTCAGGCCTTCGAGGAGACCCGCCTCGTTCCGCGGCGTCAGCGCGGCGCCAGATCTCACGATGAAGAAGTTGGCCTGTGAACATTCCGACAGCTCGCCGCGATAGTTGCACATCAGCCCTTCATCGGCGCCGCGGCGGTTCGCCTCCTGCATGGCGATCGCGTTGTTCAGGAGATTGTTCGACTTGATAATCGGGTTCACCGATCCGGGATGGTTGCGCAGGACGGGGACGAGCGCGACCGTGATCCCCTCGGCCAGCACACGCGCTGGTGGTTCTTCGAGCGGTTTGACGATGATGACCAGCGAGGGCACCGGCGTCGAGCGCACGTCATAGGTAAGCTCGCCGACGCCGCGCGTGAGCAGGACCCGGATGTAGGCCTCCCGCATCTCTCCAGCAGCGGCCATGGTGTCGGTGATCCACGACTCGAGCTCGTCGTCGCTGAACGGCACGGGAAGCTGCAAGTGGCTCGCAGACGCGCGCAATCGGCGAACGTGGCGGTCGTAGAGAAACGGCACGCGATTGTAGGTGCGCAGCGTTTCGTACACGCCTTCGCCGTAGAGGAAGCCGTGATCGTAGACAGGAATCGCGGCCTCTTCGGCACGCGCGATTCGACCGTTGACGTAGACAGCGCCGTGCAAAGACATCACAAGTTAAAAGTTAAAAGTTAGAAGTTAAAAGTCAAAAGCTAGAAGTTACTTTTACCTTTTTACTTTTAACTTTTGACTTTTTCTTTCTTCCGTCCACTCCGTGAGCCTCTCGTTGCAAAAAGTCTAGCACAAGCAGTACGCTCGCCTTCGATGCGTGTGCTCAACACCCAGCAGATGCGCGAAGCCGATCGACGGACCATCGACGAGATCGGTATCCCGTCAGTCGTCCTGATGGAGAACGCGGGGCGCCAGGCCGTTGCGGCGATGGAGGCCGCGTTCGAGGATTTGCCGACGACCCGCGTCGGAGTGATGTGCGGCCGCGGGAACAATGGGGGAGACGGGTTTGTCGTCGCGCGGACGCTCATTCAACGCGGCATCGAAACCTCCGTGTTTCTGCTCGGCAGCGTCGCGGACGTGCGCGGCGACGCCCGAACCAATCTCGAGGTCCTGGGCCGCATCGGCCTGACCGTCGTCGAGATCACGAACGCGCAGGAATGGGAGCTGCACTTCAGCGAGGTTTCCCAGTGCGAGCTGATCGTGGACGCGATCCTGGGCACGGGATTCCACGGTCAGTTGAGCGGGCTTCTCGAAACCGTCGTGGCGGACCTCAACGGCCTTGGCGTACCGATCGTGGCGATCGATCTGCCGACAGGCGTATCGGCGGACACGCCTGAAGTGGAAGGAGAAGCGATCGAAGCGTCGATGACCGTGACGCTTGCCGCCCCCAAGATCCCGCTCGTGCTGCCGCCCGCGGACTCGCACAGCGGCGATCTCGTGATTGCCGACATCGGTATTCCGATTCCGGTCCTCGACGACGTGGAGGGGCCGTATCTCGAGCTGCTCACCCGCGAGCGCATGCGCGAGCTCGTGCCCGCCCGTGCGGCCGATTCGCACAAGGGAGATTTCGGGCGGGTTTTGGTGATTGCCGGATCGCTGGGGCGGTCAGGCGCGGCGCACCTGGCCGCGATTGGCGCGCTTCGATCCGGGGCCGGCCTCGTGACAGTGGCGACGCCTCGCTCGTGCCTTCCGATTGTGGCCGCGATGGCGCCGGAGTACATGACCGAAGGGCTCGAGGAAACAGCCGCCGGCACCGTTGACTACGCGGCGCTCGAACGCGTGCTCGAGTTCAAGGCGGACGTCATCGCCGTCGGTCCGGGGCTCGGACAATCACCCGGCACCGCGGCGTTCGTGCACGGCCTGCTGGAGCGCGCCGGAGTCCCGCTGATTCTCGACGCGGACGCGCTCAACGCCTTCAAAGACGATCCCGAGCGCCTCGTCGGGCGGGATGGCGTGGATGTCGTGATCACGCCACACCCGGGCGAGATGGCGCGCCTGCTCAACGTGAGCGTGGAGGCCGTGCAACACGATCGGCTGCACCGCGCCACCGAGTTCGCCGCGGGGCATCGAGTGCACGTCGTGCTCAAGGGGCATCGAACGATCATTGCGGGACCGGACAACCGCGCGTTCATCAATCTGACCGGCAACTCCGGAATGGCCACCGGCGGTACCGGCGATCTGCTGACCGGGATGATCGCCGCGTGGTTCGGTCAGCTGCTGGATGCGGAAGCCGCGTGCAAGCTGGCCGTGTACCTTCACGGCACCGCCGGTGATCTGGCTGAAGCCGACGAGGGAGAAGTGGCGCTCGTTGCGAGCGATGTGGCCGCGCGGCTCGGAGACGCCGTGCTCGAGCTGACGGCCCGCCGGCGCCCGAAGCGCCAGCCGGAGTAGCTCGAGCGGCCGTGACGCAATCCGAGATCCTCACCACAGGGAGCGAAGACGAGACCTCGGCGGCAGGGGAGCGGTTTGCCGCCCGCCTGAAGCCAGGTGACGTGGTCCTTCTCTACGGCGATTTAGGCGCCGGAAAAACTGCGTTCGTCCGCGGCCTCGCGAAGGGGCTTGGTGCTGCGCCAGACGATGTGTCGAGCCCAACCTTCACGCTGATCCAGGAGTACCGTGGACCGGTTCCGCTGCAGCACGTGGATTTGTATCGACTGAAGCCGTCAGAAATCGACGAGTTGGGGCTCGACGAGTTGACGGACGGAACGGCTGTCGTCGCGATTGAGTGGGCGGAGCGATGGGCCGATGCGCCGCCTCACTCCTGGGTGGTGCGGATGGAACACGAAGGCGAAGAACGGAGGCGGATCAGTATCGAATTCATTCGACCCGATAATTCGGCGCTTCCTTCGTGATGATGACGTCGTGCACGTGCCCTTCGCGGTGGCCGGCGGGCGTCACGCGAATCAGCTTGGCATCCCGCTGCAGGGAAGGGATGTCCGGGCTTCCGCAGTACCCCATCCCGGCGCGGAGACCGCCGACCAGCTGGTGGATCATCGCGGCCACGCTGCCCTTGTGCGCGACTCGTCCTTCGATTCCCTCTGGCACGAGCTTCTCGCTGGCTTCGGGATTCGCGTCGAGATCGAATTCATCCTGGAAGTAGCGATCGCGGCTTCCGCGCCGCATCGCGCCGAGTGATCCCATTCCCCGGTACTCTTTGAAGCTTCGTCCCTGATACAGGATCATCTCGCCCGGGCTCTCGTCTGTGCCCGCAAACAGGCTCCCAATCATCACCGCGCTGGCGCCCACGGCAATCGCCTTGGTGATGTCGCCTGAATACCGAATCCCTCCGTCCGCAATGACCGGGATTTTGTGAGGCGCGGCCGCGCGCGCGCATTCGGCGACCGCGGTAATCATCGGGACGCCGATGCCGGCAACGATGCGGGTCGTGCAGATGGAGCCGGCGCCGATTCCGACCTTCACGGCGTCGATGCCCAGCGCGATCAGCGCGTCGGTGGCTTCAGCGGTGGCGACGTTGCCGGCGACGAGATCGACGTCCTGGAACTGGCGTCGAATCCGCCGGACCATGTCGAGCACGCCCTGCGAATGGCCGTGCGCCGTGTCGACGACGAGCACATCCACGTGCGCCGCGACGAGGGCCTCGGCCCGGGCAATCGCGTCCTTGCCGACGCCGATGGCCGCGCCGACGCGCAGCCGCCCGAGGTTGTCCTTGCACGCGTTGGGATATTTCACGATCTTCTGGATGTCCTTGACCGTGATGAGCCCCTTGAGCATGTAGCGGTCGTCCACGACGAGCAGCTTTTCAACCTTGTGGCGATGCAGGATCTCGCGCGCTTGCTCGAGCGTCGTCCCCACGGGCACCGTGAACAGCGGGTCGTGGGTCATGATGTCGGCGATCGGCCGATCGAGGTTGGTTTCGAATCGCAGGTCCCGGTTGGTGAGGATGCCGACGAGCCGTCCCTCCTTGTTGCCGTCTTCGGTGATCGGCACGCCGGAAATCCGGTACTTCTTCATCAGCTCGAGCGCTTCGTAGATGCGATTGGTCGGCGACAGCGTGATCGGATTCACGATCATTCCGCTCTCGGACCGTTTCACGCGATCGACCTCGGACGCTTGCTCCTCGACCGTCAGATTCTTGTGGATGACGCCGATGCCGCCTTGTTGCGCCATCGCGATGGCCAGCCGTGATTCGGTGACCGTGTCCATCGCTGCGCTGAGCAGCGGAACCTTCACCTTGATGTTCCGCGTGACGCGCGACGACACGTCGACCGCGCTCGGCAACACCTCGGAATGCCTGGGCACCAGCAGGACGTCGTCAAAGGTCAGCGCCGTCGCCAGGCCAATCGCGATCTGATCGGAATTGAGGATATCGGTGCGTGTTTCCATGCGTTGATTACCTGCAAAAAAGGCCGACAGACGTCGGCCTTGGTCGTGCTGAATGCGTGGAACTCTGGTTGTGACCCGCGAACCGCGAACTGCGAATCGCGAATCGCGAAGTGGGGATCACGCGCCATGACACTTCTTATACTTCTTGCCGCTCCCGCACGGGCACGGATCGTTGCGTCCGACCTTCGGCTCGTCGCGCTTCACCTGCTTGACGACGTCGTCGCCGCCGGTGCGCGCGGGCCTGGGCGGCGCCTGGCCGCCGGCGCCGCCCGCGTTGCCGCGGATCGCGCCGAAGGGCGACGGTGGCGGAGCCGATTGCGGCGAGCTCAGCGTCATCTGCTGTGGCGGACGTCGGGGCTGCGTCGGACGAATCGGGGCGCCAGTCCCCGACGCATCTTCGCCGGTGACCGGCGTGAGTCGCCACAAGTATCGAACGATCTCTTCCTCGATGCGGTCCTTCATCGCCTGGAAGAGCGCGAAGCTTTCTTTCTTGTACTCGACGAGGGGATCGCGCTGGCCGTAGCCGCGCAGGCCGATGCCTTCCTTCAGGTGGTCCAGGCTGTAGAGGTGATCCTTCCACTGCGCGTCCACGATCTGGAGCATGATGTCCCGCTCGACGCGACGGAGGATATCGGTCGGGATCAGCGATTCCTTGCTCTCGTACCGCTGGAGCGTCGGTGCCCAGAGCGCATCGGTGATCTCCTCCGTGTTCATGCCCCTCGAGATCCATGCCGTTCAGATCGTCTGGATCGATCCCGAAGATGTCGCCGACGGCCTGCTTCATCGCACCGAAATCGCGCTCTTCGGGATCCACGTCCTCTCCGGCGTAGGTATCGACCGTGGTGTCGATCAACTCCTCGGCCAGCGTCATGAGGTATTCGCGGGTTTCGACGGAGTCTTCCTCGGTGAGGTGAATCTTTCCTTCGAGCAGCTCGCGCCGGAGCGAATAGATGCTCTCGCGCTGCTTGTTCATGACGTCGTCGTATTCGAGCAGGTGCTTGCGGACGGAGAAGTTCTGCGCCTCGACCTGTTTCTGAGCGCGGGCGATGGCGTTGGTCACCATCTTGTGCTCGATGGGCACGCCCTCTTCCATGCCCAGGCGCTGCATCAGGCCGGAGATTCGATCCGATCCGAAGATCCGCATCAGGTCGTCTTCGAGCGACAGGTAAAACCGTGACGAGCCCGGGTCGCCCTGGCGGCCGGCGCGGCCGCGCAGCTGGTTGTCGATGCGTCGGGCTTCGTGTCGTTCTGTCGCGATGATGTGGAGACCGCCCATGGAGACCACTTCATCGTGCTCGAGGTCGGTCTGGTTCTTCAGCGACGTGGAGATGCGCTCGTAATCCGGACGCGGCACACGGTAGAAGCTGTCGAGGTGGTAGAAATAGACGAAGTCTTCGTCGTCGACGAACTTCTCCTGGCCCTTGGGCAGCTTCTCGGCGATCTCCTCGGCGAGTGTCTGCTGACGGGCCATGAACTCCGGGTTGCCGCCAAGCAGGATGTCGGTGCCGCGGCCCGCCATGTTCGTCGCGATGGTGACGGTGCCCTTGCGGCCTGCCTGGGCCACGATCTCCGCTTCCTGCGCGTGATACTTGGCGTTCAGCACGACGTGCCGGATGCCTCGCAGCTTGAGGAGCTTGGACAGCCGTTCAGACTTTTCAATCGAGACGGTGCCGACGAGCACCGGCCGTCCGACCTTTCTGCTTCTCGATGATGTCGGTGACGATGGCTTCGTACTTTTCGCGTTCAGTCCGATAGACCGTGTCGGGCTCCTCGATGCGGCGAAGCGGCCGGTTGGTCGGCGCTACCATGACATCGAGCTTGTAGATCTTGGCGAACTCCTCGGCTTCCGTGTCCGCCGTGCCGGTCATGCCGGCGAGCTTGCCGTACTTGCGGAAGTAGTTCTGGAACGTGACGGTCGCGAGCGTCTGGTTTTCGCGCTCGATCTTCACCTTTTCCTTGGCCTCGACGGCCTGGTGAAGACCATCGCTCCATCGGCGTCCCGGCATCAGGCGTCCGGTGAACTCGTCGACGATGACGACGCCGCCGTCCTTGATCATGTAGTCGACGTCGAGCTTGAAGAGGGTGTGCGCGCGGAGGGCCTGATTGATGTGGTGGAGCAGCGGCATGTTGGCGGGGTCGTAGAGGCCGCCCGGCAACAGTCGATGCTCGAGCATCTTCTCCGACTTCGCCATCCCGGTTTCCGTCAGCGTGACCGTCTTGTGCTTTTCGTCGACGAGATAATCACCGGTCTTTTCGAGCTCCTCACGGTCCTCCGCCTTCACGTTGCCCTGCGTGACCGCTCCGGGCGCGAGGCGCGGAATGATCCGGTCCACCTCGTAATAGAGATCCGTTGACTCCTCGGCCGGGCCGGAGATGATGAGCGGCGTCCGCGCCTCGTCGATCAGGATGCTGTCCACTTCGTCCACGATGGCGTAGTGGTGCCCTCGCTGCACGTAGTGCGCGAGGTCGAACTTCATGTTGTCGCGGAGGTAGTCGAATCCGAACTCGTTGTTCGTGCCGTAGGTCATGTCGGCGGCGTAGGCGACCTGGCGCTCCTGGTCGTTCATGTCGTGCTGAATGACGCCGACCGACATGCCCAGGAACCGGTAGAGTCGGCCCATCCATTCCGAGTCGCGGCGCGCCAGGTAGTCGTTGACCGTCACGACATGCACGCCCTTGCCGTCGAGCGCATTCAGGTAGGCGGGCAGGGTCGCGACGAGCGTCTTGCCCTCGCCGGTCTTCATTTCCGCGATCTTTCCGCGGTGGAGCACCATGCCGCCAATGAGCTGGACGTCGAAGTGCCGCATCTTCAGCACGCGGCGGCCCCCTTCGCGAACGACCGCGAACGCCTCAGGGAGCACGTCGTCGAGCGTCTCGCCGTTGGCGAGGCGCGCGCGGAATTCGGCAGTCTTGCCGCGAAGCTGCTCGTCGGAGAGCCGTTCGATCTCAGCTTCTCTTGCGTTGATGGCGGCGACGTATGGGCGCAGTCGCTTCAGGTCACGCTCGTTCTGCGTGCCGATGACCTTTGCGAGGATCGTGTCAACAATCATCAGGGAAGAATCAGGTCAGGGTATCCCCGAATTGTACAACAAATTGCGGGGGCCATTCGACTGAAGTCGTCTGCATGAACTGACGCTCACTCCAAGATGCGAGCGAGCCGTGCGAGCGAGCCAGCGATCGGAGCGCGCCGTCGAAGCGGCGCGCGAGAGCGCGTGTCGGGGAGTCCGAGGGGCGAAGCCTCTCGGATTAAGACTAGTGCGTCGTGGAGAGGAGCCGAAGCGGATCGGTCAGCTTTCCGTTCAAGAGGATCTCGTAGTGCAGGTGCGCGCTGGTCGATCGACCCGTTGAACCGACGAACCCGATGACGTCTCCGCGGTGTACCTGTTGTCCGGCCATGGCCTTGAAGCCTGAGAGATGACCATAACGGGTCACGATGCCGTAACCGTGGTTGATTTCGACGAGGTTCCCGTAGCTCCCGCTGCGCTCCGCCATGGCCACGGTGCCGTCGGCTGTCGCGCGAACGGGCTGGCCATAGTCGGCAGACAAATCGAGGCCGGGATGGAAATCGGCTCCCCCCGTGAACGGGTCGCGACGATTGCCGTACCGAGACGTCAGCCAGCCGCTCACGGGCCAGATGGATGGCGTCGCCGCGGCGAGCGCCTGGCGACGCTCGACGCCGGTGCGCATGATGTCGAGCCTGCTGGCCATGGTGCCCAGCAACTCGCTCAGGACTCCGAACGTCAGGTCGGGCGACAGCATGTTCGACAACATGGTGGGTGTCGCTCCGAGACCGCCGCCCATCGCACGCGACTTCACCGGCTCCGGCAGTTTTTCCATGGCGGCCTTGGCGTTGGGATCGACCGCCGATTGAATCCCGAGTGAATCGACCGCCGCCTGGAGCGAGGAGATTTGATCCGAGAGCTGCCCGGTGGCTTCACGGTAGCTGGCATTCTCGATCTGCAGCGCGATATTCGATCGTTCGAGCTCCGCGACGGTACTTCGTCGCGGACCATCGCGCTCCGAGTCCGATCAACACGGGCAATGCGAAGACGCCCGCCACGATCCCCAGCGTTGGCCAGAGAGAAATCGTGAAACGGCGCACAACGCCGGTCGATCGGTCCGCCAGGACAATCGTGTATCGCGTTGAGATCAAGGGCCTCCCGGGATTCGCAGAAAGATCCACGGACTCTACCATACGCTCGCGGCCTGATGGAAGTACCTATCGGCTCCACGTTTAGCGAACGCCAGCTCGTCCATTTTCCTGCTCCCGATGTGGTCGTCACCTTGCACTGGAGACGTCGAACGCCTCCGGGGCGGGCAAAGTACGAACTGGAAAAGCCACTTGTGGCACTGGGTTGGAACATGAAGGCATTAGTCGTCCTCATCTTGATTCTCACGGCGTGTGCGGCGGCCACGGCGGTCGCCTATGCGCGAACGGATGTGATTGTGGGAGTCGCGGCGATCACGGCGCGCGCCGCGCGGCCCGACGAACCGATTGCGTTGCTGTTGTCGGGGAGCACGCTCCTGGTCGTCGCGACCGCGCTTCGTCGTCGTGTGATGTGAACCGATAGCGCCCCACGCCGGAAGGGGGCGCACGCGCCGGGGTGGCGCGGCGGAACCCGGCAAGAAGCACCCTGCGTGTTGAAGGTAAGGGAGGCGGGCAATTCTATGAAGAGATTCTGGCCAGTTCTCGCGCTGTCCGTGTTGCTGCTGCCCACGGCTGCGCGCGCCGAGCCGATTTCGATCAGCGTGGAATCGAGTTCCGGCGGGTTCAGCGGTGGGGCATCCGCGACCACGGGGTGGTTCTCCATCGACCTGGGAACGGTGGTCATGCCCGCTGGAGGAGCAGTCGGAACCTTTCTGATCGACGGACTGAAGGCGGGCTCCGACTACACGGTCTCCATGGTCATTTCGGGGATCAGCGGATGGGATTCGCTTCGCGCGGAAATCCTGGATCCCCTGGACAACGACGACCGGCTCGATCCGGCCGATCAGCCGTCCTACGTTCCGGCGGGTTTTTCTACCTCGAATTCGCTCGACGGCTTCAGCTTCGCCCAGGATTCTGCGATTACTCGGAGCGCGGTATTCGCGGGCGGTTCGGCGACGGTCGTCGCGGACGAGATGAGCAACCGGGGCGATATCCTCATGTTCACGGGACTCGGTCAGGGCACGGCACGCGTGACCTTCGGCTTGCGTGATCGACTCGGGCTGCGCGGTTTCCTGGTTCGCTTCAGCACGAACGCCGCGGGGCCAACCGCGATGCCGGAGCCGGCATCGATGCTGCTCATCGGTACCGGGCTGGCGGGTCTGGCTGCTGCGCGGCGACGCCGGACGGCCTGACGAAGGGACGTGATGCCGCCTCGTCACCGTGATCTGGCGATTGCGTGTGTTTTGGCGGCAGCCCTTCTGTGGGTGTACGGGGGGATCCTGTCGTCGCTCGCCCGGCAATGGGCGAGCGACGACAACTACTCGCACGGTTTTTTCGTTCTCCCGCTCGCCGTGTACTTCGCGTGGGAACGCCGGCGCGCGCTTCTGGATGCTCCGCGGCGACCGAGCATCGCGGGCGTAGTCCTGATCGCCGCCAGTCTCGTGGTGCTGCTGGCCGGCCTCTTGGCGCTGAGCTCTTCCTGACCCGTATTTCTCTTATCGGTGTGCTGGCGGGCATGGTCCTTTTCGTCTGGGGACGCGACCATTTTCGAATCCTGATCTTTCCGCTGGCGTTTCTGATCCTGATGGTTCCGCTGCCAGCAATCCTCTTCAACCAGATAGCGTTTCCCGCTTCAGCTGCTCGCGTCGCGAGCGGGCGAGCTCGCGCTCAGCGTTGCGGGAATTCCCGTGCTTCGCGAGGGGAACGTGCTGCAGCTGCCGAGTCGCACGCTCGAAGTGGCCGAGGCGTGCAGCGGGATTCGCTCGCTCGTCTCACTCATCACGCTCGCCATCGTCCTGGGATATTTCACAGAGCGCCGGGCCGGCGCGCGAGCGCTGATCGCGCTGGCGGCTGTTCCGATCGCGATCCTCGCCAACGCGGCGCGCGTGGCGGGCACCGGTCTCGCGTCCGAGCTCGTCAGCCCGGCGGCGGCCGAAGGATTCTTCCACACGTTCTCAGGATGGCTGGTTTTTGTGGTCGCCTTTACGGGACTCCTCGGTGTGCAGCGTGTGATCGCCGGACGCGATCCAGAGGCGGGTCGCGCCCCGGTTGTGCAGCCTCGGGAGGCGGAAGCGTGATGGTGGTCCGCGCCTCGGTCGTGGTCGCGCTGCTCGTCGCTGCCGGCCTGTACGGAACTCGCGCACAATCCGCAGAAGCTGATGTGGCGCGGGAGTCCCTCGCGACCCTGCCTCTTGAAATCGGCGGCTGGCGCGGCCAGGAGGCGGCCCCGCTGGCCGATGATGTGCTCGCGCAGCTTGGTGTGGATGACTACGTCAGCCGGGACTACGTGCGGAGCGGATTGTCGCCAATCGGCATCTACATCGGCTACTACGCGTCGCAGCGCCAGGGCGACACCATTCACTCGCCGCAGAACTGTCTGCCCGGTGCCGGATGGCGTCCCGTCGAAACGGGCGTCGGCAACTTGCAGGCGGATGGCCGCACGGTCACCGTCAACGAGTTCGTCATCCAGAAAGGCCTGGATCGCCAGGTTGTTTTCTACTGGTATCAGGGTCGCGGGCGCGTCGTCGCAAATGAGTATGCGAACAAGGCGTTCCTGATGCTGGACGCGGCCCGTCTTCACCGCACGAACGGCGGGCTCGTGCGGCTGATTGCTCCAATCGTCTCGACCGCCGACAAAGCCCGAACGGATCTCGGCGCGTTCGCCACACTTCTTCTTCCGCACCTCGACAGGTATTTGCCATGAGACATCTTCCACGAGGCTTGAGCGCTGCCGTCGCGATCGCGATGCTGTGGACTGGGGCGTGCTCGCGTGATCCGCAGGCCAGGGCACAGAAGTACGTGGCCAGCGGCGATGGCTATGCCGCGAAGCAGCAGGCGGCACGGGCACTCATCGAATACAAGCGAGCCGTGCAGGCGAAGCCGGACTGGACCGAGGCACACTACAAGCTTGCGAAGGCGTACGAAGCGCAGGGCGATCTGCCAAACGCCTATCGCGAATACGCCCGCACGGGCGACCTGGATCCGTCGAACATCGACGCGCAGGTGCGGGCGGGAACGCTGCTCCTGGCAGCCGGAGAATTCGATGCCGCGCGAACCCGGGCAGAGCTTGCCGTCAAGGCGGCGCCTGACAATGCGCCTGCGAACATCCTGCTCGGCAATGCCCTCGCCGGTCTGAACGATACGAGCCGGGCCGTCAAGCAGATGGAGCAGGCCATCAGCCTCGATCCGTCGTATGCCCCGGCGTGGACGGCGCTTGGTGCGGTGCAGTTTCTTGGTGGCAGCCGCGAGCGCGCGGGCGACGCCTTCCGGAAGGCCGTAGAACTCGCGCCGCAATCCGTCGACGCGCGGCTCGCCCTGGCGAACTACCAGTGGGCCAGCGGGGACACGGCGGCTGCAGAGCAAACCCTGCTGGCTGCCTTGTCGATGGATGCCAAGAACGCCGGGGTTCATCGGGCGTTGGCCCTGCTGTATTTGTCAACGCAGCGCGCGGCGCAGGCCGAGCCGCATTTCAAGGCGCTCGCGAGCGAACCGGGCGGTCAGCTCGCATTGGCTGACTACTACACCGGCATGGGAGATCGACAGCGCGCGATGTCGGTGCTGCAGTCAGTCGAGGCGGGCTCCGACAAGTCGGACGCGCGGGCGGCGAAGCTGCGGATTGCGGGCCTCGAGTGACTCCGCAGGCCGGAAGGCTGAAGCGCTCAAAATCGTGGACGAGATCATTCACGAAAAGCCGAAGTACGAAGAGGCGCGCATTGCCAAAGCCCGCATGCTTCTGATCGACGGGAAGGTAGATGAGGCGTGGGCCGAGGCGCAGGAGGCAGCAAAGCTGAACGCCAGTTCGCCCGCGGCCCAATACACGGTGGGACTGACCGCCGTCGCTCGCCGGGACGCCGCGGCCGCAGAGGACGCTTTCGAAAAGGTTCTCAAGCTGAACCCGCGCGCGGCAGCCGCACGACTGCAACTGGCGCGGCTGCAGCTCGCTCGCGGCGAAACAGCCGGCGCGCTGCAGGCGGCGGAAGAAGTCTCGCGACAGCGGCCGGAAGACGTGGAGGCCGCGGTGCTGATGTCGCGGAGTTTGCGCGCGCAGGGTGATCTCCCGAGGGCCGAGCGAGAACTGGCGTCACGGATCGCCCGCACGCCTGACGCTGCGCCGTTGTACCTCGAGATGGGATGGCTGGACGTGCAGCAAAACAAAGTGCCGGCGGCACGGAAGGCCTTCGAGGACGTGCTGCGGCTCGCGCCGTCTTCGTACGATGCGCTCGTCGGCCTGATCACGGTGGATCTGGCGCAGCACAACGTCAACGCCGCACGTGGCCGCGTCGCAGCGTGGCAACAGCGCACACCCGACGACCCGCGGCTCAAGATTCTGTCGGCCCGCGTCGCCCTGGCCGCTGGTAACAAGGCGGAAGCCGAGCAAACCCTTCGAGCCCTCGTCAGCGTGGATCCGTCGCAGCTCGATGCGTACGATCTTCTGGGCCGGATCGCAATGGCCAACGGGCAGCTCGATGGGGCGCTGGCGGAGTATCAGGCGCTCGCGAGCCACTCCAAGACGCCGGCAGGACCGTTGACGCTCGTCGCCATGATCCAGGAGGCGCGGGGTGATCGCGACGGGGCTCGCCAGCAGGTACGAGCGTGTGCTCGCCTCGGATCCGCATGCCGGGGTGGCCGCGAACAACCTCGCGTGGATGTACGCCGAGACGGACCGGTTGGACGATGCGTTGAAGCTGGCAACCGTGGCTCAGGAACAGCTGAATCGTCCGGAGTCTGAGGACACGCTGGGTTGGATTTACTATCGCAAGGGCCTCCTCCAGCACGCGATCGCGTCGTTCGAACGAGCGGTCTCCAAGGCGCCATCGAATCCTGTCTATCAGTACCATCTCGGGCTGGCGCACCTGAAAGAGGGGAACGACGTGCAGGGTCGCGCGGCCCTCAAGCGCGCACTAGCCATCAAGCCGGATTTCAACGGCGCGGATGAGGCGCGGAAAGCACTCGTAGAGACCAAATAGGTTCGAAACCAGTTCTCGTCACTCCCCCCTGAACTGAAGCGCCTCGGCCAGGTGCTCGGCGCCGATGCCCTCGCACCCCTCCAGGTCGGCGATCGTGCGCGCGACCCTGAGCACCCGATCGTGGCCGCGTGCGGTCAACGCGAGGCGCGTCAGCGCGAGATCGAACATCCGGCGCGCATCGCGATCGAGCCGCGTCCGGTTTCGGAGGATCCGTCCCTGCAGCCGCGCGTTCAATGCGCCGTCCCGGGTCAGCTGCCGCGAGCGCGCGGCGTCTACGCGGCTCCGAATGCTGGCGGACGATTCGCTCGGTGGTGCCACGGCAAGCTCGCGGGCTGGCAGCGCGGCGACGGCAACGGTCAGATCCATGCGATCGCGCAGCGGGCCGGAGAGCCGCGACCCGTAGCGCGCGATTTGCTGCGGGGTGCAGCGGCAGGGCCTCGAGTCGTCTCCGTGAAACCCGCAGGGGCAGGGGTTCATCGCCCCAATCAACATGAAGCGCGCGGGGAATGAAACCGTGCGCAGCGCCCTGGCGATCCGCACACACCCTTCTTCGAGAGGCTGCCGCAGTACTTCCAGGACGCTGCGGTTGAACTCCGCCATCTCGTCGAGAAACAGCACGCCGTGGTGGGCAAGACTGATCTCGCCCGGACGCGGGTTCTGTCCACCGCCCACCAGTGCGACGTCGGAGATCGTGTGGTGCGGCGCGCGGAACGGCCGGTTGGACATGAGCCCGTGCCCGGCGGCAAGGAGTCCGGCGACAGAATGGATCGAGGTGACTTCCAGCGCTTCATCGAACACGAGCGCCGGCAGGATACCGGCGACGCGCCTCGCCATCATCGTCTTGCCTGATCCTGGCGGACCGATCATCAGGGTGTTGTGCCCCCCTGCCGCGGCAATTTCGAGGGCCCGGCGGGCGAGCGCCTGACCATGGACGTCGGCGAAATCCCCGTCGGTCGGCGGCCGGGTCGTCGGCAGGGGATCGGTCGCGAGCGTCGGTCCTCGAGCGAAAGGCGTCGGGATCGTTGAGGGCGCTGACGGCCTCATCCAGCGATCGCACTCCGAATAGCTCAAGCCCTTGAACCACAGACGCCTCAGCCTGGTTGGGCCTCGGAAGAAGCAGGCCGGAGAAGCGCTCGCGGCGTGCCGCAGCCGCAATCGGCAGAACTCCGCGGGCCGAGTGGATGCCCCCGTCGAGCGACAGCTCACCCAGCAGCAGCACGTCGTCAACGTTGCGCCGCGTGACCACCCCGCTGGCAGCCAGAACACCGATGGCAATCGGCAGATCGAAGGAGGAGCCAGCCTTGCGGATGTCGGCCGGCGCAAGGTTCACCGTCACGCGGTGTTCCGGAAACTCGAAGCCCGAATTCCTGATGGCGCTGCGGACACGATCGCGGCTCTCCCGCACCGACGCGTCGGGGAGTCCGACCATGGTGATGCCCGGAAGCCCAAACGAGACGTCGACTTCAACGTTGACGGTGCAGGCTTCGATCCCGTACACGGCGGCTGTCCTGACACACGCGAGCATCGAGCTCTACGGTGCAAGAACGACGACGAACAGGTTTGTTTGGGGATTTGAAGAAAGAGAAGCGAAAGATCGCGGATTCTGCGAGTGGACGAAACTCACCCGTAGCGCGCTGCTTTAGCAGCGCGTCAGTGTCAGCGCACGATCTTCAGACGCGCGCCAGTCGCAATAACGTTCCCGTTAAGCTTGTTCCAGCTCTTAATCTTCGCCACGGTGGTATCGAACGACTGGGCGATGGAGGAAAGCGTGTCGCCTCGCTTGACGCGGTACACGATCGTGCTCGACGCGTGTGTGGGCGCGTCCGGCATCGTGGCCGGGCCGCTGACGGGTCGCGAGGCGAGTTCCACCGGCGCCGCGCGCTCGGTACGCGACGCGAGGAGCGTCGCGGGCGCTCGCGGGATGATCAATTCTTGCCCGCCGCGAACGCGCGATTTGGTCGAGAGGCCGTTGGCTTCGGCAAGGTCGGTTCGGCTGACACCCAGCTTGCGCGCGATGGTCGTGAGCGATTCGCCGTTCCGGACTGTGTACCACTTCAGCGCGTTCAGATCCGCGGGCGTTGCGCTCGCGAGGCGCTCCTGAAACTTATCCCCCGTGCCCGACGGAACTTTCAGTTCGAAGGTTGGATACTTGACCGGCGTCGTCCAGCGCCGGAGCTGCGGATTGAGCGACTGGATCTCGTCGATCGACGTTCCGGTCCACTCGGCCACTCGACGAAGATCGATGGCGCGCGGAACCGTGACCTTGTCGTACGAGACCGGATCCTGCGTGACGATATCAAAGCCGTACTGCGCGGGGTTCTTGGCGACGATGATCGCCGCGAGGATGAGCGGAACGTATTCGCGCGTCTCCCGGGGAAGATAGCGAGACGACTGCGAGAGATCCCAGAAGTCTTCCTTGCCCGAGCGGTTGATCGCACGCTGCACGCGGCCGGGCCCGCCGTTATAGGCCGCCAGGACGAGGTTCCAGTCGCCGTCGAAGAGCTTGTTGAGCGTCTTCAGGTACTTCGCGGCGGCCAGCGTGGCCTTCTCGGGATCCGACCGCTCATCGATATACCAGTCGTGGTGCAGGCCGTTCTCGAGTGCCGTGGCTTTCATGAACTGCCACGGTCCTTTCGCGTTGGCCTTCGAGACCGCGTTCGGCTTGAAACCGCTCTCGATGATCGGAATGTAGGCGAGGTCCAGCGGAAGCCCTTCTGCCCGGAAGACGTCCTGAATCATCGGCAGGTATTGGGTCCCGCGGGTCAGGCCGTCCTGGATGAAGTCCCGCAGCCGACCCTGGAACAACTCGACGTACGCCAGCACCCGCGAGTTCTGCGAAATGGGGATGTCGTGTTCAGTCGCGGCGAGATCTTCCTTGACGGTCTCGGTCGTTTGCGGCGCTGCTTCCGGTTTCGGGAAGGTGGCGATCGTCAACAACTCGTCGATGGACGCCGGCTCTTCTTTCTTCTCCGCGAAACCGTCGCCCTGGCGAAGGGCGGTGACTTCATACGCGTTGATCCGGTCGACCAGCCGATCGAAGTGCTCGCGCAGGCGGGCATCCGTGCGTGCGCCGTAAGGGGACTCGAGCAGGATATCCACGGCCCGATCGAATTCCGCCCGGGCGCTCTCGAGATGGCCCACACGGAGCTCCCGTTCGCCGGATTCGAAATGGCCCTGTGAGTTCGCGATCAGCGTGGCGATTGGATCTTGCGGCGGCGGAGACGGAACAACCGGGGGAGCGGGACTCTTGGCCGGTGCCTGGGCCGGAGCGGCCTGGGCCTTGGGCTTAGGATTCGAGCCGCACGCGGTAGCCGAAAAAACGACGGCGGCCGCTACAGGCCACCAAGCACGCGTCGTCATGCTGGGCGCTCCCTCAAGGACATTCCGGACTTGCGCTGACCCGAAACTGCAAGCCAGGGGCCCTGTTGAGGTCGCCCCTCAGCTACCACCCTGCCGGTGGATCTGAACCTGGTGTCCTGCAGCTGACCGCTATCGCGGATAGAGAGCCGAAGACACGAATTGCTGGGGCGATAAGAATACCACCCACCCCCGCCGAGGTCAACCCTAACTCCAGTCTGCTCAACACTAACAGGCAAAACTGTGATCACCGCGGCCAACTGGCCTGTACGAAGACCCGATTCTCCTCTCCGAGATCGCGTGCCGCGGGAGTAATGATCGTCCGTTCGCCGATCACAATTTTGCGTCCCTGACGGACTGCCTGCCGGACGTCGTCTTCACATACAAAGTCGGACGGTTTTTGCACGGTCGCCTGGGGAGCCGCCGGCGGGGCAGGCTTCGCGACCGCCTCCGGCGGCTTCGGATCCGGGCGACTGACGTCAGAAGCCGTGGGCTGCGGACGGGATGCCTCCGGGGCTGCATACCCGCGTGACGCGAGAAACTGATCGATCCTCCGCGCCAGCGGGGCGGCGGCGATCCCACCGGTTTCCTTTGGCGGCTGCGGTCCCTTTGGGAGCGCGGCGGAGGCTGACGGTGCTTCCCGTCGCACCGGCGCCGGGTTCGTCTGGTACGCCAGCCGCTTGATGTTCAGGAGGTGCCGGGGAGAGATGTTGTCGGACGTGATATTCCCGCCGTACCCGCCGCACCCGAGCGTCATGGACGGATCGAGGCCGGTCGTCAACCCGATCGACCCCAGCGTCGTCGGCGTATTCACGACGATGCGGAACGCCGGCTTCTTCAGGCCGAACTGCAGGATGATGTCGTCGTTCCTCGAGTGAATCGACATCGTGTGTCCCATCCCGCCGTAGCGCAGGATTTCCTTGCAGCGTTCGCAGCCGTCCCGCCAGTCGTTCACGACGTAGAACGACAACACCGGACACAGCTTCTCGATCGAGAGCGGGTAGTCGCGGCCGACGCCGGCCAGCTCGGCGATGAGGACGCGCGTCGAGGCTGGAACCGTGATCCCTGCCTGCTGCGCGATGTCGATCGCCGGTCGGCCGACGAGTTTCGGATTTGGAAGCCGCTGTGGCGTGACCAGCACTCGACCAACAGCGTCGATCTCCGCTGGAGACATGAAATGCGCGCCGCCGGCGACGAACTGACGCTTCACTTCCTGGACCAGCGCCGCATCGCAGACGACGGAGTTCTCGGAAGAGCAGAGCAATCCGTTGTCGAACGTCTTGCCGGTGATGATGTCCTGTACGGCCTTGACGATGTCGGCCGAGGACTCGATGTAGGCGGGCGCGTTGCCGGGCCCGACGCCGTAGGCCGGCTTCCCGGCGCTGTAAGCGGCGCGAACGAGCCCCATCCCGCCCGTCGCCAGGATGACGGCGGTCTCCCGCGCCTTCATCAGTTCCTGTGTGCCTTCCAGCGTGACGGTCGTCATCCAGTTGATGGATCCGTCCGGCGCCCCGGCCGTTCTCGCCGCCTCGTTCATGATCTCGGCGACGCGAGTGATGCAGCGTGCGGCCGACGGATGCGGGCTGATCACGATGGGGCAGCGCGCCTTGAGCGAGATGAGGATCTTGTAGATGGCGGTCGATGTCGGATTCGTCGACGGAACAATCGCGGCCACGACCCCAAAAGGCTCGGCGATCTCGATGACCTTCTTGTCTTCGATGCGGTTGATGACGCCGACGGTCTTCATCGGCCGGATGAAGTTGTAGACCTTCTGCGAAGAGAAGAGGTTCTTCTGGACCTTGTCGGCGACGACGCCGTACCCCGTCTCCTCGCAAGCGAGCCGGGCGAGCGCTTCGGCGTGTGGCGTCACCGCCGTTGCCATCGCATCGACGATCGCGTCGATTTGTGCCTGTGAAAGCTCAGCGAGCGCCGGAGCCGCGGCCTTCGCGCGCCGTGCCAGCGAGCGCGCTTCGCTGATCGAGGTGAGATCGCGATCGGTCGGTGCCGTGGGCTGGGCCATGCGTGACCGACGGGGAGGTTACGACGCCTTCGCGTCCTTGAGCTTCGGAAGGATCTTTTCCACTTCCGCGTGAGGCCGGGGAATCACGTGGACCGAAATCAACTCGCCCACGCGCCGCGCGGCGGCCGCGCCAGCGTCCGTCGCGGCTTTTACCGCCCCGACGTCGCCGCGAACGAGGACCGTCACATACCCGGCACCGATGTACTCCTTGCCGACCAGGACGACGTTGGCAGCTTTCACCATCGCGTCGGCCGCTTCGATCGAGCCGATAAGTCCCCGCGTCTCCACCATTCCCAGCGCTTCGAGCATCACACTCCTCGTGAACGAGCTGAACGTAACATATTGCAGTAGCTCGGACAACTAAGTTAGCATTCGCCTTCGTGGTTCAGTCCTGGCGGGATCCCGTCAGGGTTGTTGGATCGTAGTGTCGGAAGTATCCATGTCCAGACGTGTTTCCGTGATCACCTGGGCCGCGGCCCTTGCGCTCGTCGCGGCTTCGATCTCCTGCAGCCGAAAGTCGGATAACGAACCCCCGGTCGCGACGCCGTCGCTGACGTTCAGTCACGACAAGGTGCCGATCGGAAGCCCGGCCAAGCTGACCTACAAGTTCGTGGTTGCGCCCGACGCGAAGTTCAGCACGGATTACTGGGTGTTCGTTCACGTGCTCGACCCGACGGGCGAGCTGTTGTGGACCGACGATCACCTGCCGACACCTCCGACGTCGGCCTGGAAGCCGGGTCAGACCGTTGAGTACACGCGAACGGTCTTCGTCCCGAACTACCCGTACATCGGCGAGGCGTCCGTGCGGCTGGGCCTTTACGATCGGACCACCACGAACCGTTTGACCCTGAACGCGCCGCAGGTGGGCCGGAAGGAATACCTGGTCTCGAAGTTCCAGCTCCAGCCGCAGTCCGAGAACATCTTCCTCTTCTACAAGGATGGGTGGCATCCCGCAGAAGTGGCGACCGACAATGCGGCCTCCGAATGGCAATGGACGAAGAAGACCGCCACCATCTCATTCAAGAACCCCAGGAAAGATTCGACCTTCTATCTGGAATTCGACGCGCGGACCGACCTGTTCACCCCGCCGCAGCAGGTGACCATCCGGATTGGGACCGAGACCATCGCCACATTCGCCGCGGCCAACCGGGAGCGGAAGCTGTACACGTTTCCGATTACTGCTGCGCAGCTCGGGAGCGGGGACATGACAGAGATCGTGATCGACATGGATCGCACGTTCAGTCCCGGCAGCGGCGACGTCCGCGAGCTGGGCCTTCGCGTGTTCCACGCCTTCGTCGAACCGAAGTAATACCCGGGCTGCTGGCTGCTTCCGGCTTCGGAGTGACAGCTGGCTGGGCAGTAGACGTGCCAGAAAGCCAGGCGCGGAACGGCTACGCGACGCTCAGTCACGTGCCGATACACGTGTAGGCGGCGGCGGCGGCGGCGGCGAACAGCCTCCAGGAGCCAGGACTGTATTGAATCTGGACATAATCTGGAAGCGAATGCTAGGATAGTTGATTCGCATGAGACCAAAACCCCAGTTTCTATTGCCCGCGGTGCTGCTCGCGCTGCTGGCGACGGCGGTTCCCGCTTCGGCGGAAATCGTGTATCTGAGCTCAGGACGCACGCTGTCCGTGAAGGGCCACAGGCTCGACGGCGATCACATTGTCCTGACGCTAAGGAGCGGGGGCGAGGTCACCTGCGACAAGGATCTCGTGGAGAAGATCGAGCCGGACGAGGTCCCGTACATCGACCCGGACGCCCCGGCCAAGGTCGCAGAACCGGAAGTCGCTCCGGTCCAGCAGGATAGTTCGCTTCCGGATGGGACCCCCTACGCAGAAATCATCGCGTCCATGTCGGAGGCTCACGGGGTCAACCCGCTCCTCGTTCGGGCGTTGATCGAGGTCGAATCGAGATTTCGACCGACCGCCCGATCCCGGAAAGGCGCGATGGGGCTCATGCAGTTGATGCCCTCGACCGCGAAGGAATACAACGTCAGAAACCCGTTTGAACCGAAGGCGAATATCGAAGCGGGGATCAAGCACCTGAAAACGCTGCTCGATCGATTTGGATCATCCGTCGAGCTCGCCCTGGCCGCCTACAACGCCGGGCCGGACGCGGTGGACCGGTTCAACGGCATCCCGCCGTATCGCGAAACCCGCAACTACGTCAGCCGGATCCTGGCACTGTCCGGTCCCAAGTAACTTGCCCGCGAATTCCCGCCGGACTCTCTGAGCATTTCTTCCATCCGTCCGTTCATTTCGGCTGTCTAATCGAGGGGACGGTCGGGGTCGTTTGCCGCACGGGTGATATAATTCGCCGATAGATCGGCCGATAATGCCCACACAGACAAGATCTTGCGCCGATAAGACGATCTCACCCGACAAGTAGCATGGAGTTTCGTTGCAGGCTTGGAACCCCCAGCGGGGAAATCGTGGAAGGCGTCTACGTGGCGGAAAGCGAGGCACGCCTCCGACACGAATTCGAGGAGAAAGGACTCTACGTCCTCGCGATCCAGCGGGCCGGACGGGCGGCGCTCGGCTCGTTCAAGCTCCCGAGCCGTAGTCGCATCTCGACACGCGAATTCCTGGTTTTCAACCAGGAGCTTGCGACGCTGTTGAAGGCGGGCATGCCGCTCGTGCAGTCGCTCGACATCCTGCGCCAGCGAATGACGAACCCGCTGCTGAAGTCGGTCATGGACGACGTGTACGAGCGGGTGCGCGCCGGCAGTTCGCTATCCGAGGCGTTTGAAGCGCAGGGTTCGTTGTTCCCCGGGGTGTACACGGCGTCGCTGCTGGCGGGGGAGAAGAGCGGCAGCCTCGAGCAGGTCATTCGGCGATACGTGGCCTACGTGAAGATCATCTCGGGCATGAAGCGGAAGACGATCTCCGCGCTGGTCTACCCGGCGATCCTGCTCGGGCTGTCCTGTGTGGTCGTCGGGATCATCGTGCTGCGCGTGGTGCCCGAATTCGGAGCGTTCTACAGGCAGTTCGACCGTGAGCTGCCGCTGTCGACCCGAATCATCGTCTCGATCTCGAACTTTGCGGTGGCCTATTTCTTCGTTGTCGTGCTCGCCATCGCGGCAATCGTGTTTGGCTTCGTCGCATGGCTGAAGAGACCCGGAAACAGGCGCCGTTTCGACAAATGGATACTCGGCATCCCGATGCTCGGCTCGATCGCGCAGCGATTCGCCACGTCCCAGGCGTCGCGCACCCTGGCGACGCTTCTCGGAGGCGGCATTCCGCTCGTGAACGCCATCGATGTGTCGGCACGCTCGATCAGCAACCAGTACATGGCGCAGGAACTGACGACGGCGGCGCAGCAGGTCCGCGAGGGGCGTGCGCTCGCGTCCGCGATGCTGGCGAGCGGGGCGTTTCCCGACGTCGCCATCAAGATGGTCGAAGTCGGCGAATCGACAGGCGCGCTGCAGGAGATGTTGAACAGCCTGTCGGAGTTTTATGACGAGGAAATTGAAACGAGCCTGACGCGGTTCATCACGATCGTGGAACCGGCGCTGCTCGTGGTCATGGGCATTATCATTGCGGCGCTGCTCTTGTCGCTCTATATGCCGCTCTTCAATTTGTCATCGATGATTAGTTAAGGCTTCCGGCTTCCAGGATGGACACTCAACCAACACCGCCAGACTCCGATCTCTACGTCGCTGGCGTCGAGCCGACCGACGCCGACCACGCGGCCGAAGTCGCGCAGGCCAGGCACCTCGCCGAGCGGTATCGGCTGGAGTTCGTCGATCTTTCGCAGTTCAGCATCGATCACGAGTTGTTTCGCGCGATTCCCGCGGACCTGATGCTCCGATACGGCTTCGTGCCGTATCACCGCGAGGGAACCTCGCTCGTCATCGTCGTCTCCGACCCCACCGATCTCCCGATGATCGACGAGCTTGGCGTGCTCCTGGCGACGCCGATCAAGGTCACGGTCGGGACTCCGACGGCGATTCAGTCCATTCTGAAGAAGAGCGAGAGCTCAACTCGCGTGCTCGAGGACGCGACCGAGAGCTTTCAGCTGCAGATTCTCCGCGAAGATGAGGGGGGCGACGAGGCGCTCACGGTCGAGAAGCTGACCGCGGACGCGAGCCCGGTCATCCGCCTGGTGGACACCACCCTGTACAGCGCCATTCAGCGACGCGCGAGCGACATTCACATCGAGACGCAGGAGGACGCCGTCCACGTGAAATACCGGATCGACGGCGTGCTGCAGGCGGCGATGCGGCCTATCGACAAGCGGTTTCACAGCACGATCATCTCGCGCGTGAAGGTCATGGCGGAGCTGGACATCGCCGAGAAGCGAGTTCCGCAGGACGGACGGTTCAAGCTGCGCATGCCGGGAAAGACGATCGACTTCCGCGTCTCGATCATGCCGAGCGTGCACGGGGAAGATGCGGTCATCCGTATCCTCGACAAGGAATCGATCAGCGAGCAGTTCCACGAGCTACGCCTCGACATCCTGGGCTTCCCCGAGGACGAGCTGCGCCGGTTCCGCAAGTACATCGCGGAGCCATACGGCATGGTCCTGGTCACGGGCCCGACCGGCAGCGGCAAGACGACGACGCTGTACGCGGCGCTGTCCGAGATCAAGTCGATCGAAGACAAGATCATCACCATCGAGGATCCGGTCGAATACCAGCTGCGCGGCATCACGCAGATTCCGATCAATGAAAAGAAAGGGCTGACGTTCGCGCGCGGCCTCCGGTCGATCCTGAGGCACGATCCCGACAAGATCATGGTCGGCGAAATCCGCGACGCCGAAACCGCCCAGATTGCGATCAACTCCGCGCTGACCGGGCATCTCGTCTTCACGACCGTGCACGCCAACAACGTGCTCGACGTGCTCGGCCGCTTCCTGAACATGGGCGTCGAGGCCTATCAGTTCGTCTCGGCGCTGAACTGCGTGCTCGCGCAACGGCTGGTGCGCAACATCTGCGTCCACTGCAAGCGGCCGCAGAGAGTCACGCGCGCGATGTTGGAGGAGTCGGCGCTCGACCCGGCGCTCGAGCACAGCGGGCTCTTCTTCGAGGGCGCGGGCTGCATCGAGTGCGGCGGGACGGGCTATCGCGGCCGGACGGCGATCTGCGAGCTGCTCGATTTGAGCGACAGCATCCGCGAGCTGATCCTCGGCCGGCGGCCGACGTCTGAAATCAAGAAGGCCGCGCGCGACGAAGGGATGCGGTTCTTGCGCGAGTCCGCGGTCGAGCAGGTCCTGAAGGGCATCACGACGCTCCGCGAAATCAACAAGGTGACATTCGTCGAATGAGTGCTGCCATGCCTCGCTGGCTCTCGAATCGACCGCCAGCCGCAGCGGTCGAAATCAACCCGCGACGCGTTACGGCTGCGGTGATCTCGGAGCAGGGGGGAACTCGTGTGCTCTCGAGCTACGCGGGAGAGCCCCTGCCCCCTGGCGCGGTCGACGCGACCTTGAACGCGATCAACGTGCACGACCCCGCAGCGCTGACGTCGGCGATTCGCGCCGTGCTCGATCGGCTGTCCTCACGGCCGAAACGCATTGCGCTCGTGTTGCCGGACACCGTCGGCAAGCTGTCGCTCGTGCGGTTCGAAAAAATTCCCGCCAAGGCACAAGATCTCGACCAGCTGATCCGATGGCAGGTGCGGAAGGCGGCGCCATTCAAGATCGAGGACGCCCAGGTGTCCTGGGTTCCCGGCATCGTGCCCGCCGAAGGCGGCCGGGAATACGTCGTGACCGTCGCGCGGCGCGACATCATCGAAAGCTACGAGCGGGCGTGCGAGGCAGCGGGCGCATACCCGGGCATCGTCGATCTGGCGACGGTCAATCTCGTCAACGCCGTGCTGGGCACCGACGGCCGCAGCACACCGGCAGGCGACTGGCTGCTCGTCCATATCGCGGCCGACTACAGCACCATGGCGGTGGTGCGCGGATCGGACGTGATCTCCTTCCGCACGCGTCCGTCCGAGAAAGACGACGATCTGGCGGATCTCGTGCACCAGACCGCGATGTATCACGAGGATCGGCTGGGTGGCGGAGGTTTCTCCCGCGTCGTGCTCGCGGGCGCGTCGCTTCGAGGACCTGACGCCGTCGATCGGCTGCGGCACGAGCTCGAGGCACGGCTCGGTACGCGCGTCGATCCGCTCGACTTTCGGGGCGCCGTCGCGCTGCGCGATCGAATCGCGGCCGCGCCGGAACTGCTCGACAGCCTGGCGCCGGCCATCGGCCTCATCCTGCGCGAGCGGGTCGCGTGATGCTGCGGGCAAATCTTGCGACGCGGCCGTTCTACAACGAGCGCGCCATCCACCTGCTCGTCGCGCTGGCTGCCGCCATCGTACTGGCCGTGACGGTGCTGAACGTCGGCCGGATCGTCACGCTCTCGAAGCACAGCACAGAGCTGTCCGCGCGCACGAATGCCGATCGCGCCGAAGCGGCTCGGCTGAGCACCGAGGCGACCCGCATTCGCAGGACGATCAACAAGGACGAGCTCGCGATGGTCGTGGGCGCCGCCGGAGAGGCGAACGCGTTGATCGATCAGCGAACCTTTTCATGGACCGAGTTCTTCAATCACATCGAGGCCACGATTCCGCCGGATGTGATGCTCACCTCCGTTCGGCCGTCCTTCAAGGATGGTGTGACGACGGTGTCGATGATCGTGCTCGCGCGAAAGCCGGCGGACGTGGACGAGTTCATGGAAAAGCTCGAAGCTACGGGAGCCTTCGAGAATGTTCTGACCGCGAACTCCGAGCTGACCGACGACGGGCTGCAGCGCGCGACGATTCGAAGCGAGGACGTTGGAGGCGTCGCGGTGCCGGAGGCGCCCGCCGCGGCGCCAGCGATCTCCAGCCCGCCCGCCCGGGGTGAAGGCACGGCAAGCCCCGCCGCTCCTCCGGCCGCGCAGCCGCAGCGTGGGGGAGGGCGCCAATGACGGACGCCCGTCGCGTGTTCGCCGAGAAGCGCAGGCTGATTCTGCCGATTGCGATCGCGATCCTGGTGAACCTGGCGCTCTTCGCGATTGTGCTGTATCCGCTGTCGAAGAAGGTCGCTGGCGGCGAGCAGGAGTCTGTTGCGGCCACGACGGCGCTGAATGCGGCCCGGCGTGACTTTCAGAGTGCGCGCGACACCGTGAAGGGCAAGGGGCAAGCGGATCAGGAGCTGCAAAAGTTTTACAGCGACGTCCTGCCGCCAGACATGAGCGCCGCGCGGCGCATCACATTTCTGAGAATCCAGCAGGTGGCGCAGCAGTGCGGCCTCCGCGTCGAGCGCACGACTTCGGAAGCCAAGCCCGAGCGCGACAGCTCGCTCGTGAAGTTCATCTACCGGGCGGCGCTTTCGGGTGAGTATCGAAATATCCGCCGCTTCGTCCACGAGCTCGAAACGGCGCCGGAATTTCTCGTGCTCGAGAACGTGGAGCTGACGCAAAGCGAGATTGAGAACCGCGGCCTGAACGTCAACGTCGACATCGCGACGTGACTATCGGGCGGGGGCGAATGGGAACTGACGGGTCCACATCGCCGCCGTCCGGCCGGCCGCGCCCGTGGCTGCTCGTCGCGCTTGGCCTGGCAGTGTTGGTGGCAGTGCTCCCGTCGTTGATGAATGGAAAGTCAGCCGGCCCGTCCTCGCCGGCGTCTAATCCGCGGGCGTCAGCCAGGGCCAAAAAGACCGCCGAGAATGTGCAGCCGGGCGACCTGGACGTTCGCATCAGGGCATTGAAGGAGCCCAGGCCCGAGGCAGAGTCGAGCGAACGGAATCCGTTCAGGTTCTACGTGAAACCTGCGCCGCCGCCTCCGACGCCGCCGAGGGACACCGCGCCAAAACCGCCGCCTCCACCACCGGTCGATCCGGCAACGCTGGGGCCTCCGCCGCCGCCCCCTATTACGTTGAAATACATCGGGTTGCTGGAGGAAAAAGGTGGAGTCAAGCTGGCGGCCTTCAGCGATTGCCGCAGTACCATGCGCGGCCACGAAGGCGACATCATCGCGGGACAGTACCGTCTCGTGCGGATTGGGAACGAATCGGTGGTTATGGAGTACGTTGACGGGCGCGGACGGACGACGATTCGGATGTCCGGCCAGGAATGTGTGGGGAAGTAAGCCCGACTGGACGGGCGTGAATATGGAGTGCCGGTGTTGAAGCACAGGCTTGTGATTGGAATCGTTCTCGCCCTGTTCGTGTCGGGGTGCGCGGCAGGGCACGCCTACCGACAGGGCCAGGAGGCCTCGCGCGTCGGAGACTGGGATGCCGCCGTCGCGCACTACACGAAGGCGGTCCAGGAAAGCCCTGAGAAGGCTGAGTACAAGATTGCACTGGAGCGCGCCACGCAGACGGCGTCGCGCGAGCATCTCAGCCGCGCGCACGATTTCGAGCAACACGATCAGCTCGACCTGGCGCTGCTCGAATACAAGAAGGCGCTGGAACTCGATCCATCGAATCGCCTCGCAGCCTCGAAGTCCGTAGAGCTGGAAAAGGTAATCCGGGATCGCGTCGAAGCGTCTCGTCCGAAGCCGCCCATCCAGGGGCTCCGCGAAGAAGCCCGTCGCGCAAGCACGACGCTGCTCAGTCCGACGGCGTCGATGCCAGTCGTCAGCTTCGGGCCCAATGCGAGCGTTCGAGACATCCTGAACTTCATTGGCAGCTCGACCGGCATCAACGTCACCTACGACCAGCAGTATCAGGACAAGGCCTACACCGTCCGGCTCGAGGACGTGACGCTCGAACAGGCGCTTCAGCAGGTCACGACCGCCAATCAACTCTTCTACAAGGTCCTCAATCCCAAAACGATCATCATCGTCCCCGACAACGCGCAGAAGCACGCGCAGTACGACGATCTCGTCGTCAAGGTCTTCTACATCTCGCACGCGGACGTTGCGGAGATCTCGCAGATCATCAACACCATCATGCGAATCCCGACGATGCCCGTGCAGCCGACGGTGCTGCAGAACAAGACGGCCAATACGTTGACCGTGCGGGCGACGGCGCCGGTGATGGACGTCATCGAACGGATCATCAGGGCCAACGACAAGCCGCGCGCCGAGGTGATCGTTGACGTGCAGATCCTCGAGGTCAACCGGAAGCGGACGAAGGATCTCGGGCTGAACCTGAGCAACTACGCGCTGGGTTTGACCTTCTCGCCGGAAGTGGCGCCTCCGAACACGTCGGCGAACCTGGGGTCGCCGCCGCCGAATCCGCCGCCATTCAACCTGAACACGATCTCGCAGGGCATCAGCACGGCAGACTTCTACCTGAGCGTGCCGACGGCGCTGATCAAGTTTCTCGAGACTGACTCGCGCACGAAAGTGATCGCGAAGCCACAGTTGCGCGGCGCTGAGGGAACCAAGCTGACGCTGAACCTCGGCGATCAGATTCCCGTGCTGTCGACCGTCTTCGGCGCGCAGGTGCCCGGCGGTCTGGCGAGCGTCCCGCAGTCCTCGTTCAACTACAAGGACGTTGGCGTCAACCTCGAGATGACGCCTCGAGTGACCTACGAGGGCGAGATCGTGCTCGACGGGTTCACCGTCGAGAGCAGCGCGCTTGGACCAAGCATCAGCGTCGCGGGCCAGGACGTGCCGTCGTTCAGCTCGCGCAAAGTGACGACGAAGCTGCGCCTGCGAGAAGGAGAGTCCACGCTGCTGGCCGGGCTGCTGCGTGACGAGCAGCGCAAGATCCTGAGCGGATTTCCCGGCATGACGAATGTCCCAATTCTTCGATCGTTGTTCGGGTCGAGCAGCGACGAGATCAATCAGTCGGACATCGTCATGCTCCTGACGCCGCATATCGTGCGCACGCACGAGTTGACGGTCGAGGATCTGTCGTCGATTTACATCGGCACGCAGCAGAATGTCGGGCTGGGCGGCCCGCCCCCGCTCATTGGACCGCAGCCGAACGAACCGCCTCCCGCGGCGGGTGCGGCCGCGCCTACGGCTCCGCTGCCTGCTGGTACGACCATCCCCGGAGTTCCAACCACTGGGACCGCGAATCCCCCAGGGGGAGTGCCACCGACGAACTTCCCGGTGCCGCCCGGAGCTGCGCCGGTACCGTCGCTCCTGACGCCGGTGCCTGCGGGGCAACCAGGTGCAGTCCCCGCACCCGGAGCCGCGTCGCCAGGGGCCGTTCCGCCGGCGACGACGCCTCCGGCAGGCGCGACGCCGCCAGGGGCAGCGCCGGCCGCTGCGCCACGAGACGTCCCGACGACCCCGCCGGCTGCTGCACCAGGAGCAGCCGCGCCACCGACGGCGATGGCCCAGATCATCCTGACGTCGCCAGGCATGGAGTACCGTGTCGCGGGCGGCCCGTACACCGTGCCCATCTCGATCAACAACGTCTCCCGGCTGTCGGTGATCACGTTAACGGTCACGTTCAACGCGAACGTGCTGCGGGCACGCCTGGTTCAGGATGGCTCGTTCCTGCGACAGGGAGGCGTGGCGACGACGTTCACTCCCAGGATTGACCCGAATGGCGGGCGCGTGGACATCGCCGCAACCCGAACGGCCGATCAGACCGGCGCATCTGGTATAGGGCTGATTGCCTCGATCCAGTTCGATGCCATCGGTCCTGGCAACTCGGTCATCCAGGTCAACGGAGTGGCCAGCACACCCGAGGGAACGCCGATTGCGCTGCAGTTCAACCCGATCAATGTGACGGTGAGGTGAGCTGGAGATGACGAAGGGAAAGGAGGCTCCGAGGAACCGCAACGGCTTTACGTTCATCGAGCTCCTCGTCGTCACCACGATCCTCTTGATCCTTGCGTCGGCCGTGCTGCCGCTGGCGAAGGTGACGGTCCAGCGGCAACGGGAGATGGAGCTTCACCGTGAGCTTCGCGAGATGCGGGCCGCGATCGACAAGTTCAAGGATGCGGTGGACAACGGGTTGATCGGATCGGTCGACGTGAAAGCCGGAAGCGAAGGCTATCCGCCCGATCTCGACACCCTGGTCGAAGGGGTCTCGGTGGCGAACGACGCGTCGGGCCGGAAGCTCAAATTCCTTCGACGGGTTCCCATCGATCCCCTCACGAGCTCGACGGATTGGGGACTTCGAGCCTACGCGGACAAGCCCGATTCCACGTCATGGGGCGGCGGCAATGTCTACGACGTCTACTCGAAAGCCGAGGGCACGGGGCTCGACGGGACGAAATACAAGGACTGGTAGGGAACCGACGTGTCGAATCTCGAGCGACTGCGGCGCGCCGGCGGCTTCACCCTCATCGAGCTTTTGATCGTCATCGCTCTGATCACGATCCTGGCGACGATGGGCGTTGTGCAGTACCGGAACTCCATCCAGAGTTCCAAGGAGGCGGTCCTTCACACCGATCTCTTCCGCATGCGCGATGCGATCGATCAGTACTACGCGGACAAGACCAAGTATCCTGCGTCGCTCGATGCGCTCGTGAGCGACGGCTACATGCGCGCGATTCCGCAGGATCCCATCACGAAGTCGGCCGACACGTGGCAGACCGTGCCCGCTGAACCGGAGCCGGGCAATCCGTCTGCCGAGCCAGGCATCTACAACGTCAAGAGCGGCGCACCGGGTACGGGGCTCGATGGAACATCGTATTCGGACTGGTGATTGAATCACCAATCATCGGATCCCGGATCCCGGACTACGGACGGCGAGCAGCAAGCTGCCGTCGCACTACAAACAGCACGGTACCGACGATGATGACGACGATGGCGAGCCGAATCGATTCGAGCGACTTGGGCCGCATCACGATCACGTAGAGGAATCCCAGGAAGGCGAGCACGGCGGGGACCGGGTAGAGCCACATACGGAATGGACGCGGCAGGTCGGGTTCGCGGCGACGAAGCACCATCACCCCGAGCGTCTGCGCCAGAAATTGTGTCGAGATGCGGATGACCACGAGCGCCGTCACGACATCGGCGAGCTTGAACAGGCAGAAGACCGCCGCCGATCCGCCGAGCCAGAGCAGCGAGACGTGAGGGAACTGATGCTTCGGGTGCACGCGCGCAAAGATCTTGAAGTAGTCGCCCTCGAGCGCGGCGGCGTATGGGACGCGTGAGTAGCCAAGCAGCAGCGAAAAGACCGATGCGAATGCCGTCCACAGCATCATCACGGTGACGAGCGCGCCGGTTTTCGGTCCCCAGATACGGGCCATGAAGTCGGACGCGATGAACCGTGACTTTTCCACGTCCTGCCACGGCATCGCACCCAGGATCGAGATGTTCATGGTCAGGTAGAGCAGGGCGACGCCGGCAATCGATAGCAGGATGGCGCGGGGAATGACTCGTCCTGGATCGGTGATTTCGCCGCCGAGATAGCAGACGTTGTAGTAGCCCCAGTAGTCGTACACGGCGATCAGGAGGGCGGCGCCGAGACCCGTGAAGAATGCGTGCGTGAGGGTCCAGGCTCCGGGAGGAAACGTGAATGCTGCGCGACACTTCGAAGTGCGTCAAGCCGCTGAAGATGATCGCCAGCGTCGTTCCGACCACGCCGATCCACAGAAGCGCCGCCGAGTCTTCCGATGATCGTGATGCGCCGGTAGAGAAGGACGACAGCCGTGGCCACGGTGGCCATGGCCAGGAACGTTCCGTTGGTAATCGTGAAGTCCAGGTAGGTCGTGCCGATCCCGGGAAGGGACAGGGGAATTCGCTGCGACGGTAATCGTGTTGTGGAGCGCGGGCCAGAGATACTCCGCGTACTGCGCAAAGCCGATACAACCCGAGGCCATGGAGAGCGGCGCGCTGAACGTGAGCTGAAAGACAAAGAGAAACGCCAGCCAGCCACCGACGCGCGGTCCGTACATCGCGCGCAGATAGCGGACGGGGCCTCCCGCTTGTGGCAGCGCGGCGCCGAGCTCGGCCCAGACGAGGCCATCGCAGACGACGAGCAACGCCCCCAGGATCCAGCCGACCATGGCCTGCGGACCGTGCATCGTCGCCACCATGAGCGGGATGGTCACGAACGGACCAACGCCGATCATGTCGATCATGTTCAGCGCCGTCGCGTGCCAGAGACCGATTCCGCGGACGAGACCGTGATCTGACGATGGATTGGAGGGAGCGAGTGTCTTATCGGAATGAGCCTGCGGCATCTGGACGAATTCTACTCGTCCATCCCAACGCCGCCAGCCGTCTCAATGGACGATGAGACTATTGGCCCCCTGGGCGCCGGATGATCGGTTGCGCCGTGCCCGGTCCGGGATTCGTGCCCGGTCCGAAGCCGCGCGGTCCTGGCCCAGTGCCGGGCTGGCCTCGACGTCCGCCCGGACCCATCGGCATACCAGGCACCTGACTTCCGCGCCCCGGCTGACCCGGCGCCGCTTGTCCTCCGGGAGCGCCCGGGCGATTGCTGACGCTGCTGAACAGGAACAGCCACTCGTTGTAGTGGGTGCCGCTTCCTTTGTAGAGGCGGAACGACGATTCCTTGCTCTTGCTCCGAACACCCATGATTCCACCGGCGGCACCCTGACCACCTGCGAAGGGAGATGGACTGCTCGGGGCAGAGTTGCGCGAGGGAGGAGCGCTGAGGCCCGTAGACGGCGCGCCACCGAGACCGCTCCGGCCAGGCTGGGGCTGGGTGGGTCCACCTTGTCCCGGCACACCCCCCGCCGCGAGGATGACATCCCATTCCCCATCCTTGGTCATGGGATCCTTGTATTTCTTTCGAAGAAACCGGCCTTGAACCAGGACGTCGAGGCTGGGCGGGTAGTTGCCGCCGCCCATCTTGCGCATGTACAGGTTGATGGCGCGCGCGATCTGCTCGCCACGGAAGACGAGCTCCGCTTCCTTTTCGCGCTGCGCCTGGGTCCGCCAGACCGGCATCGCGACGGTCATGAGCACCAGCATGACACCGAGACTCACGAGCAGCGCCGCCATCGCGTATCCGCGCTGGCTGCCTTGACCACCCTCTAAACACATGAGAGTATTATCCTTAGCGTCTCCGATGGTAGCACACATGAAGCGCTCCTTCACCGGCCCTGCCGTGCTCGGCATTGTTGCGGCCCTGTCACTTTTGTCTGGGTGCGACAAGGTGCCGCTCCTCGCGCCGAGCGGTTCGGTGATTTCGCTCTTTGCCGCGGCGAATACGGTTCCGCTCAACGGCGACGTCGAAATCATTGCGAACGTCATCGAGAACGGAACGACACAGACGACCACGCCACCAGCGGGTGGTACGACGCCAGGGACTCCAACTAACGGCACTACGACTTCGACGACCGCCGGGGCCGGAACGCCGGTACAAAACGGCACGCTCGTCTCGTTCACGACCACCATCGGCCGAATCGAACCGAGCGAGGCGCGAACCAGCAACGGTCAGGTGAGGGTGCGGTTTTTCTCGGGGGGCCAGAGTGGCGTCGCGACGATAACGGCGTTTTCCGGCGGCGCGTCGGGCAAGCTCGAGAATCTGAAAGTCGGGGCGGCGGGCGTCGAGCGCGTGATCGTCAGCGCGAACCCGCAGACGCTTCCGCCCGGGGGAGGGCTATCCACGATTTCTGCCCGGGTAGAAGATGTGTCCGGCACCGGTCTATCAGGGATCCCGGTCACGTTCACGACCGACAACGGCACTGTGAATCCGCCGACCGCGACGACTGATTCGAACGGCGTCGCAACGACTTCGCTCAATGCGCCGCGAACGGCCAAGGTCACGGCCAGCGTCGCAGGCAAGACGGCAGACGTGACGGTTGGCTTGAATCCGCGCACCGGCCTGACGATCGCGGGCCCGACGACGCAGATAGCGGCAGGACTGCCGGCGACATTTACGGTCGGCGTCGGAAGCACCGCAAATATTCGTGACGTTACTGTCGATTTCGGAGACGGCCGTCAGCAGTCGCTGGGCGCGATCGCTGGCAACACTACGATTCAACATACGTATATCGACGCGAATACCTACATCGTCAGAGCCACAGCAACCGATGCGAGCGGGTTCAGTGAGCAAGTGTCGACGTCCGTTACCATCCTGCCCGCGCAGCCGCCGTCGGTGACGATCACAGGACCGCAATCAGTGCCGCTGAACACAGCCGCGCTCTTCACCGCCACCGTGACCGGAGCGACTTCTACGATCACGCAATATCAGTGGGATTTCGGCGACGGCGCACAGCCTCAAACCGTCAATACGACGAGCAATCGTGTCCAAACGACGTACCGGACGACCGGGACCAAGGTCGTCACCGTGAAAGTCATTCAGGGAATCGGGCCAAGCGGTGACGGCATTACCGTTATCAACGTGACAGCGACTTTTCGCTGATACACACGAGCAAGGGCGGGTCTCCAGGCCCGCCCTACTTCCTTTGCGCGAACTCCTCGATCACCGCATCGTGGAAGGCAGGCCTGATTGCCTGGATGCGCGTGTTCTCGCGCGTCGGATGCACGCGATTGGTCAGCAGCACCACGTAGAGATCCCGCTCCCAGTCAATCCACAGCGACGTGCCGGTGAAACCGGTATGGCCGATAGAGGTGGACGACATCCGTGTGCCGCATGACGAGGTTGGCCGCATCGTGTCCCAGCCGAGGGCCCGCGAGCTGCCAGGCACATCGGTTGGTCGAATGAACTCGCGAAACGTGGACGGCTCGGCGAGCAGGCGCTCGCCGGCGATCGTCTGGAGCACGGCCTGTGCGAACGATCCAACGGCGCCGGCGGTGCCGAAGAGCCCGGCATGACCGGCTGCGCCGCCGAGCCCCCAGGCATTCTCGTCGTGCACTTCTCCGATCAGCATTCTTCCGCGCCAGGGATCGAGTTCCGTCGGCGCCGTTCGAGGACGCCAGGGGCGCGGCGGATTGAACGTCAGCGGCTCCGCCGTGACGAACGAGGCCACTCGCCGGAATTGCGCGCTGAGGGTTGCCGCCTGATTGAACCGGCCCGGTTGACCTGAGGCTCCGTGCGCATCTTCGAGAATAAAGCCGAGCAGCATGAATCCGAGGTCGGAATAGATCGATTGCGATCCCGGTGCGTACTCGAGCGGTGTATGACAGATGGCCGGTTCGAATTCGATCCGGCCGGCATGATCGCGGAAAAACGGCAAGTACGCGGGAAGTCCGGAGCTGTGCGAGAGGAGGTCGCGGATGGTGACCGACTCACGGTCGGACCCTCGCCATTCGGGCAGCCACTTGCGCACCGGATCGGTCAACGCGAGCAGGCGCCCCTCGACGGCACGCATCACGAGCGTGGTCGTCGCGATCGGCTTCGTCAGCGACGCGAGATCGAAGACCGTGTCGGTCGTGGTCTCCGCCGAATCGGGTTCGTACGTGAGCGCCCCGAACGCGCGGCGCCAGACGGCGCCGTCCTTCCGGCCGGCTTCCGCCACCGCGCTGGGAAAGGCGCGATCGAGGACACCGTGGAGCAGGATCTCCGTGGCTCGATCGAAGGGGTCAGGCATCCGCGCGGCGGGGCATCACGAAGGACAAGGCCACGGCGACTCCGCTCGTACAGGCCGAGCCGACGAGCGCGTACCAGGTCCAGGCGCAGGCATTCGTCCACCAGACATACGTCACAACCAGCGTGCCGCCAATCATGCCCCAGAGCATCGCGGCGGACCCGACTCGTCGAATGAGCACGCCGGTCAGGAACGCACCGAGCACCGGTCCTGCCGAGAAGGACAGCACGAGCAGGCCCGCATCGAGCACGGACCGATCGATCCATTGCGCGCCGAGCGCGACGCCAATCTGGGCGATGCCCCAGCCGATCGTCGCGTGCCGTGACAGCCGCATCAGGCGATCCTCATCGGCGTCCGGCCGGACGTACTTCACGTAGAAGTCGTTGACGGTCGTGGCCGCGAGCGCATTGATCGATGGAGAAAGCGCGGCGGCGACAATGGCCGCGACGATGAACCCGGACACGCCCTGCGGAATCCCGCTCACGACGAAGAGCGGCAGGATCTCGTCGGTGCGCGTGAGAGCGCGCGGCAGCGGCGTGTGCTGATAGAAGGTGTAGAGCATGACGCCGATGACGAGAAAGAGCATGAACTGTGCGAACACGATGAAACCGCTGAGGATCAGCCCCCTGCCGGCGTCACGTGCCGAGCGCGCCGAGAGCAGCCGCTGGACGAGGAACTGATCGGTCCCGTGCGTGGCCAGCGTGAGCGCGATTCCGCCGAACAGGCCCGCCCAGAACGTGTACACCTTTGTCGGATCCAGGCTGAAGTCGAACACCTGGAACTTTCCCGCCGCTTCGCCGGCGGCGGCCACCGTGGCCCATCCTCCGGGAATCTGCCAGAGCAGGGCAAAGAAGACGGCCAGGGCGCCCGCGACGTACACGAACATCTGGACAACATCCGTCCAAATCACCGCGGCCACGCCTCCGCGAACGGTATAGACGATCATCGCGACGCCAAGGAGCAGGATCGTCCACGGGACAGGCACGGCCGTGACGACCGAGATCACCAGCGCGGTGGCGAACAGCCGGATGCCATCAGCAAGCGTTCGCGTGATGACGAAGATGATGGCGGCCGCGTTCTTGACGCCGGGCCCGAATCGCCGCTGCAGCAGCTCGTACGAGGTGAACAGCTCTCCCCTGAAGTAGGCGGGAATGAACAGGAAGCTGACCAGGAATCTGCCGCAGATGTACCCGAGCGGCAGCTGCAGGAAGGTCATGTTGCCGGCATACGCGCCGGCCGGCACGCCGATGAAGCTCAGGGTGCTCGTCTCGGTCGCGACGACCGTGAAGCAGATCGCCCACCACGGCACGGATCGTCCGGTGATGAAGTAGTCCCGCGTGGTTTTCTGGAACCGCGCGAACCACGATCCGAACGCGGTGATGGCCAGCAGGTAGCCCGCGATGACGACGTAATCAACCCAGGTGAGGACCATCGACTCGCTGACCGGGGTCCGCTAGCGCGATCCGGCGGGTGCCGGCGGCGGTGCCGTGAACGCGGCGCGTCCGACGAGGGACAGGTAATCCGGCGGCGCCTGCGACGAACTGGTCAGGCTGTCATACGAAAACAGCACGACGCCGCTCACGCCCAGCCGCCGCGCCGTGAGGATGTTGTCGATGGTTTCCTTCGGGGTCAGCCGGTAGGAGCCGATGCCGGCCCAGACGGCGCGAGAGCCGGCCGCATCGCGCGCCGCGGTGATCTGTTCGACGAATCGGGCTGCCTCTGTCGTGTAAGCCATCGGGCAGATCGCGTCAGCCAGTCCCGCATTGAGCCACGCGCCCCAGTCCTGCAGCCGCTGCTGGCGAGCCTCCTGCAGGTCAGGCGCCACCGCGATGCTCACCAGCGCACCAGGCCGCTCGCGCTTGACGGTCGCGTGCAGGCGGTCGACGAGAGCAGTCATCCGCGCGAGACGGAAACTGCGCCACTGGTCCGGCAACCCGTCGGGGTAGGCGAAGAGGTCGTCGGGCTCCTGTGCATCCAGGCCTCGTCGAGTCGTGTCCGGCAGCGTGCCCCTGACCGCGGAGCGAAACTCGCGAATCGCCACCTTGCTGTAATCGAATCGATCGCTCGGATATCGCGCGTAGTCGAAGTGCACGCCGTCGACGGGGTAGCGCCGCACCAGATCGCGAACGATGGAGTCGGTGTAATCAGCAGCCTCAGGAACGATCGGCGAGACGTAGAGTCCCTCGATTTCGGCCGATCGCGTGCGCGTCCAGCGCGCAAGCGTGCCGACATATCCCGGGCTCTCCGAATCGATGGCGGCAAGCTGCTGACCGATATCGCGCGGCACCATCAGCCACGACGGATGACGGTAGATGAGGTGCTCGCGCGCGGATGGAAGTTCAGTCGCACTCGAGACGAGGTTGACGTTGACCCACGCGTGAATCCTGAGTCCGGCCGCGTGCCCCGCGTCGAGCACGGTCGCGAGTGGATCGAAATTGTCGGGCTGACGCAGGAGCTCTGACGCGCGCGGTTCCACGCCGCCGAGATAGTACGCGTCACCCCGGCCGCGCACCTGCACGAGGAGCGTGTTGAACCCGTGCTCGCGGGCCGACTTCACGAGCGTCGCGATGCTTTGCGGCGTGGCCAGCGAGCTGCGGAGGACCCACAACGCTCGAGTCTCGGTATTGGAAGGATCGGGGGACGCGATGACGGTGACGTGAGCGACAGCAGCTACCCACACAACCAGCACGATTGCGAGCGCTGCAGCAGCGCGCGCAACGCGTCCGTCAAAGCTCATAGATCGAGCGAATGTAACAGTTGCGCGCGCGGGAAGTCAACGGACGTAAGTGAGATTTGTCGGCGGAGGAGACGGAGGGCCTCTGCGAATTCGGCGCGACAACTCTCCGTGTCTCCGTGCCTCCGTGTTGAAGGCTTGTCCCGTGTGTCCTCCGTTCTTCGACGAGCTCAGGACGCCCCGAGCAACGTCAGGGGCGTGTGCTAGAGTTTTCAGCATCGACTCAATGAGTTACGTGCTCGGTATCGACGCAGGGGGCACCAAGACGGTGTGCCTTCTGGCGGACGACCAGGGAAATATTGTCGCCGAGGCCCGGCGCGGCGGGGCGAACCTGCAGGCGTCGGGGGAACTCGAGGTCGAGAAAGTCCTCCATCAGGTGATGGAGGAGGCGATCGGCGATCGCGCGATGGTTCCCGCCGCGATCTGTCTCGGTATCGCTGGCGTCGATCGCCCGGACGACCACGCCGTCGTCGGTGCCATCATGCGTCGCATCGGCCACAAGGCACGAATCATCATCGTCAACGACGCGCTGGTGGCCCTGGAAGCAGGGGCTCCGGGCCAGCCCGGTGTCGTCGTCATTTCAGGCACCGGGTCGATTTCCTACGGCCGGAATGAAAAAGGTGAAGCCGCGCGCTCCGGCGGGTGGGGCTACGTGCTCGGAGACGAGGGGAGCGGCTACTGGATCGGCCGGGCTGCGCTCCGGGCGGTGCTTCGACAGGCGGATCGACGGGGTCCTGTGACGGTGCTGTCGGAACTGCTGCTGAAGCACTTCGACGTGGGCGCCCCGCAGGAATTGATTCACAGGGTCTACAACACGAATTCCAGGCCCACCGCGATTGGCGCGCTCGCGCAATGCGTGAACTCGGCAGTCGCGCAGGGGGACGCGGTCGCCATCGGCATTCTCCGCGCCGCGGCGAACGAGCTCGAGACCTTCGCCGTGTCCGTCGCGCGGCGCCTCGAACTCATCGGCCAGCCATTTGTCTTCATTCTGGCCGGCGGAATCTTTCGAGCGGTGCCCTGGCTCGAAGAGGAGCTCGAGCGCCGCCTGCCGGTCGCGGCTCCCGGGAGCTGGGTCAGGCGACTCGACCGTGAGCCCGCCATCGGTGCCGTGACGCTCGCGCTCCAGGAAGCGCATGGCGGCGCGGTGATTCCTGCCTATAAACTGGATTGATGGCTGTCGACGGCCACGTCGGGCGCTCGATCGGAACGAAGCGGAGTCCGCGCGTCACCGTCTTCACTCACGATTACGCGGTTGCGAAGGCGGTCGCGAGGCGGATAGCCGATCTCGTCACGAAGACACCGCGGGTGGTGCTGGGCCTGCCGACGGGACGGACGCCCGTCGGCCTCTACCGCGAGCTCGTCTCCCTCCACCACCACGGCGTCGATTTCTCACAGGTCACGACGTTCAACCTCGACGAGTTCATCGGCATCCCGGCGAATCACCCGGGCAGCTATCGAAGCTTCATGGAGCAGCACCTGTTCAGTCACGTGAACATCAAGCCGGAGAACAGGCACTTTCTCAACGGCACGACCAAGGATCCGGACGCCGAATGCGTGCGCTATGAACATGAAATCGCCGATGCGGGGGGCATCGATCTGCAGGTGCTCGGGATCGGCACCAACGGACACATCGGCTTCAATGAGCCGGCGCCGACGCTCGTGGCCCGGGCCCACCGCGTCACGCTCAAGCCTGAAACGCGCCGGAGCAACGCGGCGCTCTTCGGCGGCGACCCCGCGAACGTGCCGCTCGACGCGCTATCGGTTGGAATGGCGACGATCCTGCACTCGCGCGCGATCGTGCTGCTCGCGACGGGCAGGTCCAAGGCCGGGTGTATCGAGCGGGTGGTCAACGGTCCGCTGACGCCCGAACTTCCGGCGTCGTTCCTTCAGCTGCACGACGACGTGGACATCATGCTGGACGCGGCGGCGGCTGAGAAGCTTCAAGCATCTCTCTGAGGTGGGCGTCGGCTTCCTCGCCGATGGCCTCACGCACCGAGTCGTGAGCCTTCTTGAGCCGCCGCAGTGCCTGCGGCAGCGTGAGGTCGGCGCGCTGCATGATGATCGCGGCCTTGACGTTCCACTTCGCGCGCTTCAGGACCTCGCCGGCGGCGTCATAGTCGATGCCGTTGACGCGCACGAGGATCCGGCGCGCGCGATCCTTCAGCTTTTCCGAGCCGGTCTGCACGTCCACCATCAGGTTCCCGTAGGTCTTGCCAACCTTGATCATGGAGATGGTGGTGAGCATGTTCAGCACCATCTTGGTGGCGGTGCCGGCCTTGAGCCGCGTCGATCCTGCGATGATCTCCGGCCCGACGGCGGGCGCGATCTGAAGATCGACGAAGTTCTGAAGCTCGGATCCGGGCCAGCAGGTCACGAAGATGATTTTGGCGCCGGCCTTGCGCGCACGCGTCAGGCCGCCGCGCACGAACGGCGTCATGCCGCTCGCGGACACGCCGACGACGACGTCTTTCTTGCCGAGGCGAAGGCGGGCGATGCTGCGGGCCCCCTCTTCGTAGTTGTCCTCGACCCCTTCTTTCGCGCGAAAGACAGCCTCCTGGCCGCCTGCCATGATCGCCTGCACGAGTTTCGGGCTGGTGCCGAAGGTTGGCGGCATCTCGGATGCTTCGACCACGCCGAGCCGTCCGCTGGTGCCGGCGCCCACGAAGATCACGCGTCCGCCCTTGCGCAGCGCCTGCGTGATGATCTCCACGCCCTGGGCGATGCGCTGACGTTCTTTATGGACCGCCGCGACGACCTTGCGGTCTTCGTTGACGATCATGTCGATGACTTCCGGCACCGGTGTCTTGTCGACCGAGAGGCTGACCGGGTTGATCGCTTCCGTCGGGAGGGACTCCCACTTCGAATGGGTCGGCATGAAATAGGTCCGTCTACGTCGAATCGCAGCGACGATGCTGTGATGTGTAACCGCTTACACTACTCCTCAGGGTCTGGGGTGTCAAACGACGGTACACTCTCCACACGTGGCTGAAGCTGATCTCATCGACACCTATATCGTCTACCTGCGCGACGTCCGGCGCATGTCGCCGAATACGGTCGAGAGCTACGCGCGGGACCTGGCGCTGCTGGCCGAGTTCGCACGCAAGCGGGAGCAGGGTGTCGACGCGCTGCAGCGTCAGGACCTCGAGGCCTTCGTCCGTCAACTGATGTCGGCCGGCCTCGCGCCGCGATCCGTCGCGCGGGCGGTCGCATGTGTCCGCGGCTTTTATCGGTTCGTCGCGCTCGAGCGCCGGCAGGAGAGCAGCCCGGCCGATGATCTGAGGCCGCCGCGGGCGTGGGCGGCTTTACCGAAGTTTCTGTCGCTCGAGGACGTCGATCGATTGCTGGCGCAGCCCGACACCGCGACGCCGCGCGGTCTGCGCGACAAAGCGCTGATCGAAGTGCTCTACGCCACAGGCCTGCGCGTGTCCGAGCTCGTCGCCTTGCGCGCCGGCGATTTGAGCCTGGACGAGGGATATCTGACCTGCATCGGGAAAGGGGACAAGCAGCGGATGGTGCCACTCGGTCACGAGGCGGCCGATTGGGTCCGGCGCTACATTCGCGAAGGACGTCCTGCACTCCTCAGAAAGAAGAGCTCGCCGTGGTTGTTCGTCAATGCCCGTGCCGGCGGCCAGCTGTCGCGCGTCGGCTTCTGGAAGATCCTCAAGGAGTACGGGATCAAGGCCGGGGTTGGCCGCGGCCTGAGCCCGCACGTGCTCCGGCATTCATTTGCGACGCATCTTCTCGAGCGCGGCGCGGATCTGCGGATGATTCAGATGATGCTCGGGCATGCCGATTTGTCGACGACGCAGATTTATACGCATGTGCTGGAAGCGCGACTGCGCGCCTCGTACGACAAGTTTCACCCCAGGAAGTAGCGCCTCCTCACCGGAACGAACCGGCGCGTGCTTCGTCTATACATAACATCGCCCCTATTTCCCGGAGGATCAATCGATGGAACGCACGTTCTGGCAGAAGCTGGAAGGCACGACCGAGCAGGTCCTGGCGCAACTGCGAAAACTCATCGAGGAAGGAAACATCCGCCGAGTGGTCGTCAAGCAGAAAGGCAAGACGGTCGCCGAGTTCCCACTGACCGCAGGCGTCATCGGTGCGGTGATCGCTCCCATCGCGGCCGCGATCGGCGTGCTGAGCGCGCTCATCACCGATTGCAGCATCGAAGTGGAAAAGGTGGAAAAGACCGTGACCGAGCCTCAGTCCAGCCATGTGGCGTAGCGCTGGTTCCCGCGCGCCAGATATTGCCCCGCCCCGCTAAAAGCTGCTATATTTGTTGGATCTGAGGCGCATCGCCAGAGGTGGCGGTGCGTCTCTTTTCTCGGATTTCCGAGCTCAGTTCCACCTGCAGATCCTGCGTAAATCCGCCGAAGGCCGGCCGACCCGCGCAGCACGAAGGAGTTCGACACGCATGAGCCGTAAAGGCCGCCATCTCTTCACGTCCGAATCGGTCACCGAGGGGCACCCCGACAAGATCGCCGATCAGATTTCAGACGCAATCCTCGACGCCATCATCGCCCAGGACCCCGTGGCGCGCGTGGCCTGCGAAACGCTGGTCACGACAGGGCTCGCCATCATTGCCGGCGAGATCACGACCAACTGCTACGTCGACTTCCAGAAGGTCGTCCGCGAGACGATCAAGGACGTTGGATATACACGCGCGAAATACGGGTACGACTCCGAGACGTGTGCGGTGCTGTCCTCGATCCACGGACAGTCACCCGACATCGCGCAGGGCGTTGACCCGGGCGGCGCCGGGGATCAGGGGCTGATGTTCGGCTACGCGTGCACCGAGACCGAAGAGTTGATGCCGCTGCCGATCATGCTGGCGCACAAGCTCGGTAAGGGGCTCTCGCGTGCGCGCCGAGAAGGGGTCCTGGATTACCTCCGGCCCGACGGCAAATCGCAGGTGACCGTTGAATACGACGGCGACCGCCCGGTTCGCGTCGACACCGTGGTCGTCTCCACGCAGCACAGCGAGTCGGTGACCAACGAGCAGCTCCGCGAAGACATCACCGAGCAGATCATCAAGCGCGTGATTCCCGAAAGCTTGCGCGACAGCAAGACCCGCTTCCTCATCAATCCCACAGGACGTTTCGTCGTCGGCGGGCCGCACGGCGACGCCGGCGTGACCGGCCGCAAGATCATCGTCGACACCTACGGCGGCGCCGCGCCGCATGGCGGGGGCGCATTCTCCGGCAAGGATCCCACGAAGGTCGATCGCTCCGCCTGTTACATGGCGCGCTATGTGGCGAAGAACGTCGTCGCCGCCGGCCTGGCTACCCGCTGTATGGTCCAGTTGGCCTATGCGATCGGCGTCGCCGAACCGGTCTCGGTGTTGATCGACACGTTCGACACGGGCCTGATTGACGACAACAAGATCAGCGAAATTGTCCGAGCGCAGTTCAAACTGACGCCGAAAGGGATCATCGAGACGCTCGATCTCCGTCGTCCCATCTACAAGAAGACCGCGGCATTCGGTCATTTCGGGCGCACGGAACCGGAGTTCACTTGGGAGCGCACGAACAAGGCTGAAGCGATCAGGTCCGACGCTGGTGTGACGGCGGCTGCGGTGAAGGTTTAGCGGTTCTCCGAACGCTGGCGCTCTCGTTTCACGCGAGCGGACAATGCGGAAGCTGATACTCGTGACGGCGGCCCTCGTGGTCGCCGTCATTTTTTTTCTGCTCGCGACGCTCCCGCCGAAGCCGATCTCCGTCACGAGCACGGTCGATCCGGACGTGCAGCGCCGGACGATCGCCGGTGCGTATCACGTTCACTCCACGCGGTCAGATGGCGCCTCAGACAAGGACACGATTGCCGCGGCCGCCGCGCGCGCGGGGCTGACCTTCATCATCCTCACCGATCATGGCGACGGGACCGCCCAGCCCGATCCTCCGCAGTATCTCCACGGCGTGCTGTGCGTGGACGGCGTGGAGATCAGCACGAACGGCGGCCACTACGTGGCGCTCGACATGCCGCCCGCGCCGTATCCGCTGGGAGGGGAGCCGTCCGCCGTGGTCGAGGATGTCAAGCGGCTTGGAGGATTCGGGATCGTCGCCCATCCTGATTCCCCCAAGGAGCAGCTGGCCTGGAACGACTGGGACGCGCCGTTCGACGGCATGGAATGGCTGAGCGCGGACACGGAGTGGCGGGATGAATCGCGCACCCAATTGGCCCGGGTGCTGTTCGATTACCCCCTGCGACCGGCGCAGGCGCTTGCGCTGATGCTCGACCGCCCGGTCAAAACGCTCGAGCGCTGGGACAAGCTTGCCGCACACCGCCCTGTCGTGGCGATGGCCGGCAACGACGCGCACGGCGGTATCGGACGGGGGATTGACGAGGGCGGGAAGCGCCGTTCCGCGTTCGGCGGCGTGCCCTCGTATGAAGCGAGCTTTCGAACCTTCAGCACGCGCGTCATTCTGGAACGGCCGCCATCGGGGGACGCGGGTGCTGATGCGCGCCAACTCTTTGATGCGATACGCAAGGGACGCGTGTTCACGGTCATCGACGCGATCGCTTCGCCAGGATTCATCGATTTCCGCGCGCACGGCCCCAGCGCCAACAATCAGCCGGAGGTGGTTGGCATGGGATCCGTGTTGCCGCCGGGTTCTGCCTACCATTCCATGACGGTTTCGATGCCTCCGGGCGCCCAGCTGTTTCTGTCCAGCCTCGGGCAAGAGTTCAGTCCGACCGCATCGACTGGCCAGACGTCAATCGGCCACTATGAATCGGCGAGCGAAGGGGCACATGGACAGGTTCGCTTCGAGGTTCGAGTGCCGGGGGCGCCCGGGTCGCCGCCTATCCCCTGGCTCTTGAGCAACCCCATCTATTCCCTTTCACCGTCGGCTGGCGGGACCAAGCCGCCTGTTGAGCCACCACCCGTTCGGCTGCCGGCCGACACGCAGTGGCATTCCGAGCGCGACGAGCGGTCGGTCGTGAAAGTCCAGAACCTGGGCGGCCAGCTGACGCTCGACTACACCCTCGGGTCTGGAGCTCGAAACAGCCAGTTCGCTGCCGCCGTCGCGGACATTCGAGGTCGGGCTCCGAGCTTTGCGACCATCATGTTCTCGGTTGTCGCGACCCGCCCGGGTCGGATATCGGTGCAGCTGCGGTACGGTGGAGCAGTGCGATGGGCGCGCTCGGTCTACGTCGATGCCACCTCCCGTGACGCGCACGTGCCTGTAGACCGCCTCGTCCCGGTCGATTTTCAGAAGGGACCCGGCCCGGACACAACCACGGCCGACTCGCTGCTGTTCGTTGCCGACCTCACCAACGACCGTCCTGGCGATTCCAATACGGTTCGGATCAGCAGTCTGCGGCTGGGGAAATAACGTCCGGCTTCTGGCTTCCGGGCTTCCGGCTTCCGCTTGTCCGATTTTCAGCCTCCCATTTTTGGTCTTCCTTTGATACCTAGCGTATTAGCACACTAGTATGCTAGTATACTAGTGTGCTAGTTGACATCGACACGTCAGACCCGCGGCCGGTGTACCGGCAAATCGTGGACGAAATCCGGCGCTGTGTTTCAGTTGGGATACTGAAGGCAGAGGAGTCGCTGCCAGCTGTCAGGACGCTGGCCGCTGAACTGAAGGTCAACGCAAACACCGTTCAACACGCCTACCGGACGCTCGAGCAGGAAGGGGACGTGCACGTGAAGCGGGGGCTTGGGACCTTCATTTCCGCCCGTGCGAAGGAGCATGGCCGGGGTAGAACATCGACCGTTGCGCGGCAGATCGCCGAACGCATGCTGCGAGAAGGCTTCCGGCATGGGCTCCTCGCGAGTGACCTCATCGCCGCACTCCAGGAGATCGCACCGGGGCGGCAGAAATAGTTGTTCTCAGCCAGCAGCTAGGTTTTCGCCGTGAGCAACAAATAGACGGCTGATGCGGAAGCGATGATGTTCGGGGTCCAGGCGGCGAGCACGGGCGGCAGCAATCCTGCCTTTCCGACAGCAACGAAGACGCTCATCAGGAACCAATAGGAGAGAGCGAGGACGATGCCAAGGCCGATTCCGTACAACGCGCCGCGGCGTCCGGTCGTGACGCCGAAGGGCACCGCGAGGAGCGTCATCACGAACGTCACGAATGGGAACGCCAGCTTGCGCTGAAGGTCCACCTCCTGCGGGACGACGTTCGCGCCGGTCGCCGCCAGTTCCTTCACGGAGCGCCGGAGCTGCGCCACGCTCATCAAATCGGCTTCCGCATCTTCCGTCTTGAAGTAGTCGGGCGACTCAATCGGAAGGGGCTCGCGGTCGAAGATTCGCCATTTCGGCGGATCGACCGTGAGGTCCTGGACCCAGCCTTTCACGCCCGTCCACGATCCACGATACTCGGCGGTCGCCGCAAACGTCTCCGACGACAGGCGCCACGTGTTCGGCGGCAACCGGTACATGGTCAGCGACGTGAGCACTTCGTGGCGTGGATCGAAATAGCCGTAGTGATAGATCGTCCCATCGCGGCCGATGACCCATCGGCGGTTCAGGGGATTGAAGGTCTTCGGCGGACGGCCGCGGATCTGGTCGTCGATGGCGGTCGCGCGACGGTTCGCGCGGGCCATGATCTCCTGGTCGAGCGCAAACAGCGCGGCGCTGAACACCAGCGATAGCAGCACGATCGGGGCCGCGATGCGATACAGGCTGATCCCGCAGGCCTTCATGACGGTCAGCTCGCTCGTGCGGGACAGGAGTCCGAAGGTCACCAGCACGCTCAGCAGGGCGGCAATCGGGATGACGAAATACACGAACTGCGGCGTCCTGTAGACGAGCAGCGACATGATCATGCTGCCGTTCGCCGTGCCCTTGAACAGCTTGTCGGACGCATCGATGAAGGTCGAGATGTAGAAGAGTCCGACGAGCGCGAGAAAGGCGAGCGCGACGACCCGGAGGTACATCCGGCTGACGTAGCGATCGAGGAGGCCGGCATTGGGGAGGTTCAGCTTCGGGACCCGCACGACGACGACGACCTTGCGCTTTCCGGCGACGGGCGTCGTCCGCTCTGGTGTTGCCTGGCCTTCGGCCGCGCCGGGGGCACTACGGAGTGCCGCCCACCTCGATGCCAGTTGCGGCACGACCAGCGGGAAGCTTCTCGGGAGCTGCCGGCTGGCAAACCGATCCCTCCAGACCAGCGCGCCGATACCGAACACGCCGAGGACGATGTTCGGCCACCAGCGGGCCAGGTGCGCCTGCAGGAAGCTCGCGGAGCCGAGCCCCTTCGCGGTTTCTATGGCGCGATAGTGCCCCTGCGTCTGAGCCTCGGCGAGATACATCACGACGTAGTAGGTAAAGATGACGCCCACGCCGATGACGAAGCCTCCCATCTTCCCGTCGCGGGAGACCGAGAGGCCGAGGGCGAGCCCAATCAGCGCGAACACGAAGCACGCAACCGGCACCGAGAACTTCTGCTCGATCATGATGATCTCGGGGTGCGGCGAAAGCGCCGGGTGCCCGGTCAGCTTGACCTCCATGTCCCGCCGGAGCTCCGCGATGGTCTTTTCCGTGAGGCCGCGCGGCAGCTCGGCTTTCTGAAACACGGACTCCGGGTTCAGAGAGATCGTGAGATCGCCGGGGAAGCGATAGGTCCGCGTTTCGCCGGGTTTGCCGGTTGAGTACCGAGTGCCGTTGGTCAGGACGAGATCGACCCGCCGTTCCTGGCGGTTCAGCACCAGCCGTCCGCGAGCGGCCAGGAACAGCTCGGTCGAGTCCTGCTTGCTGGTGTTGGCGACGAGCACCTCCTTCCAGCCGACGTGGTCCGCGGGTTCGTCGCGGGCGTACAGCACCCAGCCCGGAAAATTCTCGAAAAAGACCCGTGGATGGACGTCGTTCTCGACCTGCTTCGCGATGATCTCGAAGGTGATTTCCCGGAAGGTCTGGTTGGCGTCCGGGATGGCCTTGACCATCACGTACATCGTGGCGGCGGCGCACACGGTGGCCATCAACATCACGGGCCGCAGCAGCCGATGCGGGCTGACCCCGCACGCCAGGAGCGCCACCGTTTCCCGGTCGGCCGAGAGGCGCCCGAGACCGATGAGCAATCCGGTCAGCAGGGCCATCGGGATGGTCAGTCCCAGCGCCTGCGGGATCAGCGTCATGACGATCCGGCCGGCGACCTGCCAGGAGACCCCCTTGGCGACCAGCATCTCGAGGTCGCGCATGACCGGGGGGATTTCCAGGAGGAACGTAAAGATGACCAGCGACAACAGGAATGGCGGGATGGTTTCCCGGATGACGTAGCGGTCGATCTTCCTCAGCATTGGCGGGCCTTGGTCATTATCACGGCTCGGGGCTCAGGGCTCAAGGCTCAAGGCTTACGGCTCAGGGCTCAGGGGCCGGGTTCCGGAACCGAGGGGTAGATTGGGCAACCGCCCCTGGAATCCATCCGCAATCCGTCCACAGGCCTGTTTTTATGGCCAAACATCGTGGGTCTGATAATGAGTGTTATGTTAACTAAACTGGCGGGCTCTCGGCTTCTGGGCTTCCGGCTTCTGGCTTCTGGCCTCTTGGTTCTCGCAGGCTCTGGGCTCTCGGCTTCCCTGGCTACTGGCGCCTGGCTCCTTGGCTACGGCTTCTGACTTCTAGTTCTGAGTGGTTTCTGCGGACGCTGAATTTTGTCTGGCAGTTGAAAGTATTAGTTGACCAGCCGTTTGAGCCTGACAATTCCTAGCAGCCAAGCCAGCAGCCAGCAGCCAGCAGCCAGCAGCCAGCAGCCAGCAGCCAGCAGCCAGCAGCCAGCAGCCAGCAGCCAGCAGCCAGCCTAGTTCTGCGCTTTGAGCTCTTTGATGATTTCCTGCAGCGCCGCGATGACCTCGTCTCGATCGACCTTTGACTTGGTGAATCGGAGCTGCAGTTTGAAGGCTTTCGTCGGCGCCTTGTAGCTGAAGACGTAGGCCTTTGGGCGGCCTGGTTTGGGTTTGGCGGTTTCCTTGCGGACGGCCTCGCGGGTCACGGTGCCTTCGCGGGCCAGTTTCTCTATTAAAGCGACCATTTTCTGATGGTCGCCTTGCCTAACTATCTGTAATAACAATGACTTGGAGTGAATGTCGGCCAGCCGACAAAGGTTTTTGACCTCGTCCGGCATGTTGTTCAGCGACATCGACTCCGTAATCGCGGTCCGCGACTTCCCCAGCCGGCGCGCCATGTCCTCGTGCGTATAGTCGCAGCGATCGGCCAGGGACTGCAGCGCCTCGGCCTCTTCGAACGGCGTCAGGTCCTTGCGCTGGATGTTCTCGACGAGCGCGATCTCGATGATCTCGCTGTCATCCACTTCGCGGATGACGATTGGGATTTCGCGCAGGCCCACCTGGACCGCCGCCTGGTAGCGGCGCTCGCCGGCAATGATCTGGAATCGGCTGCCGCGCTGACGCACGATGATCGGCTCGATGATGCCTTTCTCGGCAATCGACGCCATGAGCTCGGACAGATCGCCCATGACCTGCCTGGGCTGATTCGGGTTCGGATCCAGCTGGTCGATCGGGACGACACGGCCAATTGGAGCGCCGGCGGAACTCGTGAGCGCCTCGACATAGTGCTCGTCGTGCCGCATGCGGACGGTTTGCGGAAGACCACGCTTAGGCACGATCGATGACCTCCTCGCACAGTCGGTAATACTCGGCTGCGCCGCTTGATTCGGGCGCAAAGGAGAAGATCGATTCCTTGTAGGCCGGGCTCTCCTCCAGGCGGACGCTCTTGGTGATGACGGTCTTGAACACCTTGCTCCCGAAGACTTTGTCGATCTGCGTTCGGATATCGCGCGCCAGGGCCGTGCGCTTGTCGTGCATCGTGATGACGACCCCCAGGATCCGGAGATTCGGGTTGGCCCTGGCTCGAACCTTCTCGATGGTTTCCAGCAGGTCGTCCGTGCCTTCCAGCGCGAAATAGGACGACTGAATCGGGATCAGCAGGTGCGTCGCGGCCACCAGGGCGTTCACCGTCAGCAATCCCAGAGTCGGGGGGCAGTCGATGACGATGTTGGGATACTCGGCCTGGATGGGCTCGAGGCGATCCTTGAGGCGGAAGTGCGCGTCGAGCTCCCCGACCAGCTTCGATTCCAGCTTGGCGAGCGCAATGCGGGACGGCGCCACCCAGAGATTCGGCTGCGTCGACGGCACGATCACGTCGGCAAACGTGCAGTTCGGTTCGGCAATCGCGTCGTACACGCTGCGCGTGATCGTCGTGGCGTCGATGTACGACATCGTGCTGTTGGCCTGGGGATCGAGGTCGACGAGGAGCGTCCGGCCCCCGCGGAGCGACAGTGCGGCTGCCAGATTGATGGCGGTCGTGGTCTTCCCCACGCCACCCTTCTGATTGGCAATCGCGACGATCATGGGCTGTCGATGTCGAAGTGAGAATTCACGAGAAGTGTGCGGCCATTGTAGGAAGCGTGTGCGGGGGTGTCAATCAAAAGGGCACACGACCTACTCGTGGAGCTGGGAACTACATCTTGTACTTCCCCATATCATCCGGATCGAGGCTCTCGAGCCACTTTTGCAGCCGCTCGGAATCCCCTTTCTCGGGCGCGAAATCGACGGTCTTCGCGTTGTCGATCACCGTGTCTTCCACGAAGATCGGCGCGCGCGCGCGGAGGGCCAGGGCGATCGCGTCGCTTGGCCGCGCGTCGATGGCCATCGCTTCCCCGTTCACGATGAGATAAATGAGGGCGTAGAACGTGTTGTCCTTCAGGTCGGAGACGACGATCTTCTGGATGTCTGCCTTGAGGTCGTGAATCACGTTGCGGAGCAGATCGTGGGTCATCGGCCGTGGCGTGGTGACGTTCTCGATCTGAAGGGCAATCGCGTTGGCTTCGAAGACGCCGACCCAGATGGGCAGGACGCGCTGCTCCGCCTTGTCGCGCAGGATGATGATCGGCATGTTCGTGATCGGATCGACCATCAGCCCCTTGATCGTCATCTCAATCTGCATGACTCAGTTCCCTTGTTCCGGTTGCCGGCAACGACGAACCGTGTAGAACCTAGAACGAACCCGGTAGAACCCCGCAGAACCCCGCAGAACCCCGTAGAACCTTGCAGAACCCGAAGTTCAACCGTAAGCCTCTGCGCCGACCGCGTCAAGCATGACCGCATTCCCGCGCAGACTGTTCGGATTCGCACCCGTGATCAGCACGGGAACGATCCGGCCAACCCACTCGTACCGCCCGGCGAAGTTCACGACCGTGTTGCCGCTCGTGCGTCCCGAGAGCTCCCATTCGCGGCGGGCGCTTCGCGAGTCCACGAGCACGTCGAATGTCCGCCCGACAGCCGCGCCGAAAACCTCCACCTGTATCTGTTTCTGCAACGCCTGAAGTGCCACGATGCGCCTGGTCTTCTCGATCTCCGAGACGTCATCCGGCAGCCGCTTCGACGCGAGCGTGTTCGGACGCTCCGAATACTTGAACGAAAACATGCTGTGGTACCGGACGGTCGAGACCAGCGACAACGTGTCGTCGAAATCCGAATCCTGCTCGCCAGGAAACCCGACGATCATATCGGTCGACAGCGCAATGTCCGGCATAGCGTCCCGGAGAGCCGACACCAGATCCAGGTACTGCTCGCGCGTGTGACGCCGCCTCATGGCCGCCAGCACCCGCGTCGAACCCGACTGCACCGGAAGGTGCAGGTGCCGGCAGACGCCCGGCAGGTCGCGCATCGCGGCAATCATCCGCGGCGTGACGTGCCGCGGGTGCGGACTCGCAAAACGGATCCTCGACAACCCCTCGATTCCGCTCAGGCGCTCCAGCAGCGCCGCGAAATCACACGCGGCATCGTCCGGGGCCTGGTAGTGGTTCACGATCTGTCCAAGCAGCTGCACTTCCCGTGCACCGGTCGCGACGGCGTGCCGCGCGTCCGCCAGGATGTCCGCCACCGGCCGCATGCGTTCGTGCCCGCGCGTGTACGGCACGACGCAGAAGGCGCAGAACTCGTTGCAGCCTTCAATGATCGTGACGTACGCCTTGACCGGATCGCTCCGCCGCGCAATCCCCAGCGGAAAAGACACATCGTCGACCGGATCGAGCGCGATGGCCGTGCGGTGCTGGTGAGCAGGCTTCCGCTCAACGGCTTCGGTGACCAGCATCGGCAAGCGTTTCAGATTCTGCGTACCAACGATGACGTCGACGGCTTTCGACCGTCGCAGAATCTGCGATCCTTCCTGCTGCGCGACGCAACCTGCCACGGCGACGACGGGGCGGCTGCCCTGTTGCTCGGCCATCAGCCGGATCTCGCCGAGCCTCGTGAACAGTTTTTCCTCGGCGCGCTCGCGCACGCTGCACGTGTTGATCACGATCACGTCCGCGTCGCCCTCGTCGGTTGTCGGTTCGTAGCCTGACTGCTCGAGGAGTCCGGCCATCCGCTCCGAGTCATGGACGTTCATCTGGCAACCGTACGTTTCAATCAAGTATCGTCGGGGCATTAAAAAGGTCTTTCGCTTTCGTCTTTGTTTCGCTTTCGCCTTCGCCCTTGCTCAATGGAGCGCCGGAAGGCGAGCATCTCTTTCGCGCTCGCGATGACCGCCGCCGACACCTCGCTTCCGCCAATCATCCGCGCAAGCTCTCCTTCCCTTTGGACGCCATCCACGCGCAGGACGTCGGTCACGGTTCGGCCTCCCCGCACGCTCTTTTCAATCCGGTAGTGCGTGGCGCCGTAAGCGGCAATCTGAGGAAGGTGAGTGATGCACAGGACCTGGAACGTCGAACCCAGCTTCTGGAGCCGCGCGCCGACGACGTCCGCGACGGCCCCTCCGATGCCGGCATCGACTTCGTCGAAGATGAGGGTCTTCCCGGGCTCATCCGTTGACGCGAGGGTCTTCAGGGCCAGCATGACGCGCGACAATTCCCCGCCCGATGCAATCCGGGCGAGCGGCCTGAGATCTTCTCCCGGATTGGGTGAGATGTAGAACTCGGCCGACTCCATTCCCCGATCCGACCACTGGGCTTCGTCCTGGGCCGGGCTCAGTCTGACCTCGCACCGCGTGCGATTCATGGCGAGGTCCTTGAGCGACGCCTCGAGCTTGCGTGAGAACTCTTTGGCCGCCGCTTCCCGTTTCGCGGAGAGTCCGGCAGCAGACCCGACGTACTCGGCTCTTGCGTCGGCCAGGGCGCTGTCGAGGGTTGCGGCGCGTTCGGTCGCGTGCTCGATGTCGTGCAGTTCACGCCGCAGCGATTCGGCCTTCCTCATCACGTCGTCCAGCGATGGTCCGTGCTTTTTCTTGAGACGATCGAGGTGGGCCAGCCTGTCTTCCACCTCCTGGAGGCGCGCCGGCGACGCGTCAATTGCGCCCGCATACGATCTCAGAAAAAACGCCAGATCCTCGAGCTGGGGCTTCACGGTTGCCCGCGCGTCGAGATACGGGCTGAATCGTCCGTCCAGGGCTGCGAGGTCGCCGAGTTTTTTCCAGACCGCCCCGAGCGCCGGAAGAACCGCGTGGTCTCCTTCGTACAGCGCGTCATAGGCATCGGCGCACAGCCGCTGCAGCTTGTCGGCGTTGGCCAGCACGACACGAGCCGCAGACAGCTCGTCGTCTTCCCCTGGCTTTGGTGAAACGCGATCGATCTCGGCAAGTTGAAACGAGAGAAACTCTGCGCGCGACGCGGTCTCGCGCTCCCCCGTCAGCAGACGCTCACGTTCCGATCGAATGTTCTGGTACGTCGTGAATGCCGCGGCGACGGCGGATCGCTCGACGCTGACGGCGGCGAAGGCGTCGAGCAAATCAAGATGCGCTGCAGGATCGAGCAGCATCTGGTGATCGTGCTGGCCGTGCAGGTCGACGAGCGGCGCACACATGTCGCGGAGCGCGCCGCTCGTGGCGAGCGCGCCGTCGATCGACGCGCGGCTGCGTCCCTGCGCGGAGACTTCACGCCTGACGATCACTTCCGAGCCAGAGGGTGTCTCAAAGATGGCCTCGACCGTCGCGGTTTCTTCTCCCGTTCGGACGAGGTCGGACGACGCGCGCCCTCCGACCAGCAGGCCGACCGCTCCAACGAGGATCGATTTTCCCGCCCCGGTCTCCCCTGTCAGAACATTCAGGCCAGGCTCGAACTCGATTTCGAGACGGTCGATGACGGCCAGGTTGCGGACGGAAAGGAAACGCAGCATGGGACGCGAAGTACAGATCTTATCAGATGTTTGACAGCGCATGGGTCGCGTGTTACTCTTCGGGAATCCTGCGCTGTCCCAGCGGCGCGACATCACGACGTAGCGGAGGCATGTTTGCGCACGCCCGGATACTACGCCCTAGCGCTGTACGCGCAGGGCGGCGCGCCGGCAGCTGGGGCCGGCGAAGCCAACACCGACATCATCTACCTCGTCACCCACTCCAATCCTTTTTCGCAGGCGGTTCTCGCGATCCTGCTGCTCTTCTCCGCCGTGTCGTGGGGAGTCGTCCTCTACAAGTTCTGGCAATTCGGCCGCGCCGCGCGCCAGTCCGGCGCGTTCCTCGAGGTCTTCCGCAAGAGCAGCAAGTTTTCTGAGGTGCAGGCCGTCTGCCGCACGTTGTCGGCAAGCCCGCTCGTCGGCCTCTTCCAGTCCGGATACACCGAGCTGAATTCGCAGCTTCGCGCGGGCGGCAATCCGGAGGCGGTCAAGCCAGCGGCTCCTGCCGTTCGTCCAACCCTGAAGAGCCTGGACGGCGTCGACCGTGCGCTGCTGCGCGCGACGACAGTTGAGATGACGAAACTCGAACATCGCCTCACCTTCCTCGCCACGACGGCCAGCATCACGCCGTTCATCGGACTGTTTGGAACGGTGTGGGGCATCATGAGTTCGTTTCAGAGAATCGGCGCGCAGGGGTCGACAAGTCTCGCGATCGTCGGACCCGGCATCGCGGACGCGCTAATCGCCACAGCCGCGGGACTCTTTGCGGCGATTCCCGCCGTCTACTTCTACAACTACTACACGACGCGCGTGAAACACTTCGCGGCCGACATGGATGATTTCTCGCTGGAGTTTCTGAATATCTGTGAGAGGAATTTCACCTAATTCGCGGTTCGCAGGTCGCGGTTCGCGGGTTCGCGAACTAACGGACTAACGAACTAGCGAACCGCGAACAGGAATTAAAGAGTGCCAAAGATCCACCAAACCGCAGGCTCGAACGGCTCACGTCGCGGGCGAGGCGCTCGCGTGACGACGACGCTGTCGGAGATCAACGTCGTGCCGCTCGTCGATGTGATGCTCGTGTTGCTCATCATCTTCATGGTGACGGCGCCGATGATGCAGCAAGGCATCCAGGTGAACCTGCCCCAGGCGCGCCGCGCGACGCCGGTGACGGCGCAGCCGGTGTATGTCACGGTCCCCGTGGACTTCGGAAAGAAGCGAACGGTGCAGCTCGACAAAGACGATGTTCCAATTCAGTTTCTTGGCGAGCGGGTTCGACAGGCGCTTCTGGCGCGCGAGGACAAGTCGGTGTTCATTCGGGCGGACGGGCAGGTCACCGTCCAGGAGATGGCCGCGGTCTGGGACAAGTTGAAAGAAGGCGGCGTGGAGAAGGTCGGCATGATGACGAAGCCGGTCGAGCGATAGGGCATGCACGAATCGGTCAGCGACATCCTCCTCGAACGCTCGCAGGCGGCCGACAGCGTCAACCGCATGGTGCTCGTGTCGCTCCTCGCGCACATGATGGTGATCGTTGCGATCGTCGTGATGCCGGCAGGCTGGCGGTCGTCGTCGTCCGCCAGTACCGTGACGCCGATGACTATCACGCTCAGCGGCGGGACGGGACCTGACGCAGGCGGCATGACACAAATGTCCAACACGCCCGTTCAGCAAGTCGCGACCGAGACGAAGCCGGCGCCTGTCGTGCCGCCGGCGCCGAAGGCGCCTGAGATGGTGGCGCCTGAGCCGAAAGCGACACCTGCGCTGAAGAACCCTCCGAAGCGAACGGAGCGGCCGGTCGACAAGTCGTCTTCGCGCAAGCCCACGACCGGATCGGAAGTCAGGACCGGCGACGCACGTACAGAAACCGGAGCCAACGCGGTTCCTTTCGGTGGACTGACGCGACCATCGGGTGGCGGCACGTCGGGGACCGCGGCGACGACCGACTTTGCGAATTTCTGTTGTCCGGCATATCTCACCCAGATGGTCGATCTCATCAGGAACAACTGGAACCCAAACCAAGGGGCATCGGGGCTGGTACAACTCAAATTCACCGTTCGGCGCGATGGGACGCTGACCGATGTCGAGATTGAAAAGTCCAGCAACATCTCGCTGCTGGATCTGGAATCGCAGCGCGCGCTCGCGAAGACGAAGGCAATCCCGCCGCTTCCCCGCGAGTTCACGGAAAACACGCTGACGGTTCATCTCAACTTTGACTACCATCGTTGATCATGCCTATGCGCACACTTACTTTGACCATGATGGCCGCGTCGGTTGCGCTGACGCTTGCCCAGGGAGTGCCCCCACCCGGCGGTGCACAGGAACCACCGCGGCAGCAGGGGGAAGTCAGCATTTCAATCAACGGCCCGCCGGGCTTGCCGCCCAAATATGCCGTCCCGGATTTTCTAGCATTGACGAGCGATGCGGAAACCGTCGCGGCCGCCAAGACGATCGGTCAGGTCCTCTGGGACGATCTCGAGTTCGAGCGCGAGTTCTACCTGATTCCACGTGATACCTACCGGACGATTCCGCCGGCAACGTCCATCGATCAGGTGCCGCTCGACCAGTGGAAGCAGCTCGGCGCGGACGGGTTGATCATTGGAACGGTCAAGAAAACGCCAGCGGGCGTCGCTGTGCAGATTCGGCTGATCGAAGTGGCGAGCGGGCGCACTGCGCTGGCGCAAGGAATACAGCGGCACCCTCAAGAATCCGCGGCTGTACGCCCATACCGCGTCGGACGAGATTCATCAGCAGCAGCGCAATCTCAGGGGCGTCGCGCGGACAAAGCTCGCATTCACCTCCGATCGCGATGGCGAACGGATGAAGGGCCCCGTGGTCGACCGGGGCATCTCCAATATCTACATTTCCGACTACGACGGCGCAGAACCAGACCCGAGTCACCGTCTCCCGATCGCTCGACATCACGCCGGTCTGGTCGCCCGATCGCAACTCCATCGCGTACACGTCGTACCGCAGCGACTTCCCCGACATCCTCATTCAGTACATCTACGAAGGCCGCGTGCCGTCCAAGCCCGCCGGCGGCTCCTCGGAGCGGCAGAATTTCCTTCCGGCGTGGTCGCCGGACGGGACGCAGCTCGCGTTCACGTCGAATCGCGACCACAACAGCGAGATTTACGTGGTGAATCGGGACGGGACGAATCTGCGGCGCCTGACGAATCACCCATCGATCGACGTGACGCCGACCTGGTCCCCCACCGGCAATCAGATCGCGTTTACGTCCGACCGCACCGGCTCGCCGCAAATCTGGATCATGAACGCCGACGGATCGGAGCCGCAGCGCATCACGAACGAGTCGAACTGCGATCGCCCGACCTGGTCGCCGGCTCCGTTCAACGAGATTGCGTACGCTTCTCGAGGCGGGGCGGGCTACGACATCAAGATCTTCGACTTCGCCAGTCGCACGTCGACGACCGTCACCGACGGCGTCGGCAGCAACGAGAGCCCGGCCTTTTCGCCAAACGGACGTCACCTCGCTTTTACGTCGACGCGCGCCGGCAAGGAACAGATCTTCCTCATCGACCGCGACGGCAAGAACCTCCGGCAAGTCACGCGCCAGGGCATGAACCGGTATCCGAACTGGTCGCAGTAGGCCGCTTCGCGGAAGGGAAAAGGGAAAAGGCATAAGGGAAAACAACTCGGATCCCATCTGGGAGCGCGCGGACCCTCAGCGGCCGCTGAGCGCAGAGCGCGAGGCGGACGCCGGAGGTGCCCGGGCGCATCAGAAGAGTGGGGCCCCAAGCGCAGTAAGTAATGCAGACAAGCAAAAGGCACAAGGAAAAGGCAGAGAGCCGATGACGCAGAGACGAACCGTTGTGCGTGGCAATGATGGTGGCCCTGACGACTGGTGGGCGCGTGCGGGAAGAAGAAGCCGCCGGTGGCGCGCGCCGACCAGTCCCCCGCCCGCCCGCGAGTTCGACCACCACGGGGCGTCCGCCGGGGCCGCCCGAGCCCGTCCGTGAGCCTGTACCGGTGCCGGCTGAGCCGATCGCATCCGACAACCTGTCGTCGACCGACATCGATACGCTCAACAAGAATTCTCCCGTTCCAGCCGGTCTTCTTTGCCTACGACGAGGACGTGATCGACGCGCGTCGGCCAGCAGTCGCTCGGTCACAACGCTGAGCTGATGAAGAAGTATTCGACGTGGATTGTCACGATTGAGGGGCACTCGGATGAGCGCGGTACGGCAGAATACAATCTGGCGCTCGGCGAACGCCGGGCGCTCGCGGCGCGGAACTACCTCGTCTCGCTCGGCATTCCCGCCGAACGCCTCCGCACGGTGAGCTACGGAAAGGAATTCCCGTTCGAACCGGGGCACGACGAGGGGTCGTGGTCGAAGAACCGGCGGGCGCATTTTGTCGTGACGAGTAAGTGAGTCACCCGATCTATTTTGAGGCACGAATGATGAAGCACAGTGCATTCGCGGTGGGTGCGGTGCTGTCGCTGCTGGTCGCGGGCGCAACTCCGGCGGCTGCGGCCGACAAGGCGCATCAGCAACTGATGGCGGAAATCCGCATGCTGCAGGAACAGCAGCAGCAGCTCCAGCAGATGGTGGGTGGCCTGACGGAAGCACTCAAGGTCGTCACCACGAAGATTGACGATCAGACGGGCACGAATCGGAAGGCGTTTGCCGACCAGAAGCTGCTGATCGACAACGTCGTCGAAGGCGTGCGCGTGCTGCGCGAGAAGGCCGACGACACCAACGTCCGGCTGTCGACCGTGTCGCAGGAACTCGAGGCCGTCAAGCAGGCGATCGCGTCGGGGACGTCGCCGACGGCTGCAGCGGTGGCACCGGGACAGGAACCGGGAGCCGCCGGTGAACCAGGCGCCGCTGCGGCCGGTCAGCCGGCCGCGCCAGTCCCCACCACGCCGGCAGGTTCGGCGCCGTTCATTTCGCCGCAGCGCATGTACGACAACGCCTACAGCGACTACATGGGCGGACAGTTCGATCTCGCGATCCAGGGGTTCAACGCGTACATCGCCAGCTTTCCCAAGTCGGACCTCGCAGACGACGCCCAGTTGAATATCGGGAATGCGTACTACGCGGCGGGCAAGTACCGTGAGGCCGCCGACGCGTTTCAGAAAGTGATCACGAACTACCCGCAAAGCAACACGCTGCCCGTCGCGTATTACAAGCAGGGACTCACCTACACCGAGCTGAAGCAGCTCGATCAGGCGCGGAAGGCGTTCGAGACCGTCATGCAGAAGTACCCGTCGGCGCCGGAAAACTTCCTCGCCAAGCAGCGATTGGACGGACTGAAGGGGAAGTGATCCCGGCCGCCGTTCAGAACGGAATATCGTCGTCCGTCAGTTCCGAGACCGGCTCGCCCATGTGCTCTTCCGAGGGAACTGACGCGCCGCGCGGCTGCTGCTGACGCGCGCCGCCGCCTCCCCCGCCTCCGAGCAGCACGACGCGGTCGCCGCGGATCTCGGTGGTGTAGCGCTTGTTGCCATCCTTGTCGTCCCACTGCCGGGTCTGAAGCCGTCCCTCGACGTAGATCTGTTTGCCCTTCGTCAAATACTCATTCAGGCTCTCCGCGGTCTTGCCCCACAGGACGACGCGGTGCCACTCGGTCTTCTCCTGGCGCTGACCAGCCTTGTCGTTCCAGATTTCCGTCGTGGCCAGGTTGAGCGTCGCAACCGGCGCGCCGCCCGGCGTGTAGCGCAGCTCCGCGTCGCGTCCGAGATTGCCCACGAGAATCACTTTATTCACACTGCCCATCGAAAAAGTCCTTTCGACTTCACCGCGTCGCACGACTCCCGGTTCCAGCAATTCGCCAGATTCACGAATTCACGCAATTCACGAATTCACCAATTGTTCCAGGAGTCTCGCCATTTTGTGACGCGGCTGTTTACAAGGTCAATCACGAACTGTCGTCCCGTCAGTACGCACCTTCTGCAGCACGCGCCGGTGGCCAACGTTGACATCACGTCGTACAGCCGTACCGATCCTCCAGCCGGACGACGTCGTGAAGCTCTGGCGTCGAGACCTCGAACACATCGCAGTCGGTGATGGCGGTCATGCGGTGGACCGTCTTCGGCGTGACATGGACCGCCTCGCCCGGCTTCATCTCGCGCTTGACCAGCTCGTCGCCTTCCTTGATCTCGAACAGCAGCCGGCCCGAGGCGAGGTAGATCGTTTCATCCTTCTGGTTGTGATACTGGAGGCTCAGCGCATGCCCGGCGTCGATGTGAATCACCTTTCCGACATATCGATCCGTCTTCGCCCAGTGCAGCTCGTAGCCCCAGGGTTTGTCGATTTTCGCGACCTGCTCAGACACGTGTGCGCTCCTTAGCTCTTGACATGGCTCCTGGACGACAAGAAGTCCGCGAGAAGTTTCTCGACTTCGGCGGCCGTCCGCGCGCGAATGGCGCGAGCGGCAATGCCTGCTGCCTCCGACGCGCGCAGCCCTCGAAGCGCCTGCTTCGCGAGAGGAATCGCGGTGGGCGCCATGCTGAACTCCGTCAGGCCGAGCCCTACCAGCAGCGCAAGGACAACGGGGTCCGCCGCCATTTCGCCGCACACGGACACTGGAATGCCGCGCCGGCGCGCCGCGCGCGACACCATGCGAAGCATCCGGACGATCGCCGGATGTAGCGGCTCGTAGAGGTTCGAGACGCGATCGTCCGTGCGATCGACGGCCAGGCAGTACTGGATCAGATCGTTCGTGCCGATGCTGAAGAAGTCGGCGTGCTCCGCCAGCAGGTCGGCCGTCACCACGGCTGATGGCACCTCGATCATGACGCCTATCGGAACCGGCGGCACCGCCGTCCCGCGCGCCCGCAGCGTCTCGGCGGCGCGAATGACCGCCGCACGCGCTGCACGGAGCTCTTCCACGCCCGACACGAACGGGAACATCACACGCAAGGGCCCGTGCGCGGCGGCACGCAGCAGCGCGCGCAACTGCGCCTGGAAGACGTCGTCCATTGCGAGGCTGAGGCGGACGCCCCGGAGGCCGAGCGGGGCCCTGGTCCCTTCGATCCCGGGAAGTTGAGAAAGCTGAGTCTCGCTGACGTCGAACGTCCGAATCGTGACACGGCCGGGCGCCATGCTCTCGACCAGCCGTGCATAGGCGTTGTATTGCGTCTCCTCCGTCAGCGCGTCCTGCCCGCCCCCGGCCAACAGGAATTCAGACCGGAACAGCCCTATCCCTTCCGCGCCTGCCTCGCGCGCCCTCACCGCGTCGTCGGGGGACTCGACGTTGGCGTCGACGCGGATCTGGATCCCGTCTTCGGTGACCGGCGCCAGGCGCCGGTATTCCTCCAGCGACTGTTCGTACTGCGCGCGCCGCTGCTGCCGGGCTCGCACGTGCTCGAGCGTCGCCGAGTCCGGATCGACAAAGACCTCGCCGGTCGCGCCATCCACGGCGAGCATGGCGCCCGGCGAAATCAGCGTGCTCGCATTGCGCAGGCCGGTGACGGCCGGCACGTGAATCGAACGCGCGAGGATGGCGGTGTGATAGGTCCAGCTGCCGGCGTCGGTGACGAACGCGGCGAACCTCTGCCAATCGAGTTGCGCGATCACCGACGGCGTCAACTCGTCGGCGACGAGCACGAGCGGGCCCTCGAGATCCGTGAACGGTGCCATCGGGTCGCCCCCGGTCCGCAGGTTCATGCAGAGCCGCCCGACGACGTCGCCGATGTCGCCCTGGCGTTCGCGGAGGTAGGCATCTTCGACCTGATCGAAGAGCGCCGAGATCTCACCGAGCGCGCGCTCGAGCGCCGATCCGGCGTTCAACTGCTCGGTCCGGATGATGTCCGCCGCGCGATCGATCAGCATCGCATCGTCCAGCATCAGCAGCTGCGCGTCGAAGAGGTACGCGTGTTCGGAGCCGACCGACGTTGCGATCCGTTCCCGGATTTGCTGCAGCTGCTCGCGCGAGCGCTGACGCGCCTGGGCGAGCCGCTCGAGCTCGCGGCCGACTCGCGCGGCCGGAATACGGAAGCGAAGATTTTGTGCGCCTCGTTTCAGCATCAGCGCCTTGCCGATGCCGATCCCGGGCGAGACGCCGAGGCCGCTCAGACGCATGGCGCCTCGTCCAGCCCGCGTTCGATCAGCGCGCACAGTGCCGCCACCGCGGCGTCCTCGTCGGGTCCGTCCGCCGAGATGATGATTTCGCTTCCCCTGGAAGCGGCGAGCAGCAGAAGTCCCATGATGCTTTTGCCGTCGACCTCCCGCCCTCCGCGACCGACGCGGATGCGGCAGGTAAAAGCGCTGGCCGCGTGCACGAAACGGGCGGCCGCCCGCGCGTGCAGCCCCAGCGGGTTGAGGATCGTGACCGCCGAGCGCGTCACGGTTTCTCGCCTTTCAACAGGTCCGACGCCACCCAGATGGCGTTTCGTCCATGCTCCCGCATTTCGCGCGCCACCGCCGCCAGCTCGGCCGGCTTCTGAGGACGCGCAAGCTTGATGAGCATCGGCAGGTTCACACCGGTGATGACCTCGACGTGTTCGCTCACGAACGTGACCGCGAGGTTTGCCGGAGTGCCGCCGAACATATCCGTCAACACGAGCACGTCCACCGGTTCCTCAGGGCTCCCACCGGCCGACGCCCGCACCCGCTCAATCGCGACGCCAATGGCCTCGCGCGCGTGGTCGACATCCTCGTGCCACCCGATCGACACCGCCGCGAAATGCGGCAGATCGCCGACGATCATCTCTGCAGAGTTGACGAGTTCCGTCGCCAATTGGCCGTGGGTGACGACGACGATACCCAATTTCATAATCACTCCGAGGGGCTTCGCCCCTCGGACTCCCCTACACGCTCTCTCGCGAGCCGCTTCGTCGGCTCGCTCCGTTCGCGTGGCTGCGCTTCGCTGCCCTCGCTCGCGTCCGCCTTCGCGCGAAGCGCTTCGGCGAGCACCCGTCGCCTCGTCCTTCGACGTTGCTCAGGACGACCCTGAGCTTGTCGAAGGGTCGCTCGGGCCGCAGGCTTCGCCAGCAGCTATTCATTCGCAATATCCCTGTGCTTGACCCGCAGCCTGACCCCTGGAATCCCCGCCAGCCCCTTCCGGAGCGCCTCGGCGATGGCCACAGATCGGTGCCGGCCGCCTGTGCATCCGATGCCGATCGTCAGATACGTCTTGCCTTCATGGGCGTATTGCGGAATCAGGAATTTCAGCAGGTTGAGCGTGTGATCCAGGAACTCGTGCGTGGCGCTCGCGCGATCGAGGTAGCGGACGACCTCTTGATCCCGGCCGGTATACGGCCGCAACGCCGGCACGAAGTGAGGGTTCGGGAGGAACCTCACGTCGAACAACAAATCCGAGTCGACCGGGATGCCGTGCTTGAACCCGAAGCTCAAGATCGTGACGACCAGCTGCGACCCGGGCGTGCTGCCGGCGGCGACGCCGGTGAACACGTGCCGGAGCTCGTGCACGGTCATCTCCGACGTGTCGATGACGTGGTCCGCCAGCTTGCGGATCGCCCGCATCGCCTCGCGTTCCTCGCGGATGCCCTCGATGGCGGACCGATCCGGCGCCAGCGGATGCGGACGTCGCGTCTCGCTGAAGCGTCGAACCAGCGTCGGTTCCGCCGCTTCGAGAAAGATCAACGCCGGATTCAGGTTCTTTCTCGTCTTGAGGCTCTTGTAGACGCGCGGAAACTCCTTCAGCATCTTGCCTTCGCGCACGTCCACGACGACCGCCGCGCGCGAGATCTCCGTGCCGGCGCGCAGCGTCAGCTCGGCGAGCATCGGCAGCAGCGTGACCGGCAGGTTGTCTACGCAGAAGTACCCAGGTCTTCCAGCGCGCGGATGGCTTGTGATTTTCCAGACCCCGACAGTCCGGTGAGAACGACAAACCTGGACGTGACGGCCGTGCGCGCGGCGCGCCTGGCGGCATGGCGCTTCTCACGCATCAGCGATCCTCTCCAGGCTCGATATCGGGCGGCCGCCCTCCGAGGCGATCGTTCAGGCGGTTCACGAGGCGGCGCGCGGCGTGACGTCCGCGGACGCGCAGCAGCTGGTTCCGCGCGGCAACCTCCACGAGGATCGCGACGTTGCGCCCGGGTGCGACCGGCATCCGGATCATCGGAATGCGGGCGCCGAGCGTTTCGTAGAACTCGTCATCGAGACCGAGGCGATCATACTCCCGGCCGTGCTCCCAGCGTTCGAGCTGGACGACCAGCTCGACGCGCTTCGACGAGCGGGTCGAGGCCACGCCGAAGAGATCCTGGACGTTGATCAACCCGAGGCCGCGGATCTCCATGTGATTCCGCGTCAGCTGCGGGCACGTGCCAATCAGAAACGACTGGGCCCGGCACCTGAGCTCCACCACGTCGTCGGCCACCAGCCGGTGGCCTCGCACGACGAGATCGAGCGCGCACTCGCTCTTGCCGATGCCACTCTCCCCCACGACCAGCACCCCCAGGCCCAGGATGTCCATGAGCACGCCATGCACGATTCCGCGCGCGGCAAGATGCGAGTCCAGCAGGGCCGACAGTCGGGAAATGGCTTCCGGGGTCGGTGTGCGCGACCGAAGCAGCGGCACGCCTGCGCGATCGGCCTCGGCGATCGTTTCAGGCGGAGGCGTCGCGGCGCCCGTCACGAGCAGGCAAGGCAGGTCGTGACTGAAGACCCTGCGCAGGGCGGTTGCGCGGCCGTCCGCCGTCAGCGTCTCGAGGTACCGCACCTCACTCGTGCCAAACACGAGCACGCGGCCCGGGCGCAGGTAGGCATCGAAGCCCGAGAGGGCGAGGCCGGTTTTCTGCGTGTGAGGGATTGTGATGCGGCGTTCGACGCCAGCCGCACCCGCCAGCAGCTCCAGATCCAGCGCCTGGGACTCGGCGACATCGCGCAGGACCGTGGCGACGCTGACACCGCGCGGCTCGGCGGATTCGGTCATTGCGGCAAACCCACGTGAATCAGCACGGGATCGGGGCTCGGGTCTCGGAAATGGCGGATGCGCGGGTCACGGTCTCAGGCGGCTGTCCGTAAGAGAGGCTACTCCGGCTCGATCAATCCCAGATTGCCGTCCTTCCGCCGGTACAGGATGCTCACGGCGTCGGTCTCGGCGTTGCGGAACACGACGAACGCCTCGGCGTCGCCGTCGACCCGCAGCGCCGCGTCCTCGATCGACATGGGCTTGACGGCATATCGCGTGTTCTTCACGATCCGTGGCACCGCGATCGACTCGCCCGGCACGGACCGGACGACTCGCGGCGCTGCCTTGCGCTTTCGGCCGTCCCACTTGCCCTTCAGCGTTTGCGCCTGCTGCTCGATCTTCTGGGTCGCCTGGCGGATCGAAATCGGCCAGGCACTCCCCTCGCCATTGCCGCGCAGCAGGTGGTCGCCCTTCGTGTGGACCGCAATCTCGGTGCGGAGCCGGTACTTTTCCTTGCTGAGCGTGACGGTGGCGGACACGGCCGCGTCGTTGAGAAGGCGCTCGAGATGGGACAACCGCTTCGTTATCAATTGCCGCACGGGAGGCGTGATCTCCAAGTGCCGGCCGGTAATGTCGAGTCGCATAATCGAGAGCTTCCAGCGCTGACGCGCGGAAGTTTTAGAAAAGCACTTTCCTCTGATTCGACGTCGGGATCTTCAGTTCTTCGCGGTATTTCGCGATCGTGCGGCGCGCGAGCATCAGCCCTTCCTTCTGAAGGATGCTGACGATCTTCGAATCGCTCAGCGGCTTCCGTGGATCCTCGTTCTCGATGATCTTGCGGATGCGCTGCTTGATCGTAACCGACGAGACGCTCTCGCCGAACGAGCTGCTGATCCCGCTATGGAAAAAGTATTTCAGTTCGAACACGCCCTGCGGCGTGTGCATGTACTTGTTGTTGACGACGCGGCTGACCGTTGATTCGTGCATGCCGATGTCGTTCGCGACGTCGCGCAGCACGAGAGGCCTCAGGTACTCGATCCCGTGATCCAGGAACTCCCTCTGGAAATTGATGATGCTCGTCGCCACCTTGTGAATGGTCTTCTGCCGCTGATCGACCGACTTGATCAGCCAGAGCGCGGACCGGAACTTGTCCTTCACATACGCGCGCGTTTCGTCGTTCTGCTCCCCGCCCCCGGCGCCTGTTTTGTCGAGCAGCCGGCGGTAGACGGGGCTGATTCGAAGCTGCGGCAGGCCTTCTTCGTTCAGTGCCGCCACGTACTGATCCTCGACCTTGACGACATACACGTCCGGGATCACGTACTGGGACTGCGACGGGTTGTAGCGGCTGCCTGGCTTCGGGTCGAGATTACGGATGATCTCGACGTGCTCCTTGAGGTCGTCGAGCGAGATTCCCAGCTTGCGGGCGATTTCGGGGACCTGGTGATTCTGCAGGAGCCGCAGGTGCTCGGTGACGATCTTCTCGGTCGGCGTTCCTTCGAGCGACAGATGACGGATTTGCAGCCACAGGCATTCCTGGAGATCGCGCGCGGCGACGCCGATCGGGTCGAACGTCTGCACGTGCTGCAGCGCCCGCTCGACATCGGCGACCGGCCACTCCCCCATCGCGGCAATCTCCTCGACCGAGGCGACCAGGTACCCGTCGTCGTCGAGGTTGCCGATGATCGCGCTGCCTATTTCCTTGAGCCGATCGTCGTCTGTTTGAAGGGAGAGCTGCCAGAGGAGGTGGTCCGAGAGGGAGGCGGCCGTCGAGAGCGTGTTCTCGATGGGCGGCAGCTCCTTGACCTCTGACGGCGTCCGGGAGCGATACCCGTCGTCCAGGTAGTCGCCAAAGAAGTATTCGTAATCGGCATCGTCCCAGGAGTCGCCTTTATCGGCGGGCTGCTGGTCGGGCGGCTTCTCCTGTTGCTGCTGTTGCTCGGCGGGCTGGAGTTCTTCGGTCGGGACTTCTTCGAGCAGCGGATTCTCGACCATTTCCTGGTTCAGCAGGTCCGCGAGCTCGAGGGTCGACATCGGCAACAGCTTGATCGCCTGCTGCAGCGATGGTGTCAGGATGAGCTTTTGAACGAGCTTGGTATGGAGTTTCTGCTGAATCGCCATGAGTCGAGTGGGCCGTGTCCGTCCCTTCCAATCTTAGTCCAATCGGAACTCCGAGCCGAGGTAAATCCGTTTGACCTCTTCGTCGGCGGCGAGGCTGTCGGGCGTTCCGCTGCGGAAAATGGCCCCGTCGTGGACGATATACGCGCGATCGGTGATCCTCAGTGTTTCCCGCACGTTGTGGTCCGTTATCAGCACGCCGATGCCGCGCTCCTTGAGGTGAAAAATGATCTTCTGAATGTCGGTGACGGCTATCGGGTCGATTCCCGCAAACGGTTCGTCCAGAAGCATGAACTTCGGCGAGACGACCAGCGCCCGCGTGATTTCGACCCGCCGGCGCTCTCCGCCCGACAGTGTGTACGCAGGAGATTTCGCGAGCGGTGTCAGTCCCAACTCGGCCAGGAGTTCCGTGCGCCTGGTTCGGCGCCCGCCCGCGTCGAGCGGCAGCGTCTCCAGGATGGCCATGATGTTGTCTTCGACGCTGAGCCCGCGAAAGATGGAGGCTTCCTGCGGCAGATACCCAATCCCCTTGCGGGCGCGCACGTACATGGGGTCATCGGTCACATCCGCGCCGTCGAGCAGGACGCGGCCCGTGTCGGGCGCCGTCAAGCCGACGACCATCGAGAACGTCGTCGTTTTGCCAGCGCCGTTGGGGCCGAGCAGCCCGACGACTTCGCCTGACGAGATATCGAGATTGACGCCCTTGACGACGGTGCGGCCGCTGTAGGACTTGGTGAGGTCGCTCGTGTGAAGCGTGGCCATGCGGGACTAACGCGTTCCCGTCGGACACGCGATTGGCGCGCTTGACGTTCGGATGAGATCGTTGCCCGTCATCTTGCCGGAATCGACCCCGCGCTGGAATGTCAGCACCGTGCCGAGCGATTTCTTGCAGTCGTTTGGAGCGATCTCGACCCACTCAACCGGCGTGCCCGTCATGTGATACGTGTCGTCCTTCGCGGTGTAGGTCAATCGCGCGCCGGTGGCCACCCTGGTGGTTTCCTTGACGACGACGTTGCCGTTGGCGCCGTAGCCCTCCATGCGCTCGAGTTCGTTGGTCTCCTTGGCCAGGAAGAGTTCGAGCTTCTCGGCCGTCAGATCTCCCTGAGGGCTTATCAAATGGGACTTGGTCGTGTAGGTGGCCAATCGCTTCGCGTCATCGTACACGAAGGTCTCCGACTCGCCGGTGGACTTCGTTGACTTGCGCACACCGGTCTTCTGGTCGACCTCGTCCAGCATCATCTCGGTGTGCACGTTCGTCCGTCCCTCGAGGTTGCCGGTCTTGTCGTCGACGACGATCGTGTCGGCGTTGATTTTGGTATCGCCCTGCCAGAGCCGGGAGTTGCCGATGTAGACCGCGTGGCCGGCGGCCCCATCGTACTCGAGGCGGTTTGACGTCACGGTTACGGGTTGATCCTGCTTGAGGAGCGCCGGGACGTGCGGCTGATCGTCGTTCCGGGTCGCCGGGGCTGGGGTCTGACCCCGGTCTGACCCTGGTTTGACCCCAGTCTGACCCTTGTCCTGCGGCAGCATCGAGCTTCGCACCTTCGTTTCGGCCTTCAGCTTCCGGGAGGTCAACGCGAACTCGATCGTCCGCGCTTCCACGGTCACGCGCCCGTCGCTGACCCTTGGTGCCGGCGGGCCGGGCTCGGCCGAGGGAGACAGATCGATCTGATCGCGATCGACGTGATACAGGGCGTGCGTGGCGTCGGCGACGACTTGCGGTCCATCCGTGAAGTGCACGTTGCCGTGGAAGTCGGCCTGCTCGAGGGCGCCGAAACCCGGCTTGGTTGCGACGATCAGGCTGATGGCGCGCGCCTGGCGATCGACGGCCGCCAGGGCGCCGCGGGCCTCACGACTTTCGCGGTAGTCGACATTTCCGCCGAAGGTCGCGTTCTGAAGACCGGTTCCTGGAGCGCCGATCGCGGTGAGCGTTGCCGAGCGTATCCGCTTCGCCGGCGCGTCTCCGTCCGGCGGAATATCGACCTGCACGTTCTCGGACGCGTTGAGGTTCGTCACCGTTTTTCCGTCAGGCGACATCGCCAGCTCCACGGTCTTGCCAGCGATGCGCTTGCCGGGAGCATTCCCCTCTCCCGCCAGCTGTACGACCGCGTTCTCGACGAGCTTCGAATGCTGCAGCGTTCGGCCGTCGGCGGCGTACATCAGATCGATGTCTCGAGCAGACATGTTCCGCGGGCCGCTGCTGTCGCCGCTCCCGGCGATGCGGCTGTTCCCGCGCAGCTCCAGTTGCTGCACCTTCTCGTTGTCCTCAGTCAGGAAAATCGTGATGTCATCCGCGTCGATATCGCGCCCCTCGCCGTGGATGTGCGCGGTCCGCGTGAGCTTCAGGTAATGCTCCGCGCGGGCCAGGCCGGCTGCCTCCGCCGTCGCATCGAGCGCGTCCTGGCCCTTGTCATCTGGTGCGACCGTAATGTGCGGCTTCGTCAACAGCCAGAGCACCTCACGATTGAAGTCGTAGGTCGCGCCCACGCCGGTGCCCTGCATCCGCCCCTTCTTGAACGCGACGGCCCCAGGGACCGTCAGCTTGCCTTCCGCTTGATTGTAGTTGGCCTCCTCGGTCGTGACCTCGGTGCCTTCGCTCGTGAGTTTCACCGAGCCGACGAAGTGCGCCGTCTTGAGCTCGTCGCCGGACTGGACGACATTGGCCTCACGGCTGATGACGGTAAAGGGCTTGCCGTTGTTGGTCGAGGTGATTTCGACGCCATTGCCGAACTTCGATCGTCCATCCGGATAGCTGCATTGCGCTCCGAACTTGACGCCGAACACGACCTTGCCGTCCTTCGTCTGCTCGTAGTGGCCACCGGTGTTGTTCTCCAGGATGCAGTCCTTGTCGCGGCGCTCTGAAATCGGCGCGGCTGCCGGCGGCGCCTTGCGCTGACGCAAGGCGACCACGACGATCGCCACGAAGACGACCACGAACAGCGCGATGACGATGCGGGCTTTTTTCTGCCAAGCCATGGAGGATTGCTGATTGTCGATTGCTGATTGTCGATTGATTCTCGATTGTTAACGCGGCGCAGCGAGATGGATTCTTAATTGTAGGGCGGTGTCGCCAGACACCGCCAAATCAGCAATCAGCAATCGACAATCAGCAATTCTGTCACTCTCCGTCGCTCATGCCCTTGAAATCGGCGACGGAGAGTTCGAGATACGTCTCTCCCTGGAACTCGTTCTTTTCGAGCGAGAAAGCCAGGTTGACGGCGGCGCGGTTCTGATTGAGGAAGTCGGCGCGTTCGGCGGCCCGCCACGCGATGGCGCGGAACCGGCGGCCGTCCTGGCTGAATGTCATCTTGAGATGGCGTTCTTTCAACGTGCGGGGACCGTCGACGATCTCGACCCCGCTCGCGTGGAACACCGGCCTCGGGTTCGCCATGCCGAATGGTCCCATGGTGTCGAGATCGCGCATCAGGGACGGCGTAATCGAGCGCAGGCTCAGTGGGCCGTCGATTCGCAGGCGTGGTCGAAGCTGATCCGGCTCGAGCACCTGATCCGCGTGCGCGTTGATCCGGGCGCGGAATTCCGGCAGCCGCGCGGTCTCCATCGTGAGACCTGCCGCCTGCTTGTGTCCGCCGAACCTGATGAAGACATCCGAGCAGCTTTCGAGCGCCGCCAGCATGTCGAAATCCGGGATGCTCCGGCACGATCCGTGGGCCACGTCTCCGTCGACCGACAGGACAATCGCCGGCTTGTGAAACGTGTCGACGAGCTTCGAAGCCGCGATACCGATGACCCCGCGGTGCCACCCGTCTCCCCCGACGACCAGCACGTTGTGAGCGCCGACGGCGGGGTCGGTTTCGATGGCTTTTCGGGCCTCCGCGACGAGCTCGGCTTCTTCCTGCTGCCGCCGGAGGTTTTCGTCATTGAGCTGCTGCGCCAGCGCGCGCGCTTCATCTCCCAGGGCCTCGTCGGTGGCCAGCAGCAGCCGCGTCGCGATATCCGGCGTGCTCATCCGTCCCGCCGCGTTGACCCGCGGCGCCAGCATGAACGCGACCTGGTAGCTGTCGATGGTTTTGCCGCTCAAGCCCGACGCGTCGAGCAGCGATCGCAGGCCGATCGTGTGAGGTCCGCGGCTCAGCGACGCCAGGCCGAGCCGGGCGATGACGCGGTTCTCGCCGACCAGCGGGACGACGTCCGCCAGGGTGCCGATCGCGGCAATCTTCACAAAGGCCGGCAGCCATTTGTCCTTGCCGGCACGCTGGCAGAGCGCCTGCACCAGCTTGAGGGCGACGCCGACGCCAGCGAGGTGCTTGTCGGGATACGTGCAATCGGGGCGCTTTGGATTGATGACGGCCAGGGCTGCCGGCAGCGTCCCGTCCGGCTCATGGTGATCGGTGACGATGAGATCGAGACCGAGCTCGCGCGCGCGCGCGGCCGCATCGGTGCTCCGGATGCCGCAGTCGACGGAGACCACGAGCGCCACGCGCTCGGCGTGGAGCCGCTCGATGGCCGGCCGCTGAAGGCCGTAGCCGTCGCGCAGCCGCTCAGGGATGAAATGCACGACGTCACCGCCGAGCATTTCGAGCGCGCGCCGCAGGATGACGGTCGACGTGATGCCGTCCACATCGTAGTCACCGTGGATCGCGATCCGCTCCCGCTGCGCCAGTGCGCGCTCGATCCGATCGACCGCCCGATCCATGTCGGTCAGTTTGAAGGGATCGTGAAGGTGAGAGAGCGATGGATTCAGAAACCGTGTGGCTTCAGCCACATCGGTGAGGCCGCGGAGGCACAGCAGCCGCGCAATCATCGGGTGCACGTCGAGGGCAGACGCCAGCCTCGCAGCCTCTTCGTCGTTGCACGGCAGGTGCTGCCAGAGAAGGGATTTCATCGTGTCGGGCTCAAGGCTCCAGGCTCAGGCTTTCGGTAAATCGTCGAAGGGCAGCGCGTTCGCATCGACGAACGCGCTGCGCTCCTCGCCCATCTTGCGGAACTTGTCGTATCGGGCGCCGAGTCGCGCGTCGACAGACAAGCTGGAGACCTCGGCCAGTGCCGCGGACAGCGCCTGGTCGACCAGCGCCGTCGCGGCGTCTGCGTTGTTGTGGGCCCCGCCCGTTGGTTCCGGCACGATCGCGTCAATCAATCCGAGCGCGAGCATGTCGGGCGCCGTGATCTTCAACGCTTCCGCCGCCTCGATCTTGCGGTTCGCGTCCCGCCACAGAATCGCGGCACACCCTTCGGGGGGGATGACGCTGTAGACCGAGAACTCCTGCATGAGGACGCGATCGCCGATCGCGATTCCGAGCGCGCCGCCGCTGCCGCCCTCGCCGCAGACGAGCACGACGATCGGCACCTCGAGCATCACCATTTCACGCAAGTTGAACGCGATGGCCTCGGCGACCCCGCGCTCCTCGGACTCGACGCCCGGGTATGCCGCCGGCGTATCGATGAAGACCAGGATCGGCCGGCTGAACTTCTGCGCGAGCTGCATGATCCGCAGCGCCTTGCGATAACCCTCCGGGCGCGCGTAGCCAAAGTTCCGGTAGATTTTCTGCTTGGTGTCGCCGCCACCCTTCTGGTGGCCAACCACGGCGACCGGTTGACCGCGGTAGTCGGCAAAGCCGCAGACGATTGCGTGGTCGTCGGCAAACCGGCGATCGCCATGGAGCTCGTCCCAACCCGTGAACAGGCGCTCGACGTAGTCCAACGTGTTGGGGCGGTTTGGATGCCGGGCCACGAGGACCCGCTGCCACGGTGTCAGGTTCGCGTAGAGCTCCGCCCGGATCTCGTCGGCGCGCGCGGCGCAGCGTCTCGATCGAGCGCTCCCGATCGGCGGTACGCGGCATCAGGCTGAGCGCCTCGATCTCCTTCAGCAGCACACCGACTCGGTTCTTCGAATTCAAGTAAGTCCGGCATATGTCACTGTCAGCGTGCGCGCGCTGGACATCCGCGCGCGTGCCAAGATCTCACAGGAGAAGAGGAGAAAGGGAGAAACCAAGAAATACTCCCATTCTCTCTTTCTCTTGTGTGCTCTTGGGGGTGGCTGTCGCTCGCCCCAGCGTCACCTCAACTCCACCGCTCCGCTGCCGCAAATCTGCTCCACCTCGGCCACGAGTTTGTCCGAGGGACGCACGCGCTGGGCGACGTCGGCGCGAACGCGCATCGGCGGTGGACCGCTGACGTCCAGTTCCAGAGACACGCGGCGATCGCCGCGGTGCCGCCCCAGCAATTCCGCCAGCGCCTCGAGCGTGGTCCGCGCCTGCGACGACTGCCGGAGGTGGATGATCACTTCCCGCGTGGTCTTCTCTTTGAGCGCCGCGATCGGCATCAGCTCGGTCGACACGATGCGCGCCGATTCGTCGTCTTTCTCGAGCTTGCCTCGAACGAGAAGCATGGCGTCGTTCTCGACGAGCGATCCGTGCTTCGAAAATGTCTCCGGAAACACCACGACTTCCACGGTGCCGGCCACGTCGTCCAGCATGAAGACCGCCATCCGATCTCCCTTCCGGGTTTTCAACGGACGCAGGCCTGAGACGATGCCGCCGACCCAGATGTCGGCTTCGGAAGCCGTGAGGTCGGCAACGCGGCGCGCGCCGAACGTCTTCAGCTCGTCGTTGAACCGATCGAGCGGATGGCCGCTCATGTAGAGGCCGAGCGCTTCCTTCTCGCCAGCGAGCTGCTGAATCTCGGTCCAGGGCGGGGCATCCGGCAACGTGGCCACCGCCGACGCGCCGCCGTCTTCGGAGCCGCCGAAGAGCTGCGATTGTCCTTTCTCTCGATCGCGCTGGTGCCGGCCGCCGTTCTCGATCGCCTTGTCGACCGCGCCGAACAGCCGCGCCCGGCGTGCGGCGACGCTCCCGGTCGATGCCGGAAGCAGCGAGTCGAGCGCGCCAGCCTTGACGAGGCTTTCGAGCACCCGCTTGTTGACCAGGCGCAGGTCCGAGTGCTCGCACAGGCCGTAGAGCGAATCGACGCGGCCCAGTTGCTGGCGCACGGCGAGCATCGACAGGATTGCGCCTTCGCCGACGTTCTTGACCGCACACAGTCCGAACCGTACCGCCCCGTTCACGACCGTAAATGCCATCTGGCTCGAATTGATGTCGGGCGGCAGGATGGTGACCCCGAGGTCGCGGCACTCTCCCAGGTACATCGCCAGCTTGTCCGTGTTGGCGGCTTCAATGGTCAACAGCGCCGCCATGAAGTGCGCCGGGTAGTTGGCTTTCAGGAACGCCGTCTGATACGCGACCCAGGCGTAGGTCGTCGAATGCGACTTGTTGAAGCCGTACCCCGCGAAGAACTCCATCAGGTCGAAGATCTTCGTGGCTTTCTTCTCGCTGACGCCGTTCTTGACCGCACCGGTCACGAACGCCTCGCGCTGCTTGGCCATGACCTTGGGATCCTTCTTCCCCATGGCTTTTCGCAGCACGTCGGACTGGCCCATCGTGAAGCCGGCCAGCACCGCGGCGATGCGCATGACCTGCTCCTGGTACGCGATGACGCCGTAGGTGTCCTGCAGGATCGGCGCGAGCTGCCCCAGCTCGTACTTGACCTCCGTCTTCCCCTGCTTGCGCGAGATGTAGTCGTCCACCATCCCGCTCTTCAGCGGGCCCGGGCGGTACAGCGCGTTCAGCGCGATCAGGTCGTCCAGCCGTTCCGGTTTGGCTTTTCGAAGCAGCTCCCGCATCCCGGAGCTTTCGAACTGGAAGACCCCGTAGGTCTGGCCTTCGCAGAAGAGCTGGAAGGTCTTCGCGTCGGTCAGTGGAATCGCGTCGATATCGAGATCGATTCCCTCGGTGCGCTTGATTTCGTCGAGCGCGTCGCGGATGAGGGTGAGCGTGCTCAGGCCGAGGAAATCCATCTTGAGGAGGCCCATCCGCTCGACCTCCTTCATCGCCCACTGCGTGACGATTTCGTCCTTCTGACTCTTGTAGAGAGGAACGAATTCGGTCAACGGCCGTGGAGCAATGACCACGCCTGCGGCATGCACCGAGGCATGGCGCGTCATGCCCTCGAGGCGCCGTGCAACGGCCAGGAGCTCCTTCACCCGGTCGTCCTTCTGCTCCATGTCCTTGAGGACGGGATTCTCTTCGAGCGCACGCTCCAGGGTCATGTCCAGCGCAGGCGGGATGGCCTTGGCGACACGATCGGCGTCCGCATACGGAATGTCCATGACGCGGGCGACGTCGCGGACGACGGCGCGGGCTTTCATGGTTCCGAACGTGATGATCTGCGCGACGTTCTCGCGCCCGTACTTCTGCGTGACGTAGGCGATCACTTCTCCGCGGCGCCGTTCGCAGAAGTCGATGTCGATGTCCGGAAGCGAGACGCGTTCGGGATTCAGGAAGCGCTCGAAGATCAGGTCGTACTCGATGGGATCGACGTCGGTGATACGCAGGCAATACGCCACGAAGCTCCCGGCCGCCGATCCGCGCCCGGGTCCCACGGGAATGCCCTGTTCGCGCGCGTAGCGAATGAAATCCCAGGTGATCAGGAAGTACCGGGTACTTCATCTTCTTGATCATCTCGATTTCATAGCTGAGGCGCCGCTCGTACTCGTCGATCGTTTTCTTGAGGAGCCCGGCGGCCGCGAGGCCCTTCAATCGTGGCAGCCGGTACGTGAATCCCTCGCGCACGATGTGCTCGAAATAGTCGTCGAGGGTGAAACCGGCCGGGACGTCGAAGTTGGGCAGGTGATTGGTCGTGCTCGACAAATCGACGTGGCAGCGCTCGGCAATTCGAGCCGTGTTCGCCAGCGCGTCGGGAAAGTCCTTGAAGACGTCCGCCATTTCCTCGGAAGTCTTCAGGTAGAACTGGTCGCCGTGGTACCGCAAGCGCTCGGTGTCGTTGACCGACTTGCCGGTTCCGATGCAGAGCAGCACGTCGTGAGGCTTGAAGTCTGAGTTCTGCAGGTAGTGGACATCGTTCGTGACGACCAGGGGAAGGCCGAGATCCCGGGCGATGGGCTGAAGACCGACGTTGACGGTTCGCTGTTCGTCGATCCCCTGATACTGCATTTCCAGGAAGAAATGATCAGGGCCCAGGATGTCGCGGTACGCGGCGGCCGCCGCGATCGCCTTCTGCTGCTGCTCGGTCCGAATCCCGGTTGCCACCTCTCCTTTCAGACAACTGCTGAGGCCAATCAGGCCGGCGGCGTGCTGCGCCAGCAGCTCCTTGTCGATTCGTGGCTTGTAGTAGAACCCTTCGGTGTAGCCCGCCGAGACCAGCTTGATGAGGTTGTGATAGCCCGCGAGGTTTTCCGCGAGCAGCACCAGGTGATTCGCCGTCTCGCCGGGAGTGCCACTCTTCGTCCGCCGGTCGCCCGGTGCGACGTACACCTCGCAGCCGAGGATCGGGTTCAACCCGCGCTTCCGTGCCTGATCATGAAAGATCACCGACGAGAACATGTTCCCGTGCTCGGTGATGGCCACGGCCGGCATCCGCAACTCCGCCGCACGATCCAGCAGCTCCTCGATCCGGCACGCGCCGTCGAGCAGCGAATACTCGGAGTGGAGGTGAAGGTGGACGAAGTCGGACATAGACGATTGCGGATGCGGAATGCTGATTGCTGAATGTTCGATTGAGATTGCTGATTGATTGAATGTGCATTGGCGCGGTCCTTGTCGACCGCGCCAATTGCAGCAACTCAGCAATCAGCAATCAGCAATTTCATTCCTACTCCCATTCAATCGTCGACGGCGGCTTCGAGCTGATGTCGTAGACGACGCGGTTGATGCCTTTCACTTCGTTCACAATCCGCGACGAAATCGTGGCGAGCAGCTCGTGCGGCAGGCGGGCCCAGTCCGCCGTCATGCCGTCGCGGCTCTCGACCGCGCGAATCGCGATCGTGTACTCGTACGTCCGGGCGTCTCCCATCACGCCCACGCTCTGCACCGGCAGCAGCACGGCGAACGACTGCCAGAGCCTCCGGTACCAGCCGGCGCGCTTCACTTCCTCGGCGACGATGTGGTCGGCCCGCCGGACGAGTGCCAGTCGCGGCGCCGTGACCTCGCCGAGAATCCGCACGGCCAGTCCCGGTCCGGGGAACGGCTGCCGCCACACGAACTCGTCGTCCAGCCCGAGTTCTTTGCCGACGCGTCGCACCTCGTCCTTGAACAGGAGCCGCAACGGCTCGACCAGCTTGAATCGCATCCGCTCGGGGAGACCGCCGACGTTGTGATGGCTCTTGATCACGTGCGACGGCCCGATGACCGAGACGCTCTCGATCACGTCCGGATACAGCGTTCCCTGTCCCAGGAAACCAAACGACCCGAGCTTCTGCGCCTCCGACTCGAACACGTCGATGAAGGCGGCGCCGATGATCTTGCGCTTCTGCTCGGGATCGGTCATGCCGGCCAGGCGATCGAGGAAGAGCGTCGACGCGTCGGCGAACACGAGCGGCAGTTTCAGCCGCTCGAATCGCCGGCGGATCTGTCCCGCTTCATCGATGCGCAACACCCCGTTGTCGACGAAGATGCAGGTGAGGCGATCGCCGACGGCGCGGTGGATGAGGAGCGCCGCCACGGTGGAATCGACGCCGCCGCTGAGACCGCAGACCACACGCCCGTCTCCCACCTGGCGGCGGATGGTCTCGGTCGCCTCCTGCACGAAGGACGACATGGTCCAGTCGCCGGTACAGCCGCAGACGTCGTACGCGAAGTTGCGCAGGATGTCGAGGCCGTGATCCGTGTGCGCGACTTCCGGGTGAAACAGCAGCGCGTACAGCTGGCGTTCTTCGGCGACCATCGCGGCAACCGGCGCGTTTGCGCTGGTTGCGGTCACCTGAAAACCTGGAGGGGCCGTCTTGACGAAGTCGCCGTGGCTTGCCCAGACCCGCAGGTTCGACGGAACGGACGCAAAGAGCGGCGCGCCCGGATGCACGTCGATGGTGGCGAGCCCGAACTCACGGTGCGGCGCCGGCGCGACTTCGCCGCCAAGCGCGTGCGTCATGAGCTGCATGCCGTAGCAGATCCCGAGCACCGGCACGCCGGCGGTGTAGACGCCCGGCTCGCAATGCGGCGCTCCCGTGTCCGACACGCTCTTCGGGCCGCCGGAGAGCACGATGCCCACCGGGTTGCGGCGTTTGATGTCCGCGAGCGACGTATCGAACGGAAGAATCTCGGAATAGACCGACAATTCGCGCAGACGGCGCGCGATGAGCTGTGTGAACTGCGATCCGAAATCGAGGACGACTATGGTTTGATGATTCACTGGGCGTGCCGCGGAACGATCGGACGAGACGACGTCATTCGCGATCGCTCGAGATGCCCGACGGATGATGAAGCGTCTGCTGACCCGGTCAAGATGTGTGTCAGGCACATTATTATAAGACGTGCTCGCAGTTCGCACCACCCTTCTTCTTGCGCTCGCGCAGGTCGCCGTGCCTCCCAGCCTCTCCGTGCAGATGCTGCCATCCACGGTTCGATGGAGCGTTCCAATTCCTGCAAGCCCGGTCGCGCCCCCGGTGATCGGGAAGGACCAGGTTTTTGTCGTGCTGCAGTCCGGTGCGGTCGAGGCCCATCACGTCACCGACGGGACGACGGCGTGGAAGGTCGAGCTGCGATCTGATTTCGCTGTCGCGGCGGAAGGCGAACACGTCTACGTCGCAGCGGGAGAAGCGATCCATGCGTTGAAGGCCGTGGACGGATCCGAAGAGTGGCTTGCGCCCTCCGGCAACGTGACCGCTCCCCTGCTCGTGCAGGCCGGATGGGTCGTCGCCGCGACTGGCAACGGCCTGACCGCCTACCGATCGGCTGACGGCACGAAGGTCTGGACCCGCCAGGTCGGCGACGCGCGCGTGAGCCCGACCATTGAAGCGGACAGTCTCTATGTGCCGCTGGAGGACGGCCGGCTGCTGGCGCTGGATCTTCAAACCGGCAAGGACAAGTGGGTGCGTCACCTGACCGGACCACTGAGCGAAGTGCTCGCGCTTCCTGAACGCGTCTACGTCCGATCGGCCGACAAGCACCTCTACTGCTATCGTTCGACCGACGGAGAACGTGACTGGCGCTTCCTTTTCGGCGCGGTCGTTCGCGGCCGTCCTGCGGCGGATGACAAGCGGATCTACGTCACGGCCATGGACAACACCGTTCGCGCCTACCGCAGGAGCAACGGCGAGTTGCTCTGGCACCCGGCCGTCCCGTTCCGGCCGACCACAGGTCCTGTTGTGATCGAGTCCACGGTCATCGTCTCCGGCAGCGCCCCCGAGTTGCGGGCGTTTGAGTCGGCGACCGGCAAGTCGGTCGGTCAGATCACGCTCGAGGAACCGCTCGCCATGCCGCCGGCGTTCGGCCGTTCCGGCGGCGCGGTCGTGATGGCGGCCTTTACCGGCAGCCTTACAAGCCAGTGGAAGCTCGTGCTGACGGGGCCTCCTGCGCCCGCTCCCGCAATTGCTCTCGAATAGCCTCGGCAAGCCGGCGTACACCTTCCCGGATGTGATCGTGTGAGGGCGCGGAGAACGACAGCCTGATTTGGTTCCCGCCGTGCCTGCCGACGAAGAACGCGCTGCCCGCCACATAGACCACGCCGTGACGCACGGCCCGGTCCAGCAACTGGTCCGCGTCGATTGCGTCCGGCAGCGTCGCCCACAGGAAAAACCCGCCGCGGGGCTCCGGCCACGTCAGCCGGATGTCCGACTCGCGCTGAAACGCCTCCACCATCACATCTCGCTTCTCGCCGTAGTGGCGCCGAAGCATGGGCAACTGGCGCTCGAGAATCCCCCGCCGTCCGCACTCGTGGACGATACGCTGATCGAAGACGCCCGTGCACAGGTCTCCAGCCTGCTTGGCCATCTCCAGCTTGACGGCGATCGGCGCCGGCGCGTCGATCCATGCCACGCGGAAGCCCGGCGCGAGCGTCTTCGAAAAGCTGCTCAAATAGATGACGCGTCCCTCGCCATCGTCGGCCTTCATCGGGCGGACGTCCGCTTCGGATGCGGAGTCCTCGAAGTACAGTTCGCGATACGGATCGTCTTCGAGGATCAGCACGTTCTGTGACGCGGCCCACTCGAGCAGCAGCTGCCGCTTGCGGAGGCCCATCAGCAGACCGGTTGGATTCTGAAAGTTTGGCGTGACGTACAGGAAACGCACGCGCTTGCCGGCGCCGACGAGCCGCGCGTGGATCGAGTCGAGCGCGGCAAGGTCGATTCCGTCGCCCTCCTGTGGAATCCCCTCCATGTGGGCGCGGACGTTCCGGAACGCCGTGATCGCGCCCGTGTAGGAAGGCAGTTCGACAAGGACCACGTCACCGGGATCGAGGAGGACTCGCGCCACGAGATCGAGGCCCTGCTGGGAACCGGTCGTCACGAGCAGGCGCTCCATGGCCGGCGCCACACCACGGGTCTGCATGATGCCGGCAATCATCTCGAGCAGCGGACGGAAACCGCGTGTCGCGCCGTACTGCAGCGCGCTCGCGTGCGAACCGTTGAGCAGCTCGCGCGTGATCTCCGAAAAATCGGCCCACGGGAATGTCTCCGGAGCCGGATAGCCGGGCGCAAAGGAAATGAGGTCCCGGTTCTGCGCGAGGATGCTTCCCATCCGCCGAATCGCGGATTCCTGCATGCCCGCCGCGGCCCGCGACAGGAAGTCGTCGTAGTTGATCATGCGAGGCGTGGACCGGTGACGTCCGTCGCAGGCTCGGTCACGCGCATGGCGGCGAGGCTGTGCAGGTAGTACCGGTATTGGGTGAGATACGCTCCGAGCGCCGTCAGCGCGAGATATTCGAACGCGATGCCGCGCAGCATCCACGCGGCAAGCTGCAGCGGCACCATCGCAAGGCCGACGAAGGGGATGACCGCGATGAGGGCCAGCCCCGTGCTCGCCAAGAGCGATCCACCCACGGTGACGGCGACGAGCAGCAACACGACGCCAAAGATTCCCGCCACTTCGCGCAGGCTCGTGCGGATGAATTGCGCCACACGCCGGATCGCGTCGCGCACGCCGACGTCTTCGACGGCGATGGCCATCTGCGTGAGCAGGTAGAAGAAATTCACGATCGTGATCCAGACCACGAGGGCGCTGAGCGCCAGAAACGCTGCGAACGTCCATCCCAGCAGCGCGCCGGGGCTGCTCGAGAAACCGTAGCCGCTGATCACAAATGCCAGGCAGACGGCTGCGGTGATGGCGTAGACGATCAGCAGGCACATGCCCAGCTTGATGTAGCGCGCGGCCAGCTTTCGGCATCCCGAGAGGAACGGCTCGATGTTCGTCAGGTTGGCGCGCCGCAGTGCGGCAAGGCGAAGGGGTGGACGCTCGATCGGGCCAGCCTGGGATTCCGCGTCCGCGAGAACCGAGACAGTTCCGCCCTTGACGACGAAGGTCAGGATCGACGCACCCAGAAGCACCACCAGAAACGAGGCGGCAAAAAGCCCCAGTGCCGCCGGGTTGGCGCCGAGCGCGCCGATGACGCTTCCGATGCTCGACTTCATATCGCCGGACATCATGTCCTCGACGTCCGCGCCGAGCAGCAGCACGACCAGTACGATGCCGCCCACGACCGGAACCGCCAGGAGCAGCTGCTGGGTGCCTTCGGCGATGAACTGCACCGCAATCAAGGGCCAGTTGGCAGCCGCAACAAAGGCGCCGCGTTTGAGTGAGGCCTTCAGGGCAGGCGGGTGTGGCATCGAACTAACTGATTGTACCCTTTGCGGTATTCTGCTGCTTCAGTGTCCTCACCATTACAGGCGAGGCTGCGCGGCGCTCGTGTGAGCCCGCGCCGCCTGCTGGTGTCGGGTCTCGCGCTGGCGTTGATCGCGGCGGTCTCGGGAACGGTCGTCGAGCTCTGGCGATTCGGATCCACGCAGGCGGCCGCGGCTGCGCGCGTCGAGCAAGAGGTTCGACAGAGCTTCGATCGCATGACCGCGGTCCTGACGCGAGTCGCACTCGGGGTTGCGTCGGATCCAGCCGCCGCTCGAGCGCTGTCGGGCGGCCCGGAAGCGGCCCGCGATCTCTTCGAGCTCGTCGACAGACGGCTTTCTGAAGCTGGGACGGTCCCCGACACGGTGGCGGTGACGGTGTACGACAGGACGGGCACTGCGCTGGCCTGGGTCGGACGCCCCTCCGACGTCCGGGATGAGAAGCGCCTGGCGGGTCCCTCGGCCTTTTTCGTCGCGCCGTCCCCACTTGGCCTCCGGCTCGTCCACATCCTGCCGATCCTTTCGGCCGATCAGCATCGGGTGGGATCCGTCGCGGCAGAGCACGTCTTGTCGCCTGCACCCGACACCGCAACGATTCCCGCGACCGGCTACGTGCTCGAGACGCCGCTCGGACCGGCGTCGCTCCGGACGAGGTGGGAGGGGGCCGGCGATCAACCACGGGAGAACGCGTTCCTGCTTCATGCCCCGGGCGGCGAGCCGCTCGTCGAAGTGTCGCTGTCGCCTGAGAACCTGCGCGCGGTCCGTAGAGCGTGGCGACGCGACGTCGCCGCTGCGGTGCTGATCGTCGCAGGGATCACGGTCCTGCTCCTGATTGGTCCCCTCCTCGATCGACGTGCGTCAGCGGCGTCGTCCAGTGAGTTCCTGCGCGCCACGAGCGCGGCGATTGGGCTTGTCGCCGGCGCATCCGCGATCGTCCTGACGGCGATGACGATCGAGATGGGCCGGAGACCGCCGCCGAGCGCGCTGCTGCTTGCCGGAGGCCTGACGATCGCCGCGGCGATTGCGCTTCTGGCCGGGCCGGTGGTGCGGGTGCGAATCGCGCTGAGATCCCGCCGGCGGAACGCCGATCGCGCGCGCGCAGTCTTTCTCACGGGGCAAGTGCTGGCCGGTATCGCGGTGGCGGTTGTTCTTGTGCTGTTTGCGTTGCTGCTCCCGCGGGTGGTTGATCCGGCGACGGTCGACCTGCGCCACTTTTCGCTGCATCCCTGGAATCCTGCCCGGCTCGCGCTGTTGATCGGAATGCTGGCGTGTCACGCTGGCGCTCTGTGGATCTGCACGCTGCTCCTGACCGCTGCCCTCGCGCGCTGGCGGATCATCCAGACGGCAGGACTTCGGGTGCGGATCTTCGTGCTCTGGGTGGCACCGTCCATCATCGTGGCGATGCTGTCGAGGATCCAGGACTGGACGCTGCCCGCGCTCGGCCTCGTCCTGTCGGCAGCGGCTTGCGCCGCCGCCGCGCTTTCAGCCGCCCGCCTCGTCGTGTGGTATCGGCATGCCACGGTGGCGGCACGCATCCTCGCGCTGTTCGTCGTCTTCCTTTTGCCCGCTCTCCTGCTGTATCCGTCTGTCGACTACTTCGCCGAAGGGGCCATGCGCACGCTGATCGCGTCGCAATATGCCGTCGAGGCGCAGCAGCACTCGCTGACGCTTCAGCAGCGTCTGCTCGAGGCCCGTAACGAAATCGATTCGCTGAGCGCGCTCCCGGGACTCGTGACCGAGCAACCTCCGGCGCCTCTGCCATGCGATCGCACACAAAGCGCGTATGTTGTCTGGAGTCGCACCGCGCTCGCCCGGGCGCGCCTGACGTCCGCCGTCGAGCTGTACAACGCCGCCGGCGCCTGTGTCAGCCGTTTCTCCTGGAACCTGCCGGAGTATTCGGGGACCGCGCAGGCGCCGCAGATTGAGGCCGCCTCTCCCTGTCAATGGGACGTCTTCGGCGAAGCCGCGCCGTTTGGCGCGGAGGAGCGCCGTATGCTCCATGCGGCACGTCAGATCTGCACGACGGATGCACCGGGCGCGGCGCCACGAGTGGTCGGCACAATCGTCGTCCACGTGCTCGTTTTCGACTATCGCACGCTCCCCTTCATCAGCTCGCAGAATCCGTACTTCGAAGTCTTCGGCCCGGTCGAGGGCGGAGTGCCGCGCGAAGGGACGACCGGCAGCGAGGTCGAGGTCGCCATCTACGGCTGGAGCCTGGCCGCGGTATACAACTCACCCCATGCCGCCTCCTGGTCGATCAGCGACGATCTCTTCAAGCGGATCTACGACCCGGCCCGGCGCCCGTTCTGGACCACGATTCACACCAACGACGGGCAATACCACGTGTTCTTCTCGAACGACCGGGTCTTCATCTACGCCATCGGCTACAAGACGCTGACGCCCTTCGATCACCTTGTCCATCTGGCCGAGCTGACGACCTTGTCGGGGGGGTTCTATCTGCTGGTGTTGTTGGCCACCGGCATTTTCACCCGTGTGGCACGCGCCCGTCCGCGGCTGGGCCGCGCGCTGCTGCGCGAGATCAGGTCCAGCTTCTACCGCAAGCTGTTCCTGGCCTTCGTGCTGGCTGCGATCATTCCGGTTCTGATTCTGGCGGTCGCCATCCGCTGGTACTTCGCCAATCTCCTCACCGCAGGCGTGGCGCTCGAGGCCGCGCGGACAGCCGCCGTCGCGCAGCGGGTCATCGAGCAGTCGAACGCGCTCATTCACCGGACGGAGGGGCTCGAGCCGGCGAGCGACGACGTCATGATCTGGATCAGCCAGGTGATCGATCAGGACGTCAACATCTTCGAGGGGGCCGGGCTCATCGCGACGAGCAAGCGCGATTTGTTCGCGTCAGGGCTTCTCGCCACGCGGACGCCGGACGCCGTCTATCGGGCGATCGCGCTCCAGCGGCTTCCGAGTTTCGTCGGCGAAGACCGAATCGGCACCGTGCCCTACACGATTGCGGCGGCGCCTGTCCGCGCGGGCGACAAGACCGTGATTCTGACCGTGCCGCTGGCGACGCGGCAGCGCGACATCGATCGGGAAATCGACGATCTGGATCGTGGCGTCCACCTGGCGTCGCTCCTGTTCATCCTGCTCGGCGCGGCGATCGGACTGTCGATGGCCGAGCGGATCGCGGATCCCATCAGCCGGCTCACCCGCGCAACCCGGCGCATCGCGCGCGGCGACTTCGACGCCCAGATTGCCGTCCGCTCGGTCGATGAGCTGCGACGGCTGGTGGAGTCCTTCAACAGCATGGCCGCCGAGCTCAAGGCACAACAAACACAGCTCGAGCGCACGCATCGCCTCGAAGCCTGGGCGGAGATGGCCCGGCAGGTTGCGCACGAGATCAAAAACCCGCTCACCCCGATCCAGCTCTCGGCCGAGCACCTGCGGCGCGTGCACGCGGACCGCGGGGAACCCTTGGGACCGGTGCTCGAAGGCTGCGTGGACGCGATCCTGGGTCAGGTCCGCCTGCTGCGGCAAATCTCAGCCGAGTTTTCGAGCTTCGCCTCGTCGCCGACCGCGAAACCTGCCGCCGTGGATGTGCCCGAGCTCGTGGCTGACGTCATCGATCCGTATCGGACCGGGCTCGCGGGCCGCATTGAAATCCGCAATCACGTGGCGCCCCCGCTCCCACCCGTGTTCGTCGATCGCACGCTCGTCGCACGAAGCCTGTCGAACATCGTTGAAAACTCGTTGCACGCCATGCCGAGCGCCGGCACGCTCACCATCAATGCGTCCGCCGACGATCGTTTCGTGGCGCTTCGGCTGCACGACACTGGTGTTGGAATGGACGAGGACGCCCTGGCGCGCGTTTTTGAACCGTACTTCTCGACCAAAACGACGGGCACCGGGCTCGGCCTGCCCATCGCCCGCCGCAACATCGAGCTGAACGGAGGGCAGATCGAGATCGACAGTGGCAAAGGGCGGGGGACGACGGTTGTCGTGCGGTTGCCCGTGGTGGCGGGATAGGTCCTTTACGGTCGAGCTGCACGCACCGACGGCCAACGTCGAAGATCCGAAGATCCGAAGATCCGAAGGAGAAGAAGAAAAGAGTAGTCTCTCGCCGAGGACGCGGTGGTCTCGCGCAGAGCGCGCTGAGAGCGCAGAGGAACGCCGTGCGAACCGGATCCGCTCGCTCAGGCACCAGCGAGCGACGGGACTCGTTTGACGCGGCGTTTTCTCGGCGGTCTCTGCGTTCTCCGCGTGAGATCCTCACGCGATCTCGGCGCGATCGTCGACTGGCAGCGTATTGAAACCCCTTGTTGAGACTTGAGTGTTGGGAACTGGCCGGACGGCGGCCGTTGGCCGCCGTTGGAGTGAGACGACGATCGGAAAACACAAACGCCTCTTGAACCTGCGGCGCTTGTGTTTCGCGATCGTCGTCTCACTCCACTGCGCGCAGCGCAGTCCGGCCAGCGCGGTTTGCTCCCAGTACAACTGAACCCGAATGTGGCCAGCCTGACTTCCTTCGGATCTTCTGATCTTCGGATCTTCGACGAAAAGCCGTGGGCCCGTTCAGTTCGACAGGTAGTTGTCGCCGTTACGACGGATGCTCGCTCGATTTGGGGATGCGGCTGTCGTCGGCAACATGCTCCGCCGGGCGACGCCGCAGGCGGGTATAGCCCCACACGATCAGGGCCGTTGCGGTGTAGGTATACGAGAGAACGACCAGCGCAAGCCGCGGGTGTGACGCGATGAGCGCCAGCGCCACGGCGCCAAGGAAGAGCGCGAAATACGATCGGCGCCAGCCGACGTCGATCGCTTTTACGCTCCTGAAACGGATCGTGCTGACCATCAGGAACGCGGGCACCAGGACCATCGCGAGCGCAGGCAGCGCCGCCTGGCGTTCCTGCAATCCGTAGGGATACAGGTAAACCGTCGACGCAATGACCGACGCAGCCGCGGGGCTCGGCATGCCGACGAAGTACCGCTTGTCGGTCGACGCCGTTGTCGTGCTGCTCTGGACGTTGAAGCGCGCGAGGCGCATCGCGGCGGCGGTCACGTAGAGAAAGCCAGCGGCCCATCCGAGCCGCTCGAGCGGCCAGAGGCCCCACGTGAACGCGAGAATCGCGGGCGCGAGGCCGAACGAGACGACATCGGCGAGCGAATCGAGCTCAACGCCGAATGCCGACGAGGAGTGCGTCAGCCGGGCGAAAAAGCCGTCCAGCGTGTCGAGCACCATCGCGATGCCGATGAAGAGCGCGGCCGTGTCGAAATCAGATCGCGTCGAGTACACGACGCAGGCATAGCCGCAGAAGAGATTCGCGACCGTGAACAGCGACGGGAGCAGGAACACACCCCGGCGGAACCGGTTCGGCCGATCTTCGCGCCGCCGCCGCAGCAGTGGCGGGCTATCGAGCACGGTCACTCCCGAGAGTCGCGAGGATCGTTTCTCCTCCGACGACCTGTTCGCCGACGGCGACGAGCAGGGTCGCATCGGTCGGGAGGAAGACGTCCATGCGCGATCCAAATTTCATGAGACCGATGCGCTGACCACGCTCGAGCACTTGCCCCTCCTCGACCCTGCACACGATGCGGCGGGCCAGGATCCCGACGACTTGCCGGAAGACCACCGATCGGCCGTCGTGATCGATCCAGACTTCGTTCAGCTCGTTCTCGTTTGAGGATGCCTTATAGGCGGGCAGAAACTTTCCGGGTCGATAGTCCACGCGGGTGACACGGCCGGCTACCGGTGTGCGGTTGATGTGGACGTCCATGGGGGACAGGAAAATCGTAATCTGTTTCCAGGAGCCGGGCGGCGCCCATCGGCCGTCGCTCGGGCCGGCCGTCATCACGCGTCCGTCGGCGGGCGAGACCACCAGCCCCGAGGTCTGCGGTACCTGACGCTCGGGATCACGGAAGAAAAAAGCCATGAATCCACCGAGCGCGGCAAGCGGGGCGGCCAGCGCGTACCGGCGCATCGCGACCAGCAGCGCTGCCGGCACGACGGTGGCCGCAATGAACGGAAATCCCGCGCGGTCGATTTTCATGGAACGTCGATGATGACCCGGAAGGGGCTGGAAAGTCACGAGGGCCAGAAATCGGCGAGCGCTTCAGGCGCGGCCGGTTGCTGGCCCTTCGATGAACAGCGAGTGGGCCGCCCTGGGGCGGCTCCTCCTCAACGGTGCGCCGCGTGCGGCGAGGCGCCGTCCATTCGATGACGGCGAAGAATGTTTTCCATCTGATCCTTGAGCTGGAGCTTGACTTTCTTCAACCGGACTTCTTCGAGCTGTTCGGGTTGCGTCAGGTAGGCGCGATCGGTGAAGCTGTGAATCTGTTCGTCGAGGTCGTGATGCCGGGTGGCTAACTGGCGGTACTCTTCGTCGCTCTGCAACAGCTGACGCTTCAACTCTTCGAAGTCGTTTGGCATTTCCTGACTCCTGGGGAAGAGGTTAGTCCTGAACATTCATGTAACGAACCTATCACAACGTCGGTACGGCTTCAAGGTTCCGGATTGGAATCCAAAAAACCGGGTTTGTCCCGCCACAAGATGAGGGCATCCTCAACGGGGTGGGTGTAGTAGTTCGGCCGCGTCCCACGCACTTCGAACCCGAAACAGGCGTACAACTTCAGGGCCGCCTCGTTGGAGCGCCGCACTTCGAGGGTCGCGTGCCGGGCGCCGGCGGCGGCAGCCTCGGCGAGCACGAATCGAAGCAACCGTGTCGCATGGCCATGCCGGCGGAGCTCGCTCCTGACGGCGAGGGTGTTGATGTGGAGCTCGTCGGCAATCAGCCAGCAGCCGCAGAATCCCACCAGCCGATCGCCGGTGCGGAGCACGTACACGTGTACGACGTCGTGGTTACGCAGCTCGCGCGCCAACGTTTCGCGAGACCATGGATTTGCAAACGACGCGGCTTCGAGCGCCGTCACTTCGTCCAGGTTGTCCCCTTCGGCAAGGCGCGCAATCGAGTACTCGAAGCCGCGGTCCATTGCGATCAAGGCGCGACGGCTCGACGCGCCCGGGCGAGTTCAGCGTCTGATTTGCGCACGTAGATTGGCACGATGGCGTGCGGCAGCACAGCCCGGCCCGGGTCCTCGGCCGCGATCTGGCCAATCAGGCCCGCCAGTGAAGGAGGCGGCAGAATCGGGGTCTCCTCCCCGACCTCACGCCTGATCGTCTCTGCGTGGTGCGCCGCGCCGTCGCCGATGAAAATCAGGTCCGCCAGATCGACAGTGTCGGACCACGCCGTCAAGACAGACGCCGGTGCAGCTGATACTGCCGGGATCAACGGATCTTTGCCGTCAGCCGGGTAGAGCGCCGCAAATACTTCCCCGCGCTGCGCATCCATCCACGCCCCTATCAAGCGATGCGGATTGGCGGCCGCGCGGGCCAGCGCTTCGAGCGCTGACACGGGAACGACTCGAGTGCCGTGCGCCATCGCCAGTCCCTGGACGGTCGCAATCCCGATGCGAAGGCCTGTGAACGATCCCGGCCCGGCTGCAACAGCCAGGAGATCGACATCGCCGATGGCCACTCCCGCTGCCGACAGCGCGGCAGCCACGTCACCCGGGAGTCGCTGACCGTGCGTGACCGAGCCGTCACCGACGCGCTCGACGCGAACGATCGCATCGTGGAGCACCGCGATGCTGCCGTCTCTCGTCGTTGTGTCGATTGCCAGAATGATCACGACCGAACCTCGTAGAACCCAGTAGAACCTGCCTGAAACCCCAATGTTATACTCACGGCCAGACGCTCCCCGAAATGGCCTCCCCTCCTGTGTCTTCCGAACCAGCCGGCGCGACCCCGGCCATGCGTCAGTATTTCGAGGCAAAGCGGCAGTTTCGCGATGCCATCGTGTTCTTCCGCATGGGGGATTTCTACGAGATGTTCTACGAGGACGCCCTGACCGCCGCGCGCGCGCTCGAGCTGACGCTGACGTCACGGTCCAAGGACTCGACGGGGGGCGCCATTCCCATGTGCGGGGTGCCGCACCACGCCGCCGACGGCTACATCGCCCGTCTCGTGAAGAAAGGATTCCGCGTCGCCGTCTGCGAGCAGATGGAAGATCCGCGGAAGGCAAAAGGACTGGTTCGACGCGAAGTGGTGCGTGTCGTTTCTCCCGGCACCCTCACCGACGCCGGCTATCTCGACGCGAGGGAGCCCGCGTTCCTGATGGGCATCGTTCCAGCCTCGGGCGCGCCGGGATACGGCGTGGCGCTTCTCGACCTTTCAACAGGCGAATTCACGACGACCGAGTACGTGGGGAGCGACGCGCGCCAGGCGCTCGCCGACGAGCTGGCGGTGCTCAGGCCACGCGAAATCCTGACGCCCTCCGGCATCGATGACGTGACGACGCTTGTGAACGAGCTGCGCCTGGAAACCCGTATCACGGCCGCAGACGGCTGGACGTTCGAGCTCGAAGCCGCGCGCGCGGCGCTGCTCGCACAGCTCCGCGCGCAGTCGCTCCAGGGCTTCGGTCTCGAAGACCACCGCGCGGCAACCTGTGCCGCGGGTGCGCTTGTCCAGTACCTCCGCGAAACACAGAAGGCCGAATTGGCGCACGTCCGCGACCTCACGTTCCGGACGGGCGCCGACGCGATGGTGATCGATCCGACGACCCTCCGGAACCTGGAGGTGATCGAATCGGCGGATGGTGGCCGCACCGGATCGCTGCTCCAGGAAATCGATCGGACGCTCACCGCCATGGGCGGCCGACTGATCCGCACCTGGCTGCTCCGGCCGCTGCTGGCGCTCGAACGCATCCAGGATCGGCTGGACGCCGTCGAGGAATTCGCGTTTCGCAGCACCGAGCGCGCGAAGATTCGCGAAACGCTGAAGGGCGTGCACGACATCGAGCGTCTCGTGGCGCGCGCGGCGCTCGGAGCGGCAGGTCCGCGCGATCTCGTGTCCTTGCGTCAGTCCCTGGCGGCGACTCCCCGCATCCGCATGCTCCTGGAACCATTCCAGGCCCCGCTCGTTCGCAGCCTTGCGGCCGAGCTCGACGATCTCGCTGACGTGCGGGACGAGCTCGAGCGCACGCTCCTGGATGAGCCGCCGGTCAACGCGCGGGACGGCGGTGTCGTGCGCGACGGCGTCGATCCGGAACTGGACGATCTCCGCGGCATCAGCCGCTCGGGCAAACGGCGGATCGCGGAGATGGAGGAAGCCGAACGGGCGCGCACCGGGATCAACTCTCTCAAGATCCGCTTCAATCGCGTCTTCGGGTACTACATCGAGGTGTCGCGATCGAATCTCGCCAGCGTGCCCGCTGACTACCACCGCAAGCAGACGATCGCCGGCGGCGAGCGCTTCATCACGCCGGAACTGAAGGCGTACGAAGAAAAGGTCCTCGGCGCTGACGAACGGATCGTCGAGCGGGAAGTCGAGATTTTCGAAAAGCTGCGGCAGCGCGTCGCCTCCGAAGCTCCCCGGATCCAGGATACCGCTCGCGGACTCGCGACGTTCGATGCGCTCGGCGCGCTGGCGGAGGCGGCGGCGGTGCAGAACTACACGAAGCCGTTGATGCACGCCGGCGACGAGCTCGTCGCGAGCGACGTTCGTCACGCGGTCGTCGAGCGGTTCGTCGCGGACGCGTTCGTCCCCAACGACGTCACGCTCGACAACGCGGCCCATCAGCTCGTGATCCTCACCGGGCCGAACATGGGTGGCAAGTCCACCTACCTTCGGCAGACGGCGTTGCTCTGCCTCATGGCCCAGGCCGGCTCGTTCGTCCCGGCACGGGCCGCGAAGCTGCCGGTCGTCGATCGGCTGTTCGCACGCGTGGGCGCCTCGGACAACATTGCCCGGGGGCAGTCGACCTTCATGGTCGAGATGCAGGAGACCGCGAACATCCTCCACAGCGCAACGTCCCGAAGCCTCGTGATCCTCGACGAGATTGGCCGCGGCACGTCGACCTTCGATGGGCTGAGCCTCGCCTGGGCCGTCGCCGAGCACCTGGCATCGAATCCACGCGCACGGCCGAAGACGATCTTCGCGACGCACTATCACGAGCTGACGGATCTCGCCGACGCGCTGCCCGGCGTCGTGAACTTCCACGTGGTCGTCCGCGAGTGGAAGGAAGACATCGTCTTTTTGCGGAAGGTCGTTCCGGGCCGTTCGGATCGCAGCTACGGCATCCACGTCGCGCGGCTGGCCGGGCTGCCGCCGTCGGTCGTCACGCGTGCCCGTGAGATTCTGAATGGTCTCGAGCGCGACGAGCTGTCGCGTGGCGGCCGTCCGTCGATGAGCGCGTCCGGTGGCGAGGCCCAGGGTCAGATGGGGCTCTTCCAGGCGCCGGCTGAGATCGACGCAGTCCATCGACGTCTTCGAAGTCTCGACATCAACGAAATCACGCCGATGCAGGCCCTGGCGTTGTTGGCAGAGCTGAAGAACGAGGTGAGTGAGTGATCGTGCGCGGGGTGCGCGCGGCCAGGCTGGCGCTCGCGATCGTGAGCCTGTCATTCACCGGGACGATGGCGTGCACGGAGCCGCGGCCGCCGGGCAACGTCATCGTTGTCGGGACGACGAACTCTGCCACGAATCTCGATCCGAGAGTCGGTACGGACGAAGCGTCGCAGAAGATCCACCAGCTGATTTTCAACACGCTTGTTCACATCGACAATCAACTGCGTGTCGTGCCCGAGCTGGCCGAGTCGATCGAGCATCCCGATCCAACTCACGTACATCGCTCGCCTGCGCCACGGCGTGCTCTTCCACAACGGCCGCGAGCTGACCTCGGAGGACGTCGTCTACACCTTCCGAAGTTTTCTCGATCCGGCCTTCAAGGGGCGTTCTGGCGCTTACCGTGTGCTGGCGGCCGTCAATGCGCTCGACACTTACACCGTCGAATTCAAGCTGAAGAATCCGCTCAACTCATTTCCCGTCAACCTGGTGATGGGGATCGTCCAGGCGGGTTCGGGCGCCGCCAACGCGCGCTCCCCGATCGGTACTGGTCCGTATCGGCTGAAGGAGTTCGTCCCCGACGATCATGTCTCGCTGGCCGCCTTCGATCGGTACTACGCGGGACGTCCGGGTAACGACGGCATTCTCCTGCGAGTGATCCCGGATGACACGATGCGCGGGCTCGAGCTGCGGAAGGGATCGGTCGATCTCATCGTCAACGACCTGTCGCCGGACATCGTGTGGCAACTCCAGCGCGAGGGGCGCGTCCAGGTCGAAACTGCTCCGGGCACCGACTACGCGTACATCGGCCTCAACCTGAGCGATCCGATCCTCAGCCACCTCGAGGTTCGTAAGGCCATCGGCTATGCCATCGATCGCGATGCCATCGTGAAGTACCTGCGGCGTGGCTTCGCGACCACCGCCGTCGGCATCGTCCCGCCGATGTCGTGGGCGTTCGAGCGCAACGTTTTCAACTTCACCTACGACCCTGCTCAAGCCGCGCGCCTTCTCGACGCGGCAGGCTTTCCCGACCCGGACGGGCCGGGGCCGCTTCCCCGCTTCCGCCTGTCGCTGAAAACATCGACAACCGAGGTGTATCGCATCCAGGCCGCAGCCATCCAGCACGATCTGGCTCGCGTCGGCATCGCGCTCGAGGTTCGGTCGTCGGAGTTTCAAACGTTGTCGGCCGACGTCCTGCGTGGAAATTTCCAGATGTACACGCTGCAGTTTGTCGGAGTCACCGATCCGGACATTCTGCGTCTCGTCTACCACTCGCAGCAGGTCCCGCCGACGGGACTGAACCGAGTGCGCTACAAGAGCCCTGACGTGGATCGACTCATCGAAGGCGCCGCGGCGGCAGCCGACGACGAGCAACGGCGAGCGCTCTACGCAGAGGCGCAGCAGCGGATCGCGCAGGACGTGCCGTACATCAGCCTCTGGTACAAGACGAACGTCGCGATCTTTCAGCCCGGCATTCACGGCGTGACGCTCTCGCCGATCGCGGATTTCACCTTCCTGAGAAACGTCTATCGTCAAACGGGCGGGAGCAGTTCGGGTTCGTGAGGACGCTCATCAGAGCCCTGGTGGCTGCCTCTTTCGTCTTCGCCTGCACCAGTCAATCCGCCGTGGCCGCCAGCCGGTACGATCCCCGGCTGCATTTCCGCTCGATCGAGACCGCCCGGTTCACGATCCACTTTCATCAGGGCGAAGAGTCGCTCGCCCGCCGGCTTGCGGCGATCGCGGAGGAGACAGCTGACCGTGTCGCTGCCGAGCTCGGAACGGCAAACGGACGCGTCCACGTCATCCTTGTCGATCAGCACGATCTATCGAACGGATGGGCGAATCCGGTTCCCTACAACGTGATCGAAATCACCGCGGCGGCCCCGTCCGGCGGCAGCACGATCGGCAACACGGACGACTGGCTTCGGCTGGTGTTGTCGCACAGGAGACACGCACATCGTGCACCTGGACAAGGCCCGAGGATGGATCGGCGGGCTTCGCGGCGTCCTGGGACACTCGCCGCTCCTCTATCCAAACCTGTTCCTGCCGCAGTGGCAGATCGAAGGGCTCGCGGTCTTCAACGAGAGCGTCCTGACGGGTCAGGGCCGGATCCCGGCCGGTGATTTCAGAAACATCATCGATCGTGCCGTCGCGTCGCGTCGGTTCGATCCGATCGACCGCGCGAACGGCGGACTGATCGACTGGCCGGCTGGCGCGGCCCAGTATGTCTACGGCGGGTACTTTCACAAGTATCTGGCCGATCGTTTTGGAGCCGAATCCATCGCGAAGCTCGCCAGCGAGACCTCCGGACGCGTCCCCTACTTCGGCGCGCCGGCATTCAGAAAGGTCTTCCATCGATCGCTCGGTGAGCTGTGGGAGGACTTCGAAGCAGATACCCGCTCTCACGCGGCGGTCGAGGCCACGGGAAGCACCCGGCTGACGCGGCACGGATTCGGTGTTGGTTCGCCGATCTTCGATCGTTCTGGCCGTCTCTTCTATTCGGTCGCGGATCCACACGGTTTTCCGATGCTGATGGAATCGCGGCGCGACGGCGCGGCGCCGCGGCAGGTCACGTCGAGATACCTCGGCAACCAGGCGGCGGCAGCTGCCGGACTGCTGGTGTTCGATCAAATCGAGCTGGTGCACAACGTTGGATTGCAATCGGACTTGTATGCCGTTGCGGAGGACGGCGGCCGGTCTCGACGCCTGACCCACCTGGCGCGCGCGGCGGATCCTGATATCGCCCCTGATGGTCGAACCATCGTGTGCACGGTCCAGTCCTCTGATCGACGCTTCCTCGCGACGCTGCAGTTGCCTGACGCCGGCCGGATTGCGACGCCAGAAACTTTCGTGTCGAAGCCGTCGACCGACTACTCGACGCCGCGATGGTCGCCTGACGGTCGATCGATTGCGGTTGAGCGCCGCGAGCTTGGCGGGCCGTCAGAGATCGTTGTCGTCGACGTGGCGACCCACAGCGAGCGCGCGATCGTGTCGTCGCGCAATGCGCGAAATGTCACGCCGTTCTGGCTGTCGCCAGCGACAATCCTGTTTGCGTCTGACCGCGGCGGACAACCGTTCTCCCTGTACTCGGTCGACGTCTCGAGCGGTGCCATTCGGCAGCTGGGCGGCGTTGGGCTTTCGGCACAGGCTCCCGTCGTCTCTCCTGACGGAGCCACGCTCGTTTTCGTCGGCTACACGGCAGACGGCTACGATCTCTTTTCGCTCCCGCTGGGGTCGGCCTCCTGGTCGGACGTGCCCTCGTCCACTCCATCGATCTCAGCCGAGCATCACGTCTCAGGGCCTGCCCCCGTTTCGACCGCTGATACGCCTTACAGTCCATGGAGCACGCTGCTGCCGCGCTTCTGGACACCGATCGTCGCGTCTGACGCGGCTGAACTGTCGTTCGGCGCCGAAACGGAGGGTAGCGATGCGCTCGGCCGTCATACCTATGGGGGAACGGTCGCCTGGAGTTCCCGGGTCCGACCGGACTGGTCGGTGTCTTATACGTACGATCGCTGGTGGCCGACGCTGTTTGCGAGCGCCTCGGACGACACGGATCCCTTTCGTGACGGCGAGATCAGAACCCGCGAAGTGAATGTCGGAGCGGTGTTCGTTGTGGCCCGGGTCCGCTGGTCGCAAGCGGTGCTCACGGGCCTCAACGCATCCGAAGATGCATTTTCTTCGTGTCCGGAGTGCGACACGACAGTGCCGGCTGACGTGAAGCGTCGAGCCATTCGGACCGGATGGATCCTCGATACCTCGAAGCAGTACGGCTACTCGATCAGCCGCGAATCCGGGACGACGCTGCGTGTGACCTGGGAGGCAGCCCCGGAAGCGCTCGGCTCCGATGCCGGGAACGGCTCCGCGACGCTCGATTCGCGTGCGTACCTTCATGTCGGTCCGCAACACGCCGCCGTCGCGTTCAGGGCGGCGGGTGCCACGTCGTGGGGCGATGAAGGCGCGCGCCGGCTTTTCAGCGCTTCCGGCATGGGCCCCGCGTCGAGCGGCTTCGATTTCGGAAGGGACGCCATCGGCTTGCTGCGCGGATTCGACTCGGACGCGATCGTCGGCACGCATGCGGCGGTCGTCAACCTGGACTACCGATTCCCGCTTTTCCGGCCGCAGCGCGGCATCGGGACAGTGCCCATGTTTTTCCGTACCGTGCATGCCGCGTTCTTCGCGGACGCCGGTCACGCATGGGACGAGACGTTCCGGACTTCTGACGTTCGCACGTCCGCAGGCGGAGAGCTTTCGCTCGATACCGTGGTCGGCTATTGGCTACCGTTGACCTTCACGAGCGGCGTGGCATGGCGTCGTGACCCCGTCGGTCATCATGACGGTGTCACGGTATTTGGACGCATTGGCAGAGCATTCTAGATTGCGGATTGCGGATTGAATCGCATTCGGCAATAATCGAGTGGCATGAAGTTCCCTTTCGACTACGACCACGGCGCGCCCCTGGCATTCGGTGGCGCGATGCCGACGATGAAGTCGTTCGACGAGTCGCGCATCGTGATCCTGCCGGTCCCGGTCGATAGAACGACGTCCTATGTTTCGGGAACGCGGAACGGCCCGCGCGAAATTCTGGAGGCCTCGTCTCACATGGAGCTGTGGGATGAGGAAGTTGGCGCGGACGTCCATCACGTCGGGATCTACACGCTTCCGGCGATGGAATTGCCGTTTGGCGAGATGGCGCCGCTGATGGACGAGATCCGGCGCGTGGCCGCGGAGGTACTGTCCCGGCACAAGTTCCTGGTGACGCTGGGCGGTGAGCACTCCATCACGCCGCCGCTGGTGTCGGCGGCTGCCGCCGCTTTCAAAGGTCTCTCGGTGCTCCAGATCGATGCGCACGCGGATCTCCGCGACCACTACATGGGGACGCCACACAATCACGCATGCGCCATGCGCCGCAGCCTCGAGTACGCACCGGTGACGCAGGTCGGCATCCGCAGCATGTCGACTGAAGAAGCCGAGGCCGCGCCCGGCCTGAACACGACGATCTTTTATGACGCCACGATGAGGAAGGATCCGAACTGGATCGATCGCGTCGTGGACAACCTGACGGGCCCGGTCTACATCAGCATCGACGTCGACGGCATGGACCCCGCGATCATGCCCGCGACCGGTACTCCTGAACCGGGGGGCCTCTCGTGGTACGAGATGCTCGCCCTGCTCCGCGCCACCATCGCCAAAAGGACCGTCGTCGCGTGCGACGTCGTCGAGCTCAGTCCCCTGCCGGGGCTCATGGCGCCAAACTTCCTGTGCGCGAAGCTGATTTACAAGATCCTCACGTATCGGTTTGCACGCGTGCCGTGATCCCGGATCCCGGGCCCCGGATCCCGGTGCGGCCCGCCAGCAAGTATCCACCCCACCTGTATACCTGCTATACTGCGCGCCGTGCCAACGGCCGATCTCTACGGACAGGCAGCGCGAGCGCTTGAACGCGGCACCGGGGTCGAAGCGGCATCCCTGCTGGTTCGGGCGCTGAGGCAGCCCGGGCTCCATCGCGACGAGCAAATCCAGGTTCGATGTGCCCTCGCCGAGGCGTGGCTTCTGCAGGATGACGTCCGTCAGGCGACCGAGGCGCTTGGGCAGCCGCCCGAAGGGCGCGAGCGGCTTGATCCCGCCAAGCTTTCTGACCTGTGGCGTATGCACGGCCGGCTGGCCGTCGCCCGCGGCGAGCCTTCGCGCGGTATCGCATTTCTCACCAAGGCGCTGAGGCAGGCGGAACGCGCGCACGATTCGCGTGCCATCGGCCTGGCTCACTACGAGCTGGGCCTCTGCTATCGCCATGTCGGCGACATGGCGATCGTCCGGGAGCACATCACCAAGGCGGCGTCCGCGCTCCACGCCGCCGGCGACCGTCGTCATCTCGCGATGGTGCATTCGCTGTCCGGGGTGACTCGTGCGCAGGAGGGCCGCCTGGACGAGGCGGTGGCCGCCTTGCGCCAGGCCGAGCGGCTGGCGGTCATCGTCGAGGCCGGAGACGTGCTGGCGACGGTGTGCGGCAACCAGGCCAACGTCGCGCTCATGCAGCATCGCCACGAGCAGGCCCTGGCGTTGGCGGAGCGCAGCGTGGATCTTCAGCAGCAGGCGGGCACCCCCCACGGGCTCGGGGTCGCCCTCGCGTCGCTCGGACAGATCTGCGTGCGCGTCGGGAATCTCAAGCGCGCGGAAGACGCGCTCAACCGCGCGCTGGATGTTCGAAGTCCCCTTCATTTCATGCGCGAAACGACCGGCGGTGTCTTCGACACGCTCGCCCAGATTCATCTGATTCGTGGCCAGCACGACGAGGCGAGCCGGTGCCTCCAGAAAGCGCGGGAAGCTTACGGGCCGACGGTCGCGAGCCGCTGGTATCAATGGTCCGTCCGTGCGCTCGAAGCGAGGGTGGCGCTGAGGCGCGGTGACGCCGCCAGTGCACTCGCAGTTTCCGGTGAAGTAGCCGGATCGACCGACGCTCCGACGGTGTACGCGCTGCAGGCTGAATTGATTGCCATCGAATCGCTCCTGGCGCTGGCGAGAATGGACGAGGCCGAACAGCGGTTAGGGGCGATTTCCGGGCGCGTTGAGCCGGGCGTCATGAGCGGCATCTGGGGAGAATTCCTGCGCATGCGCGGCCGGCTGCACGCGGCCGCCGGTCGTTCGACCGAGGCGTACCACGATTTTGGCCAGAGCGTCAGCGTGTTCGACCTGCTGGGCGAGGGGTATCAGTCGGGCCTCAGCTACCTGGAGCTCGGGCGGCTGGCCGCCGCCGCCGGGGCGCGCTCGCGGGCCACCCGCTACCTGACCGATGCCGCGACGATCTTCGAGAGTCTCGGCGCCTCACCGGATCTCGCCGATGCCCGCGCGGCGTTGAATCAGGTGCCCGCGGTGACGACTGGTGGCTACGTCGGCGTGCAGATGGACGGGGACGACGCCCTGGTGCGAAGGATTGTGGATTCGGCGGCGATCCCTGCCTTGCTTGCGCGCGACGGCGCGACGGCCCTTCTCGAGGCATGCGACGCTCAAGCGGTTGTGCTGTTCGTCCGGGCGGCGAACGGTCAGGTGCAATTGATCGGGACCGCGGGCTGTGATGCCGAAGGAGGCCGGGCACTGGCGGCCACCGCGCAGCGCGGATCCGCGGGATCTCCGCCATTGCTGATCGAACCCATCGGGCGCACGTCAACCGGCGGCAGGTTTGTCGCGCTCTCGGCGTCTCGACCGCTCGCGGGCCCGGCACTCCAGCGATTCTGTACGTTGTGCGCCGTGCTCCGCCAGGGGTTCGAGTTGTGCCAAGCCCGCGATCGTCAGCCGGAGACGAACCCGGGCGCATTCGAGCGCCCGCTCGAGCCCCTGCTGCCCGGGTTCGTGTGCGCGAGTGCAGCCATGCAGCGCGTGGCCGAGCAGATTCAGCGCATGCGGGGAACGATCTGACGGTCTTGATTACCGGCGAAAGCGGAACCGGCAAGGATCTCGTTGCCCGCGCCATTCACGCCGGCTCCCCCCGGCACGGGAACATGTTCCTTCCCTATAACTGCACGAGTGCCACGCGCGAATTGGCCGACAGCCAGTTGTTTGGCCACCGGCGCGGCAGTTTTACGGGGGCGATCGCGGATCAGGCCGGTGTGCTTCGGACGGCGGTTGGCGGGACGCTGTTCCTGGACGAAGTTGGCGACCTGCCGTTGGACGTTCAGCCGAAGCTCCTGCGATTCCTTGAACAAGGCGAGGTTCTGCCGGTCGGTGACACCCGGCCGCAACGGGTCGATGTCCGCGTGGTCGCGGCGACGAACGCCGATCTCGAGAGTCGCGTCAGCGAGAGCCGGTTCCGCGAGGACCTGTTCTACCGGTTGAGCGTCATTCGCATTCACGTGCCGCCGCTGCGCGAGCGCCGGGAAGAGATTCCGCATCTGAGCACGTTCTTTCTGCGGGAGGCGTCGGAGCGGCTTGGGAAACCTGGCGTCCGGCTGACCGCCGAAACGCTCGATATCTTCGACGCGTTCCCCTGGCCCGGCAACGTGCGCCAGCTGCGCAACGAGGTGCAGCGCGCAGTGGCCATGGCGCCGACGGACGGGTCGATTACGCCTGAATTGCTCTCTCCGGTGTTTGGAGTACAGAACCAGGCGGTGGAGGATGGCGTCCGATCGCGAGGCCGGCGAACGACGCTCGCCGCCGCGGTCGAAAAGATCGAACGCGAGATGATTCAGTCCGCTCTCGAGCGAGCGTCGGGCAATATCTCGGAGACCGCGCGACTGCTTGGCCTCACGCGACGGGGGCTCTACTTGAAGATGGACAGACTCGGCGTGTCGTAGCCAGCTCCAAGATCCGGCCAGCCGCTGATAATCAAGTATCCACTTCCAGCTTGATTTGGATAGCAACTATCCACTACCATCCCCACGGCTGGTAGCGGCCAACCTGACCTAAGTACTCATATATCACCAGGTTATCGCGGTAATCTCCAACCACTGGATCCCTGAGTGGTTGTAGGCGTGCAACTTGATACGTGTCAGGCACACTGCGACTTCGAGGGCCACGACTTATGGAACAGCGTCTTCGCCTGGTGGGTGGAAGCCGATACGAGAAGCGAAATGAAGATCGGCATCCCATTGCCGTCCCGGGACAGATCCTGTGGAAGGACGCAAAAGGCAACACGCGAATGGCCGCTGTCGTGACGCGCGATGTGAGCCCGCACGGCGTCAGCGTCGACTGCCAGGGGGGCACGCCGATTCCGCTGTATCGGCTCGTGTATTTCCAGGTTGACCGCGCGGCACGCGATCGGGCCGACCTGCCCGCGCCGCTGAGAAAGTCTACGGTCCTCTCCGCGATCTTCCGCGTCGGACCGGTCAGCAACGACACCGGCGCTCCGACCGGTTATGCGCTCCGCCTTCTCGTCGAGCCGGAACGCCGCGCCGACAATCAGCCCTGGCAGGCGAACGAGAGCGCGACGAGGACCGCATGACGCTCATCGCGCCGGCGAGGTCTCTTCTCGGCGAGCATCAGGATGACACGATCCGCCTGACCGGGCCCGCACTGAGGATTCATCGATGGGACGAGCGTCGCGACGGGCCGGTGACCGAGGGGGCGCTTCAGGGCAAACTCACGTCGCTCGGCTACGACCTGTTGCCCTTTGTCGATCCTCACGGGGCTATCGTCTCGGCCCGTATTCACCCGTGCGACCGGGCTGACGCAGTACCTGGCAGGTCTCCTCAAAATCACGATCAACGGCGAGTCGACCATCCTCACGGCCGGCGATATCGTGTTCGTCCCTGGCGGTGCCACGCGCCGGGTCGAACCGGTGGGAACGTCGCCGGTGCTGTGCCTCGAAGCCGTCTGTCGCCTGGGCAGGGCCTGAGCGGCCGGCTCGGGTTATCCCTTCTTCGCCTCTTCCATCTCGCGTCGCGCGTCGGCTGCGTATACCGATTGCGGGAACTCCTCGACCACCCGGGTGAAGGCGTGAGCCGCTTCGTTCTTCTTGCCGGCCTTCATGTACGCCCGGCCCAGTTGCATCAGCACGCCGTCGAGCGGGAGCTGTGACTGCGTGTCGGTCGTCGCGTCCTGGTAAATCTTGATCGCGCTGTCGTACTTGCCCTGCAGAACCTGGACGTTCGCGAGTCCCAGCTTCGCCGTTCGTCCGTAGACGCGGCTCCCGGCCTTGTCGATGACTTCCTGATAGCGCTGTTCGGCCTCGGTATACCTGCCGAGCGACGCCAGAGCCCCCGCGGCGTGGTAGCGCGCCGCGATTCCGGCGTCCGTGCCGGGATAGGCATCCGCTGCCTTCATCAGTTGCGGGAGCGCGGCCTCGAGTTTGGCCTGTTCGGTCGCGTAAGTGCCGGCCTGCTGCACGGGAATCGGGCTGCCGGGCGCGGGCGCGGTGGGTGCCACGACGGGCGCCTCCTCCACCGTGAGCGCCGAGGCGAGCAGCGAGTTCGCCTTTCCGTTTCGGGACTCCCGCCACCACGCGTACCCGCCCGCCAGCAGCAGCGCCACGATGACGATGGCGGCCAACGACGCCATGTCGCGTCCGCGCGTCTGCATCAGACCGCGCGCCTGCGCGACGGTCCGCGCGAACTCGTTTTCCTTCAGCTTGTGACGTTCTTTGCTCTTCATATGTTGGTCTAGTTTTTCCGAGGGGCTTCGCCCCTCGGACTCCCTTACACCCGCCTTCGCTAAAGCTACGGCGGGCAAGCGCTCTCTCAACCCTCGCTCCGTCTTGGGCGCCGTAGCGCGAAGCGCGAAGGCGGCTCGCGTGGCTCACTCGCTGTCGCTCGTTCGCGTCGCTGGTATTGGCTTCCCGAGCTGCTTCAAGCGTGAGCGAAGGCTGGTGCGCCCGGCAGGACTCGAACCTGCGACCCCCGGTTTAGGAAACCGATGCTCTATCCTGCTGAGCTACGGGCGCGGAAAAACAGCCATTTTACCGCAGGTTGACGCCGGGCCCCCGCTCTCCATATAGTGCACCGCTCACGCATGTTCAGGAAGAACCCACCGCTCCCGGATGTGCAAGTCCATTCGGAGTTGCTCCACGCCGAGCTGGCGGAGCTTCGAGGCCTCCCGTACTGCGTCTGGCGGGATGTCGTGGGACGCGCGATATGCAAGCATGCGCACGGCCGCGACGACCGGCGCTACCGCCTTTCGGTGACACCGTCCTGGGCTGTCGATGGCTCACTCGACGTCCGCGTCACCGTCGCCCTCGAAACGCGCTCGCTGCACCGTCTGCTCATGCAAGAGAGCTTCGTCATCACGCCCGACAATCAGCTGATTGCTGATTGCTGATTGACGAAGCCGCGCTCGGCAGCTCTTTCAATCGACAACCGACAATCAGCAAGTCTCAGTACTTGCAGGACCGCGTGTATTTCGACATCGGTCAGCTTCGCGCGGCCGTTCAGCGCGACCAGCTCAATCAGAAACACGACCCCTTCGACGACCCCTCCAAGCTGCTTGACGAGATCGATCGTTGCGCGTGCGGTGCCACCGGTCGCCAGCAGGTCGTCGACGATCAGCACCCGCTGACCTTTCTCGATCGCATCCCGGTGCATCTCGAGGCTGTCACTTCCGTACTCCAGATCGTACGTCACGCGGACGCGCTCAGAAGGCAGCTTGCCCACTTTGCGCACCGGCACGAAGCCGGCGCCAATTCGATCCGCCACTGCGGACCCGAGGATGAAGCCGCGGCTCTCAATGCCGACGACGAGGTCGATCTTTCGATCCTCGAACGGCGCCGTGACGCTGTCGATCGCAAGCCCGAAGCCTTCCGGGTCGCGTAGCAGCGTGGTGACGTCGTAGAAAAGAATGCCGGGCTTCGGAAAGTCCGGCACGTGGCGAATCTTCGATTTGAGGGCGTCCATCGGCGCTGTTCCATCTCCTGCAATCGGTGACTCGCGCGTCACCGTGTTGAAAAACCCGTTGCCCGGTGGGTCGGGGCCATGTCTTCGACCTCGAACGTCTCGACGACCGCATGCGGAGGTCCGCGCCTCAGTGCCAATTCGACGCGGTCGACCGCTTCGTCGTCGCCTTCAATCATCGCCTCGACACGGCCATCGGAAAGATTCTTCACGTAGCCGTGAATCCCTTCCGCGGCCGCGCGCGCGGCGGCAAACATCCTGAAGCCGACGCCCTGCACGCGCCCGCCAATGAGGACCCGTCGCGCGACGATCATAAACGCTCATTATAACGGGACATGGTACAGTTCCACGCATGCATCGGATTGGCTCCAGCAGCCACGGCGAATCGCGGCTCCGGATGCTCAGGGTCACTCGGCGCGGCGATCGGCATGATCCCAAGGAACTCTCGGTGTCGTTCCGGTTCGAGGGAGACTTCGCGGCGGCATTTCGAGACGGGAAGGCTGACGGACTGCCGCCTGGCGAAACGCTGAAGAATCTCGTCCATCGGGCCGCGCGAGAACACGGATCGTGTGAGATCGAAGAGTTCGGCCTCGCCGTGTGCCATCGCGTGCTGAAGGATCATCCCGCGATTACGCGCGCGCGCGTCGAGATTTCCGAGCAGGCATGGACACGGCTCGATGCGGGAGGCCGCGTGCAGGGCCAGGCGTTCCTGGGCGGATCAACGGAGATGAAGACGACGGCGGTGACGAGCAACGGACGTCAGGTGGCCGTTGTCTCGGGCCTTGACGCGTTGAGCGTGATGCGCACGGCCGGCTTCACTCCCCGTCACGATCCCGAGGCCGACGACGGGCGCACGGACGGCTTGCAGCGCCTGCTGGTCGGACAGTTGTCCGCGAAGTGGACCTACAGCAGTCCCGACGTCACGTTCCGTCCGTATCGCCAGGGCGTCCGCGCCGCGATCATCGAGACATTTGCCTGGCATCCAGGCCGATCAGTCGACCATACCTTGTACGCGATCGCAGACGTCGTGCTCGCCACCTACCAGGAGATAGCGGACGTCACGCTGGCATTTCACGAACAGCCCTACCGCCCTGTCGATCTCTTCAGCGCGGGCATGGAGAATCCGGACGATTTGTTCGTGTCGCTCGAGGAACCGCTCGGCGTTGTCGACGTGACCGTCGAACGCGAGAATAAAAACCCCTGATTGCGCGCAGCGCTACTTCCCCGTTTCAGGCGGCAGCCCGTCTTTCACGGGCTCGAGCTTCTTGCGTGTCAGCAGCTTGTTGAACCCCGCCAGATCGATGCTGAAAACCGTGTCGAGCTGGCCGAACTGTTTATCCAGGCGCTCCGACAGCTCCTTGAATACCGCGTACGACTGATCCGTCGGTTTGTCGTCACCGGTTTCGACGATCCCCTGCAGTGCGGCCAGCTTGTTGTTCAACCGGATGGGATAGTTGAGCGGATCCTGGCTGCTGCGATTTCGATACTGGTACATCTCGCCTTCGATCGCCGTCAGCTTCGACACGAGCGGCTCCCCCGCTCCCTTGATCCCCGCGTCGCTGGTCTTGCTCGTGCGGGCGTTGACCTGATCCTTCACGTTGCGAATGCGCAGGACCGCCTCGTTGGCCGCGCTCAGCTTGTCGCTGATCTGCCGCGCCAGCTTGAACTGTTCGAGGAGGTCGGCATCGGTGACCGTCTTGACTGCGGTATTGCGGCCGATTGTGAAGCGTTCGGTCTTCGTGACGCCGTTGGCCGTGAGCCGGACCGCGTATTGTCCCGGCGGCGCCTCCGGTCCGCGCGTGCTGCCAGCCCACATGATGAGCCCGGGAAAATCGCGCGCGTTTGGATACCGCATGTCCCAGGTGAAGCGGTTCATCCCCTGCTTCAGCGCTGGGCGTGGCGTCGGCGGACGCGGGTTGTCGTCACCGCTGTCCGCACCGGCAGCGGGTGCGGCTTCCGGTTGGCCTGACGTGCCGGTGAACGTGCGGATCATCGACCCCTGCGCGTCGAGAATGTCCAGGGTCACCTTGTCGGCGGCCGATTTGAGGAAGTAATCGATCGAAACGCCGCGCGAGACCGACCGCGTCGCGCCAGCCGGCCGGAACAGCACCACGGGCTCACTGTTTGTCGTGCGGGTGACCTGCCGCAGTACGGAGACATCGTCCATGATGTAGAACGAACGGCCGTGCGTGGCGATCACGAGATCGTTGCCCTTCACCTCGATGCCGTGCACGGGTGTCACCGGCAGGTCGAGCCGCAGCGACTGCCAGTCAGCGCCGTCGTTGAACGACACATAGATGCTGTTCTCGGTGCCGAGGAACAACAGTCCTTTGCGTTGCTTGTCTTCACGAACAGCATGCGCGAAATCAGCTGGCGGCAGCCCGTGGACGATCTTGGTCCAGCTCTTTCCGTAGTCGGTGGTCTTGTAGACATACGGCGCGCGATCCGCCCGTTGATACCGATTGCCGGCCATGTATGCAGTGCCGGCGTCGTGCGGCGAGGCTTCAATCAGGCTGATCCGCGTGAAGTCCGGAAGATCCGGCGGCGTGATCTTCTGCCAGTTCGCACCGCCGTCGCGAGTGACGTGCACGTACCCGTCGTCCGATCCGGCCCAGATCACCTGGCCATCGACCGGACTCGGAGCGAGCGCAAAGACCACCGCATAGGTTTCCACGCCGGTCTGATCCAGGGTGATCGGCCCTCCCGACGGCCCCATCGTCGAGGGGTCGTGCCGCGTCAGGTCCGGGCTGATCCGCTGCCAGGTCTGGCCCTCATTTGTGGATTTCCAGACATGCTGGGACGTCGCGTAGAGCGTGTTGGGATCGGTTGGGGCGATCACAATCGGATACGTCCACTGGAATCGCTCGGTGATGTCGCCCGACGAGAAACCCATCGGGTTGTCCGGCCACACGTTGATGGCGCGCACTTCTCCCGTTCGGCGATTGGTCCGCGTCAGTAAGCCACCGTAGCTCCCCGCGTAGAACACATCCATGTCCTCGGGATCCGGCGCGATGTAGCCGCTTTCGCCGCCACCGACGTCATAGAGGCTGCCATCTCCCGCGCTCGACACGCACGCCGTGCTGTTGTCCTGCTGTGCGCCGCAGACGTGGTACGGCACATGAGCGGTCGTGATCACGTTGTAGAACTGCGCCGTTGGAAAGTTCTGGCCGGTCCAGCTCTCACCGGCGTTGGTGGAGACATTGGCGCCGCCGTCGTTGCTGTTGATCATGCGCTTCGGATCGCTGGCGGCGATCCAGAGATCGTGATTGTCGCCGTGCGGCACGCGAATAGATTTGATGGTCTTGCCAGCATCTGTCGAACGGTAGACGGCCGTGTTGAGGACGTAGACCGTATCTTTCGCCTGCGGATCCGCATAGATCCGCGTGTAGTAGAACGCCCGCTGCCGGAGGCGCCGATCCTCGTTGACTCGTTTCCAGTTCTGCCCGCCATCATCGGACAGGAACACACCACCCTCTTCCGCCTCGATGATGGTGTAGACACGGCTGGCGTCGGCACCGGAAACCGACACGCCAATCTTTCCCCACAGCGGTTTGGGCAGGCCTGGCTTGCCGGTGAGCTCGACCCACGTCACGCCACCGTCGGTCGTCTTGAAGAGGCCGCTTCCTGGACCGCCGCTCGACAGAGAGTGAGGTGTTCGGAAGACCTCCCACAACCCTGCGTAGAGGACGTCAGGATGCGCGGCGTCCATCGAGAGATCCACGGCGCCCGTCTTGTCGTTTCTGAAAAGCGATTTCGTCCAGGACTTGCCGCCGTCGGTCGACTTGAAAACGCCACGCTCGGGATTGGACCCGTACGGATCTCCCAGAGCGGCGACATAGACGATGTCTGGATTCGACGGGTGGATCCGGATGCGGGAGATTGCCAGCGTCTTCTCGAGTCCGACGTGGGCGAATGTCTTGCCCCCATCGGTGGACTTGTAGACGCCGTCGCCCTGGATGACATTGCCGCGGAGCTCCGTTTCGCCCATGCCGGCATACACGATGTCTGGATTCGACTCGGACACGGCGACGGCCCCGACCGAAGACGACGAGAACGACTTATCCGAGACCGCGTGCCACGTGAGGCCTCCGTCGGTGGTCTTCCAGAGGCCGCCACCGGTTGCGCCGAAGTAGTACTCGAATGGACGGATTGCACTGCCGGCGACAGCCTGCGATCGGCCACCGCGCGCGGGTCCTATCGAACGCCATTTGAGCCCGGCGAGGAGTGCCGGATCGATGACGTCAGTTGCGGGTGATGCGGTAGTTGTTTGAGCGTGGACCGTCGTGGCGGAGGAACCGTAGAGTGTGGCGCACACCACGATCGCGCCAGCGATCGCGAGTGATGTCAGCGTTCGCATCGCAAAATATCCTCTGTCATTGTCCGCATGAGTCGCCTCGACCGTGAGACCGGTTGAGTCGCCGGTTGATGCTAGCAGAGCACCGGGTCAATCGTGGAACGTAGCGCCACACTTCGGTAGTGAAATGACGTCATTTTCTCAACGGCCGAGCCGGTTTGCCCGGCACGTCTTGTGCTGAATCCGGTGCAGGAGGGAACGATGCTTTTTACGATTGCGGTGATTCTGCTGGTCTTGTGGCTGCTCGGTCTGGTCAGCGGATACACACTGGGCAATTTCATCTATGTCCTGCTGGTGATCGCGCTCGTCCTGTTCGTAGTCGGCTTGGTCAGCGGCCGTCGGACCGTCTGACGAGAGTCAGTCGATTCTCAGCGAGGACCAGCTTCGCCCCGGGCGGCCAAGCGATTGGCCAGTGGTCAACGGATTGGCCGTCCGGACACCTTGTTCGAAACTGAGATCTACGTGAAATCCTAGGAAATCTGGCGCGCTACAGATGGGACGGGGCGGGCACGGACGTTGCTCCTCTTTCCACGACTCCCCATGCGCCGATCGTCTCTTTCCTCTTCCACTTCGCGAGCGGTCGACATCTCTGCGCTCAATCTGCCGTCGGGTTATCAGGTGGGCCGGCGCGACTTCACATGCGCGCAGTGCGAATATCCACTGGAATGCGTCGAGCAGAGCCGTCGCGCGGGTTCCTGGCTGGGTTCGCTCATCTGCCCGAATTGCCGGAGCGAGTACCCTGTACGCTTACAGGTGGGGACGATTGATGCGCAGGAGTTGAATCCTGCTCGATCGCGACAGGCAGTAGACAGCAGGCGCGAGGGTGAGGATTCCGGTCTCCTCCGGACCGGTTGCCGCTTCAGCTTGCAGCGCTGATTTGGTTCCAGCCGCCGTCCTGCTGTCTACTGGCTGACGCGTTCGGATTGACCTTCCACACTACTTCTCCCCATTCTCGTCGAGCAGATCCTCATCGCCCCACGGGCTGGGTTGTGGACCGGGAATGATTCCGGCGATGTCTGGATCCTCGCCGCCGCCGGCTTGCTGCGGTTCGTTGGCCTTCCGTACCTTCGCCTCTTCGCGACGCCGGGTCTTCTCCTGCATACGTTCCTGCTTCGCCCGCTCACGCGCGCGCTTCTGTTGAGTAACTTTGGTTCGGTTCGCCATGGAAAGTCTCCCTGTATTACCGACGCGTGCGCGGTACGGGAAAAGGGCCGGTCAGCGACCGGCCCGGGATGAATCGTGAGGACTTGCTGGTTCCCGATTCGGTCATCCAGTATAGATTCTAGCTGATCCGGAGGGAACGGTGTCGAAAAACGGCAAGGCAGCGGCGACGAGCACAGCCATTGCGGCGCTCAAAGAACGACTGGGAACGCGCGTCAGCGACGCCGCATCGATACTCGAACATCACAGCCACGGCGAGTCGTATCACCCGCCCGCGGCGCCCGACGTGGTGTGCTTCCCTGCATCCGTTGACGAGGTCGTCGAGATCGTCAGGATCGCCGCTGAATATGACCTGCCCATCGTGCCGTTCGGCGCAGGCACGTCACTCGAGGGACACGTTCAAGCCCTGAAGGGCGGCATCACGATCGACACACGAAATCTCAATCGCGTCGTGCGCATCAGCGCCGAGGATCTGGACGCGACGGTTGAAGCCGGCGTGACGCGCCTGCAGTTGAACAAGGCCCTGAGCAACACGGGACTCATGTTTCCGGTCGACCCAGGCGCCGACGCAACGATTGGCGGCATGACGGCGACGCGGGCGTCTGGCACGACCGCCGTGCGTTACGGGACGATGAGGGAGAACGTGCTCGCGCTGTCGGCGGTCCTCGCCGACGGGCGGGTGATTCACACGGGCACACGCGCGCGCAAGTCGTCAGCGGGCTACGACCTGACGCGGCTCTTCGTCGGATCCGAAGGGACGCTGGGCGTGATCACCGACGTCACGGTGCGGCTTCACCCGATCCCGGAAGCGGTGGCCGCCGCCGTCTGTGCCTTCGATTCGATCAAGGGCGCTGTCGACACCGTGATTGCCACGATTCAGCTGGGCGTGCCGGTCGCGCGTATCGAGCTCCTGGACGACGCGCAGATGGATGCGGTGAATCGCTACTCGAAAACGAGCTACACGGTGGCGCCGACGCTTCTTTTCGAGTTCCACGGCGAGACCGATCGGTACGTGTCGGAGCAGGCTGCGACGGTGGAGGCGCTCGCCGCCGACCGCGGCGGCCGCGGATTCCAGTGGGCGACGCGTCTCGAAGATCGCGAGCGGCTCTGGCATGCGCGGCACAACGTCCATTTCGCCGCGCTTGCGCTTCGACCGGGATGTCGTTCCTGGGCGACCGACGTATGCGTCCCCATCTCGCGGCTCTCAGAATGCGTGGTCGAGACGAAGGCCGATCACGCCGCGGTTCCCTTCCCCGTGTGCCTGGTCGGTCATGCGGGAGACGGAAACTTTCACGTGATCTATCTGCTCGATCCGGTGAGTGACGACGAGCTGGACGAGGCCCGTCGCCTGAACGAGCGCATGGTCGCCCGCGCGCTCGCCATGGGCGGAACGTGCACGGGCGAGCACGGCGTCGGCTACGGCAAGATGAAGTTCCTCGAAGCCGAGCATGGCGAAGGTCTCGAGGTGATGCGCGCGATCAAGCGCGCGCTCGACCCGCACAACCGGATGAACCCGGGCAAGGTGGTGGATATTTGAATCAGCCATTCTTCAGGGCGTCCTTGCCGGCCGCGATCACTCGCAGGATCGCAGCCGCGTCATAGACGGACCCTCCCCACGCGCCGCCGCTGACGTCCTGCAGGGCTGCCCAAATCCGGGTGTCGTCCGGTAGATTCGCATCCTCTGCGAGATCCGGTCGAGGCTTGCGCCGCTCGAGGATGCGCGCACCTTCGCCGGCGCCTGCCTCGATCCCCGCTTCCCCCACCAGGTTCAGCGATCCTTCGAGGGTCCTCGTGTCGATGACGATCTCGATCAGATCGTCGTCTTGCACGCGTCCAATCGGGCCGCCCGCGAGGGCTTCGGGAGATACGTGCCCGATGCAGGCACCGGTCGAGACACCACTGAATCGTGCATCCGTCACGACTGCGACATGCTTTCCAAACGGAAGGTAACGCAGGGCGCCCGTGAGCTGGTAGGTCTCTTCCATGCCCGCGCCCATCGGGCCGCGACAAATCAGGACCAGCACGTCGCCGGCCTTGACGCGATTGGCCTTGATGGCCGCAACCGCGGACGGTTCGGTCAGAAACACTCTCGCGGGCCCTTTGAGTCGGTACACGCCGTCGTCGCCGACCACCGATCGATCGATGGCGGTGCTCTTGATGACCGAGCCGTCAGGCGCGAGGTTGCCGTGCGGAAAACACACCGTGGGCGTCAGGCCACGCGACCGCGCCATCTCCGGCGCCATGATCACATCGTCCGGATCAACGCCGTCGCGTTCGCGCAGCATTCGGCGAAGCGTCGTGCGCCGCTCGGATGACTCCCACGCATTCAACTGCTCGTCCAGCGTGATGCCTTCGACCGTCTGCACGCGAGTGTCGAGCGCTCCCATCCGCCGCAGGTGGAGCATGACCTCGGGGACGCCGCCGGCCAGGAACACCTGAACCGTGGCAAAGTGTCGCGGCCCATTGGGCAGCGCGTCCACCAGTCGAGGCATGCCGCGGCTCACACGAGCCCAGTCCGCGGCTGTCGGGCGGCGCAGGCCGGCCGCGTGGGCGATTGCCGGCAAGTGAAGGATCAGGTTCATCGATCCGCCGAACGCGGCGTGAACGGCCAGCGCGTTCTCTATGGAGGCGCCGGTGAGCACGTCGCCGACTCCCATTCCCCGAGCGTCGAGCGCCATCAGCGCCCGCGCGGAACGCCGGGCCATGTCCAGCCAGATTGGGTGACCGGAAGGCGCGAGCGCAGAATGGCCGAGCGACATCCCGAGCGCTTCGCCGACGACCTGCGCTGTTGCGGCCGTGCCGAGAAACTGGCATCCGCCACCGGGCGATGCACACGTGTGACAGCCGACATCGGCAGCATGCTCCAGCGTGATTTCACCGTGCGTGAACCGCGCGCCGATTGTCTGAACGCGTGCCGTGTCCTCGCCCTGTTCGGGGAGCAACGTGACGCCGCCGGGAACGAGGACGCACGGCAGATGGCGGCTCGACGCCAGCGCCATCATCATCGCCGGGAGCCCCTTGTCGCAGGTTGCGACGCCGAGCACTCCGCGCCGGGTCGGCAGCGAGCGAATCAATCGTCGAAAGACAGTCGCCGCGTCGTTGCGAAACGGCAGGCTGTCGAACATCGCGGTCGTGCCTTGCGATCGACCGTCACAGGGATCCGTACATGACGCGGCAAACGGTACGGCGCCTTCCGTCTTGAAGACGCCCGCCGCCGCTTCCATCAGCAGGCCAACTTCCCAATGCCCCGTGTGGTAACCAAGCGCGACCGGCGTGCCGTCGGCCGCGCGGATTCCGCCGTGCGTCGACAGGATGAGGAATTCTCTCCCGCCGATTCTCGACGGCTCCCAGCCCATGCCGGCGTTCTGCGACCACCCGAACAGATCGCCCGACGGCCGCTCGCGCAACATCTCAGGCGTGAACGGCAGCGAACCGGCCGGGCCAGGCACGCGCGTTCGAATGTCTGTCAGGGTTGGATCGTCAGAATCGAAAGGATTTGTGGCCACGAAGGGAATGGTAGCGCTATCTGCGATTCAGGTCTCTCGACAGGATCATCTTCAACGTCACCTTGTCGGACGCGTCGGTCAGACCGAATCCAATCCCGGCTTCGATGTCCATCCACTTCGCGGCCTTGTCGACGACGGCGTAGATTTGGTGTGCCTGTTCGTTCCACGGATGGAAGTCTTTGATGGGGCCGAAGTCCGCATACTCCTCGACCGCCATCGCCCAGCCGCGCTGAAAGTTGTAGGCAACGCGCGCCGAAGGCGCGAAGATGAGATTGCCGAAGCCGTCGTACGACGTGTCGAGGATCGGGTTGACGAGGATATCGACCGGCCTCAAATGCCACCCGATGATCGGGCGGATCTCCGACGTGAACCTCCGCTCGTCCCACCGTTCCGCGTTGATGCTGAACTCGAAGTTCGCGCCGTAGACGAACGTTCGTGTATCCGCGTTGGGTACGGCAAACAGTGTTCTCAGCTTGAAGCCGTCGAGGCCCCAGCCGCTGTGGTTGTCGTAGCTGTAGAGCGGCATGTAAAGACCGGCCTCGAACCAGTTCGTCACGCCCAACGCCCATTCAGGGACGCCGTTCAGAGAGTTGTCGGGAACGACCGCTCCCGGGAATGCAGGAACCTTGATCCCGGCGGGCGTGTAGTTGTTGTGCCAGGTCAGATTGAAGGTTCCGACCGGCGCGAGCCCGCCATCGTAGACCTGGATCTCGTCCGCCTGCGCGAATGCGTGGCTCGGGACGGCCAGCCATGCGACCACCACTGCAATCGAGATCCGCACGAGGCGTTTGAACGCGGGGCTCAGTGAATTGTCTCCGCGCGATCTTTCAGCACTGCGGCCAGCGCCTTGAGCCGGTTGGCGTCGGCGCCCGTTGACGACGCCGCATCCTCCAGGAGCTTCGTCGCGGTGCCCGTCAACCCTTCCGCCGCCGCCGGCGCGGCCTTGTCGGTCTTGCCGTGGATCCGATCGGCCTTCTCCATCGCCGTCTTCACGGCGGCCGCACGTGCCGGCGCGATGCCGTGGCTTCGCCCGAGCTGATCGAGGTAGGCCTTCGCGACGACCGTCGTCGGGGCCCAGGAGATTCGCTGTTGATGCTGCGCGTTGAATTCCGTCGATCGCACCTGGCTCGCCGCCTCGATTTCGTTCTGGGTGATGAACTCGCTCGGCAGCAGCTTGAAGATATCGAGGCCCCGCGCGATCTCGGTTCCGTAGATGTTGCCGTTGTACCAGTAGGTCGACCAGAATCCACCCGTAATCAGCTTCGTGGCATCGAGGGGACCCCGATCGAAAAAGGCGATTTCGACGGGATGAGCCGAATCCGTGAAGTCGAACACCGACACGCCGCCCTGATACCAGGCCTGCGCCATGATGTCGCGGCCCGGGACGGGGATGATCGATCCGTTGTGCGCGACGCAGTTCTCCTGTTCGGTCTGCGCTGCCGGCATCTTGTAATACCCCGCAAAGCGCAGTTTCTTGTCCACGATGTCGAAGATCGCGTCGGCGCCCCAGTTCATCTGATCAGTGGACCGGCAGCGCGGACGCGTGCCGCCTCCCCACTCGTCGGTGAAGATCACCTTGGTCCCATCGTTGTTGAACGTGGCCGAGTGCCAGAACGCGAAGTTCGGATCGGCGACTTCGTCCAGTCGTACCGGGTGCACTGGATCCGAAATGTCGAGCAGGATGCCGTTCCCCGAGCAGGCTCCGGCAGCGAGTCCGATCTCAGGAAACACCGTGACGTCGTGACACTTGTCGGTCAAGGAGGTTCGCTGCGTGCCCGGTCCGTGATCGCCACCCGGCCACAAGCCGGACAGGGCGCCCGTTCTCGGATCCGAGAAAATGCGTGGCCGATTCACGATGCGCGCTTTCTCGGGCGCCGCGAGCGGTACCTGGATCACATCGATGCTGAAGAGCGCGGTGTCCGGATCCATTTTCGGATCCGCACCCGAGCAGCCGGCCAGTTCCTGCGACGATCGGACGGTGCTCGTCCCGGATCCATAGATGTAGACATTCGCAGGATCCTTCGGATCGACGACCAGTGTGTGGGTGTGCGATCCGCGGCAGGTCTGAACCGCGGCAATCTGCCTGGGTTTCTTGACATCGCTGATGTCGAAGATGCGGACTCCGCGGAACCGGTCCGCACTCACCGCATCGGTGACGCCCTGCGTTCCGCAATCAACCCGTCCACGCGTCTGCTCGACCGACATGAACAGGAGGTGCCCGTGAACCGACACGTCCCCCTGACCTCCGGGGCACACGACCGACGCGAACAGCTGCGGCTTCTTCGCCGTCTCGATGTCGTAGGTATTGAATCCGTTGAAGTTGCCGATGAAGACCAGGCTCCCGCTGAAGGCGAGGTCGGAGTTGGCGAAATTCAGTCCCGGTGTCGATCGCGTAGGCGACGCGGCGCCCGTCACGACCTGATCGGCCGGCGTGGGTGGCGTCGCTGGGGCGCCTGGCGCGGGCGCCGGCGTCTCCGGGCCCGTCGGTTCTCCTTCGGGTCTTGTCGGGTCGAAGAACCCGTCCGGCTTCGGCAGGCTGGACACAAGCTCCATGTGGCGCGCGGCCTGCCCCGCATCGCGCAGTCCCGCCTTGAGACCGACACGAGGATCCTGCTGCGCGCTGCCGTCAATCGTCAGGAAAAGAACAGTGGCCGAGCCGCAAACCAGCCTGATGACACCCGACTTCATTTCTGGAACTCCTTCAGCATGGCGCTCATGCGATCGATCTCCATGCGCTGATCGGCGTCCACGTCGGACGCAAACGCAAAAATCTCCGAGTCCTGTCCCGCGCCCGGCGTCGCAAACAGGTCCTTCACCATCGTCAACGCGCCCTCATGATGCTTGATCATGCCTTCGAGGAAAAGACGGTCGAACTCCGGCCCCTTCGCCTGGGCCAGCCGGTTCATCTCGTCTTCGGTCAGCATGCCAGGCATCAGCGTGGCGCCCATCATGTGATGGTCATGAGGCCCGGGCGCCCGTTCGCCTCGCGCTTCCAGCCATCGCTGCATCATCTTGATCTCGTCGGTCTGCGAGACCTGGATCCGCTGGCCGAGTTTCCGCATCGCGTCGCTCGCGGTCCGCGTCGAGAGCAACTCGGTCATCTCGACGGCCTGGGCATGGTGGCTGATCATTCCCTGCATGAAATTCACGTCTGCTGCGGTGTGACCGACTCGCGACAGATCGACGGCATGGGCCGGTCCGATGACGCGCGTGGCTTCGCCCGGCGCGCCCGGCTGCACGAGGGGTGGCTGCGATTGGCTGGCCGCAGCACCGCAGGAGGCGACAGCGAGCGTCAGAAACACCACGGTGAGCAGGTTCATCGACCGCGTCAAGCCCCCACAGGATACACATAGAACACCGATCCCGTCATACTGTCCCCGTGCAAGTCATTCTTATTGCGCTCGGAGGGGCTCTCGGGTCGGTGTGCCGCTACTGGATGTCGACCGCCGTTCAACGGTTCGCGTCGCCGTTTTTTCCGTACGGCACGTTTGCCGTGAATGTCCTGGGATGCCTGATATTTGGCATCATCGTCGGTGCCGCGCGCCAGCGTTTCGTTCTCGGGCCGTCGGAGCGCACGTTTCTATTGATCGGCGTCCTCGGCGGGTTCACGACGTTCTCGACGTTCACGTATGAAACGTTCGCGCTGCTGCAGGACGGCGAGCTGCTTCGAGCTTTCGCGAATGCTGCCGGTCAGGTGGTCTGCGGCCTTGTCGCGCTGTGGGCAGGCTATGCGGCCGTGGCTGCGCTCTGAGGTCTGATCGATGAAGATTCCATCGGAGGGAATGCTCCTCAGGATTTTTATCGGTGAAAGCGACAGGCACGAGGGCCGGCCGCTCTATGAAGTGCTCGTCAGCGAGGCGCGGAAACGCGGCCTCGCCGGTGCGACGGTGTGGAAAGGCTTCATGGGTTTTGGCGCCCACAGCCGGATGCACACAGCCAAGATCCTGGAACTCTCGCAGGATCTGCCCATCGTGATCGAGATCGTGGACGCAAAGGATAAGATTGAGTCGTTCTTGCCAGCCCTCGACGACTTGGTGGCCGAAGGGCTCGTCACGGTCGAGCCGGCGCGAATCATTCTCTATCGCGCTCCGCGACAGTCGCGCGGTTGATGCTGGCTCTTCTCGGTCTCATCACAGTACTCGTTCTACTGGCGGTCATCGCGAGCCGCCTGATGTCCCCGCTGGCGGCGCTGATCCTGGTGCCTGTCACTGCGTCGGTCGTGGCGGGTTTTGGCCTCAAGACCGCCCAGTTCATGCTCAGTGGCGTTCAGCAGACGGCATCCGTTGCCGCGATGTTCGTGTTTGCGATCCTGTACTTCGGGATCATGACGGATGCGGGCATGCTGGACCCCATCGTCGATCGCATTCTCCGGATCGTTGGAAGCAATCCCACCCGCATCGTGGTCGGCACGGCACTCCTGGCGCTTCTGGTGCACCTCGACGGCTCCGGCGCCGTGACGTTCCTGGTGACAGTTCCGGCGATGCTGCCGCTGTACGAACGCCTGGAGATGGACAAGCGCGTTCTGGCGTGCGTGGCATCCATGGCGGCGGGGGTAAATTTCCTCCCCTGGACGGGTCCGACGTTGCGTGCATCTGCAGCGCTGCATGTGTCGACCACGGATCTGTTCCGGCCGCTGATTCCTGTGCAGGCCACTGGCCTCGCGTTCGTCTTTTTTGTCGCGTTCATGCTCGGCCGCCGCGAGGCACGCCGGCTGAACCTGAGCGGTCGCGAGCTCGCGGTCCCGACGATGCCCGCCCGGCGCGGGGATGCCGACTCGTTGCGCAGGCCGGGGCGCTTCTGGGCGAACGTGTCGCTCACGGCCATCACCCTCGGCGTCATGATCAGCGGGTATGTCGATCCGGCAGTGATGTTCATGATCGGCACGGCCGTCGCCCTCATGGTGAACTACCCTTCAGCCGACATGCAGCGGGGACGGATTGATGCTCACGCGAAAGCGGCCCTCATGATGGGCGCGATTCTCCTGGCGGCCGGGTCGTTCACCGGAATCATGAAGGGATCCGGGATGCTTGAAGCCATGGCTTCATCGACCGTCCACGCGGTCCCGGCTTCGATGGCGTCCCACATCCCGTTTGCACTCGGCCTCGTGTCGATGCCGCTCAGCCTGTTGTTCGATCCCGATTCGTTCTACCTGGGGGCGCTGCCTGTGATTGCCGAAGTTGTGAAGTCGTTCGGCATACCGCCAATCCAGGTTGGTCAGGCGGCGCTGCTCGGCCAGATGACGACCGGATTCCCGGTCAGTCCCCTGACGCCGGCGACGTTCCTGGTCGTTGGCCTCACTGGCCTCGAACTCGGCGAGCATCAGCGGTTCACGGCGCCCTACCTTTTCGCGGCGTCCATCCTGATGACGTTCGCGAGCGTGGCGTTCGGAGTCTTTCCGCTGTGAAGACCATCCGCATCGGCTGCGGCGCCGGCTTTTCGGGAGACCGCATCGAGCCGGCCGTCGAATTGGCCGCCAAAGGCGACTTGAACTATCTGGTGTTCGAGTGCCTGGCCGAACGGACCATCGCGCTGGCGCAGCAGGCGAAGGCACAAGATCCGAAAAGCGGGTACGACCCGCTGTTGATCGCGCGCATGGAAGCCGTACTCGCTGACTGCTGCAGGCGCATGACGACGATCATCACCAATATGGGCGCGGCGAATCCTGTGGCGGCCGCGGGCGTGGTGCGGGATGTCGCGCGCCGCCTTGGCCTGCCGGGTGTCCTGATTGCGGCTGTGACCGGCGACGACGTCCGTGCGCTCATGGACGATGGAGATCTGGTGGTGACGGAGACCGGCGAACCGGTTCGTGCCCTCGGCGACCGGCTGGTGTCCGCGAACGCCTATATTGGTGCGCCGCCGATTATCGACGCGCTGGCTCGAGATGCCGACGTGGTGATCACGGGGCGTGCTGCCGATCCATCGCTCTTCGTTGCGCCGCTTGCTTTCGAAAGCGGATGGTCGATGGACGATTGGCCGGAGCTCGGGCGCGCGACGCTCGTCGGACACCTGCTCGAATGTGCCGGGCAGGTCACCGGTGGCTACTTCGCTGACCCGGGCTGCAAGGATGTCGCGATGCTCGGCGACCTGGGGTTCCCGATAGCGGAGGTGCCCGAACGAGGACGCGTCGTGATTACGAAGGTGCCCGGATCGGGCGGACTCGTGACGCCCGCGACGTGCAAGGAGCAATTACTCTATGAGATTCACGATCCTGCTTCGTACGTGACGCCGGACACGGTCGCCGACTTTACCGGTGTCCGCATCGAGGAGGCCGGGCACGATCGCGTGTCTGTCGACGGCGCGACCGGGCGACAGAGGCCGGACCTGTTGAAGGTTGCGCTCGCCTGCCGCGATGGCTTCATCGGAGAAGGCCAGATCTCATATGCTGGGTCCGCCGCCGTCGATCGCGCACGACTGGCTGCCGATGTGGTCATGCACCGCCTCAAGCGCGCAGCGATTTCGATCGGCGAAGTCCGCTGCGATCTCATCGGGATCAGCTCGCTGCACGGTCCGGCTCTCTCTGCCGGGCAGCTGCCCTACGAAGTCCGTCTCCGTGTCGCGGCGCGAACGGCGAGCCTGGCTGGTGCCCAGGCGGTGGCCAACGAAGTGGAGTCGCTGTATACGAACGGACCGGCAGGCGGCGGTGGCGCGACCAAGTCCACACGCGAGGTGCTGTCGCTGTTGTCGACGCTGATTCCGCGCGAGCTCGTGCGATGCGACGTTCGCCTGGAGGTGTCGTGAAGCTGCGCGCGATCGCCCACTCGCGCAGCGGCGACAAAGGGACGATCGTCAACGTCTCGCTGATTGCGTTCGAGCCGCGGCATTACGCCACGCTCGTCCGGCACGTCACGGCAGCTCGCGTGAAGGAGCATTTCGGCGGCCTCGCGACCAACGATGTGGCCAGGTACGAGCTGCCGCTGATTGGCGCGCTCAACTTCGTCGTGCACGGCATCGTGGGCGGAGGGGTGACCCGAACGCTCGCGCTCGACGCGCACGGCAAGTCCTTGAGCTCGGCACTGCTCGAGATGGAGATTCCTGATGATGGCCATTCGGTCGCTTGAGCGGCCGTTGCGCGCGGCGGCGTTGATGGGGATGGTCGCTCTCGCGGCCACGTCCGCCGCGTACACGCAGGTGACACGGGTGGAGATCACGGTCCGCACCCCGGATCCGCGCGAGGTGCCTGGCGCCGCGGGGCCGTACGAGATCCTGCGAGGCCGTGTCTACGGAGAGGTCGATCCCTCCGATCCTCACAACCGGATCATTCAGGACATCCAGCTTGCGCCTCGCAACGCGCACGGCAAGGTCGAGTACGTGGCAACCTTCGCGCTGGCGAAACCGATCGACCTGAACAGGGCATCAGGTGTGTTGATCTATCAGGTCGTGAACCGCGGTAACGGCGCGGCAACGCCGGACAGCGAGGGAGACATCTCACTCGTGAGCGGCTGGCAGGGGGATGTCGTCCCGACGGCCGCTAATCAAACGATCGAAGTGCCGATCGCGAAGAACCGCGACGGTTCGGCGATCACCGGACCCATGATCGCCCGGTTTTACAACATCCCCGGCGGGGCGAACACCGCGTCGATCCGTTTGAGCTCCATGGACAGGGGCACGCCCGCGTATCCTCCAGCCGATTTGGATCAGCCGGGAGCCACATTGACGAGCTACACCGCCGAGACCGTGGCGGGCGTCAAGAGCGGCGCAACAGTTGTTCCCCGCGCGTCGTGGGCGTTCGCGGATTGCCGGACGACGCCGTTTCCAGGCGTGCCTGATTCCACTCGCATCTGCACGAAGGACGGCTTCGATCCAGCGAAACTCTACGAACTGGTTTACACCGTTAAAGATCCACTCGTGCTTGGAATCGGATTGGCGGCGACTCGCGACATCGTGTCGTTCTTTCGGCACGCGTCCGGAGCGGAGAACCCTGTCGCGGGCGCGGTGAAACACGCGGTCGCGATCGGCGACTCGCAATCGGGAAACCTGATCAAGACGTTCGTTCATCTCGGCTTCAACCAGGATCTTCCCGGCGGATCGTATGGGATGGCGTGTTTCCAAGGATTGCGGCGCGTCAGACGCCGCTCAACATTCGATTCGCGCTTCCTGGCGGCGCCGCGACGCTCTACGAGCCAGGGAGCGAGCCGATCGTGTGGTGGGGCAAGTACGAGGACAAGAGTCGCGGATTGGAAGCCGGCAGCCTGCTCGACCGCTGCCTCGCGACGAGAACCTGTCCGAAGGTGATCGAAGCGTTCGGATCGTCCGAATTCTGGGGTCTTCGCATGTCTCCAGGACTCGTCGGCACGGACGCGAAAATCGACATCCCACTCCCCGGCAACGTCCGGCGCTACTACTATCCCGGGACGACACACGGCGGAGGGCGCAGTACGGTTTCATATCGAGTCGGACAGACAACCTGGCTGCACGCTGGCCGGGAATCCGAACCCCGAGGCCGAGACGACACGGGCCCTGACGCGTGCGCTCATTGATTGGGTTGCGAAGGGCATCGAGCCTCCGCCCAGCCGATATCCGCAGCTCGCAAAGGGCGAGCTCGTGCCGGCAACGTCGTACACGGTTGCGTTCGGTTTGGCGAACCTGGCCTTCGACGGCACTGCGCTCAATCCAGTGCTCGACTACGACTACGGGCCGGAGTTCAGGGCGGCGGATCTCTCTGGCGTGATGACCATCATGCCTCCGCGGATCCGCCAGGTGATTCCAACGTACGTGCCAAAAGTAAACGCCGACGGGAACGAGTCCGCTGGCGTGCCGTCGGTCCAGCACCAGGCGCCGCTCGGCACGTATCTCGGGTGGAACCTGACGGCCTCAGGATTCTTTGCCGGTCAAGGCTGCGGCTTCGCCGGAGGATACGTTCCGTTTGCGAAGACAAAGCAGGCGCGTCTCGATGCACACGATCCAAGACGATCCGTCGACGAGCGCTATGGCACGCTCGAGGGATATATCTGCGTCGTGGATCGGGCTGTTTCGCAGGCGCTCAAGGATCGGTTTCTTCTGCAGGCCGACGCCAATCGTCTGATGCGGGAAGTCAGGGAAAGCGCTGTGCTGCCGCCAAATGCGGAAAGCAGCCCGGAGAATCAGGCCATTGCCCGTGACGTGTGCCAGCCGAGATAGTGTCAGAGGATGTTTGGAGCCAGGAGGCTGCCATCAATCGGAGGAGCTGTGAGATCACGTGTCCTTTTCGGAGTCATCCTGCTGTCCGCTGTTAGTGTCCGTGCCCAGATGCCGCGGCCGGTCGTTTCGCCCGAAGTGTCCGCCGATCGGAACCTCACGCTTCGCTACCGGGCACCAGACGCGAAACAGATCGTAGTGACCGGAGAGCTGGACGGTAAGCCGCACCCGATGACGAAAGGATCCGACGGCGTCTGGACCCTGACCATCGGGCCGCTCGCGCCTGACATCTACACCTACGCGTTCACCGTGGATGGCGTGACGGCGCTCGATCCCCAGAACACCAACACGAAGCTCGGCTACGGCAACTTCGGGCCGGTGAGCGTCGTCGAGGTGGCTGGCGACGGTCCGCAGTTCTACGATTCGAAACCGGTTCCGCATGGCGACGTGCGCATCCGGCCGTACGAGTCGAAGTCGCTCGGCTTGTCGCGGACGGTGTGGGTGTATACGCCGCCCGGCTACGACAGTGGCAAGGACTATCCGGTCCTCTATCTCCTCCACGGCGCGGGCGATGTGGAATCGGGCTGGGTGCTGATCGGCCGCGCGAACCTGATCCTCGACAACTTGATCGCCGAGAAGAAAGCCAGGCCCATGGTCGTGGTGATGCCGCTCGGGCATGCGATTCAAAGTTTCTGGACAGGGCCCGCGAAAGCGTTGCCTGACACGATGGGCGAGACGTTCGCGAAAGGCGGCCTCGACGCGGTGCTGATGGCGATGATGTCCGGCGATGGCAAGGGCGGACTGTCGCCTTTCGGGAAGGACCTGATGGAGGACGTGGTGCCGTTGATCGAGAAGTCGTTCAAGGTGTCGAAGAAGCCCGACGACAGAGCCATAGCCGGGCTGTCGATGGGCGGTGGTCAGACGCTGAACGTGGCGCTCAGCAGGCCCGACATGTTCAAGTACGTCGGCATCATGAGCGGCGCTGTGACCGGCAAGGCGGATCAGATCTACCCGAAGTTCTTCGGAGATGCGGCGACGGCAAACAAGCAGTTCAAGCTGTTCTGGACCGGCGTCGGGAAGGACGATACCCTGACGGGCCCCGGCGACCGCGCCTTCGATGAGATGCTCACGGCACGCGGAATTACCCATACGTTCAGGTTGACCGAGGGGCGTCACGAGTGGACGGTCTGGCGTCACCACCTGAACGAGCTGGCGCCGTTGCTCTTCAAGTGACTGCCGGACGCCTGTCGATCCGTGCACGCGCCATTCGACTGTGATCCCAGGAGGGCTGTATGAAGTACATGTTGCTCATTCATGACAGGGAGGAGGCCTGGGCGGGAGTCGGTGAGGCGGAGCGCCAGGAGATCATGGGGCGGTACCGCAAATTCGCGACCGACATCCGGGCGAGTGGTCAATACGTGGCCGGATCGCAGCTGCAGCCGACGACCAACGCGACGAGCGTGCAGGTGAGAAACGGGAAGAGGCTCGTCACCGACGGTCCGTTCGCCGAAACCCGCGAACAGCTCGGCGGCTTCTTTATCGTGGAAGCTCGGAACCTGGACGATGCCATTGCGCTTGCCGAGCGCCTGCCTTCGGCAGTGACGGGGACGATCGAGATTCGCCCGCTCGTCGAGTCATCCGTCCCGCTCACGGTCTAGCAAAAAGGTTCTACTAGGTTCTGCTGGGTTCTGCATGGTTCTACGAGGTTCGTTCACGTTCTGCGAGGTTCGAGCCTGAACGAACCCTGTAGAACCTCGAACGAACCTGGCAGAACCCGGTAGAACCTGGGAGAACCCAGTAGAACCTAGGTTTACTTCCCGGAGCGCTGCGACCAGGTCGGTCCCGCGCGCTGAGGGACGTCCAGGGCCGTAAACACGCCGACGGTCTCCATCCGCTCGACGATCCGTTCGCGCTCCCGTTCGAGCGACTCGATCTCGTCGCTGAAGTCAGCCTGGTGCTTCTCGTAGACGACCATCTCGCCCCAGGTACTCCACCAGCAGATACCGTGAGTCCACGCCGATGTTTCGCAGAAACGAGCAGCCCAGAAACGAACGGCTTCGCCGGGAGAGTTTCGTCCAGTCGCCGTCCGCGCCATACAGGCGCTCGAACTCAGCGGTCATCTCCGGCCTGATGTCAAACTGCCACACCACTGCAACCACGGAGCCTCCAGAGAGCGTTGATTATAGCGAGGTCCGCGGTTCGGGGATATCGTCGAGCGCTCAGCCCAGTTCCACGGCCATCAGGCTTCGTCGGTCCCGGATGTAAAGACGCGTGCCGACCAGGACCGGCGGGGTCCATGACAGCCGGGACAGCAGCGGCGCCTTCGCCGCGATCTTGAAGCCTTGCGGGGACGGATAAGCGATCATCAGGTTTCCGTCCTGGTCGAGCGTGATCAGCTTCTGATCCGCCCACACGAACGTGGCTTTCTCGATGGTGCGCTCCTGCCAGTGGATCTTGCCGCTGCGTGCGTCCACGGCGCTCAGGATCGCCTGGCTCCCCTTTCCGCCGCTCGAGAAATAGATCGTGTCCCCGATTCGCATGGCGTTGCCGTGATGCAGCCGAAGCCGAACCGAGCTCCACAGCTCCGTCGCCGTCGTCTGCGTGCCGTTGCGTTTCAGTTCGATCCCTTTCGAGCCGGCGTTGTATTCGGACGACACGAACAGCACGTTGTCCGGGCCCCACACCGGCATCGCGACCGCGATTGAGTAATCGGCCTTGAACGGGACCGCCCACTGTAGATCTCCATTGTGCGGATTGACGCCGATGACGGCCCCGTCCAGCACCATCGCGAGCTGCTCGAGGCCATCCACGTTGATCAGAATCGGTGACGAGTAGACGTTGCCGTAGTTGTTCTGGCTCCACGCGACTTTCCCGTCGGCCTGCTGAAAGGCCATGACCGCCTTTCCCTGACCGCCGACCGGCACGATCACCAGATCGCGAAAGGCAATCGGACTCGACGCGTAGCCGTACATCAGCCGCGAGCCACGGTGATCGGTCCACAATTGCTGGGTCCACTGGACCTGGCCCGTCTTCTTGTCGAGACATTGCAAGCGGCCGGCGACGCCGGTCGTGAAGAGGCGATCGCCGACGATGAGAGGCGTCGAATACGGACCGTTCCCCTGCTCAGGCGCATCGCTCTGAAATGTCATCGGCGTCGGAGGACTCCCAGATGGTCTTGCCATCCGCAGCGCTTGCGGCCAGCACGACTCTCCTGGCGCGGCCTGCCGTACATGCGTATAGAGCACGCCGTTCTCAACCGACGGCGACGAATAACCTTCCCCTAACGGTCGCTGCCAGATCACGGGTGGACCGCCCGCCGGCCACGCGCCTTTCAAGCCGCTGGCCTCCGTCTGAAAATTCCGGTGAGGACCGCCCCACTGTGTCCACGCAGGCGGCTGGCCCGGTGAGGGAGCGGCGGGCTTAGGTGCTGCCTTTGGGGCCGGCTTCTTCGGAGCCTGCAGCAAAGCCGGCGAAGCCAGGGTGATTGTCAGGAACGTTCGTCGGTCCATTTGCGTGCCTCTCCGGATCAGTGAACGTCGGTCAGGACCTTTAGACGCTGAAACGGGCATTTCGTGCCAGTCTCGAGACGTAGGCGCGCTCGTCAGGACCGAACCAGGGCGGATCACCGGCCCTCGCGTTCGACCGCATGTGCTCTTCGCTGGTCGTGGCCGGGATCGCGACATGACATCGCCTGTCACTCAGCGACCACTTGAGCAGCGCCTGCGACCAGGTCGCTACGCCAAACGGCCTCAAAGGCTCGAGATCGCGAGCGGACGGCTGGTGCCTCAGCAGCGAGCCCTCGCCGAAGGGACGCATGACGACGACCCCAAGCCCGAGATCGCTCGCCTGCGGCAGAATCATCTGCTCGGCTACGCACTCGAGCGGGTTGTACGGAATCTGGATGGCCGCAATTCGTCCTGTGCCCATCACCGTTCGTAGCTCGTCGAACGCTGACTGGCTGTAGTGAGTTGCCCCGATGGTTCGAACCTTGCCCTCGGTTTGCAGTTGCTCGAGCATTTCGAGGTGCCGTTTCCAGTTCACCAGGTTGTGTATCTGGTAGAGGTCGATTCGCCCATCGAAGTACGTCAGGGCGTTGGCCACCTGTTCGGACGCCTCGGTGACCGACGATGCCCACACCTTCGTCGCAATCAGGACCTCGTCACGGCGATCGTGTACAGCGTGCCCGAGCACGCGTTCGGCGTGGCCGTACATCGGCGACGAATCGAAAAAATTCGCGCCCATGTCTGAGGCGCATTGCACGATTCGCGCGGAGCGGGCCTCCGCTCCGGCGCCGTAGACGTCGAAGGTCCGCCAGGTACCCATCCCGACGACGGGAACCTCCAGACCGGAACTGCCGAGCGCTCGTCGCTCCATGCTTTCGACTATGTTGAACGCTCAGTGCTCAATATTCAATGAACCCGGATCCGGATCCCGGATCCCGGACCACGGATCCCGGATCCCGGTACTGTCACACTCGACTGTCGATTTGCAGACCCGATGTTCGACCACTGAGTGAGCACGGATCGTGCTCAGCCAGCGCCGGCAAGGCGACTGAAAACGACACGACCTGGAGATAGCAATGCGATTCATGATTCTGATCAAGGCGACGAAGGCTTCAGAAGCGGGTGTTCTACCAGAAGAGTCGCTTCTGGCCGAGATGGGCAAGTTCAATGAAGAGCTCGTGAAGGCAGGCGTCATGCTGGCGGGTGAAGGGCTGCAGCCGAGCTCGAAGGGCGCGCGCGTCAAGTTCTCCGGGACGAAGCGCGCGGTGATCGACGGTCCGTTCCCAGAGACCAAGGAGCTGATCGCCGGATTCTGGATCTGGAAAGTGAAGTCCAAGGAAGAGGCGATCGAGTGGGTCAAGCGCTGCCCCAATCCGTTCCCCTCCGACATCGAGTCGGAAGTCGAGATTCGACAGGTGTTCGAGTCCGAGGATTTCGGCGCCGAGTTCACGCCTGAGCTGCGCGAGCAGGAAGATCGGTTGCGCGCGCAGATTGCACAGCAGAAGAAGTAGCTCGCGGTCTTTCCGCCCACTCGCACGTGGGCGGAAAGGCCATGGCCCTACTCCGACCTGAGCGCCTGGATCACGTCAACCCGTGATGCCCGCGCGGCGGGCATCAACGACGCGAGGACAGCCGCGGCCACGAGCACCACCGCGGCGCCCGCGATTGGCACGGCTCCCGGAATCCGCACAGCCTGCATGTAGCTGCCAGCGAATCTCGCGAGCACATAGCCGCTGATTGCGCCGGTCACGATCCCCGCTATCGCAATCACCGCGCCTTCGCCGAGCACACGAGTCAGGAGATGGTGAGGCGCCGACCCGATCGCCATCCTGATGCCGAACTCGCGCGTCCGTGCGCTCACAGAGAACGCCAGGACGCCCGCGACACCCACCACGGCGATCATCAGCGCCACAGCGGCAAATCCCCCGAAGACGAGCGCATTCAGCCGATCGGGCGCGAGCACCTCGGCCCGAACATCGTCGAGAGTGGCCGCGCGCTCGACCGGCTGGTCGGCATACAACTCGCGAATGATCCGCCGGATTGGAGCAACGAGCGCGTAGGCGTCGGAGCGAACGTGCACGAACAGCCGCCCGGCTCCGCCTTCCTGGTCGAATGGGTGATAGACGTTGAGGACTGGGCCCGGCACCACGTTTTGATCATCGAGGTCGGCCACGATGCCGACAATTCGCCGGGGCGCGGGGCTGAGATCGATGAACTTGCCGATCGGATCGGTCCAGGTCAGATGTCGATTGAGCGCATCCTGGTTTGGAAACAGGCGGTGGGCGACACTTTGACTGATGATGACGACGCGCTCGCCGTCCCGACGATCGGTGTTGTCGAAATCACGGCCGGCGATGAGCGGTACGCCGAGCGCGGCGAAGAAACCTGGTGTGACCACGCGGAGCTGCGCTCTCGGATCCTCTTCGCCGTTCGCCTTGGAGAACCCCTCCACTGAGAACTGGAAGCCGGGACCGAAGTTGCCGCCCTCCCGCCAGGGGACCACTGTGCCCAATGCCACGCGTTCGACACCCGGCAGTTCGCCGATCCGACGTATGACTTCCTGGTAGAACGACACGACTTGATCGTCCGTCCTGCCGTACCGCATCACGGGCACCTGAAGCGCCAGCACGTTGTGAGTATTGAAGCCGGTTGGCGCGGACTGCAGCGCGAGGAGCGTCGTCAGCAACATTCCCGCGCCGGCGAGCAACACGAAGGAGGCGGCGATCTGCGTGATCGCGAACAACCGCAGACGACGATTGGTCCCTGTGGTGATCCGCACGGACCCGCTCGAGAGCGCGAATCCCTTCGACGAATCGCCTGAAGGCAGCCTCGGAATGAACGCGAGGAGGATCGCGGCGGCCAGTGCGAGTACCACGCCGACCCAGAGCAGGCTCGAATCGACCGCGAGGTCGAGCGCGCGGACCGAGAATCGGGCGGCGTAGCGTGCCAGAATGGCCACCATCGGTCTGGCGATCAGCACACCGAGAATCGCTCCCGCACCGCACAGGATCAAGCTCTCGGCGAGCAGCGTTCGGCGGAGCGCTGCGCCGCTGGCCCCGAGCGCGGCCCGAATCGCCAGCTCGCCCTCACGCCGGACGGAGCGAGCGAGAATCAGGTTGGCGACATTCGAGCACGCGATGATGAAGATCAACCCGGAGGCTGCCAGCAGCACGAGCAGAACGGTCCGTGCCGGCGAAGTGATTTGATCGCGCAGTCTCACGGCGTCAATTCGAAAGTCTGCGTTCTTCGGGTACGACTCCGGATGCTCTTGAACGACCGCGCCGTGAATGGTCCGAAGTTCAACGCGGGCAGCCTCGAGGTCGGCGCCGGGCGCCAGCCGGCCGAACACCTGGGTCATGCGATGAATCCGCCCCGTGACCATCGTGGCGGACAAATGATGCGGGCTGGTCACGATGTTCGCGATGATTTCCGTTTCCGACGGATACGGGACCGACGGTTCGAGCACCCCGACGATCGTCGCGGAGCGGGAGCCGAGCCTCACGATCTTGCCGATGACGGACGGATCGCTTCCCATCGTGGTGGTCCAGAACCGATACGTCAGCACCGCGGCTCCATCCGCCTTCGGTCCGTCGTCACTCGGACCCAGCAGACGCCCCAGCACCGGCCGAAGCCCCATCACGTCGAAGTACGAACCATCGACGACCCCCGCGCGGACGACACGCGGATCCCCGAGCCCGACCATCGTGAATCCGATCGTCGAGAACTCACCGAAGGCGCTGATCGATCGCGCGCGCCCGCGGAGATCCTGGATCTCTGGAACCGAGAATGCGGTGTTGTCGCTGCCGAGCCCTGGCGCGCTCTGTCGGATGTAAATCAGGCGACTCTCTTCGCGGTTGACGAGCGGTTTCAGCAGGACGCCGCTCACGACGCTGAAGATCGCGGCGTTTGCGCCAATGCCCAGGGCAAGCGTGACGATGACCGTGATCGTCAGCCCCTTGACTCTCGCGAGCGATCGCAGCGCAAATCGAAAATCCGAGATGAGGCTCATAGGGTAGTCTTTGTGCGTGGAAGTCTACCTGATTGACGGCACATATGAGCTGTTCCGGTATTTTTATGCCGTGCCGTCAGCGAGGGACGAACGTGGGGATGAAATCGGCGCCGTGCGCGGGGTCGTGACTTCGGTTCTCCAGATGATCAGCGATGGCGCGACTCACGTAGCCGTCGCGACCGACCACATCATTGAATCGTTCCGCAACGACTTGTGGCCCGGTTACAAGACCGGGGCTGGTATCGATCCCGATCTTTTTGCCCAGTTCGGACCACTCGAGGACGCCCTTGCCGCGGCGGGTGTCGCCGTGTGGCCGATGATTGAATTCGAGGCAGACGACGCGCTCGCTGCGGCTGCTGCGGCGTGCGAACGTGACCCGCGCGTCGAGCGTGTCATCATCTGCACGCCGGACAAAGATCTTGCGCAGTGCGTTCGAGCCAACCGGGTCGTCCAGCTCAATCGGCGCACGCGGGTCACGCGCGATGAGGCGGGCGTGATCCAGAAGTTTGGCGTCGCTCCCGAATCGATTCCAGACTATCTCGCGCTCGTGGGCGACGCGGCCGACGGGTATCCTGGTCTTCCTGGCTGGGGTGCGAAGTCATCAGCGGCCGTGCTCGCGAAGTTTCGCCATCTCGAATCGATTCCCGCGGACCCGCGCGACTGGCACGTCAATGCGTTCAACGCGACCGCGCTGGCCCGAACGCTCACGGAAGAGCGGGACCGCGCGGTCTTGTTCCGCACCCTCGCAACGCTTCGTACCGACATCCCCCTCTTTGACGACGTGGAGCAGCTGCGATGGGCGGGACCAGGTCCTGAGTTCGCTGCGGTTGCAGCCCGATTCGATCGAGCGGTCACCGCGGATCGAGGCGCACCGAGGCGGTAGCCCGTGGCGCATTTTCTGTTGACGCCGGTCGGGTCGAGCGGCGATGTCCATCCGTTCATCGGCATCGGCCGCGGCCTTCGGGCGCGTGGTCACGATGTCACGATGATCACCGCGGAGCCCTTCCGTGAGGTCGCCGAGCGTGCCGGATTCCGTTTCGTTCAATCGGCCTCCCGGGCGGAGTTCGATGAGTTGACGCGGCATCCGGATCTCTGGCACAGCCGCAAGGGACTGGCGGTGATCCTTCAGGCAATCGCGTCCCATTTGCAATCCAGCTACGCCCTCATCGAAGCGGCGTACGAACCGCGCCGAACGGTGCTCGTCGCGCACGCGCTTGCTTTTGGCGCTCGCGTGTTCGAGGAGAAGCACGGCGCGCCGGCTGCAACGATTCACCTCGCGCCGTCGATTTTTCGATCCAGGTTTCAGATGCCGGCACCCGTTCCTGGCGTGGACAGCGCACGCTGGCCCGCCTGGTTCAAGCGCTCCGCGATGTGGGCCGTCGATCGCTGGCTGATCGATCCGCACATTGTTCCGGCGCTGAATCGCCTTCGACGCGAGCAGGGGCTCCGCCCTGTCTCGCGCGTGTTCAAGGATTGGTTGCATTCGCCTCGCCGGGTCATCGCGTTGTTTCCCGAATGGTTCGCCCCGGTCCAGCCGGACTGGCCACCGCAGCTGCTGCTTACAGGATTCCCCCTGTACGACGAGACCGATGCGCACGCCGTGAACGCGGATCTTGATGCGTTCCTGAGTGCCGGCCAGCCGCCGATCCTGTTCACCCCGGGCTCGGCGAACCGCATGGCCGCCTCATTCTTCGCCGCGGCGCTCGAGGCCACCGGGCGGCTCGGCCGGCGCGCGTTGTTTCTCACAGCCTACCCGGATCAATTGCCGGCGACGCTCGGCCCGAACGTGCGTCACGAGAAATACGTACCGTTTTCGCAGGTCCTTCCCCGCTGCGCCGCGATCGTGCATCACGGGGGTATCGGCACGTCCGCCCAGGCCCTCGCCGCAGGGATTCCGCAGTTGACGATGCCAATGGGGTTCGATCAACCGGACAACACAACGCGACTCTGGAGGCTTGGTACCGCGAGATGGGTTGTGCCGAACCGGTTCAACGGTGAACGCGTGGCACACGAGCTTGCGGCGTTGCTCGATGATCCTCGCACGTCGGAACGCTGTCGGCACTGGGCCGACGAGATGAGGCGAGGAGATCCCTTGTTGGAAACGTGCGCTGCCCTCGAAGCACTCCTATGAAGCCGCAGAAAAACACAGCAAAGACGACTCTAAAGCCACAGAAAAACACAGAAGAACACAGATCTAAAGCCGCAGAAAACACGCAGAAAGTCTGACCTCCCTTCGTTACGATCCTGTCCTCGCATCCGCCGTTCCCGTCGTCGGTCGGTCGAAGCGTGCGGAGAGCAGAATGTTTCAAGTAGTTGAGCGGGTATCAGTTAGTGGCCGTTCGGGGATGGTGCGACTTCAGGCAGGATCCTTGCGGTCGAGAGCCGGGCAACGAACGCCGAGCGCAGGGAGGTCCAGGATGAAGCGGACGATCTACATGGCTATCGCCGGATTCCTCGTGTCCAGCACGCTGTACGCTGGTCCCTCCGCGAGTGATCATGAGAAGGGAAAGAAGGCGAAGTACGAGCCTGTCAGCAACAGCTCGAGCAGCGTCTCGGTTCGTGTCGTGTTCATTCCACGGGAGGTGCGCGTCATCCGCGAGTACTACGGGCCGCGCTATCAAAGCCTGCCGCCAGGACTGCAGAAAAAATATCGCCGCACGGGTCAGCTCCCGCCGGGATGGCAAAAGAAGATGCAGCCGTTTCCGGTTGTCCTCGAACGTCAGCTGACCGTCCTTCCCGCGGGCTACGAGCGAGGCGTCATCGACGGCCACGCGATCATCTACAACCCGCGCACGCAGGTGATTTTCGACATCGCGGTTCTCTTCTAAGGAACCGCCGCAGGGCACGCCCCTCTTGTTTACGGCCGGGCCGCTGAAGCGGCTCGGTCGAATGTCTGTCCATCTGACTCTGCCCTTATTGCCAGCACACGCCTTGCAGAAAGAGCCTGCGGAGGTATGTTCATGGCTAAGTACGGCAAGTCGGCTTCGAAACGAGTTGAATCCGCGATGCGTCGCCGCAAGAAGGGCACGCTGAAGAGCGGATCGGGAGGAAAGGTCACCAGCCGCAAGCAGGCGATAGCGATCGGCTTGAGCGAGGCGCGGTCGAAGGGCGCCAAGGTGCCGCGCAAACGCAGCTCATCACGCAAGAGTTCCAGCAAGAAACGCTGAAGCGCCGCAAAGGGCAGAATTTCTGAAGATGACTCGGTCCTGACTCCAGACAGAAACGGCCCGCCGGGTGCGGCAACACCCGACGGGCCCATGACAGCTCGTCACACGTTTCTGGCTGGCGTCGAGCTCGGCCACCAGGACACCGACAACTTCCGCACCACCGGGTTCTTCGACAACGACGTGACGTCGATCCGCGTGCCGCTCGCCGATACGGTCATCGACACGCCTGTGACCTTCCGGCAGAGTGTCACCGACCCAGACAACCACGTGGTGACGGATGTCGCCGCGGTGTTCGCGCAGGATCAGGTCGAAGTCTCCCGCCACGTGCAATTGATCGGCGGCGTACGGTTCGATCGGTTCGATCTGCAGTACCACAACAACCGCAGCGCCGAGGATCTCTCGCGCGTCGACAATCTGGTCGCGCCGCGCGCCGGGGTTGTTTTCAACGCGGATAGCAACACGAACATCTCGCCCGGTTCGACGAGGGTCGTGCGCGTCGCGATCAGGGCGAGCTTTTGATCGCCGAGAGTACGGAGTGTACGGAGATCACGGGACAAGATCACCACGGAGACACGGAGACACGGAGAGATAGAACTGGTTTAGTTTTGCTTGAGTCCCTCCGCCTGTTCTCTTTGGCTAGCCACTTGGTTCACGGTCCCGCTGAACGCGCCGACGGCTCACGTCGAAGATCCGAAGATTCGAAGATCCGAAGCTGTGGAGTGCGTCCGCGCCCGCCGGCCTGCGGCCGGCCTACAGGGAGCCCGAGAATCGCAGAGACAAGCAGCACGCGATCATGAGCTGTTTGTCTCTACGATTCTCGAACTCCCTGGCGCGCGAAGCGCGTGGCGCGGACGCCGCTGTCAACGGAACGAATCTGGCTTCACCCTCCGCGTCTCCGTGTCTCCGTGTTAGAGCTTGTCCCGTGACCTCCGTCTCCTCCGCCGGCAGACGAGCCGAATGTGGTAGAGTGACCGCCCGTCACGAGGCAACATGTTCATGTCCGTCTCTTCAAACATTATGAGGGTCGCAACGGGTTTGCTGGTCGCTGTGGCGATTGCAGGCGCACGCGCGTTCGATTTCGCGAGCGCGCCTGGGTCCGTGGTGGATGCGTTCTCCACGACCTGTGACTCGCTTGCCACGCTGACGCTCGCAAACGGCCGCATCACCTCGGCGTCTCTCGTCTCCCCCGGTTCATTTACGCCGCCGGGCGCGGCCGGACGCGCGGGCGCGTCATCGCCATACGCCGCCCTGCCTTCGTTCTGCCGCGTCGCGGCAACGCTGACGCCGACGGCCGACTCCGATATCAAGATCGAAGTCTGGCTTCCCGCATCGGACTGGAACGGGAAGTTGCAAGCGGTTGGAAACGGCGGCTGGGCCGGCACGATTTCGTACGGCGCGCTCGCGTCCGCGCTCGCGCAAGGCTACGCGACGGTCAGCACGGACACGGGGCACTCCACTCCCGGCGCCGCGTTTGCGATGAATCACCCAGAGAAGATGGTGGACTACGCGCACCGTGCCGTGCACGAGATGACCGTGCAGGCGAAGGTGCTCGTCTCGGCATTCTACGGAAGCGCGCCGAAGCTCTCGATGTGGAATGGATGCTCGACGGGCGGCCGTCAGGGCGTGATCGAGGCCTCCACCTATCCCGCCGACTACGATGCGATTATCGCCGGCGCCACGCCGGTCACCACGCCGCGCCTGCACGGCGTGCGGCTGCAGTTCAATCGCATGGTGCACCGCACCGGTGACAGCTACATCCCGCCGGACAAGTACCCCGCGATTCATGAAGCCGCGCTTCAGGCCTGCGACGGGCTCGACGGCGTGAAAGATGGTGTGATTGACAGCCCGAATCAGTGCACGTTTGATCCGAAGGTGCTCGCCTGTTCGGGCGCAGATCAGCCGACGTGTCTCACACCGGCCCAGGTCGAGACGGCTCGAGCCATGTACGGACCCGTGAAGGATCCGAAGACAGGCGCAACGCTTTCATTTCCGATGTATCACCCTGGATCGGAGCTCGGCTGGGCGACGCTCGCGGGTCCGCAGCCGTACGCCATTGCACTCGAAGCGTTCCGGTACGTCGTGTTCAACGATCCGGCGTGGGATCCGGCCTCGATGAACCCCACGACGGACATTCCGCGTCTTGAACATCAGGCGGCCGGCCTGGAGCCACCGTCCGCCGACTTGAAGCCGTTCTTTTCGCGAGGCGGAAAGCTGCTCCTGTATCACGGGTGGGCCGATCAACAGGTCGCGCCGCTGAACAGCATCACCTACTTCGGCGACGTACTGAAGGCGTCGGGGAAGGGCGCGGCCGGTAAGTCCATCGCGCTGTATCTCGTGCCTGGCATGGGACATTGCCAGGGCGGAGCCGGCACCGATTCATTCGACAGGGTTGCCGCAATCGAAGAGTGGATCCGCACCGGCACGGCGCCCGCGCAAATCCTCGCCTCTCACCGGACCGGGGGAACAACCGATCGCACCCGTCCGCTCTGCCAATACCCGATGGTCGCGAAATACACGGGCTCGGGCAGCACAGACGACGCCGCGAACTTCGTCTGCGCGGCTCACTAAGACGCTCTCACTACCGGGTTCTACAGGGTTCTGCAGGGTTCATTCAGGTTCTACGGATCTCAGCTTCGCCGAGCGAACCACCAGAACCCAGCAGAACCTTGAACGAACCCCGTAGAACCCAGCAGAACCCAGCAGAACCCAGCAGAACCTAGTAGAACCGGTCTGGGTGTCGATTTTCGCCGTGGCCGTTCGTCTATCCAGCGACGGAAACGTCTCAGCTTGCCGTCGTCTCGGGACAATGACAGGCTGGGATCTGCGTAACAAAGGAGATTTGAACATGGCAAAAGCAAAGAGCCCGATTCCCGAAGGATTCCACACGGTCACCCCGCAGCTGATCCTCGACAACTGCGCGGAGGCGATTGACTGGTACAAGAAGGGATTGGGCGCCGAGGAAACCGGGCGCGCCGTCGGGCCTGACGGAAAGATTATGCACGCCGAGCTTCGCATTGGCAATTCGCGGATCATGGTCAACGACGCGATGATGGGCGCGAAAGGGCCGAAGGCGATGGGCGGCTCCCCGATCTCGCTCTGGATCTACGTGGAGGACGCGGACTCGCTGTTCAATCGGGCCGTGGCCGCGGGGGGCCAGGTGCCGCCTGGACCGATGGGGGCGATGGCGGATCAGTTCTGGGGAGACCGCTGCGGAACGTTCGTCGACCCGGCGGGCCTCCGCTGGACGATCGCGACCCGCAAGGAGGACTTGACGCCTCAGGAAATGAAGCAGCGGCAGGATGAGTTCATGAAGAGTTTCGGCAAGCAGCCGGCGCACACCTAGAAAGTGATCTTAGGGGGACGGAGTTCAGCAACTCCGTTCCCTCCGTCACCTCCCCCCACGCCGCCATTGGTACCCGGTCCTCGCGCGCGCCGCCCCGCTCCCCAACAACCTATAATCACGAGAGTTCCCAATCATGGTCCTGCCAGCGCACGGATCGAGCGCGGAGAGCCCTGCGACACGACGGCTGACTGCCGAACACGTCGCGGCGCGCGCGCTCGTCGAGTCGGCCACTTTTGGTGACGCCGCGCCGAAGATCCTGCAGGCCATCTGCGAAGCGCTCGACTGGGAATATGGCGCGCTCTGGCGAATCGACCGGGCATCGGGCGTGCTCCGGTGCGTCGACACCTGGCGCAGTTCGGCCACCGGGTTTCCCGAATTCGATCGGGCCAGCCGCGAAACCACGTTCAGCCAGGGCGTCGGCCTGCCCGGCCGGGTCTGGAGCTCCGGCCAGCCCGCCTGGATTCCCGATGTCGGCCGCGACGCGAACTTTCCACGCGCGTCGATTGCCAACCGCGAAGGACTGCATTCTGCTTTTGGATTTCCGATCCTGCTGCGCGGCCAGGTGCAGAGCGTCCTGGAGTTCTTCAGCAGCGAGATTCGCGCACCTGACGAGGATCTGCTCTCCACGCTGACGAGCGTCGGCAATCAAGTCGGCTTGTTCGTCGACCGACGCCGCGCGCAAGAAGAACTCGATCGGTTCTTCAACCTGTCGCTGGACATGTTTTGCATCGTCGGATTCGACGGCTACTTCAAGCGCGTCAATCCGTCGTGGCAGCGCGTGCTCGGTTACAGCGAGGCGGAGCTGTTTTCACGTCCGTACATGGACTTCATTCACCCGGACGACCGCCCCGCCACCGGCGTGGTAGCCGGCCGGCTGACCGACGGCCACGAGCTCACGTACTTCGAGAATCGGTACTTCCACAAAGACGGAACGATCCGATGGCTGCTCTGGACCTCGACGCCGCTTCCGCAGCAGCAGATCATTTACGCCGCCGCACGCGACATCACCGAGCACAAGGTTGCCGAGGAAACGCTGGCGAGCTACGCGCGCGACCTCGAGCAGAGCCGCCATGCGCTCGAGGAGCAGACGGCGCAACTCGCGCAGCTCGTGAAGGAGCTGGAGATCGCGAAGGCCCTCGCCGAGGAGGCGGCAGAAGCCAAGAGCGCCTTCGTTGCGAACATGAGCCACGAGATTCGCACGCCGCTCAACGGGATCCTCGGCATGACGACGCTGGCGCTTCAGACGAAGCTGTCGCCGGAGCAAAAGGAGTATCTCGACACGGTCAAGTCCTCGGCCGAGTCACTCCTGGCGATCGTCAACGACATCCTGGACTTCTCGAGAGTCGAGGCGCGGCGCCTGGATCTCGAGCACGCGGACTTCGATCTTCGTGAGGCCGTGGGCGACGCGGCGAAGCTCCTGGCACTCCGGGCGAGTGAGAAGGGGCTCGAGCTGGCGTGCCACATCGCGACCGATGTACCGGACGAGTTGCTCGGTGACGCGGGGCGTCTGCGGCAGGTGCTGTTGAACGTGCTTGGGAACGCCGTCAAGTTTACCGATGCCGGCGAGGTGGTCTTGTACGTGGACGTCGAAACCGTGACGCCGTCACGGGTGACGCTTCGCTTTGCGGTGGCGGACACGGGAATCGGAATACCAGCGGACAAACAGCGCCAGATTTTTCAAGCGTTCACGCAGGCTGATAGCTCGACGACCCGTCGCTTCGGCGGGACGGGACTCGGACTGGCGATCGCGCTCAGGCTCGTGGAATTGATGAATGGCCGCATGTGGGTCGAAAGCGAGGTCGGCCGCGGCAGCGTGTTCTTGTTCACTGCCGCGTTCGATCGACCCAAGACCGCTGCACGTGAGCCGCTGCTCGACAAGTCCCGGGCCCTCGACGGGCTGCGAGTGCTCGTCGTCGATGACAACGCGACGAACCGCCGGATCCTCCAGGAAATGCTGGCGAGCTGGCACATGACCCCCACGACGGTCGCTGATGCCGAATCGGCGCTCGACGCGCTGAGGCTTGCGGTGGTCGAGACGAAGCCCTTCGACGCCATCATTTCAGATCGCCAGATGCCGGGGGTCGATGGCTTCATGCTGGCCCGTCGTGTCAGGCGCGAAAAGCCGCTCGCCAGGATCCCGATCGTGATGTTGATGTCAGTCGGGGATGCCGGCGAGGCTGCGGGACGCGGTGTCGCGATCGATGCGTACCTGACCAAGCCCGTCAAGCATTCGGATCTCCTGGATGCGCTCGCCACCCTCTTCCGCGTGTCGACGCGAAGCCCGAGGCCTGAACGCGCGGTCCGGCCCGCAGTCAAGCCGGCGCAGCGCTTGCGGATACTGCTCGCAGAAGACAATCCCGTCAACCGGAAGCTGGTGACCAAGCTGCTGCAGAAGCGCGGGCATCAGGTCGATGCCGTGGAGAACGGTCGCGCCGCTCTCGATCTGATCGTCTCCTCGAAGCCGGACGCGTTTGATGCGGTCCTGATGGACGTGCAAATGCCGGAGATGGGCGGATTCGAGGCAACGCAGGCGATTCGCCAGCACGAAACACAGACGAAGGTTCACCTGCCCATCATCGCGCTCACCGCTCACGCGATGGCCGGCGATCGCGAGCGCTGTCTTGCCGCTGGAATGGACGGCTATCTTTCGAAGCCGATCGAGGTGAACGACCTCATCATGACCGTCGAGCGGCTCGGCGCGGGAGAGGTGAGCGTGCCGGGCACGACGCCGCGGGCGGCGCATCCTCCCGTGTTCGACGAGCAGGCGGCGCTCTCACACACCGGAGGCGATCGACGTCTGCTGAAGCAGGTCATCGGCCTGTTTCGATCGGATTGCCCCGCATCGCTGCGCAGGATCAACCGCGCGTTGCGCAGCCGGGACAGCGAAGCGCTTCGAATGGCTGCTCACGCCGTGAAGGGGGCGATTGCGACCATCGGGTCTCCGGCCGGCCGCGACCGTGCTGCTGAGATCGAGGCGATGGCGCGATCGAACAACTGGATCGAGGCTGAGCGCGCGTATGGTGAATTGCGCAGCCTGATACGCCGGCTCGACGAGGCCCTCGAGGAAGCTGGCCTGGTCCGGCGCCCGCCTCAGCGCCGCTCGCGCGCCACACGCGTCACCCGACGGAAGCGGAGCCGACCATGAAGAAGATTCTCATTGTTGATGATGATCAGGCCACGCGGCACGTACTGCGAAAGGTGCTGACGAGCGCCGGATTCTCCGCCTCCGTGGCCAAGGACGGCGTCGATGGGCTGAAGGCTCTCAAGAGCCACCGCTACGATCTGCTCTTGCTCGACGTCTGGATGCCGCGGATGACGGGGCTGGAGCTGTTGACCAAGCTTCGAGCAACCAAGGCCCGCCCACGCGTCGTGGTCATGACCTCAGACGATGCACCGCAGACCGTGCTCGAGACGGTGCGCGAGAAGGCGTTCAAGTACGTGCACAAGCCGGTCGAGGCGCTCGCGCTGCTGCAGACGGTCCGCGAGGCGCTCTCCGCTGCAGAACCCCCGCCGGTCGAGGTGATTTCGGCAAGGCCCGAGTGGGTGGAGCTCGTCGTGCCCTGTACGCGCGAGGCCGCCGAGCGGATCCAGACCGTGATGGCGCAGCTCGATACGGATCTGCCGGGCGAGCTGAGGGACACGATCGGCTACGCATTCCGGGAGCTCCTGCTGAATGCCGTCGAGTGGGGCGGACGTCTCGATCCGAAGCGGAAAGTCCGAATCGCGTGTTTGCGCAGCAAGCGCATGCTGATGTACCGCATTGCTGATCCCGGTTCGGGATTCAAGATCGACGATCTCCCGCACGCGGCGATCAGCCACGGACCGGACGATCCAATCGGCCACATGCTGGTGCGCGAGGAGAAGGGTATCCGCCCGGGCGGCTTCGGCTTGTTGATGGTCAGAAACAGCGTTGACGAACTGATCTACAACGAGAAACGCAACGAGGTTGTCTTCGTGAAGTACCTGGACGATGGTGCCGGCCGACGAGCCACCCATGCCGCCCGCCGGAAGCCCCGCGCCGCTGGGCCGGAGCCGACACCCACCGCGGAGTCGTGACCGGCTCCAGCCCGTCGCCTATTTCCGGATCAGGCCATCCTTCTTCATCCGTTCGGCCGCGCTTTCCACGATGGCCTTGACGGTGGCTTGTGCGTCCTTGGGGTTGACGCTTTCGCTGGTGCCGGCCCACAACAACCGGTTGCCGGCGATATCGAAGATCAAGGTTTCGACGACGACCGTGGTCTCGGTCCGGCCCGGGCCGATGGCAATCGCCGATCCCCAGGCATACGGGTAGTAGTCCCACAACGAGCCGTAGTAGCTTGCACCCGTCCAGACCACGGCGGTCGGAATCTTTTCCTTCGAGAGATCCACGACTCGCATGATCACGACGCCGGCCGCGCCCGTCTGCTCGAACCAGCGTTTTGCGTTGTCTTTGTTGCGGATTTCTTCCTGCGGGATGACGCGGTACGCGGCGACGCCCTGGGCGCCTCTCGCCGTAATCTCGCGTGCGAGCGCTTCCTCTGCGCTCATGCGGAGCGAGAGATCGTCGCTGACGATCAGTCCGACGACCTTCTTGCCCGCGAAGGTGAACCCGCTGATGCCGGGCGACTTCCACGTCGTGGTGAACTTCGCCTTGGTCTCCATTCCAGACGGAAATGCCAGGCACACGATCGAGAGAATCACAGCTGCTTGCGTCATTGCGAGAGCCTGCCATTTCAACGCGGTGGTGCCCGCATCGATCCGTTGTCCACACGCTCACCAGTCTGGGCGTACACCACCATCTGTACCACAAAGATCAGGCAGAGTGTTGGATGGAAGAGACGAGTGCCGCTACAATCATGGTTTGCGCCGAATTGTCCTGCTTCTCATCGTGGTGTTCTCGGGCTGCAGCTCCAGCCCGAGCGCGCCGTCAGCCGCGGCGACGATCACCATTACCGCGGCTGGTGTGTCGGCGAAAGAGGTACGCATCAAGGCGTGGAACTATGTGACCTTCGTCAACTCGGATAGTCGTCCACACGCCATTGCTTCGGATCCCGTAGACCTCCACACTCAGTGTCCGCCGCTGAATCGTGTCGGACTGCTGCAGCCTGGCGAGAGCCGCGACACGGGCACGCTGAACCTGCCAGGTGTGTGCGGGTTCCACGACCACAACAACACGTCGGACATCGGTCTCCAGGGCCGGATCGTCGTCGAATAGGCGGACTTACATCACGTGACGTGATGGACGCAGGCTGAGGAAGATTCCGAATCCAGGCGCGACGCGCCCATCGTAGCGGGACGCCAGATCCTGCGGAACGATGATCATGGATGCGGTTCCGCCGAGTCCCATTCTGAAGCCGCTCCACGGCTTGAATTCCCGCACGTAACCTGCCTGCAATTTGCCGACGGTGAAGATCTGGTTGGCGAATTCATGCGCGTGCAGATCCTCCGCCGGCTTCTCGACGACCTCCGCCCGTCCGAAGAACGTGTGGGAGTCGCCGAGCGTGACGCTGCTTTCGAACAGCAGGGCCTGCGTCGATGCGTTGAACTCATCGTTTGGAATGATCACGAGGCCGGAGTTGACGCCGTACGCGAGCGTTGACGCCCAGATGCCATCCTGCCCGAGCGGACGATGGTAGGTGGCCGAAGCCGTCAGCCTGTCGACATCGTTACGCGGCAGCGGGGCGAACTCGAATTCCGCCTCGGCCAGGTGGCCCGCGGACACCTGGAACGCGAATCGCTCGTTCGGCAGGAACGTCAGCCTGCCCGAAAAGGAGTCGAGCGCGCCGAAGTCGAAGTCCGTGCGATTCGCGTCGGGTTCCCTTCCATTGAAAAGCGATCCTTCAACTTTCCATCGCCGGTCGTACGCACCAGCCGTCACGACGCCAAAGGAAATGTGAGTGGCGTCCATCCAATGGTGAGAAATCGGGGCGATCGGATTCAGCATCGCCGACACGCGATGCGGAAAGCTCACGGGACCAAGCGCTGGTTCCCCGGACAGCCCACCGTAGACCTGCCAGCGCCATGATCCGCGTAACGGCCGATCGTAGTCCGCGGCGAGCTCCATGAAGAGATCGTGCGGATGCTGGCGATCGTGAATCGTATCGCCCTCGCACACTTCACCCGAGGCGAGATAGCTGATGTATCCGCAGTCGCGGAGCGTCCAGGGTTCCAGGCTGATCATGGCCCGCAGGCCGATTCGCCCGCCTCCGACTGGCCGGCGAGCCTGCACCATGCCCCAGTTGACGACGGAGAACTGATGCGAGCTGAACCCGCCGGTTCGATGCGGGTTGGCCGGTTCGTACAGGAATTGGGGAAACGCGGCGCCGTGCAGCATGAGGCTCCAGCCGTGCCACGAGCGCGGCACGCCGAACATCGGCGTGTCATCCGGGAGCCACCCGGTGCCAGAGGCCTCGCGCGGCTGAAAGAGCTCTTCCCCGCCGGGCGTATGCATGTGCTGGTGCTGAGTGGCGACGGGGCCCGGATCTTCTGCTGACTGCGCCAGCGCGGGCGTCGTGCAAGCAAGACTCACAAAGACGATGAATGAGGGGATCAACCGCGGCCGCGGTGCCGGACGAGTCATTCCGCTACGGTCTCGGCAGCTGCCGAATCCTGATGTGCCGCCACCTGATCGTGAGCGGCTGCCTCGTCGTGATGCCAGACTCCGGATGCAGACTCACCTCGCGTTCGCTGAGTCCGTGGATCTGCAGACCGATGAATCCTTTCGGATGGGTCTTGTAGACCTCGTCGTTGATGAGATCCTCGACCAGGCTGCCATTGACCCAGGTCTGAATGCGCGGTCCGCGCGCGACGATACGCAGCGTGTTCCAGCCTTCATCGACGAAGTCGTGGTGTCCTTCGTCGATCTTTCTCTGCGACGACAACCAGTTCGTGCCCATCGCCTCGCCATAGAGAAGGCCGGTTGCCGGCTCGCCTTTGTAGGTGCGACGGATTTCAACCTGCGGGCCATTCACGCGTCCGGCAGGGAAATCGCCCCCCTTGCCGGTTGTCTGGAGCGCGTGAACCTGACTCCTGATCTGGACTCCCGAGTTCGTGACCGGATCGATTGCCGTTTCGAGCTCGAGCTCGAAATCATCGAATTCCTGCGCCGTGCACAGAAACGAATTCATGGCGGCGCTGCTCTCGACCGTGCGGCCCACGATCGCGCCATCCTCCACGGCGAACCGGTGGGCTCCGTTCATTTGCACCCATCCGTTCAATGTTGAGCCGTCGAACAGGTCGATCCAGTCGCCGGACGACTTCGCGGGAGGTGTTTGACGCCTGTCGTCCGCTGGCAAAGCGAAGGCGATGATCGAATCGCCTGATTTGGTGGCGTTCTTCCCGCTGCCCCCGGCGGCGATTGCCACGTACTGACGGCCGCCGGTCATGTAGACGCTCGGTGTGGCATACCCGCCTGCAGGTAACTGGTATTCCCAGAGCACTCGCCCGGTCGCCTTTTCGAACGCGCGGATCTTCTCGTCCGCTGTCGCCGCGACGAAGATTAAGCCTCCCGCCGTCGCGACGGCTCCGCCGAAATTCAGGCTGCCGGTGTTGCGGATTCCCTTCGCAACCAGTTGCGGATACTCACCGAGCGGAACCTTCCACAGCAGATCGCCGCTGACGAGATCGATGGCGTTCAGCGTTCCCCACGGCGGAGCAATTGCCGGTACACCGTTCTGATCGAGAAACAGCGGATACCCATCGATCGTGTAGCGATTGGGTGCGACGCCGCTCTGGGTGGCCGGGTTGACCTGACCTGGCGCCGTTTTGAGATACGTCGACAGGGCGCGCAGTTCACGCGGCTGAAACTGACGGAACGCCGGCATGGCGTTGCGCCCCTGCGCGATCACGGTTTCGACTTCCTGGTTCGTGCCTTTCACGTCCAGGAGCGGCGGGGCCTGCGTCGGTGTGCCTTGCCGGTCTGCACCATGACATGGTGCGCACGTCCGCTCGAAGATTCGCTGTCCCAGCTGCGCCGGACTCAGTGCCTCGCCTTCCGTGTCGTGAACCGGCCGAAGCCGGTTGATTGTCGGCACTTCGTTCACGTTCACATAGAGAACGTTCAGCAGCGGATCGAAACTGGCGCCGTGCCACTCAGCGCCCCCGAGATGGCCTGGCGTCGTAATCGTCCCCTGAAGGCTCGGCGGCGTATAGATCGATCCCGAGAGATACCGCCGGAATTCTTTCAGCGCGTACGCGTGCGATTCGGGGGTGATGTTCGTCAAGTCTGCTTCTGTCACCGATTGACGGACGAGCGGACGCGGCTTGAGCGGGATCAACTGGGTCGGCCACGCTTCTTCACCGGGGACGGTCGATTGAGGAACTGGCACTTCCTGAACGGGGAATAACGGCTGCCCGGTGTCACGATCGAGGACGAACGTGAACCCCATCTTCGTCAACTGGACGACAGCATCTCGCGTCGTCGTGCCGTGCCGGATCGTGACGAGAATCGGCGCGGGTGGATTGTCGTAATCCCAGATGTCGTGATGGACGGTTTGGTAGTGCCACTTCCGCTCGCCAGTGGTCGCGTCCAGCGCGAGGACGCTGTTGGCGAAGAGATCGGCGCCCTTTCGAAAGCCGCCGTAGAAATCATCGGTGGCCGAGCCCGTGGCCGCGAAGACCCAGCCGCGCTGCTCATCGATGGTCAGCCCTCCCCAGGCGTTCGCGCCGCCGTACGTCTCTCCCTTCACCCATTTCCACGTGTCGTGCCCGAGCTCGCCGTCGGCCGGAATCGTGTGGAAGATCCACTTCATCTCGCCGGTGACGGTGTCGTAGGCCCGGATGTGACCTGGCGAGGCGTCGTAGGTTTCATTGACGCGCGATGCGATGATCAGCAGGTTTTTGAACACGGCACCTGGTGACGTCATCTCGATGACGGCCGTCGACGGATCGACGCCGAGGTTCTGCCTCAGATCGATGAACCCTCGCTGTCCAAAGGTAGTGATGAGCGCGCCTGATTTCGCATCGAGCGCATAGACTCGGTCTCGCACGAAGTGGAAAATGCGCTCACCCTCTACGCCCTTCCAATACGTCACGCCGCGATTCCGCAGCCGGACCACTTCACCGTTGTTGTATTTCGCCGGATCGAAAACCCAGGTCTCGCGACCGGTCGACGCATTCAACGCGACCGCCTTGAGCGCCGGGGTGGTGATGTACATGAGGCCATCCACCACGATCGGGTTCGCGTGCATTGTCGAGCGTTGATTGGCATCCCGTGTGTGATACTCCCAGGCAGGTTGCAGTTTGTGTACGTTCGCGGCGTGAATTTGCGCAATCGCGGCGAACTGATTGCCTTTCGGATCTCCGCGATAGACGGGCCACTCGATGTTCTGCTGGCCGTCAGGGGCAAGAGCGGGGCCGACCGTCGCGGTTGGTGCACACAGGAGCACGACGACGATCGGTATGAAAGCGATTGGCTTTCCCATGGTTACGTCTATGTTCGCTCAGTATAAGGGACGACCCGTGCGGTATGCTTCTCGACGGACCCTCGTTTCGGAGGACTATGAAGAGAGCGAGCATTCTTGGCGCGGCGCTTATCGCGGTTGCCGCCGCCGCTGCACCAAGCGACCCCGACTTCAGTGCTGAACGGTTCAAGGCTCACGTCGCGTTTCTCGCAGACGACGTCCTCGAGGGGCGCGAGGCGGGCACGCGCGGGCACGAGATCGCGGCCAGGTATGTCGCCACTCAATTCGCGCTCCTCGGTGCGAAACCCGGTGGTGATAACGGAACGTACTTCAAGAAGGTCGACCTGCTCGAGTCCCGCCTCGCGTCAACTCCTTCCCTTGTCATCACAACACCTGCCGGGGCGAAGCCGTTCAAGCAGGGTGTCGGGGCCATGATTCGTGGGCTCATCGGGGGCGGAACGGTTCACGTGCGCGCTCCCCTCGTGTTCGTTGGCTACGGCATCACGGACAAGGCGATGGGCTACGACGACTACGCGGGGCTCGACGTCAGCGGAAAGATCGCCGTGGTACTCATGGGCTCGCCGAAGGGGATGGACAGCGAAATCGGCGCGCACCTGCAGAACGAACAGCCGCGGTTCGCGGCGGAGCATGGCGCGGCGGCCACGCTCTTCATCCAGACTCGCGTCGGCGCTACGACATTTCCATGGGATCGGATCGTCGAGTTTCTGGGTGAGCCGAAGACGACGTGGGTCCGAAAGGACGGCACGCCAGAAGACCCGACTCATGGCTTGAAGGCCTCAGCGCTCCTCGAGCCGAAGGCGGCTGCGGCTCTTTTCGACGGAGCACCCCGAACCCTTGCTCAAATCCTGGAGGAAGCCGACAAATCAGGCGGCCGGCCGAAAGGTCTGGCGCTGAAATCCACCGGTGAGATCTCGGTCAGCACGCGTGCTCGGAGATACTCGAGTCCCGACGTCGTGGGTGTGATCGAAGGATCCGATCCGGCGCTGAAAGATCAATTCGTCGCGCTGATGGGACATGTCGATCACATCGGGGTCAATCGAACCGGCTCCGGAGATCGCATCAACAACGGCGCGCTCGATAACGCGGCGGGCACGGCCACCCTTCTCGAGGTGGCGAGAGCACTGACGACGACCGCGCCGACTCGACGATCGGTGCTGATCGTGGCCAACACGGCCGAGGAGAAAGGACTCCTCGGCGCCGACTATTTCGCCCATTATCCAACCGTGCCGATCGAACGCATCACGGCCGCCATCGATCTCGACATGCCGTTGCTTTTGTATGACTTCACCGACGTGATTGCATTTGGCGCCGGGCACTCGACGCTGGAGCGAGCGTTCCAGAAAGCGGGTGCGGCGATGGGTATCAAGCTTTCGCCCGATCCGATGCCGGAACAGGCGGTCTTCGTCCGCTCGGATCACTACACCATGGTCAGGGTGGGTGTCCCGGCCGTCATGCTGGCCACCGGCATGGCGAATGGCGGCGAGGCCGCTTGGCCCAAGTTCCTCAGCACCCACTATCACCACCCGTCGGACGACATGTCGCAGCCAATCGTCTGGACCGCAGGGGCGAAGTTCGCCGAGCTCAACTACCGGGTCGTCCGGACACTTGCCGATGACGATGCGCCGGCCGAGTGGTATGCGAACGATTATTTCGGCAGTCTGTTTGCGCCGAAGGCATCGAAGGCCTCGAAACCCGCGGACAACGCGCCTCATCCTTGAGGGCCGGGGGTTCACTCGACGGCTGCCACCGAGACGCGTATCATTGGCGGCATATGCTCCGGGGCAGGCCCGATAGACTCTCGATTCTGCTCATCGCCGCCGGTCTCTTCGTGGCCGGTGGAGTGCTTTCGGTCAAGGCCTATCCTTCGGTTCGCGACGTTCCGCCACGAGGTGCCGGTCGTTCAACCGGATCGACTGTCCCTCAAGCCGCCCTCGTCGACGAGTACTGCCTCTCGTGCCACGACAAGGACCACGAGAAGGGCGGGCTCGTGCTGGAAACCGTCGCGTCGCTCGACGTGTCGCAGCATCCGGACATCTGGGAGAAAGTGGTCCGGAAGCTCCGCGCGCGCTTGATGCCGCCCGTCGGAAAAGAACGGCCAGACGAGAGCACGTATGACGCGGTGATCAAGTCGCTGGAGACCTCGCTCGATCGGACCGCGACAGCCCATCCTGATCCCGGCCGAACCGCGACGATCCGAAGGCTCACGCGGACTGAATATCAGAACGCCGTGCGGGATCTGCTCGCGATCGACGTCGACGTCACGTCGCTCCTGCCGGCAGACGAATCCAGCTATGGCTTCGACAATGTGACGGTCGGTGATCTGTCGCCGACGTTGCTCGACCGCTATGTCTCAGCCGCGGAGAAGATCAGCCGCGTGGCCATCGGACGCCCGAGCCGCTCTCCCGGCGGCGAGACCATCAGGGTTCCGGCAGATCTCACACAGGAAGAGCACATCGACGGGCTGCCCATCGGCACACGTGGCGGCGCGCTCGTCCATTACACGTTCCCGATGGACGGCGAGTATGAGATCCAGATTCGATTGACGCGCGACCGCGATGAGCACGTCGAGGGCCTGAGCGAGCCGCACGACCTCGAAGTGCTGCTCGATCGGGATCGCGTCGCGCTACTGACCGTGAAGCCGCCAACCCGCGAAGCCGGCGTGCCGGACACCGAGCAGCCCTCGCACGCGAAGGTCGATCAGCACCTGAAGATCCGGGTTCCGGTGACGGCAGGCCCCCATGCGGTCGGCGTGACATTTCCGAAGAAACCGTCCGAGCTGCTGGAGGGCCCACGGCAGCCGTACCAGACACATTTCAATTCCTATCGGCATCCACGAATTCAGCCCGCGATCTACTCCGTCTCGATCATCGGACCCTACGTGGCGAAAGGGCCCGGCGATACGCCGAGCCGCCGGCGGATTTTCGTGTCGCACCCGGCCAGCCCGGCGCAGGAAGACCAGACCGCAAAACGGATTCTCGCGTCACTGGTGCGGAGAGCCTATCGGCGCCCGGTGACCGATGCCGACATTCAAGGCCCGTTTGCGCTCTACCAGGAGGCGCGCAAGGACGGTGACTTCGACGCGGGCATCGAGATGGCTCTCTCGGGTGTCCTGGTGAGCCCGCAGTTCCTGTTCCGCGTGGAAAAGGATCCGGCGGGCGTCGCGCCGGGCACGGCGTATCGAATCAGCGACCTGGAACTGGCCTCGCGGCTCTCGTTCTTCCTGTGGAGCAGCATTCCAGACGATCAGCTCCTCGATGCCGCAATTGCCGGAAAGCTCCACGAACCTCTCGTCCTCGAACGTCAGGTGCGGCGAATGCTGGGCGATGACCGATCCGAGGCGCTCGTGACCAACTTTGCCGATCAATGGCTGCGCCTGCGCAACCTGGATTCGATCACGCCCGACATGCGCCTGTTCCCGGACTTCGACGACAACCTGCGCCAGGCGTTTCGGAAAGAGACCGAGCTCTTTTTCGAGAGCGTTCTGCGCGAGGATCGCAGCGTGCTCGATCTGTTGAGCGCCAAGTACACGTTCCTGAACGAACGGCTGGCGAAGCACTACGGTATTCCCAACGTGTACGGCACGCGTTTTCGGCGAGTGGCGCTCGACGAGGACAGCTGGCGGGGCGGACTGCTTCGGCAAGGCAGCGTTCTGACGGTGACGTCCTACGCGACGAGGACGTCGCCGGTCCTTCGCGGCAAGTGACGTCCTCGACAATTTCCTGGGGGTGCCTCCCCCGCCGCCGCTGCCGGACGTGCCGGCCCTGAAGGACAACACGGTGAATGGCAATCTCGCCGTCCGAGAGCGCCTGTCCGAGCACCGGACGAACGCGGTCTGCGCCCCGTGTCACAACATGATGGATCCGCTGGGGCTGTCGCTCGAAAAGTTCGACGCGGTCGGCCGCCGCCGATCCGTTGAGAGCGGGATGGCCATCGATGCGTCTGGCGGGCTGCCCGACGGCAGCAAGTTCGGTGACGTGAACGGCCTCGAAACCGCGTTGCTGCGCAGGCCGGAACTGTTCGTCGGTACCCTGGCCGAGAAGCTCGAGACCTACGCGCTGGGGCGCGGCATGGACTACTACGACGCGCCGGCCATTCGCACGATCGTGCGCGACGGCCGCGCGCAGAATTTCCGCATCTCGTCGATCATCCTCGGAGTCGTCAAGAGCCAGCCATTTCAAATGAGGAAGTCACGATGATCATCACGAAGAAGGCATTACCGCGCCGGACGTTCCTGCGAGGCATGGGTGCGACCGTGGCGCTCCCGCTGCTCGATGCGATGGTGCCCTCGATGACCGCGCTCGCCAGAACCCCGGCGGCGCCGGTCCGGCGTCTCGGTTTCGTGTACATGCCGATGGGATGTGACCTGCCGCGCTGGACTCCTCCAGGCGAAAAGCTGACCGATCTGTCGCCGACACTGCAGTCGCTCGCGCCAGTCGTGGATCAGCTCACGGTAATTTCGAACCTGGAGTTGAGAAACGCGTACCCAGGCACGCACGCGACGTCCAACGCCGCCTTCCTCAGTGCGGCCAAGGCGAAGTGGACTGAAAGCACGGACTACTACCTGGGCACGACGGTTGACCAGATTGCTGCGAAACAGATCGGCCAGCAGACACTGCTCCCGTCGCTCGAGATGTCGATGGACCTTCTGCAGACGATCGGCCAGTGCGACAACGGCTACGCGTGCGTCTACCAGAACAACCTCTCGTGGTCGTCTCCGACGACGCCGCTTCCGGCCGAGGCGCACCCGCGGATCGTATTCGAGCGCTTGTTCGGCGAGGGCGGCAGCGCGTCGGACCGCGAGACAGCACTGCGGAGACGGGCCAGCCTCCTGGATTCGGTCCGCGAGGACATGACCCGCCTGCAGAACACGCTCGGGCCCGAGGATCGGACCAGGGTTGGTCAGTATCTCGACACCGTCCGCGAAGTCGAACGGCGCATTCAGAAAGCGGAGGCCGCGACCGCGGACAGCGCGCTGCCCGATCTCGATCGGCCGACCGGCGTGCCGTCGGCTTACGCCGATCATGCGAAGCTGATGTTCGACCTGCAGGTGCTCGCGCTCCAGGGCGACGTGACCCGCGTCATCACCTTCCAGCTCGCGCGTGAAACGAGCAACAGGACCTACAGCGAAATCGGCGTGCCGGATCCGCATCACCCGCTCACGCACCACGGCAACGATCCCGAGAAGATCGCGAGGATGGCGAAGATCAACGCGTTCCACGTGTCGCTGTTCGCGTATTTCCTGCAGAAGCTCAAGACCACGCAGGAGGGCACGGGGTCGCTCCTGGATCACTCGCTGTATCTCTACGGCAGCGGCATGGGCAATCCCAACGTGCACGACCACGTCAACCTCCCAATCATCGTCGCGGGCGGTGGAGGGACCGGCATGAAGGGTGGCCGTCACATCAAGTACGCCGAGCCGACGCCGCTCGCCAATCTGCACTTGACGCTGCTCGAGCGCGCCGGAGTGCGCATGGATGCGTTCGCCGACAGCCAGGGCAAGGTCGATGAGCTGCTCTCGCTCTGATAGGGCGCTAACGGTTTGCTCGTCGAGATCGCTTTTCCCTGCGATCTTCGCGAGCGTCGTGTGGCTCTTGGCGACAAGCCTCTACGCCGCGCCCGCTCGCGCGCCGCTGGCCGACGCCGCTGAAAAAATGGATCGCGCGGCAATCCGCGCGCTCGTCAAACAGCACGCCAGCGTCAACACGCCGCAGGCCGACGGCATGACGGCGCTGCACTGGGCGGCCTACCGGGACGACCTGGAGATCGCGCAGCTTCTGCTGCGAGCGGGGGCGAACGTCAAGGCGGCGAACCGCTACGGCGTCACTCCCCTCTCGCTTGCGTGCACGAACGGAAACGGCGCGATGGTGGAGGCGTTCCTGAAGGCAGGCGCAGACCCCAACGCTCCGCTTCCTGGCGGCGAAACCCCCTTGATGACCGCTTCGCGGACCGGCAATCTTGCTGCGGTGAAGGCGCTCATCAACCACGGCGCCACCGTTGACGCCAAGGACGATCGACGCGGACAGACGGCATTGATGTGGGCGGCCGCCGAAGGCCACGCCCCCGTCGTGCAGGCGCTCATCGACGCCGATGCGGACTTCAGGCTTCGCGTGCCGTCCGGATTCACCCCGCTGATGTTCGCCGTGCGCGACGGGCGGACCGATGTCGTCCGGGTGTTGCTGAAGGCGGGGGCGGACGTGAACGAGGCCGTCCCGTCCGGAAGCCGGCGCGGCTATGGCGGCCGGCTGCCACCGATTGGCACGACGCCGTTGCTCCTGGCGGTCAACAACGCACACTTCGAGCTGGCGTCGATGCTGCTCGAGGCCGGGGCCAATCCGAATGCTGACCTGACCGGGTACACCGTGCTCCACGCGATCACGGCGGTGCGCAAGCCCGGCGTCGGCGACAACGATCCGCCTCCTGACGGCTCGGGGAACATGACGAGCATCGAGCTCGTGAAAGGGCTTGCCGCCAAAGGCGCGAACCTCAACGCGAGGATGACGAAGAAGCCGAACCTGAACAACACCCGGCTGAATGAGATCGGCGCCACCCCGTTCATGCTCGCGTCGCTCACGGCCGATGCCGAGTTGATGAAGACGCTCGCGTCCCTGGGCGCCGATACGCACCTGACGAACGTGGACAACAGCACGCCCCTCATGGCCGCGGCCGGACTTGCGTCGCGTTCACCCGGCGAGGATGCGGGCACCGAGCCCGAAGTGCTGGAAGCGGTGCAGGTCCTGCTGGATCTGGGCGCCGACATCAATGCCGTGGACAACAACGGCGAGACCGCGATGCACTCGGCGGCCTATAAAAACCTCCCGCAGGTCGTCAAGTTCCTCGCCGCCAAAGGCGCGAAGATCGACACCTGGAACAAGAACGACAAGTTCGGGTGGACGCCGCTGGCGATCGCGGTTGGCTATCGATTCGGCAACTTCAAGCCATCGCCCGACACCGAGTCCGCGATCCGGGACGTCATGATCGCGGCCGGTGTCACCCCGCCAAAGGTCGTCGTCGCGAAGACGCAGCAGATTTACTGAACTGAGAAAAGTTAAAAGTTGAAAGTTAGAAGTTAAAAGGAAAGGCCCTGTGCCGCCGCCCTTCCTCCTCACTTTTAACTTTTAACTTCTAACTTTTAACTTTTACTTCTGCGCGAGAAGCACGAGCTGTGGCGTGGGCAGCGCGTGGGCGGAGACGCCGTGGAATCCTGCGCCTTCCAGCTGCTGAGTCAATTCAGCGAGCGTGTATGCATCGCCGGCGGGCGTGCCCGAGAGCATCGACAAGCTGAAGCGTGCGGGAACCGGCGGCGATACGCGATCCGGGTTCGGCACGAACTCGAGCACCGCTACCCGGCCGCCAGGCTTCAGCGCCGCGTGCACTTTCTTCAGAAAGCGCGTATTGGTGGCCGGATCGAAGTGATGCAGGAAATTGGTGATCAGCGCGACGTCGAAGCCGCCTGGAAACTCCACCTTGAAGGCATCGCCCGGCAGCGTGCGGTGCCGATCCTGGACGCCGCCGGCACGCGCATGTTCCGTCGCGACCGCGAGGACGCTCGGCCAGTCGACCGCGACGATCTCCGCACGCGGATTGCGCTCGGCGATGGTGATGCCGAAAAAGCCGTGACCGGCTGCGAGGTCCAGTACCTTCAGATCGCCCGTGCCTGCCACGAGCTCGGCGATCACGTGGGCCGACGGCATGATCATCGGTCCCATCGAGCGAGCGAACTCCACCCAGAGCGGGTTGTCGTCGGACACCGTGTTGTCCGCTGACGGTGGCACGCCGCCGCGGCGGACCGCGTCGGTCAGCGTGTCCATGTTCAGCTTCAGTTCCGGCAGCAGGAGAAATCCCATGGTCGTGCCCAGATAGGCGCGCGACTGCTTGCTGAGGAATGCCGCCGATTCAGGGCTGAGCCCATACGTGCCGTCCGACTTTGTCAGCAGTCCGATCGTCGTCAGGAAATCGCACAGGATGCGGATGCCGCGCTCGGACGCTCCGCATTTGGCTGCAATCGCGGCAGCTGTTTTCGCGCCGGTATCGATAACCGTAAAAACTTCCAGTTCGATCGCGGTTTTCAGCGCTCCCGACCGCTGGTAGCCGAACAAGGTATCGAACACTACGTCCGCAGAAGGCATCGTCGCCGTGGTCATCAGGTCTCCTTGAATTGTGGGAAACGACCAGTGTACCCCAGCCATCACGGATCCCGGCGACCTGTCATAACCTGCTATACTCCGCGGCAGTCCCGCAGAGGCATCGCCATACTTCCCGAATCCATTTCCGATCTCCAGAAGCGCCTGGCCTCCCAGCAGTACGTGGCGGACCGGGGCCTCGCCGTTTCCCTGTTCCTGGCGCTGCGTCTGAAGCGCCCGCTGTTTCTCGAAGGTGAGGCTGGCGTCGGCAAGACGTCGCTGGCTTCAGCTGCGGCGGCGGCGCTCGAGACCGATCTGATTCGCCTCCAGTGCTACGAGGGGCTCGATCTCAGTCACGCGCTCTACGAATGGGATTACGCGCGCCAGCTCCTGGAATTGCGGATTCTCGACACGACGGAGACGCTCAGCCGCGCAAGCGTGCATCGCGAACTCTACAGCGAGGCGTTTCTCCTCAAACGTCCGCTGCTTCAGGCGATTGATCCGGCGCGCTCACGTCCGGCCGTCCTGCTGATCGACGAAATCGATCGCGCCGATGAGGAGTTCGAGGGGTTCCTCCTCGAGCTGCTCGCGGAATTCCAGATCACGATTCCCGAGCTCGGAACCCTGCGAGCCGCCGAGCCGCCGCTCGTGATCGTCACCTCCAATCGCACACGAGAGGTGCACGACGCGCTCAAGCGCCGCTGTCTCTACCAGTGGATCGAGTACCCGACATTCGAGAAGGAGCTGGACATCGTTCGCACACGGGCCCCGGAGGCCTCCGCAAGGCTGGCGGAACAGGTCACCGCCATGGTGCAGGAGCTGCGGCGTGCCGAACTGTACAAAGTGCCCGGCGTATCCGAAACCATCGACTGGGTCACGGCGCTCCTGGCACTCCAGCGGAACACGCTGGATGCCGAGGCGATCGACGAGACGCTCGGCGTCGTGCTCAAGGCGAAGGAAGATCTCGCGGCGATCCGCGGGCAGCGGGCGGGTGAACTGCTCGATCGCGCCCTGGCGCGAAGCGCCTCGCGAGCGTGATGCAGCAGGCCCAGGTTCCTGTCGTATCGAACCTGTTGAAGTTTGGCCGCGTCCTGCGTCGCCATGGCATCGACGTCCACCCCGGCCGGTTGCTCGACGTCATCGACGCGCTTGGACACGTGAACGTCGGGTCGCGGCTTGATGTCTTTCACACGTGCCGGGCCCTCCTGGTCCATCGCCACGAACAGCTCGAGATCTTCGATCGCACCTTCGACGCGTTCTGGCAGGATGGCGATGTCGACGCCCGGGTTGGCGGTCGTCCTGGCGAGCCACGAGCGACCGTCGAGTTTCGGGAAGGCCTGGTCCTGCCCGATGTGCCAGGTGCAGAAGCCCTCGAGAGCGACGAGACGACGCGTGAAACAGGGCTTCCGAGTTGGAGTGACCTCGGCGTGCTGGCCGACAAGGACTTTGCCGCCTTCACGCCGGCAGAATTGACCGAGGGGGCCGCCGCGCTCTCACGGCTGGTCTGGAGTCCTGGCGAGCGTCGCACGCGGCGGTGGATCCGCGGGCGCGGCCCGCGAATCGATCTGCGACGCGCCATTTCCGAAAGCCTCCGAACCCACGGTGACGTGGTCAGGCTCAGCCGGCGAACGCGGCGCGTGCGAGCACGGCCGCTCGTCCTGCTCTGCGACGTCAGCCGGTCGATGGAACGCTACACGCGGCTGCTGCTTCATTTCGCGTACGCCGTGACGGGGCGCCATCGACGCGTCGAGGTGTTTCTCTTCTCGACGAGGCTCACGCGCATTACCAGGCAGCTTCGGATTGGCCGCCTCAATGACTCGCTCGCGGCCGTTTCACGTCAGGTTCCGGACTGGTCGGGAGGAACGCGCATCGGTGGAGCGATCAGGGAATTCCACCAGCAGTGGGGCCGTCGCGTGATGAACGGCGGCCCGGTGGTCCTGCTCATTTCGGATGGCTGGGACTGCGGTGATCCAACGGACCTTGGCAAACAGATCGCACGGCTCCAGAGAAGCTGCCATCGCCTGGTGTGGCTAAGCCCGCTTATCGGGACCACCGGCTACGAGCCGCTGACGCGAGGCCTTCAGGCCGCGCTGCCGTTTGTGGATGACTTTCTGGCTGCAAGGACGCTGAACAATCTCGCGGACCTCGCATTACACTTGAACGCGCTCGGCTGATCGCGACCGGACAACTGAACGGACACGCATGGACATCTTCGGCTCATACACCTTCAACGCACCCGTGGATCGCGTGTGGGATCTGCTCATGGATCCGAACGCGATCTCATCCTGCATTCCCGGGTGCGATCGATTCGAAGCTGACGGGGAGGATCGCTACAAGGTGACGCTGACGGTGGCCATGGCCGCGATCACGGGAACGTATCAGGGGACGGTCGAACTCGCCGACAAGACGCTGCACCAGTCCTATCGGCTCGTCATGGAAGGTCAGGGACGTCCGGGCTTTGTGAAGGGCACTTCCGTGATCGCGCTTCGGCCCGATGGAACATCGACGGCCGTGGACGTCAGCGGCGCCGTGCACACGGGTGGTCCGATCGCACGGCTCGGCCAACGCCTCATCGGCGGCGTCGCCAAGATGATCCTCGACAGGTTCTTCGCGTGCCTGCGAGCGAAGCTGGAAAACCAAAGTTAAAAGTTAGAAGTTAGAAGTTAAAAGTGTTTTTTGTCTTTCTTTTAACTTTTAACTTTTAACTTTCTACTTTTAACTTTCTACTCTGCCCGCTCCCCCGCCCGCGCCAGCGCCCGCTTGGTGAAGACTGGAATCATCGCGCGACGGTAGTCGTCGCTGGCGTGAAGGTCCGAGTTGATGTCGGCGATGTTCTTGCCGGCTGCGCGCGCGGCCGCCTCGAAGCTGTCCTCCGATAGTGGCTTTCCCGCGAGCGCCTGCTCCACTTCCGTCAGGCGAGTCGCATGCGAGCTCGCGCCGGTCAACCCCACTCGCGCCGACTGAATCACGCCCTTGCTCACGTCCAGCGCCGCCGCAACACCCACGATGGCGAAGTGCGAGGCGCGCTGGTGGAGCTTCGCGTAGGCGGCGGCTTTGACCGGTTTGAACTGAACAGCGGTGATGATTTCATCCGCCGCGAGATCGACCGTGAACATGCCCTGAAAGAAGTCGTGCGCCTTGACGACCCGAGCTCCACCAGGTCCTATGATGTGGATGTCGGCGTCAAGCGCCAGCATCACGGCCGGGTAATCTGCCGAAGGGTCGGCGTGCGCGAGGCTCCCACCGAGCGTTCCGCGGTTGCGGACTTGCGGATCGCCGATTTCCGATGCCGCGTCGGCCAGCATGGGACAAGTCTTCCGCAACAGCGCGGACGACCCGACGTCGTGATGAACGGTGCCGGCGCCAATCTCGATGGAATCGGTCTTCGAACTGATGCCAGACAGACCGGGAATACGGCCGATGTCGATCAGCACTTTGGGCTCGCTCAAGCGAAGCTTCATCAAGGGAACCAGGCTGTGCCCGCCGGCAATCAGCTTCCCATCTCCGTTGGCCGCTCCGAGCCTGGCGAGCGCGTCGTCCAGCGACGTGGCGCGAACGTACTCGAATGGTGTCGAGATCACGACCGGCCTCCCTGGATGATGCGCCAAAGTTTTTCGGGCCGAAGCATCATGTCGATGTGCGTGACGCCGAACTCGCTGAGCGCATCGACGGCAGCGTTGACGATGCAGGGTGTGGCGCCGAGCGTACCTGCCTCGCCGACCCCCTTGGCGCCGAGCGGATTGCACGGCGTTGGCGTCACCGTGGCTTCGAGCTCGAAGCGCGGGAAATCGATGGCGCGCGGGAGCGCGTAATCCATGTACGACCCGGTGAGCAACTGGCCGTCCTCGCTGTAGACCGCTTCTTCGATCATGGCCTGACCGATCCCTTGCGCGAGCCCGCCATGAATCTGCCCCTCGACGATCAGCGGGTTGATGAGATTTCCGGCGTCGTCTACTGCGACGAACTTGAGAAGCGTGGGCTCCCCTGTCTCGCGATCGATCTCCATCATGGCGATGTCGCAGCCAAAGGGATACGTGTTGTTGGCCGGCTCGAAGAACGCTTCGTCGCTCAGGCCTGGTTCGAGGCCGGGCGGAAGCGGGACAGGGATGTACGCAAACCCTGCGACGCTCGCGAATGGTTTGGCTGACGCGGGCGATCCCTTCACTGCGATCGTGCCGTTCTCAAACACGAGGTCGTCTTCGTGCGCCTCGAACATCGCGGCCGCGAACTTCGCCATCTTGGTTTTCACCTTGGCACCGGCCAGGTGCAGTGCGGTGCCTCCGACCGCCTGCGACCGGCTGCCAAAGGTCCCGATCCCCTGCTTCACGACGCCCGTGTCACCGTGATGAATCGTGACGTGCTCGATCGGGACGCCGAACTGATCCGCGAGCATCTGGGCGAACGTCGTCTCGTTGCCCTGGCCGTGCGGCGAGGCGCCAGTCGTGGCGCTGATCCGGCCATCGCGTTCGACCGTCACCTGCGAGTGCTCCCAGCCGCCGGTCGGCAGCGACGAGGACGGTCCCAGGCCGCAGACCTCGACATACATCGAGAGTCCCAGGCCGACGAGGCGGCCCTTCGCGCGCGCGGCATCGCGCTCCGCCTTGAGGCGATCCCACCCCGCAACCTTCAAGCAATGGTTCAGCGCCTTCTCGTAATCACCCGAGTCGTAGATGGCGCCGGTCTGGGTGGCGAAAGGAAACTGCTCAGGCCTGATCAAGTTCTTGCGGCGCAACTCAGCCGGATCCATTTTGAGCTCTCGCGCGAGCATGTCGATCGCGCGCTCGAGAAAGTAGGTCGCCTCCGGACGACCGGCGCCGCGATACGCATCGGTCGGGGTCTTGTTCGTGAAGACCTCGGTCAACGTCGCCCGGACGGCAGGGATGTTGTACGTGCCGTTGGCCATCATCATCGTGAGCGTCGGAATGGCCGCGGTGAGGAGCATGTTGTACGCGCCGATGTCCGCGATCAGGCGAAACTTCAGGCCGAGCAGCGTCCCGTCGCGTTTCGCCGCGAGGTCCACGTAGGCCAGGATGTCGCGGCCATGAATCGTGGCGACGAAAGCCTCGGAGCGATCTTCCACCCACTTCACGGGGATGCCGAGGCGTTTCGAGATCGCCGCAGCCACGTACTCTTCGCCGTAGATGTTGATCTTCGCGCCAAATCCTCCGCCGACTTCCGGCGCGATCGCTCGCACCTGATCCTGGCCCAGCCCGGTCAGCGCCGCGATGAAGGTTCGCAGGATGTGCGGGTTCTGCGTCGAAGACCAGATCGTCATCGTGCCTTTGCCCGGTTCGTAGTGCGCCACCACTCCCCGCGTCTCCATCGAGTTCGGTACCAGCCGCTGGTTCATCATGCGCTGGGAGACGACGACGTCAGCCTTGGCGAACGCGTCGTCGATCGCGGCGTCGTCGACGACCTTGCCGTCGGCGCTCACGCCCGTGCCGCTTGGCACGAGCGCAATCGCCAGGTTGTTCGGGAAGTCAGGATGAATGACCGTCGGCTTCCCGGTCATGGCCTGCTCGAGATCGACGGCGGCGGGCAGCGTGTCGTAGGAAACGACGATGGCGTCAGCGGCGTCCCGCGCAACGTAACGGTCGCTCGCGACGACCACCGCGACCGGCTCGCCAGAGAATCGAACAGTGTCGAGGGCGACCGCGCGATGTTCCGGTGACGGAAACGGCGTGCCGATCGGCATGGGCGCCAGGAACTTGGCAATGTCTGCGCCCGTAAACACCGCTTCGACGCCCTCCATGGCTGCCGCGGCGCTCGTGTCGATCGAGCGAATCTTCGCGTGGGCGACGTCGCACCGCTTGAACGCGAGATGCTGCATGCCCACGATCGCGATGTCGTCGACGTAGGTGCCGCGGCCCTGAATCAAGCGCGGATCCTCGCGACGCTTGACGCGCTGCCCTACGAGTTTCGGCAAAACCGGAGTGGTAGCCATCGCTCAGCTCCTCTCGCCTGCCGCGCGCTGAATGGCGTTGACGATGTGCTGGTAGCCGGTGCAGCGGCAGAAATTGCCGGAAATGCCTTCGCGAATCTCGCGCTCGGACGGCTTGGGATTGTCCTTGAGGAGTCCGGCGGCCGCCATGATCATGCCGGGCGTGCAGAAGCCGCACTGGAGGCCGTGCTCCTCCCAGAACGCGTCCTGCAACGCGTGGAGCGCACCCTCGGGCGCGAGCCCCTCGATCGTCGTGATCGTGGAGCCGTCGGCCTGGACCGCGAAGACCGTGCAGGACTTCACGCTCCGGCCGTCGATGTGAACGGTGCAGGCGCCGCACTGGCTGGTGTCGCACCCGATGTGCGTCCCGGTCAGGCGCAGGTTTTCACGCAGGAAATGGACGAGAAGTACACGCGGGTCAACGGTGGCCTTTCGTGCCTTGCCGTTGACGGTCATCGACACTTGCGCCATGAATGTGCTCTCCCGGAAGCCGTTAGCCTACTCCAAAACGCGAAAGTACCGGAGTTGATTCTGGGTGGAAGGCCTGCTGGATTGTGCTCAAGTCTTGATTGTGGGATCGCTGGGGCCTTGACTGCCCGGCGCGCGATACTTGACGGACTGCTTGACCGCCCGATCCATCTCCTCCGCGGTGAGCAACACGATCGTCCTGGCCCGGACCGCCTCGCTGGCGTTGATCGCTACCGACGCGGCCGCCACCGTTGCGTGATCCGGCGCGTCGATGATGACGTACGCATCGACCTCGCCGAAGGCGAAATAGAACGCGTCCATCGATCCGCCAACGCTCTTGATGGCCTGCTCCGCCGCCTCACGCCGTTTCGTGCCGCTGTCCCACAGCAATCCTTTGTGTCCTTCAGTCGTGTAGGTCGCAGCGATCAGGTATTTCGGCATGACTCACCTCCGGCCGCGCCCGACTATATCAGCGATTGTTGTGTCTCATCGCCTGTCAAGCCCGGCTCCACCGATCAGCTGGCTCAGCGCTCAGTTGGACCGTGTGCTCGGGCTAGGACCAGTCGTCGCCCCGCGTCGTCCAATGTGAGAATGGGAGCTGGCAGCCGCGCCTGCGCACGCGACTGGACAAAGGAGATGGCATGTCAATCAGACGAACGCTCGCGCTGGGCCTCTTGCTCGGAATCGTAAGTCCAGCGGCGGCGCGAGCCGACGGGATGATCATCCCGTTCGTTGGCGTGAACTTCGGCGGAAACTCCGGGAAGGAACTCTCAAACGCGATCGATGCAAAGCGATTTGACTGGGGTTTCAGCGCGGCCTATATGGGTGCCGGGGTCCTCGGCGTCGAGGCGGATATTGGCCGCAGTCCGGACTTCTACGGCAAGACCGATCTCGGTGGCAGCAGCGTGCTGACCGCGACGGGCAACTTGTTGCTCGGTGTTCCGATCGGCGGCCAAAAGGGGGTGGGGTTTCGCCCGTATGCTCTTGCAGGGCTTGGCGTGATTCGTTCCAACGTCGACGCGTTGGGAAATGTCGTCGGAAGCGACGACAACCAGGCCGCGTGGGACTTCGGTGGCGGGGCGATGCTTTTCTTCGCGAATCACGTCGGCGTGCGCGGCGAGGTTCGCTATTTCCGCGCGTTCAGCGACGTCGTGTTCGATCTGCTCGGCGCGACCGAGCAGCGCGGAACCCTCGACTTCACACGAGCCTCGGCCGGCGTTATTCTGCGATTTTGAACCTGTCTGTCTTATCCGAGGGGCTTCGCCCCTCGGACTCCCTAACACGCTCTCTCGCGCGCCGCTTCGCCGGCGCGCTCCGTTCGCGTGGCTCACTCGCTGTCGCTCGTTCGCGTCGCCCCGATGAGGGCTCTCAGCACGAATAAAGGGGGAACCGGAACCCTGTTCAATCCGTCTCTCTATCTCGTTACGCCCCTATACTGGCCTCAGGAGCGCAGCCAATGCTCAATCAGCTGGTGAAGGATCTCGTTTACAGCGCTCGAGGTCTCGCACGCGAACGCTCCTTCGCGTTGACCACGGTCGCGACACTGACGGTTGCGCTCACCCTGGTGACGGTCGTGTTCGCCGTCTTCAACGCCTACGTGCTTCGGCCCTACGCGGTGCGAGATCCGTACAGCCTCTACGAAATCCGCTGGAGCGCGCGCCAGGGCGCGAGCGGTTCGGCCGGTCGCACGTTCCGCTGGAGCGATTACCAGGAACTCCGAGCTCGTCGGGATCTGTTCGACGACGTGATTGGTGAGCGGAATCGGTCGGTGCCATCCGACGGGCCGCCGGTGCTGGTTGCGTTTGTGACCGGCAACTATTTTCAAGGGCTTGGAGCGCGGGTGCTTGCCGGACGGGCGCTTGCCGACTTCGACGCCCGCTCGCCTGGCGGAGATCCGGTGGCCGTGCTCAGCCATCGCGCGTGGACCCGGCTCTACGACCGAGACCCAGGCGTCGTCGGCCGAACGGTTCGCCTCAACGATCAGGTCTTCACGATCGTTGGTGTCATGCAGGAGGAGTTTCTCGGCCTGAACGACACGCCGCCCGATCTCTGGGTGCCGGTCACCATGCACCCGGCCGTCATGAAGCAGGATCTCTTCGGCGCGAAACAGCCTCGGGAACTTGCCGTCATTGTCCGCGTGCGCACCGGCGTCTCGGCGGAACAGGTCGCGAGCGCCCTGTCGTCCGACATGCGGCGGCTGGCAGAACGGGACGGAACCGTCCGCGCAGAAGTCTTGCCGCAGGCCACGCCCGCGCCACTGACGGCTGGGCTGATTGCCCGTCTGTCGCCTGTGTTTGCGGCATTCATCCTGGTTCTGGTCGCCGCCTGCGCAAACGTCTCCAACGTGATGCTCGCACGCGCCAACGCCCGGCATCGCGAGATCGGCATCCGTCTCGCGCTCGGCGCGAGCCGATGGCGTGTGGTTCGTCAGTTGTTGATCGAAGGGATGCTGATCGCGGCGGCCGCGGGCCTGACGGCCCTTGGAGTTGCGAGCCTGGTTCTGCGAGCCGGACTCTCGATTTTCTTCATGACGCTGCCGCCGTCGTTTGCTGCCGTCGCGCGGGTCCTGCCGCTCGACATGGATCATCGAGTGTTTGCCTTTACGCTGATCGTGGCAGCTCTTGCGACGATCATGTTCGCGCTTCTTCCGGCCCTCCAGGGCACGCGACTGACGCTGACCAGTGCGCTGCGCGGCGAGCTCGGTTCTGGCCAGCGCGGCAGCCGGTTGCGAAATACCCTCGTCATCAGCCAGGTTGCTGTCTCGCTCGTCTTGATCATTGCCGCGGCAACGCTCGTCAAGAACGGGTCGGTCCTGAAGCACACTGATATCGGGTTCGATACGCACGTGCTCGCGTCCATCAAGCCAACCGGTTCCGGGACCGTTCCCAATGGGTTGGCTCGTGCGTACGATGCATTCGAGACGAGCGCGTTGGCTGCTCAGGTATCGGTGGCCAGCAGCAACCCGCTGACCGGCGAGGTGCCCAGGTCGCCGGTGCGAATGCCTCAGGGCGGCGCCGTTGTTCCCGTCTCCTACATGTACGTCTCGCCTACTTATTTCTCGACCATCCAGATTCCGATTAGCCGGGGCCGTGGATTCGCGCCGGATGAAGCCAGGACCGAGGCAAAGGTCGCTATCATCAGCGCCACGGCTGCGCAGTCGTTGTGGCCCGGCGCGGATCCGTTGGGCAGGACCATTCGTTTGTGGATGCCTCCGGAAGATCGACCGGACGTCATGACGCATGACCGGCTGATCTCGAGCGCTCAAGTCGGACAGCAGGGCGACGACTTCGTTGTGATTGGCGTGACACAGGACGTCGTCAGCGGCCTGGTCTACGACGGGCGCAGACCGCATCTCTATTTGCCGACGAGTCCCGGCGCCACACATGCCCGGGCGCTACTGGTGCGCGGCCGGTCGTTCAATGACATCCGCCCTGAGCAGCTGCTGTCAGTGCTCAAGACCGTCGATCCGAATCCACTCGCGTTCTCGACACTCTCATTGGACGAAGCGCTCGCCCTGCAGACCTACCCGATGATGATCGCATCCTGGATGGGTCTCCTGCTCAGTGCCATCGCGCTCGCGTTGAGTATCTCGGGCTTGTATGGCGTCGTGACCTACGGCTTGAGCCAGCGCACGAAGGAGATCGGCATTCGCATGGCGCTCGGCGCCTCGTCGGCCGCCATCATGCGCCTGGTGATGACGCAGGCGGCACGACTGGTGGCCATCGGCTCCGGGCTGGGCTTGTTGTTGTCTTTCTCTGCGTTGGGCGTCCTGGCGGCGATTGTTCCGCTGGAGAACGTGTCGATACTCAACATGGGCGCGTTTGCAACCGGCACGGTCGTCGTCGCGCTCGCAGCGACTGTCGCGGCGTTTTTCCCATCACGCCGGGCCACGCGAATCGATCCATCGCACTCGTTGCGCGCCGATCAGTGAGCGCGCCGTTTTTTCCACATCCGAGGATCGAAACTGAAGGGCTCCGGCCGGTGAATCGTCAGCGAGTCGAGCGCAGCATGTGACGGATTCAGGACGAAGTTGCGTTCATGCGGGATGACGACGGAGGGCACGGACAGGATGACAGCCGCTCGCGCGGTCAGCCATTCCTCGCCGATCCTGGTCAAGCCTGGCGGTGCGGGATAGGTCCTCCAGTCCCGGGGCAAATCGTCAGCGTCAATCGTGTGGATGGAGATGCTCGGATCGATGTCCACCGCAAGAGCCACGAGATCGGCGACATCGAGGTCCGGGTCCGTGTTGACGAATCGCTCCAGCGCGGCAAGCGACAGGGTCGCTGACGTGAAGACCGCGGGGCGCCCTCGTGGTGTCCAGCGGCTGCCATAGCGTCGCGCGCCCTCACCGTCGAACGCGGCGTGCGCGGCGCTGGCGATGCGCCAGACGCGCACTATCCAATAACTCCGTGCTCGATTCGTCCGAGAACATCTTCGACCTGCCGTGCGCCGAGGTCGGTATCAAGCAGGTGGAGGGGGATCTCGCCGCCCAGGGCTCGATTGGGTCGGCGCAGCCAGGTGATCGCGCCCTGTTCGTTGCCCAATACCGAGAAGGCATACGCCACGATCCGCGCAATCCGGTACAAGCGGTCGGATTCCTGGACGTCCAGCTTTCGAGTTTTTCGACGTCGTGCCAGGGTCCGGGGAGGCAAGCCGAGAACGCTCGCGGCCTCGGCAACTGATAGCCCAAGGCGCTCACGCAAGGATTCAAACGAGCGATATGGAAGTCCTCGCTTGAGGCTTCGATGAAGCTCTGCGGATGTCGGCGCGGCCTGGCGCGTGAACACGGCTGTGCCCCCAAGGACATGAATGACGTATTCGGCTACGGTCGATCCGGGTACTGCCATATGGCATTATACACATACGCCAGATGGCCAGTCCAGCAGTGCGGGACCGTCAAAGGCACTCGACTTGCGCGCGCGGGAGCTTCACGACTTCGGGCAGTTCAAACGCGTATTGGTAATCCGGCGAATGAGCGCTCGCAACCGGGCGGCTTCGTCATTGCGCTTGACCGCCAGGCGGACGGGGTTGCGCACGTCAGCTCCCCGGCGCCTCGGCCTTCGGGCGGAAAACCACGCCTCCGGCGCGTGCCTCACGATGGCCGCGTCGGCTCGGGTTTGTCGAACGCCAGCCAACAATCATGCGCACAACAAGCTAACGCGGGCGTCATTGTCGAAACGGCGCCCCCGCGGATCGGAACGCCTGCGGCGCGGTTTTCAAGACTGACGTAGCGCCCTGGCCGCATCGCGCCGGGGAGCTGACGTGCGCAACCCCATCGGCGCCGCTTTCAGTCCCGCGGAGCGAGCGCAGGGCCATGGCGCCGCGCCGACGGGGTTGCGTCGCCGCTCCCTTTGAGCGGCGTGACACGCGACAGTCCTAAATCAGCTTCGCAGGTGTCCCTATCCGTCGGCGGCGATGAGTACGCTATCAGCATCGCGGCCAACCCCGTCGTTGAACAGTCGACTCACCGGAGGTCGGCGAACCCCCAACCGCCGGCGGCAGCGTCAGGCACGCACCGGAGAAGCTGATTTTCCACGCCGCGAAACGGGAGCAAGACGCAACCCCGACGGCGCGGCGCTTCGTGCGCGTCGCCAACGAAGGGCGCGGTTTGGCACAAGCGAACCAAATCTCGATGCGCTCTTACTGCAGCCGTTTTCTGTGTTTGATACTCCCTCCTGTCAGTTTTTCAATGATCGATCTCAGCCGCTCGTCGGCTATTTTTGTAAGACTCTCACAATTTTGCGGCTGAGCTCGGTTCAGTTTTGGGGCCCGGGTGTATTCATTCCTCTCGGCAATCGACGCTTTTCGTCTACGGATGAGCGTGGTACTCCGATTGCCTCGTGGTGCGAAACCGCACCTCACGGTCCTGCGAGCGGTCTTTCTTAAAAATTTTTTCGGTCGGACGAACCCACTCGAGGTGTATCGATGCTTCATTGGTCAACGGCAGCAGCGCGCGTGCGCGCCGCAGTGGCTGCAATCATGTTCGCAGTTGCGTTTCTGCACGAGCGGCCCGCTGCGGCGGCCGCAACGGCCGTCGCTGTCGAATGGACGAATCTGGTGAAGGCGGCGGCGACCGCCGGCTCTGTCAAGAAGTCAAGTGGATGCAACGGGTGCACCGATGCTGGCGCGACGAGCGCGCAAACAATCACGACCACTGACGGATACGCGGAGTTCACCGCTGTCGCGGGTCGCCGCGTGTACGCAGGGCTCGGAACAAACGCTACGTCCAGCACAGATCCAGCGCTCATCAACTATGCCTTCAGTCTCTGGGAAGACGGCGGCTGGGACGTGCGTGAACGGAACGTGTACAAGACCGATGGCCGGTTCGTGACCGGCGACCGTTTCCGCATCGCGGTCACCGTGGGTGTCGTCAAGTACTACAAGAATGGAACGCTGGTATACACGAGCGCCACGCGAGCCACGGCCTCACTACTATTTGATACGACGCTGGTTGGCACAGGCGCAGAAGTGCGGAACGCGACGATTACAGCGGCACCGCCGCCACCGCCTCCTCCGGTCATCTCGCCCGTCACGATCACAACCTCTGCACTGCCTGGCGGTGTCGTGTCTCAAGCGTACGCCGCCACGCTTCAGGCATCCGGTGGTCATGGCACCTTCGTGTGGTCTGCGGCTGGCACGCTGCCCACGGGGTTGACGCTTGCGTCGTCCGGCGGGATCACCGGTGTGGCGTCCAAGACGGGACATTTCGCCTTCACGGCGCACGCAGCGGATGCAGCCGATACCGTGAACTTTGCCGATCAATCCCTATCTATCGATATCAGCGCAGCGCCGCCGCCGCCGGCGACCTTGACGATCGTGACCACGTCCCTTCCGGTCGGGCGGGTGGACGATTTCTACACGACGTCCCTGCGAGCCGCGGGAGGAAGCGGCGTGTATCGCTGGAGCGTGGCGAGCGGCGCCCTTCCATCGGGTGTGTCGCTCGATGCCGCGTCTGGCGCGATCCAGGTACTCCTTCGAGCGGTGGCCGCTTCCGTGTCACCGTGCGGGCGACGGATGCTGGCACGTCCGCTGGTGTCGGCGATCGGGCGCTCGTGCTGACGGTCCTCGCAGCGGCGCCTCCGTCGGTCTACAGTGCGATCACCGACCGAGTGACGCGAGCGAAGGGGCCCACCCCGGCGCTCGGAGGTGCCGGATACGCGTTCACCGATCCCGCGTTTGGCTCGCGCCTCGTGCGTGTCACCGACGGAGCGCTTCAGCCCTCCGAGCCGAATATCTCGTACCGCACGCCCTCGGGCACGCATACCAACGCGTGGAGCGCGGATGCTCGATATTTCTACACCGTCGATACCTACGGCACGGCCGTTCCCTTCGCGTTCGATCGCGCGACGATGCGGGCGACGCGGCTTCAGCCGTCTGCGACCGGCGACGGCGGGTTGACTCTGCAGTTCTTCAACGAGCCGACCTTCAGCTATCTCACGCCGGGCGTCATGTACGCCATGTACAACGGGCCGGGATCCAACCTGCGCAGCGTGGATCAGTACGACATCGACACAGGGCAATACTCGCAGCTCATCAATCTCGACACGCTGGTCCCCAACCTGGCCAACACGTATGCCGGCGGCATCGGCGCCAGCGCGGGAGCGATCGAGAGGATCATGACGTTCTTTGGCGGGACGAGCCAGGACGAGCACTTTTATCTATTGGTGTTCGACAAGGCAGACCCGTCGCGCCGGCATCTTCTGAATACCCTCGCGTCCACCTCGACGGGCAATCGGCCAACACGCCGTTGAACTTCAGGATTCATGCAGCGGCCATCGATCGCAGCGGCGAGTTCGTCATCGTCTATCCCACGGCCGATGACCTGGGCGCGCCTCGGTATGCCCCTCCTGCTTACGTGTGGGATCTGGTGACGAACCGGCTGACGGCTCTGCCACTGATCCCGGCGATCACCGGCGGACACGACGGCTACGGCTATGGGGTTCGGGTCAACCAGGATTGTTGTACGAAGACGACGTGGGATGCCGCGCAGTGGCAATTCCGCACCCTTCTCAACCCGCTTGTCACCTTCGACCTGATCACGAACGTGCTGCTGCCCAAGGAGATCTACCTCGAGGATCATCCGTCCTGGCACAACGCTCAGCCGGATCGGCTCGTGCCGTTCATCGACGCGAACTATCGGCAGGGCGACGATACGACGCCGTGGCGCGCGTGGGACGAGGAAGTTTTCGCGGTGCAGACCGAGGGGGCGGGAAGCGGCGGTTCGGTGTGGCGCTTCGCGCACCACCGCAGCCTCGTGGCCAGTGACCTCGACCCGATGGAGATCTCGTTCTGGAATACTCCGCGCGCCAACGTCTCGCCAGACGGACGATGGGCGCTCTTCACCTCAAACTGGGACAAGACGCTGGGGATCGATCCCAGGAATGACCCGGACGGCAAGCACCGCCAGGACGTGTTCCTGGTGCAACTCGTGAAGTGAGCGGAATCGAACGCATCAGATTACCTCGTCAAGGTCCGACCTGCGTGACCGTGTAGACCACGCCGTTGATGATGAAGTGGCCGACCCGCCTCGGCCCCGTGTTCGTCAACGCGTGGACCTTGACGGCGTAGTTCTGCGTGAACGGCACATCCGTCATGTGCACGTAGACCCCGGTCGAGGGGTGCTTGACTTCGAGCCAGTCGACGTCGCTCCTCGCCGTCCACGTGCACGCACCGGCCGTGACGTTGATGAACCAGGTCGCGGACGTCGGGGTCCCCGGTGTTCCGGCGCCCACGACCGCCGACTGCGATTGCAGCGTGACCGGGCAGGAAGGCGCCGCCGGCGTCAACCCCACCTGGTCGAACGTGGCGGTCGCCGTCGCGGCGGCGGTATGGCTGCTCACCGCAAGACCGACGAAGACCTGCGTCCCCATCGGGATCGAGTCCGTGCCCACCAGCGTCCAGGTCGCTCCATCCGGCGACTGATAGGCCTTGAAGCTGTTACCCGCTCGATCGAGCCGGACCCAGTGCGGCGCCGTCGCCAAGGGGCCGGCCGTGCTCGTACTCACGCCGCCGGCAGCGGTCCGTCGTTGAAACGCGAGTCCTTTGCCCGCGGAGACGAGCATGAACGCATGCGCGGATCCCGGATCGAGCGTGGCGCGGATCATCACGCCGGCTTTCGTCCAGGCGGCGACGTTCTGCACGGACGCGACGCGCGCCACGATCGTGCCGTCGCCCGAGAATGTGGTGTAGGCGTAGTGGAGGGCATCTGCCGTGTTCCAAATGTCCGCGCCAGCGCCGGTGACCGTGAATGTCGACGTTGCGCTCTGGAACGAGGCGCTCCCTGGCTTGCCGACCGCGCCGATCTCGCTATGCGACCAGCCATCGGGTAACACGGCCGAAGCGTTGTCGACGGTGACGGTCACGCTGGCGCTCGAGGCGTTGTTCGAGAGATCGCGCGCCAGCGCGGTGATGGTGTGCGAGCCGTTGGCGGCCAGCCGGCTGTCCCAGCTGACCGAGTAGGGTGCGACGGTATCCTCGCTGCCGACGTTGATGCCGTCCACCCGGAACTGAACCCCCGCAATTCCCGCATTGTCGGAAGCTGACGCCGAGAGCGTCACCGTGTCTTTGACGACGCTGCCGCTGGCGGGTGCCGTCACCGACACGGCCGGAGGCGTCGAATCCTGGCCGGCCGTGACGCTGATGTGGTCGAAGTTGGCCGTGGCCCAGACGCCGTGCTGCGCCGATGCGACCGACAAGCCGACGAAGACGGAACTCGTCATTGGCACGGTTGCCGAGCCAACCGCAATCCAATTGACGCCGTCCGAGGACAGCAGCGCGCTGAACGTGTTACCTGTTCGCGTGAGCCTGAGCCAGTTGGGCAAGTCCTGATCGTGAGCCGCAAGCTTCTGCGGTTTGGCACCGGTCGCATTCTTGACACGCAACTCGGCGCCTTCGAGGAGAACGCCTATGCTCTCACTCGGCCGTCCGACGAGCGACACGTACTTGGAATCCGGCGCCAGCGATTCGCGAATCATGATGCCCGCGCGGTTATCCCAGTACAACTGCAGCGACACCAGCCGTGCGGTGATCTGCATGTCTCCGGTCATCGGCTGGTACGCGTAGTAGAGGGCATCGTTCCCCAGGAACTCGTTCTGCCCGGCGCCATTGAGGACGAAACTGTCAGGGCCGGCGAGCGCGACGAAGCCGGGACGGCCGACGTCGCCAATGTCACGCGCCGCGAAAGGAGCCGGCAGCGGAGGCCGAACGGGAACCGTGTCCGCGAAGGCGCCGCTGACGAAACGCGCCAGAACGTTGCGCGTGATCTGCTGAATCTGCGGAACCGTCTGCGACCACGCGATGCTGCCGGTGGCGAAAACGGTCGCGCCGCTGGCGGCACGATACACGGTCATGTCTGAAAAGTTCGCTGCGGCTGGCGTCGCCGGCGAGTGCGCAAGGCGCTGAACGTTGCCTGGTGAACTGGGTGCCATCGCATCGACTTCATAACCCAGGAACGGCGTGCCGTCGGCGTTCGCCAACCGATCGCCATTTCGCAGTCCCGTTCCCGTAAACACCCAGGAGGAGGCGTCCTCGATGACCATCACGGGCCGCGCTTGCGTGATGTACATGACGCCGGCCATCGCCGCTTCAGGCCGGTTGACGGGGTCGAGGCGAAACTCGTTCGTTTTCAAGAAATCCGGCGTGATCGGGTCCTGCTCCCACGCTTCCTTGTATCCCACGAGCGTACGCGCCGGCTGGTGGTTCGCCACGCTCGGCTCGTAACGGACCTGCCAATAGGAGACGTTGGCCGAGAAGAACCCCAGATTGATGCCACTGTCCCGTGCGCGCTCCACGTTGTCGCGCATCGTCCAGCTCCAGTACTCGTCGTGTCCGACCGAGAGGAAGGCTTTGTGATTCAGCAGGAGATTCGGATCGGCATCGACGTCCACGTTCGTGGCATATGTCACGTCGTAGCCCTCTCGCTCGAGCCACGCGAGCATGCCCTGTTCCCAGAAGAAGAAGGTTCCCACGCCGTTGTTGTCGTCACCGTAATACGGCCGGTCGAACGACACTTTGTGCGCCGCGTTGGCCGTGTCGCCGCGGTTGGCAATCGTCCCGTAGAGAGACTTTCCGCCCCACACGTTGTACGCCTGATCGGTGTTGACCGTCTGCGCCATGATGAGGTCGGAGACACGCGTGTCGTCGCGGACGGTGAAGATGATGTACTGCTGCTGGCCGCTCGTGCCTGCGGTGAGCTTCACCAGATAGATACCGCTCATCCAGTCCGTCGGATCGGCCGTCCGAGGAATGTTCAGCACATAGGGATCGATCCAGTTGCATTCGATCAACCCGGTCACGGAATCTTGCGGACACGCAGACTGGACGACGCCCGTACGCGAGATGGTGCTCAGCATCCGGCGTCCGCCCAGTCCTCCGTAGTAGCCCATGCGGAAGATATCGATCGTGTATCTGGATTCCCGTGTATTCACGAACAGGAGTATCTGGCCGCCACGATTGACGCTCGTGAGCGACGCATAGCCTTCGATCACGCTCGACGCGTATCCGGGATTGGTGAGCATCCACTCGGCCGATCCGGCTTTTGCGTTCTCGGTCTGGATGGAGTTGGCTGCGATTGCTGGTACGGGCCGGAGGCAGGCGAGAACGGTCACCAGCAGGAACCGCGCGCTCACAGTGATTGACTTCATTGGAGACCCAAGTGAATCGCCGTACCCTTTTGTTGAAGGCGCGTTTCCAAGTGATAACCCGCTACAGAACCGGCTCTGCTGCACAGCAATCCGCGTGCCTGAGGTTTGCCAATCGCAGAATACTGTTGAGCCCGAGTGCCCCGTGGCGGCGTTGCTGCTTGTCTAACGGAGCGCCTGAGAGCCGCGCCGACGGGGTTGCGTCTTGCTCCCGTTTCGCGGCGTGGAAAATCAGCTTCTCCGTTGCGTGCCTTGCGATGCCGCCGGCGGTTGGGGGTTCGCCGATCTCCGGTGAGTCGACTGTTCAGCAACGGGGTTGGCCGCTACGCCTATCGCGTACTCATCGGCGCCGGCGGATCGGGACACCTCCGAAGCTGATTTAGAACTGTCGCGTGTCACGCCGCTCAAAGGTCGCGCCGACGCAACCCCGCCGACGCGGCGCCGTGGCCGTGCGTTCGCCCAGCGGGCCTGATCGCAGCGCCGATGGGGTTGGGCGCGTCAGCTCCCTGGCGCGATGCGGCCAGGGCGCTACGTCAGTTTTGAAAACCATGCCGCAGGCGTTCCGATCCGCGGCGGCGCGGTTTCGACAATGACGCCCACATTCCGCTTGTTGCGCGACTGATTGTTGGCTGGCGTTCGAGAAACCCCAGCCGACGCGGCAGTCGTAAGGCATGCGCCGGAGGCGTGGTTTTCCGCCCGAAGGCCGAGGCGCTAGGGAGCTGGCGGGCGCGACCCCATCGGCGTCGCGCAGTCCGGCACCGGTCAAGCGGACCGCGACCGCTACGTTGGAAACGCGCGCGCTTATCGCGCTTCCATTAATATGGCGCGCGGGGGACGCAAATGACTTACACGCGACGCCGATTTCTCGAAACTACCGGAGCCCTCGCAGCGGCAGCCAGCGTCGGGCGCTCTGTCGGCCTCGCGCAACAATCGCGAAATCCTCAGGGCGCACCGGGCGTCGAGCTGAATGTCGACACGGCTGCCCTGCCGGACTACTCGCGCGACCTCGAGCGATACCTGATCCGCCTCTCGAACGAAGCGCGCGACCGGCGCAACGCAAATCATCAACGCGATCTCGACGCGCCAGGGCGTGGTCGATCGGCAGAAGGCGGTCGTCAGCGAGCTCTGGAAGATGCTGGGAGGTCCGCTCGATCGCACGCCTCTCAATGCGCGCGTGACAGGCACGATCGAGCGGCCTGGCTATCGGATCGAGAAGGTGACGTTCGAGAGCCGGCCGCGACTCTACGTGACGGCCAACCTCTACGTGCCGTCGGGACCCGGACGCCGCCCGGCAATTCTCGGACCGCTCGGCCATTCAGGGAACGGCAAGGCGTGGCCCAGCTATCAGAAGCTGTTCTCCAATCTCGCGCGCAAGGGCTACGTCGTCCTCGCGTACGACCCGTTCGGGCAAGGCGAACGCATCGAGTATCCGGGCAGCCGCGGCCGGTCAGTCGGCGCTGGGCGGCGGAACGAGCGAGCACGAATACGCGGGTCGCCGCCTGATCCTGCTCGGCGCCAACTTCGGCTTGTTCCGCGCGTGGGACGGCATCCGCGGGATCGACTACCTGCTGACGCGGCGCCGAAGTCGATCCCGAGCGGATCGGCTGCTGCGGCCAGTCCGGCGGCGGAACGCTGACGCAGTTTCTGGCGGCGCTCGACAGCCGGATCCGCGTCGCAGTCGTCTCCGATGGGCAACACCGAGAACCTCGCGCAGGACAACGTCGAGCCGCCCGGGTCGGCCGACGACGCCGAGCAGAACATCGTGCCGGCGCTTGCTCGCGGGATCGACCGGGCGGATCTGCTCTACGCCTTCGCGCCGAAGCCGCTGCTGATGACCATCACGCTGCACGACGCCGGTCACACGTATTCACCGGAGTACGTGACCAGCTCGCGCGATCTCCTCGACGAATACAAGCGCGCCTACGGACTGCTCGGCGCCGGCGACCGCGTGGCGCTCCAGGCCACGACCGTTTCGCACGGATACGTGTACGAGATGCGCCGGGCGACCTACGCATGGTTCAACCGCTGGTTCGACATGAAGAACGTGGACGACGACGAGACGTCGCAGGCGGTCGAGACGGAAGCGACGCTGTATCGTGACGCCGACCGGTTTCGTGACGACGTCGTTCGGCGGCGAGACCGCGCTGTCGCTGACGCGGCAGATGGCCGATGCGATCCACACGCCGTCGACGCTTTCCGTCGATGACGTGCGCGCGCGGATTCGCAGCGTGCTCGGCGATCGAGGAGACGCGCGGCGACGACGCTGGCCGCACGCGTTCTCGCCACAATCAAGAAGCCGGGATATCGCGCCGAACAGTTCGAGATCACGAGCGAACGCGAGATTCGCACCCCGGGCTGGCTGCTCACGCCGGACAACGCCGGACCGTCCACGCCGACCCTGCTGTACGTCGGCGAGGCGGCGGCGTGGAGCTCGGTCGCTGAGGATGCGTTCGCCGAGCGGCTGTGCGCAAAGGGCGGATGCCGCGTCGCGGTGATCGACGTGCGCGGACGCGGCGACTGTGCGATCGGCTATCCACAGCGCGGACGATTCTATTTTCCAGACCGCATCACGCGACGAGGCCTACCTGACGTGGTTCACGTTGATGCTGGGCAAGCCGCTCCTCGGCGGACAGATCTACGACACGTTGCGGGCGCTGGACTATCTTCGGTCACGAGATGTTGCGGGCGGCGCCAGTCTCGCTCGTGGGCGACGGCCCGCACGGAGTGATCGCGCTCTACGCCGCGGCACTCGACGCGCGCGTCCGCGGCGTCGCGCTGCGCCAGACGGTTACGGACTATCGTTCGCTCGCCGTCGCCGAACGCTACACGCAGCCGTTCGGCATCTACGCCTACGGCGTCCTGCGGGAATTCGATCTTCCCGATGTGGCTCGCGCGCTCGGATCGCGACCGGTGCTGCTCGTCAACCCTGTCACCGCGCGCGGAGAATCCGCCGGGACCGGTGGCGCAAGATCTGTACAAGAGTGCGCCCAACGTCACCGTTCGGATCTTGGATGCTGCGGAGGACCCGCTACCGGTCGTGACTTCGTGGATTTCCGGGCGTTGATCCCGGGCAGTACGGCTCAGCTTGGCGCTGAGCCGTATCGCCAAGCCTAATGGCCGAGCGTCCTGTGGTTCGGTCGGTCCATGCCACCCCATCCGGACAGCTGTATTCGTTGCTGTCCGCCAATCCTCAAAAAACCGGCTCTACGGTTGCAGACACGCCGAGCCGACAGACGGTACACTACTTGACTAGTCGCAGGGAGCCGTTACTGTCGGGATTCCGGGTAACCGTGTCAGCACGACGAACCCTTCCGCTTGCCCTCATCATCACAATTGGTTCGACGTACGCCTTCGCGGAGCTTCGCCCGGCCACCACAAAGCTGACGTGCTTTCCGATCCGCCCCGGGGATACTGCGGCGCGGCTGGCTCAGCGCCTGACCGGGAGCATCGATAACCGCCATCAGCCGTGGTTTCAAATCGTGGATCCGGCGACCGCGACCATGTTGCCAAAGTCCAGGTACAACGAAATCGAGCCGGGCTGGCGTGTCTGCGTGGCGACCGAAATGCTCAGGCGCGCCGCGCCAGAGCAGCCGCAATACCTTCCCGTCTCGGCCGCTTCGGTTCCGCTGCCACAGACCACGATTACGACACACGTCGCCGGCATCGACCTGCGAGCTCTCTGGTGGGCCGCTCCCCTGTTCGTGCTCATGTCAGGCTTGGGCCTTGTCTGGACCTGGAGAAGGATCGACGAGCGGCGGACGCGGCTCGACATCCTGAGAGGCTTCAGCCACCGGTTCATCTACGAATTCGAACGTCCCTTGCTTCGCAATGCAGTCACTCCACCGGTGAGATCGCGCGTGCGATTCGCGCCAGCGCGCCGGTGCACGGAGATTCTCATCGCTCCAGGCAACGGACGGACCTATCCAAACCTGGTCGATCACAAGAGAAACGTGGAATACGACGTCGCGCGGATCATGCGGCTCCTGAAAGATGAGTCGTTTAGCAACGGCCCTCTTCGCGTAGAGGGCCAATGGGTGGTCATGCCCTTTCATTTCGAAACCGACAGACTACAAGAAGGTGCGCCGTGAATATTCTTCTTCTCAGCTCGGGCGGCGGCGGCGGAAACATCCTGCGCTCGTTGAAGGCGTTGTTCCGTCGAGACCTGAACGTCACGCAGAAGACGGATGCCAGGTACGCCGAGCGGCTCCGGCGGGCGATCACGACACGGTTCCTGGACACGAATGAATTCTCGCTGGCCGACGTGCCGAAGGAAGAACGGCTGGTCATCGGCGATACGACGACGCGGCGAGTGGGGTCGATGCACAATCCCGACCTCGCGCGTCAGGCACTGGACGAATCGAAAAAGGAAGTCGAATCGCTCTTGAGCCGGCACTCCGTGATCGTTGTCATCGGCACCGGCGGCAAAGGCACCGGAGCCGGAACGCTGTTTCCGATCGCGCAGATGGCGCGGCAACAGAAGAAGCTCGTGATCCCCATCTTCGTTCGCCCCTCGTTCGAACGGCACGAAGTGGAAAAGCGGCGCTTCGACCATGCGCTCCGCGTCGCCGAAAAATTCGACGCGGCTGGTATCCGCCTGATGGAGATCCTGAACGACCGCGGATATCGCGACGCCAATCCCGAGGCGCAGCCGGTCGTGTGGGAGCGCATGAATGCCCCGATCGCGCGCGGCCTGCGCGGACTTCTGTACGTCCTGTGGGATCTCTCGCAGGTCGACCCGTCCGACCTGTCCGTCCTGTTCGGCGGCCACGGCAGGCTGCGCATCGGTTTTTCCGAGCTGGATCCGCCGTCGGGCAGTGAGCCGACAGACGATCAGATTCAGTCGGCCGTGCGAGGCTGCTGGGAGAACCCGTTCTGCGCCTTCGACGGGCTGGTGGGAACCTCGCTCGTCTGCATCCAGGGCGACTGGTCGAACGTCGTCGACGGCAAGATCAAGGGACAGCTCGCGGCGCTGGCGCTTCGCCAATCTGACGACACGACCTACAACCCGCTATACGCGCGAGCGGTTCACGCGCCTCGTCCGTGGGGTGTGACGACCCTGTTTGCCGAACACACCGGCAATCATCCGCCGCTCGAGATTGACTGGAGTGCGGAGCGGAGAATCCCGCTGCGGTTCAACGGCGCGTCCGAGGCGGAGAGCATTCCTGCCGAGCCGTCACCTGAGCCGGCAGAAGAAGTCGCGCGGGCGGCGGCCAGAACCGAAGCCCCCTCACAGACCGAGGTCGTTCCGGTCGCGGCTGCACCTGTCGCCGACGTCGCGCCGCCCAGCGACCCTGCGGTGCAGGCTCCATCGTTTTCCACGTTCTGGGACTTCGCGCGGGCCGTCAACCGTTCCGATCCCGCGGCGCTCGCGCTAGCCGAGAATGGCGCCGAGTCCGGGATGGCGCTGGATGGACGGGAGATGCGAAAGCTTCTCGGCACTTTCTGGTTCCGCTCGGTGTTTCCACGCCTGTCGCGGGCGTGGCAGGAGCGGATCCTTCACGTGGTCGTGGCGCACGCGGCCATTCCCGATCACGTGATGGGGAGCGGCCGTCGTGCCGTGCGCCTCCGCGAGATGACCCAGGAGCAACGTCAGCAGCTGCTGTCAGATCCGACGGTTCCAGAAGAAGTGCGAGGGGATCTCCAGCTCCTGGTCACGGTCGGCATGCTCTGGGGCGAGGACGCGCTGAAGCGATTTGAGTTCGCACCGGCCACGCAGACTCATGACACATCGAAGCTCGGCATGCTGCTGCAGCCCTTTAGGCACTAATAAATCCGAGGGGCTGCGCCCCTCGGACTCCCCTACACGCGCTCTCGCTCGCCGCTTCGCCGGCTCGCTCCGATCGCGTGGCTCACTCGCTGTCGCTCGCTCGCGTCGCCGGTTTACCGGGCTGGTATTGGTGTCATACGACGCGCGTTGCCCCAGAACACGAACAGCCCTCGATCGGTCGCGCTGACGATATCCATTCGGCCGTCCTTGTTCACGTCCGCGACGGTGACGGCGTTTCCCGCGCCGGATCGGTTGTGAACCAGTTCCGGGACGAGCTCGGCGCCACCAGGTGCCTTCGGATTGCGCACGGTGCGGTAGACGTAGAGGACGGGCGCGCCGTACGGATCGGGATCCGTGAAGTTGTCGAGGTGCGACCAGTAGCGTTTGCCTGCAATGAAATCGGGAATGCCGTCGCCGTCCATATCGCCGACCGTCGAGCCGTGCAGCTCGGACACCACGACGTCGCCGGCATTCGTCGTCGAGAAATCTTCGAACACCATGTGCCGCTCGAACGAGATGCCGCCGGATCCATCTCGCTTCTGTTCGTACCACGCCATCCCGAGTCCATGCGCCTGCAGCACCGTCACGACGTCGTTGCGGCCATCGCCGTTGACGTCGTAGACCGCCATTTCCGCGCCGCCAGGGCTCGCGTGTCCCGACCAGGTGCCGAATGCCTGCGGATGATAGGCCCAGGCTCCGCTCGCCGCGCCCGTTGATGGCTGCTGCCACCAGCCGTAGGCCTCCACGACATCCGGTTTCCCGTCACCGTTGATATCGCCAACGCCGAGACCGTGGCCCCCGCCCCACGGTCCCTGTTCCGAGATGTCGTGCACGATCCACGGGCCAGTGGGACTTGCGGGATCGGGCTTCGCATAGTGCAGGAGCCCGCCGCCGCCGTAGATGAATTCGGGCTTGCCATCGCCATCGACGTCGGCGACGAGCGACACTTCCTTCTGCACGTTCGGGACGACGTCGAACTTGTCCCAGCGCCGTGGCTCCCCTTTCGGATTGACGAAGAGGTGCAACGGCGCACCGATCCCTCCCATGTAGGCCACATCGGTCCAGCCATCGCCCGTAAAGTCGGCCGCGAAGGCCTGCATGCAGTCACTCGGGTATTGCGTCGAAGGATTGATGGTCTGTGCCGCGTAGATCTCCCGGGACTTCGTAAAGTCGGGACCCAAGTAGTAGTACGGACCGGCCGCGATGTCGTTCACGCCATCGTGATTGAAATCGCCGACCGCGGCGCCCCACGCGTAGAACATGTCGTTGACGCGCTGCAGACGGTAGTTCGCTGAAGTTTTTTCGAGCGGGAGCGTCTTCAGACCGAGGTCGCTCGTCTCGACATCCTTGAAACGCACGTCGCCGGATCCACCAACGTACAGCGCAATCGGTCCGTATCGGCCGTACGACTCGTCTGCCGCGCCGCCTGCGATCGGACCGTCGTTGAGAAAATTGCGGAGGATGCTGGCGTCGAGCAGGATCTCGAGGTGATTCCAGTCGTCCGGTTTGAGGCCCGCGGGTGGTGGCGTGAGCGGCAGTCCAGCGGGTGCCGCACCGCGACCCCGCCCGCCCCCCGCGCCGCGGCCCGCGCCGCCACGCGCGGCGGCGTCTCCCGTCGGTGGCGGCGGAGCGAAGCGGATCTGCCCGCCTGCCGGCCGCAGCCGTTCGCGCGCGAGCTCCTTGCCGCTGGCATCGAGCGTCATCGCGTAGCTGGCGACATCTTCACCGGTGAGCGCCACGTACACGCCCTTGAAACCGGTCGGTGTCTTCTCCGCTCGCAGCATCACCCCTGACTTGCACCCGCCGTTGCATTTGAAGTGCGCAAAGAATCCGGTGTCCTGCAGCGACTGATCGAGGACGAGCCACCCCCCATTGGGGCCCTTGGCAGTGCCGACGTACTCGCCGTTCTCCGCGCGCCAGGAGGCGTCGCCGAGCACATGCCACCCGGCCAGGCTTGTCGGTGTGTATTTCTTGTCGGTGCGATAGTGCTGCGCCGTCACCGTGGCGATCATGGCCGATACGATGATCGCGACCGCAACGGGGCGCGTGACGCGAACTGTGAAACCGAGTGTGATCATTTCAGTCTCCACGACGTGGCCATCTGGTCCAGCATGCCGGCAGGAAACGGGCCGTCCAGCGCGAGCGCGCGATAGCGTAGCGCAAGTGTTTTCCCGGCGGGAATCTGCACCGGCTGCGCCGCGGAGATGCAGGGATTCAGGAACGAGACGCCTCGGGCGCCGTGCCACAGCGACGTAGGGTTGGCGGGATGATCGATCAAGGCCGCCGCGAGGACCTTCCCATCGGGAAGCGTGACCTGATGACCGTACCACGGCTGTGAGGGCCAGTCCGACGCCGGATTGGTCGCTGTCGAGTCCGGGAGCTTCACTTCCCCGTTCGGATCGAAGAATGTGTACGGCCCCTCCTTCCGGCAGCGAAGACACACGCCCGTGAATGCCATCTGATTCACCGTGACGTCGTAGTCGGACGTAAACCGGTACGACAGATCCAGGACCCGCGCGCCGCGCTCCTCGCTGACACCGATCGTCACTGCCTCGCGCATCACCGCCTGCTGACCGATCATCCAGTCGTTCGTGACGGCCAGGTCAGCCGTGCGTGCGTCGGCGCGAACGAGGCGGACCTCTTTGCTTACAATCACCCGGTCTTCGACGGGAGCGTAACGGCCCCATCCCCAGAAGTCTCCCTTGAGGAGATCCGCGCCTTTCCTGAACTCGACGTTGTGCCAGGCAAAGAAAAGGCCGCGATGATCCTTGTGATCAGGCGGCGCGAGATCGGTCACGCGTTCACCAGCGAGCGTGTTGAGAGGATGGATGCAGCAGGCGCTGTTGCCAGCGAGTCCCTCGGGTTTGCTGGTGAGATATGCGAGGACAACATGGCCCGCCGGATCCTTGAGGATCTTGCCGTTGGGCCCGGCCTCGAGCGTGTAGGACCGCCTCTGCCGCGTGATGTGGGTCCCGACCGCCGCGGCACCGGCGATTTCGAGAAACGTGCGACGCGTCATGCCACGGGAAAACACGTCATTTCAAAGGCCACAGAAGAACACAGAAGAACACAGAAGAGAGAGTTTTTTTATAGAGAATCTTAGAGCTGTGTTTTTCTGTGTTTTTCTGTGGCTTGTTCCTGCTGTGTTTGTCTGTGTTTTTCTGTGGCTCGTTTTTCTGTGGCGGTCATCCGGCTGTGTTTTTCGGTGGCCGTTTTTCTGTGGCCGGACACCCGGCTTTGGACGCCGGATTCTCGCGGCTGAGCCCGGTAGGGCTTCAGGTCATCCCGAACTTCCCCAGGACGCCGCGCGGCGGACTATAGTCCTGTGGTGCGCGCTCTACCTTTCCGTTTCTTTCTGCGAAGGAGCCCGATGTGAAGCTCAGCGCCGCCGCGGTCGTTGTCGTTGTTCTTGTCGTTCACGCCGGATGCTCGTCGAAATCCTCCGCCCCGCCGCCCTCCGCCGCGAGCCTGCCATCCGGTATCGACGAGGCGGGCATGGACAAATCGGTCGCGCCGGGCGACGACTTCAACGCGTACGGCAATGGCGGGTGGCTCAAGTCCACGTCGATTCCGGCGGACAAGTCGGAGTACGGTGTTGCGACGATGCTCGTGGACCTGACCCGCAAGCAGACGGTCGATCTCATCCAGGATCCCGCCAACGCGGGCCCGAACGCGACGCCGGACGCACGCAAGGTAGGCGACTTCTACGCGAGCGTCATGGACGAAGCGGGCATCGAGTCGAAGGGCATCACGCCGCTGAAACCTCAGCTGGACTCGATAGCCGCAATCGCCGACACGCGAGGCCTCGCGCGCGTCATTGGTGGCACGCTGCGCGCGGACGTCGATCCGCTCAACGCCACGAACTTTCAAACGGAGCACCTGCTGGGGGTGTTCATCGCGCAGGGATTGAACGATCCCGATCACAACACGCCGTATCTGCTCCAGGGCGGGCTCGGCATGCCCGACCGCGATTACTACCTGTCCAAGAGCCCCAAAATGGCCGCGTTGCGGAATGAATACAAGCGCCACGTCGGGGCGATCATGACGCTCGCCGGATTCAGCGGCGCTGCCGCGCGAGCCGCGCGTATCGTCGATCTCGAGACGAAAATCGCGGCGGTGCACGCGACACGCGTGCAATCCGCCGATGTGCATTTGCCGCAGGTGTGGTCGAGAGAGGCACTCTCGGCGAAGGCGCCAGGCCTCGATTGGCCCGGCGTTCTCGAGGCCGCCGGGCTGACCGAGGCGCAGAACTTCATCGTCTGGCATCCCGCCGCGGTTACAGGTCTCTCGGCACTCGTGGCGAAGGAGCCGCTCGAGTCCTGGAAGGACTGGCTCGCCTTTCACACCGTGAACCAGGTGACGGGGTTTCTGCCGAAGGCGTTCGGCGACGAAGGATTTGCTTTCTACGCCAAGGCGCTCAACGGAATACCCGAGCAGCGGCCACGGTGGCAGCGGGGTGTCGATGCCACGAGCGTCTCGCTCGGAGAAGTCGTCGGAAAAGTTTATGTCGAGCGACACTTCCCGGCCGAGGCGAAAGCCAAGGTGCGCGCCATGGTCGACGATCTGACGAAGGCGTTCGGCAAGCGAATCGACGCGCTCGACTGGATGACGCCTGAGACCAAGGCGAAGGCGAAGGAAAAGGTGAAGACGCTCTATGTCGGCGTCGGATACCCCGACAAGTGGATCGACTACTCGCCGCTCGAGATCGTCAAAGGCGACGCGCTCGGCAATCTCGCCCGCGCGGAAATGTTCGAATACAAGCGCCAGCTCGCGAAACTGAAGCAGCCGGTCGACAAGACCGAATGGTGGATGACACCGCAGACCGTCAACGCCGTGAACCTTCCTCTGCAGAACGCGCTCAACTTTCCTGCCGCGTTTCTGCAGGCGCCCTACTTTGATCCGGGCCGCGACCGGGCGGCGAACTACGGCGCGATGGGAGCCACGATCGGACATGAGATCAGCCACAGCTTCGACGATCAAGGCAGCCAGTTCGATGCCGAGGGCCGCCTGGCAAACTGGTGGACGCCCCAGGATCTCGAGCATTTCAAGGCAGCGGGCGAAGCGCTGTCCGCGCAGTACGACGCGTACCATCCGTTCCCCGATCTCGCGATCAACGGCCACCAGGTGCTGAGCGAGAACATCGCGGACCTCGCCGGGTTGGCCGCTGCGTACGACGCGTATCACCTGTCCCTCAACGGCCAGCCGGCGCACGATCAGGACTTCTTCATCGGGTACGCGCAGAGCTGGCGCAGCAAGGCTCGAGAGGAATTGATTCGCCTGCAGGTCACGACCGACGGGCACGCGCCGGATGCGTACCGAGTTGCGACCGTCCGCAATCTCGACGCTTGGTACGCGACGTTCAACGTGACCGAGGCCCAGAAGATGTATTTGCCGCCGGAGAAGAGGGTGCGGGTTTGGTGACGCTGTAATCCCTTGAACTGGTTTCAAACCGCTGCACGAATCAACGATGCGCGCCTTTACGCTGCATCATTGTCCCGAGACGAACAGGAGAAAGAGAGAGAGGGAGTTAACGTTTATTTCTCCCCTTCTCCCGTTCTCCTGTTTGATCGTGTGCGAGTCGAGGTCGTGTCCTCTAGAACGAGAATCGGACCTGCAGTTGGACGTTGCGCGGCGCCTGATATCCGGTCGCCACGCCGAAGCCGGCATTCTTCGGTTTCGAACGATCGGGGCTCACCGCGCCGGTGGGCAGCAGGTTGACGCCGTTATTCAAGAGACCCGTCACGGGATCGAACACCGGCGCCACGTTCGTCACCGGGTCGCTCGGACTGGACATGGTGAGCGTCGAGGCACGGTTGGTGATGCCGGCCGCGTTCGGTGCGTTGAACAGGTCGGCCCGGATTTGGATGTTCCGTCCGCCCGGCAGGGGGATGTTACGCGCGATCGACAGGTCGAGCGCGCTTGCGAAAACACCCGTGGAGGTAGCTGGCGCCTGATTCGAGCCCGACGCTGTTCACCAGCGGCCCCTGAAACGCTGCCGTGCTGAACTGCCGGTATGGATCGCTGGAGCAGCCGCCGCCGGGATCGCCGACGATCCGCATGCGCGCACCGTAGTCGGGTGAGCCGGTGAGATTCACGCTTCCGCCGCCGCTCTGATAGCTGTACGCGACGGTGTACGCGCCTCCGGTCGATGCCGTCCAGATCCCGGACAATTGCCAGTCATTGATGACGAGGCCGATCGCGCGGAGCGCGCCCTCGCTGCTCTTGAGGTCGGGCAGGTCCCACACGAAGTTGGCCTTCATCGTGTGGCGGATTGGATCAACCTGAAGAAGGTCGTCGGCTTGCGCCTGATCGCTGCGGTGACCGACCGTGCCATCCGCGTTGTGTTGCAGGCGAGCCGCCGTGCTTCCCCTGCTCGAGAGGCCGATGGTGTCGTTGAAGCCCCACGAGATGCCGTTCCGGAATCGCCGCGTGAACGAGAGTTGAAGGGAGTGGTAGTTGACCCATCCACGCGAGACATTCTGGGTAATGCCGCTGTATCCACGGAACGCCCGCATCTGATCCGTCGAGATGGACGTCGCACCGGCTGTCGTTGGCGCGAGCGTCCGATCCTGCGACTCCGGCAGATAGGCAACGCCGAAGTCGACCGCGTTGAGGTTGATGCCCTCGACGATGTTGTAAGCGTGCTGGCCGACGTATTCGATGTCGAGCATCGACGACCACGGAAGGGCCAGCTGAACGCCGGCGTTCCACTGAAGCGAGGACGGAAGCGGACTGTCGTACTCATACACCGAGAGCGACGACGGTGCCTCGGTGGAGAGGCCGCCGAGCGTTTGCAGCTGTCCGAATCGAAGCGTGACCGATCGGCGCGCAGGCGGGTTGAGTACCTGCGTGAACACCGCGTTCCCCGATGGCCGATCGAAGAAGAGTCCTCCGCCTCCGCGCAGCACAACGGTCCGGCTGCCGTTCAGGTCGTAGGCCATCCCGAATCTCGGTCCGACCCCGACTGCGGGCTGCAGGTAGGTCGATACCGGGATGCCCTTGTCGGCCTGGACGAGACCGTTCGTCGAGTTGCCGCTGCCGGGAACGATCGTGCCGATTGCGAGGGTGCTGTTGGCGCCGAGGAATTCTCCCGTCGACGGATTCATTGCCTGGCGATTCGTGCCGGTGCACGGATAGATCCCGTTGGCGCAGCCTGCGACGAAGAGGACCGGGGCGGCTGACCCGGTCCATTTGTCGACGAAGAAATTCGACGCCTGGCCGAGCGCATCATATTGCGGTGTCTGATGGACGAAACGCACGCCGTAGTCCATCGTCAATCTCGAATTCACCTTCCAGTTGTCCTGCACGTACCCTTCGACGTTGTAGTAGATGTATTTGCCTTCAACGCCTTTTGACCCCTGGGCATATGAGCTGAAGCAACCGATCGCCGCATTGGCGAACCCGAACGAGGTGTCGCAGGGGTTCGTGCCCACGGTGTCCTGCTGGAAGTTCAAGCTTGGTCCGCCGGCCGCGCCTCCCTGGACCTGCTGCTTGTTGCTGTACTGGTTGTAGAACCCGGTTTTGATCGTGTGCCGGCCGGCCACCTTTGTCAGGCTGATCGAGACGTCGAGGCTCGATGCCTGGTTCTGGCTCGGAAAGCCGATGTTCGGTGGTGCGTAATTCGGGCTGTTGTTGCTGATGCGGCTCCCCCAGGAGAAGCTCGGCGGCAGGAGCACTCTCGTGCCGTCCCACATCGGCGAGCCGCTCTTGTTGAGAAGGTCGTAGACGAAATACCGCTGGTCGATGACGTTCGCCTCGGGAAACACGAACGGGAGATCGCCGAGGCCGACATTGAAGCGATTCGAATTCGCGGTGACCGGGAAGGCGTTGCAGAACTGCGGCCCTCCGCCGGACCCGACGCCAAAGCAACCGCCCTGATACGCCGAACTGTGCCCCGTGGTTCCTTCGAGAAAGAGCGTCGGAGACAACGTGTAATTGGCCGTGGCGGCGATAAGCGACACGTGCGGGGTCACCATTCGCGTGTCATTCCACCCTGGAATCGAACCCTGCTGGGTCTGTTCGCGCTGCGAGAAGCCCGAGTACTTGAAGCTCAGGCGGAACTTCGATGCTGGCTGGTAGTCGAATCGCATCGCCGGCTGCGTACTCAGGATGCTTTCCGATGGCCTAATGAGCTCGAAGTTGTAGGTCTGTCCCGGTGGCACGTTCGAGATATTCGGCGTCGGCCACATCTTGAGGATGTTCAGGCCGGTCTGATACAACTGCGCCGCCGGAATCCGTCCGAGCACGCCGCCGTCGGCAAAGCACGCCGCCTGACTCGTGGCCGAGCACGTCCCGTTCACCAGCGGGTTCTTGACGTAGGGATAGGGATTCCCATTGTTGTCGGTCGTCTGCGAGAAATCTCCCTGACGTTCGAGCGCCGTCGGGAGTCGAAAGCGGACCGGGTCGTTGCCGCCGGTGCGCGGCTCGAATTCCTGCGTGTAGAAGAAGAACAACTTATTGTTGTGGCCCGGTTTACCGATGGGCCCGCCGATCGAATACCCCCACTCGCGCTGCCGGAGGACGGTTTTCGGATCGCCGTTCAGGATGTTCGTCCGGCTGTTGGCGTTCCAGTCCGAATTTCGCTCGACGTCGTAGACCGATCCGCGAAAACGGTTCGTGCCGCTCTTGGTCACGGCCGTGATCTGTAGGCCGCTGGAGCGCCCGAACTCGGCCTGGTAGTTCGAGACCAGCACCTTCACTTCCGCGATTGACTCGATGTTGAGGTCGATGATCGCCCGGTTGCTGCCCGTGTCCATCGTCGAGACGCCATCCATCTGGACGTTGGTGTCGCCGCCTCCCGTGGACGAGCGGTCTCCGATTCGCGACGTGCCGGTCACGCCTGGCGCGAGCGACGCCAGCTGCGTGAACGATCGACCCTGCAGCGGAAGGTTCTGCACGGCCTCCGTATCAACCGTGAACGAGCGTTCGCCAGAGCTCGCCTGAACGAGCGGCGACTCTCCCTTGACCTCGACGGTTTCTGCCACGCCGCCCGGCTCAATGGTCAGGACACCGGCCGAGACGCGCTCGGCCGCACCGAGGCGCACCCCGGTCTTCCTGATGGTCTTGAAGGCGTCCATCGTGACTTCGATCGTGTAGGTGTCGGACTTGACGTTCACAAACACGAAGTCGCCGGTCCCGTTCGTGACGACCGGAGCCGACCTGGTGTTCTGCGATTCGCTGATCAGCATGACGGTCGCGCCGGGAATGACTCCCCCCTGCGGATCTTTGACCGTTCCTCCGATTGAGCCCGTGGTGACCTGCGCGGACGCCGCCGCGGCGCCGGCAAGCAGACAGCCCACAACGACGACGACCTGCCTGACCCAAGCCGTGAATGTCATCGAGTACCCTCCGTGTTGCACGTTCCTGCCGCCGAGGTTCCTGATCTAGCGAGAAGTGACCTACACCGGTAAAGTGCTAACAATTCGGGCGGTAGTGTAGCAGGTTGGAAGGACGGTGGGGAATGGAAAGCGGCGGGCAAGTGGCGCCCGCCACCTCAGCAATCAGCAATCAGCAATCAGCAATTCCGTCTAGCCCTGGCGCAGCGCCGATTGCGGATCGATTCGAGTCACACGGTGCACAGGCACCCACGCCGCGATGAGCGCCACGCCGAGCATCAGGACCGAGATAGCTCCCATCACGAGCGGATCGACGGTTGTGATCCGCCAGAACATGCTGTTGAACGCCCGGCTCAACCCGAATCCACCCGCGATGCCGAGGACCACGCCGATCCCGATGGGCTTGAGAGTCTGCGTCATCAGCATCGCGACCACATCGCTCGCGCGGGCGCCGAGGGCCATTCGAATGCCGAACTCGGTCGTTCTCTGCCCGACGACCCACGACATCACGCCGTAGACGCCCACCATCGCGAGGAGAATCGCCAGCGTGCCGAACGCCGTAAAGAGTGATGCGAAGAAGCGGCTGTTCGTGACCGACGGAGACGACGACACGCGCTGATCCATCGTCATGAAATCGTGCGCGGCCTGGTCGCGATCGACATTGGCGAGCGCATCCTGGATAGGACGGACCAGCGTGAGCGGCTCCACCGACGTGCGCACGGCCAGGGCCTTGCGCGTGTGAATCCACTCATCCTCGCGTCCGTACTGCGAGAGGTGCTGACGGAACGGGACGTAGACCGCAGCGGGCTTTTCGCTCTGGAAACTGGGATACGTCACATCCGCCACGATGCCGACGATTTGACGCGGTTGCGGTTCGGCGATGGTGGCGCTATCGCCCGGCATGCCGACCGAGACCCGGATCGCCTGCCCGAGCGGATCCTGGCCAGCGAAATGGCGATCGGCGAATGTCTTGTTGATCACGGCCACCCACGGTGCTGAAGCGGTGTCGCGCTCCTGGATCATCCGTCCGCGAAGCAATCTGATTCCCAGGGTGTCGAGCGCCTGCGCGTCGACTTCGTTCAGGTCGGCCGTGGGCTCCTTGCCAGGTTCGGGAGCGGGCCGCCCGACGATTGTGAACGGATGCGTCCAGACGTCGAATGGCAGCCGGCTGATGATACCTGCGCGCGTGACGCCCGGAATGGCGCGGACCCGCTCCAGAAGCTGATCGAAGAAGATCTCAGGCTGTGCCGTGACGAGATTCCTGTCCTGCGGCGTCTTGTCGAAATATTTCGTGCCTCCAAGCAGGATGTCGGCGGTCAGCAGCCGCGAGGTGTCGAATCCGGGCAAGTTGCGTTGTTCGCGCAGGAATCCACGCATCATCAGGCCGGCGCCGACGAGGAGCACCATCGACAGCGCGACCTCGACAACCAGCAGCACGCTGCGCCCTCCCCCGCCGGAGCCGCTCGAGCCGCGCGTGCCTTCCTTGAGCACTTCGTTGAGGTCGGTTCGCGACGCGCGGAGCGCCGGGAGAAGCCCGAAAAGGATGCTGGAGCCGACGGAAATTGCGAGGGCGAATCCGAGTACGCGAGCATCGACGCTGATGTGACGCAGGAGCTCCGGGAATCCGGTCGGGAGCACCAGCTCGAACAGTCGAATGCCCCAGAACGCCAGCATCAAACCGAACCCGCATCCGACGAGCGACAACAGCAAATTCTCGGTGAGGAGCTGCTGCATGAGCCGACCGCGGCGAGCTCCGGCGGCGGCGCGCAGGGCCAGTTCCTTCCGTCGTGCCGTTCCAGCCGCGAGCAGCAGGTTGGCCACGTTGGCGCATGCGATCAGCAGCACAAAGCTGACGGCGCCGAGAAAAAAGCTGAGGCCCGTTGTCGCGTCGCCAAAGAAGGCGTCGTGCAGCGACACGACTTCGGCAGTCGTGCCCCCGGGCTTTTCGCCGCGCGCCTCGATCATCTGCCTGGCAATCACGGTCGCTTCGGCCTGCGCGGACGCGAGGGGCACACCAGGCTTGAGGCGGCCAACGGCGATCATCCAGCGTGCCTCGGGAATCTTGCGCAGGTCGTTCGCGATCCAGAAGGCGATGTTGTCTTCCCATGGAACCAGCGAGAAGCCCTTCGGCATGACGCCGATGATCGATCGGACCTCGCCGTCAACATGAATCGACTTGCCGACGACATCCGGCGCGCCGCCGAGGCGCTGCTGCCAGGTGTCGTAGCTGATGACGATCGACCGGGCTTCCTTCTGCTTGACGCCATCATTGAAGTCTTCGAGGCGATAGGTCCGTCCGAGCGCCGGCTGCACGCCGACGATCGACAGGGCGTTCACGTCCACCGGCATCTGGGACACGCGGGTCGCCTCGGTCGTGGTGGACAAGGTGACCGGGGCGCCACCGCCCTGGAACAAGCCGAACGACTCGAAAGCATGCCCGTGCTCGAGCACCGCGTGAACGATCTCCCAGCTTGGCGGCTGCTGACGAATCCCCCGCTCGGCGTTACTGGTCCACAACACGACCAGACGATCGGGATCGGCAAAGCCGAGCTGATAATTCGCGACACGATTCACCACGCCATACATCGTGGTGGTCGCGCCGACGCCCAGCCCCAGCGAGAGACCTGCCACGATCACCATGGTTGGGTGGCGCCGCCAGAGCCGCAGCGCGTATCGCACGTCGGACAGTCGAATCACGAGCCCTCCCTGTTGGATCGCTTCTGAACTTAGACGGCGGTGCGTGCGAGTCGTTCCGGAAAGATTGCCGAGTCGCGAGAGGATCGCAAGAGATTCGGGATGACCGTCGTTCGTCACCGGCTGGGTGGATTCGGTGGCTGTATGATTCGTTGAAACGGGTATGACGCGTGATCCCCACAACCTGACTCGCTTTGTTCAGGCTCAAGAGCACGACTACGACCAGGCGCTCGGCGAAATCCGTACGGGGCGAAAACGCTCACACTGGATGTGGTACGTCTTTCCGCAGTTCACCGGACTTGGCAGCAGCCCGACCTCGATGCACTACGCGATCAAGAGCGTGCAGGAGGCGGCGGCCTACCTGGCTCACGCCGTCCTGGGACCGCGCCTGCTCGAGTGTGCCGAGGCGGCCCTGCAGATCGAGGGGCGCTCGGCGCTGGAGATATTCGGCTCCCCCGACGACATGAAACTGCGGTCGTCGGCGACGCTCTTTGCTTCCGTGTCGCCCGAGGGATCGGTGTTCCACCGGATCATCGATAAATACTTCGCGGGCAGCCAGGACGTCCGCACGATCGAACTCATGTCTCGAGCGCGATGAGTGTGGACGCCCCATTCAACCAACAAATCAGCAATCGACAATCAGCAATTCCGGATCCCGGACCCCGGACCCCGGTGTGCGTCAGTTGTCGTAATAGAGATAGAACTCGTGCGGATGTGGCCGCAGCCGGATCGGATCGAGCTCCTTCTCACGCTTCCACGCCACCCATGTGTCCACCAGATCATCGGTGAAGACGCCGCCCTGCGTCAGGAACCCACGATCCTCTTCGAGCGCGCTGATGGCCTCTTCCAGTGATCCGGGCGTCGTGCGGATCCCCTGGTGCTTCATCTCGTCGCGGGTCATCTCGTAGATGTCGCGATCGAGCGGCGCGCCGGGATCGATCTTGTTCTTGATGCCGTCGATCATCGCCATCAACATGGCCGACCATGCGAGGTACCCGTTGGAACTCGGATCGGGGCAGCGGAACTCCAGCCGCTTGGACTTGGGGCTCTTCGAGTACATCGGGATGCGGATCGACGCTGAGCGGTTGCGCGCTGAGATCGCGAGGTTCACCGGTGCTTCAAAGCCGGGCACGAGCCGGCGGTAGGAGTTTGTGGTGGGCGCCGCGAACGCGAGGATGGCGGGTGCGTGTTTGAGCAGCCCACCGGCGGCATACAGCGCCATCTGACTCAGGCCCGCATACCCGTCACCAGCGAACAGCGGCTTGCCGCCCTTCCAGAGTGACGTGTGCGAGTGCATGCCGCTACCGTTGTCTTCGAAGATCGGCTTCGGCATGAACGTGACGGTCTTGCCATGCCGCTTCGCGACGTTCTTGCAGATGTACTTGTACCACATGAACTGATCGCACATCGTCAGGAGCGGCTGGAATTTCATGTCGATTTCGCTCTGGCCGGCCGTGGCGACCTCGTGGTGATGCGCTTCGACGACGATCCCGATCTTGCGCATTTCGTAGACCATCTCGCCGCGGAGATCGTGGAACGTATCGGTCGGGCTCACCGGAAAATACCCGCCCTTGAAGCTCGGCTTGTACCCGAGATTCGGTTCCTCGAGCCGGCCGGTGTTCCACGCGCCTTCGACCGAATCGATCTGGTAGTACCCGCGATGTTGATTCTGTTCGTACCGGACCTCGTCGAAGATGAAAAACTCCGGTTCGGGCCCGATGTAACACGTGTCGGCGATGCCGCTCTTCTTGAGGTAGGCCTCGGCCTTGCGCGCGATGTGACGAGGGTCGCGCGTGAACTCCTTTCGGCTGATGGGATCGATGATGTTGGCGATCACGCTGATCGTGGGGCGCGCGAAGAAGGGATCGAGGCGAGCCGTCGTGGCGTCCGGGACCGCCATCATGTCCGACTCGTGAATGCCCATCCAACCGCGAATCGACGATCCGTCGAACCCCAGCCCTTCGTCGAACGTGTCCGTGTCGAGATGCTCGATCGGAAACGAACAGTGCTGCCAGCTGCCGAGCATGTCGACGAACTTCAAGTCGACCATCTCGGCGTCGTTCTTCTTGGCATACGAGAAGAAATCCACAGGTTTCTTTGGGAAGTCAGCAGCTGCCATCGGACCCCCTTTCGTAAAGGGGGAACGCTACGACAAAAGCCGGGGTGGAGGCAATCAGCAATCATTCCTGTCTGAGCGCCTCCATCGGGTCCGCGTCCATTGCGCGGCGAGCAGGGATGTAACACGCGAGCGTCGCAACAGCCGCGAGGACGCCGATCACAGCCCCAAACGTCACCGGGTCAGTCGGGGCGACACCGAACAACAGGCTCTTGATCGTCCGCGTCAAGCCGACTGACGCGGCGATCCCGAGGGCCGCGCCGATCGCCGTCGTCGCCAGGCCCTGCCCGAGGATGATCCGTGCCACCTGGCCGGGCCTCGCGCCGAGCGCGATCCTGAGGCCGATCTCCTTGCGGCGCTGAGTCACGCTGTAGGTCATGACGCCGTAGATTCCCGCAACCGCGAGCGCCAGCGCGGTTCCTGCAAACACGGCAACCAGCGTCAGGTTGAAATGCCGCGCGCCGAGCGAAGTGGAATAGATTTCCGCGAAGGTGCGGAAACGCGGTGGCACGTCGGGCGCGACTGCTCTCAAGATGCCGCGGGCTGCAGCGGTGATCGCCCGCGGATCGGCGTTGGAGCGCATGACGACGGTCACGGAGAATCTCGGCCGCTGCACGAGGTCGACGTACAACGTGGGACGAGGTGGTTGCTCGAGTCCATATTCGCGCGTGTCGCCCACGATGCCGATGATGGTAAGGGGACGGAGGTCGCCGTCCATGTTCCCGAACTCCACGGTGGCGCCAATGGGGTCGGCGTTCGGCCACCGGCTTCGCGCGAGTGACTCGCTGATGACCGCCACATGCGGCGCGCCTTGACCATCTCGATCGTCGAACAGCCGGCCTCGCTTGAGCGGAATCTCCAGCGCGCGGAAATACGCTGGCGACACCGCACCGTAGTCCGCGGTTCCAAGGCGTTCCTTCTGCTGGAACAGGGCCCCGACGTCCTCCATCGTCTTCGGGGCGTCCTTCGGCGTTATCTCCGCGAACAGGCCGTCGGGCAATCCGCCGGTCAGCGGCACCTCGTTGGCTGCGGCGACATCTTCAACCCCGGGAATTGCGCGCAGTCTCTCGAAGAGATCGGCATAGAACGAAGAGAGCCGTGCCTTGGCTTCGGGCGTGTCCGAGTACGGCAGAGTGACGTCCATCGCGACGATCCCGTTGGTTCGAAACCCGGGATCCACCGACAGCACGCGTAGCAGGCTGCGACCGAGAAGCGCCGCACCGACAAGGAGGACGACCGTCATGGCCATCTGCGCTGCGACGATGGTCCGTCCGATGCGCTGGCTCGACGATCCTGATGTCTGGCCCCGCGCCCCGTCGACGAGCGCGCCGCGCGGATCGTGGCGAGCCGCGCGCGTCGCGGTCAGCAACCCGAGCGCGATCGCGACGAGCGCCGACAGGCCCATTGCGAAGGTCATGACCGCCCAGTTCATCGAGACATCTTCCAGTCGAGGCAAATCGGGCGGGGCAAGTGACAGGAGTGCGCTGGTGCCGAGCCACGCAAGCAGAAGCCCGCCCAGGCAGCTCACCGTCAGGAGCACGAGTGCTTCGGTCACGAACTGCCGAACCAGCCGGCTGCGGCCCGCGCCAAGCGCGTGGCGGATTGCCAGCTCGCGCTGGCGCGCAGCAGCCTGCGCGAGCAGAAGATTCGTGACGTTGGCGCACGCGATCAGCAGAAGAAAGAAGACGGCGCCGAGCAGCACATAGAGTGTCGAGCCCACGCGGCGGGTGATGGACGACTGCAGCGGCACTACGGTCGCGTCCGCGAGAAGATAGTCGCTCTGCTCCGGAGCGTTGCGGATGATGTCCTTCGCGATTCCACTCAGCTCTGCGGCGGCCTGCCCGACGGCGACGCCATCACGGAGACGGCCGATGGCGGAATAGTTGTGCGCCGTCCGGCTCGTGCCTTCCGCGTCGAGCTCTAGCGGAATCCAAAGGTCGGTATTCGTCGGAAATTGGAAGCCCGCCGGCATCACGCCCACGACGGTGTAGACGCGATCTTCGATGCGCAGGTGGAAGTCTGACAGGCTGGCCGACGAGCCGAGCGTCTGCGTCCAGAACTGATGGCTCACGATCGCGACCGGCGCCGCGCCAAGGCGTGCATCGTCCGGTGAGATCGCGCGCCCGAGCGAGGGCTGGGTGCCGATGACTTTGAAGAAGTCTCTGCTCACCGTTGCCACGCCGGCGCGGGTGGGCTCGGCCGTCCCCGCCACGGAGGTCACGCCCCCGCCGTATTTCGCCATCGCCGCGAACGCGTGGCTGCGATCGCGAAAGTCGTTGAAATTCGGGTCCGCCAGACGCGAATAGGTACCGCGGTGGTTCACTTCCCAGACTGCCATCAACCGATCGGGCGCCGGGTACGGCAACGGCCGCAGCAGCACACCGTAGACGACAGTGAAGATCGCGGTCGTGGCGCCGATGGCCAGTGCCAGGGTGAAGACTGCCACGACCGTGGCGCCAAGGTTCTTGAGGAGCACGCGGGCGGCGTGGCGGAGATCGAGCATGGACGTCATGGCGGCTGAGACGGTGCAACGGCCAGAAAAGTTGCCGCATTCGGTGAGAAGTTCTCGCGGTGGCTTGACACGATTCAAACAAATGTTTTATACAAGTGTTTGAGGCGTCAAGATGAAGGGCAGAATGAAGAGGCTGGCCGGGATCGTCGGGCTCCTGGCGATCGCCGCCATCGGCTGGTCCGCATACGTTCACTCGCAACCGTCCGTGCTCGTCCTGACCGGGATCGTCACGACCAACGACGTCATTGTCAGCCCGCAGATTGGCGGCCAGATCGCCGAGTTGACCGTGAACGAAGGCGACGCGGTCCGGAAGGATCAGCGGCTGGCGGTCATTCGCCCCGACGAGCTCCAGGCAGACACGAATTATTACAGCCGCACGGCAGCGGGCCTGGCCTCGCAGGTCCGCGAGTCCGAGGCGGCGCTCCGCTTCCAGGAGCGCCAGACCACCGACCAGATTCGACAGGCTGAGGCGGCGCTTCGCTCGCTCGAGGCGCAGGTGAAAGCGGCCCAGGCCGACGTCGAGGCGGCGCGGCTCACCTTCACCCGGACGCAGGATCTCGCGCAGAAACGGATCGCATCGACGCAGGAGCTCGATCAGGCCCGGACAGCCTTTGCGTCGGCCGAGGCGAAGGTCGAATCGATCAATCGCCAGGCTGATGCGCAGCGAGCGACCGTCGCGCTGGCCCGCTCGAATGCCGAGCAGACCGCGATGCGGCGCAGCCAGCTGCAGGCGAGCGAGCACATGGAAGCGGCGGCCCAAGCCCAGAAAACGAAAGCGGACGTGCGTCTTCGCTACACGGAAATCTACGCGCCCATCGACGGCATCGTCGACGTGCGCGCCGTGCGGCCTGGCGAAGTCGTGACCCAGGGCCAGCCGGTCGTGACCCTGATCAACCCGGACGATCTCTGGGTGCGGTGCGACGTCGAGGAGACTTACATCGATCGGATCCGCATCGGCGACAAGATGCGGGTGCGGCTCCCCTCCGGCGAGGAACGCGAAGGGACGGTCTTCTATCGCGGCGCCGACGCGTCGTTCGCCACGCAGCGCGATGTGAGCCGCACCAAGCGCGACATCAAGACATTCGAGATCCGGTTGCGCGTGGACAACCGCGATCGACGGCTCGCCGTGGGCCAGACTGCCTACGTGCTGCTGCCCGTGTCATGAGTGCGATTGAAGTCCGCGGGATCGTCAAGAAGTTCGGCGATTTCACGGCGGTGAACGGGATCACGTTCAGCGTCGAGAAGGGCGAGATCTTCGGCTTGCTCGGCCCGAACGGTGCGGGAAAATCGACGCTCATCCGCATGATGGTGACGCTGCTGCCCCCGACCGCGGGCACGGCCGTCGTCAACGGCTTCGACGTGCGCACACAGGCTGACGGCGTGCGGCGCTCGATCGGCGTGATTCCGCAGGCGATGACGACCGACCTCGAGCTGAGCGTCGAAGAGAACCTGATCATTTTCGCGAAGCTCTATAGCGTTCCCCGTCAGAAGCGCGAGCGGTTGATCCCCGAACTCCTCGATGCGGTCGAATTGACGAAGTGGCGAGACGCGCCGGTGAAGCACCTGTCGGGCGGAATGCGCCGGCGCGTCGAAATCGCGAGAGGGCTCGTGCACGAACCGCGTGTGTTCTTCCTCGACGAGCCCACCACGGGCCTCGATCCGGTTTCCCGGGTGGCCGTGTGGGAGATGCTCCAGAAGATCAAGTCGCAGCGGGATCTCACGATCCTCATCACGACACACTACATGGACGAGGCCGACAAGCTCTGCGATCGAATCGCGATCGTGGATCACGGCGAGTTGAAGGCGCTGGACTCTCCCCTGACGCTCAAGACCTCGATTCCCGGCAAGAACGTCATCGAGGTCAGCTTCGGTGATATGCCGGCCGGGTGGGCCGAGCGGCTGTCCGCGATGCCGTACGTAGACGCCGCTGTCGGCGAGGATCGCGCGTTCCGCATTTCGTCGAAGAACGGCCCGGCGACGATTCTGGCGCTGATGGATTCCGCCGCCCGTGAAGGCGTGACGGTCCAGTCGCTGTCCGTTCAAAGCACGACGCTGGACGACGTGTTTGTGCACTATACGGGCCGCGGGCTGCGCGATGCGCTGCAGGACGCGAACCCGGAGGACCGGCAGGGGTTCCTGGTCCGGCGCTGATAGTCGCTAACGCGAGAGAGCGCTTGCCCGCCATAGCTTTAGCGAAGGCGGGTGTAAGGGAGTCCGAGGGGCGAAGCCCCTCGGAGTAATTATGGGACGAATGTGGGCCATCATCGAGCGCGAGCTGCGGCGATTCCGGCGCAGCCCCGTACTGATCGTCGTGTCGATGGTCTTTCCGATCGTGCAGCTCGTGGTGCTGGGGTACGCCTTCGGTGGCAACGTCAAGCACCTGAGGCTCGCGATCGTTGACCAGGATCACGGCGTTCCGGCAATCAAGTTGCGCGAGCTTGCAGGCGCTGTCGCGGGCGGCGCGCGGACGTTCGACGTCATCGAGTACGGAGACCAGGGCCGCGCACTTTCGGACCTGCGCAACGGCGGCGTCAACGGCGTGCTGACGATTCCACCGGGATTCTCCCGGCGGGTGCTGGCAAAGAACGACCCTCGGGTGGCGTTGATCGAGGACAACACGGACAACTTCGTCTCGGCCACCCTGTCGGCGAACATGGGGCAGCTCGTCCAGTCGTACAGCCGGCCGGCGTTCGCGCCTCGCATTGCATCGCAACCGACGCTCGACGTGGTCGAGGTGTATCCCTACGTGCCGTACATCCAGTACCTGCTGCCGGGTTCCGTGGTGATGTCGATCTTCATGATGGTCATGATCGGCGGCGGCATCATCTTCATCGACGACAAAGCTCGCGGCCTGCACGAGGGGTATCTCGTCACGCCGATCACGAAGTTCGAGCTGATCGCGGGCTTCAACGTCTCCGGCACGATCAAGGCCGTGCTCGCCGGCATGTTCCTGATGATCATCGGATCGGTGATCGCGGGGATTCCCCACGCCTTCGAACCGATGCGGCTCTTCCGGCTGTTCGTCGTCATCGTCGTGACGTCGTTCGCGTTGATCAGCATGATGTTCCTGATCATGGTGCGCGTGTCGGATCCGCTGCTGCCCCGCGCGATTTTCGGCGTGCTGAATACGCTGCTCTACTTCCCGAGCGGCGCCGTGTATCCGCAGCAGGGATTTCCCGGCTGGATGCAGGTCATCGCCGTCGCCGACCCGTTCACGTACTCCGTTCACGCGTTCAAGAATCTGCTGCTGAAAGACACGGGATTCGACGCGATTGCCTCGGACCTCGGTTTCCTGCTCGTGTTTTCGGTTGTTGCGATGACGCTCGCGACGCGACTGTTCAAACGGACGCTATGAAACGGCGCCTTCGCGACACGGAGAGTTCACGTGCAGTACATCGCCGGCGGCGTGGGCTCCCGAGTGATCGTCCTCTGCGCGTTGGCAGCCGGAGAGTGCCGGACGAGGACAGGTCGGGCACGACCGAAGCCGAAACGCGGGCGCGGCTGCTGAGCGCCGCCGAGCGCTTGTTCGCCGACCGCGGGTTCAAGGACGTGACGGTCCGGGAAATCTGTCGCAATGCCCGGGCGAACGTCGCGGCCGTGAACTATCATTTCCGCGACAAGCTCGGCTTGTATCGCGCGGTCCTGCAATCGGCGATCGATCGGATGCGGGAGACGACCGACGCGGCGCGCGAAGCCGGAAAGGGCCGCCCCGCCGAAGAACAGCTTCGGACGTACATCTCGATCTTCACGAGCCGGCTGCTCGCCGATCCCCGGGGCACGGTGCACCGGCTTGTCACTCGCGAGATGATGAACCCGACGCCGGCGCTCGACGCGATCGCTCAGCAGGCTGTGCGGCCACGGATGGAATATCTATCGGAGGTGATCGCCAACTTGATCGGATCCGACGCGGCCGATCCCCGCGTCGTACGCTCGGTGGCGAGCGTCTGGACGCAATCGATGGCGTACGTCGCGAATCCAATCGCCGAGCGGCTCGGCGCACCCGTCCCCTCGACGCCCGGCGACGTCGACGCGATTGCGCGGCACATCGCCGACTTCTCGATCGCCGGCATCCGCGCACTCCGCCGATCGGGGCGCGACCAGTGAGTCAGCGCTCCAGCGTTCTTTCTACGAGGCTCCCGGCTTCTGGCGGCGAGTCCCACTCGGCGGTTCGGCCAGTTCGAACTCGTCATCCTTGATGATCCCAACGCCCGGAGCGTAGTACTTGTGACTGACGTCGCGTTCGAGCGGTGTCGTTTCCTTAAGGTGCACACAGTGCTCGAACGTTCCGGCTGGCGTCTTGACCGTCTCATTGGTTGAAACAACCTCTACCCGGTCCATCGCGACCTTTGGCGCGATCTCCTGGTAGAACTTCTGCCCGACGGTCGGTGTCGCGGGAATCATCAGGCCGAACCGTGCGCCCTGTGCTCCGGCGCGCCACGCGCTCTCGTGATCGACGATCGTGCCGTTCTTGTAGTTGTCCACATCCTCGCCGAGATAGTAGACGTCTCCCGTGGTCCGGTGTGTGGCCATGAAGTTGCGTGAGACCTCTACGAGCTTGCCGTTCTTGGTCTCGCGCTCCTCCAGCACGCCGGCCGTGATGCCGTCGATGACCTGGGTGTCACGAAGAATGGTGACCGTCAGCGTGTCCTTGCCATGTGCGAGCTTCTGGATTCGCCCAGGCTGGATCGTGATGTACGCGTTCGTGCCGGTCGGGAGCAGGTCAGCTTTGTCGACGTCAAAGCGATCGCGCCAGGTGCCTCCGGATTGGCCAGCACTGATTGCCGCCGCGTAAGCGACAAGCGCAATGGAGGTTGCCACTCCCCAGCGAGCGTTCATGATGTGATTTCCTTCAACTGGCGGATACTCCGTCGCCATCGGATTCCGTGAAGATGCACCACCGATCTACTTCCACGACAGATCCATGACCCAGAGGTCGCTCTCCTCGCCGGAGATCGTGAAGTAGAAGCGCGTCCCGTCGGTCGCGAATTCGCGTCGCAGCGAACGGTGCGCGGGATCGTCGAAACGAATGAGCGGCACAGCCGGGCCACCCTTCGCCGGAACCGACCAGATGCTGGACTGCCGCTTCGCGTCGTACGCTTTGAAATAGATCGTGCGGCTGTCGCGGGACCACACCGGGTAGGTGACCTCGGCAATGTCTGTTTGATGGCCAGGTTCGACCAGCACACGCTCGTTCGTGCCATCGGGCGCGATCGTCCGGAGCTGGCCGTGCGGAGTGTGGGCGATGGTTGTGCCGTCGGGAGACCACTTCGGATCCGTGCTTCCGTTCCGCGTCAATCGGCGCGGCGCGCTCCACGGGGCGCCACGCTTTTCACGGGTGACGATATAGGCTTCAGTGTCCCCGCCCAGCGAGGGAGAGGAATCGAAAATGATTGAGTTGCCATCCGGGCTCCAGCCTGAGTGCTGCTCCTCGGCCGCCGTGGCGACGGCCGTTTCCGTCGTCGTGCCGTCAGCCGAGACGACCTGGATGTCGCGGTGCGAGCCTTCGCGAATCGTGTGAAACACGATCTCCTGTCCGTCGGGTGACCACTCGTTCACGAATTTTGGATTCGGGCCTTTCGTGACTTGTTCCGGAACTCCACCGGCAAGACGAACTTTCCACACATCCGCCTGACCGTTGCGGTCGGAATCGTAGGCGAGCCATTGCCCATCCCAGGAGAGCGCGAGTTTCTCGATTTTCTGGTTCCCGAAGGTCACCTGTTGCGCGCTCCGCACCGACGCCACGCCGCGGGCCGGAATCTCGATCGACCAGATATTGGCGCTCGGAGTGTAGGAGGCGTAGGCGAGAAGTGTGCCATCGCGGGAGACACCGATGCCGTGGGCGTTCAGTCCGGACGTCAAGCGCTTCGGTTCGCCATCGCGCGATCCTCCACCGGTCACGCGGGCGCTGTAGACATCGCGGCCGCCGTCGCGATTGGAGACGAAGAGCACCGTTCGGTTGTCGGGCAACCATGCCGGGCTGACGTTGAGAGACTCCCCTGTCGAGATCTGAGTCGCCCGTCGCGCCTGGACGTCGAACACGAACACCTTGCTGGTTTCGACGTTGCCCAGCATTTCTTCGCCATATCCGAATATGAAGCCACCGCTCACGTAGGCGAGCTTCGATCCGTCCGGAGACCAGCGGGGCGTGTGGAGGCCAGAGCCCGCGATGAGCAATCGGGGTGCCTCCGCGTGGTCTGCCGGGATGACGTAGATCCCACCATCGCCACCGAACGCGATCTGCGTCCCGTCGGGCGACCACGATGGACCAACCGCGAAACTCGCTGGCGCCAGAACCGCGACTCGCGACGCCGTCCCGCCAAGGGCAGGCACCTGAAACAACCTCATGCTCCTCATGAGCGTTTCTCGGATGACCGGCGGAACTGACGCCTGAAACACAATTCGCGATCCGTCTGGCGACCATTGCGGTGAGCGCTGCGAGCCGCCCGTGATGTCCTCAGTGAGCTCGACGCTGCGTCCTGCCGCAATCTGGCGCACATAGATGCGCAGCTGGCCGGGAAAGCCGCCGGCGTAGGCGATTGCGCGGCCGTCGGGCGAGATAGCAGGGTCCAGCTCGAGGCCCGGCTCGGTCGTCACGCGACTGATTTTACCAACGGCAAGTGATGAAAGTTCCGCGTTCCTGTTCGCCGTAGCCACGTACCAGCCGCCCGCGAGAATCGCCATCATGACAAGCGCCGCGAGCCCAACGGCTAGCGCCGGGCCGAACGCCCGCCGCCTCGCAGCGGCCGACGTGGACGTCGTCGGCGATGCTAGCGAATCGAGTAAGGGCAGCATGTCGTCCGCGCGCGGCCTATCGTCGGACTTCTTGGCAAGGCAGCGCATTACGAGATCCGCCAGCGGCTCTGGTGTATCCGGCCGGTGTCGTGAGACGCGATCGGCCGGCTTCGTGAGATGCGCGACGACGACATCCTGAGATGAGCCGGTGAATGGCACGGTGCCAGCGAGCAGTTCGTAGGCGAGCACGCCGAGCGCGTAGATGTCGCTCCTCGGTTCGGCCTGTCCGCCGGCGACCTGCTCCGGGGCCATATACGCCGGCGTGCCCACGACCATCCCCGTGCCGGTCACCGTGATGCCATCCGCCGGCGCCAGCGCGTAGGCGACGCCGAAATCCGCCAGGAACACATGACGGCCCGATGTCAATACGTTGTCCGGCTTCACGTCGCGGTGAATGACGCCGGCCGCATGTGCGTAGGCCAGGGCGTCGGCCAGCTCGCGCAGGATCTTCACCACATCGCCGATGGGCAACGTTCGCTCGCGCCTCAGTCGAGCGCGAAGAGATTCCCCCTCGATGAACGGCATCACATAGAACAGGAAGCCGTCGGCCGACCCGGAATCGAACAGTGGCAGGATGTGCGGATGTCTCAGGTGGGCAATCGTTCGGATCTCTGAAACGAAACGTTCGGCGCCGACGGCGGCGGCAAGGTCCGGTTTCAGAATCTTGATCGCGACATCGCGATCGTGTTTCAAGTCGTGGGCGAGATAAACGGTTGCCATCCCGCCGGTGCCGACTTGTCGATTGATTCGGTAGCGGTCCGACAATGCGGAGACGAGCGAGAGCGGCAGCTCTGACATCCGCGCCGTATGTTACGCCAAGCGATTCGCTCGTTCATACACGCGAATGCTCAACGGATCCGATCCTGAACGCTGCGCTCAGAAACGAATGACCTTGCGGATGGGACCGTGTGTTCCGTGGCCTAACGAACGACAGCCAACGGCGTCAGCGTCACCGGCCCCAGCAACCCGGATTCGAGCGGTTCCCACTTCGCGGCGTTGAACAGGCCGTCAACGCTGCGATTCTCCAGAAAGCGCGCCGGGAAGTTGACGTTGTAGAACTTCTTCCAGCTCACACCGCGCACGTCGAGGTCTCTGATGCGGTTCGCCGAGAGATTGCTGACCGACACCTCGAGGGTGTTCGCGGGTTTCAACTGTGAAGCGTCGAGCACCACGCGAAACGGTGGACCAATGAGCGTTGCCAGGTCGCGTCCGTTCAGGCGAACGCGCGCGCTCTCAGCAACACGTCCGAGATCGAGTTGCCAAGTCTGTCCCGTCGCCTTGGGCCGCGCGAATGTTGTCACATAGCTGGCAGTTCCGGAAAACACCTCGGCATCGTGGCCGAACGTTGTCCAGGACACGAGCCGATCGACGCGATGGCGGGACGGCAGCCGTGGGCCGCCCTTGAGAAAACGAACTGTCCACGGTCCCGCGACAGCGGAAGAATCGCCCGCCGCACGAAACATGTCGAAGGCTTCACCGGCTGGCGACGGCGACTCGGCGACGATCAGTGACCCGCCAGCAGGTATCTGCAGATAGACCTCGTGCGCGGTGCCGCTCGCGCGAGTCATGACGCGTCCATGTCGTCCGCTCATCGGATCGAACGCCACCATGGTGTCGGAGCGACTGTCGAGCGGCACCCACTCATCGACCGCGCGCTCACCCGGATTGCTCAAGAAGTAGACGCGGCCCATCGCGTCAACGCGGCGGGCGAACTGAAGACCGCGATCGACCATCGGTTCCCGCTGCACGCCGGCGCGTGCGAGCAGCCGGCCCAGATCGCGTCCCTGCAGAACGCGGCCGCGGCCGATTGCCGCTTCCCGGATTCCGTCAGCGTCTGCCGGACTGAAGGTCACGGCCGCGATCGCCGCCTTGAGACGCGCCCGTCTGCCGTCGAGATCGGCGAGTCCGCTGACGTCCGACGGCCAGGTGTCGAACGAAACGACAGTCGCGCCGCTTCGCGCGAGCTCGAGCACCTCCAGGAGAGTCTCGAGAGGGACGTAGCCGGACGATGGCAGCACGATGGTCCGGTATGACGCGCCTCCTTCAGCCGTAATCCGCCCACTCTCGCTCAGCAGCCGGCGCACCTGACGATCAGAGATGAAGTCGTACGTGAACCCTGCCGATTGAAGTGTCTCGGCCGCTCTCTCGAATGTCGTGCCCTGGGCCGGTGGTGCGGCGCCGCCGAAATGCACCAGCCGCGATTTCCCACGAACCGCCAGCGACTCGTAGAACGGGTAGTACAGCAAGACATCGGAGTCAGCCCGCCCGGACTGCAGGAATGATTGGACGCGCGTCACATAAGCGTTGAGGGCGCTGAAGTCGTCCCACCAGGCGTTCCGCGGGTTGAACTCGACGCTGGCGTAGAACTGCCAGCCCGGCCAGGGATCTTCGGCCGGCGAATAGGCGGTGCCGTGGTAGACGACGTGGTTGACGCCGGCAACGAAGAATCGATCGAGGGCCGCACGCACTTCGGAGAGTCGCACCCGGAAGTGCTCGCCGAGCCACGTCGCGGCCTCGGCAGAAACCAGGCGGCGGCCGGCGACATGGGCCGCGGACGTCGCCCACTTTGACCGCTGAATCTCGGTGCCCTCCGTCTCGGGGATGTCGCTCGCGGCATAAAGATCGAGAAGGCTCGCGGGTGATCCGTGCGCCTGGTCGCGCACCTGACGGCCGTGACGCTTCGCCCACGCCGACCACTCGGTCGTGAAGGTGTCGAGAAGCAGGTCAGAGATCGTTTCCCGATAGTCCGCCAGCACGCGCGCACTCACCTCGTCCGCATCGCGGCCGAGGAGCGCTGGCAGATGACGGCGAAGATCGTACCCCCGGCGCTTCTCGAACTCGGTGAAGAAGAGCGGGGTCCAATCCGCCTCGCCCGTCGCATCGTCCACCTCATAGGAGTCGTTGAAGAACGCGCGAAGACCGGAGAGGCGATGTCCCTCGAATGCGCGATCGAACGGCAGCAGATATTTCCTGATGGCATCGGTCGAGAAATGGTCGATGACGAAGCCTTCTCCCCCGGGTGCGGCGCGCTCGACGAGCTTGCCGTGCCAGCCAATGAAGAGCGCGTACAGTGTCCAGCGACCCTGCGGCGCGGTCCAGTCCAGGCGCCCGTCCGGCTGAACGCGCGACGTCAGATCCGTGATGTCGCCCGTGTCCGAATATGCCATCAACAGTGTGAGCGGCAGATCGCGCGGGTACTTTACCTGCTCGAGGGCGAGTCCTTGCAGATTGCGGTTGGCTGAGACGGGCTCAACGAGATCCGAGATCTGAATGGCCCGGGCGTCAGGCCTGATGACCGGCGCCGATGACGCGACACCGCGTGGTGCCTCTCCCGGCGCGCCTTCGTTGACGACGTGAATCTGGTTGCCGATGGCGCGGACGAGCGGTTCCTGCCGGAGCCTGACGGGCTCGGCCAAACGTTGTCCGGCGGTGAGCGTCCAGGTCTTGTAGGCGATGGACTTCGCTTCCGTGTCGTCGTCGACCCATGGCCCGCCGAACGGCCATCCTGTCCCCGTCGCCATGTCCACGCCCATCTTCAGCCGCGTGGCCTCGCGAAGCGCGAGATCCAACATCGACATCCACTGCGGCGAAAGGTAGGGAATGAAACGATTCTCCTCACCGCGCACGCCGTAGATCGGCGTCAGTTCCACGCCGCCAATTCCGATCGCAGAGAGTGCCTCGAGATTTGCAATGAGGGAACGGCCGTCGACCGCGCTCCCCTGCCACCACCAGCGCGTCCACGGCTTCGTCTCGGCGGTGATTGGCGGCCAGCCGCGCGGACCGCGCTGCGCCGCCGGCGATTCCATCGACGCTGACGCGGCGACGAGCAGCAGGGCTGCTCCGGCGAGCAGGCTCCTCGCGCGTTTGCCAGTATTCGAAGCGGTCATGGAGAGAGAAGTCTTATCACATGCCGCTGACTGGCCGTTCACTGTCGTCCCGTCCAGACGCTGCGGCACGAGCAGGCGTCCCGCAGTAAGATTCAAGGCTGTGAAATCCGACCGTACCGGAGAACCGCTGAGCGACTCAGTCTAAGTTCAGAGAAACGGATCAAAGGTGAAGAGCTGGAGAAGGTTTTTCATCGCGCTGCTTTCAATCGGAACGATCGCGACCGTCGCGGCTGTCGTTCTCGGTGTGTACGTCGTGTTCTGGACGGGTCTTCGCGCCACGGCCGAGCCGTCAGCGTTCGAGGCGACCATCGCCCGGACGGTGCGGAACTGGGCGATTCCCGGTCGCGAGCGCCGCGAGAAGAATCCTCTACAGGCCACCGCGGACAATATCCAGGCCGGCCGGGACGAGTTCCTGACGCAGTGCGCCGGTTGCCATGGTCACGACGGCAGCGGGCTGACACCGATGGGTCGCAATCTGTACCCGCGGGCGCCGAACCTCCGCTCGGCGATGACGCAGGCACTGACCGACGGCGAGATGCGATACATCATCGAGAACGGCGTGCCGCTCAGCGGGATGGCCGCCCGGGGCAATCCGCACAAGGCGGAGGATGCCTGGAGGCTCGTGTCGTTCATCCGCTCGCTGCGGCCTCTCCCCGGCGAGGAAGACAAATCTCGAGACGTGAAAGTCGCCTCTTCCGCACATTATGTCGGCTCGCAAGCATGCGAGGCTTGCCACGCTGACGAGTACCGCCGCTGGAAGAAGACGCCGATGGCCAATGTCGTTCGCGTTCCAGACCAATCGCCTCCGACTCTCTTCCCGGACCTGACGACGAACACGGTATTCCCCTTCAAGCCGCAACAAGTGGCATTCGTATACGGCAGCCTTTGGAAGCAGCGGTACTTCACCAAGGTGGGCGACGACTACTTCCCACTACCCGTTCAATGGGAGGTGGGCACGAAGAAGTGGAGCAAGTACTTCGTCGCCGCGGACTGGTGGGCGTCGTTCTATCCACCGGACAACATGCAACGCCCGACCGGCCCGACGTGCGACGGCTGCCACTCGGTCGGCTACGACATCCACACCAAGCAGGTCGCTGAATGGAATGTCGGATGCGAACGGTGTCACGGGCCCGGCAGCGATCATGTCACGAGCAAATCCCGAGACAGCATCGTGAATCCGGCGCGGATGGCCGACGTTGCGGCGAACGACACGTGTATCCAGTGCCACTCGCAGGGCCGGCCGCGGACGATTCCGCTCGAAGGGAAGTACTACGACTGGCCGGTGGGCTACGACGTGGGGCTCAGGCTGGCTGACTATTGGACGCTCGAGGAGCGGAAGCTCGGCGCGACGGACTTCTACTACTTCGCGGATGGCACGGCCCACAAGAATCGGATGCAGGGCAACGATTTCTCGCAGAGCCTCATGTACCGGCGCGGCATCACGTGCTTCGACTGCCACGACGTCCACGGCACGGGCAACTACGCGCAGCTCATCAAGCCGGCCAACACGCTCTGCATGGACTGCCACGGCCCTTCGTCGCCGAACGGACCACATGCCGACGAGCATCGAAAAGCACACGCACCACAAAGCCGACAGCCCGGGGAGCCAGTGCGTGGCGTGCCACATGCCGGCGATTGAAAGCGAGGGCGTGCCCGGTGCCTTCGTCCACGCGCACACGTTCAGGGTGATCACGCCGCGGATGACGGATGCGTACAAGATTCCCAACCCGTGCACGTCCTGCCACACCGACAAGACCACCGGGTGGGCCACACAGGCCATGCGCGACTGGCCCGGCATGTCGCCATGGAGAGTCGAATAAGCAGAGCGAAGGCACTGGCAAAACACGCCAATGCCGTGGCGTAGAATCACCACCATGACCGAATCGCACGAAGGCGCTGCGGGTCTCGTCGGTGCGAGCCGGTTGTACATTCCGGAGGCCGAGCGTGCGCGGGAGACGCACTGCGGAAGTGTCGAAGCCTGGGAGGCATTGCTCGCGAGATCGCGAGAGCGCCCCGACGAGTTCTGGGCCGACGTTGCGCGCGAGCTGGAGTGGATGCGGCCGTGGGACGTCGTGCAGGAAGGGCGCTTTCCGCATTTCAAGTATTTCGTGGGCGGCGTCGGGCAACCCGACGGTCAACCTGCTCGATCGCCACCTGGCGCGGGGCGCCGACAACCGGCTCGCGCTCATCTGGGAGGGCGAGGACGGCCAGACGCGCTTCTTCACCTATCGGATGCTCTTCGTCGAGGTGTGCAAGTGCGCCAACGTGCTGAAGGGCCTCGGCGTCAGGAAGGGCGATGCCGTCGCCATCTTTACGCCGAACCTGTGGGAAGCCATCGTCGCCGTCCTGGCCTGCTTCCGGATTGGCGCGCTCTTCAATACCGTGTTCTCCGGCTTCTCCGCCCGCTCGCTGCGAGATCGTCTCGAGTCGTTCCAGCCGAAGGTCATTCTCACCGCCGATGAAGCCGTGCGGCGCGGCCAGCGCGTGCCGCTCAAGGCCACGGTGGACGAGGCCATCAAGGATCTGCCCTCCGTCCAGACCGTGATCGTTGTTCGCCGTACGGGTGCGCCGGTGGCCATGCGCGAGGGGCGCGATCGCTTCTGGCACGACCTCATGCGGCCAGCGTCACCTGGTTGTGCTCCCGAGCCGATGGAAGCCAACGAACCGGGCATCGTGTTCTACACGAGCGGGACGACGGGCAAGCCCAAAGGCATCGTCCACGCGGCCATGGCGTTCGTCGTCAACAACTACGTCTACACGAAGTACCACATGGACCACCATCAGCACGATGTGCTCTGGTGCACGGCCGACATCGGGTGGCTGACCATGCACATCTGGGGCATTGTCGGCGCGCTCGCCAACGGCGTGACGACGGTGGTGTTCGAAGGCGCGATTGATTATCCGACGCCGGAACGCTTCTACCAGATCGTCGATCGCTACCGGGTGAACAAGATTTTCACCGCGCCCACGGCCATCCGCATGCTCATGCGGCATGGTGATGCGTTGATGGCGCCGTATGACCTGTCGTGCCTGGAGGTCGTGGCGCTTGTCGGTGAGCCGCTCAATCCCGAGGCCTGGCACTGGATCTACGAGACGCTTGGCAAGGCCCGCATCTACGTGAACAACACGTGGGGGCAGACCGAACTCTCCGGCTGCCCGCTGGCCGGCGCTGCGTGGCTCACACCCATGAAGCCGGGGTCGTGCGGTCCGGCGTTTCTCGGGGCCGAGGTCGATGTCGTGGACGACCAGGGTCTACCGGTCGGCGTGAACACGACGGGGAATCTGGTCATCCGCCGGCCGTTTCCGATGATGCTGCGGACGCTCTGGCGCGAGCCGGAACGGTTCGTGCGGAGCTACTTTTCGCAGGTGGACGGCTGCTACTTCACCAACGATGCCGCCGTGAAGGACGCCGACGGCCACTTCTGGGTCACCGGGCGCGTGGACGACGTGATCAACGTCGCGGGGCACCGGTTGAGCACCATGGAAATGGAAAGCGCGATCATGGAGTGCACCGGCGTCGCCGAAGTCGCCGTCGTCGGTGCTCCCGATCCGATCAAGGGTCTCGTGCCGGCGGCGTTCGTGACGCTCAAGGTGGGCCAGGCCGCGTCGCCTGAGATGGAGCAGTCCATCCGCTCGCAGGTCGCCGAGAGCATCAGCAAGATCGCGGTGCCGGAGCGCGTGATCTTCACCGATGTGCTGCCCAAGACGCCGAGCGGCAAGATCATGCGGCGCCTGCTGAAGGAGATCATGGCCACCGGCGAGGTCGGGTCCGACGTGACGGCGCTCGAAGACCGCACGTCCGTCGAGAAGCTGAAGGCGCTCGTGAAGGCGGGGCGCTAGCCGCGTCATTTTCACAGTCAGTGAAGCCGCGCGTATTCTTTCTTCGCCTCGATCAGAAGAGGAATGTCTGGATCTGCGCTCTTCCACAAGGTCAGAAAATCTTGGTACGCCTTCCTGGCTGTGTCCGCATCGCCGGTTTGTGCCGCTGCCCGAGCCAGGCCAAGGTAGGCGAGCGGATAGCGCGGACCCCAGGCGGCGCCTTTGTGGTCCATGATCTTTCGAAACTCCGCGGCGGCGTCGGCGCCGCGCCCGGTGCGTAAGTATGCGAGCCCACGCAAGTAGACCACTTCTGGATATGCCCGTTCGTAAGGAGTCGCAGACGTGAGCTGCTCGAGAGCCTTCGCCGGCTGGTTCCGCGCGAGCTCAATGGCGGCACGACGTACCGGGACGTGCACGGCACGGAGCAGCGTGTCGGCAGGGCGCTCTTGCAACAGGGCTTCCGCTTCGCGAAGTGCGATGTGAATGTCCGCGCACGCTCGAAGCGAGTGGACAAGGCTGTCTTCCACCTGGCAGTCTCCAAAGGGATCCCCGGTAGAGGCCTCGCTCAGGACATCCGCGGGGCCGCGGAGATTTCTGCGCCTCAACTGATCGGCGGCGCGCTTCAGCAGGTCCGATGCCTTGCGACGCTGTCCTAGCACGATCGCCTTCGACGCCTGCGACTCCAGGCTCAGGTACTCGTCGTCTCGTCCCTCGAACCACTTGATCTCCTCCGCGCTGCCGACGTCGTCGTTTTGCATGAGCGCGACTTCGAGAAGCATATGGTGAAACTTCGGGGCATCGAGATTCTGCGCATGCGCTCTCTCCCAGACACCATGCGCCTTGTCGAATTGGCCGAGACTCACGTAGGCGCCCATCAGATTCGAGAGGCCAATCCAGCTCCGCGGATCCAGGCTCACCAATTCTTCGAAATCTTGTGCGGCTTTCTCGAGCTCTCCCATCGACATATGGAAACTCCCTCGGTAGTTGCGAGGAGTTGGAGAGCGCGGGAACGTTTCAACGAAGAGATGCAGGGCATCGGCTGATTTCGCTGCGTCACCAGCCACCCGCATGTAATACACCGCCGTGATCGCAAGTCGCTCACGCTCGCTGATTCGATCGACGAGCGCAAATGCCCTCTTCGAATAGTCGATCGAGAGGGCGCGCTCACCGACACTGTCGTACGCGTTGCCAAGCAACTGGAACGCCATCGCGAAATTGGGGTCCAACTCCACGGCGCGCTGAAAGGACGGAATCGCCTGCAGCGCCAGGCCTCGGCGATATTGGTCGGCCCCCCGCGCGTACGCCTGGAATGCGTCGAGAGACGGTGTGGTGACCTCTGTAACGGCGTGGCGCTCGAGTTGCTGGATGGAGCTGAGCGATTCACCAAGCTTGTGACGCATGCCGGTAGCAGCCGTACTCAGTGCGGCGAGAACCCGTGCCTTGTCCTTCGATTCCACCTGCTCTCGGGCCAGTGTTTCGCCAGTCTCGCAGTTGATCGCGTGAAGGAGGATCGTGTACGAGCCGCCGAGGCCAGTAATGGATCCGCTGATCATGGCCTTTTCGCGTTCTCTGACGCAGACCTCACGAGCAGCCTCGTTGGTGACGCGCTGGTCCGGAGCGCGGCCCATCAGACGAAGAGCCTGACGGATTTGCGCATCATTCATGACTTTTAGGAACGACGATTGTTCGAGCTGCACGGCCAGGGCCTCGCGCAGCGTGCCTTCGAAAACGGCCTCCCCGGTGTTGTTCGTGAAATCGGCCAGTACCAGAACGTCCTTCTCGCCGAGCGGCGCGGCCTTCGGTGGTCGATAAAGGAGCATGACACCGACGGAGAGAGCCGCGATGACGACCGTACCCGCAACGCCGTAGACAAACCACCAAGGACGTGATGTTCCCTCATTCGCTGTCGGCAGCCCCGAGACCAGGGTCGCGTCGTTGACGGTCTCGATGCCCGCGGTAAAACGGTAGCCCCGGCGGGGCACCGTCACGACGTATCGCTGGTCTTTGGGGCCTTCCCCCAGCGCCTTTCTAATGTCCGAGATGGCGTGAGCGAGGTTGTTCTCTTCGACGTGCGTGTCGGGCCAGATCTCGGCCAGCAGGAAGTCTTTATCGAGCAGCCTTCCACCGTTGCGGACGAGGACGAGAAGGGCGTCGAACGACTTCGGCAGGAGCGGGACGGGCGCGCCATCGCGCAAGAGGGTGCGCTCCGCCGGATCCAGCCGGAATGGTCCGAACTCGAATGACCGATGGTCCGGCTCGGACGACGGCGCTTTCATAACTTTCAGGGTTTTTTCACGATCCGCCCAAGACTTCCAGCGGTCACGCGACCGAAGATCACCGCGCGGAACCAAGGTGAATCGGGCGCCTGTGGCCCAGGAGCGAAGTCTACACCCTCCGCTCGAGTAGAGCCGCGAAAGGAACAGGCCATGTACGCATCCACAAAGGCGGTCACTTTCTTCTTGTGTTCAATCGGACTTCTCGGCGCCCTGGGCGTGGCCTCGGCGCGCAGCGATTTCCAGCAAGGCCTCGACCCGAACGATCACACGAAGCTCAACTGCGACGAGCAACCGTGCGATGCCGAGGCACGCGGGCGCGTCGCGTTCAATCGCCGGAATTTCAAAGAGCTTGGGGGGAACGGACGTGCGTGCGCCGACTGCCACATGCCGTCGGAAGGCTTTCAATTGTCCCCTGCGGCGGCCAGGGCGCGATTCGAAAGGCTGGTGGCCCGCCGGATCCTCGACACCCATGCGGACGATCCGCTGTTCAGGCCAGTCGATGCCGATGACTTCCGCGAGCACGGCGATCAGGCGAGCGACTATTCGAACCTGGTGGACAACGGGCTCGTGCGCGTCACGATGCCCTTGCCGGCCAATGTCCGGCTCATCGACCCGGCCACCTGCGGCACTCCGGACCCCGTCCGGTGTCAGCCCACCGACGACACATCGGTCGATCTCTGGCGCGCGGTGATGCCGGTCCTCGATGTCGCCATGACCGGACCGGACAATGTTGCGCCCGTCTACCCGCCCGACGCGGGGCGTGTTCCGATCATGGGCCAGGACCCGTTCGGCCCCAACCGGCAGGGCGGCTATCAGCACGACGCCCGGTTCGGCACGCTGCAAGAACAGGCGCGCGGGGCGCTCATCGCGCACGCGCAGGTGTCGATGGAGCCGCCGGCGCGCCTGCTCGATGATCTCGCCGCGTTCCAGAGGACGCTGTTTTCGTCGAAGCGCGTCGAAGCGCTGGCCGAGACAATCCGCACCGCCGGCGGCCCGTTCCCCGACCCCGATCCCGAGTTGGACGAGGTCGAGCAGCAGGGCAAGGTGGTCTTCACGCGCGCGTGCGCTCAATGCCACGGAAGTCCGCTGCACCCGAGCACGACCACCTCGGACGCGGCCCTCCCGGGCATTCGTCCCGTGCAGCGGTATCCTCCCAACCTCACTGCGTGCCCGCGGCCAGCGACGGACGGCTTTGCCCCGTGCCCGCCGCGGCTCGCCCGCAACGCGCGGATCTACCGCATCACTCGCGCCGACGGCACCTTCCAATTCGTGACGACCTCAGATCCGGGGCGCCTCCTGCTCACGGGACAACCGGCCGACCTCGGGATCATGGACGTGACCAACCTGCGCGGGATCAGCCGGACCGCGCCCTATTTCCACAACAACTCCGCCGCGACGCTCGAAGAGATGCTGGACCACTACGACGCATTCTTCCGATCCGTGGCGCGGCGGAATCCGCCGCCCAACCTCCCCCCAATCATTTCGTCGAACGGCCGCGATCTCGATCGCGGGTTCGTCAGGACGGACGAGCGCGCCGCCCTGCTCGCCTACCTTCGAAAGCTGTGAGGCATCGATCCAGCGCGCCGAGCCGTGGAAAGGACACGACCATGTACGCATCCAGACATACCGTCAGGTTTTTCGTCAGTTTACTCATCCTCGCCGGCGCGTTTGCCGCCTCGCTGCTTACAGGTTTTGGACAAAGCCTGAGTCCCGGCGCGACGAAGCTCAATTGCGACGACCAGCCATGTGACGCGGTGGCGCGCGGGCGCGCCGCGTTCAATCGGCGCAATTTTCCAGAACTAGGAGGCAACGGTCGGGCCTGCGCCGACTGTCATATGCCGTCGGACGGCTTTCAACTGTCGCCCGCCAGCGCCAGAGCCCGGTTCGAACGGCTGCTCGCGGCGCGTGCGCACAATGCGAATGCGGATGATCCGCTATTCAGGCCGGTTGACGCCGACGACTTCCGCGAGCACGGCGATCAGGCGAGCGACTATTCGAACCTGGTGGACAACGGGCTCGTGCGCATCACGATGCCCTTGCCGGCCAATGTCCGGCTCATCGATCCAGCCACCTGTGGTACCCCGGATCCCGTCCGGTGTCAGCCCACCGACGACACATCGGTCGACCTCTGGCGCGCGGTGATGCCGGTCCTCGACGTCGCGATCACCGGACCCGACAATGTCGCGCCCGTTTACCCGCCCGACGCGGGGCGTGTTCCGATCATGGGCCAGGACCCGTTCGGCCCCAACCGGCAGGGCGGCTATCAGCACGACGCCCGGTTCGGCACGCTGCAGGAGCAGGCGCGTGGGGCGTTCATCGCGCACGCGCAGGTGTTGATGGAGCCGCCGGCACGCCTGCTCGATGATCTCGCCGCGTTCCAGGAGACGCTGTTTTCGTCGAAGCGCGTCGAAGCGCTGGCCGAGACGATCCGCACCGCCGGCGGCCCGTTCCCCGACCCCGATCCCGAGTTGGACGAGCTCGAGCAGCAGGGCAAGGTGGTCTTCACGCGCGCGTGCGCCCAATGCCACGGCGGTACGCTGCACCCGAGCACGACCACCTCGGACGCGACGCTCCCAGGGATTCGTCCACTGGCGCGCTATCACCCCATCCTGACCGCGTGTCCCCGACCAGCGACGGACGGCTTCGCGGTCTGTCCCCCGCGGCTCGTGCGCAATGCACGGACGTACCGCATCACACGCGCCGACGGCACGTTCCAATTCGCCACCACCTCGGATCCAGGGCGTTTGCTCCTCACGGGACAACCCGCAGATCTAGGAGTGATGGACGTCACGAATCTTCGCGGGATCAGCCGGACCGCGCCCTATTTCCACAACAACTCCGCGGCGACGCTCGAAGACGTCCTCGATCACTACGAGGCGTTCTTCCGGTCCGTGGCGCGACGGAATCCGCCGCCCAACCTACCGCCGAACATCTCATCGAACGGCCGTGACCTCGACCGCGGGTTCATCCGTCCAGACGAACGGGAGGCATTGCTCGCGTACCTTCGCAAGCTCTGAACGGCCTTATCGATGCGTTCTCTTTGAAAAGCAAGGTTCGCACGATCAAAAAGGCCAGGAGCGGGATGGCGATCGCGTAAACGTACTGCGTCCGCGACACGCCGATGCCGAACGGAAACCAGATGCCCGGCACGCCGATCGGATCGAGCAGCTCGCCGCCGAATAGCCCGGCCATGATCGAGGCTAACGTGACGAGCGCCAGGATCCGCATCGGTCCGCTGCGGACGATGCGCGCGCCGATCACGACAAACAGCGCGATCGACCCGAGCCGGCTGCCGCTTGTCACGCTCGCCGAATGGATCACGGCGCCGATAATCCCGGCGACCGCCAGCACCACAGCCGACACATCGATGCTTCGCCACGGACGCAGGCACCAGCGGTTCCAGGCCAGCGTCCAGGCGGCCACCACTGGCACCCACATCACTGACGCCAGCCACGCATAGGTAGCCAGATCCATCAGATCGGTCCATGCGACGATCGCATTGTTGAGCCGCCTGGCTGCCATAAGCGCAAGCGCGATGCTGGCAAAGATCAAGAAACCCTTGTGGCTGCTGCGAGACCGGCACCCGAGCGCCAAGCCGATGAGTGCCAACATGGCGATCGGCTCGATCACATCGACGATGTAACCGGCGATGGTTCGCTCCCATTGCACGCGGTGGAGCGCATCGCTTATCGGCCGCGGAGCCAGTATGGGCGCGCTGTGCATGCCGCCGCCGTCTGCGCTGACCCCGGAACTGGGAAGCATGTATGCGCGGACGGCGAGCACGCCACGGGTGCCCGCCGCATCGGCGGGAAGGGCGAACCGCAGCGGCCGCGTGCCGACGACGCGCGGGGCTGGGCCGAGCCTGCCCGACCCGCCTAGCCGTTGGCCGTTCCAATAGAGTTCGTAGCCGTCCTCGACGAGGGTCGGCCCGAGGATGTCCCACGACGCGCGTCCGGCCGGCACCGTCACCGCGCGCCGGTACCAGGCGTAGCCGTGATAGCCGGGATGACCGTGCGCCATCCACCCGCCTACGTAATCGGGCAGACCCACGTCGCCGTCGTGGCTGCCCGGCACGGCGGTCAGGTCGATCGTCTCCCAACCGTTATCGTCGGTATTGGCGTCCGCCCAGCGTGGGTCATCGCCGGTATGGAATCGCCAGGCAGCCATCGAGCAGGGTCGCTGCGGCGCGCAGCGTCGGCGGATCAGGGCGGCCGCCGCTCGCCAAGTCGGCGATCACGATGGCCAATGCCATCAGCGTCGCTATGACGATGCCGACGATCAGTTTGCGTTGTGTTGCGTCGATCGAGGTCACGGAAGGAGGTTCCCGGCTCCTATGCGTGAACCTCTTCGGTGCGTTTCAGCGACGGCAATTTCTTGATGGCCTTTCCGCTCTTTTCTTCGGCCAACCGGATTTCGTAGAGGCTCTGAAGGTTCAGCCAGAACTGTGGGGTGGTTCCGAAAAAATGAGCCAGGCGCAGCGCAGTATCTCCGGAGATTGCGCGCTGGCCGTTCAGGATCGCCGTGACGCGATTCGTCGGAACCTTGAGCCGACGCGCGAGCTCCGCGGCGCTCATGTCGAGCGCGTCAAGTTCCTCGGCCAGGTGTTCTCCGGGGTGAATAGCCCTCGATGCCATGATGTGTTCCTCAGTGATACGGCTCAAGCTCGATCGCCTGGACGCGTCTGCCGGCCTCGAATTCAGCCGTCCGCTTATCGCGGTAGCCGACGATCATCCAATTGATTATGACATAGAATTACGCGTTACGTCATGCGTAATGGACAGCGGCGCGTCGGTCGCCAGTTGTCCGGGTCAAAATGCCTGTCGGTCGTCGTCCGACTTTCGCACCGTTTCCGTCCGTCGTGTAACATTCGGTGCCAATCAGGATGTCCACCGCCCACTTGATTTCCGGACTTCCCTGCGCCGGAAAGAGCACGTACGCCCAGCAACTGCAACTGCGCACCGGGGCGGTGGTCTTCACGCTGGATCGCTTTCTCATCACGATGTTCGGCCGCTACGACGTGCCGGACGTCGGCGGAGAGGAGCACGTCAGACGCGTGCTCGCGTGCCGCGAAGTGATCTGGATGTCCGCCGAGAAGCTGCTGGTGCTTGGCAGCGATGTGATCCTCGACGATGGTTATTTCCGGCGCGAACATCGCCGAACCGTCGTCGACGCTGCGGTTGCGCTCGGTGCGGCGGCGAAGATCCATTTCATCGACACACCACTCGACGACATTCGCAAGCGGTTGGCGGATCGCAATCGGAACCTTCCTGTCTACAACTTTGCGATCGAGCCGGAGGTGCTGGAGGGATGCGTCCGGCTGTTTGAGACACCGAGCGACGCCGACGCCGCCGAAGTTATCGTCGTCCAGGGCAGTCAGCGGAGCGCCCGATAGAAGTGGGAATCACCCACCTGGTTGGTAACTCCACGTGTTTTGGCGTCTCCAACGGGCCGCGGAATTGATTACCGGCGCACTTTCCAAGTCACCACCCGGATCATCGAATCGGAGAACGTGGCAGAGCCGCTGACGCGACGCCGGAGGCACCGGTCGGCTGACGCCGAGCAGGAGCTTGCTTACTACGAACATCGGTGGCGGAAGGTACGAACCTGAAAGATCGATTGACGCCGAGACCGTAGGCGCCGAGCACCCGGCGCCGCATCTCCCGGCCCTTGGTCCCGATGACGTAACCGCTCCAGGTTCCAGATCTTCCCGTTCACGATGTCAGAGACCACGGACAGCGAGACCCCCGCGACCGCGGCCACGTTCTTCTGCAGATGCCCGAGGGAGACCGCCGTCCGGATCGCGTCGGCCGTCTCCTGATTGAGCTTGTTCGGGTTGGGCAGATGTTGCGGCCGATCCAGTTGATCGCAGGCCGCGAGCAGCCGCGCGCGGCCCTGGGCGACCGACTCCTCCAGATGGCGCTGCGGAAAGTGCTTCGGCTTCACGCGCGGCCGGCAGTCCAATCCGCGGCGGGAGCGCAATCGCTCGATGACGGTCGACTATCTGTTCGGTGGAGCAAAACGACGGATATTGACAGCACTTCCAATATCAATCGTCATCAAGTCTTCGCCAAACTCAACCCGACCGGCATAGCTTTGCCTGACCAGACGAAGGGCGTCGGCCGGAACGATATTTGGAAAATGTGAAAAGACTGCGAGCTTAGGCTGCACCCTTTCGAACACCTGACCGGCTTCTGCCGCATCCGTGTGGTGATCGACGATGGTTCTGGCCTGTCGGCGGGTGATGCGCAAGTTTGGGATCAATTCGTCTGGCGGGCCAGTTAGACGAGGGTCCTGCTTCGACTGTCCGAGTTCGTGAATCAGCACGTCAACATGCTGCGAGAACTTGACCAGCGAGTCGGAAGGCTTCGTGTCTCCCGAGATCACGACTGAATGACCCTGGTAGTCAATACGGTAGCCGAATGCCGGTTTAACAGGTCCATGATCAACGGAGAAGGCGGTGACCTTCACGCCGTTCGCCTCGTGCACCACACCTTCGCGAATATCGTTCGCAATGACCTTGATGCCCTCCGGCGAGAATTTCTCGTCCACATCCCGGCGGATATGGATATCGAACGAGAACGCTTCCAGCAAGTGCTTGACCATCGACCGCGTGCCATCTGGCCCCCACACCTGCACTGGTGCGGCTCGGCCTTGAGAGGCCCAGGGAAACAAGACCAGCTCCGGCAGGGAGACGATGTGGTCTGAGTGGAGGTGAGTCAGGAACACCTTCGTCACATCAGCCGGATTGATCGCCAATCTCGCCATGCCTGTGGTCATGGCCCGCCCACAATCGAACAACAGTTTCTCGGGCCCTGCCAGGACGAGCGTGCTGATACCTAAACGTTGTGCATCTACGGCCGGACCACTCCTCGTCCCAAGAAGAACGACCTTCATGGTGGAATCGTTGGTCGTGGCAATCCGCTCCTGCGTATGGACCGTCACAGGCGGCCCCATCAACAACAGAAGGGCCACCAGGGCGAACATGGACTTCATCTCGTCTCCACGATAGGCGGGACAACGGACGGACTCACGCTGCGAAGCAGGTGAGTGTTACTCATACCTGATTCGGCGACTATACACGGTTTCGGCGACGCGACTCTTGGTCAGGCACCGCGCAAGCAATGCACCAACAGACTCGGGAAGGTGGCGCTTGTTCTTTAGGACGAACCGAGCAATCCCTTTCATGCTGACGACTCCTTTTGCGAGATACGCGGCAAACTTCTCGGCCCGTCGCCTCACATCGCCTTAAACATAGCCCGAGGGAATGCCATCAAGGGACGGAACAACGAGATCGCGCCACGGTCGCGCGGTGCATCGCTACGCTTTAAGTTAAGGTTCCCCACAGGCCGCTTACCGCGAAGCGGCCGATCGCGAAGATTGGCCGTTTCCTTGAAGGAAGGTGGTCGGGGCGAGAGGATTCGAACCTCCGACCCCTCGGTCCCGAACCGAGTGCTCTACCAGACTGAGCCACGCCCCGACTAAGACGTGAACCACTATTCTACGTCAACACGCCGTAATCGGCGCACGCGCGAAATCATCGCCGCGCGAATATCGCCTGAAAATCGGCGCGATCCTTCAGCGCGGCGAAGCTCGGCTCCTCCCCCACCGACGGCGGCAGGAACTGCGGCGGGATCGTGCTCAGCCAGGCGACCGCGGCCTCCGGGTCCCCTTTCTGCAGGCACGCGTGCGCGGCCGGCAGGCCGAGGTCCCGGTAGCCGAGCCCCTTGTCGCGCAGCTTGTCGAACTCCGCGCACGCCGTCGCCGACCTGCCCGTCGCCGAGCAGCGCCTCTCCATACGCCAGCCGCAGCCGCGCATCGTCCGGACGCGCCGCGACCATGCGGCGTACTCGCGCGGCCGCCTCGTGGAACTTCTTCGTCTGGACGTAGCCGGCGGCGGTCGCCTCCGCCGAGCGACGCGCGCAGCGCCGCCTGATACGGCGGCGACGGTCGCGCGCTTGACGAACTCGAGCGTCTCGTCGATCACCTGCCGCGTCGCGTCGTTGTCGTCCGCCATCTCGAACCCGTGATGACCGCCCGCGTAGTTGAGCGAGCGTCAGCGGCGCGTTCTGCGCGACGGCGAGCGCGGCCAGCGCCGGCGATCGATTCGTTGACGCGCCGGCCGATCGAGGCCGGCGCGCACGTAGAGGACGGGCAGGTCGAGCCGGAACTGCGTGACGTTGGCGGAGCCGTAGTACATGACGGCCGCCTTGATCGACGTCAGGTTCGGATCCTCGACGACCGGGAACGCGCTGAAGACGTTGCCGGAACCGGCGTAGACCGCGATGCCGTCGATGCCCTGTTCGCGGCCGTGCCGCTCGAGATACGCGAGTCAGCAGGCGGAAGTCGGCCGCTTCGGTGCCGTCGCGGAGGTCGGGAAGAATACCGATCAGCCCTTTGGATGCTGCCGCTCGCGCCCATGAGGCGTAGAATCGTCCACTGCGCTCGGCGCCGGTGGCGCGATTGAAGAACACCAGCGCGGGAACCTTCGCGCCGGAAGCCACGTCGGGTTTATAGACGTCCATCGCGAGACGCGTCGTGCCCGACATGCCGTACTCGACGTCGGTGGCGACGGTGATGCCGGAGGCCGGCGGCGGAAATGCGAGAGGCGGGCGATGGCGCCTGACCGCCGGATCCGAAAGTACTGGATGCGGCGAGCAGCACCAGGCAGAGAGAAAGCATATGGCGCATCATGTTGGCGAGTTTAAGCAGCCAGCAGCTGACGTTCCAATGGAAAGGGACGAGGCCGCGAGAAGCGAGGACGATCCGCGCGCTTTCCGGGGTCGACGGATCGGCGAAACTCGAACGCATCTGGCTGAAACGCGGGAAGGGCGGCCCGATGGACGCGGTGGACACCGCGTCGCTCGAAGTGGATCGCGGGCTGCGAGGCAACGCAAATCGAGGCGGCAAGCGCCAGGTGACGATCATCACCGAGGCGCGATGGGCCGAGTTGATGGATACGCTTGGCGCAGACCTGCCACCCAGCGCACGCCGCGCGAACCTGCTGGTGTCGGGCGTCGATCTCGAAAATTCCCGCGGCCGCGTGCTGCGTGTGGGAGACACGCGGCTGAAGATCAACGGCGAGACACGCCCGTGCGAACAGATGGAAGCGGCGCACGCAGGCCTGCAGGAACTGATGCGCGATCGCTGGGGCGGCGGCGCGTTCGCGGAAGTCGTCGATGGTGGTGAGATTCGCGTCGGCGACGACGTGGAGTGGATCTGAATCGCTAATCCCTTATCACTGATCCTGAATCCCGACCTTGAATCCCGGAATCGGAATGGCGAACGATATCTTCGAGATCGTGAGATCCGTAGGCCTGGCGCTGCCAGGTGTCGAATCGGCAACGAAGTATGACGGTTCACCAGTGCTTGAAAGCTCGACGGAATGTTCATGGCCGGCCTGCGCGATGCATCCGTCCGCGGAGCCGGAAACGCTCGTCGTGAGGGCCGATGTCGAGGATCGGGTGACGCTGCTGGAAGATTCGCCCGAGACCGTACTATCTCACCGACTACTACCGGCCGCACCCGGTCGTGCTCGTCAGGATGTCGCGGATCGACCGGGATGCGTTGCGCGACCTGTTGTCGATGTCGCGGCGTCTGACGCTGGCGAAACGTCGCGGCAGCGTCTTCAACACTCGCACAGGACTAAGCCGTCGCTACTTCGTCCGGCGCGTGTACTTGATCTCCACGCCCTTCCACTCCGGCACCTTGCCGAAGCTCAGGTAGCTCGTCGCGATCATCGCATCGGCCGACGTCGGCTGGATGACGGTGCGCTGGTGCCACGTGTCGCCGGCGAGGGGATAGTCCGCCTTCAGCTCGAACTGCCTCGTCTTCTCGTCGTAGCCGCCGGTTTCGGCGATGCGAATGGTGTTCGTGCTCGCGATGCGCGTGGCCTCGTACTGGTGCGTCGCGCGTGTTGAAGCCGGTCCACGCGAGGGTCGTGAACGGCGCGCCGTTCAGCGTGCCCTCGATCTTCTCCTCGACGAAGAGTCCGTCGAACAGCGGCCGGATCGTCGAGGTGCCCTTGGTCGTGATACCCGGACCGCCGGGCTTGAACCAGAACGTCATCTCGACGTCCCAGGTGCCGCACATCGCGGTGAGGCGCGCGTGCTCGGGATCGGTTGTTGTTCGGGACCGTGGTGTGGCGCGGGTCGTGGTCACGACGCCGAGGGCGCTGACGACGACAAGCGCGGCAATCAAGCGGGCACAGTCTGGCGTTCATCGAATAGGCCGCTCCCAGAAATGTTGACGAGCGACTGTAGCATGATTACCGTTTGTAGCCCGTTTCCGTTGTCTTCGAATTTTCGCGTAAGAGGTCTGCCATGTGGCTGTTGCTCGTCGCAGCTTTCGGGTTCGTCGTGCCGAACGGCTTCTTCGTGAACTGGCTGGTCAACGAATTCCACGGCTTCGGGCCGGTGTTGCAGGACAACCTCGCGCTGGGGTTCATCCTCGACGTCACGGTCACGCTGATCATTCTCACGGTCTACTTCGCGAAGCATCCGCCCGGGCCGGTCCGCTGGCCGTGGTTCGTCGTGCTGTCGTTCATGGGAGGGCTGGGGTTCAGCCTGCCGTTGTATTACTGGTTGAATCGGCGGGGATCGAGCTAGATTGCTGATTTCGGTAGCTGATGTGATCCGGGAATCAGCCGAACCGCAATCAGCAATGTCGGTCTATTGCAGCGGCTGGAGCTCGATGCGCCGGAAGTAGATCTCGGCGCCTTCCGACTGGATCATGATCCTGCCCGTCGGTGAACGACGAGTCCGACGCCTCGTTCACGAGCTTCCCGTTGACGTAGTACGTCAGCTTCCCCTCTGGACGACCGCCTCGATGCGTGTCCATTCCAGCCGCCGGGACTCTCGACATCCTGCGGTCCACGGAATCCGAGCTTGTCTGCCCAGTCTTCGCTGCGGCCCCACCAGTTGATGCGGCCGCTCGACAACGTGCTTCGGCGTTCCCTTTTCGTCGTAGACCGTCTCGCCGTCACGATCCTTGCGCGTGGTCGTCGTCACCGACGGGACGAATCTGCTCGCCATCGTCGCCGTATCCCGCGACCGGAAGAATGTCGCCGACGCCGCCCTCGATGATCTGGAACTCGATCGACCGCAGCCAGGGCCCGTTGAAATCCTTGCCGGTGTTGCCCGAGCCGTCCCTGCGCGTGCAGCAGGATGCCGCTGTCGCGCGCGCGCGTCTTCCGATCGCCCCAGGTCACGCCGCCCCACCGGAACTCGACGACGAGTCGATAGTCTCGATACGCCTCCTTCGTCAGGAGTCCGCCCCAGACCTGACCACTGATTCGGATCGCCGGCGCGCCGTCGATTTGATCGACGACGCTGAACACGCGCTGCGGGATCCGTCCGAATGGTGATCGACCAGCCACGTGTCGAAGTTCGCGAGCGACTTGCCGTCGAACAGCTTGATGACCTCGGTCGGCTTGATTGCCGCCGGTTCCTGCGCGCGGACCGGCGACAGCCCCACCGTTGCGATCAACGCGAGCGCGCAAACGGATCTGATGGGTCGTAGGCTCATGCGGAAAGGCTCCTTTGACGGGACAGCTAGGCCAGCGTCCGCGGCACGATTGGCTTCACCTTCCAGCGCATGTAAGCGACAAAGGTCGCCATCGTCAGCAGGATGATCGTCGTGACCGCCGAACTGAATTCACCGCGGCTCAGATGAAACACGGTTGCGCCGATCATGATGATCATCACGCCACCGGCGGCCCACGAAACCAGCGTCGGCTGGATGCGCGTGATACCCGGCAGGGTCAGCCCGACCGCGGCCAGCACTTCGGCCACGCCAAGAAACAGTCGGAACGCGACCGGGATTGGTTTCAGCAGCTCGAGCATTGAAGCCGGAGGAGCGAGGAAAAACAAGCCGTGTGCAAGAAAAGCCGCCGCCAGCAGGATTTGGAGGATCCACAGCAGGACGTTCATTGGTCACCTTCCCTTCCGTCGCGATGTCTTGATCGCTTCTGTCGAAGCATACCGCGGCTTTACACGGGCGGCGAGGCTCAGCGTGGGACGGAGGAATCAGCCGGCGTGTTCTCGATTTCCAGCGATTCGAGTTTCGCCAGCGCCTCGTGATCGGTCATGTCTGCCTGCAGCGGTGTGACCGAGACGTACCCGTTCCGCACGGCCTGATAGTCCGAACGGTCGTGCGGCTCCCAATCGTTCTCTCCTTCTTCAATCCAGTAGTAGGGCTGTCCGCGCGGATCCGTCCGCGGATCGACGATGGTCACGTGATTGCGCTTCGCCTGGAACGTCAGCCGGAATCCCTTCGGCTTGCCGGTGGGCACATTGATGTTCAAAAACGTCCGGGAGTGATGATCCCGCCTCGAAGCGTCATCGACGCGATCGTGGCCGCGGCCGCCGCGGCCGGTCCGAAGTCGTACTTCCCGCGCGTGCGTGACAGGGACACAGCAATGCTCGGGATCCCGAGCAGCGATCCTTCCAGCGCTCCCGCCACGGTGCCCGAGTATGTGACGTCGTCTCCCAGGTTCCACCCCTTGTTGATGCCCGAAACGATGAGATCGGGAGCGGAGGACGGCGTGTACAACTGGGTGACGGCGATGTTCACGCAATCGGTCGGCGTGCCGTCCACCTCATAGACGCGATCCCGCAGGTTTTCCATGCGAAGCGGACGACGCAGCGTCAGCGCATGCCCGATCGCGCTCGCTTCGATGTGCGGCGCAACGATGGTGACTTCTCCGAGAGGCGCCAGGGCCGCCGCAAGTGCGTGGATGCCGTCCGAGTGGACGCCATCGTCGTTGGTAACCAGGATTCGGGTCATGAGAAGGATCGAGCTCGACGGGGAACGTCAAGAATTATAGCAATGAATGGCGATTGCCAACGGCTGGAGTGATTGGCCACGTCGCCGGAATGCACGACAATTCACAGATTCACCAATTCACCAATTCACCGATTCTGCCCCTTGCCGCATAATCAGAACATGCACAGGCTCGCGCGGTTTTCGATCGCGGTTGCATTGGCTGCGATCTCCACGATCACCGCGCACGCTCAGGCGCCGCAACCGCCCGCTCAAACGATCACGGACGCCTACCGTCTCTTCTACAACGCCCACTACGAGGAGGCTGCCGCGCTTGCTCTGGCGCTGCGCGCCGCTGGCACCCAGGATCTCGAGAACGACGAAGTCAGGACCTCGGCGCTGATCTTTCAGCTTCGCGGACTGCTCAACGGTCAGGACGCTCGCGACAAGGACAACGACAACAAGGGCGAGGTGCTGAAACGCTGCACCAGGTGTCCGGACGTCATGGCGTCGTTCACGACTGATCTGCATCACGGTCAGGAACTTGCCCGCGGGCGGCTGAAGACCAAGCCAAACGATGAAGAAGCGCTGTTTTTTCTCGGCAAGCTGGACCTGAACTTCGTCTGGCTCGAGCTCGGGTTGCTCGGACACAAGACGGGCTGGGACGAGGACCGGGAAGCGCGGAAGTCCCTCGATGCGGTTCTGAAGCAGAATCCCAACCACGTGCGGGCGCGCGTCGCCCGCGGCTGGATCGACTACATCGTCAATACGCGGATGCCGTGGGGAACGCGGTGGTTGCTCGGCGGCGGGAACAAGAAGCGTGGCCTCGCGGCGGTGAGGGAGGCGACGACGATGGATGCCGACCAGTACACGCGTGCGGAAGCGGAGTTCGCGTTGTGGGACATGCACGTGCGCGAAAAAAACTTCGACGCTGCCATGGAGATCGCCCAGAAGCTGGCGCGCGATTTTCCTGACAACCAGGAGGTTGCGAAGTTCCTGCGCCACGCACCGGGCGGCGAAGGAGACGCGTTGATTATTTAGTCGGAAGATCCAACCTCGAACATCACGAATAGAAGCACAGAGGCGCCGACGGCGAGCCCTGCACCGGTGAGAAACGCCGCGTGCGGGGACACGCGTGTCCAGAGGGCGCCGAAGATCAAGCTTGCCGCCAGCGTGCCGACGCCGAGCGCCGCGTTGTAGATGCCGAAGGCAGTTCCGCGCGCGTGCTGAGGGGCCATGTCGGCGACCCAGGCCTTTTCGTTCCCTTCCGTCAACCCGAAATACAGGCCGTACGCGAGGAAGATGCCGATGACAGTGGCCCTGGTGTCGAAGTAACCGAATCCCGCGTAGACGAGCGCGTACCAGAGCCATCCGAGCGCGATCAGGCCACGGCGTCCAAATCTGTCAGACAGTGCACCGCCAACGAGCGACGAGACGACCTTGACGACGTGCAGCGCAGACCACAGGAGCGGAATCCAGACGACTGACACACCCAGGTCGCTCATGCGCAGGAGCAGGAAGGCGTCGCTGGCATTGCCAAGCGAGAACAGCAGGATTACTGCCATAGCCCAATAGAATCGGTCGCCTAGGTTCCACAAGGTTCTGCCGGGGTTCTACTGGGTTCTGCTGGGTTCGTTCTTTCTGGGTTCTGCTGCGTTCTGCCCGATCCGGGGATCCTCAGAATGAAGAGGATGACGATGAGGCCCGGGATGATCGTCAGGAAGAAGAGCGTGCGGTAGTTGCCCGGATAGAAATAGAGAAACGCGGTCGCGAGCAACGGGCCGGTGACGGCCCCGGCGTGATCCATGGCTCGATGGAAGCCGAACACGCGGCCGCGTGCGTCGGGTGGCGCGAAATCGGCGAGCATGGCATCGCGCGGCGCGCCGCGGATCCCTTTGCCGAGCCGGTCAGCAAATCGAATGGCCAGCACCTGCGGCCACGCCGTCGCAAGACCTATCAAGGGCCGGACGGCGGACGCGATGCCGTAGCCGACGAGCACGAGCGTCTTCGGCGATCGCCAGCGATCGGCGAGCCAGCCGGACACGATTTTCAGTGCGCTGTTCGCCGCCTCGGCGGACCCCTCGATGATGCCCAGCGACATCGCGCCGGCGCCGAGCACCTGCGTCAGGAATAACGGCAACAGCGGATACACCGTCTCGCTGGCCATGTCGGTGAAGAGGCTCACCCACCCGAGCAGCCAGACGGGGCGGGAGAGGCCGAAGCGCGACGGGCGATCTGGCTGTGAACTCATCGACTGGGGCGGGGCGGCACTCGAATAACTATAATCTGCTCAGAATCGGTCGCGAGTGTGTAACCGAGCGGCCGGGGTCTGACCCCGGTATCGGTCGCGAGTGTGTAACCGAACGACCGGGGTCTGACCCCGGTCGAGCAGGGTCAGACCCCGTATATGAGTTTTGACGCCGTCCTCATCGTCGCATTCGGCGGGCCCCAGGGGCCTGACGACGTGCGGCCGTTCCTGGCCAACGTCCTGCGCGGACGGCGCGTGCCGGCGAGCCGCGTCGAGGAAGTTGCACACCACTACGAGCTCTTCGACGGGGTTTCGCCTTTGACAGCGTTGACGATGAAGCAGGCCGAGCTGCTTCGGTCCCGACTGAAGGAACGCGGCACGACGCTGCCGGTGTATGTCGGGATGCGGAACTGGCATCCGTTTCTCGCCGATACTCTCGCGGAGATGTCGAGGGCGGGTGTGCGCCATGCGGTGGGGTTTCTGGCGGCTGCGCAGCGAAGCTATTCGAGCTGTGGTCAGTACCGCGAGAACGTCGATGCAGCGCGCGCGACCCTGAAGGACGCGGGGCTCGCCGACGTGGAGATCGTGTACGTCGCCGACTGGCACACGCATCCCGGGTTCGTTGACGCAAATGCCGACCATGTGTGCGATGCGTTCAACGATCTACCGGCAGATGTCCGCGGCCGGGCCAGGCTGGTGTTTACCGCGCACAGCATTCCGGTTTCGATGGCGGACCGCTATCCCTATCAGAAGCAACTCGAGGAGACCGCGTCCGCGGTCGCGCGGCGAGTCAGTGAAAAGCTTGGATCCACGCGTGACTGGACGCTGGTCTTCCAGAGTCGCAGCGGCCGGCCGGAAGATCCGTGGCTTGGACCCGACGTCTGCGATTACCTGAAGGACGAACGCGTGCGAGGACTCACAGCCGCAGTGCTCGCGCCGATTGGGTTCCTGTGCGATCACATCGAGGTGTTGTACGACCTCGACATCGAGGCGGCGGCGGTCTGTCGTGAAATCGGTCTTCCCATGGCGCGCGCGAAAGCGGTGAACGATCACCCTCGCTTTGCCGATGCGATGGCGGACGCGGTCCTGGACACGATCCGGCGGTATGCCGCGGGCCGCCCGCTCACGCTCGCAGGAACATCCGCATGATCCGCATTGTCGGCGCCCTGATCGTGCTCGCCGCTTACGCGTCCGTCTGCATCCGAGCAGCGATCCGATGCGGCGAACCACACCCTCACCGCGGTAAGCGGCCTGAAAGTCGGCCACCACACGCTGACTGCCCGTCCGACGGGCTGCACCGTGATCCTCGCCGAGGCAGGCGCCGTGGCCGGCGTGGATGTCAGAGGCAGCGCGCCCGGCACGCGCGAAACGGATCTGCTGAACCCCGTGAATCTCGTGCAGCAGGTGCACGCGATCGTGCTGTCGGGCGGCAGCGCGTTTGGGCTCTCGGCTGCGGACGGCGCGGTCAAGTACCTCGACGAGAAGCACGTCGGCTTCTCCACCGGAGCGGGCGTGGTCCCGATCGTGCCCGCGGCGATTCTGTTCGACCTGCAGGTCGGAGACGGGACCATTCGCCCCGGACCGGACTGCGGATATGCGGCCGCGCACGACGCGACCGCGAGCCCGGTGGTCGAAGGCAACGTCGGGGCCGGCGCGGGCGCGACGGTCGGCAAGCTGTTGCGATCGGATCGGGGGATGAAGGGCGGCCTCGGGCAGCTCCGCGATCGAACTGCCAGGTGGACTCGTGGTTGCGGCGCTGGTCGCGGTCAACGCGGTGGGCAATGTTGTGGATCCGGCGACGGGCCAGTTCATCGCGGGTGGGCGGACCGAAGATGGAAGCCGGATCGCCGATCTGCGCGCGATGTTGCGGATGAACCTGCCGGGCCGAGCGGCCGGAGTGGCAGGATCCATGCCGGCAGACGCGCAGACGATTCTCGAGAACACCACCATCGGCGTCGTGGCCACGAACGCGTCGCTGACCAAGGCGCAGGCCACGAAGCTCGCGCAAATGGCACACGACGGTTACGCGCGCGCCATCTATCCATCACACCTCACGAACGACGGCGATGCCATCTTCGCGCTTGCGACGGGTTCGCATGCCGGCGCACCCGACATGAATCAGCTCGGCGCGCTCGCTGCCGACGCCATGGCGGACGCGATCGTCCGGGCCGTTCGCGCGGCCACGGGGCATCCCCGGCTATCCGGCTGCGCGGGACCTGAAGTAGTTGACCTTCGCGCTCCTCCTTGCGTACTCCGCCGTCTTTCGTCGCAATCGGGCTGTGGGTTGGCCGCCGGGCCGGCGCCAGCGATTTCTTCGTCGGCGGACGGCGACTGGGTGCCGGCCTGATTTTCTCGACGTTTCTCGCGGCCAACATCGGCGCAAGCTCCACGGTGGGCGCCACGTCACTTGGATTCACCGAAGGTTTGAGCGCCTGGTGGTGGAATGGATCGGCCGGAATCGGGTCGCTCGTCCTGGCCTTCTCGGTGGGGCCGCGCATGTGGCGCGAAGCCACGGCGCACGGCGACCTGACCCTCGGCGATTTTCTCGAGCGGCGCTACGGCCGGGCGATGCGGGGACTGGTGGCGTCGCTCATCTGGCTGGGAACGCTCACAATCCTGGCGGCACAGCTGCTCGGTGTCGCGGCGGTGCTCAATGTGGCGGCGCGGCTTCTCGCTGATCAGCGGTTGTGCCATCGGAGCGCTCGTCACGATCTCTTACTTCACCACTGGCGGCCTCCTGAGTTCCGCGTGGGTCAACCTCGTGCAGCTCGTCGTGATCCTGGTGGGCTTTGCCATAGCCGTCCCATTCGCCGTTGGACGGGGCGGGCGGATGGCATGCGTTGACCGCATCCGCGGGTTCGTCAGCTGGCATTTGGACGAGCACGGGACCGACGTCGGGGTGGCGTCTCCTCTTTCTTCTCGGGCCAGCGTTCGTGGTCTCTCCGGGACTGCTGCAGAAGGCTTACGGCGCTCGCGACGAGGCCGCAGTGCGGCGCGGCGTTGCGTGGAACGGAATCGGCCTCTTGATTTTTGCCTGGGCGCCGGCGGTGATCGGTCTGGCGGCACGGCAGCATCTCGGTCTCGAGGCCGGATCTGGCGCTTCCAACGGTGCTCGCGAGCATGCTGCCTCCCTCGCTCGGTGTCGTCGCGCTTGCGGCGGTGTTTTCGGCGGAGGTGAGTTCGGCCGATGCCGTGCTCTTCATGCTCGCGACGTCGGCGTCGCGCGATCTCTATCGCGGATTCGTGAAGCGTGACGCGACCGAGGCGGAGCTGCTGCGCGTGGCACGCATCGCCGCCATCGTCGGCGGCGTGTGCGGCGTGGGTGTCGCCGTCGTGTATGGCAGCGTGCGCGCCGCTGTCAGCGTGTTCTACGCGATCCTGACCGTGACGCTGGTCGTCCCCGTCGTCGGCGGTCTGTATGTCCGAAGCGCCGGCCGGCGCGAGGGGCTGGCATCAATCCTGGCGGGCGTGCCGGTGTTGATCGTGACGCACTACCTCACCGATGGCCAGGGCTACGGAGTGCTCTCGCCCGCTCTCGCGGGTGTCGTCGCGAGCGCGGTGGCGTTTGGGGTCGCGCATCAAAGATTTAACATCCTTAACAAACCAGCCGTGCAAAGATCGTCGGATACATCTGATTACTAGAAGCTGCTCATAGACTTGGCGCTGCACTTCAAGAGCTAGCGAGTCGTGCGAGCGAGCCACGCGAGCCGCTCGCGTTCGCGCTCGGCGCCCAAGTCGGAGCGAGGGTTTATGCGCTATCTACGGCATCCGCGAGCTCGGTGTGGTGCCTGTCGCTGCCTCCTGGTGTCAACGGATCTGCACGCGCAGCAGCAGATCATCATCAACGGCCGCGGATTTGCCCGTCCCGTTGCCGGGCATGGGGCCGCGGCAGCCGAAGACCGGCACCGGCCGCTTCCGTGGACGGGTCGTCTCGGCAGAGACCGGCGGACCGGTGCGGCGGGCTCAGATCCGCATCATCGGTCCCGATATCGGATCGAAGACCGCGATGACCGATGGCGAGGGACGTTACGAGTTCCGCGACCTCCCTGCCGGACGTTTCAACCTGACCGCCACGAAGGCCGGATACGTGACCATGCAGTACGGCCAGACGCGTCCGTTCGAGTCAGGCAGGCCGATCGATCTGGCTGAAGGCCAGTTGCTGGACAAGGCGGACATCTCGATGCCGCGTGGCAGCGCAATTTCCGGACGGCTGGTGGACGAGTTCGGCGATCCGATCGCGGATGCGCTCGTCAGCGCGATGCGCTCCGCCTGGGCGGGCGGTCGTCGCCGTCTTCAATCGACCGGTCGCACCGCGCAGACCAACGATCTGGGGCAGTTCCGCATCTACGGCCTGTCGCCCGGCGACTACTACGTCAGCGCGACGTTCGCGCGGCGCCGACATCATGGCGATGGAGATCGAACATGTCCGCGCTGGCCGGTGGCGGTGCGAGCGGCGGTCCGACGGGGTCGATTCCGAACTCCGGATACGCGCCGACCTATTTCCCCGGAACACACGAATGGCGCCGACGCGCAGAAGATTACGCTCGGCGTCGGTCAGGAAGCCCAGAGCACGGACTTCGCGCTGCTGCCGGTGCGGCTCGCGAAGATCACCGGGACCGTGATCAGCTCTGACGGCAAGCCGGTCGAGGGATCGATGATCAACGCCGTGCCGCGCAACTCCGAGGGCGCGGGCATGATGATGATGTCCGGCAGCGCGGACGGAGCGACAAGAACGGCAACTTCACGATTAGCAACGTCGCGCCCGGCGACTACACCCTGCAGACACGCGCCGTTCAGATCATGACGTCGGGCGGCGGCGACAACATGATGTTCACCGCGCGCGTGGGCGTCGGCATCGACGGGGGCGAATCGGAAACTGGAACGTTGCCGGTCACCGTCAATGGCGAGGACCTCTCCAACGTCGTCATCGTGACGTCCAAGGGCGCGACTGCCACCGGTCGTCTGACGTTCGAAGGCGGTGCGAAGCCAACGACGCTGACGAACATCCGTGTGACGGCCAGTCCGGTCGACATGGACGGGCCGATGGTCGCGTTCGCTGGCCCTGGAACCGTGAAGGCCGATGGCACGTTCGAGCTGAAGGGCCTGTCCGGCACGCGCATCGTCCGCGTCGCGAGCCTGCCGCCGGGCTGGATGCTCAAGTCGGTCAAGGTCAATGGCAACGACGTTACCGACAGCGGGATCGACTTCAAGGCTGGCGAGTCGGTGACCGGCGTCGACGTGGTGCTGACGTCGAAGCTGACCGAGGTGACCGGCACGGTGAAGGCAGGCACGATCTCCGGCGAAGGACTACACGCTGGTGGTGTTCTCGGACGAAGCTCAAAAATGGTCGGTGCCGAACAGCCGCTATGTTGCAGGAGTGCGTCCGGATCAGGAAGGCCGCTTCCAGATCAAGAACCTGCCGCCCGGCGGGTACTTCGCCATCGCCGTCGATTATCTTGCGCAGGGGGAATGGAACGATCCCGACGTGCTCGAACGGCTGAAGGCCAAGGCCACGAGCTTCTCGTTGGATGAGGGACAGACGAAGACGCTCGATCTCACCCTCAGGTGATTCTACCGATCAGTAATGAGTGATTCAGCGTCATCGGTCTCCACGGGGCCTTTTCGCCGTGCCATCAGATAGGCAATCAGGAACGTAATCGCGATCAGCACGAGGGACAACCACTTCGGCGGATCGAAGTGGATCCATGCCATCGCGTTCGCGTACTCGAGGAGCAGCTTCGTCCCGACGAGCGCGATGATCACGAACGCACCGTCCACCAGGGTCGGATAGCGCCGCACGATCGCGAGCAGCTGCGCAATCACGACCCGCATGGCGACGATGCCGAGGAGGCCGCCGGTGAGGACGACCCAGGTCTTGCTCGACATCGCCACGGCGACAAGGATCGAGTCGACCGAAAACGCGATGTTGACCAGTTCGACCTTCAGAATCGTGCCCCAGAGCGCCGAGAGTCCCAGCCACGGCCTCGCCGGCCGCGGCTTGTTGCGCTCTTCGGCGTCGCCGCTGCTCGAAGAAGTGCGCGTATGTCAGGTAGATAAGGTAAAGCCCGCCCAGCAGCTTCACCCAGGCCAGCCGAATCAGGTAGACGGCCAGCAACGTCGCCACTGATGCGGAAGGCGAACGCGCCCACGAGACCGTATCGAAGCGCCAGCTTCTGCTCGGTGCGCGGCAGCCCGAGGATCATGACCGCCACGACGAGCGCATTGTCCGCGCTGAGGAGACCTTCGAGCACGACGAGCAGGCCGACGGTCACTAAATCGCTGAGCTGGACGTTCATCCCGGCTCCATCACCACCTTGACACGCCACGTATCAAGTCCTACATTTGATCTGACGCAACTTCCCGATGCGAACCGATCTTTACTTTATCAGCATGGCGGCGCGCCTGCTGCACATGCATCCGCAGACGCTGCGCAAGTACGAGCGGCTCGGACTCGTTTCGCCGTCGCGCACGATCGGCAGCATGCGCGTCTATTCGAGCGAGGAGCTGGACCGCCTGCGGCTCATCAAGCACCTCGTGGACGAGGCGGGAATCAACCTGGCGGGCGTGCAGCGCCTGCTGTCGATCGCCGAGTCCGTGCAGCGGCTGCAGCCGCTGGTCAATCAGGATTCCGGTCGGGCCGACGCGCGCCGACGACTTGCGCTGGAGCTCAAGCGGATCAGCGAAGCGATTGGGTTGTGAACGCTTGGAAACTGACGATCGATAGATGGAATTCAAGGACTACTACCAGACGCTCGGCGTGACGAAGACTGCGTCGGACAAGGAGCTCAAGCAGGCGTACCGGAAGCTCGCCCGCAAGCACCATCCGGACGTCAACCCGGGCGACAAGTCAGCCGAGTCGCGGTTCAAGGAGATCAACGAGGCGTACGAAGTGCTCGGCGATCCGGAGAAGCGCCGGAAGTACGACGAGCTGGGCGCGAACTGGCGGATGTACGAGCAGGCGCAGCAGCAGGGCCAGGGCTTCCCCGGCGGCGGTCCCGTTCGGCGGCGGTGCCTGGAACATCAATATGGGCGGGCCCGGCGGCGGCTACCGGACGATGACCGAAGAGGAGATGCACGATCTCTTCGGCAACGAGGATCCGTTCTCCGACTTCTTCAAGACGTTTTTCGGCGGCGGCGGCGCGCGCGAGGCCGGCGGCCGCGCCCGTCAGGGCCGCGCGCCGCGCACGCAGAAGGGACGCGACATCGAGCACGAGGTGGAGCTCACGCTCGAGGAGGCGTACCACGGCGCGACGCGCCGCATCTCGATCAAGCAGGGCGGGCACGCGCGCAGCGTGGACGTGCGGATTCCGGTCGGCGTCAAGGACGGATCTCGCGTTCGCGCCGCCGGCGAAGGGGAATCGGGATCGAACGGCGGCGCGGCTGGAGACCTGTATCTGCGGGTCCACATCAGGCCGCACGCGGTCTTCGAGCGCCGCGGCACCGACCTGCACGCGAAGGTCGCGGTGCCGGTGACGACCGCCGTGCTCGGCGGCGAAGCGCAGGTCCCGACGATTACCGGCTCCGTCCGCCTGAAGATTCCCGAGACGACGCAGAGCGGACAGGTCTTCCGGCTGAAAGGCCACGGCATGCCCACTGTCGGAAAGCCTGACGATCGCGGCGACCTCTACGCGACCGTAGACGTCCAGCTCCCCCGCTCGCTGACGAAGGAACAGCGGCAGTTGTACGAGGAGTTGATCGAAGCTCGAGCAAGTGAAATGAACATCAACAAATACACCGAGAAGGCCCAGGAAGCGATCCTCGCCGCGCAGCAGCTCGCCGATCGCGAGGGGCATCCGGAGATCGTGCCCGAGCATCTGCTGCTGACGCTCGTCGAGCAGCGCGAGGGGATCGTTCCCGAGATCATCCGGAAGATGAACGCCGATCCGGCGGCGGTGGCCACAGCGATCAGGACCGAGCTGAGCAAACTGCCGCGCGCGCAGGGAGGCTCTCAGCCGGGACTGTCGGCGCGTCTGCGCAAGGTGACCGACGCGGCTGAATCGGAAGCCGATCGCCTGAAGGACGAATACGTCAGCACCGAGCATCTCTTCGTCGCGATCGCGGGAGAGGGGTCGAAGTCTCCGTCCGTCCGCGCGCTCGAGCAGCGCGGGATCACCCGGGACGCCATTCTCCAGGCGATGACGGCGGTCCGCGGCTCGCAGCGCGTGACGAGCCAGAATCCTGAAGGCACGTATCAGTCGCTCGAGCGCTACGGCCGCGACCTGACCGAGCTGGCGAAGAAAGACAAGCTCGATCCGGTCATCGGCCGCGACGACGAGATTCGGCGCGTGATCCAGGTGCTCTCGCGACGCACCAAGAACAACCCGGTGCTCATCGGCGAACCGGGCGTCGGCAAGACCGCCGTCGTCGAAGGCCTCGCGCAGCGGATCGTCCGGCAGGATGTGCCGGAAGGACTCAAGAACAAGCGCATCGTCGCGCTCGACATGGGTGCGCTCGTGGCCGGCGCGAAGTATCGCGGCGAGTTCGAGGAGCGGCTGAAGGCCGTGCTGAAGGAAGTGGCCGATTCAGCCGGACAGGTCATCCTGTTCATCGACGAGCTCCACACGGTTGTCGGCGCCGGCGCCGCCGAGGGGTCGATGGATGCCTCGAACATGCTCAAGCCGATGCTGGCCCGCGGCGAGCTGCACACGGTCGGTGCCACGACGCTCGACGAGTATCGCAAGTACATCGAAAAGGACGCCGCGCTCGAGCGGCGCTTCCAGCCGGTCATGATCGGCGAGCCGACGGTCGAGGACACGATCAGCATCCTTCGCGGGCTTCGCGAGCGGTACGAGATCCACCACGGGGTCACGTTCAAGGACTCGGCGCTCGTGGCCGCGGCCATCCTCTCGAACCGCTACATTGCCGACCGGTTCCTGCCCGACAAGGCAATCGACCTGATAGACGAGGCCGCATCACGGCTCCGCATGGAAATCGACTCGATGCCCGCCGAGCTCGACGAAGTGTCGCGGCGGATCATGCAGCTGGAGATCGAGCGCGAGGCGCTGCGCAAGGAGAAGGACAAGGCGTCGCGAGAGCGGCTCGAGAAGCTGGAAAAGGAGCTGGCCGACCTGAAGGAGGAGAAAGGCCGGCTCGCGGCGCACTGGCAGCACGAAAAGGACGCGATTCAGGCCGCGCGAAAGCTGAAGGAAGAGCTCGAGCAGGTCCGCAATGACATGCAGCGGGCGCAGCAGGCTGGCGATTACGCGAAGGCCTCGGAGCTGCAGTACGGCAGGCTGCCGCAGATCGAGCGGCAGATCCGCGAGGAAGAAGGGCGCCTGGCGGAGTTGCAGAAGGGCCAGCGGATGCTGAAGGAGGAAGTAGACGAGGAAGATATCGCCGAGGTCGTCAGCCGCTGGACTCACATCCCGGTCAGCCGCTTGATGGAAGGCGAGATCCAGAAGCTTCTCCGCATGGAGGAGCGCCTCCACGCCCGCGTCGTCGGACAGGACGAAGCGATCGGCGCGGTGGCCAACGCCATGCGTCGCGCCCGCGCCGGGCTTCAGGATCCGAACCGTCCGCTCGGGAGCTTCATCTTCCTCGGCCCCACGGGCGTCGGCAAGACGGAGCTCGCCCGCGCGCTCGCGGAGTTCCTGTTCGACGACGAGCAGGCGATGGTCCGGATCGACATGTCGGAGTATCAGGAGAAGCACACGGTCTCGCGGCTGATCGGCGCGCCTCCTGGATATGTCGGCTACGAGGAGGCCGGGCAGCTCACCGAAGCCGTACGGCGGCGGCCGTACGCGGTGGTGCTCTTCGACGAGATCGAGAAGGCGAACCCCGAAGTCCTCAACGTCATGCTGCAGCTGCTCGACGACGGCCGGCTCACCGACGGCAAGGGGCGGACGGTGGACTTCAAGAACACCGTCGTGATCATGACGTCGAATGTCGGGAGTCATTTCATCGCCGAGGCGGCGCTCCGCGACACGGTGTCGCGCGCCGGAGGCGATCACCAGCTGGACGAGGGCACCAAGCGGCATGTCCTCGATGCGCTGCGCGAGCACTTCCGCCCGGAGTTCCTGAACCGCGTGGACGAGATCATCGTGTTCCACGCGCTTTCGCGCGGCGAGATGCGGCACATCATCGACATCCAGCTTCGAGGCCTGATGAAGCGCCTCGAGGATCGGAAGATCCGCGTCGAGCTCACCGACCGCGCGAAGGATCTGCTCATCGCAGAGGGGTACGATCCAACCTATGGCGCGCGTCCGCTGAAGCGGGTTATTCAGCGCCGGGTGCTGGATCCGCTTGCGATGCGCGTGCTGCAGGGAGAGTTTGGCGAGGGCTCGGCCGTGCGAATCGACGCCCCGCGCGGCGAGCTGGAGTTCACCAAGGCGGAAGATGCCGTGTCGAAATGACGGTAGGATCGATTAGATGTCCGATCAGAACCCAGGGAAGTCCGGCCTGCGAAGCCGTCGTGCGGGTGACCGCAAGCTGACGCCGCGCAGCGGCATGGGAACTGCCATGTGGTACGTCCTGGCGGTGTTCCTGCTCCTGGCGCTCGGTCAGGCGTTCTACTTCATGCAGGGCGGCGAGACGATCTCGTACAGCGACTTCAAGCAGCGCGTGCGGGACGGCTCGGTGCAGGAGGTGACCGTCGCCGAAGACCGCGTGCACGGCGTGATGAAGGGCGGCCCGAAGGGAACCCACCCGTTCATGGCGGTCCGCATCGAAGATCCGAAGCTGATCGAGGATCTCGAACGGGCGGCCATCAAGTTCACGGGTGAAGCAGCCAACAAATGGCTCGCCGAGCTCGTCGGCTGGATCATTCCGATCATTTTCCTGGTTGCGCTCTGGAGCTTCTTCTTCCGCCGCATGGGCGGCGCCGAGGGCGGCGTCATGTCGTTCGCGCGCAGCCGCGCGAAGATCTATGCGGACGACGACGTGAAGGTGCGGTTCGGAGACGTGGCGGGCGTGGACGAGGCCGAAGACGAGCTGCGCGAGATCGTCGAGTTCCTGCAGAACCCGCGAAAGTACACCACCATCGGCGGCCGAATTCCGAAGGGGGTCCTGCTCGTCGGGCCTCCGGGGACCGGCAAGACGCTGCTGGCGCGTGCCGTCGCCGGTGAGGCCAAGGTGCCATTTTTCAGCCTCAGTGGATCCGAGTTCGTCGAGATGTTCGTGGGCGTGGGCGCGGCGCGCGTCCGCGATCTGTTCGCGCAGGCTGAAGTGAAAGCGCCCTGCATCGTCTTCATCGACGAGCTCGATGCGCTGGGCAAGGTGCGTATCCAGACCCCGATGGGCAGCCACGAGGAGCGCGAACAGACGCTCAACCAGTTGCTCGCGGAGATGGACGGGTTCGACGGCCGCAAGGGCGTGATCATCATGGCCGCCACGAACCGGCCGGAAGTGCTCGATCCCGCCCTCCTCCGCCCGGGTCGATTCGATCGCCAGGTCCTCGTGGACAAGCCCGATGTTCGCGGGCGCGAGGAGATCCTCAGGATCCACGTGAAGGTCGTCAAGCTCGCCGAAGGCGTGGACCTCAAGGTGATCGCGGCGCGGACCGCGGGGTTCGCCGGCGCCGATCTCGCGAACCTCGTCAACGAGGCGGCGCTGCTTGCCGCGCGCAAGGACAAGCCAGCGGTCGAGATGAAGGATCTGGACGAGGCGATCGACCGCCTGATCGCCGGTCTCGAGAAGAAGCGCGTGATGAGCGACAAGGAGCGGCGCATCGTCGCCTATCACGAGTCCGGGCATGCGATCGTCGCGAGCGTGCTGCCGGGCCTCGATCCCGTGCACAAGATCTCGATCGTCCAGCGCGGGTTCGGCGCGCTCGGGTACACGATGCAGTTGCCGCTCGAAGATCGGTATCTCCTGACGCGCGAGGATCTCGTCAGCCAGCTCTCGGTGCTGCTGGCCGGACGGAGCGCCGAGGAGATCGCGTTCGGCCGCATCTCGACCGGTGCGCAGAACGATCTGCAGCGCGCAACCGATATCGCGCGCTCGATGGTGACCGAATTCGGGATGAGCGACCTGCTGGGCGCTGTGAACTACAACGGCAATCAGCGGCCGGTGTTTCTCGATGCACCGTTCGCGGCCGAGCGCGGCAACTACTCGGAGCAGACGGCGCTCAAGATCGACGCCGAGGTCAAACGGATCCTGGAAGACGCGCACGAAACGGCCCGTCGCGTGCTCCGCGAGCGGCGTTCGACACTGGACGCGCTGTCAGAGCGGCTCCTCGAGAAAGAGGTCATCGAAGCCGATGAGCTGAAGGCCATCATGGGCACGGTTCCGCCCAAGGATCCTGACGGCACCGTGCCCGCGTCGATTCCCGATCCGGGCATTACGACCACGTAAGCCAACGTACGAGCGAAGCGGCGGATAGTGCGCGGGGCGGCCAGGGCCGTGGTACCCTACGTTCTCATCGATGGCACGAACTGACTCTGAAAGCTTCGAGCTGCTGCTGGAGCATCTGCGCCAGACCCGCGGGTTCGATTTCACCGCGTACAAGCGAACCAGTCTGCGACGCCGGGTGGAGAGGCGCATGCAGACCGTGTCGGTTCCCACGTTCGACGAGTATCTCGATTTCCTCGAGCTGCACCAGGAAGAATTCGTCGAGCTCTTCAACACGATCCTCATCAACGTCACGGGGTTCTTCCGCGACCCGGAGGTGTGGACCTATCTCGATTCGGTCGTGCTGCCCCAGCTGCTCGAGCATCGATCGGATTCGCAGCCGCTTCGGATCTGGAGCGCTGGCGCCGCCTCGGGCCAGGAAGCGTACTCGGTGGCGATGCTGCTCGCAGAGAAGCTCGGCATCGATGGCGTCCGGGAACTCGCGAAAATCTATGCGACCGACATCGACGAAGAATCGCTGAAGGAGGGCCGTCGAGCGGTCTTCAGCGTCAGAGACACGGAAAGTCTGCCGCCTGGCTTTGCCGAGCGGTATTTCACGATCGACGGCCCCAAGGCCACGCTGAACCGCGACCTGCGCCGCTTGGTGATGTTCGGCCGTCTCGATCTGTTGCAGGATGCGCCGATCTCTCGAATCGATCTGCTGCTGTGCCGAAACACGCTCATGTACTTCAATGCGGAGGCGCAGGCACGCGTCCTGAACCGCTTCTCCTTTTCGATCGACAACAGCGGCTTCCTGGTGCTCGGGCACGCGGAAATGCTCTTCAGCTACGCCACCATGTTCATGCCGGTGGACCTGCCGCGCCGGATCTTCCGCGTCATGGCCAAGGCCAATATTCGCGAGAGGATAGGATCCGGGCTGCTGGGTGGACGCGACAAGGTGGCGAACGGATCAAACGCGAATACGCGCTTGCGCCAGGCCGCCTTCGACAGCGACACGGTGGCGCACATGGTCATCGATTCGTCCGGGGTTCTGATTTCGACGAGCGTGGGTGCGCGCCAGCAGTTTGCCGTGAACCCCTCGGACATCGGCAGGCCGCTCCAGGAACTCGAAGTGTCGTACCGCCCGGCCGATATCCGCAGCGCGATTGATCGTGTGCTCGCGGAGCATCGGGAGGTCACGATCAAGGAAGTTCAGCACGCGGTCGGAGGCCATCCGCGCTACTTCGAAGTCACGGTGTCGCCCATCTTCGACGACCAGCGGACAATCCTCGGCATGCGGATTGTCTTCAGCGATTCCACGACGATCCATCACTTGCAATCCGCGCTCAACGCGTCGAAGCAGCAGCTCGAAACCGCCCACGACGAGCTGCAGTCGACGAACGAAGAGCTGGAAACCACGAACGAGGAGCTGCAGTCGACCGTCGAGGAGCTGGAAACGACCAACGAAGAGCTCCAGGCCACCAATGAGGAGCTCGAAACCATGAACGAAGAACTGCAATCCACCAACGAAGAGCTGCAGACGATGAACGACGAGCTGCGGACGCGAGGCGTCGACGCGGATCTGCTCAATTCGTACCTGGAATCGGTATTCGGCAGCCTGAAGTCTGGAGTGGTTGTCCTCGATCGCGACTTTCGCATCCAGGTGTGGAACAGGCGTTCGGAGGATCTCTGGGGTCTGCGTGCCGATGAGGCAATCGGCGCCCAGTTTCAGGGCCTCGACATCGGACTGCCCGTCGAGCAGCTCGCGCAGGCCATCCGGTCGGTGATGAACGGAGAGCAAGTCATCGTCGAAAAAACGGTTCCCGCGCTCACGCGGCGCGGCAGGACGATCGAGTGCCAGGTCTCGGCTTCAAACCTCAACTCCGCTGACGGGCACAACGCCGGCGTCATTCTTCTGATGGACGAACAGGAGACACCGTCACCAGCGGTCTGACCTCGTGCTGTTCTTCGGGCGCCGACTCCCCGCCGTCTGGCGTCTCTGGTTCAGCATCTGGCACCTCATGGAGGAGCGAGCGGTTGACCAGCAACTCGCGAATCACCGCCGCGTAGGTGTCAGCCGCCTGCGCCCGCTCGTTAAAGGCTCGCGCCACCCAGCGATGCTGGCGCGCCTCCGCACGCTCGGCAAGACGATGCGTGAGCGCCGCGCGTTCTTCGAGCGACCGCAGCGCCATCCACAGCGCCCGATCGACCGAGTCGGTCTGAGCCGCCAGCATGCTCTCGGCGGAATACACGTGACCGACCCGGCAGCGGAACCTGACGATGCCACGTTGGTCCACCTCCCACACCGTGCCATGGCATTCGGGGCAGGTGAAGATCGACACCTTTCCTGGGCGGTCGCTTTCGTGCAACGCGACGACCGGGCGTGCCAGGTCCGGCTCCATCGCTGCCACGTGGGGAGCGGTCGACCGTGTCGCCGGCGCCCGTGTTTCCTCTTTCGTCAATTCCGTGATCAGCACTCCCATCTCTCGCACGGAGAGCACATGATCGACCGCAACGAGCGCGCGCGCACTCTGCGGCATGCTCGGGGCAAATGCCTCCTCGGGATCCTGGACGATGGCGATCCCGCCGGCCTCCTTTGACCGCGGCGAGCCCCGCAGTTCCGTCATCCAGCGCACCGGTCAACACGACGCCGATCACGCGCGGACCATAGACGCGAGCCGCGGAACGGAACAGGGGATCGACCGCCGGGCGGCAGCCGTTTTCCGTCGGCCCACGGACGACCCGAACCCTCCCCTGTTCAACGATCAAGTGATGATCCGGTCGTGCGACGTACACCCGGCCGCGCTCGAGGCGGTCGCCGTCCTTCGGATGGCTGGCGGGCAGCGGGCCCGCTCGTGAAAGGATTTCGGGCAACATGCTGCGGCCGCGCGCGACGTGAAGCACCACGAGCACCGAGGCGCGCAGGTCGCGCGGAAACGTGGCCAGGACGTGGCTGAGAGCTTCAACGCCTCCGGCCGACGCACCGATGACGACGATGTCGTGAGTGGCCACAGCCCACCCTCCCTGCATTTCTTGTACCCCAACTCTGCGCCGCCTTCGGCCGGATTGCAAGCCGGGCGTCTTGCCGTTTGACGAACCCGGCGGTTGAGGATAATCTCCCACTGACCACCTTAAACTCGAGCGTGAGCCTGGCTTCAGCCCGGAAAGGGCGGATTCGTGGGAACGCTGCATAGTCTGACACTCAGAACCGCGACAGCAGTTGGACGGCTCGCCGAGCTGCAGCGTCGCGCCGATCGGCTTGCGGACAAGTCTTCACCGATTGTGCGATCGTCGTTGCAGGAGCTGTCGACGGCCCTCGAAGAGCTGCAGGTCGCAAACGAAGCCCTTCAGAATCAGGTTGACGAACTCTCCGCGATCCACCTGAAAGTCTCGACGGCCCAGCGATCGCTGGACGACTTTACGAACGCGATGCCCATGGCGGTGGTCTGGACCGATCGCGCCGGCGTGATCGAAAAAGGGAACGACACGGCGTCCCAGTTGCTGAACATCGGCAGGCACCACCTCCAGGGCAAGCCGCTGATGCTCTTTGTCACGGACCGATCGGTGCTGTTCAGCGCGTTGCGGTCGATGTCCGAACTGCCATCGGTCCCGTCAGTCGACGTGGAGATTACCGTACGGCCGAGGGAGCGTCGCCCGCGCAAGATGAAGTTGAGTGGCCGCCGCCTCGACAGCGACCCTCGGTGCGTATGGTTCTTTCACGAACTGTCCCCTGAAAGCCCTGCACAGGAATAGCGGCGCCCAGTCGCCCGCTCCTCCTGTGTGAGAGTATCCAGCCCCGCCGGTGTCTTTATCGGTGGGCCTCTCTTTCTGTTTCGCCGATATCGTTTTCGAACTCCTGAGTACAGGGGGACCGTCATGACGTTCCTGCTCGCCGTGTTCGTTGCCGTGGCCGCTCACGCCTTCCAGGGAGGCGGTGGCGCACAGACCCAGACGCAGCCGTCTGGCGTGCGAGCCGCGACGCCGCCGCGCGACGCGACACCGGAGACCAAGAAGGGCACGGCCGTCATCAAGGGACGGGTTGTCACGGCTGACGGCGCGCGGCCGTTGCGCCGCGTGCAGATCAGCGTGTCCTCTCCCGATCTGGGTGAAGCCCGGACGGTCAGCACGGGCACGCAGGGGACGTTCGAGATCAAGGAACTGCCGGCGGGACGATACACGGTGTCAGCGGCGCGCGCCGGGTTTCTCGGTCTGCAATACGGTCAGAAACGGCCAGGTGAAACCGGCCGGCCGCTCCAGATTGCCGAAGGTCAGACAGTCGATCGCATCGATTTTGCCTTGCCACGGATGTCGGTGATCAGCGGACGCGTGAGCGACGAGATCGGGGAACCGCTGGCGGGCGTCACGGTCTTTCCAATGCAGGCCAGATATTTTCGCGGCCGAAGACGCATGGTCCCGGTCGGTGGCATGGTCCGAACCGATGATACAGGCGAGTACCGCCTCATCGGCCTGAATCCCGGCGACTACTACGTCATGGGAACGACGCGAGACACGTGGACGGCCGAGGGCAACGAAAAAGAGCGTGTCGGTTTCGGGCCGACGTACTTCAACGGGACGCTCGTGGTGGCGAATGCGCAGGCGGTGAAGGTCACGCTCGGACGCGAGGTGTCCGGCGTTGACTTCAGCATGGTGCCTGGCCGCGTGGCGACGATTAGCGGCACCGCGATGTCGTCGTCGGGCGCGCCGCTCGCCGGCGAATCGATCAACCTGTCACAGGAGTTCGCCGGACCAAACATGTCGTCGTCGTTTGGCTTCTCCGGCGCGAAGGTGAACGCCGACGGCACGTTCACGATCAAGGATGTGGCTCCGGGCGACTACAAGCTGACGATCCGGACTTCGGGGGACAAGGACCGCCCCGCCGAAGGCGCGACGGCAGTCGTGACTGCGCTTGGCGCGGACGTGGAGGGCGTGTCGCTCGTGACGGGCGCCGGGGGTAGCCTCGCAGGGCGCATCCTGACCGATGGTGGCCGTCGCCGGCAACAGCCGGCAGCATCTCGTCCTCATCTCGAACGGGCGTCCAGCTCCGTGTATCCGCGCGCGCGATGGAACCGGATTCAACCTACCAGCGGTTCACCGAGGACAACGGCCGCGTAAAAGACGACGGCTCATTCGAGCTGATCGACGTGTCGGGGCCGCAGCGGATTTCCGTCGGGCCGCTGGCGACAGGCTGGTCGGTGAAAGAGATCGCGTACGACGGGAAGGACTACGCCGATTCGCCGATTGACTTGCGGGGCGGACAGCGGATCGACGGCGTCACGATCGTGATCACCAACAAGTTCCCGACGCTTCGCGGCCAGCTGGTTGACGAGAAGGCGCAGCCAGCGGAAGGCACGGTCATCCTGTTTCCGGACGATCCGTCGAAATGGGGCGAAGGATCACGGCTGGTTCGGACAACACGGCCTGACATGTCCGGGTCGTTCGAACTCAGGTATGTGCCGCCGGGCGACTACCTCATTGCGCCCGTGGACTACGTGCAAACTGGCTCGTGGGACGATCCTGATTACCTGAAAGCGCTGCAGGATGGCGCGACGAAGATCACCGTGCGCGAAGGGACGCCGGCGTCGGTGAATCTGACGCTGCGTGAACGCAGTGAACCCGACGCTAGAAGCGCCTTGCAGACCTGGAACCCAGAGACCGCTCTGCCCTACCCCATTTTCTGCATCGAGGAGAGGAAGTCCTGGTTCGACTTGGTCTTCCCCATCTTGTCGAGCAGCAGCTCCATCGCTTCGACGGCGGAGAGCGGGGCGAGGACCTTTCGAAGCACCCACACGCGATTCAGATCTTCGCGCGGGAGCAGCAGTTCTTCCTTGCGGGTGCCGCTCTTCTGCATGTCGATCGACGGGAACACGCGCTTGTCGGTGAGCTTCCGGTCGAGATGGATTTCCATGTTGCCGGTGCCCTTGAACTCTTCGAAGATGACGTCGTCCATGCGGGACCCGGTGTCGATGAGGGCCGTCGCGATGATCGTGAGCGAACCGCCTTCTTCGATATTGCGCGCGGCGCCGAAGAAGCGCTTCGGCTTCTGCAGCGCGTTCGAATCGAGACCGCCTGAGAGGACCTTGCCGGAGGGCGGGATGACCGAGTTGTAGGCGCGCGCGAGACGGGTAACCGAATCGAGCAGGATGAGCACGTCCTTCTTGTGCTCCACGAGCCGCTTGGCCTTCTCGATGACCATCTCGGCGACCTGGACGTGGCGCTGCGCGGGCTCGTCGAAGGTCGACGAGATCACTTCGCCGTTGACCGACCGCTGCATGTCGGTGACTTCTTCAGGACGCTCGTCGATCAGCAGCACGATGAGAAACACTTCAGGGTGATTCTTCGCCACCGACTGCGCGATGCTCTGAAGGAGCATCGTCTTTCCGGTGCGCGGCGGCGCGACGATCAATCCACGCTGGCCTTTGCCGATCGGCGCCATCAGGTCCATGACGCGGCCCGAGAGCGCATCCGACGTGGTTTCGAGGATGAATCGTTCCTGCGGATACAGTGGCGTCAGGTTCTCGAAGAACAGCTTGTCGCGCGCCTGTTCCGGCGATTCGAAGTTGACGGCCTCGACCTTGATCAGCGCGAAGTAGCGTTCGCCTTCCTTCGGCGGCCTGATCTGCCCTGAAACGGTGTCTCCCGTCTGCAGGTCGAACTTGCGAATCTGCGAGGGCGAGACGTAGATGTCGTCCGGGCCAGGGAGGTAGTTATAGTCCGGAGCCCGCAGGAACCCGAAGCCATCGGGCAGGACCTCGAGGACGCCTTCCGAGAAGATGAACCCGCTCTGTTCGGTCTGGGCTTTCAGGATCTGGAAAATCAGCTCCTGCTTGCGCATGCCGGTGGCGCCGGCGACGTTGAGGTCTTTCGCAATCTGCGTGAGCTGCTGGATGCTCTTGTCCTTCAGGTCCGTGATGTTCAGGCCGCGTCCCCGCCGGCTTTCGTCACCCCCCCGTGGCGGTGGCGCCCCTTCGGCTCGCGGTGCAGGCGGTGTCGCCGGTGGTGCCGGCGCGGCCTCGCCTCGCGGTGGGTTTCCGCCGTCGCTGTTCCGCGGAGGCGGTTGCTCGCTTTTCAGCGCGGGCGGGGCGGTTTCGCCGGCCTGGGTCGATTCGGCCGGCTGATCGCCGTTGGGTTGATCGATTGGGTCGTTCTCTACGAGGGGCTGACGCCCTGAGCTGCGTTTGTTCGATGGCATGAGACTACTGGCGTTGTCGGTCGGGTTGAGGGTTGTCGTAAACGCTAGGTTGATGACCTTGCTATTTCTGATGCGGAGCGGGATTTTAGAATTATCAGGAGGCTCCGCGGCTACGGCGGATTCATGCGGAAGTGTTGTGCTCCAGTCAGTATAGGGGGCTGACCGGGGGTCTGTCAACTGTGGGGGCTTCCGAGGGGCCAAAAGCCATTGTTGTGGCCTGTCCCGCTCAATACGGGCTCTCCCCAATCGCAATGATTGAGCACGCCAGGATGGTCTTGAGGCCGAGCTCGCGGGCACGCGCGACCACCTTCGGACCGTCTGCACCGGGGTTCAGCCAGACCTCGGGTATCTGCTTTTTGGCCAGCTCCTCCATCACCATCACGCCAATCTCTGGTGGCACGTAAACCGTGGCGACGTCGATCGGGCCGGGCACGTCCAGCACGGATGCGTACGTGGTGTGGCCTTCGACTTCCCTATCATTCGGATTGATCGCGAGGACCTTGTACCCCTGGCGCTCATATGCCCGCAGCGCTTTGTTGCCAAACTTGCTTCGATTGCTGGATGCGCCAATGACCGCGACAGTCTTGTTTGGCATTGGGACAATTGTACAATCACGTTATGGCCTCCTTGGCTGACGTACTTGAGGTCAGAACGGCCGAGGCCGCTCCCGAGCTGGTCGAATCGATTTCCGGGCAGCGCATCCGCTGCTACGCGTGCGGGCACGAGTGCCCGATCCCCGACGGCGCGGTTGGCGTGTGCAAGGTGCGCATGAACCGCGGGGGCCATCTTCGCGTCCCGTGGGGCTATGTCGGCGGCATCCAGTGCGATCCGATCGAGAAGAAGCCGTTCTTTCACGCGCGCCCGGGCGCTCTCGCCTTCAGCTTCGGCATGCTCGGGTGCGACCTCCATTGCTCCTATTGCCAGAACTGGGTGACGTCGCAGGCGCTTCGCGATCCGCACGCGATCGCAGCGCCCATCGATGCGTCGCCGACGGCGCTCGTCAACGAGGCGAAGCGGCTCGGCGCCCGGCTGATGGTCAGCACCTACAACGAGCCGCTGATCACCTCCGAATGGGCCGTCGCGATCTTCAAGGAAGCGCGCGGCGCGGGCTTGATGACGGCCTACGTGTCGAACGGCAACGGCACCGGGCGTGTGCTCGACTACCTCAGGCCGTGGGTCGATCTCTACAAAGTTGACCTGAAAAGTTTCGACGACAGGCACTACCGCCAGCTTGGCGGACGCATCGAACCGATTCTCTCCACCATTCGCGCACTGCACGACATGGGCATCTGGGTCGAGATCGTCACGTTGCTCATCCCGGGCTTCAACGATTCCCAGGACGAGATCGAGCGACTGACGTCGTTTCTCTCGGGCGTCTCTCCGGACATTCCGTGGCATGTGACCGCGTTTCACAAGGACTACCGGATGAACGATCCGGAGAACACCACGCCGGAGATGCTGATGAACGCCGCCGCGATTGGTCAGCGGAATGGCTTGCGGTACGTCTACGCCGGGAATCTCCCGGGTCGTGTGGGCGATCTCGAGCACACCCGGTGTCACAACTGCCGCGCGATGCTGGTGGAGCGGTACGGCTACTTCATTCAGGATTATCGATTGACGCCCGACGGTGCGTGCCCTGACTGCGGGACGACGATTCCGGGGCGGTGGAGTGCGGGTTTCGAAGGACAGATTACGTCCACGCCGTTTCTGCCCGGAACACGGCGCTTACGTATGCTCTAGCCACTTGGTTCACGGTCGAGCTGAACGCGCCGACGGCTCGCGGGCGAGATCCGAAGATCCGAAGATCCGAAGCTGTGGAGTGCGTCCGCGCCGCCGGCCTGCGGCCGGCCTACAGGGAGTCCGAGAATCGTAGAGACAAGCAGCACGCGATCATGAGCTGTTTGTCTCTACGATTCTCGAACTCCCTGACGCGCGAAGCGCGTGGCGCGGACGCCGCTGTCAACTGACCGGCTGGCGCACTGGCGCCAGCCGGTATGGTGTTCCTTGTTCTGCTTCGATTCTTCTTCGGATCTTCTGATCTTCGGATCTTCGACGTTGCCGTCAGCCCGTGCAGCGCGACAGCGGCTGTTGTGCGAATGGAGATGTGATTGCGAACCGCGCGGCTATCGTGCCTGCGCGAGCACCTGATCGAGCGCGGTCTTGAATTCCGGATACGGTTTGGCGCCGTAAACCGAGGCGATCACTTTCATTGGCGTGCCGGCCGGCGGAGTAAGTCCGATCAACACGAGCGGAGTGCCACCCACGCCGAGCTGCTGCATGCGGGCGATGCTCGCGCGAATCGTGGCGGCATGGGGTCCGCCTTTCCCGTCATTCAGGCACGCCTCGAACTTCTTGGTGTCCACGCCCAGCATGCCGGCGTTCGCGGTCAGCTGCGACGGTTCGCGGGACGGCGCGTTCGTGAAGAGCAGATCGTGCATCTGCCAGTACTTCCCTTGATCGCCGGCGCACGCGGCGGCTTCGTGCGACTTGAACGAGTCCGGGTGGAGTTGCGCGATCGGATAGTCGATGAACACGTACCGCACCTTGCCGGAATTCACGTACTCCGCCATGAGCTGCGGCATCGTCTGGAGGTTCTGTCTCCGGCAGAACGGGCAGTGATAATCCGAGACCTCGACGAGCGTCACCTTCGCGGTCGCGTTGCCCTTGGTCGGCGCGTCGTCTATCGTGACCGTCTTGTCGACGAACGAGTCCTCGGGAGTCTGGGCGCGCTGGACGAGGCTCTGCAGCAGCGACTTGATCATCTGCAGATCCCGATCCGACGCGGCCTGCCTCTCCTTGAGCGCCTGGATCTCGCGCTTGAGCGCTGCGATCTCGTCGCCCTGGGTCTGCGGGGGCGAGAGCGAGAGCAGTGCGACAACCGTCACGCTCGCAAGTCGTGCAAACATGGATAGTTGATTCTATCAGAGCGGGCCGGCGGCCCGCCGCATCCGCTGGATGCTGATGGGCGGCCGCAGCGTTTCGCCCTGCGCCGGCGCCTCCTGAATCCGTCGAACGACATCCATGCCTCGGACGACCCGGCCGAACGCCGCGAAGCCCTGGCCATCCGGGTTTCGCTTGCCCCCGAAATCCAGCTCGGGCTGGTCGCCCACGCAGAAGAAGAACTCGTCTGTGGCGGTGTCCGGACCATCACGGGCCATCGAGATCACGCCGTCCTTGTGCGCCAGGCCGGTCTTGCCGGTGCGCTCGAGCGGAATGGCCGGAAAGAACTCCGCCTTCCGGCCGCTATTCGCGGCTCCCTGGATCACGGCGATCTTGACCGGCTTCTCGCGCTGGTTGTCCGGCCGTACCGTCCGGTGAAATCGGCCGCCATCGTACAGGCCGGCGTCGACGTACTTCAGAAAATTCGCGGCGGTCACGGGAGCACGGGCGCCGTCGATCTCTACTTCGATTTCGCCGAGGTCGGTTTGCATCACCACGTGAACAGCCGGTTGAGGTTTCACGAAGGCCAGCAGGAGCACGAGCGCGAGAAGTGTCTGAATCATCAATCCTTACGGAAACATCTTGCCGGGATTCAGGATGCCGTCGGGATCGAAGGCGTGCTTCACCCGTTTCATCAACGCGATCTCGTCCGGCGACAATTCCATCGGCAGGAAGGGCGCCTTGGCGAATCCGATCCCGTGCTCGCCGCTGATCGACCCTTCGAGTGCGACCACGCCCGCAAAGAGCTCGCGCTCGGCCTGATGGGCGCGCGAGATCTCATCGGCGTTGTCCTTGTCGACCATGATGTTGACGTGAATGTTCCCGTCTCCCGCGTGTCCGAAACAGGGGATGCGGAGGTTGAATCGCTCGCGGATTCCACGAACGAGCACGAAAAGTTCCGGGATGCGCCCCTTCGGCACGACGACGTCGTGATTGAACTTCAACGACGCGATCATCTTGAGCGACATGGAGAGCTCACGGCGTACCCGCCAGAGCTCCTGGCGCTCCGCTTCATCGCGCGCTCGAAGGACTTCGGTGGCGCCCGCCGCGCGGCACGCCTTCTCGACGAGCGCTGCCTCTTCAGCGGCCGCCTCGGCGATGCCATCCACCTCGATCAGCAACAACGCTTCGGTGCCTTCGGGTGCCAGCGACCGGACGTTCAGGTTTCGCGCGACGGCTTCGAGCGAGTCGCCGTCGATCAGCTCCAGCGCCGCCGGTACGACGCGAGCGCGAATGATATTGACCACGGCAGCCGCAGAAGACTCCACGTCCTCGAACGTCGCCCGCAGTGTCGTCTGAACCGGTGGCTTCGGCACGAGCCGCAGGATGATCTTCGTGATGACGGCCAGGGTTCCCTCGGAGCCGGCCAGCAACTGCGTGAGGTCGTAGCCGACGACGTTCTTCACGACCTTGCCGCCGGTCTCGATGATTTCCCCGGTCGGCAGCACGGCCTCGAGCCCGAGGACATAGCGCTTCGTGGTGCCGTACTTGAAAGCCCTGGGGCCGCCCGCGCACTCGGCGACGTTGCCGCCGATCACGGACTGGCGCAGTGAAGCCGGATCGGGTGGATAGAACAGTCCGACCCTTTCGACGGCATCCTGCAGATCCCCGGTGATGACATTCGGCTCGACGACGGCGAGAAGATTGGCTTCGTCGATCTCGAGGATGCGGTTCATCCGCTCGAGCGACAGGACGACGCCACCGTGCAGAGGAACGGATCCTCCCGTATAGCCCGTTCCTCCCCCGCGCGGGACGATGGGGATTCGCCGTTCCGCGCAGGCGCGGACGACGGCGGCAACTTCCTGGGTGGTGGCTGGAAAAACGACGACGTCGGCGGGACGGCCGCGCTTGAGCGCGTCCGTCCCGTAGGTGGTTCGTGACGTCTCGTCGGTTCTGACGTGCGCCGCACCGACGCAAGCGGCAAGCGCATCGACCAGTGCCTCGACGAGATCCGGTGCGATCACCCCGCCACAGCTTTCCGGCTTTCGAGCGATCGCATGAAGGTCAGGAGCCGATCGGTGCCGCGCTTGAGCTCTTCGATCGACGTCGCGTAGGAGATGCGCAGGAAGCCGGGGGCATCGAACGCTTCGCCCGGCGTCAGCGCCACGCGGACCTCGTCCAGCAACGCCTGGGCGAGCTCACCCGTCGTGCGAATGCCGTCGGGCGAGAGGAACTCCGAGACGTCCGGGAAGAGATAGAAGGCGCCAGCCGGTTTCACCAGGCGAATTCTCGATTCAGCCGACAGCCACTCGCACAGCTGGTCCCTGCGCTTCCGGTACTCGTTGAGCATCTCGGTGACGCACTCCTGCGGACCATTCAAGGCCGCCGTGACGGCCTTCTGTGTGATCGAGCAGACGTTCGACGTCGAATGGCTTTGCAGTGCGTTGCACGCGCCCACGACGGCCGCCGGTCCCACCGCCCAGCCGCAACGCCAGCCGGTCATCGCGTACACCTTGGATGCCGATCCACAGAGCACCGTGCGGTCGCGCAGCTTTTCGAACAGCACGCGCGGCAGGTTGTGAGGCGTGGCGTCGTAGATCAGCTTGTCGTAACAGAGATCGAGAAGAACCCAGATTCCGCGCCGGGCTGCCTCGTCGGCGATCGCAGCCATGTCCTGCTCCGAGATCAGCGCGCCGGTCGGATTCCCCGGCGAGTTGATGATGATCCCGCGCGTTCTCGGTGTCATCGCCGCAACGATCGGTTCCGCCCGCACCGTGAAGCCGTCTTCAGCGTGGGTGTGAACAATCACTGGTGTGGCGTCCGCCAGCTTGATCTGTTCGACCAGCGTCGGCCACCCCGGCATGTGAGTGATGACTTCGTCGCCCGCGCCGAACAGGCACATCGCGGCGTTGTACAACGCCTGCTTGCCGCCCGCGGTGATGATCGTCTCCGACGTTGAATAGTCGATGCCGTAGTCGGTCTTGTACCTCGCGCAGACGGCGCGCTTCAGGTCATCGGTGCCCGAGTTCGTCGTGTATTTGGTGAAGTTGGCGTCGATGGCCGCGTGCGCGGCCGCGCCGATGTGCTTCGGCGTCGGGAAATCCGGCTCCCCCGCTCCGAAGTCAATCACGTCGATCCCCTGCGCCTTCAGCTTCAAGGCCTCGGCGGCCACCTTCATCGTCGGGGAGACACCAATACGCTTCGTACGTTCTGCGAGCATTACGTCAGGCCCTCAATGTTTCCCGCGCGAGCTTCTTCTCGCGCAACCGCTTTTCCACGCTCTCGGGGACAAGCCCATGAACCGATCCGCCGAGGGCGACCACTTCCTTGACCAGCCGCGAGCTCACATACGTGTAGGGCTGGGTCGGCATCATGAACACGGTTTCCACGTCCGGGCTCAGTTTCCGGTTCATGAGCGCCATCTGCATCTCGAACTCGAAGTCAGACACGGCGCGCAGTCCTTTCACGATCACGCCGGCACCTCGCTTCCGAGCATAGTCCACAAGCAACCCGTCGAAAGTGTCCACCTCGACATTGGTGTTGCCGGTAAATATCTCGCGCGCGATCTCCACGCGCTCGGGCACCGTGAAGAGCGGTGCCTTTTCGAGGTTGACCAGCACGGCGATGATGATCCGATCGAACAGGCGCGCGCCGCGACGGATGATGTCGACGTGTCCGTTGGTCAACGGATCGAACGAGCCGGGATAGATCGCGACGACATTGTTCATGGTCACTCCCCAATCCGAGGGGCTTCGCCCCTCGGACTCCCCTACACGCGTTCTCGCGCGCCGCTTCGACGGCGCGCTCCGATCGCGTGGCTCGCTCGCACCGCTCGCTCGCATCTTGAAGTGAGCGTCAGGTTTGGGCCGCGTTACACCGCGTCGGTCTGCCGCTGACTGTAAAACGCCAGCGCGCTGTCACCGGACGTCAGCAACCGTGTTCGGACCAGCAGGCCCCTCGACTCTGGTGCCGCATCCCGCCTGGCGTGTTCGACGATGAGCAGGGAATGGGCCTGGACGAGCGGTTCCGCGGTATCGATCGCTGACAGCACGTCGGCTGCGCCGTACGGCGGATCGAGAAAAATCACGTCGAACGATCCGGATCCCGGCGGCCGTTCCGTGCCGGCAAACCTAGCGCGGATAATAGCATAGCGGTCGGTGACGCCGCAGCGTTCGAGGTTGGATTCGATGAGCGCCACCCCTCGCGGATCGCGCTCGACGAACGTCACGTGCCGAGCTCCCCGGCTCAGCGCTTCAATCCCGACCGCCCCGGTCCCGGCGAATCCATCCAATACACTGGCGCCTTGAATTCGCGGGGCCAGAACGTTGAACAACGTCTCACGGAGTCTGTCGGAGGTTGGACGGAGGCCTTCCCACGTGGGAACGTCAAGACGACGGCCTTTGAGAGTCCCGGCGATCACTCTCATCTCAGATAGCCGTAGCGCGGCGCTTTAGCGCCGCGTCTATCCAACCCCACACCAACCCAAATCTCTGCTCCCAATTCGTGCGCACGAACGCCGCAAGCGTTGCGGCCTGGCGCTCGTCGTCCAGCGCATGAACCGCCTCGCGCCGCGCGTCCTCCATGAGCTGATGATCGCGAACCAGATCACCCACGCGAAGCGTGGGCATCCCCGACTGGCGTGTGCCGAAGAAGTCGCCGGGACCGCGAAGCTCCAGGTCGCGCTCGGCGATCTCGAAACCGTCGGTCGTCTCGGTGAGCGCCTTCAGGCGAGCCCGACCCTGCTCCGTCAACGGATACTGATACAGCAGGACGCAGTAGGACTGATGCGGGCCCCGGCCGACGCGGCCTCGCAGCTGATGAAGCTGTGACAGCCCGAAGCGCTCGGCGTGCTCCACGAGCATGACCGATGCGTTTGCGACGTCGACACCAACTTCGACGACCGTGGTCGAGACGAGCACGTCGAACTCGCCGCGCGCGAACGCACCCATGACGCGTTCCTTCGCGTCGGGCTTCATGCGGCCGTGCAGCAACGCGACCCGATACGACGGGAAGATATCCTGGGCGAGATGATCCGCCATCTCCGTGGCGGCCTTGAGATCGACTTTCTCGGACTCTTCAACGAGCGGGTAGATGACGTACACCTGGCGACCGCTGTCGATCTGCTTGCGGATGAAATCGTAGATCTCGTCGCGCCGCGACTCGGGCTTGGCGATGGTCTTGATTGGATGGCGGCCCGGCGGCATCTCGCGCATGACCGAGACGTCGAGATCGCCGTAGGTTGTCAGCGCCAGGGTGCGGGGAATGGGCGTGGCCGTCATGACGAGCACGTCCGGCCGCAGGCCTTTCGAGCGCAGCGTCGCGCGCTGGAGCACGCCGAAACGGTGCTGCTCGTCGATGATCACGAGCCCGAGCTCGCGGAAGGCGACCGGATCTTCGACGAGCGCATGCGTGCCGACCACGAGATGAATCGAGCCGCCCGCAAGCTCCGCCTGGACCTCGCGCCGTTTCTTCGCGGGCGTCGCGCCCGTGACGAGCGCGATACGGAACCGGGACGACTCGAGCAGCCGGCGAATCGTGATGAAGTGCTGCTCGGCCAGGATCTCGGTGGGCGCCATGAAGGCGACCTGGAACCCGTTCTCCATCGCGACGATCGCTGCCATCAGGGCGACGATCGTCTTGCCCGATCCGACATCTCCCTGCAGGAGCCGGTTCATGGGTTGGGGGCGCTTCATGTCCTCGACGATCTCCGCGATGACCTTCTTTTGATCGCCGGTGAGCTTGAATGGCAGCACGCGCCGCGCGGATTCCCGGATGTCGTCGGTGACGATCACCGATCGCGGCTTGCGCTCGGTGTCCGATCGGCGGCGCCGCAGCACCAGCCCGAGCTGAAACAGAAAGAACTCTTCGAAGATCAGGCGTCGCTGCGCCGGCGATCGGAAGCCGTTCAGCGTCTCGACGGGAGTGCCGGCTGGCGGAAAGTGAACGTCGAGGAGCGCCGTGCGCCGGTCGATGAGCTGCTGACGCGAACGCACCTCCGCCGGCAGCGGATCGACGACGGTCGCTGGGAGGTGCGCCAGCGCCTGATGGACGATGACTCGCTGCATCTTCGTGGTCAGCGTCCCTGTCTTCTCGTAGATCGGCACGATGCGGCCGGTGTGCAGGGTCTCGTCATCCGCGTCACCGCCTTCGCCGTCGGCCTCCGATTTCAGGATCTCGTACTGCGGATTCTGCATCTGCATCCCGTGCGGGGTCAGCTCGAGTCGGCCGAACAGGATGACCCGCTGGTGCGGGTGAAAGACATCGTTGAGGAATGGCTGGTTGAAGAAGATCGCGCGCAGCACGCCGGTGTGGTCGCGGACCAGCATCTCGAAAATCTTGAAGCGCGGCCGGCGGGTCGGACGGATACCGCACGAAATGACTTCGCCCGCGACCGAGGCGGCCGTCGCCGGCCGCAGCGACGCGATCGTTTGAAACGTCCCGCGGTCCTCGTACCGGATGGGAAACCGCTCGAGCAGATCCTCGACCGAGGACAGGCCCACGCGCTGAAGATCTGCCGCCCGTCTGGGGCCGACGCCCTTCAAATACTGAAGCGGCGTGTCGAGGGCGATCACTTTTGAGTGGGGTTCATTGCACCACAGTCGACGTGCCCGTCCCGACCTTGATTTCCCTGATCCGGGCCGGCAGCTCGAACGGCGCGTCCATGTCGATGCCGGCAGGGTTTTCAGGGTGCGCGAGTAGTACGACAGGAGTTCCTGGAGCACGCTCTTGGGAACCGTGACGCCGGAGATCTCTGCAGACTGGAGCACGAACTGTCCCTTCCCCTCTTTCGTGGTCAGGACTCCCGAGGCGGTCACCGGCAATCGGCCGGTGAGGTAGCCCAGCGGGTCGAACCATCCGCGCTTCTTCTGCGTTCGAACCGCGTCGAGATCGACGGTCGCCCGCCCGGACACGCGGCCTTCGCCAAGCGCGTTCAACACGGGATCGACGATGCCGGTGGGAACCTGAGTGCCGGCGTTGTACTTGAGGTACGAATTCACCTCAGCGTCGCTGAGCGGCGTGCTTTGCGGCTGCGCGGCCTTTGCGGTCGGGGTATTGCCAAACGCGACGATCCTGGTCAGCTTGGATTGGAACCGATCCGCGTCTTCATGGGACAGGCGTCCCTGGGCAACAAGGGGTGCCGCGGCCAGAAGGGCGCCGAGCAACCAAGCGACGGAACGCCTGCGCATGGATCCGATTGTAGCAAGGGTCAGGGGATTTGGTCAGTGACTACTGCCCGCGGCCCCGGCGGGCGGCGGCCGCCTGGCGGGCTCGCATCAGGAGATCCATCTTCCGGCGCTCGATCATTTCCTCGAAGATCCGGAACCGGGCCTGCTGCCGGACGTCAAGGACCTCATCCAGGGAATCATAAGCACGGCGCATGTCTGCGGTCGAACGCTCGTCCAGATCGTGCAGGGCCTTCAGCTGATCGCGGATTCCGGCCTCGTCCACCGGCGTGACCGCCTGCGGACCGGCAAGGCGTCGAAGCTCCTGGACGATCTGATTTCGTGCCTGCTGATTCTTCCGCCGCGTTTCTTGCAACTTCTTCAGACGCCCGACAAAGGAGCCATATTGCGTGTCGTTCAGCTGCAGCGCGTCCTGCGCCTGAACCAGCGCGTACGCGTCGAGCATACCGACGACTTCACCCGGCGACAGTTCGCCGGCCGCACGCTCCGCGGCCGCCGCGCGCTTCGGACGGGAATCCGGGGCGGCCTTCTCCGCCTGGTTAACCGTGCCGTTTGGCGCCGACAGTCCGATGCCGGCCGACAGTGCCACGATGAGCAGCGATCCAATCATGGCGCCTACACCCCGTTCCGCTTCAGATCCTTGTCCAGCAGCCGCGCAAGCTCGACCCGTTCGTCCGCGCTCAACTCCAGCGCAACCCTTTCCACGTCGCCGGGGTGGGCGCTGATCCCTGCCTCTCGCACATCGTCCCAATTCAGATCGATCGCGGCCGCGCGAACCACAGCCCAGGCCTCGTCCGTGTCCGCATCATCCTGGACTAGGTCATCGGGCGCCGAACCCGCGGGCACGATGGCGGGAGCAGCCGCCTGCTGCGAATTGGGGCGCATCGGAGATGGTGCATGAAGCGTCGTGCGCCAGACCGTGGTCGCGATCACGAGCGCCGCGACCGTCGCGGCTGTCGCCCACGTCACCATCGGCGCGCGCAGCCATCGCGCGGGAGCGATGGGCGCCGGCTCATTTCGAACCGCGTCTGACACGCGTGCGGCGAAATGGGTCCAGAACAACGGCGACGGCTCCGGACTGCCGTCGTCGAGCGCGACCAGTCGGGCGTTCCGAAGCGCATCCGCCTCGGCGCGGCACCGCGTACACGACTCGAGGTGCCGAACGCGCTCTGCCGGCAATGACGACTCGATCAGGTCGACGAACTCCGTGCGGCTCAGGTGCGTCATGACTGCGACTTCAACAACTTCTTGAGATTCGCGAGCGCGTGGAAGAAATTTGCCTTCACTGCCCCGACCGACGTGCCGACGATCTCGGCAATCTGATCGTGTGGAAGGTCGTGATAAACCCGCAGGACGAGCGCCGCGCGCTGTTTCCTGGGGAGTTTCGCGATAGCGGCGCGGACTTCGGCTGCGCGTTCACCGCGCAGGAGCCTCGCGTCGGCTCGCTCGCCACGAGTATCAGGACGATCGGGCACCTCCACCGTCGTCCATTTGTGCGCACGCGAGCTGACCCGGTTCAGACACACATTCACGCCGATACGGTAGAGCCATGTGGTGAACGCCGAATTCCCCTTGAAGCTCCGAAGCCCGCGGTAGGCGCGGATGAACACGTCCTGGGCAAGATCGCTGGCGTCCTCGTGATTGCCCGCGAACCGATAGCACAGTTGATACACCTGGCGCTGGTGCCGTTCGACAATCGCGTCGAACGCCTCACGGTGTCCGCGGAGACATGCTTGAACGAGGACGAGATCGTCGTCGCTCTCGGACGCCGCTGCAGCCTCAGGCCGCGCTGTGTCAGTGCGGTCTCCGGTCACGGTCACCTGCCAGTGCCGTGGCCTCATCCCCGGCCAGGGCCGATAGGTCGCGCTTTCGATGCTCACCTGTCATTTAGACCGTCAGGCGACCGGTAAAGGTAAACGCGGCCGTTGACTTTCGCTTTTCCTTTGCGTATAGTGCCGCGCATGCTGCCACTGACCAAACGCCAGCGCGAGATTCTGGACTTTCTCAACGATTTCATCCAGCAGCACGGGTACGCGCCCAGCCTCGAGGAAATCGGGAGGCGCTTCAGCCTGTCGTCGCTGGCCACGGTCCACAAGCACCTGACCAATCTCCAGGACAAGGGATTCATCAAGCGCGCGTGGAATCGCAGCCGATCGGTCGAGGTCGTTCCCGCCCGCCTGGCGAGCCGGGCGGTCGAGCTTCCGATGCTGGGGTATGTTGCCGCCGGCTCCCCTATCGAGGCGGTGGTCGGCAGCGAGACGATTGCGGTTCCCGAGGATCTCGTTGGCAAGCGCGACACGTACGTCCTGCGAGTCAAGGGAGATTCGATGATCGACGAGCAGATCCGTGATGGGGACTTCGTGATCGTCGAGGACCGCCGGACGGCCGAGAACGGCGAGATGGTGATCGCGCTCCTCCACGGCTCGGATGTCACGCTGAAGAAACTCTATCGTGAAAGTGGCCGCATCCGCCTGCAGCCCGCCAACCCCGCGATGCAGCCGATTCTTGCCTCCCCCGATCAAGTCCAGGTTCAGGGAGTGGTCGTCGGCGTCATGCGCAAATACTGAGGGCCGTTTCCCTGGTCCCTTGTCAATGCACCGGCCCTTTCGCGTCCCATGTTGTGCCGGTTGATTCCGAATACACGCGCATGTGCTCCTGCAATGCCGCGATCAGGTTCGGCACGACCTGAAGCGGCACGACCACCTTCGTCCTGACCGGCGCCCGCACGATGTGCTGCGCCTCGGCCGCCTGAATATCCTTTTCGGACAACGGCAATACCTCGCAGAACGCCAGCGTGAAGTCGAAGGGTGTATGTGAGATCGCGCAGAAGTTCGCGTAGGTCCGCGGCACGTCCGCCGTGTCGTCTGGCACAATCGTGAAGTTGATTTGCTTGCGCTCGTTCATAGCCAGAGACTGTAGCATGCCCCCGGTCCAACATAAGTCAGTCCTCCAACGTCTAGCAGCATGATGGATGGGCAGGCGATCGCGATGACCGTGGCTGTCGAGCAGCCGCCCGCGGATGCGGGCGCTCGTCTCGGCTCGCTGTTCGACGTGCACCATCCGCGCCTGTTCAGGCTGGCGCGGCGCCTGTCGCGGTCGTCCGAGGACGCGCGTGACCTGGTTCAGGAGACGTTTCTGCGCGCGGCCCGAGCGCCCGGCTCCATCCCGACCGGCGCTACTCACGAAGAGGCGTGGCTCGTCCGGGTGCTCATCAACATCTGCCGCGATCGATGGCGGCAGAACGCCGTGCGCACGCGAGCAAGGCTGAACGGATACATCGAGGCGGAGCCGGCATTCAATCCCGAGCCGCACCTGATTGCACAGGCGCTCGTGCGGCAGGCGCTTCAGACGCTGCCTCCTCGACGGCGGGCGATCCTGCTGATGTATGAAGTCGAGGGAACCACGATTCCGGCGATCGCGAAGCTCCTGGGCGTCACGCCGGTTACGATCCGGTGGCACCTGTCAATCGGCCGCCGTGAAATGGCCAAGGCACTGGGAAAGGCACGCAATGACTGACTGGCGAACGGCTCTGCGCGACGTGAACGCGCGGGTGGACGAGGAGCAATTGTCGGCAGACGAGGCTGAGTCGATCCGCCGCGCTGTGCTGGCCATCGCATCGACGGCCGCGCCGGAACCGAAGGTCTGGCCCTGGATGCGCCCGATGATGGTGGCTGCGACGGTGACCGCGGTGATCGTCGCCGGCGTGGTTGCGGGCCATCGGTTCGACGTCTCGGCGCCGCCGGCGAGCCCGGTTGTTCAAGGCGACGCCATGACGTGGACGCTCGGACCGTTCAAGCTGCCGTGCCCAATCGTCAACTTCAATTCCTGACACCTGGCGGGACTCGAATCATCTGGGTGTTCAACTCCGAGCTCGATCTGAAAGCGACCTTGCGATGACGAACCTTGTGCGCGTGACCTGTGTGACCTTGATGATTGGCGGCACGTGTTCGCTGATTGCGGCGGCGCAGCAGGCCACTGAGGCCTGCAACCCTGCGCGAGGAGGACAACGGGGCGGACGGGGAACTCTTGCAGCGATGGGCAGCATGCCCGCGCCTCAGGGCTTCAGCGTGGTGCTGGTGCTTGGCGAGTTGCAGGGCACCGGCGCGGCAGACAACGTGCCACCCGCCGCTCGGAAGGCATTGACGGATATGAAGGACTTTCTTCCGTACAAGGGCTATCGATTGCTCGATACGCAGTGGACGCTGTGCTGCGGTCACTCCGCGATCATCACCCGGCTTCGCGGGCCCGAAGACCAGGACTACGATCTCGAGCTCGAGCCGAATCCTACGGAGACGAGCGGAAAGTGGTACGTCAGGTTTTCGCTGAGAAACCCTGCCAGTGGCGCGGCGCGATCGGAGATGAGCGTCAGCCGGGAAACGGCGCTGACGCAGCAGCACGCCGAACTCGAGGCTCAGCTGAAGTCGCTCCAGCAGCGCTACAACGACAACCATCCGGAGGTTCAGAAGGCCAAGGCCCGGCTCCATGAAATCGAAGTTCAGCAGGCGCAAATTCGAAGCGAGTCTGACAGGCGACGCCTGGCGCAGGGCTCGCCCGGGAAGCGAACCATCATCGATACCAGCTTCACCATGGATATCGGCGAAACCGTGGTCGTGGGCACCTCTCGCCTTCAGGGGGACAAAGCGCTGATTGCGTTGCTTACGGCTGCCGCCTCAACCAAGCCGACAGCAGCCCGCTGACTTCTCCACACGCGGTGGCGGTAGAATCGGCGCATGCCGAAGGGTGCCGCCGCACGCAAGCCAGCACCAAAAAAGACTGCCGCCGAAACCCGCCGCATCATGGCGAGGCTCGGGGGCCAGTATCCAAACGCAGACACTGAACTGCATTTCTCGAACCCGTACGAGCTTCTGGTCGCAACGATTCTCTCGGCACAATGCACGGATGAGCGCGTCAACCGTGTGACGCCGGCGCTCTTCAAGCGCTACCCGAACGCGGTTGCGCTCGCGAAGGCGACGACGGCCGAACTCGAGCCGCAGATCCAGTCCACGGGTTTCTTCCGCGCGAAATCCCGTTCGCTCCTCGGCATGGCTACTGAAGTCGTCGAGCGCCATGGCGGCGACATTCCCAAGACGATGGCCGACCTCGTCACCCTTCCAGGCGTCGGCCGCAAGACGGCCAACGTCGTTCTTGGACACGCGCTCGGCGTTCCGGGCCTCCCCGTCGATCGCCATGTGCTTCGCGTGGCCAACCGAATCGGCATCGCGCGATCCGATGATCCTGAGGTCGTCGAGCAGCAGTTGTGCGCCGCGATGCCGCCGGAAGAGTGGACCCGCACATCCGACACCCTGATTCTCCACGGCCGGAGAATCTGCAAGCCAAAACCCCTGTGCGACAAGTGCTCGGTGCGGGAGGAGTGCGATTATTACCGGACGGTGATGGGAGTCACTGCGAAGGCTCGCAAGACACCGAAGAAACCCATCGCCCCTAAGGGGAAGCCCCGCGCACAGTCGTCCACTAAGCGGATCGTTGGCGGATGAGCGCCGAGCGCCGAAGGCGCGAGGCACAGGTCGCGGGGGTGGGGTCCCCGCGACAAAAGTAAGAAATGACTAGACAGCGTTTTCAACAACTCGTCGCCGAAGCGCTTGACGACATCCCGCGGCGCTTCCGCGCCGAGATGAAGAACGTGGCCGTGATTGTCGAGGACGTCCCTCCCCCGCAAATCCTCGAGGAAATGGAAATCGAGCCGCCGGACTCGTTGTTCGGGCTCTATCAGGGCACTCCGCTTGCCCGAACGAAGCTGGGGGTACGGGAATGCGTTGCCCGACCGCATCTCGATCTATCAGCAGCCGATCGAAGAGGCCTGCGAGGATGACGACGAGATTCGGAACTGCGTGGCGGAGACCGTCATCCACGAGTTCGGCCACTACTTCGGCATGGACGAGGAGCAGATCGAAGAGATCGAGGAGAAGTACTGGCGTGGGGAGTCGTTGGATGAAATCTAGTTATTGCTGAATGCTGAATGCTGATTGTGGATTGACTGATGCGAGTCCGAGCTAAAAAGCGTTACGGCCAGCACTTTCTCGAGTCCGCCTGGGCTGAGAAGCTCGTGGAGGCGATCGCTCCCCGCGTCGATGATCGGTTTGTCGAGATCGGGCCGGGACCGGGAGCGCTGACGTTGCGGCTGGCGCCCCGCGTGGCGCACGTGACCGCGATTGAGCTCGATGCCGACATGGTGTCGGCGCTGGCGCCGAAAATCCCGGCGAACGTCACGCTGATTCACGCTGACTTTCTGGAGTTCGATCTGTCCTCGCTGGCCGCCGATCGGCCGTTTCGGGTGGCTGGCAACCTGCCATACAACGTGTCGTCCCCGATTCTGTTCCGGCTGCTCGAAGCCCATCGGGTTGGCGGCGGCCCGGTGGACGCCACGCTGATGCTGCAGCGCGAAGTCGCCGATCGATTGACGGCCGCTCCGGGCACATCTGACTACGGGGTGCTCTCGATTCTGGTCCAGCTCCATGCTGACGTGCGGCGCGTCCTGGCGCTGCCGCCGGGCGCATTCAGGCCGGCTCCGAGAGTCCGTTCCGCGGTCGTGTGTCTGCGATTCCGTCAGGCGGCGGTTGCGGTGGCTGATGAACGCGGGTTCGAGGCGATGGTGCGCATGATGTTCATGCAGCGGCGGAAGACGCTGTTGAACGCTCTGGGAGCCTATGCGGCGTTCCGCCGTGTCGATGCCGCGAAGGCGCTCGACGCGGCGCACATCGATCCACGCCGCCGCCCGGAGACCCTGCAACTTACAGAATTGGCGCGGCTTGCGGACTATTTCGTTTCGGCTCCCTGACCACCTGTGCTATAGTTTGGCCGGTTTTTCACCGCCCAATTCTTGCGTTTCGGCGCTTGTTTGCGGGTGGCGGTTCCTGTCACCCGTCCCAGCGGGTTGGCAGGTGGACACTCTGACGCGGCTCCCCGCCGCTCCACACCGGTTCTGCCCGCCCGGGCGGCTCTCCGAATGTGGCCTTGTCCTTTGACTGCCATCGAAAGAACGGTAGAACCCTGTAGAACCTGAGAGAGATTGGACTAAGACCATCGATAGTCTGACGCGCAACGTCGCGCCCGTTGAGCTGATCCCGCTGGGCGGGCTGGGCGAATTCGGCATGAACATGATGGTCGTCGCGTGCGGCGACACCGCGATCCTGATCGATGCGGGCGTCATGTTCCCGGAACCGGAACTGCTTGGCGTGGATCTCATCATTCCCGATCTGCGCCAGCTGCAGCAGTACAAGCTCTCGGCGCTCGTGCTGACGCACGGCCACGAGGATCACATTGGCGCGGTGCCGCACGTGCTGCCGTATTTCGAGGGGCCGGTCTTTGGAACGGCGCTGACGCTGGCGTTCGTCGAGTCGAAGCTCGAGGAGAACGACAAGGCCGGCCGCGCGCGGCTGCGAAAGGTGCGTCCGCGTGAACGCGTGCAGGTTGGCTGCTTCACGCTCGAGTTTCTGCGGGTCACGCACAGCATTCCGGACTGCGTGGCGGTCGCCATCGAGACGCCGCGCGGCGTGATCATTCACACCGGCGACTTCAAGATCGATCAGACGCCGCTCGATGGCGAGCATCTCGACGTGCACCGGTTCGCTGAGCTCGGGGCTGCAGGTGTGCTGGCGCTGCTTGCGGACAGTACCAACGTCGATCGGCGAGGATTCACAGGCTCGGAGGTGGACGTCACCGATGGATTCGAGGAGATCTTCACCAGCGCCGAAGGAAAGATCGTCGTCGCGATGTTCGCGTCGAGCATCTATCGGATGCAGATCGTGGTCGATCTTGCGGCGCAGTTCGATCGGCGCGTGGCGTTTATCGGGCGAGGCGTGATCGACAACTCGGAAATTGCCCAGCGGCTCGGCTACCTGAGAGTCCCGGCCGGGGTGCAGGCTCGCGACAGCGAGATCCGGAGCTTCCCCTCCCAGGATGTCGTGTGCATTTGCACCGGTTCGCAGGGCGAACCGCAGGCCGCCTTGCCGCGGATTGCCATCGATGACCATCGCCACGTGAAGCTGGCGCCGGGCGATGTGGTGGTCTTTTCAGCCCGCGAGATTCCCGGGAACGAAAAGGCCATCGGCCGGGTGATGAACCACATCGCGCGCCGCGACGCCGAGGTGATTGCCGGGGGGAGCAAGCACGTCCATGTATCCGGCCATGGCAGCGAGGAAGAGCTCAAGCTCATGCTGTCGCTGGTCAGGCCGAAGCATTTCGTGCCGATACATGGGGAGTACCGGCAGCTTGCGCGGCACGCCCGGGTTGCCTCGAGGGTATCCAGGTCCACCAAGGTCCTGCTTGCCGAAAACGGCGACGTGATCAGGTTCGACGACGAGGGCGCCAGGATTGCGGACAAGGTGCCGGCAGGCCGAATCCTGATCGACGGAACCCGCAGCGGCGAGGTCGGCGACGAAGTGCTGCGCGATCGCCGCCACCTTGCGGGCGACGGTCTGGTCGTCCCCGTCGTGACGATTGGCAAGCAGTCCGGAACGCTCGAGGAGACTCCGGACGTGATCACCCGCGGCTTTGTGGTCGATGCGAGAACCGAGAGCCTGCTCAAGGAGATACCGTCACTGCTCGCGGCCACGCTCGAGGGGGCCAGTGTGGAGGAGCGCACCGATCCCGGACTGATCAAGGAGAAGATTCGCGTGGATCTGCAGCGGTTCTTTCGAAAGCGTTCGGGCCTCCGGCCACTCGTGCTGCCGGTCGTCATGGAGATCTGAGTGGCGAAATCGTCGTTCGTGTCCCGGCGGCTGAGCGAGTTCGTTGGCGTCGCCTTGTTCGCGCTGGCCCTGATCTGGCTCATTTCGCTGGCCAGCTACAGCGCCACCGATCCGGTCTGGTTCTTCAATACCGGCTCGCGTCTGCCCCCGGCGAATTTTGCGGGACGCATCGGCGCGTTCATGGCGGAGCTTTCCTATCAGTTGCTGGGCTATGCGGCCTACCTGGGGCCCCTGGTGCTCGTCGTCCTCGGCTGGCACTACTTCTGGTGCCGATCCCTCGATGCCGCCTACACGAAACTCACAGGGGCAGTTCTCCTCTTTGGCTGCGTGTCGTCGTTTCTCTCGCTCGCCTTCGGGACCTCGGAGATCTCCGGCAAACAGTTCCGCGCGGGCGGCTATGTCGGGCGATCGCCTCGCCCTGTTGCTCGCCTCGTACCTGAATCGAACCGGCTCGATCATCCTGATCCTGACGCTTCTCTTCCTCGGGATCATTCTGTCGACGCAGTTCTCGTTCGGCCGCCTGTTTTTGGCCATCGGGCAGCTCATCCGGGATCGCTGGGCCTCACTGCTTGGCGCCTATCGGGCGTCGCGCGAGGAACGGCGGCGCAACAAACAGCGGCAGGAAATCATCCGCAGGCACGTCGAGAAGGCGCCCAAGGATCCGGAGGCCGCGAAGCCGAAGATCGCCGGCCGGCCTTCCGAGCTTGACGCGCCTCGCCCGGTCGCTGACGCCGGGGCGCGGTCCGCAGTCAAGCCGGCAGCGCCTGACGCGCAGCCGAAGAAGCCGTCACGAACCGCCGCCATGGTCGAAGCCGCGGCCGCTGCGTTGAGGGCGGCTTCGTCGCGGCCCACGCCGTCGGCGACCATCAAGCGCCCGCCGCCGCCGGTTGCGCCTCCGCTTCCGCTGCCCGAACCGGAAAAGGCTCCCGCGGAGCGGCGCAAAGGGGCCTACACGCTTCCGCCCCTGGCCCTGCTCGACGCGCCAAGGGGGGAACGCAAGATCGACGAGCGCGAGCTGATGGACGGCGCGCGGTTGCTCGAAGAGAAATGCCGCGAATTCTCGGTAGAAGGTTCGGTCGTTCAGATCCACCCCGGTCCCGTCGTCACGACGTACGAGTTCAAGCCTGACGCAGGGGTGAAGTACAGCAAGGTCACCGGCCTTGCCGACGACCTGTGCCTGGCAATGCGGGCCGAGTCGGTCTTGATCGATCGCATTCCTGGCAAGTCGACCGTCGGGATCCAGATCCCGAATCCAAATCGCGAGCTGATCTCGATGCGGGAACTTCTCGAGGCGGATGCCTACAAGCGATCCGCGTCGCGGCTCACCCTTGCTCTCGGAAAAACGATCCACGGCGAACCGTTCGTCAGCGACCTGGCGACGATGCCGCACCTGTTGATTGCGGGATCGACGGGCACGGGCAAATCGGTCAGCGTCAACGCCATGCTTTCGAGCATCCTCTTCCGCGCCACTCCCGACGACGTGCGGCTGATCATGATCGATCCAAAGCGGCTCGAGCTGGGGATGTACGAAGACATTCCGCACCTGCTGACGCCGGTGGTCGTGGATCCCAAGCTGGCCGCCAATGCATTGAAGTGGGCCGTTCGCGAAATGGAGGAACGCTACAAGACGCTGGCGGCCGTCGGCGTGCGGAACATCGAACAGTTCAACCGCAACTTCAAGCTGGCGCAGGCGGAGAGCAAGGGACCGGTTCTCGATCCGAAGGGAAACGAAATCCATGCGCTTCCCTTCATCGTCGTGCTCATCGACGAGCTCGCAGACCTGATGATGGTGGCCAGCAGCGAGGTCGAGGAATCGATCTGCCGGCTCGCGCAGATGGCGCGCGCGGTCGGCATCCACCTGATTCTGGCCACGCAGCGGCCCTCGGTGGACGTCATCACGGGTCTCATCAAGGCCAACCTGCCTGCACGCATCTCATTCCGCGTGTCGTCGAAGATCGACTCGCGAACCATTCTCGACGGCAACGGCGCGGAACAGCTGCTCGGGAAGGGCGACATGCTGTATCTGCCTCCCGCGTCGTCGCGCTTCGTCCGCCTGCACGGGCCCTACATTTCCGAGCAGGAAAGCGCGAGGCTCGCGAGCTTCCTGCGCAAGCAGGGCAAACCGACTTACGACGAGTCGATTACCGAGGAAGACAAGAAGGCCGCTGCCGAGATGGAGTTCGAGAAGGACGATCTGTACGAGGAGGCCGCGCGCATCGTGGTGTCGAGCGGTCAGGCGTCGGTGTCGTACCTGCAGCGGCGGCTCCGAATCGGCTTCAGCCGCGCTGCGCGGCTCGTCGACATGATGGAAGCGGAAGGACTCGTGTCTGGCATCTCGGGGGCCGCCGGCGGAAAGTCGCGCGAGGTCCTCGTGAAACCCGACTACTTCGATGAAGTGGACGCGCAACTGAGGTAGCTCTATGACGCTCAGGACTCCTGCGACGCTGCTGATGCTGGCCTGCACGCTGGCGGTGCCCGTCGCCGCCAGCAGCGGATCGGCCAAGACAATCTACGAGCGCGTGCTCGGGCGCGAGCAATCGCTGCGGAGCGCCGAACAGCCGCCAACCATCGCCGAATTCCGGAGCGTGATGAGCGCGTACGACGCGCTCGTGCGGCGCTTCCCCGCCAGCGGCTACAGCGACAACGCACTCTGGCAGGCCGGCAACCTGGCCGCGCTGGCCTTCGAGCGATTTGGCCAGGTGTCCGATCGAGAGGCGGCCAGGAGATACTTCGCGCGATTGAAGCAGGAGTATCCCGCCAGCTCTCTGCGATCGGGCGTGGATCAGGCGCTGCGGGCGCTCGGGCAGGTCGAGGCGACTGCGAGTGCCGACCCGGCCATCCCGGTTCCGCTCGTTCCCGTAGACCAGCTCGATTCGAGACCAATAGGAACCTCCTCCGGTGCGCCAGGATCCGTGTCGGACCTGCCGATGCCGGTGCTCATTCGTGACATCAAGCGAACGGCAATCCCGGATGGCATGCGCGTCACGATTGAAATGGATGCGGAAACCTCGTTTCGATCCGAGCGCCTCGAGAATCCGCGGCGTGTGTTTTTCGATCTGAGGGGCACGAGGCCGGTCCCGTCGCTGCTCGACGCGACCCTGCGATACAGCGATGAGATCGTTCGCGAGATTCGCCTGGGTCGTCATCCTCAGTCGACCACTCGCATCGTGTTCGACATGCAGGGTGTGGACAGCTTCAGCGTGTTTACGCTCTACAGTCCGTACCGGCTCGTCATCGACTTCAAGCCGCAGGCGAGCAACGCCATGGGTCCCAAGGCCGAAGCCGTCTCGATGAGCTCGCCTGTGGCGGCCAGCCGCGGATCCTCCAGGACGGTCCAGCCGGATCTGAAACCCACACTCGACGCCGACACGCGCGCGCGGAAGGAGCTATCCAGGCCTCCTGCCAACGTCGTGATTCCTCCGGTGCCGGTGCCGTCGCTGACGGTGGCCCCACTCACGTCGGCGTCTGTGAGGAAATTGAAGTCCGAACCGCTGCCGGAGGTGCCTCCAAGACCGGTGGGTGTGCGAACCCCGGCGCCGAGCTCCCCGGCGGCGCCGTCCGCGAACATGGACGGGAAGTTCTCGTTGGCGCGTCAGCTCGGACTGGGAGTCGCGCGCGTCGTGATTGACGCGGGGCACGGCGGCCACGATCCAGGCGCGCAGGCGAACGGTGTGAACGAATCGGAGCTGACGCTGGATGTCGCGACGAGATTGAGCAAGCTTCTTCAGAAACAGCCCGGTGTCGAGGTCGTCATGACGCGCGACACCGACGTGTTCGTGCCGCTCGAAGAGCGCACGTCAATCGCCAACCGTGAAGGCGCCGATCTCTTTCTCTCGATTCACGCAAACGCCAGCCGCAATCCTCACGCCCGGGGCGTGGAGACGTACTTCCTGAATTTCGCGTCGAATCCGGACGCCGAGGCAGTCGCCGCGCGCGAGAATTCGGCCTCTGGACGTGCGATGCACAGCCTGCCGGACATCGTGAAGGCCATCGCGCTGAACAACAAGCTCGATGAATCACGCGATTTCGCCGACCTGGTGCAGCGCTCGATGGTCAAACGCCTGGCCACGCGCAACAAGCAGCTGCGCGATCTCGGCGTGAAACAGGCGCCGTTTGTGGTGCTGATCGGAGCGTCGATGCCGAGCGTGCTCGCGGAGATCTCCTTCGTGACCCACAAACAGGAAGGCCAGCTGCTGAAGAGCACGGCATATCGGCAACAGATCGCCGAAGCGTTGTTCGATGCCGTCGTGAAGTATCAGGAGTCGCTGAAGAGACCGCGCGCGGGGGTAGTGGGTCTGGGCGCGAGGTAAGTCGTTGGCTGTGCTGCGCTGCTGGCTTGGCTGCTGGCTTCTGGTTCAGAAAATATGGATGATTTCGGACTGCTCCTCCGCCTCCGCGTTTCGCCGGCGCCGAAGGATCTTGAGCCCGATCAGGGCGCCGCCGAACGCGCTCCCGAGCAGTAACGCCACCAGCACGAGAAGCCCGGTCAAACCGATCGCGCCAATCAACACGTCGCCGACCGTCGTCGATTCGATCGGCGGCTGGACGACGTGGACGATGATCGGGGCCTGCTGGATCGTCATCGCCACTTCGCGCTGGTGAAGGCGAGTTCCGCAAGCCCTCGAACGGCGACGCCGCTCGCGCCCTTCGCCATCCACGGTTTCGCTTCGTCGGACCACGCCGTGCCGGCCACGTCGAGGTGGGCCCAGGGCAGCCCGCCGGCAAATTCTTTCAGGAACATGGCGGCGGTGCAGGCGCCCGCCGGCCGGCCGCCGGTGTTGAGCATGTCGGCGATCTCGCTCTTCAGCTGTTCGGCATACTCGTCGTACAGGGGCATCGGCCAGCAGCGATCGCCGGCGTCCTCGGATGCCTGACGAACGACGTCAACCCACTCCGCGGGCTGGCCGAAAATGGCGGATGTGACCTTCCCCAGCGCCACGACCGCTGCGCCAGTGAGCGTGGCCACGTCGACCAGGTGCGTTGCGCCGAGTTGCTGCGCGTACCAGAGACCGTCGCCGAGGATCAGCCGGCCCTCGGCGTCGGTGTTGATCACTTCGACCGTCTTGCCGGACGCCGACGTCAGGACGTCGCCCGGCTTCAACGCGCGGCCGCCGGGCATGTTCTCCGTGGCGGGCACGACACCAATCACGTTGATCGGCGCGTTGAGCAGGCTGATGGCACGCATGGCGCAGATCACCGCCGCGCCTCCGGCCATGTCGTCTTTCATGCGCTCCATGCCGTCAGCCGGCTTGATGGAAATGCCACCCGTGTCGAACGTGATGCCCTTTCCAACCAGTCCGAGCACCGGCGCAGCCGGCGCCCCCGCGGGACGGTGGCGCATCACGATGACGCGGGGAGGTTCGGCGCTGCCGCGTGAGACACCGAGCAGAAGCCCCATCCCGAGCTTCGCAATCGCGCGCTCGTCCAGAACTTCGACAGACACTCCTGCGGCTTCGCAAATTTCAGTGGCGCGCTCCGCAAAGATCGCCGGTGTCAGCACGTTCGACGGCTCGTTGCTGAGCTCTCGGGCAATGTTGGAGGACTCGCCCAGAATCCGCCCACGCTCGATGGCGGCCTCGACCTCGGCCGGGTGATCGACCGAGACTGCGACGATCAACACCTGATCGATCGGCGGAGCGCCACGCTCTCCGCTCTTGTAGCGATCCGGGCTGAATGCTGACAGGGCAATCCCTTCGGTTGCCGCCTGAACCGCCGCCAGAAGCGGGATATCGCCGCGATTGAGCCAGGCCAACCGCTGAACCCGGCGCTGACGTGCGCCGAGTGCGACGGCGCCAGCGATTCGCCTCAAGCGCTCGGTCGTGAACTGCGAGCGCGGGCCGGCCCCGATGAATGCGACCCGCGAGGGCCGCCAGTCGCTGGTGATCGGCGTGATCACGAGTTCGAACGGCTTGCCCCGGAGCTCCAGGGATTCCTGGGCGCGCATCAGCGCTCCGCCGGTCGCCGCATCGATCGCACGAAGGTCCGACGCCAGGTCGTCGCCCTCGAAAATCGGCACCGCGAGCAGATCGGTATCGATGTCGGCAGGTGACGCGGCGCTCAGGGCAATCGCGGGCAGGGACGCGGTTGGAGGCATCGGTCAATTGTAATTGGTGAATTGGTGAATTGGTGAATTGGTGAATTCGCGAATTCGCGAATTGGTGAATTCAGGAAGTCGGCGACTCAACCGACTCGGGGGCGCGTCCCAGGCCGGCGCGCCAATTCACCAATTCACCGACTTACCAATTCGCTAATTATAAAGGAGATTACCGATTTGTCGGTCGATAGGCGCGACTCAGCATGGTAGGATCGGCGTAACGGCGAGGCCGCTCCACCGGGCCTGCCTGCTGCATCTCGAGCGTCAGAGGAAGCCCTCCCGGAGGTTGCCATGCACGTGCGTGCCGTTCGCCGCGCGGTTCCGGCGATTCTTTGTGCGTCAGCTCTTGCCATTCCCCTGCAGGCTTCCGGCCAGGACAAGAAACCCGCCAAGCCGAGCGTGTCTGTCAAGGTCTCCCCGATCGTCGGATTTTCCCCTGCGCGAATGGTCCTGACCGCCGATCTCAAGGGAGACGATTCCGAGGATCTGTATTGCGCCAGCGTCGAGTGGGACTGGGGTGATGACACACGGTCCGAATCAAAGACCGACTGCGATCCGTACGAAGCCGGGAAGAGCGAAATCAAGCGCCACTTCACGATCGATCACACGTTCAACGTGGCCGGCGATTACCGCGTCGAGTTTCGACTGAAGCAGAAGAACAAGGTGGTCGCCCGCGGGTCTACGGACGTGAAAGTACGTCCGGGCGTGCGCGATCCCGGCGGTATAGATCGCTAGAGAAGCTAGCTCGTAAATCCAAACGGGCTCGGAAAAGCAATACTGGCGACGCGAGCGAGCGCCAGCGAGTGAGCCACGCGAACGGAGCGCGCCGGCAAGGCGGCGCGCGAGAGAGCGTGTTGGGGAGTCCGAGGGGCGAAGCCCCTCGGATACGACCAGCCTAAACCACCGCCTCGAATTCCGCGGCTTCCAGCCTGCGGCCAACCAGACGATAGCCTCGGATCTCGGGCGGTTCGCTGCCGAGCGAGACGATGAGATACAGGAAATCGCCATCGTAGTGGGCTTCCGCCACGTCCGTGGCGGAAGGCACGGCAGCGGTCCGAGGGTGCGAATGGTACGCGCCAAGGACGCTCCGGCCTCGAACCCGCAGGCCTTTCATCGCTGTGATGTGCTCGATCGGATTCACCTGGTAGGCGACCTCGCTGGCCTTGATGTTGGTCGTCCGAATGTACTCGTCGATCAGATGGTCTTTCCCCGCAAGCAACCCGCAGCACTCGATCGGCGCAACGTGCCTGGCGTGACGGGCAATTCCGGCCAGCACGTCCAGTCTGATCTTGATCATCACATTAGGTTAGAAGTTGTCTCATAAACCTGACGCTCACTCCAAGATGCGAGCGAGCCGTGCGAGCGAGCCACGCGATCGGAGCGCGCCGTCGAAGCGGCGCGCGAGAGCGCGTGTCGGGGAGTTCCGCCTTCGCCAAGGCTACGGCGGACATCGCCGAAGCTTTAGCGGAGGCGTGCCGAGGGGCGAAGCCCCTCGGGTTGAGACTAAGACTGCAGCTCCGCCCGATTCCGGAACTGTTCGAGGGCTTCGGGATTCGCGATGGCTTCCCGGTTTCTGATATCCCTCCCGTGCACGACGTCACGCACGGCAAGCTCAACGATCTTTCCGCTCCTCGTGCGAGGGATTTCCGTGACCTGCACGATTCGGGCAGGTACGTGCCGAGGCGAGGCGTTTTCCCGGATCCGGCGGCGGATCCGATCTTCGATCGCTGGCGTGAGCGTCAGGCCGTCCTCGAGCCGCACGAACAGGACGATGCGTTCGTCGCGATCCCACTGCTGGGCGATGACGAGACTCTCCAGTACTTCGTCGAGCTGCTCCACCTGGCGGTAAATCTCGGCGGTCCCTATTCGCACACCGCCAGGGTTCAGCACCGCATCCGAGCGGCCGTAGATGATCACACCGCCGTGTTGAGTGAACGCGGCGTAGTCGCCGTGCCGCCAGACGCCCGGGAACTTTTCGAAATAGGCGTTGTGATACTTGCGCCCGTCGGGGTCGTTCCAGAACCCAAGCGGCATGGACGGAAAAGGCGACGTGCACACGAGCTCGCCTTTTTCGCCGGATGGGAGCGTGCGCCCGCGCTCGTCGAACACGTCCACTTTCATCCCGAGTCCGCGCCCCTGAATCTCGCCTTTCCACACCGGTGCTGTGGGGACACCCAGGACGAAACAACTGACGATGTCGGTTCCGCCCGAGATGGAGGCCAGGTGAATATCGCGCTTGACGTGGCTGTACACGAAGTCGAAGCTCTCGGGCGCAAGGGGCGAACCCGTCGAGGTCATCGTCCGAACAGTTGAGAGGCGATTCGTCGTGACGGGTGACAAGCCGGCCTTGCTCACGGCATCGATGAATCTGGCGGACGTGCCGAAGAACGTCATGCCGGTCTCGTCGGCGAAGTCGAACAGGACGGTCCCGTCGGGATGAAACGGGGATCCGTCGTACAGCAGGAGCGTTGCCTCAGACGCAAGAGCCGTGACGAGCCAGTTCCACATCATCCAGCCGCAGGTCGTGAAATAGAAAACCCGGTCGCCCGGGTGGATGTCGCAGTGGAGCTGATGTTCCTTCAGGTGCTGGATCAGCGTGCCGCCCGCTCCGTGCACGATGCATTTGGGAACGCCGGTCGTTCCCGAGGAATACAGGATGTACAGCGGGTGATTGAACGGCAGACGTTCGAATACAGGATCATCGTGCTCGTTCGCGAGCCAGTCAGCCCACGAGACCGATCGCGCAATGGGCGGTCCGTTCGTCGCAGACCCGCCGTACGGGACGATGACCGTCCGCTCGACCGATGGCAGCGTGCCGGCGATTTGGCCGAGGCGCGGCATGACGTCGTGACATTTTCCGCCGAAGAAATAGCCGTCGACCGAGACCAGGACGCGCGGTTCGATCTGACCGAACCGATCCAGCACCCCCTGCACGCCGAAGTCTGGCGAGCAGGACGACCAGACCGCGCCCACCGCGGCCGTACCGAGCGCCGCGACGATCGTCTCGGGCAGGTTTGGCATGTATCCGGCCACACGCTCGCCTGGCCGGATTCCGATCCGGCGGAGCGCCGCCGCAAATCGTCCCACCTGGGCGTACAGCTCCTCGTGGCTCATCTCCCGCCGGCGACCTTCTCCGCTGAAGATGATGGCCGTCCCACCGTCACGCCGGCGCAGCACGTTCTCCGCATAGTTGAGGGTCGCGTCTGGAAAGAATCGCGCGCCGGGCATCTTCTCGATGTCGTCAACGACGCGCGTGCCCATCTCGCCGCGTATCGCGCAGAACGTCCAGACTTCACGCCAGAAGTCGGTGGGGTGATCGATGGAGAAGCGATAGAGATCGTCGTATGCGGCGATCGTCTTCCCGGTTGAGTCGCACACGTGGCGGATGAACTGCGGTCAGCCTTGATCTGGCGATGCGCTCGGCCGATGGTTCCCAGAGTGGGGGCATCTCTTGCAGTATAGCGGCGATGTTCACGAGTCGAGATGCACGTGCCGACACGTGAAGGCCTCACACTTCGATGAGATAGTCCTCGGTCTTGAACACCCTGAAGCCCCGTTTCAGGTAGTTGGGCAGCGCAGCGGGGTGATCGAGCGTGTTGGTGTGAACCCAGATGCGCCTGGCGCCTGTTTCCCACGCGCGCTCGACGGCCTGGGTCAGGAAATGTCCACCGAGCCCCCGTCCGTGGAAGTAGCGCAGGAGCCCGAAGTAGACGAGTTCAGTGTCGTCGCCCTCGCGTCGAAGCTCGAAGTAGCCCGCCGGCGAGTCCCATACACTCAGCAGCCACACGGACACGGCTGGATCCGTGATGTACGCATGAATCTCTTCAGGTGACCAGGGCAAACGATCGACCCAGTGATACTCGCGGCCGACTTCGGCATAAAGAAAACGCCAGAACGCTGGAGCGCAGTCGCGCATGTGATCAACGCGCCACTCGGCGCCCGGTAATCGTGCGTGCACCAGATCCGACGGGCTGTGCATCTCGAGATAGGTTCGCGTTGCGGTGACCTGTCGGCCGTTCATGATTGTGTGCGGTCCGCCTCGAGCACATGCTTCCACCGGGCGGCGGACTCAAACGTCTCATCGAGCGCCTCCCCGCTGGTTTTCATCCGCGTGAGAACCTCAACGAGCTCGTCGATCGCCTGGGCAATGTGATCCTGGTTGGTGGCCGCGATGTCGCGCCAGATATCCGGCGGGCTCGACGCCAGCCTCGTCGTGTCCTGCAGCCCGCGCCCGGCCAGCGCGAGTCCCGCGGAGCCTGCGCGTTCGCCGACGAGGTGCATCAGCGCCGTGGCGGTGAGCTGTGGCAGGTGGCTCAGATAGGCGACGACCGAATCGTGCGCGTCCGGGGTCATGACGTGCACCGTCGCTCCGAGACCGGCGATGAAGGTCGAAAGTCGCGCCACCGCGGTCTCGCGTTCGTCAACCGGCGTGAGAATCCAGGCGCGCCCGTCAAACAAGTCCGACCGTGCCGCCTCGAGCCCGCCGGTCGCCGCGCCGGCGAGCGGATGCCCGCCGACGAACCGGAGCCTCTCTGGCAACTGTCCAGCCCCCGCAGCGACCTGCCGCTTGGTGCTTCCCACATCGGTCACGACGGCCTCGCCACTGACCGAGCGAGGCAACTCCGACAGGATGCGGATGTTGGTTTGAACGGGAGCGGCCAGGATGACGAGATCCGCATCCTCGCACAACGCGAGATCGCCGCCGCCAATATCCGCCGCGTGCGTTCGCATCGCCGACTGGATGACGTCCGGTCGATCGACCGCGATCAGCTCCGCGGCGGGCCACCGCCTGCGTGCCGCCAGGGCCACGGAGGCGCCAATGAGCCCGAAGCCCACGATGGCGATGCGCCCAAAGGGCCCGCCATCACGCTGTTCTGCGCTTTCGCTCACCGACTTATCCCTTTACACACCCCATCCACGCCGTGCGACCGGCTCGAGACAGATGCTGCGACCGATTGCCGGGGCGATGATGCGCAGTTCGGCCATCAACCGATCGAACTGCGACGGGAACAGCGACTGCGCGCCGTCGCTCAACGCGTGATCGGGATCGTGGTGCACCTCGATGAGCAGTCCGTCGGCGCCCGCGGCGACCGCCGCGCGCGCCATCGGCGCGACCTTGTCGCGCAAGCCCGTTCCGTGGCTTGGATCCACGAGAATCGGCAGATGGCTCAACTTGCGCACGACGGGAATCGCGGAGATATCGAGCGTGTTGCGCGTGTAGCTTTCGAACGTCCGAATGCCGCGCTCGCACAGCATCACGTTCATGTTGCCCCCGGCGAGGATGTACTCCGCCGACAGCAGCCATTCCTCGATGGTCGCGGAGATGCCGCGTTTCAGGAGGATCGGCGTGCGCACGTGACCCAGCTCGCGGAGCAACGTGAAGTTCTGCATGTTGCGCGCGCCCACCTGCAGGATGTCGGCGTAGCGCTGCATCATGTCGAGCTGGCTGATGTCCATGACCTCCGACACCAGCTTCAGGTTGTGCCGGTCGGCGGCGCTCCGCAGCAGCCGGAGGCCTTCTTCGCCAAGCCCCTGGAAGCTGTAAGGAGAGCTGCGAGGCTTGAAGGCGCCCCCGCGGAGCACCTTGGCGCCCGCGCGCTTGATCGCGGACGCCGCGGCTTCGACCTGGTCTTCGTTTTCGGCCGAACAGGGGCCTGCCATCACAATCACTTCATCGCCGCCGATCCGCACATCGCCGATCGAGACGACGCTGTTTTCCGGCTTGAACGTGCGGCTGGCCAGTTTGTACGGCTCGGTGATCCGCAGGACTTCCTGCACACCGTCCAGTACTTCCAGCAGCCGTGGGTCGCCGGCCCGGTTGCCGCCCACCGCGCCGATGACGGTGCGCAGCGCGCCCGTCGAGCGGTGAACGTCGAAGCCCATTTCCACCAGTTGCGAAATGACGCGCTGGACCTGTTCGTCGGTGGCGCGCTCCTGCATGACTACGACCATAACTACCTCTTTGAGCCTCTCATGTTAGTGAATCGTCCTACGTCGCCTGTTGATCCGTGTCGGCGAGGCGCTCGAGCCGCCGCGCTTCATCGATGATTCGTTCGAACAATCGTTTCACCGCTTCGTCGTGCAGCGGGCCCTTGTTGATGCGTTGAACGTGAGTGAGGACCTCCGCTTCACGCGAGGGCTGATAGACCTCGAGGCCGACCAGCTTCTTTTCGTGCCCGATCGCCAGGGCGCACGCCGCCCGCCTGCTCAGAAGCTCGACGAGTTGCGCGTCGATGTCGTCGATCTGCTGACGAAGCTCGTCGATGCGTTTCACATTGCGCTCTTCAGCCATCGCACATACTCGCCTGCCCGCTCGGCGACATCCGGCGCCGCGCCATGCTCTGCGATCACGTTGACCAGCGCGCTGCCAACGACGGCCGCGTCCGCCGATCGGCACGCCTCGGCGACGTGTTCGGGGGATGAAATCCCGAACCCGACCGCGACGGGCAGCGACGATTGCGCCCGCACGCGCGCCACCAGATCCGTGACATCCTCTGCGAGGCGGTCGCGGACGCCCGTCACACCGAGCCGGGAGATGACGTACAGGAAGCCTCGGCCCAGTTCACCCGATCGTCGAATCCGGCCATCCGTCGTCGTCGGACTGATGAGAAAGATTGGATCGAGCCCGGCCGCCACCAGCGGCGCTCGAAGGGGTTCGGCCTCTTCGACCGGGTAGTCGAGGATGAGCACACCGTCCACGCCTGCCTCACGGGCTTCTCGCGCGAATACAGCCGGGTCCATGCGGAGGACGGGGTTCGCGTATGTGAAGAGCACAACCGGCGTGTCGACGGATCGACGGACCGTGCGCACCACATCGAGCGTGCCGCGAAGCGTCATGCCGGAAGCCAGCGCACGCTCGGTGGCCCGCTGAATGACGGGACCGTCCGCCAACGGATCCGAGAACGGCACGCCCACCTCGAGAATATCGGCTCCGCCCTTGGCCAGCGCCACGAGGATTCGCGCGGAGGTTTCGGCGTCGGGATCGCCCGCCGTGACAAAGGTCACCATGCCGCCCCGCCGCTCGCGGCGAAGCCGCTCGAAGGCGTCCTGGATCTTCGACATCAGCTCTTCCCCGCCCGCGCGTCGAGCGCCTTCTGCACGCTGATGACGTCCTTGTCGCCACGACCCGAGAGATTCACGAGCAGAATCTCATCACGTTTCATCGTTGGCGCGAGGCGGCATGCGTGAGCGACCGCGTGCGACGACTCGAGCGCGGGCAGAATGCCTTCCGACCGAGCGAGCCGCTCGAACGCGACCAGCGCGTCCGCATCGCCAATCCAGGTGTACTCGGCGCGTGCCGAATCGTGCAGCCACGCGTGCTCGGGCCCGACCGCCGCGTAGTCGAGGCCGGCAGAGATTGAATGCGTCAGCTCGATGTTCCCGTTCTCATCCTGCAGCACGTAGCTCCGCGTTCCCTGGAGCACACCGCCGCTTCCTCCTGCGAATCTCGCCGCGTGCTGCCCGGGCTGAATACCATGACCGCCGGCTTCGACGCCGATCAGCCGCACCGAGCGATCGTCAATGAACGCATCGAAGATGCCCATGGCGTTACTCCCGCCGCCGACGCACGCGACGATGGCGTCGGGGAGCCGGCCGACGGCGTCGAGGCACTGACGGCGGGCTTCCTGGCCGATGACGGATTGGAATTCGCGGACCATGAGTGGGTAGGGATGCGGACCCAGCACGGACCCGAGCAGGTAATAGCTGTCGGCGACGGTGGTGACCCAATCGCGCATGGCTTCGTTGATGGCGTCCTTCAGCGTGCGCGCGCCTGCCTCCACACGCCGAACCGACGCTCCCAGCAGGTGCATGCGGAAGACGTTGAGTGACTGGCGTTCCATGTCTTCCGCGCCCATGTAGACATCGCAATCCAGGCCCAGCAGCGCGCAGACAGTCGCGGTCGCGACGCCGTGCTGGCCGGCCCCGGTCTCGGCGATTACGCGCCGCTTCCCCATCCGCTGCGCCAAAAGGGCCTGTCCGAGGGCGTTGTTGATCTTGTGCGCGCCCGTATGCGCCAGGTCTTCACGCTTGAAGAAGATCCGCGCACCGCCGAGAGATTGCGACAGACGCTTCGCTTCGTAGAGCGGCGTTGGACGCCCGACGTAGTCACGCAGGAGAGACGTGAGGCTCGAACGAAAGCTCTCGTCCTGGCGGGCGGCAAGGTAGGCGCGCTCCAGCTCTTCGACCGGGGCGACGAGCGTCTCCGGCACGAAACGTCCGCCGTAGGCGCCGTAGTAGCCGCGCGCGTCCGGGTCTCGCCGTCCGAATGATGGATTCATGGAAGATTCACGCCGCTCCAACTGCAGCAAAAAACGCCTCCAGCTTTCCCGCGTCCTTCCGTCCTGGCGCCGACTCGACGCCGGATGAGACATCGATCATGTGCGGCCTGACCTCGGCGATCGCATCCCGCACGTTTGACGCGTTCAGCCCGCCCGAAAGAATGATCCGTCGTCGCGCCGCGATCGCCGCCGCGATCGTCCAGTTGACCGTCCGTCCCGTGCCGCCACGACGAATGGGATCGTGTGCATCGAGCAGGACCGTCACGCCTTCGGGCAGGAAGTCGACCGCAGACGGGTCGAGTCCTTCCAGGACCGGCACGGCCTTGATCAAAGGCTCACGGACGCGATCGTACTCCGCGATCGACTCGGATCCGTGCAGCTGGACGGCGCGGAGCGGCACGTGCTGCGCGATCTGAATCACCTGCTCGACCGGCTGATCCACGAAGACCCCGACCACCGTGATGTGTGCCGGCAGCTGCGCCGCGATGGCTCGCGCCCGGTCCGGTTCGCAGTAGCGGGGGCTGGCAGGCCAGAACACGAAGCCTATGGCCGCCGCGCCGAGCGCAATCGCCAGCTCCGCATCCTCGGCGTGGCAAATGCCGCACACCTTGACTCTCGGGATCATGCGCGCAGCTCCCGCAACGCCGCGCCGGGGTCCGGCTGCGCGATGAGCCGCTCGCCCACCAGGAACGCGTGATAGCCAATGCGACTCAGTCGTGCGATGTCATCCGCGGTCCGGATGCCGCTCTCGGCGACGGCCGTGACGCCGGCCGGGAGCTCGGCGGCCACGCGATCGAGCACGGCCGGATCCACCGACAACGTTCGAAGGTTGCGACTGTTGACCCCGATAATCCCCGCGCCGGCATCGATGGCGCGCCGCAGTTCGTCGAGATCGTGCACCTCGACCAGGGCGGCCAGCGACAGATCTCCCGCCGCGGCGAGGAGCGCCTTCAATTGCCTTTGTTCAAGCGCGCCCACGATGAGCAGCACCGCGTCGGCGCCAAGCACCGCGGCTTCGATCAATTGGTATTCAGTAACGATGAAGTCTTTGCGGAGGAGCGGCACGTCCACGACCGCCCTCACCTGCCTCAGATGCTCGGGCTCACCGTCAAAGAACGTGGGCTCGGTCAGCACGGATATCGCCACGGCGCCGGCATCGGCGTACGCACGAGCATGCTGAGCGGGAACGTAGTTGGCGCGAAGGATTCCCCGTGAGGGCGAGCGCCGCTTGCATTCAGCGATGATGCGCGGGGCGCTCGTCTCGACGTCGCCTCGGAGTGCCTCCGCAAATGCCACGCCACGAGGTGTCCGGGTTTGTTCCGCAGCGAGCGCGCGTGCCGGTTGTGACGCTTCACGGACTTCGACGATGCGGCGTGTCGCCGCCACGATCGTCCCGAGAAGATCCGGCGCGGCGATCATGCACTCACCTCGCGATGGCCGTTTGACTTGCTGGCCAGTGTCTCGAGCACTCTCGCCGCCCGTCCTTCGTCGAGGGCTGCGGCGGCCTGCGCGATGCCCTCTGCAACGGAGCCCGCACGCTCGGCGATCAGCAGCGACGCGGCGGCATTCAACAGGACGATGTCGCGGGGAGCGCCCCGTTCGCCGGCCAGGACGCGCCGGGCAATTGCGGCGTTTTCCGCGGCATCGCCGCCGCGTAACTGCGCCGGGCTTGCCTTGGGCAATCCGAAATCCGCAGGGTGCACATAGAACGTGTTGACGGCGCCACCCCGGCATTCCGACACTTTCGTATACCCAGTCGTCGAGATCTCGTCGAGACCGTCGGCTCCGTGCACGACCCAGGCGCGCTCCGATCCCAGGAGCGCGAGCGAGCGTGCGACAAGCTCGGTCAACTCGGGCCGCGGCACGCCGACGAGTTGTCGCGAGGCGCCGGCCGGGTTCGTCAGCGGTCCGAGGAGGTTGAACGCGGTGCGCACTCCCAAATCCTTTCGCGTCGGGCCCGCGTGCCGCATCGACGGGTGAAACGTCGGCGCAAAGAAAAACGCGATGCCGGCTTCTTCGAGGCAGCGTTCCACCACGGCAGGCTCGGCGGAGATCTGAACGCCGAGGGCTTCGAACAGGTCGGCGCTCCCGCACCTGCTCGAGACCGATCGATTGCCGTGCTTGGCAACCCGGACGCCGCACGCGGCGAGAACCAGCGCCGCGACTGTCGAGACATTGAACGTATGCGCTCGATCTCCGCCGGTGCCACAGGTGTCGAACACCGGTGCATGGCTTCGCGACAGAGGCGTCGCCCTCGCGCGCATCGTTCGCGCCAGCCCGACGATCTCTGCCGGCCGCTCTCCTTTCATCGATAGGCCGATGAGCAAGCCGGCGATCTGCGCGGGCTGCGCACGTCCCTCCATGATCTCCTCCATCGCCTGCGAGGCCTCGTCCATCGAGAGATCCTGGCGGCGCTGAAGCTTTTCGATGAGCACGGAGAACATGATTCGTCAGAGCTCCAGGAAATTCCGGAGCAGCTGCCGGCCTTCGCCCGTCAGCACTGACTCGGGATGAAACTGGACGCCGTGCACCGGGTACGAGCGGTGCCGGACGCCCATGATCGTGCCGTCGTCGGTCCTGGCCGCCATCTCGAGCGACTCGGGCAGCGGTTCAGCGACCACGAGCGAGTGATAACGGCCGGCGACGAACGGTTGTTGAAGGCCCCGGAAGACGCCTTTCCCATCATGCTGAATGGACGATGTCTTGCCATGCATCAGCTGTGACGCGCGAACGACCTGGCCGCCGAACGCGATGCCAATACCCTGATGTCCGAGGCAGACACCCAGGACGGGGATCGTTGGTCCGAACCGGCGGATCAGCTCGACCGAAATCCCCGCATCCTCAGGACGTCCGGGGCCCGGAGAAATCACGATGTGCCCCGGCCGAAGTGCGCCGACTTCGTCCAATGAGATCTCGTCGTTGCGGCGGACAACCGGCGCGGCGCCCAGCTCGCCCAGGTACTGCGCGAGATTGAACGTGAACGAATCGTAGTTATCGAGCAGGAGCACCACGACTACAACCCCGCCTCCGCCATAGCCAGGGCAGTCAAAAGCGCACGCGCTTTGTCGCGCGTCTCCTCGTACTCGGCCGCGGGATTCGAATCCGCGACGATTCCGGCGCCGGCCTGGACGCGCGCCTTGCCGTTGCGAATCGTGATCGTTCGAATGGCGATGCAGAAATCGAGGTTCCCGGCAAAGTCGATGTAGCCCACTGCGCCGGCATACAGGTCGCGGCGCGTGGGTTCCAGCTCCGACAGGATCTGCATCGCGCGGATCTTCGGCGCGCCGGACACGGTCCCTGCCGGGAAGCACGCCACGAGCGCGTCGAGACGGTCGCGTTCTTCCGCCAGCTTGCCGTCAACGGTCGAGACCAGGTGCATGACGTGTGAGTACCGCTCGAGCGACATGTATTGCGGAACCTTGACCGTGCCGAATTCGCAGACGCGGCCGAGATCGTTTCGGCCGAGATCTACGAGCATCACGTGCTCGGCTCGTTCCTTCTCGTTTCGTTTCAGCTCCTCGGCCAGGCGCAGATCCTCTTCGTCGCTCTGCCCTCTCGGCCGGGTGCCGGCGATCGGATGTGTTTCGACTCGCCGGCCTTCCACGCGGACGAGCATCTCCGGCGACGATCCGACAATGGCAAGGCCGCCCATACGGATGAAATACATGTAGGGGGACGGATTCACGTGGCGAAGCGCGCGATACACCGTAAAGGGGTCGGCGGTGACATCCGCCTCGAAACGCTGCGACAGCACGGCCTGGTAGATGTCGCCCGCCGCGATCCGCTCCTTGATCGACCGGACGCCTGCCTCGTAGGTCTCCCGCTCCATATTCGAGCGGATCGCGGGCGGCGCACCGGAACGCGACTCCGGTTGCGAGAGGCCGCGTTCGAGCTCACGCTCGAGAAACTGAATCTTCGCGCAGGCGAACTGATACAGCGCGTTGAGATCCTCGTCAGCCGTCACCCGCGCATTCGCAATGATCAGGATGCGATGTTTGACGTGATCGAAGGCCAGCACCGTGTCGAACAGCATGAACCCCGCATCGTCTTCAAGCTTCGGATCGGCGGTGCCGTTGTCCCGCCACGGAGCTTTCGACCATGCGCCCGCCAACGCGGGCTCGAACACCGGAGAGGCGTCGTAACCGATGAATCCGACGGCCCCACCCGTGAAGCGTGGAAGCCCGGGGACGAACGGTGACTGGAATTCCGCCATCAGCCGCCGCAGGCTCCGAACGAACGGCTCATCTGATTCGCTGGTGACGCCCGATCGATCGGTGACGGTGCGTCCGCCGCTCTGCCGCAGGACGAGGAAGGGATCCTTCCCGAGGAACGAGTAGCGCGCAACCTGTTCTCCGCCCTCCACGCTTTCGAACAGAAACGCGTAATCGGAGTGCTCCGCGATTTTCAGAAACGCGGACACGGGCGTCAGAAGATCGGCAATGATTTCCTTGACGACCGGCACAAATGTGCCGCGCCGCGCCAGCTCCACGAACTCGTCGAACGTTGTCTGCTTCACGCCTGTCCCCCGGCATTTGCGACGTGGTCGTCGCCGGTTGCGGCGGCTGCCGCCGATCTGAATAACCCCGCGGGTGGTCGAATCCCGGTCCACAGCTCGAACTGTCGCTCGGCTTGCGCCACGAGCATCTCGATTCCTCCGATGGTCAGGCAGCCCTCGCGTGCGGCGCGAACGAGCAATGGCGTGCGCGCGGGCGCATAGACGAGGTCGAACACGATTTCACCGTCGAGCGGAACGCCGTCCATCGGGTCGGCAACCCCCGACGAGGTCGCGTTGATGAGGACATCCCACGTGCCCGGCTTCGGAGGCCATGTGCCCACCTGTCCGCCGGCGAGCGCGGCCACTTCCTTCGCGGCGGCCGGCTGTCGTGCGCAGATGGTGACCGCTGCGCCCTGCGAACCCAGCGCCACGGCGACTGCGCGCGCCGCGCCTCCCGCGCCGAGCACGGATGCGCGCGTGCCCTTGAGCGCCATTCGGCCTGCAAGCGGTGTCAGGAACCCATCGACGTCGGTGTTCGCTCCAATCCACTTTCCCTCGCGAACGACCAGCGTGTTGACGGCTCCAACCCGCCTCGCCATCTCGTCGGTCTCGTCGACGTGTGCCAGCATGCCCACCTTGAAGGGTGCGGTGATGCTGGCCCCCGTCATGCCGGTGTCGCGTGCGAAGGCGACGAAATCCTCGACGTCGCTTGCCTGGAGCGGAACGTAGACGGCGTTCATCCCCAGCGCGCTGAAGCCGGCGTTGTGCATCACCGGCGACAGCGAGTGCGCGATCGGATTGCCGACCACGCCGAAGAGCTGAGCGTCCGATCGGATTCGTCGGAACCCGAACTCGCCAAGAAGCCGGGCTGCCGCGAGTTGGCCCGGTGCGACGCCATCACCGGCGTAGGTCCAGCGGTTTTTCATCCGCGCGGCGAGCACCCGGGTCGGTACCCCCGCTTGCCCCATGGCGAGCAGGACGTGACCGTCCATGCCGTCGGGATCGGTGAAATCCGACCGATCGGCGAGACGCATCAAGGGAATCATGTCCCCGAGGCGCCGCGCTTCGATGGCAATCTTCACGACCTCGGCGCCTGTCGAGCGCATCGCGCGCGCACGCTCGGCGAGATCGCATGGCGGCTCGCCAAACGCGTGCAGCGACAACACGATGCCGCGCCCGCGGCGTCGCCGGGTGATCGTCGAGACGAACTCGGCGCGGGCTTCGACGTCGACGAACTCGGCGCCGGCGTTCTGGGCTTCCGAGAGGAGCCGCTCGCGCTCCTCCTCCGACCCCTGGAAACCGCCGCCCTCCCACTGGGCGCGGCACGTCACGAGGATGGGGCGCCGTCGCCCCTCGAGCGCCCCAATGGCATCGGGCCGGTCGACCAGGTCGAGACGCACTTCCACGAGATCGGCGAACGCGAGCGCCGTCGCGTGCGCGGCGCAGCTCCTCCATGGTTCGTCCCGTGACGGTGGCGCACAGTAGAGGATTTCGCATGTCTCCCAAAACGAAAAAAGCCTCCTCAGCGAGGGCTGAGGAGGCTTTCGAAAATCCTGATCCTGCGGTGCAGGTTAGCGGATCGCCCCCTCAGCGGACGCATACCACCACCAATAGGACGCAAAAGTCCGGCGGCAGAAACGACACGGCTGATTGGGAAGCGACATCGTCAAAACGTTGGAGACAATAACAGACGGTTACTGGGGGTGTCAATCGGCGGCGCTGGGCGCGAGCCCTTTCTCCTTGACCGCTAAGTAGTTAGCGCTTATAACTGGATCGTGTGGGGCCCTGCCCCAACACACGTTTCCCTACAACGACCCATGAACATTCGTACTCTCGCTGCGGCGATTGCTCTGGCCTGTGTCTGTTGGATACCGCTTCCGGCGGCGGCTCCCCTCATGCCCGTGGGAGAAATCAAAGTGGGCATGGTCGGCATCGGTCGAACGGTGTTCGAAGGCACAGAGCTTCAGGATTTCAAGGCATACATTCTCGGGGTCCTGCACAACGTGCAGGGGCCGCAGCGCGACTTGATCCTCGCGCGGCTCGAGGGCGGGCCCCTGGCGAAAACCGGGGTTGCCGCCGGCATGAGCGGCAGCCCCGTCTATATCGACGGTCGTTTGATCGGTGCTGTCTCGTACTCGATCGGTGCATTTCCAACGGAAGCGATAGCCGGGATTACGCCCATCGCCGAGATGAAGGACGCGACCGAAATGCGTCGCCGCGTTCCCACGCCGCAAGGGAGGATCGAGCTTCCCATTACCCGTGAGGGGTTGACCGCAGCGCTGAGCGCGACGTACGCGCGGCTGGCGCCCTTCGCGAATCGCCCGGCCGACGTCCAGGTGATCGGCATGCCTTCGGCAACTGGCTCTCAGCTTGGTGCCATGCTGCGCCCGATCTCGACCCCGCTCGTGATGAACGGTTTCGAACCGGAATCGGCCGCGATGCTGACGAGTGCCTTCGGCGCCGCGGGGTTCACGCCGGTGGTCGGCGGCGCGATGGCTCAGGGATCGCCGGAGCTCAAGAAGATGACCGGCCCGCTGCGAGAAGGGGACGCGGTCGGTGTATCGCTTGTCGGTGGCGATCTGGAAATGGGCGCCACCGGAACGATCACGCACATCGATGGGGATCGCGTCTATGCGTTCGGGCATCCGTTCTTCAACGTCGGTCCGTCGCAGTTCCCGTTGACGCGCGCGTACGTCTACGCGATGATGCCCAGCCTCATGTCGTCGTTCAAGATCTCCTCGATGGGAGAGGTGATCGGGACGATGCAGCAGGATCGCGAGACGGCCATCGCCGGCACGCTTGGCAAGGGCCCGGTGGTCATTCCCATGGCGGTCTCGCTGCAATCTCAGCGCGACGACGGCAGCAGGAAACGCGCCTTCACGTTCAACATCGCCAACGACCAGGTATTCACTCCGCTCCTCACGTATGTCGCGCTTGCCAACACGCTGGCTTCGTACGAGCGCCAGTTCGGCGCCGCCACGTTCTCCATCAAGAGTCGCGCGCAGATCAAGGGACACGACGACCTGACTCTCGAGGACGTCTTCACCGGCGACAACGGGGCGCTTGGGGCCGCAACCGCGATCGCCGGGCCGATCACGATGCTGCTGAGCAACGATCGTGAGCCCATCACGGTTACCGGGTTGAACGTCTCGATTGATGCGACCGAGTCGTCGCGCACGGCCACGATCGAGCGAGTGTGGATTGACGAGCTTCGCCCCCGCGCCGGCCGAACGGTTCCTCTGAAAGTGCTCACGCGCAGCTATCGCGGAGAGGACAAGATCTCGACGGTGCCCATCGAGATCCCGGCGAACGTGTCCGGTTCGGTTTCGATCCTGGTCACGGACGGACGCCAGCTGAACGCGATGGAGCAGCGCGATATGCGACGCTCGCTGCAGCCGCAGAGTGTCGCCCAGATGATTCGCGTGCTGAACGACACGCGTCGCAACAACCGCATCTACATCCGCTTGCTCAACGGCAAGCCTGGCGCCGTCGTCAATGGCGAGGCGCTCACGTCGTTGCCGCCATCGGTGCTGTCCGTGCTCGAAAGCGACAGCAACGGCGGAAGCTACACGCCGCTTCGCAGCGCCGCGGTTGGCGAATGGGAAGTGGCGATGGACTCGGCGGTCAGCGGCTCGCGCACGCTCACCATCGAAGTTGAATCGCGACCCGGCGGCCGTTGATACCCGTGTGCCGCCTCCCTTTTTGCTGACGCCACTCACATGTTGACAACTCGACGAGGCCGCTGGTCGCGGCCGTTCCTGGATTCTCGTCTCCGCCGGACCCGCACGCTCGTGATGGCCTCCGCGATCGCCGCGGCGATTTGTGCGAGCGTCACCGCCTCGACCCCGACGTTCTGGACGGTGTCCACGCAGGCCGACTTCCTGAAAGGGGACGTCGAGGACTTGTCGATCGACAGCGACGGGCGGATGTTCCCCGGGCCGTCGGCGTCTCTTCTTGCCGAGACCGCCGCACCATTTCTCTGGACCGTCGTCTCGGGAGCCGATGGTTCTCTCTGGGCCGGAACCGGGAACGAAGGCAAGGTCCTCAAAGTCGGGAAGGACGGCAAGCTGTCGACGTTCTTTGATGCGTCCGAGCTCGAGGTTCATGCGCTCGCGGTCGCGCCGAACGGCGGACTGTATGTCGGGACATCGCCTGACGGAAAGATCTATCAGGTTGCGGCCGATGGCACCTCGAAGACCTTCTTCGACCCCGAGGACAAGTACATCTGGGCGCTGGCCGTTGACAAGTCAGGCAACGTGTTCGCCGCAACCGGCGACAAGGGCCTGATCTACAAGATCACTCCCGACGGTCAGGGGACGCGCTTTTATAAGACCAATGCGGGCAACGTGGTGTCGCTGGCCTTCACCAAGTCTGGCGATTTGATCGCTGGCACCGAGTCGCCGGGTCGCGTGTTTCGAATCGACAGCTCAGGCAAGGCGTTCGTGCTGCTCGACTCTCCGTTCCGTGAAATCCATGCCGTCAGGCTGGCCGAGGATGGGACGATCTATGCGGTCGCCGTGAACGGCTCGCAGGGTGCCGAGAGCCGGCCCACAGAGAGCGCCGTGCCGGAACCGGTTCGCGCGCCGGTGCCGACGGTCTCGACTGAAATTACAACCGTCGGCGTTGTCGAAGGACCGGTGAGCAGTGCGACATCGGTCTCGGCCACCCCCCGGGTGGCCCGTCGCGGCGGTCGAGGCGCAATCTATCGCATTCGCCCCGACGGCCTCTGGGACCTGATGTGGGACTCGGGCGATGATGCGCCATACGATCTGGTCATCGAGCCGTCAGGGAGCCTGCTTGTTGGGACGGGCACTGAAGGCAAGATCTTCCGCGTGACCGGCGAGCCCGCCCGCGCGACGCTCCTGGCGCGCACCACGGCACGCCAGGTCACGGCGCTCCTTCGCGAGTCGTCTGGCCGAATCATCGGCGCCGCCAGCAATCCAGGCAAACTCTTCGCGCTCTCCCCTGCGCCGGCGCGTCGCGGTACGTATGAGTCCGACGTGCGAGATGCTGGTACGGTCGCAAGCTGGGGTGTCATCCGCTGGCACGCGAACGCCGCGCCCGGCGAGATCACCGTGGCCACGCGCACCGGCAACACCGCAACGCCGGACGACACGTGGAGCACGTGGTCGAAGGTGTACTCCAATCCGTCCGGTGAGCAGATTGTGAGTCCGAACGCGCGCTATCTGCAGTGGCGCGCCGCGCTGTCGGCGAACGGTTCACAACTGCCGGTGTTGACATCTGTCACGACGGCCTACCTTCCGCGAAATCTGCGCCCGGAGGTCACGTCGATCACCGTGCATCCCGCCGGGACGGTCTTCCAGCGGCCGTTCTCGACCGGTGAGCTCGAGATTGCCGGGTTCGAGGACAACACATCCGACGGGCGCGGGCAGAATCCGGCGCAGTCAACATCCAGCCTTCAAACCGGTTCCACCCCCGCGCTGGGCCGTCGGATTTATCAGAAGGGGCTGCAAGCGTTCGTGTGGAAGGCAGACGACGATAACGACGACAAGCTTCAATATGACGTCATGTACCGGCGCGAAGGCGAGACGTCCTGGAAAACGCTCCACCGGGCGTTGACCGATCCGATCTTCGTCTGGGACACGACGTCGGTGCCCGACGGCACGTATTTCATCAAGGTGGTGGCGTCGGATGCGCCGTCGAATTCGCCCGGCACCGCGCTCGCCGGCGAGCTGGAAAGCGAGAGTTTCGACATCGACAACACGGCGCCCAGGATCGAGCTGCAGCCAGCCGCCCGGGCCGGCGCCCGCACGACGATCAGCTTCGTCGTCAGCGACGATCAGTCGCCGGTCCAGCGTGTGGAATACTCACTCGATGCGAGTCGCTGGCGGGTGGTGTTTCCGAAGGACGGCATCGCGGATTCGAAGCGCGAGGAATTCGAAGTCACGCTTGACGAGAGCGAAGTGGCGCGCAGCGTGATCATCCGCGCGACCGACACGATGAACAACGTCGCCACCGCTGTCGCGGAAGTAAGACGGTAAGAAGGCGCGCCTAGGATCGCGCTTTTCCCTTGACCGTCGTGTGGGCCACGAGCCACACGAGGTTCACGGCCACCGGCGAGCCCCCGAACTGGGCGGGTTCGAGCCTGCCGCGCGAGAGCGCTTCGACGATGTCGGTGACTTCGCGGCGATCCTGCATTTTGTTGAGAAGTTCCAGGCCGGACACGCGTCCCTCGCGGGTCACAATCGCCGAGAGCGGCACCACGAGATCGCCATCCAGAATCGATCGCTCGAGCGTCGCGTAGACGACACCGTTTTCGGGCACGCTTGGCGCCTGGATGCGGCCGTCGAGCCGCGCCGGATTCAAATCCGAGCCGGATGGCGCGGCCATGACGGCGATCACGGCCGCAAGCGAGTCCCCCCGCTCTGGCGACGCAAAGTGCAGCATCGACAGGACGCTGCCCGCACAGACACAGGTGGCGGCCGTCGAGGCGAGCGCGACCCAGACCAGGTGAAGATCGTCGAACGCGCGACGAACCTTCGCGGGCCACGATTCATGCTCTTCAGCCCGCATGCGGCTGATCACGCTGGACCGCACACCCCTCCAGTCGTCTGGCGGCGCGGGCGCCGCCGCGAGCCGGAGCGCGCGGCCGACGTCCTGCATCTCCCCCAGATCCCGGGTGCACGGCGGGCAATCGTGCAGGTGCGCCTCGACCGAGATGAGCTCGCCGACCGGCAGTTCGCGGTCGTAGAAGGCCTGGAGACGCCGCCGGACTGCTGCGCAGGTCAAGAGCGTCATGCATCCCTCAGTTGTGCGCGGAGCGCTTCACGCGCGCGCGCAAGCCGCGATTTTACGGTGCCGACCGCGATGCCCAGTGAAAAGCCAATCTCCTCGTAGCTCAGGCCGTCGATTTCGCGCAGGATGATCGCCGTGCGCTGATCGAACGGCAGCCGATCGAGCGACGTCCGAATCCGCTCCGCCAGCTGCTTCTGGCCCAGAATCCTGTCGGGCGATCCGCCGTTGCCAGGGGCGGGCAGCTCGCCATGGTTGATGATGTGCTCGTCGAGCGAGATCTGCTGGGAGCGGTGCCGCCGCCGCCACCAGCGCTGGCGGTTTCTCGCCTGATTGACGACGATGCGGAAAATCCAGGTCCGCAGGGCCGATTGCCCGCGGAAGCCGTGCAGCGTGCGGAAGACACGCAGGAAGACTTCCTGGGACAGATCGAGCGCTTCGTTGTGGTCGCAGAGGAGATTCAGCGAGAGCTGATACACCATTCGCTGATGCTCGGCCACGAGCTCGGCGCAGGCATCCTCGTCACCGGCGGCGCACCGCTGAATCAACGCCGCTTCGCGGCCGCCGACTTCGGTCCAGGTAATGGATGGCACTGGCTTCACGGACAGTCCTTCTGCCATTGTACTACCCCACCGACGGGGGGATCTCCTGCCTTGTAACGTTAGAACCCGCCAACCCCTAAAGGTTCCACTAGGTTCTGCGAGGTTCTACTGGGTTCTACAAGGTTCGTTCTGGGTTCTACAGGGTTCGTTCTGGGTTCGGCGGGTTCTGCGCGGACGGCAACGATCCTACAGAACCTCGTAGAACCCGAGAACGAACCCCGTAGAACCTCGTAGAACCCCGCAGAACCCTGTAGAACCTAGTAGAATTCGTAGCCATGAGACGCCTGGTGTTAGGCGTGCTGGCCCTGGCGATCGGCGTCGCGGGGCTCTACGGCTATGTCTCCGCACGGCGGGAACAGAACTTCCGGCAACTGATCGATCGGGGGGACGCGGCCCTCGCCAGGGACGACACGTTCTCGGCCATCGAGAGTTTCAGCGGCGCCATTGCGCTCAAGGGCGACGCGATGCTCGGGTACTTGAAGCGAGGCCAGGCGTACCGCCGGCGACAACAGCTTGATTCGCCCCCGCACCGTTCCCACGAAGCCGTGAAGCTCGATCCCGCGGCGGATGCGGCCATCCGGGACCTTCGCCACGCCGCCGAACTGGATCCCTTGGCGCCGCGGCCGCTGGAACTGCTCGGTGACGTCAACTACGCACTGCTCCGATACGACCGCGCGGCCGAGGAATACCAGAAGTACATCCAGCTGGACGATCGATCGCCACGCATCCTCTACAAGCTCGCGCTCGCGAACTATTCAGCACGGCGCCCGGAGCGTGCCATCGAGGCATTGCAGAAGGCTGTCGCAATCGACGACCGGTTTGCTGAAGCCTACTACCTGCTCGGTCTGTGCTTTCGCGATACGCAGAATCGAGACGGGGCGCTCAACGCGCTGCAAACGTCAGTGAGGCTGGCGCCAGCGATGGTTCACGCCCGCGAAGAGCTTGCTGATCTCTACGGGCGGCTCGGCAGGGGGAACGAACGGATGGCGCAGCTCGAAGCGCTCGTCAGCCTCGATCCCGGACCGCGCCGCCAGGTTGCGCTCGGTCTTGCATATGTTCGCGCCGGCGACTTCGACCGCGCCGTGACGACGCTGGGGCGGGCCGCCGAGCAGTTTCCGGATCATCCCTACACCTACGTCGCGCTCGGGCGCGTGTGGCTGGAAAAAGCGCAGCCCCGAGGCGACCGTGTGGACCTGACCAAAGCGCTGCGCGCGCTGCAGGACGCGGTCGGCAGCGATGACAGCAGCGAGGCGCTGACGCTTTTCGGTCGCGCGCTGTTGTTGTCGAGGAGTGTCGATCTGGCGGAAACCGTTCTTCAACAGGCCACCGAAAAAATGCCGGTCGATCCGCAGGCGTATTACTACCTGGCCGACGCGGCGGAGCGCCGGGGCCATTCCGATCTGGCCCTGCGCGCGCTGCTCGACTACCGCGCGCTCGAAGGCGACGATCCGGACGGCCGTCGCCGCGGCGCGATGTATGGACGACTCGGAGATCTCTCGATCCGGCAGGGAAACGCGAGCGATGCCACGGCCTGGTATCAGCGCGCGATTGAAACGCTCGGTGCGGACGCACCGCTGCTGGTCAAGCTGGCGGAGGCACAGCTCCAGGCGGGCTTCCCTGCCGCGGCGCTGGCGACGCTTCAGAGAGCGCTCGACAAGGATCCGTTCAATCGTGACGCACTCGCACTCGCCCGGCGGATGAAGCCGATTACCGTACCATCTTCGGATCCACGCGGTCCCGGAGCCCATCCCCAAGGAAGTTGAATCCGAGGACGAGGGTCGCAATCGCCAGTCCCGGAAAAACAGTCAGGTGAGGCGCGTCAAACAGGTGCGCCCTCCCCGCATCCAGCATCGTCCCCCAGCTTGGAGTCGGTGGCTGCACGCCCAGGCCGAGGAAACTCAATGCGGCTTCCGCGATGATCGCGCCGGCCATCCCGAGCGTCGCCTGAACGAGCACGGCGGGAATCGCCGTCGGCAGGACGTGGCGGACGACGATGCGGGCGGCGCTCGCGCCGGATGCACGGGCCGCGTGGACGAATTCGAATTCACGCGCGCGGAGCGCCTGGCCACGTACGAGCCGCGCGTAGCCGACCCAGCCGATGATTGACAGGGCGAGCACGACGTTCACGAGGCTCGGGCCCAGCACCGCGACGAGCGCGATGGCGAGCAGGATGCCAGGGAATGCCATCAGCACGTCGATCACCCGGCTGATGACGTCGTCGACGCGTCCGCCGAAATAGCCAGCCATCGATCCGAACAGCATGCCCACCGTCGAGGAGACCGACACGACGGCCAGTCCGACCATCAGGGAAATGCGCGCGCCTTGAAGCAGCCGCGCGAGGATGTCGCGGCCGAGCTCGTCGAGGCCGAGTGGATGCGCGAGGCTTGGGGCTTCGAGCCGGCGTGCAAGCTCCTGCGCCGACGAGTCGTAGGGCCACAGCAGCGGGCCTGCGAGTGCGGCCACGATCGCCAGGCCTACGATGAGACTGCCAACGCGGAGCATGTCAGTCGTACCTGATTCGCGGATCGAGCAATCCGTACGTCAAGTCGGTCAGCAGATTCATCGCCACGTACGTGATCGAGATGAACAGGATGCAGCCCTGGACGAGCGGGTAGTCGCGGAAACTGATGGCTTGTATCAGCAGCCGCCCGATACCGGGCCACGCGAAAATGGTTTCGGTGATGATGGTTCCCGTCAGGACGGCGCCGAACTGCAGTCCGATGATGGTGACGATCGGGATCAGGCTGTTGCGGAACGCGTGCCGGGCGACCGCACGAAACCCTGAGACGCCGCGCGCGCGTGCGGCGAGGACATACAGCTCGTGGAGCTCTTCGAGGACACTCGCGCGCGTCATCCTGGCAAGAATCGCGGACAGGGCGGCGCCGAGCGTGACCGCCGGCAGGACCAGGTGCGAAAGACCACCGGTTCCGGACACGGGGAGCCATCCGAGCCGCACCGCGAATAGGATCGCCAGCAACGGCCCCAGCCAGAAATTCGGCATCGAAATCCCGACAAGCGCGATCGTCATCGCCACGTGATCGATCGCGGTGCCTCGATAGACGGCGGCCAGAATTCCGAGCGGGATTGCGAAGAGAATCGCGAAGAGCATGGCCGCGAGGGCAAGGGTGGCGGTATTTGGAAACTTGTCGCGGATTTGGGCCGTTACCGGGGTGTTGTAGCGGAAGGACATGCCGAGATCGCCACGGACAAGGCCCGTCAGAAAGGTTCGATATTGCGTCAGCAGTGGTTGATCGAGCCCGAGCGCATGCCGCAGCTTCAGCACGTCCGCCTGCGGTGCGGCGTCCCCGAGCATGGCTTGCGCGGGATCGCCTGGTACGAGATGGATGAGCGCAAACACCAGCGTCGCGACGCCGAGGAGCACGGGAATCGTGAGCAACAGGCGGCGGATCAGGTAGCGGGTCATGTCAGCTTCGAGCTTCCCGCTTCCGGCCCGTCTCTCGCAACGTACGCGTGTCGGAAAAGTCAGAGCGCATCGCCGTGCTGACTATACCGAAGATTCGAGGCATTCGTTTGCGCTGGTCGCTGACAGATCTCACCCTCGATCAATCCCCAGCCGCCGCATCATCTTGGCGAGCCCCTGCCGTGTAATGCCGAGCGCCTGGGCGGCCCGAGCTCGTTGTCCATCCGCATTGGCCAGAGCCGCCCTGACGAACCGCCGTTCGAAGTCCTCTCGTGCCGCCTCGAACGTCGTCGCCTGCGGAACGGCAGTACGGGAGACATGCGCCGGCAGCTCGGTTTGTCCGATTCGCCCGCGGCGGGGAGACTGAACGGCCACCCATGCGATGACGTTTTGCAGTTCCCGAACATTGCCAGGCCACTCGTACCGCGTCAACGCCGCCACCGCATCGGGAGCGAGCGTCGCTCTGGACCCGACTCTTCCGGCCGCGTCATTCCAGAAGCGTGCGGCCAGCAGCGGCACATCGCTCGCGCGGTCCCGAAGCGGGGGGACTTCGATGCGCACGACGTCGAGGCGAAACCGGAGATCGGCGCGGAATCGACCAGCGTCGACCTCTCGCTCGAGCTGGCGATTGGTGGCGGCGATGATGCGGACGTCTACTCGACGCGAGATGTTTTCTCCGACGCGGCGCACCTCGCCATCCTGCAGCACACGGAGGAGTTTGGCTTGCGCTCTGCCCGACAGTTCGCCAATCTCGTCGAGAAACATCGAACCGCCATCAGCTTCCTCGAAGAGCCCGGCACGCTCACCGACTGCGCCTGTAAACGCACCGCGTGCGTGACCGAAGAGTTCTGCCTCGATCAGATCGTCAGACAACGCCGCGCAGTTCAGCGCGCACAAGCGGCGGTCGCGTCGCGAACTCAGCCGGTGAATGGCACGCGCCACCAGTTCCTTGCCGCTCCCGCTCTCCCCCTGGATGAGTACGGAAAACGGCGCACGCGCCGCCCGCGAGATTGAGTCGCGCAAGGTACAGGCCTGCGGGCTGTCCCCCAGGAGGTCTTCCCACGCCGGTGTCGTTCGCGCCACCGGCGTCCGATCGAGCAATCCCCGCAGGTTCGAGGCAAGGGCCAGAGCCGCCACCTTCAGAAGCGAGGAGACCCGCGTCGTCTCGATCGGGGCGCCAGCCGTCCACCGGGCGGCGACAGCGCCGATGATCTCGTTGCAATACCGGACGGGCTCTGCGGCCTGACACGGCTCCTCGGACAGGTTGACCGGGACCGCGACACCTGCTCCGGCCACGCGCCATGCTGCGTGCGGCTCGCCGTGCCAGGGGCGGCCGCTCACCGATACCACGCGCCGATCCGGTGTGGCAGCGACGACCATGACCGTTGCCGCGAGCAGCTTCGTCTGCAGCGTCTCTGCGATCCGATCGACTGCGGATCGATCGTCGGTGGCAGTATGCCCGAGGTTCATGAAGGATTCGAGATCGGCGACGGGATTGGTTGCCGATCCGATTGTGGATCTCCCGATCATCACGGCCCCGCTCGACGCCATGAACGCTTTCGTGCTCGCATCGAGTTCGAGCCCGTCGATGCGGGCGAGAACCGCCCGTGCAAAGGCCTGCAGCAAGCGCGGGTACTGGCGTGCGATCACGCGGGACACGAGGCGACGCATGTCGGCGGGGCGTTCGTGACCCTGGATGTCGGCCAACGTCAGTCGCAATCGCGCGGCGACAAGCGGCAGGTGCCCTGCGGTCGCAGCCTTCAGCGCGTCGTTGATGTGCCCGGCGGCTGCGCGATCGTCTCCCGCCGCCGCAACGGCGATTGCCAGGGCGCGCCACGCTTCGGCACGAATACGAAGGTCGGGCTGATCGGCGACGGTCTCGACCGCCCGCCGCGCGGCTCGTACGGCCGCGGGAATCAAGCCTTCGGCCACGAGTATCCGCGAGCGAAGCGCCGTGATACCTGCAGCCTCTGCCCGGCCGTCCGATCCTGCACCATCGAGTGCCACAAGCGCTTCGTCCAGCCGTCCCATCCAATGGAGGCACCGGCTCAACGCTGTGGCTGCCTTGACGCGTACGCACGCAGTGTCGGCGGCTGCGGCTGCGGTTCGCAGGACCGCTTCCGCCTCAGTCAGTCTTCCATCTTCCATCCATGACAGCCCGAGGCCGATCGACGCATTTATCACGGTTTGTGAGACAGGGCTGGCTTCCCGTGCCCGCTGAAACGCCAGAGCCGCAGCCTCAACCCGTCCTCGATCGAGCGCCAGATGGCCAAGCCGCAGAGACGTCAGCACCTCGTCGTCGGTGGCTCCGCGGCCGTGATGGACACGCAAGGCGCGTGAAAGGACGCGCTCGGCGGCCGCATGACGTCCACGCGCGACGAGTGCTTCACTTCGCGTGAGGGCTCGTCTGGCGACTCCACCCGCGCGGCGCTCCGCGAAGTCCTCGATTGCCGCCGAAGCGGCCGGCAATCGTGCGTCGTAGGACTGCGGCAGTTCGTGCACGGCGACGTGCTTCGGTCGAACGGGCTCGTACGTACCCGCGCCGAGGCGCTCGAGGCAATTTCCAGGACGTCCGTCGGCGGCTCTCGCCGCGGCGAAGACTTCGCCGGGCTTCGGACCCTGTTCTGAATCCACGAACACCATTCCGCTCATGGCCGTGACTCCCATGCGCTCGAGAGTGACCGTCCCGGGCGTCGCCTGGATCCCGGGGCGGTCAAAGAGCAGTACCACGTGACGTCGTGCACCTTCGGTGCTCAATCGCGTCAGTAGAGATGCGATGGAGGCTCCCCTCGTCCACTCAACGGTCCCGAACACGCACACGTGCCGGCCGGCGACCTGGCCAGGAAGCGATGCGAACCGGTCCACCACCGATATCGCGACTGGAACATAGCCATGCAGTCGCGCGGCGCGGGCGACGAGCACGCGAGTGGTGCGCAGGCCGGATTGCGGTGCACCCTGAATCGACACGACAGACGCACCGGCCGGAGAGCTCGTGTCGAGTGCATCGACCAGCACGGCACACGCCTGACGTGGCTGGAGAATCACACCGAGTGTGCGCGGGCCGGCTGAACGGCCCGTCTCGATCGGACGCAGGACGAAATCCGTGTCGCTCCGTGCCACGTCGATGCCGTGCGCGCGAAGAAAACGGAATGCGTGCGCGATCGCGCGCGACGCGGCGGCCCGACTCAACGCGATCGGCGCCCGGGCCTCGTAGGCCTCGAAGCGACGGTCTCCGTCGATCGAGCCGTAGTCGATCAGCGGGTTGATGAGCGCATGGCGCAGGTTCGCGAGCGTGGCGCATCGCATGTCCCACTCGAGCTCGGCGCGCCGCGGGCCCGCGTGAACGATTCGCAGATGGATAGGCTGGCCGGTCGCCAGGTCGATCCACGTGCCATTCGATCGGATGAAGCGATCGGCGACAACCTGCGGCATACCCGTTCGGCGGCTGCAAGAGCACCGCCCCTTCGACGCGCGCGATTTTGCACGGCAAATGCGAGGCATCGCCGCCGGGTGCTGCAGAAACTTCGTATACAATTGAGCCCTCAATGGTGCGTTTTCTCACCGCGGGCGAATCACACGGCCGCGCGCTGATTGTCATCCTCGAAGGAATTCCCGCCGGCCTCCCGATCGACGTCGATGCAATCACGGCCGACCTCAAGCGTCGGCAGGGTGGCTACGGCCGAGGGCGCCGGATGGCGATCGAATCGGACCGGGCCGACATTCTGTCTGGCGTGCGTGCCGGGGAAACCATCGGCGGGCCGATTGCCATGTCGATCGAGAATCGCGACTGGGTCAACTGGCAGCACACCATGCGGACGACCACCGAGCCTCCGCCCGATGCCGGTGGGGCACGGCGCGCGCCGGTGACTCGACCGCGCCCGGGTCACGCCGATCTGGCCGGCGTGGCGAAGTACGGCCGCACGGATGTCCGCGACATCCTCGAGCGGGCCAGTGCGCGGGAAACTGCGGCGCGGGTCGCCGCGGGCGCGGTCGCACGGCAGTTGCTGGGGCGCGCCGGCATCCGCATCACCAGCCATGTGTTCTCGATTGGCCAGGCGCGGCTGCCCGAAGGCAGGACCGTCAGCTTTGACGACGCGGCGGCGCTGAGCCCTGACGCGCCGCTACGCTGTGTGGACGAAGACGTCGAGCGTCGAATGATTGAGGAAATCGACAATGCGCGCGAAGCCGGCGACACAAAAGGGGGCGGCTTCGAGGTGATCGCGACGGGAGTGCCTGTCGGGCTCGGCAGCTACGTGCAATGGGATCGGAAACTCGACGGACGGCTGGCCCACGCGATGATGTCGATTCCGGCGATCAAAGCGGTCGGCATTGGTCTCGGACCCGAGGCGGCCGCGCGGCCAGGATCACGCGTCCACGATGAGATTCTCCCGAACCCTGGCGGCAATCGGCCGACAGGCGTGTCGCGGCCGAGCAACAACGCGGGTGGTCTCGAAGGCGGCGTCACCAACGGCGAGGACGTGCGCGTGTCGGCATGGATGAAGCCGATCTCCACGCTGATGAAGCCCTTGCGCTCGGTCGATCTGACGACGATGGGGGAAGCTGCCGCGGCGATTGAGCGGAGTGATGTGTGCGCGGTGCCGGCGGCCGCGGTCGTCGGTGAAGCGATGGTCGCGCTGGTGCTGGCCGACGCGCTCACGGAAAAATTCGGCGGTGACTCCGTGGCCGAACTGGAGCGCGCGATGCAGGCCTGGACGGCGACGGTTCGCGAGCAGTTTGCTGTCAGGCAGATGTGAACGCTCCCTGATGATCCGCCCGATTCTCCGCTACGGGGAGTCCCTCCTTCACCGGTCCGCGTCTGACGTCGGCGCCGTCGACGACGGCGTGCAGCAGCTCATCGACGACATGATCGAAACGATGTACTCCGCACCGGGCGTCGGACTGGCCGCCACTCAGGTCGGGGTGCCGCTGCGGATGTTTGTGATCGATCTGTCCGTCGGCCGCCGCGCAGAGGATCTGATCGTCATGATCAATCCCGTGTTCATCGAACGCGAAGGGATGCAGCTGGAAGAGGAAGGGTGCCTCAGTGTACCGGGGTTCAACGCCACGGTCGTGCGGCCGGCCCGGGCGGTCGTTCGAGGCCTCGATCGATCGGGTTCCGAACAGACAATCGAAGGGCGCGAGTTGCTGGCCCGGGCGTTTCAACACGAGATGGATCACCTCGACGGCACCGTCTTCGTCGATCGCCTGCGAGGCATCAAGAAGGATCTGATCGTGCGCAAGATCCACAAACTGAAGCGCTCAGGCAAATGGTAGACGCTCCGCCGCTTCGGATTGTGTACTTCGGCACGCCCGGGTTTGCGGTGCCGACGCTGCGGACGCTGATCAACTCGCGTCATCACGTCGCGGCGCTCGTGTCACAGCCGGATCGCCCGAAAGGACGCGGGCATCACGTCGTGCCGACTCCTACGAAAGAGCTGGCGACAGAAGCCGGCGTGCCGGTCCTGCAACCCACCAGGCTTCGCGACGAAGCGTTTCTGGCCACAATCGCCGGTTACCACGCCGACCTCGGCGTGGTTGCGGCCTACGGGCGCATCCTGCCGGATGCGCTTCTCGCTGTTCCGCGCCTGGGGATGATCAACGTCCATGCGTCGCTGCTGCCCAAGTACCGCGGCGCAGCACCCATTCACCGGGCGGTGATGGCTGGAGATGGCGTCACCGGGGTCACGATCATGCGCGTCGTGACCGAGCTCGACGCCGGGCCGATGCTGTCCACGTCGAAGCGGCCGATCGCTGGCGACGAGACCAGCATCGATGTCGAGCGGGACCTGGCGGAAATCGGCGCGGCCGCGCTCGTCGAGGTCGTGGAGCAGATCGCGCGCGGACCGGTGGAAGAGACGCCGCAGGACGGCACGCTCGCCACTTATGCGCCGAAGCTGGAGAAGTCCGAGGGCCCGATAGACTGGTCCCTTGCGGCGCGCGTAATCCACGACCGCGTCCGCGGGCTGCAACCGTGGCCCATGGCCTCGACGGTCGTCGGCCGGCAACGGTGCCTGGTTCATCGGTCCGCTGTCGCGGAGCGGGTTGCCGCCGCGCGCCCGGGCACGGTTGTGGAGGCTGAAGGCGATGTGCTGGCCGTCGCGGCCGGGGAAGAGTCGGTTCTTCAGTTGCTGATCATTCAACCTGAAGGCCGGCGGGCTATGAGCGTGCGCGAGTTTCTGAGCGGACGCGCGCTTCGACCGGGAACACCGCTCGGGGAGCCATGATCGCCGAGGCGCGTCTCGCGGCGTACGACGTGCTGCGGGCCGTGAACAGCGGGCGATCGGATCTGCCCGCCGCGCTGGCCCACGTTCGGACGAGGCTTCCCGATGAACGCGATCGTGCGCTTGCCGCAGAGATCGCGACCGGAACGCTCCGATGGCAGGGCGCGTTCGATGCGATCGTCGAGTCATTCACCAGACGGCCGGTTGAAAAGTTGGACGCCGAGGTGCTCGACATCCTCAGAATGAGCGCGTTCCAGCTCCTCCACCTCGATCGCATCCCGGCATCCGCGGCCGTCAACGATGCCGTCGCTCTGACGGGCAAGGCGGGAAAGAAGAGCGCCTCCGGCCTCGTCAACGCGGTGCTCCGTCGCATCAGCCGCGAACGCGACCGGTTGCCGCTGCCGTCGCCCGCTTCGCGCGAATATCTGGCCACGACGCTCTCTCACCCCGAGTGGCTCGTCGCCAGGTGGGTGGATCGCTATGGCCTCGAGGCAGCGGAGCGTTGGGCGCGGTTCGACAACGAGCCGGCGCCGCTGACGCTGCGCGCGAACACGCTCCGCATCTCACGCGAAGACCTGGCGGACCGCCTGGAATCGTTGGGCGTCGAAACCACGACGACTCGTTTCGCACGTGACGGCCTGACGGTGCGCCGCGGCAACCCGCTGCTGACGCGGCTGGCTGGCGACGGGCTGTTCCTGGTCCAGGACGAGTCTTCGCAGCTCGTTGCAGAACTCACCGGCGCCGCTCCCGGAGAACGCATCCTTGACGCCTGTGCATCTCCGGGCGGCAAGACGATGGCGATGGCGGCGGCGATGGACAATCGAGGCCTGATCGTTTCGACGGATCTCCGCGGCCGCCGCGTCGATCTTCTCCAGCGCACCGTCGCAGCACTCGGTGCCGCGTGCGTTCGCGTCACCAGGGCGGACGTCTCGAGAGTTCTTCCGTTTGCGCCGAGCTTCGATGCGGTCCTGCTCGACGCACCGTGCTCCGGCCTGGGCACGCTGAGGCGCGATCCCGACATTCGCTGGCGTCGTTCCCCGGCCGACCTTCCGCGCCTCGCTGAGCTCCAATCGCGAATGCTCGACCGCGTCGCGGACGTCGTGGTCCCGGGCGGCAGGATTGTCTACGCGACATGCTCGGGCGAGCCCGAAGAAGACGAGGACGTCGTAAACACGTTCTTGTCGCGGCGGGCTGACTTCAAACTGGCGTCCGACCGGATTCCTGCCGGACTCAATTCGTTCGTCACCCCTGCCGGTCACTTTCGAACCCTGCCATTCCGCGACGAGCTGGAGGCGTTCTTTGCCGCCATTTTGGTGAAAACTAAGGACTTGCGGTAAAATTTCCAGTTCATGGCTTTGACGACGCGCATGTGGGGAGCGGGCAAGCTGCTGCTCCTCGGCGGCGCCCTGCTCCTGACCTACCTCCTGTTTGCCGCCGCCGCGATGCGCGTCGCGTTGAGGGCTCGCGAGGTCGTGGTTCCGGAGCTGGCCGGCAAGACCGTGAACGACGCCACCATCGCGCTGTCGGAGGCGGGCCTCAACCTGAAAGTCGAAGAAGCCCGACGGCCGGATCCGAAGGTGTTAGCTGGCCAGATCCTGGCCCAGGAGCCGGGGCCTGGGACCCGCACTCGTCGGGAGCGCAGTGTCAAAGTCTGGATCAGCGCCGGCCCTCGGTCGACCATCGTCCCGGCGCTGCTCGGCGAGTCCGAACGATCTGCGGCGCTGCAGCTTCAGCAGGACGGACTGCAATTGACGGGTGTTTCGGAGATTCGATCGTCCGAATACCCGTCTGATGCCGTGATTGCCCAGACGCCTGCGCCGAAGAGCAACGCCCCGCAGGTGGCGTTGCTGGTCAATCGGGCCGAACGCGGAGCCACCTACGTCATGCCGGATTTGATTGGCGTGAACGGCGATCGCGCCGCTGATTTGCTGCGCGCGCGCGCGTTCAGGGTCGCGGTTGTTGGCGATCACCCCTACCCGGGCGTCCCCGCCGGCATCGTCTTGCGGCAGAACCCGCAGGCCGGTTTCCAGATTGCCCCCGGCGAGCCGATTTCGCTCGAGGTCAGCCGGTGACGGTGCAAATCGCTCCGTCGATCCTGTCGGCCGATTTCACAGTCCTCGGCGCACAAATCGCGGCCGTTGAGCGCGGTGGAGCAGACCTGATTCACGTGGACGTCATGGATGGCCATTTCGTCCCGAACCTGACCATCGGCGTACCGGTCGTGAAATCCATCCGTAAGGTTGCGCGTGTGCCGCTCGATGTGCACCTGATGATCGAGGAACCCGATCGCTACATCGAGGCGTTTGTGAAGGCCGGCGCCGGCATGATCTCGGTGCACGTCGAGGTGCTCCCCCATCTGCACCGCACCCTTCAGGCCATCAAGGAGGCCGGAGCGAAAGCCGGAGTGGCGCTCAATCCCTCGACCCCCGTCGGATCCCTCGAGGAGGTTGCGGGGATGGTGGACCATGTGCTGGTCATGTCGGTCAACCCCGGCTTTGGCGGACAGACTTTCATTCCTCGCAGCCCGTCTAAGATCCAGGCGGTCCGGGCTCTTCTCGACCGGCAGGGCAATGCTGCGCCTATCGAGGTCGATGGCGGGGTCGACGGATCGAACGCCGCCCGAATCATCGAAGCGGGGGCCACCATCCTCGTCGCCGGCACTTCCATCTTCGGGACCGGGGACCCCGAGCGCGCCACGCGCGAGCTGCGCGCGGCGGCCATGCTGAAGGCCGGGGTCTGAGCGTGGCGGTGAGCGAACGCAAAGAACGGCCCGCCTCGAGTTCTGTCATCCGTGTGCGCTACGCGGAAACGGACAAGATGGGGGTCGTCTACTACGCGAACTACTTCGTGTGGTTCGAGGTCGCGCGCGCGGACTTGCTCCGGACGCTCGGCTGGACGTACCGGGAAATGGAACATGCCGGCATTTCGCTGCCGGTTATCGAAGCGCATTGCGAGTACCGCAAGCCGGCTCGCTACGATGACGAGATCGAGGTCAGAACGAAAGGACGCATGCTGTCGCCAGTCCGGATGGAATTCACGTACGAGGTCGTCCGCCGGGAGGATCAATCGATTGCGGCATCAGGTCACACGGTTCACGCCGCGCTGGACCCGGACGGCAAGCCGTGCCGGCTTCCAGATCGCATACGCCGGGTTTTCGAATGAAGGCGCTCGTCACCGGTGCTGCCGGCTTCATCGGCTCGCACTTGACCGGACTCTTGCTCGATCGCGGCGCGCACGTGACCGGCATCGACTGCTTCACGGACTATTACGCACGCTCGATCAAGGAAGCCAACCTGGCCCACAACCAGGGCCGTCCCGGCTTCCGCTTTGTCGAAGAGCGGATCCAGGACGCCGATCTGCCGGCGCTCCTCGGCGGTATGACCCACGTGTTTCACCTCGCCGCGCAGGCGGGCGTCCGAAAGAGCTGGGGCCGGGATTTCCGGGTGTACACCGAACACAACGTCGATGCCTCGCAGAAGCTCCTCGAGGCGTGCGTCGGGTTTCCCCTGCATCGATTCGTGCTACGCGTCGAGCTCCTCGGTTTACGGCGACAACGCCGTGATCCCGATGCGGGAGAGCGCCGTTCCCCAGCCAGTCTCCCCGTACGGCGTCACCAAGCTGGCCGCTGAGCAGCTCTGCTACCTGTACCACGTGAACCATGGAGTTCCGACCTCGTCCCTCCGATATTTCACGGTGTATGGGCCCAGGCAGCGTCCGGACATGGGGTTTCACCGGTTCATCACCGCTGCCATGGCGGGGGATCCCATTCACCTCTATGGCGATGGCGAGCAGACGCGGGACTTCACCTTTGTCGGGGACGCCGTTGCGGCGACGGCGGCGGCCGGCGACCGCGGCGTGCCTGGCCGGACCTACAACATCGGCGGCGGTTCGCGGGTCTCGATCAATCAGGTGCTCGACATCATCGGCCGGGTCGCCGGCCGGCCCCTGGATGTGCGGCGCGAGCCCGCGCAGAAGGGGGACATGCGCGACACATTTGCGGATACGGCGCTGGCGCGGGCAGACCTTGGCTTTGCCCCCACCGTGTCGCTCGAAGAAGGAATCGAAGCGGAGTATAGATGGCTTTCGAGTACACCCGCGCTCCGATGAGAAGGGCGCGTTCGTTCGTTTGGCTTGTGATCCTGCTGACGCTGTCAGCGTGCGCCTCCGGACCGAAGAAACCGCCCGTTGGAACGCTGGAGCCCGACAAGTTCCTCTGGGAACGTGGCACCGAAGAGCTGAACAAGAAGCATTGGCTGGTCTCACGCGAGTACTTCAGGCAATTGATGGACAGCTACCCGCAGAGCCAATATCGCGCTGACGCCAAACTCGGGCTGGCCGACTCGTACCTCGGCGAGGGGTCCGCCGAGTCGAACGTCCTCGCGGTCAACGAGTATCGCGAGTTCCTGTCGTTCTACCCCACGCACAAGCGGGCGTACTACGCGCAGTTCAAGCTCGGCATGTGCCACTACTATCAGATGCATGGGCCCGATCGCGATCAGACCGAGACGAAGGAGGCGATCACCGAGCTCACGGCCTTCGTGCAGCGCTACTCCCGGCCTGAGGAGAATCCGCTGCTGGACGAGGGGCGCGCGCGGCTGCGCGAGGCGAAGGATCGTATGAGTGATGCCGACTATCGCGTCGCGATCTTCTACCTGAAAACGCAGAAGTTCCCTCCTGCCGCGATCGATCGGTTCAAGGCGATTCTCAAAGATGATCCGGAATACAGCCGGCGCGACGGCGTCTATTTCAACCTCGCCGAGGCGCTGATCAAGATGAAGCAAGAAAAAGAGGCGCTCGTCTACCTGGATCGCCTCACCGTGGAATTCGAACAGAGCGAGTTCCTCGAACAGACAAAGAAGCTCATTGACACGCTGAAAGCGGATCCGGCGGCGAAGAAGCCCAAAAACGGGAGCGTATCGCATGAGTCGTAGTGTGCGTTTACTGATTCAGATCTTCGTGGCGACTGTCGCGTGTGCGCCGCTGGCGGCGAATGCCCAAGTCGAGAGCGCCAGGGTCGCGGCCCGGGACTACTCGGCCGAAGTCGCCTGCGGCGCCAACGCCGTTGGCATGCCGCCCGATACTTCGATCCGCATCGGCGCCGGACGAGAAAAGGGGAAGGCGCTCTTCGGACCGGACGAGGCGCTCGTGATCAAGGCGGGCACGGCCCAGGGGGTCAAGCCCGGGCAGGAGTACTACGTCCGGCGCGTGGTTCCCGATCGGTTTGTTGGTCCCGCCGGCGACAACGTTCAGAGGTCAAGCATTCACACCGCCGCCTGGATTCGCATCGTCGACGCGCAAACGGATTCGGCGATTGCCACCGTGGTGAAGGCCTGCGACGCGATCGAAGAGGGAGACTATCTGGAACCGTTCGTGAAGCCGCCGGTGCCAGCGGCCTCAGAGACGTCCGGTGAACCGGACTTCGCGCACCCGGGCCACCTGGTGCTCGGGGATGAGCGCCGCCAGATGGGTGCGGCCGGCGACATGATGGTGCTCGATCGGGGCAGCGACCACGGTCTGCACAGCGGACAGCACGTCACGATCTTCCGGACCACCGGCGACGGCACCGGCCCGATCGCCCGCATCGCCGAAGCCACGGTCCTTGTCGTCAAGCCAGAAACGAGCACGATCCGCATCGACAAGACGAGCGACGCGGTTAACGTCGGCGATCTGGTGGCAATCCATAGATAGTTGGTGAATTGGTGAATTGGTGAGTTGGTGAATTAACGACGGGAGCTTCGGCCGAGCCACGATACACAATTCACCAATTCACCAATTCACCAATTACCCGATCACATTATTGAATCGTCGATAGTAGTCGAACGCCGACACGACCGCGGTGATCATCGCAACCCACAGCGCGATTCTTCCCAGCGCCGCAAACTCCTGCACGTGATCGCTCAGAATGAGGAGCAGGATCGCGATCACTTGAGACACCATCTTGAACTTGCCGAGCGGCGATGCCGGGATGGCCACACCACGGGATTGCGCCAGGCTTCGCAGAACGGTCACCGCGATCTCTCGTCCGAGAATGACCACCACCATCCAGGACTGCGCGAGCTCCATCTGCACGAGCGAGACGAGCGCCGCGGTGATCAGGAGCTTGTCGGCCAGCGGATCCATGAACTGGCCGAGCGTGGTGACCTGCTGACGGCGGCGCGCCAGATAGCCATCCAGCCAGTCCGTGAGCGACGCGAGCCCGAAGATCGCCGCTCCGACGAATTCCTTGCGAACACCAAGGATGAGATGCCCCTCGAACTTCGTCAAGAGGACGACGACGAGGAGGGGGATCAGGAAGATGCGGCCGATCGTGATCGCGTTCGGCAGATTCAATGGGATTGCTGACCCTTTCATCGTCTCACAATCGTCGGCAAAAAATCAGCAATCAGCAACCCACAATCAGCACTAACATCAGAGGTTACATGAAAGCGATTCTCCTTGCTGGCGGGAAGGGCACCCGGCTCAGGCCTTTGACGGTCCACACGCCGAAGCCGATAGTGCCCATCCTGAACCGGCCATTTCTCTACTACCAGATCGATCTCCTCAAGCAGGTGCCGGAAATCGACGAGGTCATCCTCAGCCTGAACTATCAGCCCAGGCGCATCGAAGAGATCTTCGGAGAAGGTGCCGGGCTGGGCGTCCGGCTTCGTTATGTGGTCGAGCCCATGCCGCTCGGCACCGGAGGCGCAATCCGTTACGCTGGCGATTCGCTGACCGATTCGGTCGTGGTCTTCAACGGAGATGTGCTGACCGACGTTGATCTCGGCGCCGTGCTGCGGCTGCACCGCGAGCGCAAGGCGAAGGCGACCATCGTCCTGACGCCCGTGGAGAACCCCCGGGCCTACGGCCTGGTCGAGACCGACGCGCAGGGGAACATTCAGCGGTTCCTGGAAAAACCGGGCGAGGATGAAATCACCTGCAACACGATCAACGCCGGCATCTACGTGCTCGAGCCAGACACGTTCGATCGGATTCCGAAGGATACCGCGTGGTCGATTGAGCGGAGCTTCTTCCCTTCTCTGATCGAGCGCGGCGAGACCTTCGTGGCTTATATCTCCGAGGGATACTGGATCGATATCGGGACGCCGGCGAAGTACCTGCAGGTGCACCGGGACATCATGGACGGGCGATACCAGGCGCCGCCGTTTGCCGGCACGCCCCCCGGCACGTCGTGGATCTCGAACGACGCGAAAGTCGATCAAGGGGTGGAGCTCCACGGGCCCTGCTTCGTGGACGAGGGAGTGGTGCTGAAAGCCGGCGCGCGCGTGCTCCCCTACTCTGTCATCGGACGCCAGACCCACGTCTCTGAAGGTGCCGTGATCGACGGATCGATCATCTGGCCCAACGGATGGATAGGTCCCGAAGCTGTCATCCGCTCGTCGCTCCTGGGTCGAAACTGTCACATCGGGCGGAACGTCACCATCGACACTCCGGTGCAACTCGGCGACAAGACCGCCGTCACCGACTACAGCCGACTATGACCACGAACTCATCGACGATCAATACGTCCATTTTCAAGGCGTACGATATCCGCGGCCTGTATCCGGGCGAAGTCAACGAGGATGCCGCGCGACAGATCGGCCGGGGGTTCGTTGCCTACCTGCAGGCCAGGCGGATTGCGGTCTCACGAGACATGCGCGTGAGTTCCCCCACCGTTGCCGCGGCGTTCATCGAGGGCGCGCGCCAGCAGGGCGCCGACGTCGTGGACTACGGGATGCTTGCGACCGACATGATGTATTACGCCGTGGCGCGCGACAAGCACGATGGCGGCGCGCAGATCACCGCATCGCACAATCCCAAGCAGTACAACGGCATCAAGATGGTGCGCCGCGAGGCGTTTCCTCTCAGTGGCGAAGAGGGGCTCGGCGAGATTCGCGACATGATCGTGAACGGCACCGTGCCCGCGCCGGCCGGCACGCCAGGCTCGCTGTCGTCGATGGACGTGCTGAGCGATTACGTCGAGCACGTGCTGTCGTTCATCGATCCGAAGATCATCAAACCCTTCAACGTCGTGCTCGATGCGGGCAGCGGCATGGGAGGGCTCGTGGCGCCCAAACTGTTCGAGCGACTGCCCTGCAAGACCACGCGGCTCTGCTTCGACATCGATGGCACGTTTCCCAATCACGAAGCGAACCCGCTCATCGAGGAAAACCGCCGCGACATCGTCGAACGCGTCGTTCGCGACAAGGCCGACATCGGGATCGCCTGGGACGGCGATGCGGATCGCTGCTTCTTCATCGATGGTGCCGGCGAGTTCATCGCCGGCGACTTTGTGACGGCGCTGCTGGCCGAGGCATTCCTGCGGAAAGCACCGAACGCCAAGGTGGTGTACGACGTTCGAGCCAGTTACGCGGTTAAGGACACCGTCGCGAAGTACGGAGGCGCGGCGCTCATGAATCGTGTCGGCCACGCCTTCTTCAAAAAACGCATGCGTGAAGAAGGCGCGATCTTCGGCGGCGAGGTCACGGGGCACTACTACTTCCGCGACAACTTCTACGCCGACAACGGGTTCATCCCGGCGCTCCTCATGCTCGAGCTGATGTCGCACAAAGGTCAGACGCTGAAAGAGCTGGTTGCGCCGCTCGCTCAGAAGTACTTCATCTCCGGTGAAATCAACACCAAGATGCCGGACCATCGGGTCGTCCAGGAGAAGCTGGACGGACTGATGGCGAAGTTTTCCAATGTGAATCCGTACAGGATGGACGGTGTGTCGGTCGAGTATCCAGACTGGCATTTCAATGTGCGCGGGTCGAACACGGAGCCGTTGATTCGGTTGAACTTGGAAGCGACGACGCTGTCGAAGATGGAACAGAAGCGGGACGAGATACTGGCGTTCATCAGGGCTTAAGGCTCAGGGCTCAGGGCTTTAGGCTCCGGGCTTTAGGCTCCGGGACCCACGATCGAGAGCTTGAGCCTGGAGCCTTGAGCCTGATACGATCACCGGAGTGCGGGCTTAGCATAGTGGTAATGTCCTGGCTTCCCAAGCCAGTTAGACGGGTTCGATCCCCGTAGCCCGCTCCACTAAGTCCTTCCCTCTCACGTACTTTCGCCGCACCCCTCTCGCGTCTCCAGTATGTCTCCAAAATTTTCCGCGAGTTCGACGCCGGATTGTCGGCTGTCGAGCAACCGGATCGCCTCTTCCGTGCCTGCAGGGCTGAGATGCATGTACCGCTGCGTCGTCGATAGGTCCGCGTGGCCGGCGAGTTCCTGGATGGCCCGCGCCGGGGCGCCCTTCATCGCCAGGTGCGAACAGAACGTGTGCCGCAGGATGTGGACGCCTTGCTCGATACCCGCCGCACGTTGAGCCCCACGGACCGCTTTGATCACGCGGTCGCGCGTGATCGGCAACCCGTCGGGCAGGCACAATACGCGCTCACCACGGAGATGACGAGCGGCCTTCAGTGCCGCCGTCAGCCGCTGTGTCATCGGAAGCTGACGTGACCGCCCCCCTTTCGGGACCGTGATGTGTCCGAGCCAATCGGATCGCTCCACCGTCAGCCGGCGCGCTTTCAGGTCTATGTCGCGCCATTCGAGCGCGATGATCTCTCCGAGTCGCAGCCCCGCATCGCCCCCCGCCAGCACCATCAGATAGGCGTCCGTTCCGCGATTACGAGCGAGCGTCAGGAGTCGCTCGTATTGATCCAGGTCGTGAAACCCCATCGTCTTTTTAGGGTTCGGCAACAGCTTGATCACGCACGGTTGTCGCTCAAGCTCGCCTCATTCCACCGCCTTCTTCAGCAACGTACTGAGCACCGTGAGCACGTTGTTGACGGTTTTCGGTGCCCGGGCTCAGCCGATCAGTCGCTCGTCCGTCTCTCCTGCCTCGAAGACGAGGCGGAAGCCGTGCGGACTGTTGGGTCAGAATGGACGGCAGTCAGTACAAGGACTAAGTCTTCGTCCTGCTGTTCATCAAGTACGTCAGCGACAAGTACGCGGGCCAGCCATACGCTCCGATCACGATCCCGGCCGTCGCCAGCTTCAAGGACATGGTGGCGCTGAAGGGAAAGCCCGACATCGGCGATCAGATCAACAAGAGAATCATCGCCCCGCTGGCGAGCGCCAACAAGCTCTCCGACTTCCCCGACTTTAACGACGCCACCAAGCTTGGCACCGGCAATCCGAGGCGTGTCAGTTCGTCTTCAACGGCTTTCTGAAGGTCGTGTTTCAGGGATCGCGCGTCACCTCCCACAGGAGCAGTCGCGCAGGTGTAGGATGTGGACAATCTGCGGAAGCCAAATCGGAAATGTCGGTTCAGAGGCTTGCTGCGGACCAATCATGGAATGCCAGGACGCCACGGCGCAGATTGCGGATTATCTAGCGGGATCTCTGCCGGTCGAGGAGCTCGACGGGCTTCTAACCCATGCCGCCGCTTGCGCCCCATGCCGCGACAAGCTGACGGAGACGTGGCGTCAGCTGGGACGAATCCCTCCTGCGGAGTTCGACGCGGTGCTTGCCGGCTACCAGGATGGGCTCGGCGGCCGTCCGCGAAACATTCGCCCGCCTCCTAGATGCGCCACTTGCCATCTCTCCGGACAGTCGTGTTCCTGGATCTGCCGTCGCCGGTTCACTTAGCTATGGCGTTCTGAATCGAGGCACGGTCGCGCAAGTCGATCGTTGTGAAGGTCTGTCCCACGCGCCGGTTTGGTCGGCCCGTCATTGCTTTCCTAACGCCTTCAGGGGTGGGTCACAGCCGGCCTCCGCAGCTGATCTCCGCTGAAAGAAAATGTCTGTCACTCCCTTTCCCAGCACTCTCCTCAATTCTCCGACCGCAAAAAGAGGGAGGAAGGCGAAGAAAACGACCAGGGCCCTCGAAAGCCATTCGTAGTTGAATCGGCTCACAACGTCATCAACGGCTCCTATTGAACCTAATCCGCCCATGAAGCCGCGGACCAAGCCCTCCGCAATATCAAAGACCGCGACACACACCGTAAACAGAAACGTCTTGTATAAGGTTGGAACGATTAAAGGCTTTTCTTCATATCCGCGACCCAGACGTAAGGTTTCTGCTACGAGCACGACTTTGGCTAACACCAGCGCCCTGATTACGGCAATTCCGTAGTCCTCATAGCTGATTCCATAATGGGCCAGTAACAATCTTCGATAACTGGCAAAAGCACCGAAGAAAATGGTCATGTAGAGAACGATGAGCCAGTAGCGTATTAGTTCATGAAGTATCGTCTGCTTCAGACCCTTCTTTTTCTCATTCACGGTGTTCATTGAAGGGTGCCTCTGGACCGCGACACGCCCGCACACATGAATCGCCGCCGTATGAGTCGCCGCGAAGCCACCTACGGACCCACTGCAAGGCGGGCCTGTGAGTCTCTGCCTAGCGCTTTGGATAACGGCATCAGGACCAGCAGCCCGACGATGGCAACGACGATGATCATGACGACCACTTTCGGGTCACTAAAACTCTGACCGCCCACCACGAGCGCGGCGGCAATGTTGCGCTGCGCAGTGCCCAGGGCCAGGACCCGCCGCGTGTCCACGCCTGGTCCGCCGAGCAACCACCCTGCGCCAAAACCCATGGCAAGGAAGATGAGAGCAGCGAGGATGCCGCGCGTGCCGAACACGTCCAGCACGTTGTTGATGTTCGTCACGGTGATCAGCACGATCAGCAGAATGAGGCTCAGGTTGGAGACCCGATCGAGCACGGGTTTTGTGCGCGCGGCGGCAAGCGCGAACCGGGCTCTTACAACCAGCGCACCAGCCAGCGGAAGCAACATGAGCAGAAACAATGACCGGGCAATCTGCGCCGGGTTGACCGAAACGCCCGGCAGCAATAGCGGCAGGACGAGCGGCAGATAGCCTACCGTGACGACCATCAATAGCACCATCAAGCCCACCCCGAAGGCCAGGTTGCCCTTGGCGATCTGGGCCAGTTTCGGCAGGAACGGTGCTCCGGCTGCCGTACCCAGGAGCAGCAGACCGACGCCGAGCGGTTGGTCGAGCCGCAAGAGGGCTGCGAGACCAACGGCGGCAAGCGGCATCAACACAAAATTTGCCAGCAGGGATAGCACGACCAGCCGGGTATTGCGAAGCGGGGTGATGATTTCACTGACCGTGAGACCCAAACCCGTCGCCAGCATGCTGGAGAGTACAAAGACCAGCGTGGCGATCGAGATTGTTTTCTGTATCAGCTCCATAAGCGTTTACCGGTGAAGTCCTAGAAGGTCCATGCGAACTGGGTCTGGAAACCGAATCCGTGGTTGGGCAGGTTGGTCGGTTCCTTGTACTCGGTTCGACGATGGGTCGCCTCGAACGCGATGCGGTAATTCTTTGTCACATCCCAGAGCACATTGCTCCAGATAGCGCTGTTGTAGGTCCGCCCGAAGAGGCTCTGGGGGATGGCGGTGAGGTCGTCGTCGTTGACATCGTCGATAAACATACCGGTGTGACTGTGCAGGTTTGGCTTCAGGTAGACGAATCCCTCGACCCAGCCGCCCGTGGAGCGGATCGCCTTCCAGGTCACGGCATCGAGTGATTGAAGAATGCCGCCAGTCATTTGTCCGAGTCCCTGCCCGGTGTACGCTTCACCCTTGAATCCGACAAGGCCGTTGAAGTTGCCTTGAGTGTCGACGGCGACGCCCCACACGTCAGAAACAACCCGTCGCGGAGGGTCGCTGGAGGGGCGGTCCTGCGAAGCTGGCCTACCACGCCTGAGACGGCGACCTCCAAGGGACGCGGCGTCAGCAGGCCGATGCCGATGGGCGCTGGCTTTCCCACACCAAAAGCCACGCGTCCTTCCACGTTCGGCCAACCGTTGTCCTCGTCCAGACTGATGTCCGGACTGCTGGCGGAATTGAGCGGCTCGCTTACTCCCCCCTGCAAAGTCACTTGAGATTCGCTGCCCAACTTCAGGTAACGCTCCACCCGGAGTTGGCCTTTGATGCTGTCACCGATGGGCGCACCATCGGCGGAGAAAGTCAGAACCGTCGGCAAGAGCGGAGCGAGGATATCCAATTGCAGACCCGCGGCGAACCTCCACTTATCGTTGAACAACTCGCCGTACGCGCTCGTCAGTAGAAAACCATTCCGGTCGGCAAACACATTGGTGTTGTCGAAAAACACCGCCGACAGCCTCCCTCCGGAATGGAATTTCCCGATATCGGGTCCAGTGAAGAGCAACGCCTACCGATCGAATTCCGAGCGTTCATAGCGATGGTGGACTGCGTAAATCCGCCGACAAACTTCGGAAACAGAAAAGCCGGAAGACCGGGACCCTGGACACGCGCGGTGTTGTACATGGCGTCCAGTCTGATTGCCCCGAACACTTGAATTTTGAAGTCTCCCTTGGTCCAGCTCAGAGGGGACCCAGCATGTCGGCGGTATTTGCCGCGGCCGGCGAGGTGGTGACGGCGTTCAAGAGCAGGAGGCGTATGCGCCCCGGCTCGCCTTCTCCCGGACGCTCGACGTGGATCGCGAGCCACCGCGGCTCGCCGGAGGCGAACAGATCCAGCGGCAATCCCTCGGGTCGCGTCGATCCCAGGAGCAGCGTAAATCGTCCGTCGGGATTCACCGAGACCGTCTGCGTTTCCTGCCAGAGCGGCACGCCGCCGGTTTCCTCGGCGTAAATTGACAACGTCATCGTCTCGACCGCCGCGGGCGGCTTGCCGTCGGCCGGGTGGAACGTGCTGGTGACGCGCACGATGCGCGGCACGCTCGTCACGGTCGGCGACTGAGCGTGCGCCGGCGTCGCCGCGATGGCGAAAACGCAGACCGACAAGATCGACAGTCGAGCGAGGAGCACATTCATGGCTTACGACTTCGTTGGGTAGATGAACGCGAGGTTGCGATACGTTGGACATTGCTCATGCTCAACCCATCGAGAGGCACGGGATCAGACTGCTTGAGATAGCGGATGTTGAAGGCGACCGTGACCCGGTCCGTCGAATCCCCGTTCGGCTGCACCCAGTGCGTCAGATAGGACGGGAACACCAGAAGATTTCCCGGTTTCGGGTTGATGATGAACTTGCGATTGAAGCAGGCGGCGCCTTCGATCGTGTAGGCGTTGGCGTTGACGCGCGGGTCGAGGAACTCGATCGCGCCGCTGCGCCCCTCCGGCGGCACGCTGGCATAGTAGACGCCGGATAACGCGAACCCTGAGTGATCATGCGGCGCGTTGAAAGCGCCAGGCGGGTTGACGTTGATCCAGCCCTGGCAGAGCGCGCGGTTCGCGGCGAAATCGAAATGGGGCGAGAGCAATCGGGTGGTCTCCTGCACCGCCTCCAGGATGTGCGCGCGTAACGCCGCGCATCCGGCCTCGGTGCGACCGAAGAAATCGTCCTCGGAGTGCCAGCCCTCGCGATTACTTCTGGTCACTCCGGGCGAACGCGCGCGCATCGCCTGCCCCTCCTCGACCAGCTGCCGATTGAGGACTTCGCAATCCTGGACTTGGAAGAGCATCATCGGCGAGGCGAACGCCGGCTCCACTTGGGTCAACGTGATCGTGCTCATGAACGTTCGCCGTGCTCCTGCGAGGATGCCAGCCGCATTCGCTGCAACGGCCGGCATCTTCGCAGCGCACAGAACGACGGTTGCTCAATCCACGAAGGGCTGGCTGTAGAGCGGGCGCTCCTTTTCGCTGGCCAACCGGTCATGCCGTGGCTTGGCAAAGTAATCCCAGCGCGCGCTCGGCGTGAACACGCCGGTCACCGCCGCGTTGACGAGGGCGGGGGGGTTCCCGAAGATCCAGGCCATGCCGAAGCCGCCGCCAAGCTTCACGTACTTGAAGCTGTCCGTGGCGATGGTGATGCCCTGCGGGTAGTGCCGGACCGGGTTCATGCACATGCAGGTCTGGTGGAAGATCTTGCCGCCGGCCTCCTCGATGATCTGGGCGTCTCCGTAGTGGTGAGCCATGTGGTAGTTGGCTGTGTCGGTCTGCACCCACAGCATCACCCCCGGCTTCACCTTCTTGCCCTTCACCAGGCGGGCGACCTCGCGGACCTCTTCAAAGGTCGCGACCGGACAACCGAAGATGACGATGTCCACCGGTTTCGCTCTCTCGGGGCCGGGCGCCGGCGCGATGTTATTGATATGGCGGAACATCTCGACGACATCGTCCATGGTGACCGTGAACCGCTCGGGGTTCTTCGGCATCTTGCCCTTGAAGGCGGCCTCCAGCGTCGGGGACTCCGGCGTATAACCCATCAGGTGCATGATCGGGTCGTTCATGCCGGGGGAGCAGGCGGAGACGATCTGCTTGGTCGCCGTCGGCCCCATCTTCTTGGGCAGGTTGAGCACGGCCATGATCCGGTTCTCCGCCTTTTCGGCGAGGCAGGCGCCCAGGGCCGCCCAGTCCCCAGCGCCCTGCATGTTGTCCCGGGTCTCGTCATCCAGCTCGACGATGCATTTGGCCGCCCGATTTTCGTCGAGGTGGGTACCGTACTTGGGCAGGCAGCCGGTGTAGGCGGCGTAGACCGTGTTGATGGGCGATTCCCGATTGGTGCGGGCGCCGATGATGGTGTTGATGTAGGCCGCGCGCTCGATTCGGAGCTGGCGCAGTACTCGCCCATCTTGGGGATGCACGTGTTGACTTGCGGTTGGCACGACATCCAATTGAGCCAGCCATGCTCCGCCAGCTTGTCGTAGCCCGTCTTGAGGCCTGTCACCATTTCCTGGTCGACCTTGAAGCTGCCCTTGCCCGGAAGCTCGAAGTTCCAGGGATAGCCCTTCTCTTCGACCTTGTCGAACTGCGCCAGGTACGGATCGTTGCCGCACTGGGTGCCCGTGTCGTCCGCGACATGGGCGTCCTTCATCGCGAAGATCGGATCGTAGAGCGGGCTGTGTCCCAGATCGTACATCTCGAGTTTCTTCTTCGTCTCGGGATTCTGGCGATCCTTCGAGTAGATGGGACAGCAGTTGAGGACGAGGACGAGGTCCACCATTTCCTTGGCCTCGATCGCTTCGCCGAAGTCCACCAGCTTCTCCATGCAGAACTTCTTGGTGTCGCCACGCTTGCCGTCGAGCATCTCTTGTTGGTGTGTCGTGAGTTTCATGGCCATGGTTATCCCTATCCTTTGCGCGTGATCGTGACCGTGGCCTTCTGGCCTACCTTCGGCGCGTCGATTTCCACCCAGTCGCCGGTCTTGATGGTCGCGATCGGGTCCTGGTCCAAGGCATCGATGGCGGGGATTCCACCGGCAATGGCTCCACTGATGTCGATATCGTGGACTTTCTGGCAGATGATGGCCGCAGGGCCGTGATGTGACTGCGTACACTTGTAGTACAGGCTGATGGCGCCGGTGGTGGAGCCCATCACCGTGGGATAGACCACGACCTTGCCAATGATGCTTTTGCCCTGGAGGTCGGCCCCGGGCACCAGGACGATGCCGTCCTCGTTGCCGACGTGGTTGAACGCCCACCCCATTCGTTGGCGGTTCACCGCTGCTTCGCCGGCGGCCTTTCCTTTCGACCGGGCGATGCCGGTCAACACGATCTTTTGTTCCATGACATGCTCCTGTAAGGTCTCGGCGCCTATCGTTCGCGTCCTTTGATGCGTCGTAACTGGTTAGCTCTAGCCGTGGCCCCCCGCACTCACGCATCTGCGGATCACGTCGAGGACGTCGGCACCAGAATCGGTCTTTCGGAAGTACGCGGCGGCACCCGGCACCTGTGCCCTCGCGCGGGCGTTGAGATGCTCGTGAGCCGTGATGAAAATGAACGGCGTTGAACACCCCTTTGCCAAGAGGTGCTCGGCGAGCTCGATGCCCGACATGCCGCCGAGCTCGATGTCGAGCACCAGACAGTCGAACTGCGGATGCTTGGTGTCCGCGAGCAAGGCCTCCGCCGAGGCATACGTAATCGGTTGAAAACCCGCCGCCCGCAGGAGCCGGCCGAATGATCGGCACAGCTCTTCATCGTCATCGACGACGGCGACGTAAATGGGTGTGCAGGCACATCGGGCTCGGATGTGCACCTTAAGCCCGGGGGCTTCTGCCGGCTACAGCCCTTTGGGGAAGGTCGATGGCGGGGCCGTGAAGATGCCGCCCTCGAGCGACAGCTGCGTGAGTTCCGCGACCGACTGCACGCCCAGTTTCGTCGTCACCGCTGTGCGATGCAGCTTCACGGTCCGCTCATGGATGCCAAGATCGCCGGCGATCTGTTTGTTGAGCCGGCCCCGCACGACATGAGACAGCACTTCGAGCTCCCGCGCGGTGAGCGTGTCGAAGCGCGCGCGCAACTCGCGCAGACGGGCGCGCTCTGCGCGGTCGCGTGCATCGCGCGCGAGGGCGCGCTTCACCGCGTCGAGCAGGTGTTCCTTCGGTGCACGCTTTTCCAGAAAATCCACCGCCCCCGCCACGCATCGCACGCACGCTCGACGGAATGTCACCGTGGCCCGTGAGGAAGAGGATCGGCAGCGGGTTGCGAGTCCGCGCGAGCGCGGCTTGCAGATCGAGTCCGTTCATTCCTGGCATCTGCAAATCGGCCAGGACACAGCCCGGCGCGTCCGCATCGCACGCGGCGAGCAGGTCGCTCGCTGACGAAAACGTCTTGACCGCGAACCCGCTGGCCCGCAGCAGCCGCGAGATCGCCGCCAGGAATAACTCGTCGTCATCCACGATCTGAATCGTGGGCTCGGGGACACTCATCCCGCGGCGGCCTCCTCTGCGATCGGCAGCGTGAAACGAAGCGTTGCGCCACCGCCGTTGTTGTTCTCTGCCCACAGCTGCCCGCCGTGCGCCTCGACGATCGTCCGCGAGATTGGCAGGCCCATGCCCATCCCGTTGGGCTTCGTGCTGAAAAACGGATCGAAGACGTTCGCGAGCATATCGGCGGGGATACCGGGGCCGGTGTCGCCCACCGCGACCTCGACAATCCGCGACCCCGTCTGGCCGCGCCGTCACGGTGACGCGCCGATCTTCCTGGTTCGCCCCGTTGAGGGCATCCATGCCGTTGAGCACGAGGTTGAGCAGCACTTGTTGAAGATGCACGCGGTCGCCACGCACGGGCGGCAGATCGCCCGCAATGTCCACGTCCAGCTTCACGTGTCGTGACACGGCATCCGCGCGCATGAGCGTCACGACGTCGCCGATGACGTCGCCCACATCCAGTCGAATGACCTCGAGCTCGTGCCGCTTGAGCAGCGCCCGCATCCGGTCGATCACGGCGCCCGCACGCTGGTCGTTCTTGACGATGTCGGCAAGACTCGCCCGAACCTCGTCGAGGTCCGGCGATGCACTCTGCATGAACAGCTCCGCCGCCTCGGCATTGCGCAGGATCGCGCCGAGCGGCTGATTGATCTCGTGCGCCAGTGCGGACGCGAGCTGGCCCATCATCGACACGCGGCCGACGTGCGCGACCTCCTGCCGCAAGAGTTGCGCCTCCCGTTCCGTCTTCCTGCGCTCCGTCACGTCGAGCGATACGCTCGCGCACGAGGATGGGTGTGCCGGCGCCGTTGAACTGGGCGCGGCCGCGAGAGGCAATCCAGCGTATCTGGCCACCGGGCAGCACCACGCGATAGTCCATTTCGTAGCGGCCGTCGCCCTCGAGCGCTCTCGCCAGTGTGCATTGGACCGTTTCGCGGTCGTCGGGATGCAGACGGCGCAAAATGCCATCCAGGTCCAGCCGCTCCGACTTCGCGAACCCGAACAAGGCGCGCCAACTGTCGGTCGCCCAGATGTCGTTCCGCGTGAGGTCCCGAATCCAGACACCGAGGTGCGCGGCCTCGGCGGCCAGGAGCAGCCGCTCCTCGCTTTCGCGTAACTCCGCCTCGCTGCTCCGGCTCTCGATCTCGGCCCTTCGGCGCGCACGGCGCTGATACACGAGCCCGACGATCAGCAGTGATTGGAGGCCCAGCACGCCGACCGCGCTGAGCACCGTGCCCCTGTGTTGCTGCCACAGGCTCGGATCCCGATAGCGCACGACGCTGCCCGCGGGCAGCCGGCTCTCGGGGATGCCCCACCGTTGTAGTTCGCGCCAGTCGAAGACAGGATGACCCGGCGTTTGGGGCGGTACGATGACGCTGCGGGGAGGCGCCCCGGCCAGGATCCGAATGGCGGCGTCGGCGGTGTTGCGAGTCACGTCGTCAATGTCGATCAGTTTCCCGCCCACGATGCCACTGCCGAGCATCACGCTGTGCAACCCGAAGATTGGCGCATTCGCCGCCGCGTGGAGGTCGGCGAGCACTCGCGCGTCCGCATACGCGCCGCCCCGCCCGTCCGTGCCCAAGGAGAGATACAAGATCGCCGAGTCGCGCGGAAGGCTCGCACATTGGCGCAGGATTTCCGTAAGGGACAGACCGCCGGACCAGATGAATGTCAGGCGATCCTGAAATCGCATGAACCGCGTCTGGAGCTCTCGACTCCAGAAAGTGCCGCTCTGCCCGGACCCCACCACGACGAACACCTGTTTCGTCTGAGGCAGCAACTCCAGAATCAGATCGATGACTCCAGGAAAATCGCTAACGACCGCGACAGCGGTCTCGTTTTCTCCAAGCGGCGCGTCACGCAGATACTGCTGATTAACCGATGCCAGCAGGAGCGGTACGTCGGGAAAGAGCTGCTGTCGATATTTGCGCGCGAACGCCGCTGCGGGACCAGCGAGCGTGACGATGAGGTCCGGCTTGGGACGATCGGCGAACGCCGATCGGATGTAGTCGACAATCGTTTCTTCGGGAGCGCCGACAAACCCTGTCGGGCCAACCACGATTTCAACGACATTCACGGCTTGCCCGGTCCGCTGGCCCAGGTCGACGCGGAAGTTGGCGGTTGTGTAGTCGTCCGTCATGTTGCCGCGGTCGAACGATTGCAGCAGCAGCACGTGTCGAACCGACTGAGCTTCGCTCGACTCCGCAGCGAGCATCACGCGCTTCGGCTGGGGCGGGGCCTGTGACCAAGCGACCGCCGGCGCCGCGAACAGCGCGGCGGCCACGAGCCAAGTGGAGCGACGGACCAGACGCGCTTTCATAGGGGCTGGAGTCCCGATCTCGCAGGGGCACCTCCGGCCGGCCGGAGGCACCTCCGGAATTCCACGCGCACCTCGGCGGTCGTTTGCGACGATCGTGCGATTTTGCGCCCGAAAACTCGGTGGCGGCCATCGCGGCGACGGGGATGCCCAAGGGTGGAGCAGGTATCGTGCCTAAAAGGGGTTTGGCGCGGGTGCGCGCCCGCGTTCCCCACCGGAAAGACAGGCACAGGCCATGACAACCGTTGGTATACCGAACATCGTCACGGATGTCGTCAGTGCCGAACCGGCCTTGACCGAACCCGCTGATTTCTCGTTGGTGCTCGGCGGGCCGCTATCAGCTGTGGCGGCGCAGCCGTCTGGCCGGAGATACGCTGCAGTTGCTGCACCGTCGGATCGTCGTCCTCACGGTGCTGACATGGATGCCGCTGCTGGCGTTGTCGATCGTGCAGGGGCACGCGTGGGGCGGGAGCGTCGCGCTGCCGTTCCTCTACGACATCGAGCTGCACGTGCGACTTCTGCTGGCATTGCCGCTGCTCGTCGTCGCAGAACTGGTCGTGCACCGGCGCATGCGCACGGTCGTCGCGCAGTTCCTCCAGCGGGGCCTCATTCCCGATTCCGAACTGGCGACGTTCCGCGAGGCCGTCTCCTCGGCGATGCGGCTGCGCAATGCCATCTGGGTAGAAGCGCTTCTCATCGCGGTGGTCTACCTCGTCGGCGCGGGAATCGTCTGGCGGACGCAGGCGCTCGAGGTGGCGGGGTGGGCCGGCGCGCCCGTCGGAGGAATCTGGCGGCCGTCGCTCGCTGGCTGGTGGCTGGGCCGGTGAGCCTGCCGGTGTTCCAGTTCCTGTGGCTGCGCTGGTTCCGGATCTTCATCTGGGCGCGATTCCTGTGGCAGGTGTCCCGCATCGAGTTGCGCTTGATGCCGATGCATCCAGACCGCAGCGGCGGCCTCGGCTTTCTGGCCGGGGTCAGCAGGCATTCGCGCCAGTGCTCCTTGCGCAAGGAGCGGTCCTGGCCGGGATGATCGCCAACCGGATCTTCTACGCAGGTGCCACGCTGCCCGCATTCAAGGTGGAGCTGATCGGGCTCGTGGCCGTGATGGTGTTCGCCGTGCTGGGGCCGATGCTCGTGTTCAGTCCGCAGCTCGCGGCCGCCAAACGCACGGCCTCCGCGAACACGGCATTCTGGCGCAGCGCTACGTGCAGGAATACGACCGGAAATGGCTGCGCGGTGGGGCGCCGCCAGACGAGCCCCTGGTCGGCAGCGCCGACATCCAGTCCCTGGCAGACCTGGGCAACAGCTTCGAGGTGGTGAAGGAAATGCGGTGGGTGCCGTTCACCATGTCCACCGTCTTCCAGTTGGGCGTCACGACGCTCACACCTGTGTTGCCGCTCATGTTGACGATGATTTCCCTCGAGGACTTGCTGACAAAGCTCCTCCAGATCGTTTTCTGACGCCGACGCCGAAGGCAGCGGCCCGTGGCAATCAGCAGGCACCGCTGGCTTAAGCGAGAAAGCTCACGAGTTCCGAATTGATTCGGTCGGCGTGCGTCCACAGGACACCGTGCGGCCCTCCTGGAAGCTCCACGAACTTGACGCCCTTGATCATCTTCGCCTGCCGCCTGGACGTGGCATCCGGGGGCAGAATGCGATCGGCGTCGCCGTGCAAGATGAGCGTCGGTACGTCGTTCTTTTTCACATCCTTGCGAAAGTCCTCGATCCAGCAATCGACGCATGCGACAGTGCCGATCGCGGAGGCGCCGGCGGCCACGTTCCAATTGTCTTCGAGCACGCGTTCGCTCACGAGCTTGCCGCCTGTGACGTCGTAGTTGTAGAAGTTGCGAAGAAACTCCATCAGGAACGCAGGACGGTCCGCGCGAATCGCAGTCTTGATGTCTTCGAAGACCTTGGCGTCCACGCCCTCTGGATTGTCGGATGCTTTGACCAGGTAGGGTCCGAGCGTGCCGATCAGCACCGCTTTGCGCACGCGCTTGCTGCCATATTTTCCAAGGTATCTGGTGACTTCGCCCGTTCCCATCGAGAACCCCACGAGGGCGACTTTCTTAAGATCGAGCTTCTTCAGCAGCCTGTCGAGATCGGCGGCAAACGTGTCGTAGTTGTATCCGGTGCCAGCCTTGCTTGAACGGCCGAAGCCCCGCCGGTCGTACGTGATCACGCGATGCCCGGCTGCGAGGAGAGCCGCCGTCTGCTTCTCCCAAGATGCTCCGCTCAGCGGCCAACCATGAATCAGGACGACTGGTGATCCCGAGCCATGGTCTTCGTAATACAGCTCGATGGGAGTGGAGTTTTCTTTGCCGACAGTAACGGTGCTCATTCCTGTGCTCCTTCAGGCCGGCAGTTCCACGCGGGGCGTCAGCCATCAAGCCTGCGCCGGGCGGAGGGACACGTCAAGTAAAGCTCGGCGTCCTGGACAAACTTCTCAGCGATCAGCCACAGCGAGAGGTCGGCATCCGCGATGGAGTTGCCTCGCGAGGCTTAAACCTCGGGGGCACGGTTCGGGCTAAAGGTGATCCCGAGCACCCTGCGCTGAGCAGCGCAGCTTGCCCTTCGACTTCTTGCGGCGTATAACGTCTGAAGCAGTTCTTGGTCGGCTGCGGTCTCGATGCGCGTCAGCGCGTCGCGGACCGAACCCGCTGCTTGTTCGCACCAGTGGCCTCAAGCCGCGGTTCCCACACGACCACGCTCTGAACGCCGTGGCGCAACTCCCCGGCGCTTCAGCGCTTCCCCTGAATCACCTCTCGCAGCGACTGCCAGGGCGTTTTCACGGACAACCCAAACAGCAGCACCCGAGCCCATCGGCTACATCAACGTCCCAAGGACGTACGGCAAGAGCCTCATACCGGACCCCGAGCGAGCTCCGCTTGTCCAGCAGATGTTCCGCGACTTCGCCACTCGGACGATTTACGAAGCAAGAAGCTGTTGGACGAAATGACCCGTCGAGGGCTGAGGACGCGGAAGGGCCTGCCGGTCAGTTCTCAGGCGTTCAGCACCATGCTGCAGAACAAGCTGTACGTCGGCATCGTGGAGGCGCCTGGCTACGGCGTCGTCGGCAAGCGTGGAGACTTCGATCCTCTGATTCCAGACGACGTGTTCTATCGAGTTCAGGCAATCCTGGCGGGACGAGTGCAGACGACCGGCCCACACCAGCGCCGTCGGCCTGAGTTTCCGTTGCGGGCGTTCATCAAGTGTCGCTGCGTGCGGACGCGGTGTCACCGCGAGTTGGTCGAAGGGACGTAGCGCTCGATACGCGTCACTACCACTGCCTCCCACCTTGCCGGTCCGTGAATATCACGAAGGCGCGGCTCGAAGGCATGTTCGTGGACGAGACTTGGAGCGATTCCAGCCGACGCCGGGTTACATGCGGCGTACTCAAGGAGATCGTGCTCCGCGTCTGGCACGACCGCAAGGCGACGGTCAAGAACGAGGTGGCGAGCGCCGAGCATCGAGCGAAAGCGATCCGGCAGAAACTCGATCGCCTCGATGACGCGTTCATCTACAAGGAGTCGATCGACTCTCGGCACTTATGAACGACAACGCGACCGACTTCGCGAAGAACTGACGCTGGGTCGAGATCGACCGCCACGGCTCGAGGGTCGAGGAGTTCGACGTCGAGGGCATCCTGAACTTCGCGGAGCGGGTGCTACCGCGTGCGTCGGACCTATGGATTCAAGCGTCGTTGGAGCAACGGCAGAGGCTTCAGCGACTGTTTTTTCCGGAAGGCGTGGCGTTCAGCGGAAAATCCTTCGATCGAACCGTCGTAACGTCTTCTCTCTTCGAGTACTTACGGGGACACTCCGCTTGGAACGGAGCGAAGGTTGGTGGACCAGACCGGGATCGAACCGGTGACCTCATGAATGCCATTCATGCGCGCTCCCAACTGCGCTACTGGCCCACGTAAGGTGGAAGGAGCGACTGCGATCTTCCATTGTAAGCCGCGGCTACTGGACGGTCAACGCGCTGCCCCTCGGAGCGTGCGCGGCTGACGGCGTCATTCGGCGGCTCGAGGTTGGACGCCAGAAACGACCAGACGCGGCTCCATGAGTCCCGCTGTTCCGGCGTGTTCTCGGGCTCCCATGTCGTCGGATTGACGAGGCGGTCGAAGATGTGTCCCCCCGAGGGCTTCTCGTACATCTTCGTCCGCGCGAGGATCGGCTGCCGCGCGCGCAGCGCGTCCATCAATTGCAGACCTTCTTCCCTCGTGACGTCGGTGTCGTTGGCGGCCAGATGCACGAGCAGGGGAATCTGCAGCTTGTCCACCAGGAACACGGGCGAGCGCTCCCGGTAGATCTGAGGCCGTTCCGAGGGGAGCCCGCCAAACCGGTTCTGCGGGTCGAACAGGCGCCGCTGCTCCACACCCTTTGAGGCGAGCCGCTGAAACAGGTTCGCGACCGGCACGACGGCGACGGCCGCCTTGAACGTCACAGGGTGCCGGAACACCGACAACAACGTGATCATGCCGCCGTGGCTCCATCCGATGATCGCGATGCGCGAGGGATCCACCTGCGGGTACCGCGTCGCCAGCACGGCGGCCGCCGTCACCACATCGTCGACCTCGGCCCCGCCGTAGTCGATCGCGTCGTAGAACGTCTTGCCGTAGCCAATGCTGCCCCTGTACTCCGGCGCAATGACCACAAAGCCTCTGGCAGTCGCTTCCCGGATGAACGGGATGTAGTGTTCGTACAAGTGTCCGCGAATGTTCTCGTGGACCCAGACGATCGCCGGATGCGCTCTGGCGCCTCGCTGGGCCAGCGGTTGAAACACGAACGCCGGGATATCGAGGTCGCCCACGCTGCTTCGGTAGGCGATCTTCGTCATCTGCATGTGTCCCGCGCTGGCCGCGCGCCAGGCGCGATCGGTCTCGGCCTGATCCCGCAGCATCCGAGCAAAGCTTGGCGGCTGGGGCTGGAATGGCTCAGCTTGGGCCTGGAGCCGATTTTGTTCGGGAAATAGGGTGCGGAGGCCGGTCGGGAACCCGATGCCGCCGATGCAGATGCCCAAGGTGAGAACGGCGGCGGCTGCCGTCCCCGGGCCGCCAACGAAACGACTGCTGGCCATAGCCACCCGATTTTACACGCGACGCACCCCGCAGGACGCTTGGGCGTGCGCGCGGGTCAGCCACTGGCGCAATCGGTCGGCCGCTTCGTCTGGCGTCGGTCCGTAAAAGGGCATCAGGGCGGTGGGCACGCCCGGAATCCGAACGATGCAGGCGCGCCATCGATCCTGCGCAACGGCCGCGACTTCGAAGAGGTACGGTTGTCCGAAGATGGATTCCTGAAAACGATGCATGGCAGTGTTCACGGCGGTTGTTTCTCTGGGAGCGAGGCTGAATTGTACGCACGCGGCCGCCGCGATCAAGCGAAGCCATTGACGAAGGTGTCACCACGATCCTGTCGCGCGCAAGTTTGTGCGACATCATCTTGAAAAAAAATTTTGCTCGACAGGCCGTCAACAGCAAATGCACGGTTCGTGCACAGGTTTTCCACAGCGCAGCTCTCGAACGTCGCGGATCGACGACGATCAGCCGTGCGTGAGAGCTGAGAGTCTGAGAGCGGAGAGCCGAGAGCGGAGTCCCGAGAGCTGAGCGCGGAGAGCTGAGAGCGGAGAGCCGAGAGCTGAGAGCCGAGAGCTGAAGCCGAGTGCTGAGAGCTGCAAGCTGCAAGCTGAGAGTGACAGCTGAAAGCTGAGAGTGAGAGCGCGGAAAAGCTGTAAGCTGTAAGCCGCAACGTGTAAACCTTGGCTTGACGTCGTACGATGCCGACACTACCCTTGAATTTCAGATGAGAGGATTCAGGTTCGCGGCCGCCCTCTGGTTTCTGTGCCTGATCGCGGTTCCCGCTGCAAGCGTCCGACGATCTGGCCGCGACCCTGGATGGCGCGACGATTTTCCGTGTGTTTTTGAAGGACGGCTCCTCGCTCCTCAGCTACGGCGAGCTGGCGCGGGTCGACAATCGAGTCGTCTTTTCGATGCCGACTTCCGCGTCGGTCGCCAATCCGTCACTGCACCTCGTGAATATCACGGCCGACCATGTCGACTGGGAACGGACGGACCGTTACGCCGAGTCGGTTCGCGCGACGCACTACCTGGCCACCATGGCCGATAGCCACTACGCCATGCTCACGGTGGAGATCGGTCAGACGCTCAACGATCTCTCGCTCACCACCGATCCTGCCAAGCGGCTGGAAATCGTCGAACGGGTCAGGAAGGTCCTGAGCGACTGGCCCGCCGCCCATTTCAACCACAAGCAGGCGGAAATCAGCCAGATGCTGTCGACGCTCGACGAAGCCATCGCCGAGCTCCGGGTCAGGGCCGGCGTCGAGCGGTTCGACCTGAGCTTCGTGGCGTCGTCGCAGACGCTTCCGGCGCGGGAGCCGTTGCTCCCGCGGCCGACGCCCAAGGAAGCGATCGAGCAGGTGCTGACGGCCGCGCGATTGTCCGACTCGCCCTCCGAGCGCGTGTCGTTGATGGCGGTCGCCCTGGCGGGCATCGAGCGGGACGCGGACGTCTTGCCGGGCGACTGGCGGACGATCACGCGGAAGGTGACCAGGGCGAGCATCGTCGCCGAGCTTGAAACCGATCGCATATACCAGACGTTGACGGCCCAGATGCTGCGGCTGGCCACGGTGCGCGCGCGCGCCGCCGATGTGCGCGGCATCGAACGCCTGCTGACCCAGGTTCAGTGGCGCGACCGCGATGCTTGGAGCGAAGAGGCCAGAGGCGGTCAATGCGCTCGTCGCGGCGGTCGAAGCCGAGCTCGACGCCGCACGCCGGCTGCGCCTCGAGCGCGACCGGTGGCTTCTGCGGCTTGCGGATTTCCAGAGCTATCAAGCGTCGATTGGCACGCCGGTCAGACGGCTCGACGAACTGAAGCTCGCGCTCGAGGATATCAAGGCTCTCGCAGGATCGACGCCTTCCGCTCTCGGATCGGTTCAGCAACGCGCGGCGCAGTTTTTGACAGCGATGTCCGCGATCGTGCCTCCCGAGGAGTTTCGAGCCGCCCATGAGCTGCTGATCAGCGCGGCGCAGCTTGCCGACAGCGCGGCGCGTATCCGGCGCGAGGCCATCGTCTTCGGCAATATGGCTCGCGCGTGGGACGCGTCGGCGGCAGCCGCCGGCGCGCTCATGCTGACCGCGCGCGCTCGAACCGAGATGCAGACGTTGCTTCGCCTTCCTCAGTTGTCACGGTGATCACAGCCCGTCTGACCCGGCTCATTCGCGTTCCCGACCTGCACGCGTTCCGCCGCATCCTCTCGATCGTGTGGGAGGCGCGTGCCGGCGCAGGTCCGGAGCCGCCGCTCGTCATCGTACCCACGCAGGGAGCGTCACGCCAGCTGCGCCGGACCCTTGAACGGGCGGGCTCCTCCCTGTCCGAAGAGGCCCGCGCGAGCCTGGTCACGCGCGATCAGTTCTACGAACGGCTCCACGCCCGGCTGCCGCGCCCGCCAAGGCGGCTGACACTGTTCGAGCGGGAGGCCATCGCGCAAGCCGCGGCGGCCGAGGCGTCCGCCGACCCAGGCCTGAGCTCGCCAACGGCTGAACCCTCGGCGGATCGCGGTTCCACCGGCCACGCGAGCGGGGTGCCGTTTCAGCTTCGCCCAGGGCTCGTGGCGGAGATTCTGCGCTTCTACGATCACTTGCGCCGCCAGTCCCAGCACATCGAGCGCTTCGCGGAGCTGATTGAAGAGGCCGTTGGCGCGGCGTCACCAGCCGACCTCGGCGCCGAACGGATTCTGCAGCAGACGCGGTTTCTCGCCTCGACCTTTCGCGCGTACGAGCGGCGGGTCTTCGAGGCACACGCGTGCGACGAGCACGCGCTCCGCGATCATCTGATCACTGAGCCCACCGACCCGCCTCCCAGGCACATCATTGTCACGATTCAGGACTGGATCGCCGACCCCGACGGGCTGTTTGCTGCCGATTTCGATCTGCTGGCTCGCTTGCCTGGTGTTGAAGCCATCGACATTGTCTGCACGGAATCGCTCCTCGGATCGGGGTTTCACGAGCGACTTCACAACTGGTGGCCAGGGCTCGACGAAGCGAACGGCGCCGATATCGCCGGACGGCTGCCCGAGATCAGGCCCCTGCTCCTCACACCTGCGGGCGGGGAGCCGGATCGGCCGTGGTTCACGCTCCGCGATCGCGAGGAGGAACTTCTCTCGATTGCCCGACAGATTCGGGCGGACACCGGCGCAGCACTCGATCGCCAGGCGGTGGTGTACAAGCGACCGTTGCCGTATCTGTATCTCGCGCCTGAGACTTTTGGCGCGGCCGCTGATCCCATATCAGACCTCCGATGCGCTGCCGCTTGCGGCCGAGCCGACGGCAGCGGCCGTCGACCTGATCCTCGATCTCGTCGAGACGAACTTTTCGCGCGACTCCATCGTCGCGCTGCTTCGCTCGCCGCACTACCGTTTCGAGGCCAAGACGGGAGCCCTCACCCGCGAGCAGGTCAGCGCGCTTGATCGCGGGCTGAGCGACGCCCGGTATCTGGGCGATCTGTCACGCCTCGAAGATCTGGCTGCGAGGTGGACGGCTGGCGAGGCACTTCCCGCGCTCGAGCTTGGGCTCGAAGCCGCGCGCGAGCTTGCGCCCCTTCTCGAACCGGCGCCCGCATCGGTCCAGATTCGTCGAGTGCTGGCGTTCATGACCGTCCACGCGCGGGCTCTGGAGCCCGGCGATCCGTTCGAGCCCCGCGAGCGTCGAGCCCGGTCGGCCATCGCCGCAGTGCTGGGCGCGCTCGCTCTCGCGCGCGAAGCGCATCACGACGAGATGTGGACCATCTCCGATCTGTCGGCCGCTGTGCGGCGCTGGATCCAGGAGGAAACCTTCGTTCCTGCGCCGAGCGACGCCGGCATCCATTTGATTGACGATCAAGCGTCCCGGTTCGGGGAGTTCGACGACCTGTCGCTCGTTGGTCTTGTCGAAAGCGACTGGCCCGAACGGCCGCGCCGCAATATCTTCTACTCGCCGAGCCTGCTGAAGAGTCTCGGATGGCCGACGGAAAAGGATCGCCGTGCGGCCGCGGACGCGCGGTTTCTCGATCTGCTCGCGTCGGCCTCGCGGGACGTGAGGGTCTCCACCATCACGCTCGACGACGAGGCGTTGGTCATGCCATCGAGCCAGCTCGATGAGCTCTTCCGGGCTCGACTATCGACGGTGTGCCAGCCCGCTGACCAGCCGGAGAGTCCCTTTCGCACGTTGCGACCGACGAGAATTTCGCCGGCGCGCCCTTGTCGGGTGCGTGCGCGAACGGCTGGGCGGCAGCCAGGCGCGAGCGGCCGCCGGCGGCTTCGCCCGAGTTCCACGGGAGCGTCGGCCCGCAGGAAGCCCGCCCGTGGTCGGTGAGCGCGCTGGAGACGTACCTCGGGTGTCCGTTCAAGTTCTTCGCGCAGCACGTGCTGCGCCTCGATGAAGAGCCCGACGACGAGGAAGTCATGGATCCGCGGCGTCAGGGCCAGTTGCGTCCACGATGTGTTCGAAGCGTTCTTCGCCCGATGGCAGAAGGCCGGACGGCGGCGCGATCACTCCCGGCAACCTGGACGACGCTCGCACGATGTTCACCGCGGCCGTCGACCATATCCTCGAGCGGCTGCCGGACGCGGAAGCGGGGCTCGAGCGGACGCGGCTTCTCGGATCGTCTGCTGCGGCCGGGCTCGGCGAGGCCGTGTTGCGAATGGAGGCCGAGCGTCCCGTGGCCGTGGTCGAGCGTCTTCTCGAGCACCGGCTCGACGGCGCGTTCTCGATTGCCACCGCCTCCGGCCCGCGCGTCGTCGCCGTTGCGCGGCAAGGCCGATCGGCTGGATCTGCTCGAGGACGGCACGTTCCGGCTGATCGACTACAAGCTCGGATGGCCGCCCGACCGCGGCCGCGCGCTCCAGTTGCCGATCTACGGCATCTGCGCTGAGCAGCGCCTGACCGCCGATCGCGGCCGGCACTGGACGCCTCGGCGAAGCCGCGTACCTTGCGTTCAAGGGCCCGAAACGGGTCGTCCCGCTCTTTGCCACGATCTCGCAGACGCGACGAGGTCCTGGCCAAAGCACAGCAGCGGCTCGCCGACACGCTCGACGCGATCGAGCGCGGCGAGTTTCCGCCGACGCCGGACGACGTCTATCGCTGCGAAACGTGCAGCTTCGCGCCGGTGTGCAGGAAGGACTATGTCGGCGATCTCTGAACCCCGTCTGCCGTTCGACAGCGAAGGGACAGCAACAAGTCTCAGTCTCAAGGCTCAAGTCTCAAGGCTGAAGTCTCAAGGCTCGAGTCCGAGGATTCACGTCTCGCGCCTGAAGACTCAACGCTCGCATCTCGAGTCTCGAGTCTCACGCCCGACGCTGCCGCCCGTCAGGACGCCGTCGATCCCTCGCGGAACGTCGTGCTGGAGGCGTCGGCCGGCACCGGGAAGACGCGCGTGCTCGTCGAGCGGTACGTCAACCTGCTGCGCGCGGGCGTCGATCCGGATCACATTCTCGCGATGACGTTCACGCGGAAGGCCGCGGCCGAGATGCGCGAGCGCATCATCGACCGGCTGCGCGAGGCCAGCCGGCTGCTCGCCGCTCGATCTCGCGCGGTGGCGCGATCTCAAGGATCGCCTCGGCGACATCGCGATCTCCACCATCGACGCCTTCTGCCTGTCGCTGCTGCGCGAGTTCCCGCTCGAGGCCGACGTCGATCCGGGATTCGAACTCGCCGACGACACCGAGGTGCCGCGCCTCATCGGCGAATCGCTGGATCAGGCGCTCCGCATCTGCCGGGCGGTCGCGCGCGACGACGACGACGTCGCGCTGGTGTTCGCGCAGCTGGGGGAGCGACGTCTTCGTCAGGGATTGACGGCGCTGCTCGACCGGCGGCTCGTCGCGCCTCAGGCGCTGCGGCGATATCTGGAGCAGGGACCGCGCGATCTGACCGCCGCCGTCGCCTGCCGCCGGGCGGCGGAGCGGCTTCGCGCGGCGATGACCGGCGTGCGCGGGGGCGTCGACGCGTTTCTCGCCGACGGCCCGGCGCGGCATCCGCAGTTCGCGATGCTGGCCGACGACATCGGGCGCCTGGCGGCTGAGCGACGGTCGCCCGTCGCTCGACAGCGCGGGCGGCCAGGCCGCGTTCCGCGCGCTGATCGATCGGCTGCGCGCGTATTTCCTGACGCAGGACGGCCAGCCGCGGGAGAAGGGCTTCGCGGGCACCGGCTTCAAAGCCGCCGACTGCGACTCCGACGATGCGTGGAAGCGGCATCGGCAGTCCGCCGCGGCCCTCGCGCCGGCGATCGCGGAGGCGATCCGCGCGTTCCGGCGCGACCTGAACGTCGTCATGTCGCGCGGCGTGTGGCGGATCTTCGCGGTCGCGCTGCAGCAGTATCAGCGGACGCTCGAATCGCGCGCGCTGCTGGATTTTTCCGGCGTGCTCGAGCGGGCGGTGTCGCTGCTGAAGGACATGGACGAGTTCGCGCAGAGCCGCTTCCGTCTCGAGGCGCGCTACCGCCACGTCCTCGTGGACGAGTTCCAGGACACGAGCCGCGCGCAGTGGGAGCTCGTGTCGCAGCTGGTGCGGAGCTGGGGCGAGGGGCTCGGCGCGGCCGCCGACGCGCTTGCCGCCCTCGATCTTCATCGTCGGCGACCGCAAGCAGTCGATCTACGGTTTTCGTGACGCCGACGTCGCGGTTCTCGACGAGGCGGCGGCGTTCATCGAGGGCCTGCGGGCCGACCGCGGATCCGCGGCGCGCCATCTCGGTCAGCTTCCGCGCCGTTCCCGCGCTGCTGGCGTTCGTGAACGATCTGTTCGGCGCGATCGAGAAGGCGCCGGATCGCGTCCGACGCGTTCCGGTATGACGAGAGCGATCGTTTTCCGGTCGGCGCAGCTGAAGTCCGGCCAGTGCCGGACGCGACGCTACGAAGGCGACCACGCGGCAGCAGTCCAGCCGGACGGTGAGGATGCCGCTCGGACTGATTGTGGCCGAAACCGTGGCGGCAGACCGCCGAGCGTGTCGCCGCCGAGATCGTTCGCCTGTTCTCGGACACGACCGTGCGCGATCGCGCCACCGGCGTCCGCCGGCCGGCGCAGCCGGCCGATGTCGCCATCCTCTTCCGGTCGCGCGACAGCCATCGCGAGTTCGAGAAGGCGCTCGAACGGCGCGGCGTCTCCACCTACGTCTACAAGGGTCTCGGCTTCTTCGAGGCCGACGAGGTGCAGGACGGCGTGGCGCTGCTGCGCTATCTGGCCGATCCGCTGTCGAATCTTCGCGCCGCGGCGCTCCTGCGATCGCGGATCGTGCGACTGTCGGACGGCGCGATTGCGCTGCCTGGCGCCGGCGATCGCCGGCGGCGCTGATCGGTCCGGATCCGCCGCCTGCGGCTGAGCCGCATGGGCGACGATGACCGGCGCGTGCTCGAGCGGCTGCGCGCGGCGGTGCCGCGCTGGCTCGCGTCGGTCGATCGGCTGACGCCGTCCGAGATGCTCGGCGCGCTCCTCGCCGAGACGGCGTACGCGCTTCGAGATGCGCGGCGCGCGGCGACGCGCAGGCGCGCGAGAACCTCAAGAAGCTGCGCGGGATGGTCCGGCGCGTTTCCAGAACCGCGGCTACGCGACGCTCGCGCGCGTCGCCGACCATCTCGAGCAGCTGGCGGTCGGCGACGAGTCGAACGCCGCGATCGACGCGCGCGACTCCGTCAGCCTGATGACCGTGCACGCGGCGAAGGGTCTCGAGTTCCCGATCGTGTTCGTCGTCAACTTCGGGCGCGGCACCGGCGGCGTCCGCGCGCCCATCCGCGTGAGCGACCGGCGCCGGCGGGCGAGGCGTCGGTCGCGATCGCCGACTATCAGTCGGAGGCCGACGAGGACGCGCAGGCGCGCGACCGCGAGGAAACCAAGCGGCTGCTCTACGTGGCGCTCACGCGCGCGCGCGATCGCCTCTACCTGTCGACGACCGTGCAGGACGGCGTGTGCCGGATGGGCCGCGGCAGCCTCGGTGAGGTGCTGCCGGCGTCGTTCAGGACGTGTTCTGGTCGCCGCCGCGGTCAGTGGCGGGACCGGCCGAAGGTCGATCGACCTGGGCCGGTCCCGGTCGGCATGCCGAGCATCGGTTCGCCGTCTAGCAGTTCAGCGGACCGGCTGCGTCGGCCCAGCGCCGCGCGCGGGCCTCGGCCTCTTCGCGGTTTGCCGCCACCAGCACGACGGAACGGTCGGGCTTGGTGCTGCCTCGCCGCGGTGATCCAGGCGATCCAGTGCGGGCCGCGCGCTTCGGCGTGAATCTGGTACGGGCCGGCTGGTGACGTCATTGCTCAAACAAGAAAGTAGCAGATTTGCGCCAGTTTCGCGAGGTACGCGGATTTCAGGCCGATTTCTCGTTGCGCTAGACCCCAGCCATTACATAGAATCAGGCTTTAACTGCAACACCCGGAAGGGTTGAGGGGAGTCGTTCGTGACGTTGACTTGTCCACACTGCGGCAACGACCGGAACTTTCAGGTCAAAACGCTGCAGATGCACGTGGTCCATCTCGAAGATGGCCGCGTGGAAGTGTCGGAAGAGAGCCGGCCGGCCGTGCTCGAAGTGCTGTGCGACGAGTGCGAGTCGGCACTCAAGTTCGAGGAGTTCGAGGATACGCTCCGCAAGGAAGTCCTGCTCACCATCGGCGCGCGCTGAACGCGCGCGCCCCGGCTTCAGGTTCCAGCCTCTTCGGCTTCTTCGAAGTAGTCGCACTCCGGACAGACCCACTCGGGCGTCTTCCGCGTGGTGGGCTTCGGATTGCCGGGGACGTGCACGACGGTCTGCGTCTCCTTGAGCCGCATCGTGCCGCCGCACAGCGGGCATTCCCTCTCGGAAGGCATGATTCTTGTTGCACGTTACCATCCGTGTGTCGCCTTGACAAGCACCGGAGCCGCTCCTATCGTTATCCAGGTTTTGCTGTGAGCCGCGATTCCTTTCGGTTCGAACCGTTGCCCGGCGTGTGGCGGTCGTCGAATTCCGCCAGCCAGGCTGCACGACTGCTTCGCCGACGAAGTGGCGATCGACTTCCCGTCCGTCGGCCCCCTCGTCGATCGGGTGCGCGACGGGTTCCTGGGCGAAGGCGCGGGGCACCGAGGTTCTCACGACCGACGTGTGGCTGTCTCGCCGCGATGCGTCGGCGGGGACGGTCGTTCCGCTCGAGGTGCCGCTTCGCGGCACGTGCACGGCGATGCGGCGGCCGCGGCGAAACCTGGACGGAGCGGTGCGCCGACTGCTGCGGCACCGGCGATGCGCTCGTGCGCCATCCGGTCCGCCTGTCGGTGCCAGCCGGCGTCGCCGACGGCGCCCGCTTCCGCTTCCGCGTCACCTCTCCGCACGCCGAACCGGTCCGTGTCGAGGTGCGCGTCGCGATTCGATCGTCGGTCGCGTAGATCCGGGCATCTGCGGCTGACGCCGGGATTCTCGATGTCCCACCACGATGTCATCGCACGTTGAGTTTCTGGCCGTTCTCATGATCGTCTGGGGCGCGCTGACGATGATTGTGGGCCTGTCCACGCTCGCGCTGGGCCTGGCCGCCGCGGCCCTGTTCGCCTCGGCCGGCGGAGCAGGCGCGGTGGCCACTTCGCGGCCGGTCTGACCGCCGCCACGTTCAGCGCGCTGGCGATCATCGCGATCCTCTGGGGTCTCATGCACGTCGCGGTCGGCGTACCGCTCCGGCGCCGGCGGCACTGGTCGCGTCTTGGCGCGTTGATGCTCGGGTCGGTGGACCTGGCGCTCTTGCCGTACGGCACCGCCCTCGGCGCGTACACCTTGTGGGCGCTGCTCAGCGAGGACGGGAAGAAGCTCTTCGATGCATGAAATCTGCAACTCACGGATCATCGATGCGTCCCGCGCAGCGTCCACGGCCCGCACCGCGCGATACGCTTTGCCGCTTTCCAGCCGCCCCGACAGAAGACCCTCGCGCCTGATCACAATCTCTGCGTAGCGGCTGCAGGTCGGCGTGAACCGGCATGTCACGCCGGCGAGTGTCAGCAGCGGCGCAACCGTACGCTGGTACGCGTGGATTCCGCCGACGGCCACCGCCTGCCCGTTCAGCCAGAGCAGGATGCAGCAACGACGCCACGACATAGAGCAGTCGCCTGCGCATCTCTGAGACGGTCTCAGACGCGCTAGAACCGGCTCGCGTACTCGCTGACCCCGGGAATGATGAGCCGCGTGCCGCCCAGCGCCTTGATGATCGCGACGATGTGCACGCCGAGGATCGCCACCCAGATGAAGATCACGAACATGCTGAGCGCGCACCCGAGCCCGAAGGTGGCGAGGCTGACGAGGCTCGTCACGACGGCGAACCCCATGAGCAGCAGCAGCTCGGCTGCCAGCAGCACCAGGCCGTGCTTGGCGTGCCATTGGACGTCGGCATCGTCCTTTTCCAGCAGCAGCGGCACGATCGCGAGCGGCCAGAGATAGGCCAGCACGATCATCACGCCGCGATTCGAAGGCGAATCGGGCATCGGCGAGGGAGTGTACCATCCTTGTCATTTGCGCACCAAAGCCGATATTCTTGGATCATGCCTGTCGATCAAGCTGCCGTGCTCGATGCGCTGAAGGTCGTGCAGGACCCCGATCTCCACCGCGACATCGTCAGTCTCGGCTTCATCAAGGATCTGAAAGTCGACGGGGGGATCGTCGCGTTCACGATCGAATTGACCACGCCCGCGTGTCCGGTGAAGGACCAGATGCGCGATCAGGCGCGCGCGGCCGTGATGCGCTTGCCCGGGGTCTCGCGCGTCGACGTGGCGATGAGCGCGCGGGTCCGCGAGGCGGTCTCCGGCGACGGCGCACGGCAGTCGCCGCCCGGCGTCAAGAACATCATTGCGGTCGGCGCCGGCAAGGGCGGAGTGGGCAAGACGACGGTCGCCGTGAACCTCGCGCTCGCCCTCGCCAGATACGGCAGCAAGGTCGGCATCATCGACGCGGACATTTACGGACCCAACGTGCCGATCATGCTGGGCCTGCGAAAGACACAGCTCACGACCGACGGACAGAAGATCATTCCGGCGGAGAAGTACGGCCTGCAGGTCATCTCGATGGGCTTCCTGACCGGCGACGATGCGCCGATCATCTGGCGCGGCCCGATGCTGCACGGCGCGCTCCAGCAGTTCTTCCGCGAAGTGAAGTGGATCGACCTGGACTACCTCGTCGTCGACCTGCCGCCCGGCACTGGCGACGTCGCGTTGAGCCTGGGCCAGATGGTGCCCGTGGCCGGAGCGATCGTGGTCACGACGCCGCAACAGGTGGCGCTCGCCGACAGCCGCCGCGCGGTGGCCATGTACAGGAAGCTGAACATTCCGACGCTCGGGATCATCGAGAACATGAGCTACTTCGTCTGTCCGTCCTGCGCGCACGAGGCGGACATCTTCGGGCGCGGCGGCGGGGAGCAACTGGCGTCCGAGCTCGGGGTTCCGTTCATCGGCCGCATTCCGATCTACCAGCCGATTCGCGAGGGCGGCGACACCGGCGTGCCGCTCACCATCAGCGAGCCCGACTCGGCCGCCGCGCGCGCGTTCATGGCTGCCGCCGAGCGAACGGCGGCGCAGGTCTCCATCGCGAGCTTCACGCGCCCCGTGATTCAGCTTAGCGTCGTGCCATGAACATTTCGGTCAGCAAACACACGCTCGCCAACGGTCTCGAGCGTCCTGCTGCACGAGGATCACACCTGTCCGATTGTCGCCGTGAACCTGTGGTACCACGTCGGATCGAAGAACGAGCTGCCGGGACACACGGGTTTCGCGCATCTGTTCGAGCATCTGATGTTCGAAGGATCCGAGCATCACGACAAGGGATACTTCGAGCCACTGCAGGCGGCGGGCGCCGCGCTGAACGGATCGACCAACGCCGACCGCACCAATTACTGGGAAGTGGTGCCGTCCAGCGCGCTCGATCTCGCCCTCTGGATGGAATCGGATCGCCTCGGGTACCTGTTGCCGGCGCTGACCGAGGCGAAATTCTCGAACCAGCGCGACGTCGTGCTCAACGAGCGCAGCCAGAACTACGAAAACCGTCCCTACGGCCTGGCGCCCATGGTGGTGCTGGCGGCGCTGTTTCCGCCGGATCATCCGTACCACTGGACGACGATCGGCGAGGTGGCCGACCTCCACGCAGCCAGGCTCGAGGACGCGCGGGAGTTCTTCCGCACCTATTACCACGCCGGCAACGTCTCGCTGGCGCTCGCCGGCGATATCGATCCCGACGCCGGCCTGGCGCTGGCCCGCGCGTATTTCGAGGACCTCCCGCCGGGTCCGCCCGTGGCCGCCGTGCGGCCCGTCCCGGCGGCGCTCCAGGCGGAGCGCCGGCTCGTGCTCGAGGATCGCATCGAGCTTCCGCGGCTGTCCATTTCGTGGCTGACGCCCGCGATGTTCGCTGCGGGTGATGCGGACCTCGATCTGGCGGCGGACGTGCTGGCAAACGGCAAGACGTCGCGCCTGTATCGCCGTCTCGTGTACGAGGCGCGCGTGGCGACCGATGTATCCGCGTCCCAGAACTCGCGGGAGATTGCCGGGTTCTTTCAGCTCACCGCCACGGCGGCCCCCGGCGCGACCCTGGAGGACCTGGAGGAGATCATCGTCGACGAGATCGCGCGCCTGGGTCCGAAGGACCCACCGGCGACGAGATCGATCGCGGGCGGATCCAGGCGGAAGCCCAGTTCATGTTCCGTCTTCAAACCGTCGGCGGCTTCGGCGGGAAATCCGATCAACTCAACGCGTACAACACATTTATCGGCGATCCCGACCTTCTTCGAGCGGGATCTCGCGCGGTACCGCGCCGTGACGAGCCGCTCGCTTGCAGGACGCGGTGCACGAATATCTCGATCACACGCCGCCGGGTGACGCTCAGCATCGTGCCGCGCGGGCGGCGGGAGCTCGCGCTGCCCGACTCGGTCCTGGCGGTCGTCTCGTGAAGGCGTCAGGTCCCGGCGGCGGTCGACCGATCGCGACTACCCGAGCCCGGGCCCGCTCCGCGCTTCACGTTTCCATCCATCGAAAAGTCGTCACGTGCCGAACGGCCTTCGCGTCTGGACCGTGAACCATCCGTCCGTGCCGGTCGTGACGCTGATGCTGCTCGTGCGCCGCGGCGCCGCCGACGATCCGCCGGGGAAGGAAGGGCTCGCGGCGCTGACCGTCGACATGCTCGACGAAGGCAGCGGGGGCCGGTCCGCGATTCAGATGCATGAGGCGCTGGCGACGATCGGCGCGCAGCTCGACGCCGACATCGGTTCGGACGCGGCGCTGATGAGCGTCACCGTGCTGAGCCGCTTCACCGCGCCGCGCGCTCACGTTGCTGGCCGACATGATGGTGAGGCCGTCACTGAGCGAAGCAGGATTTCGTTCGCGTGCGGCAGCTGCGGCTCCATCGGCTGACGCAGATCCGCGACGTGCCCGGGGCGGTTGCCGATCGGGCGTTCGTTCGTCTGCTGTTCGGCGCGCATCCGTACGGGCACACGCCGCTCGGCAACGAGCAGGCGCTGGCTTCCCTGTCGATCGACGACGTGCGTGCGTTCCACGCCGCGCTCTTGCGGCCGGGGGACGCGACGCTCGTGGCGGTCGGCGATTGCGAACACGACGCGATTTGCCGGCAAGTGGCCGATGCCTTCGACGGATGGGAAGGCGCGGCGCGGCGCAGCGCGCCCGGCCGCCACCGTCTTGCCGAAGCCGCGCGCGGCTCAACGTGGTGCCGCGCCCGCGAGCGCCGCAATCCGAGCTGCGGCATCGGACACGTCGCGGTCGCGAGGAACACGCCCGACTACCACGCGCTGGTGGCCGCCAACATGGTGCTGGGCGGGCAGTTCGTCAGCCGCATCAACCTGAACCTCCGCGAGGAAAAAGGGATCACCTACGGCGCGCGCACGTCGTTCGACTTCCGCCGGCTGCCCGGGCCCTTTGCGCTGCAGGTCAGCGTGCAGACGGCCGCGACCGCGATCGCGATCGAGGAGTCGCTCGGCGAGATCGCCGCCATTCGCGGTCCGCGGCCGGTCACCGCCGCCGGAGCTCGCGCTGGGAGTCGCCGCGCTGACGCGCGGCTACGCGCGCAACTTCGAGACCGCCGAGCAGGTCGCGCGCGCGGTCACCCAGCTCGCGCTGTACGATCTGCCCGACGACTATTTCGCGCAGTTCGTG
>CAVTIL010000004.1:0-425553 GCA_963734695.1 uncultured Acidobacteriota bacterium
TTGACCAGGGCCAGCAGCGCGATCACCGCCGCCCCACCGATCACGTCGCCCGGCGAGTGCCCGAGCGCCGGGAAGAACACCGCCAGGTAGTGGGGGACGAAGAAGGCGCTGATCGCGATCGTGAGGATGTAGTCGAGCGACAGCCCCCAGCCGGCGATGAAGGAGACGACCTCGTTGAAGGCGTGGCGGGCGAACGACGACGAGCCGCCGGCCTCGGGGAACATCGCGGCGCCCTCGGCATACGTCTTCGCGGTCAGCGCGAAGAGCCCGCCGGCGAAGAGGAACACCACCGGCGTCAGCCCCAGCGCGTGGGCGGCGACCAGCCCGAGCGCGTAGTAGATCGACGACCCGACGTTGCCGTAAGCGGTCGCGAAAAGCCCGGGAACCCCGACCGTTTTCCGCAGTCCTCTCGTCTTCAGCTGGGCCATCGGGGATCGACCCCCGATGGTCGATCCGCCCCCGTGAAGACCGCATGAAGATGCCGCGCCCCGGCATCAAGATCTTGTGAAGATCCCTGCAGCGGCGGGTCCTGCTCGCCTATTCCGGCACCGAGACGGCGACCACCTCCAGGCGATCGATCCCGGTGAAGTCGCCGGGGTTGCAGGTGTGGACGGCGAGACCGTTGGAGATCGCGATCGCCGCGATCATCGCGTCGAAGGTGCGCGCCGACACCTTCCGGCCGGCGCCGCGCAAGGAGGCCGCGACCGACGCGAACGCGCGTGCGGCCTCGCGTCGAAGGGAAGGGCGACGAAGTCGGCCTCGGCCTGCTGGAGGTGCGCCTGCCGCCGGGCTCGCTCCTCGTCGTCCCGGGCGACCAGCGGACCGACGGCGAGCTCGGCAAGCGTGACCGCGGTGATCAGCGGCTCGGCCGGGAGGTCGCGCGGCATCGGGAAGCCGCCCCAACTGGACGACGGTCGAGGTGTCGAGGATGCCCCGGGACTCCGCGCTCACGAGATCGGGCCCAGCAAGTCGTCGAGGTTGCCTCCCGACCAGCTCGTCGACGTCTTCCCGCAGCGCGACCGGGTCGACGGCCGGGAACTCGACGCCATCGTTCGAGCAGAGCGTCCGCCAGAGAGCGGAGCACGCAGAGGGCGCAGCTCGGCAACCGGGCGGCCGGACCGGGTGATCGTTATCTGCTCACCGCGAGCGGCACGGTCGACGACATCGCCGCCCTGGTTACGCAGTTCTCTGATCGTCACCCTCGCCATGAGGATCCAATGTATCACGCGTGATACGCACGGTGACGCTCATGCGACCAACCTCACTTCGAAGGTCGGGGACGGGGAGGGCGCCGGCGCCGCCGAGGAGGGCCATGATGCGGGCGACGTAGGCGCTGGTCTCGGGGATCGCGGGGACGCAGTGGCAGGCTTCGACCGGGGCGGGGCCGGCGTTGTAGGCGGCGAGGGCCAGCTCGGGGGAGCCGAACTGGTGGATCAGGTCCGACATCAGGTGGGCCTGGGCGTCGATCGCTTCTTCGGGGTTGAAGGGGTCCTGCAGGCCATAGGAGGCGGCGGTCCCGGGCATGAACTGGGCGATGCCCTCGGCGCCGACCGGCGACTCGGCGAAGGGATCGAAGTTGCTCTCCGCCATCAGCTGCCCGGCGAGCAGTGCGGCGGAGACGTTCCATTTCGCCGCCGCCTGGATCAGCGTGTCGCGGAAGCGCGGCGGCACGAAGCTCGGCAGCGTCTCGCCGCCGGGCGGCGCACCGTCCTGGCTCGTCGCGCCGACCGAGTTGCCCGCCTCCGAGCAGGGCGCGGGCGGCCGGTCGTAACCCATAGTGCCAGGCCTCCCAGCTGTAGCGCTGGACGAAGCCGAAGCGACGCCGCGTTCGCGTCGATCCAGCCGTACGCCGATTCGGGCCCGAGGTCCAACTCGGTCGCGCATCGATGCAGCGAGGTGCCCGGCGGGGCGACCCATTTCGGATCGGGATGGGCGGCGAAGAGTTCGGCCTGTTCGGCGTCGGAGCGGAAGCCGGAGACGACGATCAGGGTGATGCCGTCGCCGGCCGCGGCGGCCGCCATCTTGTCGTAGGCGGCCGCGACGTCCGGCCTCATCCCCTCGCCGTTCCGATAGACGAGCGGGCCGCTGTAGCCGCCGCCGCTCGCGATCGCCGGGCCTTCGCCGCCGGCGCTCGTCACCGGCGCCGCCGCTTCGGCTTCGGCGCTCGCTTCGACCTCCTGCGGCGCGCCGGAGCCGAGGTCGAGCTTGCCGACGACGATCGCCTTCGCCCGCACCGGCGCGAAGGAGGCGCGGTCGGGGAAGGCGAGGCGGAGGCGGCTCGGATCGACTTCGTTGCCCCGCCCGGAGGCGAGCGCGGCTTCGCGCGCCCGGTCCAGGTAGGTCGCCTTCGCGATGTGGGCTCGGGTTGGGCGACCCGTTCGGCAGGCGCGGCGGCGAGAGCAGCTCGCGGCAGGTCGTCGCGCATCGAGCGGACCGCCGAGATCGCGGCCAGGTCGGCGGCGCGCTGGGCGCGGCCCTTGCCGGTCACCGCCCCGGCGATCGCGACCAGCGCGCAGCGCCGCCGCGATCAGGACGAAGCAGCCGCCGAGCGCGAGCACGAGCGCCTGGCCCGGACTCGCCGCCAAGCGAGGCCACGGCAGCCGACCCCCGGTCGGCGGGCCGGACGGCCTCGTCTCCGAACCTTCCGGCGCCCGCTCCGTAGACCGGGCAACCCATCCCCACCAAGGAGGAACCCGACCGATGTACTCGATCCGGACCCGAGCGACGACGCAGCCGCGCCGCCGCGCGCGCCACGCGCGCGTTCTGACGTCGTCGCCCTCGCCGCCGTCCTCGCGATCAGCGCCGTCGCGGTGCCGATGGCCTCGGCGAAGGCAGCAAAACCGTCGCCGGCGAGGCGACCGCCCCCAGACTCCACAAAACCGTCCTCACCAACACCAAGGGCCTCACCCTCTACATCCTGAGCGGCGAGACCAACGGCAAATTCATCTGCACCACCGCCGAATGCCTCAAAGCCTGGCCGCCGCTGCTCGTCGCCCGCCGGCACCACGCCGAAGGGGCCGGTCAAGCTGGGCACGATCAAGCACCCCGAAGGCAAGACCCAGGTCACCTTCAAAGGCATGCCGGTCTACACCTTCGACGGCGACAGCAAGAAGGGCGAAGCGAACGGCGAAGGGCTGAAGGACGTCGGCGTCTGGCACGCCGTCACCCCCTAGCTCCGCCATCGAGCAACCGCCGCAGCAGCGACTCCGGCAAGCCGCCGGAGTCGCTGCCGAGGGCGCCGAAGCCGGCCCGGCGCTCGGCCACCCAGCCGAGCCGCCGCTTCAGCACCGCCACCCGCAGGCCGCGCCCGAGCAGATCGCCGACCGCGAGCGCGACCAACGGTCGCGCCTCATCGAGGTCGGCGCGCAGGAGCGCCGCGTCCGGTCGCGGCGCTCCTGCCGTGTCGAGAAGTGGCTGCAGCAGGTCCGGCGCGACGAGGACGACGGCGAGGCCGCCGCGGGCGACGGTGACCGCGATCCCGGCGGCGGCGAGGCCGTCCTCGTCGGCGGCTGACCGCCAGGTGGCAGACCTCGCCGCGCGCCGCCGGCCGCAGGTTCGGCAGGCGCGCCGCGAGCCGCTCCTCGAGACGGTGGGCGGAGGCCGAGGCGATCAGCGTCGGGCGCGGAACCCGACCGCCGACGTCGACCAGCAGCGCCGCCGTCTCGAGCCCCGACCCGTGGCAGGAGAGCGCCGCCGCCGCACCACGCGGCGCCCTCGGCGCCGCCGACCGAGGTGACCGCGACGACGGTGCCGTGGCGCGGAGCGACGTAAGACACCCTTCGCCGCGGGCGCGGAGCTCCGCCACGCCGAGCGACGACCGCGCCCGAAGTTGCGTCGGCGGCCGCGTGCGGCGCTCGGCGCGCTCGCCGCCGCGGCTTCGCGGCGACCCGCATGACCCTCGCGGCGCGGTTCATTCGGCCGACCTCGCGCTCGCGCTGCTGGTCACCGCGAGGTGGTCGGCGATCGATGCGAACGGGGACGGCGGGCGCAGCCGGACCGAGACCTCTTCGCCGGACACCGAGACCTTGACGTCGTCGGCGGCCCAGCCGGGAAGCGCTTCGCGGGCCGCTTCGGCCGCCGAGCCGCCCTCGGCGAGGGCCAGCGCGCCCGCCTCGGCGGCGCCGTCGGCGAGCGTCAGCGCGTAGCCCGCGGCCAGGAGCTGAAGGGAGATCAGCGCCGCGAGGAGCAGCGCCGGGATCGCGGCGACCAGTTCGACGGTCGCCTGGCCGTCCTCGGCGCGGATGAGCGGGGCGATCGCATCTCAGCCACCGCCCTCCCCCAGCCCACTCCGCGCGCCGACCTTCAGCTCGGGCAGGTCGGGCAGCAGGGTCGGCACCGGGACCTTCACCGCCACCGCACCGTCGTCGTCTTCGGAGACCTCGGCGCCGTCGCGCATCACGTCCGGCAGCGCCTGGCGCGCGGCGGCCTTCGGGTCGCTCCCGACCAGCGCCGCTCGCGCCCCGGCCCGCGCGGCCACGCTCGCCGACCAGAGAGCCTGGCCGGCGAGCGCTATCTGGGCCGCGACGGCGAGCGCCAGCAACAGAAAGGGGACGGCCGCGACCAACTCGACCGAGGCGGTCCCCCTCTCCCCGTGACCCATGTTGTCAGCGCTCTTGGGTGGCACGCCGACGACCCTGAAGATGAAATGCGCACGCGTGGTGCGCGCATAGGATCAATTCAGGGCCAAAGTGTGCCAATTGTGGGACGACGGCCCCTCAGCACCCCTTCGGGCGCAAATCGACGCTCCCCCGCAGCTTGGCGCCTTCCGGAATTTCCCCCGCGCAGCCGATACCCCAGCCACCCGTAGACGACCCGTCCGTCGCAGCGGATCCGACCCGCCAAGGTCACCTTCACCCGCGGCGACTCCCATCTCCCCAGGTTGCAGTCGGGGACGCACGCTTTCACATGCGCCCTCCCACGCCCTCTCGCTTCCGCCCCACCCCAGCCGGCCCAGCGCATCCGGTGCAGCGAGCGGTCCCCGTGCACGGAGATTTTGACCGCCGCAGGCCGGGCCGCCAATCTCCCGCCGGACACCGCGGTCCTCACGAACACCGCACCGGCCCACCCGCGGGCACCGCCAGGACGACAGCAGGGCCACCGCGACGAGCACCGCCGCCGCCCGCCGCACCCCCGTCAGTAGGTGTTCGCCTCGGTCCAGATCCGCCAGACGGCGACGACCGAGCCGGCCAGCAGCACGATCCAGAGCAGCGTCCCGGCCCCGTCGACCAGCAGCCGTGGTACCCGGCGACCAGCAGGCCAGCACCCCGAAGGCCCCGTAGAAGATCGCCCGCCGCCCGTCGGTCACCGTCGCCACCGTCAGCTGGTTCTCCCGCGACAGCACGAGATCGACCAGGTGATGCCGGCCAGGAAAGCCATCCCGATCGCGGTGGTGATGGTGTCGACCGCATTGGCCCCTCCCGGGAGGAACGCGACCCCGAGCGCCAGGACCATGATGATCGCAGCGTCTCGTGCGGCTTCACCTCAGGAATCGTACTCGGCCCCGCCCGTCCGCGGTCAGAGGACTCCTAGGCGTTCTGTTTGATGACGATGCCCTCGAGGATCTGCGCGGCCTTCTCGGTCGCGTCGATCGCCTCCTCGAGGACCTCGAAGATGTCCTTCCAACGGATCACGACCATCGGGTCGATCGCGTCGGTGAACAGCGACGCGACCGCGTTGCGGAAGATCCGGTCACCGTCGTTCTCGAGCCGGTGCACCTCGATCCAGTGCTGGTCGAGGTCCTTGAACGAGGGCAGCTTTTCGAGCCCCGCCGACAGGTGCTCGCAGCGCCCCGACCAGCACCCTGGTCAGCGCCGTCGCCTGTTCCATCGGCGCCTCCACCTGGTAGAGCCCGAGGAAATCCGCCGCCTCCTCGGTGTAGTCGACGATGTCGTCGAGCGCGGTCGCCAGCCCGTAGATGTCCTCGCGGTCGATCGGGGTGACCAAGGTCGTGTTCAGCCGTTTGACGATTGAGTGGGTGACTTTGTCCCCCCGGTGCTCGGCCTCGACGATCTGCTCGTCCAGCGTCCCCGAGTCGGGCCACTCGCGCATCATCTGGTCGAGCAGGTTCGCCGTGTGCACGCTGTTCTTCCCGGCCTCGATGAAGAGATCGAAGAAGGTCTGATCGTGAGGGAGTGGGGATCGGTGCGGCACCGTCGCCATCCTAGTGACGGAGGGGGAAGTTCGGCACTCAGCCGACCACTTTGATTTCGGCGGTGGCCAGTTGCTCGGCGGCGCGGGTCGCGGCCCGCTCGCGCAGTTCCGCCTGCACGTCGCGGCGCGGCTCGCCCTCGGCGCGCCGGATCCGCGTCCACTCGCCGTCGGCCCCGAGGTCCCAGGAGTTCGAGTTGTCGGCGAAGCAGCGCTCCAGCACGTCGATCATTTCGGCGCGCAGCACGGGGTCTTCGACCGGCGCCACCAGCTCGACCCGGTTGTCGAGGTTGCGCGGCATCATGTCGGCGGAGCCCATCACGACGCGGGTCTCCTCGCCGCGGCGGAAGGTGTAGACGCGCGAGTGCTCGAGGAAGCGGCCGACGACCGAGACGACCCGGATGTTCTCCGAGACGCCCGGCACGCCCGGCTTCAGGCAGCAGATCCCGCGCACGTTGAGGTCCACCCGCACCCCCGCCTGCGAGGCCCGGTAGAGCGACTGGATGCAGCCCGCGTCGACCAGCGAGTTCATCTTCAGCGCGATCCGCGCCTCTTCGCCCGCCTCGTGCGCGGCGATCGTCGCCTCGATCTCGCCGATCAGCTGGTCGCGCATCGTCGTCGGCGAGACCAGCACCTTGCGGTAGCTCGCCGGGCGCCCGTAACCGGTGAGGAAGTTGAACATCTCCGCGACGTCGGCGCCGATGTCGGGGTCGGCGGTGAAGAGGCCGAAGTCGGTGTAGAGGCGCGCCGTCTTGGCGTGGTAGTTGCCGGTGCCGACGTGGACGTACTCGCGCACCTGCTGGCCCTCGCGCCGCGCCACCAGGATCGCCTTCACGTGCGTCTTCAGCCCGGGGATCCCGTAGACGACGTGGACGCCCGCCTCCTCCAGGGCTTTCGCCCAGTGGATGTTGGCCTCCTCGTCGAAGCGCGCTTTCAGCTCCACCATGCAGACCGCCTGCTTGCCGCGTTCGGAGGCGCGGATCAGCGCCGGCACCAGCGGCGAGTCGTCGCTCGTCCGGTACACGGTCTGCTTGATCGCGATCACGTCGGGGTCTTCGACCGCCTGCTCGACGAAGCGTTCGACCGAGGTCGCGAAGGAGTCGTAGGGATGGTGGACGAGCAGGTCGGCGTGGCGGATCTCGCGGAACATGTCCGGCGCCCGACCGTCGTCCCCGCCCTGCAGCCGCGGCTGCGTGACCGGCGTCCAGGGCGAGTAGCGCAGCTCGGCGTGGCCGGGGACGTCGGCGATGTCGTTGAGGTCGGCGAGGTCGAGCAGGCCGTCGATGTCGTAGACCTCGCGGTCTTCGAGGCGGAGCGCGCCGATCAGCTCGTGGCGCAGCTTCTCGTTCATCCCGGTGGCGATCTCCAGCCGCACGACCTCGCCGAAGCGGCGCCGGCGCAGCTCGTCCTGGACCGCCTGCAGCAGGTCGTCGGCCTCGTCGCTGACGGTGAAGTCGGCGTCGCGGGTGACCCGGAAGAAGCCGTAGTCGACGACCTCGGTCCCGGGGAAGAGCGCGTCGAGGTTGGCCGCGATGATCTGCTCGAGCGGCACGAAGGTCCCCTCCTCGCCGACCGGCAGGAAGCGCCCGAGCAGCTCCTTCGGGACCTTGACGCGGGCGACGATCTCGACCCCGCTCTCGGGGTCGCGCAGCAGCACCGCGAGGCTCAGCGAGAGGTTCGAGATGTACGGGAAGGGCCGAGCCGAGGCCGATCACCAGCGGCGTCAGCGCCGGGAAGACCTGCTCGTGGAAGCGGCGGTGGATCTGGCGCTGCTCCTCCTCGTTGGCGTCGTCGAGCGCCGACGATGCGGATCTGCTCGTCCTCCAGCTTCGGCCGCAGTTCGCCGCCGAAGACGGCCTGCAGCCGCCGGTCGAGCTCCAGCACCCGCGTCTGGATGCGGTCGATCTGGTCGATCGGGCGCAGGCCGTCGGGCCCGCGGGCGTCGATCCCGGCCTCCATCTGGTCGAAGAGCCCGGCCACCCGCACCATGTAGAACTCGTCCAGGTTCGAGGCGTAGATCGAGCAGAAGCGCAGCCGCTCGAGCAGCGGCACGTCGGTGTCCTCGGCCAGCTCGAGCACGCGCCGGTTGAACTCCAGCCAGGACAACTCCCGGTTGAAGTACAGACCGGAGTCGTCGAGGTTGGGTACCGACTGGGACAAGGGGACATCGTACTCGCGAACCGCCTGCCCCTCGTCCATGTCAGGCGACCCGACGGAGCGGTTGCGGGGCGGGGCGCGGCGCGTCGGCCGGGAATCGAGACCGTGGCGCCGTCGAGCGCGAGGCGGTATCCGGCGGCCAACTGGCTCATCGAGCGCTCCCAGGAGCGGGCGCGGGCGCCGCGCGCGCCGGCCGAGCCGAGCTTCGTCCGCAGCTCCGGCGAGGCGGCCAGCTGCAGCAGCGAGCCGGCGATGTGGTCGGCGTCGGGACGGCAGAGCAGCCCGGTGTGGCGGTTCTCGACCAGCGCCGCCGGGCCGCCCTCGGCGATCGCGACGACCGGCAGCCCGCTGGCGCCGGCCTCGAGGATCACCTGGCCGTAGGTGTCGGTGACGCTGCAGAAGAGGAAGACGTCGGCGCTCGCGTAGGCGACCGCGAGGTCCTCGCCGCCGAGCCAGCCGAGGAAGGTGGCGGCGTCGCCGAGCCGCGCGCGCAGCTCCTCTTCCTCGGGGCCGCCGCCCGCCAGCAGCAGGTGCAGCCGGGGATCTGTGGCGTGGGCGCGGAGGAAGGCGTCGGCGAGCAGGTCGACGCCCTTCTCCTTCGAGAGCCGGCCCGCGTAGAGGATCTTGATCTCGCCCGGGTAGGCGTCGCGGTCGGCCTTCGCCGGGTCGAAGCGCTCGACGTCCACCCCGCGCTCCCAGCGGCCGACCTTGGCGCCGTCGATGCCGAGCTCGGCGAGCGAGCCGTCGGCGGCGGGGCTCGGCGAGAGCACCCGCGCCGGGGCGTTGTAGAAGAGGCCGAGGCCCGCCTTGGCGACCGCCTCGAGCATCGGGTCGGCGCGCAGGCCCGCGTAGGTGGCGAGCTCGGTGTGGTAGCTGGCGAGCAGCGGCACGCCGGTGATCCGGCTGAGCAGCGTCGCCGCGATCCCGGCCGGGCCGGGGGCGGTGACGTGGACGAGGTCGTAGTTGCCTTCGGCGAGCGCCTCGACCAGCTCGGGGACCGCCGGGACGCCCAGCTTCATGCCTTTGTAGAAGGGCAGCTCGAGCTCGGCCGCGGCGGGGAGGCGGCGGTCGACGCCGGGGTCGGTGCCGATCACGTCGACGTCGAAGCCGGGCACGCCGCGCTCGCGGATCTGCTCGATCGTGTGCGTCACCCCGTGCATCGAGCCGATCCCGTCGGCGATCAGGGCGACGCGGCGACGGTCCTCGTCGCGGCTGCGCAGCTTCGCCTTCTCGGCGCCGAGGAAGGCGGTCGAGGGCGCGTAGGGGAAGGCCGGGACGAGCGCCTCGAAGACGCCGTTCGCGGCGGTGCCGAGGTCGCCGCGCTGGAAGGCGGCGAGGCCGTCGTCGACGGCGACGCGGAGGCGGCGCTCGTGGCGGCGGCGGGCGCGGCGGTAGAGGTCGGCGTGGGAGAAGCCGTCGGCCTGCAGCATCTCGAGCAGCTCGCGGCCGCGGACCTCGATCCCGACCCCGGCGAGCCAGGCCTCGAGCAGGCAGCGGGCGTCCTCGGGGCCGATGTCGGCGGCGACCTTGCCCTCGCGGGCATCGCCCTCGCGGATCACCCGTTCGGCCATCTTCAGGATCGCGGTCGGGTCGGGGGTCTCGCCGGAGACCTCGACGCCGGCGTCGTCGAGGGCGCGGGTGGCGAGCGCCATCGCGGCGTGCGTCCACTTCGCGGCGGAACCTTGTTCGCCCCGCGCCTCGGCATGGCCGTCGCGCATCAGGGCGAGAAACTCTTCCGGCGTGGCGGCGGTCGGCACCTCGGTCCAGGTGCGGCCGATGTCCACGCCGGCGTGGTCGTCGGAGCCGGCGATCCCGGTGCCGCCGTTGGTGTCGACGTAGACGGCGGCGGGCATGTTCAGCTCCGCGGCGCGCGACCCGTTGCGGACCTCCCAGATCGGGAAGAGCTCGGCCAGCCGGCGCCGGTGGCGCCGTGTGAGCGGCGCCGCGACGGTGAAGAAGGGATGCGCCAGACGCGCAGGCGATCTCGTTCTCGTGCAGGTACGCGGCACAGGCCTCGACGGAGCCGGCGTGGGCCTGCAGCCACTCATGGTCTCCGGGAGTGATCCCGTAACAGAGGACGTGAACCGCCTGTGCCTCGCCGGCAAAACTGACGGTCAGCTCCTCGGAGACGAAGGTGTCGGCAAGGTGATCGATTTCCAGCGCACCGTCGATGGTGTCGTGATCGGTGATCGTCACGAAGTCCATCCCCCGGCGCTTGGCCAGCTCATAAACCTCCTGCGGCGGCGTCGCGCACTCGGGCAACCCGAGCGACCGCTGAACGCCGAGACGAGAGAGCTGCGAAGCGGTGGAGTGACAGTGCATGTCGGCACGGGAAGTCATCGGTGTCTCCCTTTAGAGGTCATGTCAGTACAACCGCATAGTTCGTCATTTGCAGGCAAATCATGTGAACCACCTGCAAAGGACCGGTGAACTTCGTGTAACCGTCATCCGCAGGGACGGGCTTGCGAAGGGGAGTCCTCATGGACCCCCTCTCTCACGAACAGCGTGGAGGTTCGTTCGGGGGTCCATGAGGACTCCCGGCGAGCACGCTCCCCGCTCCGCTCTCAGAGAAGTAACGCGTTGCGCTGTGCGAAATCCGCGCGATGCACGGATAACGCACAGCGCGAGGGGTAGCGGCGTCCTTCGGCTAGGCAGCGAGGCGCGCCGAGGCGCTGCCGTTGGCGCTGCCGCCGCCGGCGAAGAGGTCGAGGATGATGCCCTCGCGGAGGCCGCCCTTGCCGATCTGGAGGGGCTGGCCGAGCAGCTCGGAGACCTTCTCGAGGAGGAGGACGCCGGTGGTGAGGATGCGGACGCGGCGCGGGTCGAGCTCGAAGCGACGGGCGACCTCGCCGGACGATTCGGTCGAGAGGATGCGGATGCCGCGCTCCAGCGTCTCGTACTCGAGCACGGCGCCGACGAGGCGGCGCAGGCTGGTCGCCGAGCCGCCGACCGCGACCGCCTGGGCGGGATGCGGGATGACGACACCGTCGAAGAATTCCTCGATGTGGTCGCGGACGCGGCGGATTTCCGCCGCCGAGGGCGGGTCGCCTTCGACCAACGCGTCGGCGAGGATCCCCGGAGCCGATGTTCCAGGAGCGCACCCGTTCCACCCCGTCGGCGACGCGTGCCGAGGATCACCTCGGTCGAGCCGCCGCCGATGTCGACGACGCCGATCGGCCCGTCGACCGGGTGGCCGAGCGCCTTGGTCGCGCCGATGAAGGAGAGCCTCCCCTCCTCCTCGCCGCTCAGGACTTCGACCTCGACCCCGGCGGCCGCCGAGATCGCCGCCGCCACTTCCGGCCCGTTGCGTCGCCTCGCGCACCGCCGCGGTCGCCACCGCGCGGATCTCGACCGCGCCGAGCTCCTGCGCCAGGCGCACCTGGGTCGCGACCAGTTCGCCGACCTCGTCGACCTTCGCCGCGGTGATCGCGCCGTCGGCGTCGATCGCCTTGGAGATGCGCGTGTAGGCGCGCTGCTCCATCACCTTCTTGAGTTGACCATCGATCAACTCAGCGACCAGGACGCGGGTCGTGTTGGAGCCGATATCGATCGCTGCGCAGAGCATCTGGGCCTGGGACGCATCTTCCCAGGCCGGGCGGATCTCAAGCTTGCGTACCGTGGCCTCGGGCCTAGGAGCTGGGATGCGACGCGTCCTCGAACTCGCGGAACAGGCCGGTGACCACGAAGGCGACCTGCTCGCCGATGTCGACGGCGTTGTCGGCGATCCGCTCGATCGCCCGGGCGGTCAGCAGCATCGTCATCGCCCATTCGCGCTGGTCGGCGTCGTCGCCGATCGCCAGGGCGACCTGGAAGCACTCGCGGTTCAGTTCGTCGACGATGTCGTCGCGCACGACCAGGTCGCGCGCCATCTCGACGTTGCGCTCTTCGAAGGCCCGCTTCGCCTGCACGAGCAGCGACTTGGTGTGCGTGCCCATCGTCAGGATCAGTTTCACCATCCCTTCGTCGGCGGGCGGCTCGTGCCCCGACATCGGGATCACCTTGCAGATGTTCACGCACTGGTCACCCATCCGCTCGATGTTCTTCAGCACGTGCAGCAGCGCCGAGATCAGCCGCAGGTCGGTCGCCACCGGCGACTGCGTCGCCAGCAGCGTGATCAGCGCCTGGTGCACCTCGAGGTAGCGCCCGTCGATGCGGTCATCGTCGGCGACAACGATCTGCGCCAGCTCGATGTCCTGGTGCTCGACCGCCTCCAAGGTCCGCGTCAGCGCCGAGCTGACCAGGTCCAGCCCGCCCAGCGCGCTCGCTTCGAGCGCCCGCAGTTCTTCCTGATATCCGACCCGGATCTCTGGCATCGCCCGGTCCCGCTACCCGAAGCGACCGGAGACGTAGTCCTCGGTCTCTTTCTTCCGCGGTTTGGTGAAGATCTCCTCGGTCGCGCCGATCTCCACCAGGTGCCCCGGTTTGCCCGATTCGTCGAGGTTGAAGAAGGCCGTGTTGTCGGACGCCCGCGCCGCCTGCTGCATGTTGTGGGTGACGATCGCGATCGTGTATTCCTTCTTCAGCTCGGCGATCAGGTCCTCGATCGCCAGCGTGGCGACCGGGTCGAGCGCCGAGCAAGGCTCGTCCATCAGCAGGACCTCGGGGCTGACCGCGGTCGCCCGAGCGATGCAGAGCCGCTGCTGCTGGCCACCGGAGAGGCCCATGCCGGGCCGCTGAAGCCGGTCTTTGACCTCGTCCCAGAGGTGCGCCCCGCGCAGGCTTCTCTCGACGATCGAGTCCTTGTCGGACTTCGAGACCTTGCGAGCGTTGAAGTTGAGCCCGGCGGCGACGTTGTCGTAGATCGACATCGTCGGGAACGGGTTCGGCTGCTGGAAGACCATGCCGATCAGGCCGCGCACGGCGACCGGGTCTACGCCGCCGGCGTAGATGTCCTCGCCGTCGAGTTCGATGTCGCCCTTGACGCTCGCCCCCGGGGTCAGCTCGTGCATCCGGTTGAGCGAGCGCAGGAAGGTCGTCTTGCCGCAACCGGAGGAGCCGATCAGCGCAGTCACCTTGTTCGGCTCGATCGTCATGTTGACGTTTTCCACCGCGTGGAAGTCGCCGTAGAAGAGGTTCACTTCCTTCGCCACCAGCGTCTTCGCCCGGCGGCGCGGCGCGGCGTCACCACCCCGCGGCCTGGCTCGAGGTCTCGATCACAGGGCCTGCCGGCGACATCGTGGCGCGCCCCTCCTCGGTCGCGGGTTTGGCCTGGTCGGTCTCAGGATTGGTCGAGGACCCGAACATGTTTCTGAGTTTCCTTCCCTCCACGTCAGCGATTCTCCGGTTTGTAGCGTCGATAGACAAGGCGGGCGGTCACGTTGAGGATCATGACGATGACGATCAGCGTCAGCGCCGCCGCCCAGGCCCGGTCGTAGGCCGCCTGTTTCATCACGCCGGGCGATCGGTACTCGTTGTAGGCGTAGACCGCGAGGTTCTGCATGCGGCCCTGGAAAGGGTTCGTGTTGAGCGAGCTGACCACGCCGGTGGTGACCAGCAGCGGCGCCGTCTCGCCGATGATCCGCGCCGTCGCCGAGCATCACGCCCGTCACCAGCCCGGCGAAGGCGGTCGGCAGGACGACTTTGACGACCACCTTCCACTTCGGCGTGCCGAGCGCGTAGGCGGCTTCGCGGAGGTCGTCGGGGACGATCTTCAGCACCTCCTCGGCGGAGCGGATGACGATCGGGATCATCAATGCCGAACCGCTCCAGCACGTCAACCAGCGTGTATAGAGGATGAGGGAGGATGTCGATCGCCTGGGCGGCAAGTGCGCGCGCACCGGCGCGCCCCCACGATGCCCGGGCCGGCCGAAACGCGAAGTGCGAGTCGACCTGCACGATTGCCCCGAGCTCAGGCACGCGCGACATCAGCTTCTCGAACGCGTCGTCTCGAAGGAGTTGATGTCCCGCACACAGGAGACGACGGCGCGCGCGCGCCAGTGTGATGAGCCCATTGCCGTCATCCACCGTCAGCGCAAATGGCTTTTCGACGTAAACGTGTGCACCGTAGTCGAGCGCCGCATATGCGGCCTCGAAGTGCGACGACGGCGGCGTGCAGACATGGACGACATCTGGCCGCGTTTCCGCGAGCAGGGTCGCGATCGAAAAGGATGGCCGGATGCCCGCCAACGCCGCGAACTGGTCGGCCGCCCTCGGGGCGCAATCGGTTACGCCGACGAGTTTCGCGGGAACCGTGAGCCGCTGAATGGCGGCCAGATGATTTCGCGCCATCTGGCCGGCGCCGATAAAGGCAACACGAAGTGAGCGCTCGGAAAGACGTTGAGGTGTCATTGAGTGAGATATCCGCGCAGCCGCGGACCGACCTGTCTGGTTACGCTGAGCGGCAAATGCTGCCAGGTCTTCGACAAGAACGAGAGGCTCGCCCGGCGATCCGGACGGAGTCGAGTCGACGACGTGGCGGTTGGAATCGAGTACCAGAAGAGCGACTCCTCCTCTGCTCCCCACTGCTGCTTGAAGCGATACGTTCCGGAGTTACGAGTCGATCGTCCGAAGTCGAAGCGGCGGAACCCTGCCATGCAGGCCCGGCGAAGCGCTTCCCAGTACAGGAGCATGTTCGGACAGAGCGAAAAGTATTCCTTCAGGCATGACGCCCACGGAACAGATAATCGGTCCTTGAAAGCCACGGTCATCAGCCCGCCGATCACTGTGCGTCCCTTCCGCACGAGCAAGACTCTGGCGCGGTCGCCGAACTGTTCGAGTACGGCGGCGAGAAAGCGCTGCGAATGCACGGGCGATCCCAGTTCGCGCATCCGAACCGCGAAGACGTCGTAGAAAGCCCCGAGCCGCTCCGCACCGCCCGACTCGGCGGACAGCCCCTCGCGCTCCGCCTTCCGAATCTGATTTCGCACGTTCTTGTCGAGCCGGCGCCACAGACAATCAACGTCGTCCGGGATCGGCAGGGTCATGTTGACTTTGTGCTCGGAGGGTCGGGCGCCGATGTCGAGCCGCTCCGAGCAGCGCAGCTCGATCAACTTCGCACCGATGCCACGGGCCTCGGCGATCAGATGTTCGACCAGAATGCGGCTGAGCGCCGGCGACGATCCGCACGGGCCGCCGCTGTCGAGGAATGGCATCGAGGTGACGACGGCGCCGAGAAATGGCCGGCGGACCACGAACGCCGGCAGCACGCCGAGCCCCCCTGTTCGTCCTCCGCGCTCAAGTAGAGCGGATCGTGTCCGTAGGCGCGCTGGATGATCGGCAGCCACTCGGGCGCGTGCGGCAGTCCGGCGCCGCTCGATGCATCGACGATGCGACGCCAGGTCGTGCCTGAATCCGGCAATGCGCGAATCATTGTGTCGTCCTGGCTCTTGGGGCTGACTGAGGTGTCGGCAATGGCCCTTACACGGCAATCGAGATCGGATCGATGGCGGGCTCGAACACGCGGATTCGGTAGACGCGCGTTTGCAGAAACTCACGGACGGTGCCAAATCGAAATTGGCCGAGGAGGCGCGACAGCTTGGCCGCTTCCGTTTCCAGCCCGACGTAGTGACGGAACCGATGCTGCCACGCCATCGGCGGCCGAGGCTGACCGGGATCGAGCTCCCAGGGATGCAGGTAGAACATCACCGGCTGTTGTTCCCTCAGGTTGACTCGCCTGATGCCGCGCCGGAAGAGCGCATCGGGAAGGAGCCGGAACAGCCCTCCCCCCGATTGGCACGTTCGTTCCGAGCACGCGGGCCGTGCCGATCGGGAACTCAGTCAGGCTGGAGGCGCCGCTTCGCCAGATCTCGTGCGGAAATCGCAGCGCGTCCGGCTGGCCGTAGCGGTCGTGATGAATCGGATAGACGCTCGAGTCGTACGAAAAGCCCTCCTCGGCGAGAATGTCGTAGGCCCATGACTGCGCGCGGCCAATGGAGAAGTTCGGCGCCCGATAGCCGATGACGGCCGGCCAATCACCTCTTCGATCTGCGCCTTCGCCCGACGGATGTCGTGGCGGAATTCGTCGGGACTTTGGCGGTAGACATCCTCATGGCGATCGCCGTGACAGGCGATCTCGTGCTGTTCGGCCACGACCGTGCGCATGAGATGCGGGTGCGCGGCCGCGACTTCTCCGAGCACGAAGAACGTCGCCCGGGTGCGATGTCCGGCGCAGAAGGTCGAGCAGAAGCTCCATGCTCCGTTCGACCCGGCTCTCGAGGTTGAACCGGCGAGTGTCTTCGCGCCGCGGCGGAAGATCGCGGCGTGGTAATACTCTTCGACATCGACGGTGAGGACATTCACGATCATGGGCGGTGCGTGGAATTGGAGGACAGACGGGAACGCCGGTTCTCCGGCAAACCGTCGCGCAGCGGACCGCTCAGCGCGCGCAGATCTGAGGCAGCGCCGATGGACGTTTCGACGGACTCCACGTCGTCATGCGCTCGCCGCGCGCGTAGCGGAACCAGGCCATCAGGATGGCGAAATTGGCGACGAAAAAGTAGAAGGGAATCCTGAGCGTCGGTTGCCGGCCCAGCCGCCGGCGACCGCAGCGTAGAAACCGAGCTGGACACCCAGCGTGGCCCCGGTACCACGGCGAATGCGCCGCCAGCACGGCGTTCGTCACCAGCGCGATCACCAGGGCAACCGGCACGAGCCAGCGGCAGAGCTTGTGGCTGGCCAGCTGCCACGCGAACAGCCCGTACCGGAACGGATTCAGCAGCGGCAGGTTGCCGGCGAGCACGCCGATGCCGCGGACGACGGTCCTTACCTTTCGTCTGGAACTCGGCGTCGATGATCCGTGATCGGATGGTAGTAGCCGATGCTCGGACGGATCGAGCACACCGCGCAGGCCCAGCTGCGACCGCATTGAGCAGCGTGCTGAAATCGCTCTGACGGTCCGCCGCCCAGTTGCGGCAGACGTCCCGGCGCGCGGCGAAGAACGATCCGCTCAGGCCAACGAGGCTGTTCACCTGCGTCTCGAGCGCGCGCAGGAACATCTCGTAGCGGACGTACGCGCCTTCGCCGCTGACGTGCCCGTCGGCGTCGACGAAGCGATCGACGCTGCTGACGCAGCCGACGGTCGGGTCCGCAAAGTTCGCGGCGATGCGCGACACGCCGTCGGGCGCCAGCGCGGTCGCGACGTCGGAAAAGACCAGAATGTCGCCCGAGGCGGCGGCGATGGCAAGCTGCTGGGCGGCTTCCTTGCCTCGACGCTCCGGCGCGCGCACCAGCCGGACCGCTGGCGCATAGCGCCGCACGACGTCGTCGGTGCCGTCGGTCGAACAGTCCGACGCGACGACGATCTCGAGCGTGGCCCGGATAGTCCTGCGCGAGCGTGTTCTCGATCTTCGCCGCGATGCGGGCGTCTTCGTTGTGCGCGGTGATGATGAACGACACCGGACACGTGGCCGCCATTCTCCGAACGCCGCGACGGCTGACCAGCGAGATCGCGATCAGCAGACAGGGGTATCCGAAGTATGCGTAGAGCACGAGGGCAACCGCTGCCCAGAAGGTCACGTGGACTATCATGCGGAGCGAAACTCCCGGCACAGCTCAGCGATGGCCCGCTTGTCCTCTTCCACCAGCCAGTGGTGCGTCGGCACCGTCAACAACCGCGATGCGATCTTCGCTGCCGAGGGAAACCGCTGATCGTCGAGATCGGCGCGGATGTCGGGAATCTCGTTGAGGGCCGTCGGATACGCCGGGCTCAGGCCAAGTCCGCGCCTCTTCGAGGAGAGATACAGCCGCGCTTTCTCGGCGCAATCCGCAGCAAGCACTGGCAGCCGCAGCAGAGGGACCGACACGCCATCGGTCGCGAGCGCCGGAACACGACGACGAAGATCTTCGGCGATCGCGGATCGAGCTTCATTGGACCGCGCCAGGTGCGAGCGCCAGTTTCGCAGCAGCCCCGCCTTGAATCCGGAAAGGCGCTTGACCACTACGTTCCGGGAAACATGGTCGTACCCAGTCGCAGAAACGGAAGCGCCGCAGGAATCCAATAGAGCCGCGGGCGGATGAACATCATCATCAGCGAGGTCGAGACGAAGTCCCTGATGGTCTCCCACCATCGAGGTGACGGCAGATGCCGGTAGTGCGCCTCGACCGCCTCGGCGATGCGATCGGAGTTGGTGACGACGACACCGCCGGATCCGCACGTGATGTTCTTGCCACGGCCGAAGCTGAAGATACCGACGTCGCCGAGCGTGCCGAGCGGCCGGCCGTCGCGACGAACGCCCAGCGCCTGGGCGGCGTCCTCGACGACGAAGATGTCCCGCGAGTGACACATGGCTCGGGTTCGCTCGATGTCCGACGGAATTCCAAACAGGTGATGCGCGATCACGCAGAGCGTCTGTCGTGTCAGCGTCTGCGGCAACAGCGCGTGGTCGAAGTCGAAGGTTGAGTCAACGATGTCGCAGAGCACCGGCCGCAGTCCGGCGTGCACCACCGCCGCCGGAACCGAAAAGCAGGTGTAGGCGGGGACGACGACCTCCGATGCATCCGACAGCGATGCCAGCGCCGTCAGCGTCAACTTCAGCGCCGCCGTGCCCGAGGAGACCGGAAACACATGCGCAACACCGAACTCCTGCCGGAGTTCGCTGATCCGGGCCTGCAATGACCGGTTCGGTCGAAGCGCGCCGGCCGCTCCGTGCCAGAGGTCGAGCCAGCCGCATGGAGCCGCTGCGGGCGGAAGGGTGCGGCCGATTTTCACCGTTGCTGACGCGGGAATCGTCCCGATTCCCGTAGTAGCCGTAGTAGCTCGAATAGGGAGAGAGCGGTCGATCATCGCCGTTGAAGACCATCCCGATGGTCTTGCTCGAGTCCACGAGATTGAGTGCTTCAGCCAGTGCCTTTCGAGGCGTTTTGTGTGCCGCGACCACAAGAAGAAATCCGTCCACACATCGGGCGAGCAGCCGTGAATCCGGAAGAGGAACCACTGGCGGGGTGTCGACGATCACGTAGTCGAAGTCGCTGCGGGCGGTCTTGAGCAGAAAGTCCAGGCGTGACGAGTTCAGCAGCTCGTAGGCGCCAGCGTGCGGCGTGCCGGCGAGGACAACTGAGAGATCGAAGGGCTGATGCGCCGCATCGCGGGATTCAGGCTCGAATCGTCACCGACGATCGCATCCGACAAGCCAGGAGCATGGGGAGGCGCGATTCCCAGATTCTCCGCGACGGAGGGCCGGTGGAGATCGGCGTCGATGACCAGGACCCTGGTCTGAGCCGACTGCGCGAGCGACGCGGCGAGGTTGAGTGACGTGATGGTCTTGCCCTCGCCTGCCCCCGGACTCGTCACCGCCACGACCTGGAGGCCGGAGTCCCGGTGCAGCCGTTCGATGGTATGGCGCAGCCCGCGGTACTGATCGGCTTCGACGGAGGACGGGGCCACCAGGCTGACGAGCTGTTCGGCAACCGGCATTATCCGCGCCCCCGCGCCGTCATCATGACGATCTGCTCGTTACCCATGCCGAAATGCCGCGCGCCGACGACGATCAACGCGAGCGCGACGACGACCGAGGCGGTCACCAGCGCACGGCGGATTCGCCGGCTGCGTGCTTCGGACGGCGTGGGAATCCGCCGAATGACCGCCACGGCGGGAATGCGCGCGAACGCGCGCAAGTCCTCGACGCTGTGAAACGTCGTGTCGAGCTTCTCCGCGCCGACGACGGCCGCAAGTGCCAGCGCCAGCGATCCAAAGAAGCCCATTCCGAGCAGCCACAGGCGATTCGGCGCGGCAGGTCGCGCCGACGGAATGGCGGGGTCCAGGACTCGGAACTGCTCGACGTTCTGGCCCTGCTCCAGGTTCTCAGTCAGCTGCGCCTCTTCATATCGTTTCAGCAGGGTGTCGTACCTGCTCCTTGCTCGTGTCCGAATCGCGCGTCAGCTGCTGAAATTCCTCCTGGCGCTTCGGAGCACTTTCGACGCGGGCTTCATACGTGCCGATGACCTGGCGCAGCATGCCCTCTTCGGCTTTCAGGGTCTGCAGCTGGCTCTCGACCTCACGCAACGTCTGCTCCGCGGCGCCGGTGCCTGACGCCTCGGTCGGCGTGGTCTCGGGCGCTGTAACGGGCTGCGCGTCGGCATTGACTCGCACGGCGTGCTCGAGTGACGCGATCTCCTGCCGAAGGTGAATCACGTCCGGGTACTGATCGCTGTATTTTCTCCGCAGCTCCGTCAGCTGATCCTTGAGTTTCACCAGCTGCGACGCAGGCGTATCCGCCGGTGGCGTCGATGGCGTCTTCACGGCGGTTTTTGCGGCGGTGAGATCGTGCTCCAACCGCTCGCGGCGCTCCATGGCGCGAATCTGGTACTCTCCGTTCAACCGCAGCTGGTTGTTGAACCGGTCGAGCGCCGCCAGGTTCGCCTCGACCTGCTCCGCCAGTTCCCCGTTGTGCTGCTGTTGTACCTGTCCGATTCGCTGCTGCTGTGCATCACGGGTGTGTTTGATCTCGTCCAGCTGCGAGCGAAGGAATTCCGTCGTCCGGACTGCCTGACGCTCGCGGCTCTTGGTGTTTTCCTCAACATGGAGCGCGGTCAGCTGATTGGCGACTTCGGCGGCCGTCACTGGATCCCGACCCGTGTAGCTCAGAGCGAAGGCGATGGTCGCAGCGCGGCCACTGCTCTGATCGACGCCGGTCAGCGAAAAGTCGACGTCGTGCCGCAATCGTTCGACCATCGCGTCCATCGGGACGCGGCCCTTCAGCTCCGGGTAGAGGTCCAACCGGGTAATCACGTCGCTCAAGCGGGCTCGGCTCATCACCTGCTTGTGAATCGTCTGGATTCTGGTTTCCAGCTCTGAAGTCACGGTCGGTCTGACGAACGATTCCGACACCTGCTGCCGTTCGACCATCACCGTCGCCGTCGCGCGATAAATGTCTGGCAGCGACAGGGCCAGGCTGGCGACACCTGAAAACGCCGCACTGAAGACGATCAGGGCGACCCACTTCCGGCGCTGCCAGACGTCCAGAACGAAGTCGAACCCGTGTTCAGTCTGCTCGCGAGATCGCGCCATGCCTGTTCCAGTGCCCTCAGTCGATCAAGCAGCGTGCGCCCGCGTCACGTCAGGCGGAAGGCCCAGCGGACCGGCGGGAGCGCTCGAGGCGACCGCATGCCGTTCACGAGTTCTTTGCGGCCGTTGACCAAGGAGGACGACCTTTATGGTTTGCGCGAGCACGCACAGATCGAGCGCGGTCGATGCGTACTTCACGTAGTAGAGGTCGTATCGCAACTTTTCGATCTCTTCCTCGATGTTGTTGGCGTATCGGTACCGCACCTGCGCCCACCCGGTCATGCCGGGCGAACCATCGATCGCAGGGTGTAATAGCCGATCGCCGACCCGGTCAGTTCGTTCAGGTTGCGCGACACCAGGGTGAAGAGCTCGAAATTCGTGACCGGGTGCGGCCGCGGCCCGACCAGATTCATCTCTCCGCGCACGACGTTGACGAACTGCGGCAACTCGTCGAGACGGAACGCCCGCAACCAGCGCCCCAGCCGCGTGACGCGGTCGCGGTTGTCGCACTCCCACTCGGAACGCGACTCACCCGCCGGTCGCATGGTTCGGAACTTCATCAGACGAAATGGGCGGCCGCCGGCGCCAATGCGAGATTGCACGAACAGCACAGGGCCCGGCGATCCGAGTTTGACGGCAATGGCGATGAGCGCGATGAGCGGCGACAGCAGGAGCAGCCCGACAACCGCCGCGATCAGGCTCAGCACCCGAGCGGCGATCTGATCGGATGGAGACGGGCCAAACCGCCGCGAGAAGACGATGCTCGTCGGTGTGAGCGACTCTATGGCCAGCTTCCCGGTGAGACGCTCGTAGAAGTCGGCGGCGTCTTCGACGACGATGCCACGCGCGACGCACGATTCGACGAGCGCGCGGATTGGCGTCCGGTGGCGGCGTTCACCGAGGGCGACGACCACCCGGTGAGGCCGTGCGGTTTCGACGACCTCCGCAAGCCGGGAGACCGGGCCCAGCATCGGACAACCGGACATGCGGGTAATCGGCGCGTCGTCGTCGAGGATTCGCCAACACGACCGGGCCGGTCCGGGACGCTCCACGGTTTCGGCGAGGATCCGTTCGGTCAACGGCTCGCGCCCGATGATCAGCACCCGCTCCCGCGATCCCCGTCTCTCTCTGCGCATCACGCTCTGTTCTCCTACGGCACGAGGATGACGTCGCCGGGCTTCACACAGAAGTTGTCCGGGCTGTCTGCCTTCGGGCCGGGCTTGGCCATCAGCTTGTCGTAGGCAAACGGAATCTGAACGGCTGCAGCCGAGTGGTCCTGTCGCACGACAACGATCCGGCTGCGGACGGCGAATTCCGTAGGACCTCCCGCCAGTGCGAGCACGTCGAGGACGGTCGCGCGATCCTTGAGCTCGTAGCGTCCTGGCGTCTTGACCTGCCCGATGACGGTGACCTTGAAGCTGTGGATTTCGCGCACCAGGACCGACACGGCAGGATCGGGCATGTACGCGGTCAGGGCCTTGGTCAACGCGTCGCGCAGCTGCATGGGAGACAAGCCAGCAGCCTGAACGTCGTTCAGCAGCGGAAGCGAAATCTTGCCGTCTGGCCGCACCGGAACGGCTCGGCTGATATCGGGGTTCTTCCAGACGGTGATGTCGAGCACGTCTTCCGGACCGATCAGGTAAGCGGCCGAGCACCCCTGGGCCGCAACAGCGGGATCCTGCGACGCGAGACACCGGCCACCAAACGCCATGGCGACTGCCGCGGCCAGCGCGACGGCCATTCGGGAGACGTGCTGTGAAGGATGACGGCCCATAGGATTACCGCAAAAGCGTCGGCGAGCCGGCAACGACGCGAAGAAGCACCACCTGGCGCGCGATGGTCGCGTTGGCCAGTGGCAGGTTGAGGCCGCCCCGCTGCATGCTGGCATCGACGGCGAGATCGAGTGCGACGCCGCGGGTAATGGAACGAGTGAGATCGATCGCGAGCACCCACGCGTCGGCACGCGAGCGATCGACCTCGCTGCGGAAGAGTGTCGGCGCCAGATGCATCTGTATGGACGCCCACAGCGGGCGCGTCACGGCGATGCTCAGGCTCTGAGTCTCGGCGACGTTGGCCAGCCCGATCACTGTCGCCTGCGTGCGCCCATAGGTGAGTGACCACTCTCCAGTCATCGGCCGATAGTGCACCGACGCCGCCAGCTCGGGACCGATCGACGTATTCGTCATGCGCGGCCCTCCGTCGACGGCGACCCGCCACCGGGGAGTCAGTGACCGCGTCCATCCAAGTGTCATCGCATGTGACGTCGCCGTAAATGCAGACCCGGGATCGGTGTTCGTGAACACGAACTGACGAAATCGATAATCAAGCCTCAAGAGGGTCCGGGCGGAGCGACGGCGTTCGACACCGGTGGAGGCATCGTGCGTCGTCGATTCGGCACGTCCGGCCAGGCGATCCTGGGTAACCGTGTAATCGATCGTTCCCGAAGTGACCTGGATCGAGACGATGGTGCACCGATGAGTGCGCCGCCGTGCGCGACGCAGATGCCCGGACAAAGGTCAGGCCGGTTGACTCGTTCAGTTCTCCCGGCGTTCGGGTGCTCCAGAACTCCGCGTCAGCGCTCCAGCTGGTTCGAGAAGTTGGGTGGTAACCAAAAGCGACAGCGGCCCGTTGACGCGCATCCACGCTGCTCAAGCGAGGATGATTGGCGAACCGTTCGACATCCTGAAGGTACCGCGTCGATGCCGTCCAGCGTGGGGCAGCGTACTCGATCTCGAGACCCAGGCTGGCGCGGGTCAGGAAGTCAGCCTGAGGATCCAGGGAACTGGCGAACACGTTGGTGTCGTACTCCTCGGCCGTGCTCGCCGATGGCGTCACCCGAACCCGGTCCTGCGCATGTGCGACTCCCGCGATCATCGCCGCGACCGCGAGGCTCAGCCAGACCTGGCTGTCGAGTGACAGGTGCGCGGCGCGGATCAGCGGCACGACCCCACGACCATGGCGTTCGGCGCAGTCGGCGCTCCGAACACGCAATCCACGGGAACGACCGCGGCGCATTCGACTTCGACTGCCACGCTTCGATTCAGGAGATTGACCGACAGCACGAGCAGTCCGCGAGCGGCCTTTTGCCGCACCAGAAAGCCTTCGACGCCGGTCAGCGGACCCTCGACGATGCGAACCCGCTGCCCCTCCCGGAGGTAGGGATACGGCATCAGCGCCAGCTCGGATTCCCGCAGCCGCTGAATGGCCTCGATCTCAGCGTCCTCAACGGGCGCCAGGCGATCCCATCGTTCGCCCAGGATGCGCACCACTCCCCGCGTGCTGATGATGTCGACGTAGCTGCGCTTTTCAATCGCGTGCCGCAGGAACAGGTATCCGGTAAACATGGGAACGGGGATGAGCCGCCGCACTCCAGCGCGGCGTGACCACTCGCGGATGGTTGGCAGAAAGGTCTCGAACCCCTTCGCAGAGAGCTGATCGCAGACCAGTTGCTCGCAGTGACTCTGGGTCCACACCGCGAACCAACGAGGTTCTTCAACTGTCAAGGCTTCGCCCCCTTTGGTCAGGTTCTCTGTGGAAGCCCAACCGGGCAGACCGGCAAGTGGAGGTGCGGGCGACATGCAACACCCAGAAGGGCGCCGCATGTCGATGTTTCAAGAATAGGAGGGACCGGCCAAGAAGAAAATCACACGCAGGTGACTAACGTGTGTAGCACCCGCCGCGCGTGCCGGCGATGATCATCGAGCTGCAGACGCCTCGTGATCGAACGTATCGAGCAGGCCGTGACGCGTCGCGAGCATGGCGAGTTCAACCCGGTTGGCCGCGCCAACCTTGTCGAACATCCGGGTCAGATGATGCTTGATGGTTTCTTCGCTGACCGTCCACTGCTGCGCGATTTCCTTGTTCGAGTGACCCGCCACGACCATTCTCAGGACCTGTTGCTCCCGCGGGGTGAGCTTCGAGAGGGTCGGGCCGCACGGAACGCTGGACGTCTGGATGAGCGGGCGGAGCGATTTCGAGGAGATCGCTGACGAGCGACTGCCCGAGCCAGGTACCTGGCCGGCCACCACACACATGATGGCTTCGAACAGCACCTCCGTCGCGGCATCCTTCAACAACAGGCCGCGAACGCCGAGACGGACCGCGCTCATCAGCTGCGCGCGATCGATGCAGCCGGCCAGGAGGATGATGCGCATCCGATCCCGGCACGACGACATTTCGCGGAGCGCGTCGAGGCCGGACAGCCTCGGCATGCAGAGATCCAGGAGGAGCAGATCCGGCCGCGCCGATCCGACGACCCGCACGGTGTCCTCACCGGAGCCGGCTTCGCCAACGACCTCGAATCCGGCGCCGACATCAACGCCGTACACCTCTTTGATGACCGGAGGCGGCACGGCGAGCAGCTGGCGCAGGCTGGCGCGGAAGAGCGATTCGTCGTCGGCAAGCACGACACGCACGGGGCCGGTTCGTTCTGCCGGCGCGTTCGCGCTGGCGATTGGAATCAGTGACATGACGACTTTCAACCTTTCGGGCCGTGAATCCGAGGCCCTGTCTCAACACTCGACGTTCGCAGCGGCGAGAAGACCGAGACTCAGTGCACCCGCCACGTGGATGGTTCAATCACCATGGACATGTCCGACCCAAGCCTCTCGAAGGAGAGCGGCTTGTCCGCATCTGCATCGCGCGTCACGTGAGCGCGGCCCGACTCTTCATTCGCTGCCGGCAGGTTCACCGTCAACGTCGTCCCCCGCCCAGGCTGCGAAGAGACCGAGACGTAGCCGCCGTGATTCTTGACGATTGAATAGGCCGTCGCGAGACCGAGCCCGCTGGCCTTCTCCTTCGTGCTGAAGTACGGATCGAAGATTCGGCCGAGATGCTGTTCGGGAATCCCCACCCCGTGATCGGTCACCGAAATCCGGATGTATGGCCCTGGCTCAACGCGCAGCGCGTGCTCCCACCGATGACTCTCTTCGACGACGTTTTCCGCGCGAACGCCGATCGAACCCCCAGGCGTCATGGACTGCTGCGCATTGATGACCAGATTGCTGATGACCTGCACGAATTGCTCTTCGTCGGCGGACACTTCCCAGAGATCAGGGGCGAGATCGAAATCACACACCACGTTCGATCCCCGTACCGCCAGGCTCGCGGACTCCTTCAGCACACGCGATATCGCGAGGGTGCGCTTGTTCGGCACACCGCCGTGCGAGAACGTGAGAAGCTGCCACGTGAGCTGCCGCGCGCGGACGCACGCGCGATCGGCGTCGTCGATGACGCGGCGTGTCGCGCTGTCGGAGACGATCGCGCGGGCCATGGAGAGATTGCCGTTGATTTCCATCAGGATGGTGTTGAAATCGTGCGCGATCCCGCCTGCGAGCAGACCAAGCGATGCGATCTTGCTCGCCTTCGCGCGCTCTTCCTGCACCTTCAGCGCATCGGTGATGTCGCGGAACACGACGACCATGCCAATCGTCCTGCCGTCAGCCGCCCGCAACGGAGCGATCGCTTCCTCGATGCGGCATTCGGTGGAATCTCGGGCCACGAGCCAGGACGATCGCCGGAACCCGGGCTTCCCGGCATTTCGCGTCAGCATGCCGAGCGAGTTGTCGCACGCGAGTCGAGTGTCGGGGTCGACGTTTCGGAACACCGACTCGAACCGTTTCCCGGCGGCCTCCTGCTGCGTCCAGCCCGTCAGAGTTTCGCCCGCCTGATTGATCAGGAGTACCACTCCGTTTAGATCCGTTGTGATGACACCGTCGCCGATGCTGCGCAGGGTGACCGCCAGGCGTTCCTTCTCCTCCGCCAGCGCCTGCTCGGCATGCCGTGCCTGCAACAGCGCCTCGATCGTTTCGCTGTGCAACCTTTCAGTTTCCTCGACGTGCCGCCGCTGGTCTTCAATCCGTCCGACGAACAAGTGATAGCTGCGGTACGACAGGTACACGGGGGCCAGCATCAGAATCGCCAACCATGGATTGCCACGGTCGATGACCAGCGCGGCAACCGCGCCCGCCGCACCCGCGACCATGAAGCTCGGCGCGCTCCACAGAAAGTTTTCGTGCCACACGTGCCATGCCCGCCGGCGAGTAGACAGCGCGATCGCACCGGCGACGAGCCCGGTATTGACGAAGAAGTACGTCGCGATTGCGCCGACCAGCGCTTTGGGGAGGGCCGCCATCGGCACGATGGCGGCCGTTCCCGCGAGGAGCCCGTACACGACGCCGGTGGCCTGGATCGTGATCGCCTCTGCCCCCACGCTGAAGGCCGTGCGATACCATGGGTAGCGCTCTTTCGATCGACACGCGCATTGCGTCCACGCGCCGACAACGGCAACGACCATGGCGTGATGAGGCCCCAGCAGCAGAAGTGCCATCAGATCGGCTGCGTAGGAAACAGACAAGGTCGATCCGCTGCTGAGCGCCAACGGCAGCGTGACTTTCCAGAGGGAGGTCACGCACGAGAAGATCACCAGTCCCACAAAAAGCCAGGGTCGCGGATAGGTCGTCGGGAAGAATCTGGCCAGGAGGACCAGCCCGGCGACCGTGACCAGGCCGACGTAGATTCGGGCTGTTCGCGGCAGGACATCCCACCCCGTGTGATGGCTCACCGATCGCCGCTGTAACCGCCAGCCCGCCAGCCCGCGGAGAACATCGATGGGTCTGAGTGAAAGCCACGTCAACATAGTGGTGTCCCTTCAGATGATCAGGCGCTGTGGTTCTTCACAGCTGCTATCCCACGTCACGTCTTCTTCGCTCGACGTGCCCCACACAACAGTGTCCCCTTCGTCGCCAGTTCCCCAGACAACGGTGTCGCCTTCATCGGTCGTCCCCCACACGACCGTATCGCCTTCGTCGGCGGTTCCCCACACGACCGTGTCTTCATCAGCGGAGGTCGACCACGTCGATCCAGCGGTGAGTATCGCGGGGCTCCAGAAGACGGGAGCGCCGCCGATGTTGCAATCACCACCTCCGCACGTCCATCCCCAGACCACGTTCTCGGAGCTCACGTCGCCCCAGATGGCGATGCTGCAGTCAGCCAGCACACAGGTCGTGCCCCAACGCTCCGCCGTGACGTCGGTGCAGTCGGCAGACGCGCACAAGACGCCCCAACTGACCGGCGTGCCATCGGATCGGCTGGGTGCGCCCCACAAGACGTCACTGCCCCATGCGATCGCGGTCGGCGTCAATCGACCGCCGGTAATCCGGTGGTTCCCCCAGATCAGCTGCCGGCTCCAGGTAGCGCTCGACGGATACGGCGTGGTCAGCGGGAATCGAAAGTATCGGGCGAGATCGACCGCGCCGCGCGCGTCGAGGAAGCCCGCGCCTTCGGTGAGCGCGTCGTATCCCGCGTAATGCTGGGCGGAATACTGAAGAATGGCCTTGACTGCGTTTGGCGTCAGTTCGGGGTTCGCCTGGAGCATGAGCGCGACGGTCCCAGCCACGACCGGGGCGGCCTGACTCGTCCCGCTCAGACTCAGGTACGGGAAAACTGGGAAAGGCACAGTGCCGCCGACGAGAGACTGTGATTTCGAGGTGAACAGCGTGCTGCCAGGGGCGCTCAGCGATTCCGTGCCGACGCCCGGCGCAACCAGATCAGGTTTCGCCCGGCGGTCAACGGCCGTCGGGCCGCGCGAACTGAACGCGGCCATGATGTCGTCGTCTCGAAGCGTCGTGCCCTGCGTGCTCGAGGCGCCAACCGTCAGCACCCATGGCGCATTCCCCGGTGCAGTCGTGCCGCCGTAGACGTCGTGCCCGTCAGAGTTCCTGCCGGCATTTCCCGCCGATGCGACGACAACGATGCCTTGATCGACGGCCTTCCTGGCGGCCAGCGTCAGGAGATCGGAGTTGTAAGACTCGAAGACGCCGGCTCCAATCGACAGGTTGATGACTCGCGTGTGGAACGTGGACTGGTGGCTGACGACGTAGTCGATTGCAGCAATCACGTCGCTGATGCGGCCATGCCCGGATGCGTCGAGCACCTTGAGGACCAGCAGCGTGGCGGCCGGTGCGATGCCGGCGCGCGCGCCACCGGAATCGAAGCCGTTGCCCGCGATGATTCCGGCGACGTGAGTGCCATGCCCGTAATCGTCGTACGGCGAGGGTCGTCCGTTGACGAAATCAACGAATTGATCGACACGTTGCGAGCCGGGAACGCCGGTTCGCATCAGGTCGTCGTGCCAGCTGGCGATCCCCGAGTCGATGACGGCCACGCCGACGCCAGACCCGTCGTATCCCAGTGCCTGGCGCACGGCGGTCGCGCCGACCGTCACGCTGGTCCTTTCGTTTGATCCGCGCACGGCGCGATCGAGCGCCACCTTCAGCACGAGCGAATTGCCCGCGAGAATCGGGAGCGCCGCATTCGGTACGTCGGCGACGACGGCATTGAGAATGGGGAGCTGGCGACCCGGCACACCGCCCAACTGCCGGATCAAGGACGTCACCAGGAACAACGAGAAAGCGTTCGCGCCGCGAACGATGACCCGCGAACGTCCCGTGATGTTCGACAGCCGGCCCTGCGCCAGCGGATCGAGCTTGCCGGCAGGCACGGTCTGGGCATACACGGGGACGGTGCACGACGCGATGGCACACGCCATCAACGAAGATCGGATGAAACGTGCGATCTTGCGCATTCAAAGCTCCATTGCTGAACCCGGGGAATCTGCAGCGACGACGGGACGTACTGAAGGGATGATGGGACAGGAGCGGCGTTCGGGAGAATCCTTCGAAGGTGCCTACCGGAATGGCACCATCGTCGCAGGGGCAGTGCCTGCTAACTCAGCAGCCGGTCGAGTCCAGACCGTGGCGGCTGGCGACCATCGCCAGCTCCACGCGACTCGACGCTCCGACCTTGTCGAAGATGCGCGTGAGATGATGCTTGACTGTTTGTTCGCTGACAGAGCATTGCCGGGCGATCTCTTTGTTCGAGCAACCTGCCACGACGAGGCCCAGAACCTGCCGCTCGCGAGTGGTCAGCGAAAACGGAATCGGCCCGGCGGCCAGGGCATTCGCCGACTGAAGCAGCGGACGCACGACCTCGAGAAGATGAGTGACGAGCGACTGGCCAAGCCAGTACTGGCCGGCCATCACACAGGCGATCGCCTCGAACAGCGTCTCGGTTGGTGCATCCTTCAGCAGCACCCCCCGAACGCCGAGATGCACGGCAGCCACGAGATCGCTCTGCTCAACTGAACCGGCCAGCAGGACAATCCGCATCAGTCCGCCGTCCTGGGGCACGGCACGAAGCGCGTCCAGGCCCGACATCCGCGGCATGGACAAATCGAGAAGAAGCAGGTCGGGACGTGCGTGCTTTACGGCGTGGATGGTCTCTTCCCCGGTTCCTGCCTCGCCGACCACTTCGAAGCCCGCACCGACATCGACGCCATACACATCGCGAATCACGGCAGAAGGGACGCTGAGCAGCTGCCGGAGACTTGCTCTAAAGAGACACTCGTCGTCGGCAAGCACCACGCGGACGGGGCGATCGCTGGATGAGTCAGGGTATGAGTCGAAAGACAATGTGACCTTCCCGGAGCTGAAGTACCTGCGAACAGGCCGGGCGCGCATGCGCAAATCTCGCGCCAATTCGAGGGGAATCAATTTCGACCGGTTGCCCAATTCTTGATGGAATTAAACCTGACTCAGCAGCGCCCATGATGAATTTACTCACGACAGGCGCCGAATGAATTCGAAACACGAGCATTGCAGCCGTGTTCCGTCTGCCGTCGCGCAGCCTAGGTAGAAGTCATTGGTCACACGCCATCAATGAGTCGATGGTGCGCAGCAAAGAGCGCCAGCTCCACCCGGTTGGATGCGCCCAGCTTGTTGAAGATGTGGGTCAGATGAGACTTGACGGTGTTCTCGGTAATCGCCGACTGTCGTGCGATCTCCTTATTGGAGTACCCCGCGACCACAGAACGCACGATTTCGATTTCCCTCCTGGTCAACCCGAAGGCTTTGGCGCGGCGCCGGTCGGCTTCGACTTTTCGAAGATTCGGAACTACAGTCGCGAACCGCTGGTGTCCCAGCCAGTACTCGCCGTCCATCACGGCGCGTATGCTCTTGAAGAGGATCTCGGGGGGCGAATCCTTCAGGACCACACCCGCAACACCCGACTTCACCGCGCACAATACTTCCGCTCGATCGAGTCGATCGGTGAGGACGATCGTCCGAGTTGGAAGCCCGCATGCCGCGAGCTGCGTCAAGGTTTCAACGGAAGGCCGCTTCGAGTGTGACAAGCCGAGAAGCAAGACGTCAGGCTGCAGCTCTCGGACCAGTGAAACCGCCGCGGCACCGTCCCCAATCTCGCCAAGAATGCAGAGACCGACTTCTGATTCGAGAAGGCGGCGCAAGCCATGCCGAAAAATAGAATGTTCGCCGGCGATGATCAGCCGGATGAGCTTCGCGTCGTGTGAGTCGGGTGACACGACTACCGTTCTGCTGCGCGATGAAGTTCGCGCAGGACTGCCAGGGATGGTCGGCGAGTGCGGTGTGCGAGCACGGATGCGATTAAAATCCAGACACGCAACGGAGATCGATCGTCGCGATTTGTCCGCTATGCAAACGACAAACCGATGCGCGGCGAAAGGCCGGACTACTGAATCGTCGTCCCGCCGCCACCTGGCGCCATCTGGGCTTCAGTCGGCGCGACTCCGGCGGGGTCGAAGAAAATCGCGCCCGATGCTGTGGAGGCAAACGCGCGCAGGCCGCTCGTGCCCGCGGAAACCGGCACCGCGGTCGTGTCAGTACGCCGTTTCCGTCGGGAGGCCATTGCAGTCCGTCGGCCCTGGCGATGAAACGGTCGCGGCAGCCATCGTGATGGTATAGCCGCTCTTCACCGCCGGGTCGATGGACAGGTCGGGAGAAATGAATGCGGCGTTGCTACTCGGGCAGGGCGTGGCGAGCGTCGCCAGAAGCGGCGCAAATCCGCCCTTCCCCGCCGCGGCCGCGTAGCTGCTCTCGGCGCTATTGAGTGCGCGAAGCGATCCGATCGCGGCCGCCTCATTGCCGGTCCGCCGCGCGCGCAGCATGGCCGGTACCGCAATCGCCGCCAGGATCCCCATAATGGCGACCACGATGAGCAACTCCGTCAGCGTAAAGCCGGAGTGTGCCAGCCTTGTGCGTTCGTTACAGTTCTGACACCGAGCAGACATAGCCTTCTCTTCCAAACCTAAATCTGTAAGTTATGTAATTTCTGTTGGTTAGACAGATCTTACGGTCGTGCACGAGCGAGCGCCACTAGCTCGACTGCAAGCCGTTCTCCAAGAATTGGGTGGTGTAGAGGGGCCTGACGCCGCGGTGGGCGATGGCGGCTGGGATCTATCCGACGTGTGCGTGGATCGAAAGCACCAGGGCTCCGGCCACCGTGTTCAAACGCCGTACGCGATCGATATGATCGGCGTAACGGCCGAGGGGATATCGATCGATCAACGCGCGCAGATCGACGTGAACACAATCTTGCTCGGTACGAATCCACGGCGGAAGCGTCATCATGCGCAGCACCATTCCAGCGATCGCCATGACGCCCGTACCTTCGAGCCTAAGACCGAGGAGCGGCGTTGCCGGGAAGTCTGGTTGACGATCGATTGCGACGTGCAGTCTTCAGCGATGGCACAAAAGACGACGACCCGGGCCGTCCACGAACGAGAAACCGATCACCATCAAGCGGCGTGACGTGCAGCTCGCGAACAGGAAATGAAGGAGGAAGTGCGGCCGTGATGAGATCGTTCAACAGCTGCTCTGACAGCGGAAGCGTGATTGACGCGTCCGCTCCGGGCACATCCGAAAAGCCGCCGGCAAGCAGTTGCTGAAACAACTGCGCGAATCGCTCATCCACGACTGGCGTCGGACAGACCTCCGGCCCGGCGTTCGATGAACGGCCGGCCAGACAGTTGGTTAGTCGATGTCCTAGACCGCGGGACCGACTGAGGTCCGGCGACAGTCTTCACACCGGAAATACAGAATCGGAAAGGATTCCGAGCGCCCGATAATCCGCGCGTTCGGGCTCCCGCACTTGGGACACACTTCGCGCTGGGGCGCCGGAACCTTCGGAATACTGCTGCGCTTCTGACGACGCTCTGTCTGGATCGATTCTGGCTGCAGTAGGTGGTACTGCCCATCATATCCAATCGCAAGGGTGGACCGTGCGGCCGAATGTGTGCTCTTCAGGCGCTGAAAACCACTCGACGACCGACGGGCGTAAAGTCAAACGCCGCGGCCTGGATAGCCTCTTTAGTTGGACGCCGCCATCCTTCATGCGGATCCCTGACGTCTGCGGACGCTGATTCTCGCCGCAACCCTATGATTCAGAATGGCTTACTGCCTGACGACGTCAGCGTCATCATTGATGAGCTTAGAATGTCGAGACCGTTGGCGAAGGCTTGAGGATGAGATTCTCGACGAAGAATTCCATCATTCGATCGGGGTTGAGGCCGCTGTGCCCCCGGTCGGGACCGACCTGAAGGTCGAAGCTCTTCCCTGCCCGCTGCAACTCGGTGACGAGCTGCATCATGTTCGACGGGTGCACGTTATTGTCGGCCGTGCCGTAATAGAGCATCAAACGGCCTTTGAGGTTTTTCGCGTACGTCATGGCGCTCCCGGCCTCGTAGCCGCTTTTGTTCTCCTCGGGAAGCCACATATACCGCTCGGTGTAGACACTGTCGTAGTGATACCAGGCCGTCACCGGTGACGACGCGGACGCAGCAGCGAACACGTCGGGATGACGCAGGATCGACATCACCGACGAGTAGCCGCCATACGACGTGCCGTAAATCCCCACACGCGTCTTGTCGAAGTACGGGCGATTCCACAGCGCCTTCACCCCTTCCGCCATGTCATCGATCTCGACCTGCCCGAGTTTCAGATAGATCTCGTCGAGCATCTTCTTGCCTTGACCGGGAACCGCGCGTGAATCCAGGTTGACGATCAGAAATCCATATTCGGCAATGGCGCTCGGGGTCACAAAGGTCTCGCGCGCGCTATTGCTCGCCGAGGCAGGGCCTCCGTAGACGCTCACCAGGGCGGGGTACTTCTTTGAGGGGTCGAACGTCGACGGGAACTGTATCGTTCCATGCAGCGTCGTCTTGCCGTCGGCGGCCTTGTAGGTGAACATCTCAGGCTTCTTGAGGCCGAGCTCGTTGAATCTCGTCAGGTCGCTCTCCGCCAGCCTCGCGACAACCGCCCCGGTCGTCGCATCGAGCAGCTCGGTCGTCGGGGGCGAGTCGTGAGTCTGCGCCACTTCGACGAGGTACTTGTTGTCGGAGGAAATGCCGCAGCCGCCACCTATTGCGCCAAAGAAACCCCCGCCGCGCCCGACACTCGTGCCCATGCATCCGCCGACTGTATGGTTGAACGCCGGATTCGTCAGGCGGCGGTCGCCTTTGCCATCGAGGCCGACGCGATGGACCTGGAGCTTCAGAAAATTGTCCCCGTCGCGCGCCGTGTAGAAGAGCACGCCTGCGGCTTCATCGATCTTCAGGATGTTTCCGACCTCGAACGTCGTGTGAGTCGTGAGCGGCGTGATGAGATGACCACCAAGATCGTAGAGATAGAGATTCGTCCACCCGTTCCGGGAGGATTCCCACACGAACCGTTTGCCGTCCTTCAGAAACTGTATCGTCGGATTGTTTTCAATCCAGCCCGTCGGCCATTCCTCGTGAACGATGACACGCGTCGCGCCCGTGGATGGATTGGCCGCGACGAACTCGAGGACGTTCTGGCGTCGGTTCGTGCGGTTGAAGAGAAGCTCGGTGCCATCTGGCGACCAGTTCACGTGGTAGACATAGTGTCCGACGGCCGAGTTCTCGAAGGGCTTCCCGTCGCGGACGTCAATGCGCGTCGATTTCTTCGATGCGACGTCGTACACGAAGAGGTCGACGACCGGATTGGGCGCACCCGCTTTCGGATAGGCCTCGGTGTCGACCGTACTCTGAATCTTGGTCTGATCCATTTGCAGAAAATAGTCCGGCACTTTCTGCTCGTCGAACCGGTAGTACGCAATCCTGGCACTGTCGGGCGCCCACCACATGGCGGTCGTCTGCGATAACTCTTCGCCGTAAACCCAGCTGGCCGTGCCGTACTTGATGCGCGCCTTGTCGCTGCCGTCGGTCGTGATCGCGGTCTCACCGCCGCCAGCCGGATCGCTCAGCCAGAGATTGCGGTCGTGATACGACGCCTTGAGCTTTCCGTCTGGGGAAACCGACGAATCGACCTGGCGGCCGCGCGCCGGGGCGCCTCCGCGTCCTCCCCGTCCTGCGGGCATCTGGTCGGCGCCCGATGCGATTTCGGCGGCCGACTTCGTCAGCACGTCGTATCGATAGCGCTTTCCGTCGCGCGCGTACTCGAAGGTCTTCGCGTCGGTCCACGTGACTCCCAGCGCGCCGGACTTCACGGCGGTGGGAATCTCGCGCGACATCCTGTCGTACTGGGCGTAACCAGGCATCGATTTGAGCCGATCCTGCGCGTCCACGGTCACGTGCCACACAGTCACCGTCGCCGCGGCGACGACACCCATCGGGGCGAGCATTCGCGCAATACACCGGTTCACAGATGCTTCTCCTTGCGCCGTACAGCGTTGTGCCGTGGGAATTCCAGGCCGGACATCTCTTAGGACGTGGGTCATTGTAACCCGGCAGAGGGACCAGGTGCGGGGCGAACGGGGGGTGGCTTGGAGTCAAGCCGAGGGGCGTCGCCGTCAGGATTTCTGCGCGACGTCAGCGACAACGAGCCACGTTCCTGCGGCATTTCGCTGCCAGACACGAACGTACCGACCCACGCTGCGGGCTCGGGCCCTTCAGTTCGAACGTACCGTAGCTGCAGCCGAGAATCGCCCGAGCTGGCGCTCTCGGCGGCGCCGGTCGTTGCCGTCATGGCCGGAGCATTCGAGTCCATCCAGGTTCGAATGGCATGGGCGCCAATCGGCGGCATGAAGCCACTGCGGTGGAGACGTGATCCTTCAGTCGTCACTCCCTCGTACGCGGGCCCGGCGCCACGCTCGGCGATCTGCGCGTTCAGCCGCTTGTCGGCCTCCAGCAACGAGCTGGTCGCGTCGGGGCCCGACTCGCGGCCCGCGTAACGCGAGGACAGGGGAAAGCGCGTGAAACCCGGGGCGAATGACACCGCCTGCGGCGGCTGCGATCCGACGTCGATGAAAACGCGCCATGGCCCGGACGATCGCCGGCGCCAGACCGAGAGATAGTTCCCGGGCTGTGGCGGAGCGCCGGCCGTCGTGTGATCGATGAAGGTCGATGGCCCTGTCAGCCAACCGAGCTCTCCACTTGCAGCGATGTCACCCATGCGTGGCTCCCATGTCAGCTCGAGTTCGCTGAATGGACGGCCTGGCCGGCTGCGCAGCCGCTCGGTCGCAGAAACGGGCGACGGATTGAACGCGATCGCGTCGTCGGCGAAGTATTCGAGAAATGAATCCCGGATCCCCTTCTGGGTTGCGGCTTTGGCAAACGCGCGTTCGGCATTCACCATCGCGTCGAGAGCGGACGAGCCGGGCTCCTGTGCCCCGGCGAAGGTGAACGCGCAGAGGCCAGCGAGGGCGGCCGCCATGATCGGTTTCATGCCGGCGATTCTTCCGGTGTGCGCGAAACGTTGTCAATGGCCGTGTGACGAGCGTCCGTTCCGGCGGTTCGAAAGGTGGGTGGAGTGGAACTTTTAGTAGACTCTGGCGCGGAGGATCCGCGTGTCACTATTCCGCACGATCGTTATCACGTCGGCGGCGCTCGTCGCCGCTGCCGCCTCCCAGCCACGTTTCATCGCGCAAGAGTCGCGCACGGTCGGACCGCTCGACCAAAAGCTGTTCGGCGACATGCGTTGGCGAAACATCGGACCGTTGCGCGCCGGACGCACGAAATCCGCGGCCGGGCATCCAAGCCAGCCGTATACCTTCTATATCGGCGTCTGCAATGGAGGCGTCTGGAAAACGACCGACGCCGGCCGGACCTGGACGCCGATCTTTGACAGCCAGCCGACCGGGTCGATCGGGTCGCTCGTCGTCGCGCCTTCCGATCCAAACGTGCTGTACGTCGGGAGCGGCGAGGGGCTTGGACGACCGGACCTGTCCGTTGGGGACGGCGTCTACAAGTCCACGGATGCAGGAAAGACCTGGAGCCATCTTGGCCTGCGCGATGGTCAGCAGATTCCGAATATTGCCGTCGACCCGGGAAACGCGAACCGGCTGTTTGTCGCGGTTGCCGGACATCCCTATGGGCCCAACGAGGAGCGAGGAATCTTTCGCTCGACCGATGGGGGCCAGTCTTTCCAGAAGGTCCTCTTCAAGGACGTGAATATCGGTGGCAACGACGTCGACATCGATCCGTCAAACCCCTCCATCGTCTACGCGACGCTTTGGGAAGAGCGGCAGGGACCGTGGGAAAACGCGCAATGGCGAGGCACGGGCGGCGGCATCTACAAATCGACCGACGGGGGATCGACGTGGAAGCAGCTCACGAACGGGCTGCCGCAGAACGGCGCGATTACACAAGCCAATCTCGCGATAGCGCCCAGCAATCCAAAGCGTGTCTACGCGGCCGTCGCCGTGAACGCTGCGACCTCGTTCTATCGCTCGGATGACTCGGGCGAAACCTGGACGCAAGTCACCCAGGACAACCGTCCGGTCGGACGAATTGGCGGCGGAGATCTGGCCGTGCCGATCGTCAACCCAAAGGACGCCGACACGATCATCAGCGCGAGCACCGTTGCCTACAAGTCGACTGACGGCGGCAAGTCCTGGGTTCCGTTCAAGGGCGCGCCCGGTGGCGATGACTACCAGAACGGATGGATTAATCCGAACGATCCGAACATCATCCTGCTCGTCGCCGATCAGGGCGCGGTGGTGTCGCTGAACGGCGGCGAGACGTGGAGCTCCTGGTACAACCAGTCAACCGCGCAGCTCTATCACGTCAATACCGACAACGACTTTCCGTATCGTGTCTGCGGCGGCCAGCAGGAGAGCGGCTCCGCCTGCGTCTCGAGTCGCGGCAATGACGGCCAGATCACGTTCCGCGAATGGCACCCGGTAGGAGTCGAGGAATATGGCTACGCGGTTCCCGATCCTCGGAACCCCGACGTCGTCTACGGCGGCAAGATCACGCGGTACGATCGGCGCACGTCGCAGAACCAGAGCATCAGCCCGGTTCCCGGAGGACGGGGCGGTCCGGCTCCCCCGCCTGGCTCGCCGGCTTACCGCACGGTGCGCACGCTTCCGGTCAACTTTTCCCCGGTCGATGAACGCACGTTGTTCTTTGGGAACAACTATCTCTGGAAGACCATCGACGGCGGCGTGACCTGGAAACGTCTCGGCGATGATCCGACGCGCAAGACGTACGAGCTTCCCGCCACGATCGGGAAGTACACGGATCCGTCGCTCGCCATTCAGCGCGGCGTCATCTATTCGATCGCGCCGTCATACATCGACATCAACCGCATCTGGATAGGAACGGACGACGGCGTCATCAAGACGACGACTGACGGAGGCGTCACGTGGAAGGACGTCACGCCGCCAGGCCTGAAGCCCTGGATGAAAGTCTTCAACATGGACGCCGGACGTTTCGATGTCCGTACCGCATACGCGGCGGTCAACACGCTGCGCCTCGACGACATGCACCCGCGCCTCTGGCGCACGCACGATGGCGGCGCCACGTGGACTGAGATTGATTCGGGCCTGGAGGACGGCGGACCCACGAGCTCCATTCGCGAGGATCCCAAGCGCAAAGGACTCCTGTATGCCGCCTCCGAACGGCGCGTGTACGTGTCGTTCGACGACGGCGATCATTGGCAGTCCCTGCAATTGAACATGGCGCCGTCGTCGGTGCGCGACATCATCGTGAAAGACGACGACCTCGTGGCCGCGACACATGGCCGCGGATTCTGGATCCTGGATGACGTCACGCCACTTCGAGAGGTTGATTCGAGCACCGCGGGCCAGGAGGCCGTGCTGTTCAAACCGCAGGCCGCGTATCGCGTGCGGTGGAATACGAACACGGACACGCCGCTTCCTCCGGACGAGCCGGGAGCGCTGAATCCGCCGGAGGGAGCGATCATCAACTACTACCTGAAAGGTTCGGCGTCCGGACCGGTTACCCTCGACGTCGTTCAGGCGGACGGACGTGTCGTGCGTCATTACTCCAGCGCGGATCCTGTCGTACGTCCTGACCCGATCAATGGGAATCTCCCGCTCTACTGGTTCAGGCCTCCGATGATCCTTTCGACAGAACCCGGCATGCACCGCTTTACCTGGGACGTTCACTACCAGCCGCTCGCAGGGGGTGGTGGTGGGCGTGGAGGCCTTCCGATCGCCGCGGCTCCCTACAACACGGTGCCGGCGCCCACTGCGCCGTGGGTGAACCCTGGCACCTACACTGTCAGGCTGACGGTGAACGGCAAGACGTACTCGCAGCCGATCACCGTGAAACAGGATCCCCGCGTGAAGACGCCGGCGGTCGCCATGCAGCGGGTGTACTCGTTGACGAAGGCGGCGTACACAGGGGCGGTTGATGCGCAAGAAGCCGCGCAGGCTGCCGAGAACCTGCGAGATCAGATCGCCAAAGTGAAGCCCCAGGCAACCGGCGCGACCGCGACGGCGCTCGACACGTTCGACAAGAAGATCGAGGCCGCGTTCAACCCGGCGACTTCGCCGGTCCCGGCGCGCGGCGCTGCAGGTGTCGGCTCCTCCACGCCGCTTCAGCCGCCTGCGGCCCAGGGCCCGCCTTCCAGCGGGCGTGGCGGTCGAGGCGGGCGCGGTGGTGCGCCCGGTGGATTCGGCGGCGCGCTGAACGCTCCGAGCGCCGCGCTCGTTGCGGTCATGAATTCGCTGCAATCAGCAGATGTTCAACCAACAGCGCTGCAGGTGACCGCGATCGAGACTGCTCTCGCGAACGCCCGGACAGTCATGACCCGATGGAACGTGCTGAAGACAACTGAGCTGGCGGAGCTGAACGCGCAGCTGAAAGCCGCGGGACTGGCGACGATCGGAAAGGCACCTTAGGCAGCCGACCGTCGCCTCGACAGGCGGACAATCAGCGTGAGTAGCACCGCAACCGCAATCAGCAGGAAAAGCCAGAAGCGCGGCGGTGTGATCAACGGTTGAGGGTGCGGCGTTTGACGTTCGGCGAGAGGCACAACCTCGCTCGCCTCGGCGTTGAGGACGTCTCGCGACACCAGCGCAAGATCGTAACGGGGTGCAGCCAGATCGCCGCGCCCGTATACCAAGAGCAGCGCCGATCGATCGGGTCGATAGAAGCGGAGACGGTACGACGGCAGCAACAATCGCACGGCTGTGATTGGCAGCGCGCTGTTGTCACCCTCATCGATCGACAGCCATAGTTCAGCCGCATCGCCAGGCACAACCGACAGGGTCAGCGCACTCCTGTCCTCATCAGGTGCCACGTGACCCCACGTCGTGGCCGCGATGGTCTCCAGCCTGGCACTCCGCGAATGACGATCCGCGGGCCGAACAACCGCGAGTCGAACGCTGCGTTGAAATACGCGCGCGGACGTTTCGACAACCATCTTCGAGGCCGGCAGATTTGCGCAGGGCAACCTGAGACGGTAGTGCGACCAGTTCGATGGCCTCACGGAGACGGATGAACTCGCCTGAGGATCCCCGCGCTCGAGCACGAGCGGTACCGTCAAGGGATCGTCTCGATGTTCGATCACATACGGAACCTGGCGGTGAGCGGAATCGAGAACTCTCACGTCCGCGAAATACTGGTTGGGCCCCCGACTGTGTGCGAGCGCAGGCGGGTCGATGACCAGCGCGACGACCCCGGGATCGCCTTCGGGAATCGGTCTCTGAAATGAAAAGAGAGCCGGATCGAGCGCCGCGCCAGGCTCCGCTTGCTGGGAGTACACGACGCGGACCGCGGAGGCGGCAATGAATGCCGCCGTCAGAACGGCTCTCGTCATGCCTGGCCCTCAGGCCTGGCAAGAACGAACTTCTGGAGTGCGAGCGACACGAGCGCCAGTGACATGGCCAGTCCGACGAATGAGCCGACGCGATAGAGCCCTTCGAGCGAGCCAAGATCGTACAAGAAGCACTTGAATGTCGTCAGCGCAATGAGCACCAGCGCCGCGACGCGGCCGAACCGGCTGTGCAGATAGATGCAGGCTGCGAGAAGCGCCATGCCAAACATCAACCATCCGATCGTATAGGTCAAGTCCTGCGAGACCGTGGCGCCAAAGCGGAACATGATCGTCGGGCCCGCCGCATAGAAGTCGGCGATTTCAATATTCAACAAGAGAAACAACAGGATGACCGCCGCTCCGCCAAGAACGGAAGACGGTGTCTTGTCGGTCTTTGGATCCGTTTCCGGCGAGGGTGAGAGCCACCAGGCCGCGAGCAGAAACGCGGTCGCGCACACCAGATACGCATACAAATACCAATTCAGGATGCGCATGGATCCTCGTGGCTCGTACTGCAGGATCTCTGGATTCAGCGCGAGCCGAACAAAGACGGCGCCCAACAAGCCGAGCGACCAGTACAGCAGGCCGCGGTGTCGGATTCGCCGGAACAACCACGCAAGGGCCGCGCCTTCGAGCGCCCAGCCGATAGTGATCCACTGCCGATGGAGTTGCAGGGGGACTGCCACGGTGACGAATGCCAGGGCCGTCCCGGCGACCAGGGCAAGGCGGCCGAGATCGCGAGCGCCTGGCTGCTCGATGCGCAGCAATTGCCGCAGCAGGAGAGCCATGACGAAGCCCTCGCCAACCGGAAGCGCGCCCACCATCCAGTCGTAACCGCCAGCCATCAGTGCCGCGCGAGCAGCGAAGAAGAACATGAAGCTCGCCAGCACTGCCGCAACCGATGGATCGCGATCGTCCTCGGCGCGGCGGCCCAGCACCAGCGGATAGGCGATGAACACCCCGTAGATTGCCGACGACAGCGTCAGGAGTCGCAACCAGCCGGAGTCGAGGTCGAACGTCAGCCATTGAACAGCCACCGCGTAGCCGGCGGCGAACACGGCGCACAACGCCACACCCCGCCACCGCTCGCGGAACGTCAGCGCGAGCAGAACCGACAGATTCAGGACGTGCGCGGCGACGACAACGCCGAATGGGATCGATGGGCCGCTGTGCGCGGCAATGGTTGCGGTCAGTTCTCCGAGAAACAGCAGCGCCGCAGCGCCTTGTCGCACGAGACGGTCCCTGTCGATCGGTATCCAGAACAGCGCAAACAGGCTGGCGGCTGCGGACGCTGCCAGTCCGACGAGTGACCAGGGCGATCCTGCCGCGTATGTCCACGCAGCGACGATGAGGCCGGCGGCTGTCGCGCCACCTGCATGAAGCACTGCTCGGCGGGTGACGAGCGATGCGGTACTTGCTGCGAGCGTCAGCACCGTCAATGTACCGAAGAGCGGCCAGGGCGGGATGGACCAGGCCGGGTTGGTCGAGACAAAGAGCAGGAACAGGTGTCCGACCAGGCCCAGGTACAGGCCTTCACCAAATCCGGTCTGGCCGCCCGATTCCGAACCCCATCGATGGCTCACCCACGCGTGCCCGGCAAACGTCACGAGTGTGAAGCCAGTGAGCACAGCCAGCGAAGGCACCACCCCCACGGCCGCTCCAGCGTGCAGCCACCAGCTCGCGAGCACGATCCACGAGACGAGGCTCCCGGCCACCGACACGCGGGGCAGCCCACCCGATCCACTTTCAATGAACAGGCCGGCGTTCAGGATCGCAAGAAGAAGAGCGAGTGCCCACAGCGCGGCCGGACTCACGTTCCCGAGCGACAGAAACAGGAGGAGCGCAAGGCTTGCGATCAGGACGAGGCCGCTGCCGGCTCGTGGTTCGAGCGGTCGGCCGATGCTGCGCGCCACCAGCGGAATCACGGTCGAGAGGAGGGCGAAGACGGCATAAACAACGACAGCTGTGCCGAGCCGATCGATATCCAGGTGAGTAGACGACCAGATCGCCTGGGCGGCAACTGTGAAAAACGCCCCGACGAAGTGGAGATTACCTCTGCGATCGCCAATGGCCCGCCAGGCAATCACGAGCACGAGCACAAAAACCACGGCAAAGAGCAGCCGCGGATCGGCGAAGGCAGGCTCGATACGCGCCAGGACCGCTGGAACGAAGAGCAGCAGCGGCGCAGCGAAGTCGGCCGGGCTGTTCTTCCGTGGCCAACCCAGAAGCGCCGCGGACACCGGTGCGCTGATGAAGAACACGACGAACGCGGCGCAGGACACCAGGGCAGGAAGATACGCGCCGGCTGTATAGGAGAAGGCCAGCCAGCACGCCATCACGACGAGCGTGGCTGTCGCTCCCGCGACGTGCAGAAGCACGCGGCTGCGCGCGATCGACACGACGAAGAGTCCGGCGTCCACGAGCAGCAGGAAGCCGAAGAGCAACCAGGGACGATCGCCATATGCGGGCACGGTGCTCAGGTAGACCGTGAACAGCAGCGGCATGGCGGCGGCGCCGAGCGCCGTGTACTCGAACGCAGAATCAGCGCCGTCGGGATGGTTCGAGAACTGCCGGCCGCGCGCAATCGCGAGGCCTGCGATGGCCGCGAGCGGAAATACCGCGAAGATGCCCATGCCGAGGGGAAGCTGCCCGGCGTCCAGGAATCTGAAGACCCAGATCCACTGATAGATCGCCGTAAACACGACCGTCAGCGCGGTCAGGAGCGGCCAGACCTGGCGGTATGCCACCCATGCCAGACCAATGTTGAGGAGCATCAAGTACGCAAAGAGCGGAATGGGTCGGTTCTCCCCCGTTGAAAGCAACGCCGGCGTCGCAAAACCGCCGAGCAGGCCGAGCACGGCGATGAAGAGAGATTCGCGACGGATCGACAGGAGCACGGCAATCGCCGTCACCATCGCGAGCAGGATGAACGCGACGATGGAGGGAATCAGGTTCCACAGCGCGTGCGCAGCAAAAAACGTCGCGAAGAGAACGGCGATCGCGGCGGCATCCAGCGCGTTCGCTGTCACCGGGTAGCGTCGCGCGGCCTTGAGCTCGCAGACGATCAGCAGTGACACGCCCACGGCGGTGCCGATCAGCACGCGGATCGGCGGCTGCAGCCAGCCATGCTCGACCGAGTACTTGAGGAAGAAGACGGCGGCGAGCACGAGTGCTATCCCTGCGATTGCAGAGAACAGCTTCACGCCGAGGACGTTCTCGAGATCGAACCCGGATGGCGGCGGACTCGCTGCGGCCGGTCGTCTCGGCGGCGGCAATGAAGGCGGCGTCACGGGCCGCCCAGCGGCTGGCGGGGCAGCCGGCGGTACTTGTCCGCCAGCCGGGGTAGCTACCTGCCGAGGCGGGGGCGGAATCTCAGACGCCTTCGCACGCGCAAGTTCGCGCTGACGCGCCAACTCGGGCCACGGATTCTCACGCGGCAGCGCAGGGGGAGCCGATGGTGGCACCGCAGGTCGCGCGGGCGGCTGCGTGACAGGCGTCGACCGTGGTGCAACCGGCGTGGACGGCTGGGTGACCGCCGCAGGCACGCCCGCTGTCCGACGGTCGTGTGGCTGCGTCCGGGGAACTCTCCTGCCCGGTACGGGCCTCTCGCTTGAGCTGCGCGATTTGGACTGAGAGCTTCTCGATCGCCGACTGCTGTTCGCTGATGGTGCGCGACAGTTCCTCGACGCGCGAGCGTGTGCGGCGCGCGGCCACCCACGAGGCGATCGGCAGGACGAACGGAATCGCCGCGAGCAACAGCCCGAAAAGGAGCACGTCCGCGACCTCCGCAGGGCGTGACAGGTTGTGGGGGCCGCCCACATTCTAGCAGGCCTTCACGCCGGAACACGGCCGCCGGCCTGTTCAGTTCAGGCCCGGAGTCATGTGCCATGCGACGGCCGGTCACTCATAAGACGAAGCGGACATGAGCACGGACGTAAAGCGTGGTGAAATGGTATGCAGGATCGAGGATGGAGACCAACAGCCAGGGCACCTTGCCCGCCCGCCCGGCCCCGCTCGTCATCGGCGTCGCCGGCGGTTCGGGTTCGGGCAAGACGACCGTCGTCCGGCGCATCATCGAGAGCATCGGCGACGATCAGGTGACGGTGCTCGAACACGATCGCTACTATCGCGATCGCAACGACCTTCGCCTCGAGGAGCGCGCCGCGCTCAACTACGATCATCCGGATTCGCTCGAAACCGACCTGCTCGTACGGCACCTCCACGAGCTGCGCGCAGGACGCGCCGTCGAGATGCCCGCGTACGACTTCGCGCGCCACGCACGCCAGTCCGTCACCGTGCCGGCCCTGCCCCGCAAGGCGATCATCGTCGAGGGGATTCTCATCTTCGCTGACGCGTCGCTGCGTGCGCTGATGGACGTCAAGGTGTTCGTGGACGCCGACGACGACACCCGTTTCATCAGGCGGCTGCAGCGCGACATCGCGGAACGGGGACGGACGGTGTCGTCGGTGATCGAGCAGTATCTCGGAACCGTCAAGCCGATGCATCTCGAGTTCGTCGAACCGAGCAAGCGCTACGCGGACATCATCATCCCGCTCGGTGGCCACAACACGGTCGCGATCGACATGCTGCTGACGCTCATCCGCGGCCTGGCAGCTCGCTAACCCCTCATCAATTCGGTCGATTGCCACCCAGCTCAACCAGATTTTCTCGCCGGTGCTACGCCCGCGTGTCACCTCCGGGTGATTTCGCCGGCTCGCCGCACATCCTAATCTGAAGCCTCGAGAAGCCCGTTCGAAGCGGTGACCGCTGATGGAAGCTGGAATCGAGGTCGTTGTGACGCGGCTCGTGCCCGAGCAGGATGAAGAGGAATCCCTCGCCTTGCTCTCTGCTGAGGAGCAAGACCGGGCGAACCGTTTTGTCCTCAACAAAGACAGACGCCGGTTCATCATGCGCCGCGGGGGCCTGCGGCGCCTGCTCGGCGAACGGCTCAACGTTCCTCCATCGTCGATCGGACTGACTCATCGACTCCACGGCAAGCCGGTGCTGTCGCCACCGCTCAATCGTTCCGGCTTCCAGTTCAATGTCTCGCATTGCGAGGATCTGGTTCTCTACGCGCTTTCTTCACGCGGCGAAGTCGGGATCGACGTCGAAGCACTCAGAGTCACCGAGGAGGCCGACCGCATCGCATCGTCGGCGTTCTCGGCGCGCGAGCACCAGAGATACACCGCCCTTCGGCCCGATGAGAGGCCACTGGCGTTTCTCACGTGGTGGACGCGAAAGGAAGCATTCGTCAAGGCGACCGGTCAAGGGCTTTCACGGCCCCTCGACACATTCGACGTGTCGCTTGCGCTCTCTGAGTCGACGTGCATCGTGCAGGACGATCATCGGCAGGTGCCGTGGCACATCTGCAGCTTCTTCCCGGCGCGCGGCTGCATCGCCGCCCTCGCGCACGAAGCACTCTCATGAGCGGGTATGTCTCGCGGTGGATGAGCGACGACGTGCGGATGTTTCGGACGATGGTCCGTCAGTTCATTCAGCAGGAATTCGTGCCTCACCAGCCGCGCTGGCGGCAGCAGCATCAGCCTGACGCTCACGCCTGGACAGCCGCCGGACGTGCCGGTCTTCTTCTGCCTGACGTTCCGGAAGCGTACGGCGGCGGCGGCGGAACGTTCGCACACGAAGCAGTGGTGATCGAAGAGCTGGCCTACGCAGGCATTGATTTGGCCGCGAGCATCCAGCCGATCGTCGCTCGCTACCTTCTCGCGTACGGAGACGAGGATCAGAAGCGTCGCTGGCTGCCGCATCTGGCCTCAGGAAGCCTGGTGGCTGCAATCGCGATGACTGAGCCGGACGCGGGCTCGGATCTGCAGGGCATCAGAACGACCGCTCGCCGCGACGGTGACCGCTACATCGTCAATGGTTCGAAGACATTCATCACCAATGGCAGCCACGCCGGCCTGGTGTGCCTCGCTGTGAAGACCGAGCCCAGGGCGCTGGCGATGCGAAGCATTTCCCTGCTCCTGATCGAAACATCGAATCTTGGCGGCTATCACGTGGGTCGGACACTCGACAAGGTCGGGATGCACGGCCAGAACACCTGCGAGCTGTTCTTTGACGATGTGCAGGTAGGGGCGAGGGAGAGCCTGCTCGGCGGGATCGAAGGCCGCGGGTTCTCGCAGATGATGGAGCAACTCCCATACGAGCGGCTGACCGTCGCCGTCTCGGCCGTGGCGACAGCCGAGCGGGCGGTCGCGGTTACCACCAAGCACGCGAAGCAACGCTCGGCCTTCGGGAAACCGCTGATGGACTTTCAGAACACGCGGTTCAAGCTTGCCGAATGCAAGACCGCGGCACACGTCGGCCGAGTCTTTCTCGATCACTGCATCGAACGGTTCGTTGCGGGCGATCTCGAAGACACGACGACCGCAATGGCGAAGTACTGGTTGACGGACACCGAGTGCCGGATCGTCGACGAGTGCGTCCAACTGCATGGCGGCTACGGCTACATGACCGAGTATCCGATCGCGCGCATGTGGACCGACAGCCGTGTGCAGCGAATCTACGCCGGCAGCAACGAAATCATGAAAGAAGTCATCGGATCATCGCTATGACACTGCTGCATCGGTTGATCGAAACGCAGGCCCGGCACACACCACACGACAGGGCCGTCGCCTTCGAAGGACGGAATCTGACCTACGCGGAACTCAATCGACGAGCAGACGCGCTCGCCGGCCGGTTGCGGGACCTCGGCGTCGGCGCCGACGTTCTCGTAGGCCTGCTCGTGGAACGTTCCCTGGAGACGCTCGTCGGCATTCTCGGAATCCTCAAGGCAGGCGGGGCCTACCTTCCACTGGACACGGCGCTGCCTCGGGCCCGCCTCGACTTCGTGCTGAGAGATGCCGGTGCATCGATCGTGTTGACGCAGTCTTCGCTCCTACACGAAGTCCCGGAACAGATCGAATCGATCGTTTGCCTCGACGAGTTCGACTGGACCAGCGCTTATCCGGACCTCGGCGATGTAACGGTGACGCCGGCTCACCTCGCCTACGTCATTTACACCAGCGGCTCGACGGGCCGTCCGAAAGGCGTGTGCATCGAACATCGGCAGATCGTCAACTACGTGCTCGCAGTGGCGAAACGATTGGAACTGGAGCCCTGGATGCAGCATGCGACCGTCTCGACGATCGCCGCCGATCTCGGGAACACGATCCTGTTTCCCGCGCTGGCCACGGGAGGCTGCGTCCACGTGATCTCCCGGGAGCGCGCGGAGAATCGGGTCCTCCTCTCTGAGTATTTCTCACGTGAGTCAATCGACGTCCTGAAGATTGTTCCGTCGCATCTGGCGGCGCTGCAAAACGGCCGCAACCCGGAGCGGGTGATGCCCCGACGCCGATTGATCCTCGGTGGCGAGTCGTCGCGATCCGAGTGGATCAAGCATCTTCGAACGCTGGCGCCGTCGTGCGAGATCTACAACCACTACGGTCCGACCGAGACAACCGTCGGCGTGCTGACCTGCCGCGTCCGGGACGAGTTGCCCGACGGATGCGCGAACGTTCCGCTGGGCAAACCGCTGCCACACATCCGCGTTCACATCCTCGATGCCGAAGGCAATGCCGTCCCGCCGGGCGCCGAAGGAGAACTCTGCATCAGCGGTGCGGGCGTCGGGCGCGGCTATCTGAATCGGCCGGACCTGACGACGGAGAGATTTGTCGCCGACCCGCTGGATCCGGCGATGCGGATGTATCGGAGCGGTGATCTTGCCCGCGCGCTGCCAGACGGCGCTATCGAGTTCTGCGGCCGCATCGACGATCAGATCAAACTTCATGGCAACCGGATCGAGCCGGACGAAATCGGCGTGGCGCTTCGCGAATCACCTGGCGTACGCGATGCGGTCGTGCTGGCCCGCGAGGTTGAAACGATCGGCAAAGAACTCGTCGCGTATGTCGTCCCGGCGCGCACGCACCAGCCGCTGTGGGACCAGCCCGCGGTGCACCAGCTGCCTGACGGAGCGCAGGTCGCACACCTCAACCGAAACGAAACAGACTACATCTACAACGAGATCTTCGTTCTGCAGGCCTACCTGCGGCACGGAATCAGCATCAGCGACGGCGACTGCCTGATCGACGCTGGCGCGAACATCGGTCTCTTTACCGTGTTCGCCAGTCGCCTGGCCCGGAATCTACGGATCTTCTCGTTCGAACCGAATCCGATCGCGTTTGCCTGTCTGAAGGCCAATGCGAACACCGGAGAGGCCGAGGTCACCTGCCTCCCGGTGGGCTTATCGCGCGAAGACAAGTCCGCGGAGATGACCTCGTTTGCCGGGCTCTCACTGTTGTCAGGCTTTTATGCCGACCCGACAACCGAGCGCGAAGTCGTCAGAACGTACGTGTTGAATCAACAGGCCGACTCACTGAGTGAGCGGGTCGTCGACCAGGTGGGTGCGCTCATCGACGAGCGAATGCAGGCGACGACCGTTGCGGCTCGATTGCGAACGCTGTCCGGAGTGATTGCTGAAGAGCGGCTCGAGCGAATCGATCTCCTCAAGATCAACGTTGAGAAGAGCGAACTGGATGTCTTGCTCGGCTTGAACGAGAGCGACTGGGACAAGATCCGTCAATTCGTCATCGAAGTCGATACGCAGGCGGATCTGCAGCCGATCACGGACCTGCTGGCCGGTCACGGGTTCGAGGTCCTCGTGGAACAGGATGAACTGCTGAGACGAACGCAGCTGTGTTACGTCTATGCGATTCGGCCGACGCGTGACTCAGGCCTCGTCAGAGATCAGCCTCCCGACGCCCACCTTCGCTCATTGCGCGCGCCGGACGCCGAGATTCTCACGCCCGCCTCATTGCGCGCACATCTGAAAGACTGCGTGCCTCACTACATGATCCCGTCGGCGTTCGTCTTGATTGATGCCATTCCTCTGACGCCGAACGGGAAGATCGACCGCCAGGCGTTGCTGGCCCTCGCCCCCAGGTCGGCAGAGGCCCGCACCACGCGCGAGGTTGTGGCGCCGCGGACCGATACCGAGATCGCGCTGGCGGCAATCTGGCGCGAACTGCTGCAGGTGCAGGACATCGGGGCCGATGACGATTTTTTTGATCTCGGCGGTCAGTCGCTGATGGCCATCCGGGCCGTCTCGCGCATCAGGGACACCTTCGACGTGGATGTGTCGCTGCGCAACATGTTCGAGCAGCCGACGCTCTCCGGACTCGCCGAGATCATCGACGGCCTTGCCTGGGTTTCGAAACCGCAGGGGCCTCGGGATAGCGGAGACCGGGAGGAAATCACTTTGTGACCGTCGCCCGGTTCCTTGCGGAGCTCCGCAACCGTGACGTCGCGGTCTGGTCCGATGGGGATGAGCTCCGGTGCAATGCGCCTGCAGGTGTCCTGACGGCAGGACTGCGCGATCAGCTTCGCGAGCGGAAGGCCGAGATCGTGCGCTTCCTTCGCGCGGCCGAAATCGCGGCCCGTCAGCCGCGCGCCGTCGTCCCGCTGCAGTCGCACGGCGAACGGATCCCGATTTACGCCATCGGCGGCCACAACGGCGACGTGTTCTGCTACCGCGCGCTGGCGCAGTCTCTTGGCAGCAACCAACCATTCTTCGGTCTTCGACCTCCGGGTCTGGACGACGAGTGCGATCCTTTGACGTCCGTAGCGGAGATGGCGTCGTACTTCGCCGGGCAAATCATCCAATTCCAAACGAGCGGTCCGCTCATCCTGGCGGGTTACTGCGCGGGCGGAGCGATCGCCTTCGAGCTCGCGCTGGCGCTCGCTAGCCAGGGCAGGCGCGTCGAGTTCGTCGCGCTGTTCGCAGGCCGGTATCCGGCCTGGTTCCGTCCGCTCTCGCAATTGCGTCACCGGATAGTCCAGTACACGGATCGGCTGGGCGCACACCGCGAGGCCCTCGCCGGCCTCTCGAGTCGGGCGCGGCGGCACTATCTGAGCGACATGTTCCGGAGGCTGACCGTTCAGCACACAGCTGAAGCCGCGCAATCCGAGGACGTGGCCCTTACGTCAATCGCCAGAGTCCAGGATGCGACGATGAAGGCGATCAAGTCGTACAAGCCGGCCTACTTCTCTGGTCGTCTCAGCCTGTTTCTCCCGAGCACACGGGCGCGACGCAAGGCGGACGGACTGGTCCATTGGCGCGCGTTCGCACGCGAGGTGGAAGAGTATTGTGGGCCGCACGGGTGTGTGGGAGATTCGATGCTCCTCGAGCCGCACGTAGAGGCCATCGCAAGCCTGTTCCGCGCGTGTCGCGATCGGCATTTATCCACCTGACATACGAACCCGCGAGAGTGCCATAATGCACGCCGCCCGGCATGATGCGGTCTCGGCAGCGATTGGACGAGTCAAGATTCCCCGATTGGGCAGGTCCGGTGCTGCTCATGGTGGCGCTGGCAATCATCCACACCTGGCCGCTCGCGACCAACCCGGCCGTCTTGTCGAGCAACGACAACGCCGACGCCCAACTGAACGAGTGGATCATGGCGTGGATCGCGCACACCCTGCCTCGCGATCCGCTGCATCTTTTTCAAGCCAACATTTTCTATCCCGCTCATGACTCGCTGGCGTTTTCCGAACCGCTGATCGTTCCGGCCTTGATCGGCGCGCCGATCGCGTGGCTCGGCGGATCGCCGGTGCTCGTGTTCAATCTCGTGATGATCGCGGGCTTCGTGCTGACGGCGTTCGCCGGCTATCTCTTGATCCTCGAGTGGACGGGCAACCGCGCCGCTGGCCTGCTGGCGGGCTCCACGTTCGCCTTCAACACGCATACGCTGACCCGGCTTGCGCACATGCAAGCGCTCCACATCTACGGGCTGGCGCTCGCGCTTCTCGCCGTCGATCGACTCGTGACCTCTCCCCGTACGCGCGACGCCTGGCTGCTGGCGACTTCGATCATCCTGCTGGCGTATACCTCCGGCTATCTCCTCGTGTTCGCGGCAATCATGATCGCGGTAGCGCTGCTCGTGCGATTGCCCGAGTGGCTGCCTCGATGGCGACTCACAGGAAGCCGCCTGGCGCTTGCCGCCCTGGTCGCGTCGGCCGCCATCGTTCCCCTCTCGCTGCCGTACCAGCGCGCGGCGAACGAACAGGGCATGGTGCGATCGCTCGCGGCGGTCACCGAGTACTCGGCTACGGCCGGCGGATATCTTGCCGCGTCAGGACGGCTGCACATCGCCACGTGGAGCGCGGCGTTGTTTACCGATCCCGTCAACAGCTTTTTCCCCGGACTCATCGTTCTCGTGCTGGCCATCATCGCGGTCATCCGTACGAAGCGAGAGGATCTGACGTCGAGACGTCGCGTCAGGATGTTGCTCGCGATCGCCGGAACGGGATTCATTCTCTCGCTGGGAACGCACACGCCGCTGTATGGCTGGGTCTACGCGATATTCCCTCCGATGCACGGCCTGCGTGTAGCCGCGCGATTCGGCAACCTGTTTCTGCTGGGGATGTCAGCGCTGGCCGGATTCGGCCTGGTTGGCGTACAGCGGGCCATGCAGTCGAACCCGAGTCGCTCGCGGTATGCAGCGGCGGGTGCACTGCTGCTCGTCCTGGCTGCAAATGCTGAAGCGCTGCGGGCGCCCTTCCCATATCGCCGCTTCGAGGGCATCCCGAGGCTCTACGCGCTGCTGGCGGACGAACCTCGGGTCGTGCTCGCCGAGATGCCGTTCTATCCCCGCCAGGCGACGTTCGAAAACGGCGATTACGTGCTCAACTCCACCGCCCATTGGCGGCCGCTGATGAACGGCTACAGCGGATACACGCCGATGTCGTACGTGAAGTTCGCGGACGCGTTCTGGTATTTTCCCCGCGACTACGCAATCGATGCGATCCGCCGCGCGGGTGTGACGCATGTCATGGTGCATCCCGAGCGTTTCGGCAGTGAGGCGGCAGCCGTCATTCATCAGCTGGATGGACGCCAGGATTTCGAGCTGCTGGGAACGGGATCGCATGGAATCAGGCTGTACCGGTTGCGTTAGGCTGACGGTACCCGGGTCGTGCCATCTGCGCGCCCGAAACTCGCGAATTGCATCCCGGCTGTAATTTGAAAGGGCTTGCGGAACGCCCCGCAACCCTGTACGATCCTCCGGTTCGTAGAAGTTTAGCTATCCGCTTTCCGCCTCTCGCACTGGAGCCGATCGAGACCCGACTCGCTCCCTCAGCCCGAGCGACGCCCAAGCGTCAGGAGTGGACACCCACTCGTTCTAAGCTTCATTCACTCAGCGTAGCGGACGCCAATCCGCGCGCCCGGCGGGCGTCAGCCGGGACCAGAGGAGCAGTGCACATGGGTCGCAAGCTTTACGTCGGGAACCTTCCTTACTCGATCGGTGAGGGAGACCTGCAGGATCTCTTCGCGAAGTCAGGGAAGGTCGACTCCGTGAAGGTGATGCGAGACATGGCCACCGGACGTGCCCGAGGATTCGGATTCGTCGAGATGGCCACGGATGAGGAAGCGCAGCGCGCAATTCAGGAGTTCAACGAATACGACATGGGCGGACGCAAGCTCACGGTCAACGAAGCCCGTCCGAAGCCTGAGTATTCCGGCGCGGGCGGCGGCGGTGGATTCGGTGGAGGTCGTGGCCGCGGCGGCAGTGGCGGCGGCGGCGGTGGCCGCGGCAATCGCGAACCGCGCTGGTAGCCCTCGTTTTCAGGAGAGGAGGGGCAATCCTCCTCTCCTCCATCAGCCAGTCGAGCCGAACCCTCCCCGGGACTCAGGTCGCACGACATCCACGGCTTCCCAACTCACTCGCATGGCAGGCAGCAGCACACCTTGCGCGATCCGATCGCCCGCAGACACGCGTACCGGGTCGGCTGTAAAGTTCAACACCGCAATCTTCACCTCGTCTTCGGGTCCGCAGTAATCCGGATCCACGATCCCGACGCCGTTGGCGACCATCAGCCCCCGTTTCAACGGGTGTCCTGCTGCGCGCGAAAATCCCCAGGAACATGCCGCGCGGTACTTCGATGATGAGCCCGGTCGGCACGAGCGCGACCTGGCCGGGCTGGATCGTCACGTCTGACGCCGCGGCGAGATCGAAGGCCGCAGCGTCCTCGCTCTCGTATCGAGGCAAGGGGATCGAGGGGGTGAGTCGCTTGATACGTACGGTGCTCATTTCGGATTGTTCCCGCGCGTATTATATGGGCGACGCGCGCCGCATAATCCGCGACTCTGTATTATTCGTCCGTCGAAAGGCAAAGAGGACAGGCATCATGGTCAGCCATCGGTTCATAGCTCCGCTCGTCGTGCTGGGTCTCGCGCTGGCGGGGCCCTCGCTCATCGGGCAGTCACAGCCATCGTCGGAGAAGCCGGCGATCGGGCCGTTCGATTCACTGCACTTCCGGCCGCTCGGGCCGGCATCGATGTCGGGCCGTATCTCCGATGTCGCGGTCTACGAGGCGAACCCGGCAATTTTCTATGTAGGGACCGGGCATGGCGGCGTGTGGAAAACGGTGAACAACGGCACGACCTTCGAAGCGCAGATGCAGGACCGCGGACTGATGTCGATCGGCGACATCGCCGTCTCCCAGAACAACCCCGACCTGGTCTGGGTCGGGACCGGCGAGTCGAACAATCGCCAGAGCACCTCGTGGGGAGACGGCGTCTACAAATCGACCGACGGCGGAAAGACCTACGCGTTCATGGGGCTTCGCACGTCGCGTTACATCAACCGCATCGTGATCGATCCGCGAAACAACGAAGTCGTCTTCGTGGCGTCAACGGGCAGCCTGTGGGGCCCTGGCGGCGAACGTGGTGTCTACAAGACCGTCGATGGCGGCAAAAACTGGAAACAGGTACTCAAAGTCGACGACGACACGGGCGCGAATGATCTCGTGATCGATCCCGCGAACAGCCAGGTTCTCTACGCATCGACGTATCAACGGCGCCGCACGGCCTGTTGCATGAACGGCGGGGGCCCCGGCAGCGGAGTCTGGAAATCCACCGACGGCGGCGAGACGTGGACCCGCACGACGAGCGGCCTTCCCGAAGGTTCGCTCGGACGAATCGGCCTCGATGTCTCACGGAAGCGACCCAACATTCTTTATGCGTCCATTGAAGGACCAGCGGCCGCCGGGCGCGGACGAGGTGGAGCGCCGGGCGCCGGCGAGGAAGGTCCCGGGGGCGCAGGTGGCGGCGGCGCCGCGCAAGCTGGTGGTGGCGGAGGGCGCGGAGGCGGTGGTCCGCTCAATCCCAACGATCCCACCGGGCTGTATCGATCCGACGATGCCGGCGCGACCTGGAAAAAAGTGAACAATGCGAACCCGCGGCCGATGTACTTCAGCCAGGTTCGCGTCGATCCGAACGACTCCGACGTCGTCTACATGGGCGGTGTCGGTCTTCACCAGACGCTGGACGCAGGCAAGACGATCGCGACCGACATTGCCCAGCCAATCCACGACGACGTTCACGCCATCTGGATCGATCCGGGGAATTCCAATCACCTCCTCATCGGCAACGATGGCGGGCTCGCGTATTCGTACGACCAGGGGAAGACCTGGGTGTTCGTCCCCAACCTTCCCGTCGGCCTGTTCTACCACGTGAGCTACGACATGGCGACGCCGTTCAACGTCTGCGGCGGCATGCAGGACAACTACGACTGGTGCGGCCCCAGCGCCGTGCGCGGGGCGCAGGGCATCGCGAACCATCACTGGACCACGATCCAGGGAGGCGACGGCTTCGTCGTGCTGCAGGATCCGGAATCGCCGCGCGTGATTTACAGCGAATCACAGGACGGCAACATGGTCCGCGTCGATCGCGTCACGGGCGAGACGATGTCGATCCGTCCGCAGCCTCCAAGCGGCGAGCCGGCGTACCGCTGGCACTGGGACACACCGATCATCTTGTCGCCGCACGATCCGAAGGTCGTGTACACGGCGGCGCAGCGGGTGTTCCGCTCGGCCGATCGCGGGCTGTCATGGACACCAATCAGCGCGGACCTCACCAGCGACGCCAAGCGCGACGACATCGTCACGATGGGGCTCAAGGGCAGCGAGATCCGGATTTCAAAAGACGACGGCATCGTGGCGTGGCCGACGATCGTTTCCCTTGCGGAGTCGCCGAAGCGCGCGGGCCTTCTCTATGCGGGCACCGACGACGGGAACCTGCAGGTATCGCGAGATGCCGGGAAGTCCTGGACAAGCCTGTACTCGAAGTTGCCGAACGCGCCGAAGGGCGGGTTCGTTTCGGAGGTTGCGCCCTCTCGCTTCGACGAGGGCACCGTTTACGTGACGATTGACGATCATCGTCAAGACAACTTCGAGGCCTACGTTTACGTCAGCAACGACGTCGGCCAGTCGTGGCGTTCAGCGAACGGAAACCTGAGCGGCGAGGTCATCAAGACGATCACCGAAGATCTCAGGAACCCGGATGTGTTGTACCTCGGTTCAGAGACAGGCCTTTTCGTCTCCACCGATCGCGCAAAGAGCTGGACGCGCGTCCGGAGCAACCTGCCAACCGTCCGCATCGATGAAATCGTTCTGCACCCGCGCGACAACGCGATGATCCTCGCGACACACGGTCGCGCGCTGTGGATTCTCGATCATCTCGAACCCATCCAGGAGTACGCGGCGGCTCAGACCACGACTGCCGATGCAAAGCTCTTCACCCCGCAGCCGACGGCGATGTATCGGCGTCCGGTTCGCGACCGCAATTACGAGTTCTGGGGGGACCAGACGTTCTTTGGCGAAAACCCTCCGCAGGCAGCCGTGATCTCCTGGTTCATGAAGCATCAGGCGAACGAAGTGAAGCTGAAGATCGCCGATGCCACCGGGCGCGAGATCCGCGAGATTTCCGGACAGACGCTCACCAACAGCGCCAAAGCCGGCATGCAGTCCGCGTGCTGGGATCTGCGCGTGCAGCCTGCGCCGCTCGCGGCGGGAGGCGGGCGTCAGGGCGGGGGCGGGGGTGCCGGTGGGGCCGGTGGCGGACGCGGCGGACAGCAGACACCCAGTCCATTCGGCGCCGGGTGCAACACTGGCGGCGGCTTTGGTGGTTTCGGTGGATTCGGGGGTGGCGCCAATAGCCCGGGACCATTCGTCCTTCCCGGCGTCTACAACGTCGCACTCGTCGTCGATGGCAAGACCGTCGATACGAAACCGCTGCGCGTACTCGATGATCCGGACGTGGTGCTGACGAGCGTCGAACGCAAGAAACTGTTCGAGATGGCGATGGAAATGCAGGAACTGCAGAAGCGCGGCACCGAGGTCGTCAATGCGCTGACGCCGTTGAACACGAAAGTCACAGAGCTCGCGAGCCAGGTTTCAGGCAACGCCGAGATTCCCGCCGACGTCAAGGCCTCATTCGATCAGTTGAGCAAGGATCTCGCAGCGATGATGCCGAAGTTCGTGCAGCAGGGAGGAGGCCGGGGCGGTGCCGGTGGCGGTGCCGCCGGCGGAGGACGGGGCGCAGCCGCGAACGACAACGTCATGGCGCAGGTCGCCCAAGCAAAGACCGGCATGATGGGCGGCATGTGGCCGGGCGAACAGACGATGAAGGCGTATGGCGAGTCGAAGGCGAAGATGCCCAAGGCGATCACGGAAGCGAACGCGCTCATGGCCAAGGCGCAGACCCTGAGCACCGCGCTGACGAAGTACAACATCACGCTTCCGGTCACGGCGCCGACGAAATAGTGAATCACTGATCACTCATCGCTGATCGTGAATCACTGATCCTTGGATCCTTGAATCCTCGGATCGTCGCCGAGAAGCCAGCAGCCAGGAACCTATCCGCTCCCTGTTCTCAGCTGGAAGCTGGAACGGGAAGCTCTACTCCGCCTGTCCCTGAAGCAGCGGCTCCATGGCCACCGTCTTCGGACCATTCTCGTCGCAATACGAATAGGTCATCGACGGGCCGCCATACAGGGCCACGCCGGCGTGTTCCGACTTCTTGTTGAGGATGTAGAAACTGATGTTGAAGTTGGGCTCGCCACGCTTGTTGAGCAATCGCTTCTCGATGGTATTGGTCTTGATGCGCCGGAGTGCGGCCATGCCGGCGTCCTTCGGATGCGCGCCCCGGCGCATCTCTTCGACGATCATGAAAGAACAGAGATTGTAAAGATTGGCCTCGCCGCGCCCGGTTGATCCGGCCGCGCCGACTTCGTTGTCGACGTACAGCCCGGCGCCGAGAATGGGCGAGTCGCCCACGCGGCCAGGAATCTTGAACGCGAGACCGCTCGTCGTGGTCACGCCGCACACATCCCCTTTGGCATTCACGCCGTCGCAGTTAATCGTGCCGTAGAAATGATTCGCGTCGATCATTCCGTCAGCAATCATCTGGAGCTCGATACGGCGCATCGCTTCCTGGCGCTTGACGGGATCGAGGTAATGAAGCGGATCGGTCTCGCGCTTCCACTTGAGCCACGCGGCGCGCGACTTCTCGGTGTTGAGATCGTCCTCGACCTTGATGCCGAGCGATCGCGCGAATTCCTGGGCCCCTCTGCCGACGATCAGGTGATGGTCGGTCTGGTCCATCACGGCGCGTGCAACGAGTGACGGCGTTCGCACGCCCTCGATCGCGGCCACACCGCCCGCGCGCTTCTTCGGCCCGTGCATGCAACACGAATCGAGTTGGACGACCCCCTCGGCGTTCGGCAGGCCGCCGTAGCCGACGCTGGTTTCCTCGGGATCGAGCTCGACAATATTGACGCCCGCGACGAGCGCGTCCAGCACGTCCTCACCCTTCGTGATTTTCGCGAACGCGGTCTCCACGCAGGTCTTGTCGCCGCCGTTCTTGAACTTGTTGCCGTTCGAGGACGCGATCACAATCGGCCGGCTGTTGCCCGGTGTCATCACGGCTGGCGCCTGCCCAAACGCACTCGGGGCGGCCGCGGCCGCAAGTCCGGCAGCTGTCCCGGTTTTGACGAATTCACGACGGTTCATTCTCGGGGACATCAGTGGCTCTCCTGGCAATTCACCAATTCACGGATTCGCCAATTCGCGAATTCTGGCGGGCCCTAGAAGCTGTCTCATAAACCTAACGCTCTTTCCACGATGCGAGCGAGCCGTGCGAGCGAGCCACGCGATCGGAGCGCGCCGTCGAAGCGGCGCGCGAGAGCGCGTGTAGGGGAGTCCGAGGGGCGAAGCCCCTCGGATTGAGACTAGTCTAGCCTTTTATTGACGAGCGAAGAACGGCCGACGTACGATTGCCGTCTGTGCTTCAGGAAACCGGGCCGACCCTTACTCGACGAATATCCCTGGACACGGTACGGGAGGCGGCGGAAACCGTCTATCGGGCCGCGATTCGCACACCGCTCGTGCGGTTCGATCTCCCTGATCGTCGCGTGGACGGTCCTCAAGTGTTCCTCAAGCTCGAAACGCTTCAGCCAATCGGCTCATTCAAGATCCGCGGCGCTCAGAATGCGATCGCACGACTGCCGGCCCGCGAGCTCAGTGATGGGGTCTGGACCGTCAGCGCGGGCAACGCGGCCCAGGGAGTCGCATTGGCCGCACGACTGGCGGGGGTCCGCTGCAGTGTCATGGTCATGGACACAGCACCCGAAACGAAGCTCCGCGCGATCGAACGGCTCGGCGCCACGATCGTGAAAGCGTCGTACGACGAATGCTGGCGGACCGTCGAGCAGCATGGTTCCAGCCGGATGGCCGGCAGGTTCGTCCACCCGTTTGACGACGATGATTTCATTTCCGGAAACGGGACAATCGGACTCGAGATCATGGAAGACCTGCCCGACGCGGACGCCATTGTCGCGCCGCTCGGCGGCGGCGGCCTGCTGACCGGCATCGGGGTGGCGGTGAAAGCGATACGACCCGCGGCGCGCGTCTACGCGGCGGAACCGGAGACGGCCGCTCCCCTGTCAGTCTCGCTCCGCGCGGGCCGGGCGTGCCGCTTCGACAACTGGCAACCGTCGTTCGTCGACGGCGCCGGTGGGAAGTCCGTGCTGACGAGTATGTGGCCGCTGCTCCGCACGTGGGTGGACGACTCACTGGTTGTCAGCCTGGATCAGGCGGCGCGTGCAATGCGGTCGGTTGCGGACCGCGTTCACGTGATCGCCGAAGGCGCCGCGGCCTGCGCCATCGCCGCCGCGCTCTCGGACACGCTGGCCGCTCGAGGCCACAAAAAGATCGTGGCCGTCGTCTCGGGCGGCAACATCGATCTGACGCGTTTCAGCGAGCTGACACGCTCGCAGCAATGACTCATGCCCGGCGGTGACGACGCCGGGATTTAACGGAAAAGGAACTCACCGCTTTGACCACGCTAACGATCCCCGAGCGCCTGCAGCGGCTCCCCGAACTGGCCACCGATCTGTGGTGGACGTGGAACCCGCAGGCCCGGGAAGTGTTCCGCAAGCTCGACTACCCGTTGTGGCGGCAGACCGCCCACAACCCGGTGCTGATGCTGCAGCAGATTTCCCAGGAGATGCTGAACCTGGCGGCCGAGGACGAACGCTACCTCCCCGTTTACGATTCCGCGGTGGAGGCGCTCGACGCGGCGCGTAGCGCGCGCGACACCTGGTGGCAACACCGTTACTCCGACGGCGCCGGACCCATCGCATACTTTTCTGCGGAGTTTGCGCTGCACCAGTCTTTGCCGATTTACGCCGGCGGACTTGGTGTGCTCGCCGGCGATCACTGCAAGGAAGCCAGCGACCTCGGAATCCCGCTCATCGGCGTGGGATTCATGTATCCACAGGGTTACTTCCACCAGACGGTGTCTCCGGAAGGCTGGCAGCAGGAGATCTACGAGAAGCTGTCGTGGGAGCGCGCGCCCATCGAACGCGCGATGACGCCGGATGGGAAGCCCTGCATCGTGGCCGTTCCGCTCGGCAACCGCAGCGTGCTCGTGTCCGTCTGGCGGGTCCGGCTGGGCCGCGTCAAGTTGTACCTGCTCGACACGGACCTCGAAGAAAACGCGCCCTGGGATCGCGAACTGTCGGCACGATTGTACGGCGGCGATCGCGAGACCCGCGTGCAGCAGGAAATCATCCTGGGAATCGGCGGGGTACGTGCGCTCAAGGCGATGGGATCGCAGCCAGCGGCCTGGCACCTGAACGAAGGCCACGCGGCGTTCGTCGTGCTGCAACGCATACGGGATCTGATCGAGCACGGTCAGTCATTCGACGCCGCGCTCGAGGAAGTCAGGCGCACGACGATCTTCACGACGCACACGCCGGTGCCGGCGGGTCACGACGCCTTTCCATTTCATCTCGTGGAAACCCACCTGGCGAACGCGTGGGGAACACTGGGCCCGTACCGTGACGCCTTCCTGGCGCTCGGGCACTACGACAACGGCAGCGGGCCGCTGTTCAACATGACCGCCCTGGCGCTGCGGACGGCGGGCGCCACGAACGCGGTCAGCCAGGTGCATCGCCAGGTCACGCGTGACATGTGGGCGCCAATCTGGCCGGGCGTGCAGGACAACGAGCGGCCGGTGCGTGCGATCACGAACGGTATTCACGTGCCCACCTGGTTGTCGGCCGAAATGACGAGGCTGCTCGACGATCACCTCGACGCCGGCTGGCGCGACCGGCATGACGATCCGGCGATCTGGAATCGAATCCTGGAAATCTCGGACGAGGATCTCTGGGGCGCGCGCCAGGCGCTCCGCAACTACCTCTTCGCGTTCATCCGCGAACGCGCGAGGTCCCGCTGGAAAGAGGAACACGTCACGGCGGCACGCGTCGTGGCCGCGGGCACACTGCTCGATCCGAATGCGCTGACGATCGGCTTCGCGCGCCGGTTCACGGGCTACAAGCGTTCCGAGTTGATCTTCCGGAATCCCGACCGTCTCCTCGGGATCCTCAACGCGGCACGACGGCCCGTTCAAATCATCTTTGCCGGCAAAGCACACCCTGCAGATGAAACCGGAAAGCACCACCTGCAGCAGGTGTACAAGCGCGCGACCGACCCGATCTTCGCCGGACGTGTCGCGTTCGTGGACGACTACGACTTGCACGTGGCGCACTTCCTCGTGCAGGGCTGTGACGTGTGGTTGAACAATCCGCGCAAGCCCCTCGAGGCGAGCGGCACCAGCGGCATGAAGGCATCGATCAACGGCGTGCCGCAGGTCAGCATCGCCGACGGCTGGTGGGCGGAAGGATACACGGGCCAGAACGGCTGGCTGATCGAGAGCCACCCGGAGTCGGGCGATTACGACGCGGTGGACGCAGCCGATGCCGAAGCGCTCTACCAGATCCTGGAACGCGAGGTCGTTCCGACGTTCTACGATCGCGATCCACAGGGCATTCCACGACGATGGCTCGATGTCGTGCGCCAGGCGATACTCAGCGTGACCCCTCGCTTCAGCGCGCGCCGCATGGTCAAGCAGTACGCCGAGGAGATGTACGGGCCGGTCGTGCGCCGGCACGAGCCGCAGCCGCAATAAAGAATGCTGAATGTTGAATGCTGAGTGCTGAGTGCTGACCGAGGGCATTCAGCATTCAGAACTCAGCATTCAGCATTTCACGTAGTACAATCCCTCGAATGTCCCGCAAAACGGTCGTCCAGGCGAAGTGCGCCCTGTGCGGCGCCAAGGAAGTTTCCGAGCCTCGCGGCGAAGAGCGCTACTGCCGCGACTGCTGGGACAAGAAGATTGCGGTCGAGGAGATCGTCGCGCGTGAATTCGCGCTGAAGCGCTATATCCGCGCGCACAGCGCCGAGAAATACCTGATTTACCACTCGACCGTAAAGCGCCCCTGCGGACAGTTGATCGTCGTCGACGACGGGTATGACCTGTTCCTGACGATGGTGCTGTATCCGTCGTTTGCCTGGGACGAGGCCGCCTACCACCTCGAAGGCGATCCCGAAGGCCGGACGTTCGCCGAGATCCTGGTGGATGTCGTTGCGGCTGAGGTCATCGAGCCGTGGGGCGGCGGCAAGTGGCACCTCGAGATCTTCCGTTCGTCGAGTCACGAGCCTGAGGACTGGAACGGAGAGATGTAGAAGCCTATAATGACCCCGTTCCCGTTTTCTCCCCCAGGGAGGTGGTCATGAAACGCTTTGCGTTCGCGTCCTCCGTCATAGTTCTACTGGCGCTTGTCGCCTCAACCGTTCTAGCTCAGTCCAAACCCGCTCAGGCCCCTGCGACCAAGGCGACGACGCCAGCGCAGCCGGCCACGGCGCCAACGACCCAACAGGCGCCGGCGGCACCAGCAAAATTCATCAAGCCCCTGAAAGGCACGGCCGACATCCAGTTCATTCAGATGCCGTCGAAGAAAGTCGGCAATGACATCGTCACGATTCTGAAAATCAAGAATCTCTCGAACGCTCCGGTGTCGCTGCTGAAAGTCGACGAATACTGGTACAACAAGGCGACTCCAGCCGTCGTCATCAGTGGCGACTCCGAACCCTATCGCAAGCCATTCATGCCGGGCGAAATCATCGAGTTGACGATGAAGTCGCCATGGAAGCCCGATATCAGCGCGAGCCAGTATCAGTTTTCACACGCCGGCGGGCAGGTGAACCTGAAGCGCGTGAAGAAGTTCGACTAGAGCCACGGCGAAACACAGGGATCAGGAGCCACAGAAAACACAGAAATAAGGCCACAGAAAAACACCGAAGAACACAGATCGTTGATTCCGCTCTGACAACCGTCTGTTTTCTTGCTGTGTTTTTCTGTGTTCTTCTGTGGCTTTTTTAGCCGCGTTCTTCGGTGGCTGTCGTTCAGTGTTTTTCAGTGGTCAGCCGCTCGGCGTAGCGGCCCGCGACGGGCATCTGCCATCGCACACCGCTGAATGCCTTGATCAAGCAAACCATCCACGCCACGACCCACACGACCGCTAGAATCTCCGACAGCCGGTACATCAGCGTGAACGCCAATGGCGACAGGATCAGCGTGAGGAAGGAAAACACGAGGGTTCCGGCCGACAGGAGTCCCAGCCCGCCCAGGCCGATGATCGCCTGCCACGCGTGAAAACGAACGAAGTCGTTCGCGCGCTCCACAAGAAGAATGAGCAGGCCCGAGAAGGGACCAGCCAGGTAGGCCAGCGCCGCGGCGAGATTCGGATCCAGCCCGGTCGAAGAACGAGCCGCAGCGAGGACGGGCACGATGGGCGATCCCTTGATCGCGGTCGCTGCTGAGGCGCCGGACAACTGTGGCTGCACGGGATACTCTCCGCGAAACGGGACGCCGTCCCTGTCGGTGAAACGGACCTCGCCGTCGTCGCGCGGCAACGTCACGATGTGGTACGGCGTCACGATGATCTGCGCGGCGATCACGCCGCGCGGCGGACGGACTTCGTCGACGGTCACGATGAGCGACGCGCCAACCCGCTGGGGTTCGAGGATTTGGATTGCGTATCCCGGGGTCGGCCGTTCGCCCGCGAACGCGGCCGCGACCATGCGGGTCGTGAAATCCACGTCAGGGGCGTCCGGCCCTGGGCCGGCGTGTGCCAGCCAGAGCGCCTGCCAGGTCTCGGAGTCACGGACGATGGCGCGTCCCGGATCGAGGATCCCGCTGCAGTCCCCTCGCGCGAGCGTCGCCATTCCGCCGGTCATCGAATGCGGAACTCCACTTCACGGGTCGCCGAACCGCCGTTGGTGACAGCGCACGCGCGGACACGCGCAACACGTATCGTCCGGCGGGAAGCTGCCCGAGCGGGAATTCGCGCGTATAGCCGTATCCGCCCTTCTTGCCCTGCAACTCCTCGCTCGAACGTTCGTCGGCCGCCGTCAACATCTCGCGCCCGTCCTCTGCAAGAATGGCGCTCGAAATGGACACACGGTGCGGCGGAGACAGCTGATTGTCGTAAACCTCTGCAAAGATGGCGAGTGTGTCGCTGCGGGGGAACTCACGGTTCGCCGTCGGCGCCGCGGGCAGCACGTCCTTGAACTGGGCATCGGGGTTCGCAGTTGGCATGCGGGCCGCCGACATTGACGTGATCGCGACGCCGCTCAATAGGAGCGGCGCCTTTGAAAAATCAGGAACATCGAGCAACTGGGTGACCGTCCCGACGCTCCCTCCATTCGATTCTCGCGCCGCCACCCGAATCTGATAGCGCCCCGGGGGCAGCGTCAGACGCCTCAGAATCCGGATGCCGTTGGCCGTGACGGCGTCGTGGTTCGCCGCGCTCAGCTTGAGCGGCGCGTTCGTCGGACCGCCATCCTGCATCTTGCCCCCGGCATCTACGGCAAGCACGTGAAGCTCGATGTCCTCGTTGAACTTCCCGCCCTGTTCGACGAACTTCAAGGTCGACGGCGCGAATTCGACCGACAACGCGACGGACGCCTTCGATCCAACTCCGCTGAACGGGGCGGCAAAGATCGACAGGCCCACTCCCGTTGCCGGTATGGGGCTGGCGAGCGCATCCACAATCTCGGGCGGCACCTTCGCATCGGCGCGTGCGCCGGCGACCGCGGCAGACTTCCCCTTCGGCGCCGTGTAGCCGTTCCGGGCCTGCACGCGCACTCCGGGCCGCGTGATACGCACCTCGACTCTGCGAAACCGGCCGTCCCGCTTGTCGTTCGACGGGTAGTACCCGAGAACGTAGTAACTGCTGTTGTCCTCGACAATCCGCTGGAATGCCGCATTGAGATCGTTCTGGTTGATGATCGCGAACCCGCCGGTTTGCTCGGACATCACCCGCATGTTGTCCTGCGCGCGGCGCACCTCGTTCTGAATCATGCTCGTCGGCGACATGAACGCCGGATCGTCGACGGGGACGCCGCCGATTTCGATGGCTTCGTCGAGCCCCGCGCCAAGGCCGCGCGCGTCCACGCCGTAGAAGCTGACGCCCGCACGATTGGCTTGGTCGATCGCATCCCGCATCGTGTCGTGGAGAATGGAGGTGTCCGGGCTGAACGGATTCTCGGTATCGTAGTCAATCCCTTCTCCAAACCAGACGACGGCTTTTCGCCGGCCGTGAACGCCGGACAAGTACTGCGCGAGATTCTTGAGGGTAATGAGCGAGTTGCGCGCCTTGTAGCCGCGCTCGGGCAAGTTGGTGTCCTTCGGCGGCTGCCCGAGCTGCTGCGCTCGGTAGTAGTCGTCGAGTTTGGACATCAATTCCGACGGGAGCTTGTTGCCAATGAATTTGTCGACCGACGCGAGCAGCCGTGCGCGGCTGCTGGTGAATTCCTGGCCCTTGTCCGTTGCGCCTCCCGTAAACACCACGGCGGCGAGATCGTTCGCGCCGATGTACTTGGTGATGAACTGGCGCGCGCCAGCTCTCAGAACCAGCGAGCGTCTCGAATCCGTTTGCAGGTCGTCGAGCACGAGCACGAAGACGCGGCCGTTGAATTCCTGCAGGTTGCTCTGCACGTCGGGATCGATCGCGGTTCCCTTGAAGAGCGGAGGATCCAGCCGTTCGAGCGGCAGTTTCACGCGCGTGAAGACGCGAATCTCCTGGCGGGTTCCGTCTTCGAGGATCTGAAACTCACCTTGATTCAGATCGTCGACGAACTTGCCTTGCGCGTCGGTCGCGTGGGCGTCTATCTCGACGTAGTTGACCTCGACCCGGAACGTGGGCGGCTGCTGTCCGGGCGCCTGGGGGCCGGCGTCGAGCGACACGGCCGCCATCACGGCGGCGACGACGATAAGGACCTGAAACATCCGTGACATACGGTCTCCGCTCTCGATTATACGGGGCGTACTGTTAACAACTTTAACAACTATACGAAAGCCTTCGTCGTCTTATGGGTAGAAGTGGCTTGTTATACTCAAGTGATGGCGTTGCCGATATCAGCTGTCCAGCAGGCGTTGAAGAAGGATGGACTCGACGGCTGGCTGCTTTACGACTTTCACGGTTCAAACCCCATTGCACGACGGCTCACCGATCTGACGTCGTCTTCGAAGATGTCCACGAGGCGCTGGTACTACCTGGTGCCGTCCGAGGGCGATCCGCGGGGCCTCGTGCATGCGATCGAGCGTCACAATCTTGACGGGCTGCCTGGAGAAAAGCAGCCGTATGCCGGGCGGGAACAGCTCGCGTCAGGCTTGAAGGCCCTCCTGAAAGGGATGAAACGCGTGGCGATGGAGTACTCGCCGGGCAATGCCATCCCCTACGTGTCCCGGGTCGATGCCGGAACAGTCGAGGCCGTGCGGCAGCTGGGTGTGGACGTCGTGTCCTCTGGCGATCTCATTCAGCGCTTCGAGGCGGTTTGGTCGGATGAGGCGCTGGCGACACATCGTGCGGCGGCGGAACGGCTCTATCGAATCAAGGATCGGGCCTTCGGACTGATTCGCGATCGGGCGGGACGGGGCTTGAACGAGTACGAAGTTCAGCAGGCGATGGTCAAGTGGTTTGCGGATGAAGGGCTTGTCAGCGAATCCGCTCCCTGCGTATCAGCTCAAGAGAACGCCGGGAACCCGCACTATCAGCCCACGGCCACCGCACATCGGGCCATCAATACAGGTGAGATTGTCCTGCTCGACTTGTGGGGCAAGCTGGCGACGCCCGGCGCGGTCTTTGCTGACATTACGTGGATGGGGTTTACGGGTCCCGAGGTGCCAGTGAAATACGCGAAGGCTTTTGGCGTCGCGCGGGACGGCCGGGACGCCGGCGTGGAGTTCGTGATGAACGCCGCCCGCGAGGGCCGCGAGCTCAGAGGCTACGAGGTCGATCGGGCCACGCGGGCGGTGATCGAGCGGGCGGGCTATGGGCCTCAGTTCATTCATCGCACGGGGCACAGCCTCGGAGAAGAGGTGCACGGCAACGGCGTGCACATGGACGACTACGAGACTCATGATGAGCGGCGGCTGATCCCCGGAACCGGATTCACCATTGAACCCGGGATTTACACGTCCGAATTCGGCGTGCGCACCGAGATCAACATGTTCGTCGGCGAACGGAGCGCCGAGGTGACCGGGCCGATGCAAACGGAGATCGTCACGCTGACGTGATGAGGATTGAAAACCGATAAATCCAAGAGAGAACGGGAAGACTGACAAAAACCAAAACGCAAAACATCGCAACGAAAGACATAAACACCGGAAACACGTATATCGGAGAAACACTCATGTCCACGCGCAAGACCACGCTCTTCTATGCCGTCCTTATCGCGATCGCGTCGCTCGCCGTCGGGATGGTCATCGCGTCCCGCCTCGATCTGACGCCGACCTCGTCGGCGCAGATGGTGGCCATGCCCGCGATGAACAGCACGCCGCTCGGCGGCCCGATCGATTCCACCACCTTCCGGAATATCGCCAAGACGCAGATTCCGACGGTGGTCAACATCCGCACCGAGTCGCGCCAGCGCACGCAGGATCTGACCGAGTTCTTCGGCGGTCAGGGCGGAGACGACTTCCTGCGCCGCTTCTTCGGTGGCCAGGCGCCGGATGCGCCCTCCTCGCCCCGGCAGCGTCCGCGGCAGCGTCAGGCGCCGCAAGGCCAGCTCACCGAGGGCGCCGGCACCGGGTTCGTGATCGACAAGGCCGGATACATCCTCACCAACAATCACGTGATCGAAGGCGCCGACAAGATCACCGTCGCGTTCGTCGGTGCGACGCGCAATGAGGAGTACGCGGCCAAGGTCGTCGGCCACGACCCGCTGACCGACAGCGCGCTCCTTCAGCTGACCGACGTGCCGTCGGCGCCGCTCCAGGAGGCCAAGTTCGGCGATTCCTCGCAGATGCAGCAGGGCGATTGGGTCATGGCCATCGGGAACCCGTTCAATCTCGGCCACACGGTCACGGTTGGCGTGATTTCGGCGCTCGATCGGCCGTTCGGGGGAACCGCGACCCGTCAGCAGCCGATGATTCAGACCGATGCCGCGATCAACCCGGGGAACTCGGGCGGACCGCTGCTCAACATCCGCGGTGAAGTCATCGGGATGAACACGGCGATCTACACCGACGCCCAGCGTGCCGCCAACATCGGCATCGGCTTCGCGACCCCGATCAACACGATTCGCGAGCTGCTGCCGCAGCTGCGTGCCGGCAAGATTTCCCGCGGCGTGATCGGCGTCTCAATCAGCCGGGATCCCATCACGAAGGAAGTGGCCAAGGAGTTCGGGCTGCCGAACACGAACGGCGCGGTCGTTTCGTCGGTGGCCCAGAACACGCCCGCGGCCAAGGCCGGTCTCAAGCCGGGCGATGTCATCGTCGAGTACAACGGCCGCCCTGTCAGCGACAGCGACGGACTGGTCTCGATGGTGGTTGCGACCAAGCCGGGGACGACGGTGCCCCTCGCCATCTACCGTGACAACCAGCGGAAGACGCTGAACATCACGCCCGACGAGCTCGATCTCGAGGCGGAGGCCAATGGCGGACGATCGGCGCGGCCCGACAGCGCGGAGAAGGACGCGCCAACCGCCACCGATTTCGGCATGCAGCTCGAAGCGATCACGCCCGAGGTTGCGCGTCAGATCGAGTTGCCACGCGGTCGCGGCGGCGCCATCGTCGCGGATGTGGATCGCGGCAGCGTAGCCGCCAACGCCGGCATCCAGCCGAACGACGTCATTGTCGAAGTCAACCGTCAGCCGGTGGCGAACGTCAGCCAGGTCACGCGGGCGCTGCAGAGTGCAACCGCTGGCCGGCCGGTGTTCCTCGTGGTCTGGCGTGACGGGCAGGAGTACTTCATTACGATGACGAAGAGATAGCGGTTCGCGGTTCGCGGGTTCGCGAGGAGAACGCTACAATCTAGGCCGGTGGATGTTCGGCATCCGCCGGCCTTTTTTCATGCGCCGCCGCTTACCGCTCTACGGCTGGTTCGGTCTGCTCGTGATCCTTGTGTCACAGGGGGCCGTCTTTCTGCGCATCGAACCCTTCTATCACTGGCACACACCCATCGCGTGGACCGCCTTCATCCTCCTGGCCGACGCCGTCGTCTGGAAGCGGCGCGCCAACTCGTGGATTCGAAACAATCGTTCCGAGCTGCTGTTTGTGTCGTGCGCATCCGTGCCGTTATGGGCCCTCTTCGAGCTGTACAACAAGTACTCGATCTACAGCTGGTACTACGTCGGTCTTCCCGAATTGCGGCTCCTCCGCGACCTGGGCTACATCTGGTCGTTCGCCACCATTACGCCCGCGATCTTTGAGACCAGCGATCTCGTGTCCAGCCTTCGCGACCGGCGCGCGAGCATGGCGCGCAGTGAAACGCTGACTCCCCAGCGACTCGGTCCGGCCGCCTGGACGATGGTTGCCGTGGGCGGCGCACTGGTGTTGATTCCCGTCTTCGTACACTCGCCGTATCTGGCGGCTCCCGTCTGGCTGGGGTTCATCTTCCTGCTCGATCCGCTCAATGCGCGAGCAGGCGCCGAATCGATTCTCGGAGACTGGCGGAAGGGGCGCTCGGCGAGGCTGGTCAACCTCCTGATCGCCGGACTCGTCTGCGGAATCATCTGGGAGTTCTGGAACTACTGGGTCGCGACGAAGTGGATCTACAACGTTCCCCTCCTTCCGCACGTCAAGATCTTCGAGATGCCGATTCTCGGCTTCGGAGGGTTTCCTCCGTTTGCCGTCGAGTGCTTCGCGATGTATGTGACCGTCCGGCGGTTTCTGTGGCGGGCCATTCCGAGACCCATCGCCCTGTAGACAGGAAGCGATCTCATCAACCGCAAGTGACACAGATGGTCCGTTAGTAGTAGTCTCCGTGGTCGCTGTCCTCGAGAACGCTTGCGATAAGGAGCCATCCTTCATGAGCACGACGATTCTGGAGCGCGAGGTCAAGTTGCGGTTCAGCTCGGCAGACGAAGCGCGAGAGGCGGTGATCGCCGCCGGGGCCATGCCTCTTTACGGCCGGCGCCTTCAGGAAGATGCGCTCCTCGATACCGAAGACGAACAACTTCGCCGCCAACGATGCGTGCTCCGCGTGCGAATGGAGAACGGGAAGAGCCGGCTGACCTGGAAGGGACCCGTGCAGCCGTCCCTCATGAAAGTGCGCGAAGAGATCGAGACGGTTGTCGGCGACGGTGAAGTGCTTCTGCGGGTATTTGGTGAGCTCGGCCTTCATGTCTGGTTCCGCTACGAAAAGTATCGAGAAGAGTTTTCGCACGAAGACGTCATCGTCGCCATCGACGAGACACCGGTCGGCGTGTTCGTCGAGATCGAGGGGACCGAGAACGGCATCTCGGAGATGTCGAGCGCGCTTGGCCGAACCCCGGACGACTACCTCCTGGATTCCTACCGCTCGCTCTTTCTGCAGCACCGCGAGCAACATGGCCTGACCGGTTCCGACATGGTGTTCGATCACGGCGCATGAGCGTGTCGCGCACGCCAGACCTTCCTCTCAGCGCACTCGTCTTGACGGCAGGTCTCGGCACTCGACTCGAGCCGTTGACCTACGTTCGCGCGAAAGCCGCCGTGCCGGTCAACGGAGAAACGCTCGCGCGCCGGGTCATCCGATGGCTGGCGTCCTCCGGCATCCGGGAGTTCGTGCTGAACCTTCATCACCTGCCTGCCACGATCACCGCTTCAGTCGGCGACGGTTCGGATCTCGGCGCGCGCGTGCGCTATTCGTGGGAAAACCCTGTGCTGGGCTCGGCGGGCGGGCCGAGGCATGCGCTGCCGCTCGTGACCGACTCGATTCGGCCGGATCGCGGATCCCGGACCACGGATCCAGGAATCTTTCTGATCGTGAATGGCGACACCCTCACGGACGTCGACGTGTCGGCCATGCTCGACTGCCATCGTCAATCCGGCGCGCTGATCACCATGGCGCTCATCGCCAATCCGCGACCGGACAAGTACGGCGGCGTCACCGTGGCCGACGGCCGGGTGCGCGGATTCACTCGAGCTGGATCGCCGGGATCCAGCTATCACTTCATCGGCGTTCAAGTCGCTGAAGCTCGTGCGTTCTCGGGACTGGAGGACGGAGTTCCGGCACAGACGGTCGGCGCCCTCTACCCGCAACTGATCGCGAGGGATAACCGAAGCGTGGCCGCCTTCGTCTGCGACGCGTCGTTCCGGGACATCGGCACTCCGGCCGACTACCTCGACACCTCCATCCATCTGGCGGCCACAGAAGTCGATCGGATGAAGGGGGGACGCGGCGGAAAAATTCATCCGAGCGCATCGCTCGTACGCTCGGCGGTGTGGGATGATGTCACGGTCGGCCCCGGCGCGGAGTTGACGGAGTGCATCGTCTGCGACGGAGTAGAAATCCAGGCAGGCGCGCGATACAGGCGATGCGCCATCGTTCGCGCGGCCGGTCGGCAGCCCAAGGCGGGACAACGCATCGAGGGAAACCTGCTCATCGCCGATTATTGAAAGCCGCTGACGTCAGGATCAACACGATGACAACGATGCCCGACAAGCGACAGGCCGACGGCGTTGAGACCCGGGAAAAGATTGACGGATACCTCACACGAAGCGGGCTGGCCTCACGATCGCCGCGTGTCGTTCCGCTGACCGGAGACGCGTCGGATCGCCGGTACTTCCGCGTGTTGCTTCCCGACAGCGGTTCAATCGTACTGTCGCTGCACTCCGCTCCGTTTCAGTTCGACGCGCTCCCCTTCGTCAATGTCGCGCGGTTGCTGGCCGAGATGCCAGTCCCCATCCCCGCGGTGCTCGGTCACGCGGACGATCTTGGCGTTCTGGCGCTCGCGGATCTGGGAGATGTGACGCTTCAGGCGCATCTCGGAGCGGCGAGCTCGGCCGAGCACGCGGCCTTGTACCGTCAGGCGGTCGCCCTCATTGCCACGCTCCAGCGCCGCGGTGCGGAGCTCTCGGCGCCCCAGTACATTCCCTACGGTGTGGCGTTCGACGTGGAAAAGCTGACCTGGGAGCTCGACTTCTTCATCAAGCACTTCGTCGAAGCGTACAGGGGTGTGGTGATCTCGCCACCGGTGAAAGACGAACTGCGCCGGGAGTTCGCGATCATCGTCGAGTCGTTGGCCGCAGAGCCGCGTGTGCTGTGCCATCGCGATTACCACAGCCGCAATCTGATGCTCCACGGCGGGGAACTCTACATCATCGACTTTCAAGACGCGCGGATGGGCCCGGACACCTACGACCTGGTGTCGCTGTTGCGCGATTCGTACGTCGATCTCCCCGAGAAAACCGTCAACGAACTGCTCGCCTATTACCTGGCCGTATCCGGGCGCACCGGTGAGGAACGGGAATTCCGGCAGCGCTTCGATGTGATGGCACTCCAGCGCAACCTCAAGGCGCTGGGAACGTTCGGATATCAGACCACTGCAAGACGGAACTCTGTGTACATCCAGTACATCCCGAGGACGTTGCGATACGTTCGCAGCAACCTGGAACAACTTCCGCAGTTTGGCCGGATCCACGAGCTGCTCGGCACGCTCGTCGAAGAGTTCAGGTGACGAAACGGGTTTGTCGTGGCTCCATTCGCCCATCCGAATCGGATGCTGCTACAATGAGAGGTTCCGCCGCGAGCAAACATGCGCTTCGGGATCAGCACGCACCTGTACCACGACCGTCAGCTGGGCCGCGATCATCTCGCTGAAATCGCGTCGTACGGATTCGAGGCGATCGAGCTCTTCGCAACCCGAAGCCATTTCGATTACCACGACGAGGCAGCCATCGGAAAGCTCGCAGAGTGGCTGGTCGACACGGGGCTGTTGCTGACGAGCGTGCATGCACCGATCTCGGCGAGCTTGACGAACGGGCAGTGGGGGGAAAGTTTCTCCAACGCGCTGACCGACAGCGCGGGCCGTCAAAAGGCCGTCCGCGAGTCCGAGGCGGCGCTGAACATCGCCCGGCGGATTCCATTCGACGTCCTTGCCGTCCATCTGGGCACACCGTCCGACCGGAGCCAGCCTGGAGACAACAACCGGGCGTCTGCGTTTCGGAGTGCGGAGGAGATCTGCCGGCTGGCCGAGCCGCTGGATGTCCGAGTGGCGCTGGAGGTGATTCCGAACGACCTCTCGACCGCTCGGTCGCTGGTCTCCATGATCGAGGGGGATCTCGACTCCGCGCGCGCGGGCATCTGTTTCGACTTCGGCCACGCGCACCTCATGGGCGACGTGGCGGACGAAATCGAGACGGCGGCGGAGCATGTGATTTCGACCCACGTGCACGACAATCGACGGAAGAGCGACGACCACCTGGCGCCGTACCATGGGTCAATCAACTGGGACATGGCGCTGGTCACGATGCAGAAGATTGGGTACGACGGCACATACGTGATGGAACTCGCGAACGCGGGCGCGCCGTCGGCGGTTCTCGAAGAGGCCCGCCGCGCGCGGCAGCGATTCGAGCGCACACTGGCACATCCATGACAGCGTACATTCAGGATATCGCTCGTCACACCGGTCAGAGCATCACGCTCAAGGGGTGGCTGCACAATCGCCGGTCCAGTGGAAAGATCCACTTCCTGACCGTGCGCGACGGCACGGGATTCATCCAGTGCGTGATGACGAAGCAGGCGGTCGGCGAAGAGGCCTTCAAGCAAGCCGACCACCTGTCGCAGGAAACCGCGATCGTCGTCGATGGCACGGTGCGGGCCGACAGCCGGGCGCCCGGCGGGTTCGAGGTGGATGTGACGGGCCTCCGCGTCGTGTCCGACTCGCAGAACTTTCCGATTTCACCGAAGGAACATGGCGTCGACTTCCTGCTCGATCGGCGCCATCTCTGGATCCGCTCGCAGCGGCAGCAGGCGATCCTGCGCGTCCGGCACGAAGTGATCAGCGCCGTCCGGGATTTCTTCAACGAACGCGGTTTCATCCTGGCCGACACGCCGATCTTCACGCCGGCGGCGTGCGAAGGCACAACCACTCTTTTCCCGGTCCAGTACTTCGACGACGAGACCGCGTATCTGACGCAGAGCGGCCAGCTTTACAACGAGGCCAACGCGATGGCACTCGGCCGCGTGTATTGCTTTGGCCCGACGTTCCGTGCCGAAAAATCGAAAACCCGCCGCCATCTCACCGAGTTCTGGATGGTCGAGCCCGAGATGGCGTACGCGACGCTCGACGACGTCATGGACCTCGCTGAGGCGCTGGTCGTGTACGTCGTGAGCCGGGTCCTCGAACGCCGCCAGCCGGAATTGAAGGTGCTCGAACGGGACACGTCAAAGCTCGAGAATGTGAAGGCGCCGTTCCCGCGTGTGTCGTACGACGAAGCGGCAAAAGTCCTCAAGGAGAAGGGACTGCCGTTCGAATGGGGCGGCGACTTCGGCGCGCCGGACGAAACGGCGATTTCCGAGAATTTCGATCGGCCGGTCTGCGTGCACCGGTATCCGTCGGCGATAAAGGCCTTCTACATGAAGCCGGACCCGGAGCGGCCCGAAGTCGCACTGTGCGTGGACGTGCTCGCGCCCGAGGGCTATGGGGAAATCATCGGCGGTGGGCAGCGCATCGACGACTACGACTTGCTCGTTTCGCGCATCGAGGAGCATAAGCTTCCCAGGGAAGCGTTCGAGTGGTACCTGGACCTGCGCCGCTTTGGCAGCGTGCCGCACGGCGGTTTCGGCATGGGTATCGAGCGCGTCGTGAGCTGGATCTGCGGGATTGAGCATCTGCGCGAAGCGATTCCGTATCCGAGAATGTTGTATCGGATTTACCCCTGAAATCAGCAATCAGCAAATGAAGATCGGTTTCCTCTCTCTCGGCTGCCCTAAGAATCTCGTCGACGGCGAGGTCATGCTGGGGATCGCGCGCGACGCGGGTCATGAAATCACGCCCGACGCGTCTACTGCCGACGTGCTCGTCGTCAATACCTGTGCGTTCATCGACCGCGCGAAGCAGGAATCGATCGACGCCATCCTCGAAATGGCGGAACAGAAGAAGAACGGCAGCTGCTCGCGCCTCGTGGTCACCGGCTGCCTCGCGGAACGCTATCGCGACGAGTTGAAAAGGGAGATTCCCGAGATCGATGCGGTGCTTGGGACGGGAGAGGTGCCGCAAATACTGGACGCAATAGAACCTCGCGATTCGCGGTTCGCGGTTCGCGGTTCGACAGACGGTGGTTCGGTCGTTCCGATGACCTTCTTCAGATCGTCGACTGCGAAGCTTTCCAGCGAACAGCGAACTGCGAACAGCGAACTGCGAACAGCGAACTGCGAGCCGCAGCAAGCGTCTTTACCCACCTACATCTACGACGCCGACACGCCGCGCCTGCTGACCACGCCGAGCCATTTCGCGTACGTGAAGATTGCCGAGGGCTGCGACTACACCTGCGCGTTCTGCATCATTCCGACGCTTCGCGGCAAGTATCGAAGCCGCAGCACGGACTCGATCGTGCGCGAGGCGCGCGCGCTCGCGTCGCGCGGCGTCCGGGAGCTCCTCCTGATCTCGCAGGACACCACCTTCTACGGGATCGATCGCGGCGAGCGTGGAGCGCTGAGCCGCCTGTTGCGCGAGCTGAATTCCATCGACGGGCTGCAGTGGATTCGCCTGCTCTACCTCTATCCGACCACGATCACCGACGACGTGCTCGATGCCATGGCGGAATGCGAGAAGGTCTGCCGGTATGTCGACCTGCCGCTTCAACACGCGTCGGCGAGCGTGCTGAAACGCATGGGACGGCCCGGACATCGAAAGACGTACGACACGCTGCTCGGCCGGATCCGTCAAAGAGTCCCGGGCGTGGCGCTCCGGACGACGCTGATCGTCGGCTTCCCAGGCGAAACGGACTCGGAATTCGCCGAGCTCGAGGGTTTCGTCGCTGACACGGGCTTCGATCACGTCGGTGTCTTCACGTACTCCCACGAGGAAGGCACACGGGCATTCGGCTTCCCGGACGATGTTCCGGCGGCCGCGAAGCGGCGCCGCCGGAATGCGCTGATGGCGCGACAGAAGAGAATCGTGGCGGCAGCCCAGAAGGCCCGGATTGGAACCGAGATGGATGTGCTGGTCGATGGCCCTTCCCCCGAGCACGAGCTCGTGCTCCAAGGCCGGCTCGAAAGTCAGGCGCCCGACATCGACCCGGTTGTCTTCCTGACGGACTGCGATTCGGAGCAAGTGGAACGCGGCCAGCTCATCCGCGCGACGATCGTCGGTGCCAAGGGGTACGACCTGATCGCCAGGCCAGTCCCTTCGGCTTCTGGTGCATCCGCTCAGTTCACGAATTCGCGAATTCACCAATTGAACGCGCGCGGTTGCGCCGTCGTGTCTAAGCGCGCTATATTTATGGGTGGCAGGTTCGAGTAAGGTTACCCGAGTGGGCCGTTGCCCACTTTTTGTTTTTCAGGGGTCATTTTTACGCCCTCTGGTGAACGGTTAGCGCGTGTCCGCGACGCGGCGGAGCGCGTGGCGCGGAGCTACGGGCTGGAATTGTTCGACATCCAGCTGCGACGCGAAGCGGGCGGGACCGTTCTCCGGGTCGTGATCGATCGACCGGCCCCGGGCGTGCAGGCATCCGCGACGAGCGGATCGACGGCCGACGCCGGCGACGTCAGGCGGCGGCTGGAGGAAGAATCGGTTGGCATTGTCGACTGTCAGCGAGTCAGCCACGACTTGAGCGCGATCCTCGACGTGGAGGACGACGATCTCGAGACCGGCGCAATCGGGCACGCGTACACCCTGGAAGTTTCGTCGCCAGGACTCGATCGGCCTCTCCGGCACGAGGCGGATTACCGGAGATTCCAGGGACGACTGGCAAAAGTGGTCACGAGCGAGCCGGTCAATGGTCAGTCGGCGTTTGCCGGCAGGCTCGCGGGCGTGGACGGCGGCCACCTGCTGCTCGAGGAAGGCCGGCGGACGCATCGCGTGCCGATGACCCGAATCAAGCGTGCTCGTCTCGAGGTGGAGTTTTAGGACCGGGCGCCAGCAAACGCACGAAAACCGAACGAAGAAGCAATCGAGAAGATAAATGGCCACGACGAACCCATTGCTCCAGCAGATCGACGCGATCGCGAAGGAAAAAGGCGTCGAACCGGACATCATCATCAGCGCCGTGCAGGACGCGCTCGAAGCGGCGGCCCGCAAGCGCTACAAGAGCGAGGCGCTCCGCGCGCGGTTCAACACCGAGAGCGGTCAGCTCGAGCTGTACGCCGTCAAGAAGATCGTCACCGAGGTCACCGATCCCTCGACGCAGATCTCGCTCGACGAGGCCCAGCAGCTCTATGGCGATGAAGCCGAAGTCGACATGGAGATCGAGTTCCCGCGCCCGACCGAGGATCTCGGACGGATCGCCGCGCAAACGGCCAAGCAGGTCATCTTCCAGAAGGTGCGTGAGGCCGAGCGCGAGAACGTCTACGCCGAATACAGCAATCGCGTCGGCGAGGTCGTGAGCGGCATGGTCAAGCGCTTCGAGAACGGCGACATCATCGTCGAGCTCGGGCGTGTCGAGTCGCAGCTGCCGCGCAAGGAACAGTCCCGCGCGGAGAATTACACCGTCGGCGACCGTGTGCGTGCGGTGATTCGCGGCGTCAACCGCAGCGCGAAGGGACCGCAGATCGTGTTGTCGCGCACGGACCCGGCACTGCTCATCAAGCTGTTCGAGCAGGAGGTCCCGGAAATCTACGATGGCACCGTGATGATTCGCGGCGCGGTGCGCGAAGCGGGGGATCGCGCCAAGGTGGCCGTCTACTCGCGGGAACGCGACGTCGATCCGGTCGGCGCCTGCGTCGGCATGAAAGGCACGCGCGTCCAGTCGATCATCCGCGAGCTTCGCGGGGAAAAGATCGACATCGTGGAATGGTCCGAGGATCCGATCGTGTTCGTCACCAACGCGATCAGCCCGGCGAAGGTTCAGCGAGTCTCGATCGTCGACGATGCCGAGAAGGTGATGGAGGTCGTTGTCGAGGACAAGCAGTTGTCGCTCGCGATCGGCAAGAAGGGACAGAACGTCCGGCTGGCGGCCAAACTGACCGGTTGGAAGATCGACATCAAGAGCGAAGAAGAGAAGCGGCGCGAGGTTGAAGCGCTGCTGGGTGCGCTGGAGGTTGGCGACACAGGCGCTGAACCGGCGGCCGAAGGCGGCGAGGCGGAGGCCGTGGCGGCTGAGGCAGCCGCCGACGAGGCGGCGCCGGCAGAGGTGGAGGCCGCCGTCAACGCGGAGGAAGAAACCGGAGAAGCGGCAGCGGTTGCGGCCGATGAATCCGACCGCGGTCAATAGAACCGCGCGGGAGTCGTTGCAGGGGCCGGGTCACGAAGACCCGGTCGCAAACCCTCGAGACACATGGAACTGAATGGCAACAGTCCGGATCTACAAAGTCGCTGAGTTGTTGAATACCTCGAGCCAGGAAGTGATGGCGCTCCTCAAGCGCGATCACGGCATCGAGGTGAAGAGCGCATCGAGCACGATTGAAGAAGTCGTGGCGCGTGAATTCGTGTCGCGTATGGCGCGGCAGCGGGGGCTGAACGTCCCGTCGAACGCGTCCTTCGCAGACACGCCGGCGGCGGCAAGGGGAAAGAAGCCGGCCGGCAGGGCGCCCGAGCCCGCCAAGCCGGCAGCGCCTGCGCTTCCGCCTCCGCGTCTGGTGAAGTCGGCAAAGCCCCCGGCGGAAGTGATCGTCGCACCGCCACCAGCCGCTCCGGAGGCAGTTCACGTGATTTCGCCGCCGCCCGAGCCGGTCCTCGTCGAGCCGGAACCTGAGCCGCTCGTTGAAACGCCGGTGGTTGAAGCCATTCCCGAGCCGTCGCCTCCGACCGTTGCTGCGCCCGTCATGGAAGAGCCTGTAGTGACAGAGGCGCCGCCATCGCCGTCGGCGGAGCCGCCAGCAGTGGCGCCCGCCGCGGCCGCGAGCGCTCCGGCTGTTCCTCAACGCCCCGCGGTTCCGGCACCCACAGGCCGCGTGGTGCCGCCGACGATCCGTCTACGAGTCGAGGACCCGCGGACCGGACAGGCGCCGCCTGCTCCACCGCGTCGGCCGATGCTCGTGCGGCCGCCGGTGCAGACGCCATCTCCCGCGTCGCAGGTGCCCACTGGCAATCTGAGCCGGCCGGCCGCGCCTCGTCCAGCGACGCCTGGTGCGCCTGCACGACCGTCAGGTCCGCGGCCGGGCGGCGGGCTTCCGCCTCGTCCGGGTGGACCGATTGGTGGCCCGCGACCGCTGCCGTCACAGCCGGTGCGTCCAGCGACACCACCGCGTCCCGGCGCGCCACCCTATCGGCCGCCCATGCATCATCGGCCGTCTTCGCCACGTCCCGGCGCGCGCAGGGACATCGTGCCGCGCACGCAGTCGCCCGTGCCAATGCAGGCGGCACCGCCGCCGGTGACACGCACCATCACCCTCGCTGAGGGGATGACCGTTGCCGATCTGGCCACGAAGCTGGACGTCAAGGCGAAGGACGTCCTCAAGAAGCTGATGGATCGCCGTCTGATGATGACGATCAACAGCACGCTCGACGACGACACGGCGGCGATGATCGCGCGTGAGTTCGGCGCCGACGTGAAGATGCAGACGTTCGAGGAGGAGATGCTGCAGGTCGAAGCGGAAGACATCGATCCGGCCGATCTCGTGACTCGCGCGCCGGTCGTCACGGTCATGGGCCACGTGGACCACGGAAAGACGACGCTGCTCGACGCCATCCGCTCGGCACGCGTTGCCGAACGCGAAGCCGGAGGCATCACGCAGCACATCGGCGCGTATGCGGTCACCGTCAACGATCGCAACGTCGTCTTCCTCGATACCCCTGGCCACGAGGCCTTCACGATGATGCGCGCGCGCGGTGCGCGCGTCACCGACGTCGTCATTCTCGTCGTGGCTGCAGACGATGGCGTGATGCCCCAGACGCGTGAAGCCATCGATCACGCCAGGGCTGCCGGTGTTCCGATTCTCGTGGCGATCAACAAGATCGACAAGCCCAACGCGAACCCGGAGCGCGTCAAGAAGGAGCTGGCGGACCTGGGTCTCACACCCGAAGCCTGGGGCGGATCCACGGTCATGGTGGAGGTCTCGGCGAAGAAGAAGGAGAACCTCGATCTGCTGCTCGAGATGATCCTCCTCGTGACCGAGCTCAGCGAGCTCAAGGCGAATCCGAAGCGCAACGCGTCGGGCACCGTGCTCGAGGCGAAACTCGACAAGGGACGGGGACCTGTCGCGACCATCCTCGTACAGGACGGCACCCTGCGCGTCGGCGACACGTTCATCGCGGGCACGATCGTCGGCAAGGTTCGCGCGCTCATCGACGATCGCGGCCGGCAGATCAAGGCCGCGGGACCGGCAACGCCGGTCGAAGTGCTCGGCCTCGGCGGCCTGCCCGCTCCGGGCGATGCCTTCCAGGCGCTGACCGATGCCGCCAAGGCGCGGCAGATTGCGCATTTCCGTCAGGGCCAGGCGAAGGAGAAGGCGCTCGGCGGCAAGGGCTCGCGGCTGACGCTCGAATCGCTGCAGCAACAGATCGCCGAAGGCGATATGAAGGAGCTGCCGATCATCATCAAGGCGGACGTGCAGGGGTCGGCCGAGGTGCTCGCCGATACGCTGACGAAGCTCACCGACGCGAAGGTCAAGATCCGGATCATCCACAGCGGCGTCGGCGCGATTAACGAGTCAGACGTGCTGCTGGCGTCGGCGTCGAATGCGATCATCATCGGCTTCAACGTGCGGCCCGATCGGAACGCCGCCGACGTTGCCGATCGTGAGAAGGTCGATATCCGCCTCCACTCGGTCATCTACAACGTCGTGGACGAGATGAAGAAGGCGATGGCTGGCCTGCTCGATCCCACGTTCAAGGAAGTGCGGATCGGATCGGCCGAGGTGCGCGACACGTTCAAGACGCCGAAGTTCGGCACGATTGCCGGATGCATGGTGCTCGATGGACGCATCACCCGGGCCGGCGACACGCAGGCGCGCCTGCTCCGCGACAACGTGGTCATCCACGAAGGCAAGATCGGCTCGCTCCGGCGGTTCAAGGATGACGTGTCCGAGGTCAAAGCGGGCTTCGAGTGCGGCATCGGCTTCGACCGCTACAACGACATCAAAGTCGGAGACATCATCGAGGCGTTCGTCGTCGAGCGCGTCGCAACACCGGTGTAGAAAGTTAGAAGTTACAAGTTAGAAGTTAAAAGTAAGAGGCAAAGAGTGAAGACTTCAACTTCTAACTTTTAACTTTTTACTTTTAACTTGTAACTTTTGCGCCCCAGTCATGCCTCAGGGTTCTCGAGCGTCCCGCGTCGGCGACCAAATCCGGGCGGAGCTTGCGTCGCTCTTGACGAGAGCGGTCCACGATCCCGGCATCGGTTTCCTGACGATCACGCGCGTGAAGGTCTCGCCCGACCTGCAGCAGGCCAGGGTGTCCTACACCACCATCGGGGACGACAAAACCCGTCGGGAATCCGCGCGGGCGCTCGGGCGCGCCACACCCTTCCTCCGTCGTCAAATCGGGCAGCGACTGAGATTGAAGCGCGTCCCGGAGCTGACGTTCCACTACGACGAGTCCATCGAACAGGGCGACAGGATCGAACAAATCCTTCAGGAGCTCCAGACGGAGCGGGCCGCCCGGCCGGACACTGGCGAACCCCCCGACGATGATCAATGAACCCGTAGATGCCGCCGGCGCCGCCGTCCGACGAATCTCGGACGAAATCCTTCGACGGCAGCGCTTCCTGCTCACGTCCCACGCGAGACCGGACGGTGACTCCATCGGCTCGCAGCTGGCCATGGCGTTCGCGCTCGAGGCGCTCGGCAAGGACGTCCGAATCGTCAATGCGGATCCGGCGCCGGATCACTATCAGGATTTCCCGGGAATGGAGCGCATCGAGATCGCGAGCCAGGTAGCCGCCGACGTCGATGCCGTGATCGTGATGGAGTGCAGCGACCTGAGCCGCACGGGAGTTGCCGGACTCGAGCCTCACTTTCTGATCAACATCGATCACCATGCCGGCAACCGGCTTTACGGCGCCGTCAACTGGCACGACGAATCCGCGGCCGCATGCGGCGAGATGGTGTTCGACGTGATTCGCGAGCTGGCCGTGCCCCTGAGTTTCGAAATCGCCACGCACATCTATCTCGCCATCCTGACCGACACCGGATCGTTCCATCACTCGAACATCACGCCGCGAACCTTCGACATCTGCCGGCAATCGGTCGAGGCGGGTGTCAACCCGGCCGCCATGGCGCGGCGCGTGTTCGACAGCAACAGTTTCGGCAAGCTGAAGTTGATTGGGGCGCTCCTCGATTCGATGCAGCTTGCCGACGAGGGCCGTCTGGCCGTTCTCTACATGGACGACGTCATGCTGGCCACCTGCGGGTGCACCAACAACGACACCGAAGGGCTGATCAATCTGCCGCTGACCGCGCGTGAGATTCAGGCGGTGGTCTTTTTCAAGGTCGGGCCGACCGGGGACGTGCGGGTCAGCATGCGGTCGAAATACGACGTGGACGTGCGAAGCGTTGCGGGCCAGTTCGGCGGCGGCGGTCACAAGAATGCGGCGGGCTTCACCGTGACCGAGTCGCTCGACCAGGTGCGGCCACGGATCATTCAGTTGATCACCGACGCTATCGCGAACGGGCTGAAAAGCAGACCGTAGCGAAATTGCTGATTGTCGATCGCTGATTGTCGATTGGCCGAAGTACATGCCCCGCCGTTCAATCAGCAATCAGCAATCAGCAATCAGCAATTCTCCAGCGGCTCTCATGGACGGGGTTCTGATTGTCGACAAACCCGCCGGCCCGACATCGCATGACGTGGTGGCGAGAGCCCGCCGGGCCCTGCGAACCCCCCGTATCGGTCATACCGGAACACTCGACCCGCTGGCCACCGGGGTCCTGCCGCTCGTGATCGGACGCGCGACACGACTGGCGTCGCTCTTGAGTGGCGCCGACAAGGAATACGTCGGCGCCATACGGCTCGGTGTCGCAACGGACACCTACGATGCGGCGGGCCTCGATACGGGTCCACCGGAACCGCCGCAAGGCGTCGACGCGGCACGGATCGAAGCCGCGCTGGATCTGTTCCGCGGGACGTTCGAACAGACACCCCCACCGTTTTCGGCAAAGAAGATCGGGGGCGTTCGCGCGTACGAGCTCGCGCGGCGGCGTGTGGCCGTGCATCCCTCCCCAGTCAGCGTGACGGTTCATGAGCTGACGATGGTGGAGTACCGGGAAGGCCTGGCCCGAATTCGCGTGCGGGTGTCAGCCGGCTTCTACGTTCGGTCGCTGGCGCACGACCTTGGACAGCGGCTCGGCTGCGGAGCGTATCTGGAGACGCTGAGGCGTGTGAAGGCTGGCGACTTCGCCGAGGACTCCGCCATCACGCTGGACGACCTCGATAGAGACGGCATGGAGGCAGCCCGCCGGATCGTCCCCGTCGAACAACTCCTCCCGCACATTCCAGCCGTCGTCCTCAACGAGCGGGGCCTCAAGCGCGCGAGTCATGGCAACGAGATCATGTCCGAAGATGCGACAGTCTGGGGCCTGCCAGGTTCTTCCACATACAAGCTGCTGGATGCGGGCGGACGGCTGATCGCCATCGCGGAGAGCCGGCCTGGAGGGCTTTTGCATCCCGTCACAGTTCTGGTGTAAAATATTGAGTCGCTTGGAATTGTAATTACTGGACCTAGGGCGCAGCAACGGCGGTTTGGAGCGGGAGTTCACGGTTGGGCTCCCGGCATCTGGGCCGTGCGTGGAGGATCAAACGAGTGGCGTTTACGAAAGATCGCAAGTCAGAAGTCATCGGAACCTACAAAACACACACATCCGATACCGGATCCCCAGAAGTACAGGTCGCGCTGCTCAGCGAGCGCATCAATTACCTCACCGAGCATTTCAAGACCCACGCGAAGGATCACCACTCGCGCCGCGGCCTTCTGAAGCTGGTCGGTCAGCGGCGACGCCTGCTCGACTACCTGAAGCGAAAGGATACGGATCGTTACGCCGAGCTGATCAAGCGGCTCGGAATTCGGAAGTAAGCCGGCTTCTGGTCTCGTGTCTCCCGGCCTCCGCATAGGAGCCGCGAGTCTCGAACCTCAGGTCCGGCAGTCGCACCACCTAGAAGCTGGCGCAGCTCAAACGGCAGAAAGACAGAAAGACAGACATGCACACACGTGAAATCTCCGTAGGCCGACGGACCCTCTCGATTGAGACGGGACGCCTGGCCAAACAGGCGGACGGCGCCGTCATCGTTCGATTCGGCGACACCATGGTTCTCGTCACCGCCTGCACCGCAGCAACTCCCCGTGAAGGAATCGATTTCCTTCCGCTCACCGTCGACTACAAGGAATACACCTACGCGTCAGGCCGCATTCCCGGCGGGTTCTTCAAGCGCGAAGGGAAGCCCACCGAGAAGGAAGTGTTGACGAGCCGCCTGATCGATCGGCCGATCCGTCCCCTCTTCCCGTCTGGCTGGCGCAACGAGACCCAAATCATCGCGCTCGTGCTGTCGGCTGACGACGAGCACGACTCCGATGTGCTGGCGATCACCGGCGCGTCTGCGGCGCTCGCGATCTCGAGCATTCCGTTCACGCGCGCGATCGCCGGGGTCCGAGTCGGCCTCGTTGACGGCGAGTACGTGATCAACCCGACATTCGAACAGCGCAAGCAGAGCCGGCTGGATCTGATCGTCGCCGGCAGCAAAGACGGCATCGTCATGGTCGAAGCGGGCGCGAAGGAAGTGACCGAGGAAGAGATGGTCCAGGCGCTCGATCGTGCCCATGCGGCGATCAAGGAGATCGTGGCGGGCATCGATGCGCTGGCCCAGCAGGCTGGCAAGAAGAAGACCACGTTCACGAAGAAGGAGATCGGCCGGGAGTTCTATCGCGAAGTCGAGGAGAAGGTCCTGGTCCCGCTCGCCGACGCGATGCGCATCCAGGACAAGCTCGAGAACTACGGTTCCGTGGACCAGGTGCTCGCTGACCTGATCGCGGGCATTCCCGAGGGTGAGGTCGAGCGCAAGGTCGAGGCCAAGGCCATCTTCAAGGAGCTCAAGGAGAAGGTCCTGCGCGACGAGATCCTCGAACGCGGCAAGCGCCTCGACGGGCGCGCGTTCGACCAGATCCGCAAGATCACCATCGAGGTCGGCGTTCTGCCCCGCGTGCACGGCTCGGCGGTCTTCACTCGCGGTGAAACGCAGGCGCTCGTGACCGCCACGCTGGGCACGGCAGACGATCAGCAGAAGGTCGAGACGGTTGACGGGGAAACGTGGAAGCGCTTCATGCTTCACTACAACTTCCCGCCGTTTTCGGTCGGTGAGGTGGCGTTCATGCGCGGCCCTGGCCGCCGAGAGATCGGCCACGGCGCTCTTGCCGAGCGCGCGCTGACGCCGATGATGCCCACCGAAGAGAAATTCCCCTACACCGTCCGCGTCGTCTCCGACATCCTCGAATCAAACGGCTCGTCGTCGATGGCGTCAGTCTGCGGCGGCTCGCTCTCGATGATGGACGCGGGCGTGCCGCTGAAGGCGCCAGTCGCCGGCGTCGCCATGGGTCTCGTGATGAACGAGGAGAACGGCAAGTACGCCGTGCTCTCCGACATCGCAGGTGCAGAAGACCACTACGGCGACATGGACTTCAAGGTGACAGGGACTGCCGAGGGGATCACCGCGCTGCAGATGGACATCAAGGTGTCCGGCGTCACCATGGAGATCATGCGCAAGGCGCTTGCGCAGGCGCGCGAGGGGCGCCTGTTCATCCTGGGCAAGATGCATGAGACACTGGCGCAGTCGCGCTCGAACGTCTCGCTGCACGCGCCGCGCATCGTCACGATCCGGATCCCGGTGGACAAGATCCGCGACGTCATCGGCCCGGGCGGCAAGATGATCCGGAGCATCATCGAGCGCACCGGCGTCAAGATCGACGTCGAAGACGACGGCCGCGTCAATGTGGCGTCTGCCGACGAGGCGTCGGCGGCCAAGGCGATCGGCATCATCCAGGAACTGACGGCCACCCCCGAGCTCAACAAGACCTACATGGGCAAGGTCCAGCGGATTACGGATTTCGGCGCGTTCGTCGAGATCATGCCTGGGCTGGACGGGCTCCTGCACGTGTCGGAAATCGCGCATTACCGCGTGAAGGACGTGCGTGACGAGCTCAAGGAAGGGGATCAGGTGATGGTCAAGGTGATCAACATCGATCCCTCGGGCAAGATACGCCTCAGCCGCAAAGCCCTGCTCGCCCCCGAAGAGGGTCAGGGCAAGGCTACCGAGAAGGCCGAAGGCCGCCGATAACGTAGAGGTAAGGGCGGCGAACCAAAACCGCCGCCCTCACGTCTTATCGGTGACCTCAACCTTGGCCGCTCGGCCGGGTGAGGCCTGCGAGCCAGGGAGCCCATGAGGACCATCCCGCACCGTACCCTTCTCGCGTCGCTCTTCGCCGGCGGCCTGCTACTGGCCGGCGTCGCGGCGTTCACCCCGAGACCGGGAGCGCAGGGGGCGACGCGCGAGTTCACCATCACCGGCGATCAATTCGCATTCAAGCCGGTCCGCATCGAGGTCCAGAAGGACGATCTCGTGAAAATCACCTTCGTGGCCAGCGACATCGCGCACAGTTTCACGATCGATCAGTACCGCATCGCGAAACGCGCCGCCGCCGGCCAGACGATCGTCTTCGAGTTCCGCGCCGACCAGCCTGGCACACACCGCTTCTACTGCAATCTCACCCTCGACGATCGCTGCCGCCGGATGGAAGGCGAGTTAGTCGTTCGCTAGGATTGCGATTCACAGCGCGAATCCGCAATCGGCATCGACGATCACAATCCTGTCAATCTCAGATCCTCTCAATCCGCTGGCGCAATCTTCAGTCCGCAGTCCGCAATCGACTGTGTCGCCTTCCATAAGCGAAGTACAGGACGACCCCGACCGCCATCCAGACAATCAGCCGTTCCCACGTGGCACGAGGGAGTCCAAGCATCAACAGGAAACTGACGGCAGCGGAGAGCAGTGGCAGCAGCGGAACCCACGGCATGCGGAATGGCCGTTCCAGGTCGGGTCGCGTGCGTCTGAGGACGATCACGCCGAACGAGACAATCACGAACGCCATCAGCGTGCCGATGCTCACAAGCGATCCCAGCGTGCCGATCGGTGTGAAGCCCGCGGCAAGCGCGACGACGACGCCTGTGACGATCGTGGAGATGTGCGGCGTGTGAAAACGCGGATGGACGCGGCCCGCCCATGCGGGCAGCAGGCCATCGCGCGACATCGACAGGAAAATACGCGGCTGCGCAAGCATCATGACGACCATGACCGAGCTGAGCGCCGCGAGACCGCCGACTGTGACCAGCACCTTGACCACCGACATCGTACTTTCGAGCGACGTGCCCACCGATCGATCGGCGGCCGCCTCGATCGTGAGCACGAGCGGCGCCGCCTGATTCAGCATCGCCTTGTAGGGAACGAGACCGACCATGACGCCGGACACGAGCACGAAGAGCACCGTGCAGATGGCGAGCGAGCCGAGGATTCCGCGCGGCATGTCGCGTTGGGGGTTGCGCGCTTCCTGAGCGGACGTCGAGACGGCGTCAAACCCGATGTAGGCGAAGAAGATCACGCCGGCGCCACGCAGCACGCCGCTCCAGCCGTACTCGCCGAAGGTGCCGGTGTTCGGAGGAATGAAGGGATGCCAGTAGCTCGAGTTGATGAAGAGGGCGCCGGCGGCAATGACGATCAGGAGCACGACAATCTTCGTCACGACGATGACCGCATTCACCGAGGCCGCCTCGCTGACGCCGATGACGAGAAGGAGCGTGACCGCGACGGTCACGAGGATCGCGGGAAGGTTCAGCACGGCCGTGACCGGATCGCCGCCGGCAACCGGAACGAGCGTACCCGGCGCCGCACTGAGTGCGGCCGGAATGACGGAAATACCCAGCTGATCGAGCAGCGTCACCAGGATGCCCGACCAGCCCACGGCCACCGTCGCGGCGCCGAGCGCGTATTCGAGAATCAGATCCCAGCCAATCACCCACGCCACCAGTTCACCCAGCGTCGCATACGCGTAGGTATAGGCGGACCCGGCCACCGGCACGGTCGACGCAAACTCTGAATAGCAGAACGCGGCCAGGACGCTGGTGACGCCCGCAATCACCATGGAAATGACAATGGCGGGCCCCGCGTTTGCGGCGGCGGCCTGCCCCGTCAGAACGAAGATGCCAGTGCCGATGATGGCGCCGACGCCGAGCATGACGAGCTGCCAGACACCAAGCACCCGCTTCAGGCCGCTGCCCTCCCCCAGCTGCTCCTCTTTGATCCGTTCGATCGATTTGGTCGCGAATATGGACATACCGCCAGCGTGGCGGTTGGGGTTGGCGGAGTCTTGAAGAGCGCCTCAATCTAGCCCAGGAAACCTTTAAGTTGTTCTTAAGGCGGGATAACATCCGTTCTTTGTGATGCTTCCCGCTGAACCCGAACGCGTCACGGCAGAGCCATCGACGGTCAACTTCGGTCCGTTCATCTTCGACCGCACCAATGGCCTGTTGCGTCAGGGAACACGCGAAGTGCCGCTTCCCCCCCGCGTTCTGGGTGTACTTGAACTCCTCGTCTCCCGCGCGGGCTCGATCGTATCGAGGCAGGCCATCATCGACGGAGTCTGGAGCGACGCGTTCGTCACCGACACGTCGCTGGCGGAAGCGATCAGCGTGCTGAGGCAGGCCCTGGGCGACGACCCGCAGTCGCCCCAGTACATCCAGACGGTGCACCGGCGCGGCTACCGATTTGTCGCTCCTGTCACGGTTCCCGTCATTTCAGTCGACCCGGCCAGGACCGGGCCTCCCGCGGTGAATGAAGCGCCAGGCGGACTCTCTATAGGCCGGCAGCTCTTGCCGTGGGGAATCGCTGCGCTGTCACTGGTGCTGGCCGTGATCGCCGTCTGGCAGTACACGCATTTTCGCACCCCCGACGCGCCAGTCGTGCGGATGCGAATTGAACTGGCCTCTGGAACGGCGTTCGACGATCGTGCGCCAGCGCTCGCGTTGTCTGCCGACGGTCGCATCCTGGCGTGGTCGGCCTGCGATTCCGCCTGCCGGCTTTACCTGCGCTCGCTGGATCAGCTCGACCCGCAGGCAGTGCCAGGAACGGAAGGCGCGAGCGCGCCGTTCTTCTCGCCCGACGGGCGATGGGTCGCGTTCTTCGCAGACGGCAAGCTGCGCAAGGTTTCGCTCGCCGGCGGGATGCCCGTCGCCGTTGCCGAAGCACCGCAGACGTTCGGCGGAGTCTGGCTGCCGGACGGAGACATCGTATTTGCCGCCTCCGAGCACGGCGGACTCCTGCGGGTCAGCGATCGGGGCGGCAGTGCTGAACAGCTTACGGTTCCCTCCGCCGAAGCGGGCGAGGTACGTCACAGCTGGCCGGCCCTGGCGCCGGGTGGACGCGCGCTGCTCTTCACCGTCGCGACCTCGCCGGGCGACGAGTCCCAGGCCCGCATCGCGATGATGCCTATCGGTCAGCGTTCAGCCTGGCAGACGATCATCGACAACGCGGACGTCGCACGAGCCGTGTCGCAGGACTACATCGCCTTCTCACGCGGACGCGAGATCCACGCGGTGGCGTTCGATCGGGCACGCCAGGCGATTGCCGGAACGGATGAGACCGTGATCGGCAACGTCGCGCGGATGCAGTTCGCGCTCGCCTCGTCTGGCGCCATTACCTATGCGACCGGTGCTGACAGCTCGCGGCCGTCATTGACCTGGATACCGGCGACCGGCACGATGGTATCAGGCGATGTGGCGGCGCTTCAGGATCTCGCCCTGGTCGCTGATGGTTCTCGCGTGGCGGGCGTCAGCAACGGTGACCTCTGGGTCGGAGACGTCAGTCGCGGAACAACGACACGCTTGACGCATGGCGGCACGAACGTCAGTCCGGTGTGGAGCAGAGACGGCGCGAGCGTTTACTACGCTGCCGGCACTGGCGGATCGTTCGAAGCCTGGAGGCGTGACAGCTCGGGCACCTCGCCGGCAACACTGACGCTCTCCGCGGCGGCTCGTCACCGTCATGTATTTCCATCGTCCGTCTCGCGCGACGGGCAATTGATGGCGTACACGGAAAGCGGAGGGCCCACCGGCGGTGACGTCAAGGTTGTGGCGCTTGCGACCGGAGAGATTCGAGCCGCCGTCGAGACACCATTCGACGAAACCCACGGTACGATCTCTCCGGACGGCCGGCTGCTCGCCTATCAATCCGATGAGTCCGGGCGATGGGAAATCTACCTGCTGAAACTCGATGACCGCCAGCGGATACCGATTTCCTCATCCGGCGGCGCTGAGCCCTTGTGGTCCGCCGATGGCAATTCGCTTGTCTATCGGACCGCGGACGCAACACTGCGCCTGGCGATTGACGGGGCCGGCCGACCGGTTGGCGCACCAGTTGCGATCGCCGCGCCCGTCGGCGCGGTACCTGTCGGGACAACTGGCGAGAGGATTCTCGCGCGTGTCAGTGGTGAAATGCGGTCCTCTCATGCAGTGGTCACGCTGGAATGGGCGCGCGATTTGCAGCGCATCCTGGGTCCGCCTGCCACCGCGCTGCCGCGGTAGGCAATCCTCCTTTCTCCCTTCTCCTGTGAGCTCTTTGAACGAATGCAGCGTGACAGCGAACGTCGCCGATTCGGGTTCGAGCGGTCATAGCGGACACCGAACACGTACTCCTACTTCGCTATGGTCATCGGCACGATCCGCTTCAGCACCACTTCAACGTCATCCGGCTTGAACCCAAACGGGCCCGCGAGGCTCTTGTAGGCGATCACGCCGTTTGAATCTACGACGTAGAGCCGATCCGGCCATGCTGTATAAGCACGCTCCACCCGATTATCGGGGTCATCAACCAGCGCCGGCATTTCGATACCGAGCTTGACGACGCAGAGGTGAGCGACCTCGTCACGCTCCTCCGCCGTTTGCGTGCTCTTGAAGAGAACGCCGTCCTTGACATTGTCCTCGAGCTGCCAGGCATCGATCGGGTGCGCCTCCTCGATATAGACGACGTGGAATGCGACACGATCGCGATAGTCGCGATAGAGCCGATTGAGCGCGGGCACCGCCCGGCGAAACGGCGGTCAAGTGTAGCTGCCGAAGACGAGGACGACAGGCCGATCACCACGATAGGAGGAAAGCGAGACGCGCCGGGCGCGATCCTGCGTGGTGCGCAGGTTGAAGTCTGGAGCCAGATCGCCCTCGGCGAGATCGCCGCGACGAGCCCACAGCCACATGCGCCTGGCCGGCAGCCCACCCCACACGACAGGAGCCGGCATGCGCTTCATGAACGCGCCGAAGCGTTCCGGCGTCTGCATCATGGCGGTGGCGACAGCACCGAACAGCACGCCGTAGACGAGCACCAGCGCCGCGACGGCGCGGACAATCCATTTCATCTGTTATCTACCTCGCGCGCATATCGGCCGCGCGAATACGAGCAAGCGCGGCCGCCATCGACTTCACGCGGTCGGGATCGCCAGACGCGACGTTCTGTTTCTCGCCAGGATCACGACTCAAATCGTAAAGCTGGGGTACGCTGTCGTTGCCAAGTTCCGTATTTGTATTGGCGTTCGTTTTCTGCTTGTTGTTCGGCTCGATGTATTTCCAGCTCCCCTGACGCAGCGAGAGCGCACCAGCCTCCTCCACCAATTCGCCGCGCCCGGACTTGGACTTTCCCAGCAGCGCGTCGAGTACGTTTGTGCTGTCGGGAGCGTCCGTACGGGCCAGTGTTTGACCCATCATGCTGGCGAGCGACGCCAACAGATCGATCTGGCACACCAGCGCGCTCGACGTCCCCGCGCCGACGTGACCGGGCCAGCGCACGATGAACGGCACCCGCGTGCCGCCCTCGAAGTTGCTGTACTTGCCGCCACGGTACGGACCTGCCGGCTTGTGGTTGCCGAGTTTCGCCACCGCGTCATCCTTATACCCATCGTCAACGACTGGCCCGTTGTCGCTCGTGAAGATCACCAGCGTGTTGCGAGTCAGGTTCAGACGATCCAGCGCTGCCAGCACCTCCCCCACCGACCAATCTGCCTCGACGATGGCGTCGCCGCGCGGGCCCATCGCCGTCTTGCCCACGAATCGTGGATGAGGAACACGCGGCACGTGCGGATCGTGCGTCGCGAAGTACAGGAAGAACGGTTCGCCTTTGTGAGCCTCGATGAACGAAACCGCGTGCGACGTGAACACGTCCGCCATGTCCTCGTCTTTCCACAGGGCGGCCCGACCGCCGGTCATGTAGCCAATCCGGCTGATGCCGTTGACGATCGTCTGATCGTGGCCGTGGCTTGGATGCATCTTGAGGAGTTCAGGATGATCTTTGCCGGTCGGCCACTCGCCCACGGGCTTGTCGTAGCTGACGGTAATCGGGTCAGCCGCCTCGAACGCCACGGTGCGCTGATTCTCGATGTACACCGTCGGCACGCGATCGCCGGTTGCGGCCATGATGAACGCGGAATCGAAGCCGACTGCGTTGGGGCCGGGCGTTACGGCGCCGTTCCAGTCAGGCCCTCCCTGCGGCCCAAGCCCCAGATGCCATTTCCCCACGACACCGGTTGCGTACCCGGCGCGCTTCAGCATCGACGGCAGCGTCGCCCGGCCGGATTCAATAATGAGCGCAGCGTTGCCAGGCAGCACCCCTGTGCCGGGCTTGCGCCACGCGTACTCGCCGGTCAGGAGCGAATATCGTGACGGAGTGCAGGTCGCCGAAGACGAGTGTGCATCGGTGAAGCGAAGGCCTGACTTCGCAAGGCGATCGATGTTCGATGTCTGGAGTGCCGTCGCTCCGTAGACCGAGACATCCCCGTAGCCCAGGTCGTCTGTCAGGATGAGGACGATGTTCGGCTTCTCCTGGGCAGACGCAGGAGGCGCCCACGCAAGCGCCACCGCAGCGAACAGCAGCACCGAATGGAATCGGCTGACGGGCATAGGGCACCTATCCGTTGGGGTGGTTCGACACAATCTCCCGCACGACGGCCTGAGGCCGCTGGTTGATCGTCAGGAACATTCGGCCGAGATACTCGCCAATGAGCCCGAGCATCACCAGCTGGGTGCCTGAGAAGATCAGAAAGGCCGCCATCAGCCAGCCAAAGCCATATCCAGGCCCGCGGTTCACGAACCACAACCAGAGTACCGCGAAGAACGCGACGAGTCCGAGTGCGGCTGTGGTGAGACCCGCCAGGGTCGCCAGTCGCAGGGGGAGCAGCGAAAAATTCAGCCACGCGCTCAGCCACAGCCCCAACAGCCTGCGCCACGTGTACCCGCTTTGCCCCTGACGTCGAGGCTCGTGCGCCACGATGAGCGATTCGATCCGCTGGGTGACCTGCAGGAGCAGGCCGTCGATGTAGGGATAGGGCCCCGCGTACGCAACGACCTCCCGCGCGGCGAACGCGCTGACGCAGCGGAAACTCGACAGATAGAAGCCTTGCGGTTTGTCGAGCGCCCAGTCGGTGAAACGGTTGGTGAACCAGCTGCCGAAGTTACGCCACACCGAGTGCTGCTTCATCTCATAGTGACCGTAGACGACGTCGGCCCCGGTCGCCTTCGCGTGCTCCCACAGGCGAACCGCCTCGCGCGGAGGATTCTGACCGTCGTCATCGAGGTTGACGATGTGCGCCCCGCGCGCGTGGCGCCATCCCGTCAGGACCGCGTTGTGCTCGCCGAAGTTGCGGGCGTGATCGATGATCGTGAGCGGCACTCTCGAACTTCGCCCAAGCTCGCGACAGACGGCCATCGTATCGTCAGTTCCGCCGTCGTTCACGAGGACGATCTCGTGGCCGCCTTCGACGTCCAGTCGATCGATATCCCTCACCACGGCCGCGATGGTGGGAGCGGCGTTGTACATCGGAACCACGAAGCTGAGCGCGGGTGTCACAGGAAGGTCCGTGCTGTCTCTATCCGCTGTTCGATCGGAGGATGGCTGTGGAACAGGAGCACCGCCATCGTCGACGGCTGCTCTTCGGCCATGTTTTGATTTCCGAGACGCCGCATCGCCGAGATGAATGCTCCGGCGTGACCGGTGAGGGCCAGCGCGTACCGATCGGCGCGCCGCTCGTTCCGCCGCGAGAGTGCATTCACAATTGGCGTCGCCAACAGGCTCAGACCTCCACCAACCAGCAGGAGCAGCGGCAATCCGGCGATGTCAGCCTGGCTCTCCAACCCCAGTCGGGGCCCCCACGTGCGCAGCGTCACCGCCGCGGCAAAGAACGCGGCCACGAGCAGGACGGATTCGGCGACAATCCCCATCAGGATATCGTGGTGGATGTGATGTGCAATCTCGTGCGCCAGAATGACCTCGATCTCATCGTCCGAGTATTCGGCCAGCAGCGTGTCGGAGATGATGATGCGCCGTGATGCGCCAGTTCCAACCAGTGCGGCATTCGCGCGTCGGCTTTTCTCGCCGAGCGCCCATTCGTAGACGCCGAGCACGGGAATCCCGGCGCGCGCCGACAGCGACTCGAGCCGGCTTCGCAACGACTGACGCTCGAGCGGCGTGAACCGGTAGAACATCGGCAGGAGGACGACCGGCGCGATCCTCGCCACGCCGGCCGTCGCCAGAATAAATGCCGCGGCAGCAAGCAGCCACCACCACGCGGGCGACAGCCGCACCGCGAAATAGACGGCTTCGGCGCCGCCGATACCCAGGATCAGGCTGAGACCCACGGCCTTCGCATGGTCGCGCAGCCAGCCTCCAAGTCGCTCCAGGGACAGCCCGTAGCGGCGTTCGAGCAGAAATCCTTGATACAGCGACAGCGGAAACGTGAGGAACTCCCGCAGCGCTGCAAGGACGGTGACGTCAATGGCGATCGCAAGCGGTGAGTACGGCGAGCCCGGCGCGCGGGCGAGCCGGCGCGCGGCGTCAGCGATAGACGACGACACACCTGTCGCGAGCAGTGCCGCGAGCAACACGGTCGTGATCGCCACCGACGCGACCGCGCATCGCCGTTTGAGCCGGTGGTAGCGAACGGATTTGTCTTCGTTCAACGGAAAGTTTCCAGTTGCCAGTCTTCCAGCTGCGAGTTTGAACACGTGCTGGAAGCTGTGAACTGGAAACTGGAAGCTTTTCGTTCAGTTCAATTGAACCGAGATCAGTTTCGACACGCCAGGCTCCTCCATCGTCACGCCATACAACCGATCGGCGATTTCCATGGTCTTGCGGTTGTGGGTGATCAGGATGAACTGGGTGTGCTCCTGCATGCCCTGCAGCATCTCGACGAACCGGCCGATGTTCGCATCGTCCAGCGGCGCGTCGATTTCGTCGAGCAGGCAGAAGGGACTCGGGCGGTATTTGAAGATGGCGAACATCAACGCCATCGCAGTGAGGGCCTTCTCCCCGCCCGACAGGAGCTGGACGCTCTGGAGCCGCTTTCCCGGCGGCTGCGCGATGATATCGATCCCGCTTTCGAGCTGGTCGCTCTCGTCGAGCAGGATCAGGCCGGCGCGGCCGCCGCCAAAGAGCGTCGTGAAGGTCTGCTCGAAGTTCTGGTTGATGACGGTGAAGGCTTCCTTGAACCGCTCCTTCGTCGTCTTGTCGATCCGGCGAATCGCTTCTCCGGTCGCCGCGATCGAATCGATCAGATCCTTTCGCTGCGTGGTCAGGAACGCATGCCTCGACTCCAGGTCGTCGAACTGATCGATGGCCATCATGTTCACGGCGCCCATGCGTTCGATCTTGGTGCGGAGATCGGCGACCATCTCGTCGGCCGACATCGGCCGGGCGGTGGCCGGAGCAGGCTCCGAGGCTTCGGCCGCCTGATCCGCGGAGTCATCTTCGATCTCGGCGGCTTCGGGCGCGTCGTCCACCGGTCTCGGGCTGGCCAGTACGCCCAGACGCTCGAGTTCCGCCACCTCCGCCGCGACCTCGTCGAGCGAGGCCTGAACGGATTCGACACACGAGGACGCGAGGTGCGTGAGATCGGACTCGGCCGTCGCGCGGGTGATGTCGAGCTGCGCCGCTTCAGAGCGGACCGTCTCGAGAGCGCGCCGGGCCTCTCGAATGCGGCTTTCGAATTCCTCGAAGCCAGCTCTCAGCGACTGAGACGCTTCATCGGCCACTCGCACGAGATCGCGTCAGCTCGTCGAACGCCCGCAGCCCGGCATCCAGAGTCGACTCCGAGGCCGCGATCGATTCAACCAGTACCGTCCGGCGCGATTCCGTTCGCTGCCGATCTTCCCTGCGCGTCTCGATTCGCTCAACCAGCTCCCGGGAAGATTCCTCGAGGCGCTGCACCTCCGTCGCAAGGGCGCTCGAGCGCTCGACGAGCGCGGCGTGCGACGCCTTCGCTTCAGACGTGCGCGCCGCCTGAGTCTGCATGGCCTCGCGCGCCTCGAACAGGCGACGCTGGGCGGCGTTCAACTGGTCGTCCGCCGTCAATTGCTCCGACTGAATCCGCGCGATGGATTCGCGGGCCTCTTCCTGCCGCGCGTCCTGGACGCGAAGCTCCTCTTCCGCCGAGCGGCGCTCCGTTGCGATCTGATCGTGCTTCCGGCGAATGCGCTCGATGGACTCCGCACCCGCCGCCACCTGCAGATCGAACCCGACACTCGACTTCTCCAGCCGGTGCACCTCGCCCTGCAGCGAGAGGATTGCGGACTCGAGTGCGGCAATCGACATGTCGAGCGACGCGGTCTCGTTCCGCAGGCGCTCGACGGTTGCCCCCTCGGTCTCGACGCGGTCTCGAAGCTCCTTGATCTCGCGGCGGGTCGTGAGGATGCCGCGCGACTCGGCACGCGTTCCTCCCTGGACGACGTGCGGGCCACGAAAAACCTCGCCCTCGAGCGTCACGATTGCGGCGGCCGAGGCTTCGGCCGCATTCAGGGCAGCCTGATAGCCGGGGGCAATCCAGGCCGCGGATATCGCGCCACGGATCGCGGCGGCGGCGGGCCCGTCCACCCGCACGACACCGAGAAGCGACGTCAGGTCCGGCGACGGGGCGGGGACATCAACCACCGGCGCGGCGCTCCCGGCGACGAGAAATCCGACGCGGCCGGCATCGTGCTCGCGCACGAATTGCAAACCCGCGGCCGCAGCTTCGTGCGACGGGACGACGACGTGTTGCAGCAGATCGCCCAGGCACGCCTCGACGGCACGTTCGTAACCGTTGTCCACATCGAGATAGTCGGCAACCGAACCCATCTGCGACACGTTGCCGTTGGATTCGGCGAGGACCCGGCGGGCGCCATCACCGTACTCGGCTCTCGCCGCGGCCAACTCCTCGAGCGATTGCAGGCGTGCCTGGATGCCGGCGAGATCGCGCTCGCGAGAGCGCAGCTCGGTCAATCGCGCTTCGCGATCGGTACGCGCGCCCGCCAGCTCCGACTCCCTCGTGGCCCGATCGAGGCGAAGGCCTTCCATGGACTCGAGCGCCCGGCGCATGGCGCCTTCGGCTTCGTTGCGCTCCCGGGTGGCCCGCTCGATCTCGATGTCGAGATCCCCGCGTTCGGCGTCAAGGCGCCCAATCTGCTCGGCCAGCCGCGTGCGCGCGCCCGTCGCATGCTCCATCGCATGCCGAAGCGCCGTCGCCGCATTCACCGCGGCGAACACCTCGCTCCGCGCGGCCTCGACGTCCGCTTCGAGCCCCTCGATGTTTCGCTGCCGATCCGCGTACGCGGCTTCCTCGCCGTGCAGCGCCTCAGCGGCCGCGTCCCGATCGGCGATCGCTCGCGCTCCCGCCTCGCGCCGCGCGTCAAGTTCAATCCTGGCCGGTTCCCGCCTGGCGTCGAGGGTCTGAACCTCGGCCTGAATATCTGACGCGGTGGCCGCCAGCGATTCAACCTGCTGCGTGTCGAAGGCGATCTGCTGCTGGAGCCGGCCGATTTCGAGCTCACTGGTGTGAGCGGCCTCGCGCGCCGCCGTGGTCCGGCCGTCCGCTTCCATGAGCTCCAGGCGCTGCCGTTCGAGCGATGCCTCGAGCTCGGCCACGTGTGCCGCAGCCGCCGTCTCGCGTGCCCGCGCATCCGAGAGCCGCGCGCGCGCCGCTTCGATGGCATCTCCGAGCAGCCGGTACCGTTCCGCGAACTGCACCTTCTCCCAGCGCCGCAGCTCTTCGCGCAGCCTGCGGTAACGTCGCGCCTTGGCAGCCTGCCGCTTGAGCGCGCCGCGCTGTTTTTCGACCTCGAACACGATGTCGTCGACGCGGGTCAGGTTTTGCTGCGCCGCCTCGAGCTTCAACTCCGCGGCCCGGCGCCGGGTCTTGTATTTCGTCACGCCGGCGGCTTCCTCGATGAGCTGCCGGCGATCGGTGGGTCGGGCACTGAGGATCTGACCGATCTTCCCCTGCTCGATAACGGCGTACACCTTGATGCCGAGACCGGCGTCCATGAGCAGGTCCTGCACATCGCGCAGCCGGACGGACTCGCCGTCGATCAGGTACTCGCTTTCACCCGATCGGTACAACCGTCGCATGACCTCGACGTCTCGAACGATGAGCGGCTCTTCTTCAACCGCGACAGCCGTCGCGCCGAGCAGTTCCCCGCCAGGGGTCACGAGCGCCTGTGGTCCGTTCGTGTCGCGGGGCAGGTTTCCCGGCACGCGGGCCGCCACGCCTCCCAGTTTCAGTCGGACCTCCGCAGCGCCCGTTGGCTTCCGCGCGTCGCTGCCGCCGAAGATCAGGTCTTCCATGCGATCGCCGCGCAGGCTCTTGGCGCTCTGTTCACCAAGCACCCAGGTCAGCGCATCGACGACGTTGCTCTTGCCGCACCCGTTGGGTCCGACGATCGCGGTGACGCCGTCATCGAACGTGAGCTCGGATCGATCTGGAAAACTCTTGAACCCGACAATCTCCAGCCGTTGAAGCCGCATTCGGTTCAGTCCCTTCCCATGGTCAAAAAGAAAAGCCGCTCCGGCGGCCAGACTCACAGAGTCCGGCCCGGAAGCGGCTGGGTTCGCTTCGACAACGCTGTCTGTTCTGGAGGCTGTAACGTGACGACAAAAGGACCGTGCGGCCGGGCCCAACACCCCACCCAAAGCGGGATGGCCCCTGGACTCGGCGAACGGGCGTCAGTCTAACAAGCCCCCATACCTAGGGGCAATACTAAAGTGCTACGCAAAATGTAGGGCCAAATGCCCTACACCAACCCTCAGTGGCCACCCTTCGCGTTGCGCGTCGACTTGGTGGACGCGAGCTCGATCAGGTGCTCGGCCTCGCCAAACTGCGCCAGGGCGAACTGGGCCTGCGGGTCCTTCCCGATCAGATTGCGACGCGCTTCTTCCATGCCGAAAAGCGCCGAATCGATCTCGAAATGAATCATCGCGCGAATGAAGGTGTCATCCTTCGCGAAGCTCTCCTCGTCGATCTTGACCTTGCGGCCTGCAATCGTCGATTTGAAATCGGCGATCATCTTGTCATCGACGACGAAGCCGCGCGAGATCGGCTTCTTGTTCTTGTTGGCGTCGCTCAGGCGGGTGTCACCCTCCGCCCGGAACTGATCGGCGAAGTTGGGAAACTCCTGACGTGCAACCAGCAACCGGCCGAATCGGGTCGGGTTGAAACCTTCCATCCCGGCGCCCACGACGAACTTGTCGGGATCGATGCCGCCGCCGCTGTACACCTTGCGTCCCGCGTCGGTGAGCTTCATGTCCGACGACTTGTGCTGCCGCTCCGCTGACGTCTGATCGCGCAGCGTGTAAGTGAGGTATTCGTCGAACGTTCCATCCCACGGACGCTGAATCAGCCGGCCCGACGGCGTGTAGTAGCGTCCGGTCGTCACCGCCACACCCGCCTGCTCGCTGATCGGATAGACCGACTGCACCAGGGCCTTTCCGAAGGTCGTCTCGCCGACGATCAGCGCGCGGTCGTGATCCTGAAGCGCTCCGCTGACGATTTCGGATGCGCTCGCGCTGTTGCGATTGACGAGCGTCACGATCGGGAAGTGCGTGTACTCGCCCTGCTCGGTCGCGACGTAGTTCTGGTTCGCGTTGGGCACGCGTCCGCGCGTGGTGACGATCATGTCGCCGCGCGGCAGGAATCGATTGGCGATTCGAATGGCCTGATCGAGCGCACCGCCGGGGTTCTCGCGCAGATCGAACACGAGCCGTTTCATTCCATTGGAACTGAGTTTCTGCAGCGCGTCTCCCAATTCACGGTCGGATGTTTCCGTGAACTGATCCAGCTTCACGTAGCCGGTGTCCTTGTCGATCATGAACGCCGCGCGAACCGTGGTGATGTTCACCTCGTCGCGGACCACGTCCATGTTGATCAGCCCGTCATACCCGCGGCGCTTGATGCTGACGTTGACGAGCGTGCCCTTGGGCCCCTTGAGTTTCTTGACGGCCTGGTCGGTCGTCCAGCCCTTCATGTCCAGATCGCCGACCTTCGACAGGATGTCGCCGCGGCGCAATCCTTTCTTGTAGGCGGGCGAGCCTTCGAAGATCGACATCACCGTGATGTCGCCGTCGATCGACTGAATCGTGATCCCCAGGCCGTAGTAGCGGCCCTCCTGGCGCTCGCGCATCTGCGCGTATGACTTCGGGTCGAAAAAGCTCGAATGGGGATCGAGGGTATGAAGCATGCCGTCGATCGCGCTGTAGATCACGCGATCGGATGGGACCTCGTCGACGTACTCGCGATCGATGGCGTCCAGGGCCGCCGTGAACACCCGATATTGCTGCGTGACCTCGTCCTGCCGGGCGAGGGCGCGGCTGCCGAACAGCCCCCCCGCGAGAGCCGACAACGCGATTGCAAGAACTGCCACCGGCAAGAAACGAGGGTTTCGCATATTCCTCGATCGTAGCAGACGAAGTATAGGCACGGCAACGACTTCCGGCTATCGGCGGACGCCTTTTTCTTGACCAGCCGGAAGGGGGTTCCTATAATGCAGATTGGGCCCACGGGGCCCGGAATGACCGGGCGGTAACTCACACATATTCAAGGATTTCTATATGTTAGGTTCTATCGGGATGCCCGAGCTGATCATCATCTTCGTGATTGCGCTCATTATCTTCGGGCCCCGAAAACTGCCCGAGCTGGGCCGTTCACTGGGCAAGAGCATCAACGAATTCAAGCGCGCCTCCAACGAGCTGAAGAACACGCTGGATGAAGAGATCCGCGTCGAGGAGCAACGCAGTTCGGACCGGCAGCGACCGACGGAGGCGGCCCGTCCGCAACCGGTCGATCATCACGACGACCATCAGGACGATCAGAGCGTTCCGCGCCGTTCCGCCGGCGACGCTTAAACTCGCGCCATGGCGCTCGTGCCTTTTCCTGGCGCCGCGAAACCGGCGCCAGAAGACGACGACCGGGATAGCAATCTGACCGATCGCGACGAGTTGGAAGACTCGGGCGCGAAGATGTCGTTTCTGGACCACCTCGATGAGCTGCGGAAACGCCTCATCGCGTGCATCTGGGGCCTCGTCATCGGGTGCTCGATTGCGTTCTTTTTCGTCGGCCGCATTCAACACTTCATCTGGAGCCCGCTCTATAACGACCTGCAGAACACCAGCGGCGTGAAGTTCATGTACACGTCCGGTTTCGAGCCCTTCATGCTGACCATGAAGATTGGCGCGCTTGCCGGACTGATTCTGTCGGTCCCCTTCATCCTCTACCAGCTGTGGCTCTTCATCGCGCCCGGCCTGTATTCGCACGAAAAGAAGATGGCGGCCCCGTTCGTCATTTTCTGCACGACGTTCTTTGCGCTCGGCGTGCTCTTCTCGCACTACGTCGCATTTCCATGGACCTGGAAGTTCTTCCTCAGCTGGCAGACTGAGTACATGGAATTCCGGCCGTCCATCGGAGAAGCGTTCAGCCTGTACGTGAAAATGCTTCTCGGATTCGGACTCATTTTCCAGATGCCGACGATCGTATATTTCCTGGCGCGGCTGGGGCTGGTTACTGCCCGCTTCCTGCTGCGGCACACGAAATACGCCATCCTGATCATCTTCATCATCGCCGCCGTGATCAGCCCCGGCACCGACGTCGTCTCGCAATGCCTCATGGCAGGCCCCATGCTTGCGCTGTACGGCATCAGTATTCTGGTGGCCTGGGCGTTTGCAAAACCGCGCAATCTTGCGTAAGTCCGCGCACGGTTTCGCGGAGTCTCCCACGGCCCGTCGTAGGTCTTTGGTCCACATTGACGCGTCGTGGTCCAGGCCATACACTGGAACCTCTTAGAGGTAGTTGGCGATGCACAGATTGCTTCAGTCCGTACCGCTCGCGATTCTCCTGTCCGCGGCAGCCGCGCCTGTTTTGGCCCAGTCTTCGGCCGGTCAAACCCCTCCACCAGCACCGCCACCGACCGAGACTCGTCCCGCGACGACGACGGTGAACGGGGATACCGGCTTGTGGTTCGTCCCGACGGGCGAGGTCGTGCCGGCGAAGAAGTATGCGATCAGCGCGTATCGGGTGAACTTCGATCGGGATCAGGGGTTCACGGACGTGTCGGACTGGCCGGTGACGTTCGCGTTCGGGGCGGGTGATCGCGCGGAGATCTTCGGCGCGTGGACGCTGGTGCGGCGGATCGACCGCGACGTGCGGCCGCTGTTCATCTCGGATCAAACGACGGCGGGCGGGCTGGTGAACGAGCACCCGTTCGTGCGGCAGGGGTGGTCGGGGAATCAGCTGGGCGATTTCTGGGTGGGCGCCAAGATCAACCTGACGTCGCAGTGGAAGCAGCAGCCGGTGGCCTTCGCGGTGCGCGGCATGATCAAGCTGCCGACGGCCAAGACCGAGGACGAAGGGGTCGGCACGGGGAAGACGGACTTCGCGTTCGACGCGATCGTCAGCAAGGAAGTGAACGCGCGGGTCGAGGTCTCGGGCTACGGCGGGTTCATTTTCCGCGGCGATCCGGACAACATCGATCTGGCCAACGGGCTGCGGTGGGGCTTCGGCGTGGGCGTGCCGTCGCGCAAGAGTCTCCGCTTCACCGCGGAACTGCACGGCGAAAGCTACTTGAGCGACGCGGTGACGATCACCAACCCGGTGCCGACGCCGCTGGTGGCGGCCGACGGGAGCATCCCGCCGACGATCACGGATCTGACCTCGCCGGTGAACGCGACGTTCGGGTTGACGTGGCAGGGAAAGAACGGGGTGTTTGCGGGGGCCGGGATCGGCTGGAACCTGCACATGAACGGGCGGTCGAGTTTCATCAGCGGCTTCGAGGATCGGACGGGCGATAACGCGGGCTGGCAGTTCCGGCTGGGGTATCACCCGGGCGTGCGGGTCTATGTGCCGCCGGCCCCGCCGCCTCCGCCGCCGCCGGCCCCGGTGGCCGCCGCGCCGCAGCACACGCTGACGGTGCGGGCGCAGTGCAACCCGTGCACGGTGGAAGTGGGCCAGGTGTCGACGGTGACGGCCACGGCGGTCGATTCGATCGGGTGCGCGGTGACGTATAGCTGGAGCGCGCCGACCGGGACGTTCACGGATCGGACGGGCCGACAGACGCCGTGGACGGCGCCGCAGCAGCCGGGGACGGTGCCGGTGACGGTGACGGTGACGTGCCCGCAGGACGGGAAGACGGCGAGCGACACGGTGAACATCCAGGTGACGGCGCGGCCGGTCCGGGAGTTCACGTTCGAGGACGTGCACTTCGACTTCGACCGGTATTCGCTGCGGCCGGAAGCGACGCGGACGCTGGACGAGGCGATCGCGACGCTGCAGGCGAACCCCGAGTTGAACATCGAGATCGAAGGGCACACGTGCAACATCGGGACGGCGGAATACAACCTGGCGCTCGGGGAGCGGCGCGCCAACGCGGTGCGCGACTACCTGACGAGCCGCGGGATTGGCGCCAACCGGCTGCGCACGGTCAGCTACGGCGAGGAACGGCCGAAGTACGACAACGGCCGCGAAGAGACCCGCCGGCTCAACCGCCGCGCCGCCATGGTCGTCCGCCTCACTCGCTGACGCTCGTGAGCGCGAAAGCTAAAAGGTAGAAGTTAAAAGTTAGAAGTTAAGAGTAGAAACGCAAACGGGACAAGGGGATTAGAATTCCTTTGTCCCGTTTGTTTTTTGGCACGTGCGTATTCTCTTTCCTCTTAACTTTTGCCTTTTAACTTCTAACTTGTGACTTTCGTTCATGGTCATCAAAGCCTCTGCCGCGTCCGAGATCCGTCAACTCATCGCAGCACTCGGTGGACCAGACGAGGTCGGGCGCGAAGCGTCGATTGCCCGGTTGGCCGTCATCGGCGCGCGCGCGGCTGACGGTCTTCACAAGGCGTACGCCGGGGCGTCCGATCGCGACACCAGAATCGCGATCCTGCGCGCGCTGGAGTCCACGGGCGACCGCCGGACGATTGCGATCGCACGTCAGGCCATCCCCGACGGAGGCGACGTCGGAGTGGCGGCGGCCGAGGCGCTTCGAGGCCTGCTCGATTCTCCACATGCCCCCACCTCCACCGAAGCGCTCGACGTGCTCGTGGCCACGGCGCTCGATCCCGCGGCGGAACGGCTCGTCAGGCTTGCCGCGTTCGACGCGATGCGGGGAATTCCCGAAGGCGTCCGCGAGCGCGTCGCTGAAGCCTTGCGGTCGGATCCTGACGAGCGACTCAAGGCGCGCGCGGCAGACGCCTCGCGTGACGTCGCAACGGGCGACGACACCTGGCAGGACGCGATCGAGGGGAAGCTTCCGGATACCGCCGGTGCGCTGCGCGATGCGGCTCAGACGCGCGCGGCCGCCGCCGCCCTCACGTCGCTTCAAAAGATGATCGACGCCTGTCGAGCGCGTGAGGGAGCCGTGACCCGTGCGAAACGTCCAGAATGGCAGGCGCTTCGAGGCGCCCTTCACCAGGCGTTGGCGCTCAGAGGCAGTCGCATCGCGGTGTACGACCTTCGGGAAACCGTGCAGGAGGCGAAGGGCCGTCTACCCACGTCGTTTCTGGCCGCGCTGCACGTCGTTGGCGATCAGTCCTGCCTGGAACCGCTTGCAGGCACCTACGCCCGCACGGATGCGTCGGACGCCTGGTGGAAGTCGCAGCTCGCCGCCGCCTTTCGAGCGATCGCGCGCCGCGAGCGAATCACCCGGCGGCACGTCGTCATCAAGCGCATCGCGTCGCGATGGCCCGAAGCGGTACGGGAGCTCACGGCGCGAGCGTGAGCGCGCGCCGGGGTATCGGTCGGATCGGCTCAAACATGCGGGACACCCGCGTGGCGAATTCCGCTGCCGGCCACGCTTTCACATCGAGACGAGGCACGCGCGCGGCGTCGAACGATTCGCCGGGCGCTCGATCGTCACACGAGAGTCCCCACCTCCACGCTCGCCGCACGAGCGCCAGGGTCTCGCGATCGACCGCGCCATACGGATAAGCAAAAATCTCAACTGCCTGTCCGGTGATCCGCCGCAGATCGACCTGGCAATCCGTCAGTTCCGCGACTCTCGAAGGCGCATGGTCTGGCAACGAAAGGTGATTCACTGAATGAGCACCAATCGTCACGCCCGGCAAGGCTGCGAGCTGCCTGATCTGGTCCGCCGCCATCGGGCGGACACGCGGGATCCCCTGACCTCCCCAGCTCTTCAGAATCTCGACCGCCCGTTCTCGTTGCTCGAGTGACGCGTGCACGAGGAGTTCGTGGATGCGCTGGTGAGCCAAGCCACGCTCCTCGACGGAGTTCGTCGGGAGGGCGATGGGCAGGCCCGCTCTCGAGAGATCAACCGTGCCCGGCGTCGATGCTGACGACAACAGCGTCCGCTCGAGCGCGTCCCACCAGGTACTCGCCCATGCCGTCGAGCCATCGCGTGGTCAGAAAAAACACGGCCGGCGCCTGATACCGCTGCAGGAGCGGCGCCGCGACGCGCAGGTTGTCCTCGTAACCGTCGTCGAAGGTCAACGCAATGGCGCGGGCGGGCAACCTTTCGGGTGCCGTACTGAGCAGCGTTTCGAGATCAACGATCTCGCAGTTGGACTTCAACCACTGCAGCTGCGACTCGAAAACGGCCGGAGGAACGCCGAGTCCGTGCGCATCGGGCACGTCGTCCACCCGGTGATAGAGAAGTACCACACCGCGGGCGCCTGCACGCGGCGGACCGGACGCCTTCCGCGCTCGGACGCCCGTGAGCACGGGAAAGTACGGATCGCGTTCGTCAAACTCCGAATCCTTCACTTCATCGGTGCTCAATCCGTGCAGGAACGCGGTGTTGGTGAGCACGTTTCCAAAGGCGTCACAGGAAACCTGCGAAGGGGCGAACGCCGACTGAAGGAGCGCGCGAGCTCCAGCCGGTGTCATTCTCCAGTAGTCCCCTGGCTCGCCATACTCCAGGCAGACGCGGCTTGCGGATGGGAACGTCGCCAGGAGGACCCCTCCCGGCTTCAGGATCCGGTGACACTCGGTCAGCGCCGCCCTCATGTCGTCTATCACGTGCAACGTCTGCGTCAGGATGATGCAGTCGAAGGCATCACGCGCGAGCTCCGGCGCCAGGCGCATGTCTGCAAGCACGGTCGCCCGTTGATTTGACGGATCAATGTCGAGGACCGTGCGCTCAGCGACCCGCCGCCCGCCGCACGCGAGTGTGAAGTCGTCTTCCTGGATCTCGAGCACCGATCCCTGCACGTCCGATGAGTGGGCGAATAGGAAATCGTCTATGTATCGCCTGTCAACCGGCGTTCCCCGGTCGTAGCCCCATTCCCGGCTGACAGGATCCGTGCGCCGCAAGTCACCCCAGTCAAGCGCGCCGCGACCATGGTGCTCGATGTAAGCACGATGATGAGCCGCCTCTGCCCGGATGCGATCGAGCTCTGCGAGATCCCGATCGCGCTCAGCGAGCAACTCGCGATGAATCTCACGGAGTCGCCCGAACCGCACCTCCCCCGACACCAGCAGCGGCACAAGCTCACGGTCGAGCAGATCGGCGCAGCGAGCGAGAACCGCTCCAAAAAACCGCAGCCGTCGCTCGTCGTCTTCGGCACCGGCAACTGAACGATCGTCGAGTTCGCGGGCGATGAGAGGATGAGAAATGGTGCGAACCGTGAACCCGCCACTCACCAGCTTCAGCCAGAACGCGTATTCGACGAGCCCCTCGAGACACTCATCGAAGCCAGCCAGTGCGCTCCACGACTCGCGCCTGACCGCGAACGCGGGCGGGACGCTGTGTGTGTCTGCCAGGATCGACACCACGGACTCTACTTCCGGCGTCCAGAGCAGTTCGCCGGAACCATCAGGTGTCCGCAGCGCGACGGCGGGCGCAATCGCCGCCAGTCCGGCGTCACTGTTGAAGGCGGTTTCACACGCTTCCAGGAACGTCTCGTCGGGAACGAGCCCCGCCCGCAACACGACTATGTACCTGGCCTTGACCGCTTCGGACCGCCGCGTTCAGCGAAACGCCGGGATATGGACCACCGTCCAGCACGATTGCCGACAGCCTGCCGGCTGCGGATCTCACGAGAGGCGCCGGCAAGTTGTCTGGCTTGACGAGCGCGATTGACGCGGGCGTGACGCGTTGACGCAGAAGCGAATCGACGGTGCGAAGGAGTGGGCGCCCACCCGCGTCTACCTGCACGATGACGTCAGCCGATGACGTCATCGTCCGCCCCGGGCGAGCGAGTACAGCCGCCGGAGCGGAGCGGTCACTCGCCAGCTCCACGAGGCATGAAGATCGGCAACCTGCCGCTCGAATTCAGCCGCTTTCCAGGCCAGCTGTTCGTTCTGCTCTTCCAGGGCGCGAACGGCACGCACGCGCGCGGACTTGCCTGACGCGGCGGCAAGCTCTTCGCGAGCTCGCCGAAGGGCCGGCTCCAGCGACAGCAGTCGATCGCGCTCGATGAGAGCAATCTCCTTCGTCAGGCCGTGCGTCTCGGCCTCCTTCGCCACGAGGACGGAGGTCATGTGCGTCCGATACGCGGCTTCGTGCTTGCCGACCAGCACCTCGAGGGGCCGCCGATAGCGCTTTTCCTCGAGCATCTCGCGGCTCATCGAGTCATGGCGCCGCCGGTAATAGAACAGCACCTCTGGAACGATGGTTCCCTCGAATCCTCGTTCGACGAGACGGAGCCAGAAATCCCAGTCCTCGCAGCCCTCGCGCATCGTTTCGTCGTAGCCGCCGACCGACTCGAAAGCCCCCCGGCGGACGAGTGCCGCGCCATTGACGGAGTTTCGAGCCAGCAGGGACGGCAGGTCGCACTGTTCAGGCTTCCACGTCCAGTGCTCGTCTCCGAACGTTTCGAGCCAATGCGACACGAATGCGATGTTCGGCTGATCGCCGAGGATGCGCATTCCCTTTTCGAACCAGGTGGAGGCCAACCTGTCATCGGCATCGAGGGCGCAGAACACCTCTCCGGATGCGTGCCGAGCGGCGTGGTTGCGAGCCGCAGGGAGTCCGCGGTTCGAGGTCGTCAAGACCCGGATCGGAGCGGTCAGCCGCGAGAGCACGTCGACCGTTGCGGGGTCAGTCGATCCGTCGTCCACCACGATGATCTCGAAGTCCTGGAACGTTTGAGCGAGCACACTGTCGATCGCGTCGCCGATGAAGGCGCCATGGTTGAAACACGGCATCAGGACCGAGACGTGCGGCGCCATCATCGAGCCAGCGGATGGACTGCGGCCGGCGAGTCCTCGGTGAGCAGCGACAGGTAGTGGTCTGCGACCGAGTCGGCTGGACCGGCAAAAACGATTCGTCCGCCTTCGAGCAGGAGAGCCCGATCGCAGAACGTCGCAATCGTGCGAGGCTCGTGGCTGACGAGCAGCATCGAGTGTCCGGCGCGATGCAGCTCCCGGTAGCGCGACTGGCACCGCTCCTTGAATCCAGCGTCGCCGACCGCGAAGATCTCATCGAGGATCAGCACGTCCCGAACGGCGCGGAAGGCAACCGCGTACGCCAGCCGTGCAGCCATGCCGCTCGAATAGTGACGAAGCTCCAGGTGCGCAAATTGCTCGAGCTCGGCAAATTCGAGGATCTCGCGGGTCGCCGAGCGCAGTTCCCTCAGCGTCATTCCCATGACGGTGCCGAGAAGCTCGATGTTGTCGATCGCGTCGAGATCCGGGTTCCATCCGACGCCGAGCTCGAGGATCGGCGTGATCGCGGCACGAACCTGAACGCGGCCGGCATCAGCGGGATAGATGCCGGAGACGATCTTGAGCAGGGTGCTCTTGCCGCATCCGTTGCGGCCCATCAGGCCGAGACTTTCGCCGCGCCGAAGCTCGAAGCTGACCGAGTCGAGCACGGCCAGCCGCTCCTGAGGCCGGCGACGGAACAGATCGAGCGCGTGCTCGCGCACGGTCTCGCGACGGACACCAGGAATCGTGAAACTCTTCGAGACTCCTGACACTTCGATGATCGGCGGTCGCACCTACAGCTCCTCCGCGACCCGCGGCGCGCGCGCGCGATAGATCAGCGCACCCGTGCCAAGCACGATCGCGGCCTCCACGACGAGCAACACGTGCGCGAGGACCGACGGGATGCGGCCGTCGAGCAGGACGCTTCGTGAAAACAGGATGACCGGCGTCGGTGGCCAGCGTACAGGTACGCATGGACGCGTTCGGGCAGGATGCCGATCGGATAGATGATCGGCGCGACGAAGAAGCCGGCGTGCGTCACGACTTCCCAGACCTGATTCAGGTCGCGATACTTCATGAAGAGCACGCTCGCGGCGAGCGAGAATCCCGCGACGATCGCGAAGAAGTGCACCTGATACAACGCGTAGAGCACCACGCCGGCGGGCGTCGGAGGGCGGCCCGTCACCGTCAGGAACGTCACGAGAACGAGCGAGAACAGGGCGAGCGTGATCACGGCATTCGACGCGGATGTTACGACGACGATCCACGAGGGGAAACGCGCCTTTGTCAGGAGATAGCCCTTGGCGCGAATCGACAACAGGCCGGACTTCGTGGACTCCTGGAAGAATTCGTACAGGAACAACCCGATGATGAGGTCGAGTTTGTATTGAGGCTCGCGCGCGAAGACGTACGAAAAGACCGCGAGCAGCACCAGGAACATCGTGAGGGGCTTGAGCAGTGCCCACACGAAGCCGCCGATCGTGCCGTGGTAGCGTGTCTTGAAATCGGTGCGGATGAGAGTCCAGACAAGGCCTGCGAATTGTCCGCGACTCGGTTGGACGTGTGTTGTCGCCACTGACACCATGGGCCCGGGAACCCTGATACTATACCGGCACCATCACTCGTTCGACTAGGTTCTGCAGGGTTCTACGGGGTTCTACAGGGTTCTGCAGGGTTCGTTCGAGGTTCGGGCCGGGTAGAACCCTTTTTGATGCGTATCCTGCACGTCGTCCCGTACTACGAGCAGGCGTGGGCGTACGGTGGCATCCCGCGTCTGGCCACGACGATGACCCGCGCCCTCGCGCACCGAGGGCATCGCGTGACTGTCTGCACGACGGACGTCCGCGACGAGCGGGTGCGCGCATCGCCGGGCGAGGTCAACGCCCATGGCATCGATGTCAGGATGTTCCGCAACCTCTCCAACTCCCTCGCGTACCATCTGCAGTTCTTTGCGCCGATCGGCCTCCGCCAGGTACATGCGGCGGGCAGCGGGAACATTCGACGTCGCGCATATCCACGCGTGCCACAATCTGCCAGCCGTGATCGCCGCAGCAGAGTTATCGCGCGCTGGCGTGCCCTACGTGGTGTCACCAAACGGGACGGCGAAACCCATCGAACGACGGATCATGGCGAAACGCCTCTTTGCGGTGACGGCGGGGCGCTCGCTGCTCTCAGCAGCCGCTCGCGTGATTGCCGTCTCTCGCGCCGAGGCGAGCCAGCTTCGCGCGATTGGCATCTCGGAATCCGCGATCGTTCAGATTCCAAACCCGATCGACGAACAGGAAGTCGATCGTCTCCCTGACGCACGCGCGTTTCGGACACGATGGGACCTCGGGGACGCGCCGATCGTGCTTTTTCTCGGCAAGCTCACGCCACGAAAGGGTGTGACGGATCTGGTAAGAGCGTTCGCAACGCTCGACACTTCTGCGGCGGTGCTCGTCGTCGCCGGCAACGACATGGGCGCGGGGCGATCGGTCGAGACGCTCGTCACGAACCTTCAATTGCGCAAGCGAGTGACTTTCACTGGTTTGCTGTCGGGACAGGAGCGACTTGACGCGCTCGCTGCCGCTACGGTCGTCGTCTATCCGTCCCGTGACGAAATCTTCGGCCTTGTCCCGCTCGAAGCCTTGTTGTGCGGAACGCCGGTCGTCGTCTGCAACGACAGCGGCTGTGGAGAGGTCATCGCGGTAACCGGCGGGGGACAAACAGTCCCGCACGCAGATATCGGCGCCCTGGCCGCCGCCATCAAAGCGGTACTCGGCAATGAGCCGCAGTGGCGCAATCGCGCGCGGATGGCGGCCATCGTCGCCCGCGAGCGGTTCGGATCGGGCGTCATCAGCGAGCAGCTCGAAGCCCTTTATGCGGCAGTCCTTAACGACGCGGCCCGTGTCGGCAGGATCGGTGCGTGACGCCTCCACACCTGGGAGTGACCTTCGTCGTCCCCGTTCTGAACGGCGGCAGGACGCTGCGGCTATCGCTGCGGAGCATCATGGCTCAGCACGATGGCCGGCCATTCGAAATCATCGCGATCGACGATGGGAGCACCGACGGATCGCTCCGGGTATGTACAGAAGCTCGGCCGCGAAGGCGCGCTGAGACTCCTGCACGGTTCAGGTCGCGGAGCGGCTTCCGCAATCAATACAGGGATCCGGGAAGCCATTCATCCGATCGTTTGTCAGGTGGACCAGGATGTGATCCTTCAGCACGGCTGGCTTCGGGAACTGCTCCAGGCGTTCTCCGACCCGGAGGTTGCGGCCGCGCAGGGACACTACATGACCCGGCGTGGCGCCGGGTTCTGGGCGCGAGCCACCGGACGCGATCTCGAGCATCGGTATTCGCGCATCCGCGGCCTCTTTGTCGATCATGTGTGCACCGGCAACACCGCCTACCTCGCGCGTGCTCTCCACCAGGTCGGGCTGCTCGATGAACGGATGGGATATGGGTACGACAACGACCTGAGCTATCGGCTCCACCGCCGCGGCTACAAGCTGGCCTTCTGTCGCGATGCTGTAAGCGTTCACTGCTGGCGCGAGGGGCTTCGCGGTTACCTGCGGCAGCAATTCGGCGTCGGGTACGGCCGGCTCGACGTCCTGGCCCGCCATCCGCAGCGTGCCACGGGCGACGACGTGTCCGGGACGATCATGATGCTGCATGCGCCAGCCATGACAGTCTCGCTCCTGGCGCTTGTGCTGGCCAGCACGATTGCGGTCGCGGGTGCTGACTGGAAGCCGCCCGCCCTGGTCGCTTCGCTAATCATTGGAGCGCTGTTCCTCGAGCGTCTGGCGGCAGGCATTCACGCGTGGCGCCGGACAGGCGATCGTGCGGCGCTCGCCTTCCCGGCAACTCATCTTGTTCGCGACATCGCCTGGGCGGCTGCAATCATCACGTGGTTCGCGCGTTGGGCTCTCAAACGCAAGCGAGGGCCCGCACACTCCATGCTGCCTCCCGCGAGGCTTGGTGAACATCTGACGCAGGCGGACGCGCGTTGCGTGTCGATCCTGGCCGTGGTCCCGGCGTTCAACGAGACGGACAACCTTCCGCGTGTCGTGGCCGATTTGTCCAGGGTCATGCACCTGCAGGACATCCTGGTCGTCGATGACGGTTCGACGGATGCCACGCCTGAGATCCTGCCGACGCTCGGAGTGCGCTGGCTCACACTCTCGCAGCGCCTTGGCGTCGGAGGCGCCGTCCGGGCGGGCATTCGATACGCGAGACGGGCCGGCTATGACTACGTCGTCCGCATCGACGGTGACGGGCAACATCGCGCCTGTGACATTGTCCGTGTGCTCGCTCCTGTCGTCGCGGGTCGCGCGGACGTCGCGCTCGGATCCCGGTTTCTTCATCGGCGGCCGGACGTCAGAGGGCTGCGCCGAATCAGCCAGGCTTTCCTCGCCTGGTGCCTGAGCACAGTGACGAGAAGGCCTGTGACCGACCCCACGTCAGGATTCTGGCTGTTCGGGCCACGTGCGCTGCGGCTTTTGAGCGGACATCATCCGGCCGGCTACGCCGAGCCTGAGCTGCGGCTGTTTCTCAGCCGCAACGGCCTCGATGTGATGGAGGTTCCGATCAGGATGCGCCCACGGATCGCAGGACGCACGTCGCTGACAATGCCGCGGACGTTGCTGGCACTGGCACGGACCGCGCTGGCATTTGTCGTGGTGCCCTTCCGCCGGCTCGTCGAGGGACAGGCGTATGACTGACGTCGTTCAGCTCGTCTCCATCGTCGTTAGCGGAGGGCTGCTCGTTGCCGTCATCGAGCTGGTTCGGCGCGGAAGGCTGACCGAAGAGTACTCGTTCATCTGGATTGTCTCGGCGGCCGCGCTCCTTGTGCTGTCGCTCTGGCGCAACCTTCTCGATGTGGCCGCATCCGCTCTCGGTGTGCACTACCCGCCGGCTGTCCTGCTGCTGGTCCTGACGTTTTTCGTCGTCATCGTGTCACTGTACTTCTCGGTCGTGGTATCGCGGCACCGCCAGGCCATCGAGAAGCTCGTGGAGGAAATCGCTCTTCTGGAGTCTGACATCCGCGCGCTTCGTGAATCATCCCGCACCGTACCGGCCCTTGGCGTGATCCCACATCCCGCGGACGAACGCGCGGAGGCCGCCGATGAGCGGCGACTCGGGCGACATCAGGACGTAGGCGGCATTGAATCCGGCGACGAGACCGAGGCGAAGAGGACGGCTGGAGCGGCGCCCCACGCGCGCAGCCAGGCGAAGGTGGTTGCGGGTCCCGAAATATATCCGCCTGGGTGATCGCCGGCCGATCGTCCGCCCGCCCTCATGATAGGCGCGCGCGTCCTGCACGCACGCGATTAAGAAACCGGCCGCCCGCGCGCGCAAGCAAAAATCGACGTCCTCGAACGAGAAAAAGTACGCCTCGTCCAGCAGGCCGATCTTCTCGAAGACCTCGCGCCTGACGAGCATCACGCACCCGCTGACCGCATCGACCATGCGAATGGCATCGGAACCGAGAGCGGCAACACGCGCGCCGGCGGCCCGGTGGCGCATCCGCCCGGTTCGCTCGGAGAAAGAAATGCCGGCCGACGACACGTGGTCCGGCTCCTCGCGAGACTGCAGCACGGGCGCCGCGATACCGAGCGATGGATCCCTCTCCATCGCGCCCATCAAGTAATCGATTGAATCCGGCGCGAGAACGGCATCGCTGTTCAACAGCAGAATGAATTCCCGCCGCCGTTCCAGGGCGGCTCGGATCCCAAGGTTGCATCCACCGGAGAATCCAAGATTGTCGCCCGACTCAATCACCCTGGCTTCCGGGAAGGACTGGCGCAGCATTGCGGCAGATCCGTCGCCGGAGTGATTGTCCACAATCAGGATCTCAGATGGTGGAGTCCGCGACGCTCGCAGCGAAGCGGCCGCGAGTGCCGCCTGATCCGGCGTCCGGTAATTCAGGACGACGCCGGCAAAATCGACCGGGCGCGGCGAATGCGTCGTCGTTCGTGACACCGAGGCACGCACATGATTCCGCTCCCGCTTCGCCTGGAGTTCCTTGTACTTGCCTCGCAGCGCGGTGGCGTCGTCTTCGATCGACATCGGCCGAACGATCCCTGACTTGAGCCTGTCGAGCAAATCCGGTTCATCAATCATCCGCTTCAGCGCCACAGCCAACGCGTCAGCATTGCCGGCTGGAAACAGCAACCCATCGATGCCGTGTCGAACCATCTCTGCCATCCCGCCGAGATCGGACGCCACGACAGGGACACGCGCTGCAAACGCTTCCCGGATGATAAAAGGCGCGTTCTCGATCCACATCGACGGGACGACGAGCACATCGAGATCTGCGAGTACTTCGGCCATCCGGTCGTGCGAAATGACGCCCATCCTTCTGATCGCCGAATGACCCAGTCGAGCCTCGATCGAGGCCGCAAATTCAGTTTCGCCGTGGTACGCGCCGTGGCCGCCCAGAAAATCGAGTGCAACTGAACCGGCGGGCAGCCGATCCACAGCGTCGAGCAGCAGGTCGGCTCCCTTGGTTGGCAACAACCCGCCGACGAACCCCAGCCTCAGCTGACTCGACGATGAGCGCTGGCGATTCTCGAAGGGTGGCAGCGCAATGCCCTGGTTGCAGCGCACGAGGCGATCCGGAGGAATGCCAAACGAGGAAAACTGAGAGGCCAGCGTCGCGGACGGGGCGAGGAACAAATCGACGCCAGCCACAGCGGCCTGCATATGCCGGAGCCTCGCCAGCGTCGCGGCGCGCATCCGATCCTCCGAGGTGGTGGTATCCCAGGCGCGAGCGACAAGGTTGACCACAGGCGCTACCCCCGGCAGGCTACTCGAGCGCAGCCGCCTGGCAGAGCGAAAGGCCGCCGCGTTCGCCAGCGCTCCCGGGGGCAGGCACGCCGCGCATCCGTCCGGCTCGGGGCCGTTGCAGCGACGGCCCTCTCGATCGACCAGTTGACCGCGATGGCACATCAACCAATAGTCGTTGAGCGTCACCACCACCGGCAGGCCTCGCCGCGTGGCTTGCCGCGGGATACCGGTCGACAGACAGGTCAAATGCTGAACATGGACGATGTCCGGCTGCCACTCGTCGAGCACCTGGCCGGCAATGCGTTCGATGAGTGGATTCGCGTAGCTTGCCTCGAATGAGTCGCCCGAATGGAACGTATTGTTGACGCTGAAAACCCGGACGGCGCCGAGCGTCGACCTGCACAGCGCAAGCTCGCGAGCATGAGCATCGGCGTGCCGAGTGAGCACGGCGACCTCATCGCCAGAGCCCGCGAGCGCCGCCGCGAGATCGCGAGTGTAGATCTCAGTCCCGCCATTTGCGGCAGGCGGAAACCCATGAACGACCTGAAGGATTCGCATTCAAATCCCGCGGATCTGCAACAGCTCGCGCCCTTCGCGGGCTGCGCGCGCGCCGAGATACTGACCCAGCGGCTGTGCGATTCCGAGCGCGGCGCCTCGCAGGATCGCGCGGACCCGCGCGCGGGGCTCGTGCGCCGCCACCCTCGCATTGACCGGAACCGTCGTCGCGATCGAGCGCACCAGTGAGCCAATCGTAGGCACCGTCGACAAACCAAACAAGGCTTCCAGGCGCTGATGAACGAGATAGGTCCGCTGCAGCTCGTACCAGATCGGGCGTTCGTGTGAATGCTCGACGACCGCACCGGGAACATAGGCCAGCGTGTGGCCCGCGAGGAGCACGTCACGCGCCCACTCGAGATCCTCCCCAATCGGTGTCGCGGCGAACGGGTGATCCTTCCAGACACTGATCCGGATGCACGAACAGACGTTGTCGAACGCGCAGATCGCGTGTCGATCCGGCGGAGTCATGCCGGCAAATGCCTCGGGCCTGAGCGGACCGACCGTGCGCGGCTCCGGTCGCGCCGCGATCCACTGCGCGAGGTAGTGTGCCGTGACACGGCTCGCCCGCGCGTTCGGGCTACTTGGCGTGCGAAAGTCCCGGCGACGGCAGGGTCGTCCAGGAGCGGCTGCAGCAGTGTAGAGAGCCACTTCGGCGAGGCGGGAATGGCATCCTGCACGAGCAGGACCGCGAAGTCGCCGTCGACGGACTTCAAAGCGTCGTTACGCGTTTGCCCATGATTGAACTCGCCAGGCCGAACACCGAGTACCGTCGCACCGCGGCGCGTCAAGCGGTCCACCGTGCCGTCCGTCGATCCCGAGTCGATCGCGACAATCTCCGGCTCGAAATCGGCCGGACTGACCGGCGATCGCCGACAGCACATCGTCCAGCATCGGGCCGGCATTTCTCGTGGGAATGATGATGGGGATGCGCGGGCTCATGACCGTGCCGGCATTGCCTCGATCGCGCGGCCACACACAGTGCGATATCGAGCCTGCCACTCGCGTGCGTCCTCCTGGATAGTCTTCACTTCCGATATGTGACGCGACAGTGAATCCAGGTAAGACCGATCGTCGATCAATCGCTGGAGCGCCGACCGCAGCGCATCGGCTGAAAACGGCTCGTACAGCAGCCCGTTAGCGCCGTCGTGAACGAGCTCAGGCATGCCGCCGATCCTGGCCGCAACGACCGGTATCTGCTGCATGAACGCCTCGTGAATGACCAGCGGCGAGTTTTCAGGCCAGAGTGATGCCACGACGAGCACATCCAAACTCCGGTAAATCTCGGTCATCCGCTCGCGATCGAATCCTCCGGCAAAGCGAATCGGAGCGCCTGCCGCGGCTTCTCGCAATTCCGCAACGTAATCGGGAAACACGTTCGTGTCGCCGTGGATTAGCACTTCAAAAGTGCCGGTCAGTGCACGGGCGGCGGCAATGAGGACGTGCACCCCTTTGTGCCAGACGAGCGTGCCCACGAACCCGATTCGGAGCGGCCCGTCCTGCGCCCGTTCACGAACTGGCGCTTCGCCCATCGATCGAAAGCCGTAGTCCGAGACCATCATTCGCTCGGCTGGCACCCCCAGCCGACTGAACTCCCTGGCCATCGAGCTGGACGGCGCAACGAAGAGATCGATCGTTTCAAACACCTGCCTCGCGTACGCCAGCCGGCGGCGGATGTCACCAGCAGCAACCGGGGGCCCATCGATCGCGCGTACCGGCAGACCTGGCAACGCCGGGGGCAATCTCGTGGACGAATCGGCCAGCGCGGGCCAGCAGCCGACCTGACGATCCGCGTGCGACGCTGCCGGCGCGCAGCTGTCCCGACAGGGCTGACTGCGGGAAACATCGTGCACAACGCTCGGGATCGATGGTGAGGCAGACGTGCGATTCCGCGGTGTGGACGCGCTGGCCACCGGAGGGGCAGACGAGTGTGTAGTCGTGCAGCGTGGCGACGACGGCGATCCCACGCTCCTTCGCCATCCGTGGCAGATCGAACGAGAGATTGAGCAGGTTATGTACGTGCAGGACGTCAGGACGCGTCGCGTCCAGCACGTGCCCCAGCTGGGCGTTGATCCGCTCCGAGGAGTACGTCTCCTCAAAGCCGCCAAATTCCCAGTTGTTTACGAGCTCGACGACCGTCAGCCCGTCGTACCAGCGCCATCGCAACGTGCCATGCGCTGCGGCTGGATCGTACTCAGCAGCCAGGACGAATACCGTGGCGTCCCGACTCAACTGCTTCGCGAGCTCGAAGGCGTAAATCTCCGAGCCCGCGCGGTGGCGAGGCAGGAAGTCGTGGATCGCGTGAAGAATCCGCATGCCTCCCCGCTCACCGCCCCTCGGCTGCCGCAAGCCGCTGATTCCGTTCCACGCAATCGACCACACCCGGAGTCGCAGGCGACAGCAATCGCGCTTCCCCGCACATCCTGGCGGCCGAATGGTAGTCGTGAAAGGTCTTCTCGTAGAGGCTCGCGAGCTGGATGCGGGCAAGGACGTTGTTCGCATCCTTCGTGAGGGCCTCACGATAGTAGTCGCGGGCCTTCACCGGGTCCCCGGTCAGGAGCGCGAGTGCGCCCAGGTTCGTGTAGCCCCGCGCGAACGCGGGATCGATAGTCAAGGCCTGACGGAACTCGCGCTCGGCCTCGTCGAGTTGCCCCGTTTGGGCGAGGCAGATGCCGAGATTGGTGTGACCGTCGCGGTGAGAGGGTCGAAGCGCCACGACCTTTTGATATTCGGGAACGGCGGCTGCGCACTGACCTGCCTCGCGCAGGGAATCCGCGAGCGCGTAATGCGGCTCCCACATGTCTTCGGCGTGCAGCGTGGCCTCGCTCCAAAGCGAGACCGGATCGGCCCAGATTCGATTGCGCATCACGGTCAGCACACAGAGCACAGCGACAACGGCGGCGATCGCGAACCGCGGATAGATCGACCTATCTCGACCTCGAACCACCCAACGTTGAACAAACGATGCACCAGCCATGAACAGTCCTGCGCTGGCGAGGTACACGCGATGCTCCGCCATTCCTTCACGAAGCGGGAGAAAGCTCGAGGAAGGCGCCAGAACGGCAAGGAACCAGATTAATCCCAGCATCGTTACGGGGTGGGATCGGCGGAGTCGAAACCCGAGAATGCACACGAGGGCAAGCCCGGCAACCGCCATCCACGCCAGAGGATCGGCCAGCCGGGTGACATGATGGACCGAGTGCATGACCGTTTGACCGAACGGCCACACGATCAATCCGACGTAGCGCCATATCACGATGGCCTGCGTCAACGCATTCAGGATGGGCACCATCGATCCAATCGAAGACCCGGTCAGTGCCAGAAACCGATAGGCTCCGGCAACAGCAAACACCGCCAGCACCGGAATCAGGAGCGCCCACAGCCTCCTCACGCGGGCCTCATCGGCGCCGGGACGAAGAAGCCAGTCGTACGCAAGCAGAACGACGGGGAGCGCAAGAGCCGTTTCCTTCGACGCCGCCGCGAGAATCCCGCAAACCAGAGCCACCAGCGCTCGCGCGACACTTCCAGACAGAATCGCTCCGCGTGCCGCCAGCAGCGCGCCAATGAACCAGACAGCGCTCAGCACCTCGGATCGCCCGGACACGTACGCGACCGCCTCGCTCTGGATTGGGTGCACGGCGAAGAGTGCTGCTCCAGCGAATGCCGGCATGCTGGCGTCAGCGTCGGAGACCGTATCGCCCAGGACTCGCTGAATCCACGCGTACAACAAGACGACGACCAGGCCATGCAGACGCCACATTCGTCAGGTGATAACCCAGGGGCTGGTAGCTCCACAGCCACCGATCGAGCGCATACGAGGCGTTCACGAGCGGACGGAAGGGCGTATAGATCAGAATGAACCGGAGGTTGGAGAGGTCTTCCAGCGAACGGTTGCCGAGAACCGTATCGTGGTCGTCGTAGACGAAAGGATTGTCGAGCGAATTGAGATAGGCCGCGCACGCCAGCGCGGCCGCGAGAAGCGGCAGAAGCCAGCCGGATCGTCGGGGTTGACGAGACGGCGCTCCCCGAACGACCCGGCGCTTAGACACCTAGTACGCCTTTGCGAACCACGCCTCACCGGCGGCCGCACGGCCGCACTTCACGCAGGTTCCCTGCACGTTCTCGGAACCAAACGGAATGTTGCGAAGCGTCGCCTGCGTCTCGGCTTTGATCTGTGCCTCGCACTCGGCGCTGCCGCACCAGCCGGCGATGACGAAGCCAGGACGTCCTTCCATCAACGCCTTGAACTCGTCGTAGGTCGACACCCGTTTCGTCCGCTCTTCGCGGAACTTCACGGCTCGCTCGAAGAGGTTCTTCTGAATGGCTTCGAGCAGCGAGACAACGTTTCCTGCCAGACCCTCCATCGGCGTGGGGAGCTTTTCGCGTGTGTCGCGGCGCGCGAGCAAGACCTGCGACTTCTCGATGTCCTTCGGACCGATTTCGAGCCGAAGCGGCACACCCCGCATCTCCCATTCCGCGAACTTCCATCCTGGCGTATATGCGTCGTTGTCGTCGAGCATCACGCGCACGCCATGGCGCCTCAGGTCGGCCTGTATTTCCCGGGCCCGCGGCAGAACCGTTTCCTGCCAGTTTCCTCGAGCGATGGGCACGATGACCACCTGATAGGGCGCGACCCTGGGCGGCAGGATCAGGCCGCTGTCGTCGCCGTGCGTCATGATCACGGCGCCGATGAGACGCGTGGACACGCCCCACGACGTCGTCCAGGCATGCTGCACGGTCTTGTCGCGGCCCTGGAACTGAATCTCGAACGCCTTCGCGAAGTTCTGGCCAAGGTTGTGTGACGTTCCAGCCTGGAGCGCCCGCCCATCCCCCATCAGCGCCTCAATCGAGTAGGTGCGAGATGCTCCGGCGAACTTCTCACTGTCGCTCTTCTGACCGTCGATCACGGGCATCGCCAGCTCGGTTTCGGCAAATTCTTTGTAGATCCCGAGAATGCGCATCGTCTCGTCCTGCGCCTCGGCTTCGGTTTCGTGGGCGGTGTGCCCTTCCTGCCACAGGAACTCCGTCGTTCTCAGGAATGGCCGCGTGACCTTCTCCCATCGGACCACGTTCGCCCACTGATTGATGAGCACGGGCAGATCGCGCCACGACTTGATCCACTTCGAATACATCGTCCCGATGATGACTTCCGATGTCGGGCGGATGACGAGACGTTCCTCGAGATCCTCGTCGCCACCGCGCGTGACCCACGCCACCTGCGGCGCAAAGCCTTCGACGTGTTCAGCCTCGCGCATCAGCAGCGATTCCGGGATGAACAGCGGAAAGTACGCGTTGACGTGTCCCGTATCCTTGAAGCGGCGGTCGAGCCCCTGCTGGATCAGCTCCCAGATGGCATAGCCGTACGGACGAATCGCCATGCAGCCCTTGACCGGCGTGTAGTCGGCCAGCTCCGCTCGCCTGACGACATCGAGATACCAGCGCGAAAAGTCTTCCGACTGCGGCGTAATCTCCGTCACGAGCGCTTCTTTCTTGTCGTCTTTCTTCTTGTCCGCGGTCTTCGTCGCCGTCTGTTCGGCCATTACTGCCCTTTCGAGAGAACCTTGCACGATCCGGGATCCGTTGTTCCGGGATCCGGGATCCGGATCCGAGGGACCGAACGAACCTAGCAGAACCCCGTAGAACCTCGCAGAACCCAGTAGAACCCTATTCTTTTTTCTCGCCGACTCTGCGCTTCCAGTGTACATCGTCGCGATCCGGGAAGTCCGCACGGTAATGACCGCCGCGACTCTCTTCACGCCGGAGCGCCGCGCGCGCGATCAGGCGGCCCACCGTCAGGATGCTCGACGTCCGCCAATCCTGCGGATCGAGCGCCGGACCATCCTGGAGCGTCGCGTCCATCTCCTGCCACGCCGGTTCGAGCACGGACAGGGCGCGCGCCAGGCCGTCGCGATCTCGGAACAGGCCGACGTCCTGCCACATCAGTCGCGACAGTTCCACGGGATCGGCACGCAGCCGGGGAGCAGTGCCACCTGCCGGCGCCGCACGCGGTCGATGCGCCGGCTCACTGCTGGAGCCTTTGTCCATTCGCATCGCGCATCCTGCGCGGGCGCCAAAGACAAGGCCTTCCAGAAGCGAATTGCTGGCGAGGCGATTGGCGCCGTGCACACCCGTGCACGCAACCTCGCCAGCGGCGAAGAGTCCAGGGATGGTCGTCCGTCCATCCAGATCCGTCCGCACTCCGCCCATCACGTAGTGGGCCGCGGGCCCGACAGGAATGCGATCACGGGCGAGATCCAGCCCGGCGCGCCGGCAGGCATCGGAGATCAACGGGAACCGCTCGTGGACGAAATCAGGGTCGAGCCGTTCCAGCGAAAGGTACACCGGCTGATTCGTACGCCGGCTCTCGCGGGCGATGGCACGCGAGACGCGATCGCGCGGGGCGAGATCCCCGGCGGTCTCGTAGCGTGTCATGAACGCCTCGCCAGCCGCGTTCACCAGTTGCGCGCCCTCACCTCGCAGCGCTTCGGACAACAGAAACCGCGGCTGTCCCTGGACCATCAACGCCGTCGGGTGGAACTGAACGAACTCCAGGTCGATGACCTCGGCGCCGGCCTCGAACGCCATGGCAATTCCGTCCCCCGTGGCGACGTGCGGGTTCGTCGTTTCGTGATAGACCTGACCCGCGCCACCCGTCGCGAGCAGCACGCTTCGGGCGCGCGCCACGGCCATCCGGCCGTCATCGAGGAGAAACCGCGCGCCGACGCAGCGTCCGTCTTCGATCACGAGGCCGACAACCCGCGCGTGATCCTGGGTCGTCACGCGCGGCAACTGCGAAGCGCGCTCCCAGAGCACCCGGCCGATCTCGCGGCCGGTGGCATCGTGCGCGTGCAGAACGCGTCGCGCGCTGTGCGCCGCCTCCATCGCGAGCGCCGGTTGCCCGTCCGGCGCGCGGTCGAATCGGACACCCCACGCCATCAACTCTCGAACGAAGCGGGGACCGTCCTCGACGAGAACCTGGACTGCGAGTGGATCGCAGAGTCCGTCGCCGGCCGCCATCGTGTCCGCCGCATGCAGCTCAGGTGTATCGCCGGGACCGACGGCTGCCGCGATTCCTCCCTGCGCATGACCGGTATTACCTTCTCCGGGTCCGGCCTTGGTGAGGATGAGCACGTCGCCGTGATCGGCGACCTCCGGGGCCGCACGCAGCGCGGCGATGCCGCTGCCGATGATGAGAAAGTCCGAGCGAAGCTCCAAGCCGCTGCTGATGCTGCTATCCTACCATCCCAAAAGACGATGCGTTCCAGACAGCCGCAGACCGAAGCCGTCCAACTACCGGTCCGCACATCCACCGGAACCTACACGATCGAGATCGCGGCCGGATCGTCGAGTCGGCTGCGCGCCATCATGGACGCGGCGCGCGTCCCTGCCCGCCGCTTCATCGTTTCGAGCCAGATCGTGTGGCGTTTCCATGGTGATGACCTGCGGAGCGCCGCCGACGAAGAACCCATTCTGCTGCCCGATGGCGAGCGCTACAAGCAACTGGCGACGGTCGGGCGGATCTACGACGCGCTCATCCGGGCAAACGCCGATCGTTCGAGCGCCATCATCGCGATAGGCGGAGGTGTGACCGGCGACATCGCAGGCTTCGCCGCCGCAACCTATCTCCGGGGCATCCCTGTCGTGCAGGTGCCGACGACCCTGCTGGCGCAGGTGGACAGCGCGGTTGGCGGCAAGGTGGGCGTCAATCACCCGATGGGAAAAAACCTCATCGGTGCCTTTCACCCGCCGGCTGCGGTCATCGTCGATCCTTTGCTGCTGTCGACGCTTCCGCGACGAGAGTTCCGGGCCGGACTCTACGAGGTGGTGAAATACGGCGTCATCGCGAGCCGCGCGCTGTTCGATCGAACCGCAAGTGCATTGACGCCGGTGTTCGCGCGCGAGCCTGGAGCGCTCCTGCCCATCGTGTCCGAGTCGTGCCGCATCAAGGCGGAGATCGTCGAACAGGACGAGCGTGAGTCCGGGGTGCGCCGCCTGCTGAATTTCGGCCATACCGCAGGCCATGCCCTCGAATCCGTGACGAGGTACCGCCGGTTCCTGCACGGCGAGGCGGTCGCCTACGGCATGCTGGCAGCCGCGGAACTAGCCGCGACGCGAGGGGTGCTTCCGAAGGCCGACCGCGACGCCCTGTCGGCGCACATAAGACAGTTGGGGCCTCTTCCTCCGGTCAGCGACCTCTCCTCAGCCGACATCATCGAGGCCACACGGCGCGACAAGAAGGTGATCGACGGCCGGCTCCACTTCGTCCTGCCGACACGGATAGGCGCCGCCACGACCGTCACCGACGTGTCGACGCAGGAGCTGACGCGCGCGCTGGTGGCGATCGGACTGAAAGAGTGATTGCGGCTTATTCGATCGCGTGTTCCTTCAGTTTGGCGAGCAGATTCTTGTAGCTGATCTGAAGCAGCTCAGACGCGCGGCCCTTGTTGCCGTCGGCTTCATGCAGCACCTCGCGGATCTTCAGGCGCTCGACTTCCGCCACGGCACGCCTGGTGACGTCGCCGAGCGTGCCTGTCAGGTCTACCTGCGACCAGGGATTCGGCGCTTCGACCGGCGACGCCTCGATGAAGGACAGGTTGAGGTGACGAGGGAGGATGGCATCCCCGTCCGCCAAGATAACCGCCCGCTCGATGCAGTTCTGAAGCTCGCGTACGTTGCCGGGCCAGCGATAGGCCTGAAGCGCGTCGAGAGCGGCCGGCGACAGCGCCAGCGACTTCTTCTTGAGATCACGGCAGAACCGATCCACGAAGTAGCGCGCCAGGAGCGGAATATCATTGCCTCGATCGCGCAGCGGTGGAACCGTAATCGGAAAAACCGACAAGCGGAAGTACAGATCCTCCCGGAAGCGGCGCGCCGCGACTGCGGCCTTCAGCCCGCGATTGGTGGCCGCCACAAGCCGAACGTCGACGGTCACCAGCGCAGTTCCACCGACTCTCTCGAACCGGCGCTCCTCGAGCGCGCGCAGGATCTTGGCCTGGAGCGGCAGCGGCAGATCCCCAATCTCGTCGAGGAACAACGTTCCCCGGTGCGCCATTTCGAATTTGCCTGGCTTGCGCGATACCGCACCCGTGAAGGCGCCTTTCTCGTGACCGAAGAGCTCGGTCTCGAGCAGCGTGTCAGGGATGGCCGCGCAGTTGATGGCCACGAAGGGAGCCTCCGAGCGCGGGCTGAGCGCGTGCAGCGAGCGCGCGAAGAGCTCCTTGCCGGTTCCGCTCTCGCCTTCGATGAGCACGGTCGTGTCGGTCGAGGCCGCCCGCTGCAGCGACGCGAACACCTTGCGCAGCGACGAGTCGTCGCCGACGAGCTGCGGCGCGCCGCGACGCACGGCGAGCTCTTCCTTCATCAGAAGGTTTTCCGTGACGAGCCGTCGCTGTTCGAGCGCACGCGACACCAGCAGCAGCAGATGATCGGGATCGACAGGCTTGGCGAGAAAGTCGAGCGCGCCCTCCTTCATCGCGGTCACCGCGTCCTCGATGCTGCCGTACGCGGTCATCACGATGACGGGGACGTCGGGGTCGATCTCCTTCGACGCCCGGAGCACGCCGAAGCCGTCGCCTTCGGGCAGACGGAGATCGGAGAGCACCAGCGCGGGCTGCGACTGCTGGAGCGTCTTCACAGCCTCCGGCTGATCGCGCGCTTCAATCACCGCGTGCCCCTGGCGCTCGAGGGCATGCCGTAACATGGTGCGAAGGGAATCCTTGTCTTCGACGATGAGAATCTGGGCGGGAGCGGGCACGCGCGGTTGAGTCTAGCATCATTCACCAGCGAGGCGCGCGACTCTCATCGCACTTCGCGCCATCCGATCAAGCGAACATCGCTTCTCATGATGCCCGGGAGCCCCGCGGCCATTGCTTCTTCCCGCTGAATCGTGGCTTCTACGACTCGCCGGCCGCCACGGGTTCCGAATGCCTCCGCGTGAATCATCACCACGTCGTTCGTGTCGGTGGCGGGATCGCCATCCACTTCATCCACATCGTCGCCAATCCAGACGATGACGTATGCCGGTGCGGTCGCGGTGCCGGCGATCATCCGGTTGAGTGATGCATGGGCAAACAACCGCCAGGCCGGGCGATTCGGAGTATTCGGGTAGAACGCATCGCTCTCGGCCTGCCGCCTGGCTGTCAACTGGAGGAGATCGAGCACGGCTCCGTCGGGAGCTCGCGCGATCGTCACGCCGTCGTTGAGGTCAGCCGAGCCCGATGCGGTCGCGGGCACCGCACTCCAGGTCGCAAGAGGTCGAAGATCACCGATGGCCCGTTCGATCCCGGCATCAGCGGCGTACAGGCATTGCTGGGCGGCCTGGTAGTTCGCGCCAGTGAGACTTTCCGTCGACACCACCAGGACGACCGCACCACCCAGGGTGCCGAGCAGCGCAATGACCATCAACGTGGCGATCAAGACGGTACCGCGTTCCGAGTTCCGGCGGCGCCCGAGCGAGATCATCGGCTCCCTCTCACCGTGCCATGTTTCGAGGTGTCACCTCGATCGTCGTTTCCAGATCGGGTACAAACCTGACGCCGCCCCGCGATATGCCGGGCGTTGCGAACGCACTACCCCGGCCTCGGAATTCAGCCGATTCCGCCTCGAGACGAATCGTCACGGATACGCGGCGAACGCGCAGCAGGTCAGCATCGAACCGGTACGGCGCCTGACCGCATACAGGTCCGTCGGTCAGGAGACCGGGCGTCAGCATCTTCGGTGCATCGCCACCAAGATTCGTCAAAAGTGAGACCGGCGGAGACCCTGCGTAGGCGCAGTTGGACTCGCCTGGAGCCGGCGCTGAACGGCGCCGGGCCGTGGGTCGGCGTAGTACGCGAAGCGCAGGCTCACAACATGATCGACCAGCGGAACGTCAGATCGCCCTCCGTCGTACACCATCAATCGCTTGCCGGAGCTATCCAGGTAGTACGTCCGTTGCACCACGGTCGCGACACGTGCCTGCGCCGAATACGATCGGGAAAGTGGTGCGGACGGCGTGAGAGTGTTGGTCGCCGCGTCGGCGGAACTCACCGTGAACACTTCATGCGCGCCGCCGGCCCCGACCGGCTCGTAAATCAAGACGTCTGCGCCCGCAGTGAAATCGCAGGCCGAGGCCGGTCGGCAGCCTGGAAGCGTTCCATCGATGGCAACGGGTGACGCCGGCGACGTCATGTCCCCGGCGAGCTTCGTTTGTGCGGCATCGTCCGGGATGTACAGGACGCTGACTCGGTCCGAGCGATAGGACAATTCCGGATCCGCACCGGCTGCACCAATCCGGGCGGCCATGATCGGCGGAAACGCGCGGGTGAGAGGCCCTCGCCCAGGACCCCGCGTTGGTCCAGCGCCGGCCAATGTGATGTCGTGTCGCATGGCGTCCATGGCGACGCGAAGCCGCTGATGAAGGTCTGCGATCTCTGACTGGACGCCAGCGGATGTCTGGGCCGAGACCGCAAACTGCAGCAGCACGCCCAGGAGAACGCAGCCGATGGCCGTCGCGATCAGCAGCTCGAGAAGGCCAAACCCGCGCATACAGGCATGGTGAGATCGCAGAATCGTGACGATCATTGTCTGGCCTCAATGGTCACTAGGCGAACCGCGTCGGGGAGGAGCATTCCGCTCGGCCCTCTTGTGCCGACCACCACCTCGAGGACCATCAAGTCGTCCGGATTGCTGGCAAGCGGCCGCACGGCCCAGCGGCGTATGTAAACAGCGGGCGGTGGCACAGATCCGCCGCGGCCAACCCAACGACTGGCCCCGTCCAGATAGTCCACATAGCCGTCGATGTTCGAGGTCAGCGTGCCAGGCGGCGACGCCAGGAGTCCGTTTCCATCGTCTGTAGCGGGGTCGTTGCTCAAGTCGGTCGTGACATCGGAGACCGACATGCTGATCGCCGGTCCGGTAGTCGTGACGTGTGTCCACGAGAGCGATCGGAGCTGCTCCAGTTTCGCTGCGGCGAGTGCGGTCGCGATCGTGCGAGCGCGCGACTGTCGGCTCGCATGGATTGCCATAGCCACAAGCACAGACGAGCCCGCAGCGATGACGGCGATCACGCCGGACGCGATCACGACTTCGAGGAGCGCAAAACCGCGCGCATGCTGCCTTCCGGAACCTGAAGACACCGGCACCTCCCGCCGAACATGGGTGCAACACACCGTCCAGCGCGGAGTTCGGACAGGCTCGGCGGATTCTTGCGGGAAAACGAGAGGTTCTAGAGCGGCTGGCTCACGAGCGTGGCAGATTTCGCGATCGAGAGCGTCGGGGGGTGGCTCAGAAACTGCTCGACGGGTTCGTCAGCGCAGCCAGCCTGGAGGAACATTGGCCCGTCGCGCTTCTTCCTCGATGTCAGTGATGTCTTTCTTGGCTTGTTCGATCTCGCCCGTCACGCGCTGGAGCTCCCCGAGCGCCTTCAGACGATTGTCGGCGAGCTTTGCGCGCTGAAACGGATCATCACGGTTGACGACATCGGTCGTCAGGCCGTTGATTTGGCTCTGCAGCGCCGCGGCAAATGACTCCCCACGCCGCTGCGCCTCGCGGGCCTGGGCCATCCGATTGCGCCACCACGTTTCGTCCTTCTGATCCTCCGGCTTGGTTTCCGCCGGCTTGCTCTCGGGCGGGACGACCGTTGGCGATGGCACCGTCGATGCGATTGGCGGCGTCGAAGTCTTCGGGAGATCCTTGTCCGAATAGACCTTGCTGGAGCCTGCCTTGAGCGCCTTGCGGCGCTCCTGCTCCTTCTGAGCGAGCTCTGCGAGCGAAGGCGGCGTCTGGGCCAGCGCCACGCCGGCCTTCAGGCAGAACAACAGCCCGATCCCCGTCACCACGATCCGCTCAGATATTTTGAGACTCATAACTCGTGAACGCGCCTGGCACCTTTCAGTGTAGCAGAGGCTACACGCCGGTCAGTTCGGTGATTCGCGCACGTACCTTATCGGCGTCTGCCGCATCGGGCGACAGCCGCAGATATTCTTGGTACGCGGACGCAGCCTCAGCGGGCTTCTGGAGACGCTCGAAACTGATCGCCAGCGCTTTCCGGAACGACGCGTCCTCGGGCTGCAGCGTGATGGCTTTCTGATACTGCTCGACCGCCGCCGCCTCGTCGCCGCGCTTGTGCAAGGCGAGCGCCAGATTGAACGTCGTCACGTAGTCGGTCGGGAAGAGCCCCTGGGCAACCCGGTAGCCCTGGATGGACTCGTCCAGGCGCCCGACGAGTCCAAGCGCCCGCGCCAGGTTGAACTGATAGGCCCAACGATCGGGAGCCAGCGAGACAGCGCGCGTCAGATACGGAATCGCGTCAGCCGGCCGGTTCATTTTCACCAGGACTTGTCCGAGGTTACTCAGCGAATCCGTGTCCTGCGGGTTGCGCTCGATGGCAGCCTGATACTTCGCAAGCGAGGTCGCAAAGTCGCCGGCCTCGTACGCCGCCGCACCTTCTCCCGCGGCATCGAGAAATGGCCGATCGCGTCCGATCTGCGGTCGAGTCGTGGGCTTGGCGCTCGCATCGTCTGTCGCTTTGGGCTTCGGCGCGGGAGCAGCCGCCACCGGCCTCGACGACACCGTTGACGCCGGACCGCGCCGCAGCCAGAGCACGACCAGCAGCAGCGCGAACATACCGACGATGGTCGCCGTGATTTTGAGGAGTTTCCGGCTCTCGGCCGCCGCGCGCGCAGGATCCGGCGCCGTGAGGAACGCGCGGCAGCGGGGACACCGGTCACGACCGGGCCGGACCTTGGCGCCGCATTTCTCACAAATGATCGGATTCGCCACTATCGAATTTCCCGCCACGACAGGATGCGCACGCCAACCTGGCCGATGCCGTTGTTGAAGTCTTCCGGATCGCCGAACGCCTCGACGCGAGCCCCGTTGGCCCCGCTCGTGCCGATGTACAGGTGCTGATCGACGATGAACGGCGCCGTCGCGCGGCCGGCCAACGTCTTGGCGATCGGGCTCTCGTTGTTGTCGATCTTGCCGTTGCCGTTCGAGTCGTACGCGGCGCCACCGGCGTAGGTCACCGCATACAGGTTCGCGCTGAAGTCCGCGCACGGCGTTGACGCCGTCTCCGTCGTCGTCGTGAAGAACACGATGTCGCCGGCGACCGACGGCGACGTCGACGGCCGTTCGCCGGTCGCCAGGCCGCCCGAGTTGCGTGACCGTCGCCAGATCGACGGCGAACTTCGTCGTCGCGCCTGCGGCAGGGTAGTTGTCCTTCAGGCCGTACAGCTTGAACGTGCCGGTCCCTCCGGCGCGCTGCTGGCGAGCAGATCGCTGCCGGTCGCGAAGAACATGTAGACGTCGGTCGTGCCGACGAACAGCAGCGCGGACGAGGCGTAGATCGGCTGCCCGGTGTCGACCATCAGGTTCGCGGAGATCGCACCGGCTGGCGTGAAGTTGAACCGCCAGTATTTGCCGTCGATGTCGCCGAGGTACGCCTTCGACGACGGCGACCGCACCACTGTCGCCGGCCGCCGTCGGGTCGGCCTGCAGCGCGTTCTTGCGGCCGTTCGCTCGACGTCGCCGACGATGACGCAGCCCGCTGCCGGAGCCTGACCCGCTCGACATCGGTCGGGCACGACGCCGCCGGCTGCGTTGCCGAGCAGCAAGCCCGGTGTCGGCATCGAGCAGGTACATCGCGTTCCCCGCCTTCGGCGCCGAGGCGCCGCGGTTGGGAATCGACGCCTCGATGTCCGGGAAGTAGCCCGACCCGACGATGACGGCCGTTGACGTCACGCGATCGGCGTCCAGCGGACCGACGGCCGGGTCCGACCAGCGTGAAGCCGACGGTCTTTTCCGCAAACGGTCGCCGTCGCCTTCAGGTCGCCATACAGCTTGCACCTTGCCGCCAGGCGTCCCGTCGGTCACGGTGAACGTCGCGGTGTAGGTCGGGTCGAAGCTGTCGTAGTTCGGGAACGCCCACTTGAACACGATCGACTCGTTCGGCGTGTCGAACTGGCTCAGCATCGCGTTGACCGCCGACAGGCCGTCCGGCGTCCGGGTCGACGCCCATGCCCGCTTCGGTCACGTCGAACGCCTGATAGAACGTGCCGCCGGGCCCTTCGCCGATGAGCAGCAGGCTGCTGCCACGCGCCGCCCAGCTTCACTTCGGCGATCTTCGGCGAGCTGTCGACGAAGTAGTCGAACTGCTCGACCGGCTGACCGTCGAGCAGCGTGCGCAGCTTCGGCAGCAGGTTGTACGGAATGAACGCCCACACCTCGTAGCCGGTCCGCGCGTCGATCGCGTGGATCATGCCGTCGTTGGCGCCGACGAAGATGATGCGCGCGCCGATCCTTGTGGTCGCCGGCAAACGTCGCCGGCGCATCCGCGCGGCCGTAGTCGTCGTCCGGCGGCGGATCGAGCGACGGCGCATCCATCAGCGCCGGCGTCGATCCGATGATCGCGCCGAGCGGCTGCGCGCGGATCGAACGTGATCAGCGACGGTCGTCGTCGCGTCGGTCGCCCAGGTGCGGCGCCAGCGTCGCCGCGTTCGCCGTGGTGAACGCGACCATCGAGCCGCCGCCGCTGCCGTTCGGGATGATAGGTGTAGATGTTGCGCGTGTTCGGATCCGAGCGGAGTCCGCGCCATGCCCGGCCAGCGAGGGCCGGCCGTCGAGATCGGGCCACAGCCGCGTGCCGTCGTTGACGAACTTCCAGCCGGTCGGCTTCGTCGAGTCGGCCACCGGCTTGTAGGTGCGGAACGCGCGCAGCACGCCGTCGAATCCCGGCAGCGCGAAGCCGGCGGTGAGCATGACGTTGCTGCGCTGCGGCAGCGTGCTGACCGCCGGGGTTGGCGGTGATGTCGGTGTTCGGCAGCGCGCTGCCGGTGGCGTCGCTCGCGTTCTTCAGGTTCACGGTGCCGACGATCGGGCTGACCGGCGAGGAACTCGCTCGTCGTGCCGGCGTCGAAGTCCGCCGATCGCGCGAAGCCGAGCTGCACGGCGTAGTTGATCGCCGCCGTGACCTCGGACGCGGTCGTGACGCTCTGAGTAGACCCCGCCGCTGTTGGTCGCAATCGCCTGCAGCTGCGCGTCGTCGGCGGCAGCCGGCTTGACCCCGATGACGACGATCGGCACGCGCTTGGTCACGCCGCTCGCCGTGACGCGTCAGGAACGACGTCGCGGTCGTCGCGGCATTGTGCGCGCGCGTTGTAGGCGGCGTCGCCGTCGTCCTTGCCGCCGGTGATCGAGGACGACGATCGTGTTGCGGCAGGTGCGGTTGGCCGCGGAGTCGGCGGTCATCGCCGCGATCGCCGCCGCCCGCGCGTCGTCGAGCGCGTAGGTGATCGGCCGATCGTCGTAGCCGACGCCCGCCGTGCTCGCCGGAATCGAGCGCCGGCGTTGTCGTTCGGACCGCGCGCTCAGCGATCGTGACGATCGTGCGCGGCGGTGTTGGCCGCCGGCGTGACCATGACCGTGCCGGCAGGCGCCGCGGCCTGAGCGAATAGTTCGCGCCGCCACGCTCGGCGCGTAGATCCCGTAGCTTGCCGAGCGCCGCCGCGTTGCACGGGTTCGAGTCCCTGTAGAGCGACCTGCGCGCAGTCGGACGACGCTGCACCGGCTTGTCGCAGTTCGGCGACGACTCGCCACGCCGGCGTCGTTCTGGCGCAGCTTGATCAGGCCCCAGCGGATACGTGCTGCCCGCGTTCTCGGCGACCGCCGCGGCGAGCCCCTGCTTCGCGATCGCGTAGCGGGTCGGATCCAGGAACGGCGAGGTCGGCGGCGGCGTTCGACGTCAGCGCGTTCGCCGGATCCCAGACCGCCGCCGTCGCGGCGATCGATGTCGGCCGTGTACTTGCCCGGCGCCGCCACGTACTGCAGGTTGCTGGTAGACGCGCCGGTAGGTCTTTGCGTCGCCGGCGTCGATGCTCGGGAACGCCGGCATCACCGCGGGATCGTCGCTGACGTCGAGTAGAAGTTCGGATCGTAGAAGTTGCCGTTGCCGTCCTCGAGCATCCGCAGCGACGTGTCGAACGACGACGATGACGGTCGGCGGCACGCGCTTGATGAAGAGCAGCGGATCGAGCTGCGCGAAGGCGGTCGCCGACCACCAGACGGTCACGAGCACGGCCAGACAGCGCCGCGCCACGGCGACGGCGGCGCACGCCGTGACGCCGGCGCGGCGCGAGCGCGCGACGACCGGCGTGGCTTGATGCAAGTCTGTTCAGTCATCACTGCACCGACCAGGTTGCCGGTGCGAGTTGTTCATCCGCATGTTGCGTCAGCGTCTTGCCCGGGCGTCTGCACGGCGGCCTTGCGCGCGCGCTGGTTCAACTCTTCCTGACCGCGCTGCGCGATCTGGCCGCGCTCGATTTCGGTGCTCGACGTCCGGGCGACCGTCACTTCGATGACCTTGCGCGTGCCGGTCGGGCCGATCGCCTCGGCGTGCAGCGTCAGCGTGCCGTTGACGTCGGCCAGCGGGATTGCCGTCGGCGTGCCAGTCCGTCGGCCGGGTCGTCGGCGATCCAGACCGCGACGTACATCGGGCTGTCGATCGTCGCCGTCCGGCAGCATGTCGTGAGCGGACCCCAGGCGAACAGCTTCCACTGCGGATTGTTGGCGCCCCACAGGTTCAGCGGCGTCGGTCTCGGCCTGCAGCTGCGCCGGTCGCCGTGTTCGTGCCGCAGCAGAGCGTGATCGTGCCGCCGCCCGGCAGCGTCTTCGGCGTCCGTCATGGCCGCCGTCGACGAATGCCGACTGCGCCGTGCCGGTGAGGATGTCGTTCCAGCGCGGCACCAGCAGCAGGTCCTGCACGACGCGCTCGACCGCGGCGTCGGCGGCGTAGAGCGCCTCCTGGCTGTTGCGGTAGTTGCCCGCGATCTTGCGTCTCGGTGTTGCTCACCATGACGACGGCGGCGCCGAGCGCGGTCAGCAGCATCATCGCCATCAGCGCGATGATGAGCGCCGTGCCCTCTTCGTTCGCCGAGCCGTGCGCGAAGTCGTGAGGTCATGCGCATCACCGCGCCAGATTCAGGTTGCGCGGCGTCACCTCGAACGTGACGGTGTAGTCCGGCACGAGCTGCTCGCCGCCCTTGCGCCGTGCCCGGATTCATGAAGAGCGTCGTGTCCGTGCCGCGCAGCGCCGCCGACTGCCGACCTGCACGCGCAGCGTCACGCGCACCTTGCGCACCCGCAGCAGGTCGGCGTCGAACTGCGTTGTCGCCGCCGCCGCAGCATCGGGCCGTCGGTCAGCATCGCCGGCGTCAGCGCCGCCAGCGATCCGTCGGTCGGCGGCGAGCGTCGGCAGGGCCGACGTAGTTGCCGGCCGCGTCGTAGAGGCAGTTGGCCTCGCCGGCGGCGGCTTCGGCGCCAGTCGGCGGATTCGGATCGCCGAAGTAGCTCGAACTGCAGATCGACGACGTTGTCGACGAGCGGCAGCGTCGTTCGCTGCCGCCGTCGTAGCGCATCAGCTGGTTGGTCGTGCGATCGAGGTAGTAGCGTGTTGCTGACGATCTGCGTGACCGACGCGCCGGCCTCGTACGCTGTAGTTCAGGTCCTGCCCGCGATGCTGCAGGTGGCCGCGCGAGTCCTGCACCTGCGTGATCGTGAACATGTCGAAGTTGCCCGCTGGTGTCGAAGATGATGACGACCATGCCCTCCTCGAACCCGCACAGACTGCTCGCCGTCGGCGGGCAGTTCGGCTGATCGTTCACCTTCAACTCGGCCGACTGCGGCGGCATCGACTGGCTGATCGTCGTCTGCGAGTAGCTGTTCGGGATGTACGAGAGCGTGATCGCGTCGGTCCTGAACGACGGTCGTCGGATCGGGGCTGATGCGCCCGATCCGGCGCGGAAGGATCGGCGCGAAGAAGTTGATCAGCGAGCCGGTGACCGGCCCCTGATAGGGCCCGCGCCGGCCATGACGAGCTCCTTGAACAGCGTGTCCGTGCCGACGCGCATCCGCTGCTGCATGTCGGCGACTTCCGGCTGCGTCTGCGACGTGCCCTGCGACGGGTTCATCAGCGCGAAGATCGCGCCGGTCACCGTCACCATGATCGCGGTCGACACGAGCAGCTCGATGAGCGAGTAGCCCGGCTTCGCGCGAGCGTCGGACGCGCACTCGGCGTCATGACGCCTTCCTCGTTTTCACCGTCGACGAGCAGCGCGTCGCCGGCCATCCGGGTGCGCGTGAACGCAGACGTCGACCCGCGCCGTCCTCGTTCGCGACCGGCGTGACCAGCACCTGGATGACGAGCGTGTTGTTCGGATTCGTCGGCAGCGGCTGAATCGACCAGCGGCGGATGTAGACCGCCGTCGCCGGCGGCGTCGTGCCGGTGCCGACCCACGCGCCGTGCCGCGTCGAGGAAGTCCACGAAGCCCGGCGGTGTTCTGCTCGAGCGAGTCGGCCGGCGACGGATTCAGGCCCGCTGCCGTTCGTGCGTCGGCGGATAGACGGCCAGGTTCGGTCGTCGTGTCGGTGACCGGCAGGCCCTGGCCGTCGGTGTCGAAGCCCCAGGTCAGCGACCGGAGCTGCTCCATCTTCTGCTCGGCCAGCGTCGTCGTCGACGTCTGCCCCGGGCGATGAGGTTGGCGCGCGTCGACAGCGCGAACAGCTGCGCGACGCCGAGCGACACGACCGTCAGCAGGCCCATCGCGACGACGACCTCGACGAGGCTGAAGCCGCGGCTACTGGAGCTGAATCTTGCCGACATGCATTGACCGTCACCGTTTTCGACTTGCCGTTGCGCGTGACCGTGATCGTCACCGGCGTCGTCGATCGTCTGCGGCGACGCCGCTGACGACGTTGACCGCCGTGCCGTCCGGGCTGGAACTCGAGCACTGGCTGCGTCACCGTCGCGCCGGTCGGCAGCGACGCGCACCGGGCCGTCGAAGTTCGGCCGCGTCATCAGGTCCGTCGTCGGCGGCGGAAACGGATAGGCGCGTCGGCAGGCAGCGGTTGATCGCGGTGTCGGCGGCGCGTGCCGAGCACTTCGACCGTGCGGATAGTAGCCGGCCGCCGGACAGTTCAGCCGGACCCGCAGCACCCGGTTGACGGACACCGCCTTCGAGCCGCGCGCTCTGCAGCTCGCGCTCGACCATCCGCGCCGCCTCATTCGAGCTTGATGCGTCGCCGTCATGTCGCGTCATGACCGGCACGCGCGATGGCCATCAGCGTGCCGACCATCGCCACGACCATCATCAGCTCGGTGAGCGAGAACCCGCGATCGTTGCGAGCGCGGAAGAACATCTGTGCACCCGCTAGTTGAGCAATGCGGCTGCCACGCGCGGGCTATGTCGCTGACGGGCTGAGGCTAAGTGACTTTCCAGCTTGTATTTAATCGGCGGGAGCGGGGTACGACGATCAGACGCTGCAGGCAAGAGTGTTGTGCAGTTCTGGAACGTCGCCTAACAGTTCTGGCGAAAGGCGTCGAGATCAGGCCGCGTCGGAGCGGCAGCGTGACCGTCAGGCAGGCTCCGCCGCCGTCGGCGTTGGCGGCGCGTCACCCGGCCGTTGTGCGTCACGACGATCTTCTGCACCAGCGCGAGTCCCAGGCCGGTGCCGCGGGCCTTGGTCGTGAAGAACGGCCGGAACATGCGCGCCGCGACGGCCGGATCGACGCCCGGGCCGTTGTCGGTCACGGTCATCCGCAGCATGCCCTGGGCCCGTCGACGCTCCCTTCGATCACGATGCGCGGCGGCACGTCGGCATCGACGCAGGCCTCGAGCGCGTTGCGACACAGGTTGCTGAAGGCCTGGCGCAGCAGCACTTCGTCCCCCTCGACCGTGCCGAACTCGCCCGGTCACGGTCGACGTCGCCGCCGCGCGCACGCACTTCGGCTCGGATCTCCTCGGCCGGCACGCTCGGCGATGGCGCCGCATGTCCACCGGCGTCGAGCATCGAGTTCGGCCGGCTTGGCGAAGTTCAGGAAGTTGGTGACGACCTGGCCGAGCGCCTCGGTCTCGTCGCGGATGCCCTGCACGTAGGGCCGGAAGTCGACGGGGAGCCGCTCGAGGTCGAGCAGCCGGCCGTAGCCGTGAATCGTCGCCAGCCCGTTGCGGAACTCGTGGGCGATGCCGGCGGTCAGCTCGCCCAGCCGGGCCAGGCTGTCCTTCAGGCGCAGCTGCTCTTCGAGCTCGACGACCTCGCTCAGGTCGGTGAACAGGCAGATCGCGCCGTGCGTCGTGCCGGCTTCGTCGCGGATGGGCGAGACGGTGACGCCGAGATGCGACGTCGCGCCGGCCCCACGCTCCATCTGCACCGTCCGGCGAACGATGGGCCTGCGGGCGACGAGGCACTCGTCGATGACGTCGGCGAGCGGCGTCGCTCCCTGCAGCACCTCGCGGAAGTCACCCGTCCAGTCGGCATCGGCAAGCCCGAGCAGGCGCCGACCCGCCGGATTCAGCGTGCGCACCATCCCTTCCTGGCCGACGACGAGCAGGCCGGACGTCATGCTGGCGATGATCTCGCCGCTCAGACGCTCGGACGCCTCGGCCCGCGCCTTCATGGCGCGCTCCTGCGCGCGCAGCTTCTGCAGCGCCTCCTCCATCGCGGCGGCCATGAACGCCGTCTCGGCGCCTCCGTCGCGTCCGCGCGCGTGGCGGCGCGCGCCGCGGCAAAGAATCTTCGCGACCGCAAACGCGAGGATACCCGCGAGTGCCGCAACGATCGCGGTCAGGCCGAGGAGGAGCAGTAGCGCGGCCTTAGTTCATCAGGTGACAGAGCCCCACATACCAATTCGACGATGCTGCTCGCCGACGAGCGACGCGACGAGGGCGCCGAGCGCGAGGAACGTCCCGTACGGCAGCGCGTACTTCATCCCGCCCTTCCGGATCGCGATGACGAGGAGGCCAATCACCGATCCGGCAACCGACGAGAACACGAGCGTGACGAGGACGAGCTTCCAGCCGAGAAACGCGCCAATCATCGCCAGCATCTTGACGTCGCCGCCGCCCATCCCCTCTTGTCCCGAGTAGCGGTAGTACGCCTCGCCGATCAGCCAGAGCACGCCGCCGCCAATGACGACGCCGATGAGCGGCCTCGACGATGCCCGGGGGCAGCACCGGGCTGGCGATCAGCCCGACGACGATCCCGGCAGCGTGATGACGTTCGGCAGCAGCTGGTGCTCCAGGTCGATCGCGAAGAGCACGATCATCGCGCACGCGAACACCAGCCGCGGACAGGAGGAGGGCACTCCACCCGAACACGACGCCGTGGAGCACGAAGAGCGCCATCGTGATGAGTTCGACCATCGGATAGCGGATCGAGATCGGCGCGCGGCACTCCCGGCAGCGTCCGCCGAGCAGCGCGTAGCTGACGACCGGGATGTTGTCGACCCATCGCAGCGCGTAGCCGCACGACGGGCACCGGGAACGGCGGTGAATTCAGCGACTGGCTGCGCGGGAGGCGATGGATGCAGACGTTCAGAAAGCTGCCGACCGCCAGGCCGAGCAGGATGAGCATCGCAAGCTCGTACGCGTCGATGCTCACTGGAGGCGCCCGGCCGCCGCCGGCATCGGAAAGAGCGGCGACTGCGGCGAGACGGTGACTCGACCGGTGACGGGATCGAGCACGTACGGGCGTGCCGAGCGGATCGACGGGCATGCGCGAACAGCACCTCTGCGCAGAAAGTCATCCCAGGTGTACGGCTCGCCGGCCGCCGGCGGGAACCGCTTGACGGCGCCCTCGAGCTGGTCGATCTGATCGAGCGCGCCGAGCTGCAGCAGCGAGCGCTCGGCGGTCCGACGCAGCCACGCTTCCTCCGACTTCGCGATCTGCTGCCAGAGAAAACGTGCCGCCGCACGGTCATTTCCATGCACGCAGCATGGACGCGGCCAGCGGCTGGAGCCAGTTCGGCGCGTCCGGCTGCGCGGCGGCACGCTGAAACCAGGTCGCCGCTGTCTCGTAGTCGCGCAGGTGCCAGTAATAGACGAACGCGATGTCGTGGTAATACTGCCACTTGTGCGGCTGCGGCGATGGCCTTTTGCGAGAAGCGCGATCGCCTGATCGGGACGGCCCGGACCGCCCGGATAGGCCTCGCTCAGAAAGATCGCGCCGAACCGATAGGCAATCTTGAAGTACGGATCGAGCGTGGTCGTGAGATCGAGCAGCGGGTAGAGCAGCTCGTACTTGGTCTGCGCCTTCGGGCCCGACAGGCGCTCGCCGCCGTAGTGCTGAATCGCACGGATCCAGTAGACGTCCGCCGCCAGCGCGTCGAACGCGAGGGCCATCCGCTTTAACGCGGCTCCGGATCGGACGTACAGAATCTGTTCGCGCTCGACATCGTCGCGCGGGTACCAGCGATCGCGCATGATCTGCAGCGATACGGCGACCACGAAGGCGCCTGCGGCCAGCACGACGACGGCAATATCGCGGCGTGCCTTCACTTGAAGTCCCGCCTCGAGAAGATGAACGTGGACACGAGCAGGAGCGCCGACGATGTAGGCCACGCCGTACGCGGCCGTGCTTCCCATGTATCCGAGCGTCACCGGCAGGCCGTGCACGACTTCGGTCTTGACGTCGAACGCGGAGAGATCGGGCAGCACGTGATAGGCGCCGCGTGCGAGCTAGGCGGCTGCTCTCGAACTGACGACCTGTTCGAAGTTCTTCAGGTCGGCGTTGAAGTGGCCGACGATGTAGAGGCCGAAGGTCAACGCCGCCGAGAGGATGGGCGTCGAGAACGTCGAGAAGAAGAGGGCGATCGCGGTCACGAGCATCAGCTCGATGAAGATGAGGAAGATGGCCTTCAGGAGCGCGGGATCCATGCCGGGCGCGTCCCAGCCGGCGCGGATCGTCGGCGGTTCCGTCCACGCCATGTAGGCCAGGACGACGTAGAGCGCGATCGTCATGACGCTCACGTTGACCGCCAGCGTCAGCACGAGGCCGGCGTACTTCCCGACAATGAACTGTGACCGGCTGATCGGCTTGGAGAGCAGCGCGTAGATGCTGCGCCGTTCGACTTCCTTCGACACCAGGCCGATGCCGATGAAGATGGCGATGAACAGCCCGAACACCGACGTCGCGGCCAGCCCGAGGTCCTTGATGATCTTGACGTCCTGTCCGGCGGTGAGCTGGCCAAGGAGATACGAGGACGCAATCAGGAGGACCGCGAACACCACCAGGTTGTAGGGCACGCGGTCGCGCACCGATTCCCGGAATACGTTGACCGCAACCCCCTAACGGCCCGCACGTGACTCCCCGGCGGCGGGCGTCCGCGCTCCGGCGCCCATCTCCGCAACGCGTTGCACGAAGAAGTCTTCCAGCGTGTCGCGCATCGGGTTCAGCGACACGAGCGACGCGCCCGCCGCCGTCAGATCCGCCAAGATGCGATCGGGCGGCTGATCGAGCGACAGCTCCAGCGCGTAGCGGCCTGGAGAAATCTCGATGGCGCGACGAACTCGCGGCGTCACCCTTGCCAGCACTTCGGGCGAGAGGCCCGAGATCACGAGTTCCCAGCCGTGAACCTCGAAGGCGAGAATGTCGGTCAACGTCCCGGCTGCCGCGAGCCGGCCGCCGGCGACGACCGCCACCCGGCTGCAGAGCGCCTCGGCATCCGCGAGGATGTGGGAGCTGAAGAAGACCGTGCGACCCTGGTCGCGCAGCTCGCAGGATCAACGCTCGCACGTCACGCCGGCCGAGCGGATCGAGCCCGGACATCGGCTCGTCGAGAAAGACGACCTCGGGGTCGTTCAGCAGCGCCTGCGCGATCCCGACGCGCTGAATCATGCCTTTCGAGAACTTGCGCAGCTGGAGCCGGCGCTCCGCGCCGATGCCGACGCGGTCCAGGAGGTCAGCGACGCGCTTGCGGCGATCAACTCCTCGGTAGCCGAACAGATCGCGCGAAGTAGCGTCAGCAACTCTTCGGCGGTGAGGTAGTCGTAGAAGTACGGATTCTCGGGAAGGTAGCCGATGCGGCGGCGTACGCTGACGTCGCCGACCGGCCGGCCGAGAATCTCGGCCCGCCCGGATGTCGGAAAGATCAGCTGCATCAGCAGCTTGAGCGTCGTGGTCTTGCCGGCGCCGTTCGGACCGAGGAAGCCGAAGATCTCCCCGGGCTCGATGTCGAGCGACAGACGATCCAGCGCGCGGTAGGTGTGCCGCCGCCAGAAGCCGATCGCGTAGTCCTTGGTGAGTTCGTCTATTCGAATCGCAGAAGGCATGGCCGGCAGACGGTCAGGCTACTTCGATCGCTTCAGCTCCAGATCGATCAGGGCGTCGAGGGCAGCCGCATCCACGACGCCAGCGGGAAGTTTCCGGTTGTTCAGGACGAGGGTCGGCGTCGACCCGACGCCAATCTGGCCGCCGAGATTCGCGTCGGCCTTGACCTCCGTCAATGCCTCCGCATAGCCGCCATTGAAATCGGCGACACCGCCAACATCGTGCGCGGCGACGCGCACACCAGACGGCGTCAGCTTCTCCTGGTTGTCGAACAGCCAGTCGGTCATGACCTCGGCCTTCCCGGTCTTCCGGGCCTCCACGACCGCCGCGGCGGCTTCGCATGCCGCAGTGTGACCCCCATCGGGCGCGTACGAGTTGCACTCGCCTTCGAGCGGAAAGTGTTTGAGCACGAAGTGCACCTGGGGATTCGACGCGTACTTCGCGATCAGGCCCTTGTACGCCTCGTGCGCCGCGCGGCAGTGCGGGCACTGGAAGTCGCTGAAGACCACGACCATGACCTTCGCGCCACCCATCGGCATTGGTGTGTCGATCGTCGGCTGCTGAGCCCACCACTTCGCCACATCGGCGCGCTCCTGATCGGTGAGCGTCCTCAATGGCGGCGGCGCCTGATGGCGCCCCGCCTCGCCCGGGAATGCACTGATCGCCGTGCCGGCGCCGCCAGCGAACAGAAGCGCCAGGACGAGCGCGATGGGACTCGAGACGAGCGCGCGAACGTCGCGCGGAATGCGGCGCGGCAGCGTAGTCATGGGAAAAGTCGTGGCTCCACCAGACACAATAAAGATGGCAATCACCGAGACGTAAGTCACGGCGCACAACAGGCAGAACGTCTTGAGCTGCACGTACGACGCCCAGCCAAGATAGAGAATGAACGCCAGGCCCACGGTGGAAATCGCGAAAATGTAGGCGGGAACCGCGTCCTGCACCTGCGAACCGGGGCGGCCTCCGACGCCGGCAAGCAGAAGCACGAGCGTGAAGAAGAACACCCCGAAAAGCGCGACAGGGACGCCCCACAGGCTTCCGTACGAACTCAGGTAGGCCTGCGTGCAGTTGACCGTCGCGTTGACGTCGCAGAAGCTCGAATACCCGGGATCGGTCAGCAGGTGATAGTGGACGTAGCTCGAAGCTGAAGCCGCAGAGAGTCCAAGCGCGGCAAAAGCCATCAGCAGCGTGCGGCTCAACTTGCTCATGCTCGAGTTGCCAGTTTACTTCATTTCAGCGCCGTGAGCAGGCGGACCGGTCTCCGCCATGTCCGGCGCAAAGGACTTGATCGCGTCGACATACAGCACGCGATCGGTATTGGTCGCGAAATAACGGATGCCGGAAAGTCCCGGCCTGGCCGGATCGGCAGTCACCTGGTACGACTCGACCGGGGTGCCGCCCGTACACGTCAATGCCGTGTCCGTGACAGCCGTGCCTCCCATGGTGAACTGATACCCGCCTTTTGCGAGAGGGTCCACCGCGAGGTCCGGACCGAGGAACGCCTGTCCGCTGGTCGGCATCGGCGTGCCCAGGCTCGCCAGGGTCGGGGCGTATCGCTGGTTTCCGCACAACTGGGAAAACGCAAACTGGGCTTCATTGATCGCCTGGAGGGTCGCGACGGCGCTCGTTTCCCCGGCGTTCACGCGCGAGTTGCGGTAAATCGCCATGGACACCGACGCGAGGATGCCCACGATGGACAGGACGATGAGGAGCTCGACAAGCGTGAAGCCGGACGGGTTATTCAGCCGAGCACGGGTCGAAGATCGCATTGGAGCTACACCAAAAAGCAACGAGGGACGCCGGCATGAACCGGCCGTCCCTCGTTGTAACCCGAAATCGAACCAGAGGCTACTGAATCGGCGTGCCGCCGCCGCCGGGGGCCATCTGCGCTTCCGTCGGCGCGATGCCGGTCGGATCGAAGAAGATCGTGCCCGCCGCATTGCTCGAGAACCCGCGGTTGCCGGTCGTGCCGACGGTCACGGGAAGCGACGTCGCATAGTAGTCGGTCTGCGTAGCCACGCCGTTGCAGTCGTTCGGGCCCGCCGCACCGGTCGCCGAGACGGCCACCAGCACGTTGTAGCCGGACTTCACAACCGGGCTCGGAAGCGCGGGGTCACCAAGGTCGGGCGAAATGAATCCCTGCGCGCTGCCCGGGCACGGAGCGCCGAGCACCTTCAGGTCGGTCGAGTAACCACCCTGGCCGGCCGCTGACGAGTAGCTCGCATTCGCCGTGTTGATGGCGCGGAGCGAACCGATGGCGGACGACTCGTTACCTGACATGCGGGCGCGGAGAAGACCGGGAACCGCGATCGCCGCGATGATGCCGATGATCGCCACAACGATCAGCAGCTCGATGAGCGTGAAACCCTTCTGGTTACGAACTTTCATGACTCTGCTCCTCACTAAGAAATTCGATGGCCGCGTGGACTGTTGTAGTCGGTCGGCCCAGTGCAGCCCAGCGGCCGACGCGGCGTCTTTCAGCAACGGCGGTGCCAGCCCTGCAGAGCTATTGCTGGCTGAGGCGTAACGCCTAGGCCGTCATGCAGTTAAGACTGGATCGCGGAGTGCGATGGACGGGAAATTCTGCTGACAATTTTGGGCGACCTGACAGATTTTGTCAACCTCAGGTGGCGTTAAATGTCAGGGTCTGCTGGTTCTCAGGTTCTACAAGGTTCTGGGGGTTCGTTCAAGGTTCTTCCAGGTTCCGGCACCCCGAACGAACCTTGTAGAACCCCGTAGAACCCTGCAGAACCCCGTAGAACCCTTATTTGAGGTTGTACTTCTTGGTGTAGTAGCGGAAGGACCGGAAGCTCATGCCGAGCAGTTCGGCGGCCTTGACCTTGACGCCGCCCGCGCGGCGAAGGGCCTCGGCGATGTACTCGCGCTCGATGCCCTGAACGTGGCGCTCGAGGTCGAAGCCGGCATCCGGAAACGCATCGGCCGGTGCGACAGCCGGCGCGTCCCCGGGGGCCCGATTGAGTTGCTCGGGCAGGCTGTCGGGCAGGACCATTGGCGTCCGTTCGAGCGCCACGGCCCGCTCCATGGCGTTTTCGAGCTCCCGGATATTTCCCGGCCAGTTGTGGTGCTTGAGGAGCGTGAGCGCGCCGCCGGAAATCCCGGTGACGCCCTTCCCCATCTGCTCGGCAAACCGGGCGACGAAGTGTTCGGCGAGCACCGGGATGTCCTCCGGCCGCTCTCGCAACGGTGGCACCCGCATCGGGATGACATTGATCCGGTAGAAGAGATCCTCGCGGAACGATCCATCCGCCACCATCTTCGTGAGATCGCGGTTGGTCGCCGCAAGGATGCGGATGTCCGCGTCGATCTCCTCGGTGCCGCCAAGCCGGCGGAACTTCCGCTCCTGCAGCACGCGCAAGAGCTTCACCTGGACGACAGGGCTCATCTCGCCGATTTCATCGAGGAAGATCGTGCCCTTTTCAGCGACCTCGATCAGCCCTTTCTTGTTGCTGTCCGCCCCGGTGAACGCGCCGCGCATGTGGCCGAACAACTCCGAATCGAGCAGCGTTTCCGACAGGGCGCCGCAGTTCACCGCCACGAACGGGCGGTCCCGGCGCGGCGAATTCACGTGAATCGCCCGCGCGATGAGTTCTTTGCCGGTGCCCGATTCTCCCGTGATGAGCACGGTGCTACCCATTGGCGCAATCGTCTCAATCAGTTGGAACAGCGCCAGCATCGGCGAGCTGGTACCGATGATGTTCGAGAACTGATGCTCCTTGCGTAGCACGCGCTTGAGCAGGACGTTTTCCTGCTGCAGCCGCCTCCGTTCGAGCTCTCTCCCGACTCGGACTCGCAGTTCAGCCGCCGTATCCTTCGACTTGGTGACGTAGTCCGTCGCGCCAAGCCGAAGCGCCTCGACCGCTGTTTCGGTCGTCGCAAATGCCGTCATCACGATGCTGACGATGTCGGGTGCGATCCGCTTGGCTTCCCGAAGCAGATCCACACCGTTCATCTGGGGCATCCGGATGTCCGTGATGAGGATGTCGACTCGTTCACGCTTCAGGAGTTCGAGGCCCGCCGCGCCGTCTTCCGCAATCAGCACGTCGTACCCGTCCCGGCGCAACACAATCGACAGCAGCTCGCGCATCGAGCGCTCATCGTCCACGACAAGCACACGAGCCGGCGCATGGGCGGTCCGCGACGGGTCGGTCTGAACTCCGGTGGTCATGGTCAATTCAACATCGCCCGCGCATCATCAGCCGCGGGAGCCGTCAGGGGCAGCGTGACTTCCACCCGCGTGCCGATGCCACGCTCGGAGCTCACGTGCACTTCACCGCCATAGTCGCTGACAATCCGGTGAACGATCGCCAGGCCGAGCCCCGTGCCACGCTCGAACCCGCCGCGAAAAGGTTGAAAGATTCCGTCGAGCTCCTCGGGCGCAATGCCGACACCCTGATCTTCGACGCGGATCAGCGTCTCGCGAGGTCCGCTGGCGTCGTCTTCGCGCCGCACCACCGACAGCCGGAGCACGCCACCATTCGGCATGGCGCGCAGTCCGTTCGTCGCGAGATTCCAGACGACCTGACGGATCTGGTTCGCATCGGCGACGTACCAGACGGGATCCTGGGGCACGTCCACTTCTATGCGGTGCCCATCGACGACGAGCTCCGCGTTGTTCTGCAGGAGCGTGGCCGTGTCGGTGACGACCTGTCGCACGTCCATCCGGCTCGTGTTCGCCCGTTGCGGACGGGCATAGGCGAGGAAGCTGCGGATGGTCTCGTTCAACCGATCGGACTCACGCAGCACGATGTCCATCAGCTGCGACTGCTCCCCGGTCAGCGGAAGCTCCTGGCGCAGGATTGAGATGGACCCTGACATCGACGCGAGCGGATTGCGGATCTCGTGCGCGATCCCTGCCGCCATCTCTCCGACGGCTGCGAGCCGCTGTTGGACGCGCGCTTCGCGCTCGAGCTTCCGGGATTCGGTGACGTCCTGAAACGTGAAGATGAAGCCGGTCTCTCCGCGGGGCGTGTAGAGGAGCGCCGTGCTCAGGCCGAGCTCGATCGTTCCGTACCCGCTTCGCGTAAATGCGATCTCGATGCGCGGCAGCCGGGGACGCCCCTCGCGCGGCCCGAACATGCCATCCGCCAGGGCATCGGGCAATTGCAGCACGTCAACGATCGAGCGGCCGACGGCGTCCTTCGCCGTGATGCCGCAGATTCCCTCTGCGGCCCGATTGAACGTCAGCACCCGGCCTTCGACGTCCGTCGTCGCCAGGCCGCTCGTGAGGCTGTTGATGATGTGTTGACTGAAGGCCTGCAGGTCGGCCAGCTGATTCGACGTGGCAGCCAGCTGTTCGTCCGCGCGCCGGACGCTCTCGGCGAGGTAGCCGCTCAGGACCGCCACCGCAAAGAACCCGAAGATGTTCAGGCCGACGGTGAAGACGGCAATCCGGAACGCCGGCAGGGAGTCGTACTCCACGACTCCCGGAAGGACACCCGCGCCGTAATACTGCGCCAGCACGAGCCCGCTGTACAGCAACGAGCTCAGCACGGCGACCATCATGCCGCCGCGCCGCGACTGAATCGTGCTCGCGGCGATGATCGGGAGCGTATAGAGCGACGAGAAGTAGCTGGAGATCCCGTTCGTGATGTACACGATCGCCGAGACAATCACGGCGTCGCACCCGAGCTGCACGTCCACCAGCCAGCGGTTCTTCTCCGAGTACTTGAGCACCATCCCGTAGATGGCGGTCAGCGCGTAGGTGATGCCGATCAGGACGAAGAAGGGATCGATCGGGAACGCGCCCGGAAACTTCAGCCGGATGAGCAGCGCCGAGCCAAGCAGCAGCGTGATGACGGCCGCACGGCCCGCCATCAGCCACAGAAGCTTGGCTCGTAAAGTGTGCACGTTACGTCAGCTTGCTGATCAAATCGAAGATCGGCAGATACATCGCGATGACGATGCCGCCGACGATGACACCGAGGAACGCGATCATCACCGGTTCCATCAGCGTCAGGAGTCCGGCCACCGCCGTGTCGACCTCGTCCTCGTAGAAGTCGGCGATCTTGCTGAGCATCGCATCCAGCGCGCCGGTGGTCTCGCCGACGTTGATCATCTGCACGACCATCGAGGGGAACACGTTCGTCTCGCGAAGTGGCTGGGAGATCGTTTCGCCGCGCTCGATGCTGGTCCGGGTGGTCTGCACCGCGTCCTCGATGATGGCGTTCCCCGCGGTCCTCGCGGTGATGTCGAGGCCGTCCAGAATCGGAACGCCCGAGGCCAGCAGCGTCGAGAGGGTGCGGCAGAACCTGGCGACCGCGACCTTCCGCAGAATGTTCCCCAGAATCGGCAGCTTCAACATCAGCGCGTCGATCAGGTGACGCCCGTTGTTGGTGGCGTAGGACTGTTTCAGCGCGTACCCGAGCATCCCGGCCAGAATCACGCCGATCCATCCGTAACTGACCAGCATGTCGCTCGCGGCGATGACCACGCGCGTCGGCATCGGCAACTGGGCGCCGAGGCCGGCGAACAGGCTCGCAAACGTCGGGATGACCTTCCACAGGATCGCCGCTACGACCAGGCCCGCGATCACGATGACCGCGACCGGATAGATCATCGCGGACTTCACTTCGCCCTTCAACTTGACGTTTTTCTCGATGTAGACCGCCAGGCGCTTCAGAATGGTGTCGAGAATACCGCCGGCTTCACCGGCGGCAATCATGTTGGAGAAGAGCCCGTCGAACGTCTTCGGGTGCTTCTTCATGGCGTCGGCGAGCGCCGCGCCCGATTCGACATCCTCGCGCACTTTGAGGATCACCGCGGCAAAATTCTTGTGCGGCTCCTGCTTGCCGAGAATCTCGAGGCACTGGACGAGCGGCAGGCCGGCGTCGATCATGACGGAGAACTGCCGCGTGAAGATCGCGAGGTTCTTCGCCGGAACCGACTTGCCGCCCTTGGGCCCGGCCGGCTTGGCCGCCTTCGCGATCTTTGCGGCCTTCGCGGCGTCGATCCGCGTCACCATGATCTGCTCGCGCCGCAGCGCGGAGACCGCCGCATCCATCGTGTCCGCCACGCGCTCGCCCGTGACCGTTTGTCCCGCACGGGTCCGTCCCGAATACGCGAATGTAGGCATAAACTATCTCGTCCCGGTCCTCGCCGGCATCCCCGGCCGTGACATGCCGGCGTTGGGCACCACGCCCGCGCCGCGGCTGATCATCTGCTCCAGTTCATCCTTCAACGACGATGCGCCGATGGCGGTCTCGAGCGAGATCAGCCGCTTCTGATAAAGCGTCGCCAGCGACTGATTCATCGTCTGCATGCCGAACTTCTCCTGCCCGGTCTGCATCGTCGAATAGATCTGGTGGACCTTGTCGTCGCGAATCAGGTTGCGAATCGCAGGCGTCGGGATCAGCACCTCGAGCGAAATCACGCGCCCCTGTCCGTCCGCACGCGGCATCAGCGCCTGACAGACGATGCCTTCGAGCACCAGCGAGAGCTGCGTTCGAATCTGTCCCTGCTGATGCGCGGGGAAGACGTCGATGACGCGGTTGATCGTCTGCGCGGCGGAATTCGTGTGCAGCGTGGCGAACGTGAGGTGGCCGGTTTCGGCAATCCGCAACGCTGACTCGATCGTTTCGAGATCGCGCAACTCGCCGATGAGCACGATGTCGGGGTCCTCGCGAAGCGCGGCGCGCAGCGCCGCCGCGAACCCGTGCGTGTCGCTGTGGACCTCGCGCTGATTCACGAGGCACCCCTTGTGCGGGTGGATGTACTCGATCGGGTCTTCGATCGTGAGGATGTGCTCACGGCGCTCGGTGTTGATCTTGTCGATCATCGCGGCGAGCGTCGTCGACTTGCCGCTTCCCGTCGGGCCGGTGACGAGCACCAGCCCACGGGGCCGATCGGCGAGCGTGGCGAGAACTGGCGGGAGACTCGAGCTCGTCGAAACTCTTGATCTGCTCTGGAATGACCCGGTAGACCGCCGCGACGGCGCCACGCTGGTTGAAGACATTGCACCGGAAGCGCGCGAGGCCGCGGATGCCGAACGAGAAGTCCAGTTCGAGCGTCTCTTCGAACCGTTTCTTCTGCGAGTCGGTGAGCACGCTGTACGCCAGCCCCTTCGTTTCCGCGGGACCGAGCGGCGGCAGATCGAGCGTCTGCAGCTTGCCATGCACGCGAATCTGCGGCGGCGTCTGCGTGGTGATATGCAGATCGGATCCGTTCACTTCGACGAGCGTCTGTAGCAGTTCGGGCAGTGTGGCCATGTGTCAGCTCAATCCAACAATCAGCAATTACTTGACCGTTTCTCGTGCGACTTCTTCGATCGTCGTGACGCCTTCCATCACCTTGTGCAGCCCGCTCCGTCGCAGCGTGATCATCCCTTCCTCGATCGCCTTACGCCGGAGCTCGAGCCCGGATGCGCCGACGAGGATCAGCTCGCGGAGCTCCTCGCCGATTTCCATCACCTCGTAGAGACCCACGCGTCCCTTGTAGCCGGTGTTGTTGCACTTCTCGCAGCCGGTCCCCTTCTTCGGAATCACTTTCTGCGCCTCCTCCTGCGTGAATCCCGCCTCGACGAGCGCCTGGGGCGCGTGCGGCTCGTCGATCTTGCAGTTGGAGCACACGCGGCGCACGAGGCGCTGGGCACAGATCAGGTTGACCGAGCTCGCGACGAGGAACGGCTCGATGCCCATGTTCATCAACCGGTTGATCGTGCTGGGCGCATCGTTCGTGTGAAGCGTCGAGAGCACGAGGTGACCGGTGAGGGCGGCCTTCACGGCGATTTCCGCCGTCTCGAAGTCCCGGATTTCACCGACGAGAATGATGTTGGGGTCCTGACGGAGGAACGACCGCAGCGCGGCCGCGAAGTTCAACCCGATGTTCTCGCGCACCTGGACCTGGTTGACGCCCACGAGGTTGAACTCGACCGGGTCCTCGGCGGTCATGATGTTCGTTTCCGTCGTGTTGATCTTCGAGATGGACGAATAGAGCGTGTTCGTCTTGCCGCTTCCGGTCGGGCCGGTCACGAGCACCATGCCCCACGGCTTGGCGATCGCGATTTCGAGCTTCTTGAGCGACGCCGCTCGAAGCCGAGCTTCGTCATGTCGAGCATCAACTTGTCTTTGTCGAGCAGACGCAGGACGATCTTTTCGCCGAACAACGTCGGCAGGGACGAGACGCGGAAGTCGATCTCTTCGTGCCGCGTGTCGGCAGCGAAGCGGATCTTGATGCGGCCGTCCTGCGGCAGCCGCTTCTCGGCGATGTCCAGCTTCGCCATGATCTTCGATGCGCGACGTGATCGCGTCGCGGAATTTCATCGGCGGCGCCATCACGTTGTAGAGGATGCCGTCGATGCGGAACCGGACGCGGAATTCCTTCTCGTACGGCTCGATGTGAATGTCGCTCGCGCCTTCTGGATCGAGGACATCAGCATCAGGTTCACGAGACGGATGATCGGCGCTTCGCCGCCCTGCTTCTCCAGCGATGCGACGTCGATCTGGTCGAGCTCCTCGAGCACCTCGACGTCGTCGTCAACAACCGCCGTCGTTTCCTCGAGCGCCCTGGTGACGAAGTCGAGCGAGGCCGCCCCAGAGGAGATCGCGCCATCCGCCCCCCCGGCCTGACCGTCGCCTGTCCCCTTGCCGCGAGCGCTTGGCGCGGCGTAGTACCGGGCGATCGCGTCCGCGACCGCCGTTTCCGACGCCACGACCGGTTCGACGTTGTACCCCGTCATGAACTTGATGTCGTCCATGGCGAAGACGTTCGTCGGATCCGTCATCGCGATCGTCAGCGTGGCGCCGGATCGGCTCAACGGAACGATCTGATACTTGTGCGCGGTTTCCGCGGGAATGAGCTTGATGATGCCGGGATCGATCTCGAACTGCGTCAGGTTGATGGAAGGAACACCGTACTGCTTGCTCAGAAGAGCAGTGATCTCTTCGTCCTTGACGAAACCAAGCTTGACGAGGTTATAGCCGAGCTTCCCGCCATTCGGTCTTCGATAGGAGAGCGCTTCCTGCAGCTGCGCAGGGGTAATGCGCTTCTCCTTCAGCAATAAGTCGCCAATGCGAACGGGCATCGTTCAGGCTCTGAAAAGCGGGGAGCGTATGCCACACACGAGGTGCCGCACACAAAAAGGTTCTTCTAGGCTGGGGAGTTAGGATTAGCTCATGGATTGACACTTTTTGTCAAGAGGCGTGATTGGCTAGTAAACGAGCCGACCGGAAATCCCCCATCCCCGGGTGGCGGCATCAGAGCCCCATGTGGCTTGCGCATCAATCAGAAAGGGGCCCGCAACACTGTAAGAACCGCCAGCCGCAACGCTCGGCCGCGCCGATCCCGTCGTGCTGAAACGGAACCCGCTGCGAACCATGACTTTGCGTCTGAGGCGACCTTCCGTCCCCACGGCGATGCTCCTCACATCGCCTTCGGGGCTGGGGTTGCTGGTGATATCGAAATCCGCCGCCACCGCCCATCCATCCACTGGCGTAACGGCTACCCCAACGCGCGCCTGACGCTCGAGCGTCAGCGGCACCGAGACTGCCCCGAACGTTGAACGAGGGCGCCAGCAGATTCCGCATCGTGAAACCCATCTTCACGTGGCCGCTACCGGCGATCACGCCGACGTCTGCGTCGAACTTGTCCGTTCCGGTCGTCTGCAGTTCGCTGGCAACCTTCAGCAAGGCATCTCGATCCGCGTCGGGAACGACCGCGGCTGCCGCGAGACCGTGGACAAATCTCAGGGTGGTACCGACTGCAATTCCCGGCGCCAGCGACTGAACCAGGGTGGCACCGAGGTTCTGCGTCGTCAGCGACGCAAGCTGCGCCTGCCTCACGGGGGATTGTCGGTCGTCCAGGGGCTCAGCTGTCGGAAGGCTGGAGGGTTTGACCGAATTCACTTCCAGCCGGTAGTACGAGAGGCCGATCGCGGGCATTCCGAGGGCGAGAAGGAAGCCGGAGCCGTCGCGAGACCCCTGGCTCAGATTTTTTCCGTGTGCGCTCGTGACCCCGTTGTCGACCACCAGCGTGAACATGTTTCCCAGGGCCAGGCCGCCGGGGTTCCAGGTACACCGCCGATGCGTCATCCGCCACTGCCACAAAAGCGCCACCCATGCCGGCGGCCCGCGTGCCAACTGATTCGAATGTCTGGGCGATGGCCGGGCTCGCCGAGCCCAGCAGCAGCGCGATCATCACATATGATTGACGCGTAAGCGGCATGCGCTGAGCTTATCGTACAGAAGCACGCCGTTTATCCCTAAAGCCAAGGAGTTACAGCTACTTGACAGCTGTGGTCGGCGAAACATCTCGGCCACTTTCATCGTATTTCCAGTGCTAGAATCAACTCGTCCCCGTCCGGCCATTTCGGTCGCGGGCGAGCCTCCACATTACTTATGGCCAACACAACTGTGCAGACAGGGGCGGACTCTGCCCCCAAGGGTCTCGTTGCGCGTTTTATCGGCGTCATCACGGAGCCTCGGGCCACGTTCGAGTCGGTCGCCGCGCATCCCAAGTGGCTGGGAATGCTGGCATTGACGACCGCGATCATCCTGGCTGGTTCGGTCCTGCCGATGACCACTGAAGGCGGCAAGGAGGCGTTGCTCGAAACCCAGGTCCGGCAGATGGAGTCGTTCGGCGTGCAGGTGAACGACCAGATGTATCAGCAGATGCGCAGCCGGATGGGCATCGCTCCCTACACGACGGCGGCGGGCGTGGTGATCATGTCGCCGATCATCACCGCCGTGCTCGGCGGGATCCTCTTCGCGATTTTCAATGCTCTCATGGGCGGAAGCGCGACGTTCAAGCAGGTATACAGCGTCGTCGTGCACGCGGGCGTGATATCGGCGCTCGGGCAACTGGTTACGGGCCCGTTGAACTATTTCCGCGGGACGATGGCCAGCGCGACCAACTTGTCAGTCCTGCTGCCGATGCTTCCGGAGGGAGCCTTCGTGACCCGGCTGGCAGGCATGATCGATCTCTTCGTCGTGTGGTGGGTGTTCATTCTCGCGGTCGGGATCGGCGTGCTCTATAAGCGGCGCACGCAGCCCGTCGCGATGACGTTGTTCGGGATTTACGCGGTGATCGCGTTGGTGGCAGCTGCCGTCATGAGCCGCTTGGGGGGAACGCATTGAGTCGGAACAAGAAGATCTTCATTGGCGTTGGGATCGTGGCCGTACTCGGCGCGATTGTGTACGCCAATGTGAAGTTCAAACGCACGTCGGGTGTCACGGTCAACACTGAGAAGATCCAGAAACGGCCGCTCGAAGCGATCGTGTCGGCATCGGGCAAGATCCAGCCGAAGCGGCTCGTCAACATCTCCGCGGACACGATGGGTCGCGTCACGGATCTGGCCGTTGAAGAAGGCGACCGTGTCAAGAAAGATCAGTTCCTTGCTGCAGATCGATCCGCGGAATCTTCGCACGCGCGGTCACGCGGACGGAGGCGTCGCTTGCCGCCGCGACGTCGCAGATGGAGCAGCTGCGCGTGTCGCTCGACAGCGCGCGCGTCGCGCTGAAGCAGGCCGAGGACAACTACCGGCGTCAGCAGGACCTCTGGAAGGGCGGCCTGACGACGCGCGAGACGCTCGAGCGCGCCGAGAACGACCTCAAGATGCGCCAGACGGATCTGAAGTCGCAGGAGCAGAACCTCAAAACCCAGGAGCTCCGGATGCAGCAGGAGAAGGCGACGCTCGAAAGCGCGCAATTCGACCTGAGCAAGGTCCGCATCGAATCGCCGATTGACGGCATCGTGACGCGCCGCAACATCGAGCAAGGGGAAACGGTGGTCATCGGCACGATGAACAACGCCGGGACGGTTCTGTTGACGGTTGCGGACATGTCGATCGATCGAGGCACAGGTCAACGTGGACGAAACGGATCTGCCGTTCATCGCGCTCGGACAGAAAACGAAGGTCACCGTCGACGCGATGCCGGGCAAGACGTTCTGGGGCAAGGTCACGGAAATCGGCAACAGCCCGATTCAGACGACCGGCAGCACCGCGGCGACGCAGGCGACGAACTTTCTCGGTGAAAGTCACGCTCGACACGGCGATCGCCGAGGTGCGTCCGGGATTCACGTGCACGGCTGAAATCACCACCGCCACACGCGACAGCGCGCTCGGCGTGCCCATCCAGGCGATGACGATTCGCGAGATGGTGGTCGACAAGGAAGGCAACATCGTCCGCGATGATGCGACCGACAAGCGATCGCGGCCGCGCAGCGGGGGCGTCGAGGCCGCCGAGCTCAAGCCCGGCCAGGAGCGCAAGGAGCTCGAGGGTGTCTTCGTCGTTCGCGACGCGAAGGCCGTGTTCGTTCCGGTGAAGACCGGTATCGCAGGTGAGAAGTACTTTGAAGTCGTGTCCGGCCTCAAGGAGGCGGACCAGGTCATTGTCGGTCCGTTCGCATCGGTTCGCGAGCTGGGCGACGGCGTCGCCGTGAAGGTCGAGGCCGCGCCGAAACGCGCGCCGGGCGCGGCGAAGTAATCACAGGACCGGAGGTCATGCAGCTCTTTTTCGAAGCGGTCGGGCTGGCGCTGAGCGCGATCTGGTCGAACAAGCTGCGATCGTTTCTCACGGTGCTGGGAAACATCGTGGCGGTGACGTCGATCATCGCGGTGGTGTCGCTGATCCAGGGGATGAACGGCTACGTGACCAACGCGATCGTGTCGGGGGTCGGCGCCGATACCTTCACCATTCAGCGCTACCCGGTCGTCCGGACGCAGGAAGACGAAGAGCGGATTCGCGGGAACCCCCCGCTGAAAGTGAGCGAGGCGACCGCCATCCGGAAGTTCGGCGACGCCATCGGCGCCGTAGCGGTCCAGGCCGGCGCGGGCGGCCGGGCCGAGTATCGCGACGAGTCGGTCGACTCGGTCCAGATCCAGGGGGTGTCGCGCGACTACCTGCAGTTTGGGACCTTCACGGCCGCCTCGGGCCGTTTGATCAGCTCGAGCGAGGTAGATCGTTCGGTGCCGGTCGTGGTGCTGGGCGCCGACACGGCCGACCGCCTGTTCAAAGGCGCCGAGCCGCTCGACAAGACGATCAAGCTCGCCGGGCTGCACTTCCGGGTCATCGGCGTCAGCGAGAAGAAGGGGTCGTTTCTCGGGCAGTCGCAGGACGAATTCGCGATCATCCCGCTCGGCATCTTCGAGAAGCTGTTCGGGGTGCGTCCGAACCTGCAGCTGATCGTCAAGCCGCGCACCCCGGACCTGACGCAGACGGCCATGGACGACGCGACGGTCGCGCTGCGGATCGAACGGCGGCTGCCGGCCAACAAGCCGGACAACTTCGGCATGTTCGCGTCGGACACGCTGCTGGGGATCTATCACACGGCGACCAACGGCATCTTCGCGATTCTGATCGGCGTGGTGGCGCTGTCGCTGGTCGTCGGCGGGATCGTGATCATGAACATCATGCTGATGGTGGTCAGCGAACGGACGCGCGAGATCGGGCTGCGCAAGGCGCTCGGCGCGCGGCGGCTCGACATCATCTGGCAGATTCTGACCGAGTCGGCGACGCTGTCGACGATGGGCGGGCTGATCGGGACGGGGCTCGGCTTCATCCTGGCGGTGATCATCAGCAAGGTGTCGCCGCTGCCCGCCGACGTGCAGCTCTGGTCGGTCGCGATTGGCGTCGGCATCACGGCCCTGGTGGGCCTGTTTTTCGGGTTGTACCCCGCGATCCGGGCCGCGCGCCTGGATCCGATTGAGGCGTTGCGGCGGGAATGAGTCTCTTCATTGCTGATTGCTGATTGCTGATTGCTGATTGCGAAATATGGCACAGATTCGCACCGGCCTCCTGGCCGAGATCATGACGATGGCGGTCGATACGCTGCGCGCGAACAAGATGCGCTCGGCGCTGACCGTGCTCGGCGTGGTGATCGGCATCACGTCGATTGTCGGCATGACGTCGCTCATCCGCGGCTTCGACGAGTCGCTGCGGGACTCGATCCGCGCGCTCGGGCCGAACACGATCCTCGTCCAGAAGTTCAGCGGCCTGACCATCCTCAGCGGCAAGAGCTTCCTCGAGGTCGCGCGGCGGCCGAACATCACGATCGAGGATGCGCGGGCGATAGCGCGCGACTGCCCGTCGGTCGCGCTGGTGGACGTGTGGCTCGGGATGATGGGGAATGCCCGCTCGCGGATGTATTACGGCCACGACCGGACGAAGCAGCTGACCATCATGGGCGCGACGGAGAATTTCGCGGCCGTCAACTTCGTCAAGCTGGAGATGGGCCGCTTCTTCGTGCCGGGCGAAGTGGACCATCGGAAGCAGCTCGTCGTGCTCGGCCAGACGCCGTATCTGTCGCTCTTCCCGAACACGGATCCGATCGGCAAGAAGGTGCGGCTGGGCGCCGACGAGTTCACCGTCATTGGCGTGCTGGGCCCGCGGCCCAACCTGGGCGGGCTCGCGCAGGGTGCCGACGACCTCGCGGTCATTCCCTATACGACGCACGAGAAGTTCTTCGGCAAGGTACTGAAGGGCTCGGTCAAGATCACGCCGGGCACGTTCAACCCGGCGGTCTTCCGGACCGCCATGGTCGCGGTCGTGCCGCGCGAGGAGGCGGGGCGGGATCAGGCGATGCGCGAAGTCGAGGCGCTGATGCGCGCCCGGCACACGCTCCGGCTCGATCAGGCGAATGACTTCGACCTCGCCACGCAGGACGCGGCGCTCAAGATCTGGGATCAGGTCAGCCGCGCCACCTTCCTCGCGCTGGTCGTGATCTCCTCGATTGCGCTGATGGTCGGCGGCATCGGCGTGATGGCCATCATGATGATCTCGGTCACCGAGCGCACGCGCGAAATCGGCGTCCGCAAGGCGCTGGGCGCACGCCGCCGCGAGATCCTCTGGCAGTTTCTCATCGAGGCCGCCTTCCTCACCTCGCTCGGCGGCGTCCTCGGCATCGTCTTCGGCAGCGCCATCGGCCTGCTCGTCCACTGGCTCTCCGGCTTCCCCATCTCGCTCCCCTGGTGGTCCTTCGCCATCGGCATCGGATTCTCGGCCAGCGTCGGGATTTTCTTTGGCCTCTTCCCGGCGATTAAAGCGTCGCGGCTGGACCCGATCGAAGCCCTCCGATACGAATAGCTCAGCAGACCCGTCGATCTGGCGCGATTCGTTCGCCGGCCAAAAGCCAGCCGCCAGAAGCCAGCAGCCAGTCTCTGGCACTCCTTGGGTTCCTGCAATGAACTTGAGTATGATTTGCTTCTTGCCCGAGATCTCCAGTTCCTGCCGGTGCAGTTGCACGGAAGACTGACCGAACAGCTCCAGGAGGTTCGGCGAATGCTGTCCGGGCTGGTGCAGCAGCTGAAATAGGTCTCCCAGTGACAAGAGCTGGAAGCCGGAAGCTGGAAGCTGGTAGCTTCGGAGGACCAACATGAAGGTCTATGACGCCCCTGCCATAAGAAACGTCGCCCTCGTCGGCCATAGCGGCGCCGGCAAGACACAGCTCGTTTCGGCGCTGCTGTTCGATGCCGGCGCGGTCAATCGATTCGGGCGCGTGGACGACGGCACGACGGTGACGGACTACGACGAGGAGGAGATCGCCCGCAAGCACACGCTGGCGTGCAGTCTCGCCTACGTCGAGTGGAACAAGCACAAGATCAATTTCATCGACACGCCCGGCATGGCGAATTTCCTGAGCGACGCGCGCGCGGCGCTGCGTGTCTCGGACGGCGCCCTCGTCGTCGTCGATGCGGTCGCCGGCGTGGAAGTTTCGACCGAGAAGGTCTGGGAAGCGGCGGCCGAGCTCGAGGTGCCCCGCATCGTCGTGCTGAATCGGCTCGATCGCGAGCGCGCGAGCCTGGATCGATCGCTCGAGTCGCTGCGCGCCGTGTTCGGCCGGTCCGTTGTGCCGGTGCAGCTTCCGATCGGAGAAGAGAAGTCGTTCCGCGGCGTGATCGACCTCGTCGCGATGAAGGCCTGGACGTTCGGGAGCGACGGCAGCGGAAAGCCGTCCGAGAGCGCGATTCCGCCCGATCTCGAGGCGTCGGCTCAGTCGGCCCGCGAGGCCCTCATCGAGATGGTCGCCGAGGCGGACGATACGCTGATGGAGAAGTTCTTTGATGCCGGGACGTTGACGCAAGACGAGCTGTTGTCGGGACTCAAGCGCGGCATCACCGCGGGACGCGTGTTCCCCGTCCTGTGCGCCTCCGCCACCGCGAACATCGGGATCCAGCCGCTCCTGGAGGCCCTCGTGGCCTACGTGCCCTCCCCAGCGGAACGGCCGTTGAAAGCCAAGGCGATCAAGTCTGGCGACGACACCCAGATCAGCGCGTCGAGCGAGGGGCCGGCGGCCGCGTTTATCTGGAAGACGGTTGCCGACCCATTCGCCGGGCGCATCACGATGTTCCGTGTGGTCTCGGGCGTCCTGAAAGCGGACTCGACGGTCCACAACATCACCAAGGACACGCCGGAACGGCTCGGGCATCTCGTGCTGCTTCAGGGAAAGGCCCAAACCAACGTCCCGGAGATCAAAGCAGGAGACATCGGCGCGGTCGCGAAGCTGAAGGAAAGTCAGACGAACGATCTGATCGCCGACAAGGCCGTCGCCTTTACACTCGCGGGGACCAAGTTTCCCGAGCCGGTGATTTCGTACGCGATCGAGCCCAAGAGCCGCGGCGACGAAGAAAAGATCAGCACGGCGCTCCACCGGCTGCAGGAGGAAGATCCCACGATCAACTACACGCGGGACGCGCAGACCAAGGAACTCCTGCTGGCCGGCCAGGGACAATCGCACATCGAGGTCACCGTCGCGAAGCTGAAGCGCCGGTTCGGCGTGGAAGTGAATCTGAAGCTGCCACGGATTCCGTACCGGGAAACCATCACGGCCGCAACCGAGGCCCACGGCCGGCACAAGAAGCAGACCGGCGGCCATGGACAGTTCGGCGACTGCAAGGTGAAGTTCGAGCCGCTGCCCAGAGGCGCCGACTTCGAGTTCGTCAACGATATCTTCGGCGGATCCATCCCGCGCCAGTTCGTGCCGGCGATCGAGAAGGGCATTCAGGACGCGCGGCTGCGCGGCTTCCTCGCCGGTTATCCGATGGTCGATTTTCGCGCGAGCGTTTTCGATGGGTCCTACCACCCGGTGGACTCGAGCGAAATGTCCTTCAAGATGGCGGGCTCGCTGGCCTTCAAGGACGGCATGTCCCGCGCGCGGCCGACACTGCTCGAACCCATCATGGACGTCGAGGTCTACGCCCCGAGCGACTATGCCGGCGACCTGATGGGCGATCTGAACGGCCGGCGCGGACGCATCGGCGGCATGGACTCGCGCGGTGCGTCGACGATCATCCGCGCGAAGGTCCCGATGTCCGAGATGCTCACCTACGAGCAGCACCTCACATCGGCCACCGGCGGCCGCGGCTCGTACCACATGGAGTTCTCACACTACGAGGAAGTGCCCTCGCACCTGCACGGCAAGATCATCGCGGCGGCGAAGGCAGAGAGAGGACACGAGGCGACGGAAGAGGTATGAAAGTTAAAAGTTGAAAGTTAAAAGTTAAAAGTTAAAAGGGAAAAGTACAGAGCTACTCACCCGAAAACGGCGAAAGGGACAAGAGAAAATATTTTCCCTTGTCCCCTTCTAACTTTTCACTTTTAACTTTTAGACTTTATGAGCCCCCTGCTTTTCGCGGGGCTCGCGTTTGTGCGGCTTTGCCCTTCGTCGTTGCGCGACCGCCCTTGTCGCTCTTGAGCTGCCGCTTCGGCTTGGCCTTGTTCTCGCCGCCCGCGTCCTCGGCCCCTTCCTCTGCGTTCTGGGCCTTCTTGCCGCGGAGCCGCTCGGCCGCCGCGCGCAGCCGGCCACCGACGCTCTTCGGCTTGGCCTTGGCCGCCGCTTCGGTCTTTTCGGCTTCGGCGTTGGGGTTGTACTCGCTGCCCACGAGTTCGATCTGCGCCACCTCGGCGCTGTCGCCGCGGCGGTAGCCGAGTCGAAGAATCCGCGTGTAGCCGCCCGGACGCGACTCGAACCGCGGCGCAATCGTGTCGAACAGCTTGCCCACGACGTCGCGATCCTGAATGTCGCGAAGCACCATGCGGCGCGCGTGCAGCGATTTGCCGTTGGCCTCGCCTCCGGCGATTCCGCGCTTGGCAATCGTGATCAGCCGCTCGACGAAGGGCCGAAGCTCCTTCGCTTTCGGCATCGTGGTCTCGATGCGCTCATGACGAATGAGCGCTTCAGCCTGGTTCCGGAGCAGCGCGATGCGGTGCTCCGTCGTGCGGCCGAGTTTACGGTGACTGACTCTGTGACGCATTGTTCTGATCCTTGTGCCGCCGCGGCTCGCGACGCTAGTCCTGCGCCTGCGCCGTGGGCTGATCGAGCCGCATGCCGAGGCTCAATCCCATCCCCGACAGGATCTCCTTGATCTCGTTCAGGGACTTGCGGCCGAAGTTCTTGGTCTTCAGCATTTCCCCTTCGGTCTTCTGCACGAGCTCGCGAATGGTCCTGATGTTCGCGTTCTTCAGGCAGTTGTAGGACCGGACCGAGAGCTCCAGTTCCTCGACGCTCTTGTCGAGATTCTCGTTGAGTGCGGCCCGCGGCTGATCGGTTGCCGCGTCCTGCTGCAGGTCGCCCACGTCCTCGAGGTTGATGAAGATGTTCAGGTGGTCACGAATGAGCTTCGCCGACAGCGACATGGCGTCGCGCGGCGTCACCGATCCGTTGGTCCACACGTCAACCGTCAGCTTGTCGTAGTCGGTCGTCTGTCCCAGGCGCGCGGCCTCGACCAGATAGTTGACCTTCTTGATCGGCGAGTGCACGGAGTCGATCGGGATCCAGCCGATGCCGAGATCCTCGTCGAAGTTCTTGTCCGCCGAGACGTAGCCCCGGCCGCGCTTCACGCGCATCTCCATGTGCAGCTTGCCGTTCTCCGCGACGGTCGCGATGTGCGCGTCAGGCTCGAGGATCTCGACGTCGGCGTCGGTCTCGATGTCGCGCGCCTTCACCTCGCCCGGCTTGTCGATGCGCAGGTACAGCGTCTTCGTGGTATCCACGTGCATCTTCAACGGCACTTGCTTGAGGTTCAGGATGATGTCGGTCGCATCCTCGACGACTCCGGGAATCGGCGAGAACTCGTGAAGAACGCCGTCAATCTTGACCGCGGTGACCGCGGCTCCCTCGATCGAGGACAGCAATACACGGCGCAGGGCGTTGCCCACCGTGGTGCCGAAGCCGCGCTCGAACGGCTGCGCGTAAAAACGTCCAAATCGTTCCGTGAGCGTTTCGCGCTCGAACTCCAGCCGCTTGGGCCGCTGAAAACCTTTCCAGAGCATCTTGTTGGTACCTTTCAGAACAAGCGCCCGAACGTGGGCGCCAGCCGGACCTGCCATTTCGCTCTCCGCCTCCCACCGCAGGTCCGGGAAGGCTGCGGGCGGGGAGCTCGATCGATGATTTCTTATTTGCTATACAACTCGACGATCAGCTGCTCCTGAACGGGCAGGTTGATCTGCGCGCGCGTCGGCAGCGAGGCCACGCGGCCGGTCATCTGGCCCACGTCGAACAACAGCCATTCGGGGATGCCGCGGCCCTTCACTTCTTCCATTGCGTGCTGGATCGCCGCATTCTCCGCGCTCGTGCCGCGGACGCTTACGACGTCTCCCGCCTTCAACGAGTAGGACGGCACATCGACCTTCTTGCCGTTCACGAGGAAGTGCCCGTGGCGCACGAATTGACGCGCCTGGGCGCGTGAGGTCGCGAGCCCGAGCCGGTAGATGACGTTGTCGAACCGCCGCTCGAGCAGCTGCAGCAGCGTCTCGCCGGTGATGCCGCGCTGCCGATCCGCCATCTCGAAATAGCGGCGGAACTGGTTCTCGAGCACGCCATAAATGCGCTTGACCTTCTGTTTTTCGCGGAGCTGCAGGCCGTAGCCCACCAGCTTCGCCTTGCGCAGTTTTCCGTGCTGACCCGGCGGCAGGTTGCGCTTCTCGATCGCGCACTTCTCCGTGTAGCAGCGCTCGCCCTTCAGAAAGAGCTTCATGCCTTCGCGCCGGCACAGCCGGCAAACCGCTCCGATGTAACGGGCCATTCTTGTATCCTTGATCCTTGTCTGAACAATTGGTGAATTCGCGAATCAGTGAAGTGGTGAGTGAGTGAACCGGGCGCCTGCGCGCTCAATTCACGAATTCACCAATTCACCAATTCACCAATTACACCCGTCTCCTCTTTGGCGGCCGGCACCCGTTGTGCGGAATCGGGGTCACGTCGCGGATCGACTTGACGTCGATCCCGATCGTCTGCAGGGCGCGGATGGCCGATTCGCGTCCGGCGCCCGGGCCCTTCACGCGTACTTCCACGCTGCGCATGCCGAACGCCTTCGCCGCGTTGCCGGCCGCGATGGCCGCCTGCGTCGCCGCAAATGGCGTCCCCTTGCGCGATCCCTTGAATCCAATGCCGCCAGCGCTCGACCAGGCCACGACCGCGCCCTCGGGATCGGTGATCGTGATGATCGTGTTGTTGAACGACGCCTGGATGTGCGCGAAGCCGTGATGCACGATGCGCTTTTCGCCGCGCTTCTTGAACGCCTTCTTCTTCGCAGGACGTCCGGCCTTCTTCTTGTCTCCACCTTCTGGTAGAGCTGACGCGTCGATGGGGTCGTTTTTTGCCATAAAACTCTAGCTTCCAGTGTCCAGCTTGCGATTAAACAGTCTTTTTCTTCGCGACCGCGCCCTTGCGCGGTCCCTTGCGCGTGCGCGCGTTCGTCTTCGTCCGTTGTCCGCGCACGGGCAGATTCCGCCGGTGGCGGAGGCCCCGATAGCTGCCGATTTCCATCAGCCGCTTGATGTTCATCGAGATCTCCTTACGGAGGTCTCCCTCGACGCCCCCCTGCTCTTCAATCACCCGGCTGATCTTCCGCACATCGTCTTCGGAGAGATCCTTGATACGGATGTCGGGGCTGACCCCGGCCGCGCCCAGGATGTCCATGGAGCGCTTGCGGCCGATGCCGTAGATATAGGTGAGCCCGATCTCGATCCGCTTCGCCCGGGGGAGATCGACGCCAGCAATGCGTGCCATTTTCTTGAACCCTCTAAATCAACAATCTGCAATCACAATCAACAATCGGCAATCACAATCGGCAATCTGCAATCGCCAAATCCGCAATCGCCAGTCGCCAATCTGCAGTCCTAGCCCTGTCTCTGTTTATGCTTCTGATTCGAGCAGATCACGCGCACCACGCCGCGGCGCCGCACGATCTTGCACTTGTCACAAATCCGTTTGACCGACGCTCTCACCTTCATAACTGTATCCTGTCGCGAACCGCGAACCGCGAACTGCGAATCGCGAGAAACTATCGAATCACGGCCACAATCCGCCCGCGCCCCAGATCCTTCGGCGACAGTTCGAGTCGCACGCGATCGCCAATCAACACCCGGACGAAGTTTCGGCCCGGCCCGCCCGGTGTGTGCGCGATCACCTGGCGCGGACCGTCGATCTCCACCCGGTACTGCGCGTACGGGAGCGACTCCCGCACGATCCCTTCCACCAAAATCGCCCGCCGCTCGAGTTCGCGTGGGTCCTGCATTCCTGTCGCGTCCGCATGTCCGCCTCCGCTAATGGCCGGAAAGCGAAAGCACCGATCACGCCGCCGACGCCGGCACGCTCCGGCGGGTCAAGACGAGCGGACCGTTCTTGGTGACCGCCACGGTGTGCTCGAAGTGCGCCGACAGGCTCCCGTCCTTTGTCACGGCCGTCCAGCCATCCGCCAGGACCTTGACCGCCGGCCGGCCGAGATTCACCATCGGCTCGATCGCCAGCGTCATCCCCTCAGCCAGTCTCGGTCCGCGTCCCGGCTCGCCGTAGTTCGCAATCTGCGGCTCCTCGTGAAGCGCAGCGCCAATCCCGTGTCCCACGAACTCGCGGACAACCGAGAATCCGTGAGCCTCGACGTGCTGCTGGATCGCGTGGCCGATGTCCGACACGCGGCCGCCGAGCTTCACCTGGGCGATCCCTTGCTCCAGTGCCTCACGCGTGATGCGCAGGAGCGTGGCCGCCTCCTCGGACACCGTGCCGACCGGGACGGTGACCGCCGAATCTCCAAAGAACCCATTCAGCTTCACGCCCATGTCGAGCGAGATGATGTCTCCCTCGTTCAACGAGCGGTTCGACGGGATGCCGTGCACCACCTGTTCGTTCACCGACGCGCACAGCGTCGACGGATAACCGCGGTATCCCTTGAACGCCGGTTCGGCGCCGCCGTCCCTCACGAGCTTCTCCGCCGCCTCGTCCAGGTCCTTCGTGGTGACGCCTGGAGCCACCATCGTCGCGAGTTCGGCAAGCACGTCCGCGACGAGCGCATTCGCCGCCCGCATCCGCTCCAGTTCCGCCGGCGATTTGCAGACAATCACTGTGCGACCCCGCGTCCTGCGGCGCCAATCGCCGCATTCAAGGCAGCATCGACCGCCGCGGTGACGACATCCGGCGGACGGTTCCCGTCAATCGAGCTGAAGTTCGGGCGGCTCGAATAGTCCTCGACGAGAGGTTTCGTCTGCCGCTGGTACACCTTGAGTCGTTCCGTCACGATCTCGATTCCATCGTCCACGCGCGTGACGAGCGCCGCGCCGCACTTGCCGCAAGCAGTTGTCCAATCCGGCGCCGCGGTCGACCCGCACTTGCTGCAAATCCGCCGGGTCGCGAGCCGGCGCGCGAGCACTTCCTCGGGCACGACCATGTCGAGCACGACCAGCGGCCCGCGATTGGCCACCATCCGATCGAGCGCGGTTGCCTGCACCACGGTTCGCGGAAATCCATCCAGCACGAAACCGCACTTGGCATCCGGCCGGTTCAACCGATCCTGCACGATGGCGATCATCAAGTCGTCGCCCACCAGGTTGCCGGCTTCCATCGTCTGCTTCGCCGCGCGGCCGAACTCCGTCCCGGCCTGAACCGACTCCCGCAGGATGTCGCCGGTCGAGATCTTCGGCAGCTTGCGCGTACGCGACAGGCGCTCCGCCTGCGTGCCCTTGCCGGCACCGGGCGGTCCGAGCATCACGACATTGATGGCGCCGGGGCAGTCTCCCTGGTGTGCCACCACTACTGTCCCCGCCGTCCCCTGATCCGCGTCTTCTTCATGAAGCCGTCGTAGTGGCGCATGATGAGCTGCGACTCGACCTGCTGCACGGTGTCCATGGCGACGCCAACGATGATGAGGAGCGAGGTCCCGCCGAAGTAGAACTGCACGTTCATGCCTTCGGTGATGAACTTCGGCAGATAGAAATCGAGCTTCTCCCCGATGAACGGAATCGGCGCGACCTTGAGGCCGCTGATCAAAAATTGCGGCAGGATCGCCACGATCGCGAGGTAAATCGCGCCGACGAGCGTGATGCGCGTCAGGATCGTGTCGATGTATTCGGCGGTCCGCTTGCCGGGACGAATCCCGGGAATGAACCCGCCGTACTTCCGCATGTTCTCCGCCACGTCATCCGGATTGAAGATGATGGCGGTGTAGAAGTAGCAGAAGAAAATGATGCCGACGATGTACAGCAGATCGTGCAGCGGCATGCCTGGCGCGATCTGCTCGATTGGCCGTCGGAGAAAGCCCAGACGGCCGCCTTCCTGAATGAGCGGCGCCAGGGTCGCCGGGAACGCCAGAATGGACGAGGCAAAAATCACCGGGATGACGCCGCCCGTGTTCACCTTGAGCGGAATGTGGGTGCTCGATCCGCCGTACATACGCCGCCCGACGACGCGTTTCGCGTACTGCACCGTGACGCGCCTGTGCCCACGTTCGACGAACACGATCGCGGCGATGACGGCCGCCATCAACACGATCAGCAGGAGCAGGCGCACGAGCCCCATCTGTCCCGTCCGCAGCTGCTCCAGGGTCGTGATGACCGCGTGCGGCAGGTTGACGACGATGCCCGCGAAGATGATGAGCGACATGCCGTTGCCGATGCCGCGCTCGGTAATCTGTTCGCCGAGCCACATGATGAAACAGGTGCCCGTCGTCAAGGTGAGCACCGTCATCAGACGGAAACCCCAGCCCGGGCTGTACACCAGCGGCAGCCCACCGGCGATGCCGGTGTTCTTCTCGAGGAAATACGCGATGCCCAGTGCCTGAACGACGCTGAGGAGAATCGTCCCGTAGCGGGTGTACTGCGTGATCTTGCGTCGCCCCAGCTCGCCTTCCTTCGAGAGCCGCTCCAGGTACGGCCACACGACCGTCAGCAGCTGCAGGATGATCGACGAGCTGATGTACGGCATGATGCCGAGCGCGAAGATCGTCATCTGCGACAGGTTCTTGCCCGAGAACATGTCGTACAGACCGAACATCGTGTTCTTCGCCTGGTCGACGAGCGCCGCCAGCGCCTCTTTATTGATGCCCGGGGTCGGAATGTGGCCGCCGACGCGATAGACCGCGAGCAGGCCGAGCGTGAACAGGACACGCTTCCTGAGGTCTGCAACCGCGAAGATGTTCTTCAGGCTTTCCATACCGCCCCCTATGCGAGGACTTCGGCCTTACCACCGGCCGCGGCGATCTTCTCTGCCGCCTTGCCGCTGAACTTGTGTGCGCGAACGGTCAGCGCCTTCGAGATATCGCCTCGCGCCAGCACCTTGATCTTGCCGGCGCGGCCGATCAATCCCTTCTCCCGCAAGAGCTCGGGGGTGACTTCCGTCCCCGCATCGAACCGCTCGCCGAGCGCATCGAGGTTGACGACCTCGAACTCCTGGCGGAACGGGTTGTGGAACCCACGCTTGGGCACACGCCGGTGCAGCGGCATCTGGCCGCCTTCAAACCCGCGCTTGTGCTTGAAACCGGAGCGGGACTTCGCACCCTTGTGGCCCCGTCCAGCCTGCACACCCTGTCCCGAACCCTGGCCCCGGCCAATCCGCTTCTTCGAGTGGGTCGCGCCCTTCGGGGGCCGGAGATTACTGAGATCCATAACTCGTGTCCTTGAAATGCTGAGTTTCGAATGCTGAATGCTGAATGATTTCATCAGCATTCAGAATTCAGCATTCAGAAATTCACTCTACTTCCACCAAGTGTCGCACCTTGAGGATCATGCCGCGCGTCGCGGGCGTGTCCACCAGCTCCACTGTGTGGCCAATCCGTCTGAGGCCCATGCCCTGTACCGTTCGGGCCTGCGTCCTGTCGAAGCCAATCGGGCTTCGAATCAGCTTGATCCGGACCTTCGCGACGTCGCTGCTCTTCTTTGTGCTCTTCTTCGCCATGATCGCCTATCGGGTTGCCGCGGCGAGATCGCCCGGCTGCTCTTCCTTGCCGCGCAGCCGCCGCACCGCGGCGGGATCCTTCAGGCCCTTGAGCCCGGCAAACGTCGCGCGCACCACGTTGTGGGAATTGGCCGATCCAATCGACTTGGTCAGCACGTTCTGAATCCCGCACGACTCGACGACCGCGCGCACCGCGCCGCCCGCAATGATGCCCGTGCCATCCGGCGCCGGCTTGAGCAGCACCTGGCCGGCGCCGAAACGCCCCAGCACCGGATGCGGCACCGTCGTCCCCGCCAGCGGCACACGGATAAGTGACTTCTTCGCCGCCTCGATGCCCTTCTTGATCGCCGAGGGTACTTCCTTCGCCTTGCCGACGCCGAAGCCGACGACGCCCTGGCCGTCACCCACGACGACGAGCGCACTAAAGCTCAGGTTCTTGCCGCCCTTGACGACCTTCGTGACGCGGCTGATGTTCACGACCGTGTCTTTGAGGTCCAGCTGCGACGCGTCGATTTTCTCTCGTGTTTCAATCATAGCTTCCAGTTTCCAGCTGCCAGCTTCCAGCCTGATCTTGCTGCGGCCGGCCACATGTGTTCTCCCGTGCTCCTGCCATCCAGCTGGAAGCTGGAAGCCGGACGCTGGGAGCTAGAACTCCAAACCCGCTTCTCGCGCCGCTTCTGCCACCGCCCGGATCCGGCCGTGGTAGAGAAATCCGCCACGGTCGAAAACGACCCGCTTGATGCCCTTGTCGATGAGACGCTCGGCGATGGTCTTGCCGAGTGCTTTCGCACCGGCCACGTTGCCACCCCGCGTCGATCCTGAAAAGGCCTCTTTCAGGGACGGTTCGGTGCTCGCTGCCGACGCGAGCGTCGTCCCGCTCATGTCGTCGATGACCTGCGCGTAGATGTGCGACACACTGCGGAAGACGCGCAGGCGCGGCCGTTCGGGCGTGCCCGCGATGCGCTTCCGCTGCCTCAGCGCAATTCGTGTGCGGCGATCCTTCGTGGTGTTGATCTTCATTTCGCGCCCGTCTTTCCCGCCTTCTTCTTCAATACCTCGCCGGTGTACCGGACGCCCTTCTGCTTGTAGGGATCGGGCTTTCGCAGCCGCCGGATGTTCGCCGCCACCTGTCCGACCGCCTGGCGATCGATACCGGTCACCGTGATGTGCGTCTGCTTGTCGATGGCGATGTCGATCCCCGCGGGGATGTCGAATACGACCGCATGCGAGTATCCCAGCGCGAAAACGACCTGCTTCCCCTTGAGCTCCGCGCGGTAGCCGACGCCGACAATGTCGAGATCCTTGCGGAACCCCTCGGTGACACCGCGCACGGCATTCGCGACCAGACTGCGTGCGAGGCCGTGAAACTTGCCGAGCTCCGGGTCCTCGCGCAGCGTTCGCGCGTGCAGCTGATCGCCTTCGACCTCGAAGCCGATGCCTGCCGGCAGCGGCTGACGCAGCTTGCCTTTCGGGCCCTGGATCTCCACGACGCCAGGCTGGGTGTCAACCTTGACGCCCTTGGGGATCGCGATGGGTTTCTTTCCGATTCGAGACATATACCTGATCCTTGAATTGCTGATTGTCGATTGCTGATTGCTGATTTGATCCAATCAATCAACAATCAGAAATCAGCAATCAGAAATTCACCATACGTTACAGAGTACTTCCCCACCGACCCCGGCCTTGACGGCCTCGCGCCCTGTCATGACGCCTCGCGACGTCGTCAGGATGCTGGTCCCGAGGCCCGCGAGCACATCGGGCACCGCGTCGCGTCCGAAATACACGCGGCGTCCCGGCCGGCTCACCCGCTGGATCCCGCTGATCACGCGCTCCCCGCGCGGACCGTATTTCATGAACATGCGCAACTGCGCCTGCACGCGCTCCCCCTGAGGGTCGAGCACCTTGAAGCCCTGGATATAGCCTTCGCTCTCGAGGATGCGGGCGATCTCCACCTTCAGGCGCGACGACGGCATATCTATCCTGGCGTGCCGGGCGACGGTCGCGTTCCGGATCCGCGACAGCATGTCTGCGATTGGGTCGGTCATATGTTCTGACTCTCGTTAAAGCTTCCAGTTTCCAGCTTCCAGCTTCCAGCGCCTGTCAGCCTGAGCGGGAAGCTGGCAGCTGGGAGCTGGGAGCTTCTCTTCACCACGAACTCTTCGTCACGCCGGCGATGTCGCCTTCGAGCGCCAGCTTGCGGAAGCACAACCTGCACAACGCGAACTTGCGCATGTAGGCGCGCGGACGGCCGCACCGCTGGCAGCGATGCCGCAAGCGGATCTTGAACTTTGGCGGTTTGACTTCTTTCGCAACCTTGGCTGTTGTCGCCATTTGAATCCCTAATCTTTTTTCAGTTCTGCCTGAATGGCATCCCCAGCAACTGAAGCAGTTTGCGCGACTCCTGGTCCGACTTGGCGGTCGTCACGACCGAGATATTCATGCCGCGCGCCTTGTCGACCTTCATGTAATCGATCTCGGGGAACAGCAGTTGATCCTTCAGCCCGAGCGTGTAGTTGCCCCGGCCATCGAAGCCGCGGGGGGATACGCCGCGGAAGTCGCGCACGCGCGGCAGCGCGACCGAGATCAGCCGGTCGAGGAACTCCCACATGCGCTCGCCGCGCAGCGTCACCATGGCGCCGATCGGCATGCCCTTCCGCACCTTGAACTGCGCGATGGACTTCTTGGCCCGGGTGACCACCGGCTTCTGCCCCGTGACGCGGGCGACTTCATCGGCCCCGGTATCCACGATCTTCGCGTTCTGTGTCGCCTCGCCGAGCCCCATGTTGACGACGATCTTCTCGATCTTTGGAATCGCCATCACGTTGCGATAGCCGAACTCCTTCTTGAGGGCCGGCGCGACTTCCTTCTCGTAACGCTGTTTGAGGCGGCTCATTTGTCCACCACTCCCTCGCACTTGCGGCAGATTCGAACCTTGCGCCCGTCACCGAGCAGCCTGCGTCCCAGCCGGGTCGGCTTCCCGCACTCGGGACACACGAGCTGGACGTTCGAGGCGTGCAGGCCGGCTTCCCGCTCCACCAGTCCGCCCTTGATCTGGCGCTGCGGATTGGGCTTGGTGTGGCGCTTGATGATGTTCACGCCCTCGACCACCAGCCGGTTGTTCTCCGGCAGGACCTTCAGCACGCGCCCGCGCTTGCCGCGATCCTTCCCGGTGATCACGACGACGGTGTCGTTCTTCCGAATCGGGGTTGCTAGTCTCGACATAAAACAGAGTCCCTGAAATTGCTGATTGTCGATTGCCGATTGCTGATTTATTGGTGTGCTTTTCAATCAGCAATCAGCAATCAAAAATCAGCATTTCTCCGGCTCCTCACAGCACTTCGGGAGCCAACGAGATGATTTTCATGAACCGCCGCTCGCGCAGCTCGCGGGCGACGGGCCCGAAGACGCGCGTGCCGATCGGCTCGTTCTGATCGTTGATGAGCACGGCGGCATTCCGATCGAACCGGATGTAGCTGCCGTCCTTGCGGCGATGCTCTTTGACCGTGCGGACGATCACCGCCTTCACGACCTGGCCCTTCTTGATGTTCCCGTCGGGCGTCGCTTCTTTCACCGACGCGGTGATGATGTCCCCGAGCCGCGCATAGCGGCCGGTCGACCCGCCGATCGGATTGATCGCCGCAATCTTCCGCGCGCCGGAGTTGTCCGCCACGTCGAGAATGGATCGCATCTGAATCATGGTGCTCTCCTCAGATTCCCTTGGCCTTCTCGACGACGCGCGTGACGACCCAGCGCTTGCGGCGGCTCATCGGACGCGTCTCGACGATCGCGACGCGATCGCCAACCTTGACGTCGTTCGCCTCGTTGTGCGCCAGGAACGTCGACGTGCGCTTCTGGGTCTTGCCATAGAGCGCGTCCCGAATCTGCCGCTCGACGGCAACCACCACGCTCTTGTTCATTTTGTCGCTGACGACAACCCCGGTAATTTCAGCTTTCGTAGCCATGTTCTGCTCTTTCGTGGACCGGGCCAGCCTACTGGCCGGCCGCCTGGGCTGTCTCTTTTTCGCGGAGCACCGTCTTGACGCGCGCGAGATCGCGGCGCAGCGCCTTCAGCTTGTGCGCCGCTTCGAGTTGCCCCATCGATTTCTGGATGCGCAGCCGGAAGAGCTGGTCGTCCATCTCCTTCGCGCGCTGCTCCAGCTCGTCGACCGCGAGATCGCGGATCTCGGTCACCTTCATGACGCCTGCTCCTCCGCGAACCGCGTCGCGAACTTGGTCTTGATCGGAAGCTTTGCCGCGGCCAGGCGCATGGCCTTCCGCGCGTCAACCTCGTTGACGCCTTCCATCTCGAACAGGATGCGTCCGGGACGAACCACGCACACCCATTCCTCCGGCGCGCCCTTGCCCTTTCCCATTCGCGTTTCCTGGGGCTTTTTCGTGATCGGCTTGTCGGGGAACACCCGTATCCAGATCTTGCCGCCGCGCTTGATGAATCGGGTCATGGCGACGCGCGCCGCTTCGATCTGCCGCGCCGTCATCCAGCACGGCTCGAGTGCCTTGAGCCCGTAGTCGCCGAACGACACGTCGGACCCGCGCCACGCCTTTCCCGTCATCCGGCCGCGTTGCTGCTTCCGGTACTTGACCTTCTTCGGCATCAACATAATGCTGAGTCCTTGAATTGCTGATTTTCGATTGCTGATTGCTGATTGATTCCATTCAATCAGCAATCAGAAATCAGCAATCAGAAATCCTCTCTATCCCCGCCCTCCCGGCGCACGGCGGGGAGCACGATAATCCTCTTCGCGCCCAATGCGCGGCACGAGACGCTCACCTTTGTAGAGCCACACCTTCACGCCAATCTGGCCGTAGGTGGTGCTCGCCTCGGCAAACCCGTAATCGATGTCGGCCCGCAGCGTCTGCAGCGGCAGCTGACCGTGGAGGTACCATTCCGAGCGCGCAATTTCCGCACCGTTCAGGCGTCCCGAGACGCGAACCTTGATCCCTCGCGCGCCGAAACGCAGCGCCGATTCGACGGCCTTCCGCATCGCGCGGCGGAACGCCACGCGCTTCTCGAGCTGCATCGCGACCGACTCGCCAATCAGCTGCGCGTCGAGCTCGGGCTTCTGGATCTCCTGAATGTTGATGAACACTTCGCGGTTCGTCTTCTTCTGGATCTCCTGCTTCAGCTTGTCGACCTCGGTCCCCTTCCGCCCGATGATGATCCCGGGCCGCGAGGTGTAGATGTCGATCTTCAGCTTATTGGCCGCGCGTTCGATCTCAATCTTCGACACGCCCGCGTGCGCGAACCGGGTCTTCAGCGTGTCGCGGAGCTTCAGATCCTCGTGGAGCAGCTTCGCGTAGTCCTTGTCGGCGAACCACCGCGAGCGCCACGTCTTGTTGAACCCGAGCCGGAATCCGTGCGGATGTACTTTCTGACCCATAACTCTCCGTTAGCTGTTGGCTGACCGCGGTCAGCTCTTCACGGCCTTCTTCGCACGGCCTTTGGCCGCCGTTGTCTTTCGCGCGCCGCCCGCCTTCTTCTTCGTTGCGCCCTTCGAGCGCTTCGACGAGGCCTTCGCCTTCGGCTTGGCGCCTCGAGGCCGCCTGGGTGCGCCTTCGCCCGGCGTCGCCGCGGGCCCGGACGTGACCGGCTGCACGATCTCGGTCGGCCGCTCGGTCACCTGCACCGTCAGGTGCGCGGTGCGCTTGATGACACGGAAGGCGCGGCCCATCGGGGCCGGACGAATCCGCTTCTGCGACGGTCCCTGGTTCGCATAGCACGCGTTGACGTACAGCCGCTCGACGTCGCCGCCAAAGCCATCCTTCTGGGAGGCATTCGCGATCGCCGATCGCAGCACCTTCTCGATATCGCGCGCGACACTCTTGCGCGCGAACCGCAGCGTCGCCAGCGCGTGGTTCACATCACGTCCGCGAATCAGATTCAGCACGAGCCCCGCCTTCTGGGCGGAGGTCCGCACGTACTTCGCCGTGGCGTGCGCCTGAACTGCCATTACCCACCTGCCTTCGGCGCCGCCGCTCCGGCGGCCGGAGCCGAGGCGGCAACTGCCGCCGCCTTGTCGCTCTTGGTCGTATGGCCCTTGAACTGCCGCGTGGGCGCAAACTCCCCGAGCTTGTGCCCGACCATGTTCTCCGTGACGTAGACCGGGATGAACTTCCGCCCGTTGTGCACGGCGATCGTGTGCCCCACCATCTCCGGAATCACGGTCGAACGGCGCGACCAGGTCTTGATGACCTTCTTCTCGCCGCCGCGGTTCATGACTTCCACCTTCTCGAGAAGCGGAACGTCGACGAATGGACCCTTCTTCAGTGATCTGCTCATATCAGTTGCCCGTATCAATTTTCGCGGCTGCTATTTCCGTCTCCGCTGCACGATGAACCGATCGGTCGACTTCCGGTTCCTCGTCTTGAATCCCTTCGCCGGCTGTCCCCACGGCGACACCGGATGACGGCCGCCAGAGGTCTTGCCTTCACCGCCGCCGAGCGGGTGATCCACGGGGTTCATCGCGACGCCGCGGACGTGCGGCCGCTTCCCGAGCCACCGGCTGCGGCCCGCCTTGCCGATCGACACGTTCTCGTGGTCGACGTTGCCGACCTGGCCGATCGTGGCGAGGCATTCGATGTTGATCTTCCGGATTTCGCCAGACGGCATCTTCACCGAGGCGTAGTCGCCTTCCTTCGCCACGAGCTGCACCGAGGATCCGGCACTGCGCGCAATCTGTCCGCCCTTGCCCGGCTTCAACTCGACGTTGTGGATCTCCGTCCCGAGCGGGATGTTCTTCAGCGGCAGCGCATTCCCCGGCAGGATGTCGACGTTGTCGCCCGAAACGATCGTGTCACCGACCTTCAGGCCGAGCGGCTGCAGGATGTAGCGCTTCTCGCCATCGGCATAGGTCAGCAGCGCGATCCGCGCCGATCGATTCGGGTCGTACTCGACCGTGGCGACCTTCGCCGGGATGTCTCGCTTGTCCCGCTTGAAGTCGATGATCCGGTAGTTGCGCTTGTGGCCGCCGCCCCGCCACCACGACGTCAGCTCGCCGTGATTGTTACGGCCGCCGGACTTGCGCAGCGGCTCGACCAGCGGTTTGTACGGCTCCGACGTCGTGACCTCGTCGAACACCTGCACCGTCTGGAAGCGCCGCCCCGGCGACGTCGGATTGTATTTGCGAATAGGCATCGTTCTAATCCTTGAATTGCTGATTTCTGATTGCCGATTGCTGATCGATCAAATCGACAATCAGCAATCAACAATCAGCAATTCTCTAGGCTCCCTCCAGGAATTCAGGAATCTTCTCGCCTTCCCGGAGCTTCACATACGCCTTCTTCCAGTCGGACCGCTGGCCGACGAACCGTCCCTGACGCTTCATCTTGCCGTGCGAGATCGACGTGCGAACCGCTTCGACCTTGGAACCGAGCAGCTTCTCGACCGCGCGCTTGATATCGACTTTCGTCGCGGCCGGCGCGACCTGGAACACGAGCGTCCGGTTGCCTTCGCGGATGAGCGTGGTCTTCTCGGTGACCAACGGGCGTTTGATGACGTCTGTGAGTTTCATATGAGCTATCCCAGCGTCTCCTGCAGCTTCTCGATTGCCTCGCGCGTCGCGATCACGTGCGCCGTATCCATGATGTCGCGCGCGGTCACTCGTGATGCGGCGACGAGTTGCAGCCCCTCGATATTGCGCGCCGACTGCGTGAACTTCTCGTCCGGCTTCACGTCAATCACGAGCGCCTTGCCAGACACGCCGAGCCGGCGGAACATCTCGGCCGTCCCCTTCGTCTTGCCGTCCTCTGACTCCAGCCGATCGACGACGATGACCGCGCCGTCGGTCAGCTTCTGCGCCAGCGCGGCGCGCACGGCGCCCACGCGAACCTTCTTCGGCAGGTCGAATTCGTAACTGCGCGGCTGCGGCCCGAACACCGTTCCGCCCTTGCGCCAGAGGGGCGTCCGGCTCGACCCCACCTGCGGCCGTCCGGTTCCCTTCTGCTTGTAGGGCTTCTTGCCGCCGCCGCTCACGAGCGCGCGGTTCTTCGTCGCGTGCGTCCCGCGCCGCTCCGCCGCGTTCTCCTGCACGACCGACGCCCAGATGAGATCCGTATTCACCCGGCCGCCAAACACGTCGTCGTTGATATCGATCGTGTCGACGGTCTTGCCTTCAGAGTTCTGGATATTGAGTTTCATCACGCCTCACCCGTAGCGCGGAGCGTCATTTCTTTCCCTTTGTCGCTTTCGAAGGCTTCTCGACCTGCGGCACCGAGACCTTCTTCGCCGCAATCGCCTTGCGGATGATGACGTAGCCGCCGGGCGCGCCCGGCACGGCACCGTGAATCACGAGCAGGTTGTTCTCGCCATCGACCTGGACGACCTTCAGGTTCCGGATCGTGACGCGATCCCCGCCCATCCGTCCGCCGGCGCGCATGCCCTTGACGACGCGCGAGGGGAACGAGGAGGCGCCAATCGAACCAGGCGCCCGATGGAACATCGAGCCGTGGGTCGCCGCACCGCCCCGGAAGTGATGGCGACGCACGACACCCTGGAAACCCTTGCCGCGGCTGATCCCGATCACATCCACCCGATCGCCGTTGTTGAACACGCCGCCGACGAGCACCTGATCGCCGGCCTTCAGCGCCTCGGCACCGGCCGCGAGCGTCACCTCACGGCGCACGCGCGTCGGGGGCACGCCAGCCTTCTGATAGTGGCCGCCGAGCGGCTTGCGAACGCGCGCCGGCTTCTCTTCCACCAGCCCGAGCTGGACTGCCTCGTAGCCGTCGGTCGCGGCGGCCTTGGCCTGCACGACGACACACGGGCCCGCCTTGATCACCGTCGCAGGCGACACCGTGCCGTCCTGCGCGAAGACCTGGGTCATGCCGACTTTTCTGCCAATGATGCCCGTAACCATTTTTTTAATGCTCGCGGGGCCCCACCCCCGCTCGCGCGCGCTCGGCGACTACGCGCCTCGCGCGGGCCGCAGGCGCTGCTGATTGCGCGCCTGTAGCCGGATCCACCAACCTCGCAGCACGACCACTTGTCGTGTCCTGCCCTTGTCCGAACCGCGAACCGCGAACCGCGACTATTTATGTTCTTTCCCGAATGCCTTGATCTCGACATCGACGCCCGCCGGCAGATCCAGCTTCATCAGCGCGTCGACGGTCTGCGGCGTCGGCTCGAAGATGTCGATCAGCCGCTTGTGCGTACGCAGTTCAAACTGCTCCCGCGATTTCTTGTCGACGTGCGGCGACCGCAGAACCGTCCACTTGTTCTTCTCGGTTGGAAGCGGAATGGGACCAGCCAGCCGCGCCCCCGTGCGCCGCGCCGTGTCCACGATCTCCGTCGTCGACTGATCGAGCACCCGGTGGTCGTAGGCCTTCAAACGGATGCGAATCTTGTCGCTGAATGCGGTCGCCATAATTCTGATCTCAAAATGCTGAATGTTGAATGCTGAGTGCTGAGTGCTGAGTGACGCTGCTGCCGAAGACCTCCGTGGGCTCTTCAATTCAGCATTCAGCAATCAGCATTCAGCAATTCACTACTTCCCCTGTACCCTCGCAACCACTTCCTCACTGACATTGCTAGGGGCCGGCTCGTACCGATCGAAGTGCATCGAGTAGGTCGCACGGCCCTGGGTACTCGAGCGGAGATCCGTCGCGTAGCCGAACATCTCCGAGAGCGGCACGCGCGCGTTGATGATCTGGGTCCCGCCCCGATCTTCCTGCGACTGAATCTGTCCGCGGCGGCTCGAGAGATCGCCCATCACGCTGCCGAGATGCTCCTTCGGCACGACCACCTCGACCCGCATCACCGGCTCGAGGAGCACGGGTTTCGCCTTCTTCGCGGCGTCCTGGAACGCCATCGATCCCGCAATCTTGAACGCCATTTCCGACGAGTCGACGTCGTGGTACGAGCCGTCGTACAGCTCGATGCGCACGTCGTCCACCGGATAGCCGGCCAGCACCCCACGCGTCAGCGCTTCCTTGATCCCTTCGTCGACCGGCTTGATGTATTCCTTCGGTATCGAGCCGCCGGTGATCTTGTTCTCGAACACGTAACCGGAACCCGGCTCGCCAGGGTACAGATGAATCTTGGCGTGGCCGTACTGCCCGCGGCCGCCGGTCTGCTTGGCGTACTTCATCTCGCCGTCAGCCGGGCGGGTGAGGGTTTCCTTGTAGGCCACCTGCGGACGGCCGACGCTGGCTTCGACGTTGAACTCGCGCTTCAACCGGTCGACGATGATCTCGAGATGCAGCTCGCCCATGCCGGCGATGACGACTTCCCCGGTCGCCTGGTCGGTCTTCACGCGGAACGTCGGATCCTCGGCCATCAGCTTGCCAAGGCCCTGCCCGAGCTTCTCCTGGTCGGCCTTCGTCTTCGGCTCGATCGCAAGCGAGATGACCGGCTCCGGAAAATCCATCGACTCGAGGACGACCGGCTTCCTCTCGTCGCAGATCGTGTCGCCGGTCGAGACGCTCTTCAGTCCGACGGCGGCCGCAATGTCACCGGCGTAGACTTCCTTGATTTCTTCACGCTTGTTCGCGTGCATCTTCAGCAGCCGGCCGAGCCGCTCGCTCTTCTGCTTCGTCGAGTTGAACGACGACGATCCGGCGGTCATGACGCCGGAGTACACGCGAATAAACGTCAACTGGCCGACGAACGGGTCGGTCATGATCTTGAACGCGAGCGCGGCAAACGGCGCATCGTCCGACGCGGGACGCTCGACGATCGTGTCCGGTCCCTTGTCCGGATCGAAGCCTTTGATCGCCGGCACGTCCACCGGAGACGGCAGGTAGTCCACCACCGCGTCGAGCAGCGGCTGCACGCCCTTGTTCTTGAACGCGGACCCGCAGATCACCGGCACGAACGCCGCCTCGGCTTTCTCCCCCGTGGTGTGGACCGAACTGTTCACGCGCTTGCGCAGGGCGGCCTTGATCTCGTCTTCGGAGATCTCTTCGCCGTGCAGGTATTTCTCGAGGATCTTGTCGTCGGCCTCGCTGACCTTCTCGATCAGCTGTTCGCGGAAATGCTTCGCGTCCTCGAGCATGTCGGCCGGGATCTCGCCGACGACGTAGTCGGCGCCCATCGTCTCGTCCTTGTAGGTGATTGATTTCATCCCGACGAGATCGACGACGCCGAGGAACTTGTCTTCGCTGCCGATCGGCAGTTGAATCGCGACAGGATTGCCACCCAGCTTCGAGGTGATCTGCTCGAACGTGCGCTTGAAGTCCGCCCCGATGCGGTCCATCTTGTTCACGAAGCAGATGCGGGGCACGCGGTACTTGTCCGCCTGCCGCCAGACGGTCTCCGACTGAGGCTCGACGCCCGCGACGGCATCGAACACGGCGACCGCGCCGTCGAGCACGCGCAGCGAACGCTCGACTTCCGCGGTGAAGTCCACGTGACCGGGGGTATCAATGATGTTGACCCGGTGCTCACGCCAGAAACAGGTCGTGGCCGCCGAGGTGATCGTGATCCCGCGCTCCTGCTCCTGCTCCATCCAGTCCATGACGGCGGTGCCTTCGTGCACTTCGCCGATCTTGTACGTGATACCCGTGTAGAACAGGATCCGTTCAGTCGTAGTGGTCTTGCCGGCATCGATGTGCGCCATGATGCCGATGTTCCGGGTCCGATTGAGTGGTGTTTCTCTTGGCATTTATCTCAAGCTGCCAGCTTCCCGCCGCCAGCTTCCAGCTCGTTCCCGATCTCTTCGACAGTTGCTTACCACCGATAGTGGGCGAACGCTTTGTTCGCTTCGGCCATCCGGTGCGTATCTTCGCGCTTCTTCACCGCGCCGCCGCGCAGGTTCGCCGCGTCGAGCAGCTCGTTCGCCAGCTTCTCCTCCATCGTCTTGCCGTCGCCGCGCGACCGCGCGAAGCCGACAAGCCAGCGGATGCTGAGCGAGAGCCGGCGGTTCGGGTTCACTTCGACCGGCACCTGGTAGTTCGAGCCGCCCACGCGCCGCGACTTCACCTCGAGCGCCGGCTTGACGTTTTCGACCGCCTTCTTGAATACCTTCAGCGGGTCGTCGCCGGTTTTCTCCTGTATGGAGGAGAGCGAGCCGTACATGATCTGCTCGGCGGTGCTGCGCTTCCCGTCGCGCATCAGGGTGCTGATGAACTTCGTCACCAGAGCGCTGCTGTAAAGCGGGTCGAGCGGGGCTTCACGTTTTGGAACTTCTCTTCGTCGTGGCATCTCTGAATCCTTACGACTTCGGGCGCTTCGCCCCGTATTTCGAACGGCCTTGCTTCCGGCCTTGCACTCCGACGGCGTCGAGCGTGCCGCGCACGACGTGATACCGGACGCCCGGCAGATCCTTGACGCGGCCGCCGCGGATGAGCACGAGCGAGTGTTCCTGCAGGTTGTGCCCGACACCCGGAATGTAGGTCGTGACTTCGATCCCGTTGGTCAGGCGCACGCGGGCGACCTTGCGAAGCGCCGAATTCGGCTTCTTCGGCGTCTGGGTGAAGACACGCACGCAGACGCCGCGCTTCTGCGGACTGTCCTGCAACGCAGGGCTCTTGGTCTTGGTGAGGACCTTGTCGCGGCCCTTGCGAACAAGCTGGCTGATCGTCGGCACGGTTCGGACAACTCCAGTCACACACACCGCGCATGGCGTGCGCGAAAAACATGAAAAACGCCGACGCCGCGCGCACGATTCCTCGTGACGCGCCATCGGTTGTTTGTTCCAGGCCTCAGGAACCGCAAGACGGTCCGGCACCAGGAACTGACTTACCCTATAAGGTTGTTAGAGCGGTGGTCCGTTGGGACTACCTTCGATACGACCCTCACGTACGGGCCGCTTTCATGGAGTCGGGCTCCCAGATAGGGTGTCCCAGGGCCGACCAGAACCTTGCAAAGATACCAGAAGTTCCTGGTTTCGTGCAAGAGCACCAGAGCGAATTGGTGAGTCCGTGAACTCTTAAATTGGTGAATTTGCGCCAAACTGAACGTGCCGGCGCGCTCCCATTCTCTAACTCATCAATTCACAGGCCTCACCAATTGACCGAGATATCACCGGTTCACCGAAGCTTCCGCGCGAGCTGATGCACGAAGAGGCCGGTGTCCGTCACGACCCCCATCGTCTGGGCCGAGCCGCGGTCGACCAGCTTGGTCACGACCGACGGGTTGATATCCACGCACACCACTTTCGTCCAGGACGGCAGCATGTTGCCCACTCCTATGCCGTGCAGCATGGTTGACAACACCACCGCCATCCGCACATCGGACAGCGCCTCGGCGTAGCGATCCTGGGCCTCGACGAGATCCATGATCGTGTCGGGCAGTGGTCCGTCGTCCCTGATGCTTCCGGCCAGTACGTAGGGAACATCGTGGGTCACGCATTCGTACATGATCCCCGACGTCAGGAGCCCGGAGGCGACGGCTTCGCGGATGCCCCCCGCGCGACGAATCGCGTTGATGGCGCGCATGTGATGCCGATGCCCTCCTTCGACGGGCACGCCGGTCTTGAGGCTGATCCCGAGCGATGTGCCGTAGAGGGCCCCTTCGATGTCGTGGACGGCGAGCGCATTGCCGGCGAGCAGCACGTCCACGTATCCCCCCTGACCAGGTCACAGAAGTACGCCGCGGCCCCGGTATGCACCACGACCGGGCCGACCACGAAGGCCGTCCGCCCTCCCGAACTCTTGACGTCGCGAATCATCTCGGCGATGCGCTCGACGCTCGTCTCGACGTGCCGTTCCGAGGAGATGCCTCCGGTCATGAATGCAAAACCATGTCGGTCACGTTCGCGGAATTCCGGGACCACGCGAATGCCGTCGAGGAAGCACACGACCTGGTCACCGGCCCGCAGGTCGCGCAGCTTGCGGCAACTCGCCCGCCCGTGGTCGATCACGATCGCTGCATCCATGCGCTGCCGCTCGACCTCGAGCCATTCGCCCTGGTGTCGCACCCAGGTGTGGTGGTTGCTGGTTGAGTAGAAGTCGTCGGGCGCGCACCCGTCAGTCGGGGCCGCCTGAAGCGCGGCGTCGCTCTCGACAGACATCCGGCACCCGAAGGTGAGCAGTTCCTCGAGCAGGTTCTGCATGGCCGCCGGATTCGACGCCGTCACGCGCATCTGAAGACGGGAAAAGTCGTTGTTCGTGCGGCCGATGGTGAATTGGAGGACCTCGAAGGCGCCGCCATGCTTCACCACGGAGTCGAAGATTTCCGTCATCAGACGGGAATCGATCAGGTGGCCCTCGGTCTCGACGATCTCGCTGATGTTGTGGTTGATGCTCACGAAGGTCCGCGCTTCTGAATGACTGAAAGGCAGGGCCGGAGTCCGGCCCTGCCTTTCACATTCTAGCGCTTGACCTTCTCGCCAATGTCTTCGATGGCTTCTCCGAGCTTGCGCCGGCCTCGCCCGAACCCCTCCTGGACCTTGCCGGCCGCCTCGTCTTCCACCCCCTCGTCATGCAACTGCTCATCGTCAGTCAAATCGCCCGTGGCCTGCTTGATTTTGCCCTTGAGCTGATCGGTCTTGCCTTTGACTTCGTCTCTGTTCATTTGCGAGCCTCCGCTTCGTGGCTTACAAGAAGCGGTGCGTCAGCCATTAGGCTTCCAGCCACTGCGATACACTTCAACCGTTCGATACACAGGAGCCTTCATGAAGACGCGAAACTGGGCAATCAGCGTACTCATCCTTTCCGCGACCCTTTCCTTTTCTGCCGAAGAGCGAATCAACTCCGATCTCAACTCGCGGATTCGTGATGAAGGCATGAACCGCTCGCAGATCATGCGGACGCTGCATTTCCTCACTGACGTGTATGGTCCGCGCCTCACCGGCTCACCCAGCCTCAAGGCTGCCGGTGAATGGGCCGTGAAGACCATGGAAGGCTGGGGCATGAAAAACGGCCATCTCGAGCCGTGGGACTTCGGACACCCGGGCTGGACGAACGACCTGGCGTGGGGTGCCATTACGTCGCCGGTGAAAGACACGCTCGTGCTCGAGGTGCTTTCGTGGACGCCCGGGACCAAGGGGCTCGTCCACGGGAACGCGGTCAACATCGTCATTCCCGACCAGCCAACGGCTGAGGAGCTCACGGGCGCTCTCGACACGGTGAAGAGCCAGGTTCGCGGCGCCGTCGTGCTGGTCGGCAAGCCGCGGTTCGTGCCGGTCAACCTGACGCCGCCGGCCAAGCGAAATGCAGACGACGACGTAAAAGCCCGGTACGATCCGAACAATCCAAATGCCGGACAGCGCGGTCGAGGCGGACGCGGCCAACAGACGCCACGCCAGGGGCGCTCTCCGCGCGCGAGCTGGCGTCGAAGATCGATCAGTTTCTCGTCGACAACGGCGCGCTCGTTCGCGTGAACGATGCGGGCCGCGAGCACGGGCAGATCATCGCGTTCGACAACACGACCTTCGATCTGACCAAAGCCGTGCCGACCGTCGTCGTGAGAAACGAAGACTACGGCCGGATCGCGCGAATTCTCGCCGACGGCACGCCGGTCGAGCTGGAATTCAACATCGTCAATCGCACGTACCCCGAAGGCCGCACCGCCTACAACACCGTCGCCGAGATTCCGGGCACGGACAAGAAAGACGAAGTGATCATGCTGGGCGGTCACCTCGATTCGTGGCACTCGGCAACCGGCGCGACCGACAACGCCATCGGCTGCTCGATCATGATGGAAGCGGCGCGCATTCTGCTGAAGCTCGGCGTGCAGCCACGCCGGACCATTCGCGTGGCGCTGTGGAGCGGTGAAGAGGAAGGGATTCTCGGATCGCAGGCGTACGTGAAGGAGCACTTCGGTTCATTCGAAGCGCAGAAGCCCGAATACAGCAAGCTGGTGGGATACCTGAACATCGATACCGGCACCGGGCAGCTGCGGGGCGCAAGCGTATTCGGTCCCGCGGCCACCGCCGCGACCCTGCGCGAGATCCTGGCGCCGTTCCAGGATCTGGGCATCTACGGCGCGGCCACGAGCAGCAGTCGAGTGGTCGGGGGCACCGACAGCACGGCTTACAACAACGCGGGCCTGCCGGGCATCGGTTTTCAGCAGGACCCGATCGAGTACAACACGCACACGCACCACACGAATCTCGACACGTACGAGCGCGTGATCGAGGATGACGTGAAGAAGGCCGCCGTCATCGTCGCGTCGACGATCTACCACCTGTCGATGCGCGACGACATGCTCGCGCGCTTCGCGCCTGGCGACATGCCGGCGCCTCCGCCGCCACGCGCGGCTGGACAGTAACCACTACCGGGGTCCGGGACGCGGGATCCGGGATCCGGGATCCGGGCACCAACAGTCGGACCACGGATCCCGGACCACGGATCCCGTCAACTTGACAGATATTACTTTGTAATGCAAAGTATACGCAGCCGCAAACACTGGAGGATCCGTGGTTATGCGTATGCTGTTCGCGATCGTGTCTCTCGGACTGCTCGTGATGGGCTGCAGCCGTTCGAACAACCTGCTATTGGGCCGCGTCGAAGCCATGGTTGCCGGACACACCGTCGTGGTCACCGATTGCTACCGGACCAGGGTGCCTCCGCCAGTTCAGGAACCCAACGGCGCGACCTTCACCCCATGTCGAGATGCCGTAGTGGTGATTCACAACGACCAGTTGACAGTGAACAGCACAGCCTACGGACCGCTGGGGCTCAACGCGAAAGTCCTTGTCGACCACGGCCGCGTGTCGATCGAAAAACCGTAAAAGTCCTTCGTCCCGAGTCCGGCGCCCTGTCGGATCTCTGTTTTCTTCTCTCCTTGCTCGCGGGGCCCCACCCCCGCTCGCTCTCGCTCGGCGGCTTCGCGCCTCGCTCGGGCCCCGCCTTCGCGCGTAGCTTCGGCGAGGTCTCGCCGGAGCCTTCGGCGTAGGCGGACGCAGGCGCTTGCTTGACGGCTTCTCAGGGTGACGCGGATAATCGTGCTATTCCGGCTTTTCGACCCGTCAACGAATCTCCGAGTCCACCCGCGGCCATCTGGAGCCAGATTATGAAGACATCGTTGAAACTGACCACCGCTGCGGCCGTCGCCTGCATAGCCGCAACGACTCTGGCCGCGCAGCAGCCGGCAACGAGCACGCCGCCCGTCAGCGGCGCGGCGACGGCTGCGCTGACCGCAAAGATTCCCCTCGATCCGACCATCACGACCGGGCGATTCGCTAATGGGCTGCGTTACTACGTGCGCACGAACAAGAAGCCGGAGAAGCGCGCCGAGCTCCGCCTGGTGGTCAATGCCGGCTCCATTCTCGAGGACCGCGATCAGTCCGGCCTGGCGCACTTCGTCGAGCACATGGCTTTCAACGGAACAAAGCACTTCCCGAAGCAGGAGACGGTGAAATTCCTGGAATCGATCGGGATGCGCTTCGGGCCGAGCGTGAATGCCTTCACCAGCTTCGACGAAACCGTCTACATGCTGGAGGTGCCGACTGACAAGCCCGATGTCCTCGACAAAGCCTTTCTCATTCTCGAGGACTGGGCGCATAACGTCTCGTTCGACGACACCGAGATCGACAAGGAGCGCGGCGTCATCACCGAGGAGTGGCGGCTTCGCCGCGGCGCGGGCGCGCGCATGCAGGACAAGCAGTTCCCGATCCTTTTCAAGGGCTCGCGGTACGCGGAGCGGCTGCCGATCGGCGACATGGAGGTCGTCCAGAGCTTCAAACACGAGCGGCTGAAGAAGTTCTACGAAGACTGGTATCGACCCGAGCTGATGGCCGTGGTCGCGGTGGGAGACTTCGACAAGGCGGCAATCGAAACGCTCGTCAAGAACCACTTCGAGACCATCCCGGCGTCGGCGGCCACGAAGATGCGCCCGACCTACGACGTGCCGGAGCAGCCGGCAACGCTGTACGCGATCGCCAGTGACAAGGAAGCCTCCGGCACCAGCGTCTCGGTCTACTCCAAGATGCCTGCGCGCGATCAGACCACGATCGGCGCCTATCGCCAACAGATCGTGGAGCGGCTGTTCAGCGGGATGCTCTCCACGCGATTCTCGGAGATGGCCCAGAAGCCTGACGCTCCCTTCCTCGGCGCCGGCGCGGGCCGCGGACAGTTCGTTCGGCCCCTCGAGGCCTCGACGCTCAGCGCGGGCGTGAAGGAAGACGGCATCGAGCGTGGGCTCGATGCGCTCTTCTCCGAGGCGTTGCGCGTGGAGAAGTTCGGGTTCACGGCCACGGAGTTCGATCGGGTCAAGCGCAACACCATGCGCGGCCTCGAACGCGCGGTCACCGAGAAGGAAAACACTCCCTCGGCTTCGCTGGCCGACGAGTACGTGCGGAACTTCACCGACGGTGAACCGAGCCCTGGCATCGAGTACGAAATGGCGCTGCACTCCCGGTTCCTTCCGGAGATTACGCTGAACGAGGTCAATGCGCTCGCCAAGCAGTGGGTGCCCGACAAGAATCGCGTGGTTCTCGTAAACGCGCCCGACAAGCCGGGGCTGGCGGTACCGGACCAGGCGAAGCTCGCGTCGGTGATTGCGTCGGCCGAGAAGAAGGAGCTGACGGCGTATGTGGACACCGTCGGCACGCAGCCCCTGCTCGACTCGGCTCCGAAAGCGGGCGCGATCACGAAGACCGCGACGAAGGACGCGTTCGGGATCACCGAGTGGGAACTGAGCAACGGCGTCAAGGTCGTGCTCAAGCCGACCAATTTCAAGGAGGACGAGGTGATCTTCCAGGCGTTCAGCCCGGGAGGAACGTCGCTGGCGTCCGACTCGGACTTCATCCCGGCCCAGACTGCGGCGCAGGTGGTTTCGAGCGGTGGACTCGGCAAATTCAGCGCGATCGACCTGCGGAAGATGCTGACCGGCAAGGTCGCGTCGGCTCGCCCCTTCATAGGCGAGCTCGATGAAGGCCTGCGGGGCAGCGCGTCGCGCAAGGATCTCGAGACGATGTTCCAGTTGATCTATCTGACGTTTACCGCGCCGCGCGCCGATCCCTCGATCTTCACGGTGCTGACGACGTCGGCGAAATCCCAGCTCGCCAACCAGAAGGCATCGCCCGAATACGCGTTCGCGGAAGCCGCGAACAAGATCCTGACCCAGGACCACCCGCGCGCCCGGATGATGACGCCCGAAACGGTCGACCAGATGAGCCTCGACAAGTCGCTGGCGTTCTACAAGGATCGCTTCAGCGACGCAAGCGACTTCACGTTCGTCTTCGTTGGCAGCTTCGACCTCGACACGATGAAGCCGTTCGTCACGCAGTACCTCGCCGCGTTGCCCGCAACACACCGCAAGGAAACCTGGAAGGACATCGGCCTCAAGAAACCGACAGGCACGATTGAAAAGCGTGTGGACAAGGGGCTGGAACCGAAGAGCCGCGCAGAGCTCGTGTACTCCGGGCCGTTCCAGTACAACCAGGATCAGCGTGTGGCCATTCGCGCCATGGCGCAGGTGCTCGAAATCCGCCTGCGGGAATCGCTGCGCGAAGATCTGGGCGGCACCTACAGCGTGTCCGCCTCGGCAGGCTATTCGAAGACCCCCCGCGAGGAATACTCCATCACCGTCGCGTTCGGGTGCAGCCCCGATCGAACCGAAGAGCTCATCAAGAGCGTCTACAAGGAGATCGATCAGCTGAAAACCAGCGGGCCCACGGATAAACAGGTGGCCGACGTGAAGGAGACGTTCCTGAAGGATCAGGAAACGAACATGAAGCAGAACGGCTACCTGCTCTCGCAGCTCGCGGCGCGCTATCAGTACTCGGAAGACCTGACGAGCCTCTTCAACATGGCGGATTACTACAACAAGATCGATGCCGCCACCATTCGCGACGCCGCGCGCTTGTACCTGAAGCCCGATAACGTCGTGAAGGTCACGTTGTTCCCCGAGAAGGTCGGGGCACCGGAGCCGCTACCGGCCGCAGGGGCCCGCTGAGCCGATCGCCCGCATAGGGTAAACTCCTCCAGCTTCTGGAGGAGTTTACCGATGGTTCGCCCGCCTCTTCGCATCCTCTTCTCGACTGCCGCAATCGCGGGAATGTTTGCGGCCGGCGTACCGATCGACCATGTCGCCGCGCACACACCACAATCGCCTCAGCCATCATCGTCGATCGGCGCCGACATTCTCAAAGGCCTGACATGGAGAAGCATCGGGCCCCTTCGCGGCGGCCGCTCGCTCACGATTGCCGGCGTGAAGGGCCGCCCGAAAGAAGGCTATTTCGGCGCGACCGGCGGCGGGCTCTGGAAGACGACCGACGGTGGCGGAACGTGGGACCCTGTGACTGACGGGCAGATCCACAGTTCGTCGGTTGGCGCGCTGGCGGTTTCCGAGTCGAACCCCGACCTCATCTTCATCGGCATGGGCGAAGCCTGCATCCGCGGCAACATTCAGCCGGGCGACGGTGTCTACAAATCGACGGACGCGGGCAAGACGTGGACGCATGTCGGCTTTTCCGCGTCACAAGCCATTTCGAAGATTCGCATTCACCCGACCAACCCGCAAATCGTGTTTGTCGCCTCCTTTGGCCGGTACGGCTCGCCGAGCGACGAGCGCGGGATCTTCAAGAGCACCGACGGCGGGTCCACGTGGCGTCGGACGCTCTTCCGCGACGCACGAACCGGCGGCGTGGACATCGCCATCGATTCGCACAACCCGAACGTCATGTTCGCCGCGCTGTGGGAGGCGTACCGCGTCGAGTATCAGATGTCGAGCGGCGGCCCCGGCAGCGGGCTCTTCAAGTCAACGGACGGTGGCGAGCACTGGACCGAGATCACGCGCACTCCCGGCCTGCCGCGCGGCACCGACGGCAAGATCGGCGTCGCGATCTCCGGCGCCGATTCCAACCGTGTCTACGCGATCGTCGAAAACGAAAATGGCGGACTTTTCAGCTCCGACGATGCCGGCGCAACGTGGAAGCTCGTGAACGACGGCCGCAACCTGCGCCAACGCGCCTTCTATTACACGCACGTCACGGCCGACCCGAAGGACAAGGACACGGTGTATGTCCTGAACGTCGGGACATTCAAGTCCACCGACGGTGGGAAGACGATGGTGAACTTCGCCGGCGGCGATTCTCACGATCTCTGGATCGATCCGGACGATACGCAGCACATCATGCACGCGAGCGACAGCGGCGGCGCGATCACCTACAACGCAGCCTCGCCACAGCGAACGTGGACGTCCCGTGACTACGCGACCGGGCAGTTCTATCACGCGGTGGCGACCGTGCACGTGCCCTACCACGTGTGTGGCGCGCAGCAGGACAGCAGCACCATCTGCGTACCGAGTGAAACGAACCTGGGATCAGGCCCGGGTCGCGGCCCTTCGACAGGCTCAGGCCAGGGCGGGCGTGGCGGAGGTGGCGGGGGTGGTGGCCGCGGCGCAGCGCCGGCAACCTATGGCGCAGGCGGCGCGGAGCCCGGTTACATTGCCCCTGACCCGAAAGATCCAGACATCTTCTATTCAGGCGGCAACAACGGTTCCTTCCTCATTCGTCTGAACAGAAAAACTGGCGAGGCACGCGAAGTCGGACCGTATCCCAGGATGTTCTCCGGTGAGCCTTCCAGCGCGCTCGTCGAGCGCTGGCAGTGGACCTACCCGATCATCTTCTCACCGGTCGATCCCAGCATCTTGTACACGTCGTCACAACACGTCTGGAAGACCACAAACGGCGGCCAGTCGTGGGAAAGGATCAGCGGCGATCTGACGCGCCACGATCCGAAGACGCTCGGCGAATCAGGTGGCCCGATTACGAAGGACATGAACGCACCCGAGGTCTACGCGACGGTGTTCGCGATCGGTCCGGGCAAGACGGACGTCAACGTGGTCTGGGCGGGATCGGACGACGGCGTCGTCAGCGTGACAAGGGACGGCGGTAAGACCTGGGCGACCGTGACGCCGAAGGACATGCCGGAACTGGGACGCGTCAGCCAAATCGATGCGTCGATCTTCGATCCGGGATCGGCCTACATCGCCGTGAAGAAACCGCTGCTCGACGATCTGCGCCCCTATATCTTCAGGACGCACGACTCAGGCCGCACGTGGACGCGAATCGTCAACGGTCTCGGCCCGACCGATTACGTGCACGTGGTGCGCGAGGATCCCGCGCGGCGTGGTTTGCTGTACGCCGGAACACAGCACGGCGTCTACGTGTCCTACGACGACGGCGACCGCTGGGAGCCGCTCTCGCTCAATCTGCCTGACGTGCAGATCTCCGATCTGATCGTCGAAGACAACGACCTTGCAATCGCGACCCACGGCCGCGGCTTCTACATCCTCGACAACATCGCCCCCGTGCGCGAAGCATCAGCCGCGGCGGCCAGCTCGGACGCGTACCTGTTCAAGCCCGGAGACGCCATCAGAGGCGCCGGCGGCGCGACGATCTCATACTTGTTGAAGCAGCCGGCGAAAGAGCTGCGCATCGAGATCCTGGACAGCAAGGGAACCGTGGCTTACTCGATTGCCGGCGGCGAGCCGAACGCCGGCGGCCGTGGGCGCGGCAGAGGCGCAGGCAGAGGACAGGCCGCCGCCGCGCCAGCGGAGAACGCCGATGCGGCAGCAACCGGCGACGAGGCAGCTCCAGGCGGGCGCGGACGAGGCGGTCCTCCTACGACATCGATGGCGGCCGGCCTCAATCGGACAACGTGGAACGTCGATTATCCGGGACCGGCAACGTTCCCCGGCATGGTGTTGTGGGGCGCCACGACCAGCGGTCCGGCCGCGCCGCCAGGACCGTATCAGGTTCGCTTGACCGTAGACGGAAAAAGCCAGACGCAGCCGCTCATCGTCAAGCGTCATCCGCTGCGAAGCGCGACGGACGCGGATCTCAAAGAGCAGTTCGATCTGGCGACCCAGATCCGCGACAAGGCGAGCGAAGCCAACAATGCCGTGATCCTGATCCGCAGCGTCAAGCAGCAAGTAAAGGATCGGCTGGCGAAGTCAACCGACTCGCAGCTGGCTGATGCGGCGGGCAAGCTGACGGCGAATCTCTCGGCCGTCGAAGATGCGATTTACCAGGTGAAGAACCAGAGCAGCCAGGATCCGTTGAACTTTCCGATCAGGATCAACAACCGCATCGCCTCGTTGCTGCGCGTCGTCAACACAGGCGATGGAAAGCCGATCGCCAGCATCAGTCCAATCTTCCAGGACTTGATCGGTGAGTTGAAGGTGCAAACCGATAAGCTCCAGCAGGTGCTGGCCGCGGATCTCCCCGGCTTTAACAAAGAGGCGGGCCGGCTGAAACTGGAGCCGGTCGCGGCCAAGTAGCGCCTACGAGCCTCCGCTCTTCCGCTTGCCCCACGTGGGCGGCGGCGGCTCGGTCGTCTTGCGATCGATCGGATTCGCCTTCAGCAGGCGCATGGCCTCTTCGACGGCGCGCTCGAGCTGCGGATCGCGTCCGGCGATCACATCCTTCGGCCAGTTCTCGACATCGATGTCGGGCGCAACGCCTTCGTTCTCAACCGCCCACTTCCCGTCGCGCGTGAAGAAACCGCCGCGCGGAGCGATCATCGACCCACCATCGATGAATGTCGGCGTGTCGGCCGTGTGAACGAGGCCGCCCCACGTTCGCTTGCCGACGAGCGGCCCGATCTTCCGCCGCTTGAACATGTAGGGCATCAGGTCGCCGCCCGAACCGGCCATCTCGTTAACGATCATCACCTTCGGTCCCCAGATCCCCGCCGACGGACTCGTGAAGGGATACCGATCGCCTGCGACGTTGTTGAAATAGCCATCGAAGTCCCGCTGCAAAACGTCGATGATGTAGTCCGCCGCGGAACCGCCGCCGTTGAAGCGTTCGTCGACGATCGCGCCCGTTCTTGTCCTGCTGCGCAAAGTAGTAGCGATTGAAGCTGCTGTATCCGGGCTGGCCGGTATTCGGCAGGTAGACGTACGCAAGTTGGCCGTTTGACAGTTTGTCGACGAGCCGGCGATTCGATTCGACCCACGCGCGCGTTCGCAGCGCCTGTTCGCTTGGCACGGGAACCACCGTGACCGTTCGGGCTCCGTCCATGGCGGGCTTGCCGTTGACGGTCAGGGCGGTCTGCCGTCTGCTGTTCCGTCGAGCAAGCGGTGGATGTTGTCGGGCGCTTTCAGCTCGACACCATTGATGGCGATGATGTAGTCGCCGACGATGACGTTCGACGCCGGCGCAGCAAGCGGCGAACGCAGCTCGGGGTTCCAACTCTCGTTGTCGTAGATGCTTCGTGACCTTGTAACGACCTTGTCGATCGCAAAGTCTGCGCCGAGCAGGCCGCCGATCGACTGTGGCACCTCGGGCATGTCGCCACCACGAACGTACGAGTGACCGATCGCGATCTCGGCGCCCATCATGTCCAGCAGGTAGTTCAGATCGGCGCGATGCATTACGTAGGGCAGTAGCTGACCGTACATCTCTTTCATCTTCGGCCAGTCGGACCCGTGGAGTATTCGGCACGTAGAGATAGTCGCGTTGGTTGCGCCAGCCTTCGTTGAAGATCTGTTTGAACTCTTCCTTCGGCTCGAGATACATCCGGAGGGACGCGTTCAGGCGACCTTGGCCGGCTTGAGGCGGATTCGATCGGCGTCGACGAGGAACAAGTGTGGTGCCGGCGCCCCGCCGCCCGCGCCTCCTTGACGTCCGCCGTCCTCCACCGCCGCCGCCGGTGCGGTAGAGGAGCTTTCGCCGTCGGCGCTGATATCGTATTCGGCGACACCGCTCGACGAAGGTTGTCGCGCGGCGATCGGACACGCGATACCGCTGCAGGATGCTGCCGCCGCCCGCACCGCCGCGCCCTTCGGCACCGCGGCGCGGCTTCGAGATAGTACACCTGTACCATCAACACCGGCTTGCAGCTCGGCGTACTGACGTTCCGGAACGCCGGGAATCGAGATGATTCGTTGCTGCAGTCCGTCGAAATCGATCTGGACGGTGACGGGCGTCCGCGGACGCGCGGCGGCCGCTGGTTGATCGGATGGCTCCGCGTTGGAATCGGCAGCAGCCCGCCCACCGCGTCGCGCCGTGCAGGCGTTCGGCGCCTGTGCCGGACCCGCGGGCCGGTTCCCGACGCCGCTATCTTCGTCACTCTCCGGCAGCAGCGGACTCGCCTCCTCTTCTTCAGGACCGCGAAGTACAGACCAAAGTTCTCGTCGCGATCGTAGGAAGTCATGTCGAGCCATTGCGATCGCAAACCGAAATCGGTCGACGCAAGAAACCACAGATACTTCCCGCTCGCATCCCACGCCGGCCACACCGCGTCAGCAAGACCGTCGGTGACCTGCTTCGTTTCGCCGGTCTCCACGTTGCTGACGAAGATGGCGTGATACAGCGATCTCAGCCGACTCGAGTAAGCAATCCACTTGGAGTCCGGACTCCATACCGGATTGAGGGTTCGCTGCGGCACCATCCAGGGATCTTGCCGACGATCTTCGCCTTGCCGCTCGCGACGTCGAGCACCCAGACGTGGAGATTCGTGTCGGTAAAGACGATCTTCTTCGAATCAGGCGACCACGACGGCGTGTAGTAGTGCGTTGGCTTGTCGAGCGAGATTTCCCGCGGCGGCGTTAGCCCGTCCTGGCGTTTCGATCACGAGTTTGTATTCACCTGACTTGTCGCTGAAGTACGAGACGTATTTGCCATCCGGCGACCATGCCGGATCACGTTCGGCCGATCCGCTCGAGTGGGTCAGGTTGCGGACGTCGCCCTTGTCCGCAGGAATCGTGAAGATTTCGCCGCGCGCTTCTACCGCGACGCGTTTGCCGGTCGGTGACACCGCGATGTTGGTCAGGCGATTCGAGACGTCTTCCCATCGCGGCATCATCCACGGAAAGTCGCCGGTCGCGCTGATGTTGACGACGGACGCTCTGCCGGTTCTTGGATTGAGTTCGTGAATGTAGCCGGCCTGCTCGAACACGATCGCGCCTGCGCCTGAGTCCATCGCCTTCACGTCGAAGTCGGTGAACTTCGTAACCTGCGTCAGCTTCTTCACGCTCGTTTCGAACGACCAGACGTTCGCGACACCGTCACGATCGGAGAGGAAGTACACGGAATCGTCGACCCACACCGGATCGATGTCCTTCGAGTCCGTCCAGGGCGGAGAGACCAGATCGTAGGTCTTCAGTATCGACGATCCAGATCGGACGGTTCTGACCGCCTCGATAGTTGCGCCGCTCTTCGTCCCACGAGTTGTTCATCCGATACGCGATGTGCGATCCATCGGCAGAGATCTTTCCCTGATACGCCACGCGGCAGCGTCATCGGCTCCTCGACGCCGCCCTCGACAGGAACCGTCCAGAATCGCGGCGCACCGCTCGGAGCCGCGCTCGCGCGCGTCGACGAAAACATGATCGTGCTTGCCGTCCGGCGTCCAACCCTCCACCATGTCTGCACCCGGGTGCCAGGTCAGTCGCTTCGGCTCGCCGCCTTCCGACAGCCACGACGTAGATGTCGAAGTTGCCCGCGTATTCACCGCTGAACGCGATCCACTGACCGTCGGGCGAGAAGTGCGGATTCGTGGTTTGTCCCTGGAAGCTCGTGAGTCGTCGCGCCACTCCGCCCGTGCGATCGACGACCCAGATGTTGTTCGCGTACGCGAATGCAATCTGCTTCGCGCTGACCGTTGGCGAGCGTAAGAGCCGCGTGGATTCGCCGTTTGGCGAGGCCGCGAGCGCCACGGCGAAGAGAGGCGCCGCGAGCCACGGCAGGTAACGTGCGGAGGATGAACTCGTCATAGTGGCCTTCACCATCTGACGTTCGGTAAATGGACGGATTTCGTCACACGTTTCGTCACCGGGATTATTGCCACAGAAGAACGGGGATAAACAAGAAAAGCCACAGAAAAACACAGAAGAACACAGCAGGTTCTGTTTCTGTCTGTGTTCTCCATCGCGATTGCTGATTGTCGAATGCTGATTGGACGCGGCCGTCAATCAGCATTCAGCAATCAAAAATCAGCAATCCCTACAGCCCGAAGCAGTACAGCGTCCCGTCGTACGTGCCGAGATAGATTCGGCCGTTGGCCACGGTGATGCCGCTGAAGTGATTCCACTGATGCATCTGTGCGGCGCTCGACCACAGTTCCTTGCCGGTCTGCGCGTCGAGGATGTAGATCGTGGCATGCGTGCCCTTCTCGGCACGGATCGTCGAATCGAATTGCAGCCCGATATCGGGCCAGGCCTGCTTGGTTTCCTCGCCGCTGCCGTAGCCGAACACCATGCCGTTTGCGATGATCACCGGCTCGCCGCGCTTCATGTCGCGTGAAATCCAGGCGGGCGACAGTTCCGGTTTGCCGCTCTTGTCTTCGACCTTGAACGCCGCGACACCGCCATCCTTCGTCAGCGGCGTGTTCATGATCGGAAACTTCGCCTGCGAGTGCGCGGGGCCCCAGAACGGGGCGAGCACCCACCGTGTCCCTGACGCGTCCTCCCACGTCGAGAGCGCGCCCCAGCTTCCGGCGTCCTGGAAATCCACTTCCTCGTTGCAGAAGAGCGGCGTCTTGAAGAGCGGCGTCTGATGATCTGCACCGCCGAGCGACTTGGGATCGAGCAGGTAGACGCGGCACTCCTTGCCTGACGCCGCCATCAGCTCGCGTCCCTTGAAGTTGAAGATCGTCGGCGTGTTGTTCGGATCGAGATCGCGCTTCCGCAGCCAGTCCCAGTTGGTCGGCGTGTAGTAATCCTTCAGCTTGAGTTCATCTCCGACAATGTGCACGCCGATCACGCTGTTGGCGTAGCGGGGGGGATCGCTGGCCGGGTCGTACACACCGTCGCCGGTGGTCGTCCATGCGGTGCCGGCTGAATCAATCACCGCCCCGCGGCGTCCCCAGGCGCCTCCGCTCCCGGCATTGAAGCTCATGATCTTGTGCTGCGGATCGTCGAGCTTCACCGCGGAGATGCTTTCACCCGCGTACGTGTTCGCCATCCACAGCACGTTGTCGACGAGGTTGAGGCTCCACCCCTTGCCGAGATGGAACATATAGGACGGCTGGAGATCCTCGCCGGTCGAGGCATCGAGGGTGTGGAGCATGCCGTCGCCGGTGATGAAGTAGATGGGACGCCGACCCTGCGCATCGGGTGGACCGATGACCGGCGTATCGCTGCTGCCGCCCGGGCGCAAGAATCCGAGGTGCGCGGGATCCTGCGGCTGGCCGCCGCCACCGCCAGCACCGCCGCGTCCTGCTGGAGCCTCGTAGTCCCAGTGCTTCTGCCAGATGATCTTGCCGGTGTCGATGTCGAACGCGTAGAGGTTGTCGGAGATCCCCGCGAGGAATCCAACCTGCTTCGCTCCCGACGGCGTATTCAGCTGTCCGAGGACGATCACCGGCATCAGCGAATGCAGGGCGCGAACCTGGTTATGAGTCTCCATCTTCCAGAGAAGCTTCAGGCTCTTGACGTTGTCCTTTGTCAACGTCTGCTCCTGCTTGTTCCAGCCCGTGCGCTGATTGTCTCCTCCGTCGGTCGTCCAGTCGTACAGCGCTGGGCCACCGGTCTGCGCGCTGACCGTGGCAAGCGAAGGCAGGTGTCCTGAGCTCCACGCCAGGCTGCAAAAAGCGGCTATCGCCGCCAGGGACATCCACTTTTTCATGAAACCACTTCCATTCATTCGCAGAGATTTCGTGTGGCTCAACGTTCCGTCGGCATGCCGAAGGTATAGAGGGTGCCGTCGGTGGTCACCACGTAGACCTGGCTGTCGCCGGCAGATGGACCGACGCCTCGCGCCGACGCCGTGATCGTCGTGCCGCTCGTCCACAGTTCCTTGCCGGTAGCCGCGTCGAGCGCATAAAGCACGGCCGGCGTCGACTTCTGACCGCGCGCGGTGGCTTCGCCGCTGGCGAGCGCAAACACCACGCCGTTGACCGCGACCGGCGTCACCGGCGCTGTCAGATCGCGTGACACCCATTGTGGTTGAAGCGTCGGTACGTCGTTCTGATCCACGAGGGTAAACGCCGCGATCGCGCCCTTGGTGATCGCGCCGTTGGCCACGGCGAACTTCGTGTCGGCTTTCGCGGGACTTCCGATCGTCAGGGCGACCCAGCGAGTCCCCGCAGCATCCTGCCAGCTCGTCAAGCCCGTCGCGTCCTGCGACGCGGTCGCGACCTGCGACGACTTGAACAACGGGGTCTTGTGATCCGCGCCGCCGAGCGATGCGCTGTCGAGCACGTACAGCCGGCCATCCTTGTTGGCCGCCACAATCAGATCCTTGCCCTTGTACTGAAATACGATCGGGTTGGATGTGAAGGGCGATCCGTCGACCGCGAACGAATCCTTTTGTGTCAGCGCTGGCGACGCCAGCGAGACGATCGAGTTGGCCACGGGCGAAGAGCCGGCGCCGGTGGCGATGTAGATCGTGCCGTCGGTCCCGAAGGTCGGCGCGGCGGTTCCGACAACGGCAGCGCCCTTCGCGTCGTACGACGTCACCGTCTTCGCATCGCTGGCGAGATCAACCGCCCACACACCATTCGCCACGCCGGGACAATTGCCGGTCGTTGCGGCATAGAGCGTGGTGTCGACCAGTATGGAGCCCGTGACGTTGGCGGGACCCGGAAGGAACTTCACCGGCGGCATCTGATCCGTTCCGACTTGCGGGTTCATCACGTGCACCATTCCGCCGGTGGAGATGGCGAACACGTTGTCGCCGCCGCCCCGGCCTTTGGCAATCTGCGGACCCGCGGCACCACGGCCCCCGCCCGGACCCCCGCCGCCGCGATTACCACGCCCACCAGCAGCCGGCACGAGCTGCGTGGCCTTCGTCAGCACCGGCAATCCCGACGAACAGGCAGGCGCGCGGCGCGCGGATGTTGCGAGCTTCTGCTCCCAGAACATTCGATTCAGATCGTAGTCGACGGAATACACACTGCCTGACGCGCTGCCGACGAACGCGAGCGCCTTGAACCCTTTGTAAGCGATGATGTTCGGCAGCAGCAGCGGCTGGGTCAACGGCTGCGAATCGAGCTTCCGCTTCCAGAGGAACTGAAATCCGGGCGCCTGCATGCTGGCGAGCGAGATCTTCGCGTCCGCACGCACCGACGACGTTCGCTGCGCGTCGCCCCCGACCGTCGTCCATGCGCCGCCGCCGCGTCCCTGTGCGTGTGAAATCGTGGAGGCGGCCACCAGCGCCGCGAGAGCCCAACCCAACCGCGCGTCTATCGTTCTCATCCTCATCGCATCCTCGGAGGCTATTTTTTCAGCGCCAATTCAATTGCCTGCTCTGCCAGTTTCGCCATGACCTCGTAGCCAGCGGCATTCGGCAGCAGCCCGTCGTCGGTCAAATCCTTCCGAAAGTTCCGCCCGCTGGCGAGCGCCGAATAGTAGTCGAGATAAGTCGATCCGGTTGTGGTCGCGTACCCCTTCAGCCAGTCGTTCCAGTCGGCGATTTTGGCCTGCGGCCGGAGATCCGTCTGCACCGTCGTGCAGTCGCAGACGGGCGTGATTGACGCCAGCACCACACGAATGCCATTGGCTTTCGCCAGCTCCGTCATCGACATGATGTAGTCCGACAACGTACCGCGAGTGCCGGGTCCGGTCACGCCGGCGATGTCGTTCGTGCCGGCCTGGATCACCACGACCTTCGGCGTCAACGCGATGACGTCCTGCCGGAATCGCACGAGCATCTGCGGCGACGTCTGGCCGCCGATCCCGCGATTCAGGTATCGACGGCCGGGGAAGAAGCCGGCGCCGCCGCGACCCCAGAACTCGGTGATCTGATCGCCAATGAAGACGACGCGGTTCTCTCCGGGCGCCGGCGGCTTGAGCTCGCTGTCTTCGCTGCCGTACTTCGTGAGCCCGCCCCAGTCGAAGAGGAGCCGGCGATAGGCCGCCAGCCGCTGTTCCAGCACAGCCGCGCTCGACGCCGATTCCTGCGCGAATCCGCGAACCGCATCGCGGGATCCCGACCCGAGCCAGCCGCACATTGCGACGGCACAGCCGATGAGTCCGCCCACCCGGATTGGATTCATTGCGCGATCGAGCGACGTTTTACTCTTTTTTCGCCTAGATGTGGAAACAACTCTGCTCTGCGATACTTCTAACGACTCCCATATTGCAGAGCAATACAGAATCGCGGCTCTCGAAAGATTGTATAGTTAGAAGATACGCGCGGAGCGCAGGGGGCGCTTACGCGCTCGATGCACGACATGCGCATGCGCTTCATGAACATCGGCCACCCTTCACGCACGTTCCGCCCGTTCTTCTCCATGCTCGCTCTCGGATTCTTCGCCACCGCCGTGGCCTCGGTCGTCTCGAGTGCGCAGGAACCCGGGGATGCGCCGGCAGCGGCCTTCAAGCGGGTCTGCAGTTCGTGTCATGATTCGGACCGCATCCTCGCGACCCGCCGGACACGGACGCAGTGGGAAGAGATCATCGAGAAGATGATCGACCGCGGCGCCGAGGGCACCAGCGAGGACTTCACGACGGCAGAAGAATACCTGCTTCGTGTGAGCGGACGCGTGAACGTCAACAGGGCTCAAACCAAGGACATCGTCGCGGTCCTCAGCGTCACGCAGAAAGATGGTGACGCGATCGTGGAATATCGAAAGACGAACGGCGAGTTCAAGGACTTCGACGGGCTGTGCAAGGTACCGGGAATCGACCTCGAAAAACTCAAACAGGGACGCGACGCGATCGCTTTCTGATTCGGGTGCGCGTTCAGACACGCTGAGGCTGCGATGCGGAAACTGGTGAGAGTTCCTGCACTGGGAATTGTGTGCGTTGCTGCGGTGATGAGCGGGTGCAGCGGATCCCCGCCGCCGCCGGCGTCGTCGGGCGCCACGACACCCGCTCCAGCGCCTCCGCCCAAGCCGGCTTTACCGTCGGGCCCGTTGCTCTACGTCTCGGACGAGACAGGCGGCAACGTCATCGTGATCGATCCCGCCGCAGGCCAGGTCGTCGACACGATTTCCGTAGGCAAGCGGCCGCGCGGGATCCGCCTGTCGCGTGATGGCAAGCAGCTCCTCGTGGCGCTCTCGGGGTCGGCGATTGCCGGACCTGGCGTGGACGAATCGAAGCTGCCGCCGCCGGATCGAAGCGCCGACGGCATAGGTGTCGTCGATCTTGCGACGCACAAACTCGTTCGGAAGTACGAGAGCGGCGACGATCCTGAGGTCTTCGACCTGTCGCCCGATGGCAGCACGATCTACGTGTCGAACGAAGATGCCGCGCAGGCCTCGGTCGTCGACGTCGCCAGCGGCAACATCGCCGCTCGCATCAGCGTAGGTGGGGAGCCAGAGGGTGTCACGGTCAATCCGGACGGCACGATGGTATTCGTCACGTCGGAAGAAAGCGGCGACGTGGCTGCGATCGACACCAAAACCCGCAAGGTGCTCGCCCGAATCAAGACTGGACCACGACCACGTTCGGTCACCTTCTCGAAAGACGGCGCCATCGCGTTCGTCCCGAGTGAAACTGCCGGGCTCATCAGCATCATCGACGTTCCCAAGCGCAAGGTCACGTCGACGATTAAACTTCCGGCAATCGAAGGCGCCCCGACACCGCCGCGGCCGATGGGTGGCGTTCTGTCGCCTGATGGCAAGCAGCTGTTCATGTCGCTGGGGCGTGCAGGTTCGGTCGCGGTGATCGACGTGGCAACCCGGAAGCTGCTTCGAACGATCGATGGCATCGGCGCGCGACCCTGGGGCGTGGCCCTCAGCGAAAACGGCTCGAAACTCTACACGGCCAACGGGCCGAGCGGCGACGTCTCCATCGTCGATGTCGCAAGCGGCAAGGTCGAGAAGAAGGTTTCTACCGGAGGCAGTCCCTGGGGCGTGGTACTCGCCCTACGGAAATAGTGTCGCGAATCTTGTCGAGAACCTTATTGGAGGTCCCAGCGGATCCGCACGGCAAAGCTTCGCGGTGCGGCCAGTGCAGTCCCGGAGAAAAGACCGGCGAAGTTGATCACGTCGAACCGGTTGGTCAGGTTGCGGATCTCTGCCTGCAGTCGAACCGCCTGCTTGGATGATTTGGCGAGCGTGATGCCCCCCGACACGTCCAGCGATGCGTTCGGCCTCACGCGGCCGGTCTCGAAGTTCACGCGATCCACGACGTTCTGACCGAACTGCTCCGCCGCTTCTTCCGGCGTTCCTTGAAAGTCCTCGAACGGCAGACCGCTCCCGTACGATCCGGCCACCGCCACCCAGCTTGACGGCGAGAACTGCCAGGTGGCGCGCCCGCGAATCGTGTGGCGCTGATCCTGGGTCAGCGGAAACTGCTCGGACGACTCGAGCTGTTCCATGTCGTCTTCGCCGAGAAAGAGGCCGCCCGTCACCGGCAGCTCGCCGATGCCGTGCATGAACGAGTAGCCAATGGAACCGGACAGCTTCTTCCACTGGCGCAGATCGATCTTGGTCTCGACGCCGTAGACGTTCGCGTATCGGAACGCGATCGGAAAGCTCACGCCTGTATTCAACAGGAGGTCGTCATCGGCCACGTCCGTCATCCGTCGATTGAAAGCGGCCCCGTCGATGCGTGCGCGGCCCCCAATCGCCTTGGAGACTCCGACCTCGAAGAAATTGCCGCGCGAGGTCGGCACCGGCAGCCGCGCGGTCTCCACGCCGAGCCGCTCGAACTCGTCGGTGCTGGCAATCAACAGGTTTTCGATGGCGGGCGTCTGAAACACGCGGTCGTACGACGCCCGGAACACCAGATCTGCTGCAGGCGACCAGGCGACAGCCAATCGCGGACTGAACGCGTTGTCCTGGACGACCAGGCTGTAATGATCCCACCGGAGCCCGGCGTTGACCGTCCACGGGCCGCGCCGAATCTGATCCTGGACGAAGAGGGCCTGTTCGCGATCGTGACGGCGATCGGCAAACGTGAAGTCCGTCGGAACATCGGAATCGAAGTCATCATCGTTCGTGATCGTGTACGCGAAGTCTTCCCTTACCGTTCCCGCGCTCATGTCCGCGCCGGCCTTCCACTCGTGCACGCCACGGTGGCCCGAAATCGATCCGTTCAGGTAGAACTCGCGGAACCCGCGATCCTGCGAGGCCGCGATCGGCGTCGATTCGGGGTTGGACCAGAGCTTCGCCGACACGTTCCGGACGAGGCCGCGAATGTCGCCGACCATGTTCGAGGAGAAGATCCGCTGGATCGAGAACTGTGCCGCGTTCTCGAGGCTGTTGCGATCCTGGCGCTGTCCAGCTTCCTGCTGAATGTTCTCGTTGGGCACGAGGAAGCGAGAGGACGCGTGTCGAAGGATGACGCCGAAGCGGCTGGAGGGACTCAGGTCATGCTCGAATCGCATCGATGCGCTGGCGGTCGATCCATGGTTCGTGAAGTTGTCCTCGACGGGGGGATCGAGATATCGGTCGGTCGTCGCCGCCGCGGCCGTCAGGCTGATCGTGCTCCTCTCGCCTCCGTGCTCGACGATCGCTTCCCCGCTCCCCGTGTCGAAGCTGCCGGCCGACACCGACACCGAACTGCCAAAGCCTCGCCTCGAAGGGGACGCCGTCACGACCTCAATCACACCACCGAGCTTGCGGCCGTACTCCGCCGGATATCCGCCGGTCATGATCGTCATCGAGTGCACGTCGTCGGCGCCGGGTTCGGGCGCGAAGACTGGCGAGCGGTTGTCGGTCATCGGCAGGCCGTCGACGACGTACTGGGTCTGGTACTCCGAGCCCCGAGGGTGCAGGATCCCGTTGGCTTCGAGCAGCCACCCGGGCTGCGTATTGACGAGATCCGGCAGGACACGGCCTGGAAGCGCGGTCGTCCGCTGCTGGAGCGCGTCGGATCCGATGCGGTGCACCAGCGTCGGCTGATGCGGATCGAGCAGCGTGGCATCCGCTGAAACGGTCATCTGCGCCTGCACGCTCGAGAGCGCCATGGTGACGTGATACTCGGTCGGGAGGGCCGACCGGACCTCGACGATCTGCGAAGACGTCCGCGAATCCGGTTCGGCTGACACCTATGCGATACGCCCCGAACGGCAGGCGGCGTACAACCGCCACTCCCGCCGAGTCAGTGGTGAGTTGCTGACGAACTTCGTTAGCCTGGCTGACGACCTCGACGGGTCCCGGAAGCGCGGCCCCCGTGCCATCCGTCACCGTGACGCGGAGTTCCCCGGTGCTGGTCTGACCGAATTGACCGAGGAGCAGCAGCGCCAGCGCGCATGGGAGCATGGAACATATTGTACAGGCGCGGTAAACTCGGGGGCACGTCCGTCGTAAGGTGGGGTAACAGGAGTCTTTGATGATACCGGTGGCCATCCTGCTGTTCGTCTCCGTAGCGGGCGCCGTGCCCGCACCCTCGACCCAGACACAAGGAAGCGCGCAGACGATCCGCTCGGACGACACGCCGATGAGCGGAACAGTTCACGACCTCTCAGGCGCCGTCGTCGCTGGCGCGACGATCGTCGTTCGCAACGGTTCGAAGGACGCCCAGGCGGCCAGCGGTCCCGATGGCCGCTTTACCGTGAATGCGCCGGCGTCGACGGAAGTGGTGGTCGTCGTGCACGCCCCGGGCTTTGCCGAGCTGCGGCAGACCGTGCCGGCCGGCGCGCCGCGGACGAACGTCAATTTGGTGTTGTCTCCCGCGTCGGTCCAGGAAGCCGTGACCGTGACCGCGACGCGCGGCGAGCGACGGAACGGCGATGTCCCGGCGTCGATCAGCGTGCTCGACCGAGAGGACATCAAACAGTCGCCGGCGCTTGTCGCAGACGATGTGTTGCGCCAGATCCCGACCTTCAGCTTGTTCCGCCGGACGAGCAGTCTCGCGTCCCATCCCACGTCGCAGGGAGTCTCGCTGCGCGGAATCGGACCAAGCGGGGTCAGCCGCACGCTCGTGCTGGTCGACGGCGTGCCCAACAACGACCCGTTCGGCGGCTGGGTGTACTGGTCTCGCGTGCCGCTCGAGAGTGCTGATCGCATCGAGGTGGTTGACGGCTCGACGTCCAGTCTCTATGGGAATTACGCGATGGGCGGCGTCATCAACTTCATCACGAACCCACCCGCCCCGAAGACCCTCGAAGTCAAGGCGCAGTACGGCAGCCGCAATACGCCCAAGGTCGACTTCATGGGCAGCCATGTCTGGGGCAAGCTCGGTCTCACGGTGGATGGCAACGTGTTCAATACCGACGGCTATTACATCGTGCGCGAGAACGAGCGTGGGCGCGTCGACAATAAAGCCGCGGCACAGTTCTGGAATCTCAACGCAAAGCTCGACTACGACTTCAACGATCGGGTCCATGCATTCGTGCGCGGCGGCTATTTCGACGAAAACCGCGATAACGGCAAGGCGAGCACGATCGACGGCACCGAGGAAGCCAACGACACGACGTGGCGCACCGTCAGCGGCGGGATACGAGCGCGCACAGGAAATCAGGGCGAGCTGCAAGCGACGGTCTTCAGCGACTTCGAGACCTTTCACAGCAACTTTCTTGCAGTGCCCGCCTCGACGCCGCCGCGCAACATCGGCCGCATGACATTGACCCAGGAGGTTCCGACCGACAACGTCGGCGGAATGGTGCAGTGGTCACGCGCCTTCGGCGCCAAGCAGTACTTCAGCGCCGGTACGGACTTCCGCTGGGTGGACGGCGACAGCCTGGAGAACGGTCTCGATGCAGTGACCGGAACGCAGGTCACGTTGAATCGGAACTCCGGCGGTACCCAGCGGATCCTTGGATTCTTCGTGCAGGATCTGATCGTACCAACGCCACAGCTTACGGTGACGCTGAGCGCGCGCGTGGATGGATGGCGGAATTACAACGGGCACAACCTCGAAACGAGCCTGATCGGCGCGCCGGTGAATAACGTGCCGTCGCTTCCTGAGCGCAGCGACACGGTCGCCAGTCCACGCGCGGCGGCGCGGTACCACCTGACGGACCGCCTGGATGTGTGGGGTGACATTGGCTGGGGGTTCCGCGCGCCAACTCTCAACGAGTTGTACCGGCAGTTTCGCGTCGGACAGGTGCTGACGCTCGCGAACAATAACCTGGGACCTGAGCGGCTGGTCGGCGGCGAAGCGGGTGTCTCCTTCGCGGCGTCCAGGACCGCCACGGTTCGGGCCACGTGGTTCGACAACCGGATCGAGGATCCCGTCTCGAACGTCACGATCAGTCAGGTCGGTGCCAACGTCACACAGCAGCGGCAGAATCTGGGAAGAACCCAGGTGCACGGCCTCCAAACCGATGTCGAGTACCGTTTCGGATCTGATTGGAAAGTCGCGGCCGCCTACGTCTACGATCAGGCGAAAGTGACTGAAAACCCGACCAATGTTTCACTTGTCGGCAAGTGGCTCCCGCAGGTTCCCGAGCACCGGGGGTCACTCAGGCTCGCCTATTCGAATCCGAAGTTCGTCAACGTGTCCATAGCCGGGCAGTTCGTGGGCGCCCAGTTCGATGACGATCAGAATACGGCGTCGCGGCAGTTACCGAACTACGTCCTCGTTGACATCCTCGGCTCGCGGTCGCTCAACCGTAATCTCGAGCTTTTTGCAGGTGTTCAGAACCTGTTCGACGCCGAGTATTTCGTGGGAACCCTCCCAACTACCGTTGGGTCCCCGCGGCTCGTCACCGGGGGACTCAGGGTGCGGCTACACTGAAGCTCTTGAGCCCTGAGCCCTTTGCCTTTTGCCTTTAACTCTGGTAACTTCGTCTCTAGATGTCCCCGTTGTCCACCTGCTGTTGTCCGGCGTGCGCCGCATCGATGTGTTGTCGATGCGCCTGTACCATGCCGGCGACGCGCGGGTGAGACGCCTTTAAGTTCTTCAGTTTCAGCCTCTTCAGCTTCTCCTCGCACATCGCTCGGCCTCAATTTGTCGCGGTCGATACGAATGCGTTCGTGCCAATGAGGGCGCGGACGGAGGAGCCAGAGATGCATACAGCCCCCGAAGTCGTTTCAGGTTATCGAGAACCCAGCGCGCCTCCCAGCGAAGGGCCGAGCATCGTCCGCCCGGCAGCCGAGTCGCTTCGTCTCGATCACCTGCGCGCGCTGGAAGCGGAGAGCATCCACATCATCCGGGAGGTCGTCGCGGAGTTCGAACGGCCGGTGATGTTGTACTCGATTGGCAAGGACTCCTCGGTTCTGCTGCGTCTCGCACAGAAGGCGTTCTATCCCGGACGCATTCCGTTTCCGCTGCTCCACGTGGACACGACCTACAAGTTCCAGGAGATGATCGAGTTCCGCAACAACTACACCCGGTCGATTGGCGCGAAACTCATCGTCCACACCAACACTGAAGCGATCGCCGACGGCACGCAACCATTCGCTGTCGGCACGCAGCGGTGTTGCGGCCTGCTCAAGACCAAGTCGCTCCTCGACGCGCTGGAGGCCGGTCAGTTCCAGGCGGCGTTCGGCGGCGCCCGCCGGGACGAAGAACGATCGCGGGCGAAGGAGCGGGTGTTTTCACTTCGCGACGAGAAGGGACAGTGGGATCCCAAGCGTCAGCGGCCGGAGCTCTGGCATCTCTTGAACAGCCGAATCCGTCCAGGTGAGAGCATTCGCGTTTTTCCGCTGTCGAACTGGACCGAGCTGGACGTCTGGCACTACATCGACGTCGAGACGATTCCCGTGGTTCCGCTCTACTTCGCGAAGGAGCGCGACGTGATCGTCCGCGGGAACTCGCTGATTGTTGCCGAGCAGCCGTTCGTGAACCCGTTGCCGGGCGATCGTCTTGAACGCGTCATGTGCCGGATGCGGTCGCTGGGCTGCTCACCGTGCACCGGCGCGGTGCGTTCCACGGCGGATACGGTGCCCAAGATCATCGAGGAGCTGATACAGGTTCGGCAGTCCGAGCGACAGCTCCGGGTCATCGATCACGATCAGGACGGCTCGATGGAGCTCAAGAAGCGCGAAGGTTACTTCTGATGCCGGATCTTTTGCGCATCTGCACGGCGGGAAGCGTCGACGACGGGAAAAGCACGCTCATCGGCCGGTTGCTGTACGATTCGCGCGGGGTCTATGAGGATCAGATCCACTCGGTCACGAAAGCCTCGCGCAACCGCTCTGCCGGTCCGATCGACTTCTCGCTGTTTACCGACGGCCTGCGTGCCGAGCGTGAACAAGGCATCACGATCGACGTCGCCTACCGCTACTTCGCGACGGCGCGGCGAAAATTCATCTTGGCCGATACGCCCGGACACGAGCAATACACGCGTAACATGGCGACCGGCGCATCGACCGCCGATCTGGCCATTCTTCTCGTTGACGCACGTCACGGCGTCCGCGAACAGACCCGCCGCCACGCGCGGATCGCGGAGCTGCTGGGCATCGTGAACCTCGTGCTGGCCGTGAACAAAATGGACCTGGTCGGGTACGATCGCCGGGTGTTCGACGACATCCGTTCGGCATTCGCCGAGATCCAGGGAGACGCCCGGGTTCATGCCATTCCCCTGAGCGCGTTGAGCGGCGATAACGTCATCACGACGAGCGACAGTACGCCATGGTTCGACGGTCCGAGCCTCCTGGAGCACCTCGAGACCGTCGAGATCGATCGAGAGGCCACGCGAAGGCCGTTCCGACTTCCGGTGCAGCTGGTGTCGCGCCCCTCGGACGACTTTCGCGGATATGCCGGGCAGATCTGCTCCGGCGTCGTGAACGTCGGCGATGCGATCAGGGTCTGGCCGGCGAACCGCTCGAGCCGCGTGCAGCGAATCGTGACCTGGGACGGCGACCTCGAGCAGGCGTTTGCACCGATGTCGGTCACGCTCACGCTCGAGGATGAACTGGACATCAGCCGCGGCGACGTCCTGGCCATCGGCGCGACCGAGGTCGGCAATCGGTTCGAGGCTGACATCGTCTGGATGGACGAGCGGTCTCTCGATCCCGATCGTGTGTATCTCTTGAAGCACGGAGCGACGACCGTTTCGGCGGAAATCGATCGCCCGTTCAAGTTGAACGAGATCGGCGCAGCCACGGTGGTCACGTCGCGCCCGATCGTGTTCGACACTTACGGCGCCGATCGCGCGACCGGCAGCTTCATCCTGATCGATCCAGCGACCAATTTCACCGCCGGCGCGGGCATGATCATCCGGCGCGTCGCCGAGTCCGGCGGCGGCGCGCACCAGGCGGGCGCTGCAGGACGGATCGCACAGGCCGCGCGCATGGCCGCTTCGGATTCGGAGGCCGTTGATGCCGTCCGTCGTGTCCTGGAGGAGATACTCACATGAGTGACGCGGCACTGATTGTCGACGGACAGCTCGAGGCCGCCGCGACACCATGCATCACGTGCAGCTTCCAGGCGGAGGACGTGGTGGTCCTTCACATGCTGCTGCAGACGAAGCCGGACGTCCCCGTCCTCTTTCTCGATACCGTGCACCACTTCGACCAGACGTACGCCTATCGCGACGAGTTGACGGAACGATGGGGGCTGAACCTGATCAACCTGCGGGCCCCCGAGCCGTCACCGGGCCTGTGGCAGACCAGCACGGATGAGTGCTGCGCCCGCCACAAGGTCGGGCCGCTGTTTTCGGCTCTCGAGGGCTACGACGTCTGGTTTACCGGGCTGCGCCGCGAGCAGTCGCCAAGCCGCGCAAACCTGGCCCACCTGGAGCCGTTCCGGCTGCCCTCCGGTCGCGTGATTCGCAAGGTCAGCCCGCTCGCGACCTGGACGACGCGTGAGGTGTGGACCTACGCGAAACAGAACCAGATTCCACTTCTTCCGCTATACGATCTCGGTTACACGAGCATCGGTTGCGAGCCGTGCACGACGCTTCCGCTGGATCCGTCGGATGCACGATCGGGCCGCTGGAAAGGACAGAAGTTGGAATGCGGGATTCATATCCAGCCCGTGTCCACGACACGGTGACACTCCGTCCACCCGGGCGTCCGCCCACCCCGGACGAAATGCTCCGGCTGATCCTGACGAGCCGTGTGTACGACGTCGCGCAGGAAACGCCGCTCGATCCTGCCCCACGCCTCTCGCGCCGGCTCGGCAACGAGGTGCTCCTCAAGCGCGAGGATCTCCAGCCGATTTTCAGCTACAAGCTGCGCGGGGCGTACAACCGTATCGCCCATCTGACTGCCGATGAGCGCCAGCGCGGCGTGATCGCCGCGAGCGCCGGCAACCACGCGCAGGGTGTCGCCTTCGCGGCGCGTCATCTCAAACTCCACGCGCTCATCGTCATGCCGCAGACGACCCCGGAGATCAAGATCGAGGCCGTTCGGGACATGGGTGCGGAGGTCGTGCTCGCCGGCGACAGCTACGCCGATGCGCAGGTGCGCTGCCACGAGCTCTCCGAAGAGCGCGGGATGGTCTTCGTCCACCCGTTCGACGACCCGCTGGTGATCGCCGGCCAGGGTACCGTCGGCGACGAGATCCTGCGGCACCGCCTGGGAGACGTCGCGGCGATCTTCGTGCCGGTTGGCGGAGGGGGCCTGATTTCGGGGATTGGGAGCTACGTCAAGGCGCTTCGCCCGGCCGTCAAGGTCATCGGCGTCGAGCCCTTCGGAGCCGACGCGATGTACCAGTCGATCGCCGCCGGCCGGCGCGTCGTGCTCGACTCGGTGGACATCTTTGCTGACGGCGTCGCCGTTCGCGAGGTCGGCGCGCTGACGTTTCCCATCGTGCAGACCACGGTCGATGAAATCGTGCGGGTCTCGAACGATGAGATCTGCGCCGCGATCAAGGACATCTTCGACGACACGCGAACGATCATGGAGCCAGCCGGCGCGCTCGCGGTAGCCGGACTGCGCGCGTGGGTGGAACGAACGGGAACCACGAACGCGCGGTTCGCCGCGGTGCTGAGCGGCGCCAACATGAACTTCGACCGGCTGCGGTTCGTGGCCGAGCGCGCGGAGCTCGGCGACGCACGTGAAGCCTTGTTCGGCGTCAGCATCCCGGAGCGTCCGGGAGCTTTCCGCGCGTTCTGCGCGACGATCGGACGACGGGTGGTCACGGAATTCAACTACCGCCTGAGTGGGCGCGACATCGCGCACATCTTCGTCGGCATCGCGACGCGCTCACGGCAGGACGCCGCGGAACTCGCGGCGACCCTCAACGCCGGCGGCTACGCGACCGTCGATCTCACCGACAACGAAACGGCCAAGCTCCACGTTCGGCACATGGTGGGCGGCCGCAGCGCAGACGTCGCGCACGAGCAGCTATACCGGTTCGAGTTCCCCGAACGGCCCGGGGCATTGATGGCGTTCCTGGACAAGCTTGGCGGACGATGGAACATCAGCCTGTTCCATTACCGCAACCACGGCGCGGATTTCGGGCGCGTGCTGGCCGGCTTCGAAGTGCCGGATGCGGAGATGCCTGAGTTCGAAGCGTTCCTGGACGGGTTGGGGTATCGATATCAGAGAGAGAGTGGCAATACCGCTTACGATCTGTTCCTAGCCAGGTAGAGTCAGACTCCAATCAACGACAGCCACTGTGACGCTGCGATCAAGTCAAAAGGGATCACAGGAGAAAAGAGAAAGGAGAACCATTTCATTTCGAAAACACTAAATTCTCCCTTCTCCTTTCTCCTGTTTGCCCTTAAAAACTCGAATGCAGCGCGAGAGTGAACGTCGCTGATTGATCATCGCAGTCTCTCATCGGCTCTAATCGCCACCACACGCAACCCGTCTATACGGAAACTCAATCCGCCGAGTCTGTCCGTTTCGGGGCCCTTCAATCCAGGCCAGCAGCGAGTCTCCGTCCCGCTTGTAGCCGACGCGCTGCGGAAAGTCGTGCTGCAGGTTCTCGAAGACCACTTCGCGATCGCCCACGCGTTGCGACAGGAAGATGGCTGACTGCTGCCCTGAGGGATGTGCCTCATAGGCAAGCCGCCCGTCCTGCTCTCGAATAATCACCGTCTCGAACTCGACGAGTTTGTCTCCCTGCACCGTCCGGCCCGCATTCATCATCGTCTTGCCTCGCGGGGCCAGCCAGTGCTCCTCGACAGTTCTCGACCCGGATGAGTATTCCCAGCAGCCGGTCAGCCACGCCACGTCGTCGATTCCAGTGGCAGGCGTCGAGGCCTGTGGCACCAATACGATCACCATCAAGAGCAGCGACCTCATCTGATCTCCCTGTCTGCCTGGTCGTTCGAGTTCGTCACGCCGAACGAACCTGGCAGAACCCAGTAGAACCCTGCAGAACCTGGTCGAACCCGAAAGCAAAACGGCCCGAAGCATACAGTACAGCTCGAAGCTCGTCGTTACTGGAAGGTACGCGACGTACATTTCCAACCGTGAAGTGCCATCACAACGGGACGAAAGGGGAAACTGATCGACGATCGGCGACAATAGACCCGCATGACGCTCGCGGACTTCAAGCGGACCATTGCCGACAAACACCCTCCCGCGGCGCTGACGCCGCCGCTGCGCGCGCTCTGGCACGATGCCAAGGGAGACTGGGATTCCGCGCACACGGTCGCGCAGGACATCGACGACGAGACCGGCGCATGGATACACGCCTACCTGCATCGGAAAGAGAGAGACCTTGCGAACGCCGGATACTGGTATCGTCGCGCGCGGAAGCCGGAGTGTCGGGAAGGCCTCGAGACCGAGTGGGAGGAAATTGCGAGGGCCTTACTTGAAGGGTGAAACTCTGAATTAGAGACCAACTCAATCAGCAATCCCGATAGCTACATCGCTGTCGGGTGAGTCGGCTGATACACGCCCAGCCGGCCGCCGCTCGGGAGCCGGATGCTCGTCCGCAATCCCCACCGCTCGGTCACAACCGGCGAGCAGTCAACCTTACGGTCCTCCATCGACTTCACGAACGCCTGCACATCCGAACACATCAAGTAGAGCGACGCGCCGATCTCGGCAGACGGCGCCTCCGCCGGCGAATCGGAAGGATGCACGGCCAGCTCACTTGGCGGCAGCGCGAAAATCAGCCATCCATGCCCCACGTCCACGGATCGGAAGCCCAGCACGTCTCGCACGAACGCGCGATCGGCGTCTGCATCGTCGCTGAAGAGAAGAACGTGGGCCCCTGTGATCATCGTTCAGCTCCTGTCTGAAACGCGCGGCTAAAGCCGCGCGCTACGGGCGCCATCGGTCGCAGCTGAAGCCGCGCGCGCTGGGCCAATTCTGTTGGGCTCCGTGACCTGCTACCATCGCTCAACGCCATGGAGGGCTCGTGAGCAAAAGTCGCCTCGAAGCGTTCAGCGACGGTGTGATTGCCATCATCATCACCATTATGGTGCTGGAGCTTCGTCCGCCGACAGGAACCACGTTGCATGCCCTCGACGAGCTGCGGTCGGACCTCTGGGCGTATGTTCTCAGCTTCGTGCTGCTCGGCATCTACTGGAACAATCATCACCTGCTCGTGGGCGCGATGCGGCGCGTGACCAGTGCCGTCCTGTGGGCGAATCTGCATCTGCTGTTCTGGCTGTCACTCGTGCCCTTCGCGACGGCCTGGATGGGGCGGAATCCACACGAATCATTCCCTATCGCCGTCTACGGCGGCATCGCGCTTCTGGGCGCCGTCGCGTACACGATCCTGCAGATGACAATCATCGCCGCTGACGGGCACGAATCACGTCTGGCGCAGGCGCTCGGCAACGACATGAAGGGACGAATGTCGCTGGCTTCGTACGCGCTGGCGATTCTGTTCGCGTTCGTGTACTACCCGATGTTGTACGCGCTTTATGTGCTCGTCGCCCTGATCTGGCTCGTTCCTGACAGGCGGATCGCCGCGCATCACGCCGAGTGAGCGTCAGTGCCGCTTGAAGAACTGAACCGCACGTTCGTGCTTCTCGGCGGCAGCCCGGCTACCGAACGTGCCGAGATTCTTCCTCCGGCCCGTCTTCGAATCTCTCTTCCGTGAGTAGAGCCGGTATTCTCCCGATTTCAGTTTGCGGATCATGGACGCCCTCCCGTGGTCATCGCTTATCGAGCTTCCGGCCGGCATCCAGATTGTCGAAATTCAGAATCGTGTTGAACACCATGAAGTACCCGCCGATAGTCTCCCCTCGATAGATGGGGTTGTTGGCGAACAGCACGACGTGTCCTTTCCCGACCGGGACGTCGACGACTACGGGACGTTGTGCAATATCGTTTCCACCCTCGAGCAGGCCGGACACGAGCAGCGTGTTCTGCGCGTCGAACCGCATCGCGACCCTCGGCCGGAACTGAGGCGGAATCAGCGTCGCAGGATTCCGCTTGAGCTGTTCCTCTGTCGGCAGGGCGTATTGCCAGGGTTGCACCTGCTCGGGTGGCGGCAAGGGTGAGAGGTTCGACCCCTCCTGCGCCGGCCTTCCTTGAACGATGTCAGGGTCGTCCGGTGTTCCACGGCCCGTCGGCCGTCCACCGGGTCCCCCTCCGCGCCCTCCACCGCCAGCGCCGCCTGCGGGCGCGCCACCGCCAGCACGACCGCCCCCCACATTGGTGCTGACGCTGAAGCTCTCGCCGCTGTCGCTGTAGACCGCGAGATTGTCGGGAACGCCGTAGACGATAGGGCTCGCACCATCGACGATCTTCGTCCGAAGCAGCGATCCGACGACGCGGGAGCCCGTGCCTGGGCGGTTGACGCCGACGCCGTACGCAAAATTATTGGTGATGGCGAACTCGGCGCTCGTGTCGGATCCGACGAAGACACCGCCCGCCTTGATGAATTCACGCAGGTGCATCAGGCCTTCGAGCCCCATCCCGATGCGAGTATCGTCGGTCTGCGCCCAGGTGCCCACGTTTGGCGTCTCCGGCGAGTTGCGATAGGGGATCGGATTCAACCACAGCGGCGTGCCTTCGACAGAAGCCTGTCCGCCTCCTGGGCCAAACACGATCACGTCGTACTTCGCGCGAAGATCGGTCGTGTTCCGGACCGTCTGCGGATCGATGTAGTCGTACGGAATTTTGTAGTGATCGAACGCCTGCCGCCACCACCCTTCCGTCTGCGTGTTCGCCCACTGATGGAGAATCGCGATTCGCGCGGCTCGAGCGGGATGCACCTTCACCGACGGCGCAGCCTCGAGCGCGCGCGACTGCAGGCCGAGCTCGCGAGTCACCTTGTCGAGATCGGCCGACGCGACACCGCGAATGATGAACGATCCTGTTGAGAATTTCGCGCCGTTGGACTCGAACGGCTCTTCGGCAAGCTGAATATCCGCGTCCTTCAACATGTACCGAAGCGTGATCAACGCGTTGTCCGCGTTGTGATTGATGGCGAACACGGGACCCATCCCACTGATCCCGCCCGGTGCAGACACGTCTCCAGTCACCGCCGTCACCGGGACCGTCAGCACCGACGCATCGGTCACACGAACCGCCTGGACGCCGAACCCTTCCGGAAACGTCCAGCCGGTGTCGTTGTACGGTCGAGTCTGAGGATCGTTCGGCGCCCAGTACCTGGTAGTCGAGCAGCGCGTCGGCGATGCGTGAATACGGTTGATCCATTCGGACGATATAGCTGCCGGCTGGAAACTCGCGCGTCACGTCCGGCGGCCGCTGCGGCGGCGGTTGCGCGGGCGCCTCGGCAGCGCCCTCCGCGTTTGCTGCTCCCGGAGCGCCTGCAGCGCCAGCACCCTCCGCGCCCGTGGTGGCCGCTCCGCCTCTGCCACCTCGCCCTCTCCCTCCACCCGAGGGCGAGCGAACAGGAATCTTCACGCTGAACGACGCGGTCGCGCGTGAAATCTCGACCGCCTGCTTCTGCAGGATACGGAGCAGTTCGGCCTGCGATCCGAGCCTGGGATCGTTGGCTGGAAACACGTATGCGGCCGGCCCTTCCGCGCGAGCCTTCAGGATGGAGCGTTTACTCTTGTCGTAGAAGTTGCGGAGAAAGTACACGCGGTTGTTCGCGAGGTAGTTGAGCGAAATCAGAATACCGGTCTGCTCGTAGTTGTTGTTGTTCCTGAGGGACCAGCGCACGCGCGAGATCGGGGGATTCTGACGGTACCAGGTGCGCGACGTCTCCGCGGGCGTCAGCGTGCGCTCCTCGGTATCCGCACTGCCGCCGTTGCCAAAGGTTTCGTACAGCCGGCTGATGCCGTTGTGCGTCGCCGCCATGAACATCAGATATCCGGGCGACCACGTATCGAATGTGCCCCACGCAAAGACGCCCGGCATCCCCATCCGCGTCATCTCGTTGACGTTGTTCCATCCGATGAGATGCCATTCGTTGGTCAGAATCGGATCGAGCCACGCGTTGTACGGTCCGTTGCCAATCGTATTGTCGTAGAGGAACGATCCCGACTCGTGAAGATCGTGCAGCACCTGGGCCTTCCAGCCCAGATAGGTGTTCAGCACGTTCTGCGACAGCTTGAGGGTCAGGGCCATCGCGTCGCGATTGTTGTCGTGCGCCGACGTAGTGTCCCCGATACACCGGGCTCATCGGCGTGTCTTTCGGGTGCTTCTTCCGCCATTCGTACGCAGTCCACCACCCGGTCGCGCCCATCCGGTTCGACCACGGGCGTGATCAGCGTGATGACGTGCTCGCGGATGTTGCGGATGTAGAGACTGTCGTCGACGGCCAGGCGATACGCCAGTTCCATGAGCGCGGTGGGCGCGCCCGCTTCAGTCGAGTGGATTGTTCCGGTGATGTAGTAGACAGGAGCCGCACGCTTGGCGATCTCGTCCGCCACGTCGTCGTCCATCTTGATCGTGCGCGGGTCGGCGAGCTTCGCGAGGTCGGCCTTGTTCTGATCGAGCTTCGACATCAGCGCTTCCGAGGCCACCGCCACGGCCAGCATCTCCCGGCCCTCTTCCGACGTGCCGATCGAATAGACCTTCACACGCGGCGTCGACTTCGCCAGCAGCCGCATGTATTCGTAGATCTCCTTCGTATACGGCAGCTTCCCTTCCGCGCCCGCGATATCCCCCAGCACCGCAGCCGGAGTTGGAACGGTCTTCGAGGCCGGCAGGTAATCGACCAGCGGCGACAGGAAGAAGGTCTCTGTCGTGTACTTCTTGATCTTCCTGGTGTACTCCTCGTCTATGGGTTGCTTCGGATCGCGTCCAGGCCTGGCGTTCGCGAGATCGGTGTCGGCCGCTTTGAGCGCCTTCTGCGCCATGAGCCGCCCGCCGAGCGGCACGGTGAGAGCGAAGACGATGAATAGGAGAATGAGGCGCTGAGGAGAGACCAGGCGGGTGATAGGCATATGGAAGGCAATTGTAATTGGCTAGCCCCTCCCGATGAACGGCATCTTCGTCGCCATGACGGTCATGAACTGCACGTTGGCGTCGAGCGGCAGGTTCGCCATGTAGACGACCGCGCGGGCGACGTGCTCCACGTCGAGCCGGGGTTCGACGAGGATCTCCCCGTTCGCCTGCGGCACTCCTTTGGCCATCTTCGCGGTCATCTCGGTCGCGGCGTTGCCGATGTCGATCTGGCCGCACGCGATGTCGTACTTCCGGCCGTCGAGCGACGTGGACTTCGTGAGGCCGGTGATGGCGTGCTTGGTCGCGGTATACGGCGCGGAGTTCGGTCGCGGCGTGTACGCCGAGATCGAACCGTTGTTGATGATCCGGCCGCCTCGCGGCGTCTGACGCTTCATCAACCCGAACGCCTCGCGCGTGCACAGGAACGCGCCGGTCAGATTGACGTCAACGACCGATTGCCACTGCTCCACCGTGAGCTCGTCGATGTCGACTCCGGGCGCACCGATACCAGCGTTGTTGAAAAGAACGTCGAGCCGGCCAAATTCGTCGCGCACCTGGGCAAACAGCCTGGCGACGGATTCGGGCCTGGTCACGTCGGTGGGAATGACACGCCGCGGCGCCGATCCCGTGTCCGGCGCGCTGGCCGTTTCATTGAGCTGCTCGATCCGGCGGCCGCACAAGGCGACCGCATAGCCTTCCTTGAGAAGCGCTTTGGAAACCGCCCGGCCAATTCCGCTTCCAGCGCCGGTGACGATCGCAATTTTGTGTGTCATGTCGCTTTCTTCCGGCTAAAGCCGGCGGCCACAGGGAAATGGGGTAAACCCGTAGTAGTATCCCGCCGGTGCTCGGAGGTGGTGAATGGTTCGACGGCTGTCTTCATACACGTCGCTGACGACGATACTCTTGCTGGGGCTCGCGTGGCCGGCGCTCTCCGGGCCGATCAGGCTCGCGCGCCATCCCGATTATCATGCGGGAAGGGTCGCGTTCAGTTACCTCGGCGACATCTGGACCGCGGGCGAGGACGGGACGGCCGTCCAGCGCATCACTGACAACGGCGCGCGGGAGGTCTTTCCGCGCTTCTCGCCAGACGGACGATGGATCGCGTTCTCGTCGAACCGCTACGGCAACTACGATGTCTTCGTCGTCCCCGCGGCCGGTGGCACACCCGTCCGCCTCACCTACCACACAGGCACGGACGATGTCGTCGGGTGGACGCGTGACTCGCAGCAGATCATTTTTCGATCGGCTCGTGGAGACGGCGCCTTCCCAAACGTCGCGGTGCTCTACCAGATCCCGGTGACCGGCGGCATGGAAAAGCCGCTGCCGCTCGACTGGGGCTACTGGGGATCGTATTCGCCCGACGGCAGGTCGCTGGCGTTCAATCGACACCCGGCTGTGTGGTCACGGCAACACTATCGTGGCAGCTATGCGGCAGACCTCTGGACCGTCAACCTGGCCAGCAACACCTACTCGAAACTCATCGGCGACGAGCGCTACAACCGGTACTGGCCGATGTGGGGCGCCGACGACGCAATCTACTTTGTGGCCGATCCGCTGCCGAACGACAAGAACGTCAAGGCGGGCAGCTTCGACGTCCGCAAGAGCGCGAACAACATCTACAAGATTCCAGCGAAGGGTGGACAGCCCGTTCAGGTCACGAAGCACACCGATGGCAACGTCTTCTGGCCGTCGATGTCGAGCGACGGGAAAGTCATTGTCTACGAAGACAACTTCGGCATCTGGAAGCTGGATGTCGCATCCGGCCGCACGAACGAAATCAAGCTCGACATCGCGACCGACGAAAAGGAAAACCAGATCGACGTCGAGACCGTGACGAATGAAGTCGACGCGTTTGACATTTCGCCGTCAGGACGACGAGCGGTGATCTCGGTCCGGGGGCAGATTCTGACGATCGCGACGGATCGCGGCGACATCACGCGCCTGGCGCCCGACAAGATGGCCTCGCGCAACGATGCACCCAGGTGGTCGGCCGATGGCAAATACATCGCGTTCGTTTCCGATCGATCGGGTCGGGACGAAGTCTGGATCAGCGAATCAGAATCGAAGAGCCCGAAGAAGATTTCGGACTTCGACAACGAAAAAGGATCGCTCGTCTGGACACCCGACTCGAAGCTTCTGCTCTACACGGCAGCGGACAAGAAGCTGTACAGCTACAGCGTGGCCGACGCCAAGACAACGGTCATCACGTCGACCGACCTCGGACGGATCGGATCGGTCGCCGTCTCGCCGGACAGCAAGTGGGTCACCTTCTCGAAACAGGACCGGACCGTGCGGACGCACGTCTATATCGCCCCGATTGGCGGCGGAGAGGAACACCACATCTCGGACGACAGCCTCCTGTACGCCGAAAACAACGCCATCTGGACGGCCGACGGCCGTTACATCGTTTTCACGTCGTCGGAAGGGACGAATAATGGCATCGCCACGCAGGGCGGGCTGAACACCACGATGTCGCTGTGGGCACTGTCGCTGAGGGATCAGGACCGGGATCCGACCAACCGCGACATCGACAACGAAGCGCAGGGGCTGGCCGCGGAGGCGGCTGCGCGGCAGAACACCGGCCGCGGCGGCGGCGCGGGAACGGCGCCTCCCGTCGAGGTTCGAATCGATTGGGGCGGGCTTGCGCGGCGCGCAAGGCAGATCGCCGTACCGGGGACGACCATCGGCGGCCTCACCCCGTCCCCCGAGGGCCATCTCGTTGCCATCAATGTATTCAGTGGCGGGTTCGGAGGCGGCCGGGGTGCGGGAGCCGCGCCCGACGGAACCGCGGGCATGTACCTCATCAACGTCGAAAGCGATCAACAGACACGCGTGCCGCCCGCTGCGCCTTCAACTGGAGGGGCTGGCGGACGCGGACGCGGCGGCGCGGGCGGAGGCTTCGGCGGCGGTGGCAGCAGCATGGTTTTTGCGCGCGACGGACGGACGCTCTACTTCCGATCGGGCAGCGGACTCTACGCGGCCACGATTCCGGCAAACGCAGCTGGTGGCGCAGGACCGACGCCGGCAGCCGGAGGCGGCGGCGGAGGCCGCGGTGGACGCGGAGGTGGCGGAGGCGGCGCAGCAGCCGCCGCAACGGATCAGACGGGAACGAACGCCACGGCACGACAGGTGACCTTCACCGCGAACCTCGAAGTCGATCACAAGGCGCTCCGGGCACAGGTCTTCAACGAAGGCTGGCGCATCATGAAGAACCGTTTCTACGACGGCGAGATGCACGGCGCAGACTGGCCCGGCGCAAAGAAGACGTACGAACCGCTGCTCGACTACCTCGTGGACGAGGAAGAGCTCCACACGGTCATGATGATGATGATCGGGCAGCTGAACGCGTCGCACACGGGGGTCAGCGGTGGACCATCTGCCGGCCAGCCGGCGCTGCAGACACGCTATCCGGGATTCGATGTCGTTGCCGATGCGTCGGGCTTCTACAAGGTCGGCCACATCTACAAGGACGGTCCTGCCGATCGTGACTACCTGAAGATCAAGGAAGGGAACTACATCATCTCGGTGGACGATCACGATCTGAAGACGACCGACAACTACTGGCGGTACTTCACCCTGGCGCCAGGAACGAAATTCCATTTCGCGATCAACGACAAGCCGGTCAGAGACGGCGCCTGGGACGTCACGATCGCGCCAGCGACGCAAACGGTCTTCGGCGACCTGCAGTATGCGAGATGGGTCGACGACCGGCGCGATACGGTCACGAAACTGAGCAACGGTGAAATCGGCTACCTGCACATCCGCGCGATGGACGCGCCGTCCTTGCGGCAGTTCCAGCTCGATCTCGCAGCCAATCGCACGAAGCGGGCGCTCGTCATCGATCAGCGGTTCAACGGAGGCGGTGGAATCGACCAGGAGCTTCTCGGGATCCTGGCCGGACGTCAGTATCAGTACACCGTCGGCCGCGATGCAGGCTTTCAGCAGCCGAGGCCGCAGAATTTCTACGGCCCGATGGTCGTAATGCAGAACGAGCGTTCCGCCTCGGACGCCGAAATGTTCCCTGCCGGCTTCAAGGCGCTGGGACTGGGCAAGGTCGTCGGTGTGCCGACGATGGGAGCCGTCATCGGTACGGGAGCGGCGACGCTCCTCGACGGATCGACGATCAGGACGCCGGGCAGCGGAGTCTGGACGGCGACCGGGGAGAACATGGAGAACTTCGGCGTCCCGCCGGACGTCAACGTCGACAACACGCCCGAGGATTTCGTCAAACGCCGCGACGCGCAGCTCGAAAAGGCGGTCGAAGTGCTCAAGCAGGAGCTGTCGACGAAGCGGACCACGCCACCTTCGGGATGAATCGCTGAATCTGGAACCTGAGGCTTACTGCTTACCGCTGCACGCGAATCACGCCGGGATCGCCGGGCCGAAGCGGGGTCGTGAACTTCGTGCCCGCGTTCGTCAGGTCCGCGAGAACGTCATCGCCCTCGGGCCGCTTCCCCGTGTGCGCCCATTCCACGAGCGCATCAAACGCGGCCGCCTGCTCCGTCGCGCTGAAGTTGCAGTGGCCGGGACTCCGGATGATGCGCTGCACGAGCCAGGACGACTTCCCGGCGGCCTCGACGGCTCGTCGCAGCGACTGCTCGAGCGAAATCGGTACGTGAGAGATCGCCGCTCCCATGGAGCGTCATCAACGGGCGCTCGATTTTGCCGTCGAAGGGAATGGCTTCTTCGAATGGGCCCTGCGCGCCGCGCGCATTCTGGTCCGCAGCCTTTCGCCGAACTCCCGAGTTGATAGCCGCGTCGGTCAGGCCAAGCCCATCGTCGACGTGATAGCGCACGTCGGAGTTGGACGCGACACGATTCCAGATTTCCGTGCCACTGCCGCCGACCACCGTGCTCGCATTGTCGATGAATCGTGACGCGAGACCGTCGACGGCGAACGGCCGCGGGCCTCCGCTGATCTGTACTTGGATGCTCGCGAGCTGACGGCCTTTGTCGGTATAGTCCGGCGGTTTTCCGAGTATGGCAGCCAAGCGGTCAACGTCCTGGCTCCGTGTGGCTTCCTTGACCGTGACGCCGGTGACGAGCTCCGAGGCGGTTGCGACCGACGTGAGGAAGTCCATTTCACCAGGACCCGACGCACAGAGCGCAAGGCCGCCGGCGAACGACGTCGGAAACTCCTGCATGCCGAGCAGCGTCACGTGACCGCCCATGGACACACCGGTCAGATAGACGCGCGAGGCTGGCTTTCCATTGACCTTCGCGAACAGATCGGTCAACGCCATCGTGTCGAGCAGGCCTCGTCCAGGAACGTAGCCATTACAGCGATAGCTGGAGGCCGCCCACGCGAAGCCCTTCTCGATCAAGTGTTCGCGAAAAGGACTACCTTGACCGACTCCGGGAACACCGACCCGCAGCCGCGATCCTTGTGCGCCGGCGCTGGCCACATAGCCGTGCGCCCACAGCACGAGGTCGCCGTTCCATTGTTCTGGAATCTCCAGACGATAGGTTCCACCGTCATAGTGGCCGAACGAAACCTTCGCGCCCGGCAGCGCCTCGAACGTGGAATCCGCTTCCTCCCAGGCCTGGTCCGGACAGGGAGCCGGCGTGATGCCTGGCTTACCGAGCTCTTTCGAGCGGACGTTCGCTGCGGCGCCAATGGCCGCAATCGAAACCGCCATCACAAAGGCCTTCGCGATCATCGGGTCTCTCCGCGGGCGATTTTAGCAAACCACTGACCCTTGCGCTTTCAGCGTGCTGACCAGCCATCCGGGCTCGCAGAAACTGCGTCGGTTCGTCGTCATCGATGCGATCGATCGGGAAACGCGGGAGTTCGCGTGTGGCAGGAGTCGTGCAGCGGCGAGCCGCTGGAGCGCCACATGCGAATCAAGGTTCGAGACGGAACGCCCATCGAAAGCGAGAGTAGTCTCTGCGTAACTTGCCGCTGCTCCACCATCGTCCGCGGCAGGACTCTGAACGAGGAACTCGTGATGTGCAGCGCCTTGGGACTGAAAGGCGTCCAGATCACCTTCAAGGTCACGTCCTGCTCCGACTACTCCGATCGGCGGATACCCTCGTACATCGAGATGGTGCAGGACGCGTGGATTCTCCAACCGGGCTCGAGGAAGAGGCCAGCAGGCTTCGTGCGTGGGAGCGAGCTGCAGGAGGAGGAGATGGAGATGCTGGCGTTTCGCTCGAACCTGGCCGCGAAAAGCCGGCCATGAGCCGCTTCTTTTCTATCCTGCGCCTTCCGGGATGTGAGGACATTCCACTTATCGGCCGGTATGGCGGTGGCGGCGTTCGTCCTGGTCGCCGCGGAAGGCGCGTCAGCTCAGCCTGCCCCGGCGGTCATTCGGGGAGATGCGGCTGCGACTATCGGGTGGCTGGCGGCCAACTCACACGCACCCGGGCAGTTCTACAACGACAACTGGATCCATAGTCTGTTCGGCGCCGGCTCAACCGGATGGCACTGGACCGACAATCTCAAGACTGAAGTCGACTTCGGAGCGGGCACCGAGGCACGCGCGTTCCGCCCGGAACAGGTCGTCATAGCCGGCCGCACCACGTACTACACCGTCGAGTCGCGTTTCAGCCGACGCACGCTTGGCATCAGCCAGCAGTATCAGTTCTTCCACAACGTCTGGTTCCACCCGCACGTGGCAGCCGGGCGTGAACTTTACCTGGGAGCGCCAGACGGATGAACCCGGGCCAATCTACTTCTACGACAACGTCACGAGCCGCATCGTGCCTCCGGTGCGGGGCGACAGCACGGAGACATCGCTGCGCGTGAACCCGTTCCTGGCGGTCGGATACAAGGCGTACATCACGGACCGCACGTTCTTCCGGAACGACCTTCGGGTGGCATTCCGAGGCGGCCCGGATGAAACCGTGCTTCGCGTCGGATTCGGATTTGACTTTTGAGAAAGCGAGCATCCATGTCGAAGCCGCGTAGACAGATGATGTGCCTGGTCTTGTGCATGGCCGTGACCGCATCCGGATGCGCGACGGCCGGCGGCACGCGCGTCGCACCCATCGGCCAGCCGAGCCAGTGCAAGCCGAAGCGTTCTGGTCGATTACGTACAGAAGCTCCCGCCCGGAACGCTCGTGCGCGTCAATCGCGCACAGGGCCATTCCGTGCGCGGGACGCTTATGAAGGCAACCGATCGGAGCATCTACGTTCAGCCAAAGACACGGCTGCCGGAGGCCATCGTCGAAATCCAGGTCGATGAAATCCTCGCGGTGACACCGGAACCAACAGGTAGCCATGGCGTCGGGCGGGCGATTGGCGCCGGCGCGGCCGCAGGCGCCGCAGCAACGCTGGCCATCTTTCTGATCATCTTCGCCGTCGCCAGCGACTAAGGCGCAGATTGGGTTCTGCCAGGTTCTACGGGGTTCTGCAAGGTTCTACGGGGTTCGTTCTTCGGTTCGGGAGTCCGTATGGGGCCCGTCGAACCCTGTAGAACCTCTAGGACGAACCTTGTAGAACCCAGTAGCACCTTGTAGAACCGAGTAGAACCCGATCGTAAGGCCGTAGTAGAGTCCCCGGGCATGAAACATTCAATGCTCGTCGCACTCTGCTGTCTGTCGGCTCCTGCCTTCGCGCAGGAAACAGCGCCCCTGACCCCGAAGTCACTCCAGGCTGCCCTTGCCGCCAAGCCGGAAGGCGCGGAAGCCGAGAAACTCGCAGAACGTATCCGCGCATATTTCGGCGGCAGCGAGAGCCTGTTGAAGGGGGCGCCGCCCAAGATCGACGAGCTGACGGTCGCGTGGGCGGTGGAGGCCCCTCAACTCGCACCGAACGTCACACCACGGGTGATGGCGGACGCCGGAGCGTTGAACGTGCCGATGGTGAAGGTCGGCGCGAGCGGGCTCTATGCCGTTGCGGTCAATCTGTCGCATGGCGCGGCCCTGACGTGGCATTACGAACTGGGTCCGGATCGCCGGCTTGGCGGCTCGCAGATCGAGACGTATGAAACGCCCCCCGACGGTCGCGAACGATCGGATGTTCCGAAGGGGACGGTCAAGCAGATGCCGCCGTGGCAGAGCAAGATCTTCGAGGGTACCAAGCGCGACTGGTGGGTTTACGTGCCAGCGCAGTACCGCCCCGCGAGCCCGGCGGCGGTCATGGTCTTTCAGGACGGCGCAGGACCGAAAGACTACCTGCCAACGGTCTTCGACAACTTGATCGCCAAGGGAGACATCCCCGTCATGGTCGGTATTTTCATCAACCCTGGCACCCGCGCCGACGGGGGCTCGAACCGCAGCTTCGAGTACGACACGCTCTCCGATCAGTACGCGCGCTTCCTGCTGGAGGAGATCCTGCCGGAAGTCGAGAAAACCGTGAAGCTTCGGCACGACGCCGCAAGCCGCGCGATCTCCGGCGCAAGCAGCGGCGGCATCTGCTCGTTCACCGTCGCGTGGGAGCGGCCGAACGAATTCAGCAAGGTGCTTTCCTGGGTCGGCAGCTTCACCAACATCGCCAACGGGAAGACGATGCGCGAGGGCGGCCACAACTACGAAGCGCTCGTCCGCAAGACGTTCCCGCGGAAACCGATTCGCGTGTTCCTGCAGGATGGGGAAAACGATCTGGATAACGCCAACGGCAACTGGCCGCTTGCCAATCAAACGCTCGCAAAGTCACTGGCCTATGCGGGCTACGACTACAAGTTCGAATACGGCCACGGATTCCACAGCAATCGCCATGGCCGCGCGATCCTGCCGGACTCGTTGCGGTGGTTGTGGAGGGATTACAAGCCTCAATGATCCAGGTCGGGATCCGTTGTGCGGGATCCGGGATCCGTGTCTATTTCGCCGGACCCTTCAATTTCCACGATTCGTCAAAGAAACCCTGCGACTCGACGAAGAGCGGCAGGTACTTGTAGTTGTTCCCCGGCTTCGTCATGTCCACGATCGCCCAGTCGGGAAGCTTGGGAGATTGCATGTCGTTGTTGGACTGATCGTGAAACGTGAACCCGCTGTTGATGACGACGTATCTCTTCGGATTCAGTGGATTGGGAAAGATGAACACGGGCGCGTGATTCGCGTCGAACTTTTCGTTGCCGACCACGATCCCGTCAGCGCGCCAGCGGATCGGCAGGCGATCGGCAATCCGTTTGTAGACCGCATTGCTTGACGGATCTCCGAACAGGGCAAGATTGCCGTCAGCGATATCTTCAGCCGAGACCTCGGTGTCTTTTTTCACGATCGGTTCGCCGCGGAAGAAATGCACCCACTCGGACACTGCATAGTCGGCCTGCTCGCGCGCCCACTTCCCCGCCGCCTCCGACAACGGGGTTCCAGTCGGCCGCACAATCACGAACCGATCCATGAACGCATCGTCTATCGGCCCCTGAAGCCCATGGGCCTTTCGAAGGCCGGCCGGCAACTCACCGATCTTCCAGGTGCTGCCGTTGCGCACAAGCGCGGCCCTCAGCGACCGGTCGCCGCTGACCGCCGGAAGCGTGATGGTCGCGTCGTCGATCTTCAAGACCAGCTTCGAACCAGCGGCAAACGGAGCGAGGCCCCGTTCGAAGTCAAGATGCATCGCGGTGACGTTGCTGGTCGTGGCAGCAATCGTGTTCCCTTCGACTTTTGCGTTTACCCTCGCGCGCTGCCATTCCTCTCCCATCGCGTCAACGGTGATCCAGAACATCTTGTTGTAGCGAAGCATCCACGTGGTGAAGCGGATCTCGGCGGGAGCGGGATTCCGTCCTTTTGATGCGAGCTGATCCAAGCGGTCCTGAAGAGTCTGCCGCGCACCGGGCTCGTACGCATGCGCCGTGTTCGGGCCGATGATGTGTTCGAGCTTGAGGCTTTCCTCGAGCATCGCGGCGGCCATGGCGTCCGCAGCTTGCTTCTGGGCGTCGATCTCGCCCGAGTAGGCGACGACAGGCACGTTGAACGTGTTGATCGCGTAATCGGTCGAATCGTACATGTGCCAGAGCGTCTTCTGGACGGCGTTCTGCGGCTGGCGCTCGAGCCCGCCACGCAGGAACACTGCTGTCTCTGTAAAACCGGCGCCCGCCGCACCAGCCGCCCATCGATCCCCGAAGTGAACGATGTACGACCACGCGGATGCGCCTCCCATGGAAAAGCCGGCCATGACGACGCGGTTCAAATCGATGGGATACGCCTGCTTCACGGATTCAATCGCCTCGAGGCCGTCCGTCTCCCCGGCAAACCGGCTGGCATTCGTGTAGCGGCCGTAAGGCTGCAGCATGAATCGGTCGGCTCCGGCTGCAAACGGCTTCGACGTGTAACCCGTCAGCGACTTCGCCATGAACTGCTGCTCGAGCACAGTGTCGTCGCGTCCGTGCATGAAGACGTCGAGGCGGTACTGACGCCTGGCTTCCCGATCGTAATTGTCAGGCATCGTCAGCAGATACGGCTGCGCGGACCCGTCGATGTGTGAGTAGAAGCCGCGCACTCCACTCTGCGTCATCCAGGGTGCGCTCCCCTTCGCGAGTTGAGCAGCGCGTTCCATTCCGGTCGCGAGCGTCTGCTGCGCATAACTGACAGGGGTGCTTCCGCGGCCGGCATACAACCGTTCGTCGTATTTCAGCGGCCGCCGCACGGCTTCGAGGTAGACCTCCACATCTGCGATGCGATCGCGCATCGAGCCGGAGGAATACTGCTTCTTGAGCGCCGCGATCTTCCCCGCAAGCTCGTCAACGGGTGGCCTGAAGCGTGCGCGCTTCCTCGGCCGAAACGCCGGTTCCGAGCGGAGGAAACTGTGCTGGCGGCGGAGGCGGCGTCGTCGGAGTCTGCGCGTTCCCGGTCCAGACATTCAACGCAAGCCACGTTGAAGACGCGGCACAGAGGAGACGGACGGTACGCAATCGCTTCATGCTCGTATCACTTCGGAAAAATGACTGGAAACACCAGGTCAGTCGTGTAGACACACCGATCGTTGTGACCGCATTCAGGAACGACAATCGCCTGGTGTTTGGCGCCGAGCGTCTCGTTCACGTACTTCACGAAGGCTTCGCCTCTCGCGCGTCGCGTGGGCCCCTGGGCCATCGCGGAGCACGAGGAGTCAAACCCTCCGAGCGGCAGCGTGTCCACCTGACCGAGAAGATATGTCGTCGGTCGCGAGAGCAGCTGTTTCTTCAACTGCTCATCGCTCATCTTTGTCGTGTAACCTGACGCGCGGTTCTCCAGCCCGAGGGGCCAACGGTTGTAATCCAGGCAACCGGTTGCACCATAGGCGCCGTACGTGAAATTGGTGTGCACTGTCTCAGACTTCCATCCATCCTTCGCGCCCGCCGCCTCCGCGTCGTCCGAGGCCAGCGGCCGGGTAGACGCCGGCCAGGCGTAGCTCGACGGATTGGCGACCACGTAGGTCACCGGAACACCAAGCGTTTCGTGGAGACGATTCGACATCTCATAACGGGTGACGAACTGCCCGCCGGCCGAGTGTCCTGCCACGACAATGGCCTTCATGTTGGGAAACGTGCTCTTTGTTCGCGAGCTTCCTGAGAATCTGATCCGCCAGATCGAACGAGGAAAGTTCGGGATGACTCGTCGCAGCTCCGCCGGAACGCCAGCTGTCGCCTCCACAACTCCAGACGACCTCGTTCACTTCGGGCTTGTCCGCGCACGCGATAAGGCGCGGGGCAATGACGACCGTGTCCTCGACCGCGCCCGCAAGAAACGCCGCGGCCATTGCCGTCGCGAAATAGTGATCGGCATTGCGGTTGGTGCCGTGGACCATGATGAGCGCGCGCTGAATTCGATCGTTGGGCCTCTCGAGCGGATACGACGTGTAGATCATCGACCGTGCCGGACCGGCGCCGATCGTGACCCATTCAGTGCACGCGGGTGTTGAGGTCGTGCACGCAGCAGCGGAAGACGGGCGCTGATCGGCAGACAGTGTTGCCAGGAATGCCGTCAGCAGCAGAGCCGGGATGTGCATGCGGTAGACGATACACCAAGGATCAGGGCTCAGGACGGCTTAGGGCCGCTTCATCGCCACTCGGGCGCATAGTCACGATCCCGTTGCTTCTTCTCCACCCGGAGGCTGAACGAGAACAGCATGAACACCTCTACGAGGCCGATGAATGCGTAAATGGCGAACCGCGTGAACGCACCTGGCTCGGGAAAGCAGACGTCGCCGGCATCGAGGCACGCGCGGACTATCCGATCCAGCTCCACGTACTCACGCATGATCAGTCCAAAGGCGGAGCCGAAGATGACGGCGGTGCCAATGATGTTGCCGAAGATCATGCCGCCTTTCCGCCAGAATGGCAGGGCGACGAGCAGGCCGACGACTGGCGTCACGGTCAATTCGAGACAAATCCAGTACCACTGCAGATTCTTCATTGGCAGGTGAATGGTATCAAACCGGGATCGGTGGGCCGGGATCCGTGGTGCCGGATCCGTGGTGCGGGATCCGGAGACGCTGCGATTAGAAGGCTCGGAGGGAGATACGGAGCTTACTTCTGCCAGCCGCAGTCCTTCGCGGACGGCGCGATGAGGTCGGTCAGTCCGCTGACCTCGAACACCGCTTCCACGGGCTCTGCGTTGTGGGGGTGATATCCGAAGCGAAGCGAGTGCGTGCTCATCACGCGCCGCGCGAACGCAACGGGATCGGGCGCGAACAGCGCGTCGTGCTCGGCCGAATCCGGCCACCGCTCGGTGCGTCCCGACTCGTCATCGAACCGGAAGGTCACGGTGTGATCCTCGGTGTTCGGTTCAATCCTGAGCGCCGATCCCGTGTAGACGAACGCTTCCGTCTTCTTCGCCATGCACCTGACGACCAGGAGAGGACGAACGTAGTTCATCCAGATGGCGACGGTGTTCTCGGCCGGCAATTCGAACGCAGCCGCGTGATGCTGGTTCGCCGTCCAGTATCCGCGACGCGCGGTGCTCCAGACTTGAGTCGCCTTCTTCGCGGGCGCGGCGGGTCGCGCAGCCGCGGACGGTCGAGCGGCGGGCGCGACGTTCGCAGCCGACACGGTCGTGGACGGGCCGCCGCGAGCCGCCATCAGCGAGAACGTGATGATGCCGCCGCCGACGATGGCCGCCGCCATGATCGTCAGCTCTCGACGGCTCAAACCTCCACTGCGGGATGATGCCGCAACTGTGACCGGTGAGGTCTTCGGAACGGCTGGTGGCGCAGGCGCCGCACTGGTCGCTGGCGCGGAAGCCGTCGCCGACGCGGATACGTCAGACGTTGGCAATGAGAATAGCGGTGCGGCCGGCGATGACGGTGCCGGCGCGGGCGCGGTGTGGTTCAAGGCCCACGCTTCGCACTCGTTACAAACGGCTGCTGACTCCGAAATCTCCCGTCCGCACGACGCACAGCGTTTCACGCGCGTTGCTCCTGACTGTCAAGCCCACGCACAGACCGCGGGGCGCTCCAGACGCCGCAAGGCGCGTACCACGTAAACGACGCGGTAAACAGGCCCACGGGCACGGCCTACCCACGCCGAAACTGGCATCGTTCTGACAAGTCTGTGAGGGGTCAGACCAACCCTTCACCTGGCGGACGCCGTGCGGACCATCGCGTACCGTTGAATCTTGCTGAGCGACGTGACACTTTCGGCCATCTCGCGAATGGATGCCTCGATGGCTTTCCGATCCTTGCGCGACAGTCCCGCACGCGGAAACTCGTACATGAAGACGTGGCCGACGCCGTCAGGGCCAGACCAGAGCGGATCCGCCCATTCCACGTCCTTGCTGATGCCGACGCACGCCCATTCATCGTGCGCCTGGACGGGATCGCGGGGAGTCGGGGACGCCTTTTGAAGCGCCGCATCCATCTCAATCACGATCTGATCGAAGAAGAAGAGACGGACGGACTCGTCGAGGGCAGCGAGCTCTGGGACCTCGCCCAGGCGCTTGAAGAGCGCGACGCGCGCGTGGCCGGCAATCATCGCGCGCGGCACCAGCACGAGGCGATGAAGCGCAATATTGAGGCGAGGCAGCCCGTCCGAATACGCGAGCCTGCCAACGACGTGCATGTAGCGTGGTGCCTCGGCGGCGATCGCAGCCGTGACCGAACGCGTACAGGACGCGTCGTGCAGGGCACGCCACAAGCGGCGTCGTGCGGCGTGTGTGCGGCCGAACAGGCTGAAGCGAAGTCCCGCGGCCACCCGCCCGATCGCCTCGGTCCCTTCCTTCGTGGCGGCCCATCGCCTGAACGGCTCGCGTGTGATTCGGGCCTGGTATTCGAGCCGGCCGCGCGAGACCCTGAACCAGTTCATGACCCATGCGCCTTGCGAAGAATGTGCCCGGTCGGGATGCGGGCGCGATCACCTAGCATCCGTTCGTGCCGAATGACAAAACATGTCGCACGCTGGCGATTCTGTCGCGTGGCTCCATTCAACGGTACGGCTTCTTCAGAATCCATAGAGGCTCTGCGGATTCTCGACGAGGATGATCTTCCGCTCCTCGGCCTTCCCGGCCCACGTCGCAAACTGGTCGAACAACCGGCCATCGTCTATTTGACGCAAGGGCGAGATCTCAGTCGGCTGTTTGCCGGCCGCTGTATCAGGATGCGGCCAGTCGGTGCCCCACAGGATTCGACGGACGTTTGCGGCGATCAGCGCCTTGGCCAGCGGGCCCATGTCTCCAAAATCCGGCGCGCTCGTGGATCCGCGATACGGCGCCGACACCTTCACGTAGGCATGCCCCGCTCGCACGAGATCCAGCAACACGTCGAAGCCTGGCTGCGACGTGCCTCCCGATGCCTGAGCGCCGCCGAAATGATCGAAGACCACCGGCACCGGCGACGACGCGATCTCCTTCTGCATGGCCGCGATGACCGACAACTGGGTGTACATCTGGATATGCCACTTGCGCTTCCCGATGCGTGCCACGGCAGCGTCGAAACGTCGCTTGCCGAGTTCAGGGTCGGTCTGACCGACTGTGGCCAGATTGATCCGAATTCCGCGGATCCCGCCGTGATGCATGTCGTCGATCGCCGCATCGGATGTCGAGTCGTCGATGACCGCAATGCCGCGGGCATTCGGAGCCAGCTGACGGATCGCGTCGAGCGTGCAGCCGTTGTCAGTGCCGTAAACGCTCGGCTGGACAATGACGACGCGCGTGGTGCGGAGCGCGCGATGCAGCGCGCGCATTTCGGCAACGGATGCCGCTTCCGGCGTGTAGGTCCTGCCAGCCGCGAACGGGAAGCGCTGAGGATCTCCGAAGATGTGGGTATGGCAGTCGCAGGCGCCGGCCGGCACGGTGAACGTCACGGCAGTTGATGGTTGCGAGGCGGTCTCGTCTGAATGCCGGGAACGTCGAATGGCCGCTGCGGCTGCAAACGGGGTGATTGCCAGCATCTCGCGCCTCGACAGCATGGCTTGCCTTCCTTCGGTGATTCGCCGCGGAGATTGCTCGGATCCGGCGCTCAATGACCGCCGGCCCGCTCGTCCGCGCTCTCGTACCAGTCCTCGTGCAGCGACCAGCCCGAGCAGGAGAGACAGGACGTCCAGCGCCACTGATGATCGCAGCCGGGACATCGCCCGCGCGTGGAGAATGTATTCCAGACGGTTAGACATCCCGAAAAACGAGACTCGGGCGACCGGCTTGGCTCGCAGCACCAGCGGCTAGACGCATCTGGACGCCAGTCGCACAAAGGGCACCGGACGCCGTGGAACGCGTTCTCCTCTGTCAAACGCACGATAGTGACCGGAAGCTTGCCGACGCGGTTCTGGTCGTGCAGTAGGAGTGTGACCGGCGTGAGTGCTTCCATCTCGGATGACGTACCACGTGGGTTCATGAAACGAGTCACTATTCTGTGCGCGAGAGATGGTCCCGGATCACGACGCTCAGCTCAGTGTAAAGCAACCACGACAGCCCTGCCTGCCCGGCGCTCGACCTCAATCACGGCCGCTTCTCCACCCTGCTTCTCGACGTTGACAGTCTCGGGCACATCGACGAACCGTAGGTGGTAGGTGGTGCTCCAGGCGTGCGCGTTGCCGCTGGAGTTGAAGCAGCGGACCGAGAGACCTTCAGCGCCAGGATTGATGTGGAAGTTGTTGTTCCCCTCGGCCGTCGCAGACCCTTTTCCGATATGCAACGTATAGGACCCGGCGCAGCCTTCAGGCCAGCGGCTCGGCACATGTCGGATCTCGACGCGTTCGCCTTCGCGAGCTCCCAGCTTTCCCGCGCCTGACTGAATATCGTACGCCACTCGCGTGGCCGCATCGGTGCAGGCGCCGGCGAAGAGCGCCAGAGCGATGATCGGCATTCGGCGGGCGATTGTCATGAGAGCAGAAGCACACACTGTGGCTTACTTCGTCTCGTCCCAGATGACCTGGACGTCCCCTTTGACCCGCGCGGCGTTCGCCTCGACATAACCCGCGTATTTGCCCGGTGTCTTCCACGAACTCACCACATCGTCCACGGTCTTGCCGGCCTTCTTGGCGTCCTGGACGAACTTGACGAAGTCCGCGACGAACTCAGAAAACAGGCGCATGTCAGACGGCGTGGTCGTGGTGGCATTGTGGCCATTGATGATCGTATCGACGTCTTTCACCGCCGCCGCTTTGGCGATCGTGCTCGAATAGCCCACGCCGGTTCCGCCGTTGTTCCTGTCCATGATCGGCAGGGTCCTGGTGGGAAACGTATCGCCGACGTGCATCACGCGGAGGGCCGGGAAGATCACGAACGCGTCCCCGCCAGTGTGCGCCCGTCCGAAATACCGCAAGTCGACCTGATCTTTCCCGCTGCCAATCGTCCAGGTCTGGCCGAAGGTTCGCCTGACTCGCTTACTGTCGTCCTTGACGATCTTCTCCTGCGACTCGGGCGCGACGCCGAACACGGGATTGCCCTGTTCCATGTAGGCCTTCGTGTTCTCGTGCGTGATGACGTCAACGGTCGGTGGAAACTCGGCGTTGCCGTTCACGTGGTCGTAGTGAGTGTGCGTATTGATGATCGTCGTCACGGGCTTGTCGGTCAGCGTCTTGATCGTGTCGAGGATCGGTTGTCCCCAGCCCATCTTCTTCGTGTCGACCACGATGACGCCCGTGGCCGTGATGAAGACCGCCGTGTTCCCGCCATCACCTTTCAGGACGTAGAGATTGTCCTTGATCTTCTCGACCTCGACGACTTTCGGCTTATCGGTCGGCTGCTGGTAGGCGGCGACCGTCATCGACAACGCGCCCGCCGCCATCAGCGCCCCGAGTCCTACACATCTTTTCATTCTCTGCCTCACCGAAAAGCGCATCTTCGTTGCGCGACCTTGCGCGACAACATTTCGTCGCCAAGCGGGCCATCATCCCACAGAACCGGAGCCGGCCGGCCACGGCTGCCTGAGCGCCACAGCCGCGATCTGGTCCGCCCTGCTCACGAGATACACGCCGGACGACCACATCACGAAAGCCATCGCGCCACCAAAGGCTACGAGATTCGACGTCGGCAGCAACCCGACAAGCGCAGCCAACGAGATCATCGCGCCCGCGCAGGCGGTTGCGTAATAAGCGCGAACGTGGAACGCGCGCGCCAGCGGGATGAAATGGAGACTGACAACGAGCCCTATCCACGGAAACACGAGATCCCGCCGGTTGACCTGAACACACCACCAGACACCAAGAGCAACGAGCAGCGTCTGACCAATCGTGGCCCAGCGGAAGGCGGCGCGAATCCGTTCGGTCTCGCGGCGCCGAGTCGCGTCGGTCGTTCTGAGGTCTGCGATCCTGAAGCCAGATCGTCGTCGAAGCCGAGTGGCACTCACGAGCAGCGCACCCGTGATCGCCGCCTGAGTCACGATGGAACACGCCAGAGACAGCCCTCCTGATGTCGATGCCGGCGCGACCACACCGAGACCAAACCAGAAGCACCCGGAGAGCGCGCAAACCGACACTCCACCCGAGAGCCCCCAGAGAAACTGTCCGTTGGTCATCGCACGACCTCGATGAAAGCCTGCTCGGTCAAGCTATACCTTCATCGCGACCTGTCGGTCGCCGCACGCCACGGCGCCGTGACACCGAGAATGATCACCGGGGCCGTATTGACCAACGGGCTGCTGACGTGGCGCAGATCACGCACGTAGTCGGCCCAGTGAATGCCGGCAAAGAGTACCGTAAAGGTCAGCAGCGCAAGATGGACTGGACGCCGTTCGTCGAAATGACCCAGACACCAGAAGAACATCAGGCCGACGAAGACGAAGCACGCCGCTTCCTCGCGAACGAGATGAGCCGTCAAATGTGAGTAGACGTCGGGCAGCACAAGCGCAGGACGAAGCAGCGCGGCGACGCCAGCCAACAGCGCAAGTGTTCCAAACAGGCCGTAGACGATGCGGGTCGCGGTTTTCATGCGGATGCCGCTGCCGCGGCAGCCTGGGCATCACGCCGCCGCTTCTCCTCAGCCGCTGCGGCTTGCGACGCGCCAGCGATTGTCACAATTCCCCATCCCATACCGGGCAACTCGTTGCACCAGCGGATCTCCCCGCTGCTGGCATCGAGGCGGTAGAGACGTCCTTTGGACGAGGCGAACACGTCTCCCCCATCGAGCGTAATGTTGACGAAGTCGGAGCCCTTCAGCGGAGTGCTCCACAGCGTCTCGCCGCTGTCGCGATCGATTGCGACCACTGTTCCTTTGATTCCCACCAGGATCATGCTCGAACGGAACGCCATGCGATTCCTCCGTCTTGCCGGCGGACTATAACCGGCTGATCAACCCACTTCACTACGCTGAGTCTCATCCGCGTTCTTCACGAGATAAAGGGCGCCGCAAATCAAGGCGCCGATCATCATCAGAAGACCGACCCGATGGGCGCCCAACCCGATCGACCGATCGAAGCGCAACCAGCCGAGCGTGGCCAGCAGATATTCCCAGTCATGTCCCTGAACCTCGGCGCCGGTCCGTCCGCCGAGCAGTACCAGCTGCAGCGCCCGAGCGTCAGCGATGTAGGGCGCAAGATCGAGCAGGTTCTCCCCTGCCCACCACGTGCAAACCACCGCACCAAACGGGTTGCTTTGTTTGAGGAAGGCTATCGCGAGCGCCAGCGGCAGAGCAAATTGGAAGAGGCTTCCGCCGAGCACGGTCATGAACCGGCCGAAAGGTGCGAACAACACGTGGCCGGCTTCGTGAAAAACGAGATTCGGTAGGTGAAGGACTGACTCGACTGCCGCCACGCCCATTGGCAACCGGGCAAACTGCCAGGTCCAGACGATGAGTGCGACCAGCAGGCCGGCGCGCGCGAATCTGGTGACGTCTCGAAGCGGATCGCGAACCGCGCGCGGCGACGGGTGTGCGGCGACTGGCGCAACCAGGGGAGGTTGGTGCCGGTCCGCGCGCTGCTCGTATTTCGCGAAGACGATCCCGCAGCGCGGACACTCGGACGAGTCCGGAGAAACGGGCGTCGCGCACCTGGGGCACTGAATCACTTTTTCAGTTGAACGCGTTCGTTGCGATGCGAATTCGATGGCTTGCGCCCGCGAACGCCCCACGCGCGGGCCATGAGCTCGATCGAGCCATCGCCTTTCGTCGGGAGACGCGCTCGAATGCGCTCACGAAGGCTCGTCCTGCGCTCCTCGCTCAAACTCATCGCATAGCCGGGGGCCGGTCCCTGTCCTCCGAGGAACGGTGACCAGTAGTCCTCGAAATTCTTGAACACGGTCGGCACGTCGAGCGGACTCGACTGCGCGTGCTCGAGACCGGCTTCGTGCACCAGCTTTTCAAGGGCATCTGGCCGGCACATGGGAAAGCGGCGGCCCTCATCAAGTTCGCGAGCCGCTGCATCGAGCGCAGCGGCCGAGTCCCAGAAGTAGCGCATCAGCTGCATGTCTTGAGCGTAGTCCCAGACGTACACGGCGACCAATCCATCGTGGCAGGAGACACGAGCCATCTCCGCGATAGCGGCCTGCGGGTTCGGCACGAAGTTGAGCATGAGCCCGGATACGATGCAATCGTGGGAATCGGTCGCAGCCGGAAGGTGCTCCGCGTCACCCGCCATGAACCTGATGCGCGGGTCGGTGACGCGGCGGTTTGTGTAGGTGACGAAGGGAAACGAGGCGTCGATGCCGACGACGCGCGCGGGGTCGGCGAGTCCCAGGATGCTTTCGCTCAGCGCGCCCGTGCCGCAGCCAACGTCCAGCCACCGCAACCCTGCCGGCATGCCAAGCCAGGCGAGAAAGGCAGAGGCGACCGATCGGCTCCAGCGCCCAACGTACTGCTCGTAGGCGTTCGCGACGGCCCAGACGTCAGCGGGAACGATGGGCGTCACCTACTTCTTCGTCACCGTCCAGGTTCCCGCGACAGCCTCGGTGCCATCCGACTTCGTCCGCAGAGACCACGTGCCCTTTGCGTTGTTTCCATCGAAGGTCGCGGTCAGTACGACTTCGGCCTGGTCGCTCGGCGGAAAGTCGTACTTCGCGGTCATCTTCTTTCCCTCGAACGAGAGCGCTTTGAACGTCGCCTTGTATGTAGGTTCGCCTGTGACCGATACCCTCCCGGTAACCGGGCCGTCCTTTTCTTTTTCAAGCGTCAGCTCGAAGCCACCCGAGCTTCCGGATCCCTCCCAGCCGCCAGACCAGACGCCGACGAACTCCTCACCCGTCGAGGCGCCCTGCTGCGCTGACACGTACAAGACGCTGCAGATGAGAAGACAAATCGCAACCCACCACCGATTTCGCACGACGTTCCTCCATCGCATCCCTTCCAGCTCAGTGCTGGTCCCGGATCCCGGATCCCGGATCCCGTGAGGATTATCCCCCAGAGACACTCACCGCTGCCACGGATGCTTCACCGTCGGTACATTTGCGTAGCGCTTCATCTCCAGCTCGAGCCGTGCGCCGGATGCAGCGCCGATCTCCACGGTCAGGATCGGGCTGTCGATGCGAGTCGTCTTGCCGGCGCTCGTGACGGTGAGCAGCTGATGCTCGCCGTACCCGCCCCCCTGCACAATCACCCGGCGAGCCTGCGCCGGGTTGAGATTGATGAGCGTAACGACCGTCCGGTTGTCCGAAAGTTCCGACACCAGCGCTGCGACATCCTCGGGCACACCCGCGCGCCTTCGCTCTGGATCGAAGTAGCGAAGCCGCGCATTCAACAGTCCACCCTCGCGCCCCGGTAGCAGCGCGCCCCACATCAGCTGCACCATCGATTCGGTTGCGGCCGGGTTGTAGTCGAGCATGTTGTCGGCCAGGCGTTTCTCAGGAGGTGTCGTATCGCGACGGATGGCGGTCAATCGTTGCGGGATCGATCCCAGATCGCGTTCGAGTGCCTGTTCCGGATAGTCTGGCTTCCGTCCATCGAGGTATTCCAGCCAGTCGTTTCGGCTGACTCGTGTTCGATCGCTCGAGCGCTGCGACCAGTACCAGACCTCCAGCGCCCCGACATTCCACGGGGCGTCTCGCCAGCCGTACCACCCTTCTGCGCCGAACATCGTCGGATACTGCTTCCGGCCGCCGTCGTCGCGCGCATGTGAGTTCACCGTGTCCATCATCGTGCGCCAGGCGTCGACGTACTTTTGATCGCCGGTGACCAGGAGGGCGTTGTTGAATCCAACGAGCGCTCTCGGAATGCGATTTCGATCTTCACGCTTGCGCGTTACGGGATTCAGGGGGCTGAAACCCCACCCGTACACGTTCTTCCACCACTGTCCGTCAGGGCCGCCGATCCTTCCGTCGAGATCGACGAAGCTGGGAATGATCCCGCCGTTCTCCTTCATGCGATCGAGCCAGGCGTTCATGTAGTCGATAATCCACGTCTTGTACTTCGCTTCGCCGGCGATCAAGTACGCGTTCAGTGGCAACGTCGTTGCGACCAGGTTGAGGAAGTGATCGCCAACCACATCACCATATTCCTGGTAGTGCGCGAGGAATTGCTGGAACGTCGACTCGCCATGGAGCGCGTCGAAGCCCGCCACATCGAACGGATCACCAACCCAGTCGATGGGTGTGGCGTTTCGAAGCATTGGCCCCCGGCTGCCGTTCTCCATGCTCCGGATGATCTTGTGGACCGGATCGTAGTTTGGCGCCTCAGGATCCTCTCCCATGTAGAGAGCGGCGAAGCGTCGTGCGCGCGCCTGGTAGGTCGCGTCAGACGGAATCGACAAGCCCATGCGGTTGAAGAGCTGAAGCCCTTCGCCGTGATGCATCCAGTCCGACTGGACGATGAACTCCTTGTAGTACATGCCCTGGCGGGCAATCGGCACGTCTGTCGTGCGAGCCTCTGTATATTGCTTGATCAGACCGTCATGGCCCTTGAGGAACATCCTGAGGATTTCCTCGCTTGCGCCAAGCGCGTGCAATTCCGGCCACCGGTTGAAGTTCTCAAACGCGTCGTCCGGGCCGTCGTTGGCCCCCCACCGAACGAAACATTGCAGATAGCCGCGATTGTCGAAATATTTCTGATAGAACTCGCGGCAGGCCGGAACGTTCTCGTCAAGAAGCTGTCGCTCGAGCCGGGCCCATCGCGGCGCTTCCATACGCGTGTCGACCTGTATCGACACGTGGCGCACAGCGGGCGCTGGCCGTCCCGCGGAAGACACGAGTGCGCTCGCGCACAGCATGAAGATGATGATCGGAGTCCGAGTCCTGAGCACTACGCCCCCCGTCGCACGTTCAGAATCCCCGGTCGCCGTCGGCCGTTTCGCTGGCTACAGGGTGCGAATCGCCACCATCGGATCGACTCGTGTCGCCCGGCGTGCCGGGGCCACGCAGGCAATCACCGATACGCCCAGCAACACGGCGCCTGCCAGGGCCAGGACCCCCGGATCTCCGGGCCTCACTCCGAACAACAGCGTCGTCAGCCAGCGCGCGGTGATGAGAGATCCGGCGATCCCCAGCGTCAGTCCGATGACGGTCAAGCGCAGGCCATCCGTCAGGATTGAGCGAAACACGTCTATCCGCGTGGCGCCGAGCGCCATTCTGACTCCAATCTCCGTGGTCTGCTGTGACACCGAATAGGCCATGACACCGTAGAGACCGACCGCGGCCAGCAGCACGGCCATTCCGGCAAACATCACGGCGAGCGTGGCAAAGAACTTTGGTTCTGCGATCGAATCGCCGACCATCTGGGACAGCGTCGTGATGCCCGACACCGGAATCGAGCGATCGATCGACGAGACCGCTGCACGGAGCGGCGCGGCAAATCGGCCGGGACTCGGCCCCTTGAGAAGGACCACAATGCCCGGCTCGGTGAGCTGCCAGTAGGGGATGAACACTTCGACCTTCGCCGCCTCGCGAGCGCCCCTCGCTTTCACGTCGCCGACGATTCCGATGATGCTCGCCCAGGGACTGTCGTCGCCGCCAAATCGGAGGCGGCGACCGATGGGATCCGCGCCCGGAAAATACTTCCGTGCGAACGTCTCGTTCACGACGACGGACGGAGCGGCCTCGCCCGCTGAAAACAGCTGTCCACGCCGCAGCGTCATGCCCATTGCGTCGAAGTAGCCGGCACTTACCAAGCGGTACCAAGTGACTGGTGTTTCAGACTGAGCCGACGGCGCAGGACGCCCCTCGATGCTGAAGTTCATGTCGCTGTCGCCGCTCAGCGGAAGGACGGATGTGAGTGCCGCCCTCTCGACCCCTGGAATCGCGCTCGCCTTTTCCAGCACCTGATCGTAGAAGATGCGGTATTTCGGCCGCGTGTCGTAAGTCGTTCGCGGCGGATTGACGACGCCGACGAGCACATTCTCGGGGTTGAAGCCCAGGTTGGCCGATTGCAGACGGACGAAAGACTCGAGGAGCAGCGCGCCACCGGTCAGCAACGTCAGCGCCAGTGCGACTTCGGCAACGACGAGCGTCCGCCGCATCGCGCGGCCTCCCCGGCCTGAACCACCGCGCGCCGCGTCATTCAGTGCCTGCGCGACGTCGCTGCGCGAGGATTGAAGCGCAGGCGCGAGGCCAAACACGACGCCGGTGGCACACGTCAGGAACGCGGCAAACGCGAACACCGCCCAGTCGAAACCCACTTCGCTGATCCGAGGCGCGTTTGCCGGCGCGAGCGACACGAGGCCGTCGACCGCCCACAGGCCGAGCAGCACCCCAACCACGCCGCCGATTGCCGCCAGAACCATGCTCTCGGTCAGGAGTTGCCGAATCACGCGCCGGCGAGTCGCTCCGAGTGCAGCCCGGACGGCAAGTTCGCGCCCGCGCACCGACCCGCGCGCGAGGAGAAGGTTCGCGATGTTCGCGCAGGCGATCAACATCACGAAGATGACCGCAGCGAACACGGCGACCAAGCCCGGCTTGACGTCGCCGATGACCCGCTCGTGGAGCGGCGTCAGATTGAAGCCGGTCTTTTCGTTGAAATCTGGGTAGGCGGCTTCAAGGCGTTTCGCGAGACTGGTTGCCGCTGACTGTGCGGCCGCAAGCGTCACGTTCACGGAAAGCCGGGCGACAGCACGCAACACCACAGCGCCGCGAGCCGGATTGGACGTGTTGAGCCGAAGAGGCCGCCAGACCTCTGCGGCGGAGGCGACGATAGGACGAAAGCCCGCGGGCAGTACTCCAATGATTTCGTGCGGCTCGCCGCCAAGCGTCAGCATTTGACCGATGGCTGACGAAGCCCTTCCAAAGCGGCGATTCCACAATCCATCGCTGATGACGACCACGCGCCGGGCATTCGGCACATCGTCTTCGGGCGCGATATTGCGGCCAACCCTGGGAGTCACGCCGAGGACGGAGAAATACTCGTGTGAGACCTGCTCTCCGACCAATGGCTCCGGCTCACCGTCCGACGTCAACGTCGGTCGCCAGTTGGTCAGCACCGCGATCTGTTCAAAGATGCCAGTCTCGCGGCGCCAGTCGGCATAATTCCCCGGTGTTGCCCACTCATCCGGCGGACCGCCCTGCGCACGGAGATCCTGCCAGACCATGACGAGCCGCTCCGGGTGTGCATAGGGCAGCGGCCGCAGCAGAAGTGCGTTGACGACCGTGAAGATCGCCGTGTTGGCGCCAATGCCAAGCGCAATCGTCAGGATTGCGACGACGGCAAATCCACGAGCTTTGACGAACGTGCGGATCGCATAAACGAGGTCCTGCAGTGTCGTGTGCATGGGCAATTACCGCGGCACGAATTCGATGGTGGTCCTACGAAGCCAGCGACATTCTATAGAGACGCCACGCCCAGAAGCATAACGCTCCGGCGACGAGGCCAATCCCCGGTCCTTCAATGATGAACCCTGGATCGGCCCCGAGCCGCTGCCACTCCGCGATCGTGCGAAACACATGCGCCAGCGCGAGCAGTCCAAAGAGACTCCCGGTCGTCGCGAGATAAGGCTTCATCAGGAGAGGTGGGACTTGATCTGCCGGTTCAGGCGGTGCATCTGACGGCGGATGTTCTTGAGCGACGGGCGGTCGTGGTTCTGGACCGCCAGGTCGCGATTGTGCTTCAGCTGACGCATCTGCGCCTTGACGGCTGCCTTGTCCAGGCCGACCGCCACGTGGTGTTCGAGCATATCGATGTTGAGGGCCCTGCAGAGCGCGGGGAGCAGATGATCCTTATTCATCTGGGAAAAGCCCTGCACGGCTTCATGATTCAGGTCCTTGGCCAGGTCTCGCAACTCTGCGATGGTCTTCAGCTTGAGGTCGTGATACGTGAGTGCCATGGTGTTTCCCTCCTTAAGCCCCTGCCACTAGTCGCATCCTAGCCCAACGCAGAGCGGCGCTCAATCCGAACCGTCACTTTACGCCTGACGCGCCTTTCTGCTTCGCGAGCTCCGCCCGGAATTCCTGCTCCTTGTCGGTCACAAACTTCTTGTAGCCCTCCGGATCGATGAAAGGATCGGGGCCACCCTTCGTCATCCGCGCCTGCTTGGCTTCCATGTCGAAGTAGCTTCCGTGCGCCCCGAGAAAAATGTCACACGGCAGAGCCTTGAGAACGTCGAACATTTTCTGGTAGTCCCCGGCGATCGTTGGGTATCTGCGGATTGTTCACGAGCTTGTAGCCGGGATTCACGTTGGGACTGCCGACGATCGCGACGTTGTAGGTCTTTCCGCCATCAGTCACCTTCATCGTCCATGTCGTGCAGCCCTTGGTGTGACCAGGAGTGAGTCGCGCGACGAGCACCGCATCACCAAGCCTGACTTCGTCGCCATCATGCAGGACTCGGTCAACTTTCGTGGGCGGATACAGAGAGCTTGGCGTGTTGCCGTACTGAAAATCCGACTTCCCGCCAGACTCGACCACCGGCACATCTCCCTCCATCACCATGTATTTCGCGCCGGTAGCCTGCTTGATGGTCGCGCTCGCCGCATCGTGATCCCAGTGCGCGTGGCTAATCAGGAGGATCTTGATGTCGGCGAATTTGAAACCAAGCTTCTCGACGCTCGCCCGAATGAGCGGAACATTGGCTTCGAGATCGCTGTTGATGAGGATATGGCCCTGCGGCGTTGTGATCAGGTAGTTTGCAAGACCCTTGCTCCCGACGTAATACAAATTTCCTGCTATCCGGAACGCCGGGAACGGTTCGGTCCAATCGGCATTCTGCGCGCGCGCGGCAGTGGCAAGCGCCAGTAAGACGACGAGCGACGCCAAAGTTGTCGCGATCGGTCTCCACCAGAATTTCATCGCACCGGGCATCTCATCTCCTTGTCATTTCGATAGGGACTTGTCAGGCGTGGCATCGCCGAGCTCCCGGTCGATCCTGCGAATGAGCTCGTCGTACTGTTCGATCAGTTTGGGCTCCAGATACACTGCGTCACCGTAGTAGGTTTCCGCCGCGCTCGCGAACCCGTCGAAATTTTCCTGCCACGGCAACACATACATGGCTTGTGTCATGCCTTGCGTAAACGCGTTGAATGACTTCTGAATGCTGTACACGCGAGAAATCGCCAGCGCGAGATCGCGATCGATGTAGGTCAGTGCCTGCGTCGTGAGCGCCAGATCCCATGCCGTCTCCTCGAAGCGGACGAACTGCAGTCCATGGATCTGGACGTCCGCTGTATTGCGCGTCTTGTGGTCCTTCGAGAGGTAAGCCTGAAGCATCTTCAGGAGCGTGGCATGGTAGTCCTTGACCGCCTGAACGGCCTTGCGGTTCTCCTCCATCTCCGAGCGGAAGTTCCGCAGCGAAGATTCGGCCAGCTCATGGTGCCGCCGGTCCTCGCGCCACTGCTCGCCAGCGAGCCCAAGGAAGACACCGACGCTGATCAAGAGGACTTCGAGACCAATCTGGACGAGCGATTTTCCTCTTGCCGGACGCACAGGCGCACTCTTCGCCACGACAGATGGCGGATCCTCGTGGTCCTCGAGTTTTGGAATGTGAGTTTCCGGCATGTGCGGAATGCTACACCACCAGCCCATGGGCTGAAGGGATGAACACTCGAGGACGCGGCGGGGGACGGGTCAAGCCTGCGGATGAATCGCCTGTTCTTTCGCCAGCGTCTCGAGGATGAGTTTCATCCGGCGCGCCCTGGTCTCTTCTCTCTTTGCTGTTTGCAGTCTCCAGCTGATCGCGTACCGGTTCGCTTTGTTGAGCGTCTGAAAGAACGCGTTCGCCTTCTTGTTTTTCGAGAGCAGCGCGAGGAAGTCGTCTGGCATCTTCGAGCCGCTCGGTGAATCAGAAGCGGCGGGCCGATCTGCCATCCTTACGTGCCTCTTCGACTTCACGGAGTCCCGCGGCTTTCATCCTCCGGGAGGCGATGAGCCGAGTCGCGTGACCGACGTTGATCTTCGACCAGATACTTCTCTTTCTGCGCGGAGTGAACTTCTGGAGCCACGACTCGTCGTCGTGCTTCTTCGCTTGCCCATCGATCCAGCCGTAGCAGAGCGCCTCTTCCAGCGCGTCAGCGAAACGCCGCCGGCGGCTGACCTCTTCTTGAAGAATCTCAGCCAGACGCCGTTGGACGTTTCATGATGCGTGGCCAGCCACCGCGCCCATTCCTTGCGGGATTGACACGTGAGAATCTCGAGCTGGGGGGCTGTTTTCTTGACCTTCATGCAATTGTCCCGGGTCGGCTACGACTGCCACCGATCGAGGCTCTGGCCCCGTCGACATCGGGCACCGGAGAGGCGTAAGATTCATGTGTGGATCCGCGTAACAAAAGCATCGAAGAACTCGAGAAAACGCTCCGGAGCGTCATTCAGGCGTTTCGACAGCGATTCGGCTGCCAGGGGCGGTCCCGGCCTGAACATCCCGCGTGTCTTCGCGAACGTCAACGAATGAGGCACGGATCTGGACGACGCGCCGGATGCGCTCGTGGGGGCACGGCTGCGTCCGAATCGACCGCTGGGAGGACTGGCGATCGCGTTGACAGAGCCGGACGAGGAAGCCGCTGCGATGGCGGTCGGTGTCCGGCAGCGACGCTGACCTCGAAGCCGGTACCCGTCACTGGCCTTCACGAAACGCCAAGCGCTTCGTGAGGTCGAGGATCGTGATGTCCTTGTACCACGCCTCGCCCGGTGGGCCGGCGTGAATCTGTGGGCAGATCACTCCGCTGTAGATCGATCGCGGCATCCTGTTGGCATCGTCAACGGTCTGGACGCCGTTGATCCAGAGCTGAATGCGCGTGCCCACGGCGCGAACCACGTAGTCGTTCCATTCCGTTGGCCTGACGACCTGCTTCATTTTTTCCTGATCCGGGCCGATGAGCACCTTGTCCCGCCGCGACTCGTCGTATAGCGCACCCCACCAGCCCGCTCCCATGTCTGCCTGGTAGCCCGAGACCTCGTGATTGTTCGGGATTCGCCTGGTGCGGAACTGCACCCCTGCGTTCGCGGTGTCGCCGCCGAGCAGCTTGAACTTCAGCCGCAGTTCGAAGTCGCCATACGATCGAGTCGTGCACAGGAACTCGTTGCGCGCAATCTTGTCCTTCAGCGAGCCGCCAACGATCGCGCCATCCTCGATGCGGAAGATGTCGAGGTTGCCTTCCCAGCCGGTGAAGGTCTTGCCGTCAAGATCGAGACGGCCTTTGGATCGTGCGGCGCCTGGCCCACTCCAGGTCCGAGCGGAACGAAGACCCGCCAGTGCAGCCGCCGCCAGGAAGCCGTTCATGATTATCTCCTTGGAGACCTATACGCGTCGCGGCAACAGGCTCAGCATCGCGCGTCCAGCGAAGCCACCACGTACGCAGGGAGCGCGGTGATGGCCGGCAGAGCACCAATGCAAGAGCGAAGAGCCACAGGTTCTGATGTGGCACCAGCAGCGCGTGCGCGGTCGCGGCCACCGCCAACCCGAACCCTCCGACTGCGACCGCGGCCGCGACGTGAAACGCGGTGTCAGCAGGATAGTGACGAAGCCGGAAGTGCTCGTGGCCAATGTGGGCGGCGTACACGACGGCGCTGACGACCCACGCACCCAGACGCCAGGTGAAGAACCATGCTCTGGATGTCGCGGAACCAGAGAGCGCGGTGAAGAGGAGTCCCACCAGCACGTACACGACGCCAACGAACAGTGCCGTCCCGAGCCAGCGCCCAGTTTCATCGCGCTCATGTTCGCACGCCTCCATCAGTCCTTCGAAGGCGGGGCCACAGCCATGAACCCCGTGACGTCTTCGAGCCGCCCGTCCGCGCCGAACCTGAATACATTCGTGCCGCTGCCACGCTCCAGGCTGTCGCTCGATCGCGCGACGTAGTCGGCCAAGACGGTGCCCTGGCAGTGGCGCACGTCGCCCTTCCGCTGCATCCGAATGCCCGGCATGAAGTATTGGGCAGCGGTGATATGAGCGACCAGGTCGGCGACCCCGTCAGTGTTGCTGTAGCGATCGTGAAAGGTCACCGTGGGCGCTGCGATACGCGAGAGCGTGCCCTGGCGAGATGTGGCATCGGCATCGCGTCGAACCAGGCATCTACCGCGACGGCAGCTCCGGCGTGCGCCACATCGGCTGCGACGTTCGCGAACAGCGAGAGCTGGTAGCGCCAACCCTGGATGTGCGAGGTGCGCACCTGTTCATCGGCGACCTCGTGCGTGAGCCGTAGGCGCGTCGCCGATCCGATCGGTTCCAGGTCTATCCTGACGCGCGATTCGCCAGGCGGAATCATCTGACCGTCAGTGTAGCCGTAGGTGAAGATGATTCGCTCGTGTGCGACGACTTCAATCACCTCACCGGTCACTTCCCTGCCGCCGGGTTTACGATGCGCATGCGTCCGCCTGGCCGGGGGTCGATCTGGATCCAGGGCCCCACCATGTCGCCCAGCGCGGCGTCTCGGTCAGGAACGAAAACACGATCGCCGGTGATGCCTGGATCACGAGGTCGCGGTCGATTCGATGTGAAAGGGTCATTGTCTGTTCCTTCTGTGCGTCAAGATACATCTGGGGCGTGGACCGCGGGTCGGCTCGTCCACCAGCTCCGCCGCCAGCTTGAGCCGAGCGGTCGTCCCACATCCCTTCGAGGGATGCGGCGGACGGGGCCAATCGCGCCGCGCGCGATAGAAGCGCTGCTGCGCTCCGCGCGACCAGGCCCGCTTCCAGCAGCGCGCGAAGCTTCGGGGCGGCCGAGGGCGACCCGGAGTGATTATCGACAGGCGGCCTCGGCAGTCGGCCTCGACGTCCGGTCGTAGAGCCGCAGCGACACATTCATATCGGGAAGCGGAATCTCGCGACGGAGCATGAGCTCGCCGCGCCCGATTGCGTCCATGACGGATCGCCGCTGTGCAAGGTAGGCGCTGGTTTCGTCAAGCGACACAGAGCGCCGCCGAGCGGCACCATCAGCAGCACCCGGGTCGCGAGCGCGAGGTCCGTGCCCTGCGCTCCCCCGATCTCGAAAGGCAAACAGGGCACGCCGGATGGCGGTCCCAATTCCCCACCGGAAGAGCGGGGGACATATCATTACCCTGGCCGACAATCGCCAGGCGATCGTCGGCGGTGAGCCTCCCTGGATCGAATCCAGCGCCCCGCGCAAGGCGTCGTTGTCGGTGTAGTTCTCGAACGCGATCAGGCGAAACCGTTCCTGGGTAACCGCACTCCTGGCTGCCGACACGCCGGCGCCCACCGTGACAAGCGCCAGCAGGCCAGCCGCAACGCGACCGGCACGTGAGGTTCCCAGCCATCGCCCGGCTTCGGCGGCGGCGGCAAGACACAACAGCACCACAGTCAACAGCAGGAACCGCGGGAAGCGGGTCTGATGCAGCGCGATCGCCGCAGACTGCAGGGGGATGGCGAGGATGATCCATTGCATCACCGGCGGCTGGCGTCGATACCGCGCGGCCGCCACGACGAAGGCCGCGACAACGGCCGTCAGGACCCACTCACGGTAAAAATACGTTGTCCGGAGCGCATCCAGATAGATCGCGGCGCCCGCTCCCACGGTTGATTCGCCGAGGGGACGATTGATGACGAGGTTCGCGACGTCGCGAATGTGATTCGGGTAGGGCGATACCAGCCAGATCGTGACCGGCACCGCACACCAGACGAGCAACGGGCGAACGAGCGGATCGGCAGACGTGATACGCGCCCAGGGGACCCGGCCACGGCGATGCAGGTACCAGAGTCGCGCGAGCGATGGATAAAGGTACGACGTGGCCGCTGTTGCCAATGCTGTGCACGGAAATCTTCCGTCCGAGGAGGCGAAGGTCGAACCCTCCCGTACGCACAACGACCAGCAACGCCACGACGTACAGAGCAACAACCGCAGCCGTTGGCGACGACACCGCACGCCGCGCCCCGCGCCAGAGCCCCGCAAATCGCGAAGCTGGCGACGATCCCGAGGTGCGCTCGAGCCACTGGTCGATCACGAGAGGAGCGGCGAGTAACAGGAAATAGTTGTACTTCGTAAAAAACAGCAGGGTCACTGAGCCCCCAAAGAGCCGCGCCGCCTCCGGCGTCCGATCCTGTCGGTATCGCACGTAAGCGAGCAGCGCAAGGAGTTAAAAACCAGGGCACCCAGCGTCTCGGTCATCGTCACCGATGCATAGGCGAGCAGGTTCGGGGACGAGACGAGCAGCGCCAGAAAGAGACTGATGGGCAGCATGGCGGAGATCTCGCCACTGACGCCACATCATCGCAACGTCCGTCAGGCCGATGAGGACGAACGCGACCAGGGTGCTGCGAAGGCCGGAAGCCATGCCTCCGCCGAGCACCACATAAAAGGGCACCTGATAGATCGAGAGCACCGGAGGCCAGTAACCCTGGAGCCAGGGATCCCACAGCAACCGCGGAATCTGGCCCGTGACGAGCAGGTGGTAGTCCATCCACCCGTGACCGAGGTGGGTCGCCAAATCCCACCGCGCCAAAAGACGACGGGCGGAGGCGATCGCGATCGTGCGCTCGTCCACCAGCAGCGCAACGTACGAGAGGATGCCTGCTGCAACGAGCCAGAGAACGGTGTGCGCGAGCCGCGACCCTGGGGTTGATTGGCTGGATGAGATGTCCGCGCGATCGATCGTCATGCAAAGCGACGATTCACGATGCGGCGCAGGAACTTCATGCTCTTGTAGCCGATCTGCCGCTCGACGCGCAGGCGCACCGGCGCGCCGTGCGGGATCGGCAGATCGCGGCCGTTCATCCCGTAGGCCAGGATCGTCTGCGGATGCAGCGCGTCGAGCAGGTCGATGCTGTCGACCCAGTCGTCGTACGAGTGGAACACCACGAACCGCGCGGTCGGCAGGACGCCCGCCGCGTCGAGCACGGCCGAGAGCGGCACGCCGGTCCACTGGCCGATGGCGGTCCAGCCCTCCTCGCACGTGTGCCGCGTGATCTGCGTGCGCGACGGGAACTGCTTCAGCTCGGCGAGCGAGAACGCGCGAGGCTGCGCGACGCGTGCCTTCGACCGGCAACCGCCAGTCGGCGAAGCGCGCCGTCCTGCAGGCGGCGGTACGTCGTCGCCGAGCTCTGACCGTGTCGGCGGTCGCCGGGGTCGGTGGTGCCGGTCGCGGGAAACGACGTGAGGTCCGCCGGCGCGGTATTCCTTCACGAGCGACTGGTCCGGGCAGGAGCGCGCGCTGCGCGGCGTAGGTGAACGTGTCGCCCATGCGCAGCAGGTTGCCGTAGGTCGGCGGCAGGATCTCTCGGGAGACGCGCGCGAGGATGAGACCGCCGACGGAGACCAGCCCGGCGATGATGGCCCGGCGACGCGTGATCAGGCCGGTGCGTTCTTCATCGTCATTCTCCCCAGGGTCATGGCCCGCATCTGACGGCGGAAGCCGGACGCGACCACCATCACGACGTGCACGACGCACGAACAGCACCAGCGCCACGAACGCGAAGAAATGGATCGTGCGCGCGGACTGGTAGCCGCCGAACACGCTGCAGCAGCACGGCAACGCCGCCGTCACCGCCGGCGACATCGTCAGGCCGGTCGCGACCATCAGCGGCGCGGCCACGAAGATGACGAACGAGTAGGCGACACTTCTGCAGCACGCCGTACCGCGGACCACCGGTCGCGCGGCGGAATCCGCAAGCGCAGGTGATCGACGACGTCGCCGCCACACGACGACGCGGCGCGAGCTCTCCGGCCCCGGGGCCAGATGTGCGAGCGGAAGTGTCCGCCGACGAGCGCCGATCAGCAGATAGACGATGCCGGGCAGGACGAGGCACCACGCCGCGAGGAAGTGCAGGCTGCGCCCCCAGCCGTTCTGGTTGAAGATGTCGTAGGTCCGGCTCGCGCTGACCGGACTCGTGGCGCCCGGAAAGAACGGCGTCGGCGTCGTCCCAGCCGCCGTGCTGGTAGTTGCGGCTGATGGGCAGCTCGAGGAGCGCCGGCGTGAGGTCGTTGCCCGGCGTCTCCCCAGTAGAGGCGCGGGTGGGCCATCAGGATCACGAAGCCCGCTGAAGCGAGCGGGCCAGGCTTTTTCGCAGCCCGCTGCCGTGGCTGTTGCTTCGCGGAGATGGATCGAATCAGCAGCTTGCCTCGGCCGCTGTCCGGAAATGGCTTCTTCGCTCGAGCGATGGCCGCCTTCATGAGAGCGGCGACGTCCGGGTGCGACAACCGGCTGGCCGATTCGAGACGAATGAATCTCGTCTGGCTGGCGGAACCCACAAGCAGCCCCTTCGGATCCGGAACACTGGCTCCGTAAATGAAACAGAGGCCGACACCGTTCGCTCTGGCGGCAATGGAGAAGATTGAATCGCTGGGCCGCTCCGTCGGTGAGTAACCGATCACGAAGAAGTTGTAGTTGTCATAGACCAGCTCGTTCGCCGTGGGCAGCCGCTTGCGCATGGCAGACCGGACTGCGCGAATAAGGCGCTGGTCCCCTGCCGAGAACTTGCGAATGAAGGACCGGAGCTGATCCTGCGCGCTGGCGCTCGGCGGGGTCGTGCTCACCCTCTCATGTTCTCCCGTGACATCATCCCACGGCGACCGTGCCGGCGATCACCATTCGGTCGCATCGCGCTTTCGCATGTGCAGCAGCGGAAACGGCTTGCCCATGCCGTCCACTTCCGACCGCCCTTCGACCTCGAACCCCAGACGACGGTAGAACGTAACGGCCTGCTCGTTCTGCTCGTTCACATCGACGTCGGTTGCTCCAAGTTCCACGACTGCGTGCCTCGCAAGGCGACGGCCCACGCCAGCACGCTGGCATGATGGGTGAACGAAAAGCGCCTCCATCTTTCCATTCGCCACGCCGAGAAAGGCCACCAGTCTGCCCTCCCGATCGCGCACGCACAGAAGGTGCTCCAGCGCGAGCAGCTCCGGCAGCACCAGTGGCTTGAAGAACTCGATGTCCGATTCCGACAGAAAATGATGGGTCGCGCGGACGGACGCTTCCCAGACCTCGAGCAGCCTGTCGGCCTCGCCAGGCCAGACACGGTGCACACCTTCTTGAAAAAGCAACTGCGCCGTCACGCTCAGCCGTGATCTTTCATGCGCCGGAGCCGGTCGCCGCGAGGTTTCGGAGCGGTCGTGTCTGAAGCGCGGCTGCTCCACTCTTTCGAAGATACATGTCGAGCCACTTGACGATCTCGGCCTTGTAGTCGGGAGGATTCTTTGCGCCGGGAAAATCCGGTCCGTGATCGGCCCCTTCGATTCGTATCAGTTTCACGGGCACGTTCGCCTTCTTGAGGGCTGCCTCCATCATCTCCGACTGGTGGAACGGCACGGTGCGGTCCGCATCGCCGTGAATCAGCAGGATTGGCGGATCGTCGGCCGAGACGTAGTTGATGGGCGATGCGGCCCAAGCGGCCTTGTACTCGATCGTGCCCTTCGCGGTGGTGTCGTCGATCCGGGCGCCGAGAAGCAACGACACGAGAGGGCCACCAATGCTGTTGCCCATCTGTGTGAGATCGACCGGTGCCGCACGCGCAACCACGCACTGCAGCTTCGCGCTTTCCCGGTTCGTCGGATCCGGATCGGTCGGGTCTCCGGCGCCGTCCAAGGTGGCAAGCAGGCTTATGAGATGAGCGCCCGACGATCCGCCGACGCCGCCAATTCGCGCCGGGTCTATTCCGTACTTCGACGCGTTGTGCCTGATGAAACGCACGGCCCGCTGCACGTCTTCAAGTTGCGCAGGATGCCGGAACGTCGGCGTCGCGCGATGCGTGAGCGCGAAGACCGTGTACCCGGCCTGCAGGAGTGAAGGCGCGTACATCTCTACCTGCGGTGACTCTTTCAGCGGCGTCGCCGAGTAGCCCAGCGGCGCGTTCCAGCCGCTGCCAGAAATGAAGATGACGCCGAAGCCGTTGGATTTTGACGGGTAGTGGACGTCCAGCAAGAGTGCGGCACCGGAGTACATGCCGTAGACGACATTCTTCTCCACGCGCGCCTGCGCCGACGCGTCGGCGCCGATCAGAACCAGCAGCGCGCCAACAACGAGCGACTCTCGAATGTTGCGACTCATTTTCATCACCCTCTGCGCGCCAACGGCGTCCGATCACCAACGAGCCACATGTGCCCGATTGGATCATTGCGGTTCATCACCACCGCGATTGCGCCTGATGACACTGATCGCGCCGTTGTTCTCGAGTATCGCACTGTGCACGTCGTCGATGCACCCGCAGCCGCTCTGCCGCAACGCCGATAGAAGCTCGTGATGGGTCAGCTGAACGTCCGCGAGCACGTCCTCGAACACTTTGCCGTTATGGACGACGATCACCGGTCGCCCCTCGATGATCGCTTCGAGCCGCTTGCTTCTGAACGTTGCTTCGCCGACCGCGTAGTTCAGCGCAATGAGCGTACATGCCGAGATGAGCCCGCCGATCAGAGAGTTGTCGCCGCCGTTCATTGAATTCTGGACGGCGTTCGACAGCACGAGCAAAAGGACGAGATCGAATGGCGCGAGCTGGCCCACCTGCCGCTTGCCAGTCACGCGCAGGATGAGGAGCAGCGCGCCATAGACGATGGCGCTGCGAAGAATGAGCTCCCACCAAGGCACTCCCAGGTTCAACATGACGTCCGTCTCCGAGGATCGCACTGCGATACCCGCCGGCCGGCCGTCCCGACAGGTCGCTTCGAGCGACCAGAGCTATTGTGCACTCCTTCCGGGTTGCCGAAGAGCTGCCACGCGCAACCTGGCCCTCTGGAGTAGAGCATGGGAGGCCACGATACCCGTCATGGCAGCCGTCAGCTCGTTCGGCGAAGCCCATAGACGTTCAGGACCAGAAGGTCGTTCGCAACACCAAGCCAGCTGCTGGATGGTGGTCACCGTTTCGGCCACCACCGACCGACCAGGCGGCAGTACGCCTCGTAATCCTTGTCGAACGTCCGGCGCAATGTGGGCTCCTCATACAACACGACAAACAGGTGGGTGATGAAGAGGAACAAGGCGGCATAGCCGAGTAGCAAAATCGATTGATAAAAGATCCCGGCGCCGGCCAGAGCCAGGCCGGCACTGAGATACATCGGATTCCGGACGAGTCGATACGGGCCCCGAACCACCAGCCGGCGAGGCGGATCGAACGGTGCGGGCGTCCCTCTGCCGACGAACGCGAACGTGAGGATGCACGTGAGCGCCAGTGTTGCGCCGGAAACTGCCAGAAGCGCCCCGGCGCCTTGCCACACGCCGATTGGCGCGGGTCGAATGACGCCCGTTGAAGACAGGATCCGGCCCGGCAGGAATATGAGGAGGAATCCGATGAAGAGCACTGAATAGGTGGCGGCGCGAGCAAGGATGAATATCATCGGCAACTCTCCTCCGCTCGCGATCGTAGTCGGCGGCCGGGTGCGGCGCGGTGTCAACCGCGCGTGCGTTTTCGCTACAGCGTCAGGTTCCGCCGTCGGCTCCATCGCGTGGTTAGCCGGCGCTTCACAGGTACATGGGTTCGCCAGCATGCCATTCGTGCGCGATGTTTCGCATGATCAATGCGCAATCGAATGAAACGGTGCCGGCCGGAAAGAGACGCTCGTCGGCGAAGTAGCTCGAAGACACCCGTTCGATCGACAGAGGTGCGACACTCCAGGAATGCGTCTTCAAGACGACGCCATCGAGTCGGTGGCCCGACGCAGTTGCAGAGTAGCCAACAACGCCAGGTTCAAAGAAGGCCGACGCTTCGTTCACAGTCCGAAAGATGGATGTCGGCGGTAGCTCCACTGCCATCGAGCCTGCCACCTCCACCTGGACCAGGCCGTCGGCGGAATTCATCGTCAGCTCGATGGCCTCGCCGGTGTCCTGGACGCGAAATGCGGCGCGCTGATGCTCGCCCGGGAAGATTCGGCCGCCGGCTAGATGCGTGAGCAATGACCCTGTATCGCGACGCGGAATGTACACACCCTCGTGAGGTCCGTTGGCGTCGTCCCATACGACAGCTACGCGATGAGCGGCGTTTTCACTCGAAAGTCCGATCAATCGCGGGAAACGCTTCGGTCGAATCTCCTCCAACCGAATCAGGCAGATGCCTGCTACCGCATGCCCCTCGTGAAGTTTCGGCCGAAACGGTGAAGGGAGGCTGCGCTGCATCAACGCCGGCTCAACTCGGAAGTTGACAAGCAGCCGCCGTCGTATGACACCGTGCACCTTCGGCATCTGCATGATGGTGTCCGGCTCACGTCTGCGAACGAGCCGCGCCCCACATACGTACGAGATTACTACAGCAAGCAGCAATGAAAAGCCCTGTTTGAAGACAGTTCTTCATCTTTGAAGTTAGCTTGCTTGGAGGAATTCCGGAGCCTGGCCTAGTGCAATCAGCGAAGCCAACTGCTCCGTCGTGGAATTGCCCACCAAGCGATGCTCACCCACCTCCACAACCGGGACCGACCTGATCCCTTTGGTCATGAGCGTCTGTGGTTTGAGGGTGACATCAATCATGTTCAGGGTAAAGCCGCTCGTGAGCTGCTTGGCTGGTGGCTCGTTCCGATCGCCTTGCTCGCGGGCCCGCAGGAGGATTACCGCCGACGACCAGCGTGATGGACCAGAAATCGCCGGGGATGTACCAAAGCCCTCCGCGAGAGGGAGCGAGAAGCTTCTCGAGCGCCCCAGCCCACAGCGTCCCCATACCGAAGTAGCCGAGCACGTAGAGCGCAGTTACGGTGAGACGTCCCAACGTGCCCTTGGTGGCATAGCGCAAGCCTTGGAGAATGGTGAGCGGCGAACCGCTGCACTGGGCCCGCGCCATCTGGTTCTCGGAGCGGTACTCTGGGCCAGATAAAACGGATCACCGAGAGATTGGAGTGCGGCGTCAACTCCGGACCCTTCCTTCTCCGCCAACTCGTCCACGTGGCTGCGAAGCTCGCGAAGAATGTCGTCAATCTCGCGCTCCGGCAGGCCCCGCAGCGCGACGCGCACCCGTGCGAGGTAACGTTCGGTTTTCGGCTCGGTGCCGGTTGAAGCGATCATTTGCCACCTTCTTTTAAGACCGGAGACAACAGCCCCTTCAGGTTGGTGGAAAATCGCGCCCACATCTTGGCCATTTCGACGGCGCGGCTGCGGCCTGCCGACGTGAGCTGGTAATACTTGCGAGCATGGCCGACTTCGGCTTCCACCCATTCCGACTTCAGCAGGCCCTCCGCTTTTAGCCTGGACAGAAGCGGATAAACAGTGCCTCGAGAGAGCCAAATCTGAATCGCTCTCGAGCCGGCGCAGAATCTCGAGGCGTAGAGTTTTCCCGGCAAGACGGAGAATGCAGCCAGGACTTGGAGGGCCTCCATTAAGGGGAGGAGGGGGAGGGTTTTATATATTAAAAAGGGGGAGGACGTGGGTAAGGGGGGGCGGGGAGCGGGGGGGGGGGGGGGGGTCCTGTGCGCTCTTCGCGAGAGACTATGCGCCGCGAAGCGATCGAGCGATCAACCCCAGACCACCGAAGAGCAGCCCCAGCATGACGATCGTATTGAAGAGCGTCGTCTGGCGGAAATAGATGTCCATGTTCATCAGGATGCCGGCCAGGATGATTGCCAGGCCGAGTCCCGTCAGCAGCCAGCCGATGACGGACTTTCCGTTGTAGAACAGGAACGCCACACCAACCAGCAGCGGCAGAAGCGTCGGCCCAAAGCCGCCAAACCGTCCAAAACTCCAGTAGGACGTCGTGACCTGCACCTGGTTGAGGAGCAGGTAGACGCCCACGACCGTCATCGTCAATCCGATGAAGAACTGCCCGACGCCTCCGGGAGTGCCACCGGCGCCACGTTTCTCCGGCAACGTTTGAGGTGTGGTCACGCGGGAAGGATAGCAGACGCCGGGCGCAGATTACCGCGCGTTCTTGACTGCCAGCGCCGGCACGAGAAGAAGCAATCCCTGGACGAGATCGCCGACCGCAAACTCCGCCCGGTGCAGCTTCAGATACACGACCGGCGTGCTGAGAAGAATCGTCAGCGCCGTGAAGCGCGCCAGAAACAATCCCTCCGCCTTGCCCTTCAGTGTCCACACCAGCGCAATCGCGGTCACGGCGCCGCGCACGAGCATCGCGAGGCCCAGGAACGTGAGCGGCACCTCCACGCCCGGCGACATCGTCAGGTTCAACCCCGTCATCATGCCCTCGGGGTTGGCGATGGAAGCAAGCCCCTCGAGACATTGCATCAGGCACGTGAGGCCGAGGAGTACGAGGAGTGCGCCGCGAGCGAATTTCATGTTGTCCACTAGTCCTTCAAGTATTTTTTCCGCAGATGCGCCAGTTCCGTCGCGTTGAAATTGCCTTCGATCTGATCCCGGCGCAGCAGTTCACGGAGGTATGTCACATCGCTGTATATCGACTGCGCCGGAATCGAAATTGTGAGCGATTGGGTCGGACCGAGATACAAGAAACCGTCTGCGAGCTGCTCGAACGTCGGTGTTCCTGGCGGGCCGATTGCCGACGCGCCTAGCCAGGTTCCCTGCAGCCGCGCCAATGCCGGCTTCGTCCAGCTGGCGAGACGAGAGTCCAGTTGGCTCGCCCTCCAACCCGGCATGTGCGCCCAGATGAGAAAGATCGATCCCGCGTGGCGCGCCTCAATCAGTTCCGCGAGATTTGGCTGCCGGCCAGCTACCGCGCGATCGGCGTCAAACGTAGTGTCGCGCGTCACGTGCGCTGACCGAAGATCAGTAAAGCTCTGTGGGCCTTCGCCAGGACCTCACGCTCCACGACTGCCGTCGCATGTTCGTCCCGCTCTGCCGCCACACGTTTCCAGTCGTCGTGTCGAACGTGGTCCCAATCGATCGGAGGGTACGCAAGCCACACACGAAGGCGGCGTTTCTGGTTTCGCTGGTTGACGGCTCGTACGGTCCGGAAGAATCGTTCGTAGACCGGCGCGTCCCACACCAGGATGTTTACGGTGTCGCGCCAGACACGCCTCAGCTCTGAAGGCGGCACCGAGTCGCCTGCGACGTAGCGGTCGATGATGTCCTGGTGCCGTGCCGTGCCAAACTCCACGACGATGTCGTCGACCGTTTGGAGGAACCGGGGATCGGTCACAAGACTCACGATGAAGTCGTGGACTTGCTGATTTCGATGTGCTTCTCCAATCGCCACCAGCGAGTGCACACGGAACTCCCGCAGAACCTCCTCCACGGCCGGCCGTGGAATCGGATCAGTCCCCGGGCCGCTCCGAGCGATCAACAGACCGCTGCCGACCAGCGCGCCCAGGATGAAGTTGAACGACATCTTGACTTATCACTCGCTCGCGTCGCCGGTATTTATCCCAAGCCAGTTTGGGTTTATGGGACAACTTCTAGCTTAGTGCGTTCCGAGCACGAGATTCCCGGCACCGAGATGTGCCCGCAGCGTGTACTTTCCGCTGCCGGACCAGGTGAACTCCTGCATCAGCCCTGATTTCGAGCCGCCGAAGGGCTGTGCATCAATCTCGCCGGCCTTCACGGCAGCATCGACGCGTGCATAGTCGGTCGGATCGCCAACGGCGATTTGAACGTTCCCGCCATAGCTCTCCACGTCCTTGTTCCCGGTGATAGCGCCCATCTTCAGCTCACCACCACTGAGGCGAACGACAACGTCCGTCGTCGGCGGCACTTCCACGACCGCATGGAAGTTGCTGTGTGGAGTGTCCTTGATCTTCACATCAGCATGGTTGCCATCGACCGCCACATCCACCTTCGCGTTCCCTGGTCTGCCACTGACGGCCACGCGAATGTGACTATCTGCGCCGGCCCTGATCTCATAGGCCCCGCCATCGAGGTCAAGGTCGATCTTTCCGTTGGCGACAAACGCCTTGTCGGCCATTGGCGTGGGCGCCGCCTCAGCGGACGTGTCCTTCGTTGAACTCTGCGACTGGTCGCACGCCGGTAAACAGAGGGTCGTTGCGACGATGACAACGAAGCATAAGGGTGCTCTCATGATTACGCCTCCATCCGCGAACGTGCTAGACGATGGCAATCGTGCCCTCGAGGGTCCACAGCCACCCGCGGTCGGTTTGAAACTTCCAGTGATTCCGCGCAACCGTCACCCGTGGCGGTTGATCGCTGAGTATAGCTTCGTGTCGCGCATTGCCAACGACACCGCCAGCGCGACGGCAATCACGGCGGTGAGGTAGTACGAGAACCACGCCTCGTGGCCGATGGACTTGAACCACAGGGCGATTGACTCGGCCGGTCCGCCGAAAATGGACGTGGCGACCGCGTACGGCAGTCCGACCCCGGTCGCTCGAACCGCGGTCGGAAACAACTCCGCTTTGACCAGCGCATTCACCGAGGTGTAGCCGGCGACAATCATCCAGGCGGCCGCGATCAGCAGAAAGGCACTGAACGCACTCGTGGCCGCTTGAAGCGTGCGAAGCAGCGGAATGGTAAAGACCGTTCCCATGACGCCAAACCAGATCAGCAGCGGTTTGCGCCCGATTCTGTCGGAGAGCCCTCCGTAAACCGGCTGCAGGCACGACGCAAACACCAACGAGGCGGCACTGACCAGCGTCGTCTGGTTGTCGGTCAACCCAACCGAGAGCTTCAGGAACTTCTGCATGTAGGTCGTGTAGGTGTAAAAGCAGGTGGTGCCGCCCGCCGTCAGCCCGACCACGATGAGGACTTCGCGCGGGTATTTGAGCAGCCCGCGGAGGGAGCTCTCCCGTTTCACCGGCGTTTTTGCTTCGATGAAGGCGTCGGTCTCATGCAGATTCCGCCGCATCACGAGCGCAATGATCGCCAGCAATGCGCCGATCACGAATGGAATGCGCCAGCCCCACGCGCGCATTTGATCCGTCGTGAGAAACACCTGCTGGAGCACGAGCAGCACGAGGATGGCGCACAGCTGACCCGCCGATGAGCGTCACGTAGTGAAAGCTTACGTAGAAGCCGCGATGTTTTTCGTCCGCGACTTCAGTCAGGTACGTTGCGCTGGCGCCGTATTCCCCGCCGAGACTCAGCCCCTGGATGATGCGGGCAATTCCGAGAATCGCAGGTGCGGCAGCTCCGATCGAGGCGTAGGTCGGCGTGACCGCGATGACGAGCGATCCGAAACACATCAGCATCACCGACAGCATCAGCGCAGTACGGCGGCCGTGATGATCGGCGAGATGCCCGAACACCAGACCGCCGATCGGCCGCATGATGAAGCCGATCGCAAACAGGATGGCGGCGTTCAGTTGCTGAACAACCGGATCGTTTCCGGGAAAGAACGAATGCGCAAAGTACAGGGCGAAGGCCGTATAGGCGTAGAAGTCGTACCACTCGACGAGATTGCCCATCGAGCCGATGAAGATCGCCTTGAGCCGGCGGCGGACATCGGTGAACCGGAGTTGATCATTCCCGACTGCGGGTTGACTCATTCGTTCGTCGTCATGCGTGCTACTTCAGTTCGAGCGTCCGCTTCAGCCATGCGATCATTTCGGCCTTGTAGTGCTGCTGGTCGGCGTCTTTCCACGTGCCCATGCCGTGCCCGCCGGCCTCGATCGTGATGATGTCGCAGCGAGCGCCGACCTTGCGCATGGCTTCGCAGAAGATCGGCGACTGCTCGTACGGCACCTGATCGTCGCGGGTCCCGTGGATGGCGAGGAGTGGCGGCATGCCTTTGTGCACCGCATACAGCGGTGAAATCTCCTTGAGCTTCGCGAAGCTCGCTTCGTCGTAGCCTTCGACACCAAAGAACCAGATGCCCCCGCCGGTTTTCTGGTGCCCGTTGATCGAGGCCATGTTGAACCGCCCGGGATAGGCCTGCCTCTGGCGCGCGACTTTCTCGTAGTCGACGGGACCATAGATATCCACGACCGCGGCGACTCTGGTCGCAGGTGTTTCGTGTGTCGCGGCGTAGTTCACGAGGAACGCGCCAGCCGATTCACCCGCCAGCACGATCTTCGCGGGATCGACCTTGTAGGTACGCGCGTTCGCCTTCACCCATTTGATGGCAGCGTCGACGTCTTCCCTGGCGTCCGGAAAGCGGAACTCCGGCGCCATGCGGTAGTCGATGCTGAACCAGACGAATCCGGCATCCGCGAGCGGCTGGAAGGTCGGCGACATGTTCGTGGCGCGACTGCCGCCGTCGAACCCGCCGCCGTGCACGAGAATTGCGGCGGGGAACGGCCCGGGACCATCGGGCACGTGCACGTCCAGCAACAGCGCGTGGCCCCCGGGCTTGCCGTACTCGATGCCCTTCTGATCGGTAGGTACGAAGACCGCGATTGCGACGCAGAGAGCGATGATGAATGTGTTCATGGATGAAGCAGGATGCTGCGGGAACTCGTTGAGTCGCGTGAGCGGCCATTCTGAGCGGATCGAGAATGGCCGTCAAGGGGAGCACAGAGGCGGCCCAGGCGCCCTGACGTTCACCAGTTCGAATCAGCGCACGCCTTCCAGATGCGACCGCCCGTTTCGTGCGAGAACACGCCGCTGAAGAATGTCTCGGCTAATGCTGGCATGTCATGCCCATCGACAGCCGCGACAATGAATTTCGGGCGATAGATCGCGAATCCCGCGGGATCGTGGTGAGGCCGATACGGAACGGCCATTCGCATCTGAAACACAGCGCCGCGGTACGACCGGAGCTCGAGAATGATCGCGTCCTTTCGACCCGCAGGTATCGTCACATATCCGTCGACGGCAATGACGGCCTCGTCAGCATCATCCACGTTCGCGTCGAGCCACCGCTTCGACTGTGCGGCTATTTCGTCCGGGCTACCCCCGCGTACGATGCTGACCGTCTTCACGTCGGGTGCGCGCCGCGAAAACGCAAGCGGGAGGAAAGGCTGGCGATCAAACAGACAGCAAACCGCCTGTGCCGCCGCGAAGCCGGCAAGCTCGATGCATCGGTTCATGTTTTCGCGAGACCAGCAGATTCCACGCCAGTGAATACGCGCCGTTTTTTCAGGAAATCCGCACCTGACCGCCGCCGGAACGGGAACGCCGTTCACGGCCTGGGTCGTGAGTGCCCAAGGGCTTCCAGGACAGCCGCGCAGCCGTCATAGTTGTAGCACTAATGTGCTACACTATCGGAAGGAGGACTGCGACGTGACCAAGGAAGTGACACTGCGGCAGGCCGGTGGCTCTCTCAGCGCGACCCTGCCGAAGGACATGGCCGATCGACTCAGGCTCGAGGCGGGCGACAAGGTGCTGGCAGTAGAAACGGACCGCGGCATCCTGCTGACCCCGTATTCTGAGGATACCGAACGTGCGCTGAAGGTTGCCGCGAAGGCCGCGAAACAATACCGCAACGCTCTACGCGAGCTGGCCAAGTGACGCGTGCCGAGACACCGTAGACAGCCGAAGTGGCTGAGCCGGCTGGTTGTCGACGCCGTCCACACTGACCAGATACGCGAGCACGGTGGCCTGCCGGGCGTTCGAGATGAGAACGCGCTCGAATCTGCGCTCGCACGCCCCCAGCAGCGATGGCAGGACGATTCGGGCGTGGACGCGGCGGCCGCGGCCGCCGCATATGCCTTCGGGTTAGTAAAGAACCACCCATATCGCGACGGCAACAAGCGCGTTGGATTTCTGGCGATGGTCACCTTTCTCGGGATCAACGGACTCGATTTCGACGCGCCCGAGCCGGAGGTCGTGACCCGGATCCTGATGCTCGCCGACGGGAGCCTCTCGGAGGAACAGCTTACCGAGTGGGTTCGATCCCGGATCCCGCACACCGGATCCCGCAATTTCTAATCTTCTAGTCGTCGCCCTTCGGGAACGTCAACAATCCGTAGCGCGATGCGAGCAGGCGTCGCACCGGCGCCGGATACGGCACGTCGGCGCCCTTGATGCTGTGCCAGAGGATGCGATTCAGCGCGTCTTCGTCGATGCGGTCGTACTCGCTGAAGTCCATGCGCGCGGAGATCGCGGCGCCGTAGCCCTGCGGCGGATTTCTCGTCATCAGATCGATTCGCGCCGGCACCGCCGTGAAGCCGGAGAGATCCGGCTTCGCCATGAAGCTGTTCACCATCGGCGCCGCGGCGGCGTCGTGCTGCGTCATCGGCGGCAGGCCGAGCAGCAGTTCCACGGTGCGCAGCATGCTGACCGTCGAGTACATCTCGCTGTCGACGACGCTTGCGCTTGACGTACGGGCTGATGACGAGGCCGGCCGTGCGGTGCGAATCCACGTGATCCGGTCCGTTCTGCGCGTCGTCTTCGATGATGAAGATCGCGAACGCGGACCAGACGCTGGCTCTTCGTGATCGCTTCCACGATCTTGCCGACAGCGACGTCGTTCGAGGCGACCTGCGCTTTCGGCGTGTACGCGCCGGGCGCGGTCCCGCTGGGTGTGGTTCTCGCCGAGCGACATGAACATGAAGTTCGGCACCGTGCCGTCGCGATCCATCTCCTCGAACTCTTCGACGAAGCGTTCGGCGCGCATGAAGTCGCGCACGCGCGGCGCGTCCGCCCCGGCGGCGACGCTGCTCCATCTGCGGATCCAGGTAGCGCTGCTCGAACCGCGTGCTGCGGACCTCGGCGACGCCGCGGCGGTTGCCCATGCCGAACGTCTTCACCTTGAGGCCGTTCTGTTTCGCGAGCTCCCAGATGTAGGGCGTCGACTGTTCGGAGATTCCGCCGCCGGTGATGAGCGCGCCGTGTCGCGAGTAGCTCAGCGTCCACGCGCGCTGCGTGAAATCGGTCGCGTAGGCCGACGTCGTCCAGGGCTGGCCGTCCTGCGACACTTCGCCGCTGCAATACAGGTTGTCGAGCAGCACGAACTGCTCGGCCAGCGCGTGCTGGTTCGGCGTGACGTCGCGGCCGAACAGCGTCAGGCTCGGATCGCCGTTGCCCTGCTTGAGATCGCCGAACACCTGATCGTAGGTGCGGTTCTCTTTCATGATGAACAGGACGTGCTTGATCGGCGAGCGGCTCGCCGACCTTCGTGGGAATCACGGTGGCCGCCGCCGGCTTCGGACGTTCTCGAGCAGCGTGTCGCGATAGCGCGCGTTGTCGTAGACCTGTTTCGTGTAGGTCGGACGAGGCGACTCGCGTCCGGCGTGTCGATGAACGAGATCAGGCCATTCAGGTTGTTGCCGTGATGCTGAAAGCTGGCAGCGGGCGCGGTCTGATCGATCGGCCGCTTGACCAGAGTCGGTCCCGTCCCGTTGCCTTTGCCGCTTCGCGACGATGACGCGCTTGCCGTCGGCGGTGGTCGCGACCATCGTCGGATACCAGCCGGTCGGCAGGAATCCGAGCGGCCGGCTCTTGCCGCGCTCCTCCACGTCGATCACCGACACCGAGTTGTTGTCGGCGTTCGCGACGTAGAGTCGCTTGCCGTCCGGCGACAGCGCGAGCGAGTTCGGCGTGCTGCCGGCCGGCGCCTTCGGGCCGAGCGCGGTGCTGATGACTTCGAGCCGCTGCCGCGTCTTCACGTCGAACGCGATGACGTTGTTCGTGTTGCCGCACGAGACGAAGAGCCGGCCGTCCGTCGTCACCGCGACGTCGTTCGGATGCGGATCGGTGGCGAGGGTTGCCGGCGATCGTCGGGCGGGCCGGTTCGCTGACGTCGACAATCGCGACGTTCGCGGCTGCCGAGATTCGCGACGTACAGCGTCTTGCCGTCCTTCGAGAGCCGCGCCGAAATCGGATGATCGCCGACGCGCAGCCGTGCGACCGCGCGCCCGCCGCGCGTCTCGAGAATGTAGAGTTGCTCGATCGGAGTTGTTCAGCGCGTACAGGAGCGTGCCGTCGGGCGACGTGCCCAGCCACGACACCGCAGTCTGATCCTTGACTGCGCCGTACAGGGTGTAGCCGACGCGCGCTTCCTTCCAGCCGCCGTTGTCCCACCGATCGAAAAACTGGATGTCGCTTTGCTTGGATAACCGGCGCCGTTCGACACGTAGATCCGATCGCCGTTCGGAGAGAACGCCAGGCCGCTCCAGGCCTGCTCCATCTGGAACGTGGCGATCTCTTTTTCAGTGGCCAGGTCGACGATGTGGAGCGCGTGATGCGTGTAGCCCGTGTTGGTGAAGGCGAAGAGCTTGCCGTCCGGGCTCACCTGCCCGTTGAGAATCATGTCGCCCGGACTGGAGCTGCCGGCCCGCGGGCGTCGTCTTCCACCCGCTCACCAGCAGAGCGTTCGGCCCGTTCTGGCCAGGGACCGTGATGTCCTTACCCGTTGCCGGATGTTTGGTGTGGAACGGCTCGAAGGCGGTCCAGGCGGCACCCGCCAGCGCGACGATGGTCAGGGTCAGGGCGAGGCGTTTCATCCAATCCTCCTCGGTTTTCGGGCAAGAGAGTACCTCAACGGGATGACAAACGCGTGTCGAATCAGCGTTTGGCCGAGCTAACCTTCCCGGCCTTGTGCCTACCCAGTCGCGCGAGGAATTCTTCGGCGTACGCTGTCAATGCCGGTCGATATGATAGGCAAATCGAGACGTGCCGCGCACACACATTTCAGCCGAGGTCGAAGATTCGCGCGATGAGCGCTGGCAGCGTGAAGCGACGCGGCAGGTCGAGACGCCGTTCGATGCCGAGCGGTTCGTCGAGCGGGTGGGCTTTGCGGCGTGCCTGACGGACGCACGGAGGCCCGGGCCGTCACTCTACGTGGCGGTCTGCGGCCGCCGCGACGCGGTGATGCCCAGAAATGTTCAGAAGGATCCTGAGGCGTCGCACACCTGGCATCTCAAGGACGACCTCATACGCCGCGGCAAGGTCTACTACGGCAAGCTCGGCGGCGGTCGGGCCATGTTCATCGCTCCCAGCATGATTCCGCACTTCCATTCGGTGTGGGGCGTGCGGCGCGTGGAAGAATCGAAGCGCCTGAGTCGTCCGGCCAGGGCGATCCTTCGTGTCCTTCGTCGTGAGTGGGAGATGGCCACGTCCGATCTCCGCGAAGACGCCGCGGTGAAAGACCGCAAAGTATTCAGCCGGGCGCTCGACGAGCTGCAAGCGGCGATGCTCGTCGTCCCGAGCGAGGTGTACCACCAGCCCAAATTCACCTACATCTGGACGCTGGCCGTTGGACGTTTTCCGGATCACCTGCGGCAACGCATCAACCGGGCCGTCGCGCTCCGCGAAATCGCCCGCTGCTTTCTGTCGAATGCGGGGATGACCATCCCGGGCGAGCTGGCGCGCGTGACCGGGCTGTCACGTCCGGATGCAGGGCTGGGCAACCATGCACTGGTTGCCGAAGGTTTCGCCACGTCGCCGACGCGCGGCGTGTATGTGCTCTCGCCGAGTGCTGCAAGCAGTCGTCGTCGCCAACCGTGATCTGACAGCCCGCGCTTCTGGTATACGAGCTCGCGCGACCGACTACAATCCACGCATGCACGACCTCCGGCACGCCATCCGCTTCCTGTGGACGCACAAGTCGTTCACGACTGCCGGCGTGCTCACGCTGGCTATTGGTCTCGGCGCGAACACCGCGCTCTACGGGTTGCTGAACGCAGCGCTTCGCCCTCTCCCGATCCCGCATCCCGACCAACTGGTCAGCATCGCTGCCGAGACGAAAGACGACAACACGGGGGGCTTTCAGTACTCGTTCTCAGTCGAGACGATGAAGGACTTCCAGGAGCGTGCCGGGCCATTCAGCACGGTCGTTGGACAACTGCTGCGCGTCGGCGGACTCTCGACGGATGGACGCGCGTCGCAATTCTGGTTCGCCGCCGTCAGCGACAACTACTTTACAGGGCTCGGCATCACGGCCAGGCTCGGAGCCCTCTTCACTGCGCCCTCCGGCTCGCCAGCCCACGTCGTCCTGGGTCACTCGTTCTGGATGAAAACGTTTGGCGGCGACCCGGGCGTGATCGGGAAGGCGGTCCGCGTGAACGGATCTCCCGCGATCATTACCGGCGTGGTCGCGAGATCGTTTCGCGGAACGCTGATGGGCGTCGAGTTGGATGGCTATGTGACGCTGGACGACTACGGCTTGCTGGTGCCAGACGCCCAGCGATGGCTCTATCACAACCGCAAGGCACGGCCGGTTCAACTGTTCGCGCGGCTCAAGCCTGGTGTGACGCTCAGCGAAGCACAAGCCGCGACGGATGCGTTGATGACAACGCTCGCGATCGAGCATCCCGAGAGCGACCAGGGAATCGGCGCCCGCGTCACGCCGGAACCGCTCGCCCGGCCGATACCGATGCGCGCGGTGACGGAAGCCATCCCATTCGTGCAGGTGCTCGGCCTCGTGGTGGCCGGGCTGGTGCTCCTGCTGGCCTGCACGAACGTCGCGAACCTGCTGCTCGTCCGCGCCACGGCCCGCGAGCGCGAAATGGCGGTGCGCGCGGCGCTCGGCGCGAGCCGTGGACAACTCATCAGGCTGATGGTGACCGAAGGCCTTCTGCTCTCGAGCCTCGGCGGACTACTGGGTTATGTCGTGGGTCAATGGGCCAGCTGGGCGTACGTCTCACGCCTGGACGTCGGCGCCGACCTGCCCCTGCGCTTCGACGCCACCTTCGATCTGCGAGTGTTCCTTTTCTCGTTGGGCGCAGCCGCCTGCACCGGCATCGCGGTCGGCTTGTGGCCGGCATGGCGCGCGTCGCGGACCGACGCACGGGCGGCGCTGCATGATGGCGGCAAAGGCCAGTCGGACAGTTCGCACCGGCAGCGCCTGCGGCGACTGCTCGTGGTGGCACAGATTTCAGGTGCGCTCGCGCTCCTGGTGGTAGCGGGACTCTTCATCCGCACGCTGACGTCGGCGGAGCGAATGAATCTCGGCTTTGACGCGAAGCACCTGATCACCGTACGGCTCGATCCGAAGCAGATCGGGTACGACGAGGACCGAACGGTGGAGTTCTACACGGAGCTCCAGCGTCGCGTGTCTGCGTGGCCTGAGGTCGCATCCGTGGCAGTCGCCTTCACGACGCCCATGAGTTACCTGATCGGCGGCGGCGCCATCTACATCGAGGGTCAGCCGCTGTCCGCCTCGACCCAGCCACCGGCGTCGTTCATCAATCATGTCGGCCACAACTACTTCGACGTCATGCGCATTCCAATCCTGCGCGGCCGCGCGTTCGTAGAGGACGATGAGCGCCAGCATTCTTCGACGCGGAGAGTCGCCATCATCAACGAATCGATGGCGGCACGATACTGGCCCGGGCAGGACCCGATCGGCCGGCGCTTCCGGGCGTTCAACCCTGCCGAGCCGCTGCTCGAAATCGTCGGCATCGCGCGCGACAGCAAGTACGTACTGGTCTTCGAGCCGCCGCGGCCCTACATCTATCTTCCGCTCGTCCGTGACATGTCCCTGCGCACGCTGCATGTACGCGCGATCGGAGACCCGGCGGCGCTCGCACCGCGTCTCGAGCGTGAAATCAAGGACCTGGCACCGGATCTGCCGATTGCTGACCTGCGGACGATGGATCAATCGCTCACAGGCATCTTTGGATATTTGATCTTCCGCATTGGCGCGCTCCAAGCGACCGGTATGGGTGTGCTCGGCCTGGCGCTCGCCCTGGTTGGCGTCTACGGTGTCGTCTCGTTCGGCGCGTCGCTTCGGACGCGGGAGATCGGCATTCGCGTGGCTCTCGGCGCCCAGCCCCGTGACGTGCTTCGCTTGATCCTCGGCCAAGGCCTGCAGCTCGTCGCTGTCGGGGTTGTCCTTGGTCTGGCCGCTTCCATCGCGATGGGTCGTGTGCTGTCCCGGTTCCTGCCGCTCGTCGATGCCACCGACTGGATCATGTTCGGGAGCGTGTCGATCGAACTGGCGGCTCTGGCCCTGGCCGCGTGCTACCTGCCCGCACGACGCGCCACGCGGGTACCGGTGATGTCGGCCCTGCGTCACGAGTGACGCCATTCAGCGATCCTGCGCCAGGCTAGCCCAACTCATAGTTCAGCGTCAGAGGATGCTCGGTCCCGCGCCCGACAGCTCTCGAGTCAGCTTTGGCAGGTCCTCGCCCTCGCCATCGGGCTTCTCGTCCCAGCTCTTGATGGAGAATCGGGAGTTCGCAACGTTCTTCATGTTTCTACTGTGCCCAGGACACCTTGATCCTGAAGGAGTGGGCGCCGGCCTCCGATGTCCACGACAGGGTTCCCGGCTGGTCCTTGCCAATCACGATGCGCGGGTGAAACTCTTTTCCACCCGATCTGATGTCGAACGCGATACTCACACCGTCTGAACCGCGCAGCGTTGGCGTGAACGCGACGCTACCGACATCGGCGACTTCAAGTGTTGCGGTCGAACCCGCCGCGACGGAGAGTTCGGGATTGGCTACGGTCGCGCCGTCTTTGACCACTTCGAATCGGAGCCGAGTCGAATCTTGCGCAATCGCCAGGGACGCGCCAAAGGAGACGAGAGAGACGACGACAAGCAGTCGGCTGAACTTCATGGGACTCTCCTTGTATCAGACTTTTTGGATATTGTGTCGCCCTTCCATTCGACGCCAGCCATCGCGGCGACGACCTTCTCATACAACACCAGTGCAGCCGACCGCTCCACTGAAAACCTCCCAACGCTTCGGAACGCACGCCTCGACTTTGAAGGTGGATTCACGGTGTGGATGCCCATCGCCTCAGGGTTGCTTCTACACGAGAAACCACCTCGCGCCTCGCGTCACCTCGATCCGCACCTTGAGCCAGCAGCCGATCGTATGGGGTATGAGCATGGCGAACATGCGCTCGCACGGCGAGTTCAACCGCGTTCGCGTCAAGCTCCTTGGCCGCGGCCGATCGCCCGACGCGACCCGAGTACTTCTGGCACGCGTGTTCGGCGATCGCTTGCTGCGCATCGCGAGGGCACCCGGGGTAGAGCTCACCGACCCGCCGCGCGAATGCTTCAACGTACGCCGCGTCGAGCTCCCCACGCCGAGCGGCGGCACGTTCGCGCGCGGCTTCGCGGGCATCGGCATCTGACATGCACTCGACTTCCGCCTTCGAGAGGGCCGCTTCCTCGACCAACACTCCTTGACGTTCGTAGCGCTTCCGGGCACGACTGAAACGCACCACAACGGCATGCAGTGTTGAGTACCGCGTCGCGCGCCGCGTGAGGGCGGCGTCGCCGCGCTCCAGAAACACCAAGTGCGCAAGATCGGCGCACTCAAGGCAGAGCGGGCGTTCCGCCTCCAAACGAAGGAACCGCCCCTTGCCAAGGGCCTCGCCGCACTCAGCGCACGCCGTGTCCCGGACAATCCAGAATACGACGATGTCCCTGGGCTTTGAGGACTCGCCTCGCAACGCGGTCACCTCCACGATCGAGTGTTCTGTCTTCATGGTTATGTCGGCTGGCGCGCCCCATCAGCTACGGCGCTACCCAGCCCGGCCCTTCTTCTGCGCCGCGGCACTGGCAACCAGCTTCGCAAGAACCGTCATATCGACGTCGGCCAGCGCGTCGATATAGACGCAACCCTTCCCAGCCTTGTGTTTACCCAGTCGCGAAAGGAGTTTTTCAGCGCCTGGCGCCGCATGCAAGCCATAAATGGTGATGGCGCTCTTTCGCGACGAGAACCCGACAAGGCACGCGTCTCCCTCGCGGCCGCTTTCGTATTTGTAGTGATAGCTGCCGAAGCCGACAATGCTCGAGCCCCACATCTTCGGGGGATACCGCGTAGCCTTGGCCATCAACTTCGTCAAAGCCTCGCAGTCCTTGCGCCGGCTGTCGTCATCGATCGCTGCGACATAGGTCTGGGCGCTCGCGGATGTCGCTTTCGTCTTGTTGTCGGCCATCGTCCGCACTTCTCCCAGGGCTCAGTCTTCTCTGAGCAAGATCCGAATCCAGTCACTTGTCGCTGCCTCGTGCACCGATCTGCCTCGCCGGTCCTGATCGGTTGGCCTTGCGCCGTGTTCCAGCAGGAACCTGACGATGCCGGCCTGTTGTTCACGCGCGTGTGGAGAACCGCTCCCGCCTCGCCCCGTAGTCTGAACGGCCAGGTGCAGCGGGGTCGATCCGGCCTTGTTCGGCTTCCTCACATCCGCGCCACGATCCACGAGCGCCCGTACGGCCGCCAGCGATCGCGTGCGCACGGCCCGATGCAGAGGGGACACGCCGGACCGATCCACGGAGTTGGGATCGGCGCCGACCGAGATGAGATACTCGATCGTCTCCGCTTGCGCGCCCGGATCCCACCGGTTGGCATCAGCCGCGTAATGAAGCGGCTCGGCTCCTCGTCGATTCCTCGCCCGGCAATCTGCTCCGTTCGACACCAGGAGGGCGGCGACCTGACGCCGAAATGCCGCCGCGGCCATGTGGAGAGGCGTGTCGCCCGCATAGAGGTAGTGAGCGATGTCGGGAAAAAAGAAGGTCGAACTCTCCTGGCGTGTCGCGCCAACACCGGCCGCCGTCACCGCAAGGACCGGATTGCCGGCCAAACAATCCGCAACCTGGTCGAGGTTCCCGCCAACGACCACTCGGACGAAATTGAGGTAAGGCGACTTCTGCGAGCGGCGCATCAGCAACTCGGTCCGGACCGGACCGAGTTGAATATTGGCACAAGATCGGATAGCCATCGCGGTTTACGTCGGCAGGACACGGCTCGCTTGCAGCGCTTGCCGGAAGTCTTCGTGCTCATGTTGAAAGACAATCTTGGGCACACCGTGATCGATGTAGAGGATGAACGTCGAATCAACCTTGACATCGATGCGCGCTCCCGGCACCCTCTGAAACTGCCACGCGAACAGGGCCCGCACGAGGACGTAATGCTCATCCATCTTGGTCTCGTCAAGGCTCAGGACCTCTGTCGATCGTGACCAAGTGATTTGAGGAATTCCTGCCCTTTGGGGAAGGCGGCCAGAACTGCACCTTTTCGGTAACGCGGACGCCCTTTGGACCGGCAAACATGAATGAATCAGGGTATTGGGAAGCGATGAGGCCGATATCCTGCGCAGTTCGACTTCTAGCGTACTGGCTGAAGAATTCCTGTACAACAGGACTGGCGGTATTCATGATGCCCTCTTCATCTCGACCTCAGCGCTCCACGTCTCTCCAGCCGCGAGGTCAACGACGTCGCCACGTCCGGGAGCTGACAAGCTCGCCATTGGCGAGCGTCCGGCCTTCCCAAGCTACGTGTTTCCGCTCAACCCCGATCGAAAATCCAGATGTTGTCCTGATCGTGATCGGTGCCGCGCACCTGTTCAGTCGCTCGAAGACGCCGTCCTCGGTCGAGCAGTTCGTACCGAAACGAGATCTCGCTCTCACCGTCAGAACGTTGGGTTCGCCACGTGACCACCAGTGCGTTTTCGTCCCACCGAAGGCTGGATACCGTTCGGGCTCCCGCCTGAGTGCCCAGGACTTCGCGTCCATCTGACAGCAACTCGTATTCGTACTCGAACGGATTGCGCTCGAACACGAACGCCGCCTTGTGGTGAAACGCCGGCTCGCGGTGGTCGATTCGCCAGGTGCCGCTCCGCACCGCGTCAGCGCCCGGGCTGAGGGAACTGGCCTCTCGGTTCAGGATCCATTCACCAGAAAAGTCGGGCTTCTCGGCTGACCAGGTCACTTCCAGTGTTCCTCCACGTACTGCTTGAATCGACGTGCTCGCTCCGAAGCTGGAATTGCGAGCGCTTCGGTCCACAGTTTGTCGTAGTTGGCGAGCGATCCCGTGCGCGCTCTTTCGATGATCACCTGCTCATCGGCAAACGATTGGCCCCACAGCTCAACCCACACGTCGTACACGAACAAGAAGATGGTGCGAGCTTTTTCCTGCGCCACGAGCGTGCTGGACAGAATCACGACGAAACCCAGGCTGCTCGCATGGCCCACTCACGACAGCGGCGGACACGGATTGAGAATCGCGGGCAATCGGCACCCGCCGTCAATGGGCGAGGGGGCCGCGGATCGAACGGTCAATCCGGCGAATGGCGCCGAAGTGATGACGCCAGATGGGCGATGCTGGCGATCATGCGCAGTCCCGCTCCGTCTCATCGCAGTCACGTGGCGACCGAAGCGTTTCGCAGCCAGGTGCGTGCCTCAGAACCGAACGCGTTCCGCAAGGCAGCCCATTCCTGATCGTTGACGACCGAACGCGTCCAGCTTGCCGTCCAGTCAGCCGTGGACCAGGGATCACGCTCACCATGGCTCCATCGATTCATGAGCGACAAACCATATCGAACGTGGTCAACGTGAGCCGCGATGCTTGCCGCGCCGGGACGGGCACGGATTGAGAACGCGGCAGATGCCGAAAGCCTGTCGAGAGACCGAAGCAGACCGACATCTCCGCCTGTGAGCGTCCACGCGCGGCCTGATCCGGTCCGTGAGGAGTTCACGAAAGAGTGCTTCCAGGGATCGGTGCAGGACTGTTGGACATCATTCCTCTCGCGCTCGAAGTTTGGCGTGCCAAGGCGCGCACGAATGTGCATCGCTACCCGCCTGGAGCGCCTTGCTCGCATCAGTCGTCAGCGCGACGAGTATGCTGACGAGCGATGGGTCGTTTTCCATCAACGTCCGAACACGGTTGGAGTCAGCAATGCTGCGGCGATCGCCGCCGCTCAACAACCCGTGGATTTCAGCCTGACGCGACTTCTTCATATCACCCATGGAAGCTGCGAATGTTCGGAAGTCAGCCCGGCCTGTGGTCACGGCACGCGCAGCTGGTGGCGATCGACAACTCCGGCAATCTGCTTCTCGTCCGCCAGCACGGTCGTGTAGATCCACGTGTACCACGGCTTGCGATGGATCACGATGGCGGTGCGCTCAGGACCGAGCAGCTCACGATCGGCAAGAATCTCAAGGTAGCAATCTACGAGATGCCCGTACGTGCTGTACTCATTCTCCGCGCTCGCGGGCAAGCCAACCGGCACGCGTGGGTACAATCGTCGGAGCTCTGCAATCGCGGCCTGTATCTGCTCGGCGCGGTTTCTCAGGTGCCAGTGAAGTTGTTCGTGGATGTAGGTTGAGAGCAGCTCGTCCGGTGATGAGGCGAAGTACGCGTTGAGCGTCAAGACTGGAAATGCGTGGTTGACGGCCCCTTGCTCGATGACGACCTTACGACTGAACGTGTACTTGCTCAGATCATGAGACGCGAGCACCTGCTCGAGGGTTTGCTTCGCCAGCTGTTCTCTCGGCGTGCCTCGCGCGAGATCGATTGCGATTCGAGGTGAATCGTGGCCTGGCGCGATGGACGCTTCTTGACCAGCGACAGCCGACGCCGCCATTCGCGCCACGAGTACGGCTGCGAGCGCTCTGAGAACGTATGACTGAAGATGCCGGGCCATGAGTCGGTGGGACCCCACGGGCTAGCCGAGCACTCGGAGCGTCAGCGGCGACAGATCAATACCCTCGACCTCAGCGCTCCACGTCTCTCCCGGCACAATCGGCAACGACGTCGTCAGCGTCCCGGAGCTGACCAGCTCGCCACGTGGCGAGCGGTTCCGCGTCCGCCTGCCGAACGATGCCGGCTGCGAGCTCGCCCAGACAGAGCGCCGGGCTCCGCAACGAATTCTTGCCCGATCCTTCTTCCATGAGGTCGCCGTTCTTCATCAACCGGACCTTGAATCGCGCCAGCTGATCGACAAGCGTCGGAGATGTCCGACGCGGCCACGTACATCGGCTCGCCGACGACGAGGGCGGCGTGGAGTCCGAACGCCGCGACAAAGTCGGCCGGCGTAAATCTCCAGTCCGGAAATACACAGTCGATGATCTCGAAGCCGAGCGCGAGCCATTCGACCGCGTCGAGGGCACCCGCCGCATCCAACCCGCCTGCGGCAAGCGGCTGTTTCAGCTTGAAGACGATTTCGGGCTCGATCTTCGGCGAAAACATCCGGCCGATCGCCAGCGACGCGTGGCCGCCGTTCGCGTAGTGCACGGTGTCGTCATACATGTGCGCCCAGACGAGCGTGTCGAGCTTGAGCACTCGCCACATCGCCTTGTTGGCAAAGCCGACTTTGCGCCCGACGGTTGCGCGGCCGCTGGCTCGCCGCATTCGCACGAGCTCTGATTCGACGGCATAGGCGCCGGCCAGATCGAACCCCGGATCGCGTTCAGAAGGCGCACTCATTGCCGAACGGCTCGCGTACGCAGCCGCCAACTCCTGCGCCAGAGCCTTGTGATCGGCGACTGAAGACATACCTTGGACTACTTGACGGCCGCCGGTGCGCCGAACGGAGCCACGCGGGGTGCACGAGAGGCACGCAGGCCGAATGCGATGACGGCACCGATCAGCGCCAGCACCGCGCTTCCGTAGAAGCAGGCCGACCACGTGCCGAAGCGCTCGTACAACAACGCCGCGACGCCGCCCGCTGATGATGGACGCGACCCCCTTCGCCGAATACAGCACGCCGTAATTCTCGGTGGCGCACCGGGTGCCGAAGTAGTCAGCCACGAGCGACGGGAACAGCGAGAAGATCTCGCCCCACGTGAAGAACGTGAAGATCAGCGTGATGGTGAAGAGCGTGCCCGACAGCCGTCCGACCGTCAGCACGAGCACGAGGCACACGGCCTGCAGCGTGAACGCGATTCCCATCGCCAGCTCGCGTCCGATGCGATCAGACGCCCAGCCCCAGAAGATCCGGCTGCCGCCGTTGGCGAGCGCGTTGAACGACGTGGCGGCGGCCAGCGCGCGCCGCGGGGATGCCCCACGACGCCGCCATCGGCCCTGCGTTGGCGGTCACGAGCAGGCCGCCGGTCGCCATCATCACGAACATCGCGTACAGGACGTAGAACTGCGGCGTGCGCAGCATCTCGCCGGTGGTGTACTCGTGCTGGCCCAGCTGCGGACCCGTTGCCGAGGCCGCGGCTTTCGGGGCCGCCGCCGCTCGCGGCGGATGACAGAGGAACTGCGCGACGACGAGAATCACGACGCCCTGGAAGATGCCCGTGGTCAGAAACGCCGTCCGGTAACCCTGATTCCGAATCATCGAGGCGATGAAGCGGAATGAAGAGCGCCGTGCCGCCGCCGAACCCCGCCGCGATGACGCCGGCCGCGAGCCCCCGTTCCTTCGTGAACCATTTCAGAGCCGAGCCCATGCAGCCGCCGTAAACCAGCGCCGCGCCAATCCCGGCGATGACGTAGAGCGTGTACATCATCGGCAGCGTCGTGACGAGTCCGAGGCCCGCCCACCCGACGCCGCACATCACGCCGGCGGCCGTGATGAAGAGGCGCGGGCCCAGCCGATCGATCAGGAATCCCTGCGCCGGCTGCACCCATGTCTGGAACAGGATGAACAGCGTGAACGCCCACTGGATGTCCGACAGCTTCCAGCCGGTCGCCTGCTGCATCGGCTTGACGAAGAGCGTCCACGCGTACTGCAGGTTGGCGATCATGATCATCGCGATCACCGACGCCACCAGCTGAAACCACCGATTGTGGATGTTCAATGCGGTGCTCCGTCGCTTTTCGTCCAGCATCTTCGCGCAGCCGTACACGGCGCGCGTCGCCGGCATCCGGCACGCCGAGGCGATCGCCGAGCTCGACGACGGCGCCGACGATCGCGTCGAGCTCCATCGGACGCCCCGCTTCGTAGTCCTGCAGCATCGACGTCTTGTGCGCCCCGACCTTTTCCGCGCCAGCCATGCGCTGCTCAATGGAGATCGGGAGCTCGATGTCCAGCTTCGCGGCGACCGCTTCGGTCTCGGCCATGACTTCCCGGATGACGTTCGACACTTCGGGATGCCGCACCAGTTCTTCGAGCGTGCCGCCGGTCAGCGCGCTAATCGGGTTGAAGGCGACGTTGCCGAGCAGCTTCACCCAGATCTTCGTGACGGAACCTGCGTCGTCACCGGCGCGCGCAGGCCCGCCGCGATCAGCGCCTCGGCGAGCGCCCTGACGCGCTCGGTCCGGATTCCGCTCGGTTCGCCGAGGCTCAGGCGATTCCCCTCGGTGTGATGAATGACGCCCGGCTCGGCGATGTCGGTCGAGAAATAGGCCAGCGAGCCGACGACACGCTCCGGCTCGATCGACTTCGCGATCGACGCCGCCCGGATCCACGCGCTCGAGGTGCAGACCGTTCAGATCGCCGGGATAGTTCTGGAAGTACCACCACGGGATGCCGTTCTGCGTGCTGACGACCATCGTGTCCGGCCCGAGCAGCGGCCGGAGCTGGGGCGCAAGCGCCGTCGAGGCCGTGCGCCTTCACGCCGAGAAACACGACGTCCGCGCGGCCGATCGCGTTCAGATCGCCGACCGCCTCAGGCTTGACGTCGAAGTCGCCGTCCGGGCTGACGACGCGGAGCCCCGTCTCCTGCATCGCGCGCAGGTGTGGTCCGCGCGCGAACAGGACGACGTCGGCGCCGGCTTTCGCGAGGCGCGCGCCGATGTACCCGCCGATCGCACCGGCCCCGGCGATCGCAATCCTCACGACGGCGTTCTGGGTGTACGCCTTCGCGACGGCGCCGCGCTGGATCTTGCCCGTCGCGGTTCGAGGGATGGCGTCGGTGATGTGGATCTGCTTCGGTCGCTTGTAGTCGGCCAGGCGCTCGCGGCAGTACGCCAGCAGATCCGCCTCGCTCGCGGCGTCGCGCAGGACCACGGCGGCCGCGACTTCTTCGCCCCAGGTGGCGTGCGGCACGCCGAAGCAGACCGCCTCGGCGACTGCCGGATGCGCCAGCAGCACTTCGTCGATCTCGCGCGGTGAGATCTTTTCGCCGCCGCGATTGATCAACTCCTTGATGCGCGCGACCAGGTGCAGGTAGCCGTCGGCGTCCAGGTAGCCCTGATCGCCGGTCCTGAACCAGCCGTCGACGAACGACGTCGCGTTCGCCTCCGGGTTGTTCTCGTAGCCGCGGATCACGTTCGGTCCCTGGATGACGACCTCGCCCTGCTCGCCCTGCGGCAGGTGGCGGCCTTCCTTGTCCATGATGCTGATGCGCACGTCGGTGCCGCGGTCCGACGATCCCGGCTTGTGCTCGGCCGGCGGCAGCGGGTTGGAGGCCATCTGATGTGCCGCCTCCGTCATGCCGTAGGCCTCGAGCACCGGCGCACCGAACGCCGCTTCGAGCGCGTGCATCACCTGCGGCGGCAGCGCGGCGCTGCACGAACGGATGAACCGCAGGCGCTCGGTGCCCGGCCGGGCTTCCTCGAGCCGCGTCGCCCGGCTCGCGCGCGCGCGCGAGCAGCAGCTGGTGCAGTGTCGGCACCGCCGAGTACCACGTGACGCCGTAGTCGCGCGCCACGCGCCAGAACGAGAGCGGGCTGAATTTCGCCGGCACGACGACGGTCCCGCCGCTCGAGAGCGTGGCCAGCGTCGAGGCCACGAGGCCGTGGACGTGGAACAGCGGCATCACGCACAGCGACACGTCGTCGGCGGTGAGCTCGTAGCTGCGGGCGACGTTCTGCGCCGAGATCGACAGGTTCGCGTGCTTCAGCGGGACGCGCTTCGGACGCCCGGTGCTGCCGCTCGTGTGCAGCACCAGCGCGACGTCGTCCACCGCCGGCGGCGTGACCGGTGTGCGGCCGCTCACGCCGCGTCAGGCTGACCGTGCCCGATGCATCGACGTCGATCCCGAGAACCGGCACGCGATCGCCTGCGGCGCGTCGCGCGTCGTCGGCGCCTTCCGGCGGAAGGATCAGGACCTTCGCCGCCGTGTCTTCGAGGTAGAAACGGAATTCGTCTTCCTTGTAGGCCGGATTCAGCGGCGCGGCCGTTCCGGCGATCGACGCGGCCAGAAACGACACGATCGCCGGCAGGCCGTTCGGCGAGCGCCGACGCGACGCGATCGCCGCGGCCGCACGCCGGCGGCGGCGAGCTGCTCGGCCACGGCCTGCACCTGCGCGCGCAGCGCGCCGTAGGACACGCGGATGTCTTGTTCGGGAAGAATGATGGCGATCTTGTCGGCCGGAGCCTTGCTCGATCAATTCGGCAAGCGTGTACGGAATGGATGTCGAATCGGTCATGATGCGCCTAGATTAGCGCATTTTGTTAGCTGAGCCAGCGCAGCTCTCCGAATCCGGCGTGTGGGCTACCCCGCGTGGCCTTGCAAGATCTCGCGGTCCGTTGCCTTTCGCCGGGCGTTCCAAGATACTCCCCGCATGAGAAGAGCAGCGGTCGTCGGGCTCGCATTTGGTGTTGTCATGTTGGCGTCGCAGGAGGCGCGTGCGCAGATGATCAGACTTGGCGAGGTGTTGGAGCTCACGCCATCGGATGGCATGCCGGCGCAGGTCGGGGACGATCAAGTCGTGCAGGCCGACCGAGGCAACCGGAAAGGACAGTTCTATCGAGTGCGGACAGGGGCCGTGAAGACACACACGACGCCAGCGACGGATCGCTCGACCGAGTACCATCTTCTGAGCCCTGAGAAGGTGGGCCCGCTCCCGGACGTCGACGTCCTGGGCATTCACTTCATCAAGGTCCTGCCCAACCGGCACGACGCGTTCGAGCGATTCGTCCGGGACACGCTGCACCCCGCTGTGGCCAACCTCCGCCCGGATCTCCGCCTGCTGTATTACAAGGCCGTGCAGGGAGCCGAAGCGCCAGGTTACATCCTGCTGTTTGCGCTGACGAAGGTGTCGCGCGACAAATACTGGCCTGGAGGGACCGACTCCGATGCGTTGCGAGCGGCGTTTGCCCCGGTGCACGTGCACACGACGGAACTGATCAAATATCTCGTTCCGGACTCGGCTCTGACGGACGAGAAGTTTGCGGCCGCGATTTTCGAAAGCCGAGAATGGACCGACTTCGTGCTGGTGCCGTCCCGGTCTCGATAGGTTCGGACGATGAAACGGCGGTCGTTCCTCAAGGACGCATCGATGGCCGCCGCAGGTCTCGCGGTTGGTCGCACTCTTCGCCTGCCGCCACAAGCGCTGGCCGAAGGCCGCCGTTCCATGCTCGTCGTCGATCCAGTTCCGCTGTTCGAGTTGTCTCCCTATCTCTACATGCAGTTCATGGAGCCGCTCGGCGCGACCGACGGCTCGGTCGAGGCCGCGTGGGACCATGCGACCGACCACTGGCGCGAGGACGTGCTGGCCGCTACGCGCGAACTCGCGCCGACGATGATGCGATGGGGCGGAATCTTTGTGGACTTCTATCGCTGGCGTGAAGGCGTCGGACCACGCAGCGAGCGTCCGTCGATGCTCAACCTCCTCTGGGGTGGAGTCGAATCGAATCAGGTCGGCACCACGGAGTTTATCGACCTGTGCCGAACCGTCGGCGCCGAGCCGCTGATTTGCGTCAACTTCGAGTCGGACGGACGGCAGCAGTACACGAAGTCCAAAGACAGTGTTCGAACCGCCGATGCGAAGGAGGCCGCCGCGTGGGTCGCTTACTGCAACGATGCTCGCAATGCGGAGCGAGAAGCGCATGGACGTGCAGCCCCGCTCGGCGTCCGCTACTGGCAGCTCGGGAACGAGACTTCGTACGACAAGAACGGATTCGGCCTTGAAACCGCCGCGCGCAAGACCATCGAGTTTGCGAAGGCCATGCGCGCGGCCGATCCGAACATTCGCCTCATCGCATGGGGCGACAGCGACTGGGCCGGCCGCATGGCCGATGTCGCGGGAGAGCACGTCCACTATCTCGCCTTCCACCACATGTTCGATCCCGACTCGCGCGAACGGCCGGTCCTGCGAGGTGAGTTGTACCGTCGTGATCCCGATGCCACTTGGGCACTGCTGATGAACGCGTGGCAGACGCACGACACCAAGATCCGCCACGTCCGCGACAGCCTCGCCGGCCGTCAGATTCCGATCGCGCTGACCGAATGTCACTTCACCATTCCTGGACGGGACCGCGGCGACGTGCTGTCGACATGGGCGGCCGGCGTGTCGTACGCCCGCATTCTCAACAATCATCAACGCCACGGAGACGTGCTCAAGATCGCCACCGCCGCGGATTTCTGCGGAACACGCTGGCAGAACAACGCGGTGATGATTCCGGTGCCAAAGGGGAGTGGCCGCGCGTACCTGCAGCCGGTTGCCCGTGTGATGCAGCTCTATCGGCACCACCTCGGCACACATGCGATCAAGGTGCGTGGAATTCCGGAGGGTCTCGACGTGGTAGCGAGCCGGCGTGGCAACACCGTGTGTCTCCACGTTGCCAATACACAACGTGCCAGGTCCGTCACTGCTGCGCTTCAAGTGGCCGGGAGCACGATCCGCCGAGGACACGTGTTCGAAATCGCCGAGGACTCGACCGTCGAGCTGTCGTACTTGAATAGCGGTGATGTGATGAAGACGGTGGAGAAATCAATGAGCGCCGATGCCGTGTGGGAGTTTCCGGCGGCCTCGGTGTCTGCCGTCGAACTAGACATCGCTCCATCGGCCTAAAGCCATCTCGGCCTTCACCCGATGGCCCGGTGTCGAGTCTCGGAAGCCATGAGCACCGCCACGATGGTCACAAGTGCCATCGCAATCATGTACGACGCCAGCGCGCCCCGCCCGTACGGGAGGAGCGCGGTCGCGATGAATGGCGACAGCCCGCCCGCGACGACCGATGAGAGCTGGGATCCGAGCGAGGCGCCGCTGTAGCGGACGCGCGTGCCGAACAGCTCCGACAAGAACGCGGCCTGCGGTCCGTACATCGGCGAGTGCGCGAACACGAGCGGTACGACGAGCGCAAGCCGCACCAGCGGTGGTGATCCCGTGTCGAGCAGCCAGAACAGCGGATACGCGAAGAGTGCCGTGACCGAGGCGCCGAACAGATAGACCGGTCGTCGTCCCAGCCGATCGGACAGGGCGCCGAAGAAGGGGATGGCGAAGAGCGCGCAGGCGGAGCCGACGAGAACGGCGTTCAGGACCACCTGTCGATCCATCCCCACTTTCTGAGTCCCGTAGACCAGCGCGAACACCGAGTAGATGTAAAAGGCGCCGTTCTCAGCGAGCCGTGCGCCCATCGCGAGCACGACTTCTCTTTTCTGGGTGCGGAGAAGCTCCACGACAGGCCGCCGGGACTCGGTTCGTGCGGCCTTGAGGCGCTCGAACGCGGGCGTCTCCAGGATTCGCAGCCGGATAATCAGGCCTACGCCGACGAGCACGATACTCAACAGGAACGGGACGCGCCATCCCCACGACAGAAACTGGTCTTCCGGAAGGCGAGCGAACCGGGCGAAGACCGCGGTGGACAGGAGCAGTCCGGCCGGCACGCCGATCTGAGGCCAGCTTCCATAGAATCCGCGCGCGCCCGCAGGAGCGTGCTCGACCGCCATCAGCACCGCGCCGCCCCATTCACCGCCAACCCCGAAACCTTGGGCGAGACGCAGGATCACCAGCGCAACGGCCGCCCACGGCCCGATCTGGGCATAGGTCGGCAGCAGGCCGATCCCGAATGTCGCGACACCCATGATGATGAGCGTCAGAATGAGCATCGACTTGCGGCCGATTCGGTCGCCGTAGTGGCCGATCACGATCCCGCCAATCGGACGGGCGACGAATCCCACGGAGTACGTGCCGAACGAGGCGAGCGTCCCCGCGAGCGGATCGAAGGTCGGAAAGAACAGCCGGTTGAAAACGAGCGCGGCGGCGGTGCCGTACAGGAAGAAGTCGTACCACTCGATTGTCGTTCCGATCATGCTGGCCACCGCCACCAGGCGGATCGAACCAGGACGAGTCGCCGACGGGTCAGTCATCAGATCCTTTGCGGCGAGCTGCTGCCACACGGCTGATCACTTCACGGGCCTGATCGACAGTTTGGGGTGGACGCTGAATCACAGTCGGCGAACCAGCCAGATCAACATCACCGCACCGGCGGTGGCGATGACGAGCTGACCAACCAGGCCGTAGCCGTGCAGGCCGAGCAGGCCGAATACGAAGCCGCCGACCACCGCGCCGACCAGGCCGAGCAGGAGATCCATCAGGACGCCGTATCCCTTGCCCCGCATGATCTTCCCGGCGAGAAAGCCCGCCAGGATGCCGATCACGATCTCCCAGATTAAATACATCATCGCCTCCGCGTTGGGGACGAGGGTCTCACGATGCCTCTCCGCCTTGGAGTCGTGACACGACGACCCAACCCAAGACAACTGCACCGGGCGCGTTGAAATTGAAGGAATGATATTTCGGGATGTGGTCTGCCCGGCATCACCTGTCGGGCCTGGCGAACAGAGCCTCGGCGATCTTGACGTTGTGTTCCACCTTGGTCACCGCGATGGTGAAGCGCTGAATCGCCGATGACACGTTGATCGTAAACGGAATCTTGATCCCATCCACCTCGTGGTAGTCGGAAAGATCGCTCGTCTGCTCGACTTCTCCGGCCTCTGGGATGTCGACCTTCACGACGATTCTTGCTGTCAGGTAGGTCTCCGCATCGATGAGCTGACGCACGGCCGATCCGCTTCCAGGCTTGTAGATGAGCACGTAGGCTGAACGCCCATTCACGTTTTCCTTGCCAGCGAGCTCCACGGTGACGCCACGTTCTTTGTAGTTGAGGAACGGACTTGGAAAGATCGAGCCTTTCATGTTCGCGAGCTGGTTGCCGGTGATCTCGCGATTTCCTTGCATGCTGTCGAGGACATAACCCGTGGTTCCGTCGAATCGCTGATCGCGCGTCAGCTGGCCTGCGCCAAGCGACGTTAGATCGAGGTTGATCAGCGTCCGGATCTTGTTCGGTTGCTGGTTGAGGATCTCGATCGAACCGGAAACCGCGCCATTCGGTGTCGTCAGGGCCATTGTCCCAGTTGTCGATCTCGAGGTCACCTTCGCAAGCGCCGCGCGTCCTCCCAGCGCTGCGAGATGCTTCTCGACAAGGTCGTCGGCTGTCTGCGCCGCGGCGATGTGGCTGCCGAGGAGCAGTACCGGCACGAGGAATCGGATTGTCACACCTGTCATTCTCATTTTCAGTCTCACTGCTCCATACTTTACCGCGATTCCGGCCGATTCGCTCTTGAAGCGCGGGCTCGCGCGGGACGGTGGGCAGCCGCACTGGGGCGTGAAAGCTCGGACTCACACTCCTGACTTGGTATAGCATCCGTCGATTCGGCGACAAACACGGACGCTGACATCCAAAGGACTGCCATCTTGAGATTTGTCGTTCTCCAACGGCCACGTCGAGTGCGACACCTCCGGTCAACCGCGCTCCTGCTGTGGGCCGGAACCGTACTCCTTGGCGCTCAGAGTGGTCCGGCGACACCACCGGAATCCGAACGGTTGCTGGCCCGCGAGATCTACAAGGAGATGGTCGAAATCAACTCCGGCTACACCACGGGCTCGACGACGCCCGTGGCCGAGGCCGTGGCACGGCGCCTCAAGGCCGCCGGCTTTGCCGATGCCGACGTGTTCGTCGGCGGTGCGATTCCCACCAAAGCAAATCTCGTGGTCCGCTATCGTGGCAGTGGACGGCTTCGGCCGGTTCTTCTACTCGCGCACACCGACGTCGTCGAAGCAAAACGCGAAGACTGGAGCATGGACCCGTTCACCTTTGTTGAGCGCGATGGCTATTTCTATGGACGCGGCACCGGCGACGACAAGGCGCAGGCGGCGCTCTGGATCGCCAATCTCATTCGCTACAGGCGTGAGGGCTTCAAGCCCGATCGCGACATCATCGTCGCGCTCACCGCCGACGAGGAAGGTGGCGGTCCCTACAACGGCGTCGAGTGGCTGCTGAAGAACAAGCGGGATCTCGTCGACGCGGAGTTCTGCCTGAACGAAGGAGGATGGGGCGAGGCGGTCGCCGGCAAGCGTCTCTCGAACAACGTGCAGGTGAGCGAGAAGTACGTCCGCAACTACCGCCTGGAGGTCCGCAACAAGGGAGGCCATAGTTCGCTACCAATCAGCGACAACGCCATCTACCACCTCGCCGAAGCGCTCGATCGACTATCGAAGTACGCGTTCCCGCTCAAGGTCAATGATGTGACGAAGGCGTACTTCCAGGCGATGTCGAAGATCGAGGACCCTTCGGTCCGGGGGGATCTCACCGGCGTGGCGACCGGGGCGCAGGACGCGATGGAACGTATCGCACGTGCCTCTCCCGCCTGGAACGCGACGCTGCGCACGACGTGCGTGGCCACGATGCTCGAGGGGGGACATGCATTGAACGCGCTCCCCCAGTTGGCAGCCGCGAACGTAAACTGTCGTGTGCTGCCAGATGAAACGGAGGAGTACGTCACCGAGACATTGAAGCGCGTCATCAATGACGAGCAGGTCAACATCGCGGTTATTGGCGTCAGGCGGAGCGGACCGCCGTCTCCAATCAACGAGGATGTGATGAGCGCTGTGAGCACGGTTACAAACCGTCTCTGGCCGGGCGTGCCAGCTGTGCCGATGATGGTCATGGGCGCCACCGATGGCCTGTATCTACGAGAGGCTGGTATCCCGACGTATGGTGTGCAGGGCATCTTCTACGATCGCGACGACATTCGCTTTCACGGACGCGACGAACGCGTGAAGGTGCAGTCGTTCTATGAAGCGCAGACGTTCCTCTACGAGCTGGTCAAGCGTTTGTCGGCGGGCAAGTAGCCGGCGATGGAAAGTCCAGTGCGCCAAGGGCGCCGAGAAGACGATCCCGCGCAGAGGCGGTGATTCGCTCGCTGGGTGTAATATCCGGCGCATGCGTCCACTCACCTGCGGTGTCGTTCTCGCCTTCGTGCTGTCCGCCGCGAGCACGCAAAACGCGCCTGCCCTTCCCCGCTTCTCGACCGCAATTCAACTCGAGACCACCTCTGATCCATCGGCGAACGTCAGCATGGGTGATCTCGACCGCGACGGCGATCTCGACATCGTCCTCGCCAAAGGCCGGCACGATCCCTTTGTCGACAAGGTCCTGCTCAACGACGGCCAGGCACACTTCGTCACCTCAGATCTCGGAACGACTGCCGATCGCACCTACACCGCTGCCCTCGCTGATCTGGACGGCGATGGCGATCTCGACGTCGTCGTCAGCAACGATGCCCCCGATCGGAAGCTCCTCTACTTCAACGACGGCAAAGGGCGATTCACAGTGGCGGGCACCTGGGGTGATCCGAAGTGGTCGACCCGCAACGCAGCGATTGCAGACCTGAATGGCGACCGCCGCCCGGACGTCATCGCGGCAAATCGACCGGGGCCCAGCTACGCGTGTCTGAACGATGGGCACGGAAACCTCGCGAACCCATGCATCCCGATACCGGCCGAATCAGCGACGACGATCGTGCCAGCCGATTTCGATAAAGACGGCCACATCGATCTCGCGGTGCCGAGCCGCGACGGCGGGCAAAGCCGCATTTATTTCAATGACGGCAAGGCCGGGTTCGTGCGAACGATCGCATTCGGACCATCGAATGCCGCGGCGCGCGTCGGCGCTGCTGCAGATTTCGACGGCAATGGAACGATCGATCTTGCGGTGGGAGATGAAGCAGCGGCTTCATTGACGCTCTACATGAATGACGGCAGGGGACGACTCACGCCTGGATTTCACATCGCCGACAAACAGCGCACTCCGTACGCGATGATGGCCGCTGACTTGAACGGCGATCGTCATCCCGACATCGTGTTCGGCTACACCGAAGGGCCACACTCGGTCTTCATCAACGACGGATCGGGGAAGCGATTCGTTGAAGTCACGTTCGGCGAGAAGGCCGGCGCTGCATACGGGTTCGCCATCGGCGACATCAACGGTGACGGCAAGCCGGACATCGCGCTCGCGCGCTCGGGCGCGCCGAACGTTCTGTACTTGAACGGTAAATGATTCTTCCGTCTAAAGGCGGAAGCCACCCGCCTTCGCTAAAGCCTCGGATCCCGGATCCTCGATCGACGCCGGAAATGGGTCTTTAATCCAGTGGCTCTTTAATCCAATTGACAGTCGCGGCGGCGGCGCGATAATGGGCTCCACGCCGCCCTCGGACGTCCACGGATTTCCGAGGCGCCACTCGCCATCGACGTGACTCAGTCCGATGGAGGCCGCACATGCCGTGTGCCCGGGCCGGCTTGCTTCTTCGCAGCCATTCTCCTCCCAAGCCGCCATTACCCTTCGCATACGACTGCGGGAGGGACTGAGAACTTAGGAGGAAACTCATGGAAACAACAAAAGACACAAAACTCGCCGGCTGGAAAAGTACGTTCTCGCGTCGCACCTTTCTCATGGGCGCCGCGGCGCTTGCTGCCGCCGCGAGTGCGCCAAATGCTTTCGGTCAACCGCCAACCGGCGCCCCAGCCGGAATGGTTTGGCTTTACATCGGCACCTACACGGGTGCGCCCGGACCCCGCGGAAGGAGCGGGGAGGGGATCTACTTGTGCGCGCTCAATCTTTTCACGGGGGAGTTAACCGTCGTAAGGGTCGTCGCTCCGGCTTTGCCGGCGATGGGAACGACCCCATCTACAGCGAGTCCATCGACGATTGCTCTCGATCCGACGCGGACGCACCTGTATGCCGGAAATGAATACGGACCGCCCGGAGCCGTGAGCGCCTATTCGATCAACCGGCTCACAGGCGATCTGACGCTCTTGAATGGTCAACCTACCTTGGGAGCTCCGGCTCATGTCAGCGTTGACCAACAGGGCAAGTATCTTTTCTCAGCCGAATACTCAGGTAGCTGGTTCGAGGTCTTCCCAATTTTGCCAGGTGGGTCACTCGGGCCCGCAGTGTTTCAAATGCAAACGATCGATAACGTTGGGCTCGCTACGCAGCGCCACCAACGCGCCTCCGGGGAGTTTCGCGTTCAGCGCTCATGAGGGGCCGAATGGACATCCGCACCAGATGGAGTCGGACCCCTCGAATCAATGGATTGTGGGCACCGATGCGGGCAAGACCGGATTTACGTCTGGAAACTGAACCTGGGAGGCACCCCGCCCCTGACTCCGGCTGCGATACCGTTCGTGAACACGCCCCCGGGTGATGGGCCCAGGCACTTCGCGTTCCACCCCAACGGGGTCTGGATGTACTCCATTCAAGAAGAAGCGTCGACCATCATGTTCTGGGAATTCGATCGCGCGACGGGAGCTCTTTCGCCACAACAGATCATCCCGAGTGTGCCGCCGGGATTCACCGGTACGGACTTCACGTCGGAAATCCGCGTTTCCGCCGACGGCGACTTCGTCTACGGGGCTAACCGCCTGAACGACACGATCAGCGTTTTCAAGGTCGGCCACGATGGCAGCCTTACTCAAACAGGCCACGTTTCAACGCTCGGGGATTACCCAAGAATATTCGCCATCGATCCTTTCGGACGGTTCATGGCGGTTGGTAATCAGTTTGCCGACAACGTGACCACTTTCAGCGTGAACCCGGGAAACGGCTCGCTGAAATTCACAGGTAATTACACACCCCTGGGGAGCCCGTCAGGTATGGTTTTTCTTACGTGACTGGCGAAATGCTGAATGCTGATTGATCCCGAGTTCATTCAGCACTCAGCATTCGGAATTCAGCATTTCACTGATGTTCCGGGTGCGTGCAGCCTTCGAACGCACCAAGCACCATTCGGCCGTCGTCGCCAAGCTCCTGCCGGAGTCCGATCTCGGTCGTGTAATAGCCGGTGATCGTCATCGATTTGATCGCGCGAAAGAACGCGAAACCTGGTGCGTCCTCGGCGGCCGGCGTGCCTTCGACGGCGAGCGGCGTCAGCACGGTCGTCAACTCCGCCGCACTGGCGCCGGCGACGTCCTTGCCGACGCGGGCGCGACAGCGATCGTCCAACCACGCCAACCCGCGACCGAATTCTGAACGCTCCTTGGCGTCAGCGGTCGAGAGGACGTGGTCGACGAACCGATTGACGAGCGCTGCTTTGGCGCCCGGTGTGTCGGTCGCCGGGATGATCAGCTCAGTGAGCGCAATGACGGCTTCGTTCTGACGCGGCGTCAGCACGGAGGGGCTCCAGGCCGGCGCGCTAACAGCGGCCTGGGCTGCGTGCGTATGCGCCTCGGCGCGCGCCTGCGCGCAGAGCGACTGGACCCACGACGGCATCGATACGACGCCCACAGCGCCTGCGACAAGTTGAGTCAACGCCTGGCGACGGTTGATGTCAGTTTCAGAGGTTGCCACGTTTCATCTCCTGCGCCAGGTAATCTGTTGCGCGCCACGAGAGCGACAGAATCGTGAGCGTCGGATTCTTTTCAGTGGCGGTCGGAAATGCGGACCCATCGACGATGAATACATTCTTGACCTCGTGCATCTGGTTGAACGCGTTGAGCGCCGATCGCTTTGGATCCGTACCCATCCGGCACGTGCCATGCTCGTGAATCGCTGACCCCATCGCATCGAGGTCGCCGCGTTGGTAGTTGACGAGGACGCCACCAGCGGCTTTGACGATCTCCTCGATCGTATCCGCCATGTGGTCGGTCATCTTTCGTTCGTTCTCGCCGATCCGGTAGTCGATGTGCAGCATCGGCACGCCGTATCGATCGACGCGCAACGGATCGACGGTAATGCGGTTGTGCGCGTACGGCAGCGCCTCACCGAACGGATGAATCTCGAACCATGCCGGATGGCGCCCCTTGATCTGTTTCTTCAGCGAAGCGCCGAACCCTGGAATCTGGTCCGATCCTTCGTGCGGCCCATTCCAATTCGACCACGTGTTCCAGAATTGCGCGCCGAATCCACGCAGGTACTCGCGGCCGCGGCCGGGTCGATGGTTGAAGCGGGGCATATAGATATGCTCGCCGCCGATCCCGCGATCGTTTCGCGTTGGCGTACCTTCGAGCGCGGGCAGATATCCCCGCGCGTTCAGCCGGATCTGTTCGCAGAGGTATCGGCCGATCACGTCCGATCCATTGCCGAGGCCGTTCGGGTGCGTCGAAGATTTCGAGTTCAGCAGAATGCGCGTCGTGTCGACGCAGCTCGCGCCCAGGACAACGACCTTGCCGCGTACCTGCTCTTCGGCGCCGGTCCGTCGATCAAAATACTGCACGCCTGTCGCGCGTCCGCTCTCATCGGTCAGGATGCGCGCCGCCACCGCGTTCGATCGCAGTTCCAACTTGCCGGTCTGCAACGCGGACGGCAGCAGGTGATCGGCTGAGCAGAAAAACGATGCGGTATCGCAGCCGTTGCCGCAGTTGCCGCAGTAGTGACAGGCAGGGAACCCGCGCGTCGGCCGCGTCATATTCGCGCGCCGTCCGGCCACAACTGGGATGTTCAGCTTCCCCATCGCTTTTTGCAGCAGCCGTTCTCCGCAGCGCGGCGCGGGCGGTGGCTGCAGATATTTGCTGCCGGGGAGCACGTCTGAATCGTCGGTTCCGCCGTTGACCCCGATCAGCTGCTCGACCTGGTCGTAGTACGGCGAGATGTCCTGGTAGGAGATCGGCCAGGAGATCTCCCAGCCGTCACGGTCGGCGGCCTTGAAATCGATGTCCGAATACCGCAGGCTGACGCGACCCCACACGTTCGTCTTGCCGCCGTGTCCCCACACGCGCGTGAGCGCGAACGGTCGGTCGTTTGGCGTGAGGTACGGCTGCTCTTTCGTATCGAGGAAGAACGTTTCGGGCTTCTCGCCGCGTGCGAGCCGCGCCTGCGTCTCCCAAGGTGGCACGTGCGTCCAGTATTTCGATCGGTCGAACTTGTCGCCGGCATCGAGGAGGAGAACTTCGATGCCCTGGCGCGTCAGGTTCCACGCCGCCATGCCCCCCGACGCGCCGCTGCCGATCACGATGACTGGATAGACCTTCGGTGGGGTGATGACTTGCATGGTGCCGCTACTATCTCATGCCGCGGCGCTCGATGATCCCGAGTTCGATCGGACGGTCCCCTAGGTTCCCGTCGGAAGAACCGGGTATGATCCGAGACCACTCGCTGAATTCGCCAGGAGGCTGACATGCGCCGACCCGCTCCGATATCGCGGATGCTGACGATCGTTCTGTGTGTGCTGACCATCCCGGTGCTGATGGCCGCGCAGGTGCCTACCAACCGGCCGCTCTACCCCGGCGAGCAGTGGGTACGTCTCTTCAACGGCAAGGACCTGACCAACTGGGTCGAAGTCGGCAAAGAGAAATGGACGGTGGAAGACGGCACGATCCACGGGCAGGGCGTGACGAACGCCTATGGCTATCTCAGGACCGAGAAGAAGTACAAGGACTTCTGGTTCTCGCTACGTTTCAAGTGCGAAGCCGACGGCAACAGCGGCGTCTACTTTCACACCGAATTCGCGCCCGGCGCGGTCAGCGTCAGCCAGGGCCTGCAGTTCGAGATCGATCGGACCATCAACCACCACAACGCCGGCTTGTACGGCGACGGCCGACAGTGGATCGCCTGGCCCGCGCCCGAATACGAACAGGTCCTGCGCCCGACCGACTGGAACGACATGCTCGTGAAGGTCGAGGGCAACCACATGGTCGCGATCCTGAATGGTATCGAGGTCCTGAACTTCACGGATCCGACGCCGAAGTCATTCGACGGCTATATCGCCCTGCAGCTGCACTCGGGCGGCGAAGGCAACATGCGCTTCAAGGACATCTACGTCCGTGACCTGTCGGTGAGGTAAGACGCGCCGGACATCAGAACGACAGCCGCAATCCCACCTGCAGCCGTCGCATGGCGTTGGCCGTGCGGATGACGCCGAACGTGGTGGACGTCGCGCCCGACGGCACGGACGCTCCCGGCTGACCGTAGTTGACGATGTTGAAGATGTTGGTCCCCTCGAGGCGGAACGTCAGCTTCGTTCGCCGCGGCATCTGGAAGTCGCGCGACAGCGCGAGATCGACGACGCGGAAGCCGGGGCCGTCGAGAAGGTTGCGCGGCGAGTTGCCGTCGGTTGCGACACCAGTGACCACCTTGTTCTGAACGAACGCCGCCGTATTGAACCACTGGTCTATCGTCGGGTGGTCGAGGTGCGGATCGCCCACGAGCTGCGCGCGGTCGTTCGTATTCCCGTCGAGGTTCGCGTCGACGTTGCCGTTCGTCACCGTAAACGGCAGCCCGCTGCGCAGTTTGATGATCGGCGCCACGCTCCAGCCATTGAGCACGTGCCGCAGCACGTCGTTCTTGCCGGTGTAGTAGTCCAGCGACCAGTTGATGCTCGTGCTGAAGACGTGGCGCTGATCGGTGTCAGCGCGGCCGAAATCCTCAGCTAGCTCGCCGTAGTTCTGCGCGCCGCCCGCCGTCGTGTTGTTCATCAGCTGCGCGCTCGTCATCGTCTTGCTCAGCGTGTAGAAGCCGTTGACGCTGACGCCGTGCGACTGGCGCAGGTTGAAGGTCACCTGCAGGCCGTTGTAGTCCGAGTACTGATCGGAATCGAGCAGGAGGACCGCGCCGAACGCGGGATTCGGCCGCCGCGACAGGATGTTCGCGCCCGCCGCCGTCGCGGTGGAGGTGACGACTGGATAGTTGACGTCGCGCTGGAACGGCAGATTGCGGGTGAACGTCCCGACGTAGCTGGCGCCGACCGCGAGCGCCTTCGTGAGCTGGCGCTGCAGGCCGATATTCGTCTGATAGGCGCGCGCCCAGTCGAAGTCGAGCGAAGCGCCGAGGATGCCGCCGCCGTTCGCGTACGAGCCGTTATAGGGGAACGGCGCCCCGCCCACGAAATTGTTGTACGGGTTGCGCAACGAGGCGCCGTTGGGCACGCCGGCCGCATTCGTCGTCGGACTGATGTTCGTGAACGTGAGACGCGTGCTCCACGGCTGGAAGTTGGTCATCGAGTTCCACTCGTTGCCCGAGATGCTGCCGTAGAAAATGCCGCCGGCCGCGCGGATCGACGTCCTGCCGTCGCCGAAGGGATCCCAGACGAAGCCGACACGTGGCGAGACGTGACCGAGGCGCGTCGGAATCACGCCGCGCTCGATGCCCGGATCACCGTAGAACAGCTGTCCGGCCGGCGCGGTCGGCATGACCGTGGATTTCTGGCCAGGCACGTAGGTCGTGAACCGGTTCTGCGGATCGGTACCGGGCGTCTGCACGTCCCAGCGCAGCCCGAGGTTCAGCGTCATGCGCGAATTGAGGCGGTAGTCGTCCTGCAGAAACGCCGCGCCGTACCAGCTGTTCCAGAGCGCGGTTACCGGCGCGTCCTGCGTCATCGCGCTGGGAATGCCGATCAGGAAATCGGCGAGCGCGTTCCGCGTCACGCTGTTGTTGAACGTGAGCACGCCGTAGTTGTTGAGGAGCGTGTCCTGGGTCGTCTTGTTGTAGGACAGCTCCCCGCCCATCTTGACGGCATGGGCGCCGGTCGTCCAGCTGTAGACGTCGCGCACCGAGTAAAAGTCGCCGCCCGCCTTCGGTCCGCCGATGGCGTTGGTCAGCGTGAAGAACCCGCTCACCGTGATCTGCGGCAGCGACGGCGCGCCCTGAATCACGGCGGCCGATCCGAGATCCGTCAGCGACACCGCCGGCAGGTTCAGGCGCCCGCCGAAGTTGCGGTTGAACGAGAACCAGCCCTGGTTGATGCGATTGTCGCGGATGACCCAGGTGTCGCTGAGATTGACGTTGTGCTGGCGCCAGTTGAAGTTCTGGCTCGCCCACGGCAGGTTTCCCGACCCCGCGCGTACCGTATTGGTGCCCGTCGTCAGGAAGTAATTGCCGCTGAGCCGGTGCGCGGCGTTGATCTGATGGTCGATCTTGATCAGTCCTTCATCCGAGTTGTAGGGGCTCGGCACGTAGCCCTGCCAGATGCTGCCGGAGACGTTCGAGAGCGGGACGTAGTCGTTGATGATCCTCATTGCCACCGGGTCGAGCCTGTTTGGGCAGATCACACCGACCACGCCGTTGCAGGCGAAGGTCTGACCGGTCGCGGGATCGGTCGGCAGCGTGCGCGATTGGCTGAAGTCGCCCGTTCGCTCCAGCGGCGTCGGCACGATCGCGGTGTTCAGGAACGTACTCGTCGTCTGCCGCAGGCCGGAGTACGTGCCGAAGAAGAATGTCTTGTCGCGCTGCAGCGGACCGCCGAGCGTCGCGCCGAACTGGTTGCGCCTGAGCGGCGGCGTCGCCAGCACCGCGCCCCAGTCCTTCGCGTTCATCTTCCCGTCGCGCAGGTACTCGAACGCCGATCCTTTGATCGCGTTCGTGCCCGCCTTGGTGATGACGTTGATGACGCCGCTCGAAAAGCGGCCGTACTCCGCGTTGTAGCTGTTCGTCTGGACCTTGAATTCCTGGATGGCGTCGGGATTCGGCAGGATGTTGCCGGTATTGCGAAGCGCCGTCATGTTGACGCCGCCGTCGAGGTAATAGTTCACCGATCCGGTGCCGCCATCGGCGCCGCCGTTGATCAACGTGCGCTGCTCCGGAAACCCCAATATGAGCGAATTGGTCCCCGACGAGGCCGAGGCGACGCCGTTGTTGTTGGATTGCACGCCCGGCGTCAGATCCAGCAGCGTGTAGACATTGCGATCGACCAGCGGCAGACTCTGGATCGCCGCCGCGTCGACCGTCTTCGAGAGATCGGCGGTCGCGGTGTTGACGTCGGCGCTCCGTGCCTCGACGGTGACGGCTTCGGTGACGCCGCCGACCGCGAGCGACGCGTCGACGCGCGCCGTGTCGTTCACGTTCAGGACGATGCCGCTGCGACGCTCGGTCTTGAATCCCGACAGACTGATCTCCACGACGTAGGTGCCGGTAGGCAGGAAGTCGAGACGGTAGGCGCCGGATTCGTTGGTCGGCACCGTGCGCACGAAGCCAGTCTCGACATTGCGAGCCGTGACGGTCGCACCCGGCAGCGCCGCGCCGCTGGCATCAGTAATGGTGCCGACGACGGCAGCGCTCGTGACTTGCGCGTCCGCCGCGCCGACAGCCGGCCCGATTAGGGAGATGGCGGCGAGCGCCACCACGAGTAGTTTCGGACTCACACAGCCTCCTGGCGTGATCGGTCTCTGGATCCAGTGGGATTCTACTGCACCAGAAAGGCGGAGTCGCCCTACAGCCTCTTACGGCGGTCTCAGGAGAGCCGCGCGTTACGCTTCGCTGCCGGCGTGGGAGGTCACGCCCTTGGCGTCCCGCTCGGTGGCCAGCGGCGCACCGTCGACGGCGCAGTAGTGCCGGCGATCAAGCTGGGTGGCTGGACACGCGTGGACGCGGCCGGCGACGTCGTTGCGGATGAACATCCACGCGAGCGCGCCACCAGCGGCTGCCAGGGTGGCGCTGATCAGCATGGCGATATGGAACCCTTTCGCGAACGCGGACGGGTCCAGGTAGGCATCCCCGGTCAGGCCTGAGACCCCGGGAATCACCGCGATCGCGAGCAGACCCGCGCCGCGCGAGATTGCGTTGTTGACGCCTGACGCGATACCGGCGTACCGCGCGGAGGCGGCCGCGAGGACGGTGGCCGTGAGCGGAGCAACGGTAAGCGTCAGCCCGAGGCCGAACACGATCACGCCCGGCAGCACCGTGCCGAGATAGGTCGTGCCCTCTTGCACGCGGCTCAACAACACGAGGCCAACAGCCACGCCCAGTGGTCCGACGGTCATCGGAAGGCGAGGACCGAGGCGTTCGGCAAGCATGCCGGCGCGCGCAGAAAGAGCGAGCATGAGGACCATGATTGGCAGCGTTGCGAGCCCCGCCTGCATCGGCGAATAGCCGAGGACCTGCTGGAGGTCGACGCTCAGCAGGAAGAAGGTGATGCCGAGGCTGGCGTACACGACGAAGGTCACGAGGTTGGCGGCGGTGAACTGCCGCGAGCGCCAGATCTCGAGCGGCAGCATCGGGTGGCGGCTGCGCCGCTCTACAGCGACGAAGCCGGCCAGTGCCGCAAGGCCGATTGCGCCGGCTATGAGCGTCGCCCCGGTTGCGCCGTGCTCGCCGGACTCGATGAGCGCCCAGGACACCCCGGAGAGCCCCACTGCTGTGAGCACGGCCCCTGCGGCGTCGATGCCGCCGACCGATTCGGGGCCTCGCGTTTCGGGGACGTATCGGAGCGTGACCGCGACCGTTGCGACAGCCAGCGGTAGGTTAATCAGGAAGATCAAACGCCATGACCCGGCGCTGACAAGCCACCCACCAACGAACGGCCCGATCGCCGCGGCGATCCCCGACAGCCCCGACCAGGCACCCACGGCTCGGGCACGGTCGCCTGGAGCGAACGATGCCTGGATGATGGCGAGGCTGCCCGGCGTGAGCAGCGCCCCGCCGATCCCCTGTAGTGCGCGGGCCGCCACGAGTGCTTCTTCGGTAGGCGCAACGCCGCAGAAGAGGGAGGCAACAGCGAACCAGACGATCCCGACGAGAAACACACGCCGACGACCGAACCGGTCGCCGAGCGACCCGCCGATCAGGATCAGGGATGCGAGCGTGAGAGTGTAGCCGTTCACGATCCACTGCAGGCCGGCAACGGTCGCGTCGAGCTCTCTGCCGATCGTGGGCAGCGCGACGTTTACGACGGTCATATCCAGAAAGGCAATGCCTGACCCCAGCACGGTGGCGAGCAGAACCCAGCGTGCCCGCGGTGTTCTCCACGTGACCGACTCGTTCCTGTCAACCGATGCGCGCACGATTTTCCTTGTGATCAGATCGTTCGGGCCGTCGCGGCTGAGCCGGTGGCTTTCCTTGCGATTGGGCGTCCTGAGCTCCGGCGCGTTACGGTTCGGTGCCGCCGTAGGAGATCTGCATGCGCCTGACGGCGAGACTGCCGATCCACAGGACGAACGCGGTCAGGAGCAGCAACCCGAGAATCGCACCCGGACGTGACGCGGGCGCGGCCGGGGCGGCCAGCAACCGGATCAGCGTCGGAGCATCATTATCCATCGGCGCAGGAACGGGACACAGGGACTGCAGATAGTACAGGATGCTCATCTTCTGCAGCACGTGCGGAAGAATGCCGTTGGCCCCCTCCCAGATGAGCAGCACGGCCGCCGGGATAATCGGATTGCGCACGTACACGCCGACCGCGAGAAAGACGCTCCCGTAGCCAACGCAGCCGAGCACAGCAGCCGTCGCATACCAGAACACCTGCCCCATGCCCCCGGCATTCCAGTAAGCCTGGACTTCGACCGCATCGTGCGGCCAGATCATGGCCGCAAGCGTGAGCAGGGCGCCGCCGCCGAAAATCATGCTAGATGCAATCAGCCCCGCAGCATACTTGCCCGCGAGCAGCACGTCGCGCCGCGCCGGCGCGAGAAACCAGAAGTGCAGCGTGCGGTTGCTCATCTCCCCGCGGAAGAGATACATGAAGATGCCCAGACAGCCGAAGAAGATCGCGAGCCGCAGGTAGAAGTACTGGAAGATCCCCGCGAACACGGTTCGGTCCTCTTCGAAGTCGAGCAGACGGTTGATGTCCCGGCGCAGCAGCTTGCCGTCTTCGAAGAGAAGCCGGGCCTGCCGCCGCCCGTCGAAGTAGATGATGTCGCGGTACTCGGTCCGCTCCTCGACGAACCCGGCGCCCGTAGACGACGCGACCGTGGTGAAGCTCTTGCCTTCGTTACTCAGCTGGATGTTGAACTCGCGGGTGTCGGACTCCTCGTTCTCGCCTCCAGCGCTGGCGTGTTTCACGATGAAGCGCGTGACCGGACGAAGTTCACCCAGATCCACCTGCAGGAACAAAGGCCGATCTTCAGCACACCATCTGTCGGTCTGGCCTCCCGTCACGCTGCCGTTGACAGCCTTCTCCGGCCCCTGATCCGGGCTGCACGGCAAACTTCCAGTTGCGGGGTGGTGGAGCGCGAGGTTCACCTTGCTGTCAGGACCATAGACCTCGAATTCGTAAATCCTGGCCACCGGCTCGCCGCTGTAGGAAGGACGGTTGATATTCAGGCGGACGAAACGGGCTTCGACGGCCGGCTCGATCACGTGAGTGGTCGTCCCCGCATTTCCGGTTTTTTGCCGGACGCGCCGGCTCCGAGTCGACCAGCGTTCCTCGTTCGGCTTCCCCAGCCGCTTTTTCACATCGTCGGCCGATTCTCCGTCGCGGACGCTGTCCACCAGGGCCGGGCTAATCACCCCGCGCCGGGAAAGCCGATCGGTCCGGAACTTCGCATCGAGGCCGTGTCCGAAGAAGATCACCGCCGGCAGGACCGCCAGCCCGTAGACCCAGAAGGAGCGTTTGGCGAAAAAGGCACGCCGGAGCTCGACCTTTGCAATCGTCCACGCTTGACGAGCCCGGCCGGCGAAGGAATGCTGGATCACCTCTCACCGCCGATCAGATACTCGTACAACGCGTCAACGTTCTCGTCGGCCGGCACGACACTCTCGATCCTGTGGCCGTCGAGCGCGATCCGTCCGAGCGCACGCGCGAACTGCTCACGGTCCCGGGTCATCACCAACATGCCGAGCCGATCGTCGTTCAGCTTGATCTCGGTGACGTGTTCCTCGCCGAACAGCAGCGCCGCCACGCCGGATGCGTCCCGCTCGCGGCACCGGATGATGTACTGACTGGGATGCTCATCGATCTCGTCGCGCACGGTGCGGATCTTCCCCTCGGCCACGATCATCCCGTTGGCGATCAGCACGACCTGATCGCTGATCAGGTCCACCTCCTGGAGGACGTGACTCGAGATGATGACGTGTTTTCCTTCAGCCGCCCACGAGCGGAACAGATCGATCGTTTCCGCTCGAACCAGCGGATCGAGGCCGTTCAGCGGCTCGTCGAGTACGAGCAGGTCAGGATCGTGCGCGATGGCCTGCGCCAGCCGCACCCGCTGCCGCATACCCTTGGAGTACCCTGCGACCTTGCGGTTCGCTGCCTCGGTCAGACTCAGGCGCTCGAGCGCCTTCCACGCCTTTTCCTCCGCTTCCGATCGCCCGTATCCGAAAAGGAGAAGGCCGGTGGTGATGAAGGTGAACCCGGTTGCCCAGCGCGGAGCGGTGTCGTACTGCGTGGCGTATCCCGTTATCCGCATCAGCGCCTCGGGATCGCGCGGGGAGATCCCACGCATGCGGATGCTGCCGTGGTCGGGGAAGATCAGGCCGGTCATCAGGTTCATCAGCGTCGTCTTGCCGGAACCGTTCGGCCCGACCAGGCTCGTGATTCCCGGCGGGATGTTCAACGTGACGCGGTTCACGCCGAGCACCTCGCCGTAGAACTTCGAAACCTCGTTGAAGACGATCGCGGACTCGCTCATCGAACCACCTCGACCGGCCGCAGCTTGCGTTCGATGACCAGGACGAGCAAGAGAACGAACGCCGCCAGCGTCAGGATGGAGGCTCCGGCCCCCGGACCGTCGGGCGGATCCACGCCGAGCAGCGCGCACCATACCCGGTTCACCGCCCAGGCCGGATCCAGGACGTGCCCCCACGTCACGCGAAACACGTTGTCGATCATCGCGGAGACGCCGCTCAGGATGAAGAAGAACGCGAGGCTGACTGCCCCTGCCACGACCCTCCACTTCACGTAGGCGGAACTGGCCATCGCCACCAGGCTCAGGACCAGCAGCCAGAGAAGGAACCCCAACACCACGCCGGCACCCAGCGTCCAGTTCGCCAGGAACCACCAGCCGCCGGCCAGGCCAACCTGCAGCGCAAACAGGAGGAGGCCCGGGATCCACGTGACGATCGACAGCATGCCGACGATCACGGTCAGCCGCGCCAGGGTGTAGCTCCAGCGCGTGAGCGGCCGGCTGAAGTACAGCGGGAGCGCGTTGTTCGACAGGTCCGGCGCAACCAGGCTGGGTCCTGCCAGCGCCGCGAGGAAGACGGCGAAGCCCGCCTGGACGTACATGAAGATCGAGAAGAACCTGCCGTTGACCTGGATGAACGCGAGAAAGTCTTTGTCGAGCCCCTGGAGCAGCTCCACGTGATTGGTGAGATAGACAAAGCCGGCGCACAGGAGAGGCCAGACCAACGACAGCATCGTGAGCAGGAGGACCAGCCGCTGCTCATACAGCCTTCGCCAGGCGTAGCGAGGCAGAACCATGAAACGCGTCCAGCGCCCCGTGAGTGGTCCGTCGTATCGCCGATATCCCCGTTTGTAGACCGCCATGCTTAATCTGTGGGTAACTGAACGACCGGGGTCTGACCCCGGTCTACCGGACCGCCGGGGTCAGACCCCGGGCCGCTCTCCCCAGGCGTGTGCGCGAGGTGGCCCATGGCTTTCAGGAAGATCTCCTCCAACGTATCCCGACGGTGCGTGAGCTTTCTCACCAGCAGGTTCTGCCGCGCCGCGAGTCCCCAGATGGCTTCCACCTCGGTCCCGGCCGGCAGGACGATCCGCCAGCGCCCGCCACCCTCCGACACGCCCTCGGCGCCGATCTCCGGCAACGCCATCCGCAGGTTCCGATCGTCGCCGGTCACTTCGAGCTCGACGAAGGATCTGTTCGATCGCCGCTCTTCTTCGAGGTTGCAGTGGTGCACGATGGCGCCGTCCTTCAGAATCACGGCCTCGTCGCACACCTGCTCGATGTCCCGCAGCAAGTGAGAGCAGATGAGCACGTTCATCCCCTGCTCCTCTTTCATGTCGGCGACGAGCTTGAGCATCCGCCGGCGCGCGGCAGGATCAAGCCCGTTGGTCGGTTCGTCCAGCACGACCAGCTCCGGCCCGTGGACGATCGCCTGGGCGAGCTTGGCCATCTGCTTCATTCCGTATGAGTAGGTCCGCAGCTCCCGGTAGCGCGACTCCCCGAGCCCCACGTGGAACAGGACCTCGTGCGCTTTCTCGAGCGCCGGCTTCGGCGGGAGGCCAGACAGCTCGGCCATCTGGCGCAGGAAGGTCACGGCCGTCATTTCCCCGACGAACGAGTCGTTCTCGGGCATGTAGCCGATTCTCGATCGGGCCTCGCCCATGTTGCTCCGGCAGTCCATGCCCAGGATGCTGGCGCGTCCGGCGCTGGGCTTGAGAAACCCGAGAAGCGTCAGGATCAGCGTGGACTTGCCTGCCCCGTTGGGCCCGAGCAAGCCCACGGCTTTTCCTGTGCCCGAAACGCCGAGACGGCAGGTGATCCCGTGGAGGATCTCCCGCCGTCCCAGCTTCACCTTCAGGTTCTCGAGATCGACGACGGCTGTTTCCATCTTCAATCGAGGGGCTTCGCCCCTCGAACTCCCCCACACGCTCTCTCGCGAGCCGCTTCGTCGGCTCGCTCCGTTCGCGTGGCTCGCTTCGCTGCGCTCGCTCGCATCTTTCTCAGCAGCTCCCGGCCCGTCAATGTTGCGGGACGGCGCCCGATTGCGGTCCCATGCTCGCCTGACCCAGGCTCTGGAGCAGCATCACATCCATGATCAATCCAGAGATACGAGTACGGCTGGCCGCATGAATCTGTTCCGGCGTTCCATCGAACACAACGAGAATCGGATCGCGCCCGGCCACGAGCTGTCGGACCGCCGGGTTCGAGGTCAGCGCTGAAATGATTCCGAGTGCCCCCTTCGCGTTCAGCCAGGCGAAGGCCGACGGGTGGAGTCCGGCAGACGATGGAAGCTGGCCGAGGAACTCCGGGGACCACACGAGCGGAGAGCCGCCGTTCCCGGTCGCGATGGCGCGCTCTGCGGAGGCGCGATCGGAGGCCGCCACCATATAGCCCCGATCGTACGTCCAGGTGATACCGAGCGGAAGTCCTCCCGGTTTCATCGTGCTCCAGGCCCGTCCGCCCGCGCTCTCTTGTGTCAACACGATCCGTTTGCCCTGCTCGTCGGGCCCAAGCTCCGCGTTGAACGTTTCCACCAGCTTCTGAAGCGAGCTGTCGATCACCGCCGGATTGTTCGCCACGCTCGCCACGACCCACGTCGGGCCGCTGACAGAGAGTCCCGTCAGAGCCAGAGCCGCTTCGGTCCCTAACGCCGCGGTCAGGTTCTGGACGAAACCGGCGCCGAGCTTCTCGTCCATACTGGCCAGGCCGCGCTCGAAATCGGGCTCCGACTTGGTGATCTGCGCGGTGAACTCCTCGAACAGCTGCAACGGCTCGCGGGTCGACACGTAGCCGGCGAGGAGAGCATCGGCCGGTAGGTACTCCGCCGCGCCACCGGAGCCGGCGTCAGCCAGCCAGGACCCCATTCCGGTTCGAGCACCCTGGAACGCAACCGTGACCTCGTTCTCTACGGCACCGGCAGGCGCACGCTGCTCGAGGAAGAGGTACTTCATCCCAATCATCCCGGCGAGCTTGACCGGAGGGGCATCGCCTCCGGACGCCATCGTGACCACTGGAGGCGCATCCATTCCAATAAGCCAGCCCACGCCGCGACGGTATCGTTCACCGATAGCTGCCGCAAACGGGGAGCCAGCACCCTGCCCCAGGTGAGCGAGGGCCCACGACAGGTGCGGCGTCGAGTTTGAAACAACCATCAGCTCGTCGGAAACCGAATACGATGCGGGAGACTCCCCCGCGGCGGCGAAAAGACCTTCAAGGGCGCTCGCGAGCTCAGGCCGCTTGCCGGGCTGCACCCGGGCTATCACGATCGGCACGGGGTCGTCAATCCCGGGGGGGCCGGGGACGCTGGCGCAGAAAACGATTTCATCTCCGAGCAGCGTGTTCACCGACTGAACGCGGTCCGTCATCTGTTTCAACAGCCGTCCCGTCTCCGAGTTCCACCAGGCCCCGAAGGTCGCGTTCTGGGCCGACTGCTCCTCCGCGAGGGAAAGGGCGCGGTCGATCGTGAGGCCAGGGTTCGGGACCGTGCCATAGACCACCGCGCCTGCGGGAAGATACGAGAGCAGGGCCGAGTTGGTCCGCAGTTCGGCGGGGAAATTCGCCAGCTCGCGTTCGATCTTCACGAACGACCCGAGCAGCTCGATGTAGGACTCCGCCTCAGGGCTCCAGGAGACGGCCGACGCGACGGAGCTCGCCAGCGCCGGGATGGAAGCGGCCTGCTCGCCGGGCTTGAGGAGCACCGCCCTGCCAGGCTGATTCACCGCGACCGATCCCTCGACCACCGAAACAACCGAGCCGCCCATACCGGCGGACACCGCGAAAACGGTTCCCTTCACCGAGGCGATCGAATCGCGGGTCAGCACTCGAAGGTAGCCCCGGCGCTGTTTGGCGGCCTTGACGATGATGTCACCGCGCTGGAGGTGAATCGCCTGGCCGCTCCAGGCGGCGGTCACGAACAGCTCCGTTCGCCCGTTGACATCCACCATCGATCCATCGGCGAGCCGAAGCACCGCGTGGGCTCCAGGTCCCGTGCGGACCGACTCGTGTTCACCAATGGCGGCGCCTGCTCCGAGAGCGCCCATGGGCAAGCGGTACAGGCCGCCATCGGCGGAAACGACCGTGGCCCGCGGGCCGCCCGGAGCCATCATGCCGTCGATAGCGCCGCGTCCGAGATACAGGACCGACAAGAGTAGTGCGGCCGCCGCGGTCAGCGCTCCCCACTGCACCCAGCGGGAGGGGGACCGCACTGGCATGGCGACGATCGTCCTCTCGCCCTTCATCTCGGCGATCCGGGTGCGACAGCCGGGGCAGCGGCTGAGATGATCTTCCACCAGGATTCGGCGGCTGGCGCCCAGTTCGTTAACCAGATAGGCGTGGAAGTCCTGCCGGAACTCCGCACACGTGGCGCTGCCGGCGTTCGTCACGTTTTCCCAGACGCGCGTCCGCGCGGCCGCGAGCGTCCCGGAGTCCACGTCTTCCCCCCTCATTTCTTGTAGGCCTCGTTCCAGGCTGTCTTCTGACATCACCGTTCTCCTTCTTTATCCGAGGGGCTTCGCCCCTCGGACTCCCCTACACGCTCGCTCGTGGGGCCCCTTAAGCCCCACTCCGCTCGCGTGGCTCGCTTCGCTGCGCTCGCTCGCGTCTTCTCTCGCGGCGCCTAGCGTTCCATTTCGGCTTGTAGGCGGGTCGGATTCGATGCAGCCTGACGGCCACGTTGTTTTTCTCGATTTCGAACATCTCTGCCAGTTCTTCGTTCGACAGCCCCTCGACGTGACGCAGCAGGAACAAGCTGGCGTCGTCGCTCTCCAAGGCGGCGATGGCGCGCCGAAGGCGCTCCTTTAGCAGCACAGGGGGCTGGACGGCGGCGTGCGGCGCCGAATCGTCGTAAACCGAGGCCGCACGGAGCTCCCGCCGGCGTAGCACGTCGACGGCCGCGTTGACGGCTGCGCGCCGGAAGTAAGCGGCCGGCAGCGTCATATCCCCGACGTCTCCACTCCCGGCCAGGACTCGCAGGAAGACGGTCTGCAGGACATCCTCGGCGTCGGCCGGATTCCCGGTAACACGCAAAGCGGCGTGGAATACTGCCTCGTAGTGGCGCTCGTAGAGCTCGGCAAACCCCGCCGGGGCCGTGGAAGGCATGGGGATTGGCAATTCGTCGATTTGCGCGCTGGCTGTGGTCACCTCGTCCGCCTTACTAACCTTGACGCACGAGGAGGCCGACTATTACACGGTGTGCGGAAAATTGTAGCGCGGCCGGCGGAGTGAATTCCCACCCCGTCGCCTCCCAGGCTCTTGAACGGCGAGCCAGACACAGTAAGAATGCGCTGACCCGCGCGGATCACCGACTTCGGTCGCATCGAGCAGAAAGGTCATTCCATGCGCACGATCATTGCCGCCACCGTCCGGACTCTTCTCGTTCCCCTTCTGGTCCTCGGAGCAATCGCAGCGGCTCGTCCGCAGGCGAGCCGCACTCGAACGATCTATGTCTCAGTCACCGAGAAGAACGGCACACCGGTGACCGACCTCACCGCGGCGGACTTCGAGTTGAAGGTCGGCGGCAAAGTACAGCAGGTGACAGCGGCGCAGTTGACGAAGGTCCCTTTGCGCATGGCGCTTATCGTTGCGGACGGCGGGACCGGAGCCGTGCAGTATCCGGCCGCGACGTTCGTGCAGCGGCTGCAGGAAATCGGGGAGTTCGCGATTGTCTCGGTCGTGGAACAACCCGAGAGAATCGTGAACTTCACGACCGAGATGGACGCCCTGGCTGCCGGGTTCAAGCGCCTGGGGCCTCGGAGCAGCAAGCCGAGCCGAGGCCAGGTGATGGAGGCCCTGAGCGAGACGGTCAAGGACGTGGGGCAGCCCGGCAAGCGGTCGGTGATCGTGGTCCTGACCGTCGGGGGCGCTGCGTCGAGCTCCCTTCGATCCGATGTTGTTCGTGACGACCTTCGGAAGAGCGGCACCACGTTGTACGTCATCGCGCCGCCAGGAAGCGGCACCGGGGCATCGGATCTGGACGTGGTGTTGAACGACGGATCACGCGAGTCGGGTGGCCGCACGGAACAGGTCGCCGGACCGAATCTCGTCAAAGCCGCCGAGCAGATCTGCCAGGAGCTTCTGAACCAGTACGAACTGTCATTTGCGGGAGAAGACTTGAAACCGGGCGACAAGCTCGAACTGTCCTCGAAGCGAAAGGGCGTCAAGGTCAACGCACCGACCCGGTTGCCATAGTGAGCGTGAATTGGTGAATTGGTGAATTGGTGAATCTGGTGAATCTAGTGAACGACCTAACATGCTGAGAGCCTCGGCTTCTTATCCGATATCATGCAGTAGTCAAAGTCGGTATCGAGGTATTCGCGTGAAAAGAATTCTGCTGCTCCTCGTTGTGTCAGCGGTCCTGCTTTCGGCGGGACCACGGGCACAACAGCCCGCAAGTCCTGCGGAAACGCGGCTGGTGCTCCTGATCGCCATCGATCAGTTTCGTTACGACTACCTGACCCGATTCCGGAGCGAGTACACGGGGGGATTCAAGAGGCTGCTCACGAACGGGGCGGTCTTCACGAACGCATACCTCGAGCATTACCCGACGGTCACCGCGGTCGGCCACTCGACGATGCTCACGGGTGCCACGCCGTCGGTCAGCGGCATCATCGGCAACGACTGGTTCGATCGCGAGTCCGGCAAGTCGGTCGCGAGTATCACCGACGAAACCGTCAAACCTGTAGGCGCCCCCGGCGCGGCGACCGCCTCACCCCGCCGCCTGCTGGTCGATACGTTGGGCGACGAGATGAAGCTCGCGGCTGGTGCTCCGAAGGGAGCGCCGAATGCGCCGCGCGTCATTGGCGTTTCACTCAAGGATCGATCCGCGATCATGCCGGCCGGACGAGGCGCTGACGCCGCCTATTGGTTCGACACCAAGACTGGCAGCTTCGTCAGCAGCACGTATTACATGAGCGACGTTCCGGCGTGGGTGCGAGCCTTCAACGACCGCCGGTCGGCGGACTCGCTCGCTGGCCAGGCCTGGCTGGCGCTATCGGTCGGCACGCCGGTTCTCAAACAGCTGCCGAAGGAAACAGATTCGAAGTTGTACGAGGCGGTGTATGGAAGTCCGTTTGGCAACCAGATGCTGCTCGACTTCACGACCGCCGCGATTGCCGAGGAACGACTTGGACAGCGCGGCATCATCGACCTCTTGTCGGTGAGTTTCTCGTCGAATGATGCCGTCGGTCACACGTATGGACCGGATTCGCCGCAGGTTCGGGATATTGCGATTCGAACCGATCGAGCGATCGGCCAGCTGCTGGATCGGGTCGACAAGCTCGTCGGCCTGCAGCACACGATCGTCGCGCTCACGGCGGACCACGGTGTTGCGCCTGTTCCCGAATCGCTGACCGAACGCGCTCTTCCCGGCGGCCGCATGACGAACAAGGAGCTGTTCGGTGCGATTGAGCAGGCGCTCACGCTTCGGTTCGGCGAAGGCAAGTGGTTGATGGCCACGGCGGGATCGTCGCCGTATTTGAATTACTCACTAATCGCCGACAAGCAGTTGGACGCGACCGAGGTCCGTCGCGTCGCCGCCGCAGCTGCGATGGCGGTGCCCCACGTCGCCCGCGTCTACACACGCGACCAGCTGCTGCGCGGTGAAGTCGCGAACGACTTGATCGGCAGCCGCGTGTTACGCGGCTTCAATGCCCAGCGGTCCGGCGACCTCGAGATCATCCTGGAGCCGTACTGGATGCGGCAGGCCACCGGCACCACGCACGGCAGCCCGTACAACTACGACGCCCACATTCCGCTGATTCTGATGGGGCGCGGAGTGAAGCCGGGAAGATATGCCGGTCGTGTCGCGTTGAACGATCTCGCCCCCACGCTGGCGACGTTGATCGAGGTGGATGCGCCGGCTGGGTCTTCAGGGCGAGCGCTGACTGAGGCGGTCGACATCGGTCGGTAGCAGCTGCACGGGACTAACTGACGACCGCCTCCACACCCGATCCGCGAAATCCATGTAGCGATCCCAATCGTACGGCGTCAGATTGTGACCGCCGGTGTGGATGTGATACCCACGGCGTCTGACGATGATTGGTTTGTCGACCGGCGGCATGGCGTCCGGACGAATCGTCGGATCACCCCACAACGCGAACACGGGGGAGGAAGCGGCGAGCGACAGGAACTCGCCGCGGGGATCGGACCACAGATCTTCATCGGCGCTGGCGACGTAGAGCGCGCGTGGGGCGGTCAGCGCCAGCAGCATGTGTTGATCGACCGGCAACTCTTCTGCACGGCCGTTGAACGCCTTATAGGTCGCGGCGAACCAGTGCGGAAAGGACGTGTTGATCCGCTCGATCGTCTCGCCGAAATTGCGGCGGCTGACCGCTGCGCCGCCTTCGCCCGATTCGTTCGAGACGACCATCGCGAAGCGCTCGTCATCCGCCCCGGCCCATAGCGCCGCTTTGCCGCCGCGCGAGTGGCCGACGACCGCGACGTGCGCCTTGTCCACGCGTGGGTCGGTTTCGAAGTAGTCCATCGCCCGGCTGGCGCCCCATCCCCACGCGGCGAGCGCACCCCAGGTGTAAGACTTCGATGCGGCTGTTCCATCGTCGAAGAATTTGATCACGCCGTCGCGATACGTCTTCTCGTCGTCCGGCGCAAGCTCGGCGTAGTGGAACGCCGCGATGCCGTAGCCGCGGGCGATGACCTGCTCCGCCGGCCAGAATCCGGACTTTTCTTTTCTTGTGGGATCCGTGTTCGAGGACGGGCGGTTGTTAATCAGCAGGAACACCGGTCTCGGACCCGACGGCTTGTTCGGCAGAAACAGGGTGAGCTCGAAGCGATGCGATCGCGTGCCCTGACGGCTGGTTATCGCGATCCGCCGCAACGTCGCGGCGCCGTCCATCGCGTTGGGATTCTCTTCGATCGTCGAGAAGGCGATGTGCTCGGGGCGGCCCGGAGATCGTCCGTAGACGTTCGCGCGAAAGAGGTCGAGGATCTCGGCGCGCCGCGCCCGCCATGTCTCCGGACTCGTGACCTTCTTGCCCTTGTATGCGAGCGGATCCGGCAGCGTGTAGGGCTCGACGCGCGCTTCGTCGTAGTTGAAGCCTGGCTGCTGCTTGTTCGCCTGCGCGATTGCCTCAGGCCGCGCGTGCCATTGCGTGCTTGCCGCGCCGGAGCCTGAGGGCGAAGGCGGCCCTTGAGCCGCCGCCATCACCAGCGGCGCCAATACGCCCAGCGCGACCACCATCCGTCTTCGCCTCACGTCGCCTCCTTCTTCCGCGCATTCTATCGAAGTCCACTTTCTCGACTTCACTCAATGGCTGTGCGAGTCGCCTGGCAGAAGCCTGACAAACGGATGAAACCTGCCGGACCAGCGAATGTAGAATTGACCGCATTGGCTCGGCTCAGCGCGCAGGTCTTTGCAATGTCTGAAACGATTTCAAACCGCGACGCCTACCACGAACTGAGCGGTTACACGCTGGCGCATGGCCATCCCTCATTCATTCATCAGCACGTCGTCGACGCCTTCGCCGCGCAAGAGGCCGATGAGCACACGAAGCCGATCGCCTTGACGTTCGCGTTGGCGGGATTGTATCTGCACGTCGAGAAGGGGCTATCGGGCCGGCAGGTGCAACTCGCTCACATGAAGATGGCACAACGGAAACGGCAGTGGCCGGCGTTCTCGCTCCCGTACCGAGCGAGGCACCATCACCGCGGCAGATGTGCTCAAAGTCAGTCCCGGCACGGAACGAGATCAAGCCATCGATGCCTGGTGTGCGTCTGTTTGGGAAGCGTTTCGCGGCAATCGAGAAGTCGTCGTTCGTCTCTTAGCGGATACTACCTCTGATAGCGCCCGCGCATGACGTTCCTCAGGTGAGCTGCGAGCGAACTGGATTTTCCGGATGACAGAAGACGAGGCTACACGCGCCGAGGAACTGAGTGCAGTCGTGCGTACGTTGATTGTCGTGGGAGTTGTGGTGCCCTTGGCGGTGCTCTTCCCAGTGGAGTGGGTCGTGCTGGGTCCGCGCGCAGCTCACTGCACGTCGATTGCAGGCCTCTGCGGCCTGGTGCTAGTAGAACTGCACATGGCGGAATGGCAACGGATTCCATTTACATGCTCGTACGAGCCGAGCAGGCAGTTCGTGGGCCAGACGATGATCATCGGCGTCGCGGCATTCGTGGTGTTCACGATGGTCGGCTCCCGCCTTGTTTGGTACAGCATCAGCCATCCAATAGGCTGGCTGGCTCTGATGGCGATTCTTGGTGCCGTATTGCTATACCTGCGGCGGCAACGCCTGTGGCTGTCGCGGCGGGCGACACTCATGTTTGAAGACGTCCTTCCCAACGAAGTTGAGCCGCTCAGGTTGTCCGAGTATTGAGATGGGACGCAGGCGTACGGCGCGAACCAATGCGATCGGCGCTCGAAGTGCAGATGATCGAGCGACGCTCAATCTGGACCCTGCTGATTGAGGCATTGAACAGCTTGACGCGATTCCATCATCGCTTCACAGTGGCCCTATGGCATTCGAAACCATTCACGGCACTCTACGACAGACACGGTTGACCAACGAATCGGCTGAGTACCGTGCCAGTCGCGAGGAACTGCGTCTCGCCGAGATCGATCTCATGCAGCAGCGCGAACGCGTCGCCGAATTGCGACGCAAGCTGCCACTGGGCGCAACCGTCCAGGACTACGTGTTCCAGGAAGGCCCCGCTGACCTCAATGCCGGTGACTCACCTACGCGAAGCGTCCGCCTGAGCGAGCTGTTCAGTGGACCGAACCGCTCGGTGGTGATCTATCACTTCATGTACGGCAAGAAGCAGACAAGTCCCTGCCCCATGTGCACGATGTGGATCGACGGCTTCAACGGCGTCGGACATCATCTGGCACAGAACGTCGACTTCGTCATCGCCGCCGCTGCCGATTTGCCCGCCTTGCGCCAGCACGCCCGCAACCGGGGGTGGCACAACCTTCGGCTGCTCAGTTGTGGAACCAGCGCGTTCAAGTACGACCTGCTCAGCGAGGACGCTGAAGGCAACCAGGATTCGACCATCTCGGTCTTCACCCGAGACTATGGCGGCACGCTTCGCCACGTTTACTCCGCGCATCCCTGGATGGCCGAGGATGTCAAGGAAAGAGGAATCGATCTGCTGACACCGGTCTACAACCTCCTGGACCTGACGCCCGAAGGCCGCGGCGATTGGTACGCGCAGCTCACGTATCCAGAAGGCCCGCACTGGCCGCTGCGCTGAGCCGCGTCGCAAGAGCGATGGAAAGGATGTGAATCGCTTTCGGGGCATGGCGACATGGGCTTGGGCAGCCCTCGCGTCATATACGTCGAGCAGGATACACTCCTGCACGCATGCCCATCACGCCTCTGACCGCGCCGCCCACCGATACGAATCGCGTTCGCATCGACCCGTGACGCATCGGTCGACCGAGCGCTTTTGCCGCGATCTTCGCAATGGTGACGAGCGCGTTCCTGGCCGGATGCGGTGAACCGGCCAAGCCTGTCGCCGAGCCGGCACCAGCCGCCCTGACCGCTGCGCCCGCGACCGCCGACAAATCCACGATCACGATTCAGTGCCCGACGCGCGGCGCCTTCGGCAACGGGCCCACTTACTACTCGCAGTTCTACGAGGACTACATCCTCGGGTACGTCTTCAAGGATCAGAAAAGCGGCTTCTACGTCGATGTCGGCGCCAACGATCCTGACGAGAGCAGCGTCACCAAGTACTTCTACCTGGCCGGCTGGCGCGGCATCAACATCGAGCCGATTCCAGAACTGGTCGAGAAGCTGAACAAGTCGAGGCCCGAGGACACGAACAAAGGCGTGGCGATCTCGGACAGGCCAGGCGAGCTGACGTTCTACAAGGGCGTCACGGCCTCCGGGCTCTCGACGCTGAGTCCGAAGATCGCGGCGTCACACCGGGCCAAGGGGTTCGAATTCACGAAGATCATGATCCCCGTGACCACGTTGAACGCGGTGCTCGACGAGCACGCGAAGGACAAGCCGGAAATCACGTTCCTGAACGTCGATGTCGAAGGCTTCGAGAAGCAGGTGTTCTCGGGCATCGACTTCAAGCGATATCACCCGCGCGTCATCATGGCCGAATCCACGGCCCCGCTGACCGAAGTGGCCACGCACCAGCTGTGGGAGTCGATCCTGATCGACAACGGCTACATCTTCGCCATGGACGACGGCCTGAATCGCTATTACGTGCACAGCAGCGAGGAGAGCCTCCTCCCGAAGTTCATCGAGGCAGACTTCTGTGTGCTGCGGGACAAGCTGGACAAGCGCCTCCATCTGGACGGCTTCGAGCCCCGTTGAGCCGCATCCCGACGGATTTGCGACGTGCGCGAGCTAGGGAGCTCGCGATCGGCGACGTGTACTCAGCGAGAGAGGAGGCGTGTCAGCGTCGGCTCCATCGCGGCGACCCAGATTCCATAGCCCTTCGCGGTGGGATGCAGGAAGTCGTACATGATGTCCTTGGAAATCGACCGATCGGCGGCGAGAAACCTGTCGCCGATGTCCAGATACGTCACGACGCCGCCGCGTCCCTCGAACGTCGCAATGCGCTGATTCACCGCCTCGATCGCGGCGCGGTTGGCATCGGGCTTCTCGCCGCGGGGAAAGATGCCCAGCAGCAGTATGCGGCTCGCGGGTGACCGCTGGTGGATCTCGTCGCAGATGGCCGAAACCCCGGCCGCGATCTCGTCTGGCGTGTTCAGCGGGACGTTGTTCGTACCGATCATCAGGACCACGACCTTCGGCGAGACTTCTTCGAACTCGCCGTGGCGCAGCCGCCACAGGACGTTCTCCGTGCGGTCCCAGCCGTAGCCGAGATTCACGATGCGGCGCGCCGTGAAGAACCGATCCCAGACGTCCGGCGCAGTCCTGCGACCGCCGACGTGCTCGCCGCTGGGTTCGCCACCCCAGAAGTGCATGATGGAATCGCCCAGCATGACGATCTCGGGCTGACGCGCCTGCATCAGCGCGACCGCGGCCGCGTGGCGCGCCGGCCAGTCATAGACGCGCCAGTCCCGTCCTTGCGTCACGGGCACGAGTGTCGACGCGATGCGCGGGCCCGTCGCGCGCGATGCCCATTCGAGCTGTGTCCCGACCGGCGTATGGTCCGGCGTGAACGCACGCGCTTTGACCGTGTACCCAGCGGGCACGTCGACCGGTGCGAGCCACACGCCGGCGTCCCGGGTCGGATCCGTGCCGTCGAGCGTGTAGCGCACGACGGTCCCGGGCGGCGCATCCGTGACCTCCAGCAGACCATCGGCGCGCGCCCGAATCGTCTGGGCAGCCACAGTCGCGGCGGGAAGCGTGACCGCGAGTGCGAGCAGGCACGCGATCGCGGTCGTCGTGACCATACCGGCCCGCCAACCTTGGATCGGACGTGTCATGTCAGGCCTTGAGAATCGATCGTCTAACTGTTCGGTTTCCCATTCGCTGGTCGCTCTCTGCTCTAGCAGCCGCGAGTTCGACGGACGTCCTCGGACGATGAGGACGCCGCTCGAAGGCAGGAGGCCACTGGCTCGCCGCGACCAACTACGACCGGTGTCGGCCGACACGTGCGGAGGCCAGGGTGCGGAATCTCGCGTCACGCTTGCGCAACATGATCTCCGCAGCTGTGACGCCGTCCTTGTTGGGGAGATCAAACCGGGCATCGTATCGGGCAAGCAGATCGAAGTGCTCGTAATCCGACCCCTTCTTCAGCATCATGTGGGCGGCGGTCATACCTCGATCGTTCTGCGCATTGACGTTGGCGCCGCACGCGAGCATCGCCGCCGCAGCTTCGAAGTGACTCCAGGCGATCGCACCGAGAAACGGCGTCTCGCCGTGGCCTGATAGTTCCTCGATGTCGGCGCCTAGGCGCACGAGCAAGCGGATGGCATTGGTATCGCGGTTGTACGCAGCCGCGTAAAGCGAATACTGTGGGCTGGCGCCAAGCTTTATCAGGTGCTCGGCCAACTTGAGATTCCGCCCAAACGACACGCAGTACCACACTGGCGTGGCGCGCCAGCCTCCTTCCGTGAATGCATGATCCCGCAAATCGATTCCGTGCGCCATCAGCACCTCAGCCGTGCGAATGCTCGACTTGGGATCGCGGCCATCGAGTGATGTCGCGCAGCAGACATGCAGCCAATTGCGCCCACGCTCATCCCGATGGTCGACCAGCTGCGGCTTCTCCCTCAAACCTGCATCGACGGCCCTCCAGTCGAAGGCCCTTACGAGCGGCAACAAGGAGGTCTTGGACACCATGCTCGTCGGACTCTACAGGAGATTGCCCAGCGCCGAAACCGGTTTTGGCCGCAGCACAGGTTGTTACGAACCCCGATAGGTGCTGTACCCGAAGGGGCTGAGAAGCAGCGGCACGTGATAGTGTCCGGTCGTTTCGGACACCTCGAACGTGACGATGACGTGGGGAAAAAACGCGCGGACGCCCTGGGCCTGGAAGTACGCGCCCGTCTCGAAGAACAGTCGATAAATCCCCGGCACGATGTCGATCGAGTCCGGCAGCAGGCTGCGCAAGCGGCCATTGCTGTCGGTCACCCCGCGGCCGACCACGCGCCACGCGTCGTTCGCATCGACCTGCTCCAGGGCAACACGCACGCCGCTGGCCGGACAGCCGCGTGCCGTATCGAGCACGTGCGTCGTGATAGCGCTCAACATCACTCCGAAGGGCTTCGCCCCTCGGACTCCCCTACACGCTCGCTCGCGGGGCCCCGCGAGCCCCACTCCGCTCGCGTGGGCTCACTCGCTGCGCTCGTTCGCCAAGCGGTCCGTACTCGGTTTTGAAACAGTTCTAGCCTCTTTTCTTGATAACACACCGCTGCCGCTGGGTCGACCTTGACCCCAGAAACTTGACTCAATTGCAGGAATTCCGAAGGGTCAAGGCCTCTAAACTCTAACACCGAGCGGCCGACCAACCGCCGGCTCGCTCAGACGCTCACCATCAAAAATCACCTCCCCGCGGAGCATAGTCTTGTGCACGCGGCCGCGCAGGCGCATGCCGGCATAGGGCGTGATGGGATGACGATGATGCAGAGCGGCGGGATCGACGGTGGTCTCCGCGTCCGGATCCCAGAAGACGAGGTCGGCATCGCGCCCGACGGCAATCTCGCCCTTGGTCGCATCGAGGCGCGCGAGCCTCGCGGGACGGGTCGCCATCCATTGGACGACTTGCTCGAGCGGTATCCCGCGTGCGGCAGCGCCGGTCCACGTCGCGCTGAAGCCAATCTGGAGCGACGCGATGCCGCCCCAGGCCGCGGCGAAGTTCCCGTCCTCGAGCCGCTTCAGCGCGGCAGGTGCAGGAGAATGGTCGGTCGCCACGAGATCGATCTGCCCGGCAGCCAGGGCGTTCCAGAGGCGTTCGCGGTGATCGCGTCGGCGGATCGGTGGCGCGCACTTGAACGCGGTCGCGCCAGCCGCGATCTCTTCGGCCGCGAACGTCAGATAGTGAGGACACGTTTCGACAGTCACAGCCACGCCGGCGGCGCGCGCGGCGCCGAGCGTGGGCAGCGCATCGGCCGAGGCGAGATGGACGACGTGAATCGTCGCTCCGGTCTCCCGGGCCAACCGGATCAGCAGCTCGATCGCGGCGAGCTCGCTCTCGGGAGGACGGCTGACGAGCCAGGTCTCGTACTCGCGAGGATCACGCCGGGGATCCGGCTCGAGCAAGCGCTCGGGCAGCTCCGCGTGCACCAGGAGCGGCAAGCCGAGCGCGGCGATGATCGGCAGCGCCTCGCGCAGATCGGACTCGGCGACGTGCTCGAACTCCTCCACGCCGGAAGGTGAGAGAAAACACTTGAACCCCCGCACGCCTCGCGACGCCATCGGCGCCAGCGCCTGCGCGTTCCCCGGCACCACGCCACCCCAGAACCCGACGTCGACATGACACCGCCCCGCCGCAGCGGCGAGCTTCGCCTCGAGTCCCTGCACGGTCGTCGTGGAGGGAAGACTATTGAGGGGCATGTCGACGAGCGTCGTCACGCCGCCGGCGGCAGCTGCGCGCGTCGCGTGCTCGAAGCCTTCCCAGTCGGAGCGTCCTGGATCGTTGATGTGAACGTGGGTGTCGACGAGGCCTGGGAGCAGGACCAGCTCCCCGGCGTCGATCGTGCGAACGCCGGACGGATGGCTGCGGTGCCCGGAAATCTCGACGATCCGGCCGTCGCGTATGAGGATCGACGCAGGCCGAATGCCGTCTGGCAACACGACGCGGTCGCCACGGATGACAAGAGTTGAGTTCATGGAAAGGCCAGGAACAGGACCTCCAAAAGGCGCCTGCGCTACACTTCTATCGCACGAGCGTGGCTTCGATCAGCCCGTGAGGCTCGTCGGTCGGCACGAACACCTCGTTGCGATTCTCGAGCCCGAACGGGCGGAGGTCGACAGCCAGGTGATGCTTGTTCGGCATGACGAGACGGATCGCGGTGACATCCTCGACGTTGTCGAGAACCGCCTGACCCATCGCATACAGAGTGTGCTGCACGGACTCGCTTCGATGCTCCGCGAATATTTCGAGAAGCATGCGCTTCACCGCACTCCACGCGGGGCCGAAGTCGACCTCGGCGTTGCGGTACCGCCAGCTGGCGGTCAGCGCGGTGGCGAAGAGCCGATCGCGAGTCTCCGCCAGCGTCGTGTAGGCATCGCGGGGGAAGCCCGAGAAGGCGGAATGCGCAGACTTCAGGATGACCAGATCCGAGACGCCGGCGCCGACGACCGTGCGCTTCCGATGGGCCTGGATGGCGGCCGTGCGCGTCTCGGCTCCACCCCGCACGAAGGCGTCGCCGTACTCGCGGTCGCCGCGCGCGATCCGGCCCCACGGATGCTCGCCCACGTCCACGCGCACACGGACGAGCCGCGGGTTGTGATCCAGAAAATGCCGGGCCAGGCTGAGCGCGAACGTTTCCGGCTCCTGAACGGGCGCGCGCGCCGCAAGCGCGTACACGGTGTTCTTCATCGTGTCGGTCGGCAGCACGTCGCGGTTGTCGCCCTCGGTGTATGACGCGTCGTATTCGCCCTCGAAGCGGATGGCGATCGTCAGGTCGCGCAGGTCGTGCTGGTCGGCGCGGCGGGAGACCTGCACGAGCCTGACCCGCGATTTGCCGTACGAAGACTGAGCGAGCATGGAACATAGTACCCCGGCGTTCACATCCCTGGCAGATCTGGTGTCGGCCCGCGTCGGCGGGCGCCCCATCGGCGCGAACGACGAGTTCTTCGCGCCGAAGTCGAACCTGGTGAAACCGGAAGCCCCGGTCTTCATCCCTGGCAAGTTCACGGCCCGCGGCAAGTGGATGGATGGGTGGGAGTCGCGGCGCCGCCGCACGCCCGGGCACGACTGGTGCGTCCTCAAGCTGGGGATGCCTGGGCGCATCCGCGGCGTCGACGTCGACACGACCTTCTTCACGGGCAACTACCCGTCCCACTGCTCCATCGACGCGATCGACATCTCCACCACGCCTACCAGGGGCCAACAGGCAAGCGACGGCGGACCCTGGGTGACGATCCTGCCGAAATCTCCGCTCGGTGGCGACAGTCATAACTACTTCGAAATTCCGACCCTTCGACAGGCTCAGGGTCGTCCCGAGCTCAGTCGAGGGACGAGCCCCGACCCTTCGACAGGTGCAGGGTCGTGGACCTACGTGCGATTGAACATCTATCCCGACGGCGGTGTGGCCCGGCTCCGCGTCTACGGCGACGTGGCGGTGGACTGGAAGGCGGCGGCACGGCGCGGCAAGACGATTGATGTTGCCGGGATCCGAAACGGGGGCCTCGTGCTCGGCGCAAGCGATATGCACTTCGGCGCGAAGGACAACATGATCATGCCGGGCCGTGCGGCCAACATGGGCGACGGCTGGGAAACGCGCCGTCGTCGAGGTCCCGGCTTCGATTGGGCCATCGTGAGGCTGGGGACGACGGCCGACGTGCGCCGGGTCGAGATCGACACCAATCATTTCAAGGGCAACTACCCCGAAAGCGCGTCCCTCGAAGGCTGCCTCGCGCCCGGAGTCACGCTGGCCGGCCTTGGATCCGTGGCTTGGATCGACCTGCTCCCGCGGACACCGTTGAGGCCGCACGATCGGCACCTCTTCTCGAAGGAGCTTCGCCGCATCGGTCCGATCTCACATGTGCGCCTCAATATTTTTCCCGACGGCGGCATCAGTCGGCTGCGCGTGCATGGACTCGTCGCGCGCACCTGATCTCGATCGGGCGTCGGAAGCCGAGGCCCGCGCGGTGCTGAGCCGATGCTGTGGATCCACGCGCTGGGTCGAGCGCATGCTGGCGCGGCGTCCCGTTCGGCACCCTCGAAGCAGATGCGCGCGGCCGCACGCGCGGAGTGGTTCGCACTGATCTCCGGCCGACTGGCGTGAGGCCTTCACTCATCACCCGAGGATTGGCGATCGCGAATCGCTGCGGCGGCGCTTCGCCGCGACGCGAGATCTGTCCGAACGGGAACAGTCAGGCACCGAGGGGGCCGCGGAGGACGTGCTCGCGTCCCTGGCCGAAGCGAACGCCGCTTACGAGGCGCGGTTCGGCTACATCTTCATCGTGTGCGCGACCGGTCGCAGCGCGCAGGAAATGCTGGGCATGCTTCGGGCGCGGCTCGGCAACACGCCGGATGAGGAGATTCGGGTCGCCGCCGAAGAGCAGGCCAAGATCACCGACCTTCGATTGTTGGGACTTTGACTCGCCTTCAGTTGGTCGTATAAGCGGGATTCTTCTTCCCCTGAAGCCACTGATCCATCCAGCCGACGATGTGCTGGAGGCGCTCGACCCCCCCGGATCTGGATTTGACGCGAGATCACCGTTGTTCATACTCTTGGGTTTCGCTTTTCCTATTTTGCTGAAGTGAGGGGGCGCTCATGCACCGTCCAAGCGCAGAGGAGTTTCTTCTGACGCTGCTCGAAACGCTGGATGACCTTCCGCCTGATCTGGCCAGACGTCTTGCCGACCTGATGAAGAAGGAGCACGTAGACCGGCCCTCCGCGATCCGACAGCTATTCGAGGATGCCGCCGGTGACTGAGAGGCTCCAGCGTCTGGTGATGCACGCCTTCCGCGGCGTCCCCACTGAGATGACCGTCGATTTCGGCAATGGCGAAAGCACTGTCGTGTACGGCGAGAACGGCACAGGGAAGAGCACGATTGCCGACGCGCTGGAGTGGTACTTCAGGGGCGAGATCGAGCTCTTGTCGCACGAGGGCCGCCAGCACGCCGTGCGCCATGTCGGCGGCGACGGCGAGGGCGTCACATCGGTCGAGGTCCTCACTAGCGGCATGCTGGGCGGAAAGGTCGTGTTCCCGGACGAGCGGACGCCTGACACGTTCGAGGCGCTCCGGCGCGAGACGTTCCTGCTTCGAGGACGTACCCTCGCCGACTTCATCAACAAGACCAAGACGGAAAAGTGGAAGGCTCTGGTCGAAATCCTCGGCCTGGACGCGATCGAAAGCCTGCGAGAAGACTTGCAGCGCGTCAGAAACGACTTGCGGAAGGCCTCGAAAACGGCGGAAGAAGAAGTTCGAGTCTATCGTCGCGCTCTATCATCAGGCGCCGACACGGTGAGCGAGGAAACGGTTCTCGACAGTCTCCGTCAAATCTGCGAGCTGCTCGGTGTAGACCCGCCGCAATCGTTGGATCAGGTTGCCGAGCCATCGTGGATCACCGCAGCCGCTGGCGCCAGTGCCAACGTTTCCGCTTCATCTGGTCGCGAGAATCTCCTGGCCGAAATAGGAGCGATTACGGCTCCGGACTTCAACAAGAGCGTGTTCGAAGCGTGGAACAAGCTCGTGGTGTCTGACCGTGCGCGTCTCCTGCCGCGTGCATCGTTGGTGCGTGAGGCGAAACGGCTCTTCGAAGCACAGTCGATAGAAGCCGGACGCTGCCCGCTGTGCGGTCAGAAAGTTGACCAGAAAGTGCTGGCGCGAAGGATTGAGAGCGCACTCGTTGAGATGATGGATGCGTCGCGGGATCTCGAACGCGTCCGCGATCCAATCCTTCAGCAGGCTGACGAGCTCGAAAGCGCTCACGACCGGCGCGAAGCGATTTACGATCGAGCCCGCGGGTTGGATCTCGAGATTCCGCCTGTTCCCCCGCTGCCGGACGCGAGGATCCAGGATCAGGTCGGTGCACTCGCCCCGGTCGACGCCGCCGCGATCACGAGCTATCTCTCCGAAGTCCGTCGATGGGACAAGACGGTAGGCAAGTTGGGGCGCCAGATCTCTACGCCCGAACCCAGCGAACGTGACAGCCAGCTGATGATGCTGGCGGCGCTGTGTCAGCAGATCCGTGCCTGGCAACAAGCAGAGAAAAAGAGCGCTCGTGCCGAGCGGGCGCAGACCATCGCCGAGACGGTGTTCGACGCGTATCAGCGGAAGCAAAAAGATGATGTGGGCGAGCTGCTCGAAAGCATCAGCGGCCGGGTGGCGAAGATCTACTCGGCGCTCCATCCGGGAGAAGATCTCGAGGGCGTAAGCATCGAGCCGTGGACGGCCAAGGGAGTCGAGCTGGCGATCGATTTTCATGGATCACGTCAGCGGCCTCCGCACGGGGTGCTGAGCGAATCACATTTGAACTCGCTCGCGATTGCGGTGTTCCTGGCAATGGCGGCGAGCTTCAACGAAAAGCTTGGGTTCCTGATTCTCGACGACGTGATCAACAGCTTCGACGTCGAGCATCGCGGGCGGCTCGCCGAGTTGCTCGCCGATGGATTCTCGGACTGGCAGCTCATCGTCCTCACCCACGACCAGCAGTTCTTCGAACACCTCAGTCGCCGCGCACCTTCTTGGCGGAAAATTGAGTTCACGTCGTGGAGCCATGCCTCCGGACCGCGGACGACGAAGTATGAAACGAGCGGCATGCTCGCGGCTGCCCGCGAGCGGCTGCAAAGCGACGACGTGCAGAGTGCCGCAACCAAAGGACGTCGCGCGCTCGAGGAGTTGCTGCAAGAGGTGTGTGAAGCACTGTATGCGCCGCTGCCGTTCCGGCGCGGTCACGCCAACGACAGACGGGAAATCGGCGAGCTGTTCATCGGTCTTCGCCGGACGCTCAAGGAGCACGCCAAGTCCCAGCTGCAGGCCGTCGAGCCCATGCTCAAACATCTCGAAGCGGATGTGGGTGCCACGTTAAATGTCGCGGCGCATGCCAGCCGCGGTCGATCCGGAGCGAGCGAGGTGAAAGCCGCGCTCGAACGCATCGAGACGCTCGATGCGCTCTGGTCGTGCCCGGACTGCCGGACGCGGGTGTGGCACAAGGGCACGCCTGACGCCGCACGCTGCCGATGCGGCAAGTCCGCATTTCCGCCGGTTGTGGTTGGTTAACCTCGTTAGAAGCCTGTGCCCTTAAGCGGTAACCGACTCGGTCATTACCTGGTGCTGGAGAAACTCGGAAGCGGCGGGATGGGCGACGTGTATGTGGCCGAGGACACGAAACTCAATCGGCGCGTCGCGCTCAAGTTTCTCCGTCGCGAGGCCGCCGACGCGCGCGACACCGGAGGGCGCATTCTGCGCGAAGCCAGAGCGGCGGCCGCCCTCAATCATCCCAACATCGTTCACCTCTACTCGGTCGAAGAAGCCGGCGATCTCGCGTTCATCACGATGGAATTGGTTACGGGTCGCAGCCTGCGTCAACTTCTGGGAACCGGCACGGGTCTCTCACTCGCGCAGACGATCTCGTTCGCCACTCAGATGGCCGAAGCTCTCGCGTGTGCTCACGCCGCAGGAATCGTGCACCGGGACCTGAAGCCAGGCAACGTCATGATTACCGAGGACGAGCGCGTGAAGATTCTCGACTTCGGGGTGGCCAAGTTCCTCGCGCGGATCTCAACCCAGGACCCGGAAGACTCGACGACGACGGGAGATGACGCGAGCGTGGGTCAAGCTGTCGGCACGACTGGGTACATGTCGCCGGAACAGGCCCTCGGGAGGACTCTCGACGCGCGCACGGACCTCTTTGCACTCGGAGTGGTCGTTTTCGAAATGGCGACCGGCAGAACACCGTTTCAGGGCGAGACTGTTGCGGCGGTGTTCGACCATCTCCTGAACCGCCGCCAACCTCCCCTGCTCACCTTCAATCCGACGCTGCCTCGAGCGCTCGAGACCATCATCGACAAAGCACTCGAGAAGGACCCCGAACACCGCTATCGGTCGGCAGACGAGTTCCTGCGGGATCTCCGAGGCGTGCCCGGCTCGATCTCGCCGCCTGCGAATTCCGTCACGACTGCCGTCGAGCGAAAGGTGTCGTCCTCGATCGCCGTTCTGCCGTTCGTCGATATGAGCCCGGGGAAGGACCAGGAATATTTTTGCCACGGGATCGCAGAGGAGATCATCACGGCGCTCACCTCCGTTCCGGGTTTGCAAGTGATCTCGCGGACTTCCGCGTTCGCCTTTCAGAGTAGGGATATCGAGGTCACCGAGATCGGCAGAAGGTTGCGCGTGGCAACGATTCTCGAAGGCAGTCTGCGCAAGTCGGGAGATCGCGTGCGCGTCACGGCGCAACTGGTGAACGCCGAGGACGGGTATCACATCTGGTCGAAGCGTTTCGATCGGGACCTCTCAGATGTCTTCGTGATTCAGGACGAGATCGCGGCAAGCATCCTGGACGAATTCCGGATCCGTCACGACACTCGACTACCAGAGCGCACGCCGCTCAACGTGTCTGCGCATGACGCCTACCTGAGGGGAATGTACGCGCTGAACAAGTGGACCGAAGGCGCGATGCGACAAGCGATCGCCGAATTCAACCAGGCGATTACGCGGGACGCCGACTTTGCACCCGCCTACGCCGCGTTGGCGGACGCGCACATCTGGTTCTATTCAGGACTGGGCGTTCTGCCGGCCGCCGAAACGGTGCCGCAGGCGCGAACGGCCGTCGACAAGGCTCTGACGCTCGACGCGAACCTCGCGCATGCCCACAAGGTTCGCGGCCTGATTGCCATGAACCACGACTGGGATCGACGCGGCGCGGAACAGGCGCTCACGCGCGCCCTCCAGCTCGGTCCCGGCTCGGCGTCGGCGCATCTGTGGAATGCCTGGCGGCTCGCGCTGCTCGAAAAGCACCACGATCTGGCGCTCATCGAACTGGCGGAAGCCGAGCGTCTCGATCCGCTGGATCTGCAGGTGAAGACGCAGATTGGCTATGTCCACCATTTCCGTCACGATCTCGACCGCGCGATCGCGCAGTTCGAAAAGGTGGTGGCGCTCGAACCGTCCTTTGCATTTGCGCACTACGCGCTGGGTGACGCCTGCACGCAACGCGGTCAGTTCGATCGCGCGATCGCGGAGTTCAACACCGCAATCGAGCTGGCCGGCCGGTCCGTCAACCACGTTGGTGTACTCGGTTACGCCTACGGCCGTTCCGGACACCGTGAGCGCGCGCACGAGCACCTGAACGAGTTGACCGCGCGCGCCGCCGTCGGCCACGTCTCGCCGATGTGGTTCGCGCTCATCCATCTTGGCTTGTCGGATCTCGAGGGCCTCTTCACTTGGCTGAATCGGGCCCTCGAGGAGCGAGACGGTTCGCTGATTCTGATTACCGCGGCGGTCGAATTCGATCCTGTGCGCGAGGATCCCCGATTCAAGGCGCTGCTGGACAGGATGGGCCATCTTTTGTAGATCTGGGGACTTCGTCCCCAGACCCCTTACACGCTCTCTCGCGCGCCGCTTCGCCGGCGCGCTCCGTTCGCGTGGCTCGCGTTGCCGGTATTTGTTTACCGAGCTCGTTTGGGTTTACGAGGTGACTGCTAGCATCTGGACCGAGGGGTTTTAACCGCTACCACGTCGTCGCAGGCCCGTCGTTCTCCTCGACGGTCAGAACCTGCTGAATCACGAGAAGGCTGCAACAACCCAGGTGCCCGTAGCCTCCCCAAAAATCGCCCTTCGGTGTGTGCTGTTTGAGGCCGGCGAAGAAGCGGCCAATCAGGCGTGCGCGGAAACGTACGTCGCCACGAGTTCGAACTCGTGCGTCGAAGCGGCGAAACAGAGCGTCGTCGATCAACCGAGTCGCGATTCCCTCGACGACCAGCGGGGTGTCACGAGGCTTGCCCGATTTGACGCCACAACAGTAGATCGTTTCGGAGTTCACCCGGCCGCCGTATTCCAACCAGATTCCCGAACCACGCTCGCAGCGGGGATCCGACAACTTAAAGTCTTCGAAACCGTGCGAGGCAACTCCACGAACCTCGATCACCTTGTGGTTGTACGCACCAGGGTCCGCCTGCAGCGCACAAGTACTGACCTTCTCGCCGATCGGAGGCGGCTCCGGCACGATCTCGGAGCGCCCCTCCGCTCCAGGCCAGAACGCCACCGCGATCAGAACCCCAATGAATGGCCTCATCGCACCTGTCCGGCACCCGGCGCCAGATCGATTGGCGGCACTGCATCCATCCTTTGAACCGCCACGCGATCAGTCGAGAGGAAATACGGGCCGCTTTGAGTGACCGCCGGCACACTCAAGCCGATGCACGCGAACCCCACGATGATTCGAAGCATGCTGGCTCCTTCAAGCGCTCGCGCTGTGGACTACGCTCGATACCTACCGCGATGTCAGACTCCCAGGGGTCGCTTCAAATCGGAGACTGATACCAATAGTCATGGAGGACTTCGGTGAAGCGAGCGCTCCCGTCGGAAGTCCACAGCGACAGCGATTGGCCCTCGGGGCCGGCCCAGGCGATTCCCAGCGCGTACCACCCTCCGCGCTGCAACGCGCAAACGATCTGAAAACTCTGCGGAGAGAGTACGCCGCCGTCATCTGCTCTCCAGAGATCCTCACCCTCTCTCCGAAACTCCGCCGGATAGTCGGCGAAGATCGTCCGAGCGCCGTCCACGAACACGAGACTCGCGAGCGCATCCTTCCCACGGCGAGCAAACTGAAGGATGGCGACCTGTTTTCCTGGCGCCATCCGCGCGATGGGCCAGCAGTTGGTCACTGGCCGATCGCGAAGCGTCGCAAACCGATTCCGCTCGACACATGCACCAGCTCCCGCAGGTGCCGATATGCTCAGCACCGTAGTCCTTGCGAGCAACGGCGCGCTGGCGAGGAAGCAGATCCCGCCGGGATCGACCTTGCCTGTCAGGATGCTGAAGACGCTGCCATCCAGGTTGTCAAAGTTGTACGGTGTCTGCCGTCCGTTGGCGCCCTCGCGCCCGGCCTGCAGGCGCTCGAACTGCACGGGCACGCGATGTCCGCCACTGCACAGCGCCACCTTCAAGAGTTCGGGCTGCGCCAGCTTGGGAACGAGAAGGAGCCGGGTGCCGCCTTGATCGGGAAGGGCAAAGGCGCCGAGCGCGGCCCGGGCACTCGGCAGATTCCGGGTTTGGGCTCCGCCCGCGCCACCTATCAGGAGGCAGAGACACACGCCGGACAATCCTGCTCGAATAATCATGAGAGCTCGTCGGACTAACGGCCGCGTTTCAGCCGCGGCCGACGTGTACAGCCAGATGCGCAGCTAGGGCGCTGGGCCAAGCAGGTCCCACCGATTGCCCGCAATATCCAGGAACACCGCGACCTGGCCGTAAGGCTCCCTCCGAGGCGGCAGGCCCGCGTGCTGCTCTCCGACAACCGCGGCCTGGCGCTCACCATCCGCTTGGGCCAGCAGCAGGCCTGTCTCGGCGCCCGGCGGACGTACGACAACCCAGCGCTTCGGCCGACCGTCGGTGCTCAGGGCGGGCAAGTCTTCGACGAGCTCGAACTCCATGATATCGACGAAGAACCGGATGGCCGAGTCATAGTCATGGACCACGATCGCGACCAGTTGAAGAAAGGTCATCGACTTCTCGCGATGTGTCGCGTAAGCGTCCGGCATAGGTCCGCTCAAGGCCTGCCGCTCAGGCTGCGAGCGGCGCTCGCTCTAATCCAAGTCATCAGCGCGCTCCGGAGGCGGTGCGTCGAGCCCATCGAGCAGAGTCCGTGCGCGTTCCGCATCCTCGGCGCGGACCAGGAACTCGGCCGGGCCAGTCACGTAGTTGTATCCGCCGAGGCGCCCCGCACCAAAGAGATCCTGAAGGTCCTCGCCACGTACGAGATACTCAATCCCTTCGCCTTCCAGTAGCGACTTCGCGAGCGGGATGAGACCCGGATCTCCTGTGCGCAGAATGGGCACAAGCACGGCCTCGTGAGTTTGGGCTCCAAGCACCCGCAGTATTTCCGGGGGAAACGGTTCTCCGCATTGAGAACACTCGTCCTGAGCTTGATTGCGAGCAATCGATCTTCCACAGCGAGAGCACACGCCGATCGGAGGGTCCGGCTGCGGCAGGCCGCGGTGCTCCAGTTCAGCCCGAATTGTACGTTCACCTTCTTCCGTATACTCAGAAAGTTCCCCTGCGGCCTCGAGAAGTTCATCATCAGTCTTGTCCGCCCAGATTGCTTCCGCGTCTGACATGGATCGCCTCCAGGATCTCTGTGAGTCTTCGATTCTTCGCTGAATTCCATCCGCGATGAGGCACTACTTCCGCACCTCGTGGCGAAGCGCCACCATCCCGCTCGCGTACGTTTTCACCTCCACGAGGTGCAGCGCGACATCCTTGTCGAGCCCGCCGAAGAATGGGATCCCTTCACCGATCAGGATGGGCACGATCGAGTAGCGAACTTCGTCAGCCAGTCCGAGCCGAAGACATTCACCCGAGACCGTACCGCCTCCGACGAACCAAATGCTACGGAAGGTCGGTTTCAGCCGCTCGTGCACCAGGTGCGCGAGGTCGCCAGAGTAGAACTCGACCGTATCCCTGGTTCTCGGCAACTCGCGACGGGTCAGGACGAACGTCGGCTTGTCGCCATAGGACCAACCGAATCCCCTGGCCTCGAAGTCCAATGCAACCTCGTAGGTTCGCGAGCCCATGACGTAACAGTCGATCGTCTCGAGGAATTTCTGGACGAACTCCGGGTCCAGAATGTCCCCGCCCTCGAACTCGTCCGACGTTTCGAGCCAGTCGACGCGGCCGTCCTTTCGGGCGATGAACCCGTCGAGGCTTGCCACCATGTGGATGGTTACGCAGGACTCTGTGCTCGCCACGGTCACGCCTCCACGTTGTGTGCGATCTTCTGCATGGCTTGATCCCCTAAGTTCGACCGCTTCCGCCGCTACCAGACGACCGCTCGTGTCAGTGCGTGGATGATCGCCTCGCCGGCCGGACGCTGGAACACGAAGTCGGAAATGGTGAACCAGGTAACCAGCCACACAAGGGCAAGCAGCGACGCGCTGAGGATTGGGACCCTCCGCAGGGAGAGCGCATCGTATACCACCAGAGCAATGCCGGGCCACGCAGCGAGAACCTTGCGAAACGGCCGCACGCCCTCGAGACCCAGGATACCCGCGACTCGATCGGCTGCCGCGACGGTCAGCACAACCACGGCGAAGAGCATCAATCGCTTGTGAAGGAATGGTTGCCTGCGCGTCGCCAGTCCGGCAAAGGCCAGCGCAAAGCCCAGCGTCAACTCCGTCAGATTGAAGCCGGCATCGTCGATGCTCTTCAACCCCGCCGCGGCCTTGACGAGCACCAGCGAGGCCAAAGAACCAACGATCAGCGCGCGCCTTCGATTGGAGCATGGCCGTTCCTCGGCTCAACCGGCGTGACCTGCCGCACTGCGCTCGTTAGCGACTGCAGGCTCCGGACGATTTCCAGTCGGATGGTATGCCCCTCTCCTGAGCCGAGTCATGGATGACCAGGGCGAACGCACGCCGAAGCGTCGTACCAGTGACGTTGAGTTCCATTGGAATATTCGATCGCACCGTCATGGTTCCTCCGGCCCGAGCCCTGTTGGCGCCCGCGGGAGTCTCCAGACACTGCTCTCCCGCCAGTACGTACCAGCCTTCCGGTCCCGGATGTGTATGCACCCTCGAATTGTCGCCGGGCCGCATGACGGCGTAAGAGAGAACCGCTGCGTAACTCTTTGCTGCGGGAAGCTGCAGTGGTCCGACAATGGCGATCGCTTCACCTCCTCGCGGAGCAGTGTTTCGTGGACCAAATTCGGAGAGCCACACTCGCCCGTCTTCCTCGACCACAATTCCGGTCGCACTCTTGGCCGCCTCCGCAGCCTTCCTGCTCGGAAACGCGCGCAAGTGCCAGTAGACGGATGTTTGACTGAAATGAAGTCCAGTCACCACGCCGACGTTGAAGCAGCCAAACTCCGGTCGCTTCTCGCCCGGCGGCACGTCCACGCAGGCCACTTCGGTCAAGTGCTCGTGTCCCGCGGTGCCAGGCACTTGAGCCTGCAGGTGGCGGATCGGCACGATCTGAAAGGCGACCAGGAAGAGTACGATTACTCCGATGAATGGCGTTTTGGGCATGTCCGATCCTACGAAAAGAATGCTCATTGGCGCCAGTTTGGTTTCCGGCATCATCACGTTCGCCCGGGAGACTCCGACCAAAACTACCGCGAGGCGACGAGTCGCCATTCGGACTCGTCCTCCGGTGGGTCGAAACTGCCCAAGCCAAGGATCGCGTCTGTGATACCGGCGAACCCCTGCAGCTCCTCAGCGGCGATCGCGTGCAACCGCGTGTTCCATGGCGTTTCGCGCGGAAGAATTTCCGCATCTGGCAGCGCCAAGCCCAGGCTCGACGTGTCGGTCAGCAGGCCCTCGTCCTCTTCGGCCTCCGGCACCAACGGCGCGATCTGGAGTTTGGCGTCATCGAATGAGACCACGAGATCACCACACCGGCACTTCAGCCGACTTAATGTCTCGGCGGACGCTGAGCACGCGAAATCGAGTTCGTCGTCGTCGGACACGAAGGAAAAAACAGGGACTTGAAGGAGGCGATTGAGCAGCAGCGCGGTGTTGATGTAGGACTTCTTGAAAGCGTTGGCGAGTTTCAGAGCCGCCAGCCGCGAGTACAGCCGTTCGAGAGGCTCCAGAGCAGGAGGAAGTTCCAGCGGGATGTCAGCCGACGGGATCAACGTCTGAAACGGATACTGCGGCACTTTGGAAGCCCGAAACGTGTCCAGCAGGTAGAGATTCGCCGCCCGATGCAGATACGCGCGATAGCCAATTGACGTCGGCAGCTCGGTGAGACGAGAGAAGTCTGGTTTCTCGCGGAACACGTGAGCCGTGATGAGATAGCCCATCGATCGCCTCGATCCCTGTCGTCTTCTATTTCGTCAAACTGCTCGGCGAGGCCCCAGCCTGACGGCCTGACGTCGCGGCATCAGCCGCGGCGCGGTCGCCGCCGCCGCGCCGTCGCCTGCAAGCCGGACTTAGACACCCCGCGACGGACCTTGACTCCGGATGCCTTCAGCCCGACAGTCACAGCCAATGCGGAGTCGGTGCGGTTTTCCAGTTCCTCGGGGTCATCCGTCTCTCCAGGCGCGAGAACTCGGTAGGCGATTCGCTGAAAGTCACGCTCAAGCTCGAGTTCCTCGTCGCTCCGACGCAGCCTTGGACCAGCCGCCTCGATCGAAATGCCCGCGTGCCAGGAAGGAACATCCTTGGCCGCCGCTCCAATCCTCACACCCAGATAGAGGATAGTCGACTCCCGGATTGAGCAGCCGCCCGCGCGGCACGCGTGGAAGAACATGCGATCGGCAGCACGTCGCTTCTTCTTGTCTCCCCCGGCGTTGTCACATGCCACGTCGTGGACGATCGAGGCTCGTCGGTAATCACCAGTGTAGGGAGAGCCGACAATGGTCCAAAGCGCCCGAGGGATCGAGGCCCCATCGACCACCGAACCGCTCGGCGCTTGCCAGACTTTCAGCGATGGATCGGTAAACGAGAAATCTTGCAGGACTCTCATTTGTCGATCGGGCGTTCCCTCCTGTGTGAGCCAAGTCGCTTCAGGATCGCCGGAGAATTCGCCGTGCTTCATCCTGTCTCCCAGTCAGGTGGCTACTACATACTCGCTCTGGACAAGGCCGCTGGCGTACTGGCGCGTCGCGACGTGGGTGAGCCGGACATCGTGCTCCAGAGCGCCAAAGAGCGGGATCCCGGACCCGATCAGTACCGGAACTCTGGTGATGATGAGCCGTTGAATGAGCCCCTGTCGCAAAAACCCCTGAATCGTAATCCCGCCGTCCACGTAAATGTGCCTGACGCCGCGAGCCGCAAGTTGCGACACGACCTCGGCCGGGGCCCCCGCCAGCCGCTCCACGACCGCGCCGGGTGGAGGCGTGGCGAGCGGGCGAGTGCTGAGCACGAACACCGGCTTTTCAGCATATGGCCAGGCGTCAAAGGACAAGACCGTCTCGAAAGTCTTGCGGCCGATGACCAAGGCATCTACCGTGGCCATGAACTCATCGTAGCCATGCGGTTCGCCACCGCCAGGCGGGAGGAAGTCGAGATCGCCGTTGGCTCGAGCGATGAAGCCGTCCAGGCTCGTGCCGATAAAGACCGATGCCGTCACTGCAGCGCCCTCATGTTGCCTGTCTAACTACCGCGTTTCTGAACGGCTGGACTTCCCCGTACGTCAGGCTTCTCCAGCACCATTCTGCCGGACCGAATTGGAATCGGCGCATCCAGGCTCGCGCAAGCGCAGCCTGCGCTCCAAACCCTACAGCGCAGACCGCGGCGAGCGATGCAGGCCCGACCCTTCCCATGAGCGCTGGCCCGTGTGCGAACCCGTAGAACATCCAGATCCCGAAGGCCGTCTGGAGCAGGTACCAGGTCAAGGCCATCTGCCCGATCGGAGCGAGCAGACTTATCGCGCGTCTCCAGCTCACCACCAGAAACGCCAACGCCACCGCCGACGCGTAGGCCAGTGTCAGCCCGAGCTGGCCGCCTTCGACAAGAAACCGCCGCACGAACGCCAGCGAAGGACTGTGGGTGCCGGATAGGAGGCCTCTGGCGAAGATGATGTTTCCAACCAAACCTGCCGCCGCTCCGACGACGAGCACCCTTCGAAGCAGCGTGCGATGGGCGGCGAGGTTTGCGAGGTCGAGGGTTCTTGCAACGTAGAGTCCGAGCAGAAGACGTCCAAAGATGGCCACTTGATAGCCAATCTGAGAGATGGAATTCGTCAGATACCAGTCGTACCGCCAGTTGGCCGCCAGGACTTCGCGGTAGGTCCCGGCGGAGAACGCCGCGAGCGCCATCGCGTCGAGGTCGGGGCCAGCCGGCCTGATCAGCCACACGTTTGCGGCTGCAACGAGCGCAGGCAGTAGAACCGCGGTGATCATCGCTACGCGTAGCAGGCGCCTGGGTGTCGACCCGTACGAAGAGCGGAAGCAGAACTGCCCAGAGAGCGTAGAAACGGAGAACGTCGAAGCACCACAAGAGCCAACCGTGGATCGCTCCAATAGCGAACAGCCAGAAGATCCTTCGATAGAAGAGAGTCGTTGGCGAGCCACCCCGGCTTCGGACTCGGTTCAGGAATAACCAGAAGCTGATGCCGAAGAGAAACGAGAAGAGACCGATGAACTTGTTTTCGATGAAAAGCCGCTCGAGGAAGTAGGCGAGTGTGTCCAGTGGACCGCCGAACAAGGAGGCTCGTTGCCCATCGGTCATGTAGTCGATGCCCGAAAAAATCAGCAAGTTCGCCCAGAACACACCGAACAGGGCGAAGCCCCGGAGCGAATCGACGAACTCCAGGCGTCCAGTAGCTGATCTCGGGCCACGAGAATCTCTCATGCGCGATTGCCTCGAGGCTCCCTCGGTCTGACCAACGTCCCGCCAGTTTCGGGAATTCACTGGTTAGGCAGCACGATCAATTCGTCCCGGAACACGGCGTCGCCCGCCCGTCGACTGGCCAAGTCCTCTGCCCAGACTCATTAACCAGTCTTGAAATGACTTGACCAGATCTTTGGCTCCGGCACCTTCTACCACCTGCGTGTGTGCGAGCCTGTCGCCGAGGCGTTGACCCTGGGGATCGACTGCGATGGTCCGCGCTTCGAGGAAGACCGCGACCAGGTTTGCCCCTGGCAGAAGCAGCAGAAGATTCCGTCGTGCGGACCCAGACACGGAAGCGGCGCGACCGCTCATGAGGTCCATCACCACAAGACCGAACACGAGCTTTCCGACACTCTGACCTCCGATCGCATCTCGCAGCAGCAGGTAGCCTGCACCGACTACAAGGTACACCGGCGAGTTGCCCGTCCAGTACCCGAAAGACAGCGTGATCGCGAGAAGGCCATCTACAACTGCGGCGCTGAATCGCTTTCGCACGTCGGCCTTCGCGTACGGCGAGATCAAGCCTCTTGAGAAATGGGTCACGACGGGCGCGTACGCGAGCGCAAATGTGACGGCGGGCAGCAGAAGAATGCCCAGGAGAGCCGGAAAGCCAATTTCCATCGACATCTTGCTCTGGTCCAGATTCGGCTAACGCGCCAAATTGAGCCGCGGGCCGCCGCGACATGATCGCACAGACCCAGGCGCGTCTGCTCCATTTGCGTGTTAGGTGCGGGCGCCCAGCCACCGCATACAACGTCTCTGGCGCGATCTCGGCGCCGTTCGGCCACACGACTGTGCCGCCGTCGATGAAGTACCCGGCAAAGAACTCAGGGGTTTGAGCGCCTCGAACACAGGGCCATCGAGCCACTGCGTAAAGTCGATCGTATTTTCGCTACCGGCACAGACAGCAGCGTGCGGGGATCGTCATCTCAGTCCATCACGGCTGCGCGCAGGGCTTGGTGAGCTTCGCTTGGTACGACGGGAGGCGGGGATGTGACGCTCGCTCTGCAGCGCGCACGGCGTTCTGCCGCGACTCAAGGGCGCCTTTCTCATCTCCGTTGAGGCACTGCGCATCGCCAAGGCTGTCATGAACGTTCGGCGAGTCGGGAAACATCCCGGCGTTCCGGGTGAGGGTGGCGAGCCCCTCGGCGAGCCGGCCGCGCCGCAGCTGTGCGTAACCGGCAGCGTTCACGATCTGCTCGGCAATTCGCGGGTAGTCTCGTGCATACGTCGCGGCGAGCCTCATCACCTCGTCGAAACGCCCTGCGTCCGTGAGGATCTCGGCGGCCGTGACGACGCGATTCGGCGGTGGAAGGGCGGGATACCGGAAACGCTCGCCGAACAGCCGGTAATGGCGCTGCATTCCCTCAACGCCGCCGACCGAGTCGAGCTCGGCCGAGGTCAGAAACAAGGGGAGGCGATACGACCGGTATCGCGACTCCAGCGCGTCGTAAAGGCTTCGGTGCGGCGTTGAGTTATGGTCTTCGTCGGGAAGTATGCTGAACGTGGAGACAGGCGCCTGACCGGCGGGCGCTGCTCTCAGGGCGTCGGCGAACTTCTGCACGCCTCCTCGAATGTTCTCGGTTTCGAGCTCGCCCACTGTCAGGTAGATGGCGGCACCAGCCTGCGCCGCGCGAGCGAGGCCAAGTCGCATGTCCTGCGCGAGGCCGTCATATCTCCAAAGTGGCGCACTGACCGCGATGTACCCGCTGAAGAGCGCCGGGCGGTTGAGAAGCGTGTGGACAACGAAGCTCGCGCTGAGCGAATGGCCGAAGACGACCCGCTCGGGCACGGTTCGGTATTTCTGCTCGACCCACGGGATCAGTTCTTCGGCGAGATACTTCTGGAACTGAGCCGCTCCCGGGCCAGGCGTCATGTCGCGACTGCGATCGGTGTTGGGAAGCGCCACCACGATCATTTCCGGGATTCGATTTCGCGCCGTCACCAAGTATTGGACCAGAGCGGCGCCGTGGACGATGTGGCTGCTGCCGTCGAGAAGGAACAGCACCGGATACGCAGAACTCGTCCGTCCATATGATTCCGGCAGCGATATCATCACGCGACGATCCTCGTGCATGACCGCTGAAGGGATCACGAAGGTTTCGCCCACGGTGATCGGCTGACTCGGCGCCTGCGCCAGCCCTCGACCGGCGAAGAGAGCCGTCGCGACGACCGCGGCAACGAAAGTGTCCCGAAAGCGGATGATCGAATCCGAGGATTGCGTGGAAGGGGGCACAGGATTCATCGGCTCATGGTGCACAAGAGAAAGGGCGGTGGTCGAAAGACCACCGCCCCAATCAGCATTCATCCGCCTTCGCTAAGCTACGGCGAGACAAGGCGAACCACGAGTCACGACTATTCGATCTCGTCTCTCCCCGTGAACGCCTCTTCCGGCTCCACGAAGTACTCCATCTCGCGCTCCAGCTCGAGCTCCTCCGGCGTCGGCGGCGGTGGTGGTGGCGGCTCGTCCGCCGGGATCCGCACGTGCCGGTAATACTCGAACCCGGTGCCCGCCGGGATCAGCCGGCCCATCGTGACGTTCTCCTTCAGGCCGCGCAGGTGATCGACCTTGCCGGAAATGGACGCCTCGGTGAGCACGCGCGTCGTTTCCTGGAACGACGCCGCCGAAATGAACGAGTCGGTCGAGAGCGACGCCTTCGTGATCCCGAGCAGCAGCGGCCGGCCCGTCGCCGGTCGTCCGCCCGCGGCAATCACGCGCTCGTTCTCCTCCATGAACCGGAAGCGATCGACCTGCTCTTCGATCAGGAACTCCGTGTCGCCCACCTCTTCGATCTTCACCCACCGCATCATCTGCCGGACGATGACCTCGATGTGCTTGTCGTTGATGTTGACGCCCTGGAGCCGGTAGACCTCCTGGATCTCGTTGACGAGATACGCGTGCAGCGCCTTCTCGCCGAGAACCGACAGGATGTCGTGCGGGTTGCTCGGCCCGTCCATGAGTGGCTCGCCCGCGCGGACGCGGTCGCTTTCCTGGACGTTCACGTGCACGCCGCGCGGCAGCGAGTATCTCTCGGCTCGCCACCGTCCTCCGGCACGATGATGATCTTCCGCTGTCCCTTGACGATGCCGCCGTGGCGGACGACGCCGTCGATCTCGGAGATGATCGCGGTCTCGCGAGGCTTCCGCGCTTCGAAGAGCTCGACCACGCGCGGCAGACCGCCCGTGATGTCCTTCGTCTTCGTGGTTTCGCGCGGGATCTTCGCGAGCACTTCGCCCGCGAACACCGACTCGCCGTCCTCGACCATCAGGTGCGCGTGCGACGGCATGTGGTACTTGCGCGCCACCTTGCCTGCCTTGTCGCGGATTTCGATCAGCGGCTGCTTCTTCTCATCCGGCGAGTCGACGACGATCTTCCGCGACAGGCCGGTGACCTCATCGACTTCTTCGTGATACGTCACGTCGCTGACGAGATCCTTGTACTTCGCCACGCCCGCTTCCTCCGTGAGGATCGAGAACGTGTACGGATCCCACTCGACAAGGATCTGCCCCACTTCGACGGCCTGGCCGTCCGCCACCTTGAGCCGCGCGCCGTAGACGATCGGGTAGCGCTCGCGATCGCGCCCCTTGGCGTCCTGCACGACGATCGACCCGGTGCGGTTCATGACCACGCGCTGGCCGGCGTTGACGTTGTCTTCCCCCTTCGTCTCGACCACCTGCAGGCCCTGATAGCGGACCGTGCCGGCGTGCTTCGCGTCGAGGGTCGACTGCTCGCTGACGCGTGATGCCGTTCCACCGATGTGGAACGTTCTCATCGTCAGCTGCGTGCCCGGTTCGCCGATCGACTGCGCGGCGATGACGCCGACCGCGAGGCCCAGCTCGACCAGCTTGCCGGTCGAAAGGTCGCGGCCGTAGCACTTCGCGCAGACGCCGCGGCGGCTGGCGCAGGTCAGCACCGAGCGGATGCGGACCTTTTCAATGCCGCCTTCCTGAATGTCCGACGCCTTCTCCTCGTCGATCGCGTCGTTCACGTCGACGATCGTTTCGCCGCTGAACGGGTCGGTGATCTTCTCGAGCGTGACGCGGCCGATGATGCGGTCGCGCAGCGGCTCGATGATTTCGCCCGACTCGACGATCGCCCGGGCCTCGATGCCGTCCATCGTCCCGCAGTCGATCTCGTGGATGATCACGTCCTGCGCGACGTCGACGAGGCGGCGGGTCAGGTAGCCCGAGTCCGCCGTCTTCAGCGCCGTGTCCGCCAGACCCTTGCGCGCGCCGTGCGTCGAGATGAAGTAGTGCAGAACCGAGAGCCCCTCACGGAAGTTCGACGTGATGGGCGTCTCGATGATCTCGCCCGACGGCTTCGCCATCAAGCCGCGCATGCCGGCGAGCTGGCGAATCTGCTGTTTCGATCCGCGCGCGCCGGAGTCGGCCATGATGTAGACCGGGTTGAAGTTGCGGCCCGACTGGTCGAGCTCCTCCATCTCCGAGAACATCGCGTCGGCGATACGCTCGGTGACGTCGGACCACACGGCGATGACCTTGTTGTAGCGCTCGCCGTTGGTGATCGCCCCTTCGAGATACTGCCCTTCGACCTTGATCACCTCGTCGCGCGCCTTGTCGACGAGCGACGCCTTCTCCTGCGGGATGACCAGGTCGTCGATGCCGATCGACAGGCCCGACCGCGTCGCATAGGTGAACCCGAGGTTCTTCAGGCCGTCGAGCATCTCGACGGTCTTCTCGAGACCGAAGTGCAGGTGGCAGTACTGCACGACCTGCTGGAGCCCCTTCTTCTTCAGGAGACCGTTGACGAACGGCATCACCGACGGCAGCGCGGCATTGAAGATGACGCGGCCGACAGTCGTGTTGATCACCTTGTTGGTGACCGTCTGGACTTCCGTCTGCAGCACCGCCTGGTCGTCGCGCGCGACGGTCATGTCGAGCAGGTCGCCGGAGATCCGCAGCCGAATCGGCGTGAGCGTTTCCAGCTCGCCCGCTTCGAGCGCGAGCACGACGTCGTCGGCGTTGCCGAACACGCGCCCTTCGCCCTTCGCTCCGGCGCGGGCCTTGGTCAGGTAGTAGCACCCGAGCACGATGTCCTGCGACGGAATCGCGATCGGCGCGCCGCTCGCCGGCGACAGGATGTTGTTCGAGGACATCATCAGGACCGACGCCTCGATCTGGGCCTCCGGCGCGAGCGGGATGTGCACGGCCATCTGGTCGCCGTCGAAGTCCGCGTTGAACGCGGTGCAGACGAGCGGGTGGATCCGGATCGCCTTACCCTCGACGAGCACCGGCTCGAACGCCTGGATGCCCAGACGGTGAAGCGTCGGGGCGCGGTTCAGCAGCACCGGGTGCTCACGGATGACCTCTTCGAGCACGTCCCACACTTCCGGACGCTGCTGCTCGACCATCTCCTTCGCCTGCTTGATCGTGGCGACGAGGCCGCGCTCCTCGAGCTTGTTGTAGATGAACGGCTTGAACAGCTCGAGCGCCATCTTCTTCGGCAGGCCGCACTGATGCAGCTTCAGCTCGGGTCCGACGACGATGACGGAGCGGCCGGAGTAGTCGACGCGCTTGCCGAGCAGGTTCTGGCGGAAGCGGCCCTGCTTGCCCTTGAGCGTGTCGGACAGCGACTTCAGCGGACGGTTGTTCGCACCGCGCAGCACGCGGCCACGGCGGCCGTTGTCGAACAGCGCATCGACCGCTTCCTGGAGCATGCGCTTTTCGTTGCGGATGATGACGTCCGGCGCCTTCAGCTCGATCAGCTTCTTCAACCGGTTGTTCCGGTTGATGACGCGGCGATACAGGTCGTTCAGGTCCGACGTGGCGAACCGGCCGCCGTCGAGCGGAACGAGAGGCCGCAACTCGGGCGGGATGACCGGGATGACGTCGAGGATCATCCACTCCGGCTTGTTCGTCGACTTCCGGAACGAATCCACGACCTTGAGCCGCTTCGCGTACTTCAGCTTCTTCTGCGCCGAGGGCTCCGCGCGCATCTTGTCGCGCAGTTCGCCCGCGAGCTTCTCGATGCTGACGCGCTTCAACAGCTCCTTGATCGCCTCCGCGCCCATCTGCGCGCGGAACTTGACCGGGCCGTGCTCTTCGCGCGCCTTGCGATAGAGGTCCTCGGTCAGCAGCTGGTTCTGCTTGAGCTCGGTGTCCCCCGGCTCGACGACCACGTAGGCCTCGAAGTAGAGGACGCGCTCGAGATCGCGCAGCGAGATGTCGAGCAGGTGGCCGATGCGGCTCGGCAGCCCCTTGAAGAACCACACGTGGCTGACGGGTGTCGCCAGGGTAATGTGGCCCAGGCGCTCGCGGCGCACCTTCGCCTGGGTGACTTCGACGCCGCACTTGTCGCAGATCACCCCGCGGTGCTTCATGCGCTTGTACTTGCCGCACAAGCACTCCCAGTCGGTGACCGGGCCGAAGATCTTGGCGCAGAACAGCCCGTCGCGTTCCGGCTTGAACGTGCGGTAGTTGATCGTCTCCGGCTTGGTCACTTCGCCGTGCGACCACGAGAGGATCTTGTCCGGCGACGCGAGGCTGATGCGGATCGCGTCGAAGTCGGACGTCAAAGAACCGCGATTGTCAAAACTTGGTCTCATGTTTACCCTTCGGTCAACGCTGGCGTCTCTTCTTCCACCGGCTCCAGCGCCGGCTTCTTCTTCGTCTTCATCAGCTCGACATCCAGGCAGAGCGCCTGCAGTTCGCGGATGAGGACGTTGAACGACTCCGGCAACCCGGGCTGGAACGAGGCGTCGCCCTTGACGATCGCTTCGTAGATCTTCGCTCGACCCGTCACGTCGTCCGACTTCGCGGTCAGCAGCTCCTGGAGAATGTGCGCGGCGCCGTAGGCTTCGAGCGCCCAGACTTCCATTTCTCCAAACCGCTGTCCGCCGAACTGTGCCTTGCCGCCCAGCGGCTGCTGGGTGATGAGCGAGTACGGCCCGATCGATCGCGCGTGGATCTTGTCGTCGACCAGGTGCGACAGCTTCAGCATGTAGATGTAGCCGACGGTCACGTCCTGCTCGAACGCCTGGCCGGTCATCCCGTCGAAGAGCTCCGTCTTGCCGCTCTTCGGGAGGCCCGCCTTCTCGAGCCAGTTCTTGATCTCGATCTCAGTCGCCCCGTCGAAGACCGGCGTCGCGAACCAGAGGCCGAGCGCATGGGCCGCCCAGCCGAGGTGCGTCTCGAGGATCTGGCCGACGTTCATACGCGACGGAACGCCCAGCGGATTGAGCACAATCTCTACCGGCGTGCCGTCCGGCAGGTACGGCATGTCCTCTTCCGGCAGGATGCGCGCGATGACGCCCTTGTTGCCGTGCCGTCCGGCCATCTTGTCGCCGACCGACAGCTTGCGCTTCATCGCGACGTAGACCTTCACGAGCTTGATGACGCCCGGAGGCAGCTCGTCGCCGCGGCGGACCTTCTCTTTCTTCTCTTCGAACTGCTGGCGGATCACCTCCACCTGCCGCTCGGTCCGCTCTTCGAGCTCGCGGAGGTCTTCCTCGAGCCGGGGATCGTCGGTCTGCACCTTCAGTCTCACGATCGCATCGTAGGGCAGCTCCTGCAGCACTTCCGGCGACAGGATGGTCCCCTTCTTCAGCAAGCGCTCGCGGCCGTGCTCATCGTACAGATCCGCACGCGACTCCTGGCCCTGCAGCATGCCGATCACCCGCTTCTTCACTTCATCGTGAAGGATGCGGATCTCGTCCTGCAGGTTCTTCTCCATCATGTCGAGCTCTTCCTGCTCGATCGCCTTGGCTCGATCGTCTTTCTCGATGCCCTTGCGAGAGAAGATCTTCACGCCAACGATGATGCCCTCGATGCCCGGCGGGCAGATGAGCGACGCGTCCCGGACGTCGCCGGCCTTCTCGCCGAAGATGGCGCGGAGCAGCTTCTCTTCCGGCGTCAGCTGCGTCTCGCCCTTCGGCGTGACCTTGCCGACCAGGATGTCTCCCGGCTTGACCGACGCGCCGATGCGGATGATGCCGCTCTCGTCGAGGTCGCGCAGGTAGCCCTCGCCAACGTTCGGGATGTCCCGCGTGATTTCCTCGGGCCCGAGCTTCGTGTCGCGCGCCTCGATCTCGAACTCTTCGATGTGGATGGACGTGTAGTAGTCGTCCTTCACCATCCGCTCGGACACGAGGATCGCGTCTTCGAAGTTGTACCCGCGCCACGGCATGAACGCGACGAGCACGTTGCGTCCAAGCGCGAGCTCGCCCAGCTCCGTGCACGGGCCGTCTGCCAGGACCTGGCCCTTGTGGACCTTCTGATCCACGCGGACGATCGGCTTCTGGCTGATGCACGTGTTCTGGTTCGACCGCTTGAACTTCGTCATCGGATAGATGTCGGCGCCCATCTCACGCGAGGTCGCTTCGGTCTCCCCTTCCACGCGCACGACGATGCGCTGGCTGTCGACGTAGTCCACGGTGCCGGATCGGCGCGCGACGACGACCGCGCCCGAGTCGCGGGCGGTGATGTACTCCATGCCCGTGCCGACGTACGGCGACCGGGCCCGAAGCAGCGGCACCGCCTGCCTCTGCATGTTCGATCCCATCAACGCGCGGTTCGCATCGTCGTTCTCCAGGAACGGCACGAGCGAGGCCGCGACCGAGACGAGCTGTTTCGGCGAGACGTCGATGAAGTCGATCTTGTCCTTCGGCGCGAGGATGAAGTTGCCGGCCTGGCGCGCGTTGACGCGATCGGTCGTGAACTTCCCGTTGTCGTCCACCTGCGCGTTGGCCTGCGCGATGATGTACTGATCCTCTTCCCAAGCGGACAGGTAATAGGAGTACGGCTCGAACTCCATGCCCCGCTTCCGCTTGCCCTTGCCCGCCTCGAGATCGGCTGCGGTGAACTCGTCGGCTTCGACGATGTCGCCGACCTTGTACTTCGAGCCGCCGGCATTGGTCACGATCACGTAGTCGATCACGCGGCCGCTCTTGACCTTGCGGTACGGCGACTCGATGAACCCGAACTCGTTGATGCGCGCGTAGCACGACAGCGACGAGATCAGGCCGATGTTCGGACCTTCCGGCGTCTCAATCGGGCAGATGCGGCCGTAATGCGTCGGGTGCACGTCGCGCACCTCGAATCCGGCGCGCTCGCGCGACAGACCGCCGGGCCCGAGCGCGGAAAGGCGGCGCTTGTGCGTGACTTCCGACAGCGGGTTGGTCTGGTCCATGAACTGCGACAGCTGCGACGACCCGAAGAACTCGCGAATCGCGGCCATGACCGGCTTCGCGTTGATCAGATCGTGCGGCATGGCGGTCGCCATTTCCTGGTAGACCGACATCTTTTCCTTGATCGCGCGCTCCATGCGGACCAGGCCGATTCGGAACTGGTTCTCGAGCAGTTCGCCGACCGACCGCACGCGGCGGTTGCCAAGGTGATCGATATCGTCCACGTTGGCGGGATTCCGCCGCAGCTTCAGTTGGTACTTGATGACCTCGTAGAAGTCCTGCGGGTGCAGGATCTTCTCGTCGAGCGGCGTGTTCAGCTTCAGCTTCGTGTTGAGCTTCAGCCGGCCGACGCGCGAGAAGTCGTACTTCTGCGAGTTGAAGAACATGTTCTCGAAGAGCGACCGCGAGCTGTCGAGCGTCGGGGGATCACCCGGCCGCAGTCGGCGGTAGATCTCGATCAGCGCTTCCTCGTGCGTGTGGATCGGATCCTTCTTCAACGTGGAGGACAGCACCGATCCGATCTCGTCGCGCTCAGGGAAGAAGATCTCGAGGGTCTCGACGTTCTTCTCCTGCGCCATCGAGATGACGCGCGGCTCGAGCGCCTCATTGGACTCGAGAATCACTTCGCCGGTCGACGGATCGACGACGTCGGTCGCGGCGAAGGCGCCCTCCAGCTCGGCATCCGAGACTTCGACGCGCTCGACGCCCGCCTTCTTCATCGCCGCAATCGCGTTCGACGTGATCTTCTTGCCGGCGTGGGTGACGGTTTCCGAGCCCGCCTTGATGTCCTTCGCGGCGCGGAGCCCCATCAGGCTGTCGTTGACCGACCACTCGATGGTGCCGCCCTTCAGGTGCAGCTTGTCGACCGAGTAGAAGTTCCGGATGATCTCGTCGGCGCCGCGCAGGCCGAGGGCGCGGAGGAAGACGGTCGCCAGGAACTTTCGCTTGCGGTCGATGCGGACGTAGAGCAGGTTCTTCGTGTCGTACTCGAACTCCACCCACGATCCGCGATACGGGATGATCTGCGCGATGTAGAGCGTCTTGTCTTCCGAGTGGAAGAACGCCCCCGGCGAGCGGTGGAGCTGCGACACGATGACGCGCTCGGTCCCGTTGATGATGAACGTGCCGTTGTCGGTCATCAGCGGGATGTCGCCGAAGTAGACCTCCTGCTCCTTGATGTCGCGGATGGTCTTCACCCCGGTCTCGGGGTCCTTGTTCCAGACCACGAGACGGATCGTCACCTTGAGCGGCACGGCATAGGTCATGCCGCGCTCCTGGCACTCATCCACGTCGTACTTCAGCTTCAGTCCGACGGTATTGCCGCAGATGTCGCAGATGTCGCCGCGCGCTTCGTTCGGCTTGCCGCAGCGCGGGCACAGCACCTCGTGCTCGCCATACGGATCGGCCACGAGCGTATGGCCGCAGTTTACGCACGGCTTGCGGAGGTGGTGCAGGCCGGCCAGCCGGCCGCACTTGCACTCCCAGTTGCCGATCGAATACTCGATGAACTCGAGCGACGAGTTCTCGCGGAAATCGCTGATCGGGAAGACGGACTTGAACACCGACTGCAGACCGGCATCCTCTCGCTCGGAGGGGAGCCGGTTCATCTGCAGGAACCGCTCGTACGACTTCTTCTGGATCTCGATCAGGTTCGGGATCGGGATCGTGGTCTTGATCTTGGAAAAGTCGATGCGCTCGCGGTAGACGTTCTTGGGAAGGCTGTACACAGATAAAACCTCTGCAGTGCTGAATGACGAATGCTGAATGCTGAGTGGTCTCAGCATCCAGCACTGCTACCGGGAATTAACAGAGTTCAGATCGTGAAATTCAGCAATCGGAACTCAGCACTCAGAACTACTTAATTTCAACTTTGGCGCCGACGTCCTCGAACTTCTTCTTGATCGCGGCGGCCTCGTCTTTCGACACGCCTTCCTTGATGGGCTTCGGCGCACCCTCGACGAGATCCTTCGCTTCCTTCAGCCCGAGGCTCGTGACTTCGCGGACGACCTTGATGACGTTGATCTTGTTGGTGCCCACTTCGGTCAACGTCGCGGTGAACTCGGTCTTCTCCTCCGCGGGAGCCGCCGCGCCGCCCGCCGCACCGCCGCCAGCCGGCATCGCCATCGGCATGGCCGCCGCAGCCGAGACGCCAAGCTCTGTCTCGAGCGCCTTCACGAGCTGCGATAGTTCGAGGACCGAGATCCCCTTGATGTAGTCGACCACCTGCTGCTGATTCAATTCGGCCATTGCTCTCTCCTGATAACGGTCGTAATGATTCCGGCGTTACGTCTGCTTTTTTCACCATGCGATGGGGCCCCACCCCCATCGCCTGCCAGCGCTCGCTCTTCGCTCGCGCCGCTGTTTATTGGCTTCTATCTGCTCAGTGAAGGTCGTGAGGGTGACCCTTTTCCCTTGTCCTTTAAGAAGCGCCCGTTTCGCCGCGCTTCTTCTCTGCCTGCACGAGGACGCTCATCAAGTCCCGCGCGGGCGCGTTCAGCACGCTCACCAGCTGCACCATCGGCGCCTGCATCACGAAGAGCAGCTTCGCGTACAGCTCTGGCTTACCCGGCAGCGAGGCCAGCTCGGTGACCTCGGCCGTCTTGATCGCTCGCCCCTGCACGACGGCAGCCTTGATTTTCAGCGCCGGTGTGCCCTTCGCGAACGTCGTCAACACCTTGGCGAGCGCCACGGGATCGTCGCCGCTGTAGGCGACGGCGACCGTGCCGACAAAGTGCTCGGTCAATGGCTCGAACGGAGTGCCTTTGATAGCGCGCGTCGCGAGCGTGTTCTTGACGACCTTGTATTTGCCGCGAGCGCCGCGAACCTGGCGTCGTAGCTCGGTGACTTCCGGAACCTTCAATCCGCGGTAGTCGACCAGGATCGCGCTTTCGGTACCCTTGAAAGAGCCTTCGAGGTCGCGGAGCTCGGCTTCTTTGCTTTCTCTCGTGACTGCCATTAGTGCTTCACCACTTCCGTCACATGGCTCGTGTCGATTGTGATCCCTGGACCCATCGTCGAGGACATCGTCACGCTTTTCAGAAACTTGCCCTTCGCGGCCGACGGCTTGGCGCGGACCACGCTGTCGACGAGCGCGTGGGCGTTCTCGATGAGGTTCTGCGACGGGAACGACACCTTGCCGATCGGGGCGTGAATGATGCCGGTCTTGTCGACGCGGAACTCCACCTTGCCGGCCTTGATTTCCTTGACGGCCTTCGCGATATCCGGGGTCACGGTTCCGGTCTTCGGGTTCGGCATCAGCCCGCGGGGGCCCAGGACTTTTCCCAGCTTGCCGACGGCGCGCATCATGTCGGGAGTCGCGACCACTGCGTCGAAATCGACCCAGCCGCCCTGGATCTTCTCCACCAGCTCTTCGCCGCCGACGAAGTCCGCACCGGCCTGCTGCGCATCCTTCTGCTTATCCGCCCCCGCAATCGCGAGCACACGCTTCGTCTTGCCGAGACCGTGCGGCAGGACGACGGTTCCACGCACCATCTGGTCGGCGTGCTTCGGATCGACACCCAGGCGCATCGCAATCTCGACGGTTTCGTCGAACTTCGCGAACTTCACCTTCTGCATGAGGGGAACGGCATCTTCAATCGAGTGCGGGCGATCGGGCACCTGCTGCCTGGCGGCAGCGAATCTCTTTCCAGTCTTTCGCATGTCGTGACCTCTGTGGTGCAAACGGCCGCGGTGGCCTCCCACTTTTTTTACTTTGCGCTGGGGCCCCACCCCCATGCCTGCCAGCGCCTCGCTCACGCTCGGCGCCGGTGTTTAGCAGCAACGGGCTGCTTGGATCAGCGACTCTGTCAGCCGATCACATCAATGCCCATCGATCGCGCCGTTCCCGCGATCGTCTTGAAGGCGGATTCGAGCGTGTCGGCGTTCAGATCGGGCATCTTGAGTTTCGCGATGTCCTCGACCTGTTTCTTCGTCACCGTGCCGACCTTGGTCTTGTTCGGCTCGTTGGAACCTTTGGCCAGGTTCGCGGCGCGCTTCAGCAGGATCGACGCCGGCGGCGTCTTCGTGATGAAGCTGTACGAACGGTCCGCATACACCGTCACCACGACCGGGATGATCAGCCCTTCATCCTTCGACGTCTTCGCATTGAAGTTCTTGCAGAAGTCCATGATGTTGACGCCGTGCGGACCGAGCGCGGTCCCGACCGGCGGCGCCGGGGTGGCTTTCCCCGCCGCGATCTGGAGCTTCACCATTGCCTGGTACTTTTTTTGCCATATAGCTCTTGACGCGGCGACTCCTACAGTTTTTCCACCTGCAAAAAATCCAATTCCACCGGCGTCGATCGTCCGAAGATCGTCACCATCACCTTCAGCGTGTTCCGATCGAGGTTGACCTCGTCCACGGTGCCATTGAAGCTCGTGAACGGACCCTCGTTAATCCGGACCTGATCGCCCTTCTCGAAGGTGTACTTCGGCTTCGGCTTCTCGGCGGCGATCGTCACCTGATGCAGGATCTGATCGACCTCTTCGCGCGTCAGCGGCGTGGGCTTGGCGCCGGCGCCGACAAAGCCGGTCACCTTGGGTGTGTTCTTCACCACGTGCCAGGCGTTGTCGGACATGTGCATCTCGACAAGGATGTAGCCGGGGAAGAACCGTTTCGAGCTCACGACCTTCTTGCCCGCGCGCATCTCGACGACGTCTTCGGTCGGGATCAGGATTTCGCCGATCTCGTCCTGCAGTCCGTACGCCTGCACGCGCTGGGCGAGCGACTCCGCCACTTTTTTCTCGAAGCCGGAGTACGTGTGGACGATGTACCACTGCTTCGTACGATCATCGGTCATGGTCGTCATGCCGCTCCCAGAGTCCGATAGATCCAGTTCACGATTTGCGTCAGGAGCAGATCGACGCCCCAGAGGTACACGCCGAAAAACACCGACGTCAGGATGACGACGACAGTGGTCGCGTAGACTTCCTTCCGGCTGGGCCACGTGACGCGCGCCGTTTCGTTGCGCACCTCCGAGAGAAACCGCCGGGAGCGACCCCACCAGCCGGTGACGCTGTCGCGGGCACGGTCGCTGATGGAATCCTTTTCGTCGTGTTCCGCCATTGCCATAACTGTCTTCATGTCACTGACGTCTTGTGCCGCAGTTCGCTGTTCGCGAGTTCGCGGTTCGTTTCTCTAGTCCCGCCAGCTTGCGAATCGCGACCAGCGATTATTGGCAGGACAGGAGGGAATCGAACCCCCAACCCCCGGTTTTGGAGACCGGTGCTCTGCCAATTGAGCTACTGTCCTTTATCACTCCGAGGGGCTTCGCCCCTCGGACTCCCCTACACCGTCGCTCGCGGGGACCCCTTTGCCCCGCTCCGCTCCGGTGGCTCGCTTCGCTATCGCTCGCTCGCGTCTTTCTTCGCCACGCGGTTGCGAAGCCGGGCAATTCACTTTGTCTCTCGATGTCCCGTGTGCTTGCGGCAGAAGCGGCAGTACTTGTTCAGCTCGAGCCGCTCGCTCGTCTTCTTCTTGTTCTTCGTCGTGCTGTAGTTGCGGCGCTTACACTCGGTACACGCCAGCGCGATGATGTCTCTCATTTCAGAGTCCTTGAATTTCTGATTGTCGATTTCTGATTGCTGATTGAGTTCTCGAGGTTTTCAATCAGCAATCCGCAATCAGCAATCAGCAATTCACTATTCCAAGATCTCCGTGATCGTGCCGGCGCCGACCGTGCGGCCGCCTTCACGAATCGCGAACCGCGCGCCCTTTTCGAGCGCGACGGGCGTGTGCAGCTCCGCCGTGATGCTCGTGTTGTCGCCCGGCATCACCATCTCGACGCCCTCCGGCAGCTTCAGCGAGCCGGTGACGTCGGTCGTGCGGATGTAGAACTGCGGACGGTAGCCGTTGAAGAACGGAGTGTGACGGCCGCCTTCATCCTTCGACAGGATGTAGACCTCGCCCTTGAACTTCGTGTGCGGCTTGATCGAGCCGGGCTTGGCCAGCACCTGGCCGCGCTCGACGTCGTCTTTTTCCACGCCGCGGAGGAGGACCCCGATGTTGTCGCCGGCCACGCCCGCGTCGAGGAGCTTGCGGAACATCTCGACCCCGGTCACGATCTTCTTCTCGGTCGGCTTGAATCCGACGATCTCGATTTCCTCGCCGACCTTCACCTGCCCGCGCTCGACACGGCCCGTCACGACGGTGCCACGGCCCGAGATCGAGAACACGTCCTCGATCGGCATGAGGAACGGCTTGTCGATTTCGCGCTCGGGCATCGGGATATAGCTGTCGAGCGCATCCATCAGCTTCAGCACGGAGTCCACGCCCTCCTGGTCGCCCTGCAGCGCTTTCAGCGCCGACACGCGGATCACCGGCGCGTCGTCGCCGGGGAACCCATAGCTCTTCAGCAGTTCGCGCACCTCGAGCTCGACGAGATCGACGAGCTCGGAGTCATCGACCGCGTCAACCTTATTGAGCGCAACAACCATGGATGGGACGTTGACCTGCTTGGCGAGCAGGACGTGCTCGCGGGTCTGCGGCATCGGGCCGTCCACGGCGCTGACGACCAGAATCGCGCCGTCCATCTGAGCCGCGCCGGTGATCATGTTCTTGATGTAGTCGGCGTGACCGGGACAGTCGACGTGCGCGTAATGGCGCTTCGGCGTCGAGTACTCGACGTGGCTCGTCGCGATCGTCAGGATCTTCGTCGCATCGCGACGCCCCTGCGACTCGGACGCCTTCGCCACCTCGTCGTACGGGATGAACTTCGCCCAGCCCTTGTCGGCCGCAACCTTCGTCAGCGCGGCCGTCAGCGTGGTCTTGCCGTGGTCGATGTGGCCGATGGTGCCAACATTGACGTGAGGTTTGGAACGGTCGAATTTCTCTTTTGCCATGTCGTTGTGTGCTCCGATTGCGTGCTGCCGTTATCTATCCGAAAAGTCTGTCAACCAATTTTCAGTCGCCGCAACGCTGAGGTCCGCCTTCGACATCGTCGGCTATGCCGTGCTGCAGAACCCGTCTGTCCTTCGACTCGGCCCTGCGGGCCTCGCTCAGGACACTCGACCCGTCAGTGACGCGGCCTGCCACGAGCGAGCCGCGCCAGCGGCGAGTCGAGTGGAGCCGATGACCAGGATTGAACTGGTGACCTCGTCCTTACCAAGGACGCGCTCTGCCAACTGAGCTACATCGGCCTCGGCTTCCTTGGCCTGGGGGGCTTCGCCCCGTCAGACCCCCCTTCGCGCGGCGCTCGCGGGGGCCCCTCGATCCCCGCTCCGCTTGCGCGGCTCACTCGCTATCGCTCGTTCGCTGCAAACGGTAGCGTCGTCACCAGCCTTCAACCCATCAGCCTTCAGTAGGCGCGCCAGAGGCGCGCCCCGCCGGAAGCGGAGCGGGGCAACGGGGCCCCGCGAGCGACGGCGATAGGGGTCCGGGGACGAAGTCCCCGGACCAAAATTGGAGCGGGAGACGGGGATCGAACCCGCGACCAACAGCTTGGAAGGCTGTGACTCTACCACTGAGTTACTCCCGCCTAGGCTTTCTTGCCTCTGGGGGCTTCGCCCCCAGACCCCCTACGCGCTCGCTCGCGGGGACCCCCAAAGTTCCCCACTCCGCTCGCGCGGCTCACTCACTGCGTTCGCTCGCTACTATCGAACTCTGCTCCTGGCCAGCGAGCTGGCGGCGATATCAACGCCAGCGAACCTGGTCTCGCCGTAGCCCGCCTCAGCTGAAGGCTCCGGCGGGCGAAGGAGGATGGCGAGGGGAGGATTCGAACCTCCGAAGCCGCTGGGGCGACAGATTTACAGTCTGTTGCGTTTGACCGCTTCGCTACCTCGCCGTCGTGCATTCCCCGCGTCGATCGCTGAAAAGAGCAGGCTTCGGCGAGGCACGCTGGGAGCGCCACTGCAGTGGGCGCTCTTCTCGTAAAATTGTTTGGATTTTCGCCGTTTTTGCGACGTCCCCTGCGGAACTGCCCGAAATCCCTTGTCGTGCTCGTATTTATCCACCTTCGCGCTTCCGCGGCTACGGCGGACAAGTGGAGCTGGCGAAGGGATTCGAACCCCCGACCGGCTGATTACAAATCAGCTGCTCTACCGGACTGAGCTACGCCAGCCCAGACAAAAGATTATTTGTAGCACACGCCGTGCCACGAGCGCAACACTGAGTCCGGCACGAAAGGTAAAGCGAATAAGCAGTAGCGCTGAAAGTCCAATAACATCAGCACCTTACATTGATCGATGGTAGTTTATTTTCCCTTTCCCATTTTACCTTTTGCCTTGACGGCCTCAGATCCCTTGCGCTGCCGCGCAGCCTCAAAAAGCACGACGCCGGCGGCCACGGAAACATTCAGACTCTCCACCGTCCCGTGCATCGGGATGGACACGAGGCGGTCGCAGCGCTCGCGAACGAGTCGTCGTAACCCGCTCCCTTCGCCCCCGAGCACGATGGCGGTTGGCACCGTGAAGTCGACGGCGTCGTACGATTCGGCCGCGTCGCCTGCAAGACCGACCGTCCAGACACCGAGGGTCTTCAGCTCCTCGATGGCTCGCGCGATGTTCACTTCGGTGGCCAGGCGCACGAGGGCGACGGCTCCCGCGGACGCCTTCGCGGCAATGCCATCGAGCGAGGCGGCGTGCCTCGCCTGACGCACGATCCCATGCGCGCCGGCGGCGTCGGCGGTCCGCAGGATCGCGCCCACGTTGTGCGGATCTTCGACGCTGTCGAGCACGACGAGCAGCGGCGGCGCGGGGGCGGCCGCTTCGACGAGTTCGCCCAGCGAATAGTCCCGCGTCGAATCGAGCTCGGCCACGATCCCCTGGTGCACCCCGCCGCGCGCGGCGCGATCGATCGCTGCGGCGTCAGCACGCTCGATCGCCACGCCTTTCGAACGCGCGAGCGCGATCGCCTCTTCGATCCGGCCATCGCTGCGAGATCCGACTGTGATTCGCCGGACGCGCCCCTGACCGAGTGCCACCAGTACGGGATTGATACCGTAAATGATCATCAGATCATGGACGCAAAGGCAATCGCGCGATCCCTGCAACCGAGGACCGGAGCGACGCCGGCGCCCGCCGGCAGCGCGGCGCCGCGCTCGATCGCCGGCACCGCGAGATCGAGCTCTGGTCCGGCGCCTTCGCCCGTCAGCACGACCCGAATCGGATGGAACAGCGCTTTGCCCTTGAGCCCCGTGCGCTCCTTGACTCGATTCGCCATCGCCCGGAACGACTCGCGATCCTTCAGCGAACCCTCGATGGCGTCAGGCAGCGCCGCAATCACCTGTCGTGCACCGCTTTCGTCCAGCACGCTCGACACATCGTCTCGCGTGAGCGAGACGGCCGCGTCGAATTCGAACAGGAACCTGAGGCGGTCGGGAATCTCCTCGAGCCGATCCACAGAGCCGACGGCCATGGGCAGCACGGAGACGAGATACTCCATCGCTTGATCGGTCCGCTTCCGCAGATAGCCGCGCGAGACGAAGAATCTCGCCGCCTCCGCGGCGAGACGCGCGGGCGCCGCCTCCTTCATGTAGTGCCGATTCATCCACGCGAGCTTCTCCTGGTCGAAGACACCGGCGCTGTGTCCTACGTCCTCCAGCGCAAATCGCCGCGCCAGTTCCTGGATAGGCAGAAGCTCCTTGTCACCCCCCGGCGACCATCCGATCAAGGCGAGGTAGTTCACGAGCGATTCCGGAAGGTATCCACGCTCGCGAAACTCGGCAACCGACGTCGCTCCGTGCCGTTTCGACAGCGGCGTGTGATCCGGCCCCAGGACCATCGACAGGTGCGCGAACTCAGGCAGCGCAAACCCGAGCGCCTGGTACAGCAGCACCTGACGCGGCGTGTTGGAAATGTGATCCTCGCCCCGGATGACGTGCGTCACCTCCATCACCGCATCGTCTACGACGACCGCGAAGTTGTAGGCAGGGCGACCGTCGGATCTGACGAGCACAAAGTCGCCGATCACGTCGCTGCTGAAGGTCACCTCGCCCCGCACGAGATCGCGGAAGGTGACGTCCCCGGACTCGGGCACCCTGAAACGGATCACCGGTCTCTCACCCGCGTCCATCCGCCCGCGCGCGTCTTCCAGCGACAGGTTGCGGCACGTGCCGTGATACTTCGGCGGACGGCCGGCCGCGAGATCGGCTTTGCGGTCTTCATCGAGCTTCGCAGGCGGGCAGAAACAATGGTACGCGTGCCCGCTGTTCAACAGCTCGTTCGCGTAGGACGCGTACAGGTGCAGCCGCTCGGACTGTCGATACGGCCCGTGCACACCGCCGACGTCAGGCCCCTCGTCCCAATCGAGCCCGAGCCATCGAAGGTCGTCGAGGATGCTCGCCTCCGACTCGCGCGTGGACCGCTCGGTGTCGGTGTCCTCGATGCGCAGAATGAACGTGCCGTCCTTGCCGTGCGCCAGGAGCCAGTTGAAGAGCGCCGTCCGCGCGTTTCCCACGTGGAGCTGGCCGGTCGGACTCGGTGCGAATCGAACGCGCATGGGTTACTTTGGGCTGGGGCCGCGGCCCAGCAGTGCGACCGCGTGCGCGGCAATGGCCTCGCCACGGCCAACGGCGTCGACGCCCTCGTTCGTCTTTCCCTTCACGCTGACCTGATCGGCCCCGACGCCAAGCGCGGCGGCGAGCTCGGCGCGCATCTGGTCGATGAAAGGGGCAATCTTCGGCCGTTCGAGCACGACGGTCACGTCGACGTTCTCGACCACAAACCCCTGCGCCTGCACCAGGCGCACGGAGTCACGCAGCATCCGGGTACTCGACGCCCCCTTCCAGCGCGGATCCGTGTCTGGATAGTGCTGGCCGACGTTTCCGGCACAGACCGCCCCAAGCACCGCGTCGATCACGGCATGACAGACCACGTCGGCGTCGGAGTGCCCGGTGGCGCCTTTGTCTGACGGAATCGTCACGCCGCCGATGATCAGCGGGCGCCCCTCGACCAGGCGATGGAGATCGTAGCCGGTGCCGATGCGGCTGACCGCCGGCCGCGACGTCTGCCGCCGCGCGGCCTCGAGATCGCGGGCGGTCGTGATCTTGACGTTCGCCGGATCGCCTTCGACCACATGGACCCGGTGCCCCGCCCGCTCGGCGAGCATCGCTTCATCGGTGGCCTCCACGCCCGTGCGGCCCAGAGCGACGGCCGCACCCAGGACGTCCCGCCGGAACGCCTGCGGCGTCTGGGCGAGGTAGACCTGGTCCCGCGGGATCGTTCCAACAATCACGGCTTGCCGACCCTCACCCTCCACACGCTTCACGGTGTCGCTGGCGGGAACTGCGGCGATCGCGGCGCCGTGCTCGACGGCCGCATCGATGGAACGCGAGATCAGGTCCGGGGAAACGAACGGCCTTGCCGCGTCGTGCACGAGGATCACATCCGATTCGGGAGCGACACGATCGAAGGCATTGGCCACCGAGTCCTGCCTGCGCGAGCCGCCCGCCACGACGCGAACGGTGGCGCGTGACTCCACCATCCACTCGGGGGGAGCCGCAACGAGCGCAGGGGGCAGCACGACAATCACGTCGTCGACGCGATCGTGGCTGGCAAATGCCGCAACGCTATGCTCGAGAATCGATCGACCATCGATGTCGAGCAGCTGCTTCGGCACGGCGGCGCCAAGCCGGCGGCCTTCGCCGGCGGCCGCAATAATGGCGGTTACATGCATGGAAGAGGACCGCAGCCCTGCGATCAAACGATCATTATAGCTCACGCGCGCCGGAGGGCTTCGGTCGGCGACGGCTCATCGACGCCGCGGCGGATCACCTCGCGGACTTCGTCGGCCAGGGCTCGCGCCTGTTCGCGCGCGATACCAGTCGTCGCGATCGGCCCGTGAATCGTCATGGTGACCTCCTGCGCCCGCACCATGAGCCGCCCTTTCGTCATGACGAAGCGGCTCCGCGCGATGCTGACCGGCAGGACTGGAAGGGTGGAGTCGATCGCAAGCAGAAAAATGCCGCCCTTGAATCGCCCGACCGACCCGTCCACGCTTCGCGTGCCTTCCGGGAATACGATGAGCGACCGCGCGGCAGCCACGAGAGTCGCCATGCGCTTCAGGATACCGGCCCCGGGGTTCTTGCGATCGACCAGCAGATGCCCGGTGCGCTGAAGGTGCCATCCGAGGAACGGAATGCGGCCGAGCGACTCTTTCGCAACGATCCGCAGCTGAAGCGGCAGCGTCGTAAAGATGATGGGGATGTCGTAGATGCTCTGGTGGTTCGCCGCCACGACATAGCTGCGCGCGGGATCGACGTGCTCGAGGCCCGTGACGCGAACGCGGACACCGGTGGTCTTCAGGATCAGCCACGCCCAGGCGCGCGCACACCGATGGCCGAAGTCACCATTCCGATCGAAAAGCGTCGAGAGCAGCGAAACCGTGCCGAGGACGATGGTGTACACCGTCACGGCCGGAATGAGGAAGAAGACGGTACGCCACCAGTCGTACGGCGGCAGTCTCACTTCGACACTTGCGCCGCCTGACCTGTTGCCTGCGCCGCGGGCACTGACTGAGGCGCGGGCGCAGCCGCCCCCTCGTGGTAGCGGCCGAAGATCATCTTGCCCGCCGTCGTCTGCAGCACGCTGGTGACGACCACGTCGATGTTGCGGCTAATCATCCGCCGGGCGTTGTCCACGACGACCATCGTGCCGTCGTCCAGGTATGCGACGCCCTGGTTGTACTCCTTGCCCTCTTTGAGGATGAACACCTTCATGAACTCGCCTGGCAGCACGACGGGCTTCAACGCGTTGGCGAGCTCGTTGATGTTGAGCACCGCGACGCCGCGGAGCTGGGCAACCTTGTTCAGGTTGAAGTCGTTGGTGACGATTTTCCCGGGAAGCGTGCGGCCCAGCTCGATGAGTTTCAGATCGACTTCGCGGACTTCCGGAAAGTCGATGTCCGAAATCATGACGTCGAGCCCCGACATCTTCTGAATCTTCTGCAGGATGTCCAGGCCGCGCCGGCCGCGATTGCGCTTCATCGAATCGGCGGAATCCGCAACCAGCTGCAGTTCCTTCAGCACGAACTGCGGAATCACCAGCGTGCCATCCAGGAAGCCCGTTTCGCACACGTCGGCGATGCGGCCGTCGATGATGACGCTTGTATCGAGAATCCTGTACCGCCTCTGCGGCCCGGTGTCGCGAAAGAGTCCCACCAGGCGGGCCGGCTCGAGCCACTCACCTTTGCGTGCGCCCATCACGATACCCAGATAGGGGAAGACGAGCAGGATGAAGCTGTGAAGGAAGACGATCCGGCGATCGCCCGCATCGGCCCAGAAGAGCGCGGCCCCGATCGTTTTCGCGAGTCCCAGCCCAATGGCACCGCCGATGAGCGCGCCAAGCAGATCGGTGACCTCGGCCGACCGCAGCCGCGTCTCGATCCAGATGATGAGCACGCCCAGCGCTGTACCCACGAGCGCGTTCAGGAACCCATCGGGGCTGAACGGACGCGTCAGGATGGCCGCGTACGTCACAGCCAGAACAAAAAGGACGCGGACGAGAATGAACCACACCATCAAGATGCTCCGGGTATGAAACCTGAAGTCTATGATACTGCGGGGGTGATTCGAAGGCGCGGCAGGTACTGTTACCAGTCCATCAGGGCGTCCAGGGCCTCGGAGACATTCCTGACGGGAAGAATCTCGCACCCGGCCGGAGCGTCTTCGGGGGCGCAGTTGCCGTAGGGCACGACGCAGCGCGTAAATCCCATCTGGGCAGCCTCGCGCACGCGCAGCGCAGCCTGGCCAACCCCGCGCACCTCGCCGGCAAGCCCGACCTCGCCGAACACGGCCGTGGACGGCTTCACAGGACGATTGCGGACGCTCGACGCCACAGCGGCGACGACGCCAAGATCGGCTGCCGGCTCGTCCACGCCTATGCCGCCCGCGACGTTCACGAACACGTCGTCGGCAACGAGATTCAATCCGGCTCTTTTTTCGATGACCGCCAGGAGCAGGGACAGCCGGCTCTGATCGAGCCCGCTCGTCATGCGTCGCGCGTTCCCGTACGTGCTGGTGCTGACGAGCGCCTGTATCTCGACGAGCATCGGACGTGAACCCTCGACGCAGCAGAGGACGGCGGAGCCCGGCACGTCCGCAGGCCGTTCGGACAGAAACAACTTCGAAGGGTTCGGAACCGCGCGAAGCCCGCTGCCGGTCATCTCGAAGACTCCCAGCTCGCTGACCGCCCCGAACCGGTTCTTGACCGCGCGGACGATACGGTGCGCGTGATGTTTCTCCCCTTCGAAGTACAGCACCGTGTCGACGATGTGCTCGAGGGCCTTGGGTCCGGCAATGTTGCCGTCCTTCGTCACGTGGCCGACGAGGAACGTCGGAATGTTCTGCCCCTTGGCTGCGAAGAGCAGTTGCGTCGCAGCCTCGCGAACCTGGCCGATGCTGCCGGGCGCTGACTGGAAACGCAGGGAAAAGACCGTCTGGATGGAATCAACGATGATGAAGGCCGGCTTGAGCCGCGCAATCTCCTCCAGGATGCGCTCGAGACACGTCTCTGCAAGGATATAGAGCGGTGCACGTTCGATGCCCAGCCGCTCTCCGCGCGACTTGATCTGGTGCTCCGATTCCTCGCCCGAACTGTACAAGACCGGACCGAACGTCTGTGCGAAGTGCGCGGCCGCCTGCAGCAGCAGCGTGGATTTGCCAATGCCTGGCTCACCGCCGATCAGCACGAGAGAACCTGGAACGACGCCGCCTCCAAGAACCCTGTCGAACTCATCGATCCCGGTCGTCAGCCGCTCGGCGACGACTGTATTGATGTCTTCGTACAACTGCGGGCCCGCCGCGGCGGCAAGACTGTACCGCTTCGCCACCTCCGACATCGCCGTGGCGGGCGCTTCGGCCGCGCGCTCCTCCACCAGCGTGTTCCACGCGCCGCATTCGGGACAACGGCCCAGCCACTTCTGGGACTGCGCGCCGCATTCCTGGCAGGCGAAAACCGTCTTGGGTTTCACGATGGTATCAATTGCTGATTTCCGATTGCTGATTGCTGATTCGTTGGCAGTTTCTTCATCGAGATCCTCTCATCGTCAATCGACAATCAGCAATCGACAATCGGCAATTTCGATTTCATGAATACACTCTCTCAATCCTCGCCCCGACACGACAGAGCAGTTCATACGGGATCGTCCCAATCGAAGCGGCGATTTCCCGCACGTCGAGCGACTCGTCGCCCTGCTGTCCGATGATGACGACCTCGTCTCCGGGTGCAACGTCGGTGCCGGTCACGTCGATCATCGTCATGTCCATACAGACCGAGCCCACGATAGGCGCGCGCCGGCCGCGAACGAGCATGTAGCCATTCCCGGCCAGGCGACGATCGAGGCCGTCCGCATATCCGGCCGGCACGACCGCAATCGTGGACGGCCGATTCACGACCGACTTCAAGCCGTAACCGGTTCCTTCGCCCGGCCGCAGGCCCTTTACGTGGACAATACGACTGTGCAGTGACAGGACAGGTCGCAGTGACAGCGTCGCCGCGAGCGGCGGTGGAACGACGCCGTACAGGAGCAAACCGGGACGAACGAAATCGTACCAAACCCGCTCGTCGCGCAGAATTGCCGCGCTGTTTGCCGCGTGCCTGAAACGCGGCGCGATGCCGAGAGCCTGTAACGTTGCCGACGCAGTTTCGAAACGCTCGCGCTGGTCGTTGAACGCGGCGCTCTCCGGCTCGTCCGCGGTCGCGAAGTGGGTGTACACCGCATCGATTGACAGGTTCCGGCTTGCAGCCACCTCGGGTAGCGTCTGCTTGATATTGTCGTGACGGAAGCCGAGACGGTTCATCCCGGTATCAATCTTGAGGTGGCATTTCAGGATCGCGCCGTGCCTGGAGGCGGACGCCTGCAGCGCCCGCGCGGCTGAAGGTGTGGAGATCGTTGGCGTCAGGTAGTGTTGAAAGACGCCGTGGAGATCGCTGATTCCGAGCGCGCCGAAGACGAGAATCGGAATCCGCACGCCAGCGCTGCGCAGCACAATGCCTTCTTCGATATCCGCACATGCCAGCATCGATGCGCCAGCCTGCTCCAGCGCGGGTCCTACTTCAGCCGCTCCGTGCCCGTAGGCGTTGGCTTTGACGACGGCGATGATCTTCGGTGCGGGCGTGTGTGAGGAGGAGGCGAGAAAGCTCGAGATGGCGCGGAGGTTCGACCGGATGGCTTCGAGATCGATGCGGGCAACGGTCGGTCTGTTACTCACTGCTCGGGCCGCGGGCGCTTCACGGTGCTCCATGCGCAAGGTTCTCGAACCGCGTGTGCTCCTTGATGAACGCGAGCTTCGCCGTTCCGACCGGCCCGTTGCGCTGCTTGCCGATGATGATTTCGGCGGTCCCCTCCGCTTCAGTATTCGGACTGCCGTCCGCGTCGCGATACTGCTCCTGGCGGTAGATGAACATGACGACGTCCGCGTCCTGCTCGAGCGCGCCGGACTCGCGGAGATCGGAGAGCTGCGGACGATGATCGGACCGCGTTTCAGGCGCGCGTGACAACTGCGATAACGCCACGACCGGGACCTGGAGCTCCTTTGCGAGCCCCTTCAGCGACCGCGAGATCGACGCCAGCTCGGTCTGGCGGCTCTCGAAACGGCCGCGCCCCTGCATCAGCTGGATGTAATCGATGACGAGGAGATGCAGCCCGTGCTCCGCCTTCAGGCGGCGCGCCTTCGCGCGCATTTCGAGCACGCCGATGGACGCGGAGTCGTCGATGAAGACCCGCGCTTCCGCGAGCGTGCCGAGCGCGTGCGACAGGCGCCCGTAGTCCTTCTCGTTCAGATAGCCGGTGCGGAACCGGTGCGCATCGATCCGCGCCTCGGACGTGAGCATGCGCATGAAGAGCTGCTCTTTCGACATCTCGAGGCTGAAGAACCCGACGGTCATGTCGGTTGATGTGCCGACGTGCTGTGCGATGTTCAGTACGAAGCTGGTCTTCCCCATCGACGGGCGTGCGGCCACGAGAATGAGATCCGACGGCTGAAGCCCCGACGTCATCTCGTCGAGATCCACGAAGCCCGTCGGAACACCGGTAACGAGCCCCTTGTGCTGCTGCAGCTTTTCAATCGTCGCAAAGCTGCCCTGCACGAGGTCGCGCAGCGGAACGAAGCCCGCCCGGATCCGATCTTCGGCGATCGCAAAGATGGCCCGCTCCGCGCCATCGAGCAGGATGTCCGGCTCCTCTTCGGCGTCGTACGCGTCGGCCAGAATCTTGTTGGCGGAATGAATGAGGCTGCGAAGCGTCGACTTTTCCTTGACGATCCTCGCGTAGTACTCGACGTTCGCCGATCGCGGCACGCCGTCGGCGAGTGACGCGATGTAGGCCGGCCCGCCGACTTCTTCGAGATCGCCTTTTCTGGAGAGCTCCTCTTTCAGCGTGACGAAATCAATCGCATCGCCGCGCTCGCTGAGCGCCACCATGCGATCGAAAATCCTCCGGTGCGCATCGCGGAAGAAATCGCCGGCGTCGATCACCTCGGCGGCCGCGTTGAACGCGTCGTTGTGGATCAGGATCGCGCCGAGCACGGACTTCTCCGCGTCCAGATTGTGTGGAAGCGTGCGTGCCGGTGCGGCGAGGTCAGCCAAGGGATTGTCGAGAAAAGAAAAGGGCGCGCTCCGATCATCGCCGGAGCGCGCCCTGAAGTTTAGCAGACTTGTGCGTCGGCCGTCCTACTTGCTTTCCGCGACGACGCTCACTTTCACCTGCGCGGTGACCTCGCGATGAATCTTGACGGGCACGGTCACTTGACCAAGCGCCTTCAACGGTTCCGCGAGCGTGATCTTCCGTCGATCGACCTCGAATCCCTTGGCGGCCAGCGCCGCGGCGATGTCGGTGGTGGTGACGGATCCATAAAGCGTGTCGTGGTCACCGACACGGCGCGAAATCGCGATCTCGGTTTCAGCCAGCCGCGCGGCGAACGCTTCCGCCTGCGACTTCTCCTCGAGCTCGCGCGCCTCGGCATTCTTGCGCTCGCGCTCGATCTGACGCTTGTTCCCCTCGTTGACCGAAAGCGCCAGCTTGCGCGGCAGCAGGTAGTTGCGGGCGTAGCCTGCGGCAACCTTCACGATGTCGCCGCGGCGCCCGAGATTGTCGACGTGTTCTCTGAGAATGACTTCCATGGTTTCGTCCTAATCGGTGACGTATGGAATCAACGCCAGCTGCCGGGCTCGCTTGATGGCGACCTGCAGCTTGCGCTGGTGCAGCGCGCACGTGCCCGAAATCCGCCGCGGCTGAATCTTGCCGCGCTCGGGCAGGAACGGCGCCAGCAGGCGCACGTCCTTGTAATTGACATAGTCGATCTTCTCCGCGCAGAACTTGCACACGCGGCGGCGGCGGAAGAATCCACGTCGAGGCGCGTCGCCAGCTCCCCCTTTGCCGTCCTTCTTGTCGCCGCCACGGCCGCGGCCGCCTCCTCGTTCTTCCCTCATCGCTGGGCCTCCAAGCCTTCAATGTCGTCCTGAGAGTCACCGTCGCCCCGGCCTTCACCAGGCTGCCGCTCGGGGGGCAGGCCCCTGGCCACGCGGCGCCGCGCCGTGAACTTCTTGCGCGCTTCTCCGGTCCGCTGCGCGACTCGCAGCTCCTCGTCCACGCGGACGACGAGGTGTCGAATCACCTGATCGATGACGCGCAGCCGCCGATCGATTTCCTTCATCAGCTCGCCGGAGCCGGTGATGGTCTCGACGACGTAGTTGCCTTCGCGGTGATGACCGATGTCGTAGGCGAGGCGCTTGCGCCCCCAATTCTCGGTCTTGTCCAGCGTCCCGTTGTAGCGCTGGACGATCTGCTCGATCTGCGTGTGCAGATCGGCAATCTCCTGCTCGCTGGCCTCGGGCGTGATGATGTAGACGAGCTCGTACTGTCGTGCTGTGCTCATGTGTCTCCTTATGGACTAAGCGGTCCACCTCCGCTCCGCTCTGCAGCGGAGCTACGGTGGACAAGGAGAAGATAGGTTGTAGACCTTTCTATTCCCCGTCTTCTTTCCTGTTGAACCTGTTCATCACCGGCACGATGCCTTCAGCGACGAACAGTTCGGCGGCGTCCGCTGCGCGGCTCGTCGCCTCGGCGATTTCGTCCCGCTCCTCGGGCTCGAATTTCGCCAGCACGTGATCCGCGAGATCCCATCGGCCGTCTCCACGTCCGACGCCGATTCGCAGCCGTGCAAATTCTTCGGTTCCGAGCGCGGCGATCACCGACTTCAGGCCGTTGTGGCCGCCCGCCGATCCGGAAGGACGCGCTCTCAGCCGTCCCAGCTCCAGATTCGTGTCGTCAACGATGACGAAGAGATCCGGCACCTCGATCTTGTAGAACCGCAGCAGCTCGCCAATCGCGACGCCGCTCAGGTTCATGAACGTCAGCGGCTTCGCGACGACGACAGATGCCGCTCGCCACCTGGCCTGCACGGCTTCGGCCGGCGCCGATTCCCACTCCAGCCGGTGCCGCTCCGCCATCAGATCGAGTACGTCGAAGCCCACGTTGTGACGGGTGCCGCTGTACCTTGCGGCCTGGGTTGCCTAATCCAACCACGAGCTTCATTCAGCGCGCTGACGCGGAGCTGAAGCTCCGCGCTACTTCTTCTCCTTGGTCGCGGCCTCTTCCTCGGGCTTCTCGAGCTTGCCCTTCTTGATGACCTCGGGCTCGGCCGGCGCTGCCGCTCCCGCAGCCGCCACAGCATCCGCCGGGGCCGGCTCTTCTTCGACGCGCAGCGTCACGACGTGGACGATCATCATGTCCGCGTCGCTCGTCGCCTTCCACTTCGACGCGTCGGTGTGCAGGTCGCGGACGCGCACGCCCTCGTGCAGCATCAGCTCGCTGATATCGACCGTGATGTTCTCCGGGATGTCGCCCGGCAGCACCTCAATCTCAATCTCGCGGTTGACGAAGTCGACGATGCCGCCCTGCTGCTTGACGCCCTTGGCTTCGCCCTTGAGCACGATCGGAACCGTGACGGTGATCGTCTTGTCCATCGCGACCTGGTAGAAGTCGGCGTGGAGCAGCTTGTGGTCGATCGGATCGACCTGGTACTCCTTGACGAGCACCCGGGTGTCGCCACCGTCGAGCTTCAGCCCGATCAGGGTGTTCACGCCCGACTCGGAATGGAGAATGCGGAGGAGGGTCTTCGGATCGACCGCGATCTCGACCGCCTTGCCCTTCTCGGCGCCATACACCACGGCAGGAATACGTCCCTGAGCGCGCAGCCGCCGCGCTTCGTTCTTCCCGCGCCCTTCACGTTTTTCTGCTTGTAAGACTGCGTCCATAATTTAGCTTCCAGCTTCAATTACACAAACAACGACGATACCGACGTCTCTTCGTGAATGCTCCGAATCGCCTGCCCCAGGAGACGGGCGACCGAGAGAACCTTGATCTTGCTGCACCGCGCCCGCTCGCCGCTCAACGGGATCGTGTTGGTGATGATCACCTGGTCGATCGGCGCAGCTTCGAGTCGCGCGATGGCGGGACCAGACAGCACACCGTGCACGGCACAGGCGAGCACACGCTGCGCCCCGTTCTCCTTCAGCGCCTGCGCGGCTTTCACGATCGTCCCGGCCGTATCGATGATGTCGTCCTGGATGATGCAGGTCTGCCCGGTGACATCTCCGACGACATTCATCACTTCCGCCGTGCCGTCGTCGCTGCGCCGCTTGTCGATGATCGCCAGGTCGGCATCGAGCCGCTTCGCATACGCGCGGGCCCGCTCGGCGCCTCCCGCGTCAGGCGACACGATGGTCAGGTTCGGGAACGCCAGCCGCGAGCAATAGTCGATGATGACCGGCGCCGCAAACAGGTGATCGACCGGTATGTCAAAGAACCCCTGAATCTGCGCCTTGTGCAGATCCATCGTCAACACGCGATTCGTGCCGGCCGCGCTCAGGAGATTCGCGACGAGCTTGGCCGAAATCGGCACGCGCGGCTTGTCCTTGCGATCCTGGCGCGCGTAGCCGTAGTACGGAATCACGGCCGTGATGCGCGACGCCGACGAGCGCCGGAACGCATCGATCATCACGCACAGCTCCATGATGCTGCGGTCGACGTCCGCGCACGTGGGCTGCACGATGAAGACATCCGTGCCGCGGATGTTTTCGTCGATCTGAAACGAACACTCGGTATCTGGAAACCGCTGCAGCCTGGCGTGCCCCATCGGAACGCCGAGGAAGTCCGCGATCTCCTGCGCGAGCGCCGGATGGGCGCTGCCTTTAAACAGTTTCAGTTGGCCGCCATTCATCGTCCCAGGTCCGGCTGAAGATGTCCTCACCGGCAACGGCTCGAGCCGGCCGCTGTTATCGCCCACGCCGGACCAATCGACCGGTCCGGACAACGCCGAACATTACCATCCACGGTGTGGTTGGGGCGGGAGGATTCGAACCTCCGAATACGGGATCCAAAGTCCCGCGCCTTACCGCTTGGCCACGCCCCAGCGCGGCTCGGCTGCGGCCCTCACGTTCCCGCGCCCGAAACCCGGCGGCCGCCCGGCCACGGTTCCACGCCGAACTGTTCGAACGCAGCCTCAAGGCGCGGCCCGAAAGGGTGTCCGCAAGAGGTTAAGTGTAGCCGGTTTCAGCGCTTTTTGGCAACGGGGCGGGAGCGCCTCTCGTATTGGGCGCGCGAGATCGTTCTCGTCAGTAACGCCTGACTCCCGCCTTTCGAGAGAGGCTTGACACAACGCGCCGCGGCAGCCCGGCTGCGGAACAACCCGAAGACCGCCGATCCGCTTCCCGACATCGCCGATGCCACGGCGCCGGCCTCGCGCAGCGCCGACTTGAGCGTCGCGATCTCGGGGTGACGGCGAAGGACGGGCGGTTCGAGATCGTTGATCATCTGCGCCGCGCGCGTCGGCCATGGCACCGGCAGCATCTGCAGCTCGCGCGTTTCCTTCAGCCCCGCGGTTCGGTCGTCGTCGTACCACGAGTAGGCCTCGGCAGTCGACACGCCGAACGGCGGCCGGACGATGACGATCCAGTGAGGCGGCAGATCGACCAGCGGATAGATTTCTTCCCCGAGCCCCAGGCCAAGCGCGGTGCCTCCAGAGAGGAAGAAGGCCACGTCGGCACCGATGGCGGTGCCGACTTCCCGCAGCAGCGTGACCGGCGCGCCTCCCCACAACCGCGCAAGCGCCAGCAGCGCGGCGGACGCGTCAGCGCTGCCACCTCCCAGACCCGCCTGAATCGGAATCCGCTTGTCGATGGTCACGACCACGTCACGCGGCGGACCCGAGCGCCCGAGCGCCTTCCACAACCCGGCGGCTGCGCGCCAGACGAGATTGTCCTCGTCCAGCGGGACCCCGGGCATCCGGCACTTCACGGTAAATGGACCGGGCCGCTCGACCGACACGAGTGTGTCGTGCAGCTCGATGGCCTGAAAGACGGTCCGCAATTCGTGAAACCCGTCAGGCCTGGTGCCCAGGACGCGGAGATCCAGGTTGACCTTCGCGTGCGCGCGGGTGAGAAGTTTGCGGGGGGAGCGCGGTGTCATGAGTGTCTACGGAGGTGACGGAGATCGCCCTCCGCCGCCTCCGTCCCGTCCGGAGTTCCGCCTCCTAGCGGCCCAGCTCTCCGCAACTCCTCGAGCGTCAACGGCGCGGCGTCCTTCGGCACATCAACGCTGAACACCGCGGTCTCCAGCGTCACGTTCGCCTCCCGCTGCGAGATGTGGATGGTGAGATCGGCCGCAGCGACGTTCTGAGACGCGGTCGTGCGCAGATGCACGGTGGCAGGGTGGCCGCCGGTGAACTCCGAGTATTCGACCGACAGCGACCCGCGGCGGAGGCCGGCCACACGCCACTGATTCTCGATCTGATGCAGAAAGACCGTCGCGTTCCCCGTCTCGACCGAGGCCCAGCCCCCCTCGAACGATCGACCGTCAGCCGGTTCGCCGTTCCCGAGCGCGCAGCCGGCGACCAGCGCGCGCATGTCGTCCGGCTCGAGCGCGATGCCGGCCAGGGCTTCGATAATATCGGCGGGTGCGGCGCCACGGAGCACGCGGCCATCGCGCGTGAGCACCAGCGTTGCGTCTCGACCGTTGGCCACAAGAACAAAGAACGGCTTTCCCCCGAAGTTGACGCGCGGATACCCCTCGAGTCGAAGCCGTCCCGGATCGGAGAATCCCGCGTCGATCCGCGCCGAGAGCTTCGACGATCCCGCGCGTCCCGACAGGGAAAGCGTGGCGCTCAGGGTTTTCACCCCGCGACACTCCCGCGTCGCTTCTGTGTAGGAGGCGACTGAATCGGGAGATGGCGTGCCGGCGCCAGACGGAAGAGCAACGCGAGGTGCTCCGCATGCGGTGATGAAGATGAGAACGGGGACCGGAGCGACCCGGGCGATCGTGCGGCGAGCCGGTGCCCGCCCTGCGAACATCAACGTTTGACGCGCTGACGCGCGTCGCGCACTTTCTTCTCGACCTTGGCGCGATCGATGGACTCGCCATCTCCCGCCAGCGAACGCTCGAATGCGGCCACGGCATCCGCGTATCGTTCCTGCTTGAGTCGCAGATCGCCGAGGTGCTCGTTCACCGCCGAGCTCGCGGGCAGCCGCTCGGCGGCTTGCGTGAGCGCCGGGTCCGCGAGGTCCAGTTGCCCCTGGCGAAAATAGGCCCAGCCCAGGCTGTCGAGAAAGGACGCATTCGCCGGCTCGATCTTCAGCGCACGCTGCACGAGATCAACCGCCTCGTCCAGACGCGTCCCGTGATCCGCCAGCATGTATCCCAGCGAATTCAGCGCGTTGGCGTCCTGCGGATCCTTCGCGAGCACATCACGCAACGCGCGCTCGGCGTCGGCCATGCGGCCGGCGCGCTCGAGCAGGCTGGCGTATTCATACACGAGGTTGCCATCCTCCGGCGTGCGCTTCATCAGGCCTTCGAGCGACGCGATGGCTTCGTCTGTCTTCCCCCGATCGCGAAGGACCTGCACTTCGAGATACGTCCCGCGCGAGTCGCCGGGAAACGTCGACTTCAGCTTCTGCACCGTCGCCGTCGCCGCATCCAGCTCCTTCAGCATCCGCTGGGACTGGCCGAGCATGTAAAGCAGGACGGCGTCGGGCGCGGCCGACTTCTTGATCGCGGGCTCCAGGATCGCGCGAGCGTCGGCGGCCTTGCCTGCGTTGATGAGCGCCGCCGCTCGCTGTGTCGTGACGTCGATGCGGGGGTTCACTTCAGCCGCGCGGGCGTAGGCACCTGCGGCATCCATGAATCGCCGTTCCCGTTCGTACAACTCCGCGAGGCGGAGCGAGGCCCGATAGAACTTCGGGTTCTCTTCCAGCGTGGTCTCGAGCGTCCGAATCTGATCCGCCGTTTGACCAGCCCCTTCCTGGGCGGCGGCCAGCAGCATGGCGCCCTCAGGATACCCAGGCTGATCGTCAACCACCTTGCGCAGGCTTGCTGTCGCTCTCGCGTAATCGCGCGCACTCAGGTACAGCCGCCCGAGCATCAACTCGAGATTCACGTCGAGGCCGGCGTCGCGGCGGCTCTTTTCGAGCGCGGCGATCGCTCGCGCGCCGTACTGGGCGGGATCGTCTCCGGGCCGGAAGGGACGCCGCTGTTCGCTGAGCGCCGCGTAAACCGTCCCGAGGATTCGGTTGGCTTCGCGGTTGGCCGGATCGCGTTGGAGAGCCGCTTCGGCCGTCTCGAGCGCGTCGCGCGCGCGGTCCTGCCGGGCATACAGGGCCGCGAGTTCCGCGCGCAGCTCCGCCGACTCCGGCGCGAGCGAAATGGCTTTCTGGTGCGCCGCGATCGCCTCGTCTATCTTGTTTTGATCTTCGAGATGCCGGCCGAGCATGAAGTAGTACCCGGGTGTCGGCTCAGTAGACTGCGACGGCGTTCGCTGCAGCGGGGACGCCGCGGCCACGCCGCCGAGACACACGGACGAGATGAGTATCAGGAATCCCCGCATCTGACTGACTATAATGACCTCAGGCCGGTGATATAGTCCAATGTTCACTGCCCGGCGATGCATTAACTATCGGGCGTGACCGTCGAAAACCTTGATCAGCCTGGAGCATAGTGATGCCCGTGGACCCGGAATTGCTCGAGATACTGGCCTGCCCGAACTGCAAGACGAAGGTCGAGCTCGTCAAGAACGGGACGGCCCTCAAATGTGCCCGGTGCAAGCGCGTCTATCCAATCAAGGACGACATCCCGGTCATGCTGATCGATGAAGCGACGATAGAGCCCTGAATTGGCGCCTGGATCCGTAGTCCGTGATTCGGGATCCGATCCGATCGAATCTCATTCGACCGACTGTCGGGATTCCGGCACTCCGGATCACGGATCCCGGATCACGGATCCCGGTTAATTGAAGATTCTCCTCATCCGTCTCCGCCTGATCGGCGACGTCGTCTTCACGACTCCGATGCTGCGCGCGTTGAAGCGGACATATCCCGAGGGGCACCTGGCGTATCTGGTCGAGCCGCCGGCCGCGCCGGTGGTGATCGGGAACCCGCACCTCGACGAGGTGATCGTGGCGCCGCTGGCCACGGGTGTCGCGCGAATCGTTGCGGACGTGCAGCTGGGACGGCGCTTGAGGCGCGGGCGGTATGATCTCGTCATCGATCTCCATGGCGGTCCCCGAAGCGCCTGGCTGACGTGGTTCTCGGGGGCGCCGCAGCGAATCGGGTACGAGATCACCGGGCGTACGTGGATGTACACGAGAGCGGTGCCTCGTCCTCGTGCCCTACGGCCGAGACACTCGGTGCGAAACCAGTGGGACCTGCTGGAAGCCATCGATGGCTGGCCGGCGGCAGAACCGGATCCGTCGAAGGATTCGGTCGAAATGGCACGGGACGCCCAGGCGGAGGCGCGGATCGCGCGACGACTGGACGGATTCGGGATCACCCCGGCTCATGAGCTCATCGTCGTTCACGTCAGCGCGGGGAATCCGTTCCGGCGATGGCCCGAGCCGGCGTTCACGAGGCTGGTTTCAGCGCTCGCCGCTGAATCGCCGAGCCGCCGGATCGTGCTGGGCTCGGGCCCCTCGGACCGGGACGCCGCAAACCGCATCGCCGAAGAGGCGAAACGGGCGCTGGGCCCCGCAAGCGGGCGCGTGATTGATTTCGGGGAGTTCGACCTGGCGGAGCTGAGGGCGCTCATCGAGCGGAGCCGCCTGTTCATTGGCGGAGACTCGGGACCGTTGCACATTGCGGCCACCACGGCGACGCCAATAGTGGGAATATATGGACCTACGGAACCCGTGCGATCCGCCCCCTGGCGGGATCCGCGGTTCCGGGCCGAATCGGTGGAAGTGGCAGGCCTGCCGTGCCGGCCGTGCGATCAGCGGGTCTGTGAGCCTGGCGATTTTCGATGTCTAACTACGTTGAAGCCCGAAGAAGTCCTTTTGGCGGCGAAGCGCGCGATGAACGCGCACGCGTGACGGTCGCGGACAATCCTGCCGAAGGTCTCGAACGCGCGGCTTACTACGCGCTGCTCGCATTCGTTGCGCTGCTGCCGTTTTCGATCGCCGCGTCGCAGGTGCTCCTCACCTGCAGCGGCGTACTCTGGCTGGCGCTGGTCGTTCGCGGTCATGAACGATTCGAGGCGCCCGCCATGTTTTGGCCGCTCGCGGCGTACGCCGGCGCCACGCTCGTCGCGTCGTTGTTTTCAGTCGATCCGCCGACGAGCTTCATCGACTGCAAGCAGCTCCTGCTGTTCTCCATCGTGCCGATCGCCTACCGGCTCCTGCGAGGCCGGCGTGCGCTGACGGTGATGGACGTGATCATCACGGCCGGGGCCATCAGCGCGGTCATCGGCATCGTGCAATTCGGCATCCTGCAGTTTGACTCGCTGGGCCAGCGGCCCCGGGGCCTGCTCGGGATGTACATGACCTACTCGGGTCAGCTGATGCTCGTGGCCTGCACGGCGACGGCGCGGGTGCTGTTCAGAAAGGACGACCGCCTGTGGACGGCGCTCCTCATGCCGGCGCTGATTGCCGCGCTCGCAGCCACGCTCAGCCGCAACGCCTGGGTCGGCGCCTGTGTCGGGATCGGGCTGCTGTTCCTGATGCGCGACTTCAGGCTGTTCGCCCTGGTGCCTGTGGCAGCCGCGCTCTTCATCGCCTTCGCCCCGGCGCAAATCGCCGAACGCGCGTATTCGTCGTTCCGCACGAAAGAGCTGCGGCACGACAGCGCGGGAACCGAGGCGAGCGTCCTGTCGAACCGCGACAGGCTCGCCATGATCCGATCGGGGCTCCGCATCATCAAGGACGATCCGCTGACCGGTGTCGGGCCCGACATGGTCATCAAGGTGTATGCCTACTATCGCGATCCGAAGGCGGTCCAGCAGCTCAACTCCCACTTGCACAACGTGCCCCTGCAGATCGCGGCCGAACGCGGGCTGCCGGCGCTCGCGCTCTGGCTCTGGTTCATCGTCATGATGCTGCGCGATTTTGTGAAGAATCGGAATTCGGCCATGCCTGCCCTGAACAATGCGGCGCTCGCCTCGACTGCCGCCATGCTCGCCGCCGGCCTGTTCGAGTACAACTTCGGCGACTCCGAGTTCCTGATGCTCTTCCTCGTGCTGGTGACGCTTCCATATGCCGCCGACCGCAGCACGGCGGCGACGCCGCCGCCTGCATGACGGCTCCGCCGGATCTCCTCTCACGTCTGTCCGGCCGCACTCTCGTCGTGATCGGCGACTTGATGCTCGATCATTTCGTCATGGGACACGTGGATCGGATTTCGCCGGAAGCGCCGGTGCCGGTCGTCCGCTTCGAACACGAGACGTGGCGTCTCGGAGGCGCCGCCAACGTGGCCCACAATGCGGCCGCACTGGGCGCCCGCGTTCATGTCATCGGCCTCACCGGATCGGACGACGCCGCCGCGACGTTGCGCACGGAGCTCGGACGACTCGGCATCGGCTCCTCCGGGATCGTCGAGGATCCGCAACGCCGAACCACGCGCAAGCTTCGCGTCGTGACCACGCGAAACCAGCAGGTGGCGCGCATCGACTACGAGGACGACCGCGAGGTTCAGGGCGAGCTCGAGGCCGCGCTCGCGCGGCACATCGAGCAACTCACGACGGAAGCCGACGCGGTGATCGTGTCTGATTACCTGAAGGGGGCAGTGACGTCGCGGCTGGCGTCGGCAGCCATCGCCGCGTCGCGACGACGCGGGATTCCGGTCCTCGTCGATCCGAAGGTTCCGCACATCGACTACTACTCCGGCGCGACGGTCATCACGCCGAACCACCACGAAGCGGCGGCCGTCACCTACATGCGCATCCGAACGGGAGAGGAAGCGATGACGGCGGCCCGGCGTTTTCGGGAGCGTGCGGGCTGTGACAGCGTGCTGATCACGCGGGGCGAACACGGGATGACGCTTCTCGGATCGGACGTCGAAGCCGAACTGCCCGCGGAAGCCCGTGAAGTCGCAGACGTGACCGGCGCCGGCGACACGGTCGTCGCGACCATGGCGCTCGCCCTTGCCGCGGGTGCGTCACTGACAGAAGCGGCCCGCCTCGCCAATCGCGCCGCCGGAATCGTCGTCGGGAAGTTCGGGGCGGCGACTGTGTCACTGACTGAGCTACCGGCGACAATTAGCCTCATTCAACGACAGCCACCGTCGCGCTGCATTCGTACCAAGAGATCACAGGAGAAGGGAGAAAGGGAGAATTCAGTTTTTCAGAAATAGAAATACGTTCTCCTTTCTCCCTTTCTCCTGTTTGTCTCTTTCATCGAATAGCTGCTCGACTGTGTACAGCGGTTCGTGATGAGCAAGACCTCCGGTAAGCGGATCTCGGGCCAGGACCGCTTTCAGTTTGATGTTCACCGTCGGGCGACGATCCAGCACGCACGTCGGGATGCCCGCGTCGCGAGCGATCTCTTCGTAGTCGCCAGCTGACAGCACGGCAAAGACCCGCTTGATCTCCCTTCAGCAGCGTCAGGAACTTCTCCCGCTCGAACAGGATCTCGATGTGCCGTCCCAGGTAATACACCATGCTCGGCAGCGCGACGTTGTAGTGCGCGACGACGTCGCCGTCGGCGAACCGGCTTTGAATCGCGGCGGTCAGCGGGGGGACCGGTTTGTATCGCTCGAAACTCGGAAGGACGACGATCACGAATACCCAATTGAGCGTCACCAGGGACACGAGAACCATCACGAGGGCCAGCCGCGCGCGGTTCAACAACGCGAACCCGAGCGCCAGCGTCCCGCCGACGGCTGCGGCCCCGCCGACGAACGCGGCGCCGTGCAGCGCGTACACCTTGCCGAGCGTTTCAAAGATGTAGAACGTCCCGGCGCCGGCGACGGCGAGGAGCAAACCGATCACCGCGGCCGTCGCGCTGAGCGTCCGAGGCCGCGGTGCGGAGACACCGGCGTCCCGGCGCGCAATGACGAGCCCGGCGAGCGCAGCGACCGCGGGCACGATCGGAAAGATGTAGAGGTCCTGCTTCGCGGCGGAAAACGTGAAGAAGATCACGATGACCAGGATCCAGAGCCACAGGAGCGTCCTGATTCGAAAGCCGCGATCGGTCGACGCGGTTCCGCTCCTCCTGAGCGTCCGCCAGTCCGCAAGCCAGAGCCCTGCCGCGCCAAACAAACAGAGCGACCAGGGAAATGAGTCGCTGAAGACGACCGGCAGGTAGAACGACAGCCCGCGTCGCTGTTCAACACCCAGCCCTTCGGTGTACCTCGCGATGTTTTCCCCGACGATGAACGAGGTGATGTAGGTCCAGCCGTAGCGCTGATAGAGGGCTGCATACCATGGGACGACGATCGCGAGCACGATGACGAGGCCGATCGGAATCATCATCTCGGTGATGCGTTTCAGCTCGCGGTGCACCAGCAGGTAGATGCCGAACACGAGCGCCGGCAGCACCGCCGCCACGGGCCCCTTCGTCAGCACGCCGAGGCCGACGCACGCGTACATCAGCAGCAGGAAGAGGCGGCGACGCTCCGGATAACGCTCGGCCAGCGCGAAGAACAGCAGGGTCAGCGCCATGAACATCGAGATGTAGATGTCGATGAAGATCCGGCGGCCGAACATGACCAGGCGCGGCGCAACGGCCAGGCCGGCCGCCGCCCAGAGACCCGCTTCCAGGTTGCCCGCCGCCCACGCCAGGAGCAGCGCCGCAGCAACCATCGTGAGCGCGCGCGAGCGCAATCGGCAGCCGCTGCACGCCGACCGACACGTCGAACACCTTGTAGAAACCGGCCACGATCCAGTAGCTGAGGACCGGCTTGTTCAGGCGAGGCTGATAGTTGAAGGTCGGGCTGATGTAGTCGCCGCGCTGAAGCATCTCGCGCGGCGTTTCCACGTAGAACGCTTCGTTCGCATCCCAGATCGACGAGCCGCCCAAATCAATCAGATAGGGCAAGATCGCCGCGGCGAGCAGCACGAAGAGCGCGACGAGGCGCTTCGAATCACTTATCACTAATCGCTAATCCTGAATCAAGTGCCGAAAATGCCTTCCGTGCCCGTGAACCACCATCGCCAGGCCGTGCTCGTCGGCGGCGGCGATCACTTCCGCGTCTCGAACCGATCCGCCAGGCTGCACGACAGCGGTCGCCCCTGCCGCGGCAATCGCGTCGAGGCCATCTCGAAACGGAAAGAACGCGTCCGACGCGGCCACGCTTCCTGCGAGCGAACCAGCCGCCTTCATCACCGCGACGTTGACCGCATCGACGCGGCTCATCTGCCCGGCGCCAATCGCGAGCGTCCGATCCGCGCCGGTAAAGATCACCGTGTTGGACTTCACGTGCGCACAGACGCGCCACGCAAACCGCACGGCGATCCATTCTTCAGCGGTCGGCTGGCGTTTCGTGACGACTTTTGGAAAGTCGTTCGAAGGCCACGGCTCCGCCGCCTCGGTTACCCGGTCCGACTCCTGCTGCAGGACGCCCCCGAGAAACGTGCGCGACTCCTGAGCGCCTTTCCCCGGCACCAACGGCTCCAAGGCCCGCGAGAAATCGGTCGTGACGACACGCATGTTCTGCCTCGCGGCGAGCACCGCCAGCGCCTCGCCCTCGATCGATGGCGCGATGACCGCCTCGATGAACGTCGACGTGATCGCCCGTGCCGTGGCGACGTCCACGTGCTGGTTCAGCCCCACGATCCCGCCAAAGGCCGACTTCGGGTCCGCGTCGCGCGCGCGAACGTAGGCCGCCTCGATGGTCGCGCCTGTCGCCACGCCGCACGGGTTCGTATGCTTGATGACGGCGGCCGCCGGCTCGGTGAACTCGAGAACGATCCGCAGCGCGGCATCCAGATCGAGCAGGTTCGTGTAGGACAGTTCCTTCCCCTGGTGCACCTTCCAGGCTCGACCCGAATCGGGCGGAAACTGAATCCAGCTCGCGGGCTGATGCGGGTTCTCCCCGTAGCGCAGCACGTCGAGGACCGCCGTGCGGCGTGCTCGTCGGCCGGGTCACCGGACGCCGCGTCATCCCGCCGCCAGCCACATCGACGTGGGCCATCGTCATCGCAATCATGCCGTCGTACTGACCCGTGTGCATGAACGCCCGCCTCATCAGCTCGAACCGGAAGTCGAGCGACGGTCCTCCGTCTCGTGAGAGTTCCTGGATCACTCTCGGATAATCCTCCGGATGCACCACCACGAGCACGTCGCGGAAGTTCTTGGCGGCCGCGCGAAGCAGGCTGGGACCGCCGATGTCGATCTCCTCCACGAGCGTGTCAAACGGTGTATCGGGATTGTCGGCCGCTTTGCCGAACGGATACAGATTCACGACGACCAGATCGATCGGTTGAATTCGCTGCGCGCGAATCGCCTCGAGGTCATCCGGGCGGTTCCGGCGCGCAAGGATGCCGCCAAATATCGTGGGATGCAGTGTTTTTACGCGTCCATCCATCATTTCTGGGAAACCTGTTACGTCTGAAACATTTACAACAGGAAGCCCGGCCGTACTAATTGCTTTCGCGGTCCCACCGGTCGAGATCAGCTCGACGCCGAGACCGACCAATTCCTGTGCGAATTCCACGAGCCCTGTCTTATCCGAGACACTCAGAATTCCGCGCATATTGATTGATTTCCTTGACATCGTTGAGCTTTGACCGCTACTATGCACCGACGCTGGCGGGGGCCAGCGTCGTAAGTCGAGGCCGCGTACTCGCGGCTTTTTTTTATGTCCGGGCCTCCCGGCGCGACCCGCGATTGTCCGCGGCGTGGGCATTACCGTGGTTAGCCCCGAGAGGCGAAGGACTGGTGTCATGTCGGCGCTTCGGCGCCGCGCCATTGCAAGGCAGGAAAAGTACGATGCGTATCACAGGCAAGGTCAAGTGGTTCAACAACGCTAAGGGTTACGGATTCATCGAACGCGAAGGTGGCAGCGACGTGTTCGTCCACTTCTCAGCGGTCCAGGGCAACGGGTTCCGGACGCTCGAGGAAGGGCAGGCGGTCGAGTTCGAGATCGTCGATGGTCCGAAAGGCCCGCAGGCCGGCAACGTCACCAAACCGAACTAATCCCGAACCGGGCCGGAGGCGCTTCGGCGCTTCCGGCCTCGGATCGTTACTGCTCTCCCGACCCCTTCAGTCCTCGCACTGTAAAGTTTACTTTTCCATCTTTGACCGCAACACGAAATGCCACCTCGGGGCTTCCAGTGTCGCGGAGCTTTGTCACCTGATCCTTCACGAGCGCCGCGAACCGATGAAACGGGACGACGTCGTCGCCACTTTGCCGCCGCGCGTCCATCAACGTGTCGTAGAGCGAGTGGAGTTTGTCCATCTCGCGCATCGGATCCTTGAACGCGGTGACGTACAACACTTTGTTGGCGTCCTGCTGCTCCTGTTTCGGCGCCGCTTTCGGCGGCGGTTGCGCGAACGGCCCGGGGCGTCCCTCTTCGCGCGCACGGAGGCCGCGATCCCAGAGCTCGACGAACTTCTGAAACCGGGCCTGGAGCGTCTGGAAACGGAAGCGATCGCCGGCCGTCTCGATGTGATCGCGATCCCAGCGCCTGACGAGCGCCTCCACGCGCTTCCGCGTCTCCCAGGGCGGGCGCGGCGCCCGTCCCGAGAAGAACATGTTGTATTCGGCCTCCAGCTTCTTGAGGTCCGACTCGAGCACCTGCAGGTCTCGCTGGATTTCGGATGGCTCGGGCATCTATCGAATCAAGAACCAAAGCAACGGCAACCACAGTTCCCGGGCGTACGGCACGGGACGATCGTCGAGCAGCACGTCGCTCGCGTCGAACCGGCCCACGATCTCGAACAGGTCGCGAATCCTGATCGCATCCTGCGGATAAAAACGGGCGCGGTGCCTGAGGTTCGCTCCAGAGCCCATCTCCTTGTAATCGGCCGCCGCACGCGCCATCGCCAGAGCCCGCTCGTAGTCGGGCCCGTCGAATCGGGAGAATTCAATCGAGATCGAAAACGGCAGCTTCGGCGTGCCGAAAAGCGCCTCGGACAATTCGGGATTCAGCGAGGCGAGCTCTTCGTCCGTCGGCTGCTCGGGGAGTTCCACGTACGGCCAGAATCGCTCCACGGGACGATAGTCAGGAACCCGCACTTCCGGTGGCGTGTTATCGATCGGCCGATCTGCGACAGGTTCGGTTGGCTTCATCTCAGAGTCGGGAGCTCGAATGATATCCTGAATTGAGTCGTCGGAGGGAGCGGAGGGCGCGGAGATAGGAGACACAAATAGAAAGTTAGAAGTTAGAAGTAAAAAGGTAAATAGTAACTTCTAACTTTTGACTTCTAACTTTTAACTTTCATGCGCTCCATCCCATCGATTGAACAGCTCCGGCAACGCCCCGCGCTCCTCGCGCTCGAGGCGATGTATGGCCGCCCGGCGATTGTCGATGCGTTGCGCGCCGAGGCCGCAGCGGTCAGGGATCGGTCCGCGGGCGTGTCCGACGAAGACGATGTCCTCGGCACGATTGAGCGCCGGACGATTCAGCGGCTGGCGATCGTGATGGCGCCGTCTCTCCGGCGCGTCATCAATGCCACGGGAGTGATCCTTCATACGAACCTCGGTCGCGCACCCCTCGCGCGGCGAGCCGCAGAGCGAGTCGCGACACTGGCTGCCGGCTACACGAACCTGGAATACGACCTCGCCGCAGGGACCCGCGGCAAACGCGATATGCACGCGGAGCAACTGCTGCGGCGGTTGACCGGTGCCGAGGCCGCCGTCGTCGTCAACAATAATGCAGCCGCGACGCTCGTCGTGCTCGCGTCGCTCGCCACTGGACGTGAAGTCGTGATCTCCCGGGGCGAGCTGGTCGAAATCGGCGGCGGTTTCCGCATCCCCGACGTTCTCGTGCAATCCGGCGCGGTACTGCGCGAGGTTGGCACGACGAATCGCACGCGAGCGGCCGACTATGCCGCAGCGATCGGCGATCGCACGGCGCTTCTTCTACGCGTCCATCCGTCGAATTTCCGAATCGAAGGCTTTACCGAACGTCCGTCGCTCGCCGAGATCGTCGGGATCGGCCGCCGCTTCGGGCTTCCTGTCGTCGAGGATATCGGCAGCGGCTATCTCGGCGCCGCGTCTTCACCCGCCGCTCCCGAGAACCCGGCTCACGCGCTTCGCGATGAACCACTGGTCGCGGACAGTCTTGACGCCGGTGCGGACATCGTCATGTTCAGCGGCGACAAACTGCTTGGCGGGCCCCAGGCGGGCATCATCGTCGGGCGTCAGGCACTCATCGAACGAGTCCGCGCGCATCCGCTGATGCGTGCGCTGCGAGTGGATAAGCTGACCTATGCTGCGCTCGAGGCCACCCTCGAAGAATATGCGGCCGGACGGGAACAAAGCACCGTTCCAGTCGCCGCGATGCTGGTGATGCCGCTCGATGCCGTCAGCCGCCGGGCGGGAGCACTTGCGGAGGCACTCAGGACACGGGGTGTCCAGGCGACAACGCTGGATGGCGAGTCGACCATCGGAGGAGGCAGCGCACCTGGCGCCACGCTCCCCACGTGTCTTGTCTCAATCGAACAGGCGCTGCGGACGGCGAACGATCTCGAACAGCTTCTCCGGCAGCAGACGATTCCGATCATTGCCCGCATCGAGCACGAACGCCTCGTCATCGATCTGCGCACCGTCGATCCACTCGACGACCATCTGATTCTGTCAGCGTTCGATCAATGACACGGCTGTGGAAATCTTGAACAGGCTTCGAGCATCGCGAGTCGTGGTCGGGGTGCTCGTCACCGTCCTCCTCTGCTGCTGGCACGAGCTCGCTCGCGCTCAACACGCAGAAGGATCGCTCCCGCACGACTTCAACGAGCCGATTGGTCTCTACAAGACCGCCCTGGGCACATTCACGCGGCCGATCTCCTCATCGAACGCCGAAGCGCAAGCGTACTTCAACCAGGGATTTCAGCTGATGTACGCCTTCGCGAGGGCCGAGGCTGGGCGGTCGTTTCGCGAGGCTCAGAAACGCGATCCGAACTGCGCGATCTGCTACTGGGGCGAAGCGTGGGCCTGGGGTCCCTACATCAGCGAAGGCCGGACACCGGAGCATGAGGCACGCGCGTACGCGGCCATCCAGAAGGCCGCCTCTCTTGCCGGTTCGCACGCGAATCCGAAAGAACAGGCCTTCATCCGGGCCATGGGAACTCGCTATACGGGGCGCTTCGATGCCGCCCGAAAGGCAGACGAAGATCGCGGGTATGCGAACGCGATGGGCAGGGTCGCCAGGGCCTATCCTGACGACCTGGATGCCGCGACTCTTTACGCCGAGGCGCTGTTTCTGCTGCTCCCTCGTCCGGGAGCGTTCGACATCAAGGATCCGGCCGTAGCCCGTGTGCTGAGCGTGCTGGAAGCCGCGCTCAAGCAGGACGTCCACCATACCGGTGCATGTCACCTGTACGTCCACACGACCGAGTTGACGGCGGAGCCGCAGCGGGCAGAACCGTGCGTCGAGTTTCTGGGGAACGCGATGCCGGGGGCAAGCCACCTCAATCACATGCCGGCGCACACGTGGACACGCGTCGGCCGATGGGGAGACGCCGTTCGCGCCAGCCTTCAGGCCTGGCAATCAGATCAGAAGGCCGCAAAAGGCGACGGCATCCTCACCTACCCGGCCCACGACCTTCAAATGCTGATGTACGCGGCGTCGTTCGATGGCCAGAGCGCACCGGCGATCTCCGCCGCTCGCGGGATTGCGAAGCTGACCGGCGATCCGATGTACCTCGGCCTGACGCTCGTGCGATTCGGGCGTTTCCAGGAGATCGAGACGATGGGCGAGCGGCCTGCCGGAGACATTGCCGCAGGCGTGTGGGATTTCGCGCGCGGGTACGCACAGGTGCGGGCCAACAACGTGCCAGCCGCCCGTCAGCATCTGACGAGCCTGATGAAACTCGCCGGCTCGTCGAACGCCACGTTCAAGTTCCATCCGGCGAAGACGTTGCTCGGCACCGTCGGTGCCATTCTCGAGGGAGAGATCAAAAGCGCCTCCGGGGATCAGAGCGCGGCCATCGCCGCGTTCGAACGCGCGGTGACGCTCGACGATTCGATTGTCATCGACGATCCGGAGCCGCTTCCCTTCCCGGCTCGCCACTGGCTCGGCGCTGCGCTGCTCGAGGCTAAACGGTTCGCCGAGGCCGAACGCGTCTATCGTCAGGATCTCACCCGGCATCCGCACAACGGATGGTCGTTGACAGGATTGCAGCTCGCGCTGAAGGGACAGGGCAAGCCAACAGCCACGGTCGACGCCGATCTGCGAGCGAGCTGGGCGCGCTCGGATACAGCGATCAAGGCGTCGCGCTTTTAGCCTCCGAGGGGCTTCGCTTGCTGGCTTCTGGCTCTTGGCTGCTGGCTTCTGGGCTGGCGGTCTGCGTGATCCGGGATCCGGATCCGATGGGAGAAGAGGAGCCGGGGTCTTACGGTTCCCGCTGTCGAAACCGACAAGCGAAAAAGAAAACGCCGGCGATGATTGATTCATCGCCGGCGTCGTATTGCGCCAGCAGCCAGGAGCCAGCCGCCAACAGCCAGCAGCCAGGTGCGTTAGAACGTCAGGCGGAAGACGAACTGCATCAGGCGTCCGCCGGGGTTCTGGGTGTTGTTCACGTCGCGCTGCGCGGCGGTGATCTGGTTGATCGTCGCGCTGTTGCCCGTCTGGGCGACCGCCGTGTAGTTGATGTTGTTGAACGCGTTCAGCATCTCGGCCCGGAACTCGAAGTTCGTGTGGCCGACCAGCGTGATGCGTTTGACCGCGCTGAGGTCGAACGTCACGATCTTCGGACCCGTCACCCAGTGATCGCGTGGCGCGCAATCGCCCGTGACGACCTGGAGACAGTCCGGTCCGTTCGCCGGCGCGAAGTACCGGCCGCTCGGGGCACCGAGTGACCCGTAGCCCGTCGACGACGTCGCGCTGGTGCTGAACGCCTTGATAGTGTTGTCGATGATGTCCTGCGGAAGGATGAAGAGCAGCTGCTTGTTGCTGGACGCATCCATGCGCTCCTCGATCTTGTAGACCTTCTGCAGATCCTTGTCAGACATACCAACCAAGCGGACGTTGCCGAAGCTGAGGATCAACCCGCTCTGCACGCGTCCGCCGCCGTCGAACTCCCAGCCGCCGATCAGCTTGTCGACGAAGCCGTTGACGTTGCTGCCGAAAGCGCGCCCGCGCCCGAACGGCAGCTCGTACAGCCAGTTCACCTTGACGGCATGTCGCGGGCCGTCGTCCAGCGTCCATTCGCGTGGAACGCGGAACGAGTACCGCGTGCCGTTGGTCTGTTTGCCGAGGACGTAGTTGCCCTCGACCAGCAGGCCCTTCGACAGCCGGCGCCGCAGTTCGACTTGCAACGAGTCGTAGCGCGTGCCGCCACCATTGCCTCGGATGAACGCACCACCGATCTTGTCGGGGTTCGCGATGAAGAGGTTCGTGGGATAGCCGGCGGTGACCAGGTTCTGACGGAACGTGCTGTTCCCGATCAGCCCGTTCGTCGTGTTCGTGCTGGCGAATCCGCCCGGGTTCGGGTTGTAGAGCGCCAGGAACCCGAGGAAGGTCGTATTGGTCCAGTTCGAGCCTGTATACGCAGCGGGATTGCCCGAGTTCGGCCTTCGAGAGCGTGTTGTACGCGGCAGCGAAGATCGGGAGCGGTGCGGTTCCGGCGGCGCCAGTGTAGGCGAAGTTGTTCTGGCAACCTGCCGTCGTGACCCCTCCGATACAGCCCGGTCCTGCACCGGCTCTGATGTTCGCCTGCAGGTTGGCCTGCGCCACGCGGAATTCGTCGAGGAACCCGTTTTCCTTGGTGTTGATCTCGTTGAAGTTGTAGTCAACGAAACTCTGGAGGAATCGCGTCCCGACGTAGCGAACCTCGAGCGCGGTGCTCCGGTTGAGCGCGCGCTGCCAGCCTGCGGTGTACGACTGGGCGTAGGGCACCTGCAGGTGTGGTTCAAACGTGTTGATCTGGTCGGTGATGAGCCCTGAATTCGGGTACACCGGTGCGTCCTGGAACGGCGGGGCCCCCAGCCGGGCCGTCTGGCTGAGGAGAAGCGGGAGCCCCTGGTTGTCGAGCACGAGGTTGTTCCGGCCTTGCGTTCGATCCGTCGTGATCGTGATGCCGGGATTCGCGCCATAGATCGCCGTGAAGTCGCCCATGCCGCCGCGGCTGTAAGCCAGCGTATACGCAGCGCGAAAGACGGTGTCCCCATCGTTGCCAAGGATCGAATGGAACAACCCTTTCTGCGCCGTCGGCCGGTACGTCAAGCCGAGCGTCGGTGCGAGGTTGTTCATGTCCGCCTTGTAGGCGTTCGTGTTCTGCGTCAGATTCTGATACTGCGAGACCGTGCCGGTCATCGTGCCCGGCTTGAACAGGTTCCCCACACCGGATACGCCCCAGATGTCGCCGACCGTCGCCGTCGCGTAGCTGTCGTTCCGCGACACGAACGGGAACTGGTACTCGTAGCGCAAGCCAGCGTTGATCGTCAGGTTCTCGCGGGCGCGCCACTGATCCTGAATGAAGCCGCCGAACTCGTGCAGCTGACCACGCTGGACGCCAGGCGACAAGTACACATACTTGCCGCTGTTTTCGTCGAGCCGGGCATCCGCGTTGATCGAGCTGACCCGCCCCGTCAGCACCGAATACAGCGCCCGGGCATCCGCGAGGTTCGTGCTCGAAGCGTTCGGAAAGTTCGTCGTGTTGAACATCGCGTCGGCGGGGTCGCCGGTTGCGAGGCCAAAGTTGACCTGCGGCACCACGTTCTGGTTGTACGCCCATAGGCCTACGTGGGTGAACGATCCGCCAAGGCTGATGTTGTGCGCCCCCTTCAGCCATGTCACCGTGTCGCTGACGTCGATCGTCGGGTTGATGCGCTCCTGGGGCGCGCGGCTTGCCGTCGGCGTCGTGATGTCGTTGTTGCTGGTCGTCGCGAACGCGCCGATGTTCAGCGAGTACCCGGCCTGATCGCCGGCGGATCCGCCGGAAAACGACGACGGCGTAATCTCGGTGAAGAAGAACACGTGAGATGCCGTGTAACCGGTCACGAACTGGTTGACGAGGTTCTTCCCGATCGTGGACCGCGCCTGGATGTTCCAGTTCCAGCGATTCGAGTTCTGACCGCCGGCGACCGGGAATCCGGGGAATCTCGGCTCGGCGTTGTTCAGCGTGTCGGGATAGCTCTCGTACTTCTGGAAGTAGCTCGCGTACGAAATCCGGTTGTTCGTCGTGAGGTTGTGGTCGATTCTCCACGTCGGATACTGACGAAGCTGTTTCGCGGTTGCCGTGTAGTTGAAATCGAGCACGTTGAGATCGGATTTCGCCTTCAGCGTGCCGGCTGACGTCGAGGAGTAGATGTCGGCCAGCAGCTTTTTGACGGTCGGATCGATCACCGAGGTCTGTCCGTTGGCGGCCGCAACCGAGAGCACGTTGATCGTCTGGCTACCGTAGGTGAAATTCCCCTGCTGCGCGCCCGGCGTCATGATCCGGCGGGTGCGCGACACCTGACCGGGCTGGCGGAACTGCTCGTAGTTCAAGAAGAAGAACGTCTTATCGTGGCCATCGTAGAGGCCAGGGAGCTGAACTGGTCCGCCGACGCGGAACCCGGGCTGATAGACCTTTACGAGGTCCTTCGGCGCCTTGCCTGTCGCGGGGTCCGGGTCCCGATCGCGGTTGTTGAACCAGTAGTTCGAGTTCCACCGTGGATCGCGATCGTAGAAGTAGGCGCTGCCCGTGTAATGGTTGGTCCCGGAGCGCGTGGTGTACTTGATCTGGACGGCGCCCTGTCCGGCCGAGTCTGCTCCCTGCGCACCCGTCGCGATCGTCACGTCTTCCACCGCGTCGAGGCGCGGGCTGATCAGCGAGAAGAATCCACAGCCGCCGCCGGTGCCGGTCGCGGATCGGTTGTTGTTGTCCTGCGTGTTGACGCCGTCGATCGAGATGTTGATCGCGCCCGAAGGCAGCCCGTTGATCGTTGACGCCCGTGGACCAGTGGTGGTGTCGACGCCGGCCAGGAACGGAACGGCGCCCCACAGCGTGTCGCGCGTGACCATCGGGAGCCTGCTGATCTGTTCGGTCGTGAGCGTGGCACCGAGCGTGTTCGCCTGCGTCTGGACCACCTCGGTGCCGCTCTTGACGGTCACGGTCTCGGCGAGCGCGCCGATCTCGAGCTTGACGTTCACCTGCGCGGCCGTTGCGGTGCTGATGCGAATGTCGGAGAGCGCGACGGTTTTGAATCCCGACAACGAGACGGTGACCGTGTAGCGCCCGATGGGCATGGCCGGAATCGTAAAGAGGCCCCGCTCGTTGGTCACGGCGGTGAAAGTGGTGCCGGTTTCGTCGGCTTTCGCGACAACGTCGGCGCCTGGAAGGACGGCACCAGACGTATCGGTAACGGTTCCTGATAGCGACGTCGTGACTTGCCCGTACGCCAGGGAGGACATCAGCGCCACACACACCAGTGGCGTGATCACACGCAACAGCCTGTGGTTCATCACATGCTCCTTGAACGAGACAACTTGCAAGACTTACAAAATCGCGCGACCCGGGGGGATGGAGAGCGGACCAGGACCGTCGTTCGTCACCGAACTCGGCCCTCTGTCGCCGGACACACTACTCCTCCCAGTTCCGGCAGTCAACCGCCAAAAATGGAATATCTCTCTAGATTTCCGACATTTAGGGATGGACTGCGTGACGATCCAACGAATTGGCGACGTCTCGAAATCAGTCGGAGGGGAAGTTCCGCTGCATCAAAGGTTTCCGACCAGTGACGCCCGTCCATTCAGATTCCCGGTGGACAGATCCTGACTTTTGGACCGGATCAATTCTGCAGATTTCTGGGACGAACGTAGATGCGGGTGAAATCCCAAATCAACTGCACCCAGAATCCACATTCAGCAATCAGCAATCAGCAATCAGCAATCCATTACCGTTCGTTCATCCAGATGTCCTGGAGCACGGTTAGAGGCTTCGTGAGCGTCATGCCGTTCGCCGTCAGGGTGACGATATAGGTGCCGGCGTCGACGGCGGCGCCGCCGCGGCCACCGCCGAAACCCCGGCCCGCGCCAAGCGGCTGCGGCCCCAGGTTCCACTGGACTCGATTGATCCCCTGGTCCTTCGGTCCGTCCAGCGTCCGGATCGTGCGCCCCGTCGCGTCGGCGATCGTGATCTTCACGTCACCGGTCGCGGCGGACTTCAGGTAGTAACTGATGGCGGTCCCGCGCGGAGGATTCTCGCCGACGAAGGCTTTCTGACCGCCCGTCTGCTGGCCGCGCTGGCGATCGGCCAGATACGCAACGGCTGGCCTGACATCGAACAGCACCACGTCCTGCGATCCTACGGACGCCATCTGCTGGAGCGGCGTGATGTCGTCGGCGATCCACAGGCTCCTCGCATGCGTCGCGACGATGAGATCGTTGTCGCGCGGGTGCACGAGGATGTCGTCAACCCGCACCGTCGGCAGGTTGTTCATGAACCGCTGCCACTGCTTCCCGCCGTCGAGCGAGATGTAGAGCCCGAACTCCGTGCCGACGTAAAGCAGATCCTTGTTCTTCGGATCCTCGCGAACGACCTGGATGTTGCCGAACGGCGGCAGGTTGCCGGCGATGCTCGTCCAGCTCTTGCCGTAGTCGCGCGTCACGAACAGGTACGGCTTGAGATCGTCGTTGCGATGGCCATCGACCGCCACATAAGCAGTCCCCGCGTCGAAGTGCGACGCGTCGATCCTGGAGATCCAGTACTGATGATTCGCAGGCAGGCCCGGCATCGCCTTTCCGACTTCGGTGAATGTCGCGCCCGAATCGCGGCTCACCTGCACGTTCCCATCGTCGGTCCCCGCCCACACGACGCCGGGCAGCACGGGCGATTCCGAGATCGAGATGATCGTGCTGTACGAGACCACGCCGTCGTTCTTGGAAAGCTGCGTCCTGTCTCCTGGCACCGCCATCAGTGCAACGGTGTTCCGATCGATGTTCTTCGTGAGATCAGCGCTCGCCATCCATGTCTCGCCGCGGTTGTACGACCTGAACAGCCGGTTGCCTCCGAGCCATACGATGCTCGGGTTGTGCGGAGACAGCATGATCGGAGTGTTCCAGTTGAATCGATACGCATCGCTCGGACCGGCGTTCAGAACGTTGGGAGGTCCACCGCGCCCACCGAATGCTCCGGCCGCCTGCTGCGGCGGTGTCGGGGTTTCCTCGGTTGGTGCACCCGGCGCTGCGCCAGCCGGTGCTGCGCCAGCCGGAGCTCCCGGCGCTCCCGGCGCAGCCGCGCCCCCCTGGCGGCCGCGGCACCTCTGCCACCGGCGCCTCCTCCGAATCCTCGTCCCCGCTCACCCGGCCCTCGCGGTCGAATGCTCCCGGATCGTCCCGTTCCGCGCAGATCGTACCGGTTGGTGTTCCCGTCCTGGGATTCCGTGTACACGATGTTGTAGTCGCTCGAGATCGACGGCGGTCTGGAACCCGTCGCCGCCGCCGATGCCGAACCAATCCGAGTTCAGAATGCCGTTGGTGGTTCGCGTCGCGCTCGGACCGCCCCAGCTTCCGTTGTCCTGAAGACCGACATAGACGTAGTACGGACGACGCATATCGGCCGACACCCAGTAGGCCAGCGCGGTCGCCATCGTGTTCACGAAGTCCCATGTCTTGCCCTGATCCCAACTGATGTTCAGGCCGCCATCATTGCCGATCATCAGGTGCCTGGGGTTCTTCGGGTCGATCCAGATCGCGTGCTGATCCACGTGACCAGGTTCGCCGTTGCCCCCTGCCTCGTCGAGCGTCGCGAACGTCTTGCCGCCGTCAAGCGATTTCGCGACCGGGAGACCCGCAACGTAGACCGCTTTGTCGTTCGACGGATCGACGCGGAGCTGGCTGAAGTACATCGGCCGAGAGTTGCAGTTACTGACGATCGTCCACGACGCTCCCTTGTTGTCTGAACGGAACAGGCCACCCCGCGCGGGATCGAGCGGAGGGACGGCCGCGCCGGCAGGTTCCGCGCCGCGAGCGTAGCCGCGCCCAGGCCCGGCGTTGTTGCACCAGTTGTAACCTCCTCGGCCACCACCGCCTCCGGCACCACCTCCGCCCGCGGCCGCCTGCTGCTGCGGGTTGGCGCCGCGAGCGCCCGCAGCTGGAGGCGCCGTGCCAGGAGCAGTCACGGCGGCCGCGCCGGGAGGCGTCGCTTCCGTGCTCGCGGTTCGGATCGGCACCCCGCGCCGGAGCCGGAGCGCCGGTCGGACCCGCCTCAATCTGCACGTACACGACATTGGGGCTCGAACGAGACACGTCGAGCGCGATACGGCCGTAGGTGCCGCCAGGCAGGCCGGAACCCGTCAGCTTCGTCCATGTCTTTCCGGCGTCGGTCGTCTTCCAGAGTGCACTCCCAGGGCCACCGCCGTTGAAACAGCAGCCGCTGCGGCGGCGTTGATAACTGGCGGCGTACAGGATGTTGTTGTTCGATGGATCGATCGCGATGTCCGTGAACCCGGTGTCGTCGTCGATGAACTTGACCTTGTTCCACGTCTTGCCGCCATCGGTCGTCTTGAACACCCCGCGCTCCGGATTCGGACCAAAGAGGTGGCCAGGCGACGCGACGTACACGGTCTCGGGATTCTTCGGATCGATCGCGATTCGCGCGATCGTCTGGGTCTCTTTGAGGCCGACGTTCGTGAACGTCTTGCCGCCATCCGTCGTCTTGTAGATGCCATCGCCGAACGACGACGTCTGCCGGTTGTTCGCCTCGCCGGTTCCTACGTAGACAACGTTCGGATTGGTCGGGTGAATGGCGATGTCGCCAATCGACGCCGTGCCGTAGGTTTCAAACACGGGCATGAAGGTCGTGCCGTTGTTGTCTGACTTGAACACGCCGCCGACCGCGTAGCCGACGTAGATGACGCTCGGATCGCTTTCCGAGACCGCGATGTCGTCGATGCGTCCGCCCATGCTCGCGGGCCCAATCGAACGGAAGCGGAATGCTTTCAGCAAGCCGTCTGTCGACTGGTTGATCATCGGCGGCTGTTGCACAGGTGCCACGCCCTGCGGGAACACGGTCGCAACAAGCAATGGAATGAATACAGCTACAAGGGCAGCGCGAACGATTCGACGGAACGAACTCATGAACGACCTCTAGTCAGGAGAGTGCGATCGCGACAGGACGAGCGATGGCAAGACGGGCGGCAGTGTCCCATCGAGGACGACTGGGCGTCAAGATCGTGCGGAATCAAGCAATGTTCAGTTGTCGCGCTGCACGCGCTGACGGCTACGTCGAAGATCCGAAGGCCCGAAGATCCGAAGGAGGAGCCAAGTACCTCCGGAGCACTGTCACGTCGTCGAAGCGAATGGACCGACGCTGCTGTAGAAGAGATGAACGAGACCTGAGATTAGTCATGTCGCTTCTCGCCGCTGGCCCGACGCCGACCTGCGGTCGGCGCAGGGACGCGGTCGGGCCAACACTGCGGAATCCATACAGTCTCAGGTCTTTTGGTCTTCCTTCGGATCTTCGATCTTCGGATCTTCGATGTTGACTGCCGTCGGCGCGTGCAGTTCGACAGTGAAGCTGGCGCCAAGGATCATTGCGCGATCTGCACCACGGTAAACGACTGTGGCGCTCCAAGGGGCGTGACCGTGTCGCCGACCAACTTTCCGAGCGTCGCGCGATAGCGGCCAGGTGCGACGAGCGGCCCCTGTGGTGGACCGCCGCGGCCGCCGAAGCCACGACCCTGCTGTTGATTCTGACCAGGCGGTGGGGAATCGCTGCGCAGGTTCCACGGTACGCGGCGGAGGCCAGGCTGCTTGTCGATCTCCATGCGGCGCACCTGACGTCCGGCGTCGTCCGTAATCGTCAGCACGAGCTTCGCGTCAGCTGGCAGCGCTTGCTTGACGTTGTAGGTCAGCACGGCGCCGAACGGCGGATTCGGGCTCGTCCAGTTGCCCGCCATGGCGCCGATGCCCGCGGTACCCGCCGGGGCAAGCCCAGTCGGGCTGAACAGATACGGATCGCGGAGAGGAAAGAGGTGCACATCCTCTGCGAGCGTCTGGGGCGTGATCTCGCGCAGCGGACTGTAGTCGTCCAGGACATAGAAGCCGCGACCGAATGTTCCAAGCACCAGGTCGTTCTCGCGCTTCTGCACCGCCATGTCGCGAACCTGGATGGTCGGCATGCCGCCTTTGAGCTGCACCCAGTTCGCGCCGCCATCAACACTGGTGAACAGTCCAAACTCGGTCCCCGCAAACAGCAGATTGCCGTTGATGTGATCCTGAATCACCGACCACACGTCGTGACGATCGGGCAGGTTGCCTGAAACGCTGGTCCACGTACGCCCCTTATCGGCGCTCTTCACGAGATAAGGCTTGTAGTCGCCCCGCTGCCAGTTGTTCAACGCCACGAACACGGTATTCACATCACGCGGGGACGCGAAGATATCGGAGACGTACGTCCATTTCGGCACCCCGGGAAAATCTTCGATCTTCCGCCAGTTCTTCCCGCCGTCCTCAGTCACCTGCAACAGGCCATCGTCCGTGCCCGCGTAGATCAGCCCTTCCATCAACGGCGACTCGTCGAGCGACACGATGTTGCTGAGCGCGGTCGTGGATTCGTGATACGCCACCGAATCCGCCGGCCACACCTTGCCCATAATCGGAAGCTCTTCCCACTTGAGTTGCCTGGTCAGATCCGGACTGATGCGAGTCCAGCTGTCGCCGCGATCGTCCGATCGATAGACGTAGTTGCTGGCCCAATAGAGGCGCCTGGGCGCGTGCGGGCTGATGATGTAGGGTGCGTCCCAGTTCGCACGGTCCGCGTTCCCACCACCTCTTCCACCGCCACGTCCGCCGCGGCCTGGTCCACCCTGCGCACCCGCCGCACCTTGAGCCCCCCTGCCGCCCTCAGTATCCTGGGCACCCGTAGCACCCTGGGCGCCTGTGGCTCCTCTGCCACCTTCAGCACCTCGTCCGCCCTCGCCACCCATGGCTCCCGGGGGACCTCCGCCCGGAAGTCCTCCGCCCTCATCCGAGCTCGCCTGCGCGCCCGCGAGCGACGGACGAATGCTCTTCGATTGCCCCGTGTTGCGGAGATCGACACGGCGGACATTGCCGTCCTGGGACGTTGCGTAAACGATGTTCGGATCCTCGGGATCGTTCCTCGTCTGGAACCCGTCCCCCCGCCCACGACGTACCAGTCGCTGGTGCGGATTCCCCACGGACTGAGCGTCCTCGACGGCCCGCACTCCGACCAGTTGTCCTGCGCGCCCCCGCACACGTGGTAGAACGGCTTCGCGTTGTCGACAGAGACGCGGTAGTACTGCGTAACCGGGATGCTCGCGAAGAACCGGAACGTCGCGCCCTCGTCGTACGTTTCGTAAAGCCCGCCGTCGTTGCCAATCAGGATGTGGTTCTTGTCACTCGGATCGAACTCGACGACGTGATGGTCGACGTGCATGCCGGTCTCTTCCCAGTTCGTCTGACGCCAGGTCTTGCCGCCGTCCGTGCTGCGATCGAGGTTGGTGTTGACGGAGTAGATCGTGTCTGGCCGATAGGGATCGACGAAGATCTCCTGGTAGTACGCGGCGCCGCCTCCCCGATACCATTCACCCGTCGCTTCGGTCGCGGCAGGCGCGGCACCCCTGGCAGCCTCGGCGCCAGACCCACCCTGTGCGCCTCCGGCGCCCCGGCCCCGCCCGGGATTCGGCACGGTTCGTCCAATCCGCGCCCACGTCGCACCTGCATCGTCAGAGCGATAGAAACCGGCCTCGTCCACGACGGGGCCGGATGAAGATTCGGGAGTCACCTGGCCAAAACCGCCGCGGCCTCTGGGCGCCTTCGCGCTGATGAGCGCATACACGCGTTTCTGGTTTCTCGGATCAACCCCGAGCGCGATCCGCCCGACGTCATCCTTCGGGAGTCCGTTCGTGAGCTTCGTCCATGTCTTTCCCGCATTGGTCGACTTGAAGATCCCGCCTTCTGGACCGCCGCCAATCATCTGACCGACCGCACGCCGGCGCTGATACGACGAGGCGTAAAGAATGTCCGGGTTCTTGACGTCGAATACGACATCGCTGATCCCGGTGTCATTGCTGACGGTCAGTACCGCATTCCATGTCGTTCCGCCATCGGCGGTCTTGTAGAGCCCCCGCTCGCCACCGGCGGACCACAGCGGGCCCTGCGAGGCGACATAGACGACGTTCGAGTTGCGCGGGTCGATGATGATCTTGCCGATGTGCTCCGACGACTTCAGGCCGACGTTCTTCCACGTCTTTCCAGCGTCAGTGGACTTGTAGACGCCGTCGCCGAAATGCGCGCTGCGCTGGCTGGCGTTCTCGCCGGAGCCCACCCAGACGATGTTGGAGTCCTTCGGATCGACGACGACACAGCACAGTGTGAAGGAGCCTTGATCGTCGAAGACGGGCGTGAAGGTAATACCGCGATTCGTGGTTTTCCACAGGCCGCCGAATGCGGACGCGACATACCACACACTCGGGTTCTTCGGATCGATTTCGACGTCCTGGATGCGCCCGGTCGCGAGAGCGGGACCAAGGCTCCTCACCTCGATGCCCTTCAGGGCCTGCGCGTCGAACCCGCTCCCGTCTTGTCCAGACATCGAAACGGTCGCCGCGATGGTCACGGCGGCCGACAGCACCAGCAATCTGTTCATGGAATCAGCTCCGTAGCGAGAGCGACATTATAGCGGGAGGTTTGGGGACAGGAAGAGGACGGAGGGAACGCCGCCGGGCTCTGGATCAGAAAATCGTCGAAATGGAATCGAGCGCGAGATCGAGCACTCGTGTGGGCAGGATGCCGAGGTAGAAAACCGCGATCACGGCGATCGCCAGTCCGGCTACCGCGGGAGCGGCAATCCGTGGACGGAGCGTCTCCGGTCCTTCGGTCATGTACATCATGACCACGATCCGGAGATAGAAGAACACGGACACGACGCTCGTCAGCACGCCGATGATCGCCAGCCAGTAGTGTCCTTCCTGGACGGCGGCGCTGAAGATGTACCACTTGCCGATGAAGCCAGCCGTCGGTGGTATGCCACCGAGCGACAACAGGAAGACCGTCATCAGCCCGGCAAGCGCCGGGCGCGAACGCCACAAGCCCGCGAAATCACGAAGCTCATCATGCTGATGCTGCCCGGTGCCCAGGAGCGCCACGATACCGAGCGCGCCGATGTTGGTGACCGCGTAGGCCAGCAGGTAGAACAGAATCGCCGCCTTCCCTGCGCTGTTGGCCGACACGATCCCCAGCAGCAGATACCCGGCGTGCGCAATACTCGAGTAGGCGAGCATCCGCTTCACGTTCGTCTGCACGACGCCAACGACCGTGCCGAAGATCATCGTGACGGCCGCTATGGCGGAGAGAACTGGAATCCATTGACCCTGCAGCGGCTCGAGCGGCGACAAGAAGACCCGCGCGAAAGCGGCAAACGCCGCGGCCTTGACACCTGTGGACATGAAGGCCGTCACGATGGTCGGTGCGCCCTCGTAGGCATCCGGCGTCCACATGTGGAATGGAACGGCCGACACCTTGAACGCAAAGCCGACCGCCAGCAGGCCGACAGCCAGCAGCGCCACGGTACCAGGCGCGCCGGTCGCCTGCGACGAGAGAGCCGTGCCGATCTCCTCGATCCGCGTCGAGCCTGATAACGCAAACGCGAACGCGATGCCATAGAGAAAGAAGGCGCTGGAAAACGCGCCGAGCAGGAAGTACTTGAACGCCGCCTCGGCACCAGCCGCGCTCTGGCGGCGGATGCCGGTGAGGACATACACGGCGAGCGACAGGATTTCGAGCGCAATGAAGATGACGAGCAGATCCGTCGCCGCCGCCATCATCATCATTCCGCAGATCGCAAACAGCGTCAGGGCGTAGTCACTCGCCGGCCGGGATCTGCTCGCGCTCAATCACATCATTCGAAAACAGCATCGTCAGGATGCCGATCGCGCAGAGGACGATGTTGATGAAGAGCGCAAAGTTGTCCGACCGGATGACGCCCATGCTGTGCGCGTCGCTGTTCCAGAGGCATCCGGACGCGATGGCGGCGCCCACGAGGCCGATGAGGCCGAGGCCCGCAATCGGCATGCGCTCGCCTCGCTGCCGGAACGCTTCCGCGAGCATGGCCGCCGCGGCTGACAGCCCGACGATGACGATGGGAATGATCCCGGCGTATTCAGTCATGAGACGTGCTCCGTGCCGGGATCCGTGGACGGGGCGGAATCCGGGATCCGATCAAGTCGCGATCCGTTCGCGATTCGCTGTTCGCTCTTCGCTGCTCGCAAGTCGGAGGTGGAAGCCGGCGCCTTCTCGCGACTCGATGCCGCCTGTGCCGACTCCGGGCCCTTCCGAACCGCGAACTGCGAACCGCGAACCGCGCCCGTCGCGTAGCTGCGTCCCGTCACGCGCTCGATGGTCTTCTTGACGGACGGGGCCATCGGATTGAGGAACACGTTTGGCAGGACACCCATGACGATCGCCATCCCAATCGTCGGCACCATCAGGGCCCATTCGCGCGGGAGAAGATCAGGCATCCCCTTGTTCTTGGGGTTCGTCACCTCGCCGTAGTTCACCCGCTGGAACATCCACAGCATGTAAACGGCAGAGAGAATCACGCCCGAGGCCGCGAACACTGCAAACTTCGGATTCCACAGAAAGCCGCCGACGAGGATCAGGAACTCGCCGACGAATCCGTTCATGCCTGGAAGCGCGATCGACGAGAGGGTCACGAGCAGGAAGGCGGCGACGAACCGGGGCATGACCGCTTTCAGCCCGCCGAATTCCGAGATCAACCGGGTGTGGCGGCGATCCGACAACATGCCGACGATCATGAAGAGGCCGCCGGTGCTGACGCCATGGTTCAGCATCTGGTAGATGGCCCCCTGGAGCCCCTGCGCGTTCATGGCGCAGAGCCCCAGGACGACGAATCCCAGGTGGCTCACGCTCGAATACGCGACGAGTTTCTTGAGATCCGGCTGCACCATGGCCACCAGCGCGCCATAGATAATCCCGATCACCGCGAACGCGGCAATCCACGGCGCGTAGTGCATCGCGGCCGAGGGGAACAGCGGGAACGCAAATCGCACGAGCCCGTAGGTCCCCATCTTCAGCATGACGCCGGCCAGGATGACCGAGCCCGCGGTCGGCGCCTCGACGTGCGCGTCGGGCAGCCACGTGTGGAACGGGAAGAGCGGCACCTTGATCAGGAACGCGACCGCAAATGCCAGGAAGAACCACCGTTCCATCGGCCACGACAGCGTAAGCCTCTGGAGATCGATCAGGCTGAAGCTCGGTGTGCCGTTCGCCGCCGCATACGCCGAGGCCAGGCCGATGATGGCGACGAGCATCAGGACGCTGCCCGCCATCGTGTACAGGATGAATTTCACCGCGGCGTAGACCCGCCGCTCGTAGCCCCAGATTCCAATGAGGAAGTACATCGGAATCAGGACGAAATCCCAGAACATGTAGAAGAGGAAGAGATCGATGGCGACGAACACGCCCAGCATCGAGCTCTCGAGCGCCAGCAGGAAGAACACGAACATCTTCACGTTCTTGTGCACGGAATCCCACGACGACAGCAGCGCGAGCGGTGTCAGGAATCCGGTCAGGACGATGAGGAACAGGCTGATCCCATCGACGCCGATCAAATACTGGATCCCGAACGCCGGCATCCAGGCATGACGCTCGACGAACTGGTAGTCCGCGCTCGTCGGATCGAAGCGCCACCACAGGAGCAGCGTCGCGGCAAACGTGAGCAGCGACACGCCGAGCGCGATCGCGCGAACGACGCGTTCCTTTTCGGGCCGGTCGCCGCTGCCTCCGGCAAGAAGGACGAGCAGCGCGCCGGCGAGCGGCAAAAACACGATCAGTGAAAGGATCATCAGGCCTTCAGCAGGTACCAGCCGAGAATCAACACGACACCGAGGAAGAGCGATGCCGCATAGGTGCGGACCGATCCGGTCTGGGCACGCCGCAGCACGCCGCTCGCGGCGCGCACCGTCTGCCCCACACCGTTCACCGCGCCATCGATCAATCCGGCATCGGCGCCCTTCCACAGGCCGCCGGTTGACAGCAACTTGATCGGCTGCACGATTGCCGAGTCGTACAGCTCGTCCACGTAGTATTTGTGGAGGAGAAGTGTGTGGAGCCCGCGGAAGCGTGCGGCCATGGCATCGGCGGCGGATTGGCTCCGCCGCCAGAAGTACCACGCGATACCGATCCCCGCCAGGGCAACACCGCTCGAGAGTGCCATCAGCTGGAGTTCCGTGGACTCGCGATCCTCGGAGGTATCGGCGGCCGCCTGCGTCTCCTGGATCGACACCGAACGAAGCTGTCCGCCGCTTTCGACCGCCGGCGCGGCGCCGGCGTCCAGCCTACGACCCGCGTCAGACGCCTCGAAGCTCGGCTCGAGAAACCGCTCGATGCGATTGTTGCCCTTCAGGGCGTGCGGAACTCCTACGTAGCCGGCAAAGATCGAGCCGATCGCCAGCACGATGAGCGGAATCGCCATCGACGGGGGCGCGTCGTGGGGCGCATGGCCGTGGCCGTGCGTGTCGTGTGACCCGTGCGTTCCGTGCCCGCCGTGGCCCGGTTCGGCGTGACCCGCCGCCTGTCGACGCTCGCCGTGAAACGCCAGGAACACCAGCCGGAACATGTAGGTCGCCGTGAGCAGCGACGTGACCATCCCGATGCCCCACAACAGCAGTCGGTACGGATTGTTCGCGGTAAACGTGCGGAAGAGAATCTCGTCCTTGCTGAAGAACCCTGACAGGAGAGGCACGCCGGCGATCGCCAGCGCCCCAATCAAGAACGTCCAGTAGGTCACCGGGAGGTACTTCTTCAACCCGCCCATGTTGCGCAGATCCTGCTCGCCGGCGAGCGCGTGAATCACCGCACCCGATCCGAGAAACAGCAGCGCCTTGAAGAAGGCGTGCGTGTAGAGGTGAAAGATGCCGGCCGCGTAGGCGCCCACACCCATGGCCAGGAACATGTAGCCCAGCTGCGAGACGGTCGAGTACGCGAGCACGCGCTTGATGTCGTTCTGGACCAGGCCGATCGTTCCAGCCATCAACGCCGTCGCCGCGCCGATTGCCGCGACCACCGACATCGTGATCGGCGCGTGGGAGAAGAGGACCGCGTTGCGTCCAATCATGTAGACGCCGGCCGTCACCATCGTCGCCGCGTGAATCAGCGCGGACACGGGGGTCGGACCTTCCATCGCGTCCGGCAGCCAGACGTAGAGCGGAATCTGCGCGGACTTGCCGGTCGCCCCCAGGAACAGCAGCAGCGTTGCGACCGTGAGGACACCCATGGCGCCGTGCTCGACGGCTCGCGCGTCCGCCGCGGCTGCGACCTGCTGGAAGTCGAGCGTGCCGAAGATCGCAAAGATCAGCAGCATGCCGAGGACGAAGCCGAAGTCGCCGATGCGGTTGACGATGAAGGCCTTCTTGCCGGCGTCGGCTGCGGACTGCTTGCGGAACCAGAATCCGATGAGGAGGTACGAGCAGAGACCCACCCCTTCCCAGCCGACGAACATCACCGGGAAGTTCGCGCCGAGCACCAGGACGAGCATGAACGACGCGAACAGGTTCAAGTACGAAAAGTACCGCGCGTACTCCCCGTCGCTCTCGTCGTGCATGTAGCCGGTCGAATAGATGTGAATCAATGATCCAATGCCGGTCACGACGAGGATCATCAGGGCCGAGAGATGATCCAGCCGCAGCGTGAACGGAATGCGGAGGTTGCCGGAGGTCATCCACTCGAACGCGGTGAACTCGAGCGGCGCGGCGTGCTCGCCCGTCACGCCCGACACCAGGAATGCCGACACCGCAAAGGAGGCGATCATCGCGGCGCACGCGAGCCCGCCCGACAGCGACTTCGACAACCGGCGCCCGAGGGCGGCGTTGATGACGAAGCCGGCAAGCGGAAACAGTGGAATCAGTAACAGCATCAGACAGCCTGCGGCGAAGCGAAACGAGTCCTCACCATTTGAGTGACGTAAAGGCGTCGGGGCTCAGCGTCTCCCGGTGCCGGAAGAGCGAGATGATCAACGCCAGGCCGATGGCCGCCTCGGCGGCCGCGACGGTCATGACGAAGAAGGTGATGATCTGCCCATCCACCGATCCGCGGTACCGGCCCACCGCGACGAACGTCAGGTTGACCGCGTTCAGCATGATCTCGATCGAGAGCAGCACCGTGATCAGGTTGCGCCGAAGGAACACGCCCGCGGTTCCAATCGCGAACAGCACGCCAGACAGCACGAGGTAGTAATTGAGCGGTACCATTACGAGGGTTCCTTCCGGGCCAGCACCACGGCGCCGATCATCGCGACCAGGATCAGGACCGACGTGGCTTCGAACGCGAACGCGTGGCGGGTGAAAATACCGCTGCCGATCAACGCGACGGAACTCACCGACGTGGCCGACGAGCCCTGCGCGAACCAGCCGATGCCCACCCGCGCGAGCGCCCACAGAATCTCCGCACCGAGCAGCACCGACAGCAGCGCCCCGATCCGCATACCGGTCGGCCCGAGCAGCGTCGACACCGTCGGGGGCGCTGGCTCCTCCCTCGGCACGTTCAGCAGCATGACGACAAAGAGAAACAGGACCATGATGGCGCCGGCATACACGATGATCTGCGTCACCGCGGTGAACGGCGCATCGAGCAGCACGTAGAGCCCGGCCAGCGCGCCGAACGACACGATGAGCAGCATCACGCTGTGCATCGGGTTTCCCTGGCCGATGACGAGCAGCGAGGCGATGACGGCGATTGCGCCAAACGCGTAGAAGGCTAGAACGTCCATTTCTATCCGATCCAGAGGACCAACGCTGCCGTCGCAAACAGATTCAACACGGCAAGCGGCAAAAGAAATTTCCAGCCGAACTCCATCAGCTGGTCGTATCGATAGCGCGGCAGCGTCCAGCGCATCCACACATAGAAGAAGAGGATCAGGAACACTTTCACGAGGAACCAGATCCAGGCCAGCCAGTCGGGCAGGAACGGTCCGAGCCAGCCACCCAGATACAGGCTCGTCGCCACGGCCGACACGGTGACCATGTTCACGTATTCCGCGAGGAAGAACATCGCGAAGCTCATCGAGCTGTACTCGGTGTGGTAGCCGGCGACGAGCTCCTGCTCCGCTTCCGGGAAGTCGAACGGCGCGCGGTTGGTCTCCGCCACGCCTGCCGTCAGGTAGATGAAGAAGCCGAGCGGCTGCAGAAAGATGTACCAGCGCGGAATGATTCCGAACCATGTCCCTGACTGGTTCATCACGATTTCGCGCAGCGACAACGAGCCAGCCATCATGATGACTGCCGCCATCGCGAGACCGTACGACAGCTCGTAGCTGATCATCTGCGCGGACGAGCGCAAACCGCCGAGGAGCGAGTACTTGCTGTTCGAGCTCCAGCCGGCCAGGACGATCCCGTAAATCCCCATCGACGTGATGGCGAAAATCACGAGCACCGCGACGTTGACGTCGGTGATCTCGAGGGGAATCGGACGATCGAGGAGGCCGAAGAGCGTCGTTTCGGTGCCAAATGGCACCACCGCGAACGCGGCGAATGCCGCGGTCGTCGACACGATCGGCGCAATCGCGAAGAGAATGGTGTCGGCCGCCTTCGGCTTCAGTTGCTCTTTGAAGAGGAGCTTGATGACGTCAGCGAACGGCTGAAGCACGCCTTCGAAGCCCACCCGGTTCGGTCCGCTGCGATCCTGGATGTAGGCGCAGACCTTCCGCTCGATCCAGACCATGAAGGCCGCCGACATGCACGAGCATGTTGAAGACGACGAAGATCAGGCCGAGCTGCGCGATGATCGTCGGCGGCGGCAACCAACTCATGTCAGTGCGCTCCCACGGGCATGCGTGAGGCGCGCCAGTCGGACGGCACGGTGCACCGGCCCTCGCGTATGTGGGCCTCGAACTCGGCGCGGAAGTGCTTGACGGTCGTCAGGGCGGGCGTCGCGGCCGCGTCGCCGAACGCACAGAGCGTCTTCCCGACGATGTTGTTGCCGACGCTGACCAGCAGATCGATGTCGCGCATCTCCCCTTCGCCGCTCTCGATGCGCGTCAGGATCTTGTGGAGCCAGTCCCCGCCTTCGCGGCAGGGGGTGCACTTGCCGCACGACTCGTGCTTGTAGAAGTACAGAAGGTTGCGGGCCGCCCAGACCATGCAGGTCGTCTCGTCCATCACGATGATGCCCGCCGATCCCAGCATCGACCCGGCCTTCTGCACATCGTCGAAGCTCGCCGGGATGTCGAGTTGATCGGGGAGCAGAATCGGCACGGACGATCCGCCCGGGATGACCGCCTTCAGCTTGTGGCCGTCACGGATTCCGCCGGCGTAATCGAAGATCAGCTCGCGGAGCGTCGTCTTCATCGACGCTTCGAACACGCCGGGCTTCTTCACATGGCCGCTGACGCAAAACAGCTTCGGCCCTCCGTTCTTCTCGGGGCCGAGCGACGTAAACCACTCAGCGCCATTCAGGATGATCGGGGGGAGATTGCAGAGCGTCTCGACGTTGTTGACCGCTGTCGGCTTGTTGTAGAGCCCCGAGACGGCGGGAAATGGCGGCTTGATGCGCGGCTGCGCGCGTTTGCCTTCGAGCGACTCGATGAGGGCGGTCTCCTCCCCGGCTTCGTACGCGCCCGCGCCGCGATGGATGACGATGTCGCAGTCGAAGCCGGTGCCGAGGATGTTCTTGCCGACGTAGCCCTGCTTGTACGCGTTGGCCAGTTCAGCCTCGAGAATCCTCTGGACGTGGAAGAACTCGCCGCGGATGTAGATGTAGGCGACCTTCGCACCGATTGCCCAGCAGCCGATCAGGCAGCCCTCGAACAAGAGGTGCGGATTGCGCTCCATCAGCACGTGATCCTTGAACGTGCCGGGCTCGCTTTCATCCGCGTTGCACGCGATGTAGCGCGGCTCGGTCTTCTTGTCCACGAACTGGAACTTGAGACCCGTCGGGAATCCGGCGCCGCCGCGTCCGCGCAGGCCCGACGCCTTCACCAGTTCGATGATGTCGTTCGGCTTCATGCCGAGCGCCTTCTTCAGCCCGCCGTAGCCCTGGTGCTTCAGATAGAAGTCCAGGGTGTAGCTGTTCGGCTCGCGGATGTATTTGGTAAGGATTGGTTCCATCACCGTTCCACGTTCAAATGGCACCCCGACACCGCCGCTCCGCCGCGGGCTTTGATGTCGTCAACCAGCTTCGAACAACTCTCGGGCGTCGCCTTCTCGTGCCAGTGCTCGTTGTTCACCATCACGATCGGCGCGCGATCGCACGCGCCCAGGCACTCGAACTCGAGCAGCGTGAACATGCCCGACGGATCGGTTTCTCCGACCTTGATCCCCAGCTTCTCGGAGAGCGCCTCGGTCACGCGTTCGGCCCCGCCGAGCGCACACGACAAGGTCCGGCAGACCTGCAGGACGTACTTGCCGACGGGTGCCCGGAAGAACATGACGTAGTAGGTCGCGACGTCCTCGACCTCGGCGGCAGTCATGTCGAGAATCCCCGCGACGTGCCGCATGCCGCTCGCGGTCAGGTACCCTTCCTGCTCCTGGACCAGGTACAGCGCCCCGAGGACTGCTGACCGCTTCTGGTCAGGCGGATACTTCGTCAACATGTCGTCGAGGACAGCCCGGCGCTCGCGGGTGAATTCGAAGGGCTTCCCTTCGTCGAGGCGGGCACGCTCCGACTTCTGGAAGTGGGCCGAGTCGTACACCATCAACGGATGGAAGCTCATCGATCCACGTCTCCCATGACGACATCGGTCGATCCGATGACGGCGATCACGTCGGCGATCATGCCGCCGATGATCGCGAGCGGCAGGGCCTGGCAGGCGTAGAACGACGGGGCACGCAGCTTGATGCGATATGGCCGATTCGAACCGTCGGACACGATCGAGAATCCGTGCTCCCCCCGAGGCCCCTCGATCGGCACGTACGACTCGCCTGCCGGAACGGTGAAGCCCTGCGAATAGATCAGGAAGTGCTGAATGAGCGCTTCCATCTCGGTATAGACCTTGTCCTTGGGCGGAGGCACGATGCGGTAGTCCTGGATGTCGTAGACACCCCGTGGCGTGATGCGCGCCAGCGCCTGAAGCGCGATGCGCGTGCTCTGCCGCATCTCTTCGACGCGCACCAGGTAACGGTCGTAGACATCGCCGGCCGTGCCCACCGGCACGTCGAAGTCGTACGTGTCGTAGCCGAGATAGGGGAAGATCCTGCGCACGTCGTACGGCACTCCGGCGGCCCGCGCCATCGGACCAACCAGACCGTACGCAACCGCGACGTCCTTGGAGATGATGCCGACTGTCCGTGTGCGCTTCAGCCAGATCTGGTTTTGCGTGAGCAGGTCCTCGTACTCCTGCAACTTGCTGGGAAACGCATCCAGGAAGTTCTTGACCGCGTCATGGAATCCGGTCGGGAGATCTTCGCGCAAGCCGCCGATCCGGATGTAGCTCGGAAACATCCGGAACCCTGCGAGCATCTCGTTGATGTTGAGCAGCAGTTCCCGCTCGCGGAAGCAGTACATCATCACCGAGACGGCGCCGATTTCGAGCCCGTGCGTGCCGAGCCAGACCAGATGGCTCGCGATGCGCTGCAGTTCGGCGATCAGCACGCGAATGTTGCGCACGCGTTCGGGGACTTCGATACCGAGCAGCCGCTCGACGGAGAGACAGAATGCCAGGCTGTTCGACTGGGCGCCGAGATAGTCCATGCGCTCGACCAGCGGAATCACCTGCTGCCACTTCTTCTGCTCGGCAGTCTTCTCGATTCCCGTGTGCAGGAACCCGATCGTCGTATCGGCGTTGACGACGGTCTCGCCCGAGAGCTCGAGCACGATCCGCAGCACGCCATGCGTGCTGGGGTGCTGCGGCCCCATGTTGACCGTCATCGTTTCCTGGCGAAGCTCAGTGCTCGTAGTCATCGGGTGAATCGTGAAATGCAGTTACTTCGTTCTTTCCACCAAAGCACAGATGGCATGTATGACCGTGCGATGCACTTCCTGCACACGGGCGGTCGAATCGTGCGGCACATTGATGTGTACTGCCGCCGCCTTCCCCACTGTGCCACCGTCGCGTCCCGTCAACGCGATGGTTTTCATGCCCCGCGCATTGGCGGCCTCGATTGCCGTCAGCACATTCGCGGATCGTCCGCTCGTCGAGATGCCAAGCGCCACGTCCTCGCGCCTGCCGAGCGCTTCGATCTGCCGCGCAAACACCCAGTCGAACGTGAAATCGTTCGCCACGCTGGTCACGATGCTCGAGTCGGCCGTCAGCGCGATGGCCGCCAGCCCCTCGCGCTCCCGTTCGAATCGCCCGACCAGCTCCGCGGCCATGTGCTGCGCGTCGGCGGCGCTGCCCCCGTTTCCAAACACCAGCAGCTTGCCCCCCGCCGCGAACGCCGCCCTGATCGCGGTCGCGGCCTCGATGACGGGTTCCTGCACGCCCTCGCGCACGCGGCGATGAAGCGCAATCGCTTCGTCGAAGAGTGCCTGAACCACGGCGGCGTCGCCGACAGCCGCGTGTCCGTCCATCAATCGTTCCGCGCGCGATCCCTCGTCGCTTCGATATTGGCGACGAACTGCTCTTGCGAGACCTGCAGCGGCTCGTACGTCTTCACCGGCTGCTTGATCTGCACCGGATAGTCCTTCCGGAGCGGAAAGCCCTCCCAGTCTTCGGGCATCAGGATTCGGCGCAGATCAGGATGGCCGCTGAAATGAATGCCGAACAAATCGTACGCTTCGCGCTCGGACCAGCTGGCTGCCGGCCACACGCCCGAGACCGACGGCACGGTGGCATCCGTGCCGGGCACGCGCACTTTGACCCGCAGCCGCTTCGGCGTGTCACCAAAGCCGGCGACACCCAGGCTGGCCATCAGGTACACGATTTCAAATCGCGGTTCGCGAGGGAGATAGTCGACCGGGAGGAGATCGGCGAGGAATACAAAGCCCAGTTCCGGCATGTCGCGCAAGGCGCGGCACGTATCCACGAGCTGCTCGCGCGACACATACATCGTCGGCATGCCATCGCCCGAGGCGACCGCCTCGAGCCCGGCGGCTGGCACGGCGCGCGACAGCACGTCGATGATCGCGGCGGACTCCATTACACGAAAACCTTTGACCTGTCGATTTTCTTCTGCAGCTGGACGATGCCGTAGATGAGCGATTCGGGCCGGGGCGGGCAGCCCGGCACGAAGACGTCGACGGGCACGACCTGATCCACGCCCTGCACGATGGCGTAATTGTCGAACACCCCGCCGACCGACGCGCACGCGCCCATGGAAATCACGTACTTGGGCTCGGGCATCTGGTCGTAGATGCGACGGAGGACAGGCGCCATCTTCCGCGACAATCGGCCGGCGATAATCATCAGATCCGACTGGCGTGGCGAGCCCCGGAACACCTCGGCGCCAAACCGCGCGATGTCGTAGCGCGAGGCGCTCATCGCCATCATTTCGATGGCACAGCACGCGAGCCCAAACGTCACCGGCCAGATGGACGAGCGACGGGCCCAGTTGACCACCTTGTCGACGGTCGTGAGCAGGACGGGAATCTCAGGGTCGTATTCAGCCATGGTAAGCAATCCGCAATCTCAATCCGCAATCGACAATCACGAAAATCAGCAATCAGCAATCAACAATCAGCAATCGTTTAGTGTTCGTGTCCCCAGTCGAAGACGCCCTTGCGCCAGACGTAGATATAACCGGCCAGCATGATCAGGAAGAACAGCAGCATCTGGATGAAGCCGAGCCAGCGCAACTCCCGCAAGGCCATCGCAAAGGGGTAGAGGAAGGCGATTTCGATGTCGAAGAGCAGAAAGATCATCGCGACCAGGTAGAACTTGACCGGATGACGTTCGCGGGCATCGCCGACCGGCGGCATCCCGCACTCGTACGGCGCCAGCTTTTCGGGCGTGGGCTTGCTCGGCGCCACCAGGTACGCGCCAATAACATTGACGGCGCCGAACCCGGCGCCGAGCACCAGCATGATGAGGATAGGAATCCAGCCGTGCATGCGACAGAAAAGGACCCAGAAAAGTTCGGGCCTCGTCCGACCCGGGGACCACCCGCGGCGGTGGATTTCACCGCCGCCTGATCTACGGAATGCTATCACAAGGGACAGCTGGAAGCGGGACGCTGGAAGCTGACACAATACTGAGAGATGCGCCTCGCGTGGTTCAGCCCGATGCCGCCGGTGCCCTCGGGCATCGCTGCCTGCAGCGCCGATTTGATCGCTGAGCTTGGGAAGCGTCACACGATCGACGTCTACGTCCACGCGACCGCGACAGCCGGTGCGCCGGTGTGCCGAGGACGCGCGACCCTCCTGTCCGCTCACGAGTTCGTCTGGCGTCAGCGCCTGCAGCCCTACGACCTGGCGGTGTATCAGCTCGGGAATTCGTCACATCACGATTACATCTGGCCCTACCTGTTCCGGTACCCTGGCCTGACCGTCCTGCACGACGCCCATCTGCACCACGCGCGCGCAGCTGCCTTGCTTCGCACGAAACGGCCCGATGACTTTCGAGCCGAGTTCGCAGCGAATCATCCCGAGGTCTCCGCCGATCTGGCCGAGCTCGCGATCGCCGGGTTCGACAATCACCTCTATTACGACTGGCCGATGACCCGGCTCGTGATCGACGCTTCACGGTTGACCGCCGTTCACACGGCGCCGCTCGGCCGTCAGATCCGGGAGGAGTGGCCGGAGGCCAGGATCGCCTCCATTCGACTCGCACACGGCACGCTCGTCAGCGAGGCGGACGCTCGAGCCCTCCGAACACACGTGCGAAAAGCCTACGGCCTTGCCGAAGACGCGATCGTGTTCGGCGTGTTCGGAGGACTGACACCTGACAAGCGCGTACCTCAAGTTCTCGAGGCGCTTGGCGCAATCCTGCCGTATGCGCCGTCCGCCCATCTCCTCCTGGCCGGCAGCGCTCAGCCCCACTACGACGTGGCCGCCGACGTGCAACGGCGCGGACTGGGTGAACGAGTCACATTGACCGGCTACCTGCCCACTGAAGATGACTTGACGGCGTGCATCGCGTCCTGCGACGTCTCGTTGAATCTTCGATGGCCGACGGCGCGCGAAATGTCGGGACCCTGGCTGCGCGCGCTCGCCGCGGGCCGGCCGACGATCACCATCGATCTCGCGCATATGGGAGATGTGCCGTCAGTGGATCCGAGGACGTGGAAGAAACATCCGGGTCCGGGATCCGGGATCCGGGATCCGCGGGTTCCGGATCACGCGCGCCGACGGATCGTAGCTAGCAGTGATGTCGCGGCTGACTCCAGATCGGATCCCGAACCGCGAACAGCGAATCCCGCGAGCCGCGACCCTGTCACGGTCGCGTTAGACATCCTCGACGAAGATCACTCGCTCCGCCTGGCCATGCGGCGGCTGGCGACGGATCCTGCCCTGCGCGCATCGCTCGGCGCGGCCGGACGACGCTATTGGGAGCGCGAACACTCGATGCCGCGGATGGTCGAAGACTACGAGCGAGTGATTGCGGAAGCGGTTGCGACTCCGGCGCCGAAAGTGACGCTGCCGGCTCATCTCGTCAACGACGGCGACCAGTTGCTGAACGACACGCTGGCGCAGTTTTCAGTTGCGGCAGTCTGGGAGTAGACTTTGACCATACGATTGAACGGCGAGCCGTTCGAAATCGCCGGCCCGGTCACGATCAGCGCACTGCTCGCCCGACTCAATATCGATCCTCGTATCGTCGCCGTCGAACACAACATCGTCGTCGTAAAGCGTCAACGGTACGACGACACGGTGGTGCGCGAAGGTGACGAGATCGAAATCGTGAGATTCGTCGGCGGCGGCTGAGCCGAGCCTTGAGCCTTGAATATGACTTCCGATCCCCTCATCATCGCCGGCCGGACGTTCCGCTCCCGGCTCGTCGTCGGCACCGGCAAATATCCGTCCAACGCGGTGATGGCCGATGCGCACCAGGCCTCCGGCGCCGAAATGGTGACCGTGGCCGTACGGCGCGTGAACCTCACCGACAAGACGAAGGAGTCGCTGATCGATTTCATCGATCGCGATCGCATCTTCATCCTGCCGAACACGGCCGGCTGCTATACGGCGGAAGAGGCCGTCCGCACCGCCCGGCTCGGGCGTGAGGTCGGGCTGTCGAACTGGGTGAAGCTCGAGGTGATCGGCGATGAGCGCACGCTGTTCCCCGACAACGTGGGGCTGCTCGACGCCACGCGCATCCTCGTCGCGGAAGGGTTCGTGGTGCTGCCATACACCAGCGACGATCCCGTGATCTGCCGCAAGCTGGAGGAGGCCGGTGCGGCCGCCGTGATGCCGCTGGGCGCCCCGATTGGATCCGGCCTTGGTATTCAGAACCCCAACAACATCCGGATCATCAAGGAACAGGCCCGCGTGCCCGTCATCGTTGACGCGGGGGTGGGCACGGCGTCGGACGCCGCCATCGCGATGGAACTGGGCGCCGATGGCGTGCTCATGAACACGGCCATCGCGCTCGCGGAGGATCCCGTGGCGATGGCGAGCGCCATGAAGCTCGCGATCGAAGCGGGACGGCTGGCGTTTCGCGCGGGCCGGATCCCGAAACGCTCGCACGCGTCAGCAAGCAGCCCCATGGATGGACGGATCGCTGCGGCGGCCGCGGCCACCGGGGGGCGCGCCGGCGCCTGATGGCCGATCACGCTGCCGAGCCGCTCGAGGCGGTGCTGCGACGCCTGAAAGTCGAGCGCGACCAGGCCGACGCGCGCTACAACGCGGCGCTGACCGCCGTCGATCGCGCCATCCACCAGGCCGCGCCGATTCCGCAGCCTCCCCCGACACTCGACGATCATCAGATCGCTGCGCTCAATGACGCCTGGAACATTCTGCCCGCGCCGCCCACAGGGGCGGGTTTGCGGCAGAGGGCGGCAGGATTCATCTGGCGAGTCATCGGCCCGTACCTGCAGCGGCAGCTGACGTTCAATTCGCTGCTGGTCGATCACCTCAATCGCAATGCCGTCGCGGCCCGCGAGGCGCATCGGACGGCTGAAGTCACCGTTGACACGGTTCGCGATCAGCTGGCGGCGCTCGCCGAGTTCGAGGCGCGCCTGCTGCAGTATCTCCAGCAGATCACGGAGTACGTCGACACGAAGGATCGCGACACCGCCGGTGCCTCACTCGTCCTCAACGCGTCGATCAGCGGTCTCGCTGACAGCGTCGCCAAGCGGTGGGAATCCATGCTGGCGCGGGAACAGCGCGTCCACACCCAGGTCGACGCGCTGACCGCGGCACAGGATGATCTGCGCAGTACCGTCGGAACCCTCCAACAAGGATTCATGACGATCAAGCGGGAGCTGGAGCGCCTCGCGACCGTCGCGCCGGATGCAGCCGTCGCATCCGGATCCCGCCCTTCGGCAGGCTCAGGGCGTCCCGAGCTCGTCGAGATCCCGGATCCCGGATCCCGGATCCCGGCAAGCGTGTCGCCGAGGCTTTTGCTCCGGCCCTGGACGCCTACAAATATGTCGGCTTCGAGGATCGCTTCCGCGGCTCTCGCGACGCGATCCGTGAGCGCCTGTCGTCATATCTCCCACTCTTCGAAGGCAGAGGCGTGGTGCTCGACGTCGGATGTGGACGGGGTGAGTTTCTCGATCTCCTGGCTTCACGCGCGATTCCCGCCCGCGGCATCGATCTGAACCATGAGATGGCGGAAGCCTGTCGTGCCCGCGGCCTCGATGTGACCGAGGCAGACGCCGTCGGATACCTGTCGACGCTCGAGGATGGTTCGCTCGGGGGAATCTTCTCGGCCCAGGTCGTCGAGCACCTCGAGCCGGCCTATCTGCTGCGACTCCTCGAGCTCGCCTTCCACAAACTGCGTCCGGCGGGACGACTCGTGCTCGAAACGCTCAACCCCGCCTGCTGGGTGGCCTTCTTCGACAGCTACATCCGGGACATTACGCACGTCTGGCCACTCCACCCCGACACGCTCAAATACCTCGTCGTCGCCAGCGGTTTCACGACAGCGACGATCGAGTTCCGTTCACCGGTCTCCGAAGCGGACAAGCTGCAGCCGTTCGCCGCGGCTGCCAACGGCGCCCCGGCGCTCGCCGACCTCGCAGAGGCGTTCAACGCCAACGTCGAGAAATTGAACGCACGCATGTTCACCTACCTCGATTACGCGGTGATTGGAGACAAAGCTTCGTGATCGATCGTCTCGATTGATCGACTGCCAATGACGCTCTCCAAGCGCGCAGGCCGGCTTCTTTCTGGCAAGCTGACACGAGTGACGCTCGATCGGTTCATCGCGGCTCACGCCAGCAGCCTCCGCACCCTTGATATCGGCGCGCAGAACGGGCCCTATGCGGCCCACTTTCCGCGACGCGTCGCGCTCGACATCCAACGCGGCGCGGGCGTGCAAATCCTCGGCGATGTGCAGGCCCTGGGCATTCGCGATGCGAGCGTCGATGTGGTCCTGTGCACGGAAGTGCTGGAACATGTCCCCGATCCGCAGCAGGCGATCGACGAGATGTACCGCGTGCTCGTCCCCGGCGGCCAGCTCCTGCTGACGACGCGGTTTCTGTTTCCCATTCACGACGCGCCGCACGACTACTTCCGTTTCACGAAGTACGGATTGCGTCACCTGCTGAGGCGTTTCGAAATCACCGAAGTGCAGGAAGAGACCGACGCCGTCGGCACGCTGGCGGTGCTGCTGCAGCGGCTCGGGATGCAGGCCGAGACGCTGCACCGGACGCCGTTTCGCGCCATCTGGCTCCTGTGGGCGCAAGTGGTGCGGCCGTTTTCCTTCCTGATCACCAAGGAGTACGGAGACAGCCGGCGACTGCGGCCCGAACAGGGCATCATGACGAGCGGCTACCACGTCGCCTGCCGGAAGCCAGCATGAACCCGGCGCCGCCTGACACAGCTGACCGGGAGTTTCCACTGATCGCTGCCGCGGCACTGACCGTTGCGGTCACGCTGGCCGTCTACCTGCCTGCGCTACGCGTGAACTTCCTCGGCGACGATTTCATGATCCTGCATCGGTTGCGAAGCCTTGAACGCGCCACCGACGTGCTGCGGTTCTTCCGCGGCGAGTTCTTCGAGTACTACCGCCCGCTCGCCTTTGTGTCGCACGCCGTCGACTGGGCGATCGCCGGTCAGCAGGCGCGGCAGTTTCACCTGACCAACGTCCTGATCCACGTCATCAGCACGCTGCTGGTGCTGCTGATTGGCCGCGCGCTGTCGCCACGCGCGCTCGCCGGCCCACTTGCCGCAGCGCTCTTCGCGCTTCACGCCTCCAACAACGAAGCGGTCGTCTGGATGTCGGCGCGATTCGATCTCCTCGCCACGTGCTTTGCTCTGGGCGCGGTCTGCTGGATGGTGCGGGCCTGGCGCGGACACCCGTGGGTGCCCGCCTTCCTGTTCCTGTGCGCGGTGCTGTCGAAGGAGGCGGCTGTCGCGATGCCGATCGTCGCAGCCGCCTGGAGCAGTTTTCGGATGCGCGACTCCACCGCCACGACGATCGCGCGGGTAGCGCCATGGCTCGGGGCGCTTGTGGTCTACAGCGTGCTCCGTCAGGTCGCAGGCGGGGTCTCTGCCGTGGGAGGGGCCTCGCGGATCCCCAAGTTGCTGGCATTCGGCACGGCTGTCGTCGCGATTGCTGCCATGTCCGGTGGACGATGGGAACGGCTTCGAGACTGGTTGCGGCCGAGGCGATGGCCGACCGCCACGATACTTCTCACGGCTCTTGTTGTTTCGACTCTTGCCTCGGCGCTCTTTCAAGGACCACTCGGGACCCTCGCGCGCGAAAAGCTTTCCGTCGCGGGCTTCGCAACGTTCTATCTCACTTCGCCCGTGCTCAATCCTGGCGACGCCGTCTTCAACGGTCCTTCTGAAAGTCTTCCGTGGATCGTCGGCGCCGTCACGCTTCTCGCGGTCATCGCAGTGGTCGTCTGGCTCTGGCATCGGCTGCTCGACGACAGCCGCTTCTGGTTTCTGGGTGCGTTTCTCATCGCCACGCTGCTGCCCGTCTCGGCGCTGACCGAGGGCAAGCGCTATCTCTATCTCCCGTCCGCCGCGATGGCGCTCATCCTGGCCATCCTCATCGTCGAGTCGCACAGGCGATGGCGCCGGCTAGCGCTCGTGGCCGCAGCAGGACTGCTCGTGGTGTCGGCCGTTCAGATTGCCGTCAAGATTGGAGACTGGAGATGGGCGGGGCAAATGACCGCCGATGGAGCACGCCTCGTGGACTCGACGCTCGCTCCCTCGTGCGGAACCGGCCACGTGGTGTTCCTGACAAGCCCCGTTGGCATCAGAGGCGTGTACCTCTCACTTCTACTACGAAACGTTCGAGGTGCCGCGCGGGTGCATGCCGGACGTGTTCCAGGTCGTGGTCAGGGTGCTTCGGCGAGACGAACCGATTGCGGTCCACTGGGATGGGCCGGGGCAAATCGAGATCACGACGCCGGCTTATCGCGACAACTTCGTTCTCTCGCACGATCTGCGCGCGTTCGATGCGCCGCTTCACACGGATCACAGCCTGAGCATCGCGACACCTCTCGGCGATCTCACCGCGAGAGCCTCCGGCGGCTCGGCCCGGCTGACGCTGAAACTTTCAGAGGAGGTCCAGCGTCAACCCATTCATTTCTTCTATTACAGCAGCGGACGGATTCAGGTCCTCGGCCCTCCGCGTTAGGCTCGAATCCAACCCTGCGGGCTGGCCGATTTCAATAAAATGATCGATCGCATGAGTATTGCAGGCCCAGGATCCCGGCTGATCACGCGCACAGCCTGGCTCCTGGCCACGATATTCACGACCAGCACGTTCGTCTCGATTTATCACCAGCCGGTCGGGTGGCTGCCGGGAATCTTTCTCACGGGCCTGGCATTGGTCGCCGCGGTCAATTCTTACAACGGCTTGCTCGTCATCGCCGGCCTGGGGCCCCTCTCAGCGACCGTGTACGCGCTGTTGCGGAATTCGCCGATGGGTCTCGATTTTGGCGAAGCGATGGTGCTCGGCGTCCTCGCCGGATTCTGTGCCCGTCGTGTCGTTCAGCTGCGGCCGCTTGCTGTTCCACAGCGGTTCGTGTGGGCGTCCGGATTGCTCCTGCTGCTCGCTGTCGTCTCAGGCGTCGTGGCCGCGACAGTGATCAGGACAGAGCAACCCGATCGGACGCTTTCGGAGCTGGCGCAATACTTCATCACCCGCGACTACTTTCTCAGGCTGACCACGATCAGGTCGACGATGCTGTTCGTGGAAGGAGTCGCGCTGATGGTGATGGCGGCCGACGCCTGTGGCGGCGATCGGCTTCGACGCGATCGCCTGTTGCGGATGATGGTCATCGGGGCCGCGACGGCTGGGCTGTTGAACGTTATCAAGATTCTGACGTCGGCGCTGTTGCAGCCGGATCCCTTGTCAAAGTTCCTCGCCTACTTTGCCACAGCACGGGTCAACATCCATTTTCCAGACTTGAATGCCGCCGGGTCCTACTTCGCCCTGATGCTATTTGTGGCCATGGGCTTCGGCGCACGCGCTGGCGTGGGTACAGTAATCGCTTCGGTCATGATTGGCGCCGGGTTGTGGATGGCCGGATCGCGAACGGCTCTTGCGTCGGCGCTGATCGGATTCTGCGGCGGCGCGTGTCTGATGGCGCCCCGCAGGTATCGAAAACTCCTGGGGGTCGTCGCGCCACTCGTACTGGTGGTTATCGCGGTTGCGGCATGGAGACTGTATCCGCAAGGGAGAAATGCGACCGGCAGCGATGCGCTCGCGTTTCGTGTCCTGATGGGAAAAGCGGCGATCGACATGATATCGGCACATCCGTTTTTCGGAGTCGGGCCAGGACACTTCGTCGAGCTCTCGGGTCCGTTTCAGAACAACGCCCACAACAACTTTCTCCAGATCGCCGCCGAACTCGGCATTCCTGCCGTGCTGTTGTTCGCGTTCGTGGCCTGGTTTGCCGTACGCGCGAGCTGGCGCGAGGCTGAAACGTGGGGACCAGCGCGAGGCCTGAGCCTGGGATTGGCGGTGTTCCTGGCGACCTGCCTCGCCGGACATCCGCTGCTCGTCAGCGGTGCGGCGTACCCGTTCTGGATGGCGCTCGGGCTCGCCGTGTGCTTCCCGCCAGCTCCGGCTCTCAGCAGGGTCCGACGCGTTGGCGTGAGTGCCATCCTGATTATTGCGGCAACGCTGCCGTTTCGAATCTCCGCGGCCGTGCGGAACGCGGATATCGAGCATTCAAGTGTCGGCTTCTCGAAGTGGCAGCAGGCATCGGACGGGTCGCGTTACCGGTGGGCAGGAGGGCACGCGTGGTTCTTCGTCGCGCCGGCCGCGCGCTCGGTTCGGATTCCAGTGCGCCTCGGACCTGCGGCTCCGGCGGTCGTGGAGGTCAGGCTGTTTCTCGATGGCACTGAAGCCAATCGGGTCCTGCTCCGACAGGGTGATGACGTCAGGACTGTTCGATTGAATCTCCTCCGGCGCACGAACACGCCATTTGCGCGAATCGATCTTGAATCGCGGATACCTGGAACCCAGACATCGCTGGACGCCAGACCGACCGACTCAGGAGGGCTCCTCATGGTTGGCCGGCCGATCTTCGAGAATTAGCGGTCTGTCCGGGCTCCTTCCGGGACGTGCGCTGCGATACCATCGGGGCGTGCCCCGGCGACTCAGCGCAGCGATTCCCGCAGTCCTGCTGACTCTCATAACAGTCTACGGTGCTCTGCTTCGCTTGGACCTGCTCGTGCAGCGGTACGGCACGCTCGATCATCCTCTGTGGGCGAAGGTGCTGACTCACGATCTGGCACCTGTCGCTGGACGGCTGCATCCGTCCCGATATCGCTGGTATCACGTCGATCATCCATACGTCGGCGGCGATCCCATCAACTACATCAAGTACGCGCGCGAGATGCGCAGCTTCTATCAGGCGCACGTGCGTGAACCGGTCTTTCTGGCAGTGACCCGTGCGTACCTCTGGCTTCTGGCCGATCAGGACGTCGCGGTGAGCTTCGCGTCGATGACCGGATCGATCCTGACGATCGTCGCCGCCTACCTGCTGGGCACGGCCCTGCTGTCGCGTGCCGCGGGCCTGGTGCTGTCGTTCTTCATCGCGATCGAGTACGAGCTGATTTCCTGGTCGGTCGAAGGTTGGCGGGACGACATGTTCATGGCGATGGTGACATTTTCCGCGTGGGCGCTCGTGCGATGTCAGCGCACGCCCTCGCTCAAGAACGGCGCCCTGGTTGGCATCACCACCGGCATCGCTTGCCTGACGCGGATCACGGCACTCTCGTTTGTCCTGCCGGCGCTCGCCTGGCTCATCGCCGAGCGTAGCATCGAGCCGCGCCGGCAGCGGGCGCAGGCCGTAGCTGCCGCGGCCGTTCTATGGTCACTTATCGTTGCGCCGTACCTGATCAGTTGCGCGCTGGCGACCGGCGATCCGTTGTACGCAATCAACTATCACACCGGCTACTACCGGCATGGGGAGGGGCTTCCGTCGGACAAGCCGATGAGCGCGCTGTCCTATATCGCCTCGAAGATCAGCGGCCGGCCAATCACCGCCCTCGACACGGCGATAAGCGGACTCTTCGTCCAGCCGTTCACGACCAAATGGACCGGGCTCGACGGCTGGATACCAGGCACGAGGGCCGTCCTGTCGTCGCTTGCCATTATCGGCATGTTGCGATGGGCCTTTCTGCCGGACGGCAGAATGCTGCTGATGATCCTCATCGGATCGCTGGTTCCGTATGCGCTCACGTGGAACGTCGCTGGCGGAAGTGAGTGGCGTTTCACAATGCACGCATACCCGCTTTATCTGACTGCCTCGCTATCGGGCGCCGTCTTTTGTTGGCAGCTCGCCCAGGGCCTCTGGCGGCGACCGTGGCGGACGGGCACCGCCACGCGCAGATTGCTGCTTCGATGGATCGCCGGCGCGGCGGTGAGTGCGGCCGTGACGGTGGCGTATGCATCGTTGCCCTGGTTTGTCGTACGCGAGACCATTGCGGCGGGAACCGACGTCAGCGTCGAAGCCGGCGGTCGCGACGCGATGTTCTTCGGCGACGGGTGGTCGCAACCCTACGCCGATGGACTGACCTTTCGTGTCTCCCGCGCGGATCGCGCGGTGGTGCGTATCCCGTTACCCGAGCGGCGGCCGTATCAGGTCGTGCTGCGACTCGATCCGGTTGCGCCGGATCGTCAACATCGCGTCGTCGTGTTGTTGAATCGACAACTGCTGGCAACGCTGTTGCTGACCTACAACCCCGATCGCGTCGGTTCATATCCATTGCTGCTGCCAGCCGACAAGGTTCGCGTTGGCACGAACGAACTGACCATCGTTCCGGACCAATTGGTCGCGGCCGGATCGACTGGTATCCGTTTCGCCTCGCGGGATCCGACCGATTTGCTGGGGGTCAGGCTGTGGTATGTCCGGGTGCTTGCATCGCCGCCGGTCGCGGCGACGAGATCGGTGCCACCGCAGACCTTACGAGGCCGTATTCAGGTTGTCCAGGCGGAAGCTGAATTTCATCAGGGAGACGTCGTTTTCGCTGCACGCACGCTCGAGCCGAAATCGTCGCTCGAGATCGCCGTCAAGAGCGCCAATCACGACCACGTCGACTTTGCGTGCCTGAATGAGTTCGTTCAGCTGCCGCTCGCCGCCAAGCACGGGATACCCCTGGAGCCGCAGACTTCTCGACGCGGGGTCGTCGTCAATGAACCCAATCATCTTGAACCGTTCGACCGGATGTCCGAGCAGTTCACGGAGAACGAGAGAACCAGCCTCCCCGGCTCCGTAAATAATCAGTCGACGGCCGGGACGCCGTCGACGGGTGTATTCACCGATCAACCGGAATGACGCCCGCGACCCGCACAGCAGGAGCATGAGCAGGGCGGCGTAGATGACGAACACGCCGCGAGAGTAATTTTCAAAGCGATAGAGATAGACAATCGCGACGATCAGCGCCAGCGTTCCGGCACCGATGGCCTTCCCGAATACGACGCCGTCCATCAGCCCGAAATAACGCCACGCGCCGCGGTAGGCGCCGAACACGAAGAGCGCAATCATCTGGATCGCGAGCGCAATCGGAAGCGATTGCACAAAGTTGCCAGAATACGTACTCCATTCCGGGCCTTCGAAACGAAGGCGCCACGCGGCATAGTAGGCAATCAGGACAAGGCTCACGTCGAGCAGCACTTCCAGCAGCCTGCGCTTGTACATCAACTCGACGAGGATGATCGTGACGCCTCGTGCCGGGACGCTCGACGGCTCTTCGTAGACGCGCACCTGTGCGAGATACGCCGCAAACACGACCATCGCGATCACGAACACCGCGATCAGAAGCCACGCATCACCATCGGATGAGCGGCGCACAACGAAGGCGATTGCACCGGATGTCGCGGCAAGCGCCCACAGGACCGCGACTGCACGCCGTTCGGAGAGGCCCATCGCCACCAGCCGGTGCGACGAATGATCGCGGCCGCCTTGCGAGACCGGCCGCCCGGCAACCAGGCGGAAGATCATCACCAGCGTCGCGTCGAAGATGGGAATCAGCAGGACCAGCACCGGAGCGACGACAATTGACAGGATCCGGGATCGGTCGTGGCTCGGTCCACCAGCTGTCAACGTCAGCGCCGCAAGCGTGAGCCCAAGAAAGAGGCTGCCAGCATCCCCCATGAAGATGGATGCGGGATAGGCGTTGTAGAGCAAGAAGCCACTGGTCGCACCCAGCACAATGGCCAAATATCGCGTCTCGGGAATGACGTCAGGACGACCGGCGAGGCCGACCAGGAGCGCGACGCCGGCGATAATCACCGTTCCGGCGCACAGGCCATCCATGTTGTCGAGGAGATTGAAGGCATTGGTCAGGCCGACCAGCCACACCATCGTCAACAACATGTCGACGGCGACAACGTCGGTCCAGTGAAGACGCTCGCCGAAAAACACGAACATCGACGCCAGCGCGATCTCAGCAATCAACTTCGTAGTCGGCTTCAACGACAGCACATCGTCGGTCACACCCACGAAGAAGATGAGGGTTCCGGCGATGAGCGGCAGGGCAAGCGGACCGAGATCCCCGGCGATCAGGGCCAGTCCGACAACCGTCACGGCGATGGCCACACCGCCGAAGAGCGCCGTTGGGCGACTGTGCCATCGATCCTGGCGCGGCCGAGCGACGAAACCCTTCTTGATAGCAACGGTGCGGCAGACGGGGACGAGGGCAGCGGAGACGGCGAGAGCAACGACGTACCACGCAACTACAGTCAAGGGACTAACCCGAAGTGTCGAACCGGCCGTCGAGTTTCGTTGCGGACGAGCGGAACATCCATACCCGATCGCTAAGAGGTTTCGATTTTCGAGGGGGCTCTGTTCGCCTGACTGAGACGGGCGAGGTCCGCGTCGACCATCATCCGCACGAGACCGGCGAAGTCGACCTCCGGTCGCCATCCGAGGCCTGAACGTGCTTTCGACGCATCACCGATGAGGTGGTCCACTTCGGCCGGCCGAAGGAATTTGGGATCCAGGCGGACGTAGCGCTTCCAATCGAGCTTCAGGTGATCGAACGCGAGTTCGACCAACTCACGAACCGAATGACTTTCGCCAGTCGCGATCACATAGTCGTCAGGCTGGCCCTGCTGGAGCATCAACCACATCGCGCGGACGTAGTCTCCGGAAAAACCCCAGTCGCGTTGCGCGTCGAGGTTTCCCAGCTGGAGCGAATCAGCAAGACCGAGTTTGATCCGCGCCACACCATCGGTGACCTTGCGCGTCACGAACTCGAGTCCGCGACGCGGCGACTCGTGATTGAAGAGAATCCCTGAGACCGCGAACAGGTTGTAGCTCTCGCGATAATTGACCGTGATGTAGTGCGCGAACACCTTCGAGACGCCGTACGGGCTTCGCGGATAAAACGGCGTCAACTCCGTCTGCGGGACCTCGCGGACCTTCCCATACATTTCGCTCGACGACGCTTGATACAGTCGAATGCCGGGATCGACCTGGCGAACCGCCTCGAGCACCCGGGTGACGCCCTGCGCGTTGAACTCGCCTGTGAGCATCGGCTGATCCCACGATGCCGGCACGAAAGACATGGCGGCAAGGTTATAGAGCTCGTGAGGCCGCACCTCAGCCAGCACTTTCATGATTGAGAGCTGATCGAGGAGATCGCCGGGTCGAAGCTCGACGCGATCGAGAATATGTTCGATCCGCCAGAGGTTCGGGGCACTCGAACGGCGGACGATTCCGGTGACCTCGTACCCCTTTTCCAGCAGCAGTTCAGCGAGGTATGAACCGTCCTGTCCAGTGATGCCTGTGATCAGTGCACGTTTCGCCATGCGAAGGAAAGATTACCACACGGATCCCCTGCAAACGCGCGGGCTTTTGCGTTCGATTCGGCTCACTTCATCGAGTGAAGGGAGCGCAACTCATCCGACTGGTTCGATCCTTGCCCATAACCTTCCTTGAGCGTTACGATTCACGCTTAATGGCAGACCACGTCACCGCTTCCAAAGCCTTCGTCCACCCGCACGCGTTGTGTGAAGCGTCCGCTGTCGGTGAGAACACCCGGATCTGGGCCTTCGCACACGTCTTACCGGGCGCAACAATCGGGAAGGACTGCAACATCTGCGATCACGTATTCATCGAGAACGATGTCGTGGTTGGCGATCGAGTCACGATCAAGTGCGGCGTGCAGTTATGGGATGGGCTCCGCGTCGCCGACGATGTGTTCATCGGGCCCAACGTGACGTTTTCGAACGACAAGTATCCCAAGAGCAAGCAGTATCAGCCGAAAGTCGAAGAAACCTACGTCGGGCGCGGTGCGTCGATCGGCGGTGGTGCAACGATTCTTCCTGGTTTACGCATCGGCGCGCGCGCAATGGTCGGCGCTGGTGCCGTCGTCATGCACGACGTTCCACCACGCGCCATGGTGTCGGGCAATCCCGCGCGCATTGTCGGCTACGTCGACACCAAACGGGGAGCGCCCGTTCTTCCGAAATCTGTCCTCGCCGACGAATCCGACGTTCGAGATACGTCGGTGACCGGCGTTACCGTTCATCGGTTGCCCGTCTTCGCCGATCTGCGTGGCAGTCTCGCGGTCGGCGAATTTCCCAAGCAGGTGCCTTTCGTTCCGAAGCGCTACTTCGTTTGCTTCGACGTCCCTGGGAAGGACGTGCGAGGCGAGCACGCGCACCGAGGCTGTCATCAGTTCCTCGTCTGTCTTCGTGGATCACTTTCCGTGGTGGTCGACGATGGCAGGTCGAGCGAGGAGATCGTGCTCGATCGTCCGAGCATCGGGCTGTATGTGCCGCCGATGACCTGGGCGGTACAGTATCAGTACTCAGCTGATGGGTTGCTGCTGGTTTTCGCGTCGGATCTCTATGATCCCGCGGACTACATTCGCGACTATGACGAGTTCCTGTCGGTAATCGGTGGTGAGGCGAGAGGATGAGGCTCGCCGGGGGCAGCTGAATCCGGAGACGAACTCCAGGTCGACCCGACGACGAAGGCGGGCCGCGCGCGCGCATCCTGAAGCGCCAGCCAGAGATACTGGCCGATGATACCGAGACCGAGTGCCGTGAGCCCTCCAAAAAAGCTGATGACCAGCATCAGCGACGTGTAACCAAGAACGGGGGTGTCCCCCATCACCCATTCGACGAAGACGCTCACACCAGCGAGACCTGCGGCGGTGGTTCCAAAAAGTCCAAGCACCAGGAGCGCCTTGATCGGCAGATCGGTAAAGCTGAGAACGCTATCGATCGCATATCGAAATTTCTTAGCGACCGTCCACGCGCTTCGTCCCTCGCGCCGCGGTCGGCGTTCGTAGGGAACGAACGCGCGACGGAACCCCAGCCAGAGGAGGAGTGCGATCAGGTTCGTGTTCACTTCCTTGAATTCGAGCAATCGGTCGCGTACCTGTCGCGTACACCCGAACACATCGACGCCGCTCGGGGGCATGTCCTTGACGACGAACCGACGGTAGAGCCACCAGAATCCTCCGGAAGCGGCCTGCGAAAACCAACCATCGGCGCGGCCAGTCCGGTGGCCAAAGACGACGTCCGCCTCGCCGTGTTTCAGAAGTCGGTAGAACTCCAGCACGAGTTCGGGCGGTTCCTGCAGATCGGCCGCGATTGCGGCGAAATACTGCCCGCGTCCGTACTGGAGGCCCGCGGCGATCGCGGGAAAGGACCCGAAATTACGGCTCAACGCGACCAACTGACTGCGAACGGGCCACGACGGCAGCCGATCACGAAGAATCTGAAGCGATGCGTCGGGACTTCCATCGACCACGAATACCACTTCGAGCGGATCCGGCACTCGCGCGGCGAGCGCTTCGAGCTCCTGCAAGAGGCGAGGGAGGCTTGCCTCATTCTGATAGACGGGAATGACAACGGACAGCATCGTCTCGGATTATAGGTTCTACCGGTCGCGGCGTCGTACCAGGTTCTTCAGCGAACGAGCGCAGCGAGTGAGCCCACGCGAGCGGAGTGGGGCTCGCGGGGCCCCCGCGAGCGAGCGTGTAAGGGAGTCCGAGGGGCGAAGCCCCTCGGAGTGATTAAAGAAACCACACCATCCAGTTCTGAATTCCCGACACCAACGCCCAAGCGACCAGCAAGGCTGAAGCCAGGCGGAGTGTCAGTCCCTGATTCCACGCCCAACCTGTGCCTCGTGCCGCGAGGACCACGGCGGCAGGTAAGGTCGCAAGCAGAACCCGGCCGAAGAACTCCGCGGCATAGCGTTGAAATGGCGCATCAACTCGCATCACAGCGACGCCGAGAAATACCAGGGCCGCGACCGTCCACGCCATTGCCGCAAGAGTCGCGCGATCGTGCGACCGATCGACGACTGACCGCCACACACCAGCGATTCCCAGCAGCACGATCGGCCAGCCGATCGTCCCGATTGCGGATCGAATCGCATATGCGATCCGAGCGCCAAGCGACGGACTCTGTGTGGCAGGGGGAACTGCCGTCGCTTCCGGTTGCGCCTGAGACAGCGCCACGGTCGCGTCGGCGCGAACTCGCAGCGCGTTTTTGTACACCTCCGCGAAATGGCCGTAGTAGAGAATGACGGCGAGAATCGCTGAAACGATCGTCACGAGTCCGACTGACCAGGCCGTTGATCGCAACGTCGATCCGCCGACCATTCGATATAAGACCGCCAACGCGGCCAGCGTGACTCCAAGAAGAGCAAAGGTACTGACATGCGACAAGAATGCGAGCGTAGTTAAGAGGAACAATGCGAGCAGCGGCAGCGCGCGAGCAGGGGGAACGAGCGACGCGGTTAGGACGGCAGCCAGCGCAACCGCTTCGCCGAACGTGTTCGTCAGGTTTGCATTACCAAGAAGGCCGTACGGGAACGGGACGACGTTGAACAACACGACGGCGGTCAACGCCGCCGTGCGATCATTCCACGCCTTCACTATGACGGGATACAACAGCGCACCGGCGACCGCTTGCGCGCTGCACACGATCACTCTCAGTAACGTGACGTGGTCGTCTGTGAACACCGACCAGGGTGCCGCGAAGACATACAGGCCGATCGCGTAGGGAAAAGTCACACCCCCCGGCATCGGTTGCGTAAAGTAGTACTTCCCCGCCATCACCCACTCGAAGCGATGTGCGTGAAAGACGGCGTCGACGACCAGCTTCGAGGGATGCAAAAGACCCAGGAGCTTCAGATAGAGCATGCCGGCTGATACGACGATGGCGACCCGAGCCGACTGGTGCAATCCGGGCGGCCGCACACGATCCAGCGCGGCAACCAGCACCACCGTCGCGATGCAGGTCCAGAGCGCAAACCAGATCATCGTGTCGGAAAACGGTACATAGGGTGCAGGTCCCGACGACAATGGCAGCGCCTGCAGGACGGCGAGCACCGTCACCGCAGAGAGCGCGACTCTCAGCGTGAGGCCGAGCAGCCCAAACCCGCCGCCGAATATCGCAGCGGCCAATGCCGCGTCGCGGATCGTCGCCGAAGGAGGCCACGCGATTCCGTTCGGCGCGCAGGTTATGCGATCGATTTGGACACCCAGTTGTCGCGGGTCGGAAGGACCGGGAACAAGAGTGCTGGAGCTCGTGATGGTCACGACCGCGCCACTCGACGTTCGGGATGGCAGGACGATCGACGCATCCTGAAAGTCGTTGGTGGCCTTCATCGTTGTCGCGACGACACCGTCGGCCGCAAGAGCAACGGACGGCTGCGTGCCGGGATCCGATCGCCCACCGCGGAATCTGACCGAACATGTCCAGGGAATTCGTCGACTGAGATCTGCGAGCTTGATAACCGCCTGCTGCGACGTCCATGCGAAGGTCGTCTGGCCAGTGCGCTCACTGTCGTAAAAACCTGACGCGAATCGACGCGGAAGCGGTGGATCCATCTCTAAGGTGAGCGTGGGTCGCAACACGTACGCAATCGTAACGGCGGCGGCTCCTAGCAACGCACCGACCAGTGCGGCGAGGAGGACGGTGCGAACCCGCTCGCTCACACGAATCGGGCGATCAGGATCGGGGCGTGAAGGAGTGACCATTCCTCTTCGCGGTATGAGTTACGATGGGGACCGTACTTTTCCTTTGATCCCTGATTTTGTGGATGTCTGCGCGCGCTCCCGCGTCTGAACCAAAACACGATATCACGCGCATGATGAGCCGATGGATGCGCCTGCTTATCGCCTGCGCCGTGCTGCTGACCGCGGCGGTCCTGGCTGCAGATGCGGTCGTGAGCATCGCGAGCGGCTTCTACATCAATTTCAGCAGCGGCGTCTGGCTGGCGCTGGCACGCGACACCTACGACGGCGTGTTCTATCGACCGCTATGGAACGGCGTCGAGTACGGCGGGACGCGCTACTTTCCGATGCTGTTTGTCGCGATCGCGGCGCTGATGCGCGCCGGAATCCCGCCGGTTGCCGCTGGCGTGACCGTGAGCATGCTGGGGCTGGCCGCCATGGCCGCAGCGGTGTTCGTGCTCTTGAAGCGGCTGTCGGCGCCCTCGCCGCTCGCGATGCTTGGCGCCGCGCTGTCAACCGCGCCCTATTTCGTCCACCAGACCGGATTCGCGGTGCGATGCGAGCCAATCGCGACGGCATTCGCCATCTCTGGCCTGGCAGTACTGGCGCCCATCGAGAAACGGCCGGATTCGATCAAGGGTGAGCTGATCGCCGCGGCGTTGTTCAGCTGCGCGTTCATCACGAAGATCACGTGCGTGTATGGGCCTGTCGCCGCAACGCTTGCGTTGTTGTTTGTGGGACGACGGTGGGCGGCGACAAGACTGGCCGGGATCACCACTCTGGGCACCGTCCTCGTCGTGGCCCTCGTCAACATCGCGAGCGATGGCCGGGCCATCGAATCGTTCCGTGCCTGCGCACTTGCGGGTTCCACCTTCTCCACCTTGCTCAGTGCGGTCGCTGTGACTCGCACCCTGCAATTGATAGGAGTCTCGCATCTGCTGACGGTCGTGTTCTTCCTTGCCGCGGTGGCACTCGTTCTGGCGGCGCGTGCGCGCCTGCCGTTTCTGGCGCTCTATTTCCTGACCGCTACTGCAGTCACGGGCGTCATTTTCACCAGTCCTGGAACCACCATGACCAGTCACATAGTCGATGCCTACGTGGCGGCCATCATCCTGATTACCGCGACGATCGCTGCGCAAACGGGATCGCTCCGATCACTGGGAGCCTCAGCGCTCATCATCGTCACCGTGTGGGCGGCCGCACAGAATGCGGTTCTGGTGGCTGGTATGATCGAGCATCGGCAGGTGCGCGAACGGCAGGAGGGCCGGCGTCAACTCGTCACGGCCCTGAGGGACTGCGGCGGATCGATGCTCTCGGAATCGCCGCTCATCCCGATTCTGGCGGGCTACCGTCCCGTGGTCCTCGATCCGTTTGGCTTCCGGGTTGTGGCCATCAACAAGCCTGATGTCGGCGCCGATCTCACGGCGCGTCTGCGGCGCCGCGAGTTCACCTGTGTGGTGCTCGAACAGGATCCTGCGACTCCCGCAGGTTACGGGTGGTATTCGAATGTCAATCTTGGGGACTCGGTCAGGGATACTCTTGTCCAGTTCTACAAATACGACCGGACTGTCGGAGGCGAGCGCTTTTACAGGCCGGTAGAATGATGAATCCTATGACGTCGATCTCGCTCGACCCCCCTTTCTGTCGATGACCGTGGTGCCACAATCGATCGGGACGCGCCGTCGCTCGCGGCTGTTTACACCGTGGCCGATCAGGTGAGCCACGACGGCCTGCGCCGACTCGCACTCTTTGCCGCAATCTTCGTTTCGCAGTTTGCGATCTTCGAGGTCGCCCTGCGTACGTGGGGCAGCTCGGAGGCCGCTCCCGCCTTTCAGGGCCTGTTCGACAACGATCCGGTCCTCGGCTATCGGCTGAAGCCCGGCGCCAGAACCCGTTTCGCCACCGACGAGTTCGACACCGAAATTCGCATCAACTCGGCGGGTGTGCGCGACGACGAAGAAATCGGCGAGAAGGCGCCGAATGAGCGGCGCATCCTGATTCTCGGCGATTCGCTCGTGTTGTCTGTGCAGGTGCCGTTCGCGCAGACGTTTGGCGAGCTGCTCGAGCGACGCCTCAACAGCCGCGGATCGCCGGTGCACTATCGCGTCATCAACGGCGGCGTGCAGGGATACGGACCGGTGCAGGAGCTGCTCCTCCTCCGCTCGCTGCTTCCGGTGGTCAAACCGGATCTGATTGTCGAAACGATCTTCGTCGGGAACGATATCGAGGACGCAGTCGGCGCGGAGGCGCTGCTCGGGGGACGGCAGCGTCCCATGTCGGCTACCGTGCGCGAGGCGATGATCACGCGGTTTCGCCGGATCGTTCGTCGCAGCATGGTTCTCCAGGTGCTGCGTCTCCGCGTGCTTTCCGCCACGGCGCGCTTCACGCGCACGACAGGACCGCCCGAAGCGCCGCTGCAAAGTTATGCGGCGCGGCCGGCACCGAGAATTGGCCGCGGGCTGACCATCATTCACCGCGTCGTGCAGCAGATGCAGCAGGAAGGGAGCGCCGCCGGCGCTCGTACGGCTGTCGTGTTGATGCCGGCGCGCTTCCAGGTGAACGACGTCGACTACGCGAATCTGCGCGACGCGGTCGCGCAGGCGGGGGGAGCGCTGGTGCGGGACGCGGCGGACGAGCGCATCGACGAGGCGCTCCGCGACATCCCGGTGCCTCGATTCGACGTGTTGCCGCCGCTGCGCGCGGGCGGCGCCGATGTGTTCTTCCAGCGGACGGTCCACCTGACCCCGCGCGGCCACGAAATCGTGGCCGAAGCGCTGGACCGCTTCCTCCGCGAGTCGCGGCTGCTCGATGGTTTTTAACTCGCTGCACTTCGTCTGGTTCTTCCTCGTCGTCTACGCGCTCTATCGCGTACTGCCGCACCGCGCGCAAAACTGGTTGCTTCTCATCTCGAGCTATTACTTCTATGCGGCGTGGGACTGGCGCTTTCTCGGTCTCCTGATCGGATCGACGCTCGTCGATTTCACGTGCGGCCTCCTGCTTGGCCGCACCGAGTCGCAGGCTCGCCGACGCGCGATCCTCTGCCTGAGCCTCGGCTTCAATCTGACCATGCTCGGGTTCTTCAAGTACTTCAATTTCTTCGCTGACAATCTGCACGCGGTGTTCGGCGCGCTCGGCTGGCGGCTCGACTTCGTCACGGTGCACGTCCTGCTGCCGGTCGGCATCTCGTTCTACACGTTCGTGACGATGAGCTACGTGATCGACGTGTATCGCCGCGAAATCGAGCCGGCGCGCGACCTGGTGGATTTCGGCGTCTTCGTGGTGTACTTCCCGCACCTGGTCGCCGGCCCGATTCTGCGCGCCTCACGTCTGCTCACGCAGATTGACGCGCCGAGGCGCATCGGGCGCGAACAGATGCACGACGGCGCATGGCTCATCGCCTGGGGGTTCTTCCAGAAGATCTTCGTGGCCGACAATCTTGCCAGCCTCGCGAACATGGTGTTCGACCCGGCGACCCACCAGACCGGCGTCAACGTCCTGCTCGGCACGTATGCGTTCGCGTTCCAAATCTACGGCGACTTCGCCGGCTACTCAAACATTGCTCGTGGCCTGTCGAAACTGATGGGCATCGAGCTGATCGAGAACTTCCGGTTTCCCTATTTTGTCCGGAGCCCGCAGGCTTTCTGGCGCAACTGGCACATCAGCCTGTCGACGTGGCTGCGTGATTACCTGTATATCCCGCTCGGCGGCAGTCGCGGGTCCGCGGCGCGCACCTCCCGCAATCTTCTCCTTACGATGCTGCTCGGCGGGCTGTGGCACGGCGCGGCATGGACCTTCGTCATCTGGGGCGTCTACCACGGCGTCCTGCTCTTGGCCTATCGCGCTGGCGAGCGGCTGAAGTGGTTCAACGATTGGGTCACCGGGGCGGACGTGCTCGCGCGCATCTCGTCGTGGTTCGTCATGTTTCACTTGACATGCTTCGGATGGCTCATCTTCCGAGCGCGATCGGCACGACAGCTGGGCACGATGACCGCTTCTCTATTCACGGCATTCGCGCCGCGCTCCATCAACGTCGACGCACTGCTGGTGCCGCTCGTGATGTACGTCACGCCTCTTCTCCTGGTGCATGTATGCGAGGCGGCCTACGACAACCTGCTGGTCGTCCCCCGGCTGCCGCGCCCCGTGCGATACTCCGTCTACGCGGCGACGTTTTATCTGACGCTGCTGTTCGGGAATTTCGGCGGGGGCGAGTTCATCTACTTCCAGTTTTGACCGTCGCCTATGCACCTGCTGTGTCGTCTCATCGAGCACGCGATCGAATCGAGGTTCGACAGCGTTGCATTCCGGAAGCCCGCGCGATGACCGAAGCGGGCCGTCGCGATCGAGGCCGCCTCGAGCCGCTCGCCGTCGTCGTTACCGTCTGCAGTCTCGCGCTGCTCGCGCCGCTCCTCGGCCCGCTGATCAGGGGCCGGGTGTTTGTCTACAACGACCTCTCGTGGTTTCACCTGCCGCTGCGGTACCTCTATCAGGAGGCGCTGCACGCCGGCGACTCGACGCTGTGGACGCCCTCGATCTTCGCCGGATTCTACGTGCACGGCGAAGGACAGATCGGGTTGTTCCACCCATTCCATCAACTGCTGTACCGCGTCCTCCCGCTCGCCGCGGGATTCAACCTCGAACTGGTTACCAGCTATCCGGTGGCATTCGGTGGAATGTTCTGGTTCCTGCGCCGTCTCCAGTTCAGCCGTGCGGCAGCGCTCTTCGGCGCGATGCTCTTCGCGTTCAGCGGGTTCAACCTGCTGCACCACCACCACATGAACATGGTGGCCGTCGTCGCCCACATGCCGTGGCTGCTGGCCACTGCCGACGTGCTGATCGTCGACGAGCGTCAGCAGGCGCGGGCCTTCGCGTTTGCGGGGATGGCGCTCGTCGTGGGGTCCCAATTGCTGCTGGGTTTTCCGCAGGGGGTATGGTGGAACGCCATCGCGCTTGGCTCGTTCGTCGTGTTCCGCACCACCGAGACGCAGCGATGGCGCCAGCTGCCGCCCTGTGCGGCAGCGGTCGCGATCGGCGTCCTGCTCGGTGGAATCCAGCTCCTGCCAACGGTCGATGCCGTGGCCCACTCGATGCGGATGGATGTGAGGAATGAATTCTCGCTGACTTTTTCGCTGCATCCTTTCAATCTGTTCCAGCTGTGGTCGCCGTACTTCTTCCAACGGGGCGCCTACAGCGCGGGAGAAGCGATGCTGTTTCACGAGTTCGGCATCTACTCGGGCGCCATTCTGCAGGTTGCGCTGGCCTGGGTTTGGATCCGCCGTGGCGCATTGCGCGAGCGCCGGGCGCTCATCGCCGCGGCAACGGTCTTTGCCGCAATTGGCCTCGTCCTCGCGCTGGGGCGCTACGGCGGGATTGTGGTGCTGCTGACACAACTGCCTGTATTAGCGTCGATTCGCGGATCGGTTCGATACATCGTGCTCGTGCACTTCACGCTCGCGATCCTGGCGGCCATCACGATCGACGATCTGCAGGCGATCGCCGACGGACGAACCACCGCGACGACGGGCCCGATGACGCCGCTCTGGATTCCGGCAGCCCTGGGCATCGCCACCACCCTTGCGCTGAATTCACATCTGCTGCCGTACGGCCAGTACACGTTCGCGAGTGCAGCCGTCGCGGCACCCGGCGTCGCGATCGTTGCCGCTGTGACGCTGCTGGTGTTCCTGGCTGGACGCCGGCGGCGCTGGGCGATTGCCGCGCTGGTCGTCGTGACAGCAGCCGATCTCGCGCTGTGGGGCCTGACGTTCGTCTACCGGGAACCGGCGCGCACGATCGCGGAGATGACAGCCGCGATTCCGCCGGCGCCGCCCGACCCGGCCGAGTCGGTACGCATCCGCCACGGATCGGGGACCGTACCGCTCGGATCTCCTGGTGATGCGAGGGTATCGCCTCACCTCCGGTTACGTCGCGCTGTACCCGGCGACCCGGCATCCGCTCGACGGCGACGTCGCCAGAGCGTTGTCCGGCACGCGATGGTCCTTCACTCCCGAAGGCGTCAGGCTTCCGGTCGAAGGCAGTGCTGGCCAGGGTTCGGCTTGTCGACGACCAGCTGCGCGAGGCGGGTGGCAGCGCGCGGCTTTCCGTCGACCGGCCTGGGAAGCTCGTCGCCGAAGTCGATGCACCGGGGCCGACGCGTCCTCGCGTTCACCGAACGGTTCCACGCCGGATGGTCGGCGACGATTGATGGGGCCCCCGTGCAGATGGTGCGCGTCTCCGACGACTTCCTCGGCTGCATGGTGGATGGTGGCGTTCACCAGGTCAGGCTGACGTTCACGCCGCGAAGCTTCGTCTATGGCTCGATCGTTTCGGCGTTCGGCGCGGTGCTGCTCGCTGGCATGTTCATCGCGCAAATCAGATGAGCAGCCAGAACGACACGGTGCGGCGCGACCGACGCATTCTGACCGTCCTGATTGCCGCGCTCCTCGGCACCGCCGTCTGCTTTCGCGTGATGTACCTGTCGCGCGTTCCGGGGATCAACGGCGACGAAGGGTGGTGGGGCAATCAGGCGCTGGCCTGGCTGGCGAACCAGCCGTACGAAGCCCGGACGACCAGCGGCAATCCCATTGACTTGTTCTTCCTGGTTCCTGTCGCCGTTCTCCACGCATTCGCGCCGCCGTCGTTTCTGCTGCTGCGCACGATTCCGGCCCTCGTCAACTTGCTGGCGCTGCCCGTCGGTTACTGGTTCATCAATCGTGCGTACGGAAGTACGACCGCCTGGACTTACACCGTGGCGTTGGCGTGCATGCCGACGGCGATTGCCCACAGCCGCATCTGTCAGGATCCTTCTCAGTCGGTGTTCTGGTCGGGGATCGCCATCTATCTCGCGCTTCTTGGCTACGCCGAGAACAAAATGCGTTGGACTTACGCCGCCGCGGCGATTCTCGTGTTCCCGATCGTTCTGTGGTCGCACCCGACCAACGTCTTCATCGCCCCGTTTCTCGTGCTTCCGTTCGTGCCGGCGATGCGCGCGCGGTGGCCCGCTGCCGCTCAGGCCCGCGTGATTCTCTTCCTCGCGGGAGCCGTGCTGATCGTGCTGGGGGTGCTGACCACCCTGGCCGTCGTGCAGCATCTGGCTGCCACCATCGACTACCTGGACAGGCCGTGGCTGTCGATGGCGGCGGCGCGCATGATCGATGGCCGGCAATGGTTCGAGTTCGCGGCGAACAACGCGCGACTGTTGAACGGCGTAACGATCTATCACTACTTCTCGGGCGCACGTCCGCCGACACCGCCGTACGACGCTGCAGTCGTGATCGTCGTCGGCGCCGCGCTGTGGGGGCTTCTTCGAAGATCCCGCGGCGCGCATCGCTCGCTCGACGCGGCCCTGATCCTCGCGTGCACGGGCACGTGGCTTGGCTTCTACGCGTTCGCCGGGCCGCAGGCGCTCCGCCCGCACTTCGAGCGGTGGGGGCTCTGCCTCATCGTGCCCGCAACCCTCGTCCTGGCACGCGGGGCGAGCGCCTGGATCGAATCGTCGCCGAATGTGCGATGGCCAGCGGTCGCGGCGGCCACCCTCGTTGCGTCGAGCTGGCTGGCGACCTTCTACGTCAACTACTTCCGTGAGTTTGCTACCAGCGGCGGGCGTTCGCACGTGACCTATGTCACGGCTGGGACCGAGCCGAAGCAGCAGGCATTGGAGCGCATACTGGGACAGGCCACCGGGCGCGCCGGCATCGTGGTTCTCATTCAACAGTGGTCGCTGTATTGGCCGATCCGATACCTTGCCACCGAGCACCCCAACGTCTCGGTGGGCATGGGACTGAACAGGGCGCCACGGCAGGATCTCGAGGAAGCGATTCAGAACGGCAGACTTTTCCTGGTCGAGTTCGCGGAAACGCCCGAATTGGCCGCCGCGCTCTATTGGATTCATCAGCGCGGGCTGAACGTCGCGAGTACACCCGTGCAGAGCGCCGGAGGCCGGGACTTCGTGCTGGTACTTCGCGTCTCCGCAGCACGCTGACGAATTGGCCAATCCTGTGATGACGCCCGAGGACTTCCAACCAAACCGACTGCCCCGTTGGGCACCACGAGCAGCGCTTGCCTGGGTATTGCTGCTCGCCTGGCCGAACTTCCTTTTCACCGGCAAGTGGGCCTTGCTCCCTGGTGCGCTCAACGGCTGGCGACAACCTTGGTACGGCGCCGCCCTCTTCATAGCGACTGCGCTGGCGCTGATGACGTGGCGGCGGGTCGGCGGACCGGCGCGGATTGGACGCGGCCCGTCCCTCGCGATCTTCGCCGGCGGCGCTGCCGTGCTCGTGGCGGCCCTGTTCTCGCGCCTTCCGTTATCCACCTGGAATCAGATTCCGTTCCAGGACGACTACACGCCGCTGTTTCAAGCGGCCGCCGACGGCGTCCGGCGGATGGAACGTGGGAGCGTGGTCGGGTGGAACTGGTGGCTGCTCGGCGGCTACCCGACCTCGAACGACATCGCGCAGAGTTTCGCGGCGCTGATGTTCTTCCCGATGATCGCCTTTGGCGACCGGGTCGGCTATCACGTGCTGCACGCGCTGGTCTTCCTCGCGATCCCGGCGTTCGCGTGGTGGGACATCCGACAGGACGATCCCGAAGAGGCCTGGCTCGCTGGTGGATTCGCGCTGCTGTGCACCGCGGGTTATTTCGTCACCATCGGCAACAGCGGCGACACGAACTCGCTCATCGGCGTGTTCTGCGCCGGCGTCGCGATGGTTGGCAGCCGGGCCGCACGTCTCGGCCGGCGATGGGGGGGGCCGGTACTGCTGCTCGGCCTCACGCTGGCGCTCTACTCGCACGTCGCGTTCGTCGTCTATGCGGGAGCCTATCTGCTGCTCGAGGCCGCGTACTACCGAGACGTCAAGGCGATCCTGCGGCTGGCCGTCGCCAGCGCGTTCGCCATCGTCATATCGCTCCCCGTGCATTGGGAGTCGCTGCGGTACCCGGCCTACGTGAGCTTCAACAACACCGTCTACGATCCCGGCGGGCCGATGAACTGGCCGCTGTTCTTCCGTTTGGTCTACTACAACGTCGAGATCCTCGCGCTGCCGCACCGCTGGTTCAACGACTACCGCAGTTTGACGAATGTCTGGCTGCCGGCGCTACTCGTCATGGCCTTCGCCGCCGGACGCGCGCGGGCGGGCTTTTACGCCGCCGCCGTCGTCCTGACCCAGGGGCTCCTTCGGCTGAACACCTGGGTGGCGGGGGCGATGTTCGATCGCATCCAGCACATGATGCCTCTCCTCGCCGGGCCCGCACTCGCGGGCTTCGTGCTGCGGTTCAGCGGCACGCGCAGGCTCGCGATCGCGCTCGCCGGGGTGATCGCGCTCTACGTGGCGACGTCGTTCGTGCCCGTACCGCACGTGCCCGAGCTGCGTGCATTCGACCCGGCGCTGATCGATCGCATCGCCGGGTCCGATGGCGGCCTGATCCTGGTCGAGATCAGCCCACACCGGGACATGGACAGCGACCCGGTGCGACACAGCGCGAGAACGCCGTTTAACGTGCACTTCGAGGGCCTGCTGCCTGGCGTCGCCGGCCAGCGCTTCTACACCCAGATGTGGGACGGCTGGATCTGGAGCACGCTTCGCGGACAGGTGGTCGCCGCAGGCACGTTCGCCGGGCGGGCGATCGGTGAAACGCCGCCGGCGACGTTCGTCGCCGAGATGCGGCGCTGGGGTGTGAAACATCTGTTCGTCTGGACCGACGCAACGCGGGAGTATCTCGCCGGCAGCGGGTTCTTCACGGAACGCTGGCGGGGCGGCCTGTGGTCCGAGTTCGAGCTCGGCGACGTCGATACGCGAGACGTCGTAACGCCGACCGGCAGCGGCCGCCTCAGCGCGCTCGATTTCTTCGGTGCGAATGTCGAACTGGTCGACGTCACGGCCGGGTCGCGCGTGATCGTTCGCACCAATTACTATCCCGCCTGGCACGCCGAGACCGCGGGCCGGGAAATACCGCTGTATGCCTTCGACCGGCAGCTGGCGTTCGATGCCCCGAACAGCGGGTCGTACACCGTGCGGCTCGCGTATCCACGGTACTACTGGTTGTCGGTTCTGGCTCTTTGCGCCGCGCTGGCAGGGTTCTGGGTCATGTCTCGAATGTGAAGGCGTTTGGGCCATCAGACTGTTTTCAGGCCCATGATGAGCACTCCCGCGACAAGCGCAACGCCAATCGCCGAAGCGAGTGAACCGTAGACAAAGCTTCGCGGCATGAAGTGAAAACTCACCCGGTGCGCGCCGGCCTCCACGACGCAGCCGAGAAAATCGTGTTCGACCCGGACTATCTGCAGAGGCGCCCGATCGACTGTGGCCTGCCAGCCGTCGTAGAAGCGTTCGGTCAGCGCCAGCGTGCGCCGGCCAGGGGCGGCAACATCCACGACCAGGTGCCCCGGACGATCGAGGACGATCGAGGCCATTCCAGTGGCAGCATGCCCTTGCTCGTCAAGGAGGCGCACACGTTCCACCGCACCCTGGAACACATGTCGGACACCGTCGGGCGTGAAATACCATTTCGTCCCCGACAAGCGCGCGGTGGTATCGCTGTCGAGCGGATAATACGTCGCCGGAAACAGGCCGACGTAGCCGCTGGTGAGCCGGTATCCTCGCATGACGAGCAGATCGGTACGGGCAGGTCCGCGCAGCGGGGCCGGCGCGTATGAGTCCGCCGGATCGGCAGGCGCCTCAGGGATCGCTCGCGTCAGTTCCTCGATTGTCCGCGGGGGCTCGGTGAACACGT
>CAVTIL010000005.1:0-23498 GCA_963734695.1 uncultured Acidobacteriota bacterium
TGATCGACGATCGTCAGGTCCGGTCCACGAATCTCGCGCCTGGCACCTACTGCTTCCGCGTGATGGCGAGCAATAACAGCGGTGTCTGGAATGAAGCCGGCGACACCCTCAGCTTTTCGATCGCTCCCGCCTTTACCAGACGCGGTGGTTCGCCGCGATGGTGGCGCTGGCGATTGTCGCGCTGCTGTGGGCGGCGTATCAATGGCGAATCCGGCAGCTCGCGCATCAGTTCAATCGGACGTTGGACGCGCGAGTCAGCGAGCGGACGCGCATCGCGCGCGACCTCCATGACACGTTGCTCCAGAGTTTCCACGGCGTGTTGCTGCGATTCCAGTCGGTCGTGAAAGTCCTGCCGGCTGCGCGCCGACGAAGCCCCGGGCCCGTCTTCGAACGCGCGCTCGATCAAGCGGAGGCGGCGGTCACGGAAGGCCGGAACGCGGTGCAGGGGTTGCGGGCGTCGGCGACGACCGTCAACGACCTCGCGAACGGCATCTCCGCGATCGGCGCGGAGATCGCGAGCGATCCGTCGGCGGTCGACGTGCCGACGATCGATGTCGAGGTCGATGGCGACTCGCGCGATCTGAACCCCGTAGTCCGCGACGAAGCGTTCCGTATCGCCTGCGAGGCACTGCGCAACGCGGTCAAGCACGCGCAGGCGCGGCGCGTCGTCGTCACCATCCATTACGAGGCGGGGCGGTTCCGGGTTGACCGTTGGCGACGACGGCAAGGGCATCAACGAGCAGACGGGATCAGCGGCAGCAGCCGGCCGGCCTCGGGCTGCCCGGGATGCGTGAGCGCGCGGCCATCGTGAAAGGGCAGCTCGAGGTCCGCAGTGCACCTGGCGGTGGCACCCAGATCGAGCTGTGCGTCCCCGCACGTCGTATCGCCCATCGGGTCGCACCTCCTCGTGGTCGCGGATGCGGCGCAAGCCGACTGAGCCGTCCGATGCGGCGGCCCACGGCTGACGGACCGGAGACGCGACTATGGGGAAACGGTGCAGGCACGTCGTCGTCTCGGGGGCTATTCTGCTGGCGTGCTGCGCCCGCGCATTTGCTTCAGAGCACACCGAAGGGAAAGCACAGACGACCCCCAGCCGCTTGCAGAAAAGCCCCGTTCAGCACGGCGATGTACCGGTACGGGAGCCTAAATTCAGCCATCTCACCACCAGCGGTGGCCTGGCCCAGGACAACGTCGTTGCCGCTCTGCAGGACCACCGCGGATTCATGTGGTTTGCCACCGGCGGAGGCCTCAACCGCTACGACGGCAACGCATTCGTCGTATACCAGAACAACCCCGACGATCCGAATACGTTGAGCGCCAACTCCACGCAGGGTCTTATTGAAGACGACCGTGGCAATTTGTGGATAGGCATCTGGGGCGGTGGGCTCGACAAGTTCGATCCGACGACTGAACGGTTTACCCACTACCGTTACGACCCTGACGACTCCAGTAGCATTAGCGGCGATCGGGTCAGACCCGCGCGAGAGACAGTCGCGGCTATCTGTGGGTTGGGACCATTGACACCGGCCTGAACAAGTTTGATCCGGCCACGGGCACTTTCACTCGCTTTCGAAATGACAGCACGGGACAATTTGTTGGGGCCGTGATTTCGATTGTCGAGGACAGCTATCGGGAGGTCTGGTTTGCCGGTGCGCGCGGTCTGTTCCATGTCAGCCCACAAACCGGACAGATCGTTCGCCGGTCTGCAGCCATCGACAGCTTGGCCGCCGACTATCTCCATCTCGACAAGGCCGGCAATCTCTGGATGCTTGCCAATTCTCCGGTCGTCGCACTCGTCAAATACGATCCTCGAACAGCACGATTTACGGAATATCCATTGGGGAAGGTGCGGTCGGCATACAGCACAGCACCATTGTGGATGACGGGCAGAATGGATTGTGGGTGGCGTCGAGCCAGGGGCTCTATCACTTCGATCTGCGGACGGCAGTCACGTTATGCTTTCGACACGACGACACCAACCCAGACAGCCTCAGCGACAACAAAGTCGTCTCCATTTATCCGGATCGGGTCGGCCTGCTGTGGATAGGCACGGAAACCGGCGGACTTAATATTCTCGATTTCCCGACAAGAACAGTTCAGTGTCTACCGGCATCGTCCCGGCACAGCCGATGGTCTATCACCCGGTGTCGTAACTGCAATTATCAGGACCGCAAAGGTATCCTCTGGGTAGGTTTTCTTCCTCGAGCCCTGGATAGATTCAATCAAAAGACGGGGCACGCCACTACCTTCCTGGTTTAGGAAATCGCAGACACGCTCGGCCAGGGCAGTAATCTCAACGGCATCTACGGAGACGCACAAGGTTATCTCTGGTTCGGCGGGTCGGGTGCGCTGGACCGGTTCGATGAACGAACCGGAGAGTTCAAACACTACCAACACAAGCCCGATGATCCGCGAAGCTTGTTCTCGCATGAGATTCTCTGCATCTATGAAGACAGAGCCGGCAGGCTATGGGTGGGGCACGTTGGCGGGGTCAGCCGCTTTGATCCAGAAACGGACACCTTCATCAACTATCGAAATATTCCGGTAGACCAGTCGGGCATTGGCGACACTGGTGTCAGCGCGATTTATCAGGACCGGTCGGGTACCTCTGGTTCGGGACGTGGATGGGGACATTGAGCCGATTCGACGACAAGGCCAACACCTTCGTGAACTACGGGGCCGACTCCCGCACCCCTCACAGAATCAGTAGTGGCGGCATTTGGAACATCCACGAAGACCAGGCCGGAACATTGTGGTTGGGCACCTTGGATGGACTGTACCGGTATAACCGCGAAAACGAAACGTTCACCCAGTACACGGTGAATCAGGGCCTGCCCAGCGGCGTCATTCAGTGCATTCTGGACGATCGGAGTGGCAAGCTGTGGCTCAGCACCAGGAAGGGAATCTCGAGGTTCGATCCGCGCAACGGGACTTTCAGAAACTATGACGTATACGACGGCTTGCAGGGCAACGACTTCGCCATCAATTCCTGTTACGAAGACGGCCACAGCGGGGAGATGTTGTTTGGCGGCAGCAACGGGATTACCGCTTTCTTTCCTGACGATATCCGCGACAACCCGTACGTGCCCTCAGTCGTGTTGACGAGTTTCAAGATCTTCAATAAATCCGTTCCTGCAGGGGCTTCGTCGGTCCTCAAGAAGGCGATCCCGTATGTCGATTCCTTGACGCTCTCTCACCGGGACAGCGTCTTCTCCTTTGAATTCGCGGCATTGAGTTACGCAAATTCGCATAAGAACCGTTATCGCTACAAGCTCGAAAACCTGGAGCCCCTCTGGAACGAGGTGGATAGCAAGCAACGCCTGGCGACGTACACCAACTTGGATCCGGGCAAGTATGTACTTCGGGTGCAGGGATCGAACAGCGATGGCGTGTGGAATGAGGAAGGCGTATCGCTGCCCATTCTCATCATGCCGCCCTGGTGGAAAACCAACTGGTTCCGCGCCCTCTTTGCGATCGTCGTTGTGACGTTAATTTGGGCTGCGTACCAACTGCGGCTGCGGCAGCTGGCGGCCCAATTCAACTTGCGTCTGGAGGACCGAGTCAGCGAGCGGACGCGCATCGCACGTGACCTGCACGATACGCTGCTCCAGAGCTTCCAGGGCGCGCTGCTGCGGTTCCAGTCGGTCGCGAACGTCATCGCGACGCGTCCCGACGAAGCCCGCGCGCGGCTGGAACGTGCGCTCGATCAGGCGCAGGCCGCGATCACCGAGGGACGGGATGCGGTGCAAGGGCTGCGGTCGTCCGCGGTCACGGTCAACGATCTGGCCAATGGCATCGCGATCATCGGCGCGGAGCTGACCGGCGATCCCTCCGGCGCTGATGTGCCCGCGATCGCGGTGGAGGTCGACGGGGCGCCGCGGGATTTGAATGCTGTAGTCCGGGAAGAAGCGTCGGATCGCGGGCGAGGCGCTGCGCAACGCAGTCAAGCACGCGCGGGCGCGACGGATCACGGTCACGATCCATTACGAGGCGCGGGAACTCCGCCTGACGGTGTGCGATGACGGCATCGGGATCGGCGAGGAGACGAGCCAGCCCCAACAGACCGCCGGTCACTTCGGGCTGCGCGGCATGCGCGAGCGGGCCGCCATGGTGGGCGGACGCCTGGAGGTCGGCAGCCAGATCGGTTGCGGGTCGGCGATTGAACTGCGCGTGCCGGCGGCGATCGCGTACGGTCCGTCAGCCCGATCGTGGTGGTCGCGGGTCTTGTCGCTGTTCCCGACCGCGTAGTGTCGCGGTGACCCCCGGAAAGATGAAGAGAACGAATCGGAGACCAAGCGTCGTAATGGCCGCCTGCATGCTCCTTCTGTGCCGGGTTGATGCCTTCGCGCTGAACTCCAGTCTGGACGTCAGTCAATACGCGCACACCGCCTGGAAGATCAGCGATGGCTTTTCCGAAGGCACCATTCTGTCGATCGCACAGACGAGTGATGGCTATCTCTGGCTTGGCACCGAATTCGGCTTGCTGCGGTTCGATGGCGTCAGGGCCGTCCCCTGGAAGCCGCCAGCGGGACAGTTCCTCCGCAACAGCGACATCAGAAGCCTGAAGGGCTCGCGCGACGGACGTTTGTGGATTGGCACCTCGAGCGGGCTGGCCAGCTGGAAGGACCGCACACTGACGGTCTACCCAGAACTCGACGGGCAGATTATCGAAGCGCTGGTCGAGGACCGCGAAGGAACGATTTGGGTCGCCGGATGGGCGTTGTCCAGAGGACGACTCTGTCGGATTCAGCGCGGCGTCACCCGGTGCGACGGCGATGACGGCCGCTTCGGATCTGGAGCGACAGCGTTACATGAGGATCGCGGGGGCGATGTCTGGCTGGGCGCGATCAATCGGCTGTGGCGATGGACGCCTGCTGCGCCAACGCCCGAGCCCATGCCAACGCCCGCGGATCGAATCTACGCGTTAGCCGAAAGCGATGACGGCGGCATTCTCATCACGACACACTCCGGCATCACCAAGCTCCGGAACGGGAAGTCAGAGGCGTATCCGCTTCCTTCCGGGTTCCAGCCCCACAGGCTGCTTCGCGATCACGATGGTACCCTTGGATCGGCGCCCTGGTGGACAAAGGGCTGTTGCATATCCACGAGGGGAGAACGGATCGGTTTACCTACGCCGAAGGGCTGTCAGGCCGATCGGTGACCGCTCTGTTCGAGGATCGCGAACGCAACATCTGGGTCGCGACGGCAGACGGCCTGGACCGGTTCCGCGATTTCGCGATCCCCACCTTCGGGGATCAGCAGGGGTTGTCGAGTCGAGGGATCTTCTCCGTGCTCAGCGCGAAGGATGGCAGCCTGTGGCTGGGCGCGACCGACGGACTCAATCAATGGACCAAGAACCTCATCACGGTCCATCACACTGGCGACAGGGGGTTGCCGGATAAGGCGGAATCGCTCTTTCAGGACGCCGGCGGCCAACTGTGGGTCGGGACGCGAAGCGGGGTGGTGTTCCTTCAATCCGACCGATTCATTCCCGTGGCATCGATACCACTGAACGGAATCGTGTTTGCGTTCGCGGACGACGGTGCCGGGAACGTCTGGGTGAGCCATCAGGAGGCCCTTTTTCATGTGTCCGGGGCACGTGTCCTTGAACGCATCCCGTGGGCGGCGCTCGGACGGACGCAACCGGCGAGTGCTCTGCGCCACGATCCGGCCGACGGTGGTTTATGGCTCGGCTTTCACGACGGCGGCATCGCGTATCTTCGCGAGGGCCAGCTCCGCGCATCCTACTCTGCCGCCGAGGGGCTCGGAGCCGGCGAGGTGCGCGCCTTCTACGTCGATGCGAACGGCACGCTGTGGGCCTCGACTGCTGAAGGCGGGCTGAGCCGGATCAAAGACGGCCGCATCACCACGCTCGGCAGCCAGAACGGACTGCCGTGCAATACGGTGCACTGGATGATGCGCGACGACGCCCATTCAGTCTGGCTGTACCTGGCCTGTGGCCTTGTGCGTGTCGCGCGGTCGGAGCTCGCGGTCTGGGAATCCGATCCCACTCATATCCTCCAGACGACGGTGTTCGACGTTTCCGACGGCGTGAGCAGGCATCGCTCCACGGGGGGCTATGACGGGGTTGTCGCAAAATCCGCGGATGGCAAGCTGTGGTTTGTCCGTCATGGCGGCGTCAGCGTCATCGATCCGCCTCATCTTGCGTTCAACGCAGTTCCCCCACCGGTGCGCATCGAGCAAGTCACGGCCGACGACAAGATTTACCACGCGACGAACGGGCTGCGGCTGCCACCGCGCATTCGAAATCTCGCGATCGATTACACCGCGCTGAGCTTCGCCGCGCCGGAGAAGGTGCGCTTCCGGTACACGCTGGAAGGTCAGAATCCGGACTGGCACGAGGTCATCAACGATCGCCAAGTCCAGTATACGAACCTCGCTCCTGGCACCTACCGCTTCCGCGTGATGGCGAGCAATAACAGTGGTGTCTGGAATGAAACCGGCGACACCCTCAGCTTTTCGATCGCTCCCGCCTACTACCAGACGCGGTGGTTCGCCGCGATGGTGGCGCTGGGAATCGCCACGCTGCTGTGGGCGGCGTATCAGTGGCGGATCCAGCGGCTCGCGCATCAGTTCAATCGCACGCTGGACGCGCGCGTCAGCGAGCGCACGCGCATTGCGCGCGACCTGCACGACGGGCTGCTGCAGAGCCTCCAGGGCCTGCTCCTGCGATTCCACTCCGCGTTGACGCTCCTTCCGGCGCGTCCCGACGAGGCGAGGCAGCGGCTCGAGCGCGCGCTCGAGCAGGCAGAGGCGGCGATCACCGAAGGCCGCGACGCCGTGCAGGGCTTGCGCACCTCGGCGACCACGGTGAACGATCTCGCGAACGGCATCGCCGCGCTCGGTGTGGAACTGACCAGTGAACTGACCGTCATCGAGACGCCCGCGATCGACGTCCAGATTGACGGCGAATCGCGCAACCTCAATCCGTTGGTCCGCGACGAAGCGTTCCGGATCGCCGGCGAGGCGTTGCGCAACGCGATCAGGCACGCGCACGCCAAGCATATCGCGGTGACGATCCACTACGAGCCACGGCAGCTTCGGCTGGTGATTCACGACGATGGGAAGGGGATCGACGCCGAGACGATGGCGCGGCGGGAGGCCGACGGCCATTTCGGCCTGCCGGGCATGCGCGAGCGCGCGGCGATTGTGAACGGACAACTCGACGTGCGGAGCGAGCGCGGCGCCGGCACTGAGATCGAGCTGCGCGTACCCGGGAAAACAGCGTACCTCGCGCGGGGGGGCTCGTTGTCAGTGTAGCGAATATTCAGCTCGCCATCGGTTGCCGGGTGTTGCAGGTGTCACATCGCCCCTCGAAGTCGCCCACGTGATGTGTGGCGCCGGCGTCGGGACTGGCCGTCAATGGCACGACGCTGATGCCGCGCAGCTCGTGATCGAGATGCAGCATTGACAGCAGCCGGCATGCATCGACGTCGTCGATGTTCATGAAGACGACGACGGCCGTTGGTTGCACCTGCCTGATCCTGGAATATGCTCGTTCGATCGACTCCACGACAATGACGTCGTAGTCGTTGTCGTCAACGAACAGCCGGTCGAGCAGTTCCGGCCGAAGCGCATCGTTGCTGACGGCGACCACGCTGCTCGGTGATGTGCTCATGACGTCGCCTCCTTTGTCCCACTCGCGGCTCCTTCGCCGCTGCCGCCAGTGAGGGCAACATCTACGCCACTCCGCGCGACCATTACGAAGGCGGGTTTTCGCTGTTCGAGGAACACGGCGCGATCCTCCCGGTGCGCGGAATCACGCGATGTTCGCTCATACGCATTTCCGTCCAGCGACTTTGCCTTAACAGGTGAACGCCTTTGCGCGCTGACTCTACGCCGTCCGGCCGGGGCACGCCTCGATCGAGGCGGCAGGTTCCCCGATCGAGGCGTGGGCCCGGCGCGGTTGGTGTGGCCAACAGCCACTGATGCAGGCGCGGGATGCGTCCTCCCGAGGTCCACGCGACGCTCTACCGAGGTTGGGGATTGGCGGCGTGTCCCCCAGAATACGCAGACAAGAGAGGACACACCATGTTCACCGCCGCAGAAACGCTCGCGAGTGACGCCGGATCGTTGAACGCCTACTTCGAGGGATCGCAGGAACTGCTGCATACCATCGCTGGCGTGCTCGACATCCGCAGCGTCTTCCCGCGAGTGTCGGAGATCGCCAGGCGCATGCTCCCGCACGACGCGCTCACGATGGCCTCCCAGGACGAGGACCTGAACGTGGAGTTCGAGGCCACCTCCAGCGACGACTTTCGCGGCGTCACGCTCGATCCCGACGGCCGGCCGATGGCGGCGGAACTGCTCATCGGCGACCTGGCGACCGAGCGGCTGTCGTTCGCCGAGTCGGCCGAGCTGCGGCAGCGCATCCGCGTGGGCGGGTATCGGTCGCTGCTGCGCGTGGCGATGCAGGCGCGCGACCGGCGCGTGAGCGTCGGCTTCTGGTCGAAGCAGGCGTATGCGTACGATCACCGGCATCTACCGCTGGCGCACCGGATTGTCGATCACCTCGCGCTCGGCGTCTCCCACGAACACCTCGCGAAGACCGCGTCGATCGCCGAGCACGCGCGCCTCCGCCGCGACGATGTCGACCGGCGCACGCGCGTGATCGCGGAGGAAGTCCGAAACCGGACGCACCAGCGCATCGTCGGAACGTCCGCCGAATGGCGCGAGGTGCTGAACCAGGCCACGCGAGTGGCGAAAACCGACACGACCGTGCTGGTCACGGGAGAATCGGGGACGGGCAAGGAAGTCGTGGCGCGCTTCATTCATCGCGCGTCCGCGAGAGGTCAGGGACCGTTCGTGGCGCTGAACTGCGCCGCGCTGCCCGAGCAGCTGCTCGAGTCGGAGCTATTCGGCTACGAGCGCGGCGCCTTTACGGGCGCGCAACAGGCGAAGCCGGGCCAGATCGAGATGGCCGCCGGCGGCGTGCTCTTCCTGGACGAGGTCAGTGAGATGAGCCTGTCGGCGCAGGCCAAGTTTCTGCGCGTGTTGCAGGAGCGGGAGTTTCAACGGCTAGGCGGCACGAGGACGGTCAAAGCGAACATCCGCGTGATTGCGGCGACCAACCGCGACCTGGCCAAGGCCGTCGCGCAGCGGCGCTTTCCGCGAGGATCTGTATTACCGCCTGCAGGTGTTCGACATCGCGATCGCGCCGCTGCGGAGCCGGCGCGACGACATCCTGCCGCTCAGTGAGGCGATGCTGGAGGAAATTGGTCGATCGTTCGGCCAGCCGCCGGCCGGCCTGACCCGCGATGCGCGCGAAGCACTGCTCCGGCACGACTGGCCCGGCAACGTCCGTGAACTGCGCAACGCCCTCGAGCGCGCGGCGATTCGGTGCGACGAGTCGCTCATCGGCGCGGAACATCTCGCGCTTCCAGCCGGCGGGAGGCCGCGCGGCGACGTGTCGTCCGACCTCCGCGGCCTCGAGCGCGAGACGATCATGCGCGTGTTGCAAGACTGCGAGTGGAACAAGGCGCAGGCGGCGAAGCGGCTGGGACTGACGCGAACGCAGCTCTATGGCCGCATGCACAAATACGGCATCGAGCAGGAATGTCCGGCGTCGGCTGCGTAGCATCGCGGCCCGATCAGACGTCGTCGACTGAAAACGCCTCCTGTTGCGAAATCCGCCTGGAATGTCCATTGAACACTTCGTGGCGGGCGGCCAGGCACACAGCAATTCTCGAGTTTGATCGCAGATGGATGGGAAGGGTGGACGCCAATGAACAGCCTTGAATTCTGGTACGTACGAGTGGATAGTGCGCCGAAGGTTCGCTGCCGCGGCAACGGACCGATCGAGCCACACTTCCAATCTCACATGGTGAACTGGCGCCTCGTCTTCGTCACCTCGATCGCCGCGACCGCGGTTTGGTCGTTCACGCTCGGCGTCTCTCATGCCCGTCGGGCCGACGCGCTCCAACAAACCCTTTATCACGGCGAGATCGAGGAATTGCGCGCTGAAATGGGCATGCAGCACGGAGGCGCGCGGAAGGGAGACGCCGTTCTGCCTGGCCGGCACTACCGGCGTGACGAAGGATGCGGCCGCGGAAGCTGGCGCACGCGCGAAGATCGTGGCCGAGATCAAACAGCAGCTGCAGAGCGAGATGGGTCTGCTGCCGGTCCATCTGCTGCGCGATCGGCGAATGAGCTTCGTCGAGCTGTATTCGTCCGACAATCTCGGGAATACCCACTACGGCACCGCCGGATATCTCGGGAACGGTTATTCATCACCGTGAAGCACGCCGTGGTCGCTCTGGCAGACGACGACAATCGCCAAAATGGCCGGAAGATCATCGGCATCCATATCGTGCACCGCGGCCAGGAGGTTCCGGCGCGGGTGGTCGACACCGGCGATGCGGATGTCGAAGTCCACCGCGGCGACTGGGCGATCATCAGGACGGCGCACGAGATGGACCTTCCGGCACTGCACGTCGACACGTCTTACGGCTACGAGTTCGCGGATCCGATCTTCAGGCTGGGCAACGACTACTCCAAGGGGATCATTCTCTCGACCGGCTACGTCGGTCAGCACACCTCGAACGGCCTTATCACCTGCCTCACCGACGGGCATCCCGGCGTGTCAGGCGGCGGCGTACTGAACCAGCACGGCGACCTCGTGGGCATCCCGATCGGCCGGATGAAGGACGATTTCCGCTTCTCGTTCCTCCTGCCGCTGCGTGCGGAGATGTTCCGGAAGCTCCCGAGCTACGAACCGCCGACCATGCCGAGCGTCGTCGCGGCCGAACCGCAGTAACGAGTCAAGCTGGCTTGGCCATCGGTATCATCACCAGGGGCACTCCGCGGTGTCGTCATGTCAAAACTCGTTGGTTCGGAGCGCAGTGACGAACGCCATGCCCATCGCGAAGCGCGGCGATGTGGTGTCCGACCTGCGCAGCCTCGAGCGCGACACGATCATGCGGGTTCTCGAGGAATGCGGTTGGAACAAGGCGCAGGCGGCGAAGCGGCTGGGACTGACGCGGACGCAACTCTATGGCCGGATGCGCACAAATACGGCATCGAGCTCAACAGCGTCGCACTGGAAGCCTACAGACGGACCCGGTCGCCGTCAACGTGCGCCGCCCTGGTGGGTACGCGCAGTTCGACCTCGGTGCCTTCACCAGGGGCGCTCGAGCACGACCAGCCGGCGACCGATGATGCCGGCGCGTTCCGCGCATGCCACGCAGGCCGTAATGGCCCTCGGTCCTCATCGTCTCCAGCACTGCCGGAATCCATGCCGGTGCCGTCGTCACGGTACCGACCAACCGCAACTGTCGAGGGTCGTACCGCACTTCAACGTCGATCCGTTTCGCGTGGGCATGCCGGAAGGCATTGCGGATCGCCTCGGCCGCAATGTTGTAAACCTCGTCGCGGACAATGGGATGCAGGTCTCGCGAGGCGCCGTCCACGGTGACGGTGAACGCTGCCGGACGTTCGACGGATGCCTCGTTCGAGTGGTCTTCGCCGAGAGTGCGGAGCGCGAGCGCAGAGATCGTTTTTATCGACGGTGGAGCTCCGCAGGCCTTGCACGGCGTTGCGTCCTTCGGTGATGGCTTCATCGGCCCGCTCGAGCGCGGCCTCGAGTCTCTGTCGCGCATCCACCGGGCGGTCTGGCAATAGGTTCAACACCGTCTGGAACTTGAGCACCAACGCGTGGAAGCTTTGCAGCAGCGTGTCATGGAGTTCCCTCGCGATCCGCGTGCGCTCGCCGATGCGCGCGTCCAGCGTCATCTGGAATGCGTGCCGTAACTGCCGGACACGCCACTGGTAAGCGCCCCACACCAGCGCCACTGTCGTGAGCAGGACGAGCATTCGAAACCAGTTCGTCTGGCGGTACGCCGGAGCGACTAAAAAATTGAGCATGGCGGCCTGAGCGCTCCAAAGGCCATCACTGTTCGACGCCATGACGCGAAACGAATACGTCCCCGGTGGCAAGTCGGTGTAGAACGCCTGACGCCTGGTACCGACGTCGCGCCAATCCTGGTCGTAGCCGTCGAGCCGATACCGAAAGTTGACGCGCTGCGGCACGACAAATGACGGCGACGTGTAGTCAATCTGCAGGTCGCGTGGATGCGGCGGGATGCTCAACGCCTTGCGCGGCGCGAACGATTTTCGATCGACGACCACCGATTCGATGTACGCGCTCGCTGGCGGCGCTTGTCTCGCCAGTCTGGCCGGATCCACCACCTGGACGACGACTCCGGTGGCGAACCACACCCGGCCGTCGGTCGACAACGCCGCGGAGTTGAACGAGGGCTGACCCGGGTGTGCGCCGTCCAGCACGTCGTACAACCGGGTTCGCACGATTGCGTTTGGGTCGTTCCACCAGCGACGAAGTTCGGAGTCGTCCAGCTCGACGATGCCACACTCGGTATGGAGCCACCAGCGCGTGTCGCGGCCTTGGATGAAGGACGTGACCGACGTGCAGGGGAGGCCGTTGGCGGTCGTCATGCGCCGTGTCGTTCCTTGACGCAATCCGACGAGCCCGTCCTCGGACGCGGCAAGCACCGAGCCGTCGGCGCCAGCGAGAATCTGGCGGCTGACCGGGTAGCCCGTCGGGTGGAGCGGGAAGGTCGTCGCGATACCTTGGCGGAAGAGTACCAGGTCTCCCGCGAGTGTGCCGATCCAGATTCCTCCGTCCGGGTTCGGCGCGAGCGTATGACCCGGCGGAACGCGATCCTCAAAGAACGCTTCTCGCCCTTGAAAATCGCCGATACGAACGAGCTTCCGCCTGGTGCCGGCGCATGCGGCCCAGACGTTGCCGTCGACGTCCTCTGTGAGCCCGACGACGAGTCCGAGCGGCTGTTGGTCGGGCCCTCGAACGGGCCGGAATCGTCCGTCCCTGAAGACGTAGAGTTCGTTGTCGACGCCGACCCACAGGTTTCCCGCCCGGTCTTCGAGCAACGACGTGACTTGCTCACCGGGCAAACCGTTTTGCTGTCGAATCGACGCGACGCGTCCGTTATCGATGCGGTCGAGCGAACCGCCGTTGGCGACCCACACGGTGTGATCCCGGGTGGCCAGCACACCGATCGCGGCATCGTTCCCCAAACCTTCGGACGCAGAGAACGTGGTGATCGGCGGATCGCGGAAGCTGTCAATCCCGCTGGCCGTCACGGCCCACACGATCCCGGTCCGGTCTTCGAACAGCGTCCAGACCGAGTCGCTCGACAGGCCGTCGCTTCGGCCGTAGTGCTCGACGCTGCCTGCATGGATCCGAAAGATCCCCTCGCCGTTCGTGCCGACCCACAGGTTGCCGTCGTGGTCGACGATCGTCGAGTAGACCGCAACAGTGGTTCCGTCGAACGTGGGCGTTCTGAACGGGGTGAACGCCCCGTTTCGCCATTGGCCGAGTCCACGGCCGGGACCGGTCGCAAGGATGCCGACCCAGAGTGTGCCGTCCCGATCGCGTGCGAGGGTCACGATCCCGTTGTTGCCGGCGTTCGACTTCAAACCTTCGACGGGATGCGTCTCTGAGACGCCTGCGCGCCACCGGACCAACGCGGTCTGCCCACCGAGCCAGAACCCACCGTCCGGATCGGCCAGTAAGGCATCGGCCGGCGAGATCGAAATGCCGTCTGCCCTCCCGAAACACTTCACCGCTTGGTCGGTCGCATGGCAAAGCGGACCATCCGACACCGTGTTCCTGCCGCGCACGAGCCACAACGAACCATCGGCATCGACGCTCACCCCGGAATGAGGCAGGATGCCGCTAAGTTCGAACTCCGACGCGACGAGCTCGCCTTTGACGTGTGTGACCGCGCGTTGGGTGATCACCCACATTCCGCCATGCCGGTCATCGACGAGGTTCATCGTGGTTGATGTGAATTTGGACGCCAGTGGCCAGGGGAGAAACTTGATGCCGTCGAACCGGTAGATGCCGTGAGACTGCGAGGCAAACCACAGGAATTCGTCCGCCGTTTGCGCGACCGCAAACATCGGGGCCGGCGCCGATCCGTCCTGTGTTCGCCAGGACGTGTGCAGGTACTGGGTAAGCCGCTTGTCCGGATCGAGGGCGTGTGCCGGCCGTGCGCCCAACAGAGCGCAAGAGAGGCATAGAGCGGCCGTCGTTACGGGGCGCATGGCTATGCAGGGTGTCCGCGGCGCATTATCGCAAGAACTCAACGATTCGCGTCAGCGAATTCGCGTCGTTCCGGGTCATTCCATTTCGAACGTCAAATACCGGAACCGCCCGAGTCGCTCGATACGCAGCACCACTGGATCGCCTCGTTTCAGGCGAGCCACCGCCGTCCGGAGATCCGCCACCGATCCGATCGACGTGCGGTTCAGCGATGAGATAACGTCGCCAGGCTCGAGCCCGGTGTCCACCGTGTTGAATCCGCGCGCGCGTCCGACGACGACGACGCCCGCGGTGGTCCGGAGGGCGGGCATCACCGAACGCAGCGTGTCGTTGAGATCCATCCCCAGGATGTCCAGCGGTTCGATGTGGCTCTTGACCGGATCGGGCGCCTCGGTCAGCTGGTCCATCGTGTCGCGCACGACGAGCGCCGCCACTCGAAGCGACAGCTTCTGCCCGCCGCGGAGCACATCGACCTGCAACGGCGCCTGTGGTGGATGCTGATACAGGGCGGCCGTGAACTCTGCGACGCCACGCATCGCGTATCCGTCGACCGTGAGGACCACGTCGCCGACCTTGACTGCCGGCGACGTCCGCTGGGCCGTGAGGCAACAGGTCGGCGATGAGCACGCCCCAGTCCTGGGACAGCGCAAGGCCCTCGGCGATCGGTGCGGTCACCGTCTGAGCCACGACGCCGATATCAACGTGCTCGACACGGCCGTACTCCCGCAGGCTGCGGTACACGAAGTCCACGACGCGCGCTGGAATGGCGAAGCCTAACCCTTCGCTGCCTCCGCTGCTGCTGATGATGAACGTGTTCAGGCCGACGACCGCGCCGGAGACGTCCACCAACGGTCCTCCACTGTTGCCGCGGTTGATGGGCGCGTCGGTTTGCAAGTACACCATTGGATTGTCCGGATCGGGCTGGCGCCATGCGGAACTGATCACGCCCATCGTCACAGAATTCTGCAGCCCGCTTGGGCTGCCGATCGCGACGACTATCTGTCCTGGTTGCGGAGGCTTCACGTTGAACGATAGCGTCGGCAGCTGGTGGCCATCGATCTTGAGCAACGCGAGATCGGCCTGCCTCTCCACGCCGATCACCGTCGCCTCGACGCTCTGAAACTTTCCGGAGAGAGAAAGAGTCACGCGAACCCGCTGTGCGCCTTCGACAACATGCGCGTTCGTCATGATATAGCCGTCCGCGTCGACGATGACGCCGGCGCCGATGCCGTGCTGCCGCACGACGAGCGCAGCGGCCTTGCGCTCCTCGTCCTCGGCCCTTCCGAACCCGGTGGCCTCGATCTGGACGACGGCTGGCGCGACTTTCGACGCGAGGCGCTCCAGTGAGTCGTCGAGCTGTGCCAGTAGATTGACCGGCGCCCGGCCAGCGACATGGCCGGTGGGTTCCTGGCAGATGCCGCGCGCGGGTTGAGTGGCAACACAGATGGCGATGAGGACTGTCAGGCTTCGGACTCGATGGCTCATTGCCATCGCCACGACGCAAAGCCGACGCCATCGCGGCAACGTCAAGGAACAGACTCTATCGCGCGATGCGAAGCGGACTTAGGTTGGCTCTCGTCGCATGAGCCGTAGGAGGCCAGTGCGTGATGGCGGACACGTGTCCGGGCTCAGACACCGCCGCCGCCGATCCACGACGTCAATATCCCTCGCTTGACGAGCATGCGGTGGGGAACTCGTTGGAACGGCCTTTGCGGTGACGCTCGATGCTATGGCTTCCTACCTTGTGACAGGCGGCGCCGGGTTCATCGGATCCCATCTCGCGGAGGAGTTGGTGCGAAGGAACCATCGCGTCCGCGTCGCAGACAATCTCGTCACAGGCAAGCGCCGCAATCTCGATCACCTCGGCGACGTCGAGTTTCTCCAAGGTGACCTCGCGGATCCGGCGTTCGCGGTCCGCGCGGTCGCGGGGATGGACTACGTGCTTCATCAAGCGGCGATTCCGTCCGTGCCGCGGTCGGTCAAGGACCCGATCACTTCCAACCGCGCGAACATCGACGCATCGCTCAATGTGCTCTGCGCCGCGCGCGACGCCGGCGTGAAACGCCTCGTCTACGCCGGTTCGTCATCGGCGTACGGCAATACGCCCACGCTTCCGAAACGCGAAGATATGCCGCCGAGCCCTCGGTCGCCGTACGCGCTGCAGAAACTGGTGGCCGAGCAGGTACTGCCAGATGTTCACGCGACTGTACGGCTTCGAGACCGTCACGACGCGCTACTTCAACGTGTTCGGACCGCGGCAGGATCCCGGGTCACCGTACTCGGGCGTCATCTCGCTCTTTGCCACGGCGCTGCTCGAAGGACGCTCACCGGTCATTTACGGCGATGGGGAGCAGACACGCGATTTCACATTCGTCGCCAACGTCGTCGACGGCGTCCTTCGCGCGTGCGAAGCGCCAGACGTCGCCGGTGAGGTGATGAACGTCGCCTGCGGCACTCGCATCTCGCTGAATGAACTCGTTCGAGTCATGAACGGTCTCGTTGGGACGAATGTGCGGCCCATTTATAAGCCGGAGCGGCCGGGCGACGTCAGGGATTCGCAGGCGGACATTACGAAGGCGAGCGCGCTGCTCGGCTACAGGCCTCTCGTTGGTCTTGAAGAAGGTTTGCGGCGAACGCTCGAGTGGTGCCACGGAGTCACGACGGCCCGCATTCTCTTGCGCCTGACGCCCGGACTGAGTAGCGGTTGACTGCGGTAGCCAGACCGATCGCAATAAGAGGCAGCACTCGCTTGCTCCCCTCGTTCTTGCTTTTGTGAATATGCAGCGCCTTCGCTTCGAGGTCGATGTCCTTGCGTCGGAGGTGATTGATTTTCGACGCCGCGCATTGAGGTGTTCGTCGCGAGCACCGCCCCACAGTAGACGTGCACCCATTCAGGGTTCCGCTGCGCGACCTCAAGCAGCCGCTCCTGTTCTCCGGTGGAGAGGGGGCCGGTGCCTGTAAGTGATCGCGGCACATTAGACACTTGCACGAATATCCCAGAACTGGGATACTGATTGAGGTGCGACGTGTCCTGGCTGCCGACGAGAAACCGCTGCATTGGGTGGGGTCCTCCAAGCGCGATTTCATGAGCTTTCCTGCGGCCGTCAAGGAAGACATGGGCAACGCTCTCGGTATCGCGCAGTTCGGGGGTACCGCGCCGACCGCGAAGCCTTGGAAGGGCGTCGGTCCAGGCGTCCTGGAGGTCGTCGAGTCGCACGACGGAAACGCGTATCGAACGGTGTACACCGTTCGGCTCGAGAGGGCGGTATACGTCCTTCACGCGTTTCAAAAGAAGTCGCCATCCGGCATCCGGACAGCCAAACGGGACGTCGATCTCATCGCCGAACGCCTGAAAACCGCAGAGAGGGATCACGAGGAGCACTATGGCAAGCACAAGCGGTGAACGGAGAGAACGGGTCACTCGTGGCACCGGAAACGTATTCGCGGATCTCGGTTTTCCAGACGCTGTGGAGCGTCAGGCCAAGCTCCGCCTGGCCTATGCCCTGAATCAGGTAATTGAGGAGCGCAAGTTCTCGCAGGCCGATGCCGCCAAGGTGCTCGGAGTCACCCAGCCGAAGGTGTCTGCGCTTCGTCACTACAAGCTGGCGGGCTTTTCCGTCGAACGCCTGATGAACCTGTTGACGGCGCTCGACCAGGACGTGGAGATCGTGATTCGGCGAAAGCCTCGCTCACGGAAGGCTGGGCGGATTAGCGTCGTAGCGGCGTAGCACGGGTCTGGAATCGCGAATGACCATAGGAGCCTGTGCGTTCTCACAACCTTAGTAGTTGGTCGAGCGATTGGCAAGACCCGCGAGTTCAAGGCAAAGGGCAAATGAACGACAGACCGAGAAGAACCCTCGAAGAACTCGAGGGTGGTGACAAGCGGACTGAGCCGCCGGACGATACGTTCCTGATATCGCGGTGTGTCGCACTGCGCCGCAAGCCGCTCGACGAATTCACAACCGAGGACCTCCGGATCATGATCGGCAAGAATTTCAGCCCTTCGACATTTGATTCCACTGGCGCTGGAGCGGCTCACGCGAAACATGTTTGTGGCTGGTGACTTCTACTCTGGTGATTTGCTAGGCGTCGTCCTGCGTGCCGAGCGCGCCTTCTGGCTGCAGTCGCCATCCGATCTTGAGAGAGCGAAGGAGCTCGCTGCCCAGGCACTGAAGAAACTGCCACGGCTGAAGACAACTGATGAAATCAGGCAGTCATTGGTTGAGTCGGCCGAAGATCTGCTTAGGCTGAGACGACCGGCCAGCGCAAAGTCGCGGGTTCGATAAGGCGCTCACGTCGCCGCGCTCCACAGCTGCAAGTACCGGCGGTTGCGAGCCCTCGATTTGAAGTGAACAATCCGTGAACAATTTCGTTCCCGAACACCAGGCAACAGCAGGTTCCACGGTGGGCTAAACCACTGAAGAACCAACAAGATAAACAACCGGCACTAACCTACGAACCAGGAGGTCGCAGGTTCGAGTCCTGCAAGGCGCACCACATCAACCCGGTCCTTTCCGGACTTCACGCGTCCATTCTTCTGTTTTCCCGACAGCACTCAATCGACTCAGAGCGCACACGCGTGATACGAGTGCGCCAGGTCGTCTGTATTCGTGCTGTGGTTGACAAGACTTCTTGCCAACAATAACGTCCCAAGACGTCTCGCTCGATACGGGACAGTTGAGGTTCCAATGACCGACCGATTCCGTTGTCTTCTTTTTGCGAACGTTGCTCTCGCTGGAGCCCTGGTCGCCGTGGGCTGCAGCGACGATAGCAGTTCCAATCCCCCTACGAGTCCCACGTGCTCGTACAGTGTCAGCCAGCCCACCACGACCTTCGGGCCAGAGGGCGGCACAGGTTCGGCCGGAGTGACGACTGCATCCGCGTGTACGTGGACCGCCGTCAGCAGCGCCGCCTTCGTTACGGTGTCGTCTGGCGCCTCCGGCACTGGCAACGGCACGGTGCAGTTCGCGGTTGCCGCCAACACCGGCGGCGATCGCACGGCGACGCTGACCGTTGCCGGCACCGCGATCGCCATCGCGCAGCGCGCAGCCGTGCCCGTTCCCGTAACGCTGTCGGCACCGAGCGCGAAGTCGCCGATTGGCGGTCAGTTCATCGCTCCCGGCCGGCCGACGATGGTTATCAACAACGCCGTCTCCACTGGAAACATCGGAACGGTGACGTACCGGTTCGAAGTCTCGGATCAGTCATCCTTCCCGGCGGAACCGGTCAGGACCTTCACCGCAGACGGCGTGGCCCAGGGCGCTGGCACCACGAGTTGGGTGGTCAACCACGATCTCGGTCCGGACGTGCTTTGGTACTGGCGCGCGCGCGCAACCAACGGCACCGTGACGAGCGATTACTCGACCGTAGAGACCTTCAGCACAGCGTCACCCTGCAGCTTGGTGTTGACTCCGGCCTCCGCAACCGTCAGTGGCGCCGGCGGCACAACCACAATTGCCGTGACGACGGGGAACAGTTGCACCTGGGCGGCATCAACCACCAGCAGCTTCCTCGCGGTCAGCGGCGGCGGCACGGGCAACGGCTCGATCTCCGTCATCGTTGCTCCCAACACCGGAGCGCCGCGCACAGGCACCGTCACCGTGACGGGAGGAGGCGTTTCCGCGACCTTCTCGATCACGCAGGATGTCAACTGCGTTTACACCTCGACGCCGAATGTCATCACGTTGTCACGAACGCGGCCGTCGACCGGGCAGACATTCACCGTCACCACTTCGTCCCCGTCCTGCGCGTGGAGGGCGACGCCCGATTCGCCGTGGCTGACCGTCACGGCCGGCGACACGAATACGGGTCCGGGAACCGTGGTCTATGCGGTCCAGGCGAACGCCACCGGAGCGTCGAGGACCGGCCTGATCAACATCATCGGCGCGACGGGCGGCGCCGGCGCGTTCGTCGTGACGCAGCAGCCCTGACGGACTGCTGCGCCGGATTTTCGGCCGTCGCGTAGGCGAGTCGCTCGCTTCGCGACGGCACTCTCTTCATCGTGCGTCCGGATTTGATGTGAGTGCAGGCCTTCAGGCCTGCCCGACGGGGAGAACAGCCCGCGATAAGGTGCCGCCGTCCAGCGCGGTCGAGGTATTCCAATGAGCAGGGCTCACGCGTGCGTATGCTCCAGGCATGGCCGGCATGCGCAACGGAAGCGCGTCTGATTTCCTGGAATCAGCTGGCGAGGTGTTTTCGCACGTATCCGTGATCCGCCGATCGGGTCATCAGTCCTGCGCGCGTCAGGGCCTCGAACACTGCTTCACATTGGGGAGCCGGAAGACCGCTGATCTTCATCGCCTCGGGCAGGCTGACTTCGTCGCCCTCTACCATCGCGAGCAACCGCGTCTGTAGCTTGTCCAGGCCGGCGTCCAGTACGAGGGACCGCCACATGGCCACGCTCCTTTCACTGAGTACGCTCCACATCGCAATCGATGTGCCGCTCGTCTGTATCCATTCGCGCGATGATTCGGTCCAACGGGCGTCGCGTTGGATGACGCATGGAGAAAAATCTACGTGCGCGCCGCAACCGTCGAGCCTCGATCGAGGCGTATCCCGCTCGTCGGTGATGAGCCTCGGCCGGCGATGGTACGGAGCCACCGGGAGCCGATCAGCTTCAGCGGCAACCAGGTCCCGCCTGAATAGCTCTAGCGACGCGAAGCCTGCGCTGTATTTGGGGAAGATGGCGTTGCGGCCGTGCAACTAATTGCGCGGCCGTTGCGCCGACCGGATGGCGTCGCGGATGGCCTCGACGAGAAGAGCGGGATCGTCGCTCAAGCCGTTGGTGACCGTCACCACCGGCACGCCGCCCGGCCACGCGGCTCGCAGCAGGGGCGACACATCACGGCCCCGCACCACGATGACGTCGGGCATCATGCTCGACATGACCTCGACCGCCTTGTCGACCGAATCGACGCGCGCGACCGCGAAGCGGAGCGTCGCCAGCAGCGCCTCGCACACGTCGCCGGTGGCGGCGTCTTCGTCGGCCACGAGCACGAGCGGCGCGAAGCCGGGCCGATCGTGCTGGCGTCGGCCGCCGCGCGGCGCTTTTCGTCGGTCAGTCCTCTGTCGAACTTCGGACGTCATGTGCCCTCATCCTATTCCAGATCCAGGCCCGGAGAACGAACCCAATCGCAACGGCCCACGCAACCAGCACGATAGGGCTCGTGAGCCATGCGGTCTCTCGTGGACGCGGGTGCACCTCTGTCTGCAGCATGCGGTCGAGGATGTTGCGCGTGATGCGCTGCGCCGCCTCGCTCGCACGCGGCGAGTGCCACGTTGGGGCGTTGTAGTCGTCCAGGCCCCAGTTCCACTGCATCGATCCGGTCGCGAACACCAGTGCGCCGCTCTCCGCTGTGTACATGGTCATGTCCGCGTAGCGAACGGTTCCTGGCGTGCCCTGGTTTGTGAACGGTGAATGGGCGAGGCGCTCGATCGCGGGCGGTCCTATGCCGGACATGGCGTCGACCTCGTAGCCGAGCAGCCCGCGCAGGGCGTCGCCCTTTTTCAGGCCGCTGCCGGCGAACGCCCAGTGATCGGGTCGATCGACGATGATGTCGGCGTCGACGGGGTCCGCGGCGTACATCACACCGACAAGCCGCTCCTCGGGCCGCGAGATCGGGCGATCGCGCCAGCGTCCGGTGATCAGCCGATTGTTCTGCGGTGTGCCGTCGAGGGCGAGCGGATCGAGATTGCCGGCGGCTTCCTTGTAGCGACACCAGGGTGCGATCCGGATTGCCGCGAGCGTCGGGTTCGAAGCGGACCTGCCAGTAGCAGACGTCGGCGCCAAGGAACGCGAGGTGAACGCCGCGATCGCGAGCTTGCTCCACGTGCCTCCGCATCGGCGTGGACCAGTACTCGTCGTGGCCGACGGAGAGAAACACGCGGTGGTGCAGCGGCGACGCGGTGTCGGCCAGAGGACGCACGTGCGTGTCCACGTCGGTGTCGTAGGTGACGTCGTACCCTTCGCGCTCGAGAAAACGCACCGCGTTGTATTCCCAGCGGCGCAGGAAATCGCCGGCGCCGTCGAGGCGAACGCCGTACGGGTTCGTGGCGTACGGACGATTGAAGGACACTTTTCGCGCCGGCGCGTCGGCGCTGTTGAAGCCGTAGAGCGACTTCCCGCCCCAGTTGTTGTACGCGGCGAACGTGGTCACGCTCGATTGAAAGAGGAGCGCCGACGGCCGCTCATCGTCTCGCACGACGAAGACGATGAACGATTGAAGGCCGGCAGCCGCATCCGCTCCCTCCTTTCCCGTCCCCGTCATCGTCGTCAATCGCGCGAGATAGATTCCGCTCGGCCAGGTGCCGGTTTCGTCTCGCGTATCGAGCCGGTATGGATCGCGCCAGTCGCAGTCGACGATTCCAGTCTGCGGATCGGGCGATGGGACGCTCTGGACGATTCCGTTGCGGACGATGGGCCCTGCGAGGCGGCGAGCGCCGGCGCCGGCGTACCAGCCCATGCGGAAGACATCGATCGAGTAGCGCGCGGCGCGAGTGCTCACGAGAAGATCGATCGGATCACCGGTGTTGACGCTGGTCAGCGACGCATAGCCTTCGATCTCCTGGTGCAGCGCGGGGCTGGTGATCTCCCAGTCCGCGGTGCCGGGCCGCGAGTTTTCAACCGCGATCGAGGTCGCGACCGCGAGCAGGAGGGGAAGCATGCCCTGATAATATGCGTCCTTCATGTACGACGAGTGGATGGCGATGGCGCTCGAAGAGGCCGCTCGCGCGCGCGCTGCCGGCGAGGTGCCGATCGGCGCAGTCGTCGCCCTTGACGGGGCGATCGTCGGACGCGGTTTCAACCAGCCCATCTCGTCCGGCGATCCGACGGCTCATGCGGAGATCGTGGCGATCCGCGACGCGGCGCGGCGAGTCGGGAACTACCGGCTGACCGGCGCGGTGCTGTGCGTCACGATCGAGCCGTGCCTGATGTGCGTCGGCGCGTCGGTGCACGCGCGGATCGGCACGCTCGTGTACGGCGCGGCGGAGCCCAGGTCCGGGGCGCTCGTCTCCACCGTGCGGGGTGCGGAGCTTGCCGGGGCACAACCACCGGATCGAGGTCGTCGGTGGGGTTCGCGAGGAGGAGTGCCGCGAGCTGATGCAGCAGTTCTTCAGGGAGCGCGCGCCGCGCCGCGGTCGGGCTGACGCGACAAGGCGCCTGCTCGTTCGCAGGGCCCGCCGGCGTTTCCGATGGGCTGCCGTCCGCGGTATAATCACAGGTCCGCTTCAAGCTGTTGCACCTGACCGGAGAGGTACCGAAGTGGTCGTAACGGGCGCGCCTCGAAAGCGTGTTGTCGGGTAACCGGCACGTGGGTTCGAATCCCACCCTCTCCGCCACATCAAAACATTAGCAAAAACGCCAAATTACCTGAAATTGCCCTCTTCGTCGGGCAAT
>CAVTIL010000006.1:0-81809 GCA_963734695.1 uncultured Acidobacteriota bacterium
GCGCAGATCGTGAGCGGCATTTGCTGCTGCACGGTCTTGCCCCAACCCAAGGAGGTGTCGACACTCGAAGGGTTCGCGCCACGCTTTCTGGACGGTACGCACGCGCAAACCGGCAGAAGGCGAGCGGGATCGCGGCGAAGGAGATGATCCTCCGCGTCCACCTCGTGCCGGCGCTCGGCGAGAAGACGCTCGACGCGATCACCAGCGAAGACGTGCAGCGATCTGAAGAGCCGCCTGAGACAAGGCAGCCGAAGACGGTCAACAACATCCTGACGGTGCTCAACGTGCTGCTGAAGAAGGCGGTTGAGTGGAACGTCATCGACCGGATGCCGTGCACGATCAAGTTGCTGACCGTGCCGAAAGGCTCGACGCGGTTCTACGACTTCGATGACTTCGAGCGACTTGTGCGGCGGCACAGGCGATGGACTCCCGGCCTACCTGCTTGTGCTGCTGTCGGGAGAGGCGGGCTTGCGACTCGGCGAGATGGTCGCGCTCGAATGGACCGACATCGACTTCGTCAAACGTCAGATGTGCGTGCAACGATCGGCGTGGAAAGGACAGGTCGCGTCACCGAAGGGCGGTCGCCTTCGGTACGTGCCGTTGACGACACGACTCGCGGCGGCTCTGCGGGATCATCGCCACCTTCGCGGGCCGTTGGTTCTCTATCAAGACGACGGATCGCCGCTGACCGAAGGTTTGGTTCAGGGGTTCGTCCGCCGAGCGGCACAGAAGGCGGGCTTGTTCAACAATGGCCCGCACATGCTGCGGCACACGTTCTGTTCGCATCTGGCGATGCGAGGCGCGCCGGCACGGGCGATTCAGGAACTGGCCGGACATCGGGATCTGACGACGACGCAGCGGTACATGCACTTCAGTCCCGCGGCGCTCGACAGCGCGATTCGGCTGCTGGACTCGCCTGGAATCCGCCAGAACTTGGAGACATATTGGAGACGGGATCAGGCGAGATCGCGAAGTCGAACTCGTAGAACAGGTTAATTGGCGGGGTGTCTGGGACGACTTTCGCAACTGCTTGCAGCTGGGCCTGGAGGCCCGCGAAACGGAATGAAAATCGTCGGAATTGGGCAGAATGGCGCTGGGAGCGGCGAGATCGAATCAGCCAGTGGCGCAAGCGAGGCCGAGCAACTGTTTGATCCGGAGCGTGCGTGATTGACCGAATAATTGAGCGTCGCGACGTTCTCTGCGAGAGCCGCGATAGCTCGCGACCCTGAGTGATGCGAGGAGGCACGCTCTCCGCTCCCACGAGGAGAGGCCGATGCCGTACCGGATCGCGGGCATTGACGTTCACAAGAAGATGCTCGCCGTCGTGGTGGCCGACATCGAGGTCGACGGCGACTATGACTTTGATCGGCTGAAGGTCGGGACCAGCCCCAGTCAATTGCGCGCGCTGGCCGACTGGCTGGTCGAGCATGAGGTCGAGGAAGTGGTCATGGAATCGACCGCGCAGTATTGGCGGCCCGGTGTGGGAGGCGCTTGGAGCAGGATTGGCGGCCCCAGCGCCGTGCACGCGATGGCGCGAGCCCCTGCGGGGACGCTCCATCTTGCGCAGGCGCAATCGAATCGGGGGCGCTGGCGGGCCGGAAGAGGGACTTTCCGGATGCCGAACGGTTGGTGAAGCGCCTGGTCGGCTCACGAGCTGACCCTGAGCTTTGTGCCCGACGCCGGAGCAGCGGCTGTGGCGGACCGTGATGCGGCGCAAGCATCAGGTCACGCGCAATCGCGTGCAGTTCCACAATCGGCTGGAGAGTCTGCTCGAGGAAGCGCACTGAAGCTGTCGAGTCTCGTCTCCGATCTATTGGGCACCAGTGCGCGGCGCATGCTGCAGGCGCTGGCCGACGGCGAAATGAGACCCGCGCGGGTGGCCGCGCTCGCCAGTCAGCGGCTGCGCGCGACACCCGAGCAGTTGCGCGATGCCTTGGGCGCGTGCACGACGCTCCATCCGGTGTACCGACGGCTGCTCGAAGCCTGACGCTCGAAGAATTGCGCGTGATCGAGGAACATCTCGACCAACTCGATCAAGAGATGGCGCGACCTGCTCGCGCGCCCACCAGGACGCGGTGCAGCGCCTCGCCGAGGTCCCCGGACTCGGCGTGGATTCCGCGCAGCAGATCATCGCGGAAGTCGGGGCCACCGCGGCGACCTTTCCCTCGGCCAAGCATCTCGCGTCGTGGGTCGGCGCGTGTCCCGGGGACGAGGAGAGTGCGGGCGTAAACGACAGTCACCGCTCCCCGAACGGCAACCGCCAGATGCGGCGACTGCTGAATCAGGCGGCCAATGCCGCGGTGAAGACCAAAGGCAGTATCTTTGAACTCGTCTATCGACGGCTGGTGCCGCGGTTCGGACACGCCCAAGCGATCGGCGCGGTCGCGCATCGGCTGTGCCGGCTGATTTGGAAGATTCTGCACGAAGCCGTTCGGTATGAGGAACGCGGGCCGGCGGTCAGCGCGAGGCGAACGCAACGCCGCGCCGCCAAGATGATTCGCGAACTGCGAAGTCTCGGTTATCGAGTCGAACTGATACCCTCAGCCAGCAGGCAGTCCGGCATGATCGAGAGGGATTTTCGACCCTGGTTGGTAACCTCTCCTTGTGGCGCGGACGAGCCTCACGGAGACCGCAAGCCCAGCGTTAGAACAGTTAACCAGCAACCCTCTGGTTAACCGGCGGAAAAAGAAACATTTAGCCGCCATTTGCGGGGATGGACGTTGCCGGATCGAGCTTCATCCCTCGACGCATCTGCTGATTTTCGACCTTCGCCTTGTGTGGCCCTTGCGGCCTGGTTTGTCTTGCCGTTGCATCCAAACGGCAAGAAACGGGCAACGGCCGTTTTGAGGAGCATCGCATTTAGTTCGCGCTGATCGCGTTTCTCGAAGGACAGGGCCGCAGTGCTGGACTGGCCCCAAATACTTGTCGAGCCAATCGAGGGTCTCACGGACTTCCTCACTATGCGGCAGGTCGCCGTGCCCAGCTTCGTAGACCACGTGCTTCTTGTCCTTGTCGGTGTACCAAGGAGATGGAAAACGGAAGCTGGGACGACTCTAGCGGAAAAGCGGCATCGTACCGGCCGTTTCAACATCAGCACGGGGGTCTTCACACGCGTCACGAAGTTCAATCGGTGAACCTCTGGAGGATCGTGTCTGAGCATGAGGCCGCCCGAGGACAGGATCGCCGCCTTGAATCGACTCTCGACCGCGAGTAAGGCCGGTGCGATCTGTCCTCCATAGCTTGCGCCTAGGTACGCCAGCTTCATGCTGTCGATGTCCTTTCGCGTCTCGAGGTAGTCGAGCGTTCGTCCCACGTCCTTCGACCACAGGATCATCTGGTCGCGAAACAAGGCCGGTGGCTGGCCGAAGGCCGGCGGCTGGTCACCCAGTTCCGATCACCCGTCGCTCGTAGGTGCCCTTGTAGATCGGAACGATCAGAGCGCCGGCCACTCTTCATGAGAAAATCCATCGCGCCCTCGACAAGTCGACAGATCGAGCTTCTCGATCCACGAACGCAAACCCGCCCGGGAAATACATCACCACCTGGAACGGCGGTGACAGCGTTCCTCGGCAGAAAGAGGTGAGCGGTGACACGTTCGTTACCGTAGGCCGCGTCGAAGCTGACCTTCTCCCGCGTCCACGTGTCGGTCGCCTCGGTTTCGTCCGTTCGCGCATTCAGCGCCCCTTGGTCATAGCTGTACAGACCGTCAGTACGCGTTGAAGACATCGTCCGAGACCGGCTTCTCTTTCCGTAGTCGCGGGACGTGATCTCGATTCGCGCGGTTGCGGCAGCACTCGATGGCGCGCTGAGTTTGACGCACCGAAAGCCGAAGTTCGCCCTGCGATTCCACGGAAGTTGCTCGTCCGTGAAGTTGAACATGTACCTGGGGATCGCCGAAACCTCCGCCCAGGATGAACCGCTTGCCGTCACTGCCCTCGTTCGAGCACCACTCCTTCACGTTGCCAGCCATGTCAGTCGTGCCGAAGCCGCTGAGGGTGCCACGGACGTCCAATCGGTTGGGTCCCCACGCCTCGGAAGTTGCTTCCGTCGGCGATCAGAGCGGGGAGGTCCGCTGATTGCGACGCAAGCGTCCAGTGGTACGCCGTGGGCAGGTCTTGCCCACGAACCGCGCGTACGCCGCCGCCTCGTACCAGCTGACGCCGGCGACGGGATGCTTCTCCTTGCCGTCCGAGTAACTGCCCACCTCCCATGTCGACTGGGCCGGGGCGTCCGGTTGCGTCGCGAAAGAAGAGCGACCGCTTCGTCCCAGGGAATCTCTCGCCCCTCTTTCACGAACGGCTCTGTCCAGAACTCGCGCCTGCTGGTAACCTCCCGCATCAACGAACTGTCTTGTACACTCCTCGTTTGTGACCTCGTGCCGGTCGATGAGATAGCCGTCGACCGGAGCGTCGGCGAACCTGTCGTGTGAGGAAATCCGAGGCCGGTTACCCCGCCCGGCACGACGAGCATTTCGGGTGGCACGTCCTGCCTCAGGACGAAGACTTGCAGTCGATCGAGCGCCAGACGAATGAAAACCCGGTTGAGGTGCAGCGGATCGTGACCCTGTAATGACGAACGCGGGAGCGAATCCGCCTTCGCTGAGACGCCAGACGTACTCGTTCTTGGGCACGCGAAGGTTCTTCAGCGGGGTTCTTCCCGACGATTCCCAGATGTTCGGGATCACCGTGATACGGCCGGATCGAGACGTCGGCTCCCGCGGGGATGCTTCGATTGACTCCTCTTCGGTCGACTCGCATCCAGAGGCTCTCGAGCGTCGGGTCCTTCGGGAGTACAGTGCGAGCTTCCTTCGTCAGCGCGGCCGCCTTCGGCAAACTCCCCCGCATCCACGAGGCGCGCGATCTCGGGCGTCGCCGTCTCGAGCGCCCACCTCTCACGGGAGAAGCGGTGCCAGAGCCAGCCGGTCGCGGTGCTCGCCACGACAAGCGCCGCTCCGACGGCGAGCCAGGCGTTTCTCGACAACCTGGGCGGTCGAAACGGCGCGAGAGTGTTCCTGATGGCTTGCAGTTCTTTGTGGACCGCGTCGGCACTTCCGTACCGGTTCGCTGGGTCCTTTTCAACGAGCTTGCGGATCAGCGCCTTGAGCGGCTCCGGCATCGGCCCGTCACCGAAGTCGCGAAGGGGCGCGTGCACGATCGCGTCGGCGACCGGGTTGGCGGAGTCTCCCTTGAATGGACGCTCGCCCGTGACCATCTCGTAGAGGACGAGGCCGAACGAGAACAGGTCCGTTCGGTGATCGACGGGGAGTCCGCGCATCTGCTCGGGCGACATGTATGCGACCGTGCCGACGGCCGATCCGATGCCGGTGGGAGTCTCGAGCTGAGTGGTCGTGGGTCCCGCGGTCGTGAGTGCAGCGTCGCCGGTTGCGATCTTGGCCAGGCCGAAATCGAGAATCTTCGCGTCGCCCCTCGTAGTGAGGAAGATGTTCGCGGGCTTGATGTCGCGATGAATCAATTCGTGACGATGGGCTTCGGCCAGCCCTTCGGTGACGTGCTCCGCGATCTTGAGCGCCTGGTCGACAGGCAGGGGGCCGCGCCGCAGCCGGTCCGCAAGCGTCTCACCATCGAGGCATTCCATCACGAGGAAATCTCTGCCGTTCTGACGGCCGACGTCGTGCAACGTGCAGATGTGGGGATGATTCAGCGCAGAGACGGCGCGGGCTTCGCGGCCAAAACGGTCTCGCCACCGTGGATCGCCCGCCATCGTCGACGAGATAATCTTGACCGCGACCGTCCGATCGAGCCGCGTGTCCAGGGCCTTGTACACCTCGCCCATGCCGCCCACGCCCAGCGGCGCGACGATTTCGTAGGGCCCGAGGTGTGCGCCGGCCTGCAGACGGTAGTTGCCCGACTGCCGTCCCATCCACGACCCAGACGCATCGTCGCCAATCTGTCGCGCCGCCACCTCCGAACCCGGGCGTCTCGATTGGTGGATCCGACAACGCGAGACTCAACGCCGCGGGGCGTTCGAGGAAGGATCCAGCCTGCGCGTCCAGTGCGAGCAGTCGGAGCACCTCCCGCTCGACGTCGGCATCTCCTGCGCTTGCCTGGTTGATGAAGGTCGCGCGAGCCGACGTCTCCAATTCCTGTGCAGCGAAGAAGATGGTCGCGGACCTGGCTCCAGCGCGCCGGCGTCATGGACATTGGTGTCGATCCGTCAGCTGAAGAAGGCCAGAGACTCATGCCAGAGGGGCAAGTTCACCCAACAGCCAGGCTCTGGCAAGTTTCCATTCGCGCTTAATCGTGGTCGCTGACACCTGGAGGGCCTCGGCGGTTTCTTCGACCGACATGCCGGCAAAGAACCGGAGCTCAACGATCCGCCCCTGACGCGCATCCAGCTCCGACAGACGTGACAATGCCATGTCGACCGCGAGGACGCGCTCGGGCTCGTCGATTCGGATCGTCGGTTCAAGCGGATCCGCCGAAGGCGTCAGGCCCTGCCCCCGCTTCTTGGCGGTCCGCGCCCGGGCGTGATCGACAAGGATCCGTCGCATGACCTTCGCGGCAACGGCAAAAAAATGTGTCCGGTCTTTCCACGCATTCGGGTGCGGCTGCGCGAGCCGGAGATACGCCTCGTGGACTAAGGCGGTGGTTTGCAGGGTGTGGTTGCCTTCGCCGCGCATCAACCGGCGGGAGATCCGACGTAACTCCTTGTAGACCAGCGGAATCAGGTCGGCCTCCGCTTCGCGGCGGCCGTGCCCCATTTCATGGAGCAACCGCGTGACCTCGCCGGTTCGCTGCTCCCCACCCTCAGACACCAAGCCCCCTTAGCGACCGGAATCATAGCTTAACGGTCGGATGGCGAATGGTCCCATTTTCGGCCGGCTTCCGCTTCTTAGAAGTGACCGGTGTCTCGGGGCAAGGCAGCAGCGGCGGGGAGCCTGTTCGACAGAATCCGGTCTTCACTTCAGCGGAGGAGCCATGAAACGGAGCCACTTTGCGTGTGTTGTCATCTTGATTGCGTCGATCGCCGGTTCGACACGATCGGCCGAAGCTCGCATCACAAGGATCGTCCTCACTCGTATTGAGTCGCCGACGTTTGCAGGAGTGTCGTTTGGAGACACTGGACCGTACAAAAAGCTCGTTGGCCGCGCGTTCGGCGAGGTCGACCCGAACGATCCTCGAAACGCGGTGATCACCGATATCGCGCTCGCACCGCGGAACGCGCGGGGAATGGTCGAATACTCCACGGACCTGTACATCCTGACGCCAGTCGACAGCTGGAGGGGGAATCACAACATCTTCTTCGAGCTCAACAACCGGGGTAGCAGTTTCTCCTTCGGTCTGATGAATGACGCCACGACTGGCGGGAATGATCCGACGACCGTCAGCGACGCCGGCAACGGATTTCTGATGCGTCAGGGATACACCATCGTCTTGAGTGGCTGGGACGTGACGGTTGCGCCGGGTGCCGGCCGCTTCACGATGACCGTTCCCGTCGCGAAGAATCCGGACGGCTCGTCAATCGTCGGTCCTTCCCTCGAGGAATTCGTGATCGACAACAGCCACCACGATCACAGGGCCGCTCACGTATGCGGCGGCGACGTTGGACAAGACACAGGCCAGCCTCACCGGTGCGGGCGCACTATGCCGATGCGCCGACGCCAATTCCTCCAACGGACTGGGAGTACGTCAACGCCCAGACCGTTCGGCTCCTGCCTGCCGGGACACCCTTCCAGAACGGCAGCCTGTACGAATTCACGTATCTCGCCAAGGATCCGCTCGTCGCGGGGCTGGGCTTCGCGGGGCTTCGTGATCTCACCGCGTTCCTGCGTCACGCGGTCACCGACGATGTCGGCGCGCCCAACCCGCTGGCTGGCGACGTGCGGCACATCTACTCATTCGGTTTTTCGCAGCCGATACGGTTCCTGCACGACTTCCTGCACTTGGGCTTCAACGAGGACGAACGAGGACGGCGCGTCTTTGATGGGAACCTCAACTGGATCGGAGGAGCCAGCGGCGGCTTCTTCAACTACCGATTCGCCCAACCCGGGAGAACCCACCGCCAACACATCGCACGCTGGTATCCCGAGAGGCAGTTCCCTTTTGCCAACCAGGTGATGTTCGATCCGATCACCGGGAAGACGGACGGTGTCCTTCGCCAGTGCCTCGCGACCCACACGTGTCCGAACGTCTTCGAGGTGAACTCCGAGAACGAGTACTGGTCCAAGGCCGGATCCCTCCTGCACACGGACACCCTCGGGCACGACCTCGATCTTGAGGACAGATCGCGCGAGCGAGAGGGCGGACCGCGACCGCGGAGATAGGCGAAATGATGACGATGATGTTCCGTCGAACGTGCGGTATTACCTTCTCTCGAGCCTGCCGCACAGCGCTGGCATTGGGCCCACCGGACTCGGAATCTGTCAGCAACCGAGAAACCCGCTCGTCGCCAACCCCACTCTGCGGGCACTCCTGATCGCGCTGGATGAGTGGGTGACCCGCGACAACAAACCACCGCAGAACGCGATACCGAGGCGATCGAATGGCACGCTGGTACCGTCGCTGCCGCAGGTGGGAATGGGTTTTCCCAACATCCCCGGCGTGACCTACAACGGGCGCCTTCATGAGGGAGACCTGTTCGACTTCGGCCCCTTCTTCGACGACGGCATCCTGACGGTCGTCCCACCGGCTCTCGTTGGATCGCCGTACCGACCCTGGTTCCGAAGACCGATGACGATGGCAACGACATCGCCGGTGTCCGCATGGTGGAGATCGAGGTGCCGGTGGCTACGTATACGGGCTGGGGCTTGCGTGCTGGCCCAGCCGCGGGCGACGGGTGTGACGCGGCTGGCCAGAAGATTGACTTCCCGCAGACAAGGGCTGATCGAATCGCGACCGGCGATCCGCGACGCTCGATCGAGGAACGCTACCCTGATCATGAGAGTACGTGGAGGAGGTTGCGAAGGCCGCGAAGAGGCTCGAGAAGAAGGGATTCCTGCTTGACGAAGACGTTCTGCGGTACATCGCAGCGGCAGCGGCCAGCAACATCGGCAAGTAGCGGCAGTGTGCTCACGTGCGACGACACTCGAGTCACCCTCGTGGCTCGTCGCTCGTGACCACGCCCACTACGCGCGGCCAGCGCAATCAGTCCTCCGGCCCAGATTGCGTGCACGGTACCTTCAACGAAGACGTGCAGTGACGGTTACGTGAGAATTCGGGTGAGGCACTGCATCGACAAGTCGTAAATGCCCGGGGACTCGGACTGCCTCGGGCCGGCGACGTTCAGCGTGAACGATGTTTCGTCACCACTCGACTCCATGATGAGTGAGAGCCATCGCCTTGCCTCGCCAACGGCATCCGGCGCCGTCGCATCGGTGATGTGGAACGGGCGCAGAAAAATCAATCGAGCGCACAGCACCGCGAATCGCGTGCCGTCCGATGGCTCCAGCCCTCGATGATCGAGCAGGACGAGTGTCGCGTGGCTGTCGCGGACGTTCCAAGCCGTCCGTTGTTCCGGTCTCGATGACGGTGTCTCCGATAGCTGGGTGTAGCTCCCGAGGAGACCGGGGGGTGTCCCGAAATCCTCAGCTACGCCGCCGCGTGGACACCACCCGGAATACGGAATGTTGTGAGCGATCGCAAAGTCGAGGGCTGCGCGGTCGACGCCGGTTTGCCCCCCGCTTCTGATCGCGACTCGATTCGCGGTGGATTGCGTGGATACCGCTTCCGCCACGCCGGACAGATTCATCGTCAATGCCCGTTGATTCTCAGGTGTGCCTGCCAAAAACTCCGTACCTGTTGGCCACATTGAACTTGCCGACGGTGACCGGTAGGCTCTGGTCGCGATGATGTCTGTGCTGATTTCCGTTCTGGCGACGCTCCGAGGCTTGATCCGGTCACGTGCCGCGCTGCACCTCGAGGTCCTCGCACTCCGGCATCAACTGCAGGTGCTGCAACGGTCCCGACCTCGACGGCTGCGCCTGGCGAGAGCGGACCGGTGGCTCTGGGCGTGGCTGTCGCGCGCATGGGACGATTGGCGAACGGCCGTCGTGATCGTGAAGCCAGAGACCGTCGTCGCCTGGCATCGCCAGGGCTTCCGCTTATTCTGGACATGGAAGAGTCGCCGACGCCACGGGCGACCGCCCGTCGCCCCCGATGCCCGCGCCCTGATTCGGACGATGTCGGAGCAGAATCCGCTGTGGGGAGCGCCACGCATTCACGGTGAGCTCGTGAAGCTCGGGATCGACGTCAGCCAGGCGACGGTCGCAAAGTACATGGCGAGGCGACGACGTCCGCCCTCGCAGACGTGGCGCACGTTTCTGACCAATCACGTCCACCAAATCGTGGCGGCCGATTTCTTCGTGGTGCCGACGGCAACGTGCCGACTGTTGTTCGTGTTGGTGATCCTCGCTCATGACCGCCGGCGCGTCGTGCACACCGCCGTGACTGCGCATCCGACGGCCGCGTGGACCGCGCAACAATTCCGGGAAGCCTTTCCGTGGGACCAGGCACCACGGTATCTCGTCCGCGATCGCGATCGCGCGTTTCAAGCGGTCAAGGCGACCGCCGAAGCCATGGGCATTGAGGAAGTGCTCACGGCACCGCGCTCTCCCTGGCAGAACGCGTACGCCGAGCGGTTCATCGGCTCCGTTCGCCGCGAGTGTCTCGATCACGTCATCGTGTTGAGCGCCGCCGGTCTCCGAAAGATCCTGAAATCGTACGTCGGCTACTACACGACGTCGCGTACGCATCTCTCGCTCGAGAAGGATTCGCCCGAACCACGACTGGTGACGCCACCGGGTCACGGCCGAGTGATCGCCATTCCCCAAGTCGGCGGACTCCATCACCGGTACGATCGTCGCGCTGCATAGACGTTCCGCTCGGTACGCGTCAGGCGGTCCGACCTGTCTCAGCTGGAACGCGTAGGGAACGGCGCGCCGCCAGACCTCATATGAGGGCCATGAACCACGGCACGACCTCGAGCCGCTCGAATCGACGAAATCGCGCCTGGCGTGCGACGGCCCCACGGGTCGGTCCCGCGCCCTGATTCGAACTTCCGTAATCAGGACGATCGGACACTTCGGCGACCGATGACAGGTGCCGCGATTCGCAGGCCGATGAAGTTTCTGGTAGGGACACGCGCCCACACGCCTTTCAGGCGAACGGGCGACAGGAGAATGGACGATGCTGAAGCACACGGTCATCACCGCGTTGGTCGGACTCGGGCTCTGCGGCTCACTGGCCTCGGCCCAAACGCAAGCGACAGCCACGCCGACTGATGATCCGCACATGACTGTCAACCAGCGTTTGGAAAACCAACACGATCGGATCCAAGCCGGAACGAAGGACGACCAGCTCACCAAAGGTGAGCGCACGCACTTGCGGGCCGATGACGCCGCGATACCCGCCCAGGAAAAGGTGTATCGCCAGGCGAATGACGGCAAGCTAACGAAGAACGAGAAGCGGCAGCTCAATCGGGAATTGAATCGAAGCAGCCGGCAGATCTACCGCGCCCGGCACAACAACAAAACGCCGAAGTCATAACGGCGTCCCCGCGCCCGGGAGTGTCTCTGCTCCCGGGCGTCGGGTAGCTCACCGCGAATCGAACAATTAAGCGCCGATGGAACCTGATATCTCGCATTTCCCGACCGTAAGAACACTCGGGATTTCGACTTCAAATTCCAACCGTCAATCACAGGCCATCGCGCTCGTACTCCTGACGGCCGTATCGGAGGGTGAATGTACCTATGGACGCGCCGTCAGAATCAGCACATGAGCAGCACTGATGCTCGAAGTCGAGAGAGCGATGCCGGTAGCGGCCAGCTCCGCGCCAGAGACGGTCCCAAGCGCACCGACGTCAGCGGATTGGACGTCGTATTGAGTCTCGGCTTTTAGTCCGATCGGCTTGACGGTCGTGCGGCCGACGCCCGGATCGGACTGGAAGGCAAACACCACCACCTTCTGGCCATCGAATGTCGTCTCTTGGAGCACGTCCCAGGCGGGGCCGTTGATCTCCTTCGCTTGCGCCGTCAACATCGTACCAGCTGCGTGCGCTTGGATATCGCGCGCGACCTTGTAGACGGCGATCTCGTTCTGAAACGCGGCCTGGTCGTCGCCACTCAACGCACTGTTTTTGAAGCACAAGCCCAGCACGCCCTCCATCCGGCTTCGGAGGTAGAGCGTCAAATCCTGCCCACCGTTAATCGGCTCGGCGCCGCTCTCAATCAAGAACGACAGCAGGTACGCCGGCGGAAACAGGACGCTCAATCCCTCGACGTTGTGGCGCACGCGCACGGATGGAGCCGTGCGGTCATCCATCCACGCGACGTCGCTGTAGCGAATCATCCCCAAGTCGAGACGGGCGCCGCCGCCGCCGACCTGTTCGATCAGAAGATTCGGATAGCGCTCGCGCAGGGTCTCGAGGACGGAATAGAGGCCATTGACCTGCGCGAAGTTGCCATCCTTGTTGCCGTGGCCGTGACCGCCCCGATCGCAGTTCACCCACATGTTGTTGTCCCACTTGATGTAGTCAGGCTGCACGGCGTCGAGAAGTTGCGTCAGTCGATCCGTCAGCCACTGCCGACCGGCGGTGCCGGAAAGGCAGAGGAGCGCAGCGTCATCCGAACCATAGCGGCCGCCCTTCGTCACGAGCCACGACTCTTGCGCGAGATCTGGTTGGCCCACAGTCGACAGGTTCACGCGCTCGGGTTCGACCCAGATCCCGAATTTCAAACCGAGGCTGTGCGCGTAGTCGCTCAGGGCAGCCAGGCCATTGGGGAAGCGTTCGGGATCGGGCTCCCAGGTTCCGAGTCCCGTGGTGTAGTCGAAGATGCCCGCGCCGCCCGCTCCCGTGTACCAGCCGGCGTCGATGACAAACAATTCTGTGCCGAGCGCCGCGGAGCGCAGCATCTCGCCCCGCATTGAGTCCTCGTCGATCCGGGTACCATACGCGAACCAGGTGTTGTAGGTGACCAACGGCTGCAGCGGCCGGCCCTGCCGAATGCTGCGCCGCACGTAGGACTGCAAGGCCGCGGACGCCTTCCAGATGCCTCCGCGCGCAACCCCGAACAACACATGCGGCCCTTCGACCGGTTGGGTGTCGACGAGGGTGTTCATCGCCGCCAGACCAAAGGACAGCGCCAAACTGCTAGGCGATGCATCGATCGTCAATAACCAGGCCCCCGACCAGGCCAATGACGCATAGAACTCTTCTTGCGATCCATCGATCGCCAACCACGGGACCGTCTTCTCGGAGGAGCGGCCGGCCGCATTCAGGTTCAGGTGTTCGCCTGGTGCGAGTTGCCGACTTTGCAGCGTGAAGGCCGAGTCGTGTTCGGTGTCGGCGTTGTCGCCCTGGAGTCCAGTCAACCAGTGAATCTTGCCGGCCGGCACCGTCGTCACGATGCCATTCAGGTTGGCAACGCGCACCGGATTGCGTCCCGTACGTTCGAGCGTCGACCACGTCTCAAACGTCGGTGAGCCGTCGGTGACCGCGTAGTGGCGGATCACGCGCAGTCCGGACGGCTGCAGGTTAAACGCGACGTCAAGTCGTAGCTGCGCGCCGGTCTTGACGACGCTCGCGCGCTCGAACGAAAAGCCGGCGGCGCTGCTGCCGAACAACAGCGCCTTGCCATTCACCGTCAGTGAAGTGTTTGGCGCTGGGCCCAACATCCAGATGGCGCCGCTCGGAGATACAAGCTGCTGCACGCCAAAGTCGACCGCCACCCCGGCGCGAAGCACGAGCGTTGCGCCACCCGCCGCCAGAGTCCAGGTCGAGCCATCCTGCGCGCTCACGATGGACGCGTCGCCGAGCGCGGTTTCTGCCGCTCTCGCCACTCCTGTCGCCCACAGATAACCGCAGAGAATCAGCGCTGCGCAGCGTCGGAATGCGATGAACTTAGACTCTTCCATATGTCTCTGCAAAATGCCTGAGCTGCGCCTTGGTTAGACCGCGCTTCCCGCCAAAAGACACATTTGGCGCTGTCAGATCGATCGGCCGAGAGTCACCAACGATCTGTCGAGTTCCAGTATTCGTACTGTAGGGCGTTTGCTGAAAAGGCTTTCGACATCAATCCCGCTCGCATTCGGACTCAAGGTTCTAAATTGGGCAGACGCCAATGTTGATGACTTTTCAGTTGACCGAACCTGGGGACGCCCACGTTGGCAGAACACTGGCGACTCTTCGTTAGCAATCCGGGACATAGACGCGCGGAGCGAGCTCAGCAACTCGGAACAGTCGCCTGCTACTGGCGTCTACACGATCTGACCTCGCGTCACTGACGGCCGTTCCGTTTTCCGAAACGCTTCCACATTTCAGATCACCAAGTAGTTGCACCGGATTCGCGGCGGAGGCGACGACTTGATCGACCTGACACACAGGGTGGAGTAATCGGGGCGACTGGATTCGAACCAGCGATACGATTCTCGGACTCTCGTTCGCCCTCCCAAGACCGCTGAAACGACACAGATCTCCATGTCACCATCAGTGGTGCCTCAGATTGCGTCAACGCCAACCTATCGAATGATTTCGCCGACAATTGAGCACGACCTCTCTCCCGCGAAGCACAGGTGGTTATCGAATGGAGACGCCTCATGAGAATCGCCACCGGACTGCCGATCGCGCTCGCTTTGTCCGTTTTGACGCGCACGGCCAACCTGCGCCGGGCGCCAACCGCCAACAGTTCCGTTGTGAGGTGCCCTACTTCAACGGTGCGACGTCCCCGCAAGGAGTGTCGGTGAACATGACGGTGGTGAGCGACGGGTTGGCGTGCAGCATCCCGAACTGGGGCGTGCCAGACGATCGACGCAATCCGGCGACGGCCGGAGAAATCACGGACGCCTCGCAACACGGCACCGCCGTCTTTTTTTCTCCGACGGCAAGGTATATCGCCGACCGCGGCTATGTGGGGCCCGACGCCTTTGCATATCGCGCGACTGTGAGGGATGCCGATGGTCTCGAGCGCGTCATGACCGTCCGCGTTGACGTGGACGTGCGGTCGACGCCGTTCGACCGGACGCCGGGCGCCGTCAGGGTCAGCGTGCTGATGCCGGCCGGTCCGGTTCGTGTCGGCAACGATGTCCCGGTGCCACGCAAGATCAAGGACGTCCGACCGAGCATTCCCCCAGACGCGCAGACTGCGGGCGCGAAGGGATTGGTAGTGCTTGACGCGACGATCGATCCGGAGGGCCGGGTCAGCAATGCCAGGGTGATTCGCTCGATGCCGTTGCTCGATGCGGCTGCCGTCGCTGCGGTGCAGCAGTGGGAATTTACGCCGACGGTGATCGACGGACGTGCGGTTCCCGTGATCATGACGGTCACGGTCAATTTCGCGCCGCCGCCTGACGCCGCTTCGCCACCGGCATCGCCCGCGACCGGCGCAACCGCCCCGGACACGCCGGCGATACAGCCGATTCGGGTTGGCGGCAGGGTCGCACCGCCGACGGTGATCAATCGCGTGAATGCGTCCTACACGGCCGAAGCCATTCGAGCCGGCGTCCAGGGCGCGGTGGCGCTCGACCTCACCATCGATCCGCGGGGCAAGGTCAGCGATGCCCGCGTCGTTCGATCCATCCCGCTCCTCGATGCGGCGGCCGTCGCGGCTGTGCGACAGTGGGAGTTTGCTCCCACGCTCATCGACGGCAAGGCAGTGCCGATTATTGCCACCATCGAGCTGACGTTCAGACTGGCGACGCCGCCGTTGCCGGCGAGCGCTGCCGGTGGTCCAGCGGTGCCCGCGGCATCGACCGGCACGGACACGCTCGAAGCGGACATCGAGGCGGCCTGCAATTCTTGCAGCGCCGGCAATATGACGATGCGTTGAAGGCCTTCCGCCAGGCGAACGAGCGGCGCGGCGAGAAATGCGCCCTCTGCTACGTCGGGATGGCACGCGCATACGAGTCGCTGGGCGCCGCGAAGAACGTCGTCGAGAGCTGCGACCGGGCGGTTGCCGTCGCCGAAGATGACAAGACGGCCGTCGTTCAGGCGAGGCAGTTGAAGGCGGTCGCACTCCAGGATCTCGCGCAAGGAAAGGATCCGAAACGGTTGCACGAGGCGGAGGACGAGCTCAGCGCGGCGCTCGCGCTCGATCCGACGGCGAACTACCTGCACTTCAACCTCGGCCTCGTGCTGTTGCGCGAGGGACGTGACGCCGATGGCGTGGCCGAGCTGAAGGAGGAACTGGCGACTTCGGCCGAACGGCCCGCAGGCCGAGCGGGCGCGATCGATGATCGAGAATCCGCGTCGCGCACGGGAGTCGTTCGCGCCGCGCTTCTCGGTCGTGACGCTGGACCGCGAGCTCGTCGACCTGGACAGCTTGAAGGGCAAGGTCGTGCTGCTGGACTTCTGGGGGACGTGGTGTCCGCCCTGCGTGGCCGCGGTGCCGATCCTGAAAGATCTGCAGAAGAGACACGCCAAGGATGCGTTCGTGATCCTCAGTGTCAGCTCCGACACCGACGAGACCGTCGTGCGGGCCTTCACCGACAAGAATCGCATCGTCTGGCCGCAATACTGGGATCGCGATCGCAAGGTGCAGCAGGCGTTCGATGTCCGGGCGTTCCCGACCTACGTGCTCATCGACGACGAGGGCGTCGTCCGGTTCAGAACGAGCGGCGGCGGACTTCAGGAGCCGATGGGACTGGAAGACGCGATCAGGAAGCAGCTAAAGGCTGCGGCAAATCGCAGCGTCACTCCTCGTCGTTAATGATGGGTGTCGATGGCGAATTTGCCATCGTGCCGCAAAAACGCCTGAACGACCCGTTATTACCGGATTCAGCTAGGCGCCAAATCCGCGTCCCGGCCAGTTTTCAGTCACGGACGATAGACGCGCTGGCGTTCAATCGGTCGACACTCGCGAAGTACGGCCTTGGCCTTAGCGCGAGCCGACGTCACACACGCGTCATGCCGCGATCGGCGTCTGATACAGCCCGCGACAGTGGAGCCGCCAACGATACCGACTCAGACTCGCTCGCGCGTTGCCCTCGCTCGTGCGCGGTTCCGGTGTCAGCCCGCCCAGTCCCGCGTGCGCTCGATGACCGTTAAAATAGCGTTGGAAATCAAGGAGCTTCACCTCCAGGTCCGCGGCCGTCCAGAACGGTGTCCGGTCGAGACATTCGCGGCGAATCGTCCCGATCAGGCGTTCGACGAAGGGATGCGACAACGGCGCGTACGGCACCGTCGTGATGGCTGCCACGTTAAGGATTCGCAGATTCGCCTGCCATCGGTGGAATCGGTAGAGCGGATCATGGTCCGAGCTGAGGTACTTCGGCGGCGGTTGTCGACGAGTGGCTCGATTGAACATCTGGCACAGTGCCACGCCGTCCACGACGCCGCGGTCCACGCCGAACCCCACGATGCGCCGCGTCCATTGGTCCATCACGACAAGCACCCAGTGTGTGTGGAGGACGGCCGATTCACACCGAAACAGATCAAGACTCCACAGACTGTCCTTCGCGTGCCCAAATACGGTAAGCCAGGACGGCCCCGCTGAGTCTGGTTTCGGCTGGTACCGGCCTGCGAGAATGCGTCGCACGACATCCTTGTTAATGGGGATACCGAAGGCCAGGTTGATCTGTTGCGCGATCCGTGGGCACCCCCACGTCGGATTCCGCTGTTTCATGTCGACGCCGGCGGCGATGACGTCCTGGCTCGGTCCCTTGGGACCGGGCTTCGTGAATCCTTTGGACGAGAAGAGCCGGCGATACTTCCGCTGGATCAGCGCTCGATGCAGGCTCAACAACGTTGACGGTTTGAAGACGATCGCAGAACGGATGAACCGGCCGGGGCGCATCAAGAGCGCGCACACGGCCGGCGACCACGCGATCAGAGGGACGGAGATTGGGTGACCGTTTTCGAGATCGATTGAGGATCAGCAGTTGGTGCTTGACGAGCACGGATTCGGCCACCACGGAACGGGCGCCGCCGGGACCGGCGAGCCGGGCGACTGTCGCCAGCAGATGCAGAAAAAGGACGGCCAGATCGCGCACCGCACAATGCTACCAAGATCGCGACACGGGCGAAGAATGCTCAGGAATTTTGGAATTCGCCATGCACAGCAAGCTGATGCTCGACGCAGTACGGATTCGGCAACCACCGAGCGGCGCCGCAGGGACCGGCGAGTCGGGCGAGTGGTCGCCAGCAGATGCAGAAACAGGACGGCCAGATCGCGCACCGCCGGATCCTATCAAGATCGCGACATGGACGAAGAATGCGAGAAACTGGGAATTCGCCATGCGACAGGCGCCTTCAATCCATAGGCGACGCAGAACGCTGGCGGCTAACAGCTAGGGACGACAGAAAGTCGACCCGAATCGTTTGAACGAGACCGCGGGTGAAATTCCGTCCCGACTTTCGCCTTGCAAAGATCATGTTGAATGTGAAGGAGTTGCGAGAACGTGATCGCGGAAGGTGGTCAACTCCCCGCGAGCATCTGGTTGATTTTTCGCTGCGATGAAAAACCCGCATGAAATGGGATCAAAAAGGGTAACGCAAAGGAAACGGCGGAAAGGCTCGGTGTCCGTAAATTATTGAAACGATTGGCTCGCTGCACTGGTTACGATTTCCGCAATTCGCTCATCCGTGGAGCCCCCTGATGTAGCGGTTGCTGAGACCGGATCCTGCTTCTCGACCATCTTCGATTTTCCTCGTAAATCCGGGACCTTGGATCCAAAGAGATCACTCAGGCGATGGCAGCCGGATGACTGGCCGAACGGGTCCTGCTCTTCGCGCAACGTTGCCTTCGAAATCAAGTGCCAGTTCCTGACCACGGTTCCCGCCTCCATTAGCCGAGAGGCGTCGCGACGGCCCGGACAGCACCATTCGTCCCGGCTGAGCGTGCCTTTCACCTGGATGTCATCATCTGTGCACGATGGCTCACCGAGGATAGGCGCTATGACGGTATGCTTGGTTCTCTCTGGAAAGGTTGCATGATGGATTCGTTGTCATGCGCGAACGAACCTGATGACGCCTGACCGCTGGTTGGACGTCGAGCGGCTCTTTCACGCGGCATCGGCGCTTCCCGCCAACGAACGCGCAGATTTTCTCGCCCAGACGTGCGCGGAAGACGACGCGCTGCGCCGTGAAGTCGAGTCGCTGCTCGCGCACGAGTTGAGCGCGGAGAGCTTTCTGGCGACGCCGACCGTCGACGCACTCGTCGAGGTCATGCCGCAGGTGCTTTCGACGGCACGATCTTCGGCCCGTATCGAATTCTTCATTTGCTCGGCCGCGGCGGCATGGGGATCGTGTACGCAGCCGAGGAGGTCGACAGCGGGCGTCGGGTCGCGCTGAAGGTCATCGCCGCGCCCCTGCGTAGCCAGGTCGAGCGTGATCGCTTTCTGCGCGAGGGTCAGTTGGCGGCCTCGATCAATCACCCGAATTGCGTGTACGTGTTCGGCGCCTACGAGATCGATGGTCAGTCCGGCAATCGCGCTCGAGCCGATGCTCGAGACCCTCGCCGATCGCCTGCACCGCGACGGCCCGTTGCCGACCGCGGCGGCGGTGGACGCGATGCTTCAGATTGCTCGAGGGCTCGCGGCCGCGGCAGAGGGCGGCATCCTGCATCGCGATGTCAAGCCCTCGAACTGCTTCATCGGCGAGCACGGACTCGTCAAGATCGGCGATTTCGGAATCTCGCGATCGCTGCATCCCGCCATCGATATCACGCAGTCTGTCCAGGCTCGGACAGGTCGTCGGTACCCCAACCTACGCCTCCCCGGAACAGCTTCGTGGCGCCCCGCTCGACACGCGCAGCGACATCTACAGCGTGGGCGCGACGCTGTTCGAGTTGCTGACCGGCCGCACGCCCGTTTGCCGCAGCGGACCTGGTGTCGCTGCTGATGGCGGTGGCGAACGATCCTCCGCCCGCGCCCCACACGTTCAACCGGACGATCCCGAAAGGTTTGAGCGCGGTCGTCCTGCGCTGTCTCGCCAAGAAACCGGAGCAGCGGTTCGCAGACTACCCGCAGCTCGCCGCAGCGCTGGAGCCATTCTCGTCGGCGACCCCCACCGCCGCGACCCTCGGTCGTCGATTCATCGCCGGAACCATCGATCTCGCGATCGTCAGTCACACCGCTCATCGCACTGAGCATCGGCTTGCCGCTCGGCCGATGTGACCGGCCGTGTGGACATTCCCGACGATCTTGCTGTACTTCGGCCTCCTCGAAAGTATCTGGGGCGCGACACTCGGCAAGGCATTCTGTGGGCTCGCCGTCATCGGCGCAAACCGCCAAAGCGCCAGCAGGATCCCGGTGATGATTCGGGCCGCTGTGTACACGAGTCGCTCTCTTGTCGATCCGGTTCGTGTCCACACGGCGAGCCTTCGGGTCTCGAGCATGCGCTGGGCGGCCCGCTGGCCTTCTGGACGGTCCAGGCGTTCGCGTTGCTGCCAGTCGCGATCCTCTTCTCGACCGCGCGACGTCACAATGGCTTCGCCGGCCTGCACGATCTCGCCAGCGGCACGCGCGTGGTCGAGCGCCGCGTGAAAGCGGCTCGGGCTGGGCTGACCATCCTGGCGGGCCCGTCGCAGCGTGTGATCGTCGGACGAGCGGGACCGTACGAGGTGCTGCCAGACGCCGTACAGGGCTGGGCAGACGGCTGGCGATGGGGCTTCGACCCGCGCTTGCGGCGCGCCGTGTGGCTGCGGTTCAGCGATCCCGGCGACGCCGCACGTGCCGTTCCGCGCGGAGAGGCGGTCGTCCGCGGCACGCGGTTACGCTGGCTGGCTGGACGCCGGCTCGAAAACGAGGCGTGGGACGCGTACGAGGCCGTGGAAGGCGCACCGTTGTCCGAAGTCGCGCACGAGTGGACCGACGTTCGATGGTGGCTGCTCGACCTTGCCAGGGAGTGCGCGGCGACGACCGCCGCCGATCGGGCGCCGCGCAGTCCACAGCGGGTGTGGACGCTCGCGTCAGGTGGCATCAAGTGGCTCGACGATCCCGCGGCCGATGCCGTCGCTCCGGCTGACTCAGTCGCCACGGATCAGCAGCTGCTCATCGCCGTTGCGCAGCACGCGCTCGGACGGGAGGTCGAACCGGCACTCGCGAGCTCCGTGTCCGGCCACCCGCTTCCGCTGGGGGCTTCTCGCTTCTTCGAGCACCTCCTCGGCCCGCACGGGCAGCGACATGGGTGAGATGGTGCGAGAGCTCGACGCCTTGACCAAACAGCGCGCCGTCCTCACGAGGGCGTGGCGGGTGGCGCCTATCGCGATCTGTGCGCTCGTGCCCGCGTTCGCGTTGAGTGTGGTCATGGCGCATGTCGACGAACATGGACGTCCACCGTCAGCCGGGTGCCGCTTGACGAGCGCATGGCGGGAGTTTTGCTGTGGCAGCTCGCGCTCGCCGACCGCAAGTTCTTGACACATGTCGGTGGACGAGCGCGAATCGATCGAGCGCGCGCTGGCCACTCGATACAGGGACGTCCTGTCGGACGGTCGATTGTTTACGCCGCGGAACATGTCTGACCTCGAGTCTCCACGATTTTCATCGAGCGATCGCGAGCGATGTCTTGCGGCGCTATCCACTACCCGCTCCCGGATGCGCAGGTTCAATTCAGCACTCGAGCAACCGCCGTCATTCGACGGGCGACCGGCCAGGACGCGCCGCGGCCCCTCATTGCGCAAGCGTTCCAGTTGTACCTGGCGGTCGCCGTGCTGGCAGTCGTCGCGAACCTCGCGTTTCGGCGTGGCTTGATACGCATGATGGGACTCGAGCTCGTGACCGCCGACGGGCGGCCCGCGTCACGGCTGCGTGTGCTCGCCCGCACGGCGATCACCTGGTCACCGGTCCTAATGGTGCCGTTCGTGATGCGGTTCGTCGCGCGGATCCCCCCAAGTCTCGACTGGGACAACCCTGGTGGATGCTGGGAATGATCGCGGGCGCGGTCGTGGTCGCCATCTGGCCCACGCGCGGCGTGCAGGATCGTCTCGCCGGCACCTGGGTCGTGCCGCGGTAACTCGCGCGTGCTTCACGACGGGCGCACGTCGGATCCCCTTTCATCGCGACGCCGGCGCACGGCGAAGCTCCCGCAACAGCCACACCTTCGCCAGCTTCCAGTCGCGCATGACCGTGTCCACGGACACCGTCAGGACGGTCGCCGTTTCTTCGACGCTCAATCCGCCGAAGAACCTGAGCTCAATCACTTGCGCCTTCCGCTCGTCCACGTTCGCCAGCGCGTGCGAGCGCATCGTCGAGCGCCACGAGATCCTGGCTCTTCTCGACCGACGCCAGCAGCGCCTCGTCGAGCGTCACCTTGATCGCGCCGCCGCCGCGCTTTTGATAGCGTTTCGACCGGGCGGCGTCGACCAGGATCCGCCGCATCAACCGCGCGGACATCGCGAGAAAGTGCGCGCGGTTCTGCCAGTTCACCCGCCGGACGTCGACCAACCGCAGATACGCTTCGTTGACGAGCGCCGTGGCCTGCAGGGTCTGGCCAACTCGCTCGCGCGAGATGCACCGCTTGGCGATGCGATGAAGCTCTGCGTGCACGAGGGGTACCAACTCATCGAGGGCGGCTTCGTCGCCCTCCCTCCATGCCACGAGTAGTGCGGTGACCTCGCTCGGCTGGCTCGTAATGACGCCATCTTACGCCCGCCCTCCACGACGTGCCAGTTTTCGACCGTCGTTCCCGCCTCCATCGGCGAGGGGAAATCCACATGCCCCTGTCCGAGCACATCGTGGGCGGTTCTGTCCAGCTGGCCGGAACAGCGAGTCCAATAACCGCAGCCAGCACACGCGGAGGTGAGAAATGGGCAGCTTGACTACCGGAACAGATGTCGTTCGGCTTGACTCGGAAAAATGCGTCGGGCGGATCTCATGGTTGGAGAGGAGACGTCCTCGTCGGGATGTGCCGCCATGCTGTGTGTGGTCGGCCATAGTGCCTCAGCTCGAGCCGACGTGGAACTTCTGCATCACTACGGCAATTCGCAAGGACAGGAGGTGGTGAATGTTGTTGCGATCAGTGCGTCCAAGTTGCTTCCGCTCCTGCCTGCCGGATACAACCTGGTTCCCGCGGCTAGCGTCGGGTTCGGCGGACCCGACCAGGGAATCGTGGTTATCGCCAATTTTCGAGGTATCGATCCGACCGTGGACCGCAGAAAACCACTCAACGAGAATCAAGTGGCAATCGATGTGGCCATTTTAGTGGTCGAACCGGGCGAGGCGGTGCAAGCCGGGGTGAGCATCCCTGGGGCTTTCCATTTCTATGCGCTCGCCATCTACACCAATGACGCTCGGTACGCTGCGAGTTTGCGTCGCGCCGACATCCCGGTGGAGTTCGTGAGCAAGATCGGCTATCAGCGGCAGATGGACGACGCAACAGGGGTCGGGGACCTGATCGTGAGCGTTCCATCCAAAGACTCGCCGTTTCAGACGTTCAGCTCGGGTGGGGGTTATGTGCCCATGCACGGGGCCTTCAACGCGGCTTTCTGGCATGACAGTCAACGAGGTAAAGCCGTGCTTCACTTCCTCGACCAGCCTTTCCGGGAGGGCACCGCCATCAGCCACATCTATACGCAGGCGAACAGCACGTGGGACGCGCTATTCGACGGTGGTGGCCTTGGTCCGTGCGATCCCCACCCTGAGACAGGCTACCGCTGCGTGATCGCGCCTGCGCTGAACTTGCGGTATGACGAAGGCTCGAGAGGGAGACTCCTGCTCATCAGATAAATGAGAGTCTTTCGCGCGGGTGCCGAGCCATCCAGGAATGTCTGGACCATCGGAGCATCGCACCACGGCAGTAGAACGGTTCGATTTGTTCATGAGTCGTCACGCCGGTTCGCTGATCGGTAGAATCTCGAGCGGTAAACTTCGTGATGGACGACAACCCTCTCGACGCAATCAAGACGCGGCAACGTGCGTGGGCACTCCGCAATGGGCGAACGGTGGATGCCGATGGCTACTGCGGGTGTGCCGACGACAACATGGTTGGACGACGGCTGTCTGAAGCGGCACGCAAGACTTCTCGCGGGGCGACGGCACCGAACTCGGCGTGGACGGCGGGCGCGGTAAGATTCAGGCGCTCCATTCGTCATCGGCGCTGGCGTGCACTGGTTAGATTACTGGCGCGGACGCGATCTAACGCCGCTATCGCAGGCGTTCGGCGTGTCGGTGCCGTTCTCCGCCATCGCGCTTGAGCAGAAGTTCCCAACCGGACTCGGCGGCATCGGTCCCAATCTCGACGTGTTAATCACATGTGGCGATGGCTCGCTCTTCGGAATCGAGAGCAAGTTCACAGAGCCATACCGCAAGGCGAAGTCGAAGACGTTCCTGTGCATGGCGAATTGCCAATTTCCTCAGTATTTCTGAATTCCGGTGCACAGCTTCCGGAACCGATTGAGGATCAGCTGTTGGAGCTTGACGAGCACGGATTCGGCGACCACACAACGGGCGCCACCGGGACCGGCCGGTCGGGCGACCGTTGTCAGCAGATGCGAGAGTGAACGAAGAGGTCGCACACCGCGTGATTCGAGCAAGATACCCCGAGCGGGAATTGCTCACGGATTTGGCAATTCGCCGTGAACAGGTTCCACGGGGATTTCTTCCGAATCGACTCGATCGACATACACTGGCGTCGATGTGAGGACGCGATGTGTCATGTGAAGCCGCAGCGCGCGGTCGTGCTGTTGGCGCTGGTGTTGAGTGCGGGATGTGAAACGCGACGTCAGCCGATCGGCGGGGCAGCTGGCGCGTCGGCCGAAGCGTTCGTGCCGGGACTCGGCGAGCTCATGAGCTCGCAGCAGATGCGCCACGTCAAGCTGTGGTTCGCTGGTGAAGCGGGGAATTGGGAGCTGGCGGACTACGAGCTCGACGAGCTTGGCGAGGGATTCGACGACATCGTCAAGTACCACCCTACGCACAAAGACTCGCCGGTCGCTCCGAAAGACGCGATCCCGCGAATAATGCCGCAGCCACTGACCGATCTCCGCACAACGATCAAGCAGAAGGATACCCAGGCGTTTGCGCAAGCGTTCGACGCGCTCACGAAGGCCTGCAACGACTGCCACCAGGCAACCAATTTCGGATTCAATCGCGTCCAGCGGCCAGCATCGAATCCATATCCCAATCAGGTCTTCACGACACCGACACCGCGCTGACAGCCCCTTCGGCACACCAACTTCTCGGTCCGCGGGTCTTCGCCCGCGGCCCTCATATGTGGCGGACCGCACGAACCGACAGCCTCTCAGGTATTGTTCAGACCCGCAGTTGGCTGAGCATTCGCTTCACTGCGCTCGTTCGTGAGCGAGCGCGCAAGCAGCCAGTTGGCATCAGTGGTCGTCGTCGACTTGAAATAACGACAAGTCGATCGCGTCGGCCATCACGCTGTATCCGAAATCATTGGGATGCACGTGATCGCCGCTGTCATAGGCCGGCAGCAGACGTGTGGGGTGCGTCGGGTCCCGCAAGACTCTGTCGAAGTCGATGACGGCATCGTACGCATGGCTGGTCCGGATCCAACGATTCACCGCCTGGCGTTTCTCTTCCATTGCGGGCGTCCAAAAGCCCGGAAATGGATAGCCTTCGACCGGATTCAGCGCGCCGCCGTAGACCCGCAGGCCCATGGCATGCGCGCGATTGATGATCTGGCGGTGGCCCTGGATGATCTGTTCGGCGGTGACATTCTCCTCGGGCCGGCCGATGAGATCCGGAATGAGGATGTCGGCGTTGCCTTGCAGCACGACGAGGTACTTCGCGCCGGTTTGGACCAGCACGTCGCGATCGAGCCTGGCCGCCGCGCTGGTGCCCACGAAGTCATGCAGGATGCGATTGCCGCTGACCGCCGCGTTGAGCACGGCAACGCGCGATCCGCTACGGTGCGCCTGAAGCCGCTCGGCCAGCAGATTGGGCCAGCGCTGATTCGTGTCTGGCGTGGACATGAACCCATCGGTGAGGGAGTCACCCAGCGTCACAACCGCCCGCGCATTTTCGGTGGCGCGAACGTCAATGCCGGTGAGAAAGTAGAAGGATGTGGTCGTGGTGCCTGCGAAGGTGAGCGCCGCGGTGAAGTCTCCCGGTGGCGAAATGTAATTCGTCTGCAGGCCTTCGACGTGCTGCGTTGCAGCGTCCACATTCGCCGGCAAGTAGAGACTGACTGCGATATCGCCGACCGCCGGCACGTCGAGCGTTACAACGTCGCTGACCGCGAGCGCGCCGGCGGGAATAGTGATGCCGGGCGAGCCGTTGAACTCGAGGGTCCGATCGCTCCTCGGCACAATGGATGAGCCGCCGGCGCTGATTGCCACACGCGCAGTGCCGATGACCAGCGGGCTCGTGCCATAGGCGTTCGACAGGCGCACGCGCAGGCGCGCAGCCGCCCAGGCTGGTGTGGACGATCTCCCGGACGGTTTGTCCGTTGATCTGAATGGCCCCTGCAACCTGCTGAGGGCTCGCACTCCACGTGCCGACCCACGGGCCGTCGTCATCGCGGTGATCGGCAATCACCCTGGACGCAAGCGTAAGGACGACGAGGACCAGCACGGTTGCTGCAGCCGCCATGCGCACATGTCTCCGAAGCCAACAATTGGCACGCGCGAGGCTCTGCGAATCGAATTCCGTCAACAAATTCATGGCTGGCTCCTTCAATGTCGCCCACTGGTGCCCGGTCACAGGCGCAACTCTGCGAACTTCCCGTGTCGGTTCTCTTGACTCCGCAGACTTGCGCAGCCTGCGAGAAGGTGAATGATGATGCGATCAGCCGGTTAGCGGCAGGTGTTTACGGTGGTTTACCTGTCAGATCCGCGAGGATCCGGGCTCTCTTGCCGCGGTCGCGGCTACCGGAAGTGGTCGACGACCAGGATGTCGCGGTCCCAGTGGTCGACGTGGCTGGCCAGTGCCCATCGCCCGTCGCGCGACACCGTCAGAAAACGGATGGCTCCGAAAGGACCCACGACGAACCCGAGTTTTCCAAGAGTGCGGACGCGGTGGTCTTTGAAATCGTAGACCTGCACGACAGTCGGGGCACGGATCGGATCCATGGTTCCGGTTCGACCCGCAATGGAAAGAAACACGATGCCGGTCTCGGACACCTCCCACGCGCCGGGCATGACCGGGATATCCACCGTCTCCGCCGAGCCTCCGCCAGCGGGAACCCGTTTGAGCCGGGAGATGGGGCCCAGGCCGAAAGACCGGGGCCGGTCGATGAAATAGATGCTCTCTCCGTCCGGCGATTCGCGGGGGTCGAAGCCGATTTCGGATGTCAATTGCAGCGGCGCGCCGCCGGCGGCGGGCACCTTCCAGATCGTCGAGCGGCCGGACTCGATGGAAGCGTAGAAGATCCAGCGGCCGTCCCTCGACCATTCAGGATCGATTTCCGTCGGTCCGCCCTTGGTCAGTCGCTTGGCGGCTCCGCCGTCAACCGACACGGTAAAGATGTTTGTGCGGTCGCCAATCGTCGCATCGAATACCAGCCACCGGCCGTCGGGCGACCAAGAACCGAGGCTCACGCTGGCATCCTTCAGCTGAGTCACGCTCCGCAGCGCCGACCCATCCCGGCTGGCGACCCACACCTGAGGGCTCCCGTTGCGGTCCGAGGTAAACGCGACCTGGCGGCCATCCGGCGAAAATCGCCCGGGCGCGTCCATTCGCGAGGCATCGCAGAACGGCGAGTCGGCCGTAATCGTGTCACCATGCCGTGGCGCCTGCAAATCGACGAGTCGGAGGCCCACGTCCTGCTGGCCGCTGACGATGGCGAGCCTGTAGGTGTTTCCGTTGGGAACGCGCGACACCGATGGGTTGAGCGACTCGTATGGAATGCCCGGCACGGGCACCGCAGGCCCGCGAACATGGACCGGCACTCGCACCAGGCGTCGGCCACTCGGGGACGGTTGCGAGACGAGCAGGTCCCGCCCATCAGGCGTCCATTCGAGGCCGGCAATATTGCCGCCGGTCCATTCGCCGAGCACTTCTGGTGCGCCTCCCGACAACGGTACGAGGTGAACCGCACTTCGCCCTTCGCCGTACCGCTCGAACGCCACTGTCCTGCCATCTGGCGACACGCGAGGGTTAAACTCCTGGAATCCGGCCGGCGCCTCTGTCAATCGCCGTTGCGCACCGGTCTCGAGTACGTGGTGCACGAGCCCGAAGGTACCCTCGTCTGTGCGCGCGACCATGACGAGTGACCGGCCGTCCGGCGCCCACGTCGCGCTTCCGGCCCCCTCTGCGACGATCTGCTCAGCGCCGCCGAGCGCCGAGACCTTGATGACCGCTCGCCGGCCCTTGGCGAATCGCGTAAAGGCGATGTACTGGCCATCGGGCGACCATGCCGGGTATTTCTCCCACGCATCAGGCGTGTTGGTCACGTTGCGGAGCGCGTCGCCATCCACGGCCTTGATCCAGATGTCGGCCGGGGCGTCCGGCGCCGGGCCATTCCACGAAAACGTCACGAAATTCCCGTCTGGTGACAGGGATGGATCCTCCTCCGCGCCGGGCATTGATGTCACGGTGATCAGACGCGTAGGTTGGGCCCCCGCATCGTTCCACAGACGCGTCACACCCCATCCCAGGGAACCGAGCACGACGAGCGCGACGGCAACTCGCCACGTCCCTGACACGGACATTCCAGTCGACGCGGGAGCAATGGCCCCCGTGCGTGCCGTTGCGATCGGAACGGAATCCGGACGTGCGGGAATCAGTGGTGAGATCGGCCCAGGCGCGATGTCGGCTCTTCCGCTGCCGTGGAATACCGGCACGTAGCTGCCTTTCGGAACGGAGATGACAACTCCGCCGTTCGGCGCACCAGCGTAATACTCGCGTAACCGGTCGCGAAGCCGGCGTGCGTCGACGCGTACGATCGGATCGGCTGCGGTGTCGAACTGTGCGTCCTTGCCGTACAGCTCGAGCGCGATGACCTGTTCCTTCAGCGAGTCACCCTGCCCTGCGAGGGTTCGATCGACGATGAATTTCAGAAACGCGGACAGGCGCTTGGAGCGAGTAAAGAGTTCGCTTGCGAGAATCCCCTTGAGTTCGGCGCGCACGAGTGCGACTGGAGGGCCGGAACCGGGACTGGAGTCGATTTGCTGGCAGGTCATGCCTGGGCCGCCTCCGAATCTTACCTTCAGTATCACTGTGGGGTCCGTTCACGCCCACGGTTGGATGTGGACGCTTCAGGCCTCGCTCCAGACTGCGCGGCGATGGCGGCGTCCTTCGCCAATATGTCGGCCAAGAAATCTGGATGTTCGCACAGCTGCTTGGCGACTCTTCAGGCTCCCGTCACTGGCGTTCTGATGGCGACTGGCCACCGATGCCGTCTTCTCCTCATAAGGTCGACACCGACCCCGCGGTCCGCCGGTTGCAATTTCGATGAAGGACGCGCTATTCTTCTGTTTCCTCCGCCGCTACCGCGCTCAGCGTCCCATTTATTGCAGCCGTTCTCAACCGCCATTCGCTCGAACATGGGCGAGCGTGCGGTGTTCGCCCTCGCAGCGGCGATTGCGGGTTTGCACCTGGCCGCCTCGCCATGAGCCGGCGTCGAGACATAACATGCTTTCGAGTCGCAGATGACGTCGTCGGAGGAAACGGATGAGCGCGCAATCCGGTAGCCGTGACACGTTCGATCGGCTGGCGAGCGAATATGACGAACTGAAGTTGCGAGTGATACCGGGCTACCGTCAGGTCCAGGATCTCGCACTTCGATACGCGAGCGCGCACTCCAACCGGCGCGTGCTCGAACTCGGATGTGGCACCGGCGAATGGGCATTGGCCTTCTTGCGGGATCACCCCGAGGCTGAGTATGTCGCCATCGAGTTCTCGCCGAACATGCGCGACCTTGCGTCAACCCGGATGGCCGCGTACAGCACGTCTACGGCTTCTCGATCAAGATTTGAACGCCTCACTGCCGGAGGGACCATTCGACCTGGTCGTGTCGTTCTTCGCCATCCACCATGTTGAAAACAAGCAGCGTCTCGTCCATGACGTGTTCGCGTCTCTTGCGCCGGGTGGCGCGTTCCTTTACGCGGACATCACGATTGCACCGGATCCAGGGCTCGAGCGGTCGTTCATGGACGGATGGGTCGCGTTCATGCGGGGAGCGGGACTCGACCCGGAGCGAATTCCCCACGTGCTCGAGGATCACCGCGAGCACGACATCCCAGAATCCTCATCGACTCAGTTGTCATACTTAAGAGTGGCCGGCTTTGCGCCTGCAGAAGTCATCTGGCTGTGGGAGAAATTCGCCGTCTTCTACGGGACCAAACCGATTCTGTCTGCGTGAGCAGCGGGGACCTGACGGTCGCGAGGAAAGAAGCATCCGCGGCCGTCGCAAAACACTGCGGCGTCGTCCCGCCTGCGGTGCGTCGTTCCCTCATCAGGCGGATGTGGTGGAACTGGCACAGGAGCACCGTGCTTGAGGAGCGTGACCTCCAAGTCCAACCCAAGAGCGATGCGGCTCAACGCTATTTCTGAATCGCAGCCGTCCAGTTGACGACGACGGTCAGCGGCGACACACTGCTGGACTGCGGGGGCCGTGCATTGACGAGGAATCGCTGGCCATCTCTGGTCACGGCGTAGGCCTGGTTAGGCGTGAGCGTCGATGCGTTTGTGGGAAAGAGGACCTGCGGCGCTCCGGCATCGAACGAACGAGTCGCGGCGATCGGGACCGCCATCATGGTCCGATCCGCTCCGAGGTAGAACAATTCCTTGCCGTCCCCTCGCCACACAGGATGGCTACCACCGTCTCTCGACACTTGAAATTTCCCGCCCGGGCCGGGAAACGCCTGCACGTAGACGTCCGGCTGGCCTCCTTCGTCGCTTGTGTACGCGATCCATCGACCATCCGGTGAGAACATGGCCGATGTTTCGGTGAACGGAGTCTCCACGAGCGGAAAGGGTTTCCGATCGCCGAACAACGGAAGGACCCAGATGTTGGATCCCCGAGTGGTATACGCGATGAAACGCCCATCAGCGGACCAGCTGCTCGGTGTCATCGTGAAATTGCCCGGCCCCTCCACCACCAATTCATCCGTGCCCGTTCCGTTGCTCAACGTCTGACGCAGGGACACCGGCTGTCCCGATCGTGAGGATTGGAACGCGATGCGCGTACCGTCTGGCGACCACACCGGCGACACATCCCGTCCCGGATCGACGGTCAGGCGAGAACGCACATTGCGGGCGACATCGATCAGCCAGATGTCGAGGTTTTCCGGATTTCCGGTTGCCAGCGCGACGGCGACGCGGCGTTCGTCCGGTGACAGCGCGAGGCCGGCGTACAGGAGCCGCGTCGCCGAGCGTGCCGAGCACATGGCCGGTGCGGTCGAACCACGTCAACCGTGGCGCTGGCTCTAAGCCGGCCTGTCCGTACACCAGCGTGCCGTTCTCCGACACGGACGCGCCCACGTAGCGGCTTGCCTCTCTGGTGACGCGCTCGGCCAGCGGAAAGGCGTCGCCCCTCAGCTGACGTGCCTCGAGATCGAACGGCTGTGCCATGAGCGTGTCGTCGCGGGCGAATATCACATGGCCGGACGCGTATGACACCGATGACTCGGCCTGAAAGCAGCGTGATGTCGCCGGCCCGCCGCGTCGAGCGAGCCAATTCTGATCACCGACGGAATCGACCGCAGGACAGCAGGGTCCCGTGATTGCGGTGTAGAAGAAGTGCCGGCCATCGGGCAGAAAGTGCGGCCACCGGTGGCGCGTTTCGCCGGTCGCCGGATCGAGCGGTCGTGACGACCGTCGGCGTCCCGCCGGCGCTTGACACACGCAGGAGGCCGGTGGCGTGCTGGGAGGGCCCGGCGCGAACAGGATCACGTTGTCGCGGCTCCAACTCCCGCCGCTCCCGGCGGCGCGTCACACAGCACGATCGGAGGTCCGCCGGCGATCGCGACCGTCTTCACTTTGCCATCCGCGAAGAACCCGATGGACCGGCTGTCAGGCGACCAGAACGGAAACGTCCCGCCGTCGGTTCCCGGAATCGGCGCGCGGCCAGCGTGGCGACCGGTCGCAGCCAGATCTGATACGCGGCTTGAGCGCCGGCCACGAACACGATGTTCCGGCCATCAGGAGACACCGCCAGCTGTGTGGCACTGCCAGTGCCTCCACGGCTCGGACCTCCAAACGACACGTTCTCCGGCGGCGCGATGGTGAACCGCGCCGGACCGGCCGCGGGCGTGAGCTCGCCGGCGCGGCGCATTTCGATGACCGCGGTGGCGATCAGTGCGAGGGCCAGCACAGCGGCGACCAGCCACGGGACACGATTCGATCGCGCTGGCGGTATCACCGTTCGTGCCCCGGCGCCATCGCTCGATTCGGATGCCACCCATGTCAGATCGCGTACCAGGTCACGTGCGCTTTGATAGCGGTTGTCCGGATCCTTGGCGAGGCACGTGCTGATGATGCGATCGAGCGCCGCGGGGGCGACGGGTTGGACACGCGACACCGGCGGCGGCTCGTCTTTGAGAATCGCGCCGATCAAGCTCGCCCGAGTGTGGCCTTCGAACGCCTGGCGACCGGTGAGCATCTCGAACAGCAGCGCGCCGAAGGCAAAGATGTCGGTGCGCGCGTCGGCCTCGAGCCCCTCGATCTGTTCCGGCGCCATGTATTGAGGCGTGCCGAGGATCGTTCCCTCCGCCGTGAGGGCGACGACGGGAAGCATCGACTCGGTGTCCGCCGCGCCGGCCGGGTGCGGCGCTCTTCGCCAGGCCGAAGTCCAGCAGCTTCGCGCCCGCCTTCGTCAGCATGACGTTCGCCTGGTTTCAGATCGCGATGGACGATGCCCGAGCGGTGAGCCTTGTCGAGCGCGTCGCCGATGTCGATCGCGTGGCGCAAGGCGTCGACCGGCGGCAGCGGACCGCGGGTCAGCCGCTCGACGAGCGTCTGGCCTTCGAGATACTCGAGCACGAGAAAACGAACCGTGTCATCTCCGCGCGCGGACGGCTCGGGGTTCGGTGCGTCGCCGACGTCATAGAGCGCGCAGATGTGTGGGTGATTGAGCGACGAGATGGCACGCGCCTCCCGCTCGAAGCGCTCCCGCCGCTGCGGGCTGGAGGCGAAGGAGGCGTGGAGCACTTTGATGGCGACGGTCCTGTCGAGACGCGTATCGCGGGCGCGATAGACCTCGGCCATCCCTCCCGCGCCGACGAGCCCGAGGATTTCATACGCGCCCAGCCGCATTCCGCGTGTCAGGGCCACGGCGGGGCCTCCTCATGCGTCTCCGTCGGGCCAAATGGGGAGGACACGTGAAACGTCGGCCGCACAGACCCAATGCGGATGGTGTCGCCGTCGGCGAGCGCCATGGGCGACGTCACTCGCTCGTCGCCGCGAAACGTTCCGTTCTTGCTGCCACAGTCTTCGAGGACTGCGGCATCGGACGTCACGACGACACGTGCATGGTGGCGGGAGACCGTGGATGTGTCGAATCTGATTGCGAGATCGGCATCCCGTCCGATGATGTGTTCGCCGGTCGGAAGTGGGAATCGCCGGCCATTCACTTCGAGCCTGCACCAGAGGCGAGCTGGCGCCGCATCACCAGTATCGGTCAACGACACGGCGTCACCGCTGAACGCATAGCCGAAACGGTGCGCGGTCCGCACGAACCTGGGGGCACGGGCCGGGTCATTGAGCGCCGCCCGAATCTCGGCCACGAGGTTCGAGAGGTTGGCCTCGGCGACGAAGGTGCCAGGCCAGAGGCGTTCCTGCAAGTCCGTTTTCGACAGCGCCTTCGGCCGCTCGAGCACGAGCGCCGACAGCAGCTCGAATGCCTTCGGCTCGAGATGAATCTCGCGGCCGGCGCGGGTCAGCTGCCTGGTCTCGAGATCGAGCGTGAACGGGCCGAAGCGAATGCGCACGGCGGCTCCCGGGATGAAACCTGCAGAACCCCTGGAAATCCCCTGGGACATGCCTGCCAGGTGGTGGCTATTTTACCTGCACGAGTCTCAACCGCGACTTCGTGTCGGGATGTAGCTGTCGCGGCGATTTGAGATGTCTCCTGGCCGAGTCCAGGCAGTCCGGAGGTAGATATGCGCGCTGTCCTGAAGCTCGTGTGCGCCTTGTTCGCGGTAGTCGTCGTGCACGGTCAGGCGACTGACTCGTTACAAACGACGGTTCAGACGCAGTCCGGGCCCGTTCGAGGCAGTGGGACTGACGTCGTTGTGTTCAAGGGCATTCCGTACGCCGCCCCTCCCACCGGCGACCGTCGATGGCGTCCACCCGCGCCGCCCGAACCGTGGACTGACGTTCGAGACGCCACTCAGTTCGGACCGCAGTGTCCTCAGCCCGGAGAACGCCCCGCGCGGGCTGGCGCTGCCGCCGACAACCGTCGAGCGAGGACTGTCTCACGCTCAACGTGTGGACCCCGGCGAAGTCCAACGGCGAGCGGCTCCCGGTCATGGTGTGGATCCACGGCGGAGGATTCACCGCTGGGAGAGCCGCTTGCCCCGCACCGATGGGACGAACCTGGCTCGTCGTGGCGTGGTGGTGGTGACGTTCAATTATCGATTGGGAGCGCTGGGGTTTCTGGCGCATCCAGCGCTATCGCGCGAGTCGGAACATCGAGTCTCCGGCAATTACGGACTGCTCGATCAGATCGCCGTGCTCCACTGGGTTCGCGCGAACATCGCGGCGTTTGGGGGAAATCCGGCGAACGTGACGCTGTTCGGAACGTCAGCGGGCGCGTCCAGCCGGGGATTCCTCATGGTCTCGCCGCTCGCACGAGGGTTGTTCCATCGCGCAATTGCCCAGAGCCTCGGGACGACGGTTGCCGGTCCGAAGCGGAGACTTCGCGCTCCCTACTACGGCTTACCAGCGGCCGAAGCCGAAGGCGAGTCGATCGCGCCGGACATCGCGACACTCCGGGCGTTGAGCGCGGACGAAGTGCTCGCAAGGGCCGGTACGGAGTACCGGGAGCTTCGCTACCTCCCGGTGATCGACGGTTACGTCGTGCCCGACGATCCCACCGTTCTCCTGGGCACGAACAGCCAGGTGAAAGTGCCACTGCTCATTGGTCACAACGCCGACGAGGGTCTCTTCTGGGCGAGCGACCTTGCCCAAGACCGTGTCGGGATATCGCGATTTCGTCCGCGCGAGATTTCCCGGGCAACTCGCCGACACGGTGCTGGCGAGGTATCCGGCCGCGACAGACGCCGAGGTCGCTGCGGCGGGTCCGCGCATGCACGGCGATTTCCGAATCGTCACGCCCACGGTGCTCACAGCTCGCGCGGCTTCGAAAGTGACCGACGTCTACATGTATCAGTTTTCGCGTGTCGCGCCGTCGAACCGGTCAGCCTGGGGCGGAGCCGCGCACACCACCGAAGTACCGTACGTCTTCGACAACACCACTGGCGGACACATCGCAGTTTGACGAGGTCGACCGCACCGTGTCGCGCGCGATGGCCGACGCGTGGGTGCAGTTCGCAAAGGCCGGAAATCCAAACGGTGCGGCGCTGCCTCAATGGCCTGCTTACCGTTCGCCTGACTATCGGTTGCTCGATTTCGGCGACGCGTCACAGTCCGCTCCAACGCCCGGAGTCCTCAGGTGGACTTCTTTCAGCGCGTCTTTGAGACGATGCGCGGGAAATAGTCGAGGTCCACGGCGCCGCTGAGATAGTGCGGTAAGGAGCCTGATATGACTGAAGAGAATGGGTGGACAACCCGACGTGATTTCATGACGGCGCTTGGCGCTGCGGGGATCTCTCTCTTTGGCAACGTGGATGTCAGGGCTGCAGATGGTCAGGGTGTTGCGGCGAAGGCCGAAATGGATGCCCGACGACGAATCGACGTGCATCATCACATTCTGCCGCCGGAGTTAACGTTCGACTTGTTGGCGCCATCTTCCCCCTTGGGAAGGGAACCCCAAGCGGAACCTTGCCAACATGGGACGTTGCTGCATCGTTGAGACTGATGGACGAGCGCGCCATTTCGGCCGCTGTCGTGTCCGTCAGCGCCCCAGGCCTGTGGTTCAATGACGTCCCGTTCGCGCAGCGCCTGGCGCGATCCTGCAACGAGTTCGCCGCCCAGATGAGCGCCGACCATCCAACGCGCTTCGGCTTCTTTGCCTCGTTGCCGCTTCCTGACGTCAAGGCCGCCATCACTGAGCTGACGCACGCCGTGGAACGGCTCCAGGCTGCGACGGCGTCGTGCTGATGACCAACTACGGGAACCGGTATCTTGGTGATCGGGAGTTCGGACTTCTATTCGACGGCGCTGAACCAACGCCGGGTCGTCGTCTTTGTCCATCCGACGGTCTGCGACTGCGATCTCGACGTGCTACCGGCTTTGCGCCCCCGCTCATTGAGTTCCCTCACAGCACGACCAGAGCCGTCGTCAGCCTATTGAACAGCGGCACCTTCGTCAGGTGTCCGAATATCCGTTTCATCTTCGCGCACGCCGGAGGGACGATCCCGTTCCTTGCCAAGCGCATCACGCGCGCCAAACCCGAGTGGCGAAGCATGCTCCAGCGTCTCTATTACGACACCGCCAGCTCCGCCGATGCCGCAGCCGTGTTCTCTGTCCCTGACTGAAGCTCGTGACGTCCAAGGAGATCTTGCTCGGAACGGACTTCCCTTCGCCCCCGCCCGGACAGCGTGAGAGCGAACCTGAGACGATCTCCAAACGCTCGGTCTTTCCGACGCCGAGCTTCGAGACATCGATCGAGGGAATGCCGCCAGCCTGTTTCCGCGGTTCGCCGGGTGACTCAGACCGTCCTTCTTCAGATCCGCTACGGACCGTCGAGCCAGTCGGCCTGGGAGCCGCGCACACCTCCGAAGTCACGTACGTTCGACAATACCACCGCGGACACGTCACAGTTTGAGGAGATCGACCACACGGTGTCGCGCTCAATGGCAGCGGCGTGGTGCAGTTCGCGAAAACCGGGAACCGAAACGGTGCGGAGCTGCCTCAATGGCCTGCTTACCGTTCGCCCGACTATCGCTTGCTCGATTTCGGCGACCGTGTGGCAGTCCGCTCCAACGCCCGAAGTCCGCAGGTGGACTTCTTCCGGCGTGCTTTTGACACGATGCGCGGGGGGCAATATTCCTAAGGAGGCTATTCGTGCGAACCCTGATGACCGGGGCAGTATCCGTCACGTTGGCCTCCATCAGCATTCTGATCGCGGCCCCATTCGCCCGAGTGGCGGGTCAGCCCGTTCGTCAAGCCGGATCAGGCGGGGCCGAACCGCACACCGAAACATCGGGTGCTCTTCAACCGGTTTCAGGTACCAGTCACGGCCGTGTTCATCGCCGGCGCCGACGGAGCCAATGAACGCCCGCTTGTTCCAGCGGCTGGCCTGACGTATTCACCGTCCTATTCGGCCGACGGTGCCTGGATCATCTTCACGGCCGGCGAGATGGACAGGCCGACATTTATCGGGTTCATCCGGCACGGCACCGGGATCCAGCAACTGACCAACGATCCGGCCTTCGACGATCAGGGAGTACTCTCGCCAGACGGGAAGACACTGGTGTTTGTCTCAACTCGTGGTGGGGGCACGGCGAATGTTTGGACGTTGGACATTGGCGCAAAGAAGTTCACCAATCTCACCCAGCATCAGTCCGGAAATTTCAGACCGGCTTGGTCACCGAACGGCCAGTGGATCGCGTTCACGTCGGATCGGGATGCAGAGCCAGGAGTACACCCGGGGCAGTGGGAACACCTTCAGTCCCTCGGAATCTACATCATCAAACCAGACGGCAACGGCCTTCGCAGGCTGACGAAGAAAGACGGCGTCGCGGGCAGTCCCTCATGGTCTGCTGACGGGCAACACGTGTTGTTCTACGAGACAGATGAGGTTGGCGCGCAATTGGCGAAACAAGGCAATTCCCGAACGGAGATTGTCTCCATCGACGTCTCGACAGGCGCGCGGCATCAGTACACGGCTTCGAATGAAACGAAGCTGTCGCCGCGGTTTCTCTCGGGCGGAAGGATTCGGTACGTCAGCCGAACGGGAGGCGACACAGGCGGTTTGAGAATATGGCAGCCCAGCCGGCAAATCGATACAGTGATTCACGGTGCAGTTCGGAATCCCAGTTGGTCTCCCGACTTCACACGTGTCGTCTACGAGCGAGCCAGCCGCCTGGGGTCAACCGAGCACCTCATTCCGACGTTCAGTCGCGATGCCGACTTCGACCTCGTTCTGAGTGAACCGTTCCCTTCCTTCTCTCCAGACGGCACGAAGTTACTCTACAGCCAATACGGAGCTGGAAGGTCTGCTGCAACCGCGCTGGACAGCTCGAGCACTGGGGACACGAGCATCGAGATCATGACCAGCCGAGGAACGGGAAAGCGTACGCTCTTCCAGCGCGACGGCTTCAGCGCATTTTCCGCGGTATGGTCACCGACGGGCGATGACATTGCTCTTTCAGTTGGCCGATATTTCCGCGCCGCCGGTTTGCCACCGGCCCAGATCGCCTTGATCAAACCAGATGGTTCCAATTTCAGATTGATTGTGGACGATGCAATGAACAACGGGTTTCCGAGCTGGTCGCCCGACGGCAAACGTCTCGTGTTCAAACGCGGCCGGCAGCTCGCGATCGTGTCCCTTGATGATGGCCACATCGTGCCACTGACGGACGACGCTCACTATCACAACTTTCCGCAGTGGTCTCCCAAGGGCGATCTCATCATGTTCACCAGTGATCGCGATGGCGACTACGAGCTGTATACGATCAGGCCAGACGGCACTCAGCTGCGGCGACTGACGAATTCTCCAGGCCTCGATGCGCATTCCAGCTGGTGTGAAGGAGGCGACTGGATCGTGTTCACCAGCGCACGCAAGGGCTTCAAGGATGAAATGGCTTTGTACGACGCCGTGCCCCAGCCCTACGGTGAGATCTTCGCGATGCGCGCGGACGGTTCGGATCTGCGCCAACTGACCGACAACAAATGGGAGGATGCCAGCGCCGCGTGCGTCCCAGGTCTTCGGTGAATCAATTCGCCGTCGCATCCCAACGGACGAATCGTTCATGCAGGACGTTCCAAGGGGTTGCGAAGGGACTTGATGCAAGGGTGTATAGTCGCCAAATGAGGCACAAACGGTGACGTATCTGCTTCGCAGCGTGACTCGGTCCGATGTGCCGCCCATCGACTTGGAGACAAGATGAAGTCCATTTCCGCCCTGGCCGGCCTTCTGTTGCTGTTGACGGGACCGCATGCGGTGGTCCATGCGCAGGAGGCGATTGCAACGACCAGCGATTCCAGCATGACAGTCGTTCTGCTTGGGACGAGGAGTGGTCCGGCCGTCGATGCGCAACGTCTGGGTATCAGCACGCTCGTCCTGGCCGGCCCCGAGAAGCTATTGTTCGATTGCGGGCGAGCCTCGACCACAGGCATGGCGAGATTGGCGATCAATCCGGCTGATGTGACGAAGGTGTTCCTCACCCACCTCCACTCAGACCACATCGTCTCGCTGCCGGAGCTCGTCTTGTTTCCCTGGGCTTCTCAAGGCCGAGCCACGCCACTGCAGGTGTGGGGACCAGATGGCACGCGGTCGATGGTCAAGCACTTGCTCGAAGCGTTCTCGTTCGACATCCATATCCGGCGGGACGTGGACGAGAAATACTCACCCGACGGCATCAGAGTCATTGCGAACGATATTCGTGAAGGTGTGGTGCACGAGGCGAACGGCGTCAAGGTCAGCGCCTTCTTCGTTGATCACGGACCCGTCAAACCGGCATTCGGCTACCGTGTCGACTACCACGGTCATTCAGTCGTGATATCGGGAGACACGAAGCCTTCCGAGTCGCTGGTCAAGTTCTCGCAGAATGTTGACGTGTTGATCCACGAACTCGGACAGTCGAAGCAGGATCCTCGCCTGACTGGCCCACCAGACGAATTGATCCCGAGCTTGCGCGTGACTCGCCGGCAAGCCAGAACCATCGTCGATCACCACACGGATGCGGCAGAAGCCGGCCAGGTCTTCCAGCGGGTGCAGCCTAAGCTGGCGGTGTTTTCACACTATCCGAACATCGTTCCGGCCGAAGTGCTTCGTCTCGTCACACAGAGCTATGCAGGTCGGGTTGAGTTCGGTGAAGACATGATGACGATTGAGATTGGAAATGCGATCAACATCCGTCGTTTCTCTCCAGCGAGCAAGTAGTCGACGCGCGTGCCCTTCTCGGTCCGCAGGGAATTTCAGGATATTGAGTTGCGCGGCACAACCTTGCCCGGTATTGTCTGAGGAATGATGAGCCGAACGTGGATGATCTACGGGGCCAACGGCTACACCGGCAGGCTCGCCGCGCGCTATGCGAAAGATCGCGATCTCAGCCCGATTGTGGCCGGTCGCCACGCCGAACGCATCCGGCCGCTGGCGGATGAACTCGGTTTTGATTCGCGCGTATTCGATCTCGCCGACGAGGCGGTTGCAGCAAAGAACCTCGATGGCATCGCGGCCGTGTTGCACTGCGCGGGTCCGTTCTCCGCGACCAGCAGGCCGATGCTCGCCGCGTGCCTGCGCGCCGGAACGCATTACCTCGACATCACCGGAGAGATCGCGGTATTCGAGGACATCCACTCCCGTAAGGAGGAATTCAGGAACGCGGGCATCGTCGTCATTCCCGCAGTCGGCTTTGACGTCGTGCCGACAGACTGTCTGGCGGCCATGCTGAAACGCGACCTTCCGTCCGCGACCCATCTCAAGCTCGCGTTCAAGCCGCGTTACGGCAAACTCAGTCCTGGCACCACCAAAACCATGTTCGAAGGCCTGCCCGAGGGCGGACGGATTCGTAAAGAAGGGACGATCATCAAGGTTCCCCCGGCGTACAAGGTCGAAACCATTCCGTTCACCGAGACGCTCTCGGCCACCGCTGTCACCCTTCCCTGGGGGGACGTGTCGACCGCGTACTACTCCACTGGGATTCCGAACATCGAAGTCTTCGCAGGCGTGCCGGAACAACAGATTGGGAAGATGAAGATTCCTGGCTTCGTCCGTTGGCTGCTCGGGCGTGCGCCGGTGCAGGCATTTCTCAAAGGACCGATCGCGAGTCGCGTGCAAGGCCCCACCGACGATCAGCGCGCCCGCGACGAAGTCTATCTTTACGGCGAAGCCTGGGACGACGCCGGACACAAGGTCGCCATGCGCCTGCGCACGCGCGAACCGTACACATTGACCGCCGAGGCGGGCGTCAAGGCGACACTGAAAGTCATCGAAGACCGCCTCGCACCGGGTACGTACACGCCGTCGATGGCGTTTGGAGCGGATTACGTACTGGCGCTGGACGGCGTGATACTCAGCCGCGTTGCGTCATAGAGAGGCGGCGAGGACGCTCTAAGACGCAACGCCGTTCCGAATCGCGTCGTGTTCAATCGACTTCGCCGACGGCGTTGGCCACGGCCGTCATCGAGAAGGCGACGGTCAAGAAAACCGTCGCCTTGTCGCGTTTTCCTTCCGGTTTCCGAACAGACCGAGCGAAAAACCCGCCGACTGTGCCCAGGAGTGTGCCCAAACACGTGTGCCCAAAACGATTAGTCTGCCGACGATCCAAAGCACTGTCGTGGTCACGACGGCGGCGGACTGATACACCCGCACCGTGAGCGGATCTCGCCCGTTCTCGTTGAATGATTATCTCCGAGACGGATTGACCGAAGAGCGAGACGGAGAAGAGCAGCCCACAAACCGTCATAGCACAACAAATCAAGAGCCTCGTGTGCCGGTGGCGTGAACTTCTAAAAGACATCCAAGTCTCGTGCAATGGCGAACAGGCCTGAATAGCGCGAACGTAGATCATCAAACAGGCGGTCCGCCGCCGCGCTGGTGCCCAGATGATAAATGAGTAGCAGCCTCGGCTTAGCTGCTCGTGCGAGATCGGCCATCTGCGCTGGGGTCGTGTGGTACTTCTCGGCGAATTCCTTCGAGACAGCCGAGCGCGATACCAGGGGCGGCTGCGTCGTCTCGTGAATGAGCACGTCGCAGCCGTTGCACGCGTCGATCGTGGCTTGCGTGGGGTTCGTGTCTCCCGAGATCACAATGCTGCGATCCGGGGTATCGAATCGATAGCCATAACTCTCCATTGCGTGTTTGGTCGGAAATGCCGTGACGGTTACATTGGAGTCGCGATAGATGACGCCTGTCGTGATCTCGTGGGCGTTAACTTTGTAACCGTCCGGGTAGTCGCGCTCTATTCCATTCGGATTTCCTCGCGTCTCGATATCGACTCGGTACGCCTCGATGAGGTGTTCGGTCATCGACTTGATGCCTCGGGGCCCATACACGTCAATTGGCTCACGGCGGCCGAGCGACCAGGGACTAAAGATCAAATCTGGATAGCCGACCGTGTGGTCGGAGTGCAAATGCGTGACGAATGCCACCCGCAACCTGGTAGGTTCGAGCGCCTCGATGCGCTTTGCGATGGCCGCAGCGTTAGCACGCCGAACGACCCCGGGCCCAAGGTCGACAAGATAAGCGACGCCGTTGACGACGATTGCCGTCGCTGGTCCTGAGCGATCGGGACTGGCCGGCGGGGCGCCGGTTCCCAGGAAGACGACTTGAGTTTTCGAGGGAACCGCTATTTGTGCCGGCGCGGCGCTCAGCGCCGCCGCAAGCATCACAAACAGGGACGTAAGCCCCGCCGACTGAATTTTGACGATGGACATAGAGCGACCTCTAGAACATCCAAGTCTCGCGCAATAGCAAAGTGCCCAGAGTTAGAAACCAAGAGCGTCCGCGACTCGCGGGCCAAGAGCAAGGCGGCGAAGAAACGCTGGTTTGGTTCGGAACGGTCCGCCTTCTTTCGCGCTGTCGCTTCCGTTATTTTCAATCCCGACGCCCTCGTCACCTGGTCGTGGTCGCGTCCTGGATCACCGTCGATTGCGTGAGCACCTGCTGCCATGCCCCATTCTTCTTCGCCAGGATCCAGATCATTCGCTCCGGTGGATCAACACTGCCGTCAGGCCGCGGGGTGATGTTCCGGCAGATAATCACGGCCACATCACCGAAGATTCGGACTTTCATGTCGTCGTTCACCGATGAAACCCGCTTGTCCTGATTCTCGACCATGTTGTTCTTCAACCATTGCTCACGCGGAATGACCTGTCCCGAAGTCGTCACTCTGACGAACTCCGGCGCCGTCCACCGCTCATACGTCTTGGCATCGTGCTGCGCGTAGGCTTCTGAGAGTCGTTCCTGAACCCTGAACACTGCCGCCTTCTCACCGCTCGACGCGGGGAGAGGAGTCCACCCTGCTGGCCAGACTGACTCTGTCGTCGCTGCGCGCCCGGCTGGCGCTACTGGAGTCGGGTTCGCCTGGGCCTGGCCGATTGGGGTCCCTTGGTGGGCCGCAATCTTCCAGTCGCGTCCATCCCTCACCCACAATCGCACAAACCGTACGCGCCCCGCTCCGCCCGGTGCCTGGATGCCGGTCACGACCGCGGCAGACTGATACATCTGCACCTTGAGCGGCTCTTCCAGAACGAACTTCGGATCGGCGGTGGTCTGGAATGTACTCCCAGGCAGGAAATTCCGCAGCCGTCCCCGTTGATTCACCACTTCGGCGGTAGGGAGGTACACCGCACTGAAACCCTGACCTGTGTGCTCCGCCTGAAGTGCCGCGCGTTCCCGTTGAATGATCGTGTCGGAAACGGATTGAGCGGAAAGCGAGCCGGAGAGGAGCAGCGCAAGAACCGTCATAGCACGGCGCATCAAACAACCTCCTGTGTCGTGGCGGGAGCGCAGATTAGATGATAGGTGCCTGCCGGCGGCGATCATTCGCATCATGTTGGAGCTCATGGTGTGGTTCCCTCGTTTTGAAACAGGAAACGCGCCAGCATTCTGCTGCCGCTGGTTGAAGCGACGGAAATCGACCAGATACGCCGTGTCGTTGACGACAATCGCGGTCGCCGGCCCCGATCGATCGGGGGCCGCGCCGGGGTTTCCGGTGCCCAGAAAGACAACTCTGGTCCGGGTTGGCGCTGGCAGCGGACGCCGTCCGGCGGCCACTGCGGTCACCGGCAGCACTAGCGCACAGAGAAAAATCGTCCGGCTCGATAAGCGACGCATACTCTATAAGGCGGGAACGGGAGGACAAAAGCAGCACGCTCAACCGAGGGGGAATAGAATCGTGGCCATTCCGAAACGGCCCGCTGACCCGACAGCGCTGCTTCTGGCGTGGAATCGAGGCGAACCCGATGCACTCGACGCGCTGCTGCCGCTGGTGTACGACGAGTTGCGTCGGCTGGCCGGGCGTTACATGAAGCAGGAACGCGACGGCCATTCGCTTCAGGCGACGGCGCTCGTCAACGAGGCCTATCTGCGGCTCATCGAGGTGAAACAGGTGCGGTGGCAGAACCGCGCGCATTTCTTCGCAATCGCCGCGCGGCTGATGAGACGGATTCTGGTCGATGCGGCGCGATCGCGGATGTCTCACAAGCGCGGCGGCGGTGCACCCGTCTTGTCCCTCGACGAGGCGCTCATCATTCCGAGTGAAGCCGAGCCACGACTTCGTCGCGCTTGACGACGCGCTGAGGGCGCTCGCGGCGAGTCGACCAACGAAAGAGCCAGGTCGTCGAGATGCGATTCTTTGGCGGGCTGACCCTCGAAGAGACGGCCGAGGCGCTGAGCGTCTCGCGCGATACGGTGATGCGCGATTGGAAGATGGCGAAGCTCTGGCTGCTGCGCGAGCTGCGGGGCGGTCCGCCACAGTGACCGGCGACCGCTGGCGTCAGATCGAGGATCTCTGTCACGCGGCACTGGCGCAGCCGGCCGAGGCACGTCCGGCATTTGTGACGAGGGCCTGTGCCGACGACGAAGCGCTGAAGCGTGAGGTCGAATCGTTGCTCGCGCAGGAGCGCGACACCGACCGCTTCTTGAGCGCTTCGCCGGTGGCAGGAGCCGCGTCGGCCCTGGTCGAGCAACCGGAAGGCACGCTAGTCGGCCGCCATTTTGGCAGCTATACATTCCGCTCGTTGCTCGGCGTCGGCGGCATGGGCGAAGTCTATCGAGCGCACGACGACACGCTCGGAAGAGACGTTGCGATTAAAGTCTTGCCGCCAGCCTTCACCGCCGATCCGCAACGCCGCGCCCTGTTCGAACGCGAAGCGCGCATGCTCGCCACGCTCAATCATCCGCACATCGGAGCGATTTACGGCGTCGACCGACGTCGGCGGCGTGCGCGGACTGGTACTGGAATTGGTCGAGGGCGAGACGCTTGCGGCCCGACTGACGCGCGGTGCAATACCACCGCGCGAAACGCTGCCGATCGCTCGACAGATTGCCGCCGCGCTCGAGGCCGCGCACGACCGCGGGATCATCCATCGTGACCTCAAACCGTCGAATATCACGATCACCGCCGATGGCGTCGTCAAGGTTCTCGACTTCGGCCTGGCGACGTTGAGTGATCCGACCGCCGCGGGGTCTGGCGTCGTTCAGGGCGCGGAGGTATCGACCGCGACGATCTCGGCGGCAACGATATCCGTCGCTGAAATCCTCGGCACGGCTGCCTATATGGCCCCGGAGCAGGCGAAGGGACGGCCGGCCGACAAGCGGAGCGATATCTGGTCCTTCGGGTGCGTGCTGTTCGAGATGCTGACGGGCACGCGCGCCTTCGAGGGTAACGACGTCGCCGATACGCTAGCAGCCGTCGTCAACGCCGAGCCGAACTGGGAAGCGCTGCCGATTGATCTGCCGCCCACTCTTCTCCTGCTGCTCACGAAAATCCTGGTGAAGGACCGGGCGCAGCGCATCACGGGCATCTCGACGGTGCACTTTCTGCTGACGCATGAAGCGACGAACAATCCCACAGGCGACACCTCGCCACCCCACCGCGCGGCCCGTCCTCAACCGCGCTGGCGGTACGCACCGCGGTACGCCGCAGCCATCGTCGGCACGACGCTTGTCGCCGGCTACCTGTTCTTGATGCCACGGACGACGTCGTCTCCTCCGTTGGTCAGCCGGTTCGTGGTGGCTCTCGGGGCGGACGACCAGTTCACCAATACCGGCCGCCACCTCGTCGCGATGTCGTCAGACGGGAAGCGCATCGCGTATGCCGCGAACAACCGACTCTATTTGCGCAGCCTCGACCAGCTCGAGGCGACACCCATTCGCGGAACCGATGGCGCGGGTATCGCAAGTCCCAGAAGCCCGTTCTTCTCCCCTGACGGTCAGTGGGTCGGGTTCTGGTCGGACACCCAGCTGAAGAAAATCTCGGTGTTTGGTGGCGCGGCCGTGTCACTCTGCGCGGCAGACAACCCGTTTGGCGCAACGTGGGGGGACGACGGTACCATCCTCTACAGCCAAGGCAGCGGAGGTGTCTGGCGTGTGTCCGCCGACGGGGGGAAGCCCGAGAACATCATCAAAGTCACTGATGGCCAGCTTGCGCAAGGTCCGCAACTACTTCCCGGCGGCCGTGCGGTGCTGGTGACGATTGGCCAGGGACCAGGAAGATGGGATCAGGCGCAGATCGTCGTGCAAGCGCTGGACACGGGACTACGCAAGGTCGTGATGACCGGCGGCACAGATGCGCGATATCTCCGGACAGGTCACCTTGTGTACGGTCAGCGCGGCACGCTCATGGCCGTACGACTCGATGCACGATCGTACAGCGTCATTGGCAGCGTGGTGCCGGTCGAGAAAGGTGTAAGCCAGCCTGGAGTCACCGGCGCGGTCCAGTTCAGCGTGTCGGACAACGGCACGCTTGTATATGTACCGGGGACGAATTCAAGTTTTCCGCTCCGTACACTGGCATGGGTCGACCGCAAAGGCGTGGAGAGCGTCATCCCTGCCGAGCGCCGAGCCTATTCATATCCTCGCCTGTCCCCGGACGGCACTCGCATCGCTCTCGATGTCGCCGAGGAGAATCGGGATATCTGGGTTTGGGACCTGGCGCGCACGACATTGACGCGTTTGACGTCCGATCCGGGCATTGACCAGTTCCCTGTCTGGACTCCCGATAGTAAGTACCTGCTCTTCGGTTCCACACGTGCGAATGGTATGTCCAACGTATATCGACAGCTCGCGGACGGCACGCAGAATGCCGAGCGACTTTTTGAATCTGCCGACGAAATCTTTCCAACGGCGGTGACCCCGGACGGAACGGGGGCCATCCTTGCCACTGGCGGCCAAGGCGACTTGATGTTGGTGCGATTCGATGCGCCCCGCCAATTAGACCGGTTAACCCAAACGCCGTTCAGCGAGCGCAACGGTACGGTTTCCCCTGATGGGCGCTGGCTGGCGTATTCGGCCGACGACTCAGGGCACCACGAAATCTACGTACGGCCGTTCCCGAAGACCGGCACGAACCGATGGCAGGTCTCGACGGGTGGTGGGTTGCAGCCCCTCTGGTCACGCTCGGGGCGGGAGCTCTTTTTTCGAACGCTGACGGGCATCCTCATGCGTGTGCCGGTCGACCGGGGAGAGGAATGGAGCGTGCGCCCGCCGACGATGCTCCTCGACGCGCGAGCGTACCTACTCGGAACGATGGCGTTTTCGCGGACCTACGACGTGTCAGCGGACGACAGCCGCTTTCTGTTCGTCAAGCCGGATCCACTGGAGCAAGGTGCTACGTCGCGGATCATCGTGGTGCAGAACTGGTTTGAGGAGCTGAAGCGACGCGTACTGCCGTAGTTGTCTTTGCTGAACACGTTGTTAAGCCAGAGCGCGCTGAAAGGAATGCTGTCGCCACACTTCAGTTCGATTCAGAGGAGGCTCCGGATGCAGGTTCATCGTAAGGCCAAGACGACGTCCGCGTCGCGCGACGCGTTGGTCCAGCGCGCGCTCACGAGTGAGGGCCACTACGGGCGGGATGGCTCGAACATCGTCGTTGCGTATTGCCCGATGGAGGCACGGTAGTCGAAGGCGGGATCGTATTTTGCTCGTGACAATCGCGGATGCCGCCGAGCGCGACCTACCGCCCGCGCCAAACAGCGCCACGTTGAATGACTCGGAGTCCCCGGACGACCGCGAATTCCGAAACGAAGTTGCCGCGCGTGTGAGTGGCGAATTCGTAGATCGCTGCAGTGAACGCGCTGCGGATCGACTGCGTCACGCGGCCCTCGGCGTGTGATACAGCCCACGACAGTGCGGCTGCCACCGATACGCCCGGAGACTCGCCCGAGCGCCGGCCGTGTCCAGGCTCGGCGCCGGCGGGCGCCCTGCCCGCCCCGCATGCGTGCGATGCTCGTTGTAGTACTGCTGGAACTCGACGAGCTTCCGCTCGAGATCAGCCGCGGTCCAGAACAGCAGGCGATCCAGACATTCGCGCCGTACGGTCCCAATCAGCCGTTCGACGACCGGATGGGAGCGCGGCACGTACGGCACCGTCTTGATTTCCCGGATGTTGAGGATCCGCAAGTTCGCCTGCCACTGATGAAACCGGTACAGCGGATCATGGTCCGCACTGAGGTAGGTTGGCAGGGACTGGCCGCACGTCGCGTGATTGAACATCCGGCACAGCGCCACCCCGTCCACGACGCCACGGTGCACGCCGAAACCCACGATGCGCCGTGTCCAGTGGTCCATCACGACGAGCACCCAGTACGTGTGGAGGACGGCCGATTCGCACCGAAACAGATCCACACTCCACAGACTGTCCTTCGCGTGACCCAGGACGGTCAGCCAGGACGGCCCCGCGGAGTCTGGTTTCGGCTGGTACCGAGCCGCCAGAATGCGTCGCACCACATCCCTGTCGATGGGAATACCGAAGGCCAGCGTGATCTGCTGCGCGATCCGTGGACATCCCCAGCTCGGGTTCCGCTGTTTCATGTCGACGACGGCGGCGATGACGTCCTGGCTGGGCCCCTTGGGGCCCGGCTTCATCGGCTCCTTCGACGAAAACAGCCGGCGATACTTCCGCTGGATCAGCGCTCGATGCAGGCTCAACAGCGTGGACGGTTTGAAGACAATCGCGGAACGGATCAACCGGCCCGGGCGGATGAAGACCGCACACAGACCGGCGACCACGCGATCAGAGGGACGGAGATTGGGCGACCGTTTTCGAGAACGATTGAGGATCAGCAGCTGGTGCTTGACGAGCACGGATTCGGCCACCACCGAGCGGGCGCCGCCGGGACCGGCGAGTCGGGCAACGGTCGCCAGCAGATGCAGAAACAGGACGGCCAGATCGCGCACCGCCGGATCCTACCAAGATCGCGACACGGGCAAAGAATGCTCACGAATTTTGGAATTCGCCATGCACACCCATCTGAGTCTGAGGCTGTGCACCCCCGCTTCCTGATCGGTACAATACTGCGGCGGCTTCGGCGAGCGGGTGGGATGCCCTTGCCGACGGTATGGGGCTCACGGCTTTCCCAAGGGATGTATATGTGGCGTTTGCTCAAGGCGTTGGTTGACTGGGTCTTCAGCCGTCGTTCCTCACTAACACTGCTCTCGCTTCAAGCCCCCAACGCAGGTGAAGCGTCGCGCGGCGGACGACGACGGCCCGATCCGCCGCAAGGTCCATCCGATTCCGACTCTCGGGTGAGAGCACCCAGATGGCACGGTCCGAAAGGGCGCAGCGCGTCTATAGCCGTCGCCGAACCGGACGACGACGAAAGCGTAGTGGCTATCGGAGGGCACGACAGCGGTGGGCTCGGCGCGAACGGAGATCTAGCTGCCAAGGCTAACAGGCGATGGACCTGTCGAAGCCCGCTGTCGGGCGCTTGGTCTCATTCGACCGAACTTGCGACTCCGGCAGCCAGTCACGATCGAACTCTCGCGGGCGGGCTTCGCAGGTCATCGCCAAGCCGTTAGTAACGATCAACGCCGCACTGTTTACGAACCTTAGGACGCTGCCGCCATCGGACCACGCAGCGGCTTGGTCTGGTCCAACAATCCCCCTCGATTTAACTCGCACTTTCGCCGCAGATCGACTGCTCGGAATCGCGGTCAGCGGAGGGTCCAACAATCAGATGTTTTCAGGACCAATAGGCGGTCCACGAGAGTCGCGTTACTTCGTCGGCACGCGCTCCTTCAGCTCCGTCATGAAATCCTGGACAACGATGATGCCCGCCGCGCCGATGTTTTCGTCGGCCTTGATCATGAGGAACCGCTGGCCATCGGGACTGACGTCGTAGCAGGTGTCGAGATTGCTGCCGCCGACCGTCGCAAATCGCCCCTCGACTAGCTTCACTGGCGCGCTGATCTGGAGCGCCGACTCTTTCGCCGCAACGGTCACGGCCATCATGTCGTCCTCGCTCCGAAAGAACAGCTCGCGTCCACTCCCCGACCATCGCGGCTCAGTCCCGCCGTCAGACGAGACCGGATACTTCGCCCCAGGACCAGGAAACCGCTTGGATGTGGATCCTCAGAGAACGTAACGATTCCATAAACCTTTTCCTCGGTGATCAGCGGTGGTAGAGTCCCGGATCACTTCCGCAACGGTCAACGCGTCTGTCAAGGAGGATCTATGAACGCCAGGTCCCTTTCCGCGCTCAGACAACGGTTTCCTCTATCAGCCTCGTCGCAACATTGGTCGCGCCGGACATTCGTGCGTACGGCCGGCGCATCGATTGCCGCCGGCCTCACGCTGGGCGGCGACATCCTGCGACCTCGACGCGTCGAAGCCGCCGCGCCCGATGATCCGTTGCCCATTCCCGGCGGTTCGCCGACGCTCGGCGGCGCTTTCCACGTCTACGGCCCCAGTCCGACCGGGTTTCTCGATCCGATCGACGCGGAGCCTGCGTCCATCACCAACTTCAACGGTGTGGTCGGCCTGGCGTACATCGACGGAATGGTGACGCAGACACGCGTGTCGAACGGCGAGCAGAAGCGGTATCCGTTCGTCGCATCCGATATGCGCTTCATGCAGGGCGTTTATCGCGGCGTGGACGGAAAACCGCGGCAGGGCACTTTCGGGTTCATATGAATCGACGTCTACACCGATCCCGGTGCGGGATCGCAGATTGTCGACCTCAATCCAGGGATTGCTCCGAGCGGACTGTTCTGGACGACGCGCCTGGCAGCGAATAACGTTGGCGGAGTCAATCCAGGCGCCGGCCGCGCCGTGTATCAAGCAACGAACGTTCACATCCTGGATTTCCACAGCATCGTCAATGCACTCTTTGGCGGAGGGCCGCCGCCGGAGTCGGGATCGGTGTCGTTCGAGGTTCGGTGGTCCGGCGTCGATGACCGTGTGAATCTCAAGAACCCCTCGATTGGCTTCGGGGGCGAGTACGTGCGCGGGCAGGCACAGATGGAATGGACCGCGACGGTCGGGGATTTCCGCTACGTATCGGATCCGATTGAAACCTCGTCGAGCGAGTTCGCGCAGCTCGGGCACGAGCGGAATGGTTCGTTCTTCGGGACCTGACCGTAGGTAACCGCGACGCTTGCAAGGGGTCGAGCCAGAAAAGTCTGCCTCGCGCCCGATTCTGGCGGCGCGTTCGCCATGTACAGGTCCGTCTGATGACGAGGGTCCGGTGGGGATCTATGCCCCTCCTTCGTTCCTCACGAACAATTTAGGAGACGGATCATGGTTCGAAGCCGCGCCAGACTTGTGCGTGGCGAATTAAGAAATGCTGAGGAAATTAGCGATTCGCCATGCACGAGACGGTCGATCAAACCATCGGCGATGGCGAGACCAATGGACGAATTCGATATATGAGCTCCCGGCGCCAGATGGCCGCGACGGAAGGGTGGCACAATCGAGCAGGCGCTTTGAGACCCTGATCATCGATCACGGGTGCGATGAACCGAACCAGCCTCGATGCCGTTCCCGTGGAAGATCACGCGCACTGAAGAACTGGAAGATCACATGTGGACGATTCAAACGCCCTGGTTCGATGTTGCGTTGTTCATGAGCCTGTTCTGCGTCGGCAGCATCCTCTTCGGTCATTTCGAGCAACACAAGCCGGCGTGGCGGCGATTGCTCAAGCCCGTGATCTTCCTGGCGCTGCTGATGACCCTGGCGCAGTCCGTCGGGCGCTCGTGGGTGTACGGTGTGCTTGCGTGCTTGTTCTGCGCAGCAGGGTCCTTCCATTTTGTGTGGCTATCGAGGCACGGCATCAACGGCTGGACAGGTGAACCCAAGGATCGCTATCTCGCCCTTGTGAAAAGGACTCGCGCTCAGCGACACGAGGCATGAACGCAGCTCTCGGTGCCACCAATGTGCGGCTGTACGGCCCCGTAGTGTCCCGTGCCTGCGGCGAACCGGACGTCGAATTTCTTACGCTGCTCGGGCGTAGTAGTTGAGCAACCCACCGAGACGTTGGTGTCGACGAACTCGACCGACACGTCCGTTCGCAGGCTCGCCGTCAATCAGTTCGTTGTCCAGCCCTTGATGATTCCGCTCGCGATGATAGTGGGCGACGAATTCCGCGACAGCTCGTCGATGATGGCGTTCACCGAACGGAATCAAGCGGTTCAGACATTCCTCTTTGATCGAGCGGACGAACCGTTCGGCGTAGGCGTTGGCATTGGGTGCCCGATACGGTGTCTGGACGACGCGAATCCCCGCGTCCTGCAAGCGCGCCCGCACCGCCCTACTCCACTTGGCATCCCGGTCGCAGATCAGCACGCGACACCCATCGGCGTCGCCGAGCGTGAGGTTCCGCACGATCTGGCACATGAACGTCTCGTCGGGATGTGGCGTCGAGCCGAGGATCTGGACTCGCCGCGAGGCCAGGTCGATCACAAAGACCGTATAGAACGTGACCAAGCCGTGCCAGGTCCACACTTCGGTCGTGAAGAAATCTGCGGCGGCGATCTCACCCCAGTGCGCCCGCAGGAACGTCTGCCACGAGGTCGGACGTTCCGGCGCGGGCGGAATGCCGGCGGCTCGCAGGATCCGTGCAATCGTTGACCGGCCGACGCGGTGCCCGAGGTTCTTGAGGGCACCTTGGATGCGCGTGTAGCCCCAGCGTCGGATTCTCCTCCGCCATCCGTCCGATCAATTGGCGGATTTCCGCGAGCACACCGCGACGGCGTCGTTCCCGTGCTTGGCGTAGGTCCATTTCCGGGCGATGAGTTGCCGGTGCCATCGGAGCAACGTGTCCGGCGTGACGATCGTCGCGACCTCGCGCAGCGCCTGACGGCCCAGCCGGTAGGCTCGCGCGGCAAGTCTCCGCCGGTCGTCATCGGTGAGCCGGAGGCGCCGCCCACCCAGCTGCCGCCGCAAGACCCGATTCTCCTCGATCAGGTACGCCAGCACCTCGCGCTCCCGCTGGTCCAGCCAGCTGGTGACCGTGAGCAGCAACATCTGGAAGGCCGAGACGTCGATCACGTGCGGGAGCTTACATCACCCCAGATTCTGGCATCGCCAACCAGGTCGGCCGAGACGTGGGACACTACGGGCACTCACGATTGCGCGACTCCATTTGACATTTCGAACCGATCGGTTCTATTGTAACGGAACGAGTCGGACATGGCTCGCTTCAATTCAAGGAGAGTGTCTCAATGGTCTATCTGCAAATCACGCTCAAAGTGGCTCCCGCCAACCGCGCGGCGGCCGCGGGGGTCTACGCGCGCTACAAGGCGCCCTTTCTGGAACGGATCGACGGCGCGAGGTCGAAGGACCTGCTCGTACGCCCAGAGGATGTTCAGGTGCTCCACGGCTTCGGCACGGTGAGTCAGGCGAACGCGTACCTGAAGAGTGCACTCTTCACGGACGACGTGGTGGGCGGCCTGAAGCCGCTCCTCGAAGCCGGTCCGGACATCAAGATCTACGAAGCAGCGTGAGTCACAATGTCTGACGTGAAGGTGCTTGGGCGACCCGCCGAGTATGACAAGGAACGTTCCTTGAACGCGGCCCTCGCCGTCTTCTGGCGGAAGGGTTACGAGGCGACGTCTCTGGCCGACCTGTGTGAGGCCATGGGTATGTCCAAGAGCACGCTTTACGCAGTGTTTGGCGACAAACGCCAGCTGTTCCTCAGCGCAATCCGAGCGTACAGCGATGATCTCCTGGCTGAGCTGAGGAAGAACTACGAGATGAGCGCAGGGCCCATCGAATTCATCGAGCAGATTCTCCGTTCTGTCGCTCGCGAAGCCGGACCGCGGGGCGAGCGTCGTGGCTGTCTCGTCATGAATGCCGCGACCGAGTTCGCCCAGTCCGATCGCGACGTCGCGCGCATTGTCAGCCACACGCTGGAGCAGATGGCCGGTGTCTTTGCCACTGCCCTGGCCAGAGCAAGGCGGGACGGCAAGATCCGCGTGGGCGCTCCAGGCTCCATGGCGCTTTACCTCGTGAGCACCATCGCCGGCATGAAGACGATGGTGAAAGGCGGACGCTCCGAGCACGAGCTGCACCTTCTCGTCGATATGGTGATGGGACAGATTGGCGCTGCTCGGGCCAAGGGAGCCGAGACGTAAGGCGTCTCTTTTTTTGACCTATTTTGGACTAATTGGTCCGTTATGAAGGGTGTGTCATGAAGAACTATCTGTTGGTTCACGGGGCCTGGCACGGAGCATGGGCCTGGGAAGAAACGAAGCGATCGCTCGAGGCACGAGGTCATCACGTGATCACGATCGATCTGCCCGGCCACGGCAGCGACACCACACCGATCTCGGGGGTCTCGTTCAGAGGCTACGTTGATGCGGTGACGGCACGTCTGTCGACGGTGTCCGGGCGGTGCATTCTGGTCGGCCACAGTCTGGGCGGAGCCGTCGTCTCTCAGGCCGCGGAGGAGATGCCGAACGCCGTCGAAGCGGTGGTGGTGGTGGCCGGCTTCGTCCTGCGCGCGAATGAAAGCACGCTCGATGTGATGAAGGACGACGCCGCGAGCGATTTTCTGACGAAGCTCATTTTTTCGGCGGACCAGTCGTCTGCGACGGTGTCGGCTGAAACGTTGCCGTCACACGTCTACAACGGCGGAACGGCCGAGCAGATCGAACGTGCCGCGCCGCAGTTGCGCCCCCAGGCGACCGAGCCGTTCTTCGCACACACCACGCTCGGCGCCGGCTTCGGTGGACTACGCCGGCTCTACGTCGAATGCACCGACGACCGGCTGCTGTCTCTCGACATGCAGCGCAAGATCCAGGAGCGGTGCGGAGTGAGTCGGCTCGCGACGCTGGCATCGGGGCACGTCCCGTTGATCACGCGCCCTCGAGAGCTCGCTGACGCGCTCGCGTCAGTCTGACCATCACGCTGAATCCGGGGGGCGTCGTCGCGTGCAGCCTGCAAACAGGTGCGCGTCGGCGGCACTCCTCGGATGCGCGGGCCACGTCGAATGCTCGAGACGATGTGGACGCGCAGCGCGAGAGCCATCCGAGCAGGAGCATTGACCATGGACACCAAGCCACCGCTGCCGCCCTTCACGCCCGAGACCGCGCGCCACAAGGTGCGCATGGCCGAAGACGCCTGGAACACGCGTGACCCCGATCGGGTCGTGCTCGTCTACACCGCGGACACGCGCTGGCGCAACCGGGCAGATTTTCCCGTCGGGCGCGACGAGGTGCGCGCCTTCTTGGAGCGCAAATGGGCGCGCGAGCTCGACTACCGGCTGGTCAAAGAGTTCTGGGCCTGCGCCGCCAACCGCATCGCCGTGCGCTTTGCCTACGAATGGCACGACGACTCCGGACATTGGTTTCGCAGCTACGGCAACGAGAACTGGGAGTTCAACGACGCCGGCTTCATGCGGCTCCGCTACGCCAGCATCAACGACCTGCCGATCACGAGCAGCGAGCGGCTGTTCCATTGGCCGCTCGGGCGCCGGCCCGACGGCCACGCCGGCCTAAGCGATCTCGGGCTCTAAGCGGCGAGCCCCCCGAGTCGCGAACCAGGCCGTGGCCCGGTTCGCGCACCAGTTGCAATCGCTGCCGCGGAGACCGGGAACGGTCAATAGGCCAGGAAACAGAGGAGAAACGATGAATACAACTGTCACGATGCGAGAGGCGTCACGCTCACTGATCTATCGGGTCGCAGTGTTCGCCTATGGGGTAGCGGCCTACGCGGTCGGTGTAGCGGCGCTGCTCACCCTCATTCTGATCATGCTGGGGGTCTTTCGCTTCACAGGCGGTCCGCTGGGAACGCTGGGGTTGGGCGCTGGGCTCGCGCTCGATCTGCTGCTGCTCGTCGCGTTCGCGATTCAGCACAGCGTGATGGCTCGCCCGAGCTTCAAGGTGCGCTGGACGCGCATCATCCCGGCCGCCGCTGAGCGCTCGACCTACGTGCTTGCCACGGGCTTGGCTCTTGCCCCGCTGCTGGCACTGTGGCAGCCCATGCCGGCGATCGTCTGGTCGGTCGAAGCGCCCCTTTTTCGTTGGTGTTTGTACGGCGTCGCCCTGGCCGGCTGGACCTATCTGTTCGCCGCCAGCTTCGCGATCAATCACTTTGAGCTGTTCGGCCTACAGCAGGCCTATCAGGCCCTGCGCGCGCACCCGCTCACCCCGGCTCCGTTCCTGGAGCGTTGGATGTACCGCTTCGACCGCCACCCGATCATGACCGGGATCGTGATCGGCATGTGGGTCACACCGACCATGACGCTGGATCATCTGTTGTTTGCGGCCGGCGCCACCGTCTATGTCTGGGTCGGCGTCCACTTCGAGGAACGCTCGCTCCAGCGGCAATGGGGACCACGGTATGAGGAGTACCGTGAGCGCGTCGGAACCATCGTGCCCACCGTCAAGAGCTGGCGCTCGAAGCCGGCCCGAGTCGTGGCGACCACTTCGACGCGCACGGGGGAGTCGTCGTGAACGCGAAACCCGGCAATGCGGACGCCGCTGCTTCAAGGGCCAAAAGGTGAATGTGAGCGTCCGCTTCCTTCCGCAGTTTTGAGACCAAGGCATTTGCGATCCATTCGGATAGCAGGGTCTCGAACGCGGCCAGCTCGGCACGTGAATCGCGCCGGGAATGTCGGAGAGCAGTTGACGTGAGTGGTTCGTCCAGGTTCGCCGTGAGTCACGAACGATCCGGGTAATGCGGTGGGCCGCCTGCGCGGACCGCTCTTGGGGTGGGCGATCTGCTCGGCGGCGGATGGAAGTCGGTGCATGGGCCCGGTCGCTGTCTCGCCACAACACTTCTAGCGAGTCGTCTTCCCAACCAGCCCCTAGTAAGGCGGATGTTGTCATCTGTGCTCCTGCCGTTCGACTCGCAATGAAGCGGCGCAGCACGTGTCGAGGGTCAGGGCATCGACAGTTGTTGCGTTATCCGAGGAAGTCTATAGCGGAGACGTGACGATCGCGGTCTCTATGACGACGCCGCCAGCGATCGTGGGAGGTGTCCAAGCAACCTGACGCCGGCAATCTTTACAACCGCACCTTGGTGGGCAAACCCACGCTGATAGCCGGCGTCGAGCGCTCGCGCAACGTGCCCACGACCCAGTTGCGGAAATCGTCCAGTGCGGCCCATCCGGCGCAACTCGCTGAGAGGATGGGGCTTAAGCGCTCGCGGGAAATACAATCCCGTAAACTGTTGATTTTATGGGTAGTTACAGAGCTGGCTCCTCAGGCTGGATTCGAACCAACAACCCTCCGGTTAACAGCGTAATGCAGGTGGTCGGACTTCGCGGGTTCTTCGTGCCGGTAGCTCGGATGAGAACCTGGTCTTCCCTGGTGTTCGGCAAAGAATTGTTCAGAGATTGTTCAGTGCAGCAAACGGCGAACCTGCCGTGTGACGCCTCATGTTTGTGACCCCAGAGAACCCAACACGCTCGCAGGATTCCTGCTTTGGCGTCTATACCGGGCTGGCGGCACTCCGAATGCGCGCTTGAAGGCTCGATTGAACGCTGCTTCAGACTCGTAGCCAACGGCGGCCGCGATATCTGCTACCCCCTTCGGGGTTGAGGTCAACGCCTGGGCCGCGAGACGCAATCGCCATCCGGTCAAGTACACCATGGGCGAATCGGACAGGTAGCGCGTAAAACGCTCCGCCAGCACAGAGCGGGATACACCGACTTCCGAGGCGAGCTCGGCGATCGTCCAGCGGGTGATGCGCGCGGCTATGAAGCAGCGCGAGGCTCTTGCCCACGACCGGGTCTCGGGCACCCGCGAGCCACCCCGTCGTCTGATCGGGAAGACCTGTGACGTATCGTCTCAGCGTATCCACGAACAGCGCTTCGGACAGCTTCGCCAGCATCGCGTCGCTACCGGCACGGTCCGAGGCGGCACTCCTCTACCAGGTGCAGGATCGATTGCTCCAGCCAGTGGCCGGATCGATCGGTTCTGATGTTCACCTTCAGCATCGGCGGCAGGCTCTCGAGAATCGGTCCGCAGAGCAGCGGGTCCAAGGTCAAGTAGCCACACACGAAACGTGTCGTCGCGCCGCCACCGCCGGCGTGCATCGGCGAAAGATCCCGGTCGCGATCTTCCGTAGCACCGCCGCACCTTCGACCAGGGTCGTTCCAGAGCCGCCGCTCAATTGGTGCGGATCCCCATGCGGGAATACGACGAGGTCGCCTGGTGACAGTTCGACCTCAGGCCCGCCTGTCTACAGCTGGCCCGCGCTGAGCCCTCCACGACCAGGTGATACATCATCGATGTGCGGCGCGCCGGGCGCCAGCGTCGCCGCCAGTCACGCGACAGTGTGGCGTCGAGAGTCGCCACGGCGCCGAGAACTCCGCGCTGAAGAACATCGCGCCCTTCATTCGGACACCGCGCAGGACCTCTGAAAACGCGTCCATCGTCCTCCGGACGCCCGGCAACAGTTTCGTGGCGTCTCCGCAAAGCATTCTAGCCTCGCCGGACGCGACGGTCAAGAACTTCAACCGCGCGGGCATGGCGACCCGGCGAAAGGTCCCGCAGAATCGCTCCTGTTATGTGGAAGATTCGCCTGACAGATCATTTCACTCCTCGGTGCGACGCTGTTTGCGGCGCAGCCGGCGTCTGCCCAGCCGCCGCTTTCACTGACGGAGGCGATCGCGCGCGCCAAGGCCCGCAACCCCGACGCCGGATCGGCGTCGGCGGCGGAACGGGAAGCGGCCGAACGCGTCACCCAGGTCCGCGGCGGCTACTTCCCAAAGGTGGACGTCGCGGAGTCGTGGCAGCGCGGCGACCAGCCGGTGTTCGTGTTCAGTTCGCTTCTTGCGCAGCGGCAGTTCAGCGCGGCCGACTTCGCGCTCGATGCGCTCAATCACCCCGCCGTCACCGACAACTTCCGCGCGGCAGTCTCGCCGTCGAGCAGCCGCTGTTCGATCGCACCAACCGCGGCGAATGTTCGAGCCGCGTCGATCGGGCGGGAGATGGCGGCCACCGGCAGACAGCTCGTCGACCAGGAGCTGACGTCGGCGGTCACCGACGCGTTTGGCCGCGTGCTGATCGCCGCCGCGACTGCTCGTTCCGCGGCAGCCACGGTCGAGACCGCGCAGGACGGACCGCGAGCTGGCCGTCAACCGCCGCGACGCCGGTCGGGTGACCGACGCGGATGTCCTGCAGCTGGACGTCTATCTGGCACGCACGCTCGAACAACAGGTGCAGGCGACGTCGGACGAACGCATCGCGCGCGCGCAGGCTGAACTACTTGATGGGGGAGTCCTCTGGGCACGATGTTCTCGCTCGATCTCACGCCACCGGCGATCGTCATCGACATCACCAATCCGACAGCCCTGGAAGAGGAAGCATTGAAGCACCGCCCCGACGTCGCACTCGCCACGCAGCAGGAACTGCTGGCGGCCGCCACGCGTGGACGCGGCGAAGGCCGCGTTTCTGCCGCAAGTGGCCGCGCAGGTCGGGTGGGAACTGAACGGCGGCGCCTGGAATTCGCGGTCGTCGGGCTGGGTGGCCGGCGCGGTCGCGCGGATCAACCTGTTCCATGGTCTCGCCGACAAGGCACGGCTCGCTGAGGCACGCGAGCGGGCGACACGTCGAGGGCTCGAAAAGGGCAAGGCCGAGACGCTGGCGCGCCTCGACGTGCAGATCGCGATCGCCCGGCTCGAGGCCGCACGGGCGAGTGAAGTGGTTGGTCGGGCGGCCGCCGACCGCGCCCGCGAGAGCCGTCGCATTCTCCGCGACCGCTACGAACGAGGCCTCACCGATGCGGCCATGCTGCTGCGCTCGGCCGAGGCCGTGCAGCAAGCCGATACCCAACAAATCGCTGCGCGTGTGAATGTGATCACGGCAACAGCGACCCTGCAACGAACGATAGGAAGGCCATGAGAAATATCTTCGCGAATTGTCACGTCGCCGTCGCCGGTGTGACGGCGGCACTCTTGATCGGCGCGGCGCTGTCCGGACGCGTGGTTCACCGGACCGCCGCAGCTTCGGCCGACGCTGCCGAGCCCATCCCTGTCACCATCGCCGCGGTGGCGATGACCGACGTGGCCAGTGCCATCGACGCGGGCGGTGTGGTGCAGGCTCGCACCACGGCCACCATCACGGCGCGCATCGTGGCGACGGTTCGCGAGGTCCGCGTGTCGCCGGGCGACCGGGTCCGCGCAGGCCAGGCGCTCGTCGTGCTCGACGGCGATGATCTCGCGGCCGGTGCGCGGGCCGCACGCGCGGCGGCCCTGGCCGCCGACCAGGGAGCGAAGGCGGCCGCCGCCGAGCTCCGTGCAGCAGAAGCAGGCCTGGCGCTCGCACGCGCGTCTCACGATCGCGTCGCCGGCCTGGAGGCCAAACGGTCCGCCACGGCGCAGGAGCTCGATGAGGCCACTGCGACGCTGCGCAGCGCCGAGGCGCGCGCCGCCGGTGCGTCCGCGCGGGCCTTGCAGGCGACGTCGGCCGTGGAGAGCGCGCGGGCCGCTGGCGACCAGGCGAGCACGACTGAATCCTTCACGACGATTACCGCGCCCTTCGACGGCGCTGGTCACCGAGAAGATGGTCGAGCCCGGCAACATGGCGTCGCCAGGCGTACCCCTTCTCCGCCTGGAAGACACTCGCGCCTTCCGCCTCGAGGTCCGCGTGGACGAATCGCGCATCGACCAGATTCGGAACGGCGACCGCATCCCGGTCTTCCTCGGAACCGGGCAACCACGTCGATCAACGGCCAGGTGGTCGAGGTCAGCCGGGCAGTGGATGCGGATGCGCGCGCGTTTCTCGTCAAGATCGCGTTGCCCGATGCACCTGGCATGCGATCCGGCGAATTCGGCAAGGCGCGATTCGCCGGGACGCCGCGACGGGCGCTGACGGTTCCGCGTCGGCGATCGTCCGACGCGGACAGCTCACCTCGGTATTCGTGGTCGACAACGGACGTGGCGCGCGTGCGTCTCGTCAGCCTTAGTGAGTCCGAAGTCCTGGCAGGCCTGACGGAATCGGAGGTGGTGATTCTGTCGCCGCCCTCCGGCGTCACCGACGGATGCCGCGTCAGCGTGGGAGGCCGGTAAATGGCTAGCCCCTAACGGCGCCGCCGGCCGGATCGCCGCGGCGTTCATCCACTCCAAGCTGACGCCGTTCTTCATCCTCGCCTCGATGGCGCTCGGCGCCCTCGCGGTGGTGGCGCTGCCGCGCGAAGAGGAACCGCAAATCATCGTGCCGATGGTCGACGTGTTCGTCGAGATGCCAGGGGCGACACCGGCGGAGGTGGAACAGCGGGTCACCCGCCCGATGGAGCAGCTGCTCTGGGAAGTGCCCGGCGTGGAGTACGTCTACTCGACGTCGAGTCCCGGACAGTCGATGGTTGTCGTCCGCTTCACGGTGGACGAACCGCTCGAAGCCGCACTCGTTCGCCTCAATCAGAAACTGGCCGCGAATGCGGATCGCATCCCGGCTGGCGTCATCGGGCCCCTCGTCAAGCCGCGCTCGATCGACGACGTGCCGATCCTTGCCGTCACGCTGTGGTCGGCGCGTTACGCGGACGATCAGTTGCGATCGCTCGCCGTCCAGCTGCGGGATGCCATCGCCGAAGTCAACGACGTGCTCGGAGGTGACCATCATCGGCGGCCGCCAGAGGCAGGTTCGCGTGGACATCGACCCCGCGAGGCTGTCGGCCTACGGTCTCGATCCGCTCTCGGTGCAGCAGGCGATCGGCCGCACCAATGTGCGCGGCGCGCGCGTCGGGCCCTGTCGCGAGCGGCGTGACGACCGGCTCTCGAGGCGGGGAGCCGCCTGCGCACGGCCGACGAACTGCGCGACACCGTGGTCACCTCCGCAAGCGGGCGCCCCGTGTTCGTGCGCGACGTCGCGGAAGTGGTCGATGGCGACGCCGAGCCGACGTCGTATGTCATCTTTCAGTCGAAGACGTCCGGCGCGCAACCGGCCGTCACCATCGCGGTGGCCAAGCGGAAAGGCACCAACGCCACCGACGTCGCCCACCGCGTCGCCGGGAAACTCGACACGCTCAAGGGATCGCTGGTGCCGTCGGATGTCCATCTCACCATCACCCGTGACTACGGGGAGACTGCCGCCAACAAGAGCAACGAGCTGTTGTGGCACATGCTGCTCTCCGTGCTCTCGGTCTCGGCGATGATCTGGCTGGTCCTTGGCCGGCGGGAGGCGGGCATCGTGCTGATCGCAATTCCGGTCACGCTCGCCCTCACGCTCTTCATGTTCTATCTCTATGGCTACACCCTCAACCGCATCACGCTCTTCGCGCTGATCTTCTCCGTCGGCATCCTGGTAGACGATGCGATCGTCGTGGTGGAGAACATCGTCCGCCACGTGCGGATGCGCGACGAGGAGCCGGGCGGGCTGACCGCCATCGCGATTCGCGCCGTTGACGAAGTGGGTAACCCCACGATCCTCGCGACGCTCGCGGTGGTCGCGGCGATCCTGCCGATGGCGTTCGTCCGCGGCATGTCGGGCCCCTACCTGCGGCCGATTCCGGTGGGCGCGGCGGCGGCGATGGCCTTCTCGTTGGTGGTCGCTTTCGTCGTGACGCCGTGGGCGGCGGTCCGGCTGCTCGAGCCCTCGGCACATCACCATCACGGCGAGGAAGATCTTCTCACTCGGCTCTATCGCCGTGTGATGCGGCCGCTCATCGCCAGCGGCCGGAGACGCGCGATCTTCCTGGCGAGCGTCTCGGCCCTGCTGCTGGTGGCCGTCGCGCTGGTCCCGCTCGAGATGGTGACGGTGAAGATGATGCCGTTCGACAACAAGAGCGAGTTCCAGGTCATGGTCGACATGCCCGAGGGTACGGCGCTCGAGACCGACGGCGCGCGTCGCGTCGGCGATGGCGTCGGCCACACTGGACGATCAGACGGTGGTCAATGTCCAGCAGTACGTGGGCACGTCGGCGCCGTACAACTTCAACGGTCTCGTCCGGCACTACTTTCTCAGGCGCGCTCCGCACCTCGCCGATTTGCAGGTGAATCTCGTGCCGAAGGGCGAACGCTCGGCGCAGAGCCACGAGGTGGCTGGACGCGTGCGCGAGCGGCTGGCTCCGATCGCAAGGCAATTCGGCGCGACCATCCAGGTGGCGGAACTGCCACCGGGTCCGCCGGTGCTGCAAACCGTCGTCGCGGAAGTCTACGGGCCGGATCCGGCACGGCGCACGGCGGTGGCCGCGCAGATCAAGTCGATCTTCGCGCAGACCCCAGGCGTGGTCGACACCGACTGGTACGTCGAGGCCCCGCACGCGAAGATGAGGCTCGCCGTCGATGGCGAAAAGGCCGCGGCGGCGGGCCTCTCGCCGGCGGCGGTGGCGGCGGTCGTACGGATGGCCGGCTCTGGAGAATCCGCCGGGCTGCTGCACGACGAACGGGCGCGCGAGGACGTGCCGATCGTCATCCGCCTGCCCCGCGACGGCTCGCAGTCTCGAAGCCGTCCAGTCGATCCGGCTTCGCGGTACCCGGCCGGTGGCCGTGGGCGAGTTGACGAGCGCCGCGACCACGCCGGAAGACGCCAGTCTGTATCACAAGAATCTACAGCCGGTGACCTATGTCACCGGGGACCTGGCGGGAAAGAACGGGAGCCCGGTGTACGCCATCCTCCAGATGAACGGGCCGATCGGACGGTTGTCGCTCCCCGAGGGGTATCGGCTCGAAGTCTTCAACGCGGTCCAGCCGTTCGACACCTCGCGTTACGCGATGAAGTGGGACGGCGAGTGGCAGCTCACGATCGAAGTGTTCCGCGACCTCGGCCTCGCGTTCGCGGCCGTGCTCCTGCTGATCTATCTGCTGGTGGTCGGCTGGTTCCAGTCGTTCAAGACGCCCCTGTTGATCATGGCCGCCATTCCGTTCTCGCTGATCGGCATCCTGCCGGCGCACGCGGCGATGGGCGCGTTCTTCACGGCCACGTCGATGATCGGCTTCATCGCCGGTGCGGGCATCGTCGTGCGCAATTCGATCATCCTGGTGGACTTCATCGAACTGCGGTTGCTCGAGGGCATTGCCGCTCGAGCAGGCGGTCGTCGACGCCGGCGCGGTGCGGTTCCGCCCCATGGCGCTCACCGCCGCCGCCATGATCGTCGGCGCCGCGGTCATCCTGTTCGACCCGATTTTCCAGGGCCTGGCGATCTCGCTGATGGCCGGCGAGGTGGCGTCGCTCCTGCTCTCGCGCATGGCCGTGCCCGTCCTCTACTACATGGCGAAGCGCCACGAGCGCACCGAACCGGTGCCCACTTCAGCGCCGATGGAGGCCGATGTCGTAGAGACCGGCTGTTTTCCGATCTCCCTAATAGGGCAGGCCGGCAGCATAAGGCCGGACCCAAGCTCGGAGGTTATCGCTCATGCGCGCACGTGTGGTTTTGGCGCTTTCGATTGCCGTGTGGCTCGCGGCAGGCCGCGCGGTCTTCGCGCAGCGTTCGGCGTCTCTTCCCGACCTGCAGGGTACGTGGAACGGCTCCACTCTGACGCCGCTCCAGCGGCCGCAGCAGTTCAGGGATCGGTCCGCGTTCACGCCCGAAGAGGCCGCCGAGTACGTGCGGGCATCCCCGGATCGCATCCGCAGCCGGCTTCCCACGTCGGTCGATCGCCAGATGCAGATCGATCTCGATGACACCTTCGTCGAAGTCGAGAACATGCCTCTCGACGGCCTGCGCACGTCGCTCATCGTCGATCCGGCGAACGGGATGCTGCCGCCGCTCCTGCCGGTCGCGCGGGCGCGAATCGCCGACAGGCCCAAACGATCGTTCGACGATCCGGAAACCTTCGGCCTCGCCGAACGGTGCCTCGTGGGCAATTTCGGCGCCAGCGGCGGTTCTCTGGCGTCGCCGCCGATGGTGCCGTCCGCAGCGATCCCGTCGTTTTACCGAATCGTCCAGACCGACACGCACGTGCTGATCTTCACCGAGTGGGTGCACGATGCCCGCATCGTCCGGCTGAACGGCACGCACCTCCCGCCCGCCATTCGGAGTTGGCTCGGGGATTCGATCGGCCACTATGAAGGCCAGACGCTGGTCGTGGACACGACGAACTTCCGCCGCGACACGCATAACCTCGACTCCGGCGAACGCCTCCACGTCGTCGAGCGCTTGACGCGCGTCGATGCGAACACGCTCTGGTATCGCGTGACCGTCGAGGATCCGGATACTTGGGCGACTCCGTGGACCGCCGAATGGCCGTTCAGGGCGGCCGACGTCGCGCTGTTCAGCGTCGAGTGTCACGAGGGCAACTATGCGGTCGAGAACTTTCTCCGGGGCGCGCGTGCCGACGAAGGGCGGGCCCAAGCTCCGCGCCGCTGATGCCGGGCGCGACGCCGCGCGAAATGCAGTCGTGCCGGGCCAGGGCGAAGACGCGACGCGCCTTGCGACTAATACGTGAGTCCAAACTTGAACGGGTACAGCGTGTCGGCGGCGGGGTACCCTGGCACGTCGGGCTCGTTGTCGATCACGGCCTGTAGGGTTCTTGCCAGGGCGAACGGGAGCTTGCCACGGGGCTTGAACCGGCCGCTGATGACTTCGAGGAGGGCCGTGTCGCTGACGCCGAAGCTGGCCAGAATGGCCCCCGCTTCTTTCAAGCGGCTCTCGTCATCGAGCACGTAGGGATTGCGGAAGTAAATCGCCAGCACGGTCTTCGCGGCGCCAACCTCCTGCATCACCGCCTGAATGCTCGCCAGCGGGGGCGTGATCTCCCACGATTGCGAGGCCGCCATCGTCGTGAACGAGAGATGATTGGCCTCCCATGGCAAGGCTCCCCCGAAAATAAGTCCCCGCGCTGGCCCCTGCCCCAGTTGACCGTCATCGGTGCAGACCGGATTGATTGCCGGAAACAGCACACAGGGGTCTTCAGCGCCCCACGTCCGGCCGGTCAGCGGGTTGAGCCTTGTCGGATTGGCGCCTGTGGCGAGGTCTCTGGACCGATAGGCTTCAGTGTTCGCGTTACGCACCTGCACCCGGATGATGGCGACGTCGCTGCCCGCGGCGCTGGGACGGGATTGGCCCGGCGCCGCATTACCGTCGATGACGGAAAAACCGTACCGTTCGACATCCGCCTTGCCCATCCCGATCGTGTACACCGTTGCGCCTCTCCGCAGCGGCAACAGCTTGCCGCTACCCGGCTGGTTCTGGTTCTGCAGCAGAACGATCGACTGCTTCTGAACCTCGAGCCCCTTTGCGCGGTTCGACTGACTCCCAATGACGTTCGGCGCCTCGGCCGCATCCACGTAAGGATTCTCGAACAGCCCCAGACGGAACTGCTCGGTCAGCAAACGTCGAGCGGCCTCGTCGATCCGCGCGGGGACAACAAGATTGGTGCGAACCAGATCCGTGATGGTCGTGTTCGAGCTGAATCCGGAGAGGATGTCGGTGCCGCCATTGATGGCGGCCGCCGCGCGTTCCGCCACGGTGCGTTGCTCGAGTCCCCACGCGCGGTCGCTGATGATGCCCGTATCGGAGTTGACGTATCCAGCAAACCCGAGCTTGCCTCGCAACAGGTCGGTCACGATCTCTTTCGAGAAGGCGAAGCCCGTGGGACCGTAGGTCACACCCTGATAGGTGACGTCGATCGGCACGCCGTAATAGGGCATCACCGACGACACGCCGGCGTCGATCGCGGCCATGAAGGGTTTGAGGTGGTACTCGAAACGCCCGCCTGGATAGACCTGCCGCTTCCCGAATGAGTAGTGCGGATCGAGCCCGAGTTCCTGCGGACCGCCGCCGGGAAAGTGTTTGATCGTCAGCGCCACCGCGGTCGACGGACTCACCGGCCCGCCCTGCAGCCCCATGACGAGCGCCTTCATGATGTCTGCATTGAGGTCGGCGTCTTCAGTAAACGTCTCCTGCACGCGGTGCCAGCGAGGCTCGGTCGCAAGGTCCGCCATGTAGCCATACATCCCTCGCAGTCCAATGGCCTTCCATTCGCGGCTCATCACCTCGGTGAGGGCTCTGACTGGCGACATGTCTCCGACGCCGAGCGCAGCCGCCGCGATGCCGGCTTCCTTCGGAAACTCGGTAAACGCACCGGCGCCGGCCGAAATGCCGAAGCGGGGATCGGTCTCGTAGTGGTTGCGGGCGTTGTCCTTGAAGAGGACGGGGATGCCAAGGCGCTGAGATTCCGCCAACTCCTGCACCGAATTCGTGAAGTCCGCTATTTGCCGCGGCGTGACGACGAAGCCGTTACGGGCAGGCGTCACGCTGCCGTCGCAGGGATCCGCCGTCGCCTTGACGACGTTGCGCAGGATGAAACGAACCATCTTCTGCGTCTCAATCAGGCGCGTCGCAGCGGCCGTCAGCGCGCCACCGCAACCCGGGCCCGATCGTGTCGATGAGCATGAGCCCGGCTTTCTCTTCGAGCGTCATGCGCGAGACGAGATCGTCGACGCGCGCCCCGACCGGAAGTCGCCAGTCCTCGTAACGGTCGACCGTCCCACTGCCGTTGGCGTCCCTGAACTGCCGGCCATCGACGGTCAGCACCGCGCGCGATCGCACCTGAATCGTCGGCTGCTGCTGGGCCGCGCCGCCGCCTACCGGCGCGAAGACACTGGCTGACAGGCACGCGATCACGAAGCGCAGCGACCAGGAAGCAAGCAACGACCGGGTGATGACAAATCGGGTCCTCCAGTTGAACATCGCGCGATCTCAGTGGCTCTGCTCGAGCGCGAGCCGCTGTGCCACGATCTCGCGGAGCTCACGCTTCAAAATCTTTCCGGCAGGGCTGATCGGGAATGACTCCATGATTTCGAGCCGTTCGGGCAACTTGAACGAGGCAATTTGCTGCGCCCGCAGGTGCGCGATCAGATCGTCGAACGTCAGCTCGGTTCCGGCCTGCAGGACCACGCACGCACAGGCCTTCTCACCGAACACTGGATCCGGCATGGCCACCAGGCTCACCTCCCTGACTTGAGAGAGCTGGAAGATCAGGTTCTCGACTTCGTCGCAGCTGATCTTCTCGCCGCCGCGGTTGATGAGGTCCTTCCGGCGGCCTTCGGTGTAGACGTACCGTCCCCGCTTTCTGACAATGTCGCCCATCCGGTAGAACCCCTCCGGCCGTGAAGGCCTGGGCATTGATGTCGGGGGCGTTGTAGTAGCCGCGAATCGTGTATGGCCCTCGCGTGACCAGTTCGCCCGGCTCGCCGTCAGGCACCACGCGCTCCTGATCGTCGAGTACCGCGATCTCATCCCACTCGCTGACCGGCGCACCGGAACTCTCGAGCAGCAGGTCATCGGGGTCGGTCAAGCGGGTCATGTTGATCAGACCTTCGGCGGTGCCGTAGATCTCCTGCGGCGTGCATCCGAACTCGTGGCGAAGCCGGGCGCGCAGTTCAGGCGGCAGCCGCGCGCCGCCGTTCTGCACGACCTGCAGCGACGAGACGTCGAACTGTTTCGCGAGACCGCCATTGAGCCACGTCGTGATCAGGGGAACAACCGCAGCCACGGTCGGTCACTCGCTCACGGGCGATCGTGGTGAACACCTCGGTGGCGTCCGTGCCCTTCGCGATGACCAGCGTGCCGCCGGCGTGGAAGACGCCGAGCATGCCGGGGCAGGCCAGGTTGTAGTTGTGCCCGAGCGGCAGGATGGCGAGAAAGACCGTCTCGGCAGAGAACCCGGCCGCCTCGGCGCAGATCCGCGCGTTGTAGACGTAGTCGTTGTGCGTCCGCGGAATCAGCTTCGACAGCGACGTCGTCCCGCCCGACAACAGCATCGTGGAGACATCCGATGGATCGGGCCGCAATCGCCCGAGCACATCGTCATCGGCCGGCTCGTACTCGGCCAGCGGCAGGTACGCCGTCTGTCCCGGCCCCGGTTCGCCGACCACGACGACGTGCGCGAGCGAGGGAAACTCGTCGACCATGTCGGCCGCCATCGCGCGGTAGTCGAACGAGCCGACGCGATCGGGAATGCAGTAGGCGACGGCGCCGGAAGACCGGACGAAATGGCGAATTTCGGCGTGGCGATGGGCGCGCAGCGCCATCACCGGGATCACGCCGATGTAGTTGAACGCGAGATAGAGAGAGACGAACTCAGGACAGTTCGGCAGCTGTACGACGACGCGGTCCTGAGACCGCAGTCCGAGATTCGAGAGACCGCTCGCCAATCGCTTCGCCGACTGCACGAGCTCGTCGTAGGTGATCCGCGTCTCGCCGTGGATGACCGCAACTTTTCCTGGCTGCCGGCGGGCTGTGCGCTCGATCATCTCCGCGACGGTGATGCCTTCCCAGACCCCGGCCTCGATGTAACGTCGAGCGAGTTCCTCCGGCCATGGCACGCAGCCCTGCAACATGGAGTTGCTCCTGTTACTCGGCTGGACCGATCGTCAGCGCGATGGTCCCGACGCCGTCGATCGTGCCTTCGAGAACGTCGCCGGCGTTGACCGGCCCGACGCCTTCCGGAGTGCCGGTGTAGATCAGATCACCGGGGTGAAGGTGGTAGAAGGTCGAGAGGTGCGCGATGACCTCGGGCACCTTGTGAATCAGCTGCGAGATGTCGGCACTCTGCTTCACCTCCCCGTTGACGCGCAGCTCGATCAGCCCGGCGGAGGGATGACCGATCTCGGTCGCCGGGACGATCTCCGACAGCACCGCCGACTGCTCGACGTCCTTGCCGAGATCCCACGGCCGCCGCTGCTCACGCGCGGCAAACTGCAGGTCGCGCCGGGTCATGTCGAGCCCGCACGCGTACCCGAACACGCAGTCGAGCGCACGGTCGGCGGCGACACGAAACGCCGGCGCGCCGATCACCACGACGAGCTCCAGCTCGTAGTGATAGTTGGACGTGCCGGGTGGGTACGGCACGGTCGATCCCGACGGCACGTAGTGCTCGGCCGCCTTGGTGAAGTAGAACGGCGCCTCACGATCGACCGCCACGCCCATTTCCTTGGCATGCGCTTCGTAGTTGCGTCCGACGCAGAAGATGCGCCGGATCGGGATCCGCTCGGATCGCCCGCGCACGGGCGCGGTCACCGACAGGGGGCGCGGGGAACAACAGTTCGGTCACTGGACCCTCTCGACAGCAGGGTGAAGGCGCTCGTACGCCGCCGCCAGCGCGGGATCGCGCTTCTGGATCTCCGCGTGACTCACGCGGCCGTTGCGGCGCAGGTAGTCGTAGGCGAACGAGATCGGATCGAGATGCAGCTTCGGTCCGAGGTGTCTCGTACCACTCGGTGCTCTTGATCGCCGCCTGTTGCAGCGAATCCGACCCCGGGCGGCGGATTCGACGGAACTCCTCCAACATCGCCGGGACATCGTCGCCGACCGTGCGCCAGGCTTCGAACAGTGCGATGGCATCCTGCATCGCCAGTCGAGTCCCCGAGCCGATCGACGGATGGCCCGTACGCAAGGCGTCGCCCAGCAGGACAACGTTGTCGACGTACCACTTCGCGTTCTTGACGATGGTGTAGCGAAACCAGGTGCTGTGATTGGACAGGAGCGGATGACCCTGAAGGTCTTCCGCGAATGCCGCCTCGCAGTAGGCGAGGCTCGCCGCCTCCGACATGCGGTCGAGGCCCGCCCGGCGGAATGTCTCCGGCGGAACTTCGACCAGGAATGTGCTGTGCGTCGGGCTGAATTGGTAGCAGTGCGCGATGATCAACCCGTGCTGGTTCTGCCGGAAGATCAATGAGAGCGGCTCGAACAGCCGTGTCGTCCCGTACCACGCCAGCAGGTTCGGCCGTTCGTCGAGCGTCGGCTCGAATCGCTCGCGATATCGCGTCCTGATCGCACTATTGGCACCGTCAGCGGCAACGATCAGGTCGGCATCGGCAAATTCGCTCACGTCGTCTATCCGGCGGTCGAACTGGAGGCCGACGCCGGCCTGCGCGGCAGTGACGCTGCAACGCGCCCAGCAGATCGATCCGAGCCATGCGATGGAAGGTGTTGCCGGCGAGCGTGACGTGCTGGCCTTGGTGCACGATCTCCATGTCGTCGAAGACGACCTGCCCGGAGGTGATGGAGTCGTAGACCTCAGGGGCGATCTCGCGAACGAATGCGAGCGCGACGTCGGAGAACACCAGGCCCCAGCCGTAGGTCGCGCCTTCAGGATCGCGCTCGTAGACGCGGACATCGTGCCCCGAGTCAGCGCGTGCCATCAGGTACGCGAAGAACAGTCCCGCCGGCCCTCCGCCAACGATCCGGATCTTCACGGCTTCGCCCGCGCCTCGTTGAACTGGGAGACGTTGCGCCGGATCTGCCCTTGATGTTTCGCGACGTGGTGCACGAGCAGATCGTCGACCACGAACGACGCGGGCTTGAGGCCCCAGCGGGGGTTCCTGCTCATGCCCTCGACCGCGAGGTCCTCATCGCTCAGGGATCTCAGCGTCTCGGCGGAGCGCCGCACCGCCTCGCGGATGTCGGCGACGACGTCCTCGAGCCGGTGTGCTGCCGTGTTCGTCACGGCGGCGAGACGTCCGGTATCGGTGTGGTCGCGGCCCCACGGCTCGCCCGAGCGGCGCACGATCCGCAGCGCCTCGCCGGTCCAGAACGGGACGAACTCCCGGATGTGACAGAGGTTGTCCATCACCGTCCATACGCCCTCGGCGGGAACCCAATGAATGAGTTCGGCGGGGAGTTGCTGCACCTCCGTCAGGATTTCGTCGGTAGTCGTGGACAGCCGCTCTGCGGCGGCCATGGCTCGCGTCTGCGGATCAGGCACGGTGACGGTCCTCGCGGAACAGCTGCAGGGCTTCCTGAACGGGACGATCGGAGAACGAGAACAGGACGGCCTCGTCCGAGGCTTCGTGTACCACCGGCTTCCAGCTCGGCACGACGAAAATATCCCGCGGCCCCCACTCGACGACGAAATCCGCGCCGATCCGGGTCCGGCCGCGACCTTCGACCGCGACGAAGATCGTCGCGTCGGTCGACCGGTACCGCGCGGTCTGGAATCCCCGCGGCAGGAGCTGGATGAACGCCGCGATGGTCGCCATCGGATAGCCGCCCGTCACCGGGTTGCTGTAGCGCATCTTGAGGCCGTGGCAGGGATCCCAGGCCTGGCTGCGGGCGAGCTGCGCCAGCGCCTCGCGCGTGCGCGCGTACGGATAGTTGAACACCGGCGAGGCGCCGGCCGCCGGCCGTTGATCGACGGGCAGCAGGTTCGATCCGTAGCGCGCCTGCGCATCGCCGACGGGGCGCGCGATCGGCTGCTCGTCCTCGTCGTGATGCTCGGAGAACGACGCGTCGAGGAACTGGACGATCGGGATGTCGAGCCCGTCGAGCCAGAACATCGGCTGGTCGGTCTCGTTGCCGTGGTCGTGCCAGGCCATCGGCGGCGTGATGATGAAGTCGCCGTAGCGCATCGACGTGCGTTCGCCGTTGACGGCGGTGTGGGCGCCGTCGCCCTCGAGCACGAAGCGCAGCGCGCTCTGGCTGTGCCGATGTGCGGGCGCGACCTCGCCCGGAAGCACCAGCTGGACGCCGGCGTAGAGGTCGGTCGTGATCTTCGACTGGCCGCGCAGGCCGGGATTCTCGAGAATCAGCACCCGGCGCTCGGCTTCCTTGGCGGTGATCAGGCCGCCGGCCTCGATCATCGCCGCGCGAATCTCCGCGAACGACCACGACGCCGGCTGGCAGCCGCTGACCGGCTCGGGCGTGACGAGCTTCGCGAGCGACGTCCACAGCGGCGTCAGGTGTTTCTGGCCGATGCGCTCGTAGAAGGCGAGACGCTCCGGCGTCTCGGCGGGTGGCGCCGCGGGCGGGGTGGACATGCAACCTCCTGAAAGCGTTTGACAGTATACGGACAATCTCTATACTGTCAACCGCCATGACCACCGCCGCGGGCCGTCGGAAGGTGCGGGAGTCGTTCTCCCGGTTGCCCGGCCACCTCATCCGGCGCGTGCACCAGGCGTCGACCGCGTATTTCGCCGAGGAATGCGGCGGCGATCTCACCGCCGTCCAGTACGCCGCGCTCGTCGCCATCGGGGCCCATCCCGGCATCGACGCCACGCGCCTGTCGGAGATCATCTATTTCGATCGATCGACGATCGGCGACGTGCTCGATCGAATGGAAGGCAAGGGCTGGATCCTGCGGCAGTCGACGCCGGACGACCGGCGCATCAAGCGGCTCGATCTGTCGCCCGCCGGCCACGCCGTCCTGCAGCAGGTCGAACCGGGCATTCGCCGGGTGCAGGAGCGGCTGCTCGCGGGGCTCACGTCGGCCGAGGCGAAGACGCTGGTTCGTCTATTGGCGAAGATGGCCGATGGCGACGAGGACGACGGTGGCGACGACTGAGGCTGCGCCTCGAGTCATCGACGTCCAGGCGTTCATCGACGCCGAGCGGGTGTCGCCGCTGCAGAAGCGGCTCCTGTTCCTGTGCTTCGTCGTCATCGCCATCGACGGGTTCGACACGGCGATCATCGGTTTCATCGCCCCGGCGATCCGGGCAGAGTGGCGCCTCGCCGTGGCGCAGCTCGGGCCGCTGTTCGCCGCCGGACTGTTCGGGCTGATGCTCGGCGCCTTTGCGGTCGGCCCGCTCGCCGACCGCCACGGCCGCAAGACGATGCTGGTGGTGTCGATGGTCGTGTTCGGCGTCGCGAGCCTGGCGTCGGCGTTCAGCGGCGGCCTCGCGTCCCTGATCGCGTTGCGCTTCCTGACCGGCCTGGGGCTCGGCGGCGCGATGCCGATGACGATCACGCTCGCGTCGGAATTCTGTCCCGCCGCCCGGCGGTCGTCGCTCGTGACCCTGATGTTCTGCGGCTTCACGCTCGGATCGGCGATGGGCGGCTTCATCGCCGCGCGCGTGCTGCCCGACTTCGGCTGGCGCGTGCTGCTGCGTCGGCGGCGGCGTGGCGCCGCTCGTTCTCGTCGCCGGTGCTCGTCGGTGCTGATGCCCGAATCGGTGCGCTTCCTCGTGATGAGAGGCGACGCGCACGACCGCATCGCCGCCGTGCTCCGGCGCATCGCACCCGCCGCGGATATTCGCATGGCGCGAGGTTCGTCGACGCACGCCATCACCACTGGGTCGCCGGTGGCGCAGTTGTTCGGCGGCGGGCTGCTGAAGGGCACGCTGCTCCTGTGGCTGGCGTTCTTCATGAGCCTGCTGGTCGTCTACCTGATGACGAACTGGATGCCGACGCTGCTGCAGCAGGCCTCGGGCGCGTCGCTGGCGGACGCGGCGTTCGATCGGGGCGATGTACCAGGTCGGGGGCACGCTCGGGGCCATTCTCGTGGGGCGGCTGATGGATCACTTCGAACCGCACCGCGTGCTCTTCGCCGGCTATCTCGACCGGCGCCGCCTGCATCGTGCTCATCAGCCTGTCGACCGACAGGCGCGGGCTGATGACGCTCGCGGTCTTCGCCGCCGGGGCGTGCATTTCGGGCGGCCAGGTTGGCGGCAACGCGCTCTCGGCGGCGTTCTACCCGACCGCCGTATCGCGCGACCGGCGTCGCCTGGGCGAACGGCGTCGGCCGCAGCGGGTCGATCGTCGGGTCGCTGCTGGGCGGCGTCTTGCTCGGTTTCGGGTGGCCGGCGACGACGGTCTATGCCCTGGTCGCCATTCCCGCGGTCATCTCGGCCCTGGCGCTGGCGACGCTGGGGCTCGTGCGGCGGCGCGAGGCGATCGCCCGGTTCGCGATAGCGCGATGACCGCTTCGGGAACATTCCAGATCGAGGAGGTCGTCAGGGAGTCGACCGCGCAGTATTGGCGGCCAGTCTGGGAAACCCGCATCGCGCGTCTGACGACACTTGCTCATCTTCCACGACGATACTGTTGGTCGTCGGCACGTTCGGGTCTCAACGCCATTCCGGTTCCCATGATTGTTCCGACGACGCACGACGCCTCCCAGATCTCGAGTCGCTCGAGCCTGATGCTTCTGCTAAGCAGGTACTTGTCGCGCATCCAGTCGGCCCACTCCGCCGTACCCCCTTCCGCAGCGATCGCCTCAAGGACCTCCAGAGCATCCCACTCCAGGACGCTGCCGGGGCGAAGAAGACTTCGGAAGGCCGCGACCGCATTGGACTGTCCCGCTACCGGCTCCGGCAAACGGGCGACCGCTTGGTTTGCAGGATGACGCAGACCACGAAATCCGTCCACTCTGCGTCAGTGATCGATCGGAACACATCGAGGGCAACGCGGTTCCTCATCATCTGATACAGACCATGCCGAAACGGACATCGATCCTGTTCCGCCAGACGTTGCGGCACGAACGAGGTACCAACTGCGCCCATTAAGTTCCAGTACCGTCGGCCCTCGCGTTCCGCCATGAAGCATTCCGTGTCCGGCGATTCGACGACGCGCCGCGCATTCAAGCAGCGCTTGCGGTCCGGGTTGATCGGCCCTGTCCCGCCAACTCCGTTCCAGCCTCTGCAGCCTCCGAACTCGCTCTCGGAAAGCTTCACCTCGACGCCGATGGCCCCGCAGATGCGGTCCGCGCGAACAACCTCAAAGAAGACGTCGATCTGGGTCGGCTGTCCGCGTTCGCCGAGCCGCTCCGGCACACCCCTCGGGCTGTGCTCGAACCTCACGACAACATGGTCAGCATCAGTGATGCCTCGATCTGGCAGCATGCGTCTAAGAAACCGATTCGCGCCAGAACGATCCTCGGCCAGGGTTGCGAAGAGATTCACTGCGAAGCATTGGCTCGAATTGAGCGCGCGGACCCAGCGGTGCTCAAGGCCCTGAATGTGATGCCACCATTCCTGACGGAAAAGATTCCGCATGCGGTGCGCCTCCGCGAATACCCAAGGCCGGCGCATCTCCAACTCAACGCACCCTGCGAGATCATTCGTCGTCGCCCAACTAATCAAGTGACGTTTCAGTCTCTCTGCGAAGCCACCAGCTAGATTCATCGTGCTGTCGCCCGCAGGGCCTGCCTCTCGTGTGGCCCCGGATGGCTCCGAGATGCCGGATGGCGGCGTGGGACCATCCGAGCGTTCGGCAACCAGCACGTCTGGCTTCGCGAGCCAGACACAGCGGCGTTGGCCCATCTGCTCAACAAGGGCATCCAGAGGGCAGGGCCAACAGAAGCCGCTCGGAAATGCGTGGAAAGAAAATGATGCGAGAAGCGGCTCGCCGAAGCGCTCAGCCGCAAGGGTCCGCAAGCCGATGTTGAAATCGTGCTCAAGCCAGCCGAGTGCGTATGGTGCGTAGTAATCGGCCGGCGCCAGCACCCGGAGATGCACTGCCGTCGCGTGCAGTAGATCCTTCCCTGCCTGTACCGTGTCGGGATAGCGGTCTCTCGCAAGGGCATAGAGCAACCCGTACTGCACGATCTCGACTGCCGCCCTGAGCGGCGTGTCGCTTTCCACCTTCAGTTCGATCAGTTCGAAGCTCTGCCCCTCGACGCGGCACACGAGATCTACTGCGCGGCGCTTGTCGGCGACAGCATTCCAGAGCCCGGAGGCCGCTGGCACCTGATTGCACCAGTCGTCTCCCATTGCCCTCACGATTGCTCGTTCAAGTGTGACTTCGGGGCTTGGGTTATGCGGAGAGTCCCCCAGTTGCTTCCGGAAACGCCAGTTCTCCTGCGACGCCCCGCTGCGTGCGAAACGAGGCGAGCTCTCCAAATTGAGCAGCAGACGCGCGTACGCCTCCCGGAGCAACTGCCCAGCATTGAAGCCCACCGGCCGCCCACCACTCAGCCGAAGCGCACTCGTTCGATACCGATGATGCGGAGAGGACTCACCGATGTCTTCGACCCCCAGGTGTCGGTCAAAGATCGCGTCAAGTCCGGCCAGAATGTTCATCGCACAACCCTATACGCAGATCGAACCATCGATCACGTTGGGCTGAACGCCCTGTGCGTGGCGAATGGCTAATCTCCTGAGCATTCTGGAATTCGCCATGGACAAGGCCGGCATCGGACGCCTCGTACGCCCTAGCCAGAAGAATGGCGAACGGTTCGCGTCACGCACCCAGCCGCGAGTCAGCGGCGACCCGTCTTAGCCGTCAGGCAGATAGTGCTACGATTCGCCATTCCTGGAGTGACAATTCCCAGCGTCCGTGCCTTGTGCGTCGCGTGTGCGCTCGTCTGCCTGTGGATAGTCGGCGGGGCCGACGATCAGGACGCGGGCCGCGCGTGGTCACCCTCGATCCCGAAGACGTGGGACGATGACGCGCTGCGGTCGACCGAACTGCCGCTCGCGCGGCCCGACGTCTCGCCCGCGTACGTGTCATCCGACTACTACTACCGGATGCCGATCCGGCCGATTTACAAGAGCTACCCGGTCTATCGGCCCGATCGAGAGCCACCGGGGTATTTCAACAGGCTCGCGCGGCAGGAGCCCGAAATCGTCTTCGACGAGCGGACGCTGAGAACGGAGCAGGCGTGGACCGACGCGGGCCGAGTCGTCTTCTCGGCGCCGATCGAGTTCGAGTCGTCCGGTCAACTGTTTTCAGGCGTCAGGGACATGCGCTGGTACGAGCGCAACCACGTGCCGGTCGCACGCGATGGCGTTCTGCCATTCATGCAGTACGTCGTCAGACAAAGGGGAAGGTGGAGCTCGGCGTCCTCTCCTGCGCGATGTGTCACACGCGCGTGCTGCCGGACGGGACCACGATCACCGGCGCTCAGGGCAATTTCCCGGACGATCACGCGTTCGCGTACGAGACGAGGATAGAAGCCGAACAGGCTCGCGACTCGAATGAGCCGCTCGCCGATTTGAGACGCTTCGTGCGAAGAAATTACGCGGCGCCATGGCTCGCACTCGATCAGAACGCAGCGGCGGAGCGGATGACGCTCGACGAGATTGCCGCGGTGTTCGAGGCGATCGTACCCGGCGTCTGCGCGCCGGCAGGGATCGAGTCCGTTCTTCCCGCCTCGCATTCCTGATCTGATCGGCGTCAAGGACCGTCGCTATCTCGATGCATCGGGGCTGGTGCGCCATCGATCCATCGGAGACCTGATGCGGTACGCGGCGCTCAATCAGGGCGCTGATGCGCTGAGCCAGTACGGAACATTCCGACCGAAGGGCGACCTGCCCGATCCGGAAAGGGAGAGTCGGTACAGCGACGCGCAGCTCTATGCGCTGTCGCTCTTCGTTTACTCCTGGCGCCGCCCCGGAACCCGAACGCGTTCGACGCGACCGCGGCGCGCGGCAAGGAGGTGTTCGAGCGGGCGGGTTGCGCCACGTGTCACACGCCGCCGCTGTACACGAACAACATGCTCACGCCAGCGCTCGGGTTCACCGTGCCTGCCGGCACATCTCGGCGACGTACGACGTCCTGCGCGTCTCGGTCGGCACCGATCCCAGGCTGACGCTTCAGACCCGCCGCGGCACGGGATACTACAAGGTGCCGTCGCTCAAAGGCGTCTGGTACCGCGGAGCCGTTCGGGCACAACGGCTCGGTCGCGTCGCTCGAGGACTGGTTCGACCCGCGGCGGCTGAGGGACGACTACGTGCCGACGGGGTTCCGCGGCGCCGGCGTCAAGACGCGCGCCGTCAAGGGACACGCCTTCGGCCTCAATCTGTCGTCCGCCGACCGCGCCGCGCTGATAGCGTTTCTCAAAACGATCTGACGCAAGTCGACTCCGGGAGGTGTCGTGATTTAAACGCGTAGCTCGGTGAGACCGCGCCCAACAAATCATTCAACAGGGATGCCTCCGCTTCGCTTCAACGCGCGGGTTCAATCGCGGGCGCGCAACCCGCGGTACTTGCGGCTGTGGAGAGCGGCCGCGTGAGATGGGAGCTGCGATCGAACTTGTCACACTACCTCTGGAATCCAGCCGACGAAGATCGAAGCGGCGTCGGCGAAATCCACGTTCGCGGTACCAAGGTCGTTGGCGTGGACCGGACCGCCTGCCGCCACATCCGGCTTCGCAGCCCGCTGCCAACCGATGAGAGCAGCTGGGAGGAAACGGACGAGGAGCGTATTCGGGCGATCGTGGCGCTGGCCGAAGAATGAAATCCATCGCGTCCGCTGTCACTTTCCTCTCCACCCTCTCCCCGTGCGAGTACTTGCCGGATCGCATCTGGCAGCTCCGCTACGAGCTGGTTCCGCACCTCCGACCTGCCGACTACATGCAGCGGCTGCAACAGGGCTGGCGACGATTCGGCTACGCGATGTTCCGGCCGGAGTGCCCGTCCTGTCGGATGTGTCAATCGCTGCGGGTGCCCGTGGCAACGTTCCGCCCCAATCCGAACCAGCGACGCGTGTGGAAGCGAAACCAGCGAGAGGTCACGGTGCAAGTCGGCGCTCCTTCTCTTTCGCAGGACCGGCTGGACCTTTGGGCGAGGTTCCATCGTCATGGGCATGAGACGAAGGGCTGGCCAGCAGACGCCGAGGGCGAGCCCGGGATGATGCTCGAGAATCCGTTCCGCACCGAGGAGTGGACCTACTACGTTGGGAACCGGCTGATCGCCGTTGCCTATGTGGATGCCCTGCCCGAGGCCCTCTCCGCGATCTACTGCTACTACGACCCAACGGAGGGCGGCCCGTTCGCTGGGGACGTTCAACATCCTGTCGCTCCTCGCCTCTGCTCGCGAGCGGGGGCTCCCGCACGTCTACCTCGGTTACTACGTAGCGGGATGTCGATCAATGGAATACAAGCGCAAGTTTCGCCCGAACGAAGTGCTCCGGCCCAATGGAACATGGGAGGCGTTCAACGTGGGTAAGGGATCCAGTAGGAACTGTGACCCCTAACACGCGCATCGTTGGCACCAGACGGCCGCTGATATGCGATCCGGATTTGATTGAAGCCGCGATGGACCTGATGTAGGCTGCCGGCCGAGGCGTCCCAATGAAACGATGTCTTGCTGCCGTCTGCGCTGCGGTCGTCTTGTCCGCCCCGGATTCCGCGTTCGCTCAGGCGAAAGCCACGATTGCAGGCGTCCCGGACATCCCGGTCACCTCCGTCCCGAACTTTCTCAAGCTTCCACCGGGGGAAAACCTCGGCGAGTCGGTCGCCGTCGCCACCAACTCGAAAGGCAACATCTACGTCTACCACCGGCGCGACACGACACGCCTGTTCGAGTTCGACAAGAACGGCAACTTCACGAAGGAGATCGGCAAGGGTTACTACGGGTTCGAGTTCGCCCACTCGGTCCGCGTCGACAAGGAAGACAACATCTGGACCGTCGATGAAGGCACGAACCTGGTGACCAAGTTCAGCCCGCAGGGCAAAGTGCTGATGGTGATCGGCCGCAGGCCTCCGGCCGTTGACGGGCCGGTCATCGCACCGGCCGGCCCGAATCCTCCGGCGCAGAAGTACATCCTCGTGTCGGCCGACGGACGTGGGCTGGGATCCGCAGGGCAACATCTTCATCTCCGACGGCTACTGCAACAATCGCGTCGTGAAGTACGACAAGAACGGCCGCTTCATCGCGCAGGCCGGCAGCGAGAAGGCGGGCACCGCGCTCGGCGAGTTCAATCTGCCGCACGGGTTGCAGGTCGACGAGCGCGGCCACGTCTGGGTGGCGGATCGGTCGAACAGCCGGTACCAGGAGCTCGACAACAATCTCAAGCCGATCAAGGAAGTCACCAATCTCGGCACGGGATGGACGTTGTGCATTTCCCCGGGGCCGCACCAGTACGTGTTCTTCTCGAATTCGAATCCGAACGGTAATCCACCGGGATCGTGGGACAACACCGGCGAAATCTACAAGGCCGAGCTCGATGGCAGCGTGCTCGGCAAGTTCGGCAAGCCAGGGAAGAATCCGCCCGGATTCCAGGTCGTTCACATGCTCGACTGCCGCAATCCGAACGAAGTCGTCCTCGGCGAGATCGAATCGTGGCGTGTGCAGAAATACATCCTGCAGCCGTCGCCGTCGCGCCCGAGCGCAGGCCGCTGATAAGGGAGCGCACCATGAAGCACGCATCCATGAAGCTCGGCGCTCGCGCTGTTCGCCGCTGCGGTCCTGGCACCGAACGGGATGTCGGCACAGAGCGCCGCGCCGACGATGAATTTCGATTCGGTGAATCCGCTGACATTGCCCGATGACATCTACTTCGGGGAAATCGGCGGCGTGGCGACCAATTCGCGCGGCGACCTGTTCGTCTACACGCGGACCAGCCACCCGACGATGTCGCTGGCGTCAGCGCGTCCATTCGTGCACGGCGGCTCGCGGCTGTTCCAGTTCGATCGCACGGGCAAATTCACGCGCGAGATCGGCCAGGGCGTCTACGGCTTTCTGTTCGCCGCGCAGGTCCGCGTCGATCCGCAGGACAACCTCTGGGTCGTCGACGAATATTCCTCCATGGTGATGAAGTTCGATGCGCAGGGCCGCGTCGCGTTTCTGCTCGGACGGAAGCCGGAATCAATTGCGAATCCGGGCGGCCGCGGCGGCGAGGGCGGCGGTCGCGGCGGACCGCCCGGAGCCGGCGCGCCGCAGGACGTCTTCAATCGTCCCACCGACGTGGCGTGGGACGCGCAAGGCAACATCTTCGTCGCCGACGGCCGCGGCAACGCGCGCGTTGCGAAATTCTCGAAGGACGGGGTGTTCGTCAAGTCGTGGGGCCAGAGAGGCACCGCGGCCGGCCAGTTCGCCAGCGTCGACAGCATCGCCGTCGATGCGCAGGGCAACGTCTACGCGGCCGATGCGGGCAACGCGCGGATCCAGGTGTTCGACAACAACGGCACGTTCAAGACCGAGATCAAGAGCGTCGGCAACGCGCAGGCGATCTGTATGACGGCAGGCGCGAACCAGGTCCTGTACGTGTCGAATTCGAATCCGCCGACCGATCTCGATACCGGCGGTGAAATCTACAAGATGCGCCTGGACGGGACGATGATCGGAAAGTTCGGCCGGGCGGGCAAGCTGCTGAAGGAATTCGGCACGGTGAACGCGATCGACTGCCGCACCGAGAACACGCTCTACATTGGCGAAGTCGGGAACTTCCGGGTACAGAAGCTCACGCTCCACTGAGATGCGTGTTGCGCGAACGCTCGTTCTGACATCGCTGCTCGTGCCGGTTATTGCCGGCGCTCAGAGCTAGCCGCGCCCGGTCGTCAGATAGAGTGCAGCGA
>CAVTIL010000007.1:0-181143 GCA_963734695.1 uncultured Acidobacteriota bacterium
TTTGTCCTTCAGCGATGCCAGAACCTCGCGGGCATCCTGCGCGCCGCTGAAGTCCGGCTTGAGCGTCAGCGCGCGGCTTAACGACTCCGACGCCTTCACTTTGTCTCCCGTCCGACCGTACGCGAGCCCGAGGTGATAGTGGTACTCGGGATTCGTCGGCTCCTTCTCGACGGTTGACTTCAGCAGCGGTACGGCCAGAGCGGCGAGGTCCTTCTTGTAGTAGATGTAGCCCAGGGTGTCGTTGACTTCCGGCGTGTTCGGCAGCTGACGTTTCGCTGTTTGTGCCAGCTGCAACGCCACATCCAGGTTGCCACCGTCCTGGACATACATCCACGCGAGGTTGTTCGCGGCCACGGCGGCATTTGGATCGAGCTGAACCGCACGTTCGTATCGCTGTCGCGCGCCGGCCTTGTCTCCCTTGCTTTCCAGCAGCATGCCCACGAGCGTGAGGGCCGCCACCGGCTTTGGGTCACGCTTCGCCAGAGTCTCGAACTCCGCAATGGCCTCCGGGACCCGGTGCTGCTTGGCGTAGATCTGTCCCAACGCCGCATAGGCCGAGAGCTGTGTCGGATCTTCATTGACCACGCGTCTGAACAACTCCTCGGATGTCTTCAGGTCGCCCGTCGCCGCATACGTTCGTCCAGCCAGCATGAGGGCAACCGACTTGGCGCCTGGCTTCACCAACGCATCTACGCGGGCCCGCGCGTCGCCTGGGCGCTGCGGTCGAGAGATCCAATGCGACGAGCCCACCGATGGCTTCGAGTGAATCAGGGGCCAGTTGCAATGCCCGCTCGAATTCGCGCCGCGCCTCGGGAAGCTGTCGCTTCCGGCCCAACAGCATCCCTGCCTGGACATGAACTGGCGCCGAGTCGGGGTACTTGACACGCAGTGCATCGAGCTCTGATTGGGCGCGCTGCAGATCTCCCTGTTGGATCAGCGCCTGGACGAGGACGAGACGCGCGTCGGCATTCTGCGGCTCGGCCTTCAGTGCGTCCTGAGCCAATCCGACGGACGAGTCTGGATGTCCTTTCGCAAGCTGCAGACGTGCCAGTGCGATCTTTGCGCCGGTCGCGAGTGGATTGAGACGAACGGCTTCTTGATACGCGGCGATTGCCGCATCAGTCTGATGTCGGGCGGCCTGCACTCGGCCCAGAATCGAAAACGCCGCCAAGGCATCGGGATGCGCTTCGACGGCGCTCGTGGCGGCCGCCAGCGCGTCATCGAGCTTGCCGTCTTCGAAGAGAAACGTACTCTTGAGGATCAGTGCCTGCAGCTGCTTGGAGTCCCCGGAGAGGATCGATTCGATTCGTTTGTAAGCGTCCGGCCCGTGCCCGGCCACGCGATCCATGATGGCCAGGCGCAGGCTCGCCGTCGCACCTGTTTTGAGATCCTTGGTCAGGGGTTCGAGCAGGCTCCGCGCGTCCGCGTCCCTTTTCTGCGACATATAGATATCGGCGAGAGCGAGGGCGGCCGCGTTCGCTCTTCGTCAGCTCGTAGACGCGTCGCAAGGGCGGGGCAGCCTGGTCTCGGCGACCGGTGGCGAGATAGAAGGTTGCAATCGCACGAAGGGCCAGCACATTGTCCGGCTCGGTCTGGAGCGCTCCCGTCAGTTCCGATTCTGCCTCCACGAGCCGCGATGTGGCCCAATAGAAGCTACCCAGCGCCAGATGCGGCGCGGCCGACTTCGGCGCAAGTTCGACCGCTCGCTTGAACGCCTGTTCGGCCGCTTCACGACGTCCTCGGCCCATCTCGAGCTGGCCGAGGTTCGCATAGGTGGCGCTCCGATCAGGGTTCAACTGAATGGCTTCTTCAAGCTCTGATACGGCGCCATCAAGGTCTTTCAAGCCTGCGAGAGCATTCGCAAGGAGAACCTGCGCTTCAACGTTCTTGGGTTCGGCGGCAAGGACTTTTTCGGCTCGACCCTTTGCATCGTCAAAACGCCGCGCCATCAGCAGGAAAGTGCCGGCCCTGAGCTGCACCGTGGTGTCAGGCACGACATCGGACGCTCGGATGTATTCCTGGACTCCCTTGGCGACCTCGCCTTCCTTCAGATAAGCGTCTGCGAGTTTGAGCCTCACGTCACCGGCTCGCGGCTCCTTTTCGAGCGCGTTGCGGTACTGGATGATCGCTTCAGCAGTCTTTCCGGCCGCCGCGTACTCATCGCCGCTCTTGGCGTACTTGAGCATGGCTGCGTGCGGATCGCGAGTGCAGCCCGTCGAAAAAGCACTTGTGAGAAGTGCACCGGCGCAGATGTACGGATTCACGCGCTGTCTGAAGGATCGGTTTCGCATGGAGTTTTTGAGTCCCGTTCTCCGCTAGCCGGACTTGGGGAATCCTGTCCGGCGGAGAACGTCCATGGACCGGAGAGCAAGGACCTCTCCGGACGAACTGAGCCCAGGTGAATTAGGCTAAGTCTTTGCGAAATAATACGTTAACTACATGTGGTGATATTGGCGGCTCAATGGTGGTCAGGAAAGCCCTCTTTCGGAAGACTTTTGTCGCCATCTCAGGGCCAAATTATCAGCTTCGCATCAGACATCTGGGTGTGATCGTGGCGTACAAAAAAACCGCGCCACCGGCATTGGCCGATCGGCGCGGTCCAACCAACCTTGGTTGTTTTCTACTTACGCCGTCCGCGAAGTCTTCGATACGCGGTGACCCCTGCGCCACCAAGTAGCAGCAGCAGCCCCGTCGCCGGCTCCGGTACCCTCGCGATGGAGACCGTTGCCGAGCACACCGCGGGCAGCGCAAGCGTAATGGCGACAACCGAAAGCAGAATCGTCGTTTTCATTAGATAGTTTCCCCCCGTTGACAAGCCCAGCGTAGGTCCGCAGCTCCTTTACGCCTTCTGTTTCCGACGCCTCAGAAAGAGTCCGCCGAGGCTGAGCAGCATCAGCGAGCTTGGCTCGGGAGTCGTGATCTGATCCTGACCGCCTCTGGGCCCGGTCGCGTCCAGCCACGTCGCAACAGCGTTGTGATAGTCAGCCGTGGAGAGGTCTGACAGGTATCCACTCGCGGTATTGAAAATTGCGTTTGCGATGTCTACGCCCGTGTACTCGCCGGTGGTCTTCAGGATGAAGCTTCCGGCCGTGAGATCGAGGGCGTTGTCTGTGATGGCTTCCCAGATGGCGACCTGAAGCGCGGCGGCCGCGAGGTCGTTGCCCGCGGCGTGTATTCCGGCTGCATAGGTGTTCAGCAGCCACGCGGCCTTGTCGCCACCATCGGTCAGCGCTTCGTGATCATCAAGGATCCGACGTGTCGCTGATCAGGACGTCCTGTGGATTCGCAACTTCATGAAGAATGTCGACGCAATAGCTGTAGATGTAGTCGTCGAATCCCCCTGGCGTGGCGGTCCACATCCAATCGATTTCGCCCGCGTAGAACGACCCGCTGACGTCGCCGTCGATGGTGACGATGCTGTGGGCGCCCATTCCCAGCAGGTTCAACTCGGCGGCGCCTGCGCGAGTTGGGATAAGAGCGACCGTCAGACCAACAACAAGGAACCAGATTCTTCGCAAGTTTCCCCCCCGTGACTCGTCCCCTAGGGCTCTACCAGTCTCCACTTTCAGCTTTTAGCAAGTCCCTCGCCCTCACCGACTTGCGCTGAAGAGCCCAATAATTGCGAGCAAATCTTCGTGTTTTCATCCCCTGTGCGATCTGACAGTCCTCCGCCACGGCGACTTTAGCTTCGTCGCCGAATGACTTGTCCTTGGATCAAGAATGCGCCAGCCGGCCAAGGTAGTGATTCGAGATGCGCCCGTTGCCGTTCGCTCCAGCCGGCTCGAACGCCTCTGCCTTGGGGGGATCTTCTACGGCGTGCGCATGCTGAAAGACCTCCGCCCCCGTCGTCTCGATACGAACGGTGTAAGCGATGGGGAGCTGGTCCAGGAGCGCGGCGACCGCCTTGAGTAAGGCCGGGGCAAAGAGCCTTTCGTCTTCAGAGGTCAACGACGAAACAAACCGAATGTCCATACGACTCCCACACTCTCGCTCAGTGGCGGTTGAAGAAACTGAAATGTGCGCAGCTAACGTCGTGTGACGATTTTGCAATCGTCGTTCCCCGCCGTGCCGATCGAAACATTAATGAATTCGGGCCTCTTCTACTATCGGCTCCGTAGATAGGACCGGTCTAACGCGCAAAAACTCTGCGCCCACAGGGACTTCTGGGTTTTCAAATCTGCAACTCCAGCCCGTCCCATTGCAATCCGTCGTTTATCTGAGGCAAAGTCGCATCCGCCGAAATCGAATGACGTGTCAACCGCGTGGCACATGCTGTGCTTCTTCCAGCTCTTCTATGTCTTTGGATGCGGGGCGACCCCGCCAGGCCGAACACCCGTCCCTGCCGACGAAATGCAGGCGATTCGGGCGCTGGCGATTCAGGTCGCCGCCCAGGTCACGTTGGCGCGCGCCATTGAGGTTGTCAGCAGCAGCCTCGCGGTTTTGGTGAACGCGCCGGTGGCGCTGCTGTCGAGGGATTCGCTTTCCTGGCGGTTTGAAACGCACGCATTCCCTGACCCGGTCGCGTCCGGGCGCTGGCCAGGTTTCGACGACGGAGACGAGTGAAGACCCCGTCAAGCAATTGCAGGAGGACTCGGGACACGCGTGGACGGCGATTGCTCTCGGCACGCTTGGAGATCGTGATTGGGCATTGCTTCTGCCCGGGCAGTCGGACGCCTGGTCGGAGCGCCCGGGTTCGAACAGATGGTTGAGAACGTCGCCTGGAGCCTGGCACAAGTGGCAAACAGGGAACACGCTGACTACGCGAACCAGTTCCAGCGAAGGCTCCACGCATTCAACCGACGGTTGACGCGCGACAGCGAGCCGGGGCAGCTCAATCTCGCTCGTCCTGAAAACACTGGCACGACCAGGTCCGCGCCGCAGACGGGCGCGCTGGCGTTGTACCTCCCCGCGGAAGATGCGCTGGCGATTGTCGCCACGACCGGCTATCCATTGTCCGTCGTCGAGCATCTTCGCATTCGCCCGGGTGAAGGCCAGATTGGCGGGGTCTTCAAGTCCGGAAAGGCCCTGGTCGGCGATTCGGGCCGCGATGGAAGTCAGGCGTCTGCGATATCGAACGGACTCCGTACATGCTGATGCCAATCGTCGCTGGCAACGAGCGGCTCGGTGTCATTGCGCTTACCGACCGCTGCGATGGGCGCCGGTTTGATGCTCGCGACTTCGCGTCGGCTCGCGTCATGGTCTCGAGCGCGGCGGCCGCGTTCAGCCGTCAACGCCTGCACGAGCGACTGGCACAGCTCACGGAACTCGCAACCGTCGATCCGGTCACCGGATTGTTCAACCGTCGATACCTCGAGACCCGCCTCGAAGCGGAAGTCGAGCGTGCACGCCGGCAGGGACAGGATCTCGCGCTGCTCCTGATCGACATCGACGACTTCAAGCGTGTCAACGACACGCGAGGCCACCTCGAAGGCGACCGGATCCTCAGGGATGTCGCCGATCTTCTTCGTGCAGGCGTGCGGATCTTCGACGTGTGTGCCCGCTACGGCGGGGAAGAGTTCGTGATTGTCATGCCCGCGGCTTCGGCGCTGGTCGCGCAGCAGGTCGCCGAGCGCATACGTCTGCGGGTCGAGCGCAGCTTCACGAACGACTCTCCGTCGGTCACCGTGAGTGTCGGCGTCGGGATGCTCGATAGCGCGTCGACGGCCGATGAACTGCTCGACGTCGCCGACCGCGCGCTGATCTCTGCAAAGAGGGCAGGGAAGAACCTGGTCTGGATCGGCAATGACCAGATCCGCAGGCTTCGCTAGACCACATGGTGGGGAAAAAAGAAAGCCGTCACCGAACGACATTCGCGTCGGTGACGGCACAGGCAGTCTTGCCTTAAGCGGGACTCAGCGCTAGAGCGCGGCGCCGCCGAATCGCGGCGAGGGACATGCCGACGCCCAACAGCGCAAGGGTTGCGGGCTCAGGAACCTTCTCGGAGACGAGCGGCCGACCTTGTTGTCGCTCGCATCTACATAGCGAACCTTGATCGCTCGGGACCTCGGTCGATCCAAGTCGAGACAGGAAGACGGCCGTCGCTGCCAACGTCGACGTTGAACGTCCCAGCGCCAGAACAGTCCCGGTCACGATTGCACCGCTGGCGCTTCCAACGGTACCAGTCGGCACATTCGAATCCGTCTGCCTGCAGCCGCTGCAGCCGATCGCCGCTGATGCCGCGCAGTTGTGACCAGGTTCCACAGGCTCGAAACGTCGCCCGGGCGCGTCAACGATCTGCGGCGTCGTCGGTGCTCGAGGATACCTTGATCGCGACTTCGTCAATGGCGTACGCCTGTCCGCCGGATTGTAATAGGTGGCGTCGATCGTCAGCTTGAATTGGTAGGTGTCGAATAGGTTTCCATCGTTGCAGTAGAGGTCAGTTCACGATGCCGAGATTCTCGAGCGTATAGATCGATCCCTGGCAAGACCGGCAATCCGGACCGATATGACGCTGCGCGTGCCTGCAGCGGCACCAAGCAGCAAGGGCAGCGCAAACAAAGAACGGCAGTGCGAATACACTTTCAGCATTCGAATTCTCAAATTCTTCAAAAACGATAAAACCAATCCCCGGCATACGACACCGTCGATACACCTGGGACAGACACGATGGCTTTAGCAACAGGACTGCCACAGGTCATCTATTGCGATTCCACTTTGGCGCAATCTTGTAAGTGATTGATTTTGTGTGTCTTGTCTGATTGATTCATACGATACCTGGAGTCCAGTATGGCAAAAGTAGCGGCGGGGGCAGACTAAAGCCCGGCGGGAAGTGAATTCTCGAGTTTCCGAAGGCTTGTTAGTACGTGCGAGCGATGCTATCTGACTCAGGGCGCCCCGCCTTCACCAGCGCCCGAATCGCGCGCGCCAACGATCTCGGGTGATGCCGAATCTTGGCGCCGCCCCACTCGATGGCCAGATCGCACTCGACCACCTGCGCCCGGCCGGCATTCCGCAGCAGCCGCTCGGCAACGACAGGCTCCGAGCCACGGGAGGCGTAGAGCTGCGCGGCATTGTCGTCGATCGGGCGCCGGTTGACGAGAATGTAGTCGAAGAGATCGAATCCCGTGTGCGTGCGGATCACATCGAGATGATCGTCGAGCGTGTAGTGGTCGGTCTCGCCAGGCTCGGTCATCAGGTTGGCGACGTAGATCCGCACGGCATTCACGCCGTGCATCGTCGCCGCCACGCCCTCGACGAGCAGGTTTGGAAGAACGCTCGTATAGAGGCTTCCAGGCCCGACGACAATCCCATCCGCGTTGATCAGAGCCGCGAGAACTTCAGGTACGGGACGCGGGCTCGGTTCCAGCGAGAGCCGCTTGATCGTGGAAGGATTGCGAACGATTCTCGTCTCGCCGTTGACGGTCTCCCCCGATTGCATCTCCGCGCGCAGTCGAACGTTCTGAATCGTTGACGGAAGAACGCGGCCGCGCGACCCGATCATCGAACCGAGCTGCTCGATAGCCTGAGAGAAGTCGCCCGTCGTTTGAGTCAGCGCAGCCAGGAGCAGATTGCCGATCGGATGACCATCGACTCCCGGCCCTTCATCGAGCCGGTGCTGAAGCAAGTCGTTGAACCGGGAGTCGCGCTCGGTGAGTGCCATCAGGCAATTGCGCGCGTCGCCAGGCGGCAGGACGCCGAACTGCTGACGCAATCGTCCGGAGCTCCCGCCATCGTCGGTGACGGTGACGATGCCGGTCAGTGCCTGCGGATCCCGCTCGCCCTTTTCGGCAGCGAGCTCCGAGAGGCCCTCGAGCACCGCGGGAAGTCCGGTTCCGCCCCCCAAAGCTACGATACGGTGCGGTCGCTCGACTTCCAACTTCTGGGAGTCGTGAAGGCCACCAGTGTCACGCCTGGTATGCGTTGAGGTGACGCCGCGCTTCTGGGCGACCGGGTACGCCATCGTCCGGAATCAGTCGCAACTGACGTGCCGATCGTAACTCGCCCGCCACACCGCAGCTCCTTCAGTAGACCGCATGCTGACGAACTAAAGTCTGCGGTTTTCACGAATTCATCAGTTTTGGTGCCGCGACTGGTAGATTTCACGCACCGTCGCTAATACTAGGTGCCAGTATCGACTAATGACCGCCGTAATTCCTTCAGATTATTGGATATCGCGCCTTTAGTCTGCGTTTTGCTTGACATTTCGCGGTAGAGGCTGTCTAATTTGAGGTTCCGTGTCCTCATATGGAACTTAATTCACTGCTCGGCCAGACAGAGGCCGTGCGGCTGCTTCACGAAGAAATCACGTATGCGTCGCGATGCGACGCGAAGGTTCTCGTAACTGGCGAAAGCGGAGTCGGCAAGGAAGTCGTCGCCAGGCTCATTCACGCCGGCAGCGCCCGCAGACGCGCCCCCCTGATCACGGTCAATTGCGCCGCCCTCACTGACACGCTCCTCGAGACGGAGCTTTTTGGACACGTGCGCGGCAGTTTCACCGGCGCGTATCGTGATCGCCAGGGTGCTCTGGAGCTCGCGCATCGCGGCACCGTGTTCATGGACGAAGTCGGAGAGACGAGCCCGCGCATGCAGGGACTGCTGCTGCGGTTCCTCGAAGCCGGCGAGATTCAGCGCGTCGGCTCCGACGCGATCCAAACTCGTGTGGACGTTCGCGTGATCGCCGCAACGAATCGGCAGCTCGTCGACAGCGTTGCTGCGAAGACGTTCCGCGAGGACCTTTACTATCGGCTGAACGTCATCCACATTCGCGTCCCGTCCTTGCGTGAACGTCGCGAAGACATCCCGGCTTTTCTGACGTTCTTTCTCGATCAGTACAGCCGTCAGTACAGTGTGAATCCGCCGACCCTCTCGCCTGCGACTCACCAGCTGCTCTCCGAGTACGCGTGGCCAGGGAACGTTCGCGAGCTCAAGAACATCGTCGAGCGCCTGGTCGTTCGCGCGTCCGACGTTCCGATCGAGCCCCGCGATCTGCCGCTCGAGGTGCTGCGTGGATCCTCGATGGAGCAAGCGCCTGTGGCGGTGGCAGCGACGGTCACCACGACAACGCCTGCGCGTCACGCGTCGGATGCGCTCTTCGAGCGCATGGTGAATGGTGGAGAGCCGTTCTGGTCCGCGGTCTACGCGCCGTTCATGTCGCGGGATCTCACGCGCGACGACGTCAGGGCAATCGTGAGACGCGGTCTCGAACGGACCGGCGGGAACTACCGCGTGATGGTGGAACTCTTCAACATGCCGACCGACGACTACAAGCGGTTCCTCGGCGTGCTGCGGAAATACCAGTGCCACATGCCATTCCAGCAGTTCCGATCGGCTGCGACGACGAGGCCGGGAATTAAAGAGCAGGCGGGAGAGTCGCAACCGGCTGTTTAAGGCCGGCTGCGTCAGACGCATTCAATTTCAATGCGTCTGCGTTTCCTCATTTCGGAGCACTTCGAGCAGCCTCGCCCCGGTCACCGGCTTCACCATGTAGGTCGCGCCCACGTGCTCGGCCTCGGTCCGCAGCACGGGATCGTCAAATCCTGAGAACACGATCAAGCGAATATCGGGATACGTGTCCCGGCCGATGACGGCGAGCTGAAGCCCGTTGAACGCGCCAAGCCGCACGTCGGTGATCAGCGCGTCGAAGTGAGTCGTCTGCAGAACGCGCCGAGCTTCCTCGAAGCTGTCGTGCGCGACGACGTCCTCGCCTGCCTCGATGAACGACCGCTCCAGCGCCTCGAGGAGCGAAGGGTCGTCGTCCACGATCAGGATCTTGTGGCGCTGCACTGTATCAGACATCATAACGCTCATATGCATGACGTGGGCCGCCTGTCAAGAGGTACGGTTTTCAAATCCATCATAGTCTCAAAGCGCCGGACTCCGGCGAAATGATCGAGCAGGCTGGAGCCTACTCGAGTGGCGGTGATCTGACAATCGTGTCGGGTTTGCGCAGATACGGCGTCGATATTGCACAGCTTTCTTGCTGAAAACCATGGGTATTCCTGACCCTCACCTCGAACGTTACCTCATCAGCCAGGCCAAGGGGCGCGCGGCGGAACTCCTGACGTCGTTCGTCGCCGGCCATACGCCCGACGAAAAGCCCGACGCATTCTGCGCCCGGGCCGGCAGGCTTTTCGACGACTACTGTGACGGACTGCTTGACGGCCTCCGCAATGCCGTGCTGCCCGTCGACGAGGCCGAAGTCGGGTGGGTGCGCGATCACTACGTGCCGCTCATGGTGGAGTTCGCCACGGCGCTGCGCGATTCGATCAAGGATTCTGCGACGCGCCATGCCGCGGCCCAGTTGATTCAGTGCAAGGTTCTCGAGCACGAGCGCAATCTGCGCCTGGTTCTCGAGCCGCCGGCGAGTCCAGGTTCTGCCTCGGAGCTTGCGTCTGTCACACCTGACAGTCCCGACTTGTCGCCCGCGCTGAATCGATCGGTCAAGAGCTGAGTCCACGTCCAACAAAGCCACAAGCGCTGCGATGACGGCTCATCGCGGGCTGACCCCTGGCTGCGGCGTGGGACGGCGAACCGATCTCTCGCTGAGATCCTCAGAGAGCGCCGGGCTCACGGCGCTGACGGGGTCGCGCACGTCAACTCCCCAGCGCCTCGGCCTAACGGGCGGAAAACCACGCCTCCGGCGGTTGCCTGACGATGTCCGCGTCGGCTTGGGTTTCTCGAACGACAGCCAACAATCATTCGCGCATTCGGGCAGTCTAGCCGCCATTGTCGAAACAGCGCCGCCGCGGATCGGAACGCCTGCGGCGTGGTTTTCAAGACTGACGTAGCGCCCTGGCCGCATCGCGCCGGGGAGCTGACGTGCGCAACCCCGTCGGCGCGGCCAACAGGCGCGCTCAGAGCCTGTACGGCCACAGCCGCCGCGGCGGTGGGGTTGCGTCGACGCGACCTTTGAGCGGCGTGACACGCGACAGTCCTAAATCAGCTTCGGAGGTGTGCCGATCCGCCGGCGGCGATGAGTACGCTATCAGCGTAGCGGCGAACCCCGCCGCTGAACAGTCGGCTCACCGGAGATCGGCCAACCCCCAACCGCCGGCGGGATCGTCAGGCACGCACCGGAGAAGCTGATTTACCACGCCGCGAAACGGGAGCAAGACGCAACCCCGCCGCCGCGGCGAGCACGCGCGCTCTCGATCGCCGAAGCGCTGCGCTACACTGGGGCGCGATGCTGCTCGTTACCTCTACACGCTTTGAGGAGCACGTCACCCCACCGGGGCATCCCGAACGGATGGAGCGCGCGCACGTCTTCGACGCGGCGGCGGCGCGCTGGAGGGCGAAGGGCACCGCGTCCGCCGACCCTCGGCCGGCCACCCGCGACGAGCTCTTGCGGGTGCATTCTTCGGAGTATCTGGACACGATCGCTGGCCACGCTGGCCAGGCCGTGATGCTCGATCCCGATACGTTCACCTCGCCGGAATCTGTCGAAATCGCCGCTCTCGCGGCCGGCGCAACCGTGCAGGCGGCGGAGCACGCCCTGGAGCGCCGGGAACCGGCCTTTGCGCTGGTACGTCCGCCCGGCCACCACGCCGAGCGCGATCGGGCGATGGGATTCTGTCTCTACAACAACGTCGCGGTCGCTGCCGCCCACGCCATCGCCTCAGGAAGAGACCGCGTCGCCATCGTGGACATCGACGTGCACCACGGCAACGGCACGCAGTGGATGTTCTATGACGATGCGCGTGTGTTGTATTTCTCAACGCACCAATTTCCTTTTTACCCGGGCACCGGCGCCGCTGACGAAATTGGAAGGGACAAAGGGAGAGGATTCACGTTCAATGTCCCGCTAGAGATGGGCGCAACGGACGCCGATTACGATCTCGTCTATCGCTCGGCGATTGTCCCGGTGCTCGACGAGTTCAGTCCTGACCTCGTCCTGGTTTCTGCAGGCTTCGACGCGCACGAGCGCGATCCCCTGGCGTCGATGCGGGTCAGCACGGCGGGCTATGCATCCGTCGTGAGGCAGCTCGTGGCATCAGCGAGGAACGGTTCGATAGCCTTCGTGACGGAAGGCGGCTACGACCTCGGCGCGCTGGGTGAATGCCTTGAGGCGTCCTTCGTCGAAATCTCCCGCCCGCGATCGCCGGCTGACGATTCGTCTCGTCCAGGACCATCGAATCGTCTGAACACCTCTCGGGCAGAGCGTGCGCTCGAGGTCGTCAGAGCGGCCCAAAAGCCCTTCTGGAGTGCGATCTGACGAAAGTTAAAAGTTAAAAGGTAAAAGGTAAAAGACTTTTTCCTTCTAACTTTTTCCTTCTAACTTGGCAGATATAATTGTCCGATCGTGCCTGACTACAAACCCCAGACAATCGAACAGAAGTGGCAGGCCCGGTGGCGCGACAGCCGCGCCTTCGAGGTCAGCGAGGATCCCGGCAAGCCGAAGTTCTATTGCCTCGAGATGTTCGCCTACCCGTCTGGTCACGCGCACGTCGGACACGTCCGCAACTACATGATCGGCGACGTCGTCGCGCGCATGAAACGCATGCGCGGCTTCAACGTGCTGCATCCGTTCGGTTGGGATGCCTTCGGCCTGCCCGCCGAAAACGCCGCCATCAAGAACGGCACGCACCCCGAGACCTGGACGCTCGAAAACATCGCCCACATGAAGGGGCAGTTGCAGCGGCTGGGAATCAGCTACGCGTGGGAACGCGAGATCGCGACCTGCCTGCCGAACTACTACCACTGGAACCAGTGGGTGTTCCTGAAGATGCTCGAGCGCGACCTGGCGTATCGCCGGCGCTCGAACGTCAACTGGTGCCCGAGCTGCAACACCGTTCTCGCCAACGAGCAGGTCGTTGACGGCGCCTGCTGGCGCTGCGGGACGCCCGTGACGACTCGCGAGCTGGAACAGTGGTTCTTCCGGATCACGCATTACGCCGACGAGCTGCTCGACGCGACCAGCTCGCTGACCGAGTGGCCCGAGAAGGTTCTGACGATGCAGCAGAACTGGATCGGAAGATCTGAGGGCGCTCGCGTGAAATTCGCGCTCGCGGATTCGCAGTTCGCGGGTCGCGATTCGCGATTCGATCCGGAGCTGGATTCGGCGAACCGCGAACCGCGAACCGCGAACCGCGAGATCGAAGTTTTCACCACCCGCATCGACACCATCTTCGGCGCGAACTTCATCATGCTCGCGCCCGAGCATCCGCTCGTGCAGGAGTGGAGCAGGGAAGCGGGTGCGGACGAGTTCAAGCGCAGCCTGCAGCGGTTCCAGGCGCAGGACCGGACGGCGCGGATGACGGGGGAGGTCGAGAAGGAAGGATTCGACACCGGCCGCTTCGCGATCAATCCGTTCACGAACAAGCCCGTGCCGATCTGGGTCGCGAACTTCGTGCTGATTGAGTACGGGACCGGCGCGGTGATGGGCGTGCCGGGCCACGATCAGCGCGATTTCGAGTTTGCGAAGAAATACAATCTGCCGATCACGACCGTTGTTGAAGAATCAGGTGCGGGTGTCAGCGACTCTGCGTACGATGGCCCCGGAGTCCTCGTCAACTCCGGCGAGTACAACGGCCTCGACTGGGAAGCAGCCAACGTAAAGATGACGGCCGATGCCGAAGCTCGGGGTATCGGCGCGGGCACGGTGCAGTATCGGCTGAAGGACTGGGGGATCTCGCGCCAACGTTACTGGGGCACTCCAATCCCGGTCGTGTATTGCGAGAAGTGCGGGATGGTTCCTGTTCCGTACGATGACCTGCCGGTCTTGCTGCCGAAGGTTGCCGAGTTCAGCGGCCAGGGCGATTCGCCGCTGGCGCAGATCCCGGAGTTCGTCAACACGAAGTGCCCGACCTGCGATGAGCCGGCGCGCCGTGAAACGGACACGATGGACACGTTCGTCGATTCATCGTGGTACTTCTATCGGTTCTGCGATCCTTCGAACGAGGGTCTTCCGTTCGACCCGGAGAAAGTCGGGTACTGGGGCCCGGTCGATTTCTACAGCGGCGGCGTCGAGCACGCGATCCTGCACCTGATCTACTCGCGGTTCTTCTCGCGGGTGTTTCGCGATCTCGGCATGACGACCATCAGCGAGCCGTTCTCGCGCCTCCTGACGCAGGGGATGGTGCTGAAGAACGGCCAGGTGATGTCGAAGTCGAAGGGCAATGTCGTCGATCCTGACGACATGATCCAGAAGTTCGGCGCCGATGCGCTGCGCCTCTACGTAATGTTCGTGGCGCCGCCGGAGAAAGAGATCGAGTGGACGGATGCCGGCCTGGAAGGCAGCTGGCGATTCCTCGCGCGCGTCTGGCGTGTGGTTGATTCGCTGGCCGAGACGATCGGCGGGCAAGGCATTCCAGGACCTGCGAATCTCGAGTTGAACGACGCGGAGCGGGCGCTGCGGCGGAAAACGCACGACACCATTCGTCGAGTGACGGGCGATCTGGATCCACGGGTCCACCTGAACACCGCGGTCTCCGCGCTGATGGAGCTCGTCAACGAGCTCTATGCCTTCTGCGCGAAGAGCGAGTGTCTCCGCATCGGGCAGCAGAGTGACGACGTGGCGACCGTCGGTGTGGTGGAGCGCGCCGGCAACGGTTGCGGTGCTGAAAGAAGCGGTCGAATCGCTGGTCCTGATGATTTCTCCCTTCGCTCCGCATATGGCGGAGGAGTTGTGGGAGATGCTGGGACACCAGGGCGGGATCGTCGCCGCCGGGTGGCCCGGTTTCGACGAGTCGGTCGCCAAGGCCGACGAAATCGTCGTCCCCGTCCAGATCAACGGCAAGGTTCGCGCGCGCTTGACCGTTCCGGCTGACAGCTCCGAGGAGCGGCTGCGCGAGATGGCGCTTTCCGATCCGCAGGTGGTGAAACACCTCGAGGGCAAGACGGTGCGGAAAGTCGTGGTCGCCGGTGGGAAACTCGTGGTAGCATCGTAGTGAGCTGAGCATGGCAAACCGACGAGAGTTTCTGCGTCTTGCGTCGCTGATGGCCTCCGGCTTCGCTTTGCCGGCCTGCGGCTACTCGCTGGCTGGCCGCGGTTCGTTTCTGCCGGCCTCCATCAAGATGATCGGCATCCCGATGTTCGTGAACAACACGCCGCTCATTGAAATCGAGAAACGGATCACCCAGAAGGTCGTCTCCGAATTCATCGGTCGTGGCAAGTCACGGTCGAAGTCGGATGCCAACGCCGTGGATGCGCTGCTGACTCGGTGAGGTGTCGTCCATCACGGTCGCGCCGGCGACCTTCACCGACGACCGGCAGGCGTCCAAGTACGTCATCACCGTGGTCACGAAAATTGAATTCAAAGACGTGAAGGCCGACAAGGTGCTCTGGGCAGAATCCCGACCTGGCATTCCGGGAGGACTACGAGGTTTCAAACACCTCGAACGTGGCCGACCCGGCCGCATTCCTCGGCCAGGACATGAACGCGCTCGATCGCCTCGCCTCCGAGCTCGCCCGCACCATCGTCAGCGCCATTCTCGAAGCCTTCTAAGAAATGCCAACGACTCTCCCCAAACAGTTCGCAAACTGCTCGCCGCAGGGGAAAGCTGATCCCGTCTATCTGATCGTCGGCGATGACGAGGCGGAGATGTCGCGCCTGGCGGGCGACGTGTCCGCGCTCGTCGAGGACGAGCTGCGCGCGTTCAACCTCGAGCGGCTGTACGCGAGCGATCGATCGGTGACGCCTGCTTCGATCGTGGAATCCGCGCAAACGTTTCCGATGATGGGCGATCGCCGCGTCGTGATCGTCCTTCGCGCCGAGAAGATCCTGAAGCCGAAGCGGACGAGGCAAGGCTGTCGAAGAAGACGAATCGACGCGGAAGACGAAGAGGCGGCGGGCGATGTGGACGTGCTGGAAGCGTATGTGAAAGCGCCGGAGCCGCGCACGACGCTGGTGTTCGTCGCGGCAGACGTCGACCGAAGCCGGCGTCTTTACAAGGCGATCCAGAAGAACGCGACGATCGTCGAGTGCTGGGGCTTGAAGGGGTCGAAGGACGCCGCGGCTCGACCTGCGGCAGGTCGCGCGGACGGCGGAAGGGCTGGTGCGTCAGGCGGTCGCGGATGCCGGACAGCAAATCGATGCTGCGGCTGCGCGTCTCGTGGCCGAACGCGCCGGCACCGACATCGCCACGCTGCGGGGAGACGTCGATCGTCTGCTGCTCTATGCCGCCGGCCAACCGAAGATCGACCTGAAGGACGTGCAGGAGGTCGTCAGCGCGGAAACGGCGCAGGACGACTGGGCGGTGACGACCGCCATCCAGCGCCGCGATACCGCGGAGGCGCTCAAGCAGGTCGCGCTGGCGCTCGAGTCTGGCGGCGTGCCCTACATGATCCTGGGGCAGCTCGGATGGTTCGTCCGGGAGAAACTGCCGGCCGCGGACCCACGGCGGGTCCCGGCGGCCGTTGAGGCGCTGTTCCGCACGGACGTGGAGCTGAAGAGCTCCGGGGGCGATCCGCGCGTGCTGCTCGAGCGGCTGATCGTCGAGCTATGCGGCCGCTGACTTCTTCGCGACCCGGCTCGCCAGGCGTGACTTGTAGCGCCCGGCCGTGTTGCGGTGAATCAGCTTCTTGGCTGGCCATCTTGTCGACGAGCGAGATCGTGTCCCTCAGCGCGTCCTTGACCTTTGCCGGATCCTCGGAATCAATCGCCGCACGGATGTCGCGCAGCGCGCTGCGAAGGCGCGTGCGGAGCTGGCGGTTGTGCTCGCGCCGCTTGACGTTCTGACGGTGCGCTTTGAGCGCGGATTCGTGACTGGCCACTCTCTAGACCTCTTGCTGGAACTCTTCGTGAAACCTCAGGCCCCGTGCCCTGCGCCCGGTGGCCGTACAACCTTCGAATTATATCACCATCACAAGGGTATAATGTCCCCCGACCCTGCCAACTGCTGTCGTTGACCCGAGGAGCGCGCGTGCCGGAATTCGAGTTTAATCAGGCTGTAGATCCGACCATCGCCAGGCCCGAAACTCAATACCTCGACCCGGATGATTTTGCTGACGTCCCCCGTAGCCGTTCGCGAGAAGGACTACCGCCGGCATTTCGCAGCCGGCACACGTCACATTATGTCGAGCAGCTGATGGGTGACGGACCTATCCAGTCCGTTCGTCAGATCCCGATCGACCAGGTCGTCGGTCCTGACGTGACGGCCGACGTGACCGATCTCGCCGCGTCGATTCGCGAGGTGGGACTGCTTCAACCTCTTCTCGTGACCTCGCGCGAGTCGTCGCGCTTCGAGCTCGTGGCGGGCCGTCATCGGCTTTCGGCGGCACGGAAAGCCGGGCTCGCCGCCGTTCCATGCCTCCTCGTGAACGCCGAGGGCGAGGCAGCGGACAAGCTGAAGGAACACACGGGACGTCGTTCGACGGAGGAGGAACGCGCCGAAGCGGTTTCAGCTCCGGTTTCCGCTGACGCTGCTGCCGCGACTGCCGAAGTGCTGCGCACGTCGTTCACCGAGATCAGCAACTCCATGCGGTTCATCGATTCGCTCGCACCCATCGCGCGGACGAACGATTCGGGCTTCCGCGCAACGATGATCGTCAACGCGATCAGCGTCGAGGCTCATCGCGCGACGACGCTCGCCGCCGCGGCGTCGCTGCTGACCCGCAGGGAGCCGCTCAACCTCGAGCCGGTCGACTGCGCGTCCGTGCTTCAGACGATTCGTTCGGAGGTCAAAGTCGAAGCGCGGCTGAAGGGTGTGACGGTCGACTGGACAGAGTCGGTGGCACTTGCGCGCACGCTCGCAGACAGCGAAGCGCTCAAGACCGGATGGTCAGCGCTCGTTCACGCGATGCTCGCGATGGCTGAAGATGGTGATCGACTCGAGGTCGCGCTCGACGCGCCGCGTGTCAGGCCCGCGTTGATTCTCAGGATCACGATCCGCACGGCAGCTCCTGCCCTGAATGTCGAGCGGTTCTTCGATGCGGGCTGGACCGGACATCCCGCCGGCCGCTGCGGCGCCATCATGCTTGCGGCTGCTCTCCAGAGCGCACGGCTGCATGGGGGACGGCTGTCGGCCGGCATCGTCGATGGCGGCCTGTCGGTGACGTTCGTGGCTCCCCAGCCGCTCGACTGAATCGCTATTCGCGTGTCAGTGCTTCACCGCTGCCGACGCGCAGCCGGGGTTACGTCTTGCTCCCGTTTCGCGCCGTGGAAAATCAGCTTCTCCGGTGCGTGCCTCACGATTGCGCCGGCGGTTGGGGTTTGCCGAACCCCGGTGGGCCGACTGTTCAGCGACGGGGTTGGCCGCTACGCTGATCGCGTACTCATCGCCGCCGGCGATCTGAACACCTGCGAAGCTGATTTAAAGCTATCGCGTATCACGGCGCTCAAAGGTCGCTTCGACGCAACCCCGCCCGCGCGTCGGCAGCGGCGAGGCCACGTCAGCTCCCCGGCGCGATGCGGCCAGGGCGCTACGTCAGTTTTGAAAACCGCGCCGCAGGCGTTCCGATCCGCGGCGGCGCTGTTTCGACAATGGCGGTTGGATTGCCCGAGCGCGCGAATGATGGTTGGCTGTCGTTCGAGAAACCCAAGCCGACGCGGACATCGTGAGGCAATCGCCGGAGGCGTGGTTTTCCGCCCGTTAGGCCGAGGCGCCGGGGAGCTGACGTGGCCTCGACGCTGCCGTCAACCGTTGCCCTCTTTGATTCGGCGCAGCTGGCGTCGCTCGCGCTTGTCCGGCGAGCCGGCACTCTGAGGGCGCATGAACGCGCGGGCGAGACGATCAATTCGCCGTTGTTCGATTTCCTCGGCGGTTGGCGGAGGCGTGAGATCTTCGTAGAGAGCACGCGCATCCTTGCGCGCAATGTGTTTGTCGGCCACAGCGTACACGACGATCCGCTGCTTGCGCCCAAGCGGCCGGCTGATTTCAATCTCGTCCCCTGATTTGATCTCGCGGTGCGGCTTTGCCTGCTGGCCATGCACGAGCACCTTGCCGGCATTGCACGCCTTCTGGGCCTCTGAGCGGGTGCGAAAGAGGCAAGCCACATCCAGCCAGATGTCGAGGCGGACGGAGTCCATAGGTTGATTGTAGCGTCCGCCTTCGCGCTTCGCGCTTCGGCGAGACAGCATTCGCCGCGAATCTTGTGCGAATGCTGGCTGGAAACTGGAAACTGGAAACTGGTAACTGGAAACTGACCCTAACGAGCAGGCGCCTTGGCGCTCGCCGCAGATGATTCTGGCGGCGTGTTCGTATACCGCACGATCTCCCGCCCGTCCTTGAATTCGACGACTTTGTAGACTTTCAACGGGGCCGGCCGGCTTCCGGCCTGCTTGGTGATCTTCGCCACGTAGTCGCGTGTCTCGCGATACGGCGGCACGGCTTTGTACTTCTCGACCGCCGTCGGGCCCGCGTTGTAGGCCGCGAGTGCGAGCTCCTCGTTCTGCGAGTAGCGGTCCAGCAGCCCTCGGAGATACGCAACTCCGGCTCGGATGTTCTCGGCGGGATCGTAGGGGTTAGCGACGCCGAAGGCGATCGCCGTTGCGGGCATGAGCTGCATGAGCCCCATCGCACCCTTGACCGATCGCGCGGCCGGGTTGAACGCGGACTCCGCCTGGATGACGGCGCGCACGAGATCGGGACGAACGCCATGGACCGACGCGTGCTGATCGATGATCAAATCGTAGGCCGCCGAACGCGCACCGGACCGCGTCGTCCTGATGGCCCCGGTTGTCCCGACCGCGTAGGTTCGCTGCGTGCTGTCCTTGGGATGGTCGGAGAGGACGAGGTTTCCGGAGGGGTCGCGCCAGGAATAGATCTGTGCCTGAGCGACGCATGGCGTCGCCAGGGCCGCGGCGAGGGCGGCAAGAACGATCCGGATCCCCTTTCGGTTCATCAAAAGCTTGGAGGTCAGCACTTTACGGTCGAAGCACATCGACAAGGCAAGCCCGGTGCCCACGTTTTTCAATAACTTACGGGGATTGTTTCGGTTCGAGCGTCTCGGTCCTGCACGCTCGATTACAGAATTGTGTGAGGGCTGCCGCCCGGTGCCAGTGGTTGTTATCCCAGTAATGATCGAACGATGTCCGGGGCCTTGGCAAGCAGATCGTCAATCTTGGCCGGGTCTTTTCCGCCGGCCTCGGCAAAATCCGGACGCCCCCCGCCCCCGCCGCCGACGATCGGCGCCAGCTCTTTGACGATCCGGCCCGCCTGTACCCGCGACGTCAGATCCTTCGTGACCGACACCACGAGTGCAACCCTTCCATCGCTCTCTGAGGCGAGCACGACGATGCCGCTGCCGAGGCGATCGCGAAGAGAATCGGAGATACCGCGGAGCGCTGCCTTCTCGAGCCCCGCAACGCGTTTGGTGACGAGTTTCACGCCGCCGACATCGACCGGCTCGTCTGCTTTAGAGCCCGGGCCGCCTCCGCCAAGCGCGACCTTCATCTTCAATTGATCGACGTCCCGCGTGAGACGCTTCACTTCCGACTGCAGCTTCTGAACGGCTTCGAGCCCCTGCGCGCTCGTGGTCGAAAGGGCCGAGACGATGCCCTCGAGCGCCGATCGATCCGTCTGCACGCGCGCCAGCGCGCCCGCGCCGGTGATCGCTTCGATTCGGCGAACACCCGCCGCGACGCCGCTCTCCTCGGTAATCAAGAACAGGCCGATGTCTCCTGTCGCCCGCACGTGTGTGCCGCCGCACAACTCCTTACTGAACTCCGGAATCGACACCACGCGCACGCGATCGCCGTATTTCTCACCGAACAGCGCCATCGCCCCGGCCGCGATCGCCTCTTCCGTCGAGCGGACGTCGGTCTGCACGGCCGTGTTGCGGTAGATCTGCTCGTTGACGATTCGTTCGACTTGTTCGATCTGTTCCCGCGATATCGCGGCAAAGTGGACGAAGTCGAATCGCAGGCGATCGGGCGCAACGAGCGATCCCGCCTGCTTCACGTGTCCGCCAAGCACCTGGCGCAGCGCCGCGTGCAAGAGATGAGTGGCCGTGTGGTTCCGCCGCGTCGAATCGCGGAGCGTCTCGTCCACGATCGCGGTGACGACGTCGCGCCTGGCGATCTGTCCCTTGACGACGCGGACTGCGTGAAGACGTGGCCAGTTGCTGAATCGGGTCAGCCCCTCGACGACCGCCTCGCCTTTCGCACCGACGATCGTCCCGGAGTCTGAGACCTGACCGCCAGCCTCGAGATAGAACGGTGATTGGGCCAATGCGATGAAGCCGCGCTGGTTCTCGGCCAGCTGCTCCTGTTCAACGCCGTTGGTGTCGAAGATCGCGAGCACGGGGGTGCCGGTGACGCACGTCGATTCGTAGCCCTCGAACTTATCTCCGGTTGCCTCGAGCTCGCGCTCCAGGCCGGCTTTTGTGATCGACCAGTCGATGCCCGCCGCCTTGCCCTTGAACGCGCTGCCGGCGCGTGCTTTCACCCGCTGGCCCTCCATCGCGCGCTCGTAGGCTTCGCGATCGATCGTGATGTTGCGCTGGCTCGCGAGGTCCTCCATGAAATCCAGCGGCACCCCGAGCGAATCGTACAATCGGAACGCCTCGTCGCCGGACATGACGTTGCCGGTTCCCGCCGCACGGTCGAGCGCCTCCTCGAGGCGGGGAAGGCCGGCCGTCAGGACCGCATCGAACCGCTCTTCTTCGCTTCGGACGACGCGGACGACCGCGTCGTGGTTGGTTTTCAGCTCCGGATACGCCGCTCCCATCTCCGCCACCATCACGTCGACGAGTGAGTGGAGGATCGGCTCTTTGAATCCCAGCTTCTTGCCGTGCCGCATCGCGCGCCGCATGATTTTGCGCAGAACGTAGCCACGCCATTCGTTGGAGGGGACGACGCCGTCGGCGATCAGGAACGTCATCGCGCGCAGGTGGTCGGCCACGACGCGCATCGACACGTCCGATGGATCGTCAATCGTCGCGCGGTAGGTGGTCCCCGTCCGCTCGCCGATCGCCGCGAGGATCGGCGTGAACAGATCCGTGTCGTAGTTCGAAAGCTTGCCCTGGATCACCGCCGTGATCCGCTCGAGACCCATCCCGGTGTCGATCGACGGTGCCGGCAGCGGCTTCAGCGTTCCGTCAGCCTGACGATCGAACTCCATGAAGACGTTGTTCCAGACCTCGACGAAGCGGTCGCAGCTGCAGTCGAGGCCCGGCACCGGCGTCCCGCGCGTTCTTCGTCGCAGGGATACTCGTTGCCGCGGTGATAGTGAATCTCCGAGCAACGGCCGCAGGGACCGGTATCGCCCATCTGCCAGAAGTTCTCTGCCAGCCCGAGCTCGGTGATCCGGTCCGCAGGTACCAGCGATTTCCAGATGCCGTGCGCCTCGTCATCGCGCGGAATGCCCGATTCGCCCTTGAAAATCGTAGGGTAGAGCCGGTCGGCCGGCAGGCGCCACACCCCGGTCAGGAGCTCCCACGCATACGGGATCGCGCCCTGCTTGAAGTAGTCCCCGAACGAGAAGTTGCCGAGCATCTCGAAGAAGGTGTGGTGGCGAAGCGACGGGCCGACGTTGTCCAGGTCGTTGTGCTTCCCGCTCACCCGCATGCACTTCTGCGACGTCGTCGCGCGCGTGTAGGCGCGTTTTTCCTTGCCCAGGAACGTGTCCTTGAACTGATTCATGCCCGCGTTCGTGAACAGAAGAGTCGGGTCCTCGTGCGGCACGAGCGAGGAACTCGAAACGATGGTGTGCCCCTTCTGACGGAAGTAGTCGAGGAAGGTGCTGCGGACTTCGCGGGAGAGCATCTAGATATTGTAACCGGCCGAGTTGAGGACCCGGATGGTACCAAGGAATTCCGGAAAGGAGCAATTGGACTCCGACGGCGACCAAAGTCTCCCAAACGAAGGACTTCAGAAGTCACAAGTCTCGCCGGCTAATGTCTTTAGCCGGGGAATCGTCTCCGCACTTGGTTTGCGAGTTGCACCATAGTGGCGCGTCATCCAAGGATGACGTGCCAAGCGAGCTGCCCTTGGTGCCGTTTCCCGAACGATGAGTACAGACGCTGCGAGCGGAGGAACGCGAGCATGGGGAGAGGATGCATCGTGAAAAAACTTGTCGGTATTTGCCTGGCCGCGATCATTGCGATTTCTCTGTTCGAAGATCGCGTCCTGAGTGCCGGACGCTTTGCTTCCTATTACATAACCGACCTTGGATCGCTTGGCGGCAGTGAGAGCTTTGGGTATGCCATGAATGACATGGGTCAAGTCGTTGGAAGCTCCCGCCTCGCGGGAAACGAGGTGACGCATGGTTTCCTGTTCGGCTCTGGAAGGATGATGGACTTGAATCCCCTCAATAGCGGGGATATTCAGACAGTTGGTCCGTCGGACATCAATAACCGAGGTACGGTCGCAAGCGGACTCATGCGCGACGGCGTTTATTCTGCGGCAATCTTCGACAGTCGAACTGGCGAGATTACTCCCCTTGGCTCGCTTGGTGGAGTTGCTTTTGGTTCGTTCAATGGGACAGCAACTTCGGTGAATGACTTTGGCGAGGCTGTCGGCTACTCGTACGTGGATGACCTCAACAGGCACGCGTTCTTGTACAAGAACGGCCTCATGAGGGATCTTGGGTCATTGGGAGGCTACAGCGCGGCCCTTTCTATCAACAACGCGGGCGACATCGTCGGATTCTCCTCTGAGTCGGCGTTTGGGGTGGCGCATCCGATTCTCTATCGAAATGGCAAGATGTTGACTATCAATCCTTTCGGCAACCCTTCCAATGAAGGTATTGCCTGGAAGCTGAACGATCGCGGCGTTGTTGTAGGTGAAGCCATAAATGGTTCGTTCACCAACGGTTTTATCTATTCTAAGGGGGCGGTCACCAACATTGGCACGTTGAACGGGGGTCGGAACAGTTTCGCGTATGCGATAAATGACGACGGGCAGGTTGTTGGCGTCGCAGACGCTCCGTTCAAAGACAGCTGCTTCGATTTCGAAACGCAACAGACCTTCCCGTGTACCAACTATGCGTTCCAGGGATTCCTGTACAAACGAGGCGTCATGTTGGATCTAAGGTCCCTGGTCGGATCGAATTCGGGTTGGGATGTGTTATGGCCATTTGACATCAATGATCGAGGACAAATAACTGGCTACGGCTTGCGCGCTGGGAAGTTTCGAGCGTTCCTGATGACCCCAGCGCACCAAACGTTCAACTCGCTTCCGATGGTTGTGAAGCGGCCTGGTGACTCGAGAAACGGTCGCCAGTAAATGACTGCCTCGATTGCCTCGCAGTCGAACTGATGGTTTCTCGAATGAGTGGGAGAGTTCGGTGACTCGTATGAATATCTGCTGTATTGGTGCCGGATATGTCGGTGGGCCGACCATGGCGATGATCGCCGCGCAGTGTCCCGACATCCGTGTGACGGTTGTCGATATGGACGCGGCTCGAATCGACGCGTGGAATTCCGATCAGCTGCCCATTTATGAGCCCGGGCTCCACGAGGTGGTGATGTCCGCGCGCGGCAGGAATCTGTTCTTCTCGACCGACATCGATCGGGGAATATGCGAGGCGAACATCATCTTCGTCAGTGTGAACACCCCGACCAAGGACGTACGGCATCGGTGCCGGGTGCGCCTCCGATCTGACCAACGTCGAGCTGTGCGCGAGGCGAATTGCGGCAGTTGCGAACGGCAACAAGATTGTGGTCGAGAAGTCCACGCTGCCGGTTCGAACAGCCGAATCGCTCAAGCGCGTTCTCCAGGCGAACGCGAACGGCTACAAGTTCGAAATCTTGTCGAACCCGGAATTCCTGGCCGAAGGCACGGCCGTCGCCGGATCTTCAAGCGCCCGATCGGGTGCTCATCGGCGGTGATAACACCCCCGCCGGACAACTGGCAATTCAAGAGCTCGTCAACGTCTATGCGCGCTGGGTCCCTCGCGAGCGGATCCTGACGACGAATCTGTGGTCCAGCGAGCTGTCCAAGCTGGTGTCGAACGCGCTCCTGGCGCAGCGGATTTCATCGGTGAACGCCCTCTCAGCCTTGTGCGAGGCGACCGGAGCCGATGTTGATGAGGTGACGTTCGCGGCGGGGAGGGACAGCCGGATAGGATCCAAGTTTTTGAGAGGCGTCGGTCGGCTTCGGCGGATCGTGCTTTCAGAAGGACATCCTGAACCTCGTGTACCTGTGCGGGCACTACGGCCTGGACGAGGTGGCGAATTACTGGGAGACAGGTCGTCAGCATCAATACGTGGCAGAAGACCCGGTTCGTTCGTCGAATGATCGACACGATGTTCAACACGATCGCCGGCAAGCGGATCGCGATTCTCGGGTTTGCCTTCAAGAAGGACACCAACGACACTCGGCAGTCGGCGGCCATAGATGTGTGTCGCGCGCTGCTGAACGAAAGGGCGACACCTTGCGATCTACGATCCACGGGTGACGCCGGCCGCAATTCTAGGTGAGCTCTCGCACGCCACGGGGCTCTCCTCGAGTGAGCTCGAGAAGTGCGTCATGTGTCCAGCCGATCCCTATCGCGCCGCCGTGGTGCGCATGCTCTGGCGGTACTGACCGAATGGGATGAGTTCAAGAATCTGGACTTTGAATTCATCTATCGGTCGATGAGGAGACCTGCGTTTGCGTTCGATGGCCGCAACATCCTGCCCCATGAGCTGCTACGGGCGATCGGGTTCGACGTGCACGCGATCGGAAAGCCGGTCTCGAAGTCGGCAGTAGCAGCGGAATCGTTTGAAAGCGTCCCAGCCTGACGATTGTAGTCAGGCTCTGATGAATCCTTGAGACGGTCTCGCACCAGCGGCGGACGGCGATGCCGCTCGCTCGAACGGTGCGTCGACGGGGTTGCGCATGTCAGTTTCCCGGCGCGATGCGGCCAGGGCGCTGCGTCAGGCACGAAAACCACGCTGCAGGCGCTCCAATCCGCGGCGGCGCGGTTTCGACAATGGCGCTCGTTACCTGGTGGCGCGAATGATTGTTGGCTGCCGTTCGAGAAACCCGAGCCGACGCGGCAATCGGAGGCATGCGCCGGAGACGAGGTTTTCCGCCCGTAGACTTCTCACCGTTTGTCAAGCGGTCGCGGAGACAACACTCCGGAGCCGCGAAGGGTCATAGAGCGTTCGAGTTGTGAGCATGGCGACGAGGATACGCAGCCATCAATCGGCGACGCTTCGGAGGGCGCGCGCATGACGATGCCCGCGTGCCCGCAGCGCATCGTAATACGCGCGCGCCGTCGCATCGTGCTGGATACTGGTACGCGCCCAGTGATAGACCGCCTCCCGCAGTCGGTGTTTGCACGCGTACCGCATTCGGACCAAAAAGAGGCGCTTCCCACTCCGTTTGGTGACCGGTGCCGCACCAGTGTAGGCGCGCAGCGTGGCATAATCGCGATTGGCCAACGGGCCGGACGCCTCGGCGAGCATCGTGGCGGTCACCATTCTGCCGACGCCTGGCAGGGACCGGAGAATCTCGACGTCACGATGCTCGTGTGGCTCCCCGTCGGTCGACTCCGACGACGGCAATCGCTCCAACAGCCAATCGATCTGCCGTTCACTTGTGATGCGCTGCTGGTGCACGAGCCTCAGCTGGGGCACGAGCGAGGCGATGCGCGTCGCGACTGCCTCAGCGACGCCGGCGGCGACGGTCAACCGAGGCTGCCGCAAGGCGCTGACGATCTCCTCGGCGGTCACGCGGCGAATGCGGTGAGCCCGCAGGGCCGGCGTGACCCGGCGGCGGGGCAACTGGGCCCACGTATCCGGATGTGGGTTGTCGGCCAGGATCGTCCAGAGCCACGGGTCGGTGGCAGCCGGACACAGCGTCAGCCACGCCGCGTCGACGCGATACAGCTGCTCACGCAGCCGATTGGCCAGCCGGCTTTCGTCGACCTGAAGGTCTTCCACCAAGCGGGACAGCTCGCGCAGCTGAATAATCTCAGGATCATCAGGGTGCACCCGCCGAAATGCACGCCGGTCCGTGCGCAAGGCATCCCCCGCGACGTGAGCGTCGCGGCGGTCGTCCTTCGCGCCAGCCGCCGTAAAGCGATCGCGAAACCGATCGAGCTGTTTCGGGTTGAGCGCAAAGACCGCAAACCGTTGCTCGATCATGGTATCGACGAGCACGCCGCTGGGCCGCTCGAGGCCCACCGCCACGGCGTCCGGGCTCACGCCGGTCCGCTCGCGGATCCACTGCAGGGCCTCATGGACGGCGACGGCGGTGTGGGCGACGCTCCGCTCCTCACACACCTGGCCGCTCGCGTCCAGCAGACACAGCTGATGTTCTTCCGTTCCCCAATCGATGCCGACATACCACGCAAAGGTTTCCGACACGCGTTCTCCTTTCCGGCCCGGCCGTCCCGTGAACCGCATCTCCCTTGTACTGGCGCTCAGGGCGCGACTTCCCACTGGATGTCATTCACGGTCCACCCTGGCAGGGCGCACGTCTACGGGTGGCGCTCCAAGCGCTGGCCGAGGCTGGCACTCCCACCAAGGTGGCCGAGCTCGCTACAAATTGGCGTCGTCCGTGGACGCTGCCGCAGCCGTGGACGCCAAGAACGCGCCCACCGCTGCTTGGAAAACGCACAGAACGCGTTTCCCACAGCGACCACAGACCTAACCTGTTTCACAGAATAAATGGTACAAGGCCGAGGCGCCGGGGAGCTGACGTGCGCGACCACGGCGGCTGCGACGACGTGAGGCCATTGGCGGCGGCAGCGTCAGCCGCGCGCGGCTCCCGGTGCGCGGAGCGGCGGCGGACGGCGATGCCGCTCGACCGATGGCAATCGCTTACCAGCTCGACGAAGCAACGTCAGGCCTCGTCTGGATCGCTGCGTCCGCCCAACTTGCGCAGTGCGGCCGCGATGCCGGCGGGCGTAAACCCCTGTCGCATCAGGAACTGATACAGGCGCGCATGCTCGGCGGTGTTGGCGATGCGTGAGCGCCCTCGCATCTTCTTCTGAAGCGCCTTCGCGATGAGCGCGCGCTCGTCGACGTCCGCGAACACTTCGGCGAGCGCCTCGCTGGCGACGTCCTTCGCGATCCCCATCGTGCCCAACTCGCGCATCACGCGCAGGCGCCCGCGCCCCTTCACGGCCGACGCCGTTCGCGCATACGCCCGAGCCACCCGCGCGTCGTCCAACTCTTTCGTTTCGAGCAGATGTTCGACGACCCGGTTGATCTCGTCGGCAGGATGTCCGCGATCGGTCAGGCGATCGCGCAGTTCCTTCTCAGACAGCTCGCGCCGCGCGAGCATCCGAAGGGCATCGGTATAGGCGGACATGTCGCGATCTTGACTAAGTCCGGGATCCAGGTTCCGGGATCCGGGATCCGGGATCCGCGGGTCCGGACGAATGCGAGCGAATCGCGGAGTCACAGACGGCGAAGAATTATCCCCCGAATCGCGTGATCTCTGGTGCCCCGCCGCCGATGCCGGCGTCCCGCGCCATCTCGTCGCGCGCCATGTCGGCGGTGGTGGAAATGCCCTGGATCTTCAGCTTGAACTCGTCCACGTTCGAGGCCCAGCGCAACGCTTCGTCGACCGTGACGAATCCCTGCTGATACAGGTTGAAGATCGACTGATCGAAGGTCTGCATCCCGTACTGCGACGTGCCCGAGGCGATGGCGCCGTGGATCTGCGACGTCCGGTCCTTGTCGATGATGCAGTCGCGGATGAACGCCGTCGCGATCATCACCTCGACGGCCGGCACTCGTCCCAGGCCGTCCGCGCGGGGGAGCAGGCGCTGCGCGATGGCGGCCTTGAGCACGCTGGCCAGCTGGATGCGAACCTGGCGCTGCTGATGCGGAGGGAACACCGCGATGATGCGGTTGATGGTTTCCGTGGCGTCGAGCGTGTGCAGGGTCGAGAAGACGAGGTGCCCCGTCTCCGCTGCGAGCAGCGCCGTTTCCACCGTCTCGTGATCGCGCATTTCGCCGACGAGAATCACGTCCGGGTCCTGGCGGAGCGCGCTCCGGAGCGCATGGGAAAACGATTCTGTGTCGACTTTCACTTCGCGCTGGTTGACGATCGAGCGATGATCGCGATGCAGGTACTCGATCGGATCCTCGATCGTGATGATGTGCGTCGGAACGCGTGGCGTTGATGTAGTCGATCATCGCGGCAAGCGTGGTGCTCTTGCCGCTGCCGGTGGTTCCGGTGACGAGCACGAGCCCGCGCTCTTCCTGTGCGATCTGTCTTGAGCACAGGCGGAAGCCCGAGCTCGTCGAACGGTCTTGACGCGTGTCGGGATGACGCGAAGCGCCAGCCCGATCGTGCCGCGCTGCTGGAAGACGTTGCAGCGGAAACGGCCAACGCCGGGAAGGCTGTAGGCCAGGTCCACTTCCTGCGACCGGCGGAACTTCTCGCGCAGGTCGCCGGTGAACATCGCGTCGGCCATGCTTTCCGTGTCCGCCCGCTCGAGCCGCTTCTCTTCCGAGCAGACCACCAGCATGCCGTTGACGCGCATCATCGGATAGCTGCCAACCTTCAGATGAAGATCGGACGCTCCACTCTGCGCGGCAGTTCGGAGAAGGTCGTCTATGTGCATGAATGGCTGCAGGCTCTCTAAAGCCCCGCCCTACGGGTGCCGCCGGTCGTTGCTGCTTGAAGCGGCTCACCCGGATAGACATAGGTCAGCCACCCATGACGGTCCGGCGTTTCGCCGTTGATCATGTCGAAGAACGCGACCTGCAACGCCTCGGCGACGGGTCCGCGCTGGCCCTTTCCGATCTGGATCTTGTCGACCGATCGAATCGGCGTAATCTCTGCGGCCGTGCCGACGAAGAAGGCCTCGTCGCTGATGTAGAGCATCTCGCGCGGCAGGACCTGTTCCACGACGCTGAACCCGAGGTCCTGGGCCAGGGTCATGATCGTGCTGCGAGTGATGCCAGGCAGCACGGCGGCGGAGAGCGGCGGCGTGTAGAGCACGTTGTCGCGGACCAGGAAGAGGTTCTGACCGCTGCCTTCGCTCAGGTTGCCCTGCGTGTCCAGCGCGATGCCTTCGCTGTAGCCTTCAGCGACCGCTTCCATCTTGATCAGCTGCGAGTTCGCGTAGTTGGCGGACGACTTCGCGAGCGTCGGGAACGTGTTCGGGTGCGCGCGCGTCCACGAGCTGACGCGCACGTCCACGCCTTTTTCCAGCGCGTCCTTGCCCAGGTACGCACCCCACTCCCACGTCAGGATCGCGGCGTCCACCGGGCAGGGGAATGGATTGACGCCAAGCTCGTAATAGCCGCGGTAGACGATCGGGCGGATATAACAGGCCTTGAACTGATTCTCGCGAATCGTGTTCAGAACGGCCTCGGTCAGACTCGCCTGATCGATCTGCGGTTCCATCCGGTAGATCTTGCAGGAGTCGAACAGCCGGCGCATGTGGGCATCGAGGCGGAAGCACGCTGACCCGCGCGGCGTGCTGTAGCAGCGCGCCCCCTCGAACACGGCGCTGCCGTAGTGGATCACATGGGAGGCGACGTGGATGGTCGCGTCCTTCCAGTCCACCAGTCTTCCGTTCATCCAGATTTTGCCGGTGCCCGAAAAAGCCATTCGTTCTCCTTAAGATGAAGCGAATAAGGATTTTAGCACAGCCGACTTTCGCCGCGCTTGTGGTCCAAAGCCGCACATTGGGTACTGCGAACCGCGAACTGCGAACCGCGAACCGCGAGTCTATTGCGTTTCGCCGCAGAACGGACACCGATCGGACCGCGCGTGCAGAGGCTTGCGGCACTGCCAGCAGAACTTGGCGGTTGGCGTTTCGCGCGCTCGGACGCGCGACTGGATGTTGTGCGGGTCGTCGCGTCCGGCCGGTTCGATCTTCGTGATCGCGCCAGGTTGCGGAGTCCGGCGAGGCTGCGTGGCGGCCCTCGCGGCGAGCACGTCGGCGAGGAGATCCGAGGCCCGCTGGTAGCGATCGGTAATCTGCGGCGCCATCGCCTTCATGACGATGTCGCTGATCGCTTTTGGAATGGCCGAATTCTTGAGTCGCGGCGGGGACACCAGCTCGCCTGACATCAGCTTGTCGAGGTCTGCCGGAGCGGGCGTGTCGTACGGCAGGAAGCCCGTCATCATCTGGTACATCGTCACGCCGAGCGAATAGATGTCGGACGCGAACACCGCCTTTCCCTGAAACTGCTCCGGGGCCATGTAAGGCGGGCTGCCGATCACGGTCGTCCCGTGAGCCGCAATTTCAAGGAACCGCGAGGTTCCGAAGTCGGCGACCTTCAACATGTCGTTGTCGGTGACGAGCACGTTGGCCGGGCGCAGATCCCGGTGAATCACGCCCTGCGTGTGGGCGTGATCGACGGCGTTGCAGATCTGACAGGTGAAATCGAGCGACCGGCTCAGCTCCAGCGCGCCCTTCGTGCCGATGATGTTCTCGAGCGTTTCTCCCTGCACGTACTCCATCACGATGAAGAAAACGTTCTCCTGTTTCTCCGCGGTCGTGATGGCGACGATGTTGGGATGGCTGACGCTCGCCAGGAGCCGAGGCTCCCGCAGCAGCTCGCCGAAGTCCAGGCCCTGGCGATGTGGAACCTTGATCGCGACCTTCTTGTCGATCCAGGTGTCCTGCGCGAGGTAAACGGTGCCGAATCCGCCGCTCCCGAGGGGCGCGATGATCTTGTACTTCCCGAGACTCTGGCCTCTGAATAACACCTTTAAAGAATTGCTGATTGCTGATTGCGATTGGCGATTGCGATGCCGATTGAGACTCGATTGCTGATTGTCGCGAGTATAGCGCGATTGCACGATAATTCTCGACAACATGCTTCCGCGTTTTTATGTGCCGCACCTTGACCCTGCGGCTGACGAGACCTCGGTGCCCTCGGACGAGGCCAGCCACCTCACGCGGGTGATGCGTCTCGGCGCGGGCGACGAGATTGCGGTGTTCGACGGCCGCGGTCACGAGTTCCGGGCGAAGGTCACGAGCGCCGCGCGGGGCAAGGTCCGCATCCAATTGATCGAGTCGATTGAGTCCGCACCGGAGGCTCGGGTCCCGATTACTCTCGTCCAGGCCGTGCTCAAGGGCGACAAGATGGACGATGTTGTCCGCGACGCGACGATGATGGGGGTGGCTGCGATCGAGCCTGTCGTGACCGCTCGCACGATCGCGCGCATCAAGCGGACGGAAAACGATCGATGGGCACGCGTGGCTGTCGCGTCAGCGAAGCAGTGCCGTCGAGCGGTCGTCCCGGCCATCGCGCCGACTCGAAGTTTCGGCGACTGGCTGGCCTCGAGCGCCCATGGACTGCGCTTGATTCTGGTCGAACCGTCGGCGGCCGACGCGGAGATCTCGTCGCTGCACGTGCTCGAGAATCAGGCCGCAGGATCGCTGGCGTTGATCGTCGGACCTGAGGGCGGGTGGACGCCCGGAGGAGCGCGCGCAGGCGGACGCCGCCGGTTGCATGGCGGTGACGCTTGGCGGCCTGACCCTGCGCGCCGATGCGGTCGCGGTCGCGGCGGTGGCGATTGCGCGCTTCGCGCTCAGAGACTTATGACTGATTCTGTGACTCCGACTCGCACAAGACCAAACAGGAGAACGGGAGAAGGGGAGAAACACAGTTAACTCCCTCTCTCCCTTTCTCCTGTCCGTCTTTAGGCATCGATGCAGCGTGACGGTGGCTGTCGTTGAGCCGCACCAGTTCTAGCGATGAGTGGCTGACTATGCGCGAATGCAAATCGCCGCCCATTCACCGTCGACTAGTGCCTCTTGCTGCGTGGCCTGAAACGCACCAGCGACATCATCCCTTTCACCCGGGCTGAAGCCGCTCAGGATGAGAATGCCGTCAGGGACGACGAGCCGCTGCAGCGTCGCGGCATGGCGCTGCAGGACGGCTCCGGTGAGATTCGCCAGCACGATCTCTGCGGGTTCAAGTGAAGCGGTCGCGACATCGATATTCAGGATCTCTATCGCGTCCCGTGCTCCATTCCGAATGATGTTGTCGTGCGCGTTCCGGAGTGCGTCGGGGTCGTTGTCGACCGCGATCACCCGCGCGGCTCCAAGCTTCGCGGCCGCAATCGCCAGCACTCCGGAGCCGGTCCCGACGTCGATCACCCGCGCTCCGGACAGGTCGCGCCGTTGCAGCAGTTCTAGACACAACCGCGTCGTCGCGTGATGGCCGGTGCCGAAGCCGGTTGACGGGTCGATGACAATGACAATGTCGCTTGGCCCGCGACTCGCGGTTCGCGGTTCGCTGTTCGCATCGCTGTCGATCTGAGGATTTGGAAAGCGCTCCGCCGAATCGCGAATCGCGAACTGCGAATCGCGATCGTCAGGCGTATCCCACGGTGGAGCGACGATCAGCCGGCCGACGCGGACGGCCGTCAACGATGCCTGGCTGCGGCGCGCCCAATCCTCGTCGTCTACGTCGATCGTGGTCAGCTGGAGCAGCGCGTGGCCGAACTCGGCGGCCAGTGCGGTTCGGGCGGTATCACGCTCGACGGACGTGCGAAAAAAGACTCGCCACCCGTCAGCGGTTTCGTGCTCCTGAATGGCGACCGGCTCGAATTCATCGAGCTCGGCATACAACATGTCCTGAAAGGTGCCCGCTCCGGGGCCGGCGGCGAACTTCAGATCCAGCGCAGGATAAAAGGCCACACCGGAACACGAATTACCCGAAGATGTCCTTCACGCGCTCGAAGAACGGCTTCTCCTCGCCGTCCGACTCGTCGTCCAGCTTTTCCTGCGGCAGGGTGCGGCCCAGCTCTTCGAGCAACTGCTTCTGTTCCTTCGAGAGCTTTTTCGGGACAGCTACGCGCGCGATCACGTAGAGATCGCCCTGGCCGCGGCCGTTCACGTGCGGCATGCCCTTGCCTCGCAGCTTGAACCGGGTGCCAGGCTGGGTGCCTGACGGAACGTGCACCTGTTCGCGTCCATCGAGCGTCGGCACGTTGATCGATCCGCCAATCGCGAGCGTTGGGAAGCTGATCGGCATCTCGCAGAAGAGATCGTCTTCCTCGCGATGGAAGAACGAATGCTGCTGCACGTGGACGACGACGTAGAGATCGCCGGGAGGACCGCCGGCAGAGCCGTGCTCGCCTTCGCCGTAGAGTCGCATCCGCTGACCCGTGGCGATGCCGGCCGGAATCTTGACCGTCAGCTTCCGCTCCCGCCCGACGCGGCCGGCGCCACGGCACGTGTGGCAAGGCTTCGCGATGGTTTTTCCGGTGCCGCGGCAATTCCCGCACGGACGCGCGACGGTGAGGAAGCCCTGCTGGTAGCGAAGCTGGCCCGATCCGCGGCACTGACTGCAGGTTTCCGGCGACGTGCCGTCAGCCGCGCCGGACCCCTTGCACGTCTCGCACGTTTCTTCGCGTGGGATCTGAATCGTCGTTTCGGCGCCGGTCGCTGATTCCTCGAACGAGATCTCGAGATCGTACCGAAGATCCGCGCCGCGTTGCGGACCACCGCGCCGGCGGCGCTGACCGAAGATGTCCCCGAATCCGAAGACGTCGCCGAGACCCGAGAAGATGTCCGAGAAGTCCGCGAAGATCGTCGGGTCGAAGCCGGCCGCGCCAGCTCCGGCGCCCGCGATGCCCGCGTGCCCGAACCGATCGTACAGGCTGCGCTTCTCGCGATCGGCGAGCACCGAATAGGCTTCGGCTGCTTCCTTGAAGGCTTCCTCGGCTTTGTGATCGCCCGGGTTGCGATCAGGATGATGTTTGAGCGCCATCTTTCGATAGGCGCTCTTGACTTGTTGATCCGTGGCCTGGCGATCGAGACCGAGAACCTCGTAATAATCGCGCTTCGTCACGCTGCTCACCCTTTGGCCACCTTTACCATCGACGGCCGCAGGAGCCGGTCGCCCAGCATGTATCCGCGCCGGAACTCTTCAATCACTTCTCCCTCGCGACGGCCCTCCGCCGGCTCGTGCGAGACGGCCTGGTGATAGTACGGATCGAAGTCCGCGCCGACCGCTTCGATGGCGCGCACACCGCGCTTGTGCAGGATTGCGCCAAGCTGGTCGTGGATCAGCTCGACGCCGCGCCGATAGGCCTCGGCGCCCTCGAGGCCCGCCTCCGCTTTCAGCGCGCGATCCAGGTTGTCCATCAACGGCAACAGCTCTTCGATGACGTTGGCCGCTGCGGCGTCGCCGAGCGCCTGGCGTTCCCGCTCGGTGCGCTTGCGATAGTTGTCGAACTCGGCGGTCTTCCTCAACAGCCGGTCGTAGTATTCGTCACGCTGGCGCTGCAACTCGGATGGCGCGACCTCGGTGGCCGCAGCCGCATCGTTTTCAGAGTCGGATTCGTTGTTTGTCGGATTGTCTTCCACGGCCAAATTCTCTAGGTTCTACGCCAAATTCTCAGGTTCTACGCCAAATTCTCAGGTTCTACAGGGTTCTGCTAGGTTCTACCAGGTTCTACGGGGTTCGTTCGGGGTTCTACAGGGTTCGTTCTGAGGTTCTACGGGGTTCGTGCTACACGGTTCGTTCGAGTTCCAGGTGAACGAACCTGGCAGAACCTAGTAGAACCCTGCAGAACCTGGTAGAACCTCAGGACTTATTCCCGAGCGACCATGCGGCTGATTGCCTTCGACAGCGAGTCAACCGCTTGAATTGCGCGCGAGTATCTCATCCGCGTGGGCCCGATGACCCCTACTGCTCCCGTTCCATGTCCGTCCGAGTATGTCGACGCCACGAGGCTGAAGCATTGGAGATCAGGAGCCTGATGCTCGGTGCCAATCACGACGGTCAGTCCCGGCATCCCCATGCAGTCGTCGAGCAATTGGACGAGCCGGGTTTTTTCCTCGATCATCCGGAAGAGCGTGCGCAGAGTCTTCAGCGTCAGCTCCGGGTCCTCTGCTCGCACGTCGTCGAGCAGCAGCGACGTTCCCTGGATGAAAACCGTCGGCGCCGGATCGATGTCCTCGAACGTCGTGCTCGCGAGACGCAAAGCCCGAGCCATCAGCTCGTCGTAGAGCGTGCGCTCTTCGCGCAGCCGCTCGATTACGGCCTGACGCACTTCGACGAGCGATCGCCCCTTGAACTCGTGGTTCAGGTAGTTGGCCGCTTCCTGGAGCTCACCAGGCTCGTACTCTTCGGTCGGCTCGATGACTTTGTGGGTCACATGACCGCCCGCGGCGACGACCACAACTAGAAGCTTGCCGCCGTCGAGCGGCACGAAATCCAGCCGCTCGAGCGTCGTCATGTCGGGCGCGATTGCAAATCCCACCTGATGAGAGGCGCGTGACACTTCCTGCGACACGTGGGTCAGAAGCGTCTCGACCGTTCCCGCGCGCCGCAGCCTGGCCTCGACCATAGGCGTCGGCCGCGAAGACTTGCGCTCGGCCAGAAGTTGATCGACGTAGAGCCTGTATCCCAAGATCCGTCGGCACCCGACCGGCCGAGGTGTGCGGCTGCCGGACGTATCCCAGATCCTCGAGGCGCGCCATGACGTTCCGGAGCGTCGCCGAAGAGACGCCGAACCCCCGATTGGCCAGCCATAGAGACGAGACCGGCTCGCCCTGGTCAATGTACGCATGAACCAGGACCCCGAGGATTCGCCTATCCCGTTCCGGAAGCTCAGGATGCCGTGTCATGTGTCCTTAGCAGTCTATCGAGTCGAGTGCTAATACTAATTATACACGGTCGCCGCTTACTTTCGGTGCTCAGGTGTGTAACCGAGCGTCCGGGGTCTGACCCCGGTCGCCCGAACGTCCGGGGTCAGACCCCATCAGATCCGGGCACGCGCTCGAAGCTCAGCCGCCGCGCGACGGGCCTCATCAGCGACGGCCCGGCTGTCGAGGCGAGTCAGGGCGAACTGGTCCACCAGAATCTCCCCATCGACCATCGTCATTCGCACATCGGTGCCCCGCGCGGCGAACGCGAGCGTGGACCACGGGTCTGGATCAGGTGCGAGATGCGGGCGGTCGCGCTCGACGAGGATGAGGTCGGCTCGTTTGCCCGGTTCGATCGATCCGATCTCCGAGTCCAGGCCGAGTGCCCGGGCGCCTTCCCTCGTCGCCATCCAAATCGCGTCGCGGGCGGTCAGCGCTCCGGGCGCTTTTCGAACGGCCTGAATCGTCGCCGCAAGCCGGATCTCGTCGAACATGTCGAGGTGATTGTTGCAAGCCGCGCCATCAGCCCCGAGGGAAACCGAGATCCCGCGCGCCCGCATTTCAGTCACGGGCGCCAAACCCGATCCGAGCTTCAGGTTGGACCCGGGACAGTGCAGGACCTTCACGTCGCGCTCGGCCAGCAGCTCCTGCTCGCGATCGGTGACCCACACACAGTGCGCGGCGCAGAGCCGCGCGTTCGCGAGCCCGGTGTCCGCTAGATATTCGAGGTTGGAAAATCCGCCGGACAGGCGGCGGACGACCTCGACCTCGTCGCGCGACTCCGACGCATGGGTGTGAACAAGTGTCTGTTCCCGGGACGACAGATCCGCGACCGCTTCGAGCAGCTCTCGCGAGCACGACACGGCAAAGCGCGGAGCAAACGCAGCTCGCAGCCGGCCATTTGCCGCGCCGTCCCATCGCGTCTTCAGCGCAAGGCTTTCATCGATCGATCTCGTCGTCTTTTCCTGGAGCCGCGCCGGCGCATCGCCTGACGCGTCCATCATGCACTTGCCAATCGACGCTCTCAGACCGATCTCCGCGAGCGTCTCGAAGACGACGTCCGTGTCGTGCACGGTCTCCATCGTCAGGACCGATGTGGTCCCGGACAGCAGGAGCTCGGCAGCCGCAAGGCGCGCAGAGGCGCGCAACGTCGCGGGGTATGTGCTGCTTCCATCGGCCAGACGCGGCGCTTCAGCCATTCGAGCAGCGGCATGTCGTCGGCCGAGCCTCTGAACAACGTCTGACAGAGATGGATGTGGGTCTGAATGAAGCCGGGAAGCAGGTAGTTGCCCCCGCCGTCGATGACCTTGGCATGACGGCCGGAGCCGTCGCCGCCGACCGATACGATGCGCCCGCCGCGGACGACGACGTCGCCGGTCACGATGTCGAGGCGATCGTTCATCGTGACGATCGTCGCGTTGCGTATGAGGGTGGAAGTGGGTTGGCGTTCGAGTGCGCGGATACGGCAGATGGATCGGGGGCGGCCCCCGTCATTCAGCCTTGATCCTGACGCTCTTCATCGACATGGCCGACGTGTCCACGCCGCGCGTGACGGCTATCAGCTCCGCCAGGATGCTGACCGCGATTTCAGCCGGGGTCACCGCGCCGATTTCGAGACCGATGGGCGCGTGAATGCGCTGCAGGCACTCAGGCGGCAGGCCTTCCTCGAGGAGCGCGTCGTAGATTCGCGCCACCTTGGCGCGGCTGCCGATCAACCCGAGATACTTCAAGTCACGTGCTGCCAGCGCGCGCATCGCATCGAGATCGTGCGTATGACCGCGCGTGACGACAACGACGTAAGACGAGGGCGGGATTTCCGCACGGTGCAGCCAGTCGGGAATCGGCTCGACCACGATGTCGGCGCCAGGGAAGCGTTCGAGGTTCGCGAACTTGTCCCGATCGTCCACCACGTTGATCCGGAAGCCGACGTCCGAGGCAATCTTCGCGAGGTGAAACCCAACGTGGCCCGCGCCGATGATGAACAGGCGCGGTGAAGGGGCGAGCGGATCGATGTGTACGTCCATGCGCCCTCCGCAGATCAAGCCATTCTCCTGCGCGAAATCATCGTTGAGCTCGAAGTGGAGAAGTTGCTGCTTCCCGGTCGAGATGGCTTCGCGCGCTTTCCAGAATGCGTCGTTCTCGTAGCAGCCCCCGCCGATGGTGCCGACTGTCCTGCCGTCGGCCCAGACGAGCATCTTCGCGCCGGCGCGCTGCGGCGTCGATCCTTGCGAACGGACGACCGTGACGAGCGCCACGCTGTCACCGCGCGCGAGCGCTTCGGCAGCCGCAGCCAGGACCTCTTCGTTCAGACGAGCACCTCGATCTTGGCCTTCTGTTTCAAGGATTGGATGAAGGCGTCCGCCTTCTTTTGTTTTTGCTGTTCGGCCAGGAAGTCCTTGATCCGCGCGCTGACCTGATCGAATGCCACAGTCGAAGCGGCCTTGTGGTCCGTGACCTTGATAATGTGATACCCGAACTGCGTCGTCACGATATCGCTGATCTGGCCCGTCTTCAGCGCGAATGCCGCCTGATCGAACGGCGGCACCATCTGTCCGTGCGTGAAGTAGTTCAGGTCGCCGCCCTGCTGGGCGCTTCCGTCGGCGGAGTGCTTCTTGGCCAGCTCGGCGAAGTCGGCGCCCGCGCGCGCTTCTTTCAGCACGGCCTGCGCTTGATCCATCGCCTTTTTCTTGGTGGCCGCGTCGGCGGTTTCGTCAACACGGAAAAGGATGTGGCTCGCGCGGACCGATTCGTCCTGCTTGAACTTGTCCGGATTCTTGTCGTAGAACTCGCGGCACTCGGCATCGGTCGGGGCTGGCTGAGCCGAGACTTCGCTCTCGACCATCCTGTTGATGCTGATATCAATCCGCGTATCGGCCTTCAGCTTCTCCAGGGTCATCCCGCGAGCGTCCAGCGCTTTCTTGAACTCCTCCTCGGTGGGAAACCTGGACCGCATCTGCTTGATATTGTTGTCGACCTCTTCGTCTGTGACCGCCACCTTCCGCGCGCGCGTCTCCTGCGACAGCACCGTATAGGTCAGGAGCTCGTCGAGCGCCTGACGGAAGACCTCGTCGCGACGCTCAGCCGGGATCGGCTGGTTGGCGCGGACTTCGTAATTCTTGATCAGCCGGTCGAACTCAACTTTCGTGACGCTTTCGCCGTTGACCCGCGCGAGCACCGGAGGAAGCTGCGCCGGCATCGGCTTGGCTGGCGCCGGTGGCTGAGCAGCCGTGCGGCTGTGCAGCGGTCTGTCCTGACGTTGGAGTAGCTTGCGCGGGGACAGCGCTATCCGACTTGCCGGCCGCAGGCGCTGGCGGTTTGCGACACGCGATTGCGCCGGTCACGACTGCAGCAACAAGGAGCGATGTAAAGAGTCGGTTCAAATAGATATCCCCAGAAAGAAATTGGTGAATTCGTGAATTGGTGAATTGGTGAATTGGTGGATTGGTGAATTGTCGACGTTGCTGCTAAGCGGCAACATCGTTAATTCACCAATTCACCGATTCACCAACTCACCAATTCTACCGGACCTACGGCAACTCGAGAAACTGGTGAAGCGTGCACGACTCAGTGGGTGCTGTGCCGGCAAGAAATGACTCGTGGAAGACCCGCGGGCAGCCGGGCAGGGCAAGTTTCCCGGTGTCGCGGTCGATGTCGGCGAATACGATGCCTTCTGGCACCTCGAAGCCGCCGCTGGTGCGGCCGCCGAGCGCCCGCATCATGAACGCGGTCCAGATGGGAAGCGCGGCTTGCGTGCCGCTCAGCCCGAGCGGCTGATTGTCGTCGAGGCCGACCCAGACGACGGTCAGGACCTCAGGCGTAAAGCCGACGAACCACGCGTCCCGAAGATCGTTGGTCGTGCCGGATTTGCCCGCGGCGTCCTGCGTAAAGCCTGCGGCGCGGGCGCCAGCGCCGGTGCCCTCGTTCAACACGCTGCGCATCATGTTCGTCACCAGATACGTCGTGTCGGGCCTCGCGATGGTCTTGGGCGCGTCAATCTTCAGCGGAACATCCTTCCCGGCGCTGCTGATGAACCGCGAGATCGCGTGCAGCGGTTTGATCGTGCCGCCGTTCGGAAAGACCGTGTACGCCGTGGCGATTTCAAACGGCGTCGCCTCGAAGACGCCGAGCGCGATCGATGGATACGGGCGCGGCGGCGTGCTGGCGCCAACGCGCTTCCAGAGCGCGGCGACCTGATCGTATCCGGTGGTTTCCGCGACCTTGATTGTCGGAATGTTCCTCGACAGCGCCAGCGCCCGCCGGAGCGTGACCGGCCCTTCGTACTCGCCGTCGTAGTTGCCCGGTGTCCAGGTCTGCTGGTTGAATTCCCACGACGTCGGTTCGTCGATCACCACCGTCGCCGGGGTCAGATCCGTCCGGCCTTCAGCCGCGGCGTGCTCGAATGCTGCGAGGTAGACGAACGGCTTGAACGCCGATCCGGGCTGCCGCTTCGCCGCGATCGCGCGGTTGAACTGCGATTGGTTATAGCTCCGGCCCCCGACGAGCGCCAGCACTTCACCCGTGCGTGGATCGATGGCGATCAACGCGGCCTGTGCCTTCTGACGCTTTCGCTTCGCGAGCAGCTCATCCACCCGCGTCAGGCCGTCGCGGACGACGTCCTGGGCGATGCGCTGAATGTGCAGATCGAGCGTCGTGTAGACGTCGATGGCGCCGGTCTGTGCGGGATACTTTTCCTGCAGCTCCTGGCCGATGTAGTCGACGAAGTAAGGCGCTTCCGCATCGAGCGCCCGCTGGGCCATCTGCAAGGGTTCACGCGAGGCGCGGTCCGCGGCATCCGGAGTGACGAATCCCGAATCGGCCATCGCGTGCAGCACGACATTCCGCCGGTCCTTCGCGCGGTCGGGATTGTTGAACGGTGACAGGCGGGATGGCGACTGGATGACGCCGGCAATGGTGGCCGCTTCGGCCAACGAGAGGTTCGTGACGTCCTTGGCGAAGAACAGCCGGGCCGCTTCCTGGACGCCGTGAATCGCAAACGATCCGCGCTGGCCGAGCGAGACGTCGTTGAGGTACAGCGTCAGGATCTGTTCCTTGGTGAGCCGGCGCTCCAGCGCAATCGACATGAACCACTCGGATACCTTGCGCTTGAGCGTCTGCTCGGGCGTCAGGAACGTGTTCTTGACGAGCTGCTGCGTCACCGTGCTTCCGCTGCGCAGATACTTCTTGCGTCCGACGACATTGTCGATCGCTGCGCTGACAATGCCGATCGGATCGATCCCGAGGTGATCGTAGAAACGCCTGTCCTCGATCGCGAGAACCGCCTGCACCATCATGGGCGGAATGACCGAGAGCGGCACGTCACGCCGCTTCTCGCGGCCCTCAGAGACCAGGGCCGTGATGAGGGGAGTATCGAGCGTTACCTTTTCGATGGTGCGCTTCGGCGTCACGGTCTCGACGTGATCGATTGACGCGGATTCAATCGCTTTGCCGCGTTTTGCCGCGAAGACGATACGAACGACCTGGTTGGTACGGTCGCCGCTTCGCGGAATCATGACAATCGCGTCGCGCCCGACGGCGAACTCGCCAGCCTGCTCAGCTCGCTCGCGATGCGAGTACCCGAGATCGTTCAGACGATCGACGATCTGGGTCGGGGAGAGCGATTGTCCGCGACGGAATTCGTAGGCTCGCGCAAAGATGCGCGGGTCGGACCGCTGCGTTTCGCCCGCCAGCCGGGCATCGATCTGCCGCGAGAACCCGATGTAGAAATAGGTGAAGACGACAGCCAGGGCGACGAAGGCGACGCCGGCGGCGACGAGGAGACGAAGTTTCCAACCGCGAAGCTTCTTGCCCAGGCCCGAAGGCAGGCGCGGTCGCTTCGCAGTGGCAGGACCCGCTGGGCTCAAGGGTTCTCTCTAACTGGGGTGGCCGACATCAATTCTACCATCGAGGTGGAGTACGCTACTTTGCGATTCGCGGATCCGCGGATTCGCGGTTCGGGTTCGCGGTTCGGGATCCGGGATCCGAAAAACCCGTCTCGGTGTATCGGCTTCAGGTTCCAGGTTCTTTACAGTAAGACTTCGGCAACGCTCTGTCGGTTCGTTCCAAACGCCATGAACCCAATCCCCGTCGACCTCCTCGCGTTCGGTCCCCACCCCGACGATATCGAGATCGGGTTTGGGGGGAACGTCGCGCTCCATGTGGCGCTCGGCTTTCGCGTGGGCCTGTGCGACCTGACGAGAGGTGAACTGGGATCGAACGGCACGCCGGACGAGCGTGAGGCAGAAGCGGAAGCGGCGCGGGCCGTGCTGGGCGCCGAGTGGCGCGAGAATCTCCGCTGGCCTGACGGCAGCATCACGGGCAACGATCAGCAGCTCCTGGATGTGGTCCGCTTGATTCGGCGGACGCGTCCGCGGACGGTGGTGGTGCCGTACTGGAACGACCGCCATCCGGACCATCGATCCGCAAGCGACGTTCTGTCACGCGCGGCGTTCAAGAGCGGTCTGCGGCGGTTCGCCCCGGATCAGGGAGACGCCTGGCGTCCCGACTGGGTCTGCTACTACTTCATCAACGATTCGGTCCCGGAGTCGTTCGGCGTCGACGTCTCCGCACACTACGAGACCAAGCGCAAGGCGCTGGCGTGTCATCGATCGCAATTCAAGCAGGCAGACGCCGGAGCCGTGACGACGCGCCTCAATGTGTCGCAGTTTCAGCAGCTCATCGAAAGCCGGGACGCGCATCTCGGCGCGCTCCTCGGCGTGGCGTATGCCGAGGCGGTCGTGGTCCGTGAGCCGATCCTGCGTCCCCACGTCATGAAGGACTGGTCCCACACGCACAAGGCGGATCGCCGATGAACATCGGCATCGTCTGCTACGCCTCTGTCGGGGGAAGCGGGATCGTCGCGACGGAGCTGGCCAAATCGCTGGCGGCGCGCGGGCACGCCGTGCACGTGCTCAGCACCGACACTCCGTTCCGGCTTGGCAGTTTTCAGCCCGGCCTGACATTCCATCGTGTGCGCACGCCGGCATATCCGCTGTTTCGCGAACCCCAGTACGTGATCGCGCTGGCCAACCGTATGGTTCAGGTCGCGCGCGAGCAGGGGCTCGACATCATTCATGCGCATTACGCCGTGCCGCATGCGACGGCGGCCTACCTGGCGAAGCAGATTCTCCTTCGCCCAGGTAAAGGGCCGGTGCCCCGGATCATCACGACGTTGCACGGCACGGACATCACGCTCGTCGGCAGCGATCACTCGTATGCCGAGACTGTCGCCTTTTCAATCGATGGTTCGGACGGTGTGACCGCGGTGTCGGAGAGCCTGAGGCAGGACACCTACACGTCGCTGTCGATCCAGAAGCCGATCACCGTCATCCCGAACTTCCTCGACTGCGATATCTATCAGCGGATCCAGGCCGCGCCGCTGCGTGTCCGATACTGTCCGACGGGCTGCGAAAAGCTGGTGATTCACGTGTCGAATTTCCGGCCCGTGAAGCGGGTGCCGACCGTCGTGCAGATCTTCGCACGCATTGCGGAGCGCGTCCCTGCACGGTTGCTGCTCGTGGGCGACGGCCCCGACCTAGCGGCCGCACTCGACGAAGGCAAGACTCTGGGAGTGGCTCATCTGGTCGACGCGCTCGGAGAGCAGGATCAGATCATTCCGCTCTTGTCGATTGCCGATCTCTTCCTGCTGCCTTCCGCGCAGGAAAGCTTCGGGCTGGCGGCGCTCGAGGCGATGGCCTGCGAGGTGCCCGTCGTCGCCTCGCGCGTCGGCGGATTGCACGAGGTCATCGAGCACGGCGTCACCGGTTTTCTGCACGAGCCCACGGACGTCGAAGGCATGGCGCGCGACAGTATCACGCTGCTGACCGATCCTCAGCTCCACGCTCGCGTCGCAAGTGCGGGACGACGCTCGGTCCGAAAGCGTTTCTGCCGGGATCTCATCGTGCCGGAGTACGAGAAGTTCTATCAGCGAAGTGCTGGCTAGGTAGAAGCATTCTCAATCATCGGCGTTCACTGTCACGCTGAATACTTGTCAAAAGAGATCACAGGAGAAGGGAGAAGGGAGAAATTCTCCTTTCTCCTTTCTCCTGTTCTTCTCTTGGCCATTGATGCATCGTGCGAGTGGCTGTCGTCGATTGAGCGACGGTCCCACCTTTCGACCCTTTCCCCGAACCTCTTCAATAGCTCCCAGCGTCTAACGATCGACGATCGAACCGGACCATAATCGATCGATTCGCAGAACAGGGAGGGCTTTCATGTTTCGGTCAGCAGGGTGGGTTGCGGCGCTCCTGGTCACGTTGAGCATCTCGCATCCGTTGGCGCAGTCGCAGGCGATCAACGGCACGATCGAAGGCACCATCACCGATCAGTCCGGCGCCACGATTCCTGGCGTGACGGTGACGGTCTCCAATACTGACACCGGCGACAACCGTGTCGTCGTCTCCAACCAGTCCGGCGTCTACCGCGCGCCGCTGCTCCCGCTCGGCCGCTACCGGGTCTCCGCTGAATTGCAGGGCTTCAGGAAGTTCGAGCAGCAGGGGCTCACGCTCTCGGCGGGGCAGACCGCGGTCATCAATATCAGTCTTTCGGTCGGCGACATGTCCGAGGCCATCACGGTGACGGGCGAGTCGCCCGTCGCGGAGCCCGGCAAGATCGATCTCGGCCGGACGATCGGCGAGACGGAGGTCAGGAACCTGCCGCTCGTCTCGCGCAATCCGTACAACTTCGCGTTTCTCCAGGCGAACGTGACGGGATACGAGAACAACGAGTTCGGCGTGCCGCGCATCAACGCGAACGGCATCGCAGATGCACACGAACTATCAGATTGATGGCAACACCAACACGGAGAAGGATCGCGCCGGGCTTCGCATGCTGCCGGTGTCCGAGGTCCTCGTCCGGGAAGTGAAGGTCATCACCAACGGTTTCGCGCCGGAGTTCGGCCAGACGACGGGGATGGTCTACAACGCGATCACGCCGTCGGGCACCAACGACGTGCACGGATCGGCGAGCTTCCGTTTCAAGCGCAACCCGATGTCGGCGAAGCCGTTCTTCCTGTCGCCGACCGCGCGCAAGCCCGACACCGAGGCCAACGATGTCACGGCGACGCTCGGCGGTCCGATCACCAGGGACAAGTGGCACTACTACGGCGCGTACGAGTACGTCGATCGCAGCCTGATCACGGGTGGCCAGGTGATCACCGTGGCGCCCGCCGACGCGCAGGCGCTCGGCATCACGCTGCCGTCCGACGGCGTGATCCCCGCGCATCAGAAGGTGAACTTCGGATTCGGGAAGACCGACTACCAGCTCTCGAAGGGGAGCAACCTGTCCGTGCGGTACTTTCGGCTTCAAGAATCTCTCACCGTCGAACATCGGCGGCGTGCTCACCACGACCGATCGCGCCACGGACTTCACCGATCGAATGGATTCGACTTCGGCCAGGTCGTCTCGTCAATCGGTCAGTCCATGCTGAACGAGCTTCGCGTTCAGTACGCGCGCCGTCATCAGTTCCGCACGCCGGGCATCTCGGTGGACGGCCCGGCGGTCACGGTAACGGGCAAGGCTGAATTCGGCGGCGCGCGCCTCGGCGACGGCAATTCCGTCGGGTTCGACTTCACCCAGGGAATCACGCAGGTGATCGACAACGTCAGCCTGATTCGCGGCGCGGCACGCCTTCAAGGGCGGCATCGACGCGCAGTGGATTCGCGACACGCGCGTGCGAGGCGAGTTGTTTCTCTACAATTTCGCGACGATCGCGGACTACCAGGCAGCAAAGAGCGGGGCCAATCCGTTCGCCTACGCGAACTTCCAGCAGCAGCTCGGCGATCTGAGCGCGAAATACAACTCGGCGTTCTACGGGCTGTTCGTGCAGGACGACTGGCAGCTCTCGTCGAGGCTCAAGCTCCTGTATGGGCTGCGCTACGATCTGTTCGACATGCCGTCAGCGCGTTCGTTCGCTCCCAACCCGTACTCGCAGGACTTCACCATCGACAAGAACAACTTCGGACCGCGGGCCGGGATCTCGTGGTCGCTCGACGCTCAGTCGCGGACGGTCGTGCGCGCGTCGGTCGGCCTGATGTACGAGCCGCCGCTGCTCGATTTCTACGACAACGCGATCCTGAGCAACGGCGATCCCAAGAGCTACAACATCGGTCCACTGGCGCCCACGGCCGCCGGCGCACCGGCGTTCCCGGCCAGCCTCGCGTCACCGCCGCCGGGATTCGTCCTGCCGAGACAGAGCATCAATGCGATCGACCCGGATTTCAGGACGCAGTCGGCGTGGCTGAGCAACGTGCAGGTGGAGCGGGCGCTGAAGAACGACGTGGCCGTGACTGTCGGCTACGTGAATTCCGAACGGACGCAACCTGCCGGTTCTCATTGACGTCAACCTCGTGCCGTCAGGACAAACGCTGGCGGACGGTCGGCCGATCTTTTCGACGACCGCGCGCGTCGATCCGACGTTCAACCGCATCAACATGTTCAAGTCGATCGCCGAGTCGTCGTACAACGCCTTCACCGCGACGCTCACGCAAGCGCATGACTCACGGATGGATGTCGCAGGCGACCTACACGCTGGCGCGCGGCGTAGACAACGCGCCGCTGACCGGCACCTACGTCGTCGGCAGCCAGGACGATCGGGTCTCCGATCGTCACGAACCTCGATCGCGACAAGGGCGTGACGCCGTTCAACCAGACGCACACGTTCTCGCTGTCCACGGTGATCGCCCCCACGAAGAGCGGGAGCGGCATCGGCCCGATGCTGATCAACAACAACCAGCTCGGGATCATTCTGCAGGCCAACAGCGGCCTGCCGTTCAACATCCGTTCGAACGTCGATCTGAATCAGGACGGCGTGAACAACGATCGGCCGCTGGACATCGAGCGCAACGCGGGGCGCCTCGGACGAGTCGTCTACCTCGATCTGCGCTACTCGCGCTTCATTCCATTCCGCGACGCGATGAAGGCGGAGCTGTTCTTCGAGGCGAAGAACCTCTTCAACACCGAGAACATCGCGGGTGTCAACCGCGTCGTGACGACCGAATGCGCTGGGCGTTCCCGCCAGCGCCGATCATGGTCGATGGGAGTGACTACCCGACGGCCGGCAAGAGCGGATACGACCAGCGGGTCATGCAGCTGGGGTTCAAGTTCATTTTCTGAGCTGAGTTGTGTTGACGGAGGGGACGGAGCGCACGGGACAAGATCAACACGGAGGCACGGAGGCACGGAGAAGCACCCGCGTTGGCCCGACCGCGCTTCGCGCCAACCGCTCTCAGCGAGTGACCCGTATTCTCCGTGTCTTCGTGTCTCCGTGTTAAGGCTCGTTCCGTGGCCTTCGTCACCTCCGAGGCTCGTTTCGGCAATACTATCCTCCATGCGCCCAACCCGCATTTTCGTTTCAACGCTGCTGCTCGTGCTCCTCGGCAGCTCTCTCCCGCGCAGCTGCGCGTCAAGCCGGTCGGTGAGCTCCCGACCGACGTCGCGCTCCGGCTGATGCTGCGGAAGCTCGCCTCGACCGGCACGTTCATGGAGACGGACGCGCATCCCGACGACGAGGACAACGGGCTGCTGGCGATGATGAGCCACGGCCGCGGGATGAGGACGACGCTCGTGTCCGCGACGCGCGGCGACGGCGGGCAGAACGAGATTGGTCCAGAGATCTTCCAGGCGCTCGGCGTTCTCCGGACGGAGGAGCTCCTGGCCGTTCATCGATTCGACGGCGCGGAACAGTACTTCACTCGCGCCGTTGATTTTGGTTTCTCGTTCAGCATCGAAGAATCCATCCTGAAGTGGGGACACGACGAGATCGTTGGCGACTACGTCCGGCACATTCGGACGATACGGCCCGATGTCATCGTCGGGTTTTCTGTGCGGAGGCGGAGGCGGGGGACAGCACCATCAGGCATCCACGCGGCTGACGCTCGAAGCGTTTCGAGCGGCCGCCGATCCATCGAAGTATCCGGAACAGATCCGCGAAGGGCTTCGGCCGTGGCAGGCCAAGCGTGTGTTTTGCACGGAGGGTTTTGGACAGGGCGCCGCTGCCTCACCCGATCTGATGCGCGTCACGACCACCGAGTTCGATCCGCTGCTCGGCCGGACCTACTCGGAGCTTGGCCTCGAGGCGCGCAGCATGCACAAGTGTCAGGGCACGTCGCAGCTGCTCATGCTTCCTGGCGCCGCGCAATCACGCACCTATCGATTGAAGGACACCGTGATCGGCACGGCCGGTGCTGCCCCGAAAGACATGTTCGACGGAATCGACACGACGCTGATGGGACTCGCGAAATACGCCGGGGCTCAGCCTCCCGCGAACCTGGTGATTGCTCTTCAGACCATCAGCACGAGCGTGGACGCCGCGAAGCAGGCCGTCGAAACACGCGGGCCCGCGGCGGCCGCGACACCGCTGATTCAGGGGCTGGCGGCGGTGCGGGGCCTGCGCGCATCGCTGACCTCGGGTTTTCAGCCGGATGCACGATATGAGCTCGACATGCGCCTGGCGCTCAAGGAATCGCAGTTTCAAGAAGCACTCCTGCTGACGCACGGCATCCGGCTCGAGGCGCTGGCAGACGATGGGACGGTTGTCGTTGGGCAGACGGTGAAGGTCTCAACGGTTGCGGGCAACAACGGCGCTCCGGATGTGACGCTGAAATCCGTGAGCCTCGCAGGTTTCGAGGCGTCCGGCGACAACGGATCCAGCAATTCTTCATCGAATGGTGCGGTGTGCGTGCCGGTCAACGGGGCGGTTCAAACAAGTAGTGCCGTAACATGCGCGCCGACTCTCCGCGTGGCGAAGGTGCCGCTCTCGACTCCGTACTGGTCGCCTCTTCCCGACAAAGCGCGCTACATCTTCGAGCCTGACGTGCCCTTCGGGTTGCCGTTCAGGCCGACACCCTTCCGGGCTCTCTTCTCGTTGACCGTCGGTGGCGCCGATGTGCAGGTCGAACGGAACGTCGAGTTCCGGTACAGCGATCTCTTTGCCGGCGAGAAGCGGATGGAGTTGCAGGTTGTTCCGCCATTCAACGTGCGGATGACGCCGGCGATCGCAGTCGTGACGATCGCGCCTGTCGCGACAGAAGCCCGGAAAACGCGGGGGGAGATGGAGGAGCAGGCAGAGAAGGAAGAGCGAGGCGTGCGCACCGCGGCTGCGCGCCCGGTCGCTCGACCCCGGCCTCGCACCGTGACGGTCACCGTCACCAACAACTTGAGCGGAGCGGTCAACGCCACCGCGACAATTGAAGCTCCCGGCAAATGGATCGTCTCGCCGGCGTCAGTTCCGGTGAAGTTCGAGCGGGTCGACGAGGAGGTGACGGTCTCGTTCAAGGTGACGCCGGATGCAGCCGTCCGTGAGGGGGATTACGATCTTCATGCGGTTGTGTCGACACCGGAAGCCACATCGCGTACCGGCTATGAAGTCGTCGAATACCCCCACATCCATCGTCGGCACGTCATCGAAGATGCCCAGACGCGCGTGTTGGCCCTCGACGCTCGCATCGCGCCGGGATTGCGGGTGGGATATGTGATGGGCGTGGGCGATGAGATGCCAGCCGCGATCGAGCAGCTGGGCGCCACCGTGCACCTGATCGACGCAGCCGAGCTCGCGTCAGGTGATCTGGCTCGCTACAACGTCATCGTGACGGGCGTGCGCGCGTACGAACGGCGCGCGGACCTTCGCGCGAACAACGGCCGCCTGCTGTCGTACGTGCAGGGTGGTGGCGTGCTCCTCGTCAACTACAACAAGCAGGAGTTCAACCAGGCGCAATACGGACCGTATCCGGTGAAGGTCGGTCAGGATCGGGTGACGGACGAAACCGCAGAGATCGACGTGCTGGTGCCCAACCATCCCGTGTTCAATGTCCCGAACAAGATCCACGATGGATCGTGGAAGGGATGGGTGCAGGAGCGAGGTACGTACTTTCTCGCCGAGCGTGACCCACGGTACGTCGATTTGATTCGGCTCGCCGATCCGTTCCCGTTGAATCCGGGCGTCAAAACGGGCGCGCTGGTTGAGGCCAAGTACGGCAAGGGCCGCTGGATCTATATCGGCCTGGGCCTCTGGCGGCAGCTTCCGGCTGGTACTGAGGGCGCCTACGAACTCCTGGCGAACCTGCTGAGCCTCGGGAAGAAGTAAGTATGCGTTTTTCGCCGGAATACGTGGCATGCGTGCTCAACACGAACTTCGAGGACGCGAAAACGCTGTTCCTGGCGCCACTGATGCGCATTCACTACGCGCATCTCGTGATGCTCGCCGAACGCGGGATCATGCCGATGCAACAGGCTCGGATGGTCCGGGATGCGCTCGACAGCATCTCGATGCAGCAGGTGCGTGACACCGCGTATGACGGCAGCTGCGAGGATCTGTTTTTCTATCTCGAGCGGTTGATTGTCGCCGCGTGCGACGAGGAGGCCGCCGGTCGTCTGCACACTGCGCGATCACGCAACGACATCGACATGACCATGTACCGCATGCAGCAGCGGGGCATGATCCTGTCGCTGTATGAAGCGGCGCTCCGACTGCGCGACGTGCTGATCGGCCAGGCTGACACGCATCGTGACGACGTGTTCGCGGCGCACACGCACACGCAGCCGGCGCAGCCGACGACGATTGCCCACTATCTCCACGCGGTCATCGAGCAACTCGAGCGGGACGCCACACGCCTGCGAGCCGCGTACGCCAGCACGAATCGCAATCCGCTGGGCGCCTGCGCGATTACCGGGACCGGCTTTCCGATCGATCGCGCCCGCACGAGCGAGCTTCTGGGCTTCGACGGCGCGACCGGCAATACGTACGGCAGCATCGCGACGGTTGACTATCTGCTCGAGAGCGTTTCGGCCGCTGCGGTTTTGCTCGCCGGGCTCGGCCGCGTCGTCCAGGACTTCCTCTTGTGGTGCACGAACGAGTTCGGCTACCTGCGGCTCGCCGATGAATTCGTGCAGTGCAGCAGCATCATGCCGCAGAAGCGCAACCCCGTTGCGCTCGAGCATGCCAGGGGGATCGGCAGCAAGGCGCTCGGCCAGGCGGGTGCCGTGCTCCTGACCGTCCATAACACCCCGTTTGGCGACATCGTCGATACCGAAGATGATCTCCAGCCGCTGGTGTTTGCGATGTTCAGCGACGCCGAGCGAGCCGTGCGCCTGGTGGCGGCGGCGATGAGCACCGCGGCGTTCGATCGCGATCGGCTCGCCGCGCGAGCCGAGGAGGGATGGATCACGCTCACGGAGCTTGCCGACACCCTGACACGCGACCAGGGCGTGCCCTTCAAGACCAGCCATGCGATCGCCAGCCGATTGATCGCCGAAGCCTCCCGCCGCCCCGGCGAGTCGCGCGCGCGATTGCTGCGAGAGATCTCGGCCGCCGCCACCGGTCGTCCCATTGAGTTCGACGATGACCAGTTGAAGGAGATTCTCAGCGCGCGTCATTTCGTCGAAGTCAGAAAGACCGCGGGTGGACCGTCGCCTTCCGAGATCGCGAGAGCGTTGACGGCTTCGAGGGAGCTGATTGGGAGTGACCGGAAGTGGTTGACTGAAGCGCGCGACAAGCTGCAGCGCGCGGACGAGCGATTGACTGAGGCTGCTCGAGAGCTGTAGGCGACAGCTTCCACTATCGAACTGCACGAGCCCACGGCATCCGTCGAAGATCCGAAGATCAGAAGATCCGAAGGAGAAGGCAAGACAGAGAGAAGCTAGTGCAAGACTGAAAGGGCGGCTCTCGCGCTGGCGGGACTGCGCTACCGCGCAGTCAAAGACGTGGTGAGATCGGAAAAGCAAACAGCTTTTGATCGTGTGCTGCTTGTTTTCCGATCTCACCACGGCCTTGAACGCCGGCCGGAGGCCGGCGTCCCGCCAGCCACGAGGACTCTTCAGAACTTCTTCGGATCTTAGGATCTTCGGATCTTCGACGTAGCCGTCGGCGCGTTCAGCTCGACAGTGGATGTTGCTGCTACAACGTCACGACCCAGTGCTTACCCAATTCGAGCGGCAGCGCCCGCACCAGCGTGTCCACGAGCCCGGGACCGTACCGGTTGATGAAGTAGACGAGCGTGAGGGTCCGCTCCTGCGGATGGCCAAGCGGAAAAATCTGGGCCTGCGCGCGCGTGAACTGGCGGCGGAGCGTTTCGTCGCGGCGCTTGGCCGCCTGGATCACCTTGCCCTGGAGCGACTTCAGATCGTGCTCCATCTTGCCCATCGTCGTCTTTGCCGCGCCGGCCAGCGTCGGATCGAGCGCCGGCATGGCGTCGATCACGCGCTGCAGGGCTGACCGCAGCGTCTCTTCCGCGTTCTTGAGCGCGTGTTCGATTTCGGGAGGGAGCTGCGACTGCAGCAGGTGATTGAGCCCCGACTCGTCGCGCGATCGGAGCTCGTCGAACGGGACGTCGTAGCGCGCGAGAAACCGCGCCGCGGCGCCGTCGACGAGCGTGGCGCTGGCGCGTGGGTAAATGAGCGGCATCGGGATGCCGAAGTCATCGTAGACTCCGCGCAGTTGCCCGAGGTAAGCAAGCTCGCTCGGTCCCGACACGTAACAGATCGTCGGGAAGAGCGTGTCCTGGACGAGTGGCCGCAGAAGAACGTTCGGGCTGAAGTGCCCCGGACTCGTGCGAGCTTCCTCGACCAGCGATCCGAGTGAGACGGTCGTCTCGCCGATCAGACACTGATCGCCGTCGCGTCGGATCGGCTGGCGCGCGCCGTTCAGGTGAAACAGGCAGATGCTGCCCGGCTGCGGCGCAACCTGCGGCTGGTGGCCGCGCGCGGCGAGCTTCTCTCCACCGGACGCCGCAAGAGCCGCGGTGCGGCCGGGCGATTCCAGCTCGCGTCTGAACACCGGGGCTGCGAGAGACTTCGCCGCCGGATCCGCCGCCTCGAACACGACGAGCCCGTGCGGGCCGAGGATGGATTCGATCCACGTCGAGAAGGCTTCCGCCATTCCGGCGTTCGGTCGATACGCCGCACGGATTCCGGCCGCCACGTGCTCCGTGAAATCTGTCCCTGGCAGAGCCTCCAGGAGCTCCCTGACCGAGTTCACGATCCGGTCGTCGAGCCTCAACTGGGCGACCGGCAGCTCTCCGGCGCCTTCCGGGTTCGCCAGGGTGATCGTCCTCGGCTGAAAATCACCGTCGAGGACAACGCTCCCGCGGACTTCTTCCCAGTCGTGGTCCTCGGCGTCCACCCAGAACACCGGTACAGCTGGAACCCCGTGATCCGCCGAAACCTTGGCGGCAAGTTGGATGGCGGTGACGGCCTTCAGCAGCGTAAACAACGGTCCGCCGAACGCGCCCGCCTGCTGGCCGGTCGCAATAACGACGGTCCTGGGATCGGCCAGCAAGGCGGCGGCATCCCGCGATCTGGATGGAGCGCCCCGACGGTCCTGCTGAGCGGCAAGTATTGCGGCGATCGCCGGATTCCGCGGGTGCGCATGCGACCGCGCGATCGCGTCAGCCCAGGCGCCGGGCGAGGCCGGATTGCCCGCGTAGAGCTCCGAAAGAGACTGGAAGTTGTACGCGTACTCGCCCAGCAGCGGGCGCATCCACTCCAGGGACCGAACGTCGATGCCCATCGGGCGGGACTCGTCCACAGCGGCTGCTGAAGGCGAGCCCGAGGTATGTGATAGAGGTGGCTCGGCTGACACCGCTCCGTACTGTGTCAAAGTTCGGAAATAAGTCAAGAACGCTGCCTCCGGCGCACGATCTGAGCATTCGACGCGCGCCGGCCTGAACTGGATCCCGTGCTTCAGCTTTAGACGTGGAACGATCTGTGCTACATTTTTTGAATCCCTCCCCGGAATGACGAGAGACGATCCGGCTGCGTTCGCTCCACCCCCCGCGTTCGGACCGTTTCGGGTCCTGCATCAAATAGGTGTTGGCGCGCTCGGTCCCGTTTTTCGCACCTACGAGCCCACACGCGATCGACTTGTCGCGGTCAAGGTGTTTCGCCTCGATGTGACGCCCGAGCAGGCGCAGTCGCTGGCTGACGAGCTGGCACGCGCGGCCGACGCCGGCCTCTTTCACCCATCCATCGTCGAGCCGGTCGCCGCCGGCGTTGAAGGGACGTCGGCGTATCGCGCCGAGGAGTATGTCGCGGCCGAATCGCTTGACGTGGCGATGCGCCACTATGCTCCGGCCGCGCTGGATCAAGCGCTGCCTTTCCTTACGCAGTTGGCGGGTGCAATCGATTTTGCCCGTACTGCCGGTGTCGGGCACGGTGCCTTGCACTTGCGCGACGTGTTCGTGACCCCGGACGAGGCCCGCGCCAGCGGCTTTGGCATCGTCGAGGCGCTGGAACGTGTAGGCGTCCGCGCACCCGTGCGGCGGCCCTACACCGCGCCCGAGCGGATCGCGGGCGGTGAATGGAGCACGCCGGCTGACGTCTTCTCGCTGGCGGCAATCGCGTACGAGTTATTGACCGGCCGTCGTCCGTCGGGAACGGGTGAGCAGATCGGCGATCTGAGCGGCGAGAATCTTGGCAGTCACCCGTCCGCCATTCGAGCGGTATTAGCGCGCGCCATGCACGACGAGGCAGCGCGCCGCTATGCTACCGCGCTCGGATTTGCGTCGGCGCTCGAGTCAGCGGCACGCAGGGGTACGGTGGACGGCGCAGTTATCACGGTTCCTCAGGTCGCGACTGAACCTTCGCCTCCAGCACTACCGCCAACTCCTGCGCCAGCAGTGGTGAAACCAGCAGTCCCTCCGATCGTCGTCGCCGCGGCCCCCATTGAAAAGCTGCCGGACGCCACGGCAACGAAAGAAGAAGGAGCCATCGAGCGAGAAGAAGTTGATGACGATGTCGCGGCCGAGCGCGAAGCGGACACGGCGCATCATCGGCTGATGGCTGACTTTGAAGAGGAGACCGAGCCGACACTCTTCGGTGAAGGAGAGGAAGAGTACGTCGAAGATCTCGGGTTTGAAGATCCCCACCCGAAAGCGGAAGAATCATCGCGATGGGATTCCGATTCCCGCGAAGCCGTTGCGGAACGCGCCTTCGCCCCCTCGTTTGGCAGCACGCGCCCTGTCGATGACGTTCCGACGACACTCGAAACGCCGCGAGCGTCGCTCGTGCCCATGGGCTTGATCGCGATTCTCTGTCTGCTCCTGGGCTACGGGCTCGGTTGGTGGCGATATTCGGGAAGCGAAATCGAAACGACCGTGCCACCTGCGCAAACCGCGGCGGAGACACCCGGGCCAAACCCACCAGCGTCCTCGGCTGGTACTCCGGCGCCCGGCCGCGCCTACAGCGAGCAGGCGGTTGCACCGCAACCCACCGCGACCGCGCCGAGAAGCGGGGAGCCGCCGCCGATTCCCGGAGATGCGCCTGTCGCGGATACGCCTGGACTACGAAGGCCGTCAGCTCCGGCGCCGGCCAACAAATCTGCTCGGCTGACGGTTATCTCCACGCCGACTCACGCGGCTGTAACGGTCAACGGACGATGGCGCGGCCGAACGCCGCTGACGCTCGACACGCTGCCGTTCGGTTCCTACAGCGTGCGTCTCGTGCAGCCGGGGTTTACCGCGTCGAACGAAGACGTCGTCCTCAGCGCGCGCCAGCCTATGCGCACGCTCTCCGTCCATCTGCAGCCCGTCAGCGTGCGCGGTCCGTCGGCGCCTGCAGCACGGCCTGCAGAACGCCCGTCGAATTCGGCGCGCGAAAGCGGGTCGTCCGGTTATGCTGGAACGATATTCGTCGATTCCCGTCCGCGTGGCGCCAAAGTGATCATCGACGGAAAGCCGATGGGCACCACACCGGCAAGCATTCCTGGCATTCCGATCGGTTCACACGTGGTCAGGCTGGAGCTCGAAGATCACCGCGCGTGGACGACCAGCACCAGCGTCTCCGCCGGGGAGCAAGTGCGCGTGACCGGTTCGCTCGAACGCATACGATGAAAGCTACACTCGCACTCGAAAATGGCCTCTGGTACGAAGGTGATGCGGCGGGCGCTCCCGGTGAAACCGGCGGCGAGGTCGTCTTCAACACCAGCCTGACCGGCTACCAGGAAATCCTCACCGATCCGTCGTACTGGGGCAGATCGTCACGATGACCTGTCCCGAAATCGGCAACTACGGCATTGCGCCGGACGACGGCGAGTCACGAGCGCCGCAGGTGTCCGGCTTCATCATTCGCGACGAATCTCCCGTCGCCAGCAACTGGCGATCCGACAGCACGCTCCGCGAGTATCTCGTGCGAAACAACGTTGTCGCGATCTCCGACATCGACACCCGCGCGTTGACGCGTGTGCTGCGCTCCGCGGGGGTCATGCGCGGAGTGATAGCCACCGGCGAGGCGGATCCGCGGGTGCTCGTCGAAAAGGCACGCGCGCTCCCGTCGATGGAAGGATCCGACCTGGTTCGCGACGTGACGTGCGATGCGGCATTTGACTGGAAGCCATCGCCGTCGGACGAATTTGCGCCGCCGCCCGGGCGCCGGTCGCGCCGCCCGTTGCGCGTCGCGGCCTACGACTACGGGATGAAGTGGAACATCCTGCGACGGTTCACGGCACACGGGTGCGACGTTCGGGTCTATCCGGCGACCGCGCCGGCCTCGGAGCTTCTCGCGACGAGCCCGGACGGCAGTGTTTTTGAGCAACGGTCCTGGCGACCCGGCGGTCCTCGACTACGCCGTCGAGAACGCGCGTGACCTCGTGAAGTCCGATGTGCCGGTCTTCGGAATCTGTCTCGGCCATCAGATTCTCTCGCTCGCGATGGGTGGGTCCACCTACAAGCTCAAGTTCGGTCATCGCGGCGCGAATCACCCGGTGAAGGAGCTCGAAACCGGCAAGGTGGAGATCACGTCACAGAACCACGGCTTCGCGGTCGATCCCGACTCGCTGCCGGCGGACGTCAAGGTCACGCACGTCAATCTGTACGACAGGACCGTTGAAGGGTTGCGCCACGAGACCAGGCCGGTGTTCTGCGTGCAGTACCATCCCGGAAGCGGCGCCTGGCCCCCACGATGCCGATTACCTGTTCCGGCGGTTTCTCGACGAGATGGAAAAGCGAGCGTAATGCCCAAGCGGACTGACATCAAACGTGTGCTCGTCATCGGCTCGGGCCCGATTGTGATCGGGCAGGCCTGTGAGTTCGATTACTCGGGAACGCAGGCCTGCAAGGCGCTCCGTGCCGAGGGGCTCGAAGTCATTCTCGTCAACAGCAATCCTGCAACGATCATGACCGATCCGGAAATCTCGGATCGGACCTACGTCGAGCCGCTGACCACGGACATCCTCGAGAAAATCATCGCGCGGGAGCGTCCCGACGCCATTCTTCCAACCGTCGGCGGCCAGACTGCGCTCAACCTCGCCGTGGCGCTGGCGAAGGAGGGCATCCTCGAGCGGCACGGCGTCGAGCTGATTGGGGCGTCCGTCGAAGCCATCACGCTCGCCGAGGATCGATTGAAGTTCCGCGACGCGATGAAAGAAATCGGCGCGGACGTGCCCGAGAGCCGGTACGTGCGCAACATGGAGGAGGCGATCGCCGCGGTCGAGGAGCTCGGCTTCCCGAACATCATCCGGCCTTCGTTCACGCTCGGCGGCGTCGGCGGCGGCATCGCCTACAACATCGAAGAGTTCCGCGAGCTCGCCAGCCGCGGCATCGACCTCAGCCCCGTTCACGAGGTGCTTCTCGAAGAATCAGTGATCGGCTGGAAAGAGTTCGAGCTCGAGGTGATGCGGGACTGCGCCGACAATTTCGTCGTCATCTGCTCGATCGAGAACGTCGATCCGATGGGCGTGCATACGGGCGACAGCATCACGGTTGCGCCCGCGCTCACGCTGACCGACAAGGAGTATCAGCGGATGCGCGATCTCGGCCGCCGGATCATCCGGCGAGTCGGGGTCGAAACGGGTGGATCGAACATTCAGTTCGCCATCAATCCCGAGAACGGCCGGATCATCGTCATCGAGATGAACCCGCGCGTGTCCCGTTCGTCGGCGCTCGCGTCGAAGGCCACGGGATTCCCGATCGCGAAAATCGCGGCGAAGCTGGCGCTCGGATATCACCTCGACGAAATTCCGAACGACATCACGCGCCTGACCCCGGCCTCGTTCGAGCCGACGATCGATTACGTGGTCGTCAAGGTTCCCCGCTGGACGTTCGAGAAATTCCCGCGCGCCGATCGAACGCTGACCACGCAGATGAAGTCGGTGGGCGAGGTGATGGCGATCGGCCGGACGTTCAAGGAAGCGTTCATGAAGGCCTTCGCGTCGCTGGAGCTTGGCGCGAGCGGCCTGCTGTTCGGCGACAACACGAAGCGCAGCCAGTCGGGGCTGACGGCAGAGGAAGAAGAAGGTGCGCTTCAGCGTGAATTGAGCGTCCCGAACGATCGGCGGATGTGGGCGATATTCCGCGCGTTCGAGCGCGGCTGGACCGTTGACGAAGTCCACGAGCTGACGAAGATCGACCGCTGGTTCCTGGTCCAGTTCTCGCAACTGGTCGAGCTTCAGCGATCCGCGAGCCTGGTGGGCCTGAGGGGCATCTCGCCCGACATGCTGCGCACGCTCAAGCGGTCCGGGTTCAGCGATCGCGAGCTGGGACCGATCCTCGGGTACCGACGAGGATGCCGTGCGCGGCGCCCGCCTGGAGCTGGGCTTGAAAGCGGCCTACAAGCGCATCGACACCTGCGCCGCTGAGTTCGAATCGTTCACGCCCTACTTGTACGGAACGTACGAGAACGAGTGTGAGGCGGATCCGACGCCAAGGCAGAAGGTCGTGATCCTCGGAAGCGGTCCGAACCGCATCGGGCAGGGCATCGAGTTCGACTACTGTTGCTGTCACGCGGCATTTGCGCTCCGAGAAGAGGGGTTCGAGACCGTGATGGTCAACTGCAACCCCGAAACCGTTTCAACCGATTACGACACCGTCGATCGCCTGTACTTCGAGCCGCTCACCTTCGAAGACGTGTCGGCGATCATCGCGCGGGAGCAGGAAGCGGGCGCCGACGTGTCGTGCGTCGTTCAGTACGGCGGGCAGACGCCGCTGAAGCTCGCGTTGTCGCTCCAGGCCGCCGGCATCAAGATCATCGGTACCTCCCCGGATTCGATCGACCTCGCCGAGGATCGGCAGCGGTTTGCGCAGCTCCTCTGGGATCTCGGCATTCCCCAGGCGCCCAGCGGCACCGCGATGAACCCCGAGGAGGCGCGCGACGTTGCTGAAAAGATCGGCTTCCCGCTGGTCGTCCGGCCATCCTACGTCCTCGGTGGACGCGCGATGGCCATCGTCTACGACATGGCGGCGCTCGATCGGTACATGATCACGGCCGTGTCCGTGTCGCCGGGACATCCGATCCTGATCGACAAGTTCCTCGAAGATGCGGTCGAGCTCGACGTCGATGCGGTCGCCGACGCAACCGGCGCGGTGGTCATCGGCGGCATCATGGAGCACATCGAGGAGGCCGGCATTCATTCCGGCGACAGCTCCTGCGTGATTCCGCCTTACAAGGTGGTCCCTCGGCACGTCGCGCTGATCCGCGATTACACGAGGCGCATCGCGCGGGCGCTCAAGGTCATCGGGCTGATGAACACGCAGTTCGCGATCAAAGACGACGTGATCTACGTGCTCGAGGTGAACCCGCGCGCGTCGCGGACCGTGCCGTACTTGTCGAAGGCGACCGGCGTTCCACTCGCAAAGGTCGCCGCGCGGGTGATGATCGGCCGCACGCTGGAGCAACTGGGCTTGACCGACGATCTCGAGGTGTCCGGCTTCTTTGTGAAAACGCCGGTCTTCCCGTTCGTGCGTTTTCCGGGCGTCGACACGATCCTCGGCCCCGAGATGAAATCGACGGGCGAGGTCATGGGGGCAGCGTCGACGTTTGGTACCGCGTTCGCGAAAGCGCAGATTGGCGCCGGCATGCAGCTCCCGCTCGAGGGCACGGCCTTCATCAGCGTCAACAACCACGACAAGCCGGCCGTCGTCCAGATTGCGCGCGATCTCAGGGATCTGGGCTTCCGCCTCGTCGCCACGCGCGGGACAGCGAGCTACCTCCGCGCCCACGGGCTGAGCGCGGAGATCGTATTCAAGGTCAACGAAGGGCGACCGCACGTGGGGGACGAGATCCTCAACGACCGCATCCACATGGTCATCAATACGCCCCTCGGTCGCGAGTCCTTTTTCGACGACCGCACCGTTCGCCGCATCGCGATGATGCACGGCGTGCTCTCCATCACGACCCTCACGGGCGCCGCCGCGACGGTGAATGCGATCAAGGCGCTGCGTTCGGAAGGGCTGACCGTCCGCGCGCTGCAGGAGTACCACGCAGAAATTGCAACGCGGAAGGCGTAGCCGCTGTTGTTGTTTGTGCGTGCCCTCGTCGTCCGAGTCGATGGACCGTGTGTCTGTACTTCTGTGTTAGGGCTTATTTCGTAGTTTTCGCGCACTCCGCAAGGACTTTGCACCCCGCAAAGGGTGCGCATTCCGGCCTCTCTTGTCGCCATCCCCCTGTTTGCCGGCTGCTTCGCGGGGATCCTTCTCGCGGATACAAGCGATCCGGCACTGCCGCTCTCGGCGGCGGCCGCGTCCGCCCTTTCGCTCGTCGCGGCGATTGGGTTCTTCCTGGACGAGTTCGCTGAAGGCGTTGCGCTCGCCGTAGTCAGCGGTTGCGTTCTGGCCGGCCTTTCATCGGGGCTCGTCGCAACCTCGAACGCCTACCATCCCGATCTCCTGACCTGGTTCAACGGGGTTGACGCGGACACGCGGGAAGGCCCCGTGCTGATCGAAGGCGTGTTGCGCGAGGACGCCGCACTCGCCGCCTCGGGTGCATCGCTCGTCGTGGACGTGACCACGATGGTCGATGGCCGAAGCCGCACGAGGCGCCGGACCACGGGCGGTGCCCGCTTGACGGTTGGCGGAGCTGCCGCGGCTGACCTCCTGAACGCATGGCGCGCGGGCCGGACGGTCCGCATGCCGGTGCTGCTCCGCAGACCGACTTCTTTCCATGACCCTGGCGTGGCGGACGACGAGCGGGGGCTGGCGCGGCGTGGAATCGTGCTGCTCGGCACGGTGAAGAGCGGATCCCTGATCGATCTCGTCGGCACCGGTAGTTTCGCGAGCGAGGCTGCGGCATCAGCACGCGCGTGGACACGAAAGCAGATCACGCGTTACGTGGGCCGTTGGAGTGCACGGTCGGCGGGGATCGCGATTGCGATCCTGATCGGCGATCGTACCGGGCTCTCGGACGACGATGAGCGGAAGCTGCAGGAAGCGGGAACGTACCATGTCATTGCGATTTCCGGTGGGAACATAGCCATCCTTGCGGCCATTCTTCTCGGCCTTCTGCGGTTCATCCGAGTTCCTGCCCAGGCGTCGGCTGGTTTCACGATCGCCGCGCTCATTTCGTACGGAGAGATCGCCAGCGGCGGTGCGTCGGTTTCAAGAGCTGTTACGGCGGCCAGCATCTTTCTCGGCGGCCGCATGCTGGATCATCGCGGTCCGGCGCTGAATACGCTCGCGGTGGCGGCAGGAGTGGGTCTCGCCTTGTCTCCGCTGGCGGCGAGTGACGGTGGCTTCATCCTGTCTTTCGGCGCCACGCTCGGCATTCTGCTTGGCGCGTCACCGCTTAGCCGTTGGCTTGACCACCAGAAATCCGGGACCGTCAGGCCTGAGCGCGGCGCGGCGCCAGCTGCGGTCAACGTTCTGCGCTCTGGCTTCCGTTCGGCGCGGACACTCTTCATCGCGACCGTCTGCGCGGAGATCGCCCTTATACCGGCAAGCGCGGTGTTCTTCTCGCGAATCACGATCGCGGGTCTCGGTCTGAACTTCATCGCGATTCCGCTGATGGCCGTCGCGCAGGCGGCAGCCATGTGCACGCTGGTGATGGCGCCGTTTGCTGGGCGCATTGCCTACGCTGCTGGCTACATCACCCATCTCGGGACGCTCGGTCTCGTTCGCTCGGCCGAGCTCGTTGACCTGGCTCCCTGGACTTCTCAATCCGTCGTCCCGCCCGCGTGGTGGGTCGTTGGCATCTACTACGGTTCCTGCTGTCTCCTCTTTGTGCAGCGCTTCCGGCGCATTGCGGCGGCTGGCATCGCAGCGACCACGGCACTCATGCTGGTTGGGCCGGTACTGACCACGAGTGCCGGGGTTCCAGCGCCGCCCGCCGGTTTTTTGCGGGTGGTATTTCTCGACGTCGGGCAGGGTGACTCGACGCTCGTGCGGCTGCCTGGCACACGAACGTTGCTCGTGGACGCTGGCGGTCTGCCGGGCGCATCGCTCGATGTCGGTGACCGGGTTGTGGCTCCGGCGCTCCGCGCGTTCTCGGTTCGATCCATCGACACGCTGGTTCTGACGCACGGTGATCCGGACCATATCGGTGGCGCGCCTGCCATCCTGCGCCGCTTCTCACCACGCGAGATCTGGGAAGGCGTGCCGGTTCCTCCCCACGTCGCGCTTCGCGATCTGGCCATGGCGGCAGCGGCCTCAGGTACGGCATGGCGAAGCGTTCAGTCCGGCGACCGGGAGATGTCCGGCGGCGTCGAGATTCGGGTGCTCCACCCGCCACCACCGGATTGGGAGCGCCAGCGCGTCCGGAACGAGGACTCTGTCGTGATCGAGTTGCGGCTCGGTTCCGTCTCGATCGTCTTGCCCGGGGACATCGGCCGCGAGGCCGAGCAGATCCTGACGCCACGACTCGCGACCGCGCCGATCACGATCGTGAAGGCCCCGCATCACGGCAGCGCGACCTCGAGCAGCGAACCCTTCATCGCCGCCGCCCATCCGTCAGCCGTCATCTTCAGCGCGGGCCGCAACAACCGCTTCGGTCACCCGGCGCCTGCGGTCGTGGAGCGCTACCGGAGCGCGAAGTCGCTCGTGTTCAGGACGGACGAGGACGGGGCGATCGTGCTGGATACGGATGGTCACGTGACGACGATCACGACGTGGGCGTCGGGGAGGGAGGTGACGTTGAGGCGGTGATTGTTTCATCAACGACAGCCACTTGCCGAACTGCACGCGCCGACGGCTTACGTCGAAGAGCCCCCTTCGCGACCGTGAGCGAAGCGGTCGCTTCGGCGGCCAGGTCCGAAGATCGGAAGATCCGAAGGAGGAGAAATGCTGAACACGTATTCAGGTCTGTCAGCCGAACAGGAAGCCATAGTTTCGGAGGCGATTGGCTGCGGCATCGCTGTTCACAAGGAGCTGGGTCCAGGATTCAAGGAGTGCATCTATCACCGTGCGTTACAGGCTAGAACTCGACTCACGCGGTATTTCGTACGAAAGCGATAAGCCGATTCTCGTCAGGTATCGAGAGTGGAGCATTCCAGGGCAGAAGGTCGATCTCATTGTGGCGGGAATACTTCTCGTCGAATTGAAAGCGGTGCCGCGGCTTCGCCTTCTGCACCGATACCAGGTGCAATCGTACCTGCGCACGACCAACCTGCCGATTGGACTCCTGATGAATTTCAACGTGACGCTGCTGAAGAACGGGCTGCAGCGAATCACGCCGGTCGGGCCGCGCGAAGCGCGGCTGAAGTAACGTGTGAGCCGGAAATACAAGCCGCTCCCGAAACAAGTGCGGTTTGTATTTCCCGCTCACGCGTTACTTCTGTCGCCGGCCTCCGGCCGGCGCCCGACCGGCTCGTGTGTCTTTGGTAGCGGGTTTCGTCTTCTTCTTCGGATCTTCTGATCTTCGGATCTTCGACGATGCCGTCGGCGCGTGCAGCTCGACAGTGGCTGTCGCTGAATGAATCTTCACCGCCTGCCACTCCGCCTCCATCTCTTCGAGCGTCGCCTCGTGAATCGATCGCCCACGTGCCTCGAACGCGCGCTCCAGCGCTTCGAAGCGCGTGCTGAACTTGTGATTCGCTTTTCGCAAAGCCGACTCCGGCTCGATCCCGAGCTTTCTCGACAGGTTCGCGATCGAGAACAGGAGATCCCCCATCTCGTCCTCGGTCCGTGCCGGGCCTTCGGTCACAGCCTGCCGTAACTCGGCCACTTCTTCTTCGATCTTGTCCACGACGTCTGCTGTCTTAGACCAGTCGAATCCTACGGCCGCGACCCGTGTGCCGATTTCGTGTGCTCGAAGCAAAGAGGGCAGCGTGTTGGGGACGCCGCGGAGGAGCGAGCGGCGCTCTCCGGCATCCTTCTGTTCGCGCGCCTTGATTTGTTCCCACTGTTCGACGACCTGGCCGGCGGTCCGGACATGCGAGCCGGTCGTTCCAAAGATGTGCGGGTGCCGGCGGATCAGCTTGTCGCAGATCAGCCGCAGGGAATCGGCAACCGAAAAGCGTCCTGCATCCGTCTCGACCTGTGCGAGAAACACACCCTCGAAGAGCAGATCGCCGATCTCTCCGCGCAGGGCGTCGTGATCGCCGCGATCGATCGCATCGAGCACTTCGTACGTTTCCTCGAGCACGAAGCCTCGCAGCGACTCGATCGTCTGCTCGCGATCCCACGGGCAGCCATTCGGGCCTCGCAGGCACGCCATGATGTCCACGAGTCGCTGAAATTCGGCGCCCGGATCCCGGACGGATCCCGGATCCCGGACCACGGATCCCGACACGGCCCCAGCCCGAGGAATGCGTTTTCTTCTCTGCGCGGACTGCTTGCGTCGCCCTGTGCGCGATCGGGAAGCCATCGGCGACTATGCTAGCATTCCGATCGTGGATGCGTCGGACTCCGGAATCACGTTCAGCGGGTTCATTCTGTCTCTCGCCACGACGGCGGCCGTGCATTTCGGCGACATCGTGGACCCGAACACGGGCAACAGGGCCACACCGAACCTGCCAGCAGCGGCGCAGATGATTGAACTGATCGCGCTGCTCCAGGAGAAGACCAAGGGCAATCTGATCGAGCCGGAAGCCAAGCTCGTCGACGACCTTCTCTACGAGCTGCGCGTGCGGTACGTACAGGCGCAGCAGGGCGAGAAGCGGATCATCGAGCCCTAGCTCACCATTCCTTTGCGAATCACGTTTCTTGGCACCGGAACGTCGCATGGCGTGCCGATGATCGGCTGCGACTGCGAGACCTGTCGCTCCGATGATCCGCGCGACAAGCGCTGGCGCGCGTCGGTCTACGTCGAAACCGATGACGGTCGGGCGCTGCTTCTCGACGCCGGCCCGGATATCCGCTCCCAGTCGCTGACCTTCAACGTCAGGCGCGTGGACGCCATCATCTTCACGCACGGCCACGCGGATCACATCATGGGGCTCGACGATGTCCGCCGGTTCAATGCGATTCAGAAGCGGGCTATGCCGTGCTATGGCGACGGGGCGACGTTGAACGATCTGCGCCGGACGTTTTTTTACGTGTTCGATCCGGCGACGCCAAGAGGCGGCGGTCTCCCGCAGCTCGAGCTCTTTCGAATCCAGGGCCCGTTCTGCATCGGCCGCCAGGAGATCGTGCCCGTGCCGATCTTTCATGGCCAGCGTCAGATTCTTGGACTGCGCATCGGGCCATTTGCGTATCTGACCGACTGCAGCAGGATTCCCGACGAGTCGTGGCCGCTGCTCGAAGGCCTCGATCTGCTCGTGCTCGACGCGCTCAGGGAGAAGCCGCACCCGACGCACTTCTCGCTGTCAGAAGCCGTTGACGTCACCAGGCGCATCGCGCCACGTCGCGCGTGCTTCACCCACATGTGCCACAATCTTCGTCATGCGGAGACGTGCGCAAAGCTGCCCGACAACATGGCTCTTGCGTACGACGGGCTCGTCGTGGAGCTTTGACAATTGCTGATTGCCCATTTCCCCGATGATCCGCCGCCCCGCTGGCACAACCCGGTGCTGGCGCTCGGGAACTTCGACGGGCTGCATCGCGGGCACATGAAGATCATCGATCGCGTGCGGCAGCGCTCCGGTGAGCGCGCCGGCACTGCCGCGGCGATGACGTTCGAACCCCATCCTCCGAGAGTGCTGCGTCCCGACAAGGCGCCGGCGCTGCTGATGACCAAGGACCAGAAGATCGAATCGCTGACCCGGTCCGGCATGCAGGGAGTCGCGGTCGTTCGCTTCACGCTCGAGCTTTCGAACTGGGATCCGGAGACGTTTGTTCGCAACGTGCTCGTGGAGTGGCTGCACGTCGCGGAAGTGTGGGTCGGCGCGAACTTCCTGTTCGGCCACGAGCGGGCGGGCACGTTTTCCGTGCTCAGGACGCTCGGCGCCCGCTACGGCTTTCGCGCGGAAAAAATCGATCCGGTCCGCTACAAGGACTTCGTCGTGAGCAGCACGCGGATTCGTCGTCTCGTCGGGGAGGGAAGAGTGGACGAGGCGGGGGCCCTGCTTGGTCACCACTACTTCATCGATGGAACCGTGACCCGGGGCGCCGGACGTGGGCGCGGGCTGGGCTTTCCAACCGCGAACCTGGCGACCTGCAACGAGCTCGTCCCGCCGACCGGCGTCTATGCCACGACGGTCACGATCGATGGCGTCGTCCATCCCTCGATTACGAATATCGGCATGCGGCCGACCTTCGGGGATGTCGATCGCCCGATCGTCGAAACCCACGTCTTCGACCTGTCGCGCGATCTCTACGAGTTGTCCCTCCGTTTGTCATTCGTTCAGCGGCTGCGCGATGAACGCGCCTTTCCCGACGTCGACGCGCTCCGCGCGCAGATCGACGCGGACTGCCGGAGCGCGCGCCGGCTGTTCGGCCGCATTTCGCTGTAGAATCTCAGCATGTCTCAATCGCCGGACGGAATGCTGCTGCGCCTGTCGGTGCCCGCCGGAGGCGACCTGCGGGTCGTCGCGGTGGACATCGCGAAGCGAGTCGCCGAGTACCTGCGCGAAGGTGCCCCCGACACGCAGGGCCTCAGGGTTGCCGTCGAAGGCGTCGCGTCCAAGGTCGCGCCGGCGGCAACCGACGCCGAAATCACCTTCGACTTCCGGGAGATCAACGGCGAGCTACAGATTGAGGCGCACTGCGGCAGCCGATCGTCCGAGGTCCGTTGTCCGCTGCCTGCCTGACCCTGCGCGTGTCCGCGCTTTCCGAGTGCCAGTGAGTCCGATGCGTCTGTACAACACCCTTACCCGCCGCGAGGAAGAGTTCGCGCCCTCCCACGACAACACCGTGCGCATGTACACCTGCGGGCTGACGGTCTACGCGCGCGGGCACATCGGCAACTTTCGCTCGTTCGTGGCGGTCGACGTTCTGCGTCGGGCGCTCGCGCACGAGGCGGGCTTTACCGTGCGGCAGGTCATGAACTTCACCGACGTGGACGACCGCACGATCCTGGAGTCCCGGAAGGCCGGCGTCCCGCTGCGCGAGTACACGGACCGCTACATCGATCTCTTCAGGCAGGACGCGGCGGCGCTGGGCCTCGAGCCCGTTGAAGAGAATCCGCGAGCGACCGATCCGGAAAACCTGGCCGCGATGGCCGATACGATCAAGGCGCTCGAACGGAACGGCCACACGTACGCGAGCGACGGATCGATCTACTTCAAGATCTCGACGTTCCCCGACTACGGCAAGCTCGCGCACCTCGATCACTCAGGAATCAAGAGCGGCGCGCGCATCGATTCCGACAAGTACGACAAGGAGGACGCCCGCGACTTCGTGCTCTGGAAGGCGACGAAGGAAGGGGAGCCGACCTGGGATCCTGGAATTGGACCCGGACGTCCCGGCTGGCACATCGAGTGTTCAGCGATGGCGCTGCGCCTGCTGGGCCCGGCGCCGATCGACATCCACGCGGGCGGCGTCGACCTGATCTTTCCGCATCACGAAAACGAGATCGCGCAGAGCGAGGGGGCGACCCGGCAGCAGTTTTCACGCTTCTGGGTGCACGTCGAGCACCTCATGGTCGAAACCGGGCCCGAAGACGAGGCGAAGGGGCCGGAGAAGATGTCGAAGTCGCTCGGCAACGTCTACAACCTCCAGGACATCGTCGATCACGGCTTCCGTCCGTCGGCGCTTCGCTACCTGTATCTCGGGGTGCACTACCGGAAGCAGTTGAAGTTCTCGTGGACGGCGATGGCGCAGGCGGAGGAGGCGTTGAAACGCCTGACCGATTTCCTCGCCCGCCTGGATTCGCTGCCGGCGCGTGACGCGAATCCCGATATCGCCCGCCGCCTGCAGGAAGCGCGCGAGGCATTCTCGGGGCATATCAGGCACGACGTGAACAGCGCCGCTGCGCTCGGCGTCATGTTCGATCTCGTCCGTGCGCTGAACTCCGCCATCGACGCCGGCGAGCTCGGGACCGCCGATGGTCAGGCCGTGCGTGAGACGTTCGAGCGCTTCGACAGGATCCTGGGCATCTTCGCCCTCAGGCGCAAGGAGGATGAGCAGCCGCCGGTGCCGGTCGAGGAGATCGAGCAGCTCATCGCCGCGCGCCGCGCCGCCCGGCTTGCCAGGAACTTCGCCGAAGCCGACCGGATCCGGAAGGATCTCGACACCCGCGGCATCGTCCTTGAAGACACGGGATCGACGACGAGGTGGAAGAGAAAGTAGCTGTGGACGCTCCCGACATCAAAACGCCGTTGCCCGGCCCGAAAGCCAAAGCGATCATCGATCGCGACCGGCAGTTCGTGTCGCCGTCCTACACGCGCGATTACCCGTTCGTGATCGCCCGCGGGGAAGGCGCGGTCGTGGAAGACGTCGACGGCAATCGCTTCCTCGACTGCGCGGCCGGCATCGCGGTCAACTCCACGGGCGTGTCGCACCCGGATGTCGTCAAGGCGATCTGCGAGCAGGCGCAGAAGTTCATCCACATGTCCGGGACCGACTTCTACTACGAGCCACAGGTTCGGCTCGCGGAGGAACTGTCGTCGATTGCGCCGATCGACGGACCGGTTCGAACGTTCTTCGGCAATTCGGGCACCGAAGCTACAGAAGCCTCGATCAAGCTCGCGCGCTACCACACGAAGCGTCAGGGCATCATTGCGTTTCTGGGATCGTTTCACGGCCGCTCGATGGGCTCTCTTGCACTGACCGCGAGCAAGGTGATTCAGCGGCGTGGCTTCGGACCGCTGCTGCCGGGTGTCTACCATGCTCCGTATCCGGATCCGTATCGCTTCAAGGGCAGCGCCGACCAATGTGCGGCCGAATGCCTGTCGTTCATTCGCGATCAGCTCTTCGTCCAGCTGGTCGCCCCAGACGAAGTCGCGTCCATCGTCGTGGAACCCATCCAGGGCGAAGGCGGATACATCGTCCCGCCGCAAGCTTTCCTGCAGGGGCTGAGAGAGCTGGCGACCGAGCACGGAATCCTGCTGGTCGTCGATGAAGTGCAGTCCGGGATGGGGCGAACGGGGAAGATGTTCGCGTCGGAGCATTTCAATCTGAAAGCGGACGTCGTCAACATCGCGAAGGGCATCGCATCCGGGCTTCCGCTGGGTGTCACGTGCGCGCGCGCCGATGTGATGAACTGGCCGCCTGGAGCCCACGCCAGCACGTTTGGTGGAAATCCGGTGTCGTGTGCCGCCGCGAACGTCACGATCAAGCTTCTGAAGGACGGCCTGATCGCGAATGCGGCGTCGGTCGGCGCTCACGTGATGGATGGGTTGCGCGAACTACAGAGCAAGCACCGTCTCATCGGCGACGTGCGCGGGAAGGGGCTGATGGTGGGGGTTGAGCTGGTTCGCGATCGCGAGTCAAAATTACGCGCCGTGGAAGAACGCAATGCGCTGGTGCAGGGCATGTTCAAGCGGGGCGTTTTGGTTCTGGGCGCAGGCAAGAACGCGATCAGGCTGGCGCCGCCTCTGGTGTTCAGCCGGGCGCAGGCAGATAGCCTTCTGGCGGTGATGGACGACGCGCTTACCGAGATCTCCCGGGGCATTACTTCCTGACCTAACGAAAGTCTCCGCCGTGTGCAGCTGAGGTATCGCGGCATGCCCGTTGCGATGCACATGGCGTGTACTCGTCACCTTCGAGCGAGAGCTCTGCCATACCAGTCGCCACAGTTCTGATTTGCACATTCAATCGAGCGGACCTGCTCGGGGAAACACTCGAGAGCCTTGCCGGGCTGAACGCGTCGCCCGGGGTCGCGTGGGACGTGCTGATTGTGGACAACCGATCCACCGACAACACTGCTGCTGTCGTTCGCTCGTTGCAGCCACTTATCCGGTGCCACTCCACTATCTCTACGAGGCGCGGCAGGGAAAATCGTACGCGCTCAATAGCGGCCTTCGAGCGACGCGATCCAGGTTCGTGCTGTTTACCGATGATGACGTTCGTGTGGAGCCCGGATGGATCGATGCCGCCATCGCTCCGATGCTTGCCGACGATGCGGTGGACTACACGGGTGGGCCGGTGTATCCGATCTGGGAAGCCCCGGCGCCATCCTGGCTGCGCAGGGACCGTGGTGATTTGTGGGGCGCGATCGCCATTCTCGATTACGGTCCGTTGTCTTTTGTGTTCGAGGATCAGGGACGAATCCCCATCGGCGCAAACATGGCGGTGCGGCGCACGATGCTCGACGCCGTTGGCGGTTTCGATCCGGAACTCGGGCGACGAGGCACGTCGCTACTGGGACAGGAGCAGGCTGAATTCTTCTGCCGCGCGCGTTCGGCGGGGGCGCGCGGAACGTACGTTCCAGACATGTCCGTTCAGCATCACGTGCCCGCGCAGCGACTGACCCGGCGTTATTTTCGTCGATGGTGGTTGTGGAAGGGCATATCGAGGGCCAGGCTGCACCGTGCTCACCCGTTGAGCGAAGGCAGTGTCACGCCGCAAGAGATCAAGCGTGTAGCCGGTGTTCCTGTTTTCGCCGTTGCCGAGATGGTGAGACACGCCATCCGCTGGCTTGGCAGTCTGTTGCGCGGGGACATGCCCGTCTGCCGTGGAGCACGAGATGATGTCGGCATACTACATGGGATATGCGTGGGAAGACCGGCGCCTGCACGCGCGATCTCGCCGGCTAGTGAAGGGCCGCCCTCTTCCGGGAGAGTCGAACACCTGGCAGCAGACGCGGCAGCGTGTCCGTCTTGAAACGCGTCCAGAAGAACGACGAGAAGTACCACAATCGTGATTCGTGGTAGAAGCGCCGGTCTTTCTCGTTCTTCACCGCAGCCTTGCACCAGCCGGTCAGGTGCGCGAGACATTCACGATGCAGGAAGAGGGGAGCGCCGAAGAGCCGGCGGCCCTTGTGCTCTTCATCACTGAGTGTGCCCGTGCCGTCCACCGTATCGCGAAACCGCAGCCGCGCATGATACTTCCCGGTCGTCGCCTGCCAGCGACGGTGGTATCGCTTCGTCAGCCGCTCCTCCGGAATCTCGACGAATACATCCATCGCGGGCAGGTAAAGCCCCTGCTTGCCGGCGCGCCAGAATCTCAGCTCGAGCTCCCGATCCTGGTTGCGCGGATAGGCGGGCGAGAACATTCCGACCTCGTCGAAGATCTCCCGGCGGCATGCAAGGTTGGCCGTGAGCAGGCACGGCGAGGCGTTCGCCCGATTCACCCACTGCGGTTCAGTTCGGTCCTGCAACGCCACCGGACCGGCGTGTGACGCATCGAGCCACGAGGGCCGCGGCCTGGTCCAGATAGGCCGCACTCTCCCTCCGATGCAGTCAGCCTGCGGATATCGATCGAGCGCCTGCTTCATCGAATACACCCAATCCGCCGCCGGAACACCATCGTCATCGAGGAACGCGACGACCGGTGCACGCGAATGGGTGATGCCGGTGTTCCGCGCGTGCGAGACACCCTGGCGCGGCTCGAACAGGTACTGAATTCGTCCCTGGCCGTCTCGTGCACGAACCTCTTCCACGACGGCTCTGGTGTTGTCGCGCGAATTGTTGTCCACGACCAGGATCTCGTAGGAGACCCCACGAGCTTCCTGCGTCAGGAGCGCGTCCAGCAACGGGCGCAGCTGGTCGCCGCGGTTGTACGTCGGAATGACGACGGAGAGGTCAGGGGTTTTACCCGGGTCGTTCACGTCCAGGTCCGCGTTGTCTGATGCAAAGCAGTCGCCAGCGGCAAGAATCTGTACTACTTTGTCACTTGCTGCTGAGGTGTCGGCGGGCGAGCGAGGTCGGCGGCCGCCGCCGCTCCGCACGCCGGGAAACCGCTCGCGGCTCATACTCTTGCCGGTTCCGCGCCGACTAAGGGATGCGTGTGTGCGACACATGCCAGGCGCGCAGGTGCGCCGGCCGAGCGGTTGGGCGACGCGGATCACACTGACGGAAGTCGGCGCGAGGAATCACCGCGCGCGGTTTCCCGCTTCGCAGCGCGTCGGCGTGCTCCGCATCGCGTCGGCCGCCGACCTCGCTCGCCCGCCGATACGACCCACGACCGAACTGACAAGCAGTGCCGATGAGGACGAGCGGCAGGTAGAAACAGAGCTTGCGGTTTGCATCGTCTGGAGGTTGGTGTATGACGATGCAGCGGCAGGCGTTGGGAATCCGGGGTGAAAATCTGGCAGTCGCGGAAGTGGAACGTCGAGGGTACGCAATTCTTGCGCGGCGCTACCGCACGCGGCATGGCGAAATCGACATCGTGGCGCGGGATGGCGACACGATCGTGTTCGTCGAGGTGAAGGCGAAGGGCACCGGTGAATTCGGCACGGCGTCGGAAGCGGTGACCGTGCGGAAGCAGCGGCGTGTGATCTCGATGGCTGTTGACTACCTGGCGCGGAACCACCTGACCGCGCAGCCCTGTCGATTCGATGTCGTCGCGATCGACGGCGCCGTCTTGACCTACTATCAGGGAGCGTTCATGGCTTCTTGAGTTGCCAGTTTCCAGGCGCCGCTGAAGGGGCGCTGCCTCAGTGGTAAAGTTTGCTGGTTTGTAAGGCTCTGCCTCAATTCACGGTTGAGAAGGCGCTGTCATGAGAAAGCCACCATTCCGAGCGTTCCTCGCGATGTGCCTGATGCTGATTGGTGCGGTGGCCGGCGCGCAACAGACCGCGACGCCTAATCGGCGGCCGGTTCCGCCGGCAGAGACGCCGTCGCAGTTCTATCTTCGATACCGCGCGGCCGTCCAGAGTGCGAGCAGCCTGGATGAGGTCACGAGATTCTGGCAAAAGAGTCTGGTCACCGAATTCACGCAGGCGCCGCCCGATCAACGTGCCGACCTCGCCGCAATCAAGCGCGGGTACGGCATGTTGACCGACGTGAGCGTGGTGAGCGTATCGCTTGCGTCAGGCGGGTCCAGCGCGACGATGACGCTTGCGGGAAAAACTGTTGAGGGCAAGACGAAGAGCGGGACAGCCTCGTTAGTAAGGGAAGATGGGGGATGGAAGGTAGCCGCACCTGAAGACTGGCAGGAGAACCCGAAATAGGGCGCAGTCGGCTGCGCAGGCACTGCATCCGCGGCAGCGGTAGTGGGTCAGTTTTGAAATCCTAGCGGGCTTCGAACACGAGGCTCTTGATCAGAAGGCCACCGGCAGTTAAGACTGCGGCGAGTAGCCCGGCTACGACGACCCGGATTACTGGCGTTTTCAGCCTAGAACGGACGGGCGGCGCAGTGATGATGAACCCTGTGAGGAGTACAGACAATCCTCCGATGATGGCCTCTGGTTTCATCCAATCCTCTTTGCAGGGGCGCGGCGTGGTTCTCGACCTTTTTTGAGAACGCGTTGGTCAGCCATCATCGCACAGGCCGACCAGCGCGCCAGCGGCGCGGCCTTCAAACTGACCCACTACCGCGGCAGCCGCTGCCTTGCCGTGATGCTAGGTGTATGGTACGATTGAGGTTCTGGGCAGCGGTCGGGCGTGGCCATTGGTACGTCCGCGCGGCCGGGGATGCGGGAATAACTCAGTGGTAGAGTGCGACCTTGCCAAGGTCGAAGTCGCGGGTTCGAATCCCGTTTCCCGCTCCAACCTTCGCTCACGCTTGCCAACGCTCGCGTGAGCTACGGTTGGCAAGCCACGCGAAGGTGGAACCGGCGCAGCCGCGAAGGGAAGCCGTCTCAGTTTGAAGTGCTTTCGATGATGTTTTCTTCCGTCACTCTCTCCGCTCGTCGCTGTCGTCCGCGTCTCTAGACGCGGCCGGACCATTCCAAGTAAGCTTCGATCCCCAGTTCCGACCGGCGCCGTCGCCAAGTGGTAAGGCAGAGGTCTGCAAAACCTCCATCCCCGGTTCAAATCCGGGCGGCGCCTCCAACCTTCGCTCACGCTTGCCAACGTTCGCGTGAGCTACGGTTGGCAAGCCACGCGAAGGTTGTCCACCGAAGCGCGAAGCGCGAAGGTGGACCTCTGTCACCCACGCGAAGGGTGCCCACCATAGCGCGAAGCGCGAAGGTGGGCTGTCACTGTTCACTGAAGCGCTTCGGGTGGCAGGCCAACCTTCACGCTTGCCAGCGGTCGCGTAAGCTACGGTTGGCAAGCCACGTGAAGGTTGTCCACCGTCTTGTCCGCCGGCGCCACCGCACTGGCAGATTCTGCGCCTCTCATGCTCTCAACGTGTTGAAGAGTGTGTGATCCTGGCGCCACTCAATTTCGAGTTCATTCCAATCGCCGAACAGTATTCAGCGGCAAACACGTTGCACTCTGCAGGGCAGTGTCAGTTGCTAAACGGTTCGTCTACATTCTCAAGAGTGATCACAAGCCTGAGCGGTACTACACCGGGCTGACTTCCGACGTACGCGCGAGGCTGATGTCACATAGCGAGGGTCGGTGTCGGCATACGACTAGCGGCCGACCGTGGCATCTGGATGTCGTCGTCGAGTTCGCAGACGAACATCGGGCGGTCGCCTTCGAGCGATATCTGAAATCTGGGTCGGGCGGAGCTTTCGCGAAGCGGCACTTCAGGTAGTACGCTGTTCGGTACCCCCGACGCACGAGCGGTAACATGTTGACTTCAGAAACGCCTAATCAATCGTGACCAGCGAGCATTGAAGCCGGCAGCTGGTCGCCGATCCGCCAATGTGTAACGTGATGCGTTATACTTATCATGGTGCGGATTCGGACGTTTGCTCACGCGGGACTCCGTCGGCTGTATCAGGCGGACCAAACGAAGGGCCTCCCGCCTGACGCGGTTGACAAGCTGCGGAAGATGCTCGCCTTCCTGCAGGACATGGAAACCGTCGACGAGCTGCGCACCCTGCCGGCGTGGAAGGCCCATCGGCTGAAGGGGCCACGCGGAGGAACGTGGGCGCTCCACGTCACGCGGAACTGGCGGCTGACGTTCCGAATCGAGAACAACGAACTGATGGAGGTGGACTATGAGGACTACCACTGACCAAGAGGATCGGATGCGGAATCCGCCGCATCCGGGCGCGTTCATTCGCACGGAGATTCTGGACCCGCTCGAGTTGAACGTGACGGAGGCCGCGGCGGTGCTCGCGTGTCGCGCGTGGCGCTCTCGAAGCTGGTCAACGGCCAGGCCGATCTCTCCGGCGACATGGCGCTGCGGATCGAGAAGGCCTTCGGAGTGCGGATGGAGACGTTGATGCGGATGCAGGCCTCGTTCGACATCGTGCGCACGCGACAGCGCGCGAAGACGATCCACGTGCGGCGCTACCGCCGGCGGGCGGCGTAATGGGCGCGTCTAACCACAGCAGGGGCTTACGAAGGGGCAATCTACTTCACTAATTCCGACCGCTCGTGGAACGCGCTACGGGACGATGTTCCAGATGAGCGCTGCGAGAGCCGTGAACACCAAGAAGGCTCCAGGATTTGAATCAAACGTGTAGGGGCCGTGCCTGGCGATTCTGACCTACCTGCATCGCCCCCCTGTAAAGCCCGACCCGCGAGGATGCCCTGGTCTGTTGGTTGTCGGTACGGGCGCGATTCGAACCGAGCGACTTTCGACTCTCTCTGCCTCGTCCTAAATTCGACATTCGGCCGCAATATTCGTAAGCAGCAGTGGTGATGTTTCGCCAGGATGCCTGCATGGACCTTCGATGGCGCACGTTCCTCAGCGGTACGGCGGTTGCTCGCGCCGCAATCGCTCAGTAAAAAAGCGAGGTCACCATGGTAGGTCGCGGATCGCTGCTCGTCGGTGGTGTGATATGGCTCAGCTCGACATCATTGGTGAATGCCCAAGTACCCGAACAGGTACCAGATCGAGGATCTCGGCTCGTGGGGAGGTCAGGCACTGATTGGGACGGCCATCAACGCCCACGGTGATGTCGCCGGATATGGGGACCTGCCTGATGGCACGTACCACGCGTTTCGGTGGACGCACGCCGGCGGCCTCGAGGATCTCGGCGCGAACGGCGGATGGTTTGCGCAGGCGTTCGGGATCAACGACAACGGCGACGTAGTCGGCGTATACCTGGACGCGGGTTTCAACCCACACGGGTTCATCGCACCACATGGCGGCGTGATGCAGGACCTGTTGATGTACGAGCGCCCAATTCAGTTCGTTACCGCGATCACGAGCGACGGACGGCTCGCCGGGTCCTTCGTGTCGGTCGAAGGGGCGCACGGATTCCGGACGGTGACCGACGGATCGTTGCAGGACCTGGGAAGCCCGAACCTGACTAGTGATGCGGCCGACATCAACGAAGCCGGCGATGTGACAGGCACCGAGTGGCACGGCGCAAGCGCCTTCGACCCGATCACCGCCTACCGATACTCGGACTCGGGTGGCAAGGTTGATCTCGGTGCGCTCGGCGGACGCGCCAGTGCCGGCTTGTCGATCAACAGTAATGGCGTCGTCGTCGGGTGGGCGTGGGACGCTGAATAGTGTGGGACACGCGTTTCGCGCGCGACCTGGTCTGGCGATAGAGGACCTCGGGATGCTCGGTGGTTCATTCCCACAGAGCGGCGCCGAAGCGATTAACGACGATGGCACGATTGTCGGATACACGACGGGGCCCTCTAGTTGGACGGCGTTCGTCTACACGGACGCCACAGGAATGACCGATCTAAATTCACGCATTCCGGCTTACACAGATGGCTGGCGCGGCTTGAACGATGCTCGGGCGATCAACAATGCCGGACAGATTGTCGTGGAGTACGCCGTGCTCGGGCGCAACGGCACGTATCTCCTGACGCCGATCACTGATACGGTCGCGCCCACGATTACGGCGGCGAGTGCGACACCGGACGTCTTGGCGCCCCCAGACGGGCGTATGGTGTCCGTGAGCCTTACGGTGTCCGCGATTGACGACATCGATCCCGCGCCCACATGCGGCATCACCGGCGTGGCTGACACCGAAGGGCCGACGGAGGGTGCCAATCCAAGCGTCAACATCACGGGCCCGCTGACGTTGGCGCTACAGGCAGCGCGCCTTGGCACCGGGAGCGGTCGCGTCTACACCATCGGCGTCCGGTGTGCGGACGTGAGCGGGAACACCACAGCTACGAATGTGGTCGTCCGCGTGCCCCACGACAGCCGCAAAGAGCAGTGACCGCCAAATCAGTCCGGAAGAAAATTCTTCGCGGGCCGCCCCGATTTTGAGCGGCCCACAATGACACTTCCCGAACGCTTTCGGGAGGGCGCGTAACTTAGCCTTGGCCCGGGCGGAACGGTCCACTGGCACTTTCCGGGAGACCCGCCCCTTCGCGGAACCGTGAGCCGTTAGCTAGAAGCCAAAGAGCGATCACGGTCACTTCAACCAGACGCCAGTTCAGGCCGCCTACTTCATCAGTCTTCGCGACACCGCGACGCCCTCGACGTCTGTCGCCGGCAGGAACCCGCCCGACTGGTGGGACCAGAGCGACGCATAGATGCCGCCGAGCGCGAGCAGGTTCTCGTGCGATCCCTGCTCGACGATACGGCCCGCGTCGAGGACCACGAGCGAGTCCATACGCCGGACCGTGGACAAACGGTGCGCGATGACGATCGCCGTCCGTCCGGCCATCAGCGTCCAGAGCGCGTCCTGAATGAGCGCTTCGCTCTCGGAGTCGAGCGAGCTCGTGGCCTCGTCGAGGATCAGAATCGGCGCGTCCTTCAGGATCGCGCGTGCGATCGCGATGCGTTGGCGCTGGCCGCCGGAGAGCTTGATTCCGCGCTCACCCACGAGCGTGTCGTAGCCGTCCGGCAGCGACTGGACGAACTCCGCGGCGTGCGCGAGCGCCGCGGCACGGCGGACCTCCTCGTCGGTGGCCTCCGGCCGCGCGAAGCGGATGTTGTCCGCGATCGTGCGGTGGAACATCGCGGGATCCTGCGGCACATACGCGATGACCTCCCGGAGTGACGATTGAGAGACATCGGCGATCGACTGGCCGCCGACGAGGATCTGGCCGCGCTCGACGTCCTTGAATCGGAGCAGGAGCCGTGTGATGGTGGTCTTGCCGCCGCCGGACCGGCCGACGAGCCCCAGCTTCGTCCCCGCCGCCACGGCCAGGGAGAACCGATCGAACAGCAGCGGCTGCGCAGGCGAATGCCTGAAGCTGATGTCACGCACCTCGACGCTGTGGTCGCGCGGCGCGAACGGAACGGGCGAGCCGACATCTTGAACCGAGGGCGGATCCAGCAGCAGATCAGCGAACTGTGCGGCGTCGGTCAGCGCGCCCTCGAGGTTGCGATAGATCCGGTTGAACTCCCACATCACCCGTGTGGCCGTCGCAAAGTAGCTGAACGTGAGGAAGACGGTCTCCAGACGCGCCGCGGTGCCGAGACTGATGTGAAGCGCGACAATCAGGCCGAGCGTATTCGTCAGGACGTACATCGGCGCGGTGATCGTGTTCACGCGGAAGTTCTGGTAGTCCCACGACCGGAGCGTCTTCTTGCCGAACTCCCGCACGTTGGCTGCGTGAATGGCCGCCTCGTCGCGCTCGCGGGCGAAGGCCCGAACGGCCTCCGCGTTGGCGATGGAATCGGCCACGTGTCCTGCCAGCACGTTCGACGCGGCCTCGCGTTCGTCGACGAGCTGGCGCCGGCGCCGGATGCGCGGCACCACGAGCGCCACCGTGATCGACAGCATCCCGAGCAGCACCAGGATCAACAGCGGCGAGTAGCGCCACAGCACCACCGTGACGAACCCCAGCGGCACGATCTTCGCGATCACCTGGAACGAGAGGACGTCGAACACGTCCTCGAACCGGCGCGCGTAGCCGAGCGTGCGCTTGGTGAGCGAGCCGGCGAAGTTGTCGTGGAAGAACGCGAGGTCCTTCGCCAGCAGCTCGTCCATCGCCTCGACATAGAGCGACTGGATGCCGGAGATTTCCGCCCGTGCGATGAGCGCCTCGGCCCCTCGCCACACGACCTCGCCCGCGAACCACAGGGCCGTGAACGTCAGCACATACGGCGCGAACATGCCAATCGTGAGCGCGTCGTCGCGCGCGACCGCGCCGAGGAGCTGGGCCACGACGAGCGGCGGCGCGTAGAAGACGAGCACGTCGCCGATGCCCGGCAGGACGAGGGCCGGCACCGAAATCGAGGGACGCCGTGTGATCTGTCGGCCGTAACGACGCAGCACGAGCCAGAGCGCCTGGTTCAGGCGTCTGGAGTCACGGCGATCGGCGGCGGTCGTCATTACAGTGTCCTCAAAGCAAAAGGGCCATCACCTCAGTCGGTGATGGCCCTTGCGAAGTCGGTTCGAGCGAGACTGGCTACATCACCTGGAAACACGTGGGCGCGCATGGCCGCGATAGGCCGACGCGATCGAGAACATCCACGTGCGGGTGAGGGTCACAGCAAGCAAGCAGACCACAGGCCGGCCGGCGAGTCAATGACACGCAGCCTGATCCTCAATCGCGGTCTCCATGTTTATACGAACTATTTCGTTGACATACGAATAAATTCGTATGATACTCGAAGCGTGGCCTCCCGATCCCTTTCCAAAGAGCCCGCTCCCCCGCCGCTTCCAACCGACGCCGAAATAGCCATCCTGGCGGTGCTGTGGCGTCAAGGCGCCAGCACCGTGCGCGAGGTGCATGAAGCGCTGGGTAAGGACAGTGGATATACCACCACGCTGAAGTTGATGCAGCTCATGTTCGAAAAGGGACTGGTGGTGCGCAACGAGCGCTACCGCTCGCATCTTTACGAAGCGCGCGCACCCAAGGAGCAGACGCAGCGGCAGATCGCGGGCGACCTGTTGAAGCGCGCATTCGAAGGATCGGCGAAGAGCCTGGTGCTGGGAGCGCTCGCCGCGCAGCCGGCTTCAGGCAAGGATCTGGCCGAGATACGGAGTCTGTTGGACGAATTCGAAAAGAGGAGGGGAAAAAAATGATCACGCTACTGAACCAGCCGTGGACCGAGCGTCTGGGCTGGACGCTTCTGCATTTTCTGTGGCAGGGAATTCTGGTGGCAGCCCTCTATGCGCTCGCCCGGGCTTTGGCCGGTGGCCGCATTTCGGCGCGCGGCCGCTACGCAATTGCCTGCGCTTCGCTGTTGGCGATGACCGTGGCGCCTGCTCTCACTTACTGGTGGCTTGGAAATTCCGGGCAGGCGGCGCGGATCGGGGACCTTACCGATTGGGGCGCCCGGCAGCTTGCCCCTGGGGTTGCGTACTCACCGGTCACCGATCCCTGGCAACAGGCGATGCCGGGGATTGTAATGGCGTGGTTCGCTGGCGCCGCCGCGTGTTCCCTCCGGCTGCTCATGGGATTCATCTCCGCGGCGGCTCTGCGGCGTTCGCGTCATGCGCCGGTGCTCACCGAATGGCAGCAAACCCTCGACCGGCTGATCGAACGCATGCACGTGTCGCGAAGCGTGCGGTTGCTGGCCACGGATCGAGTGGACTCTCCTTCGGTCATCGGCTGGCTTCGCCCGGTGATTCTCGCCCCGGTGGGCGTGCTGTGTGGGCTCGCACCCGAGCAGGTAGAGGCGCTGTTGGCGCACGAACTGGCGCATGTCCGGCGGCACGACTACCTGGTGAACGTTCTGCAAGGGATCGCCGAGAGCCTGCTCTTTTACCATCCTGCGGTGTGGTGGATCTCAAACCAGATCCGGGCCGAGCGCGAGCATTGCTGCGATGATCTCGCCGTTGCGGCGAGCGGCGATGTGCTGGTGTACGCTCGCGCACTGGCGGAATTGGAATCAATGCGGCCGGCACATTTCAAGGCGGCGCTGTCTGCAAACGACGGTTCGCTCCTGCGCCGGATCCAGCGGCTGGCCGACCCGGTGGCGGCGCACAGGCCTGCCGGATGGGGAGTGGCCTGGTCGTTGGGTGCCCTGCTGCTATTGGGGATCGCAGGAGTTGCGGTGACCGGCGCGCAAGGGCAAAGCCAGCCGGTGGTGAACCTCGACACCGTGTGGACGGACACGGTGAAGCAAGGCGATATGAAGCTGGAGGTGCGCGGGTTGGGCCGATTGACCTCCGGCCATACGGCGGCACTCAAAGTGGCCGAGACGCAGATGCAGGACGTGCGGCAAGGCGAGCCGGCCATCATTGCGTTCCGGAATCGCAAGGAGACTCGTTGGCGGCAAGGTTGCGGTGGTGCATCCGGAAGTGGCGAACGGCACAATGACTGTGGACGTAGCGATGGATGACGCTCTGCCGCCCGGTATCAATCTGCAGGAACCGGTGGACGGGATTATTACGGTAGGGGGGCTGACGAACGTGGTGTACGTGGGCAGGCCGGTGTTCGGCCAATCCAACAGTCGGGTGATGCTCTTCAAGCTCGAACCCGACGGCCATTCGGCGAAGAAGGTTCCGGTGCAGTTCGGCGCGACCTCGGTGAATCTGATCGAGATCAAGAGCGGTCTGCAGCCGGGGGACAAAGTGATCATCAGCGATATGTCGCAGTATGACGGGGTAGCCGCGATTGTGTTGCGGGACTCCGTCATTTCCCGCTAGCGAACTACCGTCCGCCAGTTCGTGATGACCGTCAGGGGATTACGGACCGGCGGCCCCTCGGCCATGGTGGTGAGGAATCGCGTGCCGTCACGTGACGCGGCGTAGGAACCCGAGTAGCCGGCAACAGATCGTGGGCCAAGCAGCGGAAAGAGCGTCCGCGGCGCACCGTCCAGACGTCCTCCGGCGTCGATCGACGCCACCATCAGCGAATTGGCTGTGGCGTTCGACGCGATGAAGAACAACTCCCGGCCGTCGCCGCGCCACACAGGTTCGATGCCGCCGTCTTTTGAGATCCGTTCAGGCTTTCCACCCCGCGGAAACGTCAGCACGTACACCTCGTCCCGGCCCGTCTCGTTCGACTGATAGGCCAGCCATCGCCCGTCAGGCGACAGCACTCCCTGGGACTTGGCCGTCGGGCCTTCCAGGATCGGCCTGGGCTTCGCGTCACCGGCAAGAGGGAGCGTCCAGACGTCTGTGCCACTGGCGGTCGCCTGCGTGAAGATCAGGGTTTGGCCGTCCGGTGTGACACCGGACGGATACTGCGACCGGTCCGACGGCTGCAGCAGTCGCTCGGTCCCGCTATTGTCGATGGCCTTCCGGAACAGGTTGCCCGCACCGTTGCGAGAGGACGAGAAATAAAGGACGTCGCCGGACGGCGACCAGACGGGACTATTTTCGCCGCCAGGGTCAACTGTCAGCTTCGTCCGGGCGCCGCTCATAAGATCGACGGTCCAGATTTCTCGGTCACGAAGTGGGCCCGTCTCGAGGATGATGGCCGCCCGGCTCTCATCAGGCGAGAGGGCCATTCCTGCGTAGGCAGCGGAGTCCCCGACCGTCCGAATGGTCTTGCCCGAGCGATCGAGCCACGTCAGGCGCAGGACAGGATCGGACGCAGCCACGAAGGCGAGCAGGCCATCTGACGAAGCGGCGAATGCCGCGCTCGAGGACGAACTCGAGACGATGGGCTGGTCGCTCGCCGCAAAGGGCGCCGCGGACGGCTGCTGCGTATCGGGATCGAACCGGAGAGCCATCAACGTCCGGTTGCGCCCAAACAACACGTGTCCAGCACTGAAGACCGGCGAACCACCGAGCGCACTCTCGACAACGCGAGACGTGTTCTTCGAGTCGAGCGATCCAACTTTGACATGCCAGGCGATTCCTCCGGCAGTCGCCTGTCCCCCTGCCAGGAACAGGAAATGACGGCCGTCTGGCAGAAACCATGGCATGCGGTGCGAGTTCTCACGCGGCGGATCGAGGGCCGTCACGGGCGTCGGCGTGCCGCCGGCGGCATCGATGCGCAACAGCGGCGAGTCGGCCGCCGGCGAGAACACAATCACGTTGTCCTGGTTCCAGGTCGCCCCCCGACCGTTCGCGACGGCACACACTTCCGATGGCGGTCCGCCCTCAATGCGAATCGTCCGCAGTTTGCCTGAGCTGAAGAATCCCACCGAGCGGCTGTCTGGCGACCAGAACGGAAGCGTGGCCCCATCGGTGCCTGTGAGGGGCCGCAGCGTCATCGACTGGATCGGTCTCAACCACAGCGATGCCACGCCGCCGGAATTCATCGAGAACACCAGATAGCGCCCGTCGGGAGATGCCGCCAGTTGTACCGCCCGCCCAAGTTCCATGCCTTCGGGCGGGAGAATGGAGAACTGTGCAGATCGCTCCGGTGGCGACGTCTCGCGCCAATGGCTGAGCGCAACAACACCCGTGGCGACCAGTCCGATCGCCGAGATCGCGGCGACCCACCAGCCGGCGCGGCTCGAACGCGGTGACGACGCGGCGCCCCTCGTCATCGGGGTCGATGCGCCCACAACGAGCGCGGCTTCATCGAGCAACAGTCGTGCGTCGCCCAGATCCTGCAACCGCTGCTTCACGTCCTTCTCGAGACAGCGGGCGATGAGCCACCGCACCATCGACGGCGTCGCCGCGGGCAGGCGGGTCTCGTCCGGCCGATCGCGCATGATCGCGGCCAGCGTGTCAGACACCGTCTCGCCACCAAACGCCCGGCATCCCGCCAGCATCTCGTAAAGGACGCACCCGAAGGCCCACACATCCGCGCGCTTGTCCACGGGCAGGCCACGCGCCTGTTCGGGGGACATGTAGGCGGCCGTCCCAAGTACCACCCCCCGCTCGGTGTGGCCGAGGACTGTCGGCGAATGGGTCAGCGTCCGGCCATCGCCGCTACTGGCTGCAGCGTCGCCAGCCTTCGCCAGTCCGAAGTCGAGGACCTTCACGTGACCGGCATCGTCGACGATCAGATTCGACGGCTTGAGGTCGCGATGGACGATGCCCTTGTCGTGCGCGACGGCCAGCGCCTCCGCAATCTGTCGCGCGATGGCAAGGCTCCGGTCCACGTCGAGGGAGTGGTGCGGCGCCGATCCTAATATCTGATCGAGCGTCTTCCCCGCCACGAGCTCCATCGCCAGCGCATGCACCGCCGGTCGCCCCGCTTCCGAAGCCGGCGCTTCCTCCAAGCCGTAAATCTGCGCGATGTGCGGATGGTTCAGCGAGGCGAGGACATGGGCTTCACGCGTGAAACGCGCGAGTCGATCGGGATCCTGAGCAAACGTTTCAGGCAGGACCTTGAGCGCGACCTCGCGACGCAAGCGGGTGTCGAGGGCCTTGTAGACCTCGCCCATCCCTCCGGCGCCGATGGCGCTGATGACGTCGTAGGGGCCGAGACGGGTACCGGGCTTGAGTGGCATGGGGCGCCACATTCTTGCACGACGAGTGGGCTATCCGTTCTAGCAGCAGCGTTTCTCTACGGACTGATAGTTATTGCCGCCTGTTCTCTTGCGGCCGGCCTTTTTCGGCCCGTTTCAGCCGAACTCAATGGAAACGGCGGCCGTTTTGAGGCGCTTGCCAAGCCGAGCTGGTCTTGTATTGACAACGTATACACAACGCGTTAAAGTCAGGACATCGACGCTTGAACAACGGCGTCAGAGGGGGAGCCATGGCAGCCACAGCAACAGCTGCGCGGACCAGAACGATCAATATTCGCATCGAGGACGAGCGCCGCGCGCTCATCGACCGAGCTGCCGAGGCCACCGGCAAGGATCGCACTCAGTTTGTGCTTGAAGCAGCGACGCGGGAGGCCCAGTCGGTCCTCCTAGACCAGCGCTTTTTTCAGCTCGACGAAAAGGCCTTTGCAAGGTTCTCTGCCGCTCTAGACGCGCCACCTGAAGACAACCCGCGCCTTCGTGAACTCCTAGCGATGCGGGCTCCTTGGGAGCAATGAACAGTGCTCCGGAGATCAGCTCACCCGAGCACCTGAAGCCCGAGCACGATGTTTCCGCCTTCGATTGCGGCGTTTTAACACTGGACACTTGGCTAAAGCGCCATGCGTTTCAGAACGAGGCTTCGGGCGCTTCGCGGACGTATGTCGTCACCGCCGAAGGCAGAGTCGTCGGATACTACGCGCTCGCCACAGGCTCAGTAAACCAGGCCGAATCCACTGGCCGGGTTCGGCGCGGCATGCCAGACCCGATCCCTGTCATGGTCCTCGGCCGCCTTGCTGTCGATCGGCAGTTCCAGCGAGCACGACTTGGTTCCGCGCTTCTTAGAGACGCGCTTCGTCGAACAGTGCAGGTCTCGTCAATCGTCGGCATTCGGGCCGTCCTTCTACACGCCATCTCTGAGGATGCGAAGCACTTCTACGTCCGTCACGGCTTCGCCGAGTCACCCATTCATCCGATGACATTGATGATCAAACTCGCTGACGTCGAGCGAGCATTGAGCGGCAAATGATGGCGTCCGCAAATGCCCGTAATCGCGATTGATTCAGTGCACGCTGAGCTTTTGCACTCGCCAGTTCATGAGCTCGGCGACGTATAAGGTGTTCGGCTCGCGGCAGTCAATCGAGTTGACCATGCCGAACTCTTTGAACTGGTGGCCGGCACGGCCGATCCGCCCGACCACCGTTCCGTCCAGCTCCATCTTGTAGATTTCGCCGTTGAGGAACGGATCGTCGGTCGGATTGGAGTTGGAGCTGTAGAGATACTGATGCGCGCCGGGCGAGATGCAGATGGCACGCGGCGCGCCAACGTTCTTGATCTCGCTCTTGAACGTGCCGTCGTTGTCGAACACCTGAATGCGCTGATTGCCCATATCGGCGACGTAGACGTTGCCGCGGGCATCGACGGCGACTGAGTGGGGCGTATTGAACTGGCCGGGTTCGGCACCGGTCGCGCCCCAGGACTTGATGAACTTTCCGTTCTTGTCGAACTTGGCGACGCGGGCGTTGCCGTAACCGTCCGAGACGAAAATGTTGCCGGCAGCGTCCCACGCCACGTCGGTGGGCTGGTTGAAATTGTCGCCGGGGACACCAGATCCCGGAGGTCCGGACGCGCGGCCGAAACACGCCGCTGCTGCCGAGTTCACCGATCGCCTCGAGCCTGCGGCCCAACGTCAGGAGCACGCTTACCCGACTGGTCGAACTTGACGACCATCCTCGAGGCGCGATCCACGATCCAGATGTTGTCCTGGGGATCGACTCTGACGCCCTGCGCGAAGAGGAACGCGTAGGGACGGTTGTTGGCGACGGAGCCGCCGATCTCGCGCTGAAACTTTCCGGAGCGATCGAATTCGAACAGGCGCGCGCCGCCGTTGATGTGGATGCGCGCCGCGCCGATCGTCGCGTTCGACGCCGCCGCCCTGGAAGTAGACCAGCAGGTTGCCCGTGGAGGTGGTGGCCACGCCGGCCACTTCACCGAGGTGCAGGTCAGCCGGCAGCTTCAAAAAGTCGCCCGCGGAATCGAACGAGAGCTCCTTCTGCTGGGCGAACGGTGAGGCGGCGAGAAGCAAGCCGGCGAAGAGCAGCGTGGCTGCGAAACGTGAGTAGTTCATTTCTTGCCCCCTTGCGCGGCGGTGGGCTGCAGGATGAATTTCTGGAACCGCCATTCGACGATTTCGCTGACCAGAATCTCGTTGTCGACGCGGCAATCGATTCCGTGCACCGTGCTGAACTGTCCCTGCTCTTTGCCGGGGACACCGAACTTGCCGAGGACGGTGCCGTCCAGCTCCATCTTGAAGATCTGGCCGCTGACCTTGTGCAGCTCGGAGTCCTGGGAGTCAGGGTTCGAGTTGGAGGTGTAGAGATACTGGTGCGGGCCGGGGGTGATGCACAAGGACCAGGGCGCGCCGACGTGGTCGTACGTCGTCTTGTAATTCAGATCGTTGTCGAACACCACGATGCGCTGGTCGCTGCGGCTGCCCGCGTAGACATTTCCCTTGGCATCCACGGCGATGGAATGAATCAGGTTGAATTGGCCGGGCCCCGGTCCGCGACTGCCGACTTGTTTGAGGAAGTGGCCGAACTTGTCGTACTTGACGACGCGTGAATTGCCGTAGCCGTCGGCGACGAAGATGTTGCCGGCGGTGTCAAAGGCGACGTCGGTGGGGCGATTGAAAATATAGGGGGGAGCCGGATTGGCTTCCTTCACGGCAGGCTCCATCCCGTTGTAGGGGAACCCGATCCGGCGCCCCAGGATCATGGTCACGCGCCCTTCGGGGTTGAACTTGATGATCGAGTTCGCGCCCTCGTCGATCACCCAGATGTTGTCCTGGGCATCGACGCGTATGCCGTGGCAGAACACGTTGCCGTAGAGGTCCTTCCCGATCTCCCGCACGAAGTTGCCGTTCTGATCGAATTCGAAATTGCGCGTTTGCTGGGCGCAGGTGTTGACGAAGATATGCCCCTTGGAATTGGTCGCGATCCCGATGCCTTCGCCCATATAGACGTTGGCGGGCAACTTCATGAAGTTAGGCACCACTTCGAATGGGATATCCGGCGTGGTGTCCAGGGCCTTGGGCCGGAGTGCCGCGGCGCCACGGCCGCCGCCCGACCGCTAGGCGGTGTCTGGGCGCCGCCAGCGGGTGGTTGGGCGCCGCCAGGCGGTGTCGGCGTCTGGCCACCGCCAGAGGGCGCAGGTGTCTGGGCGAACAGGGTGACGGCCGCTGATAGCGCCAGCGCCACGGCCGCTCCACTCATGCAACGTGTTTTCATAGGCTCCCTCGAAGCGTGCGCAGAAATGTTACCGACGACAACGTCACGATCACGACCGCCACACGTCCGCAGCGGCTTTCAGCAGCAGGTAAGACCCGGTCGCGCCGGGGTCCTGGTGTCCGATGCTGCGGTCTCCCAGATAGCTGCCACGGCCCTTGCGCGCCTGCATGGTCTTGGTCGCCTGCATGCCTGCTTCGGCCGCCGCGGCGCCCCGTTCCAGGATTTCCGCCAGGTCGTTTCCAGCCTCCAGGGCACTCCGCATCGCATCCACTGCGGGAAGCAGGGCGTCCAGCATGGTCTTGTCGCCGAGCGCGGCTTTGCCGCGCTGTTGGATGCCTTCGACGCCGGCCTGGAACAGCGCCACCACGTCGGCGGGCGCGAGCTCGGACTTGCCCGCGCAGGCCGCTCCGGCGCGGAGAAAAAATGTGCCGAGGAGGGGCCCGGAGGTGCCGCCCATGGTGCGGATGAGGACAGTCGCTACGTTCTTAAAGACGGAGGGGAGATCAGCCGGAGGGTGAGCGGACAACTCCGCCTGCACGGCAGTGAAGCCGCGGTCCAGGCTGATTCCGAAGTCGCCGTCGCCGACGGCTGAATCCAGGTCGGTCAGCTGCTGCCGGTTTTCGGCGAACACCTTTTGCGAAGCGTCCAGCCAGCGCAGCACGTCCTCCCTGCTCACGGCCATGTTCAGATCCCCCATCGCAGGGCCGGCGTCAGCACCGGGTCGTCCCACAGCGACAGCAACTCGTCGTCGGCCTGCAACAGGGTGATCGAGCAGCCGGCCATGTCGAGGCTGGTGATGTAGTTGCCGACCAGGCGGCGGGCGATGGTGATCTGCCGCCCGCGCAGGTGCTGTTCCAGTTCGCCGTAGACGAGATACAGCTCGATGAGGGGCGTGCCGCCCATGCCGTTGAGCATGGCAATGACGCGGTCGCCGGCGCGGAATGGCAGATCGGCCAGGATGGCCTCGGCCATGTGCGCGACCGACTCGGCGGCGGGCATGAGAGCCATGCGGCGCCGGCCCGGTTCGCCATGGATGCCGACGCCCATCTCGATTTCGTCATCGCCCAGCTCGAAGTTGGGTTTGCCGGCGGCGGGCACGGTGCAGGCGCTCAAGGCCATGCCCATGGAACGAGCCGGGTCATTCACCCGCGGGCCAGCGCCGCGACGCGGCCGAGATCGTAACCGCGGGCGGCGGCCGCGCCGCAGATCTTTTCGGCCAGCACGGTGGCGCCGACGCCGCGGCGTCCGGCGGTGTAGAGGCTGTCCTGGACGGCGACGTCGTCGTTGATCACGACCGCCTGCACCTCGATGCCGCGAGCCTGGCAAAGCTCGGCGGCCATTTCGAAATTCATGACGTCGCCGGTGTAGTTCTTGACGATGTGGAGGACGCCGGCTCCGCCATCGACCGCGGAGGTGGCCGCTTCCATCTGGTCGGGACTCGGGGACGTGAAGACCTGGCCGGGACAGGCGGCATCGAGCATGCCCTGGCCCACAAATCCGCCGTGCAGGGGTTCGTGACCGCTGCCGCCGCCCGAAATGATGCCCACCTTGCCGGTGACCGGGGCGTCCGCCCGAACCACGTACACGGGATCGAAGGAGACCTTGAGGATGTCGGAGTGGGCTGCGGCGAACCCGGCCAGCGATTCCCGCATCACATGCTGCGGGTCGTTGATCAGTTTCTTCATGTGCGCTCCACCAATGACGGATGGTCGCCCTGATCGAGGGCGGGATGCAGTTCATACGAGCGATTTCAGGCGGTCCAGAGCGCGACGTAGACCCAGGCGCCGACGACGCCGCCGATGATCGGGCCGATGACCGGCACCCACGCGTAGCCCCAGTCGGACGACCCCTTGCCGGGAATCGGCAGGAGCAGGTGCGCGAGCCGAGGGCCGAGATCGCGAGCCGGGTTGATCGCGTAGCCGGTCGATCCGCCGAGCGACAGCCCGATCGCGAACACGATCACGCCGACGAGCAGCGGCGCGAGCCCGGTCTCGAAGCCCGAGTTCGGAACCAGGTTCTTCGGCGTGAGCACGCTCAACAGCCCGAGGACGAGCGCCGCCGTCGCGATCGCCTCGCTCAGCAGATTGGCCAGCGGCCAGCGCACGGCGGGGCCGGTGGAGAAGACGGCCAGCTTCGCGCCCTTGTCCTCGGTGAGCGGCCAGTGCGGAAGATAGGTCAGCCACACGAGCACGCCGCCGAGGAACGCGCCGACGGTCTGCGCGAGCGATGTAGCCGGGCACGCGCGCCCACTCGAACTTGCCGATGCTCGCGAGTCGCGATCGTGACGGCGGGGTTCAAGTGCGCGCCGCTCAGCGCGTTCACGGCGTAGACCGCGATCGTGACGGCGGCCGCCCAGCCGGCGGCGATGACGATCCAGCCGCTGTTCTGGCCTTTCGATACGCGAGAGCACCACGTTGGCGACGACGCCGTCGCCAAACAGGACCAGCAGCATCGTACCCAGGAGTTCAGCGAGGTAAGGATTCATTTTGCGGGGCACAGCCTACACGGTTTGCGCCCGTGGCATCAAGCCGCGCAGGGCCCGCGGCCACGCACCAAGGACGGTACCTCATCCATCCGTCCGTTTTCTTATTCACTGATCCGGGCCGGGGGGCGGTATAAGAAAGGAGTGCGCCGGAGCGGTGCAATCATGGAAGTGCGAACCGTCGCCAGAAAGCTCGTCCCGCCATCGATGCGTCCACCCTTGTCCAGGGCGCATCGTCGCTTCGTGTTCCAACGGGCCATGCGCAGGTTCTTGCGCGCTCCTGCCGCTTCCGTTGCAGCACACGATCGAGTCCTCCCCGAACTGATCTACGGGTGGGGAAACGAATCATGGAGTGCGATGGACGAGTATCTGGCGGCGTGCATTCAGAACGCCCTCGTCGCGCAGGGGCCCGATACTCGAGTGCGGCTCGGGGCTCTCCAGTCTCGTTGTCGGAGCCATCGCGAAGCAGCAAGGTATCGAGCACTGGGTGCTCGAGCATTCCCCGGAGTGGGCCGCGAAAGTGCAGGGTCACCTCGACCGCTACCGAATTGATTCGGCGAGAATGTGTGTCGCACCTCTCAAGAACTATGGAGAGTTCGACTGGTACGACGCTCCTCTCGGCTCGCTGCCTGACAGTTTCGCCCTGGTCATTTGCGACGGACCGCCGTACTGGAACAAGGGCGGCAGGTTCGGCCTCGTTCCAGTCCTCCGGTCGAGGCTCAACGCGGAGTGCGTCATCCTCCTCGACGATGCTGCGCGTGAGCAGGAGCGAACCATCGCGAAGCGGTGGGTAGACGAGCTTGGTGCGTCGTATGAAACGCTGGGCGCCAGCAAACCCTACATGAAGCTCACAGTGTCTCCCGCCAAAGGATGCGCTCGGCTCTGAACGCGTCGACGTTCCGCTTCGACCTGGTGGCCGGGCTGACCGCCGCCGCAGTCGTCCTTCCCAAGGCGATGGCTTACGCGTCGGTGGCCGGACTGCCGGTTGCGGTCGGCTTGTATACCGCGTTCATCCCGATGGCGATCTACGCGCTGCTCGGCACCTCGCGCGTGCTGAGCGTCAGTTCGACCACGACCATCGCGATCCTCGCCGGCACGCAGCTGGGACTGGTGGTGCCGGACGGCGATCCGGCGCGCCTCGTGACGGCGACGGCGACGCTGACCTTGCTGGTCGGCGCCGCGCTGGTCGCGGCGCGGCTATTGAAACTCGGCTTCGTCGCGAACTTCATATCGACGCCGGTGCTGACCGGATTCAAGGCCGGCATCGGGTTGGTGATCGTGCTCGACCAGGTACCCAAGCTGCTGGGCATCCACATCACCAAGCACGGCTTCTTCTTCGATGCCGTCAGCGTCGTCAACCACATGCCCGAGGCCTCGACGATCACGCTGATGGTCGCCCTGGCGACCTTCGCGGTGCTGATCGCCATGGAACGGTTGTGGCCGCACTCGCCGGCCCCGCTGGTCGCGGTCGCGGGCGGCATTACCGCGGCCTGGTTCCTCGGGCTCGAGAAGATGGGCGTCTCGATCGTCGGCCTGATCCCGCGGGGCTTCCCGTCGTTGACCCTGCCTGATCTTACGCTGGCCGTACGACTGCTGCCGGGTGCGCTCGGAATCGCTTTAATGAGCTTCACCGAGTCGATCGCGGCCGGGCGCGCCTTCGCGCGCGCCGACGATCCTCCGGTCAACGCGAACCGGGAATTGCTCGCCACTGGCGCGGCGAACCTTGGCGGCGCCCTGTTCGGGGTCATGCCGGCCGGCGGTGGAACTTCGCAGACGGCGGTCGTGCGCGCTGCGGGCGGGCAGTCGCAACTGGCCTCGCTCGTGACCGCGGGCGCCGCGCTCGCCACGATGCTGTTCCTGGCGCCGATCCTTGGCCTGATGCCCAATGCGACGCTGGCCGCGGTGGTCATCGTCTACTCGGTCGGGTTGATCAAGCCGTCGGAGTTCCGTGCCATCCGCAGCGTGCGCACGATGGAATTCCGCTGGGCCCTCGTCGCATGCATCGGCGTCCTGCTGCTGGGCACCCTCAAGGGCATCGTCGTGGCGATCATCGTGTCGATGATCGGCCTGGCCAGCCAGTCGGCGTCCCCGCGCGTGTACGTCATCGGCCGCAAACGTGGCGAGGACGTACTGCGACCGCTTTCGCCCGAGCACGGCGACGACGAGACCTTCGAAGGCTTGCTGATCCTGCGCCCGGAAGGGCGGCTGTTCTTCGTCAATGCGGAGGGGGTGGGGCAGCAGATCCAGGCCCTGGTCGCGAAGTACCAGCCGCGCGTGCTGGTGCTGGACATGAGCCGCGTATCCGACATCGAGTACTCGGCCCTGCAGATGCTGGACGAAGGGGAGCGCCGCATGACCGAGGGCGGCGTCGAGGTGTGGCTGGCCGCGTTGAATCCCGGCGTGCTTGCGACCGTACGAAACACCGCCATCGACAAACGCCTTGGTCGCGAGCGCATGCTGTTCAACGCGCGCACGGCGATCGAGCGCTACCAGGCGCGGAAGGCCACCGCGTAAGAACCCCACGTTATACCGGCGATATCTCGTGAGGATCCCACGGTATTTCGGACCCCCTCCGTCTGTCCGGGGTCGGCGCAGGGCTAGTTTCTGAAGCGCCGGTCCAAAACGTCCATGATCCTCGACCTCCTGCTTTGGCACAGCACATGCCCCTGAGAGCCAATGCGAGGGTCCTGATATCTGTCTGACCCCGCGTGATGCACGGGGTCAATCACGAGTGGAACCTCCTCCCCAGATCCGTCCGATACGGCAGCGCCTTGGCGACCGGTGGGGCAGGCTTTGGGCGGAACGCACGGTCCTGGCGTTCGGCATTGTGTGCCTGGGGACGTGGGGCGCGCTCTATATCGACGGCATGGTGGGCGCGCGGCACGAACTCGATCGGTTCGCCGTCCTGCAGGCCGCCGCGGCCCCGGAGACTTCAGCACCGGACATCAGCCTGTGGGATCCGGAACGCGTGAGCGCCTGGCGGCTCGCGTTGAGCGAACCCGCACCGCCGCCGCTCGCCGTCTTGCGCATCCCGAAGATTCATCTCGAGGTGCCGGTCCTGCGGGGCACCGACGACGTGTCTCTCAACCGCGCGGTGGGGCACATCGACGACACGGCGCTGCCGGGGACGGATGGCAACGCTGGAATCGCCGGGCATCGCGACGGGTTTTTCCGTGGCCTGAAAGACATCGGGGCCGATGATGTCATCGAGCTCGAGACACTGCGAGGGAAGGAGGCCTACCGGGTGGAACGGACGTGGGTCGTCGATCCGGACGACGTATCGGTGCTCGACACCACTCCTACGCGCTCACTCACGCTGGTGACGTGCTATCCGTTCTACTACGTCGGTCCAGCGCCGCAACGCTTTATCGTCCGCGCCGTGCGTGCCGATATGGCTGCGACGGCTCGCGCGGATCGATGAGCGGGTGGACTCTCTTCGGCAATCGCAATCGACACTGGGCAGTGCAGGAGATCAGACGATGAGAACTGGGGTAGACCCTGATGGGAATTTGGCAACGGGAGGAACAGGAGGCTTTATGACTCGTGCAACGATTCGAATGGTGTTGTGTGGTGCGCTTGTGTGCTTGACCGCCGCCGTCAGCTCGGCGCAGACGACGACGGAGACCAAGAAGTTCCAGGTCATCTCGGTCGACGGGAACCAGCTCGTGGTGAAGTTGCCTGAAGGTACGCGGGAAATTACGGTGCCGCCTGACTTTCATTTCACCGTCGACGGAAAGCAGCTGACGGTGAGCGAGCTGAAGCCTGGTATGGCGGGCACCGCGACGATCACGACGAAGACCACCGTGGTCCCCGTCACCGTGACCGAAGTGAAGAACGGGGTTGTGATGCAGAACATGGGCTCGAGCATCCTCGTGAAAACCGACGGGGGCATGAAGATGTTCTCGCAGGGGGACATGGACAAGCGCGGTGTGAAGATCATGAAAGACGGCAAGCTGGTCGACATCTCGGAGCTTCGTGCCAACGATCAGTTGACGGCGACCATCGTCACATCGAAGCCGCCGAGAATCATGACCGAGAAGCAAGTGCAGGCCTCGCTCGCGAAGAGCGCTGGTGGTGGAGCCGCGCCCGCTGCGGCGGCCGCTGCGCCTGCGCACTCGACGGCAGCAGCTCCGGCGGCGACGTCTGGCGCCGAGCCGAGAAAGCTGCCCAAGACCGCCAGCCCTTTGCCGCTTCTGGGGCTCGTGGGCCTTGCGTCGCTGATTGCGGGATTGGGTCTCACGGTCACGCGGCGTCGCGCCTCGCTCTGATAGTTTCGCCTACCTACGCCGGGCCCTCGCTCGCTACCGGAGGAGCGGGGCCCGCGCGTCGTTCGCGCCGAGCAATGTGATGTCCATGTTGCCCATGCCGAACGGCTCATTGCCTGTTTGTTTTCTTGAGCCAGAAGGAGCATGACGATGGGAAAGACATGGATGGCAGGCATGCTGATGGCCACCACGCTCATCTGGGCGGCGCATCCGTTAGTCGCACAAGACAAAGGGAAGACAGAGGCAGCCAAGCTGGCAGCCGCGTCGCAGGCGTCCCTGGAGAAGCTGTGCAACAGCGTGCAGCTCGCCAAGTTGCTCAGGCCGGAGGCGCAGGCCATTCTGGTTTTCCCGACCGTTACGAAAGCCGGCCTCGGGGTCGGTGGTCAGTACGGCGAAGGCTCGCTGCTGAAGAAGGGGACTGCCGCTGCCTACTACAAGACGACTGGTGCGTCCTTCGGGCTGCAAGCCGGAGGGCAGAAGTACGGTTACGCGATGTTCTTCATGAACGCGAAAGCACTCGATGAATTCGTCAGTGCGAACGGTTTCGAGGTTGGCGTGGGTCCGAGCGTCGTCCTGGTAGACGAGGGCATGGCCAAGACCACCACGACCAGCACGCTGAAAGACGACGTCTATGCCTTCGTCTTCGGCCAGAAGGGACTGATGGCGGGCCTCGGCATTCAGGGCAACAAGATCACGAAGATCACGCCGAAGTAACGGGCCCACTGTTGTGGCGACGGAGCCCGAACGATGAAATACGCGCGCGAATTCGTCACGAGCACACTCGTTGGAGGTTTGCTCATCGTCGTGCCGGCCTACCTGGCGGTACTGCTGCTGCTCAAGGGCATGAAGTCGGTCGCGACCCTGGTACGGCCATTCGCGGCGCTCCTCCCTGACTGGATCCCGGCCGAGAATCTCTTCTCTTTACTGCTGGTGCTGATCATCTGTTTCTTCGTCGGCATCGCCGTGCGCACGCGATCAGGGCGCGTGATTCGCGAGCGCGTGGAGGTCGCCCTCTTTGGGAGACTTCCCGGGTACGGCTTGATCAAGAGCCTGACGCAGCGACTAGCGGGAGATAGTGACCAGAGAGATAGAGATAGTGACCAGAGTGCGTGGCTGCCGGTGCTGATCGAACTCGAGGACGCGCTCGTTCCGGCGTTCATCATCGAGACGCTCGACGACGGCCGGTTCACCGTCTTCGTTCCGTCGGTGCCGACACCGCTCGCCGGAGCCGTCTACGTTGTGCCCCCTGAACGTGTGCACATCCTCGACGTTCCTTTCACCCAGGCCCTCAGGTCCATCTCTCGCTGGGGCTCAGGGTCGGGCGAGCTCGTGGCAGCGATGCGCAAAGGGTGACAGGTGCTCCCACATCGGCTTCGACGGAAGTGCGAGATCCTCGACTGAAACGCAACACGTGCGCATGGGCGGCGACCTGCGGTACGCGGCAACGTTCGCCAATGTCCTCCTCCCCGCAGTCCGCCCGATCATAAGACCGGCCGCAGTTTCATCCGAGCCAGGCACTCGTTGAACCGTGGATCGGCGCGCAGGCGGTCCCACTGAGGCGCAACAGCGAGATGGACCAACCCAGGATCGCGTACGTTGAGGGCGCCTTGAAGAAGCTCGAAGGCCTTGTCGAGGTCTCCCGCTTCAGCGGAACGCGCTAGGGGCCCAATTATGGTGTTGCCACGCCCAATTATGGTGCTGCCACCCTCATCCGACATCAGCTGAGTCATCCAAGCGCTGCTCATGTGTTTGAGGATGCATCGGTGCGCCGCGTCGAGACCCTCGTGATCGAAGGCGTGCAGGATTTCGGCGACAATCTCCCGCAGGGCTGCACGGGCTTCCTCGCTCAGATCACGCGCTTCGGCTCGTTTGAGATCTTCCACGATTTGACGTTTGAAGTCGCCTTTCTTCCAGTAGGCGCCCACGAGCAATTCACGAGCGAACAGATGGCGCGGATCGCGGTCGAGCGCCTTGTTCACCCACACGATCACGTCGTCGTACCGTCGCTGATTCCAGAATGAGGCGGCCATGAGCACGTGCGCGAGCGCCGACGTCGAGTCGCATTCGAGACCCATTCGCTTCAGGTCGAATCCGCGCGTCAGCTGACCAAGGGCCTCCATCAAGCCGCCGTAATGGAGGTATGCTTCCGCGTGATTCGGGTTGATCGCCAGCGCCCGCTGGAAGCTGCGCTCCGCCGCGGTCCAATCCCATTCGCTGAAGAGCATCACTTGTCCCAACGCGACCTGTGCGTCCGCGCTCTTGTCGTCCAGGGCAAGCGCGCGCAGAGCGGCGGTCCTGGCTTCGGCGAGTGCTTCGAGGTGCGGCACGTCGTGAGCGGTGGCCTGCGCGACCTTCGTGAGCGCCAAACCGGCGTGGGCCGCGGCGTAGGCCGGAGCGACTTCGGTTGCCGCCACAAACGCGGAGACGGCGTCGGACAGCTCGAAGAAGGACCCGGAGCGCAGATGCGCCCATCCCCGTGCCACGAGTTCGGAGGCTTCGGCGGCAGGGGACTCGTCGTCGATTTTCACAGGCCGCTCGAGGAACTGGAACCTCGCCGAATCCAGCATCGGTCGTGTCGCGTCCAGCTGTCGTTTCAGCGGCCAGAGATCGGTCAACAGCTCACGGGCCGACTGATAGCGGTCGCTCGCGCTCTTCTCGAGGCATTTGAACGCAATCCGCTCCAGCCCCAAGGGCATCTCGGGGTTGAGGCGGGTGATGGGCGCCGGAACCGTGTGAAGGATGTGGTCCGTGATCTCCTCCCGCGTCGCTCCAGAAAACGGCAGTTGCCCGGTCGCCATCTGGAAGATGACGATTCCGAGGCTGAAGATATCGCTGCGCGGGTCCACACCGCTCCCCGCGATTTGCTCGGGGCTCATGTACGGCCCCGATCCGATCACGCTTCCAATTGCAGTCCGCGGTTCAACGCTCCAGTCACCGTCGCGAACAGGATCATCACCTCGGGCCATCTTCGCCACGCCGAAATCGAGCACCTTCACGTGACCGCGGTCGGTCAGCATCAGGTTGGCTGGCTTGATGTCACGGTGCGTGATGCCCTTCGCGTGGGCGAGATCCAACGCGTCCGCGGCCTGCACGGCGATATCGACGACCTCCGACGGTGTCAGCCGACGGCCGATTCTCTCCTGGAGGGTCTCTCCCTCAACGTGCTCCATGACGATGAAGGAGATGCCATCGCTCTCGCCGACATCGTAGATGGTGGCCACATTCGGATGGTTCAGCGCGGATGCGGCCTTCGCTTCGCGTGTGAAGCGTTGCATGCGGTCCGCATCCGCCGCGAGCTCTCCGGGCAGGATTTTCAGCGCGACGGTCCGGTCCAGTCGCGGATCGTGGGCGAGATAGACTTCTCCCATCCCGCCGGCACCGAGCAGCGACAGGACCTGGTAGTGACTGACCGTTCTGCCGACGAGCGACGCCTCATGCGACTCACCCGGAGGTTTGGACGCGATGTCCACTGCCGGCCGCTCCAGGAACGACTCGGCCTCGGTCGCGTACGTGAGAAGCGACTCCACTTCGCGACGCAGCGATTCGTCATCGCCGCATGATTCGTTCACAAACGCGGCGCGTTCGGACGGGTCTCTGTCGAGAGCGGACTGATGAATGCGTTTGACCGTCGTCCAACGGTCCATCACAGGCTGGTTCATGTCGGACTCCTGGAGGCGGGGGCTGGAACCGCGTCGCCGCGGTTTATCATGGTGCTCTGTTTATAGAAGGCGCCATCCGACTGGAAAAACTGTCATGTCGAATTCCGATAGCGGGCCGACCGAGCTCCTCCGAGCGTGGAGCCAGGGCGACGGATCCGCCCTCGACCGACTGGTCCCGCTGGTCTATAAAGAGCTCCACCGTCTCGCACGGCGCTATATGCGCCAGGAGCGGCCCGATCATACGCTGCAGGCGACGTCACTGGTGAACGAGGCGTACCTGCGGCTAATCGACGTCAATCGAGTCGAATGGCGGGATCGCGCGCACTTCCTCGCTGTCGCGGCGCAGATGATGCGACGGATCCTGGTGGAGTCGGCCCGCAACCGGCAGCGCCAGAAACGCGGTGGCGGTGCGGTTCGCGTGAGTCTCGATGACGTGCAAGAGCTGCCGGACGCGAACGAGCGCGACCTCGTCGCCCTCAGCGACGCGCTCAGCGGACTGGCGACGTTCGATGCGCGTATGGGCCAGGTTGTCGAGTTGAGATTCTTTGGCGGCCTGACCGTCGCCGAAACAGCGGATGTCTTGAACGTCTCGCCTGAGACCGTCATGCGGGATTGGAAGACCGCGAAAGCCTGGCTCCTCCGTGAGTTGAGACCACGCCACCCATCGGCTTCGACCTCGCATCTCACCCCGCGCATAACGAGTTGAGGAATTAGCCGGTCGTCATTACGCCGACGAGGCCTGCTGTCACGGTCCTCCGAGTCCGCCCCACTGTTCTGCTTGCAAACGGTGCAGGCACTGCCTATAATTAACGCATGCAGTATACCATTCGTGGCATTCCGGAAGCCGTCGATACGGCGCTGCGCGCGCGCGCGCGCACGACCGGCACGAGCCTGAATGAAGCCGCCGTCGATGCTCTGGTCGAGGGCTCCGGCGTGGCCGGCGTCCGACGCAAGCGGCGAGATCTGGGCGACATCGCCAGGACATGGAAGGCCGATAAGGCGGTTGCGGCGGCGCTCGCCGATCAGGACCGCGTGGACGAGGATCTCTGGCGGTGAGGGTGGCTCTCGACACAAATCGATACGTCGATTTGTGCAAAGGCGGAGCCGAGACACTCGCGCTTCTGGAAGAAGCCGAGGCGATTCTATTGCCCTTCGTTGTTGTCGGCGAGCTTCGGGCCGGCTTTGCGCACGGGCGTCGGCAAGCCGAGAACGAGCGGATTCTACGACGTTTTCTGTTGAAAGACGGCGTCCGCGTCCTCTTTGCCGACGACCAGACTACTCACCACTACGCCGCCGTCTTCCGCCAGCTCCGGAAGCAGGGCACACCGATTCCGACGAACGATATGTGGCTGGCCTCTTTGGTCCTGCAGCACAATTTGGCGCTGCACGCACGAGACAAGCACTTCGATCATCTCCCACAGATTGTCCGCGTGTGAGCCAACGACGCAATTCCGCGACAGTGGAGAGCCCTGACGCTGCCGTCACCAGTTGCGTGGGCTGTTAGGCGATCGTCGGATCAATCCGTACGCCGGCCAGGCGGACGAATCCCTTGTCTCCCACTCAATTATCTCGTTTTAACCACCCGCTTTCCCGTTTCCCTCGGGGCCTCGTTGGCGCTCAATCCGTTCCTCACCTCTCTTTGGTTCCGACGAGACGCTCGTCGTGTCGATTTGAGTGCCGTTCTCGCGGGTCGCGCATCTCTGCGGTCTTCTACCGATCTCTGAAGCCGGCGAACCCGATTACGATTAGGCTCCCATGGAGGGTCTAATGATACGAACGTCGATCATCGCTGCGCTCCTGCTGTCGGCTGTCTTGACCGGTATCGCGCAGCAGCAGACCGTGCGGACACAAGATGCAACCAGCACCGAACAGGCCGTTCAGCAGCAGGATCAGGAGCGGATTCGCGCGCAGATCACTGCCGACACCATCGCGCTTCGCCGAATCTATGCCGATGACTTTCTCGGCATCGGTCCGACCGGCGTCGTGCGCAACAAGACAGAGGTCATCGCTGACTTCACAGCGCATACCCTGACGTACCAATCCATTACCACCGCCGAGGTTCGCGTGCGCGTCTATGGAAATACCGCGGTGGAAACCGGTCGCTCCACGATGGTCGGACAGGATAGCGGCAAGGCCGTTCCGCGCGAAAATCGTTTCACGCGCGTCTGGGTCATGGCGGACGGGAGGTGGCAGCTGGTGGCTAATCACTATTCGCCGATGACCCCCCAATAGGAATCATGCGGTTCTGGCGTCTGAGATGACCGCCTCAATGCAAGGCTGCGCTACGCGCGCGGATTGCCGCAGCGCATCTACTGCGACACGGCACAGGCCGTCGTGAATCCACTGTGCAGATCGTCCGGCAATCAACTCCGAGTTTATCTCGCACGCGCTCGCACTCGGCACGCACGGAGCCTGTTCCCGAGCCGGCTGTAGACGCGCGCCAGGCAGATGGCTGGCACCAACGCAGCCACTTGGACCACGTCTACATCTACCAGAGCAAGATCGACGCGGCAACCTACGAGCGCGAGAGCAACCGATTCCCGTTCTCCCTCTCTCGTCTCGCCTCGGGACGATGATGCAGCGTGACGTCGAACACTGTTGATTCGTACAGCGCGTTATTGCCCACCCGCGTTCACGTCGGTCGCGTGCAGACTCCCACCAAGAGTCTAGAGTGGTTTCAAACCCGATAGCGGGTGGCCGCGGACGGGGCGCCCTGCTTCGCGCGCAGGCCGTCCCACGTGACAAGTGCTTGTCGGCCGAGCACGAAGTGGGGCTGGTCGCGGACAGGACCCGCGCCTGACACGGGTTTTGAAACCACTTCTAATCACTTCAATCGAGATCACCAGACAGTCGTGCGTACCCCTCCACGCCCCCCAAGCTGCTCTTGAGCGGCTCGTGAGCCGACCACCGGCAACCCCTCCCAAAGAACACCCAGTTCCGACGACCTTACTCTTTCCCCTTAGTCGGCACGTACGGGTTGCCGCCCAGCGCGTTCGAGATGGCGGTGATCGCGCGCTGCGCGCGCACGCTGTTTCCCGCGTCGTCCAGCGGCGGCGACACTACGGCGATGCCGAACTTGCCGGGCGACACGGCGATGATGCCTCCGCCCACGCCGCTCTTCGCGGGAAGCCCCGTGTGATAGAGCCACTTGCCTGAGTCGTCGTACAGGCCGGCCGTCGCCATCACGGCAAGCACGCCCGGAATCTTGTCGGCGCTCATGACCTGCTTGCCGGTGACGGGGTTCTTGCCCCCGGCGGCCAGCGTCGCGGCCATCGTTGCCAGATCCTTCGCGTTGACGCCGATCGAGCATTGACGTGTATAGAGATCGACCGCCTGCTGCCAGTTGTCCTTGATGTAGCCGTAGGCCAGCATCAGCGCGCCGATCGCCTGGTTGCGCTGGTTGGAGTCGGACTCGGACTTGTAGACATCCTGCAGCACGCTCAGTTGACGCCCGGCCGCGTCGTTGTGGAAGCCGATGATCTTGCCCCACACCTGATCGGCGCTGGAGCCGGTCACCATGCTCGTCGCCGAGATCGCGCCGGGATTCACCAGCGGGTTCATTTCGGGGGCGCCGGTGCCGACGACGGTCCGCACGCCCTCCACAGCGATGATCGAATTGAATCGCGCACCGGTGGCATCGACGCCGATGCGTTTCTCGATCGCATCGAGCCCCTGCTCCTGGATGACCTGCGCCATGGTGAAGACCTTGGAGATCGACTGGATCGAGACCTCGGTCTTGACGTCGCCTGCCGTGTACACCTTGCCGTCAGCCGTGACGAGCGCGATGCCGAACAGGTTTGGATCGACTTTGGCCAGCGCCGGAATGTAGTCGGCGTTCTTGCCTTCCTTCAGCGTCTTGAACTTGTCGTACGCGCCGTCGACGGCCTGCTGGATGTTTCCGGACTGCGCACGCGCGCCGAGCGTCGTCAGCCCGACAATGGCTGCGCCAACGAGAAGCGTTCGTCTTGTCATGGCCGTTATCCTCCGAGCTTCCACGAGAAGTTGTATTTGAACGAGAACTGCACCTTGGATCCGTCGCTGTGGAAGCCATCGGAGAAGTTCTCGCGTCGTCCCCACTGGTACTCGCCGCCGACCATCGCGTTCGGCACCGGGCTGTAGAGCAAATTAACCAGAAAGTACTGCCCCGCCTTGAACGCGTCGGGGGCCTGGCCGTCACTGTTGTCGATGTCCTGGCGCGAGTAGCCGACCGCGGTCGAGGATTTGTCGTTCCACTTGTGGTCCAGGAAGAAGCTCGTGCCGACGAGCGGGAGTGGCTTGCCGAGAAGCGGCCTGAGGGGGTCCTGGAGGTTCTTCTGGATGCCGATGTCGACCGGCGAGTCGTTCATGGCGTTCTCGATGCCTTCGCCGACGACCACAGCCATCCGGATCACGTCGTTCTTGCCGGCGTTGAGGTTCGAGCTGAAATTGAAGCCCCAGCCTGTCGCGTCGCCCGACAGGTCGAGGTTGTCGTTCAGCGTGTCGTCCCACTTGATCTTGCGCAGCTGCATGGCGGCGCGGACGTAGCCCCACTTCTCGGAGTACTTGTACACCACTGAGAGATCGGGAACCGGGAACCGTGCCTTGATGCCCTGCAGTTCGATACGGTCGGCATACACGCCCTGGTCGCCGCTGGCGCCCGGGCGCTCGAGCGCAACCATCAGGTTGTTGTTGTCATCCTTGATCGGCGTCCATCGGAACTGGACGTTTCTGTACCAGGCGAGGCCCGTCGGCCCCCAGTACTCGAGCGAATTGGGGAACGCATCGGGGTCGGTGAACGGGCTCCGGTACTGGCCGGCGCCAAACGCGCCGACCTCGCCCCACGCGTGGCGCAGGCGGAACGTGGTCTGCCCCGAGTCCACGCCGGTGCCGAACAGTTCGAACTCGAAGATCGTCTTCAAGTCGCCCATCGCGGTCGGGGTCGACGACTTGACGCCGAGGCGGCTCTGCCGCACGCCGGAAAACGTGCTGTTGTCCTCTCCGAACTCGTTCGGCGATGCGGGCAGCTTCGTGAGGCGCAGCGTGTCATACCAGTCCGGATGGATCTGCTTGAAGTTGTGCCCCATGTCGAGCATCGCGAACCCGTAGATCTCGAACGACGGCCTGGGTGGCGAAGTCACCTGGACCGTTGTCGTCTGCGTCTGCACCTGCGCCTCGCCATACGGGTTGCCGCCGAGCGCCGCCGAAATGGCGTCGATCGCGCGCTGGGCCTTCACGCTGTTGCCGGCTGCGTCGAGCGGCGGGGCGACGACGGCGATGCCGAACTTGCCAGGCGACACGGCGATGATGCCGCCGCCGACGCCGCTCTTGGCCGGAAGGCCCGTGTGGTAGAGCCATTTGCCGGAGTCGTCGTAGAGTCCGGCGGTTGACATCACGGCGAGGACATTGGGGACCTTGCCCGCGTCAATGACCTGTGCGTGGGTGACCGGATTCTTGCCGGCCGCTGCGAGCGTCGCCGCCATCGTGGCGAGATCCTGCGCGTTCACGCCGATGGAGCATTGACGCGTGTAGAGGTCGACCGCCTGCTGCCAGTTGCCCTTGATGTAGCCGTAGGCGAGCATGAGCGCGCCGATGGCCTGGTTGCGCTGATTCGAGTCGGACTCGGACTTGTAGACGTCCTGCAGCACGCTCAGCTGTCGTCCCGCGGCGGCGTCGTGAAAGCCGATGATCTTGGCCCAGACCGCATCCGACGTCGGCCCCATCACCATGCTCGTCGCCGAGATCGCGCCCGGATTCACCAGCGGGTTCATCTCCGGCGCTCCCGCCCCGCTCACCGTCCTGACGGCTTCAACCGCGATAATCGAGTTGAACCGTGCGCCCGTGGCATCGACGCCGATGCGTTTCTCGATCGCGTCCGGCCCCTGCTCCTGGATGACCTGGGCCATCGTGAAGACCTTGGAGATCGACTGGATCGAGACCTCGGTCTTCACATCACCGGCGGTGTAGACCTTACCGTCGGCGGTGACGAGGGCGATCCCGAACAGGTTCGGATCGACCTTGGCGAGCGCAGGAATGTAGTCGGCGTTCTTGCCTTCGTTGAGCGTCCTGAACCGTTGATAGGCCGCATCAACCGCCTGCTGGATCTGGGCCGGCGGCTGTGCGCTTGACGGTGTCGCCAGCGCGAGCGCCCCGAGACCGAGCAGGCACGCCCGGACAGCGATACTCCGAACATGTCTACCCATTTCTATCCTCCTCATTTCACGTTTGCCTTTTCCCACTCGCGGACGCGACGACGCCCTTCGTCGAATATCCGCTGGTAGTTCCCTTTGCGGACCTTGAGACTCGCTTCCGGCGTCAGCTGACGCCACACCGGCGTCCATATGTCGAACACTGCGAAGTAAGGACCCGGAGCGGAGGGCGCCACGGTGTCGGTGCCGAACAGAAACCGATCGGGGTATTTGTTGAGTGTCGTGACGACGCGCTTGATCGACTCCGGTGTCGCGACGGCGTATTTCGCGACCTCGTCCCAGGAGATGTCGAAGCTGACGTGGTTGAACGCCGGGATCGGTCACCATCGCTTCGACGATCTCCAGCTGATTCGGATTGCGCGTGGCCGACTCTTCGGAGACCTGCACCGGATGGACGACGCGGCCGAGACCGATGTGTGCCCAGATGATCGACGTCTTCGGGTGGCGCTTGAGCAGCGCTTTCATCTGCGTCAGGTACACGGCTCGGCGTTCTCCTTCGCGAACGGCACGTCGATGTCGTTGTGGAGAATCACGACGAGACCGGCTTCGGCCGCGAAGTCGAGGATGCGATCGAGCGCCGGGTTGGTCAGGCTCGCGGTCTCGCCCGACACCTTCGACGAGACGAACTCCTTGTGAATGCTGAACTCGCCGATGCCGGTGAAGACGCCGGGAAAGACTTGCAGCACGCGACGGATATGGTCGACGCCGTACATGTCGGCCGGGTTGAAGCCGGTGATCATCGGATCGAACCGCGCCTGTTCGGCGGGGGAGAGCGAGCGGTAGACGCTGGCGATGTAGGCGTCGGTGAACGAGTAGTAATAGAGCGGTGCGTCGGTCTGCAGGTAGTAGGTCGGCGCAAAATCGCCGGAGTTCGCGTACGACCATTGCTGTTGGAGCGGGATGCCGAAGAGCGTCGAACGGCCGACGCGCGTGCCCATGATCTCGAGGAACTTGCGAACGTCCGATACCTTTCTGGACGTAGTTCGTCAGGTGAAAATGCGAGTCGTTGAACGTGTTGTCGGCCGATCCCGCAGGTTGCACTTGAGCGCTCGTGCGCGCGAGGCACAACCCGGCGACGACGGCCACGCACGCGACCGCGCCCAAGAGCCGTCGGGAAACGTGGTCAGCCATAACTCGCTCCTTGCCCACCTGAAATCCCTCAGAAGTTCAACTCGAGACTGGCGTGAAAGACGTTGCCTTTCGCACCGACGGGCATCGGATACGCGGTGTACCCGACGGGCGAGTGATCCACGTGAATCCACTCGCCGTTGACACGGAATCCGCGCTGCTTCACCGGATACCAGTTGAGGCCTCCGCGCACTTCCCACGGGTCGCCATACTTGCCGTAGATCCCGGAGTTCCCGAAGTACACCTGGAGGCTCTTCGGCACGACCATCGCCGACGCCTGCAGCTGGTATCCGTGATCGTTGATGTCGGGGATCGCCGAGACGTTGCTGCCCTCGTAGTCGCTGAGCCAGCGCCAGTAGTACTCGGCCTCGAGACGACAGGCCCTTGTATTTCAGTCCGCCGTCCAGGCTCGACATCCGGTACTTCACCCGGTTGACGGTGATGCCCGCGCCCGAACAGATCCGGCGTGAAGATCTGGCTGCCGTCCGTCAGGCGGATCTGGCTGTTCTCGATCCCATCGGTGCCGGGCTGGCTCTGTTTGTCTTCGGTGCTCGACGTGTAGTGAATCGCCAGGCGTGTTGCGAGGTTCTCGTGATAGTCGAAGTCGCCAAACGTTCCCCACAGGCCGAACTCGCCGGTCGTCGGCAGCCACTGCAACATGTACGACTGCGTGTCGAACGTGTTATCCATCTGCGCCGCGCTGACGCCGAGCGTGCTCAGGTTGTTCGCGATCATCGCCATGTACTTGAACTTCGTCGCTATCTCGCCCTTGAGCCAGAAGCCGGTCGTGTAGGAGCCGCGGAAGAACTCGTCGGCGATGAGGCGATCGTCCACACCCAGCCAGTAAGGGAACTGGCCCTCCGTGCTGCGAACGCTCGGGAGCGACGTGATTCCCCCGCCAAACGTCACGTACTTGTTGAACACATAGCTGATGTTCCCGCCGCCCACGACCTGCGCCGCATCGCCCTGCGAGGTGTTCGCCGACCACACGTAGAGGTAGTAACGGAAATTCGGCGTCAGGAACCAGCCGGAGAAGGGGAGGAAGAACTTCTGCAGCTGCGCGTCCTGGCGTCGCTGCACCGTGTGGACCTTCCCGAATGCGTCCGTGTAGGTCTCGTCGAGGCCGAGCTGATTGAGATAGCGTGCGTAGCTGAATAGCCGGACGTACACTTCGCCGAGGTCGTCCTCGACGATGAGGAATCCGCCGTTGGGGATGTAACGCGGCGCCTTCTTCGTCGTCTCCGGCGGCTTGCGCTGCGGTCGCGGTTCCGGCGACAAGGAAGTCGGCGACGCACCCGTCCGACACCCACACGCCCTTATCGTCGTAACCCCAGGTCTTCCCGAGCAGGCACGCCGACGTGCCGTACGAACGGGCAAGAACAACGCCCTTCGACGTGTCGGCGGCACAGTGCGTGGTGTCACCAACCTTCGACGAGCACGTCATCCTCACGGCATTGACCTGGGTCGCTGCGGCGTTCTGACTCGTGGGCAAGTCTGCTGGTGCGTCCTGTGCGGCTGCAGGCGCCGCGAGAAAGAGAGAGAGAAAGAGAAGGAGAGCGACGTTCGGAGTGATCGGAAACCGCATTGCTGTTGCGTGGAGCACGCCGGGTGCCACGTCCGGCGCAGACGGAGTTCGCGCGACAAGTCGTTGATAACTAAGCGACCACGCCGGGGCGTGGTCTGGACTTGGCCCTTGCGCCCTCCGCTATGCCGTAGGATCTCCGGTACCGAACCGGGAATCAGGAGCGCGGCTCCCGTCATCGCCGCGGCCACACTCGAACGTAAGCGTGAGCGACGAGCGGGGCGAGCACAACCCCTGCGAGGATGAAAAGAGCAATGCGCAGCAAAACCACATCGACGATGTGGCGCAGCGTCGTCGACGACGACGACGCGCTCGGCGCGCAGGGCGGTCACCGACGCGGCTAGCTCGCGTCGCAGTTCTGCGATCGACTCGCGGCGCTCGTTGGTCGCCCACTCGAGCGTGGCCAGCCGCTCCGAATCGACGTTGCGCAGCACTTCGCCGCGTTCCGCGGCGAACGCGCGGACGATCGCGCTGACCGCCTGTTCCCGCTCGACGGAGATGGCATCCATCACCAGCGCCCGCTGCCGGCTCATTTCGTCGAGGACGATTCGTCGCTCGTTCAGGACGAGCGGCGAAATGGTTTCGGCGGTTGACGCGAGGCGATCCGCTGCGGCAGCGGTCACGTGCAGGTCGCCCTGCATCGTCGCCACACTCTTCAGCAGGCAGGATGTCGGAGCGCATCAGGTCGACTTCTCCTCGAACCTGCCGCGGCAAATCAGCCATGTAGATGCGCGCCTGCTGGGAGAGGCTGACGAGAAGCTCCTCGATCGTGGCGACGGACTGGAACGTGTCGCCGCCCGCCCGGGACTGTTCCGCGAAGCGTGCAATCGGAGATTCGCGGACGAATGTGATGTCACGAAGGGGATGTTCTTTGAGCCAGGGATCGATGACTCTGCGCTCGAACTCGGCCTTCGCCTCGGGAGACACGGCAATCGAACCGCCGATCTCCCGCACCTCGGTGACGAGCCGGCGCGAGACCTCGACGGCTTCGGGTTGGAATGTGCCGAGGGCGCCAGCGCCAGCGCCGTCGCTCAAGAGCTGATCCATCTGGCGTGCGAAGATCCACGCGTCGATCAGGGCCATCACCGGCTCCAGCCGAAAGCACGCCTTTCGCATCTCGGGTATGGCGCGCGATCTTCCAGAGCAAGGCGTTGCGGCGGACTGTCGGATCGGTGGTTCGCAGATCAATCGACGCGGCAGCGATGTCGACGTCCGCGGCGAACGTGATCGCGTACTCGGTCATGCGCACCCGCAGCGCTTCCACCCGGAAGTCGGGGCGGAGTTCCGGCCAGGGCTCGAGATTGGGATGCGTCGATTTCTTGCTCACGGTGGCGCATGCCACAAGGAAGAACAGGGCGAGGCACACGACCGTACTTCTCATACGAGGGATCCTTGTCGCCGTCGGCCCGATGTGGCCCAGATCGCGGGATGTCGTGGGTGTGCCGACACCTCGAACGAGCGAGCGACCCACTACACGTTGGAAACCCGCGCTGATCCCGTCGCGTCCGCGGCGGGGCGACCTTTCAAACGGCTGCAGTCGCTCAGCGATGCGCAATTCTCATTCCCGGACGCGAGATCGGCGCGACCGATGGTCCGACCCAAGACGCCCTGAAAACACCCCGCGTGCCACGATTGATCGCCCACGGTATTACGGGCGCCCTCCGTCAGGTTGGGGGGAACTGTGTCGGCGATTCGCGCGCAACCCGCGACACGTCGTGAAGTCCTCAATGAACATGCCCGTGTCTACCGCCGTCGTGCCCGGCACGCTATCTGCAGCCTTGCGGATGCCCGTCGGGTGATCGGCCGCATGTGCCGTCGACCTTTCGATCGGCAATCCCGCAGAAGTCCATCGAGGCACCAGGCAGGCCCTGACGGTCGGGTCCCGCCTCGCTCCTCCAGGACAGCTGCCGTTACGCGGGCTGCGCTCGAGGGGCCTGCCCATCTGTCACCGCTCTGGGAAGCGAAAGAACGCGCGTCAGGGCGGCTACGAGGAGGACGTATGAAAAGGCTGGTCGTAGGAATCATGGCAGCGGCAGTTCTGGTGGCGATGGCGCGCCCGGCCATGGCCCAGGCCAAGACCGTCAGGTCAGAGATGAGAACGGAGACGGGCACCGTCGAGACGATCGACGCCTCGACCCGCGTGGTCACGCTCAAGAAGGCGGACGGCACCGTCGTGGCGGTCGTCGCAGGGCCGGACATCGCGCGGTTCGCGGAGCTCAAGGTCGGCGACAAGGTCAACGCCCGGTACTACGAGAACGTCATCCTCCGGCTGAAGCAGCCCGGCGAGCCGGACACGATGAGCCAGGCGAAGGGCACGACTGGTTCCGAACAGACCCTGCCTGGTGGCACCAAGGCCAAGCAGACGACGATCACGGCCACGATCTCGGCGATCGACACGGCCGTCCCGTCGATCACCTTCACCGGGCCGAGCGGCTTGAAGTACACGTCCAAGGTGCAGGACACGGAGGCTCTCGCCAAGGTGAAGGTCGGCGACAAGGTCGACATCGTCTGGACAGAAGCGATGCTGGTGTCGCTCGAGCGCGCAGTAGGAGGCTTCGCTTACGGCCGGGGCGATCCGCCGTGATCGCCCCGGACCCTCGCCGTCTCTTCGCCGCTCGCCACAAGCGGCTCGATTTCAGCAAAGGAGTGCGTCGTGTTCTCTAAGCTCTCGGCGGAGTTTATCGGCACGTTCTGGCTCGTTCTCGGAGGTTGCGGCAGCGCGGTCCTCGCGGCCGCCTTTCCCGCCGTCGGAATCGGATTGCTCGGGGTGTCACTGGCTTTCGGTCTCACGGTGCTGATCGGGCGCGTACGCGCTCGGCCCGATCTCGGGCGGTCACTTCAACCCCGCTGTCTCCGTCGGCCTGTGGGCAGGAGGTCGCTTTCCCGCCGCCCTGCTGTTGCCTTACACCGTGGCGCAAGTCCTCGGTGGCATCGTCGGCGCCGGCGTGCTGTACCTCATCGCGAGCGGGCGACGCGGATTTCAGCCTCGCCGGCGGGTTCGCCTCGAACGGCTACGGCGCGCACTCACCGGGTCAGTATTCGCTTGTGGCGGGGCTCGTGTGCGAAGTCGTGATGACGTTCATGTTCCTGGTCGTCATTCTCGGCACCACGCACAAACGCGCTCCAGTAGGATTCGCAGGCCTCGCCATCGGCCTCGGCCTCACGCTGATCCATCTGATCAGCATCCCGGTGACGAACACCTCGGTCAATCCGGCGCGCAGTACTGCGACCGCGGTGTTCGTCGGAGGCTGGGCACTTCAGCAGCTCTGGCTGTTCTGGCTGGCTCCGGTGTCGGCGCCGCAATCGCCGGCTTCGTATCCAAGGCGGTTCTCGAAGGCTCAGTCGAGGAGCCCACGGTGACCGGACGCGCTCGTAGCGAGTCACTTCATATTCCGGCGACGAGCCGCTGACTTTTTGATGAGAGGAACAGTTGCACCATGGCAAACAAAGACAACGAGAAACCTGCAGACACACTCCGCTCTCCAGAGAAACCCCGTGATGCCTCTCGGGAAGATCCGTTAGCAGATATCAGCGGATTGATCTCACGCGAGGTTCCATCCGGCGTGGACCGCCGCAATTTCCTGATCCGAAGCGCCGTGGGCGGTGCTGCCGCCGTGATGACGGGTTGCTCTAGCTCGGAAGCAGACAAAACAGCGAAGGCTGTCGCAACGACGCCGCCCGCCGCTGCGCCTGCGTCGTCGGCGCCGCCGCTCGATGCGAGCCTGGATGTCGTGAAGAAGGGCCAGGGGCCGGTGTTGACGACCGTGGACGAGTTCTACAAGGTGGGCCCTGGCCCGTCCAGCTCGCACACGATTGGTCCGATGCGGATTACCTACGACTTCTACCAGCGCGCCAGCAAACTGCCGGCCGACCAGCTGGCGAAAGCGACGAAGCTCCAGGTGAACCTGTTCGGAAGCCTCAGCGCGACCGGCAAGGGGCACGGCACAGAGCGAGCGTCGCTCGCGGGTCTGGTCGGGAAAGAACCGGCGACGGTCGACCCGAAATTCCTGGACGGTCTGCGCGACAAGCCTGACCAGGTGTTCCCGGTGAAGCTGGGTGACAAGTCGATCGACGTGAGCCTCAAGGACATCATCTACGATGCCACCAAGGGCGACTTCAAACACCCGAACACCATGACGTGCAAGCTCCTCGCCGGCAACGACGTGCTGCTCGAGCAGGAGTACTACTCAGTGGGCGGCGGATTCATCGAGTGGAAAGGGTATACGCCCCCGAAGAAGAACGCGCCGAAGTACCCGTTCAGGACGATGAAGGAACTGCGGGAGCACGCCGACAGCAACAAGACCTCGATTGCCAAGATCATGCTTGCCAACGAGATGTCGATCGCGGGCAGGTCGGAAGCGGAGGTCAATGCCTTCGTCGACAAGATCATCAACGCCATGACCGCGACGGTGAAGTCGGGGCTGTCGATGTCGGAGGATGACGTGCTGCCCGGCCCGATCAAGCTGCACAGCAAGGCCGCAACCGTGTACAAGCGCGCCATGGACGACAAGTTTCAAACAGACAAGGGTATCGGCATGCTGTCGGCATTTGCGATCGCGGCCTCGGAAGAAAACGGACGCGGCCACCTCGTGATCACAGCTCCGACCGGCGGTTCCGCCGGCGTGATGCCGGCGCTGGTCTATGGGCTCATGGAGGTCCGGAAGGTCGATCGGCAGAAGATCCGTGACGGCATGCTCGCGGCCGCGGCGGTCGGTTATCTCTGCAAGCACCATGCGACGCTGTCTGCGGCCGAGGGCGGCTGCCAGGCAGAGATAGGCGTGGCTTCGTCGATGGCCGCGGCATTAATCGCGACTGCGTACGACGCACCGACGCTGGTAGTCGAGAATGCCGCGGAATCGGCGCTCGAGCATCACCTCGGCATGACCTGCGACCCGGTCGCCGGTTACGTGCAGGTTCCGTGCATCGAGCGATGCGCCTTCGGCGCAGTCAAGGCGTGGACCGCGTACGCGATCGCCAGCAACGAGATCGCGTCCAGGCACCGCGTCAATTTCGACGAAACCGTGATCGCCCTGGCCCAGACCGCCAAAGAAATGAACAGCAAGTACAAGGAAACGAGCGAGGCTGGTCTCGCCCAATCCGTGGTGCTCTGCTGAGTTGAATAGGGGGCTCCTTCTCTATGAGGAGCCCCCTTACATCCCGCCGTACGTGTCCTTACTTCCATCAATTCAGCATGGCTACTGGAGTTACGTTCACATGGCTGGACATCGCGTATACATCAGACTCTCAGTCTTACTCGCGTTGACGTCCGGTGTGCTGTTCACGACTTCAGCCTTCGGACAGTCTCCGGCTCCTTCGCCGGCGGAAACAGACCCGGCAAGTCCGCAGTCGGTAACCGTTACTGCCACGCCACAGACAATCAAGGATCGTTATCGAGATGGAATGGTCATCTGGGAAACGTCCGACGACGAGAAGGTGCCGTTCCTGCTGAAGTTCAACATCAATACCCAGCTCCGATACCTCAACACTCAAGATAGCGACGAGACTTACACCGACCACCTGGGCGTGGCCCGCGAGGTTCATACACGCAACGACATCACGGTCAATCGCGCCATGTTCATCCTGGGCGGCTACGTGTTCGACAAGAGGGCGCGCTACAGTTTCACCGTCTGGACGTCCGCCGGGGCTGCTTCGATCGTCGTCGCGAGCAACATTGGCTGGCTGTTCAGCAAGGGCCTCGCGATCACCGGCGGCTACACTGGCGTTCCAGGCAGCCGATCACTGGTGGCCACGTTCCCATTTTTTACGCCAACCGACAGGAGCATGGCGGACAACTTCTTCCGCCCCGGGTTCACCCAGGGAGTGTGGTTGAACGGAGAACCCGTTGAACGGGCTGAACTATCTGGCGTTCCTCGGCAACGGTCTCAACACCCTGAGTATCTCGGCCAACAAGATCGATACGCATCTCCTGTTTTCCGGCAGTGTCTGGTGGGAACCGATGGGCGCTTACGGGGAACCAGGCAAGTCACGCAACATGTACGATGATTATTTCGCCTCCGACAAAGTGCGCGTCCGACTCGGCACCGCGTACACGAGATCCCGGGAGGACCGGTTCTCGAATCTCGATCAAAGCAGTCCCGAGAACACGTCACTGTACAATTCCGACGGCGTGCTGACCTTCTCGACCGGAGCGTTTGCGCCGGGTGTCACGGTCGATCAGGCCACGTACAGGATGTGGGCGATCGACGGCGGCGTCAAATGGAACGGCGTTGCCGTCAACGGGCAATACTTCATGCGCTGGCTGAATGATTTCGAAGCCGACGGACCGCTTCCGCTCGCATCCACATTCGACCGCGGCGCCGAGGTCTCGGCGAGTTTTTTTGCCGACCCGAAGAAGTGGATGCCGTATATCCGCGCATCGTGGGTGCATGGGGAGTTCGGCAACTCTCATGAGTATGGGGCTGGGGTTAAGTGGTTTTTCCTTCCGACCGAGCGACTCTGGCTCACCACAGAGGTATTCCACGTCGACAATGCGCCTTATAGCGGGGCCTTCACTCCGTATAGCGCAGGGCTGCTGGCTGGGTGCCGATGGTGCAGACCGTCCTCGCGTTTTGACGACGATGCGAAGACCTTCCTCGAGAGAAGTCACTCGCTGAGAACGCACACGCGGAGACCGGAGAAAACCAGCCTCGCGCAGAGGCCGCGGAGAACGCCGAGCCGCACCGGAGGGCACGGAACAAGATCAACACGGAGACGCGGAGACACGGAGGGCACCAGGCTGGGCGGACGGCGGCCTTCGGCCGCCGCTAGAGTGAGACGGCGATCTGGAAAACAAGCACCTCACCTCACCGCGGGTGTTTGTTTTCCAGATCGCCGTCTCACTCAACCGCGCGCAGCGCGGTCCGCCCGGGTGCTGAGTGTGAGCTGCTGACAGGACTGTCTTAGCAGCAAGAACCTCTTCGGATCTTCGGATCTTCGATTCTTCGACGTGAGCCGTCGGCTCGTGCAGCTCGACAGCTCTTCTAGCGTCCTCTGCGATCTCCGCGAGAGTCTGCCTGCACAAGGCGCGGCGCCGGCAGATCGCCGACGCCACGCCTCGTGATCGGACGCTCCGTCGTCCGAGGAGCTAGAACCGAATCCTGATGCCGGCCAGGAACGGGAGCGACCACCGCGAGCTCTCGCTGTTGATGTCGCGCAAGCCCTCCTCGACGAGCCAATCGACATCCGACAGACCGTTCTGCCAGCGGAGCTGCGTCTCGGCCACTAACTCGATGGGGCCAAGACCGATGAGGAATCCCGCGGTTGGGCCGAAACTCAACGACCACGATTTCTCGAAGAACTTGTTGTCTTGCGCCGCGAGGCCGGGGGGCACGCCGGGAGCGTCCAGGATGACGCCTCTGATGTCGGTGTTCCGGTTGAGGCCAAGGAGGACCCCTACGTAGGGCGTGAAGCGGGTGCGGGCGAAGTAGATTCGGTGGCCGCCTTCGACCCCCCAATACTTGTAATCGCTGAAGTTCACGTTGAGCGGCGTCCCACCAACCGTGCCGATATTGACCGTCTGCGCCGCCGCTCTTGGCGTAGATGAAGTTGAACTGGCTTTCATTGCGCGGCGTCTCGCGATAGCCGACGCCAAGCCTGAACATATCGACGCGGCCGTACACGTCGTCGTATGTCGTCTCGTTCAGGTTGATCGGCGTGCCGCTGGTCGTCGCCCCGTCTGCCTGCTTGATCATGTTTCCACGGAACGAGTTGTCCGGGCCATAGAGGACCGAGATCGTGGTGCGATGCCTGAAGTCGTCGGGCGATGCGGCCGCGGCGCCCGGCGAGGTCGCCGTCACCGTCGTGGGCCCTGACACCTGAAAGCTCACCGACTCTGTCCGGGTGACGTCGGCGCGGTCGCCCACCTTGAGCCCTTCCATGAGGGCGACGTCCGGCTCCAGCAGATGGCGGGTGTAACTCACCCCGCTCGGTCCTGTGAACGTCACGACGCGCGTCGCGGGGTCCCACGCCGTGATGGTGACCGTCGTCACTCGCTGCCGTGCCTTGACGGCGCCAGGCAGAGTTTCGGACGTCGGCGATGTGATGGGAGCGATCGACCGGTCAACGGCCGGCTCTCCGGCCGCCTTCGGCTTAACGCTCACGACGTCGAAGTACGACGCGGTGATGAGATCGCCGACCTTGATCTGGTCGAAGCGTGCGACCGACTGCGGGACGTCGAGCGTGACGACGTTTCCCTGTTCGCCGCGGATTCTCACCGTTCGTGAGGCGACGTCGACAGCTTCGACCGTCCCACGCAGGGTGACTTCGTTGCGCAACACTTCAGGAGGCTGCGCACTCGCGAGAGTAGATGAGAGAGCGAGAGACACGAGGGCGAAGAGCAAGCGCTGACTTTTTTTCAACACGAGTGTGACTCCATCAGTGCCATCCGACATGCGCAATGGCGCGTGAACCAGCCGACGCACCGCTGATGGCTGTTGAACCGCGGCTCGGCAGTCGCAGGTAATTCAAACGCCTGGGACGGCTACCGCATGCGCAGGACTCTTGCCATCTGGCAGAGGGGTCTAGACGCAGCTCAGCAAAAAAGAGAATCCGCGATTTCGCAGGAGATTTCGATCGTGAGCCGGCTCATCCGATCTCACGACGCGAGAGGGAGGACCCACGAAGAAACGGAGGGTCCACGAAGACTGGTGGGTCACCTGTGCAGGTTGACAGTCCGCTGATCCATCGGCCGATCGCGACGTGCGGGCGACTAGTGGCGTCTCGGTCCGCTCACAGAGAATCCGATGAAACTGACGTCCGCCCTCCCGGAAATGATCGCGGCGTCCTGAATGCCATGAATGTGCGTTCTGGCGACGTTGATGTGGAGACTGACCGGCGTCTTGTGCATGGGCGGGACGAAGTCGAAGAGCCGATAGCCGAAACCCAACGTGGTTGCCGGCTTGAAGTCGTGGCCGCCCTTGCCGTCAGGAACCATGACGAGCATCACGCCCGTGGCAGGGAGCGTGTATCGTCCGATCTCCAACACCGCAACCTGCATCCCGATGATCCCGTAAGCCGGCGTGCCTGGATATTGTGCCCGCGTCCACAATCCGGTCAGGTGGACCCGTTGAAAGAACGAACTCTTCACGATGGTGTCAGCTGTCTTGCCGCCTGACGTCGTCACCGGCGATTCTCGGCGCCGCATGATTTGCATCGGCTGTTCGTCCCAGGTGATGAGAATGTTGCACGCACTCGCCATCTGCTCATCGAAGACTAAATCATCCTGGCATGCGCCCTGGAGCCAGGCAGGAGGGTCGGGGCGCTTCTTGCGGGTCCAGATTGAATCGTTGTTGTAGTTCTTCTGGACCCTGTTTCCCCACTGTTCAAACCACTTCTCCCACTCGCGGTACTCTTTGAGCCATTTTGCGAGCTCGGCAGACCTCGGTTCGGTCGACGGTGCAGGAGATTGCGTCTGCTCCTGGGCACGAACGGGAGCGGCGCTGGCCGCGAGTGCCGACACGAAAACCAGCATTGCAATCGCGAGTCTCATCACCCCTCCAGAATTCCCTGACGCTGCCTATGCACTGACGTCTCATTGCCCCGCCAGCCTGGCAGGGCGTCAATCGTGTGAGTCTTCGAACCGCTGAACTTTCGTGTTAGCGCCCCGCGGGGATACGGGGATTGTCCTGACCTAAAACCAGTGGGTGAGGTTTTTGGGGTCAAGACATCTACAGATGAGCTTATTGCGAAGAATTGTGCACGAGCTGGCCATCGAAGTAAAGATGATTCTTACAACAACTCCACGATTACTCGCGGGTGGCTTGGAATGGCGAGCTTCGAACTGAGGGATGTGAGCCAGTGACGGGCGTGACCCCGCCGCCGGTCGTGGGGAGATCTAGTAGGTTCTACTTGGTTCTACAGGGTTCTGCCAGGCCAGCTGCTGGCTGGTGGCTACTGCCGCCGCGCAGCCGGGGTTACGTCTTGCTCCCGTTTCGCGCCGTGGAAAATCAGCTTCTCCGGTGCGTGCCTCACGATTGCGCCGTCGGTTGGGGCTTGCCGAACGCCGGTGAGCCGACTGTTCAGCGTCGGGGTTGGCCGCGACGCTGATAGCGTACTCATCGCCGCCGGCGATCGGAACACCTGCGAAGCTGATTTAGAGCTATCGCGTGTCACGGCGCTCAAGGTCGCGGCGACGCAACCCCGCCCGCGCGTCGGCAGCGGCGAGGCCACGTCAGCTCCCCGGCGCGATGCGGCCAGGGCGCTACGTCAGTTTTGAAAACCACGCCGCAGGCGTTCCGATCCGCGGCGGCGCTGTTTCGACAATGGTGGTTGGATTGCCCGAGCGCGCGAATGATGGTTGGCTGTCGTTCGAGAAACCCAAGCCGACGCGGACATCGTGAGGCAATCGCCGGAGGCGTGGTTTTCCGCCCGTTAGGCCGAGGCGCCGGGGAGCTGACGTGGCCTCGTCGCTTTCGGTGGTGGCGCGCCGATCGCGGGCACGCTGGAAGTCACTTTTCAGCAGCCTGCTATGGCAACTCGACGTCGTACGACGTGACTCGCCAGGCGTTGGCTTCTTTCCGCCAGAGCAGGCGCAGGATCGGCGCGTCGCCGCTCTGCGTGCGAAAGCGGAACGTCATGCCGAAGGCTTCGCCGTACTCGAGCGGCAGGGGATCCGGCGGGACCGCGCCACGGGCGCGGGCGTCACACTCGACGGCGTCGCCAAGCGCGGTGGGGAGGCTGACGAGGCTGAACATCCCCGAGTACGGCTGGTCCAGTACGCGAATCGACGCGTGGCGCGGCTCGGCGGCCTCGAGGATCGCTTCCAGATTGCCCGGTGTGCCAACCCACTGGCCGATGCGTTCGAGACTTGCGCGGATCTTTCGGCTGGCATCGTCTGCCGATGTTGACGGGGGAGCGTCGGGGCCCCGCACGACGTCGTAGCACGCATAGCTTCTCGCCGACAGGTATCCAAACGCGGCATCGTAGTTCTTGCGAATCAGCCACGAGTCCACGAAGTTTTGCGCGGCCTGGACGAGGGCGGGGTCGGCTTTGATCCGCACGACCGTAGGCTCGGGGGGCGCCGGCGCAACCGGCGTCTCGTCGGGCTTCGGCGCGACGAACCAGGACACGATCTTCCAATACCCGTCCTCTTTGGCCCACAGGAGCGCGATCGACGTGTCGCTCCTCGCTCCGGCGATGCGGAAGGTCGAACCAAAGTGCTGGCCGTACGCGCGCGGTTGCTTCGTCGGCGCGCCCGGTGTCAGCCGGCTTGCGCAGTCGAACCTGTCCGCGAGATCGTCGGGAATGTCGTAGAGCGCGAACTGGGCTTGATGAGGCTGCGACACCGCGCGAAGCCCTGGGATCGGAAGCGGCACCCCGATCGACAGCCCCTCGAGCGAGTCGTGCTTGCCGAGGGCGTCGTGGGCGGCTTTCAGATTGACCATGATCTGAACCGGCGCGAGTCCGCGGTCGAAGGCAGACGGATCGGGCGCATCCTGCGCCAGGCACGCGTAGGACCGTTCCGACACATAACCCATCGCCGCCACCACGTTGCCTTCCACGAGCCAGGCCTGCAGGAAATCAGGCACCATCACATTGATGTTCTTCTTGCCCGCGCGCGGGACCTTCGGCAGAGCAAACGCGGGCGTCTCCTTGGTGTCAGGAGTCCGATCGAGGCTCGCACCGAAGAAGCTTCGCCACCAGTTCTGAAACCCTGACCACCTCGCGGCGTGGCGCTCCGCGTTGTCGCCGGCGCGGACGTCCGAGTTCGCCGCGCTGAGGTGGCCGTTGAACAACATGCCGGGGAACATCGACGATCGATAGTCCACGTCGATATCGGCCAGGCGACCATCCAGCGCAATTGATACCTGGATCGAGGGCGTGCCGTTTTGTTCGCGGTAATTGGTCGGATAGCCCTTGTGATAGACGGTGTTGTCCACTCTGCGCTTGAACTCGCGCGAGCGCTCCAGCATCTCGCGCGCGTTCGGCGTCAATCGGACGTACAGCCGAAACTGCCGGTCGCCCGATGTTCCCGAGACTTCGCCTTTGACGGTGTCAACGCGCTCGACGAGCGCCAGGCCGTCGCCGAACTTCTGGTCCGACGCGTCGGTCAGCGGAGTCGTCATCAGGGCATGCGTGACCGCGTCGAAGGTCGTCTTCGTGGACAGGCTGAGCCTGTCGTCGTAGAACGAACGCGCCTCGATGTTCTGACCGGTCACCTTGGTGAATCGCGCCACCCAATCGATGACCAGTTGCTGCCGACGAGCGTCGAGCTCCGAGTAAGCCCCACCGAAGCGTTGTGGGGGCTGTTGGGCCGTGATGAACTCGACGGCCAGGACGCTGAGAAGCACGCTCCCAGCGACACCAAGGGTTCGCCGGAACAAGGGCAGCGACACTATCGTGAACCTCCCTACTGCGCAGAAAAGGTCGAAACAGCTGAGCAACCGGCATGCCGAGCGGCTACGGCGCCCGCCCGCCCCGTTTCGGCCTCGATAATCGAGCGGGCAGTCGCGTGGCTCGAAGCGATTCATCCGGCGCGCCGGAGAAACTCCGAGCCAGCGGAGGCAATGCCCGCGGCCACCTTGCGAGGCCGTACCGCGGGATCCAGTCAAGTCATTCGATGTGAGTGGTTTGCTTGCGACGGCCTCGACCCGTGCAACAGGTCCGTGGCTTGCACGAGTCTGCCTGGACTCCCGCGAAGTGCGCCGACGCGAAAAGTGTGTAATTCGACGACCGGGGTCTGACCCCGGGTCCAGGAGGCTGCCGGCATGCGCACGCTCGTCGTCATCGTCACCGCGGCATTCGTGGTCACCGGGAGTGGCCTTGGGCGTTCCCCGCGATCGCACGCGTACGAACTCGCGGGCCAATCGCAAAGTGCGAAGACCACGAAGCCCCCATCGGCAACCGAACTCGATCAATTGCTGGGACCGGTCGCGCTCTATCCGGATCAGCTCCTGTCGCAGATGCTCATCGCGGCCCAGAACCCGGGCAAGATCGGCGCACTCCACGAGTGGCTCGCGAGTCAATCGCTCACCGGCAGCGAGCTTCAGGACGCGGCCGGAAAATCAGGCTTCGATGGCAGCTTCGTCGCGCTCGTGCTCTTCCCCCAGGTGGTCACCTACATGTCGAGTCAATCGGACTGGACCACCAGGCTTGGTCAGGCATTCACCACCGACCCGAAGGGCGTATTTGCCAGCATTCAGCGCCTGAGGACCAAGGCCAGGGATGCCGGGAAACTGAAGACCAACCAGCAGCAGCAGGTCGAAACGAAGACGACTTCGTCAGGCGAGCAGGTCATCATCATCGAACCGTCCAACCCGCAGGTCGTGTACGTGCCGCAGTACAACCCGGCGACCGTCTATACCGCACCCACGTCATCCACCGTGATCATCAAGGAAGACGACAACACCGAGGAAGCCATCGCGGCGGGACTGATTGGCTTCACGGCCGGCATCGCGATTGGTGCGGCGTTCGACAACAACTACTACTACGGGCCGTACGGCATGCACGGTGGCTTCTACATGTACAACGACGCGTGGGACGACTGGTACGACAACCGCGAGGACGCGCGCGAGGACTGGCAGGACCACCGCGAAGACATAGCAGATGAACGCGGCGACCGCGCGAACAACGCGCAGGAGCAGCGCACCGAGCGAACAGAAAGCCGCCAGGAGAATCGCCCCGAAACCCAGGCGCAGCGAGAACAGCGCAGGACCGATGCCCAGGGCAAAGCTTCTGAAGCGCGAAGCTCGGGCACCGCGGCCGCGGAGTCCCGCGGGTACACCGGTGACCGAAGCCGCAGCACGAGCACCGAACGAAGCGGCACCAAATCGGATGCGTTCTCAGGCTACTCGAGTGGAAAGTCGGAACGCGCCGCAAGCCAGCGCGGACAAAGCAGCCGCGGCAGCTCGCGCAGCGGCGGTTCGAGAAGGCGGTGATCCGATGAGCATGAGCGGACTGGCCGGCCGGGCCCTTGTGTGTGTGGCGTTGGCAGCAACCCTGTGCTGCAAGAGCGGCCCTCGAGAGACGGGTCAGCGGACATTCCAGACGCCCGAGGAAGCCGCGCAGGCCTTGAACGATGCCGCCAAAGCACAAGGCAACGACGGGTTGATGGCCATCTTCGGAGGCGACGTAAAGGACCTGGTTGACGCGTCCGACCCGACAAGGTCGCGCCGCAGTCGACAGGTCTTCAACGTCGCATTCAAAGAGGGATGGCGATGGATCGATCAGGGAACCAACGGCAAGACGCTGGTCATCGGTCACGAATCGTGGCCGTTTCCGGTTCCGCTGGTGAAAGAGGGAAACGCCTGGCGATTCGATACCGCCGTGGGCAAGGAAGAAGTCATCGCCCGCCGCATCGGCAGAAACGAGCTCGCCGTGATTCGCCTCTGCCAGACCTACGTCAAGGCCCAGCAGCTCTACGCGCGCGAGAGCCACGACGGCAAGCCGGCCCGCCTGTACGCCACGACCTTGCGCAGCACGGCCGGTCAGCAGAACGGACTCTACTGGCGTGCCGCACTTGGTCAGAAAGCCAGCCCACTCGGTGACCTCGTGGCGGAAGCGTCGGCGGAAGGACGAGACCTGACTCAGGCGCAGCCTTCGCCGTTTCACGGGTACTACTTCCGGATCCTGACCGCACAAGGGCCTGCGGCGCCGGGCGGCGCAAAGAATTACATCACCCAAGACCGGATGTCGGGCGGATTTGCCCTGGTGGCGTGGCCGGCTCAGTACGACGCCACGGGTGTCATGACGTTCATCGTCAATCAGGACGGCAGCGTCCGGCAGAAGGATCTGGTCAGGGAACGGACGCCGAGGCGAAGGGGATGACCCTCTACAACCCGGACGCATCATGGGAAATCGCTCGGTGACAACCGAGCGGAAAGAGCGCGTTCTCGACCCCGTCGCCCGCGTGTCCGAGGTCCTCTTCGGCCTGATCATGGCGCTGACGTTCACCGGGACGCTCAGCGCGGCCACGGCGGATCGCGAGGAGGTCAGGACGCTGCTCGTCGGCGTCATCGGGTGCAACATCGCGTGGGGCCTGGTGGACGCCGTCATGTTTCTCATGAGCTCGCTGACCGAGCGCGGGCACGGCCTGCTGACGATTCAGGCCGTGCGCAGCGCGGCGAGCCCGGAGGCCGCCCACCGCGTCATCGCCGGCGCCGTCCCGCCGATACTGGCATCGACGCTCGAGCCGCTGACCCTCGAGCACATGCGCCAGAAACTGCTCGGCATCGCCGATCTGCCGGCATCTGCTGCGCTGACAAAAAAGGACTGGCTCGGGGCGCTCGCCGTGTTTCTGCTCGTGTTCCTCTCCACGTTCCCAATCGTCGTTCCGTTTCTCGTGGTCACGAACGTCCGCCTCGCGCTGCGGCTGTCAAACCTCGTGGCCCTCGTGATGCTATTCGTGACCGGATCCTGGCTCGCGCGCCACGGTGGTCACAACCCGCTCTGGGCCGGCCTCGCTATGACGCTCCTCGGCGTAGTCCTGGTTGGAATCACGATTGCGCTGGGTGGCTAGAACGGTCGATGACCACGCCGACTCGAGACGCCTTCGAACCAGCACTGACACCTCTTGAACGCTGATACTTTTCATGCACTGATTGTCGTTGCACGGTGACAGCCGCTGATTCTGCGGACCGATGCAGGGACTGCAGGTGTATCCGGTATGGACGACGTCCACGCGGGTGGTGAGCGGCCGATAGCGCTCGGGAATCTCTGGTCCGAAGAACACGACGACATGGATCCGGGTGAGCGCCGCGAAGTGCGCCGGTCCCGAGTCGCTCGTCACCAGCACGTGTGCGAGATTGAACAGGTGCAGGAGTTCTTTCAGCGTGGTCCGGCCGGTCAGGTCCAGCATGCGCCGCGACCCGATCCGTGAGCAGATGTACTGCGCGTCGGGTTTCTCGCTGGCCACTCCGGTGATCAGGACGAAGACCTCGGGATCCTCCAGCAGCGTGCGAGCCAGCTCGGTGAAGGAGTCAAGGGGTAAGCGTCGCATGGGAAATCGGGCGCTCGAGTTCGGATTGAGCACCACGAGCTTGCGAGCCGGTCCGACATCGCCGTCGATCGCCCGGAGTTTTTTCCAGATGTCAGACGCGGCGTCGGTATCCGTCCGGATCTTTGGCACCTCGAGGCTGTCCATCGCCCTGGGTCGCTTCACGCGTGGCACCTGGTCGTCGGGCGCGTCGAGCGCGTGCACGAGATCGAGGAACGAATGGGCGGCGTGAACGTGCGCGTTGTAGAGCACTTTATGCGTCAGCAGATCCCCGGTGGACAGCCCTTCCTGATTGAAGCGATGGAAGCCGACGCGCCGCCGGGCGCCCGATAGATAGCTCAGCACGCTGCTGTACCTGACAAATGCCTCGAGGTCGATCACCGTGTCGATGCGGCGTTTGCGCGCGCGCCAGGCAAAGGCACACGTGTCGCGCAGGAACGACGCGGCCGAGTCGGCGTCGATCGTGACGATGTTCTCGGCGGGGATCATCTCGAGCATCTCCACGCTGGATCGAATCTGCGTGAAGCACAGGAAGTGCAGCGTGGCATCCGGAAAGAGCTCACGCGCTTTTCGGAGTGACGGGTAGGCCACGACCATCGTGCCCATCTCGGCGAGCTGCATGAACAGGATGTTGCGCGGCCTGCCGTCCGGCGAAGCCGCGAGTCCAACCAGGCGGAGGGCGCGATCGATCGCGGTCAGGAGAAACGTGAGCGGGATCCCGACCCAGAAGTCGAGGGTCCGCATGAGCTTCGCATTCACGGTGACGTTCGTACCATTCTGCGCAACGCGCAATCACGAATGTGCAAATGGTACACTTCACTGCGTGCCGCTCCGCCTGCGGTCGGTCTTGAGTTCCATCGTCCTCTTCGTGCTGATCGTCGCCGGTGCCTACGGCCTCCTTCGACACAGGCGTTCGGAACTTGTCGATTTTCCCGTGCCCCGCACCGCGGCGGTGCGCTTCCTTGCGCACGAGACGCTGTACCGGACGGATGATGGCCACTATCAGTACGAAATACCTGCCGGCGTTCGCCCTCGTCATGGTGCCGTTCACGTTTATGTCCAGGCGAGCCGGAGAGGTCACGTGGTTCGCGCTGACGGTGGCCATGACCTGGGCTTTTCTCCGCGCGTCCCTCGCGGCGTTGCCCGACCGGCGACGGTCTGAGCGGGCGCTCATCTGGCTCACGCTGCTCCTGACCGCGAAGTTTCTCGTCAAGGAGCTGGCGTTCGGTAATTTCAACCTCCCGCTCGGACTGCTCCTCGTCGGCGCGATCATCGCCGCGCAGCACCGTAAAGGATTCGCTGCCGCCGCAGCCATCGCCGCTGGCGTGTTCGTCAAGCCGTATGCGCTCGTCCTGGTACCCTGGCTGATCTGGACGCTCGGCTGGCGCCCTTTGGTCGTGTTTGCGCTGGTCCTGGCGGCCGGATTGGCATTGCCGGCGGTCTCCTACGGTTGGAACGGTAACCTCGTCGAGCTGCACGAATGGTATCGCACCGTTACCCAGACGACCGGACCGAACCTGTTGGCGCCCGAGACTATTTCGTTCGCTTCGATGTGGGCGAAGTGGATCCAGCCGGGCCCGATGGCATCGTGGCTCGCCATAGCCTCCACGGTCGCCGCCGTCGCGGCGGGGGTGGCCGTCATGTCGCGACGCCGGCACGTGCCGGAGCCCAACTACCTGGAGGGCGCGTATTTCTTCGTGCTCGTGCCGCTGTTGTCGCCGCAGGGCTGGGATTACGTGCTCCTGCTCGGACTGCCCGCTTACATGTGTCTTGTGGATCGGTTGCACGATTTGTCAGTGAGCTGGCGCGGTGTGGCGCTGCTGGGCTTCTTCCTCACGAGCTTCACGATCTTCGATCTGCTGGGCCGGACGCTCTACACCGAACTCATGCGGCTGGCCAGCGTGAGTGTCGGCGCGGTGCTGATTGCCGCGTGCCTGGTCCGCTTGCGGTGGCGGGCGGTCGCGTGAGTTTGTTCAGAAGCTGTATCCGAAATAGACCATTCCGTACGCGAAGTTCTTCGTTCGGCCCGTGAACTGCTGAACGGCCTTGCCCGGATCGGCGTACGCGGCAACAAGGCTCAGCGTGAAATTGCCGTTGACCTTCCAATCGATGTAGGCGTCCAGCTCGGACGCGACGTCTTTTTCCGTCACCTCCGGCGCCAACGACTGCGGGTGATCGAGGCTGAACTTGTAGAAGATCAGTCCTCCGCTGACCGCCTCACTCGGCGTGACGTGCGCGCGGATCTGGTGCGACTTCAGGTTCGAGTTCGAGATGAAGTGACTCGCCCGCAATTTCTCCCTGCCACCAGCTGCCCCAGTCGTAGAAGCCGGGTAACAGCGGATCGAAGCTCTCGTTCGCCGCGGTCGCGGGGTCGTCGCCCTGAAAGAAGGCGTAGCGATACGAGAGTTTGGGTTTCCACGACACGTCCTGCAGCTCGTACGCTCCAAGCAGCGTCCACGCATTGGAATCGAGCGCCTCGCCGTTCCGTTCCGAGGCGTACTCGAACTCGAACGAGACACCGGGCGCCGAGGGGATCGGCGCGGTGTACGCTCGCAGGTTGAAGACGTTCAATCCGTCGCGGCCCGGTTCGACGTCCGGCTTCGCCGCAAATTTCATGTAGGTCGCCCCGATCGTCGTCGAGTCGTCCTCGCCGGTTCTGTATTCGTAGTTGAGGCCGAAGAGCCGCGTGCCGCTGTCGCTCTCCGGCAGTTCGTCCTTGTCGAGATAAAACATCTCGACTGTGTGAGGCCCGGGTTTGAATCGCCCAATGGCAGCGAACTCGAACGCCTTTCTGGCGTTCGTCCAGTAGCCGCCGCGCGTTCCGCCTTCGGCGGCGCCGTCATGCAGAAGAAACCCGTGCCCAATCTGGTACTGGCTGCGTCCGAGCGTGAAGTCGAGCGCGTTGTCGCCGATCGTCAGCGATGTTCCCGAACGCCAGCCGATGTACAAATCCTCGGGACCGAATGACGACACGTCCTGGCCGAAGGACTCGGGAACGGACCCGTAGGTGCGCTCTCCAACGGCGCTGACCTTTCCGTAGATCTCGCTTTCCGACGCCAGCGTGTAGTGTCCGGAGAGGGCAGGCCTGACGAAGCCTTCGAACCACTGATCGCTGAGGTTTTCGTTGACGCCCGGTTCCTTCGGGTTGTTGTAGAGCGAATTCGCGAAGCCGAACGTGCCCCATCCGGCGTCGAGGTTGAAAGTCCACTTGATGGTCGAGGGCAGTCCGGTGGTCCGCTCCTTCTCCTGGGTCGCAGGCGGGTCTGGCGCCGGCGCCGGATCCTGGGCTCGCGCGAGTGCGGGCGCCACCACGAACAGCACGATGGAGAGCGCGAACGCGCGAGTCATGAGCCCTCTGGCAAGCTGCACCGGTTCTGCCACCGGACCTGCGGTGCCACGCGGGGGGTAAGCTCACTCCTGACAAACCGGCGCACGGAATGTCGGATGGCGCTCCGGCATTTCGGGGTTCTGAACGCCGCGGCGCTGGATCTTCATGGGGACATCGGACGAGGGGCGGGCACGCACTTCGCAACATCGAGGTCTTGTCTGCGGTGAGTCGGCGTGGAGGTAAAAGGATGCCGTCGTGGCCGGGTGCGCTGGGCGTGTCTCTGGTGGCGTGCCTGCTGTTAGTGCCTGCTGTCGAGGCGCAGTCGAAACCGGACCCACAGCCGCCAGCGGCGACTGAAACTCCAAAAGACACGCTCGGCCGCAGTACTCCGCGAGGAGCCGTGCGCGGATTCCTCACCGCCGCGCGGAAGGGTGACTACCGCCTGGCGCGTCAATACCTGAATACCAGGCTGGGAGATGCGGCGGCGGAGCAGCGCGCCGAGCAACTGTTCGCGGTGCTCGATGCGAAACTGCCGGTCCGCCTCACGGAGGTGAACGACACCCCCGAGGGATCGCGGGTGAATCCGCGATCGCCCGACGAGGAGCGCATCGCGACCCTGGACGTTGACGGTGCCCCCCTGGACATCGTGCTCGAACGCGTCGAGCTCGCAAAACTCGGCCCCATCTGGCTGTTTTCGGCGCAGACGCTCGACGTCATACCGACCGTCTACGAGCAGGTCCTGGAGAGCCAGGCGACCGTGGCCCTTCCTCGATTCCTCACCGACACACGAGTGCGAGGCGTTCCGGTCTTCGAGTGGCTCGCCCTTCTGGTCGGCTTTCCGCTGCTCTACCTCGCGATCGCCCTGTTGAACCGACTTCTCACTCCACTCTCTCGCACCACCTCGCGCCGGATATTCAAACAGCCGGGTTTTCTCGATCGCAACGCGCTGCCCCCACCCGCGCGACTGTTGCTCCTCGCACTGACGACCCGCTGGATTCTCTCCATGGTTTCCTTGTCGTTCCGGTCTCGTCAGTTCTTTTCGAACCTGACGGCTCTTCTCACCATCATCGGGGTCGCGTGGCTCCTGATGCGGCTGGGGAAAGAAATCGAAGCGTACACGCTTCGCCGATTCCCTCCCTCGAACACCGCCGCCGTGTCCCTGCTGCGCCTGGCCCGCCGCGGCGTCGACGCGCTGGTGATCTTTGTCGCACTGCTCGTGACTCTCCGCCGCTTCGGGGTCGATCCGACGCCGGCACTGGCGGGGCTCGGCGTCGGCGGCATCGCGGTGGCGCTCGCTGCACAGAAGACGCTCGAAAACGTCATCGCGGGTGCGTCGCTGATCTTCGACAAGGCCGTGCGGGTTGGCGACACGATGAAGCTGGGGACCTTGATCGGGACGGTCGATCACATCGGGCTGCGTTCGACGTGGATTCGAACGATCGACCGGACGATGATCAGCATCCCGAACAGCCAGATCGCCAACGCCAGCGTCGAGACGCTCTCGGTGCGCGACAAGTTCTGGTTCCACCCGGCCGTCGGCCTCGTCTACGAGACCACGCCGTCCCAGTTGCGTGCCGTGCTGGAGGGCATTCGCAAGATGCTCGGGGACGATCCACGGATCGACCGCCAGTCAATCCGAGTCCGCTTCCTCAATCTCGGCGCGTTTTCGCTCGATGTGGACGTGTTCGCCTACGTGTTCGCGCGCGACTGGAATCATTTCCTGGAGATCCAGGAGGAGTTGCTGTTCGGCGTGACCGACATAGTGGCGAAGGCCGGCACGCAGTTCGCGTTTCCGTCGCAGACGATGTATCTGGCGGGCACGGCCGCCGCGCCAGCCGCAGAAGGTCCTGCAGAAGCGGTGAAACGCCACTGGCCTGCGGACCAATTCAAGCCGCAGAAGAACACAGCTCAAAGGGCCACAGAAAAACACAGAAGAACACAGGCCACAGAAAAACACAGATCCGAACACAGACCGCACACAGAAACACAGAAGAACACAGTAAGAAGAATTCCCTCTGAGAGTGTCAGGAATTCTGTGTGTGAGGCATAGCATGAGGAGAGCCTATGCCGCCCCGAAAACGCAAGAGCCTGGCGCCTGACACGCCGCTGACCCCTGTGCCCGCGGAGATTCTCGATCAGTTCGTGCGGCAAGGGCCGCTCTCGCTCGAGGAGCTCGACGCCGCCGTCCGTCGCTTCAAGAAAGCCATCGTGGAACGGGCGCTCGGTGGCGAGCTGACGCATCACCTGGGCTATCCGCCCGGCGGCGCCAAGCCGGAGGACGTCGCCAATCATCGCAACGGGACCAGCGGCAAGACCGTGTTGACCGACGATGGGCCGCTCGCCATCGACGTGCCGCGCGACCGGGCCGGGACATTCGAGCCACGACTGATTCCCAAGCATGCGCGCCGGTTCGCCGGCTTCGACGACAAGATTCTCGCGCTCTACGCCCGCGGGATGACGGTGCGCGAGATTCAAGCGTTCCTCGCCGAGATGTATGCCGTCGAGGTCTCGCCGGATCTGATTAGCGCGGTGACCGACGCGGTGGTGGCGGAGGTCACGCGCGTGGCAGCAGCGGCCGCTCGAGCCGATGTATCCGGTCGTCTTCTTCGACGCCTTGCGCGTCAAGATTCGCGACGAGGCGACGGTGCGGAGCAAGGCGGTGTACCTCGCGCTCGCCGTGCTGCCCAATGGCACCCGCGACATCCTCGGCATCTGGATCGAGCAGACCGAGGGCGCGAAATTCTGGATGAAGGTCTTCACCGATCTCAAGGTCCGCGGGTGCCAGGACATCCTCATCGCGGTCACCGATGGCCTCAAGGGCATGAGCGAGGCGCTGGCGGCCGTGTTTCCGCTGACGACGCTGCAGACCTGCATCGTCCATTTGCTTCGGCACAGCCTCGACTTCGCCAGTGCGCGTGATCGGAAACTCCTCGCGGCCGCGCTCCGCCCGATCTACACGGCGGTCAGCGCCGACGCCGCCGCCGAGGCGCTCGACGGGTTCGCGCGCGGCCCGTGGGGGATTCGCTTTCCGACCGTCGTCGCGTCGTGGCGTCGCGCCTGGCCGCAGGTCATCCCGTTCTTCGCGTTCCCGCCAGAGGTCCGGCGCGTGATCTACACGACGAACGCGCTCGAGAGCGTCAATGCGCGCGTGCGCAAGATCATCAAGACCCGCGGCCACTTTCCGACCGACGAGGCGGCGACCAAACTGATCTGGCTCGCGCTGCGCAACATTACGGCCCGGTGGGGCGAGAAGGCCGGCAACCACTGGCACCTCGCGATGCAGCAGTTTGCGATCCTCTTCGAGGATCGCTTCACCACTCCCCGCGTCGTAGAATGAACCCGCGCATGGACGCTGCCGGGCCCGTGGACGCCAAGACCGCGCCCACCGGCCCTTGGAAAACCGCACAGACCGCGGTTTCCCACAGCGCCCACACGCATCCTCGTTTCATGGTGAAGACGAGATCAACCGCCCGCACACAGAATTTCTGACACTCCCCCAGGGAGGGAAGAACGCAGTAGGGACGAGGTCTTTCTTTGCTGTGTTTTTCTGTGTTCTTCTGTGGCTTATTAAGCAGTGTTCTCGGAGGCGTCTATTGCCCCGACTTCCCAGCCGGCTGCTGCGGTGGCGGCGGCTGTGGCTTCGGCTCGAAGCTGCCACCAAGCGCCAGATGGAGATTCACGCGCTGTACGCGCTGCTCGGCCTGCGCCCGCAGGAGCGCCGACTGCGTCGCATTCAGGGCCAGTTGACGCTGCGTCACGTATCGCAGATCGGTGCTGCCAACCTTGTACCGGGTTCGGACGATCTCCGTCGCGCGCTGATTGTCCGCGACCGTCTGCGTCAGAATCTGTTCGCGGTCGCGCGCGGCGATCTCTGCGGCCAGCGCATTCTCCACTTCACCGAACGCGCGAAGACCGATGGACGCATAACTGGCGATCGACTGTTTCTGTTCGGCCGTGCGGATCTCGACTTGCCTCTTGAGCGCGCCCCCCCTGTATATGGGGGCCAGCAGATTCGCGCCGACGTTCCACACCGGGTTGTCGTGGTTCTCGAGGACGAACAGGTCGCTCGAGATGCTGCTGACGCCGGTGGTCAGCGCGATCGCCGGCAGGCGGGCGGCCTTGGCCTCGTGTACCCGGTTGAAGGCGGCGGCGACGCGGCGCTCGGCAGCGACCACGTCCGGTCGGCGCTCGAGAAGCTCTGATGGCAGGCCTGAGGGAACGTCCGGCGGCTGGTTGGGCAGCTGCACAGCGATCGCTGCGGCCGCGGAAGGGTAGCGCCCGAGCAAGAGCTCCAGCGCGCGGATTGCCTGTTCGCGTGCGAGCTCGACCTGTCGCAAGAGATCGCGATTGGTTCCGACATTCGCGCGCGCGATGTAAAGGTCTTCGTCGTTGCCGACGCCAACCCGCGCACGGGTTTCCGCAAGGGTCACGAGCTGCTCGCCATCACGAATCGTCGCGCGCGCCACCTCCGCCTGCAATCCTGCTTCGGTCGCGAGAAACCAGCTCTTGGCCACGAGCGCCGCCATCGACTGCCGCGCGTACTCGAAATCGGCCTCGGCCGAGCGGGCGTCCGCGGCGGCAGCCGCGCGGCCGTAGCGGACCCGCCCCCAGAGATCGAGCTCCCAACTCAACGTCAGCACCGCGCCTTGAATGCCCGAACCGTCCCCTGACATCTTCCCGCCGCCTTTTGCGAGCAGATCGACCGACGGATACAGCTTCGCGCCCGCGAGCCTGGCATAGAGCATGGCCTGCTCAACCCTGGCCGCAGCCAGACTCAAATCGGCGTTGTTCGCGATCGCTTCTGTCACGGCCGCGGTCAGCTGGTCATCCTGAAACGTCGCCAGCCAGTTATCGGTCACGATGCCTGCGACGTTCGCCCGGGTGGTCCAGACCGTGGGGACCTGGACCTTAGGCATCGCCTCCCCCTTGATGGCGGTCGCGTCCGGCGGTTTCTTCAACACGCACGACGACGATGTCAGGACGGCGGCGGTGAGCGACACCGCGAACCCGAGCCAGGTCGGCAAACCGGTGCGAGCGTGGGAGCAGCGAAGCATCGCGATTCCTGTCAGTGCCCGATGTGGATGCTGTGCTTGATGATGATGTAGTCGAGATACGACGCCACCCGCAGCAGCACCTTCCGGATGATGTGGACCAGCGTGAGATGTTCGGTGTAGATCGCGGCGGCGCCGCGGGCGCCGGCGGCGAGAAACACGTCTTTGTCGTGTTCGTCAACGACCACCTTCACCGGGAACCGGCCGGGAGGCGGAACGAAGGTCGTCTTCGGCAAATCACCTGAGGCCTCGATCTGGCCCTGACCCTGGGCCCAGATGATCGAATCCACGTGCCCCTTGATGACGCGGCCGGGTACGTGTCCAGGGTGATCTCGACCTCGTTTCCCTTGTCGACCTGGTGCAGCTCGTTCTGGCCGAACAACGCGAAGATCTGGTACTCGTTGTCCACGAACGTCATCACTTCGTTGAACGGCATGCCGGCTACGAAGAAGCCGGGACGGAGCATGACGTTGACCATCGTCCCGTTTCCCGGCGCGACCACCGTCGTTTGCGATAGGTCCCACTTCGCGGTTTCCAGCTGCGCTTGAGTCGTTTTGACCGCAGCTTCCGACATCTGCACCTGCGCCTGGGCGGTGGCGATCTGAGACCTGACCTGCGCGACGCCGGCCAGCTCGCCGTTCACCCGGCTATCGAGTTTTTCCCGCACTTGCTGCTGAGATGCGCGCGCTGCGATCAGCTGCGCCGTCAATTCGTTGACGTTGGTCTGCGACTGTTCGAGATCGAAGCGATTCCCTGCACCCGCGGCAACCAGCTCTGTATTCTGCGCGACCCGTTTCTTGGCCAGGTCGAGCGACGCGTTGAGCCTTTCCACCTGGCCGTTCGCCTCCTTCAGCTGTTCCTGCAGCTGGGGCTCGGTGGACTGTGCGTCGGGGAGCTTGGCCCTGGATTCGGCCACTCGCTGGCGGTCCGCGCCGACCTTTGCCTCGTCCGCCGCCAGCTTTGCTTCGAGCGAGTGGACCTCGTTCTGGTATGGCGTCGGATCGATGCGGAACAGCAAGTCCCCTTTCTTGACCGGGCGGTTGTTGTCGACCCCGACCTCGATGACGCGCCCGCGCACCTGCGAAACAATCGGCACCACGTAGTTCACGACACGAACGTCGCTCGTGGTCGGTGCGAAGACGTTGAGCAGGAGCAGAAGGCAGGCGATGGCCACCACCGGAAAAATCGCGACGCCGACCTTCCAGGGCGTGGTCCAGGGCAGCAGCTTCAGCTTGATGAAGATCAACCAGACGAAAAACGAATAGATGCCGAGGAGAATGATTTCCATTACCGGGCTCCGTGTCCCGAGAACTTGGACTCGATCGCCTCGACATCGGCGCGGAGCTTCGCCAGTTCGACGTCGGGAATGTTCTGAGCCTCCAGGCGTGCGAGCCGTTCATGCAGGCCCAGGCTCTTCTCGCGAAGCTTCAGGCCTCCTTCGACGCCGCTCTCCTCTTCGTGCTCGTGCAGCGTGTCGGTTCCGTACGCCAATTTGTGCATCACCGGCTTCGAATAGGCCCAGATCCAGGCTATCGGCCAGAGCAGCCCGCCAAAGACCAGCGACAGCAAACACAGCGTGCGGATGGCCTCGAACTGCGGATGATTGCGCTTGTGGGCGATCTGCTCCGGAAGGATGTGGACCATCCAGAACAGCGCGATGAGGACGACAGGGACGACGAACAGGATGAAGAGGGCGAGAAAGGTCGCGAGCTTGTCTTCCGCCTCGTGCGAAAGCAGCGACGCGTGTGCCTCTCGTGGCGCAACGATCAGGAGAACCGCGACGGCCGCAATCACTCGGGCGGTCGATCTCCATGAGGAGCGTCCGGCTCTTGTTCCGGCACTTGAACTCATAACGATGACCAGTTGTTAGAGGAGCAAACAGCGGCGCAGTAGAACCTTCGCCGTGATCCGGCTCCTGACAGCAGCACTTGGCGTGCCATGGCCATCCGGGATTGGAGTTGGCGGAAGCCGATGAGGGATTAAGCAAATGCGGGGACGAGCCGCCACGAAGGAGTCGGCCCCTGCTCCGAAATCGTGGCCCGTCCTCCGGAATGTCGGAGCGGGAGAGACTGCAGTCCAGCGGTCTTCGGGGCTGGCTGCAACTGGCCAGTCCGAACCGGCGCCAAACCGGAGGCGGCCATGGCTTCGCGGCGTCAACTCCGGACGTCTCCGATCCCCGAACGCCCACGACAATCCGGAGGTTTGGCTTCCCGACCTCCAATCGAACGGTAGCCGGTCCCCGCCGCTGAGACCAACGTCACCGTACCAGCCATGCGCCTCACGACTTGTCGTGGCGAGATTCCGAAAAATCCGCAATATCTAGTGGTTTCAGCCGTGAAATCTCACATCAGCACGTATTCCTGACGGCAAGCGGCTTGCTCTGCGGTCCGTAGCCAATCACGACGAATTGCTCTCGGACTGTCCGGAAGGCGGCGCCGGCGTTTCCTGCCAGCGAACGTCCTACGGAAATCCGAGTGAGCACCGGGGGAAGGTCGACATGTCTGGTGAAGCCTACGCGGGAGCTGGCGCGGTTGGGACAAATGGGCACAAGTGGGAGCTCGCGGCAAACGTGATCGACGGCGATCGCTGGTTGCGGCCGGACGCTCCTTCTCCGGCCAGCGGCGCCATCGTCGGGCCGAGTGCGGCGCTGCGTCGCGTGCTCGAACAGGTGCATCAGGTCGCGGCGACCGACGCGACGGTGCTGCTCCTGGGCGAAACGGGCACAGGAAAGGAGCTCTTTGCCAACGAGATTCATCAGGAGAGCGCGCGGCGGGCGCACGCCATGGTCAGGGTCAACTGCGCCGCGATGCCGGCCACGCTGATCGAAAGCGAGCTGTTCGGACGGGAGAAGGGCGCCTATACCGACGCGGTCGCGAAGCAGATCGGACGCTTCGAGCTGGCGGATCGTTCGACCATCTTCCTGGATGAGATCGGTGATCTGCCGACCGACGTCCAGGTCAAGCTCCTTCGTGTCATCGAGGAGCGGCAAATCGAGCGGCTTGGAAGCCCGAAACCGATTCGGGTGGACACGCGGATTATCGCGGCCACTCACCGGAACCTCGAGGAGCGGATCGAGGATGGTTCGTTCCGCGACGATTTGTATTACCGGCTCAACGTGTTTCCCATTCAGGTCCCGCCGCTCCGGAGCCGCGTGGAAGACATCCCGCCTCTGATCTGGCGGTTCGTCGATCAGTTCTCGAAGGAACTCGGCAAGCGGATCGACGGAATCTCGCGCGAAGACATGGCCGCACTGCAGCGGTACTCCTGGCCCGGCAACGTCCGGGAAGTGCGCAACGTCGTCGAGCGCGCCATGATTCTGTCGAAAGACTCGAGGCTCGCGATTGCCCCGCCGAAGTCTTCGGTGCCTTCAACCACGCGCAGTGTCAAGCTGGCGGACGTCGAGAAGGAGCACATCAAGACCGTGCTGGAGAGTTCTGGATGGCGTATTCGCGGAACGAACGGCGCGGCGGACCGTCTTGGGCTGAGGCCGACCACGCTCGAGACCCGCATGGCCAAGCTGGGCCTGCGGCGTCCGAAATCAGCGTTCCCGATGGCGGTGTGAAGTTCAGCTGGAATGTCGACGACCGAAGACCGTGCGCCCCTGATGACGGCCGACGAGGCGCTCGCGCGCCTGGTCGCGGGAAACGAACGGTTCGTTCGCGGCGAAGCACGATTCCCCACCGTGCAGAAAGAGATTCTCGCGGAACTCGCGAAAGGACAACAACCCTACGCCACGATCCTCGGCTGCAGCGATTCGCGCGTGCCGCCGGAACTCGTGTTCGACTCGGGGTTCGGTGAGCTCTTCATCGTCCGTGTCGCGGGCAACGTGATCTCCGCCGAGATCATGGGCACGCTGCAGTACGCCGGTATCCACCTGCAAACGCCGCTGTTCGTCGTGCTCGGCCACGAAGGGTGCGGCGCCGTGGAAGCGGCGCTGTCGGCCCTCGGCGACGGCACTCAACATCCCGAACGAATCGACGTTCTTCTGCGAGCCATCACCCCGGGACTGGAGGAGATCGATCGGTCGATCCCGGTCAACGTCCAAATTTCCAGAGGCGTCGAGGCAAACGTTCGGTGGTCGATGCAGCAGCTTCAGGAAACGCCGGAGGTCCGGGCGCGCATGAAGGAAGGGGTCGTGAAGCTCGTCGGCGCCATCTACGAGCTCGAAACCGGGCGTGTCCGGTTCATTCGGTGAAAGACTCCTGAAACTCCGACATTCGAGATGAAACTCCGGCCCTCCGGAGTGGTCATTGCGCAACCTTGTGTCTTCGCACGCGTCGCGTCCCTCTGTCCGCCGGAACAGGTCTTGCCGTTCCGACTTCGCAGGAATCGCCGTGAACAAGGCAACCCGTACCGCGACCGTCGCCTGGCTGGTGACGGCCGTGTACTACTTCTATCAGTACACGCTCCGCTCGGCGCCCGCCGTCATGATGCCGCAGCTCTCCGAGGCGTTCGGCGTCACGGCGGCGGGAGTCGCGTCGATGGCCGGCTTTTTCTATTACGGCTACTCGCCATTCAGCCTCGTGGCCGGTGTCGCGATGGACAGGCTCGGGCCTCGGCGCGTCGTTCCGATTGGCGCGGCGGCGGTCGGCGTTGGCGCGCTGATGTTCGCGTCTGGGAATCCGGGTCTGGCGAACGCCGGCCGCTTCATCCAGGGGGCAGGCGGTGTCTTCGCGCTGGTCGGCGCGGCCTACATCGCGATGACCAACTTTCCGGCCTCTCGAGCCGCGACGCTGATCGGCGCAACCCAAATGTTCGGCATGGCCGGTGGATCGGCGGGGCAGTTCGTGGTGGGCCCGATGATCGCTGCAGGCGTCCCCTGGAGCACGTTCTGGATCGGGATGGGCATCGCAGGTCTTGCGATCAGCGTGATGTTGTATGTCCTCCTTCCGGAACCTGCGAAAGTCGCTCGGCAGGAGGACTGGCTCGCGAGCGCGGCGAGCGGCTTTGGAACGGTGTTCCGCAACCCGCAGTCGATTCTCTGCGGCATCATCGCCGGGCTGATCTTCATCCCGACCACGATCCTCGACATGGTCTGGGGCGTCCGGTACCTGCAGGAGGCGAGGGGGTTCGACTACGTCGAGGCCGTCATGCGGTCGGCGACGGTGCCCTTCGGGTGGATTATCGGATGCCCGCTGCTCGGGGCGATTTCCGATCGCATCGGCCGGCGCAAGCCGGTCATCATTGCCGGCGCCGCGGTGCTGTTCCTCTGTCTCGCCTGGATTCTCTACGGTCCCGCGGACGTGTTTCCTCCTTACGTTCTGGGTCTCGTGGCCGGCATCGCCTCCGGTGGCGCGATGCTGCCTTACACGGTCATCAAAGAGGCGAACCCACCGGCTCTCAGCGGGACGGCCACCGGCGTGGTGAACTTTCTGAACTTCACCTTCAGCGCACTGCTTGGTCCGGTGTTCAGCCGCTTGTTGATCTCGGTCAGCGGCGGAGCGGCGCCGATGACGCTCGAACATTACCAGACGGCGTTCACGCCGCTCATGTACGGCGTCGGACTGGCCATCGTGTTGACTCTTCTCTTGAGAGAAACGGGATCCGTCGTGCGAAGGGTCCCGGCAGCGATCGCGAGCACATCATGAACAGAGAAACGGGCACAGGTAAATACGAACAGCTTCTGGCGCGGTGTCGCAGTCTCGAACCGATCGTCACCGCGGTGGCGCACCCATGCGAGGTGACGGCGCTCGAGGGCGCGATCGACGCTGCGGCCGCTGGATTGATTACGCCGATCCTGGTGGGTCCATCAGCGAAGATCCAGGAAATTGCGTCACAGAATCGAATCGATCTCAGCCGCGCTCGTATCGTTGATGCGCCCCACAGCCATGGATCGGCGGCGGCCGCGGTCGCGCTGGTCCGCAAGGGAGAGGCCGAGCTCCTGATGAAGGGAAGCCTTCACACCGACGAGTTGCTCGGAGCGGTCGTCGCGCGCGAGACCGGGCTTCGAACGGGCCGCCGGCTCAGTCACGTGTTCATCATGGACGTACCGACCTATCACAAGGTGCTGGTCATTACGGACGCAGCGATCAACATCGCGCCGACACTCGAAGAGAAAGCCGATATCTGCCAGAACGCCATCGATCTCGCCGTGCAGCTCGGCGTGAGCCGGCCGAAGGTCGCCATTCTCGCCGCGGTCGAAACCGTCACCTCGAAGATGCCTTCGACGATCGATGCTGCCGCGCTGTGCAAGATGGCCGAGCGCGGACAAATCACTGGGGCCCTTCTGGACGGCCCACTGGCGTTCGACAATGCGATCAGCAAGGAGGCCGCGGCGACGAAAAAGATCCATTCGGAGGTCGCCGGCGATCCCGATATCCTGCTGGCGCCAGATCTGGAAGCGGGGAACATTCTCGCCAAGCAGCTGACGTTTCTGGCGAATGCCGACAGCGCCGGTGTCGTCCTCGGCGCTCGCGTGCCGATCATCCTGACGAGCCGCGCCGACAGCGTGCGAGCGCGGATCGCGAGTTGCGCCGTGGCCATGCTCTCCGCGCATGCACGGCGGCGGTCGGTGCCGGTGGCGGCGACTTAGCTATCTACTCTCATGGATACATACGCCCTCGTCCTCAACGCCGGCTCGTCGAGCCTGAAGTTCTGTGTCTACCAGAGCCCGGAGGACCGCACGTGGCGGCTCGCGTCGCGCGGCCAGATTGACGGGATCGGCACAACTCCTCGATTCACGGTGAAGGACGGAGACGGTGCGTCGCTCGACGAGCGCGCACTCGAGCCGTCGGTCCGCGATGGGGGCGCGGCGCTGGATTTTCTCGCGTCGTGGCTGCGATCGCGGTACGGAGGATCGCCGGTCGTCGGCGTCGGGCATCGCGTCGTGCACGGCGGCGCGCGGTACACCGGACCAACGCTCGTGACTCCTGAAGTTCTGAAGGATCTGCGCGATCTCATCCCGCTCGCGCCTCTTCATCAGCCCTACAACGTCGGAGCCATCGAGGCGGTTGCGAAGCTGCTGCCGGATGTCCCCCAGGTGGCCTGCTTCGACACCAGCTTCCATCGCGGGCAGCCGGCTGTCGCCGAAGTGGTCCCTCTGCCCCGTGACCTCTGCGCCGGAGGCGTGCAGCGGTACGGCTTTCATGGCTTGTCCTACGAATACATCGCGTCGGTGCTGCCTCGGGTTGCGCCGGAGATTGCCGACGGGCGGGTCATCGTGGCGCATCTCGGCAGCGGGGCGAGCCTGTGCGCGCTCAAGGCACGAAAGAGCGTCGACAGCACGCTCGGGTTCACGGCGCTCGACGGGTTGTGTATGGGAACGAGGCCTGGCGGCATCGATCCCGGCGTCATTCTGTACCTGTTCCAGAACCTGGGACTCTCGGCGAAGGACGTGGAGACGATTCTCTACAAGAAGTCCGGCCTGCTGGGAATCTCCGGCATCAGCAACGACATGCGCGACCTGCTGAAAAGCGATCAGCCGGGAGCGAGACTCGCGGTCGATTACTTCGTGTATCGCGCAACGAAGGAGATCGGCGCGCTCGCCGCGGTGCTCGGGGGCATCGATGCACTGATCTTCACCGCCGGGATTGGCGAGAACTCCGCCGAAGTCCGGCGGCGGATCTGCGAGGCCTCGTCGTGGCTCGGCATTGACCTCGATCCCGAGGCCAACACTCGCAAGGCGTCGCGAATCTCGCGCGACGCGAGCCGCGTGTCGGCCTGGGTGATTCCCACCAACGAAGAACTGATGATCGCCCGGCACACGGGCACGATGCTGGGGCTCGTCGAGGCGCCTGCCTCGTAGCCACGCCAGCGAAGGAGTACTCAATGGATGTGATTACGCCGCACACGAAGACGGCCGACGCTGCGGCGTCTCCCTGGCAGGGATTCCGGACGGGACTCTGGCAGAAGGAGATCAACGTCCGCGACTTCATTCAGCAGAACTACGAGCCGTACGATGGCGACGCGGCATTCCTTGCCACGGCGACGGCCCGCACGCTGAAGATCTGGGACACGCTCACGAAACTGTTCGTCGAGGAGCGCCGCAAGGGCGTACTCGACGTCTCTCAAATCCCCAGCTCCATCACGGCCCACGCGCCCGGCTACATCGATCGCGACAACGAGGTCATCGTCGGGCTTCAGACCGATGCGCCGCTCAAGCGGGCGATCATGCCCAACGGGGGACTGCGCCTGGTCATCAACGCGTTAAAGGCCTACGGGTACGAGCCGGATCCCCAGGTCGTCGATACCTTCAGCAAGTATCGCAAGACGCACAACGAAGCGGTTTTCGATGCGTATACGGCAGACGTCAGGAAGTGCCGCAGCTCGCATGTCCTCACGGGTCTGCCCGACGCCTACGGCCGCGGCCGCATCATCGGCGACTATCGCCGCGTCCCGCTCTACGGGGTCAACCGGCTCATCGCCCGCAAGCAGGAGGAGAAGGCGGCCCTCGATCGCGAACACTCGACCGACGAAGTCATTCGCGACCGCGAAGAGCTGGCCGAACAGATCCGCGCGCTCAAAGAACTGACGAAGATGGGGGCGGCGTACGGATTCGATATCTCGGGTCCGGCGCGGACGGCGAAGGAAGCGGTGCAATGGCTGTATCTCGGCTATCTGGCGGGAGTGAAGGAACAAAACGGCGCCGCCATGTCCCTGGGCCGCACGTCCACCTTCCTCGACATCTACTTCGAGCGGGATCTCGCCTCAGGAGTCCTGACCGAGGAACAGGCGCAGGAGATCATCGACGACTTCGTCATCAAGCTGCGCATCATCCGGTTCCTCCGCACGCCCGAGTACGACGAGCTCTTTGCCGGCGATCCGACCTGGGTCACCGAATCCATCGGTGGCATGGGAGACGACGGGCGATCGCTGGTCACGAAGACCAGTTTCCGCCTGCTGCAGACGCTCTACAACCTGGGTCCAGCGCCCGAGCCGAACCTCACCATCTGGTACTCGCCTCGAATGCCCGACGGCTTCCGGCGATTCGCGTCGAAGGTGGCGATCGACACCAGCGCGCTGCAGTTCGAAAGCGACGAGATCATGCGCCGCGCCTGGGGTGACGACGGAGCGATTGCCTGTTGTGTGTCGCCGATGATCGTCGGCAAACAGATGCAGTTCTTCGGCGCCCGCGCGAACCTTGCCAAGGCACTGCTCTATGCGATCAACGGGGGACGTGACGAGATCAGCGGCGAACAGGTCGCGCCGGTGTCCGGGCCCGTCAAAGGCGACGTTCTCGATTTCGACGACGTCCTTGCCAGGTTCGAAAGGATTATGGACTGGCTCGCAGGCGTGTACGTGAACGCGATGAACATCATTCACTACATGCACGACAAGTACGCCTACGAGCGGGTCGAGATGGCCCTCCACGACTACGCGCCGCTCCGGACGATGGCGTTCGGGATGGCGGGCATGTCGGTCGTGGCCGACAGTCTCTCCGCAATCAAGTACGCCAAGGTGCGCGTCGTCCGGGATGCGACCGGCCTGATCACGGATTTTCAGACGGAAGGCACGTTTCCGACCTTCGGCAACAACGACAATCGAGTGGACCAGATTGCCACGTGGACGGTCAGTACGTTCATGGCCAAGCTGCGCAAGTACCCCACCTATCGGGGCGCCACCCACACGCAGTCGATCCTGACGATCACGTCAAACGTGGTCTACGGCAAGGCGACCGGCAATACACCGGACGGCCGGCGGCGCGGCGAGCCGTTCGCGCCGGGCGCGAACCCCATGCACGGGCGCGACACTCACGGCATTCATGCCGCTGCCGCCTCGGTCGCGAAGATCCCCTACCGGGATGCCGCCGACGGAATATCGTTGACGACCAGCCTGGTCCCGGAGGGACTCGGCCGGGTCGAGGAGGACCGCGTCAATAACCTGACGTCGATGCTCGACGCGTTCTTCAGCAGCACCGGCTACCACATGAATATCAACGTGCTGAACCGCGAGATGCTGATCGATGCCATGGACCACCCGGAGAAATACCCGAGTCTGACCATCCGGGTGTCGGGGTACGCAGTCAACTTCGTCCGCCTCTCGCGCGAGCAGCAGATGGACGTCATCAATCGGACCTTCCACGGCGGAGGACGTCATGCCTGAAAGTCAGACGCTGCCCGATGCACCGCTCGAAGCGAAGAGCCCCTTCGAACTCCGGGTCGATCTCGGAAAGGGTGTTCCGGAGTCGGACGTGCGCGCGGCGCTCGCCACCGGTGACATGGGATTCCTTCATTCCTTCACGACCGGCGCGACGGTCGATGGCCCGGGCGTGCGCGTCGTCGCGTGGACGGCCGGCTGCATGTGGCGGTGCCGCTACTGCCACAATCCGGATACGTGGTCGATGAGCAATGGCATTCCGGTGACCGTAACGAAAGCCACCGACGAACTGCGGAAATACCGGCAGGGCCTGAAGATCATGGCCGGCGGATTCACGCTGAGCGGGGGAGAGCCGCTGATGCAGAATCGCTTCGCGGTCAAGCTCTTCACCGCGGCGAAAGCGATGGGCATCCACACTGCGCTCGACAGCAACGGGTACTACGGCGATCGTCTCTCGGATGCAGAGTTGGAGACGATCGATCTGGTGCTCCTCGACCTGAAGACCTGGGATCCCGAGCGGCATCGGGCGCTGACAGGCATGGATGTCGCGCCCACGCTGGAGTTCGCTCGACGGCTGGCGGCGCGCCGCCGGCCGATCTGGGTGCGCTACGTGCTGGTCCCCGGGCTGACCGACGACATCGACGACATCTCGAAGATTGCCGATTTCGCGGGCGGACTGGGCAACGTGGAGCGCGTTGACGTGCTGCCGTTTCACCAGATGGGGAAGTACAAGTGGGCGAAGCTCGGGATTCCATACACGCTCGAGGATGCCGAGCCTCCGGACCCCGAACTCGTCAACCGCGTATGTGACGTCTTTCGGGCTGCCGGACTAAAAACGCATTAGCCACTTGGTTCAGGGTCAAGCTGAACGCGCCGACGGCTACGTCGAAGATCCGAAGATCCGATGATCCGAAGGAAGAGAGTCACACTGTGGGCTTCAGGACCGCGCGTCGCGCGGTCGCGCGAGGCAATGATCCCCAAACTCAAGCACCCAGGAACCAACCGGTGCTTGTGTTTGGGAAATCATTGTCTCGCGCGCACGCCGGCCCTCCGGGCCGGCGTCCTGCAGCCCAAGTCTCACGGAAGACACCGGGTTAGCTGAACGCCACTGGCTTTGCTGGACCGACAAGGCGCGGTTCCGTCAGTGGCCGTCAGCCCGTGCAGCGCGACAGTAGTTGTCGTGGTGAATGGATCAGTGGTTCGCGGTTAATGATTGCCACTGTGATACGACCAGATCGATCGTCTGTCCCGTCTCGAGCGGGCCGTACTCGTCTTCGAAGTCGATACGGCGGAGCGCGTCGCGCACGTTGCCGTGCGCATCTGCGAGGCGGAATTCCGTGCCGCTCGCACGCAGCCTCTTGTGGAGATCCTTGAGCAACTCAGCGCCTGCCAGATCGACTGCCGGGACGGTGCCCAGAAAGAAAACCACGAGGCCGATCCGTTCTTCCCTCGCACCAAGCATCGCGAGGATTCGCTCCCGCACGTGCTCGACGTTGAAGTACAAAAGCGCCGACTCGCACCGGACGATGAGGACCCCGGGTGGACGTTCGTTCTCCGGATGGCGCTCGCGATCGGCGAAGTAACCCGTTCGCTGAATTCGTCCCAGCTCGATCACTCTCGGACGGGCTCCTTGACGGAGCAATAGGCCGATCGACAGGGCGGCGCCGAGCAGCACGCCGTTGACCGGTCCCGATCCCAGCACGCCGAGCAATGCGGCGATGGCGACGGCGAACTCGGTTCGGCTGAATTTCCAGATGTGCCGCAGCGCGTGGACGTCGACCAGGCTCATGACCGCGGCGAGCACGATGCCCGCCAGCACTGGTTGCGGCAGGTTGCGCAGGAGGCCGGACGCGAACAGCACGACGAACAGTGTGAAGAGTCCGGCGACCAGGCCAGACACCGGCGTGCGAGCCCCCGCACTTTCATTGACGAGAGACTGCGACATGCCGCCGCTCACGGGAAACCCGCGACCGAGGCCCGAGAGCAGATTGGAGGCGCCGAGGGCCAGCAACTCCTGGTTCGGGTCGAAGCGATGGCCGTGTTTTTGCGCGAACATGCGCCCGATCGCGGAGGTTTCCACGGCCGCAAGCACGAAACACGCGATGGTCAGCGGCAGCAGCTGGTTCACGTCGTGCCGGCTCACGTGCGGTAGCCCGAGGGAGGGCAGGCCTCGAGGGATCTCGCCCAGCAGCGAGACGCCGCGCGCCTCGAGGTCCAGAACCCGCGCCGCCAGGATCCCGCCGACGACTACGAAGAATGCCACCGGCCGATTCTTCAGCCACAGTTTGCCGGCAACGAGACAAACCAGGGCGGCCGCGCCGACGAGCAGCGCCGTCACGTGCGTGTCTCCGAGGTGCCGGAGAAAGTACGCGCTGTTTTCCCAGAAGTCGCCGTGCGCTCCCTTGAAACCGAACAGCTTCGGCAGCTGCGTGCTCGCGAGATAGAACGCCAGCCCGGCCTTGAAACCCACGAGCACCGTTTCGGAAAAGAAGCCCACGACATTGCCGGCGCGGACGAGCCAGGCCGCAAAGAACACGAGGGCGGCGAGGATCGCGACGGCTGCCGACAGCGCGGCATGACGAGCGGGGTCGCCGGCGCTCAACTCCGCGACGGAGGCGCCAATCAGGAGCGACAATGCGGACGTGACGGTGATCGAGGTGTGCTTGGAGCTGCAGAAAAGCCAGAAGACCAGGCCCCCGAACAAACAGGCGTACAGGCCCGCCTCGGGTGGAAGTCCGGCAAGGGACGCATCGCCGATCCCGGCTGGAAGCAGATACGCGGCGAGCGTAAGGCCCGCGATGAGGTCCGGCCGCAGCCACTCCCGCTTGTAGTCGGGCAGCCACTGCGACGCTGCGAGAAAATGCGTGGTCACATGTGGCGGCGCCTTTTGACTTGCAGCTGAGCGAGCGACCGCGCGAGCGACGCGTTGACCGAGGCGACTTCTTCGTCCGAAATCTTCTCCTCGAGCCTGGCCGCCGCACGAGCACGGGCTTCTTCCACCCTCGCTTCGTCGATCTGCTCCGAGGAGATAGCCATGTCGGTGACCACCGAGACGCGGGTGCGGGTCACCTCCACGAGCCCTCCGCCAACCGCGAGAAACCGTTCCCCTTTCTCGGTTTCGACCAGGATCTCCCCGGGCACGATTGGCGTGATCAGCGGAACGTGATTCGGATAGACGCCAATCTGACCCTCTATCGCGGGCAGCGTCACCATGAGCACGTCTTCCGAGAGGACGGTTGCCTGCGGCGTGACGATTTCGAGTCTCAGTGTTTCGGCCATTGCTGCGACTTTCTGCTTATCAAGACTGAGTAATCTCTTCGATTCCGCCCTTCATGTAGAAGTTGCTCTCGGGCACGCTGTCGTGTTTGCCATCGAGGATTTCCTTGAAGCCCCGCACCGTGTCAGCCACCGCGACCTGGCGTCCCTCGCGGCCGGTGAAAACCTGAGCCGAGCTGAACGGCTGGCTGAGGAAGCGTTGAATCTTGCGGGCCCGGAACACCGTCAGCTTGTCGTCGGGGGAGAGTTCGTCCATGCCAAGGATCGCAATGATGTCCTGCAGGTCCTTGAACCGTTGCAGGACTTTCTGCACTCGGCGCGCGACGTCGTAATGTTCTTCGCCGACGATCTCGGGCGCGAGGGCACGCGACGTCGAGGCGAGCGGGTCCACGGCCGGATAGATCCCCAGCTCCGCGATCGATCGCTCGAGGACGATCGTCGCATCCAGGTGCGCGAACGTGGTCGCCGGCGCGGGGTCCGTCAGGTCGTCGGCGGGCACGTAGACCGCCTGGAACGACGTGATCGATCCCTTCTTGGTGGAGGTGATGCGCTCCTGCAGGATGCCCATCTCCGCGGCGAGCGTCGGCTGATACCCGACCGCACTGGCCGTGCGGCCGAGGAGGGCCGAGACCTCGGAGCCCGCCTGGGAGAACCTGAAGATGTTGTCGATGAAGAGCAGCACGTCCTGGTTTCGCTCGTCACGGAAGTACTCGGTGATGGCGAGCCCGGCGAGCGCGACGCGCAGCCGCGCGCCTGGCGGCTCGTTCATCTGGCCGTAGACGAGCGCAATCTTCGACGCACCGAGATCCTTCTGGTTGATGACGCCAGCCTGGGACATCTCATGATAGAGATCGTTCCCTTCGCGCGTCCGCTCACCCACGCCTGCGAAGACCGACACGCCACCATGGAGCTTGGCGATGTTGTTGATCAACTCCATGATGACGACCGTCTTGCCGACGCCAGCGCCGCCGAATGCGCCAACCTTGCCGCCCTTCATGAACGGGCAAATCAGATCGATGACCTTGATGCCGGTCGTCAGCACCTCTGGCGACGTCGCCAGGTCGACGAGCGGCGGGGCGTCGCGGTGGATCGGGTAGTACTTGTCGGCCTTGACCGGGCCGCGTTCGTCTACCGGGTTGCCGGTCACGTCGAACACGCGACCCATCACTCCGTCGCCAACCGGCATCGAAATGGGGCCGCCGCTGTCGGTGACGTCGTAGCCGCGTTTGAGGCCCTCGGTGCCGGCCATCGAGATCGTGCGCACCCAGCGATCGCCCAGGTGCTGCTGGACTTCGAGGGTGAGTGAAACCGGCACGCTTTCCACTGTGTAGTCACACTTGAGCGCGTTGTAAATCGGCGGAAGCGCGTCGGGAAATTCCACGTCCACGACCGGACCAACGACCTGAACGACCTTGCCCATATTCATGGCGATTACCTGCTCCGCAGCCTGGGACTGCCCGGGTCAGTCGGCTTGACCGCCCGCAATCTCCAGCAGTTCCTTGGTGATGTTTCCCTGTCGCAGCTTGTTGTATTCCAGCTTCAGGTCTTTGATCAGCGTCTCGGCGCTGTCGGTTGCGTTCTTCATCGACACCATGCGGGCGCTCTGCTCACTCGCTTTTGCATTGAGCAAGATGTAAGTACAGATAGATATTCAAGTAGCGCTCGAGGAGATAGCCAAGGACGCTTTCCACGTCCGGTTCGAAGACGACCTCTGCCTGTTCGCCGGCAAGCGCCTCCTCCGGATCCGCGCCGCCAACCTTCAGGCCTGTGATTTCACCGATCGGCAGGAATTCCATCGACACCGGTTCCTGCGTCAGCGTGTTGACGAAGCGGGTGGTGATGAGCTGGACTCGATCGACTTGCTTCTTGACGAACAGATCGCGAGCGAGCGACGCAATCGCGCGTGCTTCCGGAAAGGTCGGCGAGTCGCCGTACGAGAACTCAGCGGCCAGCTGCCGGCCGCTTCGGGCGATGAACTGCGAGGCTTTCCGTCCCGCGGCGATGAACGTGGTCGACTGCTGATCGAACTGCGATGCCAGCCGGAACACGTTGGTGTTGAGGGCGCCGCAGAGACCTTTGTCTGCGGCGATGAGAATCACCGCCTGTTTTCGCACCGGCCGGACCTCCAGCAGCGGGTGCGAGAACGAGAAGGCGTGCGTCGTCGCGTGCCGCTGCATGCGGTACAGCAGCTGCGCAAACGACCGCGCTTCAATCGCGGCCTGCTGCGCCTTGCGCATCTTGGAGGCCGCGACCATCTGCATCGCTTTGGTGATCTGCGCGGTGCCGCTGATCGACTTGATGCGTCTTCGAAGATCGCGTGGGCTGTTCATATCAGCGTCCGGCTTCCAGCGGCCAGCTCCCAGCTACCCGCTTTCCCTTACATCTCACTCGTTTTCGACTTTCCAGCTTGTGTCTTCTAGCAGGAAGCTGGGAGCTGGCAGTTGGAAGCTATTTCTTCCACGTCTGCTTGAACTGATCGGCCGCCGCCTTCAACTCGGCCTTCAATTCATCGCTAATCGCCTTCTGCTCGCTGATCTTTCTGAGCAGATCGGCCTTTCTCGTCGTCAGAAAATCGGTCCACTCCGCCTGGAACGGCTTGATCCGCTCGACCGGCACGTCGTCGACATAGCCGTTCTGGACTGCCCAGATCACCGCGATCTGGACGTCGACTGGAACCGGGTTGTACTGAGTCTGTTTGAACAGCTCGACGATCCGTTTGCCGCGGTCGATCTTTCCCTGCGTGGCGGCGTCGAGCTCCGATCCGAACTGCGCGAACGCGGCGAGCTCGCGAAACTGGGCGAGGTCGCCCTTGAGCTGCCCGGCGACCTGTTTCATGGCCTTCAGCTGCGCGGCCGAGCCGACACGCGAGACCGAGATCCCCACCGAAATCGCCGGGCGGATGCCCTGGTAGAACAGGTCGGTCTCGAGGAAGATCTGCCCGTCGGTGATCGAAATGACGTTGGTCGGGATGTACGCCGACACGTCTCCGGCTTGCGTTTCGATAATCGGGAGCGCCGTCAGGGATCCATTGCCGTATTGCTCACCGACGCGCGCGGCGCGCTCCAGCAGGCGGCTGTGCAGGTAGAACACGTCACCGGGATACGCCTCGCGTCCGGACGGCCGCTTCAACACCAGCGCCGACCTGCCGGTATGCCACGGCGTGCTTGGACAGATCGTCGTAGACGATCGACGCGTCCATGCCGTTGTCCATGAACCATTCGCCCATCGCGGCGCCGGCAAACGGCGCGAGGTACTGGCCGGCGGCGGAGTCCGACGCGGACGAGGACAGGATGATGCTGTACGGCATCGCGCCGGCCTCTTCGAGCACGCTGATGATTCGCGCGACCGTCGATTGCTTCTGGCCGATCGCCACGTAGATGCAGTACAGCGGTCGATAGCTCGTGTCGCCGGCGGCTTCGGCCGCTTTGTTGAGATGCGCCTGGCTGAGGATGGTGTCGATGCAGATGGTGGTCTTGCCAGTCGATCGATCGCCGATGATCAGCTCGCGCTGGCCGCGGCCGATTGGAATCATCGCGTCGATCGGCATGATCCCGGTCTGCACGGGCTGACTGATCGGCCGGCGTCGGATGATGCCGGGAGCCAGCTTCTCGACAGGGTATGAGACTGTGCTTTCGATCGGCCCCTTGCCGTCCAGCGGTTCGCCGAGGGTGTTGACGACGCGGCCGAGCAGGCCTTTGCCGACGGGTACCTGCAGCAGCCGGCCCGTCGCACGGACTTCCGCTCCTTCCTGGAGGCGGGTGTAGTCGCCCAGGATGATTGCCCCGACCTCGGTCTCGTCGAGGTTCAGCGCGAGGCCGGTGATGCCGCCGCCGAAGTCGAGCATCTCGTTGAGCATGACGTCGCCGAGCCCTTCGATCTTGGCGACGCCATCGCCGATCTCCCGGATCGTGCCGACGGTCTGCTTGGCCGTCGCGGCCTTCGCGCCCGCGATCTGCGCTTCAATTTCCTGGAGCAGGTCAACCATGTGTCTTTACCTTTCGGCGAAACCGCCGTGGAAACCGACTTCGCGGCCGCGCCCGGACGTCACAGCCGCGATTGCAGCGCGGCGAGCCTGGCGCGAATGCTTCCGTCGTAGACGTCGCTGCCCACCCTGATGCGGATGCCTCCGATGAGCGCGGGGTTCTCTCCAAACGACATTTCGAGCGTCTCTCCATAGGTCCGCGCGAGCCCGGCCTCGATACCCTCACGCAGGTGCGGCGCCAATGATGTGGCGCTCTCGACCAGCGCCGTATGCCGGTCCCGTTCGAGGCGCGCCAGCCGCATGAAGTCCGTCAAGACGCGAATTGCGCCGCGGCGGCGGGAGCTGGCGATTGCCCGCACGACCTGGCGCGCGCGCTCCTCGTTGAGGAGACCATCGACGAGACAGAACCGGAACAGCTCTCGCGCAGTCCGTTTGATCTTCTTCGACGCTCTCATTGCACGACCTCGTGTGGTTCCAGTCCGTGTCAGGACGCCAGCGCGCTGGTGGTTTCCTCCGCGAGACGCCGGTGATCCTCGGCGGTCAGGATCTTGCCCGTCACCGATGCCGTTGTTTGCACGACCAGGCGGCCGACCTCGTGTTTGAGTTCGGCGAGCATGCGGGCATGATCGCGATCGGCCGCTTCGTGGGCGCGTACAAGAATCTGCTCGGCCGCCGCGATGGCTTTCTTGGTCTCCTCGGCCTGGACGCGCGCGGCTGCCGTACGTGCCTCGTCGATCAGCTTCTTTCCTTCGTCGCCGGCCTTCGTCAGGATCGTCTCCCGCTCGGCTGAGATCCGCGCCAGCTCCGCCTTGATCTTGTCCGCGTTGGCCAGTCCCAACGCAATCTGCTGCCGCCGCGCCTCGAGAATCTGGAGAATCGGTGTGTACGCGAGCTTGTAGAGCACGAAGCACACGATTCCGAAACTGATGCTCTGAGCGATCAAATGCGTCCAGTCGACGCCAAATGCGCTGGCGACCGATTCGACCTGTCCGCTACCCTGTGCGGCGGCCTGCAACGCTAGAAGATGCATGATCGCGACCTCACTTCCTCTCCGAACATGGCCGGTGCACGCGAGCGTGCAGCGGGTCGCCCCTCTATCGCACGAGGAACAGCGCGTAGAACACGATGGCTTCCGCGAAGGCAATCGACAGGATGGCCTGGACCATGATCTTCGTGGAAGCGTTGGGATTGCGCCCGACGGCGGAGCATGCTCCCAGGCCAATCAATCCGACGCCGATGGCCGCCCCCAGCGCCGCCAGACCGACGTGCACACTGCCGTACAAGGTTCCCGTCATCTCAGTGTCCTTTCTGTTCCTGCCGCTCGCGCGCCGGCTTCGATCGACACGCGGGGGTCAGCCATGAGCGACCGTGGGTCGCTCTTCCTCGTGGTGCTGGCAAATCAAGAGCGTGAAGACCGCGGTCAGCAGCATGAAGACCATTGCCTGCACCAAGCCCACCAGCAGTTCCATGAAATAAAACGGTATCGGCAGCAGCCAGCCCAGACCCGGAACGATCGTGGACATGGCTTCGAGCATGTTCTCGCCTGCGAAGATGTTGCCGTAGAGTCGAAAACTGAGCGAGATGGGCCGGAACAAGATCGAGATGATCTCGAGCAGTCCGGCGGCGAGAAAGATGACTGCCATGAGCGGCTTCATGAACCCGGTCGTCTCTCCCTTGGCCCCGAACATCTCTTTGACCATGCCCCGCACGCCGACTTCCTGCAGCGCCCACACGATCCAGCACCCGAAGAAGATCAGCGCCATCGACAGCGTCAGGTTGAGGTCGGCGTTGGCGCCGCGCAGCAGCGGCTCCTCGACCACGAAGCCGTGCGCGGACTGATGTCCCCAGCCGATCGTGCCGACGCCAGGGATCAGGCCGAACCAGTTGGCGGCAAGAATGAAGATGAAGATCGTCCCGAAGAACCAGAAGGTCCGCTTGACGAGATGGGCGCCGATCACGCTTTCGAGAAGCGCGTACAACCCCTCGACCAGCCACTCGAGCAGGTTCTGAGCGCCTGACGGGACCTGGTTCATGCTGCGGGTGGCGACGCGCGCGAATGCAATCAGCCCCAGCGCCACGACCCAGGTGACGATCATCGAGTTGGTGATCGGGAATCCAAACGGCCGCGCGATTTCGACGGCCTTCTGGGAGATCGCGTGTTCTTCCGGTTTCGCAGGTGCTGCCGGACCGGCCGATTGCGTCTGTTCCTGGCCGGCCCTCGGCAGGGAACCCGCTGACACGGTGGCGGCCGACAATTCAGATAGGACGAATGCGGGACTCGCGAATGCGGCGAGAACGAGAACAGCGGGCAGCCGCCGCCATGCACGACTCGCCGTTCGTCTTCGTCCGTCGCGGATCATGGGGTCGGCCGGACCGGCCGTGACTGCGTCTCGTGTTCCCATGGTGAATGCGGACGGCGACAGCACGGCTCATGCCACTCCGATTCGTTTGCGACCGGGAAGAGGCACGCGGAATCCCAAGAAGTTGGCCGAGACGTTGCCGGTTTGCACCGCACGTTGCTCCGCTATGCCGGAGGTTCTCCGTGATGGCGGAGATGCCCCGCGACCGGCATGGCCCGGAGTGGCTGCGAAACTTGTGTCACGACTCCATCTTGCAGCGATCGGTTGACCGAGCGGCGCTGGTACGCGGGCTGCAATCCGACACGTTTGGAGATGGGAGGAGTACAGCCAATGAGTCTGCGACCGACGATCAGAGGAGTATTCTGGGTGGCCTGCCTGCTGACGACCGCGTCGGTGTTCGCCCAGAGCCCGGCAAAGGAGTCCTTTACGGCAACCGCCTCGGTCAAAACCGCCGGCGGGGCCGCGGCGACCGCACCTGTCCAGGTGACGGTGGACCGGAAGATGTCGCAGGCTGAAGCCGACACGATGCTTGCGGCGTTCAAGACAGGCGGCGCGGCGGGATTGCGCAAGGCGCTCGAGGGTGTGCCTCCGACGGGGACGGTGCGCCTTGGGAACGCGGCGCCCACAGCGACGCGGCTCACGATCGAGCGCCCGACCGAGAAGGGACGCCTCCTGACGATCGTGACCGACAAGCCGATTCTGTTCCTGGGTGCCGGGCTGCCCGGCGCGAAGCCCAAAACGGGTTATGACTTCGCGATCATCGATCTCGAGGTCGACGCCAACGGTGCGGGCACCGGCACGCTGGCCCCCGCGGCGAAAGTCGCAGTGAAGTCTGGCGCTTTCGTCGTCGAGGACTACGCCGGCGAGCTGGTACGGCTGACGAGCGTGGCCCGGGCGAAATAGCGCCGGAAGGCAATCCCGTGGAGGAGCACACCATCGACACGGCGGCGATCTGCGAGCTGGCGCTGGACGTATCCCCGAGTGGAATCGCGGTCCTCGAGCCGGGCGGACGGATTGCCATGGTCAATCGGGCGCTGGAGCGCCTGTTCTCCTATTCCCGGGAGGAACTGGTCGGACAGCCCGTCGAACTGCTGGTGTCAGAAGCGTCGCGACCTGCGCATGCCGGCATCCGCGAGATGTATCTGCACGCACTGGACGCAGAGGCGACGGGAACAGGTCGCGAGCTCCAGGCTCGACGAAAGGATGGCAGCGAGTTCTCGGTTGAGATCCGGCTGAGCCCCGTTCGGACCGAGCAGGGAGGACTCGTCCTGGCGTTGGTGACGGATCTCACCGATCGTCGACGACCGGAGCAGGCAGAGTCGTCCTTCATCGACGAGCAGCTTGGATTCGAAGGCCTGGTCGCCGAACTCTCCGGCCGGTTCATCAATCTGCCGATCGAGCAGATGGTCGATGCGATTCGGGACGGTCTGGGCCGAATCTGCGCGAAGCTCGACCTCGATCGAAGCGTGTTCTACGGCCTGACTCCCGATCACGTGCTGTTCCATGCGATCAACTGGACGGCGCCGGGCATTGATCCCATCGACGCCCCGATGTCGGCCAGCGAAAGATTTCCGTGGACGATCGAGCGCGTGGCTGCCGGCCACGCCGTGTGCTTTTCCACGGTCGAGGAAATCCCGAGCGAAACCGATCGCGAGAGTTTCCGTGCGTTCGGCAGCCGATCGGTGGCGGTGGTACCACTCTCGGTAGACGGTCAAGTGAAGGGGGCGCTCGCCTTCAGCACGCTGCGGGCCGAGCGCCAGTGGCCGCCTGCAGTTGTCCATCGCCTCACGCTCATCGCGGGCGTGTTCGCGCAGGTGCTCGCGCGGTACACCCGTGAGGAGGCCGAGCGGGTCGTCACGGCGGAGTCGCAGCGCTTGAAGGAGCAGCTTCAGGTCGAAAACGTGTACCTCCGGCAAGAAGCGCGAGAGCGCCTCGGGCTGACGCGCATCGTCGGCCAGAGTCCAGCGATCAGGGGAGTACTGGATCAGGTCGAGCAGGTAGCGGTGACCGATTCGGCGGTGCTCCTGCTCGGGGAGACGGGCACCGGCAAGGAACTCTTCGCGACCCAAATCCACGAGCTCGGGGCGCGCCACGCGCGGCCGATGGTGGTGGTGAACTGCGCGGCGATCCCGCCCACGCTCATTGAAAGCGAATTGTTTGGACGCGAACGGGGCGCATTCACCGGCGTGCTCGCGCGGCAGATCGGACGGTTCGAGCTGGCCGATCGCTCGACCATCTTCCTCGATGAGATCGGCGATCTGCCGCTCGACGTGCAGGTCAAGCTGCTGCGGGTGCTGGAAGAGAAAACCATCGAGCGCCTGGGCAGCCCGCAGCCGATTCGGGTCGACGTCCGGGTGATTGCGGCGACCCATCGCAATCTGGAGCGGCGGATAGCCGACGGCACGTTCCGGGAAGATCTCTACTACCGGCTGAACGTATTTCCCATTGCGTTGCCGCCGCTGCGCGAGAGAACCGAGGACATCCCGCTGCTGGTCTGGCGTTTCGTCGAGGAGTTCTCGAAGGCATTCGGCCGGCGCATCGATACGATCGACAGGTCGACGTTCGCGGCCCTGGCGCAGTATCCATGGCCTGGCAACATCCGTGAGCTCCGAAACGTTGTCGAGCGCGCCATGATTGGGGCGACGGGCCACCGCCTCGCGATCACCGTTCCGCATAGCTCGCCCGCCGCAGCCAGGCGGAGCGCGAAACTCATCGACGTCGAGAAGGAACACATCCGGGGCGTGCTCGAGACCACGGGCTGGCGCATTCGTGGCAGCGGCGGTGCGGCTGACCGCCTTGGCCTCAAACCGACCACGCTCGAGACGCGCATGGCCAAACTCGGGTTGAAGCGCCCTGGCCATGCTTAGCGCCTCCGACATGCCGGGGATCCTCTGGGCAACAGGGGACTCCATTCGACCTGGGTCTGCCCGCGGCTCCTTCCAAAGTATTCATACGACGCGTGATAGGCCTCGACATCCACGCGATGGGCAAGTTGGAACAGGCGATGCTAGAACGCCCCACCATGGTCCGGCTTACGGTTGCGCTGACTGCTGCCTCCGCGCGCGCCGCCGACGAACTTTTGGAAGGTTTTCAGTATCTGGTCGTGAGCACACGGCTCGAGCGGGGATGTATCGCCTGCTCCGCGTGGATGGATTCGGATTCGACGATCCGCTACGTGGAGGAGTGGGCCACGGAAGCGGACATGCGTCTTCGGGTACGTTCGGATCGCTTTACGTCCGTGCTCGCCATCGTGGAGTCTGCCCGCGAGGCTGACGTGCACTTCGATTTCGTGACCACGACACGGGGCCTCGAGTACGTCGAGGAGGCCCGGAAAGAAACGTTGTAGCGGAGCGACGACGCGACCGTCCGAGAGGGCGCACGACGATCATGAAACGAGCCGATTACGAAAAGGAACTCCGGAAACTGCAGGTCCGCCTGTGCCACCTTCAAGACTGGGTCAAGGAGGCGGGACTGCGGGTGATCATCATCTTCGAAGGACGTGACGGCGCCGGCAAGGGCGGTACGATCCGCGCGATCACTGAGCGCCTGAGCCCGCGGGTGTTCAGGGTGGTCGCCTTGCCGGCGCCTTCCGACCGCCAGAAATCCCAGATGTACCTGCAACGCTACATCGAGCATTTCCCGGCGGCTGGCGAAGTGGTCATTCTCGACCGCAGCTGGTACAACCGAGCGGGCGTCGAATACGTCATGGGTTTCTGCACGCCCAGGCAGCACCAGCGATTCCTCACTCTCTGTCCACTGTTCGAGAAGTATCTGATCGAGGGAGGCACCATCCTCATCAAAGTCTGGATGGAGGTCAGCAATCAGGAGCAGAGGCGCCGGTTCGAGGCCCGTATCAAGGATCCGGTACGCCAGTGGAAGCTGAGCCCGATGGATTTGCCCTCCCGGCGGCGCTGGTACGAGTATTCACGCGCGCGGGACATCATGCTGAAGCACACGGACACGCGTCTCGCGCCGTGGCACATCGTCCGCTCGGACGACAAGCGGACGGCGCGCCTCAACACGATTGCGCATCTACTCGACCAGATCCCGTACAAGAAAGTGAAGCGTCCGAAGGTGAAGCTCCCTGACCGGTCGACGAAGGGCGCGTACAACGACGAAGCCACCATCGCCCGCCGCCGGTTCGTCCGCCAACGCTATACGCCCTAGAGTAGGTTCTACTTGGTTCTACGCTGGCTGGTGGCTACAGCGCCGCGCAACCCCGCCCGCGCGGCGGCAGCGGCGAGGCTACGTCAGTTCCCCGGTGCGATGCGGCCAGGGCGCTACGTCAGTTTTGAAAACCACGCTGCAGGCGTTCCGATCCGCGGCGGCGCTGTTTCGACAATGGCGGTTGGATTGCCCGAGTGCGCGAATGATTGTTGGCTGCCGTTCGAGAAACCCGAGCCGGCGCGGAGGTCGTCAGGCAACCGCCGGAGGCGTGGTTTTCCGCCCGTAGGCCGCGGCACCGGGGAGCTGACGTGGCCTCGTCGCGTCCAGTGGCGGCCACAAGTTATATCGCGCCGATCGCCGGCACCTTCCCCTTCATCGCACGAAGCCGCATCGGCCGATCGCGATGAAACACTTACTGTCACCAACGAGGATAGGACGGCTGCTGGACGTCACTCTTTCAGCAACCTGCTAGGACTCCAGAGGCCGCGTCACGCCGAGCTTGGCCATGCGGGTTTCGAGCGTCGTCGGTTTGAGCCCCAGCCGCTCGGCTGCGCCGTCGGTTCCTCGGACCCGCCAGTTCGTGCTCTGCAATGTCGCCCGGATGTGTTCGATTTGGAGGTTCCTGAGCGTCAGCGACCCTTGCGACGGGCGCGAGAGGGCGTTCTGCGGCATCTGCACGACCAGACGGGGCCCGGTGGCAACAATGACGGCTCGTTCGATGACGTTCCGCAGTTCCCGGACGTTCCCCGGCCAGGAATAGTGCTGCATCTGCCGCATGGACTCGCTCGCAATGGAGTCGATCGTCCTGCCGAGAGACTGCGAGATTTCATTGACGAACGTCCACGCGAGTGCGGGGATGTCCTCGACCCGCTCCCGGAGCGGCGGTATCGTAATCGGGAACACGTTGAGCCGATAGAACAGATCCTCACGGAACGATCCATCCTCAACCGCTTTTTCCAGATTCCGATTCGTGGCCGCGACGATGCGGACATTCACCTTGATTGGCTGGGTGCTCCCGAGCCGCTCGATCACCCGTTCCTGGAGGACACGGAGCAGCTTTACCTGGATGTCCGGCGTGAGCTCGCCAATCTCGTCGAGGAAGAGCGTGGAGTGGTTGGCGGCCTCGAACCGGCCGATCTGCCGCGTCACGGCGCCGGTGAAGGCGCCGCGTTCATGTCCAAAGAGCTCGCTCTCGATGAGGGTGCTCGGAATCGCGGCGCAGCTGACCCGAATCATCTGGCGTTGAGCCTGCGGGCTCATCTCGTGAATCGCCTGGGCGAAGAGTTCTTTCCCGACACCCGTCTCGCCAAGCAGGAGGACCGTGGACGGCATCGGCGCCACCTGTTCGGCCTGTGCAAGCGCGTGCCGGATGGTTGAAGACTCGGACATCACCAGGCGTGAGGTGCGCATGGCCTTGACGTCGGGTCGACGGACATCGGTCTCCATCGGGTGCCCGGGGGCCTGGCGAAACCGGTTGACCGGACGGGCCGCCGGGGTCCAGACAAGCGCGTCGGCAGTTTCGTTGGCGGTCGCTTCGTTAGTTGGTGCAAGCATCTCGGTGCCCTCTCGTCCGTGTTCCGTGTTGGATTGATTTCCGCGCGGTACCGCGCAGCGTTTCAGACGGCGATTCGCCGAATGCCTGTTTGTACGTGGCAGCGAACCGGCCCAGCTCGAAGAACCCGTAGTTGGTCGCCACTCCAGTGACGGTGATTGGTGCAGAGTCCCCGTCGCTGAGCGCGCGCCGGACGTTCTGAAGTCGTTCGTTGACCATCCAGCGCTTCGGGCTGATGCCTCTCACGCTGTAGAACGCGTCGCGCAGCGATCGCTCGCTCAGCCCGACGATCCGGCACAGGGAAGAAACGCGTAACGGGTTCTCCATGTGTGACCGCAGGTAGGCTTCGGCCCGCCGGACCGCTTCATGATGCGCCCGAGCTGCCCCGGGGCGTCTCGGACCGGCGAGCGAGGTCATCTCCATGCCCGACAAACTTACAGGGCGCCGTTGCGGGAGAGAACTGGCGGATCTGTCAGAGTGCACCGGCAATAGTGACAGGGGGGGCCGGGTGGTTCGCTCGGTGAGAAAAACTATGCAGGCATTAGCCCGGGCGGCTCCGCCGGGCCGCGGACCCGGATGGTGGTGCCCTGTCCGACTCCGGTGACGATTTGGACACCACCGCCCACGACGTGCGCGCGCTCCTCCATGCTCACGAGGCCGATCCCGCCACCGTTCTGCCGGACGGCCTCGAGATCGAATCCCCGGCCGTCGTCGGTGACCGTCATCTCGATGTGCTCGCCAAATCGTGACACCGACACGCCTAACCGTTTCGCTTCGCCGTGCTCGACCCCGTTTCGGAGCGACTCTTGAGCAATTCGGAAGAAACAGACGGCCGTATCAGGATGCAGGTGCCCAAGGTCGCCGGCGTTGAACGCGACCTCGACGTTGTGCCGCTTCCCGACCTCGGCGCAGTGCGTCTTCAGGGCCGGCGCAAGGCCGAGTAATCGCAGGGATGCGGGATGCAAATCGTGCGACAGACGCCGGATTCCCTCGAACGTCCCGAGGGTGTCGCGCTCGAGTTCTGAAAATGCCTGCTGCGTTTGCTCGCCCTGAATGTCGCCCGACGAGTTTTTGAGGGTGCTGACGCCCATCGACACGTAGACCAGCTGCTGGCACACATCGTCGTGCAGATCGCGGGCGATATCTGCCCGTGCGGCTTCCTGGGCGTTGATCAGCCGGCCCGCCATCTGGCGGATCCGTTCGTAGCTCGCTCGGAGCGACGCCTCGCTCCTGCGGATTGCCGCCTCGGCCCGACGCCGGTTGGTCCGCTCGGTGAGGAGTCCCGCGATGAGCACCAGTTGCCCGCCAACCACGACGAGTGTTCCCACGATGTACCAGCGATAGGACTCCCAGACAGTCGGCATCCTGAATCGAATGTCTGATTCCGGCGGCAGCCGCGACGGGTCGATGCCCCATCGCAGAATCTGTCGCCAGTCGAAGGTGGGGACGACGCGCGCGTCTTCGATCGGAATATCCTGGGCCCGCGTGCCGCTGAGAATCTGTAGCGCCATTTCTGCCGTGCGGGTTGCCGTTTCGGACGTCTCACGCACCACGCCACCAACGACACCCGAACCAATGTAGAAGTCGTTCGTCCCGTACACCGGCGCCGCAGCCGCCTGCGCGACGAGCCGGGCAAATTCGTCCGAGTACTTGACGTTTCCCGGCTCATCCTGCGCATGCCACAGGTAGACGATCAGACTGCGCGGCGGGACCGCCCTGACGGCCGCGAGCAAACGAGGCACGGTGTCTTCGTCGATGAACGTGAGTTTGACTTGCTGCGAAAACCGGCTGAGTTCGCCGCGGACCGCTGCGACGCTTTGTTCGTTGGACGAATGCGCGATGACGAAAACCTGTTTCGTGGACGGGTGCAACTCCAGAGCAAGCTTCAGCGTCTCGCCGTGGGCGTTGCTGACTCGAATACCCGTCATCCCTGGCCCGGCCGTGCGGATGGTGTCGCTTGGGACCCGCAGCCCGGTGAAGACGATAGGCGCGTCTGGAAAGAGGTCCTGGCGGTTATCCAGTGCGAATTGGAGCACCTGGTCCGTCATCGCGATCACAAGGTCGATTCGCCGGCCCTTGTCACTTCGTGCGGATGTACTCGCGCAGCGACGCCGCCGCGATCTCCGGCGAGAACCGCTCCCTTTCCAGGAACTCTCCGAAATACTCCACCGGGATGTCGGGGCGCGACGTGAGGGCCTCGCGAAGCGCTTTTTGCGTGACCGGGTTTGTCGGAAACTCTTCCTCGCCGAGATACAGGGCCAGGACCGTTCGCACCGGCACCTGCCGACCCGAGGCAGCCGGGCACACCGACAACCATCCGACAACCGTTGCCGCGACGATGACCTGCAGCCGCGGAAAGTTCGCGAGGCTCATTTCAGAATGACATTCGGGCGCCGAACTGAATCTGCCGGGACGATCCCGCTTCTCCCGTCGGGAGCCGTGTCCTGGTGATCTTACCGAAGGTTGGGCTGCCGACAATGTTGCCCGGCGGGCCAAAATTGGGATGGTTGAAGAGATCGAACGCGTCGACGCGGAACTGGAGACCGATGTGCTCCGTTGGCCGCATAGTCTTGCTGATCGACAGATCCGTGTTCCGGAAGCCTGGTCCAATGACCACGTTCCTGCCCAGATTTCCAAAGCGGTTGACGGCCACGAAGACCGTTGGATCGAACCACCGGTCCACGGAACCGATGATGCGGACAGGTCCTGTGACATCCGGACGAACGGTGTTTGGCGTGCCGTTCAGGGCGGCGGTGCTCGTCACGATATTCACCGGATTGCCGCTCTGCGCCTGCACGATGGTGGCGAGTTGCCATCCGCGAGTCAGCACGTTGCCAGTGAAGGGCAATGCGTACGTTGCGCTGAGGATGAACCGCTGGCGCGCATCGAAGTCCGACAGCCCGTATTGGTTGGGAATGTCGTAGCTGTCCTGGACGACGAAGCCAGACGAGTTGAGAGAGTTGGTGTCGAGCGCCTTCGACAGCGTGTACGAGCCGTCCAACTGCAGCCCCCGCGACAGCCGCCTGGTCATCGAGATCCACGCACCGTGGTAGTTCGAAAATCCGGTGGTCTCGACCTGGGTGATGTTGCCGAGTGGAACGCCCGGAAGGATCGTGCTCGACAACGAGAGTGCGGCAAAGGGACGAACGCCGTTCACGGGCTGATTCAGGTTGCGCGAGATTCGCAGATTGCTGCCATGCGAGCCGAGATATCCGAGCGTGAAGGCGCTGTCGCGGCCGATTTGGCGCTGCACGTTCACGGTCCATGACTGAACAGATGCGTTCCGGAACTCGGGATCGACGGTTGCGGGCGCAAGCCCGGCGGGCCGCGTCGTCCCCAGTGCATTGGCGAGGGATATCGCTCCTGAGGCGGTCAGTGGGGCCGCAAACGGCGGGTTTCCCGCGGTGTCCCGCACGGCGGTCGTGCCCGGCTCATCGACCGTACGCGTGTAGGCGGCGTGGACGACCGTCCGGCCGTCGGATGTAATGTCCCAGGTGAGGCCGAGCCGCGGCTCGAAGTTCCGGTTGTTCTGCCGATAGATCCTGTCGCGATCCACCCCGACCCGCACTAGCGACGCCGTTGGCGCATCGAACACGATGAACCGATTGTCGCGCTCGGTCGGCGTCACGTGCCACTCGTAGCGCATGCCCAGCTCCAGCGTGACGTTGTCGGTTGCGGCGATCCGATCCTGAAAGAACAGGCCCAGGGCACGCTGATCGATGAGACTCTGCCTCTCGCCGAGCGTGATGCTGAAGGAGTTGGCGGTCGCGGCGAGGAAGTCCGCGACGCTGGGGAAGTTGAACAGGCCCGTGCCTTCGGCGAAGTTCTCGTTGATGAAGTGCCGATACTCGCCGCCGAGCTTCATGAAATGCCGGCCGCTCGTGCGGGTCAGCGTGTCGTTGAACACGTATGACGTGTCGGTGCGGCCCTGGGGAAGCGTTGCAGGTCCTCCGAAATTCAGGTCGCCCGCGACGATCATCTGCGGCAGTCCAATCGAACGTGTGACGCCGTTTCCGATGCCGAAATCGACCGGATTGAGCGTCCTCGCCGGAAAGGTTCCGCCGATGAGAACGCTGCGCCCGAAGCGCGCCTCGTTCAGGAGAGCGCCCCCGAACATGTGCGTTTCGTTGACCGTGAGGATGCTCGCCCGAGGATGCGATAGTTGTCCGAATCCTGGAATGCTGTTGCCTTGCGAGCCGGGCTCATTCGCCGTGAACCGCTGAGCCCCGTAGAAGGCCTGGATGCGGTCGTTCCTGCCGGCATTGTGCTGAAGATCGATCGTGGTGCGATCGATGTTGACGACGGCCGGCGCGGAACCGACGAATCGCGGGGTGCCGTCCGCATCGAAAAAGTTCGCATGCGGAATCAACGGAATCAGCTGGCGAATGACCGGATCGGTCGCCGCCGCGCGCTGCTCGTCGCTCAGCACGAGGCTGTTCATGTCCACACCCTGTCGTTGCCTGATGCCGTCGTACGAACCGAAGAAGAACGTTCGGCCACGCCAGATCGGACCGCCCAGGGAGCCGCCAAACTGGTTCCGTGTGAACGGATGGGGTTCGGGAGACGTGAACTCGAAGAAGTTGCGCGCGTCGAACGCGTCGTTCCGCCCGAACTCGAAGGCATCGCCGTGAAATGCATCCGTGCCCGATCGCGTGACGATGTTGGCGACCGCGCCCGATACATGGCCGTGCTCGGGGCTGAGGCCCGAGTTGTCGACCTTGAATTCCTGGATGCTCCCGACAGGCGGCTCGAATATGAGAGAGCCGAACGTCAGGTTGTTGGTGGAGACGCCGTTGACCAGAAACCCGACGGATTCTTCGCGATTGCCGCTGATATTGAAGGCCAGCGCCCCGACTCCCCGGATCGGCCTCGCCGAGAACCCCGTCTGCGACGTCGCCACCGATCCAGGAACGAGCAGGCTGAGATCGATGAAGTGGCGGCCGTTCAACGGGATCTCCTGGATCTCCTGACGGGTCACCACATGGCCAACCGTGCTGCTGGCGCGATCGACGAGCGGTGATTCCGCCTGTACGACCACCGTCTCCTGAGTATCGCCGACCCGCAGATGAAACTCCCGGACGAGCGTGCGCCCTACCTCGAACGTCAGTTCCTGGATGATCTCGGATTGAAAGCCTCGAGCTGCGCCGGTGACCTCATACCTCCCGGCGGGAATCGCCGTGACGTAGTATCGGCCCTCGGCATCGGTCGAAACCGACCGCACGAAACCTGTCGCCTGACTCCGTACGGTGATCGTGGCGCCAGGAACAACCGCCCCGGACGTGTCGAACACACGTCCCTGGAGGGCCGCCGCGGTTTGCGCGTCCGACGGGGTGGTTACGCGGAGCACCAGCAAAACTACCAGCAGCAGCCGGTATCGCACAGCGCGCCGTGGCCGCCCTGGCAAAGAACCTGACGAGCTTGTGCCGCCCTGCGCCGTTTCATGCATGGCGAGATGAGGGTGGAGCAGCGTGCACCACCCGGTTTTCCGAACAAACCGCAGAGTTCGCCCACCCGGGCGCTCACTACTGGGGTCTGGTGAGTATGCCACGCAGTAAGCGAATCAGTGCCGTTATCGTCGAATCGGTCGCCCGCAACAACTGAGATGCCCCAAATTAACCGACCGAGGCGGATTTGTGCCGATTATGCATAGCGGGAGTACCTATCCCGCTTGTAATTTGAGAGTTATGCCAGCTCTGGGTAAAGTAACAGCGTATGGATCGCCCCCGAGTCCTGCTGGCAGACGACCACACGCTGCTTCTCGGTGCATTCGAGAAGCTGCTGTCGGCGGAATGCGAGATCGTTGGCCAGGTCGGCGATGGGCGAGCGTTGGTTGCCGCGGCCGAGACACTCAAGCCCGATCTCATCGTCCTCGACATCTCGATGCCGCTCTTGAACGGCCTCGAAGCCGGACGTCAGATTAAGCAGAAGCTGAGGAGCGTCAAGCTCGTGTTCCTGACGATGAATGAGGATGCTGATCTGGCCGCCGAGGCGTTCCGGGCCGGAGCGTCAGCTTATCTGCTGAAGCGTTCAGTAGCCTCCGAGCTGTTGACGGCCATCCGCGAGGTCATGCTGGGGAGGACGTACATCACGCCGCTGGTGGCTGAAGGCCTGGTCGAATCGCTGCAGCACATCGATGACCGAAATCCGGGCGGCGAGCTGACGCCGCGTCAGCGCGAGGTCCTCCAGCTGCTCGCCGAGGGTAAATCGATGAAGGAAGTGGCCAGCGTGCTGAACCTCACGCCGCGAACCGTGGCCTTCCACAAATACCGGATGATGGAACAACTCAAGGTCAAGTCCACCGCCGAGCTCGTGCAATATGCAGTCAAGCACCACATCGTCTGAGCTGGCTCGCGTTCTCCTCGTCGACGACAACGAGGCGATGCTCGCGCGTTCGGCCACCGCGCTGAAGTGCTGCTGCGTGATCGTCGGATCCGCGAAGGATGGCTTCACTGCCCTCGAGGCCGCCCGGGCCCTCAAGCCGGACGTCATCGTGCTCGATATTTCAATGCCCGGGCTGAACGGACTCGAAGTGGCGTCCCGTTTGCGCGAGGCAGGTTCGACCGCCGCCGTGGTGTTTCTCACGGTTCACAACGACGAAGACTTCATCCTGGCTGCGAAGGCGGCTGGCGCCATCGGCTATGTCGTGAAGCCGCGCCTCTTCTCCGATCTGACAGTCGCGGTGCAGGAAGCTCGGGCCGGCCGCCCGTTCGTCTCACCCATCCGCTAACACAGACCCGCCTCGCCGCGCCTTGTCGATCAGCCGCACGACGTGGCAAGATGACCCGCATGACGACGCCGCAACAACGATTGGTTGGAGACGCGATGCGCACTGGACTCAGCACACTCGGCGCGATCCTGGCGCTCGTGGTCGCCGGCCTGGCCAGTATCAACGCGCAAGCACCCGCGCAGCCGCCTCAAGGTGGCACGGCCGCACCGGCGCCGGCTGCCAGCATCGTTGTCGAGAACCCCAACTATGTATCCCTCCACCTGGAAGTCGACGTGAATCGGTCGGCCGCAGATGTGTGGAAGCGCATTGGGAAGTACTGCGATATCGGTGAGTGGTTTCAGATTGCCGCGGGCTGCAAGATTCTGTCGGGCACGGAAGGAGAAGTGGGGGCCGTTCGTTCCGTCGCCAACGAAGTTCTCGTGGCAAAGACCGAACTTTCGTATACCTACACGCAGCCCGTACGAGCTGGACGGCCTGTACAACATGTACCACGGTACGGTAGAAGCGCGGCCGGTCACGGCGACGACGTCGAAGCTGCTCTACACGCTGATGTGGGACAACTCGATGCTGGCCGATGATGCGGCGCGCGAAAAAGACAAGGCGTCACGCACGGCGACGTTTACGAGAGCGCTGCAGAACATGAAGACGCTCGCCGAAGGTGGAACGCTGACCCCTCGCTGACGATCTCGACGATTCCTGCCGCGCGCGGCCCTCGCGCCTCAGAGACTATCCCCATGACCAACGGCAATGTGACGGCTGGCGACGGGCAAGTCACCGGGCGATCGGCCTGGAAGGCCCTCGAAGAGCACCATCGAAACATCCGCGCCCTGCATCTCCGCGAGCTGTTCGCCCGCGAGCCGGCGCGTGGCGAACGACTGACCGCGGACGCCGCGGGTGTCTATCTCGATTATTCGAAGCAACGGATCACCGAGGAGACGATGCGGCTGCTCGTCCGCCTCGCGGAGGAGTGCGGCCTGCGAGCCCGCATCGACGCCATGTTCCGGGGCGAGAAGATCAACGTCTCGGAAAGGCGAGCCGTGCTCCACGTGGCGTTGCGTGCACCACGCGACGCGTCGATCCTGGTGGACGGCGAGAACGTGGTGCCCGGCGTTCATGCCGTGCTCGACCGGATGACGGAGTTTGCGAATCGCGTCCGCGGTGGAACCTGGAGCGGCCACACGGGAAGGTCGATCCGCAACGTGATCAACATCGGAATCGGCGGGTCCGACCTGGGTCCGGTCATGGCCTACGAGGCACTGAGGCACTACAGCGACCGCAGCCTCACCTTCCGGTTCGTCTCGAACATCGATGGCACCGACTTCGCCGAGGCCGTCCGCGATCTCGATCCGGCGGAGACGCTCTTCATCGTGTCGTCCAAAACGTTCACGACGCTGGAAACGATGACCAATGCGCGCACGGCGCGCGAGTGGTTGCTGGCAGGGTTCGAGGGGAACCAGGCAGCGGTGGCCAAGCACTTCGTGGCGGTCTCGACCAATGCCGCGGAGGTGGCGAAGTTCGGGATCGACACCGCCAACATGTTCGGCTTCTGGGATTGGGTTGGTGGGCGCTACTCCATGGAGTCTGCAATCGGCCTCTCGACAATGCTGGCGATCGGCCCGGATCATTTCCGCGCCATGCTCGCCGGTTTCCACGAGATGGACGAACACTTCCGCACGGCCCCCTTTGCGCAAAACCTGCCGGTGCTCATGGGACTCCTGGGCATCTGGAACACCAACTTCCTCGGCGCGCAAACCGTCGCGGTGCTGCCGTACGAGCAGTATCTCAAGCGTTTTCCCGCCTACCTCCAGCAGTTGACGATGGAGAGCAACGGCAAGCATGTGACGCTCAACGGCGATGCCGTGTCGTGCGACACCAGCCCGATCTACTGGGGAGAGCCGGGCACGAACGGCCAGCATTCCTTCTATCAATTGATCCATCAGGGAACGCGGCTCATTCCATGCGATTTCATCGCGTTCGGCGAGACGCTGAACCCGCTCGGTCCGCACCACGACATGCTCATCGCCAACGTCTTCGCGCAAGGAGAGGCGCTGGCATTTGGCAAGACGTCTGAGGAAGTGAAAGCGGAAGGCTCGCCCGACTGGCTGGTTCCTCATCGGACGTTCGAGGGGAACCGGCCCTCCAACACGATTCTGCTCCCGCGACTGACGCCCACCGCGCTCGGGAGGCTGGTTGCGCTCTACGAACACATCGTATTCACCCAGGGCGTCATCTGGAACATCGACTCGTTCGACCAGTGGGGCGTGGAGCTGGGAAAGGTCCTCGCGCAGCGAATCATCCCGGAGCTCGGTGGCACCGAGACTCCGCTGAAACACGACAGCTCGACGAACGCGCTGATCCGCCGCTACCGGAAATCGAGAGACGCGGCGTCGTGACAATTAGCCACGATGTGCGTCTGTTTGTCCTCATGGAAAGAAGCCGCATCGAGTATCGTCTGATCAGTGATCGCGCGACGGGTGGCGGTGATGGCGCAAGGCGGGAGGAGTGACGTGGGAGAGGCGACGCGAGAGTACGTGGGACGCCGGTGGCGCAAGAGGCTTCTCCTGGCCGGACTCCTGGCAGTCGAGTGCGCGGGATGCGCCGCGCCATTCCAACGAGTGACGACGCCCTCCTCACCACCCGAGGCCGATCGCCCACCGCGCATCATCCGCGAGGCCACCCGGCCGACGGTCGGTGTGGCCTTCGGCGGCGGCAGCGCGCGCGGCATTGCGCATGTCGGTGTCATCCGCTGGCTCGAGGAGCACCGGATCCCCATAGACGTCGCGGCCGGGACCAGCATGGGCGGCCTGGTCGGCGGAGCGTACGCCACCGGCATGGATCCGGATGAACTGCGGACGTTCATCACGACCCTGGATTGGGACCAGCTGTTCGGCTCATCGACGTTCGCGTACAAGAACATCCGGCGCAAGACCGACGCTCGCGCGTACCCCTCGCGTCTCGAATTTGGCCTCAGGGGTGGGATCGTACCGCCCACCGCGCTCAACAGCGGTGAGTACGTGGAACTGCTCCTCGGCCGAATCACGGCGCCGTACTTCAACATCAACGACTTCGATGATCTGCCGACGCCATTCCGAACGGTCGCCGTCGATCTCCTGTCGGCGCAGCCCGTCATCATGCGAAGCGGGTCGCTGGCCGACGCCATGCGCGCGACGATGTCCCTGCCACTCATCTTTCCGCCGACCCAGGTAAACGGACAGGTGTTGATCGACGGCGGCACCATGGACAACGTCCCGGCGGATGTCGTGAAAGCCATGGGGGCCACGCACGTGATCGCCGTGAATGTCGGCGATATCACCAATCGCGAGGGGGTGAGCTACACGATGCTCGGCGTCGCGGGGGATACGCTCGACGCGATGATGCGGGCGTCAACACGCCGCGCTATCACGGCGGCGGATGTCGTCATCACCGTGCCGCTTGAAAAGTATGGATCGCTCGATTGGCGGCGGGCCGCCGCCTTGATTGACGAGGGTTACCGCGCGGCCGAGGCGATGCGCGATCAACTGCTGCCATTCGCCGTCAGCGAAACCGAATTCGAGGCCTGGCGCAGCGGTCGTCAGGCGCGTCGCCTGAAAGACCTGCCGTCGCCGGCTTTCGTCGACTTGGAGGGCTTTGTCACCGGCGACACCAAGCGTCTGAATACGCTCCTGGCCCGGCACGTCGGCGCGCCGCTGGACGTCACCGCGCTCGAGGCGGACGTTGCCGGCGTGGCGGGGCTGGATCGCTATGAGACCGTGACGTGGCGCATGATCCACGACAGCACGCGTGGGTTTGGATTGCACGTGCGCGCTCGCGCCAAGGCGTACGCCCCGCCTTTCATGATGCTGGGCATGAACCTCGAGAACACGACGTCGAGCGACTTCCGTATCACCATGACCGCCCGGTACCTTGCCTTCGACACCGTCGGTTCGGGCTCCGAGCTGCGCGTTGACGGCACGATCGGCTCTGATCCGAGCCTTGCGGCGGAGCTGTATCGGCCGATTGGTCCAACGCCGCTGTTTGTCGCGCCGTATGCCGGCGTTGCCACCCAGACATTCAACCTCATCAACGACGACTCGGTGATCGCGCGGTACCGACAAACCGTTTCACGCATCGGCTTCAACGTTGGCGTGAACCTCGGATCGCAAAGCGATGTTCGCGTGGGCACGTATGTGGGACGCTCGACGTCGTCGATCATCGTGGGAGATCCTGGATTCCCGGAATTGCGGGGCAAGGAAACGGGCGCTGACGTGGTGTGGCGTGTAGACACACAGGATAGTCCGGTCGTGCCCAGCCGCGGGGTGCGGTCAGAAGTGCGCGTGTCGCGCATCTTCAACGGCCCCGACGTCGCCGTGGAAGACACGACGCTCCCGTTCGACACGTCGCTGACCCAGCTGTCGGCGTCGGGGACTCAATTCTGGAGCCGCGGTCCGCGCAATCGCCTTTTCGTGTACGGCGGCTTCGGCACGTCCTTCGACGACAAACCGCTTCCGACCGACCAGTTCTCGCTCGGCATGCCGTTCAGGCTCGGGGCGTACGATGCGGGAGAACTGAGAGGCGCTGGGTACTACGTCGCGACGGGCGGCTATCTGCGGCAGGTCGCCCGGCTGCCCGACTTCATGGGAGGACCAGTGTTCGCGGGCGCCTGGCTCGAAAATGGGGATGCGTTCGACAAATGGTCTCTCGCATCCTGGCGCACGAACGGTGGCGCCGGCGTCGTGATGGACACCCTCGTCGGACCGGTCCTCCTCGCAGGTTCGTGGAGCTTCGACGGCCGGTGGCGCACATACGTCGCGGTCGGGCGCGTCTTCCGCTGAAGCCAGCACTGGTGACGCCCCTTCGCACCCTCCACGCGACCGCGCCTATTCGGATTTGCGACAACGGCGGCTGGACCGACACGTGGGTGGCGAGGCACGGCAAGGTGTTCAACATCGCCGTCCGTCCGCTCGTCACCGTGCGCGTCGATGTCTTTCCTCGCCTCAGCCGTGACGCACGCGTCGTCCTCGATGTACAGAACCGCGGCATGAGATACGCACCAGATCTCCACGCCGCGGGCTGGGGACCGCACCCGCTGCTCGAAGCGGCGTTGCGCGAGATCAGTCCGCCTGACGATGTCGACATCGACGTCACGATTCGATCCGATGCACCGGCCGGCGCGTCGACCGGCACGTCGGCATCTGTCGTGGTCGCGCTGCTCGGCGCGCTCGATCGTCTCGGTGGAGGTGATGCGACGAACCAGGAAATCGCCGGTGCAGCCCACGCGGTCGAAACCGTGCACCTCGGACAACAGTCCGGCATCCAGGATCAGTTGTGCGCGGCTTTCGGTGGCGCCAACTTCATAGAGATCACCGAATACCCTCGCGCAGTGGTGACACCGCTGCCGCTTTCCGATCCGATCCGCCGGGAACTGGATCGCCGGCTGGCGCTCGTCTATCTGGGCCGGCCGCACAGCTCGTCGGCCGTGCATGAGAAGGTCGTGAGGAATCTCGAGCAACTGGGGCCGGACTGTGCGCCGCTCGATGCATTGCGCCGGGCGGCCGAGCACGCGCGCGACGCGCTCGTTGGCGGTGACCTCGCTGCGCTGGGATCGGCCATGCGTGACAACACCAGGGTCCAGGCACAGCTTCACGCGGAGCTCGTTCACAACGACGCGTGGCGGGCCATCGAGATTGCCGACGCGCATGGTGCGGCCGGATGGAAGGTGAATGGCGCTGGCGGCGACGGCGGATCGATCACGTTTCTTGCGAGCGATGAGCCGGGATCGAAGCGCAAAATGGTCGAGGCGATCCTCGCCGACAATCCCCGGCTCGTGCCGATACCGATCGTGATCAGCCGCGGCGGCCTGCGCGTCTGGTGAGCGTCACTGGGCCGCCACGTGCATGAAGTTGCACCGGTTGACGATCGCCTTGAAACGCGGATCGTCCTTATACCCATCCCATTTAGGATCCACAGTCAGGTAGATGAGGTGGACGTCGTGGACGGCATATGCCTTCTCGAGTGAGGCGAACACCGCGTCTCGATCACCCAGGCCGGCGTGCACGAGCGCGAGCGCGTACGCCGGGACGTATCGAGTTTGCGAGGCGTCCTCGAGAATGCGGAGCAAAGCGCGAGCGTCGTCTGCCCGCCCCGCCTGCGCGAGCAGGTAGCCACGAAACGAGAGAGCCTTGCTGTTCTGACCCGAAGATCGAGCGGCAGTCAGCAGCTCGTGGAGCGCCTCATCGGTCCGGCCCTGGCCTTCGTATGCCTGCCCGAGCATGATGTGCCCGACCCAGAAGTCGGGATCGATGGTGATGGCCTCGTTCGCGTACTCGACCGCCGATGCGTAGTCGCGCGCTTGATACGCCACCTGCGACGACAACGCATGGCTCATCGCGAACAACGGGTCGAGATCGCGGGCGCGACGCATCTCGCGCTCAGCTTCGGGGTGTTGGCCCATCTGCGAGAGCACGTGCCCCAACGTCATGTGGCCGGCCATCGATCCCGGATTGAGCGCCACCGCCTGTCGCAAGGCACGCTCGGCCGCAGGCCAGTCCCAGCTGAACGTCCAGAGCGAATGTCCGAGTGCTTCCTGCGCCTCGCTGAGTTGAGGATCGATACGGACCGCCTTCATGGCCGCGTCCCTGGCGCTGATGCCCGCCGGCGAGGGCGGTGCGTCCGCGTTGAGCGGACTCCCGCTGTACACCTTGGCGAGCCCCGCCCACGCAAGGGCATAGCTCGGATCGAGCGTCGTCGCTCGCGTGAGGTCGTCGATCGCCCGGGTCATCGTCGCGGCCGAGCGCTGGTTCGCGAAGTAGAGACCACGAAGATAGTGATCGTACGCCTCAGCGTTGCGCGTCTGACGCCGCGCCAGGGCGCTCAGGCGATCAGGCGATAGTCGCAGGCGAACCTGGTTCGCAATTACCTCACTCAGCTCCTGCTGCAGGCTCAGGATGCTCGTGGGCTCGCGAGCGTAGGACTCGGACCAGATCTGTTGCTGATCGCGCGCGCGCACGAGACTCGCAGTGATGACCACGCGACCCCGCTCCGCGCGCACCGCGCTCTCGACGAGATAGTCGGCGTTCAGTTCGCGCGCGATCTCCGGGCGCGACTTCGTCGTGTGCTTGTACGACATGATCGACGTCCGTCCGACGATATGGACGCGCGCGGGGTCGATCTGTCCGAGCGCGACCATTACTTCCTCAGCGAGGCCACTCGCCAGATACTCGGCTTCGGGATCACCGCTCAGGTTGTCGAACGGCAGAACCGCCAGCGTCACGTTCTGAAGGCGCGACCTGAGTCCGGTGCCAGGCCCATGCTGCAAGACCCGCCAGCGCGGAGGCGACCAGTGCGACGGTCGCAAGGCGGACACGAGTGGACGTCAGGGATTTCGACGGAACGGCCTCCGGGGCCGACACGTCCGGCCGGGCCTGCACCGAGGCCGGCACGGCCGTGAGCGTGCCGGGACCCTCCACCCCGACCGGCGCGATGAACCGGTAGCCCCTTCCGGGTACCGTCTCGACGAAGGCCGGAGCGTGCGGCGACTCTCCAAGCGCACGCCGAACCTTGCGGATGGCCGTGTGGACACCAGTTTCGACGTCCACGAAGACGTCTGGTCCCCACAGCAGTTCGACGATCTCGGCGCGCGTGACGAGTTGGCCCCGGCGCTCGACCAGGAGGATCAGCAGATCCATAGGCTGGCGCTCGAGTCGAACGGCGCGCCCCTTTTTGCGCAGCTCGTACGCGCCGCGATCGAGCACGAAATCGCCGAAGCGAAAGGTCTCGCACGAATCGGGGGCTGTGACCATTGCCGGATAGAACTTACCTACATTGTCATAACTCTCACGGCGTCCGCCACTTCGCGAGTCAGACAGAATTCAGACGTTCTCCAGACGCTCTCCATGGCGTCACCCCTGGCGACCGGTCGAGAGTCTGCGCATCCAGCAGCCGCAATGGCTGTTGCAAGTGTTTACCCCAGGAGGCAGTCATGAAGTGGAACGTATCGAAAACGCAAGTCACCCGTCTCGGGATAGCGGCCGGCCTTGTTGTGGCGCTGGTCGCCGCAGCGAGGACGCCGTTGGCCGCAGATGCGAAGACCATTGAGGGTGTCTGGATCGTGCAGGTGACGCAGCGTGACTGTGCCACCCAGGCGGCGCGCGGCACGTTCAGCTCGCTCGTCACGTTCGTCAATGGCGGGACGATGTACGAAAGTCCCGGAGGTGTCGCATTCGCGCCTGGCCAGCGCAGCACCGGTCATGGCACATGGACTCGAGGGGGGGATAGCACATACCGACAGCGCGTAGTGGCGCAGATCCTGTTTGCGACGCCGCCGAACCTGCCGGTGTCGCCAGGGTTCGAGGCCGGGTGGCAGGTGATCGATCACACCGTCACGTTGTCGGACCCCGACCACGCGACGTCAGCCGGCGTCGCGGACTTCTACCGATCGAACGGCGAGCTGTACCGATCCGCCTGCTCGACGGCCGTGCTGCAGCGATTCGAGTAGATCAATCGCTAATCCCTGATCACTCATCGTGAATGATTCAGGATCAGTGATCAGGGATCAGCGATTCTGTAATACTCTCTCGACCGATGATCGGCAAGACGCTTGGTTCGTATCACGTGCTGGACAAGCTGGGCGCAAGGCGGAATGGGCGAGGTGTATCGCGCCCGCGACGCCAAGCTCGGTCGCGACGTCGCGCTGAAGGTCCTGCCGGATTCGTTCGCCGGCGACCCGGATCGGCTCGCGCGCTTTCATCGCGAAGCGCAGGTCCTCGCCGCGCTCAATCATCCGAACATCGCCCAGATCTACGGCTTCGAAGACAGCGGCGCGACGCATGCGCTCGTCATGGAGCTGGTCGACGGCCCGACGCTTGCCGATCGCATCGAGCAAGGACCGGTTCCGCTCGCCGAGGCCCTGGCGATCGCAAGGCAGATCGCCGACAGCGCTCGAGGCGGCGCACGAACAGGGCATCGTCCATCGCGATCTCAAGCCCGCCAACGTGAAGGTCCGGCCCGACGGCACGGTCAAAGTGCTCGACTTTGGCCTCGCGAAAGCGATGGATCCGACGTCATCGTCGGACGTCGACGTCATGAACTCGCCGACGCTGACCCGCGCGACGCAGCTCGGCATGATTCTCGGCACGGCCGCCTACATGGCGCCCGAGCAGGCGAAGGGCAAGAGCGGTCGATCGGCGCGCGGATATCTGGGCGTTCGGCGTCGTGCTCTTCGAAATGCTGGCGGGCGAGCGCGCGTTCAAGGGGGACGACGTCTCGGATGTGCTCGCCGCGGTGCTGCGGCAGGACATCGACTGGAAGGCGCTGCCCGCGGACACGCCGGTGAAGGTCCGTCGAGTGCTCGAGCGCTGTCTCGAGCGCGATCCCGCGCGCCGGCTGCGCGACATCGGCGACGTGTGGATCGGCATGGACGAGCCCGACGAACCCGCGGTGGCGGCCGTCGAACCCGCCTGCGAGCCGCGCGTCCGCGCTCTCGCGCTGGCTGCCGTGGGCGGCGGCCCTCGTTATCGCGGCGGGAAGCGTCGCGTGGGCCCTCTCACGCCGACCCGAGCCTGCATCTCGGCTGGTCACGCGCTCGACACAGAACACGAAGGATTTGTCCCTGTTCGTCGCAACGTCTCGTGACGGCACGCGGCTCGCCTATGCAATCGCCGGCGGTCAAAACTCCAGCGCGGGAATCGTGCTGCGCATGCTCGACCAGTTCGAAGGCCGGGTCGTGCCGGGAACCGAGCGGCGGCGCGTTTCCGCTGTTCTCTCCCGACGGCCAGTGGATTGCCTACACCGACCTCGCGGACCAGAAGATCCAAGAAGATCCCGATCACCGGCGGCACGTCGATCACCCTCTGCGACGGCTCTCTGCAGTGGGGTGGCGCGTGGGGCGACGACGGCACGTTCGTGTTCCGGGGCCCGAAGGGCTTGATGCGCGTGTCTGCCGACGGCGGCGTGCCCGAGTCAGTCACGACCGTGGACAGCTCGAAGGGCGAGCTCTCCCACGTCCGTCCGCAATTCCTGCCCGGCGGGCGCCAGCTGCTTTTCACCGTGATGATGCAGCAGGGGGAGCCGCAATTCGCCGTGAGCGAGCTGGGCAAGACCGGATACCGAATGGTCGCAAAGGGCGGCGCCAACGGCCAGTACATCGCGAGCGGGCATCTGACATTCGTGCGCGGCACGACACTGTTCGCGATGCCGTTCGATCTGTCTCGCCTCGAAGTCACGGGCGGAGAGGTGCCGGTCGTCGAAGACGTGTCCGTGATTGGCCCGTCCGGCACGGCCGACTATTCCGTCTCGGCGTCGGGCGTCCTCGCGTACTTCTCGAGCCCGGGGACCAGCGGGACGACGCTCGCGTGGGCGGATCGCACCGGCCAGACCAAGGCCGCTGCCAGGACCAGTCCCGACAGGCGTGGGGAACGGGCCGCCTGTCGCCCGATGGGCGCCTCGTCGCGAACGGAATCAGCAATGAGAGAAATGGCCGGGATGTCTGGACCTTCGACGTCGAGCGCGGCACGCTGACGCGTCTCAGCTTCGGCGGCTCGAATGACACCAACGATTTTCCGATCTGGAGTCCTGACGGTCGCCGTGTGTTCTACAACGGCATCGCGGACGGCAAGCACGGCCTGTATAGCGTGCCGGCCGACGCCAGCGCCAAGCCGACGCTCATCCTTTCAACCGAGTCGTCTGCCACGCCGCGGTCGATCACGCCCGATGGAAGGACGCTGGTGTACGTCGAGGCGGGCCCTGACAAGCGCCCGCGGCTCCTGGTGTTGCCCATTCCAATCGACGGCCAGCCCGCGCAGCCCCGACCCCTGCACGCCGACGCCGCCGGCGCCGAGACTGACGCGCAGGTGTCGCCTGACGGTCGCTGGATCGCCTACGAGTCAAACGAGTCTGGCACCACTGAGGTCTATGTCCAGCCATTTCCTGGACCGGGGCCGAAGACTCGGATTTCGCTCGACGGCGGCAGCACGCCACGATGGTCCAAGGATGGCCGGGAGTTGTTCTATTGGGCCCGCGTACCCGATCGCGAAGCTGATGGCCGTCGACGTCGTCACCAGTCCGGAATTTCGCGCAGGAACGCCCCGTGAGTTGTTTCAACAGCCGTCGACCACGACCTGGGATATCACGCCTGACCGTAACCGTTTCCTGGTGGAGCTCTCCGCGCGTGCGGGCGGTTCGACGCTCGCCATCGTGACCAACTGGTTCGATGAGCTCCGTCGACGCGCACCAGCCAGGAAGTAGTAGCCACGCTGATCGCGGGAGACGAGCGACGCTCGCGCTTAAAGTGCTGGACCCTTTCCTATCGTCGGGAGTATCGTCTTTTTTTCGAGAGTCAGAAAAGAAGGAGGTTGACGGATGAGACGACTACTTATGGTGGCGGCTTCCGTTGTCGCGCTTGCGGCTGGCGGAGCATTCGCGGGCGAGGTGAAGGGCCCCCCGGGCACTCTCAACAACACGAACGAGACCGGCGCTCTGGACCACGCGAACTCGGCCTGCGCAGCCAGCGGGCTGAATGACTACGACCTATCCGACCCCGTAGGACAGCTCGCGTCGCAGGTGCAGACCGCTGCGGACTCCTGGAAGTATTACGAGCTTCCACACGGCGCCCCGGGCAAGCTGGGACTGTGTAAGGGCGGAACGGGCCAACGGTAGTTTGGGAGTGTCGGGGTTGGCCCTGTGTTCGATCCGGGCCAACCTCGCCTCATTGATACCGCAGCGCTTCGATCGGATCGGCTTTCGTGATTCGCCAGGCCGGCAGGAAACAGGCGAACCCTGCGACCGCGGACAGCAGAGCAGCCGCCACAACGATAGTTAACGGGTCGTAGGTGCCGACGCCGTACAGCATCGACGACAGCACGTCGGTCGAGGGAATCGTTCCGATCAGCCCGATCGAGAGTCCCATCACCGCGAGCCGCATCCCTCCCCGAAATATCAACGTCCGCAGGTGGCCCGCGCTGGCTCCAAGTGCTGCGCGAATGCCCATCTCGCGGGTCCGCTGCGCGGCTGTGTAAGAAATGACGCCGTAGGTGCCCACGGCCGCGAGCAGCAGCGCAATGGAGGAGAAACCCGTCAGGAGCGCGCTCGAGACGCGGTTGGCGAGCATGGATTGATCCACGATCTGTTCGAGCGTGCGGACATCGCTGAGCGCCTGGTCCCTGTTGACGCGATCGACGGCCGACCGGACGGCCTTCTGCAGGGACTGCGGAGGCACGCTGGCTCTCACGAGAAGGTTGACGTCATAGGTCGGGCTCTGGCGGCTCGAGACGTACATGCCGGCGCTCGTCGCATCGCCGAGTCCATTGATCTTCTCACCCGCGATGACGCCAACGATTTCCCAGGCGATCTCCTGGCCGAACTCAGTTTTGCCCGGCACGATTTGTCGCACCAGGATGCGGCGACCGATCGGGCTCTCATCGGGAAACTCGCGCCTCGCCAGCGACTCGTTGATGAGCGCGACGGGCGGCGCGCCCGCCATGTCGCTATCGCTCAGCACGCGTCCTGCAAGGAGCTTGATGCCCAGCGCGTCGAAGTACGACGGGCTGACGATCTTGAAGAACGCCCGGCGGCGACTGGCCGGATCCATGAGCTCGCGATTGGCGATCGAGTAGGGTACGCCGTAGCCCCAGCCCTGTAGCGGTAACGCCGAAGTCATGGCCGTCTCGCGAACGCCCGGCACGGCCTCCACCGCGGCGCTGATCGAGGCGAGATAGGCGTTCAGTTCGACAGGATCCGGGTGCTGTTCTTGACTCATCGGCAGACCTGCGGTCAGGACATTCGTTGCCTCGAATCCGGGATCGATGTCGAGCAGGTTGAAGAAGCTGCGCATCAGCAGTCCCGACCCGACGAGCAGCACGAATGCGAGCGCGATTTCTGCGACGACCAGACCGCCGCGCATGTGCCGACCCGGGCTGGCGGCCGTCGTGCCGTGTCCGCCTTCTTTCAGCGCGCTGACCAGGCTCGGGTTGGTGGCCCGCGCTGCTGGCGCCACGCCGAACAGCAGGCCTGTCCCGACGGCGACGGTCAACGTGAACAGCAGTACGAATGTATCCATTCCAATGTCGACCGCCGGCGGCAGCGCGGAAGGAGGAATCAACGATTGGATCCATTTCAACATCGCGTAACCTACGCCGACTCCCACGATGCCACCGCACACAGAGATCACGACGTTCTCGATCAGCAACTGCCTTACCAGGCGCCAGCGGCCTGCGCCGAGCGCGGCACGTACCGCCATCTCTAGCGCCAGAGAGGAGCTGGAAAAGTTAAAGCAGGAACAAGACCGCATGAATGGCAGCGAAATGTTCCAAAGAGCGTCTCAGGCCGCAACTGAAATCGCCGCGATCATTTCGGATGCCGAAAAACTAGCCAGATCGAAAAGAGAGAAAGAAGCCGTGGAGAGTATTCGTTCTATCCAGGCCAACATCATGCGGAATTTCCTGAAATTGAAACTCTAACCTATGCAGACCGAATCTAACACACTGGCTGACGCAAAAACGCTCTTCGAGCAAATGTGTATCGACGGCACACGCTTTCAGGCACACAAGTTCATGTCCGCCATGGAAAGCTACGACGGACTCAGGGAAGCGGCGGATCAAGGGAGTGAGATTACATCCAACTGCTTACCGCTGCTCTCGGATGTTTTCTCGGCGTTTTTCAAAATAGGGCCCAGCTGAAACCAAACCCGCCGCGGGAGTCCGAAGAAAACCGCGAGATCATGGAAACTGCGCTCGGCCTCAAAGAGTACGATGAGCTGCACAGCGTATCCAGGCTCGACTTTTTTGCCTCGGCAGCGGCGACAAGATCATTCTCAGACCAGATCTTAAAGATCATCAAGGAGAAAAAAGAGGAGGATAAGAAACAGCCCGAGAAAGGCAAACCAAACAATGGTCCTCTTGGCGTCGATGCTGACACTCTTCGCTGGGCCATCCGTAAATCGCTCAAAAAAGGACTGGAGGAGGCCCAGGAGGCAAAGCAAGCGGTCGAGACCTTCGGAAGACAAGAAGGCGGAATCCAGCGAATCCCGTTAACCGAGCAGTTTCGCCTCGCCGATCTTCTCGGAAAAAACTCGAAAATCAAGGAAATCGTCAAGATGCTCGGCCGGATGCGGCTTCAAGCGCTGTCGATAAAAAGATCAAGCATAACCCACGCGGCGCCGGTAAGAAGAGGCGTCGAAACAGTCGGTATCGATGGCATCGAAAGAGTCCTGCCGGACGAGCTGGCAACGCTCGCCATTGGAGCACAAGGCGAAGATTTGTTTCTAAAAAAGCTTCTGGACGAGGATCTCCTGGCTTACAGCTACAAGAATCCAGTCGAAGAAACTCAGGGGCCGATATTGATCGCCGTCGACGGCTCGGGAAGCATGGCGGGAGCAAAAGAGATCTGGGCCAAAGCTTTGGCGATCGCCTCAATGCTGCAAGCCAAAAAGGAAAAACGAAAAGCTCACGGGATCATCTTTGGCGCAAGCGAAAATGAGATCTTTGAGATCAATGTGAACCGGCTGGAGGACTTGGCAACGGCGGCCTTCCACATGGGGACCGATTTCGGACCGCCGCTCCGGTGGGCTCAAGACAAATTCAAAGAACAACCGCGGGCGGATCTCTTTTTTATCACCGATGGGATTTGCAATTTAACGGAAGAGGAGAACAGGGAGTTTTTTCAGGTTAAGAGTCGGGCTGGAGCCAGATGCTTGAGCGTTCTGATCGGTTCGGATGCGACAGAAACGGTGAAGCAGTTTTCAGACAAAGTTTTCTCCCTATCGGCCTCACCAAACGCCAGACAGGGCGGGCAGATCCTTTCTGAGATCTGAAATCGCCTGATTCCCGTTTTTTTGTCAAAACAAATGCTCATCGAGAGAGTGATCGATTTTTATATCGAGATTGGGAAAAAACACCCAGGCAACCCTTTCCGTCTTTCCAACAGCGGTAGGTGCGCCCGCGCTCTCGCCTACCAGCGCTTTCCCTCGACCTTCAAGTCAGAGCCCATGCCGGCGCGGGTGCTGATGATTCTCGAAGAAGGAAAACGAGTCGACAAATGGCTTAAGGAGGAATTCAGAACACATTGCGCGAAGTCATGGGGATCGGAGGAAAAAGAGTTCTACATCGAGGTCGACGGCATAAAAATCTTTGGCCACGCCGATGGCGTTCCTAATCTGGAGTCCTATGGCCGGACCGTCGCCGAGCTGAAAAGCATGTCCAATTACGGTTTTCGTAACGCCCTGCAGGGAAAGATTGACTATGCTTACCGCTGCCAGCTCAACTCCTACGTCATCGGCGGAGGTCTCAATAACGCTCTTTGGGTCTGTTACCGCAAGGAAACTTCTCATCTCCTGGAACTGTTTTGTTCAAAGAACATTGAAAAGATCGAAACGCGAATCCTTACTCCGTCAGGAGGTTGGCTACAATACACTCCTGAATCGCCCATCGAAGACGACGAATGGCAGAGAGCCGAAGTTACCCATCCATTCGATCCAAAGCTTCACGAAGAAGTGGTGGCGCGGTTTCGCAAGGTCGTCCACGCAACCCCGACAAATTTACCCGATCGGGAGTATGGTCCCAAGCTCGTCTGTGAAAAGTGCGACGGCAACGGCTTTTATCTCACAGAGAAAAAGCAAATCAAAAAGCCCTGCACGGCTTGTGCGGAAACCGGGAAGATTCTCGAACCGAAGTTAAGTTTTCCCTGCTCCACCTGCCGCTTCAGACCGCACTGCTGGCCGAAAGCAAAACTCCAGTTCGACGGTAGGAAGCCGGTCTGGGTTGTACCGAGAGAAGTGGCGGAAATGACAGCGGTTTTCCATCTCCATGAACATTTAAACGGGAACCATATTGGTAACTCATCACCAAAATCTTTACCTGGCAACGACCAGCGAGACGATGTCGAACTCTTTTAACCTGGATCTCTTTCGCAAAACCTACCAGGGACCTAACCGTAAGGTTGAAACTGGTCGCGGCGGAAAATGCTGCTGCGTATCTACCGGCCATCCCTTCACCTCCAGCAAAGAGGTTTGGGATTATTTCTCCGCTCTCGAAGATGAACCGAGGGAAGTCGTCATCGCGACTTATTTAGACAACAAACATCATGTTCTTCGATTGAAGAAGTATCGCGGGGAACTTTGACAGCTTCGCTTTTTGAACCGCGAGCGATTCTACAAGGCGCTCTGCTAACGAACGCAGCCGCTGTTTTAGTATTGCATAATCATCCCGCCGGTGACCCAAAACCGAGCGCCGAGGACATCTCGGTAACGAAGACTTTGAAACAGATAGCCGATCTCCTGCCCGTACGATTTCTCGATCACATCATCATCGGCAGGAAGAGTTATGTTTCTCTGCGGGATTCGGGTCACCTTTAGGGGAAAAAGCCAAAATGGAAAAACCAATGACCGATATGAATCGATTGCTGCCAAAATTTCCCCTGGGCCGCATTGTCGCCACGCCGGGTGCTCTGCAAGCGCTTGAGGAAGCGAATCAAAACCCCTTCGAGTTTATCCAAAGACATCAATCCGGCGATTGGGGTGAGCTTTGTGCAGAAGACATGCGGGAAAACGAATTTTCCGTGATAAATGGTTTCCGAATCCTCAGCGCCTATCGAACCCTGCACGATGAGAAAGTGTGGATCATCACTGAGGCAGACAGATCTGTTACAACTCTCCTTCTTCCCCACGAATATTAACGCCACAGCATCTCCGAAAATCACCGAAACGAGCGGCTCGGCATAAAGCAGAATGAATGTGCACCCGCAGTCAAACAGCGACTCTACCGGGAAGGACTGTCCTTCCGCTCTAATACCCATTGAGGCCGAAGGATTTCATGCGTTCGCCGACGCCTATGCACTGGACGGACAATGGGTCATCTTTCTCTCTATTGCCGGCTATAAAGACGCGGTGAAGGCCATCAGAGCCAGGCTTCTTACCAATCACTGGTTAAATGTCGGAATTCACGAGGTTTGTCTGCTGCCCAGAAATAAGTATGGAACAAATAGTAAGGTTTTACCTTCCGGAGCCGTCCATACAGCCATATTCATCAAAAACAACCCTGACGACTTGCGAACATACTATGCTTTGACCACGAGACCGAAATCCTTGGATTCGGATCTCTATTTCACGGCCCTCGTAACCCACAGTGCCGTTCCGGTCCATTGCGGCTGGAAAGCATGGCTTCACAAAAGAGCGATCCGAAAACAGCAAGTTGAAACCCTAACCGCCCAAGGAATCCGTGGAATCAAACTCGCTCTTGACGATGACGGCTTAGCCGAGGATGTTTCCAGCGGCGCTTAAAAACGGAAAACTCAAAAAAACTTTAGACAGAGTCTCGCTCTTACCGTTTTCCAAACAGCCTTCGCGCAATTAACAGCTTCACCCGTTGTTTTTAACAATTGAGAATCCATGCGTCTTGAGGCTCAAGCCAAGGCCGGTTTTTATCCGACGCCGCCTGCAGTCGTCGACATCATAAAGACTTGGTTTGGCGAAAAAGCCAAAGGGCCGCGTAGACTTCTCGATCCTTGCTGCGGGACTGGCGACCCGGCATCCCAAATCGCTCGCTCCGCGGGATGCGACGCCTATGGTGTCGAGATCAATACCGAAAGAGCGCAGTCATCGAAGAATTTGTTGAACAAAGTCGTCTCGGCCAACCTCTTTAGTGTAAGGGCGCGACCGGCCGGTTTTTCAATTATCCTGTACTTGAACCCACCCTATGACTTTGATGCCGGCAG
>CAVTIL010000008.1:0-24361 GCA_963734695.1 uncultured Acidobacteriota bacterium
CTTATTGCTCGGCCGAACGTCGCCCGCCTGAGACAATCGCGAGAGAGAGAAGGATCGAACCATGAAGACCCAAGCGGCGTTTTGTTCGTTCGTCTTGATTGCTTGTCTCGGCCTGCAGGCGAGCGGGCAGGCACAGCAGACGTCCCGCGACTTCGATCGGAGCACCAATTTTTCGAAGTTCAAGACGTTCGAATTGGTAAAAGGTGCGCCCGATCTCGAGCCGTTCCTGGACAGGCGGGTCGTCGCCTCGATCGAGTCTCGGCTCGCCGCAAGAGGGTTGACGAGGAGTAAGGAGAATCCGGATGTGTACGTCCTCTACCACGTCGTGGTGGGCGTCCAAAAGAGAATGACCGATCTCGGCAGCCGTTCCGAGCCGTTTACTGGGCGCGGCGGCTTCGACACGTTCGACGCGCGTCTCCAGGACATCCCTGTCGACGCCATCGTCATCGACGTGGCGGATGCCGCGACACGTGAACACGTGTGGCGCGGCGTCGGGATCGAGGACATCGATGTCAACGCGACGCCGCAAAAGCGGGACAAGGCGATCGACAAAGCCATCGAGACAATCCTGAAGAACTATCCGCCGGCACTCGAACGCTGAACCGCCGAGTCTTCGGCGTTCGAACGTGTTATCAGGCATCCCGTCGCAGCAGCGATCAGACCGGAAGCACGGAGAAGGCAAAAAAATGGGGAATTTAGCGTCGACCATTCAGCCGTAGCAAAGCGAATGTGAGAGTCAGGGGCCGACCCGCGCGGCCTCGATGGGTCACGTCCACGAGTCACGGCCGACGTTGGAGGCAACAGGAGGCGCTTGCGACGTGCGCGCATAGGCGGCGCTGGCCGGTACGCGCAGCTCCACTTCGGTACCGATGTTCGGTTCGCTCCACACGGTTAATCGCCCTCCGATCACGGAGGCGCGTTCGGGCATCCCGCGCAACCCGTAGTGACCCTCTTTGCCCATCGCCGCGAGCACCGACGGCTCGATGCCCTTGCCGTCGTCGCGCACGACGAGCCGAAAGTGCCGGTGCTCATACCGGACGTGGACGTCGATGTGTCGTGCCTCCGCATGCTGAAACGCGTTACGGGCGGCTTCCGCAGCGATCTTATAGATCTCGTCACGGGCGATTGGATGCAAATCGCGTGAATTGCCTTCGACCGCGACGGCGAAGCCCGGCGGCGGGACGGCGGTCGAGTCGCGCGCGAGCTCGTCGCCGAAGCTGCGGATCGCGTTCGCGAGATCGTTTTGCTCGACGGTGGAAGTGCGCAGCCCCTGCAGGGCGTTGCGGCCTTCGGTGATCGCTTCGTCTGCCTGCTCGAGCGCGGCCTCGAGCCGCTGCCTCGCGTCGGCGGGACGGCCTGGCAGCAGGTTCAGGACGGTCTGGAACTTGAGCACGAGCGCCTGGAAACTTTGCAGCAGCGTGTCGTGCAGTTCCCGTGCGATCCGCGTGCGCTCGCTGACGCGTTCGTCGAGGCGTCGCTGGTACTGGCGTGCGACCTGGCGGACGCGCCCGGCGTAGCCTGCCCACATCAGACCAAGGGCCGAGGCGACGACGAGCGCCTGGAACCACCGCGTCTGGTAATACGCGGGCGCGATCGAGAATTCAAGCGTTGCGCCAGCCTCGTTCCACACGCCGCTGTTGTTGCTCGCGACGACGCGAAACCGGTAGGCGCCGGGCCCGAGATCGGTATAGAACGCCTGGCGCCGGGTGCCAACGTCCTGCCATTCGGAATCGCGGCCTTCGAGCATGATGCGGAAGCCGTTCTTCTCGGGCGCGACCAGGCTGAGCGCTGTGTAGTCGATCTGCAGGTCTCGGACGAGTGGCGGGAGCAGCGATCCCGGCCTTCACGTCGTAGGCGCGGCGGTCGGCGACGAGCTGTTCGATGTGCACCGGCGGCGGCATCGCGTTACGCGGCCATTGAATGGAATCGACGACGGCGATGCCATCCTGAGCCGCCAACCAGATTTTCCCGTCGGCGCCGATCGCCATGTGCGGCGTCATGGTGAGCGACGAGGCGACCGCTCGCGGCGCGCCATCCCTGCTGTCGAGGACGACCGGTCGAACCTGCGGAGCAACGCCGCCCCGGTCGATGACGTCGGTCCAGCCGCGCATCTCGGCGGAAGGCAGGTGCACGACGCCGCATGGGGTATACAGCCAAATCCCGCCACCAGCGTCTTCGATCGTCGAGTCGATACTGTTGCAGGGCAATCCATTCGCGCTGCTGAGCGTTGCGACCCGTCCTGCCCGGATGCGGCTCAGCCCGCCGTCGGTGCCGACCCACACCGTGCCGTCTGCAGACACCCGGATGTCGTGAACAGCACCCGCACCGAGACCCTCCGCGCGCGAATACGACATCTGGACCTTTCCGCTGCGGAAATACGCGACCCGCCCGGCGTGGTACGCGAGCCACACGCCGCCCTGCACCGGGTCCGGCGCCACGCGCCAGACCCAGGTGGCGAACCCACGTGTAAGGCTTGCCCAGCCGAACCGTTCGACGGCGCCGTCGACCGAGATGCGGAGCAGGCCAGCGTCGCGGTTCGCGATCCACACGTTGCCCTCCGTGTCTTCGGTGATCGCGTCCACAAATCCCGCCGGCGCGTCGGCGACCCGGACGAAACCTGTGGCTGCGAAGTACCCAAGTCCGGCGGCCGTCCCCAGCCAGACGCGACCGCGACGGTCTTGATACAGGGCTCCGACAGGCGATTGAGGAAGGTTGGGGACAATGATTTCTTTGACCACCGCGGTTTCGGGCCGCAAGGTCTGCGACCGGTAGACGTACGTGCGGCGGTCGCGCAGCCGGTAGAGACCAAGCGCGGAGCTCGCCCACACGCTGTGATCACGATCAATCAGGACCGAGGCAATGCGGCCGGGCACGCCCTGCGCGACCGAGTACGTCGATGCGGAAGCGCTCGGAACCGATCGAGCCCGTTGTTGGTCGCGACCCAGATGTTGCCTTCGCGATCCTCGAAGAGACTGGTGACCGTGTTCCCGGAGAGACCATCAACGCGTGTGTACGCGTCGACGCGTCCGTCGACCTGCCGATGGAGCAATCCGTGCTCGAGGGTGCCCATCCAGATCGCGCCGCTCCGGTCGGTCAGCAAGTTTGTGATGGTCGGCTCCGCGCCGGAACCGGGAATGGGGACTGGAAACGGCTCGGTGGCCGCGCCCGCAACCTGCCAGATCCGGCCGTCTTTCGCGGCGAGCACCACGCCGTCTGCGGTTTCCGTCCAGGCCGACGCGCCACCGTGCCCCTCGAAAACGAGCGCTTGATCAGGTTGCCACCGCCACGCACCGTTGGACGCCGACACCCACAGCCGTCGGCGGCTGTCTTCGAAGACGGGCCCGACGCTGTCGCCAAACTGGCCGTTGTCGCCGACGCACTGGGTCGTCGTGCCCTGGACGGCGCACAACCGCCCAGGCCGCACACCCGTGCTCACCCAAATCTTGCCGTCGCGATCCTCTGACAGTTCGGTGATCAGTTGACCGGCCGTGCGCTCATTCGGCACGAGCCGCTGGCCGTCCCACTGCACCAGTCCCGAGTGCGTGCCAATCCAGACCCTGCCATCGCGCGAAGCCAGTAAGGCGTGAATGGGGCCGCGCACGAGCGACTCGCCGCCCGGCGGCTGCCATGGCACGGGGCGCACGCCATCGAATCGGACCAGATTGTCACTCGTCGCTAACCACAGGTAGCCGTCGGCGCTCTGGGCGATGGCGATGATCCCTGCGGTCACAAACCCCTCGCGAGCCGTCCAGCGTGTGGCGGTTGGTGCTCAGGGTTCGCATCGCTACGCCACTGCGCTGATCGGTTCCTCTTCCAATCCGTATTTGCGCAGCCGGCCATAGAGCTGGGTTCGGGTCAATCCCAGCCGCTTGGCGGCGCGCGCCTTGTTGCCGCGGCACTCGCGCAGAACCTGGACGATCGTCGCTCGCTCAACCGTGCGCAAATTGGTGGTGAGGGTAACAGCGGCAGGCGATTTCGCTCCGCAGTGGACGGGCAAATGCGCCGCGCTGATCGGCTCGCCGTCCGCCAGAATCACGGCGCGTTCGAGCGCGTTGCGAAGCTCGCGGACGTTCCCGGGCCAGTCGTGCTCGAGCAGCGCCTGCCGGGCGCCCTGCGTCAGCGACGCCGGCGCCTGGCCGAACGACTTGCCGATCTCCTGCAGCATCGCTTCGCTGAGGGGAAGGATGTCGGCGCGGCGCTCGCGCAGCGGCGCGATATTGATGTCGAATACCTGCAGCCGGTAGAACAGGTCCTCGCGGAACGTGCCGCGCTCGACCGCTTTGCGCAGGTCGCGGTTGCTCGCGGCGATCACGCGGATGTTCGCCTTCTGCACGCGGGTGCCGCCGAGCCGCTGGAACTCGCGCTCCTGCAGGACGCGCAGGAACTTCGCCTGCGCCGCCAGGCTCATCTCGCTGACCTCGTCGAGGAACAGCACGCCGCCGGCCGCCAGCTCAATCTGGCCCGGCTTGGCCTGCTGCGCGCTCGTGAAGGCGCCGCGCTCGTAGCCGAACAGCTCCGACTCGAGCAGCTGTTCCGGCAGGGCGGCACAGTTCAGGGCGACGAACGGTCCCTGGGCTCTCGCCGACACGCGGTGGATGAACCTCGCGACCACTTCCTTGCCCGTGCCGGACTCGCCGGTCACGAGCACGGTCGTATCGGTCCTTGCGACCTGTGCCGCCTTGTTCAGCACCTCGAGCCATTGGGCAGACTCTCCGACGACGCGCTTGTCGTTCGTCCTGGAGCCCGATCCCGCGGACGGGATTCGCGTGTGGCTGTCGGCCGGCTCTTTGCGCGAGCGGTCGTATACGGTCGTTGACGCCGTGTTGGCCAGGCGTTCGTGCGACACCCCAAGGGCGAGATGTTCGACGATCCGGCGGGCGAGCGGCAAATGCCGGCTGTCGTACGCACTCGCCTGCTTGGACCAGAAGGCGACGGCAACCAGCCGATCGCGTGCCGGTATCGCGACGCGCAGCAGCGACCGATAGCCGCGGTCGTTGATTCGCTCACGCCAGTAGGAGCGCTCGGAGAGCGGAAATGTTTCTCTGCGCAAGTCGCCGATCAGAAGTTCCGGCGCCATCGGCACGCCCGCGAGGTCCGACATCAGGCCGCGGAAGTCGTCGCTGGACGTTGCCTCGAGGTGGACGTTCAAGTCGTCGTCCTGGCAACTCATCGTCAGGGCGTCGTGGGGGAGCATTTTCCGCGCAATCTCCGACACGCGGGGGAACACGCTGCGGATGTCGAGCACGCCCGCGATCGTGTGCAGCAGCTCCTGCGATCCGTCGAAATAGGCGCTCAGCGAACCCGGGTCACTCGTGAGTTGTTCGGCAACCGTGAACATATGCACCTCTCAACTACTCCCGGCATTGTGGGAGACCCGCCGCCGAGCGACAAGCTCAGTCGAGGGTTCCAATCACCCCGGTCGAGCGCGAGAGCGGCGAGATGATCGAAAAGACGAGAAATGATGGCGAGCGGGGCTCGAACGGTGCGTCGATCAGCCTCGTTCGAGTCGTACGAGCGTGCGAAGCATGCTGTGCCTCTCGGCTGTGGGTGTCGAACGCGGCGTGGCCGTTCTACATACCCACCAGTCGCTGCCACCACGCCGCGCGCGCGGCCGCACCGTAGGCAATTGCAGCGGGGATGCGCAGCTCGATCTGCGTTCCGGCGCCAATCTCGCTGTGGACGTCGAGCCGTCCCCCGACGACCGTCGCGCGCTCGCGCATGCCGGGCAGGCCGAAGTGACGGGCCGGCGGCTGACGCTGCATCGTCTGCTCGTTCATGCCCTTGCCGTCGTCGCGAACGATCAACCGAAACTGCCGCGGCTCGTAGTGGATCGTGACGGTGAGCTGTCTCGCCTGCGCGTACCTGACCGCGTTGCGCAGCGCCTCGGCCGCGATCCGGTACGCTTCCTCCCGAACGACAGGATTCAGATCCCGCGACGCGCCCTCGACCTTCACCGCGATCGCGGGAGGATTGACGGTGGCCGGATCGCCGATGAGTTCCGCGCCAAACGCCGCGATGCCGTTGGCCAGGTCGTTGACCGTCATCGTCGACGACCGCAGGCCCTGCACCGCATCGCGCCCCTCGGTGATCGCCGCCTCCGCCTGATCGAGCGCGCGATCCAGCCGCTCGCGGGCTACGTCGGGACGCGTCGCGAGGACGTTCGCGACCGACTGAAATCGCAGCAGCACGCCGTGGAAACTCTGGAGCAGCGTGTCGTGCAGGTCGCGTGCGATCCGCGTACGCTCGCTGACCCGCGCCTCCAGCGTCAGCTTGAACTCGCGCGTGAGTTGCCGCATCCGTACCTGATGCGCGATCCACAACAGGAAGGCGGCCGCCAGCGCCGATAGCCACCTCGAACCACCGTGTCTGGTAGTAGGCGGGTGCAATCGAGAAATCCAGCACCGCGCCTGCGTCGTTCCAGACGCCGCTGTTGTTACACGCGATCACCCGGAAGCGGTAGCTGCGCGGGGACAGGTTGGTATAGAACGCCTGGCGGCGACTGCCGGGCTCCTGCCAATCGTCGTCGTAGCCTTCCAGCTTGTAGCGGAACCTGACCTTCTCAGGGGCGACAAAGCTGAGCGCCGTGTAGTCGATGGCCAGGTCGCGGACCCGCGGACGGCAAACGCAAGCCCTGAGTGGCGTCGTAGGTCTTGCGGTCGGCAGTGATCTGCTCGATTGCGACGGGCGGCGGAACGTGGTTGATCCGAAGGCGGTCAGGGGAGACCGCGATCAGGCCGTTGTACGATCCGAAGAACAGTTCGCCACTGCGGCTTTTCGCGGCAGCGACGAGCACGCTGAACAGATCGGTCGGAAGGCCGTCGGACGGATCGTAGTTGGTTGATGTTCGCGTGCGCGGGTCGAACTGCGCAAGACCATTGGTCGTCGTGACCCACAGATAGCCGCGATCGTCTTCGAGGACGCCGAGCGTCGTGTTGGCGGGCAAGCCGTCACGCACGGTGTAATGCACGAAGCTGCGGTCGGCCGGATTGAATCGATCGAGTCCTCCGTAGGTCGCTGCCCACACCGCGCCGGAGCGATCCACATACACCGAATACACGCGGTCGTGCGCGAGAGTTCGATCGTCATCCAGTGTGTTTTTGTAGAGGGTAAATTCTTCGGTTGACCGGATCGAACCGGTCGAGACCGGAGTCAGAGCTCGCGAGCCACAATGCGCCGCCTGGCTCTTCTGCGATCGAGTGATATGTCGGCGAGAGTTTCGAGCCGGGGCGGTAAGTTCGAAACGTGTTCGTGCCGGGATCGAAGCGGTCGATCCCGGCGTCGGTGGCCGCCCATAGCGTGCCTGTACGATCCACCAGCAAGCTGGCGACGTAGTCGTGGCTGAGGCTGCCGGCGGATGCGGCGTGCCGATACGTGCGGGTCGCACCGGTGCGCGGGTCGACGCGCGCGAGGCCGTCGCCGCGGGTGCCGAACCACAGAGATCCGGTGCGATCCTCGGCAATCGATCGAACGCCCCGATTGAAGGGGGGGCTCTCGTACCTGGTGACAAGTCCGCTTTGTCGATCGATGCGGTTGAGCCCGCGTTCCGTTCCGACCCAAAGCGTTCCGCGAGTGTCTTCGTAGGCGGCGATGACGAAGTCATCGATCAGGCTCCGCGCGTTGCCTGCCTGGTGCCGGTACGACCGGAACGGCGGTAGGGGCTCGAAACGATAGACGTCTCCGCGCTTCGTGTGAGCCCAGAAACTGCCCTCGTGGTCGCGGAACAGGCCGACCACGAGATCCCCCGCCCAACTGATCGGGATCCTCGGAGTTGCTCTCGTACCACACCGCCTGTTCTCGATCTGAATCCAGTCGCAAGAGGCCGAGTCCGTTGGTGCCGAGCCACAGTGCACCATCATCATCCTCGAGGATCGACAGCACGCCGGATGATGCGCTCTGCAGCCCGGGTCGGTCGAACGCGTACACGGTTGCGATGCCGGTTGCCGGGTCGACCGACGCCAGATCGGCGCCGGACGACAACCCGACCCACACGATGCCGGATCGATCCTCGAAGAGCGTCGCCGGAAATGGGCTGGGGCGAAGGCGCGCGCCGGACGCTGTTTCGAGCGCGAAACGCCGTGTGACCTGGCCGCTGCGCGGATCGAGAAGATCGAGCCCTGCGTCGCTGGCGACCCAGAGTCCGCCGCTGCGCGACTCGAGGGTGGAGATGAGCCTGGTCGCTGCGTTTGGCGAACCGTCGTCGGCAGAAACGCGATAGCACGTGACCTGCGAGGTCGCCGGGTCGAGGCGGCGAAGTCCTATATCGGTGGCGATCCACATGCGGCCTTCGTGGTCCTGGGTGATGTGCATAGCATGACCAAGCGAGCCACACGCATGGTCCGCGCTGGTGCGGAATTGCGTGGTGTTGCCGGTCTCGGGATCGTATCGGTTGACGAAGTCGTCGACACCGAACCAGATCATGCCGGCGCGGTCTTTCATCATCGACTCGGAAAGGATGAATCCGGAAGAACGTTGACTTGGAGACTCGCCAGGCACCCGGATGAACCGGACGCCGTCGTAACGGCGCAAATCATCGGATGCACCGAACCAGAGGAATCCTTTGTTGTCCTGGGTGATCCGCTTCACCTCGAAGCGCGCCGACTTCCATGGGAGGCGAACGAACTGGAGCGGTGCTCCCGTCACGATCGGCACTCGCACGACCCGGATGTGCGGACGTCGGTGCGGCCAAGGTCCGCTGTCGAAACGAAGATCGACGCGGTGAGCAACAGCGAACCCGGAAGAGACTGGCTCCTGAGTAGCCGCACCCAGGCACGGCGCGCCGTCCGAGCAGCTCCGAGACCGGTGGCGGCAGGAACGTCGTCCAGAACGATCGACTGGACGGCTGCCCTGCATGCGTGGGCTGTCAAGCCGCCGCGCCGGTGGTCTCCCGGCCGAATACCGCGACCACCAGACGACGAGGCGCCGACGCGCGATACGCGACTCTGCCCGGTACTCGCAGCTCGATCTCGGTGCCGCCGCCGCGCGCGCTCCGCACGTCGAGTTGTCCTTTCACAATCGCCGCCCGCTCGCGCATGCCCGGCAGGCCGAAATGGCCCGTCGACCTGCTGCCGCGCCATCGTCTCTGCGTCGATCCCCTTCCCATCGTCGCGAATCACCAGACGCAAGCTGCCGCGACTCGTAGTGGATCGTCACGGTGATATGCTGGGCGTGCGCGTGCTTGATCGCGTTGCGCAACGCCTCGCCCGCGATGCGGTACGCCTCGTCGCGGACCACAGGATTCAGGTCGCGCGACTCGCCGTCGATCGCGACGTCGATCAGCGGCTCGGGACCGGGCGACCCCTCGCTGGTCAGTTGCAGGCCGATCGCGGCGATGCCGTTCGCCAGATCGTTCACCGTCGTCGCCGACGCGCGCAAGCCCTGCACCGCGTTGCGCCCTTCGGTGATCGCCGCTTCCGCCTGGTCCAGCGCCTGGTCCAGTCGCTGCCGCGCCTCGTCGGGACGCGTCGCGAGGACGTTCGCGGCCGACTGGAAGCGCAGCAGCGCACCCTGGAAGCTCTGAAGCAGCGTGTCGTGCAGGTCGCGCGCGATGCGCGTCCGCTCGCTGACGCGCGCGTCCAGCGTCGCGATTGAACTGATGCGCGAGCTGCCGGATCCGCAATTGATACGCCGCCCACAGCAGCGTGGCGATCCCCAGCGCCACCATCGCGGCGAACCACCGCGTCTGGTAATAGGCGGGAGCAATCGAAAAGCTGAGTGTGTCGCCGGCTTCATTCCAGACACCGCTGTTATTGCTCGCCATGACGCGGAAGCGGTAGGTGCCCGGAGCGAGGTTCGTATACTGGACCTGGCGATCGTTGATGACCTCGTGCCAGTTCCGATTCTGACCTTCGAGCTTGTAGCGGAAGCGCACCTTCTCCGGCGCGACGAAGCTCAGCGCCGTGTAATCGATCGCGAGATTTCGGATGCGCGGTGGCAGCCGCAGCCCGTTCGTCGCGTCGTAGATCTTGTCGTCGGCAGTGACGTGCTCGATGTGCACCGGTGGCGGAAGTTCGTTGAACGCCAGATGATGCGGATCGATCACGCTGACGCCGGCATCACGCACAAACAACAGCTTGCCATCCGCGGATTTTGCGACAACCGAGTTGTAGCCGCTGGTGAACCGATGGCTGCTCACTCCGTCGGCACTGTCGAAAACGGTCGCATGGATCGTCTGCGTTGGATGGGAGGCCCAGGAGTCCAACTCGGAGCGGCCAATACGCAGCAAGCCACAGGCGAGATACAGCCAGACCGAATGAGAGTCGTCCTCCCTCATCCAGTGAACCGTATCGCAGGGCAGTCCATTTTTTCTGGTGAGCGTCAGAACGCGGCCGACTCCGATTCGGCTCAGACCGCCGTCAGTTGCAGTCCAGAGGGTCCCATTCCCATCGATGTAGAAATCGCGGACCATTCCCTGGCCCAGCCCCTCGGCGCTTGCGTACGAAGCGCGGAGCTGGCCGTCCTTGAAATAAGCTACGCCACCGTCGAAAAATCCAAGCCATAAACCACCTTGCACAGGATCATGCAGTAGAGCGAAAGCCGGTTCCGTGCGCCCGAGCCTGGCCCAGGGGATGAGTTCCACCACACGCGCTCCGAACAGATGGAGAAGCCCCTTCTGATGACTCACCCAGACGTTCCCTGCACTGTCGTCGGTGAAGGAATAGACGATTCCGTACGGTACGGATGCTACGGGAACAAATCGGTCGGAGTTGAGAAAGGCAATCCCGCTTTGCGTCCCCACCCACATTGTCCCGCTCGCGTCCTGAAAGAGGGCATGCGCCTTGTCCGGCAACCCACTGTCTTTGCGATAAACCTTGATCTGGCCGTTAATCCATCTATTCAGCCCATCAGATGCGCCCACCCAAAGACTGCCATCACTCGCGATCACAATGGAAGAAACCCCTCGGCTCGACAAACCTTGCTGGATGGAAATCGTGGGGACGGCGAAGTCGCGAAACCGATCGAGGCCATCGTCGGTCGCCACCCAAATATTGCCTTCCCGATCTTCAAAGAGAGCGTTAACGGATCCGTCCGACAGGCCTTCGGCTGGGGTAAACAGATCAGTTCTTCCCTCGTGGATATGCAACAGCCCCTTGTCCACCAGGGCGCCGATCCACAGGCCACCATCGTGATCCCGCAGCAGCCTGTGGGGCTGGAACCCAGCGGGAAGCGGATACGCCTCGAATTTCCCGTTCCTCAGCTTTGTGATTCCGGTGTGCTGGGCAATCAAGAGTCCGCCGTCATCGCTTTCGAGCAGCGCGTAGATTCGCTGCGCCGGATCCGGCATGGGATAGAGCTTGGGTGGACCAGGCTTCCATCGCCATAGGCCATTCATCCCTCCCGCCCAGAGATTGGCCTCCGCGATCCTCATATAAGGGGGTTACTCCAGAGCCGAAACGGCCGTCCTGTCCATAGCACTCGGTATTGCCGCTCTGAATCCGACAGAGTCTCCCGACCGAAGGCGACCAACCGGCGACCCATATCGTGCCTTCACGATCCTCGAGCAGCGCTTCAATAACCTGCCCATCGAGTTCCGGGTAGTGAGTCAGCTTGCCGTCCTTCCAGCTGGCAAGCCCGCGGAACGTGCCAATCCACAGACGTCCGTCGCGCGCGCCCTGCAAGCTTCTGATATCGCTGTTGGGGAGATGCTGCCCCGCCGGCGGCTCCCACGGGACGGCCCTCACGCCATCGAACCGTCGCAAGCCAAATTCGGTACCCAGCCAGAGATACCCATCGGCCGTCTGCGCAATCGACCGAATGAGGCCGTCGGAAAAGCCGTCGCTGATTTTCCACGAGGCGTGCGCGTACTGACTGACGTCGAGACTCGGAGTTCAGCGCGAAGCCATCAGCCCGGCACACGAGGAGCATGCAGGCGGCTAGACCGGCGCTTCGGAATGTCACGGCCTGGGTATGAGCGGCTCGGCCTCGCCGCGCCACAGCCGCGACCACCGGGGGGCGCGTCCGGATGCGCGATAAGCAGTCGCGGCCGGGACGCGCAACTCGATCTCGGTGCCGGCGCCCCGCTCGCTCCGCACGTCGAGCCGCCCGTTCACGATGGCCGCGCGCTCACGCATTCCGGGCAGACCGAAATGGCCGTCGACTTGCTGGCGCGCGATGGTTTCTGGGTCGATCCCCCTTCCATCGTCGCGAACTGTGAGGCGCAATTGACGCGGCTCGTAATGAATCGTGACCGTGACACGGCGGGCGCTGGCGTGCTTGACGGCATTGCGCAAGGCTTCGCCGGCGATGCGATACGCTTCGTCACGGACCACAGGGTTCAGGTTCCGCGACGTGCCGTCGACCGCCACGTCAATCAGCGGGCGCTCGGGCCAGGCCACCTCGCTGGTCAGCTGCAGACCGACCGCGGCAATACCGTTCGCCAGATCGTTGACAGTCGTCGCCGACGCGCGCAGCCCCTGCACCGCGTTGCGCCCGTCGGTGATCGCGGCTTCCGCCTGGTCCAGCGCCTGGTCGAGTCGCTGCCGCGCCTCGTCAGCGCCGTTGGGAGGACGTTCGCGACCGAGTGGAAGCGCAGCAGTGCGCCCTGGAAGCTCTGAAGCAGCGTGTCGTGCAGGTCGCGCGCGATGCGCGTCCGCTCGCTGACGCGCGCGTCCAGGTCCTATTGAACTGCGTGCGCGAGCTGCCGGACCCGAAACATGTACGCCCGCGCAAAGCAACACAACAACCAATGGCCAGCGGAACCAGTGGTCTGGTAGATACGCCGGGGCGATGGAGAAATCGAGGAGTCGCCCTCCTCGTTCCAGACGCCGCTGTTGTTAGACGCCATCACCCGGAAGCGATAGTGCCCGCGGCGGGAGGTTCGTATAGATACGCCTGCGATCGTTGACTGCCTCCTGCCAATCCCGGTGTAGCCTTCCAGCTTGTAGCGGAACCTGACCTTCTCCGGGGCGACGAAGCTCAGCGCCGTGTAATCAATCGCCAGGTCGCGGACGTGCGGGGGCAGACCAACCCTTGCGTGGCGTCGTACGTCTTGCGGTCGGCAGTGATCTGCTCGACGTGCACCGGCGGTCGGAGCTTGTGGACTGGTAGATGGTGCGGGTCGATCACGCTGACGCCGTCGTAACCCGACGTACCAGATTCTTCCGTCCGAAGCCTGGTTCTACCTGTACAGCGGAAACGTAGGTAAGTCGGTCCGCACTCCGTCCGAGGACGTCGAACAGCGTGGCCTGCGACCGACTCTCGATAGATCGTCGCCCCATGCGTCCAACTCGGGTTCGGGCAATCCGTACTGAGACCGCAGGCCGTGTAGACCCAGAACGAAATGGTCGGTGTCGTCCATGGTCCAGTGGACCTTGCGCCGGGCATGCCGGTTTCTTGCTCGTGAGCGTGGTGACGTGGTCGTTCCTGCGTGCGGCTCAGACCGTTTTCAGTGGCGACCCACAGCGCGCCACGCGGGCCAAGATCGGAGGCGATTCACCTGTCCTGCCCGCAAGCCCTTCGGCGGCCGAGTACGACTTCCGGAATCGCTCCGTCTGCGAAGTCAGAGACTGCCTCCACCGCTGAATCCCAGCCAACTCCCGTTCTGCAGAGGGGTCGGCCACGACAACGCGGCCGTAGTCGTTGTGCCCCAGCGTAGCCCAGCGGAGATTTCTCCACCACTCGACCCCTTGAACAAATGAAAGGGCCGTCCCCTCCTCTTTGCCAGCCACAGAGTGTCCGGAGGGAGCTTCGGCCATCGATGTGATGCGTCCACCGGGAACCTCGCGCACAGGCGCAAGTTGACCATTCCTTAGGTATCCGAACTCCAGAACGGTTGAGAACCATAGCCGTCCGCCGCTGTCCTCAAACAAGGAATATGGCGCCCCCTTGTGTGCGGCAGGAGGTTGAGAGCTTCCAGGCCGGAGCAGCATATCGATGCGGCCGTCTTTCCACTGGTTCAGGCCGTTGTACGTTGCCACCCAGACACTACCGTCTTTCGCGCCCACGATCGACACGCTGTTGGTGTTCGACAATCCCTGCTTAATCGAGATATTCGGGACAGCATATTCACGGAACCGGTCAATACCGTTGGTCGTGACCGCCCAAATGTTGCCTTCCTGGTCCTGAAGAAGCGCGGTCACGGTGTCGCCAGAAAGGCCATCAGCCTCGGAAAAAACATCCGTCCTGCCTTGATGGACATGGATCAGGCCACGGTCGGGTGTACGCGACCCACACACCTCCGTCACGATCTCGGAGGATTTGCGATGCCTTGGACCGCCGCACCTGCCAGTTCACCAGTCCCGGCACTCGCCCGTCACTGGACGTCAGGAGCGCCGATTGTTCATGCTCTCCAAGCGGCGGTAGCCCATGCACTCGGCACCTGGCATTTCGAACGATTTCGGTCGCCCCGACTTCCACTTCCCAGAGCCCTTTTCCAAACCCACCCAAAACTTGCCCTCGGAATCAGCATTGATAGGTCCAACGTTCCCCTCAAAAATGCGAGGTTCGTCAGTAGCAACCCACACAGTGCCCGTGCGGTCCTCGAGCAATGCAGAGATCCGGCTCCCGTTCAGCTCGGAGTAGCTCGTGAGCTTGCCGTCTTTCCAACTGGCAAGCCCCTTGGTTGTGCCGATCCAAAACGTGCCGTCATGTGTGACCAGCAGCGTCGGAATGTTGTTGCTGGGGAGCTGGCCGTTGGGCGGTGTCCAAGCGACAGCCCGAACGCCATCGAACCGCAGCAAGCCGAATTCCGTGCCCAGCCAGAGATAACCATCCGGTGTCTGTGCGATGGCGTAAATGAAGCCCTTGGCGAAGCCGTCGCGCACCCTCCATGCGGTATGCGCATACTGGTTGATGTCGAGAGAGTGGTCCAATGCGAACGCGCATGTGCAGCACCCCAACATCACTGCCAGACGGACAATCGAGTGTGCGCCCCGCTTTTTCCATAACGCGGACATTTTGTGCCCAGCCGTCAACTTATCTTGCTGAAGGAATCGCATACTCGCTGCGACAAGCAGGAGATCCTGATGCGAGCTACTTCAGCATCGCAGGCCAGTTAAGAACGACAGAGTAGGACTCCAGAAATCCCTTACGTGGTTCCAGCACCAGAAACTTCTGTCCATCTTGAGTGACTGCATACTGATTCACTGTGGGATCTGGAACCAGTCCGGTGTCAAACAGTTTTCGTGGTGGACGTACATTCACAACCGAACCACGGTCGACGGTAGCTGCCATCATCGCTCCGTCATAGTCGATGAAGAAGAGTTCCCTGCCGTCGGCGCGCCACCGCGGTTGTGCGCCGCCGGCGTCCGATACTTGCTTTGTATCTTGAAACGCCGGAAACGAAGCGACGAAGACCTCCCACTTCGCGTCGCGAAGCTCACCGTAAGCGATCGAACGTCCATCTGGAGACAGATGAAATTCATCCTTGATAAAACTCGATGAATATACAGGCTGCGGTCTTCTATCCCCCGTCAGAGGTAGGACCGAAAGAGTCATCGTATCGTGCGTCAGCAGAAAACGACCATCCCGCGACCAGTCTTCCACCCAGTGTCTTTCATTGTCGCCATAAATCGGCTGTGCTTGCTGGTTGCCGATTTCAATCTTCTCTACCAGGAACGGCGGATCACTCCCGCCGTTTGGAAGTAGATTAAACGCGACGTAGCGCGAGTCTGGGGACCATACGGGATCAGATTGTGCGTGCGGGTCGATCGTCAGGGGAGTCGTTGTGTTCGTCGCGATGTCGATCAGCCACAGACTGCCGGTAGCATGCTGTTGGAACGAGTTGAGTGCCAAGTGCTTGCCATCCGGAGAAAGCGTGAACTGCTGATAATCGACCACCGGATCGAGACTGCCAATCGTTGAACCATCTCGTGCATACCATTTCAGCTGATCGAAGGATGATCCCTCTGCTGTGCCATAGATCAGCACCCCGTTTTGCGAAGCAGTGAATTCGGAACTGCCAAGGTAAGCTGGAGGCGTGGCGACGTTGCGGACCAGTAAGACAGGTTCGCGGATTCTTCGCAACGTGCTCCAGTCCATGCGTTGCGCGAACAGATTTCGCTGGCGCGCAAATAGCAGGTAGTCCAGAACGGCTACTGCCCGGTTCTCACTCGTGAGGAGTTCAGTCGGGAGATCCACCTTCGAGGAGCTGAGCGTACACCTTCGCCTGCGGATCATCCGCTGCCAAGCTTGTCCGCGCCAGGTACATGAAGCCTTTGCCATCCGGCAGGAATTGGACCCACATGTGGCTGACCTGTCCTGGGAGCAACGAGGTCGCGGGAGTCGCAGTCGCGCCGTTTGGAGACACGCGGAAGATTGGACTGTTTACGGCTTTGGCGAAGAGAATCGTCCCGTCGGGGTCCCCAGGTTCCTTGCGCAATTTCCGGAACGCTGAAGATCACTTCGGGAGAACCACCCGATCGGCGTATTTTCTTCAGTTTGCCATCAGCCCAGAAGCCGATGAACTGTGAGTCTGGTGACCAGAATGGCAGAAGCGCGCGCTCAGTGTGATCCATTCTCCGCGCTTCCGAAGAATCCAAAGGCCTGATCCACAACGAACTTTGACCGGAAGCATCAGTTGCCGCGAAGGCCAACGTTTCACCGTCAGGAGAAACCGCAAGATGTTCGAACGGGTGCCAGTTTCTATGTAGCGTTAGTCCGCTCGGCAGGCCGAGTGACAGTCTTACAGCGTTCGACTCACTTGGCGTGCGGTGTTTCGATGAACGCACCAAAGCAACAACTACGAACGCGACTACCGTAGCGACTAGGACCACTGCTCCAGACCGCGACCGCAGCCACGCGAAACCACGCACAATCGATCGCCCCGCACCGCGGACCGCGTCCACCTTTTCAGTCGAGACCTTATCCGGTTTATCGAACTGTTGCCCTGTCGACATTGCGCTTATATTAGCGACTAAAGTGGTTGTCGGTCTCGAATTCGTGTCAGGCGCGGTGCATGCGGCGCGATTTCGATTTCGTCGATTTCCAGAATCCGCAGGTTCGCCGAGCAGCGTGGTCGCCGTCAGCAACGATACGCTTCGGCCGGAACCCACCCGTGACACCCGGCAACCGGTGGCGAGCTGAAGTATTCGCTACACTGACGACGAGGCCCCCCGCGCGAGGTACGCCGTTCTCCCCGGTACGCGCGAGCTCGATCTCCGTGCCAGCGCCGCGCTCGCTCCGCACGTCGAGTTGTCCGTTCACAATCGCCGCGCGCTCACGCATGCCCGGCAGGCCGAAATGGCCGGCGGCCTCCTGCCGCGCCATGGTTCCGCATCAGTCCCGGTCCCATCGTCGTGGATTGTCAGGCGCAGCTGCCGCGGCTCGTAGTGGATCGTCACCGCGATGTGCTGGGCGTGCGAGTGCTTGATCGCGTTGCGCAACGCCTCGCCGGCGATGCGATACGCCTCGTCCCGGACCAACGGATTCAGGTTGCGCGATTCGCCGTCAATCTGGATGTCGATCTCGGGCACCTGGACGACCGCCGGATCACTGGTCAGCTTCTGCACACCGAGCGCGGCGATGCCGTTCGCGGATCGTTCACCGTGGTCGCCGAGGTTCGCAAGCCCTGCACGGCGTCGCGGCCTTCGGTGATCGCCGCCTCCGCCTGCTGAGCGCGCGCTCGAGCCGCAGCCTCGCTTCGTCGGGACGCGCCGGAAGCAGCGTCAACGCGGAGTGGAATCGCAGGAGCAGGCCCTGGAGGCTCTGGAGCAGCCCGTCGTGCAGGTCGCGCGCAATGCGCGTGCGCTCGCTGACGCGCGCGTCCAGCGTGCGATTGAACTGATGCGCGAGCTGCCGGATTCCGCAATCGATACGCCGCCCACAGCAGCGTGGCGATTCCCAGCGCCACCATCACGACGAACCACCGCGTCTGGTAATACGCGGGAGCAATCGAAAAGCTGAGCGTGTCGCCGGTTTCATTCCAGACACCGCTGTTATTGCTCGCCATCACCCGGAAAAGGTAGGGGCCCGGCGCGAGGTTCGTATACTGAACCTTGCGCTCGTTGACGACCTCGTGCCAGTTCCGATTCTGGCCTTCCAGCATGTAGCGGAAGCGCACCTTCTCCGGTGCCGCGAAGCTCAGCGCCGTGTAATCGATCGCGAGATTCCGGATGCGCGGCGGCAGCCGCAGGCCGTTCGTCGCGTCGTAAATCTTGTCGTCGGCCGTGACTTGCTCGATGCGCACGGGGGGCGGAACTGCGTTGGAGGCAAGATGAGGCGGATCGATGACGCTGACGCCGCCATGACGGACAAACCACAGCTTGCCATCCGCGGATTTTGCGACAACCGAATCATAGCCGCCCCTGTCCCGATGGCTGCTCACTCCGTCGGCACTGTCGAACACCGTCGCATGGATCGTCTGCGTTCGATGGGAGGCCCAGGCGTCCAGCTCAGGCCAGCCAATGCGCACGACGCCACACGCCAGATACAACCAGACTGAACCGGCGTCATCCTCCCTCATCCAGTGAACCGCATTGCAGGGCAGTCCGTTCTGGCCGGTGAGCGTGAGAATGTGGCCGTCTTTGATCCGGCTCAGCCCACCCGCTGTGGGGGCCCAGAGTGTGCCCTTCCGATCGATGTAGAAACCGCGCACGTCGCCCTCTCCCAGTCCTTCTGCGCCTGCGTACGATGCGCGGAGCTGACCGTCCCTGAAATACGCGACGCCACCGTCTCGAAATCCAAGCCATAAACCACCGTGCACGGAATCATAAAGGAGAGCATTGGCCGGCAATCTGCGCCCGAGCCTGGCCCAGGGGATGCGTTCTACCACGCGCGCTCCGAACAGATGGAGAAGCCCCTCCTGATGACTCACCCAGACGTTCCCGGCACTGTCGTCGGTGAAAGAAAAGACGATGCCGTGCGGTACGGACGCAACGGGAACAAAGCGGTCGGACTTGAGAAAGGCAATTCCGCTTTGCGTCCCGACCCACAGTTGCCCGCGAGCGTCCTGAAAGAGGGACTGCGCCTTGTCCGGCAACCCGCTGTCTGCCGGGGAGCCAGCGCGCACGCCAGCCAGGCCTCGATAGCGATAGACCGTGATCTGGCCTTTCATCCATCTATTCAGCCCATCAGAGGTGCCCAGCCAAAGACTGCCATCCCGCGCGGTCAGAATCGAAAAAATCCCTCCGCTCGAGAAACCTTGCTGGTTAGAAAACGTTGGGATGGCGAAGTCGCGAAACCGGTCCAGGCCTTCCGCGGTCGCCACCCAAATATTGCCTTCCCGATCCTCAAAGAAAGAGGTCACGGACCTGCCTGACAGGCCTTCGGCTTGGGTAAACCGATCCGTTCGCCCGTTGTGGATATGCAAGAGCCCCTTGTCCACCAGGGCACCGATCCACAGGCCACCATCGCGATCCCGCAGCAGCCGGTGGCGGCTGGAACCCGGCAGGAAGCGGATACGCTTCGAACTTCCCGTTCCTGAGCTTTGTGATTCCGGTGTGCTGGACAACCAGGAGTCCGCCGTCGTCGCTTGCGAGCAGCGCGTAGATTCGCTGCGCCGGATCGGGCATGGGATAGAGCTCGGGTGGACCAGGCTTCCATCGCCACAGGCCATTCATTCCTCCGGCCCAGAGATTGCCTGCGCTATCCTCATATAACGGGGTTACGCCAGACCCGAAACGGCCGTCCTTTCCATCGCATTGGATGTTGCCGCTCTGAATCCTACAGAGTCTCCCCGTGGAAAGCGCCCACGCAGCGACCCATATCGTTCCTTCACGATCCTCGAGCAGTGCTTCAATCACATGGCCATCGAGTTCCGGATAGTGAGTCAGCTGGCGGTCCTTCCAGCTTGCAAGTCCGCGGAAGGTGCCAATCCACAGACGTCCGTCGCGCGCGCCCTGCAAGCTTCTGATATCGCTGTTGGGGAGATGCTGCCCCGCGGGTGGCTCCCAGGGCACGGCCCTCACGCCATCGAACCGTCGCAAGCCGAATTCGGTGCCCAGCCAGAGATACCCATCGGCGGTCTGTGCAATCGACTGAATGATGCCGTCGGAAAAGCCTTCGCCGCTTTTCCATGAGGCGTGCGCGTACTGACTGACGTCGAGACTGGGGTTCAGCGCGAAGGCATCAGCCCGGCACACGAGGAGCATGCAGGCGGCCATCACAACGCTTCGTCTCCGATCCGCTCTCTTCATCTTTTCCAGCCGGATTCGCCGCGACACTACGTGGTCGGGAACAGCGAGAAGACTCGCGACCACCACGAACGGGCCGACCGACCGTACGCGATCGCCGCCGGCACGCGCAGTTCAATCTCCGACCCGCGGCCGATCGGCTGCACACCTCGAGTCGTCCGCCCACGATCGCGGCCCGCTCGCGCATGCCGCGCAGGCCGAAGTGGCCGGCGGTGTGTTGGTGCTGCCTCGTCTCCTCACCCATCCCGATGCCGTCGTCGCACACCGTCAAGCGGAGTTGCCGCGCCTCGTAGTGGATCGTGACGGTGATCCGTCGCGCCCGCGCGTGCTTGACCGCGTTGCGCAGCGCCTCGCCCGCGATCCGGTACGCCTCTTCCCGGACCACGGGATTCAGATCCCGCGGCGCTCCGTCGACCTCCACCGCGATCGCGGGGACGATCGACGCCTGGCGGGATCGCTGGTCAGTTCCGCGCCGAGATCGCAATGCCGTTGGCCAGGTCGTTGATCGTGACCGCCGACGACCGCAACCCCTGCACCGCATCGCGTCCCTCGGTGATCGCCGCCTGCGCCTGATCGAGCGCACGTTCCAGCCGCTCACGGGCTTCGTCGGGACGCGTCGCGAGGACGTTCGCGACCGACTGGAATCGCAGGAGCGCGCCCTGGAAGCTCTGGAGCAGCGTGTCGTGCAGGTCGCGCGCGATCCGCGTCCGCTCGCTGACCCGGTCTTCCAGACGCAGGTTGAATTGCGTCGCCAGTTGCCGCAGCCGCAGTTGGTACGCGGCCCAGATCAATGTCATAACGACGATGGCAAAGAAGGCGCGGAACCAGTTGGTTCTCCACCAGGGCGGCATGATGAGAATGGGCAGCGATACGCCTTCTTCATTCCACACGCCGTCGCTGTTCGAGCCCTGCACCCGAAGGACATACTTGCCCGGATCCAGATTGGTGTACGTCGCCAGGCGTTGCTTGCTACCCACCTCGTTCCAGCCGGGTTCCAGGTTTTCGAGCTTGTATCGATAGCGGTTCTTGTGTGAATTCGCGTAACTCAGTGCCGCGAATTCAAAAGAGAAGACGCTGTCCCGGTACGAGAGCGTCAGGGAATCGAGATACGGAATCGCCTTGCTGAGCACCGACGGAGCGCCTACGGGAACGGGTCTATTGAAGATCTTGAAACTCGTCAGCACGACTGGGGGACGTAGGGATTGTCTCGAATACGCTCGGGAAAGAAAGCGGTAATCCCGTTGCTGCCGCCAAAGAACATCTCTCCGCTCTGGCTGTCTTCGTAACAGGAATTTATGGCGAAGTCGTTGCCCTGCAGGCCGTCGTATACGTCGTAGTTTCTGAACGTCCCGTTGTGAGGATCGAACCGGGAGATTCCCTTCCTGGTGCTGAGCCACAGCCTGCCACTCCGATCGTCCAGAATGCACTGAATAACTCCACTAGGAAGGCCGTGATTCACGCGTGTACTGGGTAAACGTTTCGTTTTCGCGGTTATACCGGAACAGGCCATCCAAGGTTCCCAACCACAACGTTCCGACCCGGTCTTCGTGGATGGCATAAATGCCGCCGCTACTAAGCTTTTGAGGATTACGCGAGTCGGCCGTGTAGTTCACCAAAGTGTTGGCTTTGTCGTCGAATCGGCTCAATGTGCCCATCCAGGTCCCGAACCAGAGCGTCCCAGACCGATCCTGATAGATGGTGCTGACACCACCGTCGGCCACGCCCGACGGGTCACCCGGAGTATTCCGGTAGTTGATGAACTGTCCGTCTCTGGATCAAGTCGGCTCAGACCGCCGACCTGGCCCACCCACAGCCTGCCGCTTCTGTCTTGATAGATGCAGAGAATCTCGTGCGACAGCAAGCTTCGCGGATCATCGGGCTTGTGTTGATAGTGTTTGAACTCCCCGGTTCGTTCATCGAGCCGGTCCAGCGCACCCCACCCGCCGAACCAGAGATAACCGTGTGCGTTTCCGTAGATGCCGTTCGAGATTGCTGCCCTGGCCGAGAGTGTTACCGTTTCCTGAACTGGGAAAATAATGGGTCGCGTGCCCCGTCCTTCGATCGAATTTATCCAGGGCCCTGGGAAGGAAACCTACCCAGATAATACCTTTGCGGTCCTGATACATTGCCGTCACGACACCAGGCGATAGACCGTCGGGGGTGCCGGGACGATGCCGGTAGAGAGCGAATTGTTCTTGCTGGAAATCGAGAATATTGAGCCCCCCGGTTTCCGTGCCTATCCACAGCAGGTCGGTCCTGTCCCGATAAAGGGAGACAACCTTGTTGTCGCTGAGGCTGTCCGGGTTCGTGTCATCGTGTTGAAAGCGATCAGTGAATTGCTCTGCCTGCAGATCGAAGTGATAAATCCCCTGGCTCGATGCCACCCATAACCCATTCTGCCCGTCATCAAGAATGGTGCTGTGAACTATGCCGACAGCACCTTCACTGAATGGATACTCAGAAAATCGTTCTGTTCGATGATCGTATTTGACGAGTGCGACGGTCGGAGAATTGACAAGCATCCAGAAGTTGCCGGCCTTGTCTACATGGAGATAGTCTGCGGCCAAGCTGTCGATGGGTGCAGACCGGCGCATGATCTGTCCGGTTTGCGGGCTGACGTGGAACAGACCGCGCGCGCCAGCAAACCAGATCTCCCGATGACTGTCTTCGACAATCGAATTGACCGCTCCAATAAATCGGCCCGTGCTGTCATTGCGAAAACGGGTGAAAGTTACCCGTGGCCGGATCAAACTTGTTCAGGCCGGAGTCTATGGTGCCAACCCACAAATAGCCGTGACTGTCTCTCGCGAGGGTCTTGACCCTATCGCCGCTAATGCTATTGGGGTTGTCAGAGTCGTAACGGTAATGGGTAAACCGTTCAGTCGTCGGATCGAATTTGTCGAGCCCGCCGCCCCAGGTGCCTATCCACAACACGCCGCGGTCGTCTTCAATCAGGCTCTGCGTGGAGTTGGCGCTCAACGTATTCGGATCGTTGGGGTTGTTCTGGTAGACGACGAACGCGCTGCCGTCGTAGCGGTTGAGCCCTCCTCCGGTGCCAAACCACATGAACCCCCGGTGGTCCTGCAACGTGGCAACGATAGTGTCCTGGGCCAGGCCATCGTTGGTGGTGAGGTGCGGTAAATTTATGGTCCCGTACCGGAGCATTGCCGCCCTGAGCACGGCTTTTCTGCAAGCGGCCGGGAGTCGTGCGCGCCTCCCCTTCGGCGTGCTCTGAAGCAAAGGCGCAGGCGCAGCACGCCAGCAGAATGGCCCCCGAGAGCACGACCTGCCTGCACTGTTTCCCCATAGTCAAGTCTTCGCTGCGTCAGCCGTGGACCGCCGCATCGGACGGCTCAGTCGGCTTGCGCCGCATCCGCGACCACCAGGACGTGCGACCCGATGCGCGATACGCAATCGTGGCGGGGACGCACAGCTCGATCTGGGTGCCGCCGCCAGGCGCACCGCGGACCTCGAGCTGCCCTTTCACGATGGCCGCACGCTCGCGCATCCCGGGCAGCCCGAAGTGGCCGGCCGCCTGCTGCCGCTGCTTCGTCTGCTCGTTGATGCCCTTGCCGTCGTCGCCAACGGTCAACCGGAACCGCCCCGGCTCGTAATGGATGGTGACGACGACGCGCCGCGCCTGCGCGTGCTTGACCGCGTTGCGCAGTGCCTCGTAGGCGATGCAATAGGCTTCGTCGCGGACGACGGGCTCAGATCGCGCGAGTCGCCATCGACCTCGACGTCGATCGTCGGCACGTCGACCGCACGACGGATCGCTCGCGATCTCCGCGCCGATCGCGCCGATGCCGTTCGCGAGGTCGTTGACGGTCGCTCGCCGACGCTCGCAACCCCTGCACCGCGTTCCGGCCTTCGGTCGACCGCCGCCTCGGCTTGATTGAGCGCGCGTTCGAGACGGGGCACGGGCCTCGTCGGCGCCAGCTGGCAGGACTTTCACGACCGACTGGAATCGCAGCAGCACGCCGTAGAAGCTCTGGAGCAACGTGTCGTGGAGGTCACGCGCGATGCGCGTCCGCTCGCTGACTCGCGCGTCCAACGTCCGATTGAACTGATGCGCGAGCTGCCTGATTCGCAATTGATACGCCGCCCACAGCAGCGCGGCAATCGCCAGCGCCACCATCGCGGCGAACCACCGCGTCTGGTAATAGGCGGGAGCGATCGAAAAGCTGAGGGTGTCGCCGGCTTCATTCCAGACACCGCTGTTATTGCTCGCCATCACGCGGAAACGGTAGGGGCCCGGCGCGAGGTTCGTATACTGAACCTTGCGCTCGTTGACG
>CAVTIL010000009.1:0-218791 GCA_963734695.1 uncultured Acidobacteriota bacterium
AGATCCTCGCGGACAATTGTCGGCGTCGGCACGTATCGGTCTCGCCAAGCGATACTCGCGCTGGCACCACTTTTTTCGGGAGAATGATCCCGAATCATTCGCCTCACTGACCCGATGGCTTCGCGGGCTCGGGTACCACTGTCCGCTCGGCACGCGCTGGCCGACCAGATGCCTTTCCTCGGTCGTCGGCTATGACAACGCCGTACGCATCCGCACCGGGGTGCGCAAACAGTGGAACCGTGCTCTAGCCTTTGCGGCCCCAATCGTCTGGAGCGCGTGGGTTGCCCTGGCTGATTGGAGCGTATTCGCTGATGCGCTCGCCTGAGGCGGAAGCGGATCGCGCAGAAACTTACCGCAAGTTTTTCGATACTCAAAACCTAGGCGTCGATCTCAAGGGAAAATCGCTTCGCGGCGGCTTCTTCACCATGGCCGCCGAGGGCATGAATTTCGTTCTCCGGATCGGCGCGACCGCCATTCTGGCTCGACTTCTCGTCCCCGAACACTTCGGCCTGATCGGCATGGTCACCGCTCTGACCTCCATCGCCGTCAACTTCAAGGATTTCGGCCTCTCCACTGCGACCGTCCAGCGAAAGGACATCACTCACCGGCAGGTGAGCACGCTTTTTTGGATCAACGCGGCGGTCGGCGTTCTCATCACAGCGCTGATCTCCTGCCTGTCTCTGCCGATCGCATGGTTCTACAAGGACGATCGGTTGATCTGGATCACCATCGCCCTGGCCACGAGTCTCTTCTGGGGCGGTCTCACCGTGCAGCACCAGGCTATCTTGTGGCGCAAGATGCAGTTTGGTGAGCTGGCGCTGATCAATCTGGGCGCGACGGTGTGCAGCATCGTCGTGGCGATCGTCCTCGCGCTGAAAGGTTACGGCTACTGGGCTCTTGTGGCGCGGGAGGTGTCCTCGAGTTTGTTCTTCTGTATCGGAACCGTCCTGGCCTGTGGCTGGGTCCCCGGGTTGCCGGGCAGAGTTGAACACCTCCGGAGCATGATCAAGATGGGCGGGGACGTCACGGCCTTCAATCTCGTCACCTTTTTTACCGACAGCCTTGATTTCATCCTCGTTGGAAAGCTGTTTGGGGCCGAGTCGCTCGGCCTGTACCGGCAGGCCACGCAGTTGGCGTTGTTGCCGGTGGGTTTCCTGACGAATCCCGTCAGCGCCGTCGCCCAACCCGCATTGCGAGTCCTGCTGGACGACGCCCCACGCTACAGGGCGTATTACAGCAAGATTTTGAAGTCCCTGAGCTTCATCAGCATGCCGGGCATGGTGTTTCTCTACATCTGCGCGCCGGATATTGTTCGGATCGTCCTCGGAGAGAAATGGCTCGGCGCGGTGTCGATTTTCAGAATCTTCGCGGTGGCGGGATTCATCAGGCCGGTCATCAGCACCGTCGGGCCGATCATGATCACCTGCGGCAAAACGCGGAGATATTTTTGGATTGGATTGGCGAACTCGGGTGGGATCGTCGTCGGGATTCTCGCCGGGCTCCAATGGGGCGCACAGGGGGTCGCGGTCGGCCACGTGCTGGCGAATTACCTGTACTTCGTGCCGGTGGCGTACATCGCCTTTAGAGGCACACCGGTCACGCTCCGCCTCTTCCTGACTGCGATTGCACCCGCAATCGTGTGCAGCGTGCTGATGGGATTGATCCTGGCGCCGTTTACGTCCCGCTTCCCGATGGCCAGCAGCTACTCTGCCGTCGTTGTGTATTTCTCCATCGCAACGGTTGTGTACCTTGCCTTATGGCTCGTCAGCCCTCGCGGCAAAGGGCGCTTGACGGAAATGTACCTGGACGTCGCGTCGATGTTCAAGGGCAGGGTCTCGCCCAGCCCAGTGCTGATCGTCAAGACAGCAGCAGCCGGCGGCGCTCAGCGCGGCCGCTAGCCGCGGCCGATGAACGGCATCGTCGTCGCCATCACCGTCATGAACTGCACGTTCGCGTCGAGCGGCAGGCTGGCCATGTACAGGACGGCCCGCACGACGTGCGCCACGTCGAGGCGCGGTTCCGCCGCCACCTGGCCGCTGGCCTGGAGCACCCCGCTCGCGAATGCCGCGGTCATGTCGGTCGCGGCGTTGCCGATGTCGATCTGGCCGCACGCGATGTTGAATCGCCGGCCGTCGAGCGACGTGGATCTGGTCAGGCCGGTGATGGCGTGCTTGGTGGCCGTGTAGGGCGCCGAGTGCGGCCGCGGGACGTGGGCCGAGATCGATCCGTTGTTGATGATCCGGCCGCCCTGCGGCTGCTGCGCCTTCATCAGCAGGAACGCCTGCTGGGTGCAGAGAAACGTCCCCGGTCAGGTTGACGTCCACCACCGACTTCCACTGTTCGACGGTCAACTCCTCGAGCGGCACGCTGCGCGTGGCGATGCCCGCGTTGTTGAACAGCACGTCCAGCCGCCCGAACCTCTCGCGCGTCGCGGCGAAGAGGGCTCGAACCGCGTCCGGATCGCCGACGTCGGTGGGAACGACGAGCGCGTGTGCGCCGTGCGCTCCGGCCTCGAGGACCGCCTGCTCCAGCAGCGCCTGGCGGCGGCCGGCCAGCACGACGGCGTAGTCCGCCTCGAGCAGACCGATCGCCACGGCCCTGCCGATACCGGTCCCTGCTCCCGTTACAATCGCTACCTTGGATCGCGTGTCCACGCCGCCACGCTAACACGGAACCTGCATGAAGATACTCGTCACCGGCGCGGGCGGATTTCTCGGCAGTCGTCTCGCCGCGGCACTCCTCGCCGGCGCGCCCGACGTGCCGGCGGTCTCGACGCTCGTCGCCGTCGATACCGCGGTCGGCGACATCGACGATCCGCGCGTCCAGTGGCGGACCGGAACCATCGCCGACGAGCGCTTCACGCAGTCGGTGGTCGAGGACGGTGTCGACCTCGTCTACCACCTCGCGGCGGTCGTGAGCGGTCAGGCGGAAGCGGAGTTCGACCTCGGGATGCGGGTCAACGTCGACGCGACGCGGGCACTGCTCGACGCGTGCCGCCGCCTCGCGAAGCCGCCCCGATTCGTGTTCTCGAGCTCGCTCGCGGTGTTCGGCGGCCCGCTGCCTGCGGTGGTGCCGGACGATGCCGCCGTGGTCCCGCAATCGTCGTACGGCTCCGAGAAGGCGATTGCCGAACTCCTCGTCCACGAGTATTCGAGAAAGCGATTCGTCGACGGCATTGCCTGCCGCCTGCCGACAGTGGCGATCCGTCCCGGTGCGCCCAACGCCGCCGCTTCGTCTTTCGTGAGCAGCATCGTTCGTGAGCCGCTGGCCGGGATCGACACGGTCTGTCCGGTTCCGCTCGACACGCCGCTGTGGATCGCGTCACCCGGCACGGTGATCGCCAACCTCGTGCATGCGGCGCGTGTCCGGACGTCCGATCTGGAGCCTCGCCGGACCGTGAACTTTCCCGGGCTGTCGGTGACGCCGGGGCAGATGCTGGACAGCCTCGAGCGGGTGGCAGGGCCGGCGGCCCGGGCGCGCGTTCGTATGTCGCTCGACGAACGCATCATGCAGATCGTCTGCACGTTGGCCGGGCACGTTCGATGTCAGCCGGGCCCTGCACCTGGGCTTCAGCGCCGATCGCGACATCGATGGCATCATTCGCCAGTTCGTGGACAGCAGACAAGGAGCCGCATGACATCGCTGGAGCAGCGCACGATCGCGAAAGTGACGGCACGGCTGGTGCCCTTCCTGATTGTCTGTTTCTTCGTCGCCTACCTGGATCGCGTGAACGTCAGCTTCGCCGCGCTGACCATGAACAAGGACCTGGGGCTGTCCGATTCGGCCTTCGGCTTCGGCGCCGGCATCTTCTTCCTCGCGTATTTCCTCTTCGAGGTGCCGTCGAACCTGTTCCTGGAACGGGTCGGCGCGCGCAAGTGGATCGCGCGCATCATGTTCACCTGGGGCCTGATCTCGGGCGGCATGGCGTTCATCAACGGGGCCACGGGCTTCTACGCCCTGCGCGTGCTGCTCGGGATTGCCGAGGCCGGTTTCTTTCCCGGCATCATCTTCTACCTGACGTTATGGTTCCCCTCCGTGTACCGGGCCCGCATCATCGGCTACTTCATGGCGGCGATTCCGCTGTCGACCGTCATCGGCGCCCCCGTCTCCGGACTGCTGCTGGGGCTGAACGGCGTCGGGGGCCTGAAGGGATGGCAGTGGCTCTTCATCCTTGAAGCGGTGCCGGCGCTGATCCTGTCCGTGGTCGTGTTCTTCTACATGACCGATCGACCGGCCGACGCCGCGTGGCTCACCGACGAAGAGCGCGCCTGGCTGGTCGCCCGTCTCGACAACGAGCGGCGACAGCGCGAGGCGGCTCGCCACTACACGACGATGGAGGCGCTCAGGAATCCGAAGGTGCTGGCGCTGAGCGTCGTCTATTTCGGCGCTGTTGCGCTCAACTACGGGCTGAGCTTCTTCCTCCCGCAGATTGTGAAGGCGTTCGGGATGTCGAACGCCCAGGCCGGCGTCGTGGCGGCGCTGCCGTATGTCGTGGGACTGGTGAGCATCGTCGCGTGGTCACGTCGCTCCGACCGCAAGAGGGAACGCCGGTTCCATCTCGCGTTTCCGCTCTTTGTGGCGTCCGCCGGCATCGCCGTGTCCACGCTGTTCGATGACCCGACGCTGAAGATGGCGTCGCTGTCGGTGGCCGGCTTCGGTATCTTCGGCGCCCTGCCGGTGTTCTGGACATTTCCGGCGGCGTTCCTCTCCGGCGCCGCGGCAGCCGGCGGCATCGCCCTCATCAACTCGATCGGCAACCTGGCGGGTTTCACCGGCCCGTTTGCGGTGGGCCGCATCAAGGATCTGACCGGCAGCTACACCGGAGGGCTGCTGACGCTGTCGGCCGCAGGCCTCGTGGCGATGATCATCGTGCTCGTGTTCCCGCACCAGGAGCTCGTGGAGCACGCACCGGACATCAAACAATCGTGACCGGGTTCTCGAGTGTGCCGATGCCGGAGATGGTGATTCGCACCGCGTCGTGCGCTTCGAGCGTGAACGAATCGGGCGGGACGATGCCGGCGCCGGTCAGCAGGACGGCGCCATTCGGGAACTTCTGGGAACGGAACAGGTAATCGACGAGCTCGGCGAACGGCCGCTTGATCTGGCCGGCGCGCGTGTCGCCGGCGAACACCGTCTCGGCGCCGCGCCGGATCTCGAGCTGAATCGTCCACTGACGGGCCTCGTCCTCGGTCGGGCCCACGACAATCCACGGACCGACCGCGCACGAGCTCGTGTAGATCTTCGCCTGAGGCAGATAGAGCAGGTTCTCGCCTTCGATGTCGCGCGAGCTCATGTCGTTCCCGATCGTGAACCCGACAATCGCGCCGGCGGAATTGATCACGAGCGCGAGTTCCGGCTCCGGGACGTTCCAGCGTGCGTCGCGCCGGATCCCGACGGATTCGCCGGGTGAGACGACCTTCTCGGGAAGCGACTTGAAGAAGATCTCCGGCCGCTCGGCATCGTAGACCTTGTCGTAGGCGCTGGCGCTGAACTCGGATTCCTCCATTCGGGCTTCCCGGCTTCTCAGATAGGTCACACCGGCGGCCCACACCTCCTGGGATTCAACAGGCGTCAGCAGCCGGACGCTGTCGAGCGCGTGCGTGGTCAGTCCGGCCGCGCTGAGACGCGTGAGCTCGTCTGCGAGGTCGGCTCGGTCGAGGAGGCCCTTCATGCGATGCACGCCGGCATCCGTCAGATCGACCAGCGTCTGACCGTTCGTGATCAGCCCGACGCGGACGTCGGCGCTGCCTGCAGCGGTGAAACGACACAGTCTCATGAAACCGTCCATCAGGGCAGCGTAGCGTACCACCGCCGTGCGATGATCTGCGTCATGGTCCAGAGGACTCCGCCGCCGCTCGAGCAGGTACTCGGTTCGGCCGCTTCGATCGCGTCATCCCGCATCGAAGGCGAGGGCCCGGACGGGCGTCTGCCGCTGACGGCGGAGATGCTGCGCGCCGAACCGAGCGGCAACATCTTCGGCCTGACCCAGAACGCCGGGATGGGCTGGCGCCCCGACGCGCTCGGCGGACCGCAGTATGTGATCGTCAGCACGCTGGGCGGCCTGCGCTCGGAGCAGGGCGAGCCGATCGCGCTCGGCTATCACACCGGCCACTGGGAGCTCGGCCTGCTCGTGCGCGGCGCCGCCGAAGCGTTGCGCGCGGCGGGAGCCCTCCCGTTCGCGGTCTATTGCAGCGACCCGTGCGACGGGCGGACGCAGGGCACGACCGGCATGTTCGACAGCCTGGCCTACCGGAACGATGCGGCCATCGTCATGCGGCGGCTGATCCGATCGCTGCCGACCGCATCCGGCGTGATCGGGATTGCGAGTTGCGACAAAGGGTTGCCGGCCATGATGATGGCCCTGGCCGGCATGAAGGATCTGCCCGGCGTGATCGTGCCCGGCGGCGTGACGCTGCCCGCGCGGGACTCCGAAGACGCCGGCCAGGTCCAGAGCCTCGGCGCCCGGTTCTCGCACGATCTGATCAGCCTGGATTACGCGGCGACGATGGGCTGCCGCGCCTGCGGCTCGTCAGGCGGAGGGTGTCAGTTTCTCGGGACGGCGGCGACGGCCCAGGTGGTCGCCGAAGCGCTGGGGATGGCGCTGCCGCACAGCGCGCTCGCGCCCTCGGGCGAACCGGTCTGGCTCGAGCTCGCGACCCGCTCGGCCGTGGCGCTGCAGCGACTGCATCTGCTCGGCATCTCGATCGGCCAGATCGTCACCCCTGCCGCCGTCGAGAACGCGATGCTCGTCCATGCCGCGTTCGGCGGCTCCACGAATCTGCTGCTGCACATCCCGGCGATCGCCGCCGCCGCGGGGCTGAAGCCGCCCACGGTCGAGGACTGGATCAGGATCAATCGGGCGACGCCTCGCCTGGTGGACGCGCTGCCGAACGGACCACGCAATTTCGCGACGGCCCAGGTGTTCATGGCCGGCGGCGTGCCGGAAGTCATGCTGCATCTCCGCCGCATGGGGCTGCTGAACGCGGTCGTGCTCACGGCCACCGGCGACACGCTCGATACCACGCTCGACTGGTGGGAATCGAGCGAGCGTCGGCAGGCGGCGCGCGCCCGGCTCGCGTCAGCGGCGGCCATCGATCCGGACCAGGTCATCATGTCGCCTGACGCGGCGCGGAGCGCCGGACTCACCAGCACCGTCGCCTTTCCGCTCGGCAACCTCGCGCCGCAGGGGTCGGTCATCAAGGCGACCGCCATCGACCCATCGGTGATCGACGGCGACGGCGTCTATCGGCATCGCGGTCCGGCCCGGGTGTTCACCGACGAGCACGACGCGATCCAGGCGGTCAAGGGAGTCGCCGGGACACCGGTGCGCGAGGGCGATGTCATCGTGCTCATCGGCACGGGGCCGTCGGGAACCGGCATGCAGGAGACCGCGCAGATCACGATCGCGCTCAAGTACCTGCCCTGGGGCAAGCGCGTGGCGCTCCTCACCGACGGGCGGTTCTCCGGCGTGTCGACCGGGGCCTGCATCGGCCACATCGGCCCCGAGGCGCTGGACGGCGGACCGATCGGACGCGTCCGGGACGGCGATCTCATCGAGATCGTGATCGACCGGAATACGCTGACCGGCAGCGTCAACCTCGTGGGCGCGGAAGGCGTGCCGCTCGACCCCGACGCGTGCCAGGCGCTGCTGCGCGGCCGGCCGCCGCATCCGGGCCTTGCGCCCCACGAGCGTCTGCCCGACGACAGCCGCCTCTGGGCGGCGCTGCAGCGCGTGAGCGGCGGCACGTGGGGCGGCTGCGTCTACGACGTCGACCGGATCGTCGCCGCGCTCGATCGAGCGGCGGCCGACGTCCGCGAGGAACTGCCATGAGGTGCTTGCGCCTCGATCTGACCATCCGTCGCGAGTGCCTCGATCTACGCGTTTATTTGGACCCTTTGAAAGCCTTCAAGATGTCTGTCGAGCCCTGAACGAAAACACGCGTTCCCGCGGGAACGGTACCCGCACTCGCCGCCGCTAACGCCGTTTCATAGTCAACCTGCAACGTTAGTGAAAATGGTTTCGTGCTGCTGTCGCCAGCAGTGAAGACCTGCAAGGCATCCACTCCAAACGAATACACGACTCTCATTTTCGGCCATTTGAAATCCTCCAGCGGGACGCCTTCACCTCGAAACCTGGCATCCTGCCTGACGCCGACCGCAAAGGTGTACATCGGAGCCAACACGCTTCGATCAGTGTGAATCGAATCAAGCGAATCGCTGAAGTAGCTGAATCGATACCCGACGTCGGCTTTCCCCTCGGCTCTGCCCGTGTGATTGTCCAGCGGAGTGCCGATTGCAGGCGAGCTCTCACCGCCGGTCAGCGTGTTGACACTCGTGAGAATGGTTTGACCGTAGCGGACGAATGGGCCATGTTCGGCCCTCAAGCCGCCTTTCCAATGGACGTTGAATCCCGTGTCCCAGACGAATGCCTGCTGAAATGCGGCAAACGGACCCACTTTCTTCTTTCCCGTTGAATCGCTCGAGTCTGGCAACATGACAAGCGTCAAGGTAGGCCGAAACCCAATCGTCCCGCTCAGGCTGACATCGGCCCGCTTGCCACCTTGGTAGGGCCAACCGGTGTGCGCCGACTCCAGGACAATATATGCGGTTGGCTGCGCATTCTGGGTGTCCACCTGAGACCCTTGTGTCGCGGCAGTTGTGGCAATTTGAGCACCCGTCGCGGTGAATGAAAAACCCGCAAACAACTGCGCCGAAAATGCTCGCTGGATATCGTGCGACTTCATGGTTTGCTCAAGGCTGTTTTGCAAGCCCTCAAGCAGCACTTGGCGTTTACTGTCAGGATCGCTCGGTGGTGTGCGTAACTCTCGGTCTTCAAGAATCCCATTCCAGAGCTCGAGACTCTTGTAGGTGAGGTAGATGGATAGCACCCGATCGTGAAAGAGATTCTCGATTCGGGCAGCAGCGCCGGGTTGCATGCTGGGATTTGAACCACCTCCTGGAGACCGACCTGTTCCGCCGGTAACGCTGAGCGTGTCACCGCACTTCGAGACGCTCACCTCGTTTGCGGCAGTCTTTGCGATCACATCGTCATAACAATCTTGCAGCTCGACCAAGCAGGTCACCAGGACTTCTGGTGACGCTTGGGTGGTGCGCATCCCGCGATCCGAGTGTGGCCGACTCAAGTCGTACTGGACGACACGCAGGGCTAGTCACCAAGCGCCTGACGCCGAAGGCCGAGTCGGGCAAAACCGGTTGCTGTGCCCATGCTGTACCTGAAACCAGTAGCAGTGCGATGTATGAAGACGGCCAGAGTCTGTAATTTGTGATGAGTGGCGGCTCATTGTCGGTGTCGAGGCGTTCCGTATGCGCTGCTTCACCAACACGAATAGACGGACGCCAGGATTACTTTTCTGCCAGTACCCCAGATCGGTTCTTCGGACCAGTCCATACCGGCACTGAATACGGTCGCAGGGCCGCGTCACGAAAGAAAATCGCGCCCCACCCGCTATGGTCTGTATGGGCGGGCGAGCGATACCGAGGGGCCGGCGTTTCGACTCTGCCCCGCTGATGTGACCTCTTGCATAGCCACGCCCGATCAATCGACGCCACGCCGCATCAATCGGCAGTTCGCACGGCGCTCGCCGGCCTGATCGGCAACGTCCTCGAGTGGTTCGACTTCGCGGTCTACGGCTACTTCGCGAGCGACATCGGCCGGCAGTTCTTTCCGCAGTCGAGCCCGGGCGCCCAGCAACTGCTGGCGTTCGCCGTCTTCGCGCTCGGGTTCGGCGCGCGGCCGTTCGGCAGCCTGGTGCTCGGCATGGTCGGCGACCGCATCGGCCGCCGCGCGCTGCTCACGCTGTCGATCGCGCTGATGGGCGGCGCGACGCTCGTCATCGGCCTGCTGCCGACCTACGAGCCGATCGGCGTGGCCGCGCCGCTGCTGCTCGTGCACGATGCGACTGATCCAGGGCTTCTCGCTCGGCGGCGAGTTCACCGGCTCGATGGTCTACACGACCGAGTCGTCCGTCGCCGTCGATGCGCGGCCTCGTCAGCAGCTCGACGGCCGCGGGCACCACGATCGGATTCATCCTCGGCTCGGGGTCGGCGTGGCTGGTCAACGCGCTGCTCAGCCCGGAGCAGGTCGCGGCGTGGGGCTGGCGCATTCCGTTCGTCGGCAGCGTCGTCTTCTGCATCGTCGGCTGGTTCCTGCGCCGCGGCATCCACGAGACCGCCGGAGGGACTGAAGGCCGCCGCGCGTCCGGCCGCCGCTCATCCCGTCGCTGCTCGCGGACTGGCTGCCGATGGTGCAGACGTTCGGCATCGTCGCGATGACGAACGCCGCCTACTACCTGACGTTCACGTACGCCGTCGAACGACGCGCGAGCCAGGCCGGCGCGAGGCGTCGAGCCTTCCTGCTCGCGAACACGTTGAGTCCTGGTCGTCGTGCTGTTCGCGAAACCGTTCGGCGGCTGGCTGTCGGATCGCATCGGCCGACGCCGGCTGATGCTCGCGCTGACGATCGTCACGATGGGCCTCGTCTACCTCGCGCTGCGGCTGATGCTGTACGGCACGCCGGCGCAGTTCATGCTGCGGCCAGATGCTGCTGGCGGTGCCGCTCGGCATGGCGCTCGGGCTGCAGGGCGCGATGGTCGTCGAGATCTTCCCGCTGCGCACGCGGGTCACGTCGATGAGCTTCGCCTACAGCATCACGCTCGCGCTCGCGGGCGGCACCGCGCCGCTCGTGTCGACGCTGGCTCATCGAACGGCTCGGGCAGCCGCTCGCGCCGGCGTACTACATCATGCTGTACGGCGCGATCGGCCTCGCGGTGATCTGGCCGATGCAGGAGACGAACACGCGCGGGCTCGACGAATGACTCGCCGAACGAGAGCGGTGTGACCTCAGCCGCACTGACCATCAGACCCGTAGGCGCGGCCGATTTCGATGCCATGTGGCGCATCTTTCACGCCATTGCGGCAACCGGCACCAGCTACGTCTTCGCCGAAGACACCAGCCGAGATGACGCGCTGGCGTATTTCGTCGGGCCTGGAATCGCGTCGTGGGTCGCGGAGCACGAAGGCCGCGTCGTCGCGATGTACAAACTCGTGTCCAACCGGCGCGATCGGGGCTCTCATGTGGCGAACGCCTCGTTCATGGTCGATCCGGGCCATGCCAGCCGCGGCGTCGGGAAGGCGATCGGGCTCCACTGCCTGCGCGAGGCCAGGCGCGCAGGTTTTCTGGCGATGCAGTTCAACTTCGTCGTCAGCACGAATACGAGAGCCGTCGGCCTCTGGCAGACGCTCGGTTTCGAGATCGTGGGCACCGTGCCAAAAGCCTTCCGGCACCGCGAGCGGGGGCTGGTGGATGTCCATGTGATGCACCGCTTTCTGTCACGACATCGAATTGAACGACCGAATCGAATGAGCCAGAAGGTCGCCGTCCGCACGCGCTCGATTCCCCGGCGTTCGTTCACCCCTGAGCTGCTGCGCTCGCTCCATGCGCTCGCCGACCGGATGCTGTCGGAGGACATCGAACATTTCCGCCTCCACGCCAAGACCAATGAGGTCGTCCACGTCTATGAGCGCACCGACACCGGTGCGCCGGTGGGCTTCCAGTTCTGGCGCACCGCCGCGATGGACCTGCGCGACTGCCGCGTGGTGATCGGGGGCAAGCTGCGAATCGAGCCGGAGTTCCGCCGCCGGGCGCTGCACCTGCGTTCCTGTATGCGCTTCTATCTCGAAAACCAGCTTCGCCACCCGGGCACGCGCTTCTACTTCCTCGCTGTGGCGAGCCTGTTCGGCTTCGTGTCGATCGCCTCGGCGCTGGCGGACTACCGGTTGTTCGATCCGTCCGCGAGCGACGCTGAGGCGCGCGCGATCCGAAGCGCCTTCGAGGCGCAGGCCGCGCAGAGCCACCATCGATTGGACGAACTGACCGGCCTGTTCGCGGTCGGTATCACGATCACCGAGCAGACTCTCGCGCAGTACGCTCCCGCGTACTTCGATCGCCCCGAAGCACGCGCATACATCGCCGTCAATCCGGGCTGGCGCGACAATGGCGACAATGTCGGGTTGTGGTTTCGCTTCACGGTGGCAAACCTGGCCACGCTCGCGTCGACGATCGTACGCAAGCGATGACGGTCGTTTGGCGGCGAGCGGAGCGAGCAGGCCCGGCTTGCTCAATATAGACGTTTACGTCTATATTGGGCGGCGTGCCTCTCGACGCGCTTGCCAATCGCCTCGTGCTGCCCCTCCTGGGACTCCTGGTCGAACGCCCCGCCCACCCCTACGAACTCGCCACGCGGTTGAACGAACGCTATCGATTTCTCTCGACGCAGCGTTCCTCCGTCACGACGCTCGCAAAGTCTCTGGTCGAAGCCGGTCTGATCCGTCCGCAGCGTTCGAAACGGGTCGGCAATCGTCCAGCCCGCAGGGCCTACGAACTCACGGACGCAGGCTTGAAGGAATTCCGCGCGCGCGTCACCGCACACATCGAGGAGGCTCCTGCGGCCTCTGACCGCTTCACGCTCGGACTTGCGTACATCGGCATTCTCTCGCGCAGCAAGGCGGCGACGGCACTGCGACGGCGCGTGGTCTCGCGTCGTGCCGAGCTCGACGCCATTCCGACTCTCCATCCTGACGGGATCGAGGTGCACATGATCGAGATGGCCTACTGGAAGGCTGTCCTGGAGGCAGAGATTCGGTGGCTCAGCACGTTGATCGACCGCATCACGAGCCGTGACATTGCCTGGCCGCTCGAGTCTCGAAAGGAACGCTGACGTGAGCTTTCTCTTTGGTGTCTATCCCGGGGGTGCGGCGGGCAACGATGCGGGTGGTCTGGCCCGCGGAGTTCCAGATGATCCCGTGTCGGTGCACGCGGTGCTTGACGATCTTCAAGGGCCTGACGCAAAGCCGCTCCTGGTCAGGTGCTATGCGCCGTTCACGGACGAAGCGGGACCGGGCCGAACAGATATCGCGGCCCCGGCGCGTGGTGAGTTGTACGCGGTTAACGGGCGACTGCTCGATCTCGTCCTGCAGTACCGATCCAGATCCGGCGACGTCGAGGGGTACGCGGAGTTTGTCCGCAACGCCATCCAGCGGTACGGCGCCATCACCCGAACCGTGCAAATCACCGAGGAGCCAAACGTCACCGGCAATGCGATGCTCGATGGCGACTATCCGGATGTCCTTCGGGCGATCATGGCGGGCGTGCAGGCTGCAAACGGCGAAGCCAGTCGCCGCGGCTTCGGTCATCTGCGAATCGGCGCGAATACCACGCCGCTGTTCGGTCCGTCAGCCGGCTTCTACATGGAGCTCGTGAAGGTCGGCGGCGCGGCCCTCATCGACGGACTCCATTACCTCGGCTTGGACATGTTTCCCGATGTCTTCAGGCCCCTCGGCGACCACACCATACGAACGGCCACGGCCGGTTTGCTCCGCTATCATCGCCGCGACGTGCTGGAGCCCGCAGGGCTCGGTCACCTCCCGCTGCATATCACCGAACACGGCTGGCCGACGGGGCCGGACCGGTCGCCAGACCGACAGGCGTCGGTCATCAGGGATGTGATCGAATCCGTGCTGGAGCACAAGGACGAGTTGAACATCGCCGCCTACGAACTGTTCTCGCTTCGTGACGCCGACAGCAGCAATCCCGACATGTTCCATCAGTTCGGCATCATGACCGATGCATACCTCCCGAAGGCGGCATACGGGGTCTTCAAGGGTCTGCTGGCTGATCACGTGCGCTCTGCCCAGTGAAAGCTACTACTCTTCGCCGCTAGAGTTCGCCTGGCGCCACCGATCCGGCTCACCCGGGAGTGGCCTGACCATGCCGGGAACAGGCGACACCGCTTCCGCCTTTCCCTTGTATGGAACCGGTTCCAGTGCTATCGTCCGTCGCGCAATACGCAACGGACAGCGCGGATCACGCAACACCATCGAAGGGACCGATGGGAATTCGGTTGGAAAGCCCCGTTGCCGCGTTCCTCAGGCAGACACATCGAGCGGTGCTGTGAACCGGATGTTGCGGGCGTCTGGCACAACGGAAGAACGAGCCATCCTCGTGGTGAAGCCGCTCGGTGACCGAGGCACGCAGCCCAGAGATACTCGAACACGCGCGCACTGCTGACGGCTGTATCAGCTCGTCGAGGATGCTCGCAAGTGACTTGGAGAAGAACATGAGACACAGGTCGCGTTCGGTCGCACGTCTCCTCACCGTGGTGATTCTGCTCGCTCCATGGGTCGTGACCGGCCGCGCGCAAACGCAAGGCGGGATCACCGGCACTGGTGACGGACACGTCCGGCGCCGCTGTCCCGGGCGCGACCGTGACCGTGACCAACACGGCCACCAGCGGCACGCGCAATACCATGACCAACGCGGAAGGGCTGTACACCTTCCCCGGCCTGCCGCCCGGCACCTATGCAACTCAAAGTCGAACTGCAAGGCTTCAAGACGGCAGAGATCCCGGTCATTCAAGGTCGACATTCAGCAGACCGTGCGCATGGACGTGGCGCTGCAGGTCGGCGCGCTCGACGAGACGGTGACCGTCGTCGGCCGAACCGTCCTGCTCAACACGGAGAGCACCACGATCGGCACCGTCATCGAGAACAAGGTCGTGACCGAGCTGCCGCTGAACGGCCGACAGTACCTGAATCTGGTCGCCCTCGCGCCCAACGTCAACGTGCTCTCGCCCGCGGCGGGGCAGGCCGGCGCCCGACTGGGCGGCGAGCGCGCCGCGCAGTCCATCTCCGCCGGTGGCCAGCGCATCTTCTTCAACTACTACACGCTCGACGGCGTCAATAACACCGATCCGAACTTCCAAAACTACATCGCCCTGCCGTCGATCGATGCGATCCAGGAGTTCAAGGTCCAGACCGGCGTCTACCCGGCCGAGTTCGGTCACCAGAGCACGCAGGTGAACGTCGTCACCAAGTCGGGCGGCAACGCCTACCACGGCTCGGTCTTCGAATTCCTCCGCGACGAGAAGTTCGACGCCAAGCCCTACGCCTTCACCAGCGTCCACCCGGCCAAGTCGCCATTCAAGTGGAACGACTACGGCTTCGAGGTGGACGGCCCGGTGATCACGCGACAAGTTGTTCTTCATGGGCAACTTCGAGGAGTTGCGGCGCCGGCAGACCACCCAGTCCACGTTCACCGTGCCGACCGAGAAGATGTTCGCCGGCGACTTCAGCGAGATCCTGCCCGGCACGCGTCATTTACGACCCGACTCACGGGCCAGCCGTTCCCCGGCAACGTCATTCCGGCGGGCCGGATCGATCCGATCTCGAAGAACCTGCTGTCGTACTACCACTCGGCGACGCTTCCTGGGCTGACCAACAACTACATCCAGGACAACTCAGCGCCGTTCGATCGCAAGGGCTACGTCGTTCGCGCCGACTTCAACGAATCGTCGTCGTCGCAGTGGATGGGGCGCTACAACTGGGGCGACGACACGCAGTCGAACCAGGGCATCGGTCTGGCGGGTTCGAAGACCGTCACGAACTACAAGCAGTGGGGCGGCTCGAACACCCGGACGCTCAGCTCCACGCTGGTCAACGACGCGCGGTTCGGCTACACCAAGTTCTTCAACTCGATCGGCACCCTCTCGGCCTTTACCAACGATGTGGTCGGCGATCTGAAGATCCCGAACCTGAAATCCGGCGACCCGGTCACGTGGGGCATTCCGAGCGTCGCGTTCACCGGGTTCAACGGACATCGGTGACATCACCGACGGCCCGTTCGCCGTCGACAACAACACGCTGCAGTTCGTCGACAAGCTGACGTGGGTGAAGGGACGCCACACCATCGGCATGGGCGCCGAGTACGACCGGCAGCACTTCAACGAGGTCGGCAACCAGTTTTCCCGCGGCAGCTTCGAGTTCTCGGCGTTTCGCACCAGGAACCCGGCGAACAACACCGGCGGCTACGCCTTCGCCGAGTTCCTGCTCGGCCAGCCGTTCAGGACGAGCGTCGCGCTGGCCATCGCCGAGGGAAAATTCGTCCGCAACGTCTTCCACGCGTTCGTCGACGACAACTGGAAGGTGACGAACAAATTCACGCTGCTGGCCGGCCTGCGCTACGAGCTGACGCCGCCGTTCACCAACACGCTGGGGAACTACTTCACGGTGCATATCCCGACGATCGACTACAGCCTCAATCAGCCGCAATCCAACTATCCGACGCTGGTGCGCCAGGGCGACAACTGCACGGATCCGTACGCCGGTCTGAGCCTCCGCTGGACCGTCACGCCGGTCGGGTGCGCCAAGGATTTCGGGATGAACAACAACCTGCGGGAGACGAAGTACAAGAACTTCGCGCCCCGCCTCGGCGCGACCTACGCGCTCGGGGACAAGACCGTCATCCGCTCCGGCGTCGGGCTCTACTACATGGAAGACATCGGCAACGCCGAGTACTTCGACATGGCCCGTATCACCGCCGCCCGCGTCGACACGCAAGCGTCGACGACGACCGCACTCACCTGGGCCAATGCGGCGCCCGGCGGGGGAACCGCCTCGGTGCCACCGACGTTGTCGTGGGCGGCCGCCTACGGTCACGAGACGCCGCGCACCTGGCAGTATCTGGTCAACGTGGAGCGGCAGCTCGCCGCGAACTGGTCGGTGGAGTTGGGCTACCTCGGATCGCAGAGCCGCCATCTCTATGGGTTCCAGACCCTCAACCAGGCCGGTCCGGGCCCGATCGAACACCATCAGCTCGCGCGTGCCCTATCCGACCTTCGGCGTGATCTCGTACGTGACCGACCAGAACAAAGGGCACTACAACGCGTTCAGCGTCAAGGCGACGCGCCGCTACGGTGACGGCCTCAGCCTGAACACGAGCTACACGTTGGCCAAGTCGATCGACAACTCCAGCGGCACCCGCACGCAGGGCTTCGACACGCTGTTCCCGCAGGACAGCCGCTGCATGGAATGCGAGACCGGGCCCTCGTCGTTCGACGTGCGCCATCGCTGGGTGATGGGCGCCGTCTACGAGCTGCCGTTCGGCAAGGGCAAACCGGTGAACATCGACAACGGCGTCCTGGACGGCATTGTCGGCGGGTGGCAGTTGAGCACGAACACCACGATCCAGAGCGGCGTTCCGCAGACGCTCTCCGCCGGCAAGGTTCAGTCGGGCACCAACGCCCTGGTGAACGACCGTCCGAGCTACTCGGGCGTGGGCGACGGCTATGCCGCCGACCCCTCGCCGACGCGCTGGTACGACCCCGCGTCGTTCGTCTTGTCTCCCGAGGGCCAATTCGGGACCGTCGGGCGCAATTCGATGACGACGCCGCATCTGCAGCAGATCGACGCGTCGCTGGCGAAGAATTTCCGGCTGCCGAATGGCCACCGCATTCAGGCCAGGGTCGAAGCCTTCAACGTGTTCAACCATCCGGTGTGGGGCGCACCCAACGGAAACATCCTGGCGGGCGCGGCATTCCCGGGCGCGGCCGAGAACGCGGCGCATCAGGGCTTCGGCGTCATCACCTCGACGGCCCTTCCGATGCGCCAGATTCAGTTCGGGTTGAAATATTCATTCTGAGCGGGGAGGCGAGTCGGCAACGAGCTGCGATGCCATTGGCGCACCCGATGAGCTCACGGCTGCGACGAAACGTTCCTCGCTCGTCGATCATTGTCGTCCTCGCGCTGTCATGCGCATTGATCGCAGTGACCGCGCAGGCGCAGGCGCCCACGTGGGTGTCCGCGTGGATAGGAAGAGGACCGCTCTCCACCACGATTACGACCGATCATACGTTCACGGATCCGGTTCCGGATCTGACCGGCCGCACGCTGCGGGTGATGGCGCACCTCACCGCGGGCGGTTCACAGGTGAGGGTGCGACTCAGTCAGCGGTTCTCCGCGACATCACTCGGGATTGGCGCTGGGCACGTCGCGATCCGCACCAGCGGCAGCGGTATCGCCAGCGGAACAGACCGTGCGCTCACGTTCGCGGGGAGCTCGTCGGCGCTCGTTGCCGCTGGCAGCGACCTGTGGAGTGATCCCGTCACACTGCCTGTCAGCGCAGGGCAGGATTTGGCGATCTCGCTGTACGTGCCGGGCTCGTTCGTTCCGACAACCGAGGGCGGGCGCGCGCAGGTCAAGACCGCGTATCACGGTGCCGGCAACCAGGTCTCCGCGACGTCTCTGACGGGGGCGTCGACGACCCGCCAGGTTTTTGCGGTCTACGAGGTGCAGGTTCTCGCGTCCCGTCCAGAGGCGGCGATCGTGGCGCTCGGCGACTCGATCACCGAAGGGGCCTGCTCCGCGGTGGATGCAGACGGCGACTGGCCGGATCGGCTCGCGGCACGGATGCCGTCCCTGCCCGACGGGACAGCGCGTAGCCGTGCTGAACGCCGGCATCGGGTCGGGGCGCTTTGCCTCGTCCGATGGCGCGGGTCTTCGTGGCTTGTTGCGCCTGGATGAACTGTTGAGGCTGCCGGAGGTGCGATGGGTGATGCTGCTCATGGGCGTGAACGACATCTCGTACGAGCACGTCGACGCCTCCTTTCTCGAGACCGCCTACGAGCAGGCCATCGCCAAAGCTCACCAGGCGAGGAAGCAGATCCTCGGGGTTCCAATCCTCCCTTTTGGCCACTCCGTCAAGGACGTCGGCAACAACAAGCAAACCGCTCAGGTCGTGAACCAATGGATTCGCGACCACGACAAGCGCCAAGGCGCCGCCGAACCGAGCTTCGATGCGGTGATTGACGTCGAAGCAGCCGTCAAAGATGCCAGCGATCCGGCCTGGTCCCTGCGCTCTGATTTGACGTGCGATCACGTTCACCCGAACCAAGCCGGCTACCAGGCGATCGCGGCCGCCATTCCGTTGGCCCTGTTCACGCCGGTGACCGCAGTGCCAGCCGCGCGAGCGGGTGTGGTGCTGCTGCTGGCGTTGGCGCTCGCGCTCGGCCAATCGTTCGCGACAATCGGAAGCATTAGACACAAGGCTTCGACGCGATCGCTGATGCGGAGGCAGACGTTTCAGGAATTTCAAGTTCCGGAAGACTCGACTGGCGAAGGAAATCGCTCGAAATAACTGAGAGCCTTCGGCTTGAAGAATGGTACCGGTACGGGGATTCGAACCCCGGTCCCGTGGCTGAGAACCACGTGTCCTGACCCCTAGACGATACCGGCACACGGCCCGACAGGAACCCTCAATGTTAGCAGCCTGCGGGAAGCAGGGTCAAGCGAACGCGGGCCCCATGCAGTCGCATCTGGATCTGAAACGAGGGGCAGTTTTCTGAAACAATACGACCGATGCGATACCTGATCGGACTCGTCCTGCTTCTGCTGATCGCGCTCGGCGCGGTCTATGTCGCTTCGGGCCGGGGCGGCCCCCCCACTATCGAGATCGCGAAGCCCGAGAAGTGGGTTGGCGCGAGCACGCCGCTCGAAGTCGCCGTCGGCGCACCGGGCGCGCAGCTCAAGACCCTCTCGATCGTCTTCGACCAGAACGGCAAGCAGACGACGCTCTACTCCATGGACAACGGGCAGCCGTCGGGCGAAGGGATCAAGCTGGATGGCGCCGACAAACTTCGGATCAGCCGCACGATCGGCAAGGACACCGTTCCCGGGTTGCAGTCAGGGGCCGGGCGGATCACCGTCAACGCGTCGCGGACGGTGCTGCACGGCCTGCGCACCGCTGCAGTCGTCGGCGAGCCACGACGTCCAGGTCAGGCTCGAGCGCCCGCAGGTGTCGATCGTCTCGACGAAGCACTACATCAATCTCGGCGGCTCGGAGATGGTGGTCTATCGCGCCACGCCAGCCGATATCACGTCGGGCGTGCTCGTGGGGGACCTCGAGTATCCAGGCTATCCGGCGTCCGGAGCTTCGAGCGTTGAGGGCGTGAAGTTCGACGACCCGACGCTTCGCATCGCGTTCTTTGCGCTTCGGTACGATCAGGATCTCAAGACGCCGATCCGGCTGTTCGCGCGCGATGAGGCGGGCAACACCGCGCGCGCCGATTTCGACTACACGACGTTTCCCAAGCCGTTCAAGAAGAGCAGGATTCCGCTCGACGACAAGCTCCTCGACCGCGTCGTGCCGGCGATTCTGGCAGGGACGACGGAGGTCAAGCCGGAAGGGGACAATCTCGCGAAGTTCCTCGTGATCAACGGCGAGCTGCGGCGGAAGAACGCCGCGAAGATCGCGTCGTTCGCCAAAGAGTCGGCGCCCGAGATGCTCTGGCGCGGCGTCGTGTTCCATCCATTCGGGAACAACGCCGTCGAGTCGGCCTTCGCCGATCAGCGCACCTACATCTACAACGGGAAGGAAGTCGACCAGCAGGTGCACCTCGGGTTCGATCTCGCCTCGTTCACCGAACGTCAAGCTCGTGGCGGCGAATCGCGGCAAGGTCGTGTACGCCGACGAGCTGGGGATCTATGGAAACTGCGTGATCATCGATCACGGGATGGGCGTGCAATCGCTCTACGGGCACCTCTCGGCCATCGGCGTCAAGGCGGGGCAAATGGTCGAGAAGGAGCAGGAGATTGGCCGGAGCGGCATGACCGGACTTGCGGGGGCGATCACCTGCACTTCACGATGCTCGTGAACGGCAACATGGTGAATCCAGTCGAGTGGTGGGACCAGCACTGGATCCAGGATCGAATCCTGCGGAAGCTGAAACCCTGATCTTTTCTGTGATATTTGTTATAAGGCTATGCAAATGAAGCATTTGCGGGCGATTCTGGCCGTCACGTTGCTGGCGGCCGTCGCGTGCAGCGGTCAGAAGGAGGCAGCCCCGCAGCGCGCCGCCGGCCAACGCGAAGCGCGTGGACGACTCGAAGGCCGGCAACGTCGCCGGACGAGTCACGATCGAAGGGCCGGTGCCGGCGAACCCTCCGATCAAGACTCGAAGCCGATCCGTACTGCGCAAAGCAGAACCCCAACGGCGCACGGTTCGAGAATTTCGTCGTCGACGACGGCGGCCTGGAGAATGTCTTCGTCTACGTGAAGGACGGACTCGGCGACTATGGGTTTGAGGTGCCGGCCGAACCGGTCACAGCTCGATCAGCAGGGTTGCCAGTATCGCCCGCACGTGGTCGGCATCCGCGTCGGACAGAAGCTGGTGATCCACAACAGCGACGAGACGCTCCACAACGTCCACGCGATGGGGAAGGCGAACGGCGAGTGGAACAAGGGGCAGGCCCTCAAGAACATGAGCGACCAGCGGGTGTTCAAGTCGCGCGAGGTGATGCTGCCGTTCAAGTGCGACGTCCACAACTGGATGCAGGCCTACGTTGGCGTGCTCGAGCATCCGTATTTCTCGGTCACCCACGACGGCGGAACGTTCGAGCTGAAGAACCTCCCGGCCGGCACCTACACGATCGAAGCGTGGCACGAGAAGCTCGGCACCCAGACCCAGAGCGTGACGCTCGGGGAGAAGGAATCAAAAGACATCGCGTTCACGTTCAAGGCTCCTGCGCCGGGAGCGAATTGATCCCATGATCTGGCTTCATCGCTACGCGAAGCTCGTAGCCGTTCTCGACGGCGCTGCTCATCGCCGCCGGCGGCATGGTGACGAGCACCGGTTCGGGCCTCTCCGTCCCCGACTGGCCGAACACGTATGGCTGGTTCATGTTCTCGTTCCCGATGAGCAAGTGGGTCGGCGGGATTCGCTACGAGCACACGCACCGCCTGATCGCCAGCACGGTCGGCTTTCTCACGATCATCCTTGCCGTCTGGACCTGGCGCGTCGAGCCCCGCGCATGGGTTCGGCGACTCGCTTTCGCCGCGCTCGGCGCAGTCATTCTGCAGGGCCTCCTCGGCGGCCTGACCGTGCTGCTCCTTCTGCCTCCCGCTGTTTCGATTGGACACGCCGCCCTCGCGCAGCTGTTCTTCTGCCTCACGATCACACTCGCGGTCGTCACCTCGCCGTCCTGGCAGGCGCGCTCGTTGCCTCTGGACGATGCGATGCTTCGGCGGATCACGCTGGCGACGACCGTTCTCGTCTACTGCCAGATTCTCGTCGGTGCCACGATGAGGCACATCGGCGCGGGGCTGGCGATTCCCACGTTCCCGCTGGCGTTTGGCCACGCGCTGCCGCCGACCTGGACGGCCCCGATTGCGATACACTTCGCGCATCGCGTGGGAGCCCTGATCGTCATCTTCGCCGTCCTGCTCACTGCCGGCCACGTCCGGCACTGGCACCGCAGGCGGCCGGAACTATGAGGCCCGCAATCCTGATGGTGCTTTTCGTCTGTACGCAGGCCACGCTCGGGGCATTTGTCGTGATGTCGAGCCTTCAGCCGATCATCAATACCGCACACGTCGTCAATGGCGCGCTGGTGCTGGGAACGTCGCTGGTGCTGACGCTCCGTGTTCACGGGCTCAGCGCCGGGCGCACGGCGATTGATGCTGCGCGGGCGGCGGCCTCGCGAGGCGAGGTTCCCCTTCTCGACAAGCATCTGCGAGGGGTGCGCGGATGAAGACCGACGCCATGGCATTGCCGGCGGCACGAAGCCGCGCCAACGACTTCGTCGCGCTGGCGAAGCCACGGCTGAACCTCCTCGTTGTTGCGTCGGCGCTGGCCGGATACGCGATGGCAGGTGGGGACATGTCCGACGCGATCCGCGTTGTCGGCACGGTGGTCGGGACGGCGCTGGTTGCAGGCGGCGCATCAGCGGTGAACCAGGTGATCGAGCGCGTGCCCGACAGCCTGATGCGGCGCACGCGGATGCGCCCGGTACCGGATGGACGGCTGCAGCCCTTCGAGTCCCTCGCCTTCGGGATGGCACTCTCGGTTCTCGGCCTTGCTGTTCTGGCCGCGGCGGTCAACCCGCTCAGCGCCGCGGTGGCGCTGACCACGCTGCTGACTTACGCGTTGGTCTACACGCCGCTCAAGCGGCGCTCGTCATTCGCCACGGTGATCGGCGCCATCCCGGGCGCGCTGCCTCCCGTCATCGGCTGGGCAGCGGCGCGTAACTCGCTGTCGCAAGGGGCCTGGGTTCTTTTTGCCATCGTGTTCCTCTGGCAGCTTCCCCACTTCCTGGCCATCGCGTGGATCTACCGGGAGGACTACGCGCGCGCGGGGTTCCCGATGCTTCCGGTGATCGAGCCCGACGGCCGCAGCACGGCCCGTCAGGCGGTGTATTACTGCGCGGCCCTGGTGCCCGTCAGCCTGGCCCCGACACTGCTGGGGATGACGAGCACGGTCTATTTCATCGCCGCGCTCGGACTCGGGCTGCTGTTCCTGGGTCTGACGCTGAGGTTCGCGCGCACGCGAACGCTCGAGGACGCGCGCCGCCTGTTCTTCGGCTCGATCATCTACCTGCCGATCCTCTGGATCGTGATGATCGCCGGCCGCGTGTGACGATCTCCGATCTCCCCGCGCTCAACGCCACGTTGAACGCGACGTGCTGCGGTCCTGCTGGTCGTCGGCTACCGGTTCATACGCCGCGGCGAGATCCGGCGGCATCGCGCGACGATGCTCGCGGCCTGCGGGGTCTCGACCGCGTTCCTGACCTCGTACGTCATCTATCACGCGAATGTCGGGTCCAAGCCGTTCCCCGGGCACGGGCCACTCCGCACGATCTATCTCACGATCCTGCTGACCCACGTCGTGCTGGCGGCAACGGTGGTGCCGCTCGCGCTCATCACCGTCATCCGCGGCCTTCGCGGACGGTACGATCGCCACAGAGCGATCGCGCGGTGGACGTTTCCAATCTGGCTCTACGTCTCGGTGACAGGCGTCATCGTTTATCTGATGCTGTATCAGCTTTAGTTCGCCGTTCGCGGTTCGCGGTTCGCAGTTCGTGGTTCGCAGTTCGTGGTTCGCGATTCGAGGATTCGTGATTCAAGGATTAGCGATTCAGGATCAGTGATTAGAGATTAGCGATACAGTAAGTACTTCGCCCGCAGCGCCCGCCACTTCGCCTCACCCGCCGACCACATGTTCACAACGTCAGCGGGATCCGCGCCGGCGCGAATGCGCGCGAGGCCTTCCTTCGAACCAAACAATCGTTCAGCCGACTCCAGCTCGAACTTCGTGCCATAAAGCTTATTGAGCATCGCGGCGATCTCGACACCGACGCGGACTGGATGCACGGCATTGCGATCGGTCACGATCATGAACACGCCACCGCACTCTTCGTTGGCAAACTTGCTCGCCGTGGGCGTGAAGCGCACCGGATAGAAGCGAATTCCCGGGATGTTGCGCGCGTTCAAGGCGTCGGACAGCGCGACGCCGTCGACCCAGGGCGCCCCGACCTGTTCGAACGGCGTGTCGGTGCCGCGGCCGACCGAAACGTTCGTGCTTTCGATCGCGCCGATGCCTGGATAGAGCGTGGCCTGAAGCAGGTTGCGCATGTTCGGCGACGGATTGATCCACGGCAGGCCCGTTCCGTCGAACCATGCGTCGCGCTTCCAGTTGCGAAGCTGGATGACGCTCAGGTTGGCGCCGATCTTGTTCTCGGCGTTGAAGAGCCTGGCGAGCTCACCGAGTGTCATCCCGTGCCTGATGGGCATCGGGTAAGTACCCGACGAAGCTGAGCGCCGCTTTGTCGAGCGTGGGGCCTTCGATCTGGTAGCCGCCGATCGGATTCGGCCGATCCAGCACCACCACGGCTACCTTGTTCTTCGCCGCCTCCTCCATCACGTACGCCATCGTCGTGATGTAGGTATAGAAGCGGGCGCCGATGTCCTGGAGATCGATCACCATCGTGTCGATGCCTTGGAACATCGCCGCCGTCGGACGACGGGTGTCGCCGTAGAGCGACTGGATCGTCAATCCCGTCTTTTCGTCGGTCGTTGACGGAACGTTTGCGTCCAGGATTCCACGGATGCCGTGCTCAGGACTGAACAGGCGAACGAGGGTGACACCCTTCGCGTCGTGGAGGAGATCGAGCGTGGTTGCGCCGTCGCGCGCGCGGCCGGTGTGATTGGTCACGAGCCCGATCCGCTTGCCCTGCAGAGCGCTGAAGTTATCGGAACGCAGCACGTCGATCCCGCTGAGGACCGGTGAGGAAGCCGGCGCCGCGGGCGGCGTGCCGGCTGGCCCGAAGTCCCGGCCCGTCATGAGCATGGATGTCCGTACCGCAGGCGACACGTCGTCGATGACCGAGGCGGCGATCGTCGCGACTCGCGCGCGGAGGGGCGTGACATCTCCCTTGCCGTCGGGGTGCACGCGGTTCGACAGGAACACCACGAACATCGACGTCGTCGGATCGAGCCACAGAGACGTGCCGGTGAACCCCGTGTGGCCGAATGATCCGATTGGCAGCAGCTCGCCCCGATTCGACGAGTACGCCGAATCGATGTCCCAACCGAGACCACGAACGCTCCGCTCACCCGGACCGGTCGCGGCAGTGGTCATCTTCGCTACAGCCAGCGGCGAGAGGATTCGTGTCCCGTGGTACACGCCTCCATCGAGGAGCATGCGGCAGAAGATCGCGAGATCGGCGGCGGTGCTGAAGAGACCCGCGTGCCCGGCTACGCCGCCCATCCGTCTGGCCGTGGGATCGTGCACGACGCCACGCAGCATGGACATCCCGGACCCTTCGCAGGGCCAGCCAAGGGGCGTACAGCTCTCCGTGGGTGCAATCCGGCCGCGCAGGCCCGATGGTGGAAGAAACGTCGTGTCCTTCATGCCGAGCGGCGCAAAGATCCGGTCGTGCGCAAACTTGTCGAGCGCCTCGCCGCTGACCCGCCGCACGATGTCACCCAGCAGAAAGTAATTGATGTCGCTGTAGACGAACCGTTCTCCCGGCGCCGCCGTGGGGACTTCTTCAACGGCGATCTCGATCGCCTTATCCGACCCGCTCCACGTGTCGCCAAGGTCAACGTCGGGCCGAAGCCCCGAGGCGTGCGTCATCAGGTGCCGGATCGTGATGTCCTGCTTGCCGTACCGTTCGAATCCCGGTATGAAGGTCGAGACACGATCGGTCAGGCGGATCTTTCCTTCTTCGAGAAGGATCATGACGCTGGTGGTTGTCGCCACCACCTTGGTGAGCGAGGCCAGATCGAAGATCGTATCGAGCGTCATCGGCTCGACTGACGGTACCAGCGCGCGATTGCCGATCGCTTTCTCGTACAGGAGGCGATCGCCGCGGGCGACAAGGACAACGGCGCCCGGCAGTTTTTTCTCCGCGATCGCCTGTTGCACGAGCGGTTCGATGGCATCGAGCTTCTTGAGCGACGATGATTGCTCGATCGCGGGCTGAGAGGAGCGGGACTGCGCCGCGAATGGCGCAGCCGTCAGCGCCATCAGGATCGCGGCCACGAGCTGTTTCATGCTGGAATTATAGACGCGGCGGCCGGCGCTAGCGCAGCGTTGTGATGGCCTGCATCCGCCTGTCCGTCGCCTGAAGGAAGAATCCTTCCCACGCTCGCCGGATCCCATCCACTTTCGCCACCTGTCCATTGTCGGCCACCTTGCCGGCCGACACGAGGTAGACGAATGCCTGGCGATGCACGCGCGCCGAATCGGCCGCAGACGGCGAGCGCGGGCCTTCGACCGCGATGACGTCCTGGATGAGGACGTCCCGCCTGGTACCGTTGAACGTGATGCCGACCTCCGGCGCCGACTCGCGCGTGCGGCTGGCCGACATGTTCGCGGGATTCTCCACGTAGAAGAATGAAGGAACCGCTGAATCGGGAACGAGCCCCATGGCGTACTGATCGAGCAGGCTGTAGCGCTGGACCGCGGCGACGGTCCTGAACGAGCCGCCGCCCAGATCCTCGATGTCGTTGCCCTCCATCACCGACGCGTCCGAGTCGAAGAAGAAGCTCCAGTGCGCCAGGTCCCGGCCGAGCAGCACATCGGATCGTTGTCCGGTTCGATCGCGGAACTCGAGGAACGCGAGCCAGCGGTGCCCGCATTCCTGCCCCATGACGCTGAGGGTGTTGTTCTCTCCGAGGAATTTCTGCGCCGGGTTGTCCGGATACTTGCCGAGCCAGTCCATCACGACAAGACTACGGAGGCGGCCCGCGCTGCCAAAGTCCGCGGCCGTGTCGTACGTATCGACTCCGATGCCGCGGATTTCGTTCTTGACGGTGGTCTCGAACGCGAACGCGTCGCTCACAACCGGCGCATCGGTCCACAGCACCAGCTGATCGTAGTTGTCCGGGTGGGTTTGATAGAACTTCTTGGACAGCGCGACCAGATCGAGCTGCGCATTCTCGGCAAATCGCTCACCCACCGCGGCGGCGCCACCGCGCGTCGGTCCGGCATCGCTGAGATTGACGGTCGTGAACGTGCCGGTTCGCCCCGGTGAGAGTCCGACGATCGCATCAGCGACATTGATCGTCGCCCCGTAAATCATTTCGATCGTGCCGTTGGGAAGGAGCGTGGTCTGTGCCGTGACGGTGCGGGTGCTGTCGAATCCTCGCACGCTGCACCACGTCACCGTGTAGTGATCCGACGCAGAATCGAGAAACACCCGGCCGTTGCCCGTGCTCGGATCGAGATCGGCCAGAAATGGCGCGACACGCGGCGGCCCGGTCAGAGGCGAGCCACATTGCGATCGGTGCTGGCATGGTCGGCCTCCTCGAACGTGATGTTGCCGTCCGAGTTCACGAACGCGGCGGTCTGGCCCTTCCCGTAAAACGAAAAGCTGAACGGCACGGTGCTCGTCGCGCTGTCGTCGTCGGTGAGCGTCAGCCGAGTGCCGACCGTCGCGCGGAAGTTGCCGTCGATTCGCGCGACATCGTATCCGCCCGAGCTGTTGCGCGTGAAGCGAAGTCCCAGGCTGCGGAGATCGTAGGTATTCGGAGGCAGGATGAGGTCCCCCTCGTCCTGCACCACGGCGACGTCCCCGACGTCGACATTGACTTGTCGCCGTCAGGCCGCGGCGATTGCCGGGGGTGCGCGCTTCGCCGCGCTCCAGATACTGACTGTGTGTCCAGAGGGCGTCCAGCACGCGCCAGCGAGGGCTGCCGTCGAGGACATTTGTCTTCAGCAGGCGGGCAGCAGCCCGATCTTCGAGGGGGAGCTCAGCCTGATCTTCTTCGTCAACGGCCGCGGCAGCGCACGGGTTTGTGGTCGTGGGTGGGGGAGTAGGCGAGGAGGTGCCGCTGGATCCGCCACAGGCGGATGCCAGCAGCCCCAATGCCATGGCCGCGAAGAGCCGGTTCACCTGCTACGCTACTTCTTGATCTGTTCCAGGATCTTCTTGGCGTCGGCCACTTCTTTGGCGGTCGGCGGCGCAAGCGACACGAACTTTTCGAGGTCGGTCTTCGCGTCTTCGAGTTTGTCGGATACGACGTAGGCCCGGCCGCGGTAGTAATACAGCTCCGGCGCGTTCGGGAACTGCGCCATGAGCTTGGTCAGGAGATCGACGGCCTCGGCGCCCTTCTTGCCGTTGATGAGATAGATCGCCTGGTTGATGTGGGTGTAGGGATCCTTAACGTCCTTCATGTCGATCGTGGCAAGAATCGCGGTCGCGCCGGCATTGTCGCCGCTTTCCATCAGCAGCTCGGCCTGAAAAAGCTTCAGCTCGACGTTAGTCGGTTCCTTGTCGATGTTGACCTTGAGGTGCTGGAGAGCGGCCGGAATGTTGTTTTCGGCGGCGTAGGTTCGCGCGATGAATCCTTCGAGCTGGTAAATCTGCGGATACTTCGCGAGGAGATCCTCGTAAATCTTGCGCGCTCCGGGAATGTTCCCGGCCTGCGCGAGGCTGGCCGCCTCCTTCACCTTCGCGTTGACGTCCACCATGGGATCGGCTTCGGCCTTCTTCAGGGTGACGCTCAGCGGCGGGGCCTTGTCCCCCTTCACTTCCACCGTCTCGGTAGCCTTCGCGAGCCCCTCTTTCGAGATCTCAACTTTCCACTCGCCGTTCGAGGCGCCCTTGATAGTCCACTCGCCCTTCTTGTCCGTTTTTCCCGAGAGACTGTCGCTCTGACCCGTCATCTGGGCGGTCACGAGCGCGTTCTCGAGCGGCTGCCCCTGTTCATCCACGACCTTGCCGCTCAAGCGGGCGTTTCCGCGCGGCTGCGCCATCGCGACCGAAGCCAGCATCAGCCCCGCAATCACTGCGACGGCCGTGCGGGTGGGGATGGCTCTCCAAAGTGCCCTCATGATGTCTCCTTACCTCGTGCGCTCGTAGCGTCTGCGGAGCCCATACACAAAAACGCGGAGCCTGCAGCAGGCTCCGGCGTTCCAGTTTATCGCAAGCAGGACGCGCGCCACCACCCGGCCGGGACGCGTTGCTGCTGAACCGTTAGGCTGATGAGTTTATTTGGCGAAGCGATCGAAGATGTCTACCAGCTCGGAGAGCTGACGGGTCTTTTCAGGCTCCCCTTGCGTGACGCCGTCGGGCACGCATCGCTCGACATGGAAGCGGAACACGGCAAGGCTGATGCGGTTGAGCGCCGCCTCGGCGGCCGAGAGCTGCTGAAGGAGCTCGACGCACAGGCGCGGCTCCTGCACCATGCGCCGGATGCCTCGAATCTGTCCCTCGACCCGGTTCAACCGGGTCACGATCGACTGCTGCTGCGTCTCGTCGAGCATAGTAAGACCTGTATACTCCGGCTGGGGTCCGGCAACGCAGCTTTTCTTCAGAAATCGGCCGATTTACGTGGATTTTTCTCTGTCTGTCTGCAAATGTGCCACAGAGGCTGAGCTTGCGGGGCGGAATGGACCCGCAACTGTGGCAAACCATCCACGTGCGTCCGTGTCGCCGCAGGTTGACAACGCGCGGCGACGTGAATGAACATTCATTCACCATGACGACCCGCCGGCTCCCGGCCCTCGCCGACCGCGCCGACAAGGCCGACCGTCGCGACGCCATCCTCCGGGCGGCCATAGAAACCTTCGCTGCGCGCGGCTACTTCAACGCGCAGGTCGCCGATGTCGCACGCAGCGCCGGCGTCGCCGCGGGCACCGTCTATCTCTATTTCCGCGGCAAGGAAGACCTGCTGATTTCGATCTTCGAGCGAACGATGAAGCAGGCGATCGCCGCCGGCCGCGAGAGCGTCGCATCGAAGACCAGCCCCGTCGACAGGCTCCGCGAAATCGCACGCCTCCACCTCGATCGCCTCGGTCGCGATCGCGATCTCGCCATCGTCTTCCAGGTCGAGCTGAGGCAATCCACCAAGTTCATGGCGCGCTTTTCGGCGACCTACCTTCGCGAATACCTCGGCATCATCCGGGACGTCATCGCCGATGGACAGCAGAACGGCACGTTTCAGGCGCAATTTAACCCGACGATGGCGGCAAAGATGTTCTTCGGAGCGCTGGACGAAATGGCGACGAACTGGATTCTCAGCCGGCGGCGGTACTCGCTCGCCGCACAGGCGGATGCTGTCGTCGATCTCTTCGTTGGCGGGCTGGGCAGATGATGCGCCACGTTCGACAGGTGGCCGTTCTCGGCGCGGGTGCCATGGGCGCGCAGATCGCCGCACACTTTGCAAACGCCGGCATTCCGTCGCTCCTGCTGGACGTGACTCGCGAGGCGGCCCGCCAGGGCCTCGAACGGGCGAAGATGCTCAAGCCGGATCCATTCTTCACTCCGGCCACGCACGCGCTCGTCCGGACCGGTGGCTTCGACGAGGATCTTCAGGCCGTCGCCCAGTGTGACTGGATCCTCGAGGCGATCGTCGAGCGACTGGATATCAAGCAATCGTTGTTCGCACGGCTCGAACCGCATCGCCGCGCGGACGCGATCGTCAGCTCGAACACGTCGGGCATTCCCATCTCTGCGCTGGCGGATGGACGTTCGCCCGGCTTCCGGCAGCACTTCCTGGGCACACACTTCTTCAATCCGCCGAGATACTTGCGACTGCTCGAGGTGATTCCAACGCCCGACACCGATCCGGCCATTGTCGATGCCGTTGTCGCGTTTGCGGATCGCCGCCTAGGGAAGGGTGTGGTTGTCGCGAAGGACACACCGAATTTCATCGCGAATCACCTCGGACTGTTCGGTGTCATGCAGGTCTTCCGTGCGCTGTCGAGCGGGGAGTACACCATCGAAGAGATCGACGCGATGACCGGTCCGGCAATCGGCCGGCCGAACAGTGCGACGTTCCGCACGATGGACATCGCAGGAATCGACGTGCTCGCGCACGTGTCGCGGAACCTGGCCGACAGGCTCGACTCGCCGGCCGATCGCGCCGTGTTCGAGCTGCCGCCGATCGTCGCCAGTCTGGTCGAACGTGGCTGGGTAGGATCGAAGGCAGGCCAGGGCTTCTACAGGAAAGCAGACGACGGCGAGATTCTGACGCTGGATCCGTCGTCAATGACATACCGCCCGAAGCAGCCCGTCCGGCTCCCGTCTCTCGAAGCCGCCCGAAGCATTGAAAACGTCGGAGAACGGATACGAACGCTTGTCGCCGGCCAGGACAAGATCGGCCGCTTCCTGCGCGCCACTCTTATCCCAACGCTCGAGTATGCAGAGCGGGTGGCGCCTCAGATTGCTCACCACCGCGGAGACATCGACAACGCGATGCGCTGGGGTTTCGGCTGGGAATTGGGGCCGTTCGAAACGATGCAGGCTCTCGGCCGGAGTTCCGGAAGTATCGCCTCAGCCAGATCGAAGAACGTGGTCAAGAAGAACGCCGGCGCAAGCTTGATCGATCTGGGCGACGGCGTTCTCGGCGTCGAGTTTCACTCGAAGATGAACGCCATCGGCGGCGACACCATCCAGATGCTTCAGTCGGGCGTGAAGGAAGCATCCGCGAACTTCGCCGCGCTCGTCGTCGCCAACGATGCCGTGAATTTTTCCGCCGGCGCCAATCTGATGCTCCTGCTGCTCGAGGCGCAGGAGGGCAACTGGGATGAAGTGGACCTGATGATCAGGGCCTTTCAAAGCGCCACGATGGCGCTGAAATACGCGGACGTTCCGGTCGTCGCCGCGCCCGCAGGCCTCGCGCTCGGGGGCGGGTGCGAGATCGCGCTCCATGCCGACCGCATTCAGGCTGCCGCCGAGGCGTACATCGGGCTGGTCGAGGTCGGCGTCGGCCTGATTCCAGCTGGAGGCGGAACGAAGGAGATGCTCGCCCGCGCCATGGAGGCCGCTGCGCCGGCCGCCGATCCTCTGCCGCTCGCGCGAGCCGCGTTCGAGACCATCGGGTTCGCAAAAGTCTCGACGAGCGGTCCAGACGCCCGGCGGCTGGGATACCTGCGCAACGCGGACGGCATCTCGATGAACCGCGATCGTCTCAAGGAAGATGCGAAAGCCATCGCGCTTGGCCGTGTCCCTGAATACGTTCGACCGCAGCCTCGTACGGCCATTCGCGTCGGAGGGCGAACTGTGTTCGCTGCTCTGAAGCTCGGGATTCACCTCGCGTGGCGTGGAGGCCGGATCAGCGAGCACGACGCGCTCATCGGCCGGAAACTCGCGTGGATTCTCGCCGGCGGCGATCTGCCGGCCGCGGGGACCGTCACGGAACAACAGGTGCTCGATCTCGAACGCGAAGCTTTTCTCAGCTTGTGCGGCGAACGAAAAACGCAGGAACGAATCGCGCATACGCTGAAAACCGGCAAGCCGCTGAGGAACTGAACAGGTGTTCGATCAGGGGAAGGGAACCGCGCTCATCGTGATCCCCGGCATCCAGGGCCGATGGGAATGGATGACGCCCACGCTTCGAGAGCTTCAGAAGCGGTGTCGCGTGGTGTCGTACTCGCTGTGCGGCGACCGAGGGTCGGGAATGAAGATCGATCCCGGGCTTGGGTTCGACAACTTCGTCCGTCAGCTCGATCAGGTGTTCGAACAGACAACGCTCGAGCGGGCCGCATTGTGCGGCGTTTCCTACGGCGGCTTTATCGCGCTGCGATACGCCGCGATCCGGCCGGATCGGGTCACGTCGCTGGTGTTCGCCTCATCGCCGGCGCCCGGGTGGGAACCGAACGAGCGCCAGCAGCGATACGTGCGCCGTCCGTGGCGCTCCGCGCCCGAGTTCGTCGCGAGGGCGCCGCTGCGGCTCTGGCCGGAGATTCGCGCGGCCTACGATACGCATCGGGAGCGCGTGGCGTTTTCGCTTCGTCATGCCGCACGGGTGGTCGCAGCGCCGATCTTTCCGCCGGTCATGGCGGCGCGGGTCGCGTTTCAGCAGGCGATGGACTTCGCTCCCGACTGCACTCGAGTCAAGGCGCCTACGCTCATCGTGACGGGCGAAGACGAGCTCGACAAGATCGTGCCCGCAGAAGTCACACGGCGCTATCGGCAACTGATACCGGGCGCCACGGTACGTCCAAATGAAACGATCGGGACACATCGGGCTGCTCACGCACCCTGCACAATTCGCGGACATCGTCGCCGGATTCATCAATGCCAACGATCACTGATCTCATCGGGCCCGCGGGGTCTCTCGAGGCGCTGCTGGACGGTCCCGAACCGCCCTCGTCCGAAGGCCGCCCGGTCAGGGCAGCGGTGGTCTTCGCGCATCCTCACCCGCAGTTCGGTGGGACGATGCACACGAAGGTTGTGTATCGGGGCGCAAAAGGCCTCGCGCGCATCGGATGTGCGGTGCTGAGATTCAACTTCCGTGGCGTGGGCCGCAGTGAGGGGGCCTTCGATCAGGGCGAGGGAGAGAAAGAAGATTTCAAGGCGGCTCTCGATTACATGGCGAGCCGCTATCCAGGCTCCCCGCTGTGGGCCGCGGGCTTCTCCTTTGGATCGTGGGTGGCCCTCGAGGTTGGCGCGACCGACGATCGGGTTTCCGCGCTCATCGGGATCGCGCCGCCTGTCGCTACGTCGGTCTCCGGGCACAACTACACCTTCGAGAACACGCTCGCCAGCACCAAGCCGAAATTCTTCGTGCAGGGGGAAGCCGACGAAGTGTGCCCGATCGAAGGGATGTGGGCATTCTATGGAAAGCTCGAGGAGCCGAAGGAACTCGTCGTGATCGACGGCGCCGACCACCTGTTTGAAGGGAAGGCCGAAGACGTCGGCGATGCCCTGGAAGACCTGCTCAGCGACTTTCCCGAGCCTCAATCATGAATGACGCCGTCATCGTTTCAGCCGTGCGAACGCCGGTAGGCAAAGCTCCCAACGGAGCGCTTCGGACCACGCGTCCCGATGAACTTGCTGCGGTTGTCATCCGGGAGCTCCTCCGCCGGGTTTCCGCGCTCGATCCTGCAGAAGTGGAGGACGTGATCCTGGGATGCGCCATGCCCGAAGCGGAGCAGGGCCTCAATGTCGCACGCATTGCCAGCCTGCGCGCCGGCGTGCCGGTGTCGGCCTCGGCAGTCACCGTCAACAGGTTCTGTTCGTCGGGGCTTCAGTCGATCGCATCGGCAGCGGAGCGCATCATGGCTGGCTTTGCGTCGACCATCATCGCCGGCGGCACCGAGTCGATGAGTCTCGTGCCGATGGGTGGCAACAAAGTCGCACCCAACCCGGCGCTGGTCGACAACTATCCGGACGTCTATCTCAGCACCGGGCTTGTCGCTGAGAATCACGCGCGCGAAGCGTCCGTTTCGCGTGAAGAGCAGGACAGCTTTGCGCTTCGATCGCATCAGCGGGCGGTTGCCGCCATCGATGGCGGGCGTTTCACGGACGAGATCGTCCAGCTGCCTGAATTGAGTACGGACGAAGGTCCGCGGAGGGACACATCCCTCGAGGCGCTGTCGAAGCTGAAGCCGGCCTTTCACGTCACGGGCACGGTCACGGCAGGCAACTCGTCTCAGACGAGCGACGGCGCCGCGGCCGTCCTGGTGATGTCGCACGACCGTGCCCGCGCGCTCGGGCTCGTGCCGCTCGCGCGGTTCGTGGCGTTCGCAACCGCCGGCGTCGAGCCCGAACGCTTCGGAATCGGACCGGTGCCGGCCATTCGAAAAGCGCTGAAGCTTGCCGGGCTGTCGCTCGATCAGATGGATCTCGTCGAACTCAATGAAGCGTTCGCAGCTCAGATCATCGCGTGCCTCAGAGAGCTTCCTATCGATTCAGAACGATTGAACGTCAATGGCGGAGCGATCGCCCTCGGCCATCCGCTCGGGTGCACGGGGGCAAAACTGACCGCGACGATCCTGCACGAAATGCGGCGCCGCAAGGCGCGTTACGGGCTCGTCTCGATGTGCGTTGGCGGAGGCATGGGCGCGGCTGGAATCTTCGAGCGCCTGTAGGAGCGGTATGGCGACACTGACAACAGCCCGTGGGGGCGCGTGGCTCATCGAGGACACACCGGCGACGGCGAGCTTTACTCCCGAGCAGTTTTCCGACGAGCATCGACTCATCGCCCAGACTGCCGACGAGTTCATGACCAACGAAGTGCTGCCGGCCGTCGAGCGGCTGGAGCAGAAAGACTGGGACCTCGCGCGCCGGCTCGTGGGGCGTGCAGGCGAACTGGGCCTGCTGGGAACGGATGTGCCGGAGTCGCTGGGGGGCGTCGGCCTCGACAAGATCGCGTCCATCATCGTCGGAGAAGCCGTCGGCCGATCGGCGTCCTTTGCGACGACATTTGGTGCGCAGACGGGCCTCGCCATTACGCCGCTGCTCTGCTTCGGCACGGAGGCGCAAAAGAAGAAGTATCTCGGGCGTCTCGTCAGCGGCGAGATCGTCGGCGCATACGCGCTCAGCGAATCAGGATCCGGTTCGGATGCGCTCGGAGCCAAGGCCAGAGCGACGCGCCAGGCCGACGGCAGCTTCAGGATCAGCGGCGAGAAGATGTGGATCACGAACGGCGGGTTCGCGGATCTCTTCATTGTCTTTGCCAGGGTGACCGGCGAAGGCGACGGCGCATTCACGGCGTTTCTCGTCGAACGGGCATTTCCGGGAGTGAGCAGCGGCAAGGAAGAACACAAGATGGGGCTTCAGGGCTCATCGACGACGCCGCTGATACTTCAGGAGGCACAGGTTCCTGCTGACAACGTGCTCGGCGAAATCGGGAAGGGACACAAGGTCGCCTTCAACGTGCTCAACTACGGGCGATTCAAGCTCGCCGCGATGTGCAGCGGCGGGGCGCGAGCGATCGTCGGCCACGCCGCCGGTTACGCAACCCAGCGCAAGCAGTTCGGTCAGCCGATTGCCTCGTTCGGCGCCATCAAGCACAAACTGGCCGAGATGGCGATTCGAGAGTTCGCTGTCGAGAGCATGCTGTACCGCACGGCTGGGCTCATCGAACACGCGAGTGATGCACACGGCGCCTCGGCGGCAGGCCCGGGGGACGCGATGCTGGCGGCCCTGGAGGAGTTCGCTATTGAAGCGTCGATTCTCAAAGTGGCTGGCAGCGAGATGATCGATTTCGCGGTCGATGAGAACGTCCAGATCCACGGTGGTAATGGCTTCGTGCGTGACTACCCCGCCGAGCGCATGTATCGCGACGCCCGGGTCAATCGCATTTTCGAAGGCACCAACGAGATCAACCGGCTGCTCATTCCAGGCATGCTGATCCGGCGTGCGCTCAAGGGGGGTCTGCCGCTGATTCCGGCTGCGAAAAAGTTGCAGGACGAGATCCTGACGCCCTCACTGGCCGAGCTGCCGTCGGATGAGCCGCTCGAGAACGCGCGCCGCACGGTTGCCGCCATCAAGAAGGTGGCGCTGATGGTGCTGGGCACCGCCATGCAGACATATGGCGAGAAGCTGACAGAACAGCAGGAAGTGCTGACGCTCACGGCCGACATCATCATCGACGTTTTTGCGTCGGAGAGCGTACTGTTCCGAGCAGCCCAGATGCCATCGCATCAGTCGGCGCTTGGGGTCGCCGCGGCTGAAGTCTTCATCTCGGACGCGGCCGGACGAATCGAAATCGGCGCACGTGCGGCGCTCGCCGCGATGTCGGATGGCGACACGCTGCGCACGCTCCTTGCCGCCCTGCGACGCCTCCTGAAGCCCGTGCCCGTCAACACCGTGATCCGGCGGCGCCAGATCGCGGATGCCATCATCGACCGCAAGGCTTATCCTTATATGTGATGCTCACATTCGCGGTTCGCAGATCGCGCCTCGCGGTTATCGCGTCGCTGGCATTGACGATCGCGTGCAGCGTGAAGGAAGTGCCGTACGTCGATAGCATCAACGACTGGCGCTCGACAAAAGATCGCTTCATGCAGCAGTCCTCGGAGTCTCCGATTCCGCCGGAGCGTCGAGCCTCCTTCCCGCCGCTGACGTACTTTCCGATTGAACCGGAGTATCGGGTGGGGGCGTCATTGACGGTCGACCGCAGCAACGATGTACTCGAAATTCCAACCTCGCGTGGAGAGCGGCGTCCCCACAATCGTGTCGGGAGGCTCTCGTTTACGCTGAAGGGACAACTGCTGACGCTCACCGCGTTCGTCGAGGTTGGACAACAGGACATGAAACAACTGTTCGTGCCGTTCGGCGATCTGACGAACGGCACCGAAACCTATCCCGGAGGGCGGTACCTCGAACTCGAGAGGACGGCGACAGGCATCTACGACCTCGACTTCAATCGCGCGTTTCACCCGTTCTGCTACTACAATCCCGCGTACGACTGCCCGTATCCGCCGCGCGAGAATCGCCTGTCGATCCCGATACGTGCCGGAGAACGCATGGCGCGTGCCGGACATTAACCACAACGTGATCAAAGCCATCGTTTTCGACTTCGACGGCGTGCTTGCCGACTCGGAGCCGCTGCACCTCGAGGCGTATCAGACAGTCCTGTCGCCATTCGGGATAACTCTGACGACCGAGGACTACTACGCGCATTACCTCGGGTACGACGATGTCAGCGTGTTCACGAAGCTGGCTGCAACGCACGGCGTGCCGCTCGACGATCGCCGGCTGCAGGGGTTCATCGCCGAGAAGGCGCGGGTCTTTGATGCCGTGCTGGAATCAGGTGGGATCCTGTATGAAGGTGCAGCGCGGTGCGTCGAGCGGATGGCCGCGAGGTATCCGCTGGGGATCGCCTCGGGCGCCTTGCGCCACGAGATCGAGGCCATCCTGCGAAGCGCGAAGCTGCTCCACCACTTTCGCTTCATTGTCGCCTCGGGTGACACAACCGGAAGCAAACCCGCGCCCGATCCCTATCGACGCGCCGCGGAGCTCCATGGACTGCCGCCTGCCGACTGCGCCGCGATTGAAGATTCGCGGTGGGGCATTGTCTCAGCCAAATCAGCGGGTCTTGCCTGCGTGGGTATCACCAGTACCTATTCACGATCGCATCTGGTGGACGCGGACCGGATCGTCGACTCCCTCGACGAGTTCACGCCGGACCTGATCGAATCGCTGGGCGTCGAACCGCGTTAAGATTAGCCGTGCCGTTTTCCCTGCACCTCAACTCGCGGACGGCTGAAGTCGCTACCGAGCTCCAGAAAGCGCTCGATGCAAGGGGCGACGACCTGGTGCCCGCGGCGCTCACTATCGCCCGGGTGGAATACCCTTCGCTCGATCCGAAACCCTACGCGGTGATGCTGGACCGGATGGGGGACGAAGCCGCAAAGCGGATCAGCGGAAATCGGAGCGACTCGCTCCGGGCGTTCAACGAGTACCTCTACGACGAACTGGGATTCGTCGGGAACCGGGAACGATACGACGATCCGCGCAACAGCTTCATCAACGAGGTCCTGGATCGGCGCACCGGCATTCCGATCAGCCTCGCCGTGGTGTACCTCGAAGTGGCGCGACGAGCGGGCCTGCACGTGGACGGGGTCAACTTCCCCGGCCACTTCCTCCTTCGCGCGCGTGACGGGATCACGACGAGCGCACGATCGGAGGTGCTCGTGATCGATCCCTTCCACGGCGGGGCCCAATTGTCGGAATACGATTGCCGGCAACTGCTGCGGCAGCACGTTGGCGACGAAGCGGCTTTCGACACGTCGCTTCTCGCGCCCGCGACCCGTCACGATATCGTCGTTCGCATTCTCGTCAACCTGAAGCGGCTGTACGTCCGGATGCGATCATTTCCGCAGGCGAGATTCATCTCGAGCCTGCTGCTCGGCATCGACCCTGCTGGAATCTCCGAACTGCGCGATCGCGGCCTCCTCGCATACCACCTGCAGGATTTTGCCGCTGCCCTCCGGGACCTGGAGGAGTATCTCCGCCTTTCGCCCAAGCTCGCCGAGCCGGGTGAGCACGACCTCATCGCGGAGCCGGATCGCTCGGACGACGCAGAGGGTGACGGCGAGGAACGGCGCGACGGCGAGGTGGACGACGCCACGCAAATCTGGGAGCACGTGAAGACGCTTCGCAAGCGCGTCGCCGGGTTCAATTAGAAAAGAATCGATTCAGCCGGCCGCACGCCTCGGTCAGTTCGTCAATGCCGGCGGCTCCGTACGACAGCCGGAGAAATCCTTCACCGCTCCTGCCGAACGCCGCGCCAGGAATCGTCACGACGTAGGCCCGCTCGAGGATTTCGCGCGCCAGCCGTTCCGAATCGCCGCCACCGGCAATCCGGACGAACGCAAAAAAGCCGCCGCCTGTTGGCGTCCAGTGAAGCGAGGGAATGTCGGCCAGCGCAGAGGCCAGCGTCGACCTCCGTGTCCGCAGCTCCTGATTGAACGCATGAATGTAATTCCAGTTGTCGCGAATGGCTGCCTCGACCGCGAGCTGGGAAATGACGGGGGCGCAGATAATCATGGCGTCCTGGACCTTGAGTGCCTGCTCGCAGATGCGGCGATCCGCGAGCAGATACCCGACACGCCATCCGGTCATCGCAAACGACTTCGAAAACGTCCCGACGACAATCACGTTCTCCCGCCAGCCGGGGATCGACGCGGCACTGTGGTGTCCACCGTCGAACACGAAGTGCAGGTAGGTTTCATCGCACACGAGCGCAATCCGTCGTGACGCGAGCTCGGTGACAATCCTTCTCAGCTCGTCGGCGCCGATGACGGCGCCGGTCGGATTGCTCGGCGTGCAGAGGACGACCGCACGCGTCCGGCCCGTGAGGTGCGGCTCGATGTCTGCCCATCTGGCGGAAAAGCCCGCGGACTCATCGACCGCGGCCTCGACCGGGGTTGCGCCAACGGCGCGGACCGCCATTTCGTGATTCACGAAATACGGCGCAGCAAGAACTACCTCGTCTCCAGGATCGACCGCAACCATCGCGGCCAGCATGAATGCCTGGTTGCCGCCGGCGGTCACAATCACGTCGTCTGGAGCGGCGTCGATTCGGAGGTGGCTCTTGAAGCTCTGGCAAAGCGCTTCCCGCAGGCTGAGGATCCCGGCGTCCGCGGAGTACCGGTGAGTGTCCAGATCCGTCAAAGCCCGGCGCGCGGCCTCGACGGCGGCAGGCGGCGCTGGAAAGCCTGGCACCGCCTGCCCAAGGCTGATGACGTTCTTCCCTTCGGCACGGAGCGCGGCCGCCCTCTGGTTCAGGACGTCGAAGGGTGGACAAACCAGGCCGCGGGCGCGCGCCGAGACACCGGACATCACCGGATAACGGGTGCGCCCGCTGCCGCGGTCGATGTCCGGAGGGAATCCTGATGATCCAGGAACCACCGATACGTCGTCGCAAGCCCTTCACTGAGGCTGATGCGATGCTTCCAGCCCAGTGTATGAAGCCGGCTGACGTCGAGGAGCTTTCGTGGCGGCCCGTCCGGCTTGCTCGTGTCGAACCGGAGCGTGGCGTCTGGATGAATGGTGTTCCGCATCGTCTCGGCGAGCTCCCGTATCGACAGGTCCTCGCCGGTACCGACGTTGATGTGACCGAGCTCGTCGTACTCGTTCATGAGGAAGACACAGGCGTCCGCGAGGTCGTCGGCGTGCAGAAACTCCCGTCGCGGATTCCCGGTGCCCCAGATCGCGATCTCCCGCTTCCCCTCGACCTTCGCATCGTGGAATCTTCGAATCAACGCCGGAAGCACGTGCGACTGCGTGAGATCGAAGTTGTCGTTGGGTCCGTACAGGTTCGTCGGCATCGCGGAGATGAAGTTCGCGCCGTATTGCTTGCGATACGCTTCACACAACTTGATGCCCGCAATCTTGGCTATCGCGTAGGGCTCGTTGGTGGGTTCAAGAAGCCCCGTCAGAAGGTGCTCCTCCTTCATCGGCTGCGGCGCCATGCGCGGATAAATGCAGGAGCTGCCGAGATACAGGAGCTTCCTCACGCCGTACTGATGCGCGGCGTGTACCACCGTCGCGTGAATCAGCATGTTGTCGTAAATAAACTCCGCGGGCCGCGTCGAGTTCGCGAAGATTCCGCCCACGGTCCCTGCGACCAGGAACACGTACTCGGGCCGATTTGCGCGGAACCAATAGCTGACGGCAGCCTGATCCCTGAGATCCAGCTGGTCGCGGGTCGCGGTCAGCAGCCGGGTCGCCCCGGCGCGCTCGAGTCGCCTGACGATGGCGGAACCGACGAGCCCGCGGCTGCCGGCAACGAAGATGCGTGCGTCAAGATTCATAGGTCGTCAATTACTCGCGCGCTCGTTCGCCGGCGTCGCCATGAGTTGTGAAACCGCTTGTAGCAGCATAACGGATACGGGCGGCAGGTTCGCAAATCGTGAAAGTGGCTACTCCGGTTTGACCGCCACTCGTTTCCTGAAGGCACCCGAACCGTCCGGCTCAGTCTCGATGGCGACGAGGACGCCGTCAGCATAGGTCAAGCGTCTATCCGGTTTGCCGTCGCCGTTCTCGTCGAACGAAGCAGTTTTGAGGACGCCGGCTTCGTAGGATTCCCACTTGTCCGGCAACCCGTCGAGATTTGTGTCTTCCTCGGCACTGGTGAGAGTTTCGTGCGCGTAGTGCTCCCACCGATCGATCTTCTTCGGATCGCCCGTCGACGAGATCTCGAGGCGCGCGGTTTTTCCGTCGGGCCCGGCAAATGCCCAGGCGTCAGGCTTGCCGTTATCGCGCCGGGAGAATCCGACCTTTATCAGCCTCGAGCTGTTGTCGTAGTACTCCCAGCGATCGACTCGGCCGTCTTCATTCTTGTCGATGCGGGTCAGGAGGGGACGAGCGCCATCCATCTCGGTCCACGTGTCGGTGGTGCCGTTGTGATTGGAATCGTACGCAAGCTCAGTGAGCCGGCCTGACTTCGGGTCGTAGGTCGGCTTGATCGCGCTCTTTTCAGAGCTGCCGGCGGCGGAGCAGCCGGCGCAAAGGGCGACGAGCGCGCACAGGCGGACCGCAACGGCGGGCCGCACCCTGAACCGTGTGGCGACCAGCACAGCGGGATCGTACGGATCCCGAGTCCGGAGGGTCAAGGAGAATGTGCGACGGGCCGTCGGGTCCGCGTCAGGCGTTCGCGGCCGTCTTGGTCTCGTGAACGACCATGACCGCGAGCTGCACACGATTGGGAACCCCGAGCTTGCGATAAATCCGCGAGAGGTGGTTCTTCACGGTTTGCAATCGCAGTCCCAGGCGATCGGCAATCTCCTGATTGGAGCAGCCAGTCGCCAGGAATGTCACGATCTGCCGCTCGCGCGGCGAGAATCGCCACGCTCCTGTGGTCGGACCAATCGGCCGCTTCCCCAGGTCGAGGGTGGGCGGCTCAGAACCTACGCCGGCAATTGTCGAAGTCATCATGCCGATAACAACGACAAACTGCCGGCGAACGTACAGCGCCCGTGGACCGGCGTGTCAGGCGACGAAGCCGGTCCGCAGGGCGAGCAGAACGAGCTGAAGACGAGTCGAGACGCCGAGTTTCGCGTAAAGTATTGACAGCATGTTCTTTACGGTCTGCAGCTGTATTCCCATCTGTGCGGCGATCTCGGCGTTGGACTGGCCACGAACCAGCAACTGCACGACCTCGATCTCGCGCGACGTCAGGTAGATTTGAGGGATCGACTCCGTCCGGGTCGGCACGGACACGTTCGGGACTTCTTGGTAGTTTGGCTCCATACCTCAGATAACGATGCGTGGAGCAAAACCGCACACCGCCCGGAACGGGCGGAAGTAGAAAGTTAAAAGTTAAAAGTTAAAAGGCAAAAGTAAAAAGGCTTTCTTTTAACTTTTCGTGGCGGCCACCTCGTCATAGAGGTAGGCGGACGCGATTATGCCCCCGTGGAAATTTCCAAGGTCGAGCTTCTCGTTCGGGGCGTGAGCGTTTTCGTCCGGCAGGCCTACCCCAAAGAGGACCGACGGCAACCCGAGGATTTGCTGGAACGTGGCGACCACCGGGATTGAGCCCCCTTCGCGATTGAACACCGGAGTCTGTCCGAATCCCTTCTCGATGGCCCGGCCGGCAGCCTGGACGAACGGGTTGTTGAACTCGGTCATCCATGGCTTGCCGCCGTGCATCCGGGTCACCTTGAGCTCAACGCTCTTGGGAGCCACTTTCCTGACGTACTCCTCGAAGAGCCGGGCGATCTTGTCGGGGTCCTGGTTCGGCACCAGGCGCATGCTGACCTTCGCCATGGCGACGGCCGGAATGACGGTCTTGGCCCCCTCGCCGGTGAAGCCGCCAAGGATGCCGTTCACTTCAAACGTGGGCCGCGCCCAGACCCGCTCGAGCGTCGAGTAGCCTGTTTCGCCGAACAGTTTCGGTGCCCCCAGATCCTTGGCGTATCGCCGCTCGTTGAACGGCAACCGCTTCCATTGATCGCGCTCCTCCTGCGTCAACTCACGCACGTCGTCATAGAAGCCGGGAATTTTGATGCGGCCGCTTTTATCCTTCATCTGGGCGAGTATCTGGGCGAGCACCATGTTCGGATTGGCCACGGCGCCACCGAACGATCCGGAATGCAGATCGCTCTTCGTGCCCCGGAGATCGATCTGGAAGTACACGAGACCACGAAGGCCGTAGCAGATCGACGGGATGCCGCGATCGAACATGGGCGAATCCGAGATGACGACCACGTCGGCGGATAACTCGTCCTTGTGCGACTTGACGAAGTTGTCCAGATTCGCCGAACCAACCTCCTCTTCTCCCTCGAGGATGATCTTCATGTTCACGGGCAGGCGTCCGTTCTGTTTCAGGTGTGCCTCGATGGCCTTGAAATGCATGAACACCTGACCCTTGTCGTCGGCCGAACCGCGCGCGTAGATTTCGCCGTCGCGCACGGTGGCTTCGAACGGCGGAGACTCCCACAGGTTGAGGGGGTCGACCGGCTGTACGTCGTAATGGCCGTAGAACAGGATCGTCGGGGCTCCCGGCGCTCCGAGCCAGTCGCCGTACACGACCGGAAAGCCCGGCGTGTCGATCAGCTTGACGTTCTGAAGGCCGATTCTCCGCATCTCGTCGGCCGTCCACTCGGCGCACCGCTTCACGTCCGCTGCGTGCTGCGGCAGGGCACTGATGCTGGGGATGGCGAGGTAGGCTTTGAGCTCCTCGACGTACCGATCGCGGTTGGTGTTGATGAAATCGATGACGTTGTTCATTCAGGCCTCGAGTGTTCGAATGGCTCAGCGTTGATCGCGACCGGGCAGCTCGACGGGGAGATCTTCGCGGTCGCCCCATTCCTTCCACGACCCGATATACATCCGGACGCGCGGGTAGCCGAGCAGTCGCAGTGCCAGATAGGAGTTCGCGGCGCGATAGCCGCCCTGGCAATAAGTAATGATTTCGCGGTCGGGCGTCACGCCGGCGTCCGCGTACATTTTCTTCAGCTCCTCCGCCGGCTTGAACTCGCCCGAGCCGGCAAGGTTCCGCGTCCATTCAACGTGGGCGGCGCCGGGCACTGCTCCGCCGCGCCGGGCGCGAATCAACGATCCTTCGTGCTCTGCGTCAGAGCGCGTGTCCAGCACGACTGTGTCGGCCCGGCCGATCGCGTTCTTGACGTCCTTCCATGTCGCCAGGGTTCTCTCGTTGCGCGTCCCGATCCACTCGCTCTTTGGCGGCGGCGCGGCATCCTGGGTGACGGGCAGGCCAGCGGCAGCCCACGCGTTGAACCCGCCATCGAGCAAACGCACCGACGGATGCCCGAAATGTTCTAGAAACCAGAAGGCGCGGGCCGCTCGAACACCGGACTGCTCGTCGTACACGACAACGGGAGTCGTGGCGTCGACGCCGTGCACGGAGAGGACGTGCTCGATCATCCACATGAATGCCTTCAGCGGCGCCGGGTCCGTGTCGATCAGGCTGACGCCCCAGAGATCGAGGTGGATCGCCGTCGGGATGTGACCGGCGGCGTACGCCTCGGGCGGACGCAGATCGAGCAGCAGGGGTCGAGGAGCGGCAGCCGCCTCCAGTATGGGAGCCAGTTCCTTCGGGCTCAGCACCAGCTGGGGATTCGCGTAGCCTTTCATCCGGCCATCGTACATTGACTTTTGTTTCCTTTGTATCGCAAAGTAGAAGCAATGGACCTTTCGCGCGCCCTCGGACAGCTGGCGGATATCCATCAGCAGATTGCGAAAGGCGAGATCTATCGGGGATATCGATCGATTCCGGTCGCGGCGTCCGGGATGATCGGGATGGCCGCCGCATGGGCGCAGGCGCCGGGCCTGGGCGTGAACGACCCGATCGGGTTCGTGCTCTACTGGACGGCAATCGCGGCCTGCGCAGCCCTCGTCGGCACGAGTGAAATCATCTACAACTACGTTGTGCGCGACGATCGTGCGGATCGATGCCGCACGCGGCAGGTAGTGGGTCAGTTCATGCCGAGCGTGCTGGCCGGCGCGATTGTCACCGTGAGCCTCGTCCACTTGAGCGCCACGCTGGTGCCGCTGCTCCCTGGCCTGTGGGCGATCTGTTTCGGCCTCGGGATTTTTGCGTCGCGCCCGTACCTGCCGCGCGCCAGCGGATGGGTCGCGTTGTTCTACTACGTTGCGGGGATCGTGCTGTTGTGGGTCGCCCGCGGCCCGGAGCCGCTCCGCGCCTGGTGGGTTGGCGGGACGTTTGGAACCGGCCAGCTGTTCGCAGCGTTCGTGTTGTTCTGGAATCTGGAGAGACACAGCCAGCCGCCTTTTCCGGCCGGCCGACAGCTCGAGGGAAACGATGACTGGGAAGAAGAAATCTGAACGCCACGAGGACGCGGGCCGGTTCGCGTACGAAGGACTGGAGCGCGTGCTTCATGAAAAGGCGCGGCTGGGCATCATGACGTCGCTCGTGACCCGGCCCGAAGGCTTGCTCTTTTCGGAGCTGAAGCGATTGTGCGCGCTGACGGACGGAAACCTCAGCCGGCACCTTGACGTGCTCCGCGAAGCCGGGCTCGTCGAAGTATGGAAAGGTTTCGAAAACCGCAGGCCTCAGACGCTCTGCCGCCTCAGCACCGACGGACGCCAGCGATTTCTGGCTTATCTCGAACAGCTCGAGCAGGTCGTGCGCGACGCGATGCCCAGGGCCGCACGGCGTGCCTCGAAGATGCCAGACTTGCCGAAAGGGTGGGTGCCGGCGTAACTTTTCACTTCTAACTTTCTGTCAACCTCCAGCCGTCATCGGAGACGAACGCTCGGTGTTCCTCGTGGAGCTTGACGAGATGCGCCAGCACGCTGTCCGCTGCGGCGGCCACTAACGCCGGCGCCAGCTCTCCGTACACACGAGGCACAATCTCCTCTGGCGTCATCGCTCCGGACCGCAGGGCTGCGATCACTTCGCCCTCCCGCTCTGCCCGGTGCTGCAGGTATCCATCAATCAGCGAAGCCGGATCGTCAACGATCGGGCCGTGCCCTGGCAGAAGCCTTTTCGGCGCGAGCGCGCGCACGCGGTTCAGCGAATCGAGATACTTCCGCAGATCGCCACCCTTGCTTGCGGGGATGACGATCGATCCGCCGGCGCGAACGAGGTCGCCGCAGTACATGTCGCCGGCAGCTTCGTCGAAGAAGCACACGTGATCCGGCGCGTGTCCGGGTGTGGGCACGATCTGCAAGCGCGAGTCGCCGGCGTCCACGATCGTCGCCGGATACCCGAAGCGAACGACATCGGCAGCGGGCCACCTCGACAGGATTCGGTCCAGGCCACCGGCATGATCGGGATGTCCGTGCGTGATGAGTACCCGTGCCAGCGATTGGCCGGCCAGCGCTGACTCCACACTCGCGAGGTGCGCCGCATTGCCGACGCCGGCATCGATCAGCGCAGGCATTCGCCCCGAGAGCAGGTAGGTGTTGTTGCCCGTCGGCCCCGTCCAGGCAGACGCGTTGTTGGCGTAGAGCAGCCGCATCGGTTCAAAAGTAATACTTCAGCCGCCGTAGAGAAAGTCGCGGTCGGAGAAGCGGCCGGCGAGATCCAGTCACAATTCCGCAAGAACGCCCAAAACACGCCTGACGGAAGCCGATCGGATGGTTTGGACGTAATCTTGATGCATGGTTCTGATCTTCGGCAAGGATGGATGTCCCTACACCCAGGGCGCGCGCGACCACTACGCCGCGAAGAGTGTTCCGTTCGAGTACGTGAACGTCAAGAAGAACCCGGCGGAACTCGATCGGATGCTGACGTATTCGAAAGGCGCGCGGCGCGTGCCGGTGATCGTGGACGGCGATGCGGTCACGATCGGATTCGGCGGCACGTGAGGCGTGTAATCGGTCGCGGTCGCGACAACTCGCTGTTACAATCCGTCGAGTGCCTGAAGAGTTCACGCCGGACGAGCGCGCACGGCTCGCGCCATACTTCACGAACCTCGATAGTCACATTTTCGCGCTGACGAATCTGCCCGAGACCGTCAAGGGCGCGCTCTTCGCGCGCTACTCACGCTCCGCAAAATCTCTTCGCCGCCTCTTTCTCGACGAGTTCGCCGAACAGGTCGCACAGGCACCCAATGCCGGCGGCCAGCCGGGCGCGGCCGCGACCGGCATCGAACGCGCCGAAAGACTCTACGCCCGGGTCTTCAGCGACTACGGAGACGACTCCGTGGCGCAGCTCGGAGGCGCCCACATCGCCTGCGAATACGTCTCGAACATCCTGACCAAGGTCCTCGAGTGGGGCCGGTTGATGGCGTACCTCGAGCAATCAACCCGTTATGTGCCCTACACCGACAAGCTTCACGGCTCGTGGCGCTATCACCTTCCCGAAGAGCTCGGGAATGGCGCGCTCCGGCAACGCTACGTCCAGACGATGGACGACATGTTCGAGACGTACGCGAAGTGGATTACGCCGATGCAGGAGCACTTCGCGCGGCGTTACCCGAAGTCTCCCGCGGATTCCGACGGCGTGCATCGAGCGGCGATTCGTGCGAAAGCGCTCGACACCCTGCGAGGCATGCTGCCGACGGCGACGCAGTCGAACGTCGGCATCTTCGGGACGGGACAGGCATTTGAAGCGCTGCTGCTCCGCATGCGCGCCCACCCGCTCGCCGAGGTCCGTGCGTGCGGCGACGGGATCCTGACGGAGCTCCGCAAGGTCATCCCCGCGTTTCTCACCCGCGTCGATCAGCCGGAGCGCGGCGGACGCTGGAGCGGCTACTTTGCCGGCATCCGCGAGGAAATGGCAGCCATCGCATCGGATCTCGCCGCCGTGAAGCCTGACGCGCGCGACGAGGTCACGCTCACCGACTTCGATCCGCTGGGAGAGACGAAGGTCGTGGCGGCCGCGCTGTATGCAGTCTCGGAGCTGCCCGACGATCAGTTGTTCGACATCGCGCGGCGTTTGTCGGCCGACGAACGCCTCTCGATCCTCCGCGCCTACGTGGGAAATCGGACGAACCGTCGCCATCGCCCGGGCCGGGCATTCGAGCGCACGAGCTACCGCTTTGACGTGCTGACCGATTACGGCGCGTTCCGGGATTTGCAACGGCACCGGTTGCTGACGATCGAGTGGCAGCCGCTGACGCCTCGTCACGGATTCACCGAACCAGAAGCAATCGTCGAGGCAGGCGCGCACGACGACTGGAATCGGGTCATGGACGGCTCGGCGCATCTTTTTGATGCCGTCCAGGCTGCGGGGTTGAATGCCGCAGCGCCCTACGCGGTCTGCATGGCCTATCGCGTGCGGTTCTACATGGAAATGAACGCCCGCGAGGCGATGCACCTCATCGAACTTCGTACGGCGCCTCAGGGGCACCCGGCGTATCGACGGGTTTGTCAGCGAATGCACACGCTGATTGCCGAACAGGCCGGACACCGCGCGCTCGCAGCGGCCATGCAGTTCGTCGATCACTCCGAGGTCGAGCTCGAACGGCTCGACTCGGAGCGGATCCTCGAGCGGAAGCGCTCAATCCCTCATCCCTAATCACTGATCCCGAATCCCTAATCGTTGAATCACTAATCGTCGAATCCTTGAATCCTTGAATCCTTGAATCGTCGAATCGTCGAATCCTCGAATCCTCGAATCCTCGAATCCTTGAGTTGGCTGGCATGCCTCGTGCCCTTCCCAAAGGGCTATGGCAAACAAACTCGAGGAATTGCCCATCTATCACAAGGCCGAGGCGTTCTGGATCGCAGTTAATGCGATTCTCGATCGGCCGCGACTGCGCAGCGATCGCAAGCTCCACGAACAAATCTCAGAAGCGAACGACTCGATTACATCGAACATGGTGGAAGGCTTCGAGCAAGGCACTGACCGGGCGTTTGCGCATTTCCTGACCCACTCAAAAGCTTCGCTGGCGGAAGTCCTCAAGCGGCTGAGGCAGGCGTACTTCAAGAAGCACATCTCGAAAGAGGAATTGGACGAGCGTCTACCGGCCGGAGAAGAACTCGGGAAGATGCTCGGCGGCTTCATCAAGTACCTTGCGGCGCTCGGACTGGGACGATCGCGGCTCGCACCGCTCCGCGGAATGACGGTGATTCAACGATTCGTCGGAGATTCGAGGATCCGGGATCTCGAGGATCCGAGATTCGAGGATCCGGGATTCGACGATCAGGGATTCAGCATTAGCGATTCGCGATCAGTGATTAGGGATCAGTGATTCATTCAGCCCGCACGCGGTGGCTGCTCCAGTAGCGGCCGAACTCGTCGAGGAACGTGAGCGACTGAAAGGTCTTCATCCGGTCGAAGAACAGCACGCCGTCGAGATGATCGGTTTCGTGCTGAATCACGCGGGCGGTAAAGCCGGCGGCTGGCATCTCTATTTTCTTCCCGTTGCGATCGAACGCGCGAACGACAATCTGCCTGGTGCGCGGTACGCGGCCACGGATGTCCGGGATGCTGAGGCACCCTTCCCAGTCCTCGACCACCTCCCGCGAGGTCATCTCGATTTCCGGGTTGATCAGCGCCATCAGGGGAACATCCTCGTCGTCACGCTCCGCGTCGTCTTCATCGGCATCCTGCCGCGGCGGAAATCCCGCGACGAAGATTCGCACGCTCTCGTGCACTTGAGGCGCGGCGAGACCGACGCCCTGATACTCCTTCATCGTCTCGAACATGTCGTCGACGAGCTGTTGGATCTTCGGCGTGCGAATCTCCGAAGGATGCAGCGGGCGCGCCTTCGCGCGCAGGACCGGATGTCCCATGCGCGCGATCTTCAGGATCGACATATGCGGATTATATGCGGGCCACCGCGCTCAACGTGTCGTCCGTCCGCCAGTTCGGGCCGTCGACTTGTTCGAAAATCGGGTACAAACGGAGTATCACTGCCGATGACGACCCACGAACCGGCATTTCGCTTCTGCCCGCCCTGCGGGGGACCGCTCGAACCACGACAGCTGAAGGCTGGCGACCCGGCGCGCCTGGTGTGCAGCCAATGCGGGTACATCCATTACCTCGATCCGAAGGTTGCTGTCGGCACGGTCATCACCACGGCGGATGACCGGATCGTGCTGGTTCGACGAGCGATCGAGCCGGGCTACGGGTTGTGGGTGTTCCCGGGTGGCTATGTCGACCGCGGCGAGCAAATCACGTCCGCCGCAATACGCGAGGCCCGGGAAGAAGCCGGACTCGATGTGCGCCTGGATGGGCTGATCAACATCTACTCCTATGCCGGCAGGCCCATCGTCATCGTCGTCTACAAAGCGTCCATCGTTGCGGGAGAGCTTCGCATCGACGAGGAATCGCTCGAAGCCCGGCTGTTTTCGCGCGCAGAGATTCCGTGGCAGCAGCTCGCATTCCGGAGCACGCGCGAGGCGCTCGAGGACTACTACACCGGGACCGTGCCTCCCATCCGGTGATTTTCGACATAAAACTGTCGAGCTCCCCGGCCAAATTCGCGCAATTCGCTCACGGACGAGATGGTATACTCCTGGCTCCCTTTCCCCTGTTCTGGGGGATCCGTCCGACCGATAACTGACGTGATTGGCCCGGCCCTTCTCCGGACCAAGTGTGCATCTCGTCACCCGGATAAACGACTATGAAGAACGCCTTTCTCGGCATAGTGGTGGCGGCGATCGTCGTCACCGCTGGCTGCACGAGCCTGGAGCACAAGAGCTCGCTGACCGAACCTTCCGCGGCCGGCAACAACTCGCTGCTCGGAAACTGGACCTCATCAACGCTCATTCCGACGCCGAGCACCTGCACGGATTTCAAGTGGAACGTCACTGAACAGACCGCGTCGTCCGCCAAGGGATCCTTCACCGCGAGCTGCCCGGGAGACCTGAAATTCACCGGCACCGCGGAAGGAGTCCTCGGGACGCCGACGACGATCCAGTGGAGCGCGAAGGGGAACGCGACAGCGCCCGGACTTATCTCGTGCGCGATGTCGCTCAGCGGAACCGCCCAGATCGGCACCGAATCGATCATCGTCCCCTACGCGGGCGACACGTGTCTGGGGAAGGTCAACGGGATCGAAACGCTGAAGAAACACTAAGAGGCTCCCTCCTCCGTCAGTTTTCGAATCAGCTCTTCGTCGGCCGGGGGAAACGGCAGCGACCGAAGCTCCTCGCGAGTCACCCACCGCATCTCCTGACCAAGCGCGGCTCGGGGCGCGTCGGTCAGGCGGCACTCGAAGAAATGCAGTTCCACCACGCGATCGGGGTAGGTGTGCGTGACCGAAAACACCTCTCGATTGACGGCGACCTTCGCGCACAGTTCCTCTGCAATCTCGCGTTGGAGCGACGCGGCGTGGGTTTCGCCCGCCTCACACTTGCCGCCGGGAAACTCCCACAACCCCTCGAGATGCACGCCGCGCGGCCGGCGGGTGACGAGGAACCTGCCGTCCTGCTCGATGACGGCGGCGGTCACGACGATGTGTCGAGGCCTGCCGGTCACGATCGATCGAAGGGGAACGCGGCACATCCGGCCCGGAGCGGACATCTGGGACATTGCGGCTTGCGCGCGGTGCACAGCGTCGCGCCGAAGTCCATTAACGCCTGATTGAAGTCAAAGACGTGCCGCATGGGGAGCACGGTCCGCGACACGTCCCAGAGGTGACGGCGCATCGCGTACGATTTCGGGTCGCCCTTCCCGACGAAGACACGAAACAGGACGCGGGCAACGTTGGTGTCGAGAATCGCGGCGCGCTGTCCGAATGCGAAGCTGAGGATCGCACCCGCGGTATACGCGCCGATACCCTTGAACGATCGGAGGGTGGCTTCGTCGCCGGGAAGCTCGCCGCCGTAACGCGTCACCGATTCACACGCAATCGCATGCAGGCGTCGCGGGCGAATGTTGTATCCGAGCGGCCGCCAGGTCTTCGACGCTTCATCCTCTGGCGCCGCCGCGAGCGCGCCCAGCGTGGGATATTTTTCAATCCATTCGCGGGTACTTCGGCAACACCCGATCGACCTGTGTCTGCTGCAGCATGACTTCCGAGACCAGGATGCGATACGGATCGCGCGTTTGCCGCCAGGGCAGATCCCGGCCGTTCCGTCGATACCAGTCGAGCAGCCGGCGGCGAAACCACTGGCGGCTGGCAGGTGGCGGCAGTCGGGCTGCGCCTTTCCTATCGATCGCTCGCGTTGACAATATTGGTTTACCGAGACCGTCTTGGGTTTATGAGATAGCGTCTATCCAGCCGATTCGGCGAATAATGAGGACGTGAAAATCTACACCAGGACGGGCGATGGTGGCGATACCGGGCTCTTCGACGGAACGCGCGTCCCGAAAAACGACCCTCGCGTCGCCGCGTACGGTGACGTCGACGAGCTGAACGCGTGGCTCGGATTCGTGCGAGCGTCGATGGCAGACAAGCGGCTGTCCGGGATGTTGGAACACATTCAACGGGACCTGTTTGCGCTCGGCGCACGCCTGGCCGATCCCTCCCACAAGATCGCCGGCCGCGTGACGAAGGCCGCAATCACGTCTGACGACATTGCCAGGCTCGAAGGATGGATCGACTCGCTCGAGTCGGAGCTGCCGCCTCTTCGGCGATTCATTCTGGCGGGCGGATCTGCCGGCGGCGCAGCCCTTCACGTCGCCCGGACGGTCTGCCGGCGTGCCGAGCGCGCGATCGTCGGCCTCGGACACGACGCCGTCGAACCGGATCTGCTCGTGTACATCAACCGTCTGTCGGACCTGCTCTTCGTGATGGGGCGCTCGGCAAATCGACAGACTGGAGCAACGGAAATCGAGTGGTGACGGCTGCGGCGGTTCCGAACGCCGACGCGGGCATCGAGACCGCATACAAGTACTGCGAGCGGATCGCCCGGGAGCACTACGAGAACTTCCCCGTGGCGTCCGGCTTGCTGCCGGCGCCAATGCGCCCTCATATCGCGGCGGTTTATGCCTTCGCGCGCCGGGCCGACGACTTTGCGGACGAACCAGGACCGGACGTCGACGAGCGCCTGAAGCTCCTCGCCGCGTGGGAGGCACGGCTCGATCGAGGCGTCTCCGCCCAGGATGAATGGGCAGGCGCCGCCGGCGACGACATGATCTTCGTGGCGCTCGAGCACACCATTCGCTCCCACCGATTGCCGCGCGCGCTGTTTCACGATCTGCTGAGCGCGTTTCGTCAGGACGTCGTGACCAGCCGATACGAAACCTGGGGCGATGTCCTCGACTATTGCCGGCGTTCCGCCAATCCCATCGGCCGGCTGGTGCTTCGCATTGCAGGCTACGACGATGCCACGCTCGATGCGCAGTCGGACGGCGTGTGCACAGCCCTGCAGTTGACGAATTTCTGGCAGGATCTGGCGATCGACTGGCGCCGGGGACGGCTCTATCTTCCACAGGAAGAGCGGAGCCGGGCATTCGCGCGAGAGGCCGATCTCGATCGCGGCGAGATGACGGCGGAGTGGCGCGCAGCTTTGCAACAGGCTACACGCCGCACGAAGCAGCTCTTCGAGGCAGGACGGCCAATATGTGATGCCGTGCGCGGACGGCTTCGCTGGGAGCTTCGCTTCACGTGGCTCGGAGGCATGAGGATCCTCGAGAACATCGAAGCGGCGGGATTCGACGTGTTCCATAGCCGGCCGACGCTGACGGCTGCGGATGCACCGGTCCTCGGCTGGCGTGCGCTGCTCTGGCGGCCGCGACCGGCTGCGCGCCTGCCATGAGTCGCGACACGAACTTCTACTACTCGTTCCTGGTGCTGCCGCCGGACAAGCGGCGCGCGATCGTGGCCGTGTGGGACTTCTGCCGCGCGGTAGACGACGCGGTCGACGAGGCAGGAGCCGGAGAACCGGCGAGACTGCAGGTCAGCCGCTGGCGAACTGAGCTCGCCGCCGTGTTCGACGGCCGGACACCGCAGACACCCCAGGGGCTGAGACTGGCGCCGTTTGTCACGGAATTCCACCTGCCGCGACCCGCATTCGAGGCACTCATCGAGGGCGTGGAAATGGATCTCGATTCGCGCCGCTATGAGTCATTCGAGGATCTCTACGAATACTGCATCCGTGTCGCGTCGGCGGTGGGGCTCATCTGCCTCGAGATTTTCGGGTACTCGGACACGCGGTCACGCCAGTACGCGACGGATCTCGGCGTCGCGTTGCAGCTCACGAACATCCTGCGGGATGTCCCGGAAGATCTCGCGCGTGGACGCGTCTACATTCCGCAGTCAGATCTTCGGGCGCACGGATGTTCGGACGAGGACCTCAGGCGTGAAGTGGCGGAGGCCGGAAACGGCGTGCGTTCGCCCAGGGTAAAGGCCCTCCTGCGCCAGCACGGGGATCGCGCTCGCGATTATTACCGGAAGGCGGCCGACGGTCTGCCGCGAGCGGATGTCGGACGCCTGGCGGCCGCGGAGATCATGGGAGCGATCTATCGCGGGATCCTGACACGGATCGAACGCACCGACTACGACGTCTTCAGCCGCGTCGTCCGCATTCCTCGCCCGGAGCGTGCCGTGATCGCTGCCGTTACATGGGCGCGCACCATGCTCCGTCTGCGATAGCGATTAATGTCAGAATCATTGTTTCAGCCAGCACGTCGCGACCCCCACTCGCGCGAAACCGACCGTGTCGTCGTGATTGGGGGAGGCTTTGCCGGGCTCAGCGCGGCAGCGGCGCTCGCCGAACGCGGCGCGCGTGTGCTGGTGGCTGATGCGCGCGCGCAGCTTGGCGGACGGGCAACAGCGTTTCGCGATCGTGAGACCGGCGAGCTCGTCGACAACGGGCAGCACGTGCTGTTTGGCTGCTACCGCGCAACGTTCGAGTTCCTGAGACGTATTCAGGCTCTCGATCGAGTCCGTGTTCAGCCTTCCCTGTCGGTCCCGTATGTCGATCGCGCCGGCCGTCGTACGGTTCTTTCGTGTCCCGCGCTTCCCTCGCCCCTTCATCTTCTCGCCGGCGTCCTGGATTGGGATGCGATGCCCTGGCGCGATCGGTTGTCGGCGCTGAAGCTCGCCGGACCCCTGAGACGCGCCCGTCGCGAGCTTCTCCGGGCGGGCTCGATCAGGGTCGAACCGCAAGGCACGGTGTCGGAGTGGCTCATCGCTCACGGCCAGGGTGAAAAGCTGCGGGCATGGCTTTGGGAACCGCTGGCGGTAGCGGCCCTCAACCAGTCTCCGTCGGTCGCCTCGGCGGCGCCCTTCGTGCGCGTCCTCGCGGAAATGTTCGGGCCTGATGCCAGGGACTCTTCCCTGGTGCTCCCGACGCGGCCCCTCCACGAAATGTATGCCGAGCCGGCGCGGGCCTACATCGAGTCACGCGGCGGCGAGGTCCGGGTCAATGCACTCGCGAGGGTCATCGTCGAGCAGGGTCAGGTTCGCGCGGTGGAGATCCGAGGCGAGCGCATCGCGACGCGGCGGGTGGTCGCAGCGGTTCCGTGGTTCGACATCGGCCGACTGTTCGGGCAGGCGCCGCCTCCGGAACTCGAGTCCATCCTTGCATTGGCCAACGGCATCGATTCCATGCCAATCGTCACGGTCAACCTGTGGTACGACCGGCGCGTGATGGACGATTCCTTCGTAGGACTGCCGGGTCGCGAGATGCATTGGGTCTTCGACAAGCGCCTCGCTTTCGGCGAAGAGGCGTCGCATCTTTCGCTCGTGTCGAGCGGCGCGACGCGGCTGACCGCCATGGAGCGCGACGAGCTCGTCGCCCTGGCATCCGCCGAGGTCCAGGAAGCGCTTCCGCTGGCGCGCGACGCCAGGCTTCTTCACGGAACGGTCGTCCGCGAAAAGCGGGCGACGTTTTCGCTGGCCCCTGGCCAACCCGCACGCCCAGGCACCAGGACGCCGGTTGAAGGTCTGTATCTCGCGGGAGACTGGATCGACACCGGCCTCCCCGGCACCATCGAAAGCGCGGTGGTGAGCGGCCATCGGGCCGCTCGTGAATTGCTGAATGCTGATTGCTGAATGCTGAATGTTTGATGCACGATCAATCAGCAATCGTCAATCAGCAATCAGTCAATCCGCAATCCGCAATGAGAATCCATCGTCGTCCACTACCAGGAAATCGCCTTGAAGGGCAATAACCGCCCGTGGTTCATTGCGCGCCTTGCGCGCAATCTGCGGGAGGCCACGGCGGACCTCGGCGTGCTCGAGGTACGGGTGCTGATGGGTCGGATCGAGGTGGTGCTCGACGACCACGCCCAGTGGCCCCACGTCCGCGACCGCCTGTCGCGCGTGTTCGGCGTGGCCAACTTCGCGAAAGCGGGCCGCGCACCACTTGATGTCGACGCGATCGCGGCCGCGATCCTCACCGACCTCGAAGGACGGGCCGATCCGCGAACGTTTCGCGTCTCGGCGCGGCGTGCCGACAAGCGATTTCCGCTGACATCACCGCAGATCGAACGCGAGGTCGGTGGACGGATTAAGGAAGCCAAAGGATGGACCGTCGCTCTCGACGATCCGGAGTTCACGATCCACGTCGAGGCCCTGACCAACGATGCGTTCTACTACTTCGGAAAGGAACCGGGAGCGGGAGGAATGCCGGTCGGGGTGAGCGGGCGCGTGGCCTGCCTGCTCTCCGGGGGCATTGATTCACCCGTTGCGGCCTGGCGGCTGATGCGTCGCGGGTGCCGCGTGCTGCTCGTGCACTTCCACAGCTACCCGATCCTGTCCCGGGCATCACAGGAAAAAGTGCGTGAGCTGGCCCGGCTGCTCGCGCAGTTCCAGTTCCACTCGCGGCTGTTTCTCGTGCCGTTCGGAGAGATTCAACAGCAGATCACGCTGAGCGTCGCCCCGCCGCTCAGGGTCGTGATCTACCGGCGGCTCATGATGCGAATCGCCGAGCGTATCGGACGCGAGCATCGCGCGCAGGCGCTCGTGACAGGAGAAGTCGTCGGGCAGGTCGCGTCCCAGACGCTGGAGAACCTCAACGCCATCAACCGGGTGGTCGACATGCCCGTGCTGCGTCCGCTCATCGGGATGGACAAGGATGAGATAACGGCCGAAGCCCAGCGACTCGGGACTTATCCAATCTCAATCATCCCGGATCAAGACTGCTGCACGCTCTTCACACCGAGACATCCGGCAACGAAGGCTCGCGTCGACGATGTGGAGCGTGCTGAGTCCACCCTGCCGATTGCCGAAATCGTCGAGCGTGCCACGGCGTCCGCCGCGGTGGAGGACTTCGAATTCCCTGTTGTACAATGACGGTTTCACGGTCGGCTGAAACTGTCCAGAACTGGTTTCAAACCGGCTCAGGACGCAGGCGAACGAGCGCGCGAGTGAGCCCACGCGAGCGGAGCGGGGCTGGCGGGGCCCCCGCGAGCGAGCGTGTAAGGGAGTCCGAGGGGCGAAGCCCCTCGGAATAATTAGGGAGATATGCGAACGTGAAAATCACAGCGGGCAAGCTTGCGGGAATGAAAGCGGTATCGAACGAACGTGGCGTGATCGCGGCCGCCGCGATGGATCAGCGTGGCTCGCTCAAGAAGTCGCTCGCCAAGGAAAAGGGAGCGGACGTCAGCGACGCCGAGATGGAGGAATTCAAGTCGCTCGTCACGGAGGTGCTGACGAAGCACGCCAGCGCGATCCTGCTGGACCCGGAGTGGGGGCTCCCGGCAAGCAAGCGGAGAGCCGCGGGATCGGGCCTGCTGCTCGCGTACGAAAAGACCGGCTACGATTCGAACACGCCCGGGCGTCTGCCGGATCTTCTGGATGACTGGTCCGTCCGTCGATTGAAAGAGGCGGGCGCCGATTGCCTGAAGATCCTGCTCTATTACACGCCGTTCGATCCGAAGCCGATCAATGACCACAAGCAGGCCTGGGTGGAGCGCATCGGCGACGAGTGCCGTGCCAACGACATCCCGTTCTTCCTCGAGTTCGTCGGCTACCAGGAAGGCGCCGACGAAAAAGGCCTCGAATACGCGAAGAAGAAGCCGGACATCGTGATTGGCGCCATGAAGGAATTCACGAAGGATCGCTACGGCGTCGACGTGATGAAGGTCGAAGTGCCGGTCAACATGAAGTTCGTCGAAGGCGCCAAGGTGTCGGGCGGGCAGAGCGCCTACACAAAGAAAGAGGCCATGGATCATTTCCGCCGCGCCGCGGAGGTGTCCACCAAGCCGTTCATCTACCTCTCAGCCGGCGTGAGCAATCCGGAGTTCACGGAAGCGCTGGAGCTCGCCGCCGAAGCAGGGACGAAGTTCTCGGGTGTTCTGTGCGGACGCGCAACCTGGAAGGACGGGATCGCCATCTACGGGAAGCAGGGCGGAGCGGCGTTCCGAAAGTGGCTCGAAGATGAGGGCGTGAAGAACATCCACAACGTCAACGAGCGGTTGAAGGCCGCGCATCCCTGGTACGAATTCTACGGCGCGAAGACGGCTGACGCGCTCGCGTAGACGGTTACCGCTTGCCAGTTCTCGAAAGCACAGCCAACACCGGCCCCGCCATGCAGGTGGTCGCCAGCGCCATGATCACCATCATCGTGTACATCGGCGGCGAGAGGATGCCGAGGTCGTAACCCATATTCAGCACGACCAGCTCCATCAGGCCCCGGGTATTCATCAGCGCCCCGAGCGCAATCGATTCGCGCCACGACGTCCGCAGCAGCCGGGCTGCGGCCGTGACCCCGCCAAACTTTCCCGCCACCGCCGCCAGCAGGACAAGGGCGCACGCGATCCAGGCCGGGCCGGACAATGCGCCGACCTCCGTCCGCAAACCTGAGTACGCAAAGAACAGCGGCAGCAACAGTGTCGAGGTGAGCGGCTCGATCGCACGTCGCAGAGGATCTCGCAGGTCACCGGCGCCGGCTACGGCCACGCCCGCAAGGAAGGCTCCAAACAGCGCGTGGACGCCGATCGCCTCGGTTGCGAGCGCCGACACGAGAAGAAACATGAGCGCGGCCAGCAGCGCGCGAGGGCCAACCGCATCCGAATCGGTGCGGCCAAAGAGTTGCGACGCGCGGGGACGAACGACCATGAGCGCGATCAGGGCCACGATGCCGGCGAGGACGACCGCAACGAGCGGCTCCAGGAGCCCGTGTCCCCGGCTGACCGCCAGGACCAAGGCCAGGAGACACCACGCCGTGACGTCGCCAATCGCGGCGCAGCCGATCGCCAGGTTGCCGAGCTCAGTCCCTTTGAGACCGCGTTCCGCAAGGATTCGAGCCAGCACGGGAAACGCCGTGATGCTCATCGCCGTGCCGATGAAAAAGGCGAAGGTCAGGTAGGGAACGCCGGCCGGTGCGTAGTGCTCGTGAAGATAGAAAGACAGCCAGACGCCGAGCACGAACGGGACGATGATTCCGGCGTTGCTGATAAGCACGGTCGTGCGCGCGCGCCGGAGGAGACGATCCGTGTCGACATCCAATCCCACGACGAACATGAAGAGCACGACGCCGAGCTGACTGATGAGATGAAGCGTTGGCAGTGAAGCCGGCGGAAACAGGAACGACTCGGCCGAGGGAAAGATCTGACCCAGGAGCGACGGACCGAGAAAAACGCCAGCGAACATCTCGCCGATCACCGGTGTCTGTCCCAGGTGCTTGAACGCGAGCGCGACGAGCCGGCCGGTCGCGACGATGACGAGCAGTTGAATGAGGAGGATTTCCAGGCGGCCGCCTCAGTCAGCTGCAACCTGTTCGTGGGCGCTTCCCTTTGGCACGAACGGCAATGCCGTCACCGTCCCCGTGCGATCGCCAACGGTAACCAGCGTGCCGGCCTCCTGAAAATCACGGTGCACGTAACCGAGCGCAATGGGACGTCGAAGCGCGGGCGATTCGACGGCGCTCGTGATCGAACCGATGTCGCGGCCCGAGGCGAAGATCCGGTCTCCACGAGACGGCACCGCGCCAGCGGGCTCAAAGGCAATCCCGACGAGCTTTCGAGCGACGCGCCCGTGTCCGCGATGCAGCACTCGAATGATGACCTCCTGGCCGACGTAGCACCCCTTGGTCAGGCTGATCGCCCGATCCTCGATGCCGGCTTCGAGCGGAATCGTGTCTTCGTCCATGTCGACAAGGAAGAGTGGCCGGCCGCCTTCGACTCGACAAATCTCGGCGGCGCGGGCGTCGACCTCGATCGCACCTGCGCTCCGCAACGATTCGAGAAGGCCGCTCTGGAGGCTCGCCGGGAGGACGATCTCGAAACCCGGGACACCGAGGTCGTCGCTGACCAGCACGTGCGCCGGCTGCCCCAGAAGATTCCATCGCCTGACCGCGTTGACTGGAAGCACGCGCAGCACACGCTCCAGCTCGCCCCGAGCGGCATCTGAATCGCCTGACACCCGTGCGAGGGCCTGCGCCGCGCGAGGACCGAAGACGCCGATCTGGGACGTTGACCTGGATTCATTCCTGATCTGCACGTCCTCGCTGAACACGAACCGGGACCAGCGTTCGGCGACTCCCTCGGCAAGCGTGCCGTCGAGATCGACGAGAAGGCTGTCGCCGGTTTCGAAGACGCGCATGTCGGCGATCATGCGGCCCTGCGCAGTCAGGTAGGCCGAATAGCACCCGGCGCCCTCGACGAGAGCGTCGATGTCATTGGACAGGAGCCCCTGCAGATAGGACCGCCGATCGGCACCCGTGAGCACGAGTCGTCCGCGCGCGGTGCGGTCGACGATGCCGGATGCGCGTCGAAGCGCGCGATAATCGTCTGATAAAGACAAAACCAAGTTGCTGATATCCTAAAATCGATGCAATTACGACATTTTACCGCGGTGGCGCTGTCAGCCATGATGGCGCCCGCTATTCTCTTGGACGCGGTCGGCGGCCCGATCGCGCCCGCGCAGGCACCTTCAGCCGCCCCATCTCCGGCCGCGCAACCAGCCGAAGGGGACGTCGAGTTCACGCTCTTCCTGTCCGGAGCCCGTGTGGGCATCGAGCGGGTGCGGCTTGCGCGGAGCGGAACGACCTGGGTGCTCTCATCCACGGCACAATTCGGAGCACCGATCAACACGACGGTCAACCGGTTCGAAGTGAAGTACACGGCCGATTGGCAACCGCTCGAGCTGCACATCGAGGCGACGCAGGCCGGGCAGCCGATGTCGCTGGCCACGTCGTTCAGTTTGACGACAGCGATCAACGAGATCACCCAGAAAGGCACGACGACCTCGAAGACGGATCAAGTCTCGGCGAGAACGATCGTCCTGCCCAACACGTTCATCGCAGGATATGAAGCGCTGGCCGCTCGGCTGACCGGCGCCCAGCCGGGAACGGAGCTTCGCGCCTACATCGCGCCGCAGGGAGAGGTCGCGGTCTCGATCAAAGGCATGTCGCCCGAGCAGCTGCCCTCCCCGGCAGGCATGATCGCCACCCGCCGGTACGAGGTCGTCTTTCAGAATCCCGGCCGTCCGATGGACGGCACCATCACGATTGACTCGAGGTCGCGGCTGGTCCGCCTGGATCTCCCTGCCGCTGGTCTTCGCGTCGTGCGATCGGAGCTGGCGGGCGTCGCGGTTCGCTCGCAGCCAGTCCGGAACTCGAACGACAGCGATGTGCTGATCCCCTCGACAGGTTTCAGCCTCGCTGGCACCATGACGACGCCGCGTGAGCCGGGAAAAATACGCCGGCCGGCCGTGGTACTGGTTGCTGGATCCGGATCGGTCGATCGCGACGAAGTGGTGGCGGGGATTCCGATCTTCGCGCAGATCGCAGCCGGGCTCGCCGATCAGGGGTTCGTCGTGCTGCGGTACGACAAGCGCGGCGTCGGGCAAAGCGGCGGACGCAACGAACGCGTGACCATCCAGGACTATGCCGACGACCTCATCACCACGGTGAGGTGGCTTGCGAAACGTGAGGACATCGATCCGAAGCACATCGCCGTGGCCGGCCACAGCGAAGGGGGCGCCGTCGCCATGCTGGCGGCCGAGCGCGAGGACAAGATCGCGTCCCTCATCCTCATTGCGGCTCCGGGCATGAGGGGAGCAGACCTCATACTCGAGCAGCAGCGGCACGCGCTCGATCTCATGGGCGCAACGGATCAGGAACGGCAGGCCAAGATCGAGCTGCAGACTCGAATCCAGAACGCCGTCATTACCGACAAGGGCTGGGAGTCCATTCCGAAGGAGCTCCGCGAGCAGGCGGATTCCGCCTGGTTCCGAAGCTTTCTGCTCTTCGATCCGGCGAAGGTGATGCCGGATATCAAGCAGCCGATCCTGATCATCCAGGGCGATCTCGATCGACAGGTGTTTCCTCACCATGCGGATCAGCTCGCATCGCTCGCGCGCAACCGCAAGAAGGCGCCGGCCGTCGAAGCCGTTCACTTGCCGGGAATCAATCATTTGCTCGTCCCCGCTACAACGGGTGATGTGGCGGAGTACGGTTCGCTGGCCGACAAGACGATTACGCCGGCCGTCACCAAGACCATCGGCGACTGGCTGAAGAAGTAAGATCGACTACACTCTGACCGATGAGAGTCGGCATCCCGAAGGAAACCTGGCCCGGCGAGACTCGCGTCGCCGTGATTCCTGCGGCGATTGCCGGTCTCGTGAAGTCAGGCCTCGAGGTGGCGGTCGAGTCCGGAGCCGGAACGGCTGCCGGTTTTCCAGACGAGGGATACCGATCTCAGGGAGCCTCACTCGTCTCGCGGCCCGACCTCTTCAAAACATCCGACATCGTCCTGCAGGTCCGCGCGACGCCGGCAGACCCCTCGGTCCTGCGCACCGGGCAAACGGTCATCGGCTTCGCCGATCCACTGGGCAGTCCGCAGGTGATTCGTCAGATCGCTCCAACGGGCGTCAATCTCTTCTCGATGGAGCTGATGCCCAGGATCACGCGGGCCCAGAGCATGGACGCTCTGTCTTCCATGGCCACCATCGCCGGCTACAAGGGGGTTCTTCTTGCGGCCACGACGTTGCCGCGCATGTTCCCCATGCTGATGACGGCTGCGGGGACGATTTCACCGGCACGCGTCTTCATCATGGGCGCAGGTGTTGCGGGACTGCAGGCCATCTCGACGGCGCGCCGGCTCGGCGCCAAGGTCGAAGCGTACGACGTGCGCCCGGCAGTCAAGGAGCAGGTGCAAAGTCTCGGCGCGCGATTCGTCGAGCTTCCGCTCGACGCGGGCGACTCGGAAGACAAGGGCGGGTACGCCAAAGCCCAGGACGAGGCCTTCTACAAGCGGCAGCGCGAGATGATGCTCAAGGTCGTCGCTGCGAGCGATGTCGTCGTCACCACCGCTCTGATCCCGGGAAAGCGGGCACCGATTCTGTTGACGACCGAGATGGTCGAGGCGATGGCGCCGGGATCGGTCGTCGTCGATCTCGCGGCCGAGCGCGGAGGCAACTGCGAGCTCACCAGGCCGGACGAGATCGTCGTGCACAAGGGCGTCACGATTCTGGGACCATCCAATCCTCCAGCGCTCGTTCCCTATCACGCGAGCCAGATGTACTCGAAGAACATCACGACGTTTCTTGCCCACCTGCTCGGCAAGGACGGCGCCGCCCAGCCCGCGCTGGCCATCAACACGGACGACGAGATTACGCGCGAGACGCTGCTGACGCGGGGTGGCGGCGTCGTTCACGCGCGAGTGAGCGCACTGTAAACCTGCGATGTGGATACTGAGGAGCAGCGACGAGGCGACGGATCCCTTCACGTTTCGTATTCTTCCCGGGAACATCAGGACGATCGGCCGCTCTGCAGGCGCACAGTTCGTCGTGGACGCGGCGCTCGTTTCACGGCTCCACTGCCGGCTGAGCGCGGGAGCCACGGAGCTGCAGGTGGACGACCTCGGCAGCACGAACGGCACGTTCGTCAACGGGGAACGCGTCACGAGATCCAGTTTGAAAGAAGGAGATAAGCTCGGAGTCGGGCGAGTCGAATTGGTGATCAGCCGGGAATAGATTGACGATTGCTGATTGACGATTGCTGATTTGAAGAACACCCTGCCTTTCAATCGACAATCGACAATCGAAGCAATCAGCAATCAGCAATTAAGAAGGGATTCGTTCTCTTCTCCACACCGACGGTCGTCGGTTCTCCATGCCCGGGATAGACGACCGTGTCATCCGGAAACGAAAAGAGCACGGTACGGATCGAGTTCAGCAGAATCCGAAGATCGCCCCCGGGTAGATCGACGCGGCCGATCGATCCCGCAAACAGCGTGTCCCCGACAAACAGCGTGCGGGCCGCGTCCGGCTCGCGGCCCACGGCAAGGCAGACCCCGCCCGGACAGTGGCCGGGCGTGTGGTAGACCCACGCGCCGTACGGCCCGAACCGCCACGGCCCGCTTCCGTCGTAGAAGAAGTCCACGTCCGGCTGGGGCTCCGCGCGAACGCCGAGCATCTGTCCCTGCTGCTCGACGGCCTTGTACAGAAAGAGGTCTGCCTGGTGCAGGCCCACGGGTGCGCCGAGCGCCCTCTTTGCAGCGGCAACCCCGGTGATGTGATCGATGTGAGCGTGGGTCAGCAGGATGTAGCGAATCACCAGCCGGTGCCGATCCACGGCAGACAGCAGATCCTCGACCTCGTCGCCAGGGTCGATGACGATGCCTTCCCGCGTATCCTCGCAGCCAAGGACGAACCCGTTCTTGTAAAAGGGGGCAACCGCGCGCGTCTCGAGAATCATGGTGGATGAGCCTGTCGGCCCTCCATTTTCGCATTCCTAGACAAGATGACGAATCCAATCCACACGGAAGCCCGGCGGGTTCAGGAGAGCCTCCTGGCGTCTGTTGAAAAACGTGGCCTTATCTGGATGGCCGGGCGTATCCCGGCGCCCATCAACTCGGATCACCTCACGATCCTGGCTGGCGTGTCCATGCTCGGGGCCGGGTTCTGCTATTGGCACGGGTCACGCCTGACGCTCCTGATGGCCATTGGTCTCCTGGCGCTCAACTGGTTTGGAGACAGCCTCGACGGCACACTGGCTCGAGTTCGCCATCACGAGCGGCCCCGCTACGGCTTTTATGTGGATCACGTGCTGGACGTCCTCTGCATTCTCTTCATCTTCGCCGGGTTGGTCCTGGGCGGGCATATGAGCGTCGGGATTGGCGGTGGATTCCTGATCGCGTACTACCTGCTGATGATCGAGATCGCGCTGGCGACACATGCCGTGGGTGTATTTCGCATTTCATTCTGGAAGTTCGGTCCGACGGAACTGCGAATCCTGCTTGCCGTTGGATCCCTACGTTTGATGCACTCGGACTTCGTCACACTGGCCGGATCAACCTACCGGCTGTTCGACATCGGCGGCGTCGTGGCCATCATCGGTTTGGTCATCACATTTGTCGTCTCGGCCGTCGCCAATACCCGAAAGCTCTATGCAGCCGAGCCGTTGCCCGGCCGGATCCCGGACCCCGGATCCCGGACCCCGGTACGATTCAGTGAGATATGATCAGCGCACCATGATTCTCGCGGCGGTTGACGACCTCCTTTTCAGCTCGAAGATCCGGACGACAGCGAAGCAAGCCGGCGTCGAGTTGATCTTTGCCCGGACACCGCCCGAGATTCTCGAACAGGCCCGCGCGCATCATCCGTCGCTCGTGATATTCGACCTGAACAGCGGGAAGGCCAATCCGATCGACACCATCAGCACGATGAAACGAGACCCAGGCCTGTCGTCGATTCGGACGCTGGGCTTCGTCTCGCACGTCCACACCGACCTCATCGACGCGGCACGCGCGGCTGGCGTTGACGACGTGATGGCCCGCTCCGCTTTTGCGGCCCGGCTGGCCGAAATTCTCATGACCGCCAGCCCGGCGAAGCCCTGACGACAATCGACGCTGTACGCTCGGCGGCCCGACGGATCGAAGGACACGTGCTCCGCACGCCGCTTCGCCGATCGGCGTGGCTGTCGGACGGAACCGGGGGCGAGATCCTTCTCAAGCTCGAAACGCTTCAGCCGACCTTCTCATTCAAAATTCGCGGTGCGTTCAACGCCGTCCTTGCCCTCATCGAGCAGCATGGAAAGAATCCGCCGCCCCTCGTGACCGCCTCGGCGGGCAATCACGGACAGGCGCTGGCGTATGCGGCGAGAGAGGCGGGAATTCCGCTGACGGTCTTCGTGCCGGCGATGGCGCCCCGCACAAAGACAGAAGGCATTCGTCGGATGGGCGCAGAGTTGATTGCGTGCCGTGACTACGACGAAGCGGAGACGCGCGCCAAGGAGCACGCGGCCAAGGGCCATGGGCTGTTCGTTTCGCCGTACTGGCACCCCGATGTGATCGCCGGCGCAGGAACGATTGGTCTCGAGTTGCTGGAAGATCAGCCTGAACTGGATGCGATCGTCGCCCCCGTTGGCGGAGGAGGCCTGATCAGCGGCATCGCAATCGCCGCCAAATCCTCGCAGCGGGCGCCCGAAATCGTTGGAGTCGAGGTCGAGGCGTCAACCCCGTTCCGTCACAGCCTCGCCGCTGGTCGCATCGTCTCGATTGATGTGCGCCCGACATTGGCTGACGGCCTGACGGGGAACCTCGATCCCGACACGACGACTTTCGATCTCGTCCGCCGGCTCGTCGATCGGATGACCGGTGTCAGCGAGTCGCAGCTCCATCAGGCTCTGGGCGGTCTTTTCAGAGAAGAACGGCTCATCGCGGAAGGGGCCGGCGCTGCCGCCGTTGCGGCGATACTGGGGAGCGCGCTCGAAACACGAGGCCGGCGCATCGCGGTCGTCGTGTCTGGCGCCAACATCGACATCGACAAGCTGATGTCGCTTATTTGAGGATCCACCAGGCCAGGACGCCAGTCACCAGGATCGCCGCGGCGACAATCCACCACCTGGCCCGGCTCGTGCCTTCGTCATCCAGTGGAAGCAGCTCGGACGGACCAGCATCACCGGAACGAACATCCAGGATCGCCCCGATACCGCGGAGCTCCGCTGAGAGCGACGCCGCGCTCTGTGGACGCTGATCGATTTCCTTCGCCATCGCCCGCATGACGAGTGCGTCCAGGTCGCCGAGCGAAGTCGAGAGCGCATGCGCCGGGCCAATCTTCGCGGCGATGACATTGACGACCGTATCGGCCGCCGTGGCCGCCGCAAACGGATTGCGCCCCGTCAGCATCTCGTACAGCACCACACCGAGCGAGAACACGTCTGAACGCGCATCAATAGGACCGCCCAGCACTTGTTCGGGCGACATGTAGCTCACCACGGGAACGGTCTCGGGTCCGAGTGATCTCGGCGAGGTGGCCGCTTCCGCCCGAATTCGACCGCCGCTCGTCCATCGCGACATGCCGATCTCGAGGACCTTTGCGCTGCCCTTGTGAGTCACGATGATCGTGTCCGGGCGGAGATCGCCGTGGACGACGCCGGACCCGTGAGCATCGGCCAGGGCGTCGGCTATCTGGATCGCGAGCTCGATAGCTCTCCGGGGACTGACCGATCGCCCCTCGATCTCCTGTTTCAGCGTGATCCCCGAGGCGAATTCGTACGCGAGATAGCAATCTCCCTCGTACTCGCCCGCGTCGAACAATGTCGCGATGTTCGGGTGCGACAACGCCATGGCCGCGCGGGCATTGTCGAAGAACGACTCCCGGCTGCCGGGCTCGAGGAACATGTCTGCCGAAACGAGCTTCAACGCAACGGTCCGTCCGACCTTGGTGTCGCGCGCCCGCCACACCTCACCGGTCGCGCCTTCGCCAATCTGCTCCAGAACGTTGTAATGGGCGATCGCAGTCAAGAGTGATTCAGCGCCTGGGCGGCCGCGACGGCCGAAGCTCGACTCGACTCGGGAGACTTCGTGCGGGGTGACGGATCAGGTCGATGACGACCTCGGCGACATCCTCGGGCGACAGCTTCCAGTCGGCGGCAGGCCCGCTCGGCGATTCGCCTCGTGAAAAGCCGGTGGCCACCGAACCCGGCATGACGTAGCTGACCCGGATGTTGTCGTGACGCACTTCCTGCATCAGCGCTTCGCTGAATGCGTTGACCGCCGCTTTCGAGGCGCAGTAGGCCGCGCCGGAGGGAAATGGGTTCTTGCCCGCCAGGCTGCTGATGTTGATGATCCAGCCGCCGCCCCGCGTCTTCATGTGAGGAATCGCGGCATGGCAGCAGTAGAACACGCCGCTCAGATTCGTCCCGATCACGTCGTGCCACGAATCGGGATCCGTATCGGCCACGTTGCGGAAGATGCCGACGCCGGCATTGTTTACGAGGATGTCGAGGCCGCCAAACCGCTTCACCGCGCCATCAACGGCCGACCGCGTGGCATCCTGATCTCGTACATCGGCCGCGACGGCATGAATCCGGCTGTCCCGCGACGGATCGCCCTGCGACAACTGCTTCCTGCCCGCCTCCAGTTGGCCTTCACTCCGTCCCGTGATCACGACGCTCGCGCGCGCATCGAGCAGCGTGCTGGCAATCGCCAGGCCGATTCCGCGAGAGCCGCCGGTCACGATCGCAACTTTTTGGGCCAGGTCGACGGTTTGGGGAATGGCGGACACGGCCACTAGGATAATCGAGTCAGCACATGATCCGTAAAACCCGGCTCGGGTTGGCCTAAGATCGGCACACGTCCATGTCGTTCGTGGCAATCATCGGCAGCGGGGCTCTCGGCGGCGCGGTCGCGCATACCCTCGCGCTCGGCGATCGAGTGCGCGAGATACGACTCATCGACTCCGAGGACCGTATCGCACAGGGGAAGGCGCTCGACATCCTTCAGTCAGGGCCGATCGATCAGTTCACCACCGCGGTCGTCGCGACCGGTTCCATCGCCGCAGCCGCAGGCGCGGCGGCCATCGTCATCGCCGACGCGGCGTCCGGATCGGGCGAGTTTGGCGGTGAAGCGGGCGTGTCGCTTCTCCGCCGGCTTGCCGCGATTGAATCCAACGCCCCAATCGTGTTCGCGGGCGGCTCTCAGCGCGACCTCATCGCTCGTGGCGCCGGCGAACTGCACATCGCGGAATCGCGCCTGATCGGATCAGCCCCGGTCGCGCTGGAATCCGCGCTTCGAGCGCTCGCCGCGTTGACCATGGACACCTCGGGGGTGCCGATCGCGTTGAACGTGGTCGGTGTCCCTCCAGACGCTGCGGTCGTCGCGTGGGAGGAGGCGTCGATTTCCGGGCAGCCGCTCACCTCGCAGGTCGCACCCCATGTGATTGCCGGCCTGAACGCCAGACTGGGAGGGCTCTGGCCGCCTGGAACTTACTCGCTCGGCTCAGCGGCCGCCGGAATCATCGAAGCGATCGCCGCGGGCTCGCGACGGCGATACTCCTGTTTCGTGCACATCAGGAATGGCCGTGTCGCGGCGATGCCCGTAGAACTTGGAGAGGACGGGGTGAGGCGCGTGATCGAGCCGGTCCTCACGAGACAAGAGCGTACACGGCTGGACAATGCGATTGAGAATTGCTGATTTCTGATTGCTGAATGCTGATTGTAAAACCATCTTTTCAATCAGCAATCAGCGAATCGACAATCAGCAATTTAGTGATTCGTTTCCCGTGCGTGCAGCGCAAGTCCGCCTGCAAACGCGCCGAGGTGCTGGCGCAGAATCAGCCGCCCGCGGTGCAGGCGCGATTTGAGGGTCTGCGGCTTGACGCGAAGAATCGCACTCGCTTCTTCAGTGGACAGTCCCTGGATATCGCGGAGGATCACCGGCACGCGGTAGACCTGCGGCAGATGCGTCAGGGCCTCTATCAGCCGGTCGCGCAGCTCGGCGCGCATGACCTGGTCGTCGGCAAGCGACGACCAGTCAGCCGGATCGGGACTGGACGGCTCGGTTCCTTCATCCTGCCGCGCTCACTTCGAACGGACGGCTGAACTTGCCGTTCCGCAGCCGCGACATCGCGGTGTTGAACGTAATCCGATAAATCCAGGAAGACAGCGCCGCGTCGCCGCGAAACGCATCAATCTTCCGGTGCACTTTCATCAAAACGTCCTGGGTTACCTCTTCGGCATCTTCCCAGTTCTTGAGGTAGCGGAACGCAAGCTGGTGGATTCGCGGTCCGTATGTCGACGCGAGATCGCTGACGGCCGTGTTGTCCCCCGCCTGCATCCGGCCGATCAGTTCCTGTTCCGCCGGCTGACGCATCTGGGGCCTCCGTGACGAACAGAACACCGGATCGGATCCGAATATTCCGGAAACGAGAACCTCGTCTCACGGCCACGAAGGGATGGTTAGCGGTAAGTTCTTGTCAGCACTGATGTTGTCGACTTCATCAGCGACCGGTCGAAGACGGCGGCAAACGCCTCCGCCGTGAGGTCGGCCACCTCATCCATAGCGATGGGCCGGCCGATCAGCCGCTCGAGCGATGTCACGCCCTTGTCGGCGATGCCGCACGGCACGATCAAGTTGAAGTGCGCGAGGTTGGTACTGACGTTCAGGGCAAACCCGTGACTGGTCACCCATCGCGCGATCCGTACGCCGATCGCGGCAAGCTTCTCGTTCCCCACCCAGACGCCCGTCAACCCCGGCACGCGCGCCGCGTCGACGCCGAACTCGCCTGCCACTCGAACGAGCACTTCTTCGAGATCGCGAACGTACCGGTGCACGTCGCAACGATCCGGCCGCAGATCCATGATTGGATAGCCGACGAGCTGCCCCGGGCCGTGGTAGGTGACGTCGCCTCCTCGACCGGTCTCGAAGACTTCGACCCCCTGCTGCATCCAGGGTCTCGGGCGTCGCGACGACGTGGGTCCTGTCGTTGCGCGTTTTTACCCCGAGGGTGATCACGGGCGGATGCTCGAGCAACAGAAGTTGATCGGGAATCTCGTTCGACTTCCGCTCGACGACCAGGTGCTTTTGCAGCTCGAGCGCCTCGCCGTAGGAAACGACCCCGAGCCGATGAACCTCCAGGGAACGGGCCATGCAGTCACCCGCGTCCAGCACGACCCTGCATGGTTCTCGTCACATCCATGCTTCGTCGAAGTGCTCGAGCCGTTCCTTCACGAACGACAGGAACCGGCCCGCGTCAGCGCCGTCGACCAGACGGTGGTCGTGTCCGAGCGTCACGTGACACACGGGACGTATCGCGATCGCATCGTCGATCACGATGGCACGTTTCTCGATAGTCCCCACACCAAGAATCGCAACCTGCGGCTGATTGATCAGCGGCATTCCGTACAACGCGCCAAATATGCCGGGATTCGTGATGGTGAACGTTCCGGCCTGCACATCGTCGGGACTCAACTTCTTTGCGCGTGCGCGATTGGCCAGATCGTTGATGGCACGGCTCAAGCCAAGCAGGTTCTTCTCGTCCGCATTCCTGATCACGGGGACGATGAGGCCGTTGTCGAGCGCCACGGCGATCCCGAGATTGATGTCCTTCTTGTAGACGATGTTGTCGCCGTCGAGAGAGGCATTGACGATCGGGAACTGACGGAGGGCGTCGATGGCGACCTTCGCGATGAACGCCGTGAACGTGAGCTTCGCGCCACCCGCTTCGTAGTCTGCCTTCTTCTTGTCGCGGAGCGCCGACACACGGCCGAAGTTCACCTCGTACACCGAATAGACGTGGGGCGAGGTGCGCGCGCTGAGCACCATGTGCTCGGCGATCTTCTTGCGCATCACGCTCATCGGCACGACCTGAACCTTCTCACCTGATTTGAAGACTGGTCCCGTCGCTGGCGGAGCGGGAGGCCGGTCACTTCCCTTCCCCAACTGGATGTAGCCGAGAATGTCCTGCTTGGTGACGCGGCCGCTGAGCCCCGTTCCGTGGATCTGGGCCAGATCGACCTTGTGCTCCTGGGCGATCCGGCGGACGAGCGGAGAGGACTTCTGGCGCCGCAACTCTTCCGGCGTATCCAACGTGCGTTCCTCTGACTCGTCGGATGCCTCGCGCGCTACGGCCTCGGCCTGCGCGGATTCCGCCTGGCCAACCGCGGCCTCAGGAACGGCGGAGGGGGGCGCGTCACTGGCGGTGCGGACCTCACCGGCAGCGCCGATGGTGGCCACGACGCTGTTGACGGCGACAGTCTCACCTTCCCTGACCTTGATCTCCGTGAGCACGCCGGCGGCCGGCGAGGGTATTTCCGCGTCCACCTTATCGGTTGATATTTCGAAGAGCGGTTCGTCCCGATCGATGGAATCGCCGACCTTCTTGATCCATCGGACGATCGTGCCCTCGGCGATCGATTCCCCCATCTGGGGCATCACAACGTTGGTCATCATTTGCCTGCAAATTTGAGACGTTATGAACAGTACCTCATTTACGGACACGATCGCTTCCAGCGGGAAGGGCGGCGGTTTTTACGCATGTATCGGCGCGCCATGCGCCGCGTGCGCGGCCTCACCGACCGCCTCCGACATCGTGGGATGCGCGTGAATCGTGCGAATCAATTCCTCAACCGTGCATTCGAGTCGAAGCGCGAGCGTCGCCTCCGCAACCAGCTCCGTCGAACGCAGGCCGATCATGTGGACACCGAGAATTTCGTCGTACTTCTTGTCGAAGACAATCTTGACGAACCCTTCCGTCTCGCCGGCGATGCGCGCGCGTCCGAGGATGCCGAACTTGAACGACCCCGTCTTCACGTCGTAGCCGCGAGTCTGCGCCTCTTTCTCGGTGAGACCGACGCTGCCGATTTCGGGGTCGCAATAGGTGCAGCCGGGCACCTGGTCGTAGTTGATCTGGCCATGGGCCTTCCCGGCGATGCGCTCCGCGAGCACGATGCCTTCAGCCGACGACAGGTGAGCCAACTGGGGATGGCCGGGCTGATCGAACGTGATCACGTCACCGATTGCAGAGACGCCTGGCAGGTTCGTTCGAAAATCCGGTCCGACGTGCACGTAGCCCCGCTCGAGCCGAAGACCCGCCTCTTCGGCGCCCAGACCTGAGGTCACCGGCCCGCGTCCCGTCGCCACGAGCAGGTACTCGGCGTTGATCTTCACGGTCTTGCCGTCGGGAGTCTGCGCTTCGAGATCGACCCCGTTCGGCGACGCCTTCGCGGTCGTCACTCTGGTGCCGGTGAGCACCTTGATGCCTTGCTTCCTGAACGATCGTTCCAATTCGGCCGAGACGGCTTCGTCTTCGACCGGCACGAGCCGGGGGAGGAGCTCAATGATCGTGACGTCGCTTCCGAAGCGACTGAAGATCGATCCAAACTCGACCCCCACGGCGCCGCTTCCCATGATCGCGATTGACTTCGGTAACGTCCTTCAGTCCGACCGCTTCATCGCTCGTGATGATTCGCTTGCGATCGATCTCCACACCCGGCACACTTCGCGGCTGCGAACCCGTCGCGACGATGATTTCCTTGCGGGCCGCGAGCGTCTGTTTCTGCCCCTCGGTCACCTCAACGGTCCCTTTGCCACCCAACCGGGCGCTGCCCTTGATCCAATCGACCTTGTTTTTCTTGAACAGGAACTCGACGCCGCTGGTGAGTCCCTTGACGATCTTGTCCTTGCGCGCATTGACCTGCGCCATGTCGATCCCGATCGCCGCCTGACCGAGCGTGAGTCCCCACTCTTTCCAATCCTCGGCGACCTTCAGCGCGTGCGCATGTTCCAGGAGCGCTTTCGTCGGAATGCAGCCCCAATTGAGGCACGTGCCGCCAAGGACGGGTTCACGTTCCACCACCGCTGTGCGCAGGCCGAGCTGCGACGCTCGGATGGCGGCCACATAGCCACCCGTGCCCGATCCGATGACCACTACGTCGTATTCGTTCGCCATTTACCCGTCTTTCTTTCTCATCGTCGAAAGCGGCACAAAGGACACTGTCGCCTGCGCCGGCGGAGAGACCGAGTCGGCCTCGGTCGCCGACGCGGCCTCGGCCGGATCGAGGCGCGAGACCTGGGAGCGCAACCGCGTGTAGTCGTACCGCAGCTCCCAATAGGACTGTTTCAAGGACTCGAGCCGCGCGGACACGCGTCGAACCCAGGCCAGGGCCACGAGCGCAATCAGCAGGGTGATGCCTGCGACAACCCACGAAAACACAACGATTTACCTTACAAAGAAACGCCCGAACCCACAAGCGGGGCGCCTGGCGCAAAACGCGCTACAATCGGGCAACTTTCGCCATGGCCGCCTCGAAGACCATCCTGATCTGCGACGACGATCAGGGGATGCGGGACACGATCGCCGCCATCCTCAAGCGCGATTACCGCGTGCTGACGGTGGCCAGCGGCGAAGCGGCGCTTGCCTTGCTGAAACACGAGGACATCGACCTGATTCTGCTCGACGTCCGGCTTCCCGGCATCAGCGGCTTCGACGTCCTTCGCATCGTCAAGGAGAACTACAGCCTCATCGAGTGCATCATGATCTCGGCCATCAACGAGGTCGAGACGGCCGTGCAGGCGATGAAACACGGCGCCTATCACTACATCACGAAGAACTTCGACTACGACGAGCTGCGGTCGCTCGTGCGGAACGCGTGCGAACGGCAGGATCTGAACCGGCAGGTCATCACGCTCAGCGCCCAGATCGCCGAGCAAAGCGAGCGCGAGTTCCTGATCGGCCCGAGCCGCCAGATCCGCGACATTGTCGATCTCGTGCAGAAGGTCGCCAAACTCTCGGCCACGGTGCTGATTCTCGGTGAAAGCGGAACGGGCAAGGAGCTCCTCGCGCGCCTGCTCCATCGCGAGTCGGGCCGCGGCGAGGCGCCGTTCATCGCCGTCAATCTGTCCGCGATACCGCACGAACTCGTCGAGAGCACGCTGTTCGGACACGAACGTGGCGCCTTCACCGGCGCGCACAAGCAACAGCTCGGCAAGTTCGAGCTGGCGACCGGCGGCACACTCTTCCTCGACGAGATCGGCGACCTGCCGCTTCGATCTGCAGGCCAAGCTCCTGCGAGCGATTCAGGAAGGCGAGATCGAGCGCGTCGGCGGAACGAAACCGATCAAGACGAATTTCCGGCTGGTGGTCGCGACCAACGTGGACCTCGAAAAGGCGGTCAAGGACGGGCGGTTCCGGGAGGACCTGTACTACCGGATCAACGTGATCCCGATCCGGATGCCGCCGCTCCGCGATCGGATCGAGGACCTGCCGGAACTCGCGCGGTTGTTCCTCGATCGCTACAAGACGAAATTCCGGAAGCCGGTTCGCGCCATCTCCGGCTCAGCGCTGAAGATCCTGGCCTCGTACTGGTGGCCCGGAAACATCCGGGAGCTCGAAAACCTGATCGAGCGCCTGGTTGCGGTCAGCGACAAGGAATACATTACGGACGAGGATCTGCCGCTCGAATACCACTTCGCGAAACTGGACTCGGGGCCCACGACCGGTGATGCGCTGTTCCAGGAAGCGTGCGACACGTTCGAGCGCAATTTCATCCTGCGCGCGCTCGAGAAATCGGACTGGAACGTGACGGCCACGGCCCGCTACCTGGGCATCCCGCTGAGCACGTTGAAGCACAAGATGTCGCGTCTCGACCTGCGTGAAATCGCCCGGAAACTCCGGGGCGCCTAAGCTCAACCATTCATCAAAACCGTCGCTCAACCGGTCAAGGCGTTGGCCTGACCGGCCAATCGATTGGCCGATCTACCCACGGTTGTTAGTGGGGGTGCGCCGCTTCCGCTCACCTTCGAGAGTCCTAAAGAGTCATTCAAACAGATCTGTGTTTTCAGGGCTGGGCTGAGGTAGGGGATGGTGAACGGACTCTTTGGACAGGTCTGGTGTCCGCGGCAAGACCCGTTGCAATTTCAGATCCTCGGTGGCCGCCACTTATTCGTGGCCCTCCGATCTACTCAACCCGCTCCTCAAGATCGACGCACGTTAAGGAGAGCGCATGCAAGCCTCGATGTTCAACGTCCGTGTACCGCTCGAGCAGGTCGGTCAGGGCAGCGACGTGTTCCTCATGAACACCTTCACTGACGCCCAGGTGATCGTCTCGCGCGACGTGGCGGACCTGCTCGATCGCGTCGGCCGAGCCGATGCCGGGCCGTTGACCGAGGAGCAGCGCGACGCGCTCGCGACGCTGACCGAGCACGGCTTCGTCGTCAACGACCGCGACGGAGAGCGACGGAAGGTCGAGCAGTACTTTCGTAACATTCGCGAGAGCCAGGAGCAGCTGCGCGTCACGGTCCTGACCACCTTGCAGTGCAATTTTGCGTGCGACTACTGCTTCCAGGGCGATCACGGCGACTACAACAAGTCCGCGGCGAAGATGTCGCTCGAGACCGCCGCGCGGGTCGTTCAGTGGACGGAAGAACGGCTCGATGCGATCAGGCCGGAGAGTTTCGTGCTGACCCTGTTCGGCGGCGAACCGCTCCTGAACCTGCCGGTCGCCTATTTCCTCGCCGAGCAGTTGTGGCACGCCACGCAGGCTCGTGGCGTGAGGATGCTGGTCAACGTGATCACCAACGGTCTCCTTCTGACCCCGGAGGTTGTTGATCGCCTGGCGCCGTACGGGCTGAACGGCGTGAAGATCACGCTCGACGGCGATCACGACACCCATAACCGGATGCGGCCGCTCCGCGGTGGCCAGGGCACGTTCGACAAGATCATCGAGAACATCCGCCGCGTGGCCGGAAAGTGCCGAGTCTCGATTGGCGGCAACTTCGACGAGTCGTCCGTCGACAGTTATCCGGCGCTCCTCGACTTCCTGCGAGAACAGGAGTTTGCCGACAAGCTCGCGCGCGTGTCGTTCAAGCCGGTCATCCGCGAACCACGGCCCCAGCAGCCCAGGGGCCTGATTCCCCTCACCGTCGTCGGCGCCGAAGGCAAGCCGCTGAACGGCACCTGCATGACATCGGCCGGCGGCGGCACCAGCATCTGCGACAGCTGCAACTTCCTCGACGACAAGATGTCGTTCCTGCGCGAAGAGACGAAAAAGCGCGGGTTCAGCACGGTGGACGGCGTGCACATGGGCCCGTGCGAAATCCACCGTCAGCACGCGCACACCCTTGGTCCCGATGGAGCGGTCTACGCGTGTCCGGGCTTCACGGGAGACCCGAAGCTTTCAACCGGCCATATCGACGGAGGGCAGGACGCCCGTCAGGCCGCCGCGGCCACGCGGTTTGAAACACTCGCCGCGTGGAAAGAGTGCAACGACTGCGCATTCATTCCGCTGTGCGCGGGGGGCTGCTCGACGGCCGCCCACATGGAACTCGGAGACATGAACCGGCCGAACTGCCACAAGCGCAGTTTCGAGGCCGGTGTCGTTTCGTTCGCGCGCGATGCCGCCGCGCGCGACGTATCCACTGTCAACTAAGCGGTTCAACGTCAGTTCAATTCAGGAGAACAGTCATGAAGAACGAACGCAAAGAAACGGACAAGAAAAAGGGAACGCTGCGCCCCTGGCTGGTCGACGTCGCCGTCGAGCACCTGCGCTGACCCGGTCTGACAACCAATCAACTCACAAGGGGTAGCTCATGAAAATCCAGATCGTGAAGAAAGCTGAGAAGAAGCCGAGCGACAACACCGGCTGCGCGTTCATCGTTGAACAGCCGCTCGAGCCACGCAAGTAGGCACGTCACGTCGCTGACGCTAAACGAGACAGGACAGACATCATGAAGATTCAGATCATCAAGAAGGCCGAGAAGAAGCCCAGCGACAACACCGGATGTGCCTTCATCGTCGAACAGCCCCTGGAACCCCGCCGGTAACGCCCGAAAACGGGCGCCTCGCACCCTTCGGTTTTGGGAAGGGTGCGCCGATAATGCTGGTAATGTGGCTTGAAGGGACGGTGCCGTCCTGACGCTCCGCAGCACGCCGTTGAGGCGGGTTCGCGGTGCGGCGGCACCCGTTTGCCTCCTCCTTGCGATTGGCGCAGCGTCGATTTCCTGTTCGTGTGCCGCACAAGCACCTGCGCCTCCTCTGAAACTCTACCCTCCGAATTGGCGCCCGGGGAACCGACGAGGCTCCAGGCATCATTCGATCGATGTTGTTTGCCGAAGGGCTGATCGGCGATCGACGGACACGGCCGGCCGACGCCCCGGCTGGCGGAATCGTGGGAATGGGACGACCCAGGGCTGACGCTGCAGTGTGCATCTGCGACCCGGAGTTCGTTTCCACGACGACACGCCGGTTACAGCTGAAGTCGTCGCGGCGATCCTCCGTCCAAGACATCGGAAAATCCGAAGGATTCGAAGCGGTCAAGAACAATTGAAGCCCACGACGCCCAGACTATCCTGTTTCATCTCAGTCGCCCCGACGGCTTTCTGCCGAGCGCTCTGGCGAACACGTCGATCGTCGACGACAAGAAGCCGAATATTGGGACGGGACCGTTCAAGCTCGATCCCGGAGAGTCCACGACTCGAGGCGGTGCGCAACTACGTCGTACTATCGCGGGACAACCAGGTATCGAACGGATCACGGTCACTCGCGTACGCGACACCGCGGGCCTCGTGGGTCGGTCTGATGCACGGCGAGGTAGATCTGGCGCTCGAAATCAATAAGGAATTGGGTCGAGTTCCTCGAGGGAGCGAGCCGGTTCGAAGATCTACTCCTCGATTCAGCCCTACTACATTCCACTGGTTTTCAATTTCCGCAACCCGATCCTGGCGCGGCCCGAAGTGCGTCGCGCGATTTCCGAGGCTATCGATCGCGACGAAATCGTCTCGCAGGGAATGCGCGGCACGGGGACAGGTCGCCGACGCCGACGATCCGATCTGGCCGTCTCACTGGGCTTACAACGCTGGTTCGACCGCGCGCCCGTCTTCGCCCAGCCCGAACGCCGCGCGCTTGCGACTGGATGCGGCGGGCCTTCCGCTCCGGCCGGGATAGCCAGGACAGCGGGCCAGTCGCTTCCAGCTGAAGTGCGTGTTCTACAACGTCGAGCCACCATTCGAACGCATCGCGCTATTGTTGCAGCGTCAGCTCGCGGCCGTTGGCATTGACTTGGTCCTCGAGGGGCTGGACGGCAATGGGATGCGGAATCGACTCCGCGACGGCCAATTCGACGCCTACTTGTTTCAGCTGACGAGCGGCCGCGATCTGACCTGGGCCTATCGCTTCTGGCATTCGCCGAGCGGAGCGCTCGGAACGGTCCTGCAGAACACTGGTTACAACGGCGCCGATGCGGTGCTCGATCGTCTGCGCCAAGCTCGGGAGGACGAGGACATCCGCAGTGGAGTAGTCGATCTCCGTCAGCGTTTCTACGACGACGTGCCCGCGGTGTTTCTGGCGTGGATTCGTCCAAACCAGGGCCGTGGATGCGCGTTTCGACATTGGCGACCGAGCGGATCCTGAGATCCTCGCGAATATGTATCGGTGGCGTCTCGCCAGCCGTCCAGACGGCCTCGCGATGAAGCGAATCACCGGCCGGTTCGTCCTTCTCATCGCCACGGCCGCGGTGCTGCCGCTGCTCGTATACGGGTGGGTTTCCGTTCGAAACCTGAACCGCGGCACCGAGCAGTCGGTCAGTCTAGGCAACCAGGCGGTGGCGCGGCAGATTGCTGCGCAGATCAAGCTGTATTTCGACAACAGCCATCGAGTACTGGCGTCAATCGGTACCCAGATACGAAGCACGCAGCTCGACCAGTGGCAGCAGGAACAGATCCTCCGGAATCACGTGCTCGATTTCCCCGAGTTCCGCGAGATTTCGGTGTTCGACGACCGTGGCCGGCAACGGGCAAGCAGTCGGGTCGGCGCATCAACGTTGACGATTCCGAGCGTCGTGGAAACTGAAAACGGCGGCCGCATCGCGTACTACGTCGCCAAGCCAACCATCGACACCGATGCGCTTCCGACGACGACGATGGCGATTCCGCTCGAGGCCGGTGGCGAGAGCGAGGAGTCGGGCTGGATCATCGCCGAGATTTCACTGGAGGAGCTATGGCGCACGGTTGACCGGATCAAGGTCGGCACGAGCGGCTACGCGCTGCTGCTGGACGAGGACGGAAACCTCGTCGCCCACGGCAACCCCAACGACAAGCCGTTGATTGCGAAAGGCGCGCAGGCCGCCCCGGACGAGCTGGACCTCGCCAAGGCCGCGCGGAACGCGTTCGACGAGCAGAAGTCACGCACCTGCGGCGCAGAGCTCGACCGCCACCAGACTCCAGAAATTCGACAACTCTCGGCGAGGAAGAACTGCTCGCCGTCGGCGCGGCCATCGACAACCCTCGCTGGACGGTCATCGTCGAGCAGCCGACCGACGATGCGTTTCGCGTGTCGAAGCAGCTCAGAGCGGTCAGCTCTTCGGGTCATCAGCCTGGCGTTGCTCGGCACGGTGATCCTTGGCTGGGTGTGGGGCCGTTCGTTCATCCAGCGGATCTTCGCGCTGACGCGCGTGACTCGGGCCATCGCGGAAGGCCGCATGGACGAACGGGTCGTGTTGTCAGGCCAGGATGAAATCCGCCAGCTCGGTGATGCGTTCAACTCGATGGCGGATCGGCTGGTGGAGCTCCAGGAAGAGATCCGAAAGCAGGAGCGGCAGGCCATGTTCGGCCGCATCGCAGCGGGGCTGGTGCACGACCTGTCGCACCCGATTCAAAACATCGGCAACAGCTGCAAGCTGATCCAGAAGATGTTCGAGGATGCCGAGTACCGCGAGACGTTCAAGAAGACCGTCGAGCGGGAGCTCGTCATCATCAAGCGGGTGCTGGACGACCTGCGCAACATCGCCCGTCCGATTCCGCTGGAGCGGTTCCCGGTGGACCTGAACCGGACGGTGGCCGATGCCGCGGAGGCGATGGAACAGCACGCCGAAACCGCGGGCCTGACGCTCCGTACGGAACTGACACCGGAAAACGTTTTTATCGAGGGGGACGTGTTCGCCCTCGGGCGCGTGTATCGCAACCTGATCCTGAACGCGATCCAGGCCACGGCGCCAGGCGGCCTGATTGTCGTGGCAAGCGAGGCGCATGGCGATCGCGCCCAGGTGCGGATCTACGACACCGGCTGCGGCATTCCACCGGATCGGCTCGGGCAGATATTCGAGGACTTCGTAACGACCAAGCGCCGCGGCCTGGGGCTCGGGCTCGCGATCTCGAAAAAGATCGTCGAGCAGCTCGGAGGGACGATCTCCGTCGCGAGCGAGGTGGGCAAGGGCACGACGTTCGTGCTCGAGTTCCCGCGAACGGCGGCCAGGCCTATGCTGGTCGCCGGCTAAGAGATCGGGTTCTACGGGGTTCTGCAGGGTTCTACGGGGTTCTACGAGGTTCGTTCTCCAGGTTCGGCGAGGTTCTAGCGGTTCGACGGTATTCGCGCACTGAAGGGGGAAAGCACAATGTTCCGGAAACTGGTCAAGGCAACCGAAATCGAAGTGGATGGAATCGGCTATGCGCTGCGGTTCTATGAGCTGAAGACTATCCGTGGCGGGCAGCGCTTCAGTTGCGAAGTCCTGCTGGATGCAGCGGATCGAATCATCCTGGATGACGACTCGATGTCGAGCCTCGAATCGAAGGTGGAACGGCTGGCGCCCGCCACTGTCTACAGCCGTGTCCTTGCCGCACGGCCCTCGGCGGCGTAGATCCGCCGCGACAGACAATCGGCCCGCTGGCGAGCCGCCGTCGGGCGGCGCCAGGGGCCGAAGAGAGGTGCTTCCGCCTGAAGGCGGAAGCCACAATCTTGCTGTCCGCCCGTACCTACTTTCGTGGAAGCACAGCGTCTTTCAGCTGCTTGGCAATGCGTGCCTTGACGACGGTCTTGGCGGGAATCTTGATGGCTTCCCCCGTCGCAGGGTTGCGGCCCATTCGCGCCTTGCGCTTCTGAACCACCAGCTTCACCATTCCTGGGAGCACGAACTCGCCGGAGCGCTTCAGTTCCTTCTCCGCCAGCGTGTTCAACTCGTCGAAGAACTCTCTCGCCTGCGTACGCTTGACCTCGAAGCGATCGGCGAAGTGCGAGAAGAGTTCGGATTTGCCCATCCTGCGGGCCTCTGCCATCGGCTATTCCCCTTGCTGGTGCGCGCTCTCTAGGACCCGCCTCACGGCCGCGCGCGCGTGCGGCGGCAGCGGAGAAAGTGGCCTTCCGACTTCGCGGGAGCATTCGGGCGCCCGGACGGGCACGAGCGAACGGCACTCGAACTGTCGAACGGCAATGAAATCAGGCCTCATCCTAGCGCGCGGTGTTTTGCGGTGTCAATGACGCCGCGCCGCCTGACTCATGAAAATGGGCCTGAATGCTACAATTTTCGACGATGGCCACAACCACGCTCGAGACGTTTCCGAACCCGGGTCCGGGGCGTGACTACGAGATCACGATCCGCTGCCCGGAGTTCACGTCCGTATGCCCGAAGACCGGCCTCCCCGATTTCGGCGAAATCATCATTACCTACATCCCGGACAAGCGGTGCCTCGAGCTGAAAGCGCTGAAGTACTACCTCATCGATTTCAGACACAAGGGCATCTTTTACGAGGCCGTGACGAACCAGATCCTCGATGATCTGGTCGCCGCCTGCTCGCCACGGCGAATGACGGTCGTCGGAGACTTCTCCGTGCGTGGCGGCATCAGCACGACCGTGACGGCCACGTACGAGAAAGCTAGAAGTCGAAAGTTAAAAGTTAAAAGGTAGGCGTGAAAAGAATCCCGATCGAACAGTCCCTCGACCTCCACACCTTCCATCCGCGCGACATCAAGTCAGTTGTTGAAGAGTATGTGAACGCCGCGCACGAAGCGGGATTTCGTGAAGTGCGACTGATTCACGGACGCGGACGGGGCGTACAACGCGGCATCGTCCAGGCAGCGCTGGAAAGACATCCGCTGGTGGAGAATTTCGATGATGCCCCGGAGTCACATCTCGGAGCGACTGTTGCCGTGCTTAAGCACTAAGCGGACAGTCGCAGCGATAAAACGGCGCGAGCGAAACGAGCGAGCGAAATGAGCGAGCGCTGGCAGGCGCTGGGGGTGGGGCCCCAGCGCAAAGTAAGAGATGCTGACAACTGGTCACAAAACCCGTGCGGGATTAGAAAAGCCCAGGACACACTCTCCACCGTACCATTTGCTGATAGGCGCGGTACTGGGAATCGCGCGACAGGGTCTGCTCCTCGCACACGGCGCGCATGAGCAGTGCGGCGTCAGCCGCCAACAGCGCGGCGATGTTCCAGGCCGAGGGCGTGGCCAGCAGGAACGCCACGTGAGTGATGAGATAACCGAGATAAATCGGATGCCGGACGAGGCGATACACACCGGATGACACGACGCCGCGATTCGCGGGCATCAGTCCGAAGCTTCGGCCGAGGGTCATCTTTCCCGCGATGACGATCGCCAGCCCGGCGACAGAAGCCGCGACCGTGGCGGATTGCGGCAGCAACGCATCGACGTGCGCAGGCTGGAGCAGCGGCGGTCCCAGCATCGACAGCGCCGTCAGCAGGCGCGCCCGTGCGCTCCGATCGACCGTGGCGGCCGAGCGCCGCATCACCGTGAGGAGCACGACCAGCATCTCGCTCACGAGCAGCAGCAGCCCGGTCACGCGGCCGGTCGCAAGGAAATCGGCGCCGAATCGGACGGCCATCATCGAAAAGAGCACGACGATGGCGGCGCGCGCCACGAGGTCGGCCAGCCGCTCGGTATCGAGGCGCGTCGGAGTCATGTCGAATGGCGCCGATACTGTGAGGGCAATTCGCTTCAATTGCCCGATCCCTGCGATTCGGACTCTTCGATGAAGTAACTGCCGCACGCCTGGTCGATCAGCTCGCGCGTGATGACGGGCTGCCGGTTCGTGTAGCGGCAGATGTCGACGACCTGCGAAATCAGGTCGCGCGGATGGCACGCGCGCATCTGCAGCTTCCGCGGCTTGTAGTACTTGCGATCCAGGTACTCGACCATGACGGAGTCGAACGTGAGCCCGCGACGCTTGCAGTTCAGCTCGAAGATGCGGCAGTACCTCGTCGAGCGTCGGGTTCTTCGCGAGAATCTTGTACGGAATACGTCGCAGGAACGCTTCATCTGCGAGCGACTGCGGCTTCAGGTTCGTTGCGAAGACGATGAAGACGTTGAACGGGACTTCGAATTTCCGCCCGGTGTGCAGCGTCAGGAAGTCCACGCGGCTCTCGAGCGGCACGATCCAGCGATTCAGCAGGTCGCGCGGCGGAATGCGCTGGCGGCCGAAGTCGTCGACGACGAAGACGCCCCCGATGGCCTTCATCTGGATGGGCGCCTCGTAGAATCTCGAGATCGGGTTGAACGTCAGGTCGAGCATCTCGAGCGTGAGTTCGCCTCCGACCACGACGACCGGCCGGCGAATGCATTCCCATCGGCGGTCGTGCCCGGCGATCGACACCACGCTGTGCTGGCTCGTGGATTCCGTCATGCGCTGGTGGCTGACCGGGTCGTACATCGTGATCACCTGGCCGTCCACGTCGATGGCAAAGGGCACGTGCATTTCGCCGCCGAGCGCCCTGCCGATTCCCTCGGCGAAGACGGTCTTGCCGTTTCCGGGCGCGCCGTACAGGAACAGCGCCTTGCCCGAATTCACGGCCGGTCCGAGCTGATCGAGCATCCCGGTGCTGACGATGAGGTTCTCGAAGCCGTTCGACAGGGTCTGGCGATCGAGATACGGCCTGGCTTCCATCGAGGCCCGCACGTACACGTTGTACTGCGTGAGCGGAACCGGAGCCGGACCGACATAGCGGCAGATATCCAGGAACTGCCCGGCGCGATCGCGGCCGAGATCGGTCAGGACGTAGCGGTATCCTGCGGCGCCGGCGCCGCTCGTGCCGCGGACTTCGAGGAGTTTTTCGACGCGGGCGTGCTGGATGAGCGCGTCCAGGACCGAGTAGGGCACGCGCAGTTTTTCTGACAGGCCGGTCCCGCTGGCCTCGCCGGCCACGAGCGTCTTCAACAGCAGCTGCGCGAGGACGTCCGGATGGAGTCCGGTCTCCTCGATGGTGTTCGGCGGAGCCGGCGGCTCTATCGCGAACCTGGTGACCGACTCGGCAACGGCAACTGGCGTCATATCTGAGACTCCCCGGCTTGCGCCTGTGCAAGTTCGATCCGATGGCCCACGCGGGTGCCCGATTCCTCCAGCGTGCCGGCCCTGAGCTCGAGCACGCCGGCCGTGCCGCGACGCGGGAGGCGAATCCGCCAGGGCTTCAGATGAACCACGCGATCGATGATGACTCCCCGGTCGTCGAGCGCGATGACGTCAATCGCGAAGCGCATCCAGAACGTGTGAACCCCGCGGCTCGGCACGATCCACAGTCCCTCGCCGGGCTCGAGACCCTCACGTGACAGCAGGCCCACCGCGCGAGTCGCGTGCGTATCGGCGACCGCTATCCGATCGGCGACGACTGCTCCCGTATCGAGGTTTCTCGCTATCAATGCCATCCGCGCATCCTGACGCGCGGCTGAAGCCGCGCGCTACGGTGCGTCTACTTCTTCATGTTGTCGATCATCGGGAACAGCACCGTCATGAACCTGATGGCTGCCGGCCCGATGGTGACGACCCAGATCGCGGGGAAGATGCAGAACACGAGCGGGAACACCATCTTCACGCCCGTCTTGGCCGCAGCCTCCTCGGCGCGCTGACGCCGCTTGGTCCGGAGCGTCTCCGAGTACACGCGCAGCGACTGTGCGACGCTCGTCCCGAACTTGTCGGTCTGGATCAGCATGGTGACGAGCGAGCTGAGGTCGTCGACGCCCGTGCGGTCCGCCAGGTTCCGCAGCGCCTCAGCGCGCGGCTTGCCGGCGCGAAGCTCCAGGTTGATCAGCCTCAGCTCGTCCGACAACTGCGGATAGGCGAACGCCAGTTCTGCGGCGACACGGGACATCGCCTGATCGAGACCGAGACCGGCCTCGACGCTGACGACGAGCAGATCGAGCGCGTCCGCCAGCGAGAGCCGAATCTTGTGCGCGCGGCGCTTCGCCATGCGGGCCAGGACCATGCCCGGCAGGACGTAACCGGCGCCGAGCCCTGCAAGCGCCATCGTCATGTTCGGCCGCGCCACGATTGACGTGGAGAAGAACATGAACAGCCCGAGCGCGAACATCACGCGGATGCCGAAGAAGATCGTGATCGCTTCTTCCCGCCGGAAGCCGGCCTGGACGAGGCGGAGCCGCAGCGGACCCAGCTCCTTGGGGGAGCGGGGCACCTTCTCGCCGATCCGCTTGAACAGCGCGATGAGCGACTCGAACTTCGGCTTGCGCTCGAAGTCCTCGCGGCCGAGCGTCAACTCTTCGAGGCGCTGATCGATCGCCGCCGCCTTGTTCGGCATGAACGCGAAGACCGCGGTCCCGATCAGGAGCGATCCGAAGACGAAGGCCAGTAGTGGCAGAAGCATGGACACGGCTACACCTCGATCTTGACGACCTGCCTGATCCAGATGTACCCGGCGATCTGCATGCCGATCGCCACCATCAGCAGGATTTGCCCCATATGCTCACGGAACAGCATGTTCATGTGCTCGGGGTTGATGAACGACAGCGCGATAGACAGGACCGCCGGCAGCGCGAGCAGCACGTAACCGGTCAAGCGGCCGTGAGCGGTGTAGACGCGGACCTGACGAAGAATCTTGAACCGCTCGCGGACCACGTGGGCGAGGTTCTCGAGGATCTCGGACAGGTTGCCGCCGGTCTCCCGCTGAATCAGGACGGCGGTGGCAAAAAACCGCACGTCGAGGATCGGGATGCGAAGCGTCAGGTTCTCGAGCGCGTCCTTGAGCGGCAGACCGAAGTTCTGCTCGTCGAACGTCTTCCGGAACTCGGGACCCACGGGCTCGCTCAACTCGTCAGCGGCCATCTTCAGGCCGGTCGCGAACGCGTGGCCCGCCTTCAGCGCGCGGGCGATCAGATCGAGCGCCTCGGGGAACATTTCTTCGAAGGCCCGCAGGCGCTTCGTGCGCTTGAACTTGAGGAACATGAACGGCAGGGCGAAACCGATCGCAAAGCCGACCGGAATGCCCATGGGCGAGCGCGTCAGCCATCGTCACGAGGAGCGCGCCGACCGCGCCGACGACCGTGGCGACGATCAGCACGCCGCTGATGCTGACCTTCACGCCCGACTGCTCGATCCATCGCGAGAACGACGAGCCGCGCTCGGTGCCGGTGATCATGCGCTCGAGCGCCGGGAGCGGTCCCGCGTCGCTCATCTTGACGAGGTTGCCTGCCACCGTTGGCTCGTCGAGCGGCGCCGACAGCTCGTCAAGGCGGCCCTGCAACTTGCGCTGGGCCAGCATTTCCGGCAGCTTCGTGATCGCGCCATACCCGCCCATGACGAGCACGATGCCGACCACGAATGCCGACAGGAGTGCCAGAAGCAGCGCCATTACCGAACCTCCGTAACGCCTTCGAACATGTCAGCGGGAAGATGGACACCGGATGCCTTCAGTCGATCGCAGACCTTCGGACGGACGCCCGTGGCGCGGAACCGTCCGACGACCTTGCCGTCCTGGGTGACGCCGGCTTTCTCGAACATGAAGATCTCCTGCATGGTGATGACGTCGCCTTCCATGCCGGTGATCTCTGAAATGCTGACGACCTTGCGGGTGCCGTCGCTCATACGCGACTGCTGGATGACGAGCTGGATGGCGGCGGCGATCTGCTGGCGCATCGCGCGCTCGGGCAGATTCGTCGCGCCCATGGCAATCATGGTTTCGATTCTCGACAGCGCGTCGCGCGGCGTGTTCGCGTGGACCGTCGTCAGCGACCCGTCGTGACCGGTGTTCATGGCCTGAAGCATGTCGAGGGCTTCTTCACCGCGCGTTTCGCCGACGACGATGCGATCCGGGCGCATACGCAGGGAGTTCACGAGCAGCTGCCGCTGCTTGATCGCGCCCTTGCCTTCGACGTTCGGCGGCCGCGTTTCGAGCCGCGCCACGTGTTCCTGGTGCAGCTGAAGTTCGGCCGCGTCCTCGATCGTGACGATGCGCTCGCGCTCCGAGATGAAACTCGACAGCACGTTCAGGAGCGTCGTCTTGCCGGCGCCGGTTCCGCCGCTGATCAACATGTTCAGGCGGCAGCGCACGCAGTGCTCGAGGAATTCCAGCATCGGCCGGGTCAGCGAACGGATCGCGACGAGATCCTCCGCCTTCAGTCGTTCCGCCGGGAAACGGCGGATGGAAAGCAGCGGACCGTCGACCGCCAGCGGCGGAATGATCGCGTTGACGCGCGAGCCGTCCGGCAGTCGCGCGTCGACCATCGGCGAGCTGTCGTCCACGCGCCGGCCGACGCCGCTGACGATGCGGTCGATGACGCGCATCAGGTGCTTGTCGTCCTGAAACGTCGTCGGCAGCCGTTCGAGCTTGCCCGACCGCTCGACGTAGACCTGCTTGTGCGTGTTGACCAGGATGTCGCTGACGCTCGGATCGCGCAGGAGCGGCTCGAGCGGCCCGAGACCAAAGACTTCGTCGATGACGTCGCCGAGGATCGCCTCGCGCTCGGTCATGCTGAGCGGCATGCCTTCTTCGGCGATCAGATCGAAGAGCAGCGTCCGGATTTCCGCTTCGGCCCTGGAGCGCTCAGCCGAGGCCAGCGCTTCGAGGTTCAGCCGGTTGAGCAGCTTCCGGTGAACGTTCGCCTTCAGCTCGATGTACCCGGGCCGCGGCGCTTCAGGCCGCGGGCGCGCAGGCGTTCCGGCGGGGCGGCGGTGGATTATTCAGGGACAAGGACATGTATCGGTACCGGGGTTAGAGAAGCCCAAGGAACGTTCGCCGCTTTTCCGGCTCCGGCTTCGCGTCTTCCTGGACGCCAAGGAGCTGCCGGGTGAAGTTGCTGAACTGTGCCGCAAGGTCTGAGTGGTTGGCGACGGCCAGCGGCACGCCGGAGTTGAGCGCGGTCGAGACCGTCCGGTAGTCGCTCGAGAACGTGTGATGGATGCCGTAGCCGAGCGCGGTCTCGATCTGTTTCGGTGCGATCAGGCTCTGATCCGAAACACGGTTGAGCAGGATCTTGACGCGCTCGCTGCCGGCGCCGAGCTGGCGAACGCGGTCCACCAGTCGCTGCGCGTTCCGGATCGACGGCACGTCCGGGTTGGTCACCAGAAAGATCGTGTCCGCGGCATACAGCGCCGACGCCGCCAGCGCGAATTGATCATGTTGCCCGCGTCGATGACGATGTAGTCGTACAGCCGCGAGAGGACGCGCAGGAGTTCTTCAATCGCCCCGGCGTCCTGCTGGTTGGGACGATCGAACTGCTCCGAACCGGCAAGGATGTCGAGCTCGGACTTGTGCCGGGCCATCAGCTCACGCAGGAAGTCTTTGTCGAGGCGGTGCAGGTTCTCGATCGCGTCGAGCAGCGTGAATCGCGGACGCACGCCGAGAAACAGCGCGACCTCGCCGAGGCACGGCTTCATGTCGACGATCGCGGTCGGACGCTTGGTCAGCCGCGCCAGCTCGACGGCGCAGTTGACGGCGACGGTGGTCGTGCCGGCGCCGCCCTTCGCGCCGAGAAACACGTTGGTGACGCACGGCTGCCGGGCGCTCGCGGAATGCGCGGCATGACGCGTGGCCGTGCGCCGCACCGCGCCGTGGAAGGACTCCTCCATCGCCCGCGAGGCCGGTCGCGCCGCCGGGATTCCACGGGAAGAACTCGTTGGCGCCGGCGCGCATGGCCTGAAGAATCAGGTCCGGCTCGGCTGCGGCGGCAACGCGAAGATCGCGATCGCGGGATGCCCCGATCGCAAGCGCTCGATCGCGGCCATGCCCGACGACGCGTCGCCGCGGATGTCCACGACGACGACGTCCGGACCGCCGGCTTCTCCGCCGGCCCGGCGGTCCTCGACGATGCCAACCGGCACGCCGCAGCCGCGCAGCAGTGCGCGCCACCTGGCGCTTGAATTCGTCGTCGTGACTGACGATCGACGCCGTGAGTTGTGCCATGGGTTCCTCTACTGAACCAGCCGAATGGCTTGCGGGAAGGCGCCGTCGGGGCGGGTCCGTACTGCCCTTGCGCAAGGCCGCCGATCGGCGTGATGCGCCCGACGACTTCGTTGCCCTGCATCTCTTCGACGAAGAACCCGAGGTAGTTGACGAACTTCAGCGACGGCGTTGCGGCCGTTGTGCTTGCCCGTGTCGTAGAAGACGGGGTCGAACAGCGGAATCGCGACGACGCGCGGGCTCGGGCTGCATGGTGCTCACGACCCTGTTCGTGCTCGGTGTCCCAGTACGCGCCGGGATCCTGCGCGATCAGATCGTCCATGCCCTGCTTCGTCGGACCGACCATGTTGCCGGGCTCAGGGTCGAATGTCGTCGCCGTAACGCATGACGTGACGTGTTGCAGTTGCCGATGTTCCAGCGGTAGTCGGCCGCCGCCGTTGCAGCCCGGCATGTCCCACGCCTGGTAGAAGCTCGGCGCGATCTTCGTTGCCGTTGTCGGCCTTCAGGATGATCTGCGTGCCCTCGTCGCGCTCGGCGTTGTAGCCGGTGTAGTTCGCCGGATCCGTCCGGTCCGATGTAGACGTCGGGGTTCGCGACGGCTTGCCCTTCTTGTCGAACGACGTCGAAGCTGTCGTCCGGATCCCAGGGCGGCGTCTGCTTCTCGATCCACCGGTCGGGAATCGTGAACGGCTTGACGCAGGTCATCGCGTTCGACGGGCGACGCTTCCGCGGTGGCGGTCGCGCCGATGTCGGCGGTCGCGATCCCGAAGAACCGGGCGATCAGCGTCGACACCGGGTTGCCGCGGGCCGCCGTGCCGATAGACCGTGACCTTGACGCGATCGTTCTGACCGGCCGGATCGTTCAGGAACACGCACGTCGGCCGGGTTCACCGAGACGCTGGCCGCTCCATGACCTGGTTGGCGCGCGCCGCGTTCAGCGCGTTCGTCACCGCCGGGCCCGGTCGGCGTGCGATCGGTCGTAGTCGTCGAAGACGAGCGCGGTCGCGCCGGCGAGCGCGCCGGCGTCGGCCGAGTTCTGCGCCTGGTTGCGCGCCGTCATCAGCATGCCGACATCGATGGCCAGCATGCTGGCGCTCAGGAACGCCATCATGCCGAGACCGATGAAGACGTAGCTCATACCCGACTGGTCACGTCGGAGCCGTTGGATTCTGCTCATGGGAGTCATGGGAGCCTCTCCGCTTCTTGATGCTCGAGTTATCCGCCGCCCCAAGTCACCTTCGTCACTTTTTGACCTTCGATTTCTCCATCTCCGCCTGGTAGGCCGCCTGCGCCTCCTTCAGACGGGCCGCCGCATCCGCCAGCGCCTTGTCGCGCTTCTGATCCTCTTCGGCCTTCTTCTTCGCGGCTCGGCGTTCTTCTTCGCGACTTCGGCCTCGTGCGCCGCACGCTCCTTCTGCGAGCTTCGTCGGCCGCGCGCTGGTCCTCTTCCGCCTTCTTTAGCGCCGCCTGGTGCTGTTCGGCGTCGTGCTTGGCTTGCGCCTCGGTGCCTTCCGCTCCTTCTTCCTGCGCCTTCAGCTCGGCCTTCGTCGGGGGCTTCGGCGGCGGCTACCCGCGCAGCCTTCGGCGGAATCGCCGCGGGAACCGGCGCGAGCACCGGCGCCGGCGCGAGGCTCGCGCTCGCCCTGAATCGGGCCGGGTCACCGGCGCGGGCGAATCGGTCGCCGTCAGCGGACGCCTGCGGCATCGGCTCGCTGGGTGCCCGGTCGGGGCGCCGGCGCGGTCGACGGATACCGCGGCGATCCGACGTAGGGCGCCGGCGGCGGCAGCGTCTTCTCCGGCGCGTCGAGGTACGGCTCGACGAGCGCGGGCAGGCCCTGCGACACGCCCGTCGGATCCGCGACGGACGATCGTCGGCGTGATCATCACGACGAGCTCGGTCTGGTTCTTCTGATACGCGCGGCTCTTGAACAGGTAGCCGAGGATCGGGATGTCGCCGATGCCGGGAATCTTCTGCATCGTGCTGTTCAGCGTGTTGTTCATCAGCCCGGCGATGCGCGAACGTCTGCCCGTCCTGCAGCTCGACTTCGGTCTCGGTGCGGCGCGTCGACAGCGCCGGGACGCGGAAGCCTCGAGCACGATGGCGTTGTTGAAGTCGAGCGAGCTGACTTCCGGCTTGACCTTGAGGTTGATCAGGTCGCCGCCGAGCACGGTCGGCGTGAAGTAGAGGCGGACGCCGAACTCCTTGAACACGATCGTGAAACCGAGTTGCCGCTCTGGCCCGACTGCACGACCGGGTAGGGATATTCGCCGCCGGCGAGGAAGCTCGCTTCCTTGCCGTTGACGCGATCAGGTTCGGCTCGGCCAGGCTCTGGAAGAGTCCCTTGGTCTGCAGCGCGCGAATGACGGTCGCCGACGCCGTCCTTGGTGTTGAACAGGAACAGGTTCAGGAAGTCGCTGAACGTGATGCCGGCCAGGCTTGCTGTCGTCGAACATCGGCGCGGCGAACTGCTGGGTCGTCGCTGCGCGCCGTCCAGTCGTTCTTGAACTGTCGAGGATCCAGGTGGCGCCCGAGCTCCTGCAGCGCGCTGCGGCTCACTTCGGCGAAGCGGACGCGCAGCATCACCTGGTTCGACGCCACGCCTTCCTGCTGCTTCAGCAGGTTGACGACGTTCTCCTTCTTCTCGACGTAGCCGCCGGCGACGTCGGCGGCCTTGTCGATGACGTACTTGCTCGAGACCGTCCCGGAGATGACGACGTCCTTGCCGCTGCCGGCGACGGTGATCTGCTCGCCCGGGAAGAGCTGCTTCATCTGCTCGACGAGCTCGCTGAGGTCGCGGCGGACGTTCACCTCGTAGGTCTTGATCGCGCCGGCCCTGTCCCACACGAACAGCGAGATCGTGCCGGGCGTCTTGCCGTGAATCAGCAGCTGGCTCGGCGCGGTCACCATCGCGTCGGCGACGTCCGGCACGGTCAGCGAGACGCGCGCGATCGGCGCGCCGATGTTCAGGATCGTCGAACGGCCGACCAGCAGGTCGACATCTGTTGGGTGATCGACCGGGTCGCGCGGCGACACTGCCGCGCTGCCTGACGGTGCGCAAACGCCGGCGCCTGGGGCGTGGCCTGCTGCGCCTGTGGCGTGGCGACGAGAATCACGATGATGAAGGCGGCCAGGGCCGCCGATACATTGCTGCCCGCATTGGGATGTCCTCCGAATCAGTTGCCAGTTACCAGTCGTCACCCTTCGACTGGCTCAGGCTGGCCCGAGCGACGTCGACGAGCCAACCACCAGTCGTCAATCTCACGGATATGCGTTCCGGGCAGCGGGGAACTGACAGCCGGAAACCGAAACCTGGTCGCTACTACTACCGAACGACTTCCTGCGCGCGCTTGTCGCCGCGAATGATTTCCACCGTCGGCAGCGGCGGCCGCCGGCGGGACCGTCTGCGTCACGGGCTGCGCGGCAGCGCGGCCGTGAGTTGCTCGCCATCGGGCCGGCTTCGCGGCTGCCGCGCCCATCAGGCCCGCCGTGCTTGATGCCCGGGGTCGTCGGGCGCACCCTGGTCGAGCGGGTTGCGCAGCGCGAGCTGAATCTTGCCTTCGGTGCTCGCCAGCGCGAGGCGCTCGGCCTGCTCCGGATAGACGAGCAGCGTCACGACCGTCACCTGCATCGGCTTGCCCTTATCCTGGTCCTGCTCCATGCGCGTGCCGGCGGTCAGCACCTGCACGTTCGAGAGCACGACCTTCGAGGTCGTGTCCGCGCGGGCCTCGGTCGGGCTCGCGGTGGCGACGACGTCGACGCGGTTGCCCGGCAGCACGTAGCCGGCGACGCCGACGACTTCGTTGACGCGGACCGACACGGCGCGCATGCCCTCGGGAATCACCGGCGGCAGCCCGACGCCGGCTTCCTTCGACGCGAGCTTGGCCGGGAGGATCGGCTCGTTCTTGACGATCGGCACGATCAGGCCGCGGCCGATGAGCTCGCTCGGGCTTCGCGAAGGTGCCCTCCGGCGCCTTGCCTGCGGGAACTGGACGACCGTGAGGTCGTCCTTCTTGAGCTCGGCGCCGAGCTGCAGGTCGGCGGCCGCGACGACGACCGGCTGCGTCGGCGTGTTCGACCGTCTTCACCGGCTGGTTCTGCATGAAGTTGTAGGTGCCGTAGGCCAGGCCGCCGCCGGCGAGAATGGCGATGGCGAGAACGGCAAAGATTCGGTTGCGCATGTCGGGTCCCCTGAACAACTGTCGTTCCGCATCGATCGCGACCGGCAGCTCATCGTGACGCGCCGCCTTCGTCCAAGAGCCCTGGAGCTGTCGCTGCACCAGCCGCACGACAGGATTGAGCACCATGAAATTGAACGGATAGTTGACGGTGATCCGCGAGGCGGTGTTCGCGCCGAGCGCGCACGTTGCGCTCGATGACGACCGGCGCCGTGGCGGCGTTCGGCAGCCGGCCGCCGTCATGTAGTTGCGGACGGCGCCGGTGACGTCGGCGTCGGTCGACCGGCGAGGATCGCGACGCGGGCGCCTTCGCGCGCGGCGTTGGTCAGCACCTGCCACGTCTGGTAGGCGCGGCCGAACTCGAAGATGCGACCGACACCAGCAGCATGAGCGGCAGCGTGATCGCCGTCTCCAGCAGTGCCGCACCGCGTTGGTTCCGGAATCTTTTCAGCATGTCGGTCCCTCGCCTATCTGCAGTTGTGGTCCGTGGCGCTCAACCCATCAGCGCCGCGAGCACGCTGCCGATCGCGATCGCCGGCCCGTATGCGAACCGGCTCGATACGGTCGCCGCCTGGATCTCCTTCCGCGCGTCACCGGGCGCGGCGATGAGTCGGCCGTCCCGCGAGCGTTGCCGCCGAGCCGCTGCCGCTGCACGCGCGACGACCACCGCGAGCACGCCCGCCGGCGATCGCCGTGAAGAGGAACGCCGTCACGACCATTGCGGGCCCGACGATGGCGCCGACCGCGGCCATCAGCTTCACGTCGCCGGCGCCGGTGGCGCCGAGCACGTGACCAGGCATCATCAGCAGTGAAGCCCAGGATGAAACCAGCAACCGAACCCGCCAGGGACACCCCGCTGGTGCCCGACGCGGCGAGCCCCACACCGATTCCCGCCATCGCGGCGGTCAGCGCGTTCGGGATGCGACGCGACCCTGAGGTCGATCACCGTCGCGACGAGCAGCACCCGAGGACAGAGCGGCGAACGCGACGTTAGAAACTTGCTGGCAATCGCCGTACCAGAACACGTTGGTAATCGTTTTGCCGACCATCGAGACGGCACCCATCGCGAAGATGGCGATGAGCGCCATGAGCAGCCCGTACTCGAGGAGGTCCTGTCCCTCTTCGGAGCGTCGAAGCTTGCCGCCGGCGAGCTGTCTCAATGTCATCACTGCGGCTGGCGATCTGCATTGGGTCTCTCCTCGGAAGTTCGCGTGTGAAGCGCCGGAGCCGTGCCATTGCACGAACGCTCCGGCTCCTCGTGATCCGATCTTACGCCGCGCCGCCGAGTGCGCCGGCGATCGCGGTGAAGATCGTGCTCACCGCTCCGCCCGCCGCGACCAACCGCACCGATCGCGATGAGCGCGATCAGCGCGACGAGCAGCGCGTACTCGAGCAGGTCCTGGCCCTCTTCGTTGCGAAGCGACTTCACGATGGCAACAAGCTGCGACATTGAATCCTCCCGGATGTGCACCGCCTTGGGCGGTGCGGTGGTGCGGCGCGGCCGCGTTCCTTCCAATGCGCGGCGACTTGCCGCGCCACGAACGGCCTAATCGCAACGGCTGTGCCACGGCGCATTGCACACGGGGCAAAGTGCCTCGCAAGTTGTTCACCGCGCGGGAATTCAGGAGGGCGTCGGGGCGCGAGTTCCGGGGGCTGTCAAGGAACCGGCGCACACGCGCCGCGCGCCAGTTTCGTAAGCGCTGAGCGCAATTTCGTGACTCTCTGAAAACCCCGCCGCATAAAGATGATCGCGTGCAGGCGCGTATCTTCCTGTTTTTTCACGGATTAGGCGCCCATTCCTGACGTCCGCCCTCCGGCACACCAATTGCCTAAAGTCCCCGGCAACGAGTCGTGTCCGTGAGAGGCGGACGCTCGAGGAATCCGGGAAAGGAACCCCGCCGATGAAACTGGGATTTCGACAAGGAGCTGCGTCAATCGCCGTTTTCGGCGCGGTGGTGCTGATGCTGGTGTCGGTTGACGATCGCGTGCGCGATCGCTTCAGCGATCTCGTCGGGAGCGGCGGCATGTCGCCATGGGGCGATCGCGCCGGTGACCTGGGGAGTGCGCTGATGTCGGCGATCCGTTATCAGTCCATCGAGAACGCGCCACTCCTGGTTTTTGCAGCCGCTGGCGCCGTGCTCGTCGCCTTCATGCTGAGAACGTAATCGACGTTCCTCTAGACGCACTAGCCGAGAGCCTCGACTTTGCCAAATCACGTGCCGCTCGTTCTCGCCCTCGAGCCCGATGTGCGCCAGGCCACGATCCTGAAGCGCGTGATCCGGGACAACGTCCACGCGGACCTGATCGTCGTGGACTCGCGCGACGCGGCGGTGGCGGCGGTGAACGATCGCCTGCCGGACGTGATCCTCCTGACGGCGTTGTTGTCCCCGCGTGATGAAGCGGAGATCATTTCGCATCTTCGAACGCTATCAGGCGTCGAGCACGTGCAAACGCACACCATCCCGCAACTGGCATCGTCGACCCCGGACGGCGAACCGGCGTCGCCGCAGAGCGGGTTGCTGGGAAAGCTGCGCCGGAAGAAGGCGAGCGAACCGATTCCTGGCTGCGACCCGTCAGCGTTTGCCGACGAGATCAGCACCTTCATCGCACGCGCGGCTGAGATGAAGGTCACTGTCGCGGCGGCCCCCCACCCGGCATCCACCACCGGTTCGAGGGTGGCGCCGGCGCACCCTGTCACCGACCAGGCTGCTGAAGCCCCCGCCGAGGAGACGGACAGCTCGGCGTGGTCCTCGCCGTTCGAGTGGCGGCGCAGCGATTCGTCCAGCCAGCGAGGCAGTTCTTCGACTCAGCGGACCGACGAGGCGAAAAAGCCGCAGGCGCCTCGGGAACCGCTGGTAACAGCGCAGCCGCTTGCCGTGATCGCCGAAGAGGAAGAGCAAAGGCTGGCCGATGAAGCCCGGCGGGCGGAGGAAACCGCCGAGCAGGACCGGCTGGCAGCCGATGCGGCGGCACAGAAGGAGCGGAAGCGCCTCGAAGCAGAAGCGGCCAGAAAGAAGGAACAGGAGCGGCTCGAAGCCGAAGCGACGGCGCGAAAGGAACGCGACCACCGTGAGGCTGAGGCTGCAGCCGCACGTGAACGGGAACGGCTCGAAGCTGAAGCAGCGGCGAAGAAAGAACGCGAGCGTCTCGCGAAGGAAGCCGCGGCGAAAAAGGAACGCGAACGCCTCGAAGCGGCGGAGAAAAAAGAACGCGAACGGCTCGAAGCCGCGGCGAGGAAAGAACGCGAACGGCTCGAAACCGAAGCACGGAAGCGCCTCGAACGCGAACGGGCGGAAGCCGAGGCGGCCGCAAAACGCGAACGCGCCAGGCTCGAGGCAGAGGCGGCGGTCAGGCGCGAGCGCGAGCGAGTCGAAGCCGAAGCGGCCGCCAAGCGCGAGCGCGCCCGGCTCGAGGCGGAAGCGGCCGCCGCGCGGGAACGCGAGCGGCTCGAAGCCGAAGCCGCGGCGAAGCGGGAGCGCGAGCGGCGCGAACGCGAGCGCCGCGAGGCTGAAGCCGCGGCGGAACGCGAGCGCAAACGCATCGAAGCCGAAGCGGCCGCCAAGCGCGAGCGCGCGCGCAAGGACGCCGAGGAGGCAGCCCGGCGCGAGCGTGAGCGGCTCGAAGCCGAAGCCGCCGCGAAGCGGGAACGCGAACGGCTCGAAGGCGGAGGCCGCGGCGAAGCGGGAACGCGAAAGGCTCGAAGCGGAAGCCGCCGCCAAACGCGAGCGCGAGAGACTCGAAGCCGAGGCCGCGGCCAGACGCGAGCGCGAGCGGTGGGAAGCTGAAGAGGCCGCCCGGCGCGAACGGGAGCGGCTGGAGGCCGAAGCGGCTGCGAAGCGCGAGCGGGAGCGGCTCGAAGCCGAAGCCGCGGCCAAACGCGAGCGCGAAAGGCTCGAAGCCGAGGCAGCCGCGAAACGGGAGCGGGAACGGCGCGAAGCCGAAGAAGCCGCGCGCCGCGAACGCGAGAGACTGGAGGCAGAAGCCGAGGCCAAACGCGAGCGCGAGCGCCTCGAGGCCGAGGCACGCGCCGCGGACGAGCGTCGAATCGCTGCGGAGGCAGCTGCCGAACGCGAGCGCCTGGAAGCCGAGGCGCGCAGGCGTGCCGAAGCGGAAGTCGAATACGAAGTCGATCTCGACAAGGATCCGTTCTCCGATTTCCGTTCCGACGCCGACGAGCGGCGAAACTCGCTGCTGCAGCTGATGCCACTCAGCGTCTGGGCAAAGATCGAGCCGCGCAAGCCGGCAGCGGATGCCGATGGGCAGGACGACCTGCGCGACCTCATCGATGGTCTCGATCTGCCGACCGAGGTGGCCGCCATCTCCTACGCGGATGGCTGCCGGATCCGCCGGGTCAGAGTCCCTGCCGCCACGGCGCCCAAGACCCGCGGCGCCCGCAATTCGCGGCCTGTGATTCTGTCGAAGCGCGCGCTCGACGAGCTGCGTCGAAACGAAACGCATCCCGACAACTGAATCAGGGCCCGGCAAATACGGTGAGTCGCGGTTTGTGCGATTCACGCCCGCGCGGGCGGTCGCAACTTTTCACGCACGCCCTCGGCTCTCACCGAGGCCCGCCAGTCGCTTCAGCCCCGTAGATCGTTCTGGTCGAAGCAATTAACCGGCTCCAATCAATCTCGTCTCAGGCGCGGCACCCGCCTTGCCAGATCAGCGACGGTGCACACGGAGAACGAGATTCCATGGTCACCCGGAGATCGCGTCTTGCTGCGCGGCCGCCGATGGCGAGTCGAGGAAAGTACACGCTTTTCCGACTGCCATTCGCTGCGGCTGACGACGGACAGCCTTCCGGGTTCCGCTCGCACGTTCCTGCTGCCTTTCGATCGGCCACGGTCGCTCGACGCGTCCGCCGGGACGGTCAAGGTGATGCGGCCCGCGCAATGGCTTCGGGCATTTCGTCAGGCCTCCCTGGATGCGAGGCCATTCGGCTGCGTCTCGGGCGCCGTCGCGAGCGGCATCGATCTGCTGCCCTATCAGCTCGAACCAGCTCTGGCCATGCTTCGGCACGGCTGCGTGCGCGTGTTGATTGCCGATGCAGTGGGGCTCGGCAAGACGATCCAGGCGGCTCTGATCGTCCGCGAACTCTCGATCGAGCGGGAATCGTTTCGAGCGCTGGTGGTCACGCCGGCGGGGCTGCGGGCTCAGTGGGCAGCGGAGCTCTCCACCCGCTTCAGCATCAACGCAGAGATCGTGACCGCCGCATGGCTGGCACGAGCAGTCCGCGAGGTGCCAGCTGACGTCCGACCGTGGTCGCTTCCCGGCGTCTATCTCTGCTCGTTCGAGTTCATTCGCCGGCCCGAAGTGCTCCGGCCGCTCGAGGATGTCGCGTGGGACCTGCTCGTCGTGGACGAGGCGCACGCGGCGACCCCAGCGAGTGCCCGCCGTGCCGCCGTCCACGCCGTCGCTCTGCGGTCCCGCCGGGTCGTCTTGTTGACCGCGACCCCTCATGGCGGCGACGACGAGCACTTTCGGTCGCTGTGCCGGATCGGCCGTTCGGACGAACGACCGGAACCGCTGATGGTCTTCTGCCGATCGCGCTCGGACGTCGGCACGCCGGCGCGCAGGCGTTCGGTGCTCCTGCCTGTCCGCCTGTCAGAGTCCGAGCGCCGCATGCACCGGCTGCTCGAGCGATATACCGCCTGCGTGTTCTCGGAGACGAATACCGCCGGGACGGGTCATGCCAGGCTCGCAGCGATCGTGCTCAGGAAGCGAGCCCTTTCGAGCGCGGCGTCGCTGGCGGTTTCCTGCCGTCGCCGACTGGCGCTGCTGACAGCGTCACCGGAGATCCAGCAGGCAGAGCAGCTCTCGCTGCCCCTGGACGACGAGGACCTCATTGAAGACCGCGAGCCGGACTCAGTGCTCGGCGCCACCGGTCTTGCCGATGGGCTGCAGGAACAGCGCTGGCTTCACAGAATCATCGACGCAGCCGATGAAGCCGCTGCGCAGGAATCCAAGATCGCGCTCCTCGGTCGGCTGCTCCGTCGAATCCGCGAACCGGTCATCGTCTTTACTGAATTCCGCGACACGCTCGCGCGGCTTCAACGGTCGATACGCGACGCTGGCCGGGATGTGTGCACGCTCCACGGCGGGATGACACCGGGCGAACGGATGGCCGCTGAAGAGCAGTTCAACCGCGGCGGCTCGCTGCTGCTCGCCACCGATGCCGCCGCCGAGGGCCTGAACCTTCACGCCCGCTGTCGGGCGGTCGTTCATTTCGAATTGCCGTGGAGCCCGTGCCGTCTCGAACAGCGGACCGGCCGTGTCAATCGCATCGGGCAGTCCCGGGTCGTGCATGAAATCATGCTCGTGGCCGCGGACACGGCCGAACGGCTGGTGCTGGCGCCGCTGGCCAGCCGGGCGGCGCGCGCCAGCCGGACGGGATCCAACGGGTTCAGCCTCCTCGACACGCTGTCGGAATCGCGCGTCGCGTCCGCGGTCATGGATGGAACCCCGGTTCAATCGACGCCGGTGGCCTTCGACGCTGGCACTATTCTGCCGGCAGCCAGCATTCGAGAGGAATCCGGGCTCGAAGCCGCGCGGCTTCGAGACATTCGTCGGACCATGGCGGGCGAGGGAAGGAAGTGCGCCGGCGCCGCTCGCGTCGCTGCGGCTATTCTCCCGGCGAAGCGGCAAACCCTGCCGCCTGGCCTCATCCGTGTTTACGACCTTGCGCTCTCGAGTCGCGATGGAACGATCGTCCACAGCGAACTCGTCGCCCTGCACGAACGAGTCGATCCGGGTCACCCTGTGAGCGGTACAGGCGTGCGGCATTTCATGATGGCGGCCGCCGCGGACACCACCCCCGCCGAGAATGCCATCCCGGTCCTGCTCCACGAACGCATTGAGGGCGTGATCCGATCGTGCAGACGAGCGTCGGAGGCGCTCGCAGACCGCGAACGAATCATATCGCTGCCGGTGGCTTCTGCCGCGCGACAACTCGTGCAGGGCGGTCTCTTCAATCGCCGCGCGGTTCGTGCCAGCCGCGAGCGCGAGCGCGTCGCCGAGTCGATACTCGAGGAAGCCGGCCAGCGTATTGCGGCATTGAAGGCCCGGACGAGCCTGACACCGCGTGTGACGCTGGCGGCGATCCTGCTGGTCGAAGACCACTGACGTCGATGATTCCGGGGCTTTCGGGATCGCTCCTGTCGCACGACGCGATGAGCGGCAGCCTTGATCTCTCCGCGACCTCACGCGCCGCCAGGCATCGAGCGATGGCTTCAGTCCTGGCACGACCAGTTGACCCGGGAGCTTGGGCCCTCGAGCGGCGCGCGAACCGTCTACGACCGCGCGGCGGTCCCGCTTGCGAATGCGCTGGGTCTCGGGGTCGTGGTGACGCCAGGACCGAACAAGGCATCGAGCGGCATCTACGCGCTTCTGCAGGCCGATCGGACGCCAGTTGCTGTTCTTCTCGCCACGGCGTGGGGAGGCGATCCGTCGGCCGCGTGGCGTGATGCGGTGCGCTACGGCATCGCCCACAGCCTGCGATGGTGCATCTCGATCACGGGACCAGCCATTCGAATCTTCGACGCCACTCGTACTGTACGCCAGGCGCTTCGCGCAGTTCGACCTCGAGATCGCCGTTCACGATCCAGCTTCTTTCACGCTCCTGTGGACGCTGCTGAATCGCGACGCGTTCGGCGGCAAAGAATCGGCGCTCGATCGGGCTGTTGCGCTGTCGGACCGCCATCGGTCCGAAGTCCGGGCCTCGTTACAGCACGGTGTACGAGACGCGCTCGTTTCGCTTCTACAGGCGTTTGCCACCGCGCGGCGCACGCGGGCCTCCGATACAGCGACCCTGTTCGACGAGTCCCTCATCGTCATTTACCGCATCCTGTTCCTGTTGTTTGCCGAAGCGCGGGGCCTGGTCCCGAAATGGCATCCCGTCTATCGCGACAACTACACGATTGAGTCCCTCCGGAATCCAACTGAACGTCAGGCAAGACCTGCCGGGTTGTGGGAATCACTACAGGCCATCGCTCGGCTCGCCCATCACGGGTGTCGCGCCGGAGCCCTGCGCGTTCCACCGTTCAACGGCCGCCTCTTTTCACCCGCGCACGCGCCCCTCGCCGACTCGCTCGCCCTGGACGACGCCGCGGTCCGCAATGCCGTGCTGGCCTTGACGACGCGGGCGTCAAACGGGGGCCGACATCGCATCGCGTATGCGGATCTCGGAGTGGAGCAGCTCGGGGGTGTGTACGAACGAGATCCTCGACTACGCGCCTGCATCTGACCCCGGCGGCGCACATCCGCTGACGTTGAAGCGTATCGACCGCCGCAAGACAACGGGGACGTTCTACACGCCGCGCGCGCTGACGGAGTTCATGGTCCGGCGGGCACTGGCGCCGCTGGTCGGCGACGCCAACCCGGATCAGATCCTGGCCCTGCGAGTAGTCGATCCATCGATGGGGAGCGGCGCGTTTCTGGTGGCAGCCTGCCGATATCTCGCCTCAGCGTATGAATCCGCCCTGATCCGAAGCGAAGGGCTGTCGTCTTCCGACTTCGACGAGCACGATCGCGCTGGCTTTCGGCGGTCGATCGCCCAGCGCTGCCTGTTTGGTGTCGATATCAATCCGATGGCCGTCCAACTCGGGCGATTGTCCCTGTGGCTGGCAACCCTTGCGCGCGACAAGCCGCTTACGTTCCTCGATCATCACCTTCGTGCCGGTAACAGCATCGTTGGAGCTTCGCTGGAAGACATCCTGCGACCGCCGTCATCGACGGGCCGCCTGCGACGACGATCCGAAGGGTTGCCGTTATTCGATGCGGATCTGATTGATCGGGAACTTCGGGGAATCATCGCTCCGCGCCAGTTGATCGCAAACGAGCCGGGCGACACGGTGGAGCAGGTCCGATCGAAAGAACGCCTGCTGGCTTCGCTTCGTCGGCCTGACGCTCCGCTGATGTCATGGAAGGCCGTCGCCGATCTCTGGTGCAGCAACTGGTTCGATGAAGACGGAGCGGCGCGCACGAAATCTCCGTTCGCTTCGCTGGCAGACGAGCTTCTGGGGCGCGGCGCCGTCCTTCCCGGCCACGTATCAAGACCTTTTCTCGACCGCGCGCGCGCAGTCGCCGAGCGCGAGCAATTCTTTCACTGGCACTTCGAATTCCCGGAGGTGTTTCACGACATGTCCGGGAGGCCGTCGATGCGCCCTGGCTTCGACGCGGTCATCGGAAACCCTCCGTGGGAAATGGTGCGCGGAGACCGGGGAACGAACGTCCATCGCGCGGTGGCGGCATTCGCGCGCGCATCAGGCGTCTATTCCTGGCAGGGTGACGGACACGCGAACCTGTATCAGATCTTTCTCGAGCGCGCGCTCAGGCTGGTGCGCCCCGGGGGCCGAATCGGCATCGTGCTGCCGTCGGGGTTCGCGCACGATCACGGATGCGCGCACCTTCGGCGGGCGCTGCTCGATCAACATGCCGTTGACACGTTCGTGATCGTCGAGAACCGCGACGGTGTGTTTCCGATCCATCGCGGCCTGAAGTTCCTGCTCCTGACGGCCTCCCGTGAAGGCAGCACGATATCGATCCCGTGTCGATCTGGTGTGCGCTCACCGGCGGTTCTCGACACGATTCCGGATGTTGGCGACATGGACGCGGTCGCCGTACGTCGCTCCGTCATCGAAAGGCTCTCCGGCGATCAACTGGCGGTCCCCGATATTCGTACCACTGCCGACGCCGAGATCGTTGCTCGAACAGCGTTCCAGTTCTGTGCGCTTGGCGCCGCTGATGGCTGGGACGTGCACTTCGGGCGCGAGTTGAACGCCACCGACGATCGAATGCATTTTACGGAGCGTGGAGGGGCGGACCTGCTTCCCGTTCTCGAAGGCAAGCTGCTTCGTCCGTTTACCGTGGATACTGACAGAGCTGAACGTCACATCGCTGCTACGACCGCTCGGCGGCTGCTCGGCTCCCGCAGGTTCACACGACCGCGGCTCGCGTACCGGGATGTGGCCGCTCCAACGAATCGTCTGACGCTCATCGCCGCGATCCTGCCAGGAAACGTGGTCACTACACATACGCTTTTTTGCATGCGAAACGCCATCGACGCCAGTGTCCAGCAGTTCCTGTGCGGGATCTTCAACAGTTTTGTCGCCAACTACCTGGTGAGAACGCGCGTAACCACCCACGTCAACGTCTCGATCGTCGAGCGCCTGCCGGTGCCGCGGCCTTCGGTCGAGTCATCCGAATTCCGCGACATCGTCGCGCTGAGTACTCGACTGAGCGTCGATGCGTCGGACGCGGCGGCATCGGCTGAGCTGCAGGCATCAGTCGCACGGTTGTACGGGTTGACCGTCCTGGATTTTCAACACGTGCTCGAAACCTTTCCGCTCGTGAGCGCCACCGAACGATCGGCAGCCATGCGGTGCTTTCTGGCAAAGGTGTAGGAACCGAGAGGAACCCGCGAGTGGCTTGAGCCGTACGGCTGAGGCGTATACAGTGGAACGTTACATGAACTTCCGGCACCCACGCGCCGCAGTCGCCGGCATCTGGGGTCTCGTACTGGTGTTCGCGGTCATCCAGCTGATCGCGTGGACAGCTCCCGGCGGCATCTCGCGCACGACGATCATCGTCGTTCAGTTCGTCATCGCCTGGTTTGTCATCCTGATCCTGGCCGTGGTGTCCACGAGCCGGATCGGCGGGTTGGCGCAGACGATCACCCAGCACGAGCGCGCACGCACCGCGACGCTCGATCAGGTCGAGCAGCTGGAGATGCGCAACGCGATTCTCCAGATCATTTCACGGTCCGTCGACGTTCCGCTCGCGTTCCAGGCGCTCGCGCAACGCATCGTCCGCCTGGTTCCCTGCGATCGCGTGGGGCTTGCATTGCTGTCCGACGACGGGCAGGAATTCCAGACGTATACGGCCAGGGTGAATCAAGTCGAGCGCCGCTCCCGGCCGCGGCCCGACGTGGTCTTCAAAGCCGACCGGACCGCGCTCGGCACCGTCGTCCGATCGCGCGAGCCGTTGATCATCAACGACACTCGGGTTCACGCCGCAGATTTCCTGGACGTCAACGTGCTGCACACCGCCGGGCTCGAATCGGCCCTGCTTCTTCCCCTCCTGGCAAAAGGCCGGGCCGTCGGTACGCTCAACGTCGTCTCGCGGCAACCTAGTGCGTTCCACCAGGAGCACGTGGACGCGCTCCTGCCCATCGCGGAGATTTTTGCCGTTGCCTACGTGGCGCAGCAGCTGCAGGTCGCGGTCGGCAAGTATCAGACGATGGAGGCGATGTCCGAGTTGACGCTCTCGATTGCGGCCGAAATCAACAGCGCGTTGCAGACGATCATCGGCCACTGCGATCTCCTCGAGCGTGGCTATCCCGATCCCAATCTTCAGCGCGATCTGGCGACGGTCGTGAGGCAGGCGCAGCGCATCACAAACCTGCTCGAACAGATGCGCGCCGCGGCGCAGGACCGGCTCAAGGAAATGGCCGCGGCCGTCAATCAGGGCGGGATTCCGTCGAGTCCTGAGGCGTACGGGAAGGCAGAGACGCGGTGAAAGGCAAAAGTTAAAAGTTAAAAGTTAAAAGTTAGAAGTAACAAGGGATTTACTTTTAACTTCTAACTTTTGACTTCTAACTTTTTTACCTCCGACTGAGCGCCACGAGCACCGTCACCGTCAACTCCAGCAGGACAACGGCCGTCACACCGGCAAAGAACCACTGGCGCATGACGACGTATTCTCGGAACGAGACGAGCACGCGCAGAATTGGCGTGGACATCAGGACAACGAGCCCCGCGTTCAGCAGCCAGAGCGCCGTGCCCATGTGCGAGTTCGACAGCCAGAGGCCCAGCCCGACGGCCAGCAGGGTTGCGCTGGCTATGGCCCCCGTGACCAGCAGGTGGCCGAGCCGAACCTCGAGCCGTGTCAGCGACGGAGAATCGCCGTCGATCACAAAGTTCTCCGCAGATAGATGATGCTGACGAAGACGAGCACGAGCGCCATCAACAGCTTCAGCCATTTCGCGCGCGCTCTCGCCCCGAACCACAGGCCTCCGCGCGAGCCAATCAGCACGCCCAGCACTGCGGCCGCGGCAAGAGGAGGATTGATGTAACCATTGGCGTACTGAATCGGCACGGACGCGACGGCGGTGACACCGATCATCAGCGAACTGGTCGCAGCCGAGACACGCATCGGCACTCCGCACCAGGCGGTGAGCACCGGCACCTTCAGAATTCCGCCGCCGATGCCAAACGCCGCAGAGACATTTCCGGCGATGAACGAGATCCCGAGCGCAACCGGCAGCCGGCGGACACGATACACGACGTCACCGCCGCTCTCGTCATCATGAAATCGCCCGCCGAGCGGGCCCGGGTCGACGGTCGTGTCCACGATGACGTTCCGCCGTTCCAGGCGGGTCAGCATCAGGACCGCGATCAGCGCCGTGACGACACCGAAGCCACGCTCCAGCGTGGTGTCCGAAAGATGCGCGACCGTGATACCGCCAGCGACGCCGCCGGCAGCCGACGCGACTTCGAGCAGCATTCCAAGGCGGAGATTGATCAGGTTGCGGCCGGCCTTGCCGGCTGAGACGGCGCTCGACGTGGCAATCACGGTCACGAGGCTGATCGCAGCGGCTGTCTTGAAGTCGAGCCCGAACCAGGCGTTCAGAAAGGGAACGAGAAAGACGCCGCCGCCGAGTCCGAGCAGCGCGCCGAGACATCCGGCAACCGCGCCCGACGCCATCACGATTGCGACAATGGAAGGAGTGACAGTCACGTCGGACGAGACGACTGAATTCTATCCGATGTGCGTGGGCATCGCTGCTGTGCTCGACTGGCAGTCAGGGCACGATACAATGAGTCTTTCCCCGATACCTTCTGATGTCGCTTTCTCCAGGCCAGCGCCTCGCTCAGTATGAAATCCTGTCCACGCTCGGATCGGGCGGAATGGGCGAGGTGTATCGAGCGCGAGATCAGCGGCTCGATCGAGAGGTTGCCATCAAGGTGATGGCGCCGCACGTCGCATCGGACCCCGAAATGCGGCGCCGTTTCGAGACCGAAGCGAAGGCCGTCGCCGCGCTTTCGCATCCGGGCATCCTCTCTATCTACGAGCTGGTCGTGGTCGATGGTGTTCCCGTTGCCGTTATGGAGCTTCTCGAGGGCGAATCGCTCAGGCAGCGACTCCATCGGGGTCCGATCGAGTGGCGCGAAGCCGTCCGCATCGCAGCGTCTGTGGCCGAGGGCCTGGCAGCTGCGCATGCCAAGGGCGTGGTTCACCGCGACCTCAAGCCCGACAACATCTTCCTTACCTCCGCCGGACTCGTCAAGATTCTCGATTTTGGCCTCGCGCTGCAGCGGCTCGATACCGAAACCCTGCCGGCGACGATGGCGAGGACCGTGCAGGGAACGATCCTCGGGACGTTCGGCTACATGTCGCCGGAGCAGGTGCTTGGCGAGCGTGTCGATGGCAGGAGCGACGTGTTTGCGGCCGGCTGCGTGCTGTACGAAATGCTCACCGGCAAGGCCCTGTTCACCGGCGCGACGCCGCAGGAGATCATCGCGAGCGTGCTGCAGGACACGGTCACCGACCTCGACGCGTTCGATCCCGCGGCGCCGCCGGAACTGCGCTCCATCGTGTCGCGATCGATCGTGCGCGATCGCGCGCGCCGTTTCCAGTCGGCCGAGGATCTCGCGATGGCGCTTCGCAGTCTGCTCACGGGGTCCGTCGCGTCGGGGGTGACGCGCCGGGCGCGGGCGCGCGGCAAGTCTCTGGCCGTCCTGCCGTTCGTGAATGCCGGCGCGGATCCGCTGCTGGAGCACGTGTCGGACGGGATCACCGAAAGCATCATCAACAGCCTGTCACAGCTCGCCGGCCTCCGCGTCGTGCCCCGCAGCCTGGCATTCCGCTACAAGGGCCTGCAGGCCGATCCGGCAACGGTTGGCCTCGCGTTGAACGCCCGTACCGATTCTGACCGGACGCGTCCTGCAGCACGGCGACGTCCTGAACATCCAGGCCGAACTGGTGGACACGCGGACGGAGTCGCAGCTCTGGGGCGAACAGTTTCGCCAGAATACGCGCGACCTCCTGACCGTGCAGGAGGAGATCGCCTGGCAGATCTCCGAGGCGTTGCGGCTGAAGCTCACAGGCGAGCAGAAGAAAAAACTGAGAAAGCGGACGACGGTCCATCCCGAGGCCTATCAGGAATACCTTCGCGGCCGGTACCACTGGAACAACTTCTCGGCGGACAGCCTCAAACGTGCGCGCGACCATTTCGAGCGCGCCGTCGATCTCGATCCGACGTACGCGCTGGCCTATGCGGGGCTGGGAGACGCGTTCGGCGCGATGGCCTACTACGGGTTCGTCGCACCGGCGGACGGCTTCCCGCGCTCGGCTGCCGCGGCCCGTCGCGCAATAGAGCTCGATCCCGACATCGCGGACGCGCACGTGACGCTCGGGATCGAACGGCTGTTCTGGGGATGGGATGTGGGTGAGGCTGAGCGCGAGCTGCAGACCGCGATCCGGCTGAACCCGAAGCTCGCCCTGGCTCACTCGGTGTATGGCTTGATTCTCGCGGTTGCTGGAAGGCACGACGACGCGCTGCGGGAGGCGCTCCTCGGCCGGGAATTGGATCCGCTTTCGCTCTTCATCAACGTCGGCGTGGCGTGGATCCATCACTTCGCGGGCCGCCCCGAAGATGCGATCCGCGAGGCGCTCAAGGCACGCGAGATCTTCCCGGGCTTCGAGGAGGCTGGCAATGTCCTGACGGCCTCATACGAGACGCTCGGCAAGTTTGAACAGGCCGCCTCCGTCATCGCGCAGCAGCCATGCTGGGGGATCCCGCTGGATGGTCAGGCGCTGGCCCTCGCGTTCCGCGAAGGCGGGCCGCAGGCGTACTGGCAAAAACAGCTGGCCTTGATGCCTGATTTCGCCACGCTTCCACCGCAGGTGCATTTCTCGCTGGCGATCATTTACAGCCGTCTGGGAGAAACCGACGAAACGCTGCATCACGTCGAGCGCATGGTGGACCACCACCTCGGCGCGTGCGTTTTTCTTGGTGTCGATCCAACGCTCGCACCGCTCCAAAGCCATCCGCGCTATCGGGCGGTGCTCAAGCGGGTGGGAGTTGGCCCGCTGCAAACGGCTTCAGCAGCGCATACAGCGTCGACATAATAGGAACCGCCACCCCTGCGGCCCGAGCGCGACGGACGATGGATCCGTGCAGCGCCTCGACCTCGATCCGCTTGCCTTGCGACAGATCGATCAGGAGCGACGACCGCATCGTGCCGGGAATGGCGTCGATGTAGCTCTCGATGCGCTCGATGACATCGCGCGATACCTGGACACCTTCCGCGCGGGCAACACGTTCGACTTCGCGGCAGCCTTCCAAAAACTGCGCGCGGATCCCGGTGTCTGCCCAGAGCGGTCCAATCGGGAGCCGCGAGGCACCGGTAAAACCAGCCAGCGTCACGAGGAAGATGAATTTCTCCCAGATTGGAACCCGGCCGTCGTCGACGCATTCCGATTGAATGTCGGCGCTGGCGAGCGCATCGTGGACGACACGGACGCGGGCAGACAACCTCGGCAGCTCGCCGAACACCTCTCCAAACACGATGCGACGATGGGTGCCGGTCTGATCGATGACGCCAGGCGCCGTCAACGCTGTGGCGACATACGTCGTGCCACCGATCACGACGGATTCACCCGCGACGCGGGCGACCTCCTGCGCACTGTCGACACCGTTCTGAAGCGTCAGCACGGATGAATCAGGGCCCAGCATCGGACGTATCAGCGGCAGCGCCGTTGGATTGTCGTACGTCTTCACCGCCAGCAGCACAACATCAACGCGACCGACCCGCGACGTGTCTTCCTCGGCCGATGCTCTGACCGTGAAATCGCCGAGCATCGGGCTGCGGATCGAGAGACCGCGCTCGCGGATGGCGGTGAGGTGCGCGCCGCGCGCGATGAACGTGACGTCGTGGCCGGCGCGGGCGAGCCTGGCGCCGTAGTAGCCGCCAACGGCACCCGATCCGAGAATGGCGAATCGCATGACTTGAGGCGCTTTCTAGGTTGCTACAGGGTTCTCCTGGGTTCTACGGGGTTCTACCATGTTCGTTCTACATTCGGGCTGCTACGGGGTGCGGCAGGACTCGCGGCATTCAAAGAACCCGGTAGAACCTTGCAGAACCTCGCAGAACCTAAACGGCATCGCCCCCAGCGGAGCAAGACTGTAACATGCCCGATTTTCGGCCTTTCGAGGAGACCCTGTACGCGTGCTAGAATCGCCGCACCAGGCCGAGCGCCGGGCGGAAGTGCCGCCCCGCCCGGGACAGAGCATGGCCGCCCGCCTTACCACTTACGTTGTCGTCGGCATCGTTGCCGCCACGCTTATCGCCGGCCTGATCGTCGGCGCGCAGCGCGACGACAACGACGGGCCGGTCGATCTGATTGTGTTCAACGGCAAGGTCTACACGGCTGATGCCTCGGGCTCGATGGCGGAAGCCGTGGCCGTGCGCGGGAACCAGATCCTGCGTGTCGGCAGCAATCGCGAGATCAATCGTCTTCGCCGGCCACAGACCATCCTGGTCGACGCGAAGGGCGCCGCGGTCCTTCCGGGATTCAACGACGCTAGCACCGGGTTTATCGAGGGAGGACTCGCGCTCAGTGGTGTCGATCTCGCCGACGCCTCAACCGTTGACGAGATTCAGTCACGAGTGAAGGTGTGGGCCGAGTCGAACCCCGATGGCGGGTGGATTGTCGGGCGCGGGTGGAGTGTGGGCGCGCTGGCCACCACCCCCACACGTCAACTGCTAGATGCTGCAATATCGGATCGTCCGGTCTGCCTGTTTTCGGACGATGGGCGCGCGGCGTGGCTCAATACCAGGGCGCTTCAGAGCGCCGGGATAACCCGCCGAAGTGCTGTTCCGGCCGATGGCACCATCGTGAAGGACCCTCGAGCCGGAACACCCTCGGGCGTGCTGAAGGGATCGGCTGTCGCGCTGGTGACAAAGGTGATGCCGCGGCCGTCGCACGACGAGCGGGCCAGAGGCCTCCGTGATGCCATCGAGGAAGCGCACCGCAACGGGGTCACGAGCATTCAAGACACCGTACAACACGCCGATGACTTCCTCCTGTACGACGAGGTCCGCCGCGCTGGTGACCTGGGCGTCCGCGTGTACGCGTCCACCCCCGTCGGCAGCGAGCCGGAATCGGAAACCTTCAAGAGGATGGCAGCGCTCGCCGATCGATACCCTGACGACCCGCTCTTCAAGATGGGCGGCGTGACGATTCCTGTCGACGGATCGGTGGAATCATTTGAAGCGGCTCTCCTGCAACCGTACGAGGCGCGACCCGAGGAAGCCGGACCTTCGCGTGTCGAGCCCGACACGCTCAACCGCCTGGTGCGGCTGCTGGATGCACGCGGCTGGCAGGTGACCATTGACGCATCTGGCGATCGCGCCGTCCACATGGCGCTTGACGCGTTCGAGCACGCAGTCCGTTCGAACGCCGTGCCCGATCATGGCCGCCGCAATCGCGTCGAAGGCGTGGCGCTCGTCGATGCCGCCGATGTACCTCGCTTCGGCCGTCTTGCCACGATCGCGACGATTCACCCGTACGACGAGAGCCCGACGACCGAGCGATTGGAATCGTGGGCCAGGGCCGTCGGGCCCGAGCGGGCTTCACGGGCGTGGCCGGCCGGAAGCATCGTTTCGGCACGAGGACAGCTCGCCTTCACGACGGACTGGCCGGATTCGCCGTTGAATCCGCTCGCGGCGATGCAGATCGGTGTCACGCGCGCCACTCCCGATGGATTGCCCGATGGAGGATGGAGTCCGGCCGAGCGGGTCAGCCTGAAACGGGCGATCAACGCGTTCACATCCGTGCCGGCATACGCCTCGTTCGACGAACAACGCAAAGGTTCGTTGAAGAAAGGCATGCTGGCCGATCTCGTCGTCTTGTCAGCGGACATCTTCGAAGAGCCCGAAGCGGACCTGGGGCAGACCGCAGTGGTCACGACGATTTTCGATGGCAAGATCGTGTATCAGCGAAGCGCGAAGTCAACCAACTGACTCCATCCCTGTCTTCGCCACGCGTCTCCCAAATGCTTGTCGCCCCAGAGCCTGAGGCCGTCGCCTGATCGGCCGCCGATGGATCTTGTCAATCTTCCAGCGCCCACCTTCACGGCGGTTGATGGCGTCACCCAGGGGACAGCGGCGCTTGTGTATCTCGCGATAGGAGCCGCCGCCTGGCTGCGGGCGCCATCGGACATCCGCACGAGAGTCTTCTTCGTATTCTCGCTTGCAAACCTGATCGTCTTCGGCATTCCGACATTCTGGTGGCTGCGCGGGCTCACCGATCCCACCAAATTGCCGTTCGGTGCCACCGCCGTGGTGATGGCGGCACTGGGCGTGGGAGCACTGCTGCTCTTCCACTTCACGCAGGTATTTCCCCGGCGCCGACCGTGGATCAGAGCGGCCGGTCCGCAAATGGCGATCGCCTATGCATTGGTGCCTGCCGCAATCGTGGGTCTCCTCCGCTTCCTGCCCAACAGTCTCGACAAGCTGACGGTCCAGTACACAGTCGCGTTGCTGGTGTTCGGGTTTCCCCTGCTCGTGTTGTTGGGCCTGGTCCTGCCAGTCACAGCGATCGTGTCGCTCCTGAGAAGCTACCGCGAGATCCGCGAAGGGCCGCTGGCGCACCTCAAGACCCCGCTCGAATTGATCCTGCTCAGCCAGATCGCCGGGGGTACGCTCGCGATTCTGTTTGCGCCGGTGCTCGCCGTGCTGGCACCCAACGGCTGGGTGCAATCGGCGCTGACCGTGCTGATCTGGGCGATAGGCCTGTTGACACCGTTCGCGTTTGCCGCTGCGGTCTTCAGGCTCCACGTTCTCGACATCAATCCCGAATAGCCAGCTCAGGTTCTACGGGGTTCTGCCAGGTTCTACAGGGTTCGTTCTGCGAGTACGCACAGCTGTGACGTACAGGATTGCGCCGGCGAGAAGGGCGAGCGCGCCATTGCGGAGCTGCACCGTTGTTGCGCCTGCCAATATGGTCAGCGCGATGACGATGGCAGCCGACGGGATGAGCGGGCCGAAGGGAACGACGAACGTGGCTGGATTGACCGTCCCCTGAAACCGGCGAGTACGCAGACGCAGCGTCGACGCGCAGGTGCCAAGATACAGGACGAGCCGGCTGATCGCGCTCACGGTCGCCAACGCCTGGAACGTTCCCGACAACGCGAGAGTCAGCGCCACGGCGGAAGTGACCAGAATGGCGGGCACCGGCGTACCGAAGGTCGCGTGAACATGCGCGAGGAAACGCGGCAGGTCCCCCTGCTCGGCGAGGGCGAAGAGCGTTCGCGAGCCCGACAGCGCTCCCCCCATGTTGTTCCCGGTGGTCGAGATCACAGCGGCCAGCGTGATCATGGCGGCTCCTCCCGGTCCGAGGAAGTGTGCAGCCGAATCGGCCAACGGGGTTTTCGAGGCCGCCAGATCCGGGAACGTTCCCACGCACACGATCTGCACCAGGGTCACGAGCACCGCGACGAAGCCAATCGTCATGATCAGTGCGAATGGCACGTCGCGGTGCGGGTTGCGAGCCTCACCGCCGGGGACCGGTACAACCTCGTAACCGCCGAGGGCGTAGATCAAGAGAAGCCCGGTCGATGACAACTCCGCGGCCGGAGGCATGGCATCCGGGCGAAGGCGGGACCAGTCGACGAAGAACACACCGGCCACCACGAACACCAGCAGCGGCGCCAGCTTACCGAAGGTGAGAAGGTTCACCACGAAGCTGCTCAGTCGAATGCCGCGGATGTTGATCGCCGTGAGAGCCACGATGATTGTCGCGATCAGCATCGTCCGGGGCGCGCCTGCCGTCATGGCCGGCCAGTAGAAACCAAGCGACGACACCAGGACGTTGATCACCGCGGCCCAACTGGCCACCCTTGTGAACCACATCATCCAGCCGACTTCAAATCCGGCAAATCGTCCGAAGGCAACCCGCGTGTAGATGTACGAGCCCCCGGTCGAATCGAAGCGGCTCGCAACTTCGGCGAAAGACAGGCCGATCAGCATCGACACGATGCCGACTGCCCCAACCATCCAGGGACTCCAGGCACCCACGCTCGCTGCGAGCGTGGCGGGCAGCGCAAACACGGCGGCGCCGATGACCTGGTTGACGCCGATTGCCGTGAGATCCCAGCGGCCAAGCTCCCGTTTGAGACGCGAACCCGTCGGTGAAATCGTGGGCTGGAGCATCGCGAGGGTTGTATCATTTCCACTCGGTGGAAACACGGTAATTGGTGATGTCACAACAGACAGACTTGGTCGTAAAAGCGCGCGCCGTCATGCCCCGCGAAGGCTTTACGCTTCCGGCGGAGTACTACGTCGATGTGAATTACTTCAACCGCGAAATGGAGGCTCTTTTCGGCCGGATGTGGATCTCGGCCGGGCGCACCGAGCAGATCGAACGGCCGGGGCAATTCTTCGTGCGCGATGTCCTCGGCGAAAGCCTCATCGTGACCCGATCCCAGTCCGCGCGCGTTTGCGCCTTCTACAATGTGTGCCGACACCGGGGCACGAAACTCTGCACCGAGCCTGTGGGGATATTTGCGGGCAGCATCCAGTGTCCGTATCACGCGTGGACGTACGATCTTGACGGGCGGCTCATCGGCGCGCCGCACATGGACGAGGTTCCGCACTTCCGAAAAGAGGAATACCCACTTCATCAGGTTCACGCGGACGTCTGGGACGGCCACATCTTTCTGAACCTGTCGCAGGATCCCTCACCGCTCGTGTCACAGCTGGCGGACCTGCCGGCGAAGTTCAGGCCGTGGCAGATGGAAGCTTTACGGCTCGGCCACCGGATCGTTTACGACGTGAAGGCGAACTGGAAGCTGCTCATTCAGAACTACAGCGAGTGCCTGCACTGTCCGAATCTTCATCCGGCGCTCAACAAGCTGTCGCACTATCTCAGCGGAGAGAACGAGCCGCTTCGCGCGACCTACATGGGCGGCCGCATGGATCTGCGGCCGGGAGTGGCGACTCTCTCGACTCGACGGCACCTGCCCTCGAGCATTCCTGCCGGGGCTTTCACAGGACGATGTGAGGCGGGTCTACTACTACGCGATCTTTCCGAATATGCTTCTCAGCCTGCACCCTGACTACATGCTGGTGCACACGCTGTGGCCGATGGGCCCGGACCGCACGGTCAATATCTGCGAGTGGCACTTCCATCCGGACTCACTCGCCAGGCCGGACTTCAGCGCATCGGACGCGATCGAGTTCTGGGACATGACGAACCGCCAGGACTGGCACGTGTGCGAGCTCTCCCAGGCCGGCATCGCGTCCCGGGCATACACCCCGGGACCGTATTCCAATCGCGAAGACCTGCTCTACGCGTTCGATCGAATGATTGTGGAGTTGCATAACCGCGGGTGATTCCGTAGTCCGGGGTCCGGGGTCCGGGATCCGGGCGAAGCCAGCAGAAGCCAGAAGCCAGGAGCCAAATCCAGTCACCGGCTCTCCAGCTGTTCCCGGAGCCGCGCACATTCAGCGGTGGCGGCGTTGGCGCGCTCGAGCGCCGCTTCATACAGCCGTATCCAGGTGCGGGAGGATGCGTCGAGGTCTTTCATCTGCAGGCGCAGCCGTGCGTTGCTCTGTGTGAGACAGGCATTTTCCCGCTCCAGCCAGAAGTTCCGCATTTCGTCGTCCACTCGCACCGGTGAGCTGCTCACCTGCCGCATCGCCAGCGCGTTCAACGTCATCACTGCGTTCATGGCCGCTCCCTTTCAGGTCCGTTGCCCTTCGCCCCGACTGGGGCCGTTGTGGTTCCTGTCTGATGTAACGATGTGGTTGGCAAAAACGAACAGGCGGGCAGGTACCCTGGGGTCCCAGGAGTGCGACGAGGGATTAGCGGACCAAAAGTCGCTTATTTGGCCGGACCGTGAGCGTTCCCCTGGGCAGGGGCGCCCAGGAGGTGCCACGAGGGGGACGGCCTACCCCGGCGCAATAGAGGACCGATTCGGCTATTCCGTCAATGCCCAGATCGGTCTCGATGAGCGTGTCGGCCAGGCCCATGACACAGTAGGGAGCGAGGCCCAGAGACGTCGCGGTCAAGAGGAACGTCTGACAGACGTGCCCGGCCTCGATCAGCGCCGCCCGGTAGGCGCGCGAATACGTATACCGCCACAACTGTCGCGCAAACACGGCGGTGAAGAACACCATCGCCGATGCGTTGGCAAAATACCGGCTCTGCGGCACGTACGCACGCATGCGATCGATTGGAACCGGCCCCCCGATACGTTCGAGGGCGTGGCGATCCGCCGCGTAGTGATAAATCGCCGGTTTCAGCCCGGTCACGTTGCGGACGACCGCATAACATTCAATTGGATGCCGCGCTCCGCCGGAAGGCGACGTTTTTAGCGGTATCTCGCTGTCGCCGACTCGCGCCCATTTCTGAACGCCCGCGCTCACACCGAGGACAGTGGATAAATCCTCGAGCGTGATGGGTATCTTTGAGAATCTTCGCCACGTGCGTCTGGCCGCCGCGATGCCGGCGAATTGCCCTTCAACGGGTTCTGGCAGGTCGATTCGTTCGACCCCTCGATAACGTTTCTGACTGGCCGGTTTGGGGTCAACCCGCTTGCGCGCGCGGCGGGCCGATTCCTGCCGCGACCAGTAGCGGACGTCCTTCGTGGCGGTGTGAAAAAATCCGGCTTCAGGGTTCCACCGATCGAAGAGCGGTCATTGCTCGCGCGCGCGGATCCTGTGGGTGATCGGAGCGGTCGAGGAAGGAGCGCTCGACCAATCGACCAATGAGTGCAGGAATCCGGACCGCTGCTTCGGGAGGAAAAGCGCTGGACAGCGCAATCGGCGTTCGCCAATCGCCACAGAGGTCCAGAAGCGAGCACACCAATGGATTGGCTGTGGTCGCGATTCCCGTGGCGTAGTTTCGAATGATCAGCTGTCCATCACGCCAGTAGACAAGGACGTGCGGCGATCGCCTGACCCGCAGTGGCCTTCCCTGCGCTTCCTTCACCGCAGGTCAGGAACCAAAAAACATGTCGTCCCCGCAGGGCCCCCGTCGATACCGACACAGACAGTCTGCTCAATGTTCTGCACCCAGCTGAGAAACAGCTCGCGCGTTTCAGGGAGCCGCTTGGCTGGATCCCCCTGATCGATTCGGCGCTGCAGGGTCTCGATGGCTCGCTGGAGGTCCGTCTTCAGTTTCTTGACGTCGAGCCCCTCACGCGGCTCCTGATACGACGAAAAGGCTGCCCTTTTCGGCGTCTTCGTACGTTTGACGGCGGACTTCTTCGCGCCCTTCGTAGCGCCCTTCTTTGTGCCCTTCGCGCGGCTGGCAGACGCACGAGTCTTCTTCGATCGTTTTGCCACTGAAGATCCTCCCAGAAATGTGCAGCGAGTCTAGGCCACTCCCCGAGCGGGGGTCAAGGAGATACCCCGTCACTTCTTGCGCGCGTCAGGGATGCGCAGCCGGGCGAGAAGCGCCTGGAAGCGTGGCATCGGGCGGAGCTCATCGACGCGAGGATCAACCGCGAGCCACAGCACCGATGGATCACGCTCGTTGATCGCTTCTTCAAAAAAGTCGAGCGCGCGATCTCGATTGCCGAAAGCCAGTTGCACCTGCGCGAGACTATTGGCGACGATTCGCTGGTGGGCGGCGGTGGCGGCCCGCTGGAGCTCAGACAGATGTCGCTCCGCTTCGTCGCGCCTCCCCGTGAGTGCCTCCAGTCGAACTATCTCGATCTCCAGCCCTGTGTTCCCAGTTCCAACGATCTCGCGCATCCTGGTTAACACATCCAGTGCCGCATCGAAATGACCTTCGGCTTCCTCGATGCGTCCCATGATCGCCAACGCTCCGCCGCGCGTCGGTTCCAGTTGTAACGCGCGCTGGAGAATCTCGCGTGCCGCGGCGTAGTCGCGCCGGTAATACAGAATCATGCCGTGCTCGGTCATGGCTTCGGGAGAGAGGGGATTCAGCGCTTCTGCTTTCACCGCCTCTTCGGCGCCTTCGTCCAGCCGTCGCGCGGCTGTCAGGAGCCCCGCATACCGTTTTCTGGCATAGGTAAAGCTCGGGTTCACGTCGAGCGCGCGCTTGTATTCTGCTTCCGCGCCAAGCCAGTCCCACTCGTACCACCACTTGAGATCTCCGAGTGCGGCGCGCGCCTCAGGAAGGTTGTCGTCGATGTTCAAGGCCTTCTGAATCGCCGCTGAGGCAGACGCACGCCCGTCGGGCCTTGAAATATCGCCGTGGTCTGCCAGAGCGACGTACGCCCGGGCCGTTGCAGCATGGGCCAGCGCATACTGAGGATCGAGCTGTGTCGCTCTCTCGAACGCCTCGAGCGCCCGGCGCGCGCGCTCGCTTCCGTACTGCGACAATTCCTGGCGCCCCTGGAGGTAGGCCGCCTCGGCTGCGGGATTCGTCTGCTGCGGATGATTGAGTCGCGCCGATTCCGACGCCGTAATCGACATGCCCAGACCCGTCGCTACCGCGCGAGCGATGTCCGCTTGCAATGCGAGAAGTTCTCCGAGCGGGCCGATCGAATGTTTGAGACCACACGGGCACGTTCTCGCCCGCGGTTATCAAACTGCTGTTCACACGTACTCGGGAAGTGCCGGCCAGACCGCCGTCGATGTACCACACCGTGGTCTCCAGCGCGGCGTCAACGCCCAGATTCTTGGCGATGGCCGAGGACGGCAACTGCGATCCCTTGAACTGCAGCACCGACGTTCGTGAAACCACTCGCAGCGATTTGATCTGACCAAGCGTGGTGATGAGTTGATCGTGCAGCCCCTCTCCCATGCCCGGCCGATCCGGTGTGCCCGACAGTTCCACCAGCGGAAGCACGGCGATTGATTTGGTTGCTCCAATACCGCCAGGTTTGAGGATGCTTCGCGACCCCGTAATCAACCAGATGATGGCAATGGCAAGCGCAGCCGCAGTAAGAGCGAAGCCGGACTCTCGACCATCGTCTGACTATTGGCGCGGGGGCAGGAACTGGTGCTTCACGGCCTGGCGCTCCGGTCGCGCGGTGAAGCGCCCGCTCCATCTCGCCAGCACTTGCAAATCGCCGCGCAGGATCCGATTCGAGCGCACGCTCAATCGCCTGAACGAATTCAGACGGCACGTCGGGGCGAAGATCGCGAAGCCATCGGCGATCGCCGTCGGCGTGCGCAGCACGCAGTGTGTCGATGTCGAGAGCGGAATAAGGAAACGTGTTGGTCAGCAGATGGAAGAGCAGGACGCCGAGGCTGTAGAGATCGCTCGCGGGCGTCGGCGGCGCGCCGGCCAGCACTTCTGGCGCGAGATACATCGGCGTGCCGGCAACACCGGCCGCATCGGCACCCTGCGCGCGCCCGGCGCCGAAGTCCATCAGGACGATTCGTCCGCCCTTCTCGCGCATGACGTTCTGTGCCTTGACGTCACCGTGGACGAGTTCCTGACCGTGGACGGCCGCGAGCGCCCGACACAGATCGATCCCGATCGCGGTCGCTTCGCCGGCGCCCAACGCACCGTGCGTGCCGAGCCAGGCCTCCAGCGTCTGGCCGTCCACGAGCTCCATCCAGAGCCCGCACGCCCGTCGCGGACGTCGGCGCCGTGGACGGTGACGACGTTCGGGTGACGGACTTGCGCGAGCGTGCGGGCTTCGCCAAGCAGACGATCGACGGGTCGGTACAGCGTGATGTCGCTGCGCAGCAGCTTGAGCGCGACCGGCCGATTCAACTGTGGATCGTGGGCCCGGTAGATTTGACCAAAGGCTCCCGAGGCGAGACGTGACGCGATCGACAGATGCCCCCACGTTGCAGGATCCGCCAACGCCGCATCATCGTCGAGGTGCGTGAGCGCTCGATCTCCCTCTTCGAGAACGAGCGTGCGATGCAGCTCGGCGACGCGCGCCACCAGGCGCAGGTTGCGATATCGACTGCGCTCGGCGCTGGTCGCGGCGGCGGCATCGAGGGCGGCCCAGTCGACGTCGGTCCCGTCGGCTACTGACTCGAGCAACGACTGGTACTGGTCGCGCTCAGGCAACATCGAGTTGCTCCATCAATCGAGCAAGCGCACGCGTGACGGCCACGCGCGCGGCGTTGGCATTCGGCTTTCCCAAAATAAGTGCTAGCTCCTGATAGTCGTGCTGAAGCTCGAGGCGGCCAATGATGGCCTCGCGATCGACAGGACGCAGCCGCTGCAGCGCGGCCTCGTACCGCGCCACGCCTTCGCGCCCGATCGCGATGTCGAGCGGCGACGCCCCCTCAGCCTGGAGTGAATCGGACAGTTCGGTTGGAACAGGACGACGGCTGAACCGTCGCGCTTCGTCGCGAATCCGGTTGAGGACGGCTTGACGCAGAGTACGCCTGGAGCGCGCCCTCGTGGCGCGAGTCGAACTGATCCAATCGACGCAGTGAATTGACGACGGTGTCCTGAACGAGATCCTGCGTGTCGAGCGCGCCGCGAGCCGCCGCCGGCAGCCGGCCGCGAGCCCATCGACGCAACGGAGGCAGGCAGCGCGTGTACAGGCGGTCGAGCGCGTCACGATCGCCATGCCTGACGAGGTCCAGCAATTGTTGTGTGGATTCGAGAGGGCTTGCGGGGATGCGAGGGTCCGGCATCAGTACTTTAGTATCGGTCCGATGATACTCGTACCGTGCGTAGAAAGCGGGCAGATTCACCGATGCCGCGACGGATCCGGCGAACATGGCCATCAACTAGTCAACGATCACGCGGGGTAAACCGTACACCCCCGACTCGGGTCCTATGCCGGCGGCGTAACCACCTTGCGTCGGGGATTGAAGAACGGGGTCGTGACGACTTTCGCGCTGACCTGATGGCGAACCGCCTCAACCGTAATTTCCATCTGCAGGACGGTACTTTCGGCAAAATGCGGACGATCGACCGTTGCCAGTGCGATCATTCGCTTCAGCACGGGCGACCATGTGGTCGAAGTGGCCTTGCCGAGCCTGGCGATCTCCGAAGTAGACAGGCACGGCGACGCGAGATGCTGTGGCGCCTACCATGGGCGGCAGCCCGAGCTTCTCGTAAATGCGCTCGACTTCGGTCCACTCGATCTCGAGCCCGACGACTTGCCGCGCATGCCCTCGTTCCTTTTCCAATCGGAGCGCCTGCTGACCGATGAAACGCGCCTTGTCGATATTGACGAGCCGGCCCAGACCCATTTCGAACGGGGAGTAGGCCTGCGACGCAATCATCGCTTTCTTGCTGCCGGAGAAATCCACGTCGATGAGCAGCAGCCCCGCCTCGATGCGCGCCACATCGAGCGCGAGCATGCCGGTCGGCTTGATGTCGAATGGTTTGCCTGCGTGCATCAGCGCGTCCCAGACGCGAAGCGCATCCGGCGCCGGCATCCAGATCTCGTATCCCAGGTCGCCCGTATATCCCGTCCGTGAGATGTCAACGCTCACACCGGCGATGCTGCCGCTGGTGACGCGGAAGTACTTCAGGTTGTCGATGTCGGCGTCGGCTGCCGCGCGGAGAAGCCGCGCCGAGGTGGGGCCCTGAAGGGCGAGCGCCGCAACGCTCTCCGAGACATCCTCGATCCGAACATCGAGACCAATCGCATTCTGCGAAAACCAGCGCAGGCTCGGGTCCGCGGCTGTCCAGCGAAACCGGTGCTCCTCGAGCCGCGACACGGTCCCATCGTCAATCACACGGCCCCGCTCGTCGCACCACGGTGTGTAGAACACCTGACCGGCCGACATCTTCGACACGTCGCGCGTGATGAGACGGTCGACGAACCGGGGCGCATCACGGCCGGTGATCATGTACTTGAACAGCGGGGACACGTCGATCAGCGCCGAGGCGTTCCGGATCGCGTTGTACTCGTGCTCGTGATGCCCCTCGTACGCGCTGACCGCATAGTAGCCGGACCACTCCCGGTAGTTCAGGCTCTCGCAGAGCGCGAGCGTGCGTTCATGAAGGGCGGTGCCAATTGGCATAGGAATCCCCAGTGACCCTGACTTGTACAGGATCAAACAGGAGAACGGGAGAAGGGGAGAAACAACGTTAACTCCCTTTCTCCCTCTCTCCTGTTCGTCTCGGACGATGATGCGGCGTGAGGGTGAACATTGTTGATTCGCGCAGGGATTTTTGAAACCACTTCCAAGCTTAACCTCTCGTCACTGATCGTGAATCTAATCTTCGAAATCCTCGGATCCTTAAATCCAGGCTCAGCCCTCCGCGCCGAGCGCAGCGGCGGACCGGATCCCGGATCCCGGATAATCCCGGATCCCGGATCCCGGTCCGACAACAGCAAGATAATAGAGTAGAATCCGAACCGACTTCATGCTCGCCCTGCTCTGCTCGCGAACCGCCGGCCTCTGAGCACGCGTGCCCTGCGCACGCACGAACTGTTTTTCATCCGACTGAATGTCCCCGGGCACGACTCGCATGAACTACGACGTCATCATCATCGGCGGCGGCCACAACGGTCTGGTGAACGCCGCCTGTCTCGCGCGCGCGGGCCGAAAAGTCCTCGTGCTGGAGCGTCGTCACGTGCTGGGCGGCGCGGCGGTCACGGAAGAGATCTACCCGGGCTTCAAGTATTCCGTCTGCTCCTACGTCGTGTCGCTGCTGCGGCCCGAGATCATTCGCGAGCTCGATCTCGCGCGGCACGGCCTCGAGATCCTTCCGCTCGACGGCACGTTCACGCCCATGCCTGACGGCAACCACTTGTGGCGCGTCAACGACCACGGGCGCACGCGGCGCGAGATCGCGCGGCACTCGAAGCTCGACGCCGAAGCGTACGACGAGTACGGCAAGGCCATGATCGAGATGGGCCGCTTCGTGAAGCCAATCCTGACACTGGAGCCGCCCGATCCTTCCTCGCTTGATCCGCGCGGGTTGATCGATCTCTGGTCGCTCGTCAGCCGCTTCCGGGCGCTCGGCGAGATCGACCAGTACAACCAGATCCAGCTCATGACGATGAGCGCGTCGGATTTTCTGGATCAGTGGTTCGAGACCGACGTGTTGAAGGCGACGATGGCGGCGTCGGGGATCATCGGCACGTTTCTCGGCGTGCGATCACCCGGGACGGCCTACGTGCTGCTCCATCACTACATGGGAGAAATCGACGGCGCATTTCGCTCGTGGGGCCTGTCGCGCGGCGGGACGGGCGCGATTTCGGAAGCCATCGCGGCAGCGGCGAGAGAAGCGGGGGCAGAGATTCGCACGGAGACAGCCGTTTCGAAAATCATCGTGAAGGATGACGCCGCGGTCGGCGTCGTGCTCGCCAACGGTGATTACCTCACGGCCAACGTCATTGCATCGAGCGTCGATCCCCGCGTGACTTTCATGAAGATGATCGGCGCCGAGCATCTGCCAGTGGAGTTCGTCGCCGATATCGAGCGCTATAAGTTTCGCGGATCGTCCGGCAAGGTCAATCTCGCTCTGGATGCGCTGCCGGACTTCAAGGCGATGCCCGGTGACGGTCCGCACCTGCGCGGGGCGATCTCCATTTCTCCAAGCGTCGACTACATGGAGCGTGCCTACGACGACTGCGAAGTACGGTCGGTACTCGAAGCGTCCATATATCGACATCGTCATCCCGAGTCTCACGGATCCGTCGGTCGCTCCCGCGGGGAAACACGTGATGTCGTGCTTCGTCCAGTACGCGCCCTATCACCTGAAGGAGGGAACGTGGGATGAACAGCGTGAGGCGTTTGGCGACACGGTGATTGACACGATCGCCGAGTACGCGCCGAACATCAGGAACATCATTCTTCACCGCCAGGTGCTGACCCCGCTCGATATCGAGCGGGAGTTTGGACTGACGGAAGGAAACATCTTTCAGGGAGAGCTCACGCTCGAGCAGCTGTTCTTTCTCCGCCCGGCGCCCGGGTGGGCGCAGTACCGCACGCCGGTCAAGAATCTCTACATGTGCGGATCGTCGACCCACCCCGGCGGCGGAATCATGGGCGCGCCCGGACGGAACGCCGCGCGGCGAATCCTCAAGGATCTGGGAGCGCGCGAGTGAGCCGCGTCATCATCGTCGGGGCAGGGCACAACGGCCTGACGGCCGCGTTCTACCTCGCGAAGGGCGGGCTCAAGCCGCTGGTGCTCGAACGACGGCCTGTCGTTGGTGGAACAGCGACGACGGAAGAGATCGCGCCTGGCTTCCGCGCGCCGTCACTGGCTCATGCGATCGGACCACTCAGATTGTCGGTCGTCCGCGACATGCGGCTCGAGTCTCGGGGCGTCGAGTTCATTCGGCCGAACCCGCGCCTGGCAGCACTCACCGCTGATGGTCCGGCCCTGGTCTTTTCCGTCGATCACCATCGCACTGCCGAAGCGATCCGCAGGCACTCTGCGCGCGACGCCGAGAAATACATCGAGTTCTGCGAGACGCTCGCGAGACTCTCGAACTTTCTGGCCCCTTTGCTCTCGGCAACGCCGCCCGTCCATCGATGGGCCTGATCGCGGCGACGTGTGGGAACTGCTCAGGGCCGGATTCCGCTTCCGCGGGCTCGGCAAGAAAGATGGATACCGGCTGATTCGATGGGGACCGATGTCCGCTGCCGATCTGGTCGGCGAATGGTTCGAGACGGATCTGGTGCAGGCGCCCATCGCCGCGCGCGGCATCTTCGGCGCCGCACAAGGCCCGCGATCCGCGGGGACCGCGGCTCTCCTGCTTCTCAACGCCGCGGCCGATCCTGCCCCTGGGGGAAGCAGCATCACGGTGAAGGGAGGGCCGGGCGCACTGACGGCAGCTATGGCGGACGCTGCCCGTGAAGCCGGCGCCGAGATTCGCCTGAGCTCGGGCGTGAGGCGCGTGCTCGTCCGAGATGGTCGCGTGGCCGCGGTTGTTCTCGATGACGGCACTGAGGTGTCCGCCACGGCGGTGATTTCGAACGCTGATCCGCGGCGCACGTTGTTGGACCTCGTCGATCCTGTCGATCTCGATCCAGGGTTCGCGTCGAGGATTCGGAACTATCGCTCGCGCGGAACGATGGCCAAGGTCAACCTCGCGCTTGGCGCCTTGCCGGTGTTCACCGGGATTTCGAACTCGGAAATGTGTGGACGCCTTCACGTGGGCCCCGGCGTGGACTACCTCGAGCGCGCGTTCGATGCATCGAAGTATGGCGAGATCCCCGCGGAGCCGTATCTCGATATGAGTGTTCCGACCCTCAGTGATCCGTCACTCGCGCACCCCGGAAAGCATGTGCTGTCGGTGTGCGTGCAATTCACGCCGCGTCAGCTGTCGGGCGGACGCTCATGGACGGCGGCCAGGCCGGAGCTCCTGTCGAACGTGATGCGGACGCTGGACCGTTACGCGCCCGGGATTGAGTCAGTGGTGGAACACGCCCAGGTGCTTACGCCGATGGATTTCGAGGAGACCTACGGGCTGAGCGGGGGTCACATCCATCATGGCGAACTGTCACTCGACCAGCTCTTCACGATGCGACCGGTTCTCGGATGGGCGCGTTATCGGACGCCGATACCTGGGCTGTTCCTTTGCGGCGCCGGCACACATCCTGGCGGTGGGATCACAGGCGGGTCTGGCCAAAACGCCGCGCGTTCGATTCTCGGCGACCTGAAGTCATAGATATAACTGGGCTTAGTCCATTTCGTCGTCCAAAAAGCGGTCGCCACGTCTTTCTCCGGTTTAACGGTCCCAGCTCGAGACTTGTCTAATCCTGTCAGACGGCTGGTCAAGAGGCCGGCTGACAGGTGTGTCGTATGCGTCCAATGCTCACTCGACCCTCGCGGATGCTCCTTGCGGGCTCTCTCGGCTTGGTCCTGATCGGATTCAGCGCGACTCCAACAGGTGTCATCGCTTCGGCCTCATCCGCTGTTCCGAAGAATCCAGATGACAAGACCATCGTGCATGTCTTGAACCGCCTGGGATTTGGTGCCGCGCCGGGCGACATCGATCGCGTGCGGAAGATCGGTCTCGACAAATACATCGATCAGCAGCTTCGGCCCGAAACGCTGCCCGACGCAGAGATGACGTCGCGTCTCGCGAGCCTCGATACCCTGACCAGAAGCAGCCGCGAGTTGGCTGCAGAATATTTCCAGCCCGCGCAGATGGAGCGTCGCCGCACGCAACAGCAGGCCGCGAATCAACCTGCGGAGGCGGCGACCGACAAGCGCGACATGCGCACGCCGGCGCAAGTGGAGCTCATGCAGGGCGAGCGTCGCGTGTTCGCCGATCTGGCGCAGCAGAAGATCCTTCGCGCAATTTACAGCGACCGACAGCTCAACGAGGTCCTGGTCGATTTCTGGTTCAACCACTTCAACGTGTTTGCGGGCAAGGGTCAGACGCGCAACTACCTCACGGAGTACGAACGCGACGCCATACGGCCGCACGTGCTCGGCAGGTTCCGCGATCTGCTTGGCGCAACGGCCGAAAGCCCGGCGATGCTGTTCTATCTCGACAACTGGCAGAGCGCCGCGCCCGAAGGCGCGCCGACATCGGCGTCCAACGATCAACGCAACCAGCGGGCGAATCCACGCAGGCCTTTCGCACGGCCTGGACAATTCGGCAAGCCTCCCCGGCGGACGATCGCCGATGCTCCTGCAGCGGCACAGAACCGCCGGCCACGCGGCTTGAATGAGAACTACGCGCGGGAGTTGATGGAACTGCACACGCTCGGCGTCGATGGCGGCTACACGCAGAAAGATGTGCAGGAGGTTGCTCGCGCGTTGACGGGCTGGACGATCGCGAATCCCCGGCAGGGAGGCGGCTTCGGCTTCGAGCCGCGCATGCACGACGACGGCGAGAAGGTTGTGCTCGGTCACAAGATCAAGTCGGGCGGTGGCAGACATGATGCGGAGCAGGTGCTCGATATCCTCGCCGCTCACCCCTCGACGGCTCGTTTCATCGCGACCAAGCTCGCGCGACGATTCGTCTCGGACCAGCCTCCCGAGGCACTCGTCGATCGCGCGACCGAGCGATTCCGCGAGACGAACGGCGACATCCGCGAAGTGGTCCGGACCATCGTGACGTCGCCGGAGTTCTTCGCGCCGGATGCGTATCGCGCAAAGGTCAAGACACCGTTTGAGTTCGTCGCATCGGCCGTTCGCGCGTCGTCGGACCGACTCCCGTAACGCAATGCCGCTCGTGCAGGCCTTGCGCGAACTCGGCATGCCTCTATATCAGTGCCAGCCGCCGACCGGCTATGCGGATCGCGCGGATGCGTGGGTCAACACCGGCGCGCTCCTCAGCCGGATGAACTTCGCCGTGTCATTGACCGACGGCCGCCTGCGCGGTATGCGCGCTCCCTCTGCGCCCGGCAGCAACGGGTCGAAACGGCGCGCGACACATTCACCGACCAGGTTCTTGCCGGGGATCTCTCGTCCACCACGCGGGCGACCGTCGCGAAAGCACTCACGGCCCGCCCAGGCCGTCGCACTGCTCCTCGGTTCGCCGGAGTTTCAGAGAAGGTAGGAGCGTCCATGATCTCGCGCCGCGTATTTCTGAAGAACGGCGGCCTCGCGCTCGTCAGCCTCGGCTTTGCGCCGAAGTTTCTCGCCCGAACCGTTGCCGCGTCGGATGCTCGCCGCCGCGTGCTGATCACGATCTTCCAGCGCGGCGCGGTCGACGGTTTGAACATGATCGTTCCCTTCGGTGAGCGCGCGTACTACACCGCACGACCTCGCCTGGCCATCGCGCGACCGGGCGGATCGCCGGAGGCGGCGCTCGATCTCGACGGCTTCTTCGGTCTGCATCCGCGGCTCGCGCCGTTCAAGCCGCTGTACGACGCGCGCCAGCCTGGCGATCGTGCATGCCTCCGGCTCGCCGGACGGCACGCGCTCGCACTTCGATGCGCAGGACTACATGGAGACCGCCACACCGGGCGTCAAGAGCACGCCTGACGGGTGGCTCAATCGGTATCTGCACGCCCGCGAGCATGAGGCGGCAACGCCGTTCAGGGCCGTCGCACTCGCATCGCAGCTGCCACGCGCGCTGCAGGGAGTCGCGCCGGCGCTGGCCATCGGCCAGATCAATCGGTTCGGCATTCGCAGTGGAGCATCCAGCGAGATGGTGCAGTCGTCGTTCGAGTCGGAGTACGCCGCGGCGGCCGACCGCGTGCTGCACTCGACCGGACGCGAGGCATTCGACGCGGTCAGGATGCTGAAGTCGGCCGACCTCGACACGGTACACCCCAGCCAACGGCGCCGAGTATCCACGCTCAGGGTTTGGCGAAGCGCTCAAGCAGATCGCCCAACTCGTCAAGTCCGACGTCGGGCTGGAGGTCGCGTTCGCCGAATCAGGGAACTGGGATCACCACGTCAACGAAGGGGCGGCAGTCGGTATCAGCTGGCACCCGCCTGGACGATTTCGGCCGCGGGATTGACCGCACTCGTTCGTGACCTCGGCGATCGCATGCAGGACGTCGTCGTCCTGACGATGTCGGAGTTCGGCCGTGCGGTCGTCGAGAACGGCAATCGCGGCACGGATCATGGCCACGGCAACGCCATGATGATCATTGGCGGCCCGGTACGCGGCGGCAAGGTCTACGGCCACTGGCCAGGACTCGCGCGCGAGCAACGATACGACGGCCGCGATCTGTCGGTGACGACCGATTTCCGCTCGGTCTTTACCGAGGTCGTGCATGGACATCTTGGACTCACCGATACGCGGCCGGTCTTCCCCGGCTTCACCGCAACATCGACGCTCGGCTTCTTTAACTTCCGAGGGGCTTTGCCCCTCGGACTCCCCTACACGCTCTCTCGCGCGCCGCTTCGCCGGCGCGCTCCGTTCGCGTGGCTCACTCGCTGTCGCTCGCTCGCGTCGTCGGTATTTGTTTGCCGAGCCCGTTTGGGTCTATGAGATGGCTTCAGTGTCCGTTCAGGGTTCGCGCACTGTGGTGTCTGCGCGCTGAATGCGTAGTAGACTGGCAACGTCGGGAGGCTCGGACCGTTCGGAGCCCCCACGGCAGGGTCAGTCCGCAGCAACGTGCAGAACACTCATGGCAAAAGAACTCCCCGGAGAAGCGCTCGGTCTTGTCGAAACACGTGGGCTGGTCGGCATGATCGAAGCGGCTGATGCCATGGTCAAGGCCGCGAACGTGGTGTTCGTCGGCTGGCAGAAAGTTGATGCGGGTCTCGTCACCGCCATCGTTCGCGGCGACGTTGCGTCGGTGAAGGCGGCCACCGATGCCGGCGCATCAGCCGCGCGGCGCGTGGGCGAACTGATTGGCGTGCACGTGATTCCGCGTCCCGCCGACGGGCTCGACAAGGTGTTTCCGATCGGATAGCCGCGGCGCTACGGTTCCGCGGTTCGCGCCGTCCGCTTGACCGCAGGTTTTTTCTTCTTCCTCGCCGGCTTCGTTCTGGCAGTCAATTCCTTCAACATCGGCAGCTCGCCGACCACGAGCATCGGTTGATCGGGCGCACGCAGAAGGTTGATGAACTCACCTGACGCGGTCCTGGCAAAGACCTCGCGCCCATCCGTCAGGAGCGTGAGCGCGCCGGTCCCGCCTATCGCTTCGAACAGTCGAATACCGAACTTGTCCCGCAGCGTGTCGAGCAGCAATCGAATCCGTCCGACTGACAGCCCCTGCCGCCGCAAATCCGCCAGCACCATCAGCTCGAGCAGATCGACGGGCGTGTAGCGGCGCTCGGTGAATCCGCCCGCGGCGGTGCGGCGCGACGCCACCGCGGACGCGAACAGCCGCCGGGCATCCCACCACTGAAGCTGTCGGGCCGACAGTCCGGTGAGGGCGGCCACTTCCCGCGCGCTGTAGGTGTTTTTGAGCTCCAAGTTTTATTTGCCGCCCATCGCGGCCGCAAGTGTCGTGGCCTCTCGCGCGCCGGCGAAATCCTTGTCGGTCAACCCGCCTTCGCTATGGGTGCTGTAAGCCACGGTGACGCGCTTGTAATTCACCAGGAGGTCCGGATGATGGTCGACCGCCTCGGCGGCAAACCCGAGCCTGACCAGAAAGGCCAGGCCTTCGGGGAACCCGGCAAATGTGAACTGCCGCCGTATCGTATCCCCCTCAAGTGCCCAGCCCGGCAGTGCTTGCAACCGCTCGCGTGCGTCTTCTGCGGTGATTTTTGCCATGCGGCAGAGCATACGCCAGACGCCTGGAAACTATCGGGGCCCTTTGTTCGTCTTAACAATGTTAGAATAGTAAACACCGTTCAGCAGAGCGGGTCAGCTGGCGGGCACAGGGGTGATTTTGGGCGTTAAAGAACGGCATGAACGTGAACGGGAGGCGGTCGCGCGGGCAATCCTGGACGCGGCCCGTGAGCTCTTCGTCGCCGAAGGCTATCGGAACGTCTCAATCAGGAAGATCGCGGAAAAGATCGAATACAGCCCTGCTGCCATTTACGGCTATTTCCCCAGCAAGGACGACATCTTCCTCGCGCTTGCGGAAGAAGGCTTCCGGATGCTGTTCGCACCCGGACCCGATCTGACCATTACCGATCCAATCGACAAGATTCGGGCCGGATTCTGGCGGCTGTACACCTTCAGCAAGGAGCATCCCGAGTACTTCGCGTTGATGTTCCTCGATCGATCGGTGCCGCCCATCAGCAAGGACTGGGAGCGTTTCGGTTTCATCAGAGAGATGAAGGGCTCCATGTCGGCGCACATCCAGAGCGTCATCGATCAGGGGCTGCTGCCTCCGGGCACGAAGGCCGACGCGGTCTTCCGGATTCTGGCGGCGGCGATCCACGGCGCGGCGGTGATGCGCCTGTGCGGACGCCTCAGCCCGCACGAGGACGCGGACGCACTCGCACGCGACACGCTCGAGGCGGCGCTCACGGGATTGCGCACGGGCATTCCTCATACGTTTCATTCAGAACCGTGCGAATAAACGGACCAGCGAGACAGTTGTTCATAGCGGAGCGGAAAGTCATGAGAGTTCAGAAGCGAAATGGGCTTGCAGCCATCCTGACTGCGGCAATCAGCGTCGGCGCCGCGGGGTGTGGCGCTGAAAGCACGACGGTCAAAGCGGAGGCGAAGGCTGAGGCGCCGGTGATAGAGGTGGCGCGGGTGGAAAGCCGCGCGATTGATCGGTATTTGCGCGTAACCGGATCGCTCGTGGCCGATGAGCAGGCTGAAGTCAGCGCCGAAGCGGCAGGGCGCGTCGTTGCGGTGTCTGTCGAGCGCGGATCGCAGGTTGCTCAGGGGGCCGTGCTCGTCCGAATCTCGGCGACCGAAACTTCGGCCCAACTCCAGGAGGCAGAGGCCAACGCCGCTCAAATCGAAGCCCGGCTTGGACTCTCGGCGGACCAGGCCTTTGATCCGCATCGCGTGCCCGACGTCATGAACGCCAAGGCCTCGCTCGACCTCGCGGAAGCGGAATTCGGGCGAATCAAATCGCTTCTCGATCAAAAAGTCGTGTCCCAGAGCGAGTACGACCAGCGGCGCGCACAGGTCGACGTGGCCCGTCAGCAGTTTCAGATGGCGCAGAATGTGGCCGAACAGTCGTACCGGTCGCTGCAGGCGGCGCGTGCCCGCATCGACCTCGCTCGCAAGGCCCAGGCAGACACGACGATTCGGGCGCCATTCTCAGGGCTTGTCGCCGAACGGCTGGTCAGCGTCGGCGACTACGTGACCCGCGGCGCCCACGTCGCGACGGTGGTGCGGGTCGATCCGATGCGCGTCGAGTTGACGGTTCCGGAGCAGGCGGTTTCACTGATCAACAGTGGACAGGCCGTGCAGATTTCGGTCGACGCGTATCCCGGCGAGATGTTCCCGGCGAGGGTTCGATTCGTGTCGCCTTCGCTGCGGACGGATCAGCGTGCGCTGACCGTTGAGGCCGTGGCGGCCAACAAGGACGGACGCCTGAAGCCCGGACTCTTTGCCACCGCGCTCATCCAGCAGCCGGTGTCAGCACCGGCGCTTCTCGTTCCGGCAACGGCGGTCGAAACGGTCGCGGGCACCAGCCGCGCGTACGCCGTCAAGAACGACAAGATCGAGGAACGAATCGTGACGGTCGGCGAACGTATCGGCCCGCAGGTCGAGATCACGTCCGGTGTCACCAAGGACGACACCGTGGCCGTCGTGCCGAAGGGACATCTGTCGGACGGTCTCGAAGTTCGCGCCCGTCGAATCTCTCGCTAACCGATTCATCGTCCGGCAAATCTTCCCAGTCAGTTTCAGAGAACTACCATGCAGTGGCTCGCAGCGATATCCGTCAAGCGTCCGGTCTTTGCCAGCGTTCTCATCCTGTCGCTCACGATCGTGGGCGCCTTTGCGTTTACGCAGCTTGGAGTGGACCGATTTCCAAAAGTTGATTTTCCGACGGTCGTCGTCGTGACGCGTCTGCCGGGCGCCGCGCCCGAAGAGGTCGAAACGGAGATCACCGACAAGATCGAAGAGGCGGTGAACACCATCAGCGCCATCGACGAACTGCGATCGACCTCGTCGGAAGGCGTGTCCCAGGTCATCATCTCGTTCCTGCTCGAGAAGGACGCCGACATCGCGGCGCAAGAAGTCCGGGATCGAGTCAATCGCGTCCTGCCTCTTCTGCCCAAGACGATTCAGCAGCCGACGGTCGAGAAGTTCGACCCCGACGCGGCGCCCGTGCTGACGCTCGCCGTCTCGGCAAAGAAGCCGGTTCGCGACATCACCGAGTATGCGGACAAGACGCTCCGCCGACAGCTTGAAAGCGTGAACGGGGTTGGACAGGTCGTCGTCTCCGGCGGACGCGCGAGGCAGATCAACATCACGCTGGATGCCGCCCGCCTCCGCGCCTACAACCTGACGGTCACCGATGTGTCCAAGGCGCTGCAGTCCCAGAACGCCGAGATTCCTGGCGGGCGTATCGAACAGGGCGCGACGGCGCTCACGCTCCGTACCCGGGGCCGTGTGGAATCGCCGCAGCAGTTCGGCGACATCGTCGTACGGCAGAAGGATGCGCATGCGATCCTCCTGCGCGACGTCGCGACGATCGACGACGGGATGGCGGACGCCACCACGAAGGCGAGTTTGAATGGCGAGCCGACCGTGCTGCTGACCGTCAGGCGCCAGTCAGGCACGAACACGGTGCAGGTCGTCGACGCCGTCAAGGAGCGGCTGGCCGATATCGGTCCGCTCGTGCCGGCCGGCTACAACATCCGGGTGGTTCGGGATCTCTCCGAGTTCATCAAGGCGTCGATTCGAAGCGTCGAAGAGCATCTCATCGTCGGCTCGATCCTCGCGGCGGCCGTCGTCCTGATCTTCCTGTGGAACTGGCGGTCCACGATTATCGCGGCCGTCGCGATTCCCACCTCCATCATCGCCACGTTCGGCCTGATCTGGTACGAAGGCTTCACGTTGAACTCGATGACCCTGCTGGCCCTCACCTTGTCGGTCGGCATCGTCATCGACGATGCGATTGTCGTCCTGGAGAACATTTACCGGTTCGTGGAGGAGAAAGGGATGCCGCCGCTCGAGGCCGCAATCGAAGCGACGCGCGAAATCGGGCTCGCGGTGCTGGCGACCACGCTCTCGCTCATCGCGATATTCGTCCCGGTAGGCTTCATGGGCGGCATCGTCGGGCGGTTCATGACCAGTTTCGGCTTTACGATGTCGTTCGCCATCCTGGTGTCGCTGCTCGTCAGCTTTACGTTGACCCCGATGCTGGCTGCGCGATGGATCAAGATGCGCCCGCGCCACGAAACGGTGGACGGACACGAGGTCGAGGATCGCAGCTCGAAGGACTCGCGGTTTTTCAGACCGCTCGATCGCGGATACGCTGCCATCCTGAAGTGGTCGCTGGCGCATCGGTGGGTCGTTGCGGCGATCGCCGGCCTGGTGCTGTTGAGCAGCGTCCCGTTGTTCATGCTGGCCAACAAGAACTTCCTGCCGAACGACGATCAGTCCGAGTTCGAAGTCGGCCTGCGGGCGCCGGAAGGCACCAGCCTCGAGGCGACGGAGATCGTCGCCAACCGGCTGGCGACGCGCATCCGTCAGCTGCCCGAAGTGGCTTACACGCTGGTGTCCGTCGCTGACGATCCCGCGCAAACTCAGAATTCAGGAACGGTCTACGTTCGCTTGAAGCCGGTTGACGAACGCCGTCGCGATCAGTTCGAAGTCATGAACGACGTGCGCGCGAACGTGCTGCCTGAGCTTGCCGCGGCGAATCTGCGCACAGGCGTCCGTCCTGTTGCTACGATCGGGGGCGGCGGCAATCAGAACGCGGAAATCCAGTTCACAATCAATGGACCGGATCTGAAGGCTCTCGAGCGATTTGCCGGCGGCGTCGCCGCGGCGGCAAAGAAAGAGCCGGGCGTTGTCGATGTCGACACCTCGCTGAATGTCGGCAAACCCGAGCTCTCGGTGAGCCTGGATCGAATGAAGGCTGCGGATCTCGGCGTCCAGATATCGGACGCGGCCGAGGCGCTGCGGCTTCTCGTTGGAGGGGATCAGGTGACGACGTACAACGAAGCTGGCGAACAGTACCAGGTCCACGTCCGCGCGGGTCAGGGCGATCGAGACAATGCGTCCGCGATCGCGCAGCTGACCGTGCCGTCGAGCCGGGTTGGAAGCGTGCCGCTCGAAAACCTGGCGCACCTGACGCCGGGGAGCGCTCCATCCGAAATCAATCGTCTCAACCGGCAGCGGCAGGTGACCGTGTTCGCGGGTCTTCTGCCTGGCGTCTCGCAGACGCCGGCCATGGCGTCGATGACCCGCGCGGCGGAGTCGCTGGAGATGGGGCCCGGGTACAGCACCCGCTTTGCCGGGCGATCGCGTGAGCTGGGGCGCGCGGCGCAGAATTTCCTGCTCGCCTTCGGGCTGTCGCTCGTGTTCATGTATTTGATTCTCGCAGCGCAGTTCGAGTCGTGGCTCCATCCCATCACGATTCTCCTGTCGCTGCCGCTGACGCTGCCGTTCGCGCTGCTGTCCATCATCATCACTCGCCAGTCGCTGAACATCTTTTCGGCGCTTGGATTGCTGGTGCTGTTCGGCGTCGTGAAGAAGAATTCGATCCTTCAAATCGATCATGCCAATCAGCTGCGCGAGCGCGGCATGGAAAGGGAGGCCGCCATCGTGCAAGCGAGCCGCGATCGGTTGCGACCGATTTTGATGACCACGTTCGCATTCGTGGCGGGCATGATCCCGCTGGTGCTGTCGAGCGGTGTCGGTTCCGCCACGAATCGCGCTATTGGATTCGTCATCATCGGCGGGCAGTCGCTGGTCCTGCTGCTGACGCTCGTCGCAACACCTGTCGCGTACTCGTTGTTTGACGACGCCGCCCAGGTGCGGCTGTGGCGCTGGAAACGGGCCGGGCGCGCGGCTGCCGCGACAGCGGCAGTCGTGCTTGCGATCCTGCTGGTTCACCCGTCTGACGCTGCGGCGCAGTCGACGGCACGCGCCGTCCAGTCGGCGCCGGCCTTACCGCAGACACCTCCGACCCAGGCTGGTACCGGGCCCGTCGTCAGCTTGACGCGGGAAGAGGCGGTCCGCATGGCGCTCGCCAACAACACGGACCTTGCCGCGAATCGTTACGACCCGGCGATCAGCGGAGAGCGCGTCGCCGCGGCCAAGGCCGCATTCGTGCCAACGTTGTCGTCAGCGCTTCAGCGCAACAGCGCGACCACGCCGTCGTCGAATCTGTTTTCAGGGGAGGATGCGGTCAAGACGGATTTCTGGTCCGGGGCCGCAGGCGTCGGGCAACTGCTTCCGTGGGGAGGCGCCAGCTACGACGTGTCGTTCAATACGGTGCGCACGACGACGAACAGTCCGCTGACGACGTTTTCGCCGGCCCTGACCGCCGGGTTGCAGGCCGTGTTCTCTCAGCCGCTCCTGCGGGATTTCAAGACCGACAACGCGCGGGCGCAGCTCGACATCACGACGCGCCAGCGTGAGATTGCCGATCTCAGGCTGCAGGAAGACATCGCGCGCACGTCTGCCGACGCCGAGAACGGTTACTGGGCGCTCGTGGCGGCGCGCGCGTCCGTCGACGTCCAGCAGCGATCGCTCGATCTGGCGCTCGAGCTCGAACGCACGAATCGGGCCCGGGTCGACGTCGGGCAGTCGCCGCCGCTCGATCTCGTGGCGGCACAGGCCGAGGTGGCGCAGCGGCGTGAGAATCTTATTGTGGCGCGAACGACGGCGCTGCAGGCCGAGGATGTGCTGCGAACGATCATCTTCGAGCCGGGGCGATCGGATTTCTGGACCGCGCACATCGAGCCCGCTGACGCCGTCCCACCGGTGGGTCCGTCGCCGAACGTCGATGTTGCGGTCCGCCGCGCGTTGAGCGAACGCCCCGACATCGCCGAGGCGCGCAAGCAGATTCAGATCGACGACACGACCGTATTGCTCTCGAAGAATCAGACGCTGCCCGATCTTCGCCTTCAGGCCGTTTACAACCCGAACGGCCTCGGGGGAACGAGGCTCGTGCGCACCGGCGGGTTCCCGGGGACGGTCGTCGGCACCGAGAGCACGTCATATGGCACCGTGCTCAATCAGGTGCTCACGGGTGATTTCCCGACCTGGAGTCTCGGGTTCACCCTCAGTTATCCGCTCGGAAAGAGCGTCGAGGAAGCCAACCTGGCGCGCGCGAAGCTGGAACGGGATCAGTCGCAGGCGCGACTGCGAAACGTCGAACTGATTGCGGTGCGGCAAGTGCGTGATGCGGCGCTGCGACTCGAGCAGAACCGTCAACGGATCGAGACCGCGGAGCAGGGTCGCACGCTGGCAGAGCAGCGGGTCGATGCCGAACAGCGGCGATTCGACGTCGGCATGTCGACGAGCTTCCTGGTGATTCAGGCGCAGCGCGACCTGGCGGAGGCGCGGAACAACGAGCTGCAGGCCAAGCTCGCGTATCAGCTCTCCGTCATCGCATTCGAGACCGCGCAGGTCACCAGCGGGCCGCTCAACCGCTAAAACCTCGGGTTCTGCCAGGTTCTGCTGGGTTCTACAAGGTTCTACTGGGTTCGTTCTGGCAGAACCCAAGATTTTAGCCGAGGAGCTCCGCGACGAGACGTCCGGTGAGCGGTGCGAGCAGGATGCCGTTCCGGAAGTGACCCGTCGCATACACGATCGATGGGTGCTCGGCTGAGCGGCGGATGACCGGTAGTCCGCTCGGAGTCGCCGGCCGCAAGCCCGAACGAGCTTCGAGAAACGTCGCGTCGGCGATTGCGGGTAACACCGCCGTCGCGGCGTTCAGCAGGGCCTGGACGCCGCCGCCTGTGACGCGATCGTCAAAACCCGCATGTTCCACCGTCGCGCCGACGAGCAGCGTGCCGTCCAGCCAGGGCACGAGATAACAATGCTCGCTCCACAGGATTCGCGAGATCGGCAGACCCTCCCATTTGAGCCGCAGCAACTGGCCGCGGACCGGCGTCACTTCCGTTTCCGGCGCCAGTTCTCCTGACCAGCTGCCGGCAGCAACGACCACGGCCTTTGCGCGATAGATCTGGTCTCCCGCAGTCACAATCGCGGAATCTCCGACACCCGTGATTCGGTCAGCTCGACAGCCGGACCGAATCTCGGCGCCATGGCGGCGCGCTGCGCGCTCGAGCGCGCTCGTCAGCTGCTCCGCCCGGACATACCCGTGCGACGGCACGACCAATCCGCCGCAGCTCGGTGCCAGCGCGGGCTCCAGGCGGCTGACCTCGACAGCCTCCACCCATCGCGCGTCAACGCCCCGCGATCGCGCCCACTCGCCGACGGCCTTCAATCGGCCGACCGACTCCGCATCATGCGCGATCTCGAGCGTGCCGCAGCGGCGGTATTCGATCGTAGCTTGCGCCTCCTCGGAGAGGGTCTCGACGAATTCGTCGTACATCGCGAGGCTTTCGACGGTGAGCGCCTGGAGAGGTCCGTCGGCGGGCGCTTCGATGAATGGCGCCAGCACTCCCGCCGACGCTTGTGTCGCGCCACATCCGGCAGCCCGGGCCTCCAGCACCATCGTCGCGAGACCCCGCCGCGCCAGGTCACGCGCGATCGTGCATCCGATGATCCCAGCGCCGACGACAATGACGTCCCAATCCTGCGAAGCGAGTGCGGGCCCGGCCATCGATCGATGATATCGCCTTATCCGAGGGGCTTCGCCCCTCGGACTCCCCAGCACCGTAGAACGAGCGGCAGCCTTATGAGACAGCTTCTAGCCGAGCCCGAGGGCGGGTGGCAGCACGATTGCTGCGTTCCAGAAGAATGCTGACGTACTTCAGAGTGCCGTTGAGCTGGAAGGAGATCGCCGTTCGAACCGCTAAAGAAATCGTCGCGGACGACCTCCTGAATCTTGCGGCTCAGCAGGCCTACTACTTCTTCTTTGCGCTTTTTCCAGCGCTACTCACATTCATCTCGATTGCCAGCTTCTTCCCTATTCACGACCTGGTGGGAGAAGTCGTGACGGTGCTGGAGCGGTTCGCGCCGCCGGAAGCCCTCACCATCATTACCGATCAGATCTCGAAGATTTCGCAGAGCGACCATGGCGGCATCCTGACCGTCGCGTTTCTATTGACCGTCTGGAGCAGCTCCGGCGCGATGGTTTCAATCATCAGCACGCTCAACACCGCATACGACATCACTGAAGGCCGCGCACTCTGGCGAGTACGGCTGATCGCCGTCTCGCTGACACTCGGACTGGCGCTCTTTATCGTGGTCTCGATCGGGCTGGTGCTGGCTGGCCCGACGCTGGCCGAGCACCTCGCGCGAACGATGCACCTGGGTTCGGCGTTCAAGTGGACCTGGTGGATTCTGCAATGGCCGATCATTTTTGCACTGGTCGCGACCGCCATCGGGCTCGTCTACTACTTTGCGCCAGACGCGGTGCAGGACTGGATCTGGATCACGCCTGGATCGGTCCTCGCGACGCTGCTGTGGGTCATCGCATCGCTCGGCCTCAAGCTGTACCTCTCGTACTTCGGCAACTACAACGAGACTTACGGGACGCTGGGTGGCTTCATCGTGTTGCTGACATGGTTCTATCTTTCAGGACTCGCGATCCTCATCGGGGCAGAATTGAACGCCGAGATCGAGCACGCGTCGCCGTACGGAAAGAATGTCGGCGAAAAAATTCCGGGTGAGCGAAAGAGGATCGGACCAGCGGCAGCGAGAGAGTACGAAAAGCGCCAGGCTCGCGGCGACCTGGACGCGCCCCCCTTCCCCGACGACGTCAATTGCGACGTGGATGGAAAGACTCTGGAGAAAGGCCGCGAGACGCTCCGCGCGAGCGACCTCGTGATCGGCGCGGCCGTGCTCGCCCCGGTGGTTGTAAAGATGGCGAAGGCCATGCGAGAGCGAGTCCCTGCCCGGTCGCGCGACCGGGACGATCTCGACGCGGCTTGATTGGAGTTCCGGACTACTGCTGCTTTTTTGAGTCGGGCGGTGCCGGCCTGGGTTGTCCCCATGCGTCCGGGCGCAGCTTGCCACCCCATCCCCAGTAGACGGGCTCTTGCTGTTTGACGGGCGCCCGATGATCGGTTGCGGGAACCGTCACGGTTTGACCAAACGACAGCTCGACCTGCCGGACCTGATCGCCGTCGTGCACGCGCGCAGTGCGAGCGGAGCGCGTGGCAACGGGGATGTACACCGGAACGGCGACTTGCACCTCGCGAATCTCCGGCGGGTCGTGATGATCGATGACGACGACCTGCGGCGGCGGCGCGACCGGTGGCACAGCCGCATCAACCGGGATCTGATCCTGAACGGGTTGCACCTCGCGGCCGCTGCGGACCATCGCGAGGATGACGCGCTCGCTGACCCCGGCCTCCTTCAGCTGCTTGAGGGATGCGGCGTCAATCGGGAAGACGGATCGATCCACCTCGATCAGCGCGAGCAGGATCTCTTCCCCGAGGCCCGCCCGGGTCAGCTCGATGACATCACGGAACGTGACGGCATCGGCTCTCGCGGGTAGCAGGCACATCAGCGGGACCATGAGGAGCAGTGCGATCCGGCGCATTGGAGTATCTCCCTCTACCTGAAGCATCGCAAAAAGCGTGCGAACTGTGCAACCCCATTGCCGCCCGCGCCATCGCATGAATGCCGGGATTCGGCGGTGCCCGGGCCGCCCGGGGTCCTGCCAGGAGGACATCGACTGTCCCCCCGGGGTTGCGTGCGATATTGACACGGCCCGATTCTTCGAGGTTTTCTACTGAATTCCGACGATCGATGTGCCGATATGCGGGGCACAGCAATTGCTCCTTACGGTCTCGTTCAGGAGTCAGTTCATGAGTTCCAGGCTTCTTGCGGGTTTGCTGGTAACCGGTTGTATCGTGGCCGCCGCTGGCGGAGGCTATCTGGCAGTCCGACAGAACGTCGTGCAGCCGGTGCCGATTGCCGCCTCTCCGGCACCTCCGGCTCCTGCCGCTGCGTCTACCCCGGCCGGCGCAGGATCGCCCGTTTCCGAAACCGAAGCGGTTGTGAGCGGACCGTCGAAGCCACAGCCCGAAGCTGAGCCGTCTGCGTCTGCGCCCGAGCGGCCGTCAGCCAGCAACCCGGTACGCGAGGCTCCGCGCACGCCCGCGCCCGTAACCCGGCACGACCCGGCGCCGGCTCCTCCAAAGCCGCGTCAGACCACGCCCGCGGCGTCACCGTCGGCTCCGTCGGTCACCGCTGAAAAGCCGGTGTCCCCGGCGATTGTTCTCCCGCAGACCGCTGAACGTGCTCAGGAGCCTGCACGCCAGGCCGATCTTCCGCCGGCGCCGAAGGTCCCGCAATTCGAAGAGGTTGTGCTGCCTGCCTCTTCGGTGCTCGGCCTGGAAGTGGACACGGCGCTCTCGAGCGAGCGCGCGCGTGTCGAAGATCGTGTCGATGCGCGGGTGAGCCGTGACGTGATGTCGGAAGGCCACGTGGTGATCCCGGCCGGATCCCGCGTGATTGGGTCGGTCACGGTCGTGGAACGAGGAGGAAAAGTCAAAACGCCGGCTCGTCTCGGCGTCAGGTTCCACACCCTTGTTCTGGCAGACGGGCGTGAGATCTCCCTGCGCACGGAACCGATCTACCGCGAGGGCGAGGCGCCCGGGCCGGAAAGCGCCCGCAAGATCGGTGGGGCTGCCGTTGGCGGGGCAATCCTTGGAGCCATCCTTGGCGGCGGCAAGGGAGCCGCCATCGGTGGAGCGGTGGGTGCCGGAGGCGGGTCCGCGGTGGTGATGGCCGGCGATCGCAATGCGGCCACGCTGGCGCCGGGCGCGGTCGTGAACGTGCACCTGTCGGCCCCAGTCACCATCGAGGTCGAAAAGCGCGATCAACAGTAAACTCGGCGCGTGCCAGCGGCCTCTCCTCCCGGCGACATGGACCCCGAGGCGTTCCGTCGCGAGGCACACCGTCTCGCGGATTGGATCGCCGACTACCTTGCCCACTCCGGCAAGTTCCCGGTGCTTGCGCGCGTCCGCCCGGGTGAGATCCGATCCGCTCTTCCAACGAGCGCACCCGAGCAAGGCGAACCCTTCGATCGGATCTTTTCAGACTTCGAGCAGATCATCATCCCCGGGATCACCCACTGGAATCATCCAGGCTTTTTCGCGTACTTCGCGATCACCGGCAGTGCGCCCGGTGTGCTGGCGGAGTTTCTCTCGGCTGCCCTGAACGTCCAGGCGATGTTGTGGCGGACGTCACCCGCAGCGACCGAGCTCGAGGAGGTCACGCTCACGTGGCTTCGCAAGTTGCTCGGGTTGCCCTCTTCGTTCGACGGCGTGATCTACGACACGGCGTCGATCTCGACCCTGCACGCGCTTGCAGCCGCGCGTGAACGGGCCGTCCCCTCAGTCGGAGCGCTCGGCCTCGCCGGACGGGACGATGTCCCGCGCCTGCGCGTGTACTGTTCCGACCAGACGCACTCCTCGATCGACAAGGCGGTGATGCTGCTCGGCCTCGGTCAGCAATCCGTGCGCAAGATTCCAAGCGACCGAGAGTTCCGCATGCGGCCGGATGCCCTGGCGCGCGCGGTGGCGGGGGATCGATCCGACGGGTGGCGGCCGCTGGCCGTGGTCGCCACGGTTGGGACGACCTCCTCAACGAGCGTCGATCCCGTTCCCGAGATTGCGGAGCTGTGTCAGCGTGAATCGATCTGGCTCCACGTAGATGCCGCCTACGCCGGCGTTGCCGCGATGGTTCCCGGACACGAGTGGATTCTGAAGGGCGCCGAGTTGTCAGATTCGGTTGTCGTGAATCCACACAAGTGGCTCTTCACGCCATTCGATTTGTCGGTGCTGTACTGCCGGCATATGGACCTCATTCGCGCGGCCTTCGCGCTGACCCCGGAGTACCTGAAGAGCGTCGAAGCTGCGCCCGTGCGCAATCTGATGGACACGGGCATCCAGCTTGGCCGGCGCTTCCGGGCGCTCAAGTTGTGGATGGTGATGCGCCATTTTGGCGCTGAGGGTCTGCGGGCGCGGCTCGCCGAACACATGCGGCTGGCCCGCCTGTTCGCATCATGGGTCGAGGCAAGCCCCGATTTCGAATGCCTCGCGCCGGTGCCATTCAGCGTCGTGTGTTTCCGCGCGCGCCCCCGCGTGAATGAAGACGCTGATGCACTGAACGAGCGTATCCTCGAGTCGGTGAACGCGACGGGCGAGATGTTCATCTCGCATACGCGGCTCGACGGACGCTATGCGCTCCGCCTGGCCATCGGCAACCTGCACACGGCGGAATCTCACGTCACGCGCGCCTGGGATCTCCTTCAAGCCCACGCCGACGGCGTGCGTTCCACCAACTGATCCGCTCACAGCCCCGCACACTGAAGCCCTGCCTTACACGCGGCGGCGCGGTACTTCCCTTGCACGGCCACAGCTGAAGAGGTCGACGCGGGCCAAGTGATCGCTCGCGAACGGCCCAAAGTGCGCGGACAAGATGGTCCGCAGAACAGGGAGAGACATGTCATTGCGCAAGGTCATCATTGCGACAGCGATCATGATTACCGTGTCGGCCGCGGCGCCGAGGACTGCGTCGGCTGACTGGCTGCTGACGCCGTTCATTGGCACCACATTCGGCGGCAACGCGAGCATCGCCAACACGCTGGACATCCTTCAACGATGATTTCGAGGCTAACCTGAACTATGGTGCGTCGCTGGCCTGTATGGGCGGAGGGATTTTCGGTGTGGAATTCGATCTCGGGTACTCACCGAACTTTTTCGGCGTGTCGAACCCCAACGCGACGATTAACCTGATTGGCGATGGCAACGTGACGACCGCCATGGGCAATCTCATCCTGGGCGCGCCGCTCGGACCCGTGCGGCCGTACGCTGTCCGGCGGTCTCGGGCTCATTGCCACCAGGGTGGACAGCGCGACACAGTTCTTCAACAACATCTCATCGGATGAACTGGGGATGAACGCGGGCGGCGGGATCATGTTCCTCGGCGAACATGCCGGCGTCCGAGGAGACTTCCGGTACTTCCGATCGGTCACCGATACTCAGGGCAGCGGGATCGATCTGTCGTTCGCAGACTTCCACTTCTGGCGGGCGACGGCGGGCGTGACCTTCAGGTTCTGACCCCGTTTGCCGACAACCACCTCTGCAACTCGGCAAGCGCTGCTTGAACCGAATCGGGATGTGTCGACTGGGGTGTGCGTTTTCTCGCGACGGAGGCGGCAGGCGTGATGGCCTGCCGCACATCCGTGTCGAAGAGCGGCGAGTGGGATCGCCATTCCTCGATCGTCAGGTGTTCGAAAGAGCGGCGTTCCTGGACGAGACGGCGCACGAGCGCTCCGACGATCTCGTGTGCCTGGCGAAATGCGACGCCCTTCGCGACCAGGTAGTCGGCAACGTCGGTCGCCAGAAGGAGCCCTGCAGCCGCGGCCTGTGCCGTGGCCACGTTGATCGACAGGCCCTCGATCACCGCCGCGGCCGCATCGAGCGACGCACGGACGGTATCTTCGACCTCGAACAGACCTTCCTTGTCTTCCTGCAAATCCTTGCTGTACCCGATGGGCAGGCCCTTGAGCGTCGCCAGCCATCCAGCCAGCCGTCCGATCACGCGCCCGGCCTTCCCGCGCACGAGCTCCAGAGGATCGGGATTCTTCTTCTGCGGCATCAGGCTGCTGCCGGTTGCCGCCGTGTCAGCGAGGTCGAAAAAGGCGAATTCCTCCGACGTGAAGAGAATTACGTCCTCAGCAAGGCGGCTCAGGTGAACCATCGTGAGGGCGCCGGCGTGGAGAAACGATGAGACGAAATCACGATCGCCGGTGGCGTCGATGCTGTTTGCGACGACGCGGCTGAAACCGAGACGGGCGGCGAGCATCTTCACGTCCACGTCGTAGCTCGTACCCGCGATCGCTCCCGATCCAAGCGGGAGCTCGTCGATTTCCGTCAGGACGGTGGCAAAGCGGGCATGATCCCGGCGAAACGCCGCGGCGTGCGCAAGAAAGAAATGCGCCACCATGACGGGCTGCGCGCGACGCATGTGCGTGTAAGAGGGCATCAGCGCGTGACCGCTCGCCTCCGCCTGCCGGCTCAGCACCCGGACAAACCCGGCGATGGCCTGCTGGATTTGCGGCACGCGCCGCTTCAGGTAGAGCCGGAGGTCCAGTGACACCTGCTCGTTGCGAGATCGGCCCGTATGCAGGCGGCGGCCGGCGTCGCCGACGCGCGCGACGAGCTCGCGCTCGACGAAGGAGTGAATATCCTCGTCGTGCTGCGCCGCGTCAGACGTGAAGAAGGCGGGATTGTCGACGCCCGCAGCCCGAATGTCCTCGAGGGCGGCCTTGATGGACGCGGCGTCCGCCGGCGACAGCACCTCTGCTTTCAGCAGCGCCTCACACCATGCCACGCTTCCCGTCACATCGTCATCAAAGAGACGGCGATCGAACTTGAATGAGGCGCCGAAGTCGACCAGCGCCGCATCCGGACTCCCGGCGAAACGGCCCGACCACAGGTGTGCCATCTGTCAGCGACCCACCGTCGTCGGACGAGTCGACTGCTTCCGTGCGGCCGTCTCGGTCGGCAGCCCCCAGATCTTGATGAATCCGGCCGCGGCGGCGTGATCGAATCGATCGCCGGCGTCATAGGTGGAAAGCTCGCGGTCGTACAGCGAGTGCTCCGATCGGCGACCGACAACCCGGCAGTCGCCCTTGAACAGCTTCAGCCGCACGGTGCCGCTGACGCGAGGCTGAATCGCCCCGACGAACGCATCGATCGCTTCGCGCGTCGGCGAAAACCACAGGCCGTTGTAGACCGTATCGGCATACACGCGCCCCATGTCCTGCTTGATGCGTTCCAGATCGCGCGAGATCACGAGCTTCTCGAGCTCGCGGTGAGCCGCGTGCAGCACCACCGCGGCGGGTGCCTCGTAGACCTCGCGCGACTTGATCCCCATCAACCTGTTTTCAATCATGTCGATGCGTCCAACTCCGTGCGCGCCGGCGATCGTTTCGAGCGACTCGATGAGCTCCACGAGCGCCATGTCGATTCCGTTCGCGCGCACAGGGACGCCGCGATCGAAATCGATCTCGATATACGCCGGCTCGTCTGGACACTGATGCGGGGGGCGCGTCAGGGCATAGATATCGGCCGGCGGTTCTTCCCAGGCGTCCTCGAGGACTCCACACTCGATCGATCGGCCCCAGAGATTGGAATCGACGCTGTAAGGGCTCGCAATCGTCACGGGAACGGGAATGTTGCGGACCCGCGCATACTCGATCTCGTCGGATCGACTCATGCTCCATTCACGCGCCGGAGCAATCAGCTCGAGCGACGGATCGAGCGCACGCACGGAGATGTCCAGGCCGACCTGGTCGTTGTCCTTCGCGGTGCATCCGTGCGCCACAGCCGATGCGCCTTCCATTCGCGCGATGGCGACGAGGTGTTTCGCGATGAGCGGGCGCGCCAGAGCGGAGGCCAGCGGATACCCGTCCTCGTAGATGGCACGCGCCTGGAGCGCGCGGAGCACGTAGTCTCGCGCGAATTCCTCGCGGGCGTCGATCACGTGCGCGCGGACTGCGCCGAGCGCCAGCGCGCGCTCGCGCACGTTCGTCAGCTCCTGTCCCTGCCCGAGGTCGAGCGTGACGGCAATGATCTCCGCATCGTGTTTCTCGGCGAGCCAGCGGATCGCGACCGAGGTGTCGAGCCCGCCGGAGTACGCCAGGACAATTCGTTTCATCTCACACACCTTCTTGATGTCCTGGGTTCAGGACGTCCGCCAGCCTTCCAATCGCTTCGAAAGCCCCGCGGCATCCGGTGCGCTTCGACAGATGACGAGGATCGTGTCATCTCCAGCGATCGTGCCGACGATCTCCGACAGGCCCGCGCGGTCAATCGCCACGGCCAGAGGCTGTGCCTGGCCGGTGTCGGTCTTCAGCACCACGAGCTGTTCGACGACGTCCAGATGACGGAGGTAGTCATCGACGGCCGTTCGGCATTCCGCTTCAAGGTTCCCTGCGGGTCTGACGTCCGCGCTCGCCCGCCGATAGGCCCCGTCCACCGCCCGCTTGATGAGTCCGAGATCGCGGATATCCCTCGAGAGAGTCGCCTGCGTGGCCTCGATTCCGCGCGTTCTCAGGCGCTCCCGAAGCTGCTCCTGGCTCGTAATCGGCTCGCGATCGACGAGGTCAAGAATGGCGGACTGTCGATAGGACTTCATAATTATGCACAACCGAACGGTTTATTATACAAGCTATGCATTGAATTGCAAGACGAACCCGAACCAGGGCACACATTTCACTTGACGAGACGTGCATAATTCCGTATATCTGAAGATTCCGATGAATAACTATTCTTCAGTCCGTGTGGGGGTGGCCGGCGTGACGGGCTACGCGGGCCTCGAATTGATGCGGCGGCTGGCGCGGCATCCCCACGCGGACGTGAAGTTTGCGATGGCTTCGAGCGCCTCAGAGTCGAAGCGCATGCCTGCGCTCGCGCGAATCTGGGACGCTCCGGTTGAACCGCTCGACATCGACAAGCTTGCGACTCAAACAGATGCGGTTTTCCTGGCCCTGCCAGACACCCTGGCGGCCGAAATCGCGCCGACCCTGGCAGACCGGGGCGCACGTGTGTTCGACCTGTCCGGGGCCTTCAGGCTGCGGGACTCGACACTCCGCAAGCGCTGGTATCCCCATACGGGTTCGACGTCTGTCCCTATTGCCTATGGCCTGACCGAGAGTCGTCGCCTGGAGCTCGCGAGCGCGCGGCTCATCGCGTGCCCGGGGTGCTACCCGACGGCAGCCGTCCTCGCACTCCAGCCTCTCGTCAGCGGCTCGCTGCTCGAGCCCGGCATCATCATCGATGCGAAGTCGGGAGTGTCTGGCGCTGGCAAGACGCCGACCGAGCGGACGCACTTCTCCGAATGCCACGGGAGCATCTCGGCCTACGGCGTGTTCGCACACCGCCATGCGGCCGAAATCGAGCAAGAGCTTGGAACGTCGGTCACGTTCGTGCCGCACCTGGTTCCACTGGACCGCGGCATCTTTGAAACGATCTACGCACGGCTGCGGCCGGGTGTCGATGAATCGAGCGTGGCGTCGGCATTGACGCGTGCGTATGCGGAATCGCCGTTCGTCCGACTCACGGGTGCAGAGCTGCCGGAGATCAAGCACGTCGCATATACGAACTTCTGCGACATCGGCTGGCGCGTGCACGATCAGCAACTGGTGCTGGTGGCCTGCATCGACAACCTCGTGAAGGGCGCGGCGGGCCAGGCGATACAGAATTTCAATGTCGTCTTCGGATTTGATGAGGCGACGGCGCTTAATTAGATGGCCACGGTACTCAAGCTGGGCGGCGAACTGCTGGAAGATGCTGCGGCGAGCCAAAGCATCGTGCCGGCAATTCTGCGCCTGGCAGACCGCGGTCCGCTCGTTGTGGTGCATGGAGGCGGCAGGGCCATTGACGCCGAGCTCCGAGCGCGAGGCGAGGAACCTCGCTTCGTCGACGGTCTGCGCGTGACCGATGCCGCGGCGCTCGACGCTGTCGTTTGCGTGCTGGCCGGACGGAACAACACGGCGCTTGTGGCGGCGCTTGTGGCCGCGGGCGGGCGCGCGGTTGGACTCACAGGAGCGGACGCATTTGTCGGCCGCTCGGCGCTCGCAGGCCCTTTCACGACCGTGTCGGGTGAGCGCGTGAACCTGGGTCTGGTCGGTCAGCCGGCTGATCCCGACGTGTCGCTGTTACGGGACCTCGGCCGTCTCGGGTACATCCCCGTTATCGCGAGTGTCGGGGTGAGCACGAAAGGCGACTTGCTGAACGTGAACGCAGATGTGCTGGCGGGCCACCTTGCCGCCGTCCTTGGCGCGCGACGATTGATTGTCGCCGGAGCGACCAAAGGCGTCCTCGGCGGAGACGGCGAGACGATCGCTCACCTGACGCCGGAGGACATCGATCGCATGACCGCGTCGGGCACTGCCCACTCCGGAATGCTCGCCAAGCTCGGCGCGTGCCGTCACGCGCTCGAGCGTGGCGTGGCCGAGGTGGCCATCGTTTCCGGCCGCGGCGTTTCGGATTTCGATGACGCCCCCGGGACGCGCGTTGAACTGGCGGCGGCGTCAGGACGCACATCCTGATCGGCGTCGAGAGGAGAACGGATTCACGAGAATGACTACCGTCACCGATGTCATGGCCCTTGAGAAGGAACACCTCCTGCAGGTGTATCGCCGCGGCTCCGTCGTGTTCGATCGCGGTCGCGGATGCCGTCTCTTCGACACCAACGGCCGCAGCTATCTCGATCTGATTTCCGGTGTCGGCGTCGCCGCGCTTGGCCATGCGCATCCGCGCCTGGCTGAGGCTGTCGCTGATCAGGCACAGCGGCTCGTTCACACGTCGAATCTCTTCTTTCACCCGCTCCAGGGGGAGCTGGCGGCTCGCCTCTCGTCTCTCTCCGGACTGCCGCGCGCGTTCTTCTGTAACAGCGGCGCGGAAGCGGTGGAAGCGGCGTTGAAGTTCTCCCGCCGGTACTGGTTCGCCCAGGGCAAACCACGCAGCGGCTTCGTCGCGTTTCACCGGTCGTTTCACGGCCGGACGATGGGCGCCGTGTCGGTGACCTGGGACGAACACTATCGCGGCCCCTTCCAGCCGCTGGTGCCGGATGTGACCTTCGTCGCGACCGACGATATCGCCGGCCTGCGGGCCGCGGTCACCGAAGGTACGGCTGCGGTCATCGTCGAGCCGATACAAGGTGAGGGCGGTGTACGGCCGATCAGCGCTGCCATGGCCGCGGCGATCACGGACGCGTGCCGCTCGTCCGGCGCGCTGCTGATTGCAGACGAGGTGCAGTGTGGCCTGGGCCGCACGGGCCGGGCGTTCTGTTCCCCCGGGATGGGTTTGCAGCCCGACCTGATGACCATAGGCAAATCGCTGGGGGCGGGCGTGCCAATCGCGGCCACCCTGTTCAGCGAGCCCGTGGCGGCCGCGGCCGCATTCGGGGATCACGGGAGCACGTACGGTGGCAACCTCCTCGCCTGCCGTGCGGCGCTCGTGTTCCTCGACGAGCTTCTGGATGGCGGCTTGATGGCGCACGTGGCTCGGGTTGGCGCCCACGTGGAGGCGAAACTGCACCAGCTCAAGTCGCGGCATGCGTTCATCCGGGAGATACGGGGCGCCGGCTTGATGTGGGGACTGGACCTGGATCGACCCGCGGCGCCGATTGTCGATGCCGCGATTCAGCAGGGGCTGCTGGTCAACCGAACGTCGGACACCGTGGTGAGGCTGCTACCGCCATACATCATCACGGCCGAAGAAATAGACGAGGCGATTGGACTGCTGGACGCCGCGCTCATCGCGGCATTCGGGGGACAACAGTAATGACGATGGTGACGTTCAGGCGGGCTGACGTATCCGACGCGGCCGCGATTCATCGGCTGATTTCGGACAATCTCGAAGTCGGCCATCTCCTTCCACGCACGAGCGACGACGTCGTCGCTCATGCATCACGTTTCATCGTTGCAGAGGCCGATCAACGCGTGATCGGATGCACGGAGCTGGCGCCACTGAGCGCAAAAGTCGCCGAGGTTCGGTCGCTCGTGGTCGATCAGGACGCGCGCGGCAACCGGATCGGTCCGCGCCTGCTGACGGAGCTGGAGTCGCGCGCCGTGGCACTCGGCTTTTCGACCCTGTGCGCGTTCACCCATCAGCCGTCGCATTTCGTGAAGCTGGGATTCACGATCGTGCCTCACATGTGGGTGCCTGAAAAAATTGCACACGACTGCACGGCGTGTCCGCTGTTCCGGCGCTGCGGCCAATATGCAGTCACGCTTCCGCTGCGGGACGGCGTTTTCATTCGACCCGAACAGCCGGCAGCCATCATCTATGGAGGCCGTTCGATTGCCGCACCGCGGCGGAATGTCGAAAGGCTTCAGCTCGATCCTGTCCCGGTATTTGCCGGCGCTGACGAAACCGCGGTGCCGGCATGAGCTGCGTCGCGAACGTCTCAGTTCGATTGATTGACGGAAGCGTGACCGCTCCGCGGGGATTCCGCGCGGCTGGTATTTCGTGCGGAATCAAGGCCAAGGGGCTCGACCTCGCGCTGATTGTCTCGGACACTCCGGCGTCGGCCGCGGGGGTCTTCACCCTGAATCGTGCGCAGGCTGCTCCGGTGATCATCTCCCGTCGCAACCTGGCTGCCGCGGCCGGCCACACACGGGCCGTCGTCGTCAACAGCGGATGCGCCAATGCCTGCACGGGCAGCGACGGGATGCGCCACGCCGAAGCCATGGCCGCAAGGACTGCCAGCACGCTGGGGTGCGCCATCTCGGAAGTTCTGGTCGCCTCAACCGGCGTCATCGGCGTGAAGCTCGACATGGACAAGGTGACACAGGGCATTTCGAGCGCGGCGGCGGCGCTCGGCACCAGTGGCGGAGACGATGCCGCACGGGCCATCATGACGACCGATCCGTTTCCAAAGAGCACATCGGTCGAGATTTCGAGCGCGTCCGGCACGTTTCACATCGGCGGCATCGCCAAGGGATCCGGAATGATCGAGCCGAACATGGCGACCATGCTTGGCTTTGTCACCACGGACGCCGCCGTCGAGCCCGCCTTGCTGCAGCGTGCGCTGAAGGCTGTGGTAGACGAGACGTTCAATGCGATCACGGTGGACGGGGAGTGCTCCACCAATGATTGCGTGTTCGCGCTCGCCAACGGGGCCAGCGGCGTCGTGCTCGGCACCGACGACTACCCAATCCTCGTCGAGGCGCTCCGTCACGTGTGCGAACCGCTCGCCGTCGGCATCGTCCGCGGCGGCGAGGGGGCCACCAAGCTGGTCACGGTCCGCGTCACGGGCGCTGTGTCGGATGCCGATGCGCGGCGCGCTGCGAGAGCGATCGCCAATTCACCGCTCGTCAAGACGGCCATTCATGGTGGCGATCCCAACTGGGGACGGCTCGTCGCGGTGGCGGGGCGGTCGGGTTCCGAATTCGTTCTGGACGCGGCCGCCGTGCGGATTGGACCGGTGGAGCTCTTCAGCAGCGGCATGCCGCACGACGAGCGCGCGCCGCAGGCTGCCGAGTATCTGATGGGTAAGGATCTCGTGGTCACGGTAGACATGGGCACGGGGGGTTCCGGCGCGTCACAGATGTGGACGTGCGACTTGAGCGCCGAGTATGTGCGGATTAACGCCGAGTACCGAACGTAAGGAATACCGACATGCCGAGCGTGACTGACGTTCCTTTGCGGTTCCTCTCCATTCTCGACTTCGATCACGAGACGCTCAGTGCGTGTCTCGAGCGCGCCGCGCAGTACAAGGCCGCGCGGGCGGCGGGCGTCTACGATCAAAAAGTCCTCAAGCACCGCCACGTCGCACTGCTTTTCGAGAAGCCTTCCCTGCGCACCCGCTCGACGTTTCAGATTGCGGTGCGAGAGCTCGGCGGCGACATCATCGAACCGGAGACCGAGGTCGCGCTCGGCGGCCGTGAGTCACTCGCCGACGTCGCGAGAAATCTGGAGCGGTGGGTCTTCGCGGCCGTGATTCGGACCTTTGGTCAGGACAAACTGAGCGAATTCGCGGCAGCGGCTCCGCGGCTGCGCGTGCTCAACGCGCTGACGAACGAAGAGCACCCCTGCCAGGCACTCGCTGATTGCCTCACGCTCCAGCAGGCCTGGGGCGATCTCAAGGGACGCACGATTGCGTTCGTCGGAGATGGCAACAACGTCGCGACGTCGCTCGCCCAGGCCGCCGTCATGCTGGGCGCGTGCGTTCGAGTGGCGTCCCCCACCGGATTCGGTCTGCCGGATCGCGTCGTCCAAGACGTTGCGCGCATTGCGCGGGCAGGGGGATCGCTCGAGTGCGTGGTGGATCCGGTCGCGGCCGTCACGGGCGCCGACGCGGTCTATACCGATGTCTGGACGTCCATGGGGCAGGAGAACGAAACGGACAAGCGTCTTGCGGTCTTCACGCCGTACCAGGTCAATGGCGGGCTGATGTCACACGCGCAGCCTGACGCGCTCTTCATGCATTGTCTCCCCGCGCATCGCGGATTCGAGGTGACCGACGAGGTCATTGATTCGAGCGCGTCGGTGGTGTTCGACCAGGCGGAGAACCGGCTGCACGTTCAGAAGGCGCTCCTCGCGATGATCGCGCGTAGCGCGTAGCGCGAAGGCGGATGTGGTAGGCTCCGCCTGCCCATGCGCCAAGTGGTCATCCCGCGGTACGGCGCGCCCGACGTGTTCGAACTGCGTCAGCTTCCAGACCCCTCGCCGGGGGCAGCCGACCTCCGTATCCGCGTCAGAGCCGCCGGGATCAATTTCGCCGACATCCTTGCTCGACTGGGCCTGTATCCCGATGCGCCGAAGCCTCCGATGGTGGTCGGGTATGAGGTTGCAGGCAACGTGGATGTGGTCGGCCGGGACGTGGTCGGCTTTGCGCCCGGCGATCGCGTCATCGCGCTGACCCGATTCGGCGGATACGCCGACACGGTTGTCGTCCCGGCAACCCAGGCATTTCATTTTCCAGGCGAGCTCAGCGACTCGGAAGCCGCCGCGGTTCCCGTGAATTATCTGACCGCCTCGCTGGCGTTGTATCGCATGGCTGCGCTGGCTCCGGGCGAGACCGTGCTCGTCCACAACGCAGGCGGCGGCGTCGGCATCGCCGCGACTCAGCTCGCGCGGCTGCGTCGAGCGACCGTGATCGGAACAGCGTCCGCCTTCAAGCATGACGCGCTGCGCAGCTTTGGCGTCGACCATGCGATCGACTATCGCCATGCGAACGTCGCCGAGGAGGTGAAGAAGCTGACGCGTGGACGCGGCGTCGACGTGATACTCGATCCCATAGGCGGCCGCAGCTTTACCGACAGCTATCGCATGCTGGCGCCGCTCGGCCGGCTCATTATCTTCGGCCTGTCAGCCGCGGCGCCCGGCGAGAAGCGGAGCACCTGGCACGCATTTCACGCCTGGCTCTCGACGCCGCGCTTCAATCCGATGTCGATGATCAATCGAAACCGGGGCGTGTTCGGCCTGCACATCGGCCATCTCTGGGACGAGCGCCGCCAGCTCGCGACGTTGATGCAGATGCTCATCAGCGAGTTGTCGGCGGGCCGGCTGACTCCGGTCGTCGCGCGCACGTTTCCGCTCGAACGCGCCGCCGACGCCCACCGGTTCATTCAGAGCCGGCTGAATATCGGGAAGGTCGTCCTGACAACGTGACGCGGAGCGTCATTTTCCAGAGACCGTGGTGTTATTCCGCGCATCCGCCCCGAGGAACTTCCTGAAGAACGTGTCCATGCGCCCGAGCGTGTACATCCAGCGGCTGTAAAGCATGGATTCGTGCGTGTCATCGGGAAACACGATCAGCTCGAAGTACACGTCCCGCTGACGCAGGAGCTGCACGAGGCCGGTCGTCTGTTGAAATGCCACGTTCCGATCGTCGTCTCCATGGACGAGCAGGACGGGGGACTTCCAGCCATCGATCGCGCCGATCGTAGATGACTTGAAAGACACCGCGTCGGGATCGAGCGAGCTGCCCCAGAGATGGACGCCGGCCAGATCGACGCCGGCCTTGAAGATGTCCGAATTGCGGGCCAGCGCCTGCGAGGTCAGCACGCCGCCGTACGACAATCCCCAGATGCCGATGCGGTTGGGATCGACATCCGATCGCGTCTGCAGGTACTTGCCCGCGGCCAGCACGTCTTGATATTCCGCATTGCCGCTTCCCCCGGTATTGGGAGAGGTTCGAAACGATCGGCCGTACCCGATCCCGCTGCGATAGTTCACCGACAGCACGACATAGCCCTGGCTGGCCAACCATTGGTTGATGCCGTAGGCCCAGTGGTAGAACTGCATGTAGTGATAGCCGAGAAGCATCTGCCTGACAGGACCGCCATGGACGAACACAATCGCGGGACGACGTTCGCCGGCGCGGATGTCCTTCGGCACGAAGAGCTGGTTATGAATCTCCAATCCGTCTGAAGCCTTGGTGAGGACGAGCGCCGGCTCCACGTGGGCGTCGGCCGGGAATCCGGAGCGCGACGTCGGGAACGCGATCTTCTGAAGTCCAGCCGACGAAGACGACAGCTGCCAGAGTCCGAGCGACTGCGGCATCTTCCAGTCGGCGCTGAGCGTGGCGAGCGTCTTTCCCGACGAGAGCGGCGTCGGCGACGTTTCGATACCGGCGCCGGTCGTCACCTGATGCGGCGTGCCCCCTGTGACAGGCACGGCCCAGACGTGGCGACGTTCGATATCGCCAGCGTTTGTGCAGTAGTAGAACGTCTTGCCATCTGACGAGATGGCAACCGACGTCTGATCCTCGATCAACCCGTCAGTGGTCGTCAGCAGCACAGGGCGGGAATCAGGACTCGCGATGTTCAGCGAATAGTAGCGATCCCATTCGTCCACGGGACCCTGAGGAGCGGCGTCTGGTTCCGCGGCTGCCGCTCCCCTCGCCCCGCGACCGCCGCGACCGCCACCCACGATGAGCGGGAAGACGACGTAATCGCCAGCGAGGCGGAGATTGGTCGGGTTGTTTGCGATGCGATCGTTCGACTGGTTGTGCCAGACCTCCCGCGCTTCCCCCGTGTCTACGTCAGCCTTCATGATCGACAGCGTGTATCCGCCCTTGAATGTCGCGCGCTGCAGGCCAGGCACATTCGCGATGCGTGGTCCGCTCGGAGCACTCTCGGGAACTGGCGTGCCCGTGGCGGCCTCGGTTCCGGCGGCGCCAGTCGCACCCCTGCCGCCCCTGGCACCCCGGCCGCCCGTGCCTGGCGGCTGGAACGCTGGTCCATTTGGAAGCCCCAGTGCACCGGTTCCCTGCTGCGACTGCTGCGCAAAGGGCAATCCGGGCCGCCTCAGGAAGACGATCCCCTTCCCGTCTTTGGTCCACATGGGGCCCGTGTCGAAGTCCACGCTTGGCGCCATGTAGCGAACCGTGCGAGTCGCCACGTCGTAGACCACGACGAAGCTGTGGTCGGTGCGAGTGCTCACGAAGGCAATCTTCTTTCCGTCTGGCGACCACTGCGGCGTATCTGCGCGCCCCACTCCTTGATGAATGGCTTCTCGCCGCGGTCCATTTCCGAGACCGGCTTCACCGCCGTCACCTTCGCGCGATGAATCTGCCCGTCCTTCACGAAGAGAATGGCGCTGCCGTCCGGCGCGAGCTCGGGACTCGACGCTTCGGCGACGCGAAACGCAGGCCCTCCGGCGGTTCTGGCGGCCCAGACCGCGCGCTCCGGGCCGTCAGGATTCGCGGAGGGATTGGCCACCCAGCCGTCGCGGTTCGGTGCGGTGCCGCGCACGAATACGACGGTTGATCCATCGCTCGAGATCCGAATTGTCGACAAGTCGACGCCATCGTCCTTCGTGAAGCTGGTCAGTCGAACGGGGGTGAACGCAGGCGCCACCGCGGTGTAGGCGTTCCGCCGGCCTTCCTCGAAAGCCACCCAGGCCAGGCGGTCGATCTTCGCGGCGGCGACAACTTCAAGAGGGGACGCGGGGCTCAGAAACCGCTGATACGAGGGTATGGATGACGGCGCGGTGTAGACAGGCGCGAACGGAATGGCGACGAGGGCACAGAACGCCATCGTGAGGGCAAGACGAGCGACGCGCATGCTCTCCTCCACAGAAAACAAACGAACCAGTGCGCCGGGGAGTTTACCATCGCTCAGGCAGGGGAACCGCCAGGCCGCTCACGGTGTCGAAGCCAGCGCCTGCGATCGGGCACTTCGTTAACGATTCGCTTTTTGAGCCGTCCTGTAGCACGAGTCCGACTATGCCGAGATGTCTGTCCAAGGCGCGCATGATTCGAGCCCTCCGGGCGGTTGTTGTGTTTGTGGCGTTCGGGCTGCTGGCGGCAACGAGCGAGGCCGCCGGGCAGGCGGCGACTGCTCCGAGAGCCAGCCCGATTCGCATATTCCTGGATTGCAATTTTTCCTGCGATGAGGATTTCCTCAAGCGTGAAATCACGTTCGTGGACTACATGCGCGACCGTCGCGACGCGGACGTTCACGTGCTCGTCACGACTCAGGAAACGGGCGGCGGCGGAACGGAATACACGCTGAAGTTCATCGGTCTGGGTTCATTCGCCGGTGTCGAACAGACGCTCCGGTACGCGTCGCCGCAAACAGCGACGGCGGACGAGAGACGGAAAGGGATCGCGGAGGTCATCAAGCTGGGGCTGGTGCGGTACGTGTCGGAGGCGCCGCAGTCTCAGCGCCTCAAGGTGACGTTTTCACCGGAAGAAGGCGGGGCAAAGCCCGCAGGTCAGAAGGATCCGTGGAACCTCTGGGTGTTCAGGACGAATGTGGGCGGCAGCTTCAACGGCGAAGAATCCAACACGAACCACTCGCTGCGCGGGTCCGCGTCGGCCAATCGGACCACCGACGACTGGCGCTTGAGCTTTGCGGCGAACGCCGACTACCGCTCCGAGACATTCCAGTTGAACGACGCTGAAACATTCGTCAGCGTCACACGCAACTCGGGTGGCGACGCGACGATCGTCAAGAGCCTCTCCCAGCACTGGTCCGCGGGGCTCCTTGGAAACGCACAGTCTTCAACGTTTCTCAACTACGACTTGCGCCTGCGGATTGCCCCTGGGCTCGAATACAACATTTTTCCCTACTCGCAATCGACACGGCGGATGCTGACGTTCCAGTACACGATCGGCTTCGATTCACTCAACTATCGGGAAGAGACCATCTATGAGAAAACCAAGGAGACGCTGCTCGATCACAAACTGTCGACCTCGTTGAGTCTCCGCCAGCCCTGGGGCACGGCATCGGGCTCAGTGGATTTCTCGCAGTACCTGACCGATCCCGGCAAATACAGCGTCTCGGCGTTCGGAGGGACCAACATCCGCTTGTTCAAGGGATTCTCGTTCAACATCTTCACAGAGCTGTCGCGAACACGCGATCAGATCTACCTGCCGAAGGGCGAAGCCACCACCGAAGAGATCCTGGTGCGGCAGCGCCAGCTCGCGACCGGGTATCAATACTTTCTGAACTTCGGGATTTCCTACTCGTTCGGATCGATCTTCAACAACATCGTCAATCCGAGATTCGGAGGGGGCGGCGGGAACTTCTTTTTCTTCGATTGACGATTGCACGAGCGACACTTCCGCCGGCAATCGGCCGGCGGAAGCATGGCGATCTGATTCGCGCAGGCGCGCGCGGTGCTCGAAGACGCGGACTACTTGAGGTGCTTGCCGACCAGCTTGGTCATCTCGAACATGTTGACCTGAGCCTTGCCGCCAAAGACCGGCTTCAACGCCGCGTCGGCCCTGATCATCCGGCGGTTCTTCGGATCCTGCAGCCCGTTCTTCTTGATGTAGGCCCACAGCTTCTTGGTGACCTCGGTCCGCGGCACCGCCTTGTCCCCGATCACCGCGGCCAGCGCGGGGCTCGGCGACACGGGCTTCATGAACGCGGCATTTGGCTTCCGGGCGCTCTTCTTCTTCGCGGTCGCGGTTTTTTTCTTCGCTGTCTTGGCCATCTAATCTCCTCGTTGAAGACGCTCGAAGGCGTCAGGGCGTAGTATCGCGCAAATTCGCGCACTCCAGAGAAGAAAAGTGCATATTTTTGCCGATTGCAATGTCCCTCTACTCGAGCTCGCGCTCGACGAGCCGCCCCTCGCTCAAAACAATGACCTCGTCTGCCAGCTGGCTCGCCTCCGAACGATCGTGGGTGACATAGATGATCGGGACACGCAGTTCGTCTCGGACCCGCTCGAGATACGGCAGGATTCGCCGCCGGCGCTCGATATCGACCGCAGCCAGGGGCTCGTCCAGCAGGAGCAGCTCGGGTGCCGACATCAATGCGCGGGCGAGCGCGACACGCTGGCGTTCACCACCGGAAAGCTGTGGCACGCTGCGATCCAGCAGCCCCTCGATTTCGAGCATCCGCGCCACGGCCGGCAACAACAGCTTCTGACCCTCGCGGCGCCCATACAGGACGTTTCGCCGGACGCTCATGTGCGGAAACAACGCGACATCCTGCGCGACGTACCCGACGTGCCGCCGGTGTGTCACCACATTGACCCCGGCGGCGCTGTCGAACAGCACGCGATTGTTGATCGTGATTGAGCCGGAAGCCGGGGGCCGCAGTCCCGCGATGGCGTCGAGCACGGTCGTCTTGCCCGCGCCGGATGGGCCGAACAGCGCCGTGACCGGCCGGTCCAGCCGCACGCTGATATCCAGAGTAAAGGAGCCCTGCCAGAGGCGGAAATCCAGGACGATCACGCGCCGGTGCTCTCTCGCGAGGTTATCCAGTTCGAGATCGCCAGAGCGATGAACGCGATGGTCGCTGACACGGCGACCAGCACGCCGCGCTTCGCGGTCGCGCCCCGTTTCGGCGAACGAATAGATCGCGACGGCGAGGGTCCGGGTGGACCCGGGAATGCTGCCCGCAATCATGATGGTCGCGCCAAATTCCCCGAGTGCGCGGGCAAAGCCCAGCACCGCCCCGGCAATCACGGCCGGACGCGCCAGCGGCAGCGTCACGGTGAAAAACACGCGGAGCGGCCCCGCCCCGAGCGTGGCGGCTGCGGCCTCATATCGTCGATCGACCTGCTCGATTCCGGCTCGCACGGTGCGGACGAGCAGCGGGAGCCCCATGACGGCCATCGCCAGAACCACTGCCTTCCAGGTGAACACGATGTCGATGCCGCTCCGCACGAGCAGGCGGCCAAGGAGCCCCGCCGGGGCCACGAGCGCCAGCAGGACAAGACCGGTCGCGACAGGGGGCATCACCAACGGCAGCGAGACGACTGTATCGAGAAGGACGCGGCCTCGAAAACGTCCGCGCGCCAGAAGCCATGCGAGGAGCAGGCCCGCTGGCAACATCAACAGGGTGGCCAGCCCCGCCGTTCCAATCGTGAATGCGGTGATCTGCCAGACGTTCATCGCGACTCAGTGGGTCGTCGCGAGCGGGGTGAAGCCGAACTTGCGGAAGATTGGTGTGGCCTGCGGCCCCGACAGGAACGTCAAGAATCGCTCGGCGGCGCTGCGTTGACGCGAGTGCGTCACGATGGCGGCAGGATAGACGATCCGAGGTGCCGCCGGGCCGGTGACGACAAACGCCGTCACCGCGGTTGACGTCAGGACGGCATCGGTTTCGTACACGATCGCCGCGTCGGCACTGCCGTTCTCGACCACCATCAGGGCGGCGCGGACGTTGACCACCGGAACGACCTTCGGCTCGACCTGGGACCACACGCCTGCCGCCAGAAGATACGCTCGCGCGTAGACGCCGGCAGGCACCGCCGATGGATCGCCGAGTGCGATTCTGCGGACGTCCTCGCGCAGGAGATCCCGAACGTTGCGGATGGACGAACCGGTCGCGTTGTCCTTTCGCGTAATCACGGCCAGCCGATTGCCCAGCAGCGCGACGCGCGTGGTGCGGTCGATAACGCCCGCGCGTTCCGCGACGTCCATCTGCGCATCATCTGCGCTGATGAAGACGTCGGCCGGGGCGCCGTTGACCAGCTGGCGTGCGAGCGTGTTCGATCCGGCAAAGTTGAACCGCACGGCGCCGCCGCCCGCCGCGTTGTAAGCCCTGGCGATCGCTTCGAGCGAATCGGTCAGGCTGACGGCGGCCGATACGGTCAACGCATCCTCGCCGGCCGATCCCAGGACCGCGAGCGCCACGCAGAGGACGCTGACACGCAGCAACATCGCTCTGATTTTATACGATTTAGTATCGATCCTGAATCAACTTGGGTCGATTCAGCGCGTCAAGACGCCGGGTTCTCGCGGAGCGTGCGGAGGAGCACGAGCGAGAAGGCCTCGACACGGATCCGCGCCCCGGCGCCGACTTCCTCGCCCTCGTCCTGCTCCAGCAGCCGATCCTTGTCCTGGGTCGTATCGAGCAGCACCGTCCATCGTTCGCCCCACTTGTCGTCTGGAAGGGTGAACTCGACCGGCTCGCGGTGCGTGTTGAACATCAGGTAGAAGCTGTCGTCGAGGATTGGCTCGCCGCGCTCGTTGGGACTTGGAATCGCGCGCCCGTTCAGGAACACACCAAGGGACTTGGCAAACCCGTCGCGCCAGTCGTCCTCGGACATCTCGGACCCGGTGGGCGTGAACCAGCCGATGTCGCCCACTTCGGTACCATGAATCGGCCTCCCCTGAAACCAGCGCCGGCGCCAGAACACCGGGTGCCGGTTGCGGAGGCCGATCAGCCGACGCGTGAAGTGCAGCAGATCGTTGTCGACCTGTTCCCAGTCGTACCAGGAGAGCTCGTTGTCCTGGCAATACGCATTGTTGTTACCCCGCTGCGTCCGGCCAATCTCGTCGCCGCCGAGGAGCATGGGCACGCCCTGCGACAGCATCAGCGTCGTGAGGAAGTTTCGCGTCTGGCGCCTGCGGAGCGCGAGCACGTCGGGCTGGTCGGTAGCCCCTTCCACGCCACAGTTCCACGAGCGGTTGTGACTCTCGCCGTCGCGGTTCTCCTCGCCGTTGGCCTCGTTGTGCTTGTCGTTGTACGAGACGAGATCGCGCAGCGTGAATCCATCGTGCGCCGTGATGAAGTTGACGCTCGCGTACGGGCGGCGGCCCGTCGCTTGATAGAGATCCGAGCTGCCGGTCAGACGCGAGCCGAATTCAGCCAGCGCCTGGTCCGACCCTCTCCACAGGTCGCGCACCGTGTCGCGATACTTGCCGTTCCATTCCGACCAGACCGGCGGAAAGTTGCCGACCTGATACCCGCCTTCGCCGATATCCCACGGCTCGGCAATCAGCTTCACCTGGCTCACGACCGGGTCCTGCTGGATCAGATCGAAGAACGACGAGAGCCGATCGACGTCGTGAAGTTCGCGCGCGAGTGTCGCCGCAAGATCGAAGCGGAAGCCGTCGACGTGCATCTCGAGGACCCAGTAGCGCAGGCTGTCCATGATGAGCTGCAGCACGTGTGGATGCCGCATGTTCAGCGTGTTGCCCGTGCCCGTGTAATCCATGTAGTACCGGCGGTTCTCGGCGACCAGCCGGTAGTAGGCCGGATTGTCGATCCCCTTGAGCGACAGTATAGGACCGAGGTGATTGCCTTCGGCCGTGTGGTTGTAGACGACGTCGAGAATGACTTCGATGCCTGCTCCGTGAAGCGTTTTGACGAGATTCTTGAACTCGAGGACCTGCTCGCCGCACTGTCCGCCTGCCGAGGTACTCGTTGTGCGGCGCGAGATAGCCAATCGAGTTGTAGCCCCAATAGTTGCGAAGACCGCGTTGGGCCAGGTTGAAGTCCTGCACGAACTGATGGACGGGAAGCAGCTCGACCGCCGTGATCCCGAGCTTCTTCAGGTACTCGATGGCGACCGGGTGAGCGAGGCCGGCATACGTGCCTCTCAGCTCCTCGGGAATACCGGGGTGGGTGCGACTGAACCCCTTGACGTGGGTTTCATAGACGACGGTCTTGTGCCACGGCGTTTCTGGCTGACGATCGTTGCCCCAGTCGAAGAACGGATTGATGACCACGCTGCGTGCGACGAACGCCGCACTGTCAAGGTCGTTCCTGGAGTTCTCAGGCTCGCTGAAATGATAGGGAAAGACAGCCTCGCTCCACTCCCAGAGGCCATCGACCGCCTTCGAGTAGGGATCCAGCAGCACCTTGGCCGGATTGCACCACTGGCCATTCTCGGGTGACCACGGCCCGTGAACCCTGAATCCGTATCGTTGGCCAGGCCGCACGTTGGGCAGGTATCCATGCCAGCACAGCGCGGTCGTCTCGGGCAGGTCGATCGAGGTTTCGTGATCCTGATCGTCGAACAAACACAGTTGCACTCTTGACGCCGGTTCTGAAAACAACGAGAAGTTCGTTCCGGATCCATCGAACGTCGCACCCAGCGGATACGGCTTTCCTGGCCAGACTATGGTCGCTCCCAATCCCAATCCTCCCACCTGAGCCTTAAAAGAGGCTTCAATTCCCGTGCCGCACCCGCCCCGGTATAAGCTCTCATCGACAGTCGAGGTCCCGATGCGGATTCATTTGCTGGTCGCCACTGCGTTCGTCTTCCTGACCGCGCCCGCTTCACCGCCAGGCGACGGCGACCTGGGTGTCGCTGGCAAGAGCGGTCTCGTCGTCTGCACGTCCTCTACGGCCTGCGACGCCGGCGCGTCAGTCCTTGCCCGGGGCGGTAACGCCGTAGACGCCGCGGTCGCAACCGCGTTCGCGCTGGCGGTTACGCATCCAAGCGCGGGCAACATCGGCGGCGGCGGCTTCATGATCGTGCGAACTCCCGCCGGCAAGGTGACGGCCTTTGACTACCGCGAGCGCGCGCCGTTCGGATCGACCCGGACGATGTACGTCGGGAACGACGGGCAAATCTGTACGCGATCTCACGAACACTGGATATCTCGCGCCGGGTGTGCCGGGCACCGTCCGGGGTCTCGAGCTCGCGCACAAGCGCTTCGGAAAGCTGCCCTGGAAAGACGTGGTGATGCCGGCCGTGCGTCTTGCCGAGGAGGGCTTCGTCCTCCCCGCAAGCCTCGCGCGCGATTTGAACGCGCAAGTCGCCGGCGCGATGAAGCCATTCCCGGCGTCGGTGACCGCCTATGGCAAGCCGGGCGGCGGAGAATGGGCCGCGGGGGACCGTCTGGTGCTGGCCGATCTCGGTAAGACTCTTCGGGCCATCGCTGGCGAAGGCGCTGACGTGTTCTACAACGGGTGGATTGCCGATCGCATCGCCGATGACATGAAGGCGCACGGCGGGCTCATCACCCGGGAAGACCTCGCCGCCTACCGCGCGAAAGAGCGGAAGCCGGTCCGGGGAAAGTACGGCGCGTTCGAAATCGTCTCGATGCCGCCGCCAAGTTCCGGTGGCGTGGCCCTCATCGAGATGCTGAACATCCTCGAGCCCTATCACCTGAAATCGAAGGGACTGCTGACGGCGCCCGCGCTGCACCTGCAGGTCGAGGCGATGCGCCGCGCCTACCTCGATCGCGCCAGGAACCTCGGCGATCCGGACTTCGTCAAGGTGCCGGTCACGGAGTTGACGTCGAAAAGTCACGCGAAGCAGGTGTCTGCGACGATCGATCCGGACAAGGCCTCCAGCAGCCTCGCGCTTGGCCGCGACATCGTGACGGCAGTGCCCACCGAGGAGCCGGACGAGACGACGCACTTCTCCGTCGTCGATCGCAGCGGCATGGCGGTCACGAGCACATACACGCTCGAAGGAGGATTCGGTTCGCACGTCGTCGTCTCGGGCGCGGGTTTCATCCTGAACAACGAGATGGGCGACTTCAACAGAAAGCCGGGTGAAACAAACGTCCGGGGCGACATCGGCACGCCGCCCAACCTGATCGATCCGGGCAAGCGGATGCTCAGCTCCATGACGCCGACGATGGTGACGAAGAATGGCAAGCTGGTGCTCGTCACCGGATCGCCCGGAGGACGTACGATCATCAACACGGTTCTCACCATCGTGCTGGGCGTCGTCGAATACGACCTCACCGGGCGGCAGGCCGTCGATCTGCCGAGGCTGAATCATCAATGGCTGCCGGACACGGCGCAGATCGAGCGAGAGGGGGCGCCTGCCGACTCGGTCTTCACGGCCCTGACCGCCATGGGGCACACGATACGTCCTGGAATCCGGCAGGGCGATGCGGAGTCGATCTGGATCGCAGCGGACGGCACACCTTACGGCGTGAACGACAGGCGGAGCAGTGACTCAAAAGCCTCCACGCCTGTTGATTTGACATCGTCACGCACGGGACGGTAGGCTTTACGGACATGCTCGACGCACGGCACGCACACCGGCACCATCATCATTCCTGCTCTGGCGGGCCGGTCGGGCTGCACGTGCACTGACGAGACACTCGAAATTTTACGCAGCCAACTGGAGCCCCGCTGGACACGTTCAGCGGGGCTTTTTCTTTGTGATCATCATGGATTTCTCGAAGTTGAATGGCTTGATTCCGGCGGTCGTGCAGGACTCGTCGACCCACGACGTGCTGATGGTCGGCTTCATGAACCAGACGGCGCTGGACCGGACGGTGGAGACCGGCTTCGCGACGTTTTTCAGCCGGACCCGGAACGCGCTCTGGATGAAGGGAGAGACGTCGGGCAACCGGCTCAAGGTCGATCGCATCCTGGTCGATTGCGACGACGACACGCTGCTGCTGCTCGTGACGAGGCTCGGCGACGGGAATGTGTGTCATACGGGTGAGAGAACGTGTTTTTTCAGGGACCTTGAAGCACGAACGATCAAGTAAACAACATGGCCAACACTCTCAAACTCGGCATCCCGAAAGGCTCGTTGCAGGACGCGACGATCCAGCTGTTCGCGCGCGCGGGCTTCAACATCTACGCGAGCGCGCGCTCGTATTTTCCGGCGATCGACGATCCCGAGATCGATTGCATGCTCATCCGGGCGCAGGAGATGGCGCGCTACGTCGCCGACGGCGTGCTCGACGCGGGCCTCACCGGCCAGGACTGGATCGCCGAACATGCCGCGGCGAATGGATCGACCAGCGGCGTGACGGCGCTGGCCGATCTCATCTACGCGAAGCAGAGCTTCGGCAAGGTGCGCTGGGTGCTCGCGGTGCCGGAGGAATCGAGATACAATCCGTACGCGATCTCGAAGGCGCGACGATCGCCACCGAGCTGGTGAGCGCCACGCAGGCGTACTTCGCGCGGCACGGCGTCAACGTGAACGTCGAGTTCTCGTGGGGCGCCACCGAGGTCAAGGCGCCGCGGCTCGCCGACGCGATCGTCGAAGTGACGGAGACCGGCTCGTCGCTGCGCGCGAACCGGCTCAGGATCATCGACACGGTGCTCGAGTCCAACACGCAGCTCATCGCCAATCCTTCTGCGCTCGAGGATCCGTGGAAGCGAACGAAGCTCGAGAACATCGCGCTGCTGCTGAAGGCCGCGATCGAGGCCCAGGGCCGTGTCGGCATCATGCTGAACGTTCGGCGCGCCGATCTCGATGCCGTGCTCGCGCTGCTCCCCGCGCTGCAGCGGCCGACGATCTCGCCGCTCAGCGACGACGACTGGGTCGCGATCAACACGATCATCGAAGAACGGACGGTTCGCGACCTGATCCCGCGGCTCAAAGCGGCCCGGGCCCAGGGCATCGTCGAGTATCCGCTCAACAAGATCGTGATGTGATGCCGTTCAGGGTGCGGATCATCGAATCGTCACAGCGCGCGGAGCGTCGAACGGCTCCTGGCCCGGCGCACGCGGGATCAACCCGCGCTCGTCCGGCGGGTCGCGCGGATCGTCGATGCGCGTGCAGCGCGACGGCGACGCCGCGCTGATTGGCCTACGCCCGGCGCTTCGACAATCTGACCCGGCCGATCGAGGTGACCGCCGACGAGATGCAGGCAGCCGCGCGCGAGCTGCCGCGCGACGTTCGGCGGGCGATCGAGATCGCGGCGGCCAACATCCGCACAATCGCGCGGAGACAGCTCCCGCGTCCGTGGACGTCAGAGCCCGTGCGCGGCGTTCATATCACGCCAGCGCGTGCTGCCGCTGGATCGCGTCGGCTGCTATGTGCCTGGCGGACGGTATCCGCTCCCCTCCTCGCTCCTGATGACCGCCATGCCGGCGCATGCCGCGGGCGTCCGAGAGATCGTCGCGGTGTGCCCGCGCCCGGACGCCACCATCCTGCACGCGGCCCGCGTGGCCGGCGTGTCACGACTGTTCAGGCTTGGCGGAGCGCAGGCCATCGCGGCGCTCGCGTACGGGACCGAGACCGTTCCATCCGTCGACAAGATCGTCGGACCCGGCAACGCGTTCGTCGCAGCGGCGAAGGCGCTCGTCTCGCCGGATTGCGCGATCGATTTCTACGCCGGTCCGAGCGAGATCGTCGTGGTGTCCTCGACCGGACGACCCGCATGGATCGCGGCCGATCTCATCGCGCAGGCCGAGCACGATCCGGACGCACGGGCGATCCTGTTGACGCCTTCTCGGCGGCTCGCGGATGCGGTCGCGCAGAGAACTTCGCGGCCAGATGCCGGACGAAGGGCCCGCTTCCCGCGCCATGAGCACCAATGGCGGCATCGTCATCACGCGAAGCCTGGACGAGGCGATCGATCTCAGCCACCGCATGGCGCCGGAGCACGTCGTCTGCGACACGGCGGCGTCGCCGGCGCCTCACGCGGGCCGGGACGGTGTTCGTCGGCGACTACAGCGCTCAGGCATTCGGCGATTACGCGACCGGATCGAACCACGTGCTGCCGACGAACGGCGCCGCCCGGGCACGCGGCGGCCTCAGCGCTGCGGATTTTGTGCGTGAGCACGACGTACAGCGACTGACCCGGCAGGGCCTGGAGCGCATCGGCGGCACCGCGGTCTCGCTCGCCAGGGCCGAGGGACTGTCGGCGCACGCGGCGTCGATCGAGATTCGTCTCGCCTGAGGCTCGCGGGCCGAAGGGCCGATCGAGAAAGACCCGCGATGAGCTACGAATACGAGCGGGTCCTGACGCCGGCGTCAGCGGGCTGCGGCTGCACCTGAACGAGAACACGGCCGGCTGCTCGCCGGCCGTGGTCGCGGCGCTGCAGGCCCTGACGCCGGTCAGGACTCGCGGTCTACCCGGATTACGACGACGGCGATTGCGGCGACCGCTCGCCGGCTTCGCGTCGCCCGCCGATTCGCTGCTGCTCACGAACGGCCTGGACGAGGGAATTCTCGTGGCTGCGATGGTCGCGTTTCGTCCGAGGCGCCGGTCGAGGCCGTCGTCGTCGTTCCGGCATTCGACATGTACGCCGCCTGCACCGACGCCGTGGGCGGCCGGGTCGTCGAAGTGCCGCTCGGACTCGGTTTCGAGTTTCCGCTCGACGGACGTCCTGGCGGCGATCAACCGAGCGCACCCGCATCGTCTGGCTCACGAATCCCGAACAATCCGACAGGCCAGATCGTGCCGCGCGACGCCATCCGCGCGGATTGCGGAGGCGTCGGGGATGCGCTGGTGTTCGTGGACGAGGCCTACGTGGACTTCTGCGGCGCAGACGCTGCTCGACGACGGCGCTGAGGAGCAATGCCGAACGTCGTGGTCGGCCGGACGTTCGCCAAGGCGTACGGGCTGGCCGGGCTTCGTGCGGGGGCGCTCGTCGGTCAGCCGGAGACCACTGGCCGGCATGCGGCGCGCGATCGCCGCCTTACAGCCTCAACGTGTGCGCGGCCGTCGCGCTGCCGGCCGCCTTCGGCGACACCGCGTACTTCGACTGGTATGTCGAGTCAGGTCGCGCAGTCGAAGGCGATGCTCTACGACGTGCTCGAGACGGCGCGGCGTGCCGTACTGGAAGAGCGCGGCCAACTTCGTGCTCGCGAGGTTCGACGGACAGCCCGACCGCGTGGCCGCCGGCACTCGCGGCCCGCGGCGTTCACGTGCGCGATCGCTCGAGCGACCCGGGATGTCGCGGGCTGCCTGCGCATGACGACGGGCGTGATCGGAGCACACACGAGCGTTGCTCGCGGCGCTCGAGGAGGTTCTGTGAGGCGAGCCACCATCGATCGCGTCACGACGGAGACGTCGATCGCGTTGCGGCTGACGCTCGACGGCAAGGGGCGCTACGACGTGCGGACGGGGATCCGGTTCCTGGATCACATGCTCGAGCTCTTCGCCCGTCACGGCGCCTTCGACCTGAACGCTCCACGCGAAGCGGGGACCTCGACGTCGATCAGCATCACACCGTCGAGGACGTCGGCATCGCGCTCGGGGAGGCGGTGTCCGGCGGCGCTCGGGAGACCGCCGCGGCATCAACCGCGCCGGATACTTCGTGATGCCGATGGACGAGACGCTGGCGGTGGCGGCGATCGATCTGAGCGGCCGGGTGCACGCGGTCGTCGACCTGCGGCTCAAGGTCCGCCGCGTCGGCGATCTGCAGGCGGAGCTCGTCGAGGACTTCTTCGAGGGATTCGCCCAGGGCGCGAAGGCGAACGTGCACGTGAAGGTGCTGTACGGCCGCTCGAGCCATCACCAGATCGAGGCGGTGTTCAAGGCGTTCGCCCGCGCGCTGCGCGTCGCCTGCGCGCGCGATCGCCGCGCATGGCGCGGATGCTTCCGAGCACCAAGGGGCTTCTATGATCGCGCTCATCGATTACGGAGCGGGCAATCTCACCTCGGTCCGCAAAGGCTTCGCGGCCGCGGGCGCGGATCTCTTCACGCCCGCCGACCCATCCGAGCTCGAGGCGTCGGACGGCATCGTCGTCCCCGGCGTCGGACACTTCGGCGCGACCGCCGCGCTCGACGGCGCGTGGACCGCGGCCATCCGGCGCTGCCGACCGGACGCGGCACGCCGCTGCTCGGCATCTGCCTGGGCATGCAGTGGCTGTTCGAGGGGAGCGAGGAGGCGCCCGGCGTCGGCGGGCTCGGCGCCGTCGCGGGCGTCTGTTCGCGGCTGCCGCGCGACGAGAGCGGCGCGCTCAAGGTCCCGCACGTCGGCTGGAATTCGCTGCACGCGCCGCGGCGCTCGCGATTGCTCGACGGGATCGAGGAGGGCAGCCAGGTGTATTTCACGCACTCGTACGCGGCGCCCGTCACGGCGCAGTCGGTCGCGACGTGCACGCACGGCCGGATCTTCGCCGCGGCGGTCGAGGACGGCGACATCTTCGGCGTGCAGTTCCATCCGGAGAAGTCGAGCGCCGCGGGGATCCGAATCCTGCGCAACTTCGTTGATGTTGTCCGGAGACTTGACGGACTCGGGACTCGGGATTCGGGATTCGGGATTGGGGATTAGGGATTAGGGATTCCATGCTATCGAAGCGGCTCATCGCGTGTCTCGACGTGCGCAACGGCTGCGTCGTAAAGGGGGTCAACTTCGAGGCCCTGCGCGAGGCGGGCGATCCGGCGGCGCTCGCCCGGCGCTACAACGTGGAAGGCATCGACGAGGTCGTCGTGCTCGACGTGACCGCGACGATCGAAGGGCGGCGGGCGTTCGAGGCCACGATCCGCGCCGTCTCGAGCGAGCTGTTCATCCCGCTGACCGTCGGCGGCGGCATCCGCACCGAGGCGGACGCCGCGGCGGCGCTCGACGCGGGGGCCGACAAGGTCGGCGTCAACAGCGCGGCGCTGGCCGATCCGGCGCTGCTCACGCGGCTGGCCGCACGCTACGGCAGCCAGGCGGTCGTCGTCGCCATCGACGCGAAACGCAATGGCGGCCGGTTCGACGTCTTCGCGCGGAGCGGGAGCACGTCGACGGAACGCGACGCCGTCGAGTGGGCGATCGAAGCCGAGTCGCGCGGCGCCGGCGAGGTCCTGCTCACCTCGATCGATCGCGACGGGACGCGCGCGGGCTTCGATTGCGGCCTGACCGCCGCCGTGTCGGGGGCGGTCTCGATTCCCGTGATCGCGTCCGGCGGAGCGGGCACCTTCGATCATTTCACCGAGGTCTTCACCGAAGGACGCGCGGACGCCGCGCTGGCGGCCTCCGTCTTCCATTACTCCGAGCACGCGGTCGCCGACCTGAAACGGCACCTGCTCGAGAAGGGGATTCCCGTCCGATGCTGATTCCTTCAATCGATCTCCAGGGGGGCAAGATCGTCCAGCTCGTCCAGGGCGAGCGGCTCGCCATCGAGACGGGCGACATCGACACGTGGGTCACGCGGTTCAGCGGCCGCCCGAAGGTGCAGCTGATCGATCTGGACGCCGCCAAAGGGGCGGGCGAGAACCCCGGGCTCGTCGCGCACATCTGCGGGGTGCTGCCCTGCCGGGTCGGCGGCGGGATCCGCAGCCTCGAGCGGGCCGAGGCGACCCTCGCGCTCGGCGCGGTGAAGGTGATCCTCGGGTCCGCGCTCTTCCGCGACGGGATCGTGGACGTGGACTTCGCCGAGCGCCTGAGCGACCGGATCGGTGCCGGATCGCCTGATCGCCGCGGTTGACGGCCGCGGGGGCAAGGTCGTCGTCGACGGCTGGCGCACGACGCTCGAGCTGACGCCGGCCGAGGCCATCGGGCAGCTCGAGCCGTTCTTCGGCGAGTTTCTCTACACCCACGTCGACCTCGAAGGGCTCATGCGAGGGACCGACATGGCCGCAATCAAGGCGCTCCGGGGCGTCACCGACCGGGCCCTTACCGCCGCCGGAGGGATCACGACGCGGGAGGAGATCGCGGAGCTCGACGCGATGGGGGTGGACGCCGTCGTCGGGATGGCGCTCTACACGGGCAAGCTGGAACTGGACTGAGCGAGGTCTCAGGTCTTGGACACCTGAGACCTGAGACCTGAGACCGACAGGCCCCATAAACTCCCCGACGGTCCCTCTCGTCTAAGGCACCACTATGCGAATTACTCCCCTCGTCCTCATCGCTCTCACCCTGTCCGCCGGGACCGCGGCGGCCCAGCAAAAAGAAACCGAAAACGTGGATCGGACGATAGCGTTTTCGCGGGGTGGAACACTCAGACTGAAGAACTTCTCCGGCGACGTACGGGTCACCGGGACGTCCGGCAACGACGTCGTCATCCACGCGGTCCGGACCGCCACCCGCGACCGGCTCGACAACATCAAGCTCGACATCCAGGTCAACGGCTCGACCATCAATGTCGAAGCCAACCGCAAGGTCCCCGGCTGGGACGAGCGGGAGACACAACGTCGTCGACACGCGCTTCGAGATCCAGGTCCCGTCGGCGACCAACCTGGACCTGCAGGTCTTCTCCAGCGATCTCATCGTGCGCGACACGACCGGCGACATCGAGGCGCACACCTTCAGCGGCAACATCGATCTCGACGTGTCGGGGGCGAGCGCCGCTCCCGAGTTGAAGGCGGAAACCTTCAGCGGCGACATCAAGGCGCGCGTGCCTCAGGGCAGCAACGGCCGGGTCGCGTTCAACACGTTCAGCGGGGATCTGAGTAGCGATCTGCCGCTCGTGCTGCACGGCAAGTCCCGCCGCAACGTCGACGCGGATCTCGGCGGCGGCGGCGGCTCGCGGCTCGAGTTCAAGACCTTCAGCGGCGATCTGAGGCTGGTCAAGTAAGCGGGGTTGCATTACGCTGGCGGCGATGCGCCAGCGCTCGTGCCTCTTCCTTTTCATCGTCCTCCTGCCGGCGCTTTCGGGGTGCACCCGGAGCGCCGGCCTCTTCTCCGAGCAGAACGCCCGCGTCCACCTCGCGATGCTCGCGGGCACGATCGGCAGCCGGCCGATCGGCACCGAAGCCAACGCGCGGGCCCGCGCCTACCTCATCGATCAACTGAAGCTCTACGGTTACGAAGTCCGCGTGCAGGAGCTGGACGCGAGACGCGCCGAGATCGGACGCACCGCCCGCGTCGCCAACATCATCGCCGTGCTTCCCGGAGCCAGGGCGGAAGCGATCGGGTTGCTCTCTCACTACGATTCGGTTCCGGAATCTCCGGGCGCGGCAGACGATGGGCTCGGCGTGGCGGTGTCGCTGGAAGCGGCGCGCGTGCTGGCGGCGCGAAGCGATCGCACGTGGACCATCTTCGTCCTCATCACCGACGGCGAGGAACAGTCGCTCATGGGAGCGGCGGGGTTGATGACCGACCGCGAGGTGACGTCCCGGCTCCAGGCGTACATCAACGTCGAGGCGGCCGGATCCGGACGGGACCGCCAGTCTGTTCGAGGCGGGCCCGGGCAACGGGTGGCTGATCGGCTCGTGGGCGCGGCGGGCGCCACACCCGCGCGGCGCGTCGTTCGGCATCGAAATCTACCGCCGGCTGCCGAACGACACGGACTTCACCGTCCTCGCGCGCCAGGGTATTCCCGGATTGAACTTCGCGCTGGTCGGCGACGGGTACGCGTATCACACGGCGCGCGACGTGCCCGAGCGGATCACGCCGAAGACCCTGGGTGAAACCGGCGAGAACGTCGTGGCGATCGCCACGGCGCTCGACCGCGCCGACGTCACGAGGCGGACCCCGTGGGGCGCGACGTTCTTCGACATCGGCGGCGTGGCGGCCCTCAGCTACTCGATGGTCGTCGGGTGGGTGATCGCGGCGACGTCGCTGCTCTTCGGCGTGATGGCGATGGTGCGGGTCACGGCCGCCGCGGTGCGGACGGGGGGCGGCTGGCGCTGGGTGCTGACGGCGATCTGGTCCGCCCTCGGCCTCGCGCTCGCCGCGGCCGCGATGGTCGGCGCCACCTGGGCGCTGCGTGCCGCGCGGGAGGTCTACCACCCGTGGTACGCGCGCCCGGATCGGCTCTTCCTCCTGCTGCTCGCGGTCGGGACGACGGCCGCGTGGGCGATGAGCCGCGCCGGGCGGTGGCTGCCGCCGCGCGCGCGCGGGATGAGGCATCCCGTCGGTCACGTGGAGCCTCACGCTGCCGCTGTGGATGGCGATGGCGGTGGCGGCGACTGTGGGTCGCGCCCGGCGCGGCATTTCTGTGGACGCTGCCGTTGCTCACCGCCGGCGATCCTGCTGATGCTGACGCCGCTCGGAAAGCGATCCCGCGCTCCGAATCACCTCGATCGTCGTGCTGGCCGTGACGGCAACGCTCTGGCTGCGCGATACGGTGGAGCTCCTGCGTTTCATGGTGGCGGTCTTCGGCCGGCTGCCGATCGTGACGCCGGTGCTCCGTGTACGCCGGCGTGATGCTGATGGCGGGCGTGATGGTCGCACCGCCGCTTCATCGCGACCGTGGCCTCGACGCGCCCGATGGTCAGGCCGTCGCTCGTCACCGCGCTCTGCCTGTTGTCGGTCGTGATCGCGGCCGGGCTGGCGTATTCGGCCCCCGCCTACACGACCGAACAGCCGCTGCGGCGATACGTGCGCGCGCTCCAGGAGGCCGACGGCACGAGCGCCATCTGGGAGGTCGGCTCGATCGAACCGGGCCTCGATCTCGCGATCGGCGCGCCGGATGGATGGAGCCGCCAGTCGACCGCCGCCCCCGCGAGCGTTCCGTGGGGCCGGCTCGCGCATCCCTTCGTATTCCGGACCACGGGCCCGTCGCTCGGCCCCGCGCCGCTCGAGGTGGCGCGGGTTCGACGATCAAGCCCGTCGAGGGCGGGCAGCCGAGGTCGCGATCACGGCCGTCCCGCGCCGCCCGGGCCTCGCCGTCTCCTTCGTGCTGCCCGCCGGGGTGACCCCGGCGCGGTCGAGCCTGCCCGGCGTCCTGCGCCTCGGACGCTGGACGGCCACGTTCATCGCGCCTCCCGCGGACGGCATCGTCTGGCGCGCCACGTTCGCCGCCAAGGACGCCGCGCGGCTGCGCGAGATCCGGATCGCCGTCGACCGACTTCGGGTTCGCGGACGGCCCCGGCTGGCAGCGCCTGCCCGTCTGGCTGCCGCAGGATCGCACGGTCTGGACCGCCAACGCGACCTGGATCGTGCCCGTCGACGCGCCGCGCCGCCGGCTTGAGCCAGCTCGCTCCATTACGCTAGACTACGTAACGATTACGTCGAATGACGTAACGGTCGGAATCCGAGGCATCCGGGACCGGCACACACCGTTATGCCAACCCATTCGTCTACGGCGAAGTCGTCCCGGCCGGCGTCGTTCGTCGATCGCGAGAACGGAGCTCGACCGGCTCACGCGCGATCTCCTCGCCGGGCAGAAGATCTTCCTCATCTCGCCGCGCCGCTACGGCAAGTCGTCGCTCGTGCGGCAGGCGCTCCGCGCCGCGGAACGCGGCGGCGCGCTCACGGTCGACGTCACCGTCAGCAGCTACAGCTCGTACGTCGCGTTCCTCGAGGGCTACGCGCGCGCGCTCCTGTCGGTCGAGACGCGCCTCGACCGGGCCCGCGGCGTGGCTCCGCGACATGCTCGGCGCGGTCCGCCCGGAGGTGCGCGTCGAGACCGGACGGACCACGGCGGCAGCCAGCTCGCCCTGTCGTTCCCGGCGGTCCGCACCGACCGGGACGTGTCGCGCCTCGCCCAGGAGGTGTTCGCGCTGCCCGGCCGCATCGCCGAGGCGCGCCGGCGGCCGCTCGCGGTGGCGCTCGACGAGTTCCAGGCGATCGGCTCGTTCAACGGCGGAAGCGTCGAGCACGCGCTGCGCGCGGCGGTCCAGCACCAGCGTCAGGTCGGGTACGTCTTCTCGGGGTCCGAGCCGAGCCTGATGGAGCGGATGCTCGGCCGGAGCCGGCCGTTCTACAAGGCGGGCCCGGTCATGCGGCTGCAGAAGATCCCGGCCGATCGCTTCGCGGAGTTCATCGAGGCCCGGTTCCGCGCCACGCAAGCTGCGCCCGGCGCCAGGCCTCGGCGCCGCGATGGTCGAGCTGGCCGGCAATCTCCCGTACGACGTACAGCGCCTCGCGCACGAGGTGTGGGACGATGCGCCGCGGCGGGAAGGCGGTCGGACTCGACGATCTGCACGAGACGCTGACGCGGCTGCTCGGCGAGCACGACGCGATCTTCGAGGCCACCTGGCAGCGGCTCACGCTCGCGCAGCGTGCGGCGCTTCGGGCCGCCGTGCTCGAGGACGGGCGCGAGCTCCTGTCGGCCGACGTCCGCGCGCGGTATCGTCTCGGCGGGCCGTCCACGGTGCAGGCCTCGCTCACGGCGCTCGTGCGCGACGACGTCCTCGCGCGCGAAGCGCTCGCGCTACGTCGTCGTCGATTCGCTGCTCCGCGAGTGGGTGCGCGAGGCACACGCACTGAGTCGCAGTCCGCAGTTCACAGACTCTCGATGACTCTGGCAGTCCCCCATCGTCCGATGGCTCGCGCGCGTGACGTGCCGCGTGTTCTACCGCGTCGACTGCGTGGGCGCTCCGCCCGCCGTCCGGCGCCGCTGCTGCTGCTGCCGAACCATCCGAACTCGCTGCTGGACCCGGCGGTGATCTGGGCGACGTCGGGCCGCGACGTCCGCTTCCTTGCGAAGTCGACGCTCTTCGACGGACCGCTGCGGCCGCTCCTCGCCGGCGCCGGCGCGATTCCCGTCTATCGCAAGCTGGATCAGGGCGTGGACGTCTCGAAGAACGCGGAGACGTTTGCCGCGGTGGACGCGGCGCTCGCCGCCGGCGACGCGATCTGCATCTTCCCCGAAGGGGTCAGCCACTCGACCGGGCGGCTGGTGCCGCTGCGCACGGGCGCGGCGCGCATGGCGCTCAGCGCGGCGCGCGCCGGAACGCGCGTGGCGCTGGTCCCCGTCGGGCTGAACTTCGAGCGCAAGACCGCGTTCCGCTCGCGCGTCACCGTCGTCTACGGCCAGCCGCGTTCTGGTGCGACGACCTCCTGGCGCGAGTGCCGGCGGGCCGGACGCGCAGCCGGCGGCGGTCCGCGCGCTGACGGATCGCATCGCCGACGCACATGCGCCGGCTGCTGATCGAAGCGGATCCCAAGGCGGACGCAGCGCTCGTCGAGCGCGTGGACCGGCTGTACGCGGCGGCGCGCGGACGCGCCGGAGACCCCGCGGATCGCGTCGCCCGCCGCCGGGCGATCGCGGCCGGCATGGAACGGCTGCGCCGCACGGATCCGCAGCGCTACGAGGAGATCCTGCTGCGGTTTCGCGCGCTACGATCAGCGCCTCCGCCGGTTCGGCTTCCGCGATCGTCATCTCGACTGGGACGTGTCGCCGGCCGAGGCGGCCCGTTTCGCGGTTCGCGAAGTGCTCGTCGCGATCGTCCTGCTGCCGCTCGCGCGTGGCGCTGGCCGCCTTTGCGGTGCCGTACCACCTGACCGGCTACGCCGCACGCTGGTTCACGCGGGAACCGGACGTGGCCGCCACCGCCAAGGTCGTCGGCGGGTTCTCGATCTACGCGGCGTGGCTCGCGCTCCTCGCCGCGGGCGCCTGGTGGTTCGCGGGGACCCGGACGGCCCTCGTGACCGCTGGCCGGGCTCCTCCGTCGTCGCCGTCGCGGGGCTCTTCGCGATCGAACGCGAGTCGGCGGTGATCGACGCCATCCGCGCGTGGTTCCTGCTTCGCCGGACGAACCGGGACACGCGGGAGCGGCTGCGCCGGCGGCGCTCCGAGCTGGCGGACGTGCTGGACGAGGTGAATGCGTGGCTGACTGCGACAGAGCCGGCCGAGTCCGAGCGAGCCCCGAACGTCAGTTCAGCAGGTACTGCTGGACGAAGTGGATCCAGGTGTAGAAGAAGAAGTTGTTGTTCGCGACGTTGCCGATGAACATCACGTGGCCTTCGTCCCCGTAGACCGTCAGTCCAGACCGGCACGCCGTTCGCGCGGACGAGCCGGGCCATCTCCTCGGCCTGGTCGACCGGGACCCGCGTGTCCTTCGCGCCGTGCACGATCATCAGCGGAATCTGCAGCTTCGACGCCTGCGTGACCGGCGAGATGCGCGTCAGGAACTCGCGCATCTCGGGATCGCGCTCGTCGCCGTACTCGGCGCGGCGATCGTCGGGCCGCGTCGGATCGGTGTCCTTGAAATAGGTGATGAAGTTCGAGATCGCGTTGCCGGCAATCGCGCACCGAAGCCGATCTGTAGACACTCGGCGACCGCGTAGGTCATGAAGCCGCCGTAGCTGACACCCGTGACCATCACGCGATTCTTGTCGAGCGACGGCTGCGTCGCGATCCAGTCGAGCAGCGCGCCGATGTCCTTGACCGCGTCCTCGCGCTTCACCCCGTCGTCGAGCCTCCCGAACGCCTTTCCGAAGCCCCAACTGCCGCGAACGTTCGGGAAGACGATGGCGACGCCGAGCTCGTTCAGGAAGTAGGCGCTGCGGCCCTGGTACTGGGGCGGGCGCGCGAGCCGCTCCGCCGGGCCCCCCGTGAATGTTGATGATGACCGGTCGCGGGCCGGTGAATCGCGCCGGCGGACGATAGAGCACGCCGGAAATCGTCAGGCCGTCGAAACTCTTCCACGTGACGATTTCGGGCTCCGGCAGCCCCTCCGGATTGAACGCGCCGATCTCGCTGCGTGGTCCACCGCTCGACGGCGCCGGTGCGGGCGTTCACCGAGAAGACGTCGCCGAACGTTCGCGAACGACCAGAGCGAGAACGCGACCTCGCTGCTGTCGGGCCGCCACATCGGCGCGTCCGAGCAATTGGCCGGTCGGGAGTTTCGGCGCCCACCGGACGGCGAAGGCTCGTCGTATCGCGCAGCTCGACGCGGCTGCTCGTCGTGCTGTCGAACACGAGCGCAATCGTGCGCCCGTCGGGAGACAGCGCGAACGCCTCGAGCGCGTCGTCTTCCTCGGTCAGCGCTTCCACTTCGCGGTCGCGACCTCGCCACGCCAGAGCCTCAGCACTTCCGACCCGCGGTTGCTCAGCACGTAGACGTAGCGACCGTCGGGCGAGTAGACCGGGCGTGCGCCACACCGCCAGTTCTCCCTCTGGGCGTGAAGCGCGTCTTTGCGCCGGTCTTGACGTTCACGCGCCACAGTGACGTTTCGGTTCTCGGCGGGAGCGTTCACGACCAGCAGCTCGCGGTCGTCGGGAGACCAGTCGGCGACGCTCCCACGGCCCTCGAGCTCGGTGACGAGCCTCGTGCTCGCCGGATTGCGCGGATTCATGACGTAGAGGTCGCGATCGGCAGCCGCCGTGCCCGCCGCGACGAGTCGAGTCGAAGGCGATGAGCCCGGAACGATGCGACCAGACCGGGACGCCGTTGCGGGACTTGCCGTCGGTCAGGAGCACGGCGGTTCGATCGTAGCAGGATCGAAGCGAAACAGCTGGAGCGTTTCGGCGCCGCCGCCGGAGTCCTTGCTGAACACGAAGTACGAGCCGTCCGGCTCGTACCAGGCGCCGCCAACTGGCGGTGACGCCCTTCGCGAAAGAACGTCAGCTGCTGGCGATCCATGCCGGGTCCGGCCACAGAGTGAATCTGCTGCACCGTGCCGAACACGTCGTGATGAGAATTGAACGATCGCGCGGGTGCCACCCGAGCAGGATCGCCCGCCTCGACGACGCGTACGGCGCCAGCGTGTCCGCCGTGCGGCCGGGATCGGCGGCAGACCTTCAGCCTTGACGTTCGGGGGGACCGGTAGAGACTCCGGTGTGGTGAAGCCGGGGCGGCCCGCGTCGAAGGCGCCTGCGCAAAGACACTTGCGGCCAAAGCAGGCCCGGCAAGAGCCAGGAGTGCTGCGCGTCGAAAGTGATGCATGAAATTGCAGCGGAGGGAGCAGTCCCATTATAGTGCAAACCCCGCTTCCCCGCTGTTCGTCCAACGCACCATGAGAATTGTGATCGCTGGTGGGACGGGGTTCCTCGGGACGCCACTCGCGGAAGCCTGTGCCGAAGACGGACACGACGTCCGCGTGCTGACCCGCGCGCTTCTGCCGGGCGACTCGCGCCACGATCCCGGCACCGGCGTCCCGGGCGTCACCCGGGTCGGCTGGCGGCCTGACGGCCAGAGCGGTCCGTGGACGGCGGTCATCGACGGCGCCGATGCCGTCGTCAATCTCGCCGGGGCCGGCATCGGTGACGAACGGTGGTCGCCGCAGCGCAAGGCGCTCATCCGCGACAGCCGGCTTCGTTCGACTCGAAGCCTGGTCGCGGCGATCGCCGAGGCGCCCCTGCGGCCGCCGGTGTTCATCAGCGCCAGCGGCGTCGGCTACTACGGCGCGTCGGGGAGCGACACGAAGACCGAAGCGGCGCCTGCCGGCGGTGATTTCCTCGCGCAACTCTGCACGGACTGGGAAACCGAGGCGCGCCGCGCCGAAAGCGCAGCGACCCGCGTCGTGCTGCTCCGTTCAGGGATCGTGCTCGAGCGAAGCGGCGGCGTCCTGCCGCGCATGATGACGCCCTTTCGTTTCTTTGCCGGCGGTCCGATGGGATCCGGACGGCAGTACATGTCGTGGATCCACCGCATCGACTGGGTCGAGATGGTCCGGTGGGTTGTGGAGTCCCCGCAGGTGACGGGACCTGTCAACGCCACCGTCACCCGTGCCGGTGACGAACCGCGAGTTCGCGAAAGCGCTGGGCCGGGCCCTGCGCCGGCCGGCCTTCATGCCCGCTCCGGCGTTTGCGTTACGCCTTGCACTGGGCGAGATGGCCGACGCTCTTGTTCTGACCGGGACAGCGTGTCGTTCCCCAGTGCGCGCTCTCACGCGGATTTCACTTCAGGTATCCCGAGATCGATTTCGCGTTCAGAGGGATTTTCGGTGAATAGAGAACAAAAGTTAAAAGTTAAAAGTTAAAAGTGAAAGAGTAAGACACTTTTGACTTCTAACTTTTAACTTCTCACTTAACAAGTGTCAAAGAATCTCCGGTGCTCCTCCCCTGAAATTCCCACCCAACACTGACGCCGAGTCGCCGCCCAGCCATGAATCGATGACCTTCGCGTAGACCGAGCGGAAGTCGGTCTCGTAGTGCACGTCGTTTCCGCTGTTCTCGAGCGTCGGGTTGTCCGGCGTGATGCGGAGATTGGGCGCGGTGCCGAAGATTCCTCCCCGCACCGTGCCGCCCATCGCCATCATGACGCTCGCGGCGCCGTGGTCGGTGCCCTGGCTGCCGTTCTCGTTGATGCGGCGGCCGAACTCGGAGAACTGCAGCACGAGCGTGTCGGACAGCAGTCCCTGGTTGAGGAGATCGCTGTAGAAGGCAAACAGACCATCGTTCAGCGTCGTCATCAGGCCCGTATACGAGCCGTTGGCCTGATTCGGGTTCTGCGCGGCGTGCGTGTCGTATCCACCGGTCTGAACCCAGAAGACCTTCGTGCCCACGCCCTTCACCATCGCGCCCGCAATGGTCCGCAGCGCAAGCGCGAATCCGTTGTTGGGATAGGTCACGGTCGCCGAGTAGGTGCCGACCTGTATCACGCGATCCAGCGTGGCAAACGCACCCTGTGCGGTCGCGTTGACGAAGGCCAGGTGAGGCTGGTCCACCGGCAGATGCGATGCGATACGCGTCGCGCTGTCACGTGCGAACCCGTTGTCCGCGCCTCCGTTTGGTGACTGGAAGGTATAGCCCTGCGCGCTGGGTATGGACGGCACGCCGACGTGGTTCGATTGCAGCGTCCGCGGGATCACACCCGTCGTGGACCAGGCCGTGAGCGGATCGACCGGCGAGGGCAACGTGTCGAGATAGCGGCCCAGCCAGCCGTTGCCCTGCGGCGATCGGGGATCGCCGGTAGACCAGATGTCCGTGCCTTCAAAGTGCGAACGGCTCGAATTCTGATAGCCGGTCCGCTGGATGAACGCCAGGCGCCCCGCGTTGAAGATCGTCCGCAGACCCGTCAGTCGCGGATGGAGGCCGAGCGCAACGCCCGAGCGATCGGATCCAATCTGCAGCACGTTGGCGGCAGGAATGCCGATGGTCGGCCGGCGATTCCGATACTCGGGATCGTTGTACGGAATCAGCGTGCTCAACGCGTCGTTGCCGCCGCTCAGGTACAACACGACGAGGTTGCGGCGCGACCGGCCCTGCGCGCGGGCGAGGTCCGACAGGAACGCCGGCGCCGCAAAGCTGACGGTAAACGCCGCGACGCCGCCACGCACGAACTCGCGTCTGGTGATGGCCATGTTCGTCGTCCCTATACGAGTTGATAGTCGCCGGAACCAACGATCAGGTGTGCGACGACCCGCGGCCTTGGTCAGCAGCTGCGCGTCTGATCCGGTCCAGGCTCCGCCGGCCCGCGCGTAGTCCAGGAGCGCCTGGTACGGCTCGCGCGCAAACGGGGCAGCCGTCAGGCGATCGAGCATGAACGAGACGAGCGCTTCGGGCGACTGCCGCGCGCCGCGTGCAAGATCGCGCAGGTTGAACTTCTTGGTTGGTCGCGAGCTGCGACGCAAAATTCATCCGCGTCAGCATCGCACCGCTCGAGAACCAGTTGGTGCCGAGGTCCCACCCGGCGACGTCTGGCGGCTCGAAGAGCTGCTGACCCATGTTCGACATCGGACCCAGCGCATTGTTCACCGAGAAACCACTCCACCCGACCTCTTTGATTGACCGGGCCACGAACTCCGCCGGCCATGAGTAGCGCGCGTAGCGGTTCTCCGACGCGGTGAACTGCGGCGACAGGAGCAGTCTCTCCATCACCGGCTTCATCTCGAACGCGTTGCGATAGTACGTGCCGGCGAGATCGGAGATGAATCCCGGATCCGGCTCCGAGGTCTCGCTCACAAAAAACTGATAGAGCTTTCTCGCCAGGCGGGGACCGGTCGCTGGATGCGCCGCCACGGCGCTGATGAGATCGACGCCGTCCTGCATGCCCGCGTCCTGCGCTCGCGCCGGAATGACCTTGCTGCCATTCGAGTAGATCGGAAATGTGAATTCCTTGGCGGTCGTGTCGTGCTGGCCGGCAATGTAACTGAATGCGGAGTAGGCATTCTGAGGGCGGGCCAGATTCCATCCGGTGAAAACACGAGCGCCGGCGTAGACGTCGGTTTCCGCGAACGTATCGACGCCCATCGTGAACAGTTCCATCAGCTCCCGCGCGAAGTTCTCCTGCGGCCTCCCCTTGACGTTCGTCCGGCCATCGAGCCACACGAGCATCGCCGTATCCTTCGCCACGGCGAGGAGCAGGTCACGGAAGTTGCCGAGCGCGTACTTCGCGGAACAATTCGATCTGCCCAAGGACCTGATTCGGATCTTCGCTCGGCTTTGCCGCCATGTACCGCGCGCCTTCGTCGGCGCCAAGCGCTCCCGAGACCTTGCTGTACGCGGTCGCAAAGTGGTTGTGCCAGAAGAGCGTCATCTTCTCCTGGAGCGGGCGACGCGAATGGACCATGCGGAAGAGCCAGCGTTGCCGCGAATCGTTGATGACGGTGCGCGGGCTGAACGCTCCGTTCGAAGTCGTGAGGACGTAACCGGGCTGCCCTATCAGCGCATCGACGTCATCCGGAATGCTCTCGTAATCGAGCAGCTGGCGGACCGCGGTGGTCAGCCCAAGCTCCATGTAGTCGTCGATTTCGTCCTGCCCGGCGCCGAAGCCGGCACGCCGCATCAGGTGCTCGACCACGTGCTCGCCGTGCCGAACGTGCTCGCGATCGAGGGGATCGTTTCGCGTTTGCTGCATGGTAGGACTCCCCGCGGCGTAAATAATACGCCTCCGCCCGAGCGACGCGTTGAACCCATTAGACCGATCCGACCCCGGGAGTGTTACTTACAGAACCCTCGAAAAACCGAATAAATCATCCCCTTTGGCGGGGTCTCCCTGATACTGGCGCAACAGGATTCGAGCGGCGAGCCACGCAAGGCTCGCGCCATGCTGAGCCGCTCCCATGGCGAATAGATGCCGGGGAAAATTGCGATGGAGGCCGATAAACGGCAGGCGATCGACGGTTTCGTAATGTGTGGAACCCCAGGACCACTCCGGCTGCAGTCCCGAAATCGCCGGATACAGCACCGAGAGCTCGTACATCAACTGACCGGTTCGCTGCACGAGCGCCTTGCTTCGCGCGCGATCATCGACAGCCGGTTGGTCGGCGCCCGCAAACAGCGCCCGGTCGTCTTTCAGCCACCGAAGCTGATGTGGAGGAACGTCGACATCGCGCAACGCGCTGGTCCGTTTGCCGGTTTCCCTGCGAACGGCCGCCGGCAATGGCTCGGTCACGACGGCGTAGCTGTCGACGGGCCTGAGATGGCGTCGAAGCGCGCGCAAGTCCGTCGAGCCCTGCTGAGGTCGCAACGACGACCGCTGCCGCGCGGATGGTTCCAGCGGCGGTCGCGACCTGGACCAGCTTTCGACCGGCTCGGATCCTGCGGACCGGAGAATCCTCGTGCAACGACGCGCCGCGCGACGTGGCTGCAGCCGCGAACCCCGCACAGGCGCGATACGGATCGAGCGAGAAACCATGGGTCCGGATCGCGCCGCTACTTTCTACGGCAGCGTCTCGAGTCACGGCTGCCGGCTTCAGCCACACATGATCCAGGCCCGCGTCGCGGCGGCTCTGTGTACTCGCGCTGAAGCAGTCGCGCGCTTTCGGCACCTCGACGCGCAATCGTCAGGCAATCTGAAGGCGCCAGGTCGCACCTGACACCGGCGCGCCGAATCGCCGCCGGAAAATCCAGCGACGCCCGCCGCATCGTCTGCCACATCGTCCGCGCCGCGCGGAGGCCGTGCGCGTCAGCCGTCTCGCGAAACGACGCGTCGAAGTCTTCTCGGATCAGGCCCGCGGACTCCGCGGTTCCCGCGCGGCCGATCGAGTCGGCTTCCAGCAGGATCGTCTTCACCCCGGCGCCGGCAAACGACCACGCGCAAACGCACCCCGTAAGGCCACCGCCGACGATGACGACGTCGGTTTCGAGATCGCCTCTGAAGCGTGGATAGGAAGGACGGCGTGATTTTGGGTAGCGATCGAGCCAGAGCGGAACGTTGCGGATCGGCATGAAAGCGTCGGCCCTCGATGATCAACCAGTCGTCCGTAGTCTACTTGACGATGGGGTCAGACAGGGGTCAGACCACCAGTCTGACCCTAGTCTGACCCCGGTCTGACCCCCCGCCGACGGCCGCCGCGCGTGCTCCGGTAGACGGCCACTCCTGACACGATTGTCCCGACGATCGCGACCCCGGCCAGGATGCCGACCGTTACGGTGAACGTCGTCGACTGCATCCACGCGAGCAGCGCGCGGCCGTAGTGGGCGGCCAGGGCGCCTTCGACCCCGAATCGCAACAAGCGAACACCCGCCAGCGTGACGAAGAACGTCCACGCGTTCACGCGCAAGGCGCCGCTCGTCAGCACGAACGCGGTGAACGGAAACGGCGGCGGGATGATCGCCAGCGCGGCGACGCTGACGGCCGCGTTCTGTCTAACGCGCTCCTGACGCGGTGCCAGGCGGGACGGGTTGACGAACTTCGACAGGCCGTGCTCTCCAACCTTGCGGCCGATCCAGAACGTGCGGCCGCCGCCGATGACGGATCCGGCGTCGCAAGAATCGCGTACAACCAGAAGAGCTCGGGCGTTCGCGCGGCGAGGATGATGACGACGAAGTCGATGCCGAGCGGCAGGAAGAACACCATGGACGAGTCGAGCACACCCATGACGACGAGACCGGCCGGCGTGAGGAAGTATCCGAGGAGGGAATTGAACAAGCCGCGCATCGAACCTTCACCGTATCAAACAGCGGACCATGAGGAGCGATTCGAAAGCACACCGGCCCAGCCGGCAGAGTAGTAAGCTCAACACGAGGAACCCATGAAAGCCGTCGTTCTGGTCGCATGCTGCGTTGCCGCGATGGCCCCCGCAATCGCAGGCGGGCCCGTCAATCAGGCGCGTCCGGCACCAGCCCCCAAAGGCAGGGAATGGACACAATCGCGCGAACGGTACGTGAAGCTCGTCCTGGCAATGGGGCAGCACGACGCGGACTACGTGGACGCCTACTACGGACCCGCGGAGTGGAAGAAAGAGGCCGAGACGCGTCGAAGCTCGATCTCGACGCGATCGAATCGCGCCCGCGCGCTGATACAGGAGCTGGATCGGCTCGCGAAGCGGGACCTTCGGGCGCCGATCGGGCGACGATGAGATGGCGCGCCTGCGTCACCAGTATCTCGAGCGCCAGCTGTCGGCCCTGTCGGCGCGGGTGCGGATGCTGAAGGGCGAACGCTGTCGTTCGACGACGAGTCGAACGCGCTCTACGACGCGGTCGCGCCGACGTATCCCGAGTCGCACTTCCAGGAGATCCTCGACCGCCTGGAGAAGCGCTTTCCCGGCAGCGGGCCGCTCGTCGAGCGCTACGACGGCGTTCCGTCGTGCTTTCGTGATTCCTCGCGAGAAGCTCGACGCGGTCTTCCAGCGCGCCATCCAGGCGTGCCGCGAGCGCACGCTGCAGCACGTCACGCTGCCGGCTGACGAGCAATTCACGGTCGAGTACGTCACCAACAAGTCCTGGAGCGGCTACAACTGGTATCAGGGCAGCTTCCGCAGCCTGATCCAGGTCAACACCGATCTGCCGATCTACATCGATCGCGCGATCGATCTGGCCTGTCACGAAGGCTATCCCGGCCATCACGTGTACAACGCGCTGCTCGAGAAGCACCTCGTGAAGGACCGCGGCTGGGTCGAGTTCACCGTCTACCCGCTGTTCTCGCCGCAGTCGCTGATCGCGGAAGGCACGGCCAACTTCGGCATCGAGGTCGCGTTCCCCGGCAGCGAGCGCGTCGAGTTCGAACGGAGCGACGCTCTTTCCGGCCGCCGGACTCGATCCGTCGCGCGCGGCGGAGTATTACGAGGTGCAGGCGCTGGTCGATCAGCTCGTCGTACGCCGGCAACGAGGCGGCGCGCCGGTATCTCAACGGGCAGATCGATGCGTCGCAGGCGGCGGCAGTGGCTGGAACGCTACGCGCTGATGCCGCACGATCGCGCGGCGCAGCGCGTCCGGTTCTTCGACCAGTACCGCAGCTACGTCATCAACTACAACCTCGGCAAGGACATGGTCCGCCGCTTCATCGAGTCGCGCGGCGGCACGCCGCGACGACCCGGCAAGCGCTGGGCGGAATTCGAGAAGCTGCTCTCGTCGCCACGGCTGCCGTCGGGCCTGAAATGATCGCAAGAAAGGACTCGAGGGTCTGACCGGCACACGCACGGCCCGCTCCACGTGGGTGCTTCGCTGGCGAGCCGGTGCTGTGCCTGGCCGGATACACGTTCGTCTACGCCACGGGGCGCGCGGACAGGCCGATTCGGTCTGACGGGTTCAGCTATTACGTCTACCTGCCGTCGTGGTTTCTCTTTCACGACACGACGCTGTCGGCGTTGGCGAGCGATTGCTGCGGCGGCGAGTATCCCGCCTACACCGCGATCATCCGATGGCCCGACACGCGCCGCTGGGTCAACGCGCATCCGATCGGCGTCGCGGTCATGCAGGCGCCGTTCTTCGCGGTCGCGCACGCACTGACACGATGGACCAATCTGTCGCCAGACGGCTTCACGCTGTACTACCAGCACGCGCGCCGGCTTATCCGGGTTGTTCTGGATGGTGGCCGGGATGGCGGTCCTGAGTCGAACTGCTCCGGCGACATTTCAGCGACGGCGTCACCGCCGCAACGCTTGCGACGCTGCTCCTTGGCACGAATCTCTATCACTACGCGACGTTCGACAGCTCGTACAGCCACGCATACTCGTTCTTCCTGTTTGCTGCGTTTCTCGATCTCACTGAGCGCTGGTACGCGCAACCGCGGGTGGCGGATATCGATCCTGCTCGGGAGTGTGGCCGGGCTGATCGTGCTCACGAGACACACCAACGCGGTCGCTCTTCTGTTCTTCCCCCTGTACGACCTCAACAGCATCGATGCCATTCGCGCGCGGTTCGCCTTGATACGCCGCGAGCGCCGGCTCGTCACACTGATTGCGTCTGGTCTCGGCCATCGTCATCTCCCCGCAGCTGGCGATCTATTACGAGGCCACGGGCCGGTCTTCGTGAGCTCGTACGGTGACCTCGGTTTCACCTTCGCCTCTCCACATCTCATTCGGCGTGCTGTTCAGCGTCCAGAAGGGGCTCTTCTTCTGGTCGCCGGTGCTGCTGATTGGCTGTGCCGGCTTCGTGTGTCTGACGCGTTCGCGCAATTCGGCGCGCGCTTTCGTGCCGCCCGCGATCCTGTTTCTCGCTGTCGACACATACATCATCGCGAGCTGGTGGGACTGGCAGTTCGGCGCGAGCTTCGGCCACCGGGGCTTCGTCGACACGCTCCCGATCTTCGCGATTGGGATGGCTGGCTTCTTTGCGGAGTCGAGCCGCCGCCGACATGCCGGGCGACTGATCGCCGTCGTGGTCGTGCTGGCGGTCGCGCTCAATCGTCTTCCAGATGCTGCAGTACTGGAACCACGTCCTGCCCTACAGCGACACGACGTGGGATCAATATCGTGAAGTGTTTCTCCGATGGCGCTGACGTCACGTCGTCGAGCAGTCACCCTGATCGTTCGTGGCGAGCGCCATGATCGCCGCTTGACGTATCTCCGCGATCCTCCATGGTTGCTGTCCTCGACGTCCGGCATGCGGGGATGGGAAGAGGATGGGCGGGGAACGAGGTTCAGGTGGATGGGCGGCCATGCGTCGTTCTTCGTGCCGTCCGATGCCCGCGCCATCGAGATTCCCGTGCGGACGACGTTCGATCAAGCGGCTGATTGGCCCGTCACGGTCAGTGTTTCGATAGACGACCGGCCGGGCGATGCACTGCTGCTTCGTGACGCCTCGTGGCAGTCGATTGTTCTGCGGATGCCTCCGCCGGGATCCAGGAAGGTGCGGCGAATCGACATCCGCCTGGATCGGACGCGGGACGACAATCGCGGCGCGGCCATCGGAGAAGTTCGCATCCGCTGATGACGCGACGGGATGCTGGACGTTTAGCAAGTTTCGCGACGTGCACACGAAACAGCGTTCCCGCGATAGGCTGATGTCGTGCTGCCCCAACGGATGATTGCGATTGAAATCGCCTCGCCCGGTGGTCCTGAGATGCTCCGGGCGGTTGAGAGGCCGGTGCCTCGTCCCGCAGCCGGAGAAGTCCTGATCCGCGTCGAAGCGGCCGGCGTCAACAGACCGGATGTCCTTCAACGCCAGGGGAATTACCCCCCGCCTCCCGGCGCCTCCGACATACCGGGTCTCGAAATCGCGGGCACCATCGTCGAGGTCGATGCGAACGCCCCACGATGGCGTACCGGCGATCGCGTTTGCGCGCTCGTGTCCGGCGGCGGGTACGCGGAGTATTGCGTCGCGCCTGCTGTTCAGTGCCTGCCGATACCGGGGAACATGACGGTCGTGTCGGCTGCGGCAATCCCCGAAACGTTCTTCACCGTGTGGACGAATCTGTTCAGACGCGGTGGGCTTCAACCCGGCGAGCGGGTCTTGATTCACGGAGGATCGAGCGGCATCGGCACAACGGCCATTCAGTTGGCGCATGCATCGGAGTCGATGGTTTTTGCGACAGCAGGGTCGGACGCAAAGTGCGAGGCCTGCCGTCGTCTCGGAGCCGATGTCGCCGTCAACTATCGAAACCAGGATTTCGTCGAGGTCGTCCGTCGAGAAACATCGGGAGCCGGAGTGGACGTCATCCTGGACATCATGGGTGGCGATTATTTCGTCCGTAATCTCGACTGCCTCGCACTGGACGGTCGTCTGGTCCAGATTGGTTTGCTCGGCGGCAGTCATGCGCAGCAAGTCGATCTCGGGCGCATCATGCGCCGGCGGTTGACGGTCACTGGATCGACGTTGCGAGTGCGGACGGTCGAAGAAAAGGGTGAGCTGGCGCGCGACCTCGAAGCGAATGTCTGGCCGCTTCTCGCATCCGGCCGGGTTGGACCTGTTATTGACCGGACCTTCCCCCTTGCGGATGCCGCGGGTGCCCACCGGCGAATGGAGAAGAGCGAGCACATCGGGAAGATCGTCCTCACGGTCGCCTGAGGTGGGTAATCGAGCGGCCGGGGTCTGACCCCGGTAGAGTGGACAGCCGGGGTCAGACCCCGGGTAGTCGAGCGGCCGGGGTCTGACCCTCTGCAGACTCCGGAAAAAACGCCACGGTGTGGCGGTTGTGCAGCCGCCTACCAGCCCGACTGGGTATGGGCATATTAATTTTCGACCAATAGATTCAATCACATACGGCTATCCACCGAAAGGAGTGCCGCGGCAATCCCATTGCAGTTGGGAGTGGCACTTACATCTCTCGACCTTTCAGGAGGCTATCCGTGAAGAAAATTGTTCTCGCACTCGCTGTCGCCGTCGCAACGGCCGCTGCAGCGAACGCACAGACTGCAGCCAAGGCACCGGCGCCGAAGGCGTCCGCATCGAAGGCTACTGATCAGACGAAGTCGGCTGCCAAGCATGAAACCCATGCGAAGGCGGAGCCGGTGAAGGGCGAAGTCGTGTCGACGGATGCGACGGCCAAGACCATCACCGTCAAGGACGCGTCGGGCTCGAACGTCACGTTGACCGCAACCGGCGCCGCCGTGGCTGAGCTCGCCAAGCTGAAGCCAGGCGATATGGTGACGGTGACGAAGTCGGAAAACAACGCCACCAAGATCACCAAGGCGAAGCCGGCGACCGAAGCCAAGCCGGTCAAGAAGTAATACCGTCCGGCGCCAGCCTGGCGGAAGGAGCGATCGCACGCGGCGGAATTCTTACCTGCATATCCACCCGCCGCGTGCGTTATCGCCTCTACGAAATCAGTCGCTAGACATCCAGCTCTTCGGCTTCCTCCGCTCTATCCATGATGAAGCGGAAGCGCGCCGACGGATCCTTTCCCATCAGCTCGTTGATCACGCGGTCGGTCACGATGTGGTCGTTGATCTCGACGCGGAGCAGACGGCGGGTCCGGGGGTTCATGGTCGTTTCCCAGAGCACCTTCGGCATCATCTCGCCGAGCCCCTTGAACCGGGTGATTTCCGGATTGGACCGGCCGTTTGCGTGGAGTTTCAGCAATCGATCCCTGTGGGCATCGTCGAGCGCCCAGTAGGTTTCCTTGCCGAGATCGATTCGGTAGAGCGGCGGCTGCGCGAGAAACGTACGGCCTGCGGTGATCAGGCCCGGCATGTGACGATAGATGAACGTCATCAGCAGGGTCGCAATGTGATGGCCGTCGGAGTCCGCGTCCGACAGGATGATGACGCGGCCGTAGCGAAGTTTCCCGAGCTCGAAGTTCTTCCCCAGGCCGCACCCGAGCGCGACGACGAGATCTGAAAGCTCCTTGTTCTCGAGCACCTTGGCGAGCGACGCGCTTTCGGTGTTGAGCACCTTCCCCCGCAGCGGCAGGATGGCCTGCCGCGTTCGATCTCTTCCCTGCTTCGCCGACCCGCCGGCCGAGTCTCCTTCGACGATGAAGATCTCGCTGTCGTCGAGACCGGGAGAGGTGCAGTCACTCAGCTTGCCGGGCAGGGTCAGCCGACCCGACGTCGCCGTCTTGCGGGCCACTTCCTGCTGGGCCGCGCGACTCGCCTCGCGCGCCCGCGCGGCGAGAATGACGCGCGCGACAATCGATTCCGCCACGCTGATGTTCGTGTTCAGCCAGTGTTCGAGCGCAGGACGCACCTGCGAGTCGACGGCCGACAGCATTTCCGGATTGTTGAGACGATCCTTGGTCTGACCCTGGAACTGGGGCTCCGCGACGAACACGCTCAGCACCGCGACGAGGCCCTCGCGAATGTCCTCGGCCGTGAGCGTCACGCCCTTGGGCGACAGGTTGTGCGTGTCGATGAAGTTGCGCACGGCCTTGCCAAGCCCGGCGCGGAAACCGTTCTCGTGAGTGCCACCCGACCCGGTCGGGATCCCGTTCACGTAGCTGCGCACGTGCTCATCGGTCGATTGCGTCCACTGGAGCGCGAGATCGATGCGCAGACCGCCTTCGTCACCATCTTTCGCCAGCGTGAACGGCGTCTCGTGCACGGGCGTCGCGGATCGCTCGCGCAGGATCGTCTTCAGATAGTCAGCCAGTCCCTCCGTGTGCTGAAAGACCAGCTTGTCGTTCTTCGTCCCGTCTTCGAAGACGATCTTCAACCCCTTGTGCAGGTAGCTGGACACCTCGAGCCGCTGCTTGATGACGTCCGCGTCGAACTCGACTTTCGGGAAGATCGTCGAGTCGGGCCTGAAGAACACCGTCGTGCCAGAACCGCGGGCCGCGCCCACTTTCTTCAACGCCGCGACGGGTTGGCCCTGCCTGAATTTCAGCTCCCACTCGGCCCCGTCACGCCGCACCGTCGCAACGAGCTCCTTCGACAGTGCGTTGACCACGCTGGCGCCGACGCCGTGGAGGCCGCCCGCGGTCTTGTAGTTGCCCTGCTCGAACTTCCCGCCGGCATGGAGCGTGGTGAAGATCACCTCGACGGCGCTCTTTTTCGTCTTGGGATGCTTGTCAACCGGTATGCCCCGCCCATCATCTGCAATCGTGATCGAGCTGCCATCGTCATGAAGCGTCACGACGATGTTCGAGGCGTACCCGTTCATCGCCTCGTCTATGGAGTTGTCGAGAATCTCCCAGACCAGGTGATGGAGGCCTGTCGATCCGACGCCGCCGATGTACATGCCGGGGCGTTTTCGGACGGGCTCGAGGCCTTCGAGGACTGTGATGTCTTTCGCGGTATAGGAGGGCATTCGGGATCAGGTTCTACAGGGTTCTGCGGGGTTCTACAAGGTTCTACGGGGTTCGTTCGTTCGTCGCTGCGAGATCGTAGCACGGGGTCTCGGTAGAGCGGCAGAAACGGCCACGATCACCTCTCTATACGAGCGCACATTCTGCGTTGGATCTTTGCTTCGGATTGCGAATCCTCGGATTTCTGACGGGCACGTGTCGTGCTCAATTGGCACGGCATGATTGCCGCAAAACGATTCGAAGACCTTATCGTCTGGCAGCTCGCAGTGAGCCTGCGTCGTCTCATCTTCAAGATGACCGCCACGGGGCGTGTCACGACCGATTTCAAGTTCCGCGATCAGATCCGAGATGCCGCCCGCTCGGCTCCGAGCAACATCGCAGAGGGATTCAAGCGGTTCGATCCTCCGGAATTTGCGCACTTCTTGAAGATCGCACTCGGGTCGCTCGCCGAGACACAGGATCACTTGCTGCACGGTCGTGATGAGAAGTATTTCTCAGACAATCAATTCACAGAAGCCTGGAAAATGAGTTGTCGTGCGTTAAAGGCGGGTCACCGTCTGCACGATTACTTGCGGAACTGTCCCACGAAGGGGAACCCACCGCGCCGAACGAACCCCGCAGAACCCCGAACGAACCCGGCGGAACCCCGAACGAACCTTGTAGAACCCAGTAGAACCTCGCAGAACCCAGTAGAACCTGATCCCTAATCCAGTAGTAGCGCCCCCGGATCCTCGACGAGCTGTTTGATCCTGACGAGGAACTGAACGGCTTCCGAGCCGTCAACGATGCGGTGGTCGTAGGTGAGCGCAACGTACATCATCGGGTGCACGACGACCTGGCCGCTGATGGCGATCGGGCGCGGCAGGATCGCGTGCAGTCCGAGAATGCCCACCTGTGGCGGATTGAGAATCGGCGTGCTCAGCAACGAGCCGAAGACGCCGCCGTTGGTGATCGTGAACGTCCCGCCCTTGAGATCCGCGAGCGACAGAGAACCGTCCTCCGCGCGTCTCGCGAATTCACGAATCTGCTGTTCGATCTGCGCGAACGACAGGCGGTCGGCATCCCGGATGATCGGAACCACCAGGCCCTCGCTGGCGCCGACGGCAACGCCGATGTCGAAGTAGCGTTTCAGGACCATTTCGTCGCCCTGGATCTCGGCGTTCAGGCGCGGAAATGCCCGCAAAGCCCCAATCGACGCCTTCACGAAGAATGACGCGATGCCGAGGCTGACCCCGTGGCGCTCCTTGAACGACTGCTTGTGACGCTCGCGGAGCGCCATGACCGCAGACATGTCGACCTCGTTGAAGGTCGTCAACATCGCCGCGGTGCTCTGCGCCTCCACGAGCCGCTTCGCAATGGTCGCCCGGCGCTTCGACATGCGCATGCGCTCTTCGGAGCGATCGCCCGGAACCCGGCGAGCCTCTGCGACCGGCAGAATGGGCCGGGCCTTCGCCGGCTCGGGTGCCGGCGGCGGCGCAGGGGCGGTGCGGCCGTCTCCGCCCGTTGCGGCCTCCTCCACATCGCGCCGCATCACGCGGCCGGCATCACCGCTTCCACGAACGCGGCTCAGATCGACGTCGTGCTCCTCGGCAGCCTTTCGAGCTGTGGGTGTCGAGCGTGTCCGTTCGGCCGCTGAATTCTCAGCCGGCGGGGTGTCCTTCACGGCTCTCGGCGCAGGAGCGCCGGTCTGGCTACCGCCGGCCGCCTCCTCGATCACTCCAAGTACCTCGCCGACTTTGACGTCCTCGCCGTCTTTGCGATCGATTCGTTTCAGCACGCCCCCCTGAGGCGCCGAGACCTCGAGATCGATCTTGTCGGTCTCCAGTTCAACCAGCGGATCCCCCACCGCCACGACTTCTCCTTCGCGGCGAAGCCACTTCGCCACGCGAGCATCGACGATGGACTCCCCGACTTCCGGTACGACTATGTTGGCTGGCATGTATGTCTCGATGTCTCGCCGTGTCGCCTGGTTAACCCTTGTTGAGCGTCAGCTGACTGTCTTCGGCCTGCTTCTTTGCGGCCGCTGCGTCCGCGCGGCTGCGTTCGGCGAACGCCTGATTCACGAGCGCCTGCTGATTCAGCGCATGCCGCGCGGCCGACCCTTCTGCCGGGCTCGCACTCCTGGGCCGCGCAACGCGCCGGACGGTCCGGCCATTTGACACCTCGACGAGGTGTGGTCGAATGAAGTCCCAGGCGCCCATGTTCTCGGGCTCTTCCTGCACCCAGACGATCTCGTCTGCGTTGGGATATCCATCAAACATCGCGCGGAGATCGCGCATCGGCACCGGGTACAGCTGCTCGAGGCGGCAAATCGCAATCTCCGTGCGCGCCGCGCGCTGCTCGCTCGCCATCAGGTCCGCATACACCTTGCCCGAGCACACGAGCACACGGCGAATGTCGGCGGCACGAGCCGAGGCCTCTTCGTCCGGCAGCACCATCCGGAAGCGGCCTTCCGCGAGATCGCGCGGTGTCGACGCCACGACCGGATGCCGCAGCAGGCTTTTCGGGCTCAGGACAACGAGCGGCAGCGGATCCACGTGCAGCAGCGCGGCCTGGCGCCGCAGCAAGTGAAAATACTGCGCAGCCGTGGTGCAGTTCGCAATCCGCACGTTGATGTCGGCTGCCAGCTGCAGGAACCGTTCGGGACGTGCGCTCGCGTGATCCGGCCCCTGGCCTTCGTGCGCGTGCGGCAGCAGGAACACGAGCGACGGACGAAGCCCCCACTTGCCGCGCGCCGAGACGATGAACTCGTCGATCATCGTCTGGGCGCCGTTGATGAAATCGCCGTACTGCGCTTCCCAGATCACGAGCCGCCCCGGCTCCTGGATGTTGTAGCCGTACTCGAATCCGACCAGCGCGTTTTCCGTGAGCGGACTGTTGTGAATCTCGAAGGCCGCGCGTGCCTGCGGCAGCGACTGCAGCGGCACATGCACGTGCCCGTCGTTCGCGTCGTGCAGGACCGCATGGCGATGGCTGAACGTGCCACGCTCGACGTCCTCTCCCGTGAGGCGGATGCTGATGCCGTCAGCCAGGATTGAGGCCAGCGCCAGGTCTTCGGCGGCGGACCAATCGACCGTGCGGTCGTCGGGATTGTCGAGCATGTGGATCCGCTTCTCGCGGACCCGCTCGAGCTTGCGATGGATGACGAAGTCAGTCGGCAGGCGCAGCAGGGCTTCGTTGATCTCGCGAAGCCCGGCCAGCGGCACCGCGGTCTCCGCTTTGGCGGCCGCACCGGGAGGAGGCGCCTCGGGCTGGGGCTCGATGAAGTCCCGTTCGGGCTTCAGGCCGTCCATGGCTCCCTGAAGCTCGTCGGAGTACTTTCGAACCAGATTCTCAGCGATTCCTGGCTTCAGCTCGCCGCGCTCTTCGAGGGTGCGCGCCCACAGTTCGCGTACCGTGGGGTGCGACGCGATCTTCTGGTACATCAGCGGCTGCGTGAACGCCGGCTCGTCCCCTTCGTTGTGCCCGTGCCGCCGATAGCCGATCAGATCGATCAGGAAATCACGCTGAAAACGCTCGCGATAGGCAAACGCCAGGCGGGCGGCTTCCACGCACGCTTCCGGATCGTCGGCGTTGACGTGGATGATCGGGATCTTGAATCCACGTGCCAGTCCACTCGCATACGACGTGCTGTATGAATCCTCGGCACCCGTCGTGAAGCCCAGTTGATTGTTGACGATGATGTGGATGGTGCCGCCGGTGCGGTAGCCGGGCAACCGGCTCAGGTTCAGCGTCTCGGCCACGACGCCCTGACCCGGGAACGCCGCGTCACCGTGAATCAGGATCGGGAGGCTGCGCGTGGGATCGAACGTGGGCGCCCCTGGCGAATCGACGATGGTCCCTGCCGCTCGGGCCATGCCCTCGACGATGGGATCGATCGCTTCGAGATGGCTGGGGTTTGGCGGCATGGACACCACGACGTCCATCGCGCGACCGCCCTTGAGGGCACGGTGCGCGCCGGCGTGATATTTCACATCCCCTGTCCACGCCATATCCTCCCGGAACGATCGGGAGGAAACGGGCTCCTTGAACTCCGCCAGAATCTGCGCGTAAGGCTTGTTCAGCACGTGCGCCATCACGTTCAGGCGGCCGCGATGCGCCATGCCGATCAGGATGTGGCGGATGCCGGACTCGGCGGCCTCGCCGATGACCTCGTCGAGGATCGGCACCATCATGTCGAGCCCCTCGATCGAGAAGCGCGTCTTCCCGGGAAATGCGCGGTGAAGAAACCGCTCGAAGACTTCGACCTGCGTCAGCCGTTCCAGCAGGGCGATCGGGCTGATCGGATCCAGCGGGGCACGGAACCGTCCGCCCTCGGCGGCCTGGCGAAGCCAGCGGCGCTCTTCAGGGACGAATACGTGGTTATGGTCGTAGCCCGTCGTCGAACAGTAAAGCCCGCGGAGCAAGCGGATCACGTCCGCCATGTGCTCAGCGTTCTCGGTCAACGGCGACGACACGAGATCCGGCGGCAGGTTCCGCAGGTCCTCGTCGGTCACGTTGTGGGTTTCCGGCAGCAGCGAGGGGTCGCCAATCGGCACGCGCAAGCCAAGCGGATCCAGCCTGGCGGCGAGGTGTCCATAGCGGCGGATTGACTGCGCGAGGCGCGCCGCCCCGACGATGCGCGCGTACGCGATGCCGTCGTGCGCGACGGGAGCTTCAGCCGGGGGGGTCCACTGCTCGAAGATCGCGCGGGTTTCCGCATCAACGGACGCCGGATCCCGCCGGTACTTCTCGTACAGTTCGAGCACGTACCCGCGGTTGAGCCCGCTGAACTCCTGCCACCCTGCCATATCTTCTAATCCTAACCTATGGGTTCGCGGTTCGCAGTTCGCAGTTCGCGATTCGCGGTTCGCGGTTCGCGGTTCGCTGCTACTGAGACAATCCGAAACAGTAGATCGAGTTCAGGGTGCGAATGTAGATGCGCTTGTCGACGAGCGCGGGCGTGGCGTAGATGTTGTCCTCCAGATCGTTGACCGCGATCGTCTCGAGACCGCCGCCTGGAGGGAGCACGACGACTTTCCCGCTCTCGCTCGCGATGTAGACCTTGCCGTCGCCGGCGACGGGCGACGCGTAGTAACGATCGCTCGGCACCTTGAGGCGGCCCTGTTGAATCAACGCACCGGTGTCGGGGTTGAGCGTCGTCACCAGTCCACCGGCATCGTTCACCATGTAGAGCGCCTGCCTGTAGAGAAGCGGTGATGGCAGCTGCGGAATGCCGCGTTGATAGCGCCAGCGCACTGCGGTGGCCGTCATGTCACCGGCGCCGCCCAGCGTGATCGCGAGCATGCCGTTTTCCGACTCCATCGCAGCCTTGTAGTAATCCCACTCGGTGCGATCCATCGCCTTGTCGCCGTTCAGATCGAAGAACTCCAGTGACTCCTTGATGTGAGCCGTTGGCAGCTCGTCGGAGGAAAGCCGCCCGTCCTTGTTCAGATCGTGAGTGGCGAAGACTTCGGCCGTGGGCGCAATCGCGATCTTTGCGCCCGGTTGATTCTCCGGCGAGCCAAAGCCATTGATGTACAGCGTGTCTCCGCTGATGACCGGCGTGGACTTCAACTCGAACGACAGTCCGCCGACCCACCACAGCCGTTTGCCGTCGCGCGGATCGTATGCAGACACGAGAAACGATCCAGGCACCACGATCTGCGCGCGGCCGCCTGGCGGCGTGTAGATCACAGGTGTCGAATGGCCGCTGCGTGCCTCGACGCGGGGTGTGCGCCACCGTTCGCGCCCCGTCTTCCTGTCAAACGCGGCGATGAAGGAGCCGATGCTCTGGTCGCAGTTGAGCACCACGACGTCGCCCACGACGATCGGCGACGACCCCATTCCGTAGACGTTGTTGAACGGACCGAGCGGCCGACGCCAGAGCTCCTTTCCATTGACGTCGTAGGCGAGCAGGCCGTAATCGGCAAAGAAGAAAAAGACGCGCTCACCGTCCGTCGCGGCGGATGGAGAGGCCGGATGATTGCGCGAATCGATTTTCTCGTGCCGAGCCCGGGGCGCCTCGCGCTCCCAGAGCACCTTGCCGCTCGCCCGATCGATAGCCAGGCTGAGAAGCTTGCCGTCGCGGAACCCCGTCAAATAGATCCGGCTGCCGGAGATGATCGGCGATGAGTAGCCTCGCGGGAGATCCGTTTTCCAGACGACGTTCCGTGCCGGGCCAAACTCCGTCGGCAGGCCGCCGACCTCCGCGACGCCGGATCCGTTGGGGCCGCGGAAACGTGACCACTCGTCGGCTGGCCCGCTGCCCAGCGCCGCCGTCGTCAGCACGATACCGAGGATCGAATAAATACGTGTCAAGGCAACCTTTCGCTCTCTCACGACTCCGACAGCGTTTCAGGCGCCTCTGGCAGCGGCCAGACCACCTTGGTGAACTGGCCGCGTTGCAGGAGCTCGCGCCCCTTGCCGCCGCGACCGGTCACCTCGTACTTGGTGGTGCTGATGGTCTGCTCCGCACCCCGGCTGGTCTCGACGGTCATGAGATCCCGATCGCCTGTCGATGCAATGAAGCCGAGCACGCGATCCGTATCTGAAGACAGCTTGATCAGGATGACGCCACGGCCCGGTCCGGACAGGTAATTGACCTCGTCCACCCTGGTCAGCATCGCCCGGGCTTCTCGAGTGGCCGCAATCAGGATCTCGTCGCCCGTCACTTTCGCGACGCCAACGAACTCTGCGCCGTCTGCCGCTTTCCCAAACCGCCTGCCACTTCGCGTGCTCGGCTCGACGAAGGACTCGAGGCCGAATCGCATGCTGTAGCCATCGCTCGTCACGCCGACCGCGTGCACGTCAGGAACCTCTCCCTCCTTGCGTGCGGTGATGTTCCCGATTACGCGCGGATCGAGGCTCAGCGCGCCGACGATTTTTTCGCCGTCCTTCAACTTGAAGAAGCGCTGAATCGGTTCGCCGTAACCCGTGGACGCCGGGATGTCGGCAATCCGCGAGCTATAGGCCACACCGAAATTGCTGAAGAAGACGACCGATGATCGCGTGCTCCCCGGCAGCACGGCCATCACGGTGTCTCCCTCGCGCACGCGCGTCGACGTGATGTCCTTGACCTCCTTCTGTCGCTTCACCCAGCCATCACGCGACACGAGCACGACATTGTCTTCTTCGACGATGAAGTCTTCGGCTGTGTATTCCGCCTCGCCTTCGTCACTGGCAATGCTCGTGCGGCGCGCATCGCCATATTTCTTCTGAATCTCCTCGATCTCGACGCGGACGATGTCCCACCGGCTCTCTTCGTCCTTCAGAAGCGTGTTGATCTGGCGGACGCGGCGGCGGCGTTCTTCGAGCTCTTTCCGGATCAGCAGAATCTCGAGCCGTGCCAGCCGGTAGATCTTCAGCTCGAGGATGGCGTCCGTCTGTTCGGCATCCAGGCTGAACCGCTTGATGATCTGCTGAGCCGCGTCGGCCTTTCCTTCGGACTTGCGAACGATCTTCAGGATCTCGTCCAGCGCGTCGAAGACCTTCTCGAACCCCTCGAGAATGTGCACCCGTTTCTTGATCGATGCGAGCTCGTGTTCCAGGCGCTTTGTGACGACATCCAGCCTGAAGTGCAGGAAATGCCAGAGCATTGCGTGCAGGTCGAGCCGTTCCGGGCGTCCGACTTCAGGATTTTCGGTAGGAATCAGGCAGGTCAGGTTGACGATGAAGCTGGTCTGCAGCGGCGTGTGCTTGAAGAGATACGCCATCACCATCTTCTCGTCGGTGTCCTTCTTGAGTTCCAGCGCGATGCGCACGTCGTCGGTCGACAAATCCTTGACGTCGACCAGGGGGGGCAGCTTGCGGCTCAGCGCCACGTCAGCGATGCGCTCGACGAGCGTGGATTTGTTGACGGTGTAGGGAATACTGGTGATGTAGATCGTCTTGCCGCCCCGCGACACGGGCCCTTCTTCCCAGGTCGCCCGCAGCCGGATCGCCCCGGAACCGGTCTTGTAGATCTCTTTCAACTCCTCCGGCGAGTTCAGCATCTGGCCGCCCGTCGGAAAGTCGGGTCCCTTGACGTACCGGCACAGTTGCACGCTCGTCAGGTCCGCGTTCCCGAGCAGCTTGATGAGCGCCGTGCAGATTTCGTTCAGGTTGTGCGGCGGGATGTTCGTCGCCATGCCGACGGCAATCCCGGTCGCGCCGTTGATCAGAAGGTTTGGAATACGCGACGGCAGCACCACCGGCTCGGTCCGCGTTCCGTCGTAATTGGGCCGGAACGGAACCGTCGTCTGATCGATCTCCATGAGGAGCTCGTCGCTCAGGCGCGCGAGGCGGCATTCCGTGTACCGCATTGCCGCGGCGCTGTCGCCGTCGAGCGATCCGAAGTTCCCCGATCCGTCGATCAGCGGGTACCGGAGCGAGAACGACTGCGCCATCCGCACGAGCGTCTCGTAGAGCGCGGCGTCGCCATGCGGATGGTAGTTGCCCATCACATCGCCCACCACCTTCGCGCACTTGCGATGCTTCGTATCGGCCGTGAGGTTCTGCTGCCACATCGTGTACAGGATGCGGCGCTGAACAGGCTTCAGCCCGTCCCGGACATCGGGCAGCGCGCGGGAGGTGATGACCGAGAGGGCATAATTGAGGTAACGGGTCTGGGCGGCTTCATGGAGGGCCACCGCTTCAGGGTCGTTGGGACCAGCCGGGGGACGACCACCGGCATCGATCACCCCGCCGTCGTCATCGAAGAGAGATGGATCTTTCTTGCCACGTTTCGCCACGTTCCTGGGAGCCTCCGTTGTGCTCGGGAGATCTTACCCTCGGTTCCCTCAATCAACGGCATTCAATGTCGCGCGGCCTCCGATTGTCTTAAGAGAAAACAGGAGAAATGAGAAAGGAGAAAAGAGCTTGTTTCTGTTAGAAAAGAGTTCCTCCCTTCTCCTTTCTCCTGTGATCTTTTGGCTATCGTCAGTTTCTTCCAGTGAATGTCGTTGATTGGGCACTCTGACCAGAGCCGTTGTGACCATTACGGAAATGCACCTTGCCGTAAAGATCGAAACCTGAAATCGTGAAGGTCATGCGCTACCTGCACCTGGATGTCTTCACCAACAAGGCCCTCGAGGGCAATCAACTCGCGGTGTTTCCTGCACCGGGCGAGATCGACACGCCGACCATGCAGGCGATCACCCGAGAGATGAACTTCTCCGAATGCACGTTCATTTTCCCGCCCGATCGCGGCGGCGACATCAAGATGCGGATTTTTACCCCCGGCGAAGAACTCCCGATGGCCGGACATCCGACGATTGGCTCGACCTTCGCGCTTGCGGCGGAAGGCACGATCGCGCCTGGCCGGACCGACTTCGTGTTCGAGCTGGGAGTGGGTCCGACACCGGTGTCGCTCGAATGGCGAGAGGGCAGGCTCTCGTTCGCCTGGATGACGCAGCAGCTGCCGAAGTTCGGCGGCGTCATCACCGATCGCAAATCCTTTGCTGGCGCGATCGGGCTCGAGACGGCCGACCTGCCAGACGGCTTCCCCGTCCAGCTGATTTCCTGCGGCGTGCCATTCCTCTTCGTGCGCGTGGCCACGCGTCAGGCGGTGGACGCCGTGTCGATGGATCGAAAGGCGTTCGCACGATGCTGTCGCGACGCGGGAGTTGACGAACTTCCGACGTTCTTCTTCACAACCGACGGCAAACAGGAAGAGGGAGCGGCCCAGACCGTTTACAGCCGGATGCTGGCGCCCGGATTCGGAATCTCTGAGGATCCGGCAACCGGCGGCGCGAGCGGTCCGCTCGGCTGCTATCTGCTCCACTACGGCATCGTCACACCGGATGCCGCGCGGAACATCCTCAGCCTGCAGGGAGTGTTGATGAAGCGCCCGAGTCGGATCCACATCTCCATCGAGACAAGCGGTGCGGCGATTTCGCGAGTGCGAGTGGGCGGTCAGTCCGTGATGGTCGGACGCGGAGAACTCACGATTTGACGAGACCAATCAGCAATCGTCAATCTCAGTCGACAATCGACAATCCGATCAATCAGCAATCAACAATCAGCAATCAGCAATTCTTTCTGACCACCCACGTCGTCATCGACCGCTGACCCTGTACGACCGTCGTCTTGATCGGGTCCAACAGCTCGCCGCCCAGGCGGGCCGTCAAGTCCATCAGCATCGGTTCGTCCACCAGGTAGCGCTCGGTGCCGTCCGGCAGCCGGAAGCGCCTTCCGCTGACGCATTCGATCTCGTTTTCGATTCCGATCGAAGAGGCGAGCCTCGCGAACAGCAGCCCGCGGGGGGCCAGCACCCGCCAGAGCCCCATGACCATCGCCTCGAATTGGCGGTCACCGGAGGCGAAATGCAGGACGGCGCTTGCGAGAACGACGTCGGCGGACGCGTCGGGGAACGTCAGGCGCTCGATCGCCTCGACCCGAAAGTTTTCGGCCGGAATTCGCGGGGCGAGCCGGCTGGCCAGGGCGCGGACGGTTTCGACTGCCGCAGGATCATGGTCACAACCGGCAACATCGTAGCCTTGCTTCAGCAGGTACACGAGATTGCGGCCGGTGCCGCAGCCCGCATCCAGCACACGCATACCCGGCGTAATGCGCCCACGGAGCAGTTGATCGAACAAGTAGATGTCGATATCGGCGAAGTCGTTCCTGAGCTGACTCATGCGGACACCGACTATAATTCTCCGGAATGCGGCCAGAACAGTGGGACACCTTCAAGCGGGCGGCAAGGCGCGAAAAGCTGGACAAAGTGCCGATGGCGCTGATCGTCGACAGCCCGTGGATTCCCGGATACCTGGGAATCAAGCACATGGATTACTACCTCGATCCTCAGCTTTGGTTCCAATCAAACCTGAAGATCATGCGGGAGTTCCCCGACATCATCATGGTCCCGTCGTGGTGGATGGAATACGGGATGGCGGCGGAGCCCTCGGTTCTCGGCGCAAAGATCAAGTTCTGGCAGGACAACACGCCCAGCGAGTACCACACGCTCTACCGCCTCGAGGACATCGCCGAGTTTCCGGAGTACGAAGTCGAGGCCGACGCCTTCGCCGCGCTGACGCTGCACCGCATCGGCATGCACAGGCAGCAGATTCTCGATCACGGCTACATCCTGCCGATGGTCACTTCGCGCGGACCGCTCTGCACCGCAGGGTTCGTGCGCAGCACCACGAACCTGATGATCGAGCTCGTCGAAAATCCCGCAGGTGCTCACAAGCTGATCGACCTGTGCACGAGGGTCATCATCGACTGGCTCAAGGCACAGCACAAGGTCATGGGCGATACGGTGGAAGGCATCTTCATCCTCGACGACATCGTGGGATTCATCAACGAAGAGCACTACAAGGAATTCGCCCACCCATATCTGAAGCGCATTTGCGATGCCTTCCCGAAGGATTGGGTCAAGGTTTATCACAACGATGCCGAGGTCGATGCGTGCCTGGACCACTTGCCTGACGCCGGGTTCAACGTGCTGAACTGGGGCAAGCAGAAAGACATCCGGGAAGTCAAAGCGCGTGTCGGCGATCGAATGTGCCTGATGGGGAACGTGAACCCGCTGGAGATCGCGGTGCGCGGAACGCCGGAGGAAGTCAGAGAGGCCACGCTCGACGTGCTCGAAGGGTCGGGCGGCGAGGGCATCATTCTGTCGGTCGGCGGTGGTGTCAGCCCGGGGATGCCGCGCGAGAATGTGCTCGCGATGCTCGAGGCCCTTGAGGCATTCAATTCGAGCCGAGTCTGACTGGTGGACAAGACGTCGATGCCTGATTACGCGCTGATGAACCAGTACCTCTACGAGGGCAATGCCAAAGAGGTCGAGCAGAGGACAAAGGATGCCCTTGCGGAAGGGCGGCCGGTCCAGGAAGTTCTCAGCGACGGCTTGATCGCCGGCATGAGCGTCGTTGGCGAGGACTTCAAGCACAACGTCCTTTACGTTCCGGAAGTGCTGATCGCGGCGCGGGCCATGAAAGCCGGAATGGCGGTTCTGAAGCCGCTGTTGAGCGCGAAGGACAGCGTCGTCGAACGCACCGGCGTGCTGCTGATGGGCACCGTTCGTGGAGACCTCCACGATATCGGGAAGAACCTGGTCTGCATGATGGCGGAGGGAGCCGGCTTCGAAGTCCACGACATCGGGGTCGATCAAAGCGTCGAGAAGTTCATGGCCGCAGCCGAGAAGTGCCAGCCAGTCATCATCGGCATGAGCGCGCTGCTCACGACCACGATGACGTACATGAAGACCGTGATCGATGGCTTTGAAGCCGCTGGCAAGGGTCACATCAAGATGGCGGTGGGTGGCGCGCCCATCAGCCAGATGTTCGCCGACGAGATCGGCGCCGACGGATACGGCCAGAATGCCTCGGCCGCAGTGGACCTGTTCCTGCAGCTCGCCAAGAACCCCTGACCACACACGTGGCAACCTATACGATCCTGTACTGGCAGGAAATCCCGTCGCAGATCAAAGCGGCCGACGGCCTCGACGACGTGACGTTGGCGCTCGACTCCAGGTTCATGGAACGGATCGATCAACTGGCGGCCGAGCGTGGTCTCCAGGGCACTGACGACTATCTGGCGCAGTGGCACTGGAGCGACGAGCAGGAGCGAGAGGGCACCGCGGAAGATGTCGCGCGCGCCGTCAAGCACGAGCTCGAGACGGACGCCGGCTGGTAACACCTGCGGTACCGAATGCCCGTCACGCTCACCGTTAACGGACACCGCATTGCCGCGCCCCGAGGCCAGTCGCTTTTCGCGGCGGCCGAACAGGCTGGAGTGCGTGTCCCCACATCCTGCGTCACGCAGGGCAAGTGCAAGGAGTGCGTCGTCGAGGTGACGGGCGGAGGGGATCTTCTGTCGCCACCAACTGAATACGAGCGGCACCTCGACGCCCGCAGTGGCCCCTTCCGTCTCTCCTGTCAGGCGCGGATCGTTGCCGACGAGGGTGAGGTTGAGTGTCACACGATGCGCAGGGGGCACATGCGCATCGAGCGGGGCGGCCGGAACTTGCCGGCCACCCATGAAACAACCACGCTCGATCCCGCTGTCGTCCGCGACGGCGACCGCATCGTGGACAGGATCAGCGGTGAGACCATCGATCGTTCCGAGGGGCCTATCCATGGCCTGGCGATCGACCTCGGCACCACCACGATTGTGGTGCGCCTCGTTGATCTCGAAACGGGCCATCCCGTCGCGGAGACGTCATTCGAGAACCCGCAGCGCTTTGGCGGCTCGGATGTCATGTCGCGCATTCACTACGACACGCAGCATCCCGGCCGGCTCCTGATGCGCACGGTCGCCGGCTATCTGAGCCATGCCATTGCCGATCTCCCGGTCGATCCTCGGTCAATCTACGACGTTGTCCTCGTCGGCAACTCGACGATGCGGGATTTGTTCTTTCGCCAGAGCGTCTACTCGATTGGCCAGAACCCATACCGGTCGATCAGCGAGATCGAAATGGCGGAAGGCAAGCGCACCACGACGAGCCTGACGACGACCGGGCGCCGCAGCCTTCTGCCGATCCATCCGAACGCCCGAGTCTACGGCCTCCCGATCATCAGCGGCCATGTCGGCGCGGACGCCGCGGCGTGCCTGCTGGCCGTCGATCTGGCGCACGAAGATCGGCTCGTCGCGGTGATGGATATCGGAACGAACACCGAGCTCATCGTTGGCAATCGTCACCGCATCCTGGCCGCTTCGTGTCCCGCGGGGCCCGCATTCGAAGGCGGGGCGATCTCGTGCGGGATGCCAGGCCTCGAAGGAGCGGTCGAGGATGTGACGTTGAACGACGACGGGACTTTCCGGCTTGGGGTGATCGGCGGCGGCCCGCCAGAAGGGATCTGCGGATCAGGGCTGGTCGATCTGTTGAGCGAGCTCCTTCGAACCGACCGCATGAACGCCATGGGACGGTTCGAGGATGGCATCGCCCAGATAGCGCTCGACGCAGCCCGCGGCCTGTATTTTTTCGAACGCGACGTCAACGAGCTGGCGCAGGCGAAAGGGGCCAATGTCGCCGGGCTGCAGGTCGTGTTCAGCCAGTACGGGATCCAGTTCGGGGACATCGCTGTGTTCTACCTGGCCGGAGGCTTCGGACGCCACCTGAAGAAGGCCGCATCCAAGCGCATCGGGTTGATTCCGAATCTTCCCGACACCAGGATCGTGCAGGTTGGCAACGCGGCACTCGAGGGCGCGACGATCGCGCTCGTCTCGCGATCGAGGCGCGACGAAATCGAAGGGCTCGTGAAGAAGATCGAGCACTGCCGCCTGGAAACTCATCCCGCGTTTTTTGATTTCTTCGTCGATGGCTGCCAGTTCAGGCCCGTTGAGTCAGCGAACCAGGTGAACGGGTGATCGAGATCCGCGATACCGCGCCGGATATCAACGTGCAGGCCGTCGAGTACATTCGATTGCTCGGGTACCCGCGCGGCTGGGAGTTGCGCGATCGAGCGAAGGAGCTGGGCGACTGGGCGCGTGAGTGGTTCGCGACACATGGACGGCCCTGGGTCTATGCGCGGGAAGCCCGGGAACTGGTGGTCGGTGACAACAGTGTCACCATCGACGGCGTGCAGTTCACCAGCACGCGCGTGCGGGACACGCTGCAGTCGGCCGGCGCCTACGGGGCGATTCTCCTTGCCGCAAGCGCCGGGCCCGAGCTCGAAGAAGAAGCGCAGACGCGGTGGCGTGACGGGAAGCCCGATGAGTACTTTTTCCTGGAGGTGTACGGCTCGGCCGTCGTCGAACACCTCGTGACGATGGCGGGAGCCCGATTGTGTGCGTGGGCAGACGGCGAAGGGGCCGCGGTGCTTCCGCACTACAGCCCGGGTTATCCCGAGTGGAGCATCGACGAGCAAGCACCGCTGCTCGACCTGATCGGCCCGGCGAGCCTCGGCGTGCTGCCGCTTCAGGCGCTCCAGTCCGGCATGCTTCAGCCGAAGAAGTCCCTGCTGGCCATCTTCGGCCTGACCCGCCACACCGATCGAGTGCGCAGGCTGACCGACCTCAGCCCGTGCGAAAACTGCTCGTTCATCGGTTGTCAGTACCGGCGAGCGCCCTACCGCCGGGCGAGGAGGGCCTCAACCCCTGAACTCCCACCACCGACGGGAGAGTTCGACGCCGACGTCGATCCGCTCGATAAACACGCGATTTACAGCGTCAGCCTGAAAGCCTTGCACCGATGGAGCCGCGAGCGGCTCACGGTTGCGACCAGGGTCGACGGCACGGTGGATGCCGTCTTCGAGTACGAGGGCACGACGTGCACCAATATGGGGCGGCCGCTGAAGTTTCACTATCATGTGACGTTGGGGCCACGCGAGGATGGCTACCCGATTCGGGAACAATCGTGCGGGCCGGCGCCCGGCGACGAAGGCTATACCTCGATGTGCCAGTACATCCGCGATCGGGAGGCACTGATGGCCTCGATCGAACGCGAACGGCCGCTTCTCGGCCAACCGCTCGACGACGTGGTGCGGTGGTCGCGGCCGTCGAGCCCGGCTGGCTGCTACTGCGATGCCGACAGCCGACAGCATAAGTGGGGCCTTGTGCTCGAGACGCTGCACTACGCGCTGGCACAGCAGGCCGCGCGATCGGGATCGCCGCAAACCGGACAGGAATCGGAGCGTTCGTGAAAAGACGACTGCAGGACGTGATTCGGGAGCGGGTGCTCCTGGGCGACGGCGCGATGGGGACTCAGCTGATGCTGGCCGGCCTGGCCCAGGGAAACTGCGGCGAAGCGTGGAACCTCTCGCACCCGGAGCGCGTGCTCGCCATCCAGCGACGGTACGTGGAGGCGGGAGCCGACTGCCTGCTCACGAATACCTTCGGCGGCAGCCGGATCATGCTGAACCGTCACTCGCATGCCGACGATGTGACCCCGATCAACGAAGCCGCCGTCAGGATCGCTCGCGAGGCGTTCGGAGATCGAGACGGCTACGTGATTGGCGACATTGGACCCTTCGGCGGGTTGATGGAACCGTACGGCGAGTTCACCGAGGATCAGGTGCGAGAGGCGTTCGGGGAGCAGGCACGCGCGCTGGTCCACGCAGGCGCGGATGCCATCATCATCGAAACGCAAACATCGCTCGAAGAACTGGGGCTCGGCTTGATGGCAGCCCGGGAAGCCGGCGCCGCGTGTGTCATCGGGTCGATGGCGTACGACGTGACGCTCGACGGATCCACCTTCCGGACGATGATGGGGATCGATCCCGAACGCGCGGCGGCATTCATGCAGGAGCACGACGCCGACATCGTGGCGCTCAACTGCGGCACGAGAATGGACATGGAGCGCGCCCGCCAGGCGGTACTCCGGTATCGACAGGCGACGAACCTGCCGGTCATGGCCCAGCCCAACGCCGGACAGCCGAAGCTCGTGGACATGAAGGTCGTCTATGATGAAACGCCCGATCAGATGGTGGCGGGCGTCGTTCCCCTGCTCGAAGCCGGCGTCAACATCATCGGCGGGTGCTGCGGAAGCACGCCGGATCACATCCGTGCATTCCGCCGGTCGATGGACACGTATTTCGCGGGGCAACAGGCGCATCAACACCCATGAAACATCGTTTGTGTGACATCAACGCAGCCGCGGTGACGAAGCTGCCAAAAGAAACGGACGACAAGTCCGGCATCGGCGTGCATTACGTCGATGCATTCCTCAAGCCCATGAACACGAAGCTCGAGGACGGCACACTGGTCAAATGCAAACGGCGCGGGCTGAAGATCATGCTCTCGATCGGCACTCAGAAGGGCGAGGGGCTGATGCGGCGGCTCGAAATCAGCAGCGATCCGATCGTCATGCTGAACGCCGCGCTGCAGGAAGCCGCCAAGGGGGCGGGCGTGCAGATCACCGTCGAAGACGGAGCCATCCTTCTCGATTGCTGATTGCGAATTGGCGATTGCCGATTTGGATGATTGCCGATGTCGATTGAGATTGCGGACTGACGATTGAGATTGCTGATTGCTGATTGAGGACACCGTGACAACAGACGACGGACGAGCGCTTCTGCGACACACAGTGGCAACGCTGGCTTACCGCGGTGGCAAGGCGATTCGAGACGCGCCGAGCGGCTTCTCTGACTTTCGAGTGGCGGAGACGTCGCGGACGCCGGGTCAGATCCTGGCGCACATTGGCGATCTGCTGGACTGGGGACTCTCGATCGCCGAGGGGGCGCAGCGCTGGCAGGACTCGACTCCGCTGGCGTGGCCTGATGAAAGTCAGCGATTTTTCGACGCGCTGAAGAAGTTCGACGATCGGCTCGCGGACGCCGCGCCGCTGGCGTGTCCAGCGGAGAAACTGTTTCAGGGCCCGGTCGCCGATTCGCTGACCCACGTCGGGCAGATCGCGATGCTGCGTCGCATTGCGGGAGGACCGATGAAGGGAGAAAACTACTTCAAGGCCGACATCGTCGTCGGGCGAGTCGGGGCGGAACAGACGACGGCGAAGAGGGAATTCTAGCGATCAACGTTGCACTCGCCCCGATGCGTCTCCTCCCGCAAGTGCATCCACTTCCGCGAGGCTCGCGCGATTGAAGTCGCCTGGAATCGTTTGTTTCAGCGCGCTGGCCGCCACGGCAAAGCGCAGGGCGTCGTCGTGCGATCGGCCGGTCACGAGCCCGTAGATCAGGCCGGCCGCGAAGCTATCGCCGCCGCCTATCCGATCCACCAGCCGGATGGCATACTTCTGACTCTGGTGCATCGCCTTGCCGTCCCAGAGCACCGCGCTCCATCCGTTGTCGCTGGCCGACAGGCTTTCACGCAGCGTGATCGCCACCATCTGGGGCCCGAGTTCCCGCGTGACGCGTTCGGCCGCGGCGCGATAGGCGTCGACGTTCAGGCTGCCCGAGGTGACATCTGCACCCTCCTTTTCGATGACAATACGTATTGTAGCGTCTGCTCGACAGTTCGAGTATTGCTAGGGAACCTTTGTCGCGAACCGGCCGCTGTAGCATAACTGTTCTTCCACCTTCTCGACCGTTTTGCCAATCACGCTCAGAGAACTCGCCGGCTTGGAGCTGGTGCTTAACTTCTATCAGTGACCGGTTGGCGACATCGAGTCGTCGCGCGAGGATCGCCGCTACGTAAAGGGCGACGGTTGGATCGCCAGCAAGCATCGCCTGCGCGTCGGCGACATAAAACTCAGATTGCTCCAGGGTCCTCACGTCTGCCGTATGGGGCTGATCTAGGAGGACGGCCTGTTCGCCGAATACCGAGCCGGGCGCCGATACGTTGGCGATTTTCTCTCCATCCTTGATGACCTCCACAGCGCCACTCCTGAGGAAAAGCAGCCTGCCAGTCTTCGAACCGGCGGTTAATACAACTTCGTGCGCTCGATGTTTTACGACCGGCAAACCAGCAAGCCTCCGCTCGAAGGCGGCGGCATCGGGAATGAGTGAAGGCATACTCGCCTCCTTCTTTGGGGACGTGAACAAATTATTCGACGCCTGGATTGCAATATCGAGTTGGACCCAAGTCCAATTGCCTCGTACGGCGTCGCGGTCCAAATCTCTACTATCAACTAACCGCGAAGAAGCGACAGGACACCTCTAGGGAGGTAATCATGTATCATTTCGCCACGGCTTTATTTGCCGGCATTATGGCCACTGTCGTTGTCGGCGGCACCGCGTTCGCGCCTACCCCCGCGGAGGCCGCGACGACGTCCGGCGCTGACGCGGTTGCATTAAAAGAGGCGACCGCTGCATGCAAGGCGGAGGCCAAGGAGAAGAAGATCAGTTGGCCTGCGAGCCGCAAATTCGTGAGCAATTGCGTCGCAAAGACAGTCAAACTCACGCCGGCGGAGCTTCAGAACATCGCCGTAAAACAGGCGATCGTTGCGTGCAAGGCGGAGGCGAAGGGCAAGAAGATCAGGTGGCCCGCGAGCCGGAAGTACGTCAAAAATTGCATCACCACGGCTCTCAAAGAGCATCCCACCATGAACATCAGCGAAGTGCGCAGAGGGGTGAATGTAAAGAGTTTGCGGATGCACCAACGCCCGGAATACGGATGTGAGGGGATGACATCTGGCAGAGCCACAGGTTGCTGAGCGACCGGCCGATGTCCGCTTTGGGTCAAAAGCGGACATGTGCAGTGCAAAACGGCATGTCCGCTTTACCCCCGAAAGCGGACATCAGCTGTCGAGCGCCACCTTCCCTCGCAGCCAATTACAATACCGCCAGACGCTGTCCTCGACCGAGTAGAGCCGCCCGGCGCCGCGCTCGATGACACCCGCCTTGGTGAGGTCGTATACCCCCTTCGGCGTGACGCCGAGCATGCGGGCCAGCGCGTTGGCATCGATGGGCGGGAGTGGTGTGTTGTCAGCCACGACTTAGGCTGCTCGGTAGTGCGCGAAGTCTCGCAGCGAGCAGGCCGCGCTCTCGTCGGTAGACCACTCGCGCCAATGCGTCGGGCGCACAGCAACGCCCGTCTCGGTTTCGGCCTTGATCCAGCCGCCAAGAACACGGCGGCACGGAAAGGGAATTGCCCGCACGCCGTCTAAATCAGCAACTCCCAGTTCGAGATCGCGGTCGAACGGTGCGGTGGAAATTGGATGCCACATAAACCGGAGGCCCTCTGTTGGTCCGGTCTCAATTAGGAAGTTCGGATTACGAAGACGTTTCGGCGAAATTAAAATTGGGTAATTTGAGAGGTACGGAGCATCAGCAGGCTTGAGTCCTCATGTGGCTGATGTCCGCTCTTACCCCGAAAGCGGACATTTGCAGTGCGCTAGGCCATGTCCGCTTTGGAGGCTGGAGTGTTCGCCGCGCAGCCGATTTGGCTGTCGGACGAGGCCGTCGCGGAATTCGAGGAGTTCCGCAAGTTTGTTGACAAGACCAAGCACGGGCTCGATGGCCACGCGCGAAAGGGCGAGACCATGGTGCTGCGGCTCGCCGGTGTGCTGGCTTTCATGGCCTGGGCGATTGCATTAGGCACATCCTCGACAAATGGCCTCGATGGCATCACCGGCGCGCTGGAGCCGAAAACCATCGATAAGAAATTCATGGCCGATGCCATCCGGCTGTGGCGCGAGTTCTGCTGGCCACATGTGCGCGCCGCCATGCGGCAGATTGGCCTGAGTGATCGTCACAAGAACGCAAGGCGCGTGCTGCGCTGGATCAAGGCCCACCGCAAAGACGAATTCTCTCGCGACGAAATCCGCCAGAACGCCCTCGGGAAGATTCTCGACGCCAACCAGACACAGGAGCTGCTTAACAGCCTGGAGCGATCCGGCTGGGTCAAGGGCGAGACGGTCAAAACGGCCGGCCGCCCGAAGCTTAGGTGGAAAATCAACCCGAAATTATTTGCTGCTGATGGGGTGCTGGAAAGCCCAGAAACCCCGGAAAGCCCAACTTGAAACAGCAATAGGGCGCCTTTGCGGGGTTTCCAGGCTTTCCAGATGCCACAAGGAGCATTCAGATGAGACGACGAAAGCTGCCGCCCTGGAGCCGACATCACGAGCCGTGGTGCGGGGTATTCCGCGACAGGCCTTGTGATTGCGACGAAGACGATCGCCGGCCGCCTGAATACGAGCACGGACCGATCGCAGGGGGAGGCGCGCCGGCGCCTGGGCGAAAAAGGGAATTGGAAGACGCATAACTAAGCGGCAGATTAGCGGTCCCACCGCATAGCCGCGATGCGCGGGTCGCGATGAAATGCCACCCGGTCAAAATCGATCGTTTCCCTTGGCATTTCGCAAAGCGCTCGCGCACCATTGGTGCCGAAGAGAATACGCCATGTTTGGCGGCCCACAGGCTCAGCGCGAGCGAACGCTCGACAAGCCAACAAGGCGGTATTGATCTTGTTGCGTGGGTCGCGAGCTGAAACGTATTTGATAATTTCGACCCCTGCAGTGCGCGCCAGTTCTGCAAGCTCTTGGCAGTCGTCATACCGCGTCAGATGCATCCATCTGGCCGCGCGGTCATCGAACGGCGACCGGGTTAAATCGATTGACCTGGGCGTTGCGTATTCAACCGCAAACGCTGTGAATTCGCCGGCGTCGGTTGGCCACTTTGTATCTGGCGACTCTGCATAGAACAGCAATCGATGAAAGCACGTTTCAGCGATAGCAGTATCAACGTTTTCAGACGAATAGAATACACCGAGCGTCAGGCCTGCTTTTCTAAAGCGCGATCCGTTCGGATACGGTGCGCCATAGCGGAAGGGCGTCGCCAGCAAGAAGTCTAAATGCTTACACTCAGCCGGGATATTGGGCTTTGTTCCTTCGATTAAATTCTCAAGGAGAATTTGCTCGGCCGCGGTATCGGTGAGCTTGATCGTGGAAACCCTATGCTGCGCTTCGACGACGCGCCAACTGCGGCCAGACGCGCGGCGCCAATTAGACGATAGCTCGTCGCGTGTCGATATACTCGATGACATTCGTCAACCCCGATACCGTTTGAATTAGCTCAAGGGGGATGCCATCAAGACCCGTGTTCTTATTTTTGATCCAATCCGCGGCAACTCTGTCATCGCCGCCAACGATGGCGTCAAGCGAGCGATAAAATCGCACAAACAAAATGGCCAGCTCAAAAGCCTTTTGCCCCGGCTCAAGCAGATAGTCACCCTTCCGCATACGCGAAATCGTTGGCTCCGAAACACCAACGATTTTAGCAAGCGCGTTCGCTTTGATGCCTAGCCGCTCAGCCGCGCGAATAGTCGCTTTGGTAATTATACCGGATTCCTTGGGGGTAGATTCTGGGCGCGGATCGGATCGCATTGCTAGCTCTTCCTTGTACCAATGAACGGTATATAGCATAGGTTTCTTTCCACAGAAACAATTTTATATTTCTACAGAAATACAAAATATTAGTAATTTCTTATAAAATACATGGCTCTAGGAATTTGATCTCCCTCGCTGTACGACTTTTTTGCCCCATAGGGGTCGGTTGGACGGAAAAGGGCCGCGCCCGGATAACGGAGCGCGGCCCTTGCCTTTGGCATTCCAGCCGCAATGGTTCGTGAGCACCTAAAACGACCGGGCCGCTCAAAGCGGGGAAGGAGACCCCCAGCCCCGCTTCGATCTCGACGATAGAGCTTTGCCCGGCATCGCTCCTATGGCTGCCGGGCAACACTGGATAAAATTGCGCAACCGTCTGAGAATCTTGCTCTTTGTCGCGGGAGCGGTGCCGGTCGCCCAGGTCGCGCAAGACTGCTCCTAGGGCTCGTGGCAGGTTGAGCGGCGTTGCCTCAGGTCCAGACGACCGGCGCAGGGAAACAGGCTCCCAGTGTGTTAGTTCCTGTGCGTGAATTATAGAATTTTTGCCAACTTTGCATTTGGCGATCATCATTGCAGGGCCGGTGGCTAGAAGAGACCATCATGCCCCCAAAATTGATAGTGACCGTTTTTGCGATCAGTGCCATCTCGGTGTACGCGCAGGCTCAAGAGCCAATCCCATTGGTGACGGCTGCACGAATAGTTGCCGACACTATCAGTAGCGATCCGGCCAAGATCGAAACCTATTGCGCAATCGGCAAGCTCAGTGACCAGATCGAGGATGCCAATGAGAAAAAAGACAGCAAAACGGCCGATGAGCTGACTCAAAAAATGAAGGAATTGGAAGAAAGACTGGGTCCCGAATATGGCTCGTTCATGAACGGACTTCAGAACATTGATCCGGAATCCGACGATGGCGTGGAAATCGAGGCGACATTGAGAGCCCTCAATATGTCGTGTGCAAAGAAGTAACGGGCTGTCTCGTTAAATCGGACATCCAAAGAAAAAGTACACTGGATATGCGCTCTTTGCTCTGATTTTTTTCTGTATATTTTTTGACACAAGGTGGTGGACCTTGATAAACCAAACCACCCATCCTCCATGTGCGGCCTGCCCCCGGGGAAGCCCGGACCCAGTTTCAGAATTCGGGACGCATTGACTCAGCAGCGCTCGCTGGTGCGATTGCTCCCGGTAGCCGCTGCCACCCGCTGCCATCATGAGCGCGATCGCATCCTTAGGCCGCGCTGAGTCAGGACGGGGCAACATTGCCTAGGGGTGGGGGCCGGGATGGGTTGGTGACGATGACGCGGGGTGCGCCGCAAGTTGGGACTGGACGGCTTCATGGGGATGAATCGCGTCATCGCCGGGAGGGACTTCACATGAGTCGGCTGACACGGCAGCGGTAGCCGTGCACTCGCGGAAAAATAATGATTCAAAAACAGTCTGAGAAACGATTCATTCTTGCGCTGATTGCGCTCGGTGACTGATCACACTCTGTTCTATTCTGCGAACAGTGACGCAATCAGACACAGGGGAAGATCAATGAAATCGAACAATCTCAGGCTGGTCGAATGCACTGATATGCGACCAGTCGGACGCAAGGCCAATGCCGCGTATCGCGTCCGGGAGCACCTAACCGAAGGCGAGATGGTGAAGCTGCTGGCGGCCCTGAAGGCTAATCGCCACGGCCACCGTGACTGGCTGATCGGTCTGCTGATCTACCGGCACGGATTGAGGGTGAGTGAGGCCTGCGATCTGCGCTGGGATGATCTTGATCTCGGCAAGCGCACCATTGCTGTCCGCAGGCTCAAGGGCTCGGTCGATAGCGCCCACTATCTTGAGCGCGATGAGGTCGCTGGGCTGAAGCGATTCCAGCGAGAGCAAGAGCCGAAGGCGGCCTATGTGTTCGTCAATGAGCGCGGGCAGCCATTCGGCCGGATGGGGATTGCCAGGATGATCGAGCGGGCAGGGAAGGCGGCCAAGCTGCCATTCCCGGTGCACGTCCACATGCTCCGGCACAGCACCGGCCATGCACTGGCAGGCAAGGGCATGGACACGCGAAGGCTTCAGCACTTCCTCGGCCACGCCTCGATCACCAACACGGTCAAATACACCGCCATGAGTCCTGAGCCGTTTAAGAATATCTGGCGGTGAAATGCTTGGGGCCACAGACGCTTAGGTCCGCCTTATCACGAGGCGGGCGAATACATATTTCAGGTGAGCCGGTCGCCGGTGGCTCCGTCCCCGAGGTTGCGTCCGTCCCCAACGAATAGCAGCCTCACACACCGCCGACGACCGGTACTCGGTCGCTTGTGTGCGCTGCGAACTTGACCAATTGGGGACGAAATCTGGGCGGCTCATGCTCTCGACGTTTTTCACCGTTAGAAACGTGGCCAATTGGGGACAGCAGGGACAGGACTAAAACACCCGCGTGGGTGTTACATCTTACCAGACATCGCATTCAGGAGGCGCGTCATGATCAAAAGCCTCACCGTTGCTGCCGGGTTCGCGATATCACTATCCCTCATCACCAGTTCGGCTACCGCTGATCCCTACCCATGGTGTGCTGCCTACGGTACCCCGGGCGGCACCAATTGTGGGTTCCTCACTATCGAGCAATGCCGTGCGACGCTTAGCGGAAACGGCGGTTTCTGCGAGCCAAACCAATTCTACACCGGACCCGAAACCGCATCCCGCGTATGGAAACAAAAGCGCCATCGGGGCTAACGCTCGGCGGCATGATCCCACTGTTATCTAACGGCGGCTCCCATTGGTGAGGCGGCGCTTCATCGTTGCCAGCCACGCTTTGTGATTGGTGCTGCCCTCCTCATAGGGGCACACCTCCACGCGAATGGGCGCATTCTTGGCAGCGGATGTCACGATAGCGCTGGCTTTGAGCATTCCTGCCTGAGCAAGTTCAGCCGCAGCATCCTCCAGAAACTCGCGATGGAACTGCTTTGCCTCATCGAAAGTAAAAAGTTGACGCAGGCCAGCCTCGGTACATTGTCTATACACAAATCCCAATATTTCCCCGGCTGTCTCAAATTGCGAGAACGGATCGCTGATATCAGTCTCTGTTGGTTTCATACTCGATGGTCTTAAGCTCTAGGGTTTCCTCTGCGCCGATATGCTGCCGTGCGATCCGGAAGGCCTCTGCAAAGGTCGATGCGGCGGCGAATAATTCGTGTTCGATGGTCACATCGAGTTTGGCTGGCAGTATTCCGGCGATAACTCTGACAAATCCACCGGGATCGGTTTCCGCCATTGTCTTGAGGGCCGCCGGTCCTGATTTTTGCCATTCCGCGTAAGCATCCTCGATGAACTTTTCGCCGAGTTTGTTTCGACTGCCTTTCGGTCTGCCACCGCCGCTATTACCGGTTAAAAAACGGCCGTTACGGTCTCGTCCGAAATTCGAAGCGTCTGGGGTCTTCTCGGTCATCTTCCTTCTGGCCAGGGTAAATCGACCTAACCGACAAAATACCTCATTTTTGGCGACGATTGAATCCCTGTCATCGAATCCAACACCGATGTCCGCTTTCGGGGGTAAAGCGGACATCGAAGGGCAAGGCGCACGACGTCTGCGGGGTGCACTACGTCCGGAGTAAACTTAAGGACGTGCGGCGCTAATGCTTGCGCTCACAGTGCAGCGCTACCGGACGGCCTATGTCTTGGGTGCGGTTATCTGCGAGTTGTCAATGTGGTCCGCTACTGCCGGACCGCTGCTCGACATCGCGAGCGCGAAAGCGGCGAAAAAAGCTGCGGAGAAGACGGAGGCAAAAGCATCGGCCATTGTTATGGCCGCGTTCCCAAGTGGCTGCCCAAACCAAATGAGCGCAACAGGAAACGTTATGATCGTCAGCGCAAGAGAAACAATCATAACCGCGCCGAGAATAGTGAGTACATTCTGGCGAGATATAAATTGGGTAGCCATGGGCTGAGCCCTTTCCCGCGCCGTAATGGATTTGCGCGGACACTTCACGCCCCGTGAGTACATTAGAACATGTGTGGACGCTTCACCAACCGACTGACATGGCGCGAGATAGTCGCGCTGTACCGGCTCAGCGTCCCACCGACGCCTGAGCGAAACCTGCCCGGTCGCTACAACATCTGCCCGACTGACACGATTGATACGGTTGTGGAGCGGGATGGGAAGCGCGACCTCGTGCCCATGCGGTGGGGGCTGGTGCCGTGGTGGTGGAAGAAAAAGGCCAAGGAGACGCCTGCCACGTTCAACGCCCGCGCCGAGACAGTGACCAGCAAGCCGATGTTTCGTGACGCGTTCAAGCGCAAGCGATGCCTGATCCCAGCGTCGGGTTACTACGAGTGGCAAGCCACGCCGAGAGGGAAACAGCCTTATTACTATACGGCGCACGAGGGCTCGCCGCTGACAATCGCCGGGCTGTGGGACGAGTGGAAGGATAGCGAGACAGGTCTGCCGCTGATGTCGTGCACTATGATCATCACCGGCGCCAACGAGTTGGCGAGCAGAATACATGACCGGATGCCGGTGCTGCTGCAGCCGAAGGACTTTGACAGGTGGCTGGCGGGGAATGCTGGGACAGAGTTGCTTAAGCCGGCGCCGGACGACTACCTACAGACATGGACGGTGTCGCGGCGGGTGAACAGCTCGCGGGCGCCGAGCGACGATCCGACGCTCATTGATCTTGTTGCGGCGTGATGCCCGACAGGCAGAACTCGAAAAGGTTCCTGGCTCAGAAGGACAATTAAATAACTTTAATCAACGCAGGCCCGTCTGGTTTCGCTCCGTTAAATGCATCGGGTGGCGGAGAGACAGTTGCGCTTTCGCCTAACCTTGGGAGGCGAAAGATGTCACTGACCAATTGCGGTCACTTATCATTGCAGAAGAGCAATGGCCGTCCGCTCTGCCCTAAGTGCAGAGCGCCCATGTGGAACATTCGCGTGCAAGCTGAGAAGGCTGCCGACCATACGCGAACGTTCCAATGTCCACGCTGCGAACATTCGCACACTGCAATGCAGCATGACGATTTTGGTCCGGCAACCACAAAATTCTGATCGGGAGAGTGCGTTATGCGACCGTCACTTCTTTACAAGAAAAAGCGCGTCCGCAAGAAACGCAAGCCTGGACAACGGAAAGAAGCGAACGCCGCGTTCAAGCGTGCTAATGAACAGCTCTTTGGCTCGCAGGGTGCCGCTTCGCCAGTCAGGAAGATTGATCCAGTGACCGGAGAAGTGATTGCGATTATCAAACCCGATTAATCGCTGCGGGTCTTTCGATCTGGGAGCCTGATCCTCTGACTGCGCTGGCAAAAAAATAGCGCACCCTCCCGTTAAGAAGGGTGCGCCAACGTTTACAAACCCAACTCACTACTCATTGACCAAGCGGCACCTGGCCATGACGTGGATTGTCCCGTCCCCCAGCGATGATGCAATCCACTTCGGATGACGCGATTAACGGAGGCACGCAAATCGCGACACCAAACGCAAACCCCACTTACTCAGCGGAACCGAATCATTTTAGGACCGCTGGTAAAACGTCGCACCCACATCATGGCGAAGACGGGGCAGGGTAGGGGAAAGAAAAATCACCGCAATGGTTTGCGGTCAAACCGCCGCGCTTCCTTGCGGACTTGGCGGTTAAATTCGGTGGTAGTGTTGCTAGAATTTCTAACTACTGGAAGTATCACAGTACCAGGACGCGCGCAGCATTATCCGCCCATATGTTCGGCTAGGAGGGTCGACCAACGGATTTTGAAATTCGCATCTTCGCGACTAGCCGAATATCCGTGATCGTAGATCGACGGCGCACGCTCGCGCGCGAGGATAGTCCATATCCATCTTCGGTCTGAGGCATCTGGAAGCGCAGCGTTATTCAAACACGACAGTTCCTTTGCCTGCGGCACCAATTTTGATCAAATCGTCCGTTGAGAAGTGATTTATTCCGCGGAGATGGATGGGCGCTCTGCCAGCTGCTGCGGCGATGCGGATGAGGTCGTCCGTTGTCCGGTTGCCAGCGTCCAAAACAAAGCCTCCACCAGCACCCGCAATTCGTATGAGATCCTCCGTCGATCGATTTCGCATAAGTAATCCTCCCACGAGTTCACCTGGCGCGCTGAACCTCACCGGTTGCTCGGACAGGCCCAGGTACGGACCAGCTTAGACTCAAACATATAGTTTAGTCGGGAAACCGCCGTCCTCATGGATGTCATAGTCGTCCGGACCCCAAATCCCCGCCGGGGCGAAACTTTGATGCGCGTCGCGCTAACATGCCTTGGTTCGCACTATTTCTTCTCTTCAATCCCCAGGCTTTGGGTCGCCTTCAAAACTCGCAAAAGTTCTGTTTGCATTTCCTGAGTTAATGCTGCCTGAGTGCCATGAGCTTGAGGAGAATAAAACCGGAAAGGTCTTCATCGCCCGCGCCAATCGCAGCAGAGAATTTGAACCG
>CAVTIL010000010.1:0-18934 GCA_963734695.1 uncultured Acidobacteriota bacterium
CAATCAACGTTGCACTCGCCCCGATGCGTCTCCTCCCGCAAGCGCATCCACTTCCGCGAGGCTCGCGCGATTGAAGTCGCCTGGAATCGTTTGTTTCAGCGCGCTGGCCGCCACGGCAAAGCGCAGGGCGTCGTCGTGCGATCGGCCGGTCACGAGCCCGTAGATCAGGCCGGCCGCGAAGCTATCGCCGCCGCCTATCCGATCCACCAGCCGGACGGCATACTTCTGACTCTGGTGCATCGCCTTGCCGTCCCAGAGCACCGCGCTCCATCCGTTGTCGCTGGCCGACAGGCTTTCACGCAGCGTGATCGCCACCATCTGGGGCCCGAGTTCCCGCGTGACGCGTTCGGCCGCGGCGCGATAGGCGTCGACGTTCAGGCTGCCCGAGGTGACATCTGCGCCCTCGACTTCAATTCCGAGGACGCACTGCAGATCTTCCTCGTTGGCGATGACGACGCTGACGTCGCGCATCAGGGGGCGCATGGCCTGTTGCGCGTCGGCCGTGCTCCACAGCTTCTTCCGGTAGTTCAGATCGACGCTGATTCGGGCGCCGGCTCGCTTGGCGGCACCGACCGCCGCCGCGGTCGCCGCGGCGGCCTGCGGACCGAGCGCGGGCGTAATGCCTGTCACGTGAAACCACTCGGCGCGGGACATCACGCGATCCCAGTTGACCGCGTCCGACGGGATCTCGCTGATGGCGGAATTGGCGCGATCGTACAGGACCGTCGATGCACGCTGGCTGGCGCCCGTCTCGGTGAAGTAGATGCCCATGCGCCCGCCGCCGCGGACGATGAAATCCGTGACGACGCCCTCGGCGCGCAGCGCGCGCACGGCTGCGTCGCCAATGGCGTTCGAAGGCAGCCGGGTCACGTAGTGACTGTCAAGGCCGAACTGCGCCAGGCTGACGGCCACGTTGGCCTCGCCGCCGCCGAAGGTCGCGCAGAGCATCGGCGACTGCAGCAGCCGCTCGAACCCCGGCGGCCCGAGCCTGAGCATCAGCTCACCAAACGTGATGACGGTTGCGCTCATTTCGCTCTCGCGGCGCTGACGTTGTCGACGAACCTGCGCGCGTTGGCCGTGATTACTTCGAAGCGTCCGCTCTCGATGGCGGCCGAGTCGAGGAGCGACGACCCGGCGGCCACGGCCACGGCGCCCGCGCGAATCCAGTCGCCCGCGTTGTCAGGCGTGACACCACCGGTCGGCATGAGCCTGACCTGAGGCAGCGGTGCGCGCACGTCCTTGATGTATTGCGGACCCAGCGTCGTCGCCGGAAACACCTTTACGATGTCGGCGCCCGCGTCGTGGGCCTCGAGGATTTCCGTCGGCGTGAAACACCCCGGCGCCACGGGCACACCGCGCGCATGACACGCGTCGATCACCGCGCGCCTGAAGACGGGAGAAATCACGAACTGCGCGCCGGCGTCGATCACCGCATGCGCGGTCGGGGCGTCGATCACCGTCCCGGCGCCGAGCAGGAACCCCTCCGGCAGCGTAGGCGCAAGACCGCGAATCAGCTCCACCGCGCCGGGCACCGTCATCGTCACCTCGAGCGCCTGCACGCCTCCGGCCACAATGGCGTCGACCACCGCTCTCAATTTCGCGGGATCGCGCAGCCGGATGACGGCCACGATGCCGAGCTGTTCGATCCGTTTGACGGTGGCCTGTCGATCGAGCAATACCTTGGTCACGGGGTCGTTCCTTCATGAATCCAGCGATGGTCGGGGTCTTCGTGAAGCGCCAGCCGCCGTTCGGCGCCCGCCATCGCCCAGAGGTAATACAACCGGTAGCCCGGCGGCGACGACACCGGATGATATCCGTACGGCAGCAGCACCGCGTCGCCGTCGCGGACGACGTGACAGACGGTTTCACCGTCGGCGGTATAGAGAAGCTGCTGGCCAAATCCCCGAGGCGGATCGATGCGGAAGTAGTACACCTCCTCGAGCACCGGCTCGCCGTCCTTGCCGTCGTGCTTGTGCGGCGGGTAGCTGCTCCAGTGTCCGGCGGGATTGAACGTCTCGCCGACCATGATGCGCTGGGCCACATGGTCGGTGACGAAGATGTCGTGGACTTCGCGCGCGTAGTTGCCGCGTCCGCGTGCGTTGATGCGCACGTCTTCGGGCGAGACCATGGCCGGTGAGGCGGCGCCTTCCGCCGGCGTTGACACGAGAATCGCCTCGAAGTCCGATTCTGGCTGAAACCGTGATCGCCTCGCCGGGCGGCGCGTAGACGGCGCTGGCGCGTTCCTCGAAGACGTCCACGCGGCTGACGTCGAAGGCCCGGCCGGCTACGGTGACCGAGGCCGCGCCATTCTGCACCACGAGGACAGACTCCTCGCGCTCCGCGGTGAACTGCTGTTCGGCGCCCGGCTTCAGCCTCAAGCGCCACGTTGTCAGTTCGCGGGCGCCGCCGGTCCCGCGGCGCTGGAGCAGTTGAAGCCCGGGCTGCCGTGGCAGCCGGTAGAGAGTGTCGCGCAGCATCGTGGACATGCTAACCTGCCCACGAGTCATGTCGAAAAGCCTTTTCAGTCTCGAGGGTCGGGTTGCGGTTGTCGTGGGCGGAACGAGCGGCATCGGCCGGGTCCTGGCGCTTGGACTGGCCGACGCGGGGGCGGACGTCGTCGCCACAGCCCGCCGGGCGACGCTCGTGGACGAGGTCGCGGCCGAGATCGAGGCGCGCGGCCGACGGACGCTGCGCGTCGCCACCGATGTGCTCGACCGCCGCTCGCTCACAGAGGCTTCCGACAAGATTCTCGGGACGTTCGGGCAAATCGATGTCGTGGTGTACTGCGCGGGGATCAACAAGCGGGTGGCGACGATCGACATGACCGATGACGACTGGCAGCGGATCATCGATACGAACCTGACGGGCGCCGTGCGGACCTATCAGGTGTTTGCCAAGCCGATGATCGCGCGCAAGTCGGGCCGGTTGATTGGCATCGCGTCGCTGTCTTCATTTGTCGGCCTGCACGAAGTCAGCGCGTATACCGCATCGAAGGCGGGCATTGCCGGGCTGACGCGCGCGCTCGCGGTCGAGTGGGCGCCGCACGGCGTCAACGTGAACGCGATCGCGCCCGGCGTGTTCCGAACCGAATTGAACGCGCGGCTCCTGGAAGGAGCACGGGGCCAGGAATTCCTGACGCGAACGCCCATGAGGAGATTCGGCAAGCTCGAAGAGCTTGTCGGCGCGGCCGTCTACCTGGCTTCGGATGCTTCAGCGTTCGTGACAGGGCAGATCCTCGGGGTGGACGGTGGATTTCTCGCGAGCGGAGTGAATCAGTGACCGGCGTCCCGGCGCTCGTCATCAGCCCGCGTGACAATGTGGCCACGGCGCTCGAACCGCTGGACGCGGGGCGGATCGTCAACGTTGGCGATCAGCAGATTACGGTTGCCGAGGCCACGCCGCGCGGACACAAGATCGCGCTTCGATTGATTCGCGCGGGAGAGGCCGTGCTGAAGTACGGCAGCAGCATTGGAACCGCAACGAGCGACATCCAGCCGGGCGCCCACGTGCACACGCACAACGTCGCCAGCGGCCGTGGGCGCGGCGATCTGCACGCCGAGACGCCGCCGGAGGCACCCCGCATCGCCGAGCCGCCCGACCTCTCGCCGGTGACGGGCAAGACGGTGCAATGAGCGCCACCGGCTTCCTTGGTTATCGCCGACCCGATGGACGGGTGGGCGTTCGAAATCACCTGCTGGTGGTTCCAACGGTGATCTGCGCGTCGGTAGTGGCTGACCGGATTGCGCAGTCGGTTGCACCGCACGGTGCGGCGCTCCCGCACCTCGCCGGCTGCGGCCAGCTCGGGCCCGATCGCCGTCTCACGCATGAAACGCTTGCCGCCTACTGCGCGCATCCCAACGTCGGTGCCGTTTTGGTTGTGGCGCTCGGCTGCGAACAGGTAATAGCCCAGCACCTCGCCGATGCGGCGCGTGCCGCCGGGAAGCCGGCCGCGATCATCGCCATCCAGAGCGAGGGCGGCACGGTGCGGACGACGACAAGAGGAACGGAGATCGCGGCCTCCCTGATGCCGGCGCTGGAAGCAGAGAAGCGTGTCCTCTGTGATTTGGACTCGCTGATCCTGTGCGTCAAATGCGGAGGGTCCGACTACACGTCGGGCCTCGCCGCCAATCCAGCGCTCGGGCGCGTCGCGGATCGGCTCGTGGATGCCGGAGGCACCGCGGTGCTTGGAGAGATCGCGGAGATCATGGGCGCCGAACATCTGCTCGCCGCCCGGGCCACGTCGCCGGAGCCGGCCGCCCAGCTTCTACGGATCATCAGCCGCGTCGAAGCGGAAGCAGGCGCGCTCGGTCTCGACATCCGCGGCACCCAGCCATCCCCGGGCAACATCCGTGGCGGGCTGACCACGATCGAGGAGAAGTCGCTTGGCGCCACGCACAAGGGTGGCGAGCGGACGCCGCTGACCGACGTCGTCCCCTACGCCGGGCGGATCACGAAGCGCGGGCTGACGGTCATGGATACGCCCGGACTCGACGTCGAGTCCGTGACGGGCATGGTGGCCGGCGGCGCACAGGTCGTCATTTTTACGACGGGGCTCGGCACGCCGACCGGCAACCCCGTCGCGCCGGTCATCAAGATCACGGGCAACGCCCAGACGGCCCAATCGATGGCCGACAACCTGGACGCCGACGTCAGTGGCATACTCGACGGCCGGGAAACGCTCGACGCTGCGGCGGACAGGCTGTTCGGCGAACTGCTTGCGGTCTGCTCTGGCGAATTGACCGCAGCAGAGCGGCTCGGTCACTGCGAGTTTGCCATTCATAGACGGAATCCGACGATCTGATTCCAAAGAATGGCCCTTCCCGCCAAGTCCGTCGCCCCCGCCCCCGAGCGCATCGGCCACATGCGCTGGGTGATTTGCGCCATGCTCTTCCTGGCGGCGACGATCAACTACGTCGATCGCCAGGTCATCGGGTTGCTGAAACCGACGCTCCAGCAGCAATTCACGTGGAGCGAGGTGGACTACGCGAACATCGTGTTCGCGTTTCAGCTCGCCTACGCCATCGGGTATGGCTTTGCCGGGCGAATCATCGATCGGCTCGGCACGAAGCGCGGCTTTGCGCTCGCACTTCTCGTGTGGAGCATCGCGGCGATCGCGCATGCCGAAGCCCCGGCATTTGGCGCAGCCGTGGCCTCGGTCCTGAGTGTGCTGGGTCTGACCTTTTCCGCCTCGGTCGCAGGATTCATCGCCGTCCGTTTCGCGCTGGGGCTTGGTGAGTCAGGAAACTTTCCCGCGTCGATCAAGACCGTCGCGGAATGGTTTCCGAAACGGGAACGCGCGCTCGCCACAGGTATCTTCAATTCCGGCACGAACATCGGTGCGGTGCTGACGCCGCTCGTCGTTCCCTGGATCACCTACACGTACGGATGGTACTGGGCGTTCGTCGGAACGGGTGCTTTCGGGTTGCTGTGGCTCGCAGTCTGGTGGCCGCTGTACGGATCGCCCGCGACGCACCCGAGGGTCAGTCCCGCGGAGCTGGCGCTCATCCGCAGTGATCCGCCGGATCCACCCGTGCGCATCCCATGGCTTCGACTGCTCCGCCATCGTCAAACCTGGGCGTTCGCGATTGGCAAGTTCGGAACCGACCCGATCTGGTGGCTCTACCTCTTCTGGATTCCTGACTTTCTCCATCGGCGCCATGGCATCAACCTTCAATCGATGGCGCTGCCGCTCGTGATCATCTACCTCGTGGCCGACATCGGCAGCGTCGGTGGAGGGTGGCTCTCGTCGTCTCTGCTCAAACGCGGATGGAGTGCCAACCGCGCGCGGAAGACCGCCATGCTGGCGTGCGCGCTCGCCGTGGTGCCCATGGCATTCACCGCGAAGGTCGATAGCGAATGGATTGCCGTCGCGCTCCTCGCAATCGCCACCGCCGCGCACCAGGGATGGTCGGCCAATCTCTTCACGCTGCCGTCAGACATGTTTCCGCGCGCGGCTGTCGGTTCCGTCGTCGGTCTCGGCGGCATGGCGGGAGCGATCGGAGGCATGCTGATCGCCAAGGTCACCGGCTATCTGCTCGAGGCGACCGGCAGCTACGTCCCGGTTTTCTTCATTGCATCTTCGGCGTATCTCGTCACGCTCGGCATCGTGCACCTGCTCGTGCCACGGCTCGAGCCCGCCAATCTGGGGAATCAGCGATGAAAGTCGATACCAGTGTCATCGGAACCGGCGCCGCGAACGCGGACCTCAGGGCCGGCGACATGCGGCCAATCGTCGAGGAGGCGCTCCACCATGTCGCCGCGGGTTCCCGGGTGCTCGCCGTCGTCCCGGACCGGACACGCGACGACAACACGCCCGAGCTCTTCCCTCTGATTTCGCAGACCCTGGCGCGCCTGCGGGCCGCATCGCTCGACGTGCTGGTCGCGCAGGGGACACATGTCGCGATGACCGACGCGGAAAAGCGCGCGAAGATCGGCGCGGGCGTGTCGTCAATTCCTCTCCTCGGCAACCTCTTCGATCATCACTGGGATCGGGAGTCTGAGCTCACGACGCTCGGAACGATCGGCGCGGACGTGATCGCGAAGGAGACTGGCGGCCTGCTGCATGAATCAGTCACGATCCGCCTGAACAGCCATCTCGCGCCCGGGCGCTACGACGTGGTGCTCATCATCGGTGCCACGGTGCCGCATGAGGTCGCGGGATTTGCCGGCGGCGCCAAGTACTTCTTTCCCGGCGTCGCGGGCCCGGAACTCACGCATCTCACACACTGGCTCGGCGCGCTGGCGACAATCGAGCGGGTCATCGGACGGATCGAAACACCGACGCGCAGGTTGATCGAAGCGGCGGCCGAATTCGTGAAGACGCCGGCCATCGCATTTACCTCCGTTTCCACGCGCGACGAGTCCGGCTTGAAGACCCGCGCGCTGTTCGCCGGAGACGTTCGGGCCACCGTCCGGCGCGCCGCGGCAATCAGCCAGCAGGTCCACGTCCGATACACCGGACGCCGCTACAAGCGCGTCGTCGCGATTCTCGACGATCACTACGACGAGCTGTGGGTCGGCGGCAAGGCGAGCTACAAACTCGGGAGCATCATCGAGCGCGGAGGGGAACTCATCATCTACGCGCCGCACCTGTCGGCGATCTCCGTCACGCATGGGGCGCTCATCGAGAAGTACGGCTACGCACCGCTCGAGCGCGTGCGCGACATGGTGGAGGGATCCGACGAACTGCGCGCAAACCTGTGCGTCGCCGCGCACCTCGCGCACGTTGCGTACGCCGGGGAGAAGGGAGACGACGGGGTCGTCGTGCCGAGGTACCGAATCTCGTTGGCCGCGAATCTGCCCGAATCGACGTGCAGGCGTGTCAACCTTGGCTACATCGACATGCGCACGTTCGAGCCGCGGGCATTCCGGGATGATGCGGACACGTTGACGGTCGAGAACGCCGGCCGAGACCTGTATCTTGAGCGGCCGTGAAAGATACTTCTTCCACCGCGGTCTTCACTTGTCACGCTGCATTCTGACTTAGAGAAAACAGGAGAAGGGAGAAAAGAGAAAGGAGATTCTTCTCTTTTCCTGACTCCAGTTCTCCATCGCCGTCAGCGTCGACTGGCACGCTCGCATTCTCATGAGGGCCGACCGATCTGAAGGAATTGCCACGAGTTGCTCGTTGGCGGGTTGCAGAAATTGCAACACTGACCTGGCAAGCGCTCCCGATTTCACCAGTTTTCGCAGTCGGTCCGTGTGGCGTGACAATTGCCACTCGGTGTTCCATGTTCAGAGACACTGCTGGCCACGAGGATTTGACCGAGGCAATCATCGCCTGCGGAATGCGAGTGCATGAAACGTGGGGACCTGGCCTGTTGGAATCCGTCTACAAGGCATGCTTGTTGATCGAGCTTCAAGGAGACGGACATCTAGTTGAGACGAATCGAAGGCTACCTCTTATCTACAAGGGTCACGACCTCAAGACTGAATTCTGTCCGGATTTCATCGTGAACAACATTGTGGTCATCGAACTGAAGGCGGTCGAGAGGCTCTTGCCGGTGCATAAGGCGCAGTTGATTACTTACTTGAAGTTGACAGGACTGCCCATTGGCTTGCTCATGAACTTCAATGTCCCGTTGTTGAAGCAGGGCACTCAGCGAGTGGTGCGTCCGGACCTGCTTATAAGGAGTTGAGAAACAGTTCTCCTTTCTCCCTTCTCCTTGTTATCTCTTGGTATGAATGCAGCTTGACAGTTAAAGTGGCGGAATTCCGCTATCCCTTCCGAGGAACGAGTCGCGCGATGAATCCGCCACCCGCCCGCAGGGTAATCTCCAACGATCCCTGGCGGGTGAACGTAGCGTGCTCTATTCGTTCGGCGGCGGCGTTGTCGGGATCATCCCGCACGAGCATCGCGCCATACGAGCGCGGCGCGAGGAATTTCAGATCGACACGAAGGGTCCGCGCCTCGGGACCATTCAACACCGCGACGAACCACTCGTCCCCCTTCCGGCGCGCGAAGGCCGCCAGCTCACCGATGGCGCTTCCAGGGAGCACGATCGTTTCATCCCACGTGCTCGGGAGCGCCTTAATCAAGTCGACGGCGGGGTTCTCCAGGAGGCTCTTCGGGTTGGCGCCGTAAACGAGAAGCGGCGAGGTGAAGATCGCGGCCGTCGCGATCTGATGAGGCCAGGACGTTTCGCGCCGGCGGTCACCGAAGACGACGGGCGTGAAATCGCCGTGACCGGCGAGATATCGCGTGAACGGGATGGTCGTATCGTGACGGGCCCATGTCTGCGCCCGGTGCTCCAGGCCGTACACGCCCTCGCGCGTCAGCTCGTTCGGCCACGTGCGCGATTCGCCGGCTGGCTTGTTCGCGCCGTGGAAGTCGACGAGCAGCTGAAATTCCGCCGTGTCGCGCAGAATCGCCTGGTAGAGATCGATGACATCCTTCGCCTCGTGGTCGAAGAAATCAATCTTGACGCCCGCGACTCCGAACGCATGCAGCCGCTGAAACAGCGTCCTGCGTGCGTCGCGATCCTGGATGTCGCGGCTGTGGACCCACAGAAGGATGCCGACTTTTCGCTCCCTCGAGTACGACACGAGGTCGCGAAGCTGATCGTCCGTCCAGCGGCGCCACAGGCCTTCGACCACCTGGTACTCGAACCCGAGCTTTCCGGCCATGTCGGAGAACTCCTTGATGCCCTCGAACGTGTTCTCGCCTCCGTCGAGATAGCGCCACACGGCGCGACCGGGTTTGATCCACGGGGTGTCGATGCCTTGCGGGAAGATCGCGGGATCGGGCGGTGCTGACAGGTTCGAAATGATATCGCTGTTGACCAGCGTGTTCAGGTCGGAACCAGCGAGTATCACGCGCCATGGTGTCGTGATCGTGCCGGTCGTCGGCGCGGGAATCTCCAGGCGCCTCACCTCGAGCGCGGGATAGCGGAGCCGATACGGATACGACGCAGGCGCCGAGTGCGCAAGCCTCGCGGCAAATCCGCCGCGACGGTCCGTCTGCAACACCATGCCGGCATAGTCCTTCAGTGCGGCTTCCGTGACCGACCCGTAGCCACTGCCATCCGGCAATTGGGCGGTCACGGGAGGCGCCGCCCAATCGCCCTCGGGCACATCCTCGACGTCTTTCTTCTCGTGCACGCCCTCGTAATGCCCGTCGAGGTCGTGGTACCAGACGACGCTGCGTGGAGGGTAGTTGAAAACGGTGGCCTCGTCTGGCACCCGCGTGGCGTTCGCTCCCGGCGGAACCACGTACCGAAACGCGACCCCGTCGTCAAAGGCGCGAACTTCGATCGAGTATCGCGTTCCGGTCGGTTGATGGACCAGCGCGATAGTCGCACCGTTGTAGCGATTGATCGCGGTCGAGTGCGTGCCGCGCGTTCGATACCGATCGTCCTGACGTGTTCGTTCCACGCCGGCGACCGTCACGCCATCGCCCAGGTTTACGCCATCGACGAGGATGCCGAGCCGCGACAGCTCGACGACGGGACGCCCTTTCAACGTGACCCGATAGGCCACGCGGCCTTCGGACCGGAGAGTGAGATCGAACTTGATCTGTGTCGAAGGACCCTCGACAGTGATCGGAAGCGGCACACTCTTCGACCGGGCGGCTGGCGGTGATTTCACGTCCTGCGTGTCGATCCAGAGGACGGGCTGGCGGACGAAGAAATTCCGGATCACCTCGTCCACGTTCGAGTCGGCTGGCAGCGTTGACCAGAGCGCGAGGTAATCGGGCTTGTTGCAGCGCCACGCCGGCGAAGAGCAGGCTCGGCTGCCGCATCGGCCACTCGGCGTCGTACATGACGTCGGGCGGCTTCGGCCAGGACTTCTTGTTCCGGATGAACGGAACCATGTATTCCATCGCGCGGCGGCATGCCTCGCCCGTCCGGCAGCTCGAACGTCCAGAGATTGTCCGCAGGCGTCGAGAGAATCTCGGCAGACCGTCGCCATCGCATCCAGGTTGAACAGCGAGTAGCCGTAGGGCTTGGTGCGCGCCAGTTCCTCGCGGGAAACTTCCGTCCGCGGCCATCTGGTTCGGCACGAGCACGGTCTTGAAACGATCGCGCGCGTACGCGAGCAGCTGTTCGTTGCCGGTGAGGTGCGCGAACGCCGCCACCTGCATGACCCAGCACGTGCCGTGGTTGTTCTTGGCGTCGCGCTCGGCGATCCCGTACTGGTGGGTCGTCAGCCAGGTGAGGTAATCGGTGAACCAGCCGCGGAGCGCCGGCCGATCGCTCGCCTGCCAGCCCGGCGCGCCGTCGAGCACTTCGAGCGGCACGCGCCACTTCCACCAGGTGAATCGTGTCGATGATGCCGGTGCCGCGCCCGGTAAAACGGCCATGGATCGCCTGCGCATACTGCAGGTTGGGGTTCATGCGCGTGGCACGAATCGACGAACCACGCGCGCAGGTGTCTCGCGGCCAGATCAGCGTATCGACGGTCCCGGTCAGCTTCTAGGCCGCGACCAGCGCCGGCACCTGGACCGACAAGCGCATCAGGCGCGACGGTGATCGTTGAAGTTGTCGGGATTGGTCATCCCGTCGCGCTGGATGTAGGGACCGTCCGGGTTCTGCGGATCGGGCCACCAGTAGTCGCCTTCGGAGAAGAAATCGTGCGGGCCACCGGCGCTGCGCGGCGACGACTGGGCGGTGACGGTGATCGGCGGCTCGGCGAGATCCTTGTCCGCTGCCGAAATGACGCGGGCCCGCTCGCGGTTCAAGTCGATCGGCGGTCCCGACGCAGCACACGAGCAGCGCGGCGCAGCAGGACGAGCGCTCGGCATCACCAGGCTCCATCCGTGCCGCCTCCGCTCGATCGCCGGACGACCAGCCGCGGAGGAATCACGACGCGCCGGAACCGGTCCGACGGCTCGGCCCGATGCGATCGAGCAACAGGATGGCCGCCTGCTTGCCCTGCTCGTCGCGCGACCAGCTCACGGTCGTCAGCGGCACGCGCAGCAGGTCGCCGAGCGCGATGTCGCCGGCGCCGACGATGGCGATGTCGTCCGGCACGCGCAGCCCGGCGTCCCAGATGGCCTTCATCGCGCCGATCGCCGACGGGTCGTTCGCGGCGAACACGGCGTCGATTCGCGGTTTGAGCGCGAGCAGCTTCTTCATCGCGCGGTAGCCGTCGGCCTCCATGAAGCCGCCGCGCACGACCCATTCCGCATCGAGTCCGGACACCGAGCGCCTTCAGCGCCGCCCGGTAGCCTTCGGCGCGCCGCTTGGCGTGCACGATCGGCGGGCCGGTGATGTGGGCGATCGCCTTGCGGCCCTGCTCGACCAGGTGGGTCGTCGCCAGCCGTCCGACTTCCTCGTCGTCGGTCACGACGCGGTCGCAGCGCACGACGGGGTGATCGTCGCGATCGATCATCACCAGGCCGATGCCGAGCGGCTCGAGCCGCTGCAGCAGGTCCGTGTTGCCGGAGGCATTGACCGACGCGAGGACGATGCCGTCGACCTGGCGCTGGCGCAGCATGTCGATCTCGGCGCGCTCCTTGACGGGATCCTCGTTCGAGCTGCACAGCAGCAGTCCGTAGCCGCGCGCGCTGGCGACCGTCTCGAGGCCGGCGACGATCTCGACGAAGAACGAGTGCATCAGGTCCGGGATGACGACGCCGAGCGTGTGGGTGCGGCGCAGGGTGAGGCTGCGCGCGACGGCGTTGGGCTGGTAGCCGAGCTCGGCGACCTTGGCGAGGACGCGGGCGCGGGTGGCGTGGCCGATGTCGTCGCGGTTGTTGAGGACCTTGGAGACGGTCGTGATGGACACGCCGAGCTCGCCGGCGATCCGCTTCATCGTGGTGCGTCGATGCCATGCCCGTGTCTGTTCGCTCCTCGCTCGGGCCGCAGGCGCTTAGCGCTTTAGCGTTAAAGTTCATTGACTTTAACGGTAAAGCATAGTATCACAAGCGCCGCGCCGTCTCCCGGCGCGAAATGGCTGCCGGACCGATTTGGGTTCGATGAGATCCTACACCGTGAAACCGCATCGACTCTCGCTCATCGTCATCTCGCTCCTGTCGCTTCTTGCGCTGGCGGGGAATGCACAAACACCCACCCCGCGCCCATCCGATCCTGCGCGCGAGAAGCGCCTCGAATGGTTCCGCGAGGCCAAGTACGGTCTCTTCATTCACTGGGGACTGTACGCAATCCCGGCGGGTGAATGGCAGGGCAAGCGATCCCTCGGGCTTGGCGAGTGGATCATGAACCGCTCGAAGATTCCGGTTCGCGATTACGAGACAGCTGGCGGCGCAGTTCAATCCCGTCAAGTTCAATCCGGACGAATGGGTCCGGCTCGCCCAGGACGCGGGGATGAAGTACATCGTCATCACGTCCAAGCACCACGACGGGTTCGCGATGTTCAAGTCGAAGGCCAGCTCGTACAACGTCGTCGATGCGACGCCGTTCAAGCGCGACGCGCTCAAGGAGCTGGCCGACGCGTGCGCGAAGCGCGGCATGCGCCTTGGCTTCTATTACTCGCAGTCGCAGGACTGGCACGAGCAGGACGGCGCCGGCAACACCTGGGACTTCGGACCGGATCAGGCAGCCGACGGCAAAGAGCTCAAGAACTACGACGCGTACCTCCGCGAAAAGGCTGAGCCGCAGGTCAAGGAGCTGCTCACCGGCTACGGCCCCGTGGCCCTGATCTGGTTCGACACGCCACGCATGATGACGCCCGAGCGCGGGCAGCGCTTTGCCGACATCGTTCGTTCGACGCAGCCGAACACGCTCATCGACGGCCGTCTCGGCACCGAAGGCGACTACCGATCGACCGGCGACAACGTCGTCCCGCCCGAGGCCTCGACGGAAGCCTGGGAGACTCCCGCCACCATCAACGATACATGGGGCTTCCGGACCGACGACACGAACTGGAAGTCTCCCGGCCAGATTGTCTTCAAGCTCGTGGACATCGTCAGCAAGGGCGGAAACTATCTGCTGAACGTCGGACCGACCGCTGAAGGCGTGATCCCGCAGGCCAGCCAGGACATCCTTCGTACGGTCGGCCGCTGGCTGAAGGTGAACGGCGAGGCAGTCTATGGCGCGGGTGCATCGCCGTTTGGTGATGAGTTCGGCGAGTACACGCGCGCAAACGCGAAGGACGTACGCGGGCAGCGGCTGTTCCTGCCACAAACCGAGTGGCGCGTGACGTCGAAGCCGGGCAAGCTGTACTTCACGTTCTTCAGCGAGCCTCGTGCCCCGTTTGAAATTCCTGCGATCAAGAACAGAATCACGCGCGCATATCGCCTCGCCGATCACGCGCCGGTCGAACTGGTGACCGAGAGCGGCAAGAGCAGTTTCGCGTTGGAACGGCCAATGCTCGACCCCATGGCCACCGTGGTGGTGGTGGAGTTCGAGGGGGAGCGAATTACCAAATGAACTTCGTTCGTCTTCGTTCTCTCCGTTTCTTCGTTGTGAACTCCGTTTCCTTCGTCACCTTCCTCACCTGCGTCGCCTCCGTCACCTTGCTTCTCGCCGCACCAGGCCCGTCTCCGCGGCTCTTCCTGCTGGATGCTGCGGCGCTCCAGTCGGCGCGCGCGGCCATCGCGCAACGTAGCGCCGCGGTTACGCCGGCGTGGACAGCGCTGAAAGCCGACGCCGACAAAGCGCTCGCGCTCGAGCGGTTCTCTGTCGTCGACAAAACGACTACGCCGCCGAGCGGCGACAAGCACGACTACATGACGCAGGCGCCATATTGGTGGCCCGACCCAAAGAAGCCAGACGGCCTCCCGTACATCCGTCGCGACGGTGAGCGTAATCCGGAGCTCGATCGACTTCCCGATCACGGCGCCATGGATCGGATGGCGTCCGCGGTGACTACGCTGGCATTAGCCGCCTACCTTGGCGATGACGACCACTATGCGGCGAAAGCCGTTCAGCTGGTGCGCGCCTGGTTCATCGATCCGCCCACGCGGATGAATCCGAGCCTCACCTATGCCCAGTTCATTCCCGGAATCAATACCGGCCGCGGCATCGGTCTCATCGAGACGCGGGGCCTGACACGCGTAGTGGACGCCATCGGTCTGCTAGAGGCCAGGGGATCGTTATTGGCTCGGGACAGGGATGCCCTTCGGGACTGGTTCTCCCGGTTCGGGACGTGGATGCGCGAGAGCCCGTACGGACGGGACGAGTCGAACGCGAAGAACAATCACGGAACCTATTACGATCTGCAGGTCGCCATCTACGCGCTCTACGCCGACCAACCTGCGATCGCGAAACGAGTCCTCGAAGAAGCGCGCGAGAAGCGGATCGATGCGCAGATCGAGTCCGACGGCCGGCAGCCGCTCGAGCTCGCGCGCACGCGATCGTTCAGCTATAGCGTCATGAATATCGACGGGCTGACGCAGCTGGCGACTGTGGGTGATCGTGTTGGCGTGGACTTATGGAATCACACCCGTAAGGGTTCGAAGGCGCCGGCCATGCGTGAGGCCCTGCTCTACCTCGCGCCCTACGCCCTTGGCGACACGAAGTGGCCGCACCAGCAGATCGGCGGCTGGGATCCCGAGTCGCTGTTCCCCGTGCTGCGCCGGGCGGCGTCGCACTATCAGGATGCGGAGTTCCGGAAAGTCACCGCACGAGTCCCAGTCGTCGGGACTGCGGATCGGTCGGTGTTGATTTCGGCAACTGCGCGCTGATGCAGGAGCTCAAGAAGGCGGCCGGCGGCGGCGGACGTTTCCCTGCGATCTCGGCGATCTCTGCGCGAGACTTTGTGGCAATCTTCGCGAGCGGTGTCCCATTCGGTCTTCTTCGTACGTCTCCGTTCACTCCGTTTCTTCGTTGTGAACTCGTTACCTCCGTTCCCTCCACGCAGGCCCGCCAGGAAACTCGTACTCCACTCTCGACTCCCGTTTGATCTCGCTGCTATACCCCGCCGCGTGAGGCGCCATGTAGCGCGCGCGGCGGATGACGCAGGGATCCACGAAGTGTTCGTGCAGGTGGTCGACGAACTCGGTGACCCGATCGTCCATCCGCCCGGACACGCGCAGGTAGTCGAACATCGAGAGGTGCTGCACCAGCTCGCACAGCCCGACGCCGCCGGCATGCGGGCACACGGGCACGCCGAACTTGGCCGCCATCAGGATGACGGCGAGATTCTCGTTGACGCCGCCGAGGCGGCAGCTGTCGATCTGGCAGAAGTCGATCGCTTCGGCCTGCAGGAGCTGCTTGAAGATGATGCGGTTCTGCGCGTGCTCACCGGTCGCGACGCCGATCGGCCGCACGCCTTTCCTGATTGCCGCATGACCCAGCACGTCGTCGGGGCTGGTCGGCTCCTCGATCCACGAGCAGGTCGAAGTCCGACAGCGCACGGACGCGTTCGATCGCTTCGTTGACGTCCCAGCGCTGGTTGGCGTCGATCATGAGTTTATTGCCCGGCCCGATCTCCTCGCGCACGAGCCCGACCCGCGCCCGGTCGTCCTCGACTGACGCCCCGACCTTCACCTTGAAATGCGTCCACCCTTCGGCGATCGCCTCGCGGCAGAGGTGACGGATCTTCTCGTCCGAGTAGCCGATCCAGCCTGCCGATGTGGTGTATGCGGGATATCCGTCGCCAAGGAGCTGCGCCTCTCGTTCGCCCTTGCCCTTTTCCTGTCTCGCCAGAAGGTCGATCGCTTCGTCTGGTGTGAGCGCGTCGCTGATGTAGCGGAAGTCGATGCACGCCACGATCTCGGCCGGGGTCATGTCCGCCAGCAGCTTCCAGAGCGGCTTCCTCTCGCGCTTCGCGTGGAGATCCCAGACGGCATTCACGACCGCCGCCATGGAGATGTGAATGACGCCCTTTTCAGGACCGAGCCATCGGAGCTGGCTCTCCGACGCCAGTTCCCGCCAGAAGGCCGCCGGCGCAGCCGTGATCTCCTCGAGCGTGCGGCCGACGACGAGCGGCCGGAACGCCCGGATGGCTTCGACGCACACCTCGTTGCCGCGCCCGATGGTGAAGGTGAAACCATGACCTTCGAGATCGCCGTCGGTCTTCAAAATCAACGTACGCCGCCGAGTAGTCGGGGTCGGGGTGCATCGCGTCGGTGCCGTCCGCCGTGCGCGACGTCGGAAATCGCAGGTCGACAATCTCGAAGTCTCGAATCTTCATGAAGCTCCAGCGCCGCGCGTCGAGCGGATCCGATCGAGCGCCACGGCTGCCACGATGATCCCGCCCGTGACAATCTGCTGCACCCAGTTGGCCAACCCCTTCTGGGAGCATCCGATCTGGATGATGGTCATGATCGCCGCGCCGATGAGCGTGCCGGCGACCGTGCCCCGGCCGCCTGACAGGCTCCCGCCGCCGATGATGACTGCGGCAATCACATCGAGCTCGAGGCCGACGGCAACGGTTGGATCGCCGACTGAGAGCTTGGAAAACTGGAGCAGGCCAGCGACACCGACAAAGGCGGCGGACAACGCATAGACGATGATTTTGGTCCTCGTAATGGCCACACCGCACAGCCTCGCCATCCGCTCGTTCGAGCCGATCGCGAAGACGTGGCGGCCAAAACGCGTGTAACGCAGAAGAGCCGCCACGAGCACGGCCAGCACGATGACGACCCAGATGCCTGACGGCACCAGCGTCTCGCCGCGCGTGACGCGCAGCAGATCGTTCAGCCAGGTCGTCGGCGCTTCAATCCGGCGTTCTTCGCCGAGCCCCTTCGCCGCCCCCCGGATGACGAGCATCGTGCCGAGCGTCGACGATGAACGGCACCACACGCAGCTGGGTAATCAGCACGCCGTTGATCAGTCCGCAGAGCGCGGCGGTCGCAATGGCTCCGAGCGCCGCGAACAGCGGACTCACATTCATGCGCAGCAGCTGAGCGATGACCACCGTGCAGAGCGCGATCACCCAAGCGGAATAGCCGTGCCCGCGCGTTCGACACCGGCGCGCCGCCGTTGACGCGCCGCAGGATATTGCGCATGCGCGCCAGCAATTCGCGGAAATTCACGGGTTTGGCGAGATAGTCGTCCGCACCCATTTCGAGACCGAGAATGCGGTCCACCTCGTCGGCGCGGCGTGCCAGGATGATGAAGGGCACGTCGCTCGCGGCGCGCAGGCTTCGACAGAGGCGCATGCCGTCTTCCTCGCTGAAATGCACGTCGAGCATCACGAGATCGATGCGCGCGCGCTCGAGCGCGCGCAGCATGCCGCCGCCGCTGCTGGCCGTGGTGACGCGGTAGCCGAGCCGCTCCAGTTGGCCGGCGAGCGCGGTACGCGCCTCGCGGTCTTCGTCGACTATGAGTACGTGTTTGTGTGTGGGCATTGCACCTTCGTGTCCATTGCCACGAGCGGACCCAAGAGTTCCATTCCGCGGAAGCGTTACATTTCGTAACACTCCGTAACAATTCGCCGCGAACCGCAACGCGGATTGCCGGTCGTATTGCGGGATGAAACGGCTGCTGCAGATCGCCTTGCTAGTTAGTGCGCTCGCCGCGCGCGCCGAGGACGCGGCGGAGTTCGAGGTCGACCGACATCCGCGTCGAGGGGCTGCAGCGCATCAGTGAAGGCGCGGTGTTCAACTCGCTGCCCGTCAACATCGGCGACCGGGTCGGGACGCAGCGGATTCGCGAGGCGTTGCGCGCGCTCAATGACACCGGCTTCTTCCGCGACGTCGAGTTGCGCCGCGACGAATCGATCCTGGTGGTGGTGGTGCAGGAGCGGCCGACCATTCGCACCTTCGACCTCAAGGGCAACAAGACCATCAAGACCGAGGACATGTCGAAATCGCTGCGCAACGTCGGTCTCGCCAGCGGCAAGATCCTCAACCGCTACATGCTCGAGGACGTGCGCCAGTACCTCATCGACCAGTACTTCGCGCGCGGCCACTACGACGTGCGCGTCGACGTGAAGGTGGAAGAGCAGCCCGGAAACCTGGTCGACGTTCACGTGGACATCGACGAGGGCAAAGTCGCGCGCATCCGGCAGATCAACGTGGTGGGCAACGAGCGCTTCACCGACAAGGAACTGCTCGCGGGCATGGAGCTCAAGGCTCACAACCTGCTGTCCTTCTATCGCGGCGACGACCGCTACTCGCGCCAGTTGCTCTCCGGCGACCTGGAGAAGCTGCGCTCCTATTACATGGATCGCGGCTACGCGGACTTCGAAATCACCTCGACGCAGGTGGCGCTCGCGCCCGAGAAGGACGACCTCTTCATCACGGTGAACGTGTTCGAAGGCACCACCTGGAAAACCGGCGCCGTGAAGCTCGCGGGCCGATTCGTGGTGCCGGAGGAGATCCTGCGGCAGTACGTGGTCGTCAAGCCCGGGGACACGTACTCGCAGCGGCTCATCGCGATGAGCGAGCAGCGCTTACGCGAACGACTGAACGAAGCCGGCTTCGGCTACGCCGAGGTCGCCGCGGTGCCGAGTCCGAATGCCGAGACCGGCGAGATCGCGCTCACGTTCCAGATCGAGCCGAACGCGCGCACCTATGTCCGGCACATCAATTTCAATGGCGTCGAGCACACGAGCAATACGCAACTGAGTCCAGGTACGCCAC
>CAVTIL010000011.1:0-271693 GCA_963734695.1 uncultured Acidobacteriota bacterium
GGTATCAAGAACATCAGACTCCAGAAGTTTTATTCGTTTTCCCGTCGCGGTGGTTGGACTGAGCAGCCAATGCAGTTGCCGCCCGGCGGTTGGTATCCAAGTCCGACGCTGGCAAGCATTTACACCGCGACGGACGAGACACTCGATGGCCTGCGCCTGGTGAAGCAAGAGTCCTCGGAGAGTGTGACTTGGGTCGCTCCGGAGTTAAACCTCTTCGCTGTAAAGATGACATCCATGATTGTGGAGGACCGGGGCGCACGTATCGACCCGTTTTCTTCAATATCCGGGGCGGTTGAACCTCAACCAGACACGCTATTTGAACTCCCAGCCGATGCGGGAGCGGTGACACAAGCTCGCGGTCCCAGGAGGAATCATCAAGAATTAGCGATTGGAAACAGAATCGGGTTTCGGCGGCTTCAGCGAGTGCGATCTGATAACGGACGCCGGTAAACTCGCGCTCGCGGCACGGCGTTATTGCAGACTATCCTCCGCTCAGAACACAAGGACGATTACGGTCGATACCGTTGCGTGCTCAAGCAGTCCCTGCCGCAATTCTCCCCGGCCAGCGTGACAACGGCGCCATCCCTACCAGCCAGCGTACCCGCCGGGTATCATTCCGATCAGGCCGACACCCACCCCCGGTCTTACTGGGTCCCATTGCCAGCAGGACGCTCCCCGTGACGCCAGCGATGGAAGCTGGCATCTCGTCGCACGTCTGGAGCATCGTGGAAACGTGGGGTTGCTCGACGCAGCCGACAAAAAAGCCGCGTAGCTAGTGGGCTACCTGTATCTTGCCGCTGATGTCTGGAACGATCACCGGGTGGCCGTCGTTGGTCCGCATCGCGTAGAAATGTTGGGAAGAACAACCTCCCCATGCCATTGGGGTGCCGGAACGTTCCGCCTGGAAGAATAGAGACAGTTTCGACAGAGCGTCGAGCGTTTCGTCCTGGAAAGCTCACCACAACTACGTCCCCAAGTTGGGGACTATTTGCTACGTCCAGGACACACCTGCATGTCGATGGCCGGTCGATTCAGCCACATTACCGCACTGATGCCGAGCAGTAGGACAGTTCTGAGATTCCGATCCACTGGCGCGATGGTCGTATCACGATACGGCGGATTTTAGCAGAAACGTGGAGCTGACACATTAGCCCGCGACAGCCGCGCCGGCTGTCGCTACAGTCGTCGCCGCCATTACCATCTGGACGAGCATTTCTGGGGCACTGAGCCAGGGTCGATCCCGTTCACCGTCCATTGTCGCGAAGATGGCTGGCCGGAAGAGTCAGACTGAAGGAGTTCCGGTTTTTTCATCAGCCTGCGAGATACCGTCGAGCGCGAACCGCCTGAGTATCAATCTGTCGATCGGATCCGAATGATCTGTGCGGAATCGCGAAAGACGGAGGAAACGCGAAAGGCGCTAAAAAAGTCGTTAACTCTTGACATTGCAATGACTTACAGATAATATGTCCCCCGTCCCGCACGGTGCTCGTGACTCTCGTGGGGACGCTGGCCGGTCACTCGGCGCAGCGTGAAAATAAGTCACGGCTGACCACTCGCTCTCACCCTTTTCGGCCCGACGTCAGCGCTGGTCGTGAGCCAAGGCTATCGTAGCCGAGTAGCCCCTCTCTATCGCGGACGTGTCCGCGGCCGAGGAGGGCTATGCTCGGTTTTCGCCAGTTTTTGGCATCAATCTCGCCCACCATCGCACGAGGCAGCGTTACCGCCAGGCCGAACTCGCCCGCCGCGCTGGGCGGCCGTTCTCGCAGGCAGTGATTTCGCGGTTCGAGAACGGATTTCGGCCTTCCGAACGTCACATCGAAATACTGGCGCACGTATTGGGCGTGCCGACGGGGTCGTTGCTGATCAAGCCAAGGATCGTGCGACGGTCTCGCGAGCACGCCGTGCTTATCGAGGACGCCGCGGGTGACGAGCGTAGACAGCCGCCTCGACGCGGAGGCGCGCGATCAGCGCCACCTCGCCTCACTCGTTGCCGTTGTTCGACAGTTGCCGCGACATGCGTCGACGACGTCCACGACCGTGCAGAGTCGAGTGTGTGCGATGTTTCGCACGGTCGTGATCGACCCGCCGTGGATGTATGACGACCGACTCATGTCGGGCATGCGGCGGACGCGCGGCGCCGCGAACTACTATCCCGTCATGTCGGTCGACGCGCTGCGCGCGCTCCGGCCGCAGGATGTGGCGGCCGCCGACTCCCACCTCTACCTCTGGACGACCAACGCGTTCATGGCCGAGGCGCTCGACCTGATGCGGACATGGGACTACACGCAGAAAACGATCCTGACGTGGGTGAAGCCGCAGATCGGGATGGGGCACTACTCCGCAACAACACCGAGCACGTGCTGTTCGGGGTCCGCGGCACGCTCCGGACGTTGCAGCGCAACGTGCCGACAGCGTTCACCGCGGCCCGCACCAACCACTCGGCGAAGCCGGGCGTGTTCTACGAGATCGTCGAGCGCATGTCGCCTGGACCGTACTGGAGCTGTTCGCCCGCGTCGAGCGGCCGGGCTGGACGACTGTGGGCGACGCGATTGACGGACGGTCCATTGATGTGGTCTTGAGTGAACTCGCGGCGAGGTATCGCGATGGCTTGGCCTCGTCTGAGCACTAATCGGAAGCTCCTGCGGCCCGATCCGTCGCCCCAGAGGTGCACGATGAGCGGCCCGTCCGCGCCGACGGCTGTGGCACACTGTCACGAGCTGCTGGCGAAGCCGGTTGCCGTGGACGGCGGCGACACGATTGCCGTCACGTTGCCCGCGATGAGAGGCGTCCTCAAGACCTTCTATGGCGGGCCATCGCGGCGCTGCCGTACCGCTGGTGGGCGCCGGCCAGCCGTCGTGCGCGCGATCTGCCGGGGGTTCGCCATGCGTGAGACATGCGCGAGCTCGAGCTGGCGCTCGCGTTGTGGTCCCGAGGACTGAGCATCATCCCCGTGCCGCGTCCTGACGGCCGGGCCACAACGGCAAGGTGCCGGTGATCGCTTGGCGCGAGTGTCAGACACGCCGCCCGACTGAGCGCGAGATCCACTCCTGGTTCGACGGGCGCGCTTCCAACATCGCGATTGTCACCGGCGTCCTGTCGGGCGTCGTGGTCATCGACGTGGACTCCCGGCCGGCGATGGAATGGGCCGTCATCCGGCTCCCGTATACGCCGTGGCAGACCACGACGACACGCGGCTACCACCTCTATTACCAACATCCCGGCGCCCGCGTGCCGAATCGCACGCGGATCGCGACGGGCGACGGCCGACTGGAGATGGACGTCCGCGGCGATGGCGGATGCGTGATCGCGCCGGGTTCTATCCATGCGAGCGGGACCGCGTATCGCGAAGCCGGCGACTGGTCTCGGAACCGGGAAGACCTCCCACGATTTTGGCCTGGTTGGCTGGCACGCCCACGGCGCACGGCCCACCGACGGACTGTACTCGACACCGGGCCCAAGTGACGTGATCCAACGTGCCCGGCGATACCTCGCCGCCATCCCATTGCCCGAAATCGGCGCGGGCAGCGACAGCGCGACCCTGTCTGCGGCGTGTCGCCTGGTCCGCGGGTTCGGGTTGCCGTCCGAGGATGCCGAGGCGCTGCTGTGGGAGTGGGCAGGCGGTCGTCCCGGCTGGACCCGCGAGTGGATCGCATTGAAGGTCGCACACGCGGAGCGCTATGGCACCGAGCCACTCGGAGCCCTGCGATGACTGCGGCGGACCTTTGGATCGACGTCGACCCGACGCAGTGTCCCGTCTGCGGCCGCGAGAGCTGCGAGGACCACCTCCCGCCCGACATCGCAGACAAGGGATCAGCCGTCGGGTTCCGCGGACGACGAACTCGAAGATGCGGTCGATGTCGCGCAGCAAGGGCGCGCAATCGCCGAGCAGGGCGTGCCGTACGTCCTCGACGGCATCATTCCGGCGTACGGCATGTTGGGCTTCCTGGTCGCCTACACGAAAGTGGGCAAGACGACCTTCGGCCAGATGCTGGCGGCGCACGTCGCCACGGGGAGGCCGTTTCTTGGCCGCACAACGACTGCGAAGCGGGTGCTGGTGCTTGCCGCTGAAGACCCACCGGAATACACCGCGTGGTTGGCGCGACATCTGGACCTGGAGCGTGGGCGGGTGACGTTCCGGCGTCTGCCGCTCCTCCTGAACGACGCCGAGCTCGCGCGGATCTGCGCGACTGTCCGCCGGCATGAGTTCGGCCTTGTGCTCATCGCGTCCTGGCAGGCAGTGGTGCGGGGGTTGGTGAAAGACGAGAACGACAATGCCGGCGCGGTGAATGTCGTGGAAGCGGTCAAGAGCGCCGCGCGTCGCACGGGCATCCCCTGGCTGATCGACGCGCACTCGGGTAAGGGAGAGGACCAAACCGAGGATGCGGACCCGTTGAAGGCCATGCGCGGCGCCTCTTCTGCAGCCGGCTCCGCCGACTACACGCTGAGTTTGCGGTACGCCAACGGCACCTTCGGCACAAGGCGCCGCCTGAGCGGCAAGGGTCGCTTCGTCTGGTTCTCCTCGATGCTCTTGGAACTCGACACGGCCACGAACACATACCATGCCATTGGCGAGGTAGATGTCGCGAGCGAGAGCGTCTGGCGCCGTATCTGCGAAGGGGCCGCACTTGTAGGTGAACCGCGCAGCGTCACCGAGATCGCCCGGTGTCTCGGTATTGTGAAAGACGACGAGCGTCCGTCCGGTGCGCTCCGAAGTCAGATCGTCGGCGCCTTGAAGCACCGGCCTGAAGTGGGTCAGGTTCAGGAGACTCGGCGGGGAAAACAGACGACCTGTTACCGCCTGCTGGAGACGGCCTCGTGACTGCGCCGGCATCATGCGCGGCGCAGTCGGCGCAGTGGAAACACACAAGGCAGGCCAACGACGACGCGCCGGAGAGAGTGACTGCGCTGCAGTCACTCTTATAGGCGCAGTCGGCGCAGTGGCGCAGTGGTTGCCAAAGGAAGAGGTGCAAGCGGCGTTGGCTACGCCTAGCCATCCGCGGGCCAACGCGGCGCAGTCGACGAGGCAATCCACTGATGGACCGGCTACCTGTCCGTGAGGGCGCTCGCCGCGTACGCGGGACTCTCCGTGCGGACTCTCCGCGCGTACCTCGTCCATGCGTCGATGCCGCTGCCTCACTACCGCGTCGGCGGCAAGATCCTCGTGCAGAGCGAGTTCGAGCGTGGATGGCCGAACTTCAAGGTGACCGAACCGTCGCGCGTCGACGCGATCGTCGCCGATGTCCTCGCGAGACTGTAGAATGCCGATTACACAAGCGATGGGCGTGACGGTCAAGTTCTATCGGAAGGCGTGGTGGCTCTTCATCAACCATCGCGGCCGGCGTCGCTCGAAGTGCGTCGGCGATCACGCCACCGCCCTCGAAGCGGCTCGCAAGGTGCGTCGGCACCTCGTCGAGGGCGACTTGAGCGTCCTTGACTCGGATGCGGGGGAGACGTTCGACAAGTACGCCGAGACGTGGCTCGCCAACGGCGAAGGTGGACGGAAGGCCAGCACACACCGCTTCTACGACTTCAACCTGCGGCTGCACATCCTGGCCGGTGCTCGGGACCCGAGCGATCAAGGAGGTGTCGCGCGCTGACTGCCGGAGCCTGCTGACGGCGTGCCGTCAGAAAGGGCTGAAGCGCGCGTCCCTGCTGGGCGTGCAGCGCACGCTCAGCGCCGTGTTAGTCACAGGCCGTCGACGACGGCGTGCTGCCGGCGAACCCGGCGTTTCGCATGGGAAAGCACCTGCGATTCGGCGATGAGCAGCCTGCCGCTGAAATCCAGCCGCTGACCGCGATTGAGGTCCACGAGTTTCTGGAGGCCGTCAAGCAGTCGGATGTCCGAGTTCTACGCGTTCTTCCTGTGCGCGTTCAGGACCGGCCTGCGCCTTGGCGAACTGCTCGCGCTCCAGTGGGGTGACATCGATTTCGCGGGGCGCTTCATCGAGGTACGGCGCAACCTGGTCGCGGGCAGAGTCACGTCGACGAAGAACTCGAAGCGGCGACGCGTCGACATGTCGCTCAAGCTGACCGAGACGTTGCGCCAGCAGCAGCGCGCCGCGAAGGCGGCAAGTGAAGGCGGGGCGGAAGGTCCCGGCTTGGGTGTTTACGACGCCGGAGGGCACCGCGCTCGACGGCGACAACGTCCGCCACCGCGTCTTCTACCGCTTGCTGGAGAACGCGAGCCTGCGGCGGATCCGCATCCACGACATCAGGCACACGTTCGCGTCGCTGCTGATTCAGAACGGCGAGCCGCTGACCTACGTGAAGGAGCAGATGGGGCACACGTCGATCCAGGTCACGGTCGACGTCTACGGCCACCTGGTCCCGAGCGCGAATCGCGCCGCGGTCGATAAGTTGGACGCGGTACCGATCCGCATCCCAGACGCATCCAGCGCCGAAGAAGCGGATGTCGCGAGCGACGGTAAGTGCTTGATTTGAAAATGGAGCCGGCGCTCGGACTTGAACCGAGGACCTGCTGATTACGAATCAGCTGCTCTACCAACTGAGCTACGCCGGCTCGAAGGCGTGTGATGGAACGCGCGCACAGCGGCGCACGCAAACTCGCATTTTAGCACACGGCCGAGCGGCCCACGGTGAGTTCTCAAAGCCTGACGCCGGCTTGCCTTCACCCCGGATCCCGCACCACGGATCCCGGCCGGGACTTATTTGTAATGCCAGGTCAGCGTCGCATCGACGCGGCGGGCGGGCATGCGATAGAACTGTCCTTCGCCCAGTTCGCTGAGCTGCACGGCGTCGCGCCGGTTGCCAAGGTTGGCCGCCAGGATCGCCACGGTGAAACGCTCGAAGCGGTAGCCCAGCGACGCGTCGACGACGGCGTAGGCCGGTGCCTCGAAGGTGTTGAGGCTGTTCAACCAGTGTTCGCCGATCCAGTTCGAGGTGAGCGATCCGCGCCAGCCGCGCTCGGGCGCATAGATCAATCCGCCGCCCACGCGCACCGACGGCGTCAACACCTGGTGCTTGCCCGCCAGCTGGGTGGGCGTGCCATCGATGTCGGTCAGAAAGTCGCGGTAGCGGGCATCGCTCCAGGTGACGTTGGCCTTGACCGTCAGGCCCTTGGCCGGGCGCAGCGCGCCCTCGACATCGATGCCCTTGTAACGTTGCTGGCCGATCGAGCGCAGCACCGCGGTGCCGCCGGACGTGGCTTGAACCGGCTGGTTGTAGAAGTCGACGAAGAAGCCGTCGATGTCGAACTCGGCCATGCCGCCGGGCGCGTCGGCCTTCAGGCCCACGATCACGCTGCGCTGGGTCTCGGGCTTGAGCAGGCCGCCGCCCTCGGGCTGGGCCTCGGGATTGGGACCGAAATCGATTTGCGCCGGCTGGAAGGTGTAGCCCACGCTGCCGTGCAGGGTGACGACGCTGATCGGACCGTCCGCGGCCTGCCAGACCCTCCATGCCGCGCCCAGCGAGCCGGTGAGGCGATCGACATCCTGGACGGCCGGGGTGACCGTTCTGACGCCCCTGCTGTTGACGCGCGTCGTCGCGGGTTTCATGCGTGGTGTTCCAGCGCAGCCCGGCCAGCAGGCTGGCGCTGGACGTCAGCTGGTAGTGGCTCTGCGCGTACAAGCCCACGAAGCGGCGGCGATCGTTGAAATCGACCGTGCCCTTCGGATTGACCGACTCGATGCTCGGCACCTGGCTGACACCGTCGAGCAGCAATCGCTGGCCGTAGCGCAGGCTGTTCGCGTCGGCGCGGCCCACGAGCAGGTTGACGCCGGTGGTCAGGTCCAGCCCGCGGCCAGGGCGTGGTCAGGTTGCTGTCGATGAACAGCTCGTTGAGGTTCAGTGACTGCTTGAAGGACTCGAGATCGGCGTTGGTCTTCGCTGTCCACGGCTGCGGCGTATCACCGGCATCGATGAAGCCGCGCACGCTGTCGGTCTGGGTCTGGGTGTAGGCGGCCGTGTTGCCCCAGCGTCCGAAGGACAGCGGCAGGTCGTAGTCGAGCACCACCTTGTAGCGATCGGTGTCCAGCTTGGCGTTGGCCGGATTCTGGTTGAAATCAACCGGCAGCAACGTGGTGAACGCCCCGGTCGCCTCGTCGATCGGCGCCGGGGAGTTGGGCTTCTGGCGCAGGGCCAGCAGGTCCACGTCGGCGCGGAAGTTGCCGCCGCCCAGCTGAGAGGCCAGCCGCCAGATGCCCTGGGCACGCCGGTAATCGGCGCGCTCGTCGGAGAGTTGTTCTGGCTCAGCTCGCCGCTGATCGACTGGCGCACGCGGCCGCTCGACAAGACGGTCGCGCCGCCTACGCCCCCCGACTGATAGCTGCCGAAGCGGAAGCCGGTCACGCGGTCGGCGCTTCCGGCGGCGTAGTGAATCACGTTGATCGTGCCGGCGAACGCGGTCGTGCCGAAGTACACGGGCGCCGCGCCTCGCATCACCTCGATCCGCTCGACGTTGTTCAGGCTGATCGCCTCGACCTGCGGAATGAACGCGCCGCCGGCCGGTATGCCATCGATCAGCAGCAGCAGATCGTCCACCTCGCGGACGCCGAGCAGGCCAGGGACCGCGCCGGCCGGACCCGCATCGCCGCCGGGCGCGACGCTGACGCCACCAAGCAACGCCAGCGCGGTACGCAAATCGTTCGCGCCGCGGGCGCGTATCTCGTCGCCCGTGATCACGCTGATCGAACCAGGCACTTCCACGACCGGCTCGCCAAAGCGCGTAGCAGTCACTTGAACCGTGGACTGAAACGCGGGCGGATTCTGTGGTGTTGATGTTGATGTCTGAGCCGACGCGCTCAACGGCAGCAGCGCGCCGATGCCGGTGATAGTCGTCACAATTCGCTTGAGGCGTCTCGAGGCAATGTTTGGAAACATGGTCCCGAGACGGTAAATGAGCGAGGTCACCGTCCCATCACGTCATCGTCAACAACGGGGAACATTGACGTGACGTCGAAGCGACGGCTACTGTCGAGCTCCGAACAAGCTCGAGCAGTCTCAGAACGGAGAATCGGTGCGAAGAGGGAAATGCCCGGCCACGCACGAGGAAGTGAATGGCCGGGCCCGGACCGCTAAGACACCGGGGAAACCACTGGGGACTTGCTGGGCGACGGACGGAACACGTCCGCCTCCACCGGATTGATCGTGTCCATTCCGCCGATGTGCATATACGCCTCTTCGCCGTGCAGCGGGATATCCAGTCCGGTCGATTCTTCCTCGCTGGTGGCCCGAAGCGGCATGACAAGGCCGATCGCCTTCAGCAGGACGAAGCTCGCGAGACCGCTATACACGATCGCGGCAAGCACGGCAGTCCCCTGAATCAGGATCTGCTTCGGGTTGCCGAAGAGCACGCCGTCTGCAACGCCGTTGAGCGCCTTCTGAGCAAAGATACCGGTCAGGAGCGCCCCGACGGTTCCGCCGACGCCATGCGCGGCGATGACGTCGAGAGAATCATCCAGCGAAGTCTTGGCGCGAATCTGGATGGCAAAGTAGCTCGGGATGGCGGCGATTCCGCCGAGCGCCAGGGCGCTCATGGGACTGATGAAGCCGGCAGCCGGCGTCACCGCGACCAGGCCGACGACAATCGCGGTCGCCGCGCCCACGCTCGTCGGCTTGCCCGTTCTTGCGACGTCAATGAGTGTCCAGACGACCAGCGTCGCGGCGGGCGCCAGGAACGTCGTCACGAACGCCAGGCCGGCGATCGGGCCGGCGGCCAGCGCGCTGCCTGCGTTGAAGCCAAACCAGCCAAACCAGAGCAACCCGGCACCGAGCAGCACGAACGGCACGTTGTGCGGCAGGATCGAGGCCTTCTTATAGTCAGACCGCTGACCAACGACGATGGCGGCCGCCAGCGCGGCGACGGCGGCATTCACGTGCACGACCGTGCCGCCGGCGAAGTCGAGCGCGCCCATCTTTGCGAGCCAGCCGCCGCCCCACACCCAGTGCGCGATCGGGCTGTAGACCACGACGGCCCACAGCGAAATGAAGGTCACATAGGCCGAGAAGCGCATCCGCTCGACAATGGCGCCGGAAATCAACGCCGCGGTGATGATGGCAAACGTCCCCTGGTAGGCCATGAACAGCGCGTGCGGGATGGTCGTGCCGGTTCGGACGTCCAGGCCAACGCCCTGCAGAAACACGTTGGACAGGTCGCCAATCCAGTTGTTGCCCGTCGAAAACGCCAGCGAGTAGCCGACAAGCGCCCAGAGGACGCCGACGAACCCCAGCGAGATGAAACTCATCATCATCGTGTTCAGCGAGTTCTTCGAGCGGACCAGCCCTCCGTAGAAGAACGCCAGCGCAGGGGTCATCAGGAGCACGAGGGCCGTGGAAATCAACATCCAGCCGGTGTCAGCTTGATTCATGTGTGTACCTCAGTCGAAGGTGTGCCGTGACCATCGCGAACGATGGAACCTCGGTTTTCAGGGATACCAAGAACCGCGCCAACGGCCCATCGGCCGACCGGGCGATGTTTCCTAACAAAAACGACAATTTTGGCCGAGTGGCCCTTCCCATCTGCTCGGACTAGCGACAATCTTCGGTTTCACATTGCGAGATAGCGCCAAAAATGTCGTATTCAGGCAAATGCCCATTTCAAGAATTTCGGGGTCCGCAGGATACCCCCCTAGAGTTACCGAGGGTTTGATTCCGCGCTCGGTTCAACAAATATGTCGACTATGGGGTCACCCAGACATTTTTGTGGGTTTCTGTGGGTGTTCGTTCACGGAGAGGACGGAGGACACGGGACAAGATCAACACGGAGACACGGAGGAACGGAGATCAGAAAACCAAAAAACTCCGTGTCTCCGTGTCTCCGTGTTAAAAGCTTGTTCCGTGCCCTCCGTCCCCTCCGTCAGACAAGGTCATCTCACAACGATCGGTCGCAGCGGACGCACGTAGATATTCCGGAACGCCACGGGACCGTGATCGCCCTGCAGCATCAGCGGGTGCTGGGCGGCTTCGGGAATTGAGCGCGCCGCGCGCGTGGGACCCGCGACATCGACATCCTTCTGAACGAGCTGGCCGTTGTAGAGGACGCGCAGAATCCGAGCCGGCTCGATCTTCTTGCCCGAGGCGTCGAATCGCGGCGCGCGAAACCAGACCTGATACGACTGCCACTCGCCCGGTCGGCGTGAAGCATTGACGAGCGGCGCCGAACCGCCAACGCCGCGCTCATCTATCCACTGGTGATAGACGGCGCCAGCATCGGACGTCGTCATCGCATCGATGGAGCCCCAGCTGTCGAAGATCTGTATCTCGTAGAGGCCTTGTAGATAGACTCCTGAGTTCGATCCCCTGGCGAGCATGAATTCGAAGTAGAGCTCAACGTCGCCGAATGCGCGGTCGGTGCAGACGTTCGCCGTGCGGCCTGTCGGGCCATTCAGGATGGTGCCACCCGCACCCGATCGACCGTGCAGCTGAGTCGGACCCAGAAAGCGCTCGAAGCGCACGGCCGTCGACGTGAACCATTCGTTCTTCGCGCCCGGGTCACAGGCCGCCCAACCGGACAAGTCCCTGCCGTTCAAGAGCGGTTCCCAGCCATCCTCGAGCAGGTATGGCGGATCGCCATGTGGGTCCCCATCCTGAATCGGAGAATAGCCGCCTTGCTGCGAGAACATCAGGCTGAGGCATACGAGCACGAACAGCGGTCGCATGGCGGGTGACTATACTCCGGGTTCGGGGGACAGAAGTAAAAAGTAAAAAGTTAGAAGTTAGAAGGAAAAGGAAGAGGATTTACTTTTAACTTTTAACTTTTAACTCTTTACTTTCGTCCCTGCCCGGCTCAAAAAGGTCTGCGATCGTCTAACATCCAGTTACCCGGACCCCGGACCCCGGATCCCGGATCCCGATGCAAGGAGATTCCCCATGAAACTGCTGACCGGATTGTTCGTGGGCCTGTTGGCCGCAGATATGACCGGCGCCTGGACCTTGAAGTACGAGAAGGATTTCAGCGGCCACCCGGCCACCAATGAATGCACGGTTCAACAGCAGGGAGAGAAACTCACCGCGACCTGCGATAACGGCACCGCCAAGTTGACCGGTCAGATCAAGGACAACAAGGTCACGCTCGAAACCACGACTGGCAAGAACAACGACATCGTTGTCCACTATACGGGTGTCGTGAATCAGGAACGTTCGTTCATGAAGGGCGCGTGGCAGGACATCGATCCGGCTACGAAGAAAGAAAAGACGGGCCGCTTCGGATTTGAAAAGCACTAGCGACCTGCAAGATGCGCCTTCAAGAATCGCCCGGTGTGTGACGCTTTGCAACGGGCGATCGCTTCCGGCGTGCCGGTCGCGACCACTTCGCCGCCCGCATGACCACCCTCCGGCCCGAGATCGATCACGTGGTCGGCTGTCTTGATCACATCGAGGTGATGCTCGATGAGCATCACCGTGTGCCCGGCGTCCACGAGACGGTTCAACGACTCGAGCAGCCGTTCGACGTCGGCCAGGTGCAACCCGGTCGTCGGCTCGTCGAGGATGTAGACCGTGTGCTTCGAGCGCTGCAGCGTGGACAACTCGGTGGCGATCTTGATCCGCTGCGCCTCGCCGCCTGACAGCGTCGTCGCGGACTGACCGAGCGTCAGGTAGCCGAGACCGAGATCCGCGAGCACCTGGATCTTTCTCCCGATCGCGGGCTCGCTGGCAAAGAACGTCACCCCCTCCTCCACCGACATGTTCAGCACATCGTCGATCGTCTTGCCGCGGAGCGTGACCTCGAGCGTCTCGCTGTTGAACCGTGCGCCCTTGCACGCGGCGCACGTCACCTCGACGTCCGGCATGAAATACAGTTGCGTCCTGATGACGCCTTCGCCCTGGCACTCCTCGCAGCGTCCGCCCTTGACGTTGAAGCTGAAGCGTCCAGGCTTGTAATCGCGCTCGATGGACAGCGGCGTTTCGGTGAACAGATCGCGGATGTTGTCGTAGAAGCCGATGTAGGTCGCCGGATTCGATCGGCTATTCCGGCCGATCGGCGCCTGGTCGATGTTGACGACCTTCTGCACGTGCGCCATGCCGTCCACGCGGTCGTGCGCACCTGGAAGCGTGCGCGTATCGACCAGCTGCTTCCAGAGCGCCTTGTAGAGAATCTCGCTGACGAGCGTGCTCTTGCCGGAACCGGACGCGCCGGTAATCGCCACCAGGGTGCCGAGCGGAAACGTGACGTTCACGGACTTGAGATTGTTCTCGCGCGCTCCGCGAACGACCAGCGACTTGCCATTCCCTGCCCGGCGCTTCCGAGGCGTCGGAATGATCCGCTTGCCCGACAGGTACAGCCCGGTCGGCGACGCCTTGCACTTGAGAACGTCGTTTATCGTCCCCTGCACGACCACTTCTCCACCGTGGACACCCGGGCCGGGCCCCATTTCCACGATGTGGTCGGCGGCGCGAATCGTGTCCTCGTCGTGCTCGACGACGACGACGGTGTTGCCAATGTCGCGAAGCCGTTCAATCGTCGCGATCATCTTGACGTTGTCTTTTGGATGAAGACCGATGCTGGGTTCGTCGAGGACGTAAAGCATGCCCATCAGCCCCGACCCGATCTGAGTGGACAACCGGATGCGCTGCGACTCGCCGCCCGACAACGTGCCGGAGCGGCGGTTGAAGCTCAGATAGTCGAGCCCGATACCCAGGAGCAGTTCGAGCCGCCCTCGAATCTCTTTCAAGACCTGCCGGCCCGCATCTGCGCCGCGGCCAGACGGCTTGACCGTGCCGAGGAACTCGTGCAGCTCGTCGAAGTGCAGCTGGCCGAGATCGTAGATGCTGCGGCCATGAATCGTGAACAGCAACCGGGTTGCGCGAACCCGCGCGCCGTTGCAGTCCGGACACGTGCGCTCGACCATGACCTTGTCGAGCCACGCCTCCATGCGCGAGTTGGCCTCGCCGCGCTGGCGATAGTGCCGATACCACCGCTCGATTCGGCGCGCGATCCCGTGGAATCCGACTTCACGTCCTTCCTGATCGGCGCGGCGCACTTTGGCATCAGGCGGCGTCATGATTGAGACCTTGTTCGCGCCTATGCCGTACAAGATCGCCTCGCGGGCCTCTTGCGGCAGATCCTTCCAGGCTGAGTCGAGCGGAAACTTCATCGCGCTCGCAAGGCTGAACATCAGCCGGCCGTCCCACGTGTCCGGGTTGTACCTGAACGCCTCGCGGACGAAGCAGCCTCCGAGAATGCTTCGCTGCGGATCGGGAACCAGCAGTTCCGGGTGCGTGAGCTTGTCCACGCCGAGGCCGCCGCAGGTGCGGCACGCACTCTCCGGGTTGTTGAACATGAAATACTCGGGGCCGATATCTCCGTAGACGAAATGATGGGTCGCGCTGGACGACTCCTTGTAGAACCGCTCGGCGTCAGCCTTGCTCGCGCCCTTGCCAACGTGGACCTGCATCAGCCCGTCGCCGACGAGCAGCGTCGCCGCAATCCCGGCCTTGATGGCCTTCTCGTGCTTGCGGCCGACGATGAAGCGATCGACCACGGCTTCCATTTGCGCCGTGACCGCCGCGCTGTCGCTGGCCTCCGATCCCCGCGATCCGTCTTCCGAAGGCTCCGGCTCAGCGCGGTCCGACAGATCGAGCGGCTTCCCGTCGATGAACATCCGCCGGCACCCCTTTTTGCGAACCTCGGTGAACAGGACCTCGAGGTCCTCACCGTAGATCGGGAACACGGGCGCGCGGAGCTCGATCTCCGTGCCTTCGGGCAGCGACAGGATGGCTTCCAGGATCTGACTCGACGAGCGGCCGGGCGTCGGCTCAGCCGTGCGCGGACAATGCGGCTGCCCAATCGTCGCGTAGAGCAGATTCAGGTAGCTCGCGATGTCGGTCATCGTCCCCACCGTCGATCGCGGGTTGTTGGTCAGGGTCTTCTGCTCGATCGAAATCACCGGCGACAGGCCGAACACGTAATCGACGTCGGGTTTCGTGACCTGCGCAATGAAGCGCTTCGCGAAGCTCGACAGCGACTCCATGTAGCGCCGCTGCCCTTCCGCGTAAATCGTGTCGAAGGCGAGGCTCGACTTGCCCGAGCCTGAAAGGCCGGTCACGACCGTCAAGCGATCCCGAGGGATTTCAACGGAAATGTTCTTGAGGTTGTGAACCCGCGCTCCCTGGACCGCAATCGTCGTGCGCGCGGCTGCCGCCGCTTTCTTTTGTGTCGCCATTCGTTTGTTCGTGTGACGCGGGGACGAAGTCATCGGCGGATTGGATCGCTCACATAGAAGAACGCGAGCTCCTGCACCTCGATAGAACTCTTCTTCGTGAGTCGGGCCGGCAGCGACGCCTTGCCAATCATCTGCTGATCCGCCAGGTATTCGCACGCGGTGACGACGCCGGCAACGCTGAAGTGGCGGCAGAAGTGATCGTCGATGTCCCTCGACGAGCGCGCCTCGCCGACATCCCGCAAATGCTCGATGACCAGGGAAAACAACGCCGGTGCTCGTTCGGCCATATAGGCATCAACAGCATCGAGCGCATCCTGAACCGCTTTTCGCGTCTTCTTCGCATTGAGGAGATCCGTATAGATCTTCTTGAAAAAGTCCGGATTCAGTTTCAGTGCCTGAAGGATCACCTCGCGATCCGCCAGGAGCCGCCGCGATACGACCTCGATCTGCGCCAGGCCGGTCGCGGCATAGAGAATCCATAGCGCGGTGTACTCGAGGTCGCCGCGCGTGATGAACCACTTGTGCGCCTTGTAGATGGAGGGCAGCGCGTGGGTCGCCGCGCGCAGGAGCTGCAGTCGAGTGTCGTGCGCACCTATCTTCTGAAGCTGGACGCACAAGTCGGCGATCGTTTCGTCGTGGGTATAAAGAAGCCGTCCCTTCGCGAGCAACGCTCGAACGAACGAGTTGTCAAATGATCCTTCGACGATCCTTCGAAACTCCGTACGGGGAATCAGGTTCACATGAACGTTCACGCCGTCGGCATAGACAGGCAGGTCCGAGTTCTCTACCTTCTTGTCATCAATGGTCACCAACATCAGGTCGATGTCGGACTTCTCCCAGACCACGTCGTGCGACAGGCTGCCGCACAGGATGGCGGCGAGGATCGACCGATCCTTTTTGACCTGCTCGACGAGGGCGTCGAGCGCTGCCGTAAACCGCTGCTGGACGACATCCATACCGGCCCTGACGCTCCGGAACTACTATATCCATTAGCTTTTACCTTTTGACTTTTGACTTTTAACTTTTCTCTGTCACTTGTAATCCTCCTGCGGATCCTTGCCAATCCGGTCTCGAACGTCTTTCAGAAACAGCTCGCGGACCGGTCGGCAAGCCCAATTTTCATCATCGGGATGGCCCATCTCTGCCTGGCGGTGACTTGCATTCCCTTGATCGTGATTGCCGGCGCGCCAGCGGTATCGAAAGACGTCTGGATGAACATGCTGGCCGCGGCGACACTCGCCGTTTCCGGCAACACCCTTCTCGTGTACGCGCTCCGGTCAACGGATCTCTCGATCCTGGGACCGATCAACGCCTACAAATCGGTCATCGGCCTGTTCCTGGCCACGTTCCTGATCGGAGAGTATCCCTCCGCGGCCGGCGTCGCCGGCGTGCTCCTGATCGTCGCGGGCAGTTACTTCGTGGTCGATCGGCAAGTCGGCGAGCCGCGCCGCAACGCGTTCGTCACGTTCTTCCGGGAGCGCGGCGTGCAGTTGCGATTCGCAGCGCTGGTGCTGGCTGCCACCGAAGCAGTTTTTTTGAAGCGCGCCATCCTCCAGTCGTCGCCATGGACGGTCTTTGTCCTGTGGTCAGTCCTTGGAGTGCCGCTGGCGGGAGTCGCCTCGCTCGTGTTCAGAGAAACCAGCATGCGTCAGCAGGCGGAGAAGGTCGGGCGCTGGTGGCCAACATTCCTGGCTCTTGCGATCACGACCGGCCTGATGCAGCTCACGACCGTTCTGACGTTCGGGCAGATGCAGGTCGGGTATTCACTGGCGCTCTTTCAGCTCTCCGCCATCGTGAGCGTGCTGCTCGGGCATCGCTATTTCCAGGAGAAGAACATTCGGAAGCGCCTGGCCGGATCACTCGTCATGACCGCGGGGGCGATCATGATCGTGGCGTTTGGATCCTGATGACGCGATGAGCGCGTGTGCCTCTCCTGTGTTCAGCGTGTGGCAGGATGGAACACGGCCTTGTGCCGTTTCGAACCACGCCGAAATACTGACTCTCGAAATCACTGGCAATTCTATCGGTCCAAGCTCGGCACTACTCTTGTAGTTCCTCCTGCCGAAAGCGCTACTCGACACCATCGCCGGTTTCTGTTGGCCGCGGGGAGCGAGTCTCGGAAAACCAGATCCAGGTACGGTTCTGTGACTGCGCGCGTTATGACCGGTATGGGTGTCATCAGAATGCGAAAGCCCGCGAGCTTCGCAAAGGACGCTCTTTATGGCAGATGACTGTTCGCATTGTCGCGAGGAACTCGCAAGACTCACCGAGGAGAACGCTGCGCTTCGGCGCGCGGCGCTGGCTTTCGGTGGCCTCGCGGAACGCCTGAACCTTGCGCTTCAGGAAGAACGACGAGCGCGTCAGCGCGCCACCGGTACGTCACGCGATGCGGCAGAAGTCGGTCATGCATCCGGTGCGGCGCCTCGCATGCGATCGCACACGGGAGTTCATCAGGGATAGAGCCGCGGACTGCAACTTTCTGCGAGGAGGACTGATAGGAGCGATAGCGTTTCGAACGCGGATACGATAGAGGCCACTCGATGGCCATCCGCACTTTTCTCAGCGATCGCGGCGACACCGGACAGCGGCTGGATCTCGTGCTCCGCAGGCATCTGGCGGATCTCGACTCGGCCACCCGCACCCGGGTGCAGACATGGATCGGAGGAGGAACCGTCAGCATCAACGGCCGAGGCGTTCGCCGGGTCGCGACGCGAGTCGCGGCCGGCGACGTGCTGACGGTGGACATCCCGGAAGCGTCTCTCCCTCGCGCACGGACGATCGAGCCTGACCCCACAACGATCGACATCCTTTTCGAAGACCACTCTCTGCTCGTCGTCAACAAGCCCGCTGGCATAGTTGTCCACCCGACCCACGCGCAGCCCGGCAGAACGCTCATGAATGCGCTCGTCTGGCACGCACGCAACTGGCCTTCGGCCACACGCCCCTCCATCGTCGGTCGGCTCGACAAGCTGACGTCGGGGATCGTTCTCGTTGCCAAGACCGCCGGCGTTCATGCGGCGCTGCAAAAGACGATGAGCCGCCGTGACACGGAGAAGGACTACCTCGCGCTCGTCTACGGGAGAGTCCGGCCGGCGAGCGTCGATATCGCCTTGCGACTCATGCGCGACAGCGGAGATCGACGCCGAATGGTCGCGTCGGAATCGACTGGCGCACCCAGCCTGACACGCGTGACGCGGTTGGCGCGCGTGGCCGCGCCGCCTGTCGGACTTGCGCTGCTCCGCTGCCGGCTCGTGACGGGGCGGACCCACCAGATCCGCGTGCATCTCGCCGCGCGCGGCTGGCCGATCGTCGGCGACCCAGTGTACGGAGAGCCGAGGTGGACACAGGTCGTGGATCCCGCCCTGGCCGACTCGCTTCATTCATTCCCGCGGCAGGCGCTTCACGCGTGGCGGCTGGTCTTCACGCACCCGCTCACCTCCTCGCGCGTCGAAGTAGAGGCATCGATACCCGTTGATCTGCGGGCCCTCCTCGAAGCGACCAAGCTCGGCAAGGTTTCTACACGCCCTTCGGGATTTTCTCAGTAAAACTCGCCTGACTTGACATTTGGTCCGGCTGAGTTCATAGTGAGTAAACGTTTACTCACCATGCCGAGATACCGCTTTCCCGACACGCGCGAACGCATCGAAAAGGCCGCCATTCGACTCTTCGTCGAGAAGGGCGTCGCCGGGACCAGCGTGCGGGATATCGCTCGTGCGGTCGATATCTCCGAAGGGGCGCTCTATCGCCACTTCGTCGGCAAAGACGAACTCGTGTGGCAAGTCTTCGAGCGCCAGTACGTGCAGTTTACCGGGCAGCTCGAATCGCTCGCACGCACCGAGTCCACCGCACGCGGCAAGCTCGCGGCGATGATTCGCGGCTTCTGCCACGCGCACGACGAGGACCCGTGGCTCTTCCGCTTTCTGCTCTTCGTGCAGCACGGCCAGCTCGCCAGGCTCGCGCCGGGAACTCCGACGCCCGTCGACGCGGTCCGCGACGTGATCGCGGACGGGATCGCCTCGAAGGAGATTCCCGCGCAGCATCCCGACCTCGCGACGGCGCTCGTCTTCGGCATCGTGCTCCAGCCGGTGACCTTCGCCGCCTACGGACGGTTGTCGCTCCCATTGACTTCGATGTGCGACCGTCTCATCGCCGCCTCCTGGGCGGCGGTGACGACGGTCTGAACAAGGAGTAGCGTGTGATGCGTTCGCCACTCGTGCAGCTTCTGACGGCGCGGCGCTTTGCTCCGCTGTTCGTCACGCAGTTCCTCGGTGCGTTCAACGACAACCTGCTGAAGAGCGCACTCGGCATCGTCGTGACGTTCAGGCTCGCGGAGCAGGCTGGCATCAGCGCGGCGTCGCTCGTCATGCTCGCCGGCGCCCTGTTCATCGCGCCGTTCTTCCTCTTTTCCGGTGCGTCGGGAACGCTGGCCGATCGGATCGACAAGTCGAAGATCGCGCGCGTGGTGAAGGTTGCCGAAATCGGCATCATGTCGCTCGGCGCCTGGGGACTCTGGCAAGGCAGTGTCCCGCTGCTCTTCGCCTCGCTCTTCTGCCTCGGCACGCACTCGACGGTCTTCGGCCCGATCAAATACGCGCTGCTGCCGCAGCACCTGCGCGAGGACGAGCTCGTTGCGGGCAACGCGCTCATCGAAGCCGGCACGTTCCTGGCGATTCTGCTCGGCACGATCCTCGGCGGCAGCATCGTGCTCGTCGGCAACGGCGCGTTCATCGTCGGTGGCTGCGGCGTCACGGCGGCCTTCGTCGGCTGGCTCGCAGCACGGCAGATTCCGCCCGCGCCGTCGTCTGCCGGTGCTGATTCGCCGCGCCCGCGGCTTCTGCGCGACACGATCGACGTCGTCGGCCACGTCACGTCGCGGCCGGCGCTCCTGCTGCCGATTCTCGCGGTCTCGTGGTTCTGGCTGTTCGGCGCGACCGTCGTCTCCGGTCTCCCGTCGTTCGCCAAGGACGTGCTCTTCGCGAACGAACAGGTCGTGACGATGATGCTGGCGCTCTTCGCCGTCGGCGTGGGCCTGGGATCGATGCTGGCCGAACGACTGCTGCACGGCGAGGTCAGCGCGCGTCATGTCCCAGGGTCCGGCCCTGGCGATGGGGCTCTTCGCGATCGATCTGCATCTGGCCAGCCGCGGCCGTTCCACGACCGGCGTGCTGGTGAACGTGTCGACGTTCCTTGCGCAGCCGGGAAGCTGGCACATCCTCGCCGATCTCGTCGGCCTGGCGATCGCCGGCGGACTCTTCACCGTACCGCTCTACGCCATCCTGCAGCACGAGAGCGAACCGGCGCATCGCGCCCGCGTGATCGCCGCCAACAACATCATCAACGCGCTGGCGATGTCGGTGGCTGCGGTCGCCGCGGCCGCGTTCCTCGCGCGCGGCATGACGATGGGCGAGCTGTTCGCGCTGTGCGGCGTCGCGACGCTGCCGGTGGCGCTCGTCGCCGCGTGGATCGTGCGACGCACGCTGGCCAAGAGCCTGATGCGGCTCGTGCTTCGGCTGCTGTATCGCGTCGAGGTCGACGGCATCGAGCACGCGCGAGCCGCCATGCCGCACGCGGTGATCGCCGCCAATCATGCGTCGTTCCTCGACGGCCTGCTGCTCGGCGCGTTTCTGCCCGGCGACCCGATCTTCGCGGTCGACACGTTCATCGCGAAGCAGTGGTGGGCGAGGCCGTTCCTGCTGTTCGTCAACGCGCTGCCCGTCGATCCGACCAATCCGCTGTCGATCCGCGCGATGATTCGCGCGGTCGAGGCGGGCTCGGCCTGCATCATCTTCCCCGAGGGACGCATCACGACGACCGGCTCGCTGATGAAGGTCTACGAGGGACCGGCCGTGATCGCCGAGCGCACGAAGGCTGCGCTTCTGCCGATGCGCATCGACGGCGTCGAATTCACGGCGTTCTCACGACTCGCGGGCAAGGTCCGTCGTCGTCTCCTGCCGAAGATTCGGATTCGCGTGCTGCCGCCGCGTATACTGACCGCGCCGGACGGCGTGAGCGGCCGCGCCCGCCGGGTCGCGCTGCGCCGCGCGCTCGGCGATCAGATGGTGCAGTCGATGTTCGCCGGGGCGCGCATCGATACGACGCTCTTCGACGCGCTGCTCGAAGCGCGCGAGCAGCACGGCGGCAGCCACCTCATCGCCGACGATCTCGAGATGCGGCCGCTCAGCTATCGCGGGCTCGTGACCGGAAGCTTCGCGCTCGGTTCGGTGCTCGCTCGGGACACGCGCGCCGGCGAACGCGTCGGCGTGCTGTTGCCGACGTCGCGCGCCTCGCTGGTCACGTTCTTCGCGCTGCAGGCCGAAGGCCGCGTGCCGGCGATGCTGAACTTCTCGACCGGTCCTGCGTCGGCGATCGCTGCCTGCCGCGGCGCGGAGATCACGCGCATCGTCACCGCGCGTCAGTTCATCGAGAAGGCGAAGCTGCAGCGCGCTGGTCGCCGCGCTCGAGCCGCACGCGACCATCGTGTACCTCGAGGACATTCGCGGGGAGATTGGGACGTTCGCCAAGCTCGGTGCTCTGGTGCGGTCGGTGCTGGCGAAACCGCGCCATCGACCCGAGCGCGCCAACGATCCTGCGGTCGTGCTCTTCACGTCCGGATCGGAAGGCACGCCGAAGGGCGTGGTGCTCAGTCACCGCAATCTGCTGGCGAACCGCCATCAACTGTCGTCGGTCGTGGACATCAGCCCGAAGGACGTCGTCTTCAACGCGCTGCCGGTCTTCCACAGTTTCGGGCTGACCGGCGGGCTGCTGCTGCCGCTGCTTGCCGGGCGTGCGGACGTTCCTCTATCCGTCGCCGCTGCACTACCGCACGGTGCCGGAGTTCGCGTACGCGCATGAACGCGACGATTCTCTTCGGCACCGACACGTTCCTGGCCGGCTACGCGCGTGTCGCCGACAACTACGACTTCTACTCGGTGCGCTATGTGTTTGCCGGCGCCGAGCGGGTGAAGCCGGAAACACGACGTGTCTGGTTCGAGAAGTTCGGCATCCGCATTCTCGAAGGCTACGGCGCGACGGAGACGGCGCCGGCCTTGCGGTGAACACGCCGATGCACTTCAAGGCTGGCACGGTCGGCCGTTTCCTGCCCGGCATCGAGCATCGCCTCGAGACGGTGCAGGGCATCGACGGAGGCGGGCGTCTCTTCGTTCGCGGTCCAAACGTGATGCTCGGCTATCTGCGCGCCGAGAAGCCCGGCGTGCTCGAGCCGCCGAAGGATGGCTGGTACGACACCGGCGACATCGTCGATATCGACGCCGAAGGATTCGTCACGATCAAGGGTCGCGCGAAGCGCTTCGCGAAGGTCGCGGGCGAGATGGTGCCGCTTGGCGCGGTCGAGGACTTCGTGGCGAAGGTGTGGCCGGAGAATCAGCACGCGGTCGTCACGCTGCCCGATCCGAAGCGTGGCGAGCAGCTCGTGCTCGTGACCGATCGTGCCGATGCGAGTCGCGCCGCGCTGGCGTCCGCCGCGCGCGACGCCGGTCTTCCGGAGATCTTCGTCCCGCGATCGATCGTGCCCGGTTCCCACGGTCCCGATTCTCGGCACGGGCAAGATCGACTACGTCTCCGCCTCGCAGCTCGCCACCGAGCTTGTTCACGTGTAGGCTGTGCGGTCTCGAGGATTAACGAATTCTGACTCGCACGGAGTACTGCTCCGGTACCGTCGCCGAGCTGTTCGGCACGCGGATCGGCGGCAGCTCGAATGACAGCACTTCGTCCGGTCCCGGCATTGGATTTCGAGTTGTGCTGCTCCCGCTGGCACCGCTCGTCGCATCGCGATTCGGGCCGGTTGAGGAGTACCAGACCCTGCGTATTGTTGTGAAAATCAACTGCGGAGAGCCCTCGTTGGCCGTCACCCGCAACGATCCTCTTATCTCAACATTGAGAGGCCCCGCTGAGGTGTCGATAGAGAACGGCGAGAAGGCAAAGCCGGCGGTGTCAACCTCCCGCAATATGAGACCTTGCAGGTTGTAATCAGGATTTTCTGGATGAGCCTTGTCGGTCCTCACAAGAAAGAGCTCGAATGTTCTCGGACTCACATCAGCCGTGCTGTCAGTCTTTGGAGTGTGAACGGCCCGACCACCACCGCCCCCGCTCACGCCTGCTCCGACGCCCGATCCTGAGCCCGAGCTCGCGCCGCCACCAGACGTACGGCCGCGCATGATGGTGATGGCCGGTGATTCAGTCAGTGGCCCGTTCGGCCCGATCATCCAGCCGGGGCGAGGCTCGAACCTGGCTTCGAAGCCCACGGTTCTCGCCCCACATCCAGCCGTCGGATCCGGCGTCGCGGAGTCAAGCGGCACTCGATCGCCAGGATGAAGCGTCAGTTGAATCGACCCGGCCGGCGCCGTTGTCGCCACCCCCGCACTTCGAATGCGCTGCCAGTCGACTCGGACCACCGCCTCATCGTCCGTCATCCGCTCGACCTTGCCCGAGACTCGCCAGGCGTCGGTCGCCCGATCGGGAACGGGCCTGTTCCCTCCCCCGATCATGCAGCCGGCAATGTACTGAAGTGATTCGGTCGCAAGTGTGGTTTCGTAGGCGGCAGCTTGTGATTTGCCATCCGGTCCATACGAAAAGACGCCGACCTGCAGCACCGGCGTGCCCGGTGATTTCGACTGAGCACCACTTACCGCCTGCGCGGCGACCATGAGCAAAGCGACTGGAATCATCATTTCACTGCCCTTCAACCTTCTCTGTCCAATTCACGCCAGGACGAAGCTGGACGATGCGCGTGGGCTTCGGCGCGGACGCGCTCGTCCCAAAATCGATGAAGGTTTCCACGCTCGGCGCGGGCGCGGCTTGCACTGTTCGCTGCCCTGCGACGTATCCAGCCGTGAGGCTGACTATGACCGCCGCCGCGGCGGCCATCCATCCGAAACGGGATAGGACCGAGCGGCGCTCGCGCCACTGCATTGGCGGTCCCGACATCGTGCCAACCGATTGCCTCAACGCGATCAAATCGACGAGGTACTCGCGCACAGCCGGGTCATCGAGGGCACCCTTCAGAGCCGCGGCATCGAGGGGCTCGCCGTCGGCCAGCGCCGCAACCACCAGGTACGATGCCTCGTTCGGTTCGGCGCTCTCGCGCCCGTCATCCCTTGTCATCACTCATCTCCACGATGCATCCGGGCTGTTGTCGAGGACCGACCGGAGCTGCTGCCGCGCGCGGTGAAGGCGGGATCGCACGGCATCCGCCGTCAACTGACACGCAAACGAGATCTCTTCGTAGCTGAGGCCGCCGGCTTCGCGCATCAGAAACACGTCGCGGTCGACCGGATTCAGCTGGTTGAGCGCCTCGCGGAGCGCCACTGCGAGTGCCTGCGTCGCGGGCGCGGCCGAGTCGTCTTTCAGTTCGACCGTCACACCGCGCCGTCGATCGTCGCGGACGTGATTCAGCGCGAGGTTTCTGGCAATCCGGAACAGCCAGGCCCGCCGGCCACCCTCGCTGGTCTTCGGCACCTCGGTTCGAGTGACACGCAGAAAGACCTCTTGCGTCAGCTCGCGCGCATCCTCCTGTCCGACGATGCGGCACAGGTAGCGGAAGATGCCGTCTCGGTGCGCGGTGAAGAGGACGTCGGCGTCGACCACAAACTGACTCTATCTAATAAAGACACCGATGGGAGGGGATCCTCTCAAGGAGAGCGTTGACGCCCGTAGCGCGGGGCTTCAGCCCCCCGCGTCCAGCTATTCGTGTCTTAGCGCGCTCGCCGGATCGATCCGCGCCGCGCGAACGGCCGGGACCATGGCCGCGCACAGGGCAATCACCACGAGAAGAACGCCCACAAGAACGTAGGTCGCGGGATCGATGGCAAGGGCCGGTGACACGGTGCGCGCCCAGGGGGTGACCGCAAGGACCGTCACGACTCCGGCGGCGAGCCCTCCGCTCGCCAGGATGACGCCACGCGCGACGACCAGTTGAATCAACCGCCGCGGCCCTGACCCGAGCGCGAGCCGCACCGCGAATTCACGCAGGCGCGCGGCGGCACCGAACGAGATGACGCCGTAGAGACCTATCGCGGCGAGAACCAGCGCAAGCCCCGCGAACACCCCGATCAGCCAGCGGTAGAGGTTCAATTGCCACATCGAATCGCTGACGACCTCTTCCATGGTCTTCACGTTGAAGATGGCCAGGCCCGGATTCACCTCGTGCACGGCCCCGCGGATCGCGGCAATCGCACGTTCAGGCCGCTGCTCCGTCCGCACGATCAGCGACATGCCGATATCGGACGCCATCGTCACATTCTGCGCGGCCGGGTAGTACAGCTCGGGCTCCGCTTCGCGGTCGAGCGCGACCTGGCGCACGTCGCCGACGACCCCGACAATCGTGCCGCGATTGAGCTGCTGCCCGACGGCGTCGCCACCCGGAAAGAAGCGCCGGGCGAAGGCTTCGTTGACGAGGATCACGGGCGGCGTGTTTTCCGTATCTTGAGAGGTCAACGCCCGGCCGCGGACGATGGGAATGCCGAGCGCGGAGAAGTATCCGGGCGTGACATAGCGAAGACTGGTCGACAGCGGGCTGTCGGTCGGCCGATTGCGGATCGAAAAGGTCGCCTCCCAGCCCCAGTTCTGAAGCGGGGTGAGCTGTGTGAAACCTGCGGCGCGGACGCCCGGGATCGCCGCCACACGCTGCTCGATCGCGTAGTAGTTGGCGGCGGTCGTGCGCGGCGTGATGTGCACGCTCAGCACGTTCCGGGTGTCCATACCTGTCGGAACGTGTTGAAGCCGGATGATCTCCCGCATGACGAGGGCCGCACCGGTCGCGAGCACAAATGCCAGCGCCACCTCGAGGATGACGAGCCCGTCTCTCAGGCGGCCGAATACTCCGGCGCGAGTCGAGCGGCCGCCCTCCTTCGTGATGGACTGAATGTCGACTCGTGCGGCCGCGACCGCTGGCGCGAGGCCGAAGAGAATCGCCGTCACGACGCACAGCACCAGCAGGAAGGCGAAGGCCCGCCAGTCGAGGGCGATTTCGTGCGCGCGCGGAATCCGCCCCGACGTAGCCGCAAGCAGAACAGGCAGGCTCCAACGCGCGATGGCCGCCCCGACGAGTCCGCCCGCAAGCGATAGAAGCAAGCTTTCAGCGAGGAATTGCCGCACGAGACGAAGCGAGCCTGCACCAAGCGCGGCGCGCGTGGCCACCTCTGGCGTTCGCACCGTCATCCGAGCCAGCAGGAGATTCGCGACGTTTGCGCAGGCCGCTGCGAGCACGAGCCCGACCGCCGCAAGCAGCATCCATAGCGAACGTCGCACAGGGCCGATCACCACCTCGGACAGCGGCGCAAGCCGGACGCCGATCCGTCTCTGGAACTCCGGATGCTGCTGCTCGACGCGCGCCGCGATCACGCCTAGCTCTGATCTGCCCGTGGCGAGCGGCACACCCGGCTGGAGCCTGGCGACGACGCTCACGCGGCTTCGGCGCAAGGCTCCGTCGCCCGCGCGCAGCGGCGGCATGGGGACCCACACGTCCGTTTTCGCCTCCGGAAGCGCCCCTGCCAGGAGCGACGCGGCGCGATACGGAAACTGAAACCGTCCAGGCATGACGCCGAGGAGGGTGACCGCCCGGCCGTCGAGCGTGATCGTCGTGCTCGCGCCCAGCCGCATCCTGCCGAATCGTCGCTCCCAGAGGTTTTCACTGATGACCGCGACGTCGAGTGGATCGTTGGCTTCAAAGCCACGCCCCTCGATTGCGTGCGTCCCGAGGACCGAGAACAGGGTGCGGTCGGCCATCACCGCGGTCACCCTCTCGGGCCCGGCAGCCCCGGACAAATGCCGGGTCGTCACTTCGTACCCGGCAAAACCGTCGAACGACGTCGCCTGCTGTTCGAACTGCTCGAGCTCGGGAGGGCCCACGGGGCCAGTCAGCAAGTCCGGGACACCGTCGTGATCCTCTGCCCAATAGCGGCCGAAGACCTGCACGAGCCGATCGGGATCCGCAAACGGCAGCGGCCGCAGCAACACGCCGTGAACAATGCTGAAGATCGAAGTCGTTGCGCCGGTGGCAAGCGCGAGCGTGAGGATCGTGGCCGCGGTGAAGCCGGGACTCTTCCTCAATGTTCTGGCGCCGAACTGGACGTCCTGCACCAGCTGCTCGAGCCATCGCCACCCCCACTGGTCCACACTCTCGTCGCGCAGGCGAAGGACGTTTCCGAATCGCTGGTGAGCCGCACCTCGCGAGATGTCGGCCTCGGCACCCTCTTGCTGGAATCGCTCCTGGCGCAGATCGATGTGAAGCCGCATCTCCTCGTCGAGCTCGCGCTCGAAACGGGACTGGCCCATCAGCATCCGGAATCGGCGAACGATTTCATCAAACATACAGCTGGGCCCGGGTCACGTCGCCTGGAGCACGGCCGCGATGGCGCCGTTGACGCGCCGGAAGGCCGCCATTTCGGCGTCGAGCTGTTTCCGTCCCGCACGCGTCAGCTGGTAGTAGCGTGCGCGACGGTTCCCGGCGGTTGTCCCCCACTCCGCCGTGACCCATCCCTTGACGAGCATGCGCTGCAGGGCCGGGTACAGGGAGCCTTCTTCGACGGTCAGGATGTCGCCGGATCGCTGCTCGATGGCTTCCGCGATCTCGAACCCGTGGAGCTCGCCGCCATGGGCGAGCGTCTTGAGGATGAGCAGGTGCAGGGTGCCGGGCGGAATGGGATCTTTGTCGGAGGCCATGCGCGTTGACATAGACAGTCTATGCCAACGCGCGTCAATGTCAAGCGGACGGTCGCCGGTTCAGCGTGTCCCCTTCTCGTTCGCGCGAATGGCCTGCCGAATGCCTTCGATGAGGGCGTCCGGGTTTCCGCGCATGTCGCCGTTCATTTCCACGACGGGCACGTGCTCGGGCGCTTCGAGGCGAATGCGGGACGCGGCATCCGATTCCGCGACGACGACGTCGGGGCGAATCCCCGCCATGACCCGCAGGGCTTCCTCGACGGTCCCGCTCCTGGTGACCGCGAACTTGAGCCGCGCGAGCACGGCTTCGGACTGCGCCACAGCGGTTTCGCCCTTTCCCACGACGAGCACGAGCGGTGCGAAGCCGGCGACATCTTCCGCACGACGTCCGCCCCTGGGCAGCTTTCTCCGATCAGGTCCTTGACGATGCTCGAACGCTTCAGCCATTCTGTTGCTACTCCCTGTTGACTCTGTCAGGTCGAGACCTCATCCGTGCGCGGCACGCGCCGTGCACTTTTCGGTGGCGTGACATTTCTGGACCGCAGAAAGGGTGACACCCACCGTACCTTGGACCGCCGTCGCACGTACATCGACGTGGTCGAGCGCGTACTGGGTAGTTGCCTTCCTTCAGAAATTGTCAGGCACCCCAGCATCTTCTCGCGCCTCGAGTTCGGCCAGTCGGTGATCGGCTCGACCGTATCGGACGTTCAGATCGACTTCCTCGACGATAGCGATCCGTCGGACCACGACTGAACGTTTCCCGCGACCCCTGCTTACTTTTTCGCCGGCTGCCCGTTCATCACGAACGCCCACAACGTGTCGCCCGCGCCGACGATCACGTACTGGCTGCCGTCGAGCTCGTACGTGATGGCGCCGTTGCTGACCGACGCAGTTGAGACCTGCGTGCCAGAGCGCCTCGCCGGTGGTCGCGTTCAACGCCACGAGATCGTTCGAGGCCCCGCCGCTGAACAGCAGGTTGCCGGCGGTGCTCAGCAGGCCCGCACGCGCGCCCCCTTCCCACGTGTGGCTCCAGCGGACCTTGCCGGTCTTGTAGTCGATCGCCTGCAGCATCGATTCCGACCTAGCCTCCGCGATCGGTGCCACCCCACCCCTGCGGATTGTCGCCCGGATCGTAGATGTAGTACACGCTGAAGGCGCGCGACGCGTTGACGTAGAAGAGGCCCGTCTGCGGACTGAACGTCGGCGGCGGCCAGTTGGCGGCGCCGCCTTGATTCGGCGACACCAGAGCGCCATCGATCTGCGGGTGCTTCGCCGGGTTCGGGATCGGCTGACCCTTTTCGTCGTACCCGGTCGCCCAGTTCGTCTTCACGTACTCCGTCGAGACGATGGCCTTGCCGTTGGTCCGATCGAGCACGAAGAAGTGACCGTTGCGCGCGGCCTGCGCGACGAGCTTCCGCGGCTGACCGTTGATCTCGCCCGTCGAACAGCACGGCCGTCTGGGTGGAATCCCAGTCGTGGGTGTCGTGCGGCGACGACTGGAAGTACCACGTTCATCTTCCCGGTGTCCGGATTGAGCGCGACGATGGAGGCGGTGAAGAGGTTCGCGCCTTCGCGATTGACGTGCGCGATGACCGGCTGCGGATTGCCCGGTCGTGACGTACATCAGATTCAGCTCGGGATCGTACGTGACCGGCTGCCACGTCATCCCGCCGCCATGCTTCATGGCGTCTTCGTTCGGCCAGTCTCCGATCCCGGCTCGCCTTTCTTCTGCGGCACGACGTACCAGCGCCACTGCATCTCGCCCGTCTCCGGATCGTGCGACTCCGCGTAGCCGGGCATGTCGAGATCGTCGCCGCTCACGCCGGCCATGACGTGGTTCTTGACGATGATCGGCGCGACCGACCCGTAGTAGAACTGGTCGAGGTCGCAGATCGGCTTGTGCCAGCGCTCGGTGCCGTCCTTGATGTTCAGCGAGACGAGGTTGCAGTCCGGCGTCTCGAAGAACAACGAGTCGCCGAAGCACGCCGCACCGCGATTGCCGATGTGGATGCCGCCCTTGGACTGCCAGGTGAAGTGCCAGATCTCGCGTCCGGTGCGCGCATCGACCGCCCACACGTGATCCGGCGCGGTGAGATACATCACGCCGTTGACCTGCAGCGGCGTGCCCTTGATGGCGCCGAGGCCGCCGCCCGCGCCGGGATTCATGCGGTAGACCCACGCGAGGCTGAGCGCACTGACGTTGCCGTCGTTGATCTTGGTCAGCGTGCTGTAGCGGCGCCCGAGTAGTCGCCGTTGTAGCTCGGCCACGAGTCGGTGCCGGGATTCAGCAGCTTCGCCGGGTCGAGGCCGGTTTGCGCCGTGGCGACCAGCACGGCCGCCGACAGGAACGCTGAAGCAGCGAATATGACGCGTTTCATTTCAACGTCTCCAGATAGGCCACCACGTCGTGCATGTTCTTGTCGGTGATCGTGTCGAGCAGCGCCTGATGCGCGGCCAGCGGATCGTTCTTGACGACCTTGACGCCGGGCCCCCGCTTGACTGTCCGGTACGCGCCGGAACCGTCGCGCAGCGAGACGTTGAAGTCGTCCATCTGGAGCAGCGCACCGGACACCGACTCGCCATTCGCCGTCGTCACCGTGACCTTCACGGCGCTCGTGGGCGGTGGACCTCCGCGCCCGCGGCCACCCCGGCCGCCGCCCGGGAAGAGGAAGCGCTGCTGCAGGTCAATCGGCTCGTAGCCGTCCGCCGATGCCGGCGAGGCTCAGGGTTGTCGAGGTATGGCACGTCGAGCACTTCCCTTCGCCGTTGAAATAGGCGGCTCCGGCCTTCGCATCGCCCGTCAGCACGTTCTGCGACTCGAAGAGCGGCGATCCGCGGAACGAATCGTTGACCCGCTGCCGGAGAAAGTGCGCGAGGTTGACGATCTGATCGTCCGAGATCGACGACGCCGCCGCGCCGCTCTGCATCTTGTGCCCGCGCTTGAGGAAGGGTCCCAGCTCGTTGCCGTACCGATCACGCAGCACGACGAGCGAGCGGGTCAGGTTCGGGCCCTTGTCGGTGCCGCGCGCCTGAGTCCCATGGCAGTTGATGCACTCGGCCGCCCACACGGTTCGCCCTTTATCGGCCAGTGCCGCGTCCACGTAAGGCGCATCGGCCGGGCCCGCGCCCATGACGCCGCCACGAGCGCGTCCGCCGCCCGCAGGCGGCTGAGCCTGCTGACCACCGCGTCCTCCGGCCGGGGGCTGCGGCGCCTGCGCGCTGATGATGGTAACGGTTGCCGCGCCGAGCGCGGCCGCGGCGATCCAGACTCGAGGAATACAGACGCTGCGCATGAGTATTGTCTCCGGTCGCGTCATCATACCCTCAAACAAAGGTTCTACTGGGTTCTGCCGGGTTCTACCAGGTTCTGCGAGGTTCGTTCGGGTTCTGCGAGGTTCGTTCGGGTTCTACGGGTTCGTGCAAGGTTCTACAAGGTTCTCGCGAGAGCCGTCGGGCTGAGATCGACATCGAGCAAATCGCCGATGCGATCGACGGTAATGTCGGCGGGTGGATATCGGCGGAGCACGTCGGGGTCGCGTGCGTAGTGGCCCTGACGCGGAAAGACGGTCGTGACGCGGCTGCCCCACACGGTTTTGATCGCATCGAGCAATCGAAGCTTGTCGTCCACGATCACGTAGTGTTCGGCTGGAAACCGCCGCTCCACGTCTTCAAGCTCCACTTCCTTGTGCACGTAGATCAGCACGTTGCCGTCAACGGCTTCGTACAGCCCGGAGCGCTCGATCTTTCGCGGCTGAAAGACCACGTCGCCGTCGGTGAGAATCACAGCCGGACCCCAGGTTTTCACGAGATCGATCACGTCGAGGGAGTTCGGGAACAGCCGGTTCGCAAACGGGTAATTGGTGAGATAAGACGACGCCTTGAGGACATTCAGATCGTGGGGTCGTTCGGTGCGGTATTGCTGCAGCGCGCCAAGGTAGTCGGCATACCCCAGTTCCGAGCGAAGACGCTCGAAGATCACCCAGTATTGCCGCGCGGACTCCTCTCCGACGGACCTCTCGAGATGCCGCATCAGATCCGCAACGACACGGTCGTTATCGAGCAGCGTGTTGTCGACGTCGAGCAGGTAGACAATCGACGAAGACATCGAGGCTGGTCAGTGGTCGAAACGTACGAGATTGCGGACGACCGCAGCCAGTGTGCTCGGGGACAGCGGCCGCACCACGTGAGCGTGAAACCCGGCCGCCAGGACTCGCCGTTTGACGTACGGGCTATCGTAGGTAGTCAGGGCGACGGCCGGAATGGCGCCGCCGCGCTCGGTCGTCCGCCTGCCAAGCGCCGGGCCGAGGGCAAGTGCCGCATCGCCGGCGTCCTGAACATCCACGACGAGTGCATGCGGAAGGTCCAATCGCGATGTTTCGTCCAGCACGGCCAGGGCTTCGGCTGCGCTCGCGACGGCCGTCACCTGCGCCCCGTGCTGCTCCAACGCGATGGTCAGCATCTCGCGCCCGTCGACCCCATCGTCCACGACCAGGATGCGCAAGCCCGCGAGTTCGGTCGATGACTCGGCGACGGCGAAATCCTCAGTTGCGAATTCCGGACGGGCGGGGAATGTGACCCTGAACACTGAACCGGTCCCGAGTTCGCTGGTGACGACGATCCGTCCGCCATGCAGCTCGACGAGTTGTCGAACCAGGGAGAGGCCGATCCCGAGACCGCCATGGCGGCGCGTCGCTGACGGATCGGCCTGACGAAAGCGCTCAAACACCAGCGGCAGGAATTCCGGCGCAATCCCTTCACCGTTATCGGCAACGGTCAAGATCAGGGTGCCGGCGCTTTGCGAAACGGTGACCGTCACGACGCCGCCCGTCGGCGTGAACTTCACGGCATTCGCGAGTAGATTCCACGCGATCTGCTGCAGCCGATCGGGATCGCCGCGCATCATCAGGGGTTCAGTCCAGGTCTCGGATTGAATCGTCACGTTCTTCGCGGCGGCGGTGGGCTCAACGACGTCTATCGCCGCCAGGACCGCGCGCGCCAGATCGACGGGTTGCGCGTCCAGCCGGAGTTTTCCGCTCATGATCCGCGCGGTATCGAGCAGATCGTCGATCAGACGGACCTGCGCCAGGGCATTCCGATCGATGACTTCGAGCGCCCGGGCGAGCATATCGGCTGCCGCCGGGCGCTCGATGAGAATCCTCGTCCACCCGAGAACGGCATTGAGCGGCGTTCGGATCTCGTGCGACAGCGTTGTCAGGAATTCGTCCCGCGCGCGAACCGCCTCCTCCGCCAACGCCCGCGCTCGATCGGACGCCTCGATTTGCGCCCGCAATTCGCGTTCGTTCCGGAGGCGCTCCGTCACATCCTCGATGACGCAGATCGTGCCGACGATCGCCTCACCGGCGGTCAGCGGCCCGATGCGGCCGCTCTGTCGAATGCTCCGCCCGTCCGCACCCGCCACGGGAATGACGTAGCGATGGAGACCATGCGCGAGTACCGTCGTCTGGCCGAGGAGCGCCGCGTCGAAATACTCACGAAACCCGCGGCTCTCCAGATCCGGGAGCGCAGTGAAGACGGACCGGCCGATCACGTCTCCGGGGCTGTAGCCGGTATTCAACTCGAGCCAGCGATTCCAGCTGCGGATGACGTGTTCGCGATCCGTCGTGAAGACGCCCTGTTGCGCCAGGGTGTCGAGCCACTGCAGCAAGGCGGCGTTGAGAACGTCGGTGCCCACAGAGGAGGCGCCCATCAGCTCTGTCCGTGCTCCCACGCTTCGACGCCCCGGATCAGACGGTCCAACGAGGCGACGCTCAGGACGATCACGAGATAGCCGGTGACTTCCGCGTCTCGCAGTCGGAAGCCTGCGTGGACGACAAGGCCGTAGCGGAGCCCTTCGCGATTGACCATCAGCGATCGGAGAATCTCGCTGAGCGAATGCAGGTTGAGGTGCGGAACCGAGAACGACACCTGCACCTGTAACAGATTGCCGAACGTGCCCAGGCAGGCGTTCAACAGGATGTTTCCGACCTCGGTGAGGACTTCCCGGGCAGACGCGTCGAGCGGCAGCGGCAGCGGAGCCTCGTCCGTGAGCAGCTCCTTCAGCATGCCGGCCGCTTTGTAGTCGAGGATCAACAGGGCATCGCCGGCGACGGGACCGGAAAAGATCTGATGGACGCTGGCGACCTCATCGCTCACGAGCGCCCGCAACGCCGAGTCGAGAGCCGCAATCGGATGCACCGACACCTGCGGCACCTCCAGCACGACTCTGTGGCCCGTCAGCTGGGAGAGCGAGGCGGCCGCGCGGCCGAAGCCGATCGTCAGCAGCTCGATCAGCGCATCCTGCTGAACCGCCGTCAACTCCACGAGTCACCTCGTTCTACGGCCCGCGCCACGACGTCGAGCATTTGCTGAGCATCGGCCGGCTTGTTCAAGAAACCCGCGGCGCCGGCTGCCTGGACCAGCTCGCGCGACGATGTCTGAATGTCTGCCGACAGCACCACGACGCAGGCGCCAGGATCCATTTCTCGAAGCTTGGCGAGGACCTCCAGGCCATACATGCCCTTCATGACGAGGTCGAGCAGCACTACGTCAGGCTTCTCGACAAAATACTGCTCGATCGCCGCCATCCCATCCTCGGCTTCGACCACCTGATAGCCAGCGCCTTCGAGTATTCGGCGGGTACTTCGACGCGCGAGGCCCGAGTCGTCCACGAGCAGGACCTTGGACGTCATATGCGTTCCATTATCGCCTTCGCCATCAGTTCCAATGAAAAAACTCCGTCGCTCAATCCAGCTTCCACGACCGACCTCGGCATGCCGTACACCACGCAACTTTCTTCTGATTCAGTGAGAATCCCACCGCCGCGGGCTTTGATCCACGCCGCTCCTTCTCGGCCGTCGCTGCCCATACCGGTCATGATGACGCCCAGGACCCGGTTGTCGAAGACCTCAGCTGCTGACTGAAACAGGACATCCACCGACGGACGATGCGGCGTATTCAGCGGCTGGACGTTGAGACGGGTCTCGACGGCACTGCCGCGACGGCGAAAGCTGAGGTGTCTCCCCGCCGGTGCCAAATACACTATGCCGGGTCTCAGCTCTTCCGTTCTTTGGACTTCTATGACGGAGAGCGAGGAAAGCTGGTCGAGAGTTTTAGCATACATCTCGGTGTATCCGACCGGCATGTGCATCACGATGGCCACGGGGACCGGCAAGTCCGACGGCAGCTGGGGAATGACGACCTTCAATCCTTGAGGGCCTCCTGTCGAGATCCCCATCACGACGATATCGACACGTCCGGCAGACTTTGCGCCAACCCATGGAGGGATAGGTTCTGCGTGCGCGACCGCTTGCCGCCGCATCGGGGCACGCGCGGCGGCCTTGACTTTCTCGATGAGCTCGTCGGAGATCTCCAATAGTTTTTCAGTCGCGAGGGCCGTCGGCTTCTGGACGAAATCGATCGCTCCGGCATCGAGTGCGCTGAGCACCTGCGCGCCAGCGCCGTCTGCGATGCTGATGATGATGATGGGCAGAGGGCGTCGGGCCATCTGGGCCGAGACAAACCCGACTCCGTCCAGCACCGGCATATTGAGATCGCAGGTGACGACATCTGGCTTCAGCTCCTCGACCAGCTCGAGTGCTTCGGCGCCATTTCGAGCGATCCCGACCACGTCGATGAACGGGCTTCGAGACAGCATCTGACCGACGACCTTCCGAACGTACGCCGAGTCGTCCACGACGAGGACGCGCACTAACTCAGACAAAGGGGCCTTTCACTACCGGCGTTTGACATAGACGAACGCGCCGTTGATTTCCTCGAGGCCGAAGCGCGTGGTGACCCGCAGCAGCGACTCAGACGCGCCGACACACAAGTACCCGGGTGACGGCATCCAGTCGCCGAACCGCTCCACGACAGTGCGGATGCCGGCTTCTGTGAAATAGATAAAGAGGTTGCGGCAGAAAATGACGTCCGCGCACGCCAGCGCCGCGGCCTGTTCTGACGCCATCAGGTTGACGACGGACCACGACGTCACGCGTGACCACAAGCCCCGGTCGAGTGTCCAGGTTTCTCCGTCGCGACGGAAGTATCGTTCGCGAAGCGGCGCGGGAAGGCTGCGCAGCGCGCGCTCGCGGTAGCGAGCCTCCTTCGCCCGCGCGATCGCCGCCGGACTCGCGTCGCTCGCGTGAATCTCGATGGGCGCGCGATCGAACCACCCGGCTTGATCGAGCATCATGGCGATCGTGAGCGGTTCCTCTCCCCCGGCGCACGGGACACTCCAAATCCGCAACGGCCGGCCGGCACGCGTTCCGGCCAGAGAAGGCACAATGACGTCCACGACTGCGCGAATCTGGTCGATCTCGCGCCAGAAATAGCTCTCGGGCACCGCCAGCGCATCCATCACGCGTGGCCATTCCCCAGCCGCGGCCTCGTCGTACTTCAACAGGTAGTAGTAATCCAGGAACGACTCGAACCCACGCTCGATGACCAGAGGAGCAAGCCGGTCCGCGAACATGTCGATGAGAGAGTCTTCGAAATGAATTCCGGCCCGTTCGTGCACCAGATTGCGCAGAAGAGGAACGGCGGCGGCGCCAAGGCCGAGGCTTCCATCCTGAGAACCCATGATCGCGCGTGCGGGTCACCCGCTGGCGCCTCCTTCGCTCCCCGGATCGGTCCGCCTGGAAGTCGCGGCCGCGGCGGCGCGGCGCACAGCGGGGTCAGGGTCTGATTCGGACATCACCGAGAGCTTGGCCACGAGTCCGCGCGCCCCGATCCGTTTGAGGGCCATGACCGCCGCCTCGCGGACTCCGGCGTCGGGGTCATCCAGTGCTTCGCGCACGCGAGCGGCCGCGTCAGGATCTTTGATCCGCGTTAGCGCCTCAATGGTCATGCGGCGGACGCGATCGATCGGATGGCTCAAGCCTGTCGACACGCGCTCGGCGCGACCCGCGGGAACACGCGCCAGCGCCGAGAGGGCGGCCTCCTGCTGCTTCGGATCGGCGGTGAGTTCAACGAGAGCATCCACCGCCTGGCGCCAATTCTCACCCGTCCCGGTTGCGAGCCGCGCTAACCCTCCAACGGCGGCGCTCGCCACATCGCGGCTGGCGTCGGCTTCGGCCGTCCAGCGAAGCGACGCGACATCGTCAGGACCGCCTCGCAGCGAGAACGCCGCGACCGCCGAGAGCCGTCGGGCCGTGTCGGGTGACCTGAGGGCCCGGGCCAGCGCGGCGGTCGCAGCACCATCGCCGACTCGGCCGAGCGACCTGACCGCGGCAGCGGCAATCTCGGTGTCCGAGTCGTCCGTGTATTGCGCCAGCACCTCGGCCGCGCGCGGCCCATCGATCGCGCCAATCGCCTCGAGCGCGGCGATGCGCACGTGCGGGGCGGCATCCCGCTCCGCAAGCTCGGCGAGATCGTCGAGCGCATCCCCTGCCCCATGTTCGCCGAGCGATCGCGCCGCAAAGTATCTCACCCAGCCGTCGCGGTCGCCGAGCGCGCGGCGCAATGCCGATTGCGATTCGAGCTGCACGATCCGGCCCAGCGCGATGGCGACGCCGGCTCGGGCGCGTGGTGTTTCGGTCGCAATCGCTCCAAGGAGTACGGGCAACGCACGCGCTTCGTCCATGAGCGCGACGTGCTCCAGGGCGGCGCGCCGCACGGATTCGACGTCGTCCCGGCAGCGTTCGAACATGGCGTCGGCACACCCGGCGTAGCCGAAATAGCCGGCAATGCGAACAGCCGACTCGCGCACATGGGGATTGACGTCCGCGAGCAGCGGGGCGATAGACCGTTCCATGTCCGGGTGACCCAGAGAATTGAGAGCCGAAATCGCCGCCTGACGGACGGTGGCATCGGGGTGCGCGATGAGTCCGAGCAATGGACGAAAAGCCGACGGATCGCCAATCTTTGCCAACGCTGCAGCGGCCGCGATAACGACCGTCCGATCGGCCGTCAACAGGCGCGTGAGCGGCGCCGTGGACCGACGATCGCCGAGCTTGCCGAGCGCCGCGACGGCGGCCAGCCGGACCTGCTCGTCGTCGGCGTCCAAACGATCGACGAGCACATCGACGACCCCGGAGCCATGGCGGACGAGCGCCTCTATGACATCGGTGCGGCAGGCCGAGTGGCCCAGGAGCTGGGTCAACGCCCGCGCCACTGCGGGCGACTGGATCCAGCCAAGGAGAAGAACTACGGGCCGGAGCTCGCGGACCCGATCGTCGCTGAGTGCATCGAGAAGATTCTGCGCGCCGGTTGCGTCGAGCGATGCCTGGAACTCCGAGATGATATAGAGACCTCCCTCGTAGCGACCTTCGTATTCGTCGTACAGGTTCGCAATCGCCGCAGCGACCGATCCGACCGGCGGCTGGGATCGATTGAGTACCGCGACCAACGCACGAGTGACGTCTCCATCGCCAAGCCGTCCCAGGGCCTCCGCCACCGGCGCGCACAGCGTCTCGTCGTCGAGCAGCGGCACGAGCCTGGACGCCATGCGAGAATCATCGATGCGAGCCAGCGCGTCGACGGCCGGAAAGGCCAGGAAGAAATCCCGTGACTCCGCGATTTCGGCAAGCGCATCCACTGCTTCAGCCGCTTGAAGCTTGCCCAGGGACTCAATCACGTGGAAGCGGACGTTCGGGTCGGGATCGTCGAGGGCGCCGACCAGCGCCGACGACGCGGCCGGGTTCGATTGTTCCCCGAGCGCGAGCGCCGCCTGCATCCGCAAATCGGCCTCGCCGGTCTTGAGAAGCTCGGAGAGCGGCGCGGTCACATCCACATCGATCATCGACAGCAGCTGCAACGCGCTGCTGAGGACATTGAAGTCGCGGTGCTCGTCGCGAAGAGCCTCGATCAGTGAGGCCACAAGACGGGCCGGCGTCTGCCGCGACAACCCGTGTATCGCGCCACGCCGCACCTGCCAGCTGTCGTTGCGAAGCAGCTCGACGATCGCCGCGTGCGGGCCCGCCGCGCCGGCAGCCTCGACACGCTCGAGCGCGCGATTGCGCACCGCCGGATCCGTGCTCCGAAGATCTTCCGCCAGTGTTCGCTCGGCGTCCAGCCGTTCGGTGACGTCTTCGATGGTCGCCATCACGCCAGCGATCCGATCCTCTTCACGAAGCGGACCGAGCGTGACGAGCTGCTGCATGAACTGGAAGTGCGCTGACGGGCTCCGCGGAGGACAGGCAACCAGGTAATGATGAAACGCCGGCGCGAGCACCTGCGCCTGGCCTGTTTCGATCACGCGGGCGAACATCGTCAACAGCCCACGCCGCTCGAGGTCGGGAAGCACATCACCAATCGGCCGGCCTCGGGCGTTCGATGCAGAGATGCTGGTGACGAGCTCGAGCCACTCGCTCCAGGTGCGAACCCTGAGCGACGTGTCCACCGTCAGGACGCCGATTGCGCGCTCGGCCGCATCCGGGCCGTTTGGGGGTGTTTCGATCAATGTCCGTTCGCCCCGGTGCCCCTGCCGTTGGCGCCGTGGGGACGTGCCGACCTGGGATCGACGATCTCGTTGAGCGCCTCGGCATGCCTCAGCAAGTCCGCCGTATTCTGCCGCGTCTGCTGAACGCCGCGGGCGTTTCGATCGGTAACTTTCCGTACCTCGGCGAGGCCAACCAACAACGTGCCTGAAACCTGCGAATGTTCGCGATTGGCATGCGTAATGAGCTTGATCTGCTTCGCGGTGTTCACGGCCGCGGCCGACATGTCGCGCATGGCGCGGCTCTGTTCCTTCAGTGCCTTCGCCGCCTGATCCGATTGTTGACGCATGCTCTCGCTCGCGCGGGTGATCTGTTCGGTTGCGGTCGCCTGCTCGGAGATGCTTCGGTTGACCGTCGCGACCGTGCGGATCATCGCGTCGGAGGATTTCACGATCTGCTCGGTGGCGGTGGCCTGTTCCGCGAGGGCACGGGACGTGGTGACGGCCCCTCGGCGCATCGACTCCGCTGCTTGCGCAATTTCCGACGCACTACGACTCTGCTCGGCCGATGCCTTCCGGACCTGAGAGGCCAGCTTGGACGCGGACTGAGAGGCTTTGAGGATGTCCCTCGCGGCGCGGCTCTGTTCCAAGACCGCTTTCGTCACTTCTTGCGAAACCTTCCGCATTTCGCCGGTCGCTTGCACGATACTGGCCGCGGCGCCCGCCTGCTCGCTTGTGGACGTGGCAATCTGGCGGGATTGGTCGGCTGTCGCCGCGATTCCGGTCACGACCGACTGCCCGGCGACCCGCTGCTCGTCAGTGGCCTTCGCAATCTGCGAGACGAGCGTCGCAGTCTCCGACACGCCACCAAGAATTTTCTTGAGGGCCACGGCCCCGTTTTCCGCCGTCTGGTTACTCTCGTCGGCGATGCGCAGGCCGTCGTTCGCGGACGCGATCGCCTCCTGCGAAACCTCCTGCAAGGCTCTGATGATCGTGGCGATGTCCGCGGTCGCCCTCGCCGAGCGATCCGCCAGGTTGCGGATTTCTTCGGCGACCACCGCAAAACCCCGGCCGGCATCCCCCGCCCGCGCCGCCTCGATGGAGGCATTGAGCGACAACAGGTTCGTTCGCTCGGCAATCAAGTTGATCGTGTCCACGATGGACGTGATGTCGCTGGTTCGCTTTCCCATCTCACGCATGACGGTCGCCGACTGCGCCATGGACTCCCGCATGCGGCCGATTCCCTGGATGGATCGCTGCAGGGTGGAGCCTCCCTCTTCCGCATCGCGCACCGCGCGCTTGGTCATGTCGTCAGCCTGCTTCGCCAGGCCGCTGACCGATTGAATCGAGCGCTCCATCTCGGTCGCGCTCGTCGCCGCCGTCTCGGCCGCGTCGGCAATCCGGCGTCCGAACTGGGCGACCGATTGGACGGACCGTGACATCTCCTCGATCGACGTGGAGTTCTGCTCGATCGACGTCGCCAGGCGCTCGGTCATCGCGCCGACTTCTTCAATCGACGCCGCCATCTCGTTGATGGAGGAAGACGTCTCTTCCGCGGCCGCCGCCAGATCGTCCGCGTCAGCCGACACGGACTTGACTGAGCCGGTCATCTCCTCAATCGCAGAGGCGGTTTCGTTCACGGAAGACGTCAGCGACTCCGTGTCCCGGCTTACGGACTTGATGGAACTCGCCATTTGCGCGATTGACGCCCCGACCTGCTGCGCCATCGTCGCCAGCTCGTCTGTGCTGTTGTTGACTTGTCGGATCGAAGCGTTTGTCTCGGTAATGGAGGCGCTCGTCTCCGCTATCGACGTCGACAAACTGACGGTGTTGGCGGTGACCTGTTCAATCGACGCAGCCATTTCGCTGACCGAAGCGGTCAACCCCTCGGCGGACAGCGATACTGACTCGGCCTGCCCGGCAGTTTCTTTGAGCGACGCGACCATCTGGTTGAGACCGCTCAGCGCGCCATCGAGCGAACGAAGCTGCGCGTCAGCCCCGTCGGAGACATCATCCGTCAGACGCGCGATCGTGTTCGCTGCGGTGGTCACCTGCTCGGTCTGGGCGGTCACAAGTCGAGCGTCGAAGCCGGCGGATCTGCCGTTCGCGCGTCCGTTGGTTTTCGAGCTACGGCTGGCCATAGAGACTCCTTGAGCCGCGCTATGCGGCGGGAACAGACTCGCTGAAGTTCAGTACCGCGTGCAGATCCAGGATCAGAATCAATCGATCGTTGAGATTGGCAATGCCCTCGATGTACTGCCCGCTGATGCCGGCGAGCGCCTGATTCGGCGGCTGTACAGCCGAACCGGGAATCGGCAGGAATTCCCGGGCGGAGTCGACGACAAGGCCAATGCTTCGGCCGTCGCTGTGAACCACCAGCAGACGGGTGCGCACGTCGTGGGGAGCGCGGTCGAAGCCAAACCGCGCACGCAGATTGAGTGCCGGCACGACCTGGCCGCGCGAAAACACCACGCCATCGACGAAGGCCGCGGCATTCGGCACACCGGTAATTTGCTCAATCATCTCGACGTGCGTGACGTCGCGCGTCCGAAGAGCGTAGGTGGTGCCCGCAACAGTGAACAGGATGTAGTTGTCCGACATCACGCGCTCCGGGTTCGAGTGGCCAGGTCCACGCCGCCGGGATCGGGCTGCGCCATTCGCGCCAGCGCCGGAAGGTTGAGGATGAGCACCACACGCCCGTCGCCAAGGTCCGTGGCGCCGACGATGCCATCGACCTTGATCAGGTTGTCCGCAAACGCCCGCACGACGATTTCCCGCTGGCCCGTAATTCGGTCGACGGCAATCGCGACAGCCTCGAGCCCCGATCCGATCACGAACGCGTGAAGCGAGCGCTGCGGTTGCTCCGCGATTCCGAAGAGCCTGCCCAACCTGAGCACGGGCAGCACACCGCCCCGGTATGGCGCAATCTCATGCGCCTCGATCGCCCGCAGCGACGCCGGATCGAGCTCGATGACCTCGCGAACGGATCCTTGCGGCACGGCAAACGTCCGATCGCCGACGACGGCAATCATGGCCTCGGTGATTGACAGCGTGAGCGGTAACTCAATCGTGAAGCGGGTTCCTCGGCCCGGCTCCGTGTGGAGAGAGAGCGCACCGCTGAGCTGCTGGATCGTCGACTTGACGACGGCCATCCCGATGCCGCGTCCGCTTCCACGGTCAGTTTCGTCGCGCGTGGAGAAGCCCTGAGCGCAAATGAGCTCGAGCAGTGCCGAGGAGTCGAGCGGTCCATCGGTCACTTGCATGCCGGCCGCCCGGGCCCGGCGCGCCACCGACTCGGCATCGATGCCGCGGCCATCGTCGGCGATCTCGATGACGACCGATTCGCCGGCGGTCGACGCGGAAAGACGAAGCGTCCCTTCCTCGGGCTTGCCCGCGGCCAGACGCTCCGAGGGTGTCTCGAACGCGTGGCTCACCGAGTTCCTGACGATGTGCAGGATTGGATCCATCATCCGCTCGATGAGGTACTTGTCGATTTCGGTTTCCTGGCCCTCCAGGACCAGACGCACCCTGGCGCCGGACTGCTTCGCGAGGTCGCGCACCACGAATGGCATCCGACGGAATATCTCGCCGACCGGTACCAGGCGGATGCGGACGACGCCTTCCCGCAGGTCCCGCAGTTGCCGCTCAATCAACGCGCTGTTTTCATGAACCTCGCGCCATTCGATGGAGGGCACGCGGCGCTCGACGCGCGTCAACGTGTCCGCCAGCCTCGCGCGGCTGATCACGAGGTCGCCGATCATCCGCATCAGGTCATCGAGCCTGGCGAGATCGACCCGGACATAGTGCGAGGCGGCTGCCGGCGCTGGCACAACATCGTCGGCCTTCGCACCGTCTGCGTCGGGGTCTCGCGTATCTGCAGACGCATCGGGCGCCGGCATCTCCTCGGCGCGTTTCACGGTCATCCCGTCCGATGCCCAGGCCTCCCGAGTCGCGTCGTCGAGTTCACCGACAAAACCGAACTCGAACGCGACGCCGCCGGGCAGGATTTTGGGCGCGGCCTGGAGGATGGTGCCGTGGCTGCGGAGGCGCGCACGCACCGAATCCACGTTCAGCCCGCGCTCGCTCAGCGCAGCTGAGGGAACAAACGTCACGACCCACTCGGCCTGAGGGAGCGGCACCGATTGAGCCACGACGTCTGTTGGGACGCTGGCCGACGACGCGCCAGGCACAACGGCCGCGATCCCCGCGATCGCGCCGCTGATCGGGGGAGCGTCGCGATTCTCGCGGCGCGCGACGATCACGCGTTCGAGCGCGTCGACACCAGCGACGAGCGCATCGACGCCGGCCGGCGTGAGGATCGCCTCACGCTGCCGCAGCGCGCGCAGGTAACTCTCCATCTCGTGCGCGAGCATTTCGGCATCGCGCAGTTCTACCATCCCGGAAATCCCTTTGATGGAGTGGAAGATGCGAAACATCTCATCGAGGGTCGATGGTGCGATCCGCTGAAGATCGTCCAGGCCTTCGAGAGACAGGAGGATGCTGCGTACGGTCGCGAGGTGCTCGTCGGACTCCTCGAAGTAGTCGTCCATGAACCCGTTGATGAAATCGTCGTCTCCGTTAGCCATGCGGATCCCTGGCGACATCACCGGTCGAGTGGACGGAGCCGTTCAGCAGCGACCTGACCTGCTCCGCGAACGCGTGGGGCACGAACGGCTTGGTCAGATAGAGCGAGGCACCTTCCTTGAGCACCTCCCCGCGACTGGCGGCATCGCCGCGCGTCGTCAACACCACGACGGGAAGGTCGCGATACTTCTGATGACTCCGCACGAACTTGAGCACTTCCAATCCATGCATGTCAGGCATGTTGAGGTCGAGGACCATGAGGGCGAACGAGGTCAACGCCAGCTGCTCCAGCGCCTCGAGTCCGCTGGCTGCCTCGGCAAAGCCACCGGCGCAGACATCCTTGAGCGAGGCCTTCACCATGCGGCGAATCGTCGGCGAGTCGTCAACGACAAGGGTCTTCTGCATGGCAGGGCCTTCCATTGTGCACCGGCCCGCGACACGGCGCACGGAAGGATGCGCGGATTTGCATGAATTACGGGGAAAACCAGCTCTGCTGGAGAGGGACCTACTCGAGCAGGGATTCGTAGGCCGGTGGCATTCTGGTCGGCAACGAGCTGAAAAGCATGCTATCCATTCAGCCGGACGGTAAAGGAATGCTGATTGTCGATTGCTGAATTTGAATCAATCAACAATCAGCAATCAGCAAATCAGCAATCTATTCGTGCAGATACGCCTCTTCGCCATGCATGCTGATGTCGAGACCCTGCATCTCGTCGTCGGCAGTCGCACGGAGAGGGGTAATCAGGCTGATCACCTTGAGGATCACGAAGCTGACGACTCCGCTGTAGACGATGACGGCGACCACCGCGGTCGCCTGAATCAGCAGCTGCTTGGGATTTCCGTACAGGACGCCGTCCTGAACGCCGTTCCAGCTTTTTGCGGCGAAGACTCCTGTGAGCAACGCGCCCACCGTGCCTCCGACGCCATGCGCCGCCACGACGTCGAGTGAATCGTCGAGCGACGTCTTGACGCGGATCATCAGTGCCAGGTAACTCGGAACCGCCGCGATCGCACCAAGCGCGATGGCGCTCATTGGGCTGATGAAGCCGGCCGCCGGCGTGATCGCCACGAGGCCAACGACGATCGCAGTCGCGGCACCCACCGCCGTGGGCTTACGCGACCTCGCGGCGTCGAGGAACGTCCAGACGAGAAGTGTCGCCGCCGGCGCGAGCATCGTGGTGACGAACGCAAGTGCCGCGATTGGACTCGCCGCCAGCGCGCTGCCGGCGTTGAACCCGAACCATCCGAACCAGAGGAGCCCGGCGCCAAGAAGCGTCAGCGGCACGCTGTGCGGGAGCAGCGACGAGGACGGATATTCCTGACGCTTGCCGACGACAATCGCCGCGACGAGCGCGGCGATGGCGGCGTTGACGTGCACGACCGTCCCGCCGGCAAAGTCGAGCGCGCCCCACGTCGCGAGCCAGCCGCCGCCCCAGACCCAGTGCGCAATCGGGCTGTACACCAGGATCGCCCACAGGGTGATGAACAAGACGTAGATTGAGAAACGCATCCGTTCGACGATCGACCCGGAAATCAACGCGGCCGTAATGATGCAGAACGTGCCCTGATACGCCATGAACAGGACGTGCGGGATGGTGCCTTTCGGCTCCAGCCCCACGCCACGGAGAAACGCGTTTGACAGATCGCCGATCCACTGCCCCCCGGTCGAGAACGCGAGGGAATACCCCAGGAGGGCCCAGAACACGCCGACGAATCCGAGCGACACGAAGCTCATCATCATCGTGTTCAGGGCGTTCTTCGATCGCACGAGGCCGCCGTAGAAGAACGCCAGCGCCGGCGTCATCAGCAGGACGAGCGCGGTCGCGATGAGCATCCACGCGGTGTCCGCCTGGTTGACGGCTGGTGGGGCGGCGGCGCCTTGCGCCGATGCGGCCGCGGGCGCAGCCAGCAGTACCGCAGCCGTCATCGCGACGTTCTTCCCGGTCACGAACGCCAAGCGTGCTCGATCCATGTGCCTCCTGCAGGGCGGGTCCCAGCGACGGGCCGCCTGTTAATTGATTTCCCGCGCACCCGTGCGGATGTTGTAGCTCTGCTCGACGGGGAGGACGAACACGCGGCCGTCGCCGATCTCACCGGTCCGCGCCGCCGCCATGATCGCCTCGATCACGTCCTCGACCACGTTGTCGGGCACGACAACTTCGATCTCGACCTTCGGCAGCAGGCTGACGCTGTATTCCTTTCCGCGGTACACGGCGGTGTGGCCCTTCTGGCGCCCATGACCGCGGACATCGGTCACCGTCATCCCGGCGATGCTGAGTTTTTCGAGCGCCTCGCGCACGTCGTCTACTTTGTGCGGGCGCACGATACTCTTGACTAACTTCATACCGTTCCTCCATAGAGGGCCCGCCCTGAGCAAGCCCTGAGATCGCGCGAGTTCAAGGGCCGGCGCAGTCGGCCGTCAGTCTCGTCTCCGCGGCACAAGGTAACACGAGACGTCGGCCGTACTACTCGCTGACGTCAAGCACCTGCTCGAGCCCGCGCGCCAGCGATTCCTGTTCGGCGTCGACCAGCTTCGCCCCCGCGCGCGTGACGTGCAGCACGTCGATGGCACGTTGTCCCTCGGTCGCAATCAATGCCAGGTGCAGATCGCAGCCCTCTGCAGACAAGACTCGCGTGATTCGATGCAGCAGGCCCGGCGCGTCGTCAGCCACGATTTCGAGAACGGTGTACTTGCGCGAGTGCTCGTTGTCGAAGTGGACGACCGGCGGCCGGCGGAGACGGCGTCGATTGAGGAGACTCCGCTCGCGCCCCTGCAACAGCGACGACACGTCGACCGATCCGGCCACCACCTGCTCCAGCATCCGCGAGATTTCGGTTGTCGCTGCCGCGTTCTGCTTCAGGAAGCCTTCCTCGTCCGAGAACTCGAAGACGTCGAGGACGAGCCCCTCGGGTGTCGTCATCGCCTGGCCGCGGTGGATGTCCATGCCGAAGTACGAGAGGACGCCCGACACGTTTGAAAACAGAAACGGCTTGTCGAGCGTGACGAGCGTCAGCTCCCAGACCTGGTCGTGGTTCTCGAGAAACGTGTGGACCTGGTTCGGCTCGATGTCGCGCGCGAGCCGGACGTGCCGGTAGACGGCGCCCAGGCCGAACGTGGTCAGGTAGCGGCGCGGCAAGCCCTCGAGGAACGCCACGAGCTCCTGCTCCGTGATGTCAGCGGGACGCCCGGCAATGAGCACGGACACACCGGCCAGATCGCCTTCGAGCAGGTGATCCGCATAGCCAAGCGTCAGGCGGTTGTAAGTGTCGACGTAGACCCGCCACAGCAGATCTTCCTTCCATGGCGTCAAGGTATCGGGCGACACCGCACCCACGTCAGCGAACGTCAGCAGGCAGAGCAGTTTGAGGTGATCCTCGGTGCCTACGAGCTCGGCAAAGCGCCCGGCCACTTGCGGATCCTCCGCGTCGCGGCGGAACGCCACCTGCGACATCTGCAGGTGTTCCCGGATCAGGAACTCGATGGTGGCACGCTCCTCGTCAGGCAATTCCAGGCGATCGAGAGCGCTTTGCGTCAGACGCACGCTTTCCTGCGCGTGATCGGCTTCCCGCCACTTGCCGACGTCGTGAAAGAGCAGCGCGAGCGTGAGCAGCTCCGGCGCGTGCAGCTCCTGGAGGATCGAGCCGAACCTGCGGCGGCTTGCGCTGGACGGTTCGAGCAGCGATTCGACGTTCTTGATCGTCAGGAGCGTGTGCTCGTCGACGGTGTACTTGTGATAGAAGTCGCGGACGACGCGGCAGTGAACCTTGGCGAATTCGGGAAAGATCCGGTTCAGAAGGCCGCAATCGTGCATCTCGGAAAGCCGGTCGTAAAGGCCGCCTCGAGGGACGAACAATCGCCGCAGCTGGAGGCGATCGCCTTCGGTGGCGACGAAATCGTCCGCCGTACACAGGTGGACGTTCTGCTCGATGCAGGTCAGCGCCGGTTCCGAGACCGCGCACTGATGTTCGAGCGCAATCCTGAAGGCTTCGACCCATAGTGACGGCTGCTGCCTGGCCCGATCGGGCTGGGCGAACTGCACGCCGTCCTCGGTGATCTCGAACTGCTTACCGATTCGCCTGACGGCGGTTCCGACTCTCGGGCGAACGGCCCGCTGCGCCGAGCCGAGCCCGCGCGTGACCGCCCGCGCGCGAAGGAAGTATTCCCCCATGAGCGACTCGACCCGGTGGTGGGGATGCGCGCCAGCGCAGCCCATCGTGTCGGCCACTTTTTCCTGGAGCTCGTGCGTGAGCTGATTGACGTCGCGCCCGCCAAGCAGATGGAGAACCGATCGAATCCGGAGCAGGAAATCCTCGGCGCCGGCGATGCGGTCGTGCCCTGACCCGTTGGCGTCCACCAACGCCTCGGGCGCCAGCATGTGGAGGTGCCGGATCACCGAGATGTCGCGCAGGCCACCGGGCGCCTGCTTGATGTCCGGCTCGAGCTGATACAACGTGTCGTTGAAACGCGCGTGGCGCTCGGCGACGAGCGAGAGGAGCGGATCGAGCGACGCCCGCGCGTGGGATCCGGCGACGCTCAGGGCAATGCGCCCGTAGAGCGCCAGGTTCCCGGCGACGTACCGCAAATCGAGCAGACTGAGGAGGAATTCCGGATTGCTGAGATCGGGCTCGGCGAAATCTGCGAACTCGCGCACGTGCTGGCCAAGCTCGAGCCGCAGATCCCACAACGGCTGCAGGACTGCCTTGACGAATGCCTCTTCGCGCGCCTCGATGGCCCCGTCGAAGACGATCAGCAGATCGACGTCCGAGTGCAGGCACTGCACGCGCCGGCCGTATCCACCAACCGCGCAGACGGTCACGGGAAGCGCGGTGCGGCCGTGCGCGGCCTCGACCACCGCCTGCACCACGCCGTCCATCTGATCGGCATAGCGCTCCGCGGCTTCCCTGCCGGCACGCCCGCGCCGCGCCTCCCGGGCGTACTCCTCCCGCGCCGCCGCCAGACGTGCGGCGGCGTTCTCCTTCAGCTCGGTTCCTCTGGAATCCGACTGGCCCGCCATCATGTGGTGTGGTGCTGTCTCCCTGCCAGGAATCACCGACAGCCTACCTCATCGACCACACCAGGTCTCCGGCGGCACCGGCCCGCAACGACTGCCATCATCACGATCAGTAGGTGAAGGTTATTCCAATGGTCGCCACCGGCTTGAAGTTATCGCCGCTGTTCAGGAGCTTCATGTTGTCGCCGAGCCACATGAAGTCGATGCCGCCGTGAGCTTCCAGCGCGCCACCCTTGCCCGACGTGACCGGCACGCTCAATTGCGCGCCGAGATCGAAATACCCGAACTTGTTGTCGCCCGTCGGGCCTTCGTAATAATGGTTGACGCTCAGGCCCGTTTTCACCGGGATGTAGAGCGTGGCTTTCGGCGCCAGCTTCACTCCGGGCTTGATTCCCAACTCGAGGTACGTGCCCTTGTTCTGGCCGCCGTCCGCCTCGCCATCACCCAGCTCGAACGCCAGCACGATCTTCGGAGCGAGCGGAAACGAACTCTTGCTGTCGTCCACGACGAGCGTGCCTGCCAGTTCCTGGACCGTTGAGAACCGGTCCGCAGGGCTCGTGTACGACGTGAAGAGCAATCCCGGCTTCAGTTTGCCTGCCGTGAACGTCAGCGACCCGAAGAAATCGCTTTCGTACCAGTTCCCCACGTCAGCCGTGGAGTGGATGCTGTTCCAGGTTCCGACGTCCGCGGTGATGCCATGCTTGAACGCAAACGCGATGTCACCGTAGGGCTGGCCAATTGCGCCGCCGGATTCCTGCGGAATGCCACGGAACAGGTACGCGGACGTGAAGTCCAGGCCCGTCGTCACGGTGTAGATCTTGGCCGGCGCCGACGCCTCCGCAGGCGCCGGTGACACAGCGGCCGCCGGTGTCGCCACCGCGTTGGACGTGGTGGACTGGGCGATGGCTGGTGCTGATATGAACGCCGTCAGGCAAACGCTTGCCGCCATGATCTCGATGTTTTTCATGTCGCTCCTTAACCTGCCGCCCGCACTGGCAGCGCTGACTCCCCTTGCGTCGCAACGGAACATCCGCTACTCCTTCCCCGCGTACACGCCAGCGGAGCAAGTTGGACGCCAAGCCGAACGATGCGCCGGAATCCCTGAAATCGACTGATTCAGGCGTGAATCAGTCGATTTCTCGATGGAAACCGTTTCGGCACAGCGCGGGCAAAAACAACAAAACGTATGAACGATTAGGAATGAGCGACTTTTTTGTAGATTTATGGGAATTGCCCTCAGCGAATCGCTGCGCGCCTCGCACCGCAAGAATGTCTGGCGCGAACGAGATCCACCGGAGGAATTCTAAAGAATTGAGGAGGGTGAGAGCCTGGCCCAGGATCTTTCTGTCAGATCCGACAAGTTTGATGGGAAGGTATTATTCAGACAAATTTGTTCGTTCGAAGCTCTACGCAACCGCTGCCGGCAGGCTCGACCTTCCCATCAAGAAGGCATCGACACCGCGCGCGGCGCTGCGGCCGTCCGCAATGGCCCACACGATGAGCGATTGGCCGCGCTGCATGTCACCGGCCGCGAAAACACCGGGCTCGCTGGTCATCCAGTTGGCATCGCGCCACACGTTGCCGCGATCGGTCATCCTGATGCCGAGGTTCGACAGCAGACCGCCAGGCTCAGGCCCGACGAACCCCATCGCCAGCAGGACGAGGTCCGCTCTGACCTCGAAGCTACTGTCCGGCTGCGCGACGAACCGCGTGCGGCCACCCTCGCGCACCATCTCACCGCGCACGGCTTTGAGCGAGCTGACCCGCCCGTCGCCGGCGCTCATAAAGCGTTCGGTCGAGACGGAATACAGCCGCTCTCCACCCTCTTCGTGCGCAGCTGACGTCCGGAAAATCGTTGGCCACAGCGGCCACGGATTGTCCTCGGCCCTCTCGTCGGGCGGCCGGGGCATCAACTCGAACTGCGAGACAGACACCGCACCCTGCCGATGCACCGTCCCAAGGCAGTCCGCGCCGGTATCGCCGCCCCCGATGATCACCACGTGCTTTCCGGCAGCAGAGGTGCGATCCGCCTCGGCGACCGTGTCGCCTTCGCAGATCCTGTTCTGTTGCGTCAGGAAATCAACCGCGAAATAAATCCCGCCGAGATCGCGGCCAGGAATCGGCAGATCCCGCGGCGCCGTTGCGCCGCCGCAAAGAACAATCGCGTCGAAGTCGCGCTTCAGCGCTGACACCGGGACGTCCGCGCCAATGTTCAGGCCCGGGCGGAAGACGACGCCCTCCTCCGCCATCAGCGACAGGCGGCGATCGAGCCATCGCTTCTCGAGTTTGAACTCCGGAATGCCGTAGCGAAGGAGACCCCCGATTCGATCGGCCCGCTCGAATACCGTCACCAGGTGCCCCGCGCGATTCAGCTGGTCGGCCGCAGCCAGCCCTGCGGGGCCGGATCCGACGACCGCCACGCTCCGGCCGGTCCGCGACGAAGGAGGATGGGCGCGAATCCAGCCTTCTTCGAACGCGCGATCCACAATCGAGACCTCGATGTTCTTGATGGACACGGGATCGTCGTTGATCCCGAGGACGCAGGACCCCTCACACGGCGCCGGACAGAGCCGGCCCGTGAATTCGGGAAAGTTGTTCGTCGCGTGCAGGCGTTCGATCGCGGACTGCCACCGGTTGCGATAGACGAGATCGTTCCATTCGGGAATCAGGTTGCCGAGCGGACAACCCTGATGACAGAACGGAATCCCGCAGTCCATGCAGCGGGCGCCCTGCTGCCGCATGTCCGACTCGGACTCCGGCAGGTAGACCTCCTGCCAGTCGCGGAGGCGCAGCTCGATCGGGCGCGAGTGCGCCTTGCTTCGCTGAATCTCGATAAAGCCGGTCGGTTTACCCACGGGCCACCGCCACGAGCTCGGTGAAGGCCGGTTCGCGGTTTTCCGATCGCGCGCGCGCTTCCGCGATGAGGATGCGCTTGTAGTCCCGCGGGATGACCTTGATCAAACGGGACGCCGTCGAGCCCCAGACCGACAGCAGATAGGCCGCGCGCGTGCTCCCGGTGATCTCCGCATGACGCGCGATGATCGATCGAACGAAATCGATGTCCTCGTCTTCCTCGAGCGACTCCAGCTCCACCATCCCGCGGTTGCAGCGCCTGACAAACAGCCCGTCGTCGTCCACGACGTACGCAATGCCGCCGCTCATGCCCGCCGCGAAGTTGCGGCCCGTCCGGCCGAGCACCACGACGCGGCCGCCGGTCATGTACTCGCAGCCGTGATCGCCGACGCCTTCGACGACGGCGTGGGCGCCGCTGTTGCGCACGGCAAAGCGTTCACCCGCGATCCCGCGCACGAAGGCCTCGCCGCTCGTCGCGCCGTAGAGCGCCACGTTGCCGATGATCACGTTCTTCTCGGCGGCGAACGTCGCCTCGCGCGGCGGGACGACCAGGATGCGCCCCCCAGACAGCCCCTTGCCCCAGTAGTCGTTCGCATCCCCCTCGAGGCGCATCGTGACCCCTCGCGGAACGAACGCGCCAAAGCTCTGGCCGGCCGAGCCGGTGAACTGCAGCGAGATGGTGTCATCCGGCAGGCCGGCGCCACCGTGCCGCCTCGTGATCTCATACCCAAGCATCGTGCCGGTCGCCCGGTTCGCGTTTCGAATCGGAAAGGCCAGGTTCACGGGGCGCTTGCCCTCGATTGCCGGCCATGCGGCAGCGATGATCTGCCGATCGAGGATGTCGTCCAGCCCGTGGTCCTGAGCATGCGTCTGATGCCGTGCTGCGTCGCCTGCGACGGCTGGCGGGTGGAGCACGTTCGCGAGATCGACTCCGGAGGCTTTCCAGTGATCGACAGCCGGCTTCATGTCGAGCATGTCGACCCGGCCCACCATGTCATCGACCGTGCGGAACCCGAGCTCCGCCATCAGCCCGCGAACTTCTTCCGCGAGGAAACGGAAGAAGTTCTCCACGAATTCCGGCTTGCCCGAGAACTTCTTACGCAACTCCGGATCCTGCGTCGCCACGCCGACCGGACACGTGTTCAGGTGGCACACGCGCATCATGATGCAGCCGGACACGACGAGCGGCGCGGTCGCAAACCCGAATTCCTCGGCCCCGAGCAACGCCGCGATGACGACGTCGCGGCCGGTCTTCAACTGCCCGTCGACCTGGACGACGATGCGGTCGCGCAGCTTGTTCAACATCAGGACCTGCTGCGTCTCGGCCAGGCCGAGCTCCCACGGGATGCCACTGTGCTTGATGGCCGTCAACGGCGACGCACCGGTTCCGCCGTCGTGACCGGAGATCAGCACGACATCGGCATGCGCCTTGGCGACACCAGCGGCGATCGTGCCGACGCCGACCTCCGCGACCAGCTTCACGTGCACGCGCGCGACCGGGTTCGAGTTCTTCAGATCGAAAATCAGCTGCGCCAGATCCTCGATCGAGTAGATGTCGTGATGCGGCGGCGGCGACAGCAGGGTGACGCCTGGCGTCGAGTGCCGGACCTTTGCAATCCACGGATACACCTTGTGACCGGGGAGCTGTCCGCCTTCGCCCGGCTTGGCGCCCTGAGCCATCTTGATCTGAAGGTCGTCCGCGTTGACGAGGTACTCGCTCGTCACGCCGAATCGAGCGGACGCGACCTGCTTGATGGCGCTCCGGCGCCAGTCGCCATTTGGATCGCGACGGTAGCGGGCCGGGTCTTCACCGCCTTCGCCCGTGTTCGACTTGGCGCCCATCCGGTTCATCGCGATCGCGAGCGTCTCGTGCGCTTCCTGGCTGATCGACCCGTACGACATCGCCCCGGTTGAGAAGCGCTTGACGATCGACTCGACCGGCTCGACCTCGTCCACCGGAACAGGCGTCCCGGCCTTGAAACCAAGGAGTCCGCGCAGCGTCCCGAGCTTCCGGCTCTGATCGTCGACGAGCTTCGTGTACTCACGATAGATCCCGTACTGACCGGTGCGCGTCGCGTGCTGAAGCTTGAACACCGTTTCCGGATTGAAGAGATGGTGTTCCCCGTCTCGCCGCCACTGGTATTCACCGCCCGTGTCGAGATCCGCGGGCGCGCCCGAACGCGAGGGAAAGGCGCGTTCGTGCCGCTGCCGGACTTCCTCGGCCACGACGTCGATGCCGACGCCGCCCACGCGCGAAGCGGTCCACGTGAAGTACCGATCGACGAAGGCCTGCTCCAGGCCGATCGCTTCGAAGATCTGGGCGCCGCAATAGCTCTGCAGCGTCGAGATCCCCATCTTGGACATCACTTTCAGGATGCCCTTGTTCAATCCCTTGATGTAGCGCGAGACCGCGCGCGCCGGCGTGATGTCCTGAAGCGCGCCCTGCCGGATCAGATCGTCCAGACTCTCGAACGCCAGATACGGGTTGACCGCGCCCGCCCCGTATCCGATGAGCAGCGCCACGTGATGCACCTCGCGCGCATCACCAGACTCGAGGACGAGCGCACATTTCGTCCGGGCGCCTTCGCGCACCAGGTGATGGTGCACGCCAGCGGTCGCCAGAAGGCTGGGGATTGGCGCAAGCTCGCGGCCCACGCCGCGATCCGACAGGATCAGGATGTTGTTCCCGGCCTTGATGGCCTGGCTGGCCTGGACGCACAACTGATCCAGCGCCGCGGCGAGGCCGGCACCGCCGTCCTCCGGCCGGTACAGCATCTGGAGCGTGACGGCACGGAACCCGGCGATCTGAATGTGGCGAATCTTCGCCATCTGATCGTTGTCGATCACGGGATCGGGGATGCCGATCTGCCGGCACGATGCCGGTTCCGGCTTCAACATGTTGCCCTCGGGCCCGATTGTCGAAGCCATCGACGTGACGAGCTCTTCGCGGATCGCGTCGAGCGGCGGGTTCGTGACCTGCGCGAACAGCTGCTTGAAGTAGTCGTACAGCAGGCGCGGACGCTCGGAGAGCACGGCCAGCGGCGTGTCGGTGCCCATCGATCCGATCGGCTCTTCCGCGCCAGCGGCCATAGGGCCCAGCACGATCCGGACATCTTCCTGTGTGTAGCCGAACGCGCGCTGACGTCGGACCACCGTATCGTGGTCTGGAGGCGGCAGATACGGAGCCGCCGGGACATCCTCGATCGCGATCAGGTTGTCGCGCAGCCAGTCCTCGTACGGGTGCGCGAGCGCGAGCTCCGACTTGATTTCGTCGTCGGCGATGATGCGCCCTTTCGCCGTGTCGACCAGGAAAATGCGGCCCGGGTGCAGCCGTTCCTTCACGACGATGTTCTCGGCCGGGATGTCGAGGACGCCGACCTCAGAGGCCATGATGACGAGGTCGTCCTTCGTGACCCAGTAGCGGGACGGACGCAGCCCGTTGCGATCGAGGACCGCGCCGATGACCGTGCCGTCGGTGAAGGCAATCGAGGCGGGACCGTCCCACGGCTCCATCAGCGACGAGTGGTACTCGTAGAAGGCCCGCAGCTCTTCGGTCATCCCCTCGTGGTTCTGCCACGGCTCCGGGATCATCATCAGCACGGCGTGCGGCAGCGATCGGCCTGCCATGACGAGGAACTCGAGCACGTTGTCGAAGATCGCCGTGTCGCTCCCGCCCTCGCGGATGATCGGCAGAATCTTTTTCAGGTCGTCGCCAAGGACGTCGGATTCGAGCAGCGCTTCGCGCGCTTTCATCCAGTTGATGTTGCCGCGGAGCGTGTTGATTTCGCCGTTGTGGGCGACGAACCGGTAGGGGTGCGCGAGAGGCCAGGACGGAAACGTGTTCGTGCTGAACCGCTGGTGCACCAGCGCCAGCGCCGATTCGACATCCGGATCGGCCAGATCGGGGAACATCGGCGCGATCTGGTTCGCCGTCAGCATGCCCTTGTAGATGATGGTCTTCGACGAGAGGCTGGGGACGTAGAACACGCTGCGATCCGGCAGCGCCATGGCGTCCACCGCGTGCTCGATGCGCTTGCGGATCACGTAGAGCTTCCGCTCGAACCTCAGGTCGTCCGTGCCCTGATCCGCGGCACTCTCGAACGCCGGTCCTCTCCCGATGAACAACTGACGGAACACGGGCTCGACGGCCACGGCGCTCGGCCCAACCAGCGCGTCGTCGGTCGGCACGTCGCGCCAGCCCAGCACGCGCTGCCCTTCGTCGGCGACGATCGCCTCGAACCTGGCCTCGATCTGCGCGCGGAGCTCCGGATCGCGCGGAAGGAACACGAATCCCGCCCCGTACTGCCGCTCGGGAGGCAAGGTGAATCCCAGTCGGTTGGACTCGCGCCGGAAGAATCGATCCGGCATCTGAAGGAGAATGCCGGCGCCGTCCCCCGTGTTCGCCTCGCAGCCGCAGGCGCCCCGGTGCAGCAGGTTGATGAGCACCTTGAGGGCCTGCTCGACAATCCCGTGCGACCGCTGTCCTTTCACGTGCACGACGAACCCCACCCCGCACGCATCGTGCTCGTGGGAGGGGTCGTAAAGTCCCTGCGGCGAAGGCAATCCTGGGATTTTCACATCACGTTTATGCGCCAGTCCGCCTCCATCTCAAAACGGAATCTACAGATGCCATCCATGCGTTCTGCTTCTGTGCCCATTATGCCCGGCGCGCATGGATGGCATTCCTTCTGTTGCTACAGCGCGCCGATCGGGCCGGGATTCATCGCCCTCCCGGTCCTTTCGGCTCAGTCGCTCCGGGGCGCGAATTGTCAATTGCTGACTTTCGATTGCTGATTGCTGATTGAAAAACCTGCCCTCAATCAGCAATCAGAAATCAGCAATCAGCAATTCAGGATTCAGCGACCGTCCGCCGTCGAGGTTGGTGCGGCGGCACGACTCTGCACGGCCAGATCGTTCCAGTTCATCAACGCGTTGAAGACCATGTTGAACTCGCCGTGATTCTGCCAGCGGTAGATCGGATTGTTGGCGAACAGCACGACGCGTCCTTTGCCGGTGCGGCCGCCGGGAACGTCCACGACCACTGGCCGTTGCCGGATTTCGTCCGCGCCCTTCATCAGACCGCTCAGGACCGCCCCGTCCCCTCCGACGTAACGCGCCAAAACGCCGGCCTGATCGGGCGCGCCGACGGTCAAGAGCGGGCCGTTCTGATACTTGATCGGCATCATCCGATCCGCGTACCCGTAGAACACGGGATGCTCCGGATGGAGCACCTCGGCGTTGACGAGCGGACGCGGCGCGTAGAAGTCGCGCGACGTCGACGCGGACGCGTCAACGGTGCGCGCAAGGCCCTCCTCGGTCGCGAACCGTACGGCGTTTCCCAAGGCGATGAGCGTACCGCCGGCGTCGAGGAACTTCGCGACCGCGTCCACTCCTTCGCCGCCCATGCCGCCGGTGATGTCTGGGGACTCGCCGTACATGCCGAGAAATTTGTACTTCCCGTCCTTCACATACGGCACCGGCCTCGCGGCGGGCGGCTGAAACACGGCCTGGCGTGATGCGTTCTGGTTGGGCATCAGCAACACGTCGTACTGATCGCGCAGGTTGCCCCTGCGGAGCTGCTCTTTGTAAACGAGGTCGTACGGAATGCCGAAGGCATCGAACGTGTAACGCACCCATCCGATTTCCTGCGTGTCGTTGCCTGACCACGAGGAGTACATCGCAATCCGCGGGAGGTCTGCATCGTGCATCGCCACCGACGGCAAGGACGCGAGGGCCGCCGCGGTCAAACCCAGCTGCTCTATCGAACGACGGACGACGGCGGGATCGGCCGGCGCCGCGATCACGAGCGAACCCGCGGGGAACTCGATGCCTTCGGCGCTGAACCCTTTGTCGGCCACCTTCATCGCCACGTTTCTGAGCTTGTAGCGGAGGACGATCATGTTGTTCGAGCCGAAGTGCGCAACCGCCAGACCGGCGGTTCCACTCCCGGTGACTTTCCCTTTGAGCACGGCCTTCTCGATCGGGGTCGTCTTCACGTCGAGGATGGCTTTGTCCCTGATTTCCTTGACGTCCACGAGCATCGCGAGACCCATCGTCCAGCCGCTGTCGTCGTAGGTCCGAAGCTCCGGGTCGGGATAGTTCTGCTTTTCGAGGAGGTTCTTCGCGAGCCGTCCGTACAGGCTGATCGCGCTTGATGACGTATGAGCCGGCCGGGAACGTTGCATCAGCGGTCTTGATTTCCGAGACCGCCTGGCCGACCTCGATGCGCTGGAGCCGCAGGATGTTCACGAGCGCCGCCGCTCGCGTCATGTCACGCTGGACGGGGATCACGAAACCGTACGGCGCGTCTTTCTTTCCGGACTCGATGGAGTTCTTCGTCTTCTGATAGAAGTTCTCGACAATCAGGTTTGGAAACGACGCCGTCAGCTGGAGCGCGCTCAGCACGCCTGTCTCCATGTAGTTCGTGTTGTTGCGCCGCGAGAAACTCGCGACCGCACCAGTCGGAACCGGAAGGCCGCGGTACCATTCCCGGTTCTGGCCCCCGCCACGCCCTGTTGGCGCTGCCGGGCCTCGCCCACGGCCGGCCAACGGGTCGCCGCCATCGCCAGCGGCTAACGCGTCGGCACCTCGTCCCGCGCGGCCTCCGTCGGCAGCCGGTGAAACGGCATCACCGCCACGACCGCCTCGGCCATCGCCACGGCCTCGTCCATCGCCCCGGCCACCGCGTCCGCCCGGGCCCGCTTCACGTCCCGACTGCGTTTCGTACATCCGCATCATGCCGTTGTGGTTGTACGCCACCGACCCGAGATAGCCAGGAGACCAGCCGTCCATGAACGCATGCGTATAGACACCCGGCATGCCCCACTTCGTCATCTGCGCGAGCTCGAAGTTCGAGAACCACGGCAGCTCGGCAAAGAGGATCGGATCGAGGTTTGGATTCTGGGGCGCGGCGCCGCTGTAGGTGTACATCAGGGCCTGCGCCTCGTGCAGGTCGTGCATGATCGGCGGATGCGCGGTGAAATACCAGTCAGCGAGCGCGCGCATCGAGACCTGCGACAGATTGATGTCCCGGTTGTTGTCGTGAAAGACGTATTTGCCCCAGTACGGAATGCCGCCACCGCCACCACCGATTCCGCCGGCTGGCGCGGTTCCGGTGCCCGTTCCAGCACCAGCTGCTGCGCCGGTGCCCGCTGCAGTCTCTGTTGTCGCCGGCGGCGGAGTTGACGCGGCGGTTTCCAGACCGCGGTAGAACCAATCGACATTTCGATCGCGGCCGTCCGCGTCTGCGACCGGCGTCACCGATACGATCACGTTGTCGCGGATTTGCCGGATGAGCGGCGACGTCTCGGTCGCGAGCCGGTAGACCAGCTCCATCAGCATTTCAGACGGACCCGTCTCCCCGCTGTGCAGTCCGCCCATCAAGTGGTAGTGCGGCTTAGTCGTCGCGATGAGCTGCTTGATCTGATCGGGCGACAACGCGCGCGGATCCGCAATCTTCGCCAGGTTGTCGCGATTCCGCTGCAGGTTCTTCATGTTCTCGTCGGACGACACCCAGACGACGACGAGCTCGCGGTCCTCGTCGGACTTGCCGATCGTTTCCACTTTGACGCGCGGGGTCGCGGCCGCGAGGGCGCGGTAGTACTTGAGGATGTCGGCGTAGTAGGTCAGCGTCGCGGGCGCGCCAACGTGATGGCCCAGCACGTCTTTTGGCGTCGGAATGCCCTTGGCTTTCGGCAGGTGATCGACCAGCGGGCTGAGGTAATAGGGCTCAGTCGTCCATTCCGCGACCAGCTTTGCGAACTCCTCATCCTGCGGCTGCGAGGGGTCGCGCGTCTCGGTGACCATCTGCTGGGCGGGCAGCGAAATCGCCGCCGCGAGCAGCGCGAACGCGACGAACAGCCGGAACGCCCGGCGGCGCGCCGGCAGGTGGACACTCATCGATTGACTCCTTGCGGTACTGGTGGTGGGCGATTCTACCAAACCCAAGGAGGACCGAACGGCCCCCGATGCCCCTATAATCCAGGCCAGCCGGGAATGAACCGCGCCGTCCGGGGGTTTTGAAGCATATGAAACTCATCGCAACAACCGCCCTGGCCGTGACGCTCGCCCTCGCGCCTTCCGGGCCCTCCACATTCCCCGATCCGGCAAAGGACAGTCACGTTACGGGATCCGTGCCGCCACAAACGGCTGTCCTGGCAGGCGGATGCTTTTGGGGTGTCGAGGCAGTCTTCGAACAATTGAAGGGCGTTTCAGACGTGGTCTCTGGCTTCGCGGGCGGGAACCAGTTCACCGCTCACTATTCGGTCGTCAGCAGCGGCGCCACGGGCCACGCCGAGTCTGTAAAAATCACCTACGACCCGGCGACCATCACTTATGGGCAGCTCCTGAAGGTGTTCTTCGCGGTCGCCCACAATCCGACCGAGCTGAATCGTCAGGGCCCGGACGAGGGCACGCAGTATCGGTCGTCGATCTTCTATGGGAGCGACGAACAAAAGTCGATCGCCGACGCCTACATCCAGCAGCTGAACAACGCGCACGTCTTCAGCCGGCCGATCGTCACGACCGTCGTGCCGCTGAAAGGGTTTTACGCCGCGGAAGACTACCACCAGGACTTCATCGCGCATAACCCCGACTACCCATATGTCGTCGTCAACGATCTTCCCAAGCTGAGAGCGCTGAAGGCGGAGTTTCCGGGGCTGCTGAAGGCAGGGACGACTGCATCGAAAAAGTAGTGACGACCCGACTCGTACAAGATCAAACAGGAGAAGGGGAGAAGGGAGAAAACCATTAGCTCCCGTTCTCCCTTTCTCCTGTTCCGTCTTTGGACGATGATGCAGCGTGAGGGCGAACACCGTCAGAAGGTCGAAGCGATCTGTCTAGCCGAAGACCACAAACTTCACAGTCAGCAGTATCCCCACTACCGCCACCGCGAGTAGCGTGCCGCGTTCGCTGAAGAAGACCTCGCTCCAGGGGTGAAGCGGGAGCAACGGCTTCAATGCGGACGACGGAGGCCAGCGCGGCACCCAGGCCCTGACCTGGCGCGCATACTCGTCGTACGCGGTCGTGTAACTTGCTGCGAATGAACGACGCTTCCCACCGCGCGATCGCGCGGTACTGGAAAAAGAACACCAGCCACGCCACGGGAACCATCCACAGCAGCCGCGACCACACGGCAAAGCCGGTCCACAGCAGCCAGTTCCCGACGTAAAGCGGATTGCGGACCACCGCGTAGGGCCCCGCGGTCATCAGCGGGCCGTAGCGCGTCGTGCGGGTGCGGGAGATCGTCCCGATGTGACGCACGGCCCACAGTCGAAGCAGTTGGCCCGCAAGCACCAGCAGGACGCCCGCGAAGACGACGACCGTTCCGTCAGCCTGGCCCGTGCGGACGAACAAAAGAATCAGCGCGAGGGGGACGGGGAGGAACGATCGATAGCGGAACAGCCATGCCCCGGCGGGGGCTTCTGCAGTCATCCAATCGATAGTACCATTCGGCCATGCGATTCCTCGCGCGCGTCCTGTTGAACGCCCTCGCGATTGGCGCGGCCGCGTGGCTCGTCCCGGGCGTGCAGCTTTCGGGGCCCTGGCCGGCGATCTTTGCCGGCATGCTGCTCGGATTCGTCAACGCGCTCGTTCGTCCGGTTCTTCTGCTTCTGACGCTGCCCTTCACGCTCCTGACACTCGGCCTCTTCATCTTCATCGTCAACGCCATCTGCTTCGCGCTGACTGCCGCGCTCGTGCCCGGCTTCGATCTCAGCGGGTTCAGCGCAGCGTTTTTCGGCTCGCTGGTGGTGACGCTGGTCAGTTGGGTGGTGAGTGCGCTGATCACCGATGCGCGAAATGAATAGTTCCATCAGTTCCCAGTTAGAGTGATCTTGCCAGAAGCCACGCGAGCCAGAAGCAAGCACCTAGAAGCTATCTCATAAACCCAAACGGGCTCGCGAAACAAATACCGGCGACGCGAGCGCCAGCGAGTGAGCCACGCGAACGGAGCGCGCCGTCGAAGCGGCGTGCGAGAGAGCGTGTAGGGGAGTCCGAGGGGCGAAGCCCTTCGGATAAACTATTGTCCGACCGGACTAAACGCGATCACCAGTCGCAAACCATCGCGGCTGTGCGCCATGTCCAGCCGCACGAGCGTCGACTGCCTGGTGTGCAACCGCACGCCGGCGCCGACAGACGACTGGAGTCCGTGGAAATCGAGCGAGCTTGTGGTCGACGCTACTTTCCCAGCGTCGTAGAAGATCGCCGCGTCCAGGTAGCGCAGCACGAACCATCGAGACTCCGCCGTCGAGTTGATCGAATGGCGATCGCGAAAGCGGTAGTCCGAGAACCCTCGCAGATCGTGCCCTCCGAGATCCGGCAGAAGGAAGAACGGGACGTCGTGAGCCGAGCCAGCCGTTGTCGTCGCGGCGTGCAGGTTGAGGAACAGCACCCATTTGTCTTTCAGGACAGGAATGTATTGCTCGGCAACCGCATCGACACGCTGGAAAGACAACAGGCCGTCGCTCGTCTGGTGGTATTCGTGAAACGTCGCGCTCAGCAGGCTGCCGCGGCGGGCGTACCCGGGACTGTCGCGCAGATCGATCGCGGCTGACGCCTGGCCGTGCACGTAGCGCGGATCGGCGCCGGCTCCGGGCATGCTGGCAAACAGGATGGATCCCGCGGCTCCCGCCTTGTGAGCCAGCCCCGTCTCGAACTGTTCGAGTCCAACGCCCGCGAGAAAGCGAATAAAGCGCGCCGGTGTCCACGCGGCTTCGCCGCTGACCTCCGTCTTTGTTTCCGCATACGCTGTTCGGACATTGGGCGAATCAGATCCGAGGCCGTACAAGCGCACCGACGGTGCGTCCTGCCAGCGTGCGCGAGCCCTGACGATCACTCGACGACCGGCAAGCGGCGAAGATTGCGCCGCCATCTGCACGAGCTTGTAGTTGTTGATTGAGTAGACACCCTTCAAGATCACCACGGCCCCGCTCGGCAGCGAAAGACCGTACGCGACGCCAGGCGCAAAGCCGGACCCGCGCTTGATATCGCCGAACGTCGGCGCAAATCCGTGTGGCGCCTCAGCGCCTGTGCTGTCAGCCTGCTTGATTCGTTCTACCCGCCGTCTGATCCGCTCTGGAAGAAATGTCAGGAAGGAATCGTCTTTTTCTTCTTGCTGAGCGGTCTGGTCTTTTTCACGGGATCCAACTTCCTGCGCGAACGTCGCGCCGGCGAGGCTCAATAGCTGAAGCAGAACGGCAGATGCCAGTCTCAACGGCAGACGCTGGTGAAAAGACGTCATCTATAATTCAATCGCTCAACTGATGAACTCACTTCAGGTTTCGCTCGCCACGAGTGGCGCGCTCTACCTTGCGTCCACCGTCGTGCTGGCCTTCACTCAGGCTCCGCTGGGTTCTCCACTGTTCTTCGCGTGCGCGGGTGCCGGAACGATCGCGTATGGGTTCGTCCTCTGGCGCTTTTCGCGCGAGCACCCGCCCCAGCGACGTATCCTCATCGCCGCCCTCCTGATCAGTATTGCAATTCGCGCGCCCCTGGCAGGGCCCCGCGCGAACTCGGACAGCGACATGGCTCGATATCTGTGGGACGGACGGGTGCAGACGTTGGGCTACAGCCCTTACGAGGTTGTCCCGGCCGATCCAGCCCTGGCCGCGATCCACACGGACGAAACGCAGCGAATGCCGAGCGCCCGCACGCGGACACCCTATCCGCCGGGGGCGCAATTGTTTTTCAGGCTGGTGGTGTCGCTGCGCGACTCGATACGGGCGATGAAAACGGCGCTCGTCGCGTGCGACCTGATGACGGCCCTGATCCTGTGGCGATGGCTGGCTCTCACAGGCAGGCCCGAATGGCTAGTGCTGACCTACGCGTGGAATCCGCTGGTGGTGCTCGAGATTGCGCACAGCGGCCACCTCGATGCGCTCGGCGCCATGTGGATCGCGGCCTCGGCCTACTGGCTCGCACGGCGAAGAACTGCGCTCGCGTCGATCGCGTACGTGCTCGCGGTGGCGACGAAGCTGTTGCCGATCGTGCTTCTTCCTCTGTACTGGCGGCGGGTGAAACTGCGTGATGCGGCTGCTGGCGCGACGGTGCTGGCTCTTCTCTATTTCTCGTACACGCGGCATGGCACGTTGCCGTTCGGTAGTGTCCCGAACGTGGTCGAGCACATCCGGTTCAACGGACCGGTGTTCCGGCTCGTCGCCGGATTGAGCACCGCACAGGCCGCGGCAATGGCTGCAGTCGGACTGGGGTTCGCCGCAGCGGCGTGGGCGCGCTGGCGTCTCGATGCCAACAACCCCGCAGCGTGGATCTGGCCGATGGCCATCGCGCTGGCCGCAGCACCCGTGATCTATCCGTGGTATCTGCTCTACCTGACGCCGTTCCTCTTCACGCTGGCCACGCTGCCAATTGCGGTGTGGACCATCTCCGTCATCCCCGTCTACATCGTCTGGCAGCTCGCGGCGCAGGGTGCGCGGTGGGTCGTTCCGAGTGCGGTCATGCGATGGGAATACGGCATCCCGCTCGCGGTGGGTCTCTATCTCGCCTGGCGTCGGTCGCAGAACCTCGAAAGAACGAACCCGGCAGAACCCAGTAGAACCTTGCAGAACCCTGTAGAAACTGTCAGTGCCCCTACTCGGAGGGCATGACGACCCAAAGGACGAGATAGACGATCGTGCCTGGAAAGGCAGCGGACAGTATGGAGCCAATTACATAGATGATGCGGACAGCCGTCGGATTCCAGCCCAGCGTTTTCGCGAAGCCGCCGCAGACCCCGGCAATCACCCGATTGTCACGTGACCGGAGCACCGGCATTGGAATTCTCCTTTGTCTCGCCAATATAACGCAGTCGCAATTGGAAGGTATAGCCGAGCTGCACTCGCTGAGCATGCTTCTTGCGACTAGGGGGAGCGGAGCATGAAGTGTTGCAGCGAGACCGAGCATCGACGCGGAGATTGTGCCACTGGGTGATCGGTCATCACCGTGCTGGCGGGTTCCTCCGTCGCTGCCACCTCGACTCCTGTCGACGGGCAGGACACGCGTTTCCTTTCCGCTCACGAACAACCACTGACGCAGTATCGAGCCTACCGGCGTATGCACGCGCGCAGCGAGCATTTCGGCCAGGAGGCCTGGCTCGAGGCGTGGACGGAAATGGACGGTCGTGGTTTCCGATACGACATCGTGTCCGAGTCGGGTTCTGACTACATTCGCACGAAAGTTCTGAAGGCAGTCCTCAAACGCGAGCAAGAGCTCGTCGAGGATGGTGACTGCGGGCGCTCCGAATTGACGCCGGAGAACTACGATTTCGAAGACGCCGCTCAGGAAAACGGCGAGCAGTACGTAACCATCAAGCCGAAGCGGAAGGACGTGCTGCTCGTTGACGGGCGCATGGTGTTGAGCGCGGATGGCCGCGAGCTTCTTCGCGTGGAGGGCCGGCTTTCCAAGAACCCCTCGTTCTGGACGAGCCTGGTCAATATCATTCGCCACTACGCCCGGGTCGACGGCGTCCGCGTGCCGATAGCCACTGAATCAACCGCCAAGGTAAAATTCGCCGGCGTCTCGTACCTCGACGTCCACTACGAGTACGAAACGATCAACGGGCGTCCCGTCAGCCTGGCCTCCCGACAGACGCGTCCGCCGAACACGACGCGGTGATCAGGCCGCAACTCAGAACAACTTGTCGATCTGGGACAGCAGGTACCGCGCGCGCTTCTGGGCGATCAGGTTCGCGAGACGGATCGACGGCCGCTTCGATACGTCGATCGCAAGCGCCGCGCGAAGCAGCCGCTCGAACTCGCGGCGATCTTTCGCGGGCTGCGCGACGCCGCTGGCGAGCGCGACGTACGCGAACGCGGATTCGCCGTTCGACAACGCCACGGCCTTGTCGAAATGTTCCCTGGCCCGCGCGGCCGACCCGCCCAGGAGCACCGGTAAGGACTCGACCGCAATCATCGCTTCGTGAATCGTGCCCCCCTCCCATGCCTCGTTCAGCTGGAGCGCGCGACTGAACAGGGACCGGATGGTGGCCAGCTCGCCAATCCGCGCGAAAGAGATCTCCCCGAGCACCAGCGATCCGCCCCAGGACACACCCGTCCAATAGAGCGCGGGAACGTCGGCGGTCGACATCGAAGCCAGGACCGTCTTGGGGTCGCCCTGCAATCCGCGTCCGGCACCCGGGTGACTGATCTCGAGCGCGCGCAGACAGTACCCACGCGCCCGCTCGTACATCGCCGCGCCGCGGGCCTTCAATTCTCTCGTCGCCGGGCTTGCCGGATCGGCAGCATCCGCGTCGGATTGGAGGAATGCGTAGGCGTACTGCGCAAACCCGCTGCACGCGGTCATCAACAATCCCGGATGCTTCGGTGACTCGTCCAGCAGCATCTCGACCATCTTGAGCGTCGACGGAGCCGCCTGACGGACGAATTCCGGATCGGTGTCCGTCGTGAACGTCGTCGCCGTGGAAGTCAGGGCATCCGCCATCCGGCTGATCCCCATCTTCTTCGGGGAACATCCGGCCATCACCAGGACCAGGACAACCAATTGGTATCGCTTCACCATCAGGACCCCAATAGTACAGGTTCTAGTGGGTTCTACTGGGTTCTACGAGGTTCTACAGGGTTCTGCAGGGTTCGTTCTCAGGCACCAACAACCCGGCACACTTACTGCACAGGTGCCACCTGTGATGGTCCGTATTGCAGGGCTGGCGATGACGCTGGCGTACGGCACCTTGATCGTGTGGCTCTACTCCACCGAGCCTCAGACGGTCGCCGAGGTGACAGGGGGCCTCTCGTCCACGGTCGGGGCGTATCACGTGGACGCCCAGGCGTCGTCGGACGCGATGGCTTTCTTCCGGCGCGATGCGTTCGCTGAGGCGCGCATGGCGTTCGAACGGGCCGATTCCGCGCATCGTGACGCGCGAACCCAGTTCTACATTGCCTACAGCTACTACCGGCAGGGATGGGGACGCCTCTACAACGACGACACGCTGTTTCGAAAGGGCATTGAGGCGGTCGATCGCGCCATCGCGCTGGCGCCGGACCATCGCCTGATCGTCGATGATCCTGATCTCGGGATGCATAGCGCGGAAGAGTTGAAGGCGGAGCTCGAACGGGGCGTCACCCGGGATGCATCGGACTTCAACCCCTTGAAAGTGTTCCGAGATCGCAAATGACGCCCGCGCGCGAGGCGGTCACCCTGCCGGCGTCTTTCCTCACCGTCGCGCTGCTCGGTGGGCTCCGGTTCGCGCCCGCGATTCGACTGGTGCCCCCACCGCTGGTTTCGCTCGTCCTGGCGATGATGCTGCTGGCGTGCCTGGTGCGGGCCGGCGTCTTCGCGCCGCAAGCCGCGCTCAACGCGGGACGTTCGAATCTCGAAAACGTATCCGGACTGATTGTGCTGGTCACCCTGTTCGCGGCGTGCGCCCAGGTGTTCACACTGTTGACCCCGGAGCATGGACTTCTTCACGTTGTGTTCGCGACGTGCTTCTTCGTTCAACTCACCACGACGCTGGCGGGCATCAAAGGCAGAAGAAACATGCTGCGCAGCCTGGCTGTGCTTCTGGGGTGCGCTTTCGTCGTCCGGTTCGTCGTGCTCGAAGGCCTCTACGCACCTGATGGCAGCCTCGCCAAGCGCGTGTTCACCGCGATTGTCGAAGGTGCGAGCCTTGGCACGGTGCAGTACGAACCTACGGGCGCCGGCACGGGCTACGTGGCGTTCTTCACCCTTACCCTGTTCTTTGTGGGCCTCGTCCTGCTGGCACCCGGCGGATCGCGTGTCTCACTGAGCCCGCAGAGGTTCACAGCACTTCAAGGTCCGGGCTCGCTTGTGCTGCTGGCGCTCTTCCTGGGGTGTGGAGGCTGCGATAAACCTGTCGACGACGCGGTGACCGCGCAACCGCATGATCCCGGCCGTTCAACCGTCGAGACCCGGGAAGCGGCACTGGCCGCCGCGCGCGTGTGGGAAGCGCCGGACGTTCCGGTGTCGGAGTTCGACTTTGCTTCGAACCCGCCGCGTGGGTTCGAAATCTCCGACGAGGTCTCCTGTCGTTTCGTCGTACAGAAGCTCAGTGGTCGAACGCAGAAGTTTCATTGCCAGTTGCCGGACGGCAGGATCTTGAAGGTCAAGTACGGCGAACGGAACGCCGAATTGCAGGCAGAGGTCGCTGGAACCCGGCTGCTGCAAGCGCTCGGCTTCAGCGCGGACGACATGTTCGTCGTGAGGGCCGTGCACTGCGATGGCTGTCCACGTTTCCCCTTCCTGTCGCTGCAGTGCAGCGAGCACTGGCACCTCGGCGCGATCTGTTTCGGTGGACCATTTGGCCCCCGCGGCGTTCGGACGTTTGCCACGACGGTCATCGAACGACGCCTCGAAGGCGCCGTGATCGAGTCGTTCGACGATCAGGGCTGGAGCTGGAACGAGCTCGATCGCATCGATCCCTCACGCGGCGGCGCGACCCGCGCGGAGGTGGATGCGCTGCGTCTCGTCGCCATCGTCCTCGGGCACTGGGACAACAAGGGATCGAACCAGCGGCTGATCTGTCCAGGCGGCCGGGAACTGCCAGACGGCGGATGCCGAGCGCCGGTCGCGATGATTCAGGATCTGGGTGCCACGTTCGGCCCGAACCGTGTGGATCTCCCGAGCTGGCGGGCGACACCGGTTTGGCGCGATCGTGCGGGATGCACGGTCAGCATGAGCACGCTGCCCTATGGAGGCGCAACCTTTCCCGAGCGCCAGATCTCTGAGGCAGGCCGCTTGATGATCGCCGGACTTCTTGGGCAGTTGTCTCGAAATCAGTTGAAAGAACTGTTCACCGCATCGCGGATGACTGCCTACGATGGGATCGACGCCGCGTCGCGCAACCCCGACGCGTGGGTCAGGGGCTTTCTCGACAAGGTGCGGGAGATACGAGAGGGAGGACCTTGCCCGTCATGACGAGGCTTATTTTTGAGCCACACGCCTGGTGATCGACCCCGCATCAATCGTCGCTCCCGTTCGGCTGATCGCCTGAAAGTAGAGGGCGTCGCCAGAGATTTCCATCATCACGAAATGGAAATCCGTGTCGAACCCCCGCGCCATGATCGCAGACGGACGACGAATGTCCGCCATTCGCAGCGATCCGGCTCCGCCCGAAATGAAGTAGGAAATCCCGTGCTGCGGGAGCAGCCGTTCATAGAAGTGCTCATGTCCGGAGAGGACCACGTCCACATCCCCGTTCACCAGGATCGGTTCGAGCGCGAGGCGCAACACGCGCGCACCGCTGGCGTAGCGGCCCGACGTGTAAATCGGGTGATGGAAATAACAAATCTTCCAGTCTGTCCCTGATCGACTCAGCTCGTCACGCAACCATGCGAGCTGCCGGGGATCGAGCGAACGGCTGTCGAGCACGAAAAACCGGACTCCGGCGCCGACGAGTCCCTCGAGCCGCCGCTCATTGCGCCGGAACGTGTAATATCGCTGGCCGCCCATGTTGAACTTCGCGTAATTCAACTCCGAATCCAGATCGTGATTGCCAATCGCCGCGTAGAAGGTCACGCCCTGGTCGAGGAGCGTCCGATATGGCTGTTCGAATTTGGTAGTGAAGTCATCGGGTCCGTGCGGCGGGTAGATGTTGTCGCCCAGCATCACCACGAAATCGAAGGGGAACTTCTGATGCCAGGCGACCATCTGACCGGCCACGTCGAGCTGGGCCTGATCGCCCCGGCCGGAGTCTCCAATGACGGCAAACCGGACGGACCCGGCACGGACGGGAAGAGCGAGTTCGCCCGGAGACGGTGAGGCTTCGACGACCGCGATGCGTGTCTGTCGCTGAGCCTCTGCGGGAACGGAGCTATGGCGGCACGCGCCGCAGACGAGCAGCGAGAGCGCAGCCAGCCAGGCCGCGCCCCGGAAGGCCGGGTGCATCTAGTCCGGATCCCAGCCGAGCGCGATGAGCTGAACGCTGAGCTGGCCCCGTTTGGGGAGCAGCGTTACCTGTTCCAGCAGGGGCGCCCGGTCGAATTCCGTTGCGATGGCTTGTGTCTCGCGCCTGACTTCTTCGTCGAGTTGGTTCACCTGCTCACGAACGGCTTCGACGCTCTCGGACGCCCGCTGCACATCTCCGGATTCCTTCATCGTCCTGCTCACGCCGCGGGCAGCCGTCGTGGCGCGACCGAGCGTGCTTGCGCTCAAGGCCTTGCGGCCGAATAGGGCACCCACGAGCGTCGCGCCAATCGAGACGGCCGTTTGCAGCTTCTGTTGTGTCGATTGCTCGGACTCGCGCTCCCTGGCGGCCTCGGCCTTCCGCAGCCGCTCGGCCAGCGCTGCCTGCCGCGCCGCATATTTCTGTCGCACGGCATCGACTGCCGCATCCCGGGCGGCGCGGGCCGCATCCTGCACACGGACCTTGAAGTCGCCCTCGGTTTCGTTCGGGCGCGACGACAGCCCGGTCTCACGATGACGCAACAGCTGCAGCCGCTCGTTCTGTGTCAGCCATTGTTTGAACGCCTTTTCCCAGACCGGATAGTTCTTCGGCTGAGCGCCGGCGGGAGGCAAAGGCTCGAAGCTCGCATCCTTTTCCGGTGACCGGGCCAGCGCCCCCGCCTCGACTTCGAGCTGCCTGGCGGCAGCCCAGTCGAGGGCGATCGGACCTTCGCCGATAGAGGCGGCATACACGATGTCGCGGACCGAATCGACGCCAAGCTTGGGATCGGCGAATCCGATCCGCACTGCGCCCACGACGACCGGTGAATACAGGACCGCCTTTGGCGCGCTTGGCGCCTGGCGAGGAATGAAAAACTGCTCGATGCCCGGCGGCAGGACCGGCAGGCGATCTGACGCCGCTCCTGAGGCAGATTCAGGCCGCTGCTTGACCGGAGCCGAAGTGCCCGAGGCCGCTTGAGGCGGAACCGGAGGCCGTACGCGACCGGACATCAGCGACCGGATTTGATCCCTAGACAGCGGTCCGCGCAGGTACGAGAGCGTCCAGCGCGTCTGGAACGTGACGGGCTTCTCTTCGTGCACGTTGTGGAGCAGGAACACACGCTTCTGAAGCGCGGAGAGCAGGCGATCCACCTGCGCGCGATCGAACGACCCGGCCGACGCCCCTTCGAGCCCGTCGAGCACGCGGGCTTTGTCCCGCTCGGTCTGCAGGCGTCCCAGGAACCACGTGCCGATATTCGACAGTCCCTTGTAGTCGAGGTCCACCGGATTCTGGGTCGCGAGCACGACGCCGAGGCCGAACGCGCGACCCTGTTTCAAGAGCGTCAGCAGCGGCCCCTTCGAGGGAGGGTTCGACACCGGTGGAAAGTACCCGGCGATTTCATCCATGTAGAGGATCGCGCGCAGGCTGCCCGTCCCGCTCTGGGCGCGCATCCAGCCCAGCACCTGGTTCAGCAACAGCGAAACGAAGAACATTCGTTCCGCATCCCCGAGGTGCGAGATGGAGAAAACGGCGACGCGCGGCCGGCCGTCGGAGGTGTAGAGCAATTTCGCCGGGTCCAGCGGCTCGCCTTCGAACCACTGCTCGAATCCGGGTGCCGCAAGAACCGCGTTGAAACGCATCGACAGGTCGAAGCGCTCCTTCTGAGGAAAGAACGCCTCGAGATCCACGACGCCGACTTTCTGAAATGGCGGGGCCTGGACCTGCTGGATGAGCGCCGCCAGATCGAGATCTCCTCCACTCTTCCACGCCGAGGTCAGAATGTTGGTGACCAGGGTGTGCTCGCGGCTGCGAGGAGGAGCGTCGACACCGGCGAGCGACAACAGGCTTGTCGCCGTGCTGGCCGCCCGTTCTCCCAGCACTTCGGCGTCGTCGCGAATGGCGGCGGCCGGCGCGGCAAACGACTGCAGCAGCGAGACCGGCAACCCGGAGCGGCTTCCAGGTGTGTAAATGGCAAAGTCGGCGGCTTTGCGGAGGCGCTCGATCCGAGCCCCGTCCTCGCCCCAATCAGCCAGTCCCTTCTGCCACATGTCGGCCTGCTGAGCTGCGAAGGCGTCGGCCGATACTCCGGCCCGTCGTGCTTCGTCTTCGTCGATCCAGGGACGGAAATCGCCGGCCGCCAGGGACGGGAACGTCAGGAGCAGGTTGCCGAGATCGCCCTTCGGATCGATCGCGATGACGGGAACCCCGTCGATCGCCGCCTCTTCGATGAGCGAGATGCACAGCCCTGTTTTGCCGCTGCCCGTCATCCCGCGCACACCGCGTGGGTCACAAGATCGCGGGAGTCGTAGAGCACAGGCGGATCGAGGCGTTTTCCTACGGCGACGTCGTATTCGCGACCGAGATAGAAGAGCCCGAGTTTCTCGAAATCCTGCATAGCTGAATGGTAATGCGGATCGCGGACAGGGGCGTCGTCCGCATTCTGCGGCCCAATCAGCGACTGTCACAGTCACGCTGCATTGCCCCAGGAAACAACAGGAGAAGAGGAGAAAGGAGAACAATAAGTATTCTTCTCCCTTTCTCCCTTCCTCCTGTTGATCCTTTGGCGGAATGCAGTGTGACAGTGGGTGGCGTTGATTGAAGACCGATTTCGAAGCTACTGGTCGCGCAGGACCCACAATTCCAAGGGAACCGACAGGAGCCAATACCGTCGCCGAAGGGCGATGACTCGGTCCGCATAATCGCTCTTCGGGAACTCCCGGGCGAGAAGCCGATCGCGCAGCCGGCGAATTTCGTATTTGTAAAGGTCGCGCGCGGCGTTGCGCAGCTGTTGTGGAGAGGTCTCCGGTCCGGGGATCAAACCGTGGCCTGCCAGCGCGTCCAGCACTTCCTGGTGAAAGTTGTGCACGTTCGAACTCACTTTCACTCTACATTGACTGCTCCGATTGCGCGGTCGTCTGCTAACATGCGCTGGCATCGCAATCCCGCAGACACGCACTCATCACTTGGACAAGGAGACGCTATGGCTGATGATTCGTACCTGGACGACGACGGCGAGGGCCTGCTGACGCAGGGGGACCCAGGCGGCAGCATTCTCGGGAGCGCGCCCGTCGAACCTGCCGGGCCAGCCAGTTCCCCAGCAGCTGTGCCAACGACTCCGGCGGCTGGCGCCGGCCAGCAGCAGGCGAAAAAACCCCGCCGGGCTCCGTCCAAGGCCGCCAAGAAGGCGAAGGCCCCTGCTGCTCGCGCGAAAAAGGCCCCGAAGGCACGCGCGAAGAAAGCGAAGAAAGCGAAGAAGGTGGCCAGGAAAGCCAGCCGGAAGTCAGCCCCAGCGGCCAAGCGCAAGGCAGCCAAGCGATCATCAGCCAAGCGCAAGGGTGGCAAAGCCCGGGGCGGCAAGAAGCGCTAGCTCGCTGAAGTTCAGGCAGAGAAGGGCCGGCACCGATTTCAGCCGGCCCTTTGATTTTCAGCGAGTCGGGACGGCCCGCTTCGAGGCCGATTCCGTCGCGGTCGCAGATCCTCCCGCTGAGCCCGCCCCAAGATAAATCCCATTGAAGAGGAACTTGAACGTCCCGTGCGGCTGTGCTCGGAACGTGATTTCCGGAGCGAATAGAATCAGCCTGCCCTTCCCTATAGAGGCCTGCACGATTTCCACGCCGCCGTTCAAATAGCCCTGGCCGAAGGCCCATCCGCTTCGCAGCGGCGACGCGGTGTCGAACCAGGCAACCGGCCGTATGCCTTTCATCATCGCCTCTGGGCCCAGGGCGAAGACGGGGCTGTTGTCGAAGAAGACATCGACGTGCGAGTCGAAGCCGTGCGCAACCGGAGCGGTGTTGTCGACGGCAACACGAAGAACGGATCCCGGCACGTAGTACTTCTCTGACGGAATTTGACGGGCCGTGCCATCCGCTGAGCGCTCGACGAGGTGGTTTTCAATCGGCAAGCCGAAGAGCTGCGCAAGATTCGCTCCCGATCGCCCAACAGCGAGAATCGTCCCGCCATCCTCGAGAAATCGTCTGAGCTGCGGTGCCGACTGCGCGGCGGTGTAGGACCCCAGCATCGGCTGATACTCCGCCGGGATGCCCTCGTCTATTGCACCGCCGGCACCGCCTCCCCGGCCTCCAGCACCGCCGCCCCGCCCGGTCCCTGGCGGCGCGGGTCCGACGCCTGAGGGCAGGATGATGACGTCGAAGCGGCTGGACAGGTTGCCCGCATCAAGCGCTTTCGGGTAGACAATCTCGAACGGGAACTCGAACTGCTCGAGCACGTAGCGAGTCCACCCGGACGGTATCGAGCCTCCGTACTGGTCGGCGACCGCGATGCGAGGCTTGCGCAACTTCAACGCCCCGGCCAGGGAAAGATTGGCAGGCGCGGCTTCGAAGTTCACGCCAAGGTCGGCCGCGAGCTTTTGCAGCTCGGCCAGTGACGCGCCCGTGACGAGGAACGGGTGGTCGCCCGCCTGCACCCATTGGACGTTCCGTCCGGTTGCCAGCAGCCGATTGATCGCGATGAACGCGTTGTTGGCCCCATGGCTCAGGACGACGGTCGACGCGGTAGCCGCTTTGCCCGGCGCCGGCGACTGGAGGCCGGTCACTTTTTCGAAGGGGCCGTCGAACCCATCGAGAATTCGATCGAACTTCACCCCCATCTGATACGCGAGGGTCCAGCCCGCGTTGTCGTACGGACGCGTCGGCGGGCCACCCGGGTACGGGATGTCGTCCGGATGATCCTGCGGTTCGAACATGTCGAGCACGTGCGGCCTGAAGGGCTGTGCGGACTTCACGACGTAAGACCCCGCAGGATACGTCTTGCCGCCAACCGTGAACGCGGCAGTCGCTCGATGGATAGTGATTCCCGTCTTGATCAGGGCGTTGATGAATTTCGTCGCCGTCGGGAAGTCCGGCTGATCGGAAGGAACGACGAAGCCGCGTGGATCTCGCAGACTGGGATCGCGCAGAAGCGTCTTGAACTGCGCAATGGTTCCGCCTCGCCCACCGCGCCCGCCACCTGCGCCCGAGCCGGGAGCTTCATCACTCGGCACATCGGCTGCGCCGCCGCGTCCGCCTCGACCGCTCCCTGACGGCGTTACGGCTGCTTCCGCGGCGATGATCTTTCTCGGGCTTGTCGTCCAGCTGTCGCGATTGCCCCGTTCGATGGAGTTCTTCCCCATCTGGTAGATGTTGTACAGGAACGTGTCCTTGTTCCGCGAAGCCACATCGAAGACCGCATAGTTGGCCGTCACCGAGTAGTCGATGGACTGCCTGAAATGCCAGGTCTGCTGCGGTTCGATCGGGTAGTACAGATTCGAATCAGGCAGCAGTTTCGACGGGATGAACGGAATCGAGACCGGCGTCGGGTTGCCGATGGTTTCCGTCAGCAGGCCGATCATGTTGTGGAAATAGACGGTTGTCCGCAGGCCGCCATTCCACCAGGTCGAATAGCTCGATCCCTTGCGGCTCGTGAGCCCTGGCTTCCCTTCCGCCGCCATTCGATTCGCCATCGCGGCACCGACGATGTCGATGCCGATCGGCACGAGCGGATCGAAGTTGAAGTTGAATGGATCGCGGAACGGCGGCGCGAACATCACCGCCCCGGGAGGGCCGGTCTGGTGGTGGTTATACATGATCTGCGGGAACCATTCGGTATAGAGCACCCGGTTCATGTTGATGCTCTCCGGAAGGTTCGACATGTAGAAATCCCGGTTGTTGTCGTGGCCCGCGTATTTCTCGTAGAGGCGTGGCAATCCATTCGTCGATCGGCGCGTGGGCTCCTTTTCGCGCATGTACCAGCTGGACACGAGCTGCATCCCGTCCGGGTTGGCGTGCACCGCGAGGATGACGAGGTCGTTCAGAAACCTGAGCGTCTCCGCATCATTCCGGCTCACGAGCTGGTAGACGGTTTCGATCAGCTGGTGTGATCCGAGCACCTCGGTGGCGTGCAACCCGCCGTCGAACCACACGACGGCCTTGCCCTCTTTCGCGAGCGCGCGGGCCTGGTCATCGGTCAACCCGTCGACCGTCGCCAGCCGTCGCGAGATGTCCTTGTAGCGATCGAGCTTCTTGAAGTTCTCGGGTGACGTGATGATGGCCATCAGCTGCGGGCGGCCTTCGGCCGTCTTGCCGATCTCGACGACCTTCATCCGATCGGATTCTTTGTCGAGCTTCTGCCAGTACTCGATGAACTGATCGTAGGTCGCGAGCTGATAGTCGTCGCCGATGTTGAAGCCGAAGAATTGCTTGGGAGTCGTGATCCCCTGCGCGGCAGAGGAGGCGCTGATCGTGATGAGGAGCGCGAGCGGGAGAAGAAGGTAACGGGGGGTGCGCCTGAGCATCGATGCCCTCCAAATCGGACGGCTAACGATACTACGAAGCGTTCACCCCCACGGTATCCTGCAGCGCTGAGTAAGAAGCCTTGAACCTCCGAGAGCTACTGAATCGGTGAACCGGCCGGCGGACTGCCGCTTTCGGGCATCGTCGCCGCCAGCGACGCCGAGTGCTGAAAGATCACCCCGTCCGAGTTCGTGCCGAAGTATTTCGCGAGGCTCGGATCCAGCGGGTCGCCGATGGTCGCATAGCCGGGTGATGCCTGTCCGGCGGCCAGGCCGTTACAGGATGCCGGCGCACCAGCCAATCCGGTTCCGGCGAGGCTGAAGTTGTACCCGCTCTTAATGAACGTGAAACCTGCCGTCATCTCGTCGGGCAGGAATCCTTCGGCGCTTCCCGGGGGCGGAACGCCAAGCGTCGGCAAATCGGGCGAGTAGAAACCAAGCCCGCATGTGATCGCGAAACTCAGCTCACTGCTGTTGAGCACGCGCAGAGTGCCGATCGCCGACGTCGATTGCGCGGCACCGCGCGCCTTCATCAGCCCTGGAATCGCCAGCGACGCCAGCAGGCCGATCAACGCAACGACAAACAGCATGTCAAGCAGGGTGAACCCTGCATCACTTCGTCTCCGTTTGCGAGCCATCTGATCCATATGTGTGTCCATCCCGCCCAGGCCCTACCTCGTTCTTACTCGGTCCTGGACAATTTTCGGCACCTTGCCATTTTTCGACAGGCCCTAAATTGTCCCCGGGGGTCCTACTCCGTCCGACCATCCTCGGGGTGACCCTGCAAGCTATTGTGCTTGCAGTCTTTATCGTTTCATCGTCGCGGTATTACGTGCCGGTCGCCTGGAAAACTGCAAAATCGGCACCACGGCTGAGATTACAAATCCTGCCATATTGGATGGCTTCTGGCTTCGCTCCTGGCTTCTGGCTCCTGGCGGCTGGCTCCTGGCTGTCTGGCTGCTGGCTGCTGGCTGCTGGCTGCTGGCGAATGAGCTGTTCAGATTGGAGACGGCAATTGCCAGTTGTACTAATAAACTAGTATAATCAGGCAAGTGGCGACGATCTCCATAGACCCTCAGGACGCAACGCCGATTTACGCGCAGCTCGAGCGCTCCCTGCGGGCCGCCATCGCGACCGGGCGAATGCAGCCCGGGGATCAACTCCCGACGGTCCGGCAGCTCGCAGTGGAGCTTCGCGTGAATGCCAACACCGTGGCCAGGGTCTATGCGGAGCTCGAGCGCGCAGGCGTCATCGAAACGCGACGCGGGGTCGGATCGTTCATCAGCGCTACCCCCGCCGAAGCGCGCCCGCCACGCGAGCACGAACGACGGCTTCGGGCGTTCGTCACAAGGGTTCTGGCCGACGCTGACGCCGCCGGCTTCACGGTTGATGAAATCACTGCTGCGCTCGGTGCGCACAAGAGAGGAACCTAATGATCACCATTGGACGCGGGCAGGACTCCGCCGTTCGCGCGCCCCGAATGAACGTCATTTCGATCGTCATTCTGGTTGTGTCGCTCTCGATCGGTATGCTGGGTGTCCGCGCGCTGAACAGCCCGATCCCGCTGGTGGCGATGGCGATCGTCGGTGTCATCCTCATGCAAGCTCCCAGGATCGCGGAACAGTGGGAACGGGCCGTGGTTCTTCGGCTCGGCCGGTTCGTCGGGCTTCGCGGACCGGGACTCTTCTGGATCATGCCGTTCGTCGATCGGGTGTCGACCTGGATCGATCAGCGGACCATTACGACGACGTTTGCCGCCGAGCAGACGCTGACCTCCGATACCGTACCGGTCAACGTCGACGCCGTGTTGTTCTGGATGGTGCATGACGCGCAGAAGGCGGCGCTCGAAGTGCAGGACTATCCGCAGGCCGTGAGCTGGGCAGCCCAGACGGCCCTTCGCGACATCATCGGGCGCACCGATCTCACCGATCTGCTGCGCGGGCGCGAACGCATCGAGGCCGAACTTCAGCAGCTGATCGATCAACGATCCAATCCGTGGGGCGTCACCGTGTCGTCGGTCGAAATGCGTGACGTGGTGATCCCGGTGGCACTGCAGGATGCGATGTCGCGCGAAGCACAGGCCGCGCGCGAAAAGCAGGCGCGCATCATCCTCGGACAAGCGGAGATGGAGATCGCTCATTCATTCCAGGAAGCGGCCAAGTCGTATCACGACAACCCCACCGCGCTCCACTTGCGCGCGATGAACATGCTCTACGAGGGGTTGAAGGAGAAAGGCGCGCTCATGCTCATTCCGAGCAGCGCCGTCGAATCGATGGGCATGGGCGGCATGCTCGGTGCCGCCGCGATGCGGCAGGAGCGGCTCACCGGCGGAGGCGACGACGACAAAAAGTGAAAAGTTAGAAGTTAAAAGTTAAAAGTCAGAGCGTTCACTCTTCACTTTTTACTTCTAACTTTTAACTTTTACCTTGTCAGTTTCCTATACTTGATCCTGTGCGGCTGATCGGCCTCGGCCCCGAGCCGGCGATGCCGATCGGCTTCGTAGTCCTGGTAATTCCCTTCGAACCACACCACCTTGCTGTCGCCCTCGAACGCGAGCATATGCGTCGCGATGCGGTCGAGAAACCAGCGGTCATGGCTGATGACGACGGCACAGCCGGCAAAGGCCAGGAGCGCCTCTTCGAGCGCGCGGAGGGTGTCGACGTCGAGATCGTTCGTCGGCTCGTCCAGCAGGAGGAGATTGGCTCCGCCTTTCAACAGCTTGGCCAGGTGCACGCGATTGCGTTCGCCGCCTGACAGCGAACCGACCTTGCGCTGCTGATCGCGCCCCTTGAAGTTGAACCACGAGACGTATGCGCGCGAAGCAACCTCGCGCTTCCCCAGCTCCACGTTGTCGCGTCCACCGGTGATCTCTTCCCACACGCTCTTGTCCGGTGACAACGCGTCGCGCGACTGATCGACATGACCGACACTCACCGTCTCTCCGAGACGCAAGGCCCCGGCGTCGGGGTGCTCCGCTCCGGTGATCATGCGGAACAACGTCGTCTTGCCGGCTCCGTTCGGGCCGATGACGCCGACGATCCCGCCGCGCGGCAGCGTGAACGTCACGTCGTCCATCAAGAGCAGGTCGCTGTATCCCTTCCGCAGGCCTCGAGCCTCGACGACGATATCGCCAAGCCGCGGGCCCGGGGGAATGTAAATCTCGACCTGCTCGATCTTCTGGGCCGTCTCCTCTTTGAGCAGGTCCTCGTACGCATTCAAGCGGGCCTTGCCCTTCGCCTGGCGTGCGCGCGGGGACATGCGGATCCAGTCGAGCTCCCGAGACAGCGTGCGCTGGCGCTTGGTTTCGGCCTTCTCCTCGATCTCGAGACGTTTCTGTTTCTGCTCGAGCCAGGACGAGTAGTTGCCCTCCCAGGGGATCCCCGACCCCCGATCGAGCTCGAGAATCCAGCCGGCCACGTTGTCGAGGAAGTACCGATCGTGGGTCACGGCTACGACGGTGCCGGGATAGTCCTTCAGAAAACGTTCGAGCCAGGCGACCGATTCAGCATCGAGATGGTTCGTCGGCTCGTCCAGCAGGAGCAGGTCGGGAGACTTGAGCAGCAGCCGGCAGAGCGCAACACGGCGCCGCTCGCCCCCAGACAGCGTCGTCACGTCGGCGTCAGGCGGCGGGAGCCGCAGCGCGTCCATGGCGAGTTCCAGGCGCGAGTCGAGATCCCACCCGTTCGCCGCCTCGATCCGATCCTGGACCTTCCCCTGCTCCTCGAGAACCTTGTCCATCTCCTCCGGGGACAGGTCCTCGCCGAACTTCGCGTTGATCTCGTCGTACCGGGTCAGGAGTGCCTTGAGTTCGGCGACGCCTTCCTCGACGTTGCCGAGCACGGTTTTCGACGAATCGAGCCGGGGCTCCTGCGGCAAGAAACCGACGCTGATGCCCTCGGCCGGCCAGGCTTCGCCGACAAACTGCTGATCCTCCCCGGCCATGATCCGCAGGAGCGTGCTCTTCCCCGAGCCGTTGAGCCCGAGGACGCCAATCTTCGCGCCAGGCAGAAACGACAGCCAGATGTCTTTCAGGACGACGTGGTCTGGAGGATGGACTTTCCCCAGGCCTTTCATGGTGTAAATAAACTGCATATCGATTGCTGATTGCTGATTGATGATTGCGGATTTGGTTGATTGCTGATTGTCGATCGATGATTGTCGATTGAGGATTTTACCGCGAATCTTCGCCAGCCTTCGCTAACGACCCAGGCGAAGGCTGTCTCGCCGAAGCGGCGCAGCCGCGAAGGCGGAGGACTACAGCGCCCGGTCCGGACGCACGGGCACGGCAACCTTCGCTTTCGGAAGATCTGGCGTGAAATCTTCTCCGGGGTTGATGAAGCGATCCGACTCGAGCGTGTACTGTTTGTCGTACAGCGTGCGGTAGCGGCCGCCGAGCGCGAGCAGCTCGGCGTGGGTCCCGCGTTCCACGATTTCCCCGTGCTCGAGCACCAGGATTTGATCGGCGCTGCGAATCGTCGACAGCCGGTGAGCAATCACGAAGGTCGTCCGTCCGGCGCGCAACGATCGCAGGCCGTCCTGAATCAGCGCCTCGCTCTCGCTGTCGAGGCTGGAGGTCGCTTCGTCCAGGACCAGGATGCGCGGGTCGGCGAGAATCGCGCGCGCGATCGCCACGCGCTGGCGCTGACCGCCGGACAGTTTCACACCGCGCTCCCCCACAATCGTGTCGTATTTCTTCTCGAACTTGTCGATGAACTCGTCCGCGTGCGCCACGTGGCTCACGCCCCGAATCTCGTCCATCGTCGCTTCCATCCGTCCATACCGGATGTTGTCGCCGACGGTGCCGTCGAACAGGAAGTTGTCCTGGAGCACGACGCCCAGCTGCGACCGGTAGTCGCGGAGGCGCACCGACGCGAGATCGCGGCCGTCGATGAGAATGCGTCCTTCTTTCGGCCGGTTGAACGCCATGACGAGGCTGATGAGCGTGCTCTTGCCGGATCCGCTCGAGCCGACCAGGGCGGTCGTCGTGCCAGCCGGAGCGCGGAAGCTCACGTGCTTCAACACCGGCACGCCGGCGTTGTATTCGAAGGTGACGTCCTCGAAGGCAATCTCACCGTCGATCTCGTCGAGCGGCGGCCGGGTGCTGTCCTCATCGTCCTCGGTCCTCATCGTCATCAGATCGTGGATGCGATCGAGGCCGGCGAACGCTTCGCTGATCTGCGTGCCGATTGACGCGATCTGCACGACGGGCGCGGCCATGAGGCCCGTGAACAGGATGTAGTTGATGAAGTCCCCGAGCGTCATGTGCCCGTCTATGATCGAACGGCCGCCGACGACGATCATGATCACGCCGATGGCGCCGACGACGACGGTGGAGAATGCCGTGATGCCTGAGACCCCGGTGATCGACTGCGCCACGTTGCGGAACAGGCGGTGGACGCCCCGGGTGAAGACGAGCTCCTCGCGCTTCTCCGCCGTGTAGGTCTTGACGATGCGGATCCCGCCCAGCGTTTCATTCAGGCGGCCGGTCACTTCGGCGTTGATTTTTCCGCGCTCGCGGAACAGGGGACGCAGGCGCTTGAACGCGAGCGCCATCGCGCCACCAAATGCGGCCAGCGCAACGATGGTGATACACGTCAGGTACCAGTTCAGGTAGAAGAGGTAGGCCAGCGCGAAAAGAGCCGTGACCACACTGCCCGCGAGTTGAACGAGGCCGGACCCGACCAGGTTCCGGATGCCCTCCGCATCCGTCATGATTCGAGAGATCAGGACGCCGGACTGTGTCGAATCGAAGTAGCTGATCGGAAGGCGGGCGACGTGCGCTTCAACGCGCCGGCGCATGTCCGTGATCGCGCGCTGAGCCGCAACGCCGAGGACCTGCGACAGCGCGAACGACGACACGGCCTGGACCAGCGTCGCGGCTCCCGCCGCGATCGCCAGCGGTATCAGCATCTCGGCACGCTTCCTGCCGATGACGTCGTCGATGAGGAACTTCGAGGTCGCGGGCAGCACGAGTCCCGACAGCCGATTGACCAGCATCAGCGCCAGGCCGAGCGCCAGCCGGCCGCGACGCGCCCAGATCAGCGTCTTAGCTTCCTGCCACGCCGCGGAGGTCAGTGTGTTTTTCTTCTTCGGGGTCGCCGGAGCCGCAGCCGGGGCCGCGGCCGCACCGCCCCGGTGGCCGCGAGCGCGCTCTGACTTCGGCAGCCGCATTCCCATACCCATTGCCATGACTACTAGGACGCCTTTCCGATCGCTCGAGGTCCTTGAGCCTAAGCCTTGAGCCTGGGCCTGCAGAACGTAGCGCTCAATCGCCTGCGACACGCCGCCATCATTATTGCTGGCCGTGACGGGCCAACCGCGGGCCTTCAGCTCCGGCAGGGCGTTCTCCATGAGCACAGCCGTTCCCGCAAACTCGAGCATCTGCAGATCGTTCAGATTGTCCCCCATCGCCATCACCTGATCGCGCGAAAAGCCACGCTCGCCAGCCCAGGCACGAAGCGCCGACCCCTTGGAACATCCAACGGTCACGACGTCCACGAGAGAGAAATCCCGATGCTCGTATTCGGTCAGCGCGACCGAAAAGGCCGAGGCTCGCTCCTGGAGCCGTTCAAACAGTAAGCGCATCGCGGCGCATCCGCCCGTGAACATCACCTGGATCGGATCCTCCGTCAGGCAGTTCTCGAGGGGCGACACCTCAGCAAGAAAGGGACGGTTGGCTTCGAAGAAACGGCTGTGGCGCGGATGCTCCCACTCGATCGCTTCGAATACCACCTGGCCTTCACGGGGCCGGTCGAACACGACCGCAGCGCTGGCGCGATGCTCGGTGAAGTCCACGAGGACACTGCGCGCGATCTCGCGCGGGAGCAGGCTTCGCATCAGTGTCTGCCCGTCACGGGTTTTCACGATGGCGCCGTTGCTGAGGATGAGGGTCAGCGGTCCCGGGAGCGATTCGAAGATCGGTCGCGCGAAGTCGTAGCGGCGTCCAGTCGCCAGCGCAATTTCGACGCCGGCGTCGATGGCGCGAGCGATGGCATCCCGATTGACTGATGGAATGTTGCCGTCGCTGTCGAGAAGCGTGCCATCAATGTCGAGGGCAAGGAGACGGATCATCAAAAGTTAGAAGTTAAAAGTTAAAAGTTAAAAGACGGAGAGATAAGAAAGGAACAACGGAACCATTGTACTGCGGCCCCGCCTGTCTCTTCCCTCCACCGTACTTTTAACTTCTAACTTTTAACTTTTAACTTTCTAGAACTGCACCCTGAACTCGCCGACGACCTGGAACTTCGTGATGTCGCCGAAGACGTGCTGCTGCACGGTCTGGTTGGCGAGGTTGATCGCCTTGATGGACGTGGTGATGCGATCCTTCTGGCCCCACTTCACGCCGAACCCGGCGTTCACGAGCGTGTACGGCTTGGTGGTGCCGTGGTAGGCCGCATCCAGCACGTCCTGCCAGAACGCATCGTCGGTGTAGCCCACGGAAAAATTCCCGAGGTATCGCTCGTAGACGAACGATACGCCGGCGTTGAAGCGGTTCTGCGGCGGCAGGTTCAGCTCACTGAGATCGAAGTCCTTCGGATCCGGGGTCGCCTGATAGGTGTAGTTGGCAAACACATTGAGATAGGCGTTGACCGGGCTGTCGATTCCCAGCTCGAATCCCTTCTGGACTGTACTTGCCGAAATTCTCGTACGTGAAGCGTCCGGGCAGGGTGCGTCCTGCCGCGTAGATGAAGTTGATCAAGGCGGGGTTGATCGGCCAGTTCGCGGGCGGGTTGGCGGCCGTGTACCTGCCCGACGGATCTTCCGTAAACAGAATCTCCTCCTTCACGTTGTTCACGTAGAAGGCGGCAGAGACCACGGCGCGATTCGGCAGCATACCGGAGTATCCAATCTCGTAGGCGTCGAGCGACTGCTCCGTGAGGTTCTGATTCCCCACAATGTTGACCGGAAGCACGTAATTGGCCGGACCGCCGAGCTGCCGAAGATCCACAGGTCGAGCGATGACGGTTGACAGCCAGTTGTTGATGACCGACGGCGCACGATAGGCGCGGTTATACGATACTCGAATCGTTTGATTGTCTTTTGGCTTGATCAGGAACGCCGTGCGGGGTGAAAACACCCAGGCGTCCAGATAGTCGAAACGATCCACACGCGCGCCAAGTGTCAGGCGGAAATAGTTGGAGAGGAAGATCTCGTCCTGGACGTACGTACCGAACTCTGTGCGATTGTCCGCCTGCGGCGCGATCTCGAGATCGAAGGTGTTGAACCGCAGGTTGCCCCCGTAATTGAACACGTTATGTGTGCCGAGTGCCGTGGCGTTCGATAGCTCGAAGTCGTAGGTCTTCGTGTCGAACGCGAACGTAATCTGTTTCCCGGTCAGTGGATTCACCGCGAGCAGGTTGGTGGCGTCGCCGTGGAGAATATTCGTGAAGAACGCGGCACGCAGCGCCTTCTTCGAGTAGTTCGCCTTCCCATAACCCATCACGGTACCGCTCTGGATGTCGAACGGACCGATTCCACTGTGCATCATGCCGTCGGTTCCGGCGACGCCGCCCGCGAACGACAACTTGGCGCCGTCGGGATAGTCGTAGTCGACACGCGTGTCGAACTTCGGCTGCGTCGTTCCCGAGTTGGTGAACGGAGGGTACGTGGTGGTGGGAACGGTGCAGACTTCCGGCCGGTTGCACGGAATGGCTCCGGTCGGACGAGAGAGCGGATCCTGCGAGTAGACACCGGCCGACAGCTTGTAGGCCCAGCGCTCGTTCACGGCCTGGGCGTGCGTGCCGCTGGCGTACCAAAGCGGAGCCGATCCTTCGCCGCCGGACCGCCCGAACGATCCCACACCGAACGTGGCGCTGGTCCCCTGCATCTCGCGCGGCGATTTGCTGATCACGTTGACGACCCCGTACAGCGCATTCGCGCCCCACACCGCCGAGGCCGGCCCGCGAAGCACCTCAATCTGCTTGATCTCATTCAAGTTCACCGGCAGGAAGTCCCACATGACGAACCCGAACATGTCCTGATACAGGCTGCGGCCGTCGAGCAGGGCGAGGAGGCCTGTGGCGAGCGTCCCGGTGGCCGCACGGCTCGTCACGTTGATGTCGCGCGCCGAGACCTGCGTCATGTTCAACCCGGGAATGGGCCGCAGCAGCTCGGCAAAATTCTGCGACGTGGCCTGCTGGATCGTCTTCGCCGTAATCACCGACATCGTCACCGGCGCATTGGTCAGCTTCTCCGCTGTCCTCGAGGCGCTGACGACAACCGTCTCTTCGTACTTCGGTTCATCAGGTGGGGTCGTGGGCTGCTGGGGAGTCGTCTGAGTGGTCGCGGGGGGCGGCGGCGGCGGTTGCTGTGACGTGCCGGATTGCGACGCTTGCGGGGCGGCGGACGCCCGAGCGGCCACAACGACGACAACAGCCGCCATGAAGGCGGCCCGACCGGCCAGTTTCATACACGCTCCTTTGAATCCGAGGCCGTCCCGGCCTGGAACTGAAAGTACCCGCGAATGACAGGGCTCATGCTCGTCAGAGTATCGGTCTGACACTCGGAAGTCGTGAACAAACAGTGAAGAAACACTGTAGGTACCTGTCCTGGGTGGCGATCGGCTGGGGGCCTTTGGGTATACCACAGCCAACGAGGGGCTTCAACACTGCTAGACTGTGCGGCTGGAACGACCGGGACCCCCGATGACCGTTGATACGGCTGCCGCCCCCAAAACGCCGCGCATCATCCCCGCTGATGAATGGGCCCCCTGGCCTGATGAAAAGCTGCTCGACCTGCGGATCGCCGAGCTCGGTGTGTCGATTGAAGGCAGCACCCTCGAATCACGCATCGCCGAACTGCAGCGGGAGCTCGATGCGCGCGGCCTCGTATTTCAACCTCACTTCTGGCTGTCGGCTGAGTGGTTCTCGCCCGATGGCGTTCCCGGTGTCGCGATTCCGTTCTACCTGGCGCACCCGCGGCTCGAAAAGCTGGAACGCGCGCAGATGCTCGAGGTCGAAGGCGGGAACGAAGCCTGGTGCATGAAGATTCTGCGCCACGAAGCGGGGCATGCCATTGACAACGCGTACAAGCTCCGCCAGCGCCGGCGGCGACAGCAGCTGTTTGGCCCGTCCTACATGCAGTATCCCGACTACTACACGCCGAAGCCGTACAGTAAAAGCTTCGTGCTTCACCTGGACAGCTGGTACGCGCAAAGCCACCCGGACGAGGATTTCGCGGAGACGTTTGCGGTGTGGCTGGCGCCGGAATCAGACTGGCGCGGACGCTACGCCGGCTGGCCCGCGCTCAAGAAACTGGAATATCTCGACGTGTTGATGCGCGAGCTGTCCGGCAAGCCCATGATCGTCAATACCCGGCGCAAAGTGGAGCCGCTGCACAGCATCCGCAAGACGCTGCGGGCGCACTACGAGCGAAAGCGCCGTCATTACGGCGTCGAACATCCCCACTTCTACGATCGCGACTTGAACCGTCTCTTTTCGGATCGGCCGGAATTCGCAACGAACATGAAGGCTGCGCGCTTCATCGCGCGCGTCCGCAAGGAAGTGCGCCGGATGGTCGCGGCCGGCACGGGTGAATACCAATACACGATCGATCAGGTGCTCGAGAACATGATGAAGCGCGCAAACGAGATGAACCTTCGGCTGAAACAGCCCGAAGCTGAGACGAAGCTGGACTTCACGATCATGCTCACGGTGCAGACGATGAACTATCTGCACAGCGGCCGCCACAGAGTCGCGCTGTAGGTGCTGACCCACACCGGGGTCCGTTGTCCGGGATCCGGGATCCGTTAACCGGCCGCATGGTAGAATACGGCCTCCCAGATTCCGCATTTTCCGGAGTGATTTCAATGCGAAAGACCGTGCCGCTCGCTGCAATGGCGGCCATTTTTCTGGGCGCGTTGACCTTCGCCGCACCTCAGAATCCGAAACCGGCGTCGCCGGTCCCGACCTACACGAGGGACGTGGCGCCAATCCTTTTCAAGAACTGCACGTCCTGCCATCGGCCTGGCGAAATCGGCCCGATGTCGCTGCTCACCTACGACGACGTGCGGCCCAGGGCGAAGGACATCCGGGACAAGATCGATGAAGGCGCGATGCCGCCGTGGCACGCCGACATGCCGCACGGGACGTTCCTCAACGAGCGTGGCCTGACCGATCAGGAGAAGAGCACGATCTTCCGGTGGGTTGCGAACGGCGCGCCGAAGGGCGACCTGAAGGATATGCCCGGCACGCCGGACTATCCGAAGGGCTGGAGCATCGGCACACCAGACGCCGTGTTCGAGATGCAGGAAGACTACAAGGTTCCGGCTGACGAGGTGATTCAGTACGAATACTTCTACATCCCGACCAATTTCAAGGAACCGAAATGGGTGCAGGCCATCGAGATCCGGCCGGGCAACCGGAACGTCGTGCATCACGTGCTCCTCAGGTACAAGGCGAAGCCCGACATTCAGCGCCAGCCCGTGCTGAAGCTGAACCCTGAAATCTCGAACTTTCCGTCTGATGGTCTCTCCGGCTTGCGTCCCCAGGTGAAGGATGGCGTGCCGGCCCGCCTCCTGGCGACCTACGCTCCGGGGACAAACCCGCAGGTCTTTGCGCCGGGCACGGCGCTTCGGCTGGAACCTGGCGGCGTCCTCGAACTGCAGATGCATTACACGTCGGCCGGACAGGACGAGACGGATCGCACGAAGGTGGGGCTGATCTTCTCGAAGGATCCTGCGCCACGCGAAGTCCGGGCGGGCCAGTTCTTTAACACGACGCTGCGGCTGCCGGCCGGAGCGGCAGACGTCAAAGTTGATGCGGATGTCGAGTTCTCGCAGGACACGACGATCTGGGGCCTGTTTCCGCACACCCACGTTCGCGGCAAGAAGTGGGAATACGTGCTGCTGCTCCCGGACGGGTCCAAAAAGACCATCCTCTCGGTGCCGAGGTACGACTTCAACTGGCAGACGTACTACATGTTCAAGGTTCCGTTACAGGTTCCAAAGGGCTCGAAGATTCTTTCATCGGCGTGGTACGACAACTCCACTTCGAATCGGTCGAACCCGGATCCGTCGGTCGACGTAAGGTGGGGAGATCAAACCTGGGAGGAAATGCAGTACACCGGGATTCTCTATTCGCCGGCCACAACGTCACCGCCCACGACAGCGGGCCGCCAGGAACAGAAGCGACATGAGTAGCACACGAAAGGCAGATCGCATGAGAACGTTGGTTGCAGTGGGTGTGACGAGCGTCATGCTCGGCGCGGCGATCGTCGGTGCCAGCGGCGCGTCACCGGATCAGGCGGCATCGAAGCCGGCAATCCCCACGTTCACGAAGGACGTGGCGCCCATCCTCTATAAGAACTGCACCGGTTGCCATCGGCCCGGTGAGATCGGTCCGATGCCTCTCCTGACTTACGAGGACGTCCGTCCCAGGGCGAAGGACATCCGCGACAAAGTCGGCGACGGCGTCATGCCTCCGTGGCATGCCGACAAGGCGCACGGCAGGTTCTCGAACGATCGCAGCCTGAGCGAAGCCGAGAAGTCGGTGCTGCTGCGCTGGGCGAACAATGGCGCACCAAAAGGAGACGACAAGGATCTGCCTCCGGCGCCGAAGTACGTGGACGGCTGGTCGCTGGGCCAGCCGGATGCCGTCATCGAGATGCCGGTGGACTACAAGGTGCCGGCGGATGGCTTCGTCGAGTACCAGTACTTTGAAATCCCCACGAACTTCACGGAAGACAAGTGGCTGCAGGGGCTGGAAGTGCGGCCCGGCGCGCGAGCGGTCGTCCACCACGTGATCGTGACGGCCCGGCCGCCAAAGCCCGAACCGAGGCCGGGCGGATTCACGTTTGCGAAGGGCATGGACATACCGAAAGGCCAGACGGGATCGGCCGCGGCCGAAAAACCGGTGGACCCCAAGCACGGTAAAGCCCAGGGCCTGTTCCCCGCGCCGCAGCGTCTCGGCGCATTCATCGGAGGTTTCGCTCCCGGCACGAGCGCGTTCAGCTTCGATCCGGGATCGGCGGTTCTGATTCGCGCGGGTTCGACCATCGTCCTGCAGATGCACTACACGACGAACGGCAAGGAAGCCATCGATCGCACGAAGGTCGGGCTGTTCTTCGCCAAGGAACCGCCTCAAACCGAGCTGCGGCTCGGCACGCTGATCAACGGTCAGCTCAAGATTCCGGCGGGAGAAAAGGACTACTCCATTTCCGCTGACATGACGACGCTGACCGACGTGACGCTCCGGTCGCTGTTGCCGCACACGCACCTGCGCGGAAAGAGCTGGGAGTACACGGCCATCTACCCGGACGGCCGGTCGGAAGTGATCCTGGCGGTGCCGAAGTATGACTTCAACTGGCAGACCGATTACATCTTCGCCGAGCCGCTGAAGCTCCCCAAGGGTACGAGAATCCACGCGGTGGCCCACTACGACAACTCGCCGACGAACAAGTCGAATCCTGACCCTGGCGTCGACGTCGCATGGGGCGATCAGACGTGGGAAGAGATGATGTTCACGGGGATCGTGTACTCCATCGACGGGGTGAAGCCCGGAGAGAACTACAAGCTCGACCTGGGTGGCCGCGGCAACGGAGGGCACTAACGAAAGTTCAAAGTCAAAAGTTAGAAGTTAAGGCCCTCGCGGTGCTCGCCGCCGGGGCCTTTCTTCTTTTCACGTTCACCCTCGACGCCCACGATCGCATCACGACGAGGGTCACGTGGGATCGTGAGATCGCACCGATCTTCAGTGCACGGTGCGCCGATTGTCATCGCGCGGGTGGAAAATCCACGATTTTCCTGACCACGTACCAAGAGGCACGACCCTGGGCCGTGGCGATCAAGGAGGAGGCGCTGACCCGCCGGATGCCGAAGTGGAGCGCCGCGCGCGGCTATGGCGACTTCGCGAACGATCCGTCGCTGTCGCCGTTCGAGATCGCGCTCATCGCGGCGTGGGTGGATGGTGGGGCTCCTGAGACAGAGAAGAACAAACCCTCCCAGGCGATCGCCGCCACGGTCGTGAAACCGGCGACGTTTACGCCTCCTCGTGATTCATCGATCCGCACGGCGGGCGGCACGTGCGGAGATCAACCAGCCACCGGAACGCTGCTGGCGGTCCGTCCAACTCTCGACAAGAGAGGATCGGCGGGCATCGCGGCAATCCTGCCGGATGGACGGCAGGAAATCATCGCCTGGATCCGTGACTTCGATCCGGAATTCGCTACCACTTACTGGCTCCGCAAGCCGCTCACTCTTGCTCGTGGAAGCCGAATCCGGGTCGAAAGCGCGGGCGACTGCTCGATTGAATTGAGCTTCGCGCGATAAATCTAGGCTCTACGGTCCAGCGACAGATATGACGAACGGAACCGTCGTGACGGTGCCGTGACGCTGGAACTGAAGCCAGAGTTTGTAGGTACCGGCGGCCGGCATCAGCGGTTGAAATGTGATCACGGGGCCGCGGGTGGCGGGCTCTTCGGGATGTACGTGATCGGCTTCCGTCAGATCGGCATTCACGATCAACATGTGACCGGGCGCACCGAGAAACGGCTCGAGATCTGAGACCGCGGCTCCGCTCCGGGCATCCGTCAGCCTGAACGTCAACACCGCTTCCCTCCCCGCTTTCAAGCCGGCGAGATCGAGCTTCACTCGCACTCCGTCAATCGTCTTCTCGGCCGTCGAATCAGGGGTCAGGTCAGGCGTCGCTGGAAAGAGGCTCCCGCGATATCCTGGCGTCACGATCGCACGCTGCAGCATCTGGGCACGGCCGCTTTGCGGAAGGAAATCAACGATCAGCACGAACTCGCCCGGAGGCAGGGGCTCCGACCACTCGAACGCGCCGTCTCCAACCTGCTGCGGGTGCACGTGCCGGAAATACTCGAGCGTCCGATCGATGATGAACAGGTGCAGCAGCCGCTCATGAACGGTCGTGAACCCCGCCACCGGCCGATTCGAAACGGGATCGCGGAGCGTCAGCCGAAGCTTTGACGCGCCACGCCCGCCGCGGCCAGGCGTTGCAGCGACGTCCATCCGGTATTCGCCGAGCTGCGGTGGCGGAATCGGCACCAGCTGCATCGCACACAGGGGACATCGACCCATCACGGAGGACCGGATGTCGGGGTGCATGGGACACCAGAACGCATCGGGCGCGTCGAGGTCGCGGACGATCTCGACCGCCCCCTGCTGACCAATCCGGAACAGCCGGGAATCATCACTCTGTCGCACGGCTCGCGCGCCGCGAGCGGTCAACGCGGCCACGACCCCGGAGGTATCCGCGGTCGTGAAGCCGATGTGGTCGAGCGCCTCCGATTCGAACATGGCTTCGAAATCCGCCCGCGTGGTGCTGCGATCCGCATCGACCTCGACGCCGTGGGCGCTGAGCCATTCCCGGGCTGCAGCATAAGCCGCGGAGATCGATGAAGGGGCACCGGTTCGCGCCTCGCTGGCATCGAGACGATCGAAAAGCGCGTACTCCCCACCTACCCGCACGCCGACGCCGAGACCACGAAGAAGCACGCGCGTCCCCTTCATGGTGATCGCGGCTTGATTCATGGCCGCCGCCGGCTCGCTCACGCGAAAATGGTAGTGATGGAACCTGACCGAAGGAGTCGGTGGGCTGCCGTGGTCAGCCGGAATCGCACTGAGCAACGCACAGGCGGCCGTCAGGACGAGTAGCTTCTCCAGCATTCCCCTGGCGCCCGTTCGCATGGCCGATCGCGATTATAGCCACAGAAGAAGGCCACAGAAAAACACAGAAGAACACAGCGCGGAAGTCTCTTACAAGACGATCTGTGTTTTTCTGTGTTCTTCTGTGGCTTGTGTTTTCCGTGTTCATCTGTGGCGTTCTTCTGTGGCCCTAGAATAGGGTCATGCTGAAGTCCCCGAGTGTGTGGCTCTCGTCGCTGCTTCTTCTTGCATTCAGTGGCTCCACGCATGCCACGCGCCCACCCGAAACGACATGGGTAGACGCCTACCGCGATCCAAGCGCGCGCCTCATCGGCGAGGCGATGTCGAACCACTTCGCATGGGAGCGGCTGGCTCTTCTCGGAGACACGTTTGGTCATCGCCTGAGCGGGTCGCGTTCGCTCGAGGATGCGATCCAGTGGGTGGCGGCTGAAATGAAGAACGACGGCCTCGAGAACGTGCACACCGAGCCGGTGAAGGTCCCCCACTGGGTGCGGGGCCAGGAGAGCGCGGAAATCATCTCTCCGCGCGCGCGGCCTCTCGTGATGCTTGGACTCGGGAACAGCGTCGGGACGCCGGTGAGCGGTGTCGAGGGAGACGTCCTGGTCGTGCGGAGCTTCGAGGAGCTCGACGCCGCCGGGCCCCGAGCCAAAGGCCGCATCGTCCTGTTCAACGCGTTGTTCACGAACTACGGAGAAACGGTGCAGTATCGCAGCACCGGCCCATCCCGCGCCGCGGCGCTTGGAGCTGTCGCCTCGCTCGTTCGATCGGTCGGACCTGCGGGCCTGCGTTTACCCCACACGGGCGCCCTGCGATATGCCGACGGCACGCCTCAAATCCCCGCGGCGGCCATCTCGACTGAAGACGCCGACTTCCTGCAGCGAATGCAGGACCGAGGCACCACGGTTCGTGTGCGGCTGAAAATGGACGCGAAGTTCCTGCCCGAGGCGGACTCCTTCAATGTCGTCGGCGAGATTCGCGGGCGTGAAAAGCCGGACGAGGTCGTTGTGGTGGGCGGACACATCGATTCCTGGGACGTCGGCACCGGATCGACCGACGACGGCGGCGGATGTGTCGTGACGTGGGAAGCGCTGCGGCTCATGAAGAAGCTGAACCTGCGTCCCCGCCGCACGGTGCGGGTCGTGCTGTGGACGAACGAGGAAAACGGCACGCGTGGCGCGCTCGCGTATCGCGATCGGTACAAGGATCAACTTTCGAATCACGTGTTGATGCTCGAATCTGACGCCGGCATTCTTCACCCGACCTCGTTCGGTTTCACCGGCAGCGACACCGCCCGGACGCGCATCAAGGAGATCGCCACGCTGCTGCGCGGCATTCAGCTGGATCAGATCGGGCCAACTGGTGAGGAAGCCGATATCGGTCCCAGCGCCCAGGCTGGCAACATCCCGTCGATGTCACTCGATGGCAGCGGCAATTACTTCCTGATTCACCACACGCCCGCTGACACGATCGACAAGATCGATCCGATGGACATGTCGCGCGCGTCGGCGGCGATCGCGGTGATTGCCTATGTAGTGGCGGAGAGCCCGGAAAGGTTGAAGTGAACTCGTAGCTGCTGGCTGCTGGAAATTACCGGTCACTTAATCGTATAGACCAGATAGTCCGCCCTTTTCAGATCCCCTGAGGCTGGTGCAACCGTGTCGAGGTTCTCGATCGGCATCATTGACACGATCGCGAGGCGTCGGCCAGCCAGCCGTCGGCTGACCCGCGCGCCGGTTCCGTCGCCGTAGTCGCTGTGAAACGCCCCGGTCACGTGGACGACGACGCCGGGCTTCCCCCCTTGCTTCTCGAACGCCGACGCAATCGACTCCGCCATCGTTTCATCCTTGACGCACTGGGCCCAGTAATAGCGGTCGGTTGGCGTATCCGGGCCCGCGGTCGCAGAGGACCCGGCCTGGTGGCTGCCTCCTCCCATCTGCTCGGCGAATCGATCGAAGTACGAGTCATGAGGACACTGAAGATCGGCTGCCGCCAGCGAACGATCGGTGGCGGTCAGCGCATCGACGGCGGGTTTGCCGGACTTTGCCACATCGGCGGCGATGCGGCGCGGCACGTTGGCTGCAACAACCGGCCATCGCTCGCTCCTGGCCATCTCGATGAGCGGTCGATAGTCGGAGGCGTAGCGCGGCCAGGGCCGCGAGGCCTTCAAGAACTCCTCCTCCGGCGACGACCCAGCAATGTAGGTATCGAGCGAGGCCTGCACGTCGCGCTCGAACATCTCGAGCGACAAGGTGACGGCGACACGCCGGCGCGCCAGTCCTTCCAGCACCGCCAGTTCGAGCCGATGGCTGTTGGGATCGTCGTGCTGTTCACCGACGAGGACGACGTCGGCGCGCGCCAGATCGGCTTCCATCATTTCGAAATCGGTAAAGGCCGCACGGCGCGTGTCGTAGACCCGCTGAGGAACATAGGCGCTCGAGGCAGGCGGCTGTGGGGGCCCCTGCGCTGCAAGCGTCGCCAGCCCGGCAAGCGCAATCAATGAGCAGGCTGCCAGTACGGTCTTCACGGGTGTCGCCTTCTGTTTACGATCGCTGCCGAGTGCATGTGGCGGGCCGTCCTATTCTTTGTCCTTTGTGTAGGCGTCTCGAAGGTGGACTGGGACAGCGGCCCTGGCGCGCACGCGCAAGTTGATCATCTCGACGAACACCGAGAAGCCCATGGCGAAGTAAATATATCCTTTCGGGATGTGCTGACCGAACCCCTCGAGCAGGAGGGACAAGCCAATGAGCAGCAGAAAGCTGAGCGCCAGCATCTTGACCGTCGGGTGCTTGTGCACGAAATCACTGATCGGCTCGGCTGCCAGCATCATGATGGCCACCGATACAACGACGGCCGCGATCATCACCCACACCTGATCCACCATCCCCACGGCGGTAATCACCGAATCGAGCGAGAAGACGATGTCGAGGAGCATGATCTGAGCGATCACGCTCGCAAACGAAGCGGCGACGCGCCCTGACCCGTGACCTTCTTCGCCCTCGAGCCGTTCGTGGATTTCAAACGTGCTCTTGGCGAGCAGAAACAGCCCGCCCCCGATCAGGATCAGATCGCGGCCCGTCACCGGATGGTCGATCGCCGTGAACAGCGGCGTCGTCAGCTTGACGATCCACGACAGCGAGAACAGCAGGAGCACGCGCGTGAGCATTGCGCCGAGCAGGCCCACTCGACGCGCCCGGGCCTGCTGCTTTGCCGGGAGCTTTCCAGACAGAATCGAGATGAAAATGATGTTGTCGACGCCAAGGACGATCTCGAGAAACGTGAGCGTCGCGAAGGCGATCCAGATCCCGGGCTCAGACACCATACGCCTCCGGATCCCACTCCAGCCCCAGCTCCGATGGCGGCGCCATGAAACCCAGGAGGGCGGACGAGGCAACGACTGCGGGGCTTGCGAGATATCCCTCGCCGCCGAGTCCCATCCGATTCTGCCAGTTGCGATTGAATGACGTGATCGCGCGCTGCCCGGGATGAAGCGCGTCAGGCCCCTGTCCAAAGCACGGCCCGCACCATGATTGCCTGATCTGGCCGCCAACGGAGCGGAATACGTCGGCGATGGATTCGCCACCCAGCCGCAGATCGGGAGTTTCAATTTGACGGCCAACGCCCCCTGACCCCGGGAAGATCGCAAGCTCGCGTTCGACCCGCGTCGCACCCTTCGTGCGCGCCGCGCGAAGCACCAGCGCGGCCTGCAGCAGATCGTCGTAGCTGCCGTTCGTGCAGGAACCGATCAGCGCCTTGTCGAAAGTGAGGTGTTCGCGCGCGACTTCGTCGGCGGGGAATGCATTGCCGGGACTGAACGGCTTCGCAATCATCGGACGAACGGCCGCCAGATCGATCGCTTCGTCGATTGCGTACCGCGCCTCGGCGCCCGGACTGATGCGTGGATACGGCAAATCCACGATGCCCTTGCGGCGATACCACTCGCAGGTCACGTCGTCTGGCGCGAACACGCCGTTCAGCGCTTCCGCTTCAGCCATCATGTTGGCGATCGTGTTCCGATAGGCAATCGGCAGCTGACGATCGGCGTCGACGAGCTCGACCGACATTCCCTGTGACTGCTTCGCGCCCCACCGCCTCAGCAGCTCGAGGACGATGTCCTTGCCACCGACCCAGGGCTGCAGCCTTCCTGAGAAAACCACGCGCCGTTGATGTGCAAGGGTGAAGTAAATGTAACCGGTGGACCATCCAAACCCCAGGGTCGTCGAGCCCACTCCGATGCCGACCGCACCATACGCACCATACGCACGGCTGTGCGAGTCGGCGCCGGGAATGAACTGTCCCGGCATCACGAGCCCCTGTTCGGGGAAATAGAAATGAAAGATGCCGTCGCCCGGAGTCGCGTAATACGGCTTCTCCATTCCGTGCAGCTCGGCGAATTGCCGGCCGATCCGCGTCTGCTTGTCATCGGCTTCGACGCCGGTGAACACGAAGTGATCGTTGGCGATGGCTGCCTGACGCGGGTCGATCGTATTTCCACCCGTGATCTGATTGAACGTGTGGATCGCGAAAGGCGCCGTTCCGTCAGACGCAGGGAGAAGGTCGGCATAGACCCGGATCGTCGTCCCAGGCTTGAAATCGCGTGGCTGAAGATCCTTATCGACACGATGCGCCCACACGATCTGTTCGGTCGTCGTCATCGTGCGGGCGTCACGTTCGTCAGGCCAGTCCACGGTTGGTCTGGCGAGGACCGAGGCTTTGAATTCGCGGCGCCCAACGGCAAAGATGCCTCCATTCCGCCTGATCTCCTCCTCCTTCTGCGAGAGCGGGACTGGATCGTAGGTGCGGTTGCGCGTCTCGTTGGTAAGGCGCCGGCTCTTGGGATCGAAGCTGAAGACGTCGCCGTCCTGAGCGTCGGCGACCGCTTCCGGGCTTTGCACGACGTGGAGCCCCAGGTTGAAGCTGTTCCGCCTGAAGATGTCGCCCATGTTCTGCCCGCAGACGACCACCATCTCCAGGCCGGCTTCCTCAGCCACCCCCTTGAGTCCGGCAGGGCTCATCTCCCGCGACGACCCGATGGCAAATCGATCCCCCGCGATGATGAAATTCTCGCCACGATGGACGCGCGCGCGAAAATCAGGCATCAGATAGCGGAACGATCCCGCCTTCCACTTCTCGTCGAGTGTCTCGAGGCTCTCAGAGACGCAATCAGCGGCCGGGGTGATCTGATCCGTATCGATGGCATCCCGTTTCTTCGCGAACTTCGTCCCGGGCAGGCTCATCGGATCCCAGAAGATCAGGGCTCTGCCATTGATGAGTGGCGACGATCGCTCCTCCATGCTGGCTGGCAGCACATCAGGGATCGACACGGCTTCCACACCGGGCTTCAACCGGGCGGGCTCAATCGTATGCATGCGACATCTCTGCTCATGCTAACAGGGCTGGTCAGGCTCCGGCGGTTGATATCCAGAACATTCAACGACCGGCAATCGCGGATACCGCGGAAAGCGCGGATCCGAAGCGGAAAGGCCACACAAATAGAAAGTCGATCCTCGATCGCTGTGTACGACGCGTGCGTGTGCGCAACTGGCGCACAACCCGGCGAGGACCTCTCGCGCTTGCCCGAACCCGCGCGGATCGTTCATCATCAGTGGATGTTCATTTCGGAAGCGTTGACCCGTGGGGTCCGCGTCACGGTTCAGTCCGAGTATTCGGCCGACCAGTCGTCACCCAACAAGAACCAGTGGTTTTTCCTGTATACGGTCAAGATCTCGAACGAGAGCGCCGAGACGGTTCAGTTGCTCACCCGACACTGGATCATCACCGATGGTACCGGCCACATCGAAGAAGTCCGCGGACCGGGCGTTGTCGGAAAGCAGCCCACCTTGAAGTCAGGAGAAACGTTCGAGTACACATCCGGTTGTCCGCTCTCGACGTCGTTCGGCGTGATGGAAGGCACGTACCAGATGGTCACGCAAAACGGCGATCGTTTCGACGCGAAGATTGCTCCGTTTACCCTCAGCGAACCCTACACCGTGCATTAGCGCGGCGGCAGCGGTCCCTGGAAGTCCACCTCGACCGCCAGCGCCTTTTCGAGCTGCTTCAGATACTTCGCGCGGGAGATCTCAATCGCGCCGAATTGCCGCAGGTGCGGTGTCACCCATTGAATATCGAGCAGGCTGAACCCTCTTCCCCGCATGCGCTCGACGAGCGCCGCCAGCGCGACTTTCGAGGCATCGGTGACTCGATGGAACATCGACTCACCGAAGAAGGCTCCTCCCAGCGCGACGCCATACAGGCCGCCGACAAGCCGGTCGTCCTGCCAGGTCTCGACCGAGTGCGCGATCCCGAGCCGGTGCAGTTCCTGGTAGCTGGCCATGATCTCATCACTGATCCAGGTTCCAGAGTCCTCGTATTTCCTGTCGCTGTTCGCGCACGCACGAATGACTTCGTCAAACTGCCGATTGATCTCGACGCGGAATTTGCCGCCTCGCACCAGCCGGACGAGCCTCGATGGCAGGTGGAACTGCTCCAGAGGAATCACGCCCCGGGGATCAGGCGAGTACCACCGGATCTCATCGTCGTCGACAGCCATCGGGAACCAGCCACTGGTGTACGCCGATACCAGCAGCGACGAAGCCATCATCGCAGTACGGCTATTCGGCACGGAGCGCGATCGCGGGATCCACGCGCATCGCGCGGCAAGCCGGCGCCAGGCAGCCCAGAAGACCCGCTCCCAGCAGGATCCCGGAAGCGAGCACGAACGTCGTCATATCGCGCGCGGCGACGCCAAACAGCAGCGTCTCGAGAAACCGCGTCAGCACCAGGGCCGCAGCGACCCCGATGCCGATTCCGAGGCCGACGAGCTGCAGGCCCTCCCGAAGCACGAGCCCCAGCAGGTTGGATGGCCGGGCTCCGAGCGCCAGGCGCAGGCCCATCTCGTGAATGCGTTCGGCCACCGAGTACGAGACGACCGCGTACAAGCCGACGACGGCGAGCGTCACGGCCAGGAGCGCGAAGATGCCGATCAGGACCATCTGAAACCGGCGGTTCGCAACCGAAGTCGTCACTATCTGATCCATCGTCCGGACGCGGGCGACGGGCTGATTCGGATCGAGGGCCTGGACGGCGGCGCGCGCGGAGTTCACGAGCGCGACCGGATCGCCAAATGACCGCAGCACCACCGCCATCTGGTCGCGGGGATCCTGACGGTAGTGCAGATATACCTGCGGCCGGAGCGCGCGATCGAGCCCGGTATACCGTGTGTCGCCGACAATGCCGGCCACCGTGTACCAGCGGCCATCGCGTTCGAAGTTCGTCAGCTTCAATCGCCGTCCAATCGCCGACTGTCCCGGCCAGCCGGACCGAGCCATCGTCTGGTTGATCCAGACGCGCAACGAGCTTTCCGGAGGCGGCTGAATCGGATCTCCCTCCAGAAGAGGAATCGCCAGCGTCTCGAAGTAGCCCGCGGTGATCACCCGGTAGTCGGAGATGATCTCCTGCCCCGGCTGCGGACGCGGTTGCCCCTCGATGGTGACCGGCAGGAGATTCTCGCTGCCGCTCAGCGGCACGCCTGACGTTAATCCAGCGGCCTCGACGCCCGGAAGCGCGGCCAGACGGTCGATGAGCGACAGGAAGAAATCGGATGCCCGCGCCGGCGGATACGCGGTTCTTGGCAGCGCGATTTCCATGGTCAGGATCCGATCCGTCCGGAATCCGGTGTTCACATGAATCAACCGGATGAAGGTTTGAACGAGGAGCACCGACCCAATCAAGAGGATCACGGCCAACGCCACTTCGAGCACGACGAGGACGTTGCGCGTGCGTGTCGCGTTCCGGCCGCCCACGGTGCCGCGGGAACCTTCGCGCAAGCCTTCCGCCGTGTCGTAACGTGTGCAGTGCCACGCGGGCACCGCACCGAATGCCAATGCGGTCAGCAGCGACAGGCCTGCGGTAAACGCGAGCACATGCCAGTCGAGTCCGCCCTGGGTGGCGGCGGGCAGCGAAGCGGGCGCCATCGCCAGGAGCGCTCGCAGCATCCACCACGCGATCGCCAGGCCCGCCACTCCTCCACCAACCGCCAGGAGCAGGCTCTCGACCAGCGCCTGCGCGACCACCGTCGAGCGTGCCGCGCCGAGTGCGTATCGCACACAAATCTCCCGCTGACGGGCGGCCGCTCGCACCAGCAGCAGATTCGCCACGTTGGCACACGCGATGAGCAGCACAACGCCCACCGCCGTGAGCAGGGCGACCAGGGCTGGCCTCAGCGGACCGACGAGCTGTTCGCGAAGCGACATCACGCGGACCGTCCACCCCGCATTCGTCTGCGGGAAATCACGGGCAATGTCGGCAGCAATATGCGCGAGATCCTGCTCGGCGTCGGCCGCGGACACCCCCGGCTTCAGACGTCCGATGAGCGCGAGACTCTTGCCTCCGCGATTGCGGCGCTGTTCAGGCGTCAGCACATCCAGGGACCAGATAACGGGGCTCAGTGAAAACCCGAAGCCCTGCGGCAATTCGCCCGCGGCTGGAAAGCGGAACCACTCTGGAAGGACTCCGAGAATCGTGGCGGGCTCCCCATTCAGCGATACCACGCGCCCGCTGACCGCCGGATCCCCACCGAAGCTCCGCCGCCACAGGCTGTGGGCGATCACCACGACCCGCCCGCGCGATTCATCTCCGGCCTGAAATGTTCGTCCGACGATAGCCTGGACGCCGAGCACGTCGAAGAAACCGGAACTGACGCGGACTGCGCCAATCCGCTCGGGCTCGCCGAGCCCGGTCAGGTTGACCTGTTCTGTCCGCATCGACGCAAAGCTCGCGAAGGACGTATTGCGGCCAAGATAATCAACGAAGTCTGCCGGTGACGACGGCAGGCGGTCGAACCCGAGCCGCTGCTGGATGTCCAGGCTGTATTCCCACGGCATCATGATCCGATCCGCCTCGGGGTACGGGAGCGGACGAAGCAGCACAGCATCGAATACGCGGAAGATGGCGGCGTTGGCGCCAAGACCCAGCGCCAAAGCCAAAATCGAGAGCACGGCAAAGCCGGGCCGTCGCGAAAGCGCTCGAAATGTGTACTTGAAGGTTTGCAAGACGGTACGAGAACCCGCTTCTATTCTGTATGATGGCGTGTTCACCTACCAAGGAGAAACCAGACGTGCCGAAGTTGACAGTCGAAGGATTTGGAACGGTTGACGTTGAGGACGGGAAGCGGCTCGTGCTCGCCATCGAGCAGGATGCACACGTGGACATCCTGCACGCCTGCGGCGGGAACGCCCGATGCACGACGTGCCGCATCGAGTTCGTCTCCGGAGAGCCCACACGGATGACCGTCGCGGAACGACAGGTACTGACCGCGAAGGGAGCGATCGGCGTTCGCCTCTCGTGCCAGATGCTGTGCGATCACGACATGACGGTTCGCGCGATCAGCCGACTCACGGGCAGCGGACGTCCTGATCCAGGCCCGACGCCGGAGTCGCACATCACTCCGCCGGTCGAGTGGAGCGAACCGCATATCACGGACAGGTAGCACCCAGGACGGGATCCGGGATCCGGGATCCGGTCCGCCTTCGCGCTTCGCGCTTCGGCGCGACTGCCTTCGCGTGAGTTCTGAGCGAAGGCAGGCTGGGAACTGGAAGCTAACTTTTCGCGTATCGCTGCCGAATCGTCGGCACGAGGTACTCGCGGAACGCGCGGTGGAAATCGAAGCGAGGCGCGAAGCCCCAGTCGCGGCGGGCGGCCGAATCGTCCACATCGGCAGGCCATGAGTCGACGATGCCCTGCCGCTTGTCGTCGATATCCCAATCAATCCGGGCGGACGGAAATGCCTGGAGAACCTCCGCTCGAATCTCGTCGGCAGACGGATTGAAAGCGGTCACGTTGTATTCCGTGCGCGTGAGGGCGTCCAGCGGGGCGGCCGCGAGCGTGACGAGCGCGTCGACGCCGTCCGGCATCGCCATGAAAGGGATCCGTGTATCCGGCCGGACGAAGCACTCGTAGGTCTCGCCCTTCGCGGCGGCGTGAATCATCTCTGGGGCGTAGTCAGATGTTCCCCCTGAAGGCATGGTGAGCGCCGAAATCAATCCCGGGAAACGCACGCTGCGGAAATCAACGCGGCCGCTCGACGGTTCAGCCGCAAGCTGCTTGTAATACCGCGCATAGTACCGGCCGATCTGCTCGCAGTACAGCTTGTTGCACCCGTACATCGTCGTGGGATGGGTCCATTGGTCTTCCTGGACCCTGCCCGCGGCGGCCTTGGTTTCGCGATTCGGCAGCCCGTAGGCTGCAATAGACGACGGATACATGAACACGACCGGACGGCCGTGAGACTCCGCTTCGTGCTGGGCGAACTCGAGGAGGTTCAGCGTGCCTTCGACGTTGACTTGATGGGCGGTCACCGGCGTGAATTCGGCCCGCGTGGACAGCAGCGCGGCGAGATGAAACACCAGCTCCACGCGAAACTCGGCGAGGACCCGCTCGAGCAATCCGCGGTCGAGAATCGACCCTGTAATCTCCCGATCGACCTTGCCGCCAATCGTCGCGTCGAGCCGGCTCAGATCGAGCGTGACGATGGCGCGATCGCCGCGATCGGCGAGCCGCGCGATCAGCCCGTGGCCAATTTCGCCGCCCGCGCCGGTGATGAGAACGACAGGTTTGCGCACCAGAGGATTATAGTGGGATGGGATCCTGATGATATTCCTGCTCTCGACCCTGACTCTTCTAGCGTTCCTGTTCTCGCCGTCCCAATCAGGATTGGCTCCGAGCTACGACACTCTTTTTACCGGCGCGACGATGCGCGTCGATTACTTCCATACCGGCGGTCCGGGCCCGGGTGAAACGATTTCACTCGACCGGATCGTGAACGACGGTGACTGGCCAGGGAGCCGGACTCAGCTCGTAGACTCGACCAACCTCGGGAAATACCGGTTTGAGGTGAAGGACAAGCGCGCGGGAACGATTCTGTACTCTCGAGGCTTCGCCTCGATCTACGGCGAGTGGGAGACCACGGGCGAGCAGAAGACGGCGCATCGAACTTTTCATGAATCGCTGCGCTTTCCGTGGCCACGTGACGCCGTGGCGGTGACGCTCTCGAAGCGCCAACCCGACAACAGCTTTTCGTCTTTGTGGACCACCGAGATCGATCCGCAGTCCCGCTTCGTCGATCGGGCGCCAATCAGGCAACACGCAGGAAAAGTCTGGCCGGTCTTCGTCAATGGATCCCCGGCCGAGAAGGTGGACCTGCTCGTCATCGGAGAGGGTTACACCGCAGCGGAGATGACGAAGTTTCACGCCGACGTAAAACGGCTCCTGCCCGCGCTTTTCTCCGAGGAGCCGTTCAAGAGCCGCCGGCAGGACTTCAATGTCCGGGCGCTCGATCTTCCGTCGGCCGAAAGCGGAATCAACCGCCCGAACGCGGGCGTCTTCAGGCGGACACCGTTGTCAGCCGAGTACAACATCTTCGACTCCGAGCGCTACGTGCTGACGCTCGACAATCGCGCCCTTCGCGATGCGGCCTCGGCGGCGCCGTATGAGTTCATCGAGATTCTCGTGAACGACAAGACCTACGGCGGCGGAGGCATTTTCAACGATCAGGCGACGGCTTCCGTCGACAGCGCCTTTTCTCCGTACGTCTTCGTGCACGAGTTTGGCCACCACTTCGCGGCGCTCGCGGACGAGTACTACACGTCGGACGTCGCGTACGAGACCGGCGCGGCTCAGAAACCCGAGCCGTGGGAACCCAACGTGACGGCGCTCCACGATCCGGCACAGCTGAAATGGAAGGATCTCGTCACGGCCGGGACGCCCCTGCCGACGCCCTGGAGCAAGGAGGAATACGAGAAGCACACGGCCTCGATCCAGCAACGCCGTCGCGAGATTCGAGCGCGAAACGCACCGGAGTCCGAGATGGATGCGCTCTTCCGTGAACAACAGGCGTGGGACGGCAAGTTCCTGTCGTCGATGGCTTACTCGGGGCGGGTCGGAGCGTTTGAAGGCGCCTCGTACGAGGCCCGCGGATTGTATCGGCCGGAGGCCGACTGCATCATGTTCACGCGCGACGCCGTAGGTTTCTGCCGCGTGTGCCGCCAGGCGATCGGGAGGATCATCGATCTCTATTCGAAGTGATCTGGCTCAATCAGCGACAGCCAGTGTCACGCTGCGATTAGACCAAGAGACAAACAGGAGAAGGGAGAAGGGAGAATTCTTTTACAAAAGAATAACTCCATTCTCCTTTCTCTTTTCTCCTGTTTTCTCTTTGATCTAATCGCTGCGTGACTGTGGCTGTCGTTGATTGCGCCCCGCTACCTCACCAACCGAAGCGTTGACACTACCGACGCCAGGATCGCGAGGACCGTGGCCGCCAGGCAGAGGAGCGCGCCGATCATGTGATTCACGCGTTCGGGCTTCAGCGGGTCGAGCCACATGCTGGTGAGATAGCCCCCGACGAACCCGCCGGCATGTGCGTAGTTGTCCACCCCGGGCATCAGCAGACCGAAGATGAACATCGACACGGCGTAGCTCAGCGCGTGCGAGCGAATCATGCTGCTTCCACCGCGGCGGCCGTAGTGCACCAAGGCGCCGAGCAGTCCGAAGATCGCTGCGGATGCCCCCAGCGTGTATGACGCGCCGCTGAGCAGCGGCACTCGGGGCATGATCAACCCGGCTGTGGAACTCAGGAGGAATCCGCACGCGGACGACACGGTGTAGATGATGACCATGCGCGCGCCGCCATAGATGTCCGCAACGGGCGGGCCGAGATCGCGGACCCACATCATGTTGAAGAGAATGTGCAGCGCACCGCCGTGGAGCCAGCCCGCGCTCAACACCGTCCACCAGCGGCCGTATGCGAACACCGGATAGGCGCCGCTGACGCCAAGCAGCATCGTGGCGAAGCCGCCGGGCGACAGCAGCGAGAACAAGCCGCCGCCCATCACGTTGCCGCCGGTGACCACCGTCACAATCAAGCTGATCATGTACAGGGCGATGCAGCCGTAGATCACCAGGGGCACAAATCCGAGGTCGGTGCCAAGCCGTCGAAGCAGGGGTCCATAGCCCCAGAGACCGGGATTCCGCCGGCCGCACGTGTAGCATTGCTCGTCGTTGACGCCGACGAGCGAACCGCACGACGCACAGACCACGGATCCCGTTCGCTGCCGCTTGAACATTTATCGAAGCATATAACAATCAAATACATGCGAGTCCTCGTCACCGGCGGCAGCGGCTATCTCGGCAGCGCGATCGTGCGGGCCCTGGTGCGGCATGGGCACGAGCCCGTGGTGTTTGCGCGGCGCGCGTCAGCCGCCGGCCTGCCGGGACGGGCGATCGATGGAGACATCCGTGATGGACGCGCAGTTCGGGCTGCCGCCGACGGCGTCGATGCGATCATCCACTCTGCGGCGCTCGTCAGCCTCTGGCAGCCCTCGCCGTCGATCTTCGACGACATCAACGTCGGCGGGCTCGAACTGACGCTGGACGTCGCGAAGGCACTGGGTATCCCGCGCATCGTCTACACATCGTCGTTTCTCGCGCTGCCGCCGGCTGACGCCAGGGTTCCACTGGCAGCGAATGACTACCAGCGCACGAAGGTACGCGCGCGCGAGGTCGCCCGCGCGGCCGCGGCGGCTGGCCAGCCGGTTGTGACGATGGTGCCGGGAGTGATCTATGGTCCGGGGCCAGCGACGGAAGCCAATCTCATCGGCAGGCTGATCGACGATCATCGTCGAGGCCGCCTGCCCGGGATTGTGGGCGGCCACCAGCCCTGGTCATACGCGTACGTCGAAGACGTCGCGGAGGCGCACGTGCAGGCTGTGTCACGCCCGCTCGGTGCCACGGAGTACGTCCTCGGCGGCGTGAATGCGCCTCAGATGCGGGTGTTTGAGATCTGGAAAGAATTGACAGGTGCGGCGTTGCCGAGACAAATCCCGTATGGGCTCGCGTCCGGGATCGCGTGGCTCGAGGAGCATCGCGCGGCTCTCACCGGTCGGCCGCCGCTCATCACACGCGGCGCCGTCGAGATATTTCGACACGATTGGTCGCTGGACAGTACACGTAGTGTTGATGAACTCAGCTATCGAATTCAATCGCTCGAGGCCGGTGTGCAGGCGATCTTTTCGAGTATTTGAGGCTGGCACGTCGTGGAGATGTTCTTGCACTACGAAACGGCCAAACCTGCGAACGCAACTCCGGAAGGTCGCATCTCGTGATATCGTCCTGTCCATTTTGCGGGGCGAGCACGGACCTCCCCCACGAGAGTCAGGAGGCCTGCATTGCCGCGCTTCACCGCGAAATCGCTCGAACCCGGGAAATCGTGAAACGCGTGAAATCCCACCCGGAAGAGGTCGATTCGGGCAATGACCCAACCCCCGAAACCGACCCGGCCCACCGGCGCTGATCCCCCCTCCGCCCCAGAGCTAACCGCTGACCGCAACTCCCGTCTAAGCAATTGGATGCCGCAAACGGACGCCGCCACCGTCGCGCTGGCCCGCGACGGCGATAGCGAAGCCTTTCGGGCGCTCGTCGAGCGCCACAGCCGTGCTGTCTACAGGCTCGCGCACCGCATGACCGGCTCCGCACAGGACGCCGAAGACGTCGTCCAGGAGACTTTCTTGAAAGCCTACCGGCAACTGAGCCGTTTCGAGTCGCGCGCCAATTTCAGCACGTGGCTGCATCGCATCGCGGTGAACTGCTCGATCGACTTGATTCGGTCGCGACCGCACCGCGAAGCCGGGCACGACGCCGCTGACCTCGATCAGATTGGCGGCGACGAGCGCCATCAGGCCGGGCACGCGTCTCCCGAGCGGTTGATGCTCAGCACCGAAGTGCAGGGTCGCGTGATGGGCGCGATGTCGTCGCTGAGCGCCATGGAACGGGCGGCGTTCGCGCTCAGGCACTTCGAAGGACAGTCGATCGACGAGATCAGCCAGGCGCTGGGCCTGAAGGCCAATGCAACCAAGCACAGTATTTTTCGCGCGGTGAAGAAGATGCGGGTCGCGCTCGAACCGCTCGTGTCGGCTGAGTAGCCGGGGATTCCTATGCACATCACTGAAGACGATCTGGTTCTTCACTACTACGGCGAGCTCGATGCGGCCGCGAGTGCGCGGGTTGGCGATCATCTGCGCGAGTGTGGCGGCTGCCACACGAGCTTCACCACCTTGCAGCGAGTGCTCGCGGCGGTCGAGTCCACGCCGCCGGTAGATCTCGCCGATGGCTTTGAGCGAAAGGTGTGGGCGCGCCTTCAGCCGGAACTCGAGCAGACGCGCAAGGGATGGCTCTCGTGGCTCGTGCTCTCGCCCGCGCGGCTGGCCTGGGTTGCGGGCGTGGCGATTCTCGTCGGCTCCGCGTTTTTCGCCGGACGCATGTCGCACCAACCGCCGCCGGAGACCACCCTGGCCGGCAAGACCAGCATCGAAGCCGGACTCAGCGAGCGAATCCTGCTGGCCGATTTGGGAGCGCACCTCGATCGTTCGCAGACGATGCTGATCGAACTCGTCAGCGCCGATCCGTCCGATCGGGACGACTTCTCGTCGGAGCGCACGCGCGCCGAGGAGCTCGCCGCAGACAACCGCCTGTATCGTCAGGCGGCGCTGGCCAACGGCAACACCGCGCTGGCCGCGGTGCTCGACGACATCGAACAGGTGCTGGTGGATGTCGCCGCGACCCCGGAGAAAGTGTCCGCGGAGGATCTGAATGACGTCCGGAAACGGATTGAAAACAAGGGACTGCTCTTGAAGGTGCGCGTGATGTCGACGGAAGTACAGCGGCGGCAGAAAGCGCAGATACGGTCGCGGGCGGGCCAGAGCTCGTAGCCTCGGGGAACAACACTAACCTGCCGGCAACGCCGGCAGCTGAGAGAAACGCGGGCATCGTCCCGCAGAGGGAAGAGATATCGAATCATGCGCAACTACACCTGCTTTGTGTGGACCGTCGTGTTCGCCGCGAGCATCGCCATGGCTGGCGCCGCATCCGCACAGCCACCAGGTCCAGGGCCGGTTGGCGCCGGGCCCATTGGTGCGGGACCAGTCGGTCCTGCGCCAGCCGGTCCAACACCAGTCGGCCGAGCGCCTGTCGGTCCAGTGCCAATCGGTCCCGGACCAGTCGGTCCTGGGCCGATCGGCGTGGGCCCCATCGGTCCCGGCCCGATGGGCCTGCCGCCAATGGCAATGACGATTGGCCCCATGTCGCTCGACATGCCGCCCATCGTGATGGCCTGGAGCGATCAAGATCGTCAAGATCGCCAGGACCGCGAGAAGGAGGCCGAGCAGCGCGAGCGTGAGCGTGAGACGCGCGTCTACGACCAGGGCCGCGACGACCTCGATGAAGGCCGGTACGACCGCGCGATCGCTCGGTTCAGCGATGCGGCGTCCTTGAAGGGCGCGCACGCGGACGCGGCGCTCTACTTCAAGGCGTATGCGCAGAACAAGGCCGGTCAGCGGGCAGAGGCGCTCGCGACGCTCGCAGCGCTCACGAAAGACTATCCGAAGAGCCGCTATCTGCAGTCGGCGAAGCAGCTCGATCAGGAAGTGCGCCAGAACAGCGGACAGCCGGCCAGACCCGGGGACCAGAGCGATGAAGACCTGAAGCTCTACGCGATCGCCGCCCTTCAGAACTCAGATCCGGAGCAGGCGGTGCCGCTGCTCGAGAAGGTCCTGCAGGGAACGGCCTCGCCGCGGGTGAAGTCCAAGGCGCTCTTCGTGCTGGCTCAGAGCAATTCACCCCGGGCTCGCGATCTGCTGAAGAAGATCGCGTTGGGCACCTCAACCCCTGATTTGCAGAACCGCGCGATCGACTACCTCGGCACGCAGGGTGGCACCGAAACCCGCGCGGTGCTTGGTGAGGTCTACGCCGGGACGACCGACGTCGATGTGAAGCGCAGGGTCCTGCGAGCCTTCATGGTTTCGGGCGAACGTGATCGCCTGTTGAGTGCGGCGCAGACTGAACAGAACCCCGAACTGCGCGCGGAAGCCGTGCAGCAGCTCGGCGTCATGGGCGCACACGATGCCTTGTGGCAGCTCTACCAGAAGGAAACGTCCGTCGACGTCAAGAAACGGATCATTCAGGCGATGTTCGTCGGTGGAGATGCCGATCGCCTGATCGAGCTGGCGAAGACCGAGAAGAACCCGGAGCTTCGGCGGACAGCCATCCGCAACCTGGGCATCATGGGATCCAAGAAGACCGGTGATGCTCTCGTCCAGATCTACAACACGGACAAGGATCCGGAAGTTCGCCGCACCGTCATCAACGGGCTGTTCGTGCAGGGCAATGCCTCGGGGCTCGTCGACCTCGCGCGCAAGGAATCTGACCCGGCGATGAAGAAGGAGATCGTGTCGAAGCTGTCGGTCATGGGCTCCAAGGACCCGACCGTCATGAATTACATGATGGAACTCCTGAACGGAAAGTAGAGGCGCGCCATGTCGAGTCCGTTCAAGATCATCGGGTCGGGGCTGGTGATGGTTGCTGCGCTCGGGACGATCCTCGCGGCGCAGCAACCACGGATCCAGAACGGCGCCGTGACCGCCCAGGCGGCAGGCTCACCGTTCACCCAGTCGTTTCGATCCCTGGTCGGCTCGTCCGCGGACGTGTTCTGGATCGGTTACTCCGTTCCGGTGGCCGACGGCGAGCGGGTGATGTGCTGCTTCAGTTCAGGCACGACGTTCGTGAACGGCACCGTGTCGAACGCGTCGGGCTGCTGCGGGATGTGCCGCCTCGAGAACTCGAGCGGCACGACCATGTCGAACCGCCAGGAAGCGGCAACGGCCGCGGGCGTCATCAAGCTCGAAGGGTCCGACAGGATGGTCGTGCTCTATCGTGTCGAGAACCGCGCGGTCGAGCGGATTCGCGTGTTCTCGGAAGACTGTCAGCTTGACGCGGGCGGACGGCCCGTGCGCTGGCTCGAGAACGTTCGGCCTGCCGACAGCATCGCGCTCCTGGAATCGTTCGTTGCGGTGCAGGGTGACGTCAGAAACCGCGTGACCGATGGTGCAATTAATGCGATCGCGATGCACGGCGATCCCGCGGCCGACGCGTCGCTCGATCGTCTCGTCGCACAGAACCAGCCGGAGAGCGTACGCAAGAAGGTCACGTTCTGGCTGGGCAACTCGCGCGGACGTCATGGCTACGACACACTCCGCCGTGTCCTTCGCGACGATCCCAGCATCGAGGTGCGGAAGAGCGCCATCTTCGGAATGTCCCAGAGCAAGGTCCCGGAATCGGTCGATGCGTTGATCGCGATCGCGCGAACCGATCCCGAGCCTCGCGTCCGGAGCGAGTCACTGTTCTGGCTCGCTCAGAAGGCCGGCGAGAAAGTGTCGGCGATGATTGCCGATCGGATCGATCAGGACCCCGATACGGAGGTCAAGAAGAAGGCCGTGTTCGCGCTGAGCCAGATGCCCAAAGACGAGGGCGTGCCGCTGCTCATCAAGGTGGCGCGCACGAATGCGAACCCGGAGGTTCGCAAGCAGGCGATGTTCTGGCTCGGCCAGTCGAAAGACTCGCGGGCTACCGACTTCTTCGCCGAAGTGCTCCGCAAATGAACCCTGCTGTGCCTAATGTACGCCGTGAGACATTTGGAGCGCTGACGGATCGGCGCCGAGCCTGCGGATGGCCGTCTCCCACATGCGCGAGGGATCGGTATCGAAGACCAGATCGAGATCGATCGCGCTCATGAGCCACGCGGACTGCGACAGTTCCTGATCGAGCTGTCCCGGTCCCCACCCGGCATACCCTGCCAGAACGAGCGCCCGCGGCGCGGGGCGCGTCTCCAGCACTCGTCGAAGCAGGATCGGTGACGTCGAAAGAAACAGGCCAGGCACGATCGTCCGGTGCTCGACGTCGAGCGGCTCTTCGCCGCTCAGGATCCAGCCGCGGTCGGGTTCGACGGGACCACCGGTATGGAGGCGCAGATCGTTCCCGTTCTCGACCGGCGGGTCGAGCCGCACCATGCCGGTGGCCGCCTCATCGGTCGGGCGATTCAGCACGAGGCCGAACGCCCCTTCAGGCACGAAGTCGCACAGCAGGACGACGGTCCTGGCGAAGTTCGGATCCTGCAGCTGCGGCATCGAGAGCAGCAGCGTGGGCTCAAAGCGTTCCGTCATGATCCTATTCTCTCGCGATCTTACTCCCTCTTGTTAGGCCGGAACTTCAGGCCTGGCCACCCAGCTTCTCGACCGCCCACGCGACGTGCTCGGCCACGAGCGGATCCCGAGCTGTGGGCTCCTGAAGATCGAGGAGCGCGGCGGCCGCCAGCGGTTCTCCACTGTTCCCGATGGCGACCGCGAGGTTGCGCCGCAGCCGCTTGACTCCAGCCCGCTTCATGGCGCTCCCCTTCAACACCGCACGGAGCTCATCGTCCGATCGATTCCAGAGATCGAGCAATCGCGGACCGTCGAGTCCTGCCCGCGGCTGCCACTCCGCAGTGTCGCTCTTCCCGATTCCAGGCGAGATGTTCCAGGGACAGACTTCCTGACAGATATCGCAGCCGTACGCGTGCTCGCCAATCGCGTCACGATGTTCTACCGGGATGGCTCCCTTTAACTCGATGGTGAGATACGAGAGACACCGAGTCGAATCGAGGACGCCGGCATCAACGAGCGCGCCGGTTGGACAGGCCTCGATGCAGCGCACGCACGTGCCACACTGGTCGAACGCGGGCGTATCCGGCTCGAGTGCCAGGCTGCAGAGGATCTCAGAGAGAAAGATCCAGGAACCCAGGTCTTCGTTGATCAAACACGTGTTTTTCCCGATCCAGCCGAGGCCGGCGTACTGCGCGTACACACGCTCCTGCACCGGGCCCGTGTCAACGTAGGCGCGCGCGTCGAAGTTTTCACCGGCAATCGCTCGGAGACGATCGACGAGCGCCCGGAGACGCTGCTCGATGACCGCGTGGTAGTCGTCGCCCCACGCGTAGCGGGCGATCGCGGCACGAGACGTATCGGTGACCTGATTGGAATACGGCCTGTCGGTGTTGTAGATGACGCCGAGCGAAATCACCGACTGCGCCGACGGCATCACTGCGCGTACATCTGCACGACGCTCAGCCGTTCGATGCAGGTAATGCATTTCGCCGGCATAGCCGCGCGACAGCCACTCGCCGAGGAATCCGAGTTCGGGAAAACTCGCCGCAGGAGCGATACCGCAGAGATCGAATCCGGCTGCCCTCGCCTCCGATTTCACATCTGCGGCCGTCAACGGGCGGCTGCTCTCGACCGACTGCACCATTCGATTGTTGATTGCTGACTGACGATTGCTGATTGACTCTCCAGACAAGCAACCATCAGAAATCAGCAATCAGAAATCAGCAATTCACCGACTCACCAATTGCCGGACCACGTACGGCAAAATGCCGCCGTTGCGGAACGCAACCAGCTCCTCCGGCGTGTCGATCCGCGCCGTCGCGGTGATGTCCTGAATGCTGCCATCGGCACAGGTGACCCGCACGGTGACTGCGCCGCGTGGTTTCAGCGTGGTTCCCATTCCAAGGATGTCGAAGGTCTCCCGGCCGGTGATCTTGAGCGCCGCCGCATTCTCGCCGGGCCGGAATTCCAGCGGCAACACGCCCATGTTGACGAGGTTGCTCCGATGGATTCGCTCGAAGCTCTCGGCGATCACGGCCTTGACGCCGAGCAGAAGCGTGCCCTTCGCCGCCCAGTCACGCGACGAGCCGGAACCGTACTCCTTGCCGGCAAGCACGATGAGCGGCACTCCAGTTTCGCGATACCGAACCGACCCGTCGTAGATGGTCATCACGTCGCCTGCCGGCAGCAGCGTCGTCCAGCCACCCTCGGTCCCAGGCGCGAGCTGGTTGCGCAGCCGGATATTCGCGAAAGTGCCGCGCATCATCACTTCGTGATTGCCCCGGCGGGCGCCGTACGAATTGAAGTCCGCAGGTTTGACACCTTTCGCGATCAGATACTTCCCCGCCGGGCTGTCCACGGGAATCGATCCAGCGGGTGAAATGTGATCGGTGGTCACGCTGTCGCCCAGGACTGCAAGCGCCCTGGCGCCGACGATGTCGGTTGGCGGCGTCGGCTCGAGCGTCAATCCCTCGAAGAACGGCGGATTCCGGATGTAAGTGGACTCGTCATCCCAGGCAAAGCGCTCGCCCGTAGGGCTTGGCAGCGATCGCCACCGGTCGTCGCCGTCGAAGACCGTCGCGTACTTCGATCGGAACATCTCCGACTTCACGGCCTTCAGCATCGTTTCCTGGATCTCTCGCTCGGGCGGCCAGATGTCCTTGAGATAGACGGGCTGACCGGCGGAGTCCGTCCCAAGTGGCTCGGTCGTCATGTCGATCTGCATCTTGCCGGCCAGCGCGTACGCGACGACCAGGGGCGGCGACGCGAGGTAGTTCGCGCGTACCTGCGACTGGATGCGCCCTTCGAAATTCCGGTTGCCGCTGAGGACGGCTGCGACGATCAGATTTCGATCCTTGACGATGCCGGAAACCGGTTCGGGCAGCGGTCCGCTGTTGCCGATGCACGTGGTGCAGCCGTAGCCGACGAGATTGAAGCCCAGTTCGGCCAAATACTCGAGCAGGCCTGCCGCCTTGTAGTACTCGGTGACGATGAGCGAGCCGGGCGCGAGGCTCGTCTTCACCCACGGCTTCACCTTCAGTCCGCGTTTGACGGCGTTGCGCGCCAACAGCCCCGCGCCGATCATGACGCTGGGATTGGAGGTGTTGGTGCAGCTCGTGATCGCCGCGACCACGACCGAGCCGTGGTCCAGCCCTTCCATGCCAGGCACGACTTCAGTCGCGACAGCAGCGGGCTGAGCGGCAGGCGATCCGATCTCGCCGGGCTTTTCAGCGACCGGCTTCGGCTTCCGTTCCGTCAACATCACGTCGAGCGCCTGCTGGAACTTGTATTTCGACTGGCGCAGAGACACGCGGTCCTGCGGACGCTTCGGCCCGGCAAGGCTGGGCTCCACCGTTGACAGATCGAGCTCGAGCGTTGACGTATAAACCGGATCGGCCGAGTGGGGGGTGCGGAAGAGTCCCTGCTCCTTCGCGTAGGCTTCGACCATCTGAATGTGCGACTCGTCGCGGCTGGTCAGACGAAGGTAGTCGAGCGTCATCTCGTCGATCGGGCAAATCGCAATCGTGGCGCCGTACTCGGGCGACATGTTTCCAAGCGTCGCGCGATCGGCAATGGTCAGGAACTCGAGCCCGGGCCCATAGAACTCGACGAACTTGCCGACGACGCCGAACTTGCGCAGCCGTTCCGTGATCGTCAGCACCAGATCCGTCGCCGTTGCGCCCTCGGGGAGGCGATCGACGAGACGGAAGCCAACGACTTCGGGAATGAGCATCGAAATGGGCTGCCCGAGCATCGCGGCTTCGGCCTCAATGCCTCCAACGCCCCACCCGACAACCCCCAGCCCATTCACCATCGTCGTGTGGGAGTCGGTCCCGACGAGCGTGTCGGGGTAAGCGAGCACGGATCCGCCGGAAGCCTCTTGAAAGATCACGCGCGCGAGGTATTCGAGGTTGACCTGGTGAACGATCCCGGTGTCTGGAGGCACAACGCGAAAATTCTGAAATGCTTCCTGTCCCCAGCGGAGGAAGGTGTAGCGCTCCTTGTTCCGGCCGAATTCGAGCGCGGCATTGAGGTCCGCGGAATTGCGCTCGGCATAGTGATCGACCTGGACGGAGTGATCGATCACCAGTTCGACCGGCTGAAGCGGATTGACCTTCTTCGGATCGCCACCGAGCCGGACGATGCCGTCGCGCATCGCCGCGAGATCAACAACCGCCGGCACACCGGTGAAGTCCTGCAAGAGCACCCGGGCAGGCGTGAATGCGATTTCCTGCTGATCGCCGGCCGTCACGTCCCAGCCCGCCAGCGCCTTGATGTGCTCCGCGTGGACGAATCGTCCGTCTTCGCAGCGCAGGAGGTTCTCGAGCAGGATCTTGAGCGAATACGGCAGCCGCGCAACGCCGCTGTATCCCGCGCGTTCGAGAGCGGGAAGACTGTAGATATCGAAAGCTGAACCGCCTGCGGTCAGCCGCGTGCGTGTAATGAACGAATTCTGAGAAGCCATCGCCTGATCATCCTCCAGCGGGAGCGGTCAGTGCAAGCCGGCGGTGTCGGAGATTACGAAGGGAACGGAGTTCACAACGAAGGAACGGAGTCAACGGAGACGAACGGAGAATCGACGGGACCGTCGATCCTTCGTACGTCTTCGTTCGCTTCGTTCCTTCGTTGTGAACTCCGTTTCCTCCGCCCCCTTCGTTACCTCCGCGCCAGGAATTCCCGCGCCACATCCGCCGGATCTTTGCGATCCGCATCGACGGCGCGGTTCATGCGCCGCATGTCGGCGAGGGTGATCTTGCCGGACAAGCTCGCCAGGGCATCCCGGAGTTCCGGATGCTTGAGCAGCACCGCCGATCGCGCAACGATGGCGGCGTCGTACGGCGGAAAGTAGTGGCGATCGTCTTCGAGCATCACGAAGCCGTAGGCGTCGATCAGGCCACTGGTCGCGTCGCCTGCTATGAAATCCACCTGTCCATCGGACAGCGCCCGATAGATGAGCGACAGATCCATCGCGGTGGGTTGCCGCGAAAAGTGCAGACCATAGGTTCGGGCAAGCCCTGGGTATCCGTCTTCACGCTGGAGGAATTCGTACCCGAACCCGGCTCGCCATGACGAAACGAACGACGCAGCCTGGGACAGCGTGCGCAAGCCGAGGCGGCTCGCGACGTCACCACGAATCAGCATCGCGAACGTGTTTTCGAATCCAAGCGGATCCAGCAGCGTGAGGCCCGCCGCGGCGTACCGACTTCTGACGTCGTCGAACACGCGCCGCGAATCCGTGGCGACCGGCTGATGAAAGATGGCGGTCTGTGCGGTGCCGGAGTATTCGACGTACGCGTCGATATCCCCGGAGCGCACGGCGCTATCGCAGATGAACGTGCCGCCGAGGTTCAGCCGGCGCTCGACGTGCAACGGCGTGTGCTTCTCGATCGTCTGGGCGACGATCTCTCCGAGGATGATCTGCTCGGTGAAGTTCTTCGAGCCGATTCGAATCGCATCCGCGCGGCCCCTGGCCGCATACGCCAGGCCGCCCGCGGCGACTGCGCCGACGATGAGAATCGCGCCGGCAGCTGTGGCGATCCGACGGCCGCGGGTCGCCGTACCCGAGTTCTTCAGACCGCGCTCGACGAGCGTCAGCAGGCCATCAATCGCCAGTGCGAGAACAGCCGAGGGGACCGCGCCTGCGAGAATGACGGTCGAATCGACCATCGACAGGCCACGGAAGATGTATTCGCCGAGCCCGCCAGCGCCGACCGCAGCCGCGATGGTTGCCGTGCCGACGCCAATCACCGCGGCCACGCGAATCCCTGCGACGATTGACGGCAGCGCCAATGGCAGCTCGACCTGGCGCAGCAACTGGCCGGGCGTCATGCCCATCGCGGTGCCGGCTTCGACGAGCACGCGATCGACCGACCGAAGCCCTGCGGTTGTCGTGCGGACAATCGGCAGCAGCGCGTAAAGAATCAGCACGAAGATCGCCACGCGCGCGCCAAGGCCTCCGATGAATGGCAGTGGCAGCAGGAAGCCGAACATAGCGAGGCTGGGAATCGTCTGGACGACGTTGGCGAGCCAGACGATGGGAGCACCCAGGCGGGGCCGGCGGGCGGCGAGGATGCCAAGAGGCACGCCGGTCAGGATGGCCACCAGTGTTGAGGCACCGACGAGGAGCACGTGCTGACCGAGCAGCGTCGTGAACTCTGTCAGGTGCGAGCGCCAGAAGCTCAGGAGGCTCATCGCGCCGGTCTCAGCACATCTGCGGCTTCCAGCAGCGGCTCGAGCAGCGGCCGCACTCGCATGTCCGTCGATTGCGCCACGGCAGACGGCTCGCCCACCAGGGCCAGCGCGCCATCCGCCAGAACGCCGACATGGGTGCCGAGCGCGAAGGCCTCGGCCATGTCATGAGTCACGAGCACCACCGTCTTACGCACGTGCTGCTGGATGCGGCGGAATTCGCGATGAATCTCCGCGCGCGTGACCGGATCGAGCGCGCCAAAGGGCTCGTCCATCAACAGAACTGGCGGATCGGCGGCCAGCGCGCGTGCCACACCCACGCGCTGACGCTGCCCGCCGGAAAGCTGGTCCGGCCGCCTTGACGCAAACGTGGCCGCGTCGAGTCCAACCAGCTCGAGCAACTCGCCGACGCGCGAAGCGATTCGGCGTTCGTCCCAACCCAGAAGTCGGGGCACCGTCGCGATGTTCGCCGCGATACTCAGGTGTGGAAAGAGTCCGACTTCCTGCATGACGTAGCCCGCCCGGCGGCGGAGCTCGAACGGGTCCCAATTACGCGTACTGCGCGATTCGACAAGCACATCGCCGGAGTCCGGCAGCAGGAGCCGATTGATCAGCTTGAGGATGGTGCTCTTGCCGGCGCCGCTCCGCCCAACCAGCGCGAGCGTGTCACCAGCAGCGATGTCGATCGTGAATCCTCGCAGGACCGGCACGCCGCCGCGCGAAAGATGCACGTCGCTGAAGCGAATTGCGCTACTCTTGTCCACCTCGGTCACGGCTCGACTGTATCGCAACTCGCCCCCGGCACACCGCGTCGGGCATGCGCCTTGCGAATAGCATCCTTCGGGAGGTCATGCGATGGCTCACAGCCAGACGGCCAATCGTCCTGCGAGGAAGGATTCTGACCCGGTCCCGTGTCGGGAAGCCGTGGTCATGCGGCCCGATCGGAGATACGACACGCCGCGGCGGTACGACGAACCGCTGGACCATCAACGTCACGCCAACGTGCCGCGCGACTCGCGGGCCGCGAAGCGGAGATGACGACTAGCGAACCGCGAACTGCGAACTGCGATCAAAAAAGGTAGGCGATCGATCCGGCGATGGTCGGAACCGTTCGCGTCGTGTCAATCGCGTCAGCGCCGCCATTGCGCCTCGAAATACTGACGTCGGCGCGGACGCCGACGCGATGGGTCCCCTGCCCGAACCAGTAGTGCAGGCCGCCGCCGAAGTGGAATTCGTGGCCCGTGTCCGCCACCTCATTCTTCTCGTGCAGGTCCCGCAGGTATCCGGCGCCTCCCAGCAGAAATGGAATCCCCCTGCCGCCTCCAAACGATGCCCCCGTCAAATGGAACAGCACCGATCCGTCGACGACAAACCGATTCAGCGTTTCCGTGGCGGTGATCTCCGGCGCCGACTCCGCATCGCCAGTCAACCGCGCGGACAGGTCCGGGCGCGACACAAGCACGCCCGCTTCGACCGACACCGATCGCGCCAGATAGACGCCGAACTTTCCCTGCAGGCCTGGCGCAGATTCAGTGCGTGAGTCACTCTGAAACAGCACGAACGGACCGGTCCCGCTTCCGGGATTGCGCGTCTCTTCTGCCTGGGCGGTTCCGACGTCGTAACCGGGCGACCAGGCCACGCCTCCTCCGAGTTCGATGTTGCCGCCGCGAGGAATGTCGTGACCGATATAGACCTGCGCGGTCGCAGATGCGGGCACGCCGCACCATGCGACCGTGAAGGTGAGTGCGATGAAACACGAACGGGCCGCGCTCAATCTCGCGGCCCCGATCACTTCGCCACCACCTTGAGCTCGACGCCCGAGGTGCCGCCTCCTTTTGGAACCACCACGATCTTCTCGTAGAACTGGGCCCGGAAGTTGACGTCGATATTCAGCGTCGCGTCGAAGAAGCTCTCGATATCCCCGTCGTCCAGGGGCTCGACGCGGAGGATGTGCGGGCCGGGACTCAGGCCGGCAATCACGAAGCTGCCATCATCGCTCAGCGAAAAGCCGCCGACGAGCGTGTGCGCTTGCATGTCGAATGCGACGACGTGCGCGCCCAGGACGCCCTTCCCGCTCTTGGTCACCTTGCCGCTGACGCTGCCCGTTTCCTGTGTGTAGCTCGTCGATGGATAGATGTCTCCGATCCCGGCAATGTCGTCCGCTTTCAGCGTTCGTCCGAGGATGCTGCCGGATGCGAATGCCACCGGGAACATCACCGATTCGGCCGCGATCACGCGGCGCCCTCCGGAACGCAATTCCGTCTCTCCCATCGCCGAGTGCGCGAGGCCGTGCAGATGGCCGATCTCGTGGAGCGCGATGGACTGAAGGTCGAACAGGCCGGGCTCTCCCTGCGGGGAAACGGACCACTGAAACGCGGTGTTGAAGAGGATGTCGGACTCGACAATCGCGCCGGTGGTTGTATCGAACGTGAACGACGTCACGCCGAGCGTGCGGTCGAGATCGGGCCGGTTCTGAAATCCGATGACGGTTGCGCCGTCCTGCGTGGGGTTCGCGAGAGTAAACCCGACGAATTGCGACGACACCTGCGCCGTCGACGCGGAGTCCCACGATGCAAACGCGGCCTGCACGGCCTGTTGCAGTTGGGTGGACGTGACCCCGAGCGCGCCGCGATCGGTAATGAAGTAGCGGATGGGCATCTGCGTCCACTTGGCCGTCACCGTACGGGTGCCCACCTTCGTGCCGAATTTCAAGTACGCGAACGTCGGTACCGGATACGCTGCCAACAGCGCCGTCACAACCGCCATCGTCACGAGGCGCTTCACTGTGCCCCCCTCGAGGACATCGCCTGACGCACGGTCGCGGCAAATTGATCCAGCGAAAGCTGCCGTCGTGTCGTGTCACCGCGGGTCACAGGTTGCGCGACATTCTCGTCCGTCTGTGACATGAGGACCGGCGGCACCACGAGCCGCTGGCCGCTTCGGGCGTCCATCTTCACGCGGAAGACGCCCTGGCTCAGGCCGAACACGTGCGCAATCGACGGGCCCGACGCGGTGAGAAAGAGGATGGCTTCTTCGCCTGCCTGAAACTGCGGCGCGCCAACGACCACATTCCTATAGCGCCCGATTTGCCCGCCGGGCACCCGGAACGTCACCGTGTCCCCGGGTCCTCCTTTCAGGTAGGTTCCGGCCGTGACGGTCACGACCGTGTCGATGCGGCTGCGATCGTCGGAGTACTCGGGACGCACCGAAGCGATACGGCCATAGACGATGACCTGCGAGCCGGCGACGATTTGGCGGAACTCCGCTGGAAGCAACACGGTCGCGCGAAGCTCGCGCGCACACAACAATAAGACCACGATCACAATTATTCGGCGCATTTCAGGAGTCTACTCGATCGCGATTCGCAGCCGCAGACGACATAGATAAGCTGGCCACCGAAGGATGCAGACAAACCGAGCCACTGAAGAACACGGACAAAACAGCCACAGAAGAACACAGATGAACACAGTAAGAATATCTGTGTGTTGATGTTGATCCGATCTTGTGGACGCGTGGCGAACCTGTCGGCTTAGGTGATCAGCTGCCTGCGCGGGCTCTGACAGTTCAGACTCGAATGCAATCGCTCTCGATCGTAGAACCGCTCGATGAAGGCGCAAGCTGTCGGGGCATCATGAAACTTCGTTCCGCGACTGCCTTACCGCTCGGATCTCTCGCGATCTCCGCCATGCCAACCAACGCACGGCAACCGACGTCTGTCAAGACATTCGGTTGCGCTGATGTCTCGGGTCCACCATCGACATGCTGTGCAGGGCTCGCCCTTTGTTAGAACGCCAGACACTGTCTCTCTCGACGAGTTTTTCTTGCTGTGTTTTTCTGTGTTTTTCTGTGGCCGCTTATCTGTGTTCTTCTGTGGCTATAACCTGTGTTCCTCTGTGGGCGACCTCGAGCACCACTTCCGCGGCTCTGCGACTCGCGCCAGGCGTGCCGAGGCGTCCCCGTACATCGTGAAGATCGCGGCGCACCGCCGCCGCATGCGCGGGATCGGTCAACACGCGGAGCGCTTCGGCGGCCACTCGCTCCGGGGTGAAGTCGTCCTGGATGAGTTCGGGGACGACACGCCGTCCGGCCACGAGGTTCGCCATCGCATACGTGTTCACGTGGACGAACGGCTTGCCAAGCCGGTACGTCAGCGGAGACAAACGGTACACGACGACCATCGGACATTCGTGCAGTGCGGCCTGAACGGTCACGGTCCCCGACGCGACGAGCGCCACATCCGCGGCGGCCAGCACATCGTCCGCGCGCCCCGCGACGATGGCAGCGCCAGGCAAGTGCTGGAGCGGCGCAAACGACGCGTCGTCCAGGTGCGGCGCACGAGCGACGACAAACTGGGCATCGGGAATTCGATCGCGGACGAGGGACCCGGCGCGGACAAGATTCGGCAGGATGGCGTGCAGCTCGTTGTGCCGGCTGCCCGGGAGCAGCGCGACAACCGGTTTGCGGGGATCGAGCCCCAGGCTTGTCAGGAACGCATCACGAGGGGCCGGCAGTTGGGCCACATCGAGCAGCGGATGACCCACCCACTGCACCTCGACCCCGGCGTCCCGATAGATGGCTTCCTCGAACGGGAAGATCACCAGCACACGATCGGCGATCTGACGCATGACCTTCATCCGGCCGCGGCGCCACGCCCAGAGTTGCGGGCTGATGTAGTAGACGACCGGGACATTGAGCTTCCGGACCGCACGCGCCAGCCTGAAGTTGAAGTCGGGGAAATCGATGGCGACGAATACGTCCGGGCGGTCGGTCTTCGCCTGGCGCACGAGCGTGCGATAGGTCGCGTACGTTCGCGGCAGCACGCGGAAGACCTCGAGAAGGCCCGTGACCGACAGGCCGCGATAGTCAGCCGTCAGCGCGGCGCCGGCGCCACTCAGGCCCGGGCCGCCAAGGCCTGCGATTGCCGCCCGGGGATCGAGGCGAAGGATCTCGGCGGCAAGCGCACCGGCATAGAGATCGCCTGACGGCTCGCCGCACGAGATCATCACGCGCACGGGCGATCAGCTTGGCTTGGTAAAGAGCGCAGAATCGACAGGGATGTTGAATTCAAAGGTTCGCAGGATCCGGTGCACGGCGGGCGCGCCATCGCGCCGCACGTCGGTCGCGAAAGCGACCTTCAGGCCCTTGACGTCGCGATAGTCCGAATAGATCTCCTCCACGGCGATGTCACCGGGCGAGTTGCCCAGCCGGTATTTCGTTCTGGCCAGAAGTGACGTCGCCGGATCGAAGATGAGCGTCAGCGGCGAACTGCCCGGCAGTGTGACCTCGAGCGTCGGCAGCGTGCGGCCGGCTTCGACGGTTTCGCTGATGGCGGCGCTGACCTTCCCGTCCATCAGCGCCAGCAACAGCGGAACGGTGTCGCGCTGAACGTTTCCGCGAATCACCGACGCCAGGCTCTCGGGGGCCTCGCGAACGCCCTTGCTGTCCTGCACCCAGTATCTGCCGGCGCTGAACACCTGAACGAGACGGCCGGCCGGCGTCGTCGAGTCGATCCTGAACGACCCTGGGTAGCGAATCGTCGTGGTGCCGGGCAGATCCGTGGTGATGCCTTCCGACTGGATGGTCGCAACCGATTCCATCCGAACGGTATGGATCGACCGCAGCAGGCTCATTCCGCCCTTCGCGTCGACCGCCCGGCTGATCAGCGCCTTCAGACGATCCTCGCTGCCTACGGGTGACTGTCCGAATACAACAGGTTCGATCCGTCCCGGCCGCGGCGCGGCATGACGTCTCAGATCGGGCGCGGCGAGATCCAGCTCGGCGATCGGAATGCGCTCGACCTGGTCGAAGCCGACCCCGACGAGGTCCTTGGCGAACAGCGACGCGTCGCCGACGAGGACGATGGACAGTTTGTCGGGGTGCAGGTACCGCTGAGCGACGCGCTGGATGTCATCAACGGTGATCGTGTTGACGCGCTCGCGATAGGTCTGCAGCTCGTTGAGATCCAGCCCGTAGAACACGGCATTCAGAACCTGCAAGGCGATCGCGCTCGGAGTTTCAACGGTGAGCGGGAAGCTGCCGGTCAGATACTCCTGCGCGTCGGACAGCTCGCGCTGCTGCACACGCTGCCGCTGCAGCTTCACGATCTCTTCGACGATCAATCGAAGCGCTTCCGCCGTCTTCTCGGAGCGTGTGTCGGTCTCGGCCACGATGTCCCCGGCCTCCTTGAGCGCGTTCAGATCCGCCGACGCGCCATAGGTGAGCCCCCGTTCGGAGCGAAGCACGCGGTGCAGTCGATTGCCGCCCTCGCCGCCGAGAATCTTCATCGCGATGTCGAGCGCCAGGTAGTCGGGGTGGCGCCGCGGCAGCGACACGTTGCCCACCCGAATCTCTGTCTGCGCAGCGCCCGGTCGATCGACGATGACGACCCGCCGGGTGGGTGGCGGCGGCTCCTCGGCCTTGACCGCCGGGAGCTCGACGCGTTCCCAGGAACCGAACGCTCGCTCAGCGCCCGTGAAGGCTTCGTCCGGCGTCACGTCGCCGACGATCGCCAGAATCGCGTTGTTTGCGCCAAACCATCGCGTGTGGAACGCGAGTAGATCCTCGCGCGTGATGGCCACAATCGAGTCCGGCGTCCCTGAATCCGGCTTCCCGTACGGATGAAACCCGTAGACCAGCCGATCGAACACCACGCCGGCCAGATAGTCGGGATCGTCGTAGCTGACCTTCAGGCCAGACAGAATCTGCTGACGCTGACGGTCGATCTCTTCGGGAGCAAAGGCCGGATGCCGCGCGAGATCGGACACCATGTCGAGCGCAAGCCCCAGGCTGTCCTTCATGACGGCCGCGTTGATAAAGGTGATGTCGCTGCCGGCTCCCGCGCCGATCGCGCCTCCAATCGAATCAATCGTCGAGGCGATCTGTTCGGCGCTCTTGGTCGTGGTGCCCTGATCGAGAAGCGAGGCCGCGAGATATGCCACGCCTGGCTTGGTGGACGGATCCTGCGATCCGCCTGCCCGCACGAGGAGCCTGAGGCTGACGGCTGGCTGCTCGTGGTGCGACACGGCAACCACCTGCAGGCCATTCGCGAGCGTGCGGATCTGATACGCCGGAAAGCTCGACTGCCGCGCGGGCAACGGGCGTGGGGGCCGTTCGGTGGGCCAGTCCTGGACCTGAGCGGACGCGGAGCCCGCAATTGCCAGCCCCATCGCAAGCGAGGCCACCGCCGCGAGACGCCGCATCAGCGCGGTTCCCCGCTGCCCGTGGCGCTCTTGGGCATGATCGTCATCACGAGCCGGTTCTCGGGCGTGAAGTACTTGCGCGCGACCCGCTGAACATCGGCCTGCGTGATGTTCATGAAGATGTCGAATTCGCCATCGGCCGACTTGATGTCGTTGTGGATGACGGCCGCGTGCCCGAGCTGCATCGCCTTGTCCTTGTTGGACTCGCGGCTGAAGATGTAGTCGCGCGCGAACTGGTTCTTCGCCTGCTGCAGCTCCCCTGGCGTGATCGGTTCGCTCCGGAGCTGATCGAGCTCGGCAATGAGTGCGTCCGTCGCTTCCTGGGTGGTGTGTCCCGGCTGCACGATCGCGACCGCATAAAAAAGGTTGGGGTCTTCGATGATGTTCCCGCCGCCGAACGCGGCCAGCGCAATCTGCTTCTCGTAGACCAGCTTGCGATAGATGCGCGAGCTCTGTCCGTCAGACAACACTTTTGACGCGATGTGGAGCGGATACGAATCCGGGTCACCGTCAAACGTAATGTGATGCGCGACGACGACGGCCGGGAGCGGCCAGGACTCCTCCAACCTGACGCGGCGTTCCTTGGCCTGCGGCGGCTCCTTCGGAATGTCGCGAGGCACCGGACGATCCGATTTCGGAACGCGCCCGAGGTACTTGGTGACCAGATCCTGCGCTTCCTTCGTGTTGAAATCGCCGACGAGCACGAGCGTCGCGTTGTTGGGCACGTAGTAGGTCCGGAAGAAGTCGCGGACGTCGTTGATCGACGCGGCTTCAAGGTCCTTCATGCTGCCGATCGTGGGGTGTTTGTACGGATGAACCGTGAAAGCCTGGTCGTAGATGAGCTCGTTCAACCGCCCGTAGGGCTGGTTGTCGATGCGCATGCGGCGCTCTTCCTTGACGACCTCGCGCTCGGTCTTGAAAACGTCCTCTTCAATGCGGAGTGTCGCGAGCCGATCCGCTTCGAGCCACAGGACCAGCGGCAGGTACTGCGCCGGCACGGTCTCCCAGAATACCGTCGCGTCCTCGGTCGTGTATGCATTGCTCTGCCCGCCGATGCTGGAGATCCACGAAGGATGCCCCTCGGGCTCGACGTTCCTCGATCCCTTGAACATCATGTGCTCGAAGAGGTGCGCGAAGCCGGTTCGGCCCGGCTTCTCGTTCTTCGATCCGACGTGATACCAGATCTCGGCGTGCACGATCGGCGTCGAATGATCCTCGAGCGTCACCACCTGCATGCCATTGGCGAGCGTCGTCATCGCGTAGTCGAGACGCGTCGGCCGCGTTGCCGCGCGCGCTGGGGGATTCAGCGCCGACATCGTCAGCACCGACAGAACCAGCACGGCCGCGGAACGGAGCATGGCATGTGACATGAGTTGTCCGGGTTATTCGGGCAGCCTCGATTATGGCATGACCGAAGGCAGCGCTAGCTACTTGGTGAATCGGTGAATTGGTGAATCGGCGAATTGGTGAATCACGAATTCGCCTTCAGGCGCGCCTCGAGCTCTGCGAGTCGCGCCTCCAGGTCTGCGATGGCTTTCCGAAGCTCGGGCAGCTTGCGGAACACGGCGGACGACTTCAACCAGTCGCGGTTGCTGATGGCGGGATAGCCGGACACGAACGATCCGGGCTCGATCGAGTTGGGGATTCCCGTCTGCGCGGTCGCGATCGTTCCTTTGCCAATCGTGATGTGCCCGGAGACGCCAACCTGCCCGGCGAGCGTCACCGCATCCTCGATCGTCGTGCTGCCTGCAATTCCCACCTGAGCCGCGAGCAGCACGTTGCGGCCGATCGTCACGCCGTGCGCTACCTGCACGAGGTTGTCGATCTTTGATCCGGCGCCGATTCGCGTTTGGCCGACGGCGGGGCGATCGATCGTCGCATTCGCCCCAATCTCTACGTCGTCTTCCACGACGACATTGCCGACCTGCGGGATCTTCTGGTGAGTGCCATCCGGGCGTGTGGCGAAGCCGAAGCCATCGCTGCCGATGACCGCCCCGTCCTGAACGATGACGCGGTCGCCCAGCTCCACACGTTCCCGAATCGAAACCCGGGCGTGGATCACGCAGTCTTCACCAATGCGCGCGCCATCGCCAATCGTGACGTTGGAATGGACGATTGTGCGTGCGCCCACCTGGGCTCCGTCGCCGATCACGGAGAATGGCGCGACAGACGCATCGGGCGCAACGACCGCCGTCGCAGCGACGCTCGCAAGGCGATGAATCCCGGCAGCCGGCCGTTTCTCGATGGCGAACAACGCGACGGCTTTCGCGAACGTCAGGTACGGATGCTGAACTCTGAGCATCGCGCACGGCGCAGCCTCGGCTTTCTCCGACAGGATCACCGCCGACGCCGCCGTCGTTCTGAGTTCGCGCGCGTATTTGGGATTGGTGAAGAACGTCAGATCGCCCGCAACCGCGTCCTCGATGGCTGCGACGCGAGTGATCTCGATCTCGCCGTCACCTTCGAGGCGGCAATCAAGGCGCTCGGCGACTTCTTTGAGCTTCAAGATGCGAGAAGTATATCCCCCACCTACGGCGTGATCGCCATCCGCTCGAAGAACTTGACGAGGTGTTCCAGCTTCAGCGCGTTGGCGACGTCGTGAACGCGACGCTCGCGTTCATCGGCAGCGAGGCCGAAAGCCCGGCGGAGCTCCGACAGCGGGGGGCTCTGCTCGCTCGTCCACGTGACGGTTTTCAGGCCCTTGCGCGCGCCGCCGAGCGACAGATAGTGGCCGACCATCCGGAAGGCGAAGTAATACGCCACGATGTTGGGACCCGGCAGCAGGACGAGCGCGCCGGATGCGACGAAGCCGACTGAATCGACGATCAGCCAGAACCGATGCTTCTCGAAGTCGCGTCCGAGCTGCCGACGCAGAAGCGTGGTCGCTCGGCGATCGTCGAGGTCGTCGGGAAAGAAGAGGCAGGCCGACTCCTGCCGCCGGAGGTGCCACAGCAGCCGCTGCTCTGCGATGTTTTCGGCAACGTAGCGCAGTGTGTATGCCTTGGCGCGCGCCAGAGCGCCGCGCGGCTGCTCCGTATGGCTGCGGTGCCGTTCGCGCTCAGCCTCGGCGAGGACCGCGCTGAAACGCTGCTTCATGCGCTTCACGAAGCCCGCCGGCGCTTCTTCGATCGGCTCCTCCGGCTCGTCCGGGACCTCGCAATAGAGCTCGTAGCGGTCGGGGCCTATTGGCACCAAGTAGCACGTCCATAAGTCCTCGTCCGCTACGATCCTGGCGCACTCAGCGCCGGCTGGACGGGATCAGACCCGCCGGCCGGTCAACAGCCTGAACACGATCACAACGAGCGCGACCACGAGCAGCAGGTGGATCAAACCACCCGCGACGTGCATCGTGAAACCGAGAAGCCACAGAATCAGCAAGAGAACGACAATCGTCCACAGCATGGGTAACCCTCCGGCCGTCACGCAGGACGGCTAGGCTCAGCTGTGCAAGTGGGGTGCCACGAAACGCCGCCGCTCGACAAAGCTCAGGCACGAGTCCTACTTGCGACGGACGGGTCGAGGCGGGTTGTGGACTTCCGCGGGAAGCGCCGGACGGCCGGCTTCGACCCATGCGGCAGTAATCATCGCGGCAACGCCCGCGATGGAATCGGACAGCCGTTTCTCCAGGGTCGGTCTCGTCGAGGCAAAAAACTTGGCGAAGTAGCCGTCGTCGTAGAAATCGCGACCCGACACCGCGGACTTGTCGGCGTCGAGGATCGGCTGCGCCAGCGCGAAGCTGGCCGTAAGCGCCGCGAAAATGAACTCGCGCGGATTGGCGATCCCGGAAGGCAAGGTCGGCGACAGGTGCAGCTTCGATTGGTATCGCTCAACAAGCTCCGTTTCGAATCGCGAGTGAATCCCCCACTGGCCTGTCAGCTGGCCATCGTAGTTCAACACCGCGTGAAACGGCTGGTGCGCGTCGGCCGTGTAGTGCGCGATCACGGAAGAAAACAGACGGATGTTTTCACGCGCGTACGGCGCCTTCTGGGAGAAGGCCTCGACGAGTCGACGGTACATGTCCTCTGAGCGCCACGGCAGCGTGCCGTTCCTCTGGACGAACTCACGGCCGTAGCGCTTCACGGCTTCATCGTAGTCGTGCGGCAGCTCGCTGAACGGATACGCGCCGTAGGCATCCATGTCGACGAAATGGCGCGGCGGTTCCTCGATCCATCCGACCGTGCGCCACAAATCGGGATCGCCCGCATGCTCGACGATGGACGCCTGGTATTTCTGAAAGTAAGGACGAATCTCCCGTGGAAGCAGCGGGATCGCCCGGGCCATGATGAACTTGTGAACCTCGATACCCCAAGCCGACGCGGAGATCGGTGACGCCAGGATGACGGCGATTGCCAGCGCGACGACAAAGCGGGTTCGCATGACGAGTACTATACCGCCCGAATCAGTTTTCGGAGGGTCCGAAGGTTGCGTGCGTCCCACGGATCGGCATCCCCGCGTCGTTTGCTTTCCGGCGTCTCGAGCTTTGGCGTCTCCAGCAGCATCGGCAGATCCGCGAACCGCGGATCGTTGAGCAGTCTCCGGAACGGTTCGAGTCCCAGGCAGCCCTTTCCGATGTGCTCGTGTCGGTCGATTCGACTGCCGCAGGGCTTCTTCGAATCATTCAGGTGGAACACACGAAGGCGATCGAGACCGACAATCTGATCGAAGCCACGAAAGGTGGCGTCATAGCCCTCGTCCGTGCAAAGGTCGTAACCCGCCGCGAGGAGATGACAGGTATCGAGACACACTCCAACCCGAGGCGACCAGGCCACGTGGTCGAGTATCGCGGCCAGCTGTTCGAATCGGTAACCGAGGTTGGTTCCCTGGCCTGCAGTGTGCTCGAGCAATATCTTCACGTGGTAGCGCGGCCGCGCCTTGAGCAACCCGGCGATTGCGCGCCCAATTGCGCGCAAGCCATCCTTTTCGCTGCCGGTCGTGTAGGAGCCAGGGTGCATGACCAGCCCGTCCAGCCCGAGCAGCTCTGCGCGATCCAGTTCTTCCCCGAGCGCAGCAATCGATTGCACGCGCAGTGCGGATGCCGCCGCAGCCACATTGATCAAATAACTGGTATGCGCGACGACGGGGTGAATCCCCGTTTCTTCGACGCGCCGGCGAAAGCAGGCCACTTCATCGGCGGGAATCTCCCGCGCGCGCCATTGGCCGGTGGACTTGGTAAAGATTTGCAGCGCCTCGCAGCGTGAGGCCTGCGCACGATCGACCGCGCGCGGGAGTCCGCCTGCAATGGACATGTGAGCGCCGAGTCTTGGCATGCCAGGGGATGAGGCTATCGGGATCCGGGGTGCGGGTCTCCAAACACCTGAGCCTCGAACCGCGAAACCGCGGCCCCGCGCTCCCAGGCATCGGGAGGCAGGCCGGCCTTCAGGCAGGCCTGTCGCAGAAACTGACCGACCGTCCATCTCCACTCGGTCGCGACCTGCGGCAACAGGAGACCCCGACGAATGCCCTGTTCGACGACGAGGCCGTGACGCCCGATCGCGATCGCCTCGGGATCGCGGGGATCGATTCGTTCGAGCGGACCAAGCACGGACACTTCGATCGAGAGGTCGGGGAGTTCCTCCGAGGTCACGGGTGGGAAGCGCGGATCCTCGAGCGCGGCGTCCGAGGCGCAGCGGGCAACCTCGCTGCCGAGGCCTGCGTGGCATTGCAGGGTGCCAAGGCAGCCGCGTAACTCGCCGCGACGCTTGATGGTCACGAAGACCCCGGACGCGTCAGGCAGCGGGACGTCGAGGCGCCCTGGCGACGCGGATCCCGTCACGGCGGCCACCACGGAACGACGCGCCAGATCGATCAGCGCATCCCGCTCCACATCATTGAGCATCGGAGAACTCTCCGAACGCGGCCGCCAGATATCCGACGACGCCGTCGTAGTCGCCGGACACTTCGCCAGAGTGCGCGTACTTCAGAACGCGACCGTCCGTCGCGCCAAGGCCTCGAGCGGCCTTCATGACCGCGATCGCAGCACCACCACCGCATGCCACGTAGCGGCCGCGATCGTGCTCGGGATATTGTTCGAACCGCTCGAGCAACCCGTCGGCATCGAAGGCCGCGACATGATCCTGCACGCGTCCATCGAGCGTCTTCGCGGTCTTCGCATCGAAATAGTGCGACAGGTCCGTGCTGGCGATGAGCAGCGTCCGGCGGCCGGTGAACGCGCGGACGATGGCGTCGGCGAGCGCCTCGATCGTTTCGCGCCGCTGGAAGCCGATAAGCATCGGCACGATGGGCAGTTCCGGATGCACTCGCCGCAAGAACGGCAACTGCATCTCCAGCGAGTGTTCCCTGCGATGAGCCGACGGCATGTCGTGGACGACTGGCGACTCTGCGATCGCACGGGCGCCGGCCTCATCGATGCGCGCCGCGCCAAGCGGAGAATCAAAGGCTCCGTCCGGCCACAGTGCGACGCCTTCAAACGCCACGAAGTGTGAAGGACCCACCAGCACCGCCACGTCGAAGTCTCCGCGCGCGGTCGCCTTATAAGCGTAGGCGCCCACCGGGCCCGAGAACATCAGGCCCGCGTGCGGAGCAATGATCGCGTGCACCGTTCCGGCAGGACCTTCGGCCGCTCGGTTGAGATAGGCGTCGACATCGCGCGTCAGCGCTCCGGCAATTCCCGGATACCACGTTCCCGCAACGGCCGTCGGGCGAATGGTCATGTCAGGTCCTTCCGCCAGACGGCGGAAGCCACAAGAGCACCAACGAACTCGAGCCTGTCACGCCGTAGCGCCGCGCGAGGCGGAACTCGTGCGCAGACGCCCGGCGCGAAGGCGGACGAACTGCGAACTTCGAGCGTGATAGCATCCCGTTGATGTCCGATACGTTCTCGCGCGGCGACGTCGAGCGGGTCGCGCGCCTCGCACGGCTCGATCTGAGCACCGAGGAAAAGGATCTTTTCGCGCGTCAGCTGGCCGGAATCCTGGCGTACGCCGAACAGATCCAGCGCGTCCCCACCGAAGGCGTCGAACCGACATCACACGCGGGCGATACCGCGGCCATGCGCGACGACGTGGTGATTCCATCGCTGCCGCGGGAGGATTCGCTGGCCTCGGCCCCGGACGCCGACCCTGCGGCCGGACTCTTCAAGGTACCACGGGTACTTGGCTGATGGACATCCCAATCGACGCACACGCGATTCGTGACGGCGTGGCAAACCGCCGCTTTTCCGCGACAGACGTCTGTCGATCTGCCCTGGATCGCATCGCGGCACTGAACCCGCCACTCAACGCCTTCCGCGCGGTGGCCGCCGACAGAGCGCTCGCGCGCGCCGCGGAGATTGATGCGCGCCCGGACGCCGCCGGCCGACCTCTGCTGGGCGTCCCGATTGCGCTGAAGGACAATCTCTGCACGAAAGGCATCACGACGACGGCTTCCTCGCGCATCCTCGAGGGCTACACGCCGCCGTACGACGCGACCGTTGTCACACGACTCGAAGCCGCAGGCGCCATCGTCATCGGGAAGACGAACTGCGACGAGTTTGCGATGGGCTCCTCGACAGAGAACTCTGCGTTCGGCCCGACCCGCAACCCATGGGCGGCCGATCGGACACCCGGAGGATCGAGCGGCGGATCGGCTGCTGCGGTCGCCGCGGGCATGGTACCGCTGGCCCTCGGTTCGGATACCGGCGGATCGATCCGCCAGCCGGCTGCCCTGTGCGGCGTCGTGGGGTTCAAACCGTCCTACGGTCGTGTCTCGCGATATGGCCTCCTCGCCTTCGCGTCGTCTCTCGATCAGATTGGTCCGCTTGCAGCATCGGTCAGGGATGCGGCGCTCGTCATGCACGTGATTGCCGGGCACGATGTGTGCGATTCGACGAGCGCCAACGCCCCGGTTCCGGATTTCGAACGCACGCTGGACGACTCGCGCGATCTGGCCGGCGTGCGGATCGGTGTGCCCCGTCATCTTTTCCGCGAGGGCGTGGACGCGGAAGTCATGGCCGCGTTCGATGCGGCCATCGACGTCACCCGTGCGCAGGGAGCCGCGATCGTGGACGTCGTGCTGGAGCACAGTCCCGAGGCGATTCCGGTGTATTACGTCATCGCAACCGCCGAGGCGAGCGCCAATCTCGCGAGGTACGATGGCGTGCGCTACGGGTCTCGCGCGGACTCGACGACGCTCGGCGATATGTACGATCGGACCCGCGGCAGAGGATTCGGGCGTGAAGTGAAGCGCCGGATCATCCTTGGAACCTACGTGCTCAGCGCCGGGTACTACGATGCGTACTATCGGAAGGCGCAACAGGTCCGCACGCTGATTCGGCGCGACTACGATCGGGCGCTCGCCAGCGTCGATGTGGTCGCCATGCCGACGAGCCCGACCGCCGCCTTCGCGCTTGGTGAGCGCACCGAAGACCCGGTGCAGATGTACCTTTCGGACGTGTTCACCGTCGGCGCCAACCTTGCCGGCCTGCCAGCCGTCAGCGTCCCCTGCGGGCTGACGCGAGCACGACTGCCGATCGGCCTGCAGTTCACCGGGCGAGCCATGGAGGATGCGACCGTCCTGCGGGTTGCGAACGGTTACGAGCGTGCCACAACATGGTCGAAGGAACGCCCGCCCCAGCTGACTTCACAGCCCTTGCGCTGACGCGCGTTCCGGACTCGCCGTGTTTACTGCCGCGTAAGACTTCCCTGCCACGCGTCGTAAGTTTTGGGATCGAACTCGTTCGCACGAAGCGGCGTTATCGCGGCATAACCATGCTCGGTTGCCCACACGTCGGTGCCTTCGACATCACCCGTCGGGTCTTTCCAGATACTCCAGAACATCCGGCGCCCGGCGGGCGTCCGCTGTTCCTCGAACCGTTCCTCTCCGGACTGGGCGCTCTGCCGCGTCACGCGGAGCCCCTTGATGGCAGTCGCCGCGCCCGGCGGCACGTTGACGTTCAACAGGACGCCGTGGTCGAGGCCGCGCTGACGAACCATGGCGGCAACCTGACGCACGATCTCCGCCGCCGCCCCATAATTCGTTTCGTCGACCGACAGCGAGGAGGCGATGGCCGGAATGCCCATGAGCGCCGCTTCACGAGCGGCACCAACCGTGCCCGACACGTACGTCACCATGCCGAGGTTGTAGCCACGGTTGATGCCGGAGACGACCAGGTCCGGCCGGTCCGTCATGAGCGCACGCACACCGACCTTCACGCACGTCGCGGGAGTGGCAACGATGGAAAACGCGCGGAGGCCGCCGGCAAGCGTCACCTGATCGACGAAGATGGGATCGGACGTAATGATTGAGTGCGCTTTTCCGCTCTGGTTCTCGGCTGGCGCCGCGATGGTGATCTCGCCCAGCGACTGGAGCGCCTGGGCCACCGCCAGGATGCCCGGCGCCCGCACACCGTCGTCGTTGGTCACCAGGATGCGATAGGGGTGTTGCCCGGCGGCAGCGGAAGCCGATACGCGGGGCGTCGTCGCCACCACTTGCGCGCACGCGCACGCGCTGACGACAAACAGAAGCAGGGATCGACGGAAGAACGAACGTCGCGTTTCCATGCGGCGATGCTAGCACGCACACTGCAAGGAAGCCTTCTTGGCTATGGAAGCATCTCAACCCAAAAGAGGCTCAGTAAATGAATACCGGCGACGCGAGCGAGCGACAGCGAGTGAGCCACGCGAACGGAGCGCGCCGACGAAGCGGCGCGCGAGAGAGCGTGTAAGGGAGTCCGAGGGGCGAAGCCCCTCGGATAAGACTATCGAGCGATGGCAGTGGTCGAGGACGTCGCGCGGACGATGAGCCAGATCAGGAACGCGACGAACAGCAGCGGGAGAAGCGGAACGGCCACCGCGGCAAAGAAGGCGATCGCCGCGACCACGAGCCCCAGGATCATGACCGGAGCGACCACGACGAACAACACTCCACCAACGATCGCCTTGACCAGGAGGAGAGGCAGCAGCAGCACACCCAGCAGGAGACGAAGCGGAAGCAGCACGACCCACAGCACCATTTTCAGCATCGTAACCGCGACCGTGACGACGGCGAGAACTACCAAGGCCACACCGGCCAGCAGTACCAGCTCAATCATCGATGGCCCTCCGGGCGCCCGGATGAAGCGCCTATCGCGAAGTTACGCGACTCGGATTCAAGAAGTTCCGGTGGGCGGTGTCAGAGCAGGGTGCCGGGGCGTTACTCTTTTGCGGGGTTTCGTGGCGAGCCTTCGTAATTCGTCGGGAGCGTGTACTGGATAACCCCCGTCCGCACTTCCTCCATCGCGACACGCTCGAGCTTGTGCGGGGCGTGAGTGGCAACCTGGCGGTCGAGGCGTGGCAGTGCGCCACGGCGCAATTGCTTCGCGCGCTGTGCGGCCACATCAACAAAGAGAAACCGGCTCGTGATTGGCGCGGAGCGTTCGTTTTCGAGGAACTCGGGGGGGCTCCGTCGTGATGATCCTGTTGCACCATAGCCTCTCAGCGTACTTGAAAGCGCAGGAAAGCGCTACTGGGGCCGGGAGCGGGTTCAGCGACAGCGGAGATGACGGACGGAGGTGACGGAGAACACGGAACAAGATGCAACACGGAGACACGGAGCTTTCTGGATAGCAGTGGTCGCGCGCCGCTACCACTCGATACCTCCGTGCCTCCGCGTCTCCGTGTTAAAGGCTTGTTCCGTGCCCTCCGTAGTCTCCGTTAATCAACCGAGGCTATTCACTAACGGTGATCTGCTTCGGCTTCGCTTCCTCGCGCTGCGGCAATCGCACCGTCAGCACGCCGTCCTTGTAGCTTGCGCTGATGCTGCCCGCATCCACCGTGGCCGGGAGTGTGAACGATCGGCTGAACGTCCCATGGAACCGCTCCACCCTCTGGAACCGATCGCGCGAGATCTCCGGCGCTGACTTCCGCTCGCCCGTCAGCGTGAGCACGTTGTTCTCGAACGTGACGCCGATGTCTTCACGCTTCACGTCTGGCAGTTCGGCCTTGATTACGACCTCGTGCTGCTCGGTCTCGTAAATATCAACCGGCGGCACCCAGCCGCGCGTCAGGCCTTCGCCGTAGAAATTCGAAAACATGTTATTGAGCCGATCGATCTCCATCGAAGCCAGCTCCCGAATGGGATCCCAACGTACAAGTGCCATCTTTTAGATCCTCCTGATTCACAACCTTCTGGGGCTGTCTGCCAGCCACGAGAAGTAATGTAGCGCTTATATGAGTGTCTGTCAAGCATTTAATATGTGCGTATTACACTCATATTAAATGCGATAGCTTCCAGGCGTATTTTGCGTCCGCGGGTATGAGGCAAGAGCCAAAGAGCCATGAGATGGAGCCGCCACGATAGAATGCTGCCGTGAGCCGCATCTTCGTCGAACGCCGCAGCCTGGACGATGACATCCGTCGTCTGTTCGAACAGCTGGCTGGCGTCGAGACGCCTGCGGCCGCGGAGTGCGCCGTGTCGGTGGACGTCGTCGAAACATCAGCGGCGGTGGAGATCGTCATGGACGTCGTAGGCGTGCCGGCAGACGCGGTGAACGTCGTCGTGGCCGGCAACGCGGTGCTCATCACGGGGCACAAGCAACCGGGCGCATGCGAGCATCATGGACAGGCGGCCTTTCACGTCGCCGAGCGGACCTTCGGGCGGTTCGCGCGCGCCGTGAGACTGGCCGGCGCGTTCGACATCGCGCGCGCCGAGGCGCAACTGCAGAACGGCGAGCTGCGCGTGATGCTGCCGCGGATCAACGAGCGTCGCGGCCGCGAGCATCGCATCCCGGTACGGATCGACTGACGTGCGGATTCTGTTCATCGGAGACATCTTCGGGAAACCGGGGCGCGAGATCGCGAAGCGCGCGATCCCCGCGATCGTCGAGGCGGAGCACATCGATTTCGTGATCGCCAACGTCGAGAACTCGGCTGCGGGTTTTGGCGTGACCGGCGACATCGCCGAAACGATCCTGGGCTTTGGCGTGGACGTGATGACGTCGGGCAACCACGTGTGGGACAAGAAAGAGGTGCTCGACTACATCCCGCGCCAGGCGAAGCTGCTGCGGCCGTCAAACTTTCCCCCCGGGGTTCCCGGGCGAGGCAGTTGCGTCGGCCGTACCCGCACCGGAGAGCCTGTGGGCGTCATCAACCTGATGGGCCGGATCTTCATGACGCCGCTCGACGATCCCTTTGCGGCCGCGCTGCGCGAAGTCGAGGCGATACGCGCGAAGGCACGCGTCATCATCGTGGACTTCCACGCAGAGGCGACGTCAGAAAAAATCGCGATGGGCTGGCACCTCGATGGCCGCGTGACGGCCGTGTTCGGAACGCACACCCATGTGCAGACCGCCGACGAGCGACTGCTTCCGAAAGGCACTGCCTGCCTGACCGATGTCGGCATGACCGGGCCGCACGATTCGATCATCGGCGTGACCGTTGACGCGGCGCTGACCCGGTTCTTGACCGGCATGCCCGCCAAGTTCGAAGCGGCGACCGGACCTGGCAGGCTGAACGCCGTGATTGTGACCGCGGACCCGGCGAGCGGGAAGGCCACCGCAATCGAACGACTGAACCTCTCGGCACAGGAGGTCGAAGCCCTCGCCCAGTCTTCGGTGCCGGCGCGGTAATCGAATGGCCGATCTCTTTTCAATGCCGTTTGAAGAGGACCGCAGCCGGACGGACTCCCGCGGGCCCCGAGAACGGCGTGTGTTCTCCGTCTCGGAGCTGACGGCCGCGATTCGCGGCGTGCTCGAGACCGGGTTCGGCGAGATCTGGGTCGAAGGCGAGCTGTCGAACTGCCGGACGTGGAATACGGGGCACGTGTACTTCACGCTGAAGGACGGCGATGCTCAGATCAAGGCCGTGATGTTCCGGTCGGTCGTCCGCTACCTGAAGTTCAAGCCTGAAGACGGCATGCACGTCGTGGTCCGCGGCCAGCTTGGCGTGTACGCACCAAAAGGTGAGTATCAGATCGTCTGCGAGCACCTGGAACCACAGGGGCTGGGCGCGCTGCAGATGGCCTTCGAGCAGCTGAAGAAGAAGCTGCAGGCCGAAGGGTTGTTCGAACAGTCGCGCAAGCGGCCTCTCCCCTCTTTGCCGCGCAAGATTGGAATCGTGACGTCGCTCGACGGCGCTGCGCTCCGCGACATCATCAAGGTCCTGGGTCGGCGGCACCCGAATGCGCACCTGGTGATTCGCCCCACGCGGGTCCAGGGAGAGGGTGCGGCCGCCGACGTCGCGGAAGCGCTCCGCGCCATCGTCAAGGTTGCTGGCGTCGATGTCGTCATCGTGGGACGCGGCGGCGGCTCGCTCGAAGACTTGCACGCCTTCAATCAGGAGCCGGTTGCGCGCGCGATCGCCGCGTCGCCGGTGCCCGTCGTGTCAGCCGTGGGACACGAAACGGACGTCACGATTTCGGACTTCGTGGCGGATCTTCGCGCGCCGACTCCATCGGCCGCGGCGGAGCTCGTCGTGACGGCACAGGATGAATTCCGTGCGCGCGTGTCGAGGCTTTCCGAGCGTCTCGGTTCGGCGGCCCGGGCCGACGTGCAGAAGCGGCGCGCGGACGTGCACACGTTGAGCAGCCGCCGCGGGCTGGCGGGGTGGCACGCCCGGCTCGCCTTGCGCGGACGGCATGCGGCGGAGCTCACATATCAGCTTCGACGTTCGGCAGGCGCGCACGTCGCTCGCCGGGATCGCTCCTATGGCACGCTGCGGCTCCGGCTCGAAGCACGCGACCTTCGACGACACCTCTCGGCGATTCGTTCGCGCCTCGGGATGGCGCGCGGCCGCCTCGACGCGGCAGCGGGAGCGTCACGCCATCGGGCAAATTCACAGCTGGCGTCGCTGGCCGGCCGGCTCGAGAACCTCAGCCCGCTCGCCGTGCTTGCGCGTGGCTATGCGGTCTGCTGGAATGACGACCGCACGGCGATCATCCGGAGTGCGTCTGCGGTCGCCCCCGGCGATCGCGTGCACGTGACCCTCCACGACGGCGAACTACACTGCAACGTGCGCGCTGAGGGAGACCATGGATCCGACCATCAAGGATTTTGAGTCCGCGATCAGCGAGCTCGAAACGATCGTGAAGCGCCTCGAGGATGGCGATCTCGCGCTCGAAAAATCGCTCGAGCTGTTCGAGCGCGGCGTGCAGCTCTCACGGTTCTGCCACTCGAAGCTGGAAGAGGCGGAGCGCCGCGTCGAAATTCTCACCGAACGCGGCGAGGTCAAGCCGGCGCCGCCGTCGCTCGGAACCGAGACCGGCGACCACGATCGATCCCGGTGACTCCGCCGCCCGCGGATCTGCGCGTCTGGCTGGAGTCGCAGCGCCACGCGGTCGATCGCGCGCTCGACAAATACATTCCGGCCGCCGGCAGCAGCCCTGCGCACACCGGCTTCGTCCCGGCGTCGCACCGGGCGCCGTCCCGTGTCGCCGAATCCATGCGGTACAGCGTGTTCGCGGGAGGCAAGCGCCTGCGTCCGGTTCTCGCGCTGGCCTCCGCCGGGGCCATCGCCGAACACCTCCGCAGTCCGGGCGATGACGCCGAAGAACTGGCCATGCCCGTCGCGTGCGCGCTCGAATTGATTCACACCTATTCGCTCGTGCACGACGACCTTCCGGCCATGGACAACGACACGATGCGGCGCGGACGGCCCACGGCCCACGTCGTGTTCGGGGAGGGATTTGCCATCCTCTCGGGAGATGCGCTGCTGACCGAGGCGTTCGCGCTCCTCGCGCGCGAGCCGGCGGAGGCCAGGCATGTCCCGGCAGACGAGCTGAACCGCCGCAAGCTTCGAACGGCCGCTGTCGTCGCGGACGCGGCAGGCGCGGCCGGTATGGTTGGCGGCCAGGCCATCGATCTCGACGCCGCGCGCCCGGGATCCACCGCGCTCGACGCCACGACGCTCCGCGAGATGCACATGCGCAAGACCGGCGCGCTCATCGTCGCATCGGCATTGAGCGGCGCCATTATGGCCGGCGCGACCGAGGGGCTCGCCGAAGCGATCGGTCGCTACGGCGTCGAAATCGGCCTGGCGTTCCAGATCGTCGACGACATCCTGGACGTGGAAGGCGCGTCCGCAGACCTCGGCAAGACCGCCGGGAAGGATGCCGCGGCCGGCAAACCGACGTATCCCGCTCTCTACGGCCTCGACGCCTCGCGTCGGTTAGCGTCCGATTGTGTCGATCGCGCAACCGAAACGCTTCGACACGCGGGCCTCGGGGGCCAGCTGCCGGCCATCGCCAGGTGGGTCGTCGGCCGAACCCATTGAAGAACGCCATTCGACTCGACACGCTGCTCGTCGATCGAGGTCTGGCCGCTTCGCGCGATCGCGCCCGCGCGCTCATCCTTGCCGGCAGCGTACGCGTCAACGGGCAACCCGCAACCAAGGCGGGCCTGTCGGTTCCGCTGGATGTCGAGGTGTCGGTCGCCACACCGGATCATCCGTACGTCGGCCGAGGAGGCGTCAAGCTGGCGCACGCGCTCGACATGTTCGGCATTCGAGTGGTTGGGTACTCGGCGCTGGACATTGGAGCCTCGACCGGCGGGTTCACCGACGTGCTCCTGCAGCGTGGCGCGTCGCGCGTCGTTGCGCTCGACGTGGGGCACGGGCAGCTCGACTGGAAAATCCGCAGCGATCCGCGCGTCGATGTGATCGAGCGCAAGAATGCGCGTACGCTGACGCTCGCGGATCTTCCCCCGGACCGCGCACCGTTTCGGATTGTCACGATCGACGTGTCGTTCATATCGCTCCGCCTCATTCTTCCCGTTGTGCCGCCGCTTCTCGACGCGCCCTCGGACGTGATTGCACTCGTCAAACCGCAGTTCGAAGCAGGACGCGCAGAGGTCGGCAAAGGTGGTATCGTGCGCGATCCTTCCGTGCACGCTCGGGTTCTGGAAGAAGTGGCGGCAGCAGCGGATGCGCTAGGATTGAAGCGCGCGGGCACCATCGAATCTCCGATTGCGGGAATGGAAGGCAACCGGGAGTATCTGCTCCATCTTCAGAAGAGTCATCCCTGAGATGCCGATCACTCGAGTAGGTCTCGTCGCCAAGCAAGGCCTGGACGCCGCCGCCGGAGCGCTCGCCGAGCTCGCAGGGTGGCTCGAAGCTCGCAACGTGCACGCCGTCTTCGAAACGGAGACGGCGCTCCTCGCCGGCCTTCCGCCAGGCCGCCGGACGGTCGGCCGCGACGAGCTGCCCCTGGCGTGCGATTTGATCGTCGTGCTTGGCGGCGACGGGACGCTCATCGGCATGGCGGATCGAATCGCCGAAGCCGGCGCCGACGTCGCGATCCTCGGCGTGAACTTCGGCAGCCTGGGATTCCTGACCGAAATTACGCTTCCCGAGCTTTATCCCTCGCTGGAGTCCGTTCTGGCAGGCACCTCACAAATCGAAGAGCGGATGATGCTTCGTTCGCGGACACTGCGCTCAGGCGCCGTGCTCGCCGATCGGCTCGCGTTGAATGACGTCGTGATCACCAAAGGGGCGCTCTCGCGAATTATCGATCTGGAAGTCGAGATTGGCGGCAAGCCGATCATGCGCGTGCGGGCCGACGGTCTCATTATCGGGAGTCCGACGGGTTCAACCGCTTACAACCTGGCCGCCGGCGGACCGATCCTCCATCCTGAAGTGGATGCGGTGCTGCTCACACCCATCGCGCCGCACATGCTCACGAATCGTCCCGTCGTGGTCCCCGCCTCGTCCGAGATCCGCGTGAGGCCCGCCGTCAACGGATCGAACGAAGAGATGTTCGTGACGATCGACGGTCAGTCCGGCCACGCGTTTCAGTCAGTGGACGAAATCTGCATCACCCGCGCCGATCGGCCGCTGAAGCTGATTCGCGCGTCGGAGCGGACCTACTTCGATGTGTTGAGGCAGAAGCTGAAGTGGAGCGAGAGGTGAATTCTGGAATTGCTGATTGTCGATCGCTGATTGTCGATTGAAGCAGCGGCCCCGAACCTTCAATCAGCAATCAGCAATCAACAATCAGCAATCTCACCGTCGCCGTCTCTGGTACTCATCGACATTCCGATTGTGCTCCTCCAGGCTCGACGCGAAAACGTGCGAACCGTCGCCGCGTGCGACGAAATAGAGATACGGAACATCGGCGGGATGTGCAGCGGCTTCGAGCGACGCGCGGCCGGGATTGGCGATGGGGCCCGGAGGCAGGCCGGCGTACCGGTACGTGTTATACGGCGAATCGATCTGCATGTTTTCGTGCGTCAGGTTGCCGTGATACCGATCCGCCCGCTGCAGCGCGTAGATCACGGTGGGATCGCACTGGAGCGGCATGCCGATTCGCAGACGATTGCTGTAGACCGCCGCGACGAGCGGACGCTCCTCGGGCTTGCCGGTCTCCTTCTCCACGATTGACGCGAGCGTGACGAGCGCGCGAACGCTCAGACCGCGCGCCGTAGCGGCCGCCCGGATGTCGGGTGTCAGTGCTTTTTCGAAGCTGCTGACCATCCGCGGGACCAGATCGCCGGCGGTGGTGTGGCGGACCGTCGCGTAGGTGTCCGGAAACAGGTAGCCCTCGAGATCGTGTGCGGCGGGATCAACGTCGCGGATCAATTGCCCGTCGGACGCGACTGCGAGGAACTCCGCCGCGGTTCCCAGGCCCTTCGCCTCGAACAACGCGGCCACTTCCTGCATCGTCAGGCCTTCGCGAAACGTGATCGGCACGAGGTAAACGTCTCCTCGAGCGATCTTCGCGACGACCTCCTGCACGGTCATCGGGCTATCGAACCGGTACTCGCCCGCCTGAAGCCTGCGGCCGACACCCGAACGCGCGATCTCGAACCTGAACCCCAGCGTGTCACGAATGATGCCCGCGTCGACGAGCCGCTTCGCGATCGACGCCGGCCCCGATCCCTGAGGGATCTCGACAAACTGCTCGCTGTCTGCGTATCCCTTGTACGGCCTGGTTTCCGCAATGGCGATGCGCGCGGCGATCGCGCCAACCACTGCCACGGCAATGATGAAGAGCCAGATGAGTAGGCGTTTCAACGAGGGCCGCCCTCGGTTTCTCGCGGAGCATGCGTCCGCTCATCGAGGTAGTCCTGGAGAATCACGGCCGCCGATGCCGCATCGAGCATCGGCTTGCGCTTCCGCCAGTCTTTTTCACGGCGCGCCAGCAGGCTCTCCGCTTCCCGACTGCTGAGCCGCTCGTCCTGGAGGACGACCGGCACACTGACCAGTAATCGCAACACGCCGACGATCGCCTCAACCGCGCCGGTCTGGTCGTTCGCCTGGCCGTTCAGCCGCCTGGGATATCCGAATGCGATCGCCCCGAGCCCATCTGGCTCAGCCAGGAGCGTCGTCACCTCTGACGCCAGCACCGCGGCAACTCGCGCGGCATCGCCGCCGGCGTCGATCGTCTTCCACGGGCGCGCGAGCAGTCCCGTCGCGTCAGACAGTGCGAGACCGATCCGGCGTCTGCCATAGTCGATTCCAAGCGCGCGCACCCGGAAAGCGTACACCAACAGCGTTGTTATAATCCCGGGCACCCATGCGAACGCGATCACTTGTTGCCGCGCTTCTCGCGGTCGCGGCTGTGGTGGTGGCCGTCGCACTCACCCAGACGTCCCTCTTCCGCACGCGGCGGCCGCCCAGTCAGTACGCGCAACGCCTCGTCATACTCGGTTTCGACGGGATGGATCCGGCGCTCGTCGGCCGGTGGATGCGCGAAGGAAAGCTGCCAAACCTCAAGCGCCTTGCGGATCAAGGCGGCATGTACCCGCTCGCAACGACGCATTCGCCCGAATCGCCGACGGCGTGGGCCTCGTTTGCGACCGGCGTGAACCCGGGCAAGCACAATATCTACGATTTTCTTGTGCGCGATACGAACACATATCTGCCCGATCTCGGCATGGTACGTCGAGAGCCGGCACGATTCCTCTTCGACTACATTCCCTACTCGAAGCCGAAGCTGTTTTCGATTCGGGGCGCCACCTCCTTCTGGGTGACCGCCGGAAAGGCCGGTGTCCGATCCAGCGTCCTCACGGTTCCCGTCACGTTCCCGCCGGAAACCATCCCGAACGGCGAAATGCTGTCCGGCCTGCCGCTCCCGGATATTCGGGGGACGATGGGGACCTTCTATTACTTTGCGACCGATCTGAGCCGATATGAAGAAGGGAACACGGAGTTCGGCGGGATCCTGAAGCGGCTGGTGGTCGACCACGACGTGGCCCGGACCGATCTCATCGGGCCGCCGGACCCGATCATCAAGCAGAAGATTCAGGCCATTCGCGCGAAAGGCTCGCCGCTCACGCCGGCCGATCGCTCGGCGATCGCGGATCTGCAGTCGCACGAAGACGTGCGGATTCCGTTCACGATCCGGTGGAACCGCGCGGACAAGACGGCAACGGTGGAAATCGCCGGGGAGTCGCTGCTCCTCGAGACGGGAAAGATGAGCCGGTGGATCGACCTCGACTTCAAGGTGAACTTTCTCGTTCGCGTGCACGGAATGGCGCAAATGCTCCTGCTGAACGCCGGCAGCGAGTTGCAACTGTACGTCTCGCCGGTGAACTGGAAACCGGACAGCCCGCCAGTGCCGATGTCCTCGCCGCCGTCGTTTTCAGCGGACCTGTTCAAGCGCCTTGGGTACGACAGAACGCTCGGGTGGGCCGAGGCTACGTGGCCGCTGAACGAGGGACGCATGGACGAGAAAACGTTCATGACGGATCTCTACCGGGCCTTCGACGACCGGGCCCAGGTGATTCTGAACCGCATCGACTCGCGCGATTGGGACGTGCTCGTCGGCGTCATCGAATCCACCGATCGGGTGCAGCACATGATGTGGCGATTCATCGGATCCCCGGCACCCGATGTACGACGCGGCGCTCGCTGGACAGTTCGGCGATTCCATCGAGCGGGTCTATCGGCGTGCCGACCAGTTCGTTGGCGAGGTGCTGGAGCATGTGGCGCCAGGGACACCGGTCCTGATCGTGTCGGATCACGGGTTCCACTCGTGGCGCAAGGCCGTCAACCTCAATACCTGGCTGGTCCAGCAAGGCTACATGGTCCTTCAAGGCCAGCAACCCGGCGAGAAGAAGCTCGACGATCTGTTTGGCGGCGGCGAGTTCTGGGAAAACGTCGATTGGAGCCACACGCGCGCGTACGCGATGGGACTCGGGCAGATCTACTTCAACCTCCGAGGCCGCGAAGGCAAGGGCATCGTCAGTCCGGGCGCCGAGGCGCGACAGCTCGCGGATGAACTGAGCGCAAAGCTGCTGACAATGAGGGATCCGGACGATGGATCCTCGATCGTCCGTGCCGTGTACAAGCGCGACGATGTCTATGCCGGGGAATACCTGGCCAACGCCTCCGAGCTCCAGGTGGGCATGGAGGACGGCTATCGTGTGTCGTGGCAGACGACCCTTGGCGGATCGCCACAAGGCATCGTGTACCCGAATATGAAGAAGTGGAGCGGCGACCACGGCGGATTCGATTACGCGACGACAGCCGGCGTGCTGATCTCGAGCCGGCCTGTCACACGCGAGGGATCTGTTCCACTCTCCATCATGGACATCGCGCCAACCGTACTGAAGTATTTTGGCATCCCGATTCCCGGCGATATCGATGGCAAACCACTTTTCTAGGCTGCTGGCGGCAGGCGCGCTCGTCATCGTCACGATCGTGTCGGCGATCGCGCAGTCGCAGGCTCCTGCAGCCGATCAGCCCGCGGTCGATGCCGCGTCGAAGCGCGCGGCCGATCGCATCCGCGCGCTGCAGAAGGAATCCGATTCTCTGGCCTCCGAGGAGAGGACGCTCCTGGTCGAACTGCGGAAGCTCGAAGTCGATCGGGAACTCAAATCGGAGGAGCTGACGAGCGCGGAGCGCGATCTGCGGCGCACCCGGGAAAAGGTCGCCGCCACGAGTGCGCGCGCCGCAGCGCTGCAGAACACAGCCGAAACGGAACGGCCCGATGTCGAGCGGCGCATGGTGCAACTCTACAAGCTCGGACGCGCAGGGTACTGGCGCCTGCTGCTCGACCTGGACAACCTTCGGTCGCTCGGGCGCGTGTATCGGACCGCGTCTGCACTGAACCGGCTGGATCGTGAAAGGGTCCAGCAGCACGAGCAGACGCTGAAGGCGCTGGCCACTGAGCGCCAGGCGCTGGAAGCCGCAGGTGCGGGATGCTGAAAAGCTGTACGAGCGCGCGCTCGCGGCACGGACGGCGATCGACCGGGCGGTCGCGGCACGAACGGCGCTCGTGTCCTCGATCGACTCGCGGCGGGACTTGAACGCTCAGCTCGCCGGCGAGCTCGAAGCCGCCCAGCAGCGCCTGCAGAACACCGTCGCGCAGCTGGGTGGCCGCGGCGCCAACCTGTCGCTGCCGCTCCGGCCGTTCCAGGGAGCGCTCCCGTGGCCGGCGCAGGGGGTGGTGATCGGCCGGTTCGGGCGGCAAACGACCGGACGGTTTGGCACCTCCATTGCCCGCAGCGGCATTGAGATCTCCCTGGCCGAAGGCCAGGCGATACGAGCCGTTCACGAGGGGACGGTGGCCTTTGCCGACCAGTTCAGCGGCTACGGAAACCTCATCATCGTGGACCACGGGGACGGGATTTACTCGCTGTATGGCTATTTGTCGTCGCTCGAGGCGGCCCGCGGGGCTCATGTGGATGCCCAGACGCCAGTCGGCTCGTCGGGGCGAGACCCCAGCGGCAACCCCGCGCTTTATTTCGAGCTCCGGATCGACGGCAAACCGGTGGATCCCTTACAATGGCTTAAGCGCTGAAACTCGGTACGAATTCGTAAATTACAACCATGACTTTGAAGACCCGCCTTTCCATCCTGCTGCTCTCCACACCGGTGCTGATCTTCGTCGTCGTGGGCGGCCTGTTCGGTCGAGCCTCCGCCACCGAAGGGGATGCTACGTATCAGCACCTGCGCGTCTTCGAGGACGTGCTCTCGCTGGTCATCAACAACTACGTGGAAGAGGTCAAGGTCGACAAGGCCATGGAAGGTGCGCTGAAGGGTCTCGCGGAGGGACTCGATCCGGACAGCGCGTACCTGAACGCGCAGCAGGTCGCCGAGGTGCAGTCGAGCGCGGCGCTGCCCGAGGGTGACGTGGGCCTGGAGATGACGCGACAGTATTATCTCCGCGTCATCGCCGCGCGCGATGGCTCCCCCGCCGCGAAGGCGGGGCTGCAGACCGGCGATTACGTCCGCGCCATCGACGGCAAGCCCACCCGCGACATGTCGGTCTTCGAAGGGTTCCGGCTGCTGCATGGTCAACCTGGCTCGAAGGTAACGCTGACCGTAATTCGTGGCAATGCTGCCGATCCGCATGAGATCGCGCTCCTTCGAGAGAAGCCGCCGGCGACGATGGTGACGGGCAAGGCAGCCACCGCTGAAGTCGGGTACATCCGCATCGCCACCTTCCGCGACGGCATCGTCGATCAGCTGAAGAAGCAGATCGCCGATCTGACGCGTGGCGGATCCAAGTCGCTCGTGATTGATGTTCGTCACACCGCCGAAGGCCCGCTCGACAATGGGATCGCCGCCGCCCGGTTGTTCGTGAAGTCGGGCACGCTCTCCATGAAGGGTGGGCGTGAACCCGGGAAGGATTCGGAGAAACCTGCCGCGAAGGAACCCTCCAAGGCTCCGGCGAGAGAAACGATTGCCGCGCGCGCGGGCGACGGCGCGATCGATCTCCCGGTTCAAATCCTCGTCACGACCGGCACATCGGGCGCCGCCGAGATTTTTGCCGCCGCGCTCGACGGGAACAAGCGCGCCGATCTGATTGGCGAACACACGCTCGGGCGCGCCGCCGTGCAGAAACTCGTGAAGCTTCCGGAGAACCGCGGCCTCTGGCTGACCTCCTCCCGCTACCTGACGCCGGCCGGCGACCCCATCCAGGGCAAGGGCCTGAAGCCGGATGTCGAGGTCGAGGACAACGACGTCGTGGAATTCGGCGTCATCGCCTCGGACACCGATCCGATCCTCGACGCGGCGCTCGCGCGATTCTCGAAAAAGGCCGCGTAGCCGCTGCTCAGAACTGCACAGAATTTCTTGACACCCTCGGATCGCTCGCGTATAACGCGGGCACACCGAAGATCCGCGCAATCAGGTCCGCACCGTGAGCGCCTGACCGTTTCGCGAATCTGTGTCACCGGGAGGCATTCATGAACAAGCAGGACCTCATCACCAAGATCGCGCAGGAGACCGGGATCTCGAAGACGAATGCAACGGCGGCGGTCGAGTCGTTCTTCGATGGCATCACCAAGTCGTTGAAGAAGGGGCAGCCGATCACCTTCGTTGGATTCGGTACTTTCAAAACCGCGCAGCGCAAGGCGCGTATGGCCCGGAACCCGCAGACCGGCGCGGCCATCAAGATCCCGAAGCGCCGAGTGGTCCGCTTCACCGCCGGCAAAGCGCTCAAGGGCGCGGTCAACTAGAAAGTCAAAAGTGAAAAGTTAAAAGGTAAAAGGGAGGAGGTCGGCATCCTCCCTTTTACCCACCTTCCTTTTTCCTTCTGCCTTTTACCTTTTTACTTTTTCTTGTTACACTGTCTGTTCGGTAAGGCCAGTGTTTTCAAGACATAGGCGCGTAGCTCAGTTGGTTAGAGCGCCTGCTTGACACGCAGGAGGTCAGCGGTTCGAGTCCGCTCGTGCCTACCATTCGACGTCGAAGAAACGCCTTCCCGTTCATCACATGTCCGAAATTTCCGTCTCGCTGCCCGACGGGTCGAGCCGTCGCGTGTCCGCCGGATCTACACCCGGCGACGTTGCGGCACAGATCTCTCCGCGGCTGGCCAAGGCCGCGGTCGCGGCGATCGTCGACGGCAAGCTGGTCGATCTGACGTTCCCCTTGCAGCAAGACGCCAGCGTGCGCGTCGTGACGCCCGAGAGCCCTGAAGCGCTGGCGCTCTATCGGCACAGCACGGCGCACTTGATGGCCGCAGCCGTAACGAACCTTTTCCCGGGAACGCAGTGCGGCATCGGCCCTGCGACCGACGAAGGGTTCTTCTACGACTTCGTCGTCGACCGGCCGTTCGTGCCCGAGGATCTCGACGCGATCGAACGGAAGATGAAGGAACTGGCGGCGGCGGATCTTCCGTACCGAGCGCCAGATGTGGCCGCGGGAGGAGGCGAAGCGGTTCTTCTCGCAAAAGGGTGAACAGCTCAAGGTGCAGCTGATCGAGGAGAAAACCGAAGGACAGTCCGAGGTCTCCTGCTACACGATCAAGGATCGCGACACCTTCGTCGACTTCTGCGTCGGCCCCCACGTGCCGTCGACCGCGCGGCTCAAGGCGTTCAAGCTGCTCAACACGTCGAACGCGTACTGGAAGGGCGATGCGAAGAACCAGCCGATGCAGCGGATCTACGGCACCGCGTTCACCAGCGACGCCGAACTGAAGGCGCACCTCCAGCGCATCGAGGAGGCGAAGAAGCGCGACCACCGCAAGCTCGGTCGCGAGCTCGGCTTGTTCTGGTTTCATCCCTGGGCGCCGGGCGAGCCCTTCTGGCTGCCGAAGGGCACGACGCTCGTGCACCTGCTCGGCAATTACATGCGGAGCATCCTCTTCTCGGCCGGATACGTCGAGGTCCGCGCGCCGCTCGTGTTCAACAAGGCGCTCTGGGAGAGGTCCGGGCACTGGACGCATTACCGCGAGAACATGTTCCTGATCGAGTCGGAGGGTCAGGAAGAGAAATCGGGCCTGAAGCCGATGAACTGCCCGGGACACATGCTGACTCTTCGGAAGCGAAGTGCGCAGCTACCGCGACCTGCCGTTGCGCATCCACGAACAGAGCGTGCTGCACCGGATCGAAGCCTCCGGCGTCCTGAGCGGCCTGACACGCGTGCGCGAGTTCATCATGGACGATGCGCACATCTTCCTGAGTGAGGACCAGATCGGCGAGGAAGTCGAGCGGCTGCTGCGTCTCGTCGGCCGCGTGTACGACGACTTCGGCCTCACGCCGGAGATGAAGCTGTCGACACGGCCGGCCGAGTTCCTCGGCGAAATTGCCACCTGGAACCACGCCGAGTCCGAGCTGAGGAAGGCGCTCGAGTCAGTAAAAGTTCCGTTCACGATCAACGAGGGGGACGGCGCGTTCTACGGTCCGAAGATCGATTTCGCGGTCACCGACGCCCTCGGGCGGAAGTGGCAGTGCGCGACCATCCAGCTCGATTACCAGCTGCCGCAGCAGTTCGAGCTGAAGTACATCGGGGCCGACAACGCAGAGCATCGGCCGGTCGTGATCCACCGGGCGATCTTCGGCAGCTTCGAGCGGTTCATCGCGCTGCTCCTCGAGCACTACGCCGGCGCGTTTCCCCTGTGGATCGCCCCGGTGCAGGCGATCGTGCTGCCGATTGCCGATCGGCATCTGGATTACGCGCGCTCGGTCCAGCAGATGCTGGCGGACGCGGGCTTCAGGGTCGAGGTCGACGAGCCGCCAGGAGAAGATTGGGTTTAAGATCCGTGAGGCCCAGCTTCAGAAGATTCCCTATATGCTTGTGGTCGGCGACAAAGAGGCGGCAGAAGGCACGGTCGCGGTTCGCAGCCGCTCCGGCGGCGATCAGGGCGCCCAGGCGGTCGCGGCCTTCATCGAGGCCGCAAAGACGGAAGCGCGGCCCAAAAGGGCCGCGTAGAAGTGCTGATTGCTGAATTCTGATTGCTGATTGAACCGCTGATGCAAGAGTGCTGGCGCTGAATTGATTCAATTCAGCATTCAGCAATCAGCATTCAGCAATTCTTTGGAGGTTTTTATAGCTTTTGACCGAAGCCCGCGGCGGGACGACCGCACAAGGGTGAACGAACGGATCAGGGTGCGCGAAGTGCGCGTCATTGACGACACCGGCGCGCAACTGGGGATCATGCCGCCGCAGCAGGCGCTCATCATCGCCAAGCAGAAGGGACTCGACCTGGTCGAGATTGCGGCAACGGCAACCCCGCCGGTCTGTCGCATCATGGACTTCGGCCGTTACCAGTACCAGGAGCAGAAGCGCGCCCGGCAGGCGAAGAAGCACCAGAAGATCATCGAGGTCAAAGAGATCAAGTTTCGTCCGAAGGTGGACGAGCACGACTATCAGTTCAAGAAGAAGCACATCGAGCGCTTCCTGGCTGACGGCGACAAGGTCAAGGCGACGATTTTTTTCCGCGGGCGCGAGATGGCGCATCCGGAGATCGGGCGCCGGATTCTCGAACGGCTGATCGAGGACCTGACCGAGGTGGCGATCGCCGAGACATCGCCCCGGCAGGAAGGCAACCAGATGCACACCATCCTGTCTCAGAAGGTGGGCAAGAAGCCGGTTGCGCGGAAGGAAGCGGAGCCGAGAGAGACGGAACAGTAAACGAGCAGGAACAAGGATCACGGAACATGCCGAAGTTGAAGACGCACCGGGGGGCCGCAAAGCGGTTCAAGAAGACCGCCACCGGGAAGTTCCTCCGCAGCAAGGCGTTCAAGCGCCACATCCTGACGAGCAAGAAGCGCAGCCGGAAGCGCGGGCTCAGAGGTACGTTCGTGGCGTCGAAGGCAGACACGCCGTCGCTGCGCAAGATGTTGCCAAATTAGAGGGACACGATGCCGAGAGTAAAACGAGGAAACGTCCGGCGCGCGAAGCGGAAGAAGCTGCTGTCACGCGCCAAGGGCTTTTATCAGACCAAGAGCAAGCTGTATCGCTCCGCCAAGGAGTCGGTCGACACCGCGCTGAAGTACGCCTACGTCGGACGACGCAACAAGAAGCGCGACTTCCGGCGGTTGTGGGTGATGCGGATCAACGCAGCGGCGCGCGAGAACGGGTTGACCTACGGTCAGCTGATCGCCGGGCTCAAAGCCGCGGGGAATCCCATCGATCGGAAATCGCTCGCAGAGCTCGCGGTCAGCGAGCCGGCGGCGTTTGCCCGGCTTGCGAAAGTGGCCGGTGACGCCAGGCCGGCGCCGGCCAAAGGGGCCGCTCGTACCGCCGCGAAACCCGCGCGCCCCAAGGCGCGTGCCGAGGCGGCCGCGCGCGCATAGCAGGTCGCCGTGGCGCCGGTCGTTCGCCCTGGCGTTCGACCGCGCCGGCGTCCGTGGGCAGAGCCCTGAGCCTCTACGCTGCCAGCCCGCATGTCTGATTCCCAGATAGAAACCCTGCGCGCCGATTTCGAGCGCGACCTGGCGGGGGCCACAACCGTGGCCTCGCTGCGTACGGTCCGGGATCGATATCTGGCGCGCAAGGGCGGGCTCGTCTCGGGACTTCTCAAGTCCCTGGGATCCGCGCCGCCGGATGCGCGTCCCCGGCTGGGAAAGCTCGCCAACGATCTCAAACAGCACATCGAAGCGCAGCTCGACGAGCGCATCGCCGCCGCCGGCTCGGACGAGCGCCCACCGGGCGCGGTCGATCTGACCCTTCCGGGCCGGCAACCTGCGCTGGGGCACCGCCATCCGCTGACGCGGCTGCGGGAGCGCATCGAGTCGATCTTCAGCCGCATGGGGTTCCTCATCATCGAGGGGCCGGAACTCGAGGACGATTCTCACAACTTCGAAAAGCTCAACATGCCGCGCGATCACCCCGCGCGCGACATGCAGGACACGCTCTATCTCGAAGCCCCCGTCCGATCGCTCGCCGGCACGTCGGCCACGCTGCTGCGTACCCACACCTCGGGCATGCAGATTCGCTACATGGAACAGCACCCACCGCCGGTCCGGCTGATCGCGCCAGGCCGCGTTTACCGCCGCGACAACCTCGACCTGACGCACACACCGATGTTCACGCAGGTTGAAGGGCTCGTCGTTGGCGAAGGCGTGTCATTGGCCGATCTGAAGGGCACGCTGTTTGTCTTTCTGCGCGAGCTGTTCGGCGAGACACGCGAACTTCGATTCCGGCCAAGCTTCTTCCCCTACACCGAGCCGAGTGCCGAGGTGGACATCAGCTGCGGCGCATGCGGCGGCAGCGGCTGCGCCATGTGCAAACGCACAGGCTGGATCGAAATCCTCGGCAGCGGCATGGTGCACCCGGCCGTGTTCGAAGCCGTCGGCTACGATCCCGAACGCTACACCGGCTGGGCCTTCGGCATGGGCATCGAGCGGGTGGCCCTGCTGAAGTGGGGCGTCGAGGACATTCGTCTGTTCTACGAAAACGATTTGCGATTCCTGGAGCAGTTCCCGCTGTGAGGCTCGTGTACAACTGGCTGCGCGAGCTCGTTCCGGTCTCCGCCGATGTCGAGACCGCCGCCCGCGAAATCAGCCTGCGCGGATTCGAAGTCGCCAGCGTGGAACAGGGCCGCGAGCCGGTGATTGATTTCGAAATCACCGCGAACAGACCGGATTGCCTCAGCCATCTGGGGCTCGCAAGGGAGGCGTCGGCGATCTGGGGGATACCGCTGAAACCGGGATCCGTGGTCCGCGCCCTCGACAAGCTCGGGGCGCCCTGAGCCTGTCGAAGGGCGGGATCCGGGATCCGTGGTCCGGGATCCGGCAGCGGCAGTCCACGTAACCATCGAAGCTCCCGACCTGTGTCCCCGTTACTGTGCGCGAGTATTCGCCGTAAAAATCGGACCCTCCCCGGACTGGCTGCGCGCGCGCCTCGAGGCCGCCGGCGTGCGGCCGATCAACAACGTCGTCGACGTGACCAACTACGTCATGCTCGAGATCGGCCAGCCAATGCACGCGTTCGATCTCGAACGCCTGGCAGACAGGCGAATCGTCGTGCGTCGCGCCGTCTGCCGGAGAAACGATTCGGACGCTTGACGGCATCGATCGGAAGCTTGACGAAGACATGCTTGTGATCGCCGACGCCGGGCGCGCCGTCGCCATCGGCGGCGTCATGGGCGGAGCGAATTCCGAGGTATCGGCAACGACACAGCTGATTGCGCTGGAAAGCGCGTACTTCGAGCCCACGTCGGTTCGCCGCACGAGCAAGCGCCTTGGGCTGAAAACCGAAGCCTCGACGCGATTCGAACGAGGCGGAGACATCGACTTGCCGCCGAAGGGCATCGCGCGGGCCACGGAACTCTTCGCCCAGGTCGGCGCCGGGACGCCGTTGACGGCGACTATCGATCGCTATCCTGTGCCGCGTCTGCCGCGAACGATCGAGCTGCGATCGTCCAGAATCGCGCGTTTGCTGGGACAGGACGTGCCAGACGCGGACGTTCCGCGGTTCCTCCGGCCGCTCGGGTTCGAAATCGATCACTCCGCGATTCCGGGCACCTGGTCAGTAACTGTGCCCACGTTCCGAGTGGACGTCACCCGTGAAGAGGATCTGATCGAAGAAGTCGGGCGGCACTACGGCTTCGATCGTCTGCCCGTTCGTTTTCCGCCGCTTCTCACCGCCCAGGCCCCGCCCGATCCCGGCATTGCGCGCGATCGGCTGGTCCGGCAGGCACTCACGTCGGCGGGATTCTCGGAAGCGATGACCTTCGCGTTCATCGAGCGTCAGGCGGCGCTCCCGTTCTGCGAACCGGGGATCGAACCCACGGCGATTCTCAATCCGTTGTCCGAGAAGTTCGCCGTCCTCAGGCCGTCGCTGCTTCCCGGTCTCATCGACTCCTGCGCGCACAACCGCCGTCGCGGCCGGAAGGACGTTCAGTTATTCGAGATTGGAAGCCGCTTCACGTCCGCTGGCGAAGGACGCTCGGCCGCTTTCGCCTGGACAGGCGCCTCGATCCTGCCCCACTGGTCATCCCCGTCGCGGCCCGTCGATTTCTTCGATGCGAAGGGCGCCGTTGAGCTTCTCTGCAAGGTGTTCGGCGTGGATGGCGTTTCTTGGAAACCGTGCGTCGCCAACTACCTCGTGCGCGGACGAGCGGCGGAAGTACGGTCAAATGACCTTCTGCTCGGAGTGGTGGGGCAACTCGCCCCATCCATTGCCGAGTCGCGGGGGCTCACGGCCGGCGAAGAGCTCTACGTCGCAGAGATCGATACGGAAACGCTCGCACGTGCCGCCGCCGGCGACGACCTGCGCGCAGAGTCACTTCCGCGCTATCCCGCTATCATCCGCGACGTGTCGATCGTCATCGATGAAGCCTTGCCTGCTGCCTCCGTTCGTGGCACTATCCGTTCGTCGGCGCCTTCCAGCCTCGTATCGATTGCAGAGTTCGATCGCTATCAGGGCAAGGGCGTTCCTGAAGGCCGCGTCAGTCTTTCGCTCCGGCTGACATTTCGGGATCCGGATCGAACGCTGACCGACGACGAGGTGCACGCGGCGACTGAACGGATCGTTGATGCGCTCCGCTCGGCGCACGGGGCGGAGCAGAGATAATTCATCGGTTTTAAGTTTTTTGGATCGAAGGAGCACTCTTTTGGCGAAAGTTGCAGTACGCGGGGTTGATCTCGAACCCATCGATCGTCTGGAAGAGAAGGTCAAGCTGCTTGTCGGAGTGATCGATCGGCTCCGGGCGGATCAGGCGCGGGCCGCAGACGAAAACACCCGGCTCAGTCGCGAGCTCGATGGCTTGCGGGCGCGCCTCACGGAAGCGGAAGGCACATCGAGCGAGCTGACTGCGCTGCGTGAGGAACGCGCGCTCATCCGGTCGCGTGTGGACGAGATGCTCTCGACGATTGAGAGCTTGAACCTCTAAAACATGGACCAGCACGGGTCGCGTGTGGTAACCGTCGAGATTCACGGACAGCAGTACCCGATTCGGAGCGGCCTCGATCCCGCATACGTCGCCGAGCTGGCGGCGTACGTCGACGAGAAGATGCGGCTGGCGCTCCGCGAGTCTCCCGCGGGCGACACGCTGAAGCTCGCCGTGCTGGCGGCGCTCAACATCGCCGACGAATACTTCCGGCTCCTGGACGACGAACGGCGCCAGAGCGACCAGGTGGCGAGTCGCGCTGCCGAACTCGAACGGGTGCTGGACCTGGCGCTCGGACTTGCCGACTCGCGGCCGCAGACCGCCGCCCGGTAGAGACTGCCTCGCCAGTTTCCCTCAAAATGCAGTAAGATCCTTTCTGGAGTTTGAGTTCCCTGCTTTGCGCGTGATGGTTCGGAGGCTCGTTTGAGCCAACGTTTCACCATAAGAGAATCGCGACGCGGCGTGGTGTGCATGCCTCTGTAAGAGGAAGCCTGAAGCGCGGCTTGTGCAGCGGTTCCACCTGCTCTACGCAGGTTCATCCGACCTCCCCACACGGCAAAGCGGGGCCTTTCCTTCTCTTCTCCACCTTTGACGTTCACGAGCTGACCTCGGGCCTGCGGGCCCGGTTATGGGGACCCCTGCGATGCCACCATCAGGTCTAGCTGCTGTCGCCACGCTGCTCGTGAGTGTGATCGCGAGCGGCGCGCTCATCTGGGGCGCGGCTTCGAAGCGCCGGACGGCCGAGGACGCGGTCAGAAACGCAAAAAGCGAGTCGGATCGAACCCTCAAGCAGGCCGAGCGCGACGCCGAAACGCTTCGAAAGGAAGCGGCGCTTGAAGCTCGCGAGAAGGCGCACGAGCTTGCGGCCGAAGCGGACAAGCAGGCGCGCGAGCGGCGCCAGGAACTCGTGGGACTCGAACAGGGCCTCGCCGACAAGACCCGCGCGCTGGCTGACCGCCTGGCCGCAACCGACCGGGTCGAACAGGATCTTCGGGCCCGCGAAAAGGCAGTGGCCGCCCACGAGCAGCGCGCGGCGGCCGCCGCGGCGAGGGTCGAACAGCTCGTCGCGGATCGGCAGCGGGAGCTGCAACGCGTGGCCGGCCTCAGCGCGGACGAAGCGCGCGAGCTTCTCCTCAAGCAGATGGAAGGCGACGCGCGGCGCGATGCCGCCAACCTGATCAAACGGCTGGAGACCGAAGCGCGCGAAACCGCCGCCGTGCGCGCCCAGCACATCATTACCGACGCCATTCAGCGAAGTGCCGCCGAGCACGCCATCGAAACGACGGTGTCCGTCGTCGATCTGCCGAGCGACGATCTCAAGGGACGCATCATCGGCCGCGAGGGCCGGAACATCCGGGCGCTCGAAACGGCAACCGGCGTCGAACTGATCGTCGACGACACGCCAGGCGCCATCATCCTGTCCAGTTTCGATCCGTTCCGGCGCGAAGTCGCCAGGCAGGCGATCGAGCGGCTCATCGCCGATGGCCGGATTCATCCCGCTCGGATCGAGGAAATCGTCGAGAAGGTCAAAACCGAGATGCAGGAGACGGTCCGCAAGGAAGGCGAAGCGGCCGCGTTCGAACTGGGTCTGTTCGATCTGCACCCGGAAGTCCTCAGGCTGATGGGACGATTGAAGTTCAGGACCAGCTACGGACAGAACGTGCTCAATCACTCGAAGGAGGTCGCGTTCCTGGCAGGGATCATGGCCAAGGAAATCGGCCTCAACGGTCACGTGGCCGCTCGAGCCGCGTTCCTGCACGACATCGGCAAGGCCATCGATCGGGATCTCCAGGGAACTCACCTCGAGCTCGGCCTCGACTTTCTCCGCAAGCACGGCGAGAGCGAACCGGTGCTGATGGCGGTAGCGGCCCATCACATGGACATCGACTGGCCGTCGCTCGAGGCGATGATCGTGCAGGCCGCCGATGCGATCTCAGCCGCTCGTCCCGGGGCGCGGCGCGACATCCTCGAGTCCTACGTCAAGCGCCTCGAAAAGCTCGAGGGCATTGCCGACTCCTTCGAGGGCGTGTCGAAGTCATTCGCCCTTCAGGCCGGCCGCGAAATCCGCATCGTCGTCGAAAGCGAGCGGATTTCTGACGAGGAGACGGTGTGGCTGTCGAAGGACATCGCCCGCCGTATCGAAAACGAACTCGAGTACCCCGGACAAATCAAGGTCACGGTGATCAGGGAGACGCGCGCCGTTGAGTTTGCCCGGTAGCGTAGTCGGACAACGGGTCTCGGATACCGGCGAACGGGCCCTGATCGAGCGGATTCGGGCCCGCGTACCGCGCGCCGATCCTGCCCTGCTCGTGGGCATCGGCGACGATGCCGCGGTGGCGGTGACGGATCGGGGCGCACTGCAGGTCCTGACGACCGATGCGCTGGTCGAAGGCGTGCACTTCGATCGACGATTCTCGACGCCGGCCGATATCGGGTACAAGGCTCTCGCGGTCAACGTCAGCGACGTGGCCTCCATGGGAGGCCGATCCCGGTTTGCGCTGCTGTCGCTCATGCTTCCGGTCGAAACCACGGTCGCCGACATTGACGCCCTGCTGGACGGGCTGCTCCATCTGGCCGCCGAGACGCGGATCACCATCGCCGGCGGGAACATCACGCGATCTCCTGGACCGCTCATCGTGGACGTCACCGTCGTCGGAAGCGTGAAACCGCGGAAAGTGCTGACGCGAAGCGGCGGCAGGGCGGGCGACGTCCTGTACGTCACGGGTCAGATCGGCGCGGCCGCCGCCGGGCTCGACTGGCTGCGGTACGAGGCTGGCGGGCACAGTGATCGCGGACACGGATCGACCGTCGAGCCGAGGCCATCAGACGACGCTCTCGCTGACTGCGTGCGGCGGCACTGCCGGCCGGAACCGCGCGCGAGGGTCGGCGGTATCCTTGGACGGACGAAGACCGCCAGCGCCTGCATGGACTTGAGCGACGGGCTGGCCGACGCCGTCGGACAACTGTCCTCGGCCAGCGGCACTGGGGCCCAAATCGATGCGGCCCTCCTTCCGCTCCACGCTGGCGCGCGTGAATGGTTCACGCGTCACGGCCGCGATCCGGTGATGGCCACCATTGCGGGTGGAGACGATTACGAGCTGTTGTTCACCGTCCCGAAGCGAAGACGCGGCCGGCTCCGGGGGGTCATTCGAGAGGCGCAGGGCCTTCCGATCACGCGGATTGGCGAGCTGACGTCAGACCAGTCGGTCGGGTTGCTTCGCGACGGCCGTCTCGAACCTTTGCCGTCGGGGTTCGTCCATTTTGACCGTTCATGATCGGATCACCGGGCACACGTCGCTGGCTCGACCAGCTTCTCCATACTCACGACACGCCGAAACGGACGGCACTGGCGTACGCCGTCGGCGTGTTCTTCGGATTCTCGCCCTTCCTGGGACTGCACACGGTTCTCGGCCTGGTGGTCGCGTTCGCGCTCAATCTGAACCGGGTCGCGGTGCTGCTTGGCGTGTATTCGAACCTGCCGTGGATCCTGCCGGCGTATTACACGCTCGCCACGATGCTGGGCGCGACCGTCCTGCGTGTGGATCTCCCGCCGCGGCTCTTGAAGGATTTCCGGGAAGCCCTCACCGCCGCCTCCTGGGGAGAGTTCCGAAGCTTCATGAAGACGCTCACACCGCTCGTATGGGCGTACACCCTGAGGATCTCTGGCCGGCGCCGCCGCCATCGCGATAGTCGCCTATCGGGCCTCACTTACAATGATCGTCGCTCATCGCCGGCGTCTCAATTCGACACACCAGCAACAAGATACTCAGCAGTAATAACTTAGCGTATATACACCTACTCTGTATATGCTTTGACCTGCATCGGGGCGGGCGCTATAGTGGTTGTTCCGGCAGCGGCGGCACGTCGCTCCCACACGCGCCATGATGTTGCTCTCGCGCTCGTTCGTGCGCAAGATCGTCGCAACAGGCACCGCGGCTGTCGCGTTTGCCTTCTTGTACGAAGTCACCGTCCTGGACTCGCGGTACGCCGCACGCCAGTTGGAGCTTCGGGAGAGTACCGCCACACCGGCGCCTGGCGCCCGGCTGCGATTTACCGCCACCGCCTACTGCCGTGGAACAACCACGGCCTCGGGTGTCAACGTTCGAAACGGGATTGCTGCGGCCGATCCGGACCTGCTGCCGGTGGGCTCTGTCATCCAGGTCGATCGCCTCGGCGACCGCTACAACGGCATCTACACCGTCATGGATACGGGGCCGGCGGTCCAGGGCCGGCACATCGACATCTACATGTGGAGCTGCAACGAGGCCCGGTACGAGTTCGGGGTCCGCTCCGCGGGCCTGACCGTTCTTCGCCTCGGATGGAACCCCCACGCCAGCACGCCCAGCCTCGTCGATCGCCTGCTTCGGCGTCGCGAATCCGCGCAACCGGCTCCCGATCCGGCGACCGTCCCGGCTTCCGAGGCCGTGCCTGACGTGAAGGAATCGGCGCAGAAAGAACCGGGCGGCGGTTAGCTCGGAGCCCCCGTAGTGGCGGACGTTCTTTCGTCCGGCTCGGTCGTGTCCCTCTCCTGATCCCGGTACTGCAACTGATACAGCTTGTAGTAGATGCCCCGCTCGGCCAGCAGTTCCTGGTGCGTGCCGACCTCCCGGAGCTGCCCCTTGTGCAGGACGAGGATCTTGTCCATGTCCTGGATCGTCGAGAGGCGATGGGCAATGGCGATGGTCGTGCGCCCGGCCATTAGGACTTCGAGGGCGTCGCGAATCAGCAGCTCCGTTTCGGTGTCGATGCTCGACGTGGCCTCGTCCAGGACGAGGATTCGGGGGTTGAACGCCAGCGCCCTCGCGAACGAGAGCAACTGCTTCTGGCCGACTGAGAGCGTCGCGCCCCGTTCGGCCACGGCGCTGCCGTAGCCTGACGGAAGCTGCTCGATGAAGCGGTTCGCGTGCACCGCTTCCGCGGCCCGCATCACGTCACGGTCGGTGATGGACTGATCGCCGAGCCGGATATTGGCCGCAATCGTGCCGGAAAAGAGGTGCACGTCCTGGAGCACGAGGCCGAACAGCCGGCGCAGCTCCTTCAAATCCATCTCTCGCACGTCGACGCCGTCCACGAGGATGCGGCCCCGGGTGACGTCGTAAAAGCGCAGCAGCAGGTTGATGAGCGTCGACTTCCCCGCGCCCGTGGCGCCGACGACCCCCACGCGCTCGCCAGGCTTGACCTCGAAGGAGACGTCACGCAGGACGAAGTTCGGATCCCCTCCACCATCAGCTCCGGCGCCGGCGTTGTATGCAAACCACACTTGGTCGAAGACGATGTGACCCGACTGGCTCCTGGCTTCTGGCTTCTGGCTCCTGGCGGTTCCGGATGCATCCTGGCAGGCTGTCACTGGGTGGCTCTCGCCGTCTTCGCCAGCAGCCAGCAGCCGAGAGCCAGCAGCCGGCGGCGACTCGATCCGTACTTCGGTATCCAGCAATTTGAAAATCCGCTCCGACGAGGCCATGGCCGCCTGCAGGACGTTGAACTTCTCCGACATGTCGCTGATCGGGCGGAAGAACCGGCTGGAATAGAGCAGGAACGCGACGAGCGAGCCGATCGTCAAGGCGCCCTGCAGGGTCCACCACCCGCCGAACCAGATGATCAGCGCAGCCGCCAGCGCACCGATGATTTCAATCGCCGGGTAGAACAGGGCGTAGAACAGAATCGAGTCGATGTTGGCGTCGCGATGGCGCCGGTTGATGTCGTCGAACCGGTCGAAGGTGCGCGCTTCACGCCGGAAGAGCTGCACGGTCGACATGCCCGTGATGTGTTCCTGGAGAAACGCGTTGATGCGCGCGACCCACGCGCGCACGGTCCGGTACGACTCGCGCACGTTCCGCCGGAACCACTGCGTCACCAGCACGATGAGCGGGAGCACCGCAAACGTCACCAGCGCAAGCCGCCAGTTCATCGTGACGAGGACGATCATGATCCCGGCCAGCGTGAAGACATCCCCGAAGATCGACACGACGCCCGCGGTGAACATGTCGTTGATGACATCCACGTCCGTGGTCACCCTGGTCATCAGGCGGCCGACGGGATTGCGATCGTAGAATTGCAGGTCGATCCGCTGCAGGTGCCGATAGATCTGCAGCCGCATGTCGTACATGATCTGCTGCCCGGTCAGCTGCAGCGTCCAGGTCTGCACGAACTCCAACCCGAACGAACCCATCAGGATGACGAAATAGACGAGCGCGATACGATCGATGCCCCGGAGATCGCCGTTCGCGATGTAGCGATCGATCGCGAGCTTCATCAAGTAGGGCTGGGCAAGCTGGAGGACCGATGCCGAAATGATGGCGGCGAGGGCCAGCGCAACCTGAGGCTTGTACGGCCGCAGGTACCGCAGCAGCCGCCGCATCAGGGTCGCGTCGTAGGCCTTACCGAGGACTTCTTCTTCGTGGAAAGACATTAGTTCAGCTGGCCGCGAGCTCCTCTTCGAGCAGCTGCTTCCTGTAAAGCGCGGCATAGAGTCCGCCGCGTGCGACGAGAGCGTCGTGATGCCCGCGCTCGGCTATCCGGCCGCGATCGAGGACGAAGATTTGATCGGCATCCCGCACCGTCGAGACACGGTGCGCGACAATGATCGATGTCCGCTGGCGCATGACGCCCTTCAGCCTCGACAGGATTTCCTCCTCCGTATACGTATCCACGGCCGACAGTGCATCGTCCAGGATCAGCACGCGCGGATCGACCATCAGCGCGCGCGCCAGCGCGGTTCGCTGCTTCTGGCCGCCCGACAGGGTGATGCCTCGCTCCCCCACGGCCGTGTGGTACCCCTTGGGGAACGACTCGACGTCCTTGTCGAGCCGCGCCACCGCCGCTGCGTCCTTCATGCGCCGCTCGAGATCCGGGTCCATGCTGTGTTTCTCTGCATTCTTCTGTGACACGCTGTGTTTTTCTGTGTTTTTCTCAGGCCTGTGTTTTTCTGTGTTTTTCTGTGGCCTGGGTTCGTCTGTGTCTTTCTGCGGCCTGTGTTTTTCTGTGTTTTTCTGTGGCCCGTGTTCGTCCGTGTCTTTCTGCGGCCTGTGTTCGTCTGTGTTCTTCTGCGGCCGCACGCCGAACGCGATGTTCCCGGCAATCGACTCCGAGAACAGGAATGGCTCCTGGGGCACGAACCCGATGGCGCCCCGCAGGCGTTCGAGCGGTATTTCCCGCACATCGACTCCGTCCATGAAGACCGTGCCTGGCAGCGGATCGTGCAAACGCGGCAACAAAGAAATCAGCGTGGACTTGCCGGAGCCGGTCGCGCCAACGAACGCCACGGTCTGGCCCGGTTCGATCCGCAGCGACACGTCGTCGAGCACCGGCCGGTCTGAGGCGGGGTACGTGAAGGTCAGGTGACGGAGCTCGATCGCGCCGCTCAGCGTCACCATGCGTCCAGCTTCGGTCACGGACGCATCGCCGATATCGGGCGTCGCATCGAGGATCTCGAGCATGCGCTTCCACGACGCCATCCCGCGCTGCAGCATGTTCGTGACCCAGCCAAACGCGATCATCGGCCAGCTGAGCATCACGAGGTACGAGTTGAAGGCCACGAAGTCGCCAAGCGTGATGCGCCCGCGAATCACCTCGCGGCTTCCTACCCACAGGACGAGCAGCGCGCCGAGGCCCAGAAAGAAAGTCATGCTCGGATAGAACATGCCCTGCAGCCGGATGAGGACGCGATTCCGGCGGATGTATTCATCGTTCGCGACGCTGAACCGCGCGATCTCGTGCGGTTCCTGGTTGTAGGCCCGCACCACCCGCACGCCGGCGAGCGCTTCCTGGACAACGGCGCTGAGATCGGCCAGCTGAGCCTGGATGGCTTCGAAGCGCTTGTGGATCGCGCTGCCGAAGTATTTGACGCTCACCGACACCATGGGCAGCGGAATGAGCGCGATGAGCGTCAACCGTGCGTCGATCGACACCATCAGCACAATCGCGACCGCAAACACCAGGATCGTGCTCGCGGAGTACATGACGGCAGGGCCGATCATCATGCGCACCGCGTTCAGGTCGTTGGTGGCGCGCGACATCAGGTCGCCCGTTCGGCGCGCCTGGTAGTACGCAAGCGGCATGTCCTGCAGCCGCGCGAAGAACGCATTCCGGATGTCGTATTCGATGTCGCGCGAGGCGCCGATGATGATTCGGCGCATGAGGAACTGGAAGACCGACCGCACGCACGTCACGCCGAGGATGAGGGCCGCGTACGTGATGAGCTTCTGACGCGTCACCGCCCGGGTCAGATCATCGATCGCAAAGCGGAGCACCCACGGGCCCAGGAGCTGGAACGTCGACGACAGCACGACACACATGAAGCCGAGCACGAACTGTCTCTTGTAGCGCAGAACAAAAGGAAGAAGACGACGGAAGGCGGGCCGCATTCCTTTGAGTATATAGGTGCCGGGATCCGGGATCCGAGGTCCGGGGTCCGGGATCCGGGGTGCTGCCGGACTGAATCCGCTGTCCGGGCCGGGATCGGATCCCGGACCACGGACAACGGATCCCGACTACTTAAAACTCAAATCGCAGACCGATCTGCACTTTGCGTGGCGCGTAGCTCGTGCTGTACGCAGTCAGCAGCAGGAACGACGTCGACGCCTGGTTGCCGGTCGGGTTTGCGAAGTTCGTGTGGTTCGTCATGTTGAACACATCGGCCGAGACTTCAATCCGCTTGCGGGCCGCCACGGTAAACACGTAGCCAAATCGCATGTCGACGTTGAGGAAGCCAGGACCGCGTGCCCCGTTGCGATGGCTCTCGAAACCTTTGACGTCGTAGGGATCCGCGCCAGTGCCTGAATAGTCGCCGGCCGGCAGCGGCTCCGCCTGAATGCCGTTGAGATCCGGATCGACGTTGGCGTTTGTCAACGTGAACGGACTGCCGCTGAGTGCCCGTGCAACCCAGCTGAGGTTCAGTCCCTTGGTGCGGGGAATCAGTGCCGTGCCGCTCAGCGTGAAGTTGTGGCGGATGTCGAAATCCGTCGGGCCCTCGTTCAGCTCCAGGTGCAGGTCGTCGGCCACCTGGAAGTTGCTGCCTGCCGCACCGTTCCCGGAGGTATTGCCTTTGGACTTCCCGTAGGTGTACGACACCTGCGTGCTGTAGTTGTGGCTAAAGCGCTTCTTCAGCTGCAGCATGACCGCGTCGTAATCCAACTTCCCCACGTTGAGGAATTGATTGACGTTCGCGGTGAATGGCACGAAGCCCGGATACTGCGCCTGGAGCTCCGCGGTTGCCATCGTCAACGTGGTGCTCCCAATCCTCTGCAGCGTCGACGAGTTGACATTTGGATTCGAGCGCAGCTGCGGATTCAGGTTCAGCACCATGAGCATGTCCCGACCCTGCGAGTGCACGTAATCGGCGCTGACCGCAACATCCGGGAAGAGCTGGCGTTCGAAGCCAACCGTCATTTCGTCGGTGTACGGCGTCCGGCGGTCGGGGTTGTCCCACGTCGCGCCGGTATTACGAAGAAGTTGGCCCCCAGGATAAAGACGATCGAGCTCTGCCTGATTGATGACCGGGCCGTTCACCAGGAACGGATCCGTCGGGAGCTGGCCGTTGCGGGGACCGAGATCCGGCCCGGCGACGGGGAATGTCGTCGCGAACGAGCTGGTGAACGGCGTGCCGGTGTACAACCCGCCGATCACTTCGAAATGCGTCTTGTCGAAGAAGCGTCCATAGCCGGCGCGGGCGACGCTCTTGCCGTCAAAGTCGTAGGTGACGCCGAGGCGGGGCGCGACGTTGTTGCGGTCGGTCGGGTACTTGTCGACGAGCGGATCGTCGGTTTCCGGAATGGGAAGGATTTCCACGTCGTAGCGCGCGCCAAGGCTGATGGTGAAGTTCTTATTGAGCCGCCACTTGTCCTGCGCAAACCCTGAGATGTAGTGAGCCTTTTCGGTGAACGTGCTGGGGCCGCCAACGCGAATGGTGAACCTGTCCGGATACGTAAACGGGTTCGCCGAATTGAACGGCGCGTTGTTTCGACCGAAGGCGAAGGTGCCATTCAAGTTTCCCTGGTTCGTGTTCCACGCGTTGGAGTATTGGTACTGAGCCCCGAACTTGATGTCGTGGTCGCCCCCCTTGTTCGCCAGGAACCAGCCCAGGGTCTCTTCTGCCTGAATGCCGTCATTGATGCGCGCCTGCGCCGTGTTGTCCTGCTGGTCGTTGTAATCCTGGAAGGCAAGCGAGACCGGGCACTTCGAAAGATCGCGCCCGTTCGTATTGAAGCAATTGTTGGCGAAGGTCACGTTTTCGCGAGTCCACGTCACCCGCAGCGTGCTGACCTTCGTGTTCGACAGCACGGAATTGAGATTCGTGGAAAGCGTCTGGTCGACGTCAGACTCCTCGCGAGCAGCCGCGGGAGTAATCGGCGGCGGTGTGATGATCTGGTTGGCCTGCGGCGACTGCTCTCGCAACCACCTCACGCTGTACGTATTGCTGTTGTTGACCTGGTGATCGCCGCGCACGATCGTGTTCCAGACTCGATCGCGCGTGAGCTGCGTCCCGTTCATGTCCGGGCGCGAGGGAATGTTGATGGTGTTCGGCCGATCGATCGAAAACCGCTCGAGGCTTCCGAAGTAATGCAGTTTGTTCGCCACGATTGGCCCACCGACCGTGCCGCCCCAGCGCTGGTAGTTGGTGTCCGGCTTGGCGAGCCCCTTCTCTTTCGCGAAAAAATCCTTCGTCGTCAGGTTGCCGTCCTGCAGAAAGGCGAAGGCGCTTCCGCGAACCTGGTTCGTTCCCGACTTGGTCACGGCGTTGATGATCGCTCCTGACGTGCGTCCGTACTGCGCATCGTACTGTCCGGTGATCACCTGGAATTCCTGGATGGCTTCAATCGGCGTCCGCGCCTGCGTGCCGGCTCGCTGACCGATGACGTCGTCGTTGTTGTTGCCGCCATCGAGCATGTAGTTGTTGTTGCGCGGATCCTGGCCGTTCACGCTGATGGAATCGCTGCCGAACGACTCGGTGCTGATTGAAGGGACGATGCCCGGGAAGAAGACCGACGAAGCCGACGAAGTTGCCGTTGACGCTGGGCAGCTTCACGAGCGTTTCATTGGTGATGTTGCCGCCGATTTCCTTGGAGGTGACGTCGACGAGCGGTGATTCGGTGGTGACGATCACGGTTTCTTCAACACCGCCGACCGTCATCGACACGTCGATACTGGACGTCTTGCCGACCTCGAGACGCAAGTCCTTGCGCTCGAATTTCTTGAAGCCCTGAAGCTCCGCGTTGACCTGGTAGGTTCCGGGCACGAGACCGCTCGCGATGAACGTCCCGTCGGGGCCCGAGACCGTTTCGCGGAACATCCCGGTTTCCTGGTTGCGCACCACGACCGTCACGCCTGGCAGAACGGCGCCCTGCGGGTCGATCACCCGGCCTCGAAGTTCGGTGGTGCCCTGCTGTGCCGACGCCGACATGGCGATGAGCAGGGTCATCAGGACCCAGCCCATTACACGCTGCTTCATACCATTGCCTCCTGAGCTTACACCTCCGGAAATCACCTTACTTAAACAGTAAAGTGCCTGCCCGGTGGTTTCACCACACCATCCATCCCTGCATCTCGGACTAATCCGAAAATCTGGAAACGCGCGCGAGTTTTCTGGATTCCTTGAATGAAAGCGCCGTGAATTCCCCGGTCAGGGACGAAATACGCGTTTCGTAACCGATTGTTGAGCAAGCGCAATGCCGCATGGTATTCTTGGCACGCCTACCCAGCAGGCTGCCCGCGCTCCTATCTGTAGCGAGCGCGTTGTCCTTAATCTTTCCCGGGGCGAGAAAATTCCATGCGCACACGTACCGCACAGATATTCGTCTGGTCAGCAGTGCTCTGCCTGGCGGCCGCCCCCGCCAGCGCGCAGTACGGCGCGAAGCCGATGGCGGATCCTGCAACCGGTGAGACCTATCACGTCGAAGTCTCCGGGGATTTCTGGAACCCGAATCCCCAGATCGCCATCACCAGCGAGTCGCTGGGAATCATCGGCTCACGGATCGACTTCGTGACCGACCTCGGGATCGTTCAGACGACGTTCCGCCAGCTGAAAGTCGTGTTGCGTCCCGCGCAGAAGCACAAGTTCCGCTTCGAGTACACGCCAATCAGCTACGAGGCCGAAGGCGCGATCAAAGCCAACATCATTTTCAACGGGATCCTGTACCCGGTGTCCCTGCCCGTCGCCAGCAAACTCGAGTGGAAGGCGTACCGCTTCGCGTACGAATACGACTTCGTCTACACGGACCGCGGCTTTTTCGGGATGGTGCTCGACGCGCACTACACGGACGTGTCGGCTTCGCTCTCGAATGTGATCGGCACTGAATTCGTGCAGGCCAAGGCGCCGATCCCAACCATCGGGGCCATCGGGCGTGTCTACGTCGCGCCGAACATCTCGATCACCGGAGAACTCGCGGGGCTGGGAAGTGGAGGCATCTTCGGCGAAGACTACCGCGCGCACTATATCGACTTCGATCTGTACGGCACGGTGAACTTCAACAACTACGTGGGCGCGCAGGTCGGATATCGCTCGTTCAACGTCTTCTATCACCTGAAGCACGACGAAGGGAACCTCGATCTCAGGGGGCTCTACTTCGGGGGGGCCGTCAGATTCTGATCGGGTTCTACTGGGTTCCACAGGGTTCGTGGCTCGAACCGGCAGAGAGGGAGAACCTTGTAGAACCCTGAACGAACCTTGTAGAACCGTGTAGAACCTAGGAGAACCCTGTAGAACCTATTGTTCCGAGGCGATCTTGATCCAGACGCCGAGGAACCGATCGTCCCGGCTCTTCGGATCGACTGCGGAGGGCCGGAATCCCGTCGACGTCGTGATGGTCACGAGCGCTGCTCCACGTTGAGGATCTATCGGGATCTGGACTCGGCGCTCTTCGCCCGCGCCAAGCGACATTTCGTCACGCCACCCGGACTGATTCGAACCTGATGTGGTTGTCCACCGGCGCATTGCGGACGAACAGGGTTGCCATGCCGGATGATCCGTCGGGCTGGATGACGATGGCTGCGCTGCGCGCGCCGCCAATCCAGAACGCCTCTGGCTCGGGAAAGGCGCGGTCGTCCAGGAAGAATACGCTGGCAGTGCCATAACGCACGGCGCGGCGCGCGGAATCGCCGGCAAGCCGGGCGCTGGCCGGCACGACCGAGAGCGGCTCGATCGTCAGCGCTCGCACGCTCCGGCGGGCCTGTTCATCGCCGCGAACGACGATCGCGCGCACGTCAACGGGAAAATCCAGGTCGATCGGTTGCGGCGGGCTTCCGAGCGGACCGCTTTTCAGCGAGAACTGATCGCGGCCGATGCCGATCATCAACCAGCCGCTCGCACCGGCGCCGCGTGGACGCAGTCGGTATCGTCCGGCAGGAACCGCAGCGACCTGATACAGGGGCCGATCGTTTGGACCCGCGCCCCCGGGCGCCGTGGATGGCCTGGGCTCCATGCGCAGGAGCGGCGGCACTTCCTGAACGTCGAGCCGGTGGACCGCCGGGAGCCCAAACGTCAGCGTGTGGCGCTCCGACCCGAGACGGCGGAGGATTTCCAGCTGCGCCGGGGTAAGGTTCCGCCCGTCCACGCCGGCGAGCGCCCACACGATCGTCAGAGCTACCATCACGGCTGCGGCATAGGTGACGCCAGTGGCTGCCGCAAGCGCTCCCCGGCCCGCGCAGCCAGCTCTTTCCCTCGACCGCTCGCAACACCGCCCACCAGGCAACGAACGACACGGCCCAAATCGCGACATCTCTGATACAGGAGCATCTCGCGATCGCGCCACCACGCAGGGATACCGAGCGCCAGATCCGTCGTGCTGTTCAACCAGTCGAGCCACACGGCGTATGTTTCGCGGCCGTTGAATGCGAGGCGGCCACCGTCGACGAACACGAGCGACGCCGATGTAAAGGCCGTCAGCGCGAGGGCGGCGAAGACGGTCGCACGCGTCGCGCGGTGTCGAATCCGCGTCCATCCGACGCCGGCAGGAATCGCGAGAAGCGGAAGCATCGGGACGAAGAACCGCGCCGGCGCGCTGTGCCCACCCCACCACATCGCGAAGTGCGTCACGGCGATCAGGTACGGCACCACAACGAAGAGCAACTCACATCCGAGCCGCCGCGATCGGCGATCAGTCAGCATCGCGCCGAGGCCGGCAAATGACACGACCAGGACCGGCGCATAGGCCAGCAGGCCGAATCGCTGATCGAAAAACAGTCCCGTCAGGCCTCCGGGGATGAACGACGCCGACCCTTCTTCATTCGCATAGGGTGCCGACGGATCGGGCGTGCCATAGATCGCGATGAAGAACCCGATCCAGCAGATGGCGCTGATGGCGGGGATCGTCAGGAACGCGACCGCCTTCCCGGCGGCATTCCGTGTTTTCGACAGTCTCCAAATGATCAGCGCGCCGAGGCTGCCGGCGATGAGTGCAAACCTCGTATGGATCCACGGCAGCGCAGCCAGCGCCGCACCATGCAGCCACCATGGACCGATCCGCTCAGAGCCGGACTCCGATTCCTGCTCCGCACGGAGCAACGCCCAGACGCCGGTCAGTGCGATGACTCCACCAGGGCCGTCCGGGTACACCGTGAAACTGTGAAAGATCCCGCTGACGGTGAGCGTCACGGCCGCCCAGCCAAACCACGCGGCGTCAGCCCGGCGTGTCACCTGCCACGTGAGGAGCCACGACAGGGCGCTGCCCGCCGACGCGATCAGAATCAGAAAGACCACGACGCCGTGATATCCGGCGATGGCAAATGCGGGTGCGACGATTGCCGGGAGGCCAGGCGCATGGATCGAATAGATCTCGCCGTTCCGCCCGCGGCGGCGGAAATCCGGCTTCGGCAGTTCTCCGGCAAAGTATGCGCGGTAGTCGCCGTTGCGATGATTGTTCTCGATCCGCAGATCATGATCCTTCAACAGGCTCTGCGTGATGATCAGGTAGTGCGGCTCGTCGCCTCCCGGGACCGATGGAGACGCCTGCCACGCCGCGATCGCATAAACCGCGCACGCGAGCGCACCCGCCGTCAAAGCCGGCCGATGGTCGAACACTTCCTGGAAGAGGCGCTCGCGAACGGCGCGAACAATCGCCGGCGACGAGAACGCCAGCGCCAGCATGATCCCCAGCCACACGGTCAGTGCGAGCGGCCCGGACCAGATGAGAAGCGCCGCAGGCAGTGACGCCGACAGCCACGGAAGCAGGAGCAGCAGGAGCAGCCAGAGCGGCGCGAGCGACGCACCCAATCGCCAGGCCAGCCAGACGCCCACTGCCGCGAAAGCCACGATCAACGCGGCTGAGATGGAGAGCGGAAGAAGCGCGATTCGTGAGTCGCCTGAGCCTGTGACTGCGACCGTGCCCTGCGACAACCAAGCGGCCAGCGCAGTGGCCAGGAGCGCTGCCACGAGCACGGAGCGTGGCACGGGAGACTCGCGAGGAATTGGCGGTAGAATGTCCCGCATTCTACATGGAGCGACGTCCGGATTCCATCGCGGCGCGTGCGCCGAGTGCCGCGATCGCATGCGGCCTCGCACTCCTGTTCGCCGTCGTCATGACGTGGCCGTTGGCCACCGGGCTTGGCCGCCTCGGCCGCACCACGACGATGGATGGGCTTTACGGAATCTGGAACGTCGGCTGGGTCGCGCACGCCATCGTGACGGATCCGGCGTCACTCTTCGACGCCAACATTTTCTATCCTCACCGCGCCACGCTCGCCTACTCGGAAGCCAATATCGTCGCGGGCATCGTCGGCATTCCCGCGTGGCTGCTGACGCGCAACGCATACGCCGCGCATAACACGGCCCTCCTCTTCGCCTTCGCTACGTCATTTCTCGGCATGTGGCTCCTTGCGCGCCACCTGTCAGGACGCGCTGACACGTCGGTGGTCCCGGCGATTCTGTTCGCGTTCTGCCCATACTTCTACTCCCACAGCGCTCACGTGCAGCTGCTGATGGCCGGAGGCATACCGCTCTCCATGCTTGCGCTGCATCGGCTGGCCGATGGTCCATCGATCCGGCGCGGAGTCGTGCTCGGTGTGGTATTGGCCACCCAGGCCCTCGCGTGTGCTTACTACGGCATTTTCGCAGGACTGATGGTCAGCTACGGGGTGTTGTTCCTTGCTGCGCGGCGCCGCTTGTGGAGCAACCGCGCGTTCTGGATCTCCGTGGGGGTCGCCGCAGCCGTCGCTGGACTGATCGTGTTGCCGTTCTTCATCCCGTATCTCGAACTGCAGCGGGAAGGCGGGTTCGTGCGATCGCTGGACGACGCGCGGAGGTACTCCGCGACGTGGCAAAGCTACCTGGCGTCGCCGGCGCACGCTCACGGACCGATTCTGTCGGTGGCCAGGCGAATGGGCTGGCATGTCGGCGAGGTGTTGTTCCCGGGAATCCTCGCCGTGGCCCTTGGCGGCATCGGCGCTGCGCTGGGCTGGGCGCCTGATGTGCGGAACGCGAACGGCGGCAGCGATCGGGATGCATTGTTGCTCTATGGCTCGCTGGGCGTGCTCGCGCTCTGGGGATCGTTCGGTCCTGACGCGCATCTCTACACGGTCCTCTATCGTGTCGTCCCGCTCTTTACGTTCCTGCGGGCGCCGTCGCGCTTCGGATTGCTGCTGGTGTTCGTGCTGGCCGTCTTCGCGTCGCTGGCGTTGAGACGCCTCGCGCCGGCCGCTGGCCGCCGCGGGCTCGCCTGCTCGGCGGCGCTCTCCGTGCTGGCGGTTGCGGAACTGAATGTCGTGCCGTTCCCATGGGAGCGCGCCCTGCCGGTGTCAGACAACTACCGGGTGCTCGCCGGGATGCCGCGCGCCGCGGTGGCCGAGTTTCCCTTCTACGGAGAGCGCGTCGCGTTCCCCCTGCATGCGCAGTACATGGTGCTCTCGACCACCCACTGGCTGCCGCTCGTCAACGGCTACAGCGATTACATCCCCAGGGATTTTCGGGAAGCCGCTTCGGTCCTCGACTCGTTCCCGTCGAACGACACCTTCGCCGTGCTGCAGAAACATCGAGTCCGCTACGTGACCATTCACTGGGACATGTATGGGCCGCGCGCCGAGGAGATCAGGACGAAGCTGATGGCGTTCGAGCGGTATCTGCGGCCTCTAGGGGCCGACGACACGATGAGTCTTTACGAGATTATCGGGTTTCCGTGATGGCGCGCTCACGGAGGTGGCGGGAGACACGAGAGGCTTTACGACGTGCGGGCACGCCGACGCTGGGCCGGTTCGATTCCCGTCTGGCTCACTTCTTCACCAGTCAACACCATCAAGGACTTGCGGGCGGTCGTAACCGCCATCGCAAACAGGAATCGAAGCCGTCCGGGCACTCACTTGGGCGGATTGACTAAACCCATCGATAGGTTTATGATTTGGACGTGACCTGGGCCGAGGTAATCCGCAAACTGAAGGCCGCCGGGTTCGTCGAGGTCCGGTCCGGGAAGGGCAGCCATTTGCTGCTGAAGCACCCCACGGCCGGCAAGGAAGTGTGGGTGACGGTTCATACCAGGAAAGATGCCGGGCGGCTCGGCAATCGCATCCTGCGCGAGGCGGGTATCGAATGACAATGCTCTATCCGATCGTCCTGGAAACTGAAGAGAACGGCGCCGTGAGCGCTTACGTGCCGGGACTCCCCGTGTATGCCGCGGCCGATTCGCACGCGAAGGCCGAGCGCGCCATCCGCGCGGTGCTGGCCGATTACCTCAGCGCGCACCCGGCCAGTCGTCCAGGCGCACGAGTCCGCGTCGCACGCGTTTCCGATCGAGGGAAGACGCGAATCAGCGTCGTTGGTGTTGCCGCTCTGGTGGGCGCGAAGCGCAGCGACGCGAAGGCGCGGGCCTCGCGTGCCAATGGCCGGCTCGGCGGGCGCCCTCCCAAGAACGCGACCATACGAACGACTCGGACGAAGGCATCGCGCTGAAGGGTCGCCGCGGCGGCAGTCTCACGACCATCACGCGGCACGCCGCAGCCTGTCGACAGCGGACTGCATCCAGCTGCCCCTCACGGCTCAAACCTCTCCCACCGGTCACGAACGGTCTCCATCAGCTTCTGAAATCGTGGTTGGCTGCGGAGTCTCCCGAAGCAGGGATCGTGTTGCGCGAGAAACGGATAGTTGATGAAACCACGATCGACGGCAATCGCGAGCCAGTGCAGCGCCCGCTCCGACATGCCGGCCAGCGCGTAGCCCTCGGCGACGAACCGCGGAAACACGTCTGCAGCGGTGGCGACCGCCTCAATCTCCGCTGTCATTGTCGCGTGCGCGTCCTGGGCGTTCCCCGCAAGGGCGTGCGCCAGGAAACACGCGAGCCGCGCCGGGACCGTATCGCGCAACTCGGGCGGGAACGTCTCCAGGACCGAGCGGACCGTCTCCGTGCGGCGATTGAGCACCAGCACCCAGACGTAGAACAGCCGCGCCATCGGGTTCCCTGGATCCATTTCAGACATCTGCCGGTACGGCTCGACGGCCGCGGCAAAGTTCCCCTCCAATGCATCGGCGAACGCCGGCATGCAACGGCTGACCGGGGTCAGGGGATCGACCGCCAGCGCGCGCTCGATGAGCGGGCGTGCGGCCGCCATCTTTCCGGATATCAGGTAACAGTTGACCAGCAGGAGGAGCGTGTCGGCGTGATTGGGCTCGATCGCGAGCGCCGCTTTCAAATCGTGCACCGCGTCCTGGATCCGCCCGCGGCCGTAGTGGATCCACCCACGCAGCTGCAACCCTGACGCGGATGCCGGCTCGAGCGCGAAGACTTTCCGCGCGCAGCCTTCGGCTTCATCGAGCGGGCGCTCGCTGAGGTCGATGCCGGCTTCCCGGTATTGAAGATACGCGTGGCCCAGCGCCGCGTACAGCCCGGCGTTGTCGCCGACAATCGCGAGCCCGTTGCGCAGGAGCTGTATCGCATGATCAATCGCATCCTCCCGCCAACGCCAGGCTTCCTGGCGCGCCCGGAGATAGCATTCGTAGGCGTGCACATTCACGATGGGACGGTCGGCCAGCCGCCGGTCTTCGTCGGCGGTGAGCCGGAGCTCCAAGGCGTCCACGATGACACGGGCGAGGCGTTCCTGCATCGCGAAGACGTCGGCGATCGACCCGTCGTACGTGTCGGCCCACAGGTGATCGTCGGTGGTGGCATCGATCAACTGAGCGGTGATCCGCAGCCGGTCGCCGGCTCGGCGCACGCTGCCTTCCAGGAGGTACCGCACTCGCAGCTCTCGCGCGATCGTGTTGACGTCCTTGCTCGTTCGCTTGAACGTCATCGCTGAGGTCCGTGAGATGACGCGAAGGGCGCCGATTCTGGACGAGATCGGCCGTCACTTCGTCGGTGAGGCCGTCCGCAAAGTACTCGTTTTCCGGATCGGTGCTCAGGTTCGTAAATGGCAACACGGCGATCGACGTGATCCGGCCGATGCCGGGATCGCTGCGACCGGCCGCAGCAGGCGACGGCGCGGAGCGGCGTTGGCCGGTCTGTCGCCACGATTCGATTTCGGATTTGTACGCGTAGACGCTGCCAAGCACACGATGCACCTGGCGGTGCACGGGCAGGCCCTCCTCGCGTTCCCAGCGGCGCACCGTGCGCACGCCGCGCTTCAGGTAGGTGGCAATCTCCTTCCACGAATCGAGACGGTCTTCAGGAGAGGCTGGCACGCGGCGCTCATTCTAGCCCGCGACCGTGGCGGAGCCGAAGTGGGCCAAAGCGGGCCATCGGCGCCTCGGCCTCCTTTGTCGGCTTGGCGTGCCCCTCTGGAGCGCGTAGCGTCGACCTGCTGGTCACGCGGTCGAACCGGCCGCTTCGTGATTCGTTCTCACAGGAGGCTTCCATGATGTCGTTCCACGCAGTCCGCGCCCTCGCCGTTGTCGCGTTTACAACGCTGTTCATCAGTAGCGGTGATGCACGCGCGGTCAGCGACTCGGCCGCCGCAGGTCACCCTCAGGCCCCGAGGACGGTGAGGGTCGCCGGTAGCGGCTTCGATGATCTCAACAACGCCATCGTTCACAGGCAGACGCCCACACCGACGGGAATGATCCAGCAGAGCACGGAGATCGTCGAGCTCTTCGGCGACTTGCGGGGACGGGTGCTCTATCACGTCACGTCCGTCTTCGACTTTGTCAACGGCACGCTCGTGAATACAGGAGATCAGGTGTATTCAGGAACCATCGCCGGCTCGGCTCCCGTCATGATTCACGACGACCAGTTTCGCTTCGATGTCAACCTGGTCACGGGGGAAGAATCCGGTCAGGTGTTCTTCTTCAATCACATCGCCGGTCCGAAAGTCAGATGCGCACTTGACGTCGTCGGAACCGGGGTCACTGCTGAAGGTAACCCCACGTTCGACTACACCGGGACGTGCACGTTCCGCGGTGAATAGTGGGTGGGCGCCAAGCGCACCGTAGCGAAGGTGCGCGCATCGAGAGCCAACGGGAGGCTCGGCGGCGTCCTGCCAAACACGCGAGCACGCGGAAGAAGGCATCGCGCTAGCCCCTCCGATCACTTTTTGGTCGGCGTGCTCTTCTTCGCTGGCGTCTTCTTCGTCGTCGGCGTCGCCTTTTTCGTAGCAGCCTTCTTCTTGGCAGGGGGTTTCTTCGCGACAGTCGCCTTCGCCGGCGTCAGCGTCGAGATCGTACGCGGGATGCTGGCGCCGTCGGGATACAGGCGCCGGTAGTCCTCAGCAGTTCCCAGGATTCGCTTGACGTAGTTCTGCGTCTCCGGGAACGGAATGTCGTCGATGAATTCGTCCTCATCGAGATCCTGGCGCTCCTCTTTCCACCGCACCACTCGACTGTCGCCCGCGTTGTAGCTCGCGAGCGCGTAGTAGGTGCCGCCGAACTTCGACACGAGCTCCGAGAAATACAACGTCCCGAGCCGGATGTTGATTTCCGGGTTCGTCAACGACGCCGTGGTGAAGCCGCGGAGGCCAACCGATTTCGCCAGCTTCCGTCCTGTCGACGGCACCAGTTGCATCAGCCCCCACGCGTTGGCTGACGATCGCACCCCCGCGTCGAAGGTTGATTCCTGGGCGATGAGCGCGGCCATGAGGTACGGATCGAGGTCGTACGCCGCCGACTGCTTCCGAATGGAGTCCCAGTAGACGAGCGGAAAGATCACCTGAAGGATTTCGGACGGCAGACCCTGGCTCGCCGTCAGGAACTGCGGATACGTTCGGCGCATCAACGAAATCGCCCGCCGCAGCTCTCCCTTGCGGTTGTAGACCCACGCAATCGTCGCGTCGATCCGGGCCGAGTTTCCCCACGCGCGCTGCGCATACCGAAGCTCGCCGAGCGCGTCGTCGTACATCTCGTTTGCGAGCAGCAGCCGGATCAGCGGCTCGGTCGGAATCGGCTTGACCTCGGGCAGCGGCGCCTGCGTGGTCGAGGCGAGACGCACGTCGGTGCGGGTCCCGACCACGTCGCCTTTTCGGGCAAGCTGCCGTTCCGCCAGGCGCCCGTAGTACGAGTTCGCGTAATCGGTATAGACGAGGCGCAGTCGAGACTCCGCCTGTGTGCCTTCGCCGAGCCTGGCGTGCGCTCGCCCCGCCCAATAGAGGAACGATGGCCGGTAATCCGAACGGGGAAAACCGACTGACGCGCTTTCGAACACCCGGATCGTTTCGCCGTACTCTCCAGCCTTGTAGGCCGACCATCCGTACTTCCAGGCGGCGCGCTCCGCGCGCGGACCGGTCGGAAAGTGATCGTAAAGGTCTTTGAATGCCTTCGCGGCGCCCTCGTCATCGTCCTGGAGGAGGTAGTAGGTGCCGAGGTTGTTGAGGGCCTCCTCCGACCACGAGCTATCGGGGAACTCGGAGACCAGCGCCTGGGTCAAGGAGACGTATCGGTCTTCATCGTGCAGCTCGCGCAGGCTGCTCAGATAGAAGAACCGTGCTTCCGCCTTCCGCGATGCGCGATCGAGATAGGGCTGAACGCCGTCGCGCGCGGCCGCGTATCGCTTCACATTGAAATCGCATTCGGCAATGCGGAGGCTCACGAGCTCGCGGTCGTCCCCGTCAGTCGAGCCCTGGAGCGCCACGAACGCGGTTTTCGCATCCTCGAAACGCCTGGCGCCAAACAGCGTCTGCGCGCGCGCGAGATCGGCCTTCGAGTCCCGGCGCGTCACTTGATCCTGGAGCGACGCCAACTGGGACGCGGCGCCCGTCGCCGCGTCGCTCAGCGGGAAGTCGTAGTAGACGCGAAGGAATGCCTGGGCGGCCTTGGCGCGATCGCCGGCCGCCAGGGCCGCGCGGCCGAGGCGCGACAGAAGGTCCTCGGTAATCGCCGCCTTCTGATCCGCGACCCGCTCGTACACCGCGACCGCGCCGGCATAGTCGCCTGCCAGTTCAGCGGCTTCTCCCGATGCCAGCCCGGCGGCCACGCTCACGTAACCGGGCGCCTTGCGATCGATGACCGCGTCGAACGTTCGTCGCGCGTCGGCGACCTGCCCGAGCCGCAACTGCGCAAGCCCTCTGTAATAGGTCGCGTAATCGGCAAGCGCGGTCTTCGCCAGCGATGGCGTCGAGAACAGCGGAAGCGCCGCCTGATAGTTACTCTCCTGGAACTTTTTCAGCCCGTCGGTCAGCGGATCGAACGGCGCGGTTGAGCGCGTCGATCGTTCGCCTTCCGGCGGCACGAGCCAGAGATCGCTCAGGCTCGAGGACAGCGCGGGATGAGCGGTCGGAACGAGTTGTTGTGGCGCGGGCTGTGGTGGCGCGGGCGGTGTTTGAGAGGGTGGCGCCAGGAGCAGGGCACAGACCAGCGGCGGCAGTACTGAGCGCGCGGTGAAGTCGTAGATCGGCACGATGGGTATTGCTATTCGAACAAGGATTGATCGCCGTCGGCCAGCGTTTGCACGAGTTCCTGTTGAAAGTACGTGTCTCGTCCCTGAATGGACCGAGGGACACGCTGATCGTAGAGCCGCCTCGCTCGATCGATCTCCTCCGCCAGCCGCGCGCGCAGATCGCGCCGCTCGCGCCCGACCCGAACCGCCCCTTCGTTATAGAGCTTGATCTCGGAGACAAGCAGCTTCGCGTAACGTCGAGCGCTCGCTTCATCGTCGGTGGTGTCGGTCGGGGCGGCCGCCTGATCAGTGCCATCGTTGCCACTCTGCCCCGATCGGCTGGCGATGTAGCCCAACGCCTGCGCCGTTCGAACCGCCGTGAGCGATGCCACGACGGACGTCGCGTGGCTGCCGAGAATCTGCACCGTCTCCAGCCACGACGCGAGCGGCTGACCATCGGTCCCCTCGTCGGCGTACAACACCGCGACGGGACGTCCGTCCAGCACCAATGGAACGGCAATCGCCCGCCGTCCCGGCGCCAGTCCTGCAAACATCGGTGCCGCATGGCCATTGGTGCCATCCATCGACACCGTCTCACCCGTACGCAGAACTTCCGCGAGAAATCCTGCTTCGCGGCCCTCTGCCCGGATGGGTCCGGAGTCAACCGGCGGAACGCCATCCACAGGCCATTCTTGCAACGTTGTGCCGTCGACGACAAAAAGCGCGGCGCGCGGCGACTCGAGCGCCGCGCCGCGAACGGCTGCCGAGAGCGCTTCCGTCAGCGTGGATGATTCGTGGATCGCACGCATGGAAATGAGGAGGTCTGAGGTATCGCGCGGCGTCGACTCGGCGATCTGACGTGCAGTGGCGAGCGCGTCGGCCGTCGAGGCGCGTTCAATCTCATGCCGTTGACGCGTCTCCTCCAACTCGCGTGAAGCCTGGGTACGAGCCGACTCGGCCTCAGCCTGCGTACGCTCGAGTTCCTGTTGCGCCCGTTCGAGCGCTTCCCGTGCTTGCTGCAGGGCTTCCAGCGCGTGCCCACATTCACTGCTGACCCGTTGAAAGTCCACCTGCGCGCGATCCCGATCGGCAAGGGCGCCCTGCAGATCCTGCTGCGACCGCTGGTGATCCGCCTGCGCCTGCTTCAGGACTGCCTCGATCCTGTCTCGATCCGCCTGCGTCTGCTGCAGATCCTGCTGCGCGCGTTCGAGATCGGCCCGCGCGCGCTGAAGTTCTTCCTGCGCACGTTCTCGTTCGGTCTGAGTTCGCTCGATCTCGCCTTGCGCACGCGCGCGTTCCGAGGCGACGGCCTCGTCGAGTTGACGCGTCGCGTGAACCGCCGCGTCGGTGGCGGCCTGTTCCGCTTCCATGCGCGCGCGCATGGCGTCGGCGGCCAGGGCGCGCTCGACGTCGGCGCGCGCCGACGAGACTTCGGACTCGAGCCGCGTTCCCCATTGCGAGTGGACCACGTCGAGCTTCGATGCCCAGCGCTCTTCTGCGTCGGCGTCGGCGCGTTGTCGGGCTTCATGGATCGCCTGCTCGTGCGTATGTGCGAGATTGCCCAGCTGCTCAAGCTCGGCTTGAAGCCGGGCTCGAATGCTGTCAATGACGCCTCGAAGATGTTCCTCGGCCATTTGTTCGCATTATCCGGGGCGTGATCCCGATAGTCAAGCTGTGAAAATGCCGCAACTTCAAGCCCGACAGCAACTTGACGGCACGCCAGGCCGGCTGTACAATCGGGGTTCGGTGGATCGGCAGTCCGCTCGGTATATCGGCAGAAGCAGCCGAGCCGGCCATGCCGGCACTGCATGAGGGGGCGACCTAGATTCGACGGAGATATGGTTTCGCAGGATGCGTGCCGAGGACCATCACCCTCGTAAATCAGATGGAAAACAACATAACTGCGAACACGCAGCTCGCTCTCGCAGCGTAAAACCCTGTGAGCGTCCACTCCGGTCAGCCTGCGGGCCGGAACTGGATGTCATTTCAGTAGGCTGGCTGCTGACGGTTGCCTCGGACGTCAGCGGCGAGATCTCTTCGGGGTTGGTGCCCGGCGGTTTTTCCGCCTCTTCACGCCGGGCGCGACACTATAGAGGCGGATACGCATCGTAGATTCCTGTGGGGATATATTTTCGGACCCGGGTGCAAATCCCGGCGCCTCCAACCTTCGCTCACGCTTGCCAACGAGAGCGTGAGCTACGGTTGGCAAGCCACGCGAAGGTTGTCCGCCGTAGCGCGCAGCGCGAAGGTGGACCCCTATCCCGTTTCTTCAACAACGGGGGGCTTAGCCCCTCGTTCCCGACGCCTCCACGATTCCTCCACGGCCTTCGGCAGCACCGTCCAGCAGCCGGATCGCGTGATCGTACACCTGAGACGTTGCGAGTTCATGAACGCGTCAGTCAACGCGGTGTATCATGCGCGGCCATGCCACGACAGGCACACCACTACGTACCGCAGACGTACCTGCGTGGTTTAACGATCGGCACGTCGATATGCGATTGAATGCGCTCATTACCCGTCTGAATTGTGAATCTCGGCTGTCGGCCGCTCCGAAGACCCGCATCACGCGAGGTCAGCACGCGCCTTGCCCTAGTTCTTCCGCGCGACGACCGAGCGGCCGAACAGCATCGTCGTCCACTTCTTCACGATTGTGAATCCGTTGCGCTCGAAGAACCTGGCATAAGCGTGCCGGACGTCGAAGATGGCGGCGTGGCCGCCGGGCTTGAGGACGCGGGCAATCTCACCCAGCGCCTGCTCGCGCTCCCTCGCATTGTAGATGTTGTGCAGCGCCAGGCTGGAGACGACGACATCGAATGCCGCGCCGTCGAAGGGAATCCTCCGCGCATCACCGTCGCGGACGTCGACGCTGACGCCTTCCAGCTCCGCGTTGCGCCGCGTGGCTGCGGCGGAGTTATTGGCCTGATCGACGTCCTGCCAGATGTCGATGCCGATGGCGCGGCCACTGCTCAGCCGCTTCGCCGCGCCGATCAGCATCAAGCCGTGCCCGCAGCCAACGTCGAGCACCTGCTCATCCCCCCGCCACGGAACCGCGTTCAGCAGCGCGTCGCGTGCGCGGAATTTTCCGACCAGGCTGCTCCAGAGCAGCAGCAGCGCCCCGAGACCGGAGCCCCAGCCCATTGATAGGAACGGGCGCCCGATTGGACCGACATAGCGAAGGAGTACGAGTCCGCCGATCATGCCAGCTGCCGCGGCGATTAAGAGATTCCGCAGGACGGTCGGCGCGTCAATTCCATAGTTCGCTTTCGGCATGGCAATCGCACTCAAGATAGTCGAAATGGGGAATGCGTGCGAATACCAGAGACGACAGGATCTGAACGTCGTCCGTTTGACGTGTCTCCCTTGTCTAGACTATATATAGCCCAGACATGGGAAAGACCTCCGCCAACCCCGAGTTGCTGCCGGGTACAGCTGTACCTCCTGATTCTCCGCACGCTCCGCGCGGGTCCGCTGCACGGCTATGCGATTGCCAAACGGATCAAACAGGCGTCGGGGCAGGGGCTCGATATCGAAGACGGCTCCCTGTACCCAGCTTTGAACCGCATGCTCGTCAAGGGCTGGCTGAGGGCAGAATGGGGCACCTCCGAGAATAACCGCAAGGCCCGTTTCTATCGCCTCACGCCGGCGGGACGGAAGCAGCTCGCGCGCGAAGCGGACATCTTCGATCGCCTGGTGCTCGCGATCCAGTGCGTCATGCGGACGGTGTGACATGTCGGCCTGGAAGGAACTACTTCGCCGCGCGGGATATCTGGTCCGACGCTCCCAATTTGACCGGGATCTCGACGATGAGATGGGCTTCCATATCGAGACCCGCGCAGAGGAACTGCAGCGGGACGGCGTGCCGCCGGACGTCGCCCGTCAACGCGCCCGGCGCGAATTTGGCTCGCGCGCCCGCGTGAGCGAAGACACGCGCGCGGCGTGGCAGGTCATGTGGATTGAGGATCTCTGGCGCGACCTTCGATACGGGACGAGGGCGCTGGCGAGGAGCCCCGGGTTCGCCGCGGTCGCGATCCTCTCGTTGGGCATCGGCGTGGGCGCGAACTCCGTGATGTTCACCCTGGTCGATGCCCTCTTACTCCAGCCACCGAACGTGCCCCGGCCAAACGAATTGGTCGCGCTGGTGTCTACGGCGCGCGAGTCCAACGCGGCGACCGTGTCCTATCCCGATTTCGCCGCCGTCCGCGATCGGAGCGATAGCTTTCAGGAGTTGGCCGCATTCACGGAGGTTTCGACGGGCTTGGCCCGCGCGGGTGCGGCGCCGAAGGTGAAGGCCGGCAAGCTGGTCACCGAAAATTTCTTCCGCGCGATGGACGCGCGCCCGGAGTTGGGACGGCTGTTTGGCGTAGGGGACCATCGCGTGGACGATCAGGTGACGATCCTGAGCCACGCCTGCTGGCAGGAGGAGTTTGGCGCCGATCCGGCGGTGGTCGGAAAGCCCGCGCGCATTAACGGCGTCGAATTCACCATTGTCGGCGTCATGCCCACGCGCTTCACCGACGTGGACGACAACCTCTCCGACGACACGCCCGACTTCTATGTGCCTCTGCGAGCGGCCCGGCAGATCGGCCCCACGCCCGACCTGCTGGATAACCGCGGTCAGCGGTCGCTCACCGCCTTCGGTTATCTGAAGCCCGGCGTCCCTATGGCGCGTGCCCGCGCGGAGGTAGCGACGATCGCCGGCACGCTCGAAAAGGATTTTCCGGCCACCAATCGCGATCGCAGTCTGACGGTGCGGACCGTTCTGGAGTATCGGTCCGGCGGTGGTGGAGGACTGGTGGCGGGCGCGCTGGCCATGATCCTGGCGGGGATGGTGCTGCTGGTGGCGTGCGCGAATCTCGCCGGCCTGCTCACGTGTCGCGTGCCAGCCCGGGCGCGCGAAATGGCGATGCGACGCGCCATTGGGGCGGGACGCGTGAGACTGATCCGCCAGTTGCTCACCGAGAGCCTGCTGCTGGCCGTCGGCGGGGGGATCGTCGGCATCGCGCTCGGCTACATCCCCATCCAGTTGGGAAAGCGGCTTGCGATCGAGTTCGATCCCCAGGGAGCGGCGTCGTATCCGTTTGTCATGAACGTGCGCGTGGTGGTGTTCAGCCTGACGCTGGCGATCCTCAGTGTGGTCGTGTTTGGCCTCACACCCGCGTTTCACGCGACGCGCGCCGACGTGGCAAGCGTGATGAAGGGGGTGGTGGGTGTCGCACCGCGACGTCGATGGTGGGGACGCCTCCTTCGTGGCCGCCATCTGCTTGTCACCGGACAAGTGGCGGTCGCCTTGCTGCTGCTGACCATCACCACGGTGGTGTACGCGGGTGTGTATCAAGGCCTGGTCACGTCGTTCCGAAACCCGGGATTTCACATCGATCACCTCGTGGCGGTGGATTTTGATCCCTCGACGATCCACTTCAAGGCGGCCCGTGCCGGGCAGTTCTTCAAGGATCTCGCGGGACGGCTGCGCGGCGCCCGTGGGGTGCAAGCGGTCACGTTGGAGTATCAGGACGTCGCGGTCATCCGCCCGGAGAGTCCGATCGCTCGCGAGGACGTCAGGACGTCGGGCGTGTGGATCGACGACGGCTTCTTCGACACGCTCGATATTCCGATTGTCGAGGGGCGCGCGATTCGGCGAGCCGACCTCGGGACGTCCCCCGCCGTGGCGATGGTCAATGACGTGCTGGCGCGGCGCTACTGGCCGGGGCAGAGTGCCGTCGGCAAACAGATCCATCTGAGCACCGGCCAATGGGTGGCGGTGATCGGCGTCGTCCGCCTGAACACCTTCATGTCGTTTGGCAGCCCACCGATGGACACGGTCTTTCTGCCCTACGGCGAGCCGACGCAACGGGACATTCGTCTCTTAGCGCGGTCCGCTGGCGATCCGCAGGCGCTCGTGGATCCCATCCGGAAGGTGGTCCGCGATCTCGATCCCGATCAAGCCATGCCCGACGCCCTGACGTGGCAGAGCAGCATGAACGTCTTCATCAAGGCCGCGTTGCTGAGCCTCGACACCCTCGGTGCGATGGGCGCGTTGGGGCTGCTGCTGGCGCTGGTGGGCTTGTACGGACTGATCGCCTACGAAGTAACATCGCGTACGCGCGAGATCGGCATTCGCATGGCGTTGGGCGCGCGCGCTGGCGAGGTGGTGCGCATGGTGCTGCGCCAAGGACTCGCGCTGGCGGTGTGTGGCGTGGGGGTGGGCTTGGCGCTCACGTGGGGGGTATTACAGGCGGCGACGGCGGTCTTGCCGGGTGCCGGGTCAAGCGCGGCGAACCCGCCCGAGCCGAATGGGGGTTCCCAGATTACCGCCAATTTCGGGACCGAGTCGTTCGGCGGCGAGGCGTTTACCGTCCTAGTGATCGTGGTCCTGATCGTCACCATTCTCTCGGCGTATCTTCCGGCGCGTCGCGCCTCCCGAGTGGATCCCAACGTCGCGCTGCGAGCCGAATAGGCTGTCTGCGGCCCCTGCACTGGCCACGGAAGCGACGTCCTTCGACAATGAGACAGATTGTCCGGTATTGGAGCCTTCCGTCTTCGGAGGCGACGGCGCCGGGCTTCGGCACGGGGGAGCAGTGTTGGAACACCACGCAGTTCTGCGGAAAGAGTCAAACGCCGCGTTCCACGAACTTCACGGAATCGCAGTGCCGCTGTAACGAAATCGGCTCACGACCCGGCGCCGGGAAGCCCTTCCCGGCGCGCCAAGAACCGAGATTCTTCGGAAGGGTACGCCCATTTCATCGTGACGCTCGGCGACGGTGTCACGTGGCAGGAGGCACGCCGCCACTTCGAGAAGCTGCCAGCGCAACTTGCGAACGCGTTCCCCGATGTGAACCAGAAGTTCAAGTCTGTTTCGTTCTACGATCTCGGGTTACTCAGCTGCGCTTCTCAATGAACCGTTGATTTGGATTTCGGTACACAAGACTGGCAGTTGGCTCGTTTCGTATCTATGGATGCGCGTCACGGTTGCAGACACTCTGTTTGTGTCAGCGGTGATCGAGTACGCTGGCTCCCACTCGCAGCGAAAGCAGCGGCCTCACCGGACCACGGCGTTACATTAGAAGCTGTCTCATAAACCTGACGCTCATTCTAAGATGCGAGCGAGCCGTGCGAGCGAGCCACGCGATCGGAGCGCGCCGTCGAAGCGGCGCGCGAGAGCGCGTGTAGGGGAGTCCGAGGGGCGAAGCCCCTCGGAGAGAGAATAGTATCGAACATACTTAGGCAGGACAGGGACGAAGATGACCACCAGCCTTGCTACGACATTCCTCTTGTCGCTCCTGATCGGCGTCATTGCGGGACTCCGCGCGATGACGGCGCCGGCCGCGCTCAGTTGGGCAGCCAGAACGGGTTGGATCAACCTGGCCCCCACCAGCCTCGCGTTCCTGGGGTACGCATTCACGCCGTGGATTCTGACGCTGCTGGCGCTCGCCGAACTGGTGACAGACCAATTGCCGACGACGCCAAGTCGCAAGGCGCCCGGTCCGTTCGGCGCTCGAATTGTCTCGGGAGCCCTGTCGGGCGCAGCGATCGGAGCGTCTCGCGGCGCGCTCTTGGCGGGACTGATTGCGGGGATTCTCGGTGCCGTGATTGGCACGCTGGGCGGATACGCATTTCGTGCGCGACTCGCCTCGGCGTTTGGAAGAGATCGCCCAGCGGCGCTCATCGAAGATGCCATCGCAATCGGCGGCGCCTTCCTCATTGTGGCGGCGCTGCAGTAGTCCGATTGACAGCCCGTATCGCCATGCTCGCTCGCAGCGTCGACGAGCATCGTCAACACGCGTTCATGCTAAGGTCTGCGGCATGAAAACGTCACGCCTCGTCAGCGCACTGCTGATCGGCTGTGTCTGCACGCTCGCCCTGGCGCAGGCGCCAGCGGGCCGCTGGTCCGAGGCGAAGGCCAACGAGTGGTACGCGAAGCAGCCATGGCTGGTCGGCAGCAACTACATTCCGGCAACCGCGATCAACGAGCTCGAGATGTGGCAGGCCGAGACGTTCGATCCGAAAACGATCGACAAGGAGCTCGGCTGGGCCGAAGGGCTCGGCATGACGACGATGAGGGTGTTCCTGCATGATTTGCCGTGGCAGCAGGACGCCAAGGGTTATCAGGGGCGAATCAATCAGTTCCTCGACATCGCCGCGAAGCACAAGATCAAGCCGCTGCTCGTGCTCTTCGATTCGTGCTGGGATCCGAATCCGCATCTCGGCAAGCAGCACGCTCCGAAACCTGGCGTGCACAACTCCGGCTGGCTGCAGGCTCCCGGCGCGAAGGCGCTGCAGGATCCGAAGGAGTATCCGCGGCTCAAGACCTACGTGACGGGCGTTGTCGCCGCCTTCGGCAAGGACTCGCGCGTGCTCGGCTGGGACGTCTGGAACGAGCCCGACAACATGAACACGAACAGCTACGGCAGCCAGGAGCCGAAGAACAAGGTCGATCTCGTGCTCGAAGCTGCTGCCGCAGGTGTTCGCGTGGGCGCGCGAAGCGGGCGCCGAGCAACCGTTGACGTCGGGCGTGTGGAAGGGCGACTGGTCGAGCGACGACAAGCTCTCGCCGATGGAGCGCGTGCAGCTCGAGAACTCGGACGTCATCTCGTTCCACAACTACGACAACGGCGCCGGAATTCGAGAAGCGCATCCAGTGGCTGCAGCGCTTCCATCGTCCGATCCTCTGCACCGAGTACATGGCGCGCGGCAACGGCAGCACGTTCGACGGCTCGCTGCCGATCGCGAAGAAGTACAAGGTGGCCGCGATCAACTGGGGCTTCGTCGCCGGGAAGACGCAGACGTATCTGCCGTGGGACTCGTGGCAGAAACCCTACGTCGACCGCGAACCGACGGTGTGGTTCCACGAGATCTTCAAGCAGGACGGAACGCCGTACAAGCCGGACGAGGTGGATCTGATCCGGAAGCTGACGGGACGCTGACGTCCGCACTCGAGTGCGTGGCAAGTGCTACCGATTGCGTTCTGTTAATCTGCGGGTAGACGGTCTTGACGTGCGGTGCTACATATGTAGAATACGTCATATGCACGCGCGCTCCCTCTCGTATGCGGCCACAGCCGTGTTGGATGCCATCGGCCAAGGCCACCGGTACGGCTTCGATGTCATCGCGGTGACCGGTCTCGCGAGCGGCACTGTCTATCCAGCCCTCCGGCGCCTTGAAGAAGCTGGTTACGTCGAATCCCGGTGGGAAGATCATCGCGTGGCGCAGCGAGAGGTCCGCCCGGTGCGCAAGTACTACGAGGTTACTGAGACCGGACAGGCGGCGCTTACGGCAGCGCTGCTGCGCTATCGAGCAATGGGGCGTCGCCGTCGGGCCTCGGCCCGAATCCTTCGACCGTCTCGCACCTAAGGGGATGCGATCGTGTCGCCCAAGCGAGAACTGCGGCCGCACCGGTGGATCATTCGCGTCGTCAGCGCGTTCATTCCCAAACGACTTCGACCCGAATGGCGCCGCGAGTGGGAAGCGGAACTCCTGCATCAGGAGTCAACCTTCGCGAAGTGGAATCGGCCGCGCTGGCGGACGCGGATGGATTTGGTGCGCCAAAGTCTCGGGTCAACGTGGGATGCTGTCTGGCTCCAGCGCCGTCGGCTGGAGGAGGACTTCGCGCAGGACGTCCGTCACGGATTCCGCCTCATCGGCCGGGCACCCGGGCTCGCGCTCGCTGCCTGCACCTCGCTCGCGATAGGGATCGGAGGTACGACCGCGGCGTTCACCATGATCGATGCGGCACTGCTTCGGCCTTGGCCCTACCCTGATGCTGACCGCCTGATGGTGGTGAGTACGAATCTGGGACGCTACTTTTCTCCACCCGCGTTCCGGCGGCTTTCAGATCGCCACGATGGGTTGGACCACCTGACGGCGGCAGAAGCGCACGGATTCCTCATGAACTTCGGAGGTCAGGCGGTGCTTGTGAACGGGCACCGGGTCTCGGCGGAAGTGGTCGCGCTGTTAGGGTTGAATGGTCCCCTTCACCCTGAGGCTGGACGTGCTTTCATTCCGTCGGAGTTCGCGCCCGACAGCGAGCCGGTCGTCGCGATCAGTCATCGTCTGTGGCAGACGCAGTATGCGTCGGCCGACAGTATTGTCGGGCAGACGATTACTGCCGACGGCAAACCCTTGCGCGTCGTCGCCGTCCTCTCGCGAGAGTTCGATTTCTTTCCCGACTCGGATCTTCTCGTACCACTGACATTTGCCGAGCCGGGCTCGTACAGCGAGTATGCCCGCAGGCTCGAGGTGTACGGATCGCTCCGACCGGGCCTGACACCGGATCTGGCAGCATTGATGCTGGCTAGCGCGACCCGCTATTTTTCGCCCGCCCAGGTGGCTTCTGTGGAAAGCGTACGCGAACGTGTGTTCCGTGGCTTTCGGCCGACGGTCAAGGTTCTGTCGGTGGTGTCGCTAATCATTCTGGTTGTCGGCTGCTTGAACTTTGCGACGCTGCTTACTGTCAGATCGTCCGATCGGCAGCCGGAGCTCGCGGTTCGCATTGCGCTCGGCGCGGGCCGCCAACGTATCGTCCGCCAACTCGTCACCGAAGCACTCGTATTGTCCTTCGCCGGCGGAGTCGCCGGAGTACTGCTCGCATATCTCGGCCGCGGGGTTCTCGCCGGGAACACCGTTGAAGGAATGCTTGCATTGCCGCGGAACCTTGAGTGGAGGGTCATTGCATTCGCGACGCTCCTTGCGGTCACGACGGGCGTGTTATTCAGCCTCGGACCGGCCCGACGGGCGACGGCGCGTGTGGACCTCGAGTCCGCGTTGCGCGACGCGGTATCTTCGCGTCTCCACGGGATTGCGCTTGGTGGACTTCGCGCGAACTGGCTCGTCGGATCGATCCAGGTGGCATTTACGATGGTGCTGCTTGTCGGGGCGGCACTCTTGGTCAAGAGCCTGCTCCGCATTCAGGCCTTCGATCCCGGCTACGACAGCGCCCACGCGGTGACGCTACGGTTCGAGCTGCCGCGTTCCCGCTATCGCACCGACGCGGATGTCGCACGTTTCGTGGAGCTGCTCACCGAGCGCATTCGCGGCGTGCCGGGCGTTGACGATGTAGGCGCCGCATCTAGCCTGCCGTTCTTCGTCGGAGCTTTGGGGATGCGCATGTTCCTGCTGGAAGGCCCGATCCACGTCAGCGGACCGCCGGAAGCGATGCCGCTCGGCTGGCGCGTACCCCCGCCGCCCCCGCCGCCGCCCGGCATGATCGACATGCCGCCCCTTGATTTCTTTTCTGCACTCTCGTGCGAAGTTGATCCGGCGTTCTTTCGAACAATGCGCATCCCCTTGGTGAAGGGGCGCGACTTCAGTCCCTTTGACACGGCGGCATCGCCGCCAGTCGTCATCATCAACCAGGCTATGGCTGCGCGATATTGGCCGGATACCGATCCGGTTGGCCGCCGCATGAGACTGGGGCCGTTATTTCCCTGGAAGACGATCGTCGGCGTTGTCGGCAACATCCGACGCTTTGCGCGAGACGATGAGATCCGCTCCGAGTATTACGAGCCGTTCGCGCAGGCGGGCGATCAGCGGCGCCTTTTCGCTCGCCTCGGAACCGACGTCGCGACGCGAGCGTTGTTTGGCCAGCCTACGGTGAGTCCAGTGATGGTGGTGGTGCGCAGCCGCCTCAGCGTCCGCGCCATCGCGAACGCAGTTGCTCCGTTGGTCCGTACGATCGACCCGGTACTGCCCATTGCGCAGGTCTCGAGTTTGCGGGAAGCATTGGACAACGCGATCGCCGATCGTCGTTTTATATTGAGTCATATTGTCGGGTTCGCGGCGCTGGCGCTGCTGCTTGCGGCGGTGGGAGTCTACGCCGTCACGTCACACGTGGTCCGACGGCGAGGACGCGAGCTGAGTATCCGCGCCGCACTCGGTGCGCGAAGTGCTCACCTGATCTGGCTTCCTATGCGCGACGGAGTAGTCGTGGCGGTCGTCGGCGTGTTCTTCGGTGGTCTTCTGTCGATTGCGCTGACGCCGCAACTCCGCGGGTTCCTGTACGAGGTCAATCCGTGGGACTGGAGCACGTTGTTGTTGGTCGCAGTGCTACTGGTTCCTGCCGTGATATGCGCATCGTATTTTCCGGCGCGCCGGGCCGCGCGAGTCGATCCGTTGACGGCGTTGAAATCGATTTGAGCGCACGCGGGCGTCTTAGCCGCATCACCGGCTCCATTCATTCGGATGCCCTCCGCTCGCGCGAACCGGTCGCGCCTCATCATGTTATTGCGGCCGTGCTGGTCGCGGCAGCATATCTTCCCGCATTGCCGTGTTGTACAGCATCGTCGCCACGACCACCGCCGCCTGACGCAGATCGTCCGGGATCAGATGCTCATACGTATCCATGTTGGTGTGATGCGTGCGCGTGTCGTAATCCAGCGGATCGTGCCTGAACACCGGCGTCGGCAGGCCCACCTCCGCGAACGGACGGCAGTCACCGCCACAATCGGTCCTCGGGCTCACCATCGTCATTCCGAGATCCCGCAGCGGCGCGACCCACGGCTCGAAGATGGCCGCGAGCGCCTGCGTGCCCACGCTGACACCTCGAATTCGTCCCCCACCCGCGTCCAGGGTGAAGATCGCCGAGATCCGCGCGTGCTCCGCCTTGAACACGATCGGTCCCGCCCTGCGCCGCAGAAACTCCGGCACCGCCATCGCCGAGTCCGTCGTTGCGCGCGGCACGGCCGCGACGTGCTCTTTCACGTAGCCAAGCGATCCCAGCGCGCCCTGTTCTTCACCGGTCCAGAGCGCGATGCGAATCGTCCGCCGCGGCTGGACTGCGATCGCGCGTAAGATCCGCATCGCCTCCATCGCGATCAGCACGCCCGCGCCATCGTCGGTGGCCCCCGTCCCGGCCCCCCAGCTGTCGAGATGCGCGCCGACCATCACGACTTGATCTTTGCGCAGAGGATCGACGCCGGGGATCTCGGCGAGGACGTTCAAGCCTTCCTCGCGATCGCCGGTGAACACGGTGTCGACGTTGACCTCGACGCGGACAGGCACGTTCCGTGTCAACAGGCGCGCCAACCGGCCGTAGTGCTCGTTGGCTACGATGACCGTTGGCACCTGCATCTGATGCGCTTTCTCGTACGCGCGGAACCCGAAGCCTGCGTCGCCGTCGACGATCAGTGTGCCGCCGCTGATGCCGCCACTCGGCCGATTGCCGCTCGGCGCGATGACCGCGCGTACGCCCTCCGCTGCGAGGAAGCGCCCGATCCGCTCGCCGTGCGCGAGCGGCGCGTACATCCGCTCCCGGATCTCCGGAGCCACGTGGGCGTCGGTGCTGTCCGGCACACGCGCGTATGCTGCAAGCTCCGCGTCATCGAACCGTCTGAACAACGGCTTGTCGAATGGGACGACGTCGGGCGGCCCGGGCGCGCGGGCGAGCAGCACGATTCGATCGCGCAGCATGCCGCGATGGGCTGCGAACGCCTGCTCATTGGGGAGCCCTCCGACCGACCGAACGTCTGCCGTCACTGGGCCGGGGGTCGGCGGAGACCACGGGGCTGCGTGCGCGATGAACACAGCGGTGTCAGGCGTCAGCATGCGGACCCAGACGTTGCGCTGCTCCCAGCCGACCCCAAACTCCCCCCAGCTCTCAGCCCGCACCTGCGAGAGCCCCATATGCGTGAGCTGCTCGCGCGCCCAGTCGATTGCCTTCTTCAGATTGCGAGACCCCGTCAGCCGCGGGCCGACGCCGTCGATCAGCTCGGCGGCGTAGTCCATCACTTTTGAGCGGGACAACCCTTCGTCGCGGATGCGCGCGTACGCGGCCTGCGCCGTCTCTGGTGGTACCTGATGAACGCCGCTGACAAGCGGTCCCGCCGGATAGAGGACGAGGCTCGCCACGACGAGCATCCCCGAGGCTCGAACGCTGAACGGGATGTCGAGCATGGCCGCAGCGTACCACGGGACGGCGGCGTGAACGTTCCGGCGAGCCGGATCGATCCGGCCGCGGGAACCGTCGTCGCTAGGCGACCCACTACGAAACGCCACCGGCGTTACGATGACAAGCAGAGAGCGCAGAACCAACAGAAGGACTGGTCCGCGACGCGCGTCGACGTCGTGGAAACGTAGCGAGCACGTCAGTCCAGCCCTGTTGTCGCGCCCGTCGCGACGGGCACCACCGCGCAGCTCAAGCTTGCCAACCGGAGCGCCTCTAGTCGCCGCAGCCAGGCCACCGCTTGGTTCCAACTCGTGAAAATGCGGCTCACCAGCTAAATCCACTGACTTCAGCAAATTGCTGGGAACTTTGGAACCGGGACCTTCACGCGAGTGTGTCCCGCATCCTGGTTACGCTGCGAGTGTTCGACGTGTGAAGTGGAGCTACTTCATGTGTTCGCGCAGATACTTCGCGACGTCTGTAATGAGGCGATGGACCGACGCCTGGGCGATGCGGTGCCCCACCGTCGCATCGAGCGCACCGCCGACGATTCCCAGCGGCGGCTCGTAGCGTCCCACGAAGTCGAGCTGGGTTTCCGTTGCCGTGAGCGGAAAAACCGACAATTCGGCTTTCATGACCGGAAACAGCGCTGCACGCTGCGCGGCCGACCATTCGATCGGGATGCGCGTGACTCGTGAAATCGGCGCTGTGTAGCTCTGCTCGCTGATCTCCCCTACCGTGACGGCAATCTCCGCGCCGATATCGAGCGGCCCGATGTTCACGTGCAGCGCGGCGGCGACGTCCCTCGCGCGCGCGGCCGCAGCATTCGTGGCGGCGCTCAGTACGGCCGCCGGATCCTTGACGAGCGCGTCACGTACCGCCGCATACGGGTGGTTGACGTAGTCATGGCTTCGAATCTCGTTCATGCGCCGGACCTTGCCGATCGATCCTAGACCGTTGAGCCTGCACCTATCATAGACCATCGCTAACAGGCGCCGCTGCTTCCGTGTTCGCACGTAAAGCGTGATCAGCTCCTCCGCCATTCGTGTCGGTCATCGTCCCGCGCTGAGGGCCGGCGAACCTGAACCATCCCGATGACTCTCCGCCACATTCCCGAGAAAGCGCGCAGCGCGAAGGTGGACCCCCAAGCCAAACTTCGCTGCTCGTGCCACTGCTTAGGGCTCAGTGAGGTCACTGCCGGGGGTGCGAAACACTCACTCGCACGTCACCACCAGCTCCCTTTCGTTCCCGCTCCCGATCCGGCGGCATCACCGCGTTCATCGCGCAGTCATCCAGCGTTTGTAACAATTCGACTCCGGCACACGACGAGCCACTGATCCTGACGGTCGTCAACTCGTCGGGCGCGATGGTCTCGGCCTGTAACCCTGCGAGAAACGAGCATGCGTCTACTGCTGCCACTGCGCATCGCCCTGAAAGCGTTGCGCGGCAACGTCATGCGCACGTTGCTGACAATGCTCGGCGTCATCATCGGTGTGAGCGCCGTGATCTGCACGGTGTCCATCGGCGAGGGCGCGTCCGCCAAGATCCGCGAGGCCATCGTCAACATCGGTGCCAATCTCGTGTGGGTCGAAGCGGGTGGCGTCAACCGCAACGGCGTACGGACCGGAACCGGTGGCACCAAGACCTTGACGGTGGCGGACATGCTGGCCATCAGGGAACAGGTTCCCGCCGTGACCAACGTCTCCCCGCAGGCGGACGGTCGCGTCCAGCTCGTGTTCGGCAATCAAAACTGGAGCGCGAGCGTTCGCGGCGTCTCCCCGGAGTACGTGGCGCTGAAGAACTGGCCGATGAATAGGGGCGGCATGTTCACCGAGCAGGACGTCGAACGGGCCTCGCCGGTGTGCGTGCTCGGTCAGACGGTCACGACGATGTTGTTCGGAGAGCAGGATCCGGTGGGGGAAATGGTTCGAGTCTTCAACTTGCCGTGCCGCGTCGTCGGCGTATTGGCCACCAAGGGCCAGTCAGCGACGGGCCAGGATCAGGACGATACGCTGCTGATGCCGTACACCACGGTCATGAAGAAGATCAAAGGACAGCCCTGGTTGGACGACATCCTGATGTCGGCCACCTCGCCGGAGATGGTCTCGATCGCGCAAGAGCAGCTCGCGGATTTGTTGCGCGCCCGTCATCACATCCGCCCCGGCGCCCAGGACGACTTCAACTTGCGCAATCCGACCGAGATTGCGGAGACGCTCGCCGCGTCTGCGCGCACGATGGAGGGGCTTCTGGCCAGCGTCGCGTCCGTCTCCTTGTTGATCGGCGGAGTCGGGATCATGAACATCATGCTGGTGTCCGTGTCCGAGCGCACCCGCGAGATTGGCTTGCGGCTCGCGATGGGCGCCCGCAATCGCGATGTCCTGCGTCAGTTCTTGTGCGAAGCCATCGTGCTGAGCATGAGCGGAGGACTGATCGGGATTGGGCTTGGGGTCGCGGCGAGCCATGCCATTTCCGATCTTTTCGGCTGGGCGACTCGTGTCTCTCCGAATGCCATCGCGGTATCGGTGCTCTTCGCGCTCGCGGTCGGCATTTTCTTTGGCTACTATCCCGCGACCCGCGCCGCCACGCTGGATCCGATTGAAGCGCTCCGATACGAGTGACGAGCGCCCGTGCTTCCGTGCGACTCCGGAGCCCACGTTCGGGGACGTGGCTCCGAAGTCGTTGACGAAACCGATTAGGTCACGATAGTCGCGTGAAGCCCCGCATTCAGCGAAGCGTCGCCAGAATGGCGCGCACGTCGGTGATCAGCACGTCGCTCGGATTGAACGTCTGGCCGTTTACTGTGCACGTTGAACCGATGTGCTTGCCGCTCTGCGCGAGGAGTTGATTGAGGAGCGAATTCAGCGTGTTGATCGCCTGCTGAATCTGTCCGGCATCGATTTCCTGTTGAGCCTCCGTCAGCTTGTTGATCAGCGCGCCGCTGATGCCAGAATTGTCGATGCAGCCCGCCGCCGTCAGATCGTCGATCACGGTCGACGTTCCGTTGCTCGACGCCCGCACCGTCAGCTGGAGCGGGACCGAATGCGTCAGCAGCCCGGAGGTTCCGGTGACATTCAGGCTGAACGTGCCGGGCGTGGTGGCCAACCCCGGCTTGACGGTGATCACTGAGGACGCCGAGCTCCCCGGAGACGGTGCCACCGGCTCCGGATTGAATGTTGCGGTGACACCCGAGGCACCGGATACGCTCAGCGTCACCCCCGCATTGAATTCGTCAATCGAATTCGCCGTGACAGACGATGTGCCCGATCCACCGACGTCAGCGGTAATCGAGGCGACTGGATTCAAGGAGAAGTTCCCAATTGGCACCGCCGCCACAAAGGCGTCAGTGAGGAACCGGCCGCCGCCGAATGTTGTCTGAATGGCGTCTGGCGTGTGCGGAAAATCAGTGGAAAAGGTTACCCCAGAGAGGTGCGCATTCCCTACGCCATCCAGGGCGATAGCCAGCGCGCCGTCTTCGTCACTGCCCCCGAGATAGCTCGCGTAGACCAGGTCGGACTGTCCTCCCCCCGCGGGATTCAACTTCACCACGAAGCCATCGCACAGATTGCCACTCGCAAATGCGGGACCCGCAAACGACCGCTGAAAGGCATCGCTGGTAACGGGAAAATCCTTCGAGCAGGTGTCGCCGGCGACGTAGATATTGCCGGACGGTCCCACGGCGACGGCGAGGGCTTTCTCCCCTTGCAACGCGTGGGTTTCGCTGCTGTTGCCTCCAAGGAACGTCGAGTACAGCAGGTCGTCGGTACCCTTGCCGGCAGGCTTCAGCTTTGTGACGAAGGCGCTCAGGACAGCAGCGCCTGCGTCATCCGTGTCGGGGCTTCGCGAGGTTTGAAACGCGCCTGACGTGGTGGGAAAGTTGGCGGAGTCGGTCGTCCCGCTCACATACATGTTGCCGTCGCCGTCCACAGCCACCACTGGTAGAGAGTGCGTGCCTTCGCCGAATCGGCCGCCCAGGTAGGTGGAATAGAGGAGTGAACTCGAGCCCGACTTCGTCATGTCGAGCTTGACCGCGAATGCGTCGCTGAAGCCGGCGTTCGAGGTCTGGAATGCTCCATCCGTTGTCGGGAAGTCATCTCCTGTGGTCAAGCCGGACACGTACACCTTGTTCAACGCGTCCACGGCAATTCCCGTAGCATCTTCGACCCCGTCATCGCCTCCAAGGAGTGTCGAGTAGAGCAGATCGGACGATCCTCCGCCTGCAGGATGGAGCTTGACGGCAAAGCCATCGCAGTGATCCTGGGTGCTCCGGAAGCCGTTCTTGGTCGGAAAGTCGCTCGTGCAGGTCACGCCTGCCACGTACGCATCGCCCGCGGAGTCCACGGCGATGCCGAACCCTTCATCGCCGGATGACGCCGAATTCTCCTGGCCACCGAGATAGGAGGAGTAAAGCTCTCCGCCGTTGGAATCGAGCTTGGTCACGAACGCGTCGCAGTCGCCCGCCAGCGAGGTCTGAAATGCACCGCTCGTTTGCGGAAAATCTGGCGAACAGGTCGATCCCGTGATATACGCGTCGCCGAAACCGTCCAACGCGACCGAGCTGGCCCTGTCGTCTTCGCTGCCGCCCAACACAGAGGAATAGACCACCGCGGTGCCGGTGGAATTAATCTTGGTCACCGTCGCATCGCATCCGGTGTTGAGTGTTATGCACGTAAACCCCGACACGTACAAATTGCCGGAAGCGTCTACGGCAATGCCCGTCGCTGCATCATCGCCGCTGCCTCCGAGGTAGGTGGAGTAGGACAGCACGGGATCGATGATCAAGGGCTGGGTCTGGTCATACGTGCCGACCTGGAAGCCGACGCGGTTTCCCGTCAGGAGGACGAAGCGGCCATCCACGTGTCGCCGTCCGCGCGCCGGGTCTGCTTGATACACGACGGGCTTGAAGAGCCGCAGGTCTCCGCCCGCTGCCTGGATCACCAGGTCGCCGGTTGCGTCGACCCGCACGCCGGCAGGCTTCGATGCGAGGCTCTTGTGTTTCGAATCCGCCGTCTCCAGCGAAAGCTGGATGGCACTCGGATCGGCGCCCGGCGCCACGATGAAGTCGTACTCCAGGTGCTGCTGGTTCCCGTAAAACACCAGGTCAATGCCGGGATAGACGCCGTCGTACTTGACCTTGGCGTAGTTCGGGACGTTGGCGCGCCACGTCCGAGGATCCTTGCCGATGAAGTAGTTGCTCGTGCCCGAAAGTTTGTCGAGCCCATTCACGTCAGCGGCTCGATTCCCTCCGATTAGTTTCATCTGGACCAGGTCAGTGGCTGAGGACCTTCGCAACAACAGCGCGGCCTCGTTGCCGCCGAGCATGAGCGTGTATCCCCTGCCCCGTGAAATGAACTTCGTCGCGGGGTCCGCCTGACCTTCGTTCGGCTCGAAGGCCAGAGGCAACCTGACGAACCCGGCCGAAATCTTCGAATCCGCTTTCGGTTTCGACGCCGATGCGGGACGTTCCGGTGCTCCCTGAGAGGCAGACAGCGCCACGGCAATAGTTGCGATAGGTACCAGCGGAAATACTAGTGAGAAAACTCGACGCGTCGAGGTGTTCATCTGACCTCCATGTTTGTCGGGACATGGGTCTCGCTTCCCGCGAACACACGGGCGGACCCTCGCCTGATAGGGTGGCCTACTGAAATCCTTTCCGACCCCCGTGACTCAGGACTCGTCGGAAGAGCGGCAAGGCGATAACCGCAGTGCCCGGTGCACCTCACACTCCAGAAACTCCGCCGACTTTTCGAAACAGGCTAGAAAGCTGTCTCATAAACCTGCCGCTGATCCAAGATGCGAGCGAGCCGTCCTTGGAGTTTGCGATGAACACCGCCGGTGAGCTCGAGCCGCGTTGTTGCGCGGTGCTGGAATTGCGACAGTACACCCTGAAACCCGGGCGGCGCGACGCGCTGATCGACATCTTCGACCGCCATTTCATCGAATCCCAGGAAGCGCTGGGCATGTCGGTGGTCGGTCAGTTTCGCGATCGGCGGCGACCGGATCGATTCGTGTGGCTGCGTGGATTCTCCGACATGGAGAGCCGCCGGAACGCACTCGCGGCGTTCTACGACGGACCGATTTGGGGCGCTCACAAGGCCAAAGCAAACGACACGATGCTGGATTCGGATAACGTGCTCTTGCTCAAGCCCGCGCGGCCGGACCTGGCGTTCCGAATGAACATACGCGCTGAAGGAATCACGCAGCCTGGCGCCGGACCTCTAACGGTACTCGCGGGGATCTATCAGATGACGCAGCCACTTGACGCAACGCTCGTCTCGGACTTCGAGCATCAGGTTGCGCCGATCCTGCAGTCGAATGGCGTGCGCATCGAGGGCGTCTTCATCACCGAGCCGGCGCCCAACACGTACCCGAGGTTACCCGTCCGCGAAGGCGAGCATGTGTTGGTCTGGTTTGGCATCCCGAAGGATCGGGTGATCTCGTCAGAGTGGCTGGATCGCCTCGCCCTCACGACCAGTCTCGGCAACCAGCAGGCCTCGCTTCTGGAGCTGGAACCAACCTCGCGCTCGGTTCTAGGCCGGGGCGCGGCAGCGGCGCGCGCGTCGAAACACGATTTCGATTTCGTGTTCGGATCGTGGAAGGTTCACAACCGATTTCTCAACGGTCGTTTGCGCCAGTCCACCGAGTGGCTCGAATTCGACGCGCGCTCGGACGTGCGGCCATTGCTCGACGGTTTCGGCCACCTGGATTGCTACAGCACCGTCCGTGATGGCGAGCCCTTCGAAGGCCTTACGCTGCGGCTGTTCGATCCCGCCACGGGCGAGTGGTTGATCCACTGGGCGGATTCCCGGCGCGCCCACCGGCTTTTGCCGCCGATGGTCGGGAGGTTCACGGGCGACGTCGGCGAGTTCTTCGGCGGCGAGACCGTGGATGGCAAGGACGTCCTCTGCAGGTTTCTCTGGACTCGAGCCGCGGGATTGCCTCGATGGGAGCAGGCATTCTCCGATGACGGCGGCACGACCTGGGAGACGAACTGGATCATGACGTTCACCCGGTCTTGACCCTGATGACGCGCCGTCAAAGTCGACCTCGCAGTCACTTCGCCGACGAATGGAACGAGGTCTCCACACGTGAGGCTTCACGGCCAGCTGACGCCGCCAACCATGCAGACCACCGCTCTTCGACCCAGGAGTACAGGACGGGCAACACCACCAACGTCAGGATCGTAGACGTGACCAGCCCGCCGATCACGACGGTCGCGAGCGGACGTTGAACTTCGGAACCGGGACTCGTCGAGATCGCCATCGGGATGAAGCCAAAGCTCGCGACAAGGGCTGTCATCAGCACCGGTCGCAACCTGACCTCCGAGCCTTCCCGGACTGCGTCCGGAAGTGCCCGGCCCTGCTCCCGCAACTGGTTGATGTAGGCCAGGAGCACCACGCCGTTCAGCACCGCCACCCCGAACAGCGCGATGAATCCGACGGCGGCGCTCAGATTCAGGTGCAGCCCGCGCAGCCACAGCGCGGCGATCCCGCCGACAATCGCGAATGGCACATTCGTCATCACGAGGAGTGCCTGGCGAATGACTCCGAAACTGCCGTACAGGAACCCCGCGATGAGGAGCAGAACGATCGGGACGATGACACGCAACCGCTTCATCGCACGCTCCTGGTTTTCGAACTGGCCACCGTAGGTCACGAAATACCCCTCCGGCATCTGCACTCTGGCGCCGACCGCGCGCTGCACGTCCTGGGCGAAGCCTCCGAGGTCGCGTCCCCGGACGTTGCTTTGCACAATTACCAGGCGTTCAGCGTTCTCATGGTTGATGAGCTCCGGGCCTTCCACCACGTTGACCGCCGCGACCTGGGACAGCGCAATCTTTCCCCCTGCGGGCGTGGTCAGCACCAGCCGGCCGATCGCATCCGGGGTTCCACGATAGGCGTCGGCTAGCCGGACAACGACGGGAAACCGTTTGCGGCCGTCGATGATCTCGGTGACTTCACGTCCGCCAACGCCGCTCTCGACGGCTGCACGGACATCCGAAATGTTCAGTCCATACCGGGCGAGCTTTGTCCGATCGATCGCCAGCTCGACCTGCATAGCCCCCGCGCTCACATCGACCGAAACGTCTGCCGCACCACGGACGGCCAGGATGACGTCGCGGATTTCTGCGGCCTTCCTTTCGAGCACGGCGAGGTCGTCCCCGAAGACCTTCACGCCGAGCTCGGTCCGAACCCCGGAAATGGCCTCGTCAAGCCGCATCGCCATTGGCGCCGTGAAATTGTAGTCGATGCCCGGGATCTGTTTCAGGACGCCATCCATCTTCTCAATCAGCGCGTCGTTGGATGTCACACGCCACTGGTTCCGAGGTCTCAAGATCACGTAGACATCGCCGGCATATAAGCCCATCGTCTCGGTCGCGAGCTCCGGACGGCCCATCTTCGTCACGATACTCTGCACCTCCGGCAACGCCATCAACGTGCGCTCGACCTCTCTCGCAATCTGCATTCCCTGCGGGAGCGACGTGCTCGGCAATCGGCGGGTCTCAATCAGCATCGATCCTTCGTCGAGCTTCGGCATGAACTCGGTCCCGAGGTACGGGACCGACGCGACGGACATCGCCAACAGGACCACGGCCGTGAGAACTACCACGGCCCGGTGTTGAAGGCTCCAATCGAGCGTCGAACGATAGCGGCGTCTGACAGCTTCGAACCAGCGCGACGGCTTCTCCGATACGTGAGTCAGCAGGAACGACGACAGCATCGGAATGTACGTCAGTGCCAGGCCAAGTGAGCCGACGACGGCGACACAAACCGTGATGGCCATCGGCGTGAACATCCGGCCCTCCAGCCCCTGCAGCGAGAAGATCGGCAGATACACCGCGATGATGATGAACACGCCAAACACGATCGGACGCCCGACCTCCATGGCCGCGTCCCGGATGAGAGCACGGCGCGGGTCGGGTGCGAGGTGGCCGGAGTGCTCGAGCCGCCGCACGAAGTTCTCGACCATGACGACGGAGGCGTCCACCAGCAGTCCGAAATCAAGCGCGCCGAGGCTCATGAGGTTCGCGGAAATGCCGGCGCGCTCCATTATCAGGAAAGCGAAGAGCAGCGACAGCGGAATGACCGACGCCGTGATGAGCGACGCGCGCAGGTTGCGCAGGAAGACGAACAGGATGAGCGTGACCAGGAGTCCGCCTTCGAGCAGGTTCTTGAAGACCGTATGCGTGGTGCGATCGACGACCTCTCCCTGGTTATAAAAGGGACGAATGGTCACGCCCGCCGGCATCAACGTCCGGACTTCCTCGAGGCGCTCCTCGACCAGGCTGACGACTTCTTTGCCGTTGGCGCCTTTCAGCATGACGATCATGCCGGAGAGCGTTTCGCCGCGCCCTTCACGCGAGACAGCGCCCTCGCGCGGCATCGGCCCGGCCGCGACCGACGCGACGTCGTGGACGTAGATCGGAGTGCCACTCCGCGTCGCAATCACCACGTTGCCAACGTCGATCTCGTTCGCGAGACGGCCGAGACCGCGAATCGTGAACCGCTCGCCCTGCGTCTCAATATAGCCGGCGCCGAAGTTTCCATTGTTGGCGGCGAGTGCACGCTCGATGTCCTGGAACGCCAGGTCATACCCGGCGAGACGAACCGGATCGACGTCGACGTGATACTGCTGCACCATGCCGCCCCACGAGTTGACATCCGCGACCCCCGGCAACGTGCGCAACTGCGGTTTGATGATGTACTCCTGGATGTTCTTGAGTTCCATCAGCGACACCGAGTCCGACTCGACGAGATACTGAAAGACCTCTCCCATTGGCGTCGCCGGAGGTCCGAGCGTTGGGCGGAGGCCGTCGGGGAGCCCGGACACGTCCTGCATCCGCTGCTGGACCTGCGCACGCGCGAAGTACATGTCCACGTCGTCGTCGTAGGAGATCGTGACGACCGAGATGCCGGCTTTCGAGATCGACCGGACACCCTGGGTGCGCGGCAGGCCCATCATTGCGGCTTCCATCGGGTAGCTCACCAGGTTCTCGACCTCGTTGGGTGAGAGTCCCGGTGCGACGATAATGACCTGGACCTGGTTTGGCGTCAGGTCCGGGAACGCGTCCACGTTGATGTTGGCGAGCGCCCAACTGCCCATGCCGATGAGCAGCAGCGTGATGGTGACGACGGCGAGCCGGAACCGGATCGCGGCGGAAATGATCGCGTCAATCATTGTTGTACCCGTTAACCTTCCGCCATCTTGCCGCGGGCAAATTCAGACTTCACGGCAAACGCCCCGTCCACCACGATCAAGTCCCCGGGTTGAACGCCCTTCAAGAGCACCGTGCGGCCACCCTGCTTCGGTCCGATTTCGACGTCGCGACGGGTGAAGACCGCGCCGCCGCTGGTGTCCGGCTTCACCACAAAGACCACTGGCTTTTCGTCGAGCAGTTGGACGGCGGCGTCCGGCACGGTAACGACCGCTGCGGTTGTCCCTTCGACCCAGACGGCCGCAAACATCCCCGGCTTCAGCTTCCCGCCGGCTGTGTGCGCGACGGCGCGCACCGGCAAGGTGCGCGTCTCCGAGTCGAAGGCGGCGCCGACGCTCTCGATTCGAGCGTCGAATTTTTCGTCGCCGTATGCCGGAACCGTGAACTCGACCCGTTGCGCTCGCTTCAACGCTGCGGCGACGCTTTCGGTCGCCGCGATCTCCAGCCAGAGCGACGAGGCATCGGTGATGGCGACGAGCAATGTCCCCGGATCGACGACCGAGCCCGGCACCGCGTCGCGACCCACGACGACCCCGCGGCCGGGGCGCGCAACACCACGTCACTGCCCGAGCCTGCACCGTACTCCCGAAGAGCGGCTTGGGTGCGATCGACGTCGGCCTGCGCCTGCGAGCGCGCCGCTTCCGCGAGCTGCTCGTCGTTGCGGGCGCGCTCGACCTCCTGCGCCGAAATGGCCTTGAGCTCCAACAGCCGCTCGGCGCGCTCGCGCGCGCGTCTCGCGAAGTTGACCGCGGTCGCACGCGAGTTCAGCTCGGCGATCGCCTTCGCCTCGTCGGCGCGCGCGGATGCGGCCCCGGGACTTCGGAGGGAGACGAGCGGCTGGCCGCGGGTGACACGGTCACCCAATTTCACGTGGACCGCCACGATACGACCCTGAAGAGGCGCGCTCAGACGCGTCGTGCGATCGTCGTCGGGAACCAGCCGTCCGGGCAGTTCCGTGCGGCTGCCGACCGAATCCGACGTCGCCGCGGACCATTTGACGCCGCCGTGCGTGACCTGATCGGGCGTGAACGTGACGGTTGTCGCGTTCGAGGGCGGCACTCGCTTCTTTTCTTCGACTGGCGGCGCAGAAGAACCACAGGCTGGGCACGTGGAAACCACGGCAGCGACCAGCAGCGCGCGCGTAACTGTTGTCTTCATGGTGGTCATTTCGTCCTGTTCTGCAGCGGTTCGTCGCCCGACGCGATCGCCAGCTCAATCAGACTCGCGCGCGCGGCGAAGGCGGCCCGGAAATAGGTGATTCGTGCGTCCGACAACGTTCGGGTCGCGTCGAGAACCTGGAGCAACGTCGCGCCACCCTCCTGGTAGGCAGCCAGAGTAAGGCGGTGCAGGTCCCCCGCCCTTTCCACGAACGTTTTCGGAGATCCGCTCAGCGCAGCCGACAGCCGCTGCACAGCCTGGTACGCAGACTCGACTTCGGTGTCGATGGCACGCGTGAGTGCCTCCATCTCCCGTTCGGCCGCGATGCGATCGGCCGTCACGCGTTGCACTTCGCCTGTATTGCGATCGAAGATCGGGATCGGCAAGCTGATCCCGGCAATCAGTGAACTGGTTCCAGCGGACTGCTTGACTCCAAGAGTCGCACCCAGCTGGCGCACGACGAGGTGGCGCTGATATTCAGTCTCCTCGGCGGCGGCCTGGATACGCGCGCGAGCGGCGGTCAGCTCGGGCCGCCGACTCCGCGCGAGGGCCAGAAGGGAAGAGAGCGCGGGCATCGGCCCGTCAGGCAGGAGCTCTGCCGGAGCGGTCGAAACACGGAGAGCCGTCAGATCTGCTGGCGCACGACTGCCCAGAAAAGGATGCAACTCCACCCGGGCGCGCGCCAGCTCGGCGTCCGCGACGGCCGAGTCAAGAACAGCACGGTCACTTTCGATCTGCACTCGCATGAGCTCCACTTCCGCAGTCGCCCCCTGAGAGACGCGTGCGCGGTTCGTACTCCACGAGCCGATCGAGCGCCGCGCGATTTTCTGAAACTGTTTCCAGCGCGATCTGCGCGAGTGCCACGCGGAAGAAGGCCCTGGCGGCGTCGAGCGAGAGTTGCCGCTGGATGGCGGTGACCTCTGCGTGCGCGACCGCGAGGTCCTGGTCCGCAGCGCGGACCCGTGCCGGCCGCTGAAACAGGGGTTCGAGTGGAATCGTCGCGTACGCCGAGGATTCACGGTCCAGTCCCGGCGGCGCACCGCGCAACGGGAACGCAGAGTTCTCAACCCAGTACGTGAAAACAGGGTTCGTCCAAGTCCCGGCGGTCCGACGCGCGCCCGCGGCGGCGTCAGCCCGGGCCTGCGCGGCCTGCACCTGTGGGTGGCTCACCGCGACCGCCTCGACGATTTCCTCGAGCGTCCATTCATGACCTGGCGGCGATTGCCCTGACTGTGCGAACAGGGCATGCGGTACGACCATGAGGGCAAGAAGAAGACACCCCGAGACAGCATCAGCCTCACGACCTCCTCCACAGAAAGTGGGTGGACACGAGAACGGACGCGTATGCAGCGGACTACTGCAGCCGCGCAGACGCGTACCGATGAGATTCGAAGGTTAGCTAGACCGGGAGCGGAGGTCCGCGCAGGGCGCGCGGCGCGAGTGGAGGCCCGTGGTCGGGGCGCAGTCGGACAGAAGGCAGCGGCGCTCCCCGGCGCAGCGGGGGTGTCTCACGCCAGGCACGCAGTGCTGCCGCGCAGACGGAAAGGATGAACGGTCGCCCGGCGAGAGCCGCCTCCTGTAGATCCTGGTGATCGTCGTGATCACGGAGATAGGAGCCGGTGGAGCTTGGCGCTGCGGAAACATGTCGATGGACGACTGCCGTCTGACGCCCGTGGTGGGCGTAGTGCACGTGTTCCGTCGGCAGCAACGCACTGCCGGGAAGTGCCAGGAGCGCTACAACAGCAACCGCTTTGCCGAATCGGGTTCGTGTCAACCGGGCGATTATGCCGCACTCGGCGGCCGGTAGCAAAGGTGGACCTCACTCGCTCCGCAGCGCGACGACGGGATCGATGCGCGACGCGCGGCGCGCGGGTAGGTAGCCCGCGAGCGTCGCCACGATCGCCAGCACCAGCAGCATTCCCACGAACGTCACCGGATCCGTTGCGCTGACGCCGAAGAGCATGCCGCTCAGCGATCGCGTCAGCAGCCACGCGCCGATCAAGCCGATCGCCATCCCCGCGCCTGCCATGCGAAGCGTCTGAAAGACGATCCGTGTCTGGACGTCGCGGGTGGACGCGCCGAGCGCCATGCGGATGCCGATTTCCTGCGTGCGCTGACCCACCGAATACGAGATCAGGGCGTAGATGCCGAGCGAGGCGAGCACGAGCGCAAACAGCGCGAAAGCACCGAGCATCAGCACGACGAAGCGCCGTGGCGAGACCGACTTATCGACCAGCTGCTGCAGCAGTCTGAACTCGTTGCCGGCCAGGTTCGGCGCCAGCGGCTTCAGTGCCGCCCGAACCGCTCCCGCGATCTGCGCTTCCTCGCGCGTCGATCGGATCACCAGATCCGCCGACGGTTGATCGCCACACTGGCGCATCGGAATGTACATCTCGTTGCCCGACGCCTGTTCGAGCGCCAGGTGGCGCACGTCTCCAACGACGCCGACCACGCGCCGCTCCGGGCTGCACGCGTTCAGCACGATCTTGCCGAGCGGATCCTGTCCCGGCCACAGCGCGCGGGCCATCGTCTGGTTGATGACGATCACCGGGTCGCTCGATGCGGTGTCCTCGGTCCGAGATGTCGCGGCCGGCGAGCACCGGAATACCCATCGCCGCGGACGTAGCCGTCGCTGACGATCCGCGGAAAAGCCGACGGTCCCCTGCCTCTCTCGTAGGTCACACCTTTCGCACGGGCGCCCCACGTCCGGTTGCGCCCGAGCGGAAGCGCGTCCGTGATCCCAGCGAGTTCAACGCCCGGGATCGCACGGATCTGGCGCAGCACCTCGTCGAAATACGCGGTCCTTTGCTCGCGCGTGGAATACGACGTGTCGGGATCCACGCGAATGGTCATGGCGCGCGACGGGCGGAACCCCAGATCGACGTCGAGCACGCGCATGAAGCTGCGCAGCAGCAGGCCCGCGCCGACCAGCAGGACGCACGCGAACGCGATCTCGGACACGACCAGCGCGTTGCGCATCCACGTGCGGCGGCTCCCCGTCGAGCCGCGGCTCGCGTCCTTCAGGGCGTCGTGGAGCATCGCTTCGGGCGTGTGGAATGCCGGCGCGAGACCGAACACGATGCCGGTCAGGATGGCAACGGCTAGCGTGAACCCCAACGTCGCCGGGTCCACGTGGGCCCTCGGCAGCAACGGGACGTTCATGGCGTCGAGGTGCGAGAGCGCGCGCGTGCCGCCGACCGCCAGCAGCAACCCGAGCGCGGCGCCGCTCGACGAGAGGACGATCCCTTCGGTCAGCATCTGCGCGATCAGCCGCCGCCGGCTGGCGCCAAGCGCCGTGCGAATCGCGATCTCTTTCTGCCTGGACGCGGTCCGCGCCAGCAGCAGATTGGACAGGTTCGCGCACACGATGAGCATGACGACGCCGACTGCACCCGCGAGCACCCACAGCGCCGGCCGCATCCGGCCGTTGACGTGGTCGGTGAGCGGCGCCACATACCCTTCGAACGAGTTCCGTTCCGGATGCTCCCGCGACGATTGCGCCCCGAGCGTCCTGATTTCCGACTGCGCCTGCAACGGCGAGACGCCAGGCTTCAGCCGGCCAATCATCGCCATGGTGTTTCCCCACCGATTGGTTTCTGGACTCAACGCAAACGGGAAGTACAGATCGAAGCGGCTGCCTGGCGCGAACACCGATGCGAAGTCGAAGGATTCGGGAAGCACTCCGACGATGGTGTGCGGCTCGTCGTTCAAGGTCACGGATGTGCCCACGACCGAGGCGTCAGAGCCGAAGCGGCGCGACCACACGCTGTGACTGAGCAGCACGGCCTTTGGTCCATGCCACTGGCTCTCCTCCGCAGTGAAGGTGCGTCCCAACTGCGGCTGGACACCAAGGATCTGGAAGAAGTTGTCGGAAACCGGCACGCCGTTCAGGCGCTCGGGCTCGCCGCGGCCGGTCAGCACGTTGTCGCCGACGCCGTAGAACGCAAAATACCCCGCCAGCGCCGACAGACTCTGCGTCCGTTCACGCAGATCGAGCATGTGACGCGACCTGGGTGGTCTGGCCCGACAGACCGCTGGAGTCGTGATTCGTGACCCAGACGAGGCGCTCGGGATCGGCGAAGGGCAGCGGTCGCAGCAGCAGCGCGTTGAACACGCTGAACACCGTGGCGCTCGCGCCAATGCCGAGGCCCGCAATGATCGTGGCGAAGGCCGCGAACCCGGCATCGCGCCGCAGGGTTCGGAAGGTGTAGCGAAGATCCTGGCGAAGGCTGGCGATGGACATGTCCCTTTGACGGCGGGAGCACCGCGACGGTTGCTAAGAACCCTGTAGAACCTGAACGAACCTTGTAGAACCTTGTAGAACCCTGCAGAACCTTGTAGAACCTTGTAGCCAACCGTCTATGCCTCAAACACGCACCCGGTACAAACTTCTGTACTTCACCTGCGTGCTGTCCGTGATCACCTATATCGATCGCGTGTGCATCGCCTCGTCTGCTCCAGCCATCCGGGAGGAGCTGGGATTGACGGCCGTGCAAATGGCATGGATCTTCAGCGCGTTTACGTTCGCCTACGCCGTATTCGAGATTCCGAGTGGGTGGATGGGCGACGTGTTCGGTCCTCGCAGGACGCTGACGCGGATCGTGCTGTGGTGGTCGGCATTCACGACGGCCAGCGGACTCGCATGGAATTTCACGTCGCTGCTCGTCGCGCGATTCCTGTTCGGCGCCGGTGAGGCCGGCGCCTTTCCAAACATGTCGCGCAGTTTCTCGCGATGGTTCCCAGTTACCGAACGGGGCGCCGCGCACGGCGCCGTGTTCATGAGCAGCCGTCTCGGAGCGGCGGCCGCGCCGCCACTGGTCATACTGATCATCGCCGCCGCGGGGTGGCGCACGTCGTTCTGGATCTTCGGCGCGCTCGGCGTGGTCTGGGGCGTGTCATGGTGGCACTGGTTCCGCGACGACCCGTCGGCCCATCCCGCCGTCAGCCGCGAAGAATTGGCCTTGATCACGGCCGGCTCGCAGGTGACGGCGCACCCGCGCGTTCACTGGCGCGATCTGCTCGATTCAAATCTGATGTGCATCTGCCTGATGTACTTCTGCATGGGGTACGGTCTCTACTTCTACTTGACGTGGTTGCCGACGTACTTCAAGGAAGGTCGCGGGTTCAGCACCGGGCAGGCGGCGTGGCTGTCGAGCGCAGTGCTCCTGGCCGAAGCGGTGGCCGCAATAGCTGGTGGATGGCTCACCGACAAACTGACCGTGCGTTACGGCTTGAAAGTCGGCCGATCGATCGGTGCAGTCGCCCTGCCCATGAGCGCGCTGTTCATTCTGGCCGCCGCTCTCGTTCCACAATCTCTCGCGGCGGCCGTGCTCATGGCTGCTGCAGCAGGATGCGCCGACTTGAGCCTGAGTCCGAGCTGGGCGATGTGCCACGACATCGGTGGCGAAGCAGCCGGAACGGTCACGGGGGCCATGAATACCCTCGGCAACCTCGGCGGCGCGATCAGTCCTCTCGTGGTCGGTTACTCGGTCCAGCTGTGGGGATCGTGGTCAACGCCATTGGTGATCACGGCCTGCGTTTATGGGGTGGGTGGCGTACTGACTCTTCTCTCGAACCCTCGTCGCCGGCTGGTGTTTCGACGGTCCACACCAGTGACGGCCGCGGAGCTGAGGTAGAGTGGTTCCGTGACGAAGACGTCCTGGATGCCGCGCCTGCGCTGGATTCTCCTGGTGACGGCCGGCCTGGCCCTCTCGTCCACGCTCCAGGCATCTCGAATGATGGCCCTGGCCGACAGGCCCCCGGCGGTCATCCCGATCGGCCGGCTGCTCGTCCTGAACATCACGCTGTGGCTGGTCCCGGCCCTGCTGACCCCGGCGGTCTTCAGGCTGGTCGACTTGCTCTCTCGCCGCAACGCGGGGTGGACCCGCTCGCTGACGTACCACGCCATCGCCGCGACCGCGTTCTCGATGCTTCATTCGACCTCGCTCCTGGCGGTCTACGCCACGTTCTGGTGGCTCAATGGCACTCTCGCCAGGGTCTATTGGATTTCAGCGATCCAACGGGAATACTCCGGCAACTTCAATTTCAGCGTGGTGACCTACGGCACGATCGCAGCCCTCGGCTATGCGCTCGATTTCCGGCACCGCGCACATCAACGCGCCCTCGAAGTCGCGACGCTCGAGACACAACTCGCCGAGGAGCGGCTGGGCTCGCTCGCCGGGGAACTGCAGCCGGAGTTTCTGTATGCGTCGCTCGATTCCGTATCCAGATTCGTCCACACGAATCCCGACAGGGCGGATCGCATCATCAGCAAGCTTGCCGATTTCCTGAGGCTCGTCCTCAACAGATCCGGCACCATCGTCGGGCCGTTGCAGGACGAGCTGGAGTGCGTGGAGCGCTATATCGAGATCGAGCAGGTCCGGCAGGGTCCCGGTTTGTCGGTCACGCTGGATATCGATCCAGACACGCTCGACGCCGAATTCCCGCCGATGACGCTTCACAGCCTCGTGGACATCGTGCTCGACCACTCACCCGGCCAGCTGCCACCCGTCAACACGGAACTGACCATCGAGTCCAGCCACGACGAGGCCAGTCTCTTCATCCGGGTCAAGAGCCACCGCGACGAATCTCGCGCATCGCAGACGGGCTCGCCGGCCGGCATCGTAGCCGTTCGGGATCGGCTTCAGGCGTTGTACGGCGAAAAGCAGGACGTAGGCGTCACGCTGGACGACCACGCGTCAGCCGCGTGGATCACCGTCCCCTTTCGTGCCGCATTGGCGACGAGCCCGGCCAGCATCGGCTGAATGTGTTCTTCGCGCGTGCGAGGGCCGCTCAGGGCACCTGCGATACAGCTCGATGGTCAGGGCGTTGACAGCAGTCTTACAATATGTAAGATAGACGCCTGTGCCGACGACGCGCCGGATCCCGACTCTCTCCTCCAAAGAAACGCTCATTCTTGACTTGCTGGTCGAGCAAGGCGAGCTATACGGGCTGCAGCTGGTCGCCGCCTCTCGAAAGCGCCTGAAGCGCGGCACCGTGTATGTCACGCTTGGGAGGATGGAAGAAAAGGGCTACATCCGGTCGCGACTCGACACCACATCCGGCGCCACCGGCGGATTGCCTCGTCGGCTCTATGAACCGACGCCACTCGGCCGCCGCGTTCTCAGCGTCTGGAGCCACGCCGCGAAGCAACTCTGGCCTGAGGTCGCGCGATGAAACCCGGCGCACGGCTGAGACGCTGGGCAGACTATCTGTGCTCGCGACGAATAATGGAACAGTTGATCGATCCCGTGATCGCAGATTTGCAGCACGAATACGAAGAAGCGAACGCGAGTGGGCGACTACTGCAAGGGAAGATGGCGCGGCTTCGCGGCTACCTTGCGTTCTGGAAAGTTCTCGCCCTTCACGTTCCCAGCGTTTGGCTCGAGGGAACGATCCGGACGCTCATCGCCGAGGACTGGTCACCACTCCGTCGGGCACTCCTGCCTGCGGCCATGACTATGGTCGTCGTCACCGCGGTCCTGATCGCGCCACCGGTTCAGGGGATGGCCCAGCGCGGGGTTGTTGGAGCCTGGCTCCTGGCGCTGCTGGTTCCCCAGTCGCTGCCCTTCAGCATTCCTTTGACGATCCTCACGGGCGTCGTGTGCGGACTGAGAGGGCGAGTGCAGACGAGGCCACTCCGCCGCGTCGTGCGTCATCATCGGGCTGGCTGGCACGTTGGCATCGGTGGGTACGATCGTCTGGGTGATCCCCGCCACCAATCAGGCGTTTCGCGTAACCATCGCTGGAGGTCCGGTTGCCCGAGGACCCGCAGAGATGCCTCCGCGCTCGCTTCGTGACCAGGCGCTCGCCTTGAAGAGCGAGGGACGTGAAGAAAAAGCTGGCAGATTGTTTTTTTCTTACCATGCCCGCTGGGCACTTCCTGGCGCGGCCCTCGTGTTTGCGCTGTTCGGACTGGGCATAGCGACGCTGCGACTTCGACGCGCAGCCACCGTGGCGATCGCTGTCGTCGCGTGTGCCGTCTACGTCGGCTACTTCTTCGAACTCGCTCAGGTCCGCCTGCCGGCCTTCAGCGACGAACGCATCTCGTTCGCGCTGGCATGGCTCCCCAACCTGCTGATGGCAGTCACGAGCATCGCGTTCCTGTCCGCACGCGACTAGTCTCAATCCGAGAGGCTTCGCCCCTCGGACTCCCCTACACCCGCCTTCGCTAAAGCTACGGCGGGCAAGCGCTCTTACAACCCTCGCTCCGACTTGGGCGCCGTAGCGCGAAGCGCGAAGGCGGCTCGCGTGGCTCACTCGCTGCCGCTCGTTCGCTGACATCCGTCAGCCGCATCGCGGTTTGTGAGATACGCTGTAGAATTTGATCGGGTCGGAAATGTGATCGCGTCGGAGAGTCATCAATATGCATGACTGGTCTTCGGACATCATCCACGGGTGGAGACGGCTTCGGGCTGCGCCGAATTTCACGCTCTTCTCAATTCTGACGCTGGCGCTCGGGATCGGCGCGACAACGGCCGTCTACTCGGTGGTTTACGCGGCAATTCTGCGGCCGCCGGATATTCCGGACGTCGGTCGAGTCGCAAACCTCTATCACGCCGATCCGAGGCGCGGAGGCAGCGGATCGATAGTCTGGCTCTCACGCGCCGACTACGAGGACTACCGCACGGCCCAGACCAGCTTCGAGTTCCTCGCGGCCTGGCAGCGGTTCCGGCTCCCGCTGGCCGCGAACGGCAGCGCCGACATGCTGATGGGAGAAGCGGTCGGCGGCGAGTACTTCTCCGTCGTCGGCATTCATCCCGCCCTTGGACGTGTCATTCAGCCAGATGACGACGCACTGAAGGCGTCTCGCGTCATCGTGTTGAGCGATGCGCTTTGGCGAACGCGCTTCGGAGCCGATCCCGCGATCGTCGGTCGCACCGTCAAACTGGGTGGAGAGATTTTCGAAGTCATCGGCGTCGCTCCACCTGCGTTCCGCGGCGTGGACATGCCGAACGTGCTCCCAACAGCAGCATGGATTCCACTCTCGGCTGCTCCGGTGTCAGAGAAGCAGGAACTCACTGATCGCGAACGACGGACGGTCTCCGTGAAAGGCCGCCTCAGGCCCGGCCGTTCGATGCAGGAGGCACAAGCCGAGTTGAGCGCGATAGCCCGGCGGCTCGATCTGGCATACCCCATTGGGACGACGCTCGATTCGAGATTCCGAGCGCCGCACAGCACCTCTCGTCCGTGGCTCCTTCTATCCGCCGCAAGCGTGAAGATGCACGAAAGCGTTGATCCGGTGGCGCGGCCGCTTGCAGCAACCATCATGGTTGCCGTGGCTCTGGTGCTGCTGGTCGCCTGCACGAACGTCGCAAATCTGATGCTGGCTCGCGGCGCGGCGAGACGGCACGAAACGGCGGTGCGGCTGGCCCTCGGTGCCACCCGCTGGCGGCTGATCCGCGAACAGATAGTAGAAGCCGGGCTCCTGACAGTCGCGGGCGGCATCGCAGCGTTCGTGATCGCGCGCGTCCTCATCGTGCGCGTGCTCAACGCGGAACTGCCGCTGGCCCCTGGCCTTTCGGTCCAATTCACGCCGCAGATGAACGCCTCCGTTGCCACCGTCGGGCTGATGAGCATGGCGCTTGCGCTGCTGGTGTTTGGAGTGATTCCGGCGATTCAAGGCTCCCGAGGAAGCGTCCGCGACGCGATGGCCTCCGATGGTCAGAACACGCCCGTGCCCCGCTGGCGGGGGAGGCGTGGCCTCATCGCGTGCCAGGTCGCGGTCTCAGTGGGACTGGTTTCCGTGGCCGTGCTCTGCGCCCAGCAGTTAATCGCGGTAGCCCGTCACGATACGGGAATCGACGTCGACCGGCTGGCCCTCGTTCGCGTGAACCTTCAGACGCAGCGATACGAGGAGACGCAGGGTCGGCGCGTATCGGAGCAGATGCTCGATTCGGCTCGGCGATTGCCCGGCGTCGCGTCGGCCGCATTGTCGTCGGGCTTCCCTCTCGGGTTCGGCGCACCGGGCGGCGCCGTTGCCCTCACGCCGGACCAGATGACGGGCGGATATTACTCATTCATGATCAGCACGCCCGAGGTCTTTGGGACATGGGGTGTCCAAATCCTGCAAGGCCGCAGATTCGACGATCGTGACAGCGCAGCATCTGAGCCTGCGGCTGTCCTCACCGAACGCCTCGCACGAAGCCTGTTTCCGAACAGCCCGGCGCTCGGGCGTCAAATTCTCCTGCGCTTTCAGCGATCCGTTGGTGAACCTGTACCACCAATTCAGACCGTCACGGTCATTGGAATTGCAGCCGATACGGACGTCGGCGACGTCGGCAATCGCGGTGGCGGTTTTCTGTACCTGCCGTGGAGTCAGCAGTACCATCCGGTCATCACGCTCTCCGTCCGAACGGCCGGCGACCCGGCAGCGCTCGTTGGTGCGCTCAAGCGATTGGTGAATCAACTCGATCCGGATCTCCCGGTTGACGACGCCGAGCAGGCCTCCGCGCTCGGCGGTGGACGCAGCCTGGTCCTCAGGATCGGTGCAGGGGCCGCAGGATTTCTGGGCTGGCTTGCGCTCGTCCTCGCCATGGCAGGGTTGTACGGAGTGTTGTCGGAGGTCGTGCTTCTCCGGACGCGCGAGCTTGGGATTCGGATGGCACTCGGCGCGGATACCAGCCGCTTGCTGCGGATGGTTCTGCTCGACGGGACGCGCCCGGTCCTTGCAGGCCTTGGCATCGGCCTCGGATGTGGACTGATTCTGCGGCTCGGGTTCCGGCCGCTGTTCATCCGGATGCTGCCGGCTTTCGATCCGCTGATCATCGCGGCCGTGCCCCTGGCATTCATCGCAGCATCGCTCGTCGCCACCTACGTTCCCGCGCGACGCGCGTCCCGGGTCGATCCGAACGTCGCACTACGGCATCTCTGACCGACGTATGCCGATCGTCTAAACTTATTCGAGGGGCTTCGCCCCTCGAACTCCCCTACACGCGCTCTCGCGCGCCGCTTCGTCGGCGCGCTCCGGTCGCGTGGCTCGCTCGCCGTGCTCGCTCGCACCTTGGGAGCCGCCAAAAGTACCTGGTCGATCATTTGCACCAAGTTCGTTACGTCTTGACTGCCGTTTTTGGTGTAGAAATTGGCCTCGATGCCAATCACGTGGAGCGTTGAGCCTGCCGGTCGCTTCGTGCTGTTTACCGTCGTGGACCCTTACACCATCGACGACTGGCGCGATGGCATGACGGCGATTCTCGAGTCGCCGGCGGGCCGCTCTCCTCTGAAACTTCTGATCGACCGGCGAGGCACGCAGTCGCTTACGCGAGAAACCGTCGAGGCGTTCAATCGTTTCTTCGCTGAGCATCGCCAGGATATCGCCGGGGTGCGGGCGGCGATCATTCTGAGCAGCGGTGTCTATTTCGAGATGGCGCGCATGCTCCGCTCGGTTCTGCGAATCGCGAACACATCGGTGCGCACGTTCCGCGACTCCGACGAAGCCGTCGAGTGGCTCACGCGGTAGCGAATTATCCCCTTCTCTATCTGGAGCGACTCATCGGCAGTTTCCCGGCGTGCGGAGCGGCGCTCATACAGGAAGAGTTGGAACTTTTCTTCCCGGATTTCACAATCCTGCTTTCAGATGTGACTCATCTGATTCCGGGATTCTGCGACGAATGCGGAAACGGCTCGCCGGTCAGATTCACTCAGACCACGGCCACGTTCTCCGGCCATTCGATCGGCGATCCTGGACTCAGGACGATCGATGCTGACGTGAGGGGCGAACTGTCTTTTGACGGCCCGACCGACGTCATCAATATCGCGCCTGAGCAGTTCGCCTCCGACGTCATCAGCGAGAGCGTGCAAATTTCCGGCAGGCTCAGGGTGATGCAGGCCAATCGCGTCCTCTTCAGCGGAATGCTCGCCGGGACTGGTCTCGCCAATGCGGTGTATGCGAATCGGTTCAGTGCCTTTTCCACGCGGCTGGAAGGCTACCAGTACGACATCAACGCCGTCGCCACCACGCCGGAGCCAGCATCGATCGCGCTCCTGGCCACGGGAATCGCGTGGCTCGGAGCAAGACGACGATTTACGAGCTTCCGCCGCACCCACCTGCGCCGTAGCACGCGAGCACCGGCACCACGATGAGTCCGACTGCCCCGACGACGGGTTGGACGAAACAGCTCACGGTGGTTTGATACGTCAGCTTTGAGCCACCGAGATCCGGCCGGTCATCTTCGGATGCAGCGAGCAGAAGTACTCATAGGTTCCGGGAGCATCGAAGGTATACGAGAACTGTTCATCAGTATCGAGCACAGGCGACTTGAACTTTTTCTCGGTGCTCATGATGACGTGGGGGACGTCGTCATGATTCGTCCATCGGACCGTGGCGCCAACCGGCACCGATGTCGCCACCGGGGTAAAGCTGAAATTGTCCACCACCACGTCACGCCCTGCCGTTGTGACGGTCTCGGCCTCGAGCGGCAGATCGGTGATGGCAATCGGCGAATTCACGGCGTGGAAGGACATGCGGGAGAGACCGAGCACCTTCCGGAGGCGGTCGTCAGCCACTTTCATCGGACCCGGCGATGGTGCGGTGCCGGGCGCAGGTTGGGGGAACGCAGTCGACATCGCCGTGTGAAATGTCACGTGGCCTTCGACCTTCTGCATGACTTGATGGATGTGCCCGTTGAGCACCGATACCGATCCGAACCGCTTCAGATACGACAACGCCTGTTCACTGTCGTCGGTGCCCCATCCCCACTCGGGATACACCGACCAGAGCGGGATGTGGGCAAAGACCACGATTGGTGTGCTGCTCGAAAGCCGCTTGACGTCCTGCTCCAGCCATGCCAGCTGATCGCTCCCGAGCGTCCCAAGCCCGCCCGCCTTGAGGTTCACGACGTTGACCAGTCCAATGAAGTGAACACCGTCCCGGTCGAAGCTGTGCCACCCGGCACCGAGCGTGCCCTTCCCGAACCGTTCCAGATAGCTCTGCCCATCGTCCACCAGGACATCGTGTTCCCCGGGGACGTAGAAGACCGGCACCGACAGTTCGGACAGGACTTGCTGCAGTGTGTCGAATTCCGCTGGCTTCGAGAGGTGCGTCAGGTCTCCCGTGTGAAGTACAAACGCCGGCGGCTCGGGTTCAGCCTTGATCTTTGCGATCGCCTCGCGAAGGGTTGCCGTGACGTCGGTGTTGGCCGGCTTGTCGAACCCGATGTGACTGTCGCTGATCTGGACGAAGCGCAGTCCGCCGCCTCCAGGCGACATCGTCGAGCCGTGCGACGTCTGTCCAAGCGGAGAGCCTTTCAGGACTCCACCTGAGAGCGCCCACACGGCGCCCGTGCCTACCCAGGCCATGCAGTGCAAGAAGTTTCGCCGACCGGGATCGTTCACATCTTTCGGTGCCACACATACCTCCCACATGGAACATCCGTCGCTTCGGATGTCCGTTCTGTTTGAGAGACCCGGTTGGGGACGCAGATATTCCCGGGAATAAAGCCTCAAATCCGCGAGTCTTAGGGGGAGCAATGCCTGCGCGGGTGTTCGAAGCCACGGTCCTGCCTCACCTGGACGCGGCGTTCAACTTTGCGCGGTGGCTGACGAGAAACGACGATGAGGCAGAGGACGTCGTCCAAGATTCTTGCGTGCGGGCGCTGCGGTACTTTTCGTCGCTCCGCGACGATGATGCGCGGGCGTGGTTTTTCGCGATTGTGCGGAACACGTGGTACACCCGTGCCTCACGCCGGCCTGTCATCGCGGGAGCAGGATCGCCAGACGGAACGCACGGCGAACCATTCGATGAGGGTCCCGATCCGGAGGCACAGCTGCTGCAACAGGACACCGTCGCCCGCGTGCGCGAGGCGATTGGGCAGCTTCCCGTCGAGTTTCGCGAAGTGATCGTGCTGCGCGAGATGGAAGGCTTGTCGTACAAGGAGATCGCGACGGTCGTGCGGGTGCCGATCGGCACGGTAATGTCCCGGCTCTCGCGCGCCCGCGAACGGCTGCTGGCCGGGCTGAAGGCAGCAGCAAACCTGGAGACGTTGCCGTGAGCTGCAAAGTCATCGATCGCGATTTGGATGCTTACGTCGATCTCGAACTCGACGTCGATGCCACCCAGGCGGTTCGAGAGCACCTCGTTCGTTGCGGGGCATGTCGCACCCAAGTCGATGAGCGGCAGGCGCTCCGCCGGCTCGTGCAGTCGGCCCCGTACTATACCGCGCCCGATCGCCTGCGTGCGCGTGTGTCGGCGATGACGAGACGGGCATCCACGACGCGACGGCTGCTCACGTGGGCGGCCGCGGCGGCGCTGGTCGTCGCGGTCGGCGGCGCAATCACGCTCGTCCGATCAGCGACAACAACACCCGACGCGATCGTGGAAGCAGTGGTTGACGGCCACGTGCGCTCCCTCATGACCGATCACTTGTTCGACGTTCACTCGACCGATCAGCACACCGTGAAGCCGTGGTTTCTGGGCAAGCTCGATTTTTCGCCGCCCGTCGCCGACCTGGCGACCATCGGCTATCCGCTCGTGGGGGGCCGCCTCGACTATCTCGAGGGCCGGCCGGCGGCCGCACTCATCTACGAACGACGGCAACACACGATCAACGTATTCGTCTCTCCCGTCGTCAACGAGACGATCGGTGCAATCGCCGCTCGAACGGTCCGAGGATTCCACGTTCATCACTGGACCCGCGACGGGATGTCGTTCTGGGCGGTGTCAGATCTCAACGAGCGCGAGCTGACCGAGTTCGTGCGCGCGCTCAACGCGTCGTAGTGGAAGGACGGCGGTTCTCCGCCACCAACATCCCGACACCGACGGCCATGGCGACGAGCGACGCGAGGTGCGCCACCGACAGGCCGCCGACGACGCGCACGTCCACGCGGAGGAATTCGATCAGAAATCGAATGGCGCCCGCCAGCGTCAGATACGCGCCGAGCACGAACAGGTCCGAGCGCCCCGAGGCTCGCCACCGTACCAGCAACCAGGCAAGCGGAATCAACGCGGCGGCCTCGTAGATCTGCGTCGGGTGCACCGGCACCGTCGTGGGTGGCAGACCGCGGGGAAAGGCCACGCCCCACGGGAGATCCGTGGGCCGGCCGTAATCATCGCCAACGAGAAAGCATCCGAGGCGGCCGATGGCCTGCCCCACCGCAAGCGCCGGGGCCGCCGCCGCGAGAACCGCGACCTTTGGCAGCCGCTTGGACTGCATGACGGCAAGACCGGCGACAATCCCGCCGGCAAAGCCGCCGAACCAGCTCATCCCGCCACGGCTCAGGATGAGGTCCAGCAGCGGGCCCTCGTGCCGGTGCTCGACGACCCACAGGAGCTTCGCTCCTGCGAGGCCGCCAGAGTACTCCGGCCATCGCCGCGTCGACAGCCTGCGGGCCAATCCCCGAACGCTGAGCCTCCCGCTGAAACAGCCAGAGGCCGACGAAGGCGCCAAGCGCGACCAGCACGCCGAAGCTCGTGATGTCGAACGAGCCGATGCGGAAAAGGACTGGATACACGCTGGCGATTCTGAACAGTTCCTCAGTGAACGGTTACCGTCCCGACCATACCAGGATGAATCGCGCAGTGGTATGGAAACGCCCCGGTGGTTCCGAAGAGTCTCGAGAACTGACCGCGCGGCGCGATCGATCCAGAATCCCATGCATTCCCATCGGCTGTCGAGGTATGAGCGACGGAATCCGTGTTCGTCCACGTCACGGTCGTGCCAGCGGCGACGTCCAGGTTGGCCGGGCTGAACGCGCGATTTCCCAACGTGGATGCTCCAGAGGGAATGGTGATCGGCGATCCCGGTTCAGTCGGCATGGGCGCGGGGGTCGGTGACGGTGTTGGTGACGGCGCCGAATAACCGCCGCCACAGGCGGTGACCAGCAATGCGAAAGCAGAAACGAGTACGAAACGCGACGATAACATGAAAGCCTCCAAAACAAGTTCGCACAGGCAGGCGCCCGCACACACTTCATCCAACCATCGGGGTCACTCGAATATTCCCGACAGCACGAATGCCACGGTGCGCAGTCGCCGAGTGGCGAAATGGAAAGAGTGTGCCGGCACTATGGAATAGGTCGAGGCCTCATGTAGTGGGCATCATCATGGAGAACACAATGCCGGTTCGCGTCCTCGCGATTTCAGGAAGCCTTCGCCGTGCATCGTCGAACAGCGCGCTCGTCGCAGCCGCCATTCACGTCGCACCAAGTGTCGTGCACGTGTCGGTGTTTCACGACCTCGCTGGGCTTCCGCCTTTCAATCCGGACATCGAGAGCGAAGGCACGCCGGATGCGATCATCAACTTCCGCGCAAAGCTCCGGGCGTGCGACGCCGTCCTGATATCCAGCCCGGAGTACGCGCACGGAGTGCCGGGTGTCCTGAAGAACGCGCTGGACTGGCTGGTGGGAAGCGGCGAGCTCGTTGACAAGCCGGTCAGCCTGATCAATGCATCGACGAGGGCGACGCGCGCGTGGGCCTCGCTGGCCGAGACATTGACGGTGATGTCGGCACGCGTGATTCTCGATGCCTCGATCACGATCCCGGTTCAAGGCCGATCGCTGGATGCTGAGGGAATCGCTGCGGACTCCGGGCTTGCGGGGTTGTTGAGGTCTTCAATCGAGATACTCGCCGACGCGGCGCGCGAAAGTCGGGCGGCCTAATTCCCCGTCCGACGCTTGCTGTCGATATCCTTCAACAGCGTGTCGATCGACGCGCTGCGCCCGGCCGCGTGGGCGCGAGTCCAGCGATCGGGCCCGAGACGAGCGCGCACGTCCTGTTCCGTCCGGTCCCGCAACACTTGCACTGATTTGTCGACGGTCGTCGTGCCGGTCCGTTCCGTGACGGCGTCGCGGGTACCAAGAATTCGCGCCGCCCACGCGTGGTCGCCCTTGAGGGCCGCGGCGGCGGCCAGAGGCGTCAGCGCGTAGATGAACTGGAACTTGTCGTGCAGTTCCCGGCTGCATTCGAGACTCTGACGCACGTACGAGATGGCCTGGTCGGCGTTCCCTCGGCGGACGGCGAGGATCGCGCGGATATAGAGCGGCTGATTCAGGAACCACGGGCCGGCACGCCGGAGCATCGAGGTCGCTTCATCCAGCAGGCGCTCACCCTGCTCGACGTCTCCTGCTGCCAGCGTTATGCCCGCCTTGCCGATGAGCGCGTTCCCGATGCCCCATGGAACGTTCAGCTTCTTGAACCCGTCGAGACTGACGGCAAACCGCTCGCGCGCCGCACTCGGGTTCCCCTCGGCCTGTTCGATGTGTCCGAGCAAGTGCCCGCCAAACACGGCGACGTCGGCGTCAGCGTTCTCGAGCGCCAGCGCGCGCGTGACGCCGGCGCGCGCGCGAGCATGGTTGCCCTGCGTGAACAGCATCACGGCGGCGCCGACGAGCGCTTTCGACTCGACCTGTGGCGCAGGCGGCGACGGTTTGAGGCATCGCTCGTACCACTGAAGTCCCTCAGCCGCCCGACCGCGAATCAACCAGAAGAACAGCAGCCGCCATGCAATCGCGCATGCGTCTGCTGCGCGCTCGTGTTCGAGCAGCCACGTCAGGACGACACGGTAGTTTTCGAGATCGCCCTGGATTCGATCCAGCCATTCGCCCTGCGCCGGTCCAATCAACCCATGCGCCGCACCGGATGCCTCCTCGCTGCAATACCGGACGAGCCCTTCCATCGCATCGTCGCGTTCCACTGCGGCATCGAGTTCGATGGCTGCGTAGGCGCGCACGGTCTCGAGCATCTGATAGAGAGGGCGCGTCGACGTGGCGTCTGCCCGGAGCAGGAGGCTCTTGTCGATCAAGCCTGCCGCGGCGCCGATCGCCGTGTCAGTCCTGCGTGCGTCGCCATCAGTACCGGCCAGCACCGCGGCGGCTGCCTCGATAGGGAAACGGGCCGGGAGCGCTCCGAGCCGCCTGAAGGTTCGCTGCTCATCCGGATCGAGCAGGTGATAACTCCAGGCAACCGTCGCCCCGATCGTCTGCTGACGCTCGGGGAGATCCCGCGGACCCGCGGTGGAGAGCAGGACGTCGTCCTCGAGGCGACCGCGGAGGTCCTCGGGCGTCAAGACTTTCATCCACGGGGCGGCAAGCTCGAGCGCCAGCGGCAGGGCGTCGAGCCTCCGGCAGATTGCCGTGACGGTCGGACCATTGGCCGGTGTCAAACGAAAATCGGGTCGCACGTCTCGAACGCGTTCGACGAACAGCCGTACAGCCGGAATGAGGGCCAGATCCGCGGGCGATAACGTCTCCGAGTTATCTCCCAACGCGAGAGGGCCAACCGCATATTCGCGCTCCCCCCTGACTCGAAGCGGAGCACGACTCGTCGCGAGCAGGCGCAGGGACGCGGACGCCATCAGGAAGTCCGCGATGAGCGGCGCGGCATCGAGCACGTGCTCGCAGTTGTCGAGTACGAGCAGCGTCGGCTGATCCTCGCAGGCGGCGCGAACGCGTGCCGGCAGATCGACGCCCGTCACGTTCGACAAGCCCATCGCATCTGCAACGAACGTCGGAACGAACGTCGCGTCGCGCACCGCCGCCAGCGGCACGAAGACGACGCGCAGAGCGCCCTCATCCGCGATCGCGCGTCCGAGTTCCAGCGCGAGCCGCGTCTTGCCGACTCCTCCTGGCCCGAGAAGCGTAATGAGGCGTGCAGTGGGATCCGAGAGCCATCGCCGAAGTGTCTGAAGGTCCGACTCGCGGCCCAGAAGGGCGGTCAACGCCAGCGGCAGCGACCCGGCGCTGAGTTCGTCAACCGCCGCAGGCGTCGCAGGCGCCCGTGAGCTTCCCAGAAGCAGATCGCGCGTCGGTCCGGTCAGGTCGAGTGCAGCCGACAGCGCGCGGACGGTGTCCACGTGCGGACGCCGGCGCTCTCCCCGCTCCAGTGCACTGACCGCGTGCACGGAGAGGCCGGAAATGGTCGCGAGTTCCTCCTGCGTAAAACCCGCAGCTTCCCTAAGCGCTTTCAATTGCGCCCCAAATGAACCCGGAGCGCCGGTTTTCATGGCCCTTCCATCTTACCGCTGCTTACCTGTGCGGGTGTACGGGCGCCGTACGGATCTTGTGCGGGTATCGTCCGTGGCGGCGAGGCCGACATCATTTCACACTCTGAGCATGACAGTCGGAGGAGGGGCGACCACATTTGTCACCGACGCGGCGGGGTTCGTCGGCACGGAGCTGGTCAAGGTGCTGGTCGGCCGCGGCCACCAGGTGTTCGGCCTTGCACCGTCGGTAGAGGCCGCTCAGAAGGTGCGGCGGGCCGGGGGCACACCAGTGATGGGGGATCTGTTGAAGCCAGGTCAGTGGCAGGACGAGGCTGGAACCGAGTGGGTGTTCCATCTTCCGCCGCATCCGTTGATGCAGAACGGCCGGGGTACCCGGCCCGCCGATTCCCTGATCCGCACGCGGGTCGAGATGGATGCCCACCTGCTGGATGCCGTGTCCACCGGTACAACCGAGCGTGTCGTCTACGTCGCCGACTCGAACTGTTACGGCGTCACGGGGCCACGCCCTATAACCGAGGACGCGCCGCTCAGTCCGTCAGGCCCTGCACACTGTCTCGCGCCCGCGCTCGATCGGCTCGACGGCTATTTCGTCGCCGGGCTGCCGGTCATCACGGCGCTTCCGGGATGGGTGTACGGCAACGGGGCCTGGTTTCGCGAGCGGATCATGGAGCCAATCCTCGCCGGGCGCCGGGTGCTGCAGTTTGGCGCGAGCGCAAGCTGGGTCTCACCGATTCACGTCCATGATTGCGCCCGCGCACTGGTGCACCTCGCCGAACGCAGCGAACCGGGAAGCCGCTACTTCCTCGCCAACAGCGATCCGATCCAGGTGCACGAGTTCGCGGAAACGTTTGCCCGTGTCGCGAGTCGGTCTCTCAAGGTGCAGCGCCTGCCTCGCGGCCTTGCACGAATGCTGCTCGGGCCGCTGGTGGCCGACCGTCTCGAAGGTGACCGCGTCTTTTCAAACATCAGGCTGCGTGGCACCGGCTTCCGCTTCGAGTATCCGACGCTCGAAGAGGGACTCCGCCAGGTGCTTGGGTCGGTCGATGAGTAGCGCGATGAATCGGCCCGACGCGCCCGCCGCCCGCGAGACGTTCGACGACGTGGTCTTGCCGCATCTGGATGCCGGGTACCGCCTGGCGCGCTGGCTGACGCGGAACGAGCACGACGCGGAGGATGTCGTGCAGGAGGCGTCGCTGCGGGCACTCCGGTACTTTCGGACGTTCGCAGGCGGGAACGGACGCGCGTGGTTTCTTCGAATCGTGCGAAATGCCTGTCACGGCGGCCGGCGGCCGTTTCAAGCTGTCACCGACCCGTTTGACGAAGAGCACCACAGCGCCGTTCAGTCGCACAGCGATCCTGAAACGTTGATGCTGCGAACCAGCGACGCGAGCCAGGTCGAGCGGGCCATCAACAGCCTGCCCGATCGCTTCCGCGAGCTGCTGATTCTGCGCGAGCTGGAAGGCCTGTCGTACCGCGAGCTGGCGGACGTGATGGACATTCCAATCGGCACAGTCATGTCGGGCCTCTCGCGCGCGCGGGATGCGCTTCGCGGCGTGCTCGTCAACGAATCGAAGCGATCACGTCCGTCCGAACGCATCGCCAAACAGGAACGACGGATCAACGAGGTTGTGGTGTAGGCCAAGTACTTTCGAACCCAAGGGGATTTACGCCGCGCGTAACGAGACGCCGGACTTTGTCGCGAGATCCAGGAGTCAGGGTCAATGATGGCGTCGTCTGCGTGCTCGAGAGCCTCGCGTCATCAAATATTGATCTTCCCGGTTGATCGAGGCGGTCACGTGTCTTGCATGCGTCGACGCAATCCGCAATCTCAGCGGAGCGTATTGCCAGCGAACGAAAAAGCGCCATGACTGTTCTCACGCAGGAAATTGATCGGCCAGATTCCGGAATTTCTGGAACCGCATTCACGCGGCTCCTTCGATGGCTCGACGAGGGTTCAGACTCGCAGGGCGAGCGATACCTGGAAATCCGCCGCAGGCTCGTCGCGTACTTCGATCGGCGCAATCGTCCTGCGCCCGACGTACTCGCCGACGAGACCCTCGATCGAGTGAGCCGGACACTCGAAGAGTCGGGACGCATCAAGGTCACTCCGCCCGCCCGCTACTGTTACGTGGTCGCGCGGTTCGTGCTCCTCGAGGACATTCGGAAGGGCCGCCGCGATGTCCCGTTCGAAGAAACGCGGTCCGGGATTCACCACGCGCGAACGGTCGTGACGACGACCGACGACGGCGTCGACCAGTCTCTCGAGTGCCTCAACCAGTGCCTCGACAGGCTCAAGCCGGAAGACCGCTTCCTGATCGTCGAGTACTACCGGGACGCGAAGCGACAGCGAATCGACAGGCGTCGAGACCTGGCCAGGCAGCTCGGGATCAGCATGAACGCCCTCGGGATCCGCGCGTGGCGGCTCAGGGCCAGCCTCGAGCGGTGTGTCGCCGTCTGTCGCAAGAGTCCTTGAAAGATTTCGTCGCCGGCTTTCCTATCCAGGGAGCGCCCTTGGATCTGGATGCCTATGTCGATGCCGAAAGAATCTTTGAACGACGACCACCTGATTCGCTACCTTCTGGGGTGTTTGCCCGAAGACGAGGCCGAGCGCCTCGATGAGCAGAGCCTCATCGAGGATGAGCTGGCGGAACGATTGCGACTCGCCGAAGACGATCTGCTGGACGCCTACGCAAGCGGCACGCTGAGCGCGGACAGGCGCGCGAGTTTCGAGACCTACTATCTCGCCTCGCGGCGCCGCCGCAAGAAGGCGGCGTTCGCGAAGAGCTTTCTCTCCGCGATCGATCGGTCGGACCAGCGACGGCCAGCGGTCCCCCGGCAGACGAGGGAGAACCCTTCCACGCCATCGCGAGTGTGGTCCTGGACGCCAGCCGCGGCTGCGGTGCTGATCGTCGGGGTCAGCGTCCTCCTCGTCCAGGAGCGAGGCCTTCGGCGCGACTTGAACGACGCGCGGCGCCAGGCGGCTGATGCGACCGTGCGCACCAGCACTGTCTCGAAAGAGCTCGAGGAGCAGCGCAGAGAAGCCGCCGCGACCACGCGGGCGCTCACGGATGCGCGGGCCGCCGCACGTCCGCTCGCACCCATCGCCCTCGTCCTCCGGCCGCAGACCCGCGGCGTCGGTCCCACACCCCTCATCTCGGTCGCAGCAGGCTCACGGACCGTGCCGCTCGATCTCGAGTTTGAAACCACCGACCCGGCATCGTACGAGGTGGCCCTCAAGGATCCCGCCACCAATCGCGTCGTCTGGCGCAGCGCGCCCGTGATGCCCGAGCGCGATCGGCGAAGGCCGGTGGTATCGGTGGGTGTACCAGCGGGTCTGCTCAAGGCACAGCACTACTCCGTGGATCTCTTCGAACTGCGCCCGGGTGCGACGCCGGAGTTCGTGGCCAGCTACGCATTCGAGGTGGCGCGGCAATAATGCGGAGTGCGTTTCCCCTGAACCCTGCAGTCATCTGGACGGTGACCGCTCTGCTTCTGTCGAACGGCAGGAAGCCAGGAGCCCGAGATCACGGTGCTGGTTCCCTCGGAGCCCCTCCAGCGGCACATCGCGCCAGGCGAGGAACACCGGTTCCAGATCGAGCTGACGTCGGGCACATCGGTGAGCATCGTCGTTGAACAGAGAGGTATCGACGTTTTAGTGTTCGTTCGCGATGAGGAAGGCAAGCCTCTCGAAGACTTCCACGATGAATTCCGGCGAACCGGCGAAGAGCGCGTGGAAATCGTTGCCGCAAGGTCTGGAACCTACGGCATCTCGATAAAACCGATCAGCAGCGCGGCCGAACCCGGGGACTACGTAGTCCGAATGGCCGCTCCCCGGGAAGCGACCGACGCCGACCGACGGATGCAGGAATCGCGCGTCCTGCGCACACGCGCGCGCGAGCTCGAACACACCGGGCGGTATACCGAGGCGCGCCTGCTCCTGGAGCAATCGCTCGACCATCGCGCAGTCGGTTCGCGGAATGGACGACACCGACGTGGCGATGGTGCAATTCGACCTGGCCGGCAACGCCCTGGAGACCCAGGACAACGCGCGATCGCGCGATCTCTACGAGCGCGCCGTCCGCACGTTCGACAAGGCCTGGAGCCCGGCACATCCTTATTCAGCGATGGCGCGATCGCGCCTGGCGGTTCTCGACGGGCGGGCGGGCCAGGCCCTCAAGGCGGAAGCCGGGATACGAGAGGCCTTGACGCTGCTCGACCGTTCTGTCGGATCCTCGCATCCGTGGTATCTGCTGTCGCTCGTGACGCTCGCGAATCTGCGCAAGAGCGCGGGCGACCTGCAGCAGACCGAGCAGATCGAGCGCGATGCGCTCGAGACGGTGGAGCGCACGCACCAGGCGGGAACGCTCCTCCACGCAACGCTCCTCAACAATCTGGCTGACCTCCTGAGATCGAGGAATGACTACGCGGCAGCTGAGCCGATGTTCAAGAGATCACTCGAGATCGGCGAATCGGTCCTCGGCAGCGAGAACCTCTTCGTCGCGACAGCGCTGCAGAACCTCGGGATCATGGCTCGCGAACGTAAGGATTACCCGGCGGCCATCGACTCGTACCGCCGGGCGCTGGCCATCCGCGAGCGCCTGCTCGGCATCGATCATCCGAGCCTGGCCGGCATCCTGACCAACCTCGCCAACGTGTATCGCGCGACGGGCGACGATCAGCGAGCCCTCGAGACGCATTTCCGCGCGCTGCAGATGTGGGAAAAGAGCGTCGGCCCGTTCGGCCGGGAAACGCTGCTCGTCGTGGGCAACATCGCGCGCACCTACGCCGGCATCGGCGACATCGACAACGCGCTGGCGTACCAGCGACGCGCCGATGCCATCCTCGAACGAGAGCTGGGCTTGTATGTCGCCACCGGATCGGAGCGGCAGAAGCTGGCGTTCGTGCGGAACGAGGCCGAGCGCACCGATCGCACGATTTCGCTACACCTGAAGCTGGCGCCGGACAATCCGGATGCAGCCTCGCTTGCCGCGCTCGTCCTGCTGCAGCGCAAGGGCCGCGTCCAGGACGCGATGACGGATCTCTTCGCCGCCGCGCGCCAGCGCGTGTCGGATCCCGGCGATCGGCAATTACTGGATCAGTTGAGAGAGACGACGACGAACCTGGCGCGGATCGCGCTCGGCGTGCCACCCGCGGGCGCCCGGGACGTGCGGGAGTCCGTGGCGCAGATCGAGTCCCACAGGGAACAGCTGGAAGCCTCGCTCAGCGAGCGCAGCGCACAGTTCCGTGCGCAGACGCAGCCGGTCACGCTCGAGGCCGTCCAGGCAGCACTCCCTGGCGATGCGGCGCTCGTCGAGTACGCCGTCTTCCGCCCGTTCGATCCCGAAGCCGAACGCAACGAAGAGGCGTATGGTCCTCCCCACTACGCCGGCTACGTGATCTCGAAGCATCGCGCGCCGATCGGCATGGACCTCGGCGCTGTCGAGGACATCGACCAGCTCGTCGTCCGGATGCGCAAGGCGCTGCGCGATCCGAATGACGGCGAGGTCAGAGCACGCGCGCGCGCCCTGGACGAGCGGGTCCTGCAACCGCTTCGGCCATTCCTCGGCGGCGCCACGCGTGTGTTGATTTCGCCCGATGGCGGACTGAACCTCGTGCCATTCGAGACGCTCGTCGACGACCACGGCCGGTACATGATCGAGCGGTATGCCACGACCTACCTCACGAGTGGACGAGATCTGCTTCGCATGCAGATCGCGCCTGCAGCGCGAGGCAAGCCCGTCATCGTCGCCGATCCGCTCTTCGGCGAACCGTCGGCCGTGACCGCTCAACGGCCGCGGCCGGGCGCGGTGGACGGACTTCGATCGGTCACGGTCGGATCGGACGTGTCCGGACTGTATTTCGCTCCGCTACTCGGCAGCGCCCTGGAGGCGCGCGCGATCAAGTCGCTCTTCCCTGACGCGACGCTGCTGACGGGGCGGCGCGCGACCAAGGCGACGCTCGAGCACATGACGGCGCCAAGCATCCTGCACATCGCGTCGCATGGCTTCTTTTTGGACGACGAACGCGGGGGCGGATCGGCGTCAGTCGTCGCGCAGAATCCGTTGCTGCGATCAGGGCTGGCGCTCGCTGGCGCCAATCTGCCCGGGGACGCCCATGGCGACGGTATCCTGACCGCACTGGAGGCTGCGGGCCTCAACCTGTGGGGCACCAGCCTGGTGACGCTCTCGGCCTGCGATACGGGCGTCGGCGACGTGCGGAACGGCGAAGGCGTGTACGGTCTGCGCCGCGCATTCATGCTCGCCGGCGCCGAGACGCTCGTCATGAGCCTCTGGCCCGTGAGCGATGCGGTCGCGCGAGACACGATGGTCGCGTATTACGCGCGGCTGCGGAGCGGCTTCGGACGCGGCGATGCCCTCCGGCAGGCGAAGCTGTCCATCCTCCGCCGCCCCGGCCTGCGGCATCCCTATTATTGGGGCGGTTTCATCCAGTCCGGCGACTGGACTCGCCTTCGCAGCGCACACTGAAAGACCTGCGTCCATGGCGTCCTACCCACTGGAGGGTCGCCGATGGTACGAATGATTTTTCTCCGTGTTCTGGCGCCGATCGCGTTTCTCTCGATTGGCGTGAGCGCCTTCGCGCAGGACAACGTCACGATTTCCGGGATCATCACGACCCGCGGAGATGGCTCCCCGGTTCCAGGCGCCGTCGTGTCCGTGGTTGGCGCGACCACGAGCATCACGTCGACAGCCGATGCGCACGGGCGATATACGCTCTACGTGCCCCGTGCCGTCGTCCAGGACGGGCGCGTTCAGATCAGCGTCGAAGCGCCGGGCATGGCCGCGAAAGCGGTCGAGGTCCGGGTCAACGGCGACACGCAGAACGGGGACGTCGCCGTCGCGATCGGCTTCAGCGAGCAGATCACCGTAGGATCGCGAGCGATGGGCGCCGAAGCCGAGAAAGCGGTCCCCGTCGACGTCCTCACGCGCGAGCAGATTGCCGCCAGCGGTTTCACCGAAACCGCACAGGTGATCCAGTCACTCGCGCCCGCGCTCAATTTTCCCCGCCCATCGATTACCGACGGAACCGATACCGTCCGCCCCGCGACGCTCCGCGGCCTGGGACCGGATCAGGTGCTGGTGCTGGTCAACGGCAAGCGCCAGCATCAGAGCGCGCTCGTGCACGTGAACGGCAGCATCGGCCGCGGATCGACGGGTGTGGACCTGAACGCCATTCCAGTCTCGGCAATCGACCATGTCGAGATCCTTCGCGATGGCGCCGCAGCCCAGTATGGTTCGGACGCGATCGCTGGCGTGATCAACATCGTGCTCAAGGGCGGCGTCTCCCACGCGCACGTCACGTCGAACTTCGGATTGTCGAAGGGGTCGTTCCCCGGCAACCGGTGCACGGCCGACGGCCTGTCCTGCACGCAAGGCGACGACATCGAATTCTCAGACGGCGAGGTCGCCGATGTCGGCGGGTCGTGGGGAGTCCCGGTGGCCGGCGGCAGCGTCATGGTCGCGGCAGAGTACCCGGCATCGCAATCGAACCAACCGAGCGTCGTTCGATCCGCGCGATCAGGTCGTCGCCGGTGACGCCGGAAACAACGATGTCGCGCAGCCGAATCACCGGTGGGGCGATCCCGACGCACGCGACGTGATGACGCTGGCCAACGTCGAAGTCCCGTTGAATCCATCCGCGACGCGCTGGATCTACGGCGTCGGAGGATACAGCCGGCGAACCGCCAACAGCGCGGGCTTCTACCGCCGCGCACTCGATCCGCGCAACTGGCCCCAGATCTATCCGCTCGGGTTCCTTCCCGAGATCCAGCCAACCGTTCTCGATGCGTCGGGCTCTGGCGGCGTCCGCGGGCTGTCCGGCCGGTGGACCTATGACCTCAGCGCGGGGGCCGGGCGCAACAGCTTCGCGTTCACGATTGGCAACACGCTGAACGCCTCTCTGGGTCCGACGCAGCCACCCAACAAGAACGCGTTCGATGGGGGCATGCTGGTCCTGAACCAGTTCGTCGCCAACGCCGACATCAGCCGTCCGGTCGTGGTGAAGGGGTTCGCCTCGCCCCTCAACCTCGCGTTCGGCGCGGAAGCGCGCCGCGAGAACTACCAGATCCGCGCGGGCGAGCCAGACTCGTACCGGGACGGCGGCGCCCTGAACCAGGCGGGGGACCCTGCGGCGATCGGCGCGCAGGTCTTCCCGGGATTCCGGCCGTCGAACGAAGTGCACGAGTCACGTGGAAGCGTTGCCGGGTATGTGGACGTCGAGGGCGACGTGTCTCGCCGCGTACGGGTTGGCGTGGCCGGACGCGCGGAGCACTACTCGGATTTTGGCGGGACTATCGACGGGAAGATCACGGGTCGTGTGCAAGCCTTGCGGTTTCTCATCCTCCGCGGCTCGGTGAGCACAGGGTTCCGGGCGCCCTCTCTCGGGCAGTCCTTCTTCTCGTCGACCGCCACCAATTTCCTGAACCTGGGCCAGGGCCTGGTTCCGGTTGAATCGCTGACGCTGCCGGTCGATTCACCGGCGGCGCTGGCGCTCGGCGCATCGCCGCTGAAGCCGGAACAGTCCCGTAATGCCGCCGCCGGCTTCGTCGTGACGCCGGTGAAGGATCTCGAAGTGGCCGCCGACTACTACCACATCGCGATCGACGATCGGATCGTGCTGTCGGGCAACTTCACGGCCGCGCCGATTGCCGCCTTGCTGGCGCCGTTCGGCGCCAACAGCGCGCGGTTCTTCACCAACGCCATCGATACGCGAACCGACGGAGCCGACGCCACGGTGTCGTACCGTGTGCCGCTCACCGGCGCGGGAGAATTCCATCTGCGGGCCGCGTACAACAACACACGAACCAGGATCGAGGGTCAGGTGCAAACGCCGCCGCAACTCGCCGCGTACTCGTCCGTGCTCTTCGATCACATCGAACAGAACCGTCTGCAGTGCGGGCAGCCGCGAGACAACCTCCGGATTGGCGGCGACTGGCGGCGCGGGATGTTCGGTCTCGATCTCAACGAGTCGCGGTACGGGAGCGTGTGCAGCTTCGTCTCACAGAATCCCGCCGACGACCAGCGGTTCGGCGCGAAATGGTTGACCGACGTCGAACTGTCGCTCGGCCGCGGCCGCTACAGAATCGGGGTCGGTGCTGACAATCTCTTCGACGTCTTCCCCGATCGCAACTCGGTCGTCAACTCATTCAACGGCATCGAGACATACCCAAGCCAGTCCCCATTCGGCTTCAACGGGCGCGCGCTCTATGCGCGGCTGGCGTGGACGTTCTGAGCGAACTCCAGTGGCACGCGACATCGTTCTCCTGGCGGCGGCAGCGATGGCGGTGATCAGGATGGCCTTGCTCCAACGGCGCGTGAGGGCGCTCGAGGAGCAGACGATCACCGATCCGCTGACCGGCGCATTCAACCGCCGGCATATGCACACGACACTGACGGCAGCCGTCGAGCGCCGGCGCCGCTCCGGTGACCGCGCATCGTTGCTGATGCTCGACATCGATCGCTTCAAGGACATCAACGATGCGCTCGGCCACGCCGAAGGCGACCGCGTGCTGAAATGCCTCGTGGCGCTGGTCGGACAACGCATGCGCAAGGTGGACGCGCTGTTCCGCGCCGGCGGCGAGGAGTTCATCCTGCTCCTGTCGGGAACGCGATTCACCGACGCCGTCTCGGTCGCCGAGGATCTCCGTCGGCTCGTGCAGGATGCTCGATTCGTGTCCGGCCGCCAGGTGTCGATCAGCGTCGGCGTCGTTGAGCTGGGGCACGAGCAGTCGGCCACTGAGTGGATCGAGGAAGCGGACGCGGCCCTGTATCGCGCAAAACGCGCAGGGCGCAACAGAGTTGCCGGACGATACGGAGAGCCATCCAAGTTCGTCGACGAGCCGATCGCGCACACCCTCCGCTTCCCCGCACGGATTTCCTGATCGGTCTCCAGCGTCCAATCTCACGTCGGACTGGCCCTTTACCGCTGCCGAAAGACCTCGCGCAGTCGAGCCCTACGTGAGTGTGGGCGCGCTGAGAAAGCGTGCCACGTGTTTGAGGGATCGACCGCAATGACGACTCGCGTCCATCGTGACATTTGGCTCTTCAAGGCCTTCACCCTGACCATCCTGCTCATGGCCTGCCTCGCAGTACCACTGAGCGCTGCGTCATCCGTCGCGGACGGGACGGTGCCCCGTTGTCTGCAGTGTTCCGACTGTGGCGGTGATCAGGCCAGCCCGCGCGTGGTGGGTCTGAGGATCTACAACCAGCCGCCCCTGAGCGATGCGAAAGTCAATCGGATCCTCGACATCACGAATCGAATCTGGAACCCGTATGGCGTGAATTTCAAGCGGAGCGAGAGCGCGGAGGCGATCACCGTCGTGGTATCCGCCCGTGCGGCCTCAGGCCCCGTGGACTTCCGGCCTACGATCCTTGGCGACACGCTGTTCACGAGTGGCCACGCGACGCCGTACATCCACCTGTGGCCAGCCAACGCCGAAGCGCTCGCGATTGGCTCTGAGATCCTGGGCCGGCCCTTTACGTCGCTGTCGATGAACGAGCGGGACAACATCCTGGTGCAGATGCTCGGAGTGGCGCTCGCACACGAGCTCGCGCATTTCCTTCTCGATACCAGCCATCATTCCGCGGCTGGACTGCTGCGCAGCATCATCGGCGTCAACGACCTGGCGTTTCCCAATCCGGCTCACCTGCGGTTGTCAGACGATCAACGGCAGGTGATATGCCTCCAGTCACGACGCCTCGATGAGGCGGGATCTTCCGGGGGGAGCCGCACACCAGCACGGCGCGACACACTTCTCGCGCCCGAGGTGGCCGAGTGGATGCGACGGGAATCCCGTGGAAGTGTTCGTCCACTGGGTGAACCAGGAGGCGAATAACGTTCAAGGACGCGACGCCGCACTCGGCGTGCGAAGAAACGCCGCCACGAACAGGCTACCCAGCACCAGGTCCGGTATCCCTACCACCGCCTGTCCGACCTCGATGCGACCCTTCACATAGAGCACCAGCAGGCTGATCACGTAGAGCGCTTTCTCGAACACAGCGGGCACCATCATCGGCTTGAACCGCACAGGATCCCGCCCGATGACGAGGAACGCGAGCTGCCACGCAATCGCGAGTCCCAGGAAGCCATAGTAGAAGTCAGGATGCGTCACGGGAGGCGGGTACTTCTGCCCGACGATGTCGAGCATGAAGTAGAGAGGCGAGAGCACCAGGAAACCCCAGACGCCGGCGGTGGTAAAGACAATCTTCGCGAACTTCATCGTGCCTCGTACGTTTGCGTGGACCCGGGTTCAAACTGATGACGCGTGAACCCAGGTCCAGCCTGTTGCGCTACTCTAATTCTGCTTCGGGTTGAACGCGTCGCACGACACGTTCGGGTTCCAGTTCGCGAACGTCCCAACCGGATTGTCCTTCCACGCCCACACGTGGAGCGTGTAGAAGGGATCGAGTCCGAAGCGGTTCGGGCTGTCGAAGAGGTGGAAGAGCTGTCCGAACAGCTCCGGCGGCCCCTTATGGTCCGGGTTCGATTCCCAGTCGGCCTTCTTGACCAGGTAGTCGACGCCGGTAATACGGATGCCGCCGTTCGGCGTGGGTTCGAACAGGATGATCTCCGGCTGGTCCACCCTGATTTCCTTGTCCTCAATCAGCGGCCCGTTGATGTAGTGCATGCCCATCGCACCAAAGTCTCCGCCGCTGACACACCCGAATCCCAGCCCGTATCCCTCGCCTGGTCCCGCGACGTTCGTGACGTTCTTGAATCGCTCCGTCGCGTCCCGAACGGCCTGGACCAGCTCATTCTCCCGCGGGTTGGGTTTCTGCGGTCCGAGCTGCCGAAATGGGCGTCGTGGCTCTGGGCGAGCGCTGGCCCGGCTGAACTGGAAAGCATGAGCGCCGCGGCGAGCACCTTCGTCAGCGGCCTTGTGAATCGTCCGATCTGCATTTTGACCAACCTCCTGACGCGACGTGATGATCGCGTCTTCCAGTGATGAGCGGCGCGGAGGCGCCGGATTGCGCGTGTCCGTCCCGTCGTCATGACTAGAAGCCGCAACGGGATGCAGGAGGGCTCAACTCGGAAGGCGTGAGCCCGGATTGGCCGTTTCGTGGCTTTGTGTTCTGTAAGCGAGGCCGCGGACGTAAGGTGCGTCCAGGTCTGACGTCCAGGAGGCTTCACAATGCCATCGCCCAGTTCACGCGCGGATTTGCCAGCGGCCCCGTCAGTGGCCCAGACGTTTCTTTCTGACGAGATGCTCAGCCGCTTTGCCCAGCGGGCGCCGAAGTACGACCGCGACAACACGTTTTTCACCGAGGACTTCGACGAGCTTCGCCAGGCCGGCTATCTCCGGCTCGCGGTGCCGGTTGAATTCGGTGGAGCAGGCCTTTCACTGGCCAGCGTCATGCAGCAGCAGCGGCGTCTTGGCTATTACGCCGCGCCGACCGCGCTGGCGATCAACATGCACCTGTACTGGACGGGCATTGCGGCCGATCTCTGGCGCCAGGGTGACAAGTCCCAGCGCTGGTTGCTCGAGGCCGCATCCGCTGGTGAGGTATTCGCCGCCGGCCACGCTGAGAGCGGAAACGACATCCCGGTGCTGCTCTCGACGACGAAGGCCGAACGGGTCGACGGCGGCTATCGCTTTACGGGCAGGAAATCGTTCGGCAGCCTGTCGCCGGTCTGGACCTTCCTGGGCCTCCATGGCATCGACACGGCCGATCCGTCGAAGCCACAAATCGTTCATGCCTTCATGCCGCGCGATACCAAGGGCTATCGCATCGAGCAAACCTGGGACGTGCTCGGCATGCGGGCGACGACGAGCAACGATACGATTCTCGACGGCGCAGTTCGTCCCGGATCGATATATCGCGCGAGTCGTGCCGGCAGGCGCCGCGGGCATCGATGCATTCGTCCTGGGCATTTTCGCGTGGGCACTCCTCGGCTTCGGCAACATCTACTACGGCCTCGCCCGTCGCGCGATGGAGATGACGATCGACGCCGTGAAATCCAAGCGTTCAATCGGGCTCACGCGGACGATGGCGTATCACGCCGAGGTGCAGCATCGGGTTGCCGAGATGGGTCTGGCGTTCGAGTCAATCGGCCCTCATCTTGACGCGATCGCCGCGGACTGGTCGAACGGCGTCAATCATGGCGCGGCGTGGCCGGCAAAGATCTTTGCGGCGAAATACCACGCCGTTGAAGACTCCTGGCGCATCGTCGATCTGGCGCTCGAGATTTCGGGGGGATTCGGGATCTTCCGCAAGAGCGGCCTCGAACAGATCTTCCGCGATGCCCGACTCGGACGAATCCATCCGGCGAATTCGATGTTGACCCACGAGATCGTCGGGAAAACGCTCCTCGGCATCAGCCCCGATGAGACGCCGCGCTGGGGCTAGACCAGGCTGGAACTGGCTTCAAAACCGCTGAGCAAATCAACGTTGTTCGCCCTCACGCTGCATCATCGTCCCGTGACGAACAGGAGAAAGGGAGAGAAGGAGTGAAATTTGTTTTTCTCCCCTTCTCCCATTCTCTTGTTTGATCTTGTACGAATCGGGGTCACTAGGCACAGATGTGTTCGGGCGCGTACGCACAGGCTTCGCGTCGAACCAGGGCTGACAGCGATCTCGCCAGAAGCGACATCGACGCAGGTCGCGTGTGCGGAGGTTTCGCAAGCGCCCTCCGCAGGACGCTGTCGACTCCTGCAGGCACATCGGCGTAGAAGGCTGTCGTCAACCGTGGCTCTCGTTCGAGGATGGCCTGCCGCACGGCGCGTTCGTTCGGGCCCTGGAACGGGCGGATGCCGGTCAACATCTCATGGATGACAATCGCGAAAGACCAGATGTCGGATCGGCGGTCGACTTGTCGCGCGCTCGCCTGTTCCGGGCTCATATAGCTCACGGTGCCGGCCAGCATCTCGCGATCGGTGCGGGCCGGGCTGTCGCCGAACTGAGCGATTCCGAAATCGAGAATCTTCACGGCGCCATTGGCCAGGATGAAGATGTTCGACGGCTTGACGTCGCGATGGACGATCCCGGCGCGGTGGACCGCGCCAAGGCCTCGTGCGATCTGAACCACGATCGGAAGAGCCTCGCCAAACGCCAGCCGCTCGCGCTCCAGCCGCGCCTCCAACGTTTCACCCTCGTAGAGCGGCATCGCGATAAACAGCTGACCATCCTCGCTCTCGCCCGTTTCAAGGATCGTGCACACGTTCGGATGATCGACTAGTGCGGCGGCCCGCGCCTCGGAGACGAACATGGACCGGGCTCGCGGGTCGGCGCCCAAGCAGCGCGAGAGGAACTTCAGGGCGACCTGGCGTCCACACCGCTCGTCACGAGCCTTGTGGACAACCGACATTCCGCCCCGGCCGATGGGCGCTTCGACACGGTAGTGACCGACAATCCGCCCGCACCACTCCATGACGCCTTCAAGCCCGCAGAGGCTTGGTGGTGTCATCAGAGGGCCCAGACGGTCGACCACGCCGTCGGCGTCGTGCGCCACCAGCAGGGACGCCACTTCTCGTTTGAGCCAGGAGTCGTCGGCGCAGCGGGCATCGACGAGTGCGTCCCGCTCGCCGGCCGGGCACTCGATGGCGTCAGCCAGGATCTGTTGGAGGTGGTGCCACCTGTCGGGAGGCATGGGTACGGACAGTCGTGTTTGCGGCAGGTTCACGCTTGAAGCTCGCGATTGAGCCAGGCACGCGCGGTCGCCCATTCCCTCTTGACGGTTGCGGGCGACACGTTCAGGGCCTCGGCCGTCTCCTCCACCGTCATGCCGCCGAAGAATCGATACTCGACGACGCGTGCCTGTCGCTCGTTCATTTCGGCAAGCCGCACGAGCGCGCGATCGACGGCCAGCAGCTCGTCGCCGCGCGACGCGGCCACGGCCCAGACGTCGCCCTCGAGGTGCAGCGGTTCCTGGCCACCGCCTCGCTTCTGACGATTGCGCGCCACCGCGTAGTCAATGAGGATGCGGCGCATCGCCTGCACCGTGACAGCCAGGTAGTGGGAGCGGCTCTGCCAGGTGATCCGATCGAGCTTCCGCACTTCGAGCCAGGCTTCATGGACGAGCGCGGTTGCGCTCAATGTGTGGCTCGTGCGTTCTTGCCGAAGCTTTCGGGCGGCGATCCGGCGGAGTTCGTCATAGACGAACGGAATGAGTTCTTGCATCGTTACCCCTCCGAGGGGCTTCGCCCCTCGGAACTCCCCTACACGCTCGCTGTCACTCGTTCGCGTGGGCCGGTATTCACAAAGGGCTCGGTGGCTTAAGCCAGCCCACAGGACTCACTGACGTAGGCGTAACAACGGCGTAATCTTTCGCTCCGCACGGGCGGCAGTGGTTCCTTTGCCGAAGCCTATCTGTGTTTTTCTGTGTTCTTCTGTGGCACGGACTAATCCGTGTTCTTCTGTGGCTCGCTGCGATCTGAAAGGCCCGTGTCGCGCAAGTCCTACCGTGTAGAACCCGTAGCTGCGGAACGGGTAGCAAAAGAAAAGGTGAATGGATGTTGAAGAACGCGGTAGCGACTCTGATGGTACTGGGGATGGTCGGCCCGGTGTTGGCACACGGCCGCGATGTTCTGGCGAGATTCGATGGCGGGATCGGTGTGATTCCAGTCTCGGCCGGTGCCGGACCCGTGAATGTCGACGGGACATTTCCGAATGTGAAGGCGAACGTCGTCAGGGGAGTGGCGCCTGGCGCAGGGCCCTGGCGGATCGGCGATCTGAGGGCGGAGGTTGAGCTCGATGGTCGTATCAGGGTTCGCGGGCGCGGACTCCTCCTGGCGAGCAGCAATTCGATCGGACAGAACGCGAACCAGCGCGTGTTCGCGACGTTGATCTGTGAAGCCGCCGCTCCATTCGTCCAGCACAGCACCGACACGGCCGGCGTGCCGCTCGAGCCCAACGGCGATTTTCGAATCGACGATGTGCTGGATTCCGTGCCCTCCGATTGCGCCAGTCCGGTGCTTCTGATCCGCAACACTGGCGGCGTGTGGTTCGCGGCCGGTATCCCGAAGTTGGGAGACGACTAATCTCAATCCGAGGGGCTTTGCCCCTCGGCACGCCTACGCTAAAGCTTCGGCGATGTCCGCCGTAGCCTTGGCGAAGGCGGAACTCCCCGACACGCGCTCTCGCTGTCGCTCGCTCGCGTCGACGGATTTTTTTACCGAGCCCTCGGGAAACCGCGTAAACATTTACGCGCTGCGGTCGTTCGGACCCTGTTTGAGGCTTTATTTGTGGGAACTTCCAGCAGAAACCGGGTGGCATGGCCCGTGCCTGAGGATCAACCGGGCGAAGTATGGGTAGCGTACCCGTTTGCGCCAGGGCCCCCTGCTTAGCTAATCTGTTCCAGACTGATGATTTTGTTCCGCAAGCGCCTGCGTCTTTTGTCCGCCGCCTGGATGCTCTTCCAGGTGACGTCGCTGTCGACGCTCGTCCCGCGGGCATGTTGTCTGGCGCATCAGCATCAGGCTCTGCCGCCTGATTGCCACGGCGCGTCCGCGCAGGCCGAAACTCCTGCCCCGATGCATCACAGCCACGGCCATGTCCACGAGCAGGCCGCGCCGGCCAGTCAGGCGCCCGCTCACGAATGCACGCTTCGCGGCACGTGTGGCGGTCCCGCCGCGGCGCTCCTTGCACTGCTCTCGATCGACGGCGTGCTGACGGACCCGAACGCGTCGTCAGCCGATTTCGTCCCGGCCGGCAAGACCCTTCCTTCAACCGATCAACTAATTCCCCAGTTCGAACCCCCAGACTCGCCTCCTCCACGCGCGTAAACGTCCACGCATCCCGCTCGAGGTACGCGTGTGCCCCGGGCTCCTGACCGTGCCGTTTTCCGTGGAGGTGTTTTCGTGCGGTGGAGAATATCGGCTGCCGTCTGCGTCGCGCTCGCGTGTGCGCTGCCGGCCGCCGCCCAGCAATCGGTTGATTACGCGAGCGTGAGCGGGCGCGTCGCTGATCCTCAGGGGTCAGTCGTCCCGGGCGCGCACGTCATGGCCCGTCGGACCGAAACCAATGAGACAGCGGAGACGGTCACGGATTCCGCGGGACGTTTTCGCTTTCCCCATCTCAAGGTCGGCCCGTACGAATTGAAGGTTCGCTTGCAGGGATTTGCTGACCTGACGCGCAGCGTGACCCTGACCGTCGGCTCAGCCTTCGATCTTCCGCTGACGCTCGCCGTCGCCGGCGTCGACACGAGCGTGACCGTCAGCGGGGACGCGGCGCTCCTCGAAACGGCCCGAAGCCAGATCGCAGGCACAGTGCCGCAGGCGGAAATCCGGAATCTGCCGATGAACGGGCGAAATTTCCTGGATCTTGCGCTGCTCATTCCGGGCGTCTCGCCGACCAACATCGGCAGCACGCAGCTCTTCGCGGAGACGTCAGCCGTGCCGGGTCAGGGCATTTCCATTGCGAGCCAGCGCAACCTTTCGAACAACTTCATCGTCGATGGGCTGTCGGCCAATGACGATGCCGCCGGGCTGAGTGGAATTCCGTATGGCGTCGATGCGGTCGAGCAGTTTCAGGTGGTGACCTCGGGAGGACAGGCGGAGCTCGGCCGCGCGCTCGGTGGCTACGTCAGCGTGGTCACGAAGAGTGGAACCAACGCGTTGCACGGCGCCGCCTACGATTTCATTCGCGACGACAATCTGAACGCGGCCAACGCGCTTTCGGGCAAGACGCTTCCGATGGATCAACAGCAGTACGGGGGCAGCGTCGGCGGACCAGTGGTACGCGATCGAACCTTCTACTTCGCGAACTTCGAGCAGCGGCTGCTCGACCAGACCGGCCTGGTGACGATCCTGCCCGAGAACGTGCAGGTCATCAACGCGAAGCTGGCGGCGTCCGGGTACCCCGGTTCACCGGTCACGACTGGCGTCTATCCCAACCCTGTTCACAGCGCCAACCTGCTGGCAAAAGCCGATCATCGCGTCAGCGCGGCCGATCAACTCACGCTGAAGTACAGCCTCTACGACGTCACATCGGACAATTCGCGTGGCGCCGGCGCGCTGAATGCCCCAACCGCGTCCACCCCGCTGGACAACGTCGATCATTCGGTATCGATCGGCAATACATGGACGCTCTCCCCCAAGACGGTGAATGAAACTCGCGCGCAGTTCACGTACTCGGACTTGAAGGCTCCGCCGAGCGATCCCATAGGCCCGGCGGTCAGCATTGCCAACGTCGCGTCGTTCGGCACGGCGTCCGGCTCCCCGACGAGACGGCTGAACAAGATGTACGAGGTGGTGGACAACCTGTCGCACCAGGCTGGGCCACACGCGCTGCGGGCCGGCGTCGACTTCGTCTTCAACGACGACACGATTACGTATCCGCGCTCGTCGCGCGGCAGCTACTCGTTCTCGTCGCTCGCGAATTTCCTGACGGGCAACTACAGCGGCTTCACCCAGACGTTCGGCGACCCCGTCGTGTCGCAGACGAACCCGAACATCGGCTTCTATGCACAGGACGAGTGGCGGGCCTCATCAACTCTGACGCTGAACCTTGGTCTCCGGTACGACCTGCAGTTTCTCGAGCCCGTCAATACGGACACGAACAACATCTCGCCGCGGATTGGCTTCGCCTGGACGCCATCCGCATCGCGCAACTTCGTCGTCCGCGGGAGCGCAGGCCTGTTCTTCGATCGCGTGCCGCTTCGAGCGGTCGCGAACGCGATCCTGTCAGCAGGCAACACCACGGATGTGGGCAACCTGCATCAGCCGAACGTATCGGGGCTCATCCCGGCCCAGGATGGTGCGCCGGCGTTCCCGAATATCCTGCCTGCACGCATCCTGACGACTACGCTCGTGGACTTCACGACGATGGACAGGAACCTGCAGAGCGCGCACTCGACGCAGGCGAGCGTTGAAGTCGAGCACTCGATCGGCGCGGGCCGCACGGTCAGCGCCGGGTATCAGTACGTGCGCGGCACCGATCTGCTCATGTCGGTGAATCAGAATGTCGCGACCTGCGTCGCCGCCGGGACGAACAACGGCTGCAGGCCCAATGTTGGCTATCGGAACAACAGTCAATATTCGTCGGTCGCCAGCTCCAACTATCACGGGCTGCACCTTTCGTTCGTGCAGCGGTCGACGGCGTGGTCGAGCCTGCGGGTCACTTACACGCTTGCGAAATCGATGAACAACGTGGGCGAGGCGTTCTTCAGCGCGCCCATCGATCCCACCGACATCATGAGGGACTGGGGCCGCTCGGACGACGACCAGCGTCATCGCCTCGTGATCAACGGCACGGTGAATACGTCAATGGCGCCGGCCGCCACGGCCTGGGAACGCCTCAGCCACGGATTCCAGTTGGGCGGGATGCTGCAGTACTACTCGGCGCTACCTTTCAACATCACCTCCGGCGTCACCAGCCTGCAGGGTCCAACGGGCCGGCCGCTCGCAAACGGGGTCACGACCGTTCCGAACTTCGACGTGCGAAGCGTGACGTTCATCCCGAGGAATGCGGGCGTCGGCAACGACTTCTTCGCGCTGAACCTGCGCGTCAGCCGCGCATTCCGCATTGCCAACGCTGTCAAGATTGAAGGGCTGGCCGAAGGGTTCAACGTCACCAACAGGGCGAACGGCGTGACCCGGAATACGAACTTCGGGAGCGGGGTCTACCCCACCAATCCGGTGTCCACGTTCAACCAGATCACGGCGGTCGGCGACCCACGGACGTTCCAGTTCGGAGTGCGGCTGACGTTTTGACGAGACCCGTCACCCGCCTGGCGAGGAGCCTTCTAATAGGGGAAGGGATTTGAGGAGGACGAGCTATGGGTGGATATCGGCCGTGTCAATTACCTCGCCGCTTGGCTTCCAGGTGAAAACTGCGGGCAATGTAATGTCCCGTTAATGTTTGGCCCATCGGCGCGTTCTCACCGGCGCCGTAGCCACGGCGTTGAAGTGACTGATGTAACGCTGCTCGGCCGCTCTTCATCGCCCAGTCATCCGGGATATGGCATGCTCCCGCCATGCTTGTGCGGATACTTGGTGTGTGGGCACTGTGTGCGGTCCTGGTTTCGTCTCCGGCTCAGGCACAGAGCACGCAGGATGGGCGCCTGATCGTGACGGTGGTTGACACGTCCGGTGCCGTCGTGCCCGGCGCAACGGTCACGGTGAGCAGCCTCGACGATGGAGCCAGGGCAGCGGCGTTCGCGCCGGTGACCTCGTCGGACAAGGGGATCGCGACGGTCGAAGGGCTGCTGCCCGGCCGATACCGCATCCAGGCGGAGTTCCCCGGCTTTGAGATCGGCGTGCTGCCGGAAGTGCGCGTGCGCCGGGGCGACAACAAGCACGTGGTCGTGCTGCCGCTGAAGAAGATGGAAGAGTCGGTGACGGTCGCGCAGAACGCGCAGGCCGCCGCGGCCGATCCGCGCGGCAACGCGTTCAAGACCGTGCTGACGCGGGAGGAGATCGAGAACCTGTCCGACGACCCCGCGGAGATGGCGCAGCAGCTGCAGGATCTCGCGGGCGGCAACGCCACGATCCGCGTCGACAGCTTCGCCGGCGCGCCGCTGCCGCCGAAAGCGCTGATCAAGTCAATCCACATCGTCCGCGACGCCTTCGCGGCGGAGAACCATTCCGCTGAATCGGAAGGCATCGACATCATCACGCAGCCCGGTCAGGGCGCGCTCAGCGGCGGCTTCACCTCGCGGCTGCGCGACGGCGCGCTGAGCGCGCGCAGCCCGTTCGTCTCCGAGAAAGGGCCGGAACGGCAGGAACGGATCGAGGGCAACATCGGCGGCACGCTGATCAAGGGAAAGAGCTCGTTCGCGCTCTCGGTCGAAGGGCGGAACGCCTTCGACACGCCGGTGATTAACGTCGCGCTGCCGAACGGCGAGCCAGCGATCGGAGCTCCTCGACGCTGCGCCGTCCGTCGACCGACTGGTCCGTCTACGGGCTGGTGGACTACGCGCTGACGCGCGACCAGACGCTACGGTTCTCGTACGACTCAGCGGAGCGGACGACGCAGGAGAACCTTGGCGTCGGCGGATCCGATCTCAACGAGCGCGCCTACTCCACGACGTCTCAGGACCACGAGCTACGGGCGCAGGTCGTCGGGTCCGCTCGGGCGCCGGACGTTCGCGAACACGCGCCTGCAACTGCAGATGGCAGACTCGAGCGCCGTGTCGGCGATCGCCGCGCAGACGGTCGTCGTCAACGGCGCCTTCACCAGCGGCGGCGCGCAAGTGCAGGGCGGACGGCACCCGCGGACGTATCGAGGCTGCGTCCGATGTCGACTACGTGCGCGGGATGCACACGATCCGCTTCGGCTTCCTCGCCGCCGGCGGCCACTATCAATCCGACAACGCGACGAACCGGCTCGGCACGTTCACGTTCTCGAGCCTCGACGCGTTCAACGCTGGCACGCCCGATACCTACACCCAGCGCATCGGCGACCCGCGTCTGGAGTACTTCAACGCGCAGACAGCCGTCTACGTGCAGGACGACATCCGCGTCCGCAAGAGCCTGACGCTGAGCCCCGGTATCCGCTACGAGATCCAGACCCACCTGAGCGATCGCGACAACCTCGGGCCGCGCATGGGCGTCACATGGGCGCCGTTCAAGAGCGGACGCACGACGTTGCGCGGCAGTTACGGCGTCTTCTACACCTGGCTGAACGCGACAACCTACGAGCAGACGCTTCGCGTCGACGGCTTCCGTCAGCGCGACCTCTTCATCATCAACCCGCGGTTTTCCTGAGCCGGGCACGGGTGGAACGATCACGACGACCAACAGGTATCTGCTCGGACCGGATGTGCAGATGGGACGCGTCCGTCGCGTGAGCGCGGGAGTCGATCAGACGATCAGCCCGAAGATCCGCTTCAACGCCTCCTTCCAGTCAGTGCGCGCGGCCGACCAGTTGCGCGGCGAGAATCTGAATGCGCCGTTGAACGGCATCAGGCCGAACCCTGACTTCGCCAACATCATCCAGACCGTCTCCGATGGGCAGACGCACTCCGATCAGCTCTCGACGACGTTGAACGTGAACCTCGCGGGCGGCGTGCGGAACACGGCCGCCGCGCTCTGGAATCTACGACGCACCACGTTCCGGGTCACGTACTGGATCGCACGCGCGAACAACGACTTCGACGGTCCCTTCGTCGTTCCGCCAAGCGGCTCGCTCGATGCGGAATGGGCCGCGTCGCCCGGCGACCGGCGGCACCGCTATCAAGTGTCTCTGAACTCGCAGGCGCTGAAGAATCTCAACGCCTCGTTTTCACTGGGCGGCAATACCGGCACGCCGTACAACATCACGACCGGCTTCGATAACAACGATGATTCGCTCTTCAACGATCGGCCTGCGGGCGTCGGCCGCAACAGCGCGCGCACGTCGGCGCAGGCAACCGTCACAGCCAACTTGACGTACTCGATCGCCCTCGGCGCGGCGAGCGGCCAGCCGCGTGCGCAGGATCGGCCCGGTGGCGGGGACCGCGCCAGCCAGGCACGCGGCGGCCGTTATCGTCTCGTTCTCACGCTGGCGGTCAACAATCTGACCAATCGCCCGAACTTCTCCGGCTTCAGCGGAATCCAGACCTCGCCGTTCTTTTTGACGCCAACATCGGTCATGAATCCGAGGAAGATCGACTTCGGCATCGGTCTTCGGTTTTGAATCCGCCTCGTCCGGGCCTGTCATCGCCCATTCATCTGCCGTGGCGCACCATATGCCGGAGGCGGCACAAGACTTGTGCCAAAGGGGTCAGACCCCGGTCGATGGTTTACGTAACTTCTCGCGAGGGCCGGGAGCACGATGACGGTTCAGCAAGGAGCCAGCTTATGCGACAGATGTTGTTGATCCTGAGTGTTGCGGCCATCTCACTGCAGTCCTCAGGTCCATACCAAATCATCCGTACCTACCCTGTCGGCGGCGACGGCAGCTGGGACTACATCGTTCCGGATTCTCCCAACCATCGATTGTTCATCGGCCGACAGGATCGCGTGATGGTGGTGGACGAAGAGACGGCGCCCTTCTCGGCAACGTCACGGGCATCAAGGTGCGCACGGGACCGCCATCGCAGGCTCAACGGGCCGTGGATTTGCGACGTCCGGACAGGACGCGTCGGTGGTGATGTTCGATCTCAAGTCGTTCAAGCCGCTTGGAAGGATTGCCGCGGCTGAGGACGCCGACGCGATCATCTACGACGCGCGTCTCGAACCGCGTCTTCACCTTCAACGGTGACGCGCATTCGTCGACGGTCATCGATGCAGCGGCCGGTACTCGCGTCACCGACATTCCGCTCGGTGGAAAGCCGGAATACGGCGCTGCCGCCGGTGACGGGAAGGTGTACGCCAACCTGACCGACACGAGCGAAGTTGTCGAGATCGACGCGAAGAATGCCACCGTCTTGCGGCGCTGGCCGACAGCGCCGTGCAAGCAGCCGGTTGCGATGGCCATCGACACCGCGCATCACCGGTTGTTCAGCGGTTGTCGCAGCGGCGTGATGGCCGTTTCGGATTACCAGGCGTGGCAAGATGATCGCGACGGCTCCCATCGGGACCGGCGTAGATGGCGCCGCGTTCGACGCCGCATCAGGCAACGCCTTCGCGTCGAACGCCGATGGGACTCTCACCGTCATTCACCAGGACTCGCCCGATCAATACAGCGTCGTACAAACGCTGCAAACGCGCCGTGGGCTCGCGCAACATGGGTCTCGATCCTGCGAATCACCGAATCTTCGTCGCCGCCGCCAAGTTCGATGCCGCGCCCGCAAACGGCCGCGGACGAGGACCGATGGTTTCGGGGTCGTTCAGTATTCTGGTCATCGAGCGAAAGCCCGGTCAGTAAGGTTCTGACATTCAGGACAGCAGGGCATTCGGGAGCCGCTCGACGAAGTCCCGAACCCACGCGATCTGCCGGTTTTCGGAGATGAACCCGAATTCGGTCGACACTCTCAACGCGCGTTGAGCCGTCCTGGGCTGCCCCGCGTCCGTTGGCACGGCCGGGCACTCGTCGATCAGCCGAAGAAGCATGGACCACGACGGCGTGTCGAGAATCGCGATGACGTCGAGGTGATCGCGCGCCCGCCAGGGCGTTCCGTCTTTGAGGTATTGCCGGAGCCAGCCGTGGAGCTGACGCAGATCGTCCTGCACGTCGCCAGCGCCGGACGACGGCTCTGACAGGATCTCCATCAAGCGCCGCGTCACGCAGGCGACCACCTGCTCGTAGAGAACCGTCCACCCGACCTGGAAAACCGTCACGAGCTCGTGATGCAGCAGGAAGTCCGCCGGCAGCGTCCGGCCGTCATCAATCGGCTGTCGAGCGTGACGTGCCGTCGGCGTTTGAAGCCATTGGTGCGGCCAGTTCTCCAAACCGAGGTTGCACGTCGCAATCACGGCCTCCTGCGCGTCGGAGTGGGTGAAGCGGCCCGAATTGAACGAGCACCCCGAGGCAAGGACGTTCGCAAGGTAGCCGAGCTCCTCATGACGTCTCGCGTGCGCGTCCTCGTCATGGTCGGCGACGTACTGCATGTGCGCGGTGACAGCCGACAGTGGGCTTCCCTCCTGGGCGCGCTCTCCAACAAGAAGGCCGCGAGGCGCCTCCGTCACGACCCCCGCCTCTCGAAGCGTCTCCAGGAAGCTGGCGACTCCGGGTTCCCACTGGCTCGACGGCGCCGAATCATGTGATGGCGGTGATGATTCGCGTTCGGTGCGGTGAGATGGCTGACGCTCGATCTCCCGGAAGTAGGCCTGTGTGACGTGATCGCGCACTGGAGGGGCGCCGGCCCGAAGCGGCAGGCACCGTGCAGCCTGAAGAAACGCCACCGCCTGCGACGCCGTGACATAGCCCTGCTTCTCGCGGCGCTGCTCGCGATCGAACGCCACGTCGGACTGGAATTGCTCCCGAGCGTTCAGGAGATGGTGCAAGCCGCCACTCTCGTCGATCTCCCGGGCCGACAGCGTGGCACACCTCCGCAGCAGCCTCTGGAGAAAATCCGGATGTTCGGCCTCGAGAGCACCAGCCACGGCGAGCAGAGCATCCCACGAGTCGGTACGCTTCGCGACGACGACGTATCCGCCGATTTCGCAACTGAGGGCGTTCTCGCGGCTCTGCTCGAGGATCGTTGGGCGCTCGGATTGCTCGTCGTCCTGGCTATCCCTGACGAACTGCCAGAGGCAAGCTGACGCAACCTCCGATCGCTGATCGATGACCACGAGGTGCTCCGCCACGGCGATGCCAACGAAGTCGAAATCGAATCCGATCAGTTTTTCCGCCGCTATCGATGCACCGGATTCGACCAGCACCTCGAGCCAGACACCAAAGCGATCGGCATCGAACCGGTCCATGCCGCCGGCCCGATGGCTTCCCCACAAATCGTCGTCGAACACGCGCATCAGTTGTTGCGGCGTGGCCAGCGACACGAGTTCTCCGCAATCCTCCAGACCGAACACGCGGACAATCCGGTGCAGGATCTGAGGATCAAGGGCCCGCACGACCTGCGGGAGATTGGGCGTATCGAGGAGGCGAGCGAGAAGGTGCGGCGACTTGTGAGCATCCAGGGCCTGAAATGGCATGCGGCGTCCTCCGGGCCAACCAACGTAGCACGACGGGCAGAAGACATAACCCTTTATTTTTTAATTGGTTACGTCGATTTTTTGCTTGGTATCCGGTTGACAGGCAGGTATAATAGAGGTGTCAGAACGATCCTGCCTGTTCACCTTCCAGAATTCTTCTCGTTCAGTTTCAGTTCCGCGTTTCACCTCTCACTGCCAGGGTGTAGGCTGCTTGTGAGGAGAATCATTTTGACAGCGGGGTAGGCAGGAGGTGTTCATGAAGAACCGCGTTGGGGTGCAGAGTCGGATTGCTGTGGCGGGCATGAGCGGGATAGCCGCGCTCGTGATCGCACTGGTCGCACTGACATCCATCAAACCCGCCAAGGCCGCGTCGTCTGGCACGTATCACCAGACCAACCTGGTTTCGGATGTACCAGGCCTCGCTCTTATTCTCGATCCTGATCTGGTCAACCCGTGGGGCATCAGTATGAGCGGGGGCAGCCCGTTCTGGGTGTCGAACAACGGCACGGGCACGTCCACGCTCTACGCCGGCGATCACCTCGGCGGCAGCCCGTTGAGCAAGAACCCACTGGTCGTCACCATCCCGGACGGCTTGAATACGGGCACCGTGTTCAACACGGGCGGCTCTACTGATTTCATCGTGAAGTCCGGAGCCGTAAGCGGCCGGGCCGCGTTCCTGTTTGCTTCACAGGTTGGGATCGTCAGCGGCTGGAATCCGAATGTTCCGGCAGCTGGATCAAAGCAAGCGCAGGTTGGCGGCACCGGTGATGCCGTGTATACCGGGCTGGCGATCGGTCAGGTCAGCAACGGGCAAGGCGGCACGACGACGTACCTGTATGCCGCCGACTTCGAGCACGGCAAGATCGACGTCTACGACGGAACGTTCCACCCCCCGAACCCGGCGCTTGATGGCTCATTCAGCGATCCCGACATTCCGAACAGCTACTCCATCTTCAACATCCAGAACATCGGTGGAAAGCTGTACGTCACCTATGCGCAGCAGAACCACAAGGAACCCGACGAGGAAACCGATCGCGGCTCCGGCTTCGTGGACGTATTCGACACGAGCGGCCACCTGCTCCAGCGTCTCATCAAGGGCAATCATCTCAAGGCACCCTGGGGTGTGGCGCTCGCGCCGGCGAATTTCGGCGCGTTCAGCAACGCCTTGATCGTCGGGAATTTTGGCGACGGCCAGATTCACGCGTTCGATCCGGACTCAGGGAAGTACCTCGGAGAGATGCAGGATGAGAACGGCAAGCCGATCGTGATCGAGGGGTTGTGGGGTATCACGTTCGGAAATGGCGGCAACGGCGGCGACAAGAATGCGCTGTATTTCGCTGCCGGAATCGAAGACGAAACCCACGGATTGTTTGGCTCGCTGAGGGCCGTCAATCCGTAAGAGAACGGTTCTACTGGGTTCTGCTGGGTTCTACTAGGTTCTGCGGGGTTCGTTCCAGGTTCTGCGGGGTTCCAGAACGAACCTTGTAGAACCTCTGTAGAACCCTGTGGAACCTTGTAGAACCCTTCTCACCAAGCCACCATCGCCTCCTCGAACAGCTTCGCAAGATCGTCTGGCCCGGCGGGCCGAGGCGACAGCTTCGTCACCCGATGTTGCGGCAGTGTGCTTTCGACAAGCTTGGGAATATCACTCGACGTATAGCCGACCGCCTTCAACCCATTGGGCACACCGAGCCGATCCATGAACCACACGATTCGGTCGGCGAGAATCCGGCCGGCATCTTCTTCCTTCGCGCCAGCGACGTTGGCGCCGAGCGCCTCGGCAGCCTGCAGGTGCCGCAGCGGATTGGCGGGCGCGGTGAATCGGAAAACGGACGGCGCGTTGAGAATCACCGAGATCCCGTGCGGAACGAGCGGATGGCCGGCAGGATATCCGGGCACGTGGAAACTCTTCACGTGGCCTGACACCGCGTACGACATCCCGTGCGGCAGGTGCACGCCGGCGTTGCCGAATCCGACGCCTGCGTACGACGCGGCGAGAATCATCTCGGCGCGCGCCTCGCCGTTTTCCGGGTCTTCAACGGACGGAACCAGGCACCGTGCAACCATTCTCAGCGCTTGAAGCGCCCAGATGTCGCTGATGGGGTTCGACCCCTGATAGGCCGGACGAAGCGCGGGGCTCGCGGGACGCGGACGGGACGTGTAGGGCAAGGCGGTGAACGACTCGACCGCGTGGCTCAGGATGTCGAGCCCGCTCGAGGCCGCCACCTGGCGCGGCATCGTCCGCGTGTTTTCCGGATCGAGGAGGCCGAGGGTGGGCTTGAGCCGGCGGCTCGCGATGCCCGTCTTCGCGTGCAGCTCGGTAAAGTCGAAGATGCTCACCCCGGTGGTCTCGCTGCCCGTTCCGGCCGTCGTCGGAATCGCGATCAATGGCTTGAGCGGGCCCGGCACCGGCAAGGCCTTCCCGATGGGCGCATTGACGTAGTCGAGAAAATTCGCCGGCGGATACGTTGTGTAGAGATTCACCGCCTTGGCGGTGTCGATCACCGAACCTCCGCCGACGGCCACGATGCCATCAGGCTCGTGCGCATTGGCGTACTGAATCGCGTCGCGGAACGACTCATCGGTCGGCTCGACCCTCACGCGATCGAAGAGGACGGCTTCCACGCCCGCGGCCTCGATCGCGGCGAGTGCGGTCTGGACCGGCGCGAGTCCCGCCAGCGTGGCATCGGTGACAACCAGCGCGCGGCGAACGCCAAGATCGACGAGATCCATCCCCACCTCTCGCGTCACCCCGACGCCGAAGCGCAGGTTGGAGGTGGCCATTTCGAAGGCGAATTCTGTGCTCATGCGGCGCGATCGTCGCACGCCGACAGGAGTTTGTCATCTCGGGTCAACGCTGCTCGCCGTCGAACTGCATGAACTATGATGAGCCGCTGAAGCATGAGGCGCACTCATCGCCGGGCGTACGGCCCGCTCATCGCGTGTATTGCATCGGTCGCGTTGCTGCCGGTTGGCACTGTTGCGCGCGCGCAGGAACGCACCGCGCAGTCGATCGTCGATGGCGTTGTCAATGCCGTCTGTCAGAAACAGATCGTGCTGTTGGGTGAGCTGCCGACCCATGGAGAGGCGCACACCTTCGACGCGAAGTCGAAAATCGCGGATCGGCTGATTGCGCAGTGCGGCTTCACTGCGATTTTGTTCGAGGCCGCTATATACGATTTCATCGGATTGGAGCGGGCCGCGGAAACGCGCACCGCCACGCCGGAGCAGCTGGACAACGCCATCGGTCGATTCTGGTGGACGCGCGAGCTGACGCCGTGGCGCCGCGCGCTGTTCGAGGCCGCGACGCGGCAACGGGTGGTGGTGGGAGGACTCGACGATCAAGTGAGCATCACCTCTCACTACGCCAAGGCGGCACTGCCCCGGCTGATTGCCGCTGCATCCTCCGAGAGCACCGCGACGGAGTGCCGGCAAACTGTCAGCCGTCACGTGGGCTGGACGTATGACGCCAAGAACCCTTTCGATGAACGAGAACAGCTGCGGCTGCAACAGTGCGCGCGCAACGCGGCGGATGCTGCCGCGGCAAACCGATCACTCGACGCGGCGGATCGCGTCATGCTGGAGAGCTTTGCCAGATATGCCGACCGCCAGCGCCTGGGCGTGACGTCGGGCCGTGACGAATCGATGTATCGAAACCTGGTGTGGTATCTCGAACGGCTGCCGGCCAACAGCCGCGTCGTTATCTGGACGGCGACGGTGCATGCCGCGCGGCAACGCGGCTCTCTCTCAGAGGTGCCGTTGGGTGCGCGGGTCGTCGAGCGATGGGGCGATCGAGTCGGCACCGTCGGATTTACCGCGTATGCAGGTTACACGTCAAGGGCCGGGCGGCCCGCGAGCCCAATCTCTGACGCGCCGCCAGAATCGTTGGAAGCCACGGCGACGAGCGAATCAGCCTGGGCGCTGCTGGATTCCGAGAAGCTGCGAGCAATCGGCCGCGTCTCGTCCCGGCTGCTTGGCAAGTTCGTCTCCGAAACGTGGTCGGATTACTTTGACGCCGTCGTCGTGATCCGGCAGGAGGTCGCGCCGACGTTTGATCCGTGGAAATGAGAGAGGATCGACATGGTCAACATCGAGAGACGCCGCAATCAGATCAGCGGATCACGAAGGCCGCACCGACCGACCAGAAGTTGGCCATGACGTTCTCGACTCTACCGTTTTTGCCGGTCAAGTCGCCAAGGGCGGCGGCGTGCTGCGTGCCGAAGACTTGGGCACCGAACCGCGGGGTGAGGCGCCATTCCCATCCAGCACCGAGTCCAAGCGCGAAAGCCTTCGACGTAAAGACAGCCGGATCGGCATTGGCCGCCCCAAGCCAGTTTCGTACGACGGCCATCCCGCTGCCGACGCGCATGAAGAACCCTGAAGACTGCCATGGGCGGAACTGAAACGTGCCCATGATGTACATCGTCCGCGTGTAGTCTCCAGACGCCGTCGTCGCCGGTATCCAGAAGAGCTCTGCCCCGACATCGGTCCGGTGCGTGATCGATCCGCCAATAATGGCCAGGACCCCGCCCGAGTGCATATAGGTGTCAGCCGGGCAGTCGGTGCAATCGCCGAGCAGCGTTGTCGAGCTGCCGCCTCCGACGATCCAGGGATGCCCGGGGCCAGACGACGATGGTGGCGGCACGGATTGCGCGTGGGCCACACCCGTCACCAGCATGACAAGCAGGATTGTGGGGCCTGCCAGCGCACCAATGCGGGCCCTGCCCTGAGCGAGCGCAGCGAGTCGAAGGGGAATCATTACAGAGACCACGTCAAATAAAACCTGTACTGCGGGAAGCGGTAAACCCCTATGCCCTGGTTGTCGTCGTAGAAAGTCTTCCGCTCGAAGAACTCGCCCGTCGTGCCGATTCCCAGCCTGCCCTTCAACGGCCACATGAAATCCCCGCGGATGCGCTGCAGCATGTGATTCGCCCGGACGCCGTCCAGGATGTGCAGGTGATGCAGCTCGTAACCGATGTTCAAGAGGGGGCGATTGTCACGTCTGATCGTGAAGAAGGCCCCGACGTTCCCTCCAGGCCCGTAGTCGTAGTACCGCGGACCAGTCGATACGCCCTGCCCGGCATCGGGATCGACCGGCACCTCCACAATCCCGCCGAGCGGGATGGAATCGATGGCGCCGAGAATCGTGACTCCTCCCCAACCGGCCAGGAACATGGAGTTGTGAGCACTCAGCTGCTTCGCGTAGCTGAAGTTCGTCGCGACCGCCTGCGCGCCAAACTGGTACGCTGGATTCTTGTTGTACTGGTAGTCCTGCGAGACGGTGATGAGTGTCGAGTGGAACGTGCCGCTGAACAATCGGCCACGCACGCGGGCCTCGCTGAAGGCGCTGCCGCCACCGAAGCTCAGTCGAACGGAGAACGCGTCATAGGGGGTGTGACTGTCGCCGGTCGTGAAATCCCCGTACAGAAGGTCCGTCTCTAGAAACCCATACCCTTGCGACTCGATCGTGTCGGTGTTCGAGCCCCGCCACAATGCCCCGGCCGACGCATTCAAACCGACGGTCGAAGGCACCATGTCTTGGGGCTTCTCGGTGACGCGGGATGCATCGCCCGAGATGAAGCGGGTCACCCCGGTCATCGGATCCAGCACGGTCGCAAAAATCTCGCCCCTTGTTCGAGACCCGCCCGACTTTGTCGGGTCGCGCAGCAACCACGCCGTGCGATGAAACATTTCCCCGAGCGCGATTCCGCCAAGCGTCGTATTGATGAAATCATTGAGAGACGCTTGATTCGTTTCGCCGAAGTACTCCCAGGTTCCGCTGCCGAACGCGGTCAATGCGGCAGATTCCCAGAAATTCAGACCGTTGGCTCGCCCGCTCGTGAAGTAGTTGTTCCCCTGATACGGGTGGCCAATCTGGTTGACCGAAAAGTCGTCGAGATCCCACTCCCAGCCGCGTTTCATGTTGGTCCACCAGCTGTCCGGCGTAATCTTCGCCGTGTCCTGTCCGCGGATCAGATTGGCCATCTCATAGAAACCGTTCACGACGGTGACGACCAGGAACGACCTGCCAAGGCGCCGTGGAGGGCAGCCTTCGCAGCCTGGTGGACGATTCGATGGCTTGGGAGGGGTCAGCTGACTCGAGACCGGGGCCTGAGCCTGAACGTCGGGCTCGGCCTCGACGAGAGGCGCAGACTGCGCGGCAACGCATTGCACGCCGACAAACAAGGTGATGATCGTGAGTAAGGTGGCGCACCGAAGCAACGACATTGGAACGTCGGGGAGCAATAATGATGCCTTCTACGAGATGTGGGGCCTGATTCGCCAAGGCACGAATCTCCATGTAATTGCGACAATTGCTGAACATTCATGGACCGGGCAGGGGCTCGAAAAATGTTCGTGGCTCCGGCCGGTCGGAGGTCACGAAGTATCGTGGCTCGCGACATCACGGGTCGTCGGGCTATCATCGTTCGATCCAGACCGCTGACCGTTTCCCGGAATGACTCCCTTCTCGCCAATCCCGCACCGTCATCCGATACGAGTCGTCCTGTCTTCGCCGGCGCTCCAGCGGTTTCTCTCGGTCCGGAACGCCGCGGCACTCGTCATCGCGCAACTCGGCATCGCGGCGTTTTTCGTCGCGGGTGACACACCGATTGCGTTGGGCCCCTCGGCCGCATGGTTCGTCCTCGCAGCAGCGGGGCTGGCCGTGCTCGTTCGCGCGATCGACCTGGAAAGCTGGGCGCTGCTCATGCCTGGCGGTTTCGAAGGCCGAATCGTCGCCGCCTTCGGCCCGCGGGCAGGTGGCGTCGCGGTAGGCGTCGCCCTGGTCGAGCGTCTGCTGCTCGGCGCGTTGACCTGCCTCGTCGTGGGCCACTACATCGCCAGCGTCGTCGTCATCGCCACCGCAGAGTGGCGCTTTACGGAATCTGCAAGGCCCGAGGACCTGGCCACGCTGCTCTCGGTCGTAGCCATGGGACTTCTGTGGATCTCGGCCCGCACGGGCCGGGAGCCGCGACGCGAGGCCCTGGCGCGGGGCGTCTGGATCGGTGTCGGCATCCTGGTTTTGTCGATGATCTGGGGTGTCCTGACGCTGACACACCGTGCGGCATCGTTCTCGCTGCTGGCGTCTCCGCCCGTGCGGATGATTCACACCGGGTGGCCACTCGTCGATCTCGCTGTCACCTGCGCGCTTGGGCTAGCCCTGGTGCTGCCGGTGATCGGCGGCGGTGAGGCGCTGGCGCGTGCTGCGCACGAATTCCCGCCACCACGTCTCGACGCGCTGCGCCGAACGGGCAACCTGACCGTGGTTTTCGCTCTGGCCGTGACGACGCTGAGCACCTTTCTGGTTGTTTTGCTGGTACCAGCACCCGATCAAGCGATGTGGGTCAACGACCCACTGGCCGGCCTCGCGCAGCACCTGGCCGGACCTCCGTGGGCGCGAACCCTGATGACGCTCGCCGTCGCGGCCGCAGCGATCCTCGTCGTCATGCCCGCCGCTGACGCGGCACTTCGCGATGCCGAGAAACTCCTCCATCGCGCATCAACGGACGGCACCCTCCCGTCGGGTCTCGCGTCGCTTCACGCTCGCTTCGGAACCCCTGCACGCGCGATCGACATGACGATCGTGGCGGTGGTTCTCGTCATTATCGCGACAGCCGGCCGCGTTGGCTGGCTGGCCCGCGCGTACGGATTTGCCATCGCTGTGATGATCGTGCTGGCCGCAGCAGCACTGGCGCGGCTGCGGCGAATCCGATCGAGCGGCACACCGTTCAAGACACCGGGAACGATGCGGTTGAAGGGCCGCGATCTGCCGCTGGGTCTTCTCACGACGGGCGTGCTTGTCGCAATCAGCGGGCTGGCCATGATCGCGGCCGGCGATATCGCCACCATCGCGTCGGCCGTGCTGATCACGCTGGTTTCGGCATCGATGACGCTCGGGAAGAAGCGCGCCCCGGACGCGGAAGCCGAGGCCGACGAGGGCGCCGCCGATCTGCTGCTTGCCACAGAACTCTCGCTCGATCAGATCGCCGCTCGACCGGGCAACGTGCTGGTGCCCGTGCGCAACCCGCACGCGCTGTCCCACGTCGTGGCGGCGCTTCAGGCCGCAGGCGATCGCGATGTCGTGGTCATGACCGCGAGGCTGATCGACGTGGACGTGTCCGAGGACGCGGCCGGGCAGAGCACACCGACGGCGTACGAGCGCCGGCTGTTGTCGGACGTCGTCGTGCTCGCCGAGCGCATCGGGCGCCCGGTCCGCCTCATGATCGTACCCGCGCGCAACGTGATCGACGCGATCGTCGGCACGGTCATCCGCCTCCGATCGTCCGACGTGTACGTCGGCGAGTCGTCAACGCTCTCGGCAATCGATCAGGCCCGCCTGCTCGGCGAAGTCTGGGAGCGAGCCGAAAAGCCGGAGCCGCTGGACGTGCGGCTCGTGATCTGTCATCGCAGCGGCCGCGCTGATTCGTATCATCTTGGCGCGCACCCGCCGTCCCTCTCACCAGTCGACCTCGACCTGATTCACCGCCTGTGGCTCGACGCCATCAAAGCCGTCGGTCCGCACGTGCATCACCACGACGTCGTCAGAGCAGCGTTGAGACAAATGGAAGACCAACTGAAAGGTCCCGAACGGGACCAAGCCCTAGCCGCGATCCGGGAGGTCGCGCAGCCGGCCGAGGAACTCGCGGCCATGTTGCGCGTCCGCGACTACGCGAGGCTCCGCGACGTGCTGCGCAATCGGCACGCCGGCGACGTCGCGGAAGTCCTGACGTCGCTGAGCCTCGAAGATCAGGTCATTGTTTTCCGGGTGCTGCCCAGAAAAGATGCCGCTGCCGTTTTCGAGTACCTGTCGCAAGAAGCCAAGGAAGGCCTGCTGAAGACGATGGCCCAGGGCGAGGTCGCCGAGCTGCTCAACAACATGGCGCCCGACGACCGCACCCTGTTCCTCGAAGAGCTGCCGGCAGAAGTCACTCGCGAGCTGCTGGCACTGCTGACGCCCGCCGAACGCTCGGTCGCGGTGTCCCTGCTTGGCTATCCGGAGAAGTCGGTCGGGCGTCTCATGACGCCGAACTATGTTTCGGTACGCGAGCAGTGGACGATCCAGCAGGTCCTCGACTACGTCCGCACGCACGGTCGGGACAGCGAGACGCTCAACGTCATCTACGTGGTCGATGAAAAGGGCCAGCTCATCGACGACGTTCGAATTCGTGAGTTCCTGCTGGCGCCCGTCGATCGGCGCGTCGCGGACCTCATGGATCGCCGTTTCGTCGCGCTGAAGGCCACCGACGATCAGGAAGCAGCCGTTGGCGTGTTCCGACAGTACGATCGCTCGGCGCTGCCGGTCACCGACACTGCGGGCATGCTCATCGGCATCGTCACCATTGACGACGTCCTGGACGTCGCGGAGGCGACGGCGACCCGGGAGATCCAGCGCATCGGCGGATCCGAGGCGCTCGATGAACCGTACATGCAGGTCGGATTCTGGCGAATGATTCAGAAGCGCGGCGGCTGGCTGACGGCACTGTTCCTCGGCGAGATGCTGACCGCCACCGCGATGGGCGCTTTCGAAAAGGAAATCTCGAAAGCTGTGGTTCTCGCGCTGTTCGTTCCGTTGATCATTTCGAGCGGTGGCAATTCCGGATCGCAGGCCTCGACCCTGGTCATCCGCGCGCTCGCGCTTGGAGAAGTCACTCTTCGCGACTGGTGGCAGGTGATGCGTCGGGAGATTCTCGCCGGGTTGTCACTTGGCGCGATCCTGGGTAGCATCGGCTTCCTTCGCATCTCCGTGTGGTCCGCGTTCTCGAACATCTATGGACCGCATTGGCTGCTCGTCGCGATCACCGTTGCCGTAGCCCTCGTCGGCGTGGTGCTGTGGGGCACGCTCAGCGGATCGCTCTTGCCATTTCTCTTGAAACGGCTCGGCTTCGATCCGGCCGCCTCCTCGGCGCCGTTCGTCGCCACGCTCGTCGACGTGACAGGGCTGGTCATCTATTTTTCCGTCGCACTCGTGGTCCTCAAAGGCACCCTTCTCTAAGTCAGGTTCTACAAGGTTCTACAAGGTTCTATTAGGTTCTGCGGGGTTCGTTCTCAGGTTCTGCTGGGTTCGCCGCAACGAACCGCGCAGAACCTTGCAGAACCTGAACCCTGTAGAACCTGAACGAACCCTGTAGAACCTTGTAGAACCTCGTAGAACCCAGCAGAACCCTAGCTCTTTGTTGCACGACCGTTACACCGTTGTCATATGCGCTTGATGGCGCGATGAGTAGCATCCACCGACGTTTTCATATTGACGTGGAGGATGCATGACAAGGACAGATGACGTACTCAAGCCACTATCGAAGAAGCGGGCTCGGGGGCTGGGGACACTGCTGATACCAGCCCTGACCGCGACGCTCGTCGCGACCATTGCGACGGGAATGTCCGCGGGGCAACGATCCGATCGTGACGAAGACGACGAGCATGGAGACGGACGCACTTATGCGATCGGTCTCTGGGGCGATCTCCCCTACTCGGATGTGCAGGCGACCATCGGTGTGCCCAACCTGATCGCCGACATGAATCGACAGGATCTCGCGTTCACCGTGCACGACGGCGACCTCAAGGCTGGATCCGGTCGGCGGCATTTGCGATGACGCGCTGTACGAGCGATCGAAGGCCTTCCTCAATTCCCTCAAAGCTCCCGCCATGTTCACCCCCGGCGACAACGACTGGACCGACTGCGATCGTCCGGCGAACGGCGGATTCAATTCTCTCGAGCGCCTGGACCACGAGCGTGCGGTCCTGTTCAACACGCCGTTCTCATTTGGCCAGCACCGCATGCGCCAGCGGGTGCAAACAGACGCCTTGTGTTTGGGACTCAGCGGCATGGTCCCGTGCGTGGAAAACCGTCTCTGGACGTTTGGCGGCGTGACATACGCCACACTCAACGTCCAGGGTTCGTGCAACAACCTCTGCGACACGGCGCCCGACACCAACGAGTGGGCGGCTCGCAACCACGCGAATATCGCGTGGCTGCAGGAAATCTTCGACGAGGCTCGCCAGCGGCACTCGGCGGCGGTCATGTTGATCGCGCAGGCGAATCCCGGCTGGGATCAGACTGATGGCCCGCGACGCAACTTCGCGATCCGAAAACTCTGGCACAGACCGACGGCGCGACCGACGGGTTCGTGGAATATTTGACGGCGTTGCGCAATGCGGTCATCGAATTCCGACTTGCCGGTCGCGTACGTGCACGGAGACTCGCACTACTTCCGTGTCGACAGGCCCTTCCTCGACCCACAGGGCCGCCGACTCGAGAACTTCACCCGTGTTGAAACGTTTGGGGACAATCAGGCCAACGGTACCAACGATGTGAACTGGCTCAAGGTGCTCGTGGATCCGCGGAGCCGCGAAGTCTTCGCGTATCAAGCGCAGATCGTCCCAGCGAACCGGGTCGCGGTACCGGTTCCCTGATCCTTGTCCGGGTTCTACTGGGTTTCTTGGCCTCGGGAACTCATCCTCGCCGGGGCCGTAAGATCCTTATGAGAAAGGACGGCGACCCAACGGCGCTCATGTATGTGGACTGAACTCGAAACGAGGTCACAAATCATGCCACTCACGCTGCCGGATGTTCGACGGGTTGCGGCGGATGTGGCGCGCCAGGAAGATCCGGCGCTCCAGGTGTTTGCGGCGACCAATGGCGAAGGCGCCACAGACTATACCGAGGTCATTCTCAGGCTTCACAAACCCTCTTCGGATCCCACGCATGTTGTCATTGGCATCCGGCGCAATGCAGGCGAATGGCAGGTCCGGCGCCTGCTGCGCGACCGGTTGAGAGATCATCTCCGAGATCTCTCAATCAATGACCCCTCCATCTTGTCCCCCTTCCGGACCGAAGACGTTACCTAGCAGTACCCGCGCGCGACGGGGTGTTCGCAAGGAGCGGCACCCCCGTCGCCGCGATGTCCGACCAGCGAACGAACAGGAAGTTGCGGCTCGCGCTGTTCATCGCGACGAACTCGCGGGCGCCTCGTAGATGCGCAGGTTGCGGATCGACCACGCCGCGGGATCGGCCGGCGTATCGGTCTCGGTAATCTTCACGAACTTCGCACGGGTCGGAGCGAAGGTGATCGTCGTGCGCGCGCCGTCGCCTTTCCCTTCAGCCACGGGCTTGCTCCAGTTCGTGCCGTCGGTCGAGACCTGCACCGAGTAGCCGCGTGGATAGCCGACGACAGGCGTTCCGCCTCCACCGAAGCCTCCGCCGCCGAGGCCACGGCCTCCACGTCCAAGGGGAACGGACTGGGCGCTCCCTGCAGGAGGAGCACCGGCTGGTGCGCCAGGCTGACCCGCTGGCGCAGTCGCCACAGGAGGAGCACCGGCTGGCGGCGTCGCCGCACCGGCAGGAGCCGCCGGAACCGGACCGCCCCGTCCTCCGCGGCCTCCGCCCACCGCCGTCGTCATCGAGTCGAACTGAATCTCAGTAAGCACCACGGGCTGTGGAAGCTCGACGGAGAACCACATGCCCGGCTCCTGCGGCGCACCCGTGCTCCAGCCGCGAAGCGTCGCCGCGCCAGCGGCGGTCTCGGCGCCATGACTCGCGGCGAGCTTCCACTGCTGTGAGTCGATCAAACGCGGAAGCGACGCTTCGAGCTCGGCAATCGTCCACGGATCCTTGCGTGCGGCAATCTCGGTCCGCACTCGAGCGACATCAGCCGGGGTGACCATGCCGCCCGTGTTCCCAAAGCTGGTGCGGACGTAGGACGCGATTCCCGCGATCCACTCGTCGGTTCCGCCCATCGGCACCATGACGTCACGATACGTCTTGCCCTCGAGCGGACCCGTGAGCCCTTTGAGGAGGATCTTGATCACGTAGTCACGATGGCCCTGGACACGAGGCGATGCCGCGAGCGGCGGCGCCAGCATTGTGCCGGCAGGAGCGTTCTCCATCGCCGCCCCCGCTCCATCCGTGCCGTGACACGCGAAGCACACCGCACCAAATACGTCGTTCCCCTGCTGCAGCCGCTTCTCTTCCTCCGGATTCAGCGGACCACCGCGGCGCCCGCCGCCGCCACCGAAATTCGGCGCCGGCGCGAGCAGACGGTCACCAATGAGCGCGACACCCTTCGATTTGTTCGCACTCTGCGCAGCCTTGACGAGATCAGCAGCGTCAGGCAGCTTGAACAGATTCGCGGAGAGCAATGCCTGGATGACGACGTTCGTGTCAGGATCCTTCGTCATCGAGCGATAGTCGCCGGCAAAGCTCTTGTCGCCGGCCTTGTAGAGCGTCTCGCTCGCGCGAATCGCCTGGATGCGCATCCGCGGATTCTTGTCCTCCATCGCGGCACGAGCGACGGCGGGCTTCAATTCTCCAAGTCCTTCGAGCGTCCATAGAGCGTGGAATCGTGCGAGCAGGTTGTCCGACGATCGAACCGTCTGCTCCAACGCCGGGACGACTGACTTGTCCTGCTTCAGGATCAGCAGCCGCTGTGCCGTATCGCGCCACCAGCCATTCGGGTGCGAGAGGTGCGCGACCAGCTGCGCGGGCGTTTCGCTGTACATCCGTGGTGGCGCGAAATTCGGTGTGATCCCGGGAATGGCCGGCTGGCCGATGTTCGTAGACGACGCGGGAACGGCCGCGCGCCCGTCGTAGCGGAGCCGCCAGATGCGTCCGTGCTGAGCGACTTTGTCCAGCTGGTACTGCTCGATCTTCGCGCGCAGGTACGAGCCCGGTCCGGACCACTGCAGCTCCTGGATGATGCCGTGATACATGTCGGCGACGTAGACCGTTCCGTCCGGCGCGTTGCTGATGTTGACCGGCCGGAACAGCTGATCGACGCTCGTCAGGAATTCCGAGCCGGGATACACGTTACGCAGTTCGGTCAGCCCTTCGACGTTGTCGATGGCGGCACGCCGAATCAACCGGCCGACCGGCTCGGTGAAGAGGAGGTCGCCTTTCAGATCCTCCGGCAGGCGGTCGCCGCGAACGATCGCCGGGCCGGTCGCCGCCGTGAAGTGATTCAGATTCTGCGCGGGCATTCGTGTGCGGGGCAGGCCGCCCTGCATATCACCGAGGCCAGGCGCCGGCCAGACGATCGAGAAGTCCTTTTCGAATCCGTTCTCCATCCCCTGAGGACAGTTCGGATTTGGTGCCGCGGGAGCCGGTGCGGCGGCACCCGCGCGGCCTCCGCGCCCCGCTGCGGCGCACGGCGTGAACGAGCCATAGTGAATCGGGAACTGGAAATTCATCGGCCCGCGTTCGCCGCCCGCGTCTACGAACCACGGCTTTCCGTCATCGTCGGACGCCAGGCCCCACTGTCCGCCGTTAGCCGCCGTGGATTCACGGAGGAATCCCGAAGGCGTCCACCGGATCCGGAACGGGTTGTAGGTGGTGTAGATCCAGTTGTCCATGTTCCAGAGCAGCCCGGCCTTCTGGTGCTCGATGTTGGCATCGCCGCTCTGACCGATGCCGGTGAAGACGACGTCGCGCTTGTCAGCCACGCCGTCGCCGTTCGTGTCGGTCCACTTCACGAGATCGTCGGAGTCGGTTTCGCTCGTGAGGATGACGCCGTCCTGAAGCGGGAGGATCATGCGCGGTGCCACGAGCTTGTCGACGAACACGGTGTGCTTGTCGTAGTGGCCGTCGCCCCTGGTGCTTTCCCACCGGCTGATGCGGCTGATGGGTTCGTGTTCCCGCGTGGCGCCGGCGTCCATCATGTAGCTGATCATCTCGCCGACATACATGCGCCCGTTGCCGTCGAATTCGATCAACGTCGGGCTGATCACGTCGGGGTCCGCAGCGACCAGCTCCATGCGGTAGCCGGTTGGCAGCATGAACCCCTTGGCTTCCTCGGCCGGCGTGCGAGCGGTGTAAGCAGGCTTCGGCGTGAAATCGGTCGCCGGGCTCGGCATCGATCCGCGGCCACCGCCGCCGAAGCCGCTGGCGCGAATCGGCGTGCCGGGCGCCTGTTTTGCGGCCGTGCCGGCCATCTCGAACTGGCCGTCCATGAGCGACATGTTCGCCCGCATGGTTGCGGCCTCAGGCGTCAGCGTGATGGCCGTCGACAGCGGCGTGCCCTGCATGTCGGTGGTGTATTTGAGGAGGAGGCTCTTGCCCGAAAGAGAAATGTCGGTCACGTTCACCGTCGGCTGCGTGTCCGAGCCGACCGTCGCGGTCACCTTGCCGGCATCGGCTTTTACGCTGACCGCCAGCGTCGCATCTCCCGCGCCCATGGACAGGCTGACGAGCCAGTCGCCAATGAACGGGGCCGCCTGCTCCGGCGTCACCGAGGCCGCGGCTGCGGATCGGGCGCCCTGCGCGGCGGGCTGTCCTCCGCCCTGTATCGCCGCCGTCACGTGCGCCATAAGAAATGATGCCGAGCCTGCAATCACGATAGCGGTGAGCACGGAACGGAAAAAGCGGGACATCTTCACTCCTTGGAGACTCGAGACGGGCTACAGGATCTACGACGAACCCGAGAACTCGTTTCAAAACCTGTGGCGCAGCCCTTCAGGACTGAACCTCGGGCTGGGCTAAAGCCCTGCGCTACAGAGTTTTGAAACCTACAGGATTAAACGAATCCTAGTCTAATCCGACCGATTCAGCTTGCGCCACTCTCTACCCCAATCCGAGCAGCTGCGCTGCGTTGCCGCCAAAGATCTTCCGCCGCACGTCGTCACTCACGTCCAGCCCCCGAATCGACTCGATCATCAGCGGGATGCTGCCAATCTGATGCGGATAGTCGCTCCCGGCAAGGATCCGATCCTCCCCTGCGAAATCGAGCGCGAGACGGATCGCTGCGGGGTTGAAATTGACTGTGTCGTAGTAGAAGTGGCGCAGATACTCGGACGGCGGCCGATCGATGTGCTGCCGGCAGTCGGCAAAGGCACGATACCCACGGTCGAGGCGCTCGGCGAGATAGGGAATCGCTCCGCCCATGTGCGTCAGCACCCAGCGGATTCGCGGGTGACGCGCGACGACGCCGGTGAAGACGAGCTTCGCTGCCGCGAGCGTCGTGTCCATCAGGAAGCCCACGAGCGGCATCAGCCAGTACTCCAGCATCGCCTCGACGCCCGCTGGATCAGTCGGATGGATGTAGATGACCGCGCCGAGCTCGTCCGCCTTCTTCCAAAGCGGCGCAAAGCGATCGTCCGCAAGGGCGACGTGATTGACATTGCTGAAGACCATCGCACCGGGAAGTTTCAAGTCCGTCATGGCACGCTCGAGCTCCAGCACCGATGCGGCCGGATCGTTCAGCGGCAGCGTCGCGAGCGCGGTGAATCGTGGCGCGCGTTCGCGGACCACCTGCGAGAACGCATCATTGATCTCGCGCGCAAGCTTGACCGCAACCTCGGGCGGTTCAACGTGGACGCCTGGCGTCGTGAAGCTGACAACCTGCGTGGTCACGCCCTGCTCGTCGAGGACCCGCTGCCGATACGCGATGTCGCGATGGCCGGGGACGAGGATGTTGTAATCCCCCGGATAGTGCACGCACGGATTGCCCTCTGCGTCGTAGGTCACTTTCACGACCGACGCCGTCTCGAGTGCGCGTACAGTACGAGGGCGGATAGTAGTGGTTGTGGAAATCAACGATTCGCATGCCGCATATAGTAGTAGACGGGGACGCCGAGCACGACGAGCCCGAGGCCTGCGGCGGCTTCGCGCGGATCGACCGCGAACTGATTGACCACGATCGTCAGCGACGCGAGGATGAACGCCAGGGGCACGAGCGGATACCCCCACGCCCGAAAGTCCGGCCTGTAGCCGGGACGGCGGCGCAGCACGAACAGACCAGCCGCCATCAACGCGAAGAATAGCCACTCGGTGTAGATCACGCGAGTGACCAGTTGCCTATAGACTCCGGTCGCGGCGAGAACGCTCGCCCAGATCGCCTGCGCCAGGATGGCATGCGACGGTGTGTGATGGACCGGATCGATGTGGCCGAGCCAGCCTGGCGCGAGCCGATTCTGCGCCATCGAGTAGTACACGCGCGGTCCAGTCAGAATGATACCGGTCAGCGCACCCGCCGACGACACCATGACCAGAACTGCCAGCACTGCCGATCCTCCTCGGCCGACCACCGCGTCGGCTGCATCAGCGGCGATTCGCGTGGACGAGCGGACGACCTCGAGTGGCAGGACGCGCAGATAGACGAGGTTGAGCGCGACGTAGCAGGCGGTCACGATGACCACGCCAGTAACGAGCGCCGCAGGGATCACAGTCGCCGGCATCCGGGTCTCACCGGCGGTGTAGGTCACCATATGCCAGCCGCCGTACGCAAACAGACCGGCGACCATGGCGAGTAGAAACTCCCGCACAGATCCGGTATCCGTCGCCAAGCTCAGTGCGTCGGCCGGCGGACCGAGGGGCGTCTGTTGAGTGAGCAGAAACCCGATCGCAACCACGACGAGGATCGCCGCCACCTTCGCGCCCGTCAGGAGTGTTTGGACGCGACTTCCCAGGCGTACCCCAACATAGTTAAGCACCGACAGCGCGAGGATCAGGCCCACCGCGATCGCGCGAACGCCGGCATCCCCGACGGGAATGAAGAACGACGCATAGCGGGCGAAGACCATGGCGATCGCCGCGACGATTCCGGTGTGCATGCTCCAGAACATCGCCCAGCCCCAGAGAAAGCCGGTCAACGGCGAAAACGAGTCGCGCAGGAAAACGTAGACGCCGCCGGTTTCGGGAAATGCGGACGCGAGCTCCGCGCAGACCATCGCCCCGGCAAGCGTCAGCGCACCGCACGCCGCCCAGACGAGCATGATTTGGATTGGGGTCTCGAGGTGACGGGCAACCTCCGACGGTTGCACGAAAATAGACGCCCCGATGATCGTTCCTGCAACCATCGCGATGGCGTTGACGCGTGTCAGGGGACGAAGGAGCTCGGTCAGAGTCAGCGAGTGTAATGCGTTCGATCGAATTGTCGTAGTATCGACTGCATGTCTAGACGAATGTATTCCTTGGCCCGAGTCGTCATCGGCTTCACGTTCCTTGCAGCAACTGCCCTGACGGTAAGAGCGGACCTCGGCACGGTGAAGACCGATGCTGGAGCCTTGTCGGGTGCGCCCGCGGCCGGCGGTGTGACCGCATATCTCGGCATCCCGTTTGGCGCGCCTCCGGTGGGCGATCTTCGCTGGCGCGCCCCGCAGCCCGTCGCGCACTGGGACGGCGTGCGCAAGGCCGATCATTTCGGGACGAGCTGCATGCAGAACCAGGCGGGCTCGCGGCTTCCGTGGACCGAAGAGTTCATGACCCAGGGGCCTATCGGCGAAGACTGTCTGTTTCTGAACGTCTGGACGCCGGCGACGAGCGCGACCGCCAGACTTCCGGTGATGTTCTGGATCTATGGCGGCGGGTTCAACGAGGGCTCGAGCTCGGTGGCCGTTTACGACGGCACCGAGCTGGCGAAGAAGGGCGTCGTCCTGGTCAGCGTGAACTATCGGGTCGGCCCTCTCGGCTTCTTCGTGCACCCCGAGCTGTCAAAGGAATCTGAACAGCATGTGTCCGGCAACTACGGGCTGCTCGATCAGATCGCCGCCTTGCAGTGGGTAAAAAAGAACATCGCAGCGTTTGGCGGAGACCCTGCCAAAGTCACGATCTTCGGCCAGTCAGCCGGAGCGATCTCCGTCGTCGATCTGATGCGCTCGCCGCTGGCCAAGGGGCTGTTCGCGCGCGCAATCGCGCAGAGTGGTCCTGGCCTGCTGCCATCCGCCGCGCTCGGCGCGAATGTCACCCTTGCCGATCGAGAGGCGGCCGGCGCGCGATACGCGGAGTCAAAGGGCGCGCACTCGCTCGCAGATCTGCGGGCTCTGCCGCCGGCCACGTTCTTCACGCCTGCTGGCCGCGGCGGCGTGGCGGCGCCCAACGGTCCCTTCAAGGATGGCTGGGTGCTGCCCGCGACCGATCCGGGTGAGCAGGTGCCCCTCATGCTTGGGTTCGTTGCGGACGACATCGGCGTCGGCGGAGGCGGCCGGGGCGCAGCAGCGCCATCAGCGGCCACGTACGAGGCCGCGGCGCAGCAAACATATGGCGATCAGGCCACGGCGTTCCTGAAGCTGTATCCCGTGACCGCTGACAGCGAGGTGACGGCCGTTCAGAAGACGGTGGGTCGCGACCGCGCCCGCGTTTCGATGGACCTGTGGTCAGGTGACCAGGAGAAGGCGAGCAAACACATCTACACCTACTACTTCGACCGCGTGCTGCCGTGGCCGGCGCACCCGGAGTTCGGTGCGTTCCACACATCAGAAGTTCCGTACGTCTTCCAAACGATCGGTCGGCTGGATCGTCCCTGGGAACCCGTCGACAAGAAAGTGTCGGACACCATGTCGTCGTACTGGGTCAACTTCGCGACGAAGGGAGACCCAAACGGCCCCGGCCTTCCTCAGTGGCCGGCCTACAGCTCCACGGCCCACAAGACGATGGAGATAGGGGCACAGACAGGACCGATGAGCGTGGCCGACTCCGCCAAGCTGGAATTCTTTTTACGGGCCTTGAAGAAGTAAGAGAGCCAACTAACCAAACGCTTCGATCTTGATGCGGTCGCGGCGCACGCCAAGCGTCGTGAGATAGCTTTGCATCGTTTCGAGGAAACGCGGCGGCGGGGTCGTGCCGGTTGCCGCGTGTGCGCGCTTGTCCCATACGCTGATCGCCGGACCGCACGCATAGATCAGCGAGTGCGGCTCGTGCTCGAGAATGCCCTCGAGCAGTTCGAGCGTGACGCGCCCGCGTCGCGCGTCTTCATCCTCCGATGAAATATCCGACTCGCGCGTGAGCGTGTGAATGACCCGCAGCCTGTCGGGGTTCGCTCTCCGAAGGCTCGCCAGGCTGCTCCGGAAGATGACGTCCTGCCAGGTCTTGTTCGAGTACACGAACGTATGTCGCAGGTCCGGATGACGTCGGAGACCGTCCTTGATCATCGACACGTTTGGCACGCTGCCGGACCCGGCGCAGAGGTGAAGGATGTGATCGGCATCGACGTGATCGGGCAGCACGTAGGCACCGGCAAAGCCGACCACGGACATGCGATCGCCGACGCGGGTCTGGTGTACGAGGAACCCTGAGATCAACGGCGGATACGCCATCTGCCCGTCGTACAGCTCTTCTTTAATCGTAATCGCGACGCCGTCCTCGTGAGGCGCGGAAAACATCGAGTACGCACGCGGCGGCTCGGTCCGCCCCTTCAGGTGTTCGAGGTAGCGGGTCATGCTGCCGAGCGCGGGGAACTGGTGCGGGTCGATCGTGACGTACTGACCAGCGCGGTAAATGACCGGCTCACCGACGTCGAGAACGGCCGTGATCGTATCCGGTGTCTCGACGATTATCTCGGACACGACGGAATCGAACCGTCGCATCGCCGGCACTCGCGTCGTTGCATGTTCGGTGGTCATAGGGATCGGGAGAACCAGTACCCAGTGTACACTCGCACGGAGCAACGCACACGCCGCCTCGAAAGGGGAGATGCCATCATGACAGGCTTTGGATTGCGGACGACCCTCACCGCTGCCGCCGTTGCATGCCTATCAGTCGCAGGCCCATCAGGCGCTCAGATTCTCGCCACAAAGCCACCATCAATCCTCTTCCTGTGCCCACACGGCGCCGCAAAGAGCGTGCTTGCGTCAGCCTATTTTCAGCGCGCGGCCAAGGAACGAGGTTTGAACGTCCGGGTCGATTCTGCGGGAACCGAGCCCGACGAGCAGGTCTCTTCTGCGGTCGCCACGGACCTCGTCGAAGAACTGGTTCGCAAGCAGCAGACCTCCCGCTGACCTCAGGTTGACCGGGCAGGAGCTGGACGAAAACCTCGCCAGTGGATTTTCAGCTTGCGCATCCGGGCGCGGAGCGTGTGGGGATTGATACGCAGCAGACGCGCGGCGCCGTGAGGCCCCTCGACGCGCCCGTGCGTCTCGTGGAGCGCCCGCTCAATGTGGCGCTGCATCACAACATCGAGCGGCTCGATGGACTGAGCCCCTCGACGTTCGTCCGATCGCGCTGAGGATGCGCCGGACCGTGCGTCATTCTGGCGCTCCCCGTGGCCGAGCGCCGCCATGACGTTCAGCGTGCGGCCCTGGCCGACGAGCACGGCACGATCCATCACTGCGGCCATCTCACGCACGTTGCCCGGCCATCGGTACGCGGCCAGCACCTGGACGTCGTCATCAGAGACCGGTACCGGCCGAAGGCCGAAACGATCGGCCGCGCGCTCTGCAAAGTAGTCCGCGAATGCCCGAATATCGGTCGGCCGGTCGCGAAGCGGCGGGATCACAATCGGAAACACCGCCAAGCGGTAATACAGATCTTCCCGGAACGATTGGGCCTCAACCATGGCCGGCAGGTCGCGGTGCGTCGCCGCGACGATGCGGACCTTGACATGGACCGCTCGCTCACCGCCAACGCGGATGACCTCGCCATCCTGCACCACACGGAGAAGACGCACTTGCGCCGCGGGCGGCAGCTCACCCACTTCGTCCAGGAACAATGTGCCGCCATCAGCCTGCTCGAACCAGCCCTTTCGGCGGTTCACGGCGCCGGTGAACGCTCCTGGTTCGTGGCCGAACAGCTCCGAGTCGATGAGTTCAGGCGCAATGGCCCCGCAGTTCACGCGGCGGAAGGGTCCGCGCCGGAATGGCGACTGCTCGTGAATCGCTCTGGCAATGATCTCCTTGCCGGTTCCGGTTTCTCCAAAGAGGAGCACCGGGGCGCCGCTCTTTGAGACGAGCCGGGCGCGCGCCATGACCGCGGCAAGGCCGGTGTCCCCGCCGATCAACCGTTCGTCGGGTGGCTGAGGTTCGCCTTCGATCAAGCGGTCGGCGCTGGTGCGTGCATCAGCGGCTAGTTTCCTTGACATATGCTAGATATTATCTGTCTTTAATGACTGAAATTCTATCTTATTTAACAGCATACGATCATTAATACAAAACCAGACGCTTTCGCCCAACAAATCGCCGCGGTCCACACCTTGCACATCACGTCGGCGACTCGGTCGTGATCCGCGTGGCGTTTCCGGCGAGTGCTTTTGCCTGTTCGTGGAGTCCTATGTCGCACCGATGGTTGGCTTTGCTTCTGGTTTTCACACTGAGTGCTGCTCTGGCGGCCGCCGAGGGGACAGCCGGCTCCGGCAGCATCACGGGGTCGATTCGCGACGCGTCCGGGGCTGCGATTCCGGGAGCGACGGTTCGCGTCGTCAATGAAAGCAGCGGGGCGATCGCGGAAGCGGTCAGCGACGCGCAGGGTGCGTACCGGTCGGACGCGCTGGCGCCTGGTCGCTACCGTGTCGAGATCTCGATCGACGGTTTTGAAGCGGTTGCCCGTCAAACGGTCGTCGCGACCGATCACAGCGCCGCGATCGACGTCACGCTTGTGCCATCCAAATTGACCGAGGCGGTGGTCGTGACCGCCCGTCGGGTCGAAGAAGTCGCGCAGGAAGTGCCGATCCCGCTCTCCGTTATCGACGGAAGACTCGCAGCCGGCGCCGGGGCGTTCAACGTCAATCGGCTGAAGGAACTGATTCCAACGGTGCAGTTCTACTCGAGCAACCCGCGCAATTCCGCGATCAACATCCGCGGGCTTGGCGCGCCGTTCGGACTGACGAACGATGGTCTCGAACCAGGCGTCGGCCTGTACATCGACGGGGTGTTTTACGCGCGGCCCGCCTCGGCCACGCTCGACTTCCTCGATGTCGAGCGGGTGGAAGTGCTGCGGGGACCGCAGGGGACGCTGTTCGGAAAGAACACCACGGCCGGCGCGATCAGCGTGACCACCCGGAAGCCGGCGTTCAGCCGGTCGACGGAGGTCGAGCTGAATCTTGGCGATCGGGACTTCGTCCAGCTGAAAGCCTCCGTTACGGGACCGCTCGGCAAGAAAGTCGCGGGGCGGCTGTCGTTCTCAGGGACCGAGCGTGATGGCACCGTCCTGAACGTGAAAACAAGCCATCGGGTGAATGACCTGAACAACGCCGGTGTCCGCGGGCAGGTGCTGTTCGCGCCCTCCGACAAGGTGGCCATCACCGCATCGGCCGACCACACCCGTCAGCGTCCCGAAGGGTACACACAGATGATCGCAGGCGTGGCGCCGACACTACGCCCGGCCAACCGCCAATACCCGCAAATCGCTGCCGATCTCGGATACACCGCGCCGAGCGTCAATGCGTTCGATCGCGTCACCGACGTCGATTCGCCGCTGCGCTCGTATCAGGACCTCGGCGGCGTGGCACTTAATCTTGACTGGAAGCTCGGACGCGGCCGTCTGACGTCCACGAGCGGGTGGCGATACTGGAACTGGAACCCGTCGAGCGATCGCGATTTCATTGGCCTTCCGGTGACGACCATCTCTGCGGCCCCGTCCACTCAACGGCAGTGGACACAAGAGATCCGGTACGCTGGCGATCTGACGCCGCGCGCAAACTTCGTCGTCGGAGCTTTTGGGTTCCACCAGGGCATCGACTCGAGTCCATCGTTCAAGCAGGAGCAAGGGACTGCGGCCGCTCGCTTTCTGCTGGCGCCCAGCGCCCTCGCAGCCACGCCGGGACTCCTCGACGGCTACGGCTTCAATCAGTTCGTCACCTACCGCAATACGAGCGCCGCGCTTTTCGGGCAGCTTGAACTCTCGCTCGGCGATCGGCTTCGGCTGCTGCCTGGACTTCGGATCAATTACGACCAGAAGGACGTGAACTTCGATCAGCAGATCTACGGCGGCCTGCAGACTGACGACCCCGCGCTCATCGCGCTGCAACGATCCGTTCTCGCACCGCAGGCCTATCAAGCCGATGTTGACGACACGAATCTCTCCGGCCAACTGACGGCCGCGTACAAGGCAAGTGAATCGGTGCATGCGTACGTCACCTACGCCACCGGCTTCAAGTCGGTCGGACTGAACCTGAACGGCGTGCCGACTGACGCGCTGAATCGCCCGGTGTTATCCGCGGCGGCAGTGAAACCTGAAGATGTGCACAACTTCGAAGCCGGAGTGAAGACCGAGCTGCGCAAGGGGCTTACGGCGAACGTGACCGTGTACGACACGCAGATCAAGAACTTCCAGGCGCAGGTCACCAACGCAAGTGTCGGCGTGCTGCGTGGCTACTTGGCGAATGCAGAGAAGGTTCGCGTGCGGGGCGCAGAGTTCGATGCCGGCGCCCGGGTCAGGGATGCTGTCACGCTGTATGCGGCGGTCGCATATACCGATGGAATCTATGAATCGTTCCCGGACGCGCCCCCTCCACTCGAAGAAACGGGCGGACCGCAGGTCAAGGACATCTCCGGATCGGTGTTGCCAGGCATCTCGAAATGGGCGTTCTCGATCGGTGGAGAGGCCGGCCATCGCGCCACGCTCTTCGGCCGCGGCGGGACGGCTGTTCGCCGCCGCTGACACGAGCTACCGTTCGTGGTTCTCCTCCAGCGCCACGTTCTCGCGCTATCTCGTGGTCGATGGCTACGCGCTCGTGAACGCGCGCGTCGGGTTCCAGACGGCGAGTGGCTGGGCGGTCACGCTATGGTCGCGCAACCTGCTCGACAAGAACTATTTCGAACTGCTCACCGCCGCACCGGGCAACACCGGGCTCTTCGTGGGCCAGCCGGGCGATCCTCGCACGTTTGGCTTGAGTGTGCGGGTAGCGCTGAAAGCGAAGTGATCTATTTCGGCGGCACCAGCGCGACATCCGGGTTCGACAGCAGGATGTCTCGCACGAAGCGTTCGAGGTCGTGACACGCGTCGGAGAACTGCCGCAGAGTCCTGACCGTCGGGCCGAAGCTGTCGAATTCGGCTGGCGTCATGCCATCTGCCTCGTACGGCCCGACGGAAGTCCACGAACTTGTGCTGAAGCGCCTCGACGATGTGAGGAGCGACCGGCGTATCGATTCGCGGCTTGACCTCGACGTCGCAGCTGTTGAACCGTTTCTGCCAGGCATGCGGCGGCGAAATCACCACGTCGCCGCCGATGAACTCGCTCCAGTGCATGTGATTGCGAAACGCCGCCGAAAGCAGACGGAGCCGGTAGCCGCGCGAGCTGGTAGAGCCGATACGCGTTCTTGAACACCGCCACGCCCGCCCACTCCAGGTAGCCGGGATCGACCGTGATGACCTGCTTGTCGGCCACGACCTTGAGCCAGTCATCGAGGCGGCCGACCATGATCGGTGCACACCGGACCCATCGTCGAGACATCGCCGCCGTCGCCTTCTCGACGTCGGAGACCGCGCTCGACGGCCTCGGCGACGGCAAGAGCCTGCGGCACGCTGAACGAGACCGTCGCGTTGATGCTGATTCCGCGCGCCGTCGCTTCCTCAATCGCCCAGATCCCCGCGAAGGTCGCCGGGATCTTCACGATCATGTTAGGGGCGAGCGAGTCGAAGTGGATCGCCTGGCGCAGGATGCCCGGGCCGTCGCGGAACATTCGCGGATCGGTCTGAATCGACAGCCGCCCGTTCCGGCCATGCTGTGCCTCGAAAATGGGCCGAAGCATGTCGGCACGGCTGGCCGACATCTCTTCGATGACGCGCCACGCCAGCTCACCTTCGGTGGCTGTCGAATGCTCCGCTGCGAGCGCCTTGATCCGGCCAGTCCAATACGCGAGTTCCTTCTTGACGACCTCGACGGCGATGACCGGGTTGCACGTCGCGCCTACAGCACCGTGATCGATCGAGTAGGTGAGCTCGGCCTCCGCCGCGGAGTCGTTCCACAAGCACGTCCGCGTCGTCTG
>CAVTIL010000012.1:0-164251 GCA_963734695.1 uncultured Acidobacteriota bacterium
GGCACTGATGGGCCTGCCCTACGCCTATCCCGACAACGACCTCTCCTACTGCGGCAACTTCCTGCAGATGATGTTCAAGGTGGGGGGGCCCTACAAGGTGAACCCCGTTCTCGAGAAGGCCCTCGAGGTGCTCTTCATCCTGCACGCCGACCACGAGCAGAACTGCTCCACCTCGGCCATGCGGGGCGTGGGCAGCTCGGACGTCGACCCCTACTCGGCCATCGCCGCCGGCCATCGCCGCCCTCTACGGCCCCCTTCACGGGGGGGCCAACGAGGCGGTCCTGCGCATGCTCGAGGAGATCGGCTCCAAGGACAAGGTCCCCGCCTTCATCAAGGAGGTGAAGACGAGCGGCGGCGAGGTGCGCCTCATGGGCTTCGGCCACCGCGTCTACAAGAACTACGACCCGCGCGCGCGGATCATCAAGAAGGTGGCCTACGAGGTCTTCGAGGTCACGGGCCAGAACCCGCTACCTCGACATCGCCCTCGAGCTCGAGCGCATCGCCCTCGAGGACGAGTACTTCGTGAAGCGCAAGCTCTATCCCAACGTGGACTTCTACTCCGGCCTCATCTACCAGTCGCTGGGCTTCCCCGTGGACATGTTCCCGGTGCTGTTCGCCATCCCCCGCACCTCGGGATGGCTGGCCCAGTGGGACGAGATGCTCGAGGACAAGGAGCAGAAGATCGCCCGGCCCCGGCAGGTGTACCTGGGGCCGGGCCGTCGCGAGTACGTTCCCGCTCGAGAGCGCGAAGCTGACCCACCGGGGCGCGCGCGGCCCCGGCAGGAGGTGACTCGGAGGCGTAACGATGCGTCTGGTCCCTGGCCGTGTTCTCTCGCGTCGTCCGCGCCGCCGCCGTTCGTCGGCCCAGGACCGCGACTTCTCCAAGGTCGAGATCAAGGCCGAGAAGGTCGCGGGCAACGTCTACATGCTGACCGGGGCCGGGGGCAACATCGGCGTCTCCGTCGGCGACGACGGGGTCGTGATGGTCGACGACCAGTTCGCGCCCCTGGCCCCCAAGATCGAGGCGGCCATCAAGGGCCTCACCGACAAGCCGGTGCGCTTCGTGCTCAACACCCACTGGCACGGCGACCACACCGGCGGCAACGAGGCGCTCGGCAAGACGGCCACCATCGTCGCCCACGACAACGTGCGCAAGCGGCTGGCCGCGGGCATCGCCGAACCTCCTGGGCAACAAGGTCGATCCCGCGCCCGAAGGTGGCCCTGCCCGTCATCACCTTCGACCAGTCCCTGACCGTGCACTTGAACGGCGAGGAGATCCGGGCGCTCCACTTCGCCGAAGGGCCACACCGACGGCGACAGCATCATCTACTTCCCGCAGTCGAACGTCGTGCACATGGGCGACGACTTCGTGACCTACGGCCTTCCCTTCGTCGACGTCTCGAGCGGAGGCAGCGTCCAGGGCCTGGCCGACGAACGTCGAGAAGGCGATGGCCGCCCTGCCCGACGACGTGAAGGTCATCCCCGGCCACGGCCCCGTCTCCACCAAGGCCGACGTCAAGAAGTTCACGGAGATGCTCCGCGACTGCATCGCGCTCGTGGACGCGGCGCGGAAGCAGGGCAAGACCCTGGCCCAGATGAAGCAGGAGAACGTGCTCGCCAAGTACGACGCCCTGGGCCAGGGCTTCGTGAAGACCGCCGACTTCATCGAGCTCATCTACAACGAGCTCTCGGGAGCGGCGCCGAAGACGGCGCAGCTCGACCGCACGCCTCACTGAGCAGGCTCCCGCCTGCTGGTCTGCCATGGTAGGCCTCGACGCGGTGCCCGAGGGTCGCAATCGCCGCGGTGCGGGCGATGCCCCCTCTTCCCTGTGCGCTGCACTTGAGGGTGCCATCAGGCGGGTGTGCTTCGCCCAGGCCGGTGAGTGACAGTCGACGAGGTCACCTGCGACAGTCGCGGGGGTCGTCGTGGCGGACCCGCTTGAAGCGGCCCTTGAGGGCGTCGCGGACCAGCAGCGTGATCCACCGGGTCGAGGCGTCCATCGTTGTGCGGAAGTGGAGGCCGCCCCAGACGCGGGCGTTCGCGGTGTCGTCGATGATGTCGGCGAGGGAGGCGTAGCTTCGGGTCGGCACCACGGGGTGACCCGTGACCTGGTTCCCCGTGCTGGTGAGGGTGACCGCGAAGTCTCCGCCGAAGACCTTCTTGAGGCCGGTGACCATCGCCGCGCCGTAGCAGCCGTGGCCGGCGGGGTACTCGGGGTGGTTGGCGCGGACGAGGGGCGCCCAGCCGGCTTCGGGAACGGTGTCGTCGTTTCCGTCCTCGTCGGCGCGCTGGATGGCCTGGAACAGTCTTCGTCTATCACAACGGTGCGGACTCTTATTACGCCGCCAGGGGCTTCCGCTGCTCGCTCGCGGTCTGGCCTCGCGCTTGCGCCCCGCGGCACGGGACGCAGAGGACCCATGAGCGAGTGGCGGACGGAAGCCCAACATCGCCCACCTGACCGACGCGGGCACGACCGGCGTTCTTTCGGGCGATCTTCCGCCGGCGGCCACGGGACAAGCGGGTCATGACGCCTGAGTACGTCGGCAGGTCTGCGAGGCTTGAGATGGCGCGAAGCCCGTCCGTGGGCTGCCCATGGTCCCATTGTGGTGCCGTCCGCACGATCAGGCGATCCGGAACTCCACCCCCTCCGCCTCCAGGAAGTCTCTCGCCCCCGAGCCCTTGAGGTAGGCCAGCGTCGAGAGCGTCCCGGCCTCGACGCACGTGGGGGCGATGACCGTCACCGATCGCGGCGCGCCCTCGATCGGCCAGCCCGTCTTCGGGTTCAGGATGTGTCCGAGCCGCCTGCCCTCGAAGAGAATGTAGCGGCGGGCGTCTCCGCTCGTGGCGAGGCCGCCTTGCGACATGGGGATCCGGCTGAGGGCGGCCCGGCCGGTTCGTTCGGGGTCGTCGACGCCGATGCCCCAGGGGCGTCCTCCGCGCCGCAGCCCGCTCGCGTAGAGATCGCCGCCGAAATTGACCACGAAGGGGTCGGGGAACTGGGCCGCGATCAGGTTCGACGCGCGGTCCACGGCGTACTCCTTGCCGATGCCGCCGAGGTCGATCTCCATCCCGGCGGGCAGCGTGAGCTCATGGTCGCCCCACGTCACCCGGTCCCAGCCCACGTGCGGCAACAACTCGGCGACGACCGCCTCCGTGGGGACGCGGTCGCTCCCGTCGAACTTCCAGGCCCGCCGGAGAACACCCGAGGTGATGTCGAACATGCCTAGGGACGTCTCGTAGCAGGTGGCCGCGTAGTCGAGGAGGAGTGCCGTCTCCTCGTCGACGGTCACGGGCGCGCCTCGCGACCCGTTGATCCTCCCCACCTCGCTGTCGGGAAGATAACGGCTGAACTTCCGTTCGATGCGCCGCGCCTCGCGCTGGGCCAGCTCCAGCGCGCGCTGCGCTCGCGGCTCCGAGTCGGTGTCGACCAGGACCTCGCACGGCCCGGCCATGGCCGTGAACCGCCCGATGAAATAGTCCTCGACGCGCTTGAGCTTCAAGGAGCCCGCCTCAGCGCTTGAAGCGGTAATTCAGTACCAGGCTAAAGACATTGACCCTCGGGAACAGATCCATCGTGGTCTGCACCCCCACCGTGCCCGGAGGCGAACCGTTGCCGAACTGGCCGATGTACTCGGCGCGGACCGTCCACTCACTGGTAGCCCGGCGTCCGCCGGGAGCGAATCCAACCGTAGCGCCCAGGGTGAGGCTCTGGAACGCCGTCATCCGGTAGTCGCTGGTCGCGTATTGCGGCAGCGGCGCGCCCTCGATGAGCCCGAAGCGATAGAAGTCGGCCGCGGTCTGGGTGTAGAAGCGCAGGTGCGGCTCGAGGAAGCCGAGAGTACCCCTGGGGAGGCGGTACCTGGCGTCGATGGTGTTGGACCCGATGCCCCAGTCGTCCCAGTAACGTCGATACGACAGGTAGAGGATGTTGGACTCGAAGTGGTAGATGGAGTCGGCCTGCACGCTCTTCCGCTCTCGCGTGTCGGGCCTCTGTTCGGAGACCTCGGTCGAGGGCACGCCGGTTCTGGCGTCGACCACGCTCAGCACCTTGTAAGGATCGGTGAGGTAGCCGTCCTCGGTGGCGAGGGAGCCGGACAGCCCCACCAGCCATCTTCGGCTGACGACCTGGGTCAGACCCACGAGCGCGCTCTTGACGTGTTTGGGGTTGCTCGGGACTCCGGTCAGGGTTCCGGGTGGAGACAGGCCCACCGACGTCCCGCCCACCGGGAACACGGAGTCGCTGTTGTAGCCCCCGCCCAGGTTCAGGGTGGTCAGCTTGTGGTTGAGGTCGATCGCGACGTCGCCGGTGATGCCTTCGGACTGGTAGTCCTTCTCGTGCGAGAAGTGCCCGCCGAGCGTGAACGCGAACATCTTCACCGGCTGGTGAACTGACGCATCCACGGCGATCCGGGTGTCGCTGAACTCCGCGGTCGGAATGTCGGTGGCGGCCAATTGGCGGGTCCGGCCCGAGGCCGAGGTGATGGTCTGGATCTGGCCGCTGGGCAGCGTGCCCGTGGGCGACGCTCCCGTGACCGAATCGATGCTGAGCTGGCCGAAGAACGACCGACCACTGAAATAGTTGCGCGTGTAGCGGATCGTGGGCTCCAGCACCCGGATGCGCTCGCTGTAGAACAGCCCGGTCAGGTCGATCTGACTGGTCGGGCTGGGGTCCGGTTTCGGCATGGGGGGAGCATCGGCCGAGTGAGCCAGCCGCGGCGCGACCGCGGTGAGCAGGAGGCAGGTGGCGGCTCGGAGCTTGGCCCGAATCGCCCGGGGGGATTCCGGCGCGTCTAGTTGCATCCGCAGCCACCGCCCGCCAGGCTCGACCCACCCGTGGACGCCTCCTTGCTGAAGTACACGTGCTGGTCGATGGCTTGTAGCTGCGGGCAGGTCACGAACTGCATCTCCGGCTTCGCGAGCAGGTCCCGGTTCCACGGCTTCACCGTGGCGCAGCCGGAGGCGGCGGCGCAAACCACGAGGACCGCGAGTCGTCTGGGGCGACGCCTTGTCTCATGTGTCTCATTGGGTCAGGGCCTTTTCGATCTGAGCCTGGATCTTGGCGGCGTCCTTCGTGTCGAAGCCGACATGCGAGTAGAGGATGGTTCCGGTCGGCGAGACCAGGAAGCTCGAGGGCATTCCTTGGACGTTGAAAGCGTCGGCGATCTTCCCCGTGGGGTCGTAACCGACCAGAAACGTCGGCGAGTAGTGGGCGAGGAACTGCACGGCGTCGCCGCGGTCCTTGTCGACGTTGATCGCCACGACCACGAGTCCCTTGGCTGCGTACTGCTCCTGCATCGTCTTCAGCCAGGGGAAGGACAGCTTGCACGGCCCGCACCATGAGGCGAAGAAGTCGACGTAGACGACCTTGCCGGCAAGATCGGCGGGCTTGATCCGGCCGTTGTCCGTCGGCAGGTCGATCGCGGGAGCAAGGCCTTGGGTTCCGTTCGCTGGCGCGGTCTGGGCGACTGTGGAAAGGAGGGCAACGATGAGGCCGAGGCAGAGCCTCGCGCTTCGGGGGCGAGGCCGGGACCTGTTTTCTCTCATGGCACGGACGCAGTGCAAGGCTCACGCCAGGAGCGGACTCTGGCGACCGCTCCACTCTGCCAGCAAGTGTGATGCCACTAGTTGAGCGCACCCTCGAGCGAACCATCGGACCAGCCACCTTCTATCACCGGCACGAAAGGCGCCGGAATTCTTTCTTCTCCCCGGATGAGACCGGTGGTCACTCAGGCAGCAACGCTCGTTGTTAAAGAATGCTGCTCCGGGGCACACCTCGGATGCCGCGGACTTGCACGCGCAACGCTTGCGGGCGGCCTGAGAGGCCGCCACGCTAGCATCGGCGGGTGTCCTCACGCGCGAACGATCTTGTCCTGCGAGGTGGACAACGTCGCAGAGCACACGAGCGGCGCGCTGCGCCTCAGCCCGAGCGGCCTGAGCCGGTTCCGATTTACGCAACGGCGCGCGGCAGAACAGCCCGTCAACCACCGCAGTACTTCCCACGGGTTGCCGCCGCCGACGCTGATCTACCGCGAGCCTCGGCGATTGTCGGGACGCAAGCGCGCTCGATGTCCCCGAGGCGCGACCCGCGGATCTGAGAGAGCGGCGTGGCGCCTCGATAGTTCCCCATCGATGCGACCGTCCCCGACGGGATGAAAGCAAAAGGGCGGGGAGGCGGCCGGAGCTCACTTCGCGAGACGCCGGAAGAGCCATGCCTTCGCGGTCGCCCATTCCCGGTGTGCCGTCGCGCTCGAGACGCCCATGACGGCGGCCGCCTCCTCGACGGTCAGACCACCGAAGAAGCGAAGCTCCACCAGGTGCTCCTGTCGCTCGTCGAGGCGTGCCACTCGTCGAGGGCCGCCTCCAGGTCGAGCAGGTTGGGTTCGTAGGCTGGCGACTCGAGGAGGAACCGCGGACAAGGTGACTCGCAGGCCACCGCCGCTCCTGCTCCCGGGCGGCCCGCGTCCGCGCGTGGTCCACCACGTGCTGCATCAGGGCGGCACGCCACGCCGAAGAACTGGTCCCGATTCTCCCACGCGGATGTTCTGGGCGCAGAGGCGGAGGAGGCTCTGGTGGACGAGATCGGTGGGCCGCAGGGGTGCGCCCGCGGCGCTCGTGACGAAGGTAGCCTGCGGCGCGTTTTCGCAGCTCCTGGTACACGAATGGGATCAGGCGGTCCCGAGCCGCCTCGTCCCCCTCCCGCCACCCCTGGAGCAGTCGGGTGACCTCGCCGGCGTCGGCCTCCGGCTGTTCGGCACATCGACGAGTCTAGGGCAAATCGGGGCCGCCCCTTTTTGCCCAGCGCGGCGGGAGTCCCATGCGTAGGTGGGGTTGCGAACCGGGGGCTCACCGGATTGTGAAGCTGACGTTGCTGATGTCCGTCACGGCGGCGTTCTGGCTCCAGGTGATGGACGCGAGCGGTCGTGGTCGGCGGGCCGGTGACGGGCCACGTGAAGGCGCCAGTGGCGTCGCCGTGTTCGTCATGCGCGGCCAGATCGACGACCACGTGGTTCCGCCATCGAGGCTTTCGTCATGTCGACGGCCTCCTGGGTACCCGAGATCTTGGTCGACGCGATCGTCCCGCTCGTCCAGCTTCAACGGTCCAGGTCACGGCAGTGTTCGGCGCGGTGACCGTGACCGTGGGCGCCGCCATCTCGCCAAGTTGCCCGGGTCACGCTCGGAGCTGACGCCCACGAGACCCGAAGCCGAAGCTGTAGCGGAGGTGGGGCCCCACACGACCCAGGGGTAGCTGCCGCTCGTGGCCCCGGCGCCGACCCTCGAGGCGATGGTCGTCGGGTAGGTCACGCCGCCGTCGGTGCTCAACAAGATGTCGAACGACTGTCCCGCGCCCAGGGTGTGGTTCCAGATCACCGTACGGGCATGGCCGTCTCCAGTTTCCAGCGGGGAGGTCACGGCGATCGTCCCGGAGAGGACGAAGTTGACGGCGCTCTCGCTCGTCACGCTGGAGTCGGCCGCCCAGCTACCCGCACCCTCGCTGCCGCCGAACAGGTCACCAGTGATGGTCCAAGCGTACGTCCCGGTCGTTGCCCTGCTGTTCGTGTTCGCGGCGATGGAGTCCAGGTAGCGCCGCCGTCCCGGCTCACGTCGATGTTGACCGACTGCGACGTGCCGAAGGTTGTGGTTCCACGTGATGTTGTGGGTGCTGCCCACCGCCCAGGTGACAGCGGTGTTCGGCGCCGTGTCTGATCCGGTCAGGATCGGCGTTGACGTTGCTGATGTCCGTCACGGCGGGGGTTGGGCTTGAGGCGACGCGGACGCGAGCGGTCGGCCGTGGTCGGCGGGCCGGTGACGGGCCAGGTGGAGGCGCCCGTGGCGTTGGCCGTGTTCGTCACGCCCCTGGCGATCGACGACCACGTGGTTCCGCCATCGAGGCTTTCGTCGATGTCGACGGCCTCCTGGGTACCGAGATCGTGGTCCACGTGATCGACCGCGTGTCCCCGATGGACCAATTCACGGCGGTGTTCGGCGCCGTGACCGTGAGCGTGGGCGCCGACATCGTCAACAACGGCCCGTGGACCCCGCCACGGTCGGAGCCGCCGCCCAGACGACGAAGCCGAGCCGTAGCGGAGGCGGGGCCCGACACGACCCAGGGGTAGCTGCCGCTCGTTGCCCCTGGCGCCGACACTCGAGGCGCATGGTCTGTCGGGAACGCCGCCGTCGGTGCTCAACAGGAGGTCGAACGTCTGTCCCGCGCCCAGGCGTGGTTCCAGGTCACGGTACGGGTGCTGCCGATCCCCCAGGGTCCCGGCGGGGGAGGTGACGGTGATCGTCCCGGAGAGATGCTCAGAAGTTGACGGCGCTGACGCCCGTCACGCTCGGATCGGGCCGCCGACGTGGCACCCTCGCGGCCGCCGAAGGAGGACCGGTGATGGTCCAAGCGTACGTTCCGGTCGTTGCCCCGCTGTTCGGGACGTTCGTGGCGACTGAGGTCCAAGTAGCGCCGCCGTCCCGGCTCACGTCGATGTTGACCGACTACGTGCCGAGATTGTGGCTCCATGTGATGTTGTGGGTGCTGCCGACCGCCCAGGCGGCGACAGCGGTGTTCGGCGCCGGTGACGCCGAACCCGGTCCAGGATCGTGAAGCTGACGGCGCTCGCGCTCGTGACCGCGGGGTTCCCCGCCCATGTCAACTCGGGCCCAGCAGCCGTGGTGGCGGGCCCAGTCGCTACCCAGCCGAAGTTGCCCGTGGTGGCGCTCGTCGTCGCGAACGCGGGGTTGATCGTGGTCCACGTCGCGCCGCCGTCCCGGCTCAGGTCGATGGCGACCTTTTCGACCGACACCCAGGGTGTGGGTGAACGTGATGTTCTGGGTGTTCGCGACGCGCCAGCTGACGGCTGTTGTGGGGGCGGTTAGCGTGAGAGAGGCCGTGCCCGCTACGACAGCGAAATTGGCGCTCGACGTGGCCGAGCTCGGCGAGGCCCGCAGCATCACGGGACGGTGACCCGGATCCGGCCCTGGGCGGTGGCCGGTCCGGGCGCCAACCAGGTGCAGCTTTGCGCGCTCCCCGAGAGGCCGGTGCAGCCCGCGACCGGCGCGAACGTCGAGCCGCCGTCGAACGAGAACGCCACGTCGACGGCCGCGACGCCCACGTTGTCGGAGGCGCTCCAGCGGATGGACGATGGAGTCCCGGTGAACACGCGCTCACCGCCGTTCGCGTAGTCAAGGCGACCGTTGGCGGCGTCGTATCGGAGCCGCCGGGGCTGAACGTCGTGGCGTAGACGTTGTGGTTCTGCCGGTATCAGGTCGTCATCGGCGGCCCAGACGACGCGTATGTCGCTGTTCGGACGCTGACACCGCTCAAGGACTCGCCCACCGAAGGGGTATCCGTCACCTGGTACAGCTTGTTGGTCGCGATCACGTAGACGTAGAGATCAGCCTTGAGCCCGGTAGTGATGCTCTCGAACGAGATCACGCCGTGACTGATGTGAGGGTTTCTCTGCACCGAGCTGGTCAGGCGGACCTGATTTCCCCGGGTGAAGGGCGTCAAATAGATGTCCGGTCCCGTCGGATTCCCCTGGCGCGGTCGGCGTCGTAGACGATCCACGTGCCATCCGTGTCGGGGTTGCTCTGGTTTCCCGGGGTGTTGGTGACGGAAGTGCGTCCCAGACGCCGTTGACCCGCTGGGCCTTGAATATCGCAGGTCGAGCCCACGCACCGCTCCCAGACGATCGCCTGGCCGTCGGGCGAGACCTGCGGGCTTTGATCGTTCAACGCCGAAGCGGCCACGACCTGACCCTGAGCGGTAGTCATGATACCGGCTTGACGGCCGTCGCCCGACCTGAACTCCCCGAACGCGACTGTGTCCGCGCCGATTGCCGCACCGAACCGAGACGAGCCCGGGGTGGATCGATCTCCGTGGGCGTCGGGGTCGGGGTAGTCAGGTCGAACAACATGGCGACCATGGTCTCGTCTACCTGAGCCGACTGAACGTGACTCGGCCGCCGTTGACGTCGGACAGGAAGTCGAGCTCTTCGGGCGCGCCGGTCGGAATCGCCGGGCCAACGCCGGTAGCGGAGCTGTAGTAGCGAATCCGGCTGCTGGCTCGGCCTTGAGCATCCGTGTAGGTGATCAAATCGCCATCGACATGGTTCCGTCCTGGTCACCGGGGCCGGCGTTGATCGGAATCCGCGTTGAAGGGACGACGCCTTCGAAGATGGGAGCCAGGCCGATCTTGACGGTCGCCACGTTGGAGAGCACGCCGCGCGCCAGCGCCTGGTAGAAGGTGAAGCCGTCACCCATGGCACCCAGGTTCGGCGTGTAGGTGAACGAGCCATCGGGGTTGAGAGCGACTGTCCCGTGGGCAGGTCCCGCTCGAAACCAGGACGGCCGTGAGCGAATCGCCAGTGTTGGTGTCGTTGCCGAGGACGCCTGGCACGGGTACCGTCAAGGCCGCCACGCTGGTGGCGTAGCGGCCGACAATTCGTAGGGCAGCGGATGGTTCGTCGAAGTCCGGCGAACGGTGAGGGTCACGGTCGCGACGCCCGAGTCCACGCCGCCGACAGCTACCTTGTAGGTGAACATATCGCTCCCGAAGAGCTGGCCGCGGGCGCGTAGTCGAAGGAGCCGTGCCGGAGCGGAAGACCAGCGTCCCGTGGATCGGTTGAGTGATCGCAACGGCGGTCCCGCCCCGCATCGGAAGTCATTCGCGAGGACACCCGGTGCCGGGACGCTCAGAGGCGAGTCCTCGTTGGTCGTGTATACGTCGTCGATGGCGACCGCTGGAGGCGTCACCGTCAGGTCGGCGGTGGCGGATGACGCGCCGAGCGCAGGGTTGGCTGCGTAGGCCGCGTGGATGACGCCTGGGATAGGTCCCCGTGGAGAAGACCGCGAGCGAGACGCCGGGCAGCGTCGCCACTCCCGAGGCATTGGTCACCGCCGAACCAGCTGGAATCGCATTGAGCGAGAACGTAATGGTCGCGTTCGGGACCGGAATGCCGAAGGCGCTCAGGGTGGCCACGAGGGTCGTCGTGCCGCCGGCGGGACCGCTCGGCGGGGGCGAGGCTCAGGGTCGGCGTGAGAACGGGGAGCCAGGCCGTGGCGTGTTGCAGGCCGGAAGCGGTATCCGACGAGCCGACGATCACGCCCCGGTCGTTGATCGCGCGCGCGGTGCTCGTCGGGCCGCCCAACGTGCCCAGGTCGGTCAGAGCGCCGCCCGCGGACGCGAAAGCGCGCTCATCGGAGAAGCCCACCAGCATTCCCGCGTTGCTGATGTCGACAGCCTGGCTTCGACCGCCCGCTATCTCTCCGTCCCCCTATTCGCGAACGCCGTGCCCGAGTAAAGGAAGGCGTTTAAGGGGTGTGGGCGGCGTCTGGTGGCTGGGGTCCATTTGCCCTGGCAGCAGGGTCCAGCCGACGACCTGCCCTGCGTCGTTGATGGCCGACGCGGCGTTCGATCAGCCATCGAGTCCCGCGAGGTCCGCGCTCCCGCCTTGCCACAGGAATGAGTGCGTCGCGAGGTCGCCCGGCAGATCGGAAGTGCCGGCGATTTGTCCGGCGTCGTTGATGGCGACCGCCCGGTGGTCCGTTCTGCCCAGGGTGCCGAGGTCGAGCCAGGAAGGGCCGCGGGCGGCATGGAACATCCCCTCGGCAAGGCCGGCGACCCCGGCGACGAAGCCGTCGGCGTTGATGGCGGCGGCCAGGCTCTCGGTGCCGCCAAGCGTCCCGAGATCGCTCATCACGCCGTTCTGGTACAGGAAAGGAATCCGTGCGTCCCGGGAGCCGTGTCGGCCGTGCCGACGACCTGGCCAGCACCGTTGACGGCCAGGGCTCGGCGCTGGTCACGCCTCCGAGCGCTCCCAGGTCGGTCATCAGGCTGTTCTGGTAGACGAACGCGTGGGCCTGCTGAGCGGGCGTCGTGGACTGACCTACGACCTGGCCGCCGTCGTTGAGGGCGAAGGGCATGGTACCGGCACCGCCCGTAGCCCGAGGTCCAGAGTAGCGCCCCGCCGCTGTAGAGGAAGCCGGCGTTGACCGGGAAGCCCACGGACCGCGTGCGTCGTAGAACCCGACGACCCAGTTGGGCTCGTTGATGGCGGTGGCCTCGGTCAGATCGGTGAAGGCAGGCGCCAGGTCGACGGCGAAGTACGAGCCCTGCCAGACGGTCTGGGTCAACGCCAGCGAGGTGCTCGCCTCGTGCCCGGTGTCGCCCACGTAGCTCGCGGTGATCGAGTGCGTGCCCACCGTAGCGTGGCCCCACCCTTCACCGCAATCTGGCTGCCGTTGCGCGCGTGAAGACCGGCGAGCGCCCGAGGGAGACGCCGTCGGCGAAGAACTCGACCTGCGCACGCACGGCCCCGAAGGCCGCCGCACCGACGGTCGCAGTGAACACGGGCGGCTTCGTCGTCAGCGACGTGCGGGCTCGACGAAACGAGGGTCGTGGTGGTCGGTGCCTTCGTGACGTCCTGGATGACGAATCCGGAGCTGGGGCTGAACCCGCCTCGCCGAGGTAGGACGCGGTCACGACCAGGCGCCCCGGGGAACAGATCCGTCGTTGCGAGACTCGCGACCCCCGAGGTGTCCACCGGACCCTACCCGAGGATGACAGGCGGCGGAATGCGCGGGGATCGGATAGGAGAAGTCGACCTCGCCCGTTGGGATGACCCCGCCGGCGCTGACCGTTGCCGTGAGGGTACGCTCTGGCCACCGACCGACGGGTTCGGGGACGAGGTGACAACGGTCGTGGTCGAGGCGATTCCGAGTGATCGAGACCGTCACCACGTTGCAGTCTGCCTGACCGTCGTTCGCCGTGAACGTGAACGAGTCCGGTCCCACGTAGCCGAAGGTCGGCGTGTAGGTGACCTGGTTAGCCACGACGGGACAACGAACCGTGGGCGGGACCAGTGACGATCGCGAATGTCAACGGGTCATTGTTGGCGTCGATGGCCGCGAGCGTGATCGCGATCGGCAGCCCGGCGTGGTGACAGCGGCCACGTCCTGCGGCTACCGGCGGCAGGTTGGCGGTGGGCGTGTCGGTTACGGTGATGGTCTCGGGCACGGTCGACCATCACGGATGGCACGGTCCCGGGGTGTCGGTGACCGGGATCGTCTCGGACCAACAACATCACCGACGGCGTGACCGTGGCCGTGATGGATCTCGATCACGTCGGCAGCCAGCGGGCAGGGTGATAGCACGGTTGCCTACCGTGTTTCGGCGAACCCGGATCCGGTTGCCCGCGACGGCACCATCACGGTCAGCGAGAAGCAAGTGACCGTTGCGCAGGAGGCTGCGCCGTGCCGATACGACGTCACACCAGGCGGCACGAGCGTGCCGGCGCAAGGCGGCGAGCTGACGATCGGGGTGCGCGCGCACTCGGCATGCGCGTGGACGGCCACGAGCCAGGTGGGCTGGGCGACCGTCTCGCCCGACTCGGGACGCGGCGACGCCACGGTGCGCGTGTCAGTCTCGGCGAACCTGGGCGCGGCGCGAATCATGACGGTGATCGCCGCCGGTGCCACGGTCACCGCGACACAAAGTGCCCCAGCCGCTCCTGCGCCGTCCCCGGCTCCTGCACCCGGGCCTTCGCCAGCACCTGCCCCAGCGCCTGCGCCTGCCCCCGGCGCCTGCGCCCTCGCCGGCCCCGGCCCCGGCACCACCACCGACTCCGCCGCCGATACCCGTTCCGGTTCCGGTCAAGCCAATCGAACTGTCTGGCAAGGCTGGCGCAGTCTCCGGCAAGTGCCCGACGATCACGTTCGAGCTGAAGGATCGGGCTGTCTACACCACGTTGCTGACCGATTTCAGGAGGACGTCGTGCGACGACATCGACAAGAAGATCGAGCTGTCTGTAACGGGCTGGCAGATGTCCGATCAACGCGTTCGCGCCGATTCGGTGACCAAGAAGGATTGATCTCCGTCATCGTCATGACGCTGGTCGTGGGGCTTGGTCTTGCGACGGCCAGTCCGGCTGCCGCACAGGGCACGGTCAACGACGTCATCGGCTTCCTCGTGACGAACCAGGCCGTCCCGACTGGCGATTTTCAGAAGGATCAGACCGCCGCGGAAGCCGCACGGACCGCGATCGCCAACGCGCTGCTGATCGATCTCACGTCGGTCCCGCTGGCGACCGCGTCGAGCGGATTTCTGTATCGGTTCAATCCTGGGCTCGGCACCGTTGAGCGGGCCACGGACAGCTTCGGAGGGTTCTTCGTCGAACGAGCGCTCACACCAGGTCCGGGCCACGCGTCGTTCGGCGTGTCAACCACGACGTCCGCGTTCGACCAGTTCGATGGCCGCAACCTGCACGATGGTGCTCTCGTCACTATCGCCAACCAGTTTCGCGACGAGGCGGCGCCATTCGATACCGAATCGCTCATCCTTCACATCCGCAGCAGCACCATGACGATGTTCGGCAGCGTCGGCATCGGGAACCGGATCGAGATCGGTGCGGCGTTGCCGCTGGTGCGGCTGACGCTCGACGGGCAGCGAGTCAACGTCTATCGCGGTGCGACGCTCGTACAGGCAACCGCGAACGCCACAGCCAGCGGCATGGCCGATCTTGCGATTCGCGGGAAGATCAATCTCGTCGCGAGCCCCTCGGGAGGCGCCGCCATAGCGGGCGAAGTGCGTCTGCCGACCGGTGACGCCAGCAACCTTCTCGGTACCGGCACGACCTCTTTCCGCATCATGGGCATCGGCTCGCTCGAACACGGGCCGGTGGCCCTGCATGGGAACGCGTCGATGCTGAGAGGTGGCGTCTCCTCGGAGTACGATTTCGGAGGGGCGTTGTCGCTCGCGGTCGATCCAAGGGTCACGCTGTCAGGTGAGACGCTCGTGCGCCGCATAACCGAACTCCATGCGCTCGATCTGATCGCGGCTCCGCATCCGACGCTGGTAGGCGTGAACACGTTTCGCCTGGCTCCCGGGGTCGATCCCGAAACGCTGGCGGTCGTGGTGACGGGAGTGAAGTGGAACGTGGCCCACACGGTCGTGATCGGCGGACACCTGAACTGGTCGCTGACACACCGCGGGCTGACCGCGCCGCTGACGCCCACGCTGGCATTCGAGTACGCGTTTTAGGCCACGGCAGAACACAGAATCTGGGCCGCAGAAAACACAGACAAATACAAGCCACAGAAGAACACAGAAAAACACAGACAAATACAAGCCACAGAAGAACACAGAAAAACACAGATCATTAGCTGTGGTCTTGATCCGATTTCGTGGACGGGGTCGTAATCATGACGTACCTCCGCGGCGCTGCTCAAACTCTGCGGGGCTGCAGTAGCCAAGCGTCGAGTGGAGGCGACGGGTGTTGTAGTACCCATCGATGTAGGCGCCAATGCGTTCGGTCGCGAGCGTGCGGGTACGCCACACCGGCTGATTGAGATCGAGTTTGAGCGTGCGAAAGAAGCTTTCCACGACGGCATTGTCGTAACAATTCCCGCGACGGCTCATACTGCAGCGGACGCGGCGGACGCGGAGCGCCGCTTGGTACGCCGTGCTGGTGTATTGGCGGCCGCGATCAGAATGATGCAGCCGTGGCGCGGTCCGTCGTCGCGCGATTGCACGGCGCCACGCGGTCAGCACCAGGGACGTCTCCAGCGTGGTGTCGATGGCCCAGCCGACGATCCGACGCGAATACAGGTCGAGCAGCACCGCGAGATAGAGCCAGCCCTCACCCGTCGGAATCGCCGTGATGTCGCCCGCCCACGCTTGGTTCCGCCGCCGTGACGCGAAACCGTCGACCGAGATGATTCGGCGCCGGTGTCCGGCGCGGATCGCTCTCGGTGGTGACCCGAAATCGGCGCCGCGGCCGGCCCACGAGCTGCTCGTCCCGCATCAAGCGGATCACACGCTTGCGGCCGACGCGGAGCCCACGCCGGCGCACCGCGTGCCATAACCGCGGGCTGCCATACGCGCCGTCGCTTTCGGCATGCGCCGCGCACAATTCGACGCGCAAGCGTCGGTCGACCGCACTCCGGCGCGACGGTGGTCGCTGTTGCCACGCGTAGTAGCCACTGGGCGACACGCCGAGCGCGCGACACAGCGCGCGAATCGAATGTGTGGCCTTCTCCGCCTGAATGAACGCGAACGTCAGACGCTCTGTTTGGCGAAGAAGGCCGTGGCTTTTTTTAGGATGTCGCGCTCCTCGCGCAACTGCCGTACTTCTCGGCGCAACTGCATCAGCTCAGTGCGCTCGCTGGTTGTCAGTGGCTCGGCCGCCGCGGGGCGCGCCGCCTCGAGCCAGCTGCGCAGCGTCGGCTCCGAAATGCCCAGATCCCGAGCGATCTTCGCGATACCGTCGCTGCTCGTCCGCGCAAGGCGAATCGCTTCCGCTTTAAACTCCGAGCTATACCGAACACGTCGTCGTCGCGCCATCGTAGACTCCTGTGCGCATTGTGCGCCGATAAAGGTGTCCACGAAAACGGACTGTGTTCTTCTGTGTTTTTCTGTGGCCTTGAATTTCTTGTGTTCTCTGTGGCTTGACAGGCCTCAGTGGTTCACCGTGCCTCGACTCGCACGATGCGCCAGGTGCCATCGGCCTCGCTGAGATCGAACGTCCACTTGCGCGACGCCGTGCGCGCACCGCCTCCAACCTTCGGTGTCCAGGCGGTTGTGCCCGCGCAGTACGCACGCGCGGCGCTGTCGCGGACGTTCACGCTGCAATTCCCAAGCGACACTTTTTGCGATGCGAGACCGTCGAACGCGCGTGACAGCGCATTTCGATCGAGCGACGGCCACACCGATTGAACCGCAGTGGCATCCAACCGGTTGTATGCCGCTTCGTATCGATTCAGCGCGGCTCGTATCGCGACCGATTGATCGCGGGGAGCGACCGTCGTCGGCGACGAGGAGGCTGTCGAAGGCACTGCGGAGCCCACGGCTGGCTCCGGATCTCGCTCGCGAACCGGAGGAGAGGGAAGTGAAGCAACCGGTTCCGTTCGCGACGGTGTGGATGCCGCCGGAACAACCACTGACGGAATGGATGGCGTCGTATCGAGTGTCGAAGGCTGGGGAGCCGTCGGCGCCGGCCGCGTCGAATCGGGCGCTGATGTTGCGAGCGTGTCCGGCGTCGCCGGCGGCCGGTTCTCGACCGCTGGCGCCACGGCCCTTTCTCGCCCCGATTCTGTCAGCACCGCCGATTGCGCTGGTCTGGTCCCTGGGGGTTCCGCTCCGCGTGGCGCGTCGCTGCCAGTAGTCCCACGAGCCAGCGGCGAAGATGCTGATGCCCGCTCCGCATCGGACACTTCGCGCCCCGATGAGGGCATGGCTTGAGACTGCGGTATCGGATCCGATTGAGCCGGTGCACGCGTGACAGGAGCCGCGGGCGTCGAATTGGGGGCGATGGAGGGCGGAATCGGTTCAGGTGATGGCGTGCGGGCAGCCAGGCCCGTGTCCGCGTCGACGTCAGGTTGTGAGTTCGGAATTACCGCAGTCCACTGTTCTTTGTGCGTCCAGGCCTGCCACCCGGCCAGCGTGACGAGCGTCAGGCCAATCGCGAGAACGCCGGCTGAGCGGGTTCGCTGACGCGGTGACGGAGCGACCGCGACACCGCTCCAGCCTTCGAGAGACGGCGCCCTGAATGTATCGAGACCGAGTACGCCCGCGGGCTCGAACGTCGCCGCCACGGGCTGAGAGGGTTCCGGGCTGCGAAGCCTGACGGGATCGTCGATCGAGGGAGGACCGAGAGGACGCAAGTCGTCCGCGTCCACTGAATCGACACTGGATTCGCCCACCGACTCGAGCGGTGGGCTGGCGAGTAGCTGATTCAGCGCGTCGAGCCGCACGTCGAGTTCTTGGATTCGCGGATCTGCGGGGCTGAGCTGTCTCGCCTCGTCCAGCGCGTCGCGTGCTTCCGGGACGGATCCGTCGTCGATCGCTGTGGCAGCGCGCTGAAGGCAGCGCTCCGCGCGGCGCGCGCGCATGCGAATCTCGAAGCTCTGCCACGCTGGCGTCGAAATATGCGGGACGGGTCGTTCGTCTAAAGGCAGACCTTCCTCAGACACGAACGTCTGCCTTGCAAGAGCTGTGCTTCTAGTAGCCGAGGATTGTATTTGTCTGTGTTTTTCTGTGTTCGTCTGTGGCTTGTTTCTAGGCGGGCGTGATGGTCGAGGCGGGAATGTTATTGAAGAGCCGTTCAGTTTCCTTATTCAGCAATACCCAGAGTCCGTACGCGCCGACGATCGTGCCGATGGGAATATTGATCAGGCTGACCGCGGACAGCACGATGCCAACAATCCGTGCCCATGACTTGAAATTGACGAGTCCGTAACCCGTTATGAGGCTCGGCAGCGAGAAGATGCCGAGCATCGCCGCCAGCGCGGTACCCGCGAGGCCAAGAACAGGAATCGCGATCGCGGCGTCTTGCGGCTCGGCGGTCGCCCCGACGATGCCCGCGACGCTACCCATGGTCAGGAACAGGAACATCGCCAGGATCAGCATGCACGCGCCGACCGCCAGATAGACTACGCCGAGGACCTTCACATGCGTCTGCATTGAACCTCCTTCGAACGACCATCACGCTGGCGCCCTCGCGCGGCCCCCGATCCTATTCGTCGTCTTTCGCGTCCTCTTTCGCCTCTTCGTCGAGCTTGGCGCTGGTCGCGATGTCGTCGATCCCGAGGTCTTCTTCTTTTTCGTTTCGCCAGTCTTCGTCGTTCTCGTAGAGACGGCTGACCGGACGCTCTTTAATCGGGCCTTTTGGACCTCGATCGGAATCCTTGCGGGGTTGTTTGCGCTTGTTCTTCGGTGGTGCGTCAGGACCGAAATTGCGATTGCGAGCGCTCGATGGTGCTCCGCCGCCACCCGCATCCGGACGCGGCGCCCACCCGCTAGGCCGTGGCGCAAAGCCGCCGCCACCGCCGCCCGGGCTACCACCGGGGCGCGGTCCGCCGTAACCGCCTGGACGAGGAGCGCCGCCGGCTGGACGTTCTTCCCGCGGCCGGGCCTCGCTGACCGCAAGGGGACGTCCCTTGAAGGGTTGTTGATCGAAGCGGCTGATCGCGGCTTCCGCGACCGCACGGTCGGCGTAGTCGACGAACGCAAACCCGCGCGGCCGGCCGGTTTCACGATCGACAGGGAGAACAATCTGGGTGGGTTCACCGACGCTGGACAGGTGCTCTCGTAACTCTACCTCGGATGCCGCGTACGGCAGGTTGCCTATAAACAGACGGACTGGCACTGGGCCCTCTTGGTTCGCGCCACACAGACGAGGGCTGGACTACCCCTCCATCGCCGGCTGGCAAAGCCCCAACAAAATAGCACAAATGGTTGCCGCCGAGGTTGAGGGAATCTGCCCGTGTGCGCTACGATGGACTGTTCGGGGATTTCCGAAATAGCACACAGTAAGGCCGGGTCCGGCCAGGCGCCGGAGCCGGGTTCACCACGTGGTTTTCGACGAGTTGCCACCGCTGAGCCGGACACACGAAATGCCGAGCACGAGCGCGACCCCACGCGGCCAGATCATCATCCGCGGCGCACGGACACACAACCTCAAGAACGTCGACCTGACCCTGGCGCATCGATCGCTGGTCGTGATGACCGGCGTCAGCGGCTCCGGCAAATCTTCGCTCGCCTTCGACACGATCTACGCGGAAGGGCAGCGACGGTATGTCGAGTCGCTGTCCGCGTACGCCCGGCAGTTTCTCGAACGGATGGAAAAGCCGGACGTGGATTCGATCGAAGGCATCTGTCCGGCGATCGCGATTCGACAGAAAAACAGCATCCGGAATCCGCGCTCGACCGTCGGTACGACGACGGAGATTCACGACTATCTCCGACTTCTGTATGCGCGTGTGGGCCGTACGTACTGCCGTAATTGCGGGCGCGAGGTCATTCGCGAGACCGCCGAAGTCGTGGCGCGCCGTCTCGCCGACCTGCCCGAGGGAACACGACTGCTGATCGGATTCGACATGCCGGTCGTCACCGCGCCGGCCATGCCGGCGATGCCCGAGCCCGAGGATGAAGAAGCCACGGTGGCCGAGGAAGGCGCCATCGATTCGCCGCAGCCGAATCTTCCGGATCTGGTCGACCCCATAGCGGAAACCCTTGCCGCGCTGCGTCGCAAGGGGTTCGGCCGGCTGTATCTCGACGGTCGAGCGATTTCACTCGAGGACATTGACGCGGCGACACTGAAAGACCGCGGCATGCTGCAGGTGATTGTGGACCGCGTCAAGATCGAAGGCGATCTTCTCGCGCGCCTGACCGACTCGATCGAAACCGCGTATACCGAGGGGGGCGGCGCCGCGTTTGCGATTCAGCTGCCGCCGCAGGCGTCCGAAGGACAGACCGACGCGGTGACGCTCCGGTTCAGCGAACGATTCGAGTGCCGCGAATGCGACATTCCTTACGAGCTGCCGCAGCCGCGGCTCTTCTCGTTCAACAACCCCTTCGGGGCGTGTCCACTCTGCCACGGCTTCGGAAACATCATCGAGCTCGACATGGATCTCGTGGTGCCGGATGCCTCGAAGTCGATCGCGCAAAACGCGATTGAGCCGTGGAGCAAGCCGCACTATCGTGCCCAGCTCGCCGACCTGAAGCGGGCAGCAAAATCCCGGAGTCTCAGGATTGACCTGCCGTGGTCGGAGCTGAGTGACGACGAGAAGCGATTTGTGATCGATGGAGACGGGGCGAGCTACGAGGGCGTGAAGGGCTTCTTCCGCTGGCTCGAACGCAAGAAGTACAAGGTCCACGTCCGCGTATTCCTGAGCCGGTACCGTGGCTACCTGACTTGCCCCGACTGCGGCGGCGCGCGACTGCGGCGCGAGGCGCGCGACGTCCATGTGGGTGGACGCACAATCGACGCAGTCTGTGGCCTGACGGTGCGTGATGCGGATGCGTTCTTTGCCGGCCTCGAGCTGTCCGAGAAGGAAGCCGTGATCGCCGACAAGGTGCTGCGCGAAATCCGGAAGCGTCTCGGGTTTCTCCGTGATGTCGGCCTGGATTACCTGACACTCGATCGCCTGTCATCCACGCTCTCCGGCGGAGAGTCGCAGCGAATCAATCTGGCGACGTCGCTCGGATCGGCGCTGGTCGACACGCTGTACGTGCTGGACGAACCATCGATCGGCCTCCATTCGCGGGACAACGAGCGCCTCATCGCGATCCTGCGACAGCTGCGCGACCAGGGCAACACGGTCCTGGTCGTGGAGCACGACGCGGACATGATCAGGGTCGCCGACACCGTCGTCGACATGGGGCTCGGCGCGGGGGAGCAGGGCGGCCGCGTGATCTTCAATGGCACGCTGGAGTCGCTGCTTCATGAACCCCGATCGCTCACGGCCAAGTACCTGCGCGACGAGCTCGCGATCCCGGTGCCGGCCGTGCGCCGAAAACCGACGAATCAGAAGCTGCGCGTGCTGGGAGCCTCGGAGCACAACCTCAAGGACATCGACGTCGAGATTCCTCTGGGCGTGCTCACGTGCGTGACCGGGGTGAGCGGCTCCGGCAAGAGCACGCTCGTCCATGACGTCATTTACGCGGCGCTGAAGAGGATCAAAGGGGACTGGGATCGACGTGTTGGCGTGCACAGGAAGCTCGAGGGCGCCGAGTTCGTGACCGATGTCGTCCTGGTGGATCAAGCGCCGATCGGCCGCACGCCGCGCTCGAACCCGGTGACGTATCTGAAGGCGTTCGATCCGATTCGCGAGCTGTTTGCCGCAACGAAAGACGCGCGCTCGCGGGGACTGACGGCCAGCCATTTCTCGTTCAACGTGCCCGGTGGCCGATGCGAGGCGTGCGAAGGGGAAGGCGAAGTGAAGGTCGAGATGCAGTTTCTCGCCGACGTCTTCGTCCCGTGCGAACAGTGCGAAGGCAAGCGGTTCAAGCCGCAGGTCCTCGAAGTGAAGTATCGGGGTCGCGGTATCGATCAGGTGCTCGACATGACCGTGCGCGAGGCGCTGACCTTCTTCAGCAGCTCGCCGAAGGTCCTGCGCCGCCTGCAGGTGCTGGACGAGATTGGCCTCGGCTACCTCCGTCTCGGCCAGCCCGCGACGACGTTGTCCGGGGGCGAGGCCCAGCGGATCAAGATCGCGGCGCACCTGTCATCCCATACGGGCGACCGCATCCTCTACATCCTGGACGAGCCGACGACCGGCCTGCACTTCGACGACATCGCCAAGCTGCTGGCCGCCTTCCGCAAGCTGCTGCAGGCCGGTCACAGCCTGCTGGTCATCGAGCACAACCTGGACGTGATCAAGACGGCTGACTGGATCATCGACCTCGGTCCCGAGGGTGGCGAGGAGGGGGGACAACTGGTGGCGGCCGGTCCACCCGAACAGATCGTGAAGGTCGAATCGTCCCACACCGGCCGATACCTGCGCGACGTTCTGGCGGTCGGTCGCGCGAATGCGTACGGAACCGCGAGAAATTGAGGCACCGGTATCGTAAAATAGAAAGACTCCCCCGGTAGTTCCTCGATGACCCGACATCTGCGAATTCTCCCGTGCGCCGCGGCGTTGCTCTGCATACCGGTGCTGCTTTCCGCACAGCAGGTGCGTTTCGACGACGTGATCCGGAACCTGCGCAATCCCGATCCCAAGGTTCGGCTGGCGTCCGTCCAACTACTGCATGAATCCAGGTATCCCGAAGCGATTGGGCCGATTGCGCCGCTCATCAACGATCCGATAGATCAGATCCAGCTCGAAGCCATTGCCGCGGAGCTGTCATTCTTTGTCGTGCATGATGTGCCCACGAAGAAGCGGGTTGGATTTGTCGTGGAGGTTCGCAATCCCGGCCAGGCTGCGGTGGCGTTTGAGATGGGGCCCCTCGCGGTCGAACCGCGCGTGGCGCCACCGGACGTCATCGACGCATTGCTGAAGGCGGTCGACGATGACAACGTGAAGGTGCGGACCGAGGCCATCTATACGGTTGGCACCATCGCGAAGGCGCCGCTCGACGAAAACGCAACGGCGCAGCTCGTCAAGGCGCTCGATCACTACGACCCGGGGATCAGGGCCGCGGCGGCCAAGGTTGCCGGCCGGCTCGAGGTCGCGAGCGCCGGGGACGCGTTGATCAAAAGCATCAACGACTCGCAGGCGACGGTCCGGTATGCGGCAATGCGCGCGCTGGGCGCTCTTGGGGAACGTCGTGCGCTGCAGGCGCTGACGGAGCAATTCAATTTCTACGGCAAGGGAGAGGGCGCGTGGTCGGCCCTTGACGCGCTCGCGCATCTGGCCGATCCGGCCAGCGTTCCCCTCTTCAAGTCGAAGCTTGCTGACAAGGATTCGTTCTTGAGACGCGCGTCGGCCGAAGGCCTCGCGAGAGCCGGCGATTCGTCGGAGCTGCCGGCGCTGGAGATCGGTGCCGGTAATGACACGTCCGACATGGTGCGCGCGGCGATGGCCTTTGCGCTGCAGAAACTTGGTCGCAACTACGTGGCACGGCTCGCCGAGTTTCTCGATTCAGACAAGACCGCGCCGCAGATTGCGGAGTATCTTCTGGAACTGGGTCCCCCCGTTGCTCCCGCTCTCGTTTCACACCTGCAGGATCCAAGTCCGGCAATCCGCGGCAACACGGCGACCGTTCTCGGCGCCATTGGCAATGACGCGACGCTTGCCGCGCTTCAGCCGCTGACGACCGACAAGGAGCGGGCCGTGGCGCAGGCCGCGACACGGGCGATCGACCGGATCAAGTCGCACCCGTCCTCGCAGAAGCCGAGATTGACGCCCTAATCATTGAGCATGCCGGCCCTGTCGCGCGATTTTTACGAGCGCCCGACGCTGGACGTTGCGCGCGCGCTCATCGGAAAAGTCCTCGTTCACGATTCGCCTGTCGGGCCCGCTTCCGGGATCATCGTCGAAACCGAGGCGTACATTGGTGAATCCGATCCTGCCTGCCACGCGGCACCAGGGCCGACGGCCCGCAACGCGCCGCTCTACGGTCCGCCCGGCATCGCGTACGTGTACCTGAATTACGGCATTCATTACCTGGTCAACGCCGTGACGGAATCCGAGGGCTGGCCGGCTGCCGTCCTGATTCGCGCGCTCGAGCCGTTCGAGGGCGAAGCGCTGATGCGCCGGCGGCGCGCGCGCGGGACCGGCCGCCCGGCTCGCGACTTTTCGACTGCGGAGCTGTGCCGGGGACCAGGCAACCTGACGCGGGCGCTGGGCATCACGCTTCGACAGAATCTGAGCGATCTCACCGGCAGCGCGCTGCGGATCGAAGATCGTCGTCTGCCGTTACGGGATGTCGCGTGGACCCCGCGAATCGGGATCACGGTGGGAGTGGAATCCGAGTGGCGGTGCGTGGCCGTCGGCAGCGATGCGCTGTCGGGAAAAACGAAGGAGCGCTATCGACGTCTGACCTGACCTGTGGCCTTGACGATCGGCACCTTGACGGAAACCGGCCGTCCCTCGCGAAGCACGCCGAGCGTGACGTCTCCTCCGATTTTGGCGTCCGCCAGCAGCCGCTGGAAGTGGCTCGGATCCTCGACGGTGGTGCCATTGAAGCTGATGATGACGTCGCCGGGCCGCAGGCCGGCGACAAAGGCATCCGACCGCTGCTGCATGCTGACGACGACCAGGCCGTGCGTGTTTGGTGCGCCGAGCTGTTCGGCAAGGCGGGTCGTGAGGGGTTGCAGCGTGACGCCGCTGATCGTGCCGCGCTGCACTTCGCCAAACTTCAACAAGTCGTTCATCACATGCCGGGCGAGGTTGCTCGGTACCGCGAACCCGATGCCCTGATAGCCGCCCGTCTCGCTGAAAATCGCCGTGTTGATGCCGATGAGCTCTCCGCGGGCATTGACCAGCGCGCCACCGGAGTTCCCCGGATTAATCGCCGCGTCGGTCTGGATGAAATCCTCGTAGGTGGCCAACCGCCCCTCGAGCCTTCGTCCTGTCGCGCTGACGATTCCGAGTGTGACCGACTGGTTCAGCTGAAAGGGATTGCCGATGGCGAGCACCCATTCGGCGACTTTCAGCTGCGCGGAATCGCCCCACGGCATCGTCGGCAGGTTGGCCGCATCGATCTTGAGCACCGCGATATCGGTGGCCGGGTCGGTTCCGATGACCTTCGCGCGGAGCTCACGCTGATCGGGCATCGTGACCGTCACCTCGACGCCCTGATCGACGACGTGGTTGTTCGTGAGGACGTAGCCGTCAGGCGAGACGATCACGCCCGAGCCGAGGCTCTGAGCACGGCGTTCCCTGTACCCGAAGGCATCGTCCTGATCGTTGAAGAAAAACCGGAAGAACGGGTCGTTGGCAAATGGCGAGTTCGGGGTGCGGACGATCTGCGTCGAAGAGATGTTCGTGACGCTCGAGACTGCGCGTTGAGCCACGCCGGTCAGGTCGGGCATCCCACCGGAAATCGCGGGGGTCATGCGTGCGGCCTGAGACGGCGCCGCATTCGTCGCCGCGGTGCTCTCGCCGGCGCTCCGCATCCGTCCGGTCACCACCAGGCCCGCAAAAAACGCGATCGACATAAAGAACGTGGAGACGGCAATTCTTCGAGCCATCATCGAACCTCTATCTTCCGCACGGGCAGGGGTGCGGCCTTCGGCAGCGTGATCGTCAGGACGCCATTGGTCAGGTCCGCCGAGACGGCTTCCGTGTCGATCTTCGATCCGAACTCGAACGTGCGCGCGAATGCGCCGTGGCCGCGCTCGACCTGGTGGTAGTGGACGACGTCGCCCGACATGGTGGCGCGATCGATGCGCTGGCCCCGGATGGTCAGGCGTGAATCCTCGAGCGCCAGCTCGATGCTCTCGCGCGACAGGCCCGGGAGCTCGGCGGCGACAACGTAGCGATCCTCTGTCTCGTAGACGTCGATCGCCGGCGTCCAGGAGTCAGGATGATGGGTCGACAACCGCTCGAGCCGCTCCTGCAGAACGCGCAGGTCACGCATCGGGTCCCACGGCATGGAGTGATCGTAGCACGGCCTCCTTGTGCTACGATCCGAGGGTTCTGGACACGAAAATACATGGCCTCTCTACAAGCGACTCGGATGAAGAAGGGCATGCTGATCAAGATCGGGCAGGATCTGTTCCGCGTGCTCGAGTTACAGCACGTCACGCCCGGCAACCTGCGCGGCTTCGTACGGGTGAAGTTTCGGAACATCCGGAACGGCTCGCTTTCGGATCAGAAGCTTCGATCGGAAGATTTCGTCGATCGCGCCACGCTTGACGAACGCGAGATGCAGTACATGTATCGCGACGGGGATGCCTTCCATTTCATGGACACCAGCTCGTACGAGCAGCTGCACATCGATGCCGAGGCGCTCGGCGACAACGTCGACTACCTGATCCCCGACGCGTTGATCAAGGTCGAGTTCTACGGCACCGAACCGGTCGGCATCGAGCTGCCACAGACGGTGGACCTCGTGGTCGAAGACACGGCCCCGGGGATCAAGGGTGCAACCGCGAGCAACCAGATCAAACCGGCGCGGCTCGAAACAGGCCTCGTCGTCAACGTCCCCCCCTTCGTGAACAACGGCGACAAAGTTCGGATCAATACGGAGACAGGGGAATATCTGTCACGCGCATGAGAATTGCCGATTGTCGATTGTCGATTGCTGATTGATCAATCGGCAATCAGCAATCAGCAATCAGCAATTTGCTATGGACATTTCTCAGCATCGTCCCAACGCCGGCTGGATTGAAGTGATTACCGGCAGCATGTTCAGCGGGAAGAGCGAGGAGCTCATCCGCCGCCTGCGCCGGGCCCAGATTGCACGCCGGAAGGTGCAGATTTTCAAGCCGAAGATCGACAACCGATACGCGGACGATCACATCATCTCCCACAGCGACATGCGGATTCCGTCGGTGAACCTGTCGTCGTCGCGCGATCTGCTGTCGCAGGTTCTTGCCGATACCGAGGTGGTGGGGATCGACGAGGGGCAGTTCTTCGATGGGGACCTGCCGGCCGTGTGCAGCGCGCTGGCCGACCAGGGCAAGCGCGTGATCGTGGCCGGGCTCGACCAGGACTATCTGGGAAAGCCTTTCGAGCCTATGCCGCAACTCCTCGCCATAGCCGAGTACATCACGAAGACGCTCGCGATCTGCATGGTGTGCGGCTCCCCGGCGAACCACACGCAGCGCCTGGTTGCCAGCAGCGAGCGTGTGCTGGTGGGGGCCCAGGGTACCTACGAAGCCCGCTGCCGGCACTGCTTCGATCCAACCCTCGGTCAGTAATAAAATGCTCGGCGTTGAACGCATTCCTCGCGAACCCGGCAAACCTGCTGGTGCTGCTCGGCGTCGGGTTTTTCTTCGCCGACCTTCGGCTGTTCTACCAGTTCCTTCGGTTCCGTCGCCTGCGTAGCTCTGCGCTGCTAACCTGGCCGAGCACGATGCCGCCGTTTTCGGGCCTCGTCATGGTGCTCGGGGCGGTGTTGAGCCTGCTGATTGTCTACAAGCTCGCGTTCCTGCGCATGAGCATCGTCAACGTATTTGGCGAGACAACGATGCTGGTGTACTACATCTACGCGCTGCCGCTCAGCCTGAAAATCGGACGGGGCTTTTACGAGGAAGGAATCTGGGCGGATGCCGGGTTCGTTCCCTACTGGAAAATCGGCGGGCTGTCGTGGCGGCAAGGCGAGAAGCCGACGCTCGTACTGATCTACCGGATGCGCGCGTTCGCGCGCATCCTCGTCGTGCCCGACGTGTACTACGGCGCTGCGCGCCGGCTGCTGCGGGACAAGATCTCGACCTTCGACATTCACTTCGCAGGAAAGCCGCTCGATTTAGGGATGCACGATGAGCGGGACGATGTGTGAGCCGTGAATTGCTGATTGTTGATTGCTGATTGCTGATTGATGACTGATCGGGAGGGTCGTTGGGCGGGGCCCTTAGGCCCCGCCAATTCAGCAATCAGAAATCAGCATTCAGCAATTTCATGATCCAGCCGAAGGGTCCATTTCCTGATGCCATCGGATCGCCCAGCCAGCCCGGGGGGGTGAGCCACACGAACGCCAGAATCGCGATCACCATGAGGTCGTACTGCCACGTGGCGCGTTCGTAGGTCCAGAAAAAAGCGTTCCAGAGAATGCGCACCGGGAGAGTGGCCGGATTGGTCATGCGACCGCCTGCTCGGTCTCGCGCAGTTCGCGGTAGGTGTAGATAATCCGGTCGGCGACGGTAAAGACCGACAGCACGCCGATCACCCACAGCACGGCCGCCATGCGGTTGGTGAATGCCCCGATCATGAAGAGGACGATGCGTTCGGGGCGCTCCATGAAGCCGACCTTGCATTTCTTGATGAGCGATTCGGCCCGTGCACGGGTGTAGCTCGTCATGATCACGAACATCATGGCGATCGACGCCACCATCACGTAGTCGGTCCGGCCGAGGTGAGAATACAGGTAGATCAACCCGAGGAAGAGCGCGATATCGGAGAATCGATCGATCACGGAATCCCAGAACCCTCCGAACAGGCTCACGGCGTTGAGCTCGATGGCCACCTTGCCGTCGATGAAGTCGAAGATGTTCGCGATGACCATGATCACGCCGCCGCGGATGAAATGGCCGCGCGCCAGCTCGAAGGCGGCTGCGATGTTGATGAGAACCCCGGCGAACGTCAGGATGTTCGGATGAATCCGCATCGCGACGCACGCGTTGATGATGAGCCGGAGCGGGAACATGAAGATCCGGCCGATGAGCCCGGTGAACGTCATAGAAGTGATGGGGCGCCGCAGTATAATGGAAGGTTCACGGTGCGCCAAAACGCGCAGTGTACCGTATGCCAATCCGTGATCTCAAGGCCCAGATAGCGCGTTTGCCGGAACAGCCCGGCGTCTACCTGTATTCGAACGGGCAGGGCGAGACACTGTACGTCGGCAAAGCCCGGGTACTGCGGGACCGCGTCCGCAGCTATCTCGGCGCCTACGGCACCAGCCCGCGCATCGATGCGTTGCTGGACGAGGCCGACCGGCTCGAAGTGATCGTCACCGACTCGGTGGTCGAGGCGCTGGCGCTCGAGAACAACCTGATCAAGCAGCGATCGCCGAAGTACAACATCCTGCTGCGCGACGACAAGACCTATCCATATCTGCAGTTGACGACGGGCGAGGCGTATCCCCGCGTGCTCGTGGCCCGGCACGTCGAGCGCGACGGGCACTTCTACGCCGGCCCGTTCATGCCGGCCGCACTGGCGCGCAGAACCATGTCGCTCACGCACAAGCTGTTCGGCATCCGGTCGTGCAACGAGGTGATTACCGGGGAGCGGGGGCGCCCCTGCCTCGAGTTCGACATCAAGCGGTGCATCGCGCCGTGTGTGAAGACCCAGTGTTCACGCGAAGAATACGCGGTGGCGGTTGAACACACGAAGCTGTTTCTCGAAGGACGCAACGACGAGCTCGTGCTCACGCTGCGCGAACGGATGACGGACGCCGCAAGCGGCGAGCGATTCGAACAGGCTGCGCAGCTTCGCGACGCCATCCGGACGATCGAGACGGTGCGCACGCGACAGCAGAAGATGGAGTCCAACGAACTGGGTGATCGTGACGCCTTCGGGCTCAAGACAGGTCCGGCGGGAGCGGTCGTTCAGATCTTCCAGATGCGCGGCGGCAAAGTGGTCGAACGTATCGAACTGGTCACCGAGTCCCGCGACGCGGCAGGGGACCTTTCTGAGTGCGATGTGCTGCAAGCCGCCCTTCAACAGTTCTACGCCGAACGAGTGGCTGCGCCCGAAGTGCACATCCCGATTCCGTTTCCGCCGTCGGACGCGGAGGTGCTCGAGGGATGGCTCTCGGGCGAAGCCGGCCGCCGCGTGCGGCTCGTCGTGCCGAAGCGGGGCGAGAAGCGGGGACTGCTCGAACTGGCCAGTCGGAACGCACAGGTGGCCTACCAGGCCCGGTTCAACGAGAACGTGGCCGCTCACTACGACGCACTGGAGACCCTCCGCTCGGTCATCGGCCTCGCGTCCGTGCCTCGACGCATCGAGTGTTTCGACATCTCCACCATTCAAGGCAGCGAAACGGTCGCCTCGATGGTCGTGTGTGAAGACGGGCGCATGAAGAGGGCGGAATACAGGAAATTCAGGATTCGGGGACTTTCGATCCCGGCCCCCGGATCCCGGATCCCGGATCCCGGCTTGATCCCCCAGAACAACGACTTTGCCGCCATGCATGAAGTCGTCCTTCGCCGATATCGCAAAGTCCTCGAAAACGGCGGTCCCTTCCCGGATCTGATCCTGATCGATGGGGGCAAAGGGCAGTTGTCGGCCGCGTATCACGCGCTCGCGGAGCTCGGGCTCGCCAGCCTCGTCGCGGTTGGTATCGCCAAGAAAGAAGAGCTGCTGTTCCTGCGCGACCGCGACGACGCCATAGCTCTCCCGACGGACAGCCCTGCGCTGTTACTCATCCAGCGCATTCGAGACGAGGCCCACCGGTTTGCCGTGACGTTCCACCGCTTGTCGCGGACGAAGCGGGACATGCGGTCGGAGCTGGATCTGATCGCAGGGATCGGCCCCCGTCGCCGCCGACAGTTGCTGACCGCGTTCGGGAGTCTTGCCGGTGTGCGCCGCGCGACACGTGAGGAGTTGATGAAAATCGTCGGAGCCAGGGCTGCCGATGCGGTGCTGGCGCACTTCGTGGCCGGGTTGAAGTAGGCGTCGGCCCCGCATCAACTCCTTGATACTCCAGCGCTTTTCCTCTATTCTTGACCCGACTCGAGCGCGTATGCCCGCGCCTCATCGTTCAATCTGCGATCGACAATCAGCGTCTCTGAATGAAGCCTCGCGTCGTTTCGGGCATGCGCCCGACAGGAAAGTTGCATCTTGGCCATCTCGTTGGAGCGCTGAACAATTGGGCGCCCCTGCAGGATCAGTACGATTGCTTCTATTTCGTCGCTGACTGGCATGCGCTGACCAGTGACTATGCGGACACGTCCCAGGTCGTCGCGAACGCCTACGACATGGTGGCCGACTGGATCGCGGCGGGCCTCGATCCGCACCGGAGCACGATCTTCATCCAGTCCCTCGTGCCCGAGCACGCGGAGCTCTTTCTGTTGCTGTCGATGACCATCCCGATTCCATGGCTGGAGCGGGTGCCGACCTACAAGGAGCAGATGGACCAGCTGTCGGAGAAGGATCTGTCCACGCTGGGATTTCTGGGGTATCCGCTGCTCCAAACGGCAGACGTGATCATCTACAACGCGCAATTCGTTCCCGTAGGGGAGGATCAGGTTCCGCACCTCGAGTTGAGCCGCGAGATCGTGCGGCGATTCCACAACTTCTACGGCGAGTTGTTCGTCGAGCCCAAGCCCCTCCTGACGACGTTTCCGAGGCTCCCTGGCCTCGACAACCGGAAGATGTCGAAGAGCTACGGCAACACTATCGACCTTTCGGACGACGCGGAGACGGTGCGCAAGAAAGTCATGCAGATGTACACGGACCCGAAACGCGTGCGGGCCGATATCCCCGGCACGGTCGAGGGAAACCCGGTGTTCATGTACCACGACGCGTTCAACCCGGACACGGCCGAGATCGACGATCTCAAGACGCGGTACCGGGCGGGCAAGGTTGGCGACGTCGAGGTGAAGACGAAGCTCGCGAAAGCGCTCAACACGCATCTGGAGCCGATCCGAGCGCGTCGCGCCTCGGTGCTTTCGAACCCGTCCATGATTCGCGACGTTCTTCACGAAGGCTCGCAGAAGGCGCGCGGTATCGCGCAGGAAACGATGGAGCGGGTGAGGAGCGCGGTTAAACTGAGCTATCGGTAGGCGCGATCAGCTTATGGAACATCAACAGGAATTCGAGTCCATCCTCGAGGCATATCCGGTTCGGCTCGAGAAGTTCGAGGGGCCTCTGGACCTCCTGCTGCACCTGATCAAGCAGCACGAGGTGGACATCTACGACATTCCGATCCTGGTCGTCACTCAGCAGTATCTCGAGTACATCGACTTGATGCAGGAGCTCAACCTCGACGTCGCGGGTGAGTTTCTGGTGATGGCCGCCACGCTCATCCACATCAAGTCTCGTATGCTGCTGCCGCGCGTTGATCCGACGCAGGAGGATCCGGACGAGGATCCGCGCGAGGCGCTCATGAGGCGCCTCCTCGAACACCAGAAGTTCAAGGCGGCGGCGGAACTGCTGCACGAGCGTGAAACGCTGCGAAGCGCGCAATGGACGAGGCCGGACGGTCCAATCGCCGAGATCGCCGGGGAGGCACCCGAGCCCGAGATCGAAGTCGACCTGTTCAGCCTGATTGCGGCCTTTCGCACCGTCGTCGAACGCGCGAAACAGCGGCCCAAGGTCTACCTGCCCGGCGAGCAGATTCCGATTGAGGATCGTATCGAGCAGCTGATGGCCAAGCTGTCCGAGACCGACGCGTGCGGCTTCGAAGACTTGTTCGCTGATGTGCAGACCCGCGCCGGCATCGTCGTGACCTTCCTGGCGATGCTCGAAATGATCCGCCTGAAGCTGATTCGGGTGTTTCAGTCTGGCGCCATGGGGCCAATCCGCGTCTACAAGCGTGCGCGGCCGGCCGACGCGCCGAAGCCGCTGCTCGATCCCGAAGAGCGTCACGCCAGCGAAACCGCCGCCCACGATGAGGCCCTTGACGCTGTGGTGAAAGCCACCGAGACTGAACAGTAAGAGGTAGTCCACCGTGTCTGACCATCTGAAACCGATCGTCGAAGCCCTGATCTTCGCGTCGCCCGAGCCGATCACCCCCAAGACCTTGTTCAAGCTGCTCGACGGCGAACCGCGCGAGGATGTCGAGGCAGCGTTGGAAGCCTTGAAGGCCGACTACGAACGCCTGGGCGGACTGCAGATCGTCGAGGTGGCGGGCGGCTATCAGATTGTTACGCGAGCGGAGCTGCACGAATGGGTTCGAAAGCTGTTCCACGAGCGCACGACCCAGAAACTGTCGGTGCAGTCGCTCGAGACGCTGGCCGTCATCGCTTACAAGCAGCCGATCACGGCGCCCGAGATCGCCGAGATCCGTGGCGTGACCAGCAGCGGCGGCGTGCTGACGACGCTCGTCGAGCGCCACTTGATCAAGACGGTCGGGCGCAAGCCGGTGATCGGCCGCCCGTTCATGTACGCGACGACGCGTGAGTTCCTGGATCGCTTCGGCTTGAACGACCTCACCGATCTGCCCAAAGTCGAAGAGATGGCCGATGCGCTGGGCTTCGAGCTGCCGAGCGCCCTGACTGAACCGACCGTGACGACGAGCCCGCTTCCGTTCGAGCCGGATGGACCGGTGGCCGAGGTGGCAATCGTGGACGAAAGTCTTGCCGTGTCGGATGAGACTGTGCATTGACCCGTGCACCAACGCCTTCAGAAAATTCTCTCAACAGCCGGCATCGCGTCCCGCCGCGCGGCTGAGTCCTACATCACTGACGGCCGCGTCTCGGTAAACGGCGAAACGATCACCGAGCTTGGCTCCAAGGCGGACCCGGACTCGGACGACATTCGCGTTGACGGCCGGCGCATCAAGACTGCGCGCCGCCGCCTCTATCTGCTTCTCTACAAGCCCCGCGGTTACATCGCCAGCCGATCCGATCCGCACAAGAGGCCCACGGTCATCGATCTGCTGGCCAAGGGCGGTGTGCGCGATTACGTCTATCCCGTGGGCCGACTCGACTACGAATCAGAAGGACTGCTGCTCCTGACGAGCGATGGCGATCTCGCCGCTCGACTCACTCACCCGAGCCACGAGGTCGAGCGCGAGTACCAGGTCAAGGTGCTCGGCGTGCCGGACGATCACGATCTCGACCGACTGTCGAAGGGCATTGTCATTGGCGGCCGGAGGACGCTCCCGGCCAAGGTCAAGCTGCTGAACGTGATCGAAGGGACAGGTGCGCAGCATGCCATGCTGTCGATCGTCGTTCGGGAAGGACGGAACCGCCAGGTGCGGAACATGTGCGAAGCGATCGGCCACCCAGTCGATCGCCTGAAGCGTGTCCGGATTGGCCCCATCACCGACGACCGCATTCGACCGGGCGAGTTTCGCGAGCTGGACGCGAAGGAAGTGGCCGCGTTGAAACGGGTAGCGCAATAGCCGGATCCCGGATCCAGGATCCCGGATCCCGGATCCCGGATCCCGGATCGACTCACTCGGACAGCAAGTCCGCCCAGAACCCCACCAGGCGAAACATCGCGGATGCGGTTGCCGATCGATCGACCTCCGCGTGGGTGATGAGGGGGGTTGCCAGTTGATGCACGGTCACGCCCCGGCTGCGGAGCGCGTCGGCGAGCAGAAACGATTCGATCGCGGGAATCACGTTGTCATCGGTCCCGTGAAGCAGGTACACGGACGCTTGGGGTGCGGCCTCGCGCCCCGGCGACAACATTCGATCGTCGCCGAGCTGGGTCACGTGTGGCAGAAGAATCGGCCCCAGGTGCGCAACATCGCGCTCGTTCACGTAGCGCATCAACGTCTTCGCTGGTTCGGGAAGCGCTGCGGCGAGCGTCCGCGCGTGTTCGAATTCCGCCGCCGATTTGCCCTTGTCCACCATGTCGAGCCGCGAGCCTTCCAGGAATGTGAGGATCGCGGTGCGCAGCGGTTCGACTTGCTCCGCGGGAACGACCTGTTCGGCGACGCTGAGAAGAATGATGGCGACACCATAGTCGTGCGGAGGACGGTGATCGCCGTTCGGCTGGATCCCGGTGCACAGGTATCGCAGCGTGCGGGCCAGGTCGCCGTGCCCCCCAAAGGACATCACAAACGCCACGCGATCCCGGAGCGAGGTCCGCGAGGCGGCGACGATCGACAACCCGCCGGCGAAGCTGATGCCCATCATGCCCACGCGCCCATCGGCGGCGAGGTTTCGCTGGTTCGAGAGCCACAGCGCCGCATCCTCGATCATGTCCGTCGTCCGCGGCGTGATTCGATACTGCGTGAGATCGATCAGTTCGGCGGTCAGGACCGTGTGGCGGACCGAGGCAAGATCGCGTGCGAACTGCACGAGCCGCGGCTCGTCCACGCCCGCCGCATGCACGCCCGGGACGAGCAGCATCGCGCGGTCGGATGTTCCATGCGGAACGTAGAGCCGCGCGCGCAGCTCTCCGCCGCGCCATGGAATCGTCAGCGATCGTTCGTCGAAGGCTCCGGTCTCGATCGACGCGGCTGTTCGCGCGAATCCCTGCATTCCGGACGCCTGGACGACAAAGGCTCCCGCACGCAGGTAGCCGTTGCCGAGGAGCAGCGCAATCGCCAAGAAGGTGATCGGCACAGCGAACAGCACGGCTTTCCGCCTGACAGCCATCGCGCGCGATAATAGCAGGGTGAAGCAGCCAGGCGACGAACGAACCCCGAACCGCGAACCGCGAGCCGCGAGTCGCGCGCCTCTGATCATCGCCATCGACGGCCCCTCCGGAGCGGGAAAGGGAACCCTCGCGCGCGCCGTCGCACGACGGCTCGGGTTTCATCACGTCGATACCGGCGCGATGTATCGGGCGCTGGCGTGGAAGGTCCTCCACGACGAGATCGAGATTGCAGACGAGGCGTCGGTGTCGGCCCTTGCGGAGCGCGCGGAGTTCGACGTGATCGACGGCCGTGTGCGCGTCGATGGCCACGACGTCGCGGGCGCGATTCGCACGCCGGAGATGGACGCCGCCGCGTCGGTCGTCGCCCGGCAGCCTGCCGTCCGGCGCGTGCTCGTCGAGCGGCAGCAGGCGCTCAGTCGTTTGGGTGGGCTCGTGATGGAGGGCCGCGACATCGGCACGGTGGTGTTCCCGGCGGCCGACGTCAAAATCTATCTCGACGCATCCCCTGAAGAACGCGCGCGCCGGCGCGCAACGGATCCGGCTCACGCATCAGGAAAGGGGACTGCAGGTATCCAGGACGTGGCGACGGCGCTGGCCGAGCGCGATCGGCTCGATAGCACGCGAGCGGTCGCGCCGCTGAAAATGGCAGAGGATGCCGTGATGATTGATACGACCGCGATGTCTATTGACGACGCGGTCGAGGCGGTGATGGAGCTAGTGAAGCGAAAAATTGATTGCTGATTGCTGATTGAATCAGCGATCAATCGACAATCAGCAATCGACAATCAGCAATTCAGTCCCTGTCTCTGTAATCGTCCGACGAGGCCGGGTCCAGCTCCCAGCGGTGCCGATCGCGCTGGCTGATCTTGTCAGACCCTTTCAGCTCCTCGTTGTCCTCGTACTGTACGCCGAGCGCCTTGCCGATGTCGTCCACGCGATCCTGATCCGGGGTCGGATTGTCGCCGCCCGGCGCCTCGTCGCCGACCGAATAGGCATCTTCCCAGTCCGCGTCGACGTCGCCGGCCGTAAGTTCCGGGCTGACCTCGTTGTGTTCACGCCGCGTCTCTGCCAGCTCGTGACGTCCGCTGCGAGCCGCCGACGGGGTACGGTCGAGATCGAGGCTGGATGGTGGAGTCGGGACGCCTCCCTCCACTTCGCGAAGCTGACGCCGCGCGCGGTCGAGGCCGGGCGCGCGTCTCATGGCCGGCTCCGCGGCGGGCGTGCGTGTCGATCGCCTGGCTGGCGCGGGCTTCTTGTTGGTTTTGGCTGTCTTTGCGACGGCCTTCCGAGAGCGAACTCGAGCCGCCTTACGGACGGTCTTGCGACGCGCGGGCTGTTTCTTGCGGCTTCCCGCGCGCCCTCGGGCGGATGCCCGAGCCCCTGAACCCGCTCGCTTTTTCGTCGGGGTCCGCTTCCGTCCCTTGCTGGAACTCTTCCGCGAAGACCGTCCAGCCTTTCGTCGTGCTGCTTTCTTCGCCATCGGCTTGTTCCTCGGCTGATTCAGGCACTCGAGGCGGCCGGTCGAGCCGCCAGGCGCATTGACGGGAGGCCCCTAAGTGATGTATCTTCTATTGCTTATCGCAATTGAAGCGAAGCAATCCTACAGCCCGGCCGAGCTGAGATCCGGCCAGTACGATCGAGGAGGACCCGTTTAGCATGGCAACCGAAAACTCAACGCTCAACAATCCCAGAGGAGGTGGCACCGGAACCGCTGATCTGAAAACATCGGGTTTCTCCCAGATGGACGATCACGTCGATCCGCAGGAGTACGCGCGCCTTCTTGACCTTTACGATAACAGCTTCCGCAACATCGCGGAAGGCGAGGTTGTCAAAGGCACAGTCCTGAAGGTCACGGCGTCCGAAGTGATCGTGGACGTCGGCTACAAATCCGAAGGCATCATCCCCGTCGACGAGTTCGTGGATGAGACGGGACAGATCTCCGTGCAGCCCGGCGACACGGTCGATGTGCTGCTCGAGCGCACCGAAGATCGCGAAGGCTACGTCGTCCTCTCGCGCGAAAAAGCCGAGAAGATGAAGATCTGGGACGAGGTCGAGAAGGCCTACGCGGAAAAGAAGGTCGTGATCGGCCGCGTCATCGAGCGGATCAAGGGCGGGCTCGCCGTCGACATCGGCGTGCGCGCGTTCCTGCCAGGTTCGCAGATCGATGTGCGCCCGGTGCGCAATCTCGACGCCCTGCGCGGCCAGGAACTGCGCATGCGCGTCATCAAGGTGAACAAGAAGCGCGGCAACATCGTGCTCTCGCGCAAGGTCCTCCTCGAAGAAGAGAACGCCGAGAAGAAGAAGCACACGCTCGACACGCTGGCCGAGGGCAAGGTCCTTCGCGGCGTGGTCAAGAACATCACCGACTACGGCGCGTTCATCGATCTCGGCGGCATCGACGGGCTGCTGCACATCACCGACATGTCGTGGGGCCGCGTCTCGCATCCGTCCGAGCTCTTCAAAGTCAACGACGAGATCGACGTGATCGTGCTCAAGTACGATCCGTCTACCGAACGTGTCTCGCTCGGCCACAAGCAGCTCATGAACGATCCGTGGTCGAACGTCATCGAGCGGTACCCGGTCGGCGCGCGGATGAGCGGGAAGGTCGTCAGCCTCACGGACTACGGCGCGTTCGTGGAGCTCGAGCCGGGTGTCGAAGGCCTGATCCACGTCAGCGAGATGTCGTGGAGCAAGCGCGTGAAGCATCCGTCGAAGATTCTCAACGTCGGCGACAAAGCCGAAGCGATGGTGCTCGGCGTCGATCCCGGCGCGAGGCGGATTTCGCTCGGCCTGAAGCAGGTCGAGAGCAACCCGTGGCACGAGCTGTCCGAGAAGTATCCGATCGGCACGACCATCACCGGCAAGGTGCGCAACCTGACCGAGTTCGGCGCGTTCGTGGAGGTCGAGGAAGGCATCGACGGCCTGATTCACATTTCGGACATGTCGTGGAGCAAGCGGCTCAAGCATCCGTCAGAAGTGCTGAAAAAGGGGGACACCGTCGAGGCGATGGTGCTCAACATCGACGCCGAGAACCAGCGGCTCTCACTCGGACTGAAGCAGCTGCAGACCGACGTCTGGGACGAGTTCTTCCAGCAGCATCACGTCGGCGATGTCGTGGAAGGCAAAGTCGTGCGCCTCACCAACTTCGGCGCCTTCGTCGAGCTGGCCGAGGGAATCGAAGGGCTGATCCACGTGTCGGAGTTCGACGAATCACAGCACGCAGGCAAGGACGAGAAGCTCGATCTGAAGGTCGGTGACAGCTATCAGATGAAGATCATCAAGCTGATTCCCGCCGAGCGGAAGGTCGGCCTGAGCATTCGCGCGCTGAAGAGCGACGAGTTCCGTGCGGACTGGGAAGCGTACACCGAGATGACGGGAAGGCCGGAAGTGACGTTGGGGGATCACTTCAAGCATCAGAACTAAGGCGGGATACCGCGTGCCGTCAGCATTGACCAGCGAGCGCACCACAAGGGAGCGAGCGTATGACCAACGGCAGCATGACGAAAGCGGAGCTCGTCGAGGAAGTCTCGCGCGTTTCGGACCTCACGAAGAAGCACTCCGAGGTCATCGTCGACACCGTGTTCAAGAGCATCATTGATGCGCTGCATCGGGGTGAGAAGATCGAGCTGAGGGGGTTTGGCAGCTTCCGCCTGCGCCGGCGTGAGCCGCGCAAGGGACGGAACCCGAAGACGGGGGACAAGGTGGACGTGCCGCCCAAGAAGGTGCCGTACTTCAAGCCCGGCAAGGAACTCAAGGAGTTGATCAACCGCGAACCTGAGACGCCCGCCCCGCCCGCGGCCCCTCCGGTCAGCGTCGATCCCGACATCGCCGGCGTGTGACGCGATGGACCGGCTCTGGAGCCCCTGGCGGCTTCCCTACATCTTGAACGGGGGAGAAGCCAGGGGCTGCATTTTTTGTGACCCTTCGACAAGCTCAGGGCAGGGGCGTTCGGAAGACGATCACGCGATTTTCGATCAATCTCAGCTGATCGTGTTTCGCGGCAAGACCTGCTACGTCATCCTCAATCTCTATCCCTACAACAACGGCCATCTGATGGTGGTCCCCAATCGGCACATCCCCTCGCTGAGCGCGGCGACCCACGACGAGCTCTGCGAACTCATCGCGCTCACGCAGCGGTCAGAAGTCGCGCTCACCGAAGCGTACAGCCCGCATGGGATCAACATGGGCATCAATCTCGGCAAGCCCGCGGGCGCGGGCGTCCTGGATCACGTCCACATGCACGTCGTCCCACGATGGTCCGGCGACACGAATTTCATGACGGTGGTGGGCGAGACGAGGGTGCTTCCTGAGGAACTGCCCGACACGGCCCAGAAGCTCAGGCCGATCTTCGAGAGACTGGCAATCTAAGGGATCAGGTTCTGCTTATTTGGTCCTGTAGACGGTGATGCCCCAGGCCTCCGGATCGTCGGGTGGCGCGGCGTTCCAGTCGCTGAACGAGTGGGAGCCATCCGTTTCGTAGCGCAGCACGTAATTGCCGGCCGGCAATCTGATCACGCCGTCGAACCGGCGGTTTTTCTTCGCGCCGCCGGCGTGCTCAGTCGTGCGGTACGTCATCTCCCACACGCGCCGACCGCTCTTCGCGTCTTCAATCCACCCGAAGTCGACCATGTCTCCGCCCGATCCTTCCCCGAGCGCGTAGATGCGGATGTCGGTGTCGCGATCGAGGGCAAACGTCTTGCGCACCTGCTCGTCGTCGCGAACCTCGGTGAGCTGCGCGAGGATGGACGGGTCGCCCTTCTCGTCGTACGGCGCGACGGCTGCCCGGTCGAGCGGTCCCTTGGCGGCAAGCACCGTGATGCCCCAGCGCCGGCCATCCGGCGGCGCCGCGGCGTTCCACTCTTCCGCCGAATGAGAATCGTCGGAGATGTAGTGAACGACGTAGCTGCCTTTATCGAGATGAAGGGTGGTGTCCACGAGGCGGTTTTTCCGATCGCCGCCGGCGGCCTCGGAGTTGTCGTAGCTCATCGTCCAGACGCGAGTGCGCGAGTCCGCACTGGCAATCCAGCCATAGTCGAACATCCGCCCTTCACGTCCTTCGCCGAGGGCATAGATCCGGACGTCCATTGGCCGGGTGAGCGTGAACCCCTGCTTCTTCGATGCGCTGTTGCCGATGTCGGTCAACGCCACGATGGTGGCGTTTGCGGGCACGTGCTCGTACGCGAACGTTTTCACCGATGCCCGCGCGTTGCGGTCCTTGACGCCGAGCGTTAGGCCCCACCCGTCGGGATCGTGTGGAGGGGGAGCGTTCCATTCGGACGGATCGTGGGAATCATCGGTCGCGTAGAACGCGGCATAGCGCCCGGCCGGCAGCGTGCGCGATGTTTTGACCAGCCGATTCTTCGCCGCGCCCCCGGCCGGCTGGGACTCGCGCCACGTGAACCGCCACACTGTCGCGCGCGTGTCCGCGTTGATGATCCATCCGAAATCGAATTCGCCGTCCGCGCGCGCCTCGCCTTCAGCAGAGATCTCGATCTCGGTGGGTTCGGCCAGCACGAAGCCCGCTTCGGCGAACTGTTCGTGCGAGTCTCCTCGCAGTGCCAGAATCGAGGTCGCGGACGCCGTGGGCGCCGGCCGCTCCGCGAGCGCCCGGCCGTTGCCCCTGACGACCAGCTTGAAATCCTGCACCGGTTCGTCGCCGAACCAGTGCCACTTGGGCTGGGACTTCGACTTACCGTTCTCGTCGGTCCAGTAATCGCCGTCAGGGAAGGATGCGTAGTACGCGGTGTAGGATCCGGCCGGAAGGTGAGTGATGCCCTTGAAGTCGCGTGACCCTTTGGCCCCGCGCGTCGTCGTCGAGGCGCTGAGCTCCCAGACGACCTTTCGCGACTGCAGATCCAGAATCCAGGCGTTGCCCGACCATGTCGGCTCGGCATTTCCATCGTGCTGAAACATGGACGTGAGCGCACTGACCTTTTTCCCCACGCTGGTTGACTCGGCGCCTGCCGCGTCAATCTGCAGATCCTGAGCGGTCTCGAGCACGAACGATTGCGATTTCAGTTGTCGCGGGCCAAAACCGTGCAGATCCGCCAGCACGGGCGCCTGGGCGAATGCATCACCCGCCGGCGCGGCAGCCACAAGAGCCACGACCGCTACGACTCGGACGGCTGCCCACGAACCCGGACGTTTCAAATTGGTTCTCCAGCGCGATTGTAGGACGAACGCGAGCCTTCTGCCGATACGGGTTTGACGGATTGTGGGACGAATTGGTTCGGGGCCAATCTGGATTGCTGAATGCTGAATGCTGATTGCTGATTGGCGGGGTCTCACGACCCCGCCCAGACTCGCCACCAGGCAGAGGCAGTCGTTACACGCATTTTCAATCAGCAATCAGCAATCAAAAATCAGCAATACAATCGAAGTACCTATGATTCTGGAGCTCACCGACCAGCAGAAGGCCTTCCAGCAGCAGGTTGCCGAGTTCGCTCGCGATCGAGTGACCCCTGGCGCGTCGGCGATCGATGAACAGGGGGCCTTTCCTGGAGAGCTGGTTGCTGAATTGGCCCGGCTGGGCCTGATGGGCGTCACCATCGGCCGCGAATGGGGGGGCGCCGGGCTCGACTACGTCAGCTACGCCATCGCGATCGAAGCGCTGGCCGCGGCCAGCGCCGTCCTGGCCGTGATCGCGGCGGTCAACAACTCGCTGGTCGCGGAGCCGATCTCGGAATTCGGCACGGCAGCCCAGAAGGACACGTGGCTGCGCCGGCTCGCGACCGGCACGTCAATCGGCGCGTTTGCACTCTCGGAGGAGCACGCCGGGTCTGACGCCGCCAACCAGCAGTCGGTGGCGCGCCTGGACGACCGTGGGTACGTCATCAACGGCCGGAAGGTCTGGGTTGCCAACGCGGAGGCAGCCGATCTGCTCATCGTGTTTGCCGCCACGCAGCCCGGGATTCGCGGCCGGGGAGTCAGCGCGTTTCTGGTTCCGATGGACACCCCTGGGATCACCCGCGTCGCGGCGGCCGATTCGCTTGGCGTACGTGGTCTGGGCTGCATGGATCTCGCGTTCACGAACGTTCGAGTGGAAACCGACGCGGTTCTCGGCACTCCGGGAGACGGCTTTCGCATTGCGATGTGGGCGCTCGATGGTGGGCGCGTCGCCATCGCGGCGCAGGCGCTCGGGGTCGGGTCGGCCGCGCTGCAGGAAGCGTTGACTCACGCCAGGACGCGCGAAGCGTTCGGCCAGCCGATTGGCAACTACCAGGCGATCCAGTGGATGCTCGCGGACATGGCCACCGAGCTCGACGCGGCGCGCATGCTGACGCTGAAGGCGGCGGACACGCGCCAGCGTGAGCAACGGTCGACCCTCGAGGCCGCGATGGCCAAACTCTTCGCGTCTGAAGCGGCGCATCGCGCGGCCGACAAGGCCATGCAGATCCTGGCATCCAGCGGGTACCGTCGCGGCTCGGTCGTCGAGCGCCTCTTCCGAGACGTCCGCGCCACCGAGATTTATCAGGGCACGTCGGAAGTGCAGAGGATGGTCATTGCTGAAGCCATCCTGTCGTGATTGGGCTTACCCCAGCATCTGCTTGGCGATCGTTTGGAGCTGCAGGTTGGATGTGCCTTCGTAGATCTGCCCGATCTTCGCGTCGCGATACAGCTTTTCCACGGGGTATTCCTTGACGAAGCCATTTCCTCCGAAGAGGTTCACCGCCAGCGAGGCGACGCGCTCGGCGACTTCCGACGACAGGATCTTGCAGATGGCCGCTTCGGTGAGGAATGGCCGGCCGGCTTCGCGAAGCCGTGCCGCGTTGTAGACGGCCAGCGTGGCGGCCTCGACGTCCACGGCCGCGCGCGCGAGCTGGTGCTGCACAGCCTGGAACTCGGCGATCGCCTTGCCGAACTGCTTCCGGTCCTTCGTATACGCGACGGCGTGGTGGAGCGCTCCTTTGGCGAGCCCAATCATCTGCGCGCCGATGCCGATTCGCCCCTCGTTCAGGGTTTCGATCGCCGTCTTGTAGCCCTTTCCAGGTTCGCCGAGGATGTTCCCCTGGTGCACGTAACAGTCTTCGAGGATGAGCTCACACGTGCTGCTCGCTCGGATCCCGAGCTTGTCCTCCTTCTTGCCCACCGTGAATCCGTCGAACCCGCGTTCCACCAGGAACGCCGTGATTCCGCGGTAGCCCGCCGCCGGGTCGATCGTCGCAAAGACGATGAAGAGATCCGCCTCGTTGGCGTTGGTAATCCAGAGCTTGCGCCCGTTGAGGATGAAACCCTCACCGTCTCTCCGGGCGCTGGTCGTCAGCGCGAAAGCATCGCTGCCCGACCCCGCCTCCGACAGCGCATAGGCGCCAACGACGCTCGACGCCAGGCGAGGCAGAAACCGGCGCTTGATATCGTCGCTGCCCCAGCGCAGCAGCGCGTTGATCACCAGCGTGTTCTGGACGTCGACGAGGACGCCGATCGACGGATCGATGCGCGAGAGTTCCTCGACGGCCAGCACCGCATGAAAAAAGGTGCCGCCTGAGCCGCCATAGCTCTCAGGAATCTCGATGCCCATGACGCCGAGCTCGAACAGGTGGTTGACGAGCTCGCGCGGGATCTTTGCGTGCTCATCCATCTCGCGGACGATCGGACGGATATGGGCTTCCGCGAACTCGCGCACGCTGTCCCGGAGGATCGCTTCGTCTTCGGCCAGGACGGTGAGCGGCTGCGGGTGAGCTGCGGTATCCTCGGTCACGGTGGCTCCTGGAGGGGTGGCGAGAGGGCCGATTGCCAATGTTATCATTGGGCTTCGAGGCCGCGCGTTCGAACCGCCTGCCTGAGGCCGGAGTCTAAAACGCTATGAGCACCTCTCGGCGCGCCATTTCCGCAGCATTCAGCCTGATCGCGCTCGCCGGTTTTGCCGTCCTTCAGGGTACCGCGGAGGGCCGTGGCCAGCAGCCCGCCGCAGGGCAGCAGCAACCGTCGGGGCAGCAGCAGCCCGCGCCGGCCTCAACCGCTCCGCCAGCCCAGCAAGGCGATCAACAGCAGCCCCCGACCACCATTCGCCGAGGCATCAACTACGTCAGCGTCGACGTGATCGTCACCGACAAGGACGGCAAGCCGGTGATGGATCTCACGCAAGACGACTTCTCGGTCGCCGAAGACGGCAAACCGCAAAAGGTCGATACGTTCCAGATCATCAAGCTCGACGCGCTCGAATCGATGGAGAACGGGCCCCCGCGGCCGATTCGAGACGAGCTGGACGAGGAGCGCGAAGCCGCGCGGCCCGATGTCCGTCTCTTCCTCATCTTGCTGGACGATTACCACGTGACACGTGGCAACGACCTGTCGGTCAAGAAGCCGCTGATCGAGTTCGTCCAGAACCAGCTGGCGCCGGCCGACATGGTCGCGCTCATGTACCCGCTGACGCCGATCACGGATCTCAGGTTCAGCCGCAATCGCGAGGACACGATTGCCGCCATCAACCAGTTCGAGGGGCGCAAGTTCGACTACCGGCCGCGCAACATGTTCGAAGAGAAGTACGCGAACTATCCAGCGCAGACCGTCGAGCGGATCCGGAACCAGATCACGATGGACGCGCTCAAGGGCGCCGCCATGAAGATGGGCGCGCTCCGGGAAGGACGCAAGTCGGTCATCTTCATCAGCGAGGGGTTCACCGGTATCCTGCCGGCGCAGATGGCCGATCCGGTGGCGTCCATGCCCGGCTTCAACAATCCCTATAGCCGCGGCGGCGCCAACGCCCCCATCGCGACCGCCCGGGATCAGATGATCTCCGACTCCGACATGATTTTCGACATGCAGCAGGTATTCGCGGCGATGGCGCGAATGAACACCTCGATCTACTCCGTCGATCCTCGGGGTCTCGCGGTCTTCGAATACGGCATCGAGAAAGGCGTCACCATCACGCAGGACGCGACGAGCCTGCGCCAGACGCAGGATACGCTGCAGGTCATGGCCGCGAACACGGACGGCCGCGCGATCATCAACCGGAACGATCTCGCCACCGGGATGAAGCAGATCATCCGCGACTCGAGCGCCTACTACCTGCTGGGCTACAGCTCGGCGCAGGCGCCAACCGATGGGAAGTTCCACACGATCAAGGTCAACATCAAGCGGAAAGGCGTCGAGGTTCGCGCCCGGAAGGGATACTGGGCCTATACCGTCGATGATGTCGCGCGAGCGAATGCCCCGCGGAAGGAAGACACCGTGCCCTCGGCGGTCTCAACCGCTCTCAACGATCTCGCGACGCCTACGCGCGACCGATCGGCGCATTTCTGGATTGGCACCGCCCGCGGTGAAAACGGCAAGAGCCACGTGACGTTCTCATGGGAGCCGGCCCCGGATGTTCCGGGGCAGCGATCGGAAGATCCGCCAGCCAGGATTGCGCTGACGGTGATTGCGCCCGACGGTCGCCAGGTCTATCGCGGTCGTGTTCCCGAGGATCTCGCGACGCCGGGCGCTCCGGGCAAGGGGGGCGCGGTCTCCTTTGATGTTCCGCCCGGCCAACTGCAGTTGAAGATGACCGTCGAGGGGCTCCGAGGCCAGGTGATCGACACGCTCGGCCGCGAGATCACCGTACCGGATTTCACGTCGGTCACCATGTCGTTCGGGACGCCGCGCGTGTACCGCGTGCGGACGATTCCGGAGCTCAACGCGATCAAGGCAAAACCCGACGCCGTCCCAACGACCGAGCGTGAATTCAGCCGCAGCGACCGGTTGTACATCCGCGCCGATGCCTACGCGCCGGGGGGGATCATGCCTCCCGTGACCGCGCGTCTTCTCAACCGGATGGGACAGGCGATGTCGGATCTGAAAGTGCAGCAGGCGTCCGGCCGCCCCGCCGAAATCGAAATGGCCCTGTCGTCTCTCGCTGCCGGCGAATACGTCGTCGAGCTGAACGCCCGGAGCGAAGGCGGAAGCTCGGCGCAGGAACTGATCGCCTTTAGAGTCGGTCGGTAGGGAAAGGGAAAGTTAAAAGTGAAAAGTTAGAAGTTAGAAGTTAGAGCGTTTTGACTTTTTTTTAACTTTTAACTTTTAACTTTTAACTTTTAACTTTCGAGTTTCCCTACGCATACATGCCCCTCATTTTGGTGACGATGGCGACGCGGTTGATGGCCACGATGTAGGCGGCCGTCCGCAAGTCGGTCTTGTACTTCATCGACGTCTTCAGCACATCGTCGAACGCCTCGACCATCTTCGCTTCGAGCCGTTTGTTCACCTCGTCTTCCTCCCAGAAGTAGCCGTGGCGATCCTGCACCCATTCGAAATATGAGGTGGTGACGCCGCCGGCGTTGGCGAGGATGTCCGGGATCACGAAGATGCCGCGGTCGTGCAGGTGCTTGTGCGCTTCAGGCGTCGTCGGGCCGTTGGCGCCTTCGGCGACCACGCGCGCGGCAATGGCTGGCGCGTTGTCCATCGTGATCTGGTTTTCGAGCGCCGCGGGCACGAGCACGTCGACGTTGAGCGCGAAGAGCTGATCGTTGTCGATGGGTTCACCGCCAGGGAACCCGTCAATCGTCTTGTGCTGCCGGGAGAAGTCGAGCATCTTCGTGATGTCCAGCCCGTTCTCGTTGTAGATGCCCCCCTTCCAGTCGGTCACCGCAACGATCTTCGCGCCGATGCGGGACAGCAGATCCGCCGAGACGGACCCGACGTTGCCGAATCCCTGCACCGCGACGCGCGCACCGTTGATGTCGAACCCGAGATGCTTCGCGGCTTCGCGGACGACGATCATCACGCCGCGGCCGGTCGCTTCGCGACGCCCGAGCGAGCCTCCCATCTCGACCGGTTTGCCCGTGACGACCGCGGTCGAGGTGTGACCGACGTGCATGCTGTAGGTGTCCATGACCCAGGCCATGATTTGATCGTTGGTGTTGACGTCCGGCGCGGGGACGTCCTTTTCGGGGCCGATGGCGTCGATGATCTCCGCGATGTACCGCCGGGTCAGCGACTCGAGTTCGCGGCGCGACATCCGCGTAGGGTCGCAGATGACCCCTCCTTTGCCGCCGCCGAACGGCACGTGCGCGACCGCGCACTTCCAGGTCATCCACGCCGCGAGCGCGGTGACCTCGTCCAGCGAGACGTCAGGGTGGTAGCGAATCCCGCCCTTCGCCGGACCGAGCGTGATGTTGTATTGCACGCGGTATCCCGTGAACACTTCGATCTCGCCGTTGTCCATCTGGATCGGACAGGAAACGGTGATCTGACGCTTGGGGTGCGTGAGGATTTTCCAGATGCCGGGGTCGAGACCTAAGAGCCGCGCCGCTCCATCGAACTCCTGGAGCATGGCGTTGAAGATGCTGCCACCTGGTTCCATGTGAATCCCCGCCGTGACGAAAGCCCACGATCAGTGGGGTTTCAGGTTGAGCAAACAGGCCAAACTACTGTGCGCCTTGCGGCAAGTCAAGGCAGACGGTAATAGTGTCTACAGTGTCATGTAAAGTACCTTTAATAGTCATCAAATCCGTGCTCAGAGGCACAAAAGTGAACATACTACCCGTTGTTGCAGAGCTGGAACATTGTATGTAAGTTACTGCAAATAAAAGCCTTAGCACTTATTGCAGGGGTGGCCACCCACTTGCTCCCTCCAGCCGCGTGCCTGGAGGCTTTATGCGACTGTCCAGTCGAACATTGATGACGGCTCTCTTGATGGTGATGTTGGGGACCGAGCTCGCGTACGCCCAGAGCGGGAAGAGCAACGCTGCCCCGAAGGACCTGACGATTCTGAGCACCGCAGTCGACAGGGTGAACCAGACGCTCACGGTTCAGGGGGCGGGCTTCGGCGCGCAGCCACCGCAAGTCTGGTGCGAAACGTTCCAGATGACGGTGATCGGCGCGACCGACACCCAGCTGGTGGTCTTTCTTCCTGGCGGCGTGCCGGACGGGACCCATCTGCTGACGGTTTCCCGTGGCAACGGCTCGAAGGACACCGCCACGTTTGACATGCACGTCGGAACGCCCGGTCAGGGATCTGCCGGTCCCGTGGGTCCTGCGGGACCGAAGGGAGACACGGGGCCGGCGGGCCCGACGGGCGCAACCGGTGCGACCGGCCCGGGAGGCCCCAAGGGTGATGTTGGCGCCACTGGCGCCACGGGCCCGAAAGGCGACACCGGTGCAACAGGACCGACTGGTCCTGCCGGAGCCAAGGGCGACACTGGTGCGGCTGGTGCAACCGGCGCCACTGGTGCGGCCGGGCCTGCGGGACCCGTCGGGCCTGCTGGTCCTCCGGGAGCAGCCGGACCGACTGGACCTGCCGGACCGAAGGGGGACACGGGCGCCGTGGGACCGCAGGGTGGAGTCGGACCAGCGGGTCCGTCTGGCGCGCAGGGACCACAGGGTCCGCAGGGCGACGTGGGGGCCGCAGGAGCGCCCGGTGCGAAGGGCGATACCGGCGCGACGGGTGCTACGGGTGCTATCGGACCTCAGGGGCCGCAGGGTCCGACGGGTGCCACGGGCGCGACGGGCGCGACGGGCGCCACGGGTCTGACCGGGCCGCAGGGAGCTCCGGGTCTGACGGGTCAGATCGTTGCCTCGTCGGCTTTGACCACCGTAAGCATGATCGCCAACGAGCAGAAGACGTTCGACCTGGTGTGCCCCAACAGCAAGAGGGTGTTTGGTGGCGGATACGAGATGATCGCTGATGCCGCCGTCATTCCGATTTCGTCGTTCGCGCCGAGCCAGACGTCGTGGCGTGTCACGATTCGACTGAGCCAGCCGACCGCAGCGACGATTTCGTTCCGCATTTACGCGGTCTGCGCCTTATCGAACTGATCTCATCGGATGCCGGCGGTGATTCCATGCTCACCGCCGGCATCTTCGGCTCCCCAGCCTTCGCTCTTGACTCACGCGAAGGTTGCCCACCGAAGCTCGGTGAATTGCGGCGAGCGAAGGTGGGCCGCCAGTAGCCTATAATCTAGACACACATGAAAGGGGCGACGGCTGCAACGGGCAGGCAGCGGTGGGAGCGTGACGTGCTCGCGCCGGCGCTGGCGAAGGCGCCTGAGCGGAGCGTGCCCTTCACGACGATCTCCGGCCGTCCGATCGAGCGCCTCTACACACCGGAAGACATTTCGACCCTCGACCACCAGCGCGACCTGAACAACCCGGGCGAGTTTCCTTACACGCGCGGCATTCATCCCAGCGGCTACCGGGGCAAGCTCTGGACGATGAGGCAGTTTGCCGGTTATGGCACGCCTGAGGAGACGAACGAGCGGTACAAAACGCTGCTCGCCGCTGGCGGAACCGGCCTGAGCGTCGCCTTCGACCTGCCGACGTTGATGGGGCGCGATCCCGACCACGAGCTGTCGCTCGGAGAAGTGGGCAAGTGCGGGGTCAGCATCGTGTCGCTCGCCGACATGGAGCGGCTCTTCGACGGGATCTCGCTCGGCGACATCACGACGTCGATGACGATCAACTCGCCGGCGCCGATGATCTTCGCGATGTATCTGGCCGTCGCAGAGAAGCAGGGCGCCGACTGGCGCACGTTGTCAGGGACGATTCAGAACGACATCCTCAAGGAATTCATCGCGCAGAAGGAGTACATCTATCCGCCGCGCGAATCGATGCGGCTCATCACGGACGTCTTTGCCTTCTGCTCCAAAGAGGTGCCGCGGTGGAACACCGTGTCGGTCAGCGGGTACCACATCCGCGAGGCGGGATCGACGGCGCTGCAGGAGCTCGCGTTTACCCTTCGCGATGGCATCGAGTACGTCCAGTACGGCATCGACGCCGGGCTCGAGGTTGATGATTTCGCGCCGCGCATCTCCTTCTTCTTCAATTCCCACAGCGACTTCTTCGAGGAGATTGCCAAGTTCCGCGCCGCGAGGAAGTTGTGGGCGGAAGTGATGCGCGATCGGTTCGGTGCGAAAGACGAGCGATCCTGGAAGCTCCGCTTCCACACGCAGACCGCCGGCGTCTCGCTGACCGCGCAGCAACCCTACAACAACGTCGTCCGGACCGCGCTTCAGGCGCTGGCGGCCGTGCTCGGAGGCACGAACTCGCTTCACACGAATTCGCTCGACGAAGCGCTCGCGCTGCCGACGGCGGAAGCGGCCACGCTGGCGTTGCGTACGCAGCAGATCCTGGCGCACGAAAGCGGCGTGCCGAACACGGTCGATCCGCTCGGCGGCTCATGGTTTGTCGAACGGCTGACTCTCGACATGGAGCGCGGCGCGAAGGAGTACTTCGACACCATCGATCGCCTCGGCGGGATGGTAGAAGCCATCGAGGAGGGGTTCCCTCAACGCGAAATCGCGGATGCGTCGTACAAGTTCCAGCAGGCCGTTGAACGCCGCGACAAGATCATCGTCGGCGTCAACGACTTCGTGCAGGAAGACGAGTCGACGGTGCCCACCCTCTACATCGACGAGTCGACGGCCGACCGTCAGCTGTCGCGGCTGAACGAGCTCCGACGGACCAGGAACGCCGACGCCGTCAACCGATCGCTCGATGCGCTGCGCGAGACCGCGCGCGGCACTGGCAACACGATGTATCCGTTGCTCGAGTGCGCGCGAGCGTATGCCACGGTTGGCGAGATGTGCGATGCGCTCAGGAACGTGTGGGGAGAATACGAAGAGGTGCCTTTGATTTAGTTTCCAGTAGCCAGTTTCCAGTTTCCAGTCGGCTGGGAACTGGCCACTGGGAACTGGTAACTGGAAACTGGCTTTATGAAAAAGATTCGCGTCGTCATCGCCAAGCCGGGTCTTGACGGCCACGACCGGGGCGCCAAGGTCATCGCGCGCGCGCTCCGCGACGCGGGAATGGAAGTGATCTACACGGGCCTTCGCCAGACGCCCGAGCAGATCGTCGCGGCGGCCCTGCAGGAGGATGCCGACGTGATCGGCCTCTCGATTCTATCGGGCGCGCACATGCACATCTGCCCGCGCCTGATGGCCCTGTTGAAGGAAAAGGGGCTGGACGACGTGATGGTGGTGGTGGGTGGCATCATTCCTGACGTGGACATTCCGAGATTGCATGAAATTGGGGTGAAGGGCATCTTCCTTCCGGGGACGCCAATGCACGAGATCATCACGTTCATCACCGAGCATGTCAGGCCCCGGGTGGAGCAAGTCTGATGCCGCACAAACTGCTCTTGGCCGATGACAGCATCACGATTCAACGGGTCATCGAGCTGACGTTTGCCGACGAGGACGTGCAGGTGCTCGCCGTCGGCGATGGACAGAAGGCGATCGCGAGTATCCAGTCCGATCGCCCCGACATCGTCCTTGCGGACGTCGGGATGCCGGAACGCGATGGCTATGAAGTCGCGGAGTTTATCAAGAGCAATCCCCAGCTCGCGAGCATTCCTGTCTTGTTGCTGACGGGAGCATTCGAACCAATCGATGAAATACGCGCGCGCGCCGCCGGATGCGACGGCGTGCTCGTCAAACCTTTCGAGCCTCAAATGGTGATCAATCGCGTCAAAGATCTGCTTGCCGGCCGGCGATCCGGCGGGTTGTGGGGTGGCAAACCGGCGCCAGCGCCGCCAGCACGCGACACATCCGCCGCGCCTTCTCCCGCCAAAGAGGCGGATCCTGAGCCTGCCTCCGCCAGTGCGTCGGCCGCGTCCGCGTCGCTCGAAGACTATTTCGACCGGCTCGACGCCGCCTTCGCGAGCGTCGAGGCCGCCACCGAGGGACACGGCGTCGGGGCCGCCCCGGCGCGTTCCCCGAACGCGCCGGCGCCGGCAGACGTCCTTTCTGCGTCGTCGTCAGGATTGGCGAAGCACGATCTCGAAGGCTGGGATCCGGATCTCACAGGCGATCCGGTAAGACCCGAGCCGGTTCCGCCGCCGGCCGTGGTGCGGCTGCCTGCGCCAGCGGCCGTGGCTCCGGCTGCGACGACGATTCGTTTCAAGCCGCTCACGCCACCATCGACCGAACCTCCAGCTACGGCTGCGGAAGCCGCGCCGGCATCCAAGCCGCCGAGCCCCGCCGTATCGATACCGGTTGCTGCGCCTGCTCCAGCCTCCGTGCCCGTCGAACCGCCGCCGCCGGCGATTGCCGCCGCCGCGCCGGCACCTGCACCGTACATGGGATCAGAACCCATGTCGCCTGCGCCAGTCGCGGTCGCGACACCAGTAGCACCGGGGGGCAGCACGCCGCCATCGCTACCGTCGCTGGCGGAAGCGTTCGCGACCCTGCTCTCGGCAGAGGAGGGCCGTTCGGTCTCGGCCTCGAAGGCTGGCGCGTCGAACGTTTCCGATCAGACCATCGACGAAATCGTCAATCGGGTGGTCGCCCGCATGACCGATCAGTCCGTGCGCGACACCGTCATCGGCGTCGCGGAGCGGCTCGTTCGCGAAGAGATCGAGCGAATCAAGTTGGGACAGTGAGTGTCTAGTTGGTGAATTCGTGAGTTGGTGAGTTGGTGAATTGATATCCTTGCTGGATTCGAGCACCGGTGGTCAATTCACTAATTCACCAATTCACTAATTCACCAATTCGCCAATTGAGTTGTCTCTGTCTATGCCTGTTGGCTTCAATCTAGACCAGCCTGTGACGGTTCCGGAAAAGCCCGCCCTTGAAGGCCTCGAACAAAAATGGATGGCCCGCTGGGACGCCGAGGCGGTGTACCGCTTCGACCGGGCGCGCCCGCGCCACGAGGTTTTCTCCATCGACACGCCGCCGCCAACGGTCAGCGGCTCGCTGCATGTCGGCCACGTGTTTTCTTACACGCACACCGACGTCATTGCCCGGTTTCAACGAATGCGGGGCAAAGCGGTGTTCTACCCGATGGGATGGGACGACAACGGCCTGCCCACCGAGCGCCGTGTGCAGAACTACTTTGGCGTGCGGTGCGATCCGTCGCTGCCGTATGACCCGTCGTTCGTCGCGCCCGACAAGCCAGGTAAGCACGCGATTCCCGTTTCGAGGCCGAACTTCATCGAGCTTTGCGCGCGTCTGACGGCGGAGGACGAGAAGGCGTTCGAGCGTTTGTGGAGGTACCTGGGGTTGTCGGTGGACTGGTCGATGACCTACGCCACCATCGATCGACGCTCGCAGCGAATTTCCCAGCTGTCCTTTCTGCGGCTCCTCGAGCGCGGCGTCGCCTATCAGCTCGAAGCCCCGACGCTCTGGGATGTTGATTTCCGGACCGCGGTCGCGCAAGCCGAGCTCGAGGATCGCGAACAGCCCGGTGCCTACCATCGCGTTCGTTTCAGGATTGCTGACCGCGACGACGCCGTCACGATCGACACGACGCGGCCCGAGCTGATTCCCGCCTGCGTCGCCCTCGTGGCGCATCCCGACGATGAGCGGTACAAGCCGCTTTTCGGAAAGGATGTGATTACGCCGCTCTTTGGTGTCCGCGTACCGGTTCGTGCGCACGGGCTGGCGGATCCCGAAAAGGGCACCGGCGTCGCGATGATCTGCACGTTCGGCGATGTGACGGACGTGACGTGGTGGCGGGAACTGAACCTGCCGGTCCGCGCGATCATTCAGACGAACGGCGCGTTCAAGCCGATCACATGGGGTGAACGAGGCTGGGAATCCACGGACGCCTCGAGCGCGCAGGGTCACTACGATCAGCTGGCTGGACTGTCAGCGGTGAAAGCACGCGCGCGGGTAGTGGAGCAGTTGAAAGCCTCAGGCGACCTGCTCGGCGATCCTCGGCCCATCACGCATGCGGTGAAGTTCTACGAGAAGGGCGACCGCCCCCTCGAGATCGTGACCAGCCGCCAATGGTTCATCAAGACGATGGAGTTTCGTGAGCGGATGCTGGAGCGTGGCCGCGAACTGCAGTGGCATCCCGGCTACATGCAGGCGCGGTACGAGAACTGGATCAACGGTCTTGCGGGCGATTGGTGTATCAGCCGTCAGCGTTTCTTTGGCGTGCCGTTCCCGTTGTGGTACAAGGTGCGCGCCGATGGGTCGATCGATCACGACGCCCGGCTGCTCCCGCGGACCGGGCAGCTCCCGATCGATCCGTCCACTGACGTTCCTGAAGGATACACAGAAGGGCAGCGCAACCAGCCAGGAGGATTTTCAGGCGATCCCGACGTCATGGACACGTGGGCGACATCGTCTCTGACGCCGCAGGTCGTTTCCCGCTGGGAAGAGGATCAGGACTTGTTCGCGCGGGTCTTCCCGATGGACATGCGGCCGCAGGCCCACGACATCATCCGGACGTGGCTCTTCGACACGGTGCTGCGATCCCAGTTCGAGTTCGATTCGCTGCCGTGGAAGCATGCCGCGATTTCGGGCTGGGTGCTCGATCCCGATCGCAAGAAGATGTCCAAGTCGAAGGGCAATGTCGTGACGCCCATGGCGCTGCTCGAAGAGCACGGCTCCGACGGGGTGCGGTACTGGGCGGCAAGCGGCCGTTCCGGCACCGACACCGCCTTCGATGCCGGCCAGATGAAGGTCGGGCGCCGGCTCGCGATCAAACTGCTCAATGCCTCACGGTTCGTGCTCGCGAAGCCCGAGCCCAACGGGCCGGTGACGGTGTCCGTGGATCGCGGTCTGCTCTCGAGGCTCGCCCGGATCGTGCGGGACTCGACGACCGATCTTGAAGAGTTCAACTACACTCGTGTTCTCGAACGGGGCGAAACGTTCTTCTGGTTCTTCTGCGACGACTACCTCGAGCTCGTGAAGGGCCGGAGGTACGGCGATCACGGTTCGGAACCGGCGGCCTCTGCCAACGGCGCGCTCCTGACGGCCCTCTCGACAATGTTGCGGCTGTTCGCGCCGTTCCTGCCGTTCGTGACCGAAGAGGTCTGGTCGTGGTGGAGGCCCGGTTCGATTCACCAGGCCGAATGGCCCACCGCGGAAGAGGTTCTGTCTGCGTGTGGAGGCGCCGACGATCAGCGCGGCGTCGAGGCGCTCGAATTCGCAGCAGCGGTGCTCGGAGCGATTCGCAAGAAGAAATCGGAAGAGCAGCGTCCGCTCAAGACGCCGGTCGCGCGGGCGGTCGTGCGTGCGCCTGAGGCCCTGTTGGCGCACCTGCCTGAGGTCGAGCGCGACCTGTGCGCCGCCGGTCTTATTCAACGGATCGAGACGGCCTCAGCCGAGGCTCTGCAGGTCGACGTGGAACTGGCGAACCCTGAAGCATCCGGCCAGGAGCGAGCGCAATGAGATCGGTGCCTTTCGCTCCCTTGGAGCCGGACCTGTACCGCGAGGCCGTTCGTCGAGCGCTCGCGGAGGATCTGGGGTGGGGAGACGTGACCACCGAGGCGACAGTGGATCCCCAGCTTCGTGCGCGCGGCGTGGTTCTCGCGAAAAGCGAATGCGTCATCGCCGGTCTCGATATCGCGGCGGAGGCGTTCCGCCAGCTGGATCCGGCAGCGGTGTTCACGAAGAGCGTCGAAGATGGCCAGCGGTGTGCGCCCGGGACGATGGTTGCCGTCGTGCTCGGTTCAGCGGCCGCGATGCTGACGGCGGAGCGGACCGCCCTCAATTTTCTCCAGCGCTTGTCAGGGATCGCGACGGTGACGAGACGGTACGTCGACGCGGCCGGCGGCACGATTACCGTGCTCGATACGCGCAAGACGACCCCCACGCTCCGGGCGCTCGAAAAGTACGCCGTGCGTGCGGGCGGAGGCACCAACCATCGCGCGGGTCTCGATGATGGAATCCTGATCAAGGACAATCACATCCGACTTGGCGGAGGAGTTGCCGAGGTCCTCCGCAAGATGAAGGCGGCGCATCACGAGATGTCGATCGAGATCGAGGCCCAAAACCCGGAACAGGTCGATCAGGCCATTGCCGCGGGGGCTGACATCATCCTGCTCGACAACATGTCCATCGACGAGGTTCGCGCTGCGGTTCGCCGCATCGGTGGACGCGCGAAGGTCGAACTGTCCGGCGGCGTCACGCTGGATCGCATCCCCGAACTCGCCCGCACCGGGGCGGACTACGTCTCGATCGGAGCCTTGACCCACTCGGCCCCGGCCGTCGACCTGAGCTTCGAGCTGGAGCCCGAACGAACCCAGTAGAACCTTGTAGAACCCCGAACGAACCCTGCAGAACCTTGTAGAACCCCGCAGAACCCTGTAGAACCTGAAACAATGTCTGACCCAGTGCCTGAGGATGTGGCGCGCGCGCTAGCCGCGACCTCGCGCCGGAGAGGCTGCTTCGGCGATCCCCTCTACTTCTTTTCTGAGACACCCTCGACCAACGACGTCGCCGCGACGCTTGCGGAACGCGGTGCGCCAGAAGGCGCGACGGTGTTTGCGTCGTCCCAGACCGCGGGGCGCGGGCGTTTCGGCCGCAGATGGTTTTCGCCCCCTGGCGCGGGTCTCTACGTCTCGATTGTGTGTCGCAACGAATCAGCCGCACCTTTTGTCACCCTTGCGGGTGGCGTCGCGGTGGCCGAGGGAATCCGTGCTGCGACCGGATTGCCGGTCCAGATCAAGTGGCCCAACGACGTCGTGGCCGAGGACTCTTTGCCGTTGCGGCGACGCAAGCTGGCCGGGATCCTGGCGGAGGCCTCGACCAGCGCAGACGGACTGCAGTACGTCATACTCGGCTTCGGCATCAACCTGCGTCCGGCGGCCTATCCGCCGGAATTGTCGGACCGCGCCACTTCAATCGAAGCGGAGCTCGGGCGGACAGCCGATGGCGCGGCGGTGCTGGCCGAGACGCTGACAGCGTTCGATCGATGGTTCCTGCAGCTCTCGCGCGGAGATTCGAGCGGCCTGCTCGCACGCTGGCGCGAGCTCGCGCCATCGTCACGCGGCGCCGTGCTCGAGTGGGACACGCCACACGGCGTCGTCCAGGGGATCTCGGCCGGACTCGCTGACGACGGGGCGCTGCTCGTTCGCGTGCACGATCGAATCGAACGGATCATCTCGGGTGAATTACGGTGGAAGTAATAGCGAACGTTGAACGAACCTTGTAGAACCCCGAACGAACCCTGTAGAACCTTGTAGAACCCGGCAGAACCCAGCAGAACCTGAAATCCATGCTCTTAGCCATCGATATCGGCAACACGAATATCGTCCTGGGTGTGTTCGACGGCACGCGGCTCGCGGAGAGCTGGCGGCTGGTGACGCTGCGTGAGCGGACGGCCGACGAGATGGGAATCCTCGTGACCCATCTATTCGCGAACCGCTTGGTTCCGCTCGATCGCGTCAGCGGCATCATCCTGTCGTCGGTCGTGCCGCCGCTGACTCGGACCATGGAGGAAATGGCCGAACGGTACTTTGGACATACACCGCTGACCGTGGATCCGGCCACGAACACAGGGATGCCTGTGCTCTATTCTCCGCCGTCCGATGTCGGAGCCGACCGCGTGGTGAACGGGGTCGCGGCTTACGAAGAGTACGGGCGCAAGACGCAGTCGCCCGTGATCGTCGTTGACTTCGGCACCGCGACGACCTTCGATGCGATCTCCGCCGCGGGCGAATACCTGGGCGGTGTCATCTGTCCGGGGATTGGCATTTCAGCCGACGCGCTCTTTCAACGAGCAGCCAGGCTGCCGCGTGTCGATGTGCGAAAGCCGCCGACGGTGATTGGCGATACGACGGTGACGTCCATGCAGTCGGGCCTCTTCTTCGGCTACGTCGCGATGGTTGACGGGATCGTCACCCGCATGCGCGCGGAGCTGGATCGAGGCAAGCGTTCCGCCTGCATCGCGACGGGCGGCATGGCCGACATCATCGCATCCGAGACGACGGTCATCGAGCGAGTCGATCCCGATTTGACCCTGCAGGGACTGCGCTTGATCTGGGAACGGAACAAAAGTTAGAAGTTTAAAGTTAGAAGTTAGAAGTGTTCTTTTCCTTCTCTCTTACTTCTTACTTTTAACTTCTAACTTTTAACTTTTGACCATGAGCGCCTCTGACTACTGCCGGGAAATCGAAGCCTACCTCTGTCGCAAGAACGAAGGGCATCTCATTCGCATTGTCGGTCCGGCCTTTGAGCAGGTGTGCGGATGGGCGAATCTTGGTGTCCCGCTGAAGGTCGCGTTCCGGGGAATCGATCAGTACTGCGAACGCTACTATGCGAAAGGGCCGCGGCGCCGTCCGGTCCGCATTGAGTTCTGCGAAGCAGACATTCTTGATCTGTTCGATGCGTGGCGGAGAGCCATCGGTGTCGTACAGGCGGAGGGAGCGGCCGCTGACGCACATCAGCCGCGGAAGCCTGCCCTCGCAGCCCACATCGAACGGGCTGTCGCCAGGCTGACGGCCCTGCGCGCCGGTGGTGCAAGAAGCGAGTCCTTTGGCGAACGGATCGACACGGTCGTGCGTCAGCTCGACCACCTGGCCGCGGATGCGCGAGGGGCACGTGGCGATACGCGCAGTGCAGTGATCGACAGCCTGGGCAAACTGGACGACGAGTTGATCGAGGCGGCACGCAGTGAGGTCAGCGCCGATCTTGCCGCCACGCTGACGCGCGAGGCGGATGCGGAACTGACACCGTTCCTGTCGCGCATGCCTTCGGGAGAGCTCGCTCGGGCTCGCAGCCGGGCGTTCGATCGCCTGCTGCGCGACACATTCGGCCTGCCGATGCTGGCTTACGAGTGACATGCTGACTGCGGGCGCCGAGGTGACGGTCGAGATCGAGAAGCCGGCGGCCGGCGGGCGAATGATCGCGCGCCACGAAGGTCAGATCCTGCTCGTGTCCGGCGCGATTCCGGGAGAGCGCGTGCGGGTCCGCATCGAGCGAGCCGAGAAGCGGCTGGCGTTCGCGGCAACGATAGAGGTGATCGATCGGTCGGCCGATCGGCGCCCGTCGTCCGACCCGCTTTGCGGCGGCTGTCTCTACTCACACATCGCCTATCCGCGACAGGTCGATCTCAAGGCCGCCATCATCGCCGACACGTTCACGAGAATCGGCCGCATCCCGGTTGACGGCTCCGTCCCTGTCGCGCCCTCACCGGCGACCGGCTATCGGCTTCGTTCGCGACTGCACGTCCGTGCCGGTGCGGCAGGCTTCTATCGCGTCGGCACGCATGAGCTCTGTGATCCCCGGACGACGAACCAGTTGTCAGCCGGCGCGATGGATTCCATCGACCGGACTCTTGCGGCACTCGGCGATGCCCGCGATGCCGTGATTTCACTCGAACTGAGCGAGAACATCGGCGCCGATGAGCGAGCGCTCCATTTCGACGTCGTTCCGGATGCGCGGACGATGGAGACCGCTCTCGGACGGGCGATCGAGGGGGCGCAGCTGACCGGCTGCACCGCGCGCGGTCACCTCGGCCCGTTCGTTCGCGCCGGGAATCCGTCCGTGTCGGATCCGCTCGCGACGCTGACGAGCGGGCGAGTCTCGACCGGCAATCTTCGACGACAGCCGGCGTCGTTCTTTCAGGGAAACCGGTTCTTGCTGCCGGACCTCGTCGTGTGCGTTCTTGACGCCGTCCCCGCGGCTGGAAGTGTGCTGGATCTCTACGCTGGTGTGGGCCTGTTCTCAATCGCGCTGGCGGCGGCCGGCCACGAGCGGATTACGGCAGTCGAGGGGGACCGGTACAGCGGGAGCGACCTCGGCGAGAATGCCGCCGCGTATCCGGGCGTGGTCCGAGCAGTCATAGGCCCCGTTGAAGACTACGTCCAGCGAAGCCGCGAGCGCCCGCAGACGATCATCGTCGATCCGCCTCGCACCGGCATCTCTCGCGAGGCGATGGAGTCGATTGCCGGGTACGGCGCCGATCGCGTCATCTATGTGTCGTGCGATCCGCCGACGATGGCCCGCGATGCGAGGCGGCTGCTGGACGCGGGTTACTCGATCGCCTCCCTGAAGGGGTTCGATCTTTTTCCGAATACCTCACATGTGGAGACGGTGGGAGTGTTCGACCGCTGAGCCTGGCCACAGAAAAAAGCCACAGAAAACACAGAAGGAATCCAGCCACAGATGAACACAGGAAAACACAGAAAACACAGAGTAAGCGTTTCGGTGCTCTTACTGTGTTCTTCTGTGTTTTTCTGTGGCTTGTATTCCCCGTGTTCTTCTGTGGCCTGCCGATCGGTATTCATCCGCGGCCGCAAACAACCCGATTAGGCCTTGGACTCCAGTCGTTCGCGCGCGGCGGCCACGAACGCATCGAAGAGCGGCCTGAACTCGCCGGTGCGCCAGAAGTTCTCCGGATGCCACTGCACGCCGACGCAGAAGCTGCGGACCGGCATTTCAATGCCTTCGACGACGCCGTCGGTTGCCGTCGCCGACGCGACCAGTTCGCGGCCGAGCGTCCCGACGGACTGGTGATGCCGGCTGTTGACGCGGCACGAGCACGAGGCATCGACGGCCGGGCCAAGCGCCGCGTGCAGGCGGGAGTCGGATGCGATACGGACCTCGTGCGCGATCGTGTCCCTGGGCTGCGTGATGCTGTGCGCCAGATCGGACGGGACCGCCGACGGGATGTCCTGCACCAGCGTCCCGCCGGCCGCAACGTTGAGCACCTGCGCTCCGCGGCAGATCGCGAGGAGGGGCAAGTCCTGCTCCATGGCCCGTCGCGCGAGGTCGATCTCGAATTCGTCTCGCCCCGGCTCGGCGTCCTCGACGCTCGAGTGTCGCGCTTCACCGTAGAAAGCCGGGTCCACGTCCCCGCCTCCCGTCAGAAGCACGCCGTCGACCGCCTGGAGCACAGCCCGCGCGCTCTCGCTCACCTCGAGCACACGCGGCTTGGCGCCGGAGCGCTCGATTGAGGCGAGGTAATCATCGAGCCGGCTGCATCGCGTGACGCCGATGACGGGAACGTTGTCCATGATTCCTACATCTTGGCAGGCACGCCGCAGCCCAGCAAGTCGAGCGCGCGTGCAAGCTGAGCGCTGTAAAACGCCACGGCGGCGGCACGCCACACACGGGCCTCCTCGCGCTCTTCGTTGAGGATTGAGTACTTGTGATAGAAGCCGTTGAACGCCTGCGCAAGACCGAAGGCGTACTTGGCCACGACGGAGAGTTCCAGCGTCCGAACTGCCTGTTCGACGATTTCGTCCAGGCGAGCGGCCTCGAACACCAGGCCCCAGAGCTCGTGGGCTTCCTCGTCATTGGCCGTCAGCACGGTCGTGGGCAGCGTGGCAATACTCGAGATGACGTCGGCAGCCGTGAGCCCGTGGCGTTCCTTCATCTTGTTGAAGATGTTGTTCGCGCGCACCACCGCGTATTGAAGGTACGGGCCGCTCTCGCCCTCGAAGCTCAGCGCCTCGTCGATGTCGAAGACGATGACCTTCCCGCGCGAGAACTTGACCATGAAGTAGCGGACCGCCGCCGTCGCGATCGCTTCGGCGATCTGCTGCACCTGATCGGGCGGCAGGTCTGCATTCCGTTTCGACACCTCGGCCGCGGCCTTGTCCGTCAGGCGGTCGAGCAGATCATCGGCCTTCACGCCGAGACCCTTTCGGCCTGACACCTCGACGAACGGCCGATCGGCATCCTCGTTCGTGTCGTAGCCAAGCTCGCGCGCGGTCGCATGCGACAGCGCCACCATTTCGTAGGAGTAGTGGATCGAATGCGCCGCCTGCTCCTGATACCCGAGGACCGCCAGCGCCTGCTTCAACAGCTTCTGCAGATACGATTGCCTCGTGTCGATCACGTTGCAGACCCACGACGCCCGGCCGAACTGGGGAGGCGGGATCGGTGCAGCGTCAACGGCCGAGGCTGTCGACCACAACGGCGCAGGGCCGGGCTCGAACACGCGGTACTGAAAATCCTTCCCGAGCAGGCCGAACTTCCACAGCTGATACGCCATGTCCTTGCCGACGTACGTCACGGTCCCGTCGGATCGGACGATGACCTTTTCACGCTTCTCTTCCTCGTCGTCCTCGGTCGCCGGTGGTGCACTGGCGGTGGCCTCCTTCGCGGGCGTTGTCTCGCCGATCGTCTCGTCGATGCGCATGACCCAGCAGCCCTTGAGTTTCCCTTCGGTCTGGAGGAACACCGCGCCGGTCTTCTTCAGGAACTCGAACGCGTGCGCCCAGAACTGCAGACGCAGGATGTCCCCTTCCCACGTCAGCAGGTCATACCCGACGTTCATCCGCCGCATCGTCTTCAGATGGGCCCGGACGATGCGATCGGCAATGAAGCTGGCCAGGGCCGCCGTCTCGTTGTTGCCGTGCTCGATGTCGTGCAGCGCCTTCGTGCGGATCTTCAGACGTTCCGGATCTCCCCCATACCACTCGGTGACGCGCGCGTAGAGGTCCCAGCAGTAGTAATCGAACTTGCCGGCGTCGGCGATGGCCCGGACTTCCGTCAGGGTCCTGGGTTCCAGCTCGCGGAATCCCACCGCAACGTCCGCGACCTGGACGCCGGTGTCGTCGATGTAGTTCTGTATTTCGACCTGCCGTCCCTGAAATCGAAGCAGCCGTCCGAAGGCGTCGCCAAGCGCCGCGTTTCTCAGGTGGCCGATGTGCGCGGCCTTGTTCGGATTGATCGCCGTGTGTTCGACGATGGCCTTGGCGCCGGTCGTGCCCGCGGGCGCAGCCTGGTTCAGCCAGCGGCGGAGCCAGGCCGGCCGATCCAGGAAGAAATTCACGTACCCGTTCGGGGCTGCCTCGATACGGGAAAAGCCCTCGACAGCTCCAAGGGCTCCGACGATTTCCTGCGCGATGACCCTGGGCGCCTTGCGCAGTCGGCGCGCCAGCTCGAACGCGAGCGGTACTGCGAGATCGCCGAGGTCGCGGCGAGGCGCCGGCTCTACGGGGATGGCGACCAGAACGGGATCGTCGGGAGGCACGTTGTAGAGGCGGGTCACGGCCTCCGCCATCCGGGCGCGGACGACCGCGTGAGCTGGAAGAATCATGAATCGGCGTCCGTCCTGCGGCGGGTTCGTCCAGTCGTGATACGATCTTGCGGCGGTTGCGGCATCACGTCACTCAATTCCCTGGCGCGCGCGTAATCATGCGGCGTGTTCACGTTCACGAACATCACATCATTCTCCACGTCGAGTTCCGTCACCCGTACACCGGCCGGAAGCCTCGAGGCCTCGTTGATCCCTCGATCGAGCCGGTCGCGAATATCGTCGGCACAGGCGCGCGAGTAAATCGCGCACAGCGGCTCGTACCCGCGTGCGTGTCGCGGAATGACGACGTCGGCGTCGATGGCCGCGAGCCGGCGCAGAAGGCTGCCCGAGACGAACGGCATGTCGCACGCGACCACCAGCGTCCGGTCGCAGGGCGAGCGCATGATCGCGGTATAGATGCCGCCGAGCGGACCAGCGCCAGGCCTGTCGTCGGCGACGACCCGGAGTCCCCTGGACGTCCACGCGGGATCGTCGCGTCCGACGACGAAGATCTCGCGCGAGACCTCGCGAAGCGCTTCAAGCTGACGATCCACGATGGCGGTCGAGCCCACAACGAGGGTGCCCTTGTTCACACCGTCCAGGCGCGTCGCGCGTCCTCCGGCGAGGATACCTGCGGCCAGTTCGCTCTTTTCCGTCATGCCCAGATCGTCAAGATTATCAGACCTGGCACGGCTTCGGCCGTGCATGGAGACTCGGAGCCTGGTGCCGTGTTGTCGTGTCGATGAGTGAGCCTCGGATCGGTCGTGTGCTGGTGGCGAGCCTGCATCAGGCGATAGCCGATGTGCTCCCGAGCCGGCTGGAGTTTTATGAGAACTGGCTGAGCGTGTCCGGGTTGCGTGAGGGCACGATTGGACTCGCGCCGCTCTTTGCCGTCTTGAGCTTCCTGCGCACCGAGGGTGCGGCGTACGAACAGATTACGGCACGTGCTGGCGAATACGCCGCCGAGTGGACCGTCAACGGTCTTTCGGCGCTCGAGCGCCGCTTCGTCCGGTCCCTGCCGCCGTCGTTGCGAACGCGTGGCGCGCTGCGTACGGCGCGCTCGCTCGTGCGCGAAACCTACCCGGGATCGCGTGCCATCGTTCGCCTGAAACGCGGGACGGCGTCGATCGATCTCCGGGGATCGCTGTTCTGTGAAGTTCGAGAAACGTCTATTCTTCCATTATGCGGGTTCTACGCCTCGGCGATCGCGCGGGTGCTGCAGCAGTTCGACCTTCGCGCCGATGCGCGGGTCAACGAGTGCCGCGCCGCCGGTGGCAGGAAGGGCTGTCTCCTGTCGGTCGTCGTCACCAGTGTGACCGCCGACGAGCCCGCAGCCGCCGCGTGACGAACGACAAGCCCATGAGAAGCGGCTGGCTCTTTCTCGGGAAAGTGCCAGCCACCGTTTCGGTGATTGTGGCCGCGGTGGCGGTCTTCGTGCCGCCGCCGGCCGAAGCGCAGCGCCCGGTCACGGATCGCGTGCTCGTCGTCCCCTTCGCGAACGCGCGACACGAGCCGCGACTGCAGTGGCTCGGCGAAGCGTCCGCGGTGCTCCTGGAGGACCAATTCCGCGCGCGCGGCGTCGGCGCGATTAGCCGCGACGAACGCGTGCGCGCCTTCGAGGATCTGCACCTGCCGCTCACGGCCTCGCTTACTCACGCGACGGTGATCAAGGTCGGCCACATCGTGGGCGCCACCCAGGTTATCGTCGGGCAGTTCGGGCTCGATGGCAGCACGCTCAGGATCGACGCTCACGCGATCCGAATCGACGTGGGGCGCGTGGAACCCGAGGTCTCGGAGCAGGCGCCGCTGACGGATCTCTTTGCCAGCTTTGCGCGGCTGGCCGGCCGCCTTGCCGCGGATGGATTCGTGCCGCCCCGAGTGGCGCCATCCACTCCACCGCTGACCGCGTTCGAGAACTACATCAAGGGGCTCGTGGCGGAAAACCCTGTCGCCCAGGCAGCCTTTCTGGAGGCGGCGGTCAAGGCGCTTCCCGCGTACGATCGCGCTGAGCTCGCGCTCTGGGATGTGCGCAGTGCCGCTGACGATCATGTGTCGGCTCTTGCGGCCGCGCGAGCCGTTTCGCCGTCGTCGCCGCTCTCGTCGCGCGCCAGGTTCCTTGCGGGCGTCTCGCTCGTCGAGCTGAGGCGCTACGACGAAGCCTTCGCGGTGTTCAAGGCGTGGGCGGAGGAAGCGCCGTCCCGGGCGGACAAGTCCGCGGGCCTTGCCGCGGCGTTCAACAACCTGGGCGTCATCCAGATCCGTCGCGGTTCGACGCCGGAAACAGGGACCCCGACATTTTTTCTGACGAAGGCCGCCGACGCCGATCCAGGCGATGCCGACTTTCTCTTCAATCTCGGCTACGCCTACATGCTCGATCGCAACAACCAGGCGGCGATCTACTGGCTGCGCGAATCGGTCCGGCGTGATCCCGGCGATCCCGATGCCCATTTCGTGCTCGCGGCCGCGCTGCAGGGATCGTCCAGCGAGGTCGAGGCGGAACGTGAGCGGGAACTGGCCCGCCGGTTGTCCTCGCGGTACGGAGAGCTGGAACGGCGGGCAGCCCTCGAGAAGCTGCCGGTCCCGAGGGGCCTGGAGCGGCTGAGCGAGGAGCCCGCCAGCCGCGGGGGCCTCCGCGTCGACCCGGCGGTCGCCAGCACCGCGCAGCGCGATCAGCGCGAGCTGGTGACGTTCCATCTCGATCGAGGCCGCCGGTTGTTCGAGCGCGAAGCCGACGGTGAAGCGATGTCCGAGCTGCGTCGCGCGATTTACCTGTCGCCGTACGAGGCTCAGGCTCATCTGTTGATCGGCCGTATTCATCTCCGCGCCGGGCGTCCGCTGGAGGCGGTCAACGCGCTCAAGATCTCGATCTGGAGCGAAGACACCGCGCCCGCGCATGTCGTGCTGGCAGAGGCATACTTGAAGCTTGGGAATACCGCCGGCGCGCGCGCCGAACTGGAACGGGCACTCGTCCTCGATCCGAATTCCGCTGACGCGAAGCGAATGCTGGCGGAACTGAAGTAGCGCGGGGCTTCAGCCCCGCGTCTGAAGCTGGAAGCTGACCAGCAAGGAGCCTCTAACATGCGCGCATGGAGTGTTCTCATCGCGGCGGGCGTGGCGCTCCTCGCGGGCGCCAGCCCGCGCGCACAGGGTCAACAGACCCCTCAGGTCATTACGGCTGTGATCGACGGGATCATTCATCCGGTGGCCGCCGAATATGTCGCCCAGGTGATCGCGAAAGCGGACGCCGAAAAGGCTGCCCTCGTCGTGATTACCCTCCGCACACCAGGCGGGCTCGTCGATTCGACTCGCGACATCAACAACGCCATCATTCACGCGAAGACGCCGGTGGCGGTGTTCGTCGGCCCGTCCGGGAACCGCGCGGCGTCCGCCGGGTTTCTGATCACCATCGCCGCCGACATCGCCGCCATGGCTCCCGCCACACACATCGGGGCGGCCCACCCCGTCGCGGGCAACGGCGAAAAGATCGACGAAACAATGGCCAAGAAGATGGCGTCGGACGTGGCCGCGTACGCTCGAACACTCGCGACCCACCGCAAGCGGAACGTGACGCTCGTCGAGCAGGCGGTCCTCGAGAGCAGGTCGTTCACCGAGGAGGAAGCGCTCTCTGCGTCGCCGCCACTCATCGATCTCGTCGCGAACGATGTGCCCGATCTCCTGCGAAAGCTCGACGGGCGGACGATTACCCGCTTTGACGGTCAGACTCAGACCTTGCACACGGCGGCGGCGACCACGGTCAGCGTGGACATGACCTGGCAGCAGCGCGTGCTCAGCGCGATTGCCCATCCCCAGATCGCCTACCTCCTGCTGACTCTCGGCACGCTGGGACTGACGATCGAACTGTGGAGCCCCGGAGCCATCCTTCCGGGCATCGCGGGCGGAATCTGCCTGCTGCTCGCGTTCTTCGCCTTCCAGGTCCTGCCGGTCAGCTACGCCGGCATCCTGCTGATCATGTTCGGCCTCGTCTTGTTGATTCTCGAGGTGAAGGTGACGAGCTATGGCCTTCTAGGGGTCGGCGGGGTCGTGTCGTTGCTGCTTGGCTCGATGATGCTGATCGACTCGCCGCTTCCGGAACTCCAGATCGGCCTTCGTTTGATCGTTCCGGTGACGCTGGCGATCGCGTCGATCCTGGTCTTTCTGGTGACGCTGGCGGTCAATGCCCAGCGGGCGGCGCCGGTCTCCGGCGCCTCGGGCATGCTGGATGAGGTCGGTTACGCCCTGACGGCGATCGATCCCGGCGGCCTCGGGCGCGTCCGCACGCACGGGGAGATCTGGACGGCGACCGCGGACAATCGGATAGAAGCCGGGACGGCCGTGCGTGTGACCGCCGTCGACGGTCTGCGCCTGCGGGTCGCGCCCGCCGGGGTCGGGAGCGGTTCTTCCGCCTGATCCGCCGGGCCAGGCCGGGAACCGGTCCCCTAAAGCCCCAAGCTACATAGATTTGGCGGCCGTCTAAAGGACGAGGCCCTAAGTGGCGAAAGATCGTATGATGCCGGCCGGAGGCCTGCTGTGCTGATGTCCCCGTTACTGATCGTTGCCGCCATCGTCGCGTTTTATGTGTTCAGTTCGATCAAAATCCTGAACGAATACGAGCGCGCGGTCGTGTTCCGCCTTGGGAAGCTCCTGGACGCGCCCAAGGGGCCTGGTGTGATTTTGATTTTCGCGCCGATAGACCGGATGGTGCGCGTCAGTTTGCGGACGATCGTCATGGACGTGCCGCCGCAGGACGTGATCACCCGCGATAACGTGTCCGTGAAGGTGAACGCGGTTGTCTATTTCCGTGTGATGGATCCGCGCCGCGCCATTGTCGAAGTGGAGAGCTACCACTACGCGACGTCGCAGCTGGCGCAGACGACCCTGCGCAGCGTACTGGGTCAGGTGGAGCTCGATGACCTGTTGTCGGAGCGTGAGCGCTTGAACCAGCAGCTTCAGCAGATACTCGATCAACACACCGATCCGTGGGGCATCAAGGTGTCGTCGGTCGAGGTCAAGCACGTCGATCTGCCACCCGACATGCAGCGCGCGATGGCCAAGCAGGCCGAGGCCGAGCGCGAGAAGCGTGCTAAGATCATCCACGCAGCGGGCGAACTGGAAGCGTCTGAAAAGCTCGCGTCAGCGGCGACCGTCATGTCGGTCGAGCCGATGACCATCACGCTGCGCTACCTGCAGACGCTCACCGAAATCGCCTCGGAAAAGAACTCCACCATCATCTTTCCGTTGCCGATTGAGCTCATGAACCTCATCACTCAGAAGAACAAGGCGTAAGCGTGACCGAACTCACACACGACGCAGCCGAAGACGGATTCCACGAGATTCAGCTGAGCGGGAAGCAGCTGGTCGCGCTGTTCCTCGTCGTGACCACCGTGATTGTGGTCGTGTTCCTGTGTGGTGTGAAGGTCGGCCGCGGCGCGCGTGACGGGCAACTGGATGAGCCGGATCAGGTTGCCGCGGCCGCGTCAGCTCCGCAGCCGACACCGACGAGTGGTCCCGCCGCGGCGGAACCGCCGGTCCCCGCATCCGACACGCCGGACTCGCTGACGTACCCCCAGCGGCTGGCTTCGGACAAGCAGACACCGGAGACGTTGAAGAAGCCGGAAGAGCCCAGGCCGCAGCCTGCTGCGGCGGCGCCCCTCTCGGCCGCAACTTCGGCGGCAGCGAAGCCTGCCGCCACGCCCCCGGCAACGACCAGGCCGGTGACGACCCCGGCGGCGCCGCCCCCTGCACCCGCACCGAAGGACGCGACACCCGCGGCTGCCGCCGACAATCTCCCTACGTCCGGGCACCCGGGGGTGTGGGCAGTCCAGGTGATCGCCACCAAAGATCGTGACGTGGCGAGTTCTGTTCTGAAGCGGCTTCTCGGGAAGGGATATCCCGCGTTCCTCGTCAACCCGCCCAGGGGCGTGGCCCAGGCGTACTTCAAGGTGCATGTCGGCCGCTACGCTAATCGCGGAGAGGCCGAGAAAGTCTCGACGCGCATCAAGAAAGAAGAACAGTTCCAGTCCTGGATTACGCGCTAGCTCTCCTCTCGGGCGCGCTCCTTGCGCTCAGTTTTCCGAAGTTCGGGCACCCGGCCTGCGCATGGCTGGCGTTGACGCCGCTCGTCGTAGCCGTGGTGCGCACGCCGCGACCGCGCACCCGACGAACGTTTCTGCTCGGATTGCTGAGCGGCGCCGTCTACTTCGCCGGCACGCTGTACTGGCTCGTCGCCACGATGACGACGTTCGGCGGCCTTCCGACGGCCGGCGCGGTCGTCGCTGCCGGATTACTGGTCGCCTACCTGTCGCTGTTTCCCGCGGCATTCGCGCTCGTCCTCGGCCGCGTGCACGCTCGATTCGGGCCGCGCGCGTTGCTGCTGGCGCCGTCCATCTGGGTGGCGACGGAGCTCGGACGCCAATACGTCTGGGACGGCTTTCCCTGGACACTCCTCGGCTACAGCCAGGTCACGACGCTGCCGATTGCCCAGCTGGCGTCGATCGTCGGGGTGTACGGTCTCTCGGCCTTGCTCGCGCTGGTTTCGACCGCCGCGGCGTTCGTCCTGATCGATCGCAGTCCACTGCGCTGGCGAGTTGCGGTGGCGGCGATCGGTCTTGTTGGAGTCGTCGGGATTTGGGGTGAGATGCGGCTTCGGTCGTCATCGCTGCTCAGTCGTGGCACGCCGGTTCGCGTCGCAGTGCTGCAAGGCAACATCGAGCAGGACGAGAAATGGAACCCCGCGAATCGTGAAGCGATCATGGCTCGTTATCTCGCGATGACGCGTCAGGCGCTCGCGCAGGGCGCGACGTTCATCATGTGGCCGGAATCCGCAACGCCGTTGCCGTTCGAGCAGGACATTCTCGGAGGATCGGCGATTCGGCGTCTCGCGGTGGAATCGAAAGCCACGCTCCTCGTGGGCAGCGATCAAATCGAACCGATCAAGGGTGCCACTCCGGACGACAAGACTCAGGCACGCGCTTACAACGCCGCTTTCCTCGTGAAACCGGACGGAACCGTCGGAGCCGTGTACCGGAAAATGCACCTGGTCCCGTTCGGCGAGTACGTGCCGTTACAGTCGGTTCTGTTCTTTGCGGGACCCATTATCGGCGCCGTTGCCGAATTCTCGTCCTTCACGCCGGGGCAGGAACCGGTGCTGCTGCCGGTTGGCGACCACATCGCCAGCACGGCCATTTGCTATGAAGTGATCTATCCCGACCTGATTCGCCGATTCGTCCGCGACGGCAGCGAGTTGCTCACGACGATCACCAACGATGCCTGGTACGGCCGGTCCTCGGCGGCCTATCAGCACTGGGATCAGGCCTCCATGCGCGCGATTGAGGAAGGCCGGTACCTCGCGCGCGCGGCCAACACCGGGATCAGCGGATTCGTCGACCCGTACGGCCGCGTCATCTCGAAGACGCCCCTCTTCGAGCAGGCCACCGTCGTCCAGGACATCCGTTTCATCACCGATCGCACGATTTACAGCCGGATCGGTGACCTGGTGGCGTGGCTGTCGCTGGCGCTGACCGTTGCCGCATTTCTTTCAGCGTGGAGAGTTCGATAGACTAGTCTCAATCCGAGGGGCTTCGCCCCTCGGACTCCCCTACACGCATTCTCGCGCGCCGCTTCGACGGCGCGCTCCGATCGCGTGGCTCGCTCGCACGGCTCGCTCGCACGTTAGAGTGAACGTCAGGTTAATGAGACAGCTTCTAGCAATCGACAATCGACAATCAGCAATCAGCATTCTTCATATATGGCCATTCAACAATTAGACGAACAGCTTCGCAGGTATCAGGATCTCGCCCGCCGTGCGTCCGACCTGCGGAGCTATCTTTGACACCGCACGTTCCGCCGGAGAGCTCTCAACCATTGAACAACGTGTAGCCGAACCGGACTTCTGGAAGGACCAGGCGGCGGCTCAGAAGCTGCTGCAGCGGCGCAGGCGCCTCGAAGAAGATCGCGACCTGAGCGAGTCGCTCAGGCGGCGCGCGGACGATCTCGCCGTGCTCGTCGAATGGGCCGAAGCGGGGGAGCCTGTCGCCGACGACCTCGCCCGCAGTCTCGACGAGCTCTCGATGGCGGTCGACGCCGGCGAGACGAAGAAGATGCTCGGGGGCGAGCACGATCGCAAGAACGCCATCGTGACGATCCATCCCGGGGCCGGCGGCACCGAGTCGCAGGACTGGGCGGAGATGCTGCTCCGGATGTACCTGCGTTGGACCGAACGGCGCGGGTTCAAGCGCGACGTGATCGACCTTCAGCCCGGCGACGAGGCCGGCATCAAGAGCGCGACGATGGTGATCATCGGCGACTACGCGTACGGGATGCTGCTGGCTGAAGCCGGGGTGCACCGGTTGGTGCGCATTTCACCGTTCGACCAGGCCGCGCGCCGCCACACGTCTTTCGCCTCGGTGTTCGTCTGGCCCGAGCTTCCTGAAGACGTTGACGTCGAGATTGAAGAAAAAGATCTCCGTATCGACACCTACCGATCCAGCGGCGCTGGCGGACAGCACGTCAACGTCACGGACTCGGCGGTCCGCCTCACCCACCTTCCGACCGGCATCGTCGTGTCGTCGCAGAACGAGCGATCGCAGCACCGCAATCGCGATTCGGCGATGAAGGTTCTCAAATCACGCCTGTTCGACTTGAAGATGAAGGAGCAGCAGGCCAAGCTCGATCAGCTCGGCGGCGAGAAGAAGGACATCGCCTTCGGGAGCCAGATCCGCAGTTACGTGCTGCAACCCTATCAGATGATCAAGGACCACCGCACGAAGGAGCAGGTGGGCGACGTGAACCGCGTGCTCGACGGCGACATCGACGGATTCATCAAGAGCTATCTGATGAAGAAGGCGACGGGCACATTGTCGGCGGTTGCCGAAGACGAATAGTTTCGCCGGCGCGCGCGCCTAACGAATACCTGTATCGAAGTGCAGGTCGATCATCGTCATGCCGTTTGCGCCAACGGTGACCGGTTTCGTTTGTAACGCTGGCGTGATGATGGGGGTGTCGGCGTCCGGGACGATCGTGTAGGTGCCGGGCGCGAGGCGTATTTCGTAGTGTCCCTGAGAGTCGGATCTGAAAGCCGCAGTCCGCGTGGTTCCGCGCTGCACGCTGAAGCCAGCGCTGAAAGGGGCCTCGCACGCCTGGTTCAGCGCGCAGACGGGCTGGGTCGGGCCGCGGAGGACCGTGCCTGCGAGACCCGTTGACGTCGGCTCAGTCGGTGAGCCGCACGCCGTCGCGCCCAGCGCGACGAGCAGCGGCACGACAATGACAGGATCCGCATTCAATCAGCAATCAGCAATCTCAATCCGCAATCGACAATCCGACAAATCCGCAATCATCAATCAGCAATCCGCAATCACCGTATGGAGCCCGGCTGCGTGCCGGCGATGAAGGCTTCGGGAATCGCGCCAGCCGTGCCCTCGGGCATGGGATCGCCTGTTCCCTTGTCCACGGTGACGAACACGATGTTGCCGGGCGATGCGAACTGCGGCGGTTCCTTGCGATCGCCAATCCACGCCTTCATGATCTCCATCCAGATTGGCAGGGCAGCTTCCGCGCCGGTCATGTTCGAACCAATCGTTTTCTTCTGATCGAGGCCGACCCAGACGCCGATGGTGATATCCGGATCGAATCCCACGAACCACGCGTCGGTGTAGTCGTCCGTCGTTCCGGTCTTTCCTCCGAGCGGCCAGTTGATTGAAGCAGCCTTTTGCGCAGTGCCGCGCAGCACCACGCCGTGCAGGAGGTTCGTCATGACGAACGCCGTGTCCGCCCGGATGGCTTCCTTGGGCTCGGGGCGATTCTCCTCGAGCACGTTGCCTTCGCGATCCGAGACCTTGCCGATCATGTACGGCCGCATCCGGACACCCTGGTTGGGAAAGACGGAATACGCGCTCGTCATTTCCATCAGGGTGGCCTCGGCGGCGCCCAGCGCCACGGCCAGATACGGCGGCAGGGGCGACTGCAGCCCGAGTCTGCGGCGTACTGAATGACGTGAGCCGGTCCGAGCTGCTCCATGACCCGCACGGCCGGCACGTTGCGCGAGTCCTCGAGCGCCCGCCGCAGCGTGATCGGCCCCTCGAACTTCTTGTCGTAGTTCATCGGCGCGTAGACCGGGGATCCTGCGCCACCGGGAAAGCTCGCCGGCGTATCCATGATGATCGACGAGGGTGTGTAACCCCGATCGATCGCGGCGGTGTAGACGATGGGTTTGAATGCCGATCCGACCTGCCGATACGCCTGGGTGGAGCGGTTGAACTTGCTGCGCTCGAAGCTGTAGCCGCCGATCATCGCGCGAATCTGTCCCGTCCGGTTGTCAATCGCCAGCACCGCGCCTTCCATCAGGGGCGTCTGCTCCAGCGTCCCTGTCGCGGTGTGCGCGGCCTCATCGATGGTGAGCAGTCGGGTCTCGACCAGGTCGCCCGCCGTGACCAGCTGCGTGCCGGCGGCCTTCCCGGTCCAGGCGAAGCCCTTGCGATCGACGGTCACTCGCAGGGAACCGGCCCTCAGCTGAATCAGCGGGCCATCGGCGGAAGTGACAATCGCCGGAATCACGTCAGCGACCGCCATCGATCGATCCCATCGCAGGTTTTTGAAAGATTCGATCTTCTGGTTTTCCGCCAGGATGTTCCTGCGAGGCTTCCGGAACCCCCGCCGCTTGTCGATGCGGCGCAACCCGTCGTCCAGCGCGCGGTTCGCCGCTTCCTGGAGTTTGACGTCGAGCGCGGTCTGGATCGTCAGCCCGTTTTCATACAGCGGTTTTGCGCCGTATCGGCTCTCGAGTTCCTTCCGCACTTCCTCGACGAAGTACGGCGCGATCGAATTCGCGGCATTGGCGGGGGGCGCAAGCACGATCGGCCGCGCGGTGGCGGCATCGGCTTCCTTCTGCGTGATGTAACCCTCTTCGGCCATCCGCTGTAGCACGTACGCGCGCCGCCGTTTGGCTCGATCCATGTTGACCGTGGGTGCGTTGCGCCACGTCTGGAAGAGCCCGGCGATCATCGCCGCTTCGTCCACCGTTAGATCTTTCGCGGACTTGGCGAAGTACGTGCGGGCGGCCGCCTCGACGCCGTAGGCGCCTTCGCCGAGATACATCTGGTTGGCATACAGCGTGAAAATCTCGCGCTTCGTATAGCGCTTCTCGACCTGCACGGCGACGATGGCTTCCTTGATTTTCCGTTCGAGGCTGACGTCGCCGATTTGGAAGCCGACCGCTTCGGGGAACAAGCCGCGGGCGAGCTGTTGCGTGATGGTGCTGGCGCCCTTCGGGCGCGATCGCTGTCCGGTAATCCGATCCCGGATCGCGCCGAGCACGTCGCGCGTCGCGGCCATGACGATGTGGGGCATGCTGAGCCCGAAGTGCCGCTCGAACTCCGAGTCCTCCGCGGCGATGATGGCCTGCCGAAGCTTCGGCGAAATCGCGTCGTACGGGATCACCTCGCGCCGCTGCACCGCGAACTCGCCAATGACTTCGCCATGCGAGCCGTAGACACGGCTGATGGTGCTCGGCGCATAGTCGTCCAGCGCGGAGATTTGTGGGACGTCTCCCGCATACGCGAAGATGACGCCGGTCGCGATGCCGAGCAGCGCCGCGATCAAGAAGAGTGCGATGAGGCCGGCGCTGCGCGCGATTTTGACGACGTAAGTAGCCATCGATCTCCGATTTTAACTCCGCCGGGCCTTGATCGTTCTCAGGTATTCGGTGGGCGTTTCGACGCGGATGCCGTGTCGCAGCGCCCCGAGAAAGTGGCGGCGATTGTCGGTGACGATGACCGTGGCGCCAGCCGCCCGCGCCACCTCCGCAATATGCGCGTCGTAGATGCGGCCGCCCGCGATCCCATCTTCGACAGCGGCGTGAAGCAGCCTGAGGCGATCGGCCGACGGCAGATCGTGCACGGCCAACCGCGCGAAGATTTCGCTTTCGAGGAGTCGCGCGCCGTCCGCCGGCGTCAACCTGAACTCCGGCGGCAGGCGGGTGGCCACTGAAAAGAATTCCAGGCAGCAGTGCCACGCCGTCGCGGGAGACTGAACCGTTCGCTCCGCGACCGCGTGCATGATCGACTGCGCTGGCGCGCTCTGCGGGCCGAAGTCCAGGATTCCGGCGAGCAGGACGCTGGTGTCGAGAAACGTTACGGCCATCGGTTCCGCTCTTCCTCGACGAGCGCCGCGATATCGAGGGTCGTGCGAGTCTCTCCAGGAGCCGTGGGGCGAGCGACCGTCCTTCGTCCGACCTTCATCAGCCGGGGTCCCGGAGCCACACGCTCGAGCCGAACGCCGAATTCATCGAGCGTCACCTCGAGCTCGGCCCCGGCGTTCAGGCCGGCACGGTCGCGGATGGCCGCCGGAATCACCACCCGGCCTGCCTTGTCAATGGTAGTGCGCATGGTATTAGGATACCATCGCTGCTGGCTGCTGGCTTCGCTGGCTGCGGCTGCGGTTGCGGTTGGCTGCTGGCTGCGGGATCCGGGGTCGGGCTCCGGGATCCGGGGTCCGGGATCCGGCGCAGATCATTCAGCGGGCGGAGACGAATGCGATACCGGTCAGGCTGCCCTGACCGGTCAGGATGGCGCGCTTGTCTGATCCGTCGAGCCTGGCGCTGTAGACCGTTCCGCCAAGATCAGTCACATACATGCGGTCACCCGGAATGTCGAGCGCGATGCCGATGGCTTCCTTCAGATCGCTCATCACGATCTGTGGATCCGGGTGGTGCGCCGGGCTTGACCCGCTCGCGTGATCCATTCCCCCGCGGCTCACGGTATTCGAGCCGCGATCGGTCCAATAGATCATCCGGCGCGTGAGATCGAGATCGAGGTCGATGGGTTCCGGCAGTTTGTCGTAGAGCAGCTCGACGTCGGAACGATGTGCGGGATCCTCGCCGGGACGCAACTCGAGATTGGCGCGCCGAATGACACCGAGACCAGCGTTGTCGCCGCCCTTCTGTGTCCAGTAAACCTTCCCGGCAGAAATGTCGAGCGCTATGCCAACGCACCAGTTTCGAGCGTCGCGCCGCTCGTCGTCTCCGTGCCCCGTCTCAATGAGCGTTTCGATGTGTGTTCCGTCCATGTTGGCCCGCATGACGCGCATGCCTTCGCGGTCGGACCAGTACAGCTTTCGATGAACGGGATCGAGCTTCAGTTGCTTGGGCGTGAAAGTTCCGCCAGCCGGCACGATGGTCGTCAGGTGCTCGCCGTCCAGATCGATCCGCTCGATGATCCCATCGTCCGCGGCCGCGCGGCCCATGACTGTCCAGTAGACATGGCCGCCCTGAGTATCGACCACGATGCCGTCGGGGATACCAGTGCGGCCTGAGAGGAGGACCTTGACGTCGGACCCGTCGAGCGCCGCGCTGACGACGCGGCCGCCGCGGATGTCGAGGAAATAGAGCCGGCCGGTGCGATCATCGTGGCGTGGGGCGGTCAAGGCGATCGCTGTGGCGGAGAAGAGGACGATTGGCGCGAATTGCTTCAGGCTCAAAGTCCGACGGCTCGACGGGCGCTCATCCACGCCCGCGCGGAACAGCGGTGCCGGTCGATGGTTGCCCACCGCGTGAATGTCCCTGGCCTGCCGGCGATCCGCCGCCGCCGTGATTGTCGGGCGCAGACGCCGGGCCACGTTCGACTCCAGGATTCGCACGGTACACCCCCGGCGGTGGCGCGGCCACTCCCGCTGGAGGTCCGGCCGGCCGATCGGCGCCCCGGCGGTCAATCCCGTTTGAGCGAGAGTCCGGCATGACCTGCCGGCCCGCGTCGGGCGACATCGTGGGCGCCCCGTACGCGGGGGTCGAACGTGGTACCGCATACGGCCGGTAATCGGGACGTACGGTTCGATCGATTCCGGGCCCGGCCGACGGATCCGGGGTGCGGCGAATATACGGATTGGCTCGCGATATCGCGTCGTCGGCTCGCTGCCTGTCAGCCTGGCCGCGATCGCTGCTTGCGCCGTACGTGGGTTGAGAAGGCGCGGCGGCGCGATATCCCGTATCGGCTCGCGGAATGGCTTGACGTGACGTTGCCGCGTTGCGATCGACTACGCCCGGGGCTCCGAAGGCACGCGATCGCACATCGCTCGATGACGGACCTGGATCGGTCGTCGTACCGCGGGTGCGAGCGGATGGCATCGAGCCCGATGACGCCAGGGGTACAGCCGCGACGGTGCTTCGAGATGGACCGACCATCACGCGGTTCGCCGCCGTGCCAACGCGGGACGCGTTTGGCGTGAGGTTCGTATAGACGGTCGAAGGTGAGACGCGTCCCCTCGGAGTGCCCGGGACGACAATCGGCACTGACGATCTCGGGACCGCGTATCCCGTGTATGCGGGCGCCGTGTAGCGAGGCACGAACGCCGCGCGCGTGTAGGTATTGAATCCGTACCCGCCGACATAGTGCACGTTGACGTACCCGGCGCCGAAATGCCCGTGTGGCACGACGGTCCATGCGCGCCACGGGTCGTAGCCGTAATTGAAGCCGAACGACAGGACCGCTCGATTGTTCCATCCCAGCGGACACCAGCTCACGTACCCCGGCGCGTACACCCAGGAGACCCAGGCAGGTGCCCAGCTGCGTCCGGGGATCCAGAACCACGAGCCAGCCGAGAATCCCCATCGGCCGTAGTGGTGTGTTGGCCAGGCCCAGGGACCGGCGCCTACCCACGTCCACCCGTACGGGCGCAGGGGGGCCCAGCGCCCGTAATAGTAAGGACGCCAGCCCACTGCGACCGACGGGTACCAGACATATCCGTACGACGTGTTGTACTGCCATGCGCCGTACTGATCGAACGTCGATGCGTAAGGCTGAACCTCGCTCGGCAGATACTGCGTGGACACGCCAAGCCGCTGGTCCCGTCGTCGTTCGGACCACCGATCGAAGGCGTCCCACGACGCCGAGTTGAATGCGTACGAGTACGACGGGGCGACATCGGCGCGCGCGTAAGCTCGCTGCCCCGCGCGAAGCGCCGTGCGGCCATCGTCGTTCACGAGCTCCGCGCCGCCGCGAAGAACGGCCAGCTCGATCTCTCCCTCGTGGTCGTTGTGAAGAACCGACAACCGGTACTCACCGGGCTGGTCTATCACTGCCGACGCTGAAGGCGCATCGATGCGATACGACACCTGTCGATCGGGTCCCGGGATCGACACGCGCACGCGACCGTCGAGTAAACGCACGAGCTCGTTCGACTGGAAGTCGACGATCGTGTCCGTATCCATGTGCAGCGTGCTGCCGTCGCCAAAGAGAATCTCGATGCGGCCGTTCTGCGTCCGCACACGATCGCCGCTGAGGAGCGGCATGTTTTCGGGTGACGCGTCACGCTGGCCGTCGCGCTCGAGCACCGCCGATCCGTCAACGAACGAGACGTGCGCTGGGGCTTCGGCCGCGATGTTTGGCTGATCGGCCCGGTCAGGCGTCTGGGCGATGACGGCCGTGGCCGCAAAACCCGGGAGCAGACTGATAGTGAAAACAAAGCGGGAGAACAAGGTTCCGAAACCGACGAGGCGGCGCATAGTGACCTCTGGCGCGCGGGGCAGGCTGGCAACTGCCATTCTACTACCAAGTTAGCGGAAGTCCAGCAGAACAGCTTGACTCTTGTCTGCTCATATTTTATATTAACGTTGTTATAAAGATTGGCCATTCCAGCTGGAGTGGCAGGACGCGAGGACAAACGCACATGAGCAAGATTATCGGTATCGACCTGGGGACCACCAATTCGGTTGTGGCTGTCATGGAGGGCGGGGAACCCGTGGTGATCACCAATCCGGAGGGCAGCCGAATCACGCCCTCAGTCGTGGGATTCACCAAGTCGGGTGAACGTCTCGTCGGCCAGGTGGCGAAGCGCCAGGCGGTAACCAATCCGGAGAACACCGTTTTCTCGATCAAGCGGTTCATGGGCCGGAAGTACGACGAAGTGAACGAGGAAATGAAGATGGTGCCCTACACCGTCGCGCGTGCCAGCAATGGCGACGTGCGGGTGAAGGCGGGCGGCAAGGAATACCCTCCTCCAGAAATCTCCGCGATGATCCTGCAGAAACTGAAGCAGGCGGCGGAAGAATACCTCGGCCAGACCGTGACCAAGGCCGTCATCACCGTGCCGGCCTACTTCAACGATGCGCAGCGGCAGGCCACCAAGGATGCCGGACAGATCGCGGGCCTCGAAGTGATGCGCATCGTGAACGAGCCGACCGCGGCGGCGCTCGCCTACGGACTGGACAAGAAGAAGGACGAGACGATCGCGGTGTACGACTTCGGCGGCGGCACGTTCGACATCTCCATCCTCGAAGTCGGTGAAGGCGTTGTCGAGGTCAAGGCGACCAATGGCGACACGCATCTGGGCGGCGACAACCTCGACCAGCGCGTGATTGAGTGGATTGTTGGCGAGTTCAAGAAACAGGAAGGCATCGATCTCGCCAAGGATCGGATGGCGCTGCAGCGGCTGAAGGAGGCGGCGGAGAAGGCCAAGATGGAGCTCTCCACCGTGATGGAGACCGACATCAATCTGCCGTTCATCACGGCGGATCAAACGGGCCCCAAGCACCTCACGATGAAGCTCACGCGCTCCAAGTTCGAGCAGATCGTCGACGACCTGCTGCAGAAGACCGTCGGCCCGACCAAGCAGGCACTGGCCGATGCCGGCGTGGACCCCTCCAAGATCGATGAGGTCGTGCTGGTCGGCGGGTCGACGCGTATCCCGCGCGTGCAGGCCATCGTCAAGGAGCTCTTCGGCAAGGAGCCGCACAAGGGCGTCAATCCCGACGAGGTCGTCGCGGTCGGCGCGGCGATCCAGGCAGGTGTTCTGGCCGGCGAGGTCAAGGACCTGCTGCTCCTCGATGTCACCCCGCTGTCGCTCGGCATCGAAACGCTCGGCGGTGTCATGACGACGCTGATTCCGAGGAACACGACGATTCCGACGCGGAAGAGTGAAACGTTCTCGACCGCGGCCGACAACCAGACCAGTGTCGAGGTCCACGTGCTGCAGGGCGAGCGGCCGATGGCGCGCGACAACCGTCCGCTCGGCAAGTTCCACCTCACGGGACTGCCACCGGCGCCGCGCGGCGTGCCGCAGATCGAAGTCACGTTCGACATCGACGCGAACGGCATCGTCAACGTCTCCGCCAAGGACACGGCGACGCAGAAGGAGCAGAAGATCACGATCACGTCCTCGAGCGGCCTCTCGAAAGACGAGGTCGACAAGATGATGCGCGAGGCCGAGTCCCACGCTGATGATGATCGAAAGCGCAAGGAGGAGATCGAGACTCGCAATCACGCGGACCAGGCGGCGTATGCGGCGGAGCGGATGCTCAAGGACAACGGCGACAAGCTGTCGGCGTCCGACAAGCAGCCGATCGAGTCGGCGATTGAAGATCTCAAGCGTGCGATCGAGAAGAACGACGTGGCCGACATGAAGCGCGCGATGGACGCGTTGAACACCGCGCAGCACAAGGCCGCGGAGACGCTCTACAAGGCCGCGAGCGCTGGTGCACCGAACCCTGGTGCGTCTGGCGGCGCCTCCGGTTCGAGCGGCCCGGGCTCCGCGAGCGGCGGCTCGAGCGATGTGATCGACGCGGAAGTTGTCGAAGAGGAGAAGAAGTAGCTCTGGCTGCCGGCTACTGGCGGCTGGCAGACAGCATTACTGAGGCATGGATTTCTACGTGATATTGGGTCTCGCGCCGGGCGCAAGCCCGGCGGAGATCAAGCGGGCGTACAGACGACTCTCGCGCCTGTATCACCCTGGCGTCAACCCGGGTGACCGCCAGGCCGAAGCCGTGTTCGACCGTGTGACGGAGGCCTACGAGACGTTGAGCGATCCCGCGAAGCGCCAGCAATACGATGCGGCGGGCGGTTCCCCCGGTCCGCACACTCCGCGGGCGGGGGCGGGCGCCTTCGAGTTTGCGGGTTTTGACTTTTCGTTCGCGGCACTCGGGACGGAAGCGGCGACATTCAGTGAGTTGTTTGCGGATGTGCTCCATCCGCCGATGTCCGAGGGGAAAGCGGAGGTCGGGGTCGATCTCCATGCCACGCTGGCCGTCACGTTCGAGGAATCGCTTCGCGGCGTCAACCGTCAGGTTGTCGTGACGCGACAGGTTCTGTGCGGCGCCTGTTCCGGAGCGGGCCGGGTGCGGACGCCTGAAGGGCGTTGCCCGCATTGTCAGGCGACCGGAAAGGTCCGCTGGGCGCGCGGCCACATGGTGTTCTCGAAGTCCTGTGCGGCATGTGGCGGCACCGGGCAGCAGCGATTTCAACGGTGCGACGTGTGCAGCGCGCACGGCCGTCTCGTCCGCAGCGAGCCGGTGCCGGTTCACGTTCCGCCGGGTGTTCAGACCGGAGTGCGGTTGAGGATTCCAGAACGCGGAAATGCGGGCCGGCGTGGTGGCCGGAACGGGGATCTCTTCGTCGATATTCAGGTCCAACCGCATCCGATCCTGCGGCGTGAAGGCGATCACGTGTTTCTGGAAGTGCCCGTTGCGGTTCACGAGGCGGTGCTGGGGGTCCGCATCGATGTGCCGACGCTGGACGGTGTCGCGAAGCTGCGAATCCCGCCGGGTACGCAAGGTGGACAGCAGTTCAGGTTGACCGGGCGCGGCGCGCCCACGGCCTCGGGCTGGTACGGCGATTTGGTCGTTGAGGTCAAGCTCGTGCTTCCGGCGGTTTCCGATGAGCGCTCGAAGGAGCTGATGCGGGAATTTGGCCGGCTGAATTCGGACGATGTCAGGCGGGACTTGCATTTATGACCGCGAAACGTTCCGGCAAGGCGTACTACATGATCAGCGCGGTGGCGCAGAAGTACAACATCCACCCGCAGACGCTGCGCTTGTACGAACGTGAAGGGCTGTTGAAACCCTCCCGCACCGAAGGCAATACCCGCCTGTATTCAGAAGAAGACTTGGAGCAGCTCGAGACGATTCTCTCGCTCACACGCGATCTGGGCGTCAACCTCGCGGGCGTCGAGATCATTCTCAACATGCGCCGCAAGATCGAAGCCATGCAGCACGAGGTCAACGAGTTCATCGATTACGTGAAGCACGAACTCTCGCGCGGCATCGGCGATTGGGAACAGCGGCTGAGCACGGCGCTCGTGAAATCCTCCCCGACCGATCTCGTGCGTTCGGCTGCACAGACGTCCGCTCCTGAAACATCCCTCGAGCCAGAGCACGTCGAAGAGCCCCGACGCAAAGCGTAGCGTGCGCGTTATCTCCGACTCGAACGATTTGCACGTTGCGCATTCCGGTCCACGCGCTCTACAATCACAAGTCACTTCCTGCATCCGTTCTTCATGTCCTGCGATCTCTGCGACGACACCGGCTGGAAGGCCGTAGAAGCCAATGGCATTCGACGGGTCGTCCGATGCGACTGCTGGCGTGAAGGGCTGGCGGCTCGACTGCTCGAGGATGCCCGCTTTCCGCCGCGGTATCGTCGTTGCGATCTCGACACCTTTGTCACTTACCCTAACGAGAAACTGCTCGGCGCGGTGAAGCAGGCGCGCAAGTTCGCGGAAGATTTTCCTGAACCGCGAAAGGGTCTTTGCCTGATCGGTCCGCCCGGGATCGGAAAAACACACCTGGCGGTCGCGGTACTGCGGCGGGTCATTCTCTCCAAGGGTGCGCGCGGATTGTTTTACGACGTGCGCGATCTGCTGCGGGTGATCCGCAGCACTTACAACCCGCTCGTCCGAACGGCGGAGATGGACGTGCTCCGTCCGGTGATGGAGGCCGATCTGCTGGTGCTCGACGACATCGGATCGGAGAAGACGTCCGAGTGGGTCGAAGAGACGATGAACTTGATCGTGAATACGCGATACAACGAACGCCGCCACACGATCTTCACGTCCAACTACGAAGACACGCCAGATGATGCGGATCCTGATTGCCTGAAAGCACGAATCGGATTCCGGATTCACTCGCGGCTCCACGAGATGTGCGAGTTCCTGGAGTACGACGGTGCCGACTACCGGCACTTGCCGCCCAACGGCGGCGTGGACGATCTCGTCATGCTGTGGAAGCGCTCGCCAGGCCGCCGCGTGCTTCCGACGAGGTCAAAGGGCCCGGTGCGGGCACAACTGAAGGCGCCCGACGGCAAGGGAAGCGACCTGCCGTGGACGGGCGGCAAGGCGGGCACGTAATCCGCAATTCGATGCTGGGCCTCTACATCCACATCCCGTTCTGTTCGTCAATCTGCAACTACTGCAACTTCAATCGCGGGCTCTTCGACGGCGAGCTCAAGAATCGGTACGTCGCGGCACTCGAACGTGAAATCAGTGCCGCCGGGCGTGGCGAAGCGGTCGACACCATCTTCTTTGGCGGCGGCACGCCCTCACTGCTCGATCCCGGCGAGATCGAGCTGGTGATCACAGCCTGCCGAAATTCGTTCACCATCGCGCGCGACGCTGAAGTCACGCTCGAGACCAATCCGGAAACATCGACGCGCGAGCGAATGAGCGGTTTTCGTGCGGCAGGCGTCAACCGTGTGAGCTTCGGCGTGCAGTCCTTTCGTGACGTCGAGTTGAAGAGGCTGGGACGCATTCACTCCGCGGAACGGGCGCGGGACGCCGTGACCGAGGCGCGCGCGGCCGGCTTCGCCAACGTCTCGCTCGATCTGATGATGTGGCTGCCCCAGCAGACGCGGGCGAACTGGAGCGAAAGCGTGGACGCGCTGATCCAGGTTTCACCGGAGCACGCGTCGCTGTATCTTCTCGAGCTGTATCCCAACGCGCCGCTGAAGGAAGACATGGCCCGCGCCGGCTGGTCACTGGCCCCTGACGACGACGCGGCGGAGATGTATTTGTGGAGCCTGGATCGACTCGATGGCGCCGGGTATCGGCAGTACGAGATCTCGAACGTGGCTCGTCCCGGCTTCGAGTCGCGCCACAATCTCAAATACTGGGAAGATGGCGAGTGGCTTGGGCTCGGCTGCGGGGCGCATTCCACGCGCGACGGCGTCCGCTGGAAGAATGTCTCTTCCACCGAGGAGTACATTAGTCGCCTTCAGAACGGACAGTCCGTCGTTGCGGAGCAGCGCGTCCTGTCACGCGAATCACGGCTCGAGGAGGCGCTCTTTACCGGTCTCCGCCTGAGTGCCGGGCTCGACCTCGATTCCATTGGGAGCAAATACGAAACGGACGTCTGGGCGCGCTATGGCGACGCGCTTCAACCCTCACTCGCCGCAGGCCTGGCCGTGCGCGACGGAACGCGGCTGCGACTTTCGCGTAACGGCATGCTTCTCGCTAACGAGATCCTGTCCGTGTTTGTGTAGGGGAGAGGAGTATCTTCCGCTAGGCATCCGGGCAACGTGTACGGTAGAGTATTGGCTTTTGGTTTTACCTTGCCGTTCGGTCAAGGAGGAGATTGAATGCGTCGTCCCTTCGTCGTTTCGACTATTGGTCTGGCACTGGCGCTCGCCCCTGCCGTGCTGTTTGCTCAGACTCCCGCCCCACCGGCCGGTCAGGCGCCCGCGGCCCAGGCGCCCGCGGAGCCGGCGAAGCCCGCCGCGCCCAAGCTCACCTTAACGAGTCCGAGCGGCGTGTTGCTGGTACCGATCAAGCCGGACCAGACGGCGGTGTTCGAGGAGTTCGCGAAAAAACTGCTGGCGGGACTGGCGAAGTCACAGGATGCCACGCTGAAGCAGCAGGCCACGGGCTTGAAGATCTACAAGTCCGAAGAAAAGATTGGCGCGAACGCGCTGTACGTTGTCGTGATAGAGCCGGTCGTTCCGAACTCCGAGTACGAACTCTTTGCTTTGCTGTCGAAGACCATGACCGAGGCCGAGTTGCGCGCGCCTGAAGCCGCAGACATGTGGAAGCGGTACACCGCAGCCTTCGCCGCGGGGCCGAACCGCCTGAGCCTGACGCCGATCGGACAGTAGAAGAAAGTTAAAAGTTAGAAGTTAGAAGTTAGAAAGTGAAGGGTAGAAGGCAGCGCCTTTTACCTTTTAACTTTTGACTTTTAACTTGTCTAGAATTTCACGTTTATCCCTGCATAGAACCTCTGCGGCTTCGAGTAGAGCGGCGATCCCTGGAGGGTGAAGACGCGATAGTCGAACCGCAATCGCAGCGGTCCCCACAGCGACATTTTGATTCCTCCGCCCACGTTGATGCCGACGTTCGTTTCCGACCCGGCGTTCAGCGTTTCGTGAAACCCTCCGGCGCCTGCCGTGCCGTAGAACTGCATCCCGGCTATCGGGACCGGCGTCTGAACGAGTCCATTGAACATGTAGGTCCACAGCCCGGGCGCGGCCTGTACGCGGTCTTCGTTGGTGTGTGCGTACTCGAACTCGAATCCCACGATGACCAGGCCGGCGCCGACGCGAAGCCTTTGACCGTGCGTGCGGTCGGTGTGGGGTTCGCGCCGAGGAAGGCTGTGATGTCCGCTGACGCGACCGACGGAAACAGCAGAAGAAGAGACAAGAAAGAAGGGACGAACAAGAACTGTTTGAGTCGCATATTCGCCAAGCATAGCCTGTCTGCATTTCTCAATGCGCAGGCGGTTTAACTTTTACCTTTTAACTTTTAACTTTTAACTTGTACATTCTGCGTGATGGACTTTCGGCCCACGGAAGAGCAGGAGCTGCTTCGTCGAACCGTGCGCGAGTTTGCGGAAGCCGAGATCCGTCCGCACGTGATGGAGTGGGACGAGTCTCAACACTTCCCGATGGAACTGCTGCCGAAACTGGCAGACCTGGGATTGATGGGAATCCAGTTCGCGGAAGAGTTCGGCGGATCCGCGATGTCGGCGGTCGAGTATTGCATCTGCATCGAGGAGCTGGCCCGGGTCTGTCCGGCGATTGCGCTGTCGGTGGCGGCGCACAACGGCCTGTGTACATCGCACATCGCGATGTTCGGGAACGCTGCGCAGAAGGCGGAGTTTCTGCCGCGCCTCGTGCGTGGTGAGGTGCTTGGCGCGTGGGGCCTCACCGAGGCGGGCGCCGGCAGCGATGCGGCCAGCATGCGGACCACCGCCGCACGTCAGGGTCAGTGCTGGGTGCTCAACGGGTCGAAGAGCTTCATCACTCACGGGAGCATCGGCGGTGTCATGGTCGTCATGGCCGTCACCGATCGCGGCAAGGGCCATCGCGGCATTTCCGCATTCGTCGTCGAGCATGGCACGCCAGGCATGAAGGCGGGGAAGAAGGAGAACAAGCTCGGCATGCGCGCCAGCGACACGAGCGAGGTCGTGTTCGACGACTGCCGCGTCCCAGCCGAACACCTGCTCGGGGAAGAAGGGCAGGGTTTCATCAACACGCTGCAGGTCCTCGATGCCGGCCGGATCGGGATTGCCGCGCTGTCGGTTGGCCTGGCGCAAGGCGCGTACGAGGCGGCCCTCCGCTACTCGAAAGAGCGCCGCCAGTTCGGCCAGCCGATCGCGTCCTTTCAGGCCATCCAGTGGAAGCTCGCAGACAATGCCACGCGGATCGAGGCGGCCCGGTTGCTGACTTACCGGGCGGCGTACTTGAAAGACCAGGGTGCCAGGACGACGAGAGAGTCGTCCATGGCCAAGCTCTTCGCGAGCGAGATCGCCGTCAAGGCCGCAGACGACTGCGTTCAGATTCACGGCGGTTACGGTTTCGTGAAGGACTATCCGGCCGAGAAATACTTCCGGGATGTGAAGCTCGTGACGATCGGCGAGGGCACCAGCGAGATCCAGAGGCTGGTGATCGCGCGTCAGCTGCTGGGACAGTGAGCACGCCTTCGCCACCGCTGTCCCAACGTGTGCTGGAGGGTGATCCGCGCGCGCTCGCCCGCGCGATCTCCCTCATCGAGGATGAATCGGCTGCCGGCGGAGACCTCATTCGCCGGATTTTTCCCAGCACCGGGCGCGCGTATCTGATCGGGATTACCGGGGCGCCAGGCTCTGGCAAGAGTACGCTGGTCGATCGCCTCACGAGTGAAATCCGAAAGACATCACGAACCGTCGGCGTGGTGGCGGTCGATCCCACGAGCCCGTTCAGCGGCGGCGCGATCCTGGGCGATCGGGTCCGGATGCAGGCGCACGCCGGCGATGCCGGCGTGTTCATCCGCAGCATGGCCACGCGCGGTCATCTGGGCGGACTTGCGCGCGCAACCAGCGAGGTCGCGCTCGTGCTGGACGCGGCCGGCAAGGACATCGTGATCATCGAGACCGTGGGCGTCGGCCAGGACGAAATCGACATCGTCCGCACGGCGGACGTGTCGGTCGTCACCATCGTTCCCGGATCGGGTGACGAGGTGCAGGCGCTCAAGGCCGGGATCATGGAGATTGCCGACATCTTCGTCGTGAACAAGGCGGATCGGGAAGGGGCCGACCGCACGGTGGCGTCGATCGAGGCGAACTTGTCGTTGGGGACGTTCGGTCCAGACGAGTGGCGGCCACCCATCCTCAAGACGGAAGCGACGGCCGGGCGAGGCGTTCCAGAGCTGCTCGAGGCGATCGAACGGTTTCGCGCGCACACGACGTCGACCCAGGGCGCCCGGCGCCGCTCGCGCGCCGAGTTTCGTCTCCGCGAGCTGCTGGCGCAGAGATTCCTACAGTATGTCGAACAGCAGGTGCTGGGCTCCGGTGAGTTCGATCGGATCCTCGACCGCATGGCCGCGCGCGAGCTGGATCCCTATACGGCGGTCGACGAAATCATGACGAGAGCGATATGAAAGCGACGCTCGATCACATCGGCATTGCGGTGGCCAACCTGGAAGAGGCGCTGAGCTTTTACCGGGACGCGCTCGGGCTGGAAATAGAACCGCCGGAGGACGTGCCCTCGCAGCACGTCCGGGCGCACTTCATTCCCGCGGGGGAGGGCGCGCTGGAGCTGCTCGAAGCCACCGATTCCGAGTCGCCAATCGCGAAGTACGTGGCGCGGCGCGGTCCGGGCCTGCATCACATCACGCTGCGTGTGGACGACATCGCTGGGGCGCTGGCGAGTTTGAAGGGGCGTGGTGTGCGGCTCATTGACGACACCCCTCGGCCGGGGGCGCACGGATCGCTGGTAGCGTTCATTCACCCGTCAAGCGCGCATGGGGTGCTGGTCGAGTTGAAGCAGGGTGGGCGGTAGCATGTCGAGCTGTACGCACCGACGGTTACGTCCAAGATCCGAAGATCCGAAGATCCGAAGCTTGCGGTTCGCGTCCGCCGCCACGCGCTTCGCGCGTCAGGCAGTCAAAGAATCACAGAAACAAGCAGCACTTGCTCACGAGCTGTTTGTTTCTGCGATTCTCTGACTGCCTGTACGCCGGCCGTCCTGAGGCCGGCGGCGGCGGACGCAGGTGTCTCCTGTCCGGCTGGCGCAGTGGCGCCAGCCGGGCTGGTTCCGGTTAATCTTTGTCAGCTTCAGTGTGATCCTCTCTACTTCGGATCTTCTGATCTTCGGATCTTCGACGTAAGCCGTGGGCCCGTGCAGCGTGACGGTGAATGGCGTTGATTAAGCTCGGTGATCTAGAACTGACGTCTCTCCTCGATGGCTACTTCCGCCTGGACGGCGGCGCGATGTTCGGCATCGTTCCCAAGACGCTGTGGGAGAAGCGGGCGCCCGCCGACGAGAAGAACCGCATCACGCTGGGCATGCGCCCGTTGCTCGTGCGCGGCAATGGAACGACCATGCTCATCGACGCCGGCATTGGCGACAAGATGGACGCGAAGAGCACGGCCATCTACGCGATCGATCGCTCGCGAAACCTGGATCATTCGCTGGCCGATGCCGGTCTGGACGCGAACGGGATCGAGCTGGTCCTTGCCTCTCATTTCCATTTCGATCACGCCGGCGGCTTCACGACGCGCGATTCGTCGGGCACAGTCTGTACCGCGGTTTCGGCGCGCGCGCTACGTGGCGCGGACGGCCGAGTGGGAAGACGCCACGCATCCGCACGAGCGGAATCGCGCAAGCTACCTGCAGGAGAATTTCGTTCCGCTGATGAGCGCGGGGGTTCTGGATCTCGTGCCCGGTGATGGCCCGATTGCACCTGGCGTCCGGGTCGTGCGCACCGGCGGTCACACCATGCACCACCAGATCGTCGTGATTGAATCAGGAGGCCGCACGGCCGTCTTCGCCGCCGATCTCATTCCGACCACCGCGCACGTCGACGAACCCTGGATCATGGGCTATGACCTGTATCCGATGGACACCCTCGCATTCAAGCGGACCTTCGTTCGCGAAGCGATCGATCGCGAGCATCTGATCTTTTTCGAGCACGACCCGCACATTGCCGCGGGCTACATTCGCGAGCGCGACGGCCGCAAGTACGTGGAACCGGTGGAGAGATAGGATACAATTGGTGGTTTTGTGAATTGGTGAATTGGTGAATTGAGGACTGGCGCTCACTTCAGCAATCGGCTCGAGTGATCGCCGTCGCTAATTCACCAACTCACAGATTCACCAATTCACCAACGACTTATGACCTCAATTGGCATTATTGGCGGCAGCGGTTTGTACGACATGGCGGAGCTCACCGACCGCCGCGAACAGCGCATCGTCACGCCGTTCGGCGAACCGTCGGCGCCCTATGTCACGGGCACCCTGCGCGGAAAACAGGTGGCCTTTCTGGCGCGTCACGGCGTCGGTCACCGGCTGCTGCCGAGCGAGCTGAACTTCCGCGCGAACATCTTCGGATTCAAGACGCTCGGGGTGGAGTACATCATCTCGGCCAGCGCTGTCGGCTCGCTGAAGGAGCAGTATCGTCCGCTTGACATGCTCGTGCCCGACCAGTTCTTCGATCGTACGAAGGGACGAGTCTCGACGTTCTTTGGCAGAGGACTTGTCGCGCACGTGGGGTTCGCGCACCCGTTCTGCGCCCCCTTGAGCGACATCGCGTTCGAGGCCGCGCAGGCCGCCGGCCTCGGCGCCGCGAGCACTAGTCTTTCCTCCTCGCCCGTCGTGCACAAAGGCGGCACGTACGTGTGCATGGAAGGCCCGCAGTTTTCGACACTGGCCGAATCAACGCTCTATCGCTCCTGGGGAATGGACATCATCGGGATGACGAACCTCCAGGAAGCGAAGCTCGCTCGCGAGGCCGAGATCTGCTACACGACCATCGCGCTGATTACGGACTACGATTGCTGGCACCCGTCGCACGACCAGGTGACCGTCGAGATGATTGTGGCGAACCTGACGCAGAACGCGACGAACGCTCAGCGGGTGATCGCGGCCGCTGTGGATCGCCTGCCGTTCGAGCGGACGTGCGAATGCGCATCGGCGCTGAAGTACGCGATCATCACGCGCCCCGACGCGATTCCCGCGGACATCAAGCGCGAGTTGGCGCCGCTGGTGGGGAAGTATCGTGCCATGAACATCAATAGTGACCGGCTCTATCGCCTTCGATTATTTGATGTCCTTCCCCGGGAAGTTCACCGAACATTTCCTGCCGGAGCACATGTCGCGGGTGAGCCTCAGCTTTCTCGTGGACACCATGGACAAGCGCCGGGGCGGCTGCGCCCCGAACATTGCCTATACGCTGGCGCTTCTCGGTGAACGGCCGCGCCTGATGGCGACGGCCGGCCAGGATTTCTCCGACTATCGGCGCTGGCTCGAGGCCGCGCGCGTCGACACCTCGCTCGTGCGGGAAATCGACGGCAAGTTCACCGCGTCGTTCTTCTGCAGCACCGATGCGGACAGCAATCAGATCGCGTCCTTTTATACAGGGGCGATGGCGAACGCTGGCGAGTTGTCGTTCCGCGATGTACCCGACTGCGGCCTGGCGATCATTTCCCCAAACGATCCGGGGGCCATGCTCCAGTATGCCGACGAGTGCCGGACACTCGGGATTCCCTTCATCTGGGATCCGGGTCAACAGTGCGCTCGTATGTCGGGCGACGAGCTCCGCGATGGCATGGCGGCGGCCACCATCGTGATCTGCAACGACTATGAATTCGAACTGATCCGCCAGAAGACCGGACTTGATGAGGAACGCAATTCTCGCCAGGAGCGGGGCGCTCGTAGTCACCCGCGGAGAGAATGGCTGCTCCATCATCGAGCGGCATGGGACGACGGATGTGCCGGCCGTTCCTCCGCATCGGATTGTGGATCCGACCGGCGTTGGCGACGCGTTCAGAGGCGGGCTCCTCAAGGGCATGGCCCTTGGCACAAGCTACAAGGTGTGCGCCCAGATGGGCAGCGTGGCGGCGACCTACGCCCTCGAGCACCTTGGCGGGCAGAGTCACGCCTACACGTGGCCGGAATTCCTCGAGCGCTACGAACGCCATTTCGGTCACACCACGGAGTTGGGTGTGGCTTAGGTTCTACTAGGTTCTGCTGGGTTCTACTGGGTTCTACTGGGTTCGCGCTGGGTTCTACTGGGTTCGTTCGACAGGTCGACGGAGTTGAACGAACCTTGGAGAACCCTGTAGAACCTCGTAGAACCCTGCAGAACCCGAATTCAGTCGTGGCGTTCTGCCCCGACTGCGCCCGCCGTGACGTTCCCTGGGCGAAACTTACGTAGCGACGTAGGCCGGCAAACACGCGCTTTGCTAATTTGCCTGTAATTCGCTATCGTCAGGCGCGGAACGCGCCTTGCACAGGCGTCGGCGGTGAGGAGGATGTGGTGAAACGCCTCGCCTTCAGCTCGTCGATCGTTGCCCTCACCCTGGTCCTTCCTGCGGGCGCCCAGAGTTCCGCACCAAGTCAGCCATCGCAAGATCCTGCGCCGAGTTCATCACCCCAGAGTCCGGGTACCGTTTTCAGGGCTGGCGCGAGCCTGGTGGCGCTCAACGTCACGGTCAACGACGGCAAGCGGGTCGTGTCGGGACTGGTCCAGAACGACTTCTCCGTGTACGAGGACGGCGTGTTGCAGCACGTCCAGTTTTTCGAGTCGCACGAGGTGCCGATCGATTCCATCCTCCTCATCGATACCAGCGCGAGCATGGCCGACAAGATGGATACGGTCCACGAGGCCGCCATCGGGTTTCTCAAGAACCTCAGGGATTTGGACCGTGGCGCGGTCGTGACCTTCGGCGACAACGTCAACATCGTGCAGGCGCTGTCGAGCGACAAGTCGGGGCTCGAAAACGCCGTCCGGCAGGCGCAGCCTCACGGATCGACGGCGCTCAACAACGCCCTCTACGTCGCGATGAAGCAGTTCGCGCGTGGCGCGCAGCAGGATGGTCAGATCCGGCGTCAGGCGATTGCGGTGCTCTCGGACGGGGAAGATACGTCCAGCGTGATCAGCTTCGACGATGTGCTGGCGATGGCGCGGAAGAGCGGGATCAATGTCTACACGATCTGCCTTCAGAACCGATACTCGTCCGCACGTGCCGAGACGACGCGCAAGTATTTCTCGGAGTCCGATTTCGCGATGAAGACGCTCGCGCAGGAAACCGGCGCGCTGTCGTACTTTCCACAGTCCGTGCAGGAGTTGAAGGGGATCTACGCCAGCATCTCGGACGAGCTGTCCAATCAGTACTCCATCGGGTACTCGCCGACCAACTGGCGCCCGGATGGCCGTTTCCGTCGAATCGTCGTCAAGGTGAACGCGCATCCTGAGTTCCAGCCGCGCGCCCGGCAGGGATACACGGCGGAAAACCCTCGAACCACGCAGTCGTTTCAGTCGCCTCAGCGATAGGGCAGCATCGCGTCGCAGATGCTCTGACGCGGAGCTAAAGCTCCGCGCTACGGGTGTCTCTTCTGTACAATCGTCGGGTGCGCCGACTCTTTCCCGCAGCACTCACCCTTGCCGCGATTGTCTGGAGCCTGACGCTGCTTGCCGCTCCCTACGCGCTCACCAGCGACAGTCCTCGTCTCGTGTCCGCCGCGGCTGCTGTTTATAGTGGCGCCGGATTGATTTGTCACCAGCGCGCGGAGAGGTCGTTCCATCTGGCGGGCGTGCAGTTGCCCGTGTGTGGCCGATGCTCCGGCCTGTATCTGTCAGGTGCGCTCGGTGCGATGTTGGGTTGGCTTGCGTCCAGGCAACCGCGATCCGGCGCGTGGACTCGCCGGTTGCTGCTCCTGGCCGCGCTTCCGACCGCGTTGAGTGTCGTCCTCGAGTTCGCGGGTTTCGTGCATCCCTCGAATCTCGTTCGGGCGGCATGTGCCGTGCCGCTCGGGGCTGCGGCTGGCTGGATTCTTCGTCCAGTCGCTCCTCGCCGACGCAACCGTTCCCGATCACGTCGCGGCTGTCGCCTATGACGAAGCCGCTGTGGGTCGCCCGTGACGGATGCGTTATGATTTCAGGAAGGATATGACCACGAAATCGACGACGGCCGACCGGCCTCGGGCCTCTGCGGAACCCGGCACGCTCGTGCTGTTGTGTCTCGCTGCGTGGATTGTCCCTGGCGCCGGCCATTTCTGGATGGGGAAGCGGCAGAAGGCGATCGTCTTTGCGCTCGCGCTGCCGGCAATGTTCCTGATCGGCCTGCTCCTGAAGGGCCGCGTCTTCCCGTTCGAACTGTCCGAACCGCTCGTGGGCCTGGCCGCCGTGGCCAATCTGCTGGCTGGCTTGCCCTGGATGCTCGCGAGGATGATGGATGCGGGGGCGGAACGGTCACCGCCGCAACCTACCAGTACGGAAACTGTTTCCTGATCGTGTCCGGCCTCTTGAATTTCCTCGTCATCCTCGACGTGTACGACATCGCCCTTGGCCGCAAATGACGAGTCATTTCCTGCTCCTGCTCGTGTTCGCTTTCTTCGTCTCGCTCGTGTTCGGCGTGCTTCTCCGTGATGAGCCACGACAGCAATTCCGCACCGGGGCGATGATGTTTGGCGGATTCATCGCCACGGCGATCGTGCTCGGCTGGCTGATGTATCCGTTCCCGCTGTGACGCGGCCGCCGGTTAATCTCCGGTCCCCTCTGTTTTTGTGGGGCCCGGTCGCACTGATGTTGTCGGTCATCTTCGCAGCATCCTCAATCCCCAATCTGACGCGCCTCCCTGGCGACATCTCCGACAAGTCCGGGCACTCGATCGGTTACGCGATGCTCGGCGGAGTCATTCTTCGGGCGCTTGCAGGCGGCCGGCTTCGAGGCGTCACCTGGAAGCGCGGCCTCCTCGCGATCGTCCTTGCCACGCTGTATGGCGTGAGCGACGAATTCCACCAGTTGTTCGTACCGGGACGAAGCGCCGATCGCTACGACGTGCTCGCGGATTGCGTCGGCGCGACGATCGGTACGGCGATCGGCTGGCTCGCAAGCGCCGTCGAACGGTGGGGTATACTCGATTCTTCGTCATGACGCTGGATACGCTCGAGAACATCCTGGTCGAACGCGACGGCGCCACCGCCACCATCACCATCAATCGTCCGAAGGTCCTCAACGCGCTCAGCACGCAAACCATCGACGAGCTGCGCCGGGCCGTGCTCGCGCTGAAGGTACGACGACGCGATCCGTGTCGTGATTCTCACGGGAGCAGGAGAAAAGTCCTTCGTCGCGGGGGCCGACATCAACGAGCTTGCCGCGCAAACGCCGAATGGCGGCCGTGAACTCTCGCTCCGCGGCCAGCACGTGTTCGACCTGATCGAAAACCTGGGGAAGCCGGTGATCGCGGCGATCAATGGTTACGCGCTCGGCGGCGGATGCGAGCTCGCGCTGGCCTGCACCATTCGGATTGCCGCCGACACGGCGCGTCTCGGTCAGCCGGAAATCAACCTCGGGATCATCCCCGGCTACGGCGGCACGCAGCGCCTCGCGCGGCTGATCGGCCGCGGCCGCGCGCTCGAGCTGCTGTTGACCGGCGATCAGATTTCCGCGGCCGAGGCGTATCGTCTCGGGCTCGTCAACCGGGTTGTCACCTCTGCCAACCTGATGGGCGAAGCGCGCAAGCTCGCCCATGCGCTTGCGTCGAAAGCGCCGGTTGCCGTGCGCTATATCCTCGATGCCGTCAACCGGGGCCTCGAGATGCCGCTCGGCGACGCCGAGCTGTTCGAGGCGACGCTGTTCGGACTGGTTGCGGCCACCGACGACATGCGTGAAGGCACGAGGGCGTTTCTGGAAAAACGTAAGGCGGAGTTCAAGGGGAAGTAGCGTTGCGCCACCAGGATTCCCCGACCCCCCCGGCGAGGCTGCCCGAAGCTTCCGGCTTTCGGTTTGCGGTCATCGTGTCGCGATTCAACGACACCATCACCGGCGCGCTCGGTGATGGCGCGCGGGCGGCACTGTCAGAAGCCGGTGCGGCGTCGAGCGATGTCGAGGTGTTCAGCGTGCCAGGCGCGTTCGAGCTGCCGCAGGCCGCGCGGCTGGCGGCCGAGAGCGGCCGGTTCGACGCGGTCATCTGCCTTGGGTGTGTCATTCGCGGGGAGACACCTCACTTCGAATACATCTCTTCGGCGGTGGCTCACGGGATCATGGAGGCGGCGGGAGAAACCGGCATTCCGATCGCGTTCGGCGTGCTGACGACGGATACCGAGGCGCAGGCTCGAGAGCGGGCGGGCCCTGGTCGCGACAACAAAGGCTGGGAGGCGGCGGCTGCCAGCATTGAAATGGCCGTGCTCTTTCGTCAGCTCGGACGCGCCCCGGCGCGATCGACCGCGCGCGCCTTCGGATTCGAGGCGGGCCCGGGACGCGGCGAGTCATGACGATCGGCGATCCCAGTGGTCGCCGCCGGGCGCGCGAGGCCGCGTTGCAGATGCTGTATCAATCGGAAGTCGGCCGCGTGAGCGCCGACGAGACGATTGCGATGTACTGGCCGGCCCATCAGCCGGACCACGAGCTGACGGACGCGCTCCGGGAGTTCGCGAACACGCTGGTTCGCGGCACCCTCGACCGGCTCAAGGAGATCGACGCGATTCTCGCGGCGCACACCGAGAACTGGCGGATCGAGCGCATGGCCGTAATCGATCGCCTCGTCCTGCGGCTCGCGACATACGAACTGCTCGCAGACCCCGGCACCCCTCCCGCGTCGTCATCAACGAAGCCCTGGAGCTGGCGCGTGCCTACAGCGGGGAAGAGGCCGTCCGGTTCGTGAATGGAGTGCTGGACGCGGTCCGCAAGGAGCTGAGGCCTGAATGACGGAGATGACGGAGATCACGGAACAAGATCACCACGGAGACACGGAGACACGGAGCTTTTTGGATAGCAGTGGTCGCGCGCCGGCCTCCGGCCGGCACCCAACCCGGGTTCGAGCGACAAACACAAGGAGTGGGCCATACTCAGCTACCTTGTGTTTGCCGCTCGTACCCGGGTTAGCCGCGCGCAGCGCGGCGCGACCACTCGATACCTCCGTGCCTCCGCGCCTCCGTGTTAAAGGCTTGTTCCGTGTCCTCCGTCTCCTCCGTTGACACGACGCAAACAATGACTGAGCACGAGCACGAGCGCGAGTCCGATCTTCTCCGCCAGCGCCGGGCCAACTTCGACGAGTTGGTGCGGCTGGGTGTCGATCCGTACCCGCGGCGGTTCGAGCGCAGCGACACGATTGCGGACCTCGTGTCGGCGCACGGAGCGAAGACGAAGGAGGCGCTGGAAGCCGAGGGCGTGCACACCAGGACCGCCGGGCGCATCCTGGCGATTCGCAGTTTCGGCAAGGCCAACTTCGTCGTCCTGTCGGACGGCCGCGAGAAGATCCAGGCCTACGTCCGCCAGGACTCGCTGCCGGAGAAGGACTTCGCGGTCTTCAAGCTGCTCGACTTCGGCGACTATGTTGGCGTCGAGGGGAAGCTGTTCCGCACCAAGACCAACGAGCTGACCATTCACGCCTCGTCGCTGCAGTTTCTCGTCAAGTGCTTCGAGCCGCTGCCGGAGAAATGGCACGGTCTCCAGGACGTCGAAATCCGCTATCGCCAGCGGTACCTCGACCTCATCGTCAATCCCGACGCGCGGAAGGTGTTCCAGGTTCGAAGCAAGGTGCTCGCGTCGATTCGCGGGTTCCTGAATGCGCGAGGCTACCTGGAAGTCGAGACGCCGATGATGCAGCCGATTGCCGGAGGCGCGCTCGCGAGGCCGTTCACGACGCACCACAATGCGCTGGACATTCCCTTGTTCCTGCGCGTTGCGCCCGAGCTCTACCTCAAGCGTCTCGTCGTCGGCGGCCTTGAACGGGTCTACGAGATCAATCGTAACTTCAGGAATGAGGGCATCTCGACGCAACACAATCCCGAGTTCACGATGCTCGAGTTCTACCAGGCCTACAGCGACTACCAGGAGCTGATGGTCATGACCGAAGAGATGCTGTCCACCTGCGCGCGCGAGGCAATCGGGAGCGACGGCATCACGTTTGGCGAGCATCAGATCTCGCTGGCGCCGCCGTACCGCCGCGTGTCGCTGCGGGAGGGAGCCCGTGTGAAGGCGGCCGAGCGCCTGAACACGGCAGTCAGCGACGAGGACCTGCGCCGGGCGGACACCGCGGCGGCGCTTGCGCGCCGGCTGCACCTCGACGTGCTGCCTTCCTGGGGCGCCGGCAAGATTGCCACCGAAATCTTCGAGCGGCTGAACGAGGCCGATCTGGTCCAGCCGACATTCGTTTACGATTTTCCGACGGAAGTGTCGCCTCTCTCCAAGCAGAAGCCGGACGATCCCGATACCGTCGAACGATTCGAGCTGTATATCGGGGGGTTCGAGGTCGCGAACGCGTTCAGCGAGCTGAACGATCCCGCGGAGCAGCGGCGGCGCTTCGAGGCCCAGCTTGCCGATCGCGCGGCTGGCGACACGGAAGCGCATGCGATGGATGAAGATTACATTCACGCGCTGGAATACGGTCTCCCGCCGACCGCTGGCGAAGGGGTCGGCATCGATCGGCTCGTGATGCTGCTCACCAACAGCCTGTCGATCCGCGACGTCATCCTCTTTCCTTTGATGAGACCCAAATAACTTGGATCTCCCGTTTGAACTCTTTGTCGCGCTGCGATACCTGCTGGCGAAGCGCAAGCAGGCATTCATTTCGCTGATTTCGATGATTTCAGCGATCGGCGTCATGGTGGGCGTGATGGCGGTCCTGATTGCGCTGGCCCTGATGACCGGCCTACAGGGGGAGCTGCGCGATCGGCTCGTCGGATCCGCGGCGCACGTGTACGTCTTGAAGGCGGGTGGACTGAAGGATCCGCAGGCCGAGGTGGAACGGCTGCTGAAGGTCCCGCACGTCGTGGGCGCCGCCCCCATCGTCCAGGGAAAGGCGATGCTCACAACCGAGGTTGGCGGCGATGCCTTCATCGAAGTGAAAGGCGTTATCCCGGAGCAGGAACGAACCGTCACGCAGATCGCGCGGTCGATGGTTTCGGGCAGCCTCGACGCGTTGAACACGCCACCGGGAGAAACGCCGGCCATCCTGCTCGGCAAGGATCTCGCGGCACAGTTGCACGTCAAGATCGGCGACAGGGTCAAGGTGTTCACGACCCAGAACGCGACGCTGACGCCCTTCGGTCCTGGATTCATTCCGCGGTTTTTCAAGGTGGCCGGCACGTTCAGCCTCGGCCTGCTCGAGTACGACTCCGGCTACGCGTTCGTCCGGCTGGAGGTGGCCCAGCGCAACCTGGGCAAGGAACAGCCGGACTTCATCGAGCTCCGCCTCGACGACATGTTCGCGGCACAGAAGGTCGCCGACGACATCCCGGCGCGGCTCGGCGCCGATTACATGGCGCAGGATTGGGCCGACCTGAACAAGTCGCTGTTTTCGGCGCTCTGGCTGGAAAAGATGGCGATCTCGATCACGATCGGCCTCATCGTGATGGTGGCGGCCCTCAACATTGCCGCCACGCTGATCCTGCTCGTCATCGAGAAGAACCGCGACATCGCGATCCTGAAAACGATGGGCAGCTCCGCGGCCAGCATCCGGCGCATCTTCATCATTCAGGGGCTGGTGATCGGCGCACTGGGCACGACCGCGGGCGCGGCCGGTGGCTACACAATCATCCACGTGCTCGATCGCTACAAGCTGATCCACATACCGATTGACGTCTACCAGATTTCATACGTCCCGTTCACCCTCTTGCCGCTCGACTTCGCCATCGTCGTGCTCGGGGCGCTCAGCATCTGCCTCCTCGCGACGATCTACCCGTCGCGTCAGGCATCGAAGCTCGATCCGGCACAGGCGTTGAGGTATCAATGACGATTGCTGATGGCCGATTGCCGATTGTCGATTGATCAATCAGCAATCAACAATCAGCAATCAGCAATTGAAAAGATGTTCATCGAAGTCTCCGGCCTGACAAAGAGCTACCCGGTTGGCGGCACGCTCCTGACCGTCTTGAAGTCTCTGGACGTGTCGCTGGAGCGCGGCGAGATGGTGGCGATTGTGGGCGCATCGGGCGTTGGCAAGAGCACGCTCCTCCATGTGCTCGGTGGCCTGGACTCGGTGGACGAAGGGACCGTGCGCATCGACGACACGACGCTGAGCCGGTTGTCAGACTCCGAGCTCGTCGCGTTCAGGAACCGTCACGTGGGCTTCGTGTTTCAGTTCCATCACCTCCTGCCGGAGTTCAGTGCGCTCGAGAATGCCGAGATGCCGATGCGCATCGCGAGGCGGAGCGCGGCGGATCGGCACGCGCGCGCGTCAGGGTTGCTTCGTCGCGTGGGTCTCGAGGCGCGCCTCGATCATCGTCCCGGCATGTTGTCGGGTGGAGAGCAGCAGCGCGTCGCGATTGCGCGCGCGCTCGTCATGGAGCCGACGCTGCTCCTGGCGGACGAGCCCACGGGTGACCTCGACGAGCACACCGCCGATTCCCTGCACGATCTCCTCCGAGAGATGCACCGCGAGCGGGGGCTGACCTCCATCATCGCCACGCACAACCCTCGACTGGCCGCCGCGTGCGATCGCGTGCTGCGGTTGGAGGACGGACGACTCAAAGACACCCGTAGCCCGGAGCTTTAGCTCGCGTCTGCGACGCGGAGCTGAGCTCCGCGTAGGCTGTCGACGGCTGCAGCGCGATTCTCAATCAGCCGATGAATTAGGTATACAGCCGGAAGACTTCGTCGGGAAGGTCGCACGGGCGGTAGCCCTAAATGCTGACTACAAGGTGACTTAGAACGAAATTCCAGTGGTCGAAACGGGTACGTTGCCGTATAATGCGAACAGGTAGTCCTCCGTCACATAGGTAACCGGATGTTCGAACGTTACACGGAACGAGCGCGGCGCGTGCTCTTCTTCGCCCGCTACGAGGCGAGCCAGCTCGGAAGCATTTCGATTGAGACCGAGCACCTTCTCCTCGGATTGATCCGCGAGGGCAAAGGGCTCACGAGCCGGATTTTTGCCCGCTCCCACCTCTCCCTCGAAAGCATCCGCAAAGAAATCGAGGGCCGCACCGTGTTCCGCGAAAAGGTCTCGACCTCGGTCGAGATTCCCTTCAGCGCGGAGACCAAGCGCGTCCTCCAGTTCGCCGCGGAAGAGGCCGATCGGCTTCTGCACAACTACATCGGGACCGAGCATCTGCTGCTCGGCATCCTTCGCGAAGAGCGGTCCGTCGCGGCGACGATCCTCATGGAAAAGGGGATGCGCCTCAACACCGTGCGCGAGGACATCGTGGCGCTCCTCAACGAGAAGACCACGCTGACGCGCGTGAAGGAAACGCCGCTGCTCGCCGAGTTCAGCCGCGACCTCACCGAAGCGGCGATGAAGAATCAGCTCGACCCGCTCGTGGGGCGTCACATCGAGATCGAGCGTGTTCAGCAGGTGCTCTGCCGCCGCACGAAGAACAACGCGGTCCTCATCGGCGAACCGGGTGTCGGCAAGACGGCCATCGTCGAAGGGCTCTCGCAGAAGATTGTCTACGGCGATGTTCCGCATTTCCTCGCCGACAAGCGGTTGCTCGCCCTCGACATTTCTCTCATCGTCGCCGGCACCAAGTATCGCGGTCAGTTCGAGGAACGGCTGAAAGCGATCATGAAGGAGCTCACCGAGAACCCGAACATCATCGTGTTCATCGACGAGCTTCACACGCTGGTCGGTGCCGGTTCGGCCGAAGGTTCGCTCGATGCCGCCAATATCCTGAAGCCGGCGCTGTCGCGCGGCGAAATCCGCTGCATTGGCGCGACGACGCCGTCCGAGTACCGGAAATACATCGAGAAGGATCGGTCGCTCGAGCGGCGCTTCCAGGCGATCAAGGTCGATCCGCCGACCGAACGCGAAACGATCGAGGTGCTGACGGGCGTCAAGGATCGCTACGAGTCCTTCCACCACGTCGAGTACACGTCCGAAGCCATCGAAGCGGCCGTGTATCAGTCGAATCGATACATTACCGACCGGTTCCTTCCCGACAAGGCGATCGATTTGATCGACGAAGCCGGCGCGCGCGCGAAGCTGCGCGAGGCGGGATACAGCGAAGAGTTCGGCGAGATCAATCGCAGCATTCGCGTCGCCGTCGAACAGATGGAAACGGCCGTCTCCGAAAAGAATTTCGAGAAGGCACAGTTCTATCGCGAGCAGGAAGTGCAGGCCCGCGAGAACCTCCAGTTCGTGCGCGAGAAGTTCGACGTCAAGTCGAATACCCGCCGGGTGATCGTCGGCAGGCCCGAGATCGACGAGGTCGTGTCGAAGTGGACGGGCGTCCCGCTGACCTCGATCAACCAGGATGAAGGGGACAAGCTCCTGCACATGGAGGATTCGCTGCACAAGCGCGTCATCTCGCAGGATTTGGCCATCTCGGCGCTGTCACGGGCCATTCGCCGGTCGCGCGCCGGGCTGAAGTCGCCCAATCGGCCCGTCGGCAGCTTCATCTTCCTGGGGCCCGACCGGTGTCGGCAAGACGGAGCTCGCGCGCGCGATTGCGAATTTCCTGTTCGGCAGCGACCATGCGCTGATTCGCTTCGACATGTCGGAATACATGGAGAAGCACTCGGTCTCGAAGCTGATCGGCTCGCCGCCCGGATACGTCGGCCACGAAGAGGGCGGACAGCTGACCGAGAAGGTCAAGCGAAACCCCTATTCGGTCGTGCTGCTGGACGAGGTCGAGAAGGCGCACCCGGATCTCTTCAACATCCTGCTGCAGGTGTTCGAAGACGGTCACTTGACGGATGGCCTGGGCAACCGGGTCAACTTCAAGAACACGATCATCATCATGACCTCGAACATCGGTGCCCGCTTCATCCAGAAGAAGGCATCGCTCGGGTTCCAGTCGGCCGATTCCGGCGTCATCAGCCGGAGCGTGAACGACATGGTCCTCGGCGAGGTGCGGAAGACGTTCAACCCGGAATTCATCAATCGAATCGATGAAATCATCGTATTCGAAGCGCTCTCGGACGACGACCTGCGGACCATCACGAACCTGCTGGTGAAGCAGGTGAACGACAACCTGGTCGATCGGCGGCTGCGGCTCGAGCTCGAGCCGGACGTCATCGACTGGATCATCGAGCAAACGTGCAAGGATCGCTCGTATGGCGCGCGTCCGCTGCGCCGGGCTATCCAGCGTTACATCGAGGATCCGCTCTCTGAGGAGCTCATCCGCGGGCAACTCAAGGGGGGCGATATCCAGGTCTACCTCGACGCCGGCGCGCTGGCTTACCGGCCGGTCGGATCGAGCGAAAACGGCCACCGGCTTTCTTGATACCCGGACCAGACCTGCTTCGCCGAAGCCAGGCATGCAGGAACCTGGCGAAGGCGGGCAAAAGGCCACTGGGTAGCCTTGCACGTCTAAGATCCAGTAAACTCGTGGCTTGGCCTTTGTCCGTGAATGTCAGCCGGGCAGCGGGCCAGCCCTCTCAATCCCCTGTTATGCGTCTTTTTGCTTTCGTGTTCGTGATCCTCGCTGGCGTCGCATGGCCTGCGACAGCGCGAGCGCAGGTCGCGCCGCCCGCCCAGGCTCCCCAGCCGGCGGTCGCGGCGCCGGCGCAGGCCCCGCTGCCCGCGGTCGAGGCGCCGACCCTGCCCGCGACCATCTGCAATCAGCAGGTGCCGGAGCCGGCACGGCTCCCGCCAGCCGCCACCGGTCCGGTTGTGACCGCCGTGATGCTGTGCTTCGAGAAGCAGGGCGGCAGCCCGATTGTCGAAGCCAACACCTACCTTTATTACATGCAGGCGAAGGGGAGCCGCCCGTCGCTGAACGAGTGGATCAAGTTCGACGACAGCGTGCAGCAGCTGGCGATCGCCGACTTCAAGCGGCTCATCGCGACGAACTTCCTCGACGACCTCTCGATCGAGGTGCGCGATGTCCGGTACGCCAACGGCGTGCTCGGCAAGGTGATCGTCTACAACATGGAAGAGCGCCAGCGCGTCAAGATCGTCGACTACGTCGGCACGATGAAAGTCGACACGTCGAAGATTGAAGAAGCGCTCAAGGACAAGTCGATTTCAATCCGGCTCGATTCGTTCATCGATCCCGGCTTGATTCGCCGGGTCAGCGGCGTGGTTCACGACGTGTACGCCGAAAAGGGATACGAGTTCGTGGAGGTCAAGCCGGAGATCAAGCCGATCGAGGGTGGACCGAAACTCGTCAACGTCACGTTCCACATCACGGAAGGGCCGAAGGTCAAGATTCGTTCGGTGGACTTCGTCGGCAACAATGCCGTCAAGGACGGCAAGCTCACGAAGCAGATGAAGGAGAACAAGGGCGGCGGCATGTTCGGCTTCATCCTCGGCAACGGGACGTACAAGGCCGACAAGTTCGAAGAAGATGCCGACAAGGTGGTCGCGTACCATCGCGACCGCGGCTACATCGAGGCGCGCGTCGGCCAGCCCGAACTGAAGATCCTCGAGGACTCCAAGGACACCAAGACCCGGTTCGTCGAGCTGAAGATCCCGATCACCGAGGGGCAGCAGTATCGAATCGGCAAGATCGAATTCGACGGCAACAAGATCGTGGACGGGAAAGCGCTGCGCCCGTTGTTCAAGATTGAGGAAGGGCAGATCTACAGCGAGAAGTTGATCCGGAAGGGCTTCGAAAAGGCGAAGGAAGTATACGGGGGCGGCGGGTACATGGACTTCACCGGGTATCCCGATCTCGCCCCGCGCGGCGCCGCGAACGCCAATGCCAACGGCAATGGCAGCGGCAGCGGTCCCCCGGATCCTTCGGGTCCGGCCGCGCCCGCCGCGGCGCCGAGCGGTCCGCCGATCGTGGACGTCACGCTGCGACTGCAGGAAGGCAAGCAGTACTTCGTCAACCGCATCACGTTCGTCGGCAACACGACGACGCGCGACAACGTCATCCGTCGCGAGATCCGACTGGTCGAAAGCGGCGTGTTCAACACCGAGGCGCTGAAGTACAGCATCAAGCGGCTGAATCAGCTCGGCTACTTCAAGCCGCTCGAAGGCGAGGCCATCGGGGTCGACAAGACGGCGGGCGTGGACAACAAGGTCGACGTCAAGCTCAAGTTCGAGGAACAGAACCGCAACCAGCTGACCTTCGGTGCTGGAGTGTCGCAATACGACGGGTTCTTCGGGCAGCTGGCGTTCCAGACGTCGAACTTCCTGGGCCGTGGCGAGACCTTCACGGTGTCGGCACAGCAGGGGAGCCGCGCGACGAACTATCAGCTGGCGTTCAGCGAGCCGTTCCTCTTCGACAAGCCGATGACGGCCGGCGCCGACTTGTTCATCCGCGAGTTCCAGTACATCGGGCTCTATACGCAGCACTCATCCGGCGGCAACGTCGTGTACGGGTTCCAGGTGCAGGACTTCGGCCGGATGTTCGTCAACTACAGCTACGAGAACGTCGAGATCAGGGATCTCAACCCGCTGTTCAACGACCCGGCGATTCTGCGGGGCAATCCGCTTCTCGCCGACTCCCTGCTGACCACGCAGGGGGGCAAGCGGACGATTAGTAAGATCGGACCCAGTTACGTCTACAACACGGTCGACAACCCGATCTTCCCGACCCAGGGCAAGCGGTACACGATGTCCTTCGATGTGGCCGGCATCGGCGGAAACACGAGCTTTATCAATCCCCGGACCGAAGGCATCTGGTATTTCCCGCAAACCAAGCGGACGTCGTTCGGGTTCCGCGCGGCCTGGGAGTATCTGCGCCCGTATGGCGACACCAGGGTCCTGCCCATTTTCCAGAAGATTTTCCTGGGTGGCGAATACAGCATCAGGGGCTTCGACATCCGCTCAGTCTCGCCGCGCGACGAGCTCTCCGGTGTCCCGGTCGGCGGCAACAAGAGCCTGCTGTTCAATGCTGAATACCTGATTCACATTGCCGGGCCAGTGCGCCTCGTGCTCTTTTTCGACACCGGCCAGGTGCGGAACGTCGGCGAGCACTTCTCCTGGAAAGAGCCAGTTTACCGCCGGACGCAGCCGGGCACTCTCTATCCGACGTTCCTCGACACGGTTGGTATAATCTCAAATCCACTCGCCGGGGTGACGTTGCCGCTGCAAACAGATATTGTCGGGGAATCGCTTGCGTTCAAGGCGTCGACGGGGGCGGAAATCCGCTTCTTCATGCCGGTGCTGAACGTGCCGTTCCGGTTGATTTTTGCGATGAATCCGTCGCGCGTGGGCGTGCTCGACAATAACCTGCAGCCGGAAAAGCAGTGGAAGTTCCGGTTCGCGGTCGGCTCGACGTTCTGACGGGCACTCGGGGATCTCGACCTTTAGGAGACGGGTGAGAAAGCGTTGACTTGCAGGCCGGGGCCACGAGGTCCCGGCCTGCGTTTATTACTGGAAGACGGAAGCTGAGATACTTTTTTAAGGGGACTGTTCGAATGAAGCTGTTGAAGATGATGATTGTGACGAGCGCGATGAGCATGCTGCTTGTCGCGACGCCGGGTTATGCGCAGGCGACCCCGCCGCAGCAGAAGCCTGCGACGCCTCCCACGACGCCGCCCGCCACGCCCCCGGCGGCGGCCGCGCCGGCTCCCGCGCCAAAGCCTCCCGCACCCTTCCCCGAGGGGGCGAAATTCGCGTTCATCGACATCCAGGCCGTTGCCAGCAACTCGGCCGAGGGCAAGACCGCAACGGCGAAGCTCGACGAGCTGCGCAAAAAGAAGAACACCGAGCTCCTCGCGAAGAGCAACTCGCTCAAAGCGATGCAGGACAAGCTGCAGTCGGGCGGATCGGTGCTGAACGATGCCGCTCGTTCGCAGCTCGAGAAGGACATCGAGAAGGCACAGCGTGACATGCAGTTCGCGCAGCAGGACGCCCAGACCGAAGTCCAGGACATGACCAATCAGCTACAGGGAGATTTCCAGGAAAAGCTGAACCCGATCATCGAGCAGCTGCGCGTGGACAAGGGGCTGCTGATGATCTTCAGCATCCGCGACTCCGGCGTCGTGGCAGCCGAGCCCGGCCTCGATCTCTCGGCCGAGGTCATCAAGCGGTTCGATGCGGCAAAGACGCCGGTCAAGAAATAAATCGCGATTCGCTTTTCGCCGTTCGCAGTTCGCGACGGGGTCGCGTTGCGCTTAAGCGACGCGACCTTCTTTTTGCGCTGATCGCTGGGACGAATCGCGAACCGCGAACCGCGAACCGCGATTGCGAGTCTGATAGACTCCCAGTCAGTGTCGATCAACATCCCGGCGGCCCTCGACCGCCTCTGGTATCGCTATCCATCCGCGCTCGTTGACGCGATTACCGAGCACGAGCCCGGGCATCGGGTCGTCGCCTACAAGAACGTCACGGTCAGCGAGGAGTTCTTCCAGGGCCACTTTCCGGGCGCGCCGTTGATGCCGGGCGTCCTGATGATCGAAACGCTCGCGCAGGTTGCGGCGATCCTGCTGACGCAGCCGGGCGGCGACCGTCCGGTCACCGCCGCGTACCTGCGTGGCGTGGACAACGCGAAGTTCCGGCTGCCCGTGGTACCGGGCGACCGCCTGCGCCTCGAGGTGACGATGGGCCCGCGGCGCGCGCGGCTGGCCCGGGCGCACGGCAGGGCGCTCATCGGCGAGAACGTGGCCGCCGAAGCGGATCTGCTTCTCGGGATCGTCACGGAGCCTCGTTCCGCGGGGCGGCACGGAGTTACGATCGACGCAAGCGCCGTCGTGCATCCAGGCGCCGTCATCGGCGAGGGAAGCGTGATCGGGCCGCACGCCGTCATCGGCGATCAGGTCCGGCTGGGGCGGCATTGTCGCGTTGGGGCGTCGGCGGTCGTCGAAGGACCGTCGGAGTTTGGCGACGGCAACGAGATCTTTCCGCTCGCCTCGGTGGGTCTGATCCCGCAGGATTTGAAGTTCCGCGGTGAGCCCACGAAGCTCGTCGTGGGAGATCGCAACGTCTTCCGGGAGTTCGTCACGATTCACCGCGGCACCGAGGGCGGCGGCGGCGTTACGGCGATTGGCGATCACAACGTGTTCATGGCCTACGCGCACATCGCGCACGATTGCCACGTGGGGAACCACACGATCTTCGGCAATGGGGCCACGCTCGGTGGGCACGTCACGGTCGAGGATTACGCGACGGTCAGCGCGTTCTCAGGCGTGCACCAGTTCTGCCGCGTCGGCCGGCACGCCTTCATCGGCGGCTTCTCGGTCATCACGAAGGACGCGCTGCCATTTGCCAAGACCGTCGGCAATCGGGCCCGTATCTACGGTTTGAACACCATCGGGCTCGTGCGCCGGAAGTTCTCGTCGGACTCCATCGCCAAGCTGCGCCGCGCCTACCGGCATCTGCTGCATTCCAACACCAGCCGGGCCCTTGCGCAGATCGAACGCGACCCCACGCTGCAGTGCGACGAGGTGCAGTACCTCGTCGACTTCATCCGCTCCTCCAGCCGCGGCGTCGGACTGCGCCGCCCGAGTCGAAGACTCGAGGAAGTGGCAGACGACTAAGGATTGCCGATTGCCGATTGTCGATTGTCGATTGTCGATTGAACCAATCAATCAGCAATCAACAATCAGCAATCAGCAATCTGTCTAGGGATGTGCGGCCGTGAGGGTGAAATCGAACGGCGTGGCGACCGCTCCATGTGCGTCGTACACGCGCGCGCACAAGCTGGTCGCCGAGGTCACCGTATCCGGTGACGATCGCCAATTTGCCGGCGTTGCTGTTGTCGATGACCACCTGACAAGCCGACCCGGTCCAGGTCCCGAGGCTCAGACCGACTGCCGGCGTGCCATCCGGGATGTCCGTCAGCGTGATAATGACGGTCCCGCCGGTTGTCGACGTAAAGTTATACGTTTCTGCGCCGTTCAAGTGCAGCGTGCCCGTGAACGTCTCGGTAGTCGCCGGGGCCGTCGGGGTCGTCGGGGTTGTCGGGGTCGTCGGGTTATTATTAGTGCTGTCGTTGCATCCAGCCAGGCTCGTTGCGAGCGCGAGCAGCAGGATACCAGGGAACAAACGGCGCATTTCCTCTCCTTGAAAATCGACAAATCTCGAGCTTCGAAGCAACAGCTGTTCCGCTCGCTGCATTAATCATACGACGTAACTGCCGCCCAAATTGTCTTCCCACGGGGATTTCCTGCCACCGGTCGTGGACGGCCGGGAGGGGCGCCAGCCATCTGATAGACTGCTTTTCTTCGGGCATGAGCAGAATTGGTCTCATTGCAGGCAACGGCCGCTTTCCCTTTCTGGTGCTGCAGGGGGCTCGCAGTCTCGGCCACGACGTCACGATCGTGGCGATCAAGGAGGAGGCCTTCCCCGATCTGGAGGGCAGCGCGAAGGAAGCGCGGGCCGACTTCCACTGGGTCTCCCTGGGGCAGCTGGGCAAGTGCATCAAGATCCTGAAGGGCGCCGGCGCGTCGCAGGCCGTGATGGCCGGCCAGGTCAAGCACGTCAAGATCTTCTCGGGGATCGTCCCGGATTTCACCCTGCTGTCGGTCTTGACGCGCCTCACCTCGCGCAATACCGACTCGCTGATTTCGGCCGTGGCCGGCGTGATGCGTGACGAAGGCATCGAGCTCCTGGATTCGACGACGTTCCTGCAGCCGCTGCTCGCGCGGCCGGGGACGTTGACCGAGCGTCTGCCGAGCGAACAAGAGCATGAGGATTTCGTGTTCGGATACCGAATGGCGGACGCCGTCGCCGCGCTGGACATCGGCCAGACGATTGCCGTCAAGCACAAGGCCGTGGTGGCGGTCGAGGCGATGGAAGGGACTGACGAAGTCATTGGACGCGCCGGCTACCTTGCCGGGCCCGGCGTGCGAATCGTGAAGGTCGCGAAGCCCAGTCAGGATATGCGGTTCGACGTGCCGGTTATCGGCATCGCGACGATCCAGGCGATGCGGGTCGCCGGGGCGTCGGCGCTGTCGATCGATGCGGAGCGGACGCTTGTCCTGGACGGCGAGCACGTGTTCAAGTCGGCGAACGAGGCCGGCATCACCATTGTCGGTCGTCCGCGGAGGGACCAGCGTGCCGGCTGAGCGGCTGCGCGTGGCCGTTATTGGCGTCGGACACCTCGGCAGGCACCACGCGAGGATCCTCAGCGCCCTCGAAGGCGTCGAGCTCGTCGCCGTCGTCGATACCAATGCCGAGCGCGCCGCCGCGGCCGCCGCGGCGACGGGCGCTCCCGCGCTCGCGGATTATCGGGAAGTGCTCGATGCCGTCGACGCGGTGTCGATCGCGGTCCCGACCGAGCTTCACCGCGACATCGCGCTGCCGTTTCTTCGAACCGGGGTCTCGGCGCTTGTCGAGAAGCCGATCGCCCGATCGCTGGACGAGGCCGACGAGCTCGTGGCCGCGGCGAAGGCCTCGGGGGCCGTGCTCGGTGTCGGTCACACCGAGCGTTACAACCCCGCCGTCGCAGCCGTGCTGCCGCTCGTGACGTCCCCGCGTTTCATCGAGGTCCATCGGCTGGGCGCATTTCCCGATCGCAGCCTGGACATCGATGTCGTGTTCGATTTGATGATTCACGACCTGGACATCATTCTCGCGCTCGTTCGGTCCGAAGTGGTCTCCATCGACGCCGTCGGGGTCCCGGTGCTGACGTCGAAGTACGATATCGCGAATGCGCGCCTGCGATTTGCGTCGGGCTGCATTGCAAATGTGACGGCCAGCCGGATCAGCAAGGAGCGTGTGCGCAAGATTCGATTCTTCCAGCCGGATGCTTACATCTCCATCGATTATGCCGCGCAGGAAGTGGAAGGGTGGCGGCTCGTCCGACGCGATGGCACGCGCCCGTCGATCGAAGGAGGCGCGCTGCCGGTCGAGCGCGACGAACCGCTGCGGCGTGAGATCGCGGATTTTGTCCGGGCCGTTCGAACCGGATCGACGCCGCTCGTCGACGGCAATGCGGGACGCCGGGCGCTGGAGTTGGCGACGAAGGTGGCCGAGAAGATGGGGCAGGGCTGATCTGGAATGTTCAACGATCTCAACGAATTCATCTCGGCACTCGACAAAGTCCGCGAGCTGGCGCGCATCACCGAACCGGTGAGCCCGGACCTGGAGATCTGTGCGGTCACGGACAGAGTCTCGAAATCGCCCGGCGGCGGACCGGGCCTGCTGTTCGAACGGCCGACCGGATTTGACATTCCCGTCGCGGTGAACCTGTTTGGCTCGCTGTCGCGCATCTGCATGGCGCTTGGGGTGTCGAAGCTCGACGATCTCGCGAGCGAGATCGAGGAACTGGCTACGCCGAAGATTCCATCCGGCATGTTCGACGCCCTCAAGATGCTGCCGATGGTCAGCCGGCTGCGCGATCTGATGCCGAAGACGGTCTCCGACGCGCCCTGTCAGGAGGTCGTCGAGCGCAATGGATCCCTCGAGTCGCTGCCGATTCTCAAGTGCTGGCCGGAGGACGGGGGACGATACATTACGTTCCCGCTCGTATTCACGAAAGACCCGGAAACGGGCACCCGCAACATCGGCACCTACCGCATGCAGGTCTACGACGATCGATCGACGGGCATGCACTGGCAGCGTCACAAAGGCGGCGCTCAGCACTATCGCGTCGCCGAGCGGCTCGGCCAGCGAATGCCGGTCGCCGTCGCCCTGGGAACGGATCCCGCGCTGGCATACTCAGCGACGGCCCCGATGCCGGAAGGGCTCGACGAACTGATGCTCGCCGGGTTTCTCCGTCGAGCGCGCGTCGAGCTGGTCAAGTGCGTGACGGTCGATCTCGAGGTGCCCGCCAACGCCCAGATCGTGCTCGAGGGATACGTCGAACCCGGCGAGCGTCGTCGCGAAGGCCCGTTCGGAGACCATACCGGGTTTTATTCCCACCCGGACGACTATCCGGTCTTTCACCTGACGTGCATCACGCGCCGCAAGCGGCCCATCTATCTCACGACCGTTGTCGGCATTCCTCCGATGGAGGACTACTACCTCGGGATGGCGAGCGCGCGCATCTTTCTGCCGCTCATCCGGAAGACGCTGCCCGAAATCGTCGACATGCACTTCCCGGCCGCCGGCATTTTTCACAACCTCGTCCTCGTGTCGATCGACAAGCGGTATCCCGGGCACGCCCGGAAAATCATGAACGCGTTCTGGGGGCTCGGCCAGCTCATGTTCTCGAAGACGATCATCGTCGTCGACAAGGACGTCGATGTGCAGAACGAGGCCGAGGTCGCGTGGATTGTCGGGACGCATTACGATCCATCGCGTGATATCCAGCTCACGAAAGGACCAGTTGACGACCTGGAAGATGCCAGCGACATTGCGGCCTTCGGCGGCAAGATGGGCATCGACGCCACGCGCAAGTGGCCATCGGAAGGGTTCACGCGTCAGTGGCCGATGAAGATCGCCACCAGCCCTGCGGCGGCACGGAAGGCCGAAGCACTGTGGGAGAAGATTCGAGAAGGATGGAAATGATTTCGGAGGCTGAAGCGCAGGAGCTGCTCGACAGCAAGGACCTGATAGCGATCGGGATCAGGGCCGATGACGTCAGGCGAAAGCTGCACGGTTCCCGGACGACCTTCGTGCGGGTGTTCGAGATTCACGTCGAGGCGCCCGTTGCCTCACTGCCGGCGAGAACCTCGGCCGGAGAATTCAGGATTGTCGGAGCGCCGCGATCGTTCGATGTGGCAGTGTCAGCCGTGCGTGCCGGGCGCAGCCTTGCCGGCGCAGTTCCGTTGACAGGCTTCTCGCTGGCCGATCTCATCGCCCTCGAAGGCGCGCCGTCGCTTGCTGGCGCGTTGGGGGCTCTTCACGATGAAGGACTTGAAGGCATCGCGGAGGTGCCGCTGGACATCCTGGACGGTGCTGCGGCGGTGATTGCTGCGGCGCGGAACGCGGGACTCGCCGTCACCCGTCTGACGGTGAACGTGCAACGCCAGGACGATCGGATCGCGCTCGCGAATCGAGCACGCGATCTGCAGAACGAGATCGGCGGCTTTCGCGCATTCGCTCCGCTGCCACGAGCCATTTCCGTGTCATCGCCCACGACCGGCTATGACGACGTGAAGCAGGTCGCGCTGACGCGGATGGTGGTTGGCAACATCCCGTCAATCCAGGTGGATTGGCAGCTCTACGGACCAAAGCTGGCCCAGTTTGCCCTGACCATCGGTGCCGATGACGTGGATACCGTAGCCGCGACCGATCCAGGAACGCTCGGGACTCGCCGGAGTCCGATAGAGGAGATTCGAGGAAACATCCGCGCGGCCGGCCTCGAGCCGGTAGAACGGAATGCCCGCTTCGAGGCGATCGGTTGATGCGGATTGCGCGTCTTGGAGCGGTGGATTACCTCAACGCGCGGCCCCTGGTTTACGGCCTCGAGCTGCGGAGCGGCCTTTTCTCGCTGCGATTCGATGTGCCGTCGAAGTGCGCGGCGCTCCTGCATGAAGGGTCCATCGACGTTGGAATGATCCCGTCCATCGAGTACGAGCGGGGACGGGACTATCGAATCGTTCCTGGTGTCGGCATCGTTTCTGATGGCCCGGTTGCCTCGGTCGCGCTGTTCTCGAGGACTCCGCTCGAGAAGATCAGAACGGTCGCGGCCGATACCAGCTCCCGGACCTCTTATGCCTTGCTGAAGATCCTGTGCCTCGAGCGTTTTGGTATCGATCCAGATTTCCAGCCGATGCCGCCTGACCCGGAACAGATGCTGCGGAGATGCGACGCGGCGCTCCTCATCGGCGACCCGGCGTTGTTTCTGGATCACGAGCGGCTCGGGGCCGAAAAGATTGACCTCGGCGAGCAGTGGAAGTCGTTGACGGGCCTTCCGTTCGTGTGGGCATTCTGGGCTGGCCGTCGCGACGCGTTGTCCCGCGAAGCGGTTGAGGCCCTCATCGCCGCGAGAGACAACGGCGTCGCCCGATCGGACGAGGTCGCGGCCGCCTACTGTGGTCCCGAACGGGCGGAGCGTGGTCAGTCGTATTTGAGAGAGAATATCCAGTACACGCTGGGCGAGCGCGAGGAGGCCGGGTTGATAAAGTATTACGAGCTTGCCGGGGGTTCCGGTCTCGTGAGCATGCTGGTGCCCCCGCTGTTTTACTGATGAATGTAGAAACGCTCGCGAAGGCAGTACGCGATGGCAAGCGGCTCGATCGGACCGGCGCGATCGAATTGTACACGCGCGCTTCCACGTCGCTCCTCGGTGAGCTTGCGAACGATGTTCGCACCCGCAAGCATCCCGACGGCATCGTGACCTACATCATCGATCGCAACGTCAACTACACGAACGTGTGCGTGGCCCGATGCAGCTTCTGCGCGTTCTACCGGCCCGTGGGCTCTTCCGACGGCTACGTGCTCGGGTTCGAGGAGATCTTTCGAAAGATCGATGAAACGATAGCTCTGGGTGGCGGGCAACTGCTGCTTCAGGGTGGCCACAACCCCGACCTGCCGCTGGAGTGGTACGAAGATCTCTTCAAAGCGGTGAAGCAACAGTACCCTCGCTTCAAGCTCCACGCGTTGTCACCACCCGAGATCATTCACTTGTCTCGTCTCTCGCGGTCGCCGGTGCCGCAGGTGCTCGATCGTCTCATCGCTGCCGGCCTCGACAGCGTGCCCGGAGGGGGCGCGGAGATCCTCGTCGATCGCGTTCGCACACTGCTGAACTGCTACAACAAGGCCACCGCCGACGAATGGCTCGACGTGATGCGGCACGCGCACCGCGCGGGCCTTCGCACGACGGCGACGATGATGTATGGAACGGTCGAGACGATGGAGGAGCGGCTGGAGCATTTGTTCCGGCTGCGAGATCTGCAGGACGAGATGGGTGGTTTCACGGCGTTCATCACGTGGAGCTATCAGCCGGAGCACACCGAGCTTGGGGGTGCGGAGGCGACCGGCATTGACTACCTCAGGACGCTTGCGATCGCGCGTCTGGTGCTCGACAACTTCGACAACCTCCAGGCGTCCTGGGTCACCCAGGGCGGCAAGGTCGGTCAGCTGAGCCTTGCCTTCGGCGCGAACGACATGGGCAGCGTCATGATCGAAGAGAACGTCGTCCGGGCCGCCGGCGCCGCCTACTGCATGGATGAAATCGAGATCGTCCGCAATATCGAAAACGCGGGGTTTGTCGCCAAGCGGCGGAACATGCACTACGAGCTGCAGGGGGATCCGATCTTCCGGGAGCGGGAAGTGCCCCGGATGCTCGAACTGGCTGTCGCCCGCGCCGACGGCGACTCGTCTCGCGCCCCCGAACTCAGTCAGTACGCCGCCCGAAGCGCCGCCGAGAAGAAGGCGCGGCTCACCGGACATTGATCCTCTATCGCGCCGCCTGGATTCTTCCGATCTCCGGGCCTCCCATCCGAAACGCGGCCGTGCTCACGCGTGCCGGCCGCGTGGCCGCCGTCTTCGCCGGCTCGCACCCCCCAGCCGGCTTCGGCGCGCCGATTGACGGACCGCTCGAGACGGTCGATCTCGGCGACGTTGCGATCCTTCCCGGTCTGGTCAACGCGCACACGCACCTCGAGCTGTCGTGGATGCGTCAGCGGATTCCGCCGTCGGGCTCGATGTCCGCATGGGCGTCGAAATTGCTCGCGCTCCGCCGCGAGCAGGGACATGATCCTCCGGCGCCGATCGCCGACGCCATCCAGGAGTTGCGCGCCGCGGGCACCGCGCTCGTGGGGGACGTGACGAACACGCTCGCCGCCTACGAGCTGCTGTCGGAGAGCCGCCTGGGGGGCGTTGTTTTTCACGAGCTCCTCGGATTCACGTCGCCGTCGCCCGGGCCGCTCGTGGACAGCGCCCGAGCCACGCTCGAGAGACTGACGCCTCACGCTCAATGGCGCCGGACGGTCGTGCCGCATGCGCCGTTCTCCGTGTCGCCCGCGTTGTTCCAGGCGATCGGCAAGGCGTCCGGCGAGCTTCCGGTGAGCGTGCACCTCGGCGAGTCGGCCGAGGAGATGGAGTTTCTGCGAACCGGGACCGGTCCGTGGCGCGAGCTGCTGGGCAGGATCGGCGCCTGGAACGAGCAGTGGCAGCCGCCCGCGTGCGGACCAGTCGAATACCTGGATCGGCTCGGTCTCGTGAACGATCGGCTGCTCGCCGTACACGGCACGCAACTGGACGGGCAGGAACTGGCCAGGCTCGCTGCCCGGCGCGCGACCCTGGTGGCCTGCCCGCGGAGCAACCGCTGGACCGGCGCCGGAACGCCGCCGATCGAGCGCTTCTACGAGTCAGGTGTCCGAATCGCCATCGGCACCGACAGCCTGGCCAGCGTCGAGGATCTGAACCTCTTTGCGGAGCTGGCCTTCATGCGACAGCTCGCGCCGAACGTTCCGGCGGACCGACTGCTCGAGAGCGCCACGCTTGCCGGCGCACAGGCGCTCGGGTTTGCCAGCGAATTCGGAACAATCGAGACCGGGAAGCGCGCCGAGCTGATCGCCGTCCGCATTCCTCGCGGCCTCGAGGATGTGGAAGAATACCTAGTCGGCGGTATCCAGCCTGATGCGATCAGGTGGTTGGATACCGAATGAATTGCTGATTGTCGATTGCTGATTGCTGATTGAAGCGGTCCTCAATCGACAATCGACAATCGACAATCAACAATTTCATGAATCGCCTCCGAGTCTATGTCTCGTTCGTCCGCTTCAGCCATTCGGTCTTTGCGCTGCCATTTGCTTTGACCGGCGCGTTGCTGGCGCTGCATCGGTTGAATGACTGGACTGGCGCGACGGTCCTGCGCCGTTTCGGCTGGATCGTTGTCGCGATGGTCGCTGCGCGGAGTGCGGCGATGGGATTCAACCGGCTGGCGGACGCGTCGCACGACGCGCTGAATCCCCGTACCGCCATGCGCGAGCTGCCGCGTGGCCTCATGACGCGCGCCGAGGCGTCCATTTTCGTGGCCGTCTTCTCGCTCCTCTTCATCTTCGCCGCGTGGAAGCTGGGCCCGCTGTGTTTCGCGCTGTCTCCGGTGGCGCTTGCGATCGTGTTCTGGTATTCGATCGCCAAGCGATTCACGACCTACACCCAGTTGTTTCTCGGGCTGGCCATGGCCGTGGCGCCCGTTGGTGGATGGCTGGCTGCCGGAGGGCGCTCGGGTGTCGAGCCGTGGCTGCTGGCCATGGCGATTGGGACGTGGGTCGGCGGCTTCGACGTTCTGTATGCCTGCCAGGATCTCGCTTTCGATCGGGCCCACGGACTGCGTTCGATTCCCGTTCATTTCGGCGTGGCCCGTTCTCTTGTGATCTCGCGTGTGATGCACGCGATCACGGTGGTCTGCCTCGCATTGCTGGGTCCGATCGCCGATCTCGGGCCGATTTATCTGGCGGGCGTCGTTGCAGTGGCCGTGCTGCTCGTGTACGAACAGTCCCTCGTTCGCGCAGACGATCTGTCCCAGGTGAAGCGCGCGTTCGATCTCAACGGCTACGTCGGCATCCTCTATCTCGCTGCCACCGCCGCTTCGATATATGTCCACTGAGATCAGGAGCAGCCGTTCGATCGTCTTGGCGATTACGGGCGCGAGCGGCGCCATCTACGCGACGCGCACGATGGCGGCGCTCCTCGAGCGCGGATGCCACCTCGAGCTGGTGATTTCCGACTACGGACGACGACTGCTACGTGATGAACTCGGCGACAGGGCATCGGTAGACAAGTTGTCGGACTACCTTGTTGCCAGGTATGGCAGCGGCGTGGGGAAGGGGACGACCACGTTGTACAGCAACAAGGATCTCGGCGCACGGATCGCGAGCGGGAGCCAGGACTGCCAGGGCATGGTCGTCGTGCCCTGCTCGATGAAGACGCTTGCCGGCATCGCGCACGGGCTGTCTCGCAATCTCGTCGAGCGCGCCGCCGACGTCATGCTCAAGGAGCGCCGCCCCCTCATCATCGTCCCGCGCGAAACGCCGATGAGCCTTCCGCAGCTGAAGAACATGGTGCTCTGCGCCGAGGCCGGCGCGATGATCATGCCTGCCATGCCGGCGTTCTACCAGATGCCGCAGACGCTCGACGACCTCGCGGACTTCATGGCCGGAAAAATCCTGAGCGCGCTCGGCTTCGAACACGAACTGTATCCGGCGTGGAAGGGGTAGGAGGAGGACGTCCGTCCGCGGAGCAAGAACGAGATGCATCTCCGCTGAGACCCGTAACGATCGTGACCACCAGCCTCCTGACAAGACCCCCGCGCGCATCGCGAACATGTTCGACGCGATTGCGCCCAGGTACGACTTCCTCAACCACTTCCTGAGCGCCGGCATGGATCGCGGCTGGCGCGATCGTGCGGTCGAGGCGCTGTCGCTGACGGACGGTGCGCGTGTGCTGGATGTGTGCACCGGTACCGCGGACCTCGCTATCGCGACCGTGACTCGAACGAACCATTCGACCGTCGTCGGCGTGGACTTCGCAGCTGAAATGCTGCGCCTGGGCCTGGAAAAGATTCGCGAAGTCGGCCTCGATCGGCGCATCCGCATGATCCGCGGCGACGCCGCGCAGATCCCGCTGGCCGATCAGTCCTGCGATGCCGCGACGATTGGGTTCGGAATCAGGAACGTCGCCGAACCCGAACGCGCGTTGGCCGAAATTGCGCGCGTGCTGAGACCCGGTGGGCGGCTTGCCATCCTGGAGTTCGGCCAGCCACGGATTCCTGGAGTGCGCACGCTCTATTCCTGGTATTTCCGATACGTGCTGCCCCTGCTCGGCCGCCTCGTCTCGAGGCACCACAGTGCCTACTCGTACCTTCCCGCCTCAGTCGGCACCTTTCCGCCACCATCGGAATTCTCGCGGATCATCTCTGCCACAGGTTTTTCACACGTCCAGGCCGTCCCCCTCACGCTCGGGATCGTCTATCTGTTTGTTGCTGAGCGGAGTCGCGTCTAAAGGTTCTGCTGGGTTCCCTGCAAGTTTTGCCAGTAGCGCAGTGCTGAGTTACGGTGGCATCGTTTCGAGCACGAACCCTGCAGAGCCCAGAACGAACCCTGTAGAACCCCGCAGAACCCAGAGAACCCTGTAGAACCTTTGTTATAATCGTTTAACCCCCTGATGTACTTTAACTTCGAGGATTTTCGTCCGGATACGCCGACCCTGCCACGGTCGCTTACGCGCCTCGAAGTTGGGCTGCTCACGGTGGTCTTTTACCTGTCGGTGGTCATCCTCATCCTCGTGTGGCCACACCTGGATTTCGTGAAGGCCATGGAGGCCGAGCGGCAGCAGCAGCTGGCGAAAACGCAGCAGGAACTGCTCGAGAAACAGCGCGAGAACGCGCGATTCGTGTTCATTCAGCCGCGCGTTGACATGCAGGCGCCGAAGCCGCCACCGCGTGCCGATTTATCGGACATGGATCGCAAAGCGAGAACCGTGGAGCGTGCGGAAAAGCCGACCAATTCGATGCCGTTCTCGCGAGGCAACACGTTCGAGCGCATTGAGGGCGCTCCGCCGACGCCGGAGGCGAAGGCCAACGAGACCCCGCAGCCTCAACCGCAGCCAAAGGCAGACGAGCGTCAGGCGATGGCACTGCCCAACTCGCCGACGGGCACCGAGCCCAAGGGTGTCGAGCAGCCGCAGCCGCGCGGTCCCTCGGCGGGCGTGATCGCGGATGCCATCCGCAACGTGCAGAAGTACGCGCCGCGCGACTCGTACGTCAACGTGCAGGGTGGCGGGGATCAGGACTTCGCGCCGGCGATTCAGTTCGACTCGAAAGGTGTCGAATTCGGTCCCTGGCTGCGGCGGTTCATCGCGCAGATTCGCCGGAACTGGTTCATCCCGGAATCCGCGATGTTCCAGAAGGGGCATGTCGCCATCACCTTCTATGTCGGCAAGGACGGCCGCATCACGGAACTGAAAGTGTTGAGGCCTTCCGCGGTCGGCGCGTTCAACAATTCGGCATTCAACGCGCTGGCGTCCTCGAACCCGACGCAACCGCTGCCCCCTGAATACCCCGACGACCGTGCGTTCTTCACGGTCACCTTCTACTTCAACGAGAATCCTGGATCATGATCCAGCCGACGCGGACGCAGCAGATCGGCCTGCTCTTAACGCTGGCCGCGCTCGTCGCGCTGGCGTTCGTGCGGGTCATGATGCACGCCTGATGGCACGGCCGCGGGTGGTGGCCATTGTTGGTCCGACCGCGACCGGCAAGAGCGCGCTCGCGATCGCGCTCGCGCACCGCTTCAACGGCGAAATCGTCAGCTGCGACTCGACCGCCGTCTACCGCCGCTTCGACATCGGGACCGACAAGGTGCCGTGGGCTGCCCGCCAGGGAGTCCCGCACCATCTCATCGACGTGGCCGATCCGACCGAGGAGTACTCGGCCGCACGGTACGCGCGCGACGCGTCGGCGGCGATCCGGGCGATCACGGCCCGAGGCCATCTGCCGATCGTGGCCGGGGGCACGGGCTTGTACTACCGGGCGTTGACGCGCGGGTTCTTTCCCGGGCCTGCGCGCGACCCTGCGACTCGTTCCAGGCTGGAGCGCATCGCCGACCGGAAAGGCGTGGAACGCCTCCACGCGCTGCTTCGCCGCGTCGATCCTGGATCGGCCGCGAGGATTCATGCCCGCGATCGAAAGCGACTGGTGCGGGCGCTCGAAGTGTTCGTTTTGACACGCCGTCCGCTGACGGCACACTTTGCCGAGACCCAGGCACCGCTGCCCGACTACGAGGTCGTGGCGTTTGCACTGCAGATTCCACCGGAACTGACCGCTGCCCGTGTGGCGGCGCGAGTCGACGCGCAGTTTGACCAGGGGCTCCTGGAGGAGATCCGCGGGATATTGGCTTCGGGGATTCCGGAAACGGCACACCCGTTCACCGGACTGGTGTACCGGCAGGCGCTCGAACACCTCCACGGCGTGCGCGACGAGCGGGCGACCCGTGAGCTCATCACGAGGGAGAACCGGAAATACTCGCGCCGGCAGTTGATCTGGTTCCGGAAAGAGCCTAATGTACAATGGATTCACGCCGCTGGCGAACTCGAGTCGACCCGGGAGGAGGTCGCTCGTTTCCTCGCGGCCCTGGAGATCAGCCGCGATGCCGACAACCCGTGAGCCTCGACCCGCCTCCGCACAGCCGAACATTCAGGACGTGTTCCTGAACTACGCGCGCCGCGAGAAGCTCCCCGTGCACATCCGTCTCATGGACGGGACCGAGATCGAGGGTCGAGTGAAGAATTTTGACCGGTTCGCTGTGATCGTCGAGCACAGTGGCGCCGATCACATGATTTTCAAGCACGCCATTGCCACGATCCGGTCGCCGCGGCCGATGAGCAATTACTACTCCTCGCACGAATCCTGATTGAGCACGCCGGCAGTTCCTGACCGCGTCATCCTGATCGTGTTCGACAGCGTCGGCTGCGGTGAGTTGCCCGACGCGCGCGAGTATGGCGATGAGGGTAGCGACACGCTCGGCAACATCGCACGGCGGATTCCGCTCTCCGTTCCCAACCTGAGGCGGCTCGGCCTCTCACGGGTCTCCACCGTTGCTCCTCTCGATGCTGAGCCCGATCCGCTGGGCGCGTTCGGACGGATGGCGGAGGCGTCTCCCGGCAAGGATTCCGTGACCGGCCACTGGGAGATCAGCGGGCTGGTGCTCGACCGCGCGTTTCCGGTGTTTCCCCAAGGGTTTCCGCGGGAGTTGATCGCACGAGTTCGAGCGCCGGATTGGCCGCGGCACGCTGGCGAACAAGGCCGCCAGCGGCACGGCGATCCTCGACGAACTCGGCGAGGAGCACATGCGCACGGGAAAGCCGATCGTCTACACATCGGCCGACAGTGTGTTTCAGATCGCGGCGCATGAGGACGTGGTGCCAGTCCTCGAGCTCTACCGCTGGTGTGAAATCGCGTACGAGCTTGCGGGGATCGGTCTCGGCATCGGCCGTGTGATTGCCCGGCCGTTCATTGGATCGCCTGGCGCGTTTCGGCGAACGGCGAATCGCCGCGACTTCGCGCTCACACCGCCGGCCCAGACATTGCTCGATCGCATCAAGGATGGGGGACTTCCCGTGGTGGCGATAGGCAAGATCGAGGACCTCTTTGCCGGCCGCGGCATCACGGCCGCGACTCACACCGTCAGCGACGATCACGGAATGGACGAAGTCCTTCGTGCCATGGCGACGACACCTGGCGGGCTGATCTTCGCGAACCTCGTGGATTTCGACACGCAGTACGGGCATCGCAACGACGTGGCGGGGTATGCCGCAAACCTCGAACGCATGGACGCGCGACTCGGTGAGGTCATCGAATCCCTTCGCCCGCGTGATCTGCTCATCGTGACCGCCGATCACGGAAACGATCCCACGACGCCCAGCACCGATCACGCGCGCGAGTACGTCCCGGTCTTCTTGAAGGGGCGTACTGTCCGTCCAGGTGTGGACATTGGCACCCGGCAGAGTTTCGCGGATCTGGGGCAGACGATTGCGGAGGTGCTCGGGGTCGGTGCGCTTGAACACGGGTCGAGCTTCCTTGCATCAATCCTTGTCCACGAAAAGCAGACAGGAGAATGGGAGAAAAGGGAAAAGAGGGACGTCGTTGACTAACATCCGGGAGCAACTCGAGGAGCGCGAACGTCAGATCCTCGCGCCGCAGGCAGCCAAGAGCGCTGATACCCGCGGGCGGCTCCGACCCGAGCCCGAGGATCCGATCCGCCCGGCGTACCAGCGCGATCGCGACCGCGTGATCCATTCCAAGGCGTTCCGGCGCCTCAAGCACAAGACCCAGGTGTTCTTCGCGCCGACGGGAGATCACTATCGCACGCGTTTGACGCACACGCTGGAGGTCTCACAGATCGCCCGCAGCATTGCGAAAGTGCTCCGGCTCAACGAGGAGCTGACCGAAGCGATCGCGCTCGGTCACGATCTCGGTCACACACCGTTCGGCCACGCGGGAGAACGTGTGCTGAACGATCTCATCCCGGGCGGCTTCAATCATTACGAGCAGAGCCTCCGAATTGTCGATGTCCTCGAGCACGATCGCGCAGGCCTGAACCTGACGTGGGAAGTTCGCGACGGCATCGCGCGGCACTCGAAGGGCAAGAGCGGCATGCCCGTTGGCGCGGATCCAGAGCATCGGGCAAGCACGATTGAAGGGCAGATCGCGCGCGTGGCCGACATCATCGCGTATGTCAATCACGACATAGACGATGCCGTGAGAGCCGGCTTGCTGCGTGAAGAGGATCTGCCATCGAGCCGCGTCGACGTGCTGGGCACAAGTTCCTCCGAGCGCATCGGCCGCATGGTCACCGACGTCGTCGTGCAGAGCCTGGAAGGCGGCCTGACCGAGATTCGAATGAGCGATCGAATCCTCGACGCCACGGTCGGATTGCGAAGCTTCCTGTTCGAAGCCGTCTACGAAAACGAGGTCGCGACCGCCGAGTTCAAGAAGGCTGGCGGGATCCTCGGCGGGCTGTGGGAGAAGGTCCGCGAGCGCCCGACGGAGTTCCTGGACACGCGGACGATTGACGAGGAGGGCCTCGACGCGGCCGCCCGCGACTTCCTCGCAGGCATGACGGACCGGTTTGCGGTCGGCCTTTACGAGCAGCTGTTCATCCCGAAGTCCTGGGTGGAAATCCGAGAGTAATCCACAAAATCAGGTATAATCAGGGGTTCGCGCCCTGTCCGTATGGGCGCGCGTAAGATCATGCTCCTCGATCTCAGCAAGCTCCACGGACAGCGGGAGCACTTCGAGCGGACGTTTCAGCCGGCGGCCTTCGACCCGCAAGACGAGGATTACCGCGTGGCGGCCCCGGTCGAGCTCTCCATGGATGTGGAGAGAGCTGGCGCCGACGTCTTTCGTGTCACGGGCCGGGCCGTTACACGGCTGGAATTCGAGTGCGGACGCTGTCTGGATGCGTTCGACCTACCGGTCGATGCCCGGTTCGAGCTGCGATACGTGCCGCAGGTGGAGAATACCGGCGACGCGGAGCGTGAGATCGATGAAGACGATTTGACGACGGCCTTCTATCGCGAGGGATTGCTGGACGTCATCGAGATGCTGCGCGAGCAGTTTCAGCTCGCGCTGCCCATGAAGCCCTTGTGCGCGGAGTCGTGCCGGGGTCTGTGCCCCGAGTGCGGAGCGAACCTGAATCGCGCCGAGTGTGGATGCCGGCCGACATGGGTCGATCCCAGGCTTGCGCCGCTCAAGGAACTGTTGAACCGAGAGAAGGAGAACTAACGTGCCGAATCCGAAACGCCGCCATTCCAAGACGCGCACAGCCAAGCGGCGCACCCACGACGCGTTGAGTCCCGTGCCCGTGAGCACATGTCCGCAGTGTCGTGAATCGAAGGCACCGCACCAGGTCTGCCCGCACTGCGGATACTACAAGGGCCGCCAGGTCCGCCCGATCGAAGAAGCCTAACGACATCAGGTTCTACCCTGTAGAACCTGAAATGTGATGCGTATCGCGATTGATGCGATGGGCGGCGACGACGGGCCGGGAACAATCATTGATGGCGCCCTGGTCGCGGCCCGACATCTTCAGATTGGATTGCTGCTGGTCGGCGATCGCGCGACGATCGAACGGGAGCTCGCGCGACATCCCCGCGCCGGGGCTCTCGATCTCGACATCCTCGACACTCCCGAATCCATTGGCATGAATGAGTCGGCGACGACAGCCCTGCGCAGAAAGCCGCGCGCGTCGATCCGGCTCGCCGCCGAGGCCGTGCGGGATGGCGACGCGGCCGCGCTCTTCAGCGCGGGTCACACGGGCGCGTCGGTGATGGCCGCGCTTGGCGCCTTCGGGCGCCTGCCGGGCGTCGATCGCCCCGCGCTGGCCACGATTGTCCCCACGCGCAGGCAGCCGGCCGTGCTCCTGGATTCCGGCGCGACGGTCGAATGCCGGCCGCAACATCTGGTGCAGTTCGCGATCATGGGCGCGGCATATGCACGTGTGGCGCTCGGTTGCCGCTCGCCGCGAGTCGGCCTGTTGTCGGTCGGCGAAGAAGAAATCAAGGGGAACGATCTGACCCGCGAGGCCCATCAGCTGCTCAAGACCGCTCCCATCGACTTCGCTGGCAACGTGGAAGGCCGGCACGTCTTCGCTGGCGACGTCGACGTCATCGTGTGCGACGGCTTTACCGGCAACGTGACCCTCAAGATCAGCGAGGGCCTCGTCGACGCAGTTCAATCGCTGCTGCACGAGGAGCTGTCATCGACATTCGGCACGCGCGTGGGATACCTCCTGTCGCGGCAGGCCTTCCGCAGGTTCCGCAGGCGCGTCGACTCCTCCGAGTACGGCGGGGCGCCTCTCGTCGGCCTCAATGGCCTGTGCGTGGTCGGCCACGGCCGATCGTCGGCGAAGGCCGTCCGCAACGGCGTCGCGATGGCGGCGCGATTCGTCAGCCAGGGATTGATCGATCAGTTATCGCGGCAGGTCGCGTCCACGGCGTCAGAAGGTCACATTCGATGATGGCATTCGTCTTCCCCGGCCAGGGAGCGCAGAAGGTCGGGATGGGGAAGTCGCTGGTGGAGAGCTTTCCCATCTGCCGCGACGTCTTTGCAGAAGCGGACGCGGCGCTTGGCGATCGTCTGAGCACCTTGTGCTTCGAGGGCCCCGCCGACACGCTCCTTCTCACGGAAAACACGCAGCCTGCAATTCTTGCCATGAGCGTCGCGGTCTTGCGGCTCGTCGAATCCCGCGGGGTGCGAGCCTCCTTCGCCGCAGGTCACAGCCTTGGCGAGTACACGGCGCACGTGGCAGCCGGTACGTTATCCTTCGCGGATGCCTTGCGCACGGTGCGGCGCCGCGGACGTTACATGCAGGAAGCGGTTCCCGTGGGTGAGGGCGCGATGGCTGCGATTCTCGGGCTCGACGCCGATCAGGTCTCGGTTGCATGTGCGGAGACGATGACGGCGCTCGCGGGTCGTGTCGTGTCCGCCGCGAATCTCAATGCGCCCGGGCAGGTCGTCATTGCCGGGCACGCTGACGCGGTCGCGCGGGCCAGCGATCGCGCGAAGGAACTCGGTGCGAAGCGCGCGATCCCGCTGGCGGTCAGCGCGCCTTTCCACTGTGCGCTCATGAAGCCTGCGGAAGATCGGCTGGCTCCGGAGTTGCGGGCGCTCCCGACGTCGGATCCGACGATCCCGGTCGTGGCCAACGTTGACGCTGAACCCAAGCGCGATGCGCGCGCGTCGGTCGAGGCGTTGATTCGACAAGTGTCCTCGCCTGTGCGATGGGAACAGGTTGTGAAGCGCCTGATCGCCGAGGGTGCGACGACGTTCGTGGAGCTGGGACCGGGGTCGGTGCTTGCGGGTCTCATCAAGAAGATCGACCGCGGCGTCAAGGTCATGAGCGTCGAGGATGAACATGGACTCGACGCGCTGACGCAGCTAACGCAATAGGTTCTACAGGGTTCTGCGGGGTTCTACAGGGTTCTACAAGGTTCGTTCTAGGTTCTACAAGGTTCTAGGTTCTACAAGGTTCTGGTTCCACTAGAACGAACCCTGCAGAACCTAGTAGAACCCCGCAGAACCCAGTAGAACCCGATTTGAGAAGATATGATTGACCTGAGCGGGCGTGTCGCCATCGTGACGGGTGCCTCGCGCGGTATCGGGCGAGCCATTGCGCAGCAGCTCGCAGGCCAGGGGGCCGTGGTGGTGGCGGCGGCGCGCGGCGAGAACGCCCGACCGGTCGTCGACGAGATTGTGAGCGCGGGGGGCCGCGCCGAGATGGTCAGCCTGGACGTCACGGGGGCCGGAGCGGCCGAGCCGCTCGTGGCGCAGACGCTCGAACGTCACTCGCGGATCGATATCCTGGTGAACAACGCCGGGATTACGCGCGATCAGCTGTTGCTGAGGATGAAGCGCGAGGATTGGGACGCCGTGATCGCGACGAACTTGACCGCGGCGTTCGCGTTGTCCCAGGCGGTGCTGAAGCCGATGGTTCGCCAGCGAGGCGGGCGCATCATTTCGATTAGCTCGGTCGTCGGGCAGAGCGGGAATGCGGGACAGGCGAACTACGCGGCCTCGAAGGCCGGGTTGATTGGTTTCACGAAGGCGCTGGCGCTCGAGGTGGCGTCGCGCGGCATCACGGCGAACGTCGTGGCGCCGGGGATGATCGAAACGGACATGACACGCGCGTTGACCGAACAGGCGCGTGACGAGTGGGCGTCGAAGATTCCGCTGCGACGCCTGGGCACGCCCGCCGATATCGCATCGGCTGTCTGCTTTCTTGCGTCAGACGAGGCGTCGTATATTACGGGGCATGTACTGGCGGTCAATGGCGGGATGTATACGTAGCGCGGCGTCCGATGGAAAGCCGTGATGGAGGACTGAATGGCGGTTGCAGACAAAGTGAAGGGCATCATCGTGGAGCAGCTTGGAGTCGATGAAGAAGAAGTGACTCCGGATGCGTCGTTCGTTGACGACCTCGGCGCAGACTCGCTCGACACGGTGGAGCTGGTCATGGCGTTCGAAGAGGAGTTCGGGATCGAGATCCCGGACGAGGATGCCGAAAAGATCACGCGGGTGAAGGAAGCGGTCGAATACATCGAGTCCCATAGCAAGAAGAAGTAGCGCAGCCCTCCGCCTGCGCCAAGGCTTCGGCGGACCGCCGTAGCTTTCGCGAAGGCGGTCAGGGCTGCCCCACATGGAGGCGGTTTGAGCAGGCGAGTCGTTGTGACGGGTGTCGGTCTGGTGTCGCCAGTCGGCATAGGGACCCAGGCGAACTGGGAAGCGCTCTGCGCTGGACAGAGCGGGATTGGACCGATCACGCGGTTCGATGCCACGCAGTTTTCAGCGCGAATCGCCGGCGAGGTCAAGCACTTCGACCCGCTGCAGTTCGTCGACAAGAAGGACGTCAAGAAAATGGACGTCTTCATCCAGCTCGCCATCGCCGCGGCGGATTTCGCCATGAGCGATGCGAAGCTGTCGGTGAGCCCGGAATGCGCGACCCGGACGGGCGTGTTCATCGCCTCGGGGATCGGCGGGTTCAGCACGATTGAGCGCGAGCACAAGGCGTTGCTCGAGGGCGGACCGAGGCGGATTTCTCCTTTTTTCATTCCTGCCGCCATCATCAATCTGGCCGCCGGCCAGGTCTCCATCCGCTTCGGCGCCAAGGGCCCCAACTCCGCGACGTGCACGGCGTGTTCGGCATCGGCGCACGCGATTGGCGATGCGTTCGAAATCATCCGACGCAACGACGCCGACGTGATGATTGCCGGCGGCTCCGAGGCCGCCATCACGCCCATGGGCGTCGGCGGCTTTGCGGCGATGCGGGCGCTGTCGACGCGCAACGACGATCCCCTGCACGCGAGCCGTCCGTTCGACAAAAACCGGGACGGCTTCGTGATGGGAGAAGGGGCGGGCGTGATCATCCTCGAGGAGCTGGGGTTCGCCAGGCGGCGCGGGGCGAACATCTACGCTGAGCTCGTCGGGTACGGCATGAGCGCCGATGCGTATCACATCACGGCTCCATCGGAGGACGGCGACGGCGGGGTGCGCGTGATGCAGGCGGCGCTGAAGCAGGCCGGTGTCGAGCCTGCCACCGTGGACTACATCAACGCGCACGGGACCTCCACGCCTTACAACGACAAGCTGGAAACGCTCGCCATCAAGCGGCTCTTCGGCGATCACGCCCGGAAGCTCGCCATCTCGTCCACGAAATCGATGACGGGGCATCTCCTCGGTGCGGCCGGCGGTCTCGAGGCCGGCATCACCGTGCTGGCGATCCGGAATCAGATGATTCCGCCCACGATCAACTACGAGACGCCCGATCCTGATTGCGATCTCGACTACGTCCCGAACGCCAAACGCGCGGCCGCGATTCAATACGCGCTGTCGAATTCCTTTGGCTTCGGCGGCACGAACGGGGCGCTGCTGTTCAAGAAGTTTGATGAATAGCTCGTAGAAGTGGCCTCAAACCCCGTAGCGCAGGGCTTCCCCTGCCCCAAGGCAGCCCTGAAGGACTGCGCTACAAGTTCGAAGGCTGCGCTACAGGTTTGAACTGGAAACTGGCAACTTAGATGAAGATCGCCGTTTGCATCAAACAAGTCGTGACGCGTGAGTGGCAGTTGCGCGTCAACGAGGCCAAGACGTGGATTCGCGACCAGGATGCGAGCTTCGAGCTGAATGAACCGGATGCGTACGCGCTCGAAGAGGCGCTGCGTCTGAAGGAGAAGCACACCGGCGAAGTCGTTGTCGTGTCAGCCGGGCCCGCACGAGCGTCGCAGGTGATCCGTGAAGCACTGGCGCGCGGCGCGGATCGGGCCATTCACATCGAGTCGGATGCGCTCGCGACCGCCGACGCTGTCAGCGTGGCTGACGCAATCGCGTCGGCCGTCCGTGAGGAGGCATTCGACCTCGTGCTGACCGGTCTTCAGTCCGACGATCAGGGCTTTGGCCAGGTGGGTGTCGTCCTCGCCGAGAAGCTCGGGATGCCGCACGCGACGATCATCATGGAGGTGCAAGCGTCCCCTTCGACAGGCTCAGGGCAGGCCCCTTCGACAGGCTCAGGGCAGGGGAGTCTCCGCGTGAAGCGGGAGCTCGAAGGCGGCTGGTTCCAGTGGATCTCGCTGCCCATGCCCGCGCTCCTCACGATCCAGAGCGGCATCAACCAGCTGCGTTACGCGACGCTCAAGGGGATCATGGCGGCCAAGAAGAAGGAGATCCGGAAGGTCACACCGGCGGCATCCACCGAGCCCACCAGCCGCATCCTCGGCGTGCACTTCCCCGAGAAATCCAAGCAGACACAGATGATCTCCGGATCGCCAGCCGACGCCGCGAAGGAGCTGGTGAAACGGCTGCGCGACGAAGCGAGGGTGATTTAACGATGCTCATCGTCGGCGAACAGCGTGGCGGCCGGTTGAATCGCGCGACGTGGGAAGCCGTCGCGGCGGCCCAGCAGCTGGGAGATCCGCTCACGATTGTCCTGGTCGGTGCGGGAGCCGATGCCGCGGCGTCGGAGATCGCGGCCGCCGAAGCGGCGGAAGTCATCGTGCTCGAGGCTGCGGCGCTCGCTGAGTACACGGCCGACGGGCACGTGCTCGCCCTCTCGTCGTTCATCGATCAGGAAAAGCCAGCGGCCGTGTTCTTTCCGCACACGTATCAGACGCGCGATTTTGCCCCTGCGCTGGCGACGCGCATGGGACGAGCGCTGATAACCGACGTCACCGGCATCAAGAAGTCCGGCGCCACCGTCTCCTACGTGCGTCCGGTTTTTCAGGGCAAGCTGAACGCGGATGTCGAGGCGCTCGGTCCCGCGCCGCACCTCATCACGGTTCAGATCGGCGCCTTTCGCGCCGATGCGGCGAAGCGCGGATCCGCGCCGGCGCCGATTCGAAAGGTGAACGTGACCGTCGACGCCTCGGCGATTCGACAGAAACCGGAAGCGCCGTTTCAGGAAGCGCGCCAGGCCGTTGATTTGTCGCAGGCCGAGCGGATTGTCTCGGTCGGTCGCGGAATCAAAGGGCAGGAGCACCTGAAGATTGCCGAGCAACTGGCCGGCGCACTCGGGGCGGAAATCGCGGCCTCGCGCCCGATCTGCGATGCCGGCTGGCTGCCGATGGATCGACAGATCGGCAGCTCGGGGCAGACCGTGGCGCCAAAGCTGTATGTCGCGCTCGGCATCTCCGGCGCGATCCAGCACCTGGTCGGCATGAAGGGGTCGCGAACGATCGTCGCGATCAACAAGGATCCCGAAGCGCCCATTTTCGAAATCGCCGATTTCGGGATTGTTGGCGATCTGTTCGAGGTCGTGCCGGCGATGATTGCGGAGTTGAAGAAATAGCCCATTGTCAACACGCGAGACTCTCGACGTCGACGTCCTGATTGTCGGTGGCGGCCCCGCCGGGATGTCGGCTGCGCTTCGACTGACCCAGCTCCAGAAGGAGAAGGGCGGCGAACCGCTCGCGATCGCGGTGCTCGAGAAGGCGCGCGAAGTCGGCGCGCACATGTTGTCCGGCGCCGATCCTCGACCCATCGGCTCTTGCGCAGCTGGTGCCGGACTTCAAGGCCAGGGGCGCTCCGCTCGCGTCCGACGTGCACCACGATCAGGTGTACTTCCTCACCCGAACGGGGAAGCTGAAGTTTCCGATCATTCCGCCACCGCTCAGGAATCACGGCAACTACATCATCTCGCTCAATCGCTTCGTGAAGTGGCTGGGCGGCCTCGTCGAAGCCGAGGGCGTGGACGTCTTCACGGGCTTTCCCGGTGTCGAGGTCCTGTACGACGAGGATCGCGTTGCCGGGATTCGAACGGGCGACCGCGGCATCGGCAAGCATGGCGAGCGCAAGGCGGCCTTCGAGCCTGGCGTCGACATCCGGGCGAAGGTGACGATCCTGACCGACGGCGTCCGCGGCAACCTGACCAAGTCGGTGGTGCGGCGTCTGGCATTAGACGAGGGCCGGTCGCCGCAGCTCTATGCGATCGGAATCAAGGAGCTGTGGGAGATCCCGTCCGACCGAATTCCCGCCGGCACCATCATGCACACGATGGGCTACCCGTTGCGGCGCGAAGAGTTTGGCGGAGCGTTCATCTACGCCATGCCCAACGGGCTCATGTCGGTCGGCTTCGTGAGCGGACTCGATTATCGGGATCCCATGTTCGATCCGCACATCACATTTCAGCACTTCAAGCAGCACCCGTTCGTCGCGTCTCTCCTCGACAAAGGACAGCTGGTTCGCTACGGCGCCAAGGCGCTCCCTGAGGGTGGCTGGCATACCATCCCGCGCGTGTACGCGGACGGCGTGCTGATCGCTGGCGATGCCGGCGGGTTCATGAATTCGCTTCGCCTCAAGGGTATTCACCTGGCGATGCGAACCGGGATGCTGGCCGCGGAGAGCGCATTCGATGCCGTTCGCGCCGGCGACGCAACCGCGGCGCGCCTGAAGAGCTACTCGGACGCGATCGATCGGAGCGACGTTCGCCGCGAGCTGTATCCCGTTCGCAACGTGCATCAAAGCTTCGGCTACGGTCTCCTCGCGGGCCTGGCGTACTCAGGCCTGTCGCTCGTCACAGGCGGCTGGTGGTATCGGGATCCAATGCCAACGCATGCCGGCTACGAGCGAATGGCGAAGCTGGACGCGTACTATCCTTCCGGGCCGCCGGATCCGGACGCGCCAGTCCGCCCGGTCAAGATCGATCGGCAACTGACGTTCGACAAGCTGACGAACGTCCACTACTCGGGAACCCGTCATCCCGAGGATCAACCGTCGCACCTGATCGTGCACGATGCGGAAGTCTGCAGCACGCGGTGTCGCACCGAGTACGGCAACCCGTGCACGCGCTTCTGTCCGGCGAATGTCTACGAGATGGTGGATGCGGGCGACGGAACAAAGCGGCTGCAGATCAACGCGTCGAACTGCGTCCACTGCAAGACGTGCGACATCATGGATCCGTATCAGCTGATTGACTGGGTCCCCCCTGAAGGTGGCGGGGGACCGCAGTACGAGGGGATGTAGAAAGTTAAAAGTTAAAAGTTAAAAGTTAAAGAGCGGCAGCAAAAATCTAGCTGAATGCCTCAAGACACTAAGCTGACACCTTCCCAGCGTCTCAAGACGCGCCTAATCGCGGCCACTGCTTCTCCCCTCATCAGCGGTCTCTGCCGCACGATCACCTGGAAGGTTGAAGGCATCCATCATTTCGACGACATCATCCGATCCGGCCGCGTCCCCATTTTCGCTGTCTGGCATGGCCGGATTCTGCCGGCGATCTGGGTGTTCCGCAATCGCGGCGTCGTCGTCATGGCGAGCGAGAATTTCGATGGACAGTGGATCGCGAGGATCATCGAGCGCCTCGGCAACCGCACGGTTGCAGGTTCAACCTCGCATGGCGGCGCGCGCGCGTTGATCGCGATGAAGCACGAGGTCGAACAGGGCCATCCGGCGGCGCTTGCGCTGGACGGACCACGCGGCCCGGCCCGCGTCGCACAGCCGGGTGCCGTGTGGTTGGCTGGGGCGACCGGAAATCCGCTGTTGCCCATCCATTCCGAGGCCAGCCGTTCCTGGACGACCAGCAGCTGGGACAAGACGATGGTGCCGAAGCCCTTCAGCACCGTGGCGCTGGCGATCCGTCCGCCGATCCTGGTCGCCGGAACCGAACAGGAGCACCTCGATCGAGGCCAGGCCGCCCTGTCCGAGGCGCTCGGCCAGGCCGAGGCCGACGCGCTGGCGGCAGTCGGACGGCCGCGCTGAACAGTTTGGGCGTTTCGCCGTATTATCCCCGATGGCGGTTTTTTGCCTTTGCCATTCTTCCATCCTCAACCCGCCGTCCGTAGTGCTCAATGACAGATTTCGACGATGCCTACCGGGAGCATCTGACGTCGGTCTTCCGGTATGCCGTGAAATGTGTCGGGCGCCGCGAAATCGCGGAGGAGATTACCGCCGAAGCGTTCGTTGCGCTCTATAACACCTTCGATCGGATCGATCCGGGGCTGCTGCCGGGCTGGCTCTTCACCGTCGTGCGGAATCGCGCAACGGATTTCTGGCGACGGAACGCGCTGGAGCGCAAATACAGCGCTGACCTGGATCCCGAGCCGAAGGCGGAGACCGCGAGCGGTATCCAGGAGTGGCTGGATGCGGCTCCGGCACTGAAGCCCGTGCACCGTGCCTGTCTCATACTGCGATACGTGCACGGTCTCGAGCGGACCGCGATCGCAGGACGCCTCGGATTGTCGGAAACCCAGGTCAAGGGTTACTTGCAATACGCCCATCAACTGTTGCGGAAGGAGTTGAGCGAAAAGCAATGATGCGGCCCGTGCCAACTGATCTGGACCCTTCAGAAAGGGACGCGTTCGATCTCGCCCGGATGGTGTCCTGTCCGGCGCCCGAGACGCTCCTGCCCGCGATGGAGGGGACGCTGCCGGAGCCGCTGCGGCGACGAGTCCTCTCGCACATGGAGCATTGCGCCGTCTGCCGGATGCTTGCTGAGGCACAGGCATCGCCAGAATGTTCGGAGCCGACCGATGACGAGTTGAAGCGGATTCAGTCCAGGGTGAAGAACGCCGGTCGAGCGTCACGAGCGTGGTGGCGGCCCGTGGCCGCCGCGGCGGTCATCACGATCGCAGCCGGTGCAGGTTGGCTGGCGCAGTTCGACCGCCAGGATTCGGTCATGCCTTCGGCACCGGGCGTCCCTGTCGCAGCATCGCCGCGTGCGGGGTCCGCTTTCGTGCTTGCTCTGGAGAAGCCCGAAGTTGAGTTGCCGCCGGGCGCCCTCGTCCTGCGGAGTCGAGGTGCCGACCCGTATGCGACAGCGCTCAGCGGCGCGCTCGCGCCGTTCCGCCGTGATGATTATCCCGGGGCTATACAGAAGCTCGCTGCACTCCAGTCAAGCCACCCGAACGAACCGTTTGTGAGCTACTACCTCGGTGTCTGGTACCTGCTGGCCGGGCAGGCGGCAGATGCGGTGGCCCCGCTGGAACGGGCACGAACCGACGGTACGGCGAACACATGGCTGCGCCTGGATGCCTCGTGGTATCTTGCCGTTGCTCTCGAGCGGGCTGGCCGCCGCGATGCGGCCGCGATCGGTACTCACCGAGATCTGCGGGACAGGTGAGTCGCGGCGAGAGCAAGCGTGTGCGGCCCTGGGTACTCTCCTTGCGCCGCGGATCGGCTGGAGATTACCGAGTGGCAGGGTCACGACACCTATGCTCGCTGACGCTCGTGCTCTGGACGGGCGTTCTCGTCACGGCGCCAGCCGCCCAGTCGACTGATCCGTTCCCGTCCTCCTGTTCTTCCTCTTCCTCGCTCGATGATCTCCTGAAGGAAGGCGTGCGCCTCGCGTCGATCGAACAGAACGGCCTGGCGAAGCCTTGTTTCGAACAGGCGCTTCGTATGGCCGAGTCAACGCGTAACCGTACGAGCGAAATGGAAGCCAGACTGGGTCTTGCGCGCGCGGCGTACCACGTGGGTGAATATGAATTGGCGATCGCGGAAGGAGGCCGGGCGCGTGATCTTGCCGAGGCGCTCGGCGATCGGCTTCAGTCGGCACGCACTGCCGATTTGCTTGGCGCTGTCGCGTTGGCGAAGGGCGATCGCGCGACGGCCCAGAGTCAGTTCAAGGCGGCGATCGCCCTGTTCACCGCTGCCGGCGCCGCCTCGGACGCGGATCGCGCATCGTCGCTGATCAACCTGAGTCACGCGCTTCCGTCCAATGATCCCGGCGAAGCCCCTCTGCTCGAGGAGGCCATCACGATTGCGCGGCGCCTCCCGTCGCCCGGTCTTGAAGGGCGCGCGCTTCACGCGCAAGGCGATCACGCCTTCAATGCGGGTAGATTCGACGACGCCGTCGCCGATCTGAGCCTGGCGATCGACAAATTCAAGGAGGCGGACAAGCCTGCCGGCATGGCGGATGCCTATGTCAGTCTCGGGCGGGTCTATCGCGCCCACGGTCAACCGGAACGGGCGGTTGAATTCTATGAGCGCGCGGGGGAAATACAGGAGCGAATCGGGGATCTTCGAGGCCTCGTGCAGAGCGTCAATGCGAAGGCCATTGCGCTGGGACTTCTTGATCGGACCGACGAGTCGCGCGCGGCGTACGAACGGGCGCTCGCCCTCGCACGCAAGACAGGCTCCGAGCGCATCGTGAATTTTCAGCAGGGGAATCTGGCGGCTGCCTACGCGACCGCCGGCGATGTGCCGGGTGCCATCCGGCTGCTGGAAGATGTCATCACGCGCGAAACGGATGTGTACGTGCTGGCTTATCGCCACGGCAATCTCGCGCTGAACTATCTGCACCAGCAGCAGTACGACACGGCACTGAATCACGCCGATCGATCGATTGAGTACGGCATTCAGTCGGGCAACCGCGAGTATCTGGTGGATCTGTTCTACCAGCGGGCTTCCATCAATCGAGCGCTCGGCAGAATCGACGCCGCGCTGGACGATGCGCGTGAGGCCGTGGGGCGCCTGGAAGGCATACGGTCACGGCTCGTGCCGATGGACTTCATGAAGCGCGGGTTCAGCGAACTGCACCAGTCGTTGTACGGCCTGACCCTGGCTCTGATGATTCAGCGTGGCGAGCCCGAGCAGGCGCTGATCGTCAGCGAGCAGGCGCGCGCGCGTGCGTTCCTCGATCTTCTGGCGAGCAGGGACCTGGTCCGATCGCCACCGAAGTCTGATGCGGCCCTGTCGCTTTCGTCCTCGTCCCCTTCCTCGACCACGTCGAACGCGCCTGCCACGCCACTCGAACCAGCAACTCCGGCCTCCGACGTGCGACGCGGCCTTGTAGCGACTGCACCACCCGCGCGCCGGCAGGATCTGACCCTGACGAGCTACGCCTCGACGAAGACTGCCTCCGCTGACGAAATCGCGAGCACGGCCGTCCGGCTTCACACGACGATATTGGCGTATTGGGTGACCGATGCGGAAGTCTTCGCCTGGGTCGTTCAACCCGGGCAGCCCGTGAAGAGTGCCCGCATCGCAGTGGAACGCGCCACCCTCGAGCGCATGGTGCAGGCTGCCGTCCCGAAACCGGACGCGTCTGAGTCAACCGCCTTCCGTCGCCTGTACACGTTGCTAGTCGGACCGGTGGCGAAGTGGCTGCCTGCCGATGGAAGCGCGCTGACGATCCTGCCGCACGGGCCGTTGTTCCGCGTGTCGTTCGCCGCTCTTCTGGACCCGGCCGGAACCTATCTGGTGGAGCGTTACGCGATTGCGTACGCTCCCTCTGCGTCCGCGTTTGCGTTCACCGAACGCCTGGCGCGGCAATCCCGATCGAACTCGTCGGGTGGCTCTCTTGTGGTGGCCGATCCCGCTCCGATCTCCACGCCGCCCGGTCAAGCGCCGCTCCCACCACTGTCCGCGGCGATGGGGGAGGCCGCTGCCATCAGAGACGTGTTCGGCCGCGGCCGAACCAGCATCCTCGCGCGAACACAAGCACTCGAGAAGGATGTGCGCCGGGAGGTGACCGACAAACGCGTGATCCACTTCGCGACCCACGCGGTGATTCGAGACGACGAGCCACTCGATTCCTACCTGGCGCTCGGCGAGAGCGGCAATAGTCCGGAGTCGGATGGTCACCTCACGGTGCGTGAGTTGTACGAACTCTCTCTTTCGTCAGAGATGGTGGTGTTGAGCGCGTGCGGGACCGCCACGGGAAAGCCGTCCGGTGACGGGATCTCCGGGATGTCGAGAGCGTTGTTCTATGCCGGCACGCCGACCGTCGTGGCGACGCTCTGGGATGTCGCCGATCAACCGAGCGCCGCGATCATGAAAGGGTTTTACACGCACTGGCTTGCGGGGCTCGACAAACGAGCGGCCCTCAGGCGCGCCCAGCTCGATCTGCTGCAGAAGCTTCGCAGCGGATCAATGGTGGTCCACACCCCGCTAGGCAACGTTCGCCTCGATGCGCGCCCGTTCTACTGGGCCGGCTATGTGTTAATCGGAGAGCCGTTTTAGATTTCGCGAACCGCGAACCGCGAACCGCGAACCGCGAAGGTACTTCCACCGAACAATTTTCACTCGCCTCTCCTCCTTCTTCCATCCGCGATCCCTCATCCGTAATGCATGGTGCGCGGTGATCGGAACCTTGCGGGATCACTGCTCTGTCGAAACGGTTCACGAAGTCGCGCGCGCGTTTGAATAGTCGGTTTGGTCGATGGGCAAAGTCTGACGTTGAGCAACCTTTTCAGAGTCACGATGAGAATGAGCGGGACTTTCGGTACTTTCAGATGGCCGCCGGTTTGCTCGGCGCTCGCCGATCACGGGCAGGAAGGTGATGCCATGAAACTCCTGTCCCGTACCGCTCTTGCACTCGTCGCATTCGTCGTCTTCATACTCGGCAGCGCCACGGCGGCGTCAGCCGACGCAATCGATCCAGCCTCTCCAGTCCTTGTCGGCACGTTCAATTTCGTCAGCGAGCAGTGCGATCAAGACATCGATCCGTTCTGCGAGAGCTTCGAGTACTTCTCACTGACCAACGATCTCACTACCAGCGATCCGCTCTACGGTGGCCTGACATTCTTCGCGTCCGTGGATCTGGGTTCAGTCTCCGCTTGGTTTCCTTGAATCTGGAGTCGACGGAGTCTTCGACGGAGTCCTCGGCGGAACCGAGTCCGCGATTTCGCTCACGGCGCTCCCGGGAACGTATTTCGCTTCTGCCGCTGTCGCGACGCTCACGTTCACTGGCGGCAACTTCGCTGACTACGGCTCCCTGTTTCTCTCAGGTCCCCTCACCGCGACCGATTCGCTGGCGACCATCTACCTGGATCCGAAGGTCGCGTCGGTGCCCGAGCCCAGCTCGATCGCGCTGCTGGCCAGCGGCCTCATTCTGACCGTGTTCCGGCGTCGGATTCGTTTACCCAAGAGTGCTTCCCCGTGTTCCGGCCCTGGACCGCATCAATCGCCGCCTCGTTGACCACCAGGCGATCCGGCGTGCGCGCGGGCGCGCTGCTGCTCGCCCTGATGGTTGGCGCGATCTCGAGCGCGCAGTCCGGGCTGCTGACATCGGTCACGCCATCCGGCGCCTCCACCCTCGTTACCATCAACATCGTCGGCACCGGCTTCGATCCGACCGCGTCGAAGAACGAAGTCTCCTTCGTCCCTGCGAGTGGCCCCACACTTACGGCTGTTCCGAGCGCTATCGCGACCGTTGACGCCACAACGGGCTCGCGTCGGCTGACCGTCAAGGTTCCGGCTGGATTGCCCGTTGGCCTCACGGCGCTTCGTGTCCGAAATGTGACCACCGGGAGCTTCAGCGACGGCAAGTCGCTCGAAGTGATCGCGATCTCGCTGCCGGGGATCGCGTCCTTGCCTGCGGGTGCCGTGAATCAGGACGTCCGCATTACTGGCTCGTCGAACACGCACTTTGTTGCCGGGAATACGCAGGTTACGTTTGGAACAGGGGTGACGGTCAACAAGGTCACCGTGCAGTCCGACACGACGCTGCTCGCGAACATTTCCATACCCGCGACGACCGCGGCGAGTGTCCGCACCGTGCAGGTAACCAGCGCCCAGATTGCCATTCTTCCGAGCGCTTTCACGATCACGTCCGGAGGCGGGTCCACCAATCACAATCCGACGGCATCGGCCGGCGGCCCGTATTCCGGGTTGACCGGTGCCGCGATCTCGTTCAGCGGCAGCGGCTCTGATCCAGATGCCGGCGATACGCTGTCCTATTCGTGGACCTTTGGCGATGGTGCAACGGGAACCGGCGCAACGCCGACGCACGCGTACTCGACGGCCGGTCCGTTCACCGCGACGCTGACCGTCACGGACGGCCACGGCGGCAGCGCGACGGCGACCGCAGCGGTCACTATCACCGCACCGCCTCCACCGAATCACAATCCGACGGCATCGGCCGGCGGCCCGTATTCCGGGCAGACCGGAGCCACGATTTCTTTCAACGGCAGTGCCTCGGATCCGGATGCAGGCGACACGCTGTCGTATTCGTGGGCCTTCGGCGATGGTGCAACGGGAACCGGCGCAACGCCGACGCACGCGTACGCGACGGCTGGTCCGTTCACCGCGACGCTGACCGTCACGGACGGCCACGGCGGCAGCGCGACGGCGACCGCAGCGGTCACTATCACCGCACCGCCTCCACCGAATCACGATCCGACGGCATCGGCCGGCGGTCCATATTCCGGACAGACCGGAGCCACGATTTCCTTCAGCGGCAGTGCCTCCGATCCGGATGCTGGCGACACGCTGTCGTATTCGTGGGCCTTCGGCGATGGTGCAACGGGAACCGGTGCAACGCCGACGCACGCGTACTCGACGGCCGGTCCGTTCACGGCGACGCTGACCGTCACTGACGGCCACGGCGGCAGCGCGACGGCGACCGCGTCGGTCACCGTCACCGCTCCGCCTCCACCGAATCACAATCCGACGGCATCGGCTGGCGGTCCGTATTCCGCCTTGAGCGGAGCGTCGATTTCCTTCAGCGGCAGTGCTTCCGATCCGGATGCTGGCGACACGCTGTCGTATTCGTGGAGCTTCGGTGACGGTGCGACGGGAAATGGCGCAACGCCAACGCACGCGTATGCGGCGGCCGGTCCGTTTACCGCGACGCTGACCGTGACCGATGGCCACGGTGGCAGCGCGACGGCGACCGCGTCGGTCACCGTCACCGCTCCGCCTCCACCGGTCAATCAAAAGCCAGTCGTGGGCGCCGGCGATCCCCAAACGATTACGCTACCCAACACCGCGACGTTGACAGGGACTGCAACCGACGATGGTTTGCCGGTTGGCGGAACGCTGACGATCTTGTGGACGAGGTTCAGCGGTCCGGGGACGGTAACCTTCAGCAGCGCCGGTACGCCGGGCACGATCGCGACATTCGCTCAACCGGGCACGTACGTCCTGCGGCTGACCGCCAGCGATTCGCTCCTCTCGAGCAGCGCGGACGTCACCATCACGGTGGCCCCCGCGGTGAATCATTCGCCGGTCGCGCAGGCTGGCCCGCCGCAGTCAGGTGATGTGGGCGTTGGCGTGACGTTCGACGGCTCCGCTTCGAGCGACCCCGATGGTGACGTGCTCACTTATGCGTGGTCGTTCGGCGATCAGACGACCAGCACGGATCGCAAACCGTTTCACGTCTACCAGGGTGTCGGCGTATTCACCGTCACCCTGGTCGTGACCGACTCGCACGGCGCCGTATCGGACGCCGCGGCAACGACTGCGACGATTGCCGCCGCGCCCGATCGCGCGCCACCCGTTGTGACGCTCAGCGGACCCAAAGAAGCGCTGCCTGGCGCGCACGTCACGATGACGGCCGAGGCGACCGACAACATCGGTGTTCAGTCGGTGACGCTCGACGTCAACGGCGCCGATCCGGTCGAATTGCCGAGCGCACCATATCAGCGAATCATCAACGTTCCTGATCTCGTCGCTCCAGGAACGACTGTGAAGGTCGGCGCGGCTGCCCGCGACGCGGCCGGAAACATCGGCACGGCGGCTGCCACCATCACGATTGTCTCGGAGCCGGACACCGAGAAGCCCGTCGTCAACGTCAAGGCGCCGGCGCAGGCTGCGCCGGGCACCGTGCTCCAGGTCGTAGCCACGGCCACCGACAACGTGGGCGTCGCATCGGTGATCCTTGGCGCAAACTCGGTGACCATTGGATCGCTGACCGCGCCCCCCTACGAGGCGACCTACGTCATCCCGCTGAATGCCGTGGTGGGTTCGACGCTGCCGGTCTCGGCTCAGGCCGTTGATGCGTCGAACAACCGGGCAACCGCGACCGCATCGATCGAGATCGTTCAGACCCCCGACACGATTCCGCCGTCGCTCAGCCTGACGGCTCCTGCCGCGGCCCATGCGGGCACGTCGGTGCCCGTCTCAGCAACCGTGTCGGATTCGGGAGGCGTCGCGTCTGTCCGCTTCTTTGTCGATGGAAAGCGCATCGCGACGGTCATCGATCCGCCGTACCAGACGACGGTGGCGGTCGCGGCTGGAGCGGCTGATGGCAGTCGGCTCCACGTTGAAGCGCGGGCGCTCGACTTCTCGGGATTGGAAGCGATCGACGCCAGGGATGTCCAGGTCATCGCTCCCGGCGAAGGCGTGCTGACGGGCGAGGTGTACGACGACAACAGCGGCCTGCCGGTCGAGGGCGCAACGGCATCGCTCCTGGGGACGGATTCACGTGGCGTCCCGTATTCGCAGTCAACCGTCTCGGATGCCCGAGGCCGCTACGTCATTCACGGAACCGAAGGGACCGCGATCGTTCAGATCGCCAAAGCTGGTTGGTCGGTGCTCAACAGACAGGTGGTCATCAAGCCGGACACCGCCATCGAAGTTGTCGATGCACGAATCACGGCAGCGGCCGCAACCGCTCATGTCGACGGACTGTCGGGTGCAACGATCAGAGGTGACCGCGCGACGTTCCTGGAAGCATGGCAGCGGGAAGTCTCGGCCGCTGAGGATCCCTCGATTGGCAACGTGGCCCTTGGCGGACCCGACGTCACGCTGACGATTCCGGCCGGGGCTCTCGCGTCGAGCGCTGACGTGACGATGACGCCGCTCAGTCGTCAGTCGCTGCCGGGACTGTTGCCTCCAGGCTGGACGCCGATAGACATCATCGACATTGGTCCGCATGGGATCGCGTTCGCGACGCCGGCGTCGCTCGCGTCACCGAACGCGTTGAATCTGAAAGCAGGCAGCCCGGTCACGTTCGTGCAGTGGGACGAACAGTCACGCGCCTGGCGAGCGCTCACCACGAACACGCTATCAACCGACAAGGGACTGCTCACAGGAAGCATTCCGGGCGCGGGTCAGTACGCCTGGGTCGTGGCGGACGCTGCGCCCGCCGTTCCGCCGCAGCCGGTCCCCGGCGAACTCGTGGTGGGCGTCACCCCACTCCTGATTCCTCTCGATGCAACGGGACTTGTCGTTCCGCAGCCGAAGGTTCTGTTCTACAAGCCCGGCGTGAAGTCCGTGGTGCGCGGAACGGTCGCTGGCGCCGGTGTCCTGGTCTCGAGCGGAACGGTGGTGCACTCGCGGATCACCGAGGCGTACCAGTTCTATTCGCAGAACGAGATGCACCTCGAGCCGGTTGAGCAGGATCTCGTCCTCTATCAGATACCCGGCGGTCCTTCACCGGTGATGGCGGCCGGCTTCCCAGTGAGCCCATCGCTCGTCTTCGAACCGCTGACGCTCGAGAAAGGCGTGATCACGGTCGAGATGCGCGCGCCCGAAGAGGCCGTCCATGAGGTCCCCCTGGTCGGGAACGGCGGCGGCTCGATCACCGGCGCAAATGGGGAGCGGCTGGACATAGCTGCAGGCAGCGTGCCGTCGAGCGTGCCCATTGAGCTTCGTTCGATGTCTTTGAACGAGCTCGGCGTCGTGTTGCCCACCGGATTCGACTTCGTGAGCGCGACGTCGATTTCATTCGCGACTGTACTCTCTGCCCCGGCGACGTTCTCCATTCCGCGTCCCGCTCAGGCCGCCGACACCGATCTCTTCCTCTTGACCCGGCTCCAGGAGCTGGGCGGACAGACGCGCTTCGTGCTGATGGGCGCTCGGCACTCTCGCGAACGACCGGCTGGTCTCCACCCGCGTACTCGCCGGCACGAATGTGACGTTCGAAGGGATCCAGCTGCCTGGCCGTTACGTGTTCCTCCGCGCCACGACACCGCTGGCTTTCGTGGCCGGCAGCGTCACCGGATCGGCGGGGCCGTTTGCGGGTGCGCTGGTCTCGAGCAACACGACCGCGATCGTCTCGATGTCGCAGTCCACCGGCCGCTACATTTCCACGATTGGGCTCGGCGACGTCAGCGTGAATGCGCTGGATCTTCTGAGGACCGACTCCGTCAGTGCGCAAGTCGCCTCGTCCACGCCGCGACAGGTGATTCCGCTCGACCTGCCGCTCGTCGCGCGGCCACCGACCGTCACGTCGGTCACGCCGGTAAACGGAGCAGTCAACGTCGCGCTCGCGGACCCGGTCATCATCCATTTTGCCAGCGCGATCGATCCGGCGACCGCCACGCTTCAGACGATCCAGCTCACGTCCTCTGCCGGCATTGTCGTGTCAGCGTTGGCGCTGACCTCCGGCAACACCGTCGCGACGCTGCGCCCCGTCGACGCGCTGCAGCCCAACACCGTCTACACGCTGACGATCACTCAAAGCGTCAAGGATCCGTTCGGCAGGCCATTACCGTCGGCATTTGTCACTGCCTTCACAAGTCTGGACACGGTTGCTCCACCGCCGCCGCCGGCCGGGAGCATCTCGGCGACCATTCCCGGCGCGGATTTCAAGACCACGATCACCGCCACGCAAGGCACGGCCGGTGCGCACGATACCGTGGTCATCAGGAACCTCACCCAGGGGACGATCACGCCCGTCATCCTCGATCCCAACGGCGGGTTCGTGGTGATCGTGATCGCGTCGATCGCCGACAAGCTGCAGTTGATCGTCACCGACGCGGCTGGCAACCAGACCGTCGTCGCCATCCCGCGCTTCCAGCGTCAGAACGCCGACGGCAGCCTGTCAACGGCGGTTGGAAGCGACGGAGGCCGCGTCCTCGGGCCGGGTTGCACGACGCTCGGTGATGGTTCCTTGTCGGGATCGACCTGCGTGGCGCTGGATGTGCCTGATGGCGCGTTCCCGACCGGCACGATCATTACGGTGAAGCCAGTCGCCGAAGCCGACTTCCCGGTTCAATTGACCGCGGAGCAGAAGCAATTCTTCAGCTACACCGGCGGCCTGCAGCTCGATCTCGGCGGCCAGAGTCCCGCGAGCTACATCAACGTCAGCATTCCGGCTCACGCCAGCGACACGCTGGTCGATCGATGGGTGGTCGGGCAGGTGCTGACCCTCGCAGGTGTCCCGCCGGCATTGAACGTCGCCGACACCGCGCGCCTCATCAACGGCCGCATTGCCACGTCGTCGCCTCCATGCCCCGGCGTCACCGGCAGCGGCGTCTACGGCTTCCTGAAGTCGGCGCGCCCGATGGGGGTGACGTTCACGGCGATATCGAGCGGCTCGGGGTTCCTCGATGCGCTGCAGATGCTGGCAGACGACTTCGCGCAGACGTGGCTGACGCATCGCTGCGGCTGCCTTTCGGCGTTGCGCTCGACGAGCAGATTGCAGGCCGTCCTCGGACTCATTCCGACGAAGGGTCTGCCTGCCGGTGCTCAGCGGTCGCGTCACGGTTGCGCCGAACCGCGTCGCGGTCCCGATTCCTCCCGCGTTAGCTGACGGCGGACGACGACGAGGTGGTCGTCACCAACAACGCAACGGGCCGCCAGTCGACGTCCACCTTCTATCCGCCGTTCGAAGGCTCGGCCAGCATCGAGGGCAGCGACGCGGATCCGATCGCGATCGAGGTTCACTCGCGGGCGGTCATCAGCGGCGTGCTCACGGCGACGACGCGGACACTCGGGTCGGCGGAGTGCGTGGCTCATGGTCTTCCAGCTGACTGCACGAAGCCCGCGCCCAGATCGTTTGTCGTGATCGAAATCCCGAAGACCGAGCTGCTACCCGGCGATCAGTCGCTGCTGGTCCAGAACACACGTACGAAGACCAGGGCGACCGTTGCGTTTGCTGGCGGCCGCCAATTCTCGAACGTCAGGATGATTGTCGAGGGGACCGTCGCCGATACCTACACGGCACAGGCCGTCGGGGTGGCGGGGCAGCGGCCAGTCGTTCCACTCAATCCGGTCGCCTATCTATCTGGAACTGGAAGCCTCCTGGTCCGTGCGATTCCGGGCGCAATCGATCCCACGCGCGCTGAAATCATCGAATACAACCTGAACCGGCCGTCGGGCCAGCCGGCGCTCGACGAGAACGCGGGCGTCAAGCTGGTGAAGCTGCTGACCAAGCGACCAGGCACCGGCGGCGCGCTCGCGGTCGTCCGCACGGACGTCATTCTCGACGCGACCGCCGGTAACACAGGCCGGGTCGTCACCGGCGGCTTCGTGTTCGCGCTCGACGCGAATATCACCGACACGTTCGTGGTGCAGGTCGAGTACGAGAACGGAACGATCGACGAGCAGGCGCTGCCGAATTTCCGCGTCACGGTGAAAAACACGGGCACCCAGGCGATTCGACGGCAGCTGGTCGGGCCCGCTCCCTATCCGGACGACACGTTGCTGCTGGACGTGTACGGCCCCGACAGCGTTGTGCCGGATCTTCTGACCGACGTCAATCGCTTCATCGACTTCGATCCAGCCCGGTCGATCGTGCTGGCGTTCTCGGCGCCGCTTCTCAACACGAACGCTGTTCCGCTTCGCGGTGTACGACGCCACTACCGGTCAGCGAGATCGCGGGACAGGTTCGCTTGTCGGAGCGCGACAAGGTTCTCACGTTCGTGCCGGACAAGCCGCTGGCGCTCGACGGCGTCTACCAGCTGAATCTCGTCGGGCTGACCGATCTGCTTGGTCGGCCGCTCGCGGTCGAGGATCGATCCTGCTCACGACGTTCACGCCACGGAAGCTGAGCACGTTCCAGTTGTTCGATGCAGCGGGGAATCCCGTGCCGTTCGGCGACCTGGCGGTTTCCCGTCCGCTCGGACCCACATCGCAAACCGTTCTGACGGCTGTGCCTGCCGTCCGCGGTGTGGCCCCGGTCAACCTGATTGACGTGACCGACCCTGCGCATCCGATCAAGACCGGACAAGCCTCCAATTTCGTGGTGCCCAAGCGCGTCCTGGTCAGGCCGAACACGCTGGTCACCGTGAGAAAGCTTCCCAGCGGGTTGCCCGTGCCGATTCCTTCCTGCTCGGATCACATTCCGCTCGGGACGAAGTTCAACGGCGATCTCGCCGTGGTCAGCTCGTCCACCACGTCGGCAGCGCACATCAGTTTCTTCGATGTGACGAACCCGGCGAAGCCATGCACCCTGGGCGGCAAGATTGTGAGCGCGAACCCGGAAGAGCTCGGTCCGACGACCCAACACGGGACGTTCAGGGGAGTGGGTGTTTCGCGCGGTGTCGCCACGATTGAACACACGACCGGGGTCGCTGCGTACATGGCCGTGACCGAGCTTGGAGTGGTCGCGGTGGATGTCGGCAACAACCTGCCAGAGGTCGACTACACCGTGCGGGCGGCCGAAGGGCTCTATTCAGGGGACTACCGCGACGTCGCGGCGATTGGGAGCCGGCTCTTCGCGGCCAACAACGCATTCGACGCTCCGGCGTCGCTGGACGTCTTCGATCCGAACCTGTCTTTCATCACGTCGGTCGGCTTGAACGTGAAGCCGCGCCGCCTGATTGCGGCGGAAGCCGTCCGCGTTGACCGCAACGCTGATGGCCAGATCAGTTCCGACGAGATCTTCGACCTGCTGTTCGCGGCGGGCATCGGCGGGATCGACATTCTCGACGTGACCGATCCCGACAACCCGATGCTCATCGGCCACGTCAACCACCCGGGCATCATCCGCGAGCTCGCCGTTGCGAATGGCGGGCGGCGCCTGCTTGCCGGTGGGGATCGCGGAACAGTAGCCGGCGAAGGGTTCTTCATCTTCGATGTGGCGGATCCGTTCTCCAGCCGCTCGGATCGCAAGCTCTACGAGCTCGCGTATCCCGACGGCATCGGGGGCATGGAGTCCGACGACGCGCGCGGCCTGGCCTATATCGCCCACGCACGCGGCATCGATGTGCTGTCGGTCGATCCGCCCAATCTGTCGGGGGTCATCAAGTATGAGTCGTACGAGGCGGTCAAGAATCTCGGGTTGGATTACGCACACAAGAAGAACTTGCCGGTGCGTGGCGTCGTCGTCGAGCTGAGGGACTCGACCGACACCGTCATTGCCACGACGAACACCAGCGACGCCGGCTACTACTCGTTCGCGGCGCCGCGCAACTCGGCCCTCACGATCGTGGTCAAAGCCGCACTCGGAGACCCGAAGCATCCGCGCGTCGAGGTACGCGACAACGAAAACAACATCTGCCTGATTCACTCCACGGATCCCGACTGCAATCTGTATAGGGTCGATATCCCCGTGCTCCTTGGAGCCGTGCCGGTCACCAAGGACTTCACGATCCAGTCAGGATGGGACGGCGCTCATTATTCCGGCCGCCGCGATGCCGCGCCGTTCGCCATCCTCGACACGATCCGTGATGCCGAGAAATTCGTGTCCGTGAGTGTCGGCCCGGTGTCGCTGCCGCCGTTGCGAGTGTTTTGGAGCCGCATCAATCACAGTGGCGATGTCGGTTTCGATGACGACACCAATAGCATTCTGCTCAATGGCCTGGAGGGCGACGACACCGACGAATACGACGATGCCGTGATTCTCCACGAATGGGCTCACTACCTTCAAGGCGTGATCAGCCGCGACGACTCGCCCGGGAGCGATCATACGCCCAACGCGCTCCTGGACCCGTCCGCAGCGTTCAGCGAGGGATTTGCGACCGCCTTTGCCGGCATGGTCATGAAATCGCTCAACAAGGAACCCGACTACGTTGACACGAGCGGTCCTCACCAGGTGGCCGACGGAAGGAGTATCGAGGACGACTCGGTAGACGACACCTCCGGTCCGGGTCCTGGTTTTCTGTACGACGGCTTCTATTCGGAAAGGTCTGTTTCAGAGATCCTCTACGACCTGTTCGATGGTTTCAATCTCGGTGATCTCAACGGGGCCGACCCGACCGTCGACCTTGTGTCGCTGGGGTTCAAGCCGATCTACGACGCCCTCGTCGCCAGCAAGAACACCGCGGCGTTTACCAGCCTCTTCAGCTTCCTGAAGGCGCTGAAAGATGCGAATCCGCTGGCTGCCGCCAACATCGACGCCATTGCACTGGCCGAGAACATCACGGCCGGTGATGAGTACTCGGCGACCGGAAAGTCGTTGTACTCCACCGTCCAAGTGGGTCTGACCAAGGTGGACACCAGCGACATCTTCACCGGCGAACCACTACAGACCCGCAATGATCCGTTCGTCGTGCCCGAGCATTACACCGGCAACTGGCTGCTAAACCGGTCACTGTTGAGATTCCATGCCGCCCGCGGATGTTACGCGATCGAGGTCAAGTCGATCCCGACTGGACCCACCGGAACCGACATGACTGTGGAGCTGAATCTCAAGGGCGTGAGCCCGAACGTCAAGGAAGAGACGAGCCTGATCAAATTCCTCGAAGAGTCGGACTATTCGATGAGGGTGAGCAGCGACGGTAAAGCGACGCCGTTCAGCGTTCGGATCGAGTTTCAGGGGAGTGGTGCCCGCGGACTGCCACTGGTAAGACAATGTCCATCAACCTTCGTACGCGGATCGTCTGGACGGCGCTGCTGCTGGGACTCTCGAGCAGCGCGGCCGTGCACGTGTCCGCGCAGTCGAAGGATCGCTTCCTCGCAAAAGACGACATCATCCTCTTCGGCCTCGGCCTCAAGGTCGAGCCCGCGCAGCAGACCGTCCCGAAAGACATCGCGACGATCGTCAGCACGATGTTCGTCGCGCCGCAGACGCCCGGGAACCTGCCGCCGTTCGCGCCCGACGCGGTGGTCAAAGCCACGCTCCGCGGCCCGACCTTCCCGACGCCGATCGAGCTGACGGTCAAGCCGAACACGCCGTTCAACATTCCGCCGTTGACCGTCGCCGGCAAGCACACGCTCGACAACATCCGGCTGGTCAGCAACGGTGAAGTCGTGCTGCGCGGCACGCCGGAAAGCGTCGTCATCGACGTCATCGACCGGCTGCTGATCACGCAGGTGACCGCTCGGCCGCTGACGGCCGCCGAAATTCGCGAGAAGGGGCTCGTCTTCGACAAGTCGAGCTTCCAGGCCTACAACTTCGCCGCGGCGTTCGCCATCGAGGGCAAGACCGTCCCGATCAATTTCACCGTCGTGCTGCCGACGCTTCAGGGCGCCGAGGACGTCGGGAACAGCAAGGTCTATCTGCCCGGCATCGGTTCACAGCCGGGGCTGCCGAGCCTTCAAACGGTTATTCCCGACAGCCTGAAACGGATCCAGACGCAGATTCCGAACCTCAACGTCCAGGGGTTCACGCTCAAGATGCCGGAGCTGGCGGGGCAGAACTTCTTCGTGCCGCCGATCCCCGGCGTCGTCGTCATTCCCGGCGACATCGGATTCCTCGAACCAGTTCTTCAGCGTGATGCTGATGGTGGGCAACGTCGCGCCTGCCGGCTCCAATCTCGTCGTCACCGATCTGCATGCCGAGATCGTGCTGCCGCCCGGAGCAGACACGGTCGTCGGATCTCCGGACGATCCGCTTCGCATGGGCCGGACGGCCCAGGGAGAAGTGGCTCGCATCCAGCCCGTCGTGCAGCCGGGACCGGACGGCAAGCTGGGGACGGCGGATGATGTCAACGGAATCGGTCCAGGGGAGACCGGGAACGCGGAGTTCCTCGTCGAGGGACGGCGCGAAGGCAGCCACATCGTCGAGATGGAGATTGCCGGGACGCTGCTCGGGCTGCCGATCGGTCCGGTGACCGTGCGTGGGCGCGCCTCCGGCGCGGTGCTCGTTCGAAACCCGACCTTCACGCTGACCTTCACGCATCCAGAGGTCGTGACCGCTGGAGAGGCGTACACGCTCGACGTGACGGTCACCAACACGAGCCCCTCGCCCGCGAACTTCGTCAGCCTGAATCTGTATCCGCGAGTCGTGAGCGGCGCGACCATCGTGGGCGATCCGACCCGGCAGATCGAGTCGATTGCTCCCGGCGATTCGCAATCGGTCAGCTTCGATCTCATCGCGAAGGTCAGCGGGAAGGTGTTTGCCGCGACGCTCGATGCCGACGACCAGGTCACAGGCCGGTTCGCACTCAAGACCTCTGTGGGCGAGCTTGGCGTCCCGCTGTCGCCCGATTCGCTGGTGCTGCCCAAGGAAGCGGGCACGCTGCCGATCGACCTCCGAACCGCAGCGATTGGCCTGCTGGGAAAGGCCTATGCCGTCGCCACGGCTCCCGCGGCCGCCCTTCCGAAAGACGTGAAGCGGTTCTCCAAGAAGTTGATCTGGGATCATGCGATCGAGGTTGCCTCGGCCGGCCTGCGTGTGACCCTGCACGAGCCGCTCCGCGACAGCGCGTCGCAGTTGTGGATGGACTTCGTCGGCAGCAACTACGCGCGGCTCCAGGACCGCTTCACGAACCCGGACGATCTCGATTTCGCCAGGACCGACTTCCTCGGCTTCGACGATTTGCGGCGACGTTCCTCGCGTGGCGACGTCTTTGCGCAGGCCGTTGCGGCGTTGATGCAACCCGATCTCGCGAGTGCCGGGCCGGCCGCGTTTCATCACGACCTGGCGGAGAAGATCTCGTACCGCCCGGGGCACATCTCGGTCCTGCTTTCGGCGCCGGGTCCACTGGGCGTGACGTTGAGCCTTGTCGATGGAGCAGGGCGCAGGCTTGGAGGCGTGCTCGCAGGCAAGGTCATCAAGGAGATTCCGTTCGGCGACTACCTGCAGTTTGGCGCTGCGGGTCTTCCGACTGCGCAGTTGGCCATGATCGCGGCGCCGGATCTCGGGGATTTCAAGATCCGCCTCGACCCGATTGCCGGAATGTCGCCGCTGCCCTTCACGCTCAGCGTCGTCGTCCCCGACGCGCTGGGTCATCTGCAGCAGTACGTTTTCGATGGTGTCGATCCGGGCAGACTCCCGGTGCTGCCATTCGCTCCATCCGATCCGTATCGACTGTCGGTCGAGACTGGCGTCGCCGGTGCGGTCCCGATGGGTCCGGTTGTCGTCGCAGTTACCGATCAGGCGCCGTCAATCATCGGAATCGTCCAGCAGGTTCAGGCAGATCAGGTCTGCGTTGACCCCGGCAAGACGACCGGGCTCTGGGCTCCTGGTCGCGTCGTCGCGGTGCTGTTCAGCGAGGAGGTCACCGCCCAGAGCGTGCAGGACAAGTTCACCGTCGAGAATCTCAGCCACTATGCGCTCGACGGAAACGCGGTCGTCGGCGTCGCCTTGCAACCGGACGGACGGATTGCATTCCTTGCGCTGCGAGATCCGATAGGTCCGTTCATTCCGCGCACGATCACGATTCAGGATGTCCTCGATCTGCGTGGTCACTCGATGGGCAGCCAGACGTCGCCGATTGAAATCACCGCCGCCGACTTCGCAGGTGTCGTGTCCGGGCGCGTGCTTAGGGCGGATGGTTCAGCGGTTCCGTTCGCGAGCATGCGGTTGTTCTACGGATGCCCGGCAGTGGATGGGGAAATTCACTGGGTTGGTATCAGCTCGAAGAGCGCCGATGCGAACGGCAAGTATTCATGGGACTACGTCCTTCGAGCGCCGCGCATTCTCGCTGTCGACCCGGAGACCGAGGAGTTTCGCGATCTGCAATTCAGCGTTGCGCGTAACGGCCAGCGGCTGAACATCGACATCGTGATGCTGGGCCGCGGCACTCTGCAGGGGCGGACGCTCAGCGAATCCGGTCAACCGCTCAAGGACACCGCGATCAGGGTCACCAGCCTCACCGACGGCAGCGTGTACGCTGCGACGACGGACGCGGACGGCCGGTTCACGGTTGCGCGCGTGCCGGTCGGCAACATCTTCATCGAGGCGGTCAATCCCACGGCGAACGCGCAGATGTCGATCAGCGAGAACATACCGTTCGCGGGCGCGACGACGTCACGCGATTTCGTGCTTCTGACGGCCGACAGCCCGAAAGCCATCGTGGTGAAGAGGGGCACTGTCGCCGGTCACGTGCTGCGAAGCACTGGCACTGGCTCGCTCGCTGGCCTTCCCATCGTCGTCTACTACACCGGCGGAAGCCAGGAGGGCGTTGGCTGTCCGGTGTTCTTCGGGGAGTGCGCGATCGCGCTCGGCTCGACCGATGCAGATGGCGCGTTTACTGTCCCGGGTGTCCCGGCGGGGCGTCTGCGCGTGACGACGTTCGATCAGGCGGCGTTGCAGGAGGGGGAGGCGAGCCTTCAGCTGGCGCCTGACGCGGTCGGCACCGTCAACATCGTGATTTCCGGCGGCCTTGCGATCGTGAAAGGCGTGGTGCTCGATGCAGCCGGCAACGGCGTTCCGGGCGCGCGCGTCGGCGGCGGCCTGAGCCTGGTGACGACGGACGCGACGGGACACTTCACGCTGCCCGACGTGCCGCTGGGCAGACAGACGATTGTGGCCGTCAGCGATGCCCAGGGATCGAGTGGTCGCGCAAACGTGGATCTCACAAGGCCGGGCGAGGAAGTATCCGCGACCATCGTGCTCGACTCGATCGGTTCGGTGGCCGGCACTCTCTTCCGCGTTGACGGTGTCACGCCCGTCGCCGGGGTCACCGCCTACCTGTACAAGCTGCCGATCGAGAACGGCCGGATCGAAATCATCGGCCAGGCCGTGTCGGACTCCGCCGGGCACTATCAGATGGCCGACATTCCGGTTGGCAAGTACCGGTTGACGGCGTTCACGTCGGACTTCAGCGACGGCAACCTCGTCTACGTGACGGTCAAGTTCAATCACCAGACCGTCAAGGCAGATGTGACGTTCCGCGGCGGCGGCCAGGGTTCGGTGACCGGCACGGTGCTGGACGCGAGCAACACACCGATCAAAGCGCGGGTCAGCCTCTCGGGGGATCAACCCGCAATTGCCGGCGGACGCGTGGTCGTGGATTTCCAGTACGTCCAGAACTTCCAGATCGTGGACACGAACTTCGGCACGGGCAAGTTCTCGATGACGGGGCTCTGGCCCGGCTCGTTCACGCTCAGGGCCGCAGGCCCATTCAGCCCGGATCCGATCAGCCTCGAGGCGACGATGCCGGCGCCGTCGAGCTCGATGGACGTCGTGGTGAAGGTCCAGCCGACGAGCCAGGTCACCGGCAAGGTCCTGCATCCCGACGGCACGCCTGTGGGCGCGGGCGTGATCGTCAAGTACAAGTCTGACGAGTTCAAGACGTTCTGCGTTGAAAGCTCGATAGGCGAAATGTCGTGCACGACGATCCCGCAGGGCGTGCAGGAAGCGGTGGCCGTGACCGACGACACCGGCACGTTCCTGTTTGCCGTCGTGAACGCCGGCACCTACACGCTGACCGCCTTCGAGAACGCCGACTTCAGCGGCCGCAGCGCACGCCTCCGTGGGTCCGTCCGCGCAGGGGAGAAAGCTGACGTTCTCGTCAAGCTGCCGGGCATCGCCGACCTGATAGTGAACGTGTTTGCCAGCGATGCACAGACGCTGATTCCCGGCGCCAGGGTCCAGGTGTCCCAGATCGATTACCCGAATCGAAGCGTGGTTCTCTTCACCGGTCAGACTGGGGACGACCGTGGCGTGGCGCGGTTCACCGGCGGCGATGCATTCACCGAAGGGGCCTTTGTCGTGACGGCGACCGGGACCCAGCAGAACGGGTTCGCAGGCGTCGCGTCTGGGAAGATCGTCAACGACGGCGAGACCGTGACGCTGAACGTCTACCTGGCCACGGCAACAGGATCGGTGCACGGTGTCGTCCGGCGGCCCGATGGCTCGCCTGCCGCAAATGCGTCGGTGGTGATCAGCAACGGCGACGGCGCGATCGGATTCAACGTCACGGACAATGCGGGCAACTATACGCAGGACCTCATTCCACTGGGTCCGTTTACCATCGATGCGTTCGAGGCTGCCAACGCAGGCCACGGCGCGGCGAGTGGTCAGATCTTCCTGGCAGGACAAAGCATTCCCGTAGACATCACGGAAGACGCCCCCGCGGTTGTGACCGGGCGACTCGTTGAAGCTGGATCGCTCACGCCCCTCAAGGGCTGGACGATCTCCTTCAGTCAGAAGACACCGTCCGGCCGATCCATCGGATTGACGAGCACCAGCGGCGTCGATGGAAGCTTCTCGTTCCCTGGCGCGGCGGTCGGATCGTTTGCGCTCAGGGCCTCGAAAGCGGATGTCAAAGGCGACGCGAGCGCCCAGGGACAGATCACCCAACCCGGCCAGGCGGTGGACATTCCGCTGACGGTCAACGTTCTGCTTCCGGCGTTCGGAAGTGTCGAGGGAACTGTCTCGTACGCGAACGGCGCTCCGGCCGGCAACGCGAAGGTCTGTGTGAGCACGTGCGATTCGAACTCGTTGATGGTCACCGCTGCGGCTGACGGGACCTTCACGATCGATCACCTGCCGCTTGGCCGCGTGCTCGTGGTCGCGACGCCGCAGACCGGCGTGGAGACGGGATCCGCGACCGCCTCGATCGAATTCGATGGCGACGCCGCAAAGGTACAGGTCGTGCTCGCCGGCGTCAGTCAGCTGACGGGTGTCGTTCTCTTCAACGGCGTCCCAAGTCCAGGCGCGCGCGTGTCGCTCCTCGGCGTTCCAGCCGTTCAGCGCCAGGGTTTTGCCGATGCGAACGGCCGCTTCTCATTCCCGGACGTCTCGGCACGGTCGTTCACGATCACCGCGGCTGCTGCGCCGTCCTTCACGACGAAGGGTGTCGTCAGCGACCGGTTGAACCCCGGCGAGACGAAGGATCTCGTCATCGTGCTCGAACCAACCGGCACGCTCAAGGGCCGTGCGGTTCTCGAGAGCACCGGTGCGGGCGCCGGCGGCGTTACTGCCGAGATCATCGTGGACGGCAAACACTTCTTCACGGAAACCGGTGGCGACGGCACGTTCAATTTCGAGACCCTGCCGCTGGGCAGTTACGTCCTGGCACTCGAGGATCCGATCGGGACTGGCGTAGCGAGCAAGGTCGGCACGCTGGCTGGCATCGCCGATCTTGGCGACATCACGCTCGATGCGGCGGCTCCCGGTTGTCGGCACGGTCACGCCCGCGCCATCCGCGACGAACGTGCTCAAAACGACGACGATCCAGATCGTCATGTCCGAGCCGGTCAATCCCGCGACGGTGAACAACGTCAACGTCGTCCTCTCGGACGCGTCGGGCTCGATCGCAGGCGACATCGTGCAGTCGAACGGCGACAAGACGGTGACCTTCAGGCCGCTTGCGCCGCTCGCAGAGCAGACGAAGTATTCGATCCGGGTGAAGTCGCTTCAGGATCGGGTCGGCCACCCGATGCGGTCGGAGTTCGTCAGCAGCTTCACGACGGCTGACACCATCGCGCCGGCGACAGTCGAGACGAGCCCCGCTGCCGGCACCATTGGCGTGAGCGTCTTCAGCCCGATTCGGATCGTGTTCAACGAGCCGATCGATCCGGCAAAGTTCAGGGGCCCGCCGTCCCTGACGCTCACGTCGTCCAGCGGCCTCGTGCCCGGACGGCTCGATTTCCTCTTCAACAACACCGTCGCGGTGTTTACACCGAACCTGCCACTTGCGCCTGGTGTCAGCTATCACGTCCTGTCACCGGCCGCCGTCGATCTCTCGAGCAACGCTCAGGGCGCCGGGCTCGACTATTCGTTCACGACCACCAACGGAACCCCGCCGTCCATCGTGCAGCTGACCGTTGCCGGCAACGGCAGCGTCATCGAGAACACGGTCACGAGCGCGACCGCGACTGTCGGAGCGTTCGATGTGGCGTTCGTCGATTTCTTCCTGAACGACGTCTTTTCTGCGACGGTGCGCGCGCCGTATGTCTTCAGCTTCCAGGCAGGCGCTCTTCTCGGCAAGCCCGGCGACCAGATCAAAGTGTCCGCCATCGCGACCGATACGTCCGGGGTCCGGGGACCACCCATCACCGCATTCGTGCCAATCCTGCTCGATGTGCCGCCCGTTGCGGCCATCCAGATTCCTGCCGCCAGCCTCGTCGCAGGCAATGGCGAGCACGTCGACGTCACGGTCGTCGCGACCGATGATGTCGGCATCGAGAAAGTCAGCTTCAAGGCGCTGACCGGAAAGCCGCTCGATGCCGCCACTCGAGCCGTGGCGCCGCCGGCAAAGAACCGGTCCGAAGCCTTCGGGTTCGTGGTACCCGTCGACGCCACGCCCGGATCCACCATCGCCGTTCAGGCATCCGTCGTCGACACGAAGGGACAGCTGGTCGATGCGGCGCCGGTGTCGGTGACGGTGCGCGATTCCGTTGCGCCGACCGTCAAGATCACAGGCGCCACGTCGGGTACGCAGGTTCGCGCCGGACAGCAGACCACGGTCGTGGTGTCGGTCCAGGATGCCGGCAGCGTCCGCTCGTTGACGTTCAAGGCGACGGGCGTCGTCGTCTCGACACAGACACGGCTCATCGATCCGGCACAGCCGTCGATCGTGACGTCGTTCACCGTTCAGGTGCCGGCAGGCGCGAAGCCTCCGCAAAGCCTGATCCTCGACGCAACCGCCGAGGATCGCGCCGGCAACGTCGGCGCTGCTGCTCGCGTCATTCTTCCTGTCGCCGACAACGTGCCACCGACGGTGACCGCGCTCCACACCGACACCGGACGGCTGGACATTGCTCGCGGCCGAAGCGTCACCATCGTCGTTGACGCCGAGGACGACCTCGGCGTGTCGGAAATCGATCTCCAGGGCTCGGGTGCGTTCTCGGTTACTACTGCGAAGCCGATCGCGCCTCCGCTCGGTACCGCGAGCGCATCGTTTGCGATTCAAGTTCCCAGCGACGTCGCGCCAGGAACGGTCTTCACCGTTCAGGCGACGGCGGTCGATCTCGCGGGGAATTCGAGCGCGCCGATGACCCTCGCGCTCACGGTGACGGCGCTGCCGGACGTCAGCTTCGGCCCGTCGGTCATCGTCGATGCGGGCGTGACGGCCCAGCTCGCGGTGCAACTGGCGACTGCAGCCCCCGCCGGCGGTACGCGCATCGACTTCGCGACTGATCCGACCATCGCGACGTCAACACCGTTCGTCATCGTTCCCGCTGGTCAGACGAACGCCACGGTGTCGGTCACCGGTGTCGCGGGTGGTACGACGTTCATCAATGCGTTGATTGACGGCGTTCAGCGCGCGAGCGCGACGGTTGTCGTCCAGGGCGGGATTGTCAGCGGCACCGTGCTCGATCCGCAGCTCGTGCCCGCCGCCGGAGCCAAGGTCACGGTGATTTCAGGGCTCACGACGGTGACGACCGATACCGACGGACAAGGTCGCTTCCGCGTCGTCGGCGTGGTCGGTCCAGACGTGACCGTGAAGGTGCTGAAGGATATCGACGACTCGACGCGCCTCCTTGGATTTGCCCACGGCTTCATGAACCGCCCCAACGGATTCCTGAACGTCGACATCGTGATCCTGGCGGCTGGATTCCTGCACGGGCCTGTCTATCTGGCTGACGGGACCACGCCCGCTAACGACGGCGTGAAGGTCGATCTGTTCGAGCTCGCCAATCACGTCCGATCCGATCAGCACGACGTTCACGACGAATGGCAGCTATGAGTTCCCGCTGGTTGCGGTCGGCAAGTACACCATCGCAGTCAGCGACACGAACGGGAATCGTGGACAGGCGGCAGCCGAGATCGCCACGAGCGGCCAGGACCTGTCGGTGCCGGTTGCTTTCCTTGGCAGGGGCAGTGTCACCGTCACCGTCAAGGACGGGGCGGGGAATCTCGTCAACGGCGCACAGGTCACGGTGCTCGGCTTCAGCGTCTTTGGCGCAGCGCCGCCGGTCAGCGGGACAGCGGTCAGCGGCACATTCACCGCGCAGAACATGTTCTTCGGGACGTTCCTGGTGCAGGCGAGGGATCCCTCGACCAATCTCGCGGCCTCGGTGTCGGGTTCGATCACGGCCAGCGATCCGGCCGTCACGAAAGTCGTGACGCTGGCAAGCTACGGCGCCTTGCAGGGAACGGTCTACCGCGCCGACGGGACGACCACGGTTTCGGGCGCAACCGTGACGGCGTTCGGAAACATCAGCACGGTGACCGACGCCCAGGGACGATATGCGCTGTCGTTCCTCCCGCTCGGCACGTCAACCGATTTCGGTGCGCGATCAGGCCTCGCGAGGCATCGGATTCGGGCAGGTCACGCTGGATCAGCAGGGTCAGACGAAGACCGCCGACGTGACCCTGTTCGCGCAGGGCACGCTGGTGGTCACGCGTGCAGACCGCGAATGGCGTTCCCGCGGCCAACGCGCAGGTGCGGGTGTCCGCGGGCGCAGGGCTCGCGAGCGATACGCTCTTCGCGGTTACGGGCGCCAACGGCACCGTGGTGGTCGATCACGTCATCATCGGAAACTTCAGCGTCCGCGCGGACTCCGGGAATCTGAGCGGAACCACCACGGGATCGCTCGCGGCGAACGAGCAGAAGCCGGTGGTCGTCCACCTCCAGGCGACCGCAAGCATCGCCGGCATTGTCAGAGCGCCCAACGACGCGCCGGTTACGGAAGGCACCGTCACGATCGGAAATGGATCCGCCGGCGTAACCGTCGCGATCGGCAGCGATGGCACCTTCCGCGCCGACAACCTCGTGTTCGGCAGCTACACGCTCGCCGCCTACGACGCGCAGAACCGCCTTCGTGCGCACGTCGACGATCCGATCGTGCTCGCATCGCCGAATCAGGTGGCGCAGACGAGCATGAAGTTCGTCGGCCTCGGAAGCGTCAGCGGCCGCGTGTTGAACCCCGACGGATCGAGCGCAAGCGGTCTCGGCGTGCAGGTGCGCAGCCTGAACCCCGAATTCGGTGGCTTCCGCCCGGCGACAACGACGAACGCCGGCGGGTTCTATTCGGCGGCGGACATCCCGGTTGGCAGCTTCACCGTCAGCGTCGCGAATCCTGTGCTGCAGCTGCGCGGCGAAGCCACGGGAACGATCCAGCAGGACGGCTCGTCGCCGACGATCGACATCCTGCTGCAGAGCAACCTGATCAATCTGCCGGTCTCGAAGTGGGACGCCAACAACTTCACGTTCGACCTGCAGCCTGACGGCTCGGTGCTCTATGGCAGCGGCAATGTGTTCACCGGTGTGTATGCCGGCAAGACCTGGGGTGGTGCGCAGCTCGACGTCATCAACGGAGGCGTATCGACCCGCTTCACCGGCGCGAACATCGGGACGGTCGAAGAGAAGACCCGCGAGGTTGTCGTTCATCAGGACGACGTGGGCGGCGTCAGCGTGACTCGCAAGGTGTTCGTGCCGGCTGATGGTTATTTCGCGCGATACCTGGAGATCGTCTCGAATCCGTCACAGTCGCCGTCACCGTGGGACTGCGCGTGACGAGCCACATCCAGGGCAACGCGGGTGGCTCCGCTGCCGCGCCTGCCGTGATCGCGACGTCGAGCGGCGACAGCCAGCTCGATGTGTCCGACCCGGCGGCGCGCGATCGGTGGGTCGTGATCGACGACGTGACGCCCGGGGATTCGTTCATCGCCGGAGGGCTGCCGGCCACATCGTTTGTGTTTGATGGTTTGAACGCGACGAACCAGGCAACGTCCGCGGCGTTTGCGCCAGCCGACCCGACGATCAATCTGGGCCCGCGCGCCCTGTCGTATGTGTGGCAGAACGTCACGATTCCGGCCGGCGGCACCGTGGCGTTCATGCACTTCGTCGTCCAGCAGACGTCGAGACCCGCGGCGCAGGCTGCAGCCGAACGTCTGATTCAGCTGTCGCCTGAAGCGCTGGCCGGTCTGAGCACGGACGAGATCGCGGAAGTTCGAAACTTCGCGGTGCCGGCCGACGGCAATAGCACGCTGCCTCCGCTGCCGCCTTTGACAGGCAGCGTCAGCGGTCATGTGTTCGCGTCGGACGCGACGACGACCGTCAGCGCCGTGACGGTGAAACTCCAGAGCGATCAGATCCTGTTCGGCCGGACCTATCAGGCGTCGACGCTTGCGAATGGCACGTTCAGCTTCACGTCTTCGCTCGCCGCAGGCGGGAACTCTCGCGTGATTCCGATCGCGCCGTTCACCGTGCGCGCCGACCATCCAACGCTCTCATCGGCCGGCCCGGCGGTATCGACAGGTCAGTTCGCTGACGGTTCGCAAGCGGCGGAGCTGGACCTCGTCTTCGCCAACACGGGCATCCTGCGCGGCATCGTCCGGTTCAATGGCGTGCCGGTTGCCGGGGCAACCGTCGTGGCAGGTGTCCAGCTGACCAACGGGTTCGCGCAGTTCAGCAAGCAGACGGCCAGCGACGGCAGCTATGTATTCGTGCTCCTCCCACCGAGCACGGTGACGCTCACGGCGACGACGACCCAGCAGGGCGTGACAGTACAGGGATCGAGAGTTGCCGCTGTGACCGCCGGTCAGACGAGCGTCGCCGACATCGGGATTGACACGATTGCTCCGCAGGTGGCGATCAGCAGCCCGGCGGCCGGTGTGCTGGTCGATCCCAGGAGTCCGCTTGCGGTGACCGTTGCGGCGTCTGATGCCGGCGGCGTAGCGCAGGTGACACTCGGCGGTGCCGGTGTGGCTTCGACGACCGAGACCCGAACGATTGCAGCCCTTGCAACATCGCGAAGTCGAAACATTCAGTGTTCCATTTGCGACGTTCCCGCCGACCGGTGGGACGCTGACGCTGACCGCAACCGCTCGCGACGGCGCCGGGAACCAGGCTAGCTCTCGCCGCGGTAGCGGTGAATGTCCGCGACGTCGTCTCGCCCGACGTCATTCTCGTCACGCCGGCCTCGGGTGCAGGGTCGGTCGAGCCGAACGTTCAAATTGTCGTGCGATTCTCGGAAGCCGTCGATCGGTCGAGCGTGACCCACGGGTCGATCCGATTGACGACGAACGGCGCAGCCGTGCCGTTCACGATTGCGTTCGCAGACGGCGATCAGGCTGTGACGCTGACGCCGGTCAATCCGCTCAAGCTCAATACGAACTACACAATCGACGCGTCGACTCAGATCCGCGACGTGAACGGTAATGCGTTGTTCGCATCGCGCACGTCGGTGTTCAAGACCAAGTCTCCGGATACCGTTCCACCGCGAGTCGTGGCGATCGCTCCGGCAAACAATGCCGTGAACGTTCCCGTTGGAACCGATGTCCGTGTGAGCTTCACGGAGCCGGTCGATCGAACCAGTATCACGCCTGCATCGTTCCGCGTGACGATCGGCGGACTCCAGATGCCCGGCCAGTTCAACTTCCTCGATGACGATGCAACCGTGCGCTTCGGGCCTGACGCTCCGCTGCCGTTCGACGCGGTCGTGATCGTCGAGCTGACGTCTGGCATCACGGATCGGTTCGAGAACCCGCTCGTCGATTCAGCAGGTCAGTCGCTTGTGACGCCGCTGACGTTCACGTTCCTGACCGGCTCGTTCGGTATCACCAGCCCGACGAACGGAAGCGAGGTGCTCGAAAGCTCGGCGCTGTTGCTGGAGGCGAAGGCGACCTCGTCTTTGAACATCGCGACGATCACGTTCACCGTCAACGGTCAGGCACTGCCGGCGATCGCTGGACCGCCGTTTGCCACGACCTTCAACGTCGGGCTCGCGAGCGCCACGCCGACGCTGACGATCGTGGCGACTGGTCGGAACGCGTCGGGTGCGCAGGTCGCACAGGATCAGGTCGTCGTGACGGTCGTGCCGGGGCTGCGCGCGGCGCCGCGTCTTCTGGGTGTGCCGCTGGGGACGACACGGCAACTGCGCCTGGGGCTGCCTTCTCCGCTGACAACGGATCTCGTCATCCAGCTGGCCGTGGTTGATTCCGCCATCGCCACGCTGTCGGTCCCATCGATCGTGCTGCCGGCTGGTCAAACGGAAGTAACGGTGCCGGTCACCGGCGTGTCGACCGGGGCCACCACGATCACCGCCACGTCGGCTCGAGGGACGACGTGGGCCGTCGCGTCCGTGAGCCCTGCGTTTACAAAGACCATCGGCGTCGATGGCTCGCCGGTGGGGATCGCCGTCGTGCCCGCTCGATTGCTCGGTCAGGTCGTCACGCCGGTGAACGGTCAGACCTCCATTGTGGTACCGATTCTGGGGGCGCCAGCGATTGTGGCGACGGCCGTCGATGTGACCAGCTCCAACCCGGCGGTTGCATCGGTCAATGGGGCCGTGGTGATTGCGGCGGGCTCGCGAACGGCCAACATCGTGATCACCACCGGGGTCCAGGGCACCGCGACGCTCACGTTCCGTGTTGGCGGCGAGATCAGCCAGCTCACCATCGTCGTCGGCAATGCTGTCGCCGGAGTAATTGCCCCGACGCTGGCCCAACCGGTTGGCGTGGTGGTGATCCCATCGGCCACGGCCGGCCGCGTGTTCGCCGCTCCGACAGGGCAGTCGACGTTCAGGGTCACGCTCCTGTCAGAACCTGCCGCGACGCCGACCCTCGTCACCGTCACCAGCAGCGATGCGAACGTGGCCAGGGTCAACGGAGCGATTACCCTTGCGGCTGGCGAGCAGTCCGCTGAGATCACGGTGATCACCGGTGCGGCGGGCACAGCCACGCTGACGTTCCACATAGGCTCGATCACGCGTCAGCTGACCATCTTCGTGGGAACGCCGCCGCCAGAAGTTGTGCCACCCACCGTCGCAAAGCCGGTTGGGATCGTGCTCCTGGCGGCGCCGTCGGCTGGGCGGCTCTTCACGCCTCTCGCGGGACAGGCGGTGCTGACGCTGCAACTCGTGTCCAGCCCTGTCGCCGCCGTTACACCTGTCACCGTGACCAGCAGCGATCCCGGAATTGCGGCGGTCTTCGATCCGGTGACGATCGCCGCAGGTGCCAGAGTCGCAAACGTCAGGATTGTCACGGGCGCTCAGGGGACCGCGACGTTGACGTTCCACGCCGGCGGCGAGGGCCGGCAGCTCACGATCGTCGTCGGCACACCTGCGCCCGGGACAGAACCGCCCGTCATCGCGAGCCCCGTCGGCGTGGTGTTGATTGAAGAGCGAAAGCTGGGCAGTGTCTTTACTGGAGCAGGTGGTCACCCGAACCTGAACGTCACGGCGCTCTCTGCTGCTGCCACGTCGCCCACGGTCGTCACCGTCAGCAGCAGCAATCCGAATATCGCGTCGGTCGAAGAACCGGTTGTCGTTCCCGCGGGGAGCCGGATTGCCGCGATCAAAATCCTGCCGGGGATCGACGGCGTGGCCACGCTCACGCTGCGCGCCGGCAACGATGTCGCTCAAATTCTCGTCGTCGTCGGGCCGCCGCCCGCATTGCTACTGCCGCTGATTACAGCCCCGATTGTCGGTGTGGAGAAGAAGTAGGAGAACCGTTATGGAGATGTTCCACGAGGATAGGTCGGCGCGCCAGGCTCGTTTCCGAGTCGCGCTGCTGAGCATGTTGTTCGTGTGTGGCCTGGGCGTCGTGGTGTCGCCGCAGGTTCAGCTCGACGTGTGCGGCTGCAAGAACAACCCGGCGACGCTGGGGAACTTCGATACTGGCGATACATCGGCGCCACTTCCGCCGGGTGTCACGGTGAATAGCACCACCATGGACATCCAGCTGCCGCCTGATGGCGTCATGGTGTTCAACAACCTGACGATCAGGGAGCGGGCCCCGTACGTGGGCGGCTACGGCTTCACCTTGCGATTCATTCGCAATGCCGCGAACACGCCTGTGACGCTTCTGGTCAGCGGCAACGTCACCATTGGTCAGTATGTTTCCGTCAACATTGCTGGTGCGAACGGCGTAGGCGGGAGCACCAACGACCTGGGGAAGGGTGGTCTGGGAGGCCCGGCGGATTTCGTGGTGGTGAGGGCGGATATCAACTCGTGAACTTTGGCGCGTTCGGAGGCGCGGGCCTCGGGCCGGGCGGCGGCATCGGCGGCACCAACACTTACTTCAACAATGGCAGCGGGGCCGGTGCGACGTTCCTCGGCGCGCCAGACTTGCTCCCGCTGGTCGGCGGTTCGGGCGGCGGCGGCGGTGCCTCTACCGCTCCCAGTTCCGGATGCGCCGGCGGCGGCGGCGGTGGCGGCGGCGGGGCGATGCTGATTGCCGCGAACGGAACTATCACTCTCGACAGCGGTTCCATAGTGGCTGACGGTGGCAGCGGCGGCGGGCAAGGGAACGCGAACTGTTCGTCCACAGGTGGCGGCGGCAGCGGCGGGGCAGTGCGCCTTCTGGCGACTACGCTCAATGGGAGCGGAACGATTTACGCGCGGCCCGGTTCCGGTGGTCCGGGTAGCCTGCCTGCCGACCCAGGTTCGATCAGGCTCGAGGCGCTCAACAACAATCTGAGCGTTGGGAACACGACACCGCTCGCGTCTCGCGCCGCGGGACCCGGCCCGATCGTGAACCCGATCACGCCGACCGTTGCCATCACGACCGTGGGCGGACAGGCTGTGCCCTCGCCTCCAGGCGGCGGTGCGGGCGCCATCGATCTCGTGCTGTCAGCGCCGGGCCAGACGCCGATCAACCTGACGACGTCGGGCGTGCCGACGGGGACGACGGTCAACGTGACGGTGAAACCGAGAGTGGGCGGGGCGCCGATGACGACCCCGGTGACGCTCGGCAACTGTGACGCGAGCGGTACGTGCCTCGCGAGCGTGACGTTCGATCTGGCCGCAGGCGCCTACTTCATCGAGGCACGCGCGACGTTCACGACGCCGTAGCGAAATGCTGATTGCTGATTGAATGTTGGATCGTCATGCGTAGTCTGCTGTTGAGCTGTTGGATGTGCCTGCTGGTCGTCGCGACGAGCACGGTCGTGGCATCGGAGCATCCGCGTCTGCCGTCGTTCACCGTGACGTCCTCCGATAGTGCGGCCGTTGCGAGCACGGCCTTGTCTACGCAGCCGCGCTGGCTGCTGGTCTACGTGTCGCCTGATTGCCGGAGCTGCGAGCGGCTGATTGAATCACTGAAGGGCTGGCAATCTCCGAACCTCACGTCTCGGACGGTGGTCGTTGTCCGGAGCTCGGATGTGGACCGACCCATCGCTGAGCATCGCTCCGGCTTCGACGTGGCCTGGTTTGGGGATTGGCAGGATGACGCGTGGCGCAGCCTGGAGTTGAAGAGTGCGCTGGCGCTATTGGGTGTAGAGGGCGGCGAGATCAAGTGGACGATCAGCGGAGTGCTGAATGATCCGAAAGCGCTGGAGTCGGTCGTGAGGCGCTGGGTGGAGTACGACTGAATCCACGACAGCCACTGTCGCGCTGCACGCGCTGACGGCTACGTCGAAGATCCGAAAGATCAGAAGATCGGAAGAGGAATCGAAGGACAGAGGAACTAGCCGGCTGGCGCCGGTGCGCCAGCCGGTCAGTTGACAGCGGCGTCCGCGCCACGCGCTTCGCGCGGCAGGGAGTTCGAGAATCGTAGAGACAAACAGCTCATGATCGCGTGCTGCTTGTCTCTAGCGATTCTCGGACTCCCTGTAGGACGGCCGCAGGCCGGCGGGCGCGGACGCACTCCACAGCTTCTGATCTTCGGATCTTCGGATCTTCAATTCTTGCCAGAACGCGAGCCGTCGGCTCGTGCAGTTCGACAGGTTTTCTAGCGTCCTCGGCGATCTCGCGCGATCCAAAAAGAAGGCGCGGGCGCCCGACTCTGGCCCGCTCGCGCCTCCGCTGCAGTGCCTGATAGATTCAGGCCTGCGACTGTTTCCGACGCCGCGTCGCCAGGCGGCGAGTCCCCTGCACCCAGCAATAAGAGCGTGGCAGGCTCGGGGGTCTGCGATCTGATCCTGTCCTGTCCCTGAAG
>CAVTIL010000013.1:0-34305 GCA_963734695.1 uncultured Acidobacteriota bacterium
AACTGACGAAGAGCTAGCCGCCCAACAACAGAGGAGGTTTCCGTGAAATCATTCAACACATTGGTCGTACTGGCCATGGCTGTTGCCGCGGCGCCCGCCTTGGCCCAGACCCCGTCCCCTGCTGCGCCGGCAGCGACACCCGCGCGGCGCCCCAGACGAATTGGTGGTCTCAGGCCGGCGGCGAAAACGGCCCGACACGCATTGTCTGGGCGGCGCAGAAGACGCCGGAAACGCCCTACACCGGAGTCAACAAGCCGATCTGGCATATCGCCGATGTTCTCAAGGCGCATCAGGGACAGGCGCGCTGGGAACAGAAGGTGGTGCTGACCCGCGACTTTGACGGCCGTTATGTCCAGATGGCGCCGGGCGACAAGACCAAGTGCATGTTCTAGGCCGACGACCGCGTCTTCGGCTGGGTCTATAGCGGCGCGGTCAAGATGACGATCGACGGCCAGGAGCCCAAGGTCCTGCCCAAGGGCTGGGTGTTCAATGTCGCGCCGCGCCTGTCCTACTGCATGGAGACTGTCGGCACCGAGCCGGTCGTGTATTACCGCACCACGCCCGCCGGCCAGGTGCCGTCTTATCCGGAAAACGAAACGCCGACGCCGATCAAGGGCTACAAATACGTCAAGACCAAGATCACCTCGACCGGCGGCTACGACTCATTCAACATGCCGTTCTTCAATGTCGACGGAGTATGGCGATTCGACCCGCACGGGCGAGCGCTTCCTGTATGACGGCCATACCTCCTCCAACCTGAACATCGGGCCGCCCCTCACGGAGCTGCCGCCCGCCACCAGCTGGGGCCATTTCCACGACAACATGCTGGAGCTCTGGCTCAATGTGTACGGCAATGTCTGTGCGCTGATCTCCGGCGTCGGCGTGGTCCATGGCGAACATGGCGATGTGATCAATGCCAATGAGGAACGCTGGCACCGCGCCACCAGCTGCCCCAACACCGGCAGAAGCATACGCATGGCGATGACGCCGCGCAGCAAGGAAGGCCAGGTCCATTATTTCCAGATCGACCAGCCGCCCGGGGGGCAGTAAGTCTGCCAGAACCAAGCCGTTCGATTAAGGCCAAGCCTGCAGACCCCTTTGAGGTCCGGCTACTCAGGTCTATGCCTGACACGCATTCTCGCAGTTACATGTAATTGTTGGCTCGTTCGCAAGCCCCCAATCCGGAGAATTCATCAATGGCAAAACGTCGTCGCAGAAGCAGCAAACTTGGCAGCGCCGCCGGCTCCCTGGGTCATGGCCTAGGTGTCCTCGCCAACAAAGTTGAACACGTCAATCGGCAGAGGGCGGCGGTTTCCAAAGAGATTATTGCCTTTGTCCAGCACGCCCAAGGCATGCTCTCAGATCTCGGTCACAATGCACGAATAGCGATTCCGCGTGCTCGGAAGAAGTTCACGACGGCTCTCGCCGCGGCTCAAAAGCCGGAACGGCGCACCGGGTTCACAGTCAGCGCCGCTGCTCGTCGGAAGATGTCGCTTGCCGCCAAGAGACGGTGGGCCGCCATCAAGAAGGCTGCCGTGACGAAATAGCCCAGGTAGGTACCACTCAACCGACACCGCCCAGGTCATGAAGCGCCTGAGCGCGGTTCCACTCGGTCCAACTCTCCATGATCTTCCCATCAGCCAATCGGCTGCGCGTGATTCCGGTCAGCAGCTTCTGGCTTGCCGTGAAGGCGCCATCCTCGGGATCGTCTGCGGACGATCTCCGGGCCGTCCAGCAGAGCACGACGGTGTCCTCGGGGGACCGTCACCGGTGTCGCCAGGTCCACTGCGGGCCAGCCGCTCGGCGGTCATTCCGTACGAGTGCGAAGCGTGAGAACCGGCGACGTGGTCGCAACGGCGACGACCAGTGCCAACGGCAGCTTTCTCGTCCCGAATCTCGATGCGGGCAGCTACGTGGTCGAGATCGTCAACACTGCCGGAAGGATTGTCGGCACGAGCGCGATTGCCGCCGTCGTCGACGGAAACATTTGCGTCGTTGATGGTAACGGCCGCTTCGACCGAGCTCGTTGGCGGTGTGCCCACGGCCCTTGTCGTTACTCTCGTCGCCGCCGGCGCCCTGGCAATCACCGCCGTCGTCTTGGCCACCACTGGAGAAGAGTCCAGCCCCTCCCAATAGTGCAGGCCGCGTTCACGCCGGCCGCGTGAATGCGTACGCTCGCGGCACAGCCGATCTCGATTGAGATCACCAGCCAGCCGTGCGGATCCTACCCACCTCGAAGTCGTAAACCAGTCCTGAGCTGATCGACTCGCCAAAACGCGCACCAAGTCTTCGTGCGCAGGATGCCGGAGGTACGCCCGCAGGCCTCACGGACCGCGGGCTCGAATCGTTTAAGGTAATCCTCTCGCAATGAGCACGAACGTCAAAATCGAAGTCGATGAGCAGACGGCCGACGTGCTGCGCGCCCGCGCCGCGGAACTTGGCGTGACCGTGTCGGAGCTCGTCGCGGAGCTGGCAACGCTCGATAGCGATCCGCTCGCTGTGGATTCCAACGAGATTGCCGAACTCGATCGACGCTGGAACAAGGTCGAGGCGGGCGCACCCACAATCCCACACGAACGCGTCGTCCGGTGGCTGCGCACGTGGGGCACGCCGGGCTTCCGCCCGTGGCGGGCCCGTAGACGTTTCTTCACGACCAGTCTCCCGAGCTTGCGGCGATCGTCGCTCAAGAGATCATCGCGAGAGCGCAGGTTCTCTCCCGACATCCGAAGCTTGGCCGGCCGCTCTCGACTCGTGAGGAGTACCGGCAGATCGTGCTCGAAGTGTTAGGCGCCGCGTACGTCTTCCAGTATCGGTACGACGGCAAGCGGCTCGTTATGCTGCGTGTCTTCCACGGTCGTGAGACGAGATGACGCGGGATATTGAAACTGACCTGGCGCGCTTCCGCGATCCGCCACTTCGGCAGAGGAGGATCGGTATGTCGTCAAGGAAGTCGGCAAACCAATGCAGTGCGAGCGCGCAGAATCGGGGTCGGGCTTAGATTGGCTGTCGCAGCCACGCTTCCACATGCGACCGGTAGGCGCGGCTCAGACTCAGCTCGTGACCGCCGTGGAGGACCAGCGTGAAATCGCCGTGCGAGCGCGCGTGGAGCTCGCGAATCCGGGACGTGTTGACGGCCGTCGATCGGTGGATGCGCACGAACCGGTGCGGGTCGAGGCGCTGCAGCAGGTGCGTGACGCTGGAGCGGTACAGGTGTTTGTGCGGACCGACGTGCAGGTAGACGTAGACGTCGGCCGCTTCGATCCAATCGATCTCGCCGACATCGAGGAATGTGATGCAGCCGTTCGCCTTCAACACGACGCGCTCGAGGTAGCCCGACCGGGCGTCCACACTCTGGCGCTCTCCGGCGGCTGCGGTCAGCTGGTCGGCCTGCTCGCGAGGGTCGGCCGTTCCCAGATACTTTCGCGCACGTGACAAGGTGTCGTCGAACCGCTGATCGCTGAACGGCTTGAGCAAGTAGTCGATCGCGTGCGCATCGAAGGCCTGGATGGCGTACTTGTCGAACGCGGTGACGACGACCGTAATCGGCAGCTCCTCTGGCGACAGCTGTCGCAGCACACCGAAGCCGTCCAGCTTGGGCATCTGGATGTCGAGGAAGAGCAAATCGGGTTTTGCCCGGCGGACCAGGTCGAGCGCGGCGCGGCCGTCGGAGGCCGTCCCGACGACTTCCACGTCGGATTCCCGCTGCAGCAGCTCGAGCAACCGGACCCGCGCCGGTTTTTCATCGTCCACCACGACGGTTCTGATCTTGAGCATAGCTGTCCCAGCGCGTGCTTACGCTACGCGATACGGAAACGCCACGTCCGCGCAGGTACCCTTCGCGCCGTCCGACGCGATCTCCAGTGTGTACTCCCCCTTCCATACAGCTGCTCGAGGCGAGCGCGCGTGTTGCTGAGCCCAATGCCGGTGTTGCGCTCGAGCGTCCATCCTTTCGGCAGTCCCGGTCCGTTGTCCCGCACACGCACCCGCAGACGCTCTCCGCTGCGCCACGCGGACAGTTCGATCACGCCTGACGCCGTCAGCGTGGAGGTGCCGTGCCGGATCGCGTTTTCGACGAGCGGCTGCAGCAGGAAGGTCGGCACCACTGCGGTCAGCACTTCCGGATCGACGCGGACTTGCACGTCGAGCCGATCGGCGAATCGGACGAGCTGCAGTTGAATGTAGCGGTCGATAAAGGCCAGTTCACGCTCGAGCGGAATCTCCTGCTGGTCGGCGTCGTCCAAGGAGAGCCTCAGCAGGTCGCCGAGCTGCTCGATCATGAGCCGCGCCTGGCGAGGCGCGCTCTCGACATAGGCCGAGATGGAATTCAGCGTGTTGAACAGGAAGTGCGGATCGACCTGCGAACGTAATGCCGCCAGCCTCGCTTCGGACAGCGATCGCTTGAGTCGAGCGGTCTGGATCTCGCGGTCCTTGAGGTGACCCTGGTACTCGAGTGCCACGCAGATCATCGCGATGGCCCAGTAGATGAACGTGCCGAAGCGGTAGGCCACGCGCGAGGCGGTCGCGAAGATTGACGCTCCCACCCAGTCGGGGTCGTTGGGAGCGTCGAGCAGGAGCGTCGCGCCGCGGTTGAGATACGCGTAGGCGATCGTGAACGCGACGCTCAGAGGGACATGCACCAGGAGGCGTTGCCACAGCGCGTCGGGTGCGAAGGGGAGCTTCCGGTTGATCCAGTAGATTGCGACCGACAAGACGCCCCACGTGTACCACTGGGCGGCGGCAGACTTGAGCGAGTCGAGCCACGAGATCGCGACCCACTGGTATGGCCCCACGCGGATCTCGCCGCGCGTGGAGTAGACGATCACAATCAGCGTCCAGAATCCGCACACCAACAACCAGCGCGGCAGGGGCCGGCGTGCGGTCAACGTCGTCACCGTTTCGCGCTCGGGCGCCGGTGCCGCGTGGGTCGAGAGCACGTCGACGATCGAGCGTTGCATCGGAATCTCCTGGACCAATCCCGCGAATGCGGGATGCCGGCTGCCATAAGGTAGCGCGCCGCACCGGACACGGCGACCGCCCTGCGACACCAGAATCCCGCTCGTAACAAATCGTTGCCGGGGGTGGTTCCCGGCAGTGTATAGGACGAGGCGCCAGAGGACTACGTGTGTCGATGAACGGCGCCGGCACCGAGGAGCCGACGTTCAAGGAGAGACCCATGGAATGGCGTCTATTCGTACGCGGGCTTGTCACGGTCTTCGTCGTCGGGATGCTGTTGGCGCGTCCCGCGTTCGCCCAAATCACCACCGGCACGGTTACCGGCACGGTCAAGGACGAACAAGGGTTGGCGGTTCCCGGGGCCAGCGTGACGCTGGTCAGCGAAGCGCGACGGCACGCGGATGGCGCCGGTCATCACCAGTGCGACCGGCGACTTCGTCATCACCGAACGTGACGGCCGACACCTATACGCTCGAGATCACGCTCGAAGGTTTCCGGCCGGTCCATCGCACCGGCATCATCGTCAGCGGCGGCGACCGCGTGACGCTTGGGCGCGCTGCCCGCTGACGGTCGGTTCCGCGTCGGAGACGGTGACGGTCACCGCCGAGACGCCGCTCATCCAGAGCCAGAGCGGCGAACGGTCGTTACTCGATTTCGACCGAGGCCGTGCAGGCGATCGCCGTCAACGGGCGCGCCTACAACAACCTGACCGCGCTGGCTCCCGGCGTCGTCGCCGGCACGGTCAACGGCCTTCGCGTCAACCAGAACACGCTGCAGATTGACGGCATCACGTCGGTGGACACCGGCAACAACGGCAACGGCGTGACGCTGAGCGTGGACGCGGTGCAGGAAGTGCGGGTCCTGACCACCAGCTACCAGGCGGAATACGGCCGGTCGGCCGGCGCGCAGATCAGCGCCGTGACCAAGAGCGGCACCCAGCAGTTCCGCGGGTCGGTCTACGCCGACCGGCGCAAGGACGATCTCAACGCCAACACCTGGCTGAACGACGCAGCGCGGCCTGCCGAAGCAGAAGATCAACCAGTCGGACCAGGGCTACACGATTGGCGGCCCGGTCGGGCGGCCGAACAGCGGCTCGAAGTTCTTCTTCTTCCTCAACCAGGAATTGCAGCAGGTGCTGACCGCCAACAACGAGACGCGCGTCCGCGTCCCGACCGACGCTGGAGCGGCACGGCGACTTCTCGCAGACGCTCGACAATGCCGGACGGCTCTACAACCTGATTCGCGATCCGCATTCGAGGCTGCCGTGCACGGCGGCCGACACGCGCGGCTGTTTTGCCGGACGGCGGCGTGCTCGGTCGCATCCCGCAGAATCGCCTGTACGACGTCGGCCTCAACGTCCTGAACATGTACCCGGCGCCGAACAGCGACGGGGACGACGAACCAGGGCTTCAACTACGTGAGCCAGGAATCGTCGGATCAGCCGCGCCGGCAGGACCTGCTTCGCCTCGACTGGCAGGCGTCGGACAAGTGGCGCTTCAACGGCAAGTGGCTGCACACCGGCGGCACGAACATCACGCCGTATGGCGGCGGCACGACCGGATTTCAGACCAACATCCCGCAGTTCGGCTCGACCAATCCGTGCCCTGCAGCCGCCAGTGGACCGTGTCCGCCGCCGGCACGTTGAGCAACACGCTCGTCACCGAAATGTTCGTTCGGATCGAGCAACCGCCCGATCACCAATTACGCGCTCAATCCGAATAGCGCTGAGCCGCTCCGCTCTCGGGTTGAGCAGCTTCCCGATGCTGTTCCCCAGTGCCGTGCAGCAGGACCTGGTGCCGTCGTTCGTGTTCTCGGGAACCGGCAGCCGCGTGGCCAACGCGCCGACCAACAACACGCAGTACGCGCCGTTCGAGAACAACAACACGTCGTATGACCTGGTGGCGAGCATGACGAAGCTGTTCGGCGCGCACACCGATGAAGACCGGGTTCTTCATGAATCGCGCGGCGAAGGAACAGAGCAGCCGCGCCGCCGCCAACGGCATCATCAGCTTCGCGAACGATGCGTCGAACCCGTTCGACACCGGCTTCCCGTTCGCGAATGCGGCGGTTGGCGTCTACCAGTCCTATACGCAGGCGGCCGAGTGGATCAAAGGCAACTTCCTGTATCACAACGTCGAGTGGTACCTGCAGGACAACTGGCGCGTGAACTCCCGCCTGACGCTCGACTACGGGCCTGCGCTTCTACTGGTTGCAGCCGACCTACGACACGCGTCTCCAGGCGTCGAACTTCATTCCCGAGGAGTACGACGCGGCCAGGGCGCCGCGCCTGTACTACCCGGCACTCAACGCCGCCGGCACCCGTGTCGGCCTGGACCGCGCGACGGGCGCGATGGTGTCCGCGGTCAACATCGGCCGGCTGGTGCCGGGCTCGGGCTCGCTGGTCGGCAACGGCCTCTACGGCGCCGGCGAGGGCATCGACGAACAGCTCTACGAGAACCGCGGCATCCACTACGCGCCGCGCGTCGGGCTTTGCCTACGACGTCGCGCGGCAACCAGACGTCTCGTGGTGCGCGGCGGCTTCGGCGTGTCTTCTACGATCGCGCCGCCGGCGACACCGTCTACGGCATGATCGAGCAGCCGCCGACGCTGAACCAGCCGAACCTGTTCTACGGACGGCTGCAGGAGGTCAACTCCGCCAGCGGCACGGATGCGCCGCCGACGATGTCGGCGTTCGACTACGAGGGCAAGATCCCCACCGTCTACAGCTACAACGTCGGCGTGCAGATGCAGTTGCCGTGGAACGTCGGCCCTCGACGTGTCGTTCGTCGGCTCGCAGAGCCGCAACCTGAACACGCAGGTCAATCTCAACGCGCCGGCCTACGGCGTGGCGCTACCTGCCGGAGAATCAGGATCCGACCGCGGCCGCGTCGACCATCCCGGGAGCGACCGCGCTGCCGGTCGACTTCCTCCGTCCCTATCGCGGGCTTCGGCGACATCATCCAGATTCAGCCGACCGCCTACGCCGACTACAAGTCGCTGCAGACGTCGTTGAACCGCCGGTTCAGTCGACGGCTTCTCGTTCGGCCTCAACTACGTGCTCGGCAAGGCGATGGGCACGTCGAGCACCGATTTCCCGGCCGGCAACAACACCTACAACCCCACGGTGATCGGCATGCCGCGCACCGACAGCGAAGCCAACCAGCGGAAGGCGAACTACATGCCGCTGACGACCGACCGACGGCACACGGTGGTCGCCAACTTCGTGTGGCAGCTGCCCAACGCCGACGTGAGCAACAGCGTCGCTGGCCGCCGTGATTCACGACTGGCAGGTGTCGGGTGTCTTCCGCGCCGGGTCCGGCGCGCCCTACACGGTCACCTACAACATCCCCGGCATCTCGCCATACACGCTGACGGGAACGACAGCGCCTGGAGAGCGCGCGCATCGTCATCACCGGCGATCCGGGATCGGGCTACAGCGACGATCCGTATCAGCAGTTCAACCCGAGTGCCTTCACGACGCCGAAGACGAACAGCGACGGCCTCGAGTCGGGCACCAACTATCTCAACTATCAGCCGCAGTACGTCCTCGACCTCTCGGTCGCCCGCTTCATCCGGTTCGGCGGCAATCGGCGGCTCGAGCTGCGCGTCGACGCCTTCAACGCGTTGAACACGATTACGATCACCGGCGTGAACACGACGCTCCAGGTCCGCAGCCTGACGGACCCGACGCCGACCAACCTGTCGCGGGACGCGAGCGGCAATTTGATCAACTCGACCGGCTTCGGTACCGTCAACGCAGTGGCGGCGGCTCGCCAGGTTCAGTTGATGGCTCGCTTCCATTTCTAGGGCGCGGAGATGAGGAGTGGTGCACGGTCGGCCCTTGTCCTCGCGGCGGTCGGTCTGCTTCCGCAGGCCGCCGCCGCACAATCCGGGGCTGCGACGTCTCCCGCTACGAGGTCTCCCGTACTGGAGACGTCGTCACTCTTTCTGACCGACGAACGGAGATCGTCGTGCGGGTGCTCACGACGGCCAGCAATGCATATCAGATGACGGTCAAGGGCAATCGACGTCATCCGCAAGACGTGGAACACGCTGGACGACATCCGCTCGCGAATGGGACTGAACGGCGTGCCGCTGCTCGAGATCAAAGGCAAGAACATCATCAGTCAGGAGGTGCTCTTCGACCAGCTCGGCCGCGTGCGCGACATCGTTCAGGCGCCGGACGGCTATTTCTACGTTGTGCTTCAGGACCCCACGGGCGTGCCGAATCCGGCCGGAGGCAATATCCCGCTCTCGGCTTCGACGCCAGGTCGAGTCGTCCGCCTGAGTCCGATGCCATAAGCGACTCGCGCAACCGTTCTCATGTCCTCATCGGTCGCCTGGGGGCTTGCGAGGAACTCCGATCGTCGGCTCTTCGGCAGTGCCGCGTCCGCGCGCGGGCGGCGTCCAGCCGTCCATCGCCGGGCCGTTCTGAACGAACCGCACGTCTGGACTGAGCGGGTTGCCGGTGAGGTACTGCTGCCCGGCGTTGCCCCAGAACTTGCCGGCCTTGAGCGTCGCGTTGCGGCTGACCGTCAGCAGCGCCTGATAGCGCGGATCGTTCTGCGCCCACCCGGAGAAGCGCGCGAGATCGTTGTTCCCCTGAATGACCACGTCGATGCCGAACGTGCTCGCGATCTCGTCGGCGTTGAGGATGCCGTCGAGCGTCTCGATCATCACGACGACGAGCATGTTGTCGTTGAAGGTGTTCTGGTAACCGCCGGGAACGTTCGACCAGACCCGAGCCGGCCTGTCCGGAGCCGGAGCTGCGGCGGCCGAATGGCGGATAAGCGCGAGTAGCGGGCGGCTTCGAGCGCCTGGTGGCCGTCGCGGATCGTCGGGAAGATCAACCCGATCGCGCCGAGGTCGGTCGCCTTCTGGATGCTCGACTCGAGCTGATCCGGCATCCGGATCATCGGCGCGGCGCCGTCGGGGCCAGGGCAGGCCGCGATCATCTTCGCGACCTCGTCCCACGACATCGTGCTGTGCTGCATCTCGAACCAGACGTAGCCGTAGTGCTTGCGGACCTCGCAGTAGAAGGGCGGTGTCGAAGCTGCTGATCGTGTAGCTGGTCACCTGCTTGCCGCTGAACAGCAGCTCCTTGGCCTTGTTCCAGAACGGACGCTTGTAGCTCGCCGCTGACGTACGACCTGCGTCATCCAGCCCCACCCGCGAGCATCGACCGGCAGCGGAGCCTGCGCCCCAGGCGCCGCCGATCAGGGTGCCCTGCACCGAGCCTCGGCGCGTCGGTCCGTCCGCCGCCGCCCCGCTGACCTCCCGCCACCCGTGCCTCGTCTGCCCCGCCTGCGGCGCTGACGACACGGCTACCGTGTGGTCCCTGCGCCGCAATCAGCATCGCGCAAGCCAGCGCACATGCGATGGTCGACGCGAGGAAACGCTTCGTCGTCATTCCGCTCCTCCTGCCGGGAAGGCCTGCCGCGGGCCGGCGCAGCGGCATTCCGTCGGCCGTAAGGTAGCGCGTTGCGCCTGACTTGGCGACCGTCTTACGACACGCCAATCCGGCTCGTAACAAATCGCATCCGAACCAGGGCGGAAGGGTGCTACCACAGGCGCTCGGGTGACGTGTCGGCCGCGATACGGCGCTAGGAGTGCGACGACTGCCCGGCGGCAGCGTGAAGAGGCGGAAGAGAGCGGACGTATGAACCGAAACTTGTCATGTCTCGTTGGGCTGATGGTATGGCTGTTGGCCGGCGCCGCGCCGGCGATGGCGCAGGGCGTCGGCTCGATCGGCGGGACAGTGGTCGACACGTCGGGAGCGGTGCTGCCTGGTGTCACCGTCACGCTGACGCTCGAAGGCGGCGGCGTCGGCAGCGGTCAAACCGCGGTGACCAACGAGCAGGGCGCGTATCAGTTCACGCGCCTCGTGCCGGGCACCTACAGCGTCAGGGCGGAGCTGCAGGGCTTTCGCTCCGTCGAGCAGCGCAACATCTCGGTGAATTCCGACCAGGTCTCTCGCGCCGACTTCAAGCTGGAGATCGGCACGCTGGAAGAGTCCATCACGGTCAGCGGCCAGTCGCCTCTGCTCGACACCTCGACGGGCCTGAGGCAGACCGTCATCTCGCGCGAAGCGCTCGAAGCGCTGCCGAACCGCACCGACGTGTGGTCCATCTCCCGCGTGATTCCAGGTGTCGTCCTGAACAAGCTCGACGTCGGCGGCACGGAGCAGTTCCTCCAGTCGTCCGCCAGCGTCCGCGGCACCGCCGACGAGAACAAGTTCACCATCGACGGCATGGACGTGTCGGCGCTCGACGGCAACGCCACCATCGCCGCGCTGTACCTGGATCCGTACGCGTTCCAGGAGACCAACTTCATGATGGGCGCCGGATCGGCCGAGAACTCGAATGGCGGCCTCACGTTCAACATGGTCACGCGCAGCGGCACCAATCAGTTCCGCGGCGGCGCGATGTACAACGGCACCGACCGCGGCACTCGCCAACTCGAAGAACTTCACCGACGAACATGGAGGCGCAGCTGCTGGCCGCGGTGCCGCCGAAGGCGCTGGCGGCCAATCCCAACATCGAGCCCGAACGCCGACATTCAGAAGATGTCCGACGCCGGCGCCTGGCTGGCCGGACCGGTCGTCCAGAACAAGCTGTGGTTCGCCGGCACGTTCCACGACCAGCGGCTCGACTCGTACAAGCTCGGGAGCTACAACCCCGACGGCACGCAGGTGCTGGACGACAACATCATGTGGACCACGACGGCCAAGGCGACGTGGCAGATGAGCCGCAAGCGCTCAGCTGTCGTACTTCTACAACCTGCAGTACAAGCTGATCGGCCATCGCGGCGGCGGCACCTTCGCCGACGGGCGCGCGCGCAACTACAACGACAAGTACCCGACCGTCAACCAGGTGAAGTACAACTCGACGTTCGGCTCCAACAAGGTGTTCGACGTCACCTACAGCCGCTTCCGCGCCGACGATGCCTTCGGATCGCGGCCGGAAGTGAAGCCCGGCGACATCGCGACGATTCGACACGACGACGCAGACGAGCGAAGTGGCCCTGCCGACCTATCGCGCCATCGGCATGTTCCGCGACCAGGTGCGCACGACGTTCAGCTGGTTCCAGGGCAAGCACGACATCAAGGCGCGGCTACGAATACGTGAATGCCACGCGCACGTCGCGCTTCTGGTCGACGTCGGGTCTGCGCGCGAATTTCGCGAACGGCGTGCCGACGTCGGTGAACACCTACCTGGTGCAGGTCACGCAGTCGGACACGACCTACGGTGCCGACATCTCCGAGCTGTTCCGATACCACGCCGACGAGCATGGCCTGTTCATCCAGGACCGCTGGACGCCGATCGCGAAAGCTCGTCCTGAATCTCGGATTGCGCTACGAGACGAGCTCGAGCTATCAGCCGGCCACCTGCCGGCCGCGTGACGCAGTTCGCGCCGGAAGCAGTGCTACGACAAGGTCGACCGCGCCGTCGTTCAGGGATCTGTCGCCGCGCTTCAACCTGGTCTACGACGTGACCGGAGACGGGCGCACGGCCCTGAAGTTCGCCGCGAACCGCTACAACCAGCCGATCAACATCAGCATCATCGAGCGTCTGAATCCAGTGGCGGTCGGCAATGCCGTCACCAGCGATCAGCGGATCGTGGGTCGACGCGAACAGCGATCTGATTCCGCAGCTGAACGAGATCGGACCGTCGCCCGGCTACGTCTTCGTCGGCGCCAACGGCCGCTACGCGGACGATCTGAAGCGGCCGATCTCGAACGAGTACACCGTCGAGTTCCAGCGCGAGCTGCCGCAGAACATCGTGTTCTCCGACGGGCTACACCTACAAGCAGACCCGGCAGAACATCGGCGAAACCGACACCATCCAGACCCTCGAGTCGTGGGGCGCCCCGATCACCGTGACCGAAGTCACCAGCGGGGAGGTCGTTCAGGTCTGGCGCCGCGGCACCGCCAACAGCGCGCGCCTGTTCTACAACTCGCCGGAACTGGACATCGACTACCACGGCGGCGACGTCACGGTGAACAAGCGCATGAGCAACCGGTGGGCGCTGATGGCGGGCGCATCCTGGGGCAAGGTGACGTCGCGGACGCGCGGCGGGCTTCGCAGCGATCCGCACATCCTCAACTACTTCGACAACGAGACGCTGGCCGACGCCGATCGCCCGTGGTCGTATCGCCTGTCCGGCGCGTACGAGCTGCCGTACCGCGTGATGGCGAGCGGGACCTGGCAGTATCAGGCCGGTGCGCCAGAGGAGACGACGGTCGTCGTGACGAACCAGACCATCTCGCTGCCGCAGGGCAACACGACGCTGCGCGTTCGCCGACGTACGGCGACACGCGGCTGCCGAAGGTGTCTGGGCTCGACCTGAGCTTCCGCAGGTCGTTCCGAGTCGGCAGCAGCACGGATCGCGCCGCGGCATCGACATCTTCAACGCGACGAACGAGGCCACGGTCACCGCCCGGATCACGCAGCTTGGCCCGACCTACGAGCGTATCAGCGGCATCCAGCGGGGACGGTTGATCAAGCTGGGCGTGAACCTGGAGTTCTGAGTGGCGATGCGAGCATTGCACGTCATCACATGATCGCGCTGCCGCGCTCGTCGGCGACGATGGGTTTCGCCGTGCCGGCGACGGGCCAGATCAAAGGGCCCGTCGCACCGGCACTGACTCCAGAGCAGATCGCGCTCAGCAAGTCGATGGCCGCCAAGCTCGACGAAGCGGCCGCCAAGGAACAGCGGCGGCTCGAGACGTTCAAGGACCGCCCACTCGCCGCGGTCATTCAGCGGTCGTTCGACATCTACACGAACTATCTCGCGCTCGCGGCGGAGATGATGCCCGAGTCGGGCTACGACTTCCGTCCGACGCCGGAGTTGCGCACGTTCGGCGAGCAGATCAATCACGCGACATCCACGCAGTATTCCTTCTGCAACCAGACCGGTGCTGCCGCCGGGCGTCGAGCGGCAGAGCCATGCCCCGACCGGCGCCGACGTCGAAGGCCGCCATCATCGAGGCCTTCAAGCAGTCGACGGCGTACTGCAACCGGATGCTGGCGGCGGCGACGGAGTCCTGGCTGATGGAAGTCGTGCCCGCAGTGGGCGGCCCGTCGAGCGGCCAGATTCAGCGGCGCGCGCGCCCACATCTTCATCTACAACATCGTCCACACCGCCGAAGACTACGGAACCGTCACAACCTATCTCCGCATGCAGGGTGTCATGCCTTCGTCGACGGCCCTCGATGACGCGGCCGCTGAAGTAAAGGCAGTCCTCAGACAGGAGCGATCATGACCATTTTCACGCGCGCGATGTCGGTGACCGGTTGCGTCGTCGCGGCGTCGACGGTGATGAGCGCCCAGAGCGGGTCGCGGCCGGTACGCACCGGGCCCGACAGTGAAGTCCGTCACCTCGTGTATATCGCCACACCGGGCGACAACGGCACCGACAACCAGTCCGGCGTCGTCGTGCTCGACGCCGACAAGGGCTACAGCTTCATCAAGCGCATCCCGTACGGGTTGCCCGCGAGCCAGGATGCCCGGTCCGAAGATCGCCGGGCATCGAAGCCAGCGTGCCGCTGCAGATGCTCTACGTCGCGGCCAACGGTCACATGCTGGCGATCGATCTGAAGACCGATCGCCGGTTGCCTGGACGTTCAATGGCGAGAGCGCGCCGGTGGCGCGCACCAGAGGCGCCGCCAGCGGCTGCTGCGAGCGTCCGTGGACGCTGCCGGATGGCAAGACGCTGCTGGTCGGTTCGAGCTACAACCAGTGGTGGTACTACATCGACGGCGCGACCGGTAAGGTCCTCGCCAAGCTCGACACACCTGACACGCCGGTGGCGCACAACCTGGCTGTCTCGGCCGACGGCCGGCTCGGCGTCCTGGGTTCGATGTCCAGCCCGAAAGACGGCAAGGCCGGTCTCGCCGTCATCGACGTGCCGGGGCGGAAGGTGCTGCGATACATGACCTTCTCCGAGATGGTGCGCCCGCTCACCATCAATCACGACGCCAGCCTGGTGTATGTCAACGTGAACGACCTGATTGGCTTCGAGATTGGCGACCTTCAAACCGGCAAGATGCTCAAGCGCGTGGAGCTTCCGGGAGACGCGTGGAAGGGAAAGGGCTACAGCCACGGAATCGGCATGACGCCCGACGAGAGCGAGATCTGGATTGCCGACCCGGTGAACGGCGCCTGGCAGGTGTGGGACAACCCCGGCGACGGCCGCAACCCGGTCTACAACCCGTCGAAGATCATCAAGCCGACGGCGGGCGTCGAGCACAGCTGGGTCTCGATGACCAACGACGGCAAGCTGGCCTTCCTCGGCGACAGCAGCGTGATCGACGTGAAGACGCACAAGGAAATCGCCGTGATGAAGGATGAGTTCGGCCGCCGGATCGTTCACACCGAGAAGATCCTCTACCTGACCTTCAAGGACGGCCAGTTGATCGAGACCAGCAACCAGTTCGCGGTGGGGAACGCCGCGGCGTACACCGCGCGCACGGCTGGCACCCGGTACTGAAACCCGGTCCGCCGATCGATCCATGGTGGCGCGCATCGCTTCGGCTGTCTGATTCTGCTGGTCGGGTGCATGTGGACCGCCGCACGCGCCGGCGAAGTGGACCGGCAGAGCGTGTACGAAGCCAGGTGCAGTCAGTGCCACGGTTCGGAGGGGCGAGGCGCGAAGGGGCCGCGCCTCGTTCCGTTCGAGTGGAGCTACCAGCAAGCGCTCGAGCTCGATCCGACAGCCGGTGTGCGACATGCCTCCCATTCCGGCGTCGGAGGTCAGCGACGCAGAAGTCGCGCAGATCGTCGAGTATCTGAAGAGGATTAAGTAGACAGGGCGGCCGCTTTTGCAGGCAGACCGTGTCAGACGGTGGCGCAACGGGATCACCACACTTCTGATCTCTGGTGTCGTCATGGCAGCCTCGGCGGCCGGCCAGGACCTGGCCGCACCGCCAGTGACGTTTTCAGCCGACATCGCGCCGATCCTGTTCGAGCGATGCGGCGGCTGTCATCGTCCGCAGGGAGCCGCGCCGTTCAGCCTCCTGACCTACGCGGCCGCCAAGCGACGCGCGACTCTGATCGCCCAGGTGACGAAAGCTCGCCTGATGCCGCCGTGGAAATCCGAACCGGGCTATGGCGACTTCATCGGTCACGTCCACCTGACCGACGGCGAAATCGATCTCATCGAGCGGTGGGTCGGCGGCAGGCGCTCCCGAAGGAGATGCGCGGGATCTGCCGCCGACGCCGGCGTGGACCGACGGCTGGCAGCTTGGCCGTCCCGAGCCTGACGGTGTCGTTTCCGGAGCCGTACGTCGTGCCCGCCGACGGACCCGATTTTTCCCGCATCTTCGTCCTCCGCCTTCCGGTGACTGCGCCCACCTACGTCAAAGGACTCGAGTTCCGGCCCGGCAACGCCGGGGTCGTGCATCACGCCAACATCCGGATCGACGCGACGCCTCGACTCGCGGGAACTCGATCAACAGGATCCCGAGCTCGGATACGCCGGCCTGCTGCCTCCATCCGCCGTCTATCCAGACGGTCATTTCCTCGGTTGGACGCCCGGACAGGTGGCGCCGCTCCTGCCGAAGGGGCTCGCCTGGCGACTGAATCCCGGCACCGATCTCGTCGTCGAGATTCATTTCGTCCCGAATGGAAGATCGCAGACGGTGCAGCCCGCCGTCGGTCTGTATTTCACCGAGGAACCTCCGGAGCGCACGCCGGCGATGCTCAGGCTCGGACGGCAGAATATCGAGATCCCCGCCGGCGAGCAGCGTTACGTCAGCTCGGATTCGTTCGTGCTGCCGGTGGATGTGGACGTGCAGGCCGTCCAGCCGCACGCGCATTATCGCGCGCCGTGAAGTGAAGGGCACGGCGACGCTGCCGGACGGAACATCGACGCCGCTCATCTACATCAAGGACTGGGACTACCGGTGGCAGCACGTGTACCGGTACGTCGACGCCGCTGCACGCTGCCGAAAGGCACGACGATCGAGCTGCAGTATGTCTTCGACAACTCGGCGGACAATCCGCGCAATCCGCATCAGCCGCCGCGGCCGGTTCATTGGGGACAGCGGTCGACTGACGAAATGGGCGACCTGTGGGTGCAAATGCTGACGCGCACCGAGCAGGACCTGCAGATCCTGACGAAGGCGCTCCAGGCCAAGCACGCGACCGAAGAGATCGTCGGTTACGAAATGATGATCGGGAGCGAGCCGTCGAACGTGGCGCTCCGCAATGACGTGGCGGTCATCTACACCGAGATGGGTCAGCTCGACCAGGCCGTGCTGCACCTCGAGACGCGTGGTGCAGCTGCAGCCGGACTCACCGGCCGCGCACTACAACCTCGGAACGACGCTTGTCCGCGATCGGCAACGTGACCGATGCGGTGAGCAGTATCGAGCAGGCGCTCAGATTGCGGCCCGATTACGCGCTCGCCCACAACAACCTCGGACATGCGCTGCTGGCGATGGCGAAGACGGCGAGGCAGAGCAGCATTTTCAGGAGGCCGTGCGTCTCGATCCGCAGAATGCCGGCGCGCACTACAACATCGGCATGATCGCGCGCGCCCGCGGCGACATGGCCCGACACCATCGAACGGTTCGGGGAGGCGGTTCGGCTGCAACCGGACTGGGTCGAGGCGGTGGCCAACCTGGCCTGGATACTGGCGACGACGTCTTCCGGCGCCCTTGCGGGATGCTCGACCGAGGCTCATTCAACTGGCGGAGCACGCCGCGGTGCTGACCCGTCGTCAGAACGCCGTCGTGCTTGATGTTCTGGCCGCGGCGCAGGCCGCCGCCGGTCATTTCGATCGGGCCGTCAGCAGCTGCGACGAGGCGCTGGCACTGCTCCCCGACGAGCCGCTCGCCTGCTGCCGTCCGACAACGCCGAGCGCTCTACAGCCAGCATCGAGCGTACATCGTCAGGTAGTGACGTCAGCGCTAGGTGAATTCCTTCGGAATCGAAGAGAGCGCTGCCAACTACGTTCGGGGTTCTGTGCGGGCGTTTCGTGAAGGGCGTCACGAGACTAACTGCCGCCGGCTGGCTTCTTCTTCAACTGATGGAAGGAACCGCTCTCCCGTAGCGGTTGCCACTCCGGCGCGACCTCCAGGCTGAAGGGCAATCGCACGCCGTCGCGCTGTGTCTTCTCGAGCCACTCCGCCGCCTTCGCATGCTCACCAAGGGCGGTGAGGATGAACGCGATCGCCGCGCCGTTATGCGTCGTGCCGTCGAACGGCTCCTTGATCAAGGTCTCGAGCAACTGGCGCGCTTCCGCGACCCGCCCACTCGCGACATACGCGCGCCCCAAGTGGCCGAGCGCGACCTGGCCGGCTTTGAGATATGCCGCCAGAGCTTCGTCCTGTTTGCCCAGGGCTTCCAGGCATTGACCAAGGGTCCGGAACGACCAGGCATGTGTCGGATCGAGCTCCAGCGTGCGATTCGCCTGCGCGATGGCTCCCTGGTACTGGCCTGAATAGAACAGCTCGTTGGCCATCTGCCAATTGGTCATGATGGACCGAGGATCCAGTTGATAGGCGATTCGCAGCTGCGCGAGCGCCTCGTCGAACTGCCGTTGATCGTGGAGGAAGGCGGCGTATCGCTGTCGCGCGTAGGCGTTGCGATCGTCGAGTTGAAAGGCGCGCGAGAATTCGCGCTCAGCTTTGGGCGCGTCGTGCTCCAGCCGATAGCTCAACTCGGCGAGCGCCACGTGGGTTTCGGCGAGCTGTGGGCCGAGCGCGACCGCGCGCTCGGCTGCGCGCCTCGCTTTCTCAAGCGATTCGGTACGTGCCACCCCGGTCGCGGCTCGATCGAGGTAGGAGATCGCCAGGCTGGCATGCGCGAGCGCGAAATTGGGATCGAGCGTCGCCGCGGTCTCAAAATACGGCAAGGCCCAGGCGGGCCGTCGCCCGGTGGAGCGGTCATAGTATCCGCGGCCGCGCCAATACCAGCGAGTACGCTTCGGAACTCGTCGTCGGCAGGGCTTCCGTTTTCTGGCCGTCAACTTCGGGCGCTCCTGGTAGCCGCTGACGTCGCGCCGTCCGTCATCGAATAGACTAGCCAGCCACCACCGGCAATGCGAGCACGAGGATGGCAGCGGCGGCAATCCATTGGCGAGATTCGAAACGCCGACGTTCGCGACCCCATTCCATCCGGCTGAAACGGCTCGGGAGCCGGTCTCGTGCCGATGAGCCGCCTGCGCGGGTACACCCACTCGGTAACCTTCACGCGGGCACGTGACGATGATCGGATCGACGTCGGCCTCATCGCCAAGCGCCGTCCGCACCTGGCGAATGCAGACATTGAGCCCATGCTCGAAATCGACGTGACGGTCGCCCCAGATTTCCTTTTGCAGTGCATCGCGCGTCACTACCTCGCCCGCGCTTGCCACGAGAAGCGCCAACGCGCGGAATGCCTGGCGGCCGATCTTAGAGGCTCGCCGTTCTTGGTGAGCGTGCCGTGCGCCGTATCGATCTCGAAGACCCCGAACGTCCACCGGGTGCACTGTTTCATAGGAATCTGGCGAGGGGGCGATTATCGCCGTTCTCATCGTGACGCGCAATCGAGCTAACCGACTATTGACGCGATTTGAGCGATTTACTTCGTTTTATCTCAATTTGCCTTTCGGCACGCGTCCCTCTTGGCTGAGAATCGCCCCACTGATTCGCCGGAAAAGGCATTGCTGATGGCCCATTTTTCACCCGATCGACGAACGTTGCTCCGGACCTGCGGCCTCGGGTTCGCTGGCGCTGCTCATGCCGTCATCGGTCTCGCGACTGGCCGGTCAGCAGGGCCGGGAACCAGCGCTGCCGTCGTCGACCTCGAACATGCTCAACGATCTTGGCGTCATGGGCGGTGAGGGTCCGCTACGAGGATTTCCCGCCGGCGGTCATCGCCAAGACGAAGCGCCTCATGCTCGACACGATCGGCTGCGCGATTGGCGCGATCGACGGCGACCCGATTCGCATCGCGACGGACGTGGTCCGGCAACAGGGTGGCCATCCGCAAGCGACCGTGCTTGGCGGGGGCTGGAAGGCCTCGGCTGAGCAAGCGACGTTCTTGAACGCGATGGCGATTCGCTACCTCGACTTCAACGATTACGCGGCGTTCGGCTATCCGCACCACCCGAGCATCAACGTCGGCGCGGCCCTGGCGATGGCCGAGATGCTGGAGCTTTCCGGGAGCAGACGCGCTGCTCGGACTTGCCGTGGCCTACGAAGTCCACATCCGATTGCGTGATTTCTCGGTTGACGGCAAGGGGAACAACGGCGCGCGCAAGCGCGGATTCGACCTTCCGTCCATCGAAGCGCAGTTTGCGTCGGCGGCGGCCGCCGGCCGGTTGATGCGTCTCGATCACGACAAGATGGCCAACGCGTTGGCGATCGCCGGGAAGTTTCGGCAACACGTTGCGCGAAGTGCGCAGCGGCGGCGAGCTGGCGATGGCGAAGGGTTCGGCCGAAGCGATTTCTTCGAAGAACGGTGTGTTCGCCGCGCTGCTGGGCCGCGCCGGGATGAATTATCCCAGACACGATCGTGGACGGCGAAAGCGGTTACGCGAAGGCGATCGTCGGCGAAGGCCGACGCCGACCATCCTGCGCTCGCAGACGACGGATTTCCACATCATGAAGAGCTGCTACAAGATGTGGCCGTCGATCGGCACGTCGCAGGCACCGATTGCCGCGGCGCTCGACCTCCGCAAGAAGCTGCCGGCGGAGCAGATCGAAAAGGTGGAAGTCGCGATGAGCGACTTCGGCTACGTGCAGCAGCGCGACTTCCTCGGGGTGATCAACACGCGCGAACAGGCCGACCACAGCGTGCCGTACATTGTCGCGCGCGCGTTCCTCGACGGGGACGTGACCGTCGCCGACTTCGACGAGCATCGCTTCCGCGATCGTCGCAACCTCGCCTTTACCGGGAAGATTCATCTGGCCGTCGACAAGTCGCTTGAACGGCGAGGCGGAAATTCTCGGCGTTCGCATGACCGTGACCGCACGCGATGGCTCGGTGCAGAAGGCCGATGTGCTCTATGGACCCGGCAGTGTCAAGAATCCCGCGACCGACGCCGCGCTCGAAGCGAAGTTTCTGACCAACGTGGAAGCCATGCTCGGCCGCGACGGCGCGCATCGCGCCGCCGAAGTGATTCTGTCGATGGATCGGTTGAAGAACCCTCGATCCGCTGATGACCGCGGTCGCACCACGGCGCAAGGAGCGTGTATGAAAGCCAGGCAGATTCGTCGCCACGCTCGTGTTGCTGCTCGCCATCGCTGCGCTGGTGACGACACAGGCGCAGCGTTCGACCGCAGCAGCAGCAGCGAGCAGCAGCAGCCCGCGCTGAAGCACGACGTATCGTCCGACCTCGGCAACCGGTCCAATGGGCTGCTGATGGAATCGCCGCAGCCGAGCCCGAACAACCGCTTCGTCGTCATCCAGGTGCACCCCGATCACGCCAACAACTTCAATTACTTCCTGCTCCGCGAGCTGGCATCGCGCGGCTATCGCTCACTGGCGCTGAATTACTACGGGCCCGAGGCGGAGTTCGAAGAATTCCTCCAGGCGATCGCGGCCGCGGTGAAGTATGCGCGGAGCGTGCCCGGCGTCGACAAGGTCGTGTTCGCCACCCACAGCGGCGGCGGTCCGGCCCTGACGCTTGTACCAGGAGATTGCCGAGAACGGTCCGGCCGCGTGCCAGGAACCGTCACGTCTCTACCCGTGCAAAGGGCAGGAACCTGAACGATCTGCCGAAGAGTCGACGGACTGGTGCTCCTCGACATCAATATCGGTGCGCCGCATCGGATGCTATCGCTCGATCCGGCTGTGGACAGCAGCCACCCGACCAGGCGCGATCCGTCGCTTGACTTGTATGCGGCAGCGAATGGATTCGATGCCGACGACCGACACGGCGACCTATGCGGCGCCGTTCGTGAAGCGCTACAACGCCGGCGTGCACTCCCGCTACTCCCGTCTGGTCGCCGACGCGCAGGCGCGGCTGCACGCCATCAAGAACGGCACTGGACCGTACGTGGATGACGAGCCGTTCGTGGTCGCGGGCATGGCGGAAAATTCCGTCGGCGCGCGGCTGAATCTCGCTGATTCGCGACTGCTCTCGCGCACCCACGCGTCGCACTTGCATTTGAAGGCCGACGGCACCACGCCGATCGAGATCGTCAAGTCGACGCGCAAGGCAGCGGCGACGCCCCTCGAGGATCGCAACACGCTCGGCGAAGTGACGCAGAACAAGACGGTGCGGCATTTCCTGTCGTTCCTGGCGCTTCGCACGACCCCAGACTTCGAGATCACTGAAGACGCGATCAAGGGCGTCGACTGGCGGTCATCTGGCAACAGCTCGGTCGGCAACATCGAGAACATCACGGTGCCGACGCTGGTGATGGCGGCGACCTGCGCCATCCATCTGGTTCCTCTTGAAACGGTTTTCGATCACTCGGCGCGACGGACAAGGACGTTCGTCGCCGTCGAGGGCGCGAACCATGGCTTCAACCCGTGCCGCCCTGAATTCGGCGACACGAAGAAACGGGCGTTTGATTTCGTCGAGGCGTGGCTGAACAAGCGGTTCTGAAGGAGCGAGCATATGACTGTTTTGGGTTGGAGGCGGCGCGTCGCGGCGATCGTGACGGTGGGTGTTGCCGCAGTGTCGGCTGCGGCAACTCCGGCGTTGGCGCAGGGCACCAGTGCGGCGGCCATCACCGGGGTGGTGAAGGACACCTCGGGTGGTGTGTTGCCGGGCGTCACGGTCGAGGTCAGCAGTCCGGCGCTGATCGAACAGACCGCGGACCGGGGTGACGAACGAACAGGGGCAGTATCAGGTCATCGAGTTGCGGCCTGGCGCTCTACACCGTGACGTTCTCGCTGCAGGGGTTCGCGACGTTGATCGAAGGAAGGCATACAGCTGACGTCGAATTTCACCGCCACGGTCAACGGCGACCTGAAAGTGGGCGAGCTCAGCGAGACGCTGACGGTGACCGGCCGCCAGTCCACTGGTCGATGTGACGCGCGTCACGCAGCAGAAGGTGATTAGCAGCGACGAGCTGGCGACGGTCCCGACTGCCAAGAGCACCTTGTCGCTGATCGCGCTGATGCCCGCGGCGGCGGCGCCGCCGTCCGCGCAGGACGTGGGCGGCAGCCGCGGCGAGGCGTCGGTGCGCATGTCGATTCACGGCGCGCGCCAGACCGACCAGCGCACGCTGCAGAACGGCATGTCGTTCAACATGCTCGACAACCCGACCGGCCGGACGTACTTCATGAATCCGCTGGCCGCGGCGGAGGTGGTGGTCGAAGCGGGCTCCGGCGGATCGGCCGAGTATTCCAGCGGCGGTGCGCAGGTGAACATCATCAGCCGCGACGGCGCGAACCAGTTTTCCGGTACGATCTTCGCCGCCGGCACGGGACACTCGCTGCAAGCGGACAATCTCTCCGACGATCTCCAGGCGCAGGGACTGAAGTCGGTGAACAGCGTACGGTCGATTTACGACTTCAATGCCGTCATTGGCGGACCGGTGCTGCGCGACAAGCTGTGGTTCACCACGGCGCACCGCCGCAATGGCCGCCGCACGCGCATCGCCAACCTGTTTCACGATTCGAATACGGCCGACTGGATGTTCACGCCGGATCTGAACCGGCCGGCTGAAGCGCCGGAGGATCTGCGGTCGGACGGCGTGCGTTTGACCTGGGCGGCCACTTCGCAGCACAAGTTCTGGGGATCGTACGACTGGCAGAACAACGACTCGCTGAACCAGACCGGCGATCTGGATTCCGGCACGCTGGCGATCGAAGCCTCCGAGCGCGCCAATGCGTATTGCAACGACGTCAACGTCGTCCAGGGCGGCTGGACGTTCCCGGCCAGCAATCACTTGCTGTTCGACGCCGGCATCAACTTCATGAACAATCACTACGCCGTCGGCTTCCCCGAGATCATGTCGTGCGGCGGCAATCCCAATAACGTCCGCATCGTCGAGCAGTCGACGGGATTCACCTACAACGGCATCGTCAACCGCCGCGACAACATTGCCGCGCCCATCATCATGCGCGGATCGACGTCGTATGTGACGGGGCAGCACAATTTCAAGGCCGGGTTTGACATGCTCATGACACGGCGCTACGTCGACTACCGCGAGCGCGGCGCCATCTCGCTGCCGGTGAGCTATCGCTTCAACAATGGCAGCCCCAACCGGCTCACCCAGTACACGACCCCGTTGATCAACCCGGCGTTCGTGCGGCCGAGTCTCGGCATCTTCGCTGCAGGATCAGTGGAGCCTGCAGCGGCTGACCGTCAGCGCGGGGCTTCGCTACGAGTATCTGCGAGCCTATTCGGGTGAAATCGATCAACCCGTCGGTTTCCCGAACACGTCGGCGGTCCACTACGATCGCGTCGATTGCCTGCCGTGCTGGCACGATGTGAACCCGCGCGTCGGCGTCGCGTGGGATCTGTTCGGCAACGGCGGCACCGCCGTCAAGGGCGGCCTCGGCCGATACGTCGAATCGCTGAACAGCGGCTACGCGACGGCCGTTCGGCCCCGGAGCGGGCGTGGTCGTGCAGGCCAACCGCACGTGGACCGACCGCAACCCCGACTTTTTCCCCGATTGCGACCTGAAGAATCCCGCCGCCAACGGCGAATGCCTGCGCGCTCGACAACCAGGCGTTCGGACAGGCCGTCGTCAACACGGTGCCCGATCAGGGCTTCATGAACGGCTTCGGCAAGCGGCAGAACAACTGGCAGGCCTCGTTCGGCGTCGATCACGAGCTGCGGCCAGGGCGTTGCGCTGAGCGCGACCTACTATCGCCGCTGGTTCGGCAACTTCGTCGTGACCGACAACACGCTGGTCACGCCGGACGATTACGATCCGTTCTGCATCACCGCGCCGACCGATTCGCGGCTCGGCTCGATCAGCGGCACGCAGGTCTGCGGCCTGTATGACATCAAGCCGACGATGTTCGGCACAGGTCGCCAACGTCCAGGGTCTGGCGCAGAAGTTCGGCAACCCGACGGAGGTCTACAACGGGTTCGATCTCAACTTCGTGGCGCGATTCGGCGAAGGGTGGCCGGATCACCGGTGGCTGGAACGTCGGCAATACGTTCGTGTCCGGTTCAGCCGGCGGCACGACCTTCTCTGGCACCGACAACTGTTTCGTCGTCGACTCGCCGCAGCAGCTCTACAACTGCAAGAGCCAGAATCCGTATCAGCATCGCATCCGGCTGAACGGCTCGTACCCGTTGCCGTGGCACTCGCAGGTCGCGGCGACGTTCCAGAACATCCCCGCCGCGAACTATGCCGCCAACTTCACGGTGCCGAACGCCGCCATTCAGCCGTCGCTGGGACGGCCGCTCGCCGGCACGACGAATGTGACGATCGACCTGCTGCCGGCGGGTTCGGCATATCTCTCGACGATCGCATCACGCAACTGGATGTCCGGTTCTCGAAGATGCTGCGCTTCGGCCAGACGCACGCTGCAGGCGAACGTCGATCTGTATAACGCGCTCAATGCCAGCACGGTGCTGCAGGTGAATTCGACCTACGGCCCGAACTGGCTGATGCCGACACAGATTCTCGACGCGCGGCTGCTGAAGTTCAGCGTCCAGGTCGATTTCTAGAGGCCGGCCGCAGATGACGCAGACATTCCAGGGTCGCAGATGACGCAGATAACACGGATTAATCGGGCTCGGTTCTTAGCATGAGACGGCCACTGGCGGCCGCGACGGCATGTGTCGCACTTCAGCCGGTGGGGTTCGCGCAGGAACCCACCGGCGGCGCGGCAGGACCGCGAACGGCGTTCGCGCAGGAACGCACCGGCGGCGCGCCGGTACCGCGAACGACGTACGTGCGTGTCGGCGGCCGGGGTGATACGGCAAGTGACGCGGTGTTGTATGAGCCGGCACCTGGCATCACGCCGTCGCGCATCGCGTTGCTCTTCGCCCATCCGGGCGCGAGCAACTTCAATCACGCGTCGGGCCGCGAGATGGCCCGGCGCGGCTATCGCATCCTGTTGGTCACGAACGAGGGCGACGAGCCTGCCGATCAGTACGGTCCGTCAATCTCCGCGGCGCTGAAGTACCTGCGCGGCCTGCCCAGCGTTGGGAACGTGGTGATCGTCACGCACAGCGGCGGCGGTCACCACATGACGTTCTATCAGAATGCCGCCGAGAACGGACCGACGGCGTGTGCCGGCCCGGAGAAGATCTCGCCCTGCCGGACCGATCGCGTGAAGGGCCTCGAGAAGGCCGACGCGTCTGGTTCTGCTCGATCCCACGCTTGGCGCGTTTCACCAGATGAGCTCTGTCGATCCGGCCGTGGATTCAGCACGCCGCGTGAGCGCAAGGCTGATGCTCGACATGTTCACCGCGGCCAACGGTTATGACGCGGCGAATCGCCGCGCCACTTACAGCTCAGACTTCGCGGCACAGTTTTATGCCGGCCAGGCGGCTCGCAGTGCTGCGCTCGTTGAGCAAGCCAAGGCGCGCCTCGCGCTGATCGAGCAGGGCAAGGGTCACTTCACGGATGACGAGCCGTTCGTCGTGCCGGGTATGGGCCCCAATGCGATCGGCGCGCGGCTGTATCAGCCGGATGTTCGCATCGTGTCGAGGACGCGGGCGGCACATCCGGTCTTGAAAGCGGATGGCACTACGGCAAGGGAAATCGCGCGCTCGGTGAGGCCGCCGTCGGGCGCGCGGCCGGATGGAGCCCTCGGCACGCTTGGCGTGATGTCGCAGAACACCACCGTGCGCGAATTCCTGGCGCAGTCGGCCATTCGCATCGGGAAGGATTTTGCGTTCACCGAAGACAACATCGTCGGTGTCGATTGGAAGTCGGCGATGAACAGCACACCCGGCAACGCGGAGGGCATTACCGTGCCCACCCTGGTGATGGCCATGACGTGCCACTACCTGATGGTGCCGGACGAAATCATCTACGACCACCTGGCCGCCAAGGACAAGGAGCTGGTGATGGTCGAAGGCGCCACGCATGGGTTCGCGCCGTGCACGTCCGGAGTTCGGCGATACCGCCAGGCGCACGTTCGACTACGTCGACACGTGGTTGAGGCAGCCGGGCCGGTTTTCGTCAGCCGCGTCGCCGAAGTAATCAAAAGGAGCCGTCCACACCGTGTCCAATCGCGTTCATCTGACATTCGCGATCGCCGATCATCCGCACACCGCCGCGGTGCGCAACGGATCGATTCCGATCGAGGGTGTCGACGCCGAATACATCACCGTGAAGCCGCAGATCGCGGCGTTCCGCCGCATGGTGAGGCAGGTCGAGTTCGATGTCTGCGAACTGGCGCCGACGACGTACATCATCGCGCGCGCTTACGGCGCACCGTTCGTGGCGCTGCCGATCTTCGTCCAGCGGCGGTTCCATCATTCGGGCCTCCTGGTCCACCCCGATTCGGGCGTCAAGCCCCGAAGGATCTCGAGGGCAAGAAGGTCGGCGTGCGCGCCTATTCGGTGACGACCGGCGTGCTGGACCAGGGGAGTGCTGATCGACGAATTCGGCGTTGATTCGTCGAAGGTCACCTGGGTGGTCGACGACGAAGAGCACGTGACGCAACTTCCGCTCCCGTCCAATGTGGTGCGCGCGTCTCACGGGCATGTCACTGGCGGACATGATGGCCGCGGGCGACCTCGCCGCCGGGTTCGATGGCAATGCGGGTGTGGGGCGCACGGGCGCTCCAACCGGCGAATGGCAGAAGGTCGAGGCCAACTATCCGGATCTGTTTCCGAACGCGAAGGAAATGGAAGCGGACTGGTACAAGCGCACCGGCATCTACCCGATGCACGGCACCATCGTCGTCAAGGACGAGGTGTTGAAGAACCATCCGTGGGTCGCTGACTCGATCTTCAACGCATTCGCACGCGCCAAGGATGAGTGGCTGGCCGCGCTTCGCGCGAATCCCTCGGCAAATCCAGCCGACAAGAAGTACGTCGGGCTGCGCAAGATCGTCGGCGACGATCCGCTGCCGTACGGCATCGCGGCGAACCTGCCCACGATCAAGGCCCTGGAAGAGACGGCATTCAAGCAGCAGTTGACGCCGCGCCGCATGCGCGTCGACGAACTGTTCGTGAACGTGGGGAACTGATATGGCCCAAGTGCTCTCACGGCGGGAAATGATGACCCGGCTCTCCGCTGCGGCGTTCTTCGCCGCGGCCGGGTGCAGACGGCAAACCGCGACCTCGTCGAACGTCGTGGAAATAGCCACCGGCGCCGGTGGATTGAACACGACCATGTCGGAGCTGCTGCGCCAGCAGAAATTCCTGGAGTCATTCGATCTCGAGCCGAACGTGCTCGCCATGGCTGACGGCGCCAAGATTCTCAGCGGTATCTACAGCGGGTCGGTGGATGTCTCGCCGATGTCGGGGTTCGGGCAGGTCTTCCCAGCGGTCGAGCACGGCGCCGACTTGAAGATCATCAACGCCGCGACGCTGCTGCCGGCGCAGGCGCTGTTCAGCGCCAAGGACCACGTCAGGACCCTGAAGGATCTCGAAGGCAAGAACGTCGGGGTCGGCGCCGTTGGCGCACTCGTGCACCAGTTGACCGTCTCGCTGTTACGCAAGTACTCGGTCGATGTCGTCCAAAGTGCGCTTCGTGACGATCGGCTCCAACACCGACATCTTCAAGGGCGTCATGGCTGGGACCGTCGATGCCGGCACCGGGCCGGCGTCGTTCGTGGACGATGCGGCCTCGTACGGTGTGCACGCGTTGCCGAACGGCAACATGTCGGCGGAGTTGAAGGAATTCACGTATCAGGCGGGATGGACGTCGGCTCGCGCGATCGAGGCAAAGCGCGACGTGCTGGTGCGCGTGCTGGCCGCTTACGCAACGCTGTTCCGATTCGTTCAGCAGCCGTCGGCGCAGGACGCGTTTCTCAGCGCTCGCAAGGCCGTGTTCCCGAATGCTCCGGACCGCGAGCACCTCTCCGAGTGGAACTACCTTCAGACCTACAAGCCCTTCGCGTCCGACCTGACACTGTCGCCGGAGCGGGTGCGTCTACATGCAGCAGATCAATATCGAGTTCCAGATTCAGAAGGAGATGTTGCCGTACGAGCGCGTTGTCGACATGTCGCTTGCCGAGGACGCGCGCAAGCTTCTGAGCTGAGCATCGCCCATGATCATCGACTGCCACGGACACTTTACGACCGCGCCGAAAGACGCTGCAGGCGTGGCGCAAGCAACAACTCGACGCCATAGACAGTCCCGCGGACTGCGCCGCAGCCAGCGGACCTTCGCATCAGCGACGATGACATCCGTGAAGCGATTGAACAGGGTCAGCTGCGGCTGCAACGGGAGCGCGGCGGCGATCTCACGCTGTTCTCGCCGATCGCCGGCCAGATGGCGCATCACCTCGGCAACGAGCAGACGAGCCGGGTGTGGGCGACCGTGTGCAACGATCTGATCCATCGCGCCTGCGCGTTGTTCCCGGAGAACTTCGCCGCTGTGTGCCAACTGCCGCAGTCGCCCGGCGTGTCTCCCGCGAATTGCGTTCCCGAACTGCGGCGATGCGTCGAGGAGCTTGGCTTTGTCGGCTGCAACCTGAGCCCGGATCCCTCGGGCGGGTACTGGCAGGATCCGCCGCTCACCGCTCGCTACTGGTATCCGATCTACGAGGAAATGGTGCGGCTCGACGTGCCGGCGATGATCCATGTCAGCTCGTCATGCAACCCGTGCTTCCACGGCACCGGCGCGCATTACATCAACGGCGACACGACGGCGTTCATGCAATTCCTGTTGTCGGACCTGTTTACCGATTTTCCGACGCTACGATTCGTGATTCCGCACGGCGGCGGCGCGGTCCCGTATCACTGGGGGCGCTACCGCGGGCTCTCGCTCGAACAGGCGAAGCGCCCGCTGGAGCCGCTGCTGAACAACGTCTTCTTCGACACCTGCGTGTATCACGAGCCGGGCGTCAAGTTCCTGACGCAGGTCGTGCCCGTGGACAACATCCTGTTCGGGTCGGAGATGATCGGCGCGGTGCGCGGGCGCGATCCCGACACCGGCGAGTACTTCGACGACACGAAGCGATACGTCGATGCCTGCGCGCACCTGAGCGCCGGACAGCGTCACCAGATCTTCGAAGGGAACGCGCGCCGCGTCTATCCCAGGCTCGACAGCCTGCTCAAGCAGCGTGAAGCAGCATGAAATCTTTCCACTACGTCGACATTCACCCTCACATCATCTCGGCCGACGAGCACCGCTATCCGCGCGTGCCGTTGTTTGACGTGCAGTCGGAGTGGTCGCAGGAACGTCCGGTGACGGTCGAGCAATACGTGGCGGCGATGGACGAGGCCGGCATTCACCAGGCCGCCATCGTCCAGGCGTCGACCTGCTATGGGTACGACAACAGCTATCTCGCTGACTCGATCGCAAAGTATCCAGGCCGCTTCACCGCCGTGGGCACCGTCGATCTGCTGGCGCCAGGATGCGCCGGCGACCATTCGCAAGTGGATCGAACGGGGCGTCGGCGGCCTTCGGCTGTTCACTGGCGGAAGCACAAAGGGCTTTGATCCGAGCTCGCTCGACGACCGTCGATCGTTCGGAGCGTGGGAGCTGTGCTCGGATGCCCGCGTGCCGATCTGCCTGCAGACGGATCCGACGGGCCTCGCGCAGGTCGCAGGGCTGGCGAAGCGGTTCCCGAAGGCCAAGATCATCCTCGATCACCTGAGCCGGCCCGACATCGCGGATGGCACGCCGTACAAGAAGGCCTCGTCGCTGTTTGGCCTGGAACCCTTCGAGAACATTCTATTTGAAGTTGACGCCTCGCACCGTGGACAAGTCGAAGGGCGGTGCCGCCACGCCCGAGACGTTCTTTCCGAAACTGGTCGAAGTTTTTGGCAGCCGCCGTATCGCCTGGGGTTCGAACTTCCCGGCCTCGGCCGGGACGCTGCCGTCGCTGCTCGGCGATGCCAGGGCGGCCCTCGCCTCGCTGTCCGACGACGATCGGGCCTGGATCTTCGGGAAGACCGCGTTGACGTTGTACCCGACGGCTCGCCACGCAGATGACGCAGACAAATTCCTCCAGGGCCGCAGATGACGCAGATGACGCAGATAAATTCGGCCAGGGCCGCAGATGACGCAGATTACACAGACAGTTCCGACCAGCGCCGCTGATCAATCGATCAAGCTCGCGGTTCGCAACGTCCGAAAGAGTTTCCGGATCCGCGGCCGTCGCCCGGTCGACGATCGCATTCTGAGTGTGCTCGGCGATGTCAGCCTCGACGTCCGCCAGGGCGAGATTGTGTCGATCATCGGCGAAAGCGGCTGCGGCAAGACGACGCTGCTGAAGATTGTCCAGGGGTTGATTCGATCGGACGGTGGCTCGATCGTCGTTGACGGCGAGCCGGTGACCAAGCCGGGCCGCGACCGCGGGTTCGTGTTTCAACACGCGAGCCTCCTGCCATGGCGGACGGCTGCGCAGAACGTCCAGTTCGGCCTCGAGCTGCAAGGCATGCCCAGTGCGGCGCGCGCGGAGTCGGCTCGGAGACTGCTGACGCTGGTCAACCTTGCGCACGCCGCAGACCAGTACCCGCATCAGTTGTCCGGCGGCATGCAGCAGCGCATCGGCCTCGCCCGCGCGCTGGCGATCGACCCCGCCATTCTGCTGATGGACGAGCCATTCAGCGCCTTGGACGCGCAAACACGGGAAGTGCTGCAAGCAGAGCTGCTCCGCATTCACGCTGCGACCGGCAAGACGACGCTGTTTGTCACACACGATCTCGATGAAGCGATCTACCTGAGCGAACGTGTCATCGTGATGGCGGCCAAGCCGGGGAGAGTCAAGCAGGTGATTGACATCCCGTTTCCCTATCCCCGGCCGGAACTCCCGGAGCTCCGCGGTGATGTCGCCTTTCAGCAGATTCGCTCCCTGGTCTGGTCATTGATTCGGACGGCGGAGGCGGTGCCCGCTTGAGCACCGACGCACGGCCCATCGTCCACCCGCTCCCCTTAGTCGAAGCGCGCGTCGAGGATCATCCGGACGTCCCGCCGAGAGTCAGGGGACGGATGTGGATGATTCGGCTTGCGTCGATGCTGACCGTGGTCGGCGCGTGGGAATTTGTCGGACGCCACACCAGCCCGCTGTTTCTCTCATACCCCACGGCGGTGTTGACGGCCGGTGCGGCGATGGTGGCGTCTGGTGAGCTCCTGCAGGCGTTCATCAGCAGCTTGCAGACGGTCGTCATCGGCTTTGCCGCCGGCGGTGCCATCGGCATCGTGTTGGGGCTGTCGATCGGACGCTATCGGGTAGTCGATGCGGCGACGGACTGGCTGATCAACGCCCTCTATGCCACGCCACTGGTCGCCGTGATCCCGCTCGTGATTCTGTGGCTCGGCCTCGGCGATCTCGCCAAGTTGTTCATCGTCACGATCCTGACGGTGTTTCCGGTCTTGATCAACACCGCGGCAGGCGTCCGCAACGTGCCGCAGTCGCTCATCGATGTCAGCACCGCGTTCGCCGCGAACGAGCGCGAGGTCTTTATGAAGATCATCCTGCCGTCGGCGGTACCGTACATGATGACCGGGCTGCGGCTTGGCATCGGCCGCGCGATCATCGGCATGGTGGTCGCCGAATTCTTCACCGCGATCACCGGCTTGGGCGCGTTGATCGTGAAGTACAGCAACCGCTACGACACGGCGTCGATGTTCGTGCCGATTCTGGTGTTGATGATGCTGGGCATCGTGCTGACGTCGCTGGTGCGCCGGGCGGAGGAATACTTCGCACCGTGGCGCAGAACGGACGACTGACAGGGAGTACAGAGGACGACATGGCCGTCTCACGTCGACTGAACAACATCATCGGTGCATTGGAGAAGGGTCGCCCGGCGTTTGCGTCGTTCGCGCATGCCGACGCACAGAGCGCGATCGAATTCAGCACCGCGCCGTACGACGGGGTCATCTTCGAAATGGAGCACAACCCGTTCGACGTGCGCGCGTTGGGTGATGCGCTGCAGTACCTGCTCAACCGCAAACAGATTCTGAACGCCGGATCGCTGGCGCCGGCGGTGACGCCGCTGGTGCGCGTGCCGGCCAACGGCGTCGAGCGCAACCAGTCGTATGCCAAGCAGGCGCTCGATCGAGGCGTGTACGGCGTCGTGTTCCCACACATCGGCGATGCCGATCAGGCCTACAACGCCGTGGCCTCGTGCCGTTACGCGCGGCCGAAGACCGCGGACGGCTACGAGCCGATCGGCGTGCGTGGCGACGGCCCGACGGCGTGCAGCCGCTACTGGGGACTGAGCCAGCAGGAGTACTACAAGAAGGCCGACGTGTGGCCGCTCGACCCGAACGGCGAAATTCTCGTGATCATCCAGTGCGAAAGCGTCAGCGGTATGAACAATCTCGACGACATTCTCACGCGCGTGAAGGGGATTGGTTGCGTACTGATCGGGGAAGGCGACCTGAGCCAGGAGCTTGGGTTTCCACGCGAGTATGACCACCCGCAGGTCCATGGCGCGATGGAGCACATCGTGGCGACCTGCAAGAAGCACAACGTTGCAGTCGGCCATCCGCACGTCACGACCAAGAACGTCGAGCGCGTCGTCGCGGAAGGGTTTCGATTTTTGATGTCGAAGCCCGTGAGCACCTACGGCGCGATCGACAAAGCCAAAGAGGTCCTGGGAATCAAATGAGCACTGTCGCACCGTTAAGATCAGGACCAACCTCGCCGAATACCCAGTGACGCAAGCGATCCGGGATGGCCGCGTGAAGTCCGACGTGGCCACGCTCGATTGCTGCGGGCCGAAGCTCGCGCACGATGCGTTCAAGGCGATGTTGCGCGAGAACGCCTACGACGCCGGCGAGCTCGCGATCGTCACGTATCTGCAGGCGAAGGCCTACGGCAAGCCGTATGTGATGATTCCGATTCCGATCTCCGGGCGCTTCCAGCACAAGACCGTCGCCTACAACGCGGAGTTCGGACACCTCAACCCGAAGGACATCGAGGGCAAACAAGTCGGCGTTCGCACCTACGCGCAGACGACCGGCGTGTGGGCGCGCGGCATTCTTCAGCACGAATACGGCGTCGACCTGAACAAGGTCACGTGGCTGACGATCGACGACGCGCATTTCAGCGAGTACAGCGATCCTGCCAACGTCCGCAAGCTGCCTGCCGGCTCAAAGTTGAAGGAGATGTTGTTCAACGGCGAGATCGCGGCGGCGATCATGGGCAACGACATGCCCGAGGATCCGCGGCTCAAGACCCTCGTGCCCGACGCTGCTGCCGCTGCGAAAGAGTGGTACACGCGCGAAGGCGTGATCTGCATGAATCACGTGTTCGTTGTCCGCCAGGAACTCTCGAAAGAGCGGCCGGACGTCGTCCGCGAGATCTTCCGCATGTTCGTCGACAGCCGCGCCCTCGCGGAGGAGCAGCCAGGCAAACTGCTG
>CAVTIL010000014.1:0-23157 GCA_963734695.1 uncultured Acidobacteriota bacterium
ATCCGCGCGTTCCTCAAGCAACGCTAAGAAGCCATCTCGCGGGATCGCTCAAGGCGGGGGGGTCCCGCCGCTGCGGACTCCGCCCCGCCACGCCGCAGGCGGCGACAAGTCCACGGAAGACGTCAACTTCGAGAGGAGCTTCTGAAAATACTCGGATGGGCGCGGAGAAGGTCCGTCACCTGATCGTGTTGTCTTCGAGTTCGCGTGTTTCACCATGGAGGAAGCGTCATGAACAGAGACTCCCGCAGGTATTCATCACGCGACGCGCGCAGCTCGGCTGCGCTGCCCTGGAACTGGATGCGGCCGTCGTGCAACACCAAGAACGTGACGCGCTCCGCCGCCGACGCGGCGGCCGGTACGATCTGCACACGACCGCCAGCGCGGAAGGCATCGTGCTCGGCGACGTAGACCGCATCGCGAATCTGGTGCGTCACGGCAATCGACGTCATGTGCTCCAGGTCTCGCAGCTTCACGATTTGGTCATCGAGGGTGGTCGCCGTGATCGGATCAAATCCTGTCGTGAGATCATCGAGCTGACGCACCTGGTGTTGCGGCACATCGGTTTCTTCGTAGAGCCGGTACCCGACGTTTTCGGCGACGGTCAGTGACGTGAAAGAGCGCAGTCTCCTGAAACAACATGCCGATGTCAGCGCGCACTCGCATGAGGTCGCACTCGGACATGTGGGCGATGCGTTCGCCGTTGACGAAAATGTTGCCGAGCCGATCGAAGAAGCCCGAGAATGCGTTTCAGAATGACAGACTTCCCGCGCCGCTTGGCCCGAGCAGAATCGCCATACTTCCCTTTGGCACGCCAAAACGGCACGTCACGAAGCACAACGTGCTCATCGAAGGCAAATGACACCTTGTCGAACCGGACAGCGCTCGATGTTGCAGCGGACGCCGATCGTGATGCTTCGATCCCGGAGGCTCAGAAATCCAATCCGCAGTCCACGCTCAAGGCTCCGTCGCGATGCGTTGAACGGCCTCAAGGGCCATCCAATAGTGGAGCACGCCGGTGACGACCAGGCTCACTCACCAGACGGAGATGGGCCGGCCGACTTCTCGATATTTGCTGCCGACCGCCGCCACCGCGACGCTGAGCGCCAGGAAAGCCGCACAGGCGGGGCCGGCCGGCTGGTCGAAATAGAAGGACGCGGCAAGCGCCAACGATGGCACCAGCATGTTGAGGCCAGTGGCCACGACGAAGGTCGCCCTGATACTGCCCGTCACGAGGAGCGCTGCGATCGCGGGCAAGGTCAACAGCGCGAACGTCGAGAGGGCGCCGATCTCGTGAAACAACCGCGCCTGTTGGGAACGTTCACCAGCGGCCTGGTACGCGATGTCGGTCGGCCCCCGAGGCCCGCGAAGAATTCCATAGTGGTGGGGAATCCTCCTTGTCGGGGACTATTGGCCCAAGTCCCCGGCAGCGCGAGCTGAACCACCTGACGTCGATGCGCTATTCCAGCACCTGGACGACCTGTATGTTCCAAGAGCAGCATCACCCTCCTTTCCGTCTTCACTTTGTGATCAGTTCCGCTCTTGTTGAGCTCTTCGCCGGCGCCTTCACGATCGTGCTTCGCAAGGGCCGATCTCAGATCGGCGCTGATGTTGCATCATTCCCTCGGCGGATCGCTTATCCGAAGGACTCTGCACCAAGAAGGAGGGCTTTATGAAGATCAGGGACGCCTCGTGGCTGTGGGGTGTCGCCTCATTGGCAGTCGTGATGACGGCCGGAGTTGCGGCGCAGGGACGCGGGAGTGGCGGGCCCGCCAACTACAGCGTGGCGGCGGAGAGGACCGCAATCGGCACGGTGGAAGAACTGAAACCAGGCCCCAATCAGGGCATGCATGTCATGCTCAAAACATCCGACGCGATGCTGGAACTCGCAGTCGGTCCATCTTGGTACCAGGCAGAGAAGAAGTATGTGCTCGCCAAGGGCGACCAGATCGACGTCATCGGTGCGAGAAGCACGGTCGAGGGTCGCGAAGTGGTGCTCGTGCGCGAAATCAAGAAGGGCTCCGAGACGATGACGTTCCGCGACGCCAAGGGCTTTCCCATGTGGGCGGGTCGCGGCCGTCAGTAGCGCCTACGCCCAAGCTGTAGACGAGCACCAGCGCACATTCCGACGGTGGGCCCTGACGCTGCCGCGCGCTCGTCACGCTATTCCCGATGCTCGTGTCAGTCAGAGCCCGTGGACAGGCCGAGATGGAGCCCTTGTCGACGGCGGGCGTCGCTGACGGAGGGAGGCGATGCGCAGGCCGACTCGCAGCTGGGTCCGCACTGTCCGAGGCCTAGAATCAGCAGGCGTGAGCGACGTAACAGTCCTGCTGGAGCGGGTGATACGACCTGTCGCTCTTCTCGCAACATCTCGAAGGCGAGATCGACCCGAAAATGTGCGCGACGATGGAGGCACATCTCGCGCAATGCTGAAGCGCACTCTGGCGATCTGCCGGCCGTTGCCGACGGACGTGCCCGCATCGCTGGCCGCATCCGTCAAAGCCGCCATCAACGCGTTCCTCAACCAACGCTTGGGAGCCAATCCGCGCGCGCGATTGCCCAGGGGGGGATTTTTCCTGCCTGTGCGGGCTCCGTCCGACCACGGATGTGGGCGTTCGGGCGCAGTTCTGGCGATCTGCGTCCGGAGGCCGTCGGACCACCAGTTGCACAACTTTGTCCCCGGGCGTCCTGGAACCCTTTCAGGCGCGATTGGCTCCCACATGTGGGAGAAGCCAGAGCGCCGGCGAACGAGTAACGGCGTTGGTGTAGCGATATGTCTAAAGAATTGGGATTCAACGTCGAACTGCCGCTTCCCTTCGAGACTGCGGTGACGCGCGTACCAGAGGCACTCAAGCAGGAGGGATTCGGCGTATTGACGGAGATCGACCTGCGTGCAGCGTTCCGGGAGAAGCTTGGCCGGGAGTTCCGTCCTTACGTGATTCTCGGCGCGTGCAATCCGCCGTTGGCGTTCAGCGCGATCTCGGCTGACCCATCAGTCGGACTGCTGCTGCCGTGCAACGTGACGGTCGAATGGCTGGGGGAAGCGCGCACAGGTGTCCGGCTGACCGATCCCGAGGCGCTGCTCAGCACGGTAATGCTGCAGGGAACTCCCGAACTGTCATCGGTTGCGCGTGACGCACGCGAGCGAATGGTGCGTGTCGCCGAGTCACTCGCGAAGGGTTGACACTCAGCGGCTACGGGTCTGCCTGCGAAGGAGGCGGTCATGACTAAACGGCTTCACACGGCGTCTTTCACTCAGATGCTGCTCATCGCTCTGATCTTCGTCACGCCCGCGTTCGGACAAGGCGGACGCGGAGGTCGAGGCATGATGGGCGATGCGGCACACGCTGCAGACATGCAGCTGTTTCACCAGCTGTTCGAGCACCGAACGGAAATCAACCGACAGGTTGTCGTGCGAGAGGACGGCATCGAAACCGTCACTGAATCGAAGAATCCGGAGGTCACACGCCTGCTGCAGACGCACGTCGCGGCGATGCTGGCAAGGGTGAAGGAGGGCCGACCGATTCATCAGCGCGATCCGCTGTTTGCGGAGCTGTTCAAGAACGCGGACCGGATTGAGGCCAGGCATGAGCTGACGGCAGGTGGCGTACGGGTCATCGAGACGTCGAAGGACGCGTATGTGGTCAAGCTGCTACAGGCGCATGCGGAGGTGGTCAGCGCGTTTCTCGCGAACGGTATGTCGGAGATGATGAAGAACCATCCGGTTCCGCCGCTGTAGACACTCACAATGAGGAGAACATGTATGCAGGCGCTTCCACATCGATATCGCGTCAAAGGGGGCTGGACGGGTCACCGGCGATGTCGAATCGACGGCGGAACGGTTGACGGCGCTTCAGTCCGCGGCGCCGGCCGAATTCGACGGTCCGGGTAGCTTCAGCCGCGCGCGGTGTTCTCGGGGCGCATCAGCGGCGCCGGCCGCTGGGGCGTTCGCTACTCCGCCTTCGGCCAGCCGAGCTCTTGCGCGGTGCTCGAGGGCAGCTGTTGGTTGACCGTCGACGGACACCGGCCGCTCACGCTGGAGGCGGCCGATTTCGTCCTGCTCCCGGCGACGCCTGGCTTCACCATGTCGGGCTTCGAGCCAGTGCGATTCGAGCGCTTCGACCCTCACGCGAGGGCCACGGTCCTCGGAGAGACCCGCCACGGCACGCGCGGCGGGCGCCCGGACGTGCGATTGCTTGGCGGCTGGTTCGTCTTTGACTCACCCGATACCTCCTTGCTCGTGTCGCTGCTGCCGTCGCTCGTGCACGTGCGCGGCATCGAACGGCTCTCGACCCTGGTGCGCCTGGTGGGCGAGGAAGCGAGCGACCGGAAGCCAGGACGCGACCTCGTGCTCACCCGCCTGGTGGAAGTGCTGCTGATTGAAGCGTTGCGGGCGACGCCGGGCGAGGACACGCCTCCCGGGCTGCTCGGGGCCTGGCCGATCCGCAGCTGGCGGCAGCGATGCGGCAGATGCATGGACAGCTCGCGCGTTCGTGGACCCTTGCCCAGCTGGCGCAGACGGCCGGGCTGTCACGCTCGGCGTTCTTCGAACGCTTCACGCGGACGATGGCGTTGCCGCCGATGGAGTACCTGCTCGCCTGGCGGATGGTGGTCGCGAAGGATTTGCTGCGCCGGCCCGACGTCTCCGTCGGCCAGGTCGCCGAACGCGTCGGTTACGGCTCGGCGAGCACATTCAGCACGGCGTTCAGCCGCCACGTGGGCCGACCTCCGGGCCGTTACGCCCGTGACAATCGGTCGCGCGAGGCGGTCTCACGCTAGCATCGGCGACGTAGGGACTCTCGCGTTCATAGGACTTACGCTATCGTCTTCGCGAACGTCCGGGGCGGTCTGGCAGCGTCAGCATCGTGCACCCATCAAGTCCGTTAGCAGGCTCCTCGGTCAACAAGGATCGGGCCATTCCACAGCGGGTCTACTCGCACTGGTTGCCGGGCAACTTGCTCTCGAGAAACTCGTGGACGGGAGGTAGGTCCGCCCGCGGAAACGGCGACACAATTTCATGCGGGCCGATTCGAGTGCCGGTCGTCAGTTACATTCGGGGGCTGACTTATTGAGCGCGCGTAACGAGTAGGATCCCGGGTCCATGTCGAAGTGTCCGAACTGCTCGGCCGAACTCACGCAGGAGTACTGTTCCAACTGCGGTCAGCGGCGGATCCGTCCGGACGACCTCTCGGCGCGGCGTTTCTTCCGCGAGCTGTTCGACGAAGTCGCGAACCTCGACATGAAATTCAAGACCGTGCGAACGCTGCGCGGTCTGGCGATACCGGGCTGGTTGACCGCCGAGTACCTTGGAGGCCGGCGGCAGCGGTATCTCACACCGTTCAAGGTGTATCTCGTATGCGCAGCCATCTTTTTCCTGTCGGCGCCACTGGCGGGGTTCAACCTGGCCTCGCTGATCGAATCCGATCGATCCGGCACCGTCGGCAGGCTGGCTGCGGCGCGCGTCGCGGACAACGATCCGCAGCGGCCGCTGTTCAACGCGCGATTCGACGCGCGTGTGCAGTCAGTGTATACAATCGCCGTCGGCATAGAAGCCATCGTGCTTGCCGTTATGCTTCAACTGCTCTTTCGGAAGCAGCACTGGCCGTACGGGGCGCACCTGGTGCTCGCGCTGCACTTCGTCGCCTTCATGTATCTGCTCACCATCGGTGCGGGTGCTGCCCACAGGCTCGGAATGTCTACAGATTTCGCTGCCACGGTGGGGTACGCATTTTCTCCTGCCGTATCTCGTGACCCATCCCCCGAAAGTTAAGCCATTTACAATGTGACCGCCGCTCGTCCCGACAAGGAGGGACCGATGCGACGGCGCCACACGGAAGAGCAGATTCTGAGCATCCTGCACGAGGCCGATGCCGGCCGGAAGGTCGACGAGCTGTGTCGGACGCACGGGGTGTCGCGCCACACGTTCTACCGCTGGAAGGCCAAGTACGGCGGGCCTGCAGCTCTCGGAGGCGAAGCGGCTGCGGCAGCTCGAGGACGAGAACCGCAAGTTGAAGACGATCGTCGCCGATCTGACGCTCGACAACCAAACGCTGAAAGGATTGTTGGGCCGAAAGTGGTGACGCCCGCGGCGCGCCGGGACGCCGTGCGCATCGCGGGCGAGGCCTACGGCCACACGGAGCGGCATGCGTGCGCCCCGTCGGGGCGTGCCGGGCGATGGTGCGCTATCGATCGCGCCGATCGTCGGATGAGGCGTTGCGCGCACAGATCGTCGCGCTAGCAACGGCGCGGCCGCGCTGCGGGCTATCGGACGGCTGACCGTCCTGCTGCGTCGGGCGGGCATGCTCGTCAATCACAAACGCGTGAGCGGGTGTATCGCGCCGCTGGTCTGGCGCGTGCGCCGACGGAAGCGGCGTATTCGCGCCGGGGCACGCCAGGCCGTCACGCCGATCGCCGCACGCAGCCGAATCACTGCTGGTCGATGGATTTCATGCGCGACGACGCTGGCCGATGGGCGCGCCGTTCCGAGTCTTCACGCTCGTCGACGCGTTCACGCGTGAAGCCTTGGCGATCGAGGTCGATCACTCGTTGCCGGTGTTCGCGTCGTCCGGACGTTGGAGGCCGTGGTGGCGCGCCGTCCCGTGGCCACGACGATCGTGATCGACAACGGCCCGGAGTTCACGGGCGCGTGCTCGACGCGTGGGCGTACGACGCGGCGTCGCAGCTGCACTTCATCGCGCCGGGCAAGCCGGTGCAGAACGCGTACATCGAGAGCTTCAACGGCCGGCTGCGCGACGAGTGTCTCAACCAGCACTGGTTCAGCTGCGTCGCCGAAGCGCGGATTCTGATCGAAGCCTGGCGCGTCGACTACAATCGCGTCCGCCCGCACACGTCGCTCGGCTATCGCACGCCCGAACAATTCGCCACGCTGCACGGAGCGCGCTCGCTGCCGCGACGGCAGCTCGCGCTGACAAGGAGAACGAAGACCTAAACCACGCGGCGGTCACATCGACAGTGGTCTAACGTTGGGGGATGGGTCACTCGCCGTGACAAAGGCTCACGATGTCCGAGGCGTTTACGACGAACCGGCTATGCGTCGTTTGAAGACGACGAACATGGCTGTCGCGCGAACTTCAGCGAGGCTAGATGATCCTCGCCGCTCGGCAAACGGATTGCGGACTGGCGAGCCACGCGCCTACTTCCACGCGAACGCAGTCGTGCCCTCCTCCGTGGCATCATCGGTGAGACGACGGACGTCGGTTCCGTCCGCGCTGCATCACGAAGATATCCGTGGCGCCTTGCCCACCGCCTCCTCCACGCGCCATTTCGTCTTTGAAACCGCCGCGTGCGCTGGAAAACGCCAGCCAGCGACCATCATGTGACCACGAAGCGTGTGCGTCATTCCCGGGACTCCTCGTCAACCGCTTCAATCCCGTACCGTCCGGGCGAATGGAATAGATCTCCCAATCTCCATCGCGGCGACTGGTGAACGTGATCACATCTCCTTTCGGCGACCACGCCGGTAGGTTGTCGGTGCCAGAGTCCGGTGTGAGTGGCGTCAGTGTTCCGGACTCGACGTCGAGGATTGAAAGGCCCTTGGAGCTCGATGTCGCCGAACGCAGCACCATCCGTTCTCCGTCCGGCGACCAGCTCGGAAACTCGTAGTTTCCGCCATCATCCGGAGTTAACCGGCGCAATCCGGAGCCGTCACCATTGATGACGGCGATCTGCGCCGGCGCGTGCCGCGCTGCAGATGGAAAAAAGCCGCCGAGTCCGAAGGCGATTCGATCGCCTTTCGGTGCCCATGCGGGCGCGATCGCGTCTGCGTCGGGTCGTCGAACAGAACCCGCGGGTGCGAGCCGTTCGCGTCCGCGACGTACAGCCAGGTGCGTACGCGTGCCGCCGCCGACGTGGTCGACGCCAAGCGGCGACCATCCGGCGATACGAAAGGGAAGAAACCCGTCCTCACAAGTTGGAACTGGGAGTCGCGACTGAATAGTCTGACGAATGGCGGGAACGTCTCGTCGACTTCGCGATGGTAAACCATCCTGGTGCCGTCGCCCGACCAACGCACGCTTGTAAACACTCCGGTTGGTCCGGCAGTGCCATCGGTGAATCGAATACCCTCGGACCAGTAGGCGCGAGATCTCTTCTGCTGCCCTGACTGTTCCTCGTTATCAGCGCGGACATACGCGATTCGTCCGCGTGCGATCCATTGCGGCGTCAGTTTTCGTCCCGGACCAGTCGTGAGAGCCGTTCTCGCCCCGGTCGCCAGGTGGATCGTTGCGATCTGCGATCGGGTGGCGACCCCCGGAAACGTGCGGCTCAGCACCTGCCAGTCTTCCGTCGCCGCCTCATAGAACACGATCGCTGTTCCATCCGGAGACCACGACGCTCCGCCAACGGGGTCCTCGTTATTCGTCAGCCGCCGAAGTCCGGATCCATCTGCACGCATGATGTAGATCTGCGTCATCTGCCGAGGCGCGAACTGTGCACCCGTGGATTCGCGCGCACCCGCGGAGTGCCGATCGGTCGTAAATGCGATCCACTGGCCGTCTGGTGACCACGCCGGCCGGTAATCGCCCCCTGGGTGGTTAGTCAGATTGCGGAGCCGCCGCGTGCCTACGTCGAGCAGCCAGATGTCCGCCTGGCCCGTACACGACGAGACGAACGCGACGCGAGCGCCATCCGGCGACATCACCGCTTGATCGTCAAATGCCGGATCGTTCGTCAGCCGCTCCAGGTTCGTACCGTCCAGTCGTATCCGGTAGATGTCCGCCGAGCCATCGCGCGTCGACGTGAACAGCACCGCACGTCCATCGGGCGTGAACGACGGGTTCGAGTCCAACGCCGGGTTCCCGGCGAGCATGCGCTCCTGAGTGCCGTCACCATTGGCGACGAACACGGCCGTGTTGAGCGGCCCGAAGCCCGCGTACGCGATCGTGGTACGGCGCCTGGGCTCCGGTTTGAGCCGTGAGCGCAACAGCGCAGGACACCAAGGCACCGGCGACCGTTTGACTCCTCCACGTCGTCATCCCTTTCCCAATCACAGGCATTCTCCTTGTTGCGCTATCCCACGACGACCGCGGCCGAGTCGAGCTGCGATGCTATTTGGTGGTTGGCGGCGCCTTCAACGTCGCACAATTCCCTGAGACTGGTTGCCCTGCAAAGAGCCTCTTGACGAACGGCACCGAATCGATGAGCGAGGCGTTGACCGTCCCGCCATGATCCTGACCGGGATAGTAGTGGGTCTCGACGTTCGACCCGGCGCGACATGCTGCCGCGGCGATGCCGTACTGGAATTCCGGCGCCGCGGCCGTGTCCGCGAGGCCTGTCCCGATAAATACCGGCTGAGCAAAGCGCAGCGTCGGATATTCCTCCATGGCCTCGGTTTTCGCGCGGTCCGGCATCACCTTCAGCACGTCGTCAAAGGGGATCGTGGGATCACCGGGCAGCGGACAGCTCGTGATCGCCGCTGCGAAGCCACGCTTGCCGGCGTCCGTCAGGTAGTCCGACGGCTGGAACGCAGGGTCCAGCGCCTGGAACTTGTGCAGCACCATAAACAGAAACGTGCTCGTTCTTCGCGAGGCCCTCCACTGCGGTCCTCCCGCCACTCCGGTGGCGACCGTCCCCCGGATCCTCAGCGTCGGAGCGTATGTCTTGGCCAGCCCGGCGGCGGACAGCGCCGCATGCGAACCCTGCGACTGCCCGACGATGACCACAGCATTCGCCAATTCCGGAAAGGCGGTGAGAGCGGACCGCACGCTGTCGAGTACGCTCCAGCCCTCCGGCCGTACCGATAGCCAGGGATGTCCGCCAGGAGTGCCAAGGCCCTGGTAATCGGACGCAACGACCGCATAGCCCTGCGCGAGCCACGCATTCAGATAGTCCGTGTCGCGCTTCCCGCGTGGCATCCACGAGGGAGCGCATACGTCCGCGACTCCCGTGGTGCCGTGCGCCCATGCCACCACGGGCCAGCCTCCGGCTGGTACCGGCCCCTTCGGAAAATAGATCGCGCCGGACACCGCGACGGTGGTCTTCCCATCGATTCCATTGGTGGCGGTGTACAGAACGCGCAGCCCCTTTTCTGCGTTCGTCAGTACCAGATGATCCGGGACCGGCTCCTGCCGAAGCAGTTTGCCAGGCGTGCTCGGGACCTCTTGGTCCCAGACATAGAACGCGGAGACGCCGCCGTCACCAAGCGCGGGATCAGGGGCCGGTTTTGGGCCGCTGCGTTGAGCCCCAAACGCCACGACGCCACTCGACAGCACAGTCGCGCCCAACAGTAGGACCAACGCGCGGCATCTTCCACTCATGGCGTGAACTCCCTGTCTAATTGACGAAATGGATCCACCGATTTTGCGGACGGAGCACCGGCGACCGCAAGCGGAAAACGCTGACATTGGCGGCCCTCCTGCCGCCATGCCGAAAGGATCAACAGGTTGACGTGACCAAGTTCTCTGACTGAACGCCATCGAAGAAATCCCGCAACGGCCACCGCGTGACGGGAATACGCGTGCCGCCGAGCACAAACACCTCCCGCTCGAGGACCGGACGAAACGCGTCCAGCATCTCGCGCGCGCCTGGCGGCGGGCTGCTCAACATCTCCTCGGTCACGCCGAAGGCGGACCGATGGGCGGCGAGCGCCAAGAGCTTCCGGTGCACCAGCGGGGTCGCGTCGAACGAGACCGCGATCATCTCGGCCGCCGTTCCGAACACGTCGGCGTCCAGGCCGTCCGTGATGCCGCGCCCTCGACTCTTCTCGGCCAGTACTCGAAACACGTCGCGCTGCATCGCCCCGTAGAACAACCGCTCCGGCGCGGTGCATCCCATCGTCCCGCTCGAAAAGAACGCGGCCGTCGTGGCACGCTGCACGGCCAGATGGTCAGGATGGTAGTACCCGCCGTGCGGATCGCACGTCAGGACGACCTGTGGCGTCACGTCTTGAATGAGCCGTCGAATCGCAGCCTCGACCTCGAGCATGTCCACGTTCGCCAGGGCGCGCGGGTCGCCGTGCCGCTGACGGTCTCCGCGGGCGGAGTCGTGAAAGCCGAGGAGCACGGGCGGCTCGATGCCGAGGCGATCGCAGGACAGTCTCAGCTCTTCGACGCGCAAGGCGCCGAGGTCGTCCACCGATCCGACGGATGGATGCGGCTTGCCCGCCTCGCCGTTCGTGGCACACGCGAGCGTCACGCGAACGCCCTGTTCACTGAGGTGCGTCAGCATGCCGCCATGAAAGATCTCGTCGTCGGGATGCGCGAGGACGACGAGCAGGGACGCGCGCCGTGATGAAGTCATGACCGGATCTCCGTTGACGTGAGCGGATATCACTCGACGCGTGTGAGCGTGACCGTGATCGGCTGTGCACTCGGACCTGCAGGCGTGCGGACCTCGGTCAGAATCAACCTGTCGCCCTCGCGCCGGTACTTGTAGACGCTCGACGCTCCGTCTCGCATCGCCGCGGGATTCTTCGCGACCGTCGCGCGCATCGTGATCACGTCGCTGCCGCTCACTTCGAAGGTGCCCGCTTCGGCGACGAAGGGTCCCCACACCGCGCGCAGCTGGTCGGCGGACGCGTCAGCCGGGTTGCCCAGGAGGGGCCGCGGCTGTTCGGCGTGGACTTCAACGCGGCTGTAGTGCCGGCCGTGGAAGATGGCGAGCGTCGCCTCGGGCTTGAACGTGTGACCGGCGGCGCCCGGCACGACGACCTCGAGGGTTCGCCACACCCCCTGGACCGCCGCATTCGGCTCTGCTGCGGATGGAGCGGCACTCCTGCCGGCCACCATCGCGACGATCAGCGCCCCGCACGAAATCACGATCTGTGAGTGCGTCGTCATGGAATCCTCCTTGGGCCTTTCCGGCCCAAAGCGAGTCGAAATGAGCTCGCACCGGCAGTCTCAACCACGGTGCGCCGAGGCTCAAGCGCAACGACGCGCCGAAGCGACAATGGCGCGTAATGGCGCACCGGGTGCGCTATCCTCAACGCGAGCATGACCCCGCGTCCTGAAGACGGGCCGGACGAGCCTCGGCTCGACTCGTGGAAGGAAATCGCCTCGTATCTCGGGCGGGGTATTCGCACCGTGCAACGGTGGGAGCGTGAGGAAGGCCTGCCGGTCCACCGCCTCGATCACGCGAAACGCGGCAGTGTGTACGCCAGCCGTCGTGAGCTGACGGCGTGGTGGGAAAGCCGCCGCCGGCCGGACTCCGCCCCCGCCTCGACGAGCGCCGCCGCATCAGCCGCACCGCGCGAACCTCGTTCGGAACGCGTGACCGCCACGTCGGCGGCGACATTCTGGCCGGCGTTGTCGTCCGACGCGCGCATGGTCGTCTACGTCTCCGATGCGGGCAAGGACGGCGAATCACCGCAGGTCTGGCTGCAGCAGGTCGGCGGGGCGGCGGTGCAGCTCACATCCGGCCAGCGTGATTGTGCCGAGCCGACGTTTTCCGCCGACGACACGCGAGTGCTGTTTACCGCGACCGGAGAGTCGACGCGAAATGTCTACGAGATACCAACGCTCGGCGGACAGCCGCGTCTGGTCAGACGTGCGGCCCGGAACGCCAGGTACTCACCAGACGGGAAGTGGCTCGCATATATCGCGATCGGGGCACGCGACTCGCTGCGAGTCGTGCCCACGGACGGTGGCGCAGAGCGCTCACTGGCCACAGACCTCGTCTGATATTGCGTGCGCGACGTGGTCAGACGACGGCCGTCACCTCCTCGTGGTCGCGCATCCGGATCCGTCTGTTGAACTCGACTGCTGGATCGTGCCGCTCGAAGGCGGTACGCCGCTCGACACCGGCGTCATGAGACAAGGCCGGCAGCAAGGCCTCATTGTGATAGCGCCGTCGGCAGCGTGGGAAGGCGACTCGGTTTTCTATACCGCGGCCGGCCGGCAGGGTGTGCAGATCTGGCGGCAGCGGGTCTCACCGCAGACCTTCGACGCGATTGGCGCACCGGAGGTCATGACACCGGGTGGCGATTACGCGTTCTTTCCGTCGGTGAGCCGAGGGCGTCTGAGTTTCGTCGGCACTCACGCCGACGTCAACCTCTGGTCGGTCGCGATCGACGCCGCCACCGGCAAGGCCCATGGTCCGCTCCGTCGCCTGACCCGCGGCGCCGGCATCGTCAGCCACCTGACCGTGTCGCAGGACGGCGCGGACGCTCGCACATTTCGCGGTCGACATGACCGGCAGTCAGCTCCACGTCAGGAATCTGGAGAACGGCTCCGACGCGATGATAGCGGGAGAGCCGGGTGTCAACCGCGGATTTCCGGCAATCTCTCCCAGCGGACAGAGGCTGGCGTACAGCGCCGTGGTGCCCGGTCCGCCCGTGCAGCGCCCCCTGTTCCTGACGAGCATCACGGGCGGAGAGACGCGGCTCGTCCGCAACGACTGTGGCGGTCGGCCGAGGCTATGGCTCGATGAACAGACGCTGCTCATCGAAACCTTCGGCTCGGGCCTCAACGCATTTCTCATCGTCGACATGCACGATGGCGCACAGCGTCCATTGCTGTCGGCCGCGACACGCCGAGTGTCGAACCCGCGGATCTCGCCCGACGGCCGGTGGTTGGCGTTCGACGCGATGCAGCCAGGTGGATCACCAGAGGTCGCCATCGCGCCCCTCGCGCGAACCGCCCCCGTGCAGGAGGCCGATTGGATCGTCATCAGCGAGTCGGCCAGCCATCCATTCTGGTCGCGCGACGGACGTCTGCTCTACTACCTGACGACGTTCCCGAACGTCGACATCAGAAGCCGCGTGCTCGCCCGAGGCTTCGATCCGTCGACCGGTCGCGTCACCAGCGAGGCCACTGAGGTGCTCACGCTGCGGGAAATGATCGTGCCTGCGATGGTGACTGGCACCACGCCCATCGTCGCACCCGACCAGATCATTTTCGTGCTGGGGGACTTCAGGGGTGACGTTTGGATCAGAGACGTTTGAACGGCGCTGACTTTGACCAAACCGATCGCGCGTGTGACAGAACGAGTGCAGACGAACACCGAGGAATACAGAGGAAGACGTCGCTAAGTCAGCCAGTCGATTGTGATAGGACTGTGATACGTGGGGCTCAAAACCTCGAAGAACATCGAGGTTTACGGACGCACACCGAGTGATCGTTTTGGAAGATTAAGTCGCTGATCGCGTATGCGTTGATGCACTTCGGAGTGGCTTGGCGTCGCTGGCCCGCTTCGTTTTCCAAGCGTGCGCCATCGACCACTCGGCCATCTCTCCGCTTTAGAATCAACAAGTTGCGAGTGGTCGGATCAGATTATCGCAAAACCCGCCTTCAATTTGGGTGTGCTCCGCTATCGCGGTTTGTAGTCAGTAATTTGCGAACGTTCCCGATCGCATCGTCTCAGAAATTGTGTAAGACCTCCCAAGGTCGTTCGATCACTTACGTCTGATCGCCGGTGAAGGAAGGATCACCGGAGCGACGCTCTGAGCCGCTGCCACTCTTGCAACCAGTTCTGCACGACAACAATCTGCGGAGAGCTCACCGATGACTCGGCGCCGGGAGTGTTCTTGATCATGAGGAATCGCTGCCCGTCGAGCGACACGTCGAATGTGCGCAGGCTGACGCTGACGTTGCCTAGGTGCCGGCGGTCGACCACCGGCATCGGCGACTGCGATTGCCAGGTGGCGCCCTTCGACACAACAGTACTCATTACCGTGCCGTCAAGCGCCATGTAGAACAGCTCACGGCCGTTTCTGGCCCAGCGCGGCTCGCTCCCGCCCGCGATCGAAACCTGCGTTCGGGCATCATCGACGTTCGGAAAGGGTCGCACGAAGATCTGCGGCGTCCCGGAATCGAGGCCGGCATAGGCCAACCAACGGCCATCCGGCGAGATCACACCAGCCCGTTCCGCCTGTGGTGTCTGCACGACGGGCCGTACGTTGTGATCGCCGCCTAGCGTCAGCATCATTATGTCGGCGCGGTCGTCGTACAGTACGGCGCTGCCGTCGGGCACAAATGCGGTCGCACGCCTGATTGTGGGACTGTCGGACAGGCGCTCTGCGGTGCCTGTTCCGTCAGCCGCTTGCCGAAAGAGCGCTCCGAGCACGCCGCCCGCCTGCGAGGTGAAGATCAAGCCATGACCATCAGGTGTCCATAGAGGCGACTGATCCAGTCCCGGGTCCGTCGTCACCCGCGTCAACATCTCGCGCGCGAGATCCCACACCCAGATGTCTTTGTCGGCGTCATCGATCTGCACCGCCACCCGCGAGCCGTCGGGCGAGAGCCGCCCCGCTGAATACGGTCGCAGCGGCATGGCCTTGATCTCTTCCTCACGGCCGCTGCGGTCGACCCACACGAACCGGCGTTGCACGGCGGTCGCGACGCCAGTGACGTACACCAATGTGCCGTCGCGCGCCACATCGAATTCGGCAGTGTTGGTCGGCAGGATCAAGACTCTGGGGACGATCACGCTGGCCGCGCCAGTCGGTTCGAGCCGGGCCATGTCGAATGGAACGGCCCACAAGGCCTCGCCGGCAAGGTACACGAGATGGCCGCTCGCCACGTACTGTGCCTGACTCGCCCCACGAATGACCGTCTTCCACGTGCCGGTCTTCACGTCCAGCGCGGCGACCTGCGCCGCCTCCATACCGCCGTTCAGTGCGGTGATCGTGAACAGGACGGTCCGAGCGCCGGGCAAATAGTGTGGCCAGAGGTGATCGGCCTCTCCGCGCGTGCGATTGGGCCGCGTCAGCACCTGAGGCCGACCACCTGACGCCGGCACCTGCTGCAGACCGGTCTCAGGCGAACCGGTCGCCACGACGATGTTGCCGTCCTCGCCCCAGGTGGCACCGCGACTGGGACCGTCGAAGCGAGCCACTTCCAGTGACGGCCCACCTGAAATCGCAACCTTTCTCAAAATGGAGCCTCGATACCCCTGTCGAAGAATCCCACCCACTGGCCGTCGGGCGACGCAAATGGACTCTTCGGCAGTCCCGGCGCCGTTAGCGGAGAGGTCTCCAGCCGATCGAGTCCGCGCACGAACAACTGATTGAACTCGCCTCTGCTTCCTCCCTTGTAGATGATGTAAGCTCCATCCGGCGTGACGGCGAGATCGCGCGACTGCGGATCCACGAACAGCGCGTTGGCGGCTGTGGTCTCGAGCGAAAACCGTGTGACACGCGGTGCGGCCGGCCGACTGAGCGTCCAGACCGCAGCACCGACTGCGACTCCGGCGACAGCAGCCGCCCCGGCAGGAATCACGAGCCGTCGCCACATCCGCACCGCCATCGGCCGGGCGAGTCGAGACGACGTCGTGCTCGCCACGCGAGTGGCCGCAAGGTCCTCCAGCACGATGCGCGCTTCGCCGATGTCGCGCAGGCGCCTGCGGACGTCGCGATCGAGACAGCGCGACATCAGCTGACGAAGGGCGTCCGGAGTCGAGGCGTCCAATGCCGCCCAGTTGATGTCCTGTCGCAGCACGGCCGCGATCGTGTCGCTGGCATTCTCGCCATGAAACGCGCGCTCCCGTGAGAGCATTTCGTAGAGCACGACGCCGAAGGCCCAGATGTCGCTCCGCCGGCCAGCCTCTTCTCCACGGGCCTGCTCCGGACTCACATAGGCGGGCGTGCCGAGGATGACCCCCCGGTCGACGAGCGACCGACTGGTGAGCGTGGGCGACCCCGGCGCGTCTGGCCGGCTTGTGTCCTCCGTTTGCAGCATTTTCGCCAGACCGAAGTCCAGTAACTTCACCGTGCCGTCCGGCCGCAGCTTGATGTTGGTCGGTTTCAGATCACGATGCACGACGCCGCGCTCATGCGCCGCTTCGAGCGCTTCCGCAATCTGTCGTGCGATCACGACGGCGTCGTCGACGGCAATCGGTCCGGATGCGATGCGGTCGGCCAACGTCGGACCCTCGATCAACTCGAGGACCAGCGCGTGCACGCCGTTGGAAGTCTCCAGCCCGTGGATGGCAGCGATGTTGGGATGATTCACCGACGCGAGGATCTGTGCTTCCCGGGTGAAGCGAGCGAGTCTCTCCTCTTCCGGTCCGTCTGCCTTCGCGGAAGGCAGCGCCTTTACCGCGACATCGCGTCCAAGATTGGCATCGTGTGCGCGATACACCTCTCCCATACCGCCGCGTCCGATGAGTGCGAGGATTCGCAGGTGTCCGCCAAAGACCTCACCGGGACTGAGACGATCCGTGGTCAGCCAGACGGAGCCGTCAAGCCACCGGTGCGGCGCGGCATCGGCGCGCAGCATACGCTCAACCTCGGCGGCGAGCGCAGCGTCGCCGTCGCAGGCGCGTTCGATGAGACCCTCCTGCTCCGCGGGCGGTCGCCCGGCGGCCGATTCGAAGATGCCGCGCGCGCGTCGAAATTGCTCCCTGTCGGACGGGTCGAACGATTTCAGTTCGGTCATGACCGCTGTGATCGAAACCCAACTCGTTATAGCGAGGAATCGAACCTGCCGGTATCATGCACCACAACGTGACGACTCCCTCATCCGCAGCCGAAATCACGGGATGGCTCACGCGATGGCGGGACGGCGACGATGAGGCGCGCGACCACTTGTTTGCCCTGGTCCACCCCCATCTGCGGCAGATCGCCGCCCGACTTCTGCAGAGCGAACGCCGCGATCACACCCTCGAACCCAATGCGGTGGTGAACGAACTCTGCCTTCGGCTCATGGGCAGCCAGCCGATTTCGTATCGCGACCGGGCGCACTTCTTTGCCATCGCGGCGCAAACGATGCGACGGATTCTCGTCGATCATGCACGAGCGCGCGTCGCCGGCAAACGTGGCGGCTATCAGCACCGTGTGCCGCTATCCGGCGTTGACGTCTTGAACCACGTTCCTTCGAGCGAGGAGTTGCTGGACCTGAACACCCTCCTCTCGGCGCTCGAACACGTCGATCCGCGAGCCGCCCGCGTGGTCGAGCTGCGCTTTTTCGGCGGGTTGGGCGAGGAAGACATCGCCGCCGCGCTGGCGGTGTCGGTCATCACCGTCAAGCGCGATTGGAAGGCGGCCCGCGCCTGGCTCGCCGCGCGCCTGCAGTAATCCCTGATACGCGAAGGCGGTTTTCTCCGCTATAGCGGGTGAAAGGGGGTCTCGCATGTCACATCTCCGTCTCCCTGCCCGCGCACGTCGATGATCATCGCCTGGACGTTCCTGGTCTGTACGAATGGCCCGCAGGTTTATACCCAAGGCCAGGAACAGACCAATCAGCCCAGGCTCGCACTGAGCGTCGAGGCGCCGCTCGGCGTCCTGCCGGGTGGACCGCTTGTACTGGCATATCCACGAGTTTCCGACACGAACCGCCGCCGAAGCGGCGCGCGGGCCGCGAGGAACGGTCGCGGACGTTTTCGATCGACACTGGCTCTACACCATTGCCGATGCCGAGTGGCGGCCCGTTGCCGGCGAGAAGATCGCGCGCATTGGTCCTCTCGACGTCGCGACCAACACTGCGTACACGGCGCGCTACATGCAAGCGTTGTTTCCACCACGTGGTCCAGAGCCCTACGGCGACGGCAGCGGCCATCGTCATCCGGGTCCCGAGGCGTGGTATGTCGTGAGCGGAGCGCAGTGCCTCGAGACGCCCAATGGTCTCATCGTGGCGAGCGCGGGCGGCGGCGCGATGGCGCCGGAAGGGTGGCCCATGGCCATTTCGAGCGTCGGTGCCGAGACTCGTCGTGCGCTCGTGCTCATTTTTCATCGCAGCGACCAACCGTTCTCGATGGCGGTCGACGATCATCGAAGTCACGGCGCTCCGCACTCCGATTGGAAGCCTCAGGGCCTCTGCGCCAAGTGGCAACGGTGATGGGAACCGTTGTGACTGGAGTATGAACGAATGACACAAGCGACAACGCCTCTAGCTCGCGCCGCTGTGGCGATTGCCATGGTGATCAGTCTGCTTATGTGGCCGAACCCGTTGCCATTCGCTCGAGTAGGCGCGCTGCTGCCCAATCATCGGCTTCAGGGGCAAGCGGCCGCGACAGCGCCACCGGCGACGCGAGCTGAATTGCCGATGGCCGAGCCCGAAGCTGTGGGCATGTCCACCGAGCGCTTGCGACGCGTTCACGACGCTGTGCAGCAGCATATCGATGCCGGATCCATCTCCGGCGCCGTGACCCTCGTGGCGCGCGATGGACGCGTCGTCCACTTCGAAGCGCACGGCTTGCGCGATATCGACTCCCGGGCGCCGATGACAAAAGACACGATCTTCCGCCTCGCCTCGATGACGAAGCTGGTGACGAGGAGTCGCAGTCTTGATGATGGTGGAGGAAGGCAGGATCCGTCTCGGTGACCCGCTCTCGCGATTCATTCCGGAATTCAAGAACATGAGAGTAGCGACGCCGCAGCCGGCGAATCAGGCGCAGGTCGATTCTGTGCCTGCGTCGCGAGAGATCACGATCCGGGATCTCTTGACTGCACACAGCCGGCCTGCTCACCGTCAGCGGACTCGGCGTGCAACCGTCGGCGCAGCTCCCGGCCAGAGCTCCGACGAACACGCTTTCCTCTTACATCCCAAGGCTTGCCGGCGTCCCTCTTGACTTTCAACCGGGCACACGATGGTCATACAGCGCACTGGCCGGGGCGACGTGCTCGGACGGGTCGTCGAGATCGCTTCGGGTCAGACCTTTGACCAGTTCCTCAGATGCGCGTCTTCGATCCGCTCGGCATGAAGGACACGTTCTTCTACGTGCCCGAGGATCGGCTATCCAGGCTCGTCAGCCTGGACCACTCCACTCCGAGCGGTCTGCGCCCGAGAGCGGAACGAATGAGCACATCAAACGGCACGTTTTTGAGCGGCGGCGCCGGTTTGCAATCAACCGCGGACGACTACCTGCGGTTTGCGCAGATGCTGGCGAACGGCGGAATCCTCAATCGCCAGCAGGCTGCTCAGTGCGAAGACCGTGCAGTTGATGACTAGCAATCAGGTCGGCGAGGTGGCTAGCAAGAGCAGGGGGGGCTACCTCCCGGGATGGGACAGGGGTTCCTTGTCGGCACCGTGGAGGACCCGATCGCTGCCGGGCTGCGACTCTCGGCGCGAAGCTTCGGCTTGGGCGGGACCTTTGGCACCCTCGTATGGATCGATCGCAATGAGAAGCTGGTGATGATCCTGATGATCCAGAGCGCGCCGGCCAATAATGCATTGCGGCGCGATTTCGAGAATGCGGTGATGCAGTCCATCATCAGCCGGTAGCCAATCTCTGTCGCAACCACAAGTTCGAGGACGGGCACGGGTGATCGTGCCGCGACCGATGGCCGGGGGGGGAAGAATGATCACGTATCGCCGAATGACGTTTGCGATGAGCGCTGTCGTGGCTCTCACGCGCTCGCAGCCCCACTCGCGCAGGATCGCGTGACCTCGAAGCCGCGGATCGCGGTGTTCTCGGGGCCGACCGCCACAATTCAGAATAATCAGCCGCTGGTCACCAGCAACAAGGCGCGCGAGCAGCACGGCTTGCCGTTGCGCAGGGATCGATCGGGCCGGCTCGCAGGACTCGCCGCGCTATCAACGACTCGCGGCGCCGGTGACGGTCTACATCGAGATGTTCACCGCGCATCCGCTCGAGTCGGACGTGCGGGAGTTGTACGCGCCGCCCGACGGATACGTGGATGCGCGAGGCATCTTCTCGAAGGAGCGGAAGGGCGCGGAGCGACACGCCAGTCTATGCCGTGACATTGAGACCGGAGGACGGGCTGTATGCGTTGCCGTACATGGGACGTCAGGCGGACGGCCAGGCGTGGGACGGCACGGCCGCCGGGACTGGTGCGCCGTTCGCGGAGTCGCGGCAGACGTTCGTTCCTGACGCGTCGCGCATCTTCGAAGAGATCGAACGCAATGGCGGCGAGCTTCTAGGAAAGGCTGACTTTCACTTCTATCGAGCGGTGCCGGCTGGCGGGTACACGAAAGGGTTGGCCCATGCACGTCGGACGGACGCGGGTGAAGGGGACATCCCTCCGGAACGCTTGGGCGGCATTTCTTCCCCTACGGGTCCCTAGCGCAACCGTATCGCGCCCAGGCCCGCCCGCTGCTTGCACGCGTAGCCAACGTCGTCCAGGACGCACTCGCGACCGGTCAGTACGCCGGCGCGCTGTGGCTGGAAGGCAGTCCGAGCATCGAGGACACGGGCTATTGGTTCAGTCTGCTCGTCGATACGGCGTTGCCGATCACGGCCAACGCGGCCCATCGCGTTCGCGGGCGATCAGCGCCGACGGCGACGGTAATATCATCGACTCCGTGGACTTCATTTTGTCGAAGGTGTGGGCGGACGAGGAAGGCAGGAATCGGCTTGGCGCGGTCATGGTGCAGGACGAAATCATCTACGCCGCACGCGAGATTCAGAAGGGTGACGCGCATCCGGGCGGATACGTCGCGACGGGCGGCTACGGCGGCATTCTTGGGTCGATGACGGCGGGCGCGTTCGTCACATACGTGCCGACACGAAATCATACGTGGACGTCGAAGGTGCGTATCACCGCGTTACCGTTCGGTCAATGGTCTTCTGGCACAACGGCGCACACCTCCCGTTCGGTCGCCGTGAGGATGTCCGACGGGACGTTAGCCGCGGCCGCGATTCCGAAGGTGATCATGATGAAAGGTGATCATTGGTTCGACGACAGTGGTCAGCCGGATCCGAACGGAAAAGGGGATCGCCGCCACCGTCGACATGTTACAGGCGAAGTCTCCTCTGGCTGGGATCGTGGCCGAGGGAATAGCCCCTATGCGACGTTGTCGATCTCGCAGGATCAGGCGCTCGTCCGCGCGGTGTACCGCGGACTGCCAGTCGTAAAGACCGCGCGCGGCAACGCGAGTGGTCTGGTGCGGGTCAACCCGAACAATCTCTTCATCGAAGGCAACAACCTGACGACGACCAAAGCACGATTGCTCCTGATGGCGGCCATCATGAAGTTCGGCATGTTGCCGCCTGCAGCAGATCCTGAGCGTCCCACTCCGGCCGAGCTGACCGCGATCAGGACGATGATCGATTTGTATCAGGAGATGTTTCAAACTCACTAGGGACGATCCCTGCGGACCGCCTATCACGTCGATGATCAGTTGAGATCGTCTCTGGCTGACCGCGACCAACTGATCGCACCGTGCGGGAGAATTGCGTAACTATTGACCGAGGAACACTGCGACGTACGCGAATGAGTGAAGCTGAGGACTGTGTAAGAACTGTGTAAGGTGGGTCCGAAACCGAGCGAGAATACGAACGTTTATGGACTCACATCAAGGAGCATCCAGAGAGGATTAATCGTCGAATCAAATGCGCGGCTGAGTGTTTCGCTGTCGCTTGGTCATCGTCTCCGGAATCGTTTTCCAAGCGTGCTCCTTCAACCATCGGACATCTCTCCGTACTTGTAGAATCAACAGGTTACGGGCCAGTGGCCGAGCCCGAAACATCGAATGGTGTCAGAAATTGAGTCAGACCTCCCAATGTCCTGGATGACTTCCGGCGATTTGGTCCCGCTTGGCGACCGAGGTTCGGTGCGACACAACCGCCCGACGCCGGCCTTCCAGTATAGAACGCGGCGGGCGCCTCCGGCTCCAGCCAACCGCTGATCTTTACCCGTCGCGCGCTCGGTCACAAGACCGCCGCGAACAGAGTAGAGCCTGAGGTCTCCCGACAAGACACTTCCGCCCGACAATAGCGTCATGGAACGGTTACGCCAGACAGTCGTCCAGCTCGAAGAAGCGAAGCGGTTCCCTCGACGGTGAGGTGGCGCGCCTGCGGCTGTCGGTCATCCTGCTCGACAACGCCGTCTAAGTAATGGGTCACCGGAGGGTCTCGATGCGGTCAAAACGATGATCGCAAAAAAGCTGATCGACTTGGCCACACGGACCGGGCCCACTATTTGTGGTGCGCCAATCAGCACCACAAGTTCGAATCCAACCCAGCCGGCAGCCAAGTGGGGACGGCCTGGCGTGCGTTGCGCGATGCCGCTGGCCTGACTGGCCTGCGATTCCATGACCTCCGGCACACGGTCGTCACCCGACTGCTCGAAGCCGGCAAGCCGAATCACGTCGTGGAGTCGATTACGGGACACCTGTCGCGCCGGCTGCTCGAGCACGACTCGCATATTCGCCTGGCCGCGAAGAAGCAGGCGTTGGACAAGTTGGTAGCGCGCGGGCAAGTGCGGCGCTAAGGTTTGCGGACGCGCCGAAACGCCGTCAGCGTGAATAGCGTCAGACGTCTTAGTGTCGGTTCGTGCCCTCTGATTTGTCGTTCGGCCGAACCGGA
>CAVTIL010000015.1:0-729397 GCA_963734695.1 uncultured Acidobacteriota bacterium
GGGCGACTGACCGTCAGGGGATCTGCGAGGTTCGGGAGGACACCGGCGCCCGCTTCCGGAGGCACTATGATCGGTCCATGCACTCCCCGAACGGTGGTATCTCGGTCGAGGATCATCCGCGCGGGGAGATCTCCAGGGCGCGAGCGGTCGGGAACCGCCGCGACCGAGGCAGAGGCACGTGCGATTGCCTCCCGCGTGCAGGTGACCGCGACTGCGGTCCGCGTTGATGCAGAAGGACCGCCAATCTCAATGGTCGAGAAGGCTGGGAGTGTCAGTTACCGCGTCGCGGCGCCGACGGCGACGCCGCTGTCGCTGCGGACGACAAATGGTGGCATTACGATCGATGCCATTGACAGCCGGGTGGAACTGAAAACCACGCAACGGCGGCCTGAAGCTGACGCGGATGGGCGGTGAGGTCGAAGGTCGCACGACCAACGGTGGGATTGACGTCGAACTCGACGGCAAAATGCCGGCAGGGCAATGGAATCTGGATCAGACGACGAATGGTGGCGTGATGGCGGTGCCGTCTCAGGACAAACGGCGCACCTTGAAGCTGCGACGACGAACGGCAACGTGCGAATCGACTTCCCCGTCACGGTGCAGGGCACGATCGGCAAGTCGTTCGTGACTGATCTCGGAAGTGGCGCTCTTTGCGCTATGCTCCGGGTCCGGACGTCGAACGGCGGCGTGACGATCAAGCAAGAGGTAAGTTCAGAGGTACTTCTTCATCCAGCCGAAGACCGCTTCGTGCCAGGCGCGGCTGTTGAGCGCCTTGAGCACCCAGTGGCCTTCGTCCGGGAAGACGAGCGCCTCGCCGCGGACGCCGTTGCGCCGCAGCACCGTGAACATCTGCAGCCCCTGATCGACGGGCACGCGGTAGTCGAGCTCGTTGGTGATGATGAGCGTCGGGGTCTTGATGTTGTGGGCGAACAGGTGCGGCGACTACTTCGCGAACTGCGACCGCGCTTTCGCGTCCCACGGCCGCCGCCGAACTCCCAGTCGGTGAACCAGAGCTCTTCGGTCGCCAGTGCTCATCGACTCGAGGTTGAAGACGCCGTCGTGCGTCACCGCGGCCTTGAATTTCGTCGTGTGGCCGAGAATCCAGTTGACGGCGTAGCCGCCGTAGCTCGCCCCGGCGATGCCCATCCGCTGCGCATCGACAAACGGCATCTTGCGCGACGGCGTCGACGACGGCGTCGATGTCGGTCATGACCGCGCCGCCCCAGTCGCCCGAGATTCGATCGACGAACGTCTGGCCGAAGCCGAAGCGATCCGCGCGGATTCGGCGCGGCGACCACCCAGCCCTGCGCGGCCCAGAGCGACGGATTCCAGCGCGCCGACCAGGCGTCGTCCCAGCGCGCCCTGCGGTCCGCCGTGGATCAGAAAGACGACGGGGTATTTGCGCGACGCGTCGAAGTCCGGCGGCTTCATCAACCAGTACTGGATCTTCGCGCCGTCGGCGCCGGCGACGCTCAGGCTCTCGGGCGGCGTGAAGGCGACGTCTTCAGCCACGCATTTTCGTGCGTGAGCTGGGGCTGACGCTTCAGCGCGCGGGCCGCTGCCGTCGGCGGAGGCGCGGTAGGTGTCGGCAGGCGCGGTCAGCGACGACTTCGAGAAGACCACGAACCCTGGCCCTGCTCGCCGATGCGACGAGATCCGCCGTCGGTTCGATGCGCTTTGGCGCCCCACCCGCTGCCGGAACCGCGAACGCTTCTCGCGGCCGTCCTGCGCGGCGGTGAACCAGATCGACGAGCCATCGGTCGAGAGCGTGTAGTCGCGCCACCGAGAGGTCGGGGGTCTCGAAGAGGATCCGTTTGGCGCCGGTCGCGCGATCGTAGGCGTCGAGGTACCAGCGATCCGATTCGAACCCGGGCCGCCGCTGCGCCCGCACGAAGATCGTCTTGCCGTCGGGTGAGTAGACCGGCTGGCGTCGGGCGCGGGATTGGTCGTGAGTTTCTTCGCCGCGCCGCCGCCGGCAGGCACGGTCCAGACGTCGCTGTTGGTCGACCACGCTTCGCGGTCGTTGCCGTCGCGGTTGGACACGAACGCGACCTCGCGGCCATCGGGCGAAAACGCGATCGCCCCGTCTTCGGCCTGCGCCGGCGGCGAATCGAAGTCGCCGGGCGTCACGTCGACCGCCGCCCACGCCGGCAGCGGCGCACGAAGACGTGATGGCGAACGTTCTCGCGCCATTCGTCCCAGCGCCGTAGAGCAGCCGCGTGAGCCGGTGCACCTTGACCGGGTTCTTCTCGGCCTCCTCGCCTTCTGCGCTTGTTGCACGCGTCGTCGGCGCACTCCGGGTAGACGTCGGAGACGAAGGCCAGCCGTGAGCCGTCGTGCGAACGACGAGCGGCGGCTGCACGCCCATCGCGAGGTCGGTGACCTTCTTGACGTTGCTGCCCTCGGCGTCCGCGACGTACACCTGCGGCGCGCCGTCGCGCGTCGAGATGAAGGCGAGGTGCCGGCCGTCCGGCAGAGAGCGCGGCGTGTTGTCGGTCTTGTCGCCGCCGATGAGCTCCTTCGGCGCCGCCGAGCCGTCGGCGGGCACCGTCCAGATGTCGGCGTTCCGCTGGCCGGTCTTGAGGTCGGTCGTCGTCCGGACGAAGACGACCGTGCGCGCCGTCGGGCGAGAGTTGCGGGTCGGTGACGCGAATCGCGCCGATGAGATCGTCGATCGTCATCGCGCGGCCGGCCGTCTGTCGGGACTGCGACGGTCGATCGCCGCCGAACCGATCGCGACGATCGTGAATGAACATGCGCATCTACCACCTCAGGAGCGGCCGGCCGTACGGCATGCGCGGCCACGGAATCGATGCGAAAATGACGACAAGCGCGAGGCCGAAAAAGATCGCCGCGACTCTATGGCGTCGAAGCGAGTCTGTCTTGCGCGCGCGGGCCCGGCCGATGTGCACCAGCGCTATGCCTATGAACATCCCGACGAGGTGCTCGACCGCCCAGAATCGCTGGACCGGAATCCTTCATCGCGCCGCGAAGTCGGAGAACGCTGCATGCGTGACCGGGCTGAGGAACACATACAGGATCAGTCCGAGCAGAAACTGGACATCGAGCGCGATGCTGAACCAGAAGCCCGCCCGATCGTCGGTGGGTGTCCATCCCCTTCCTGTCGCAGCGCCGGACGCCGCCCGGACGAACGCGACGATCCCGGCCAGCAGCACCAGCCACCGCAGCCAGGAATGGATCACGAGCACGGCCGCATAGATCATGATTCAGCGCTCCACGAGATTGGCGATGTCCGACACGGTCGTCCTGCCGGCATCGTTGGCATACCACTCCATCAGCTCGTCGTGGCAGCGGCTTCTGCATCGTCGTCTTCTGCTTCTCGAGAAACCAGGGCCTGCGTTTCGGCCGGCCGCTCGGTAAATGTTCCGAGCACACGCCAGATCCTCGCCGAGCGCAACGATCGTCGGCGTCGCGGTGCCGGCCATCCGGCGTGCGGTAGGCTTCCATGACCGCCTTGCCCACCTCCCGGTTGACCACGCGCATGTCGAGCCGTTCGGGTGCGCCGTCGATCAGCCGCGCGATGTAGGGAACCGTGTTGGCCGAATCGCCACACCAGTCCTCCGCCACGACGAGCAGGTGGCGCCTGGCTGGCAGCGCATGCATCCTGGTCATCAGGGCGGGGCTCACGGTCGCGTCGTTGTAATGCGCGCGCCATTCGTCGCGGCGCGCACGTGCCTTGTCGAGGAAGTCAGCGAAGGTGATTCCCTGGCCGTACAGCGCCTGATAGTCGATGTCCTGGTGGGGCCGCGATCGCGCCCCGGGGACTGCCGGACAGAAACAGCAGGATCGCCGCCGGCAGCGTCGCTCGGGTCACGCCTGATTCTAGCTCATGCCCTCACCCGAGCAGCAGCCACACGGCCAGCGCGACGAACCACCCGGCGAATGCATCGATCGCGTAGTGATACCGGCCGAGCACGGCGCCGCCCGCGACGGCCAGCGCGGCGAGCATCATCACGCCGAGGATCGACGGGTGACAGGGCCGCAACGAGCAGGGCCGCGACAAGCGCCTCGGCCGCGTGGCCGCTCGGAAACGTGTTGACCTGAATGCTCGCCGCACCGAGGACCCTGAGATTGAACGAACGCAAGGACGAGCGCCACGGATCGCCTGGCTCGAGCGCGCGCGGCGGACGGCTCTGAATCCAGGGCAGCATCCCGAAACAGACAAAGTCGGTCACGAGAATGACCAGCCAGAATCTGTCGGCATCCGGAGCTGTGGCGAAGGACAGATGGAGGGCAAGCGCGATTGGAATCAGCCCGAAGACGCCGCATAGGCGAATTCGCAGGATCTCGACGAGCCAGGCCGGCGTGTCGGAGCTCAACTCGCGGACGTGAAGGTCCTTGTCGATCTGGATGAACACCTTTTCCACACCGGGCATCGGCGCAACAAAGAGCAGGCCGGTCGTCCAGTAGAAGAGGAACAAAAGCAGCGGCGGCAGCAGCCAGCCATGCAGGACTACGTTGGCCGGCGCGAGAATCGAGGTGATGGTAATTGCGAGTCCGGCGAGGGATGCGCCAAGGGCGCGGAAGGCGTACGCCGGCGCAACGCCGCGCCGGAGAAATGCCGCGGTGACGGCCGAATAGACAAACGCAATAAGGCTTGCCGCTTCCCAGCCCCGGATCGTGTACGAACGCAGAACATCTCTGATCTAAGGCGTTGAACGGCACCAACCTGGCTCAACCCTATAATTCAGCAGGAATCATGCGAAATATCGTCCTCAAACTGCATATCTACGCGGGGCTGCTGACGTTTTCGCAGTTGATGCTGTACGGCGTCGCGGGCCTGGTCGCGACCGCGCAGCAGCCCTCGAACGGCCCGAAAGCGCGCACACCGTCCGCCACGTTCCCTTCACGGTGAAGCCCGGTGCCACCGACAGGCAGGTTGCCGACGACGTGTACACGACGTTGCGCCTGCCGTTGACGCGGCCGATGCCGGGCTGGTTCCTGCGGAGAACACCTGAAAACGATCTCCTGCTCGATTTCTACAACATCAACGGCATCTGGCGCGTGGTCGTCCTCGAACGCGAGGGACGCCTGCGAATCGAGGAGATCCGGAACAGCCTCGGATTGTTTCTCGGCGACACTCACGCCATCACGACCGGTGACACGGAAGCACCGAGGCTGGTTCGGGTCTGGGCGATCTACAACGAGTTCGCGATGTGGTGCCTGCTCGCCTTCTGCGTGTCGGGTGTGTACCTCTGGCTGACGGCACAAGCGCGATCGTGGTGGGCCTGGGCGTCGCTGGCAACCGGAACAGCGAGCTTTACGTTGATGTGGATGGCCTTCCGATAGCCATGTACAAGATCATCCGGAACGTTCACCTGCTCCTGGCATCGTTCAGCCTGCCATTCCTGATCATGTACGGTGTCAGCGCCGTTCAGATGAGTCACTCGACCTGGTCCCAGACAAAGCCGGCCGTCATCGAACGGGATCTATCGATTGCTCCGGGTCAGGCAGACGCACGCAGCGTGGCGCGCGAAATCATGAACCGTGAGCTGGATCTGAATGGGGAACTGAGCAACGTGCAACCGAATGATGCGGGGATCGCGCTGCGGATCGTCGTTCCGGGAACAGTGCACGAAGTACGCTACGACCGCGTGTCGGGCAGCGTTCACATCAAGTCCAGCATCGCCGGGGTCCTGGGCATGCTGAACCGGCTGCATCACTGGGCGGGTTTCTGGCATGAGCCGGCGTCGATGAAAGCGTGGGCCGCGTTTGTGGCGGTCGTATCCCTGGGACTGCTGCTGCTCGGAGCCAGCGGCATCTACATGTGGTTCACGCGCCGATCCGAGCGGCGCATCGGGCTCGCGCTCCTCGCCGTCAATCTCATATTCGCGGTAACGGTGCTGGGGCTCATGCGGATGGCGGGACCATAGCAACAACTGGTTTCAAACCGCTGCGCGAATCAACGATGTTCACCCTCACGCTGCATCATCGTCCCAAGAGCAGAGAAAGGGAGAGAGGGGAGTAAAGTTTGTTTTCTCTCTTCTCCCCTCTCCTGTTTGATCTTTGACGAGTCGGATCTGGGCCTGATTTTCGTCGCATCCATCGCCCACATGCCGCGCCCGTACGTCGAGATCACAATCACGCGATCGCGCGCCTGATACTGAAGATCGGATACCTGCACCGACGGCAGGTTGCCGCCGAGCACCTGCCAGTGCCGTCCGCCGTCCACGGACACGAACACGCCAAAGTCGGTTCCAACAAAGAGTGTGTTCGGATCCGTCGGATCCTCGCGAACGACGTTCACCGATCCAGCCGGGATGTTGTCGACGATGCTCGTGAAAGTGCCGCCGTAGTCGATCGACTTGTAGAGGTAGCGGCGCGAAGTCGTCGTCTTCACGGCCGCGCTGGGCGACGTAGACCGTGCCCTCCGCATGCTGCGAGGGCACCACGCGTGAGATCCACTTGCGGCTGCGCAGTGCAGCCGTCAGCTCAGACCACCTCTTCCCATCATCCATCGTCACGTGCAGCCGGCCGTCGTCCGTGCCGGCGTAGATCAGGCCCGGCTTTCGAGGGGATTCAGCGAGCGACACGATCGTCTGAAACGGGATTTCGCTGGAGCTTCGCCGAAGCATCCGCGTCACGTCGTTGTCGGTCAGGTCCGGGCTGACTTCGATCCCACGTGGCGCCCGCGATCGAGCGAGCGATACACGTTCTGGTAGCCGGCGTAGATCGTGGAGGACTTGTGAGGCGACACGAGAATCGGGGCCATCCATTGCGCGCGCAGGTTCTCGTCGCGCGGACGGATCGGCGTCGTTCGCTGTGGACGTCCGGGAGCCTGGGCGCGACCGGCGGCCGGGTCAGCCCCCGCGCCACCGCGCCGCGGCGGCGCAGGAATGTTCAGATCCTGACGCGTGAAATTGCCGTAGATACGTCTGCGAGTAGACGATGGTCGGGTTTTCGCGGATCGATCGCCTGAAATGATCCTTCGCCGCCAGGCGCAGGCGACCATTCGACCGCTGGAATCCGATCACGCCCGGCGCTGACGTCAACCTTCCCTCGGCGGCTGCCGACGTCCTGGATGGAGCCGTACGCCCAGGCCGGCGAACTGTTGTCGAGTGTGACGTTGTAGAACTGCGAGCCCCCGGCAGAGACGGCAAACTTCCACGTGGCTCCCGCGTCGGACGAGAGATACACGACCGCCGTCGTTCGCGTTGTAGAGGGTCGCGGTACTCGCAGGATCGATCCACAGGCCGTGATGATCGCCATGCGGCCCTCGAAGCGAGGTGAACGTTTTTCCGCCGTCGTGCGAAACGTTCAGCGCAAGGCCCAGCGTGTAGATCGTCTTGTCGTCCTTCGGGTCCACGCGAATCTGGCCGAACACCCAGCCGTAGGTGCCGGAGTGAGCCGACATGAACCCGTTCGACTCTGACACCTTGTGCCAGCTCGAGCCCCGGTCGTCGCTGCGATAAATCTCGGCGCCGCGAATGCGGGCTTCCATGATCGGGCGTTCGTAGGCATCGCGCTCCCCTTCACGCGGGGGTCGCGCCCGGCTCGTAGCTGTCAACGAATGCATAGAGCACGCTCGGATTCGAGCGTGAAATGTCGATGCCGATGCGGCCGCGATGCTGCGGCAGCGGCAGGCCCGTGCTCGCTTCGCTCCATGACTGACCGCCATCACTCGACTTCCAGATGCCGCTCTCCTGATATCCCGGCTCGACACGCGGATCGCTCCACTTCCGGCGCACGCGCTGCCACATGGCCGCGTAGAGGACGTTGGGGTTGCCGGGATCCATGACGAGATCGATCGCGCCGGTGCGAGGACTTCGATAGAGGACCTTCCTCCACGTGCGGCCACCATCGGTGGTCTTGAATACGCCGCGTTCTCGTTGTCCGTCCATTCATGACCCGAGGCCGCGACGTAGACGATGTCCGGGTTCGACGGGTGGACGATGATGCGCGCGATGGTTTGCGTGTCGGCGAGCCCTGCATGTGCGCAAACGTGCGGCCGCCATCAGTGGACTTGTAGACTCCCACGCCGGGCATCGACGCGCGAAAGATGTTGGCCTCGCCCGTGCCAACCCACAAGATGTCTGGATTCGACGGCGCGGTCGCGAGATCGCCGATGCTGGTGGACGCGTAATTCTCGAAGATCGGCTGCCAGGTCGTTCCGTTGTCGTCGGTCTGCCAGATACCACTCGTGGCGTACGCGGCGTAAATACGGCGGGCGGCGCCACGATCGACGACGGCAATGTCGGTCGCGCGGCCGCTGATGTTCGTCGGTCCGAGAGACTGCCACCTCAGCGAGGCGTACGGCGACGACCGCTGCATCGAGCGATAGGTGTCGTACGCCGTCCGCAGGTCATCCGCGTCAACGCGGCGGGACTGCCCGGAAGGCGCAACGAGCGCTCCGGCGAGCAGAATCGTCAGAGCCGCCGCACCTCCACCGACGCCGATTCGCCCCTGATGCATCGGCTGACCTCCCCGGCAGATGATATCCTGCGTCCATGGGAATGCTGATTGTCGATTGCTGAATGCTGAATGAGGACGTGAAGTGATGATTGTCGAGCAATCCGGCAATCAGCAATCAGCAATCAGCAATCAGCACATCAGCAATTACTGAGTCTCCCCCATGACCCCATCCGCATGATTGACGCCGGCCTCGTGGTTTTTGATCTCGACGGAACGCTGATTGATTCGAGCGTCGATCTCGCCAACGCCGTCAACGCGTTGCTTGCCGACCTTGGCGTAAGCCCTCTTCCCGATCCCGATATTGTCGCGATGGTCGGTGAAGGCGCGGCCGTGCTCGTCCGGCGTGCGCTGACCGCATCCGGGCTGGACCCGGAGACCCCGGGCGCTCTCGAATGTTTTCTGGCGCACTACCACGCCCACGAACTCGACTACACGCATCCGTACCCGGGCATGGCCGAGACCCTCGAGACACTGGTGCGCCACCTGCCGCTCGCCGTGCTGACCAACAAACCGGCGGGCGCGACCACGCGCATACTGGAAGGGCTCGGCCTGCTGCGGTATTTTCGTAAAACGATCGGCGGAGACAGCCCCTTTGGGCGGAAGCCGGACCCGTCGGGTTTGAAGTTCCTGGCCGAAACGGGCGGCGTATCCGTCGGGCGCGTGCTGCTGGTCGGCGACTCTCCCGTCGATCTCGCGACGGCACGCAACGCGGGCGCGCAAATCTGCCTCGCGAGGTACGGCTTCGGCTATCGGTTCAGCGTCGCGGACTTCCGGCGGGATGAGCTCTTTATCGATGCTCCGGCTGACTTGCTTCGCGTGCTCGCCGTTTCGTGAATTGGTGAATTGGTGAATTGGTGAGTTGGTGAATTGGCGTCACCGCTCGTACGACTCGCGTCGCGCCGAGGCAGACTGCTTGATGAGGAATTTCTGGGGGTCGCTCCAGAACATCTGGCGGAGCTCGGCGAGCGACGCTGCACCGCCGTAGCTGATCGACGAGCAGATGTGCTTGATCATCTCGCGGACAATGGTACGCGCGGAACCTCGGGCGGGGACGCTGATCTCCATGCCCTCTGCGCCGATGGCGTCCAGCTCGACCCGATCGGCGTCCTCGACGTCGAGCCGATCGCGGATCGCGCCGAGTGAGGCCATCCCCCGCAGGACCTTGAAGGGGACTTTGACCGTCTTCTGCGATTCGGGCAGCACGACGGACTTGTGCACCACTTCCCCCGGGGCCTCCTCGGTCCCGGCAAACGCGCTCCCCAGCATCGAACAGTCGCCGCCAAACAGCAGCGCTTCCATCAACGCACCGTGCCGCTTGACGCCGCCATCGGCGATGACCGCCACGTCCGAGTCCCCGGCCGCGAGCCGGCATTCCACGAGCGCCTGCACCTGCGGCACGCCGAAGCTGGTCGTGACGCGCGTGGTGCAACCGCCCCCTGGGCCGATGCCAACCTTGATGCCGTCGACGCCGCGCTCGAGCAGAAACGTGGCGCCTTCCGCCGTCGCGACATTGCCGGCAATCATTTCCACGTCGCCGAACTTCTTCCGGAACTCCGCGATCGCCCGATCCATCACGACCGAATGGCCGTGGGCAATGTCGATGACGATGACATCGACCTCCGCGCGAATGAGCTCCGCGGCCCGCTCGAGGTAGTCGCCGGTCGCCCCGATCGCCGCGCCCACGCGCAGCCGCCCGTGGCTGTCGCGTGTCGCGAACGGCATGCGCCGCTGCCGCACGAGGTCTCTCGCGGTGACGAGCCCTATCAGCTTCCCGTCCGCCGCAACGAGCGGCAGCTTCTTGATCTTGCGTTCGATCATCACGCGCTCGGCCGCGTCAGGCTCGATCGGCCCTTCGTGCACCACGAGCGCGGCCCGCGGGGTCATGCGATCGGCCACGCGAGATCCCCGGCGGGCGACAAACCGCATGTCGCGTTCGGTCAGGAGCCCGGTCAGCCGATGCGATTCGTCCACGACCACGAGGGTCCCGACCCGCGTCCGTGCCATCAGCGCCGCCGCTTCGTCGAGCGGCGCGTCGGCCGAAATGCTCCACGGGTCGCGGATGATTCCGTGCTGCGTCCGCTTCACAATCTCGACTTCGCGCACCTGCGGCTCGATCTCGCCGGGCCGGAATCCGCGGTCGATGATGCCGATGCCCCCTTCCTCCGCCTGGACAATCGCCATCGGCGCCCGCGTCACGGTGTCCATGTTGGCCGACACGATCGGCCGCTTGAGCGTGATCCGCCGCGACACGCGCGACGACAGATCGATCATCGAGGGGTCGCGTCGCACGAGCACGCTGCGCTGAGGGGACAGGATGAAGTCGTCGAACGTGCACCCGCGCACGAAGTCGAGGATCTGAAGCCCTACGGTTTTGTCGATCCGGGGAAATGCGGACATGAACTCATACTACAGGCATACTGGAACGGCTGTGCCACTGCGGGAAATCGAAGCGCTGCTCCGTGAACGGCTGGCGAAAACTCTGCCGGGCATCGACGCGCAGATCCGCTTCGCACCTGAGATGTTGAAAGCCGCCTGGCGCACCGGGCAGCTGCCGACTGAATCGAGACAGGCCGCTGCGCTGCTCCTGCTCTATCCGCACCAGGACGGAGCGGCCGTGGCGCTGACCGTTCGCGACAGCAACCTGGCGCGGCATCCGGGGCAAATCAGCCTGCCGGGTGGCGCGACCGATCCTGGAGAAACGCTGGCGCAGGCCGCGCTGCGCGAGGCCGCTGAAGAGATCGGCGTCGATCCAACGACGGTGCGCATCCTTGGGGAGCTCACACCGGTTCACGTGCTCGTCAGCGGGTTCACGCTGCATCCCGTCGTAGGACTGACGGATCGCAGGCCGGCCTTTCCGCCGGCCCCGGGTGAGGTCGAGCAGATCCTCGAGGTCTCGCTCGACGATCTGCGCGATGCCTCGCGAATCCGGCAGGGCACACGGATCCGCGAAGGCGTCGCGGTGGAGTATCCCGTACTTCGACCTGCTCGGCCATCAGGTCTGGGGCGCGACCGCGATGGTCCTCGGCGAGTTCATCCGCCTGCTGGCTGAGAGTGAACGCTGACCGGGTTACTTGGGCTGCGGGACGATTCGGATGTACGGCTTCGGCGCTTTCCAGCCGTCCGGATACGTCTTCTTCGCCTCGTCGTCCGACACGGATCCCGCGATGATGACGTCCTCGCCCTGCTTCCAGTTCACCGGCGTGGACACCTTGTGCTTGGCCGTGAGCTGAAGCGAGTCGAGCACCCGGATAACCTCGTCGAAATTGCGGCCGGTCGTCATGGGATACGCGAGCTGCAGCTTCACCTTCTTGTCGGGTCCGATGACGAAGACGGTTCGCACGGTCTGATTGTCCGCCGGCGTGCGCCCTTCGCAGCTGCCTTCGAGATCAGCCGGAAGCATGTCGTACGCCTTCGAGATGCTCAGGTCGGTGTCGCCGATCATCGGGTAGTTCGGCGCGTGCCCCTGCGTCTCCTTGATGTCGTTCGCCCACTGCGCGTGCTTGTCGACCGGATCGACGCTGAGGCCGATCACCTTGACGCCCCGCTTGTCGAATTCGGGCTTGAGCTTGGCCATGTATCCGAGCTCAGTCGTGCAGACCGGCGTGAAGTCCTTGGGATGTGAGAACAGCACCGCCCAGGAGTTTCCCATCCACTGATGGAAATCGATTGGGCCTTCGGTCGTGTTCGCCTTGAAATTCGGCGCCTGGTCTCCGATGCGAATAGACATAGTCGTGCTCCTCTATAAAACAAAGGGAATGACGCGCGCGGTGCGCGCGCGATATGCGGCGTACTCCGGATACGTCGTCATCAACAACGACTCTTCAGCATACATCCGTACGCCGGCGCCAGCGGTAACCAGCAGCGCCGCGGCCAAGGATTGAACTGAGCGGTGATCAACGGCCGTGCTCCAGATGAAATACAGGATCGCTGCGTAAATGGGATGGCGGAGCCAGTGATAGGGACCGCGCGTCACGAGACCTCCAGCCGTGGGATTGGCGGCCGCGTGAAAACTGCGAATGCCGAACGTGATACGGGCGGCGACCATCAAGGCGATCGCCGCGGCCTGGACGGCGAGTCCTTGAAGGCTTTGAGCCAGCACCTCCCGGCGCTCGACAAGCCAGATCAAGCCGGCAACCATCAGCGCGAATGCAAGGATGGACTGCCAGCGAAGGCCGGCCGTCGCAGGGTGACTCACGGCCGTTAGCATAGCGCACGGCCAAAGACGCGGCGACGAGCAGCGGCCCGCTGTAACTTGAGACGCCCGAGGCAGGGATCGCGTTCCCGCGGTGGCGGGAAAATCGCGGCTTTCTCTTGCCGAAATCAGCCCCTCAGTACTTCCACTCCATCAATGCGGGTGGCGCGAAGAGCGGGAATTGCGCCGGCGGCAAGGGCTGCACTCGCGAGGAGCCCGGCAGCGATCAGGAACGTCCGGACATCCGATGGGCCGACACCGAAGAGCAAGCCTGACAGGGCGCGTGAAAACACGACCGCGCCGACGAGACCAGCCCCGATGCCGATTCCCGCCAGGCGCGCGGTTCGCGACAGGATCATGGCGACAACCGTTCCAGCACGGGCGCCCAGCGCCTGACGGATCGCAATTTCCCGCGTGCGTTGTGTCACGGAGTAGGCGATGACGCCGTAGACGCCCACCATCGACAACGTGAGCGCCAGAACGCCAAACGCACCGACGAGCGTGGACATGAACCGCGGACGCGACAGCGCCCGCGCGAGATGATCGTTCATGGTTGAGACGCCGGCAATCGGCTGCGATGGATCGAGACGCGATATTTCCGCACGGATGACGGGAACGGTTCGCGCGGGATCGTCGCGGGTGCGCACGACAAATGACATGAACGAAAACGATCGCTGCGTGTGCGGCTGATAGAACTCCGGGCGCGGCGCTGCGGCCGGGCCCAGATGCCGGACGTCGCCGACCACTCCGACGATCGTCATCCACGGATCGGCGTCCCCCGTCCTGATGCGCCGGCCGAGTGGATCCTGACCGGGCCATTCGCGCGAAGCGAGCGTGTGATTGACGATCGCCACCGGCGCCGCGGCGCGGCCGTCGCCCGCGGTAAAATCGCGGCCCGCGAGAACCGGAATCCTCATGGCGGCGAAGTATCCGGGAGTGACGACCTGGTAACCGGCCGACGGCTGCTGGCCACGTGGCGGCAGCGGTCGGCCATCGACCACATACGACGAGGAAAAGTCATCGCCGCCGACAGGCAACGTGACCGCCGCGCCTGCGGCGACGACATCGGGAAGGCTCCTGATCCCCGTGAGCGCATCGTCATAGAACGCGGACTGCCGTGCCTGGGATTCTGCCCGCGATCCGCTGAGGGACACGCTGAAGGTCAGAAGATTTCTGGCATCGATGCCCGTATCGACCTGCCGGAGCGCCGAGAAACTGCGCAGCAGAAGTATGGAGCCCACGAGCAACGTCAGCGCGACCGCGAGCTGGAGTGTCACCATCGCCTCCCGGCTGCGCGCCGATTGGTGACCTGACGACGAGCGGCTTCCCCCGTCGTGCAGGTCCGTCGTCAGGCTGCCGATGGTCGTTTCGAGCGCGGGCATCAGTCCGGCCAGCACCCCGGTCAGCATGGTCAGCACCGCCGTGAAAAGCAGCACCATCGGATCCGTCCGCGCCGACTCGACAGGAAACATATCAGCCGGGCTGAAACCGGCCAGCGCGGACTGGGTCCACCACGAAAGCAGGAGTCCGCAGGCTCCGCCGGTTGTCGCCAACATCATCGATTCGATCAGAAGCTGCCGGACGACTCGACCACGGCTCGCGCCGAGCGCCAGCCGGATCGCCATTTCCTTCCGGCGGGACGCGGCCCGGCCAAGAAGCAGGCTGGCGACGTTTGCGCACGCGATCGCCAGTACAAGAATCACGGCGCCCACGAGGACCAGCAGCGGCCGACGCAGGTGACCGTAGAACTGCGTCCGCAGCGGTACCACGACGGCCCCGCGGGTACCGTCGGTCTCGGGATGCACCCGACCGATCCGGGCCGCAACGATTTCCGCTTCGCGCTGCGCCTGTTCGACGGTGACGTCGGCTCGTAGTCGCCCCACCGCGCGGATGTACTGAGTCTCTCTGTTCGTCGACAGGTCCGGATCGGATCGATCCCTTGGCGTGCGGGGGACCTCGCCGGCGGTTCCCGGAATCCACAGCTGCGGGCCGTTCAGGGTGCTCGGCGTACCGGTGATCATGGGCCAGTCGAACTCGCGCGGCATGACCGCGACAACCGTACGCGACGACCCGTTGAGCGTGATGTGACGTCCGACGATCCCGCGATCGGCGCCAAACCGTCTGACCCAGAGACCGTAGCTGAGGACGACGGCCTCCGCCTGCGCCGCACCGGCGTGGAACGGCTCCCCGAGTAGCGGCGCGACACGGAGGATGTCGAAAAAGTTGGATGAGACGCTCGAGGCGTCGAGACGTTCAGGCTCGCCGCTCCCGGTCAGGTTCAGGGGAATCTGACTGATACCGGCCAGTGCCTCAACCGACGTCAGTTGCTGGCGGAAATCGATGAGACGGCCAGGCGACAGCGGCTCGCGTGGGACTGCGGTCCGCGACGACCAGACGAAGACAAGGCGCCCGGAATCGTGGTACGCGAGCGGGCGCATCAGCACGCCGTAGACAACACTGAAGATCGCCGTGTTCGCGCCTATCCCCAGCGCGAACGTCAGGAGCGCCACTACGGTAAAGCCGGGCGCTTTCTTCAGGACTCGCAGGGCGTACAGAATGTCTGTCATAGGTTCTGCTGGGTTCGACGAGGTTCGTGGGCTTTGGTTGGTATGAAATGATGAGCCGCGTGACGAAAGGGCTCGTGCGGCTCGATCGAGCGCTGTCCAAGCTTGGGCTCGCGTCGCGGTCGGAGGCGAAGCGGCTGATTGCCGACGGGCGCGTTCGAGTCGCCGGACGTGTGATCCGGGATGCGGCGGTTCTGACGAACCAGGAGCGCGGCGATATCACCATCGACGGCAGGACGGCGATCGCTCCGTCATGGCGGACAATCGCGTTCCACAAGCCGCGAGGCGTCGTGACGACCCGACGAGATCCAGAAGGCCGGCGGACGGTTTTCGATGTCCTGGGCGACGAGGCCCGATCGCTGGTCGCGGTCGGCCGGCTCGACATGGCGAGCACGGGCCTGCTCCTGCTGACCACCGATACGCGGCTCGCCAATTACCTTACCGATCCCGATAACGCCATCACACGCCGCTACGTCGTCACTGTTCGCGGAGCCCTCGAGGATGCCGAAGGCGAAAAAATGACTGCCGGCATCGAGGACCTTCGCGCGAGTTCGGTTGTCATCCGTAAACGGTCACGCCGCGAGACGCACCTCATCATCGAACTGGTCGAGGGCAAGAATCGGGAGATTCGCCGGATGCTGGAAGCGCTCGGGCACCCGGTGACGAAGCTGATGCGGGTAGCGTTCGGGCCGATCGAGCTTGGCAGCTTGCAGCCGGGGGCGTGGAGGGATGGTGAGCCGCGAGGAGGTCACTCACTCCTCAAGCTCACGATCGGATCGATCGTCGTCGCCCTCCGCGCCGGAAAGTACCCCGCCCCGATCGCGATGAACGCGAGCAGGATCGTTGCGGCGCCGAGCGTTGCCGGATCGTTCGGCGCGAGGCCGAAGAGCTGCGACTGCACCTGGCGCGTCAACCAGAGCGCAACGGCAAGGCCTCCGGCGATTCCGGCGGAAGCCATGATCGACACTTCCTTCAGCACGAGCCACATGACGCGGCTGCGCTCTGCGCCGAGCGCCATGCGGATGCCGATCTCGCGGGTCCGGCGTGTGACGGCATACGACATGACGCCATAGAGTCCAATCGCCGCCAGCAGAGTCGCCAGCGCGCCGAACGCCACGGATAAGACAGCCACCATGCGCTCGACGAACAACGAGTCGCTCACCTGGACCGTCATCGTCTTCATCTCGAAGATCGGCAGATTCGAATCGACGCGCTGCACGGCCTGCCTGATCGCACTGGCCGTAGACCCTTCGTCGCCACCCGCGCGGACATGGAACGTGAGCTGCGTGACGCTGTCGTCCTGCGCATACGGAATGTAGATGAAGCGCGGCGGATGATTTCGCAGTTCGAGCGAGCGCACATCACGGGCGACACCAACGATCTCGATATCGGTGGCTGATCCTCGGGGCAACCCGAAGCGCCGACCGATGGGACTGGTGCCGTTGAAAAAGTACTTCGCCATGGTTTCGTTGATCACGGCGACTCGCGGTGCGTTCTTGACGTCGCGCTCCGTGAAATCGCGGCCGCTCACGAGCGGAATTCCCATCGTTTCGAAGTAGCGCGGACCGACGCCGTCCACGCTGGGGTTCATGTCCTCCCCTTCCTTGGGCTGATAGCCATCGACGCGGATCGACATGCCCCACTGGTTGCCCGTCAGCACGCCCATCTCCGACATGGACACACTGCGTACGCCGGGCAGCGCGCTCAATTCCTCTTGCAGGCGTCGATACATGTCCGTCAGGCGGTCGCCCTCGTAGCCGCTGAGAGAGGGATCAATCGAGAACGACAGCAGGTTGTCCACACGGAAGCCAGGATCCAGCTCTTTCAAGTTGTACAGGCTTCGCGCGAAGAGCCCGGCTCCCGCGAGGAGCAGCATCGAGAGCGCGACCTGTGCGACGACGAGGACGCGGCGGAGCCGGGCCTGACGTCCGCCGCCGGCCACGTTGCCAGACTCTTCCTTCAGCGCAGACGTCACCACGCTGCGGGTCGCGTGCAGCGCAGGAACCGTCCCGAACACGAGGGCGGTGAGCACGCCAACCGCAAGCGCAAACAGGGCGACGCGGAGGTCGGGATCGGCAGAGAGACTGCGCGCCGCGGGATCGCCCGGCAGCGCGGCGATGAGCAGGCTCCCCGTCCACCAGGCCAGCAGAAGGCCCGCAAGGGTCCCGGCCAGCGCAAGAAGGCCGCTCTCGATCAGCTGGTGCCGAACGATCCGGGCACGGCTGGCGCCCAGCGCAAGGCGCAGCGAGATCTCTTTCTGACGCGCCGTCGTGCGAGCGAGGAGGAGATTGGCGACATTGGCGCACGCTATCAACAGGACGACGCCCACCATCGACATCAGGACGATGAGCGGCGTCGAGAACTGCGGCCGCAGATCGGACACCCCTCTGTGGCCAGGAAGCACATCGAGGTGCTTCGAGACGAACCGCTGGCGGAACGATTCGGACGCGTCCGGAACGTCCTTGATCTCCTGCTCGTTGATCTGGCGGTAGATCACATTCATGGCCGCTTCCGACTGCGTCCGCGAAACGCCCGGCTTCAACCGCGCCATGATCGTCAGCCACCTGCTGCGGCGGTTGTCGAGGTCGTTCCACGTCGGGGTCATCTGCGCCTTCATCATCACCGGCACGCTGATGTCGACCGCCTGCCCGACCTGCACACCTGTAAAACCTCGCTCGCTGACCCCGACAATCGTCAAAGGGTGGCCGTTGACCGTGATGGTCTGGTTCAAGATCAGAGGATCGCCGCCAAACCGCCGCTGCCAATAGCCGTGACTGATCACGGCAAGCGGATGCCCGCCAGGTGTCAGATCGTCGGCAGAGGTGAAGAGCCGCCCGAGCGCCGGTCGAATGCCAAGAACCTCGAAGTAGTTGCCGCTGACGAGCTCACCATTCGCACGCTCTGAGGCTCCGCGCCATACCGCCGTCATCGCCAGCGGAACCCGCGCGAGAACCCCCGAGAACACTTCATTGCGATCCCGAAAATCCTTGTAGATCGGGTACGAGAAGGTCATCGCGTTGAAGGTCCGTCCCCTGAACGCGCCGGGCCCGTCGAGGAGCACGAGCGAGCCGGGATCCTGCACCGGCAGCGGACGCAGGAGCACCTGGTCCATCAGCGAAAAGATCGCCGCGTTGGCGCCGATCCCCAGGCCGAGCGTGAGGATGACGATGAGGAGGAAGCCGGGAGCCTTCCGAAGGCTGCGGGCAGCATGTCGAACATCGCGCCAGATTGCGTTCATGAAAATCAGTCCTTATAGGCTCTTCGACGGGACTGGCCAATCATCGGTTTGCAAGTACGAAAACGTTAGTATACCTCCCGGCGCGAGTACAATGTCCGCATATGAAGCGACTGAGCCGGCTCGCCGTCATCCTCGTTGCCATTGTTCCAGTGGTCGGTTGCGGAAGTCACCAGAGCGCCGCAGAAGAGCAGCAGTCGAGCGCGCTGCTGCCGGTTGCCAGGATGCCGAAGATCGATTCGCAGAAGGTCCTGGACCACATCAAGGTTCTCTCTTCGGATGAGTACGAAGGACGCGCCCCCGGTACGAAGGGTGAAGAGCTCGCTGTGAAATACATCGAGGAGCAGTTCAACCAGTTGAAGCTGAAGCCGGGAAATCCTGATGGCACATTCATCCAGAAGGTCCCGCTCGTCGGCATCACCGGCAAGGAAGCCAAACCGCTGACGATGGCGAAGGGCGCCAGCAAGAAGGCGTTCAAGTGGTCGGACGAGGTCGTGGCGTGGACGAAACATGTCGCCGACGGGGCATCGGTCGAGGACTCCGACGTGGTGTTCGCCGGATACGGCGTCGAGGCGCCCGAGTTCAACTGGAATGACTTCAAGGACGTCGACGTCAAGGGCAAGACCATCCTCGTCCTCGTCAACGATCCCGCCGTTCCCGATCCCGCCGTCCCGTCCAGGCTCGACCCGAACACGTTCAAGGGCGACGCGATGACCTACTACGGCCGCTGGACGTACAAGTTCGAGGAGGGAGCCCGCAAAGGAGCAGCGGCTATCTTCGTCATCCACGAAACAGGTCCCGCCGGCTATCCCTTCTCGGTCGTCCAGGGCAATCTCCGGGAAAAGTTCGACCTCGTGACGCCCGACAAGAACATGTCGCGCGCCAGCATCGAAGGCTGGATCACGCTGGACGCCGCGAAGAAGATCCTCGCGCTTGGCGGACAGGATTTCGACACGCTGAAAAAACAGGCGCGGACGCGTGAGTTCAAGCCTGTTCCGCTCGGCCTGAAGGCCTCCATCGCGATCAAGAACACGCTGAGAACGATTGATTCACAGAATGTGGTGGCAAGACTCGAAGGCAGCGATCCGTCGCTGAAAGATCAATATGTCGTCTACAGCGCTCACTGGGACCACCTCGGGATCGGTGCGCCGGTCAATGGGGACAAGATTTACAACGGCGCGCTCGACAATGCATCGGGAGTGGCCACCGTGCTCGAGATTGCACGCGCGTTCACGCAGATCCAGCCGCAGCCAAAGCGATCCGTCCTCTTCCTGATGGTCACCGCGGAAGAACAGGGACTGCTCGGCTCGCAGTACTACGCGACAACCCCGCTCTATCCATTGAACAAGACGGTCGCCAACATCAACATCGACGGCGTCAATCAGTGGGGACGCACGAAGGATCTGACCGTCGTCGGCATGGGCGCATCCGACCTGGATGATTACCTCAAGGCGGCGGCCGATGAACAGGGGCGAGTGCTGCGCCCGGATCCCGAACCAGAGAAGGGCTTCTACTACCGATCGGATCATTTCAACTTCGCCAAGCAGGGCGTGCCCGCGCTCGATCCCGATTCAGGAACCGACTTCGTGGGCAAAGATCCGGCCTATGGAAAATCGAAGCGGGATGAGTACACCGAGAAGAACTACCACGCGCCTTCCGACGAGGTGAAGCCCGACTGGGATCTCAGCGGCGCCGTCGACGACGCGGAGCTCCTGCTGGCAGTGGGCTACAGGGTCGCGAATACCGACAAGATGCCGGACTGGAAACCGGGCAACGAATTCAAAGCCAAACGTGACGAGTCTTTGAAGAAATAAGACGATTCAAGAAAAGAGGAGATCGATGCCATATCCCGAATACCTGACCGCTCCCATGCGCGGAGAGATGATCGACATGGGCGCCCGCGAGCTCCGGACGGCGGAGGCGGTGGACGATGTCGTCAAGAACAGCGACGGCGTCGTGATGCTGGTCGTCAATTCCGTCTGCGGCTGTGCCGCGGGCAAGGCGCGGCCTGGCATAGCCAGGGCGCTTCAGAACAAGAACCGGCCCGGCGTCCTGGCAACCGTGTTTGCCGGCGCCGATATCGAGGCCACCGATCGGGCGCGCCAGTACTTCACTGGCTACGGACCGTCGTCACCCTCGATCGGGCTTCTGCGCGACGGCAAGCTGATTTACATGATGGAGCGTAGCCAGATCGAAGTGCGCAACGCGGAGATGATTGCCGAGGAATTGACGCAGGCGTTCGACCGATTCTGCTCAGACACTCGTAGCGCGGCGCTTTAGCGCCGCGTCAGCGCTCTTTGGGGTCTTCGAGGTAGGTGTATCCCTGCAGGCCGTCCTCGTAGAACTCGAGGAGCCGTCCGGATTCTTCGTAGCTGATCTTTCCTTCCCTGACCGCACGCTCGACGTCCTGTCGAAGCTTGCGGACCAGGGTCTCGGCGTCGAACTCGACGTAGTCGAGCACTTCCTTGACGGTGTCTCCCTTGATGACCGCGTCGAGGACGACGCTGCCGCGCTCATCGAGGCTGACGTGCACCGCGTGCGTATCGCCGAAGAGGTTGTGGAGGTCGCCCAGGATCTCCTGGTAGGCGCCGACGAGAAACACGCCGAGGTAGTAGGGGTCGCCGTTCACCGTGTGCAGCGGCAGCGTGCGCTTCACGTCACGCCGATCGATGAACTGATCGATCTTCCCGTCGGAGTCGCACGTGATGTCGCCGAGCACCGCGTGATGCGTCGGCGCGATGTTCAGCATGTGAATCGGCATCACCGGGAAGAGCTGCTTGATCGCCCAGCTGTCGGGGCATGACTGGAAGAGCGAGAAATTGCAGAAGTACGTGTCGGCCATCGTGTCGTCGAGGCCCTGCAAATCCTCCGGCACGTCTTCCATCTGCGCCACGAGCTTGCGGAGCTTGACGAGAATGGCCCAGTAAAGATTCTCGGCCTGGCACCGCTGTTCGAGCGGCAAGTAGCCGCCCGTGAACAGGTTGAGCGCCATGTCCAGCGCCTGCTGCGCGTCGTGATAGCTCTCGAGCGCGTTGCGGACGTTCAGGTTCGTGTAGGTTTCGAGAAGATCGATGACCGGCTGCTCGGCTTCCTCAGGCTTGATGGACTCGGGGATCTTTTCCTCTCCGAATGCCGAGACACCCAGCACGTTGAAGATGAGCACGCTGTGGTAGGCCACGATCGCGCGGCCGCTCTCGGACACGATCGTCGGATGCTTGACGCCCGCATCGTCGCACACCGTCTGAATGTGGTAGACGACGTCGTTCGCATACTCTTCCAGCGTGTAGTTCACGCTCGATTCGAAGTTCGTCTGAGACCCATCGTAATCAACGCCAAGCCCGCCTCCGACATCCAGGTACTCGAGGCCGGCGCCTGCCTTTGAGAGCTCGGTATAGACCCGGGCCGCCTCGTTCAGGGCAGCCTTGACGATGCGGATGTTCGGAATCTGACTGCCAAGGTGGAAGTGGAGGAGCTTGAAGCAGTCTTGCATGCCGCGCGACTTCAGCTCTTCGAGGCCCCGGAGCACCTCAGCGACCGTCAGACCGAACTTCGAGCGATATCCTCCAGATCCCTGCCAGCGACCGCCGCCCCTGGCGGCAAGCTTTACGCGCATCCCGATTTGAGGCCGCACGCCTACCCGCTCGGCGTACTTCAGGATGAGCCCGAGCTCGGTGTATTTCTCGACTACGGGGATCACGTGGCGCCCGATCTTCTGGGCGAGCATCGCCATCTCGATGAATTCGGCGTCCTTGAACCCGTTGCAGATGATTGGCGTGTCGTTGTAGGCCTGGGCCGCGACGGCGAGCAGCTCGGGTTTGGACCCGGCCTCGAGGCCGAACCCATATTCCCGGCCAAAATCCAGTACCTCTTCCACGACCTGGCGCTGCTGATTGACCTTGATCGGGTAGACGCAAACGTAGCGGCCGTTGTACTGGTGCTGCGTGATGGCACTGGCAAACGCGTTGTGAATGTCGGCAACGCGGTGCTGGAGGATGTCGCGGAACCTGATGAGTACGGGCAGCCCTATGCCTCGGAGCATCAAGTGATCGGTGAGCTGCTTCAGGTCGATCGAGCGGGCCGGATCCTTCGTGGGATGGACGAGAACGTGGCCCGACGAAGAGATCGAGAAGTAGCCCTTGCCCCAACGGTCCACCTCGTAAAGATCCGTCGCGTCGGCAACCGTGAAGGCTTCCCCCGGCTGCCAGGTGCGCTGGGCACGCGTGATCGAACTACTCACGCGAACATGATACACAGCTTTTTCAAAATCGGTGCCGTGAAATGAGTGTGACGGAGGTGACGGAGGTGACGGAGGGCACGGGACAAGATCAACACGGAGACACGGAGACACGGAGGAAGTGGGATTTCCTCGCTGACACCATCCATTACCTGACCGGCCACCCGGCACCGTATGCCGATCTGTGAACCTGGTGGGCGCCAGTGCGGCGCCTGCTATGGGGACCGTCGTTGGAACGTTCCGCGTGGTGCTCTCAGCAAGTGGCATAGCCGCCGTTCGGTAAGAGCGTCGAGCCTTCGGCCTCGGCATTCGCTGTCTGGGCGCCGGTCAGGTCGTTGGACGGTGTCAGTGACGCAAGTACCAACCCGTGTCTCCGTGTCTCCGTGTCTCCGTGTCTCCGTGTTGATCTTGTCCCGTGCCCTCCGTCCCCTCCGTTGACATCAATCCCAACCTCCAAGCCCACCAACACGCTCCCTCCCAGAGCCGTCTCTCCATCCGTAAAACTGTCCGGAAATGGGCGAGAGCTGGTCGATCATGGGCAGCTCGACAATGCGAGATGAGGAAAAGCAGGGAGGGACAAACAGCCCATATCAGGGACGAAATGGCCTGGGGCAACGGCCAAACCAGCGTTTCGAGGTTTTTGGCCCAACTTTGACGTCGCTGGCCACTGCCATGCATCCCCGAAATCGCCAGTTTTTACAAGACGAAATAGCTTCTGGCTACGTCTAACCCACAAATCCGGTCTTCGGTTGTTCTTCAGTTCGCTGATGAAACCACCTAGCGATCAACTGCTCGATACGAGTGGCGCGGGCATCGACCTGCCGGCCCCTGCTCGCCCTCGCTATGGACTGCGCTGGCCCGTGGTCCTCGGCGTCGCGACGATCCTCGCCATCCTCTCGTCGGCACTGGCGATCAGTTTTACCCGCGCGCTCGGCAGACCCGCGACGAACTGGACCTCGCTCGTCGTGCTCAACGCGACCTACTGGTACGTCTGGGCTCTGTTTACTCCGTCCATCGTCTGGCTGTCGCAGCATTTCCGGTTCGAGCGCCAGGGACTCGTGCGGGCTTTTCTGATTCACGTCCCGTCTGTGGCCCTCTTCTCGTTCGCGCACATCGCGTGTATGGCGGGGATCCAGTGGTGGCTTGCCTCCGGGAACCTGTCGTACCCCTTCTGGAGCGAGGTCAAGCGTGCGGCGCTGATGAACTTCGACTGGGAGATGATGACCTACTGGGCCATCGCGGGCCTGAGCCACGCGGTCCTCTATTATCGCGAGTCCCGGGATCGTGCGCTGCGGACGTCCCAGCTCGAAACGAAGCTGATTGAGGCGCGAATGTCGGCCCTGCAGCATCAGCTTCAGCCTCATTTCCTGTTCAACACGCTCCACGCCATTTCCGCGCTGATGCACCGCGACGTCGATGCGGCCGATCGAACCCTGATGCGCCTCAGCGATCTGCTGCGGATGACGCTGGAAAACCTGGGCCGCCACGAAAGCACGCTGAAGGCGGAGCTCGATTTCCTGTCGAAGTACCTCGAAATCGAGCAGACGCGTTTCGCCGATCGCCTGGTCGTCCGGTTCGACGTCGAGCCCGAGGCGCTCGACGCGCTCCTCCCGACCCTGCTCCTGCAACCCCTGGTCGAGAACGCCATCAAGCACGGCGTGTCGAAAAAACTGGAGCCGGGCCACATCGACATCCGCGCGCGGCAGGACCACGACAAGCTGTGGATAGAGGTTCGCGACGACGGCTGCGGCCTGTCCGACACGGCCCTGACGGCCCTTCAGAAGGGCATTGGCGTGTCGACGACACGGGCGCGCCTGCAGCACCAGTTCGGTGCGGATTTCCGGTTCGAGTTCCACCGGCTGGAACAGGGTGTCGCCGTGGTGGTTGCCGTGCCCTGGCGAATCGACGCGCGCGCGGCCGAGCGCGAGCACGAGCGGGACACGTCGCTCCACCCGCAGAGCGGCCACGGAGACGATCGGCTCACCGGGACCATGGGCATCAATCGGTATCAAACGCCGGCCTTGCGCCGGCCCTATCTGGGACACAGCCTATGAAGAAAATCAGAACCCTGATCGTGGACGATGAACCCCTTGCCCGGGAGCGGCTGGCGGGACTGCTTTCGAACGAGGCAGACATCGAAGTCGTCGCGCAGTGCCGCGACGGTGAGGAGGCAGTGACGGCCATCGTCGACCACGAGCCGGACCTGGTGTTCCTCGACGTGCAGATGCCCCAGATGAATGGCTTCGAGGTGATCGAGGCGGTCGGCGGCGAACGGATGCCGCTCGTCATCTTCGTGACCGCCTACGACCAGCATGCGCTGAGAGCCTTCCAGGTGCGCGCCCTCGATTATCTGTTGAAGCCGTTCGATCGTGAGCGCTTCACCGAAGCGCTCCAGCGCGCGCGGCATCAGATCGAGCGGGATGAAAGCGGCGATCTCGGCAGGCGGCTGCTGGCGCTCGTCAAGGATCTGCGGCGCGATCAGCCGCGGACGGATCGGCTGGTCGTCAAGTCGGGTGGGCGCCTCTTCTTCCTGCGTGCCGACGAAATCGATTGGGTGGAGGCTGCCGGGAACTACGTGCGTCTGCACGTCGGAACGACGTCGCACTTGCTCCGCGAAACCATGAATGCCATAGAAGGCCGGCTGGATCCGGAAAAGTTCTTCCGAATTCACCGGTCGCGCATCGTCAACATGGAGCGAATCCAGGAACTGCAGCCCTGGCTCAATGGCGAGTACGCCGTGCTCCTTCGTACGGGAACGCGCCTGACCCTCAGCCGCGGCTATCGCGAGAAATTACAGGACCGTCTTAGAGCGTAAGAGCCCCGGCATCGATACGGCTGAGTTGACGACGAAATCGTAACCCCGTGTCAATACCGTAACCACGCGATCGGGCCGCACGCCCGATCGCGTGCAATTCTGCACATCCTGCCCGGCACCCCATTTGCCGATATTCAGGTATCGCGCTTCATCTTCAGGATGCCTGACCATGAACTGCCTTGACGAACGTCAGCTCACTGCGCCGCTCGTGTCCGAAACGGAACCCACGCTCGGCCAGCGCGGAATCGTGTTGATCGTGACGTCGGACCGGAACCTGTGCGAGGTCGCCTCCCGGGTCCTGGAGGGAGAGGGATACGCGGTTGTGACGGCCCCTCACGCGGGGCACGCGGTCCTCGCCGCGTTGACGCGGGACCGCATCGACGTGCTGATCGCGGAGCTGACGCTGGACGACATGGCAGGTCAACGGCTGGCCGCAACGCTTCGCCGTTACCACCCGCAGTTGCGACATCTCTTCGTGGCCCAGACGGCCACGCCAGGACAGGACGGCGTGCTGGTTCGTCCGTTCACGCGCGACGAATTGCTGGTCGGGCTGGGCGCAGCGCCAGCTACGGCTGTTTCGCCGGCATCTTGAAATACGAATCTTCGACAGGGACGTTGAACTCGATCTTGTCGAGGGTCGTGGTGGAAATCACCGTCCCATTCTGGCGCTGCTTCAGCAGGAACGGAACGAGACAACCGTCCACCGTTCGATAATCCGAGAACTCGGTGACGTTCGTTACGGCCCCGTTGGGTGTCTTCACCGAAACGCTGATCTGCTTCTCCAGGCCGGTGGCCGTATCGAGGTAATAGTCCTGAACGGGCCCACCTTTCTTCGTCACTTTCAGGTGGTAGACGTTCGTTCCGTCGATGTCGTCCTTTCCGACCAGCTCGATCTTGTTCCCCTTCTCCTTGTAGTCGACGAACACGCTGTCGAACTCCGCGTCCTGACGCGCATAAGCCGCCTGCGTGCCCGGAAGCTCCTGCGGCGGCATCGTCCCCATGGCCATCCACAACGAGTCGCCATCGAAGGCGTTGGTGATCCGCTGGCCATTGACCGTGGCATCCCGCCGCATCAGGTTCGGGCGCTTTGCAACCATCGTCATGGTGCCGGTAATGTCGCGGCCGGTCGTATCGCGCGCGACGATGGATCCAGTCATGCGCACCGATGCCGTGGCCTTGATTCTTTCGACACCCCCCTTTGACTTGAGGTTCGCCGCGATGATGTCGTCCAGCGTTTGCGCGTGAGCGGGACCGGACGACAGCCACAGGGCCGTTGCTATTCCGGCAGCCAGATGAAACGGACGACGCATGCAGATCGCTCCTTGATGGCGCAGGCAGGCAGATGAATTGTCACACGAACGGGCGTACAAACGAAGACGCACGCGGTTTCAAGCCGCCGTGCGTCCTCGCGATCTCCGAGAGCCGGCCTACGCCTGTCGCCGCATCATCATCCGGTACAGCGCCAGCAGAATCACCGCGCCCAGGACGGACATGATCCATCCGGCACTCTGGCCCGCACTGTAGAGTCCCATCGCACGTCCGATGAAGCCCCCGATGAGGGCCCCGGCGACACCCAGCAGAATCGTGACGATGAAGCCTCCCGGATCCCTGCCCGGCATCAGCAGCTTCGCGATGATACCGATCACCAGGCCAAACACAATCCACGAGAGAATAGCCATCGGTTGTCCCTCCCCTTCTTCCTGAGCAACGCCCATGCAAAGGAGTTTCCATCCCTAATACTCCAGAGCCGGGGGATTCGCAACCGTTTGCTCTAAATTCGAGGAGTTTCGCGGCTTACCACTGCACATCGTGGGCAGCGCCACGACTAGTTGGAGGACGTGATTGCTGAATGCTGATTGGCTCCGACGGGCCGATCAGCAATCCTGAATCAGCAATGACTTACGCATGCGCGCGCCGATCGCGGACAGCGAAAAGCTCCGGCATCCGCTGCCGCATGAGGTCTACGGCTCGGGTGCCAAGTGACGCGCCGGTGAGAATGGTCGACAAGCTGTAATACACGACGGCGGCGACGCCGGTCGAGGCCCAGAAACCGGCGCCGACGACCGCGGGGCCGATCAACGCCAGGGAGATGGTGCAGGACAGGTCGATGGCGGCCGCGACCGTTCGTGGCGCTATCTTGAGCCGGCGCGCACGCGCCTGTAGCTTCCGCTCCTGCGCCGAGACCCGCCGATCGCCCTGGCGCGGCACGAGCGCGGGATCCTCGAGCGACCCAGGCTTGTGCCCAATGATTTCGGCCTGGGCCTTGATGATCCGGGCGGCCCGGCGATCGCCCTGCGGAAACAGGCGGCAGAATTCATCGACGATGTCGTCGGCATCGAGGCCGACGGCCTTCGCGTAATCGCGGATGAACGCCCGCGCGAAAATCCCTGACGGCCACTTCGAGAAGTCGTTTCGCTCGAGCCCGAGCCAGAGATCCGCTCCAACTTTCGTGACGGTCACGATCGTTTCGATGCTGATGCCGCGGCGTTCACGCTCGCGGCGCAGGCGGGGACCGAAGGTCTCTCTGTCCGACATGAGAATCTTCGGCAGCAGCAAAGATCCTGCCGGGGGGTCGCCGCAGGATTGTTAACGATCCTGCCATGTTGTGAAACGATGCACGATCAGTTTTGTAATCAGGTGGATCAAGTTTCGACAAGATCAATGCGATTTTCCGCGATCTTTGCGTTGGCGTGTGCGGGCTGACATGATGCGCGGGTGGCGGCGTTCTGTCTGGACATTCACGCCCGGTACCGCTGCCGGCACGCGGGCGCGTGCTGCGAGAACTGGAGTGTCCCGGCAGAATCGCAGGTTGTCGAAATCGTTCGTTCACGAGGCCTCCGGCGGAGCGGAGCCGCTGGTGAGTTGTTCGTGGCCTCGATGGGGCCTGGGGGAGCACCGAAATGGACGGTCGCGCGGGATGAGCGCGGTGACTGCGTGTTCTTCGATCGCGAGGCCGGAGGGCTGTGCATCATTCACCGCGATGCGGGCCAGGAAGCGCTGCCATCAGCGTGCAGGCATTTCCCACGGAAGATCCTGGTTGACCAGCGAGGGACGCTCATTTCGCTCTCGCATTTCTGCCCGACTGCGGCAGCCTTGCTGTTGACGAGCGGGGCACGGTCAATAGTGGAAGCGCATCCGCCGCTACGAATTCCTGCGCCTGTCGAAGGTCTCGACGCCTGCGACGCCTTGCCGCCGCTGTTGCGGCCGGATGTCCTCTGCGATATCGGGGCGTACGACACATGGGAGCGCGCGGCGCTGGCTGTCTTCGCGCGCCCGGATCTCACCTTCGGCGCGTGCCTCGAGGTCATCGCTTCAGCGACCGAGTCCATTCGCGGCTGGAATCCTGGAGACCAATCGCTTTGTGACCGTCTCGTTTCGGCTTTTGAGTCGTCGACGAGCGCCGGCACATGGAGATGGTCGCCGGCGAGAGCGGTTGACCGCGTCAGGTCGCTGACGATGGGACACGTGGGTGACGACCTGGCGCCCCTCGACGCGTTTGATGACAGGTGGAATGAATGCGCCGCCTCGTGCGATGTCTGGTTCGATAGCGGAATGAAGAACTATCTGGCCGCGAGACTCTTTGCCAACTGGATCGCGTATCAGGGCCGCGGGCTCCGAACAATCGTCGAGTGGCTGCGAACGTGTGCCGCGGTTGTAGGACACCAGTTGCTGCGGCGGGCCCCTGACTCCGGAGCGGCGCCGGATGCGGCCGCGTTCATTGAAGCCGTCCGGTCCGCGGATCTGCTCCTCCTGCACGTGCTCTCCAGCACCTCATTCGCGCGAGATGTGTCTGCGATAGAGGCATCCTGAAGCCGATGACTACTTCCGCATTGAGTCGGTTCCTGAAGTACGTCACCTACGACACGAGATCGGACGAGCACACCTCGACGTTCCCGAGCACGCCCGGACAACTGGTACTGCTTCGAGAACTTGTGGCGGAACTCGGGGCCCTGGGATTGGACGACGCGGCGATGGACGAGTACGGCTACGTGATGGCGACCGTCCCGCCCACGCCTGGTCGCGAACACGCGCCGACCATTGGCTTCATCGCGCACGTGGACACGTCGCCAGAGATGCCCGGGCACGACGTGCGGCCGATCGTCCATCGTCAGTACGACGGTCGCGATCTGATCCTGCCCGACGATCCGTCAGCGGTACTGCGCGCCTCGGACAATCCCGCGCTGGCGGCGCAGGCCGGCAACACGATTGTGACGGCGTCCGGCTTGACGTTGCTTGGCTCCGACGACAAGGCTGGTGTCGCGGAGATCGTGGCTGCGGTCGAGCACCTCCTGGCACATCCCGAGATCCCTCATGGCCCCGTTCGCATTGCGTTCACGCCGGATGAGGAGATCGGTCGCGGCGCCAATCACTTCGACGTGGCGCGATTCGGCGCCGTCTGCGCGTACACGCTCGACGGCGGCAGCCGCGGCGAGCTCGAATACGAAAGCTTCTCGGCCGACGCCATCACGGTGAAGTTCAAAGGCTTCAACACGCATCCGGGATACGCGAAGGGGCGCATGGTGAACGCCATCCGTGTCGCGTCCGACTTCGTCGCGCGTCTCCCGCGAGGCAACATGAGCCCGGAGACGACTGAGGCGTACGAGGGCTACTTACATCCCTATCAGGTGCAGGCGTCCGTCGACTGCACGACCGTCAAGGTGCTGGTGCGGGATTTCGTGACGGCGCGATTGAAGGACAAGGAGACATTCGCCCAGGAGCTCGCGCAGCAAGTTGTGCGGGACCATCCGGGATCATCGGTCGAGTTCGCGATCGACGAGTCGTATCGGAACATGCGCGAGGTGCTCGAGCAGTATCCTCAGGTGGTGGATTACGCGCGGAGGGCGATTCGGCTTGCCGGGATGGAGCCGATCGAGAAACCGATCCGCGGCGGCACCGATGGATCGCGCTTGTCCTTCATGGGCCTGCCGACGCCGAATCTCTTCGCCGGCGAACACAATTTTCACTCGCGGCTGGAGTGGGTCTCGGCCGAAGACATGGACAAAGCCGTAGAAGTGATTGTGCGCCTCTGTGAGATCTGGGGAGCGGCGCACTCGTGAATTGCTGAATGCTGATTGAAGGGCGCTGCGCGCCAATCGACAATCAGCAATCTCATCGTTGCAGCGAGAAATTGACCGTCACCGTCATGATGACGGGTACCGCGACACCATTGAGCTCGGTCTTCGTGAATTCCCACTGACGGACGGCTTCGAGTGCGGCCTCGTCCAATTCGGGAATGGATCGAAGGATCTTCGCGCCGCCGACCCGGCCGTCGACGTCGATCGTCGCCTCGATGATGACGACACCCTGAATCCCGGCCGCCTGCGCCGCGGGTGGATACAGCGGACGGACGTCCCTTACTTTCGTCGGCGTCCTGATGTTCCCGCCCACGCGGACGGGTGCCATGCCGGACCTGGACCCTGAGTTTTCAGCTGAGGGTGGAGGTGGCGGTGGGGGTGGAACTGGACCGAGCGGGACAGCGCCGTTTCCGCTGTTGATGGCATTGCGCTGCTTGTTCAGTTCGATCGCCTTGTTCCGGATGGCATCCGCCTCGGCGATCAATTGCTGCTTCTGGGCCGGATCCGTTTCCAGGTTCGCTTGCGTTCTCAGAAGGAGGTTCTTGTACGTGAGCGCGTCCACATAGTCCGGCTTGAGCGCCAACGCCCGGTCGGTTGCGGCAATGCCCTTCATGACATAGCGCAACTGGTCTGCCGGAAGTAGGCGATGATCCTTGTAAGCTTTCTCCCAGTAGTACGTCGCGACGATTTGCGGCGCGGTCTGATCCGTTGGATCGAGCTGCTCGGCTGCCTCCAACGCCTCCATCGTCTTTTCGAATTCTCCCTGTCGGTTGTAGAAGCCCGACAACGCCATCAGCAGAGTCTTGTCTTTCGGCACAGCCTGTCGGCCGCCGAGGAGCGTCGCTTCCGCCTCGGGGTACGCGCCGCGATCCTCCTGCAGCTTCGACAGCTCGATGTAGGCCGCAACGCCGTTTGGCGACGCCGCGATTCGCTTCGTCAGTTCCGCTTCGCGAGCGGCAGGCTCGACGACGGCACGCGGCGGGGCCGTGCGGTCGCGTGGAGGCTGAGATTGCGGCGAGAACGGTAATGTCAGGGCAAGGATGAGCGCTGCCAGCATCACGACCTCCCGACTCAGTAAGTGCACAATCTCCAGGGCTACAACGAACCCGCGAACTGCGAACCGCGAATACATTGTGATGATACGCCTCCGAACTGTCCTCTTGACATTGCCTACTACATACTAAATAATTAGTAGATATGCGGAAGCCCAGCAGCACCCTCACCCCACAGGAACTCTCGATCATGAAGGTCGTCTGGCGTCTCGATACGGCGACAGTGCGCGGTGTCTACGAAGCCCTGCGCAAAACGCGCCCCATTGCCTACACCACCGTGATGACGATGATGAATGTGCTCGAGGACAAGGGGTACCTCGAGAAGAAGAGCAACGGGAAGGCGCACGTCTACACACCGACCAAGCCACGGCATCAGGTGATTGGCGCCATGGTGCGCGACTTCGTCGATCGTGTCTTCGACGGCGCGTCGGGCTCGCTGCTGCTGCATCTCGCGAAGGACTCGCGCCTCAACGATCGTCAACGCAAAGCGGTTCAGCGAATCATCGAGGAGATGGACGAATGATCACATCCATCATCGCGAATCTTCTGCCGTGGAGCCTGCAGGCTGCGGTCGTCGTGGCTGCCGCCGCTCTCCTGCCCTGGATGTTCCGGCTGGACGCGGCCGGTGTGCGCTACACCTACTGGCGGGGTGTCGCGCTGCTCTGCCTGACGCTTCCATGGATTCAGCCTTACGGTCATGCGTCCTCGGCCGGCACAACGGCCACGACCGCTGTCGCCGTGACCGGCACCCAACTCCAGGCTGCGTCAGGCGGGACACCAGGCGTGACGTGGGGATCAATGGTGCTGGCCGTTCTTGTTGCGGGCATGGTGCTGCGATTCGCCTGGCTCGCCTTCGGGCTCGTCAGGCTGCGACAACTGCGACGTGTCGCGATTCGAAGTTCGCCAGCAGCCATTGATGCGGATCTCCAGCCCGCACTCGGTACGCATGCTGACGTCCGGTACGCTCCTGAACTCCAGCAACCCGTGACCTTCGGCTTGCGCAGGCCGCTCGTCCTTCTCCCGGATGTCTTGCGCAGCCAGTCTCCCGAGATTCAGCGAGCCGTCGTCGGCCACGAGCTGCTGCACGTGAAACGGCGCGACTGGGCCTGGCTGATCGTCGAGGAGATCGCGGTGTGCATCTTCTGGTTTCATCCCGCGAGCTGGTGGCTGGCATCACGAATTCAATGGGCGCGCGAGGAAGTGGTCGACGAGCTGGCGATTCTGCTGACCGGCCGACGCAAGACCTACATCGAAGCGCTGCTCGCCTTTACCGATACCACCACGGTCGTTCCAACGGCGGCGTTCGCGCGGCGCCGTCATTTGCTTCGCCGCATCGCGCTCGTTTCCAGGGAGGATGTCATGTCGTCACGACGGATTGTTGCTACGTGCGCCGCCATGGCGCTGATTGTCGGTCTCGGGAGCTGGTATGCGGTTGCGGCGTTTCCGCTCCGCGTTGCCGACCAGGCAACGAGCGGTCATCACGACTATCAGATGGCGCCGGGCCCGCTTGAACTAAAGGCGCACGCCGTGACACCCGAGAATCCGGTCCCTCGACGGATCCGGTACGAGGAGCCAGTGCTCCCCGATTCAGTTGCGTCTGTGCGCGGAGCCGTGGGTGTAAAGGTCACGCTCGACGAGCTGGGCCGGATCGCTGAGGCGCGTCTCGTCGAAGTATCAGTCAATGGCCCGGACTTCGGTATGAACATGTCGGGCCTCGACGCGAATGGATTCCGCTGGCTCGGTTCGCACCGTGTGACCGCGCTCAATGCGGACAAGGATGCGGCTATCCAGACGGCTGAAGCGTTCATGGACGCCGCGCTTGCGGCTGTGCGTCAGTGGCGTTACGAGGCGCCGTTTGAGGCGCCGTTGACGTTTACCGTCCAGCTGCGCATGGGCAAGGGCCCGGAGGTCATGGAATTCAAGCCCGCGCGCGAGGGGGACGCACTGCGCGTTGGCGGGACCATCAAAGCGCCGGAGAAGGTCAAGGATGTGCGGCCCGTGTATCCGCCGGTCGCCCGCGAGGCAGGCGTCAGCGGCGTCGTCATCATCGAAGTACGCATCGGCACCGACGGAACGGTCGAACAGGCGCACGTCCTGAAATCGATTCCGTTGCTTGATCAAGCCGCTCTCGACGCCGTGAAACAGTGGGAGTTCGTGCCGACACTGCTGAATGGCGCGCCCGTGCCGATCATGATGACGGTGACGATCAATTTTTACCAAGACCCGAAACAGTGACTCCTGGAGAATTGCTGAATGCTGATTGCCGAATGCTGATTTCGCGGGTCGGCCTCAATCAGCAATCAGAATTCAGCACTCAGCAATTCTCTCTTCACACCTCGAATTCCCCGACGACCGGCGCGTGATCGCTCGTGCCGGTCTCGCGCTCGATGGTGCAGCTTCGGACACGCTCGAACAGGCGCTGGCTGGCCAGCAGGTAGTCGAGGCGCCAGCCGATGTTCCGCTGGCGCATGTTCCGCCACGGCGCCCACCAGGTGAACATCTGATCGTTGTCGGGCTCGAGCGCCCGGCTGACGTCAACGAGGCCGTGGCCGATGATCCGTTCGAGCTGCGCGCGCTCTTCGGGAAGCTGGCCGATCGCGCGCGGCTTGCGTTCCTTGGGATGGACGTCGATGTCGGCTCGTGCGATGTTCAGGTCGCCGCAGATCACGATCGGGTTGGTGTCGGCACGGATGTCGGCGACGAACTGCTCGACCGCCTCGAGAAACTTGACCTTCGCTGGAAAGTCTTTCCCGCCGTTCGGAACGTAAACAGAAACGACCGTGACGGCAGGAAGCCGCACCGAGACGATGCGGTTCTCGTAGTCGAACGGAGGGTGCTCAAATACCGGCGGGGCTGAGGCCAGACGCTTGCTGACATGGAGGCCGACGCCTGAGTACCCCTTTCCACCATGCCAGTAGCACCAGTAGCCGTCGATTTCGCACAGCCAAACAGGCAGCTGGTCGATCGTCGCCTTGATCTCCTGCAGGCAGACGACGTCCGGCTGCACGCGATCCAGCCAGTCCTGCAGCTCGGTCTGTCGCTTGCGGATCCCGTTTACGTTCCAGGTCGCGATCTTCATATTGGGAGATCAGTATCAGGGTTCTACGAGGTTCTACAGGGTTCTGCGGGGTTCTACAAGGTTCGTTCGGGGTTCTACAAGGTTCGCTCGATTGACCGGTGCTACGGCGAGGCAAGACGGAGCGAGCCGACCTGAAAACATCTCGCGCTTGCCCGCCGGAGCCTTGGCGAAGGCGGGAGAGAGCGTGTAGGGGAGTTCGAGGGGCGAAGCCCCTCGATTAAGACTAATGAAGGCCGGGATCGACAGCCGCGCTCGCGGGTCGCGGCACCTCAGCGGTGGGAACGATCTTCCCAGTCATGTGCGACTGATTCATGCACCCGGTACTTTTGGCGTCGACGATGGCAACGACATCCCCGTCGTAGGTCTCGTAAACACCAGCCAGACACCCGCACGGCAGACACTTGCTCGAAAGGCCACGAAGAATACGCATCCAGACTCTTAGACCCCCAATGACGGTTCAACGTTTAATGACGTCCGGGGTTCAGGCCTGGTCTTGCTGGAGCGGCGGTCGCGATCGAGCTCGGAAGACTGTTTACACCATCGTCACTGCCGCAGCGCGGCCACGGGATTCGAACGCACGGCGCGGAGCGCAGGAACGATGCTCGCCACACCAGCGACCCCAATCAGCAGGACGGCCACGGAGACGAAGGTGACGGGATCGACGGTGCTGATGCCGTAGACGAAATCCCGCAGCAGGCGATTCAACGCCAGCCCGGCAGCTGCGCCGATGGCGACGCCGATCGAGCCCATGCTGGCGCCTTGCCGCAGCACGAGGTGAAGTATTCGACCGCGCGTCGCCCCCAGCGCCATGCGAATGCCAAATTCGCGGGAGCGTTCTGCGACCAGGTAGGCGATCAGCCCGTAGATGCCGGCGAACGCGAGGAGCAGTCCGACGCCGGCGAGCCCGCTCAGCAACGTCATTTGGAACGTCTCGGACGACATGGACCCGGACTTGACCTCCTCCATTGTCGTGAACGAGGAGAACGGCAGCTTCGGGTCCGTCGCACGCATCGACTCACGAATTGCACCGACCAGCTCGGCTCGTGATGACGGTGCGCGCACAACCCAGCTCATGGGAAAGTAGGTGTGGCTGGTGCGGATCCCTTCGATGTTCGCTTGTGTGACCGGGACGTACATGAGCGGGATGGGACGCCCAGTCAACCCGCGTTCGCGAAGGTCCCTTGCCACGCCGACAATCTCAATCGAGCCATCGTCCCGGAACACCCGAACGTGGTGACCGAGCGGGTTCGTGCCCTTGAGGAATCTCCTGGCAAACTCCTCGCTGACGACGGCCACCGGTGAAGCCCCCGCACGATCGCCGTCTGTGAAGCCGCGACCGGACACGATGGGAATTCTCATCGTCTCGAAATAGTTCAGGCTCGCGTAACGCCAGTCGACAACCGCTCGTTCGATCAGTTCGGGGCCGTCCAGGACATTCACGTTGAGGTTGAGGCCCCGTTCGATCGGAACGCCGTTGACGATCGAGGCGGCCTCCACGCCAGGAATACGCCGAATGCGGTCCAACGCCTCGTCGAAGAAACGATTGAACTCCGCGGCAGTCCCGTAGCGATCACCCTGCAGCGACATCCGCGCGGTCAACAGTCCGCGCGGATCGAATCCCGGATCGATCGAGCGCATTCGAACGAACGTCTGGATGAGCAGTCCCGCGCCCACGAGCAGGAGCATGCACAGCGCGACCTCGCCGACCACGAGCCCCTGCCGCACCCATGCAGAGCGCTGTCCGGTGGTCGTACGGGTGCCATCCTGCTTCAGGGCATCACTCGCATCGTGCCCGGATAGACTCATCGCCGGCGCCAGTCCAAAAATCAAGCCGGTCATGACGCACACGGCGAGCATCACCATCAGCACCGTGAGATCGACGCGGACGTCCTGGTAAACCGTGTAGGACGTCGGGGTCATCGTCAGCAGAGCGGGAACCGTCCAGTACGCGCACAGAACTCCAAGCGTTCCGCCGGCGAGAAAGAGCAGGACCGATTCGGTGAGCAGCTGTCGAACAAGGCGCCCACGTCCCGCGCCGAGCGCGGCGCGAACCGCCATTTCCTTGGAGCGGGCAGACGCTCGAGCGAGCAGGAGATTGGCCGTATTTCCGCATGCAATCAGCAGCAGCATGCCGACGGCCCCGAGCATCAGGAGCAGTGCCGGGCGTGCGTACTTCGCCATGCTGCTCTGGTATGGCACGAACGCCGCCGCGTATTCGGTCTTGATCATGGCCTCCGGATGCGCGGCGCGAAACGACTCGAGCAGCATGGAGGCCTCGGCATTCGCTTGTTCCAGGCTGACTCCGTCGTTGAGACGGCCTGCGACGGAGTAGTTGAACCCGGCTCCTGGACCCGCCGTGCTCGGACGCACGGGTACGTACAAGTCGGCCGGCGGAATCGTGCGGAACTCTCGCGGGAGGACTCCGATGACCGTGTAAGGTCGATCGCCCATCGACACCGTTGAACCGATAGCCGAGGGATTCCCGCCAAAGAGTCGTGTCCACAAGCCGTAGCTGAGCACGATGGCATCCAGGCCGCCGGCCGTGCGATCGTGGACCTCGCTGAACGTGTCGCCGTAGGCGGCCCGTGCCCCGAACACGCCGAAGAACTCTTTTGAAACCGGCATCGCCTTGACGTACTCGGCTCGATCGCCGGTGGACAGGTTGAAACCCGTCAGCCCGCGCCACGCGGCCAGCTGCTGCATCGACCGCAGGTTGTCGCGAAAGAACATGTAACGCAGACCCGTGTGGCTCATGCCTTCTCCGGCTTCCGTGCGACGTACGAGCTGGACGATGCGGTCGGGCTGCGGATACGGCAAGGGCCTGAGGAGAACCGCATCGACGACGCTGAAGATCGCGGCATTGGCGCCGACGCCAACCGCGAGCGTCACCAGCGCGGCGATCGTGAACGACGGGGTGCGGCGGAGCGATCGCATGGCGTACCGGACGTCCTGAATCAGGACATCAAACCAGTGAAACCCGGCGGATTTGCGCACCTGAGCCATAGTGCCTCCGGCGGAATTGGTGACTTGGTGACTTGGTGAATTCGTGAATTGACGAAGTTGCCTCGACCGAGGCAAGTAAACAATTCACCAATCCACCGACTCACCAATTCACAGATTTGCCAACTGTCTCGCTTCAATCGAACAGGCCGCCCGCGATCTGGTCCACCAGCTCGGGAAGCGACCGCACACGCGGGCAGTCGACGTCAGGATAGAGGCCGCCTTCGTCCAGGAGGACACCGCGCAGGCCCGCCGCGCGGGCGCCAACCACGTCGACCTGGTAGAGATCGCCAACATGGATGGTGGTATCGCGCCGGGCGCGGCTCCGCTCGAGGGCGATCTCGAAGAATCGCGGATCCGGCTTTTCGACCCCTTCGTCGTGGGAATCGAGAAGACAATCCACGCAAGCGGCAAGCCCGAGACGATCGAACAACAGCCTCAGCCGGCCATTCGCGTTCGATACGACCGTCAGCTTCAGCCCGCGCTGCCGAAGCGCCGCGAGCGACGGCGCGACATGCTCGGGCACCAGTTCCCAGAGATTGGACGTCTGGTGATACGCATGCAGCTCCGCGAGCGCCTCTTCGACCTCAGGGGTCAGCGCCACCCCCGCACGCTCGAAGATCAGGTTGAAGTACATCCACCCGCGGCCGGCGTCGGTCGTTGAGGAGATCGTGGTGCGATCGTCGATGTGCTTTTTGGCGAAAGGCTCGGCGAGGGCCAGCGCCCGGGGATCGACCTGAACACCTCGATCGGCAAGCGCGCGGCTGATCCGGGTCCAGTTCGGATAGACCAGGACCCCGCCGGCATCGAGAAAGACCGTTTCTAGCACGTCAGCCGCGGCGCTCGATTCGCGCCCAGGTGTCCTTCAGCGTGACCGTCCGATTGAAGACCATCTTGCCCGGCGCCGAATCCGGATCGACGCAGAAGTATCCGAGCCGCTCGAACTGATATCGCGTGCCGGGCGGCGCGTCCAGCACGCTGGGCTCCACGCGAGCGCCTGTCAGCACATCCAGCGAGACCGGATTGAGGTCTGCCAGATAGTCCACGGTGTCGGGCAGCTCGCTCTTAAAGAGGCGATCGTACAGCCGGATCTCGACGTCAAGCGCGTGCGCCGCCGACACCCAGTGCAGCGTGGCTTTGACCTTGCGGCCATCGGGCGCATCACCGCCGCGGGTTGCCGGATCGTACGTGCAGCGCAGCTCGGTGACGTGACCGTCGGCGTCCTTCGTCACGCCGGTGCAGGTCACAAAGTACGCCCCGCGCAGCCGCACCTCGCGACCGGGCGCGAGACGGAAGAATTTCCTGGGCGGATCTTCGCGAAAGTCGTCGCGCTCGATGAACAGTTCCCGCGAGAACGGCACACTGCGGACACCGGCGGACGAATCCTCCGGGTTGTTGATGATGTCGAAGCTCTCCGTGTGTCCTTCCGGATAGTTTTCGATCACGACGCGGAGCGGGTTGAGGACGCCCATCACCCGCGGCGCCGTCCTGTTGAGATCCTCCCGCACCGCGTGTTCCAGCAGCGCCACATCCACGACGTTTTCGCGCTTCGCCACGCCGATCCGTTCACAGAACGACCGAATGGCCTCCGGCGTGTATCCGCGCCGGCGCATGCCGACAATGGTCGGCATCCTGGGATCGTCCCACCCGTTGACGTGTCCCTGCTGCACGAGCTCGAGGAACTTCCGCTTGCTCATCACCGTGTGGGTCAGGTTCAGGCGCGCAAATTCAATCTGCCGCGGCCGGGCCGGAACGGGCAGATGCTCGATCAGCCAGTCGTACAGCGGCCGGTGATCCTCGAACTCCAGCGTGCAGAGCGAGTGCGTGATGCGCTCGATCGCGTCCGACGGAGGATGGGCGAAGTCGTACATCGGATAAATGCACCACTCGTCCCCCGTCCGATAGTGGTGCGCGCGCCGGATGCGATAGAGCACCGGGTCGCGCATGTTGATGTTGGGCGACGCCATGTCGATTCGCGCGCGCAGCACGTGCGCGCCGTCCTCGAACTCGCCTGCGCGCATGCGCGCAAACAGATCCAGGCTCTCCTCCACCGACCGATCGCGAAACGGACTGGGTGTGCCCGCCTCCGTCAGGGTGCCGCGACGCTCCCGGATGTCGTCGGCCGTTTGGCTGTCGATGTACGCGTCACCGTTGTGAATCAGGTGGACCGCGTACTGGTAGAGCGTCTCGAAGTAGTCGGATGCATACTTCGTCGCACCTTCCCACTGAAAACCAAGCCAGCGGACGTCGGCCTCAATCGATCGTGCGTACTCGACGTCTTCTTTCGTCGGGTTCGTGTCGTCGAACCGGAGGTTGCACGTGCCGCGGAATTCCCCGGCAATGCCAAAGTTCAGGCAGATCGATTTCGCGTGTCCGATGTGCAGGTAGCCGTTCGGCTCGGGGGGAAATCGCGTCGACACGCGGCCTTCATTCCGCCCTTCCTTGACATCATCGGCCACGATGGTCCGAATGAAGTCGGTCGGGGGCGCAGAAGCGCGCTCGACGCCACCGATTGTTGCGTCTGGGGTTTCGCTATCCATACCGGAACTTCCAATTATACGGGGTCCGCCAGGTTCTACAGGGTTCTACGGGGTTCTGCTGGGTTCCACCGGGTCGAGAACCCTATTGCGGACAGCTCGGCGAGCGCCCGGATCCCTGACCGAATGCCGAGCCAGCACGTCGCGAGGCTGATGAGGATGGCGGCAGCAAAGCATCCATAGATGGCCAGCCGGTCCGACTCGCTGAGCGGCATGTGGCGTGCCTGATGAAAGAGGTAAACGGATGACGGCCAGCCGATGAGCGCGACGATGACGAGCACGAACAGGACGGCCATCACCATGAACGCGATCCCGCCATAGGATCCGGCGACCTGGCTCGCATTGTCGGCGCTGAATCGCGGATACCGCGCACCTAGGCCGGTTGCGAGGCCGACCAGCGCGAAGCTCATGAACAGGACGGTCACCGGCGCGACGCCTGCGAGAAACGGATCGACGCCCAGCAGATAGTTGGCCGCGATGGTCAACGCTTCGGTCAGCACCAGGACCGGCATCAGCCCGATCCAGAACTTCGACCACAGAAAATCCCGCAGCGATATGGGCGCCGTTCGAATGATCCAGAATGCCGCTCCCTCCGAAGACACACCGGGAAAGACGAAGCGCACCGTGACGGTTGCCATCACCAGCCCGGCCATCCCGAGGTTCACGAAGGCGTAGACGTTCTTGACGACGCCGCTGACGTACGGGAGACGATCGAGGTCGAGGACGCGGAAGTTATAGAGGTAGACCAGCATGAGCGCCACGAGCAGCAGGAGCTGCGACCACTGGCTGACGTCGCGAAAGAACACCTTGGCGTCCTTCAGCAGCAGGTGCCGGCGCACGGTGGAGATCGGCAGCGCACCCGCCAGCCGATCGAAGCTGCGAAGCTTGGTGAATCGCGCCTTCCGCGCTTCCTGGGCATTGCTGTATCCGCCGAAATGCCAGCGCTCGTGCGCGAGGCGAAGCAGCAGCAGCATCGACACCGCGGTCGTCCAGAGCGCGGCGAAATGCATCAGATCGCGGCCTCCTCGCAAGCTCGCAAACAACGTTTCACCAGCCCAGAACGACGGAAGAAGAGGGGTAATCGGCGACTGCAGCGTCGCGAAGAACCCGGTGACGTCGGGCAGCGACTCGACACGCATCAATCGCTCGGGCCGGATGTATCGCAACAGGATCACGATGCTCGCGGCGAAGAGCAGGCCCGTCAGCATCAGGAAGTCTCTCGCCCGGCGTGCGGGAAACACGTTGACGAGAACGAACGTGGCGCCGGTGCCGAGCGCGACGGGGATGATCGTGAACGGAACGATCGTGAGCACGGCGGACGCGTAGAACGACCACGGCGCGCAACGGGCAATGCCGACGCCGAGAAGCAGCGGCGCCAGGAATACGAGGACCATCCACGAGGCGAGCCCGAGGGTTCGCGCGAATCGCGCGTGAAAGAGCCGCCGCGCGGCCACCGGCGCCGCGAGCAGGAGCCGCAGATCATCGGACAGAAAGAACGTAGACAGGGCCGTCACGAGCCCGCTGAACGCAAGAAAGGACAGGAACGTCAGGAAGAGCCAGGACAAGCCGACACGCAGCAGGTAATCACCCAGTTCCGCGAAGTCTGCAAGCTGCCACGTGAGCCAGAAGGTTCCGCCAAAAATCGCCAGCGCGACCGCCAGACCGATGCCGCCAAACGTCAGCGCCCGCAGCAGATCGCCGCGTTCCCTTCGATGGGCGCGGTTGCGCGACGCCAACACCGACGGCAGCAGGAGGTAAGGGTAAGGCTTGATCATCAGGTTTAGAGGATTTCGTCGATCTCCTGAAGGCCACTCCCGCCGGTGAGCTTGAGGAAGACGTTGGTGAGCTGATCGTCCGGGTTGCCCGCCATCGCCCGCACTTCCGGGACCGTTCCGCGCGCGATGATCTTGCCCTGAAGGATGATGCTGATGCGATCGCACATTTCCTCGGCGACCTCGAGCGTATGCGTGCTCATGAGGATCGCGACGCCTCGCGCGCTCATCTTCCGGAAAACGTCCTTGATCAGCCGCGCGCCCCTGGGATCCAAACCCACCATGGGCTCATCGACCAGGACCGCCTGCGGGCGATGGAGAAACGCGGCGCACATCACGAGTCGCTGTTTCATGCCGTGCGAAAAGCTCTCGACGAGCTCGTGCTCCCAACGCGTCAGCTCGAACAGCTCGAGCATTTCGTGAACGCGATCGCCAACAGCCGTTCCGTCCAGGCCATAGAGGCCCCCGTGAAACCGGAGGAACTCGCCCGCGGTGAGCTTCTCGTAGAGAAACGGCCTGTCGGGAATGAATCCCAGCGAGGCCTTGGCGCGCTCCGGATCGCTGGCGAGATCGTGACCATTCACCACGATCCGGCCCGATGTCGGCTTCAGCAGCCCCGCGACCATCCGAATCGTCGTCGTCTTGCCCGCGCCGTTCGGACCGAGGAACCCATGGATCTCTCCGCTCGCCAGTTCGAGCGTGACGCCGTTCACCGCGGTGAACGTGCCGTACTTCTTGACCAGATCGTGAATGGCAATCATCGACGACGACGGCGTTTTTCAGGCGGCGTAGACCAGCAGTCGCCCGGCGCGCGGGATGGCAGCGCGATGCTCAGAGGGCTGGCATCGCCGGGCCGGCGGCCCACGACGATGGGTGACGTGTTCGGCGCCGTTTCGAGATCGAGGATCTCTATCTGCAGCCGTCCGATGAGCGGCAGGATGGCGGCCTGCTTGTCGAGGCCGCCCCGTGCCAGGCGAAGATGGGTTGCGTCGGCGGGAAACTCGTTCAGCGTCGGATCAACTGGCAGCCACATGCCGCGCGACGTTCTGTCGGCGAGGTATACCTCTGGCCAGGCGTGGTAGTAGAACGCCCCCCTGACCGCGACGAGCCCCACCGCAATTCGCGCAGGAATCCCGATCGCGCGTGCCAGTGCCACGAACAACGTCGTGTGCTCGTTACAGTCTCCGATCTTCGTTCGAAGGACTTCGCGGGCGGATGGCAGGCTGACGGTGGGCTTCTTTTCGAGAATGGCATTCACGTGCCGCGTCAATCGCTCGGCCTGCGCTCTGGGATCCGTGACGTTCCGTGTGGCGGCCTGCGCCTCAGCGAGAATCTCGGGCGCATCGCTTTCGATGAGCGGCTCCGGTTGCAGGTATCTCTGGAGATCCGGATCTGCGGGCCCTGGCTGAAACCCCTGCGGGTCGCGGATCTCCAGGATGTTCCCGTCAAGTGATTGCCCGACACCGGGTACATCGGCCGTGTTGATGGCAGCGCCGCTCAGCCGCAGCCGGAGCCGCCGGACGTCGCGGGGTTCATCGATGCGCGCCCGGCCGGTCGGAACGATTGCTGACGCGTTGAGCAGGTCGGTCCGCACATCAAACGGCACGGCCATCGTCTGGGCGTCGACCGGCTTCTCCCGGACCGTTTCGAACCCGAGGGGACTCCTCTCGAGGACGACTTCGCCGGTGTCGGTGATCCAGGACGTGGTGCGCAGGCCGGAGTACCGAGTCTCGACCCGGAAGGCGGGAACACGACGCCCGGCGGCGGTCACGAGCTCGCGAGCGCCGACGTCGAGCGTGATGGACGCGTTGCCCAGCGTGGCGGGATCGAAGATCGTCCAGGCGTAGTGACGGCCTGACGCAAGGCCCGCGTCGGCGAGGCGACGGGCGAGGGTCAGCGTCAGAACCGGAGTCTCAGCAAGGTCGCGATCTTGCGCCTGGCTTCCCGCCGCCGTCGAGACCACGAGGTGCAGCCGCAGACCCTGGAGCTCGCCGTGGACCTTCGTGGCGCCGGTCCCGGGATCGAGCGAGAAATCAAACGCGCGCAAACCAAAACCGCGATCGACACGGGCGGTCGTCTTCAGTGCCACGACGTTTCGCGCCCCCAGCAGCGACATCTGCAGGCGTCCGTCCTCCTGCAGTTCGAAGCCATCGGCTGTTGCGATTGTCTGGCTGACGGTGAATCCAATCTTCTCGTTGCGGTAGTAGACGCCGCGCCATTCGGCCGCGGTGCCGTAACGGGCGAGATCAGTGGCGAGACTGCCGGACGCGGCCTCGACAAAGGAACGGTGGACGACGATCGCCATCGTGCCGGCCCACGCGCACAGGACCAGGGCTGACAGCGGGCGCGTGACCCGCCGCGGCACCGGCCGAAGTATCTTCATGCGGCGAAGGAAACCACGGCGCGATTATAGGCCACAGCGTTTTGGAGGGCCACGGGACTGGCGCGGTTTGGATTCTTTCGATCATGGTGTTTGGCGGGGCCGGCGCAGGCGGAACGGAAAGGCGATTTCGACTCGCATGATCCGCTCGCGCCGCCGCTCGGCTTCGAGGTTCAGCGCGCGCGCCTTGAGCAGATCGTCGAGCGAAATCATCCCGACCAGGCGCTTGACCGACTCGCTTTCGACCACCGGGAATCGCGTCAGTCCCGTTTCGGCCATTCGCTGGACGACGAAGCGCAACGGCTCGTCCGGGTAAGTCACGGCGGGGTCGTTGTACCGGATGGCGTCGAGGCTGACCGACGGATCGTCCGCGTGTCGGTCGGCCAGTTGCTGAAGCATGAATCTCGTCACGACTCCCAGCAAATGTCGATCCTCGTCGATGACGGGGAAAAGCTGCTGGGGGCCGATGGCCGGATCCACGCGCAGGCAATCGCGAAGCGTGCGGAGCGGCGCGTCGGCAGGCAGCGCGGCAATGTTGGTTCGCATCACTTCGCGCGCGAAGAGGATCTCCAGCGGATCGATCGCGTATTCCCGCGTGAGGTGATATCCGCGCCGGGCGACTTTCTCGGTCAGGATCGAGCGCTTCAGAACCAGCACCGTGAATCCGTGCGCAATCGTGACCGCGACGAGCAGCGGCAGGAGCATGTTGACGTCGTGCGTCAACTCCAGCGCAAAGATGACGCCCGTAAACGGCGATCGCATCGTCCCGCCGAGGATCGCGCCCATGCTCACGAGCGGCCAGAATCCGACGCCTTCGTTCGGGAGGACCCAGGCCTCGACACCACCGAGCGCTCCGCCCATCATGAGCAGCGGCGCGAGCACGCCGCCGGACGTGCCGGATCCCAGCGCGACCGTCCAGATCACCGCCTTCACGATGAGAATGCCGAGGATCGTGCGGCCCGATACATCACCCTGGAGCAAATCGCCAATCGTGTCGTATCCAACGCCGAGCGCCTGAGGAAAGATCAATCCCCCGACGCCAATCACGATCCCGCCAAGGGCAGGCCACCACATCCAGTGTGTCGGCACGTGCGCAAAGGCATCTTCGGCGGCGTAGACGCCGACGGTCAGGAGCGCGGAGAGACCGCCGGCAAGGAGACCCGCGACCACGCATCCCGCCAGACCTTCAGGGCCGATGAACGCGGGATGGGGTTGAACCGGAAACAGCGGACCCATGCCGATGATGTATCGCCGCGCCGCGGCGGCCGTCGCGCTGGCGAGCGCAACGGGGACGACGCTCCGTGGTTTCCATTCAAAGAGGAGCAGTTCGACCGCGAGGAGAACCGCTGCGACCGGGGACGCAAAGGTCGCCGACATTCCGGCAGCCGCGCCGGCCACCAGCAACGTCTTCCGCTCGGCGCTCGTGAGGTGAAAGAACTGCGCGATGAGCGATCCGATCGCGCCGCCCGTCATGATGATGGGGCCTTCCGCGCCGAACGGGCCGCCCGACCCAATCGAGATTGCAGCGGAGACCGGCTTCAGCACGGCCACCCGTGGTTCGACGCGGCTCCCGTTGATCAGGATTGCCTCGATGGCTTCGGGAATGCCGTGGCCACGGATGCGCTCCGATCCGTATCGCGCCATCAGGCCGATGATCAGCGCGCCGGTCACCGGCACGAGAAGAATCCAGGGACCGAGCGTATTCCCTGCTGGCGACGCCAACGCGGTGCTGACTCGCTGAAAAAAGAAGAGATTGGTGAAGAAATTGATCAGGAGGAGGAGACCGCGCGCAACATAGGCGCTCACGACCCCGATGCCAACGGCAAGCAGGCCGATCGCCATCATCCGCGGCGTCGCGGTGAAGTCGCCGAGACGGCGCGATGTCCCTGGAACGTTATGCATGGCGCCCGCTCCGTCCACGATGGTGGGTCCGCTCCTCGAAGAACATGGCTGGCTGGCGATCGGCGGAGTCCATCGCCCGCGCGACGGCGTCGAGTGCGCTCGCGAGGCCGCGCCGCCTCGCCGGCGCCAATTCGCGAATCCCCTGGATGAGGCGCTGCTGCGCGGCGTCAGGAGCCCGGCCGGCGAGCCGCCGTCCGCGGGATGACAGGTGGAGCTGGAACGTGCGCCCGTCCCTGGGCGATGGGGTTCTCGTCACCAGGCCCTGCTCCACAAGGCGCGCGACGATGGTCGAGACGCTGCTTTGATGCGTGTGCGTGCGTGCCGCCAGATCGTTCAACGACTGCGCCGGCGCTTCCTCGAGCTTCTGGAGCACGAACAGCTGCGCGCCGGTCATTCCGACGTGCTTCTCGGCCCATCGAGACGACTCCCGCAGGCTCTGCACGATGCGGCGGACGCCGTCCAGAACGGCGCGCACATCGGCGTCGTCAGATATATTGGTTCCCATATATATATACATTGTCGCCCGGCGATCGCAGGAACGCAAGCCTGGGGCAGCGGCGCACGGCTCCGGATCCCGGATCCCGATTGCGTCCACACCGCCGAGGTAAGCAAAGGGATGAGACCGAAAGTATAGTACTGACATGTCCCAGAGCCCCCGCGCCGACGTCGAGCAGACGGAGGTCGGCAGCTACTTCGTGGCGAATTACCCGCCGTTTTCAGTCTGGAACTCGGCGGCCGTCTCGACAGAGGCCAGGCCGGCGCTCGCATCACCGCCCGTCCCGGGCGTGCCGCTCGGCGTGTATCTGCACATTCCCTTCTGCCGGAAACGCTGTCATTTCTGTTACTTCCGCGTTTATACCGACCGGAACGCCCGTGAAGTGGAGTCGTACCTCGATCGGCTGGCGCGCGAGTGGGAGCTGTATGCGCCCATGCCGGCTGTCGCGGGGCGGCCAATCGATTTCGTCTATTTCGGCGGCGGCACGCCGTCATTTCTCTCGACCGCCCAGCTCACGCGGCTCGTGGACCGCCTGACGGAGGTGACGCCGTGGACCGGCGCAGCTGAAATCACGTTCGAGTGCGAACCCGGCACGCTGACCGAAGCGAAGCTCGCCGCGATCCGGGACATGGGCGTCACGCGGCTCAGCCTGGGTGTCGAGAATTTCGACGATCGCATCCTTGAATTGAACGGACGCGCACACCGATCGCCGGAAATCGGCCGCTCGTACACCTTCGCCCGGTCCCTCGGGTTCCCGCAGATCAACATCGATCTGATTGCCGGCATGCTCGGCGAAACAGACGACAACTGGCGAAGCTGTATCGATCGCACGCTTGCGCTCGATCCGGACAGCGTGACGATCTACCAGATGGAGCTCCCCTACAACACGACGATCAGCAGCGATATCCTGAAGGGCACCGGGCAATTCGAGGAGCCGGTTGCCAACTGGGCGACGAAGCGGCGCTGGGTGGACGAGGCGTTTTCGGCGCTGGAACGCGCGGGGTATCACATCGGCAGCGCGTACACGGCGGTCAAGAATCCGGCAACCACCAAGTTCGTGTATCGCGACCGGCTGTGGGAAGGGGCGGATCTCGTGGGCCTCGGCGTCGCGTCGTTCGGCCATGTGAACGGTGTCCATATGCAGAACCTGGACACGTGGGAAAAGTACAGCGCGGCTCTCGAGGGTGACGAGGCGCCGCTCGGACGCGCCTACCGGCCGAGCGCCGAGGAACGCCTGATTCGTGAATTTGTCCTGCAGTTGAAGCGCGGCACGGCCGCGCCGGCGTACTTTGCATCGAAGTACGGCGTGAACGTCCTCGATCGATTCGCCGAGCCGCTTCGGTCGCTGCAAGCCGACGGCTATCTGACACGGGCCGATCCCCAGTCGATCGGACTGACGCGTGCGGGACTGCTGCGCGTCGATGTGCTGCTGCCGCGGTTCTTCCTGCCGCAACACACCAACATCCGCTACACCTAACGCTCTAGAAATTGGGTTCTACAGGGTTCTGCAAGGTTCTACAGGGTTCTACAGGGTTCGTTCCAGGTTCAGAACCGTGCGAACCTCTAGAACCGAGAACCTGGCGGAACCGGAACGAACCCTGCAGAACCTGAACGAACCCTGTAGAACCTGGTAGAACCCTACAGAACCTTGTAGAACCTATTAAGAGATGAATTCCGATTACGACGTCGTGGTGATTGGCGGCGGCCCCGCAGGCTCGACGGTTTCAACCCTGATCGCCGACAGCGGGTTCCGCGTCGGCCTGTTCGAGCGCGAGCGCTTCCCGCGATTTCATATCGGCGAGTCGCTCATCCCGGAGACCTACTGGGTCTTGAAACGGACAGGCATGCTGCCGAAAATGCAGCGCAGCCACTTCGTCAAGAAGTACAGCGTGCAGTTCGTGAACGCGAGCGGCAAGCTGTCGGCGCCGTTCTACTTTCACGACAACAAGCCGCACGAGTGCTCGCAGACCTGGCAGGTCGTTCGAAGCGAGTTCGATCAGATGATGCTCGAGAATGCCCGCGAACACGGCGTGGACGCGCACGAGGGCGTGCACGTGCTCGAGGTGCTCTTCGACGGAGATCGAGCCGTGGGCGTGGCGATCAAAGGCGCCGATGGCGCACGCCGCGAAATCCGTGCGCAGGTCGTGGTCGACGCCAGCGGGCAGGCTGCACTGCTGCAGAACCGGTTCAAGCTGCGGGTCTGGGATCCCATGCTGAACAAGGGGGCCATCTGGACGTACTGGCAGGGCGCCTACCGCGATACCGGACGCGACGAGGGCGCAACGATGGTGCTGCAGACGGACAACCGGAACGGCTGGTTCTGGTACATTCCGCAGCACGACGACACCGTGTCGGTCGGCATCGTGGCGCCGTTCGACTACCTGTTCAAGGGTCGCGGCGCGAACCACGAGAAGACGTATCACGAGGAAGTCGAGCGGTGCCCGGCTGTGAAGCAGCGCATCGCCGGAGCGCGACACAAGTCGACCGGCTATTTCGTGACTCGCGATTACTCCTACCGGTCGACGCGCGTCGCCGGGGATGGCTGGGTGCTCGTCGGAGACGCGTTCGGCTTCCTCGATCCACTGTATTCATCCGGTGTGCTGCTCGCCCTCAAGTCGGGCGAGCTTGCAGCCGATGCCATCGTCGAGGGGCTGTCGCGCGACGACGTCAGCGAGCGTCAGCTCGGACGGTGGGGGCAGGCGTTCAATGAAGGAGTCGATCGGATGCGCCGTCTCGTCTGCGAATACTACGACGGCTTCAGCTTCGGCGAATTCGTTCGGTCGTATCCGCACCTGCGCAACACGGTCACCGACCTGCTGATCGGCGACCTCTTCAACACGCGGGTCGATTCGGTCTGGGGGCCGATGGAGTCGCTGTACAAGCCGGGCAAGCAGCCGATTCCGCCGTGGAACGCCGGCACGCCCTGGAGCGCTCGACGAAGAGAAGATGCCGCACCTGGAACTGCCGGAAGGGCGCCGGCGGTGAGCGCGATGGCCACGGGATTCCGATACAGCCGCCTCGTGCAGTTCTCGGAGACGGATCTCGCCGGGATCGCGCACTTCAGCGCGTATTTCAGGTTCATGGAGGAAGCCGAGCACGCGCTCTGGCGCGCCGCAGGGCTCAGCATCGGCGCCGCCGAGAAGACCGGCGGCTGGCCGCGCGTCGCGGCCGCGTTCGACTACAAGCGCCCTCTTCGATTCGAGGACGAGTTCGAGGTGACCGTCTGCATCGCGGAACTGACACGCCGATCCATCCGGTACGCGTTCACCATCACGTCGGGTGACGCACTGGTCGGCACAGGCACCATGACCGCCGTCTGCACGAAGAAGGAAGACGGCCAGCTGCGGGCCGTGGATCTGCCAGCCGAAGTGGTTGAACGGCTGCAAGCGGCCGCCGGCTGCCCTGCCCGCTGAATAGCGCTCGCATTCCCCGGAGCCAATCATGCGAATCAGCCGAGTGATTCTGGTTTTCGCCCTCCTGTCCTCTGCGCTCGTTCAGGGCCAGAGCGGTACGCTTCGCGGCATAGAGGCGGCGGATGTCAACCGTGGCGCAGACGCCTGCTCGGACTTCTTCGAGTTCGCCAACGGCACCTGGCGGGCGGACAATCCGATTCCCGCCTCGATGCCGCGCTGGAGCCGCCGCTGGGCGGCGGGCGAGGCGACCAAGGATCAGCTGCACGAGATCCTCGAGGAGGCGGCCGCGCGCCAAGGCTCAGCCGAAGGGCAGCGATCGAGCAGCTGATCGGCGATTTCTACGGCGCGTGCATGGACGAGGCCGACCATCAACGCCTCGGCGTCGAAGCCGCTCGGCCGCTCCTCGCCGAGATCGACGCGATTCGGGACGTCGCCGCGCGTGCAGCGCATGATCGGCCGCTTCCAGCCATCGGCATCCGCGTGCCCGTTCGGCGTGGCTGGCGGCTCGGACAACCACAATCCGACCGACGTGATCGCGCAGATCTACGCCGAGCGGCCTCGGGCTGCCCGACCGCGACTACTACGTGAAGCCCGAGCCGCGCTTCAAGGAGGCGCGCGAGAAGTACGTCGCGCACGTCGCGAACGATGTTCCGGCTCGCCGGCTGCGAGCGACGCGCAGGCCAAGGCGGCCGCGGCGACCGTCATTCGCATGGAGAACGACGCTCGCCGAGGCGTCGCTCGACAACGTCGCGCTGCGCGATCCGAAGGCCACCGATCACAAGATGACGTTCGCCGAGCTGCAGAAGCTGACGCCGCGCTTCGACTGGACGGCGTACTTCAAGCACGGCCGGCGTCGCGCCCGGCGACGCTCAACGTCGCCGAGCCGAAGTTCCTGCAGGAGGTCGACCGGCAGCTCGACCGCGACGCCTGTCGCCGACTGGAAGACGTATCTGAAGTGGCAGCTGCTCGACTCGGCGGCGCCGTCGCTGTCGGACGCTTTCGTGCAGCGAGGACTTCGCGTTCAACGGCGCGTATCTGAACGGCGCGAAGGAGATGAAGCCGCGCTGGAAGCGCTGCGCGGAGTCGACCGACGCGCTGCTCGGCGAGGCGCTCGGCAAGAAGTACGTCGAGAAGTACTTCCCGCCCGAGGCCAAGGCGCGCATGCAGGAGCTGGTGAAGAACCTGCGCTCGGCGATGGAGCGAGACGATCGAGGGCCTCGACTGGATGAGCGCCGCGACGAAGCAGCGCGCGCTCGAGAAGCTCTCGACCTTCAATCCGAAGATCGGCTACCCGGACAAGTGGAAGGACTACAGCAAGGTGCCGATCACGCCGCGACGTCGTACTGGGACGACGTGCTCGCGGGCCGCGCAGTTCAACGTCGCGGACGACCTCGCGACGATCGGCAAGCCGGTCGACCGCGGCCGCTGGGGCATGACGCCGCCGACCTCGGACGCGTACTACAACCCGCTGCTCAACGAGATCGTCTTCCCCGCCGGCATCCTGCAGCCGCCGGCCTTCAGCCTGGACGCCAACGACGCCGTCAACTACGGCGCGATCGGCGTCGTCATCGGCCACGAGATCAGCCACGGCTTCGACGACCAGGGCGCGCAGTACGACGCGCAGGGCCGCCTGAAGAACTGGTGGACCGACGAGGACCTGAAGAAGTTCCAGGCGAAGACGCGCCTGCGTCGTCAAGCAGTTCGACGACTACTTCGTCGAGCCGGGCATTCACCACAACGGCAAGCTGGTGCTCGGCGAGAGCATCGGCGATCTCGCCGGCGCGAAGATCGCCTACCGCGCGTTCCAGATCGCGCAGCAGGGCAAGCCGCCGCTGCCGACGATCGACGGCTTCACGCCGGACCAGCAGTTCTTCATCGCGTGGGGCCAGTTCCGCGGCGACGCGGTCCGCCCGGAGTTCGCGCGCACGATGGTGCAGGGCGATCCGCACCCGATCGGCAAGTACCGCGTGATCGGCCCGCTGTCGAACCTGCCGGAGTTCGCAGCAGGCGTTCGGGTGCAAGCCGGACGCGCCGATGGTGCGTTCGACGGCGGAGCGCTGCGAAGTGTGGTAGATCACCTTGGTTCACTGTCGCGCTGCACGGGCTGACGCGTGCAGTTCGACAATGGCTGTCGGTGAATGGAACGGGGAGGATTGAAGATGCGTTGGAAGTCGTGTGTGCTGGCTCTATCGATCGTCACCAGCTTCGCCCACATTGTTCGGGCTCAAGATCCAGAAGCGCCGATGCCGGCTCAATCCGCAGCAGCGCAGCAGGATCCAAACATCAAAGCCATGGTCGATCGGCTCGACCTCGACAAATTCAAGGCGACCATCAAGGGCTTGACCCAGTTCGGCGATCGCCGGCAGGGCACCGATCGAAACAAGGCGGCGCTCGACTGGATTGAAGCGCAGCTCAAGAGCTACGGCTGCGCGAACACGGAGCGGGTGACGTATACCTACCCATCGCCGGCCGCCTCAGACCCGAACGCGCCGGCGCGCGGTGCAGGCGCCGGGGCTGCCGGCCGCGGCGGACGCGGGCGTGGGGGCGAGACAGGACCAGCAGGATCGCCGGCAGGCAGCGACACGCGCCGCGGGCGCGAGGGCGGGAGCTCGCAGTTCGGCGCCCGCTCCCGAACGGGTGTCTACCAGCCCGATGCACCGACCGCCGCGCCGCTCGATCCGCGACTGCAGGCGCTGAACGCGCAGCCGACGACCCCCGGCGAGCGTCAAGACGTCTACTGCACGAAAGTCGGGACGACGCACCCCGAGGAGATGTACATCATCGGCGGCCACATGGACGGGCACGGCTGGGGAGAAGCCGCGAACGACGATGGTTCCGGAACCGCGCTGGTGATGGAAGTCGCACGCGTGTTCAGCTCGCCTGACGTTCAGACCGAGCGCTCGATCCGGTTCGTGCTCTGGAACAACGAGGAAACCGGGCTCAACGGTGCCTGGGCCTACGTCAATCAGCGCAAGGAACTGCAAGGTAAGGAAAACCCGGCTGGCTCGGGTAAGTATCCCGAACCCACATGGCTCGGGATGATTCAGCACGACATGATGATGTGGGATCACGGCATGCCCGGCCCCGACGGCAAAGTCAGTTCCGAACAGCGCCGCGAAGCCGACGTGAACATCGAATTCCAGATGAATTCGAAGCTGGCCGACGCCTCCCAGAAGCTGGCCTGGGCCTTCAAGGCCGCCAACGACAAGTACGCGACCGACTATCCCGCGACCGTCGGACCGCACATGACCAACACCGACTCGACACCGTTCATGAATCTCGTCGCGGCCATCAGCCTGCGTGAAAACGAGCGCGGCATGCACATCGGCGCCGGCTGGGATCCGAACTGGCATCAGCCGAGCGATATCTTCACGACCTACAGCGACAAGGATTTTCGTCTCGGGCTGAACGCGGCACAGACGACGCTTTCTGGCCTCGCTCAGCTTACGGGGGCGACGGTGAAGAAGTGATCCTTGCCGCGATCAGTGATTCACGATTAGCGATTAGTGATGAGTGATTCACTCATCTCTGAGCGCCATCGCCGGATCGATGCGCATGGCGCGGCGGGCGGGCACCCAGGCCGCTGCGAGGCTGACGAGGACGAGCACGACGGCCGTACCAACGAAGCTGATCGGATCGCTGGCGCTCAAGCCGGTAACGAGGAACATCGCCAGCGGCTCGGTCAGGAACGCCGCGATCGTCAGTCCAAGACCGATGCCGCAACTGGCGAGAATCGCCGCGTCGGACAGAACCAGCCGCAACACGGCCGCGCGGGTTGCGCCAAGCGCCATCCGGATGCCAATCTCCGCCGTCCGGCGGCTCACGCCGTATGACACGACGGCGTAGAGACCCACCATCGCGAGCGCCAAACCCAGCGCGCCCAGCACGCCGAGCAGCGTCGCGCCGATACGGCTTGGCAGGAACGCAAAGGCGAGCGCCGTGCGCATCGGCTGCACGTCCACGGCCGCTGACGGATCCATCGCGGCGAGCGCCTGCTGCACGGCTCGCACCGCAGATGCCGGATCCGTTCGCGTTCGAACGATCAGATGGACGAGCCGGCTTCGATTCCCTCGCTGCAGGAATGGCTCGTACATCGCAGTTTTCTGGCTCTCCCCGATGGTGCGATGACGGCTGTTGCTGACGATGCCCACGATCTCAGCCGGATAGGTCTTTTCCTCTGCGCCAGGCAATAGAATCTGACGACCAATCGGGTCGAGCCTTCCAAGATACCGGGAGGCGAACTCCTGGTTGATGATTACGACGGTGGGCGCTCCAGATCGATCGTTCACGGTGAAGTCGCGTCCGCCGATCAACCGGATGCCCATCGCCGAGAAATAGTCAGGCCCCACGAGGTTGACTTCGTACTGTGAACGGAACGAGTCCCCGCCGTCAGCCAGCCGAAGGTCCGCACCCGTCGTCATGCCGCTTCGGATCGTGAGCGGCACGCTATGCGAGTAGGTTGCCCGCTCCACGTTCGGCAGTGCGTTCAGTCGATCGACGGCCGCACGAAGGAACGCTTCGCGCGTTTCTCGGGTGTAGCGTCCTTCAACGAAGCTCACTTGCGCCACGAGGGTCCGATTGACGTCGAACCCGGGATCGGCACCGGCCGCCAGGCTCAGATTGCGCACGAACAGCAGCGCTGTCAGCAGCAGCACGAGCGCAACCGCGAGCTGCCCCACGACGAGCAGGCCGCGCAGCGTCCAGCGTCGATGCGCGTAGCGGGGTTCCTCCTGCTTCAAGGCGGGAACCAGCGACGGCCGCGTCGCATGAAGGGCAGGCGCCAACGCGCAGAATACCGTCGTGAGAACCAGCACGATCAGCGCGTAGACGAGCAGACGGCCGTCGACATCCGCGCCGATCTCTATCGGCATCGGCAATGGAAGCGAGATGCGGCCGATGAGCTGCATCATCCCGAACATCAAGAGGAGACCGCCAAGCGTCCCGAAGATTGCAAGCCACAGTCCCTCTGTGAGGAGCTGCTGCACCAGCCGCGATCGGCTCGCTCCGAGTGCAACCCTCACGGCGATCTCCCGCCTGCGGACCGTCGAGCGCGCGAGAAGCAATCCGGCCACGTTGGCGCAGGCGATGGCAAGAATAAGGCAAACCGCCACGAGCAGCAGCGCGAAGAACGCGCCCACTTCACGGAAATCGCCCATCCGCTGGAACCCGCCGGCCGGGGAGAACTGCGTCACATCGCCAAACTTCGGATCGTTGAGAAGCGTTCGCGCGTGGTGGCCCGCCAGCGTCAACGCCGCGCGGCCCTGCTCCAGGCTCAGATCGTCATCGAGGCGTCCGAACAGTTCGACGGTTGCCGCTCGGGGTTCGAGCAGATCCGGCATCAGTTCCTGGCTGAGAGGCAGGTAGACCTCAGGGGCCACACCGTAACCTGGGAGTGCTTTGTACTCGGCCGGCAGAACGCCCAGCACCGCGTACGGACGGCCGTTGATGACGAGCGTCTGGCCGACAACATTGGCCTCTGCGCCGAGACGGCGCTGCCAGAATCCATGGCTGACCACGGCAACATTGGGATGGCGCTCCGCCGCCGCTTCATTGGCCGTAAAGCCGCGCCCCATCGCGAAAGGCGTTCCGAGGACCTCGAAGAAATTCGCGGTGACGATGAGCGGCATCAAGCTGATGGACGACTCGGGACCGCGCCAGTTCACCTCGGCTTCAATCTGATAGCCGGCAAGGCCCTTCAAGGCATGACTCGCGTCGAGCGCCTGCCACTGGCGGTAAGACACGTGGCTGTTGCCGTTGATTCGGATGCTCACCAGCCGGCCGGGGTCCTTCGCCGAGGGCATCGCAAACAGCAGACTGGATGCGAGACTGAAGATCGTGGTGTTCGCTCCGACGCCGACGGCGATAGATACGGTCGCCGCGAGAACCAGCAGCGGCTGACGGGCGAGCGATCGAAGCGTGTAGCGAAGATCCTGGGACAGGTTGGTGAGGAAATTCACCCGGCGCGCATCGCGGCATTCCTCTTCGATTCGGGCCATGGATCCGAAGTCGCGGAGCGCGGCTTCTCTCGCCTCGACGCGTGTCATCCCGCGCGCGATGTACTCGTCGATCTGCTCTTCGAGGTGGAGCTGAAGCTCGCCGCGCATCGAGGCATCGACCGCCGTGCCACTGAAGAGCGATCGCACCCGGAGACGAAGCCGATCGAACCAGCGTGGCATCACGTTACTCCGCTTCACGCACGATGAGATGAATGGCGCCGGACAACCGGTCCCAGCTTTCGAGCTCCTTCGCCAATTGTTTTCGGCCGGCGGCCGTGAGGGCGTAGAACTTCGCGTCGCGGCCGGTCGCGGTTTGACCAGGCTGGGCTTTGATCCATCCCTGCTGCTCGAGGCGGTGCAGTGCAGGGTAAAGAGAGCCCTGCGTCACCTGCAGGACATCCTTGCTCATCTGCTGAATGCGCTTCGCAATCGCCCAGCCGTGCCGTGGCTCGAGCGCGATGGTCTTCAGGATGAGGAGGTCGAGCGTGCCCTGGATCAGGTCTGACGGCTTTCCCAATGTTGACCCCTAGATTATCGACAATATACACCTAGACGATCGACAATCCGAAAAAGTTCGGGTTCTACTAGGATGTAGGGCTATGACTATGACGAGGCGCAGATTTCTCGGCCACGTGGCGGCAAGTCCTCTGATTCCCGTCGCCGCGGACCTGTCCCGCCATAGCGGCGAAGCCGCGAAGGCGGAGCACAAGATCGAGCGCCTGGGCCTTCAGCTCTATACGGTCCGGGACCAGATAGCCAAGGACTTCGAAGGGACGCTCGCAAAGGTGGCGGCCGCGGGCTACAAAGAAGTCGAGTTCGCCGGATACTTCGACCACTCCCCGAAGGACGTCCGCGCGATTCTCGATCGGCACACGTTAGCGGCCCCCTCGGCGCACGTGGACTTTGCCAGCGTCGAGACCAAGCTGGCGCAGGTCATCGAGTCGAGCCACGCGATCGGCCACAAATTCATCGTCAATCCGTGGTTAGACGAAGAGATGCGCAAGCAGCCGGACGTCTGGAAGCGTGTGGCCGCGACCTTCAACAAGGCCGGGGAGGCGTGCAAGAAGGCCGGCATCCAGTTCGCGTATCACAATCATCACTTCGAATTCGTTTCCGTGAACGGCGTCATGCCGTTCGATCAGCTGCTGAAGGACTGTGACGCCGGGCTGGTGAAGATGGAACTCGATCTGTGCTGGATCACGGTGGCCCGCCAGGATCCGCTCGTGTACTTTCAGCGCTACCCTGGCAGGTTCCCGCTGGTGCACGTCAAAGGCCTGAAGAAGATTCCCGAGGGCCAGGCTCCCGTCCCGTTCGATCAGGCGATTCCAGCCATCACGGACGTCGGGACGGACGACATCGTCGACTGGAAGCGGATTTTCGCAAAAGCCGATCAGGCAGGAATCCGCCACTACTTCGTGGAGCACGACGCCGCCCCCTCGCCGATGGACAGCATCAGCGCCAGTGCCAAGTACCTGAACGAGTTGCGTTTTTAGTCGCTGCCGCTCGCTCGCGTGGGGAGTTACTGCACCTTCTGCTCGTAGTTGATCATGATCACGAGGTCCTCTGCGCCGGCCTGCTTGAGACCGTGCGAGCTGCCAGGCCTCGTGAGCACCGCGGTTCCCGGGCCCACATCGAAGCTCTTGTCATCGATCGTCATCATCCCGTGACCACTGAGCACGTAGTAGATTTCGTCTTCCTTCTGCTCGTGGTATCCAATTCCCGACCCCGGTTTCAGCGCACGCTTCCTGAAGACCAGTCCGAGACGTGGCGCTTTCTTGAAGAACGAGTAGCCGATCGTCTGACCACCCCCGTTGTGCGTGCCCGGCTCAGGCGTTGCCACCTCAGCATCACGCTCCAGGATGTAGCCTCCCGGTGCCGGCTTTTGCGCTGCGGATAACGTCCAGCCTGCAGCAAACGTCATGAAGCTCAGGATGGCGGCGTGTCGTAATTTCATTAAAGCATCCTCCTTGGAACCTTTGGGAATATCATGCCTCGATCATTAGGTTCGAATGCGGTAGAACGAACCTTGGAGAACCTGGCAGAACCCGGTAAACCTAGCAGAACAAGACCATTTTCGACGATCAATCACAAGGAGAAACAGCCCTATGCCCTCTCCCTCGAACACACGGTTGATTCTGTTCACCGCCTGCCTTTGCCTGACGGCGAGCCTGGCCCATGCGCAAGCCACGGATCAGAAGCCTTTTGAGCCGACCGTGGGTCAGGCCGGGAAGGACGTGGTCTGGGTACCGACGCCCCAGGCGCTCGTGAACAAGATGCTGGACATGGCCAAGGTCACGCCGTCGGACGTTCTCATGGATCTCGGCTCGGGTGACGGACGCACCGTCATCACCGCCGCGAAGCGTGGAGTCAAGGCGATGGGAATCGAATACAACCCCGACATGGTCGCCTTGTCGATCAAGAACGCGGCGGCCGCAGGGGTCAGCGACAAGGCCACATTCGTAAAGGCAGACATCTTCGAAACGGATTTTTCCAAGGCCACGGTCATCACGCTCTTCCTCCTGCCCGACCTGAATCTGCGGCTGCGACCCAAGATCCTCGACATGACCCCCGGAACGCGAATCGTGTCCAATTCGTTCAGGATGGAAGCGTGGGAGCCCGACGACACGGCCACGGTTTCCGAAGACTGCGTCAGCTGGTGCACGGCGCTCTTCTGGATCGTGCCGGCGAAAGTGGAAGGTACGTGGCAGACTGCGCAAGGTGATTTGACGCTTTCGCAGCAGTTCCAGGTGATTACCGGCACGCTCGGGGGGAAGCCGATCTCAAGTGGCCGCCTGCGCGGCAGCGAAATCACGTTCACCATGGGTGGTGCGCAGTACACAGGGCAAGTCAAGGGAAGCTCGATGCAGGGCACGATCAAGGGGGGAATCAGCCCCTCCTGGAGCGCCACGAAGCGCTAGATCAGGCGCGCCCGGCGAACTCCCGGGTCTCGGTGTGGACCTTGACCTTCTCGCCTTCCTTGATGAAGAGCGGCACGCGCACTTCGAGACCTGTTTCGAGCGTGGCGAGCTTGGTGACGCCGCCACTGGCGGTGTCGCCCCGCACGCCCGGCTCCGTCGACGTGACGGTCAGCTCGACGTGCGGCGGGAACTGCACGCCGATTGGCCCGCCGTTGTATTTCTGGACCTGCACGAGCACGTTGTCGACGAGAAGCTGACGGTCGTCCCCCAGCATGTCGCCGTTGAGCGTCAGCGTTTCGTACGTCTCCTGATCCATGAAGTGATATCCGCTTGCGTCCGCATAGAGATACGTCGCCGGGACCGTGGCGAGATCGGGTTCGGCGAATTTTTCCCCCGCTTTGAAGGTCTTGTCGAACACGGCGCGCGTCAGCAGGTTCCGCATCTTGACGCGCACGAGCGTCTGGCCGCCACGGGCGGTTGGTTTTGAGACGTCCACGTCGAGGCAGTGATACGGGGCGTTCTCGTATTCGAAGAACATCTTCCGCTTGATGTCGATAGCTTCTATCAGGCTGGCCATCCTGATAGTGTAACGTGCCATGCCCTCACTCCAGGACAGGATCGCGCTCATCACCGGCTCGACATCCGGCATCGGGCTGGGCATGGCCGGCCATTTCGCGTCGCTCGGCGCCCGGGTCGTCGTGCATGGGCCGGACGTCGAAAGCTCGCAATCAACCGCTGAAACCCTTCGGGCGAAGGGATATCTGATCGAAGCGGTGGCCGGGGATCTGACCAGCCCGGAGGCCTGCCGGGACGTCGTTCTGTCCGCCATCGAACGCTGCGGCGGTCTCGACATCCTGGTCAACAACGCCGCCAGCACGGCGCGCGCATCTCTGGAAGATGCTTCCGTCGAGTTATGGGATCGCCTGATGGCGGTCAATCTCCGGGCGCCGTTCCTATGCTTGCAGGAAGCCGTTCGATCGATGAAGACCCGCGGCGGCGGCTCCATCGTCAACATCGGATCGATCAACGCCTACGTCGGCCTGCCCGCGCTTGGCCCGTATTCCGTCTCAAAAGGCGGGCTGATGACGATGACGAAGAATGCGGCGGCGGCGCTTGGCCATTACCGCATCCGGGTGAATCAGTTGAATGTTGGGTGGACGCTGACCGAAGGGGAAGAGAAGGTTCAGCTCGCCGACGGCAAGGGGCCTGACTGGCTGAAGGAGGCCTCCGCGACGCGACCGTTCGGCCGATTGCTGTCGCCGCTGGACATCGCGATGGCCGCCGCCTATTTCGCGTCCGACGACAGCGCCCTTGTCTCAGGCGCCGTCGTCGATCTCGAACAGTTTCCGATTGGTGCGCTGCAGGCCTGGTAGCCTGTCACTGCACGTGGTTGAGATTCTTCGTCAGCAGTGCATCGCCCGGTGCTCCCGCGCGAGCCTTCGACGCGTGATCCAGATACTGGCCGCGGTTCTTGTCGGACGCGATCAATGCCGCCGCGAACTGAAGCCCCGCGTCGTTCGGTTTGGCGGCGATGCTGCGGGCGATGAGCGAATATCCATCACTGTTGCCGATCGCTGCACGAACACCTGGCGCACGGCTCGCGAACTCTCCGTTCAACACTGAGATCTGGTGCAACGCTCCCGTTACGTAGGCCGCGTCGAGCAATGCAAGCGCATCGGGATGCCCGGTGGCTTCGGCTGCATCAACCCTGGCGTTGAGGCGGGTCACAAGCTGCTTGGCCACGGCGGCATCCATGCTCGCGTAAATCGCCGCGCGCCGGAGCGTTTCCATTCTCACCACGACCGGGGTGGACGGCGTGAGCAGCGCCTCCGTATCGGCAACGAGGTTACCGAGCGTGTAGTCCGCTCGTGTGCCGGTCCAGCCGGCGGCGTCGTTCCACGGTAGAGAACGAGCCGAGCCGATGTCGTAGGGGTGGCACAGGAGCGGCGGCCCGGCAAGGGCCGGCGTGGCGGTGGCCACGATTCCAAGAACAATCGCGAACTTCAGGAATACGGTGGTGTGACGTTTCATTGTTTCCCTCCTTGCGATGGAGGACGCGGCCGTGGAGGGTTCGTTAACCGAAGCTCGGCCTATTGGAAAAACTCCGCGCGCTTTCGCTTGAGAAACGCCACGGACCGGGCTATCTCTGCCGTGCCCTCCATGCCCGCCTCGACAGAAATCCATCCCTCGAAGCCGACCCCGGCGAGCAACCGGAAGATCGCGTCGTAGTCGTTCAACCCTTTGCCGATCTCCCCATGCTTCAGCGCCGATGCATATCCCAGCGACCCGTCACCGGTCGCCAAATCGTCGAGCGACGCGCCCGGTGCCAGGTACCTGTCCGACGCGTGCATGGTCACAACCCGATGACGCACCTTCTCGAGAAACGTCACCGGATCGAATCCACCGACGAACGCGTTCGACGGATCGTACTGAACACCAAAATACGGGGAATCAATCTGTCCGATGATTTCGAGAAAGATCTCCTCGGGCTGCGCGAATTCCGGGTAACGCCAGGTTCCGTCCTTGTAGTGGTTCTCCATGCAGAGCACGACGTCCCGCCGCTCGGCGTAGTCGAGCGACCTGCGGATGCCTTCGAGCGTGCGGGCAATGCCTTCGTCACGCGGAAGCCCGGGATAGCGCTGACCGCTCAGCGTCCGGCAGTAGCGCGCACCCAGGCGGGCCGTCAAATCGATCGCCGCCTTCTGACGCTCGATCTGCCGAAGCCGTTCTTCACGGTCGGGATGCGTGAAGTCAGGTGAAAAACAGACCATGGACGTTATCTGGCCGGTCTCGTCGAGCAACCGGGCTATTGGATCGACATCCTCTGGAGCCAGACTGCGGAAGAAACCGTCGTAGTGCTCGACACCTTCGCCCCCCAGCCCGGACGCTTCACGGATCCAGTGCTCGAACGTCACAGTCCGCGCTATCAGTTCGTCGAACTGAAATTTTGGGAACACGCTGATCCGGGGCGACATGTGGTTCGGAATCTAGCAGTTTCGAGGATTCGAGCCAAACAGCTCGCCTGTGTGACTGGCAAAAACTGCGCGGTTTGTCCCGTAACTGATCAACTTTGTGATCGCCCGGTGAGTGGCTGCCTTGACGACCCGTCGGCAAGCGACTGCTACGGTGGTACTTAATAGAAACGACAGGCGCCAGTTTCGAGGGCGTACGGCTTGCACTGCCGGACCGGTCCTCACATGGACCTGACCAATCGCATCGCGTGCGGCGCGTCCATCCTCGTTGTCGACGACAACGAGTTGAACAGAGACGCCCTCGCGTGTCTGTTAAGGCTACAGCAATACGAGGTTCACAGCGCGGCCTGCGGGCAAGAGGCTCTGTCGCTAATCCATACGCAAAGCTTCGACCTCGTGGTCCTCGACATCGAAATGCCCGGACTCACCGGGCTTGAAGTCCTGACCCAAATTCGGACACTCCGCAACCGGACTGACTTGCCGGTCATCATGCTGACCGCCAGGACCCACGGACCTGACGTGGTCGAAGCATTCAGTCTTGGCGCCAACGACTACCTCACCAAGCCAATCGACTGTCCCGTGGCCCTCGCGCGAATCGGCACGCATCTCTCCCACAAGCGCGTGATTGAAAGCCTGCGCGAAAGCCAGGAGCGTTACACCCTTGCGGTGAATGGCGCGAACGACGGGCTGTGGGACTGGAACCTGGCGACAAACGAGGTGTACTGGTCGCCGCGATGGAAGTCCATGCTCGGGTACGCAGACGACGACATTGGTGTTACGCCCGATGAGTGGCTGGACCGCCTGCACCACGACGACTGGACGCGCGTGCGGCAGACAATCGCCGAGCACATCGCGCGCGGAACGGGGCACTTCGAGAGCGAGCATCGGCTTCGCCATCGCGACGGCACGTATCGGTGGGTGCTGTGCCGGGCTGCCGCGATTCGTAACACCGCCGGGGTCGCAACACGATTCGCCGGATCGCTGACCGACATCACCGAGGCGAAGCTGGCTGACGGACTCACCGGCCTGCCGAATCGGGTTCTGTTCCTCGACCTGCTGGACCGCGCGATCAGCCGCACGGCGCGGAAGTCCGACTACCAGTTTGCGCTCGTGATTCTGGGGCTCGATCGCTTCAAGACGGTGAATCACAGCCTCGGGCTGGCCCTGGCGGATCGATTGCTGGTCGAAGTCGCGCACCGCCTCCAGGCGTGTCTGCGCGCGAACGATGCCGTGACGCACGGCGGCCACGGATTCACCCTCGCGAGGCTCGGCGGCGACGAGTTCACCGTGCTGCTCGACGACATCCATGACGCAAGCGATGCGGTGCGTGTCGCGGAACGGCTCCGCGGGGCGTTGCAGAAACCGTTCGTCGTCGAAGGGCACGATGTGTTCGTGTCGGCCAGCGCAGGAATCACGATGAGCCGTTCGGGATACACCGATCCCGAGGACATCCTGAGGGATGCCGCCATCGCGCTTCACCGGTCGAAGGAGGAAAGCACGACCGGCTGCGAGATGTTCGACATCGCGATGCGTGATCGCGCCGTGTCGCGGTTACGTGTCGAGACGGACATGCGCCAGGCCATCGAGCGTGGCGCCTTTGAAGTCCACTATCAGCCGATTGTCGCGATCCGCGGAGGCACCCTTGCGGGGTTCGAGGCGCTTGTGCGATGGCGTCATCCCACGCAGGGACTGATCGATCCGGCCGAGTTCATTCCAATCGCCGAAGACACTGAAATGATCGTGCTCATCGGCCGTCAGGTGCTCGCGCAGTCGTGCCGCCAGATGGTCGAGTGGCAGCAGCAGTTCGGCACGGCCGCGCCGCGGGTGATATGCGTCAACGTCTCCAGCAAGCAGTTCGCCGACGATGACCTCATCAACCAGGTGCAGAACGTGCTGCTGGAGTCCGGGCTCCACCCGTCCAGTCTCAAGCTGGAGATCACAGAGAGCGCTTTCCTGGGCGATTTCCGCCGCGCGCAAATGACGCTGCGCCGGCTTCAGATGCTCGGCGTCGCCTGGAGCCTGGACGATTTCGGGACAGGCTATTCGTCGCTGAGTTATCTCCACCGCCTGCATGTGGACACAGTCAAGGTCGATCGATCCTTCGTGAGCCGCATCGGGCTCGACGAGGGGTCAGAGATGGTACGCGTCATCGCAGGAATCGCGCACAACCTGGGGATGGATGTCGTCGCGGAAGGGGTCGAAACCGTCGATCAGCTCGAGTGGCTTCGCGCGATCGGCTGCGAATACGCACAGGGCTACTACTTCTCGCGCCCGGTTGATGTGACGACTGCCACCGGCCTGATTGCGTCGGCTCCCTGGCGCGCCGACAGCTCGGCGCTGCCCGGCAACGCCGTCCAGCTCCAGATGTGGCCGCCCGAGCCACGCTTTCTCCGCGTTTCTTGACACCGCCCGTCTGGCGACGTAGCCTGCCGGTTGTCCTGACCGGGGGCGCACATGCAGATCATCCGTGGCCGCACTCTCTACGACGTAGCCGTGATCGGATCCGGTGCTGGAGGCGGCATGGCCGCCATGGTGCTGACCGAGGCCGGCGCGAATGTCGTCATGCTCGAAGCGGGTCCGATGTGGGACTCGACGACCGATTCGGCCATGTTCAAGTGGCCGTACGACACTCCGCGGCGTGGCGCGGCGATTCCGGAGCGGCAGTTCGGTGAATTCGACGCGGCGCTCGGCGGATGGACGCTCGAGGGCGAGCCCTACACGTCTGCGCCTGGCAATCAGTTCGACTGGTTTCGCTCGCGGATGCTCGGCGGCCGAACGAACCATTGGGGGCGGATTTCACTTCGCTTCGGTCAGCACGACTTTCAGCGCAGGACGCTTGACGGCCTGGGCGACGACTGGCCCATCACCTACGACGAGCTGAAGCCGTTTTACGACAAGATCGACCGGTTCATCGGCGTGTTCGGCACGAACCTGCCCAACCTGCCAAACGAGCCGGATGGCATTTTTCTGCCGCCGCCGGAGCCGCGGTGCTACGAGCTCTTGATCAAACAGGCCTCCGAGAAGCTCAACATCCCGTGCGTGCCCTCGCGGTTGTCGATTCTCACCAGGCCGCTCAACGGCCGTCCCGCGTGCCACTACTGCTCGCAGTGCGGCCGCGGATGTTCGACACACTCGAACTTCTCCTCTCCGTCGGTTCTCATTCCGCCGGCGATGAAAACAGGACGGCTGAAGATCATCCCGGGCGCCATGGCGCGCGAGATCACGATCGACGACGCAGGGCTCGCCAGCGGCGTCACCTACGTCGACAAGGCGACGGCGCGCGACAACCACGTTCGCGCACGTATTGTCGTCGTGGCCGGAGGCGCGTGCGAATCGGCGCGACTGTTGCTGAATTCGAAGTCGTCGAAGTTTCCGCTGGGCCTGGCGAACTCCAGCGGCGCCGTCGGCAAGTACCTGATGGACTCGACGGGAGCCAGCGTGACGGGATTCATTCCGAAGCTGATGGACGGAACGCCCCACAACGAGGACGGCGTCGGCGGCATGCACCTGTACACGCCCTGGTGGCTCGACAACAAGAAGCTGGATTTTCCGCGCGGGTATCACATCGAGCTGGGCGGCGGACGACGGATGCCGAATGCCGGCTTCGGGGGCGGCATTCACAACTTCACCAGCGTCGAAGTGGCCGGCCGGCCGCACGCGTTCGGCGGCTACGGCAAGGGATTGAAGGAGGACTACCGCCGTCTGTACGGCGCAACGGTGAACTTCGCCGGCCGCGGAGAGATGATCCCCAATGCCGACAGCTACTGCGAGATCGATCCCAAGGTCGTCGACAAGTGGGGAATCCCGGTGCTTCGGTTCCACTTCAAGTGGAGTGACTACGAGCTGAACCAGGTGAAGCACATGCAGGAGACCTTCCGCGCGATCGTCGAGGAGATGGGTGGCACGTCGACGTCGCCCATGCCGACGAAGGAAGAGGGTTATGGCATCGCGGCGGGCGGCCGAATCATCCACGAAGTCGGCGTCACGCGAATGGGCAGCAACCCGTCCACGTCGGTCCTGAACAAGAACTGCCAGGCGCACGATGTGAAGAACCTGTTCGTGGCCGACGGCGGTCCGCTTCCGTCGCAGGCCGACAAGAACTGCACGTGGACGATCCTTGCGCTCTCGATGCGGACGGCCGAATTCATCGCCGACGCACGGAAAGCCGGGAGTGTGTAATTTAGTTCGCGATTCGCGGTTCGCGGTTCGCGATTCGCGGTTCGCGGTTCGCGGTTCGCGGATTACCGATTCACGATGAGTGAATAGAACTGGTTTTCAAAACCGAGTACGGGCCGCCTGGCGAACGAGCGCAGCGAGTGAGCCCACGCGAGCGGAGTGGGGCTCGCGGGGCCCCGCGAGCGAGCGTGTAGGGGAGTCCGAGGGGCGAAGCCCCTCGGAGTGACTAAAGGGATTCAGATATGGAAACCACTCGACGAACAATGCTGCAAATCCTCGCGGCCGCTCCGGCTGCGTTGGTGGTCACGTGGACCGAGGCCGAGGCGCAGCAGGCGCACACGCACGCACAGGCCGCGCAGGCCACCGCGCAGAAGACCGGCACGCCGTTCAAGCCGAAGTTCTTCAACGCGCACGAGTGGGCGACGATTGTCATGCTCGCCGATATGGTGATTCCCAAAGACGAGCGATCCGGCAGCGCGACGGACGCCGGAGTCCCTGAATTCATGGACTTCATGATGGCCGATCAGCCAGGCAGGCAGACGGCAATGCGCGGCGGACTGGCGTGGCTGGATCGTGAATGCAGCAACCGCTACGACAAGATGTTCGTCGCGTGCACGGAACCCGAGCGCACCAAGATCCTCGACGACATCTCGTGGCCATCGGAGGCCCCCGAGGGCTTTTCGCACGGAGTAGCCTTCTTCAACATGTTCCGCGATCTCACCGCCAGCGGTTTCTGGACCAGCAGGATGGGCATCAAGGATCTTCAGTACACGGGCAACGTCTTCGTTCCGGAGTGGAAGGGATGCCCGGACGGGGTGCTCAAAAAGTTAGGCCTGAGTCGCGCCTGACAGCAGCTTCCTTACTCGACTGTGACGCTATTCCGTTCCTTGACGTGGGCCATGGCATGCCTCACGTTGGCTGCCTGCAAGGCCGAAGCGCCGGCCACTGAAAAACCACTGGCGCCGGAAAAGATGAATCCGTTTCAAGCGGACCTCGCATTCCTCAATCAACACACGAAGATAGTCGTCCTGGCTTCAGGCGCCGCACAGGTGGCCGTGGCGCCGTCGTATCAGGGCCGCGTCATGACCAGCACCACCGGCGGCGACGGACCCACCTTCGGCTGGCTGGGCCGCGCGGCGATTGAGTCCGGAAAGCGCCAGCCGCACATGAATGTCTTCGGCGGAGAGGATCGGTTCTGGCTCGGCCCCGAAGGAGGGCAATACGCGCTCTATTTCAAGAACGGCGACCCGTTCGATCTCGATCACTGGCAGGTCCCTGAAGCGTTCGATTGGGGGCCCTGGGACATCACGAGCCAGTCGCCGGCGTCCGTGACATTTCGGAAACGGATGACGCTCGTCAACTACTCCGGAGCATCGTTCGACATCGACGTGGAGCGAACCGTGAGGGTGCTTGGCGATGCTGATGTCGCCACCGCGCTCGGGGAGGCTCCCGGAGACGGGGTGCAAACGGTTGCGTTTGAATCATCGAACACGGTGACCAACGCTGGCACTACCGCCTGGACCGCGAAGTCAGGCCTGGTGTCGATCTGGATTCTCGGGCAGCTCAATCCGTCGTCGTCGACAACGATCGCGATCCCCTACAGCCCGAGCGCCCGCGGCGACGGGTCCGATCGTCAACGATGCCTATTTCGGGAAGGTGCCCGCCGATCGGTTACTGGTGAAGCCGTCGATGATCTACTTTCGCGGTGATGGCCAGTACCGCAGCAAGATCGGTCTGCCGCCGTCGCGCGCGGTGCCGCTTGCGGGCAGCTACGATGCAGCAGGCCAGGTGCTCACGCTCGTGCAATACACGCGGCCCGCCGACGCGGCCAACTACGTGAACTCGATGTGGCAAATCCAGCGCGAGCCGTACAAAGGAGACGTCATCAACAGCTACAACGACGGCCCGCCTGCTCCTGGCAAGCCGCCCCTCGGACCCTTCTACGAGCTCGAAACATCGTCGCCAGCGCTGAGCCTTGCCCCCGGCGAGCACTACACGCACGTTCACCGTACGTTTCACATCGTCGGACCGGACGTCGAGATCGATCGGATTGCGAAGGCCACGCTGAAGGTTGGTGTGCGTGATCTCGCCGATGCATTCAAGTAGCAACCCTGTGAACGTTGTCGCAAATCTGCCTCAGCGTGTCGTACAGATTGCCGTCGGCCGGCCGGAATGACGCGCCATCGATGACGAGCGGCGCGCCGACGACAACGAGTGGAGCGCCCCGTTGCGCGCACTCGATCGCCTGGTCGATCGACAGGCCGCCGACGGCCTGCACCGGAATCGACACCGACTGCACCACATCATCCAGCTCGTCGAGCGGGCTCAGGCCGCGGATCATCCCGCGCTCGTCGAATCCGATGTGATGGACGATGACGTCGACGCCGAGACGCTCGAGCCACCTAGCGCACTCGACGCGATTCTCCGCCCCGAGGTTATCTCCCATCACGCGGATGTTGAAGTCGCGCCCGGCATCGATCACCCGCCGAATCGTCGCCTCGTGCGCGCGACCCATCACCACGACGAAGTCGGCGCCTGCCTTTGCCATCATTTCCGCTTCAAGATACCCGCCGTCCATGGTCTTCAAGTCGGCCACGATCGGGTGCTTCGGAAAGCGGGCGCGAAGCTTCTCGACCGCGTGCAGCCCTTCGGCGAGCAGCAGCGGTGTGCCCGCCTCGAGCCAGTCGACGCCGGCCTCGACGCCGATGGCGGCGGTCTCGATCGCCTCGTTCATGTCGGTGAGATCGAGCGAAAGCTGGACAATCGCGTGTGGTGGCTTCTCGAAACTCATGAGCGCCTCTGTCAGAGCCCGCGGCCGCGGATCACGCCGATCAGGAGAAAAATGACCGCGACGACGAGCAGGATGTGCAGGAACCCCCCGAGGGTGGTCTTCGTGATGATCCCGAGAACCCAGAGGATCACGAGAATGACGACAATCCCGGCCATGTTCGCCTCCGGCGAGCATCATACGATGAGGACGAGTATGATTCGCGCATGTCATCCCCTCAATTGACGAGGCGCGATGTGCTCAGCCTGACGAGTCTCGCGTCGATGGCCCCACTCGCATCCATGACTCGACGTCAAACCGGATCCCCCAGCCCCGCCGCGCGCCGGCAGGAGTTATACGGACTGCTCGGCGTCTTGCCGGATCGCAAGCGGCCGATCGGAGGCAAGAAGCGGAGCGAAGACGAGCGCGATGGATACGTGCTCGAAACCTGGGACCTGGACCTGAACGGGATCGAGACGGTGCCGGCGTATCTCGCCCGGCCGCGGTCGTTGAGCGGACGCGTGCCCGGCGTGCTGTTCGACCACTCGCACGGCGGCGGCTACACGATCGGCAAACAGGAGTTCATTGAAGGGCGCAGCTACCTGCAGCCCAAGCCTTACGCGAAGGAGCTGACCGAGCTCGGCTATGTCGCGCTCTGCATCGATTCCTGGGTCTTTGGCGAGCGCAGCCACACGAGCGAATCGGACATGTTCAAGGCGATGCTCTGGCAGGGGCAAGTGCTGTGGGGCATGATGGTCTACGACGGTCTGCGGGCGCTGGACTTTCTCCTGGCGCGTCCTGAGGTGGACCCGCAGCGCATTGCCACGCTGGGCATGTCAATGGGCAGCACGATGGCGTGGTGGCTGGGCGCGCTCGACGAGCGGATCAAGGTCACCGTCGACATCAACTGCCTGACCGACTACCAGGCGCTGCTCGCGCGAAAGGCGCTGTCGCTGCACGGGCTATATTATTTCGTGCCCGGCCTGATCAAGCACTTCACGACCGCCCAGATCAACGCGCTTATCGCGCCGCGTGCGCACCTGGGGCTCGCGGGACTGCGCGACAAGTTGACGCCCGTCGAGGGACTCGACGCGATCGACAAAGAGCTGCAGCAGGTCTACGCGAAGCTCGGACATCCGGAACGCTGGAAGCTCCTGCGGTACGATGTCGAGCATCAGGAGACCGCTGAAGGCCGCCAGGAAATCATCGCGTTCTTGAAGAAGTTTCTGTGAGGTCTGACCCCGCTCAACAAGGAGACAGACGGTGCGTCGAGATGTTCTTCCCGTCGTGATTTTCGCCGCGGCCGCAGCCGGGGCGCTGGCTCAACAGCCGACAACCCCACCGGCAGCGCCACCGCCCGCGGCCCAAGCGACAAACCCCGACATTCATTACCAGCTCGGGCCTGACTCGCTTCCACGCGACGGCGTGCCTACGGGTGAGATGCGCGGACCGTACACGCTGCCCAGCCAGGCATATCCCGGCACGCAGCACACCTACTGGGTCTACGTGCCGGCGCAGTACGACCCGGCGGTCGCGGCCAGCCTGATGATTCTCAACGACGGACAGGCATTCAAGAACATGGAGGGCGATGTACGCGCGCCGAATGTCCTCGACAACCTGATCTATCGCCGGGAAATTCCCGTGATGCTCGCGGTGTTCATCAACCCGGGCCGCACGCCCGAGCAACCGGAACCCACGCCGCAGGAATGGGGCGACAAAACGACCAACCGTCCGACCGAGTACAACACGCTCGACGACAGGTACGCGAAGGTGATTGTCGACGAGCTCATGCCCGTCTTGAACAAGGAGTACAACATCTCGAAAGATCCGGATCGGCATGGCATCGGCGGCGCGAGCTCAGGGGCTATCGCCGCCTTCACCGTCGCCTGGCAGCGTCCGAACGACTTCCGCAAAGTCCTCAGCATCGTCGGCAGCTTCACGAATCTCCGCGGCGGCCACGCTTACGCCGACCTGGTGCGGAGCAGCGAGAAAAAGCCGATCCGGATTTTCCTCCAGGACGGACGGAACGATAACCGCGGCGTCGGCCGCGACGGGAAGTACGACGAAACGCGCGACTGGTTCTTCCAGAACGTCAGGCTGATGAAGGCGCTGACCGAGAAAGGCTACGACCTCAACTACACGTGGGGGATCGGCCGGCACGGCCAGAAGCAGGGAGGCGCAATCTTTCCAGACATGATGCGATGGCTCTGGCGGGATCAGGCCGTGTCGGTTGACGTCAACGACACGGTGGAGCGGTCATTCAATAGACCGGCCGAGAAAAAGGGACCGGGACGTTGCTCAGTCCCCCCTCAGTCCTTCCAGCGGCTCGACCCGCGCGGCACGCCAGGCTGGCGCGGCGCAGGCGAGCGCCGCGGCGAGAAGCAGCAGGCCGCCCGCAGCGATGATCGCGGGCGGATCCCATGTCCGCGTCTGGAAGAGCACGTCCTGCAGCAGACCTCCTGCGAGCTGGGCGGCGACGAGGCCCACGACGACGCCGGTGGCGGCGAGGACGAGGCCCTGCCTGGTCACGAGCGTTGCGAGCGAGCGGGGACGCGCGCCAAGCGCCAGCCGGATCGCCATCTCGTGACGGCGATCGTTCACGACGCACGCCAGCAAACCATACACGCCGACTGCTGCGAGGAGCGCCGTGATCGCGGCAAACGCGGTCAACACGAGCATCAGCATCCTGGGCGCCGCTGCCGCATCCATGACTCTCTCGTCCATTGTCTTGATGCTGCTCAGGGGCAGCGACGGATCCACCCGGCGGAGCGCGGTTCGCAGCCCGCTGGCAACCGTGCGCGCATCCGGCCCGCGGGCGACGAGATTCATCGGACGAAACGGAAACTGGCGATGCGTGTGGTAGATGACCGGCTCGAGGTCTCGGCCGAGCGGCGTGTGCTGCACGTCTCCGACCACGCCGATGACTCTGAACGGCACGCGCCCTGAGAGGTTTCGCCCGAGCGGTCCAATGTTGACCGCAGTCGAGACAATTCTCAGGCCGACAGGCTCGACGCCGGGAAAGTAGCGGCGGACAAACGTCTGGTTGACCAGGATGACCGGCTCGGTGTCCTTTGTGTCTCGATCGCTGAAGATCCGGCCCGATACGAGCGGGACGCGAAAGGTCTCGAAATAGCCGGCGCTTACGCTGATGTGCTGCGCGACGGGCGCATCGAGCGCAGCCACGGCACGCCCCTCGATCGTGAATGGCAGCCGCGTGGCCCATCCAGCGTCGAGTGGAAGCGCGGTCGCGGCGCCGGCGGCATCGATTCCCGGTTCCGAGCGAACCTGTTCGAGGAGCGTCGTATAGAACTGCTGCACGTCCTCCCACGTGGCATAGCTGCCGCCGGAGAGCTGCATCCGTGCCACGACGACCTCGGAAGAGATCACGCCGATCGGCGCGCTGAGCATTCGGCCCACACTCCGGACGAGCAATGCCGATCCCACCAGCACCGAGCACGCCAGCGCCACTTCGCTGACGACCAGCAGCTGATTCCAGCGCCTCGTGCGTACGCCGCTGGTGCTCCGCGACCCGAACCTGAGCGCTTCCCGCGCTTCAGGCCGTGACATCACGATCGCGGGAAGCAATCCGAACAGAAGGGCCGTGACGCCCGTGGTGGCGAGCGCAAACGCCAACACTCGGCCATCGAGCGAAACATCCTGCAGACGCGGCACGGACACGGGAATCCAGGCAAGCGCGAGCTTCAGCAGTGCGAGCGCACCGGCTGCACCGGCAATCGTGCCACCGAACGCCAGCAGCAGGCTTTCAATGAGCATCTGGCGAACGAGACGCATCCGGGACGCCCCAAGCGCCGACCGCACGGCGAATTCCCGCGCGCGCGGCCCGGCGCGCGCGAGCAGAAGACTGGCGACGTTGAGGCACGCCGTGATGAGCACGAGCGTGACGGCGCCAACCAAAACGAGCATCGCGGCCCGGTAGTATCCGAGCATGTCGTCGAGGAGCGGTGTCGGATATGCGCTCCAGGCGCTGTTGGTCGCGGCATTCTCCGTGCCGAGCCGCGCGCTCAGTCGGGAAAGCTCCGAGGCCGCCTGCTCCACGGTCACACCGGGCCGCAGCCGTGCGACGGCCTCCATGAAATGCGCCGCCCGGCTGTGCCGGCTGAGATCCCAGTTCAAGCGCAGCCACACATCGACCTCGTCTGGAAACGTGAACCCGGGCGGCATCACTCCAGCGATCCGGTACTGGCCTGACCTGACGTTCAACGGTTTTCCAACGATGTCGGGATCCTGGGAGTAGTGCTCGCGCCAGAATCGATCGCTGATGACGGCAATGAGATCGGTCGAGTAGAACGGTCCGTCTGCGGGGAATCCCGGGCCCAGTTGGGTCGAGACACCCAGGAGTTGAAACAGGTTCGCGCTGACTTCAATGGCATTGACGCGCACGGGTTCGAGGCCGGGATCGGCGACGTTGATGTCCGGACGCCACCACGCAGCCGCATCGGCGAAGGCCGCGCGAGTTCCCCTGTAGTCCAGGAAGTTGACGGGCGAGAGATGTTCCCTCGGCAGTCCCTTTTCGCGGTTCTGTTCCCACAGCATGACGAGCTGCTGCGGGTCGCGGTACGGTAGAGGACGCAGGATGACGGCGTAGACCGTGCTGAAGATCGCGGTTGCGGCACCGGCACCCAGACCAAGCGTCAGGATGGCTATGGCTGCAAAGGAGGGTGAACGACGGAGCTGGCGCCACGCAAACCGTACATCGCCCGCAAGACCGTGGACACCACGCCGGGATTCCGAAGGATCCGCACTCCAGGCATGCGAATCGGGAGGCCGTGTCGGTGGCGCTGGCACGCTCGACAGCGCCGATTCCCGCAACGCCGCTTCAGCGGCACCGATGGCTTCGCGTTCGGATTGCCCGGCTGCGAGCGCATCGAGATAGATGTCTTCGAGATGCGCCGCGAGCTCCGCCACGGCGCGGGTTGACATGTTTCGCGCGCCCGTCTCGCGGGCCCTCGTCTGGACGAGCAACCGCCAGTCAGGTGCAGCCATGACTACGCGTACTCCACGCCGGCGACGTCACCCAGCGCCGCAATGAAACGGCACCAGTCCGCACGCTGCAGGCTCAGCGTCTTCCGGCCAGCCTCCGTGATCCGATAATGACAACGACGCCGCTGACCCGCCTTCTCGACCCAGCGTCCTTTTATCCAGCCGCGATCCTCCATCCGGTACAACGTGGCGTACAGCGAAGCCAGGGTGAATCGGAGATGCCCGCCCGATCGCTGCTCGATCAGCCGCGCGATCTCGTAGCCGTGATGGCTCTCCTGCTCGAGGATCGCCAGGATGACGACCTCCGTGCTCCCCTTCTTGGCCTCTTCGATCGCGCCGCGACTGGACATGACGGACTCCTATATGACGGAGTCCTATATATCACAAAGACATTGGGTTCTGCGGGGTTCTGCAAGGTTCTACCGGGTTCTGCGGGGTTCGTTCAGGGTTCTACGGGGTTCGTTCTCCGGGTTCGACGGGGTTCGTTCTGCCGGGTTCTGCAGGGTTCGGTGCGCCGAGCTGGCCGAACCTAGTAGAACCAGAGAACGAACCCAGTAGAACCTTGCAGAACCCTGCAGAACCTAGTAGAACCCCAGTTCTTAGCGCCGAATGACGACGCCGACCGAGGCCGTCATGTAGCGGACATGGCACCCAGGAGGAAGTCTGGCGCCGATCGCGGGACAGCCCTCTTCGCCCCGGTGGATGCTGTTGTAGTAGCGAAGATCGAAACGGACACCGGTGCGCTTGGAGAAGAAGCCAACCGCCCCGCCGCCGATGTTGAATGCCGGCGTGTTCCAGGTGTCGGGAAACAAGTTTTCGGTACGGGACACGCCGAGGAAACCAAATCCTCCCGACAGCAATGGTCGAAGATTGTACTCGGTCCACTTCCGTGGCGTCGTGAGCACCACGTTTCCCATCATCGCAACCGCATGACTCTTGCTGACGAGCTTCTCGTTACCGGCGAAGAACCCGGGCGTCCAGACGACCGTTCCTTCGACGCCGAGAATCCCCGCGCCCAGCAGCGCGACGGATCCGCCGAAATTCCAATGGACCTTGGAGGTGCCGAAATCGGGGTCACTCAGATTGGTGTCTGCCGCGAACGTCCAGCCTATGGTCGGCGTGAAGTGCCACTCGGCGGCGGCAGCGGATGGAAATGTGAGCGCGAGCAGTACCCCGGCTGCAAGACGCGTCAGAAAACGCGCGAGCACTACGTCACGAGCCTGAGAAAGAGCGTCGCGAAGAGCGATTTGGTAACGTTGCCCGCCGGCAGTTGGAACGTGGCGCTCAAGCCGTCGCTGTTCGCCAGGAGAATGAACGTAAGTTTTCGCTCGGGCAGCTTCAGCAGGAGCGCCGAATACGCGTTGCCGATGTTGCCGAAGTGCCAGACGACACGCTCGCCATTGTGGCTCTGGACGAACCACCCGAGCCCCATCGGTGAAACGAGCCCGACACCCGGGGCGACAGGGTTCCAAGCCGTGTCGAGCGTCTCCTGCAGCAGGATCGCGTTTGAGTCGAGCATCGCGTCGAGCCGCGCGAGATCGCGGACCGTGGTGACCAGTCCGCCCGACGCGTTCATCGTAATCGGTGGAAGCTCAGTCTTCTCGGCACGCAGACGCGTATCCACCTTGTAGGGCACTGCCATCCGATCGAGAACGCGCCGATATCGATCGACGGTGTCGCCGTCGAATTCTCCTTCGCGAAGGACGGTGTCCAAATGCCAGAGATCCGTCCCCGGCACGGAATTCTGCATCGCCGCGCGATCGAGCAACATCGCGACACTCTTGCGGTACGAACGCGCTTCGCCGCAGTGCTCCATGACGGCCGTCAGCTGCGCATATCGTTCCGGGCTGTACGTAAACGGCTCCTCGAGACCCGGAGTGGTGTGGCTGAGGACCTGGGCAATGGTGACGTTGGCCTCAGGAAGCTCGCCCCCGTATTTCCGAATTGGATCATCGAGATACAGCTGCCGCCGCTCGGAACACTCGAGCAGCAAGACCGCAGCGACCGTGCCGCTCAGATCGCCGACGAGATAGGGCGTGTCCGGCGTCGCAGGGATCCGCGAGGCAGTATTTTGGTACCCGTAACCCTTTTCCCAAATGATCACGCCGTCGCGGACGACGGCGGCTGACATGCCGGGGATGCCGGTCTGCTTTCGAAACGCTTCGAGATAGTTATCGAGGACCGGCAGCGCGCCAAAAGGCGTAAAGACCGGCGGCTGCTGGGCAATCACAACCGTCGCCGCCAGAACTGAGAGAAGAATGATCGCCGAAGAAAGTCGCCGCATCACCGCATGAACGTGAACTTTGCCAGGCCGACGACATCGTCGGCCTGCCAGGGCCACACAAAGGACATGATCCGGGGCGTGCTGTGCGCACGTACGCGGACGTAGTACTCGGCGTTTTCCTCGAGCTGCGCGCCCCGGAAGAGCGGCATCCGTTCGAACTGATCGGTGAGCCAGGCCCACGCCGCGTCCTCGGCGTCCTTCGAGTCAGCCTTGTCGATCCGGCCGTCGACAGCGCGCGAAACCGCGTATCTCCGGGTGAGGTTGTCGAACTTGACAGTGGACGTCACCACAGCTGATGCGATCGTCCGGTCGATCCAGCCCGCCGAACTTCGCCGGAGGTCGACCTTGTAGACCAAACTGACCGCCAGGCCACTATGGATGGCGTTGCGGATTTCCTCGGTCGGCTCTTGCGCCAGCTTGAACGAAACGAGCACCTCGTCGCCGCGGGTCAGCGGCGCGACCTGAAGGATTTGTCCTTCAGGCGGCGGCACGAACGCCAGCACCGAGAGCAGCACGAGTGCAGTACGCGAGACCATTAGACTGTGCCGTTATAATACGCCAAAAGTCTCCAAAAAACGTCGAATTCCTGCCGAAGCTCAGCGGGACCGACCGGGACGAAGCGTGAGCTTCTGCACACGCCAGTTCGTCAGCTCTCCGATATACAGATCATTCTCGGTTCGACAGTCAATCGCGTTCACCAGGCCGAATTCCTTGACCAGTTTGCCGGCTTTTCCGAACCTGCCGATCACCTTTCCATCCAGCTCGAGCTTGTAGATCGCCGCATCGTCCATTCCGAATTGATCCCCGGTATGCGAACTGTAGAGGTACTGATGAGCGCCTCCCGAGACGCAGATAGCGGTCGGCACACCCACGTTCGTGACTTGAGATTTGAAGGTTCCGCGACCGTCGAAGACCTGGATTCGTTTGTTGCCCGAATCGGCCACGTAGACGTTGCCCTGAGCGTCGGTCGCAATCGAGTGCGGCGTGTTGAACTGCCCCGGCTCCGAACCGCGAGCGCCCCACGACAGCAGGAATCGACCAGTGCGGTCGAACTTCGCGATGCGGGCGTTCGCACCATGGCCGTCGGCGACAAAGACGTTTCCTTCCGCGTCAAAGGCGACGTCGCTCGGCCGAACGAACTGATCGCCGGCGCCTCCGGCGCCTGGAGCCGCCGATCCGCGACCGCCCGCCGTAGGAGCCGGCGATGAGCCCACCTGAATCGTCACGGCCTCGGGCTTGCGGCCAAGCACCATGAGCACGCGGCCATCAGGGCTAAACTTCACGACCTGATTCGAAGCCTCGTCCACGATCCAGATGTTGTCCTGCGGATCGACACGTACCGCGTGCGCGACAAGAAATGCATAGACCCCCTGGCCGATTTCACGCACGAAGCTGCCATTCCGATCGAACTGAAACAGCCGCGAGCCTCCGTGCGTGAACAGTCTCGAGTTCCCCAGCCCCACCGTCGGGTTTCCAGTCCGTGTGTAGACAAAGAGCTGCCCTTTGGAATTGGTCGCCACGCCGCCGACCTCACCGAGATAAATGTCCGCCGGCAGCTTGACGATGTCAGCCGACGCATCGAATGGAATCTCTGGAATCGCGTCCTGGCTCTCGAGACGAACAGTGACCAGGAGACTGACGGCAATCGCGGCACAACGTAGAGCGCGCAGCACGGTGTCCTCCTATCGTCCCGCCGCGGTCGCCGGCTGCGGCCGCAGGATGATCTTTTGAACCCGCCAGGCTGTGATCTCAGCCACGAACAGCTCGTTGGGATTCCGGCAGTCGATCTCGTGAACCGTGCTGAACTCGCCCGGCTGTTTTCCCGCCTTGCCAAACTTGCCCAGGATCGTGCCGTCGAGCTCCATCTTGTAGATCTCGCCGGTGATGTCTCGATACTGTGCGAGCCCGTTGTCGGGAATCGAATTCGAGACGAAGAGATACTGGTGAGAGCCGGGTGAAATGCAGACCGCCCACGGGTTGCCCACGTTGTCGTAAATCGCCTTGACGTTCAGATCGTTGTCGAACACCTGGACGCGGGCGTTGCTGCGGTCCCCGACATAGACGTTGCCGTTGGCATCCATCGCCATCGTGTGCGGGAGGTTCAACTGACCGCGCTGGCTGCCAAGCGTGCCGGCCTCCTTGATGAACCGGCCGTTCTTGTCGAACTTCACGACACGTGAGTTGCCGTAACCGTCGGTCACGAAGATGTTTCCCGCCCCGTCGAAGCCAACATCGGTCGGCCGGCTGAATTCGTACGGCAGCGGTGGCTCGGGCGGCGGCGGTGGCGCTCCCGGCGGTCGGGCGCTGAGCCCGTACACGGCCTGGGGCCTTCTGCCAAGCACCAGCGCCACGCGGCCATCAGGGGTGAACTTGATGATCATGTTGGTGCCTTCGTCGACCGCCCAGATGTTGTCGTCGCGATCGACTCGCACGGCGTGCGCGAACTCGAATCCGTACAACCCCTGACCGATCTCGCGCACGAAGGTCCCGTTCTGATCGAACTCCAACAGCCGCGTGTCGCCGCTGCGCGTATACACGAAGACGTGGCCCTTTGAGTTGGTGGCTACTCCAATGCCTTCGCCGAGATACACATTCGCCGGAAGCTTCAGGAAGTTTGGGACTGACTGGTAGGGAATCTCCGGGACGTTCTCCGCCTTCGCTTTCGTCTGGGCTGACACCGTGTGGGCGGCAAGCGCCAGCACGCCGAGGGTCGCCATCAAAGTACGCGTCATAAGACCTCCCCGCGACTTTCCGTTCAGTCAATCATGTCGCAGCGCCCTGATCGGATCGAGTTTCGCCGCTCTCGCGGCCGGGTAGCTTCCGGCGATCAGGCTGATGCTGATCGAAAATGCGATCGCACCGCCAATCAGCCAGAATGGCAGCGAAAACAGATTCCCCGGCGTGCCTCCCTGCTGCTGGATGTAGACGTTCGCGCCGAAGTTCACGATTCGGCCGACGATCCATCCGAGAACCACGCCGGACAGGCCGCCCAGGCATCCGATGGCTGACGCCTCGATCAGGAAAATCTTGCGGATGTCGCCGTCGCTGCCGCCGATGGCTTTCATGATCCCGATCTCGCGCGTCCGTTCGAGGATCGACATCACCATCGTATTGACAATGCCGAGCGACGAGACCGCCAGCGCGATGGAGCCGATGAGGCTGAGCACGATGTCGAGAATGATGAACGCCCGCTTGGCTCCCTGCAAGGCATCGTTGAGAGAAAACGCAAAGAAACCTTTCTTCTTGATCTGATCCTCGACGTCCTGTGCTGCCTGCGCGTGCTGCACTTTGACGATGAGCGAATTGTAGGGCGCGTTGTTGACGCGGTCCGGAGCGAGAGCCTGTGTCAACGCGCGCGTGGCTGAAAGAATCGCCTTGGCGCGACCCAGCGGAATCATCAGGCCCGATACGGCCGCTGCGCCCCCAAACGGTCCCGTCTCGCGCTCGATGATCCCCACGATCTTGTACGGAATCTCAACGCGTGATGCGTTGGCCGAAAGCGGGACGCCCGGAATCGGTTGAACCGGTGCCACGCCGCTGCCGAGCGCCGCATGCGACAGTATCAGGTCCTTGCCAACGAGCGACTGCGGGTTCGTGTCGTCGAGCCGCTTCGCCATGTCGAGGCTCAGCAGACACTCGGCTGCGGACTCGTCCGTGAAGAACCGGCCGTACGTGATCGATTGAAAGGAGCCGGAGTCCTTCGCGCTCATGGGCACACCGGCCGCCAGGGTCCCTTCGGATTCGCCGCCGTACTTCGCCTCAATCGGCACGCGGATACTGGGATAGACCTCCTTCACACCGGGCAGCGCCGTCAGTTCCCTGATGGTGTCGTCGTTCAGATCTGAACGGAGCGGAGCGTCTGGCGAAGCCTTGGCCGACTGTTCGGCCCGGCGCCGGGCGCCAAATCCCCGCCGTCCGGCGCGCGCGATCTGAGCGAACCCGCCAGGCAAGTCCTGTCCCGGGGTCACGGTAATCGTGTCGAACAGTCCTGATTTCGTGAAGCGGCTGACGAACTGATCTTGAAGCCCGACACCCAGCGAGACCATGCCCGCAAGCGAGGCAATCCCAATCGACACGCCCAGGGTCGTCAATGAGGTGCGCAGTTTCGCTTCGCCCAGATTCCGAAGTGCGAGAGCGAGCGTATCGCGAAACGTCACGCGTGCGGCTCCAGCGCCTCGGCTACGACGACGCCGTCGAGGAGCGTGATCGTTCGATGCGCGTAGGCGCGGGCCAGCGACGCGTCGTGCGTCACCATGATGATCGTCTTGCGCTCGCGTTCGTTGAGGTCTTTCAGGATCGACATGATGTCGCGCGACGTATGGCTGTCGAGGTTGCCGGTCGGCTCGTCTGCGAGCAGCAGGTGAGGCTTGTTCGACAGCGCGCGGGCAATCGCGACTCGCTGTTGCTCCCCTCCCGACAGCTCGCGCGGGCGGTGCTGCTGACGCTCTCCCAGCCCAATCGAGCCGAGGAGTGCGGTCGCCGCGGAATCGCGCTCGGCGCGCGGAACGCCCGCGAACATCATCGCGAGGGTGACGTTCTCCCGCGCCGTCATCGTCGAGACCAGGTTGAATGATTGAAAGATGATCCCGACGTTGTGGCGGCGGTGAAGGCTCAGCTCGGCGCTCGACATCTGCGCCAGGTCGTGGTCGAAGATGCGGAGCGACCCCTCAGTCGGCCGGTCCAGGCCGGCGACGAGATTGAGCAGCGTGGATTTTCCGGAACCTGACGTGCCCAGAAGCGCGACGAATTCGCCCTGCTCGACCGACAGCGACACGCCGTCGAGGGCGCGTACGGTCGATGTGCCCATGCGGTAGTGCTTCTTGAGATCGCGCGTCTCGAGCAGGGTTGTCATCGTCCCGAGGTCCGAGAACGATAACACTTCGACGCTGGAATTTGATGAATCCGGGATCCTCGGTGCGGGATCCGATGGTTCGCAAGTACATGAAAACGGCCGGCATTGTCTGCCGGCCGTCCCCATTTGACGTAGGGAAGTCTTAGAGACTTCCCCCGCTAGTGTGTGCCATGCATGCACCTCCCGGCCGCGACCGATTTTGAGACCCCTTGGTCAGAGGCGTGGTCGCTCGTGCCTTTTTTGCGCCGTCGCGCGTGGGCGAGGCGAACCGACAATTCAGGATAGCACGGCGGACGCTGGCCCGACATTCATTCGCATCGAAGCGCGATGAGCGGATCCCGGATCCCGGATCCCGGTGAAGACTCATCGCACCTCTACGTCGTAGACATAGATCGTCGACGTATTGTCCTCAGGCATGAAGTAGCCGCGGAGCCCGCTGCCGTTCGGTTCGAGCCACACGGGGTTGTGCGTCATGTCGAGGCCACCAGGCGTCCAGAGCAGCACCGGCACCTGGTGCAGTGGACGGCCATCGTTGAGATCGACGAGATCCATTCCGCCCAGCCTGAACGGCGGCGCATCGGCCCGCTGCCGCATTTCCGTCACCCCCGTGCAGAGCATTCGATGGCCGCCGGCGTACTTGCAATCCTGATAGTCAACGTAGTGCGACGGGTTCAGGACCCGCAGCTTGTCCGGAGGCACATTCGCATTGGTCGGCTTCAGATCCTGGCCCAACGTCCAGCGGTAGAAGCGTCGCGACCCCCAGCTCGCGCCGTGAAGCGAGCGGTCATCAGTGTTGTGGACGATGGCGCCGATGTGATCGGCAAAGCGAAAGACTTCGGTCGCCATCATGCGTGAGGGATCGACGCGGTAGATGATCGATCGGCTGTCCGGACGGTACTCTGCGACCGGTACCCAGATGTTCGTGCCGTCGTAATCGATTCCGCCAGGGTGGTAGATCGTCCCCTCTCCCAACCGCAAATCCGCAAGCAGCTTCCCGTCTCGATCGATCTTGAAAAGATGTGCCGCGCCCTGTCCGGTGTCGCGATCGTGTCCGTCGACAGGCTTCGGGAATCGGCTGGGAGGAACCTTGACTTCGACGGACGAGACGAAGAATGTGTCGCCGATCTTCACCATGCCTTGCGGGTGATAGGTCGGAAAGCTGACCGCGATCGACCTCACGGATCTCCATGGCGCGTCGCGGCCGAGCCGCATCACGCGGTCGGCAACTATCGAGGGTACGTCGGGCTGCACGGTGACGAGTGCCAGCGCCACCATGAGCGGACGCGTCAATTTCAGTGACATCACGGCATTTGTCCCCGAGTCAACCAGGTGTCCGCTCACGCTATCCAACCCCTTCAGCGTCGTCAACGAGGCCCGGCGCTGCTCGGGTTGACATCTGACCCGAGTTCACCGATCCTTGGGTTAGATGTCTACCCGAGGCCATGATCGCTTGCCGCTGATGCAGGGAACGCTCGATGTGCTCATTCTGCGCACCCTCATCTTCGGGCCCCAGCACGGCCAGGGCATCGCCCGGGCGATCAAGGACTCGTCCGAGGGCGAGCTCCTCGTGGAACACGGCGCGCTGTACCCCGGCCTTCAACGCCTCGAGGAACAAGGCTGGATCGTTGCAAAGTGGGGCACCTCGTCGAACAATCGGAAGGCACGGTTCTACTCCCTCACGAAAGCCGGGCGCGAACATCTCGTGCGGGAGTCGACGAAGTGGCGACGGCTTGCGGCCGCCATGTCGCGCGTGCTCGGGCCTGAAACGGAGCTCACGTGATCTCGCTGTTCCGCCGGCGTCGAACGCACGACGACTTCGCCGCCGAGGTCCAGGCGCATCTCGATCTCGAAACGGATCGGCTCGTCGCCGAGGGTTGGAGCCTCGAAAGCGCCCGTCGAGAGGCGCACGCCGCCTTCGGAAACGCGACCCTCGTCAGGGAACGTTTCTACGAAGCCAGCCGCTGGGTGTGGCTGGAACAGTTCGGTCAGGACGTTCGTTACGCGTGGCGCACCCTCTGTCACAGTCCTGCGTTTTTTGCGACCGTCGCGCTGACACTGACGATCGGGCTGGGCCTTGCGACCGTGGCGTTCACGATATTCAACGCGTACGTGCTCCGTCCGTACGCGATTCGCACGCCGTCATCTCTTCATACAATCGGCTGGCGATCGGAAACATCCGGCGGGATGGCTTTTCAGTGGAACGCCTACCTGGAGCTGAGAGAGCGCCGCGATCTTTTCGATGGTGTTGTCGCGGAGAACACGCGCGTCGTGACGTCAAACGGACATCCGATGTCCGCGGCGCTGGTCTCCAGTAACTACTTCGACACACTCGGGCCACGAGTGCTGCTGGGCCGCGCGTTCAGCGATGGCGACACCGGCAATCCCGCGGTATTGAGCCAACAGGCCTGGCGCCGAATCTACGCCGGAGATCCAGGCGTGATCGGCCGGCCGCTCGATCTCAACGGCCATCAGTTCACGATTGTGGGTGTGCTGCGCCCTGAGTTCACCGGACTCGACAACTATCCGAGGGATGTGTGGGTGCCACTCACGGTGTACGCGCCCATCGCAAGCCCGGGCCTGACAGGGTCAAATCAATCGCGCGCCATCGAGCTGAATGCCCGGCTGCGTGAAGGCATCTCCCGAGAGCAGGCGGCGTCGGCTCTGGCGCCGTTCATGCGTCGCGTGGAAGAAGCACCACGAGGCGAATCGGTTCGAGCCGTCGTCCAGCCTGCCACGCCGAACCCGTTTTCGGCGCAGATGCTTGCCGTACTGGCGCCGGTCGCCGTCGCGTTCGGGCTCGTTCTGGTCACCGTGTGCGCCAACGTGTCGAACGTGATGCTGGCTCGAGGCGTTGCCCGCCACCGTGAAATCGCCGTACGGTTGTCGCTCGGCGCCAGCCGCGGCCGCGTTGTGCGGCAGCTGGTCACCGAGGGTCTGGTGATTGCGTGTGTCGCAGGGCTTGGCGCACTGGTGCTGGCACGTTTCGCGATTCGTCTCGCAACGATGACCTTCTTCAGCACATTACCTCCCTCGGTCGCCAGCATCATGCGGCTCATTCCACTCGACCTGGACTATCGCGTCCTCGGGTTTGCGATGCTGGCTTCAGTCGCCGCAACGGCGATGTTCGCCCTGGTGCCAGCGTTCCAGGCATCGCGGCTGCCGTTGATGGATGCGATACGTGGCAATGGCGGCACGGCACAGCATGGCTCGAGACTGCGCCACGCCCTCGTAATTGGCCAGGTCGCGGTTTCGCTCGTCCTGGTCACGCTTGCGGTCACGCTCGCGCGCAACAGCGCCGCAGTGGGCTCCATCGACCAGGGGTTCGTGTCGGCAGGCGTGATGTCCATCAATGTTCGAGGAGAGGAAGGGGATCTGATCCGACGGCTGGTGCCTGTCCTTGCCGCGGACTCGCGGGTCGCGGAAGTCGCCGCGACCGGAGGTAATCCGCTGTTCATCAGAACGAGGAACGTTGCCGCGGCCCCAGCGGGCGGATCCCCAGCGCGCCCAATCCGGTACACCTTCGTGGCGCCGGAGTACTTTTCACTCCTTCGAATTCCGATCGTCCAGGGTCGAGGGTTCCTCGCTGACGAAGCCCGTTCGGCAGCGCACGTGGCCATCGTCAGCACCGCGACCGCGCGTGCGTTCTGGCCCGGAGAAGATGCGATCGGCAAAACCATCCGGCTCGAACGCGCCGAAGGACGCCCGGTCGATGAGCTGCCGGGCTACTCGCAGGTCACTGTCGTCGGCACCGCGCCGGACGTCGTCAGCGGCCTGATTGTCGATGGACGCGACTCCGGTCACATTTATCTGCCGATGACAGCTGATGATCCCCACGCCATAGCCCTGCTCGTTCGAGGACGCACGTCACAGGATCTTGGACCGGAAACTCTGCAGACGCTTTTCAGCCGGGTGGCTCCGGATCCGCAGGTGTTCGAGGCGCTGCCCCTTAATGAAATGCGCGAGCTGCAAACATACCCGCTCAAAGCAGCCTCCTGGGTTGGATTTCTGCTCGGCGGTCTCGCGCTGATTCTGAGTGTCTCCGGTCTGTACGGGATCCTGATTTACACGCTCAATCAGCGGACCAGAGAGATCGGCATCCGAATGGCACTCGGCGCGACGGCGTCGGGCGTTGTCCGGCTTGTCGTGCGTCAGTGCGCCAGGCTCGCTGCGATTGGCGCGGCCGTTGGCATGGTCGCTGCCTTCGGGTTGCTGAGAACTGTCAGTTCTGTCATTCAGCTTCAGACGGTCTCGTTCCTCGACGCCGCAGCGTTTGCGTCGAGTCTCACCGTGGTTCTTGGAGCGGCTGTCCTGGCGGCCTATCAGCCCGCCCGTCGCGCGACACGTATCGACCCTTCGCAGGCCCTTCGCGCTGACGCCTGAACGCTCTCCAATTACAGAACTATTACAGTCGCCCCGGGCCTGCGCTGATATCGTCGCGCGCATGGCTTCGACGACGACGCTCGCCTATGGGCGGAAGTATCAGACCGGCCTGAACGCCGTCACGGCGACCGCGATGATCAGCTTTCATGTCGGCGCGGCAGCGGCGCTGTTCTTCATCGATCGAGGGGCCATTCTCGCCGCGCTCGTTCTCTACGTCGCCGCCGGCATGCTGGGCATCGGCATGGGGTATCACCGGCTGCTCACGCATCGCGGCTACAAGACTTACAAGTGGGTCGAGTACTTCCTCACCTGGTGTGGCACGCTGGCGCTCGAGGGAGGGCCCATCTTCTGGGTCGCCACTCACCGCATCCATCACCAGCATTCGGACCAGGAAGGCGATCCGCACACCCCGCGCGAAGGCACCTGGTGGGCACATGCGGGGTGGATCCTGACCGGCGAGGGACTGCATCACGACGCCTCGGTGCTGGCACGATACGTTCCGGATCTCATGCGCGATCGCGGTCAGGTGTTTCTGTCACGCTGGCACTGGACGTCGAATGTCGCGGTCGGTCTCGGGCTCCTGGCCTACGGCGGCGTACCGTACGTGCTCTGGGGAATCTTCTTCCGGACCGTTGTTGGCCTCCATGCGACGTGGCTCGTGAATTCAGCCACTCACAAGTGGGGCTCGCGGCGATTCAATACGCGAGACGACTCCACGAACAACTGGTGGGTCGCGCTCCTGACGTTCGGTGAAGGGTGGCACAACAACCATCACGCGCACCCGGCGAGCGCGCGGCACGGGTTCACCTGGTACGAGATTGATTTCAACTGGATCGGCATCAGCACCCTCCAGATCCTCGGCCTGGCGTGGGACGTCAAGGTGCCAAAGGGAAATGCTGATTGCTGAATGCTGATTGCTGAATGAGGCAGCCGCGTGAATCGTATCTCCCTGATTTCACGATTGGTGGCCATAACGCTCGCCGGCGCGATCGTCGTGTTCACGAGTGCCACGCGTACTTCCGTCGCCGCACAGTCGAAAGCCTCCCCGATTCGCATCGTCCTGGTCGGCGATTCGACCGTTGCGGAGGAGTCGGGCTGGGGTCCTGGATTTCGCCGACTCGCGAAGGATGGCGTCGAGGTCCTGAATCTGGCTGCCAACGGCCGCAGCTCGAAGAGCTTCATCGACGAAGGGATCTGGTCGAAGGCGCTCGCGGCCCGCGGACGGTACTACTTGATCCAGTTCGGCCACAACGACGAGCCCGGAAAAGGCCCGGAACGCGAGACGGATCCGAAGACGACCTACCGCGCCTTCATGGCGAGGTACGTCGACGAGTCTCGAGCGATTGGAGCGGCGCCTATCCTCGTCACATCGCTCGTTCGCCGCATCTACAATCCTGACGGCACTATCAAGACGACTCAGACGCCCTACGTCGAAGCCGTCCGCGCGCTTGCCGCCGAGAAGCGCGTCCCGCTCGTCGATCTTCACGCGATCAGCCTGGCGGATGCAGAGAACGCCGGCGACGACGTGTGGGCCGATCTCAGTCCTCGGGACGACAAAGGCGGAGTGGATCGCACGCACCTGAACGCGAAGGGCAGCGACGTGGTCGGCCGCATGGTCGCGGAAGGATTGCGCCAGTCCTTCCCCGAGTTAGCGGCGTTCTTTCGTCTGGGACCGTCCGGTCCATCCAAAAACTGAAACCTCGCCGGGAGCCAGCATTGGTCTGCTGATCACGATTTCGGTGTGTCACCAGGGACACACTCTCGTCCTTCCACCTCGCCGCCTCCACAAGTTCATCTCTGGCTGTGAGTTACGGCGTCCGGCGACCTCGCGGTCAACGGGCACCTCCTTTGCTCCGAACGTCCCATCGTGTGGAAGGAGGACCAGCGATGCCGCTGAAGAAATCCGCGCGTTCAAAGACGACGGCCGTGTCGAAGAAGTCGTCGACCACTGGAGCGCGTTCGAAAAAGAAGTCGAGAACGCCGTCATGGTCGGTTGGTGTGGGAACGATGCTCCTGGCCGCCATGTGCGTCACCGGTGCGGTGATTGTGATTGCGGCGCACGAACTGACACCCGCGCCTCGAGTCGCATCGACAGAAGCTGACACCGAACGCGTTGCGACCGCCGATCCGTCAAAGGCGGCTCCGTCTGCGCCGCTGACGACGTCCGAATCGATCACGGTCAGGCCATCCGAGACCGACGACATGCCCGAGGCGAAGGGGACCGTCGGCCGGACAGCACCTGTGACCGTCTTCGGATGCCTCGAGCGCGGGAACTCGTCGTTCCGGCTGACAGACACCGACGGTGTGGATGCTCCGAAGGCACGCTCGTGGAAGACGGCGTTTCTCAAGAAGGGCGCCGCCTCGATCGAGGTCGTCGATCCCGGCAATCGCGCAAAGCTGTCGACTCACGTGGGACAGCGTCTGAGCGTGACCGGCACGATGGCGGACCGCCAGATGCAGGTGCGATCAATTCGACGCATCTCGGCGACCTGCGACTGAATACCCCGCCTGCCGGGGACAGGAGGAACGCGGACAATGTTCCTCCTGTCCTTCGACGCTCCCGTCATAGACCCGCTTGCATGGACCCCGCGAAGATGGTCTGATCGATCGCCTTGACGACGACCGATCCGCTGCACGACGCGGTGAATGAGATTTATCTGGCGCATTCCCGGCGCGTGCTCGCGACGCTGATCCGCCTGCTGGGCGACTTCGACGTCGCCGAAGAGGCGCTGCAGGACGCGTTCAGGGCGGCCCTCGAGCAGTGGCCTCGCGACGGTATTCCGTCGAACCCGCGCGCGTGGCTGGTCTCAGCGGGACGGTTCAAGGCGATCGACGGCCTTCGGCGCCGCTCCCGCTTCGATGCGCTGGACGACGTGGGCGAGCGCGCCGATGTCGGCGTTCTCGATGCCGCGGCGTGGGCGGACGACGAGAGCGTCGAGGATGATCGGCTGCGACTCATCTTCACGTGCTGCCATCCGGCGCTGGCGCCGGACGCGCAGGTGGCGCTGACGCTGCGTGAAGTGTGCGGCCTGACGACCGAGCAGATCGCGCAGGCGTTTCTCGCGCCGGCGCCCACGCTTGCGCAGCGGATCGTCCGCGCCAAGGCGAAGATCCGCGACACCCGCATTCCGTATCAGGTGCCGACCCCCGCCGAGCTGCCCGGGCGGCTGGACGCCGTGCTGCGGGTGATCTATCTCGTCTTCAATGAAGGCTACGAGGCGTCGACGGGCACGTTGCTGACGCGGCGCGACCTCTCGGCCGAAGCCATCCGCCTCGGACGGCTTCTCGTCGAGCTGCTGCCGGAACCGGAGGTGCTGGGCCTCCTCGCGTTGATGCTCCTCCACGAGTCGCGGCGCACGGCGAGGACTTCACCTGCCGGTGAACTGATTCGCCTGGACGATCAAGACAGGTCCCTCTGGGATCGACAGCTCATCGCGGAAGGACGCCGGCTCGTGGAACAGTCGCTGCTGTCGCGACGGTTTGGGTCCTACACGATTCAGGCGGCGATCTCGGCGGTACATTCGGAATCATCCACGCCGGGCGCCACCGACTGGGGAGAAATCGTCGGCTTGTACGACGCGCTGATGCGAACGGATCCGTCGCCGGTCATCGAGCTGAACCGGTCGGTGGCGGTGGCCATGCGCGACGGCCCTGCAGCGGGCCTTGCGATCATCGATGCCATTCTCGAACGTGGCGATCTCGTCGACTATCGACTCGCACACGCCGCTCGCGCGGATCTCTGCCGGCGGCTTGGACGAGTTGCGGACGCCCGGCGTTCATATGAACGCGCGATTGCGCTGACCCAGCAGGAACCCGAACGGCGATTTCTCGAGCGGCAACTTGCCGACCTTGGGACGCTCGCTCCGAGCGCCGCTCAATCACGAAGGACGTCTGCGAGTCAGGGAGAGATATGAAGTATCTGTGCCTGGTGTATCTGGACAAGGAGAAACTCCGCGCAGTGCCCGACAGCGAGTGCATGGCGTGCGGCGACGGATTCAGGAAGAGCGGCCTGCTGGTCGCCGCCGAGGCGCTTCAGCCGGTCGAGACCGCGGCGACCGTGCGCATACGCGGCGGCAAGGTGTCGGTGACCGACGGGCCGTTCGCCGAAACGAAAGAGCAGCTGGCCGGGTTCTACCTGCTCGACGCCCGGGATCTCAACGAAGCCATTCAGATGGCGGCGAAGATTCCGCCAGCGCGTGAGGGAAGCGTGGAAGTGCGGCCGGTCAGGGAACTGAATCCTTAGAATTGCTGATTGTCGATTGCTGATTGTCGATTGAAGGCCATTCGTTCCACCCAATCAACAATCAGCAATCAGAAATCGACAATGTCTTGAGCTACTGCCGGTCGAATACGAAGGTGTTCTTGACGTTCTGGCCCTTGGCATTCACGCCGCTCGCGGCCACAGTCAGGCTCTTGCCGTCGGCCGCCACGCTGACGCCGTTCACCAGCGTGCGCTTGCCATCCTTTTTCCACGTGGACCTCGTGGTCGTCGGATTCAACCGCTTCAGCATCACGATGTCGGCGTCGGGATTGCTGCCCGTCACGCGAATGTCCTTGCTGTCAAAGTTGCCGCTGTAGCCCCACTTCATCGCCGTGCCGTCGCCGGCCACGCCGGCCACCTCGACGTGACGTCCTGGTCCGGCGGCCTCAATGGTCAGCGTCATTTCCTTCGGCGCCGGACCGGGGCTGAACTTCGACTTCGCCACATTGAGTTTCCAGGTGCCGTTCGCAGGATCCTTGTCCTGCGCCAGCGCTACGCCGCACGATGCCACCACAATTGCTCCCGCCAGGAGCCCGGGGATCCACCGTCGAAGACACAGACTCATCGCAACCTCCGTTAACGATTACTCGCGCACTGGGGTTCCAGGGCCGAACTTCATGTATTGAGAACGGGGCGAGCGTATATCTTCCGACCTGTGCCGTCAATCACTGGGGTCAGCCGCGCCAGCCGCGCGACGGGCGGGTGAATCGGGCGGGGAGTTTCGGTTTCGCTTCGGCTGGAGGGTCCGGCTCGCCTGATGCCGCCGCAATCTCGGCATCGAGGTCATCGTCTTTTGGGAGGCCCTCGAGCTGATCGACGAACATCAACGAATGCTGTGAGGGAATCTCGAACTTTTTCCCGCAGGTCTTGCAGCTCACCTCGTCATCGAGCCGCAGCAGGTAGTCGCGAAGTTTGGCGAACTTCGCGCGATCCTGGTCGTCGGCCCCGGCAGGCAGGCGATCCTTCTTCACGCGGCGCACCCATCGGATCGTGTACTCGTTCGTGCGCCGGCACTTGGGACACTGATACCGTCCCGGCCGGGTTTCAGGTTTCTCGGAGAAGAAGGCGCGTTCGTCGAAAGCCACGCCTCGATTGTAACAGCAGCCCGTTGACCTACGGCATAATCAGCTCGGCGTCAGTCAATCAGCTGCGCTAATCAGCGTCAACACCGAGGGAGGCGAGGTGGTCACGATGCGGCGTGGGGATCCCGGACTGGCCGTGATTGCGTCCCTCGTTCTCCTCTCCATCGCCCCGGCTGCCGAGGGACCCAAGCGCCCGAGGATCACAGGTGTCGCGTCCTTCGCCGTCAAGGTCGCGAACATGGCCGAGGCCCGGACCTTCTATTCCGGAGTGCTGGGCCTGGACGAAGCTTTCGTCATCAAGAACCCGATTGGGGGATCAGATCTGGCGGCGTTCAAGATCAACGACGCCCAGTACGTGTATGTCGCGCCCGACCTGAAGGATCCGAACGAAAGCCGCCTGCTGTTCGTCGGTTTCGAAACCAACGACGCAAAGGGGCTGCGAACCTATCTGGCGAGCAAAGGCGTTCCTGTTCCCGCGTCGGTCGCCGCAGACGCTGAAGGCAACCTCTCGCTCTTCGTAAAGGATCCGGAAGGCAACGCCGTTCAGTTCATCCAGTACCGCTCGTCATCGACGCAGGGTCGAAGCAAGGGGAAGTTCCTGTCCCCGCGGAGGCTCTCCGACCACGCCCTCCACGTCGGATATCGCATCAAGGATCCCGAAAAGCTGGATGCGTTCTACAAGGATATTCTCGGCTACCGGCTGATCTGGAAGGGCGGCAATCGCGACGATCGGTTTGACTGGATCTCTCTGGCAGTCCCCGACGGAAGTCAGTGGATCGAGTACATGGTGAACAACGGAACTCCATCGTCCCGGCAACTCGGGGTGCTGAACCACCTCGCGCTCGGCACGCTCGACATCGAAGGCGTGCACAAGCACATCGTCGAACGGGGCTATGCAGACAAAGCCGATCCGGCCATCGGCCGCGACGGCCGCTGGCTGATGCACCTCTACGACAAGGACTTCACGCGGACCGAGTTCATGATCCGCAAGCCGGTCAAGGAGCCGTGCTGCTCGCCGATCACCGACGTGATCAAGTAGTTCCGCTTGGTTACTGACAGATGTCCGTCTTCGGCGCCTCCGGCACCGACAGCTTCCATTTCAGCGGCGTCACGCCGGGGTCCAGCGTATCGGCTTCCCAGATCAGATCGCTGATGCACTTGTTGCCGTCGTCGTTCGGGTGCACACCCATTCCGGACGTCGTCTGGCTCTCCTGCAGGAGGATGGTCGGCGGGATGGACGGGAACAGATAAAACGGGGTGGCCGTGCCATCATCACCCGCCTTGAACCATGATTCTGAGCAGCCGAAGTTGACTTTCGGGGAGTTGTGGTCGTGGACCACGCCGTCCTCCTCGGGATGCTCGACCTTCGTCTTGATCTCAACCTCCATTTTCATGCAGTGGTCCCGCATCTTCGTATAGGTGTCGACGTAGACGAAGCGGCCATTCGAGCCGATGGCGAACGGCTTCACGGCATTCTCAATGGTTGTGTTCAATTTCTTGAACACCTGATCGATGATTTCGAGCGCCGGTGGCAACTGCACCCACCGCACCGTGCACGTGAGGATCGTGTCGATCAGCGGCGCGCAGAGCTCGGCGATCTTAAGGCCCGCGTCGAGGGATTTCGGATACGGATTGGGATAGCCGGTGACAGCCACCACGAGTTTCGGACGCCCCGCCATGATGACCCGATACTGCTGGAATGACGTCGTCAGATTGAGGTTCAGGTTCGTCCAGAGCGTGGTATTGCCAAGAATCGCCGCCGCGCACGAAGTCGCCCCGCTGAAGTCATGGTCTTTTACCTTGTCGAAGCAGTCGGTCACGAGGTTGATGACGGTCGTGTTTTCCTCACCCACAGTCAGCGTGATCAGATCCGGGCGCAGGTTCCAGGTCTGCGCGAGCTGGCCGCCGCTGATGTAGGTCGCCGACGTCGCTTCGTTCTGCGCGACGTTGTAGAGGCACCACGGTCCCCACGTCTTGAGGTGATCCTCGCGGAGGTGGTTGGGATACCGTTCCGCCTCCTCGATCTCATGTCCGGCCGGATAGTGATCACCGCCCGCGACGTAATGCCGGGCGCAGTCCTGCGCCTGGAGGGCGATTGACGACAGTGCCGGGGCGCGATCAACGACGGCGCCGGCAGCAATGAGTCCGACTGCCGCCACGACGCCACCGGCAAGCCGGACGAGTGACGATTTCATGAAGTCCCTCCGGATGGTGGATGGCCGCGCTCGAGCGCGCGGCCATCCCTGGCGTGATGCGACTACGGCTGCTTGTTGATGATCAGCACGATGTTGTTGTTCCCGTTCGTAAACTCACTGACCTTATTGTCCGGATCGGCCTTGCCCTCTCCCTTGACAATGAGAGACGTCACCCCGTTGAGCACGACCGTGGTCGTGACGCCCTCACCCGGGGCCAGGTTCCCGAAGCAGTTCAGCTGCACTGCAGTGTTATTGGCGGTGAAGGTGCACTTGACGGCATCCGTCACCGTCGGCGTGACCGTCACTGTGCGGCTGGTGTGATCCCCGAACACATCGAAGGTCAGCAACTTGTCCGGTCCGCCCACGGTCGGATCGAGCGTCGTCGCAATGTCTCCGATGTTAGTGAGCGTGAAGCTCATCGTCACGCTTCCGTTGTTCGGATATGGATCCGGGACGCCAATCAGCTGTGAAGCCACCAGGTCGATGCACGGCGTGCCCGGGCAGGCATCGCCGAACACCGTCGTGGTCTCGGTCTTCGAGTTGTTGATGACTTCGATCGTCTCGGGTATGTCGTTATTCGGATCGACTGTTGCCGTCATCACCAGATCGGATGGCGCTCCAGCAGTGACCGTGTACTTGGCGGTGATGGTCGTATCGCCGCCGCCCGGCAACGCGCCCTTGCAGATAACCTGCTTGCTTACGTTCGGGTTTTCGCAGTTGAACCCGTTCGATCCGGCCGCACTCAGGAAGTTCAGACCGGTCTGGGGCGCGTCGAGCCGAACCACGACATCTTTGCCTGTCGTGGCGGTGTCTTCGGTCCCGCCGTTGACCACAACAATCGTGTAGGTCAGCGTCTGTCCGTTCTCAACCGGATCCGGGTTGTCGACGATCTTCGAGAGCACGAGATCGATTCCGCTTCCGCCCACGGTATTCTTCGCGGTCGCGGTGTTGTTCCCGACCTCGGTCTCGTTATCAGTTGTCCGAGTGTCATCACTCAGATCCGGCTCCGGATCGCCGTGCACAGGCCCTGGCACGGTCGCCGTATTCACGATCGGCTCCGTCGCTCCTCCATCGTAGGTCGCGTGAATCGTGATCGTGGCTGACTCGCCAGGCGCCATCCCGTTCCCTCCATTCGGCGCCGGCGGCTCGTGACAGGTGATCACACCCGCGGCCTGCGTGCAGGTCCAGTTCGCGGTCGTGTCCGTGTTGATGAACGTGACGTGGGGCGGCAGGGTGTCGGTCAGCGTCAACGGTCCCTTGGCCTTGAAGGTTCCCGCGTTCAGCACGGTCACGGTGTACGTCAACTCCGTTCCCGGCGTCACCGGGCCCGACGGGCTGACGGTCTTGATCACGGCGATGTCGGGCTTGAGCCTCGGCTTGTCGCCAGTCGTCGACGTGGACGCCGTCGAGCAATTGTCGGTCTCGTTCGATTCCTCGATCGTGTCGTCCGGATCGACGCACGCCTCGTTGTCGAGCGATCGCCCGCCCTCCGCCGTCTGGAACACGTCGATCGTGATGTTGACGGTCTTGCCTTTGCCGAGATCCCCAAGACACTCGACCAGATTGATGGGATTCTCGGAAACCGTGCAGCCGAAGTTGGAATCAGCCGTGACGGCCAGCGGAATCAATCCGACTGGCAGCTGATCGGAGACCTTCACGCCGAACGCGTCCTGGCCGGTGCCGGCGCCGTTGGGCTCCTCGTTGGTCACCTTCAGCTCGTACTTGGACACCTGGCTTTGACTCGACTCCGTCGGCCCGTGCTTCTCTAACTTCAGGTTTATGACCGACGCCACGGTCGTCGTCGCCGTGTCGGCGTTGTTGAGCTCGTCGCCTTCCGCAATCGTGTTGTCGGGATCAACGAACGCCTGGTTGAACAGCGTGGTGTTCTGATTGGGCGCCTTGACCTTGACCTCGATGTTCCGCACGGCGGGAACACCCGGAAGGAGCGTCGCGTCAGTTCCGGCCAGCGTGCCGCCGGTGCAATTGACGACCCCCGAGGATCCAGTGCACGTAAACGCCGCCGATGCCGGCACACTCACGTCGTCTGCCGAGACGAAGGTGCCGTTGGCCGGCAGAACGTCGCGGACCGTGACGTTCAGCGCCGGGTTGGTTCCCAGGTTGGTGACCTTCAACGTGTAGGTGATCACGTCGTTCGGTTTGATCGTTGTGGCCTTCGGCGTCTTCTCGATCGTCAGATCGTTGAACGCACCGGCGCCGCCGTTCTTGACGACAGTTGTCTGCGAGTCCTGGTTGTCGAACTCGTTCCCTTCGGGAATGGCGTTGTCCGGATCGACGATCGCCTGGTTGGTGTAGGTACCGGGAGTATCCGGCGCGAACACCTTGACTTTGATCTTGGCCGTTCCACCGAGCTTCGCGATTTCACCGCCGACGCAATTGATCACTCCACCGTTCGCGGTGCAGAGGAAGTGCGTGGTCGGGCTGCTGTCGTCAACGGCCTCGATATAGCGCGACCCCGCTGGCAGGAAATCACGCACGACCACGCCGGTTGCCGGATCGGTCCCGTCGTTGGTCAGCAGGATCTGATACGTGACAATCGCGTTCCTGGCCGTGTTGGTCGCATCAGGGCTGACCTGCGTCTTGTCGATCGTGAACTGGTTGAAGGCGCCGGTTGATGCGCCACCCTTGTCCACAACCGTGTCTTCGAACTCGAGGTTGTTGTTCTCGTTGATCTCGGCAATCTGATTGAGCGGATCGACGCGCACCTCGTTGTGCATGGTGCCCACGGTAGGCTGGGCGAAGACTTTGATCACGATCGTCGCGTGGTCTTCGACGTTGCCGGCGTAGAACTCGCTCTCGGTGCCCTTGATCGATCCGCCTGTGCAGTCCACGACGAGCCCCGCCTGGGAGCAGCTGAACCCGTGGTCCCCCACGGCCGATCTCAGAATGGTGTTCGCCGGGAGCGTGTCGCGAACGCGGATGTTCGACGCGTCCTGCGGTCCGAGGTTGTCCACCAGAATCGTGTAGGTTTGCGTGCCGCTGGTGGCGATCGGATCGAATCCTGGGAGTGCAGCCCCGGTGATGAAATTGTTGCCGTTATCGTCCTTGCGAATCGTCAGATCGATGCCGGTCGCGACCTGCGTCGCCTGCGTCGCGGTGTTGTTCGTCTCGTCCGCCTCGAAGATGGCGTTGGCCGGATCGATCGTGACGGTATTGGAGATCGGCCCGACTCCGGGCGGTGCCACCATCACAAACGTGATGGTCTTCGTCGAGGCTGGTCCTAACGTCCCGCCGGAGCAGGTCACGACGTTGCCGGCGCCGAGCGCGCACCCGCCGGCCGGGAACGTGCCGCCCGGGTCAGTGTAGTGATCGAAGATCAGGCCGGCCGGCAGCGGATCGCGCAACACCACGTTGTTGGCCGTGTTGATCCCGCTGTTCCCCAGCACGAACGTGTACGTCAATCCACCGAGGCACACCGGGGCCCCGAGCTCTGGCGGGCTGGCAGGAGCCGGCTTCGATCCGCCACCGGCGGTCGTCGTTGGCCACGAGCTCGCACACACCGGATCGGGCGAGTCAGCTTTCGTCACCGTGAGATCGACCGAAGGCCTGACCGTCGTCAACTCGGTGTCCGTGCTGGTGGTGCCCATGTTCTTGATATTTGCGGTCACCGTGGCGGTGTTGATGATGTTCGACCCCGCCGACGCGACGACCTGGCCCTTCACTGTCATGAGCAGCGTGCCGCCCGCGTTCAGGCTCTTGATCGAGCATCGAGTCTGCGGCGCCGCGACGGTGCATCCGCCGAATGTCCCGACGCTTCCGTTGGTGACAACCTGTGAAACCTGGATGCTCGCGGCCTCGAGTCCCTGCGTCCCGTCGACGACCACCACGTCGTCAGCACGATTGGGCGTGGGATTGGTCACCAGAATCTTGTAGGTCACCAGGCCGCCGGGGACGACCGGGTCCGGCCCGGCGCCGTCATCCCAGGCTGCGGCGCCATCGGTGTCAGTCTTGTCAATCGTCATCAGGCCGCCGCCGGATGAAGACACGACCTGCGTGTTGACCAGCGACGAGGCGTTGTTCAACTCGTTCGACTCGGTGATCGTGTTGTCAGGATCGACGGACGCCGTGTTGGTGATGGTGCCCGTTGCCGCCGGAGCCGTCGCGTTGATCGTGATCGTTGCGTTGGAACCCTGATTGACGGCGCCGCCAATGCACGTCACGGTGATTTGCGCTGGAGGAGCTGCGCCGTCGTTGTTGCAGACGAAGAGGCTCGTGCCCGACTGCGTCACGGCCGAGAGGCCCGGCGGCAGCGTATCCGACACCTTGATGTCGGTCGCATTCGCGGTGCCCTGGTTGTTGACCGTGAGCGTGTAGGTCATCGGCGCCGAGGTCGTCACTGTCGTCGGCCCGGTCTTCGAAATCGCGAGATCCGGCAACGGTGTGCCATTGCCGCCGCTGACCAGCGTCGTGGCCGACGCGGTCGTCGTAAAGTTCTGCGCCGACTTCGTCCCTGAAACCGACACCGTGTTGTTGATCGTTGTACCGTTTGCCGCCGTCACCTTTCCGCGAATGGTGACAACCCAGGTTCCCAGCCCCTCAATCGCGCCGCCATTGCAGGTCACGAGGTTGACGTTCTGCTGACAGGACCCTCGAGTGCTGGTCAACACGAGTTGTGGCGGATTGCCGATCCCGCCGACGCCATTTAGCTGATCCGACAGCACGACGTTGGTGACCTTCGCGCCGCCCGTATTCACGATCGTGATGGTGTAGGTGAGCTCCGCTCCTGACGCAACCGGATCGGGCGTATCCACTTTGGTAACGGCCAGCGGGCTGCCGGGATCTGCCAGGGCGATCGACAGTGCGGCGACCACGCCGGCCAGTCCAGTCGCGAGCGCGACACGCCATTTGGCGCTAGCTCCACGAGCGCTTGCGTTTCGACCTGACTCATCAGAAGTACGCGCGGTCATAACTACCCCTCCAGACACCGGATCGCGATTCAGTTGTGGCGGCTTTGGCTCAGGTTGTACAGAGCGGCGCGATGATCCATCGCGGAGGAAAGCTGATCAATTAGCGAGAAGTCTGATTTGTTGCCCGAGGAAGGTACTTGAGGCTTACGCCGAACGTCGTACGACCGCAGAATCCTTGAGTATTCGCAACCCATGGTAGGCAGCGGCTAGTTCCGCCCGCCCATTCAACCCGAGCTTTTGGAAGATACGCGTCATGTGAACTTTGACGGTCGCCTCGCTGATCGCCAGGCGATCCGCGAGTTCCTTGTTCCCCGCGCCGGTCGCGGCGTGTTGGAAGACTTCGCGCTCTCGCTTGCTCAAACGCGCGTCGACATTCGACGACGGGCTCTTCGCCGGCCGCTCATGCCTCGTGCCCACCGAGCGTTTCACGCAGGCGATGAGCCAGCGTCGATGAGCCCAGATGCCACCATCATGCACCACGCGGATGGCCTTCAGAAGATCGTCTGCGCCCGCGGTCCGCGCAAGAATGCCGCGGACGCCTGCGCTCAGCGCATCCACTACCCACGCATCATCGTCAGGAACATTCACGACAATGACATGCGGTCGGCCCTCCGTAGGAATCATGTTCTCTGTGATTGGCTCACCGAGACGAGCATCGACCAGGCGAATGTCGACGTCTGCGTTGCTCAGTGAATTGTTTGGATCGTTCGCGATCAGGAGAGAAGGATCGCGGCGAAGAATCTGATGCAGACCCTCGCGGAACAGCTGACCGTCAGCGACGATCGCGACCCGGATCGCGCCCATACCCAATTACCCCGTGTTCGCAGCGCTGAGTGGGCAATGCTGCACCCGATTGAACTCATCGTCAAGCGCAATGTCGTGAAGATCGCGTTGCGGATCTGAAACGAAAGTGCTCGCGGGTGAGAACCACGAACTGCGCACATGTGACGTGACGGAAATGCCACAACGGCCACGACAGATCGTGGCCGCGTGCGAATCTCGTCAGGCGAACATCCGCCCCGTAGCTTCGGCGGGCCGGGCCGCGCCGATGAGCGCGGCCAGCTGCGCGGCAAAGATCGTGGCCAGTGCGCGGACGGAGCCGCGATCTTCTCGTCGATGTGTGAGCTCGATTGCGAGCACGCCGACGCAACCCGCCGGAGTCATCAACGGCACCGCGAGCGCCCCGCTGACGTCACCGCTGCTCTTCACCACGCACGTCTGCGCTGCGCGAAAGGCTGCGGCGGTCGCGTTGTTGGTGTCGCGTTCGACTCGCGGAAGCTGAGCGAGGACGCGATCTGAATATCCATGCGCGAGCGCCGGCCGTAGTTCGTTCGAGATCGGATCCCAGGTCCAGACAATCAGGCCGACGGCATCGAGGATCCGGGCCGTTTCCTGGAGGAGCGGCTGAACGTCACTCGCCGTTTCGACTCGCCCGAATTCCGTGCAAAGCTCAGCCACCTCCATCAAGTCAGGTTCTGATGGCTGTCCCATGTGTAATGAAGGTTCGCGTTCCAGGATCCCGTCAGTCGGTGGCGCCATCACGAGCGTGGGATCGTCGTCGGGCTGAACCACGTCCGTGACGGCGCGTTCGATCGAGTCCGGCCTGGTAGTGGGCCGCTCGTCATGGATCGTTTCGCCGACGATCTGCCCGGATAGGGTGCAGGACGACGTTGTAACGCTAGCGGGATCCGGGATCCGGGATCCGGGGTCCGGGATCCGGGATCCGGCGTTCGTCATCCGGGGTCCGGGATCCGGGATCCGCAGATCCTCGTTCGTCGCGGACAGACTGCCTGTTGAGGCGGGGCCGGGAATCTCGTCCTCGAGCGCTACGGCCGCGTGTATCTGGGCCATCGAGTCGGTTGACGCTGCTGCCGCAATCAAGCCTTCGGTTTCGGGACCGGACCGCGGCGCCCCCCGCGACCGAAGCCTCGACACCGAGCCGATCGCCGAGGCGACCATGTGGCGTAAACGGGTCGGCGGAGCGTCACTGACCCAGACGCCCTCCGAGCCTGGCGCGCCGGCCTGAAACGTATCCACGATTTCGATCGGATCGGGATAGGTCTCGAGGAACTCGCGCACGATTACGTCCGGCTCGAGGCCGATGGCGTGGGCGTACGCACGGATAAATGCCCGGCGGAAGATGCCGGAGGGCCAGTGCGACACGTCGTCCCGCTCGAGTGCTTCGAGCAGGGAAACCTTGATCTTCGTCTGCTCGGCGATCGTCGTGAGGGCTACTTGCTGCTGCTCGCGCCGCTCGCGCAGGCGTGCGCCAAAACTGTCAGGCATGCGGCATACCTCGGGCCACGACAGACGCAGCCTTGATCACTAATTTTATTCCGAGGGGCTTCGCCCCTCGGACTCCCCTACACGCGCTCTCGCTCGCCGCTTCGCCGGCTCGCTCCGATCGCGTGGCTCACTCGCTTCCGCTCGCTCGCATCTTGGAGTGAGCGTCACGTTTATGAGACAGCTTCTAACGTTGGCAATTGAGGAAGTCTGCGCGGGGTACAGCCCTTGGAACGATCACCGCGCAACCTCTGGCGAGGCGGCCCCGCGCGATGAGACGGACTGCAACACCGGCAGGGTTGAGAGTAGCAACATGCGGCGTGCAGTTCAAGCCCCGAAATGCGCCGAAGGCCCGTGTTTCCTACTTTTTCATGCCGAGTTAGTCCGTTCCTGATGTCTGGTTCTTCATTGCCTCGTCAGCCGAAGCGCGATGTCCGTTTCAAAGGCGGGTGAGTCGAGCGCCTTCACGACGCCGCCGGTGACCGTCGCCGTTCGGGCCGTCGCACCGGTCCTCGTATCGATCCACTCGGCAGTCCACGTGCCTGGAGGCAGCCGCACACTCAGTGTCGTCGTGGGGCCTCCGGCCATGACGAAGATCGCTATAGCCGTCTCAGACACCAGCGCGCGCGCCGTCGCACCCGGCGGCACCGAGATCGTAGATTCATCAGGTCTCATGCGCACGAAATCGAGCCCATGGATGAACTCGCGCAGCACTCTCATTTGACGGCGGAAGCTCGCGTTCCCCCCGCCAGGCTGAGTCGACGGGTATGAAAAGGTGCCGTCCTCGTATCCTGCGGCGAACGAGTAGTCCAGGTGATTGAAGAGTCCGCCGCCTGCGAGCACGAAGTCCCAGGCCTCCTGGCGATATGGCGTGTCGCTCGTGCTCTTGAATCCTGTTTCGTTGTCGCCGATGACCTTGTTCAGCCGATAGTTGACCGACACGGCGTCCGTATTGGCGTAGTGGAAGTTGAACACCGACACCGCCGTGTGTGCTGGCTCCACGATACCGGATTTGTTCGCGATGTTCTGTGAGATCAGATGCGTTTTCGGAAGGGCGCGTTCGGTTTCGACGATGATCCCCGCGATGTGGCGCTGCCAGTTCATCGGCACGGCGCGCGTGTACGGTTCGTTCATGATCTCGAAGATCACGTTGTCCATCGGGTTCAACTCGGCAACCAGTTTGCGCGTCAGCGCATCCTGTATGGCGAGCAGCCCGCCGTGCCCGTCGAGCGAGTAGACATCCAGGCGGCCGATGTTGCCGAAGCCGTTGATGTTGTTCCTGGCGTTCATCGGGCTCAGGTTCCACTGTCTGTCTTCATACATCGGACAGAACAGCGTGAATTCGATCACGATGCCTTTCCCGGCGGCGTAGCTCGCGAGCGCTTTCAACCTGGCAAAGTACGCCTCGTCCCAGCGGGCGAGATCGAATCGGTTGCCGCCGTTCGCGTAGCCCGGCTGATCGCTGCGCGCCCACGGCGAGACGAAGCGCCCGGGCAACGGTGCGAGCGTGTTGCGCGCGATGTTGAAGGCGCCTTCCGGTTCGACGTATGCGCCGCTGAACATCCGCGTCAGCATCATCCCGTCCGCCGCCAGCGTGTCGAAGTACTTGCGGTAGTCGAAGTCGAGGTTCATCAGCGCGCCGTAGTGCTCGCCCGAGCCAATCAGCACCGCAGGCCGGCCTCGCCAGAGAAAGTAGTGGGGATTGTCAGGGCTGATCGAGAGCGTCGCCGATAGAGGCTGCCGCAGCACATCGGGGCTCCCGCCGGCAACGATCATGAGCACGAGGCCAACAACGGCGCCACTGACTCCAGAGACTCGCATCGCCACGCATTCTATAGGTTCTGAGAGCCATAGGTTCTGCAGGGTTCTGCCAGGTTCTCAAGGTTCTACAAGGTTCGTTCAGGGTTCTGCGAGGTTCTACCGCTTCGACTCTCGCACGAAGCCCGCGGAACCCCCGAACGAACCTCGCAGAACCTTGTAGAACCTTGTAGAACCCTGTAGAACCTGATTAATAATATCTAGATATGATATCGTGTTTATATGCCTAAAAAGGCCGTGTCGCTGACGCTGGACGAGGCCAATCTACTGTGGCTGCGCGGGCGGGGATACGGGCGGGGCAATCTCAGCGCGGCGATAGACGACCTGATCTCGGAGGCGCGGGCCGGGCGGCTGGGTGACACGATGAAGATTCGAAGCGTGGTCGGGACGATAGATTTGGCTGCTGACGATTCCCGGCTCGAGCGGGCGGACGCAGCGGTACGGGAGTTGTTCGCGGAGTCCCTGGCAAGGCCCTCGCGCGTTCGAGAGTCTCGGACATCGTACAGTCCCCCGCGGCCATCGCGTTCACGTCATCGTGGCTGAATTGCCCGCCGCCGTTACCGACACACATGCGTTGCTATTTCACGCCGCGGGGTCTCAGGCTCTGGGCCGTCGGGCGGCGGCGCATTTCGAGGCGTGCGAGCGCCAGCAGGCCCTTGCCTACGTCCCTATGGCGGTCATCTGGGAGATCAGCCTGCTGGCGAGAGTGAGTCGCGTCAATCTTCGGCGTCCCGTCCGTGAATTCTTCGGCGACCTCTTCAGCAGTCCCTCGTACCACGCGATCGAACTGAGCGCGGACCAGGTCTATCTCGCTGACGAGCTGAGGTTCACGCGCGATCCGTTCGACGCGCTCATTGTCGCGGCCGCCCGATCGCTCGACCTGCCGCTGCTGACCCGCGACGCCGACATCCGCGCCTCCGGGACCGTTCGCGTCGTCTGGTGACGCGCTCCGGGCGCCGCATCCGGATCCCGGATCCCGGAATTAGAATGAATCATGGCCGGCCACGTCTGTTACCACTGCAAGCAGTGGATCGAAGAAGGCGAACCGCACGATTGCTGGACGACAACCGAGACGGCCCTGACCGCCGACTTGTCGCAAGACCTCCGGGACGGCTGGGAGCGTTTGCGCGAAACGGCCGTCGGGTTCGGTGACCAGCGAATCTACGCGTCGCACAACTCGATCATGTTCTCGCGGAGGTCCTGTTATTTCTTCGTTCGGCCGAAGAAGAGTTTCCTCGAGGTCTGCGTCTTCCTCGGCCGCACCGTGAAAGCGCCCCAGGTGCGGCGCGTCGATCGGAGCTCGAAGACGAAGTTCGTGCACTTCCTCCGCATCACGCATCGCGACGAGGTGGAGTCTCCGATCACCGACTGGCTGAGCGAAGCGTACCAGCTGTCCGACGTACTCGCCCAGGCGCCGAAGCCACAGGCCCGCAAACGATCGCCGAAGCCGAAGGGCTCGAGCCGGAAGACTGGCCGTGCCAAAAAGGTCGGGACCGCGAAGGGCACACCAAAGCGCCGAACGGCCGGCGTCACTGGTCGCCGAACGAGGAAGCGACGCTGATACGGTTGGGCCTCTCACTCTTGCCTGAGGACCACGATTGGATCGACAGCGCTGGCCCTCCGCGCCGGCAAGAATGACGCAAGACACGCCACCATCAACATCACCAAGGAGACCGCACCGAGGATCCGCGGATCGGATGGGCTGACGTCAACGACCAGGCTGCGCGTGAGGCGGCTCGCCGCGACCGCGCCGACGAGCCCCAGGAGGACTCCCATGGCCGCAAGCCGAAGACCCTCACCCAGGACGACCCGGACGATCCGCACTGGGGCGGCGCCGACCGCCAGTCGTACGCCAATCTCGCGGATGCGGCACGATACCGAGTACCGACAACATGCCATAGACGCCCAGGGCGGCGATGAGCAACGCGGCGCCAGCAAATCCGCCGACCAGCGTCGCATGGAAGCGCGGCCGTGCGAGGGCGGCCCCAATCCTGTCATCGAGCGTGAGCACATCGTAGATCGGCAGTGTGGAATCGACCGATGCCACGGCTCGGCGCAACGCCGGCACGACCTCGGATGAGCGGCCGATCGTTTTCACGATCATCATCGTGTCGGGATACGAGAACTGCAGATACGACGTGTAGAATTCCGGTCGTCCGGTGCTGTTCGGCCAGTCCACGGCTTCGTACTTCACGTCCCCGACGACACCGACGATTTCGACCGCATGGGCAGGGTCGGCGAATGGACCGGTCGTGCCCCCGAACCACACCCGCTTTCCGAGCGGGCTTTCACCGGGCCAGAAGCGGCGCGCGGCGCTTTCGCTGATCACGGTCACCGGTAGACGATCGGGGCGGTCGAGAGGCGTCAACGCGCGACCCGCCAGCAGCGGAATCCCCAGCGTCTTGAAGTAGTCCGCCGATATGTAGTGCCGGCCGACCACCGGCGCGGTGCGCTCATCGTTTGGCCTGTCGGTGAAGTGGAGCACCGTTCGCGAGCAGCCGGTGAAGGGCGTACAGCGGTTCACCGCTGCGGCTTCAACGCCGGGAATCCGTTCGACACTGCCGAGAAGCCGTTCGACAATGGCGGGCCCTTCGGTCACCGGATATCGTGAGGCGGGTGGCCGAACCCAGAAGGTCAACACGCCATCGGTGTTGAATCCCTGCTGGAGCCGCTGCATCTGGGAAAGGTTATCCAGCAACAGTCCCGCCGCTGCGAGAAGCAGCACTGCCAGTGCGACCTCAATAACCACGAGGGATCGGAAGAGCCGGCGCGGGACGCCTCCGCCGCGCTCGTTTTCCTTCAGTGCCTGCGTGAGCGACGCGCGCGACGTATCGAGGGCAGGAGCAAGGCCGCACAACACACTCGTGACGAGCGTCACACCAAGAGCGAAAAGGAGTGCGCGGGTGTCGAGCGACGGGGTCGAAAACGCCGCGATCGGCGTACGCCCTGTCCATAGGACGGCCGGGGCATAGCGCGAAAAGGCCTCCACACCCCAGGCCGCGAGGGCTGCGCCCGACAGGCCGGCAGCCGCGGCGAGCACCAGACTTTCGGTGAGGAGCTGACGGACGATTCGCATCCGTCCGGATCCAAGCGCCATCCTGATCGCCAGCTCCCTCCGCCGGATGCGCCCTCGAGCGAGCAGCAGGCCTGAAACATTCGCGCAGGTGATGAGCAGCACGCACGTTGCGGCCGCAAGGAGCAGCCACACCGAGCGCCGGAGCGTTGGCTCCACGCGGACCTGGCCGATGGGCTGCGCGACGGCGCCCCATCGCGAACCGTCGGAGATGTCCTGAAAACCAAACGCCGCGCTGGCCGCAGTCAGCTCCGCGTTCGCCTGATCAACCGTCACGTTGTTCTTGAGCCGCGCGACGACCGTGATGAACAGCTGTGGAGTCGTCAGATACCCCTCGTACGTCAGGCGCGGCGCCATCGTCCGTGGAATCCAGAGCTGGGATTTGTCGCTCAACCCGGTGAAACCAGCCGGCATGATGCCGACGACCGTCAGGACCGCGTCGTTGATGCGAACGGTGCGCCCGACCATGGAGCGATCCGCGCCGTAGCGAACGCGCCAGAGTCGATCGCTCAGGATGGCCACGGGCGCGTCCCCCGCCGAGCGATCCTCGTCCGGCGTGAACGTTCGTCCGGCGGCTGGCGCAACACGCAGTGTTTCGAAGTACCCGGGGGAGACGATCTCGCCGTCGATCTGCTCCGGGTCGCCATTGCCGCCGCTCAGGCTGATGAGCGCGGGTGTATACGAAGCGATCGACTCGTACGAGCTCACCGATGCCACCAGCGTATCGATGAGAGGGCGCGACCATCGGGAGAGCACGAGCCCGTCCTGCGGTGTGGTGTGAGTCGTGAACAGCATGGCCAGGCGCCCGGGCTCGGCAAACGGCAGCGGCCGGAAGAGCGCCGCGTAAGCGGCACTGAACATGGTGGTCGTGGCTGCAATGCCCAGGGCGAGGGACGCCAGGGCCACCGCTGCGACGCCGCGCATCCGCGCCAGGCTCCGCAGGCTGTATCGCAAATCGTTCATGACGATGAGGACGTGACGTTGCGGTGAATGTTAACGCCTGCCGGCCGGGAACTGTCTCGGAAGATGAGTACCGGCGCGTGCTACCATTCCGGCCTTGACGAGTCATTTCCACGACCCTCAGAACTGGCTTGGAGGTGCGCGGATGCCGTCTCTGAATCGTGCCGGCCCGGTCCGTCGACTGGCCACAGCATGTGCCGCCACGCTCGTCGCCGCGATCCTGGGTACGCCGGCTCCGCCCTCGCGCAGGATCGCTCATTTCCGAGCCAGGGGGTCGAGCTCCACTACAGAACGGCCGGTAGTGGAACGCCCGTGGTGTTCCTGAGCGGCGGGCCGGGATTCGACGTCGATTACATGATTCCTCTCGGAGATTTCCTGCCGGCCGGCTACCAGCGAATCTTTCTCGAGCAACGCGGGACCGGGCGTTCGCTCGTCACGAACATGACCGCAGAGACCATGACGCTTCGAATCGTGGTCGACGATCTCGAGGCCTTGCGCGCCCATCTCGGGCAGGATCGCCTGTTTCTGGTCGGTCATTCCTGGGGCGCGATGCTGGCGATGGCATATGCCGTGGCCCATCCCGATCGGATCAATCGGTTGATCCTGATTGGATCCGGCGGACCGACGCTCGAATTCGCCGAACGGTTCTCCGACAACATCGCGGCCCGGCTGCGTCCGGATGACGTCGATGCCAGACGCTATTGGGAATCCGCCGACAGGCGCGGTGTGGATCGGGACAAGGCCGCACTGTCGGCCATGAAGGCAATCGTCCCCGGTTACTTCTTCGACCGGGCGAAAGCACTAGCGTTTGCCGCCGAACTCAAAGATGGCTCGTTTCACCCGGCTGTCAACGCGATGCTGATGGGAGACCTGGGGAAGAACTACGATCTTCGCGCCGGCCTTCGAAGAGTCGACCGACCCGTTCTCATCGTCCAGGGCCACCAGGATCCCGTGGGTGACAAGACCGCGGAAGACATTCACGCGCTGCTGGCGAATTCGGCGCTGAGCTACATCAACAAATCCGGCCACTTCCCCTGGATCGAACAGCCCGAGGAATTCCGGCGAGCCCTTGCGGCGTTTCTGACGCCCGCTTCCCCCGCGCGCAACCCCCCTCACTGATCTTATCCGAGGGGCTTCGCCCCTCGGACTCCCCGACACGCTCTCTCGCGCGCCGCTTCGACGGCGCGCTCCGTTCGCGTGGCTCACTCGCTGTCGCTCGCTCGCGTGGCATTCGACATAGGGCTTGACATGCGGCGTCAACCGATGTATTAAACCTATAGGTTAATTAACTGTTTGGTTTAATACATATGGCCTCCGATCAGTTGAGCACCACGTTCGCAGCTCTGGCCGATCCGACACGGCGGGCGATTCTGGCGCGCCTGGCCACGGGCGAACGCTCGGTCACCGAGCTGGCCGAGCCGTTCGAGATGAGCATGCCGGCAGTCTCGAAGCACTTGCGCGTCCTCGAGCGGGCGGGACTGATTGCGCGCGGACGCGAAGCGCAATGGCGTCCGTGCCGGATTGAGGCCGGCCCTTTGAAGGACGTGGCCGCATGGACTGAGCGTTATCGGCACATCTGGGAAGCCCGCCTCGACAGGCTCGATGACTACTTGAAGGAACTGAAGGAAAAGGAGAAGAAACATGGCCGTCAGCACCGCCGCAAATAGCAACAGCTTCAGAGCCACCACCCCTTCGGACTGCGAGATCACCCTGACGCGTCTCTTCGACGCACCGCGACACCTTGTCTGGGAGGCGATGTCGAAGCCGGAGCACGTCAAGCGATGGTGGGGCGCGCTCGACGATCGGCACTCGATGATCGTGTGCGAGATCGACTTCCGCGTAGGCGGCGCCTGGCGTTTCGTCGGCCGTGGCCCAGCCGGAGAGTACGGGTTCCACGGCATGTACCATGAAATCGACGTGCCGGAGCGCGTCGTCTTCACGGAAATCTACGACCCGTTCCCCGATGACGGCTCGCTGGTGACCTCCGTGCTCATCGAGGAGGGCGGCAAGACCCGCTTGACTGTCACCTCACGATATCGAACCAGGGAAGTGCGCGATTTCGTGATCAACACCGGCATGGAGAAGGGCGCCGCCATCAGCTACGACCGGCTCGAGGATCTCGTCATCGAACTGAAGCAGCAGTCATGACGTACCCCGCGAACGTGGCGGTGCTGCAGCACCGCGCGGTTCGCACGGCTGGAAGAAATCCCGGAGATAATTATTAGTGGTCATTCAACGGTTGCGCGATGATTTTTGAGCAGTTCTATCTCGGTTGCCTTGCCCACGCGTCGTATCTCGTCGGCGACGAGCGGTCGTGCCTGGCGGCCGTCGTCGATCCGCAGCGCGACGTTGAACAGTATCTGGCGTTTGCGCAGGACCATGGCCTGCGCATCGCTTACGTGATACTGACTCACCTTCACGCGGACTTCCTTGCCGGCCACCTCGAGCTGCGCGATCGGGCGGGCGCCACTATCTGCCTTGGCGCCGAGGCCACGGCTGAGTACCCGTTCAGGGCTTTGAAGGAAGGGGACTCGATCGATCTCGGCCGCGTCCGGCTTCAAACGCTGGCGACGCCGGGACACACTCCAGAATCGATCTCTCTTCTCGTGTTCGATCTCGATCGCAGCGACTCACATCCCTACGCCGTGTTGACCGGCGATACGCTGTTTGTCGGCGACGTCGGGCGGCCCGATCTTCGCGTCGCGCTCGGGTGGTCGGCCTCCTCACTCGCGAATCGGCTTTACGATTCGTTGCGAACCAAGCTCCTTCCTCTACCTGATGACAGCCTGGTCTATCCGGCCCACGGCGCCGGATCGCTCTGCGGCAAGGCCCTTGGCAACGAGACGTTCACGACGATCGGAGAGCAGCGGCGCTGGAACTATGCGTTGCAGCCGATGTCACGCGACGCGTTCGTCGAGCTCCTCACGACCGACCTGCCGGACGCCCCTGCGTATTTCACGCACGACGCAGTGTTGAACGCCAAGGAGCGCCCCACGCTGGACGAATCGCTGGCCACCGGCCTGACACCCCTGCTACTGGAGCACGTGCTCGAGCGCCGCCGCGACGGGGCGCAGATCCTCGACACCCGGGAGCCCGAGGACTTTGCCGCCGCACACCTGGTCGGTAGCCAGAACATCGGCCTGGGCGGCCAATACGCCACGTGGGCGGGCACGATTCTCAGCCCCGATCGGCCGATCGTGATCATCGCGGACCCGGGCCGGGAACACGAGTCAGCGGTTCGCCTCGGCCGCATCGGCTTCGACAACGTCGTCGGCTACCTGCGGGATGGGTTGCAGAGCCTCGCGTCGAAACCTGACTTGACAGAGTCCATCGAGAGACTGAGCCCGGCTGTGGCGGCTGAGCGGCTGCGATCGAAGGAGCCGCCGCAGCTCGTCGATGTGCGCACGGCTCGCGAGTACGCCGAAAAACATATCGACGGGAGCCTCAGCCTCCCGCTCAATCATCTTTCAGAACGCGCACGGGAACTCGCCCCCGACAGGCCGCTGCTCATTCACTGTGCGGGCGGCTACCGATCGTCAATTGCCGCGAGCCTTCTCCGTCAGCGAGGCTTTGGCCAGGTCAGCGAACTGGCAGGCGGCGTTACGGCATGGGAAGCGGCAGGCCTCCCACTCGAGCCGCCGGGTACCCCTTCCACAACCATTCCAGCGCCGTAGGCAGCGTCTGCTGCTTCACTCCGCGATCGCAATGCCCGGCGTTCCGCGCAAAGACGAACTGATACTGGTAGTTTTTCGCGGCGAGCGCCTTCGCCATGTTCTCGTTGGCGACGACCCAGTCGTGCATGTCGTCGCGCATGACGTTCGGATTGAACAGATCCCTGTCTCCGACCTCCATCCAAATCCGAATCGGCTTCGCAGGGCTTCCAGGGATGAGGCGACGATGAAACTCCCAGGCACCGCCAGCGGTCTCGGCGTTCGGGGGCCACTGCTGGTTCACATATGTGCCGGAATACGAGAGCACCCGGTGGTAAAGCTCCGGGTGATACCACGCCATGATCAAGGCTGCCGAGGCGCCCGAACTGCAGCCCATCGTCGCGCGACCTTCGGGATCCTTTGTGAGCTTCAGGTTGTATTGCTGCTCGACCAGAGGCAGCACTTCGCTTTCCACAAACTCCGCGTATCGTCCCGACATCGTGTCGTATTCGAGCCCGCGCTGGCTGCCTTGAGCGTCGCCGCTGCCGTTGCCGATGGAGATCGCGATCATGGCCGGCACCCGTTTCTGCGCAATCAGATTGTCCAGCGCCGCAAACAACAACGGATCGGGGCCGTCCGCGCCGACGATGAAGGGCGCGGCGGTGCCGGCCACGTACTGCTTGGGTACGTAAACCGCGACGCGACGCGTGTAAGGAGCCGGATGGCTGGTCGTGACGATCAGCTTCGCAGGATCGCTGGGATCCGGAGTGCCGAAAGTTCCGGCCTCCCGCGCCACGCCAGGATAGATCTTGCTGTCGGCCGAACTCATCGTGAAGTTGTAGATCGTTCCCTGCGGCACGCTTTCCTGCACCGCCATTTCAGGCGCCGGATTGTGAGTCGGCCCGATGATGAAGTTCCCCGTGGCATCCGGCGGCGGGACCGTCCCGTCCGGCAGTTCCTTCGCCGAGACATACCCGGCCGTGCCGGGATCGCGAGTCGGCGGCGCCGGGCGCGGCGCGGGAGCTGGTGTCTGTGCGGGAGCCGCGGCTGGTTGCTGCGGTGGCGCCGTGTTTTGCGCCATCACCGGAGCAAGGCCAGTCACAACAGCCATCAGGAAGGCGCCACTCAGTCGTGTCAATGTCATGCGTCAGCTCATGGAATTCGGTTACGGAAACATCTTCAGCGCGCGCGCCAGATCGCCATCGCCGACCGCCACCACTGCAGCGGTGGTCTTCGTCCGCGACGAGGCGGTCGCATACGCGTACCGGATGCTGATCCTTGCGCCGGCCAGTTTCTCGACCGCTTTGGCCAGCGCGCCCGGACGGTTCTTCAGCTCGATGAACAGCACTTCCTCCGAGGAAAAGACGTAGCCCGCCTTCGAGAGGGCACGCGATGCCAGATCGCCGTGAGGCACAAGAAGCCGGACGGTGCCAGTCTCGCGGCCGGTCTCGGGCGCGGACAGAGCGAGGAGATTCACGCCTCCCTGTGCGAGGTCACGGCACAGCCGCGCAAGTGTACCGATTTCGTTGTCGAGCGGCAGATTGAGTTGAGTGGCTTTCATTGCTGCTCAGCGCTTCCGAAGCGCTCCTTCGAAGTCCGACGTGCGTGAAAACAGGACCATGTGCGCCTCCTCAGTGCGATGTCCTACACCCCACCGAGTTTGCGCAAATGAAACGGTCAGCAATAGCGTTCGGCCTGGAGGTCAGGCTTCGGGCACCGGCCCGCTTCACACCCGGCGTCAGCGCCGATGCGCCCTATAATCCCTACATTCCATGCAACTGAACCCCGGTTCGACACTCGGCCCGTACCGCATCGTGTCTTCGCTCGGTGCTGGCGGGATGGGTGAAGTCTATAGAGCACACGACGCGAAGCTGCACCGCGACGTCGCCATCAAGGTGCTGGCTTCGCTCTTTGCTGCTGATCCGGATCGCGTGAGCCGATTCGAGCGCGAGGCCCAGACGCTCGCCGCAGTCAACGATCCGCACATCGCCCACATCTACGGGTTCGAAGAGGCTGCCGGCGCGCTGGCGCTCGTCATGGAGCTCGTCGAGGGGGAGGATCTTGCACGGCGCATTGCGCGCGGTCCGGTTCCAATCGATGACGCGATCCCGATTGCACGCCAAATCGCCGAGGGGCTGGAAGTCGCTCACGAGCAAGGGATCATGCACCGCGACCTGAAGCCTGCGAACGTAATGGTGAGGCCCGACGGTATGGTCAAGATTCTGGACTTCGGCCTCGCCAAGATGGTCAGCGGTGTGTCAGGTCCCGATGCGACCGTCACGACCATGTCCTCTCCGACCGTTCTCTCGCCCGCGATGACGCAGATCGGGATCATTCTTGGCACGGCTGCCTACATGGCGCCCGAGCAGGCACGAGGGAAGGCAATCGATCGCCGCGTGGACGTCTGGGCCTTTGGTTGCATCCTCTTCGAGATGCTGTCGGGCACTCGTCCGTTCGACGGTGAGACCATCACTGACGTCCTGTCAGCCATCGTGTCGCGCGATCCGGACTGGACGGCGCTGCCAGAGCAGACCTCTGTCGAGATCCGGAAACTCCTTCACCGATGTCTGGAAAAGGATCCTCGTCGACGTCTTCGCGATATCGGTGAGGCCAGGCTGATTTGCGAGAATCCGAATGCGGGTGACGTTGCCTTCGCTGCAGCGGTCCCAGCCCGCAGGCGGAAATGGATCCTTCCTGCACTCGGTGCGGCACTGGTCGTCGTGTCGCTGATCGCGTTAGCGCTGCTCGTCGCCTTGAGGAAGCCCAAGACTGCCGCCCCAGAGAGGTCGCGCAGTTCGACCTGCGCCCGCCTGACAACGCGACCTTGAACGTCGTGTTCCGGCCTGCCGTATCGGTGTCCGCCGACGGGTCTGCGATCGCCTTCACCGCGATCACCGAGGGTGTGAGTCGCATCTACATGCGATCCCGGACGACTGTCGATCTTCACGTGGTGCCCGGCAGCGACGGCGGTTCAAATCCTTCGCTGTCGCCCGACGGCAAGTGGGTTGCGTTTTTTGTCGATGGCGGCATCCGGAAATCGAGCATCGACGGCCCGGCGACCACCATCGGACGTTCGTCTGACAACCGCGGCATTGCGTGGTCGGACGATGGCGCACTGATTTTCCCACCTCAGGCCTCGGGCCCCCTCGTGCGGATGTCAGCCGACGGCGGTGAACAGCGGCCCATCACGACGATTGGCTCGGGCGAGCGCACGCACCGCTGGCCGGACGTGTTGCCGGGCAGCAAGGCGGTCCTTTTCACGATCGGGACGCTCGGGAGCCCGGACAGCTACGACGCCTCGAACATCGAAGCCGTGCTCCTGGCCACTGGAGAGCGCCGGGTCGTCATCAAAGGCGCAGCCATGGCTCGGTACTGCGGCGACCACCACCTCGTCTACTCGAAAGGACCAGCCCTGTTTGCTGTTCCATTCGATCCCGAGCGCCTCACGACGACCGGTCCTCCAGTTCAGATCGTTGCAGGCGTCGAGCGCGATTCCAGTACTGGTGCTGCGCATTTCGATTGCGCTGACGATGGCACGCTGGCGTTCGTTCCGGGATCGCCTGTCGCGGACCTTCGCCGGCTTGTCTGGGTGGACCAACAGGGACAGAAGACAGTCGTGGGCTTGGCGCCAGGCCCCTATCAGGAGGCGCGGGTATCGCCCGATGGCACCCGTGCGGTCCTTCTCAGGGGGACAACCGGCGGCGGCGACGTCTGGACGTATGACTTCGGCAACGGCACGCTCAACCGCCTGACGTTCACCAGCACGAACGCCGCACCGATGTGGTCGCCTGACGGGAAGATGGTGTATTACACCGCGTTCGAGCCGACCGGCGACGCGTCAACCATCACGAGGAAGGTGGCAGATGGGAGCCGGGAGGCCGAAGTCGTACGGAAAGTGCCGGGCCGAGCGTATCTCGACTGGATCGACGATCAACAGACCATGGCGGTCATCGATTCAGTGAACGCCGCGTCTGACAGGGGTGATCTGCTGCGGTGCGCCTTCGATCCGTCAGTGGCGCCGCAACCGCTCGCCGCCGGATCGGCGAACGAGTTCTCGGGTTCAGTCAGTCCGGCGGGACGCTGGCTCGCGTATCAGTCGGACGAGACCGATCGGCCTGAAGTGCATGTGCGCGATTTGACCACAGCTGGTGCGCATTGGCAGGTGACCACCTCGGGAGGCGAGGAACCCCGTTGGTCGGCGGATGGCCGCGAGATGTTTTACCGGATTGCCAATCGTCTAATCGCGGTGCCTCTCGGCGAAGGCGCAGCCTTTCGTGCCGGCAAGGCCCGTCCGCTTTTCGATGCGCTCTATAACCTGGGAATCGAGTCCGGCCGAAGCTACGACGTGGATCCGAAGACCGGCCGTTTTCTCATCGTTGTGCCTGCCGAGGGTGCTACGGCATCCGCGGTCGTGCGCGTCGCCCTCAACTGGGATGCCGCGGCCGCGACGGTTGGCAAATGATTCAGCCCACGATGACGCTAGGCTCTCGCCTCGGACCGTACGAAATCCTCGGTTCGCTCGGGGCAGGCGGGATGGGCGAGGTGTATCGCGCGACCGACACGAATCTGAAGCGCCAGGTTGCGATCAAAGTGCTACCGGCGTCGGTCGCGACCGATGCCGACAGGCTCGCGCGTTTTCAGCGCGAAGCCGAAGTTCTTGCCGCGCTCAACCATCCGAACATCGCCCACATTTTCGGCATCGAGAAGTCCGGAGGCACGTTCGCGTTGGCGATGGAGCTCGTCGAGGGACCGACGCTTGCCGATCGCATTGCGCGGGGTGCTGTTCCGCTCGATGAAGCGATCCCAGTCGCCAGGCAGATTGCGGACGCGCTCGAATCGGCACACGGGCAGGGAATCATCCATCGCGACCTCAAGCCCGCGAACATCAAGCTTGGCGATGCCGGCACCGTCAAGGTGTTGGATTTTGGACTCGCGAAAGCGCCTTGCGGCAATCGCCGACGCTCGACTCGATCTCGATGAGGCTGCGAGACCCCAATCGCCAGATGATTTGCCTGCGCTTGCAGCAAATCCGCGCCGGCCGACCGCCAGGCTTGCGGTCGGTGGCGCCCTCGTCCTCATGACCGCCATCGCGTCGTGGGGATGGTGGCGAGCGTCACGCGTCGAAGCACCGGCCGCCGCGAAAGGGACCTACGTTGCCGCCAGTCTTGGCGTCGGCATTCCGAATCTTGTCACGCTCACCGACCGATTCGCCGTCTCGCCCGACGGGACGATGCTTGTGATCGTCGACCACGATTACGGCGGACTCGCGTTGCGACACATGTCCGCGTTCGAGCTGTCGCCGATCCCGGGCGCGCCGGCGACCGCACACGCTCCCGTCTTCTCCCCTGACGGCAAGTGGATCGCGTTCAGTACGGACGCCGGCTTGATGAAGATCCCGACGCAGGGCGGAACGCCCGCACCGATCGCAGAGGGGAACGACTATTTCATCAACCTCACATGGGGAGCGGACGACCGGATTCGCTACCCATCTCTCCGGAATGACGCGATCCGATCGGTCTCAGCCAACGGCGGACCGGTGGACACAATCTCGGTCGGTCCTCGCGCCTATGTGACCCGTGCAGAGGGACTGCCGAACGGTCGTTTGCTCCTGTCGATGATGACCGGCGGCGAAAACCAGATCGCCGTGCGCGAGCCGGATGGCACGCTGCGCAAACTGCTCACGGGGTGGGACGCCAGGCTCACGCCGACCGGACATCTGCTGTTCTCGCGTCAGGAGGGGACGGCATGGTCGATCGCGACCGCGCCGTTCGATGCAACGACGGCTCACGTCACCGGCGAGGTCACGGTACTGTCGCGCGATGTGCCAGTGCGCTATGCCACGCCCGCGGCCGCGAGTGCGACGGGGGACGTCTTCTATGTTGCCGGCTCGCCACGCTCGGATCGTCGCGTTGTCATCATGGACCGCTCGGGGGCCGAACGTGACATCCGGGTGCCGCAAGGCGCCTGGCTCTGGCCGACTGCGTCACCCGACGGTCTTCGCCTCGCGCTCGGCCGCTGGGAAGGCGCTCGACGAACCCTCTGGACGCTGACGCTCGACACAGGCGCCTTGACGCAGGTGACCTACGACGATGACACGATTGGATCTCGCTGGATGCCCGACGGCAAGCGCATCCTTTTTGCGCAGTTTCGGATCGATCCCGACCAGCGCACGACGAGTATGTGGAGCGTACTGACCGACGGAACAGGGAAGATGGAGTCCATTCCGGCGCAATGGGATGCATACCCCAACGCCGTGTCATCGGATGGCCGGACGTTGTACTACAGCGCCTTCCAATCCAATCAGGCCCAGGAGGACCTCATGTCCGTGGCACTCGGCGATGCGGCCGCGACGCCCGTCGTGCGGCTCGCGACACCTGCGGCTGAGGGGTTGCCGACACCGTCACCCGACGGTCGATGGCTCGCGTATCAGACGAATGCGTCCGGCACCGCCGAGACGCGCGTCGCACCACTCACGGATCTGACCGCATTCGTGCAAGTCTCAACCCGTGGCAGCAGTCCTATTCGCTGGAAACGAGACGGGTCCACGTTGTATTTCACAGACGGAGACACGGTTGACTCAATCGACATCGGCCCGCGCGGGCCGGTGTTGACATCGAGGCGAGCGCTCTTTTCAGTGCCGCGCGACTGGAGTGGCCGCCTGGACGTCATGCCCGACGGCGAGCACGCTATCTTGATCCGCGGCGGTCCCATCTACTCCGACGTCGTCGTCATGCAGGGTGCGCTGACGCGAGGGCGATAACGCTGTTCGCCCGATCGTGTCGTCGCGGTAACCGATGGTCCCTGTGCGTTGAATTCAGCCCGCCCGTCGTTTTCTCTCGAGCAGGACGGACGCCTGCGCTGCGGCTTCCGTGACGAGGATGCCCATTTTCGGGTGAGACGCTTGCAGATCCGCCGTCAGGCCGCGCCGCGTCAGCTCTTCAGATGTGGTCGGACCGATCGACGCGATGACCGTGCGCGCGAGGCTGCGCCTGACGTCCTGCTCCAGTTTCTGCTCTTCGACGATCTGCCAGAGGTGTGCAAGCTGCACGCCTGACGTGAGCAGAATTACATCGACCTCGCCGCGGGCCAGCGCATTTGCCGCACGCCGGAGTGGTTCCACGTCTTCGGGCAACATCCATTGATAGACGGGCACGCGTGTCACACTGGCACCGCGCGCCGTCAGCCCGGCGAGCAGCTCCGGGTTCGAGATCCCGTACTCCTGGACCGCAACCCGTGCGTGCTGCATCGGCCGCTCGGCCGCATGCGCATCGATCTCAGCGAGCAGCTCTCGCCATGTGTTCGGCTCGGGCGCCACGATCCAGACAGGCACCTGCCAATCGCGCATCACCGCGAGCGGCTTCGGGCCGCGCACCGCGACACGTGTTCGTGACAGCGCCGCAACGAATGCCTCGCGAGAGTGGCGAGGCTCGACGGCGGCCAGCAGCGCCCGCGCGCCAACGCCAGTGAGAAAGACAACGACATCGAACGAGCCGTCGATCAGGGCGCCGGCAAACCGTACGGCGTCCTCATTCGACTCGATCGGCACCTCGCGCAGCGCAGGCGCGAGAAGGCATGCTCCGCCAAGCTTCGAGATGAGCGTCGAGATTTCCGTGGCTCGACGGCTTTCGAGCGCGAGGACGCGCGCACCGTCAAAGCTCGGGCTCATTGCACGGCCGCCGTTTCAGCTTCTCAGCTTCTTGTAGCTGTCCAGATTTGCTTTCAGCGATTCGAGCGGCGGAACGCCTTCGCGCTCGTACTCGATGATGTACCACTCGATCCCGCCCGTTGATTCGGCGGCCGTCATGATCGCAGGCCAGTCCAGCTCGTCGGCGCCGAGATACGCATCGGGATTCTTCTTCGAGTACGGCTTGACGTGCATCGAGATCGTCCGACCGGCGTTGCGGCGGATCAGATCGACGACCGTCACGCCAGCCATCTCAGATGCGTTGCCGGTGTCGAGCTGGAGGATGACGTCCTTCGACGTCTTGTCGGCGAAGAGGTTCCACCAGTATTCGCCGTCGATGCGGTTGAAGTCGGTCGTGTGGTTGTGGTACCCGACGCGCATCTGGTGCGGCTTGAACTTTTCAGCCGCCTCGTTCACCGCGTCCGCGGTCTTCTTCAGAAGGTCGCCGGACTTGTAGACGTCAGCGGGGAGCGAGCGAATGATGAGGTTCCTGTTGCCAACAGCCTGGTTGAACTCCACGGTTGCGGAGATCTTGTCTCCCTGCAGCTCGTCCAGCCGGTGATGAAATCCGCACGCCTTGAGTTTCGCCGCGTCGAGATGCTTCCTCCATTCGGCGCCCGATTTGCCGAACGCATTCTCGAGCTCGACCGCGTCGAACCCGAGCTTCGAAAGCTGCTGTAACGTACCGGGAATCTCGGTCGCGAGTTGCTGGCGGACACACCAGAGCTGCGTACCGATCGGGATGCGCTTCCACGCGCGAACCGATGCTTCCAGCATCGGGAAGCACAGCGTCGAAGCGGCAGCCGCGCCACTTATTCGGAGCATGTCGCGTCGGGAGAAATGAGTAGACATGGACTGAATCCTTTCAGCTCGGTGAATCCTATGCTCGAAGTCTGCGGGGAGCAAGCACACCCGAATCAACGATGTTCACTGCCACACTGCAGTCATGACTCAAGAAACAACAGGAGAAGGGAGAAAGGAGAATTCTCTTTTGTTTCAAAAAGAAATTGTTCTCCCTTCTCCTTTCTCCTGTTTATCTCTGGATATGGATGCAGCGGTACAGTGGCTGTCGTTGAATGGATTCTCCATTCATCAACGCCCCCCGAAAAGGGTCGCCGCGTTCGTGTCGGCCGCCAGACTTCGCCCACCTGCGTACATCGTCTGCAGCCTCCCCTCGATCCAGCGCCGCAAACGGTACAGCGTGCAGAACACGAAATCGGGCGCCGCGCCCCCTTGCCCACCGACGAGTTCTCCCCCTCGGCGCACGTTGTCCTGCATCCACGACGGGACAAGCAGGTGGTAGGGGTTGCGCTGGACTTCGCCCACGTGAAACGACAGCGCGGTCATCATGTCCGCGAGATCGGTCACGCTCGATTCGACCATCAGGTTCGGTGTCGACATCGCGCCCCAGAATTCCGTTTCGACGACGTGGCAGGAGAAATCCAGGGCCTGACACGCGAGGGCATCCACGAGCAGATGGTGCGTGCCGATGTGGGTGCTGTTCCAGTCGGCATCGTGCGGAAAGAACACGACCGCGGGCCGCTGGTCGGCGATGATGGCGGCGATCACGTCGACCGACGTACGCCACGCCGCCGAATCGCCTGTCCGGGCTTTGATGTTGATGTTCTCGAGTCCGCCCGGCGCGGTCGCGACCAGGTCAAACCCGAGATAGTCGCAGGCTGATTTCAGCTCCTCGAGCCGGCCTGCCTGGCGCGCCTTATTGCTGCCCTGCGTGACCGCGACGTTCACAACCCGCATCCCGGCTTCGCGCATGAGACGCAGCGCCAGTCCGCCGATGATGCACTCGTCGTCCGGATGCGGCGAGAAGATGAGGGCACGCGGCGCATCCGGTGCGATCGGAGCTCTAGCTGCCACCGGAAAGCCGCCCAGCTGGAATCTCCGGCCGTCTTTGACGAGCCGCGCGAGCTCGGCGACGTATCGGTGATACGGGTTCATGGCCTCCTCGCGATGGCAGGCAGGCTGGCGGCGGCAATGGCCTGGCCGTGGCGCTTGTCTGTTCATCGGGCATGTCAAACGCAATACGGCGGGCCAGCTCCGGAAACTCGACCTCCAACACGTCGCGTGCGCCGTCGACGATGTCGTTTCCGCCAGGACCGGAGGTGACGCGGCCCAGCACCAGCACGTGTCGAAGATCGTAGAACGCCGCGAAGTGCGCGACGCCGTACCCAAGGTACGTCCCGATGGTCTGGTAGATCTTTTTCGCGCGCGGCATCGCCCTCGGCATGAGCGACTGGACGTGCTTCAGCCGTTCCGGCAACGGCAGATCGACCGGTGCTTCGATGCCGGCCGCCGGCATCAGGCGGCCGACGCACTGCTGGGAGAAGTACTGCGAGCCGACGCCGTAGTCGCCCGACCATTCGTCGACGGGCGCGTGCGGGGTTGTAGTCAACCGGCACGAAGGCAAGCTCGTTGAGCCACGACGTGATGTTGCCGTCGGGCGTGACGTAACCGGCCGCCGTGCTCGTGCCGAGCGCGATGCCGAGAATCGCATTCTCTCCGAGCGACATCGAGCCGGCGAGCGCCGTGACCTCGCCGTCGTTGACCACCTCGAAGGGCACGTCGTGCCAGGCCTTTCGGATGTCGAGGAACAGGTCCTTCACGCGCGCGTTGAACAGGTCCTGCGGCACGCCTCGGAAGAGCGATCCCGACCTTGACGCGATTGTTGACGTAGACGCCGGCGGCGCTTCCGCCGATGGCGTCGACGCGCGGCAGATGCGCAGCGGCCTTCTTCAGCGAGTCCATGATGCCGTCGACGTGATACTGCGGATCCGGCTTGTAATACGGATCCCAGACCGTCTCGTCGCTGAAGACGACGCGCCCCGTCGATGACCGCCGCCACCTTTCGATCGCTGCCGCCGAGATCGAAGCCGATGCGGCAGCCGTCGAGATGACGGCCGAGCGGCCTGGTCTCCGAGTGCTCGGGCGGTAGATCGCGCGTGTGCACGATCTCCAGCGGGTGATCGAACATCCGCTGGCCGACGAGGTGGGCGTCGAACCTGCCGGTCGGCGTGTCGCGGTAGTGCGCGCCGAGCTCGCGAGACCAGCGATGCCGGCCCATCGACGGAGATGCGCCAGCCGCCCCGCGACCACAGAAGGAACTTGACGAACCGTTCGAGAAACGTGAAGTTGCCGGAGGCGTGCGGATGAGATTCCGGCAGCACGCGGATTTCGAAACGAAACACGGAGCCGTCGGCCTGCTCGAGGGCGATCCGAACCGGAATGGCGCCAGGCGTCACCTCGATGAGCGCGCGGAACGCGCGCACGGCGAGAACCGCCGGGCGAAACCCGGATCGAGAGCCGGCACGACTCGCGGCGCGATGAGCGGCAGCCCCTGGTTGGTGTTCATGGCCTGTGCACTCATGTGGATCCAGAATCTTAACATTCAGGCTTGACGCCCGTGACTGGTACGGCGCGGGGACCTGTGACCCGCACCCGAACGGTCAATCGCAAACCGCGAACCTCGACGAGTACGATAAGGTTGCACCATGACCACACCTCTTCGAGTGCTCGTTGCCGGTTGCGGCAACATGGGGGCCAGCCACGCGCGCGCCTACCACAAAATGCCCGAGTTCAAGGTCGCGGGCGTGGTGAGCCGCGGGCCGGCGTCACGTCAGGCAATCAGCAAGGAGCTCGGCGGCGTGCCGGAGTTCAGCGATTACTACGCGGCGCTCGCGGAAACGAAGCCAGATGTCGTCAGCATCAATACGTATCCCGAGACGCACGCGCCGTACGCGAAGGCAGCGATCGATGCGGGCTGTCATGTGTTCTGCGAGAAACCGCTGGCCGAGACGGTCGAAGAGGCTCAGAGCATCGTCGACGCCGCGCGGGCAGGACGACGCAAGCTGGTGATCGGCTACATCCTGCGCGTGCACCCGGCCTGGATTCGCTTCATCGAACTCGCGCGCACGCTCGGCAAGCCGCTCGTCATGCGCATGAACCTCAACCAGCAGAGCCATGGGCCCACCTGGAATGTCCACCGCAACCTGATGAACTCCATGAGTCCCATCGTCGATTGTGGCGTGCACTACGTGGACGTGATGTGTCAGATGACCGGCGCCAAACCGGTGCGGGTGTCGGCGGTCGGCACTCGTCTCACTGACGACATCAAGCCCGAAATGTATAACTACGGCCAACTTCAGGTGACGTTCGATGATGGGTCAGTGGGGTGGTACGAGGCAGGCTGGGGTCCAATGATGAGTGAGGTCGCCTTCTTCGTGAAAGATGTCATCGGTCCCAAGGGCTGCGTCTCGATCGTCAAGGATCCGAACGAGGCATCTGCCAAAGGCTCGGACGACATCGACAGCCACACCAAGACGAACTGCATCAAGCTGCACCACAGCGACATCGACAAGAACAACGAGTTCGTGAAACCGGACGAGCTGATCAACACCGAGGACGAGCCCGATCATCAGGGACTCTGCGACCGCGAACAGGCGTTCCTGCTTCGTGCCATTCAGCAGGACATCGATCTGACGGATCACATGCAGGATGCGGTCAACAGCCTGCGCATCGTGCTCGCGGCTGACGAAAGCGTGCGCACGGGACAAGTCGTCGCGTTGTAGCCTCCCAGCGCATCGACCGTTGGGTCTGATGTAACATCCTGAATTTCCACACCTGACAGAGCGTTTACGTGACCGCAACCGATCTCATCGACCGCCTCGCGGCACACAGGACTGTCGGCGCGGCGCCGCGGCACGAGCTTGAATGGCTGGCCGCTCACGGATCCCTGCGACACTTTCACGAAGGTGAAATCGTCGGCGAGAAGGGGGTCGCTGTCGTCAGTTTCTTCGTCGTCCTGTCCGGCCATATCGCCATTTATATTGACCGCGGCGCCGGCCGTCACAAGGTGACGGAGTGGCGGGCCGGCGACGTCACGGGCATGCTGCCATATTCACGGCTGACTTCTCCGCCGGGTGACTCGGTCGCCCAGGAGCCCACGGAGGTTCTCGCAGTCCCCCGCGAGGACCTGACCGAGATGATTCGCGAGTGTCACCAGCTCACGTCGCTGCTCGTGCACACGATGCTCGACCGGAGCAAGCTGTTCACGTCGAGCGACCTGCAGGACGAGAAGATGGCGTCTCTCGGCCGGCTGTCCGCTGGACTGGCGCACGAACTGAATAATCCCGCGGCCGCCATCGAACGCAGCGCGTCCCTGCTTGAAGAGCGACTGGACGATGCCGAACAGGCGACCCTCGCGTTGGGCGCCGCGAAACTGACCGACCATCAACTCGCAGCCGTTGACGAGGTGCGCGCGTCCTGCCTGACGATGCGTGTGCCGGGAGTCCTGTCGCCGATCCAACAGGCCGAACGCGAGGAGGCGATCACCGACTGGCTCGAGGATCATGGCGTCGACACCGCCATTGGCGGACAGTTGGCCGATACCGCCGTCACGATCGACGCGCTCGATCGAATTGCCCGGTCGATCAGCGAACCCCCGCTCAGCGCGGTCTTGAGATGGAGCGCGGCCGGGTGCTCGGTTCGAACGCTGACCTCGGAAATCCAGGAAGCGGCGATGCGGATCTCGGGGCTGGTCACCGCCATCAAGGGATTCACGCACATGGATCAGGCGCCCGTGGCCGAGCCTGTGGACCTCAAGACGAGCCTTGGCAATACGGTCGCGGTCCTCAACTCCAAGGCACGATCGAAATCCGTGGCCGTCACGGTCGACGTGCCGCCGGGCCTTCCGCGCGCTCGTGGTTTCGCCGGCGAGCTGAATCAGATCTGGGCAAATCTCATCGACAACGCGCTCGATGCCGTTCCGGATTCCGGGCGTGTCGATGTGAGCGCGCGGATAGAACGGCAGCGCGTCGTCGTGCGCGTGGTGGACAACGGGCCGGGAATTCCTCCCGAGGTCCTGGGGCGCATGTTCGAGCCGTTTTTCACCACCAAGGGGGTCGGGAAGGGGACCGGTCTGGGCCTCGATATCGTCCGGCGCCTGCTGACGCATAACGATGCCGACATCGATGTCGAAAGCGTCCCAGGTCGAACGGAGTTTCGCGTCTCGCTGCCGCTCGCCGACGCCAACGGCACCGCCGGCCAATCGTGAACAAGCCCGCCATCCTTGCTGTAGACGACGATCCGCAGGTGCTGGCGGCGGTGCGCCGTGACTTGCGCTCGCATTATCGATCGACCTACGCAGTCCTCGGCGCAACGTCCGGCGAGGAGGCGCTGTCCACGATTCGCGAGCTCAAGGCACGCGGCGACTCGCTGGCGATCGTGGTCAGCGATCAGCGCATGCCTGGCATGCAGGGCACAGACTTGCTGGCGCAGGCACGCGAGATGTATCCGCTTGCCCGCCGCGTGCTGCTCACGGCCTACTCGGACATCGACGCGGCGATCAAGGCCATCAACGCCGCGCATGTCGACCACTACCTTTCCAAGCCGTGGGATCCGCCGGAAGAGACTCTGTTCCCGGTCCTCGACGAGTTGCTCGACACCTGGCAGGGTGAGTATCAGCCGGAGGCAAAAGGCCTGAGGCTCGTTGGCCACCAATGGTCACCGCGATCGCACGAGATCAAGCATTTCCTGGCGGGCAACCTGATTCCGTATAGATGGATTGATGTCGCCCGCAATCCCGACGACACTCGAAGCCTGCTCGACGCCGCAGGGATTGGAACACAGGAGCTTCCCGTGTTGCTCTTCGAGGACGGGTCAGTCCTTCGAAATCCCGAGCCCCGTCAAGTAGCCGAGCGGCTGGGCCGGTCGCTGTCGGCTGCGTTGGAGCTATACGACCTCGTGATCGTCGGGGCGGGTCCCGCCGGTCTCGCCGCGGCGGTGTACGGCGCATCAGAGGGGCTACGCACGGTGATGCTCGACCGTTACGCGCCCGGAGGGCAGGCCGGCAGCAGTTCGAGAATCGAAAACTACCTCGGGTTTCCCACTGGTGTCAGCGGAACTGACTTGACACGCCGGGCCGTCACACAGGCGCAACGCCTCGGCGCGGAACTGCTCGTGCCGCTCGAAGTCATGGGCGTCGCCATTGAAGCCGGATACAAGCATCTGACGCTCAGCGACGGACGGACGATCGTGACGCGGACCCTCGTCGCCGCAACCGGCATGGAGTACCGCGAGCACGCCGCCGATGGCGTGACGGCGTTGACGGGAGCCGGAGTGTATTACGGAACGGCGACCACGGAGGCGCCGGTGTTCGTCGATCGGCGCGTCGTGGTGGTTGGCGGCGGAAACTCCGCGGGACAGGCCGCCATGTATCTTTCGCGATACGCGAAAGACGTGCAGATTGTCGTCCGGCGCGACTCCCTCCGGGACAGCATGTCGCACTATCTGATCGAGCAGATCGAAAAGACGCCAAACATCCGGCTGCAGGCAGGCGCGGAGCTCGAGCGGGTCGAAGGAGACGGCCGCGTCGAACGAGTCGCGCTCAAGCGCAACGGCGTGAGCGAAATCGAGGACGTCGACGCCGTGTTCGTGTTCATCGGCACACGGCCGCGAAGCGACTGGCTTCCGCAGGACGTGCTGCGCGACGGCAAGGGCTTCGTGCTGACCGGCAGGGATTTGTCGGCCGATCCGGCCTACGCGCGCGTCTGGAAAGAGCGGCGCGAGCCGATGGCGCTCGAAACCAGCGCACCCGGTGTGTTCGCGGCGGGTGACATTCGGGCCGGCGCGATGAACCGCGTCGCGTCGGCCGTAGGCGAAGGCTCGATGGTCGTGCGATTCATCCACGAATACCTGGCCCTGACCTAAGCAACTAACTATTGTTCTCCCGGGCGATCCAGCAGTACGCTCGGAAGCTATGCTTGAGCAAAGGTCAGCCTTCCGACGCCAATATCGCCTTCTTTTCGTCTTTCTGGCCGTGCTGGCCGCATCGTCCGCCGGCACAGCATGCCGCTCGACAGCTGGGACTCCAGCGACCGCCGCGCCGGTGACAGCCGACACCTGGGCCGTCGTCGATGGCAAGCCAATCACCGCAACCGACGTCGACAAGGTCTTCAGGCGAACGCGGGACGAGTCGCAACCGCTGTCCGATGAGGAGACCCTGACAGCCAAGCTGACCATCCTCAATGACGTCATCGTCCAGAACATCCTGCTGGCGAAGGCGGCCGCGCTGAAGATCGACGTTGCTCAAAGCGACCTCGACGCCGCCTACAACAACGCCAAGAAAAACCTCTCCGAGGACGCGTTCAAGCAGGAACTGACGCGTCGAAACCTGACGCCGGAGGACATGCGGGACGGACTCCGGCGTGAAATGCTGACGCAGAAAGTCATTGAACAGGAGGTCGGAGCAAAGGTCACGGTCACCGACAAGGCCGTCACGGATTTCTTCAACGCCAATCGCGCCCAATTCAACGTGCCGGAGGAGGCCTACCACATCGCGCAGCTCGTCGTCACACCGGTGCGCGATCAACAGATCGCCAACGGAACGGGAGACGATGCGACGACGCCGCAGGCGGCGGTCGAGAAGGTGCGAATGCTGATGGAGCGACTGAAGGCCGGCGCGTCTTTCCGCGATCTGGCAGCCGGCTACTCCGAAGATCCCGAGTCGGCGCCGCGCGGCGGAGACATGGGCCTCATCCCCGTCTCGAAACTGAAGCAGGCCGCTCCAGCCCTGCGCGATGCGGTGCTGAACAAGGCACCTGGCGCCGTCAACGTGGCGAGCGCTGGGGGCGCGTACACGCTCGTGCTGGTCGTTGCACATGAACAGGCCGGACAACGCGATCTATCCACGCCTGGCGTACGGGAACGCATCACGGAAACGCTCAAGGCGCGGAAAGAGCAGCTGCTCCGCACGGCCTACCTCACCTCGATTCGAAGCGACGCGAGCGTGGTGAACTACCAGGCGCGACGGGTGGTCGAGTCGATGGCCGCGGCGGCGCCACCGCCGGCGCTTCTGAAGAAGTAGACGACGGTGGGCCGCTCGCGCGAGGCGGGCTCCACAACTACAATTCCCATGTCGTGAGCATCTGGGAAACGGGAAGCCAGGTCGGGCCTTACGTCCTCATCTCCGAAATCGGCGCCGGAAGCATGGGAGACGTCTGGAAGGCCAGGGACAGTCGACTCGAACGGATCGTGGCCATCAAGCGGCTCCGCGTGGCTGGCGCAGCCATCGAACGCGAAGCACGAACGATCGCGGGCCTCAATCACCCGAACATCTGCACCTTGCACGATATCGGCGGTGATTACCTCGTGATGGAGTTCATCGACGGCGCTCCCCTCGCCGGACCGATGGAACCGTCCGAAGCGCTGCGAGTCGCCCTGCAGATTGCAGGAGCCCTGGAAGCCGCACACGGCAAGGGCATCGTCCATCGCGATCTGAAACCGGCAAACATCCTGCTCTCCCAGGGGCAGGCCAAGCTGCTCGACTTCGGCATCGCGAAGGCCCGCTCCGGGATCACACCTGACTCGACGATGACGGCCGAGACCAGCGTGTCCGGAACTCCCGCGTACATGGCGCCTGAACAAGCGCAGGGCCGTGCCACCGATGCGCGGTCCGACATCTTCAGCTTTGGCGCAGTGCTCTACGAGATGCTGTCGGGACGGCGCGCCTTCGATGGCCCTTCCAGCATCGAAACCCTGACCGCGGTGCTCCGCGACGATCCGCCGCCGCTCGACGGCCCTCCGGCACTGACCGCTGTGGTGAGGCGCTGTCTCGAAAAGTCGCCGACACACCGCTATCAAACGGTGACCGAACTGAAAGCCGCACTCGAACAGATCGGCGATGCTCGAGAAGTGGGAGCGTCAATCGCCGTGCTGCCCTTCGCGAACCTCAGCTCCGAGCCCGAGCAGGAATACTTCAGCGACGGCCTGACCGAGGAGATCATCAATGCCCTCGCTCATGTGCCGGGGTTGAAAGTGATCGCAAGGACGTCGGCGTTCGCGTTCAAAGGGCAACGGGTCCCCATCAGGCAGATCGCGGACGCGCTGGGTGTCAACACCGTGCTCGAGGGCAGCGTGCGGCGCGCCGGCACCCGCATCCGTGTCACCGCGCAGCTCATTGATGTCTCGAGCGGTTTCCAGTTGTGGTCTGAGCGCTACGATCGTGAGCTGGCCGATGTGTTCGCGGTCCAGGACAGCATCGCCTCCGCTATCGTCACTGAGTTTCGCGGCCGATTCGCGGTCGAAGCGGCGGCATCGTCATATACGCCAAAAGTGGCCGCATACGAAGCGTACATGATGGCGCGTCATCACGTGTGGCAGGGGTTGACACGCGAGCGGCTCGCGCAAGGGCTCAAGTGCTACGAGCAGGCCATTGCGCTCGATCCGCGCTACGCGCTGCCACACGCCGGGCTTGCCGAGCTCTTCCACATTCTCGCCAGTGGTAAAGGCCCCGAGGCGCAGATGGCCGTACCGCGTATCCGCTCGTCGGTCGAGCGTGCGGTCGCCCTCGACCCCGCTCTTCCCGAGGCGCACGCCTGGCTCGGAGTCGTCGCCACGACCTACGATTACGATTGGGCTGAAGGCGAACGGCAGTTCAAAGCCGCGATGGCGAGAGAGCCGATCACGCCGGCTATCCGGCACATGAACGCGTACTTCAACCTTCGCCTGACGGGACGCGCCGATGAGGCGATCGCGGAACATCACCGTGCAATCGAGCAGGACCCACTCAACATGATCTTTCGCGTCGGCCTCGCGGCGTCGCTCACCTCCGCCGGCAGGGACGCGGAGGCTGCGCAGGTCGTCGCGACGCTGATGGAACTGGCGCCTGACTTCCCTGCCACGTACGGGCTCCTGGCCCTGAACGTGGCGCGCGCGCCAATCGAGCAGGCGCTCGCATTTGCGGAGCGTTTCCATGCGCTCTTGATATGGCATGCCGCCGGCACGGGTCTCCTTGCCGGCCTGCTCCGACGAAGCGGAGACACGACTCGAGCCGCGGACCTGATAGCCCAGGCCGGGCCACCCGAAGAATACGGTAATGCCGTCGGGTACGCGCTGTATCATCTCGCGAGCGGTGAGACAGACCTGGCGTTTGACTTCCTGCAGCTGCTGGTCGAACAGCGGCACCCGTTCCTCATGATGATTCTCGTCGGCGGGCCCTACGCGCCGGCCCTCCGGGCGTCATCACGTTGGGCGTCATTCGTTCGCAAAATCGGATTACCGTCCTGAGCCACTGAAGAACACGGAAGAGTACGAAGCCACAGAAGAACACAGAAGAACACAGCCGGAAGAGCACGAAGCCACAGAAAACACAGAAGAACACAGAGGGAACAGATGGATCGGTGTCGAGGAGCTTCCATGCCGCGTAACTCCACTCTAGCCGTGCTGACGATCGCCTGCACGGTCGCGTCGTCAGTGCTGATCGCCCAGCGCGGGCCTGTGCAGGATCCGCTCGTCAGAGAAAACGCGACCGTCAAGCTCGCGCCGCATACCTATGTGATTCCGGACAACAACGTCGGACTCGTGCCGAACGTCGGGATTGTTGTCGGATCGCGGGGCACGTTGGTCATCGATCCAGGGCTCGGGCGGCGGAATGGTGAAACGGTGCTCCGCGAGGTCGGAAAGGTCAGCAAGAACTCCGAATTGTTCATCGGGACCACGCACTTCCACGCCGAGCACACGACCGGCTACGTCGCGTTCCCCTCCTCGGCGAAGTACATCAACTCCACCGTCCAGGAAGCGGAGTTCGAACAGGGCGGCATGCAGATGGTGCAGATGTTCTCCGGGCGGTCGCCCGCGACGGCTGAGATCCTGAAAGATGCCGCTCGCCGTCCGGCCGCGATCACCTTCGAGCGAGACTTCACGCTCGACCTTGGCGATATTCGTGTTCGCTTCCTGCTCGTGGGCCCGACCCACACGAAGGGTGACACGGCGTTCTTCGTCGAGGGAGACAACGTCCTCTTCGCCGGCGACGTCGTCATGAACAATTCCTTCCTGGCGGCGACGCCGGTGTCGAGCATGAAGGCCTGGCTGACGGCGTTCGACACGCTCGACGCGTTGAAAGCACAGACGATCGTGCCGGCACACGGGGAAGTTGGACCAGGCGCCATCATCGGAACGAACCGGGCGGTCATGCAGGCCGTGCAAGCGCGCGCTCGCGCGTTGAAGGCCGAGGGCAAGTCCGCAGACGAGGTGGCGACCACGGTCCAGGCGGAGTTTCAGGCGCAACATCCGAATTGGCCGCGGGCAAACGGGCTTGCCGCGGCTGCGCGATCTGCTTACGCGGAAGCTCAGTGACCTGCGCTGCCGGTACTCAGCGCGCCGCGAGCGACAGCCGGTAGGCGGCCATTTCTTCGCCGTTGCGCACCAGGAGAACGTCGCGAACGATCACGGGATGATTCCACGTCTTCCCCTCGATCGCCTTGAAGCGCGCGATCTCCGTGAACTGATCGGGAGTGGCTTTCACGAGCGCGAGGTCGCCTTCCTCCGACACGACCAGCAGCAGATCCTGATCCGGCAACAAGACGAGCTGGCCGTCGCCAAAACGTCCGCCCTTCCACTTTCGCTTGCCATCCTGCAGGTCGATGCACGACAGGATGCTGCCGTCAAAACCATAGGCGTGACCCTTGTGGACGACGTAGTCGTTGAAGTACGGCTTCAATCCGGTCGAGGTCCAGCGCTCGGTGACGGTCCACCCGCCCGATCCGTGAGCAACATTGAGACGCCGGATGCCGAGGCCACCCGTGCCGGTCAGCGTGTTAATCAGGACGTCGCCGTCTGCCGTCAGGGCCGGTTGCACGATCGTTGAACCCTCCGGCCACGAATGTTCCCAGAGCACGGCGCCATCCGCTGGCGCGACACTGGTGGCGCCGGCCGCGGTGAGCAGTAGAATCTGGTCGATCCCGTCGATCGTCGCTCGATGCGGAGAGCTGTAGCTGGCCGGACGATCCGGTCCAAACCATCGGGACTTCCCGGTTGCGATATCGTAGGCCGCGAGCTTCCCGGAAGCGGCGACGACGACGAGGTCGTCGAGCACGAGCGGTGAGCTCGAGAAACCCCACATCGGAACCTTCTTGTTCGCATCCGACGCCACGTCGCGCGACCACACGGGCGCGCCGTTCGACGCGTCGAGCACGTTCAAGAGCCCGGTCGCGCCAAACGCGTAGACACGTCCGCCGCTGAGCGTGGGTGTCGCCCGGGGGCCGGCGCCGCCGTTCGACTCCCAGAAACGCACCTTGTCTCGATGACTCCACACGGGCTGGCCGCTGCCGACCCTGTAGCACGCCACGATCTCGTCCTCGCCTCGCTGCTCCTGCGTGTAGAGCAGATCTCCACTGACCGCAAACGACGACCACCCGGGCCCGATCGGCCGGTGCCAGACCTGGACGGGCGGCGTCGTACTCCAGTCGGTATTGATCTGCACACCGTGAACAACGCCGTCGCGACCCGGGCCGCGGAAACCCGGCCATTCGGCCGGTTTGACGACTGCGGGCATCGCGACCGGTTCGGCTGCAGCTTTCGCGGGTACTGGCGGCCGTTCGACGGGCTTGCTGGTGGCGGGCGTCGACACCGGAGCCTTGGATATTTCCGGCGGTGGTGTCGATGCGGCCGCCGGCGCTGGCAACGGCGAGTCGGCCGGCTCTTTCGCCGTCTGAGCCAGGAGCCGCTCCTCCGCTGTTTGTGACCAACGCCAGGTCAGTTGGGAACCCATGCCCTTGACGCCGTCGGTCCTCAGGAGCGTGAACGCGCCGCATGCGAGAACGATTGTCGCAATCAGCCACGCCCGCCTGACACCGTCCGTGAGACGACCGGTGGCAACCGCCCACAGCACGAGCGCCGGTGGAAGGACGAAAATCGCGTAGACGGGCAGCATCCGCCCCATCATCGCCGTGCGAACCGAGACATGGACCGCGTACGATGTCGCGTACAGTCCGATTACCATCAACACGATCGCGCCGACTCGCTCGGACCAGGGAGCCCTGCTGAACAGCAACCACCACACGACAATCAAGAGGGCGCACACTATTGCGCCGAGGAATGAGTAGAGTGCTACTTCGGGTGCCACGAGCGGCACGACAAATCTCAGGACGCAGAGGAGCACTGCCGCCGTGACGCCGGGCCAGAGACGAAGCGGTTTTCGATCAGTCATTCCGACCTCAGTGCCTGCAGGACATCCACACGTGACGCTCGTGCTGCGGGCATCAACGAGGCCGCGCCAGCAGCACCGATGAGCACGGCCGCCGCAACCATCACCGGCAGCACGCCTGGCAGCTGGACGTTCTCGAAGAAACCGCGCGCCAGACGCTCGAAAGCGAAGCCACCCCCGGCACCCACCCCGATGCCGATTGCCGCGATGAACAGGCCCTCGGAGAGCACACGCGTGATCAGGTGGCGCGGTGACGATCCGACGGCCAGGCGCACACCAAACTCGCGCGTCCGGGCGCTCACGGAAAACGCCAGCACACCCGCCACGCCGACGACGGCGATCAGCAGCGCGATACCGGCGAATCCTGAGAACACGAACGCATTCAGCCGGTCGGGCGATAGCACTTGTGCCCGCACGTCCTCCAGCGTGGCCCCGCGTTCCAGGGGCTGGTCGGGAGAGATTTCGCGAATGACTCGGGTAACCGCCGGCACGAGCGAGTACGGATCTCCCGCCGTTCGCACGAACAGCCGCCCGGCCAACCCAATTTGTCGCACCGGGTGATAGATCGTCATCGCGGGCCCTTGCACGACGTTCTCGTCGTCTGCATCCGCCACAACGCCAACTATGCGACGGGGCCGCATCTGGCTGAAGTACGGATCGGTCCACCACATCATCTTGTTCAACGCGTCCCCGTTCGGAAAGAGCCGCTGAGCCACGCTCTGGCTGACGAGCACGACCGGCTCGCTGTCCGCGCGGTCCTCGTCACTGAAATCGCGGCCGCTGAGTATCGGAATGCCGAGCACCGGGAAGAACCGGGGCGCCACGATGCGGAACCGCGCCCGTGGGTTTTCCTCTCCGTGCGCTGGCTTGTGGCCTTCGACGGCGAACTGGATGGCTGGCCCGAAGCTTCCGGCGTCACGCCAGGGCACGAAGCTCCCCAGCGACGCGCCGACGACACCGGGCAGCTGGCTGACACGCCTGGTCGCCTGCTGGTAGAAGTCAATCAGCTTCGTATCGCCCACACCGACTCCCGTCGCAGTTGTGGGCATGTCGAAGACCAGCACGTGATGCATGTCATAGGCGGTCGCCGCAGTCTGAAGCGCGATCAGCGTTGCGACGAGCATGCCGGCGCCCGCGAGCAGGACGAACGAGAACGCAATCTGCGCGGTGGCAAACACTCGCAGGCGGCGGTTGGTGCCCGCGGTGATCCGGACGCTGCCATTCGTCAGGCCGAGGCCGGCAGACCGGTGCGGCGAGGGCAATCGGGGGACAAAGGCGAGGAGCACCGCGGCGGCGAACGCGAGACCGGCGCCGACCCACAACACGCTGGGATCGACGGTAACGTCGAGCGCCCGTACCGAAAAGTGGGCCGCGTAGCGTGCCACGAGGGCGGCGAACGGCCGCGCCAGCAACACGCCAAGCACGGCACCAGCGCCGCAGAGCACCAGGCTTTCCGCCAGCAGCGTGCGGCGGAGCGCACCGGTACCCGCTCCGAGCGCAGCGCGGATCGCCAGCTCGCCTTCACGTCGTACCGATCGCGCCAGAATCAGATTCGCAACGTTCGAGCAGGCAATGACGAACACCACGGCCGCAGCCCCGAGCAGCACGAGCAGGATCGTTCGTGCGGGCGCCGCAATCTGATCCCGAAGTTTTGAGATGCGCAGCTGGACATCGGCCTGAGGGGAGTAGGCGTCCGGGTGCTCGCGCATCATGGCGGCGTGCACCGTCGTGAGCTCGGCGCGCGCATCCTCCAGTGATGCGCCGGGTGCGAGACGACCGAAGAGTTCGGTCATACGGTGAACGCGGTTGGTGACCATCGTCGCGCCCAGGTGATGCGGGCTGGTCACGACGTTTGCGATGATCTCAGTGTCGGCGGGATACGGCACCGATGGCTCGAGCACCCCGACAACCGTCGCCGGACGCGGACCGAGACGGATTGTCCGGCCAATCACGGTCGGATCGCTTTGGAGCGACGTGGTCCAGAACCTGTAGGTCAGGACCGCGACACCCGCCGCCTGCGGCCCATCGTCACTGGCATTCAGCAGACGGCCAAGCACAGGGCGAAGACCCATCACGTCGAAAAACGATCCGCCGACAACCCCTGCCTTGACGGTTCGCGCTTCGCCTCCGAGTCCGATCAGCGTGAAGTCAACCGTGGAAAAGTCCCCGAACGCGCTGATGCTTGTGACCTGAGACTTGAGATCGTTTACTTCTGGCACCGAGAAGGTCATGTTCTCGGTTGTCAGACCCGGCGCGCTCTGGCGGATGTAGACCAGGCGATCTTCGTCGCGGTTGACGAGCGGCCGCAGCAGCACGCCACGGACGACGCTGAAAATCGCAGCGTTGGCGCCGATGCCGAGCGCGAGCGTCATCACGACCGTGGCGGCGAGTCCCTTGGACCGAAGGAGCGTGCGCACGCCGATTCGCATTTCGCGTCCGAGCGCGGCGCACGCATCGATCCACCGGCCATACCAGACGCGCCGCATCGACTCGCGCGCCGCCGGGATGTATCCGAACTCTCTCAGGGCGTTCAGCCGGGCGGTTTCAGGATCCTCGCCGCGCTCGATCCGATCCTTGACGCTGAGGGCAAGGTGACCGCGGATTTCCTCGTCGAGCTCGCGCTCGTCAGGCCGCATGCGCTACTCCTTGCCTGCGGGCGCGGGGTTCATGATGCGTCCGATCGCGCGAACGAGCTGCGACCAGCGGTCCTGCTCGCGCACGAGCTGCACCTTGCCGGCAGAGGTCAGCTGGTAGTACTTCGCGCGCTGATTGGCTTCGCTCACGCCCCACTCGGATTTCAGCCATCCGCGTTTCACGAGACGGTGCAGTGCCGGATAGAGAGAACCGGTTTCCACCTTGAGCAGGTCCTCGGACTGCGCGCGGATAGCCTGGCCGATCCCGTGGCCGTGCCGCGGGCCCCACTGCAGTGTCCGCAAGATGAGCATGTCCAGGGTGCCCTGGAGGAGTTCCAGGCGCCCGTCTTCGGGTGTCTTCGCCATAGTCGTAGACAGTCTACGGCCTTAGACGTAGAGCGGCTACTACTTGGTTCCACCTTCGCTCATGATTGCAGGCGAATGAACGAGCTACGGTGGACAAGTCCCACTTTCGCCGTTGGTGAGACCGCGTGAGCGTCCGGGATCCGGGATCCGGGATCCGGGGTCCGGGGTCCGGGGAGGTGCGACATCGGTCGCCTGACTGGTCCGCGGATCCCGACCTACGGATCCCGGTGTCCGGCGACTAAGGATTGTTCAGCGGGTAGAGGCGCACCCGCGTCGTCGAACCCGTGTGCGCGAGCACGGCGGCGACTCCTCCGGCGACTGTCAGTTCATCCGCCCGAAGGTCACGCGGAATCGTGATGGCGCGACCCGACACGACGTCGACCGCGAGCTGCGTGGAGTTGGTCCAGCGTCCCGAGGTGAGCCACCCGCTCAGCCAGCCATCCCGCATTGGACGATAGCTGACGAAGTGGCCGCTGAGCGAGCCGATTGGCTGTGGATCACCAGTCGTATCGACGGCGAGCAAGTGTGTCCGCGTGCCGTCGAACGCCAGGCACACGAGACGCGCCGCATCGAAAGCCCGATCCGAACAGCTCGTATCGAGTTGCGATGCGGCGATCTTGCTCGTCCCGTTCGACGTGATCCGCGTCAGCCGCGTCTGCAGATGGTCGAGCATGAACAGCATCGTCCAGCTGAGCCCTTCCACGTCGAACTGCCGGTGGGCGACGAGCACACCATCTCCGTCGACCGCCCAGGCGTCGGGCCACCCGTTCTGATCGATGATGCTCCACTCACGCCGCTGCAGGTCGGTGCTTCCGGCCCTGGCCTCTACCGCCACGAGATGCCCGTCGAAGCTCATACCGGTCACGAGCCAGTGATCTGACGCCGCTCGATATGAGAGGCGCGCGACCTGCAGGTTCTGAATGCGCTGTTCCCAGACGACGGCGCGAGACGGCAGTGTCAGCTCGCGCAGCACCGAGTCGGCGCCTTCAACAGCGAGGGCCAGCAGCCGTTGGTCGTCGACGAACAATACGTCGTTCGCGTTGACCGTCGCGAAGTCCGATCCCGGCGCTCCAATCGAGAAGGCTCCGGTCGTGCCGACTGAAAAGCCGGCCACACCAGCGGCCATCTGATGTTTCATCACCGCCACCTGACGTCCGCCTGGTGACAATCGAAGATCGGTCGCGGTTCCCGGAATCGTGAAGTCGGCGGACGGAGAGCCCGTCAAGGGCTCGATCGCCAAGAGCCGCCCGTTCACGAGAAACGGATCACGTCCGAATGCGTAGAGAAACGTACCGCTGCCGGCGGCCCCGATCATCACTCCAACAAGCGCGATAGGAATCGCCGCCAGGCGCCAGACTCGACGCGGTCTGAACATGAGCGCCGCGGCAAGCGCGATCGGCAGGACTGCCGCCGAGGGAATCGCGAGACTCGCCTGATTGAGTCCGACGGCACCTCCGCCGTGCAGCGCGATCGCCGTAAGGCTCATCAGCACGAGCAGAGCCAGCACGGCAAGGCCAGCATTCACGAGAGAGTTTCGATCGTCCTCTCGCTTTCGCCAGACACCAGCCAGGAGAGCTACACCGAACACCGCGAGCAGCAGCCCTGGCCAGGCCCCGGTGGTGTCTCCCGAAGCGATCGCTTGACGAGCGACAAGCACGGACGCGCCGAGTGCGGCTGCACCGGCCGCGGCGAAGAACACGGCCGCGGATCTGAGCGCGGCACCGAGCGCGACCACTGCCAGGAGAATGTGTCCGACCCACATCGCGCAAATCGCCACGCCGGCGACGGCGATTTGCAACAGCGGCAGCGTCCGCGCGGGAACCGATGGTTCCGCCAGGCGCACGTCCACGCGATCGAGGGTCGCCTGGGCACGCGCGGCCTCAGCGGCCTCCAGCGCAACTACCCACCGGCGGCCACCACGCTCAATCGCAATGAGCTCGGTGACACCTGACGGGCGTGCCTGCACTCGCAGCTCGGTCAGGTGGGCGTACGACAGGACGTGTGTGGCGCCCTCTGATTCCCGCCAGTGCAACCGATCGCTCTCGAACGTGATGACTGTTTGAGCGTCGGATCCCCGTACGATCTCGGGTTCCTGAAGCGTCTGGGGCTGCGGCGCTCCGGCAGCGGCCCGGATTGAGCGGATGCGGCGCGCCAGGCTGGGATGACTCGCGGCGCGTTCGGTTTCACTGTTAACGCGGCGCGGGACGCGCGAGAAGGTATAGACCTTGGTCAGCGCACGAATGAGCGCTTCGGGATCGCCGGAGAGCTCGACGGCGCGGAGATCGCTGGCCGTCTCGTTCTTTTGCTTGTCGCGCGCCATCCAGCCGAGCGTGACAACGTACGCGGCACTCCAGAGCGCGGCGAGCATCAGCAGCGACAATTCCGGGATCACCCGCGGCAGCAGTGACGCGGACATACCGCCGGCAATCAACGCGGTCGTGATGTGTCGTATCTTGCGGAGCCTGGCCGTGTCGTAGTGTTCCAGGTGCGCGATCTCGTGGGCGGTGATCGCCGCTGCTTCATCCGAGTCGAGCAACCGAAGCAGCGTGTCCGTGTAGAGGACCGAGGAGCCGCGTAGCGACGCGAGCGCAAGCGCGTTCGCGATCGCCCCGCCTCGAAAGTCAACCAGCTCGAATCGCGGCCGTTGCGCCCTGCTCGCATCGGCCATTGTCTGAATACGGGAAAGCAGCGGTCCGTCGGGGAGCGGTTGCGACCGTACGAGCCAGCGAAACGTCTCGGCATGGTGCCGGTTCCACAGTATGAGCAGGGCACCGAGAAGAAGCGTGACGAGCCAGTCCTGCGACCCAGCCGAGACCGCGATGAGCGGCGCAACACCGAGCAAAAGCCAGAAACCCGCGACGGCCAGCCAGAGACGAAGCATGGTGGCCGCGTAGGTCGCAAAACTCCAGCGTTCATCGTACAGCGCACGACGAATCGGATAGCCGGCGACGAGACGGCCGATGAGAAGGAGAGGCAACGTCCAGGGCAGTTCCCGGACATCAACGACGAAGAGCGCCGCGATCGCGAACCAGAGCCCAATCAGATTCCGGCGGCGGTGCGCCGCCAGACGTTCGGGAAGGACGGGATCGTCGCGGAGTGGAATCAGCAACCGCGCCGACCACCCGCGCATTGCGGCAGGCAGGACACACAGGATCAGCAGCGCCGTCGTGCGCACGAGAGGATCAGAGATCATGGACGCGCTTCGGATGCGAGCGCATCAAACGTGCAAGCGTCGTACCTCAGCGCTGAGAGGCGATGCGGGGTTGCGTGTGGTGGCCGGACTGTGCAGTCGTGATCGGCCGGCATGCCGGCCGATCACAAGATGGGATCGACAATGACAGATTCGAAACCGCGGACTTATTGAGCTTTCTTGGCGTGCAGCGAGAATGTCGCGCCCTGCGGATCCGTCGCGGTCACGATCCAGTCACCACCGGGAACCTCCATGGGGCCGTTGAGAATCTGCCCGCCGTTCGCCTTGATTCGCTCGGCGGCCGCATTGATGTCAGAGACCCTGAAATAGATTCCCCAGTATGGCGGCACCTGCGCCATTTCGGGCGGCTTGTTCATCATGCCGCCGATCATCCCGATCGGACGATTGAACATGTAGTACTTGCCCATCGCCCCCATGTCCATCACGTCGCTGGGCTGCCAGCCAAACACCTCGGTATAGAACTTCATCGCCGCCTCGGCGTCAGTGGTCATCAGCTCGTGCCAGGACCCCTCGCCCACTTCGGGTGCCGACTCCGGGCGTTCCTCCCGTGGCGCCGGTTGGATGATGTAGAAGGCCGCGCCTTGCGGGTCCTTCAGCATCTGCATGCGGCCAATCGTCGGTACCTCGATGAGGCCCGAGAGTTCGCTTCCCCAAGCCGCTTGATTTGCGCAACCGTCTCCTCGAGCTTGGGCACCGCGATATACATCGACCAGAACGGCGGCATGTTCATGCCTTGCGGCCGGTGCATCAGGCCTGCGACTTGAACGTCGCCGCTCCGCTTGAAAACGTTGTACGGATCCGGCGAGCCTCGAAACGGAGCCGAAGTCCAGCCGATGACGTTCTTGTAGAACGTTTCGGCGGCTGCCATATCGGTGGTCATCAATTCGTACCACACCGGGCGTCCGAGCAGGGTTGAAACAGCTGTAGTCATTGCGGCCTCCTGAAGCGGGCACAGAAGAACTAGAGAACGACGAACGTGCAGATCGACGAGTCTCTCACAATCACTCGCGAACGGCATCACATCCGCGAAACATTTTGGCGGGACGAACGACGTGACGAATTCAGCTCAGCGTTTGCAGTCAGCCCTTCTTCATCGGCGAGAAGGTGTAGGCGACGTGCGCGAACGTCGGCCGGTACTTCTCGATCTCGGCTGTCGGGGCGATGCAGATCAACCGGTACATCGTCGTGCCAATGGGAATCGAGTACTGCACGACGTGATCGTCGGTGCCGGATATACCCGGACGGTCGTACTGGATGAAGATAATGGGGCCGAGCGGTCCGTTCTTGATGCTGCTGCTGAATTTTTTCCCGCTCAGCTCGCGGCTCTTGAGGTCGTTCAGCTCTCTGTCTCCCACTCCCGGAATGAGGGCCGGCTCGAGCGCAACCTGAAGCTGCATGTATTCGAGCGTGATGAGCCCACCGGTTTCCCATTTCTTCGTGGATTCCACGACCGAAAAGATCGTGCCTGTGTGACCGGGTGCGTATTGCCAGTTCTTGGGCAGCTCGATGCGGAAGGCGCCCGTAAAGGTCCTCGGTTCGTCGATATTCTTGGGCCTGGCCTGCTTGCTGTACCACGGATCCGGCGCGTCCTGCGATGCAGGCGCACCTTGCGCCGTCAGATGCGCAAGCGAGATCGCGCACGCGAGGCCGAACAGCGCAAATCGTGCGATCGTGCGATTCATACGTTGGCTCCTTGCGGACGAATCTACTTTAACTTTTGCAGGTACTCCCTGGCCGTCGCGTAACACGGGTCACTCGCTGCCGGCGTTCCTGTCATCAGCCGGACAGCCTCCGTGTACGCCGGTGTTGCCGTCGAAGTATCACCGAACGCGAATGCCACTTTGCCGGCGTCGCATCTCTTCTTGCCGGCTGCGCCCTTTCGTTCGAGGACCCGCTGAACCAACGCGTCCACCTGGATGCTCTGATCGAGCTGATGCGCGCGACCATACCCGCTGAGGGCGGCTTCATAGTTGTCGCGATTGTCGGCTGCCTGCGCGTTCTCGAACAGGCTCTTCGCCTCGGCGCGGATGGCGTTGCGCGCCTCGTCGCGTTTCTGCTGCAACTCCCGGTACCCGCTGGGCACGTCGGAGACGATGTCGTTGAGAGCGGCCATTGCCTGAATGTATTTCTGGCTGGTGAGCAGTGCCACCGCGTCGTCGTACTTCTTGTTCATCGCGGCGATGCGCGCCTTGTACGCCTTCTCCGTCTCCCCCTGCAGCACTTCGAGGCCGCCTTGAGCAGGAGCGATGGCGATCGCCGGTTTGTCGGGAGAAGCTGAATTTGGCTGCCCCCCGGGTTTCGGCGGCGTGATGCACGCGTTGGCTTTTGCCTGAAGACTCTTCGCTCTCTCGTTGTTCGCGTCCCCGGCAAGCACTGCCTCGATGGTGACGAGCGCCGTCTGACAATCCGAGGCAACATTCGCCGTAAGAAGCGGTTCGATCGCGTTCAGCTTTTCATCGGGGGTCGGGTCTGCTGGTATCGACGACGTGACGCTGGAAGTTGCCGCCGCCACGGGCTGGCTGCATCGCTCTCTGAGCTTCAGCGCCAGCTCGTTGGCCGGATTCTGCCGAAGCGCCGGAGTGATCTGCGTGTCCATCGCTTCGGGACATCTTCCGCTGTCGATCAGTTGTTGGGCCACCGTCGCATCCCACGCGGGAGGCGTCTTGTGCATCAGTTTGTACCCGACGTACGCGGACACCCCGATCAGCAGGACAGCCGCGACGGCGCCGACCACGAAGCGTGAGCTCGGGGACGGCGCAGGGCCGGGTGTCGTCTTCTTTGCGACCGGCTTTGGGACCGGCTTTGCGACGGGTGGAGCAGCCTTTTCGACGACCGGCTTCGGCGGCGACTTTTTCTCAGGCGCCGGCGCGAGACTGTCGAGTTGCAGCGGCGCGGCCGATCGCTCCGACATCTGAGTCATCTCAGTCGCCGGATAGATGCCGGACGACGGCGGTGTGGAGGCCGGACTGGGAGGGGGCCCCGGCACCATCAGTCGGAACGGGCCAAGCGCGGCGCTGACGCCCGGTTCCAGTACGACAGAGGACACTCGCGTACCCGAGACCCAGATGCCGTTCTGGCTCTGGAGATCGACCAGCGTGTAACGGCCACCTTCGAAGCGGATCTCGGCGTGATTCCTGGACACGCCCTTGCCCGGATCTTCCAGAATGAGGTCGTTCTGCGCGCCGCGTCCGATCCGGACGGTCTGCTCCTTCAGCTCGCGCTCGTCGATCTGCGCCTCGCCGCGAAAGATGATTAGCTTGGCCATGTTGGTCCGTCCCCTGTTTTCAGGTCTTCGCGCGCTGTCGATCGGTGCTTTGCGGCTTGTCCGTCGCCTCCGCGGCGTCGCCCTGAGTCCACTTCCTGACGGCGCCAGACAGACGCTCCCAGACACCAGGAGCACGGCGCAAAGAGACGGTGTCGTCGGGATCGCCTTTCCGGGCCGACTCGTTGGTCAGATCGACGGTTTCGTCGTCGCTCGAGGGTCGCGCGGCGACCTGCGCACGGGCGTTGCGCAGAATCTCCTGCGCTTCGGCGCACTCGATGTCGACCGCGAGGGCGTTCTCCGCCATCCACGCCGCACGCTCGTAATCACCGCCCGATGCGGCGTCGCGAGCCTGCTCGAGGATCGGCGCAACGGCCTTCGCCCTCTGCTTGGCCAACCGTTGCTTCTCGGCCTCCGCGGCGATTCGTGTCTCTTCTTGCTGGATCCGCTTGAGCAGGACTCTGTACTGCTTGTCGCCCGGGGTCAGCTCCGCGGCGGCGGACACAAGTTCGCGCGCCTTCTGGAACTTGCCGCGCGCGAGCTGTTCTTTCGCATCGTCGGCGAGTTTCGCGGCCTTCACCGCGCGCACCCGCGCCTCAGCCCGTTGCTTGACCTCTGCGCCCGCGAGACCGGAAACCGTTCGGGCGAGCACGTGGCCCGGATCGATCGAGAGTGCGCGGTTGGCGAGCTCCAGGGCCTGCTCGGGATTGCCGCCGGTCAGTGCTGATTCCGCAGACTTCGCGTGTTCACCGGCTTCAGCCGCCCGTTGTTCAGCGATCGCGAGACGCTTCGCCTCGGCGTCGAGGCGGGCGATTTCAGCGGCGGCCATTTGATGCGGAACCTTCGCGTGAAACGATCGAAGGTCAGTGAGCGCCTCATCGCGGCGTCCGGCGGCAAACGCGTTCCGCGCGGCGGTGATCGCCTCGGTCGCTTGCTTCCCCCATAACTCCTCGCGCTCAGCCTCGGCAATCGAGGCTCTGACACGCTCTTCCACGGCGTCCATATCTGCTGTGGGATCAAGCTCCCTCGCGCGGGCGATTTCGAGCGTCGCCTCCTCGAAGCGCCCTTTGCGCCTGAATGTTTCCGCGCGGCCGAGCGCGCGTTCGCATTCTTGCCGGCGTTCGCGAGCCTGGGCCTCAATCGCCGCCACTGCGGTACGCTTCAACGCCGTCGCGTCGGCGGCACGGCTGTCGACCAACAAGGCGTCGTTGCACAGGACGATGACGGCCTGCCACTGTTTCGCGGCTGCAGCCTTGCGCGCTTCTTCGAGGAGCGCTTCAGCGCGCTCGTCGATCGCCCGCTGGGCGGCGATCGTGTCGCGGCAGCGATCGGCCTCCGAAGACGCGCGCCTCGAGGCAGGCTCGATGCGGAGCGCCAGATCGAAGTGCGCGACCGCCTCTTTCGTCCCGCCCGCCTTCGCAACCCGGATTCCCTCCCCGAGGCTGGCCAAGGCGCGCTGCCATCGCTCGATCTGCTCGGCCAGTTGCTCCTGTTGCTTCTTGGTCTCGGCGAGCAGCTCCCTCACAGCACGCTGCCGGTAAGGCTCTGTCTGCAGCGCATGGCTGCGGAGCAGGTCCACCCGCGCCGTTTCAACTTCTGCCGGGGCCGGGACGATGTCCAACGCGGCAATCAGCGTGCGGCGCTGGGAGATCAGCGATTCGATCTGCTGCAGGCGCTGCCCTGCCTCGTCCAGCCACTGCTTCGTCTCGTTCTCCAGATCGCGCTTCACGTGCTCGAGCTCGGCGATCATCCGGGCACACGTTTGATAGCGCTCAGCGGGGTCCTTCGCCAGCGCCTTCATGACCAGCCGCGCGATCGAGGCTGGCGCTTCGCTGTCGCGAATCGGCAGGGGTATTTCGGTCTGCACCTTGGCGAGCACGGAAATTGGATCGGAGGCCGTGAACGGCTTCCGTCCCGTGAGCATCAGGTAGAACACCGCGCCCGCCGAGAAAATGTCGGATCGCTGATCGACGTCGGGGCCTCGGCACTGTTCCGGCGACATGTAGTCCGGCGTGCCCACGATCAGGCCGCTCGCCGTCATGTTGGAGGACGCGAGCCGCGCGATCCCGAAATCGACGATCTTCAACTCGCCATTGGGCCGGACCAGCAGGTTTCCGGGCTTGACGTCGCGATGAAAGATGCCAGCCGCATGCGCCGCATGAAGCCCGGCACAGATCTGGAGCATCAACTCGATCTTGGTTTCGATGTCGGCCGCTTCCGGACGCTCCATGTACTTGTTGAGCGTCTGGCCGGCGAGCAGCTCCATCACGATGAACGGGCGGCCGTCGTCTTCGCCCATGTCGAAGATCGTGATGATGTTCGGGTGGACGAGTTGTCCGGCGGCACGCGCTTCGCGATAGAACCGCGTGCTCGTCTCCGGATCGTCCTCGAGGTCCGTCATCATCACCTTGATGGCGACGGAGCGTTCCATGAGGCTGTCGTGCGCGCTGTAGACGACACCCATCGCGCCTTTGCCGAGACGATCGACAATCCGGTAGCGGCCAATGCTGGCCGGCATCCTTCGCCGCGGCGCTGGCTGTTCTGGATCCACGGCTAATCCCCGGCGTAACGGGCCAGGACGGCGGTGACGTTGTCTCTGGCGCCGTGCGTCAGCGCCGTCTTGATCAGGTTTGACACGACTTCCGGCGCCGGTCCGCCGCCGCTCAACACCGCCTCGATGGTGTTGTCTTCGAGAACGCTGTGCAGTCCGTCCGAGCACAGCAGGATCTGATCGCCGGGCGCGAGATCGTGCTCGCTCATACGGACGTCCGCCTGTTCGCGCGCACCGAGGACGTTGGTCAGTACGTGGCGCATCGATGAATCCGGAGGTATCGCATCCGGTCCTGTTTGCGAGGCGAGGACGGTTGCCGCCCACGTGTCGTCGCGCGTGAGCTGCGTCAATCGGCTGCCGGAGTAACAGATACAAGCGGCTGTCCCCCGCGTTGGCGACGGCCATGCGTTTTCCGGAAATCAGCGCCGCGACGACGGTGGTGCCCATGCCCGTGTACTCGTCGTACCGCTCTGCTGCGCGGAATACTCGCCGGTTCGCGAGGTGGACGGCTGTCCGCAGGCGATTGCCCGGGAACGAAAGACCCGGCTCAATGCCGTACGGCCACGAGAATTCCGCATCCTCCTCCGTTCGACGGATGAAGCCTTCAATCGTTTCCACCGCCAGGTTCGAGGCGACCTCACCAGCCGAGTGTCCGCCCATGCCGTCGGCAACGACGAACAGGCGGAGGGTGGTATCGCTGACAAAGCAGTCTTCGTTGGACTTTCGAACCGGCCCTCGATCGCTCAGGCCGTGGGCTTCGATCACATCAGCTCCTGTTACCGGGTGGGAAAAGTCTAGCGAGCAGTTCCGGGCAGGGCCAATGCTACTTTGGTAGTACTGCGACGGGCAAGGGCACCTCGGTACTCCTTTAGGACCACGGTCGTTTGACTTTGTCAGGCGAGGCGGCTGATCAGCTGGGTCCGGGAATCGACGCCGATTTTGTCGAATATCCGCGTCAGGTGCCGTTTCGTGGTGGTGGGAGCAATGCCGAGCGTGGAGGCAATGACGGGGTTGGCATAGCCGCGCAGGACCAGTTCGGCGACCTCCGCTTCGCGCGGTGAAAGGCCGTATCGGCGGGCGAACGCCTCCCGCTCGATCCCCAGCTCGCGAACGCTGACCGCGATGTCCGGGTCGGAGCCGCTTCCGAACGGCAGGACGTGCACATACAGGGGCTCACCCCGAGCATCGGTCAGGAGGGTGACCGCCGGCGGCGGCGCGGCCGTCGGATCGAGTTCCCGGTTCCGCAACAGGTGGTCCCGGAGCATGACGATCAAGTCGGCCTGATACTCCTTCTTCAGGCGCGCATGCAGCTTCACGGCGGCTTCGTTTTGATACAGGACCCTGCGTGCGATGAAAGACGAAGACGGCCAGCCGCAGGCCGTGCACGATGGCGGCGAAATCAACTGCCGGACCATCACACCATGAGCGCAGGATCCTCGCAGATGGCGCTACCGGGAAGCGCTCTGCTGTGGAAGAAACCCCAGCGGATTGTCGAACTTGTATCCGAAGAGTCTCGGGTTCTCCCCGATGACCGCCGCCGAGACAATGTAGAACACGTACTCGTAGGTCTGGAGCGGAACTTGGTGCGCCGCGAGCAGTTTCCAGAAATTGCGGTCCTTCGGATTCTGCGGCATCTTTTTCAGGATATCGATCACCCTGACCTCGCCCCAGTTGTAGGACGCCATGACGAGCAGGCCCGACGCCTGCGCATCAGTCGAGTAGATGTCCTTGATGTATCGCGCAGCGGCGGGCGTGGCCTTCTCCCAGTTGAATCGATCGTCGAACTGATCGACGTCCGACTGCCTCGCAAGCGGCCCGATGTTGAGGCCGAATCTCTTTCCGGTGTCGGGAATGAACTGCCACATGCCCTTGGCGATGCCCCATCGCGTCGGGGTCCCGATCGCGTACGGGTCAAAAGCGCTCTCCCGCATCGCCAGGTAGAAATACTGCGGTGGAAGATTCTGAGCCATGAATGCCGAGGCGATCTTGGCGGGGTAACCGGCGCTCTGTGCACGCTTCAGGGCGCGCTCGAAGTTGCCGGTCGACTGCCACTTCTGAACGTAGCGCATCACTTCGCCGATGTAATCCGGTGGCGCGGCGGCATCGCACTCGCCGAACATCCGGGTCACGCGCATCACGAGCTTTTCCTTCTCGTTCAGCTTCCGGTCGAACAAACCGGCGACGTAACGGTCGTAATCATTCTGCATGCGCTGGCGCTCGGCCATGTATGCCGCGATCTGCTGCTGGCCCGGTGCGTTGCCTGACTGCGCCAGCTTCTGCTCGAGCTCCGCGAACAGGACGTCCTGCTGCTTCATCCCGTAGAAGATGTCCTGCGCCTGCGCCATCTGCTTGCTGAGCGCGCGGTGGGCATAGATCGCGTATCCGCCGGCGGCCGCAGCGATCAACGCGATGGCGGCAATGATCAAGCGGTGCGTGCGCCGCTGCTGCTGCTGCACCTTCTGGTAGGCCTTGCGGATCATCAGCGTGCGGCCGCCAACCGACTCGTCATCGTCTGACTCGGAGCCGAAGTACCGCTCCGCGTAAGCGTCGAGATCGTCTTCGGCCGTCTCAGGTCGATCGCGTGGCGCCGGTTCGACTTCTTCGGGTTCGATCCGAAGCGCCGGGCCGTCGGCGCCCACCTGAATCACGACGCCGTTTCCTATCGGTGTGGTCTCTACGCGCCTCCCGTCAACGAACGTGCCGTTGCTGCTCTGCAGATCTCGAACGAGCCATTCTCCGTTGACGATCGACACCTGGGCGTGCCGCCGGCTCACCTGGGAATGCGCGAGCTCAACGTCGCAGCCGCGTTCCCTGCCAATGTAGAACGATGACGTGAAGCGCAGGGTGCGTCCGTCGGGCAGGCGTACGACAAGCGCCATGGCTGGATGGTACCGAAGGGCTGGGTCCGGCGCAATGGGACCCTCGTCCCGCGATGGCTATTTCGTAAGGGGCGCCGGCGCCGGCAGTTTCGGCCTGACGGTAATGGACTGGGACGATCTCGCGGTCGCACCCGAATCGTCCGTCACGACGAGCGTCACCAGGTACACGCCGGACACCTCGTAGTCGTGCGTCGTCTTGACGCCGACCTTCGCGGCCCCGTCGCCGAAGTCCCAGTTGTAGCGGACGATGCTGCGGTTGGTCCCCGGCGTGGAGAGGGAACCGTCGAAGTTCACGATCTGCAGCACCTCTGGCGTCTGCGGCGTGAAGCGCAAACAACGAGACGGTCGCAATGGGCATCGTCGTCGTCGTTGTCGTGGGAATCGATGTTGTGGTCTCGGTGATCTTCGACGACACCGGGGCCGACGGGCGGCTCGCTCTTGCATGCCGAACGCGAACAGAGCGAGCAACGGTATGGCGACGAGCAGCAGCTTGCGCATAACTACTTGGTCAGGTTGATGCCTGCAACCGGGGTGATTTTCGAGTGCAGACCGTTGTTCTTCATTGTGACGAGCGCGTTCAGCGACAACACCATCTTGCCGATGAGATTCACCTTCAAACCGGGGATGAACGTGATCTTATCCAGGCTTCCATCGGCAAACACCAGCGACTGCGCCGCCGTGGCGCCAATTCCCGCCAACGGGTTGACGGAATTGAACTGGACGGGCCCCGCGCCGAGAACCTTCTGTCCCAGGAAGTCGGCAAGCAAGGTGAGCTTCGGCGCCGCGACGATTTCGACGCCGGCGTTGTACTGGAACTGATTCTTCAAGTGGTCGATACGGCACGTCGAGCGCCTTGTTCCAATACTCGAAGCTGACGGATCCGTGAGGCTTCAGCGGCCCCTTCCCGAACGACGCCACGAACGAACCCAGCGTGCGCGTCACACCGAGGCCGCGAAGATTGTCGCGGTCGCCGGTTGGCAGGCGCATGATCACGTTGAGCGCGATTCCACCTGGATCGGGAACGTCGGGGCCTTTGAACTTCGCGATCCGGAACTTTGCAAAGGCCGCGACATCGCCGAGCCCGGAGAAGACGTTGTTCGTCTCGACGAGCCGGGAAACAACGCCGTTGCCATTAATCGTTGTCGACGTACCGGAAAGCTTGACGGTCACGAGCGGGACGACCACGCCGATATCGATCTTCGGTGTGACGCCGACGGTCCCCGACATCGCGAGGGTCGAGCTCGAGATCTTCAGGTTACCGGTCGTCGTGGTCGAGACGAGGGGTGACCCTGCCGTGACCGATCCCATCGGCAGATTCGTCAGCGAGAAATCGGAGAGCTTGTCGTAGTTCGTCTGACTGAACGTCGCGCCTGCACTGACCTTTCCTTCCCCTGCCGTCAAGGCCCGCTCGACGAATGAAGGACCGAACGAGGTCGTGGTTCGCTGGAGGAGACCCGACGCCGGATCGAGCTTGAAATTGAAGCCACCGGACGATGTTCCGAATGGGGCTGTGGCAATTTCTGTCGCGGTCGCTGCGGCGATGGCGGTGCCGGCGACACCGCCGGTCGCCTGATTGGCCATCTGTTCGAGAACTTGTTTCCCGGTGAGGTCCGGAACCGTCGTGACCTTCTGCGCCAATGCAGGAGAGACGCTCGCGAGCGTCAGGAGCGCGACCGAAGTAAGAACCTGGCTCCTCATACTAGTTTTCATCAAACGGCCTCGCAGGAGGGTGGAAGCCACCGGATTATTGAACGCGTCGGAGGGCAAGTCAAGGAATCTCCACCCGTTCCGAATCGATCGCACGACGACCAAAAGTACTCAGTTGGCAATCTTCATCCGGTAGAATGCAAAACTCTGATCGCGCTCTCGATATTCCGCGAGAACCTCTGCCGTGCCGATCGTGAGCGCTTTGCTGCAAAGCTCCCGCTGCACCGGATCCTGCACGTTGCACCAGAAATTCCAGTGTAGATAGAGCCCGCCACTGTAGCGCTCCGTCAGGAAACGCACATACGCGGGATTCGAGATTGCCCGCGACATCTGTCCGGCGTTGACACCCCAGAGATGAAACATGGAAGGGTTGTGCGTCAGCACGAACGCATTGCGCGGAATTGCACTGGCGAACGCCTGCGCAAACCGCACATCGGCGCGTGCCGCCCACGCTTCTTCCGTGGTGGCTCGAACGACCGGCGCATACCAGAGGAACTGAAAGAGAAGGATCGTCAGGATCAGCGCACGGGCCGTCACCCCTGTGCCGAGGGGTGCGCCCCAACCAGTTCGGAGTCGAGAGCCGAATCGTCGCGATGACGCGCGCAAGCTGAGCCGCACCCAGTCCGCCGAGGACGGCGATGGGGGATAGGTCATCAATGAGTACCGGACGTCCGCACCGTAGTTGTAGCTCCCCGCGTAAAACACCAGATCGATAGTGAAAAACAGGACGAAGTATTTCGCTATCGTGAGCGCTTCGCGGCGCTGGCGAGTGGAGAAGAGTCCGACGATCGCGAGTGCCATAAAGCTGCCAGGGAAGCGCTCGTCGTACAGATAGAACCACCCGTTGGCCCGAAGGTTTGCTTCAATGTATCGGATCGAGAATCGCGGACCGACAGCACCCCACTCGACGTTTCGCACTGCGAACAGGTGAGCGACGTGAACGGCCACCAGGCACAGGAACAGGCTCGCGGCCCACCAGCCGGCGGGCCGCTCCAGTTCGTGCCGGAGTCGAGGCCAGGCCATGAACCCCAGGACGGGCAGAATCAGCAGCGACTCGGGACGAAACTGGATCGCGTACGCCGCCGACACAACCGTCGCCCCCAGTGCCAACCATCCGCCGGCGCGGAGATAGTGCGCCGCGCACAAGAGCGACACGGCCAGGGCGAGGGAGGCGGAGGGTTCGACCGCGGCTGTGGCCGACCACACCAGCTGTTCCGGTGTCAGCGCGATCAGGAGGCCGGCAAAGAGCGCGGCATCGCGGTCGCGAAACAGCAGGAATACCAGCAGGTACACGGCACATATCGTCAGCCCCATCGCCGCGGCATTCACGGCAAACGCCGTTGAGACATGCACGCCAACGAGGCGATAGGCCAGGCTGAGTGCATGCGGATAGGCATACGGCTGCTTGTTGTACTCGCCGGCCGCACAGCGCAGGCGGCCTGTACTCGACGCTGCCGTCGTTGCAGACCTGGGCCAGCCGTACGTCCGCGATGTTCTGGGCGATGCCCTGATAGATCTGCTCGTCGTAAAAGATGCGGTTGGTTCGGGGAGCGACAAAGAGCGTCAGCGCCACGCCGAGTGCCGCCAGCATGGCCATGCGGAGGGATCTCCCGCCTGTACACGTCGCGCGGGATCGTGTGGAGCAGGCAGACGCCGATCAGCAGTCCGAGCAGCACGCACGCGTCGAGCGACCAGGGCTGCAGCACTTTCAGCTCTTCGCGCAGGTTGCCGGTCGAGGTGTTGAGTAGCCAGACTGCTGGAATCGCAATCGTTCCAAGCGTTGCGGCACCGGCGGCGATCCAGGCTCGGCCCGGCCAGGTGCCAGGCACAAATGTCTGAGTCATGCGGGGCGATCGACCAGGAACGGACCGATCGCCAGGTGATCCGCACCGGACCGCAGAAACACATCGACCGCTTCGGCGGGCGAGCAGACCAGAGGTTCGCCGTGGATATTGAAGCTCGTATTGAGCACGGCCCCGATGTTCCAATGGCGCCGCGCACCCCGCAACAGGTCTGCGAACGGGCCGGGATCGTCGTCGCCGACGATCTGCGGCCGGCACGTGCCATCAACGCTCATCACGCCGGACAGACGATCCCGGTATGCGACCGCCACCTTGTACGCCATCGTCATTGATCGGTTGCGTCCGCCCGTCCAATCGTCCAGCAATCGGGATGCCTCGCTCTCGAGCATGCTGGGACAGAAGGGCTGGTACCAGACCCGACGCTTGAGTACCAGATTGAGTCGATCGCGGAGGTCTACCCGGTCCGGACGTGCGAGCACGCTGCGGTGACCAAGGGCTCGCGGTCCGTACTCCATCGCCCCCTGAAACCACATCACGATCCTGCCATCCGCCAACAACTCGGCCACCCGGCACGGCAGCTTCTCGCAGCACTCTGCCCGGAGGGCTGACGCGCGAAGGCTCGATTCGATAGCGGATCGATCGTAGTCGGGTCCAAGATCGAGGCGGTCGAGATCGACGTCAGGGGTCTCGCCTGATTCGACGGCGGCGCTCACGGCGGCTCCCAGTGCCAGGCCGCCGTCTCCCATGTGCGGGAACACATAGAGGTCCTCCACTTCGGGGAGCAGGCGAATCCGCCGCGTCGCCTTGACGTTGGAGACGACGCCGCCCGCCAGCGCGAGGCGAGCGCATCCGGTGAGGCGCACGGCATCGCGCGCAAGTGCGACGGCAACCTGTTCGACCGTTCGCTGCGCGAGATAGGCGAACTGCTCGTTGGGAAATCGCCAGTGCACGCGCGAGAGCGGCCGGCGGAAGGCATGGCCCGGCCACTCGGTCTCGATCACACCGTCCCGGACGCGCACCCACGGCAGCATCGGGTTGTCGGCGTCGGCAATCGGGGCCGCGTAATCGGCCAACGCCATGACCTTCCCTTCATCCTCGAGCTCGCGCATGTTGAGCAGGTTCGTCACGTGCTCGAAGAACACCCCGATGGAGTTCCGCGCGGACGAAGCGGCGACGCGAGCGAGGCGGCCGTCTTTGAAGGCAGAGATGGTCGCTGACAGTCCGTCGCCCAGGCCATCGATGGTCAACACCGCGCACCGATCGAAGCGCGAGGCCCACGCGGCGGCCTCCGCGTGAGCGGTGTGATGGTCGATCAACATGAGCTTCGCGCGTGTCAGGCCGTGACGCCCGATCTGCCGCCTCAACACCGCACCACTGACCGCCCTGGACAATGCGCCAGGACGCCACTCGGTCATGCGGTACTTCATCGCGCGGGTGAGCCCGGCCAGCGGCCCTGGCGGGGTTTTCCGCCTGCGCACCGCGTAATACCGTTCCTTGCTGCCCGGCCATACCCGTCCAAGGGTTTTCGCGGGATCGCAGGTCGTTGCCGCGACCACGTGAATCTGCCCGGGACCGAGTCCGGCGTGCGTGAGGCAGGCGTCAATTGACCTGGCTGGAAATACGATCTCGAGTTTGCGCCGGCTCAGGCGCTCTTCGTTGACGGCGAATCGGACGCGGCCATCCTGAAGGAGCGCAGCGCCGGAATCGTGGCCGTCCCAGATGCCGAGGATGTTCAAGGCACTAAAAGAACAGACATTTGATGAGCGAGTAGCCGTAGCGGGGAGCGTCGCGCCAGACTCGGATGTGCGAGGCGCCATGAAATCGAGGGTGCTCGTGGCTGGGGACCTCGGTCATCCGCCATCCCTGACGCAGCGTCTTGATGGTCATTTCCTGTTCGATGGTCGTCGTGTTCTCGCGAAGATCCAGATCGCGCAGGACCGACGTCCGCACCGCTCGAAATCCGTTCTGGCTCTCGCTGAGCCGGCACTTGAACCGCCAGTTGATGCAGGCGGTGATGAAAGAGCTGCCGGTCAGCCGCAGGAATTCGTCAAATCCGCCGTGCAGCTCGCTCGACCCACCACGCAGCCGAGACGCCACGACATGATCCGCCTGCCCTGCGAGAATTGGCTCCACGAGCAGAGGAATGTCCTCGGGATCGTGGGAGCCATCGGCGTCGAGGAACACCGTCACGGGCGTGCGGATGTGCGGGATGGCTTCACGGATCGCTTGACCCTTCCCCCGGCCACGGTCCGGGAGCACGTTCGCGCCGCTTCGCGCCGCGACGTCGGCCGTTCCGTCGGTGGACTGTCCAACGACGACGAGGATCTCGTTCGCGTAACGCCGGGTGCGATCGATGACGCCGCCGATGCTCGGGGCTTCCTGTTTGGCGGCGATGACCACCGACACGTCAGCGGCAACGTGATGGGCCGCCGCGACGTCCAGGCGTGATCGCGTGATCGCGTCGGTAAAGCAGGCGACGTTCATCGCGCGAATCCCGTGGTGGCCGGGTGCTCGCCGGTCGAGACGGGAGCATCCGGCGCCGAGCGCCGAAACGCCAGCGCGTTGCCCAGGATGCTCTGGTACGCCTCGCACGCCGTCCAGCACTGCGGACATTGCCCTTTCCAGATCTCGCCCTGGACCTGTGCGGTCGCGGCATCATTCCAGATGGGATCGAGTCGCATGCCGGTGTCGCGGAGACGTCCCATCGGCCTCGAATACGTGATGCACGGATACACGACGCCCCAGGGGTCGATGAAGCAGCTCGCGCGGAGCGCATGACACGGCATTGGCGTACGGCCGGTCGCGAGAAACCGATCCAGATTCTTGAGATACACGTTTTCGAGCAGCTGCGTCGGCGATCGCGCGTGGCTCCTCAGCCTCCGGTATTTGTTCATTTCGGCGCGCGCCAGCATCGGATCCGGCGCCACTCCGTCCGTGTCGGCGTTGCCGTAATAGTGGCCCGAGCGCTGCGCGACGTTCAGATGCACCTCGTCCACGGTCAGTCCGGGACATTCACGCGCGCAGGCCGCGAAGGTGGCCTCGAACTGTCCGACGTTGTGCGTCGAGAGCGTCATGCCGATCGCTGTCAGGATCCCCGGCACTCTCCGGAGCGCCTTGAACGTCTCCATCTGGTGCCGGAATCCGCCCTTGATGCCACGGATCTCGTCGTTGAGCGCCTCATCGCCATCGACGCTGACCGTCACCACCGTGCGCGCGGGTCCGCGGCCGGCAATGCGCTCCACGCTCCGCACGATGCGATCGGTCTGAAAGCCGTTGGTGGGGAAATGAAGAATGGCCAGGCGCGACCAGCCGGTCACGATGGCGTCGAAGATGTCGTCGATGTCGCGTCGAAGGAAGATCTCGCCGCCGGTGAGATCGACCCAGTTGACGTTCGGGTTCTCCCGCACGAGCGCAACGATCTCGCCGGTCGTGAGCTCGTCGGTCGGCTTCCGCTGCCAGATGTTACACGTCTTGCACTTGTACTGGCACCAGTAGGTGAGACACAGATTGAGCTTGAGAGGAGCGGAGGGCCGATGTGCGGTCGCGCGCAGCAGCGCCGTGCCGAGGGCCGCAGAGCGCGCAATCACTTCGGCTTCTCTTCGTACAACACGCGGTCGATGAGCCAGGGGTTCTGGAAGTCCCTGCGGGACACCACCATGGTCACCATCAATTCCTTCGTGGCCGGAGCCCCGCCACTGGCCATCTGAATCGCCTGTTTCATCCCGAACTTCAGCTGTGCGGCGCCGGCCGGGCCCGAGTCGAGCCGATCGTATTCAGGCGGCCCCGCCAGGGTGCACTTGAGAGACTTGTACTCCTTGAATCTCGCCTTCAGATCGCGCTCGTTATCGAGATGAAAGAACGGCCTGACCTTGTCGGGCTTCAACGTCCCCAGCGAGTCGCAGTAATTCTTGACGAGGAGCTGAATCTCCTGTTTCGCGTGATCGTCCGCGCTCATTGGAGGCGCTGCTGGCTTGTTGTCGGTGCTGGTTGTCGCAGAGCTTGGTGGATCGCCCCGAAATCCCTGCGGATTCGTCGGCGGCTGACCGGTTGCCTGCGGGTTCGCTGACGCCGTCGCTGATCCCGCGCCAGCTCCAGGCGCTGGCCCCGTTCCCTGTGGGGCTCCCGCGGCGGGACTCGGTTGCGCGGCTTGAGGTCTCGGTCGCGGCTGCGAGCTCGCCGCCGGCGGGACAATGTTGACACTCGGGCTCGCGCTCCGAATGAACGTCGCGCCGCACGTTCTGGCCGAGCTCATGATCATCTCGCCCGTTGACGGGCAATCGCCGGTGAACTGTTGCCACTGGTAACCGTCGTCGGACTCGGCCTTGACAGAAACCGGAGCGCCACTCGGGATGTCGGTGCTGCACGTGGAACCATTCGTACCGCAAAGGATTCCGCCGGCCGCGACGATGGTTCCGCCTTCCGGTTTCGTGAAGGTCAGCCTGAACGTCGATACGGGAGCCGCAGACTCCACGGCATCGAATGTCGCGCCGCAGGTATGCGGTCCCGCCATCGTTGTGCGTCCGGTGGGCGCGCAATCGCCGGTGTACCCGCTCCACACATACCCTTTATCGGGCGTGTTGGAGAGTTCGATTGGTTCGCCGGTCGTGATCATGGCTGAACACTTCGTGCCCCGGCTTCCGCATTCGATGCCGGGTCCGCTTATCGTGCCCCCCGTCGGCTTGTTAATCGTCAGCAGCTGGCCCGTCGGCCAGACCCATCGGACCGCGGCGAACAATCCCCAGACCAGCAGCGCCCCCACCAGGACCGTTCCGACAGCGAGCAGCGCGCCGCGGGCCGTAGGAGTTCCCATCACCGATCCAGTGGACCGCGACGACTGCCCGGCTCGGGTGTCGCGCCGCTGAAACCGGTCGCCGAGCGACCGGAACGTGGCGCCGAGAGAAAAGGATGACTTCGGTGGCCGCGATGGGCTCGTCCGCGGTTTCGGCTTGCCGATGATGGTCGGCTCGGAAACCGGGTGCGTGTTGGTGCGAGGCGGAGGGAGCGGCGGGAACGTGACCCGCGGATCGGTATCGGACGAGCGGAACCGAGGATCGTCGCGGCGGACCATCACCGTCGGCTCAATGGACTCGGGCGCCGATGCCGGACCGCTTGCCCGACTGATGAGGATCGTCGGATCGGTCGAAACTACTTCCGAACCCAGCGCCGGGGTATGAAAGGGACTTGCGGCGTTGCGCGCAGCGTCGAGCCGCCCCAGCAACGTGCGGGCGCCGGAATGCTGCCGGTTGTGGGCCAGGGCCTCGACCACCCACCGCCGGGCCACTTCGTACGACTTTTCCTGGTACGCAGCCAGGGCTTTCTCGTAAGCGGCGTCGGCTCGGGAGTTCGAGGAATTATCCACGGGGATCCAGGTGCCCTATCCTAACGCGACCGGATTCGGGCTTTCAAAGCCTTAATTTCCTTAAGTATTCGACGAATTCGCAGTGATCAAAGTTTGACAAGCGCAATGGGCGCCCGATAATCTGAGCCGGTCTTCAATCCGGCTAACGGCCTTGTCGGCCACTATTTAGAACGGAGTCGTCTGCATGGACGGACGCGACAGCACGCAATCGCTGCTGGTGCTCAGAAAGCTGACCCGAGCAATCGCCGACGTCGTCCGCGTCCAGATGACGGAGTATCTTGCAACCCTCGCGCCGCTGCTGCGACCGAAGATGGTGCTCGGCGACCATGTCGAGGATGGCACGAAGGAGTCCACCCGGCGATCGGACAAGGCATTCAAGGACCTGCAGGCGCTCTACGAATCACTTGCCGGGACCAAGCCCTTCAATCTGCCTCGTGAACTGACGCTCCCGCTCCGGCTCATCGGATCGGGACTCGAGATCACACCGGTCGATACGGCACTTTCAATCAAGTCCGGATCCGACACGCGGACGATCATGGTGCGTTCACCGCTGATGTGGACGTTGACTTATTCGGGATATCCGCCGACGCGCCTTCCCGAGCTGTTGAAAACAAAACTGCAAACCGGCGACGAACTCGGGCAACTCGTCGTCACCTATCTGCTGATGAATGTCGTCATCACGAACTCGCCCGGGCTGATGAGCGTCTTCAACGCTCTCCACTTCCCGATCACGACCACGACGATCCCGGAGTTCGGGCCGCTGCCGATTACGCGCATCGGCGTCGGCGTCTCCACGACGCGGCCGTCGGACGATGTGATTCTGCAAAGCGCGGAATTGACCGGAATGGATGCGTTCGAGGAAGTGGTGAACGTGAAGGACTTGTCGCAGCTCAAAGATCCGCTGAAGCAGCGGTTGCTCGATATCGCCAAACAGCACGCGCCGGAGCTGGTGTAGTTCTCTACCGCGCCTGCGGGCGATAGAACCAGAACGTTCCCTGCACCCGGATAGTGGTCCTCCGGTGTCCGGCCGTTGTCGTGCTGTCGCTGAAGAACAGGTGGGATCGACGCACGGCCGATCCCTGAGGGGCATTCTGCTCCAGCACGGTCACTTCACCGCTGCCGCCCACCGACTCCACGATCGCCGTGTGGTGGGGCCTCTCCTCGAAATCTGTGTCGGTCGACCCCGAACCATCTGGATTGCTGACGGAGACCTCACGGTCGAAGCGATAGCCGCGCATCTGAATGACGTCACCGGCCTGCAGATCTGACAGCGATACGGCCGAGCCCCACACGTAATCCGCGCTCGGCGTGACCGCGCCGTAGTCGCTCGCGCTCCGGGCCCCAGAGGTCGAGAGCGCGCGATCCGCGAACGTGAAACATTCGCCGTTTCCCACTCGACTGCCGCGCTGCCGACGCGCGAAGCCGAGGATTCGATCGCCGATTCCAGCCGACGTGCCACCGCCACTGGGCGCATCCATCCCGATTGGCCCCGGCGGCGGTGTTTCCGTCCTCGCGCCGGTGCCGTCGTCCAGTTCGAGCGCGCTGTTGAAATCGTCGGTGGATCCTGGAAGCTGTCCGTTACCCATTGTCGTGTGCCTCTCGCGATCAAATCTGTCGACCGACGTCCCGTTCGGTTATGTCACGCTCCTAACCCGCGCCGACACACGTAACCGAGTTGCTCAGCACGAGGCCGTCACTGGAGCGGACCTGAAATCGGATGCCCCAGCCCCAGCGGTCGTCGCCATCTTCGTGCCTGAGCGTGAGCGTGCAGACTGAAACGGGCTCCCCGGCGGCCGAGCGACCGGGTTCTACTTTGGTCTCTATCCAGTTCTTCTTGGTTGGCGATGAGAGCTCCGCGAGAAATCCCGCGAGATAGCGACCGATAGTAGCGTCCGAGGGTTCGGTGCCGACGTTGGCGCACGTCGACGACACGCTCAGGGGAACGCTACCGCTGGCGATCACCGCATCAATCACGTCCTTTGCGGTAGGCGGCTGATGGGCCACGCGGATGGCCGCCGGCGTTGCAGCAGCCTGGGCGGCGGCAGGTTTCGATTCAGCAGCCGGGGCTGCATTCGTCTCAGTCGACGCGCTGCATGACGCCGCTACCAAGATCAGGGGCGCCACCCACAGGCGGCTCATGGGAGCGACCCGTAGAACATCGCGTTATCGGGTGACGGATAGTGACGCTTGAACTGTGATGGGCTTTCTTTGATCACCTGGTGACGGCTGTTCGAGTAGTGCCAGATGAACCCGTTGAGATAGATCCCGATATGTTTGCGGGGGACGTTCGACATGACCTTGCCGGCCAAGTTCACGTTCGACGCGCGAGTGATGAATACGAGGCACGTCGAGAGCGAAGACGGGCGAAGGGACCACACGCCGACGGACTTGCATTTCGGGAACAGCTCCTGGACACGGAGCGCGGCGGCAGTTCCTCTGCCGTTGCCCATCATCTGGCAAGTCACGCCGAACTTGTAGCCGAGGACATGGGAGACGAAGTGGGCACAGTGGTTGTCGTGATCGTCCGCGTATCCGTTCTGGCATATCGCGCCGATCGACTTGCCCAGGTAGCTGTCGAGCTGCGACTGCGTGATCACGCCGACCCTCGTGGCGATCGCATAGCTCATCCCTCTGTAGATACGTATCAGGCGCTGTCCGGGATCTTATCCGGAAAGAGCTCCCAAGGTACTAACGGCCGTCTAGCCGTGGGCGAACAGCCAGGAGCTGACGATGCCGAAGATCGCCGCGATCAGCAGCCAGATTCGGCCCTGCGGGCTGCGCGGCCCGCGGATGAGGGCGGCGATCAGGAAGGCGACGGCCAGTCCGCCGAGGATGTATTTGGCGAGCATCGATCTGGCCCTCGTCGCGGCGGCCACGCGCTCAGGCCAATCACGATTTCTTTTTTCGCGTAGCGCTTTTGGTTGGAGCACGCTTGGTCGGGGCGCGCTTACCCGCAGTTTCCGGCTTTGGCCTTTCGGCAGGGGCAGCTTTTTGCTCTGTTTCAAGACCCTTCTTGCGCTTGATATGCGCAACGCGAGAGTCGACCTCCTTGATCGCCCATTCCACGAGATCTGGAAACTTCTCGAATGTCGGCTTCTGGGCACCGTAGCTGATGTTCCAGAAAGTTAACTTCATCTCCCCTTTGGCGCTGCGCGTGCGAGTGTCGAAGACCCAAAGCGTACCTCTGAAATTGGTGCCGATGACGAGATGCTGCGCCAGATACAAGTTTCTGGGTTCTTTGGATTGCCAGGCCTTGACTGCGGCAGGCTTCAGCCCCCCCTTGAGCCGGCCTTCCAAGGTCTCGTTTTGCCATTTAATTGTCTCGGCAATCTTGTCCTGTGCCCTTTGAACTGCGGGCCGACTTGTTCCGACTAAGGTATGGGCGCCCCAGAAATGCTCCCATGCCGAATGCAATCGGAGAAACTCTTGGTACGATGGCGGAAACTCGTGACCAACTTTTTGTTCGGCCTCTGCAATCTCATCGGGGGATGCCGGAGGATGGAGGATTGAGCCAGTCTCTCCTTCCGGCCATTTTCCGATTCTGCGCCAGCTGTCGTCGAGCGCGTATAGCTCGTTCAACTTACCGTCAAGCATATCGATCGTCGATTTCAGGTTGCCTTGTTCGGGCATTTTTTTCTCCAGGACGCCTTCGTTTCCGCTGTCCATTCTCATACCAATCTATCTGTTGATAGTCATGGGCATCTCGTGTCGTCGTCGTCACACGGTTCTTTGCCGTGGTTTTTCAGCTGCTCGTCGGAGGCCTCTCGAATGTCAACGAGGTTAATCACCATCGTCACCGTGCCCTTGACTTTCAGGTCTTTCAACTGATTGCGACATTGTCTTATCTGTGAACCGAAGCTTCCGTTTACAGTTTGCGTCAAAGGCGCCAGATTCGTGCACTCGTTCTTCCCGCCGCACTGGACCTCCTTGATGTGATCGACCTGCTTGCTCTTGCACGAGCTATCCTGCTTCTTCAGAGATGTTTCCACTTTCGCTTTGTCTTTCTTCTTGACGCAGTTGGCCATGTAGAAATCTTTTTGGTCGGGAGGCCTGGTACATTTGCCGGTGATCTTTGCTTTACATTCCCTCTCGTTGGCCCCGTCTGTCTTCTTTTGCGCCTCCTCCATCATCTCGTCGCCCCAATCGCACATCGACATGACCTCGCAGGTGGCGGGATTACCGCCAGCGGCCTTTGTGGCGAAAGAAAGTCCGAAGGGATCGACCCAATTCACCGGGTTTGGCGCGTACCTGTACAGGTTGATGCCACCCGCGAAACAGACCGGATCGGGGCTCATGAAGCGGCCGAGCAACGGGTGGTAGTAGCGAAAGTAGTTGTAGTGCCACCCGAGTTCTTCGTCATAGTACTGGCCGAGCATGCGAAACGGCTGCTCCACCCTATTGACTCGTATCGCCGTCACCTCGCCGTGGGGAGCGTAATCAGCCGCCCAGGCAATCTCGCCAGCATCGTCGATCAGTTCGGTCGGCGTACCCAACTGGTCGAGCACGTAGGAGTAGTGCTTACCGCCGGAGGTCACACCCGCCAGGAAAAACGAACCCGGCATGAATAAGTAGTCCACTGCCTCACCAGATGTGCGTTCGCCAAGCAAATGAACGCCGTTCCAGTCGAACTCGGTTCGTCGTCCATCCACGGTCTTCGCCGTCCGGCGTCCGAGACCGTCGTACTCATACGCGGCCACCTTGCCGCTCGCCAGCTCTGCTCGTTTCAGGCCTCCGTCGCCGGCGTACTCGAAGCGAGATGCTCCGTCGGTGGATCTCCACGAGACCACGTTGCCCCGATCGTCGTATCCAAGTTCGTCCGATCCCACGCGGATTGCACAGTCGCCCGCCGCATACTGGATTGGATCCCCTGTTCGTGTGCTCAGCAGGTTGCCGTTGGAGTCGTGCTGAATTCGACCTACGCTCCCGTTATCGCTCACAGACGTCAAGAAATCCATTGCCTCGTACGTATAGCTTCGTGTGCCCCTCAAGCTATCCACATAGCGAATCATTCGACCGGCCGCGTCGTATGTGAACTCCCGCGCACAGATCAGTGAGCCGTCTGGACGCACGACACGACGAGAGATCATCCGATACCTGCGGTCGGTACTTGAGACTCTGGGAACAACCGTTAGGCATGCGAATCTCGGTGACAAGATCTCGTGTCTGGTACGAGTATTCGTAGGTTCCCGAAGCGCTGTCGATCATCCGGACGAGGCGACCGCGGCCGTCCCACTCATATTCGATTCGACGGCCTGTGCTTGCCGTCAGGGCCGTGTTATCGCCTCTGAGGTTGTAGTCGTAGTTCAGTTCGAGTCCGTCCTTGCGCGCCGCAACGATGCGCATCAAGGGATTCCACTCATAGGACAGCGACGCGTCGTCGTTCTCGACGGACACGACTTCTTCCGATGGACCGTAGCCGATCTTCAGTCGCCGACCGTCAAAATACGACTCTTCAACCAGAGCATCGTCTTGATACTTGCATTCGGCCAGCACTTTTCCTGTGCGTCCATCTTGCAAGGTGAGGGGATGGTCCGCGTCGTCGTACACGATCGCATGCCGCCGACCGTCGAAGTACGTGATCGGCGAACAGCGGCCGGCGGCGTCGTAGGTGAACTCGGCTACTTCACCTTTTGAATTCGTCACTCGCCTGAGTTCATCTGTGAGGCCGTACTCGAACAGTTCCTCGTGGCCGTCAGGTCGCAGCACTTTGATCGATCTGTCTGCCAGATCTCTCACGAGGCAAACTTGAGAACCGAGCTCATCCGTAAAGCGGTTCGGACGTCCAGCAGGGTCATACTCCATCGATGAAGAGGTTCCGTCCGGGCTGGTGCGCCGTACTGGTCTGCCGGCCGGGTCGTACTCGATGCGTATCTCGCCGTCGGCGCCATCAATGATGCTCGTCGAGCGGCCGAAGTAGTCAAATCGTTCGTCTTGTCGAACGCCCCACTGATCCCGCAGCATCAGTCGATCGGCGGCAGATTCGCGGTACCGTTCATACCCGATGGGATCGACGTACCGAACCAGATCCCCATGTTCGTTGTAGTCGTATAGCCACACCGCACCGTCCGGATCCTCCGAACGAATCTCGTTGCCAGCCGGGTCATATTCGTACTTCCAGACGTTCCCGTCAGGACTCTTCATCAACGTTACTTGGTCGTTTGCGTCCACCTCGGCGACGGTTTCCCTTCCGTTTTGAGAAAGCAGCACGGTTCTCGAGCCAGGGTTGCGCTGGATCACCGTGGGTGCGGCACCCCCGGGGCCCGCGCGCAGCAGCAACTGGCCATTCTGGTCCACGACATCGTCGCGCACACGGCCCAAGGCATCGACGTCCCCAGTGATGGTGCCCTTGCCGTTGTGTTTGTAGAGCTTCGGGTGCCCGTCGGGATTGGTCAGGAGAACGCGCTGCCGAACCGGATCGTGCCACAACTGCCGATCCCAAACCCCGCCAGTGAACCACGTTCGTATGCATTTCTTGTTGCGGTCGTACTGATAGAAGAGGTCGCGACCGTTGGGATCGGTCACACGCGTCAGCAAATGTGATGCGTACTCGTATCTCGTGGCGCGCCCGTTCGGATCAAGAACCGCCACCAAGTCATCCTGGTCGTCGTACTCGTAGTGAACCAGAGGCCAACGACTCGATCGCCCGTTACCGGTGGCCGCATAGATCTCGACGAGCCGCGAGCGCCCATCGTACGCAAACACTATCTGCCGGTTGAACGTGTCGATCAGCGTCTTGAGCCGTGCATCGCCGTCGTAACGGTACTCAACGAAGTTTCGATAGTGGTCGTATCGCCTGACACACAGCGCCACGTTCGGCAACGGGTCGCCACACGGGAAAACGTAGGTGTTGCCGGTGCGGTCCGTGACGGAGATGCCGGCGTCCGTTCGCGCCACCGCGACCCCGGAATCGTCGAGCGGGCGGAGTTGGCCGACCCCAATCAAGGGGAATCTGGCGGACGACTCTCCGTCAACGACCATCTCGATCTGGTCGGCAGCGCACCGAAGGAATGTGCCGAGGTTCAACTTCCAGCCGAAGCCGATCACACCGAGCTCGGGGTTCTCGCTCGAGTAGCGACGGATCAGCAGCCACGGAATTCTTCCCGACAACACCACGTCGAACTCGAACTGTGTGACTTCGCCGGTGGCAATGTTGACGTTGCACATGTCAGTACCATTGAAGGGGCTGGACGTTCATCGGAAATACGCGCCCGCAACTAGGAGGGCCGGGCCGACCTCCCGAGCTGCCTGTGTGCCGGTGCCGTGACATCCAGCAGAGGCGCATCGGGATGAAGCAGCGCGAGTTCCAACGCGGCTGCCGCGCGTTGTTGCTGATTGCCCGTGCCTAGTACCTGCGCCATCTCCGTTGGCCGAATCGGGAGTCCCGCGACATACCGGATGCCCGGCACAAACGCCTGTCGACGCCCATCCCACCACCTACGGAGAGGGAGAATGCCGGGCCAGGCAAGCTCGTCGTCGGCCTCGTCCTCGAAAGCCGCGGCGCCTGCATCCGGACGCTGCTGCGCTTCTGTCCCGTCGCCGTTGGACACAGGCTCCGGAGCGGCGTCCTCCGGCGCGGCCGCGACGGACGGACGATCTCCGTCCAAATCGTCGCGACGAAGATCGCAACCCGTCATCAGACAGAACGCCGCACCCGCTCGGCGCGCCAGCAGCGGCGACTCCATCGAATCGAGGAGCCAGGTCGCGAGTGTTGGATCTCCGATGATCCCGGCCGCCGCGATGGCGAGCCGCTCGTTGCCGGCAATCGACTGCAGGCGCTGCTGTGCGTGGACTGCCTGATCGGGGTCGAGCGCGCGCAGCGCCATCTCGCAGGCAGGCCTGGCGAATGCGCCTCGGTCGGCCGCGAACCGTCCAAGGACCGGAATCGCGTCACGGTCGCCAAGCCGCAGCCCGCTCCACGCGGCCCAGAATCGGCACGTGACGTCCTCGTCGCCGAGCGCCGCATGCAGCTTGGGCCGAAGATCTTTCACTGCGAGACGGCCGACGGCCTCCAGGGCACTGGCCCGCAGTGCCGGGGCGTCCGCCGCCACCGCCCGAGCCAGCGCACGGCCGGGATCGACGCGGTGTGCAACCGCGGTCACGAGTCCGAGATGTAAGAGCGCGGAAGGCGGCGCCGCGAGCAGGCGTTCGACATGCGCGCGAACTTCGCTGTAGTCGAGCCAGGTCAGTGCGGACGCGAGAGGGAAAAGACAATCGGGTTCCGATTCGAGTCGCCCGAGAAGCTGATCGAAGACTTCGACCACCCGGCCGCGCAGCGCCACGATGGCCGTGACGAAGGTCAGACCGGATTTGAACGCCGCCGGATCGTGCTGCAGGAACGGCCCGGCGAGGACCGGCCTTTCGCTGAGTTTGTACACGAGTCGCGACAGCCGATCGTCTAGGCGTGCGAGGACATCGAACGTCACGGCTGACGAGCGGGCGACGGATGAGCGCGAGACCCACAGGAAGGCCGCTTCTTCGGCGACCGCGAGCGCGCGCTTTAGACCAATGTCGCTCACAGAAGTGGCAGCGCCGGATGCCGTCGCGCCGGCCGCGCGCGCGGAGGTCGATGCGTCGGAGCGGCCCACGGAGGCTTCGTGCGTCACGGCCGCTTATCCTGCGGCTCAGAATCACCGTCGAGGCCGGACGAAACCATCCGCGTGTATTCCGCCTCCGTCACGGCAACCCGATACAGCGGAACGGGAACGACGCGCGGGGGCGACGCGTTTCGGGGGCCGTAGGCGACACGGACGGGCTCCGGGAAACGCGCACCGGCCGTGTCGCAGTCGATCAGCTCGCAGTCCGTCAGATCCGCCCAATAGAGATCGGCATCCCGCAGCACGCATCGATGCAGATGCGCTCCGCGCAGATCCGCGCCGACGAAGCTCACGTCGGTGAAATCGCTTCCGACGGCACGAATCGATCGCAAATCGGCAAACTCGAACGAGCAGCCAGCGAACCGACTGCTGGTCAGCGCCGACCGCCACAACGTGGCCCTGTCGAAGATCGACGCGGACACTGTAGCGCCAGAGAAATCGCAGCGCGACAAATCGGCATATTCCGCCCGGATGCTGGCGAGCACGCCATTCAGGAACACCGAACCAGGCGCGGTGATTCGAGTGAGATTGCTGTCCCGGATGTTGGCGCCGGTGAAATCCGCTTCCGCGGCCACCGCGTGTTCGAGCAGAACCGCCGTCATCGAAGCGCTCTTGAAGTTGGTCCCGCTCAAGACGGCCCTCGACAGCCCCGCACCGGTGAGCGAGGCTTGGACGAGAGTGGCGCCAGCCAGACGAGATTCCGAGGCAAGGCAGTTGTTCATCGCCACCCTGGCCAGCGATGCGCGCCGAAGATCGGCCCTCGACAAATCGCATTCGCTGAACATCGCGTCATCCAATATGGCGCCATGGCAGACCGCTCCCTGGAGCAGGCTCGAAAGAATCCTGGCGCGGGTGGCCATCACGTTCGAAAGATCTGCCACCGAAAGGTCGCAGTCCTGGAGCGCAGCCGACGACAGATCGGCGTTGGCAAGATTGGCGCCGGCAAGCGTGACCTCCAGGAGCGCGGAGCCGCGCAAGTCGGCGCGAGCGCAGTCCGCTCCATTGAGATCCACGCCGGTCAATTCGTGGCCGGCAAACTGACCGGCACGGACCAACGCGGCGTACTGCGCCTGGTCTGTCAGCACCGACTCATCGCTCACGACGCACCTCGTGGAACCGCCTCACGGGCGGTTGGACCTAGGTTCAACTGGCGCCGGGTGGACATCCGCCGCCGCCGCCCTGGCCGATGAGCACGGTCATCTCCCCCATGACGATGTTGTTGGGCGGGGGGAGTGGGACGAGGGCGCCAGGCTCCATCACGATGTCGCCCAGGCACGCAGCAGGCTTACCGCCAATCAGCGTCACGCCTGTACCTCCGCCACCTCCCGGGGTGGTTATACCCGGACCGTGCGGCGTGCCCGAGCACACCGGAGGGGGCGCATTCGGGATAGGACAGGTGTGCTGGTCGGTAAGCCGCCAGGCAGGCTTGCCGCCGATCAGCACGGTCATGCAGGCCGCACCCAACAGTGGTGAGCCGTGCATCGTAGAGTCTCCGAGCCGCGCTGCTGGTCGTCCCATACGACTACCCGCGTGAACCCGAACGGCCGCCGAGCGGCGCTGACGGCACTCCCATCAACCGACCACCGGCTGAATCACCCGATTCAGTCGAAACGCGCGTTCGCGCAGCAGGGCCACCGCGTCGCGTGGATCCACCGGCTGAAGACGACTCGTGCCCGAGAAAGTGTAGCGCCGGCCAGTGACCGCGCCAACGACAGTGACCGTTCGTCCGCCCGCGTACTCGATTTCGAAGGCAAGACCGCGCTTGATATCGTCTTCCCGAATGACGGGACTCCCGGCCTTGGAACAGCAACTCATGACAACGGTCCTTTTGGCTCGATCTCGAATGGGTCGCGCGTTGCCCGATCGATGACGACCGCCGCGCCCGACAGGGCCCACCACGCCACGACCTGCTCGATCCAGGAGCCCCCAACGAACGCCGCAAGCGGCAGCGATAGCCAGACGCTCAAGCAATTCACACAAGTCACGAGGCGGCCAGCCACGGAGTCCTTCACGGAAGACCGCAACCGCCGGAACACGCCCCAGGGCCCGTCTTCACGGGCAACGAGGAAAGCGACTCGATACACCGCGAGTGCAGACAGCGCGAAGCGCACCGCCACATGCCACGTCGAATCGAACGCCCCAGTTCCCATCCTCGGGAAGATCAATTGATTTTCACGAGCCCGCCCTTGATCGTATTCACCGCGCTGGCATCCGACGTAATCTGCGCCGCCTCCTGTTTGACCGACTGCGAGCCCTGAATGTCGATCTTCATGCCCTTAATCTCGATCTGTCCGCCGCTCTTCAGTGTCATCGACGACTGTCCGCAGGTCAGGTGGATTTCTTTGGCCGCCTGGATCACCACCTTGTCACCGGCGTCGAGGGTGATCACCTTGCCGGACTTGTGCGTATCGTTGTCCTTGATGTCCGCCGTCCGGTTCGCCCCGACCTTCAGCGCGTCGTCCTTTCCAATACTGGTCTGTCGACCGTCCGTCACGTTCCGCGTCTCGTCTTTGCCGATCGACATCGAGGCCTTGCCGGTGACGCTCGTCGACTGATCCGCGCCGACGCTAATCGAACGCGCTGCTCCCACGTCAGTGGACTGGGCCGCACCTATGGAGTTCGACTGGTTGACGCCGACCGTCGTCGTCTGATTCGCGCCGACCGTGATCGCCTGCATCGCGCCGACCGTGATCTCCTGCGCCGCACCAACGGAAATCGTCTCGTTGATGCCCACACTGTGCGTCCGTTGCAAGCGCGACGGTGGCCGTCTCACTCTTGCTCACGGTGATCGTGCGATTCCCACCGATACTGATCGTCTCGTTGAGATCGACGGTCTCTCCACGATTCATGTGGATCGTGATCGTCTCGTTCTTGTCGACCGTCTCCGTCCGCTGACCGTGCACCGTGATCGTCTCGTTGTTGTCAACCGTCTCCGTGCGATCGTGCTTGACGTGCGTCGTCTCGTCGTGATCGATCGTCTTCTTCCGATCGTTCCCCACCCAGTGCGTCTCGTCGTGCTCGACTTCGATGTCCTGGTTCTTCTCCGCATGGATGAAGACCTGCTCGGAGCCCATCTTGTCTTCCATCCGGATTTCATTGAAGTTGGCCCCGCCGCCCCCCTTCGAGCTGCGACTCTTGACGCCTGACTGCGTTTTGTTGGCCGGCAGATCGTACGGCGGCATCTGCTCGGCGTTGTACACGCTCCCGGTGATGATCGGCTGATCGGGATCGCCTTCCAGGAAGTCGACGATCACTTCCTGCCCGATGCGCGGGATTGAGACGGCGCCCCACTGTTTCCCTGCCCACGGTGTCGACACCCGGATCCAGCAGGAACTGTTCTCGTTCTTCTTGCCGAGGCGATCCCAGTGGAACTGCACTTTCACGCGGCTGTACTTGTCGGTGTAGATTTCCTCGCCGCCCGGCCCGACGACGACCGCGGTCTGCGGTCCCTGCACGAAGGGCTTCGGGGTCATCCGTTTCGGACGGAACTGCTGCGAGCTCGGCATCGCGATGAACGAACAATGGTAGCCCGTGGCGCCCTCCGCGGGCAGCGCCTCGTAGTCCTCGAACGACAGGTCGTAGCTCGCGCTCACGATCAGGTGCTCCACGTTCTGATCAGCGCGCGGATGATGATCGAGGGTGAAGAGCGCGCCCGTGGTCGCTCCACGCGCGTTCGTGACCGCGCGCGCCGTGGCGAACTGCGTCCCCAGCTCGTCGATCCGGACCGACGCGTATTGCTCACCATCCGACGCCTGAATGTAGACGCCGGGATAGTCGTACACTTCGTAATCGCTCGGCGAGTACCCGCGCGACAGCGGCTTTTTCGTCTTCAGCTCGACGCTCGGCCGCTCGAGATCGTAGTCGTCGTGCACGTACACGCCAGGCTGGATGTCCCGGCTGAAATCCCACGAGCTGATGTGCTCGAGCTCCGGCCTCACCTGCTGCGCCGGCAGAATGAAGGGCAGCGTCTCGTATCCGGAGACCGTCGCGTGCTTGGTCGTCGAATCCGTCAACACCATCGTGTCGTGGCCGTCGGTGTGGCGGAAATAGTACGTGATGCCCTCCTGCTCCATCAGGCGGCTGATGAAGTTGAAGTCGCTCTCCCGATACTGGACACAGTAGGTCCACTTCCGGTAGCTCCCCGTCAGCTCCAGCTTGAAGTCCGCCGACTTGTGATCGGCGAACACCATCTTGATGATGTCGGGAACCTTCATCTCCTGAAAGATCCGGCAGTCGGCGGTGCGCGTCAGGAACCAGAGCCAGGGACGGACCGTCGCGAGGTACCGGTTGTAGCGGCCATACATGTTGCCCTGCGAAAAGCGCGTGACGTAGCCGTTGTAGTACCGCGTCTGATCCTCCGGCAACACCAGTTTGATCGTGACGTTCTTGCCCAGAATGTCGTCAACGGCGATGTCGTTCTTCATGCTGAGGAGATCGAGCTGGTACTCGAACGGCCGGCTCATCTCCTCGCGCGCGCTCATGCCATGGAACAGCAGGACGTCCTCGCCGAGCGGCGTGACGATTTCCATCACTCTAGGCATGACATCCCTCGGCATCGACGTAGACGCTTTTCAAACCGCCCACGATCTCTCGCGGGTACGGCTGTACCCGTCCGCGCAATTCCACCGCGGATCCCGGTGGGCTCGATGCGATCGAGCACACTGTACCCCGATATACGAATCGGGCGCGACGGATTATCCCTCACCGCGGGCCACCTTCTTCGCCCGAACCACGAGTCCCGCGACCGGCGCGCCGGCCTCCATCCGAAGCTCGGCCAGGCCGATCTCCGATTCAAATCCGCTGTTCGCGAGCGACCGCTCGACGTACGGCCGGGCGTGCGTATATCGGCCGTGTGTTTCGAGATGATAGTCCGGTGCGGACGCGGCCACGCCGTGCTCGAGCGTGAAGATCAGGAGTCCTCCAGGCCGGAGCGCCCCTGACGCTGCCGCGAAAACGCTCTCGAGCGCGCCGAAGTACACCAGCGTGTCGGCAGATACGATGATGTCGAACGCCTCACTCTGGCCCCGCAGGTACTCGGTCAGCTCGATTTGCAGCAGGTCGTCATACACCTGCTTTTCTTGAGCGTGCCTCAGCATGCCCCCCGAGAGATCGATCCCGATCAGCCGGCGCGCGTACTTCCGGATCAGGGGACCACACAGTCCAGTGCCACAGCCCATGTCGAGCACGTCGAGGTTTTGCGACGCCTCGATGCCCGCGTCGTCGAGCATCGCGGCCACCAGCGCCGGCGCGCGGTACGAGAGCTTCGCCAGCTTCGACTCGAAGCTCCCCGCAAAGCTGTCGAACGTGATCCGCACGAACCCATCAGAGGCGCGTTCGGGAACGCTGCGGCCGGTGCACGCCGACAGCATGTAGGCGGCGACCGGATCGTCGGGATTGTCCGCGAGCCAGTCTTCGTAGATTTTGATCGCCTTGTCGAACTCGCCCAGCGTGCAATGCGCCAGCGCCAGCAGCCGTCGCGCTTCAGGATGCTTCGGCCGGAGCGTGATCACCCTGCAGAAGCACGCGACGGCTTCCTCCCTGCGCCTCAGGCCGTACAGCAGCACTCCCAGGTTCGTGTGCGCGTCGATGTGCTCCGGGTTCAGGCTTATGGCGTTCCGGTACGCGGCTTCAGCTTCCGCCGGTTTGCCCGTCGCCCGCAGCAAGACACCAAGGTTGCTGTGGGCATTGGCATGGCTCTGATTGAGCGCAATCGCGCGGTGATACGCCTCGATGGCTCTCGTCCAGGTGGTTCGATTCCTGGAGCACGATCCCGAGGTTGTTGTACCAGTCTGCCGAGTCAGGCACGATCGAAAGACTTTTCTCGATCAGCGCGATCCCATCGTTGCCGCGCCCGAGCTGGTGCGCGAGGATGCCGGAGAAGTGCAGCGCACGGGGATTGTCCGGATCGACTTTGAGAATATGGCCAAACACCACGTCCGCTTCCTCGAGGTGATCGTCCCGCTGAAGCTGGATCGCAATCTGGACCGCCTCGTCAACCGTCAGCTCGCGCGGCGGCTCATCGGGCTCAGGCTCGGTCGAGTGGTCGAGCAGGTCCTGCATATGCTCACCAAACATCTTCGTTTTCCTGTGCGCGCCGGGCGTGACCCCGACGCGTGTCTTCAGTCGAACCGATAGTCAAAATTCCCGTTCGCGACGTTCAGCCGAACCCCCTTCAGCGTCATCCCTTCCATCGTCCGCTTGAGGAACTCGTGGCTTATTTCGGGCAGGATGGTGTTGGTCAGAATCGCATCGACCATGCGCCCGCCACTTTCGACTTCGGTGCACCGGCTCACAATGAGCTTCACGGCCTCATCGTCGTAGCTGAACGGAATCTTGTGATGATCCTCCACGCGTCGCGCGATCCGGCCGAGCTGCAGCCGGACGATGCTCGCGAGCATTGCGTCGCTCAACGGGTAGTACGGGATCACGACGAGACGTCCGAGCAGCGCCGCCGGGAACTTCTTGAGCAGCGGCTCGCGCAGCGCTTTCGCAATGCCCTCGGGATCCGGCATGAGTTCCGGGTCCTTGCACATGCTCACGATCAGCTCCGTGCCGACGTTCGACGTCAGCAGGATGACGGTGTTCTTGAAATCGATGTAGCGCCCTTCGGCATCCTCCATCCAGCCCTTGTCGAAGACCTGGAAGAAGAGCTCGTGCACGTCAGAGTGCGCCTTCTCGATTTCGTCCAGGAGGACGACGCTGTACGGACGCCGCCGGACGGCTTCCGTCAGAATGCCTCCCTCGCCGTAGCCGACATAACCGGGCGGCGATCCCTTGAGCGTGGAGACAGTGTGCTTCTCCTGGAATTCGCTCATGTTGATCGTGATGACGTTCTGCTCGCCGCCATACAGCGCTTCAGCGAGCGTCAGCGCCGTTTCGGTCTTCCCGACGCCGGACGGCCCGCACAACATGAAGACGCCTATCGGCTTGTTGGGGTTGTCGAGCTTGGCGCGCGACGTGTGGATGCGCCGCGCGATCATGTCGAGCGCGTGGCGCTGCCCGATGACACGCTGATTGAGCGTCTCCGCAAGATGCAGCAGAGACTCCACTTCGTTCTTCACCATGCGACCGACCGGCACACCGGTCCAGTCCTGGACGACCGCCGCGACCGCCTGCTCGTCCACGCTGGGGAGGATGAGCGGCGACTCGCCCTGCAGCGTCGACAGCTTTGACTGCAGATCGGCCAACTCTCCGAGCAGCTGCGTGCGCTCCTCGGGGGTCAATGGCTTGGTGGCTGGCGTGTCACCCTTCGTGGCGGTCGCCTCGGCTTTGGTGCCTGGCGTTTCGGCCTTGGCGTCGCTCGTCTGTGTCGCCGCGGCCTTCGCGGACGCCGACGCCTGATCGGCGGCTTGTCTCAGGATCCCGCGGATCTCGAGGAGACGATCGGCGAGCTTGCGCTCGTCCTCCCATCGCTTCTCGAGGTCCACACGTCTCGCCTCCGCCGCAGCCAGCTTCGCCTCACACGCGAGGCGGCGCTCCGTGGCGTTCACGCCCACAGCTTCTTCGCGGGCGATGATCCCCAGCTCGATCTCCAGCGCCTCGATTGTCTTGCGGCAGTCTTCCAGCTGCGGCGGCACGGCGTGCTGGCTGATTGCCACACGGGCACAGACGGTATCCAGCAGGCTGACGGCCTTGTCCGGCAATTGACGCGCGGGAATGTAGCGATGTGACAGCCGCACCGCGGCTTCGAGTGCTTCGTCGAGCAACTGCACGCGATGATGTTTCTCGAGCGTCGTTGCGACACCTCGCACCATGAGGGTCGCCTTCTCCTCGCTTGGCTCCAAGATCTGCACGACCTGGAATCGACGCGTGAGCGCCGGGTCCTTCTCGATGTACTTCTTGTACTCCGCCCACGTCGTCGCGGCAATCGTCCGCAGCGTCCCGCGCGCGAGAGCTGGCTTCAGGAGGTTCGCCGCGTCGCCGGTGCCTGCGGCGCCGCCGGCGCCGATGAGCGTGTGTGCCTCGTCCACGAACAGGATGATCGGCTCGGCGGAGGCCTGCACCTCGTCGATGACCTGGCGCAGACGGTTCTCGAACTCGCCCTTCATGCTCGCGCCCGCCTGCAGCAGCCCGATGTCGAGCGTGTAGACCTGCACGTTCTTCAGTGGGGGCGGCACATCGCCGCGGGCAATGCGCGCCGCGAACCCTTCCACGACCGCGGTTTTTCCAACTCCCGCTTCACCGGTCAGGATCGGATTGTTCTGCCGCCGCCGCATGAGGATGTCCACGATCTGACGAATCTCCTCGTCGCGCCCGCTGACCGGATCGAGCTGACCGCTCTTCGCGCGTTCGGTGAGGTTCGTGGCGAAGCGTTTCAGCGCCTCTTTCTTGCCCAGCTGCGCGGGCGCCATGGCGCCGCTCGCTTCGCCGGGTGTGGCCATCGTCGAGTTGTCCGTCGCACCGAGCGAGTCCTCCGGAGATCCATTCACGATCTTCCCGAACTGCTCGGTCAGCGTGTCGCCCTTGATCGCCTCGAAGTGCTTCGAGATCGCGAGCAGCGCGTTACGCAGGGACGGCGTCTTGATCATCCCGACCATCAGGTGGCCGGTCCGGACGCGCGTGTCCCCATACATCAGGGTCGCGTACACCCACCCACGCTCGACGGCGTTCTCGACGTGCGTCGACAGATCCGAGATGGACGTCGCGCCGCGGGGCAGCCGATCCAGCGCTTCGGTGATGTCCTTGGCGAGACGGGACGAGTCCACCTCGAAGTGGCGCACGATCCGATGCATGTCGGAGTCTGGCGTCTGCAGAATCTGCTGAATCCAGTGAACGAGCTCGACGTACGGGTTTCCGCGCAATTTGCAGAACACCGTCGCGCCCTCGATCGCCTTGTACGCCAGGCTGTTGAGTTTGCCGAACAACGCAGAGCGACTGATCTCGGTCATGCCACCAGCTCTCGATCAACGAACATTTCGCCATTCAGGTACAGGTCGCCGGCGTCGGATGGCGACGTCCGGTTTCCCAGCCACGTGGTCCAGCCCAGTTGCCCCTTCTTTCCAAGCTTCAGCGACGGCACCTCGGCACGTTTGAGGTGCAGCCGGACGTCCCAGTCGAGTTCCAGGCAGAGATAGAAACGAACCCAATCGACGAGTTTGCGCAACTGCGTACGCCTGGGCCTCACCCCATCCTTGCCAGGACGCGAGGCTGGAAGGAACGCCTCATATTGTTGAAGCGTCAGCGGCCCGAGATGAATCCGAAATTTGCTCTGATGGTCCCAGACTCGCGAACCCACCACCGCGCTCATACCGAGGATCTTCGCGTCCCCCCCGCGCAGATACGTGCGATCGCGCGGCGAGAGCAACAACCAGTGGCCGACGAATTCTTCCAGGCGCGCCGGCACGCGAAAAAACTGACGAATGATAGCCGCCAGCCCGTCGGCATCGCGCACCTGGCGCACCAGGGTGCCGACATGAAACAGCTTTGCCAGATCCGGGACCGTATCCCGGTCTCGCAGCGATCCCGGAGCGATACCGATGAACGTCCCAACGTACCCCAAATAGTGGTCGTCGCCCGCGCGATCCCGGTTGACGTGCGGCTGCGCCTGCGCCCAGGCCCGGTAGAGCAGCGCGATGAATCGATGGTGAAGCATGTCGAGGAACCGGCTGAGCGTCGGGTCACTCGCATGCCGGAGCCGGTGCCGCACGTACTCGGTCAGGTGGATCGGCAGCGGACCGTTGGGGCCCAGCATCCCGAAGAGCCGCACCTGCAGCCGGGGCGGCGCGCCGTCCTTCCCGAATTCGAGCGACGCCAGCGGGGCAGGCGCAAACGACAGATCCGGGTCCTGTCCCAGCCTGACCGGCTCGTCCACGGGACGAAGTGCCGTCCCCCAGCGTGGCTTGTTGTCGTAGAGACACTCGAGCCGCCGCAACGTCTGATAGAAGTCGTAGCGATACGGCTCCTTCGCGACGTCCAACAGGAACGTTAGAGCGTCGGTCTCGTGCCCCAGTTTGGCGTCCATCGATTGATCTCGCCTCGGCTCTGCGAACGCAACACCATTTCAGTAACTGAATTGATCGACACGTACCGCGCGAAGTGGCGCTCCAGCACGGCGGCGAGCAGGAACGCGCTGCCTCCCTCGAATGCCATCTCGTCCACGTCAACCGTGATTTCGAGGCCGCGGCCGAACGCAATCGGACCTCTCGCCGGCAGCCTGCGGACGACGCGCTTCACGTTCACGGCCTGGATGCCCTCGATCTGCCGTCTCGCGCTCACATCGGTCGTCGTCGCGTAGAGCTCGAGCAAATCCCGCAGGGCCGCCGCGCCCTGCTGCGGGGTTGCGTCTACGAGCGAGAGGTAGTTGAGCGACAGATGGCTGATCGCGCGCCACGCGATGGCGCGATCCGCGATGGCCGAATAGGGCCGGCTCGGGCCGCTAATCGTCCGCACACTCAAGACCGGCGCCGCGATGTTCAACGAAAAGTCACTCTGGCCCAGGCCGGCCGGCATGTGCAGCACCAGATCGCGGTTGGTGCACAGCGCCTGGAGCGAGAGCTGTCGCAGGTCGGTGGAATACGGCGCTTGATTCGAGTCGACGAGCGACAGAAAGACTTCACTGCCGATGTAGCTCGATCGGGGTCCTCGCCGCCGCTGATCCGGGGGAATGACGCGCGGTTCCCTGCGCGTCGTGAAATAGGCCGGCTGGTGGTGGTCGAAATCGGTGCTGTCAGCCGTATAGAACGGAAGAAAGCGCTGCTCGCTGTCGTCGCCCGCGCCGTGACCGACAACGTCCGTGATCTGGTAAATCTCGAAGTCCAGCGGCCGGGTTCGATCCGCGACGACGTGGAATTCGAACGTCGAGTCGCTCACGTGAATCCGATCGAGGCGTGCCTTCTCGAAGAGATTCACGGCTGGCGTGCAGAACATTTGCAGGTACGACCCGTCGATCACGCTTTCGAGCGCGGGGTCGCCGCGGCCGAACAGAATCACGAGCTCGACTTCGTTCCCCGTGATCCGACCCAGGCTCGGAAGCAGTCCGGCCAACTCGAGGAATCGATAACGCTGCGGGAAGCTGAAGTACTCCTGCAGCAGACGGTATCCCTGGAAGGATCGTACGCTCGCAGGCAGCAACGCTTCGTCGTCGGTAAACCCAACCGGTCGAATGGCCGACGGCGGCAGCAGCGTGACGTCTGACGGACGTCCGCCGATTGGCCGGACCAGCACGCCCAGCCCCGTTGCCAGACTCAGTTCGAGCAGCTTGTTCGCCGCATCGTCGCGTCCTGCCAGATAGAAGTTGAGGCGATCGATCCGCGTTTGCGCGAACTTCAGGCCAGCGGTCGTCCGCAGCCGCATGCGAAGCCCGCCCCGGATCCGCGACGCGATCGGCAGCGTGTTGAGCGGCAGATCGGGCGCGAACGAAAAATAGCTCGCCGATACGACATCGAGCGGGAGAAGCGTGACCTCGTGCGCCGTCCGGAACTCGCACGGCGGTCGCGTCGTCCGGACCGACGACGGAATGCATCGAGGTGCCGCGCGGCACCGTGCGCGTGCCGCTCGCCAGGCCAGGATCGCTCTTGTCGGGATGCAGCTGCGCGATCAGCATCGCGGGCGTCGGAGCCAGGTAGTGCGGATAGACAATCTCGAGCAGCGACTGCGTGAAGCGCGGAAACTCCGCGTCGATCTTCAGCTGCACCCGGGCCGCCAGGAACGCGGCGCCTTCAAGCAACCGCTCGACGTACGGATCTGCGACCTCGAGGGCGTTCATGCCGAGCCGACCCGCGATCTTCGGAAACTGCTGGGCGAACTCCGCGCCCATCTCGCTGAGATGTCCCAGCTCGCGCTCGTAGTACTGCAGGAGGCGGGGATCCATTACGTCACCCGCGACGGCGCAAGGTCTGCGACCTCCACCTGCCCGGTCTCCAGGTCGATCTCGGTCCGGAGCATCAGCTCGAGCGGCAGCGGCTGTGCCCAGAGCTGACCGGAAATCTGCACGCCGATGACATTGTGGTGGTCCATCGCTTCCGTTTCGAGCGCGCGCACCTGCAGCGACTCGGGCAGGATCCGCGGTTCGAAATCGAGGATGGCCTGCCGGATGGCACGCTCGAGATCCGGTACTTCAAGCGTCGACGCCAGCTGGCCGGACAGCGCGGGAAGGCCGAAGTTGATCACCGAACGCCGCGCATACGGGAGCGTCACGGGATCCATCTTCGCATCGAGCCGGGTCGTGTTGAACAACCACGCCAGATCGCGCAGCACGGCCTCCCGGAGACGCCGCTTCGAGATGACCCGCTGCAGGCGCGGCTCGAGTTTCTTTTCCGGTTCGTCGTCGGTCAGGCGATCCAGCAACGCGGGCTGAAGCTGATCCTGCTGAGGAAGCTGCTCAGGCATGGTCCGCGCCCGTATCGTCAGGCGCCGGATCGCCGTTCGCCGTGATCGACAGCGCGCGAATCTCGAGGAAGGGCGTCTCGCCGGTGTCGGTCGCGATGATACGCTGGCCGAGACCACGGTACGCGTCGTCGGCAATCGGCTCCCACGCGGTCTTGCGCGACAGCGCCAGGCCGCCGTCGGCGGCGCTCTGCGAGCCGGGGTATCGCGTCGGGATGAGCGCGAGCGACTCGCCGCCGTTCTCGAAGTGCAGGTGCGCCGGCATCCACACCAGATCGCGCAGATCCTCCGGCGCTTCCATCGTGATCTCGCTCACACGAGAGAACGGAACCCAGTAATAGCGTCCGTTGATGATCGCTTCCAGCACGGGGCCCAGCCGCGAATCGGCGTCGGCCACCCACTCGAACGGCTTGCCGTCGATGTGGCCGCTCGACGCCGGCGCTGCTTCGAACGCACGAAGGCGGAGCTCCTCGGATTGCGTCGCCTGACCCTGTCCGGCCTGCAGCCGTGACTCGATCAGCAGCGCCAGCCATTGATCGGGCTCACCCAGGACCATCGGCGATTTTTTTCCGTCGAAGACCTCGTCGCGGATCAATTCGCAACGGACGGCCTCTCCGTACATCTGCGCCATCGGAAGGGCGAGCGCATCGAGCTCTGACGCCACCTTGAGCTGATTCAGCGCACGATCCCACTGGCCCACAACGCAGAGGAGCTGAAACAGAAAGACGCGAAGCTTCGCGTCAGATGGGTGTGCGCGGATGTCTTCCTGGAGCCGCGCGAGCGCGGCGTGAGGATCGCCATCCTTCAAGGTCCGCTCGGCGGCGTCCGAAAGCGTCATGAGCTAACTACCCCCTGCCCATTCGTCTTCGAAGGTAGTCGAGCCCTGTGGCAGGCCATCCCCGCCTTGAGGCGTGTACTCGACGGCAATCTTGTTGAACGAAAAGGACACCCGCTCGAGGAGAGTGGGGGTTCCCGAGTCATCACCGGCCTCGACATCGAGTGCCATGACTCGGCCGTCCGAGATGGTGATTTTCAAGTACTCCAACTTCGAGGTGCCCGCTTTCCTGAGGATCAGAACCCCTTCCTTGATCACCTCGTTCGTGCGAAGCGCAGCCATCAAGGCGGTGGATGCCTTGTCGACCTTCTTGACGATGCGCAACTCGCGCATCGTGGCCTTGCCGGCAGCGGCACCCGTGCTGATGGAAGCCTTGCCCTGCATGCCCCAGGACCAGCTGAGCACTTCGATTTCGTTCTTGTGCTTCTGGTCCTGGGCCTCGCCATTGATGTCGCCGTGCTTGGCGCCCTTGACCTTGAAGAACATGTCTCCGGCGCCCGGGGCGTTCGTAGTTACCTGGAGCCACAGCGTAACTCCGACTCTACCCGTCCTTCTGGGCCTTGAGGTCGTATTTGAAATGGATGCCCGCATCGAGCGATCCGTCCGGCTTCTGCGGCTTGTACTCGCATGTCCACCTTCGCAAAGGCGATGCTCACGTTTTCGGACGCGCCGTCCGCGCCGCCGCCGCCGCCGTTGGTCACGCTGGTGATGATGATGTCGTTCATCTTGATGATGAGGAACTCCTGCTGTCCCTTGCCGGACTTGCGAACCGTGATCGTCCCTTCCTTCAGATGGACGCCGGTCGCGCAGGTCTGCATGAGCACGGGCGAGGCCTTGTCGACCTTGTGCGTGAACGACAGATCGTGGAAGCGTCGCCTTGCCCTCGCCACCGCCGCCGCCGAACGCCATGGACCCGGCGTTGCGTGACGCCCCACGAGTACGACAGCACTTCGATCTCATCCTTGTGCTTGTCGTCAGGCGATTCCCCCTTGATGTCCCCAAGCTTCGCAAAAGTGTCTGATGCCATAATTCAACGCTCCTCTACCGCTCTTGTATTGAACGATCAACTCAACGAAAGCGAACACTGTCTTCGGAGCGCACTAGCCGGCTTTCGCGGACGGCAGCTTCGAGACGAGGCGTAGCGAGACGGTCAGCCCTTCCAGCTGATAGTGCGGACGAAGGAAGAACTTCGCCGAGTAGTAACCGGGATTGCCTTCTACTTCCGCAACCTGCACTTCCGCGGCGGCCAGCGGCTTCATGCGCCTTCGTCGTTTCGGACGAGTGGGCCGGATCGCCGTCCACGTAGTTCATGATCCACTTCTGCAGCCAGACCTGCATGTCCTCGCGTTCCTTGAACGATCCGATCTTGTCCCGGACGATGCACTTCAGGTAATGCGCGAAGCGGCAGCATGCAAACAGATACGGCAGCCGCGCGGCAAGGTTCGCATTCGCGGTGGCGTCCGGATCGGTGTACTCGAACGGCTTTTGCACGGACTGCGCGCCGATGAACGCGGCGAAGTCGGAGTTCTTGCGATGTAACAACGGCATGAACCCGTTCTTCGCGAGTTCGGCCTCGCGGCGGTCGCTGATGGCAATCTCGGTCGGGCACTTCATGTCCACGCCGCCGTCGTCGGTCGGGAACGTGTGGACCGGAAGACCTTCGACCGAGCCGCCGGATTCGACGCCACGGATGCGCGAGCACCAGCCGTACAACTTGAACGAGCGGTTGATGTTCGTCGCCATCGCGTAGGCGGCGTTCGCCCAGGTGTACTTGCTGTGATCCGCCGCGCCCGTATCCTCCTCGAACGCGAAGTCTTCGACCGGATTCGTCTTGGCTCCGTAGGGAAGACGCGCCAGGAACCGCGGCATCGCGAGACCAAGGTACCGGGCGTCCTCGGATTCCCGGAGTGACCGCCACGCGGCGTATTCCGGCGTCGTAAAGATCTTCGTCAGGTCTCTCGGATTGGCCAGTTCCTGCCAGGACGACATCTGCATGATCGTCGGCGAGGCCGCGGAGATGAATGGGGTGTGCGCGGCGGCCGCAACCTGCGCCATCTCGCCCAGCAACTCGACGTCGGGAGGCGTCTGGTCGAAGTAGTAGTCCCCGACGAGGCAGCCAAACGGTTCGCCGCCGAACTGCCCGTATTCGGCCTCGTAGATCTTCTTGAACAGCGGGCTCTGATCCCAGGCGGTCCCTTTGTACCGCTTCAGCGTCTTGCCCGAGATCGTGCTTGCTGATGTTCATGAAACGGATCTTGAGCATTTCGTCCGTTTCGGTGTTGTTGACGAGGTGATGCAGGCCGCGCCACGCCGCCTTCCAGCTTCTGGAAGTCCTCGTGGTGCAGGATCAGGTTGATCTGCTCGGTGAGCTTCTTGTCGAGCTGCGCGATGATGGCCTCGATCGACTTGACGACGTCCGTGCTAATCAGCTTCGTCTGGGAGAGCGCCTGCTCCGCGAGCGTGCGGACCGCTCGTTCGACCGCCTCTTTGGCCTCGTCGGTCTTCGGCTTGAACTCCTTCTTGAGGAGCGAGTCGAAGTCGCTGACTTCGGTTGCCCCGATCGCCGACGTTTCCTGCTGCTGGGCTTTGGGATCTGCCATGATGTTCTCCGCTTTCCGTCACGTCAGGATCAGGACGTCTCGCCCTGGGGTTCTTCGTCGAGGCCAGCGTCTGCAGGAGCGCCGGATCCTGCAGCAGTTTGGCGACCAGATCTTCTGCCCCGCTCTTGCCGTCCATGTAGGTGATCAGGTTCGAGAGCTGCTTCCGAGCCTCGAGCAGCTTGTTGAGCGCGTCCACCTTCGACGCGACAGCCGCCGGCGAAAAGTCGTCCATGCTGTCGAACGTCAGCTCCACGCTGAGGTTGCCTTCGCCGGTGAGCGTGTTCGGCACCTGAAATGCCACGCGCGGCTTGAGCGCCTTCATCCGAGTGTCGAAGTTGTCGACGTCGATGTCGAGGAACTTGCGATCGGCGACGGGCGGCAGCGGTTCGGTCGGCTTCCCCGAAAGGTCCGCTAGCACCCCCATCACAAACGGCAGCTGGATCTTTTTCTCCGCCCCGTAGAGTTCGACATCGTATTCGATCTGGACACGGGGTGCCCGGTTGCGGGCGATGAATTTCTGACTGCTGGCCTTCGCCACGGCATACCTCCCGGATTACTACGCTTTTACTGGTCTTTCAGCCCGCCTGCCGACCGTGCCACCGAAAGCGCGTCGGGGGCAATGTCGGCGAGCACCTCGAGAAAGTCCTTTGCGACGAGACGCTTGGCGCGATCGACGAACAACGGAATCGGACTCGACGGCTCGTTGCGCCTGAAGTACTCCGCGACCGCGTCCATCGCCCGAATGGCATCCGCGCGCGAGTTGATCACGCCTCCCCTGAATCCCGCCTGGCCCGAAGCACCGCCTTCGGTGCCGTCAGCGCCAGCCTCGCCCGTCAATGCCCCGCGCGTGGCCAGCTGTTCCTTGCAGACTCGATTCAGCTTCGCAAACTGCGTGACCAGGGGTGCGAAATCCGGCGCGACTTCGGGTCCGCCCTCACCACGCATTTTGGCATCGATGCTGGTCAGCGCCGCGCTGCCTGCCGCGATGGTGGCGTCAAGAGCTGTCAGGTCTTCGAGCGAAAGTTCCCCGAACGCGCTGAGGATCGCGGCTTCGTCGGGCTTGGCTTCCAACGGACCCGGCGCCGCCTGCCCCCGGGCAATCTCGATGTCGCGCAAGCTGTAGCGCCCATGCTGGCGACTCGCGACGAGGGGCAAACGCCATATTCGGTCGATCACCGCCATGGGATCCGCGAGGCAGTTCAACGCATTCCTCCTCGCGATTGCGTCTTCGTCGAGGAGTGGATACACCTGGGGCCAATAGGTTTCGAGCCACTGGGAGGCGGTCGTCAGGACGCTGGCGTAAGCCGGCAGCCCGTCGGTTCGAAGCGAAGCCGTTCCCAGGTAGGCAAGTAACCGAAGATCCTTGCTCTTGGTCAGCCCGTCGAGGGCATCGGCCCGAATTCGTGCCCACTCGATCGGCGGTTTGGCCTTGGCGAGTTCGTTCTCGTCCCCGTCGGTATCGGGTGGGGCTTCCGGCGACCGGGCCTGGCCAAACAAACGAAGCGCGTCGAGCGACGACAGCATCATCGAATCGTCCAGACTCACGCCGCACGGCTGATCTGGAGAAATCGGCTGAAGCAGCGCCTGCCCATCCCACGCAGCGTTCATCACGAAGCCTCGGTGTTCCCAGCATTTACATGGCCGCAGGATCGAGAGCGGATACTATACCCGAAATGCCGCACCCGGGAATGATCCTCATGAGTGCACTTCCGCCACCACCACCGTCACGTTATCCGGGGCGCCGGCATCCAGCGTTGCCTTGATAAGCCCCTCGACGGCGGCGTGAATATCCGGCAGCTTCATCCAGTCGCTAATCTCCGAATCGGGGAGCACCCGGGTGAGCCCGTCCGAGCAGAGAAGAAACCTGTCATCCGGGCGAACGGCGTCCCGGTGGACGTCCAGTGTCAAATCTCCGTCAATCCCCACCGCCCGTGTAATGACACTGGATTCCGCGGCGTCCGATCCGGCCAGTTGGGCAAGACTATGATCCCTGGTGAGCTGTTCGAGGGTTCCGGCGCGCCACCGGTAGACCCTGCTGTCTCCGGCCCACAGGACCGCCGAACGCGGTCCCCGCACCAATAGGACAACGACCGTGCTTCCACTTCGCTCGGCCGGATCGGCCCCGGCACCTGTCCTGGCCAGGTGGTCGTTGACGTCCTGGACCCGTTTCCGAGCGGCGTCGATAGCCTCGTCGAACGTACCATCCAGTGGAAAATCGGCAAGCGCGTCGCAGACCATCTGGCTGGCGACCTCGCCGTGGCTGTGGCCGCCCATGCCGTCGGCGACCGCCCACACGCCGACCTCGGGCCGCTCGACGAATCCGTCCTCGTTGTTCGTGCGGATCCGGCCGACGTCGGTCGCGGCCGCCGACCGGAAGTACAGCGGCGCGACTTCGTCCATGACCAGCGTCCCGGTCAGCGTCGCCTCCTCGGACACGGACACGCGCGCCGGCACCGAACGCCAGCGATACGCGTCCCAGGCGCCTTCCAGAAGGGCCGGATAGAGCGCGGGATTGGGGAGACCCTTCAGCACCAGGCAACTGGGCTCGACGACACCGGAACCGTCGGTCCATAAGAGAACCAGCGGCCGATACTTGGCCTCGAGGTGCAGTGACAGGATCTGGTTGAACGCGGATGAGACATCACCGGCTGAGGCCAGTGGTACCTGCCAGGCCTGCGGGTTGTCGGTCACGATGGCCGAGGCGGTGGGATCGAGCACCAGCTCGGGTGGCAGAGCGACAGGCGTGAGTTCCCGTTCGAGCGCCATGGCCCCCTGATCGAATCGGTCGAAGTCGACCCGCTCGGTCGCCAGCGTTTCGATCACCAGCTGCTCGGCGGCCTCGAAAAACCGCGGGGAGGACGCGGCCGTTAGCAGACTGACGTCCGGCGGCAGCTCGGCGACGAGCGTAATCGGAAAGTATCGCCCTACCTGATCAACGCTCGGGGCCGCGATTCCGATCACAGGAGACGGTCCACAGGCGCCGGCGGCGCACACGAAACGCCACGCCGGACTGGTGAGATACACATTCAGCCAGCGCGGACCGAGCGCGGTGCGGCTCGCGGTCAGGCACTCGCGCAGCCAGGCGTCCCATGCATCCACGAACGCATCCGAGACGCGCCGCCGCAGGAAATCCCCGTGGCTGGGCAGCTTGCCGTAAAACCCTACTTGCATCGGCGATTCACGATTCGCAACTGAATTGGCGCCAGCTTCCCGAGGCGAACGGGTTGCCGGTTGCGCGGGCCGGTTCGACGGTCACTCGCACGCGGTGATAGCTGTCCTGGATGCTCAGACCAATCCGTTGCTGCGCGTCCGGAGCACCTGCTCTGTGATCGTCCACCATTCGAAACCAGGCCCAGGGACCACCGTACGGCTTCGGAGGATCGAAGTAGCGGGCCTCGAACGTGGGAATCGCATTACCCGGCATCGGACCCGGCCAGGTGACCGGCTGCTTCTGCCCCTTGGTGTCCGTCGTTTGCCCGTCGATCTGCAGCACGAAGCGTTGCGTGGCGGGATCCAGATCGGAGAAGGTCACGAAGAACTTCACCTCCGGCATCTTCGATCCGGGGTTGAAGAACATGTCGCGAATGTAGCGTGCCTGCTGCATCTGCTCGAGCAGGCGATGGGACGGGGTCACCGATCCCGGGCGCCAGGTCCAGATGGAGCCCGTGGTGTCCACCTGCTTTTCGAGATACTCCGCAAAGAACTTGTCGAAGAGCCCGTCGTAACCGAACACGGTGCCAAAGTCCGTCAGTTGAACGTCGCTCTGCGCGCTCGCGAACGGATACTTGTTCCCGATGAGGCTGGTGCAGTTGGGAACGATCCGCTGCGTATACACTTCCTCCACCTGGCCGGTCGCGCTCCTGATGACGTTGGCCTCGGGCGCGTCGGCGATCTCCGAGACGATCCGGCCGACAGCAGGCGGCAGCGTCGCGGCCTGTTGACGGAGCGACTGCAATAACACGCGGAAGGAGGGGTTCGACAGGATCTGAAGCGAACTGCCCCCGGCCACATCCGGGCCCAGCGTATCGATCTGCTTCTGAATCTCGCCGATCGAATTGATGACGGCATCGAGCGGCGTCTTGCCCGCTTCGCCGCCCGAGAGCTGGCGGACCCACTGATAGTGAGCCGTCACCCGCGTGCCCGGCTGGACCGCCGCCATCCCGACGGCGTCCTCCATCGGTTTCAGTACGCCCGCGATCGTGTCGGTGACCTTTTTCTTCGTCTGATCGACCACGCCCTTCGGCGCCGCCGTCTGGTTCTCGACAAGCGTCGTGTTGGCGGCGATGACCGTGAGCAGACCGCGCAGCGGTGAGGTCGGAGAGGTCAGGATCTTCAGCGCCTCGTTGGCCTGCGCCATGGTCGTGAAGCGAACGAACTGCAAATCGTCCAGGAGCCCGTCCCACCTCTGCATGTAGTCCGTCTCGTACAGATCGCTGACGCCAGAAAAGATCGACCCCGCGTTGGCGAGCGATGCGGCGCTGTCGCCCCAGACCCACGCGTCCTTCTGCAGCAGCTGAACCATCTCCGCGCGACCCTGGATCGTAATCACGTTGAACTGCGCTTTCGTATAGAGCCGCGGCATCGGTGTCGAGAGTGGCACCCCGCTTCTCCGGCTGAAAACCTTCTCCGCGCCGAGGCCGGCCGCCTGATCGATCCGCAGCCCCTGCCCCGGCTCGTCGACGTTGCTGGCCTTGATGTCGTCGTAGAGGATTCTCGGCATCAGCGTGCGCGGCAGGCTGCTTCGCGCCTGGCCAACGAGCCGTCCGTCGAGCGGAAGCGGCCGGAGCGTGGATGCATTGTCCATCAGCGCCTTGAAGTGCTGCGACACGGCGGGCCCGGCCGCCGCCGCTCCGCCCTCGGCGTGTTTCCACTCTGAATCGGCCAGCCTCTGGAGATACTCCTTGTCCAGGTGTTTCGGCTCGCCCAGCATCAGGTAACCCTTGAAATACACGTAGAGCCTTTGTGGATCGCCCGGTACTTGACCAGCCGTGACTGGATCTGCGTCTCGAACCGTGGAAGCAGGATGCTGTCGAGCTCGCGGACGTAGGCGTCGCGCGCAGAATTGCCGAGCGATCGCCCTTCATAGAGACCCCAGCGCATGGGAAGCGAGGTCGTGTTGCGATACTGATCCGTGGTATCGACGACGGCGCGAATGCCGTCCAGTCGCGTGACGATGGCGTCGAGCGAGGACGCGGGCGTGACCGATGGCGTCTGTTCGAACGCCGTGATGTCCCGGTCAATCTGTTCGAGGAACTCGCGGTTGCGGGTATAGCTGATCGAAACGGCCGCAACACCGAGAGCAGCGATCAGCCCGGCCGCCACGTACGCGCCCAGCAGGAACGAGGCATTTCGTAATTCCAGCCGGCGATTGACGCCGGCCAGGCCCGACTCGCCGATCATCACCTGCTTCAGCAGATGTTCGACGAAATAGGCTTTGCCCGGTCCGCGCGGCGACATCACGGCATCGGTCGCACCGAATGTCCGGCCGATGGTGCCGAGCAGTCGATCGATCGGCGTGCCTTCCTGGGTGCCGCTGGTGAAGTACACGCCGCGCAGCAGCACCCGTCCGTCGAACTCGCGCGCGGAAAAGACGTCGGCCACCCACTGCGTGAGCGGATCCCGGAGCGTGGCCATCTGCTGCGGGAACGCAAACACTTTCGCGCGCCGCCGGACATCGCGGACCTCTTCGAGCCGCTCGAACAGCCGCTCGTTCAGCCGCGTCATCAACGCGTCGAACTCGGGTGGATACGCGGTCGGGCTCTCGTTGGCCAGCGTCTGGTCGTACGCGAACGTGATACCCCAGACCTGCGCCCGCCCTTCCACCGCCAAATCTTCGAAGTATTCCGAGAACCCGTCGACCAGGTCGCACTTCGTGACCATCACGTAGACGGGCAGCTGAATGTTCAGCTCCCGATTCAGCTCCGCCAATCGATTGCGGGCAGCCTCGACATGCGCCTCACGCGACGCCGGGTCGAGCATCAGCAGGTCCTGCACGCTGACCGTCACGATCACGCCGTTCAGCGGACGACGAGCGCGATACTTGCGCAGCAGCGAGAGGAACTCGGCCCATCCGACGCTGTCAGACGTCGCGTCGGAGTCCTGCGTCGTGTAACGGCCGGCGGTATCGAGGAACACCGCTTCGTCGGTGAACCACCAGTCGCAGTTGCGCGTTCCGCCGACGCCGCGAAGCGCGCCCTTGCCGACGCGCTGCTCCAGCGGAAACCGCAGCCCGGAATTGAGCAGCGCCGTGGTCTTGCCGGATCCCGGCGCGCCGATGATTACGTACCACGGCAGGTCGTACAGGCTGTGCCCCGAGCGCCGCTGCTGCTTCAGCCCTGCGACGGCTTCCTCGAACCGTTCGCGCAGTTTGACGACTTCGGCCGGGGTTCGCGCCTTTTCCGCCTGCGGCTGCGGCTGTGAAACGACGGCCGTCAACAGCCGATCGCTCGCGCGGTAGGCCCTCATCCGCTTCATCAGCCGGAACACCAGCCAGATGCCAACCACGATGCCGATCGCAATCAGCCGCGCAAACTCCGAGTCGAGCGGCCGGAAGTCGGCAAACGCGAAGTACGGCCCTGCAAACCAGATGAACAGCGTGATGAGCAGGAACCCGACGAGAAGGATGATGATGCGCTTGAGAAAGGCGAACATGGCCAGCCTCGTCTGACGTTACCGATCGCGCTGGTGGATGATTTCCACCCGCCGGTTGCGCGCGCGGCTCTCTGGATCCGTTCCTGGAGACACTGGCTGCGACGACCCGGCGCCGCGGGGCGTCAACCTCGCCGCGTTATCGATGCCGCGCTGCAGAGCCGTGACGACGCTGACCGCGCGCTCGCGCGAGAGCTCGTCGTTGTCGTGGAACCGGAGCGACTTGATGGGCTGATCGTCGGTGTGGCCGACGATCAGGACGCGGCCTGGCACTTTGTTGAGCGCCGCGGTGATCTTGTCGAGCGTCCCGAGGTACGAGGGATTCACATCGGCGCTCCCCGATCGGAAGAGTTCCGCGGCCTCGAGCGTCACCGTCGACCGCCCGCCCTCCTCTTTCACCGTCAGCGCTCCAGCCGCCTCTTCTGGCGCAAGCAACTTCTTCAGCGTGGGAACATCCGGCGGCGGCGCCGGCGGCGGTGGCACGGCGAAGTCTTCGATGCCGACCTGCGCCAGCCTCGCATGCAGCGGCGCCGCCTGGTTCGCGAGCTTCGAGTAGTAGATGGCAAATGTCACGCCGAGGATCGCGAGCGCAGCTGCGACAACGACCCACCATGGCACGTAGCGAATGAGCCGATTCCGTTGATCTTCGAGTCCCCGCCACTGCAGCGAGAGATCGGGGGGCGCGGCTCCGCGCTGATTCTTGATGGTGCGATTCAGGGTGCGCTGCAGATCGGCCAGCTGCTCGTGGCCCCGATCGAGCATCTGATACTTGCCCGTGAAGCCGAGCGCGAGGATCAAGTACTGCAGCTCCAGCAGATCGATGTGCCGCGCGGGGTCGACCGAGATCCGATCGAGCATCTCGAAGAACTTTTCACCGCCCCAGGCCTCGCGATGCAGCGCCACCAGGAGCGGATGCTGCGCCCACTCGCTTTGCGCGCCTGCCGGCGTCGAGAGCACGGCCTCGTCGAGCCCGGCGCACAACACGTACCGCGCCGCCAGCACGATTTCATTTCGCACGCCCGACGCGCGTGCGCGCTCCTCGAAACGGCGAATTTCGTCCAGCGCGGATCGGCGAAGGCTTGACACGTCCAGCGATGGCGGCGCGTTCCGCATCTGCCCCATGCGGAGAAGCAGCGGGCTGGCCGCCTGGACGAGCGGATTGAGGCCGAGACCGAGAAACGCGCGTGCCGCCTCGGGGATTGGTTCGAACTCGGCGACACGCGGAACGCCAGGCGGACGGGCATAGATGCCCGAGTCCGGCGAGCCGCGTCTCCCGGCGCCAGGGCGGGGACGCGCCGTCAGATCGGACGGCAGAAAGGGATCGTCGCTGTCCGCCATGGCAGAATCCCTGCTCTCAATTGCGAATCGCCCAGAACTCCATCGTCAGTCCCGGGAAGTCTCCGGGGACGTAGATGGCCACGCCGCCGGAATTCTTGAGCTGATCCCACAACTCGTGGGTCTGATCCAGCTCGAAATAGGCATAGCCCGCGTGATACGGGATCTGCCGGGGCGTGACCGGAACCGGTATGACCGGCACTCCGGGAAGTCCCTGACGGACAAGATCGCCGATTCTTTCCGCCGGGGCTATCTTCACCTGTGTCGGGAAACGTTGCCGCAGGTACTCCGCCGGGCCATCCGCGCGCGCGGCCAGGATGAACACCGCGGAGCTGAGAAGAGACTTGTCGGGAACGATCGCGACGCTGATTCCAAATTTCCGCGGCTCCAGCGGAATCGGAATCGCGACCTGCGTCATCACCTTGCTCATCGATTCGCGCAGCGACAAGATCACGGGCTCGAAGGTTTCCTTCAGATGATCGTGCCGGTAGCCCGGGAATTTCGGCGTGCGCTTCGACGTCGTCGTAAACGTCGCAAGCTCGCCCGCCGCCGCGACGCAGAACTGAAAGAACGCCTCCGGGTGAACCACACCAGTTTCGACGAAATGGGCCAGCAATGGTTCGTATCGGTTGATCGCCTGCAGCATCAGGAAGTCCGCAAGTTCCGATGCCGCTCCCCTGCTGGTTGCTGCCACGCGGCCGCCCAGCGCCTCCCCGCGTTGATGGAACAGGCCGAGCAGTTCGGTCGTCACGGTGGCCAGGCGGCTCGCCGCCCGCAGGCGCAGAATCGTGGGGATGAAAAGTTCGTCCAGCACGACCTGCTGATCCGCCCGGCATTCGACGACGTGGGCCAGCGGGATGCACGCGTAAGCTTCGGTCGCTTCGCGTTCGAGCAGCAGCCGCGTGCGCAGCCCTCCGATCTCGAGCGTTGCGGGATCGCCGGCGCTCTCGGCGGCGTTGGCGACCTGGAACTCCCGAATCTCCTGCCGCACCAATTCGTCGGTCACCGGGTCTCTCGCCGACTCCAGCTCGCCGGCCCGGCGCAGCGGCACAGCCAGAAAGAGCCGCTGATCGCGCATGTCCTGCCCGATGTCAATCGGGGGCGGCAGCGGATCGTCGTCGGGCATCTTGAACGGCGTGCCGTCCGGGAACACCCCCACGAGCCGCCGGAAGCCGACCTTGCCGATTTTCAGGAAATCACGCTCGATCTCGATGTCGGTGAAACCCCAGCTGTAGGAGACCAGCGGCTCGCATCGTGTCTCGATGTACTGCTCAAAGTACCGGTCCTGTTGCTGGAAGTGCTGCGGCTGCAGAAACAGCCCTTCGGACCAGATGACGCGATTGTGGGCGGACATGGACGGGTGCCAGACAATCTATACCGAATCAGGGTCAGATGCTCAAAAGGAGGGCCAACCTGGCTATTGGTCCGCTGTGCGGGCATCCGGCTGCTGGCCACGGGTCCGGCGCGCGGCCTTCAGCTTTCGAAACTGCTCTTCGTAGGCCCGCTTGAATTCCTCGCCGAAAAGGCGATCGAACGTGACGTCGGCGTCCTTGGCCATGTTTTGCTGTCGTTCGCGATAGAGCTCCCAATATCGCATCTTCGCCGGCATGAGCGGGAGCGCATGCTTCCCCATCTGACCGTCGAATTCCTCCTGCAGCTTGTCGGCATCGAATTCCGCGAGCATCGTGTCGAAAGCGACGCGAAGGCCGGCCAGCATCGCCAGCTGATGATCGCGGAGATCGTCAAACGCGTCTGCGAACGCCTCCACCGGGCCGAGATAGGCGGCGTTGCGCTTCACCAGGAGGTTGTGGAGCGCGTCCTCCACGTTCGCGGAAAACTTCAGCGGATTGTTGTCGGCGGGCCGGAACATCGTGTGCTGAATCCCGAACTCTTCCTTGATCCGCTGCCGCGACTGCAGAATGTCCATCAGGCCGGTGACAACGATCCGCAGGATCTGGCCGAGGTTTTTCGAAAGATCCGGGGTAATGACAGCATCGGGCACACCCGCACCCGCGAGCAGTTCCGCAAAATCCGCAGTGTGACTGGCTGGGCGCGGTGGCGGAGCAAGATCTGCGGGCCGCGGCGGTGGCGGTGGCGGTGGCGGTGGCGGTGGCGGTACGACGACCGGTTCGGGCGTAGCTGGTTCCGGAATCACCACACTCCCGCGATCCCGAATCGACGAGTCACCGGACTCCCTGGCTTTACGCCGCACCTCTGGTGCATCGCCGGGCCGTGGACGAATGGGAGGAGTCAGCGGCGGTGGCGGTGGCGGCGCGGGTGGCGGCGGCGCTTCGCCGACGGGCTCATCGGGGCTGAGCGGATCGTAGCCGGCCGGAATCGACACCGGCTCGAACCGCGCGGGCGGCGGTGGCGGCGGCGCCGGATTCGGAAGAACGGCGGGCGGCTGGTAGTGCTGACCCAGGATTTCGTCGACGGGAGGCACGATCGGTTCTACTTTTCGGGTCGGGCGACTGCCAACCGGATCGAAGAACTTGAGCGGATCGACTTCTTCGTTGACAGGCGATCCTGCAAGCGGTCCCAGGTTCTGGTCGGGCATCAGCGAATCGTGCTGTGGCGCGAACGGATCGGATTCCTCGAACGGATTCGGAGAGGGCCGACGTTCCGTGCGCGCCGATCCGGCGTCAATCCAGACGTCGATTTCGTACGGTTCGATGAAGATCCGATCACCCGTGTTCAGGGCGTACGGGCGGCTGCGCACCAGCCGGTTCTCAGGCCCGTTCACCGACACGCCGTTGCGGCTGTTGTCCTCGATGTAGAAAACGCCATTCCTGAAGGTAATGTGCGCGTGCTGCCCCGAGACCTTGTTGTGCGTCAGCACCCAGGAGTTCGAGGCGGCACGCCCAATCGATCCGCCCGCCTCGCTGAAGACGTGGCGAGTGGCATCGCGCGGATTCGCCTCTGACGATCGTCCAATCTCGAGCGTGAGAGTCGGCATGGTTGCCCGCCAACAGTGTACCGCATGCCGTCAGCGGGACGCCCGGGGGCTCGGGGGGCACTCGATCAGCGCACCTCTACCCGGAAGGTCCGGGTACCAGCTGGCTGATCGTTCACGAAGACCTCGGCCGTGTAGTCGCCGCGCGGAAACCCGGTTGGACTCTGAAGGCGGAAATCCGTCGCCGCGGCATCGCTGTACGACACCTGCTTCCTGGGCTCGTCAATCACTCGATCGCCGTACTTCCACCGCACGCGAATCGTCGCGGAACCGGCGTTGCCCGTGAGGACGGAGAGGTAGATGGTGTCGTCCGGCGCAAACGTCGTGGTGAAGCCGCCGACGGTCCTGTCCGCATTCACCGATCGGCCGAGCTGAATCGCGGTGGCGCTGAGCGGCCGGCCGGATCCGCACCCGGCCAAGCAGGCAACCAATGTGAGCAGGGGAAGAACCGACTTTGGCGTGGGCATCAGGATTGCGATTGTACACGGCGCTCGACGAAAACCGATGATGTGACTCGCCTGACCCGGGTGCTAAACACCAAGCGTGATCCGCGCATCTAGCCCGCGACCTCGGTGTGTTCCAGGATCAGGCGTGAGACGCCGAGGGGATCGACCCACATCGGGACATGACCCCAGCGCTCGACGGTGACCCATCGTGTGTGCGCGGGAAGCCGGTCGCGGCGTCGCGAGCGTTTCGGAAGAATCCAATCGCGGTCGCCAAACGCCACCGTCACAGGGACCGCGGATATCACGGCCCGAGAACGGCGAAAGAGTATTGTCGAAGGTCGCTTCGAACGCGGACGACGCAGCGAGGTCGTCCACGGCTCGACGCGCGTCGCGCGCGGGCATGCGCCGGCTTCCTACCGACAACGGGACGGCCAGGGCCAACTCCCGCATCCACGCCGTACTGCATCGTCGCCTTGAGGAGGTCCGGCCACCGTGTCGCCGTCCACCGCAGAGCCTCGAAACACGCACGTGGACGTGAGGCGAAGGCCGCATCCCTCCACAATCCGATCGGTGAAATGGCGACGACGCTCCGAGCCAGGCCCACGCCTCGCCGCCTCGAGCGCCATCGATCCGCCCAGCGAATTCCCGGCCATGTCAACGGGGACGGATGACCCAATCTCTCCGAGCGATCTCGCAAGCGCTTCGACGAGTTGTGGAACCGTCGGGGGCGTCCCTTGACGTCAACGGGGGCGTCAGGCCGAATCCGGCAATGTCGAACGCGATGACACGGCGCGATGCCTGCAGATGCGGCGTGACCGCGCTCCAGGCCGCGTGCGACATGCCGATTCCGTGCAGAAGCACCAGCGGTCGGCCGGACCCTGTCTCGGAAAAATGCCACACTGCTGATCCCCACGTGATGAGCTGATTGAGTCGATGCCGTTTCGACGGGCTTCGAACAGCGTCAGTGCAACGTCGTGAGCTGACGATCGATGTGCGCGAGCTTGTCGGGATTGCGGACGACGCGGATCCCGGAAATCGCGTCGTCGTCGATGGAGAACACGAAGATCGACTCGAGGCGCTGCCCGACCCGCACGATCAGGGCAGGCTCGGAGTTGACGTCTTCGATCCTCAGCGACGCATCGCGCAGGCGTGCCGGCGGTCTGCGCGGTGCGATGCAGGCCGACCAGGAAGTTGAGCACCTGGTCGCGGCCGATGAGCGGGCGCCGCGCCGCGGACGCCTTGCCGCCGCCATCGCTCCACATGCCGACGTCTTCGGCCAGCAGCGCGGTCAACTCGAGCCGTCGCCGGACGAGAACGCGCGGGCGAAGCGTTCGGCGATCGCGCGCCTCGACTGCGCCGTGCCGGTCAGCCGCGGCCGTCCCTCGCGCAAGCCGCGCCTTCGCGCGATGCAGCAGCTGACGCGAGTTGTCCGTCGTCGTGCCGAGCATCTCGGCGATCTCCGCGTGGTCGTACTCGAAGACGTCCTTGAGCAGGAACACGGCGCGTTCCTCGGGCGAGAGCTGTCTCGAGCAGGACGAGAAACGCGAGCGTCACCGACTCCGAGCGCTGCAGCATGGTGTCCGGGCTCTCCACTTCCGATGTGAGCACCGGCTCGGGCAGCCACGGTCCGATGTATTCCTCGCGCGTCGTCCGGGCGGACTTCAACCGATCCAGACAGAGGCGCGTGACGATCGTCGTCGCGAACGCCTTCGGCGAACGAATCGTCGATCGGTCGGCGCCGCGATAGCGAAGCCATGCGTCCTGCAGCACGTCCTCCGCGTCCGACGCGCTGCCGAGCATCCGGTACGCGATCGAGAACAGCAGCGGCCGATCGGTGTTGAAAACGTCCTGGTCCATCGTTCACGCCGCGTGTCGAAACATCTGCGCCAGCCCGTCGCGCATCGTCGGGTACTTCGGCCGCCAGCCAAGCTCCGCTTTCGCGTTGGCATTCGACAGCGGCATCCGGATCGAGGTCATGCGCGCCATGTAGGGAGCGACCAGCCGCGGCAGCCACGCGGGCACTCTGAGCGGCGCCGCCGATCCGGTGTATTCCGCGATCGTCTCGACGATCTCGGTCAGGCTCACGGCGCGATCGTCCACGATGTCGTAGATTGCGCCGGGACGTGCGACCTCGAGCGCCCGCACGGTCGCGCTGACCGCGTCGTCGACATGGATGACCGGCAGTTGTCCCGCATCGCCGCGAACGACCGGCAGCCGGCGCTTCCGGACCATGTCGATCATCGCGACGGTCGACGGCGTTTCGAGACCATAGAACAGCCCGTAGCGAAGCACGACGCCTTCGATCGCGCCGCGCCGCGTCGCGTCGAGCACCTGGCTTTCCATCGATCGGACGGCGACCGCGGCGTCGTCGTCAGGCTCCGGCTGAGCCGGGCCTCGGGCTGAAAGCAACGCAAACGAGCCGACGAGGAATCGCTCGGGCTCCGGCGCTGATCGCGGCGTCCAGCAAGATTGCGCGTGCCGTCGATGCGCAGACGGTTCGTCGCCTCGAGATCGCTCGCTCGACGCGGTCCGTCCTTGGGCAGCGCGGTCAACTGGTGAACGACGTGCGTCGGACGCGCATCGCGCACGACTGCCGTCAGAGCATCGCGATTCAGCGCGTCGGCCACAGCGACGGATGCGCCGAGCGCGTGCAGCTCGTCCTGCTTGCGTGCCGAACGGGTCAGCGCGGTGACCTGATGCCCCGCGGCCACGAGCGCGCGCACGAGCGGAATGCCGATCGTTCCGGATCCACCTGCAACAAAGACGTTCATGACACGTTCCGCCTTTCCCGCGCAAGACGGATCGCCAGGCCCGAGCCGAGCACTTCGGTCAGCGCGAGCAGGACCGCCGTCGTCGCGAACAGCGGCCGCCACTGAGGTGCGACGTGCGCCACGTGATCGGGACTCGCGAACACGAAGTGATTCAGGAACCCGAAGATGAGCGAGCCGGCCATCGTGACCGCGATGATCCAGTTGCCCGGTTCGCTCGACCCACCACATCAGGGCGAGACCGGCAAGCGGTCCGGCGAGGATGACGACGAACACGAACAGCGTTCGCGGCACGCGAGAGCGGAACGTGCGCGCCGGTGTGCGCGGTACCGTGGACGATCGAGATGATGAGGTGTGCGGCCACGACAACCATGAGCCAGAGTCGCGTGGACGTGGCGTTTCCGTTCATGCCCAGTAGACGAGCGAAGGCGGCCGGATGTGACATGGGGGCCATAAGGGTCCGGATGGATTACCTGAGCGGGCTGACGCTCGTCCCGGATAGACCAGCAGCCGCGCGGCGAGTTGCATCCGGCACATCGCGAGGGCTTAGGATACGCGTATGACGCACGTGCGCAGGCTGATGGCGGTGCTCGCCCATCCCGATGACGAATCCCTCGGCTTTGGAGGCACCCTCGCGAAGTACGCATCCGAAGGCGTGGACGTATTTCTGCTGACCGCCACGCGGGGCGACAGCGGCCGGTTCCGAGGACTGGCGCCCAACGATCCCCAGCATCCCGGGCGGGCCGCGCTCGGGAGAATCCGGGAGACGGAGCTGCGCGCGGCCGCGTCGGCGCTGGGTCTTCGCGACGTCACGCTGCTCGACTATGGCGACCGGCACCTCGACGAAGCCAATCCACGCGAGATCATCGCAAGGATTGCGCGGGAGCTGCGGTGGGTTCGCCCGGACGTCGTCGTAACATTCGGGCCCGACGGCGCCTACGGGCATCCGGATCACATTGCGATCTCTCAATTCACGACCGCGGCCATCGTCGCCGCCGCGGATCCCGCGTTCACGGGCGATCACGAGGCACCGGGGCCGCATCTGGTCTCAAAACTCTACTATCAAGCCTGGCCGAAATCGACGTGGGCCGCTTATGAAGCAGCCTTTCGGAAGCTGACGTCCACCGTTGACGGCGTCGAGCGGACGGCCGAACCATGGCCCGACTGGGCGATCACGACGGTCATCGATACACGCCATGTGTGGCCCATCGTCTGGCGCGCAGTGTCCTGCCATGCGTCGCAGATCGCCGCATACGAGCGATTGAAGAACCTGTCCCCTGAGGATCACGAATCCACGTGGGGCCGTCAGTCGTTCTATCGTGCGATCAGTTCCGTGAACGGCGGGCGCGCACGCGAGACGGATTTGTTCGAGGGGATTCCGCCTATTTCTTCACCCACGTCTAGAGTAGAAGGCATCTCATGAACCCAAACGCGCTCGGTAAGAACGGACGGGCGACGCGAGCGAGCGACAGCGAGTGAGCCACGCGAACGGCGCGCGCCGGCGAAGCGGCGCGCGAGAGAGCGTGTAGAGGAGTCCGAGGGGCAAAGCCCCTCGGCAAAAAAGATGAACCTCTCGATTGCAGAACAACGGCTTCTGAATCAACGCCTCACCCGGGCCGGGTTTCGTCGTGCCGGCGACGTTGTCGAGTGGCTCGGCGCCGTGCAGGCACAGGAGTTCGAACCGGCGAAGTGGGCGCTGGGGCTCCGGACGCGCGACAGCGTGGTCAGCGCAGAGACTCAACAAGCATTCGACGATGGGTTGATTCTCCGGACGCACGTCATGCGTCCAACATGGCACTTCGTGTCGGCAGCGGACATTCGATGGATGACGGAGCTTACGGCGCCGGGCGTTCACCGGAGGATGTCGACGTACGACCGTCAATTGGGCCTCGACGACAAGTTGTTCGTACGCGGTACCGGGCTAATCGAACGCGCGCTCGGCGATCGGAACTACCTCACACGTGCCGAATTGGGTGACCGTCTCAGGGCTGCGGGTCTGGCTCTTGACGGCATCCGACTGGCGCACCTGGCCATGCACGCCGAGCTCGAAGGGGTCATCTGCAGCGGACCTCGCCGCGGGAAGCAATCCACGTATGCGCTCGTCGCGGAGCGCGCACCCAAAGCGGTGCGGTTGTCACGCGACGAGGCGCTCGCGACACTCGCGCGACGGTACTTTTCAAGCCATGGCCCTGCTACCATCCGTGACTTCGTCTGGTGGTCGGGGCTGAACACCGCGGACGCAAAGCGGGGGCTGGAGATGAACAAGGCCCGCTGTGAAGACGCAGGCGGACGGACGTATTGGACGATCGGCGCCTCGTCGCGCGCGGCCGCGACGGATCACCTCGTGCATCTTCTTCCTGTCTACGACGAATACCTCGTGGCCTATCGCGATCGGGAAGCCGTGCCGCATGGTTCGCTTGTGATCAACCGTAACTTTCGGCCAAGCGACTCAGTCATCTTTCAGCACACTCTGGTCATCGCTGGTCATGTCGCGGGTACGTGGCGGCGAACCGAGAGCTCGAAATCGGTCGCCATCGACGTGATCCCGACGCGGCGGCTGACGCGGCCGGAGCGACGCGCGATCGATGAAGCGGCCGGGCGATATGAGGAGTTCCTGTGCACGCCGGTGGCGTGTTCAGTCAGATAAAGCGCTCACCATTCCGACGAGCGTCGTCACGGTGCGCCAGTTTCGGGCTGTGCTCTGAACACCGAGATGCTTCTCGATGCGCGTCACCAGCTTCGATGGGCCAAACCCGTCAGGCGTATGAAGGTAAAAGACCTTGCCCTTCAACGCGAACTCTTCGCCCTTGATCCTGAGCGCCTCGAGTGACTTTAGATCGGGTTTCTTCGGCATACCGTCGAGGAAGAACAGGTGAACGCTCTTCGGATTTTCGCCGGCTGAGGGAAATGGATTGGCGGCCGCCGCGCGCTCGAGCTCGGTACGCGAGAGGACCATCACGCGGGGCTCGAACCCGTGACTTTTCGAGACGGCGGCGCTCAGACGCTTTGCCAGCTGCACATCCGAGAGCGAGCTGTTCAGGATGACGTTGCCGCTCTGAATGTAGGTTTGCACACTCTGGCAGCCATTCTGCTCGAGCACGACTTTCAGCTCTTTCATCGGCAGCATGTGGTTGCCACCGACGTTGATGCCGCGGAACAAGACGACGTAGGTCTTCATGGCCTCGCCGCCTTCGCGTCGAACAGATCACCGGCCAGATATTTCAGGCCGGTGTCAACGGCGATCGTCACGACGACTTTCCCGGGTCCGAGCTCGCGCGCGATGCTCAGCGCGGCGGCGATATTCAGGCCGCTCGACGTTCCAACCAGCAGACCCTCCTCGCGCGCAAGCCGGCGTGCCATCTCCCGGCCATCCGCCTCGTCTATCGTGCGTGCCTCATCGTACGGCCGCGCAGCCATGTGCGGCGGAATGGACCCCGTGGCAATGCCTTCGACCCGATGCGCTCCACCGCGCCCCGCGGTCATCGCCGGCGATTCCGTGGGTTCGAGCGCGATGATGCGGGCACGGCTTCCGCCCTCGCTGAGCGCACGCGCGACGCCGGCCAGCATCCCGCCTGTCCCGACGGCGCCGCAAAACACGTCGAAGCGGCCGCCGGTCTGCTCCAGCAGCTCGCGGCCGATCTCTGCGTACCCGTTCAGCGCGTCGGCGTTGTGAAACTGGTCGGTCCAAAAGGTGTCGGGCTCGGCCGCCAGTTTCGCAATCTCGATCTTGAAGCGCTCGAACAGCGCCGGCGTGACCTTCCCGCCATCGCTCGGTACCAGCCGCAAGTCCGCGCCGAACGCGGTCATCGTCAGCAGCTTTTCCTTCGCGAAGGCGTCCGACGACAGCACGACAAACGGATAGCCTTTCGCGGCGCAGACCATACCGAGCGACGAGCCCGTGCTTCCTCCGGTGAACTCCACAACGCGCATGCCTTGCCGCAGTGCGCCGCGCGCCTCCGCGCCTTCGATCATCGCCAGCGCCATGCGGTCCTTGTACGAGCCGGTGGGATTGATGGACTCGAGCTTCACCATCACGTCCGCCGATCCGGGCGGGACGACGCGGGCGAGCTGCACGAGCGGAGTGTTGCCAATCGCCTGGAGGACGGATGCTGCGATCTTGACCATCGGGTCATTGTAGCCGGACGATCAGGTTCTGCGAGCCGGTCCGACCGAAAGATCGGGCTCTGTCCACTGCACCATCGACAGCCACAGCGAAACACAGGACGAGTTCCTCTTGCTGTGTTTATCTGTGTTCTTCTGTGGCTTGGATCCTAAGCAATGTCTCCTGAGGCTTTCAGGCGTTCACAGAGGTGAAGCAGTCCCAGTTCGGCGCTGACACTCGTCGAATCGATATTCGTAGGCGTGAGACGTATGATCGAAGCGAGGGTGTGGCATGGACTCCAGAACGAAATCCAGCAACGAATACGTACTCGGGAATGCGCCGGAGGAACTCGCTCGTCTCGATCGACAGGCGGCTCAGATTGGCCCGGCTACCCGGGTCCTGCTCCAGGCAGCTGGCATCGGCACGGGAATGCGCGTCCTCGACCTCGGGACCGGACTCGGTCACGTGGCCCGAATGGTCGCGGAGCTCGTCGGTCCCACTGGCGCCGTCGTCGGGATCGATCGCTCCGGGGAGGTGTTGGCGGTCGCGCGTGAACGAACGCAGGCGGCGGGCGCCACGCACGTCACATTCCACGAGAGCGACGTCACGAGCTGGCGCGATTCGAGCGCCTTCGACGCGGTCGTGGAGCGCCTCGTCCTCTTCCACGTCGCGGACCCTATCGCGGTCGTGCGCCACCATCGCCAGCATTTGCGGCCGGGCGGCGTGTTCGTCGCGGTCGACTTCGATATCGGCAGCTCACGCTCCGAGCCGCGCGTCGAGCTGGTGGATGACGCGTTGGGCTGGATCGTGAAGGCGTTCAGGGCGGCGGGCGCATCACCCAACATTGGCGCCCGGCTGGGCGTGATCCTCGAGCGGGCCGGGCTCTCAGACGTCACGACGTTCGGTGTTCAAGGCTATGTGCCGCCCACGAGTCGCGCAGGCGCAAGTCTGCTCGGAAGCGTGGTCCGCAGTCTCGCACCGGCGATCGTCAAAGCAGGTATTGCGACGGCCGAGCAGCTGGATCTTCCGAATCTGGAGAACCGGATGGCCGAGGCACTGCAACGTGCGGACGCTGTGATGCTGCCGCCGACGGTCACCGGCGCGTGGGGACGGTCGAACTGAAGCCACAGAAAAACACAGCTCAAATAGCCACAGAAAAACACAGAAGAACACAGAACAATTCTGCTTGCTGTGTTTTTCTGTGTTCTTCTGTGGCGTGTTCTTCTGTGGCGTGTTTTTCTGTGTTCTTCTGTGGCCCCCTATGACGCGCCAGCACCGGCGCGCATGGCCGCGGTCTCTTCTCGATTCGGGCCATAGAGGCCGGGCGTCTGGCCGCCGGCAAGGCGGCACATCAGCGTGAGCTGACCCCGATGGTGGATGGCGTGGGCGAGGATCGCACTCCACAGAATGTCGCGAATCGCCCTCGGCCCGGTGAAAAACTGAATCGTCTGATCGAGATCCTCCGGCGTGAGCTTGCGGATCCGTTCGACCGCTTCGCGATGGACCTGCTCGTATCGGGGCGCCAGCGCGTCCACCGTGCGCGGACGGTCGATGTTGGGTGGTTTCGCTCCGGTCATCGCGAACTGCCGCTGATCGACGCCGTAGCTGATGTACGCGTCACCTTCCGCCAGGTGCCATGCGAGTTCGCCCAGCGACCGGCCGCCTGGATCCGGCTTGAAGTCGTACTGCGTCGTCGGGAGCGCTTTCAGCAGCTTGAGGGTATTCGCTGCCTCGCGATCCCATGCCGCCAGAAACATCTCGAGTTCGTTCATTGGCATAAAGACCTCCTGCACCACTCAGCGAATCTACTGCCGCACAGATAAAAGAGCAATGAACAGGAGCTGGTTCGGCGTGCTTGCATCCAGCTCGGCTGCAATTTGCAGCAATCTGACGACTCGGCTGGATCAAAAACCGGGGACCTCCAACCCTACTGCCGCTTCAATCCGAGCGTGCGAATCCGCTTGTGGAGCGCGGTGCGCTCGGTGTCGAGGAGCCGCGCCGCGGCCGAGACATTCCAGTCGGTCTCGTCGAGCGCCTGGCGAATTCGCTCACGCTCGGCGGAGTCGCGCACTTCCTGGAGTCCCACCGCAGCCCGTGAGGCGTGCGCCGGCCTGACCTCCAGCGGGATCGCGTCCGCTGCGATGCGTTCGCCGGACGTGAGGATCGCCATTCGCTCCACGACGTTCCTCAGCTCGCGCACGTTGCCCGGCCACGTGTAGCGCTCGAGAAGCCCGACGGCATCCGGGTCGATGGTTCGTGGACGGAAGTTGTTCCGCGCGCAGAACTCGGACAGGAAGTACGGCACGAGCTCGCCGATGTCCGCCGGGCGCTCACGCAGCGCCGGCACGCGAATCGGAACGACGCTCAGCCGATAGTACAAGTCCTCGCGGAACCGGCCGCTGGCGACGAGCTCGTCGAGCCGCCGGTTCGTCGCCGAAATGATGCGGGCGGAGACCGTGATCGTCTGCTCGCCGCCCACCCGCTGAAGCTCGCCGTCCTGGAGAACCCGCAGCAGCTTCGCCTGCGAGGCCTCGTGCAGATCTCCGACTTCATCGAGAAAGATGGTGCCGCCGTCGGCCAGCTCGAATTTGCCGCGCCGGAGTGCCGCGGCCCCGGTGAACGCGCCCTTCTCGTGGCCGAACAGCTCGCTCTCGATCAGCTCGGTCGGAATCGCGGCGCAGTTGACTTTCACGAACGGGCCCGCGGCAAACGGGCTCTCGCGATGGATGTGGGCCGCCAGAAGTTCCTTGCCGGTCCCGGACTCTCCCGACAGCAGCACGGTCACGTCGGATCGCGCCACCTGTGTCGCCTGCTGCACGGCCTGCTGGAAGACGGGCGACGACCCGATCATCCTCGGCGCGTCGCCGACCAGCTCGCGATAGCGCTGATTCTCGCGCTGCAGGTCCGACCACTCGAGCGCGTTCTTGACGACCAGCAGCACGCGATCGCGCGCCAGCGGCTTTTCGAGAAAATCAAACGCGCCCATTTTCGTCGCCTGGACCGCGTCGGCCACCGTGCCGTGCCCGGAAATCATCACGGCGGGAGATCGCTCATCCCACTGGCGTACCCGCCGCAGCAGGTCGATGCCGCTGCCGTCCGGCAGGCGCACGTCGAGCAGGTACACGTCCGCGATCGCGCCACGTGCGCCCGCCGTAAAAGACCCGACGGAATCGAACACGCTGACGCGATACCCTTCGCCCTCCAGGATCAAACGAAGCGATCGGCCGATGTTCGCCTCGTCGTCGACGATGACGATGTGCCGTGTGCGGGTCATGACGGCAGCGACACCCTGAACGCGGCGCCACCCAGCTCTCCAGGGATCAGCGCGACGTCCCCGCCCGACAGCAGGGCGTTCTTCTTCGCGATGGAGAGGCCGAGGCCCATGCCGTTCTTCTTGAAAGTGATCGTGGGTTCGAACAAGGTCGCGGACACCTCGTCGCTCAGCCCTGGCCCGGAATCGTGTACGTCGATCAGCACACGCTCGCTCTCTCCCCGCGTCAACACCAGAACCACACCGCCGGGACCTGCCGCCTCGGCGCCATTCTGCAGGAGATTGGTCAGAATCCCATTCACCATGTCCGGCGCCGCGTGCGCGCGCGGCCCGCTGTCGTCGAGACGGACCACATAGGTCACATCGGGGTGGACCGGCCGTAACAACCCGACCCGCTCGGTGACGACCGCGTTGATATCGAGCATTTCAGGATGCACGGGCGGCTCGCTCGCGAACTCGGAGAACGCCCGCACGCGCCGCTCGAGCGACTCGATTTCGCTGACAACGATCTGGACGGCCTGATCCATGAAGGCCCGTTCGGAGGCCGGCTGCCGTGCCTGCATCTCTTCGACGGTCAGCCGAATCGGCGTCAGCGAGTTCTTCAACTCGTGGGCGGTCTTCCGCGCCAGTGACTGCCAGCTCGCCATGCGCGTGAGGTGTACGAGCCGTTCGCGGTTTTCCTCGAGCTGATCGGCCATGTGGTTGAACGCCTGCACGGCGCGGCCCACCTCGTCGCGCGCCGGAACGCCGTTTTCCCCGGCGGCCTCCAGCCTCCGGGACGAGTCTCCGTCTGCAAACTCGGTCAGCGCCGCCGTGAGCTGCTTGATCGGCCGGCTGACCCGGTACGCGATCAGAATCAGCGGCACCAGCGAGACAGCCCACGCCGCACCGAGCAGTACGAGCAAGGTCAGCGTGAATCCCCGCCGCAGATCGCGCGCATCGATCGCGTTCACGAGGCTGCGTGTCTGTCGAAGCTCGGTGGACAGTTGTTCCATGCTGATGCCGCCGAGGTCACGGCTGTAGATCTCGACGCCAATCCGGTCGCCTGGGCCCTCCGACCGACGCATGTAGTCCACGCGCTCGCCGCTGGGCCCCGACACGCCAAAACGTTCGGTCTCGCCGCTCTCCCAGAACAATCGGACGGGTTCGGGCCACCGCGCCGCGTCCGCCGTGGCGTACATCGTCGGCGGCGTCCGGCCCGCGAGAGCGTCCTGCTTCAGCGCGTCGCGTTCACGCTGATAGAACTGCTTGGCGGTGCTCTCGAGCGTTCGGCGAGAGCCGGTCGAGCTCACCGGTCGTCGAATATCGCAGGCTTCGGTCGAGAAGCGTCGTGGTTATCCAGACGGCTGCGGCGAGCGGGAGCAGCGTTGAGGCGAAGAATGCCGCGATCAGGCGCGTGCGAAGAGTCATCGCGACGACGAACGCGTCGGCAACCGGAAGGGACCGGCCTCCAGGGCGTGCAGGGACGAGTCGGTTTTGCGGCGACGACTCAAGGCGTCGATGAGCCCCTGCAGCGTGTAGCCCGATTCAGACGGATCGGATGTGCCATCGGCCTCCAGGATGCGGTATTCGAGGCGAATCCAGAACGGCTGATCGCGCCCCAGCGACCCAAGGGCGGTGAGTGGAGTCGAGAGCTGCTCGACGCACCACGCCTCGGCGGCAGTCGCCATCAGGTGCGACACCGACTGGGAGCGCTTGTCCACTGCGGTCACGGCGAATCGTTCCTCCCAGAGATCGTAGCTCAAGGCGAAGATCCGGCGTGTGGTGGCGGCAGGCGACTTCCCGGGCGCGGGCAGGACCATCGCGGCGAGCTCCACGCGCACTGATCTGCCGTCTTTCAAACGCGCAAGCGGATCGCCCTTCAGAAAACTGAAGCCGGGTGCGCGAATCCGCAGGACATCGCCGACGGCGTCAACGGTCAGCGTCTGTGCCGACGATCGCGCCGCGGGCCATGTCAGTAATGCGAGCAACACGACCGCCGCCCGCCGAGCCGGGACGACTACCACCGGATCCCGACTCCCGGAATCCGGAGACCCAACGCAAGCACTGCCGTCAGATTGTCGGTGTTGAGCGGGAACCCGACGACCAGGAACGCCGGGCCGCCGTGAAACCCGAAGCCCGTGGAGACGCGGATCTTGCGAGTGGTATTCGCATCCCACACCGAACCGACATCGAGGAAGAGGGAGAGGCCGGTGTAGCGATATTCGATCGACGAATAGACCATGCGGTCGCCGCCGGCCGGTGAAATGTTGTACTTGTCCCAGCCGCGCAGCGTCAGCGAATCACCGAGCGCGAACCGTTCGAAGAGCGGTGCGTGACCCGTAATGCCTCCCGCCATGCCGGTCGCGACCAGGTGATGGCGTTCGAGGTCGAATCGATACGAGCCCTGCCCGAGGTATCTCGTGTAAGCGAGATCGCTTTCGAGACTGCGAGTGCCGCCGCGCACGCCGAAGCTGGCCGCCGCGTGGTGTGTTGCGGCAGCCGTTTCGCGCCATTCGTGGTCGAAGTCGATCGATGCCACCACCGCGTTCGCCATCTGCGAATCGGTCGCCGGGGCCAGTGCTTCTAGCTCTGAAATGCTTACGCCGCCCGCGATGCTGACGTCCGGAGTGAACGCAAACTTCAGCAACGGCGTGATCGTCGTTCGGGTGTCATACGGCCGGGGGATGTCGGGGTTGAGCGGCAGCGCGCTCAGCGTGGGACTCCGCCAGTCCTGGTCGAACCACGACCATTCGAAGCTGGCGCCGAGCCGGCGCGTTCCCAGCTTCCTCGTTTCGAAGCGTAAGCCGGCGCCGGAGTATCCTCGACCGAATCCTCTGAGTTGGCGAGGGCGAAGATCGGTGTGAAACGGATGGTTCGGTCACCGATGCTGAAGTCGAAATAGCCTCCCCACTTCTGGTCCGAGTGATAGACGGCGTTCGATCGAAGCGGTTCGAAGCGCAGCCACGATGGCAGTGCCTTCTTGTGGGCCTCGTACACGAGCTTGATGCTGCCAACCTCGCTTCCGCGCTGAATGCGTCGGGACACTTCGTAGCGTGGCAGCTCGTTCTCGATGCGCTCCTGCAGTTGCTTGGCTTCACTCGAATCGAGGCGTTTGCCGACGACGGCCTTCAAGTCGTCGCGCAGCGCCTGGGACAGCTCGGCGTCGGGCACGCCGGTGATGTCGGCCCGCTCGACGGTGTAGCGCTCGTTGATGTTGTCGTCGCGAGGGGCTTCCGCCTGGCGACCCATCACGAAAAATACCCGCGCCTCGCCGCCGGGCTCCATGACCGTGCGCACGGCAGCGACATAGCGCGGCCGCTCCGCCTCGAGGCGCAAGGCGAGCTCGTCGAGCCGCTCCTGTTTCAGCGCGGTGCCGGCAAGACTGCGGATGGCTTCACGAAGGCCCGGACTCAGGCGATCGATATCGAAGCCTGTGACCTGCGCCGACGTGATGATCGTGCCTTCCGGCACGGAAGGTTTCTGATCGGTCGCGGCCTGCGGCGCAGCCGCCAGCAGGGTAATGAGCAAGCCAAGTGTTCGCATGCCCGCCGCAACAGCAAGGAGTGAGCCCATAGCAAAACTATTTGCGCTCAACAAGATAGCGCAATCTGGGCGTGATTGCGGGTCACACCTGTGCGCGCGCGGCTACACCGGTGCGCGGCTCACCGGAAGCTGACGCTACTCCTGGCGAAGCGCGACCATCGGGTCGACTCGCGACGCCTTTCGGGCCGGCCCGTAGCCGGCGACCAGCGCCGCGGTCAGGAGGATCGCGACGGCCATCGTCATGGCGCGTGGATCGTTCGGTTGCATCTCGAAGAGAAAGGATTTGACGGCCTGCGACGTCTCGCGGGCAATCGGGACGCTGATTGCGAGCCCGACGATCGCGAGCACACACACTTCGCGCATGACCATCCAGACCACCGCGCCTCGGGGTGCTCCGAGCGCCATACGGATGCCGATTTCGCTCGTCCGCCGCTCAACCATGTACGACATCGTCGCGTACAGCCCGACGCATGCGATCACGAGGGCGAGAATCGCGAACGCGCTGCACAGCCTGGCAAAAACGATTTCCTGATTGATCGTCTGATCGATTTCAGCTGACTGCGTTCGGATGTTGGTCACCGGCACGTGCGCGTCCGCCTGGCGGACAGTCTGTCGAACGGCGGCGGCATAACCGAGAGGATCACCGGCCGTGCGAACCGCAAAGGTCATCTGCTGGATGTACACAAACTGCGCGTACGACACATAGACGACTGCCGGGATCTCGCCCTTCAGTCCTCCGTATCGAGCGGTGGCCGCCACTCCCACAACCTGCAGATCGAACGGCGTGCCCCGGGCATTGACGCGGATTTGTCGTCCTATCGGATCTCCGTCACGAAGCCACGTCCTCGCAAACAGCTCGCTCACGACGGCGACTGGTAAGGCGCCCTGCCGGTCACGATCGTCGAATCCACGTCCGAGCAGTAGCGGGATCTGCATCGTCGTGAAGAAATCGGGTCCCGCCAACAGAAGGCGCGTGTCAGTCCGGTACGCCGTTGACAGTGATCGGATGTTGTCTGCCGGCCTTGATGAGCGACGCGTGCGACAGCGTCACGCCGCTCACGCCGGGAATCGCGCGGAGACGTTGTTGCACATCCGCGTAGAGCGCGGCGGCTCTCGATTCCTGATATCCAACCTGCAGCGCGTTCAAGTCGAACAGCAGCAGGGCGTCGCGGTTGTAGCCGAGTGGAATTCGGTTGAGGTTCGAAAGCGTTCGTACAAAGAGTCCCGCGCCGACGAGCAGTAGCAGCGTGATCCCAATCTGCGTCACGACGAGCACCTGCGTCAGCACGAAGGCGTGGCAGGCTACGACCCGGGCGCGTCCGCGCCTCGGTGGCCGTCCGCTCGTTGAGCAATGGAGCCAACCCCGGACGAGTGGACTGCAGTGCCGGGACGAGTCCGAACAACATCCCGCACAGCAGCGACAATGCGAGGGTGACCAGGAGAACGTGCCAGTTCAGCTCCGCGTGGAGCGTAAACCCTTCCTGGCCGTTTGCAAGGAGTCGCGTCAGTACGCGGATGCCCCAGACGGCGATGAAAATGCCAAGCGCACCACCGAGTGACGCGAGGAGAACACTTTCCGTAAGAAGCTGGCGAACCAACCGCCACCGCCCGGCACCGATGCTGAGACGAACCGCGAGCTCCCGCCTGCGCGCAGCGGCGCGCGCGAGCAGCAGGTTCGCGGTGTTCGCGCAAGCAATCGCCAGTATCAAGCCCACCATCGCGAGGAGCAGGTAAAGTGGCTTCGAGTATTTGCGCCTGAGACTGTCGAGTCCTGCGGCGCCGTTTTCGAGGCGCAGCATGGGAAGATTGGCACGTTCGCGATCGTTGGCCGCCGTCTTGGCCACCCATTCCGCGAACGGGCCCGGCGAGCGCCGCCTGGGCCTGCTCGATCCTCACGCCAGGGCGCAGCCGGCCCATCATCTCGAGCCAGTAGTAGTTCGCATCGAGATGGGCCGCCGCGGCTTCCTTGTCCAGCAACAGGTCGGTATGGAGGGGAAGATATACATCCGGCGCCGCGCCGGGATCGATGCCGAAGAATCCCTGGCCTGTGACGCCAACCACCGTGAATGGCACGTTGTTGATCAGAACCGCCTGACCGGCCGCATCAGCCGGACTGCCGAAGCGCCGCTGGCAATAGCCCATGCTGACGACGGCGACGGCTGGTGCGCCGACCCGATCGTCAGCGAGATCAATCAGACGGCCTGCGGCGGGCAGCATGCCAAGGCCGCGAAAGAAGTCACCTGAGACATATTCGCCTGCCGCACGCTGCGATTCCCCGTTCGCCATCACGGTCAAGTTCCCCGCCGGCTCGTACGCGAAGATGCTCGAGAGCACCGATGACGATGCCGGCTGCAGCCGCTCGAACGCCGGGAGCGGGAAAATGCTCGCGGTCGTGCCGCCGCGCTCGTTGTAGGTCGAACCATTGATGGAGTACAGGACGAACTCGGATCCGCCGCCAAAGTTAACGAGCTTGCTGCGCCACTTGATCACGACCAGCGACCCTGGATCTTCCACCGGAAGTGGGCGCACGAGAATGGAATCCATGAAGCTGTAGATCGCCGTGTTTGCCCCGATGCCGAGCGCAAGCGACAAGGCCGCGAGCGCGGTGAACATCCGGTTCCGGGCCATTGTCCGGCAGGCATACTTGACGTCCTGCGCGAGCTGTTCGAGCAGCATCCACGTCCAGAGCGTGCGAGTCTCTTCCTGAAGTCGCGTGACATTGCCCAGGTCGCGGCGGGCGGCCCACGTCGCCTGATCCTCCGGGAGCCCAGTGGCATGGCGTTCGTCCGCTTCCTCGGCCAGGTGGAACTGCAGCTCCTCGCGAAGCTGGTCTTCCTTCTCTCGACGTCGCAGCCACCACAGGAGTCTTCGAAAGACAAGCATCAGTGCCCCTCCTCACCCGTCGGCTTCAGCAACAACCCCATGGCACGAGCAAATGTGTTCCACTTCGAGTGCTCGCTCGTGAGCTGCCTCCGGCCGAGGGCCGTGATGCGGTAGTAGCGGGCGCGCTTCCCCTTTTCGGACAGCGCCCAGGATCCGGTAATCCAGCCTCTGGCCTCGAGGCGATACAGGGCCGGATAGAGTGACCCGGTTTCGACCTGGAGCAGATCCTCCGAGGTCCGTTGAATGTGTTTCGCGATCGCATGCCCGTGGCTCGGCCCCGGGAGCAGCGTACGGAGGATCAGGAGATCGAGCGTGCCACGCAGCAGCTCGACGCGGGGATCGGCGGTCCGGGTCATTATGTAGAAATTCTACACATTATTATGTAGAAACTCTACTCATGCGAGCAAGGGCTCACAGTGTGCCCGCAGCCACAGGGAGAAACACAGCCTAAAGGGCGGCAGAAAAACACGGAAGAACACAGGATGAATTCTTCTTGCTGTGTTTATCTGTGTTCTTCTGTGGCTTCTAAAGCAGTGTTCTTCTGAGGCAGGCTGTCCTAGTTTTTGTTCTAGTTGACTGTCTACCAGAGTCGGTTTATGCTCTGGTAGGACATCTACTAGACATGCCAGACGACGTGCCGATGTCGCTCCTGCAGGGAACTCTCGACATGCTGATTCTGAGGACCCTGATCTTCGGTCCCCTCCATGGACACGGCATTGCCGTGACGATTCAGCGCACGTCCGGGGAGGATCTGCTCGTCGATCATGGCTCGCTGTATCCGGCGTTGCAGCGGCTGGAGCGGCAACGCCTCATCAAGTCGAGGTGGGGCGTCTCCGGGCTCAATCGACGCGCGCGCTTCTACGAGCTCACCCGGACAGGCCGAAAGAAGCTCACGGCGGAAACCGGCAAGTGGGAACGGATGGTACGCGCGATCGCACGCGTGCTGCAGCATCCGAACGAGGAAGAAACTTGATGTTCTGGCGGAGGCGCGCTCGTCTCGACGAAGAAGTGGCGTCCCATATCGCCGAAGAGACGGCGGATAACCTGGCGCGCGGCATGGAGCCGGCGGCTGCGCGCGAGGCCGCCTTGCGGGCGTTCGGGAATGTGGAAGCCGCGAAAGAGACCGTGCGCGAGCGCAACCACTGGTACTGGCTCGATACGTTCTCGCAGGACGTGCGCTTCGCCGGTCGATTGATCGTTCGGAGCCCCCTTCTCAGTGCCACCATCATTGCGACGCTGACGATCGGAATCGCACTCAACGTCAGCGTCTTCAGCCTGGTGAACGGATTCCTGCTGCGGCCGTGGGTTCGGAGCGAACCGGAGTTGCTGGTCAGCGTACTCCCTCGATTCACCGGGGACTACAACCTTCGCTATTCCGACGGTGGAATGTCCCAACCTCAGTACGCGCGGCTTCGTGATTCCGCCGAGTCGCTGTCATCGCTGGCAGCGTACCGTCTGGAGAACGTCACCCTCGGTGGACGGGAATCGGGCAGCATTCGCGCCGGACTCGTGTCCTGTAATGTGACCGACGTGCTCAGGCCGGATCCTCCGATCCTGGGCCGCTCCCTTCGCGCAGACGAGTGCGAACGTGCAAACGCGGCGAGTGTTGCCGTCCTCAGCGAACGCGCCTGGCGCACCCGGTTCGGCAGCGCTCCTGACATCGTGGGACGCCTGATTAATTTGAACCGGCGGCCGTTTACCGTCGTCGGCGTGTCGCCCAATCTGCGGTTGCCTGGACCGGGCAATGATTCCGAGCTGTGGATTCCCTATACGATGCTCGGTCAACTCCGTCCCGCCGAGGATTCCTTCGACTTCGCCGATCCGCGGGCCCAGTGGCTGAACGTCATGGGCCGCCGGAAGGCAGACCGCTCGCAGCAACAAGTCGAAGAAGAGCTGCGCGCCGTCGCCCGATCCACCGATGACGATGTGCCCGGCCGCCGTACGACGATCAACGTCACCGATGGCGCATTGATCAACGACCCTGACATCCGCCAACGAGCGCCCGCGATCTTCGCCGTCACCCTGGGCACGACGACGGTACTACTGCTCCTCGCGTGCGTGAACGTGACCACGCTCCTCTTGTCCAGATCCGCCGCTCGGCAGCGCGAAATAGCTGTTCGTTTGTCGCTCGGTGCCGGACGAATGAGGCTTTTGCGCCAGCTGCTCACCGAGAGCTTGGTACTCAGCGGCGTCTCCGCCCTGGCAACCCTTCTCATCGTCCAACGGGCTCCGGAGATCCTGTGGAACTCGATGGTTTCGTTCACGGCACCGTTCGATCTGAAACCTGATTGGCGGGTGCTGTTGTACTGCGTGGCGGTCGCCGTGACCGCAGGAGTGATCGCCGGCTTGTCGCCGTCGCTCGACTCGTTGAAACCGCAGGTCTCTGAATCGCTGAAGGGCAGTAGTGGCGCGGTCACGCTCGGCCGCCGCCGGTCGCGAGTTCGGAGTGCACTCGTTGCGGTGCAGGTAGCTCTGAGCCTGTTGCTTGTCGTTCAAGTGGTGCTCTTCGTCAGAGTCCAACAGCGATACTTCTCGTACGATCCGGGGTTCGAGACGCAACAGGTCCTGAACGTGACGTTCGCGTCTGTCGTCGCCGGCTACAAGCCGCCGGTCTCGTTTTATGAGATCTGTCGACTCTCGCGTGAACGCCATCCCCGGTGTCGTCCACACAAGTCTTGCATCGCTCAAGCCGTGGTACGGACGGAATTCGACGACGGTCCGCGAAATAGACGGGACGCCAATCGCCGACCACGGGAGATTTTCGTGACGATCCGGCCCGGCGAGGCGTCACGCCTGACTACTTCAGCACGCTCGGCATCCCGTTGATCCGCGGGCGTGTCTTCACGCGTGAGGAACTATCGGCAAAGACCACGGTCGTCCCGGTAGTCATCTCTGAAGCGATGGCCAGACGATATTGGCCGGGGCAGGATCCCCTGGGGCACCAGTTTCGGCTGGGCAATCGCCGGTCGAACGTTCCGCGTTCGCCGATCGCCAACGAAGTGATCGGGGTAAGCCGCGACGTTCAGAGCGTCAGGTTCATGCAGGACGACGGGCCGTTTTATTACACTCCTCTCGACGTACAGCAGATAAGGCCGTCCTACTTCCTGGTGCGCATCTCGGGCGATACGCAAGCCCCCGCGGCGAGCGATCGGCGAAATCGTTCGCGGCGTCGATCCACAAATGGCGGTGACGGTGGAGACGCTTGCTTCGGTCGTCGAACATGAGGGAGCACAGATGAAGCCGGTGATGATGTTCGGCGCGGCCGGTGGACTTCTCGCTTTGCTGCTCGCGCTGACCGGCGTCTATGCGGTGGTGTCGTTCTCGGCGAGCCAGCGCACTCGCGAAATCGGAATTCGCCTCGCGCTCGGCGCGCAGCGCGCCGACGTCGTCGCGCTCGTTGTGCGTTCGGGAGCGGCGCCGGTGGTCGGAGGAGTTGTTGCGGGAGTCGTTCTGGCGATCACGGCATCGGCGGTCATGGGCTCCGTTCTCCTCGGGGTCAATCCACGCGATCCGTTCACATTAGTCGTCGTGTCGGTGCTGCTCTTCGCCGCGGCGATCGGCGCGATTTGGATCCCGGCCCGGCGCGCGGCGGCTCTCGATCCGCTCGTGTCCCTCCGCTACGAGTAAGTCGCGGCAGCGACCACCCAAGCACCCCGGCAAACCGGCCCTGACAAGAACAGGTCGCCTCAGGCCTGTCGAGGCCGAATATTCCGCTTCAGCGAAAGGAATCGCACAGGGATCTCCTATCGAGACACGGGGGGCCGCCATGGAGATCGCCAACCTTTCGCGAAGATCGCTGCTCGAAGCCATCGCCACAGTCATCGCCACGGCCGCAACGCCTCTCGGATGGGCAGAGGTCGCGCAAGCCATGGATCAGGGTCACACAGCCTCGCACACCGCAGGCGATCCAAAGATCTCGTTTCTCACGGCGGCCGACGCGGCAGACATCGAAGCCGTCGCCGCGCAGATCATTCCTACCGACGACTCCCCCGGGGCGCGGGAGGCAGGCGTCGTCTACTTCATCGATCGCGCTCTCGGGACATTTTTCTCGCAGCTCGCCAGCGATTATCGCGCCCAGCTCGTCACCTTTCAGGCGGGGTACCGCGACCGGTACCCCGCTGCCCGCTCGTTCACATCACTGACATCCGAGCAGCAGATCGAGTTCCTGAAGGGCATCGACAAGACACCCTTCTTCACCACGACGCATCTGCTGACGATGCTCGGGATGTTTACGCTCCCCGACTACGGCGGCAACCGGAACGGCATCGGCTGGAAACTCATCGGGTTTGAAGACACCCACGCGTTCTATCCGCCGTTCGGTTACTACGATCGCGACTACCCAGGCTTCGTCATCGACACGGTGAAGGCCCAATGAGCGCACAGACGTTTCGCGATTCCGACATCGTCGACTTCGTCATCGTCGGGTCCGGTGCGGCGGGCGGCGTGGTGGCGCGCGAGCTGTCGCAGCGAGGGCTGACCGTCGTGGTGCTGGAACAGGGACCGAGATTTTCGCCGCAGATTCGCAAACACGACGAGCTCGGAGAATGGTATCTCGGGGGCATCACGAACGACGTCGTCAAGAATCCGCAGACGTTCCGGGATGATCCAGGCAAGAAGGCTGAGCTGCAGAAAGTCAAGCCCGCGCTGTGGTACGGACGCGGCGTCGGCGGCACGAGCCTGCACTACACGGCCAACTTCTGGCGCTTTCACGAAATCGACTTCATCGAGCGCAGCGTGCTGGGCGCGATTCCCGGCACCGGCTTCGCTGACTGGCCGATCACGTACGCCGATCTCGAGCCGTATTACACCAAGGTCGAATGGGAGATCGGGGTATCGGGTCTCGCCGGCGCCAGCCCCTTCGATCCGCCTCGCACGAAGCCATACCCGATGCCGCCTCTGCCCGTGAAGTCATCCGGGGTGCTCTTCGAACGCGGTGCGCGAAAGCTCGGCCTGCATCCATTTCCGGCGCCCATGGCGATCAATTCGCAGCCGTACCTGGGCCGGGCGGCATGCGTGCATTGCGGGTTCTGCCATGGTTTCGCGTGCGAGGTGCTGGCAAAAGCGTCGTCGCTGACGACCGTCATCCCGGAGGCAGAAGCCACGGGTCGGTGCGAGGTGCGACCCGAGAGTTACGTCTCACGGATCGAGACGAGCAAGCAGGGACGCGTCACCGGCGTCACCTACTTCGATCGCGATCGGCGCGAGCGGTCGCAGCGCGCTCGCGCGGTTGTCGTATGCGCCAATGGATCGGAAACGCCGCGGCTCCTCCTGATGTCGGCCAGCTCTCAGTTTCCGAACGGTCTCGCGAACTCGAGCGGCGTGGTTGGCAAGTACCTGATGTTCAACTCCAACAGCCGCGTGCTCGGAGTCTTCGAGCACGAGCTGAACGAATACAAGAGCGTGCAGGTCACGCGCGTCCTCCACGACTTCTACGATGCGGATCCGAAACGTGGCCACTACGGCGGCGGCGGCCTCGACGCCCGCATCGGGCCGCAGCCCACGACGTGGGCCATTCGCACCGCGACCGAAGGTCCCGCATGGGGCCGCGAGTTCAAATCGCGGTTGAGAGAATTTCCCCGAAACATGCAGGTCGCCTGCCACGGCACGTCGCTCGCCGTCGAATCGAACAACGTGACGCTCGATCCGGACTTGAAAGATGCGTGGGGCCTGCCGGCCATGCGAGTGACCTACAAGGATCACCCCGACGATCTCGCGAACGCGCGATTCCTGCAGGATCGCGGCGCGGAGATTCTCGAAGCCGCCGGCGCGCTGCGTGTCACGAAAGCGCCAGTTACCCCGCAGACGACGTCTGTGCACCTGCTTGGCACGTGCCGGATGGGAAATGATCGGGCGACATCGGTGATCGACAAATACCATCGCAGTCACGATGTCCCGAATCTCTTCATCTGCGACGGCAGCAGCCTGGTGACGTCCGGGCGAGGCCAGCCGACGATGACCATCCAGGCGCTCGCGTTCCGGGCGGGTGAGCACATCGCGGAATTCGCAAAGCGCGGGGAGATTTGAGCGAACAGCTCAAAACGCGAAGCGCACCTCGACTTGGCGGTGTGTGAGCGGCGGAATGGGTGACGGCGTGACCATCGCGGCGCCCCGGACGATGCAGTCGTGCCATTCGGGCAGCGCGTTCGTCTGGTAGTAGCGTTCCACGTAGTGCCAGTCTGTCTCGACGAAATCGCTGAACCACTGATCGAGTGTCGTGACCCCACGTTCGCGCATCAGCTGCATGGCATAGCCCGACGCCTCGCGCTCGTAGTCGTGCAGCACTTGCATGAACCGGGCTTTATCCTCCGTGTGCTGGAGATCTAACAGCTTGTGTTCGATCGACGGCGCAACCCACTGGACGGAGTGGCCGAACAGGTGAAGCAGGAGGAAGCACTGCATCTCGAATCCGACGTCAGGATCGATCACGATGCGAAAGCCGTCGAAGATGCCGGTACGCGGCGGGTCGAGATCGCGGTATTCGATCACGAAGCCGTACTTGACGATGCCTGACGTGACCTCGCGCCACAGCGAGACCATGTCGTTCGATGGCAGCTCGCCGACCAGGCGGCTGCCCGCCAGCTCGTGGCCGCGGACGGTGTCCATGCGGCAGATGGTATGTGATGAGGTGCCCCGGGGTGAAGCCCGGGTAGCCCTGCGGCTACAGCAGCGGCTCAGGGCGCTTGCAGAGTTGAAGGGCGAGGCCCCAGGGATCGCGCAGCATGATCAGGCGCGTCCCATCGTCCCGCATCGTGTCGTCGACGGCTGACGCCCCGGCCGCGATGAGCGCGGCTTTCGAGCCGTCGGGATCGGCCGTCGCGAACGCGACGTGGAGGCGGAGCGGGTGCATCGATGCGTAGTCGGGAAGCGGATCGGCGGAGCTGCTGTAAAGCTCGATGACGCTTCGGCCGGCGCCGTCGGCGACAAAATGGATGTAGGGGGCGACCGGCGATTGCCGGACGATTCGCATCCCGAGGTGCTTCACGTACCAGGCCGCCATCGCGGCTGGGTCCGCAACGTTCAGCGCAATGTGTTCGAGGCTCAGCATTGGCATCCGGTCATTGTGCCTCAAACGCCGGCGATCCGACGCCAACCCCAATGTCCTAATCGCCAACGTTCACACGTCATTGAGGTATAACCACCGAATTCGCGGTGGTTCTGGCAAGGAGACGGACGATGGCGGATTTTCTGGTGATCTATCAGGGCGGCAACTCATCCTGGCGCGAGCGGCCGGCCAGCGAGATTGAAGCGGTCATGCAGGCCTGGGGGCAGTGGTTCAAGCAGCTCGAAGCGACCGGCAACCTGCGCAACCCTGGCGCACCCCTGGCGCCCGGCGGTGTCGTCCTGCGCACAAACGGCAAGGGCATCGTCACCGACACGGCGATGGCCGAGGTCAAGGAGCTGATCGGCGGGTATTCGATCATCGCGGCGGACTCGCTGGAACAGGCAGCAGAGCTCGCGAAGGGCTCTCCGTTCCTGCGCAACAACCCGACCGGCAGCGTCCAAGTGCGCCCGATTCAGCAGATGGGTTAGTGGCGCGCGTGATCGATCTGCCGTGCAATCAGTTCGCGCTCGTGCGGCGTCCGGGCGCCCGCGAGCGCTTCGCTCAAGTAGCGCCGGGCCGGTTCCTCTGAGCCGGCCCGCGCATACAAATTGGCGAGAACCGCGGCGACGGCATAGCTGTGAGGAAGCCGGCCGGCCACGCGAATGGCTTCCACGATTGGGATCGCAGCCTGCGGTCCGTCTCGATATGAGATCGCAACGGCCCGGTTCAGCTCGACCATCGGCGAGGCGTCGATCTCGAGCAGGCGGTCGTAAAGGCTGCAGATCGACAACCAGTCGGTCTGCTCGAATGTCGCTGCCTCACAGTGCCTGGCTGCGATGGCGGCTTCCAGATGAAACCGAGTGGCAGCGACGGCCTCCATCTCCGAGGACCGTACCAGGTAGGCGTATCCCTGCCTGATGAGCGATCGATCCCAGCGCGAACGATCCTGGTGATCGAGCGGCACGAGACGGCCGTCCTCGTCGATGCGGGAATCGAAGCGCGCGGCCGCAAAACACATCAGCGCGAGCAGCGCAACCGTCTGGCTGTTGGCGAACGACGACTCGTCGACGAGCAGCTGGGCCAGGAGCATCGCGTCGCGGCACAGCTCGCGCAAGATCGGCTTGTCGCCCGTCGACAGGTAGCCCTCGTTGAACAGGAGATAGAGCGCGGTGTGCACCGTGTCGAGCGCAGCGGGGCGATCCGCCTCTGACGGCAGCTCGAATCGCACGTCCCGCAAGGCCTGCCGCGTCCGGTACAGCCGCTTGTTGATGGTCGACTCGGTCGTCAGCAGCGCCCTGGCAATCGCCGGAACCGACAGGCCGCACAGCGTCTTGAGGATCACCGTCACCCGGCTCTCGATCGGCAGGATCGGCTGGCAGCACATGAAAATCATGCGCAGCTGATCGTCTTTGATCCAGTTCTCGCCAAATGCTTCGTCGACCGTCTGCGCGATGGTCCACTCGCTATCGAGGTACATGGCGAAGTCCGGGGCGAACGTCCTGCGCGTTCGCTCGCGGCGGATCGCGTCGATGGCGCGGTTTCGTGCGACTGTGAGCAGCCAGGCCGACGGGCTCTCAGGAATGCCGTGACGATCCCACTCGTGCATCGCCGCGACAAACGACTCCTGCACGACATCCTCGGCAAGCTCGAGGTTTGCCGGCCCGAGGATTCGGGTCAGAACAGAAATGAGACGACCTGACTCGCGCCTGAAAAGCGCTTCGAGATCGGCCGGCATCGACTCAATCACTATTCCGTGGACCTAACGAGGCGCCGGCGGGTCGCGCTTTGCGTGGGGCTGCACGGACGCATCGCTCAGGCCCAGTGACCACTTGATTGCCTCGAACATCATGATTTGAACGTTCCGGATGTCCCACGACTCGGTGTTGTGCGACAGCGAACTGTAGACGACACGCCCCTGCCCGTACAGCTTCGTCCAGACGAGAGGAAAGTCTCCATCGGCTGGCAGGCTCGAACCGCTCGCGCTCGCCGGGTCGAAGCGAAGCAGCACGTCAACTTTCTCGCGCGACAGCGCGCTCGGTTTGTAGAACTCGTCGTTGTAGTCGACGATCGCCCCCCAGTGCTTGACGATCGGATTCGATGGCTGCTCGTTGATCATGCGGCCTGGTCCCGTGTACAGGTGTCCGCCGTAGGTCGCGCCAAGCATCTCGCCGAACTCCGGCCACGACTCGAAGGCCGTCAGGCCTGTGTGCGCCGCAACGAAGCCCTTCCCGCTCCTGACAAACGCCAGCAGTTCGGCCTTCTGCTGATCATTGATGGGAACTTCGCGATGACCCAGGAAAAAGATACCGTCCACGTTGCTCAGGCTCGGGCCTCCGCTGGCAGGCGTGCCATCGGTTTTCTGCGCTTGATTGAAGATGACGTGTGAATCGGTACGAATGAACGTGTCCCACAGGCCGGACTCGTATCCGAGCCGTTCGATCACCGCCAGCGCGTGGGACGTGAAGGCATGCTGCGCCTGGCCGTTCCGGGTATCCGCCCACGCGAGAAGCGCCTTGCGCACGCGAGGCTGAGCGCCTGGCCCTCGACCGCGCCCTTGGGCGGGTGTCTGACTCCCGGCAGGCTGTCCGGTCGGCGATTGCTGCGAGGACCGTGCAGAGGGAAAAATGGCGACAAGCGCGAGGATGATGACGAGGGTTCCAGCCAGTGTCGCCGGCGTTTGACGTCGCACGTCATGTCTCATCGGACCGTTCCTTGCACTAGCGCTTGGCCGCCTTCTCTTCGCGAACGATCTCGACAAGCGCCCGCAATGCAGCGGTGTATGACCGCCAGCCCAGGCCCATCACGGTCCCACGCGCGGCCGGAGTCAGAATCGAGTGCTGGTGGATTTCGTCGCGTGTGCCGAGGTTCGAGATGTGCACTTCGATCACGGGAAACGGCATCGCCTTGATGACGTCGTGAATCGACACGCTGCTGAAGCTCAGGCCGGCGCCATTGATGATCGCCCCATCCACGTCGTCAATGTGCTTCTGAAACGCGTCGACAATGGCTCCCTCGGAGTTCGACTGCATCGTGATCAACTCGACGTTGATCTCTTTGGCCAGGTCCCCGAGACGGGTGTTGATCTGATCGAGCGTCGTCGTTCCGTAGATCTGTGGTTCGCGGCGGCCGAGCAGGTTCAGATTGGGCCCGTGGATCACCAGCACCTTCAGTCGCGGCGTCTGCTGGACATCTGACTCTCGCACGGCGTCCACTCTCCATGAAAGACAGGCGGCCATGGCAAGCGCCACCGCGAGACACTTGCTTCGACTAGTCACGCGCATCCATCGCTCCTTGCCCACCGCTACCGCAGATACTTATTGAAGTGCGCGAGCGTGCGCTCCCACGCCAGCTTGGCTGCGGCGGCGTCGAAGCGAGGGGTCGTGTCGTTGTTGAAGCCGTGCTGCGTGCCGGTGTAGAGGTAGCGCTCGTAGCGCACGTTGGCCGCCTTCAGCGCCGCTTCGTACGCCGGCCAGCTCGCGTTGATGCGCTCGTCCACCTCGGCGGACTGAATCAGGAGCGGCGCCTTGATCTTCGGTACGTCCTCGAGATTTGGTGCGCTGCCGTAAAACGCCACGCCCGCCGCAAGATCGGGCACACGGGTCGCCAGGAAGTTGACCATGCCGCCGCCGTAGCAGAAGCCGACGGCGCCGAGCTTGCCGTTGGTTTCCGGCCGCGCCTTCAGCCAACGCCGCCGCGGTCACGAAGTCCTCGCGCGTCTTGGCCTGATCGAGCTTTGGAAAGACCTCGCGCGCCTTGTCTTCGTCGCCCGGATAACCGCCGAGCGGGAACAGCGCATCAGGAGCGAACGCCACGAAGTTGTCGAGCGCCAGCCGGCGCGCGATGTCTTCGATGTGAGGATTCAGCCCGCGGTTCTCGTGGATGACGAGAACTGCCGGAAGCTTCCCAGGCGGCCTTGGCCGGCTGCTGCCAGGTATCCGCGCATCTTTCCGTAACCGTTCGGCGATGCGTATTCGATGGACTGCACCTTGATGCGCGGATCCTCGGGCTTGACCACCTGAGCCTCGACGAACTTTGGGCTCAGCTGATCGAGGAGCATCACGGCAGTCACGCCGCCAACCGCGTACTTGGCGGCTTTGTCGAGAAAGCCACGACGGTCGAGCGCGCCGTGGACGTAGGCGTCGAACAGGATGAGCAGTTCCTGATCGAAATCGTGAGCGGTCTTGCGTTCCATCGGCGTTCCTCCTGTGCTGTGAGTCACCCGAACCTCGATGTCCCGTTCTCCGTCCATAGCGCTCACTGGCCCCCGCCGCGCCGGCCTTCAGGTGCGTTCGGCGCATCGCTGCTACCCTGCCGGCCCCTGCCTCGACCCCCGCCGCCCCGGGCGGGCGCCGTGCCGTTCACCAGCGTGTCGACCGGATAGTGTGCGGCCCAGGCAATGCCGCGCAGGATCATCCCCTCGATCTGCGGATTCTTGAAATTCGTGTAGGTGTGTCCCTGCATCCACACGAACGCGCGGAACGGCTGGCCGCCAAAGATCGTGCGTTCGTAGGTCCACATCTGTGGCACGACCTCACCCGAGGATGGCATCGGCGCCGTCGCGAGGACGTGGATCGCCGGCGACTGCGACCACGTGATCTTAAAGAACGCTTCGTCGTTGATCTCGAAGTCCGACATGCCTTTCATGATCGGCGACGCCTTGTCGACGATGGTGTATTTGATCGCGCCGGACGAGAAGTTCTGTTCGCCGTGCTTCTTGGCGCCCGCCGACGATCGTCGAGTAGTACTGCGGATCGTCGCCACAGAGCGTGTCGTGGAAGCTGACCAGCCCGCCGCCTCGTTTGAGGTAATCCTCCATGACCTGCCGCTCAGAGGCTGTCATGTACCCGGCGTCTCCCTTGTACATCACCATCACGTCCATGTTGGCGAGCTCCTGCGCGGAGGGAAAGTGAAACGAGCCGTCGACCAGCGCGCCATGATCCGTGAGGATCTTGCTCCAGTCGGCACTGAACTGCGGATAGTCGTGCGCGCCTTCGCCGTGGGACTTGAGGCCGGACCGGATGTAGATGTGAATGGGACGCGTGTCCCCCGCCTGCACCGTAGGCGCCGCCGACGGCACGGGCACAGCAGGCTGTTGTGTCGCCTGCCCATCGGCTGCGCTCGAAGCAGCCCTGAGCGGGTCGAACGGCGCCATCACACCTGCGCTCACGGCAGCCGCCAGGATCACCACCCGGATCGTTCGAGCCATCATGCTTGCTCCTGTTCGCCGTCAGGTTAGCGACTCACGCGAGCGCCGCACGCTCCTCGCGGTCGGGGTTGTTTTTCACGAGAGATGTGGTGTCGAAGATCATGGTCTCGCACCGCTCTGCCGAAAACGCCGGCCATTGCGGCAAGCCAGCGTGATTCGGGTTTCCGTTGCGAGCGAAGGCGACCCAGGCGTCGGCCATCTTGTCACCCAGGGCGCGCGCATCGGCGCCGCCGCCGGTCATCACGGCGCACCGGTCGGTGTTCGCGAACACGAACGGCAGTTCGGAGCAGTGATATGCGCGCGGCCGGCCGTCGAGCACAGGCGTCTGCCAGTGGAACCAGTACACGTACGCGGGGGCCCCGTTCTGCTGGGCCTTTCGCGTGGCCTGGTTGACGACGTTCATTCGCGCGGTCATGCCCGTGGATCGAGAGAGCAACTCGTACGGCGAGGCCTTCGGGAACTTGCGCTGGAGCACCTCGAGCAGCGCCGACGCCTTGTCGCCGCGCTGCTCGGAGAGCCGCTTGCGCATCTCCTCGGCGCTTCATCGAGTCGAGCGACGGATCGCCCGCCTGAATGCTGTTGCCGAACTCGTTCAGCACGCTGCCGACCATGAGGGGCACCGTCGCGGAGTATTCAGGACGCGGTGGGATCCCACGCGTGGCGCGGAAGCGATGTGCCGTCAACCGTCGGGCCCCAGTTCAAACCGGCGCCGGTGCCGGGCGCCGCTGGCACGGGCTGCAGTTTTCGCTGCGCGCGCATCCCGGCCTGAATAATCGCCTCGACCGGCACGTCCTGCAGTTTCTCAATGGTGGCCTTCGAGATCCCGAGCTCCTGCAGCGTGGCCGCCGCGAGCGACCCCGATCGATCCGGCGTGATCTGGCGCAAGCTGGATCCGCTTTGAATGACGGCGCGATGAAACAGCCCCTTCGCCGCCGGCATCCCCATCAGCGTCGAGATCTTGCCGCCGCCTCCGGACTGACCGAACACGAGAACCTTCGAGGGATCGCCGCCAAAGCGGCCGATGTTGTCACGAATCCATTCGAGCGCCGCGATCTGATCGAGCTGACCGAGGTTGACGGCATTGCTCCACTTATCGCCGTAGTCCTGGAGATTCATGTAGCCAAGCGGACCGAGCCGGTGATTGAGGCTGACGACCACCACGTTGCCGCGGCGCGCCAGGCTCTCGCCGTCATACATCCGCAGCTCGTTCGACGAGCCCGAAGTGTAGCCACCGCCATGAATCCAGACGAGCACCGGCCGCTTCGTCGTGTCGGCAGTCGACGGCGTCCACACGTTCACCCGCAGGCAATCCTCGCCGGGCTGGCCGTCGTCCCACTCGAACATGAACGCTTCTTCGTCGTGCGTCCATCCGACGCGCCGCCCTTCGGGTACGTGAAGCGCCTGTGGACATGCGAAGCCGAGCGCCATGCAGCTGCGAACGCCTGACCATGACGCAGGTTTGGCAGGCGCCACGTACCGTCCGGTTCCTGCAGTTGTCGCCGCGTACGGGATGCCCTTGAACGCGAGAATGCCGTTGCGCGAGAACCCGCGGATCTTGCCGCAGTCGATCTCGACGATGTTGCCGTTGCTGGGCGCGACTGACGGTACGCGTCGGCGTCTTGACCGCGGGAGCCGCCTGGTCCGCAGCGTCAACGGCGGGTGACACGAACGGCGCGGCCGCGGCGCCCGCCGCAAGAGTCGCTGCAGATGTGATCCATTCCCGGCGATCGATGCCGGATGACTGATTCGCGTGATTCTTCTCAGACATGGCCTACTGACCTCCGCGTCCTCGTCCAGCGTTGCCTCTGCCGCCTCTTCCACCCACCTGCTTCAACTCGTCGTCGGTCCACGGCTTGTTTCGAGCTTTGGTGAGTCCACGAACCTCGAGCACGCTGAGCGCGTCCACGGGTGGTGCCGTGTTCCCCCACGAACGTCGAACGAAGGTGAGCACTGCAGCGATCTGGTCGTCGGTATAGGTGGCGCCAACTGGCGGCATCAACCCGATGGTTCCTTCTTTTCCGGACAGCAGCACCCGGATGACGGCGTTCGGATCGACACTTTTCACGTAGGGAGAATCCACGAGATTCGCGCCGATCTTGTCCTTGCCCTTTCCGTCGTCCTGATGACAGCCGATGCAGAGCCCCTTGTAAATCTCCGAGCCAGCGGTGAACTGCTTCTGCTGGTCCGCGTTCAGCGGCGGTACGATCACGGTCGGAACGGGCCGGTTGGGCCAATCCAGTTTGTTCACGACTGACTTCGCCAGCGCGGCGAGCGGCTCGGCGCCAGTGCCGAGGCGAGCCAGTTCAACAGGCTCGGCAGTCAACGTCACAGGCCGTCCGGGCGTGAACGCTTCACCCGCGCCCGGAGTGCTCAACCCCGAAAGCGCCACGCTGCCCGCAGCGCGCCCGCCACGGCCGGTCGGTGCTCCGGCTGCCGGCAGAACCTTGTCGACACCTTGAAGGAGGGCCAGCCGGACCGGAGCCGGTTGCTTCTCGTCGGTCACCAGGGCGAACAGACGCTGAATCGCTGGGGACATCGCCGCTGCGCGTGATGGCCGCCGCGAGTGCCGTGAGGGTCTCCGCAGGACCCGGCTCGCCGGCGTCCGTGCGAAGAACTTCGCCGAGCACCTGTTCTTCCGCTCCGGAGATGCTGCTGATCACGGCGTCGACGATCAGCGGATCGCTTCCGGATTTTTTCAGCAGCGACACAGCAGGATCCTTGCGTGCTGACGCCGGCAGCTCACCGATGGATGCTGCGACCTGACGTCGAACGTTCCAGTTCTTGTCACTCGCGAGGGCGAGCACGGCTTTCGACAAGGATGAATCGGTTGAACCGAGATAGCGCTCGGCGAGACGCACGCCGGTCGCTCTCACCTCGGCTTTCGGATCCGACAGCGCCCGCTCGACCGATGCCTGATCGATCGCATCGAGGCCATCAAGCGTCCAGAGTGCGTGCAGCTTGGTTCGCCAGTCCGGAGCGGCGGCGGCCAGCTTTTTCAGCGCCGGGGACGACCGACGTCTCACCGCGCTCGACGAGCAAGCGTTGCGCGGTGTCGCGCCACCACCCGTTCGGATGACTGAGCGCCTGCACGAGCTCGGCTGGCGAGGCAGACGAGAGCGACGGCTTCGGGCCGCGATTGGTCGCCGCCGTTCCGTAGACGACACGCCAGATCCGCCCGCGCTTCACCGGCATTCCGAGATCGCGGCTCTTGATGTAGTCGCGGAGGTAGTCGGACCAGATGCCGCCGTCCTGGACGACGCCTCGATACATGTCGACGACGTACAGGGTTCCATCCGGCGCGGACAGGAGGTTCACCGGGCGAAACCGCTCGTCGGACGAAGCCAGAAATTCACCGCGCGCGTACGCGTTCTTCGCCGTCAGCCGGCCAGCTCCGTCGTCAACGATGTTGAAGCGATGCACCAGATTCGTCGGGGAATCGGTGATGAACACACTGCCTCGAACGTCGGCCGGATACTTGTCGCCCCGATAGACCGTCGGGCTGCCGGCGCCCTGGATGACGATGGACGAGCCGTCGGCGCGAAAGAACGGATCGCGATAGCCGCGATTGACGCCGCGGTTCTGACGGATCGGATAGACGGTGGCCTCCATCTGATCGATCAGGCTTTCGTAGAGGCCTCGCGTCCGGGCCGCGTTCGGATTGCGAAGGAAGTAGCGTGCGGGCGTGTAGTCGATGAAGAGCGGCGCGTCGTTCACATTTCGATAGACGCGTCCGGCGTCGTCCTGCGAGGACTGCCACTGGCCTCGGCTCAACGATGGCAGGACGTCGAATTTTCCATCTTTCAATCGCAGGTTTTCGTTCCACTCCGACGTGTACAACACGTTGTCCATCGCCCAGAGCAGGCCGTTCGCGTTGTGCTCGACGCCGCCGATGAAGCGGCCGTAGTTCTTGTAGACGACTCTCCTTGGTGTCGGCCTTGAGATCGCCGTTGGTGTCCTTCATCAGCCAGAGATTTGGCGGCTCACCGACCAGCACGCCGTGATCGAGAACCTTCAGCGCGCGCGGCAGCACCAGGCCGTCAGCAAACACGGTGCGCTTGTCCATCGTGCCGTTGCCATCCGTGTCTTCGAGGACAGCCACGTCGCAGATCGGATCCTGAGTGTCTCTGCCCGAGGTGTCTGGGAGGAACGCCTGGAGTTCGAGAACCCACATGCGGCCGTCGGGATCGAAGTCGATGATGATCGGTGACTCGATCAACGGCTCGGCGGCGACGAGCTGCGCGTGATAGCCAGGCGGCAGCGAGAAGGTCTTCAACTCCTCCTCGGGCGTCAGTGCAGCCGACGTCGGTGGCTCCTTCTTCGACGGCAACCAGATGTTTCCGGGCGTCTTTGCCGTGCCGGTCACAGGCGCCTGACCCGCCGCAACTTTCAAAACCGCCGAAACGAACAGCGCCAGAGCGCCGTAAAGAGTCAGTTTCTTCATGAGGATCAGGGTCTTCTAGGTTCTACAGGGTTCTACCGGGTTCTACCGGGTTCGTTCGATCGGGTTCTACGGTTTTCTGCGGTTGACCAGCATTGAAATCCTCACTCGCGAGCGCCGCAGCGCTCGACGGCTGCACACTACGCGGGAATCTTCAGCAGCTTGTGCGCGTTGCTCCACGCGATCTTCTGAAAAATCTCCGGAGAGGCCGATCGCTTGAGCAGACCGAGCGTCTCGCGCGCGACGCACTTCCCCGTCATTCGAGCAGCCGCCGGATTGTTGCTCTGGCTGACACCGCCGCCGTGACCGTCGCTGCAACTGCAGTCGCTGCCGAAGTACAGTTTGTTCTGGTGACGCTTCAGGAAGTCCGCGGTGAATTCCGCGTCCCGTGACATGGCGTTGTTGCAGGAGTTGGCCGACATGTCGCCGAAGAGATTCGGATAGTCGCCGAGCCACTTGTCGGTCAAGCCGCCGCGCTTGATCGGCCCGGTCGGATACGCCGCTTCGTTCTGATAGTCCGCGCTCACGTTCGCCCAGAACGCGTCCGCATGTCCGATGAACGTGGTCTTTGGATAGGCCTTCAGGATCGACGCGAACGTTTTCGCGAATCCCGTGCTCCAGGTCCCTTCGTTCGGGAAGTGATCCACCTCCTGGAAGTGGACCAGGATCGGCACCCCGAGCTCCGCGGCCAGCGCGTAAGCCCGCCGCAGTTCCGGACCGTCGGCGGCTACGTGGAACTTCATCTCGCCGAATCCCTGTGCTCCCGCCTTGACAGCCTGCGTGAGCACCTGTTCCGCGTCAGGTTTGGTCACGTCGTAGCTGTTGAACCAGGTGAATCGTCCCGGGGCGGCGGACTGCAGCGCCTTGACCTGCTCGACGGCGTTACCGCGCGTCAGCAGGTTCGCTTTCGTCACACCCGCGCCGTCGAGATGCGCGATGTTGCTGGCCGGCTGCTGGCGAAGATGGAAGTGCAGGTCGAAAACCGGAGAACCCCACTCGTTCGCGGGCGCCACCTGCCTGCCGAGCGCCGGGAGCACGGCGGCAGCACTGACCGTTTCGAGAAATTCACGGCGGTTCATCAGGAGATCTCCGTTCGACAGCACATACGTCCGATCGTGGCGCCGTGCTTACGCGTCCACCTGCAACATCCGATTTTGCGGCCGTTTTCAGCGCTCCGGGAGCCGGCTTTCCTGAATCGGCCCATGCCGCCGCCGCGCCCGGACACGCTGGCCGGCAGCATACCAAAGTCGTCACGACTCCCAGGAAAAGAGCGGCGTCAACACGGCTCAGCCGTCGTCAGGTGCCGAAGCAGTAGCGCGTTGACCTCGAGGGCACATTGAATCGGCAGCGCATGGCTGGCATCCGGAAACTCGATCAGTCGCGCCCCGGCAATCCGCGACACGATCTCCTTGCCAAACGCCGCCGGTGCGATCGGGTCATGTGCCGCGGTCACGACGAGCGTCGAGAGGCCCGACAGCTCATGTAAGCGGGAGACCGCGCTATACCTCGACATGGCGCGGAGCTGTTTCATGACGATCGGCGGCTGGTCGGCAAGATCACGCCCGAAAAGGACTCCAAGGCGCTCGGCAAGCGCGATTTCATCGTGATCACGGACGTATGCGTCCGGCATGATCATGCGGATCATGCCGCGCCGGCGCATGGCCCGCGTGCCGATCCGGCTGCGGAGCGCCAGCCTCAACATCCGCCATGACAGACGCGTCGCGCTCGCGCCATCCGCGAACGTACAGAGCAGCGCAATGCTCAGCACCCGGTGACGGCTGGTGAGTGCGAGGTGCTGGGCGATGAGCCCGCCCATGGAGTGACCAAGCAGATGAAATCGCTCGATGCCTTCGGCGTCAACGACCGCGAGGGCGTCGGCTGCCATTCGTTCGATTGACAGGGGACCCGTGCCGGGGGAGCTCGCTCCGATGCCACGGTTGTCGAAGGTGATGAACGTGAACTGGCGTGCGAGCCCGTCCGCCTGCGGACCCCAGCCGCTGCCGATCACGCCCACGCCCTGGATGGCCAGAACAGCAGGCCCTGCGCCCGTTACCTCGTACGACAACTGACCATCGGGAGTCGAGAGCGTCTTCCGTGTCACTGGCGCCAGGCTCTCACTGAACACAGGATGAACCTTCTTGCTGTGTTATCTGTGTTCTTCTGTGGCTCATTCGCCAGTGTTCCTCTGTGGCTTCTAAACAGTGTTCTTCTGTGGCCGTTGTGATGGGTAACCCTGTGATCAGGTACTGGTACTAATGACCAGGTGAAAGAGAACGACGCCGGCCATCCTATCGTGACGGGCAGTAATTTCATCAGAGGTACACATGTCAACGATCCAGGATGTCAGCGGCACCGCATTCGTCGTTGCCGAATACCGGGCAGAAGAAAACCAGGAGTCCGCTCCTATCTATACCGATCCGGTAGTCGGCCTCTTCCTCAGCGACGCGAGCCGCCAGGCCGCCGAGCGCGTTTCCTCGCGGTTTCCGGCGGTCAAGGACATGGTCAAGACGCGGACCCGTTACTTCGACGACCGGCTGGACGCGGAGATCGCGGGCGGGATCGGCCAGGTGGTAATTCTCGGCGCGGGGCTCGATACACGCGCAGTCCGCAAGCGGTCAACCGGTGTGCGGTACTTCGAGATCGACGATCCGGCCACGATCGAACTGAAGCGGCGCAGCTACGCGGATGCGGGCATCCACGCTGCCGTGAGGCTCATTGCCGGCAACTACGTCACAGATGGCCTGATCGACCTGCTGCGGTCGAATGGCTTCGAGTTCGACGTGCCGACCTATCTCATCTGGGAAGGCAATGTCATGTATATGCCGCTCGCGAACGACAAGGACACGATGCGGCAACTGAAGCGATACATCAAACGATTCCGGCTGTCGTTCGACTATCTCACCGAGGCGGTGATCACGAAGACCACCGGCGACGCTGGCCTCACGGTTCTCGCCGAGAGTTTCGAAGCCATGCGCGCGCCCTGGGTGTCCGGCATCGACAACATCCACGGCCTTGCTCGCGAGCTGGGCCTGCGGGTCGTCGAGAACTGCACGATTGGCGAGCTGTATCGGAAATACCGCGGCCGTCCAGCCTCTTCACCGATCTTCCAGCACTACTCGATCTGCACGCTCGAACCCTAATCTTATCCGAGGGGCGTCGCCCCTCGGCACGCCTCCGCTGAAGCTTCGGCGATGTCCGCCGTAGCCTTGGCGAAGGCGGAACTCCCCCACACGCGCTCTCGCGCGCCGGTCCGCCGGCGCGCTTCCGCCTATGCTAAAGCTCCGGCGAGACCTCGCCGAAGCGCCTATGGCGCGAAGGCGGGCCGATCGCGTGGCTCGCTCGGAACTGCTCGCTCGCAGCGTGGAACGAGCGGCAGGTTTATGAGACAGCTTCTAAAGAGCACCCAGCGGGCACCGCTCAGGAGAGACGAGCGCATCCACAGTCTGCATCGGTCGTTCGCCGGAAATGGGGCCGGAACGTCAGCAGGGTTGCGCCATTTCTCGGCGGACCGATATAATTGGGGTTTCCCGCCGCGACCGCATTGCACTACTGGGAGGTCGTTCAACGGTAGGACACGTGGCTCTGGACCACGTTATCGGGGTTCGAATCCCTGCCTCCCAGCCATTCTTCCCACGACACCTGAACTCGTTCCTTGCCAGTGAGTTGCAGCGTTCGATCTCGGCTGCTCCGTTCATGCGCCCGGCAGAAGAGCGGCCGTAGAGGCGTCGCAACCTCCACGATTTCAGTGGCTTGGCACGAAATGGGTCGGGTTCGAATCCCAGGCAGGTTCGCAGGCCAGGAAACGTCGTCTGACTCGGCACCACGACCCGTCTTTATGCAGCCCGCATTCGACCGTCACGTGTTGTTATCGTATGAGATAATTTAGGACGAGTCGCCGACCGTGGACGTCCGAGAGTACCTGACCGCTGAGGGCAAGAACCCGTACCGCGAGTGGCTGGACACGCTGGACGTCACGCCGCGGGCCCGCATTCAGGCGAGGATACTCCGCTTCTCAACCGGGAATCTCGGCGACCACAAGAGCGTAGGCGGAGGCGTCTGGGAAGCGCGGGTCATGTTCGGGCCGGGGTATCGAATCTACTTCGGCAGGGATGGCGCACAACTCGTGCTCCTGTTGCTTGGTGGCGACAAGTCCACCCAGGCGGCGGATGTGGTGCAAGCACAGGAGTCCTGGAAGACGTATCGGGAGGGCAAACGCCGTGGCAAGACGAAGTGATGATTGGAACGTCGGGCTGGCGAAGGACCTTCGCGACGCAGCATTCGCCCGCGAGTTCCTGCTGGCGTCGATCGATGAAGGCGTCGACCTGCAGCTTGCGCTCGGGAAGGTGATCCGGGCGATGGGCGTCAAGGAATTCGCCGCCAGGGTGCGCATGGCCAGCCCGAACGTGCTGCGCGCGATCAATCCTCGCCACAACCCGACCCAGAACACGCTCAACCGCCTCCTGAAGCCGTTCAAGCTCCGCCTGAGCCTCGCACCGCTCACGGGAAGACCGCGACGGACCGCTGCGTGAATCGGGATGCGCCGGCCACGTGGCTTCTGACGACGAGAGGGCGCTGTGGCTGACGTGCCGAGTCCCAGCGCGCGCAGTCGTTCCGAGAGACAGTGTGCTCAGTTGCCACTCACGTACACATCCATCGCGCAGAATTATTGAACAGCAAGCCGCTCGTCTGACGGGAGCCTGTGATTCTATCAGTTGTGAGGATCTCCGGTCCCGCCGCCGCAATCAGGTGATTGCGAATTCGGCGTGAGCATTCGCTACAGGCCTATCGAATTTTGTGCGCCTCCATATCGATCTCGATCAGCTGACCTGGCAACGCCAGCCCCTTGACCTCGAGCCATGTGCCTGTCGGGAACTGTTTCTTGTAGATGGTGTTGCGATAAGCCGACACCTTGATGAACTCGGCCATGTTGGTCGTGAACACGTTCTCGACCACGACGTCATCGAACGAGTAACCGTAGTGTTCGAGAATCTTCCGCAGATCGGCGTAGCAGTTCTTCATCTGCTGCTCGAGGTTTCCTGGCGCAACGAGCTTCCCCTCGTCGTCCATGCTCACAGCCCCTGAGATCTTGAGATCGTTGCCAATCTTCACCGCGTGGGTATAGCCGTACTCCTTCTCCACTTTCGGCCGGAGGCTGAAGAATTCGTGCGTTTCCGGCGCGGGGACCGGAGCCTCGGCTTTCACCGGTGCCGGCGGTGGCGCAGACTGGCAGGCAGAGACGGAACCAACGATGCCAATGATACAAATGATGCCCGCGAGCAAGACGGCCGTGCGCTGACGTTCGATTACGATTCTCAAGATGCGCTCCTGGAGTGGATTATTCAGTGCCGTCCGCGGACAGCCCACTCGCGAATAACTTATCGCAGTTTATTCACTGCTTCGGGCACGTCCGAAAATCAAGTTGCCCAGGCGATGCTGCGACGGGCCCCCGTTAGCGGCAGAATCGTTTCGCCCGCCTACTTCAAGATTAGTCAGCCAACGCGCAGGGCGACGCCACGAAGGAGCCGACCGATTGGCGCATCCGGATCTCGAAAAGTCGTGACCACCCGGAAGCATGGAGCGGCAGCAACGCGCACGCATCGTGCGCAGGAGAATTCGGCGCGTGCCATGGTCCTCTGGCGGATATCGCTCAGGCGCTGACCGGATGCGCTGCACCGCGCGAGTCAGTTCCTGCAGAAACCCGGCAGCCGCGAAGACACTGCGCTCTTCATACCACGCTTGGGCTCGTTCGACTTCGGCTGCGGCTGCAGGATGAAAACTAACGTGCATTCAGCCGATCAAGGAGTCGGCGGCGGACTTCTTCCCACGGGACTGTCTGAATCGCGCCAGACTCCACGTCGGCCACGCGACGCTCTATCTCAGCGAGCCATGCGGCTTTCAACGTCCGGTTCCGGCTCGGCTTCCAGAGACTCGATGAGAAGGCCGGCGAGCGTTGCCCGGTCCTGTTCGGAAAGCTCCGAAGCGTCACGAAACAGCGCGGTGACGTCCTTGGCCATAACTCATTTTAACTCTGCTGGCCGAATCGCGCAGCCATCTCAACGTCCTGCCGCTCAGCGGCGAGCGGCGCATTCGCTGCTCGACGGCTACTTCGCAAATGGGACGGGGAAGCAGAACCAAAGCCCGACTCACTTGAAAAAATCGTGACAATCTCGCCACGAAAGAGCCCGTTTCCACCTCACCCCGCCCGACGGTCGCGATGCAAACCCCAGCAAAACCCACAAGCACCAAAATCACCGACGTCTCTTCCGACCTCTCTGGACCACGTTATCGGGGTTCGAATCCCTGCATCCCAGCCAGCTTTTCCGCAAGGCGCACGCCGGCTACCCAAAAAAGGTAGGGTGACGCGTGTGCCACGCCGTCGCCTGTTCGTAGGCATAGGCGATCCGGCACAACGTCGGCTTCGGCGAGCCGTCGTCCAGTGAACTGAATGCTGTACGGCAGACCGTCGGAAGAGAAGCCACACGGCAAGCAGATCGCGGGCACGCCGGCGAGATCCATCGGCATCGTGAACTCGGCGCTGCGCGGCGAAGCCGCGGACCACGCCTTGTGATATTCCGGCAGCGAGCCGACCTGAATGGCGTGCGTGATCGGCCACGCCGGATCGCCGCCAGAGGGACCGGCTATCGCGTCGACTGATTCGAGGAGGGCAGTGAACTTGGCAGTGAACGCCTCGCGGCGCTCACGCGCCGCCGTCAGCTGCTGCGGCGTCACGCGCGCACCGGTGGCAAGGAACTCGCGCATGTAGGGACCGTACTCGCTGGCGCGCGACGGGTACGTCGCCGCGTGGGCCGCCGCGATCTCCGATCCGCAGATCGCCAACCACATCTCGATCACTCCGCTGAGATCCGGCATGCGAACGTCGACGATCGTTGCGCCCAGGCCGCTGAGCACCTGCAACGCCCTGTCGATCGCCGCGGCCTGACCGCTGTCGATGCCCTTGAGCGCGTAGTCGCGATCGACGCCGATGCGTACGCCTCGGATGTCCTTCGTCAGCTCCTTGAATGCCTGCGGCGCGGCAGCGTCGAGCGAGGTCGGATCTTTCGGATCCCGTCCGGCGATCGCATCGAACATGATGGCCACGTCCGCGACGCTCCGCGCCATCGGCCCGACGTGATCGAGCGAGTCGGCCATCGCCAGCACGCCGAAGCGACTGACGCGACCGTAGGTTGGTTTGAGTCCGACCACGCCGTTGGCGGACGCCGGGTTTCGAATCGATCCTCCCGTGTCCGTACCGATGGCTGCGTAACACAACCCTGCAGCCGTCGCGACGCCGGATCCGCTCGATGACATGCCGGGCCATCGATCCGGATTCCAGGGATTGAGCGGCACGTCGCGCGCCGGGTTGTAGCCCGCCGTCGCACCCTCCGACAGATTCAGTTTGCCGAGCAGCACCGCACCGGCATCTCGCAGTCTCGACACGACGGTGGCGTCGACATCTGGGACGAAGTTCTCGCGCACCGTCGTGCCGCCCATCGTACGGACACCCTTCGTGTAGCACAGGTCTTTCACCGCAACCGGCACACCATGCAACGGCCCGCGATATCTGCCCGCTGCGGATTTCCGCTCGGCTGCGCGAGCCGCTTCGCCAGCGCCTCCTCCCTCATGACCGTGGCGTAGCTCTTGAGGCTGCGATCGACCGTCGCGATTCGGTCCAGCATCCGCTCCGTCAGATCGACCGGCGACACGTCACGTGACGTCGATGCGCCGGCCGATGTCCACGAAGAGTGAGATAGTGAAGGGCGCTCCGCGGCTCGACTGCCCGGGTGGCGACGACGATGGGCTCGTCCACAGCCGGCGACGTGCGCGACGGCACTCGCACCAAGCAAGCCCAGTACGGTGCGTCTGGAGATCAGCCATTCGACCATGACAGGCCAACGATCGGGTGTGGAGGAGTCTTGATCGGTCCGCTGTAAGCATCACCTGGCGAGTTCCTGGCCCGCCTTGCCGGCGGCGATGTCCATGATCAGCCGCGTGAGCAAATAGAGACGCGGCTCGATGGACGAGATGTTCACGTACTCCGCGTGATTCGAATGCGCGCCGAAGTTCCTGAGGCCCATGCCCTCGATCACCGGCGCCTTCGTTTTGAGCGCGGTGAACGCGGAGTCGGTGCCGGCGCCGATCGACACGCGGTTGATCTCGGCCGTGCAGCACGGATTTCCAAGCTCGTTCACCCAAGCTCAGCAAGTATGGACTACTTCGCCGTGGTTGCTCGCCGGACGAGTCCTCGCCCGAGTGCCTCAGGAGACTAACGCCTTCGACGAGAAGGAGTTATCGGCAGCACCCGGCGTATCCCAACCAGATCCCTTTTTCTCCTTCGCGCCGACGTCACAAATTGCCGCTGTAACGCAAGGACGCCGTCATCACACATGCTAGTTGTAGCGCGACCATCCGGCACGCGAACGTCTGATCGACAAGGAGAACGCGATGATCACACAAGGCCTGCAACCCCACGTCAACACGACCGACGAACCGCCGATCTACTTTCTGGGACTTCCCACCATCCTGAGAGCGACCGGGCAGACGACCAACGGCGCGTTCGGACTCGTGGAGAATCTGATGCCACCGGGGTTTTCCTCGCCGTACCACACGCACCATCTCGAGGACGAAGCGTTCTATGTCCTCGAGGGTGACATGGCCTTCGTGTGCGACGGTGACTGGACGATCGCCGGGCCTGGCACGTACGTCTTCGGGCCGCGCAACATCCCTCACGGATTCAAGGTGCTCGGCGACGCGCCCGCACGCATGCTGCTCCTCTGTGCACCTAGCGGCTTCGACCAGTTCGTCGTGGAGATGAGTGAGCCAACGCCTGCTCCGCCCGACATGGCGAAACTCATGGCCGTGGCGGAGAAATACCGCGTCGACATCCTCGGGCCGCTGCCAGAGTCATATGCGCTGGCACCGGCGACGAACGGACGATCGTCTAGCTCTCTGAAGGACGCCGTGGATCGAGTCCGCGCGCAGCACGTCGCAGCCGTCAACGCCGGGGATCTCGAAACCGCACTCGACATCTTTGCCCCCGATGCAGCCGTGATGCCTCCAGGCCAACCGGTACTGCAGGGAGCCGCGCTTCGGGCCTGGTTCAGCCACGTGTTCGCGAACTTCAGCCTTCGGGATTTCGAAGTTCGACCTGATGCCGCCGACCATTACGGGAACGCCGTGATCGAGCATGGCAACTGGAACGCCACGCTGCAACCCAAGAACGGATCACCAAGCCAGTCGGTCGGCGGAACCTACGTCACCGCGTACGCGCGCCTCGCGAACGGCAGCGTCCGCGTCGTCCGAGACATCTTCAACGGCATGCCTGGGTAATTCAAGCCCTGGCTTCCTGAAACGCTTGTCATGGAAGCAATCGCGCGCGCCTCTTTCTGCGTCCCCGCCCCCTTCTGCGTAGAATGGTGCGCAATGAACGTGGGGCTCAGCGATGCCGACCTCGCGCCGCGCATTGCTGCAGGCGATCGCGAGGCCGAAGCCGAAATGTGCCAGCGCATGGGGCCGCGGATTCGACTGTACGGCCTTCGCCACCTGCGATCGCCATCTGCCGCAGACGATCTCGTGCAGCAGGTGCTGCTGAAGATCATCGAAGCGCTGCGGGCCGCTCGCTTGCGAGAACCGGACAAGCTTGCCCAATTCGTGCTGGGCACATGCCGGATGACGGTGCTCGAGCTGCGGCGCAGCTCGTATCGCCAGGAAGAATTGCTGGCGACGTTCGGGGGGGATCTCGTGCCAGACCCACCTCCGATGCCCAGGCTGGACGACCGTCAGTTGGCACGCTGCGTTCAGGCCCTCAAGGAGCGCGAACGCTCCGTCGTCGTGATGACCTTCTACGACGAGCAGGCGGCTGCGGAAACAGCGCGCTTTCTCGGGATCTCCGAGGCCAATATTCGCGTGATCCGCCATCGCGCCATCCAGCAACTGCGCGCCTGCATGGGAGCCACGCTGTGACGACCCCACACCTCGGCGGCCCCAACGATTGTCCGGATCCCATACAGGCGGCGGTCCTCATGGACTACTGGCTCGCCGCCTTGCCCTCTGCAGCTGAAGAAGCCGTTGAGCAGCACCTGATGACCTGTGACGGGTGCGGAGACCGGCTCCGCGAGGTGATCGCCATGGCCGAGGGTCTCCGCGCGCTCGCGCGATCGGGATCGCTGCAGGTAGTGATCAGCGATCAGTTCGTGAAGCATGCGGCGGAGACAGGTCTCCGCGTGCGAGAATACGCCCCTCCGCGAGGGGAAGGCGTCCAGTGCACCGTGGCGGCCGACGATGATCTGCTCGTGGCGCGTCTCGCAGTGGATTTGACCAGAGCGTCGCGTGTCGATGTCAGCTGGTGCGATCCACGGGGCATCGAACTTCAGCGAATGGCGGATATCCCCATTCGCGCAGAAGCTGGCAGCGTTATCTGCCAGCAGTCCATCACATGGGCGAAGGCTTCACCCTCGGCGACGATGATCGCACGGCTCCTTGCGGTGGACGAAAAAGGGGACGAGCGCCTCCTCGGCGAGTTCACTTTCCATCACACGCGAACGATTCCTGGCCCGCCAGGATGGGAGTTGCCCTGAAACCCCGGAGGAACGCATCAGCTGGTTCCTGAAACATCCAGAGAACCGTCGCCGTTTATTGTCCGAAAGTTGTATACATATTTCGGACACGTCGAGGCCTTCTATTCAGAGTGTTGGCGCGAGCCTTTGCTGTTCGAATCCCAGAGAGGTCTTCGCGTGATTCCAAGGCGAACATTAAGAAGACCTCTCGAAGTGGCCCCTGGGCGTATCAGCGTCCGACCGGCACGAGCCGCTTCAACTCCTCGCTCCAGTTCCGGACGACGACGATTTGCGCAAGCCGTGCGTTGGCGGCATTGGGCTCCTTGATCACGAGGAAACGCCGGCCGTCCGAGGCCACGTCGTACGTGCCACTTCTCGAAAGCACCGTTAGGGCGCCGTAATAAGCAGTGGTCAGGATCGGGATCGGCGATGCAATCTTGATGGGCCCTTCCAGGTTGGTCGCCACACTCATCAGCCGGCCGTCGAGTGCCGTGTAGAACAGCGTGCGCCCATCGCGCGACCAGAGTGGCTGCGAGCCGCCCGCTGGCGTCACCAACATGCGACTGGCGTTGGCGTCCGGGTAAGGACTCACGAAAACGTATGGCGTGCCGGCATCGAGCGCGACGTACGCCATCCAGCGCTCGTCGGGCGAGAGCGCGCCGTCGCCACCACCTTGCGACAGATCGAGCAGCCGCTCGACACGGTGCTCGCCGTCCAGCCGGAGAAGCTTCGGACCGGCGCCGTCCGAGAAGATGATTCCCGAACCATCGGCGAGCGCAAACGATGCGCGCTCGGCGCGGGCGCTGTCCGTGAGGCGTTCGGCTGTTCCGCTGCCGTCAGCGGCTTGCACCGCCAGCGCGCCGCGCACCCCGCCAGCCTCCGTCCTGAACACCAGCCGACGCGCGTCCGGCATCCACACCGGGCCCTGGTCGAGACCCGGATCGCTCGTGACCCGCGTCAGACTCTTGCGAGCGAAGTCCCACACCCAGATGTCGTGTCCGTCTCCCTCGATCTCGGTCGCGACGCGCGTGCCATCGGGCGACAGGCGCACGTTGGCGTAAGCCCTGGGGGGCGCATCGATCGGCTCCTCCCGCCCCTGGCGGTCGACCCATACGAGATTTCGCGGCGCAGCGCTCGCAGCGATGCCCGAGAGATACACGAGCGTACCGTCATCAGAAATGGCGAATTCAGCAACCCCGGTCGGCAATGTGACGACCTGCGGTACCACGACGCGAGCACTGCCAAGCGTCTGCGCGCGCGCCGGATCGAATGCGACGGCCCAGAGCGCGCCACCCGCCACGTAGACGAGGTGTCCGCTGGACACGTACTGTGCCTGGCTTGCGCGGGGCAGCACTGGTCGCCACACGCGGGACGCCAGATCGAGCACGGCCACTTGCGCTGCGTCGCTCCCCCCGCTGAGCGCAGTGATTGTGAACAGCACTTGCCGCCCGCCCGGGAGCAGCTGCGGCCACACGTGATCGCCCTCGCCGCGCTCGCGGCTTGGACGGGTCAGGACAATCGGGTCACCGCCCGATGGTGACAACTGGAGCAAGCCGGTAGATGTTGCGCCCGACGCGGTGATGATGGTCCGATCGTCGATCCAGGTCGCGCCGCGGCTGGGGCCGTCGAGTCTTGAGACGAAGACCGACGGTCCGCCCGTGAGCGGGACCTTCTTGAATGCTGCACCCGAGCCTGTCCCGGGTTCGAAGTAGCCGACCCACTGGCCATCGGGCGAGATGAACGGGCCCTTCGGTAGAGCCGGCGGCGTCAGTGGTTCGAATTCGAGCTGGTCGAGGCGATAGACGAATAATTGCGTGCGGTCGACGCGAGCGCCGCCCTTGTAGACGATGCGCGTGCCGTCTCGTGTGATCGAAAGATCGATCGACTGCGGATCCACCAGCAGTTGCCGATCGGCGGGGGGCGTCAGCGCGAAGCGGGTCACTGGCGCAGCGGGAGACGCTGGACGTGGCCACAGCGCGACCGCAATGACGCCACTCGCCAGCGCCGCAGTCGCTGCAACGAGGAGAAGTGCCGACCGCGTTGGGCCAGGCGCAGCCGGTGTTGGTAGCGTAGCCGTTCCGTCGATCAGATCGTCGAGAGCAATGCGTGCTTCTCCGATGTCGCGAAGCCTCCGCGCGGCGTCGCGATCGAGACAGCGCGCCAGGAGCTGCCGGAGTTGCTGCGGGGTCTGGGATGGCAACCGAGACCACGCGATCTCGCCCGCGGTGACAGCCGCGAGGGTCTCATGCACATCGCGGCCCGCAAATACGCGTTCGCCCGAGAGCATCTCGAACAGCACCGCACCGAACGCCCAGATGTCGCTCCGGCGGTCGCCCTCGCGACCGCGCGCCTGCTCGGGGCTCATGTATGCGGCGGTCCCAATGGCTGCCCCGGGTGAATCGGTCGGTCGGCAAAACGAATCGCTCGCTCGAGCGCCGCCGCTCGAAACGGGCTGGATGATCTTCGCCAGGCCGAAATCCAGCAGCTTCACGGTGTCATCCGGACGCCGCTTTACATTGGACGGCTTGAGATCGCGATGGATGATGCCCCGTTCGTGCGCGGCCTCCAGCGCGCCGGCGATCTGCCGGGCATAAGCGATCGCCTCGGCGAACCCGAGCGGTCCCTCCGAGATCTGTTCCGCCAGCGTTTGGCCGTCGACCAGTTCGAGCACGAGTGCGCGAACGCCATCGCATTCAACGAGGCCGTGAATCGTCGCGATGTTCGGATGGTTGAGCGCGGCGAGCGTGTGCGCTTCCTGCCGCAGCCGTGCCATCCGGTCGTCGTCCGCTGGTGTACCGACCGCCTCAACCGGCAGCACTTTGAGCGCGACATCCCGGTTGAGCGAGAAATCGCGGGCTTGGTAGACCTCGCCCATCCCGCCGCGGCCGATCAGCTGTTCGATTCGGAAGTGCAGAAATACATCGCCGACGGCCCAGCGGTCGCTGGTGAGCACGGGGCCACCATCGAGCAGTGCATGCGGAGCCTCGTCGGCCCTCAGCATCCGTTCGACGGTCGCCCGCAGTGTGGCGTCATCACCGCACGCGTCGCGGACGAGGCGCTCACGTTCGGGGCCGTCCGTCTCCAGGGCAGACTCGAAAATCGCGCGCGCGCGCGTGAATGCGTGCAGGCGTGACGGCTCATGCGGCAGAAGGTCAGCCATCAGGGATCAGTGTCCTGCTCTTTATAGCGGACCTGTGGGCGGATCGGTATCATTTCCGGGAACGCCGTGACCAACCTCGACTCGTCGCAGATCACCAGCTGGCTGACCGACTGGCGTGCCGGGGACGAAGGGGCCCGTGACCGGCTCTTCGCGGTCGTGCATCCGGAGTTGCGCGCGCTCGCCGCACGATTACTCCAGCGGGAGCGGCCCGATCACACACTGGAGCCGAACGCCGTCGTCAACGAGCTGTACCTTCGCCTCCTCGGTGGACAACCGGTGTCGTACCACGACCGCGTTCACTTCTTCGCGATCGCTGCGCAGACGATGCGCCGGATCTTGATCGATTACGCGCGCGCGCGGGTCGCTGACAAGCGTGGCGGCCAGCAACAGCGTGTCGGATTGTCGGCGGTGGATGCCGCGAGTCCCGCCGCGTCAAGCGAGCAGTTGCTCGATCTCGACACGCTGTTGTCCGCCCTTGCGACCACGGATCCGCGCGCCGCGCGAGTTGTCGAACTGCGGTTCTTCGGCGGTTTGCGCGAAGAGGATGTGGCCGAGGTGCTGCAAGTCTCCGTGATCACCGTCAAACGGGACTGGAAGGCCGCACGCGCCTGGCTGGCGGCGCACCTGGAGTAGACCGCCGGCGAATGATACGCGACGCTCGCTTCCCTCGCTTACCAGACAGGAGGGTGACATGCGAGCGCACTTCATGCCGGGGCAGTGTGACCGACGCGCATTCCTGTTGACGACAGTTGCGGGCCTTCTCTCGAGCCGCTTGTCGCAGGCTCAGCCGGCCGTCAGTCGACCAGTCGTCGCGGAGAAGGCGTGTCCGCTGGAGACGATCACGCCGGTCGCGAGTGACGGCCATCGCGGACTGGCGGTGATGCGGAAGCCTCCCGGCGCCGGTCCCTTCCCGGTCATGGTCTGGTTTCACGGCGGCATTACGGCAGTGCCGCTTGCCCGCCTCGAAGCCACCGCGCGTGATCTCGCCACCGGTTCTCGCTTCCTGGCAGCTGGCTACGTCTTCGTTGCACCAACCTACCGCAGTCGTGATGTTGATCCCCAGACCTCCGATTCCGTCGAGGACGCCCTCGCGGTCGTCGAATACCTGCGCAAGCTTCCGTTCGTCGATCGAGCGAGCATCGTGGTCGGCGGATGCAGCGGCGGCGGAGATCTGGCTCTCGACCTCGCTTCGCGCACCAGTGTCTGCGCGGTGGTTGCCGAGGAACCGGCCTGCATCGTGATGTCCGGGATCTTCAACAACAGCGTTCCAAAGCAGGGCGAGCGATACACACCCGAAGACGGGTTCTTTCTGATGGAGGATGGCCCCCGCTACTACACCGCGGAGCTTCAGAAGAGCTTCCGGGCAAAGCTCGAGAAGATTGATGCCCCAATCTTGATTGTCCAGGGAGATGTGGGTGAGGGCCCGATGGGCGTCGACGGACCCGGCCGAAACCGGTTCAATCGTGATGTGCTGTTTCCGGAACTTCGCGCCACACGCAGACGGTTCGCCGTCAAGATTTATCACGACCAAGCGCATTGCTTCTGTTCCGCAAGTGGAGCGCCACGGCCGGGAGGGCTCGCCGCCCCGGCGTCGTGGCCGGCCGCCGCGTGGCAGGCCTTTCAAGACATCAACACGTTCTGTCGTCTTCACGTCCGGACCAAGCCCAAGGCATTGGATGCAGCACTCGTGACCAATCAGCCCGTGCGAACGGGTCCGGTTTCTCAACACCGCCAGGTAGGAGGCTGACGATGCCAACCAGATCGCGCGGATCCTTCATGCTGACGCTGCTGTTCGGCATGACGGTCACAATCCAACCCGATGCCGCGTCCCCGGCTGACGGGCAGGGCAGCGCCGCATTGGCCCGGGAAGCCGCGAGAAAAACCGCAGGCTACCCAGCGGGATGCAGCACGCCTGTGAGCGAGCGAACGATCGAGACCGGCTGCTACACAACCGCGGTAACGTCGCTCGGTATCCTGCCTTCAGACCCGCTGTTCTGGCATCTGTACACGTACCCGAGTCGCGCCGCTGCGGAGACGGCGCGCGCGGCGAGAGGGACGGTCGTCGAGTCCCACGGCAAGCACTGGCTCTTCACCATTGCAGAGGAGAATTGGCGTCCCGCCGCCGGCGAAAAGGTCGCGTCGATTGGCCCGCTCCTCGTTGCGACCGACAAGCCGTACACCGCACGCTATATGGAGGCGGTGTTTCCGCCCGGCTCACAGCCGGTCGGTGGCCCGGGCCATCGTCATCCGGGTCCGGAAGCGTGGTATGTCCTAGGCGGCGCGCAGTGTCTCGAAACGCCGAACGGCGTGATCAGAGCGAGCGCCGGTGAGACCACACTGGTTCCGGAGGGTATGCCGATGGCCATCTCGGACGCCGGTACAGAGACTCGCCGCGCGGTCGTGCTCATCCTGCACGTGAGCACCGAGCCCGCCGCCTTCGCGCTCGACGACCCTCGAAGTTCGGGCGCACCGCATTCTCACTGGAGGCCGCTGGGTCTGTGTCGCCAATGAATGCGCGGAGAACTCCAACCGATCAAACCGGCTCTTGGAGGTGTGCTGTGGCGAGGCAACGGTTGGTGCTGATCGTTCTCGCCGGTCTCGTAACGCCGATGGCCGGCCAGTCGACGACGTCCATTCAAGGTGTCTGGCGAGTCGTCGAACGAACGATTCCCGCGTCAACTGCCGACCGGCGGGATCCGTTTGGAGCGTTCTCTGAAGGTACCTACACCAACCTGGATTGTTGCGGCGGCGAACACTGCTCTGCACGGCCGCGCAGCGGGCGAAGGCGGACGTCCCGCGTTGGCCCAACTTCTGCTTCTGCTCCTGCTCACGCGCATGCGATGTACAGGCCGGCGCTACGTCTCCAGATTACTGCTCCTCGCAAACCGCTTCAAGGCACTCGCCCGAGAGCGCGTGCGGTCGCCTGCTCAACGAGATTGAGCTCGCCGTAATCTGCCCGCGTAGAATGACGAGCATAGCCGCCCTGCCGCTTGCGATGACTGGAAGATCGACAAGAAGCGTTTGCGCCCCAGACATAGCGCTGGGGACTTGGGATGGTTAACACGCGCCTTCCGCCAGGCGCGCGCGGTGGAGTGACTGAATGAAACGATTCATCGTCTTGTGGCTCGTGGCCGCGTCGTTTGGTTCGTCGCCGCTGCCGGCCACCGAATCCGCTCCCGTCGTGGCGGCGCCGGCCGGCACGCTACGGGGCGCGGCCGTGGGCGACATCCATGTCTTCAAGGGAATTCCGTACGCCCTTCCGCCGACGGGTCCGCTGCGCTGGAAACCCCCGGTGCCGGCGGCGAGCTGGAAGAACACGCGCGAGGCGACGGAGTTCGGCTTCGTGTGCGTGCAGCCGAAGCCGCAGCCGGGCAGCATCTACGCGTGGGACCCGCGGCCGATGAGCGAGGACTGCCTGTCGCTCAACATCTGGGCGCCGGCCGGCGCGCGCAACGCTCCGGTATTCTTCTGGATCCACGGCGGAGCGCTCTCGAGCGGCACGGGCAGCGATGGGTTGTACGACGGCGCCGCGCTCGCGGCGCGCGGCCTCGTGGTCGTCTCTATCAACTATCGCCTGGGCGTGCTTGGCTTTCTCGCGCATCCGCAGTTGAGCGCGGAGTCGAGCCGGCACGTCTCCGGCAACTACGGGCTGCTGGACCAGATCGCGGCCTTGCGCTGGGTGAACCGCAACATCGCCGCGTTTGGCGGCGACCCCGCAAATGTCACGATCGCGGGCGAGTCGGCGGGCGGGCTGAGCGTCATGTACCTCATGGCGGCGCGCGAGGCGCGCGGCTTGTTCGCCAAGGCCGTCGCGCAGAGCGCGTACATGGTGTCCGCGCCGGAGCTGCGCACCACAACGTTCGGCGGCGTGGCGGCGGAGTCGGCGGGCCTGTCGCTTGCACAGAAGGCAGGCGCGGCCGATCTGGCCGGACTGCGTTCGATGGATGCCGAGGCGCTGACCACTGTCGCCGCGAGCACGGGGTTCTTTCCGTTCTTCGTGATCGACGGTGGCGTCCTCACCCGTCAGATCGTGGATGTGTTCGATCGCGGTGAGCAGGCGAAGGTGCCGGTTCTCGCCGGCTTCAATAGCGGCGAGATCCGCTCGCTGCGCAGCCTGATGCCGCCGGCGGTGGCGGATGCCGCGGCGTATGAGAAGGAGATCCGGGCACGCTACGCGGATCTGGCAGACGCATTCCTCGCACTCTACCCGTCGGACCACGTCGAGGAGAGCATGCTCGCGACCACGCGCGACGCTCTCTACGGCTGGACGTCGCAGCGGCTCGTCATCAAGCAGACCGCAGCGGGCGTGCCGTCATTCCTCTACCTGTTCGATCACGGCTATCCGGCCGCCGATGCACGGGGCCTGCACGCCTTTCATGCCAGCGAGCTGCCCTATGTCTTCGGCACGGCCGATCGGACGCCCGCGCGCTGGCCGGCCGTGCCGACGACGCCGGTCGAGATTCAGCTCACGAATGCGATGCTCGACTACTGGGCGTCGTTTGCCCGTACCGGGACTCCCGCTGCCGCGAACGCGCCACCGTGGCCGGCATACGGCCGCGAGCGCGCGTATCTGGCGTTCGAGGATGCCCCGCATGCGAAGGTGAATCTGATGCCCGGCATGTACGAGCTCAACGAACAGGTCGTCTGTCGGCGCCGCGCCAAGGGCGGCATCCCATGGCACTGGAACGTCGGGCTCGCCTCGCCGCCGTTGCCCGCCGCCGTGCCGCAATGCCGTTGATCGACGGCGCGCGCACCCGTCATGCCGCGCGCAACATCAACCCGGGAGGCTCATGAGCACCGCAGGACCTGCGGCGGAAACCCGAAGCCGCATCGCCCGCCCGCAAAGCTTCCAGACGCGTCCGGTCGATCACCGCTTCTTCAGCATCATGTCCGTTGTCACGTCCGTGACGATTGTTGCGGGCTTCTGGAACACGTACCTGCCGAAGATCCTGTCGGGGACACCGGCGCTCCCGCCGATCATTCACGTGCACGCAGCGATCTTCACCAGCTGGCTGGCGTTCTACGTCACGCAGACGACGCTTGTCTTGAACGGCAAAACGGCAATCCATCGACGGCTCGGTATTGCCGGAGTCGTGCTTGCGGCGCTGATGCTCGTCATCGGCACGGCAACCTCGATCACGGTCACGCGTCTGGGACACCGCGGCATTCCGGGCGTCGAGTTTCCAGATCCGGCAGGCTTCCTCCTGCTGAATCTCAACGCGGTCTTTGTGTTTGCAATCCTCGTCGCCGCCGGGTGGTACTTCCGCCGCAACGCGCAGACGCACAAACGACTGATGCTGATGGCGACGATGAGCGGGCTGGTTGGTCCTGGCGCGAGCCGCCTGCCGTTCGCCAGCGGAAAGCCACCGGTCATCGCCCTGCTCGTATTGGGGTTTCTCTTCACTGGACCGATCTACGATCTCGTGACGCGGCGGCGCGTGCATGCCGCATATCTTTGGAGCGTGCCCCTGGCGTTCCTTGCGGTTCCGCCGATTGTCGCGCAGCTGTCAGCCACTACCGCCTGGCAACGCGTCGCGGCGATGTTGTTGCGTTGACGACTGGTGCAGGGCTGACCTTGCTCCAAACCGCCCACGGCGATCTCGCCTAGGACAAGTCCCACCAGGAGACAGGATGAACCAGGGACCGCAGTCGGACGATGCCATCGGGCGATCGGCAATGTCCAAGGCGATGTGGCGCATCGTGCCACTGATTCTCCTTGGCTACATGGTGTCCTATATGGACCGCGTGAACGTCAGCTTTGCTTCCCTTCAGATGAACGACGCTCTGAAGTTCAGCGCCACGGTCTACGGCCTTGGTGCCGGCCTGTTCTTTCTCGGCTACGCCCTGTTCGAAGTGCCGTCCAGCCTGATGCTCGCGCGCTTCAGCGCGCCGCAATGGATTGCGCGAATCATGATCACCTGGGGACTCCTCGCGGCGGGCATGATGTTCGTGCAGACACCGCTGCACTTCTACGTCATGCGCTTTCTGCTCGGCGTGGCCGAGGCTGGGTTCTTTCCGAGCGTGATCTACTACTTTGCGGGCTGGTTCCCGATGGCCTTCCGCGGACGGGCCGTCAGCCGGATCTATGTGGCGAGCTCATTGGCAGCAGTAGTCATGGGCGCGATCTCAAGTAGGTTGCTGGGGCTTGACGGCATGGCTGGCCTGCGGGGATGGCAATGGCTATTCCTCGTTCAGGGCCTGCCCGGCGTCTTGTTGGGCCTGATCCTGCTGCGCTTCCTGCCAGACGCGCCAGCAACGGCGCCATGGCTGGCGGACCGCGAAAAAGAGTGGATCCGCCGCGAACTGGCTCGCGATGCTGCGTTGATCGGCGCTCCGGTCCGGCACAATCTCCTCGCCGCATTTGCCAATCCGAAAGTCCTGTTGCTCGGCTCGCTGGGCTTCCTGACTAATGGCGCGGGCGGCGGTCTGCTCTTGTCGGCGCCAGCCGTGCTGATTGCCGGCGCCGGACTCGATACGACTCAGGTAGGTTTTCTGGTCAGCCTTGGCGGCGCCCTTGGCGTCGTGTGCATCGTCATCGCCGGGTGGAATTCGGACCGGCACGGCGACCGGCTCCGCGACGCCTTCGTGCTGACGGTCGTCATTGCGGCGGCTCTCCTCCTTCTTGGCGTTGCCAAGACGCCGGCTCTGGCGGTCACGGGGTATCTGCTGTTCTCCGCGACCTTCTTCACGGCGGGCATGCTGCTCGTCTCCTCGTACGCGGACTTGCTACCGGTCCGCCAGCTCGCCGTCGGGACTGCTGCCATCAATACGCTCTGGCAGATCGGCGCCTTTCTCTCGCCCTATGCCTGGGGTGTGACGAAGGATGCGACGGGCAGCTTCCGAGCGGCGCTGATTGGTGCGTCGGTCGTGGTGGTCGTTGAAGCGCTGGTCATCCTGTACGTTCGGACACGCGTCATGTCCGAGCGCCGCGAGCGCGCGGCAGCATTAGAGCAGCCACTTGCGGTTCCGCTGTGACTTCCGACCCATACGGCGTTCTGCGCCGGGCGCCGTTTCTGCGCCGCGATCCGAACGCCTTGCCAACTCCTTCGCTTCGCTCAATCGTTGACTGCTCGGTCGGTTTCGGGGTCGCGCGGCAACTCGCTCTCGCGCGCTGATCTGGACTAATGTAGGGCCGCGGCTCGACGCACTAGCTCGTCGAGCACTGGGACTTGACGGTCAAGAGCGTCGCGTTTTTGAAGGGACTCACCGTCGCGTAGGACCGGCGGAGATCCAGAAGCGCGTCGATGCGCGCATGACCGTCACCGAGGAGCGTGACAATGTCTGCCGTATCGCGACGTGCGTTCATTCAGCACACAGCCGTCGGCGCCGCCGCTGCCGCGTGGACGGCGCTCGCCGAGCGCGCCGTCCTCGGCGCCAGTCCGTATGGCTGGCCGATCGGCTGTCAGACGTTTCCGTACGGCAAAGCCATCGACCAGGACTTTCCCGGCACGATGAAGATGCTGTCGGACGCGGGCATCCAGTCGATCGAGCTCTGCTCCCCGTGGTACTCGGAGCACAATTTCGGCTTCGGGAGCCTGAACAAGATCACCGCCGCAGAGTTCAGCGCGCGTGCTGTCGGATCACAATCTCCGATGCATCAGCTCGCACGTGGACATGACCGAGCTCACGCCCGAGAAGCTGCCGCAGACCATCAGCTGGGCGAAGGAGCGCGGGCTCACGCAGATCATGGTGCCGAGCCTCGACGGCCCGCGCAATCCGACGATGGACGACGTCAAGCGTCTCGCGGACCGATACAACGCCATCGGCGCCGAGTCCAGGAAGGCCGGGCTGCAGCAGGGGCTCCACACCGAGGGCTTCGAGCTGTCGATGGTCGACGGCAAGCGCGTCTTCGACCTGCTCTTCGACCTGCTCGACCCGCAGCTCGTGAAGTTCCAGTTCCAGATGTCGACGATCACGAGCGGCCTGGTCGCCGCTGATTACTTCACGGCGCACCCCAACCGCTTCATCTCGATGCATCTGCAGGACCTCGACATGAACGCGCCCGTTCCGCCGCCCGCGCCGCCGCGCCAGGCGGCCGCGCCGGCCGCGGCGGAGGCCGCCCGCAGAAGCCGATCGGGCAGGGCAGCATCGACTGGGTCAAGACGTTCCGCGCCGCCAAGACCGGCGGCGTACAGAACTACTTCATCGAGATGAACGAACAGCTCATGCGCGAGAGCGTGCCGTATCTGAAGGCGCTCACTGTGTAAGCGCCCGCGAGCGAGAGCGCGTGGGGGTGGGGCCCCACGCGCAGTGATCAATGCGGACCGCACTCGACGTAAGAAGTTAATAGGTAACAGGATTGAACATGGAACAGGTTTCGAGAAAACGAAACGGCCTGATTATTGTGGCGCTGGTGAGCGCTCTGCTCCGGTGTGGAACGGCGTCGGCGCAAGAAATGAAGCCGTTCCTGACGCTGAAGACAGCGAAGGCGATGGCCGAGGCGGCCGACAAAAAGGCCAGCGACATGGGCATCAAGGTTCATATCGCCATCGTCGATGACGGCGGCAACTTGAAATACTACCTGCGCCAGGACGGCGCGCCGCTGGTCGCCGAGAAGATCTCGCAGATGAAGGCCTTCACTGCCGTGGCCATGGAAAAATCGACCGCCGAGGTTGGTGAAATATCGAAGGCCGAGACGCCAGGTATCGAACTCGTTCCCAACCTGATCAAGTTCGGCGGTGGGATTCCGATCAAGAACTCCAAGGGGCAGATTCTCGGCGGGATAGGCGTCAGCGGCGCGTCGAAGGAAGACGACGCCGCCTGCGCACAGGCCGGACTGGATGCGGTCAAGGCCATGCTCAAGTGACGATCAGACATCAGACCCATCGGCTGTCGGCCGCGCCGGTTGAGACGTAGCTCGTTCGCCTAGCGCGAGGAGTTCGGTAGCGGTGTCACGTGGATCAGGGCACCGGGGTTGGCGTCCTCAAGCATCCACAGCGATCCATCGGGGCCTTGTTCCACGTCGCGGATCCGATGGCCTACGCTCCACCGCTCGGCCATTTTCGCGCCGCCGTGCCCGTCAAAGATGACGCGGTTGAGCGTCTGGCTCGCCATCCCGCTGATGAAGCCGTTGCCATTCCATTGCGGGAAGGTCTGCGTGCCGGTGTAGAACATCAGATTACCCGGCGCGATCACCGGGACCCAATAGAGCACCGGCTTCGCCAGATCGGGCCGCGTGTCGTGACTGGCAATCGGCACGCCGTTATAGTTCTGACCATAGGACACGAGCGGCCACCCATAATTCTTGCCCTTCTCGATCAGGTTCAGCTCGTCGCCGCCACGTGGGCCGTGCTCGACCTCCCACAGTTCGCCGGTGGGCGAAAACGCCAAGCCATAGGGCGTGCGGAAGCCGGAGGCCCAGGTTTCAGCCGGCGTCAGGTTGGCGTCGGGAAATGTGTACGTGCTGACGACCTTGGCGGTCTTGGCGACTTCGGTGTCACTGGGCGGATCGATGAGAGGGATCGTGGCCGCGCCAGTCTTGCCGAAGTTGGGATTGCCGGGGGCCGGCTTGCCGTCCAGCGTCAGGCGCAGGATCTTGCCGGCGGGCTGGTCGGGATCCTGGGCGGGCGTGAAGCGCTGGCGTTCGCCAACGGTGAGAAACAGGTACTGGCCGTCGGGCGAGAAGGCGACCGCCGCGCCTTCCTGGCCGCCCTTGCCCCTGGGCATCTGGTGCCACAGGACCTCGAAGTTATCCAGTCGCGCCGAAGTGTCGGTGACGTTCAATTTCCCGCGCCCCAGCGCCAGGCCGCCGCCGTAGTCACCCGGCTCGGCATAGGTCAGATAGATGCTCTGGTCGGTGGCGTAATGGGGCGAGACAAACACCCCGTGCATGCCGTTCTGACCTTGCCAATAGACGGCAGGCGTGTTGCCCAATGGGCTGATCTTTTGTCCCTGCGCGGACACCAGCCACACCGGACCGACCTTTTCGGTAACCAGCATGCGGCCGTCGGGCAGGAAGGCGATTCGCCAGGGGAGTTCGAATGTGCTCGTCGTGGTCATCGTGAAGGGCAGGCTTGCCTCTGGCTTCTGTTGGCCCACATTCACCTGCGCCCGGATCACCACCGACGCCCACGCGACAAGCAGGCATGTCTTTGCCAAACGCATCTTCATTTTCGTTCTCTCTCCTTACGCTCCACTACCTTGACACGATCCTTCTGCCAGTGGACAGATTACGGTCAAAGGGACGGGCGTGGCAAACTCTAACCAATGACCTACACGCACGGTCACCACGAGAGCGTCTTGCGGTCGCACAAGTGGCGCACGGTCGACAACTCGGCCGCTTATCTCGCCCCGCACCTCACATCCGGCACCAGCGTGCTCGACCTTGGGTGCGGGCCGGGCACGATCACGGCTGACATCGGCCGGCGGGTTGCGCCCGGACGCGTCCTCGGCATCGATGCGTCGGCCGCCGTGATCGAGGAGGCGCGGCGCGACGCCGGCGGCGGTCCGAACGTCGTGTTCTCCGTCGGCGACCTCTACGCCCTCGAGATGGACGATCACACGTTCGACGTCGTGCACGCGCATCAAGTGCTCCAGCATCTCCCCGATCCCGTTCGCGCGCTACGCGAGATGAAGCGAGTGTGCAAGCCGGGCGGACTGGTCGCGGCGCGCGACGGCGACTATGGCGCCTTCCGCTGGTACCCCGACGAGCCCGCGATCGATCGCTGGCTGGCGCTGTACCGAAAAATCGCGCGCCGCAACGCGGGCGAGCCCGACGCGGGCCGATTCCTCCTTGCGTGGGCGCACGCCGCAGGCTTCGACGACGTGGCGCCGGGCGCCTCCGTTTGGTGCTTCGCGACGCCCGACGACCGCGCATGGTGGGGTGGGTTGTGGGCCGATCGGATGACCGACTCCGCGATCGCGCGCCAGGCGGTCACCGAAGGCCTCGCGACAGAGAAGGAGTTGCGCGAGATCGCCGAAGGATGGCGCCGCTGGGCGACGCACCCCGATGCCTGGTACGCTGTCCTCCACGGCGAGATCCTCTGCCACACCTAGCCACCCGAACGGTCGAAGATTCTCGAATCGAAGATACAGAGTTCTTTGCGTCTTAAAGTAATCGTGCTTAAATCATCGGGCATGTTGAAGGGCCTCTGGCGCGATCTCGTTCATGCGGGCCGATCGCTGGCGAAGGCTCGAGCGTTCACGTTCGTCTGTGTCGTGTCGCTCGGCATCGGCATGGCGCTGGTCATCGCGATCCCGTACTGGGCGCGAATATTGCGGATGCCGCCCTTCGGCGTGAACACGGAGGGACTCGTCGAAGTCGTCACGACGCCACGCGGCACACGCGAGGCCGGCAGCCCGTGGTCCTATCCGGATTTCGAGACCCTGCGGGAGTCCGATACCGGGCTGGCGATGAGTGGCTGGAAAAGCGGCATCAGCACGATCGCGATCGAGACTCGAGAGGGCGTGCGCACGGAGTCGGTGGCGACCATGTTCGTCTCCGCGAATTACTTCAGGACGATCGGCGTGCGGCTGGCGCAAGGCGCCGGATTCGACCGGACCGCGGATGACCCGTCGGCGCCCGAGCCCGTGGTGATTCTGGGCTACGACTACTGGCAGAACAACATGGCCGCCGATCCGGACGTCATCGGCAAGACGCTCACCCTCGACGAGATCCCGCATGTCGTGGTCGGCGTCGCGCCGCAGCATTTTTCCGGCCACCTCGGTTTTCAGGAGCGACAACTTTTTCTTCCGCTCGGACGGTATGCGCCGTTGCGGAGCAACCAGAACATGCGTGCCGACCGCGGCAACGAATGGCTGTACATCGCGGGCCGGCTGTCGCCCGGTGTGAAGATTGCTGAGGCGAGCGCGGCGGTCGCCGCCGTTACCGCAGGCCTGGCCACGCAGTATCCGGCGACGAATGAGTTCAAGGCCGGCATCGTCGTGCCGTACGACCCGCTCGGCTATGGTAACGAGTTCGGGGTCGTCGAGACCCTCTTTCTCACGCTGACCGGAGCGGTGCTGGTGGTGGTCTGTCTCAATATCTCGGGCATGATGCTGGTTCGCAGCGCGATGCGTCAGCGGGAACTCTCGATACGCCACGCGATCGGCGCGAGCCGGGGACGGCTGGCGCAATATCTGTTGTCCGAGGCGATCGTCCTCGCGGGTCTGGGAGCGGTGCTCGCGTCCGTCGTGCTGTTGAACGCTCCACCGGTGGTGTCGTGGTGGGTTGGTCGTCCGGTTCCGTTTGAAGTCCAAGAGGCGCTGAGACTCGACCCCTCCATCATCGTGATCTGTGTCGGGCTGTGCCTGTCGACCAGCGTGGTGTTCGGATTATTGCCGGCAGCCCGTTTCAGTCGTCCGGCCATCATCTCTTCGCTGAAGGATGATGCCGGCGTCGGCGGGTTCCAGGCGGGACGTGTGCATCGCTGGGCGGCTGCGCTGCAGGTGGCTATCGCGGTCCCGTTGTTGGTCCTGTGTGGCATCGCGCTCGATCGCGTCCGTACAACGGCAACGGCCGACCTCGGATTCGATTCCGACTTGCTCTACGCGGCACCGTTGAACTTCGGCGATCTCGCGAACGACAGTGTGGTGCTTCGCATCCGAAGCGCTCGCGCCAATCTTGCGCAGGCGAACGGTGTCGCGGCCGCCACGGCGGCCGATGGCCTGCCGCTGGATTTCTGGGGTCGCGGCGCGAGAGTCTCGCTGCAGATGGACAACAACAGTGCCCCGAGAGTCGCCTTCGTCCAAACGACACGTGTCGCTGACGGTTATCTCGACACTATGGGTATCCCGCTCTTGCTCGGGCGCGGCTTCACCCCTGGCGACGGCGGCGGCGCTGAGATGGTGACCGTCATCTCGAGGACGCTCGCCGACCAACTCGCGCCGAACGCGCTCGCCTCAGTCATCGGCAAGCGCTTGACGCTCGGGACTGACGGGAGGACGCAACACACCCTCACCATCGTCGGCGTCACCCGCGATTTTCCCACCGCGCAGATGGGCACGGCGCGAGCTCAGTTGCTGCTACCGCTGACGCAACATCTGACGCCGAAGGTCTTCCTGATCGCGCGCAGCGTGGATGGCGAACAACCGCGGAAGGTAACCGCGGCCCTCGAGAACGCGGTGCGCGATCTCGGCCCGGGCCTAGACCGCACGATTACCTCCGGGGACGGCACACCCTATGCCAGGATCGTCACCGGCGTGTGGCTCCGGCAAAACAGCGTCCGCACCTTCCTGACGCAATCGGCCGTCATCGGCGGCAGTGGCAGCGTGATCCTGACGCTGGCGGCGCTCGGCATATATGGCGTCGTCGGATTGATGGTCGCGACGCGGACCCGAGAGATTGCGGTGCGCGTGGCGCTGGGCGCCTCGCGCCGAGGCGTGCTCGGTCTGATCCTGTTCGACGCCGTGAAGCTCGTGATGCCTGGCGTAGTCCTCGGACTCCTCATCACGGCCGCCATCGTTCGCCTCCAGGGCGACAACATGGGCATCCAGCTGAGCAACGCGGAACCCCTGGCCTACGTCTTTGGCGCCGCGATTGCCGTACTCGTCGCCATCCTCGCTAGCTTCGCCCATGCACGGCGCGCCGCGTCAATCCAGCCGATGGTGGCCATGCGATCGACGTAGGATCTACGTTGTGTAGAACGTCGTGAAGAACAGGATGAAGCGGTAGATCGTGAGGCACACGACCAGCCAGCCGATCAACAGCACTGCCTTCGCGATTGCGGCGGTCCGGCTGCCCGCGTAAACGCGCCCTGACGCCGTCACCAGATACGCAATGAATCCGAGCGCGATCGGCAGGTCGAGGGCCACTTCGAGCAGCGATCCGTTTTGTCGCCACCATTCGGCGAAGACGCCGAGCCGGTAGATCTGGCTAATCGGGACGGTGACCACGGTCATCCACAGCAACAGGAATCCCATGGCGTAGAACGAGAATACTAAGTGTTCACCGTAATAGCGTCGCGCGCGCGGATGCAGCACCCAGACGCCGATCGCGAACAGCGGCACCATCAGCATCACCAGCGAGTGTCCTTGAAGGTGCGCGGTTTCGTCGAAGTGGGTGGCGTATGACGCGATGTCTTCGTGACGATCGACCACCTTCGCATCCACCATGCGCTTCGCCATCACCCGCCACGGCCGGTTCTCGGTCTGCATGCGAAGCGTGGACGTGAACGGCATTTGCAGCGCCAGCGGCAGGAACAGGAAATAGATCACATTACAGACGACGAACATCTGTACGGGGCCCATCAGGGTCTTGCGCCTGCCGGCCAGAAAATCGGTGGCGAGCTGACCTGGCCTGGTCAGCAGCGACCGGAAGCTGGCGAACACGCGTCCATCGACGTGCGCCGTCGTCTCGAGCACCTCTGCGACGAAGTGTGTCATCGAGTAGTCGTGAGGCTCGGTGTGCTCGCCGCAATCGGCGCAATAGCGTCCGGTCACGGCCGCGCCGCAGCCGACGCAATTCGCTTGGGAAACCGTGGACATCGAGCGAAAGTATAGGACGCGATCATTCACTCGTGCTCGTCTCCGACGGCAGTCGGGAAGCGTTCTTGAATCCACGCGTCCCAGAGCGGGGTCTCGCGAGCGACGGTCGCCTCCGCCTGCTCGCCGTAGTGATAGAAGCTGAGCGTGACCATCGAGCCGCCGAAGTTGACGGCGCCAAAGGCGACGGTGGCCGGCCCCGGTTTGTCGAGCCGCAGCAGGGCGTTGCATGGACTCTGAGTGACGTGCTCCACCACGCCGCTGAGCGCTGGAACGCCCGCCGGGGCGGTCCAACGTTGCCCGGCGCTCGCGCCGTTCAGCCCCAACGCCCCAGTCAGCGTTTCCCAGGCCTCCGCGACGGTTCCCGCCGCAGGGGCGATCCACTGCATCATCGCGGAGCGCTGACCGCGGAAGTGCGTGAGATAGATCCGCAGGATGCGGAAGAAGCCAGGCCACCCGGATTCGGTGCCTTCCAGCTGGTTGTCCCAGTCGTCCGTGCTAGCGAAGAGGCTATGCACCACGCGGACGACGCAGATGCCTCCCCCGCGCGCTTCGACGCTCCACTCGTCCGCGATGGGCGGCGAGCCGCCCCAGCCCTCGCCCTGCGCGGCAAATCTCCGCGGCGGATCCCAGGCCGTGACGACTGAACGGGACTCCATGCCCGGACCGAAGTTCAACGTCACCGCAACAGGCTTCCCATCGCGCACCTCGAACTCAGCCGGCACGAACCAGGACGAAATACCCGCCCCGGTGGCGATGGCCTGCCAGACTTCTTCCGGCGTGCCGGGGACCTCGACTTCGACCTGGACTGAACGGCGTCCGGAGGCCTCTTTCTTCACGCTCATGATGGCTCCTTGAAAATGCGGGGGGACTTCGTCTCCGCCGCAGCCCCCTCACGCGCTCGCTCGCGGGGGCCCCAATGCCCCGCTCCGCTCGCGCGGCTCACTCGCACGGCTCGGTCGCTGCATTTCATTTCTGCGGTAGAGGGTAGGCCACGACCACCAGGCGATGCGCGCGGCCGCCGGGGGCGGATTCATCGTGGTACTTCGAAACCAGTTTCGTGATGGCCTCGGTGAGTTCGTGGCTGAACGCCGCACGGTCCGTCGCCGACCGGAAGCGAACCTCGGTATCCACCGCCAGGGTCGCCAGTCGTTTGCCCGTCTCTCTCGCACGACGAACAAGATCGCCTACCTCGCGGACGACCCGTGCGCCCAGGGCGATGAGATAGCTCGCGGACAGCCTGTCGATTTCCCGATTCGGATCCGCAGCGACCGGACCCAGGGCGCTCGGCGAAACGACGTAGGACGCGGCCGTCGCCACGAGCAGCCGTTCCGTCAGCCCGCCCCACAGGCGTTCCTGGGCCAGCCGCACCAGCCCGTGCGCCTCCAGCGCGTGCAGGTGGTAGTTGACTTTCTGCCGAGTCAAGCCAATCCGCGTGGCCAACGTGGCCGCCGAGGCGGGCACGACGAGCTCGGAGAGGAGTCGGCTTCGCACGGGCTCCAACGCCACCGTCGCCGCTGCCGGGTCATCGATGACGTGGATGTCGAGCACGAGGAGATGGTAGCCTTGACAACTTTTATTGTCAATACTGATTCAAGGCTTTTCTTGCGAACTTGCAGAGTAGACTTGGACTCACCGCGCACCACGCATGACGATCGGCCGCGACCACACGCTCGGGATCTGGATGACGAGCGGCCTCGTCGTCGGGTCGATGATCGGCTCGGGCATCTTCATGCTGCCCGTCAGCCTCGCCCCGCTCGGGGCGAACACCCTGATCGGCTGGATGCTGAGCATCTTCGGCGCTCTCGCCATCGCGTATGCACTGGCCAGCCTCGGCCGCACCGGCGCGGGCGGAATCCACGCCTATATCGAGCGCGCATTCGGGCCGACGACGGCGTACCTGGTGACGTGGGCCTTCTGGTGTTCGAACATCGCCGCGCAGGCCGCGCTGGCGATCGCGACGGCATCTGCGCTGTCGCGGCTGTTTCCCGCGCTCGGCAGCGCCGCCGGCATCGTTGCCGTCGGCATCGGCTCGGTTGTCGCGCTGACGCTCGTCAATTTGCGCGGGGTTCGCACCGCCGGTGGATTGTCGCTGCTCACCGTCGCAATCAAGATCCTGCCGCTGCTTGCGGTCGTGGTCATTTTGGCCCTGCGCAAGAGCTCGAACATTCCCTACGAGCCGCTCGCCCACAGCCTCCTCTCAGTGGCCAATATCGCGACGGCGACCGCCCTCACCTTGTTTGCTCTGACCGGCTTTGAAAATGCGACCGCCCCGGTTGACAAGGTTCGCGATCCCGCGCGGACCATCCCGCGCGCAATTCTGGGCGGCACGGCATTCGTCGGTTTGATCTATCTGGTTTCAAGTAGCGGCGTGATGCTGCTGCTGCCGGCGAACCAGATTGCGGCGTCGTCTGCGCCCTATGCCGATGTCATCGCGCTCCAATGGAACGAGCAGGCGGGACTCCTGGCCGCATTCGCGATCGCGATCAGTGCGTTCGGCGGCCTCAATTGCATGATCCTCGGTACCGGCGAGCTCGGCTACGCCATGGGCCTGCGTGGCGATTTACCGGTGATCATGGCCGGCACCGGCCACGACAATATTCCCGTCGGTGCGCACCTCGTTGGCGGGGCGCTGACGATCCTGCTGATCCTCGCCAATTCGACCAAGGCGACGGCCAACCTCTTCACCTTCGTCATCCTGCTATCGACGGCCGCAGTGCTTTTCGTGTATGCCGTCGGGGCAATCGCGGCGTGGAAGGAGAATCCGGCGCCGGCGAGCCGCCTGGTCTTCCTCGTCGCCCTGCTCTTCATTCTGTTCGCCTTTTACGGCGCCGGCCTGGAAGCCGATCTGTGGTTCCTCGTTCTGCTTGCGATCGGGATTGGCGTTCGCGTCCTGGTTCGGCGGCTCACCCTCTACCGTTTGCCGACATCGAAGGAGATGCCTTGAGCCACGCGAAACTGCTCCGATCCCTGACGGCCAAAGGACTTGAACCACCGGGCATCAGTTCGCAAGTCCAACTTTTCATTCATGGGCATCTTCACGCCGCCTCCAGCGTTCACTGTCAGGGCCACGCGCGGCTCGGTGCCGATCGGAGGACCGTTGGAGGAGAAAACGGGCGCCCCGTATTGCGATAGCCCAACTCCCCCGGCGACATACGGTGTCGATTGGCCGACGCGCGGAAGGAAATACAAGAGACTGGTGCTTGAACTCAGCGCGTGGATGTGGCCCTCGCCACGACGATATGCAACATCTGTCTCGACACTGAGCGTCGACGTGACAGGGAACGTGACGACGGCGCCGACGGGAGATGCCGCGGCCGAACCAAGCGCCACATACGGCGTGACTTCGACGGTTTTTGCGTCCTGCGCCCCCACCGGCAATGCTTCAAGAGTGAACGCGACGAGTGCGAAGACAGCAGATCTGTAAGCCCGCATGACACCTCCTCAGCCGCTTGACTGCGGCCGCTGGACACTTAGACGGCCAACAGCTCATGACGGCCGTCACGGCTCAGCCGCTGAACCGCGCGAGGAAGTCTGCGATCGCGAACCACCATGGCGTCGTGCTGAGAGGTACGCGCAGAACCTGGTCGACGTCGACCGGCGCGGTATACTGGCGCTGGCGCATCGGGGCGTCACCCACGTCCGCGGAAAGGACTGCGTCCACCCCGACATCGGTCTTGTCATCGTCAGGATGATCTCTTTTCCTGCCCGGGAGAGCGGACAACGGGCGCGTATGGCTGTGCGGTAGGCACGGCCGGGAGAGGAGCTCGTCATGACCGTTCACCGGACTCACCCGCCCACTCGCGCGATGCGCGAGACCCCCGATATCGATCAACTGAAGCGACAGGCCAGGGAGCTGCTGGAGGCGTATCGCGCTCAGTCACCAGACGCGGTCATCGAGGTCGCCGCCCACCATCGCACCGCGACGCCGGAGACCTTCGCCCTGCACGACGCGCAGTTCGTGCTGGCGCGCTCGTACGGGTTCGAGAGCTGGCCGAAGCTGAAGGCGGCCGTCGATGGCGTCACGACGACGAGGTTGCACGAGGCCGTGCAGAAAGGCGACCTCGGCGCGGCTCGTGCGCTTCTCGCGCGGCGGCCGGAAATCGTCGATCTGATGCGCGGGGGACCGTCTGGCTTCGAAATACGCGCCCTCCACATCGCGGTCATGAAGCGCGACGTCGAGATGACGCGGCTGCTGCTCGAGGCCGGAGCGGACACGCGCGGCGGCATCTGGCCCAACCGCGACGCGACCAGCCCGCGCACCATCGCCGAGGAACGCGGGTACGACGAGATCGTCGCGATGATGGTCGCGCAGGAAGAGAAGCGCGGCGCGCGCGGCGCGAACGCCTTTGGCGACGGCTTCCGCCGCCTCCGGCACGCCATGATGACAGGCGGCGAGGAGGCGGTGATCGCCGTGTTCGAGTCCCAGCCCGCGCTTGCCGACGTCTGCCCACCCGACGGCGTGACGATGCTGCACCGCGCGGCAGGCCAAGGCACGCTCCTGGTGGCGAAGTGGTTGCTCGACCACGGGGCGGACGTGAACCGGAAGTCGCACCCGGACTTCTGGGGCGCGAGGGACGGACGCCGCTGGACTTCGCCGCATGGGAATGTGCCGAGGAGCCGTCGGGCGGATCGACATGCGAGGCGATGGCCGCGCTGCTCATCGAACGTGGTGCCGCACTGACTCCGCTCTCGGCGGCCGCGCTCGGACGTTGGGACTATCTCGCGTCATGTCCGCTCGACTCGCTGCAGGGGAAGGGGCTGCTCCAGGCGGCAGTACGGAGCGATCGCCCTGCCGTGCTGCGTCAATTGCTCGACATGGGCCTGGACCCGGACGAGCGCATGCAGATCGGCCATCACGAAGATCAGACGTTCTCGACGGGCGGCCCGCTGATGGAGGCGGTCAACACCGGACGGATCGACATGGCGCGCGTGCTGCTCGAGCACGGCGCCGATCCGAACGCCCAGGTGTTCACCTCGGGCTCGCCGACCTTTGCGGCATACAGCGGCGGTTCGCCACGCTGCGCACGCACCGGACCCGGCGATGATCGACTTGATGGTGAAACACGGCGGCTGGATCGACGCCGCCTCGGTCGGGTACTTGCGCGAACGTGGAGATCGCACGCCGCATGCTCGCGGGCGAGCTCGATCCGCATCTGGAGTCTCGGCACGTTCTCGGGTCAGACGGTCGCCGAACAGATCCTGTGGAGCGGCGCGAGTGGCCGGAGCGCGGACATCGTGCGCATGGCGCTGGAGCGGATCGACTGGCCGCGGGACGACCCGCGATGGTTCTGGATGCTGTGGCGTCCGCTGCCCGGGCACGAGGACCTGAACGACGCCGAACAGGCGGACTGCCGCGAGTCGTTTCGGCTGATTCTCGAGCGCTGCGATCCCAATCTTCGGACACGGGGAGTCTGGACAGACGATGCTGCACGAAGTGATCGCGCGAGACCATGGAGTGGGCGTGTCTCTGGCGTCCATCCTGCTGGATGCGGGGGCGCGCACGGACGTCCGGGACGAATTCCTGAAGAGTACGCCCCTCGGGTGGGCGTGTCGCTGGGGCCGTGTGGAGCTGGTCACACTGCTGCTGGCTCGAGGGGCCGATCCGATCGAGCCCGAGGCCGAGCCGTGGGCCACACCGCTCGCGTGGGCCGAACGGCGTCAACATGCGGGGATTGCATCGATCCTCCGGCAACACGGAGCTGACCGATAGGCGTCAGCGAGCGACGACCGTAGTACCGCGCTGCCGATCGAGCATTTCAGCAGTCGCCACAGCCTCGGTCAGCAGTGTTTCCGGCGCACCTGCAGTCGAAGGAGAGCGATGGCGTTCCTGGTGGTCGATGGCCCGTGCTGGAGCCGATGATCGAAGACCAGGCCCTCGGGGCCGATTGAATCGCCGAAGTGATACGAATCGAACGTCCCGGACGTCAGGTCTACGAGTTCCCGGTCATGCGTTGCAGCCATTACGACATGCGGCTTCGTAATGCCCTTGGAGGCTCGCAGGAGTTGCGTGGAGCACTGCTCGCCCTGCGGCGATGCGCTCGACCGCGTTGGTTCCGCGAAACAGTTCGTCGAGCAAGAACAGGTGCGGCGTGGAGTCATCGCTCGCGCGAACGAGTTCTAGAAGTGATTCGACTTCAACGATGTAGTAGCTCTTGCCGGCTAGGAGATCGTCTGCTCTCCCGATACAACTGCGCACGTGAAATATTGGCGCACGATACTCGCGCGCCAAACAGGTGCTGATCGTCTGGGCCAGAATCGCATTGACTCCGACAGTTCGCAGGAACGTCGACTTCCCTGACATGTTGGAACCGGTGACCAGTACCCCACTTCCAGGCCGTAAGACGACTGAGTTCGGCACCGCATCATCCACGAGTGGGTGACGGAGCTCACTGAATTCGATGGTTGCCTCAGCGGCTCGAAAATCTGGCCGCGTCCAATCCGATCGGCCGGTGCGGAACGACGCGATACTGATGGCGGCGTCAACATCACCAGCGGCCGCCGTCGCGCGAATGAGCGCGCGCCCGTGACGAGAGAGATCTCTCACGCCGAAGTAGACACCCGTGGCATCCAGAAGAAACGCCAGGTTCAAGTACTCGTACACAGCCGATACGACATCGCTCACGACTCCGGCCAACGGGTCTGGGTTGATCGCCAACATGAAAGGATCGCCATTCACCCAACGTGAGATCAGCTTCAGTCTGGCGAGCGCCGGAACGTCCGTCTGAAGGGGGCTGACTATTGGGTCGATGTCGTCGCCGACCAGAAAACGCATGGCCTCGGCCGTCGCAATCAGAGGAGCGCATTGTCGGAAGCTGCGCGCAATGGTGCCGACTTGGGAATCCGTCGCGAAGCGAACCGCCACGTTGAGCACCAGCACGGCGACGAGCGGCATGACTGCGGCAGACCAGAACGGCGCAAGGACAGCTAATACGAAGGCGGTCGCAGTGAGAACGGGAAATACGAGGTACCAAGAGCGTCGCTCGACGGCGTCAGCGCTTCCGAGCCACCAGACGTCGTACCCATGTGGGTCCTGAAGACGCGCGAGCGCCATTTGCGCGCGTTCCCGAGCCGCCGAGTCGACGGTCATTCGGCGGACGAGTGCCTCGAACGCTCCGAGATGATCCGCGACAGGCATCGTTCGGAGACGGTGGTAGAGCGCGTGCTGACCGAGTGTGCTTTGCGTTCGATCGATGGCGGCAAAGACGTCGTCGAGATTGAGATCAACCCACGTTCTCTCATCGAGAGAACGGCCACTCCGTGAACGCAGCGATCCGGGCAGCGTGCGACCTGGACATAGCGTCCATACGACGGACGCGTTCGATCGGTGCTCCCCACGACGCGCGAATTCTCGCGAGGCGCTGTCTGCGGCTGCGACGGATCGCCGCGACGACGACGAGCAGTGCGAGTGCGGGCAGCACGAGCCACAGAGGGTTCATCGTCGCTTAGGCGCCCGAGACCTCGGCGATGAAGCTGGCGACGAACCGCTCGATCTCGGCCGGTGGCAGGTCGTAGCGCGCCTTCGTGTCCGGCTGGCCGAGATTGCCGCTGATGACGAAGGCGCGCAGCCCCGCCCCGGCAAGTTTTTTCGCCTGCGCGATGCTGAGCCCGCCGACCACCTGCACGGGGGCGGACTTGCCGACCCGCTCGAAGATGGCGCGGGCCATATCACCGAGATAGTCGCTCTCGATGAGTTTGGAGTCGGCGCGCCGCGCGTCGGCCTGCAGGTGAACGCCGACGGCGTCCACACCGGCCTCGAGCATACGGAGAGCGACCTCGCCGGCCTGCGCCGCTGGGCCCTGGTGCGGCACCATGATATCGGCGAAGACGAGCCGCGGCAGTTCGGCGCCGGCGCGCCTGAACTCGTCGCGCACCGCGCAGATCGCCTTCGCCGTATCCGCACCGGCAAGCGCGAGAAAATCAATGATGTTGCCGCCGCCCGCATAGACGGCGCGCGCCTCGAAGCCACCGCCGTCCATAGTTTTCATGTCGGCCAGCAGGAGCGCCTCGGGAAACTGCTGACGGAAGGCTGGCACCACGTTCGCGACGCCCTGGTTCTTGAGCAGCGGCGTCCCCATTTCGACGATGGTGACCCCGCCCGCCAGCGCCGCACCGGCAACCGCGCGAGCCTGTTCCAGCGTGGCCACGTCGACTGAAATCTGAAACGTGAAGCGGGTTCTGAGCCGATCGAGCACACGGGCGGAGGCCGGGTGGGTGCCCTTCGCCACCTGCTGGGCCCAGGCATGGTTCGGCCGCATCATCTCGACGATGGCGCCGACCGACAGCCCACCCACGGCGAGCCTCCCCGCGCCGTCGAGGAACGAACGCCTGTCGATGTGCCCGGAGTGATGTTCATGAACGAGATCGGGCAGTTCCAGCGGAGAGCCGGGCACCTTCTTACGCTTCATAATCGCAGCTCCTCGAGGGATGTAGCGCCATGTTAACCTTGAACGTCCATTACAGCGACATGGGGGTTTAATCATGGCAACGACCAGTGTCAACAACGGCGTGAACGTACAGGCCCTCCTTGATGCGCGAGAAGTTCTGAGGGGCGCACCGGAGGCAGCAAAATTCACGTGGCGAGCGTCCTGCAAATGGCAGAACGGCACGCTCAGCGAGTCAAAGGTCCAGGGCTTCTTCGGACTCGGCCAGGAACAGAGCCATAAGAAGGAGACATCGCTCAGTGCGGATCATCCGGAAATCTTCGCTTCGGAGGATCACGCCATCACCCCAATCGAATACGTTCTCGTCGGCCTCGCGAGCTGCCTGACCGCCGGTGTGGCGGCGGTCGCGCAGAATCGCGGCATTCAGCTCCGCTCCGTGGAATCGAAACTCGAAGGCAAGATGGACATCCGCGGCATTCTCGGCATCGACAGCGACGTGCGCAACGGCTACGACGACATCAAAGTGACGTTCAAGATTGATGCGGATGCGTCGAAAGAGGACATCGAAGCACTGGTCGCGCAGTCGCAGAAGCGCTCGGCGGTGTACGACGTCATCACCAATCCCGTAAACGTCACGGTTGAAGTCGCTTAGTTAGCGGGGCGGGCCATCGAACAGGTCACCACGATCGTCATCGGCGCCGGCCACGCGGGTCTGGCGGCGAGCCGATGCCTCACCGAGCGCTCCATCGATCACGTGGTGCTCGAGCGCGGCGAGATCGCCAACTCCTGGCGTCGCGAGCGCTGGGACTCACTTCGGCTGCTGACGCCCAATTGGCAGAGTCGACTGCCCGGGTTTCATTACGACGGCGCCGACCCGGACGGCTATATGACGATGCCTGAGGTGATCGACTTCATCTCACGCTTTGCCGTGTTGTCGAGTGCACCGGTGCGCACGCACACCACGGTCACACGGGTGCAGCGCACCGACGCCGGATACGACGTCGCGACGACCAACGGGGACCTGCGCTGCCGCACCATCATGATCGCGAGCGGCGCGTGTAACGCTCCGAGCGTACCGGCGCTCGGCACAGCCGTGCCGCCATCGATCCGGTGCTTCACGCCATTCACCTATCGCAACCCAAGTGACTTGGCGGAAGGCGGTGTACTGGTCGTCGGCGCATCGGCCACCGGTGTCCAACTCGCCGACGAAATCATTCGTTCCGGCCGGCCGGTCACTCTCTCCGTCGGCGAGCACGTCAGGCTGCCGAGAATGTATCGCGATCGAGACGTGCTCTGGTGGATGGATGCGTCGGGCGTGTGGAATCAGCGCTACACCGAAATCGACGACCTGATGCGTGTCCGCCGTCTCCCCTCACCGCAACTCATTGGGACGCCTGAGCGGGCGACGTTGGATCTCAACGCGCTCAGTTCCGCTGGTGTCGCGATTGTCGGCCGTCTCTCCGCAGTGCGAGACGGACAGGCTTTGTTCTCCGGTGGATTGCGAAATCAGTTTGCGCTGGCCGACTTGAAGATGAACCGCTTGCTCGGCACGTTCGATGAGTGGGCTCGGAGCCACGCCCGCGAGGCCGAGGCCGGTCCCCCGGAACGGTTTGAACCGACACGCTCGCCGGAGTCGTCAACGCTGAAACTCGATCTGCGGCATGGACACATCCGCTCGATCGTGTGGGCGACGGGATTCCGGCCTGACTACAGCTGGTTAGGCCTGCCCGTGATTGATGACAAAGGACACTTGCGGCACGACGGAGGCGTCGTCGATGCGCCGGGTCTGTATGCGCTTGGGTTGCCGTTCCTTCGACGACGGAAGTCGACGTTCATCAGCGGTGCCGAAGACGATGCGCGTGAGCTCGTCGATCACTTGGCTGGTTTTCTGGCTACCCCTGCGTAGGGAAGCGATTCACCTCGAGCGTCTCTTTCTTCATTTCATCGCTCAGTGCACGATGGAGCTGTTGAACCTTTGGGAGATCCCATTCGAAGGATGCGACGGCATCGGTCACCTCAAAATGTCCGACCGCCAGCGTGTCGCGAGCACTCTGATAACCGGCGAACGCAGTCTCCGTGCCGGCGGTCGCCGCGTGCGCGAGCAGCTCCGCGTCGATGAACGCATCGGTGATTCCGTGGGCCGTGAGCGGATCCTTGAAATAACCGGCATCGCCGACGAGTGCCCAGCCAGGTCCGAACGACTGTCGAAAGAATCCGACCTCTCCCGAAAATCCGCGGTATTTTTCAACCATCGTCGACTCTTCAACGACCGCCGCCAGATCGGGCGAACATTCCCTCAGCACTTGCCGGAATCCAGCGTCCGCCCCTTGCCGCATCGTGTCGTGGAAACGGCTTTGTGGAACCGTGGCAAAGATCAGCGTGTGCTCGTCATTGGTCGGAATCGCGCCGGCGCTCACACCAGGGTTGTAGTACCAGTGGTAGCCGTCGAACTCCGCGCCTGACCAGTAGCTGAAGACCACGCCGGTCGCATGACGGCCGGTTCGATAGGGCTCAGAACCGACGAAACGCGCGACCGTCGAATGGACCCCATCGGCTCCGATCACGAGATCAGCCGACACCTGCCGCTCACGATCATGACTATCTTTGAGGCGCACACCGGAGACGCGACCGTTGTTCGCGCGAACCAGATCGACGAGTTGGGTTTCGAACGTGATGACTGCACCGGCTTTTTGCGCAGCATCGACAAGCACTCGATCGATGACAGTACGTCGAGGTGCGTAGAGACCCTCAATGTCGTGCTGCGGTTTGATCGGCACCGTGACGACTTCGTCGCCGTAGTGAAACGACGTCGATCGGACCACGGGCGTGCCGGCCGCCTTGACTCCCTCTAGAACACCCCAGCGAGAGAGCTGAAGAACGCCGGCGCGCATGAGGGCGTGGGTCGAGACCGTATCGCTCCCGTAGCGACCGCGGTCGATCGCGAGCACACGAAGGCCTCGTCGCGCGAGCAGCAGCGCGGTGGCCGCGCCGGCGCAACGCGCTCCGACAATGACGACGTCGAAATCGACAGATGGGGCACGGGCTACTTGCACGACATCAACCTCGGTTCAGCCTCGCCTTCCATCCTCGTCGTCGGCGGCTGTGACGCGTCGTAGACGATCACCGCCAGGGCTCGGCGCGGCGTGGGCCCCGTGGCCACAAGCCGCATCGCGATGCCAGCGGGAACGACGAGCGTGTCTCCTTTACTCATGACATACGTGCGGTCAGCTGTCTCGAGACATTGCTGCCCATCGACGACGAAGAAGCCTTCGACGCCGGAATGATGATGGAACCGCGACGTCAACCCGGAAGGAATGTACGCGGACAGCGCGAGCATCGCGTACTTCTCCGCTGGTGGCAGCGTGGGCAGTGCCGCGGCGGCTACATGCTGACCACCGTGATGATCCGTCGCTGCGGGCTCGATCGTCATGAGCCATACGACGCCGTGCGCAGCGAACGCCATGCCGGTCGGACCAACCGCGGTCTGTGCCGCGGCCTCGGTCGTGAAGCGATCGATGTGCCAGACCAGGGGTGCCTTGAGACCGGGAGGCAGCGGCTTGTTCTCAACGAGGCTGCAGCCGATCTCTCCTCGACGTTCAGGTGAGTTTTCGACGCAGCTCGGCTCCAATTGCGCCCACGCCGTCCTCGCTGAACAGATCAGCACGATCGTCAGACTCAAGGTCGCGGCTCTCATATACGAACCGATTCACTTCTTCGGGTTGTCCGGCCGGCCCGCACTCTCCGAGTGCCCGAGGTGTGCGCAGTCTTTCTGCTGCTCAGGCGTGATCGGGGTCGGCGTTTCACCAGCCGCCACGGAATTGCATCGCATCGTCTCCTCGAACCCCGGCGCCGAGAAGACGAACGTCAACCCGATCGGAGTGGCGCCAATGTTCTTCCCGCTTATCCAGGTGTTCGCCGGGATGAACACCAGCCCTCCAGTATGGAGATCGCGCTCGTCGTCGCCGAGCCACACGTGGGCGGTTCCGCCCTGGATCAGCAGGATTTCATCCTGAACCAGGTGCCGGTGCTTCGGTAGCATTGCTCCCGGCGCGAGCATTTCTGTCCCGGCCACCAGATGCTGAGAGCCATTGTTCTTCGGGCTTACCTTGAGGATGAATTGAGACGAGGCGGGTGCACTGCTGTCGGTGTGAATGCGGCGAGTTCGCAGCTCCCCTTCATCGCTCTCGAGCATGAGAGGCCGGGCGGTGGTTTCCGAACTCGGAGCTCCAGCGGATTGATCCGCCCGGGATACCGCTGCGCCGGCCAGGCCCGCCATGATGGCGACCGCTGTCCCGGCAATCGAAACGGTTCTTGAGTGCACGCATCACCTCGATTTGCAACGGGGTACGTAGTCGTGCGCCGCTTCGATTCGTCCGGACGAGCCGAGCGCGGGCCACTACCCCGGCGAATATGGCTATAATAGCCATGAAGGGGCCACAATGCGCAGCGCAAACATCGCCGAGCTGAGGAACCGGCTCACACAGTACCTGAGAGAAGTGCGGGCCGGCGAAGAAATTATCGTTCGAGATCGGCATCGCCCGATTGCGAAGATCGTCCCGCTGACGGTCGATGACGACGCGGACGACGCAGAACTCGTCGCTGCCGGTCTCATGCGCAAGGCGCAGCGCGGCTTGCCCGCAGTGTTCTGGCGAACACGGCGCGCCGCGGTGACGGTGGAAACGGCAGCCGGCGCGGTCAGCCAGGATCGCACCGATCGTTGACATGGCGTTCTGGGATGCCAGCGCGATCGTGCCGCTCTGCTGTTCTCAGGCAGCGACGAGCAGGAGCCGCAAGCTGCTGCGAGACGCTGGTCGCATGGTCGTCTGGTGGGGCACGTCGGTCGAAGCTCGCAGCGCATTTGCCCGACTTCTGCGCGACGGCTCTCTCACGAACCCGGAGCGAGTCAGAGCGGTGAGGCTGCTCGAGCAGCTCCGGCCGTCGTGGGACGAGATTCAACCGTCCGAGAGAGTCCGCGCGATTGCGCAGGAGCTGCCCGATCGGCACGGTGTTCGGGCGCTCGACGCCATGCAACTGGCCGCAGCGTTGGTCTGGTGCCGCGAACGGCCGAACAAGCGGCCGTTCGTCTGCTTCGACCAACGACTGTCGCAGGCCGCCGCCGATGTGGGGTTCGTGGTCAGAACCTAATCAAACGCCCGTGCGGTTGCCTGTCGCCGTTGGACCACAACGGGACGACGTTCTGGAAAAGCGCAACCGCACAGCAGCAGCTACTCACACAACGCCGATCGGCTTCTATACGTCGGCAGCTGTTGGTCATGTGAACACTCCGCAGGCAGCGATCGCGCCCTGCGAAGTATTGCCACCTTCGTCGATGAACGTATTCCCGCCAGCGAAAATCGCCCGAGCCTTCGGCCGTGAACTGCGCGCCCGCTAGCGAACCGGTTCGCCACGCGGACCTGCTCACGGTACCGGGCATGCACCCTGACTGAACAGAACTGCGCCACTGACGTTAATCTTCGTCGGATCGTTGAAGCCATTCGCGTCGTCGAGCTCCGCCGCATTGGCCGCCGCGGTCGGTGTTGCCTGCGTCACCCTGACTGTCCCGTTCAGCCGTCTCACCCGCATGAACTCGCCATTGCCCGCCTGTCCTGCGATGTTGGAGAACGAATTTCCCGAGATGTTGGCACACACGGTCGGGAACGGCCCGAGCGCCGGGTCCTGATTGTCCTGCACGGTAATGCCGCGGCTGGCGATGACGTTCGAAATCGTGTTGTTCGTGACGGTGACGTTCGTCGTTCCGCCGCCAGTGGCCAGTCCGCCCAGTCCGACGTTGACGGCGACCGCGGCAGACTGGGTCTGATGGATCTGGTTGCCGCTGATCAAATAGCTGGCGCTCGAAATTGCACCTTCGTTGCTGACGCTGATCCCGTTACCGGTGGACGACCCGGAGGCGACAACGGCATCGCTCCCGATGATGTTATTGGTGAAGGTCCCGCTGAACGTCCGTGTCAGCGGCGCGTTCCCGTTGTGGAAGCTGTTGATGGCGACCGCTCGATTTCCCTGGAAGTTGTTGTTCGAGACATTGCACGTAAACGTCGTCGAAATGGCATCGGTCGAGCAGTCGACGCCGGCATTGTTGTTGGTGAACGTCGCGCCGGACACATTGACCGTGTGGGACGTGCCTTGATTGACCGCGGAAATCGCCGTCGCGGTGGACGGCGCGTTGCCGGTGAACGTTCCGCTCGTAACGGTCAGCGTCATGACCGCGGTCGAGTGCCCGAGGAAATTGAACAGGTTGCCGATCACGCCACTCGCACCGGTGCTGGAAATCGTGTTTCCGGACATCGTCAGGTTCGTCAGCGTGCCGGAGCTGTTGTCGATCTGCACCTGGAACTCGAAGTTGTTGCTGATGGTCGTATTCGTGATGCTCGTCGGATTCGCACCGCCGGTCGCCGTTCCGACGAGGTCGGTGATGTTGATGCCGGACTCGTCCGTGGCCGCGTTGTCTCCGTTGCTGGTGATGGTGGAGTTGCTGACGACGAAGCCGTTCAGCGTCGTGCCGCGGATGCCGCTTCCGAGATTGCTCGGTGATGTTCATCCAGGCCAGCGAGGTCTTGGCCGTCGACGTCAGCGACACGCCATCACCCGTCGCGGTCTGAATGGTGCCGCCGCTGCCGGCCGTACCGGTGCCGGTCACCGTCAAGCCGCCGGCCGAGCCCGTGTTGTTGAGCACGATGCCGTTGGCGCCGCCGGTGGCGGAGATGCTGCGAAATGTCAGACCGCTCGCGCCGATCGTCGTGTTCGCCACGTTCAGCGCCGGACCGGTCGGCGCCGTCGAGGCGCCGATCGTGTTCGTGCCGGTGATGTTCAGCGTCCCGCTGCTCGTCGCCGTGAACGTCGAGCTCGCACCGTTCAGCGTGAGGCCGCCCGTGAAAGGTGAACGTCGAGGTGCCGTTGGCGTTCAGGATGATGCCCGTGCCGCTGCTGTCGGTGACGGCGCCGTGAAGGTGACGGCGCCGCTGGTGCGGTTCTGGATGTCGATGACGCGACCAGCGTTGCTGCTGATGGTCGCGCCGATGGCCAACGGCATGTTGCCGCCGCTCACGAGCACTTCGGCGCCGCTCGTGTTCGTGAAGCTCGAGTTGCTCACCGTGAGCGTGTTCGTCCCGGTGACGTTCGTCAGGCTCAGCGCGTTCGTGCCGCCGGTGACGGTGACGCCGTCGATCAGGATCGCCTGCGTCGTCGCCAGGGCCGACGCGGTCATCGCCGGCGCGGCGCCGGAGAAGGTGACGTTCTTGATCGCCGTGTTGTCGTTCAGCGTGACGGTGCCCGACAGCGTCGGCGCCGTCGCCGGCCGGGATCACGAGCGCACCGCCGTTCAGCGACACGGCGCCGCCCGCTCCCTGCAGCGTCGAGTTCGCATCCATCGTGAGGTTACCGGGGGTGGTCGCTCGCCGGTGTGCACGTAGACGATGTCGCCGGCGAGAGACGGCGTCTGAGCGTTGTTCAGGTTGTTGAACGGGCTGTTCGACCGTCCGTCACCGTTGACGCCGGCGCTGTTCACGTACCAGACGCGGTTCAGGAAGTTGATCGTGACCGTGGCCGTGTTGGTGACGCCGTTGCCGTCGGTCAGCGTGTAGGTGAAGGTGTCGCTCGTTCCGGCGAAATTCGCCGGCGGCGTGTAGAGGAACGACCCGTCGGTCGCGCCTTCGGTGATGGTGCCGGCATTCGTCGAGGTGCGCTGCGAGGACGACCGACAGCGCGCCCGACACCGTTGTCGTTGGTCTTGACGTTGCCGCTCAGCACGGCCATCGGCGTCGACGGCAGGGCGCCCACCGCTCCGACCGCCAGTTGCGTGTTGCCGACGGCGTTACCGAACGTGTCGTTGCCGGCGACCGGCCGGATGGTAATCGTCGTGTTCCGCGTCGCCCGTGCACCCGAAGTTGTCGGTGACGGTGATCGCGACTGCGGCATCCACCACGGTGTGGTCGGCGTCCCGGACACGATGCCGGTCGTCGGCGCGATCGAGAGGCCGGCCGGTAGCCCGGTCGCGCTCCACGTGAAGCTCGATCCGGTGCTGCCGGTCTGGGTGAAGGTGAACGGCCCATACGCCGTGTTGAACAGACCGTCAGCCAGGTCGACGGGTTCACCGTGATCGCCGGGCACGCGACGGTGAGCGTGAAGTTCTGCGTCGCATCCGGCGCCACTCCGTTGGCCGCCGTGAATTGCAGCGCGAACGGACCGGTCTGCGTCGCGGTCCCGGCGAGCACGCGCGTCGCCGACGTGTAGGTCACGCCGGTTGGCGGCGTACCGCCCGTGTTGGTGATGGTCGCCGCCGGGACGCCGCTGGCGGTCAGCGTGAAGGTGCGCCGGCGTGCCGACGGTGAACGTGGTGCTGTTGGCGCTCGTGAAGAGCGGCGGCTGCTGCACCGTCAACGTGAAGTTCTGCGTGACGGGGCCGGCGACGCCGTTGTTGAACGAGAACGTGATCGCGTAGGTGCCGCCGGTGTCCGGCGCCCGGCGTGCCGGCTCAGCGTGGCGGTGCCGTTGCCGTTGTCGGTGAAGTGTGACGCCCGTCGGCAGCGCCACGCCGCCACGCGTGATCGTCGTCGCCGCCGGGAAGCTGCTCGTCGTGATCGAGAAGGTGCCGGCGACGCCAACCGTGAACGCTCGTGTTGTTCGCGCTGGTGAAGCTCCCGGCGTCGTTGACGGTCAGCGTGAAGCTCTGAGTGCCCGGCGTGCCCACGCCGTTGATGGTGGTGACGGTGAACGAATGCGTCCCGCCCGTACCCGCCGCGGGTGTGCCGCTCAACGTACCCGTGCCGTTGCCGTTGTCGACGAAGGTGACGCCGGCGACCGGCGTCCCCGTCATCGTCAGAGCGGGTGTCGGCACGCCGCGCTGGTGACGGTGAACGTTCCAGCCGAGCCGGTGGTGAACGTCGCGCTCGCCGACGCTGGTGATCGACGCGACTTCCTGCACCTTCAGCGTGAAGCTCTGCGTCGTCGTCCCGCCGGGGCCGGTCGCCATGAACGTGATCGGGTATTCGCCAGTCGTCAACGCCTGCGGAGTGCCCGACAGCGTGGCCGTGCCGTCGCCGTTGTCCAGGAAGGCCACGCCGGCCGGCAGGACACCGACCCGCGTAATCGAGGTCACCGCCGGCGTGGCCGCGGTCGTGATGTGAAGTTGACCGCGACACGCCGATGGTGAAAGTGCCCGACGGCGCGCTGGTGAAGAGCGGCGTCGCCGTCACGTTGTTGATCATCAGCGTGAAGTTCTGGATCGCCGGCGTCCCGACGCCGTTGGTCGCGGTGAACGTCACCGGGTAGAGCCGGCGCTGCCAGCCTGCCGGCAGGTCCGGTCAATCGTCGCCGTCCCGTCCCGTTGTCCGTGAAGGTCACGCCGGCGGGAGCGCGCCGATCTCGCGATCGCCGCCGTCGGCGTGCCGGTCGTCGTGATCGTGAAGGTGGCCGGAGATGCCAATCACGAAGCTCGTCGTGCTCGCGCTGGTGATCATCGGGGCACCACCGGCCACCGCGCCGACGGTGAGGGTGAAGTTCTGGTTCGTCGATGGTCCGCCGTTCGACGCCTGATGATCAGCGGATAGATGCCGGCCGTCCCCGGGTTCGGCCGGCCTGACAACGTCGCCGTGCCGTCGCCGTTGTTGACGAACGTCACTCCCCCAGGCAGCCCGCCGAGTTCCGAGATCACGTTGACCACCGGGAAGGCCGCCGTCGTGACGGTGAAGCTCTCGAGTGCCGCCGACGTTGAACGTCGTGGACGCCGCGCTCGTGATGATCGGCGTCGACGGGTTGCTGACGGTGAGCACGAAGCTCTGCGGCGCCGATCCGATCGCGTTGGTCGCGGTGATCGTCAGCGGGTAGGTGCCGTTCGTGCCGACCGCGGGCGGTCCGGCCAGCGTCGCCGTCCCGTTGCCGTTGTCGGTGAAGGTCACGCCCGAGGGGAGAACGCCACTTGCGACGAACGTGGCATTCGGCACGCCGTTGGTCGTGACGGTGAACGTGTTCGGCGCACCGACGACGAACGTCGCGGCGGCCGCGCTCGTGAAGGTCGGCGGCTGATTGACCGTGACCGTGAAGCTCTGCGTGCCGGGCGCACCGACCCCGTTGAGGGCGGTGATCGTAAGCGGATAAATACCGCCCGAACCGCCACCCGGAATGCCGCTCAGCGTGGCCGTGCCGTCCCCGTTGTCCACGAAGCTGACGCCGCCCGGCAACGCGCCCGCCGCCAGCAGCGCCGGCGCCGGCAGCCCGGCGGTCGTGACGGTAAAGGTGCTGAACAGGCCGACGCTGAACGTCGCGGCTGGCGCGCTCGTGATCGATGCGGACTGCTGCACGATCAGCACGAAGTTCTGTGTCACCGGCGTGCCGTTGGTGGCCGTGAACGTGATCGGGTAAGCGCCGCCCGTTCCCGCCGCAGGCGTACCAATGAGCGTCGCCGTGCCGTTGCCGTTGTCCGTGAAGGTCACGCCCGTCGGCAAAGCACCGCTACGAGTGATCGCCGTCACGCCTGGCGTGGCCGAGGTCGTGATAGTGAAGGAGGCCGCCGCGCCGACGGTGAAGGCCGCCGACTGCGCGCTCGTGAAGATCGGCGTCGAGCTGGCGGTGCCGACCGTCAGGGTAAAGCTCTGCGTGGCCGATACCCCCACACCGTTGGTCGCTGTGAACGTCACCGGATACGGGCCGGCGCTCCCAGCTGCCGGTGTGCCGGCGAGCGTCGCCGTGCCGTCACCGTTATCCGTGAACGCCACGCCAGCCGGCAGCGTACCAGTCCTGGTGATCGCGGGAGTCGGCGAGCCGGTGGTCGTGATCGTGAACGTGTCCGCCGTGCCGACGACGAAGGTCGTCGCGTTGGCGCTCGTGATCGTCGGCGCGCCGCCCGTAACGGCACCGACCGTCAGCGTGAGGTTCTGCGTGGCTGTGCCGGCGCTGCTCGACGCCGTCAGTGTCAGCGGATAGATGCCGTTCGTCCCTGCGTCGGGCGTTCCCGACAGCGTCGCTGTACCGTTGCCGTTGTCGGTAAACGTCACGCCCTGCGGCCGTGTGCCTGTCGCGGTCAGCGCGGGCGCCGGGAAACCCGACGTCGTCACCGTGAAGCTGCTCGCGGCCCCGACGTTGAACGTGACGACGTTTCCACTCGTGATCGCCGGTGGTTCCGGCCCCGGCTGGACGAGGAGTGTGAAGGCCTGTGGAGCGGAGACGCCGCGTGCGTCAGTGACGGTGAACGTCAGCGGATACGTGCCTGCCGTGCCCGGGCCTGGGGGGCCGGAGAGTGTACCGTTGCCTCCGCCGCCGCCGGTGAATGTCACGCCGTCCGGCAACGTCCCGGAGATGGTCAAGGACCGCGATCCGGCGCCGCCACTCGTCGTAACAGGGAACGAGCCTGCGGTGCCCGTCGTGAAGCTGGCCGTGTTCGCGCTCGTGAAGCGAAGCGGCACGCCACCGCCGAAGGAGCCGACGAACACGCCGCCTGTGAACGACGGATCGAAAGCGAATAGACCTCCGAGTTCGGCGAGATCGCTGGCCCTCAGGATCCTGACGTGCGGGCCGCCTCCAGGGCCGGCGCCGGTCACGATCTCGGGGACGCCATCGCCGTCGAAATCGATCGCGGCAACCCGCACGCCTCCGGTGAAGCCAGGCGTATACGCGTAAAAGCTCCAGATCTCCGAGAGGTTGATGCCGCTGAACACGCGAACGTGGGGACCGCCGCCGGGGCCGGCGCCGGTGATGATGTCGTCGCGCCCGTCGCCGTTCACATCACCGGCCGCAACGGATACACCCCCGGTGAAGAAAGGCGAATAGGCGTAGAAGCTCCAGATTTCCAAGAGGCTGGCGCCGCTGAATACGCGGACGTGGGGGCCACCACCGGGGCCGGCGCCGGTGATGATGTCGGCGCGCCCGTCGCCGTCCACATCACCGGCCGCAACGGACACACCGCCGGTGAAGGCGGGGGTGTAGGCGAAGAAGCTCCAGATTTCCGAGAGGTTGGCGCCGCTGAACACGCGGACGTGGGGGCCGCCGCCGGGGCCGGCGCCAGTGATGATGTCGGCGCGCCCGTCGCCGTCCACATCACCGGCCGCAACGGACACACCGCCGGTGAAGCTGGGGTCGTAGGCAAAGAAGCTCCAGATCTCCGAGAAATCCTTGCCGCTGAACACGCGGACGTGGGGGCCGCCGCCGGGGCCGGCGCCGGTGATGATGTCGAGAATGCCGTCACCATCGACATCGCCGAGCGCCACTCTGACGCCGCCTGTGAACGACGGATTGTACGCGAGGAAGCTCGAGTTGGTGCCGTCCGCGCGGATAATGCGAACCAACGGTTCGGCTCCTGCGCCAGGGACCACCACCACCTGCGCGTACGCCACGGTCGGCAGCAAGCAGGCCAACAGCAAATGCGCAAAGCGGGCGCGGAGCCACGGCATGACGATGAATTCCTTGCTGAGGCGGAGCCGAAAGGAACGGACGTGCCTCGGCGCCGCGAAAAGTGGGAGTGGGTGAGTTTACCAGAAGTGAGCTGATCTGTTCGTCAGAATCAGCAATGCCGTGAATGAAAGGGAGAGACGACGGCTGAGCTTTGCGGGATACGAAGCTTACTCGTGGCGCAGCAGCGCCATCGGATCGATGCGCGACGCGAGCCGCGCAGGCCTGAACGCCGCGCCCATTGCCACGACGGACAGCAGGACCGCGACCGAGCAGAGCGTCCATGGATCGCGCGCATCGACACCGTAGAGCTGCGACGCCAGCAGACGGCTGGTGGCAAGCCCCGCTGGAAGCCCGATGGCGAGTGCCGGAACGACGATCGCCGCGCCGTCGCGCAGCACCGTCGCGACGAGTCGGCCCGCGGTCGCGCCCAGCGCCAGCCGGACGCCGAACTCGCGCTGGCGGCGCGTGACGTCGTAGGTCATCAACGCGTAGATGCCGACGCAGCCGATCGCGACGACGAGCAGCGCCAGGAACAGCGCGATCCCGCTCGTCAAGCGTTCGCGCGCGATCGACCGCTCGAGTTCCTGCGAGATCGTCGTCATCGGCCCTGACTGGACGTCCGCGAGAATCGTCTGCACCTGCTGCCGCACCGAGGCGGCCTGCGCCAGCGAGGGACTGGCGAGACGAACGGCGAGCGTCACGCGCCCGTACCGCCGAATCGGCAGGTAGGCGACCCCGATTCCGCGGTCGCGCGGCGAGATCTGCCGCGCGTCCTTCATCACGCCGACGATGGTCAACATCGGCGCGTTGGGGTTCATGGCGAAGCTGACGGCCGATCGGATCGGCGTCGCCGAACAACGCCCTGGCGAGCGATTCGTTGATGGCGACTTCGCCCGCTTGCCCGGTCTCCGACAACGGCCGACCCTGCACCGCTCGCATGCCGACGGCGTCGAAGAAGCCCGGTCCGGCGAACGCAAACGTCCACTTGGTGCCGGCCGCAGCCTCGCCGCGATCGGTCCGCAGCCGCTCGCTCCCATCCACCCAGTACGCGCCGGAGTCGAGGAGCGCCGATCCGAAGACGCCGGCCGCCTGCACGCCCGGGATCGTCGCGATCCGCTGCCGCAGATCTTCCACCAGCGCGGAAGCAGCGTCCGGCGGACGGCCAGGACGTTCGGCTTCGATCGGAATCAGGAGCACATCGCGCTCGTATCCCAGGTCCTGCGTGCGCAGGTTGATGACCGTCCGGAGGAGCAGGCCGGCGCCGAACATCAGGATGGCGCAGACAACAAGCTGGCCGATGAGCATGATCCGGTTCGCGACCGGACGCGCGCCAGCGGCGGCGGTGCGGTGATGCACCGAGGAGATCACGGTCGAACGCACCAGCCGCATGCACGGCCACAGGCCGAACAGCGCGGCGGTGAAGACGCAGGCGCCGGCAAACGCCATCACGCGCGTGTTCAACTCGATCGCGAAGTCGAGCGGCTCGAGCGGCTCGAGCGCCGAGACGAGGCTCATCGCCATCGACGTCGCCCAGCCGGCGAACAGCAGCGCCAGCACGCCGGCAATCGCGGCAAGCGCCAGGCATTCGGCCGCGGACTTCGCGGATCAGGCGCCACCGGCCGCCGCCGAGCGCCAGCCGGATGAGGAACTCGCGGCGCCGCGCTTCCGCGCGCGCGAACATCAGGTTGGTGAAGTTGGTGCAGGCCACGACGAGCACCAGGGCGGTAATGACGGTGAGAAACGTCAGCGCCCGTGCGAATTGTGCGCCGCACGGCGCCGTCGCCTGTCGCGCCGGCAACGAGACGGAACGACTCGGTGCGATCGCGCGCGACTTCTGGGCGTGTCTGCACCCAGCTGCGCCGCTTTCTCGGCGAGGAACACGTGGCGCGCCAGTCGCGCCGCAGCCTCCGCGCGCTCGACGCTGGCACCGTCGGCGAGGCGGCCGACGACCTTGAGCCATCGCGCTTCCGCTCCCGCGCTCTCATCAAGGCCCGACGGGCCCCGCATCCCCGGCAGCAGCACCGGCTGCATCGTCAGCGGGACCCACACGTCGGCGGGATGGCCGACGGAGAGCCCGGTGAATCCTGATGCGGCGACGCCGATGACGACGAACTGAACGCCGCCGAGTTCGATGGTCCTCGCCAGCACGTCGGGCGCGCCTGCCGAACCGCCGGCGCCAGAAGCCGTCGCTGACGATCGCGACGGCCCCGGTGCCGGGTGCGGCGGCATCTCTCGCGGCGAACGGCCGGCCCAGCACGACGCGAGCGCCGATCGCATCGAAGTAGTTGTGCGATACGAGGCTGACAGGTACCTCCTCGGGAGACTCCCCGCTGCCGCGCGCCGAGCGAAACGGTCGGACGTCCGAGGCTGCCGCCACCTCGTAGAGACCTCCAGACGCCGGCAGGCGCTGCCAACGTGCGAACGCAGCATACGACCACGTTGCCCAGCCGCCATCAGCCGCAGTGGTGAACGCGACCAGCCGTTCAGGGGTGCGCACGGGGAGCGGCCGCAGCATGACGGCCTCTGTCACGGCGAAGGTCGCGGTGGCGGCACCGATTCCGACGGCGAGCGATGAGACCGCGATGGCGGTGAAGCCGGCGGACCGCCGCATCTCGCGGCCGGCATAACGCAGGTCGCGGATCGAGATCTTCTATCAGGTGGAACGAGAAGAGGTCGCGGCTGGCGTCCTGGAACACGGCGGGGTTGCCGAACTCGCGGCGCGCCAGCCGCCGTGCCTCGCTCGGGCGCCATGCCCTTGGCCAGGTACTCTTCCTCGAGCAGCCGGAGGTGAAGGTCGAGCTCGGCTCGCGTGTCGCGATCCTGGCGAGCCGAAAGCGTCGCACGCAGGCGAAGGAGGAAGCGGTTCAGCAGCCCGCGGCATCAACTCTCCTGCAGAACCGCCGCGATGGCCGCGGCGATCGAATTCCAGCGCTCGGTTTCGCTGGCCAGCTCGCGCGTGCCCCGCCTCGTCAATCGGTAGTACTTCGCCTTCCGATTGTTCTCTGTCGTCCCCCAGTACGACTCGATGACGCCGTCGAGCTCCATCCGGTGCAGCGCGGGATAGAGCGAGCCCTGCTCGATCCGCAGGACGGCCTTTGAGATCTGCTGAATGCGGCGGGCGATCGCGAAGCCGTGATTCGGGCCGGTGGCAAGCGTGCGCAGGATCAGCAGGGGCAGCGTGCCCTGCAGCAGTTCACCTTGCGGCGGTCGGGCTGATGATCGCGGCATGAGCGGCTCGTTCGCGCAGTATCAGGCCAGGGGATGCTCATGTCAAGCATCTAGGTGAGGCGCTCGTCACAGCTGTCCGGCCACAGCGGACGAGAAAGGGAAAGGAGAGGAAGTGTTCGAGGAGTCGTATACTCGATCTTCTGAAGAGAAAGCGACCAAGGCAAGGAGTTGACATGCGTACCATTCGAATGCTGACTGTGCTGACGCTGGCTGGTTTCGTGTTGTTCGCGGCAGTCCCGGGAGAAGCCCAGAGCGGCCGTGTCGCGAAGAAGGCCGCCAAGGAGGCGACGAAGGACGCTGCCGGGGACGCCGCGAAGGGGGCCACAAAGGACGCGGCCACGGGCGCGGCCAAGAAGGCCGCAAAGCCCGACGCGGTCGATCTCAACACCGCAACAGCCGAGCAGATGACAAAGCTCGGGCTCGACGAAGCCACGCAGAAGAAGGTTGTCGCGGGCCGCCCTTACAGTGGTCTCGACGATGCCAAGCTCAAGGAAGCCATTCCAGCGGACGTCCTCACGAAGCTCGAAGGAAAGGTGACCGTCAAGCCGAAGGAGAAGGCCAAGTAGGGACTTCATCGCTCGCGCGCGGCGCAAGGCTTGTGACATCATCGATAGCTATGCCATCGCGACCTCTCCAGATCAGAGGCACCCTCGAGACCAGTTATTCCGACGTCCTCACGTCCGAGGCACTCGCCGCACTCGCGGCACTTGCGCCGCTCGACGCCGACCGCAAGGCCGTGATGAAGGCGCGCATCGCTCGGCGGGCGGCGCGCGTGCGCGATCGACAGCGCATGGCGTTCCTCGATCCGCAGTCGGTCATCCCGCGCACGCAGATCAAAGTGCAGGACGCCAGGGAGGGCAAGTTCATCGGCAGCGAGATCCCCGGCGATCTTCGCCGGCAGTGGATTCAGGGCACCGGCCCGGCTACCCGGCCAGGCGCGACGGTCGAAACGGCTCTTCGCAACATCGCCTACGCGCTGCTCTCTGGCGCCGACGGGTGGATGTTCGACGGCGAGGATGCGCTCGGCCAGGTCTCGTCGATGTCGCTCGACAACCAGCGCAACCTGAAGCTCGCCACCCACCGCGATCCCGTCTTCCTCGAGGTCGCCGAGCAGGTCGCCGGAGAGATGAACACCTGGGCGAAGAGGTTCTTCGGGCGCGAGACCATCGCCGACTGGCGGAAGCAGCTCGACTTCACCACGAAGATGTTCCGCGCCCGTGGACTGCACCTCGACGACCGGCACGTGCGGCAGGCCACCGGGGAGAGCTTTTCCGCGTCCATCGTCGATCTCACACTGTACGTGGTGAACAACTACCAGCAGCTTCGACACGCGGGATCGTCGATCGTCCTCTACCTGCCGAAGATTCAGACCGCGGAAGAAGCGGCGCTGTGGAACGACATGCTCTCAACGCTCGAACGGCATCTGGCTCTGCCAGTAGGCACGATCAAGGTCTACGTGCTGGTGGAACAGATCGAAGCATGCTTCCAGCTGATGGAGATTCGCGCTGCGCTCGGCCCGCACTTCGTGGGCTTCAATACCGGCCGCTGGGACTACATCAACAGCGTGTCGGACGCGATGGCGTGGGATCCGTCGTTCGTCAATCCGAACATCGACGCCATCACGATGACCTACGGCTACATGCGGATTTACGAGGACCGCGTGCGCCGCGCCGTGAACACGCCGGACACGAAGGGTCAGTATGCGCTGTGGCAAGGCGGCATGGAGCCCAACATCCCGGTCGGCTCGGAAGCCGGCGTCACAAGCGCGATGAAGCGCGCCGTCGCCGGCGGCGAACGCGAACAGCGCGAAGGCGCCAGCGGCAAGTGGGTCGCCCACTGGAAAATGGTCCATATCGTCCGGCCGGTGTGGGAGAAGGTTGGCGACGAGAATCAGCTCGGCCGGAAGTTCCCGGCGCTCACCCACGACAGCCGAGATGCTGACGGCCTGATCCTGCTCGAGAACGCGCCGCGTACGATCCGCGGCGCCCGCGACCTACTGAGCGTCGCGCTCCAGTACGGCAACGCGTTCCTGCAGGGGTTGCAGGCCGCAGCGCTGAAGCCCGCCGACTTCTTCGGCAACGACGATGTGCTGTATCTGATGGAGGACATGGCCACCGGCGAGATCCGTTTGAGCATCTTGTGGGAGTGGCTGCACAAGGGTGCGTCGCTGACCGGCTGATGACGAGATCGGTGTGAAGGCCGGTGACCCGTTCACGCGCGAGCTGTTCGAGAAGCTGCTCGAGCAGGAGTACGACAAGCTGCAGCGCGCCAGCAACCGCGACGTGCATGACGTCTCGAAACGCACGACCCTGCCCATCGCCCGCGAAATCGTCGCAGACCTATGTCATGGACGACGTGAAACTGCCCTGGTACATCGACCTACTGAACATCAATCTGAACAACACCGACCTGAACGAGTCCCGGCGGCGGATCCAGATGCTGGCCGATGCGTTCCGCAAGGACGGTACTCGCATCACCGAGAACCTGGATTTCAGCGAGGTCTCTGCGTAGAAGCTCAACGCGCGTCTCGCAACACGTCAGATCGTCCTGAGAATGCTGGCTGGGTCGGCCTTGGCCGCACGCAGGGCCGGCAGCAGGCAGGCGAGTGTCGCGATCGCCAACAGCGCCGCTGCCGCCGCGGCAAAGGTGGTGACGTCGTACGGCGTCACACCAAAAATGAGCGATCGCACGACCTCGACGCTGCCGAGCGCCAGGAGCACGCCAGCTGCGAGTCCCACGGTGGCAATGCCGACGCCATCGCCTACGACGTTCTTGACCAATTGGTGTCGTTCGGCGCCAAGCGCCACTCGAATCGCCATCTCGCGCAGGCGTTGATTGACCTCGAACGACATCAGTCCATACACACCGACTGCGGCAAGCAGCAGTGCGATCGCGCCGAAGAACGTCGCACACATCGCCACCAACCTGTCCTGCAGCAGCACGCGATCGACAATGTGGTCCATCGACTCGGCTCTGGAAACAGCCTCGTGCCCGAACGGCGAGAGCGCGGCGTCGATGGCCTGGAGGGACACCCCGATCCCGCGAATCACCAGGCACTTTCCGTCAACGAGCTCCGGCTCCTGCAGCGCGGCCGCGTAGATGCTGGCCACATTCGAATCCTTCAGATCGTAGATGTGCGCGTCGCCCACAACACCGACGATCTCGACATCCTGACGACTAGGGTGAAGGCCGATGCGTACCCGGCGACCGAGCGCCGGAGCGCCGTTGAAGAGCCGCTGCGCGAGAGTCTGGCTGACGACGGCAACTCGACGCGAGCGCGAGTGATCGGTCCAGTTGAAATCCCGACCTTCTCGCATCGGCATACGGAGCACGTCGAAAAGCTGCGGTGAGACAGACATGAACGTCGCGCGCACGCCTTCCGCATCCGGCGCGCTGTCAGCGGTTGCGATGAGTTCTCCACCACCGACACCTCCTCCGGCTGGCTTGAAGTTCGAGATCGCTGCGCGCTGCACACCTGAGATCTGCTCGAGGCGCGCGACGAGACTGCGAAAGTAGCTGTCGTTGTCGACGTTCCGATATCCGCCGGGCCGCGGCTGCGGGTACACCACGATCACGTCGCTGACGTCCATTCCCGAAGAGACCGCGCGCACTTTCTGCAGACTGCGAATCAGCAGGCCTCCATGAACCAGCAGCATCAGCGACACGCCGACCTGCGCGGCAACCAACCATCGTCCGGCGTGGCGACGGCTCGTCGCCGTCCGCGTGCCCTGACGTAGCGAGAGCATGATGTCCTGACGACCCGCGCGCCATGCAGCGACCAGGCTGCATAACACTCCACCCGAGAGCGTCAAGGCGGCTGTGAATGCGATCACCCGTGCATCCGGTGTCACATCGAGCGTTGCACGAACGCTGAAGTCCTCGAGAATCAGCTTGGCGAGGGCATCGCTGATCCACATCCCCGCGACCACGCCCATCAGTCCGCCAGCAATCGCCAGCAGGACGCCCTCCATCACGACCGCGCGCATGACGCGCCGCCGTGCGGCACCGAGTGCCATCCTCACGCCGACGTCATGACTGGCGGCCATACCACGAGCGACCATCAGGCTCGCGAGGTTGAGAGACGCAATCACCAGTACGAGCAGCGCGATCGCCAGCAGCACGTAAAGCGGGTGCGTGAAGCGGGCGCGCATGCCTGGACCTGTCTCGGTCCCTTTCGCTGCCGATCTGACGGACACACCTGCCGCGAGGAACGCATCACGGCGGGTTCCTTGCAGCGACGCCGGCACGTTGGCCGCTCTCAAGTCGGGCCAGAGCAACTCGATGCCGGCGCGCGCCTGATCGATCGACACTCCCGACTTGAGGCGTCCGGTGACACGAACCCAGGTCGAAGGGTTCGACAGCAACGAGGCAGGCGCGTGGTCCGCGATTTTCGGGAACGCCGTGAGCGGCACGGTGACATCGGGCTCGATATACATCCCCAGTCCAAGGAAACTCGGGGGCGCCACGCCGATGACGGTAAAGGCAGTCCCTTCCACGGCCACGCGGCGGCCAATTGCAGCCGGATCAGACGCAAACGCGCGCTCCCAGAACGCATGGCCGAGCACGGCGACCATCGAGGGTTCGTCGGACGGCTCGTTGATGTCAGAGACTGAAAGCAGTCTCCCCGCCGCGGCTCGCCCGCCAAGCTCGTCGAAGAAATTGCCGCTAACTGCCGCGACGAGGCCGCGCGAATGCCGGGCCTCGATGTCAATGTTGTAGATCCCATTGGCGCGCCAGCCAATCACGCTCGAGAACACCTGCTGCCGGCGCTTGAAATCGTCGTACATCGCGTAGGTGAGGCCGCTCTCGAGATTCTGTGGCGGAGCGATGTTGGAGACTTGCACGAGCGATCGCGGGTCGCGCACGTTGGCATCGCGGAGCACGAGGGCATTGAGCAGGCTGAAGACCGAGGCATTCGCACCAATCGCCAGTGTCAGCGTGAGGAGCGCGGTGATCGTGAATCCGGGTGATTGACGAAATCCTCTGACCGCGACGCGGATGTCTTGCCACATGGTCGGCCTCGTTCATCGTGCGATTGTCGCGATCGTGGAATGTCCGTCCCAAGATCGGTCACTCAGCTGTCACGCTCGCCTCGAAATCACCGTCATTCCCGCTCGACGGGACGAAGCCGAGGCAAGTGACGTACCGTTATGCTAGACGGCGCTCGAGACCAGTCGGTTGCGAGTCGCTTACGGCTTCACTGTCTCGAAGTACTCGTAGAACACACGCGTCAGGCCTGCGCCATAGGCGCGCCAATGCGTGCTGGACGTCGGCTGCTTCAATCCCTCAATCCAGTTGCAGTTGAACTCGTGCACTGCCGCATCGATGTCGTAGCGCTGCAGCCAGCCGTCGCCGAGTGTGCCGCTGTTGCGGAACGCCGGGCTCGTCGTGCCTTCGGTGAACCACGTGTGCCGTCGCAACAGCACCTCGAGAGTCTTCATCCGCGACAGGTGTCGCTCGAGCAGGGGGACTGGTGGTCGGCTGATGTGCAGCAAGCCACTGCCGTCGTTGTGCAGCTCCAGCGCCAGCTGCGGCTTTCGCCCCGCCGCGATCTCGCCATCGAGCCAGCGTTCGAGCGCCGCATTCTCCGGTGACAGCTCCGGATCGGCCGGCTTGTCCCAATTGCGATTGAGATCCATGCCGCGAAGATTGAACCGGGTTGCGCCTCGCGCGACGCCATCCTTGTTCGCCATCGGCAGCACGCTGACGTTGTAGACACGCAAGAAGCGCTTGATCTCTTCGTCGTCGGCAAGCAGGCGTTCGATGAGCCCCTGTACCGACCCAGTTGCTACCGGCCTCCCACGGATGGGCGCGCGCGCGGACGAAGACGCGATTTGGCGCGGCCGGGTCGCCGATGCGGACGATCTCGAGCTGCCGGCCGCCGACAGTCTGGCCGATCGATTCGATCCGCACGAGGGGATGCGAGCGAATCGTTTCGAGCAGATGGTCCAGGTCCGACAGCCGATATGGCTCCATTCGGGCGACATACAGGCGCGGTCCGGTCATGGTCACACGGAGCTGCACCCGGTTACCGGGGAGGCTGTCGGTCGGCACGGTTCTCCACACTTTCGCGTCGTCCGAAATCGCGACGGTCTTCAGCTCTCCGGCGACCGAACCTGCCTGACCGTTCCACACGTTGTCGAGATTGCGGAACTCGAGGGTGAGCGACGCACCTGGACGAGCGTGCAGCACGAAATGAACATGACCGGCGGCGCGATTCGGCGACGAGCGCTCGTGGTCGTAGATGAGATTGAGCCGGATCACGCTGTCGGCGATCTCGTACCACAACGGGGAGCCGTTCTCGATGCCGGTGTCGATGAAGTCGAGCGCGGTGGCAGGATCCTGTGTCGAGACGGAGGGCGAGGACTCGAGAGGGTTGCCCGACACCGCTACAGCGATCGCGATGGACACAGCAATCAACCTCAGCATGTCATCCGGCCCCTAATCGCTGGTTCCAGAACGCGGCTTGGGCGCGGCCTCGGAACCCGGTGGCGGGCTGAACGGCTCGACAGGGATGTGCTCGTAACGGACCTCGAGGATCTCGAGTTGCTCGGTGCCGCCGGGCGCGTGCAAGACCACACAGTCCCCTGGCCCAGACTTCATCAACGCGCGCGCCAGCGGCGATTTCCAGCTGATATAGTCGCGATCCAGATCGATCTCATCGAGGCCGACGATACGGACCACCCGTTCGCCGCCGCCGGCATCGGCGTATCGAACAGTCGCACCGAAAAAGACCTGCCTCGCGGCGCGCCCGGATCGCGGCGCTTCCGGATCCACCACTTCCGCGGCGTCGATTCGTTTCGCGAGGAAGCGGATGCGCCGATCGATCTGCCGCAGCCGCCGTTTGTTGTACTGATAGTCGGCATTCTCGCTGCGATCACCGTTGCCCGCCGCCCAGGCCACGACCTGTGTCACCGCCGGCCGTTCCCTGACGAGCAGGAACCGCAGCTCGTCTCTCAGCCGCTGGAAACCGCTCGGCGTGATGTAGTTCTTGACCTCGGTGTTGGATTCATTCGTGAACGCCATGCTGATGACGATGGTAGTCCAGACATTGTCTACTGCGTTCTCGGCAAAATCGTGAGGTCGGCTCGCGGCGTGCCCGGCGGAGCCGTCAGATATTTCTCTGCCGAGAGCACAATCTGATCGACATAAATCCCGTCCTCCCGCCCCTGCACTCGAAGCGTCTGCGGGCCGGACTTTTCAAAGTAAATGAGCGGTCCCAGGACGCCAGCACCGTAGCCGTTGTCGTTCCAGCCCCAGCCGGAAAGAGCGCAACCGGAACACTCTTCAAGGACGAAGGTTGTCGCGCTGGTTGTGCCGATTCTATAGACCGGAGTCCCGGTCGAGGTCACACTCTGCGAAAACTGAAAGTAGACCGAGTCATTGCCAAAATAGTTCCGTTCAGCCTTCGCGCGAACCCACAGTCTGTACCCTGTGCCGGCATCAGCATTGAAGGTCATCTCGAAATAGTTGGCGGGTGCCGTCAGAGCGTTTACGACCTTCGCCGCTCCTCGGTCAGGGTGATGCTCGCTCGCGCCGCTCGCAGCTCCACTGTCTGGATCGATTCGGAACAATCCCGCACTCGCGGTCGCGGTTTGCGTATGCAGGACAATCTCGCTAACGCCCGGGGGAGGCGTCATCGGTTCGAACAGCTCGTTCATGTCCGGCGCAAAAGCTGAGGCGCCGGGTAACGATTCGGTGACACCCAGGCCTTCGAGCGAGATCCGCAAGAGGGCTTCAAGGTGATACAGCTTCTTCGATTGGTAGCCGTGCTTGACACCGGCGCCGATGAGCATCGCCGCGGCCTGCCCGCCACATTTCCACGCGCCACGCCATTGAGCCTCTGGAGTGAGAGGAATCGTCATCGGCCCGTTGCACGTAGCGTCATTCAGTTGTGCCTCGTCGAACGCGAGAATCAGCAGATCTCTGTTGGCGGCAAACGAAGGGTGATTGATGTACGAATCGATCGTCTCTCTCAGGCGGTCGTCCACCGGCCCCAGGCACGCGCCGCCATCAAGACAATCATGGCCATTGATCGCCGGCAGGTCATGGATCAATGAGTAGCTGGGAAGAGAGCCGGCGGTCACGTCGTTCATGAAATTCGGAAAGATCGGCACGATATTCGCCAGCTGCGCCGGATTCTGCCAGACCTCAGGAAAATAGCGGAACACAGCTTCGTGGGTCGTGACGTCCGTGAAATAGCCCTTCCAGTTCTTGTTTCTTGTCGCGAGGGCGCGCACGATGTTGTTCGTGCCGGGCGGAATCGGACCCTCTTTCGTATAGAAACCCTGGCCTGTGGTCAGAGAAAAATAGTTTGGCTGCGACGGGTGGAAATTGGCGTAGAAATTCGTGAGAAGGGCAGCTCTGTCAATGAGCGAATTCAAGTACGGCATGTAAGGGCTGCCAATGACCTTCGCATAATTCTGATTCTCCAGCGACATGATGACGACGTGGCCGAAGCGCTGGACATTTGGTGCGCCGGGCGTGTTCACCGCAACATTGTCGAACACGCCTTTCGTATTGCTGGTAAAGAGGCCAATCCGGCCACTTCGATATTGCCTGTCCTCGGCGAACCCCAGCGACTCGAACGACAGGCCTCGGTCGAATGAAATGGACGCCTCGAGATGCTGCTTGTACATCCTGAGCCTGAGCAGGTAGTAATAGCCGCTCTGGAAATACTGGATGCCTGATGCGAGAACGGTGACGGCACCGCCATCATTCTTCAACAACCACCACTTCTTGTTTCCCGCTGCGTCTCTCTTGAGAGAAAGTTGATAGTAGTGCGAGGCGTCCTGCGCCCGGCCAATGATCCCAATCTCGCCGGACACATAGTTGTAGATCTTCGCTTCAGCCTGGACGGAATAGTCCGCCCACGTGGAGTCTCCATCGAAGGAAGCCGAGGAGAGTTGCGCCGTGGCGTCGGTCTGGCAGTACTCCTGGGTGCCGGTCGTCACCGTTCGGCAGATGCTCCAGACGCCGTCCGTGGGCGTCCAGCTTGCCGTCGTTCCGTTCTCGAAATCGTATCGATAGAGAGTCGCTGCTCGCCCGCTGCCACCCAACAAGACCAGACAAAAGACGACCGTGAGTGCACTCAGATACCTGGGGGTCATGTGGCTTGTCGCCCTCGAGCCGACATCGACGCGATACGCCAGACGAGATGTGTTGGCGTTCTGCCGGCTTCCGAGATCTTCTACTGCCGCCCATGACCCGAACAAGGCGAATCGCCGGTATCGTCGAGCTGTCGTCGCCGAGCTCGTCGAGGAGAGAGCGCTAGAACTGATCAGCGTTCCTGGCGCAGACGTTATTGCTCGCGGACGATCAGGGTGCCAGTCATGTTGGGGTGAATGGCACAGTGGATTCCCGTCGTCCCTACCTTGGTGATGTCGAACGACTGCTCGCCGCCGAGGGGGCGCAGTTCGTCCGTGCTGCGGAAATCGGTGGCATTCGGCGAGTCGGCAACGATGCGGTGCGCGAGCCCGTCCGCGTTGACCCAGCGCAGACGCTCGTTTTTGTAGATGACGATCGGCTCGTCACCGAACGCCCAGTCGTTCATCGAGACGGCGCCAGGCAGAATGTAGGCGCTCGCAGTCACCGTCGGGGTCGGGATCGGGGTCGGGGTTGGGATGGGGCTCGGCATTGGCGTGGCGTCCTTGCCTCCGCAGCCCGCTATCAACACGATGGTCAATGTCGTCACTGCAAAGTGCAGACGGAGTCGCGTGTGCGTCATGGATCTATAGTGCCATCGCGCGGAAACATTTCTGTTGACGCCGCCGGTGGCGAGCACGCCACGCACGGATGAGCCAGTCGCAGGCCGACCCGTAACCCTGTGACGCACTCCTATCGAAGCGTCACGACGATGAGGTGGCCCGGATCGCCCGCGTTCATCCAGCGCCTCGCAGGACCTGCTGCCATGGGTTCTATCTCGCCACTCTTCCTCGTATGGACCGCGGCCGCGGTTCCTGGAATTTCCTCGCTGAATGTGTAGCCGGATACCGCAACGAGGATCCGATCGTTCGTCGCTCCGCCCGCAGGTCTCACCGCGCGCGGAGCCATTTTCAGGTCGTCAACACAGAACTTGCTCGTGCAGAACAGCGGCTGTTCATCGACGCAGGCTGTTTGATCATCCAGATTGCAGATGTGCGTGGCGGGCCTGGTAGCCGATGCGCGCGGGCCCTGCGAATCAACGAATTCAAAGATCACGCTGAGGAACCGGTCGGTGCCAATGTTCTCCGTCGAGTGGGTGAAGCCGGCGGATCGGAAACGAATGTCGCCCGCTGTGAACGAGTCTTCCACGGCCGCAGCACCGTTGAATGATGCGCGTGTCCGACCACCACTGACGAACACCGAAAGCATGTCCCGATCGTGCCGGTGCAGCAATGTGGCCTGGCCTGGCGGGATGTCGAGCAAAAAGATGGTGACCCGTTCGTCCGCGTAGATTCTGTGGCGCAGTGTTACTTCGTCTGCAGAAGTCGGCGCCTGCTGCTGCGTCTCGAAACCGAGAACCGACAGCGTGAGCACCAGGATTGGGAACATCATCAGCTCGCGAGTATATGCGGACCCCAGACGAAGCGGACCATTTACGGTTTCGGGCAGGACTCTAAACTAAGTGCGCACGTCAGGCCGCTCGATTCGCTTACCTCATCGTCCGACTCCGCACGGCCGAAAGGTTTCGACTCTCTCCGACCTAGCTGGGTAGGGCCATCGTCCGAGTGACCCGGCTCCAACAAACGAGGTGTCTCCTCATGACGCGCCCGTCCCGCCTGTTCGCTTCCCGCCGATTCGCACGGGCACGGGCATGCCTGCTGATGGTGACCGCCGGACTTCATGTGACGGGTTGCGGGTCTGCCTCGCCGACCGGCCCGACGCCGGTGGTGCTCCTCGATACGACCGTGACCCTGATGCAGGGCGTGCCCTGCAACATCGGCTATGTCGGAGCAGAGTTCAACGGAGTGACCGGTCAGACCATCGCGATCTCGGCAACCGGCGCCGCCAGTCTGACGCCACTGTTCGTCCTGTACGCGCCTGACTTCGCGGCGCAGTTGGCTGGATCCTCGCCAAGCGGCGCCGGAGCGGCGTCTCTCACGTTCGTGCTGACCCAGTCTGGCCTGCACCACCTGAGCGTCTGCGACGTGAACGGAGTCGCAGGCGCGCTGAGGATCAGCGTGCAGCAGAAGTAGACAGTCGGCTCTTAGCGCAGCCTGAACGCGACGAGCTTCGTATCGAGCCGTGAGAGCGGCGAGTCATGGCCGCCTGCCGCAATCACGACCATCTGAGTTCCGCCCTCGGTCGAGTAGATCAGCGGAGTTGCACGTGCGCTCGTCGGCAAGCGCGCCGACCAGACCTCCCGACCGTCGCGTGTGTCGAACGCGCGAAAGAATCCATCCATGGTTGCGCCGATGAACACGAGACCGGTCTCGCTCGTGACCGGACCGCCAAGGTTGGGTGCGCCGGTCGGCCGCGGCAGATTGACGGAGAGCACATCCCGCATGTCGCCCAGGGTCACCCGCCACGCGATCGTTGCTGTGTCAGGCTCGATCGCCACCAATTCTCCCCAAGGCGGCGCGACGCAGGGGCGGCCGGCCGGCGACAGCAAGAACTGACGCGACATCGCGTACGCAGCGCCATCCTGCTCCGTCGTTTCGCGCTCGGGGTGGGCTCGCCGCTGCACATCGAACTCGGCGCGTGGTAAGAGCCTGACGACCGCAGGCAAGCGATTCACTGGTGCGATGAGCAGCCGATGAACCGGGTCCCACGCCACTCCGCCCCAGTGCAGCCCGCCGATGTTTCCCGGCACGGCGATGGTCCCGCGGAGACTCGGCGGAGTGAAGACGCCCTCGCTTCTCAACGTTTTGAACGATGCGCGGCAAGCCTCCAGGTCTTCCGGTGTCGCTCCCCACAAATCCTCTTCACGCACCCGTTGCGGAGCCAGGCTGGCCGGTGCATCGGGGAAAGGCTGCGTGCGAGACGCGACCTCTCCTTCAACGTCGCTCGCGGGTACTTCGCGCTCGTCGATTCGGAACAACGGCCTGCCGGTCAGCCGATCGAACAGGAAGAGGTGACCCGTTTTCGATCCGACTGCGACCGCTGGACCCGATTTCGCTGGATACAAGAGGGGCGGCGATGCGACGTCGTAGTCCCACAGATCGTGATGCACGGTCTGAAAGGACCAGGCGACCTCGCCGGACGACCCGCGCAGCGCCACGATCGAATTCGCATACCCATCGGCGCCCGGACGCAATCCGCCGAAGTAGTCGGGACTTGCACTGCCGGTGGGAAGGTAGACGAGCCCGTTCGGTTCGTCCACAACGATCTGTGACCATGTGTTGGCGGCGCCGGCCTTCGTGTCTGCGGGCAGCGGATGAAAGGTCCAGCGAAGCGCACCGGTTCGGCTGTCGAATGCGCGCACTTCGCCGGAGGCCATCGCGGCGCGGCTGTTGTCTGCGACGAACGAACCAACGATCAACAAATCGCGAAAGACTGCTGGTGGCGAGCTGCCGCCGTACTCGCCCGCGTACTGAGGCGGCCGCCTGAGGCCTCGCGTGAGATCGATGTGCCCGTTCTCCCCGAAATCGGCGCATGGCTGCCCCGTCTGACGCGCGAGGCAGACGAGCCGCGCATCGACGGTCGCCACGTAAACGTGGTCGCCACGCAGAGTAACGCCGCGGCTCGTGAACTCGCTGTAGTTCGCGTCCTCGCGCACTCGAAGCTCCGTCCGCCAGATCTCCTCGCCTGTCTCGGCGTTCAGCGCGATGACTGCACCACGAGGGGTGGACACGTACAATCGGCCGGCGGAGTAGACAGGTGTCGCTTCGAACGCGGGGCGTTTGCGGCCTTTTTGGAACGCTTCGGTGGACTCGTGTGTGTCGTACGTCCAGGCGACGCTCAGCCGCCCGACGTTGTCGACCGTAATTCGTTCAGGCGCGAGTGACGGCCCGCTGACGACGACACTCGTGGCGAAACACAGACACGCGATCGGTATTTGAGGCTTCACGGTCAGTCGACTCCTCGCTCGACCAGTGGTCGTGTCAGCGGCCTTCGACCATCATCGTGATCGATGAACCCAGCGAACCTGAGCGGTACACCCGCTCGGTAGCTTTCTTGAAATCCGATGCGTGGGCGGTCGGGATTTCCATGAAGACCTGGGGGTTGCGATCGATCAGCGGGAACCACGAGCTCTGCACCTGGACCATTACTCGATGGCCCTTGCGAAACGCGTGATAGACATCGGGCAATGCGTAGGTGATGGCCGTTGGCTCGCCGGGGACGAATGGCGCGGGTTTCTCGAAGCCGTTGCGGAACTTCCCCCGGAATGGCTCGCCTCGTACCATCTGCTGGTAGCCGCCCATCTTCACCGCATCGGCGCGTACCGGCTGCCCGGCCGGCGCGGCCGGCGCCGCAGGGGTTGGATAGTCGTTCGGATAGACATCGACGAGCTTCACGACGAAATCCGAGTCCGTCCCGGTGGTAGAGACGTGCAGGCTCACCTGCACCGGCCCGGCGATGATCATGTCCTTGTCGAGAGGCGCCGTCTGATAGACGAGTACGTCGGTCCGCCGGCTCGCGAACCGCTGGTCCTCGGTCATGTAATCGCCGGTCATCCCCGGCGCGACGTAGCCGACGTACGGCACCGGGCGGTTCGGATCGCTGACGTATTCGTCGAACTGGTGATCGCCTTCGGGGCGTGTCCGCGACAATGTGCCACTGCCGTCGAAATACAGCGTCTCCGGCTGCAGGCCCTTCGGCGGCCATGCGTCAAGCCGCCGGAACTCGTTGACGCCGGTCAGGAACATCCACGCCTCGGGCAGCTTCGCTGGCTTGTCTTTCAGGTACTCCATGAAGAACGGGAACTGAATGTTCTCGCGGAAGAACTCCGCCGTCCGCACCGCGAAGTTCAGGTTGCCGAGCGTTGTCCCGGCGCCTCGTGCCCAGCCGCCGTGCGACCATGGTCCCATCACGAGCATGTTGGGCGTGCCGGCGTTCTTCTCTTCGACCGCGCGGTAAGTGCGGAGCGGACCCACCGGATCTTCGGCGTCGAACCAGCCGCCGACGTTCAGGACGGCGCACGTCACGCCGTCCATGAACCTCCAAAGTGACCGTTTCTTCCAGAACTCGTCGTAGGCCGTGTGGTCGACGATCTCCTGCCAGTACGACGCCCGGCCGCCAAAGAGCTCCGTATTCATGTGCGCCAGCGGGACCGGCGTATGAAGGAAGAAATCGTACATGTCCTGCGTGCCCGGATCGAAGCGAAGCGCGGGCTGTGGCGGCTGGGGTGTTCCACCGCGCGGAACGAATCCAGAGTAGAACCCGAAATTGGCGCCCAGCATGAACGCGCCATTGTGATAGACATCGTCGCCCATGTAGTAGTCGGCGGTCGGTGCCTGAGGCGACGCCGCTTTCAGCGCGGGATGCGAATGAATAATGCTGGCAGCGACGTGGAAGCCAGGCTGGGATATACCGACCATGCCGGCGCGCCCGTTGTTGTTCGGGACGTTCTTTAGCAGCCACTCGATGGTGTCGTAGGTATCCGTGCTCTCGTCGACGTCTTTGGGTCCCTTGACCGGATTGAAGGGCCGCACCTGCTGGAACTCCCCTTCCGACATGTAGCGGCCGCGCGCATCCTGGTAAACGAAGATGAAGCCGTCTTTCTGAAAGTGCTCGGATGGTCCGAGCGCGCTCGGATACTGATCGACGCCGTACGGCGAGACGCTGTACGGCGTGCGGGTAATCAGGAACGGATACTTCTGAGAGGCGTCCTTCGGCACATACACGGCGGTGAAAAGCCGGGCCCCGTCACGCATGGGGACCAGGTGTTCATACTTCGTGTAGGTCGCCCGCACCAGGTCGGCGCCCGAGAGCACCGCCTGCGCCGGGGCCTGCGCCCGCAAGCCGTCGAGGGCCGGCACGGTGACGAGGGCCATCACCGCAAACAGACAGAGAGGCATGACACGAGAAGCTCGTTGCATGGGTGGGATTATGCCGCAACCGCGAATCGCCACAGAAAACACAGCTCAAACGGCCACAGAAAGGCCGCCACAGAAAAACACAGAAGAACACAGAATGAATTGGGAATGAATCCCTCTTGCTGTGTTTTCCTGTGTTCTTCTGTGGCCTGTTTGGCGGTGTTCTTCTGTGGCTTGTTTTTCTGTGTTGTTCCGTGGCCGGCTTTCCAAAACGCACGTGGTGTGCCACACTCATTTTGGAATACAACAGGAGTCTGAACTGGTGGCAAAACGCGACGTTCAACAGGGCACGCTTGCCTTGATGGTGCTGAAGACGCTCGATGTGCTGGGGCCGCTGCACGGGTATGGGATCGCCCGGCGCATCGAGCAGATCAGCGGCGATCTGCTCGCCGTCAACCAGGGCACGCTGTATCCGGTGCTCCTCAAACTCGAGCAGGAACGTGCGATCGCGTCGGAGTGGGGAACGTCCGAGAACAATCGGCGGGCCCGATTCTACCGGCTCACTGCCACCGGCCGCCGACGGCTGCGCGTCGAGGCACGGGACTGGGCCCAGACGACGGCTCTGATGGACCGGTTCATCGCGGTGAAGGCGGACGACCTGGCATGAGGGCTCTGCGGCGGTTCGTGAGGCGCCGGGCTGCCGCCTCAACGCGCCTTCCTTCGACGCGTTTGACATCTAAACGACCGTCCCTTGATACTGCCGGGAGCGCGCTGACAGGGCGCCACCTACCCGCGGCAAGGGAACACTCCCACCTGTTTGGTCTGAGTCGTGTGCGCAAGCACCTTCTTTCATCCGCCTTCGCTCGCAGGCAACGATGCGAGCTCCGGCGCGATGTCGCGCCCGTAGCAGCGAAGCTGCGGAGGCGGACAGCCTGGTTTCAGCGGGGCACAGGCGATTCATGAAAGGAGGTCGCAATGACCGCTTCGAAGTCGCTCCCTGCTCGTCCGTCTCTCGAGTCCCTCCGTAAACAGGCAAAGAAGCTCGCGCGCGACATCGCCGCCGGTGACACCGGTGCCATCGAACGTGCGCGTGTGCAACTGCCAAGAGTCGACCTGCCCTTGACGCAGCGCAACGCGCAACTCGTGATCGCGCGCGAATACGGCTACGCCGGGTGGCAGGACCTCACGGCCGAGGTGAGCAAGCGGCTCGGCAAGGGGTTCGAGTGGGCGGTAGCGCAGGCTCGACGCATCATTCACGACAACGACGTCGAACGCCTGAAGCAGTTGTTGGCTGAATACCCGGCGTTGCTTTCTTGGCAAGACGACGACGATCACGGCGGTCTGCTGGGATTCGCCACCGGCGCTTATGGTGATGCAGGCGACCCGCAGCGAGAGCAGTGGTTCACGCGCGGGACGTCCGCAGAGCTGCTGATCGACGCTGGCGCGGTCGTGACGCCATATGTGCTGAACGGCCTCGTCGACTCCCGCGCCAGAGGGCTGCTCGAGCTGTTTCAGCGTAAGGGCCTGCTCCCGCGCACGATGAAGTTTTTAGCGGCGCTCGGCGATCTCGACGGCGTTCGCGCGGCTCTCGCTGAGAACGGGAACGATCTCCAGATCGTCAATGAATCGTTTGTGTCCGCCTGCCGCTTCGACCACGAGGCGGTCGCGTCACTCCTGTTGGAACGATCCATCGCGCTCCGTCCCGAACTCGGCACGCACATTGACGGACAGACGAACCGTCGGTCTTTCATCGCGTGCTTCAATAGATCCGACAGATCTGACCTTGCACAGGTCGCGACCCTCGGACTGTGGAAGGTGTTTGCCATGGGGCAAGTCCAGCGCGCGGTTCATGAGGGCGACCTGACGGGGTTCGTCGCCCGCCTGCAGCGTGAGCCATGGCTGCTGGGCGATGCCTACGTGCCGTTTCAGGCCGAACTCATCGGAACCGCGAGTTTTCAGAAGGACCGCGGCGAATTCATCGTCGCTCTTCTCGACCTCGATCCCGCACTCCTGCGGCGGCAGCCGCCGCCATCGCAAGCCATCGAGTTCGCCTTCACCTACGCGAACACACACCTCATTCCGGTGCTCACCCGCATCTGGCCGGTGCCCGACGATCTGCCGCATGCGGCAGGCATGGGCAACCTCTCGCGAGTGGAGCAGTGGTTCGACACGTCCGGCGCGCCGGTGCTGGGCGATGTCGAGAATCACTACCCCTCCAGTCCATACATGCCGAAGAACCGGGTCGAGGAATACTCACGCCAGTGGGGCACGCCAAGCGAGCAACGTGTTCTGGACACGGCGTTCGCGTGGTCCGTCATCAACCGTCACTTCGACGTGGCGGACTTCCTCCTCAAACGCGGCGCGGACATCAATACCACGTGGAGCTCCCATGAGCCGGCGAGCATCCTGCACCATCTGGTCATTTTGCCAAACCCCTACGAGTCGATGCGATTCCTCATCGACCGCGGCATCGACATGACGATCAAGGATTATCGGTGGGGCAGTAACGCCGTCGGTTGGGCGCGCTACGGGTACAACGACGAGAAGATGGCCCAGTGGCTGGAGGAGGCGGAACGGCAGCGGGAACTGAGACGATGAGTACGAAACAGGCGCCGCCTCGCTTCAGTTGCATCCAGCTACAATCCCGTGGCGCAGGTGGGCTTGCGCCCAGTTGACACTCGAAAACGCAAGGCGACCACAGTGAACGGGCCGTCAGAAAACGACCGCGACCAGCTTGCCGGTTCTCCGTGGAGCAGACCAGCCACCGGCGCCGGCTTCGCGCAGTCAGCGGCGAATGAAACGCTCCTTCGCTTCGCCGAGACCGAAGGGAAAAACGCACCGAAGCGGCTTCTCGACATCGGCTGCGGAGCGGGTCGCAATGCCGTGCCGCTCGCGCGTCTCGGATGGCACGTGTTCGGCGTCGATCTGTCCGTGCCGATGATTGCCGCAACCGTCGCGCGAGTGCGGGAAGAACACCTCGAAGGCCATTTGCGTGTCGCTGCGGCCGGCATGCAGGAGCTTCCGTTCGTTGCGCAGAGCTTCGACTTCATCGTCGCCCACGGCGTCTGGAATCTCGCCCGCTCGGGGAGTGAATTCAGGCGCGCGCTCGCAGAAGCGGCTCGCGTGGCCCGGGCAGGCAGCGCGTTGTTCGTGTTCACATTCTCGCGGAATACCCTGCCATCGGATGCGCAACCGGTCCCGAACGAATCGTTCGTGTTCAAGCAGTTCTCCGGCCAGCCTCAGTGCTTCCTGACGGCAGAACAGCTCCTGGCAGAACTGCTGGCGGTTGGATTCGTTGCTGATCCGAGGATTCCCCTTCGCGAACCTGATCTGCGGCAACCGGGATCCCTCGATAACCGTTGCAGGCCTGTCATTTATGAGGGCATTTTTCGGCTCTCCTGAGGGTGACGATCGCGGCATGCATCGCCATTCTGGCCACGCTACAATCGCGTCACTCAGGCGAGCGGCTGCCGGGAACGCCACCAATCCCGGTGCATGGCCGGACTGTTCAGGGAGCATTCATGGCGCTGTCGTTCAGCAGGCACACGGTCGGCGACATCACGGTTCTGAAATGTGATGGCCGGATTGTCGAGGGCGCCGAGGCGGCTGCGCTGCGGCAACACGTGAACGAAGTCCTCGAGCACACGCCAGCGATCGTCCTGGACCTTCGCGACGTTGACTTCATCGACAGCAGCGGCCTGGGCATGCTAGTTCGAATTCTTGCCCGGGCGGGACGCGACAACCTCAAGCTGTGCGGTCTGACCAGCAGGATCTCCGAGACGTTGAGGATCACTCGATTGTCCACGATATTCGACTGTCATGAGTCGGAGACCGAAGCCATAGCGGCCTTCTACCGCGACCCGACCGGTTCGAGCGGGCCGTCGTTGTTCGTCGCCCCGAATGTTCTCTGCGTCGGGACATCCGCGGAACTGCTCACGTATGTGCAAGAGGTGCTGCGGCAGGCGGGATTGAGCGTGACGACGATCGATAACCTGCCCGACGCCGTGACGCTGCTGAAGGCGATGAGGCCGAAGGTCGTGCTCGTCGCGCACGAGGTGCGCTCCATCGGAAGCGCCGGCATGGTCGAAGCGTTCAATCGTCTGCTCGACGCGCTGACAGTGGTCGAGCTGCCACCCGATTTCGCACGCCAGGATCCGACCGAGACGGGACCACGGCTTGTCGAGCGCGTGCGAGTTCTTGTCGAGGGCGCTGTATAGATCGCCTTCCGATCTCAACGGTTTGTATCCTAGGGGCTTCGCCCCTCGGACTCCCCTACACGCTCTCTCGCGCGCTGCTTCGCCGGCGCGCTCCGCCCTTCGACGATGCTCAGGGCGTCCCGAGCGCAGTCGAGGGACGATCGCGTGGCTCGCTCGCTGTCGCTCGCTCGCTTTACGGCGGCGTGGAACATCAGTCGTCCGGCTCAGATTCTGGCGGGCCGGACCGTGTCGAGAAGGTCGATTCGGCTCCGACTAGCCAGTGAACGCCCTGCGATCCGGGCGTCATACTGAAGGGAGAGTCGCGTTGACCACCTACACGACAGCGGGCGCCGGCAGCCGGTCTGGGACCCTCGGCCGCAGCATCCTCGCCATCTTCATCGGATTTGTCGCCGTCGTGGTGCTGTCGCTCGGCGCCGACGAAGTGCTGCATCTCCTGAAGGTGTACCCCCCGTGGGGCGAACCGATGTACCAGCCAGGTCTGAACCTGCTTGCGCTGTCCTACAGGGCAGTCTTCACGGTTGTCGGTGGCTACCTCACGGCGAGGGCCTCGCCCCATTCGCCGATGCGCCACGTCCTGATCGGTGCCTGCATCGGTCTGGTGATCGGCGCCGCTGGAGTTGTCGCGGCAGCGATGATCGGTGGGCTCGGGCCGATGTGGTATCCCGTAGCGGTGGCCGTCACCGGTCCTCCGTGCAATCTCCTGGGCGGCGCCATTTACGTCAGGCAGCTGTCGATGAGCATGTGAGGTAGCTTCTACTCCTGCCGAAGCGCCACCATCGGGTCCACACGAGAGGCGCGTCGCGCCGGCCCGGCGCTTGCCGTGACGCCGACGATGACGAGAACCAGCACGGCGGCCGCCAGCGTCAGCGGATCGTAAGGACTGACACCGAACACCAGGCCCGAGGCAAGCCTGCCGCCGATCGCGATCAGCGGCAGTCCGACCAGCGTGCCGTACATCACGAGGCGCAGCCCGTCCCGTACGACGCTCACCAGCACGCCAGACGGCGCAGCCCCGAGCGCGATGCGAACCCCGATCTCTGGCGTGCGCCGTGCGATGGCATACGACTGGATGCCAAACAAGCCGAAGGCGGCGAGACCGAGTGCAAGCGCGCCGAAAGCTGACGTCAGCAGCACCATCAACCGCTCCTGACCGAGACTGCGCTGCACGCCTAATGCCGCCGGCTCCATGCTCTCGATCGGGAGTCCGGGCGCGGCGGCGGCGACGGCGCGTCGGACCGCTGCCATCACGACCCGAGGGTCTCCCGACGTGCGCACGTCCAACTCGCGCGGCACGACCGTGCGTTGCGCCAGCGGCACGAATACGCTCGGTATGGCGCCCGCCTTGAGATTGGCGAGCCCCCGGGTGTCCTCGACAACGCCGACGATCTCGATATTGGGCGGGCCCGAGCCGACGCGACGCCCAATCGCCTGGCGCCAGTCACGGAAGTATCTGGTGGCCAGCGTCCGGTTGACGACGGCGACGGTGTTCGTGTGCGCCCGGTCTGCCTCGCTCAATGCGCGTCCAGCAAGAAGAGGAATACCCACCGTCGAGAAGTACTCCGGCGTGACGGCGTTGACGCTGAAGGCCACGACTTCGTCGCTCTGCGCCTGGTATCCCTCGATGTGATACCCATCTTCGAGCGCGCATCTCCCCTGCAGTCCGCACATCGCGAGCGCCGTCGATTCGACTCCGGGAATGTGCGCGACCTCGTCGAGCACGCGCCGATATGTCGCAGGCACATCCTGCGACGACCCGCCGGCAAGCCGGGGATCGATGCCAACCGTGAGTACGCGTGCGGGCTCGAAGCCGAGATCGACACGGAGCAACTCCTGGAAGCTGCGCGCGAACAGGCCAGTCCCCGTGACGAGCAGCAGAGACAGCGCCACCTGAAACACCACCAGGGCCCGCGCGGGACGGGCAGCGCCTCCCGTCATCGTCCTCGCGTTTCCCTTGAGTGCCCCGACGGGATCGACCCGCGTCGCGCGCCACGCGGGCCAGACGCCAAAGACGACGACCGACAGAAGTGCCACGCCGCCTGCAAAGACCAGCACCCGCAAATCGATCGGCGCCGCAAATGGCGGCGGTCCATCCGTCGCGACCCGCAGGAGCGCGTCGCCAGTCCAGCGTGCACACACAACGGCGGCAACCCCGGCCATGAGGACAATCAGCGCGCTTTCGATCAGAAGCTGGTGGAACAGCCTCGCGCGTCCAGCACCGAGCGCCATGCGCACGGCCAGCTCGCGCTGCCGACTCACGGCGCGGGCGAGCAACAGGTTTGCCACGTTTGCGCAGGCCGTCAGCAGGACGAGCATCGCCATCACCAGCAGCACGATGAGCGGCGTCGAGAATTGCTGACGGAACCGTGAGAACCCGCGCGCGAACGGCTGGAGTTCGACGCCGCCGTCGCGCCCGGTGAGGCGGGAGACACTCGCATTGAACAGGGTGGCGATCCTGCTCACCTCGCCTGGGGGCACGCGCGCGATGACGTGAAGCCACCAGATCTGCGATTGCGGCAGCCACGGGCGGCTGAAATCCGCTCCATCCGCGGTGAAGCTCTGTGTGTACTGCACGAGCGGCTGCGCCGTGAGCGGCGCCCAGATGTCGACGGGTGTCTCGAGCCACACGCCGCCGAACTCGCGCGGGGCGATGCCGACGATCGTGAAGCTCGCGCCGTTGATGACCAGCGGGCTCCCCACCGCGTCAGGAGATCCGCCGAAGCGCCGCTGCCAGTACGCATAGCTGACCACCGCCACAGGATCGTACGTGTCGCGACCATCAGGCGCTTCCGGCAATAGTTTTCCCAGAGCGGGCGTCAGGCCCAGAACTGAGAAGAAGCTCGGCGATACGAGCTGCAGGCTGGCCGGCACGGCCTCGCGCTCCGCAGAAGTACGTGTGTAGACACGCGCGATGCCGCGGCTCATGGCAGCAACACCGACATCGTCCGGAGCGGTTTGACGCAGGAGATCGAACGTCGGGCCCGATAGCCGCGCACCCTCCGGTCCTGATGTCACATACCGTCCGATGTTCACCACGTAGAGCTGGTCGGCATGTTGGACGGGCAGCAGCGACCTGAGCGCCACGGCATTGAGCACGGAGAACACAGCCGTGTTGGCGCCAATGCCGAGTCCGAGTGTGATGACGATGGTCGAAGTGATGAGGGCGTGACGGCGCAGAACGCGCCAGGCGTCGCGGAGGTCGCAGAGGATCATGCGTGCGTGCTCCTTTGGCGCCTCGGAAAGGACACCCGAGAGGGCCTCGAGCCACAGGCGGGCGCGGTCCCACGGACCGCCGGCCTCGCGATAGCGATCGACGAAGAGCAGCGACAACTCACGGCCATATTCGTCACGGAATGCCGCCGGGTAGAGCGCGAGCAACGCCCGGAACGCACGCGCACTCTGACGTTCGCGGGGCGGCATGGTTCGCGACATCGATCACGCCCTGCGAGGGAGCAGGCCGGTCGCACGCGCATCACCCAGCAGGCGCTCCAGACGGCGCGCTTCCGCTTTCGCGACAGCGCGCCCGAGCGGCGTCAGGCCGTCGTACCGGCGCCGCTCGTCGTCGTGCGCCGGGTCCGGCCGCTCGGCGAGCTCTTCAATCAGCTCGCGTTCGAGCAGCCGTCGGATGGACGCGTAGAGGCTGCTCGGGCTGAGGCGCAGCTTGCCATCCGTCCGCTCGAGCACGTCCTGCATCACGGCGTAGCCGTGCCGGTCACGGTCGGCGAGCGACACGAGGATCTGAAACGTGTCCCGATGCAGCGGTAGAAACGACTCGGGATCAGGGACGGCGACACGGGCGTCTTTCGGCGTCACGCGCCGACTATATCATAAACGGCTATAGCTGTTCATGAACGCTGCCACAGAAACACACGGCTTGAAAAGCCACCGAAGAACACAGAAAAACAGGCCACAGGCGAACACAGAAAAACACAGCAAGAAAAACTCTTCCTGTGTTCCTCTGTGTTTTTCTGTGGCTCGTTTGAGCGGTGTTTTTCTGTGGCCTGTTGTGCGACGATCCGACGGTTGACGCTCACCGTTGGCAGCCAGGTCGGGCCCTACGAGATTCTGTCGCCGCTCGGCGTCGGCGGAATGGGCGAGGTCTGGAAAGCGCGTGACACGCGGCTCAACCGGATCGTCGCCATCAAGCAGTGCAAGGAGGACTTTTCCGACAGGTTCCTGCGCGAGGCACGTGCCATTGCGGCATTGAATCATCCGAACATCTGCACCCTCTATGACGTGGGTCCGGACTACCTCGTCATGGAGTACATCGAGGGCGCCCCGCCGCGCGGACCCCTGCCTCCCGCGGAAGCCACCCGGATTGCGCTCGGGATCGCCGGTGCGTTGGCGGCCGCGCACGCGCGCGGCATCACGCATCGTGATCTCAAACCTGGCAACGTTCTCGTGACATCCAGCGGAGTCAAACTGCTGGACTTCGGACTCGCCACCTCTGGCGACACCTTCGACGACACCGAGCACGGGACGGTCACGCGTACGGCCGCGAATGAAGTGGTGGGCACGATCGCGTTCATGTCCCCCGAGCAGGCGCAAGGCCAACCGGTCGACAGCCGCTCCGACATTTTTTCATTCGGAGCCGTGTTGTACGAGCTGCTGAGCGGCAGACCGCCGTTCCAGGGCAGCTCGATACTGGACACCGCCGCGGCCATCCTTCGAGACGAGCCGTCCCGACTCGATGCGCCACCGACCCTCGCGGCGATCGTTGAGCGTTGCCTGCGTAAGAGTCCGGCCAGTCGTTTCCAGACAATCGCCGAGTTGCAGGCGGCGTTGGAAGGCGTCGGGCGGGACGCGGGGGTGGCGAACAGAGCCGCCGGGCCTCAGACTGATACCGTCCAGTCGCCGGCCTCACCTCGTCTCGAGCGAGTGACCTGGACGGCGGCCCTGACGGGTTGGCCGGCGCTCTCGTCCGACGCACGACTGATCGCTTACGTCTCGGACGGCGGACACGACGGGACGACGCCGCAGATCTGGATCCAGCAGATAGGCGGGGCGGCGCTGCGATTGACGAACGGTGACCGCGAGTATTCGCATCTCTCGTTCTCGCCGGACAACACCCGAATCTTTTTTACCGCCAGCGACAGCGCGGGTCCGAACGTGTACGAGGTTCCGGCGCTGGGAGGTGAACCTCGGCTGCTGCATCGAAGCGCAAGCCGCGGATTTATGTCTCCAGACGGTCTCGGGTTTGCGTGTGTTCAGCATGACGCGGCAGGCATCCCGATCTCTGCCCGCGGCGCCGCCGGCGTTCGAACGGTCGCGTCTGACATGGTTGATGTGGCCTGCCTGACGTGGTCGCCGGACAGCCGATCGGTGCTTGCGCACGCCCGTCCTGGTCACGCGCTCGAGCCGGACCTGTGGATCGTGCCGATCGACGGCGCGTTGCCGATCAACACCGGTGTGGTCCAGCGATTCCGTGAGGCGGGATTGTACGTCGTGCCCGTTGCGGCAGCCTGGGTCGATGCCTCGCTCATTTTTTCGGCAGCCGGGCCTGATGGGGTCCGTCTCTACCGCCAGCGAATCGACGCGTCAACGTTCCAACCCGTTGGTGCGCCGAATCGATTGACAACCGGGAGCGAGTCGGCGCAGTTTCCCTCTACTGCCTCCGGACGCCTGGCCTATGTCAGCAACCGTGCCGACGCGAATCTCTGGTCCGTGGCATTGGACGGGTCGACTGGCATCGCGCACGGTCCGCTGCGCCGGATGACGCGAGGTCCGCACCCCCTGGCCTATCTGACTGTCACGCACGACTTCGGGACGCTCGCGTACTTTTCGTTTCGGTTCGGAAGCGGCGACGTGTTCCTCAGAGATCTCCGAACGGGCGCGGAGAGGGTTCTCACCGACGGCCCTGAGGGTGGCAAGGGGTATCCCGCGATTTCACCGGGTGGAGGACAGCTGGCGTACAGGCTCGAGGATGCCGGGAGGACGGGCGTTGCGGCCGATTTTCATCGCCCGCTTGCCGGACGGCGCCTGGCGCACGCTGGGCGACGATTGCGGCGGACGGCCGCGCGAATGGGTGGACGAACGCACGCTGGTCATCGAACGCTTCGCGCGCCTGAACTCGATCGCGTTGATCGACTCGGACACCGGGGATCAGCGCGAGCTATTGCAAAGCGCCGAACGGTCGATCACCAATCCGCGTGTGTCGCCGGATCGTCGATGGATCGCGTTCGAGGCCTCGCGTCCGGGTGAGCCGGCCAGCGTGCTCGTGTCTGCCTTCCGGGAACAGCTGATTCCAGAGTCAGAGTGGACAGTCGTGGATCGCTCCGCGAGCCACCCGTTCTGGTCTGCGGACGGCCGGCTCCTCTACTACATGCCCACTGGCACGAACGCGCTGATTCGCAGCGCCGTTCGGGCGCGACACTTCGCTCCTGCATCAGGCTTGATTGAGAGCGACGCGGTCGCGGTGTATGCCTCGACCGAAATGCTGATGCCCGCGTACCTGCACGGGACCGCACCAATCGCCACGCCCGGCGAGCTGATCTTCGTGCTCGGCGATTTCAGGGGAGACATCTGGCTGATGGAGCTCGATCCACCTTCCAAGTGAGCCACGCGCCCGCCTTCGCGCCGAAGACGGGTCGGCGAAGTCTCGCCGGAACCTTGGCGGAGGCTGCAACGCCCGCCACTCATCAGTTTCTGGTAGTCTCAAAACATATGAATCGATTCGCTCACGCTCTTGTCATCTTGGGTCTTTCACTTGCCGCGGCCGGATCGCTCCGCGCGCAGGACAAATCCTTCACCGTCACGCTGGTTCCGCCGGTCCACGGCAAGGTGCAGCTCACCCCGCCGCTTCCGGCGGACGGCAAGTACCCGGCCGGCACGGTCGTCACCGTGACGACGACACCCGATGCCGGATACGTCGCTGGACTCGGCGTGGTACTCGGTGCCTGGACGATTCGGGCAGATGTATCACGAGGGCATGACGCGCGACTTCAAGGTGACGATCGACCAGGACAAGCGGATCGGCGCGTCGTTCATCGAGGCGTCCGCCGTCAAGGACCTCGTCGTCACCAACGACGTCGTCTTCGCCAAGCCCGGCGTGAAGCCGCTGAAGTACGACGTCTTCGCGCCGAAGGGCGCGCGGAACCTGCCGATCATCGTCATCATCCACGGCGGCGGCTGGACGGCGAACGACGAAGACATCATGCGCGGCCTCGCCCGGGAGCTGACGAAGGGCGGCAAGTTCGTGGTCGTTCAGCATGGACTATCGCTGGGCCGGCAAGGCCGACGGCGATCGCCACCGGCAACACGATGGCGAATCTGATCGAGGACGTCTTCGGCGGCATCGCGCACATCATGGAGCACGCCGCGCAGTACGGCGGCGATCCGACGCGCATCGGCGTGACCGGCGACAGCGCCGGCGGACATCTCGTCGGCGGCGGCGTCGCTCATGACCAACATGATCGGCTCGCGCGGGTTCGGCAAGACGCCGGGCGTCTTCGAGTTCATGCCGACGTATCTGCCGAAGGGCAAGACGGTCGAGCAGGTCCGCGACGAGATGCGAAGGCGATCAAGGCCGCGGCCCCGAGCTACGGCGTGTTCGGCGCGGCGCTGCTGAACGCGTATTCGGACGATCCGGCGCCCGACCAGTCGTGGAAGGAAGCCATCGCGCCGCTCAGCCACATTCCACGCGGCAACCGAGCGGTCGGTGCCGCAGTTCCTGACGCGCGGCACGAGAGATCCGGCTGATCTACGGACGCGGCCGTGAAGGAGTTCGTCGACGCGCTCGTCAAGGCCGGGACAGCGCGCGGAGTACGTGCAGGTGGGCGGCGCCGAGCCACGCGTTCTTCGACTGGAAGCCCGACGAGACGCACCAAGGCGACGTTCGCGAAGTACGGCGTGTACTACGCTGCGGCGATGAAGATGTTCTTCGAGTCAGTGCTGTATCCGCAGGAGTAGCCCTCGCTCGCCTCGCGCCACGTTTACGCAGAAAATGGATCTCGCGTGATGTCATCGGCTTGGCTGTTGCAAGCCTGTCAACAGCCTGATGAGCGCGTCGTGTGAGGGCGGCACCCAACGGCTCCCCAATTGCTGGAGCAGGTTGCAGACGTGGTCGAAGTCGCGTTCGGTCGTGAGCCGTGCCAGCCGGTGAGCTTCTCGTTGAAAGCGGCGCCACTCGGCCGGCGACGCGTCGTCGCGAAACGCGCGAAGCGCCGCTTCGGGAGTTCCGTATTGAGCGGCGAAGTCCTCGTGCAGATAACCGCTGAACACGCGCTCCAGCTCGGGAAACTCGGACGCCGTCCCACGCGTCATCGGCTTGCCTCCGGATACGACGTCAACACGTAGGACCGCTGTCGACTCTCCTCCCAGCGCAGGACGATGAGTGCGCGGTCGCACCGGACCGACTCCGAATGCCCGCGCGCCATCGATCGGCCGATCACGCGGTCGGCGTGATACCGCAACACGAAGTTCGGCCGCCGTCCGGTGCGCGCGCGCCATGCCGCGAATGCCCGGTTGCCTGATTGCAGGGCGGCGCCGACAACGTTCTCTGCCGTCGCGCGATCGGTATAGGTCGACGCGCTCGAGATCTGCGGCTCGCGCTCGAGGCGCTCGATCAACTCGGCGTCGCTCCTGCCGATGTGACGCTGGAGCGTGTGGCCGCCCATGGCCTCGTCGGCTGACAGGTCGTAGCCGGTTGCCTGTGGCGCCGGACGGCGCTGCTCAATGGCCGGCGGGGACGATGCCCGTGGGGAGGCATTCTGATGGACAGGGGTCGCCGAGCCTGGGCCGCAGCCAGACGCCGCGAGAGGTATGAACGCCCCCAGGGCCCAGCGCCAAAACAGGGCGTTCCGTTCGGCAGCATCCTCAGTCGCACTCTCCGATCAGGGCTTGGCCTTCTCGATGACGCCGCAGGCGATGCGCGCTCCCGCGCTGCCCGTCGGATCGGTCTTGTAGTCGTCGGCGGCGGCGTGGACGACGAGCGCCGTCCCGCCAGCGTGAAACAACGAGTTGGGCCCATCGCCGAGCGTCAGATCCGGGACGGCATACGAGATCTTGCCTTCGCCGTTCGCGTTGACCTCGAAGTTGGGCAGGTCGCCGGCGTGGTGGCCGTTCGGGTTGTCCTTCCCGTGCTGTTTCCCGGCCGGGTTGAAATGACCGCCCGCGCTTGCGAAATCGGGCGGCGTGCAGGTGCCGACGGTGTGAACGTGAAACGCGTGGGTACCAGGCGGCAGCTTGGTGAGCGACGCGTTGATCATCACGGCAGCGCCCTGGGCGGCGGGCGTCAGCGTGGCCGTCCCAATCTCAACCCCCTGAGCATTCTTCAGTGTCGCGGTTGCCTTGGTCGGTGTCTGGCCGAACGCGAGACCAGCCGTGAGCACGAGCGGGATACACATCAGATGACGCACCATCAATTCACCTCCACAAAGACAAATCATCGCTCACTGTAGCCGGGACGGTCGTCGAGACGCAATCGTCGTCACGGAGGTAACGGGAGATCAATTCCTTGGTTTCCTGTGTCTCCGTGCTAGAGCTTGTTCCATGTGCTCCGCTACCGCCGTCGACCCGTGTTCATGCGGGCATTCCAGCGATTGGCTATGATGAAGCTGGGCCGTGACCAGGGACGTCTGGAGACGAAAGAGGAGTACGCAAGTGAGCGAGCACGAAGAAGATTTTGCCGCAATGTTCGAAGCGTCGGTAAAGGCGCGCCACTTCGAGCGCGGACAGACGGTCGAGGGTACTGTCGTCGCGTTCGGGCCGGAAGTCGCGTTCGTCAGTATCGGCGGGAAAAGCGAGGCGCAGATAGACGTGGCCGAATTGAAGAACGCCGATGGGGCGTTCGAGGTGGCAGTCGGCGACCGCCTCTCGGCGAAGATTGTGTCGACCAGCGGCGGGATTGTGCTGTCGCGCAAGGGCGTGCGGAATGCGTCGAACCAGCGGGAGCTCGAAGAGGCCTACACGGCTGGCATCGCCGTCGAGGGGAAGGTCGAACGGCAGGTCAAAGGAGGCTACGAGGTTCGGATTGCGCGCGAACGCGCGTTTTGTCCGCTCTCGCAGATTGACATCGCCCGAACGGCCGATCCCGCAGTGCACGAGGGCAAGACCTATTCGTTCCGGATCATCGAGTACAGAGATGGCGGGCACACGCTCGTGGTCTCGCGGCGCAAACAGCTCGAGGAAGAGCAGCTCGCGAGCGCCGAGGCGGTTCGACAGTCGATCGTCGCCGGCGCAGTGCTCAGCGGACGCGTCGTCTCGGTGCTCGACTACGGCGCCTTCGTGGATCTCGGCGGCGGCATCCAGGGACTGCTGCACGTGTCCGACATGAGCTGGTCTCGCGTCCCGAGCGCACGTGCGGTCGTTGCCGCCGGCGAGGACATCACCGTCAAGGTCCTCCGGGTGGACGAGGCGACCGGCAAGATCTCGCTGGGCTCGAAACAGCTGCTCGACGATCCGTGGAGCACCGCGTCTACGCGCTTCGAGGTCGGCCAGGTAAGGACGGGCCGGGTCACACGCGTGGCGGAATTCGGCGCCTTCGTTGAACTCGAACCGGGAATCGAAGGACTGGCGCATGTTTCGACGTTCGCGCCGACAGGCCGTCCTCGAGGTTGGGCCGACGACGTGCCAGCAGGGACGACTGCCACGTTCGAGATCGTGAGCCTCGACTTCCCACAGAAACGGATCGGCCTGGCGCTCGTCGATCGAGGCTCGTCCCGGAGCGACGTGGCCAATATACGCGTGGGTGCGCTGGAGCCAGGCTCGATCGTCACGGGCAAGATCGAGCGGCACGAGAAGTTCGGCGTCTTCGTGTTCCTGTCGCCCGGGCGCACGGGCCTGATGCCGTTTGCGGAGACCGGACTGGACCGCGACGTCGACATGGCGAAGACATTCCCTGTGGGAAGCGACCTGGAGGTCGCCGTGCTCGACGCCGATGCGGACGGCCGGCGCATTCGAGTCAGCAGAACTGCCGTGGCTCGGCTGCGCGAGAAGGCGGAACTCCGAGAGTTCACCGAGAGGCCCGACTCGGAGTCCAGGGGCGCGCTCGGATCGCTGGGCGACAAGCTCCGCGACGCGCTGCAGAAGCGTTGACAGGCACGCCGGCGCCTGGAGTTGTGCCGAGGGTGGAACGATTCATGCTCCTGCTCTACCGCGTTGACGGCTTTCGTCGCGGTCAGGGAAGGAACAGTCGATGTTTCCAATTGGTGACGACAACAGCAGCGAGCGAACGTTTCCGATTGTTACGTACGCGCTCATCGCATTGAATGTCCTGTTCTTCTTCGTCGAGCTCAGCGGCGGCGACCCGTTCGTGAAACAGTGGGCGTTCGTGCCGAGCCGCTTCCTGGCCCATCCGTCCGCCGATTTTCCAACAGTGTTCACGTCCATGTTCATGCACGCCGGGTGGGTACATCTTGGCGGAAACATGCTCTACCTGTGGATCTTCGGCGATAACGTCGAGGACCGTCTCGGCCACGGGATGTTTACCATCTTCTATTTTCTCTGCGGCCTGGCCGCGACCTTCGCACAGCTGATGTTCTCGGCGGGATCGCATGTGCCCAATCTGGGCGCGTCTGGCGCGATCGCAGGTGTGCTCGGCTCGTACATCATTCTTTTCCCGCAGGGCCGGGTGAGGGTGCTGCAGCGGGGCGGCGTGGTTCAGATGCCAGCGTTGATGGTCATCGGCCTCTGGATCGTGCTTCAGCTGTTCAGCGGGATCGGCTCAATCTCCAATGCCGCCAATTCAGGTGGCGTCGCCTACATGGCTCACATCGGCGGCTTCGCCGCGGGCTGTGTCCTCACGCTGGTTCTCGGCGGCAGGCGGCAGCGTGTAATGGCCTGAGCGAACGCCTGTCAGCGGCGGGAGACATCGGCTGTCTCTCGAGAATCCAGATGTCGCCACTTCCGTGCGCTATAGTTTCGGCATGCGCACGCTTGCTTTTGCCCTTGTGGGTGCCACCCTCGCCGCCGCCGGTGCAGGCGCTCAGTCCGCGCCGCACGAACAGCGCGCGCGGGACATCTACAAGCAACTCGTCGAAATCAACACAACCGACACGCCAGCCGGCAGCGTGACCAAGGCTGCCGAAGCCATGGCCGCGAGGCTTAGCGCCGCGGGCTTCACGGATGCCGACATCCGGCTGCTCGGCCCGGCGCCCAACAAGTTCAACCTCGTCGCGCGGTACCGCGGAACGGGTGCGAAGCGCCCGATGCTGCTGCTCGCGCACCTCGATGTCGTCGATGCGAAGCGTGAGGACTGGTCGTTCGATCCGTTCGTCTTCCGCGAGGAGAACGGCTGGTTCTACGGCCGCGGCACCAGCGACGACAAGGCCATGGCCTCGCAATTCGTCGCCAACCTGATTCGCCTGAAGGAGGAAGGGTTCAAACCGGAACGCGACCTGATCCTCGCGCTCACCGCAGACGAGGAGGGCGGCGAGTTCAACGGCGCCGAGTGGCTGGTCAGCCAGCACCGGGATCTCGTCGACGCCGAGTTCGCGATCAACGAGGGCGGCGGCGGCAACATGCGCAACGGGAAGTACCTCACCAACGAGATCCAGGCAGCAGAGAAGGTGTATCAGGACTTTCGCCTCGAGGTGACCAACTCAGGCGGACACAGCTCGCTCCCGGTCAAAGACAACGCCATCTACCATCTCGCCCAGGGCCTTGCACGTCTGGAGGCGCTGGAATTCCCGGTCCAGCTCAACGAGATCACCAGCACCTACTTCGAACGGTCGGCGACGGTCGAAGCGGATCCCGCCGTTGCGGCCGACATGCGAGCCGTTGCTCGTCCAACGCCGGACGCAGCTGCCGTCCGCCGCCTGTCCGCGAAGCTGCCGTACTGGAATTCCATGATGCGGACGACGTGCATCGCAACGCGGCTCGCAGGTGGACACGCCAACAACGCCCTGCCGCAGCTCGCAACCGCCAACGTCAACTGCCGGATCCTGCCGGGCGTTACCATCGACGCGGTCAAACAGACGATCGTCGATACGCTGGCCGATCCAAAGATTACGGTCTCGCTCGTCAAGGACGCGCACCCGAGTCGGCCGGCAACGCTGCGGCCGGAACTGCTGAGCGCCGTCGAATCGCTCACCAAAGAGATGTTCCCCGGCGTCGTCGTCGTTCCGGTGATGAGCACTGGCGCGACCGACGGCCTGTATTTCCGCAACGCCGGCGTCCCGACGTTCGGCGTCGACGGCACGTTCGGCGACATCGACGACGTGCGGGCGCACGGACGTGATGAGCGCGTGGGCGTGAAGCAGTATTTCGAAGGACTCGAGTTTCAGTACGCCTTGATCAGAATGCTGGCGAAGTAGGGCGGCGCCAGGCTGGACGACCATGCCGAAGAATTACAAGTTCACGGCGCGCATCGAAGCCGGCGACCGCGGCGGAGCCTTTCTGTTTTTTCCCTACGATGTCGAGAAAGAGTTCGGAACAAGAGGGAGGGTGCCGGTCACGGCGACGATCGACGGCGTCTCGTACAGAGGCTCGCTCATTAAGTACGGCGCCCCGCAGCATATGCTCGGCGTCGAAAAGGCGATCCGTCAGCAAATCCAAAAGGAACCCGGCGACCGCGTCGAGGTGGTGCTGAAGAAAGACGACGAGGTCCGCGAGGTCGAGATACCGCCCGCGTTCAAGACTCTCATGAAGAAGGAAGGCCTACTCACGTTCTTCGAGAGCCTGAGCTACACGCATCGCAAGGAGTACCTGTCGCTGGATCACGGAAGCCAAGAAGGAAGAGACGCGCGCGCGCCGGCTGGAGAAGGCCGTCGAGATGCTGCGGGACAAAGTGAAAACGCCGGGATAGATCGCGTGGCGTGATCAGCTTCCCGCGGAGGCTGCGGGCTGATCGACGGTCATCCCGGGGACGACGCTCACGGCATCGCCGACGCGGACCGTGCCGCCGTGGACTATGGCGGCCCGAAGCCCGGCCCGGTGCACCAGTTCCCGCAGTACTTCGGCTTGCGTAATCCCGGCAAGATACGAACAGGGCTCGCACAGTCGTATCCCTTCAAAGGTGACCGAGCCGATCGCAAATCGGCGTCCAACGAGGTCGTTCAATTTCATCGCACGAACGACAAGATTGCGGCGCAGCTCGTCAGGGCGTCGATCGGCGCCGCACAGGGCGTTGAAGCGCTCGACTTCCTCGACTTCGATCAACGTGACTTCTTGCGAGGGTTTCTTCGCGGTCGGCGAGAACGTGCCGGTGCCAAGGAAATAGCGATCCCCGTCAATTCCGCGGCCCGACACGCAGACGGCCTCCTGGACCGTTCGCATCGGAGCACCTGCCGCGTCAGCGAGACAGATCTGAATCAGCGATCCCATAATGGTAAACACATTTTAACCCGCAGCCGATAAGGAGTGCGTGAAAGCATTTCTGGCAGCGGCCGTCTTCGTGTCGCCGCTCTTGATTGGCGCACAGCAGCAAACGTCGAAACCGCGTGGTGACTGGCCGTGCGGCGCGCGCCTCGACGCATCCTATTTCCAGCTGGCCGAGGGTTCAGGCGGTCATCTCCTCTTGCTGGCGCCCGAAGAAATCGGCGACTCGGCCACGTTGCTCACCGCATTCGGATCTCATCCGCAAACGATTCTCAGGCTCGCAGGATCGTTGACGCCCGGTCCGCACGAGTTTCACGTGCCCGTCGATTCATCCGTCGAGAGTGTTCTGTTCTCTACCTCCGCGCAATGCCTGCAGACGGTCGATGTCGTGCGACCGTCGGGATTACCCGCCAACGGCGAAGGCGTGACAAACCTCTCGAATTTTCGCGCGGAACGTATGGTCATTGTTCAGCGGCCGGAAGCCGGAATCTGGACCGTCCTGGTGTCAGGCAGCGGCGTCTCCGGCATCGTCGTACAGGCGCGCAGCCCGATTGGGATCGCGCAGGTTCAATTCGCGACGTCACAGAACGGCGCGTTCACGGCGGTTCCGTCGGCGGGCGTCGAGAACCTCGTGAGAATTCGCGTCAGCGGCCGTGCCACCGAGATCCACGGGTCGCTCGTCAATGGCGCTTTCCGGACTATCGCCCAGTTGCCGCTCGAAGCCGCTGACGACGGATCCTATGTGTCGCGGTTCACGCCAGGTCCGGAAGGCTTCCGCGTGCTCATCGCCGGCAAGGACAGCGAGGGCCTTCCCTTCCAGCGCATTCAGGCGCCGCTCGTTACGCCGATGCGCTGACGCGACCGGTTGTTTGATCTTGTACGAGTCGGGTCACTACACAGGCAACGGCTTGCCTCGCGTCTCAATCGCCAGCGGCAGCAACAGCAGGCCCAGCACGAACGGGATTGCCGTCAGCGCCACCGGCACCCCGATGCTGCCGTAACGCTGAATCCCGATCCCCACCAGGAACGTCGCGCCTGCGGCGACGAACCGGCCGATTGACGTCGCAAACGCCAGCGCGCTGCCTCGGCATTCCGTGCGGTATTGCTCGCTGATCCAGGCCCAGTAGACCGCGAAGCTGCCTCCGCCGACGCCAACGAAGAACAGACTTCCCACGAACGTGATAAGCGCAGACGATCGATAGAACGCATAGCCGAAGCTGAACGCGATCGAGACGGCCATCAGCGAGTAAAAGAATGCCAAGGCGCCGCGTCGGCCAAACCGCTGCGCCAGCGTCGGCATCACCAGGCAGCCGATAATCGTGCCCGTTGCAAGCACCATCGTCGCGCGTGACGCGATGCGCACGGCATCGGCCGCGCCATAGCCCATGCGGATCGCCACCTGCGTGACGGCCGTTGGCGCGTACACCGAGCCCGCCCAGAGGCCGATCATCGAGATCAGAAGGAACACGCAATTGAGCAGCGTGCGCTGCCGGTATTCAGGGGTGAAGAGCGCGAAGAAGGAGTCACGGGCGCGCACGCGGCCAATCTGAGCGACGCGGTTGCGCCACCGCTCCGGCTCCTGCACGGAAATTCGAACATAGGCGATGAACAGGGCCGGAAGCCCGCCGAGCGCGAACATGGCGCGCCAGCCATACTGCGCGCCCACGAGGTAGTTGAGGGCGGCGGCAATGAAGACGCCGATGTAGTAGCCGCTGTTCATGACGCCGGTGCCCATGACGCGCCGACGCTCCGGCAGCTCTTCGACAACGAAGGTCGCGGCGCCGACGAACTCTCCGCCGATCCCGAGACCCGCGAGCAGCCGGAAGACCGCCAACTGCCACCAGGTCTGCGCGATTGCGCCGAGGAACGTGAACAGCGAATAACAGAGGATGGCGAGCATGAGCACGCGCACGCGGCCGAACCGGTCGGCGAGCGGGCCCCACAGGAATGCCAGTCCCCAGCCGACGAGGAACACGGAAAACAGGATGCTGCCGTAGAAGCTGACGTTGCCGGCCGTGGGCTCAATCCCCGACACCGGCAACAATGCGCGGAGGGCGGGCACGAGAACCAGCGCGTAGATGAACGAATCGACGCCGTCCAGAACGACGCCGCGCCCAGGCGGCGAAAAACCCGCGGCGCTGATTGGATGTGAAACGCGCGGGCACGGGTGGCGATTCGGCGGAGACCGTCACCGCGCGAGCCGCTTTCTTCTCAACTCTTCAAACCAGTTCAGGACGATGTTGTAGTGGGTCGATGCCGAAGGTTGCGGACTGAGGCCAACCACGAAGTGCTCGCCGTCGGGCATGATGTCGTAGTCCGCTGTGCCCGCGTCGAACTCGAGGCCCTCGAGTTTCGGCACCGGGAAAAGTACGCGATCTCGTCCGATCGGATTGCCCTGACCGTCCAGGTAGACCACGACGAACTGGTTGCCTCTCATGAAGAACAACTCCCGGCCGCCCTTCCCCACATGGGACCATTACCACCCTCCGAGGAGACTCGCTTCCGCCCGGCCGCCGAGCCGGTCGGCCTGATGAAGATCTCCTCTCGCCCGGTTTCGTTGGAAACATACGCGAGCCAGTGTCCATCCGGGGAGAATCGCGCGCCCCATTCGTCCGCGTCGGTCGCGACCAGCGGTCGCGCCTGGCGATCGCCCTCGAGCGACATCAGCCAGATGTCCCGCCGGCGCGCCGGATGAATTTCGACAAAGGCCATCGACTTTCCGTCGTGCGAAAAGGATTCGGGATACCGTGGATAATCGCCGTGTGAGAGCTCCTCTCGCTGCCCGGAGCCATCGGAAAGCTTCCAGAAGATCTTTCCGGTGCGTGTGCCAAACGCAATTCGACTGCCGTCGTGCGTCCACTGCGGGTAGATTTCGTCGAGCGGCTCGAACGTGAGGCGAACCGGCGTGCCGGTTGCGATGTCGTACACCCAGATGTCGTCGTTGACGGCGAAGAGTCTCGTCGCGATGGATCGGCCATCCGGTGATATCGAAAACTCACCGAAGTTGCCGCGCGCCGTGATGGGCCGAATTTGACCCTTGAGATCGACCGTCGCCAGGAGGCGACCGGCCTTCGTGCCTGCGTCCGGCTCGTAGATCAACGTGCCCGTATCGGATACGGAATAGTCGGCATCGCCACTCCAGGTACGGTCCAGGCCTTCCATGACCGATACGGGCGTGCCGTTCACTGTGAAGGTGGACAGATCGACGTCGACGGACAACAGCGCGCCAGCGCGAACGTAGACGATCTGCCCGGTCGGCAAGTACCGCGCGTTGCTGCCACCGTGAATCAGGACTTGAGGTTCGGACGTTCCGGGACGCAGGATGGCGATGTCCTGATCGTCGGCCGTGATGGCCCGGCCGGATGCAAGGGTGAACAACACGCCCTTCCCACCGGGGAGCACTTCGGGGTCACCGTACGCGACCCGGTCGCGCTCCGGATCGGTCTTCAGGAGCGGCTGAGGTGTACCGCCACTCGCGGGCACGGCCCATAACCCGCCGTTGTAGTCGGGCACGAAGACAATGGTGTCGTCAGCTCCCCAGTCGCCGCCATAAAACCCGGTGCTGGACAGCTTACAGATCGTCAAAGGCGAACCGCCGCTGATCGCGACCTTCTGCAACTCACGCCTGGTGCCAAACGCAATCCACCGGCCGTCGTGCGAGAAGAACGCCGTCATCGCCTCGTCGGTGCCGTCAATCGGCCGCGCTTCCCGCTCGTCCAGCGAGCGCAGAAACAACTGGCGGTGCCCGTCTCGGTTAGCGACATAGACGATGTTCCTGCCGTCGGGAGAGATGACCACCTGATGATTCGCGTTCAAATAAAGTGACGAAGAACTTCGAGGGACCGACGTCACGCTCAGATGGGCGGGCTGTGGCGTTTCGTGAGAAGCCCGGACGCGAAGCCACCAGATCGCGCTCGAGATGACGGCGCCAGCCACGAGTGCCACGGCAATCGGCGCGAGACGCTGAACGAGAGCGGGCGGCGCATGCCGCGGCGTGCCCTCCGTATCCGCATCGGTATCCGTGATCTCGATCCGCACATCCGCTGCGTCGTGCAGTCGTTGCCGCGGGTCCTTTCGCAGGCACCGGCGGAGCAACACGCGAATCCGCCGGGGCGTGTCTTGGGGGAGCCGGCGCCAGTCCGGCTCGCCACGCAAAACCGCGGCAATCGTGTCCGAGAGATTGCCGGTGGCAAATGCGGGCTTGCCGACCAGCATCTCGAAGAACACGCACCCCAGCGCCCAGATATCGGTGCGCTTGTCGACGGGCGCACCACGAGCCTGCTCCGGGCTCATATAGGCCGCCGTGCCAAGCACGAGACCTGCGGCCGTGCCGCCCAGGGATGTGGGTGAGTTCGCCGCGTCGAGTGAAGGGAGCGCGTCCTCGAAGATCTTGGCGAGGCCAAAGTCGAGGACCTTCACCTTGCCGTCCGGCGCGATCTTGATGTTCGCCGGCTTGAGATCGCGATGGATGATCCCCTTCTGGTGCGCGGCCTCGAGGGCTTCCGCCAGCTGACCCGCAACGCCGAGCGATGCCTCAACTCCCAGAGCGCCACGGGTCAGGCGCTCGGCCAGGGTTTCACCTTCAACCAGCTCCATGATGAGGAAGTGCCGATCGCCGCTCTGTTGAAAGTCATGGACGGTGGCGATATTGGAGTGATTCAAGGCGGCGAGGAGCTCGCCCTCACGTTCGAACCGGGAGATGCGCTCAGGTTCACGCGCGAATGCTTCGGGAAGGATCTTGATCGCGACGTCGCGCTTCAGCTTCACGTCGTGGGCGCGGTAGACCTCACCCATGCCCCCGGCGCCTATCGGGGTAATGATCTCGAATGAATTGAGCCGCGCGCCGGGCGCCAGGGACATCCCCGCGGATTATCAGCCGCCGATGATCAAATGTGAATCTCCGAATTCGTGCCACAGGTAGCCGGCCTGCTGCGCCTCGTGGTAGGCGCGATCGAGGTGTGACGAGTGGTCGCCGCCGTCGGCTGCGTCAATCACCTGCCTGATCATCGCAAGATGAGTCGCGCGCGGCTCGTGGAAGCCGGTGATCATCGCGTTGACCGCCCGCAGCGGCCGGCCCCGGGTAATCACAAGATTGGTCCAGCCCTCCCCCGGCGATGTCGTACCGCGACGGTCCGTGACGGTCTCGAGCGCGCGAACGACGGTCGTTCCGACTGCGATGACGCGATGCCGGGCCTCTCTTGCGTCGTTGACGCGATCGGCTGTTTCAGGCGGCACGCGAAAAAACTCCTCGTAGGGCGGCTCGTGATCCTCCAGGCTCGCGACACCCGTGTGGAGCAGCAGCGGTGCGATTTGAACGCCGCTGGAGATGAGCCGGGTGACGAGCTCGGGGGTAAAGGGACGTCCCGCGGATGGCATCTCCGCGCTGCCGGGCTCGGTGGCGAAGACGGTTTGGTACATCGAGTCCGGCCACGAACCCGAGACGTAGCTGTAGCGAATCGGGCTGCCGAATCGTTCGAGATACGGCAGCACCGGCTCAGTGAGCTCGAGCGCGGCGATCCACAATCGCGACTGCGCGTTCATGGTGCTGACCAGCGGGTACGGCGCGAGCAGCGTGACGCGCGCATCGCCGTCCAGCTCGAATGTCGTTCCCGCGCGCGCGTCGCGGTAAGGGAGCGAGGCAGGCGGACCAGGGCGTCGCACCTCGACAACCCAGAAGTTGCCGGGCAATTGTGTCGAGAGATGGACTTCGAATATGTCTCCATCGCGGGTTCGCGCCGCAAGCGCGGCGTTCAGGGTTCCGCTCGTGTTGACGACCAGAAGATCGCCGGGCGAGAGCCACCGGGGCAGCTCGCTGAACCGGGAGTGCACGATCGAGTCAGCCTCGACGCGTGAGACGAGAAGCCGCACCGCATCCCGCCTCAGCCCGCGCGCCTCCGGCGGTTCCGCCGCCTCGAGATGAGGCGGCAAGGTAAAGGTGTCGATCACGCCCGCTGCAGCCATCGCGCGTCCTCGTGTTGTGCAGCGAATCGCTCGCCGCGAATGTCTTCGGGATTCTGATCGAGCAGCCAGTTCCAGAACGGCGCGGTCACCTCCGGCAGCGGGCGATCGGAGATGTCCTCGCCGGGAAAGGCTTCCTGATGCATGCGTGTTCGCATGTCTCCCGGGTCGACGAGAACGGCCGACACGCCTTGCTCGCCGAGCTCGGTCGCAAGCGTGCGTGTCAGCAACTCCAACGCCGCCTTGGTGGCGCCGTATGGTCCCCAGCCGGGATAGGCCGCCGTGGCCGCGTCGCTCGTGATGTTCACGACGAGTCCTCGACGATCCGTCAACAGCGGCACGGCCAGTTGAGTCAGGAACAGCGGGGCGCCGACGTTCACCGGAAAGAGCCGGCCGAGACGCGGCACGTCAAAGGACGTGAGCGGTCCAATCGGGCCGAGCTCCGACGCGTTGTTGACGAGCAGATCGAGGCCACCCAGCCGCCGGGCCGCCTCGATCAGATTTGTCCGCACCTGTGGGTCGGTAATGTCACCCACGACGGGCAACACGTCGGGTGAATGCCTGGACAACTCTGCGGCAGCGAGCTCCAGCGCCTCACGATCGCGACCGCCGATCACGAGGCCGTATCCGCGCGTGGCCAGCACGCGAGCAATCACCAGCCCAAGGCCGCGGCTGGCTCCGGTCACGATGGCGATTCGAGCCTGTTCATTCATCAGCGTGATCTCCCATGTCTGCACCGAACACCCATCCAGCTTCAGACTTCAAGTGCACTTGAAGTCAAGGACAAAGTGGCGCAGACTGACGAGATGAGCGACGTGCTGACGATCGGAGAGGTGGCTGCCCGCAGCGGCGTTGCGACATCTGCGCTGAGGTTTTACGAAGAAAAAGGCCTGATTGGTTCAGAACGGAACGATGCGGATCACCGCCGCTATCCGCGAAGCGTCCTCCGGCGTGTCGCCTTCATCGTCTTTGCCCAGAAGATTGGGTTGTCGCTGGAGGAGATTCGCGTGGAGCTCGCAAAGCTGCCGAGGAATCGTGTGCCGGAACGCGCGGACTGGGCCAGGCTTTCCGGAAGCTGGACCAGGCGCATCGACGAACGCATTGCCGAGCTCGAACGCATGAAGGCAGGTCTCACCGAGTGCATCGGGTGCGGCTGTCTTTCGCTCGACCGTTGCCAGCTTGCAAATCCCGGTGATCGGGCCGGGCGGCGTGGCTCAGGGCCGCGCTACTGGATCACTGGTTGAATTGCTCACTCATTGTCGAGCGATCGCCAGAGGTACCAGGACGCGACGGATCGGTAGGGCTTCCACGCCTCGCCGATCTTCCGGATTCGGTCGGCCGTCGGACGCTTGCGCAGGCGGTACACATTCTTGACCGCGTTCACGATCCCGAGGTCGTCGACCGGCAGGACATCCGGCCGATGCAGCCGGAACATCAGGAACATCTCTGCCGACCACCGGCCGATTCCCTTCACCTGCGTCAGCGCCGCAATCACGTCGTCGTCGCTCAGAGACTCAAGCGAGTCGAGCGGCACGGCGCCGCTCAGGGCTTTGTCACACAGGTCTCTGAAGTAGGTAATTTTCTGACGGCTCATGCCGACTGAACGCATCTGATCGTCGGTCAGCGCTGACAGCGCGACGGGGGTCACACTGTCGGGCATCAGCGCCACTAGGCGCGCGAAGATCGTGGACGCCGCCTTCGTCGACAGTTGCTGACCTGTGATCGCGCGCACCAGCGCCGAGAAATGCTCGGTGCGTTGCGCACGCGCGAGACCGCATTCGCCATGCTTGCGGATAAGCGCCGCCAGCACCGGATCACGACGGAGCAGCAGTCGCCTCGCCTTCGCGTAGTCCTTGGGAGTCACGGGGGCGGATCATAGCGTACAGGTTCTACAAGGTTCTGCGAGGTTCTAGGGGGTTCTACAAGGTTCGTTCAGGGCAGGCACCCTTCGACTCGCGCGATCTGGCGCTCGCTCAGGGCAGGCAAAAAAATAACACGGCGAACAAGAGACCGCCTGCATCCGCGCCCTCTTATCCCCGTGTTCTTATCAGGACTGTCGATCGCCAATCAGCAATCGACAATCAGCAATCATCAATCCTCATTACCTAGTCGTCGCGAGACCAGCCGTCACGTCGCGAGTAGTCGTCGCGCGAATCCTCCATCGACGAGGGCGAAGACGACGAATGCGGCGCCAGTCCGGAAGTGCGCATCGATTCGGGCGAGCCGAAATTGCGCATCGATTCGGCGCTGGCGTTCCGCGTCGTGTCCGTATCGGTCGAACCTGTATCGTCTCCATTGCCGCCCATCTGCTCGCGCCGGCGCTGGTGGCTCGCAATGCCTCCCTTGCGTCCGGCATCACGGGCTTCTTCGCTCGTCCACTCGTGCGCGGTGCCTTTCTGGTGCGCCGCCTTTCCGCCTTTGCTCGCAATCTCGCGCTGCTTGGCCCGATCCATTGACGCGAATCCGCGATCTTCCTTGGCCACGTTTGCCTCCTCCCGTCCCGGGTCACCCTGGTTCACAAACTCCGCGGTCCTGTCCGCGCCGGCGGCAGGCCGCGAGCCCAACCAGTGCAACCGAGGTGCCACGATGGAGACCTGTCGAGCTTGGAAGTGATTGAATTCGTTTGACTTAGTTGCGTGAATCGCAGTGGGACTTAAGAGGATCTGCCTGCCCTGCTCCGGGTGCCGTACGGCAGTTCTGCCAGTCCGTCCGCGTCATCGCGAGGCGGTTTGGGCGGGGTCTTGCCCCATTTGGGAAAACTGTTGCTCTGCAGCGATAAGGACGAGCTATTCAGCGCGCGCGAGGCGTGCGTATCCGCTGACTACTTGGGTAGGAAATTTAGGGCATGCCGCACACGGTCGCGGACGGTTTCGGCGCCCATGAGCTCGAGCACGTCGAACAGGCCCGGACTCACCGCGCGGCCGGTCACCGCCACGCGCGTCGCGTGGATCAAAGCCGCCGCTTTGACGCCGTGTGCCTCGGCGAGCGACCTCAGCGCTGCTTCCAGCCCGGTGCTGCTGAAGGGAACGACGGCCGTCAACGTGTCGGGCAGCGCGATGAATGCCGATCGAATCTCCGACTTCGTGAGGTGCTTCGAGACCGCCGTCTCGTCGTAGTCCACCGACGGCTGCAGGAAGGGCCGCAGCTCTTCGGCGAACTGATCGAGCTTTTTCACGCGGGGCCTCACGAGTTCCAGCAACTTCTGAAACCACTCGCGCCTGGCGCCTGTCAGATCGCTGGTCCAGAGGTGCGCGGCTTCGAGCACGGGCTGCACGCGAGCCACCAGGTCGGCGATCGGCAGGCGCAGAATGTGCTGCTGGTTGAACCAGTCGAGCTTGTCGGGATTGAAGACCGCGTTGCCGCCGCTGATGCCTTCGAGCGTGAATGCGGCAATCAGCTCGTCACCAGAGAACAGCTCGCGGTCGTCGCCCGGCGACCATCCGAGCAGCGCGAGAAAATTGACCATGGCTTCCGGCAGATATCCGAGCCGGTTGTATTCCATGACCGACGTCGCCCCGTGGCGTTTGCTGAGCCGCTTCTTGTCGGGCCCGAGAATCAGCGGCACGTGCGCAAACTGCGGGGCGCGCGCGCCAAAGGCGTCGTAGAGCAGCACCTGCTTGGGCGTGTTCGAGATGTGATCGTCCCCGCGTACGACATGCGTGATCCCCATGTCCATGTCGTCAGCCACGACCGACAAGTGATACGTGGGGTGCCGATCCGATCGAAGCACGACGAAGTCCTCGATGTTCGCGTTGTCGAACGTAATGGGACCGTGCACGAGATCGGTAAATGACGTGTGGCCTGCGGGAACCTTGAACCGGATCGCGCGCGGCGCACCTGAGGCTTCGCGTGCGGCAACGTCCTCAGCGGACAGATTGACGCAGCTCCGGTCGTAGACCCATCCCCCGCCGGCAGCTTCTGCGGCCTGCCGTTTCTGCTGCAGCATTTCGGTCGTGCAGTAGCAGTAGTATGCGTGCCCGCCGGTCACGAGCCGTTCCGCAAACAGCCTGGCCTTGTCCACGCGCTGCGACTGGAAATACGGGACATGTGGACCGCCGATGTCCGGCCCTTCATCCCAGTCGAGCCCGAGCCACCGGAGCCCGTCCACGATCCCGGAGACCATCTCCCATGACGACCGCTCGGTATCGGTGTCCTCGATGCGCAGCACGAACGCGCCGCCATGCCGGCGCGCGTAGAGCCAGTTGAAGAGCGCCGTCCTGGCGCCGCCGATGTGCAGGTACCCCGTCGGTGAGGGAGCAAAGCGCACGCGAAGCATCCTTTCATTATTGCTGATTGACGATTGACGATTGCTGATTGAGGCTTGCCGGGATCCGGGGTCCGGGGTCCCGGATCCGGGATCGGGAGTAGGATGGTCGCCATGTTTGCGTCCATCCTCGTTGCCCTCGTGCTCTGGGCTCCTTCCGCTCAGGCCGGAACCCTGACGTTCACGAAGCCAGCGGCCTGGACCGCTCGAGCGGCCACCAGCTCGATGCGGGTCGCGGAGTTCGTCGTGCCGAAAGCATCGGGGGACGCGGACGACGGCGAAGTGATCGTCTATTACTTCGGCGGGGGCGGCGGTTCGGTCGAGGCAAACCTTCAGCGATGGATGACGCAGGTGCAGTCCACCAAGGAACCCACTCGGACGACTGCCACTGTGAACGGTCTCAAACTTACGAGCCTCGACATCTCGGGGACGTACGTCGCAGAAATGAGTCCCGGCTCTACTGAGCACCACAACAAGCCGGGCTACCGGATGCGCGCCACCGTCGTCGAGACGCCAAAGGGTCCGTACTTCATCAAGCTGACCGGCCCGGCGAAGACGGTTGACCTCGCCGGCTCCGCGTTCGACCAGTTTCTGCAAAGCCTCAACTTCAAGTAGTCACGCGAGCGAGCGATAGTTATTGCGCCTTGCGGCCCGGCAAGATCATGATCCGCGCCCGCATCCGCCACAGCGTCACGAAGAACGCGATCCAGAAGCACACGGCAATCCCAGCCATGACGATGAAATTGCGCGGCGACACGTCCCAGGACGTGTCCGAGACGATGCGTCCGAATGCGAAGGCACTGAACATTATGGCGAGTTGGAGCAGCCACGGGAAGCCGCGCAACCGCCGGCGGGCGCGCGCGAACGCGTTCGTCTCGACTTCGGGAGGGAGCGGAGGTGGCGTGACTGCCGCAAGCGGATCGTCTCTCAACTGCCTCGCGAACTCCGGATCCCCGCGCAAGTAGTCCTCGACCAGCGCGCGTGTTTCAGCGCTCGCCTCGCCGGACACGTAGGCCGGCCACAAATCAAGAATGACGGGACGCGTGATGGACATGATTGCTCTCCATTCCAGCGCGGATGGCGTTCAGGCGCGCCCTCGCGCGGTGCACACGCACCTTGACGGCATCCACCGAAAGATCCAGGGCGACCGCGATCGCCTGGTGAGTGAGTCCTTCGACCGTCGCCATGAGCAGGACCTCGCGCTCGTGCTCGGGGATCTGAGCAAGCGCTGACAACACCTGTTGCAGTTCGTCACGGGCCTGCGCCGATGCGTCGGGGCCAGGCGCCGCATCTGCGACGTCGATGTTCTCCGGCATGCTCGTATCGGTTCGGCGGCGGCTCGCGTCGCGAAACAGGTTGCGCGCGATCATCAGGAGGTACGCCTTGACGCTGCCCACGCGGATGCGCTCACGCGCGACCCACGCCCGCGCAAAGGTCTCGGCCGTGAGGTCCTGGGCCACGGCGAAGTTGCCGGAGAGATACAGCGAGAACCGGTAGACGTCCGGCGCGTGCCGTTCGTAGAGCGCCGCAAAGTCAGGTTCGTCCACGCTGAGGAGAATACGTGAGAGCCCGGTGAAGGTTACCGGAGCGCGAGCCCTCGATATATGGCGTGGGGAATCGTGTCCCTGCAAATTCAGTAAGATACGGCGAGTTCGGCAGGCCGCCCGAAGGATGTCGAAATCCCGGCGGCCGCTTCGACTATTGCCTGAAAGGGAATGCGTGGGCCCATCACGGGCCCGGCACGAGCGCTATGAGCTGGATCACCGACCTTCGAATCGCCCTTCGGTCGCTCGCCCGAGCCAAGGGCCTGGCCATCACCGTCGTCCTCACGCTGGCGCTGGGGATTGGCGCCAACGCGGCGATCTTCAGCGTCGTGCGCGGCGTGCTGCTGAGGCCGCTGGTCAATCGCGACGCGGACCGGCTCATCTACATCCGGCAGAGCGCGCCGGGCATCGGGATGGCGAACGCGAATTTCTCGGTGCCGGAGCTGAAGGATCTGCGGGAGTCGGTGAAGTCGCTCAGCGCGTTCGGCGATTTCTCGACGATCGAGTTCACGATGATCGGCCTCGGCGATCCGCGGACCGTCCGCGCGGGCGTGGTCGGCGGCTCCTACTTCGAAGTGATGGGCCTGCGGCCGGTGATGGGCCGGCTGCTCGGACCGTCGGACGATGGGCCGAAGGCCGACGGCGCGGCGGTGCTGACCTACCGGTTCTGGACGAGCGCGTTCAAGAGCGATCCGAACGTGATCGGCAGGCAGGTGCGGCTGAGCGATCGGCCGGCGACGATCGTCGGCGTGCTCGAGCCGTCGGTGCCGTATCCGCAGGAGACCGAGATCATCGCCAACGTCGTCACGAGCCCGCATCACCTCGACGCGACGATGGTCGAGGGACGCGTGCACCGGATGACCGAGCTCTTCGGCCGTCTGGCGCCGGGCGCGACGCTCGACGCGGCGCGCGCGGAGCTGCGCGTGGCGCATACGGCGATGGTGAAGGCGCATCCCGAGGCCTACGAGAAGCAGGCCGACTTCCGCATCGACGCGAAGGGGCTGCGCGACGAGATCATCTCGCCGGCGCGGACGATCCTGCTGGTGCTGCTGGCGGCGTCCGGGCTCGTCTTCATCGTCGCGTGCTCGAACGTCGCGAACCTGATCCTCGCACGGTCGGTCCGGCGCGAGGGAGAGCTGGCGATTCGCGCCGCGCTCGGCGCCGGCACGGGCGCGCTGCGGCGGACGCTGCTCGCCGAGAGCGTGCTCCTCTGTGCGACCGGCGCGGTGCTGGCGGTCGCGATCGCGCGGCCGATGGTCGCGGTGCTGTCGCTCTACGCGGCGCGCTTCTCGGTGCGCGCGCACGACGTCACGGTCGATTCGAGCCTGCTCTGGGTTGGCGGCGGACTCGCGATCGCCGCGGCGGTGCTGCTGGCGTTCGTGCCGCGGCTGCCGTCGGCGGACGCCGCCAACGGAATGGGTCTGACCGGGCGCGGCGTCCGGCTGACGTCGGGCACGAACCGCCGGTTGCGCGTGTTCGCGGTCACGCAGATCGGCGCGTCGTTCGTGCTCGTCGCGGGCGCCGGGATGCTGATCACGACGCTCTTCGCGCTGCAGCGCCAGCAGACCGGTTTCCGCGGGAACCTGCTGGCGGTGAACGTGCCGGTCGTGTCCTACACGCGGAAGCCCGCGGACGTCGCGCGGTTCTACCAGGAAGCGATCCGCCGGATCTCGGAGCTGCCGGGCGTCGAGCGCGTGGCGCTCGGGACGGTCGTGCCGTGGCGCGATCCGGGCTTCTTCGCCGCACAGTTCACGGTGGAGGGCTACCGCAAGGCGAATGGGGAAGAGGATCCACGCGCGCAGTTCCGGACCGTGTCGCCGGGCTTCTTCAGCGCGCTCGGCGTGAAGCTCATCGCCGGCCGCGACTTCAACGACGGCGATCGCGCGGACGGCGAGAAGGTCGTCATCATCAGCGAGAGCCTCGCGCGCCGGATGCTGCCGAGCCTGGACGCCGTGAATCGCCGGATGATGTGGACGGATCCGGTCACCAAGTTCATCGGCGTCAGCACCGGCCCCCGGCGCATCGTCGGCGTGGTCGCCGACGTGGACGACGAGCACCTGGTGCCCGAGCCGACGATGACGGTGTATCACCCGATCGAGCAGGAGATGAGCGGCGGCCGGCTCTTCATCCACGCGAAGATGGATCCGTATGCGCTCGTGCCGCCGGTGACGAAGGTGATCCGCGAGCTGGCGAACGATCAGCCGGTGGAGCGCGCGGCGACGCTCGACGACATCCGCGCCGAAGTGCTGGCGCCGACGCGGGTCAACGCGCTGGTGTTCGGCGGGTTCGCCGGGGTGGCGTTGCTCATCGCGATCGTCGGCGTGGCGGGCGTGCTGGCGTTCTCGGTCAGCGCGCGGACGCGCGAGTTCGGGGTGCGGCTCGCGATCGGCTCGACGCCGACGCACCTGCTGGTGCGCGTCCTGCGCGAGGGCGCCGCGATCGGCATCGGCGGCATCGTCGCGGGCGCGATCGGCGGGGTGCTGCTCTCGCGGATCGTCGGCAGCTTCGTGCCCGACGTGCAGATGCCCGGGATCGCGCCGATCGCCGGCGCGGCGTTCGTCCTCGTCGTCGCCGCGATCGTCGCGTCGCTGACGCCGGCGGCGCGCGCCTCGCGGGTGGACGTGGTCTGCGCGCTGAGAGCAGAGTAGCGGCCGGGCCGCTCTCGTTCACCACGAAGAGTCGAGATACGCGGTCTGACAAGGACTTTGCAAAATCGCTCTCGCGGCCCAGCGTTCATGCGGGCTATCCTCTACCAATCGTGATTGGTGATGCTTTCGAGCGGGTCGCGTTTGAAGAGGCGCGGGCGCGTATGGGAACCCACGTGTACCGGACACCGCTGCTGACGTCGCGGATCCTGTCCGAGCGGACGGGCTTCGACGTGCGCCTGAAGGCGGAGATGTTCCAGCGCGGGGGCTCGTACAAGATTCGCGGGCCCATGAACAAGTTCTCGTACCTGACCGACGTGGAGAAACGCCGCGGTGTGATCTGTTCGTCCGCCGGAAATCACGCGCAGGGCGTGGCCATCGCGGCCGCCGTGTACGGCATCAAGGCCGTCGTCGTGATGGCGGAGAACGCCACCAGGTCCAAGATCGAGGCGACGCGGGCGTACGGCGCGGAAGTGGTCCTTCACGGAACGATCTGGGACGAAGCCAATGAGAAGGCCCAGGAGCTCGTCGCGGAACGCGGTTACACGTACATCCATCCGTTCGACGACGAGCAGCTGATTGTCGGCCAGGGAACGTTGGGCCTCGAGATTTTCGAGGACTGGCCGATGGTGGATGTCGCCGTCGTGCCGATCGGAGGCGGCGGCCTCATCTCGGGCGTGGCGACCGCGCTCAAGAGCTGCAATCCCGCCGTCCGGATCGTCGGCGTCGAGTCGTCCGGCGCGCCGGCGATGACTCGCAGCGTGGCCGAAGGACGTCTCGTGACGCTCGACACGGTTGACTGCATCATCGACGGGCTTCGCGTGAAGCGGGTCGGCGAGAAGACGTTCGAGATCGTCCGCAAGCATGTGGACGATCTCGTCACCCTGCCGGATGAACACATCTTCGAAGCTGTCGTGTGGCTCATGTCGCACGCGAAAGTGGTCCCCGAGGGCGCGGCCGCGGCGCCAGTCGCGGCGCTCCTGCACGGCTTGGTCAAGGCCGCGCCGGGGGCGAAGATCGCATGCGTGCTGAGCGGCGGGAACGTCAATCTCGAGCAGCTTCGAGGGATGAAGTGGAACTAGTCTCAATCCACTCGCTACCGCTCGTTCGCTGACATCCGTCAGCCGCATCGCGGTTTATGAGATACGCTCCAGGATTCGACCATTACGGTCTAGCGGCAGGTCCGAGTGCGGCAATCAGAAGATTTCGCCGAAATACGACCAGAACTTTTCGCGAGACTTCTCGAGAAAAGAGCGCCGCTGCCAGGTCGCGAGGTCAAGGCGTGAGCTCGCACGCAGATCCTGCTCGAAATCCTCCGTGAACCGCCGCGCGAGGTCGCGATCCGACACGGCGACGTTCAGCTCATCGTTCAGCTCGAGCGATCGATTGTCGAAGTTCGCCGATCCAAACATGCTCCACGCGCCATCGACCACGAGCGTCTTCGTATGCATCATCGTCGGCTGGTATTCGTATATCTCGACCCCCATCGACAGGAGGCTCTCGTACGCGTCGCGGGACGCGTACTTCACCGGCATGGCGTCGGTCTTGTCTCCTTCGACCAGGATACGAATCTTCACACCGCGGCTCACAGCGTCTCTCAGCGACCACTCACTGGATTCATCGATGACGAAGTACGGCGAGGTGATGTCGATAGTGCGGCGGGACGACGCGACACCGAGGAGATACAAGCGCTTCAGATCGTTGCTTCCGCCGGTTGGAGAGCTGCGCAGCACGAGAGAGTGCCCCGTGTCGTCCTCTTCCCCGCGCAGATCGTCCAGCTGGGGCATCACGATTCCGGCCGTTTCGAAGAAATTCTCGTAGAAGGCCGCTTCGACGAGCCGGACAATCGGACCGTGCATGCGAACCTGCGTGTCGCGCCAGTGATCCTTGTCCTCGGCGTGCCCGAGCCAGTGATCGGCGACGCCCGCACCGCCGGTGAATCCGACCTCGCCGTCGACGACGAGAATTTTGCGATGCGTCCGGTAGTTCACTTCTTCGAGGTTGTACCAGCTCAGCGAGTGAAAGCTGCCGATCGTGCAACCGGCCGCCTCGAGCCGCTTGATGTCGTCGGCCTTCATGCCGCTCGCGCCAACAGAATCGACGACGAGGTTGACGTGAACGCCGCGCCGCGAGGCTTCCTCGAGCGCCGCCGTGAACTGATCGGCGACCTTTCCCTTGTCGTAGATGTATGTTTCGAAACTGATGCGACGCTTCGCACTTCTGATGGCCTCGAGCATCGCCGGGAAGATCTGATCTCCGTTCGTGAGGACGTCGTACCGATTACCCCTGGAAAGCGACGCTCCCACGAGCGCTGAGACGTAGGACGAATGGCGCAGATCGTCGGCGCTGATCGCGCTGCGGACCTTGAGCGTTTCCTGGTCCTGGGCCAGCATCAGCAGCATCGCGACGACGGCGGCGGCAACGAGCAGGATTACGAACGCACGGCGTACAGGCGACATCGCCATCGGCCAGAGCCGTGCAATTCGGCTGCCGCCGGCAATTTGGCTGCCGCGTAAAGGCCGGGGCTCGACTGCAGTTCAGGTGGGTGATCCAGCGATCACCGCGGATCGTCGCGTTCGTCCGTTCGGAACAATGATGCCGGGAGGCCCCATTCGTTGATCAGGTTGCTGTCCGGGTTGTAGTCCCACGCGTAACGGACCGATCGGGGATCCGTCACATCCGGGCTGGAGACAAGAACCGTCGCACCATCGATGCGCGCGGTGGCGGCGGCATACTTGCCGTCCGCTCCTGCGATCTGAAACCCGGTCAGCGGTCCGGTTCCCCGCACCTTCAGCGCCTTGCCCGCATTGTCGAACCAGATACGGATCGCATCGCCTTCGCGCGTGAACTGCCGATAGAGAGGACTCGCGCCGGTGTTCTGCGCGAGCATCGCCAGGCGCCGGCCGACGTCCTGTTTGTTCGTCGGATGGATGCTCGTCGGGTTGCCGATGTCGTTGATGATGGCAACACCCGTGTTGCGTAGCGTGGTGGCCTTGACCTGCCCCTCCTGAACGCGCATCCAATGGCCGTTCTTATTGGCGTTGCCGTAGTTGGCCAGCTGGACCCAGTAGAACGGAAAATCACCCTGACCGAATGCTCGACGCCAGTCACGCACGAGCGTCATCAGCGCCTCACCGTAAATGTCCCCCTGCGCGCGACCCGCTTCCGTCTCTCCCTGATACCAGAGCGCGCCTTTGATCGTGTACTTCACGAGCGGCGCCATCATCGCGTTGTACAGCGTCGTCGGCTCATGCGCGCTGCCGGGACCAAGCGGCGCCGCCGGACGAGGGCCCTGAGACCCGTTGGTCTCCCACTTCTTCAGCGCCTGCTCGTACCGGCTTTGATTCATCGGATATTGCAGAATGGCGTTCTGCCAGAACGTGTTGAAAGGTTCGAGCTTAGGATTGGCGGCAAGCGCTGGACCGCTCAACCACGACACGATTGGCGTGCCGCCCCATGATGAATGAATCAATCCGATGGGCGTCTTGAGATCCTGATGCATCTGGCGGCCGAAGTAATAAAGGACCGCCGAGAACTCCTTCACCGTCTCAGGCGAGCAGACCACCCACTTCGCATCAACGTCTTCGACGGGAACGGCCGATGTTTTCCTGGGAACGTAGAAGAGACGGATTTGCGGAAACTTTGCGGCGGCAATTTCGGCATCAGCGTTGTCCGTTTGCCAGACGGCCCACTGCATGTTCGACTGCCCGGAGCCAATCCACACGTCGCCCACCAGCACGTCGGCAATCGTGATCGTGTTGGCTCCCTGGACCGTCATCGATGCTGCCGGGCCCGCGGTGAGCGGCTTCAGCCACACTTCCCAGCGTCCGGTGGCGTCGGTCACCGTTTGCAGACTCTGACCGCGGAACGCCACGGTGACGGCTTCCCCCGGCGCCGCTTTGCCAAAGATGCGAACCGGCATGTCGCGCTGCAGCAGCATGTGATCGCTGATGAGGCCCGGGAGCTGGACATCTGCGAATGCGTGGCTGGCGAGCGCGAGGAGAACGGTGAGAAATGTCGCGGCAGCGCGTTTCAACATGGGGGCATTCTAGCTTTTATCCGAGGGTCGCCGGCTCGAGGCTATGGCAGCGAGAGACTCGGTCCGAAAAAGCAAGAGTGTCGCTGTTTCCTTCGCCTCCGTCGTATCATGTCAGGTACCGCACCCGGTGACGTTGCCTGCGCTCCGGCGTGAAGTCTGTCCAGAATGACGATCAAGCTAAACCTGGACCGGGTTGAGCATCGCCCGACTGTTCCCGATGGCGATGTCGACACCTCCGTGCAGACTCCGCCCCTGCACGGCTCAGTTACGGGTCAAATCGCCGTCGGCCGCTATGTCGTCCAGATTGGCGATGCGTGCGGCGCCCTGATCGGCGAAGCCTCGCAAGCCGAGCAGCCGCAAATGCACGCTCGGCCTACGCCCATTATTCTTCGTCCGCAGCCGACCCGGGGACTGCTCGATCGCGGGATGGAACTGGCGGCGGCGCTCTCGGCGCTGGACGCCGGACTGCCAATCGAGCTGAGCGGCGAGCCCGGTATCGGCAAGACTGCGGTTCTCCGGCACCTCGCGCATCATCCTCACGCCTCCTCGTTCGCAGACGGCATCATCTATTTGTCGGTCCGTCGTCAATCGACCGACGATCTTCTGCAGCTCATCTTCGAAGCCTTCCACGAGACCGACAAGATCCGCACACCGACCGAAGCGGAAATTCGGCGAGGCCTTCAGGACACGCAGGCGCTGATCCTGCTCGACGATGTCTATGCGGCGCAGCCGGAGCTGGAGCGGGTGTTCGAGCGTGCCCCGCGATCGGCATTCGTGGTGTCAACCCGCGAACGGTGCCTGTGGGGCGAAGCGCGAAGCCTGACCCTCAAGGGCCTGCCGGTCGAGGACGGGGTGCGACTGCTCGAACGCGAGATCGAGCGCTCGCTCGACGGTACGGAACGAGCGGCGGCGATCCACCTCTCCACGGCTCTTGGTGGCCACCCGCGACGAATCCAGCAGGCCGCGGCTCTCATCCGGGATCAGCGGATCTCGCTCGACAGGCTCGATCGAAACATCACGCCGGCGAAGCTCATGGCGGATGCCATGGCGTCGATCGACGAGAAGCCGCGTCGCGCGCTGCTGGCGCTGACCGCGCTCGCGGGGGTGCCGCTCCCGGTTCAGCATGTGTCGGGTATCGCGGAAGTCATCGACCTCGAGCCGTCGCTCGTCGCGCTCGCCCGCCGCGGTCTCGTCGTCAGCAGCCAATCCCGGTATGTGCTCGCGGACGGCGTCAGCGACTACTTGCGTCGAACGGAAGATCTGAAGCCGTGGGTGAATCGCGCCATTACGTACTTCACTGCGTGGGCCGAACGTTACCGGCGAAGTCCCTCGAATCTGCTGGAGGAGTCGGAGGCGCTCTTGCGCGTCCAGGAGTGCGCAATCGACACGCGTCGATGGGGAGAAGTCCTGCATGTTGGCAGGTTATTCGAAGGCGCCTTGATCGTCGGTGCGCGATGGGGCGCGTGGGCGGTCACGCTCGACCGGTGCCTCACTGCCGCGAAATCCATCGGCGATCGGCCGGCCGAGGCCTGGACGCTTCATGAAATGGGTACTCGCGCGGTCTGTCTCGGCGAAGCAGACAAGGCGCGCGCGCAGCTGAGTCAGGCGATGAAGCTGCGTGAGGCGATGGGTGACGATGAGGGTGCGGCCGCCAGCCGGCGGAACCTCGCCTTGGTACTGTCGCCCGCGTCCGATCTCACGACCGAGCGCCCGGCAACGCTCCTTGAACAAGTGCTGGATCTCGATTCGTTTCGAGAGGGAATCCAGCCGGCGGTTCGCGCACCGAAGACCAAGAGCGGCAGCCTCGCGGCGCTCGTGATTTTGATGATCGTGCTCCTTGGAGGTCTCGGCTATCTGGCGATATCACCGGGGTTATCCTGGACGCCGCAGGACCTGGCCGGCCTGGGCGCCTTTCTTCACACGGAGGCGGATCATCCAACGGTCCGTACCGCGAGCACGGAGCAGATCCTACAGGCGCAGGCGACGGTCGAGCCCCGCGTGCAGCGGTTTTCCGCTTTTCCCGATCGCATCGTCCCGGGTGAATCGGTGGGCCTGTGCTACGAGGTGGCGAACGGTTCGAGTGTCCGGATCGAATCCGGACGTCGGGGAAGTTGGCGCGCTCGGTCGAAACTGCGTGTCGGCGAAACCGTCGCAAACAACGACTTACATGCTGACCGCGGTTGGAACGAGTGGAGAGAGTACCCGTCAAACGGCGCTCGTTCTGGTTGGCAACGGCGCCTGGGACAAGTCACACCCACGAGAGGCTGGATCGGTCTCCTGATCCTTCGCTGGCTGTCGGGGACAGGGCGCGCATCCGCATCTTCACTCCGCGTCCTGGTTCGATCGCGACCGGCAGTCCCGTCGAGCTGTGTTATGCCGTTGACGGCGCCCTGCACGCCCGCGTTGAGCCCGGCGTCGGGGAGGTCGCGCCCGCGAGCAAGCTGACATGTCTCCGGGTCGCGCCGGTCCGCACGACCACGTACGAACTCAGCGCGTACGGCCGCGATAATCTGCCGGTCAGGCAGCAACTGGTGATCGTCGTCAAGTAGGCGAATCGACAGATCGCCCAGTTACGAAAACACCGGACTCGCGAGGTTCGCTTGCTCGTCCCACTTCACGTCGATCTCTTTTTCGATCTCGACGTGCGATTGTCGCCTCAATCAGCGGTCGCACGTTGGCACTGAGCGCCAGGCGATCGAGCGCGAGCGTGTTGCGAATCCAGCCATAGGTCACGTCGCGCGGGATCCATCTTCCCTGCCGTGGCCCCCACCCACTCGCAGGCATTCACGGTCGCTGCAAAGTGCAGCGGCACGCGAATGCGCGATGGCAGGCCCGAGCTCAGCGCGTTGACGCGCGTCGGGTCCCAGTCGATCGCGTGCACGAGCCGATCCGTCGTCACGTCGGCCATGCCGATCCCGATGGCGTTCCCGTGCGTCTGGGATCGAGGCTCGCGGACAAAGATCCGCTGGATTGACGGTAGTCCCGGCCACGGGTTGTATTCGCATGACTCGGCCCGCGATTGACGACCTTCGCGTCCATGCCGGTGCCGCTGATGTTCTTGCCCATCTCGTCGACGATGAGGACGTCGAGATCGCAGGGCAGCCTCGGCATCCAGGATTTCGCCAGCGCGAGGTTCTCTTCGTCGCGCCGCTCGAGGCAGGCGGCCGGCACGGCATCGATCTTCGCCGTGTTGTGATGCGCGTCTTCGAGAATCGCCACGCCGCCGATCATCTTTCCCGATTGCAGCACCTGGCGGCCGGCCGTGCGGATGACGTGCTCGAGGCCGAGCCGGTGCGCGTGGGTGTGATACTTCTGCGCGCCGGCGAACTTCCCCAGCCCGATCGCCATCATCTTCATCAGGCCGCTTTCGATCCGGCCATCGAAGGTCGTGTGCCACTTCACACGCCCCACGATCATGACGCCCTCGGCCGCGTGCGCCGCGGCATCCATGAAGACTTCAATCCCGTCGATCGGTCTTTCCCAGCGACACCACGTCGAGGCGACTGACGACGGGGCAGCCCATCGCCTCTTCGGTGATTCCGAAATGCGCGAGAACGTCGGCCTGTCCCTCCGGCGTGGCGGCACCGTGACTTCCCATCGAGGGAAAAATGAAGGGCGCCATCCCGTGGTCGCGCCAGTACTGAACGACGGTCTGGACAATGGCCGCGATGTTGGCGATGCCGCGGCTGCCGACGCCGATCGCCACGCGCGCGCCGGGCTGAAGCTTCGCGGCGAAGCCGCTCTGTTCGAGCTGGCCGCGCGTCTCTGCGCGGACGTCGGCCAGCCGGAGGTCCGGAAACTTCTGCCGGACGACGAGCAGACGGGATGGAAGCATCGGGAACAGGATAGCCGTTGGGTTGATGATTTCGCGCGCGAAATCGAGCGTTCTATTGCTTCAGCTCGATTCTTGAGCACGTGGCCTTCTGACTTCCCGACGTTCTTGACCGTATGGATGACCGCATCGCTCCACGCGAACGAGCCCGTCGTCCGGTGGTTCACCTGGGGCGGCTTGCCGTCTACGGTGACCTCGGCGTCCCAATCGGTGAAGTAGACACTGAGGCCGTGCGGATGCCGATGGCGGAGTTCGATGCTTCCCGGCGGGATGTGCACGTCGAGAATCCGCACGAACGCATTCTCGAACGCGAGCTTGTGCGTATCGGGTGCAACTTTCACTGGATCGAGCGCGTCGTCTTGTGCCCGCGCACTCACGAGAGCCGTAAGCACGAGCCCGGTTGCTGCTGTGATTACAATGAGTCGTTTTCGAGTCACAATCCGGTCTCCTTCTCCGGCGAGTACCTCGCCCGGTATGATTGCAAACTGATGTCGTCTACTCTCGGCGGAATCGGCAGGCAGAACCTCTTACGTTCGCTCGTCGCTATTCTGACTCTTTCGGTCTTCTCAACCACACCCGCAACAGGCGCTACGCCGCCGTGCCTGTCCTTCGAGCCAGCCGTCGAGTCGATCGCCGGACGGCTCGTCAGAAAGACGTTCGCTGGACCGCCGAACTACGAAAGCATCAAGGCCGGCGACGAGGCTGAGACGGGATGGTATGTCGCGCTCGCACAGCCGGTTTGTTTTACCGGAACGCCAGGTGACGAAGCAAACGGCAAAGACGTCGCGGGGATAAAGCTCGTCCAACTTGTCCTGATGCACGGCGAGTACAAGACTCACGCTGCCCTCGTTGGCAAGGACGTGAAGGTCACGGGCACATTCTTCACCTGGCAGACTGGACATCATCACACGCCGGTGTTGCTCGAGGTAATGACGCTGGAGCGGGCAAAGTGAAGACGGCGCGCCACCGGGCTCAGGCTTCGGCGTCGTCGCCGACTCTTTCGTTCATCAGAAACCAGTAGGCGAACGTGCCGCCGACGAGCAGGAATCCGCACAGCACGAAGGCCGGCGCAAATGACCCGGTTCGGTGCGCAATGGCCCCGGTCAGCCAGGGGGCAATGATACCGCCGACGTTTCCGCCGAAGTTCTGAATTCCCGAGACGGTGCCCACGAGACGCTTCGTGCAACACGCCTGCGTAATGCTCCACGTATTCGGAGACGCCACGCCGAGGCCGCAGAGAGACAGCATCAACAGCCAGACCGACGTGCCGTTGTCCTCGACCAGCCCGGCAGGGACGATGGCCAGCGCGATCGCGAAGCCGACCGCGATGAAGGTCTTTCGCACTCGCAGCTCGTGAAAACCGCTCGCAATCAGCCTGTCGGCCGCGATGCCCGACAGCACGATCACGACCGACATCACCAGGAACGGCACCGACGAGTGAAATGCCATCTGCGCGGGTGTGAAGTGGCGTTCGAGCCGTAGATAGCCCGGGAGCCAATACACGAAGACGAACCAGACGTAGTCGAATGCGATGAAGCCGAGGAAGGTCCCCAGGACCGAGCGATGTCGCAGCAAGCCGAAGCTGGAGGCGAACGTGAAGCGGTTCGAACCACCCGCGACAGCGGCGCTCGTTCCGGGGCGTTCCCAACGACGAAGAACCAGGGTCCAGGGGACAATCCACAGCAACGGGGCGAGGCCGCTGAGCACGAAGAACATGCGCCAGCCATAGAGCGCAATCAGCCCGATGCCCGCGGCGTTGACCAGCGCCTGTCCCAGCCGGACGCCGATGAGATAGCTGGAATTCACGAGGCCACGCTCGGTATCCGAAAACCAGTTGGCCACCGTGCGGGCGCTCGCCGGAAATGCGACCGACTGGCCCACACCCATCGTGACCCGGAAGCCCATGATCACCGCGATGTTGCGGAACGCGCCCGTCAGCGCGCAGGCGATCGACCACACCACAAGCCCCGGCGTAGGCGCGGCGGACGCCGAAACGGTCCACAAACCAGCCCGACGGCACCTGCATGAAGCAGTAGCACCACGAAAACGCCGACAGCATCAGCCCCATCGTTTCCGTGTTGATCCCGAGCTCGCGAATCATGAAAGGAGCGGCGACCGAGAGCGTGCCGCGCTGCGCGTAGCAGAAGATCATTCCGGTCGTGAGCAGGACGGCGAGCCACCATCGTCCGGCGGCGGGCGGAACATCGACAGCATCCGGCGCGGCAGCGGTGCCGTCGAGGCGTTGGCTTCATCAAGGCCTTGTGAAGCCACCCATTCTATCTAATCGCGGTAGTGTTGTTGTCGACCTCGGGAGTTGCGCCAGCCAACCTGACACTGGCGCTACAGTCGAAAGGTCGCTTTGTTTCGTGTCCTGGCCTGCTCCTGCCTGACATGGTCCTGGTCCTCCAGGCTCCTCTTGCGGACGATGGCTCGTGCGAAAGACTGTTGGTCGTCCAGCCAGATCGCTTCGACCATGGCCGCGCGGGCCAGCGCATCCAACCGCTTTGACAGCATCACCAATCCAAAGGTGGACGCGTACGACGGACGAACGAGGTTGATCGAGTACTGCGAGTCTTCCCAGTGAGCCACGATCTTGTCGCTGCTGCTAGAGCTACGGGACAACAAGGGGATGAGTTCGGTGTCAGGTGTGATTGGCGGACCGTACGTCGACGACAGAGCAGCGATCATGTCTTCAACCGTCAGCCCTTCGGTCCTCTCCCACTCGTAACTGACCGCGATTCGAAACAGCTCGTCGTTGAAAAAACTGAGGAGGACCTTCCGCACTGAGTCTCTGGGCGGTGACGCAGCGAGACCATCCGGGGACTGCCACATCAGTTCTTGAATCAGCTCCGGGGGTTGATGGGGCACCCGCGCCACGGCGGTGACGCCCGGCTTTTTCGCGACGGCGGCCTGGCTCATGCCCAATTGAAACTCCCGGTATTTCGACAGATCCTGGGCAGATACCAGAGTCGTCGACAGCACGACCCCGGACAACGACATTGCCAGAACGCGAGCGCTCACGTTAATCATGTGGATTCTCCCGTGGCAAAAAAAGAGGCGGGGCCTCGACCCCGCCTCACTGCGGCAACTTACGCCGCGACCTGGACCTTGATCTGTTTGGGCTTGGCTTCTTCACGCAGCGGCAGACGAACCGTGAGAACGCCGGCTTTGTATTGTGCGCTCACCTTGCCAGCATCGACCGTCGGCGGTAGCGCGAACGTCCGCGCGAACGAGCCATAACTGCGCTCGATGCGATGGAACTGCTCCTCCGCGACTTCCGGATCAAACTTCCTCTCGCCACGGAGCGTCAGCGTGTTGTCTTCAACCGTCAGGTCGATCTCCTCTTCCTTCATGTCGGGGAGCTCGGCCTTCAGCACCAGCTCGTGCTGGCCGTTACTGTAAATGTCGACGGCCGGTACCCATGCGCCGCGGGTAAGGTCTTCTTGAGGCCTGCCGTAGAAGCCTTCGAGAATCCGGCTCAACCGCTCCTGGTTTGTGGCCATATCGTGCAACGGATTCCAACGAACGATAGTCATGATGATTCTCCTCTGTTGAATAACGCCCTGTCGGTGGGACTTCGCCGCCCACCGCAACGGAATCGGAAGTTCGACACTGAACCGTGTCGGTTCACACAATCACGCGAACGGGGATCTTGTGGAATGTCGAGTTGGTCACCTCGTACGTCTGCACCTGAGGCGCGCCCTCGAACATCGGCTCCAGTACCTTCAAAACATCGGCATATGCGCCGCGGCCATAGGTCTCCGCGTTTTCCTTCAGGTCCCACACGCTGATGCCGATCGCGTCGGTGCCGTTCGGAGCGACGAGTGTGATTTCGTCCTGGAAGCCCTTCTGTTTCCAGAGCACGGGGATGACGTGCCGGTCGAGAAGCCGAGTGAACTCTTCTGCGCGACCCGTCTTAAGACGGACGGAAACAGTGCGAGCAAACATGTCAACCTCCCGGGTTGGCGTGCCTAAGAGGGAGGGACCAGATAACCTGACTTAGTTCAGAGCACCTGAAGGATCCGCGATAGGGCTGCAATCCTGTTAAGCAGTATCGGTTAATTAACTAATTGTGTCAATCAATTTGTGCGATAATGTGCTAACTTAAATAACTAAGTTAATTAAATCACAGGAGGCCTGATCGTGGATTTCCCGCTCCTTATCCGCCAGCGGCTCAGAGAGTTAGGGACTGAGCAACGGGATCTGGCCGCGGCGGCTCAGGTCACTGAGTCGTACATTTCCCAGCTGTTGACTGGGAAGAAGTCCCCCCCGGCGCCCGAGCGGACGGACATCTACGACAGGATGGAGACCTTCTTACGGCTTCCGGCCGGGAAGTTAGCGACCCTGGCCGATCTGGTCCGTACGAACGCCTTGAAGAGAAAACTCGCGGATCCGCCTGCACCCTTGTTCAAGGAAGTGCGGGAGTTGATTCTCCGCAAGGTCGCACCGGGAAAAGCGCAACCCATGCGTGCGATGTTCGAAAAGGAGCCCTTTGGCGCACTCGAGCGCCTCGTCACCCAAAAGCTGCTGGACGTCGCCAAGCGAGTGACGAAACAGGAATTGAACGATGAAAACTGGCTTCGTCTGGTCGCTCGACTCACCGACACGAGCTATGAAGAGATGCGCGTCACGGCGCTCGATTTCCTGGAGACGGATGTCTTCAACATTTCACCGGAGAACTGCGTCACCTTCCTGGATCCGCTGATTGAATCGTGGGACATCGACTTCGCGACGTTCGCGATGGAGATCGTCCTGAACCACCGGCTCGCGCCAGGACACCCGAGAAAATTCGAATTCGTGGAACGGCACCCCGCCCCCGTGGTCAACGAAGAGCCGGGGCTCCAGGCCTTCCTGCAGGATCCATCTCTGAGGGGCGATGCGACCGCCGAAGAAATCGAGTTTCTCAAGAAACTGACATTCACTCGAAACCGGCCAACCCCGCTCTATTACTACCGCGAGCTGCAAAACCTGCGAGACCCGCTCCATTTTCGACGCCCAACCGGCGATGTGGCGCAGCCTGGAGGGTCTGAGGCGAGCCTCGCTGGAGACTTGCAAACACCAAATATGCGCGCCTAGTCCGTGCGCTCTCTGCTCGAGTACCGGTTCAGCAGTTCGAGGAGCTTGGCGGCGGCTTTGGGCGCTCGCACGCCCTCCCTCACGATGGCGCGGTTTTCCAGTTTCTTGCCATACAGCGCGGCGTTGTCGTCCAGATCCTCGCGGAGCGTCGCTCCTTCCAGGGCCACACCCACAAAGAGCCCTTGCGTGCGCGACCACGACAGAATGTCCGCGTGCATTTGCGCATCCGTCTGAGCCGTCGTCGTGCGTCCCACGGGACCAGCCGCCGCGGAACCTTCCGCACCCAGGGTGAATTTGCTTGCAAGCAGCTTGTCCGCTCCCCGTTCACTCATGACCAACATGATCAAGTCCGTCGAAGAACCGCCTATCTGGAATCCCACGCTCCCGCCTTCGATGCGGACCGTTCCGGGCGCAGACCAACCGGTTCCGCTCTTGTTTCGACAGGACAAGTACCCTTTCCCGTATTTGCCGCCAACGCCGAACGCGGCGGTCTTGAGCTCCGGAACAATGACGATGCAATGTGACTTCTGGAGGAGATCTTGAGGAATACCCTTATCCGGCGCCGCCATGATCTCTGAAAACACCGCCGCCGCGTCATCGAGTCGCTTGCCCGGCTCCTTCTCCTGAGCCAGCAACGGCGTGAGCGCCAACGTCGTCGCCACCGTCGTCGCAACAATCAATTTCACTGTGTACCTTCCTTCTGCCATGACCCTGTCTGTCCAACCGCGCGTCGGATCGTCGCGGTGCCTTCCAGCACGTCGCGAATCGTCCTGACCGAGTCGGCAGCCAGAACCTCGCGTCCAGTCTCCAACGTTTGAAGCAGGCCGGGATGTTCCGTTCGGAACACCTCGATCGGGTGGATGAGGTGCAAGATGGACGTCGGGTCGAGTCTTTCGCCGACACCTTCGATAGCCAGATCGGTTTCAAGGTGAGCGCCCCGAGAGAATGTGCGCGATGAACCCGCCTCTGATGGGCGGATGTTGAGGAGGGTGAGCATGCTGAACACAATCGCTGTAATTCTGTTGGTCCTGTGGCTGCTCGGGTTTGTGAGCGGCTATACGATGGGCGCCTTCATCCATGTCTTGCTGGTCGTCGCGATCGTGTTGTTTCTGGTCGGCGTGGTGAGCGGCCGCCGCGTGGTCTGAGCGGCACCACGGGACGCCGCGGACTGTTGTGAAGGCCCGACGCTGCGGCGTGTTGGGCCTGCGGCCGGAAAATGTGCGGTGGAACAGCTTCGCGAGGAATGGAGTAGCAACCTGGACGACACCTTGAAATCCGTGAAGCCCTGGGTGACGTTCGCCGGCGGCGTGCTCGTCGTCGCCGTTCTGTACTGGGCACAGGCCGTCCTCGTGCCGTTCGCGCTCGCCATCCTGCTCACGTTCGTCCTGACGCCGCCCGTCACCTGGCTTCAACGGTGGGTCGGTCGGGTCCCTGCCGTGCTGTTGGTCGTCACGCTGGTGTTCGCGGCTCTCGGTCTCGCCGGCTGGGGTCTGACGCGGCAGATGGACCATCTGGTCGAAGACCTGCCCGGCTATCGTGCCAACATCCGAACGAAGATCGCCGACGTGCGCCTTGCGGGCAGGGGAGGCGCGGTCGAGAAGCTGCAGGAAACGCTGGAGGGCATCAAGACTGACCTGGGAACGTCGGAGGCGCCGAAAGGAACCGTGTCGCGGCCCGTCGTGGTGACCTCCAACCCGGCGACGGGGTTTTCGGGCTTCGCGTGGCTCGGGCCCGTCGTCGGGCCGCTGAGCACGGCGGGGCTCGTCGCGGCGATGGTCATCTTCATGCTGCTCGAACGCCGCGATCTGCGGGATCGCCTGATCGGGCTGATCGGGCACGGACAGCTCGCCACGACCACGAAGGCATTCGACGAGGCCGGAAGTCGCGTCAGCCGGCAGCTGTTGATGCAGTCCCTTGTGAGTCTGCTGTACGGCATCGCGGTCTTCGTCGGACTGTACTTCCTCCACGTCCCTTACCCATTGGTCTGGGCGACGCTGGGCGCGGCGCTTCGATTCATCCCGTACGTCGGTCCCGTGCTCGCGGCCGGCGCGCCGATCCTCGTCAGTCTCGCGGCCCTGGAGGGATGGACGGGTCCATTGATCGTCCTCGCCTTGTTCGTCGTCCTCGAGCTGTTCACGAATCTCGTGCTCGAAACGGTGCTGTATGCCGGAGCGGTCGGCGTGTCGCAGGTGGTGCTGCTCGTGTCCGTCGCGTTCTGGACGTGGCTGTGGGGACCGCTCGGGTTGCTGATGGCATCGCCGCTGACCGTGTGCCTCGTCGTGCTCGGCAAGCACGTGCCCGGCCTCGCGTTCGTCGGTATGCTGATGGACGACACGCCAGCGCTCGCACCTGAGTACGGCTTCTATCAGCGCCTGGTGGCTCGCGACCAGAGCGAAGCGGCCGAACTGATCGACAGCCACATCAAGACCGAGCCGCCCGCATCGGTGTACGACGCGCTGCTGCTGCCGGCACTCAGTTATGCCGAGCGTGACCGTTTGGAGCACCGGCTCTCTTCGGAAGAAGAAGCGGCGGTGATCGATGCGACCCGGGAGTTGATCTCGGACGCGGCCGAGATCATCCGCCGCCACGCGGAGACGGAGCCACCCGCCGCGGCCGCCGATCCCTCGCTCTTGGGACCGCGCGAGCCGCTGCGCGTACTGGGCTACGCGGTCAACGGGGCCGCCGATGAAGTGGCGCTCGCGATGCTGGCACATCTGCTGGACGATCTGCCGATCGCCATGGAGATCACCGGTACGCGCATGCAGGCGGTGGAGTTGGTGTCGTTGGTGCGAGACCGAAAGTTCTCTGTCGTGTGCTTCGCCGATCTCCCACCCAGCTCGTCGTCGAAGACACGGTATCTTGTGAGGAGACTTCGCTCGGCACTGCCCGAGTTGCGAATCGCGGTGGGACGATGGGGACCGCCGGCGCTGGCGGACGAGAGCTCGCAGACGCTCCTGGACGCGGGCGCCAATCACGTCGCCTCTCTGTTGGTCGAGAGTCGGAATTACCTCGGCGGCCTCCTGGAGATGCCGCGCCTTCCAGTCGCGGACACCGCGGACACCGCTCCGCCTCGCGGCACCTCCCTCCATCGTCGTCGGTCAGCTTGAACTGAAACGTGAAACATGAGGCCAGGTGTGCTGAATGAAACACACTCAGCCGCGTGCCACGAACTCCCTGAGGTGTTCGCTTCGATACATCGCTCGTGCGGCCATTTTGCTACGTTGCCTGGAAGGTCAAATCAGGGCATCAATGGCAAACGAACGCTTACGCCCGAAACGTCGGCCCGCCAGACGCGAAGCGGAGCAGATCAGGCGCGTCGCTGAGCAGACACGCGAGGCCAGGGAACAGGAACGCAAGACAGCTGAAGTGTTCCGGGAGGGACAGGAACAGCTCCGGGAGGCCGCCGAAACCGCGCGCGCCGCCAGCGAAGAGGCTCGCCTCGCGGCGGAGAGCGCACGTCACGCCGCGGTGGATTCAGTGAATGCGACCGCTGAGAGTCTGAAGGCGACGCTCGAACAGATGTCCGTGGTCGAGGAAATGCGCCGCCTCCTGCGGGAGATACGCGACACGAACAAGCTGAAGTCCAACTAGCCGACCCTTGGCAGATCGATTGTGAAAACACATCCACGGCTCGGAAGGCTCCGCACCGAGATCCGGCCATCGTTCACTTCAGCTCCCCAGCTGCTGAACGCGAGGCCGAGACCCAGTCCCGTCCGGTCCGCATGACGTTGCTCGAATGCCCGGAACAACTCGTCGACATTCCCGTCGGGCAGGCCGCCACATTCGTCTTCGACCTCGAGGAGCACGCGGTCGGCGCTTGCGTTGACGCGGAGCACCACGGTCGTGTGCGGACGGGTGAACTTGAATGCGTTTTGCAGCAGATTGACGACAACCGCAGACAGAATCTGGCGATCGGCGTGAACGATTGCCCCGGATTCGCCGGGCTCCACGATGAGCTGGAGATCGTGCGCCGCTGCTTCCATCGCCGCTGCCGGCGCCAGATCCCCAATGAATGCTGGCACCGCGATGAGCACCCGATGATGGACCCCTTGCCGCAGTCGGACCTCGGCAAACGATCGATTGACGAGGTCGCTCAGCCGCGACAGGCTGCGTTTGAGCACGGCTCCCGTACTGCCGCCGACTCCGACGTTGCCGGTCTTCAGTATGTCGAAGGCAGCGCCTGCCGTGTTGAGAAGGTTCCGGATCTCATGCGTGAGGAATCCGATTCGTTCGTCCTCGCGAGCCGATTCGGCCTCCAGGCTCGACTGATCGCGCTGTCTGCCGAACTCTGTGACAGCGCACGCAATCGCATCGTCCAGGCACCGATTCAACGTGCGAAAGTCCTCGACACCAATTGCGGCTTTCCGCTCTAACGCGAGGTTGGTGATCGACTGGCACACGTCGCCATAGTCATGGACAACCTGGGAGACGGTGAATCCCTGCAGCTGGAGTGCCCGCCCGTGCCGCGTCGCGCTGTCGTCGATCTTCGCGTTCGACGACAGGTCGTGTCGAAGCGCTTCGATCAGTTGATCGAGGAACGCCGGTGCGCCGTGATCCTGTTCCGCCGGAGTGGAAGGCGGCACCGACCGAGTCTCAACTTTCGATCGGCAGCGGCGAATGATCTCTTCGCGGTTCTCGGCAATGAATTCGTGAAGCATGGTGCCGAACCGCATCTTCCTGGCTGGTGGACCCAAGCCACAGGCAAAAGAGATGTCCGCCGGGAGCCTCAAGCGATCAGGTGATGTCCAGACTTCTCGTAAGCTGCAGCAGGATTACGTTGAGACGGTAATACAACGTTTCGTCGAACAGCCCGCGCGTGACGAGGGAAAACAGGGGCTCTGTCGTTGTGCAGACCACTTGCGTTCGGCTATGAGGGTCGTCCAGCCATCCGAGTATGCGGTCCTGCTCCACCCCGCTGAACGCCCCGATGTCGTGCATGACGAGTGCGCCACCTCTGGCGGTGTGCAGGTCGAGCGGGGCTCCCGACCGTTTCAACGTGACCGGCTTGTCGAGATGCGGCTTCAGAAGGTGCAGAACGGCCTCTGTGCAAGCCGGTGGACCTTCCAGCAGGACGTTGTGACGACTGGCGCAGATGCTGCGCCATTCAGCTATGGACGGGATACTGGTGCCTTGAAGCTCCGAAGCGGAAACGTCGACCATGCCCGATATCATCGCGTTACTCCCGTATCCGAAACGTTCACAAGCATTCAATATGCATCGCCACAAACTTCTACAGGGCGCAGCTTATCCTCCGCGCTCAGAAGCCGCTGTTCAAATATGCACACCGGGCTTGCGCCGCTGGCAGGTTCGCATCGGGCTGTTGACCCTCGCGCCGGGGGGCGGAGGCTCGTGAACGTGCGCGTTCGGCGAGATCAGTCGCGGAGGACGACGGTGAGAAGAGAGTTGTTGACTTTCAAACCGCCGTTGTACTCGATAAACCCGAGCTTCCGGAACTTGTTCATGAAGAAGTTGACGCGCGAGCGCGTCGTGCCCACCATCTCCGCCAGGGTTTCCTGAGACACTCTCGGAAGCGCGCGGTGAGACGCTTCCGGTTGACCGTAGCGCGCCAGCAGCAAGAGCGTACGTGCCAGCCGTTTCTCGCTGGAGTTGAACAGCTGGTCGATGAGATCTTCTTCGATGCGGATATTCCTCGTCAGCATGTGCGTGAGGAACTTATCCGCAAACGCCGGCCGACTGTAGAGATGCCGCACCATGTCCTGCTTCTCGACCTTGATGATCGTCGAGTCAGTCATCGCCGTCGCCGTTGCCATTCGTAGCTGCTGACTCGCGAGACAGCCCTCGCCGAAGAAATGGCCGACATCGAGGACCGCGATCACCGCTTCTTTTCCGGAGTGCGACAAGACCGAGAGCTGCACGGCGCCGGAATCGACATACATGACGCTGCTGGCCGGATCGCCCTGAGCAAAAATCGTGGAACCCGCTCCGTACTCGAGCCGCTCGGTTCGCACACCGGCCCATCCGATTGCGGGTGCGGGTTTCGTTGGTGCTGCGCGCTTCGAGTTGCTCATTCTTTATCCGACGGGCTTCGCCCCTCGGACTCCCCTACAGCGTCGCTCGCGCGCCGCTTCGCCGGCTCGCTCCGCTCCGCTGGCTCGCTCGCAATGCTCGCTCGCGCCACCAATTCACCAGCCATTTATGGGATACCCTCTAGAGGCTTGTCGCTCGCTCGCGTTGCTCGTATTTGTTTACCTGGCCATTTTGGGGTCAATTGACAGCTTCTAGTATGCGCCCATTGCAGCTCTCGGAGAATCGGATCTAGTTCCGGAGCTCCGTGACCGGAAGAATGGTCGTAACTCCCTGAGATCTCTCTACTTGCGCTTGCTCAATTCATCGAGCGTGCGCTTCAACTGTTCGAGCTTCTGTCCCGCCTCGCCAAGCTTGCCTTCGGCCGTCAGCCGCTGGTAGTCCGCGAGACTCTGTGCCGCTTCCGCGATCAACTTCTGGATCTCGGCGCTCGATGCGGAGGCCGGGGCAGATTCGCGAACGGCCGTGGCGGCCGCAGGTGCGGGCGCGATCGCCGATGTCCCGGCGGCACCAAACAACTCGTTGAGCGCGGCTTCGAACGTCGGGGCATAGACCAATCGATCCTGCAGCGCCAGAACGACCAGCCGCAGCTCCGGCATCGGGCTGCGCTCGGCCTGGAGGTAGATGGCTTGCGCATACAGAAGGGCGCGGCCGATCGGGATGACGAGCAACGGACCACGCCGCACGCGGGACCCTTGCTGGTTCCAGAGCGACAGCTGGCCCGATAACTGAGCGTTCTGATCGATCCGGGCTTCCACCTGCAGTGGTCCGTCCACCAAACGTGTCTTCGGGAAATCGTAGACGACGGCGTTCCCGTAGTGTTCCCCATCGCTGCGGCCGGCGATCCAGCCGATCAGGTTGTTCCGGTTTGCCGGCGTGAACGGCAGGATCTCGACGAACTCCATGTCCCGCTCGCCTGGAAGCCGCATCAACAGAAAATTCGGCTCCATTGGCTGAGCGGTCTTGTCCGGCTGTGCGACCGCGGAGACGTCGGTGGCTACCGTCCACAGATCTTCACGGTTGTAGAACACCTGCGGATCGGTCATGTGATAGAGACCGTACACCTCGGCCTGCAACGCAAGGAGCAGTTCTGGATAGCGGACATGCGCGCGCAGGCCTGCCGGCATGGCGGAAACATCCTTGAACAGCGTTGGAAACATTCGACGGTACGCATCGATGATGGGGTCCTCGGAGTCGAAGACGTAGAACGTCGTCGTGCCGTCGTAGGCGTCGACGACGGCTTTGATGCTGTTACGCAGGTAGTTGACCTGCTCGTCTTCCAGGCGGTATCGCCGCGAGTACGGATACTGATCCGATACGGTGAACCCGTCCATGATCCATGACAGCCGTCCGTCGGGGCCAAGTACGATGTAGGGATCGGACTCGAATCGAAGAAAAGGCGCCAGTGCCTCCACTCGATCGCGAACGTTGCGTCGCATCAGCAACCGGCTCTCGGGCGTTACGTCGTCGCTGAACGGCAGTTTTCCGATATCCCCGCGAGCAGCGGCAATCAACAGACGCCGCAGAAAGCCGCCCAGCACGATTCCGCCGGTGCCTTCGTACGACGTCAGGCTGTTGGACTGCCCTTGCGGGTAATTGAATTCCTGCTGCCGCGTTTTCACGTAGACGTCGGTGTTCGTCATCTCGCCGAAATAGATTTCCGGGCGCTTCACCGTCAAGCCGTCCACCGTGCTCTGCACCGGCATGTCTTTCACGAGAAGCGTTGGCAGGCCTTCAGGGGTAAAGCCGTTGACGGCGTTCATCGTGATCCCGTACCCGTGCGTGTAGATCAGCTTCTCGTTGACCCAGGTTCGGCTGCTCTCCGGCAGCTTCGAGACGTTCAGCTCGCGCGTTGCGAGCATCACCTGCCGGGGTGTTCCGTAGATGACATAGCGATCGATGTCGATATCGGGGAAGTCGTAGTACGTGCGGATTTCCTGGAGCTGACGCAGCGTGTCCTGCAGCACCCGCCAGTCCCACAGCCGGATGTTCTGCAGCGTGGCCTGGTTGTTCGCGGCGTCGGCCGCTTCGACCGTCGTTTCGGCCGGGAACGGACGCTGCGCGATCCGATTCAGCCCGTACGCCCGCCGCGTGAACTCGATGTTGTGCGTGATATAGGGCTGCTCGCGCACGAGCTGGTTCGGCTTCACGACAAAGCTCTCGACATACGCGCCGATTGCGCCAGTGCCCAGATACAACGCGGCGGCAGGCAGAACCGCGGCTGCGAGCCAGCGGACGCGAGGGGCGGTGAACGCGGCGACCACGGCGGCCACGGCGCCCGCCGCCAGCGCAACGGCGACGAGCAGCATGCCGGTCACCGTAACGTGCGCGTCGGTATAAGTGATTCCGGCGAAGGTGGTGTGATCGTCGAACAGACGTTCGAACCGCCCGAGATAGATGCGCGCGGCGAGCGCAGCAAGCAGCGGGGCGCCGGCGAGCAGAAATCTCCGCCCGGCGTCGGCGTCCATGGAACCACGTTGACGGACGCCCGTGGCGCTACTGGACATGATGAAAAAGAACAGCCCCAGGCCGAACGTCAGGACCGCCAGCGTCATGAACCAGCCGGCGGCCAGTTGCAGCGCCGGGAGCGTAAACAGGTAGAACTCCAGTGGCCGGCCAAAGATCGGGTCGATGACGGACGAAGGATTGACCGTCGGCTGCCCGTACCACCAGAGCGCGATGGTGGGCCAGTCGGACGACAACCCGGCGGCCGCGGCGAGGGCGATGACCGCTGACGCCAATGACGCAAGCAAAGAAAGAACAGGACCGATCGGCAGCGTGACGGGGCGTCCGCTGATGATGATGCTGCTGCCGAACCGCTCGCCGAACCCGGGTGGTTTCAGCCCATGGAACGCGCCGATGAGGACCGCGAACGTCGCGACTCCGGCAGCCGCAAAGACCGTCCCTTGGATATTCAGCGTCTTCCAGAAGACGTCGCGGTACCCGAGCGCGCCGAACCACAACGCGTCCACGTAGTACGACAGGACGCTTTCTGTACCGAACAGGAGGGCAACGACGAGGCCCAGCAGCAGCAGGACGCGGCGGCGCGCGGATCGCCTGCGGGGAAAATCGATGGTGTCCGCGTGTCGATCGATCAACGACCGGCCTCTGACCGTTTCGTCATGCTGCCAGCATAGACGATCGGGAGGAGCGCGGCGCACCGCGGGCCGCCCGTTACTCCTCCCGCAGCAACATGACCGGATCGACGTGCGTCGCCTGTCGGGCCGGCCGCCAGCACGCAGCCATCGTCGTCACGCCGATGACGCCGAAGACGATGCTCCATGTGACGGGATCTGCCGGGCTGACGCCGTACTCGAGAGACGCCAGCCCGCGCGCCAGCCACCAGGCGGCGATGGAGCCAATCGCGACGCCGGCGAGCGCGATAGTCAGTCCATCGCGCAGCACGAGGCCGCGAATCTGGGCAGGGGACGAGCCGAGCGCGGTGCGGATGCCGAATTCCCGCCGGCGGCGCGAGACGCCGTAGCTGAGGACCGTGAAGAGACCGCTGGCCGCCGCCACAATCGCGACCGCGGCAAAGGCGAAGCCCATCGCGGCCGCGGCTCTCGGCGTGGCTAGCTCTTTGAAGTAGACACTGTCGAGCGCGCGAACCTCGTACACGCGCACGAGCGGGCTCGCCTCGGTCAGGCGCTGGCGGATCAGCGGTGCGTCCGGGCATGTTGATTCACAGCGGATGCTCATCATCACCTGTGTGCCGCCTGCGGTGAACGGCTCATAGAACTCCGGGTGGTCCCGCCGGACGTCGATCGAGGGATGGTTGATCTCCTTCGCGACGCCGACGACTTCGAAATGCGCGTCGAGGAAGGTGAACCTTCGTCCAACAGCCCTGGTGCCCGGCCACAACGCTGCGGCCATCCGCTGGCCGACGATCACTTGACCGCCGGTGTCCTCGGCGCGGAAGGTCCGTCCCGCCAGGAGCGGGATGCCGTACAGGTCGAAGAAGTCGGTGCCGACCGAGTAACGCTCCACGGTCATGTGCACCGGCGACGCGCCTGCCGTATCAGGCTGCCAGTCCCCGAAGGAAATGCCACCGCCGCCCGGCGGGAGGCCGAACGAAAGCGCAACTTTGGTGACTCCCGGCAAATGCCGCACTCCGTCTTCCAGGACGGCGGCTGTCGCGGTGCGCGCTGCTGAATCGTCGAGATCTTTGCTGAATGTGATCCACGCAGTCACCACCCCGTGCGAGTTCAACCCGCGATCGACGTGCGCCAGATTGACGAACGAGCGCACGAGGAGCGTCGCGCCCACGAGCAGCGCGCACGCGAGCGCGATTTCGCCGACCAGGAGTGCCTGCGTGACCGAACGAGCCGCGCGTGTCTCGGTGCCGCCGCGCTCGACCACGCGGAGTGAATTGGCGGTGTTCGTCGTGAGTGCCGACCCATGCCGGCAGGACGCCAGCCGCCGCCGTCGCCAGGAAGCCGGACAGGCTGGCGGCCACAATCGCGCGGTAGTCCACGTTCAGCGGATTCAGCGTCTGCAGCAGAAAGCTCTCGGGCAGGAACCCGCGCGTGACGGCGACGAGCGTCCAGGCGATCGCAATGCCCGTCGCGGCGCCGAGAGTCCCGAACATGGCGCTTTCGATCAATGCCTGCCGGAACAGCCGGCCACGTGACGCGCCAAGCGCCGCGCACATCGCGAACTCGCGACGGCGTGAGGTGAAACGTTCCAGAAGCAGGCTGCTCACGTTCGCGCACAAGACAAGAAACACCAGGAGGACGCCGCCGGCGAGCAGCGGCACAGCCCCCGTCAGGTACGTATCGCGAAACGCACCGGCGAGCGGGCGCGTGAGAGCGGAGAGTCGATTCGTGGACGGATCGGCGGCGTGCGCCACGCTGGTCGCCACTCTGATGACGTCCGCCTCAGGAATTCCTGCGGCGATCCGCACTAACGCGATGGGACGCGCCATCGCGTCAGGCGGAGGGGCCTCATAGTCGATCGGACGCCAGAGTTCCGTTGTTGCCGTCGGGAACCGGAAGTCCGCCGGCAGGATGCCGACCACTGTCAGCGGCTCGCGATTGACGGTGATGTGGCGGCCGATGACGGCCGGATCCGCGCCGAACGCGCTGCGCCAGAGATCCTCTGAAATCACGACGCGGTCGCTCGTCCCCGCGCGTCCCTCTCCTTCGTCGAACCCACGGCCGCGGATCGGGTGTACGCCAAGCATGTCGAACAGCCCAGGCGTCACGAATGCGGTTGGCCTCTCGATCAGGCGATCACTGCTCTCTATGAGCGATGTCGTCGAGTGGTGCCCTTCGACGGCTGCGAAGACAGGCGTCTCTTTCCACGCGCGCAGGACGGGACGCGCGACGTCCACCCGCCCGCCGTGTTCGTCGTTCATGACGACCTGCGCCAGTCGATCGGCATCACGGAACGGCACCGGCCGCAGAAGGAGCGCGTCGACAATGGTGAACATGGCGGTCGTGATGCCGATGCCGAGGCCGAGCATCCCGATAGCCGCGAGGCTGGTCACCGGGCGCGAGCGCAGGCGGCGAACCGCATGCCGGACATCCTGGGCCGCGCCATCCGCGAGCGTTTCCCACCCGACGTCGCGAACCGCTTCCTTCACCGCCTCCAGGCTTCCCACCGCGACGCGCGCCGCGCGGACCGCGTCTTCGCGCGACAAGCCACGCGCCATGTGCTGCGCGACCGAAGCCTCGAGGTATTCCCGCAGCTCGTCGTCCAGCGCCTGCTCCTCGCGCTTCCGGTAGAACAGGCCGCGCAGCCGGCCGGCGGTGCGCCTCAGCAGGGCCATCATCACAGCTCTCCCATCGAGGCTTGAAGAATGCGCGCAATCGCGGCCGACTGCACTTCCCAGTCTCGCGTGCCCTGTTTGAGCCGGGCGCGCCCGGGCGCGGTCAGGTTGTAGTACTTCGCGCGACGATTGTTCTCGGTCGCCGCCCATTCGCCTTTGATCAGTCCGTCGCGCTCCAGCCGGCGGAGCGCAGGAAAGAGGGATCCAGGGTTGACCTGAAAGACGCCCCTGCTGATCTGCTCGATGCGGACCCCGATGCCGTAGCCGTGCATCGGCTCGAGCGCCAGCGTTCTGAGGATGATCATGTCGAGCGTGCCCTGCACCAGGCTGCTCTGTGTCGGGTCCTGTGCCATGCGTCGATTCTCCTCTGGACGAACTAGAGGAGACACTATCGCGTCCCTTCTCTAGATTGTCAAGAGAAGGGGGGCCGGGTGAGCCGCCGGCCTGCCGACTCGCTGGCCGGCGGCTCTGTCACGTCCGCTTCGGCTAACGGGCGTTGAACGCGTCGCACGACACGTTAGGATTCCAATTGACGAACGTGCCGTTCGGGTTGTCTTTCCACGCCCACACGTGCAGCGTGTAGAACGGATCCAGGCCGAAACGGTTCGGAGCGTCGAACAAGTGGAACCACTGCCCGTCGATCGACGGCGGCCCCTCGCCCTTGTGTTTCTGCTCCCACTCGCTCACGAACACGATGTAGTCGGCTCCGGTAATCCGGATGCCGCCGTTACGCGTCGGCTCGAACAGGATGATCTCGGGATCGTTCTTGTCGATCTCGCCGTCATGGAGAATCGAGCCCTTCAGGTAGTGCAGTCCCATTGCCCCGAACTCGCCCCCGCTGACGCAGCCGAACGTGAGTGCATACTCCGGACCGGGGCCCGCGACGTTCGTCACGTCCTTGAATCTCTCCGTCGCCGCACGCACGGTCTGCACGAGCGCGTTCTCCTGCGGCGTCGGCTTGTGCGGCTCCGACCTCGCGCCGCCGTGATCGTCGTGGCCTTGCGCGGCGCCACGCGTCCCCGATCCCGCAATCATCACCGCCGCCACCAGGGCGTACCCTGACGCCTTTGCCAATCGTCCCATTTGCATCTGAAACCTCCCGACGCGAAAACTGCCGCGTCCACTCTAAAAGGCCGGGAACAGGGACGCACGGGCTCAAACGCGGCGATGAGCCCGAACGATGGACTTTTGGGCTTTCCGCATTATCAAGAGGAGGTGTGTATGCCGCGTTCACCGGAAGGGGTCGTGTCAGCGTCTGACTCGGCAGGAGAGACTGTTTTGACCGACGAGATGCTGCCGCGGAGTCGCATGTTTCGTCGTCCGGCTCACACGTGCAGCTCGCGATTCAGCCACGCTCGAGCGGTGGCCCACTCACGTTTGACCGTAGCCGGCGACACCTGCAGGACGTCGGCCGTCTCTTCCACCGTCATCCCGCCGTAAAACCGGTATTCGACGATGCGCGCCTGGCGCTCGCTGAGGCGTCCGAGGCGCACCAGCGCGTCGTCCAGCGCGAGGAGTTCCTCTCCACGCGACTCGGCGACGGCCCACATGTCGCCGTCGAGGTGCAGTGGCGTCTGACCGCCGCCGCGCTTCTGGCAATTCCGGCCGACCGCGTAATCGATCAGGATCCGGCGCATCGCCTGCGCGGCGACGGCGAGGTAGTGTGAGCGATTCTGCCACTGGATACGATTCAGCTTGCGCAAGTCGAGCCAGGCCTCGTGCACGAGGGCGGTTGCGCTGAGCGTGTGGTTGGTGCGCTCCTCCCGGAGCTTTCGGGCGGCGATCCGCCGGAGCTCGTCATAGACGAGCGGAACAATCTCGTCCATCGACGGACCTCACAAAGAAGTTGCAACGGCCATGATAGGGCGGCGGCCTCCGACATCTATGCCGCCGAAGATGCCGGCCGAATTTGCTCTCTAGCCCGCTGTGGCCAGGGACAGATCGACACGCGGGAAGTCGAGAACCGTTTGTGCGACATGGTTGTAGTAGTTCGAGAAGATGTTGATCGCCACGTGCGCGACGAGCTCTGTGATCTCGCCGTCGGTGAAGCCGGCGGCGCGGACCTTCTTGACCGCGTCGTCAGATACCTCGCCGCGGTTGACGACGATGGACTGCGCGAAGACCAGGCCGGCTTCACCCTTGGGATCCGAGGCGCGCGCGTAGCGGCTGGCGGTGATGTCGTCGGGCTCGAGTCCGACCACATGTCCGAACGCGATGTGAGCCGCCAGACAGTATTCACAGGAATTAGCCTGCGAGACGGTGAGCGCGATCTGTTCACGAAACTTTGCGTCGAACGCGCCGCCCGCAAGCGCGGCGCCGAAGTTGAGGTAGCCCTCGAGCGCGGCGGGCGAGGTCGCCAACGTCTTTATCAGGTTCGGGGTGAGTCCGAACTTCGCTTGAACGGCGTCGAGCAACTGCTTGGCCTTGCCGTTCGCATCGGCAGGCTGGACTGGGGTGATTCTCGGCATGTGTCTCCTTGGGTTGCGCCACCATGGCCGAACCCTGACAGGGCACACGGCATGCCGAAGGGCGCGTCGGGCGAAGCCCGGATCGCCCTGCCACTTGCGGCCATTGCACGAACCGCGAGATTTCATGGATCATGAGATCTCCTGGCCGAACCGCGATATCTCAGGACGCACATGGAACTCGGATTGTTACAGCCAATCATTCTCGCCATTGCCGAGCAGCAATCGCTCGACGCGGTGTTGTCCTCGATTGCGACTTCCGTCGCGTGCCAGCCCGACGTCGCGCTGGCACGGGTCTGGCTGCGCGACACTGACCGAGCGTGCCCGGTGTGCGCCCGTCATGCCGCCACAGACGAGGATGAAGCCCTGCATCTCCGCGCCAGCGCCGGCCACTCCCTGGATCCGTTGAGCGACTGGTCGCGCATCGACGGGACGTTTCATCGCATTCCGCTTTCGATGCCGCAGAAGATCGCGCACATCGCAAGGACCGGCGAGCCGATTCGTATCGATCACCTCGATCGCGACGATCGATGGGTGCGATATCCCGGCTGGGCTCAGGGGGAGCGCCTGCGGGGCTTCACCGGCCGGCCGCTGGTCTTTCGCGGCGAGACGCTCGGCGTGCTGGCAGCGTTTCTGCGCGTCGATCTCGACGATCGTTGCTACGAATGGCTGCGCACGCTGTCGGATGCGGCGGCTGTGGCGGTCAAGAATGCCCGAGCCCTCGAGGAGGCGGAATCGCTCCGGCGCGCCCTCGAGCTGGAGCGGGACTATCTGCGCGACGAAGTCCGCGAAGGCGGGGCGTTCGGCGAGATCCTCGGGCGGAGTCCCGCGCTCAACCGGGTCTTGCGGGACGTCGATACCGTTGCGGCCACCGACACGAGCGTGTTGATTCTCGGCGAGAGCGGCACGGGTAAGGAACTGGTGGCGCGGGCGATCCATCAGCGAAGCCCTCGCGCCGGCAAGCCGCTCGTGAAGGTGAACTGCGGCTCGATTCCGCGTGAGCTCTTCGAGAGCGAATTCTTCGGTCACGTCCGCGGCTCGTTCACCGGCGCCGTGCGCGACCGGATCGGGCGGTTCCAGCTGGCCGACGGCGGCACGCTGTTTCTCGACGAGGTTGGCGAAATCCCGTTGGACCTCCAGGCGAAGCTGCTCCGCGTCCTGCAGGAGGGCGAGTTCGAGCGCGTCGGCGACGAGTCGACCCGGCGGGTGAACGTCCGCGTGCTGGCGGCGACCAACCGTGACCTGCAACAGGAGATTGCCGACGGCCGGTTCCGTCTCGACTTGTTCTACCGGCTCGGAGTGTTTCCGATCGAGATGCCGCCGCTGCGTGCACGGCGCGAGGATATTCCCGATCTCGTCAGTCACTTCGTCCGGCACTCCTGCGAGCGGCTGCATGTCGCGGTGCCGCGCGTGCCGGTCAGAGAGCTCGATCGCGCCCAGGCCTACGATTGGCCCGGCAACATTCGCGAACTGCAAAACGCAGTGGAGCGAGCGGTGATCCTGGCTCGTGGCGGTGTGCTGGAGCTTCCGTTGTCCTCGGGCGTTCGGCCGGGTCTGGCGCCGGCCCCGTCGCAGCCTGTGGAGCATGAGATCATTTCCGAACGGCGGTGGTTGGACCTCGAACGCGCCAATGTCATGCGTGCGCTGCGGCAGTCGGCGTTCCGTTTGTATGGCACCGGCGGCGCCGCCGAACTGCTGGGCGTCAACGCGGGCACGCTGGCATCACGGCTCAAGCGGCTGGGGATCAAGGTGGCCGACCTGAAGAAGTCGCGAGCGGGATCCTTCATTGCGATGAGACGTGGTGGAGACGCCTCGTTGCTTAATCCGGCGACGACACGATCCTCCCGCCGGCGTTCATTTGCCGTCTCGCCTGCCCGCGGCGTTCTGAAGAGTCGAGACCGAGGATCCGCCGGTCATGGACTGTCCGTCGGTGAACAGCTCTCGCTTGCCCGCGGCGTTCCGGAGAGTCGAGATCGAGAATCCGCCGGTCATGGACTGTCCGTCGGTGAACAGCCAGTCCTCGATGTCGCCCGTCTGGATCGTCACGGCATCGCCGAGCTTCAGCCCGATGTCCTCGACGGCATCGTTCCCGAGTGTGCCGGAAATCGTGGCGCTGCTCAAGGCGGTGACCATGATCCAGATGTGCTCGTCGCCCCCACTTTTGATGGGCGCAGCGTATTTCACAGCGCACTTTCGCCCTGGCCGGTGCTCGTTGAACGCCGCAACGAACTCGGGCCAGCGGCGCTTGGCTTCAGCGGCCGCGGCCGCAAGGCCCGGGTCGTCCGCGCCGAGTTGCACGACGTTGCCCCCCTCGATCTTCTTCTTGCAGGCCGGGAGCAGAAACGTTGTCGCCACGAGGAAGCCGATCAAGATTCGCCTCATGCACCCTCGGCATCTCCAAGCACTTTCGGGACTTTAATGAACGGTTCCATAGTGTCGGGCCCTGACCGCATCATCGTCAAGCTTGGTCGTGGAGGCGTTCTTCGCGACGTCAAGAGCGAGTTTGGCGAACGGTTCGCCAGCGATGCCGACGCGAAGGCCCAGTTGTTCGACGACCTCGAAGTGTTCTATAACCAGCGGCGCCGGGGCATGGTGCGTCGATTAGAAAAAGCGAAGAAGGCCGCGCCGGATGCGACCGCAACGGAGGCGCCCAAAGCGGCCGGGGTACGGGCAATCTTTTCGCCTACGCTCGATTTCTTGTGCATAGGCGGCATTGGCATCTGCGCCCTGGCGGTGATCGCTCTGAGTCCCCGGGACTTGGCCTCCTACGCCTACTGGCCCGCGATGATCCTGGGCCTGCAGATCCTGTTCAACTTCCCGCATTTCATCGCGTCCTATCGCCTGCTCTACCAATCCAAAGAGATTGTCTATCGCTACAAGTGGGCCTCGATTTACCTGCCGATCGTGCTCAGTTCATATTTGCTATTTTCATTGGTTCATCCGGTTGTGTTCCGCGAGCCGATCAACAAAAAGTACTTTCACCTGGCTGACTTGACCTCCGGTATGTATCTGGCCGCCCACTACGCTGGACAAACCTGGGGAATGGTCGCCTCCTTCTCTTATCTCGGCGGCGTACAAATTCAGAAGATCGAACGGCAGGTGCTACGCACGGTTCTTCTCGTGTTCATGGCCTGGCACGTCGCGATCGCCAACCACCTGGTGCCGAAATACACACTGTTCGTACCCGAGCTGAAGCCGTTTTTGGAGACCCTTCTCGAGGTCATCAGGCCCCTCGCCCACGTCGCGATGGTGGTCGCGATTGCGGTCTTCGTTCGCATGGGTTACCGAACTAAACGAGTGCCGCCGCTCTCGGCGTTGGTGCCGATTCCCCTTCTCTACTTCGGGTATCTGGTCTTTTCCCGCGGCCCTGCGGGTTTGTTGCTCGTGCAGGTCTGCCATGCGCTGCAGTACTTGATTTTCCCGTTACGGGTGGAAATCAATCGCAGCCACACCGAAGAGAGCCAAGCAGAGCGAAACCATATCGTCATGTACGTGCTCGCCCTCATCGCTGTCGGTGCGTTTCTGTTCCTTGGCCCCGACGCGCTTCCAGGCGAGACCTTACCGTTTGGTGCCACGATTCTTTTGGCCCTCATCAATATTCATCACTTCTTCATCGATGGTTGTGTTTGGAAAATCAGCACGCCAGAGGTCAAAAAGGATCTGTTCCGCCACCTTGTTTCGTAGTCGTCCAATGAGCCCAGGCCACCTCGAATGTGGCCGCCTGCCCAAGTCGCACCTCCAACCAACACGCACTCCGCTGAAACCACGGGGTCGGCGTCTGCTGCGCACCGTCGGCGGCCGGCTCCGATCGAATTGACTTCATTGGATGTGTTCCTTGAATTGAAGTCCGTGTGCCTTATCGGAGCGGAATCACGGGGTCGGGTCCCGTGCCTTTCGGTGTGTCGTAGACGCCCGCGATCTTCCGTTCCGAAATGGAGATGACGTAGATCTTGTCCTCTTCCTGAACCGAGCTATAGGCCAGCCGCCCATCCCTGGATAGCGAGATCGATACTGGCCGCCCGGCCAGCGGGATCTGCTGAATCTCCTTACGGCTCTCGATATCGGCGAATGCCACCGATCGCCCTTCTTGGAGCGCGTAAATCAGCGTCTTACCGTCCGGTAACAGCGCCAGACGGACCGGCGCGCTCCCGGTCGGGATGGTACCGATTCGTGTTTTTCGTTCGAGGTCGAGAATCGAGATCGACGATTCGCCGGAGTTCGTGACGTACAAGGTCTTGCGGTCGGGGGACAGCGCCTGTCCTTGTGGGCGCGCGCCGCTCGAGATCAGCCGGACTTCGCCGGAGTCGGTGTTGATGGCCGCCACCGTTCCCGTGTCGGTGTTGCTGCAGAAAGCCCAGCCGCCCAGCCCGATGTTGACGATATGCGGCGCTTTCCCCTGCACGTCGTAACGCCTGAGGATCTGGCGTTTGACGGGATCAACACTGAGAAGCTGGGAAGGCTGCTCGGTCGTGACCCACACACGCCCGGACGCTTCATCGAACGTAATACCGTGAGGCCGGCGAAACTGCCCGAGATCGATCACCGCGGTCCTGCGCTGCGAAGGAATGTCGATCACTGAAAGCGTGTTTTCGCCCGGGCCTGTCTCGGTCATCCACAGTACGCCGTTGTCGGCGACATACAACGTTCTCTTGTCGGCCGAGAGCGACATCTCATGTGGATGCACGCCGACTTTCACGCCACCCAGGCGCGTGAACTGAGCATCGTAGAAACCAACCGACCCAGCGACCTTCTCGCCGACGACGAAGGCTGGCTGCTGACCGAATATCGAAGACGTCTGGGCGAGCAACGCGAGAGCGGTAACGATCGTACGCATTGGCATCACGACTGATTCAATTCCATGACAGTGGCCTCAAATAGCCTGTTGGCGACGGGTATTTGTACTTGCGCATCGTGCAAATGCTGTTGTGTCGCTGGCCGGGCTGCACTATAGTAACCAGCCTCACGGCTGTCAAACCGGATCGAGTGGGAAGATGAGCTCCGGCGGTATTCGAACGCCGAGCGATTCATCAACGACGAGCAAGGCGAACCGCAGGCTGTCAGGCGCGATATCTGGGCCCTGGAGCTACACGACTGGAGCGACACGATATGAGACTCGTTCGCCTCGGCTTCATGTTGGGCGCCGCCGTGTTGTCGGCGCAGGCCACGCTACAGCCTTTGGGCCTGGCCGGTGGACAAACGCCCTCAACCGCGCCAGCCACCCCGCCAGGCCTGGGCCAGGGGCAGGGGCGACAAGGAGGGAATCCTCCGGGCGCGCCGCGACCGCGGCGTGAAGTGCTACTGATCGAACGCGGAAGAATCGTAGCGGCCCTCCCGGCCAAGGCCGTCGCTACGCCGCGCAGGCCGCGGAAGCTTCTCATTTTCGACGGCTCCGCGAACCATCCGTCGGTTCCGTACGCCGACCTCGCGATGCAGTTGATGGGTGAAAAGACCGGGGCGTTCACGGCGACCATCTCGGGTGACCCGTCGGTCCTGCAGGCAGATAGTTTGAAGCAGTACGACGCGGTTTATCTCAACAACAACGTGGGCACCACCGTCGATGTGTTCGGCACACCGGAGCTGCGTCGAGGGTTCCTGGATTACGTTTCGAACGGCGGGGGCCTTGTCGCCAGTCACGGTGCCAGTGTCGCGTCTCCGAACTGGAAAGAGTTTGGGGAGCTTCTTGGCGCCTCCGGCGCGTCCCACCGCGAATCGGACGAAAAAGCCATCGTCCACATCGAGGATCCCTCTCACCCGATTACGCGGGCGTTCAACGGCCAGCCGTTCGAGCTGCTCGACGAGTTCTATCGATTCCAGGCGCCATTTTCACGCGAACGTTTGCGGGTTCTGATGACTGTCGATGCCGCTTCGGTCAACGAACAACAGGGACGGTGCTACGGGCGGTGCTTCCGCGACGACAACGATTACGCCATCACCTGGATCCGGCAGGAAGGCAAGGGGCGAGTGTTCTATACCGCGCTGGGTCATAACCCGGATCTGTTCTGGGATCCGCGCATGCTCGAGATGTTCCTCGCCGGTACTCAGTATGCGCTCGGCGATCTGGATGCCGACGCCACGCCGAAGCCTCGCGAGACACGCCGGGTCGACCAGGCCAAAGGGTCTGCAGGTTTCGAATGGCGCAATCAGCTTCTTGCTAGGCGCATTAACGGCTGGACTGACCTCGCATCGCGACGGCCCTAAGGAGGCCAGAGGCCAATTATGAGACGCTTCTTCACCCTCGCCGTAATGACGACAGTTGTCGGCATGTTTTGCGTGTCCTTCAATCCTCCCGTCCGCGGCCAGCAGCCACAGCCACAGGCCCAGCCCGGGCCGGCGCCGGCGCCGCAGACCGGGCGCGGCGGCGGGCGCAATGCCAACAACGAAGCCGTCGTTGGTGCCTTCAGGACCAACTGTGCCGGGTGCCACGGAGGCGGGCAGGTGCCAAATGCGCCGGACCTCGCTGTCCTTCGGCAGATGTCTCCTGAGAAGATCTACCGGGCAATGACAACCGGCACCATGCAGGCCATGGCGAAGAACCTGACGGACCAACAAAAGATATCCATCGCGGAGTCGCTGACCGGCCGCCGGCTCACGGAGGGAGACACCACGTCCGCCGCCGTGATGAGGAACCGCTGCACGTCGAATCCACTGTTGGGCGATCCGCAATCGGGCCCTTCGTGGAATGGATGGAGCCCGTCGATTGGCAACACGAGGTTGCAATCGTCCAGTACGGCGAAGCTCTCTCCCGGGCAGGTTTCGCGCTTGAAGGTTCTGTGGGCCTTTGGCGTCCCGGGCGCAACCTCTATGTATAACGAACCCACCGTCGTTGGTGGAAGACTCTACCTGAGCTCTGATACCGGGCAAGTGTATTCGCTCGACGCCAAGACCGGGTGTGTGTACTGGTCGTTTCAGGCGCAAGCGGGCGTGAGGAGCGCGATCTCGATTGGTGATCGGAGGGACGTCGCTCGGCAGCAGCTCGCATATTTCGGAGACATCCGCGGGAATATTTATGCCCTTGATGCCTTCACAGGCGAGCCGGTCTGGCAGGTCAGACCGATTCCACACCCGGTCGCTCGGATCACCGCGGCACCCAGGCTCTACAAAGACCGGCTCTACGTACCAGTCGCCTCGCTGGAGGAAGTTGAGGGCGCCCAAGCGCAGTACCAGTGCTGCACCAGCCGCGGCGCGGTGGTGGCGCTCGATGCCAGCACCGGGAAGGTGATCTGGACAACCTACACCATTCCCGACCTGCCGAAAGTCGTTAAGACAGCAGCCAACGGTAAAGAGATATGGGGTCCTTCCGGTGCAGGTGTCTGGAATTCTCCGACGCTCGATCCCAAGCGCAACGCGCTGTACGTCGGTACCGGGAACGGGTTTACTGAGCCTGCGACGAAGTTCAGCGACGCGATCATCGCCATGGACCTCGACACTGGAAAGATGTTGTGGTCGTTCCAAGCTCACCCCCGCGACATCTGGCATGGCGGCTGCCAGCAGGCCATACCTGGCAGGAACCCGAATGCGGGTGGTCCTCAGGGAACGAGTCTCCCACCGGAGAGCTGTATGTCGCCCGGTGCGCCCGATTGGGATTTTTCGGCATCGCCAATGCTCGTGTCGCTGCCCGCCGGCCGCGACTTGCTCGTGGCAGGCCAGAAATCAGGGACCGTATGGGCGTTCGATGTCGACAAGAAAGGCGCTCTCGTCTGGAGCTTGGACGTCGCGAGGGTATTGCCGGGCGGCGGCGGCGAGATCGTGTTCGGCGGCGCCGCCGACGATCGCACCGCGTATTTCAACTTGCGCAGCACTGGTCTCGTGGCACTCGATGTGGCGACCGGTATGGAGAGATGGTACACGCCTTTCGATCCAGCACCGCTTCCGGTTGCCCCGCAACCTCCCGTTGCCGCTCAGGCCGGTCCAGGAGCGCCCGCCATTGCCGCAAACGCGCCAGCACAGGGACGCGGAGCCGCGCAGCCGACCCAGGTGCCAGCGCCGCCACCACAGCGCGTTATTGCGAGCGCGGCCGTGACGCTGCTGCCCGGAGTCGTTCTCTCTGCTGGCGTCGACGGAATGTTGAGAGCCCTGTCGGCAAGTAATGGCGCGCTGCTATGGCAATTCAACACGGCGCAGCCTTTCGATAATACGGTGAACGGCGTGCCGGCGAAGGGTGGATCAATGGGATCTGCCGGTCCAATCGTGGTGGATGGAATGGTCTACGTAGTCTCCGGCTATATCGGTTTTCAACGAGGCATGCCCGGCAACGTACTGTTGGCGTTCGGTACAGGTGAGTAGCGGAGCTCATTTGCCCTGCCACCCGCCGTCCACGAAAATCGACTGCCCGGTCAGATAACTGGCCTCGTCCGATGCGAAGAAGGCCGCCACCGTGCCGATCTCGCGCGGTTCGCCGGCCCGTCCGAGCGAGATCTGAGCAAGGACCTGCGGCAGCACGACTGCATCGTTCATCACCCACGACGTCATGGGTGTATCGATCAAGCCCGGATGGATGCAGTTGACCCGGATGCCCTGCGGCGTCACCTCGGCGGACATATTGCGGGTCAGTGCTTCGAGGCCGAGCTTGGTCGGCGCGTAATGGGTGCGGCCCGGCAGGACCTTCGCCGCCTGGATCGAGCCGATGTTGATAATGCTGCCCTTGCGGCGGCCCTCGGCAAGCGCCCGCTGGCAGAAGACTTGTGAGCAGAGCCACGCGCCGCGCAGGTTCACATCGACCAGCCGCGTCCACTGCTCGTCGGTCAGCTCCAGAAACGGCACGATCGTTTCGATGCCGGCGTTGTTGACGAGGATGTCAATCGGTCCGAGCTCCTGCCAGACTCTGTCGATCATCGGCTTGACGTCCGCGCGTCTGGCCACGTCCGCCTTGACCGCGATTGCCCTGCGGCCCGTGGCGCGGAGCGCCTGCACGACATCTTCAGCCTCGGTGAGATCGTTCACCGCGACATCGGCGCCCTCCGCCGCGAAAACCTCGGCGATGCCGCGGCCGATGCCGCGACCCGCTCCTGTCACCAACGCGACTTTGCCTTTGAGTTTCACAAATCCTCTCAAGCCCCAGCGTCGTGTATCCAGACCGTCTTGACGTTGACGAACTCGCGGATGCCGTAGGCGCCGAGCTCGCGTCCGTAGCCGGAGTTCTTGATGCCGCCAAACGGCAGGCGCGGATCGGACACGACCATGCCGTTCACGAACACCTGCCCTGCCTCGATCTCGTCGATGAATCGCGCGCGTTCCGCCGCGTCGTTCGTCCACACGCTGGAGCCGAGACCGAACGACGTGTCGTTGGCCAGGCGAATCGCCTCGTCGGCGTCGCGCACCCGGAACAGGGCCGCGACCGGCCCGAACAGCTCTTCGCGTAAGCCGGCGAACCCGGCTTTGATGTCGGTCAGCACCGTCGGCGCGTAGTAGTTGCCCGGCCGATCGAGCGCGTGGCCACCGGTCAGCACGCGCGCACCGGCCGCGACCGAGCGCCGCACCTGATCGTCGAGGTCCGTGAGCACGGTCCTCGTCGCCAGCGGCCCGACTTCGGTCGCCGGATCCAGCGGATCGCCGACCTTGAGCGCCTGCATCCTCGCGGTGAAGCCGCGCTCGAACGCGTCCGCCACCGCCTCGGCCACGATGAAACGCTTGGCGGCGATGCACGATTGCCCGCTGTTGACGACGCGCGCCTTGACCGCCGTCTCGATCGCCGCGCGCATGTCGGCGCTCGGCATCACGATGAACGGGTCGCTGCCGCCGAGCTCGAGCACGGTCTTCTTGATCTGCCGGCCGGCGGCGGCGGCGACGCTGGCGGCCGGCCTGCTCGCTGCCCGGTCAGCGACGCCGCCGGCGACGCGCGGATCGTCGAGGACGCGCTGAACCTGGCCCGGCGGAATCAGCAGCGTCTGGAACGCGCCGTCGGGAAAGCCCGCGCGCCGGATGATGTCCTCGATCGCGCAGCGCGCACTGCGGCACGTTCGACGCGTGCTTGAGCAGCACGACGTTGCCGGCCATCAGCGCCGGGCGCCGCGAGGCGGAAGACCTGCCAGAACGGAAAGTTCCAGGGCATCACCGCGAGGATGGGACCGAGCGGCTGGTAGCGGACGAAGCTCTCCGTCGCCGTGCTCTGCGCCGGTTCGTCGGCGAGCATGCGCGGGGCGTGCTCGGCGTAGAACCGGCAGCCCCACGCGCATTTCGACCGCTTCCTCGCCGCCCGCCTTGACGAGCTTGCCCATCTCGGTCGTCATCAGGCGGCCGAACGCGCCTTGCTCCGCCTCGAGGATCTCCGCCGCCCGCAGCAGCCAGGCCGCGCGCTCGGCGAGCGGCGTCCGGCGGTAGGTCTGAAACGTCCGCGCCGCGTGCGCGATCTTGTCGTCGAGCTGCGCGTCGGTCAGCGCATCGAAGGTCTGCAGCGTTTCGGCGGTTGCGGGATTGATCGTGGCGATCGGCATTCAGATGACCCGGTTCCTCAAGGTGCCGAGGCGTTCGACCTCGAGCTCGACGACGTCGCCGCGGCCGAGGAGCGTGCCCCGTTCGGCGCCCGACCCGCCGCCGACCGTTCCCGAGCCGAGGATCTCGCCCGGGCCGCAGGAGCTCATCGGTCGACACGTGGGCGATCATCTGCTCGAACTTCCAGTGGATCGTGCCGGAGTTGCTCTCGCACCAGACTTCGTCGTTCACGCGAGCGACCATGCGGAGGTTGTAGATGTCGGGCACCTCGTCTGCGGTGACCAGGTACGGTCCGAGCACGTGGCCGCGCACGAAGTCCTTCCCCTTGGCCGGACCGAGGCCGACCGACATCTCGCGGGCCTGAATCGTCCGCTCGCTGAAGTCGTTGTAGATCATGTAGCCGAAGACGTGGTCGAGCGCGCGCTCCGGCTGGGATGTTGATGCCGCCCCGCCCGATGACCATCGCCAGCTCGAACTCGATGTCGAGCGCCGTGGCGTACGAGGGAATCGGAATGTCGTCGCCGTGCGCGCCCGAGGCTGCCGGGGTTGCCCTTGTAGTACACGGGAATGTTGTACCACTCGGGCGGGATCTCGCGCCCCAGCTTCGGATAGATGTTGCGCAGGTGCGTCTCGAAGCCCATGAAGTCCCGCAGCAGCGGCGGCCGGGCACCGGCGGCAGGAAATGGAGTCCCTCCGCCGGATAGCACGATCGGCACGCCGTCGGCGTCCGGCCCCTCGTCAGCCGCCCACTGCAGCGCCCGGCGCGCGGCGTCGAGCGAGCGTTCGCCTCCTTCGATCAACGCCACCATGTCGCCCGGCAGCAGCGCCTCGCTGACGCGCACCGCCGCGCCGGAGGTGAGCCCTTCGCCGAGCAGCAACGCACGGCACGCCCCGGCGAGATCGACGATGCCGCCCGCGGCGTCGAGCGCCCCGGTGCGGATCTGCGGTCCCATCGGCGACGGCAGCGAAGAAGGAGACCAGCTTCATGTCCGCCGGCTACGCGACGACCGACTGATACAGCTCGCGCTCCCGCTTGTCGAGGAGCGGCACGATGACGCCCTCGATGATCTCCTTGAAGTGCGGCGTGTTGCGGTGCGCCTCGAGCGCGGCCTGATCGGTGTAGTGCTCGTAGAGCAGGAACAGGTCGGGGTTCTCGGCGGATCGATTGGCGTGGTACAGCGTGCAGCCGGGTTCGCCGGCCTTGACGAGCGGCGCCATGCGGCGCAGCGCCGCCTCGACCTCGTCTCCGCGGCCTGCCTTCACGAAGTACTTCGCTGTCAGCACAATCATTCGATCCTCCATAGTTGTTACCGTTTGGCGGCGATCGCCTCGAAGCGCGGCGTCGCGCGCTCGGTGAATCCGTCAGCCGTGCGCTCGATGAACAGGCAGCGAGGTCGAGCTTTGTCGCCAGCGCCATGCCCTTCGTCCGTCCCGAGCACCATCAGCGCCGTGTCGAACGCGTCGGCGCGCACCGCGAGCGGGTCGATGACGGTGACCGACGCCAGCCGGTGCGTCAACGGACGCCCGGTTCGCGGATCCAGGATGTGCGTGACCCGCTGGCCGTCGACTTCACGATACTTCTGGTAGTCTCCAGCGGTGGTGATCGCCAGATCCGAGATCGGCACGACGCGCTGAATCGTCTCGCCGTGCCGCTCGGGACGCTCGATGGCGACCTGCCAGGGCGTGCCGGCCTGGTTGCGGCCCCGGGCGAGCACTTCGCCGCCGACGTCCATCAGGAAATCCGTAAAACCTCGATCTGTCAGTTCCCGCGAGAGTCGATCGGCGGCATAGCCGGGAACCACCGACGAAAGGTCGCACTGCACGTCCGGCTTCGTCTTCCGCACGGTCATCGTCGCCGGATTGAGCTCGATCTTGCCCGGGCCCATCGCTTCGCGCAGCCGTGCGATCTCGTCGTTGGTCGGCAGCGTTTGCGGGGACCGCTCGGTCCGAAACCCCAGGCGTCGACCAGAGGTCCGATCGTGACGTCGAGCGCGCCGCCGGTCAGGGCCCCGACATCGATCGACCACCTGAACACCTCGAACGTCTCGGGTGAAAGAGCGAACGGTGCAAGGCTCGTGGATCGGTTGAATCGCGAGAGCTCCGAGTCCGGATCCCAGGTGGACATGAGCTTGTTGATGCGAGTCAGGCTGGAGCGGATCGCCCGATCGAGATCGCCAAAACCGGTAGTTTCCAACTCGTCTTTGGCAGTGACGACCTTCACCGAAAACGTCCCGCCCATTGTCAGGCCGCGGAACTCACTCACGTGTCGCGCGGTGGTGACGGACGGTTCCTGCGCCTGAGGGCTAGGAAGCAGCCACAAAACAGGCAGAAGCGAGAAGGCACAAGGAAGCAGAGACCACCTCACCATTGTCGCCCTGGCCTTCTTCGCTTGCCGGTGTGGAGCCGCAATCAGTTACGTGCGACGGCGGACAGCGCCCTATGGGCAGCCAGGCGCACATGCTCCGGCTGGGACGCCCCGGTCAAGCCTTCGAGCAGTGTGATCGCTTGACTTCGCTGGCCGGCCGCCACGAGTCGATCGGCGCAAATCAGCGTGCCGTCTACAACGGCCTGCTGCACCGGCGCGGGTCCCTTCCCGCGAGCGGCCGCGAGCGCTTTGGCCGCCTCGGACGTGCCGATCTCTCCCAAGGCCTTGGCAGCTGCCGCCGCGGACTCGGGATCCTCGCCCAGGATCTTGATGAGGACTGGCGTGCTCGCCGCATCCCGTCGCGCGGCGACGGAATTGATCACACCGATCCTCGTGCGACCCTTGGCCTGGCCGAGCGCATCGCGGAGGGCCTTCTCGGACTCCGCTCCCGGAATGCGCTCGAGCGCATTCCGGGCATGGACCGACAGCTCCTCTTCAAGGACCAGGGGCGCCAGCGCGCGCACAGACGCCGGCGTGCCGATGAATGCCAACTGGCGGCACACGAAGGACCGGGCGGACGGAGCGAGATAGTCGGGGGTCGAGCGCCGCCGCGAGGCGCCGTTCGAGCGCCGCGCGATGTCGCCATGTTCCCCTGCACGGCCATGACCGCCTTGTCGATCGGGCCCTGGACCGGCGCCGGATCGTCGCCGATCTTGCCCTGACCTATGTCTTCAGCGCCTGCGAAGGCCTGGTCGAGGTCTCGCGTTCTGCGGTGTTTGCGACATCGTCGTTTCCTCGGTCACACGGTCCATGGCGCGCGCATCGCCCGTTGGCGCATCTGATTGGCGGTCTCGTCGCCGATAAACGTTTCGCTTGACCGGATCCCACTTCTGCGTGCGGCCGGTCCAGGTGGCGATGTTCGCGAGGTGCCCGACGTTTGATCGATCGCGTCGCGGCCTCGACATTCGACACCGGCTGCGAGCGCAGCCGAATCGCTTGAATCCAGTTGTCGTGGTGCGCGTAACCGCGCGCCCGATAGATCTGCTCGGCCAGGTCCTGCGGCGAGGTGGCACCGGTCTTCGCGTCGGCGCCTGCAGCGGCTCGGGCGGCGTCAGCAACACGTCCGCCAGGATCGTCCGGGTTGGAGGCCTTCAGCGGGCCCTCGACGTCCGGCGACGATCCATCCGCGGTCGCCGACGAACAGGATCTCCCACTGGAAGCGCGTCGCCGGATCGAAGCCCGCCGGAATGTCCTGGAACTTGGGATTGAGCTGGCCCTGGAACGACTGCACGAGGACGCCGTTCGCGTACTTGTAGTCGATGATCCGACGCTCGGGCGTCCCGGGAACGATCTCCACCGGGCCGCTGTGCGTCCATTCCCATCACCCACTGCGCGATGTCCAGGTGATGCACGCCATTGGACGTGATGCTGCCGCCCGCGAAATCTCGCTGGATATCCCACGGGACAGTTCGCGAGCCCCGTTGACCGACCGGGTGATAGCGGCTGTTGAAGGGATGGTAGGGCGCCGGGCCGAGCCACATATCCCAGTCGAGGCCGGGAGGTGTGGGCTCGGCCGGAAGATTGAGGACGTTGCTCGTTCCGTACCAGTGGCAGTAGATGTTCTTCAGCGTCCCGATCCGGCCGATCTGAATGAGGTGACGGGCGGCCGCGAAGTCGTCTACGGAGCGTTGCTGGAAGCCCCCCTGGAGGATCCGATTATGGCGGCGGAAGGTATCGACCATTACGCGCGATTCGTGAATCGTGAGGGAAACGGGCTTCTCGCAGTAGACGTCCTTACCGGCCTTTGCGGCCATCGTCGAGATGACCGCATGCCATCGGTCGCCCGTGGCGATCAGGACGGCATCGATATCCGGACGCGCCAGGATCTCGCGGAAGTCCTTGGTGGCCGCGCAGCCCTTGTAGTTTCCACGCTTGGTCTCGGCCGCGTACGCGGTTTCGACCGTGTTCTTGGCGTCATTCAGGCGCCAATCGTCGACGTCGCACACGGCGACCACCTGAAGGTCCGGGTTGCTGACCATCCGTCGAAGGTTCCCGTTACCCATGATGCCGACGCCGATGGACGCGACAGTGATCCGCTCGCTGGCGGCCTTCAGACCGATTCTCGGCAATATCCACGGCGCGGCGAGCAGTCCAGCGCCCTGCTTGAGGAGGGTCCGACGATCGATCGGCCGTTGGAACAGCGTACTCATCGATGGCTTCCTCTTCGGATCACCGCGTTGCCATGCAGATTCGCTCGTGCAACACCACATCGCCGCCGGCGAGCGCAGCGATCGCATCTTAGGTTCCCTGCATGTAACCGAGCTTCTGCAGATACCACTTGCTGATTTCCGCGGTCTGTCGCGCCGTGTACGGCATGTTCCGCGAGCCGTCGAGCTCGTGCATGATGTTCGCCTTCGGATTCGCCTGCTCCATCGTCTCGAGGATCGATTTCAGGTCGACCGTGCCGATGCCGAGCGGGCGAATAGCCGCCCATGTGCGGACCGTTGACGAAATCCTTCAGGTGCATGTGCACGGTGATCGACGCGAAGTCCTTGACGACCTTCGCCGCGTCGGCGCCGCCTTTCTGCAGCTGACCGACGTCGGGGGCGAACTTGAAGACCCGCGTGTCGACGCTTTCCATGACCGCATAGACCTCGTCGCGCGTTTCGACCGCGGTACCCGTGTGCTGGTGCAGGCCCGAGCCCACGCCGAGATCGGCCAGGCCTTGCCGTAGTCGTTCAGCGGCGGCGACGATGTTGGCGCGGTGCGCGGCGAAGTCGTAGCCCTGCGCGTCGGCGCCGCCGACCTCGATCACCATGAAGTTCGCGCCGTACTTCTTCAGGATCTTGCCCCAGCGGACGATGGTGGCGATTTCGTTCTTGCGAACGGACGGATCGATGACGTTCAGGGTGGCATAGGCAGAGATCAGCGGAATCTTGTACTGGGCGATCAGCTTTTCGAGCGTCCCTTTCTTGTCCCAAGTCCTCGATGACTTGCGCCAAACGTCTCGAATCCCTTGTAGCCGAGCTCCGACATGTCCCGCACGGCGGCTTCGAGAGTCTCCGGCGATCGCGGAAAAGTGTTCCACACCAGGGAGGTGCACCCGATGCGAAGCTGCTTCGCCGTGCCGGCTTGACGCCTGGGCCGCCGCCTGTGGAGCGGCGCCGCGCCGAGGCTGCGGCATCGCCGCCGCGCCGATTCCGGCGAGTACGGCCTTCGTGAACGTCCGACGATTCACTGAACCTCCCACGGGAACCTCGCCTTCCGTCGCTCCGCTGATTGCCGTCACGCGGGCGGGAGCCGAGAATTTTGTTGAACCCTTGTTTGCGTATTGCGCAAACGCAGTGCGCAGCACTTATACTAATGGCGCCGCCGCGTGTCAAGCCGGACGCTCGCGTCCCATGGAGGAGGAAAACAGTGTCGACCATCCCTTCGGCTCCGCGTTCGCAGGTGAATCGTCGCCAGTTCCTGCGCGCCGCAACGGTCGCGGCGGTGGCCCCGATGATCGTGCCGCGGCACGTCATCGCGCGATCGCAGACGACTCCCCCGAGCGATCGCATCACGATCGGGCACATCGGCGTCGGGAGGATGGGCGGCGGCCACGTTGGCGGATTCCTCAAGATGCCGGACGTCCGGATCCTCGCCATCTCCGATGTCCGCCCGGAGACACTCGAACGCGCTCAGGGCGCGGTCAATCAGCAGTATGGCGATTCGAAATGCGCCGCGCATCCCGATTTTCGCGAGCTGCTGGCGCGGCCGGACATCGATGCCGTGGTCATCGCCACCGGGGAACGCTGGCATCCGCTGATTGGCATCGAGGCGGCGCGCCGCGGGAAGCACATGTACTGCGAGAAGCCGCTCAGCGTCACGCTGGCCGAAGGCCTGGCACTGCGTGAAGCGGTGCAGAAATACGGCGTCGTCTTCCAGTGGGGCACGCAGCAGCGCTCCAGCGTCAACTACCGGCTGACACGCGGAGCTGGTGCGGAACGGCTACATCGGCGACGTGCGCAACATCATGATCGGCTCGGCTGGTGGCGGACCGCCCAAGCCGGAGGCACCCGAGACGTTGAAAGATCCACCGCCAGGCTTCGACTACGACATGTGGCTCGGCCCGTCGCCGTACGTGCCGTACAGCGACGTGCGCGTCTCGCTCACCTGGCTGTTCATCCGCGACTACGGCCTCGGCTGTCTCGGCGGGGCCTGGGGCATTCACGACCTCGACGCGGCGCAGTTCTTCTTCGACACCGACGACACCGCGCCGATCGAGATCGAAGGGCGCGCGCGCTATTACGAGGACATCCGCGACGTGCCGTACTCGTGGACCGTCGAACAGAAATACGCGAGCGGCCCCACCGTGATCCACATGGATCTCGTCACCGCCAAGAAGAGAGCCAAGCAGTTCGAACTGGGCGGCATGGCCAGCCTGGTCACGGGGTCGAAGGGCTGGATCTGGGTCAGCCGTCAGGGGGTGCGCACCGAGCCTGAGTCGCTGGCGCAGACGGTCATCGGGCCGAACGAGAAGCACGTCATCTTCTCGGACGACCACAAGCAGAACTTCCTCGACGCCATCCGGAAGAAAGCGCAGCCCATCTCGCCGATCACGGCGGCCGTGCACGCGGAAACGATGTGCCAGCAGTCCGCCATCGCGATGCAGCTGCAGCGCAAGCTGCGCTGGGATGCGAAGGCTGAACGATTCATCGACGACGAGCAGGCCAACCGCCTGCTCTCCCGCGCCATTCGCGCGCCGTGGAGCTACACGATATGAGGCTGACACTGTTTGTTCTCATGTCGGCGGTTGCCGGGACGATCGCTGCCGGCAATGAATCGACCCCGATGCAGGCGCCGGCCACCGCAAGCCAGACGCAGCCACGCGGCTGCGCCGGCGCAGGAACCACGTCGACGCCGCGAGGTCTCGCCCGAGGATCGCGCGAAGATCGAGGCCGCCCTTCCCGCGAAAGCGCCCGCGCGCTCCGAAGAAGCCGCGCAAGCTCCTGGTCTTCGACAGGCAGGGGATTTACCTCGGCCGGCAATACGGCGGCCACTCGTCGATTCCCTACGCCAACCTCGCGTGCAGTTGATGGGTGAGAAGACCGGGGCGTTTACGGCGACGCTGGCGAGCGAACCGGACGCGATCTCGTCGGCCAATCTGCAGCAATACGACGCGGTCTATCTGAACAACACCGTCGGCGACATCTTCGACACGCCGGAGATCCGCGCCGGCTTCGCCGCCTTCGTCGCCAACGGCGGCGGCGTCGTGGGCAATCACGGCACCAGCGTCGCTTCGCCGACAGTGGACCGCGTTCGGCGATATTCTTGGCGCGACCGGCGCCTCGCACCGGGAACCGACGGAGAAGGCGACGATCAACATCGAAGATCCGGCCCATCCGATCACACGCGCCTTCGACGGCAAGCCCTTCGAACTACGCCGATGAGCACTATCGCCTCGGGGCCGCCGTATTCGCGCGACAAGGTCCGGGTGCTCCTGAGCCTCGATCCGATCGTCGACCGACATGATGCAGGGGCGATGCTTCGGCCAGTGCCTGCGCGACGACAACGACTATCCGGTCGCCTGGATTCGGCAGCACGGCAAGGGACGCGTCTTCTACACGACCCTCGGACATAACCCTGACGTGTTCTGGGACCCACGGATGCTGGCGATGTTCCTGGCCGGCATCCAGTACGCGCTCGGCGATCTCGAGGCCGATGCGACGCCACGCCCGCGCGGCAGCAGCCGGTTCGACACGGCGCTGGCGGCGATGACGACCTATGACTTCGGGCAGGATCGCGCCCAGGTGCGGCGGTTCGAACGCGAAGTCACGCTTGCCGCGGCGACGAAGGAAGGCGCGGCCGATGCCGAACAGAAGATGTTGAAGGTTCTGCAAAGCCAGGCCCCGCTCGGCGCCAAGGATGCGATCTGCCGTCAGCTGGCCATCATCGGCTCATCCCGTTCGGAACCAATCCTGAGGGCGATGCTGAAGAACAAGACCACGGAGGCCATGGCGCGGTACGCGCTGCATGGGCTGCAGGCGAAATGAAGTCGATGAAAAGAACGGGATCAAGCGCTAGCGAGCGAGCCGCGCACGGCAGGTCTGCGCTCGCGTGCGACGGCGCTCAAGGCGGAGAGGAACCATGGGGAGAAAAACAGTGGGGCGTGGCTCACCATAGCGGGGGCGAAGGCGAAAAGCGCGCCAGAGTCAGGAGAAGGGCGCGGTGGAGACGCCACCCGTACAAAGCGTGGAACGCGCGCTCTCGCTCCTGGAAGCGGTGGCGGTATCGGCGGAGCCGGTGCCGCTGGCGCAGCTGACGCAGGTCCTCGGCATCGACCCGAGCAGCGTCTTCCGTCTGGCCAACACGCTGAAGCGCCGCGGCTTCCTCGCCAACCCCAACGGACGGAAGCACTATGTGCTCGGGCCGGCCGTCTGGCGGCTCTCGCGTGAATACGACTGGAGCCGGATGCTGATCAGCATCTGTCGCGAGTCGGTCAAGGCACTCGCGACGCGCACGGGAGAAACGGCGCATCTCGCGGTCCGCGAAGGACGCCAGGTCTTCTTCATCGATCACCATGCCTGCGGCGACCAAGGCGTCATCGTCGCCGGCCAGACCGGCAAGCTGATGCCGCTCCACTGCACGGCGCACGGCAAGGCGCTGCTCGCCGACTTCGGACTGGAGGAGCTGAAGGCTCTCTTTGGCACGACCCCGCTCGAGCGCTACACCGCACGCACGACCGTGTCGCTGTCGGAACTGGCCAAGGTGTGCGCCCGGGCACGTGCCGACGGCTACGCCATGGACGACGCCGAGTACCTGGAGGACGTCCGCTGCGTGGCCGCGCCCGTTCGCGATCGAGGGGGCCTCGTCATCGGCTCGATCGGCGTCTCAGCACCGGTGACCCGCATGACCCAGGGGCGGGATGCCGTGCTGGCGCAGCACGTCTGTGACACCGCCGAACACGTCAACGCGCTACTCGGCGCGTAGCGAGAGATGACAACTCGCTTTCGTATAGCGCAACTTTCTTGTTGACAAGGCCAGACCAAAGCTGGCATAGACATCCTCGTCCATCGGCGCGCGTCTCAGCCGCGCGGCCTCGCTGCTCCGCAGCGGATGTCGGCTGACTGGCGTCAATTCGTGAACAGGCTGAAGTGGTTACCCGGAGGAGGAAACGTGCATCGTTTCAGAGGGGTCCTCGCTTTCCTGACACTGGCCCTGGCGGTCGGCACGCCGGGTCTCACCCACGCCCAAGGACTGAGCGGCCAGATTGGCGGCTCGGTCATTGACAGCAGCAAGGGCGCTATTCCCGGCGCGGCGGTCACGGTGCGGAACACCGCGACCGCAGTGACTCGCGACACGGTGACGAACACCGAGGGGCTGTTCGTTTTCACCAACCTGGTCGCCGGCACGTACGACCTGCGGGTCACGCTGACGGGGTTCAGAACCTACGAGCAGAAGGGACTGGTGCTGACCGCGACCGAACGCCTCGCGGTGCCGCCGATCACGCTCGACGTCGGCGGCCTGGAGGAGATCGTCACCGTCGAGGCCTCGGCACTGCACGCCCAGGCGCAGAGCGGCGAGCGATCGGGCACGATCAGAGCCGATGAAATCAAGGATACGCAGCTACGCGGCCGCGACTTCCTGGGGCTGCTGCAGGGGATGCCCGGAGTGGTGGACACGAATGTCCGCAACGCGCCGGGCTGGAATTCATTCCTCGGAACGCAGATCAACGGGCTCAGCGACCAGTTGATGGGGATGTCGTACGACGGCGTCTCGAGCAAGGACACCGGGTTCGGCGCGGCCAACTACGTGACTCCCTCGCTCGACGCGATCGCGGAAGTGAGGATTCAGACCTCGAACTACCAGGCCGAATACGGCCGCGCCGGCGGCGCCAACATCATCGTCGTCACCAAGAGCGGCAGTTCGAAGTTCCGCGGATCAGCGGCGTACTTCAAGCGTCACGAGGCGCTCACCTCGAATCCTTGGGACCGCCGCCGCACCTGCGACGCGACTGGCGGCACCTCGCCGCTGTGCGCGAAGCCCCGCTATCGCTACGACAACTCGGCATTCACGCTGGGCGGGCCAGTGCTGATCCCGGGCACAACGTTCAACGAGAAGCGGGACAAGCTGTTCTTCTTCTACTCGCTGGACCTGCTGCCGCGGACCGATCCGTTCCTGGTGAGCAGCACGATGCCGTCGGCGCTGGAGCGCAATGGCGATTTCTCGCAGACCAGGAACAACGCCGGCGCGCTGCGCTTCATCCGCAACCCGTCCAGCGGGCTGCCGTGCAACGTGAACACCGGCGGCGCCGGCTGCTTCCCGGGCAACGTCATTCCGCAGAATCTGATCCATCCGATGGGCCGGCAGATTATGAACCTGTTCCCGCTGCCGGATCCGGCACTGGTGAACAATCCGATCACGCAGGGCAATTACAACTATCAGTTCGCCGGCGATACCGAGAAGCTGCGCCGCGACAACGTCGCGCGCGTCGACTGGAACATCCGGAAGGGCACGACGTTCTATACGCGCATCCAGATGGGCAAGGAAGTCTTCGGCCGCGGCCAGTACAACGAAACCGCGCCGGCCCTGATCGCCGGCGCCGGCATGGGGTTTCCGTGGTCGGAACGGCAGCTACGACATCAACACCGCAGGCTACGTGGCCACGCTGACCCACATATTCACTGCCTCGACCGTGCTGGAGATCATCGGCGGAACCAATTGGGCGGACGCAGGACGTGTATCCCGCTGGGGCAGGCCGATTGGGATGCGCTCGACTATCGCAATCACCTGCCGGGGCACCGGCAGTACTTCCCCGAGAACAATCCGAACCACATCCTGCCGGACATGACCTTCGCCGGCGCGAACGCGTTGCCGAACACGCGGAACATCAACATCGGCCAGGGCCAGGCCTTCCCATGGCTGGCGTCGAACCCTACCCACAACTTCTCGGTGAACCTGACCCACGTGCGCGGGACGCACAACCTTAAGACCGGCTTCTTCTACGAACGCAGCAGCCGGCCGGGTGCGCTGTCGAGTAATGCGGGCACGTATAACTTCAACGCCGACGCGGCCAATCCGCTCGACACCAACCTCGGGTGGGCGAACGCGCTGCTCGGGAACCTCAACAGCTACACCGAGAACAACAACAACACCCGGTCGATGCCCCCACTACAACGAGCCGGAGTTCTTCGTTCAGGACAACTGGCGGGTCAACCGGAAGTTCACGCTCGATCTCGGCGTGCGCTTCTCGCACATCGGCGTGGTGAGCGAGACGGGTCGCGACATCGGCTGGTTCGATCCCAACGCGTGGAATCCCGCGAAGGCGGTCCAGCTGTGGCAGCCGGACTGCGCCAACGGCGTGTTTCCCTGCACCGGCGCCAATCGCGTCGCCCGGAATCCGCTGACCGGCGAGCTGCGGCCCAGTCCTTGGATCGGCGCCGTGGTCGCCGGCTCGGGCGATATCAACAACGGCACCGTGTTCGGCAAGGAACTGCCCGACACCTTCCCCAGCGCCGGGATCAAGACCGCGCCGCGTCTCGGGTTCGCCTGGGACGTCTTCGGGAACGGCAAGACGGCGGTCCGCGGCGGCTTCGGCACGAGCTACAACCGGCTCGGTGACGGGCAGTACGGCGGGTTCACCGGCGTGATCAGCCGGACGGTCAACCTCCAATGGACCACGATCGACGATCGCTTCAATGCGCCGTCGCTCGAGAACCCGCTGGCTGGCACCGCCGTCCAGGACGAGACGCGGCCCATAACGGTGCATTCCTGGAGCGTCGGCGTGCAGCGCGAGCTGCCGTGGCGGCTCCTGGCCGACGTGGCCTATGTGGGCAATACCACGCGCAATGCGTTCGCGGTCAATGCCGGCCAGTCCTACACGAACCAGCTGAATGATCCGGATCCGCGTCTGGTCGCCAACCCAACGCCGTCGCATGATCGATCCCACGACCGGCAACGTGCTGCCGACCGACCTCATTCGTCCCAACTACCCGGGGCGCGGCGCGATCACGCAGCGGGTCTTCCTCGACGAGCTGTACCGCAACTACAACGCAATCCAGTTGGAGGTCCGCCGCCGGCTCTCCAGCGGGCTGGCCTGGGCGGTGAACTACACCGGCTCGGTCACCAAGCAGTACACGGCCTATGACTGGTACCGGACGCCCGGAGGAGAACGAGAGCACGGAACTCGCACAAGAACGGCAGCCGGCCGCACAATCTGAAAGTCACCTACAACTGGATGATACCGGGACTCGAGCAAGCTTCATGGGCAACAACGCCATCGTCAAAGGCGTGTTCGACGGCTGGCAGTTGTCGGGGATCTCGACCTTCCTGGGCGGCACCTGTTCGAACTTTACCTACAACTTCTCGGGCGCGGCGCCCAACGCCACGACGTTGACTGGAGGTCTCGGAGGTTCGCGCGTCGTCATCGTGTGCGATCCAAATCTGCCGCGCAGCGAGCGAACGTTCGAGCGGCAGTACCGCACCGAGTGCGTGCGGCCGCCTGGGCCGCTCACCAACCCGGCCGACACACTCTATCAGGGCACCGGGGTTGGCGCCGGGCAGGAAGATGCCCGCATGGGCCTCGGCTACATCAACCACGACATGACCCTGCTGAAGAACTTCAGTATCGGAGACGGGCGCATCCTGCAGGTACGCGCCGAGGCGTACAACGTGTTCAACACCACGCAGTATCAGGGTGTGAACACGGTCGCGACGTTCGACTTCGCGACCGGCGTGCAGACGAATCCGGCGTTCGGCTCGATCAGCGGCGTTCGGGCCAATTCGAACCGGGTGATCCAGCTTGGAGTCCGCTCACGTTCTGGGAAGTAGGGGGTTCAAGGGTTCAAAGGTTGACCTGAACCTTTGAACCCTTGAACCTGTTGAACCTCGTGACCCCTCTCAACAGACTCGTCCTCCTGGCGGTGCTCGCGTCCTGCATCCCGCTCATGGCGTCGGACTACTTGACCGAAGGCAACGATCCTGGCCGTACCGGCTGGATGAAGGACGAGAAGGTCTTCACCCTCGCCAACGTCAAGGACATGAAGCTGCTGTGGAAGGTCAAGCTCGATAGCCAGCCGCGCGAGATGCACAACCTCTTTTCGCCGCTGATTGCCGAGCGCGTGACGACGGCGCGAGGGTCGCGAGAGGTCGCGATCGTCGCCGGCATCTCCGACGATCTGTTCGCCATCGACGTCGCCAGCGGTGAGCTGCTCTGGAAGAAGCGCTACGAGAGCACGTTCGCGCCTACCGACAAGACCGTCTACCACACGCTCTGCCTCGGCGGCCAGACGGCGATGCCGGCGATGGAACAGGTCTCGCCAGGCAAGTACACGATCTACGCGATCGCATGGGACGGGCGGCTTCACCAGATCAACGCGGCTGACGGTTCCGACGTCGCCCCTCCCGACATGTTCCTGCCGCCCAACGGCAAGCCCTACGCCCTGAACGTCGTCAATGGCGTCGTCTACACGGCCACGGCACAGGGCTGCGGCGGCGTTCCGAACGCGCTCTACTCGTACCACCTGGCGACGCGCAAGGCGAGCACGTTCCATCCCGGCAGGCGGCGGCATGTGGGGACGGCGGGGCGCGGCGGTGTCGCCCGAAGGCGTCGTGTACATGGTGACCGGCGACGCGAATGTTCAGCCCGCAGACCAGGAGCCTCGGCAACGCCATCGTCGGCGCCAGGCTCGACGACAACCAGCAGCTGCAGCTGGTCGACTACTTCGCGCCGCCGCAACGCCAACTGGATGCGGGCGCGCGATCTGGACATGAACGTCACGCCGATGGCGTTCGACTACCGCGGACGGAAGTTCCTCGTCGGCACGAGCAAGGAATGCCGGGTGTGGCTCCTCGATCGCGAGGCGCTCGGCGGCGAGGATCACCGCACGACGCTGCACACCACACCGCTGCTGTGCAACGACGATCAGGCCTTCGACGCCAAGGGCGTGTGGGGCGCCATGGCCGCCTGGCAGGATTCGCGCGGCGTGCAGTGGGTGCTCGTTCCGTTCTGGGGACCCGTCAGCCGCACCTTCCGTGCGCCAATCGAGTATGGCCGGCCGAAGATGGGCGGAGTCGCCGCCTACAAGCTGGAGGAAGTCGAGCCCGGGACAATGGCGGTTGAATCCCGCGTGGCTCTCGCGCGACATGGACATGGCCGAAGAGGTCGTCGTGGCCAACGGCGTGGTGTTCGCGTACGGGTCCGGCGAAGACACGACGCAGACGCTGCCCGACCTGGCCTGGAACGAACCGAATGGTCCATGGGTCGGCGGCGGCCTCAATCCGTATTCCGAGCGCCGCATACCGAACTCGCGGCACGCGACCATCTACGCGCTCGACGGTCAGACCGGCAAGGAGCTGTGGTCCAGCGGGAACCAGATCACGTCCTGGAACCATTGGAGCGGCCTGACGGTCGCCAACGGGCGCGTGTACCTGGGAACGTTCGACGGCATGATGTACAGCTTCGGCGTCCCCGCGACGGCAGGAAAGTGAGTCGCGCGATGATGCCTCGGCACACCAGGTCCATCGCACTGGCCGCCACCATCGCCGCGACCGGCATCGTCTGGAGTCAGGGACGCGGCAATCCGAACGAGTGGCCGACCGCTTACGGCGATGCGCAGCACACGTCGTGGATCCGCAGCGACGTGAACATCTCACGCCGAGACCATGAGCCAGCCGGGGTTCGAGCTGCAGTGGAAGACGACGCTCGAGAGTCCGGTGCGGCACGGCGTCTCGCTGGGCGCGGGCGTGGTTGCGTCGGGTGTGAATATCTTCACGCCGCTCTCCATCATCGCCGCTCCTTCCAACCAGGTCTTTGCGGTCGACAACGACACCGGAAACCTGTTCTGGACGCGCCGTTTCGAGGGGACGCTCGCGGCGGGGACGGCGGCGTGTCCCGGGGGGATCTCCGGGACGTTGACGCGCATGGTGAACCTCACGACGCCGGCTCCCGGAGCAGGAAGGGGCGGCGGTCGCGGACGAGGGTCGTACAGCAGCGCCGTCGGCGAGCCTGGTGCCGGCGTGCCGATTCCCGGGCGCGGCGGCGCCGGTCGCGGGAACGTCCCGCCGCCGGCAACACCTCCAGCCTGCGCCGGCAACGACACCGCCACCGCCGGCGCCGCGCCGGTCTCGCCGCCGCCGTCAACGCTTCCGCCAGGTCAAATCCGTCCGTCACCGTTCCCGACGAACGCGGCCGCACAAGGCTCCGGCGGGCCTGTGGCGCCCGTCCGGGGTCGTCTACGCCGTGAGCGCCGACGGCATGTTCCGAACGCTCGGGTTGGTGTCTGGCAAGGACGTGCAGCGGCCGGCCCCGTTCGTTCCGGCAGGCGCACGCTTCTCCGATCTGATTGCGGTCGACGACAAGGTCTACACCGCCACCAGCGGCGGATGCGGCGGCGCGGCCGACGGCGTCTGGGCGATCGACATCGCGAGCGACACGAACTCCGTCGTCTCGTGGAAGACCAACGGCGGCTCTCCGCATCGGGTCGGTCGCCTTCGCCACCAACGGCACCGCCATCGTGGCGATTGGGCCTGGCACCGTCACGGCCGGCGGCTACGCCAACGCGATCGTCGCGCTCGATCCGAAGACGCTCGCCGTGAAGGACTGGTTCAGGCAGCCCGGCGTCGAGTTCGCGGCGCCGCCCGTGCTGTTTCAGGAGGCTGGCAAGGACATCGTCGCCGTCACGACCAGGGATGGACGCGTTCTGCTGCTCGACGCCGGGTCACTCGGCGGCACGAATCACGACACGCCGCTGTTTGCGTCGGCGTCACTTACCGGCGGCGCCGCAACCTTCGCGGCGCAGTCACCGGCGATGTGGCAGGAGCGCGCAGCCGCTGCCCAGCCGCAGCCGGTGACGACGCCTGCTGCTTCGTCACGGCCGCTGACGCCGATGGCCACACGCTGGCTGCTCATTCCGGTCACGGGTCCGTTGCCGGCGGGTCTGGGCGCAGCCGGGAATGGCGCCGTGTCGAACGGGGCCATCCTCGGCGTCAAGCTGGCGCACCAGGACGGCAAGTTCTCGGTTCAACCGGCCTGGATCTCGCAGAACATCGCAGCGCCGCTGACGCCGATCGTTGTCAATGGTGTCGCGTTCGCCGCTTCCGGCCGTCGAACGCGCCGGCCGCACTCTACGCGCTGCACGGAGCGACCGGTAAGCCGTTGTGGAACAGCGAAAAGACGATCACGTCGCCGCTGTCGGGCCGGAGTTTCTGGGTCGGATCCGGTCACGTGTTCGTGGGAACGCGCGACGGCACCGTCTACGCGTTCGGGTTCGCAATGGAACGGAAGTAGACGCGTGTTTCTTCTGCTGCGTCCCCTTCATCCATGCCTGTCGCCGCAAGATGGCCCCTGGCTCCGATGGATCGTCGCGAGAGTAGACAATGTTCAATCGATTTCTAATCACCCGAGTCTGCTTGTTCGTCGTGCTGTGCTGCGCATCCCTTCAGGGGCAGGAGATCCAGCCCGATCAGAAGGCACGAATCGACGCCGCCGTTCCGCGCAAGGCACAGGCCAAGCCCAAACAGCCACGACGTCTGCTCGTGACCAATCTGTCGATGCGTGATGGCAAGCCGGTCCGCGGAAGCTCCGCTGCCACGATTCCGCCGGGAAACTATGCGATCCAGCAGATGGGAAGAGTGACGGGCGCCTATGAGGCAGTCTTCAGCGACGACATCGAGATGTTTCGGCCGGCGAACATCAAGCAGTTCGACGCCATCTGCTTCAACAACACGCTCGGGGTGCTGTTCGACGACCCGGAGCTTGAGGGCCTCGCTGCTCGGCTTCGTCGAGAGCGGTAAGGGATTCGTCGGCATCCATGACGCCATCGCGACGTTCGTGCAGTATCCGAAGTACGACCAGTGGCCCGAGTTCGGCCGGATGCTCGGTGGAACCGAGAACGGCGGGCACCCGTGGAACGGCGAAGTGATGACCGATGAAGGTGGAGGATCCAAGCAACCCGATCAACGCCGCGTTCGGGGGCAAGGACTTTCAGATTGCCGACCAGGCGTTTCAGCTGCAGGAGCCGGTTCTCCGCGACCGTCTGCACGTGCTGCTGCGGATCGACGCCGAGAAGACGGGCCCGCCGCGCCGCATTCTGCCGGTCCGCAAGCAGGACATGGACTTCCCTATGAGCTGGATTCGGCGGCAGGGCAAGGGTCGCGTGTTCTACAGCGGCCTCGGACACGGTCCCGACGTGTTCTCGAACCCCCAGATGCTCCAGCACCTGCTGGCCGGCATCCAGTACGCGCTCGGCGATCTCGCAGCAGATGACTCGCCTGATAGCACCCGAAGGCGTTGAACGGCCGGCACGGCGGTCGGGGAAAGTGCACGACCTCGATCGCGTCGTGAACCTCGGAAGATCCTGCTGACGCGGCGCGCGCAGAGGCGCGCAATGTCTTGAAATGCTGGACCGCGCCGGATTCTCACAAAAGTTTGGAGACGGGGTGGAGACGCAGTCCGCAGAGCAAAAACAATCAATAAATCCGTGGGGACGTCCACCTCCGCGCTGCGCGCTACGGTGGACAACCTTCGCGTGGCTTGCCAGCCGAAGCTCGCGCACGTTGGCAAGGCGAGCGAAGGTTGGCGGTGAGGCAGGGATTCGAACCCTGGGTAGAGCTTTTAGGCCCTACAACGGTTTAGCAAACCGCCGCCTTCAGCCTCTCGGCCACCTCACCGCGGCGAGAAAGCTAAGTATAAACGAGATCGCGACTTACGCGCCCGCCGACTGTCCCGTCGATTGTCCCTGAAATTGTCCCTGTCAGACATCAGATCCCACTCAGAAAGCCCCGCGATCTTCGGCTCCGCGCACAGCAGGAAAAGGCAGCGGTTTCTTCCAGCATCAAGCATGCCGCTAAGCGGCTGACCCATGTGGATTTGCACGCCTGAGGCAGAACGATCTCTTCATCGATGCGGGGAGTAGCCCATGCTCGTGGCGTCCCCGTCACAGAACGCTGCGGACACGTGTCCGATCGATCCGAACGCGAACAGGCACAGCGCAAGTATTGTGGAAGCTCTCATCGCATCTCCAGGAGGTGGACGAACTGGTCCAGTTCAGTGTCGTTGAGATCGGAGACGGCCCAGAAGGCCATACCGGCGCGCGTCCAGTGGCGCACCTGGAAGCCGCGAAGCGTACGCGCGTCGGCCGGCGCCTCATGGCTGTCGGTCGCGGGCCACACGAAGACGTTGATCGTGTGCTGCCGGCGCTGATAGACGAGCGCGGCCACCGGGCGGCCGGACAGGTAGTCGAGCCGGCCGCCGACGAGCGGGAAGCCCTGCGGCGCGAGGTCGTCGACCGGCGGCGAGAAGTCCAGCTTGCCCAGGAACCAGGGTTTGACGGTGTGCTGATCGGTGGAGCGCACGTCGAAGAGGTGCGCGCCCATCAGCGCCCGCACGTGACCGGCGACCACATCCTGCGCCATCGTCTCGGTGGCGGCGGTCGCCTGCCGCGACCGGACCATGCGGAATCCCGCTCCGCTGCCGAGCGACACGGCCAGCGTGACCATCGCCGCCCAGGCGAGGATCCGCGGCGAGACGCGGGCGGGACGCCGCGTGGTGGCGACCGCGACCCGCAGGCGATCCGGCGCCGCGTAATACGGGACGCGGCGGATCAGACGCCCGAGCGACGCTCGTGCGGCGACGCGCTGGCGGCACGCCGGGCAGCCGCCGAGATGCGCGCGGACCTCGGCGGCGTCGGCGGCCCCGAGCTCGTCGTCTCCGTACGCGTCGATGACGCGGTCGACGTCAGGACAATTCACCGGCACCTCCCATCGGGGACTCCGGATCCAGCACCGCCAGCAGCCGCTCGCGGCCCCGCGCCAGCCGCGACATCACCGTGCCGATCGGCGTTCCGATCACGGCGGCGATCTCCTTGTACGACAATCCCTCGAGCTCGCGCAGCACGACGACCTCGCGGAAATCGACCGGCAGCTCTTCGATGCGCGCGCTGCACCCGTTCCACCGCCTGCTGTTGAATCACCAGCGCTTCGGGATCGAGCTGTTCGTCGGGGCGTTCGTCCTTCATGTCGTCAAAGACCGCGTGTTGATCGGCGCGGCCGGCCTTCGAAAAGCGCGCGTACCACGTGTTGCGCACGATGGTCAGCAGCCACGCGCGGGCGTCGTCGTTTCGTAAGGATGAGAAAAAGCGCAGGGCCCGCACGGCGGCGTCCTGCACCACGTCCTCCGCGTCCGCGTCACTCTTCGTCAGCCACCGCGCATAGTTGAACGCCGCGTCCAAGTGAGGCAAGACGACTTCCTCAAAGGCTCGGTGAGGCATCGTCTACAGCTAAGACCGGGATCGCCCGAAAGTTATTCCCGGAATATTTCCGCCGGCCTCCCGGTCTGTATCGCTGAATGGCGCTGACCGGACGGCTGGTGGCCGCGGCCGGCCATAGGCTTCGTCAGGATCGCGGGTGTGGAACTCGTCGATTCCGATTATGGGGGTTACATGTCACCAGGTGCGATTCATCCAGGTGAGCACCTGGCCGTAGAACTTCGCGCCCTGAACATGAGCGCGGCCGAGCTCGCACGCCGGATCAACGTGCCTAGGAACCGGGTCACACTAATTCTGAACGGCCGGCGCGCGATTACCGGAGATACCGCGTTGCGCCTCGCACACTTCTTCGGAACCAGAGCCGAGTTATGGCTGACACTTCAAAGCTTGCATGACCTGCGAGCTGCCGAGGCGAAGACCGGAAAAGTGATTCGGCAGCTGCCGACGCTCAAGCATCCGGCGAAGCTCGCAGACGCACGCCCACAATCGAGCTCGGACGCCACAAAGATGAATTGGCCGTTGCGTTCGATCTGACGCGCCATACCGACCGGCGGAGGCCAGTATCACTGCTCGATTCATCCCGTAGTACCGGCCTTTCCGCAGCCCGCGCCGGGCACGGCTCCTTCGCCTGGGCCGATGAAGGTGGAGGCCGATCGACTGAAGAAGGTGCTGGGTATCGCGCGCGTCTCGTTCCTCGATGTGCGGCATCCCATCGCGGTCACCGACGTCGCGCTCGAAGAAACAGGCCAGGCCTTGGCCATTGGATGAACTGAGGATGATGATGAACAGACTGTCTTTTGCAGGTGTGGCGGTGGTCTTGATCGCGGCGATCGTGTTCTTGGCCAGAGCGTCCAGCGTCTCGGTGAGTGCTCAGCAGGCGGCGGCCACTCCGGACGTGACGATCGATAACTTCAGCTTCGGGCCGGCGACGCTCACGGTGGCTGCCGGAACAAAGGTGATCTGGACCAACCGCGATGATATTCCCCATACCGTCGTCAGCACGGAGGGCGCGTTCAAGTCCAAGGCGGTGGATACGGACGAGGAGTTCTGGTACACGTTTGCCAAGCCGGGAACCTATTCCTACTTTTGTTCGGTTCACCCGAAGATGACCGGCAAGGTCGTGGTGCGGTGAGGCAACCATGACCGTGAATCCCTACGACACGCGAAAGCAAGGAGCATCATGATCATGACCGTGAAAACCTTCGTGACGACGTGTGCGCTATCGACCCTCGCATTGACGGCCGCGTTGCGGGCCGCTCCTGATTCCACGGCTCAGTCGACGGATCCCGTCATCCAGTGGAACCGGAATCTGTTGGCGATTGTTCGGACACCGGGTGCCCAGGCCGCCACGATTCATTCCACACGTAGCTTCGCCATCATGCACGCGGCGATCTATGACGCCGTGAACGCCATCGACCAGACCCACCGCCCGTACGCCGTCCAGTTCTCGGGAGTGTCACACCAGGCGTCGCAGCCCGCCGCGGCGGACGCGGCGGCACACGAGGTGCTCGTTGCCCTCTACCCGGGGCTGACGAGTAAGCTCGACGCTGAATTTCAGCAATCGTTGACGCTCGTGCCCGACGGGGCTGGCAAGACAGAGGGCATTCGCATCGGGCAGGTCGCCGCGGACGCAATCCTGGCGCTTCGGAGCAGCGATGGCGCGAGCGAGCCGCCCATCCCCTATGTGTTCGGCACCGCGCCCGGCGACTACCAGTCGACGCCCCCGAATTTTCCGAAGCAGCCGCAGTTCACGCATTGGCGGAATGTGACCCCGTTCGCGCTGAGGCGGGCCGATCAGTTTCGCCCGGGCGCTCCGCCACGGTTGACGAGCGATCGATACAGATCGGACGTGGACGAGGTCCAGTTGCTCGGCGTGGCTGCCGGCACGACGGCCACGCCCGATGAAGCGTTGACGGGACGCTTCTGGAACGGCGCCATACAGAACTATTGGAACGAGATCGCGCAGTCGGCCTCGCTCGATCGCCACTTGACGACGGCTGAGAATGCGCGGCTGTTTGCCCTGCTGAACCTGAGCTTCGCCGACAGCGTCATCGCGTTCTACGACGCCAAGTACACATACAACCGCTGGCGTCCGGTGACAGCGATTCGCGAGGCCGGCACGGACGACAATCCTGACACGACGCCAGATGCGAACTGGCTGCCGGTGGTCGGCAACACGCCGCCCGATCCCGCGTATCCAGGCGCGCACGCCGTGATCAGCGCTGCCGGCGTCGAAGTGCTCGTGGCGGTTTTTCACGGAGACCATCTGCCCGTCACCGTGACCTCAGAAGTCCTCCCTGGCGTCGAGCGCTCGTTCGCGAGCCTCTCCGCGGCTGCTGAGGAAGCCACCCAGAGCCGTATTTTCGCGGGCGTGCACTTCCGTAGCGACCTGACGAGCGGTCATCGGCTGGGTCGCGATGTCGCCGACTTCGTCCTCGACCATTTCCTGACGCGCCGCCACGGACAGGACGAACACGAAGTCAGATAGCGCTCGATCACACGTCGAGGATTCACGACGCGCGCACGTCCGACGGCACGAATACATCTGCCGATTTACCGTCAGCGAAAGTCGACGCTCACTACAAGCAATTCTCCTAACCCGACGCTGCGGTGCGCTGGTCTCCGTGGTCGCAGTGTGGTTGGGGATCAGTATGGCCGCGTGTTTATGATCCTGATGCTCGCTCCTGCCGTGACGGTCGTCGTCTACGAGGCTTGCCGCGCCGCCGTGCGCCGTGCGCCGTCAAAGCCTGCGCAGGCACGCCATCAGGTCGTGACTTTCAACTCACGATCGACATGCGACGCGTGCGCCTCGCGCAAATCCTCGAACTTCTTGAAGCAACCGTTCTTTGTGTCTTTGTGCCGGTTTCGACAATTCGATCGAAGAGTGTCTAGTGGATTCGGCCGTGAGACAGTCAACGACTGCGCGCACTGGGCCTGCGGAAGACGTTCGTGGGCTCCCCCATGGTTTCGCGGCGGACAAAGTCGGGGCAACCGGTCAGATCGTCATTTTGTGAGGATGGTCGTGACCCGGCGTTGCGGTATGCGACGACGACCAGATCATGCAGCCGAGGCCCGCAAACGCCACGCCAAACACGACACCTGACCACACGAACAGCGAATTCGCGTCAGTCAGGGTCGCCCCCACGATGCCGAGAAGCATCGACAGCGCAAATGCCAGTGGTACCCAGCCAGAGATCATCCGCCCGGCCCACAAACTGCTAGTGAGCGCCAGGACGCCGATCGCAGTCGCCAAGGCCACCACTGGGTATAGGTTGCCGAACAACAGTGCTCGATCTAACCTCACAGCCATGATACCCGCCAGGGCGAGCGTCAACCCCACGACACCAGCGGGCCTGAGTTCTCTGATCGAGTAAAAGCTCGCGAGGCTCGTGGCCAGGCATACGTCCACCGCCACAAAAAGCGACTCGCGGAAAACCGCCGAGGTCAAGACCGCGGGAGCGAACGAAGCTGCGGCGCGGAGCGCTCCTCCAATGACAGCCGTGACCGCTCCCGCACGAAGGACTCTCACTCGGGACATCTTGATGGGGACGTGGACCGTTTGATCGATTATCCGGCTCGGGCCTCTACATGAACAGGTGCAGCTGCGCCAGCAGCGTCGACGTGCTGGCATCGAACGCGTGGTCGTGGTAGTACGACACGTTCACGTTCCAGTGCGTGCGCGGCAGCAGGTCCGCGGCGAACGCGAGGCGGCGCAGATCTGAAGAGCCCGGCGCCCCGCCGGACGTGCGGAGCTGTGGCGAGAACTTCAGCCAGATCCCGCGGTACACCTCGACGGACGTCTCATTGACCACGACCCACGAGTGCCCGCCCGCTGCCTTCGTCTGCAGGTTTGCGTCCACTTCCGTCCAGATCGACACGCGAGACGTCGGCGCGAAGCCGAAGGCGCCACCCACCGCGCCTGACTGCGGATCCACATCCGTCGAGTGCGCGATAGAAGGCCGAGCCGACGATCGTCGCGCGCGGCGCGAGATCGAACTGCCAGCGGCCGGCGGTGGAAAACCCGCGATGACTGCGGTCGTGCAGGATGGCCTCGGCCTTGCCGGGACTGACCATCACCTGGACCAACGAGGGGCCCATCGTGTCGCTGACCTCGAGGCCGTAGACCTGATCGTTGCGATCGAGATCGAGATAGGCGCGCGTGTACGCCGTGTGATCGGCAAACCGCACGCCGTAGGCGGGCAGGAATCGGCCGGCGCGAATCCGGAAGCCCTCGTCGGTCTGATACGAAATCCAGTGCTCGTAGGAGATGAACGCGGCATCGGGCAGCGTGCGGCCGTTCCGCACGGCGGAATTCGGCGGCTCGCGGCCGACCGAGCCGTATGCGGTCCATCCGTTCTTCTGCACGGCGCCAATGAGATCGAGATTCATCAGAAGGTTCATGTCCTGGTGACCACCGGGAAAGCCGATGCGCAAATGCGACGGACGCATCTCGAGCCCGAGGTGCACGGGGCCGAGCGCGTCTCCGAGTGCGCCGTACAGGAATGCCTGCTCGCCGTGCGGATCGTCCTCCGCGCCCGCATGCCGGAGCCGTCGCGGTCGCCGCCGGTCGTCGACAGCTCTCGATGCGAGAGGAGCCGTCCGTACGGCGTCAGCAGCCCGCCGCCCGTCGGCGAGTAATGACACGCCGTGCAGCGCGTGTACTGCTTCGCGAGAAACGTCGGCTCGGCCCACGCCGGTGAGGCGAGAACCGTCGTGGCGAGCAGAAAGAAGAGCGTTCTCATCATTCGTGCTCAGCGTGAGACGGCGAAGACCACTTCGACCTGGACGGTGTCCTTGACCCCGACGCCCAGGTAGCGCGGCTTGGCGATGCTGTAGTCGGACAGGTCGACGGGAAACGACGCCTTCACGCGAAGACCGGCGCCCGCCTGGCGAACGTCGACCGGCCCCGGTCACCGTCTTCGTCACGCCGTGCAGCGTCAGCAATCCGGTGAAGGATCCCTTGCCCTCCGGCGCGTCCGGATTGAACCCCTTCAGATCGATCTCCGACAGCGTCGCCGTATCGAACCCCGGCCCTTTGTCGACCTCGAGGTACTTCTCGCGGAGATGCTCGTTGCGCAGGCCGATCCCGGTGTCGAGTGTGCGGAGATCCACCGCGAGGCTCCCGTCGAATGCCCGCGAACCGCTCGCGCTCGCCGTCACCGATCCGCTGAGCGCCGTCGTCTTCGCCTCGAAGCTGCCGCCGATCGTCATCGGGCAGATCACGCGCACGTCGCCCTGCCCCACGCGCCACGTGTTCGCCGGCACGACCGTGGCGCCGGCGAGAACGAGGCCGATCAGTGTCGATTTCATGGGAAGTCCTGACTGGCTCATTAGTGCCGGTCGACGGCGCCATCGCCGCACCCGGACGATCGGTGCCGACCATCGACGGGTGAATCGAACAGTGATACGGCCCGCTGCCGGTGTTGATGGACATCGGCTGACTGGACGCGCCCGGAGCGAGATCGCCGGTGTCGAGCGATCCGTTGTTCAAGACGACCCGGTGCGTGACGCTGTCGATGTTGTGCCACACGACCATCTGGCCGGCCGGCAGCGTTGCCGGATTCGGTGAGAAGGACTGCGCGCCATTGATCGCCGACGACGTTGATCGTCACGACACCGCTCGGCGGTGTTGGTGCCGGGCTGGCGCGGAGTTGGCGTCGGCGTCGGCGTCGTGACGGGTTTCCGCTGGAGTCAGCGGAGCTGCCGCAGCCCCACGCACATAGACTGAATGCGACCATCATGCTTGCGACAAATACACGCATGTCGATTCCTCTTTCCTACTTTTGCTGTTTGTGGTCTCGATGAATGCAGACCACCCGCGGTACGCGGCGAGCTCGCTGACGCGATGAGCCATTCCGTTCGTGGAGGCGTCGTGAGGTAACGATCTCAATTGACCTAATCTGCGGGCACCGTCGGATATTCCCTGGTGAGTAGAACGAGGCAGGATCTGTAGAAATTGCCCGACCGCCTGGCGATTTCAGGAAGCCTTCGTCGGCCATCCTCGAACAGTGTGCTCAGTCGGCGCACGGCCCGCCTTGTCATCTCGCGACAACCCGTGCAAGCGAACCGTGTCGTGGCCTCGGTGCGACCGACGATCCTTGCGGAACGTGGCCTTGGCGTAGCGAGTGTAGCGAGTTCGCTCGCGCTTGCCACCGCCAGCGGACTTCCATTCTCCGCGCTCGACCGACTCCAGCAACTCCTTCTCGTCGGCGTCAAGCTTCATCGTCGGACTCCTCACCGAAGTACTGCTTCGTGGCCTTCCCCAATTGCGCCGCGTCCTCGCCTCTCTATGACGCGACGCGGCTGAGTATCACGCCGTCCAGCGCCAATACGTAATCCGCTCCAAACGGCCACAACCGGGCTGAGATCGTGATCTTTCGCATAGCGCGCGGCGAGCTTGCCGGTGTAGCCGTTGGCGCCGTAGATCATCCACATAAGCTCGCTGACGTCTCCATGTCCTGCTCCAGGCTATCCACCTTCCGTAACTGAGTCACCCGGCGAACCGCGGAAACAGGCTGGCGGCATTCCCTCGATCGATGTCGCGAAGCTCGGCGTCGGAAAGACCGAGTGTTTGGAGATCGCTCAGGTTCGCTCGCACACTATCCGGCGGGGCAAACGGGAAGTCCGTTCCGACCAAGATCTCCTTGGACGTCACGAGCCTCAGTAGGGACGAGAACACAGCCGCATCGGCGGAGCTGGCGGTATCGTAATAGAGACGCTGGAGAATGCTTCGCCACTCAGGTTTGGCGCGCGTGATGCGCCTGGCAAGGAACGGGATTGTTCCTCCGGCGTGCGCGAAGATGAAACGGATATTCGGACACCTGACGAAGCGTGTCGCTGTTCAATAGACTGACGACGGCTCTGGTCGTGCTGTGAGGGAACTCAATGATCGGGGGCGCAAAGCCGGGTAGCACGTCGAGATCGCAGTCGCAGACCGTCGGATGGACAAAGACGACGACCCGGCGCTGGTTCAGCTCCTCAAATAGAGGTCCGAACTCCCGATCACCAAGATACCGGTTTCCGTAGTTGGTCATCAGCACGACGCCGTCGCAGTGGAGCTGTTCCACGGCGTGCGTCAGCTCAGTGATGGCGGCCTTGACGTCAGGAAGCGGCAACGAGGCAAAGAAGCCGAAGCGCGTTGGATGGTCGGCGCTCATCTGGGCGGCGAACTCGTTGCAGGATCGCGCCAGGCGCTGCGCGAACGGGACGTCATTGAACCACAGACCCGGGGCGCTGACGGACACGACAGCGGCCGAAATGGCACGTTCGTCCATCAGTCTCAACGATGCAGCAACGTCCCATGTTGGCAACGTTCCGCTGGCGGTTCCCCTCCCAAGAGGGACGATGGCGCCGACAAGTCGCACGTATTCAGCCGGCAGAATATGGTGATGCACGTCGATTCGTCGCCGGGCATCGGTCGGTGCATTCGCAGCACGACCTTGAACAGATGCTGCTGAGCTGACACCCGCCTTGTTAAGAACCGAAATTCCGGCGACGCCTAGTGCCGCCATGAAATCACGGCGGGTTGCCCATCCATTCGCGACAGTCATGTCAGGCTCCTTACCTACGCTATTTCAGCGGCGCCGTGGGCCTCGACCATTTCCCGCGCATCGTTTCAAAGGCACGCTGAAAGAAGTCCACCTGCGGACTGCGGGCATTGGAGCGGACGGTCACGCGATCGCCGAAGTCGAGCAATCGATAGTCAGGCGAACGGTACGCAGGCCATTGAGGCAGCCCGACGCCGTTTGGATTTCCAGCCTTCGCGAACTGCACCCACGCGTCGGCCATCGCGCGAGACAGGGTGCGATCGTCGTCGTCGAACTGTGACGTGTCGGCAGTGATGTTGCCGAAGACGTACGGTACCTCGGTGGTGTGCGCGGCTCCCCCCCAGGCTGACCGGTTGGACGGTGCGACACGCGAAAACTGATACATGTAGACGTCGGTGACTTTCGACGCCGCACGAGCCGTGAGTACCGTGGGCGCGATGATTCCGACGTCGCCGTTCATGCGCGGTCCCGCCGCCGCGACTTCGGCGTCTGTCGCCGCCGGATACCTCGCCAGCACGGCGTCGGCGAGGTGGGCGGGAAACCTCGCGCGGACGAAATCGCGATATGCCGACACGGTCTTGGGCAAGGTGCTCGCCCAGAAGAGCCCCTCGTCGGCGTTGTGACCAATGAGCAAGGGCACTTTCAACTGGCTGTTCGTGCCCACCAGAACGGTGGGATCGTCGGGGACGACGTAACCGTCGATGAGCGGGAGGTAGCGAAGACTCCCGTACCCGTGCCCGGCCCTCGCGAGCACCTCGTCCGCGCTCAACGCCCGCAGTGTCGCGATGTCCTTCGCCATCGACTCGCCTTCGGCTTCGGCCGCCGGAAACCCATAGTAAGGTTCGCGAAGTCTCCGCTTCGGCCCGGCGACCGATGACCCGAGGCTCTGGGCAATGGCGCGATGGAACAGCCCTCGTGCAAGCGGCGAGACCATGAGGAATCCCTGGCTGGACGCGCCGGCTGACGTTCCGAACAACGTCACGTTCGCCGGGTTGCCCCCAAATGCCGCGATGTTGGCGTGAATCCATTGGAGCACGGCGATCTGATCGAGCAGGCCGTAATTGCCTGAAACTCGCTGTTCCGATTCGCGCGAGAGCGCTGGATGCGCCAAAAACCCCAGCACTCCCAATCGGTACTCGAACGACACCACCACGACGCCACGATGAGCCAAGTTCGTCCCATCGGTGCGGGGCAAGGCGGCTCTCCCCGCGGTGAAACCGCCACCGTGGATCCACACCATCACAGGGAGACGCTCGCTGGTCGACTTCGCCGGGGTCCACACGTTGAGCGTGAGACAGTCTTCGCTCGACGTTGTTGTTGGCGGCAGCGCCAACCCGCGCGGGGCGTTGTTCGTCTGAGGACACTGCGGTCCAAAGCGAGTGGCGTCTCGAACCTCCGTCCACGGTTCGGGCGGTGCGGGTGGACGCCATCGACGGTCGCCGGTGGGAGGGGCGGCGTACGGAATGCCCTTGTACACAACGACATCAGTCCCACTGCCTCGAACGGGCCCGGACTGCGTCTGAACCGTCGTGGGTAACGAGTCAGTCGCCTGACCGTGCACGACGACTACCGCGAACAAGGCGCACGCGAGCTTCAGGACAGCGCGCATATTTACCTCCGGACTGCCTGGACTCGGCCAGGAGACATCTCAAATCGCCGCGACAGCTACATCCCGACACCAAGTCGCGGTTGAGACTCGTGCAGGTAAAATAGCCACCACCTGGCGCGCATGTCCCAGGGGATTTCCAGGGGTTCTGCAGGTTTCATCCCGGGAGCCGCCGTGCGCATTCGCTTCGGCCCGTTCACGCTCGATCTCGAGACCAGGCAGCTGACCCGCGCCGGCCGCGAGATTCATCTCGAGCCGAAGGCATTCGAGCTGCTGTCGGCGCTCGTGCTCGAGCGGCCGAAGGCGCTGTCGAAAACGGACTTGCAGGAACGCCTCTGGCCTGGCACCTTCGTCGCCGAGGCCAACCTCTCGAACCTCGTGGCCGAAATCCGGGCGGCGCTCAATGACCCGGCCCGTGCCCCCAGGTTCGTGCGGACCGCGCACCGTTTCGGCTATGCGTTCTGCGGTGATGCGGCGTCGTTGACCGATCCTGGTGATGCGGCGCCGGCTGGCCTCTGGTGCAGGCTCGAAGTGAGTGGCCGGCGATTTCCACTTCCGATCGGCGAACACATCATCGGACGGGATGCCGATCTCGCAATCAGATTCGACACGTCCACCGTCTCCCGCCACCATGCCCGTGTCGTCGTGACGTCCGACGCCGCAGTCCTCGAAGACTGTGACAGCAAGAACGGGACGTTTCGCGGCGACGAGCGGGTGACGTCGCCGATCGCCCTCGCCGACGGCGATACCATCCGCATGGGATCTGTGCGCCTGACCTTTCACGTGTCCTCCCCATTCGGCCCGACGGAGACGCACGAGGAGGCCCCGCCGTGGCCCTGACACACGGTATGCGGCTTGGCGCCTATGAAATCCTCGCGCTCGTCGGCGCAGGAGGGATGGCCGAGGTCTATCGCGCCCGCGATACGCGGCTCGACCGAACCGTCGCGATCAAAGTGCTTCACGCCTCCTTCGCCTCGAGCCCGCAGCGACGCGAGCGCTTCGAGCGGGAGGCACGCGCCATCTCGTCGCTGAATCACCCACACATCTGCGCGCTCTATGACGTGGGCACCGCAACGAACCCCGAACCGTCGGAGTCCGCGGGTGAGCCAGTTCGTTTTCTCGTGCTCGAATATCTCGAAGGCCGGACGCTCGCCGAGCGACTGACCCGCGGAACGCTGCCGCCGGCCGACGCCTTGCGCTACGCGATCGACATCGGCGACGCGCTCGACAAGGCCCACCGCTCGGGCATCGTCCATCGCGATCTGAAACCGTCGAACGTGATGCTGACGGAGGCGGGAGCCAAGCTGCTGGACTTCGGGCTGGCAAGGAGCGCCGCACCGGCGGTCGCGGCCGCGGCGAACACCGAGTCGATGCTTCCGCAGGCGCTCACCGTAGAGGGAACAATCCTCGGCACGATCCAATACATGGCGCCCGAACAGATCGAAGGGCTCGAGGCCGATGCGCGCGCCGACATCTTCGCGTTCGGTGCGCTGCTGTTCGAGATGCTCACCGGTCGCGCGGCGTTCGAAGGCCACACGCGTGCGAGCTTGATTGGCGCGATTCTCAAAGACGAACCGCCGGCAGTGTCGCATGTCCAGCCGGTCGCCCCCGCGACGCTCGATCGCATTATCAGCACGTGCCTCGCCAAGCATCCGGACGACCGTTATCAGAGCGCGCGCGATCTGGTACGCGATCTGAGATGGGTGGCATCCGGGCCGATCGACGGCGGCGGGGCACGGACGATGATGTCGACGGCGCGATCGAATCGCGTCCCGTGGCTGGTCGCCGCGGTGTTGGCACTCGGACTGTTGGCCACCGCGGTCATGAACATGCGGCCCGCCAGCGGGCGCACGCCCTCCGCGCGTCCGGCGCGGTTCACCATCGCGCCGCCGGAGAACACGTCGTTCGGAGGTCCGGCCGCCGGTGGAACTGGTAGCGCCACGCAAGTCGCCGTCTCTCCCGATGGCCAGCACATCGTCTTCGTCGCAGGAACCCGGCCCTCGTATCGTCTCTGGCTCCGGCCCATCGCCAACGTGACGGCGACCCCGATTGCAGGCACGGACGGTGGAACCTTTCCGTTCTGGTCGCCTGACAGCCGGTCGATCGGCTTCTTCGCGGATGGCAAACTGAAGACCGTCGCGATTGCCGGCGGACCCCCGATCGTCGTGTGTGACGCTCCGCGCGGGAGCGGGGGGAGTTGGAATCGAGACCACGTCATTCTCTTCGCTCCGGGGCCCTCCCAAACCGGCCTCCTGCGCGTCTCGAGTACCGGTGGCGTGCCTACGGTCGCCACGACTCTCGACAAGACGACCGGGGAAGACGTCCATCGATGGCCACACTTTCTGCCCGATGGCCGGCACTTCTTCTACACGGCCGTGACAGGCCCCTGCTGTCCGCCGTCGGAGCCGTCGGTGATCAGAGTTGGCTCGCTCGATGCGGCTAGCCCCGACATCCCGTTGCTCCAGGCGGAATCACCGGCGTCATACGCCTCCGGCCATGTGGTCTTCGCCCGTGACGACACCCTGATGGCGCAGCCGTTCGATCTGGTACTCGCCAGCTGAAGGGCGAGGCTGTCCCGCTCGCCGAGCACGTCACCAGAGAGGCTAACCGCTACGTGGGTGCATCGGTCTCGGAGAACGGCACGCTGGTATACGGACAAGCCACCCTGGAGCCGGCGCCTCAGTTGACATGGTTCGACCGCACCGGGCATGTGCTTGGAACGCTCGGCGACACGGCACCCTACTCCAGCCTCGCGCTGTCACCCGACGAGCGCCGCGTCGCTGTCGCACTGGGGACCGGCAATCCGGAAAACGTCGACATCTGGTTGATTGATGTCGCTCGCAATGTGCGTTCACGCCTGACCGTCGATCCGGGACGGGACGTATCGCCGGTGTGGTCGCCAGACGGCACCCGCATCGTGTTCCAGTCCTCACGATCGGGGCAGCCGGTCTCAGTGCGTCAGACCTTGACGAACGGATCAGGTGCGGATGAATTGCTTCTGGCGGGGCCGGGCAATTTCACCATGACGCCGAGCGGCTGGTCCGCGGACGGACGCTTCATCGCGTACACCACTCGAGGATCCAATGTCTGGGTCCTTCCGTTGTTTGGCGATCGGAAGCCGTTTGCGGTAGCCGAAACTCCGTTCACCGAAGGATCGGCAGTGTTCTCGCCGGATGGACGATGGATCGCATATACGAGCAACGAAGGAGGCCAGCCGGACGTCTACGTACAACCTTTTCCAAGGCCTGGCGCGAAATCTCAGTTGTCGAGAAATGGTGGGAGCCATCCTCTGTGGCGAGCGGACGGCACGGAACTGTTCTACCTCGGAGCGGATGGGACCATGATGGCGGTCCCCATCGGCGCGGCGCCTTCATTCGATGCCGGACTGCCGCACGCTCTATTTCCTGCAAACGCACCCGGGCCTAACCAGGCCTACGCGGTGACCAAGGATGGACAGCGATTTCTCGTCAACGCGAGATCTCGGCAGGCCGGCAGCGCGGCGCCGGTGACCGTCGTCCTGAACTGGACGGCCGCGCTCCAGAAATAGTCGTCGCCGCCAGGAAAAACGAGCGGAGTCAAGAGACCGATTTCCGTTTAACAAACCGTGAAGGCCGCTTTTCAGGTCGGCTAGAGCTCGCTTCTGGATTGCCTCCAGGTCCTTGCTCGATAGCCGGATGTTCAGCCGCCGGTCCTTGCGAAACGTGGCCTTGGCGGAGCGAGCGTAACGAGCCCGCTCGCGCTTGCCGCCGGCAGCGGACTTCCATTCGCCGCGCTCTACCGACTCGACTAGTTCCTTCTCGTCGGCATCAAGTTTCGTCATCGGGCTCCTCACCGAGGTACTGTTTCGTAGCCTTCCGACTAGGAATGATCGGCTTCAGGAAGACCGTGTGCTCTCCTCGGCGGAGTCGAGCCAGCCGCCAGGAAAGGACGTCCCGTTTCGGCGCGGCTTACTCGCCTGTGCCACCGACGAGAGTGGCCGTGATCGTCAAGCCCTGACTGCGTGTCTGATAACCGAGTGATGAGCCGAGATACCTGAAACGAGCCCCGGCGCCTCGTCGTGCTCAAAGCAGCCCGTCGGATACGTGCAAATGGTGAGGATCGGGAGGGAACGAGTCAGTTGATCCCAGAGTCGCTCGAGTTCCAACGCGGCTTCAGGTTTTCCTCGGCGGCACAGAACGGCGGACATCTCGCCGACGATCGTGAGGTGCGAGCGTGGCCCGGCGGCCGAACCTGTTCGAGCACTTTCAAGCGCGGCGACCATCTCGGCGATCGACTCGAAGTGGGGCTGACCGGCCCGCATGATCCGTGTCGCGGCTTCCTCGGCATCGAAGACCAGGTAGCGGCCTTGCTTTCCTAAGTCGCTGAGATTCCATCCTCGCTCTTTCATCTGGTCGGTGAGGGCGTCTCGATTCGATTCGATCAAGACGGTGGCAACGGTGTCGCCTCGATGGAGCGCGCTGCTCAGCACGGCCGCGACTCCGTTGAGGCCGGAACGGTCATCTCCACAAAACTGAACGGCGTGTGTATCCGAGTCGGTCATCACCAGAGGCGTGAGCGACGGCAGATACCGTCGTCCGGCGAGAGCGTGATGCAGCGCCGGGGTGAGATCCGAGGAGGCAAGCGTCTTGAGCACGTAGCCCATCGCTCCACATCGGATGGCCTTAGTGACGAAGTCGTCGTCCGGATGCATCGTCAGGAACACAATCTTGGCCCGCGATCCCAATCGTTTCAGTTCCTCGGCGGTTTGAAATCCGGTGAGGCCTGGCATCGAGACGTCGAGAACGACGACATCGGGGTCGAGACGGGGCACAGCGTCCAGAGCTTTGCGCCCGTCTGTCACCGTGGCGACAACTTCGAATTCTGTCGCCAGCGTTCTCGAGATGGCAATCAGGATCCCGGCGTCGTCGTCCGCCAGGAGGACTCTCGGTCGGCCAGCGTCAGGCTGCATCATGCCGTGGGGACCGTTGCGGACTTCATGATGAGTCTGCTCGCCTCCATCGTAGTCGATCCCCGCTTCGGCGGCGAGACATTGCGGCCTTCGCTGATCGAAGCTCATGACCGTGATTTCCAGCCTCGCGATGGCCCCGCCCTCGAGCGTAAAGCGGTAGCGCAGTTCCACGGGACTGCCGGGAAAGTCTCCGGTAACCCGCGCGGTGACGGTCACTTCCGGCCCTGAGGTCTCGACCGCCAGCGGCTCACTTGTATAGTGGTACCTTGCGGTGGCCTCGGCCGTCCAGCGCGTGATCGCCGGCTGGCCTCGGTGTTCGCGTCGCTCGTCGATCACGACGGCGCTCTCACTGAAGCACCGCGCCACGGCGTCGGCATCAGACGAGTCTGCCACGAAATAGGCTGCGATGGGTGGAGGTAGGTCAATCTGCGTTTTGGTGTGTTTCGGCATAGAGGTACACATACTTGGCACGCGACCACGCCGCAAGAGCGCACGCGAAAGTGAGGGACGCACCTGTGAGTAAGCGTGCACACACGCCTGCGTCGGCTTCCGCCGGAATCGAGCAGGCCATTCGAAAGCTGGATGGTCGCTGGAAGCTCGTCATCCTCTTTCATCTCTTCGGCGGCAAGACGCTGCGCTTCTCCGACCTCGAGCGCGCGATTCCCGGCATCTCGCAGAAGATGCTGACCCAACAGCTTCGGCAATTGGAGCGGGATGGCATTGTGACACGCACGGTGCACGCTGAAGTCCCGCCGAAGGTCGAGTATCACCTCACGGGGTGGGGGCAGTCTCTCTGTCCGGCCCTCGACAAACTCCTGACCTGGGTCGAGCAACAACCGGCGCCGACTGACGCCGAACGCCTGCGGCAAGGACGGTCTTGCTGACCAACCGACTGGCCCGGGTCGACGACCTCGATGCGTTGCGAGTGCTGATGGACGCCGCCATCGCGGAGTTGCAGCGGCCGTTCCTCGACGACCGACAGATTGCTTCCAGCCGCACGATCATGGGGCTCGACACGCAGCTCGTGGACGATGGGACGTATTTCGTCGTCGAGGTGGAGGGAGAGCTGGCCGGATGTGGTGGGTGGAGTCGGCGCGCCACGCTCTACGGCGGAGATCAGACACCAGGGCGCAGTCCTGCGCGGCTGGACCCGGCCGCCGATGCCGCACGCATCCGAGCGATGTACACGCATCCGAGCCACGCACGCAAGGGCGTGGGCCGGCTGATCTTGTCAATGTGCGAGACGGCCGCGCGGTCCGAGGGCTTCACTCGAGCGGAGCTGATGTCGACGCTGGCCGGCGAGCCGCTATATCGAGCTTGCGGCTATGCCGTCGTGGAACGCGTCGTGGACGATCGCGGTGGCGCACCTGTTCCTCTGGTGCGCATGCAGAAGTCGCTCTGAACGATGGCGCCAGGCGGAGTCTGGACTTAGGGAAGTGATGTGCGCGACTCAACTCGTTCCAGAACGAGTTGAGGATCGGCCACTCCAATACGTGTCGGATTTGCCGACTCGTCGGGCGGCGATCCGCGCGAATGAGGTACAGTGCTCGATAGCGGCCGGAACCGGGCCAGCGGTTGCCCAACGGCTGCGCCAGCAGAAAGTGGGGGCAGCCTGGAACTCGCTGAAGGGGCACGGCTCGGGCCGTACGAAGTCGTGTGCGCCATCGGAGCCGGAGCGATGGGCGAGGTGTACCGCGCCCGCGACGCTCGACTGCACCGCGACGTCGCGCTGAAGGTGCTGTACTCCGAGGTCGCCGGCAACGTCGGTCGCCTCGCCCGATTCGAGCAGGAAGCGCGCGCCGTCGCGGCGCTGAACCATCCAAACATCCTCGGCATCCATGACATCGGCAGCGACCAGGGCGTCACCTATATCGCGACCGAGCTTGTGATCGGGGAGACCCTTGCCGGGGTCATCCGGGCCGGGCCGGTTCCGCTCCGGCGCCTGCTCGACATCGCCGTGCAGCTGGCCGCGGGCCTGGCCTGCGCGCACGCGTCGGGAATCGTCCATCGCGACGTAAAACCCGAGAACGTGATGGTGACGAAAGACGGGGCGGTCAAGATTCTCGACTTCGGCCTCGCCAAACAGACGGTCGGGTCGGCGGCCGCCTCGGTGACGGGGATGGGTTACGAGACCGATGTGGGGACGATTCTCGGCACGGTCAATTACATGAGTCCGGAGCAGGCGCGCGGCGATCCCGCTGACCACCGCTCCGACCAGTTCTCGCTGGGGATCGTCCTCTACGAGATGGCCGCGGGCCGGCTCCCGTTCAGCAAGGCCTCCGCCGCCGAAACGCTCTCGGCGATTATTGCCGACGAACCATTCCCGATCGACAATCGAACACCGCCGCCGCTGCGTTGGACCATCGACCGGTGCCTGGCGAAAGATCCGAACGGCCGCTACGAATCGACACGCGACCTCGCGGCCGAACTGCGCGGTTTGCGTGAGCATCTCTCCGAGACCTCGCTCACACGCTCGCCGGCGCCCGGCCGTCCTGCCCACGCGCTCCTTCGCAAGGCTCTCTGGTATCTGGCCGCAACCGTCGTTGGAGCAGCGGCCGTAGCCGGCGGGATGTTTTTCGCTGCCAGTGTCACGACCGCCGGATCAGTCCGAGTACCGCTACACGCCGTTCTCCTCCGAGGCCGGAGGCCAGGGCGGTCCGGTCTGGTCTCCGGACGGACTTGCAGTGGCCTACGCCGCGCGACCGGTGCTGTTCGGTCCGGCGCAGGTCTTCGTCCGCTACCTGAGCGCCCCGTCGCCGCTGCAATTGACTCATGGGACGCAAACCGCGTTTCCGGTGGCGTGGAGTCCCGATAACGCACGGGTGCTAGTGGCGGTGCAGCGCGAGCCGTTCGGTATTTCCACGGTTTCCACGGCCGGTGGAGACCCAGAGCTGTTGACGCCCTTGCCCGACGTCCGGAGAGATGAGCAGAACGTCGATTCCGGCCGCATCACCGTCTCTCCGGACAACAAGGTGGTCGCGACGATGCACGCCGACGCGAGCGGCGTCGAGAGCGTGTGGATCACGTCGCTGCCCGACGGGCGGACGATCCGATATGGTCCCGAGCCGTTCGCGGCCAATGCCCTGATCGAGTCCCCGGTGCTGCGGTTTTCCCCGGACGGCAAGCATCTGCTCCTGATGTTGAACCGCGGACTCGGAGAAGGAGACGAGGCGTGGCTCCTCGACTATCCAAGCCGCGGCACGGCTGGGGCCCGCCGCGTGTTGACCGACAGCCACGGTTTTGGCGGAACGCCGGAATTCGCCTGGATGCCCGACAGCCGCCACATCGTGATGTCCTACCAGCCGGCCTCGGATGCGCGCGTGGGATTGTGGCTGGTCGATACGGAAACGGGCAGCCGGCGTGCCCTGACCAGCGGTACGGCGGACGCGACGGCTTCGGCCGTGTCGCCCGAGGGCGCGCGGCTGATCCTGGCCGAAAACAGAGACGACTTCGACGTGGTGTCGGTCGACCTGGCCACAGGTGCCGCCGCCAGGCTGATCGCGACGGACCGCCTCGAGCATGGGCCGTCGTGGGCGGCAGCGGTTCCGGCACTGGCCTACGTCACGGACAGGAATGGCACCATCGAAGTCTGGCTGCACGAGGCGAACACGATCGATCGGCCAGTGGTGGCCGCCGCCGACTTCCCCGCCGGGACGACCGAGTTGCTGATGGGTCCGGCGCTGTCCCCTGACGGCACACGGGTCGTTTACGGTCGCGTTGAAGTCGGGAGCACTACCTCCAAGCTCTGGATGTCTGGCGTCGCGGGCGGCACCCCCATCAGGCTGACCAACGACAGCAGCATCGAGTACCCCGGCTCGTGGTCGCGTGACGGGGCGTGGTTCGTCTACCAGCGCCAAGACGGCGGTCGAATAGATCTCATGAAGGTCAAGGCCACGGGCGGACAGGCGACGCCCATCCTCGTGAAGGCAGACACCAAGGTCGAGAGCGTGCCGTCCTGGTCCCCCGCCGACACGTGGTTCGTCGTCGGCGACCGATTGATTTCAGCCGACGGCCAGAGCGAGAAGCGCCTGGGCACACGTCACAGCCCGAGCTACGTGTTCTCGGCCGATGGCCGGTTCGTCTACGGCATCGAATCCAACCCCGAGCACGATCTCCTCTTCCGGATCGATGTCGCGACCAACGCTGAAACGGTTGTGGGAGACGTCGGGCGGGAATTCCGGCCCGCCAGCAATGTCGGCCCAGAAATCCGCTTCAGCCTGGCACCGGACGGCAAGACGTTCGTGTACAGCAGTCTCAGACACAAGCAGAATCTGTGGTTGCTGCGCGGGTTTGCCCCACGAACGGGCATCCTCGCTCGTTTGGGGTTCTAAGCTCAGTCACTAGGCTCTAGGTCGGCGTCACGTTCTGAGCACCCTGTGCTGCGACGGTCAGCATGCTGATGCGGCCGCTCGAAGGTCGCCATGTCGCGCACGGTGGCCGGGTCGAACTCGGCGATGTCCGCTCTCATGCTGGAGTAGGATGCACTCCATGAAACACGTCACATGCCTCCTCCTCGCGCATCGCGTTGCGCTCCGACGCGTACGCCCAGCGTGTGACACGGGATATCCCGTATGCGACGGCGCACGAACGGCAAGTGCTGGATGTGTATGCGCCCACGGGCGCGAAGAATCTGCCCGTGGTTTTCTGGATTCACGGCGGCGGCTGGCAGGCGGGCAACAAGAGCATGGTCGGCGTCAAGCCAAAGGCGTTCATGGAGGCCGGCTTCGTCTTCGTGTCCATCAACTACCGGCTGTTGCCCACGGTCGACATGGTCGCCCTGACCAGCGACGTCGCAACCGCGCTCGGCTGGGTACATAAGAACATCGCGACGTACGGCGGCGATCCGGCCAGGCTCCTGGTCATGGGCCACTCGGCGGGCGGTCAGCTCGCCGCGCTGATGTGCACGGACGAGAAGTATGCGAAAGCGGAAGGCTTCTCATTGACGACGATCAAGGGGTGCGTACCCGTGGATGCCGACACCTTCGACATCCCCGCGATCATCGAGGTGGCCGAAACGCGCGCTCGCGTACACCACTTGCCAGTGCCGACCAACGGTCATCGACAAAAGTTCGGCAACGACCCGGCGAAGCATCTCGACTTCTCCGCCGTCACCCACGTGGCGGCGAACAAGGGCATTCCGCCGTTCCTGATCCTCCACATCGCGGGCAACCCCGACACCAGCGCGCAGGCTCGACGACTGGCCGGCGCTCTCCAGGCTGCGGGAATTTCTGCAAAGGTCGTCGGCCGCGAGACCACGCACGAGGGGCTCAACGACGCGATCGGCGTGCCAGGCGATCCGGTGACGAAAGAGGTGTTCGCGTTCGTCGCCGACGCGCTCAAGCGTTAGTCACCCCCAGCGCCGTCATCTACTTCACCGTCGCCGTCATGGACGCGCGATGCCCGGTGACCGTGGCGAAGTAGTCAGTCCACGCCCTGCGGATGCCGTTGACGCGCTCGATCAGCTCGCGGCTCGGCTTCTTGCCGTGCTCGACGACCATGACCATGCCCGTGTTGAACTGCTTCTGTGAATGATCGACGTCGGGCTGTCGCGGGCCCTCCACGGCGATGACGTCCTCGATGGCGATCCTGGACCGGTCGGCCTTGAAGATCGGATGGCCGTTCGCGTCGCGGCCTGCCGCCTCGAGATTGCGCAGGAGGAAGAAGTCCGGGACTTCCGACGGCGCCATCAGTCCCATCAGATACAAATCGAGATACGAATAACCGGTCGCTGGCACGTAGTAATCGTCGTCGAGCTGCGTGAAGGTCCCATCGGCATTGTCCTGCCAGACGCCCCCGCCCATCGCGGACGCTTCGGTCGGACGCTGGAATGGGAACGGGGCCGGCGCCTGCAGTCCGCGCGCCCAGTGCGTCGGGCCAAGCGGAATCATTTCGCCGTTCTTGCGCGCCGACACGAACGCGCTCCACCGATGGCCCATCTCGTGGCCGATCTGGGATAACGCGTAGTCGTACGCCGGAATGCGGCCGTCGGGCGTGCGCAGCCCCAGTTGATGCATGTAGAAGCCGATGTTGCGATTGCTCGTATCGGTGAGGCCGGCTGGCGGCTGCTCTTGCATTTGATTCGACCCGACGTACACCGGCTGGATGAACTGCCATTGGAATCGCCCGGCGCTGCAGTACGAGGCCAGCCCGCGCTGCGTTGCGCCAATGCCCGTCACCGCGCCACCCGTCGGACCGCCGCCGAGCGGCCCGTTGCTCGGCGTGCCCGCCTCCTGGTTGTCTATGCGGAAATCAGAGTAGTACGCGAGGAAGTCGAACTTGTCGCCGAGCGGTTTCAGCACGGTGCAGGCGAGATCGCGCGAGTTCGGGAGCGAGAGATAGTGAAACGACTCGTATACGGCCGCAAACGGCCCGTCGCTCGGTTTGAGCGCAGACAGATCCACGGCACCGATCGTGGACGTACCCGTCGGCGCGGGCACTGCCGGGTAGAGGCCGACGATCGCGTCCTTTGCGGCGACGTCGTCGTACGACATCTGAATCGTTCCGTTCTTCGACAACACGGCCTGAAAGCGATTGACGGTCGGCGTCCACGTGAAATCCTGGATCCCCCCGGCCGGCTCGGTCAGCGTCCAGGTGATGACGAGGCGATCTGCCAGCGCTTTGACGTAGCGCGACCCGGACATCCGGGGCTTCATGAAGACGCAGATCGCAGGTGTCTTGTTCACGAGGGTCCGGGCCGCGTTCTGCAATTGATCGAAACGGCCGATCGCGACGCCGTCGCCAAAACCAATCGATCCCGTCGCATCGACCGTCAACGCGTTCCAGGTTTTGCCGGAGAAGGGAAACGCGAACTCGTGCAGCGCCACTGCCGTCCGGGTTCGCACAGGCAGCTCGTCGCCAAACGCCGGGTCCCAGGTGAATGCGGCGTTCTCCACGCGATAGCCGCCCGAGTCCGGAGTGAATCGCAACGTGTGCTTCCCCAGATCGAAGAGGTTCGCATGGCCGAGCGCGCCCTCATCGAGGGTCAACACGATAAGATCGCCGTCGGTCGAAATCGATCCGATGGGCTTGCCGGCCGGTTCCTGGTTCTGAGCCGCCACGAGCATCAGGCAAAGCGCCACGAGGGCGAAGGCGAAGCCCGACCTGATCGCCAGCCGCATCCTCATATCCTAATCGAGCCGGACGGCACGCCAGCTCGCGATCCCAGCCGAACTCCTTCGTGGCCTTCCGGCTCGGGATGACCTAATATTTGCTATCTTCTTCACGACTCACATGACCGAAACCAGTGTCCGCTGACGCATTCAGACGGCTGTGTGCCGCACTGATCGGCGCATGGTGTGCCGTGGTCACCGTCGCGGGGCAGAGCTCTACGGCGACGATCGAGGTGCGCGTGCAATTGGCCGGCGCGCCGTCTGTGCCCCTGCCCGTACGCCTGGGTTCCGTGACGTCGTCCCAATCCTGGTCGGCAGACATTCGAAGCGGTGAGGTCGTGCGGTTCAGGCTTCTGTTGCCCGGAAGATACCGGCTCGTCGCCGGCGGTGCCGAGCGGCAGCTGGAAGTCTGGGCTGGCGACGAGCTGACCGTTGACGTCACCGGCGCGACGGCGGGCGGCAACGACGTGCGTGTGGCCCGAACCGACCGGACCGCGTATGGCACGCAGTTCAACGCAGCCGCGATCGAGCGGCTGCCGGACAGCGGCGGCGTCTTCGGGCTGATCGAACGCAGCGACCCGCTCGTGGTCACAGAGCTCATCGAGGGTGGGGGCGCGTACATCGAGCCGCAACGGCTGGGGGCGTCTGGCGCGTCGTGGACACAGACGTCATTCCGGCTCGGCGATGCGGATGTGACCGATCCGGACCGCACCGGTTTCGCGATGTTCTATCCGAATCTCGACGCGTTGCAGGGCGTCAGCGTGACGACCGCCGGTTTGCCCCCCGGCGGGTACGGGTCAGGCACCTCGGTCATGCTGGTGCCCAGAATGCCAGCGTCGACCTGGCAGCGCACAATCGAATTCTATGGTTCGCCGCCGGCGCTGCAGTCGGTGAACCCGCTTCCGGACGTGCCGTCGATCGCGCGCCTCCGGGCGGCGAGCGGCGCCAGCTTTGTCCTCAGCGGGCCGGTGAACGATCGGCTGGGGGTCCTTGTGGCCGGGTCGCTCGCAGCCTCGAGCCGCCTCGAGCGCGATCGCCTGGATTCCGTGGCCAGTCGCCTTGGGTCGCTATCGGCGCATCTGGTCTACACCGCGACGCCGCGCGACGACGTTCGACTATTCGTCGAGACCGATGGACTGTCGTTGCCGGCAGCGGGACGCGCGATGCTCGTCGATCCCGAACTCGAGCAACACGATCGGTCGTTGCTCGTGTCCTCCACGTGGAATCGCACCTCGCGCGGCGGCCTCGCCTGGTCGGCGAACCTCGCTTACGCCCACGCGTCCTCGACGCCCGCATTGTCCGGCACGGCAATCGTCGGCACCACGGAGCGACTGCGGGACGGCCCCGTCGATGAGTTGGCATCGTCGTCAGACCGTCGACGGCACCGCGCGTCGGTCAGCTGGCGTGGCGACCCCGGCCCGGTGCGCGTGTGGGGATCGCTCCATCGCATCGAGTTCGGCAGCGAGGCCTCCTGGACCGGCTCGACCCGCGACGCTCCCGGCGACTCGCTCATCGGGGAACTGGTGAACGGCCAGCCAGCGCGCGCCTGGCAGTACACGACCGACGGGTTGCCCTCCCGCTGGGGCGGCCGGGAACTCGCGCTGTGGGCCACGGACGCGATTCCGGTCACGTCAAGTTTCGACATCGATCTGGCTCTTAGAGCATCGGCCTCTTCGGCCGCGCGCGAGGGTGAGTCCGCGGACATTCCGTGGCGGGCGCTGTCACCGGCCATGAGCGGTACGTGGCGCGCGCGGCCGGATGGCCGGCTGACGTTCATGGCCGGCTACGCGCGATATGCGCCGCGGCTCCCTCTGAACTACTTGCGCTTCGGCGATCCGCATAGCCTGACCGGCGCTGTCCATCAATGGAGTGACCTCAACCACGACTCGCGGCTGCAGCCGGCCGAGGTCGGTGCGACCATCGCAGCCGTCGGCCCGTGCTGCACGAATGGCCGGCCCAACACAATCGCGGCCGACCTGCATCCACCTCCCATGAGGGAGATCCGGGCGGCAATCGAGACCCGGCTGACCGATCATCTCGTCGTCCGGCTTGGCGGCACCGACCGCCGGCAGTCTGACATCATCCAGCCGGTGAACAGCGCGTACCGCGCAGGCAACTACTCGGTGACCTACGTCGCAGACCCGGGACTCAACAGCCTGAACCCGGACGACGACCAGTTGCTGCCGATCTTCAACCGGCTTCCGGCGAGCTTCGGCACCGATTCGTACGTCCTGCAGAACGTCGACGGCAACATGGCGAAAGACCACGGGGTCGATCTGGTGCTCGAGCGCGTGTTCGATGGGCGCTGGGGCATGACCGCCGGCGCGACCGCGCACAAGTCGAACGGCACCGGAGGCAACCGGGGCTTCCGGCCCGACGAGAACGATCAGGGCGTGCTCGGCGAGGTCTTCAGCGACCCCAACGCCAGTACGCATGCGAGGGGCCGGCTCTTCCTCGAACGCGGGTACGTGATCAAGTGGTCGGCGATGTACCAGCTGCCGTACCGTCTCCGTGGCGCAACCGCGGCCCGCTACCAGGATGGGCAGCACTTCTCGCGAGTCGTCCTCGCCGACAATCTGCAGCAGGGCCGAGAGTTCATTGCCGCGCTTCCGCGAGGCCTCACCCGGTTCACGTACGCGTTCACGCTCGACACGAGGCTCGAGCGGCAGTTGAGGATCGCCGGCCGGGACGCGTCCGTGATCCTCGAGGTGTTCAACCTGCTGAACACCAACAACGAGGTCGAAGAGAACGAGGTCAGCGGTCCGGCCTTCCGGGCGCCAACGGCCGTCCAGCCTCCGCGATCGGTGCGCCTCGGGTTTCGGATCGGTTTCTGACGCGGGCGAGGTAGCGACTACCGTGTCTCAGCGCCGGAGACGGAACGAGCGGCTCGCGCTGACCGTGTAGACGTGCACGTCATGGCTGTTCGTCCCGCTGACCGTTCTGAGGAACGCCGCCGAGAGATCCCATTTTCCCCAGAGGTAGGACGCGCCGGCGCCAGCCTGGAAGTAGTTGTCCTGGAGCAGCCGGTGAAATTCCGTATGGAGCTCAGGGACTGGCTCGACGTCCGGAAATCGGACGCCGCCGTGCGTGCGCTGCCATGACAGGATCATGTGGGCGCTGAGATGTGATCCAAAGTCGTATCCTGGTTCGAGGCGCGCGTTGCTGCGGTCGTGCCGAATGTCGAGCGACCGCTCGACCAGGCTGTAGAGATAGTGCCCTTCCAGCGACAGGCCTGGCACGAACCGGTCGAACCGGTGCGCGGCGTCAACGCCGAACCCCATCTCCTTGAGGCCAAAGCCAACGACCGCTTCGGCCGCGTACTCGTATCTGTGCGACGGCGTGCCGAAAGAGACGGCCGCCGTGACGGATGACGAGGGTCGAAGCCTGAGCAGGTTGTATCGAGCGGCGAACCCGAAGTCCTGAAACGAACTGTGAACGCAGTGGCAGGAATCGATTTCTGTGTAGGGCACAAAGTCTACCGGGAAGGCTTCTCCTCGGTACTTCGCAAAAACGTATGGCATGCTGCCCGAGATCGAGAACCGGTTCGTCAACCCGTAGTCGAACTCGACATACAACGCCACGTTCGTGGTCCCGCAGCAGGCGAAGCGCGTGCCATCGTCCGTCATGCGCCCGACGTGATCGATCGTCTGCGCGGCGAACGTCACCCCGCCCTGGCCCTGGCGTGGCGACCACGCCTGGGCCGAGGCAGCGCGAACCCCCGTGACAAGACTCAAGACAGCAAGACAGACTGCCGAACGCCCTGCGCGCATGGTCAGTGCTTCGCCGCGCGCCTGGCCGCGGCGGCGTCGATCTCGTGCAGATCCAGCGCCTCGTCCACGGTCTCGAGGAAGACTCGGCTCCTGGTCGGGGCCTCGATCACCGTTTCATAGATCTTCCTGGTTTGCTTCAGCTCGTCCTTGGTAGGTCGCGTCAGCACCGGCACGAGATGCGGCCCACCCGCTTTCGGAAGGCGCTGGCTGACCGACGCCGAATCCCGGCCGTCGAGGACGATCACATCCCAGCTCCGCGCCCTCAACGCCGTGTCGAATTCCGCTGCGGTCCCCACCTGCGTGGGCTGATAGCCGACCTTCTTCATGCCCTCCTCGACCGACTGTGCGCCGAAGGTTCGGGACAGGTCGGAACCGGGGACCACATACAGGAGGACGGCGGCCGCGCGCCGTTCTGACGGCGATCGCTCGAATCGCGTGCCGAGACCGAGATTGAGGTACTTGTCGCCGCAAGCGGCAAGGCGATCCGATGCGGTCACGCCGGCGACGAGGAGCACTCCCGCGATGAACGGGCGCGCCATCATGTTGTGCCTCCTGGATGGTTGTTGTGTGGCCATGAGCATGAGCCTTCAGTTGTTCGAGCGTGGCAAACCCACTCGTTCGACCGCCGCACGGAACGCTGAATCCGTGCGGATGGGATCCCACGCGCGATCGACGTTCAGAAACACGAGCCCGGGCGAGCGCGCATCGAGGGCCTGGCCAAGGTAGTCGATGGCTCGATCCCTGTCGTCCAGCTGCGCGTAGGCGCGGGCAAAGTCGAGCGGCGAGGCGTAGGCTCGTCTTGCGCGACGTTCCAGCGTCCTCAACTCGAGCCGGCGCACAGCCGTGGCCTCTACGCGCGCGTACCCGTCCCGCCCCTTCGCCTCGGCCAGCACCGCCTCTAGCTCCTCATCAGAATCGCCCTGCAGCGTATGGCCTTGACGGCGAGCCTCGATCGCATCGTCAAACCGCTGCTGCGCGCGGCGGATCTCGGCGAGGCTGAAGTATGGCATGACCATGTCCGGATGCGTCTGGATGACGGAACGGCAAAGCGCGGCTGCCTCCTCGAACTGATCCGTGCGCAGCAGATAAGAGGCCTCGTGGAGCATGAACATGGGGCTGAGCGGATCGAGCGTGCGCGCACGGCGGACGATCCGAAGGGCCCCACGAGCGTCGTTGAGCGCCCACCGCGCCAGAGCGTAACTGAGGAGACGTCTCCGGCTGAACGTCGCGGTCCGGCGCCGCCCAGCCCTGCTGCCATTCCCGCTCCGCCGCCGCCCAGTTCCAGGACCCAAAGAAGCTCCCAATCGCGCGGCCGAAGTGCAGATCGGAAAGGCGCAGATTGAGCGCCGAGGCCCGCGTCAGGCACCGGTCCGCCTGCGGCCAGGCCTCGGATGGCGGCATGTAATTCTCAAGAGCCGAGTTAAAGTACGTCCCGGCGAGCTGCACCCACGCTTCCGCGAATCGCGGATCCTTGTCCACTGCCTGCTGGAGCAGCGCGCGCGCCGCGAGGTAGTCGTCCTCCGTATTCGACATCGTGAACCGGCGCGCCCGAAGGAACAGATCGAACGCCTCCGCGTTATCGGTCGGGCGGCTGAGCAACTCGCGGCGCTCGTCTCGAGTCAGCCGCAGGTGCAACCCGTCGTCGACGACCGCGGTGGCGATTTCATCCCACAGTTTGAAAATATCGACAGTCGCGCCCTCGAAGTGGTTCTTCCACAACGACACACCGCTCGCACGGTCGATCAGCTCGGCGGTGACTAGCAACTGACCGCCGTTCATTTTCACTTCGCCGGCCACTATCTTCTCGACGCCGAGCTGACGGCCAATCTCGCGCGGATCGGACGGGGATCCAACGAAGTTCGACACCAGGCTCAGCGACTTGACGGCGAGCGGCAGGTGCTTGATGCGTCCGATGAGACTCTCAGTGAGGCCGAGGCACAAGTAGTCGACGGAGTCGTCCTTCGCGGTGTTGACGAACGGAAGCACGGCAAGACTATGGAACGGCCAGAGCTCCCACGCGGTCAGGCCCGTCAACGCGACGACCCCGGCGGCCCCGAGTGACAGCCATTCCCGCCGCGTGACCCCGCCGCTGAAGTCGTCGCGAATGTGGCGAAGCGCGCGGTCGAGATCTCGCGTATCGAGATAGCGATCGGCGGGATCCCTGGCCAGGCACCGCTCGATCGCGTGCCGGAGGGATGTGGGCACCGCTCTGGTGAGGTGGTGGACAGGCTCGGGCGCCGCGTCGACGATCGCCCGAACCGTCTCGACTCTTGAATCACGGTGGAAGGCACGCCGGCCGGTCACCATCTCGTACAGGATCGCTCCGAGCGAGAACTGATCGGACCGAGGACCGGCGGGCAGACCGAGCGCCTGTTCCGGCGACATGTAGCCCACCGTGCCCACGATCGTGCTGCCCTCCGTTTCGCCCGTTCGGATCGTGGGGCGACCGATGTCGTCATCAGCGACGACGTGCTGGAACTGACGCTTGGCGATGCCGAAGTCCAGGACCTTGACGAGTCCCTCAGGCGTCACCATGACGTTCTCTGGCTTCAGGTCGCGGTGGACGATGCCGACGAGATGCGCGGCCGCGAGGGCGCTGGTCAGCTGGACTGCGATGTCGAGGGCCGAGCGAATCGGCATCGTTCGTCCAGAGAGGTGCTCGCGGAGCGTCCGGCCGTGGACAAGCTCCATCGTGATGAAGGTGAGGTCGGCCTCCTCACCCACTCCGTAGATCGTGACAATGTTCGGATGGTTGAGTCCCGATGCTGATTTCGCCTCCTCCTCGAAGCGACGCCGGTACTCCGAATCGAAGGCCGCCAGTGGGTCAAGGACTTTCAAGGCGACATCGCGTCCGAGGCGAAGGTCACGAGCCCGATAGACGTCGCCCATACCGCCGGAACCGATGAGCGCTATGACCTCGTACCCGGAGATCTGCCGTCCCGTCAGGCTGGGGACCGCGCGCGCGAGATCTTGCGCCGCCGCGACGAGCGCCGGACGCCCGAGGAATTGATCGGCGACGCTTTCGTAACGGAGGAGCGAGCGCACCTCCCGCCGCAGCTCGTCGTCTCCCTCGCAGGCTGCTTCGAGAAACGCCTCGCGCGCAGAGGGATCCCGCTCGAGCGCCTCGACGTACAGGCGCTCGATTCGTGGCCAGCGATCAGCGGTGTTATTGGACATGGGCGCTGAACCCAGGATTCGAGAGTCTACACTTCGGGCGGAGGAACGCACATACCCCCTCCCAGGAGATAGCGCGATCGAGGGGCCTGAACTACAACGGCATTGTCAGGACCGTTGACAGAAGTCTCCCTCAACCCGCTGATCGATCTCTCCTCCACTTCCCGCTTCTACAAGCAGGTGGCGTGCAGTCGGTCATCTCCCGCCAACCGGGAGAGGCTCATGCCCGCTCGTGTCTGAAGGAGACATTCATGAAGCCCATTGCCAAGGCAGCTCTCGTCATCGTCGTCGCCGCACTGTGCTCGATCGCGTTCGCACCCGCTGCGCGCGCGGGGTGTAGCGGAAGCAACGACTCCGTCCCCCGCGGACTGAAGCCGACGTCGACGGCAGGCGTCGGATACCTTCCGACCTCATTCGCGCTCCGCACCGATGACTCCGAAGACGCTTCGATTGTGGGACTGTGGCAGATTACGTTCACGTCCAAGGACACACCCGGAATCCCTGACGGCGCGGTGATCGACGCCGGTTACGCAACCTGGCACGCCGATGGTACCGAGATCATGAACTCGGGCCGCCCGCCCATCACGGGCAGCTTCTGCATGGGCGTGTGGAAACAAGTTGGGCGGTCGACGTTCAGGCTCAATCACGTGGCGTTGAGCTGGGACACGAGCGGCATGAATCTCGTGGGCCCGGCCAGTGTCAAGGAACAAGTCACCGTCGATCGTACCGGCAATGGTTACAAGGGGACGTTCACCATCGACCAGTTCGATACGTCCGGCAACGTCCTCGCCCACATCACCGGAGAGGTCACCGGTCGTCGAATTACGGTGAATTGAACGTTGAGTGTCGCGGGACGGGCTGCCGGTCGAGCCGGCAGCCCGTCACGTAGGGATCATGATTTGTCGCCGGAAAGCTCCCGCAGGAGCCACACCTTGGCGAGGCGCCAATCGCGCATGACCGTCTGCTGAGACACCTGCAGGGTCTCTGCAGTCTCGGCGACACTCAGTCCGCCGAAGAACCGCAGCTCGATCACCTGCGCCTTTCTCGCGTCAACAGCGGCCAGCGCGTCGAGCGCTTCGTCGAGCGCTACCAAATCCGCACCTCGAGTGATCGCGAGTTCCTGGGTCTCGTCGAGAGGGATCCGCAGCACGTCTCCGCCGCGCTTCTGGTAGTTCTTTGAGCGAGCGTAATCGACCAGGATCCGGCGCATGAGGCGGGCCGAGAGCGCGAGGAAGTGCACGCGATCGCGCCATTCGACGCGACTGAGATCGATCAGACGCAGATAGGCTTCGTTGACCAGCGCATCCGTCTGAAGTGTGTGATTACCACGTTCACGGCGCAGGTACGAGCGGGCCAGTCGACGGAGCTCGCCGTGCACGAGAGGCGTGAGCTCGGCAAGGGCAGATTCCTCGCCACGGTTCCACGCGACGAGTAGACGCGTGATTTCCTGCGACGTCACTGGCTCAAGCCCAGGTTGTACAGCCTCGACGCGTTCGTTCGCATCACCATCGTCGCGATCTCTTCAGCCCGAGGCCGTGATACTTCGCCGGAGCGAAGCATTTCGGTCAGCGCGAGCGCCAGCGCCTCGCGCACGTTGTCGGTACCGGCCTGGGCGGCCACCTCCCACCCCAGGTCGGGGCCAAATGCCGACGCATCGGATCCGAAAAGCACCTTCTCCGGAAACTGCGTGAGCCAGCCGCGCAACACGCCGGCGAGCCGCTCGGCCGGATAGGCCAGCGACATCAGCGACGTGTCGACGAACACATTCGGCTTCCAGAGCATCGCGCCCGCATGCGCGGCGAAGACGCCTCCGCCGTGAATAATCACGAACTTCGTCTTGCCCAGGGCCGGATCGTTGAAGGCCGGCTCGAGCAGCAGGGGATCGGCGCCGTTCGTCTCAAAGAAGTTGCCGGCGCCCTCGAACGAATGAATGTGCACGGCCATGCCCAGACGGCCCGCCTCTTGTGCGACGAAGCGGAACAGGAAGTCCTGCAGCGTCTTGTAGTCGCCGGGCGCAGGCTCGCCGCGTGCGGCATGGCGCGCGTAGATTCTGGCCGCGTCCTCTCTCGTCGCCCGGGCGAAATCGAGGCCCCGAAGATACGCGGCCTCGAACTTCACCGCCACGCAGCCGGCGCGCCGTTGGGTCTCGAGCGTCGGCCTCACAACCGTCTCGAGGTACGCGTCGAGCGTGGGCGGAATCGTTGCAAGGTGGAGATCGGACAGGTCCCGCTGGAGCAGCTTGTCCTCGAGCGGAAACAGTTTCTCGCGGTCGGGCGTCGCTTTCGCCTCGGCGGCGTTCGAGAGCGGGAAGATCAACGCATCCGCGTAGGACACCCAGCGAAATCTCGGCGGCGCGAGCCCAGGACCCATCGCGACGCGATTGGCGAGCATCACCTCGATCCCGATCCGATCCAACGCCCATGCCGGGAACCTGTCCCCCTGCGCGTCCGTCGTGCGCTTCACTGATGCGCGCAGCTCCACACGGTGCGAGTCGCTCAGATCGTCGTGTTGATAGCCGTAGAGCGCCTTGAGCGCCAGCGGCCAGATCGGGCTCTCGTTGCGCACGCGGACCGGCAGCTCGAACGGCGCGATCGGATCCAGCGGCAGGGCGTCATAGTCCGAGTCACCCGGCGTCACGCTGTTCACGTGTGTGTGATTGTCGACGGCACGAATCTTCGCGATGAACGCGGCGAGCTGCGGATCCGCGGCCGGCTCGCGGCCCGCATTACCATCGCGACCCTGCGGCGCAGAGCATCCGGCGACCACGAGAGCGCCGGCCAGGCCGGCGATCGCCCATTTCACGAAACAAGACTATACGTCTTCCTCGCCAAACGGCTACGATCGCCGGCTGGATACTCGACGATGAACATGAAGACCGTCATCGCCGCTCGGCGGTAATGATGACGGTCTCCATGTGAGCCGCTTCCCGATGGCTGCGACCCTCGGCTGCGTCGCGCTCCGCTTTTGTCTCCAACACGTCAAAACGCGTGCGTCCCTCCCAGCGAATTTCCCGCAGGAAGTACTGATCGCCGTAACGGTGGAATACCAGGGATGGCGTCTGACCGTAGCGAGGCAGGCGTACTTCGTCCGTACGGACGAACGTACCCGTTCGAGCGCCGCGCAGGAACAGCATCTCGGGATGGCCAGTCATTTGCGCCAGGCGATACGTGTCACCAGGGAGGTTCGCGTCGCCTACGGTGAATCCGAACGGGACCCGAGCGATGAGGTGAACCTCCTGTGCAATGGCGGGAGCGACGGTCGCCAACGCTGCCAGCGTGGCGAAGGCTGTGACGAGTCGGCTGTGAATCTTCATATGAACTCCTCTCTCAGTTCATACGGATGCCGCACCCGTAAGGTTGTTGCTCATGTGAAATTGGTGTGACAAAGGTACCGTCGTTCAGGCGGCCGCGCCCTGACTCGACACGCGCAGGACCTGGTCGCGCACCAGCCGGCCGACGCGCTCGATCTCCTCCCGGGACAGAGACTCGTAGACGGGCACCTGCACCGCGGTCGCCGCTTTGTCGGCACCGGGCATGCCCCTGCCGGTCCAGTCGAACAACTCCATTTTCGTGCAGACATCCACGTGCATCGGCGCCACGTCCACGCCGCGGCGGATGCACCGCTTCACGATCGTCTCGCTGTCGGGGACGTACGCGCAGTACTGGTAGTACACGTGTGTGCGGTCTGCCGCAATCTGCGGGATCGTGATCCCGGGCACATCGCCGAGGATCTGGTCCAGCATCCGCGCGTGCTGCCTGGTGCGCTCGATGAACTCTGGCAGGCGTCGCAAGCCAGCCAGCCCGATCGCCGCCTGGACGTTGGTGAAGCGGCCGCGGTACTGTTCCGGGAGCGGGTCGAGACGCCGCACGTCTTCCCAGAGCCGTTCTTCCGGCTTGGCGTTCACCCATGACGCGGCATACCAGATGGGAAACAGCGAGTAGGTGAAGACCTTCGGTCGAATGAAGGTGTGCTGCCACTTGCCGGCGCGCAGGATCGCCTCGACGCGCTTCTCGCTCGGCCACTGCTCGCCGTTGGCGAGCTCGCCCACGCGCCGCGCAAGGTTCGCATCGCGGACCCACGCGAGCCCGCCGCCGTACGTGTTCAGGGGCTTGAACGCCTGAAAGCTGAAGAAGCTCGCATCGCCCAGCGTTCCGACCGTCCGCCCTTTGTACTGCGCGCCGAGCGAGTGCGCGCAGTCTTCGACGATCTTCAGGTTGTGCCGCCGCGCCAGATCGAGGATCGGATCCATGTCGCACGACATCCCGTAAAGATGCGTCGGCAACACGGCACGGGTCCTGGGCGTGATCGCCCGCTCGACCGCCGTTGGGCTCAATGTGAACGTGGTCGGATCGACGTCGGCAAACACCGGCGTCAGGCCGGCGACGCGGGTAATCTCGGGAACCACCCAGAACGTCAGCGCCGGCACGATGATCTCGGAGCCCGGCGGAAGGTCCATCGCCCGGAGAATGAAATACAGCGCCATCCTGCCGTACTCGGTCGAACACGTGCGGACGTGCCCTGATCCGAGTATCCGCGCGAACTCCTGTTCAAATGCTTCGATGTGCGGACCCTGAATGAGCTGTCTGCGTGTGCGGCAATCCTGGATGATCTGCGACATGTCCGGAACCACCCGGGAGCCAAATCTTGCGATAGCGGCCATAGCTGTTGTCCCTGCGCATTTGAGAGCTGGTTGACGACACGCGGCACCCGGTCGTGCCGCACAGGTACACGAGAGCCCAACACCGTCCCGTCGCACGACAACACGCCGGAGCGGCCCGACGGATCAGAACGAGAGAGCGGAATGGACTACAGCGACAGGTGTGGTGGAGGGGGACGAGAGGCCAGCGGCTCGATCGCGGGGAACGATCGGCAGGCGCCTGTGGTGCGAACCACCTGCGTGTGCAACGTCTCGAGTGCCGATACGGCCGCACGGGCCCACGGCATCAACGCAACCAGCTCGAGTCCGTAATCGTCGTCGAGGTCGGCGGCGGTCACTCTCGGGAGCGCCGCGTCCGTGCGACTCACCCGAATCGAATTCGACGCTGGCAGGCAGAGGCCAGGAACCGACGTGTCGCGACCATCGACCGCGACGCAGTCGTACCGGTCGTCGCCGTCCAGGTCGTCGGCGAGGGATGGCGTCGCGGCCGCGACACCGGGCAGCAGGAGGACAAACGCACAGATCGCCCCAAGGAAGCGGCGAAGGGTACGAACTGGATAGCGCATGGCGCTCACCAGGAGTATATCGGTACTGACCTCGCCCGGGAACTTGTTGACCCCTCCCGCGTCGTTCCGATAGGAGCTGGCGGAGGCGTCTTTGCTACCGGTGGGCGGCTTTCTCAACGGCCTCCATCACGCGAAGGATGTTGCCGCCGAGGATCTTCCCCACCTCGGCCTCCGAGTAGCCTTTCTTCAGCAGCGCGTCGGTAATCTTCGGCAGCTTCGACGCGTCTTCGAGGCCGATCGGCATTGTCGCGCCGTCGAAGTCGGATCCAAGGCCGACGTGATCCACGCCCGCGACCTTCACTGCGTGGTCGATATGCTCGATGATCTTCTCCCAGCTCACCTTCGGCAGCTCGCCACTCGCCATCGCCTCGTGGTCGATCCGCTCGCTTTCCATCGTCGTGCACGCCTCGTTGCCGCCGCACTTCTTCGACATCGCGCTCATCGACGTGACGACGTCGCCGTTCTTCTTTTCCGACGCGACGCGGAACTCCTCGCTCAGGAACGCGGCGTGGTAGTTGATCATCACGACCCCGCCGTTCTTCGCGAGGGCGCGCAGCATGTCGTCGGTCATGTTGCGCGGGTGGTTGGCAATGGCACGGCACGATGAGTGTGAGGCGATGACGGGCGCCGTCGTGAGGCTGATGACGTCGTAGAACGTCTTGTCGGCGACATGCGAGATGTCGACCATCATGCCCAGCCGGTTCATCTCGCGGACGACGTCTTTGCCGAAGTCGGTCAACCCGTTGTGCGCGGGCTTGTCGGTGGACGAGTCGGCCCAGTTGTTGTTCTTGAAATGCGTGAGCGTCATGTAGCGCACGCCGAGCGCGGCGAAGTTCCTGAGCTGCCGCATGTCGTCGTCGATCATGTGGCCACCCTCGACGCCCATGAGTGCCGCGATTTTCCTGTCTGCTGCCGCACGGCGGATCTCGGCCGCTGTCGTAGCCAGCACCAGATCGTTCGGGTGCCGGCGCACGGCCTCGCGCACCGCATCGATCTGGTCGAACGCGCGCTTGACGGCGATCGGCCCGGTCACGTCGCTCGGCACCCAGATCGAGAAGAAGAGCGCGTCGAGCCCGCCGTCGCGCATGCGCGGGATGTCGATGTTCCCGTCGGTATGGCGCTCGGCAAGGTTGAACTTCGGATCGAAGATCAGGCGCTGTGTCGTGTCGGCGTGGGTGTCAACGACGATGGCCCGGCTGTGGACCGCGGAGCCCGGGGACTGGGCGACGACGAGGCCGGCGAGAAAGGCGATCAGCAAAAGCGCGCGCGTGTTCATCCGCGGCATGTTACTCCCGACTCAGGCACCCTGGTCAAAAACAACCACAAACCAACTTGACAACGATACGAGCGCATTTGTACTTGGCCGTGCGGCCCGGCACGTCGGCGGCGACTCGTCGTGCGTCAGCGACGTGGCATGGCATCCGTTGCCGCAGCATGGAGGAACCGATGAAACATCCACGAATCGCGCTTCTGTCGGTGGGGTTGCTGGTTGGAGGGACCGCGGCTCACGCAGAAAAGACGGCCATCGATTGCAGCAAGGGCTCGCTCGCCGATGCGGTGGCCGGCGTCAAGGAGAAGGATTTGACGATCGAATTCACCGGCGTCTGCGCGGGACCGATCGTGATCCGCACCGACGGGCTGACGTTACAGGGCGTCGGCGCCGCGGTGATCGATGGCGGTGGCCAGAGTGCCCTGACGATCGCGGGCGCAAGCGGCGTGACACTCTCGGACTTCGACGTGCGCAACGGGCTCAACGGGATCGTCGGTCTCGACGGCGCGCACCTGGTGGTCAATCGTGTGATCTCTCACGACAATCTCGTGTTCGGGATCGCATTGCAGACCGGATCGAGCGCAACGCTGACCGATGTGTCCACAACTCACAACGGCGTCTTCGGCCTCGACGTGGACACGGGATCGGCGGCGACCGTCACGGGTGCGTTCACCGCGTCCACCAACCGGGTGTTCGGCATCAACGTCAACGGAAGCTCGATTACGTTTGCACGCGCGACAGTGACGGCGAGTGCCAACGCCCTGGGGATTCAAATCGCGACCAACGCGAACGCGTTTCTCAACGACTCGGCCACGACCATCAACGCCACCGACAATTTCAGCACAGGCCTGACGGTTGTGTCCGGCGCGCACCTCGTGTCGTTCGGGGGCGCCATCAATGCGTCTGGCAACCCGGTTGCGGGCGTATCGGTGAACTCGAAGGCGGGCCTCGATCTCGACGCGGGATCAACGTTGACCAGCACCGGCAACGGCACCGGCGTTCTGATCCAGGAAGCGTCCGTGATGACGGTGTTCAACAACCCGCAATTCTCCGGTATTCCAGGGTTCAGCACCGTCAACGCCAATCACAACGCGAATGATGGCGTTCGTATTCTGACGGGATCGACGCTGACGCTCTCCAACCAGGCAAGAGTCCTGAGCACGCAGAACGGAACCACGGGGCTCGCCGCCGACAACGGCGCTGGCCTGACGCTCGTCAACTCGACCGTAACGGGGAACACCACGAAAGACATCCAGCTGACGTTCGGCACACGCGCCGATCTGCGAACGCTGGTGTTCGGTACATACACGTGCGATGCAACGGTGCTCGTCCGGGGAACGAGCGGCATCACATGTCCGCATTGAGTGCGACGTGGCTCACTCCAAGATGCGAGCGAGCAGTGCGAGCGAGCCACGCGATCGGAGCGCGCCGTCGAAGCGGCGCGCGAGAACGCGTGTTGGGGAGTCCGAGGGGCGAAGCCCCTCGGATTAAGACTAGCTTAGCGATTGACTACCGGCGTCACCGCGTAGAACATCTCGGCGTACAGGAGGTCGCCCGATGAAGCGGTGGGGGCTATTCATTACGTGTGTCGTGCTGCTGTGGGCGGCGTACGCCCGCACCATCGAGAGCCAGACCGGCGCGGTCCGGCAGCTTGCTCCAGGGGTCTACTCCCGCCAGGGCGACAAGGACGCACAACAGCCGGCCAACACGAGCTGGGTCGAGTTCCGGGACTTCGTCGTCGTGATCGAAGCCAATACGCCGTGGGGCATCAAAGCCGCCCTACCAGAGATCCGCAAGACGACGACCAAACCGATTCGATACGCCTTCGACACGCACTACCACTGGGATCACACGCAGGGCAACAGCGTCATGTTCGACGAGGGTGTCACCATCGTGTGCTCCCAGGACTGTGCGAGCGAGCTCGGCACCAAAGGCAAGACAGAGTGGGAGCAAATGTCGAAGCGGACGGACGAGTACAGCCTGGCGCCCTACCGGCTCCAGCAACCATCGGTGGTATTCGGCGATTTCATGGCCATCGACGATGGGGAACGCCGGCTGGAGCTGCGGCGCGTGGGCCCCGCCCATACGATCGGCGATGCCGTGGCGTTCCTTCCGAAGGAGGGGATCCTGTTCACGGGCGATCTCTGCGTGAACTGGCGCTTCGGCAACAACGTCGGCGACCGCGACGCCGATCATCAGCACTGGGTGCAGGTACTGAACGACATGGCTGGATGGAACGTGAAGACGGTCGTGCCCGGGCATGGAAGCCTCGGCACCGTCGCCACGCTCAGAGCGCAAAGCGCCTTCATCGACGATCTGTGGCGGCAAGTCTCGGCTGGCAAGACGGCCGGGAAGACAGTCGAGGAGCTCGTGAAAGAGATTGACCTTTCCAGGCACGGCGATTTCGCGGCCGACGCCCAGCAGAACCAGTCCGCCATCCGTCAGGTCTTCCGAAAAGCGCCCGGGTAAGCGGGACTACCTGTTCGCTTCGCGCGACTTGATCGTTGTACGCAAGTGGACAGGTCCGGCGTCCGCATAACAGTTGCCGGTTCCGAGGAGAACGTCATGAGGTTCAAGTCTCCGAAAGTCGGGGGATTCCGCGTGTACGCGGTCACTGGCGTCAACACGATTTCGTTTGGCATCGAGGCGACGACGGCGGCCAAAAAGGGACTCCTGGGCTTTTCCGTAGAACGGTTCGACCCAAAGGAGAACGAGCGCTTTACGATGTCGGGGTTCAAGGTGTTCAAGTCGGTGATCCCGATCCCCGGACCACACCTGCAGGTCAGCACCAGCGACCATCCGGTCCAGAGCTTCTTGTGGGACGACTTCACGGGAAAACCGGACCACGTCTACGAGTACACGTTCCGGCCGCTGCGCGGTAAGCCCAAGAACCTCGATCGCAGCGCAAAACCGGTCACCGTCAAGGTGCGGACCGAGCCGCTCTTCACGAAGACTGACCACGACGTCTTCTTCAATCGCGGCGTGGCGAGCAGCCAGGCGTACGAACGGCTGTTCGGCAACAAGAAGCCCGACGAACAACCGACCAAGGCCAAGCAGAAGGAAGCGCTCGACTGGCTGACGCGGGACCTGGACGAGGCGATTGAGAAGTTCATCGCCAGCGCAGGCAGCAACGACACGCTCCTCTGTTCCTTCTACGAGTTCCACCACATGCCGGTGGTCAAGGCGCTCGCCGCTGCCCGCACGAAAATCAAGAAGCTGCGGATCATCATCGACGCAAAGGTCAACGAATTCACCGACAAGGATGGGAAGTTCCACGCGAGCTTTCCGCGAAAGGAGAACCTCGAGGCCATCGCCAGCGCCGGCATCCCGGCATCCTGCATCATCCGGCGGGAGAAGAATCCCTCGGATATCCAGCACAACAAGTTCATGGTGCTGCTGAAAGGCGCCTCTCAAACGCCGACCGATGTCTGGACCGGCTCGACGAACATCTCGCTGGGTGGATTCACCGGTCAGACGAACGTCGGGCACTGGGTGCGCGGCGACAAGGCCACGGCCGCGATGTTCAAGGCGTACTGGGATCTCCTCGCCGCCGACCCCGGCGCGACGAAGCAGGACGACAAGGCCGCATCCGCGAAGAAGAAGAAGGCCTATCGTACCGCGGTGGGCGCGTTGGCGGCGGCGCCGACAACCCTTGCGGCGATCCCGCCTGGTACGACGGCAGTCTTCAGCCCCCGGTCAGGGTCGAGCGTGCTGGACCTCTATGTCGGGCTGGTGGACAAGGCGGAGGATCTGGCGTGCATCACGCTGGCCTTTGGCGTGAACGAACGATTCAAGACTCAACTCAAGGACAACACGGCGCAGGACCACATCACGTTTCTCCTGCTGGAAAAGAAGGACGCGCCGCGAAAGAACGCCAAGAAGCCTTTCGTGGCGATCAATGCCGCGCAGAACGTGTACAAGGCATGGGGATCGTTCGTGGCCACCCCGGTGTATCAATGGGCTCGAGAAACCAACGCACGGTTTCTCCAGCTCAACACCCACGTCGCCTACATACACTCGAAGTTTCTGCTGCGCGATCCGCTCGGCGCCGATCCGATCGTCGTGACCGGATCGGCCAACTTCAGCGATGCCTCGACGAACTCGAACGACGAGAACATGCTCGTCATCCGTGGCCGGTCGCGCGTCGCCGACATCTACTTCACGGAGTTCAACCGCCTGTTCAATCACTACTACTTCCGGTCCGTCATGGAGGCGACCAACGCGACGAAGACATCGGACGACGCCGAACTGTTCCTGGCGGAGAAATCGGCGGACTGGTTGAAGAAGTACGCACCGGGGAAGCTGCGGGCCAAACGGTTGAAGGTCTACACGAGCATGACCGGCTTCACGACGCCGTGAATGGGACTCGCGCAACGCTCTGCCCTACAGAGACTTCAAGTACCTCGACGAGATCCGCTTTCTGCGCCGCTGTGAGTCTCAGGCCAAACAAGCGATTGTAATGATTCACAACCGACAGGAGGTCTGGCGCGCTGCCGTCATGGAAATACGGCGCGTGCTGCCACAGCGCTCGCAACGGCGTGGTGCGGTACTTGCCGGTCGCCGTCCGTGCCGCGTAGCCGGGATCCATTCCGACTTCGGCCGGTTCGTGGAGGAACGGCCTTTCGTGGCTGGGCCCGTTCAGCACGTCCGTGAAATCCGGGCGCTGATGGCACGACGCGCAGCCCGCTTCGTGCTGGAACAGATGCCTGCCGCGAATTGCGGCCGACGGATCGAAGCTGCCTGCCGGCGGCTCGGGCGTGCGCAGCCGTAGTTGATAGTCGAGCAGCGCAGCAAGCTTCGGCGTGACGAGATCCGGTGTCTGGGTGATGGTCAGGCCAATCCGTGGATCGCTGAAACTCCCGTGTCCCCCCATCTGACCGACACCCACATAGCTGTTCCAATAGGAGATCGGTCCGTCGCCGGTGAACGTCTCGAATCCAACACCCTTGAGGCCGAAGATCGATGGAATGACGATGGGCAGCGAGGGGCTGTTCAGCGGAATCAGGTTGCTGCCATCGAAGGCGTGATGGCGCGGATCGTACATCCCTGGTCCCCAGGCACGGAATTCCGCCTTGAGCGAGTCCGGCAGGACCGGAGACAGGGCCACAAGGGCGCCGACATTCAGATCGCGATTGGCCCATCCGTCGAGACGTTTGCCAATGCCTTGCGTGAATGAATTGTCGACCGTCGAGTGACAGAGCGCACACGTGATGCCCAGGCTGGTCAGCTGACCCGACTCGTTGACCGCCCCTTTCAATCCCACGACCGCGTTCAGCCGAATGAGTTCCGTCGTGACCGCTGGATTCGTCAGGTCGACCTCACCCGCACGGAGTGCCGCGATCACAGACGGCGGCAGCGCTTCGACATCGACTTTCAGCCCCACACCGAGCGCCGTTGCGGGATCGACGGTCGCGACCACCTCGTGCATTCGGAGCACGCCCGTCCACAACTGTTCATCGCCGAACGTATCGAATCGAAAAACCTCCTGGCCGTCCGGCTGTCTCGCAGCGATACGAGATGCGGTGGCAGCGAAAAGAATCGCCGTCAGCAATAACCCGATCACCATTGGTCTTCTGCCGATGAGTCGCATGAATGTTCCCCTTGCTAAGCCAACCGTCTCGCCACCCCGACCGGTATTCGCGCAGGCGGAGCGCAAAGACGCGGCACGTCAGAAGGTCGGCGCCCACGATGCTCCATACCCATCAGAGTTCGCATACGCCAAAAAGGTGACAGCCTGAGCGCGGAACGAATCGGAGGGCCGCACACTCTAATGAATGTGGAAACGCGACATGCGCATGGGACCGGCGCTGTTCCGCTTGCAGCTCTGCCGGACGTCGAGATCGTGCGGCGCGTCCGCTCGGGCGATCGAGCGTCGTTTGAAATCCTGATGCGGCGCCACAACCAGCGGATCTATCGCGCGGCCCGCGCAATCGTGAAAGACGAGGCCGACATCGAAGACGTGATGCAACAGGCGTACATCAACGCCTTCGCACACCTGCACCAGTTCGAGGAGCGCTCGCAGTTCTCCACCTGGCTCATTCGAATCGCCGTCAACGAGGCGATCGGAAGGCGTCAGCGAATTCGGCCCATGCGGCCGTTCGCGGATCACGTAGAGGACAGCGCCGAAGCACCACTCGAAAGCATCAGATCGACTCAACCGACACCAGAGCATTCCGCCTATGCGAGCGAGCTTCAGCGAATCCTCGAGGACGCCGTCGACGAACTGCCGGAACACTATCGGACGGTGTTCATGCTGCGGGACATCGAGGGTTGCAGCACGGCGGAGACCGGAACAGGGCTGGGCCTGAACGACGATGTGGTCAAGACTCGTCTGCACCGCGCACGAGCGATGCTGCGGCGGGCCGTGTCACGACGAATTGGCGCGGTAAGCGCCGGCGCGTTTCAATTCCGCGCGCCGCGGTGCGATCGAGTCGTCGCGTTCGTCCTCGAACACCTCTCGAGGCCTTCACCGACGGCGTCGTGACACCGAGCGCTCTCGACGCTTACTTCGAGGCCCGGCCGTTGGCGGGCACAGCCTGCTTCAAGACGTCGAGCCAATTGACGATCACGTGCGGGATCGGTGGTTTCTGCGGGAGTCCTTTGAGGACGAGGAATCGTCCATCCGCACCGACATCAAATTCTTCCAATTCATTGCTGCCCGAGTCCGGCACGTCGACGAGAGGCTGCGGCCTGACTCCCTGAAGCGTCGCACTGCCGCCCACTTTCAGGACGTACATGTGCGATCGATTCGAGCCGAGGCCGCGATAGAAGAGCTCCGTGCTGTCGTGCGACCAGCGCGGCGACACGCCGCCGCCTGTTGAGGCCTGCCAGCGGGCGCTCGCGACATTCGGATACGGGCTCACATAGACCTCACCGATGCCGCTCTCGCCCGTCATATAAGCCAGCCACCGTCCGTCGGGGGAAAGCCTCGGCCAACGACCGCGAGGCACCAGCATCCGGGGTCGTCCGGCGGCAACGTCCAGTACGTTGATCCCATCGGAGTCAGTCCCTGTGACCGTGTAGATGATCGTTGTTCCATCGGTCGACACCCACGCGGGATACTCTCCGCCGCTCGCGTAAACCTGTGCCAGTGATCCGGTCGTGATCTGTGTCGGCGTCCCGGTGCCATCGGCGCGCTGCCGATAGAGGCGGCCGAGCGCGCCGAACTGCGGACGGGAGGCGAAAAGGAGGTTCGCGCCGTCGGGCGTCCAAATCGGAGCTTCGCTGACACCAGAGTCGCGCGTGACGGTGCTGAGCGCATGGCGGTTGAAGTCCCAGACGACGATGCTCTGTTTTCCCAGCGCGCTCGAGTGGTCGAGGGCCACGCGCGTGCCATCCGGCGAGAGCTGGAACCTGGCATAGGAGCCACGCGGAACATCGACCGGACTGGTGCGTCCCGAACGATCCACCCAGACCAGGTCTGTCTGGGTGCGCGCTCCCTCATCCGACATGTAGGCCAGCGTGCCGGTCGAGGAGATGCTGTAGTGTCCGGCTCCGCCGTTGTTGTACAGGACTCCCGCCATTACGGGGGTGGACGGGCCCGTCAGTTCGAGGCGCGAGGGATCGAAGGGCGCCGCCATGAGCACGCCGGTCCTGAGATAGACGAGGTGACCCGTCGGAACGTACATCGCAGAGTGTCCCGTGCGATCCATCAGGACTCGCCACTTCTTCGTCGTCACATCGACGATCCCGATCCGGGCACCCTCGAGCGAGCCCTTGTAGATCGTGAACAGCACGCCGCGTCCACCGGGAACGATCGTCGGGAACCGGTGCGCCACCTCGCCGGCAGACTTGTCGACCGTCGTGATCGGTTCGCGGGTGCCGCCGGCCTCTGGAATGCGTGAGACTCCTGATCCTCCTCCGGAATAGATGAACCCGTCGTCGGACCATGCCACGCCGCGATCGTTGGCGTCGACGGTGCCGATCTCGAACGGTGCACCGCCACCCACGGGCGCGCGCCAGAGTTTTCCATTTGCGACGAACCCGATCTGCGCGCTGTCAGGGGAGAAGAACGGGTTATAGGGAGTTTCGGCCGAGGACACGACACGCACCTCGTCGACCCGCAGGTCCCGAAGGTAGATCTGCGCGCCCGAACGGTCGGTGGTGGCGACATACGCGATGTGCGTCCCATCAGGCGACAACACCACTCCCGAACCGCTCGGCCCGGCCCACGTCTGGCCCTCGGGCCAGTCGATCGTGAGTCTCAACGCCGGCAGGGATGTCGGTGTCGGCCACATCCGCCAGGCGACGATCCCGGCGATGATGGCCCCGGCGGCGAGGCCCGCGGCCACTAGCCACCAGTTGGGCGTGCGGCGCAGTGCACTCGGGGCGCGTTGATCCGCATCAGCCGAACGTTCCGATTCGGCGGCATCGCGGAACTCGAGCCTGGCGACCCCGATGTCGGACAGGCGCACCTTCTGTTCCTTGGTCAGGCAGCGGTGCAGCAGGCGCCTCACTGATGCCGGCGTGTCCGGGGGAAGCGCAGACCAGTCAGGCTCTCCGCGCACAACGGCCGCAAGGATCTCGGTGACGTTGTCGCCGGAAAATGCCATCTTTCCCGTCAGCATCTCAAAGAGCACGCAGCCGAATGCCCAGATGTCGGTGCGCTTGTCAACGGGCTTGCCCTTCGCCTGCTCGGGCGACATGTACGCGGCGGTGCCGAGAATAGTCCCTGGTTGCGACACACTCGACCTGAACGTCGGGCTCAGCATCGTCGGCGAATTGGTGTCTGGGGGCGCGGCCGCGCGGGCCGGGTCCAACGCTTTCGCCAGTCCGAAATCCAGCACCTTGACGACGCCGTCGGCGCGGACCTTGATGTTGGCCGGCTTGAGATCGCGATGGATGATGCCGCGTTCGTGGGCGGCCTCGAGCGCCTCGACGATCTGTATGGCCACCGGTACTGCTTCATCGATCGGCATCCGTCCGCGTGAGAGGCGCTCGGCGAGATCCTCTCCGTCGACGAGCTCCATCACGAGCCCGGTGCCCTCCAGACCGTACACGTGCGCGATGTTGGGATGATTCAGCGAGGCCAGTGTTTGTGCCTCGCGCGAGAATCGCGCCAAGCGCTCGGCATCGCCGGCGAAGAGATCCGGCAGGATCTTGATGGCGACGTCCCGGTTCAGCGCGGTGTCGCGCGCGCGGTAGACCTCTCCCATCCCGCCAGCGCCGATGGACGAGACAATCTCGTACGAACCGAGCCGGGCGCCGGAAATCAGGGGCATGGCCGCGGATTATATCGTCCGGTCCATGTCAGGTGTCAGCATCGCAATTCATCAACTGACGGGCCTGGCCAGCGCCGGCGGCGGATTAGAATGCCACGCATCATGTATGCGACGCTGGACGCGGGGCGCATTACGGCCACCGTGCGCGACATCAGCCGGGGGCTGTCGGAGGAGTTCCCCGGGTCTGGCCTGAGCCAGGTCAGTGTGTCGCTCTGCGATCTGGCCGAGGTCTCGGCCGCGCGTGCCCGTCGACTTGCTCGCCCGGACTGGCGTATTCGGATTCCTGTCGGGTTGGCGGTCGCCGCCCTCATCGGCGTGGCTGGCTTTGCGTTGACGCGACTTCCCCGAATCGACCTCGCGTCGTCGATGTCGGACCTCGCTCAAGGCCTCGAGGCTGGCGTCAGCGACGTCATCTTCCTCGGCGTGGCGCTCTTCTTCCTCTTCTCGCTCGAGGCGCGATCGAAGCGCCGGCAGGCGCTTGCCGGCCTGAACGACCTGCGCAGCATCGCGCACGTCATCGACATGCACCAGCTGACGAAGGATCCCGAGATCGCGCGGCACGCGGGCGAGGCCAAGACGATGTCGCGGATCGAGATCGCCCGGTATCTGGACTACTGCTCGGAGCTGCTCGCGGTGACGAGCAAGCTGGCCGCTCTGCACTTGCAGGCCTTCAGCGATCCGGTCGTCCTCGACTCGGTCAACGGCATCCAGGCGCTGACCCTCGGGCTGTCCGGCAAGATCTGGCAGAAGATCATGATCCTCGACATGGTTGCGTCAGCCGCCCGGCGTTAGCTGCATGGGGTCTCCTCGATTCCTCTACAATTGGCAACGTGCCGAACACGGTCGTCGAGCGCCTGACGCGCGACGCGCGGTACAGCCTGCGCGCCCTCGGCCGCGCGCCGGTGTTTGCCGCCGTGGCCATCGTGTCGCTGGCGCTCGGGATCGGCGCCAACGCTGCAATCTTCCAGCTCATCGACACCGTCCGATTCCGAAGCCTTCCGGTCGCCGATCCTGAGGGGCTCGTCGAAGTCCGCGCTGAAGGCGTCAGTGCCTTCGGCATCTCGGCCAACTTCAACGCCGAAGTCACCAATCCTTTATGGGAACAGATTCGGTCCCATCAGACTGCGTTCGCGTCGATGTTCGCCTGGGGAGACGCGTCGTTGCTGGTGGGGCGCGCTGATGAAGCCAGACAGGCGCGGGGTCTGTGGGTCAGCGGCGACTTCTTCCGTGTGCTCGGCATCACACCAGAGCGCGGCCGTCTCCTGACGACTGACGACGACCGAAGAGGGTGCGGCTCAGGAGCCGCGATCGTCAGTCACGCGTTCTGGCAGGGTTACCTTGGCGGCCGCGAGAACGCGGTCGGGAGCACTCTCACAATCGTCGATCAACCATTCACCGTTGTCGGAGTGACGGCGGCCAGCTTCACGGGTCTCGAGGTTGGTCAGACGTTCGATGTCGCGCTGCCCCTGTGCTCGGCGGCGCTGTGGGGCGACAGCCTTGACCGGCGGGATCTCTGGTGGCTGACCGTCATGGGCCGGCTCAAACCGGAGTGGACGATCGCGCGCGCGGACGAACACATGCGCGCGCTGAGTCCAGGCCTTCTCGAAGTGACCGTGCCGTCGGGGTACAGCTCAGACCTGATGGCCCAGTATCGTGGCTTCCGGTTTGGCGTCATTCCCGCTGGACGCGGCGTGAGCCGTCTGCGCGGCACGTACGGAACGTCGCTCGCGCTCCTCTTCGGACTCACGGGACTCGTACTCCTGATGACGTGCGCCAATCTCGCCACGCTCACGCTCGCCCGGGCGAGCGCCCGCGAGCGCGAGATCGCGGTCAAGGTGGCAATCGGCGCACCGCGATCGCAGGTGGTCTCGCAGATCCTCATCGAAAGTGTTCTCGTCGCCGTCGGCCGGCGCGGTACTGGCAGTTCCTGTCGCGCTCGTGTCGGGCCGGGCGCTCGTCTCCTTCCTCGATACACCGGCCAATCCGGTCGCGCTGAACCTCGCGGCCTGACTGGAGGTTGATGTCGTTCATCGCCGTCATGACCGCCATCACCTCGGTGCTGGCCGGCCTGATCCCAGCACTGCGCGTGTCGTACGTCGATCCACTCGTCGCGATGCGCCAGTCGTCGCGCGGCTCGACCGTCGATCGCCATCGCGCCCGCTTTCAGCGCGGGCTCGTCGTCGGACAAATCGCCGTCTCGCTCGCGCTGGTCGTTTCGGCGCTCCTCTTCGTCCGAAGCTTTCGAAATCTGATGCATGTGGAAACGGGGCTGGCGCTCGACGGCACCGTCGTGGTCTGGGGCGTCGATCGGCAGGCGGCAAACCTGTCACTTGAAGAGCGGGTGGCGTTCCAACAGCACCTGACCGACGAAATCAAGTCCATCCCTGGCGTGGTCTCGGCTGCTTCGACGACGTTTCTTCCTCTGACTGGTGGAAGCTGGTTTCATTTCTTCCGCGTCCCGAGCCTCGCCGGAAACCAGCAACAGGCTTCGCGATTCATTTACGTCAATCCGGACTACTTCCGGACGCTGGGGATCCCGATCGTTTCCGGCCGCAACTTTCAATCGACCGACACTGCGCATGCCAGGCGTGTGTTGATCGTGAATGGACATTTCGTCCGCACTCACCTCGGCAATCTCAGCCCAATCGGCGTCTCTATCCGGACCGTCGCGGAAGCGGGTTACCCCGAGGTGACCTACGAGATCGTGGGCGTGGTCGCCAATACGAAGTACTCCGATCTCCGCGAAGAGATGCCACCGATCGCGTACGTGCCGATCGCGCAGGACCCCGGACTGGAGCCCTGGGCTCCCGTGATCGTCCGCGCGACCACACCACTGGCCACACTGTCTCCGGCCATCGTTGAACGAGTGAAACAGCTGAGGCCCTCAATCACGCCACAGCTCATGGACTTGAAGTCTCAGGCTCGCCAGCGTCTGATCGCCGAACGGACGACGGCCTGGCTGGCGGGTGCTTTCGGCGTCCTCGCGATCGTGATCGTGACCGTCGGGCTCTATGGCATCATCGCGTACATGGTCGTGGGTCGCAGGCACGAGATCGGCATTCGGCTGTCGCTCGGCTCGAGTCGAGCGCAGATCGTGACGCTGGTTTTGCGCGACAGCCTCTGGCTGCTGGCACTGGGACTGCTCGTCGGGGTGCCGGCCACCGTGCTCGCGATGCGGACCGTCAGCACGCTGCTGTTCGGACTCTCGCCGACTGATCTCGTGACCATGGCCGGCGCCGCCGGTCTGTTGGCCGCAGCCGCCGGACTTGCCAGTAGCGTCCCGGCGTGGCGCGCGGCGCGTGTCGATCCCCAGGTCGCGTTACGCTGCGAGTGACCCGCTCGTTACGAAGTCCCTACTGGCTGTCTGTCGACTTCTTGAACAGCGGCGTCACGTCCCGCTTGCCCTTCTCCAGGTACGGCACGCCGTGCTCCATCCAGTCGGGCTTCGGCGCATCTTTCAGGAAGTAATCGAAGTACTCGGCGAGGTGCACGGTCCAGTGTTTCTGGTTGTCGCGCTGCCGGAGACCATGTTTCTCGCCGTTGTACGTGAACATGTACGCCTCTTTGCCGAGCCGGCGCATCGCGGTGAAGAACTGAATTCCCTGCTGCCACGGCACCGCATCGTCTTCGTCGTTCGCCATCGTCAGGTAGGGCGTCTTGACTTTGTCGATCCAGTAGATCGGCGAGTTCTCGAGATAGAGCTTCGGGTTTTCCCAGGGCGCGACGCCGATGCGGCTTTGACTCTTTTCGTACTGGAACGCGCGAGACATGCCCGTCCCCCACCTGATGCCGCCGTATCCGCCGGCCATGTCGACGACCGATGCGCCGGCTTCGACCGCACGGAACATGTTCGTTCGCGTGATCATGTACGTGATCTGATACCCGCCCCAGCTGTGTCCCTGAATGCCGACGCGCTTTGGATCGATGAAGCCCATCGAGATGACTTTCTGCGTCGCCGGCAGCACACACTTCAGCGCGCTCTCGCCCGGATACCCGATGTCGTAGACGATGTCGGGCTGCAGGACGATATAGCCGTTGCTGACATAGCGGGTGACATTGATGCTCGAGCCGCCGGGGGCCGGTGGCACGTAGCGGTAGAGGTTGTTGGACAGCTGTTCGTAGATGTAGACGAGCAGTGGATATTTCTTCGAAGGATCGAAGTCCTCCGGCTTCGTCAGGATCGCCTTCAGCGTCTTGCCGTCGGCGTTGACGTAATCAATCAGCTCGGACCTGCCCCAGTTGTATTGCGCCTGCTGAGGGTTCGCCTCGCTGATCTTCTTCATGTCGGTAAACGCGCCGCTCGACGCCCACAGGTTCGGGAATTCCTCGAAACGCGACAGCGTGAAAACGTACACATCCGCGTCGCGCGCCTTGATGGGCACGCCGACGCTCTTGTCGAGCATCAGGAGTTTCGCCGGCGGCCGAGGCGCTGTTCAGCGTCACGCGATACAGGCCGCTGGCGCGTGTGTTCTCGTTCACGGCCGTCAGAATCAACGGGCGGGTCGTTGGCACCGGCGCGTCTTCCGTGTCGCGACGTCCGGGCCCGCCTTCTTCCTCCACCGTCGGCGGCGCCTGCTCGGCGCGCTGGTATCGGAAGATGATTTGCTCGCGGCGGCCATCCGTGATCTTGTGTCCGCCGCTGCCGTCCGGCTTCACCTCCCAGATGTCGTAGCGATCGTAGAGGAGCACGCTCTGGTCGCCGTCGGTCCAGCCGGCGCTGCCGTACGGCGATGGATGCGCGGGATGATCGTCGGTTTCGCTCTGAAACTTCACACCGAGCTTCGCCGTGAGGTTGATGTTCTGGCCGTCGCCCGTCCGGATTGCGTGCCAGTTGTCGTCGTGCTCGTCGAAGAACAGCACGTAGTGCGCACCCGGCGACAGCGACGCAGGGAAGTTCGCTTTCTCGCAGAATGCGTTTCCGCGATCCGTCGGTCAGCGACACCAGATACTCGTCGTCGTAGCTGCCGTCCCACGAGATGAGCTGCTTGTAGGGGACGTTCGAGACGCCGAGCGCGACGCTGATGCTGTCGTTCGTCAGCACCTCGGGCATGTCCGGGGATGCGAGCTGCGTGAACTTGCGGTCGGCCAGCGTGATCATCGCGCGGAAGTTCCGCTTGCGCTCCTCGTCCGCGCGGACTTTCTGCATCGGCTGGATTTCCGCATCCTTGTAGTTCCAGATGTCCACTTTGACCGGCTCGGGTGCGTCGTCGGGGTCGGCGTGCGGCGGGGCGGCCGTGCCGAAGAAGAGGCGGGTGCCGTCCTTCGAGAATTCCAGGCGGCCGTTCTCGCTGACCGCTGTCGGGCCAGCTCGCGTGTCGGCCGGCACGTTCAACTCGGTCGCGGAGTTGGACGACATCGTCGCGTGATACAGCTTGAAGCGCGACGCTTTGGACGCGTAGTCGTCACGGTCGCTGATGAAGGCAAGTTGCGTCGCCTTTGTGTCGAACGCGAAACCCTTGTAGGTGCCCTGACCGGTCAGCAGCGTATTCGTCGAACCGTCCGCGATCTTTCGGACGAAAGCACCATCGCTGGCCGGCGTCTTCGACGACACCGAGTAAGCGATGGCGGTGCCATCTTTGGCGAGGGCGTAATCCATGACCTCGCTGATGGTCTGCTGAGTGCCAGCCGACAGATCACGAATGACGAGATCCGTTCCCGGCTCGTGTGTCTTCGTTTTCTTGTCCTGGCCCTCCTCACCTTCCGATCCTGTCTCGCCCACGGCCGCGCGGCGCGCGGCGCTGCCAGATACGCCACGATCCGTATGGGATCCTCGGGCAGACGGAAACTCTTGACGTGCTCCGCGAGGGTCGTCACCTTGCCGCTCGACAGGTCGACGATGCCCACGCCCGGTTTCGGCATCTCTTCGGGACGCCGCTTGGCCTTCCGGGCTTTGTCCACATCAGCCTTCAGCGGCGCCTCCTCGAACACGACGAACCTGCTGTCGGGAGTGATGACCGGGGTGCGGCCGCGCGGCGCCCGATACTCGGCGCTCGTTTTCAGGTTGCGGACAACGAGTTCACCATCGCCATCCTGCGGCGTCAGCGCATACGCCACCCAGATGCCGTCGCGCGATACCCTGGTGCCCTGGATCGATTTCCAACCGTCGTAGACGTCGTGCGTAATGGGCTTCTTCGCCGCCGGCTGCTCGGCACCGAGCGGCGCAACAAACACGGCGATGACGAACGCGGTCAATAGTTTTTTCATCGTTGACGCTCCGGACGCGGCTCGACGCCGGTCACCAGACTCTGCCGGCATCTCGCATGTCTGGCTATCTCCAACCTGGGGCTGCGACATAGGCGGGGAGAGAATATCGCGACCGTTTGGTCGGCGGTATCGGAATGAGATGGCAGCCATTCGGCGACATCGAAAGATCTACCCCCTCCGCTGAGAATCACCTTCTAGGGTGACTTCGTCGCGGCACCGACTTCGGGTTCACGTATGAGCGATAAAAGTTCCTCGATTGGCTGACTATGGCCGGTTTCAACGCTGTAAGTCGGGCCAAAGCACGCCATTTCATGGCGCCGCTGTGCGTCGCCGGCCTCGCGCGTGTGCGGCATCTGCATTGCGGATAGAGCGCTGCAAACGCCACATGCGCTGAAGCCGAATGGCAGGGTCCAGTATTGGCAGCGGCGTATGCAAGGACATCCATTAACGTGTTTCAAGGAAAGCGGCGGGTAATGTCACACATTCTGGCGATCGAATCGGATCGACAACGACGAACCTTGTTGATGGCACTCATCCGCGAGCACGTGCTGGCAGACGTCACGATTGGTTGATACCGTCAGCGACGCGATCGCCAGCTTTGAACACCGACAACCCGATCTCATTGTGGCGCCGCCGCTCTTCACGCCGGAGGACAGCGATCGTCTCAGCGAGTATGTGAAGTGGCATGCGGATCCGCACGTCCAGATGGTGACGATTTTCGCACTCGACATGCTACGCGAGGCACCCTCAGAAGAACGGCATCGATTCGGGCTTTTCAGGCGCCGTCGTCCGCTGAGCCTCGGTCAACTGTACGACCCAGCGATGGTGGGAAGACAGATCGCAGACGCGCTCGACCGAGCGCTGACTCTGCGCGAGACGCGACGGCTCGACGTTCGATGTGCTGCCCGTTGTCAGACAGCCGAAGGCACCGCTGCTCGCTGAACCGGTCCAGGGGGCGACATCCGCCACACCGGCTGCCGCGGGAACTTGCGGGAGCGTGCCGAACGCATGCCTCAGCGCGGACCGTTGGTCTGGAGCGTTCGAATGCCGTGGGGCTCGGAGGTCGAACTCGTGAACATTTCACGTACCGGCCTGCTGCTCGAGTGCGCCTCCAAGGTGTCACCCGGCGTGACGCTCGAACTCCAACTGCACGGCATGGGTCAGAACCGTGTGGTCATGGCACGATTCGTTCGCAGCGACATCGCACGCGTCGATCGTCTTGGCGTGCGTTATCACGCGGCGGCGCAGTTCGACGAGCCGCTGGCCATGCTGCGACCTCGTGCAAAGTCGACGCCCAGGGCCACACCTCAATCACTCGCCGAACTCTTCACAACTGTCGCGTCTGAGTTGAACTCGAAGGAGGATTCCTCAATTCGGTTTGCCCACGGTCTTCGCGAATTGATCGGTGCGCGCGACGTTCTTATTCGACCGACCCCGATTGCTCCCGACCGTGACTCTGAATCGTTCTATTTCCGGGTCGGTGGCGACGATCGGTCGAAGGAATGATTCTGCAGATTCTGTTCGATCGCCATCGGCTGTTGACGGCGCGGAATTCAGGCTGCTCAAAGCGGCCTCCGGACTGGCATTGGCGCTGCTCGAACTGGAGCGGGCGTCAATGCACGAAGGCCGATTGCTGCCGGCCCCGGTGGCAACGGGCGTGAAAATGCTCGCAGCTTAAGACCGAAACGTGCCGCTCAGGGTACCAGCTCGAGAGCGCACGCGGCCGCGAGCTGGGCAAAGTGCCGGCGTCGGCGATCGTCTAACGGCTCTCGTCGGTAAAGACCCTCGGCGCGGCGTTCTTGACGTATTTGTCGAACCACGCGATCTTCTCGGCAATCAGATGCAGGTGCGTCTCGCGGGCGGCGTATCCGTGCGCCTCGTACGGCAGCGTTGCGTAGCGAACGGTGGCGCCATGGCCCTTGAGCGCCATGTAGAAGCGCTCTGACTGAATCGGGAACGTCCCGGAGTTGTCGTCCATCTCGCCGTGCGTGAGGTAAATCGGATCCTTGATCTGGTGCGCGTAGAAGAACGGCGACATCTGGCCGTACAGATCCGGCGCCTCCCAGAACGTGCGGCGTTCACTCTGGAAGCCGAACGGGGTCAGCGTCCGGTTGTACGCGCCGCTCTCGGCGAAGCCGGCGCGGAATAGCCGGGAGTGCGCGAGCAGGTTCGCCGTCATGAACGCGCCGTAGCTGTGGCCGCCGACGCCGATCCGGTTGCGATCCCCGATGCCCATCTCGACGACCTTGTCGATCGCCGCCTCGGCACTCGCGACGAGCTGCTCGACATAGTGATCGTTTGCGGTCTCTCCTGGACCTACAATCGGCATCGTCGGACCGTCGAGGATCGCGTACCCGGCAAAGAGCAGATACATGTGCGAGTTTCCAGGTGTCACGAGCGTGAAGCGATTCGGTGATCCGACGACCTGGCTCGCCGTGTCAGCATCCGAGAATTCTCTCGGGTATGCCCACATGATGACGGGGAGGCGCTCGCCCTTCGTGTAGCCGGGGGGCAGATACAACGTCGCCGACAGTTTCACCCCGTCCTTGCGTGCGTACGTAATGAACTGTCTCTGGACACCCCGGAAGAACTCCTGCGGATCGGTGAACGCCGTGACGGCGTGTCCGGAGGCGCTGTTCCCGAGCGCGCGCGAGTAGTAGTTCGGCGGATCGGTGAGCGACTCGGCGCGGGTCAGCACGGACTTCCCGTCGTCGGTCAGCATCGCAATGGGAGTCTCGAACGACTTCGAATCGCTTCTGAACACGCGCTCGGTCACGAGCGATTTCAGATTCAACCGATCGAGGAATGGACGATCGCCTTCGGGCGATGCGCCGTCACCCGACAAGTAGATATCGTCGCCACTCTGCATGATCGGACCTGACGGCCCGCCGCCGCGGCCGCCCGTGATCGTCGTCCGCTCGTCGCGCCGGACCAGCGGGATGCCAGGATCGGCATAGCGATCCTCTTCGCGACGCTCCCACAACTTGCGCGGCTCTGCGCCTGGCGCCAGGATCCACGTGCGGACGCGGCGGGTCGCGCGATCGGACTCGCCAACGAGCGCGACACCCTTTTCCGTGAACAGCAGGCTCTGGAAGCGATACTCGGTCTTTGCAAACTCCGTTGGCGCCGCCGTGAAGGGCGCGTCGAGCGCGAGGATCCTGTCGCGGAACGGAACCTTGTTCTTGAGATTGCCTTCGTCCAGGGCCTCCACCCACATCAGCGTTGCGGGCCGGTCCGGGCGCCAGCGGTATTCCCGCGGGCCGGTGCGGACGCCCGTGAGCGTGACGCCCTCACGCGACGGAATCTCCGCGACCGTTCGAGCGACGTCGCCCCGCCGGTTCCAGATCTCGACCTGTTGAGGAAAGCCGTCGATGGGAATCAGGTGCGAGTACGGCCGCTTCACGCGCGACACGAGGATGAACCGATCGTCCGGTGAAGGCGTGATGGTTTCAAACACGACGGCACGGCCGATCGCGGTCCGACGGCCGCTGGTCGTGTCGATGGCGGCGAGCTGGCTGCTGGCGTAGTCCTCGAAAAGCGCTTCGTCGTGCGAGGTTCGTATCATGTCCTCGTAGGTCGGGGCCGGCGCTGCCTTCTCGTGATTCTCGAGAACGTTCGGTCCGCCTGGAACGACCGGTTCAACCGGTACAGGGCCGCGGTCCGGTGGCACGAGCTGACAGATCATCGTCACGTTGTCGTGCATCCAGTCGCATGGATCGCCATTGACGGCGTTCAATCGATCGACGCCGCTCACCTTCCTGGCCTGGCCGGTCGACACGTCCGCAATCCACAGCTCGATGGCGGCGTCCCTGGCGTTCGTGAACGACAGCCGTGATCCGTCGGGGGAGAAATGTACGTTCGACACGCTCGCCTGCGGCGGCACGGTGACAGGGACCTCGCGTCCATCCGCGATGCGCTTCAACGTGATGCCGTAACCGCCGCCGTTGGTGGACGTTCGATGGGGGCCGTTGTTCTTCGGGTCCACCCGAAGGCCGGCCAATCGCAATGTGGGCCGCGCCAGCTCCGCCAGCGCCGGACTGCCTTTCCGCAGCGTCATGGCCAACGCCTGCCGCGCCGGGCTGACGATGACCTGCGGAAGCGGTGACGCGTCGAACGTCGCGACAATTTGCGGCGAGGGGACCTGGTACTTCGAAGCGTCCGCGACAGGTGTGGCCGATTGGGCCGTTGTCCCACCGTGCAGCGCGAGCGCCGGAAGGGTCAGAACCAGGGCACACAACACCGCTCGACGCATGGATCGGGGAGACATCGGAGACTCCTTCATTGAGGGTCGGCGGACCAAGCGTGTGCTGGATTATCGCTCAATCTGAATTCTTACTGGAAACCGGCAGCTGGAAGCTGGAGACTGGTAAGCATGTCCACTGCACGCCGCGCTCGGCACGCTCTACGCCGCTGGAGTGTCCGGCTGGCGTGGTCAGCCCTGCTGATATTCGCTACCGTCGTGATTGGTGGCGCGGTCAGACGCCAGGCGCCGGCTTCCCGATCTCGAACCCTGGCATCGGCATCGTTCCGCGTGATGCTCGCGCCGCCGACCTGTCGGCCGCGCTCGACGCTCGCCGACTATCTCGCCATCGAGGACGCCGCGTTCCGCCTGGTTCACGACGAGATCGAGCTGCGGCTCGACGCTGCCGCGTCGGGTGCCCGCGAACCGGTACAACCCGGACGGCATTTCGCATCCCGACGCGTCTCGGGACCGATTGGAATCGTACGCAGGTCCTCTCGCCGCCGACTCAGGCCATCGGTGGCGCGCTGCTCGTGCACGGACTGACCGATAGTCCTTACAGCATGCGGACGATCGCCGAGGATCTCCGGTCGCGCGGGTATTACGTGCTCGCGCTTGCGGGTGCCAGGGCATGGCACGGTGCCCTGCCGGCCTGACGACCGTCACGTGGGAGGATTGGCTCGCGGCCGTGCGCGTCGGCGCACGCCACCTTCGACCACGATCGGTGACGGACAAGCCCCTGATGCTGGTCGGCTATTCAAATGGCGGCGCGCTCGTCCTCAAGTACGTGTTCGATGCGCTCGAAGGGTCGGGCGATCCTCAGGCCGCGCGCATCGTCTTGCTGTCACCGATGATTGGCGTGCAGCCGTTCGCGTGGCTGGCGCGCGTCATCAGCATGCTCGGCCCGGTCCCGGCATTCGAAAAGGCACGCTGGCTCGACGTCTACCCGGAATACAACCCGTTCAAGTACAACTCGTTCCCCGCGAACGCGGGACTGCAGACGTGGCGGCTGACCACGACGCTGCAGAAGCAGATCGCGCGGGCCGCTAGCAACGGTCTTGGATCCCGGCTGCCGCCGGTGCTGACGTTTCACTCGCTCGTGGACGCCACCGTGAGCACGCCCGCCGTCGTGCACGCGCTTGTACGATGTCATCGCGGACGAGCGCTCGGAACTGGTGCTCTTCGACATCAACCGCGCCTCCGGCCTCGTGCCGTTCATTCAGCGCGCAGACGCCACGCTGCTGTCGCGCCTCACCGATCCCTCCCCGCGAAAGTACAGGCGCACGCTCGTCACCAACGTCGATCCGGCGTCGCTCGATGTCGCTGAACGATCGGTCGCACCCGGAGCCACCGACAATCGAGACGCGACCGCTCGGCCTGGCCTGGCCGCGAGACGTGTTCTCGCTGTCGCACGTGGCCATTCCGTTCCCGCTGTCGGATCCGGTTTACGGACGTGACGAGTCAGCGGGCCCGGCCCGCACGATCCGGCTCGGGCTCCTGAGTCCGCGAGGAGAACGGGCCGTCTTTTCAGTTCCGTCCGATACGTTGATGCGCCTGACGTGCAATCCGTTCTTCACATACATGGACGGTCGCCTCGACGAATGGATCGCACGTGATCACAGCGGGAGATGATGAACGCTGAAGCCTATCGCGATCCCTTCGCCTTCCCCAGTTGATCGAGCGCCGCTTTGAAGCCGGTGGCGAGCTTATCGGCCGGCCCGGTGCCCCAATAGTGAAGAAAGATCACGCCTGGCTGTGTGTCGAGCATGTGATGATGAATCGACACGACATCGAGACCGTTCTGCCGGAGCGCCTTGAGCACGGCGTTCACCTCCGACGGCAACATCGCGACATCGCCGGCGATCGCGGCCTTTGCATCAGTGCCCACGAATGCCGCCCACGTGTTCAGACCCATTCTCGCGTTGATCGGCGCACCCATCTCGGTCAGTTTCAGATCGTTTCGGCCCACCGTGATCTTGTAGACCGCGCCGGTCTGGTCGCCCGAGTGTCCGGTGATCTGCGCGATCTTTGCCGTGTCCATGGGTGAGCCGCTGGTGGATGCCGGTGAGGCCGGCGGCGTGACCGGCTTCGCCTGACGGCCGATCAGGTCCAGCGCGGGCTTCACTTTTCTGGCGAGATCCATCGGGGCGCCATGCCCGTGGACGTGCATGTAGAACATGCGCGGCTCGTCCCAGAAGAAATGGTTGTGCAGCGCGGTCACCTCGATCCCGTTGTCGAGCAACGCCGACATGACTGGATTCACTTCATCCTGGAGCAGGACCAGGTCGCCCATCATGACGTCCATGCCGGTGCCTTTGGTCATCGCGATCCATCCGCCGAATCCGAACGGCGTTGGCGTCGCGACGCTCGCAACGGTCACGGTGACGTCGTTGCGGGGGATGTTGACCTTCAGCACGCTGTCCTTGAAATCACCCGGTCTTGCCCAGAAACGTCAGCACCTCCTTGTAGGGCGCGGGCACATCCTGAGCGGACGCTGTCGAACTGGTCGCGATAGATAGAAGAACGATCCCGATCATGATTTCCACTCGATGCCTCATCGATGCCTCCTGCGTGCAGCAGCGGGTGATCGCCGTTTTGTTCGATGTAGTGGCCTGGACTTTGCGCGGATCTGCACAGCCTCATCGGACTCGAATGACCGGGCAAGTGCATCGAACATCGCCACCCCTCTCTCGAGGAGCGTCGCGTCGTCAGGGTGCAGTGACCGCAGGCCTTCAACCATCCGGCCCACCGCCGCTGCCTCCGGTGGACCGTACTTCTCGTCCTTCATATCCAGATCGTGGACGATCTGCCCCAGCTTCACGATGGACGGGCTCTTCAGTCCGAAGCGAACCGCGAGGACTTCGAACGTGCACGATTCACCGTGATGGCTGAACTCACCCGTGTACATGTCAAATGGAACGTCCGACGTCTCCGGCACGATCCACAAACCCGAACGTCGCGTCGGGATCGATGAATCGCCGGATCAGCCAGGCCGATGCCATGCGATCGACGCCTGGCCGATGACGGGTCACCCACCGCCGCCCGTGAAACGTCGGCATGTTTGGCGACGCGGTTGCCGCCGCCGTCGAGACGGAACGTCGGGAGAGATCCCGCGCTCCAGTGCCGCCAGCGCATGCGCTGCCTCCCGCCGGGCGGAAGCTTCGAAGAAGTCAATGCGCTCGATGGCGCTGAACTTTTCACGAAGCACCCGAAGTGCACGGCCTGCCTTCCCGCCCATCTTCGCGTTCGGTCGACTCTTCGCCTTGGCCAGCCGATCTATTTCGCTCCTGAGCGCCCGATAGTCCTCGTCTCGCGCGTGCTGAAAGAGCGCGACGATGTCGTCGGTTCCGCCATCGCTGATGGCGTCAGCAGCAAACACCGTGGCCTCGCCTCCGAGCGTCACGATCTCGGTGCGAATCCACTCGAAGTCCTCGCGGCACTGATCGGTGTTCGGGAGCACGTAGACGGAATTCCTGGCGGGAACTGCACCGATCTGCTGAAGGCGACGCCAGGTCTTGACGCGGGCATTCGACGACCGGGTCGGCAGCTGGTGTCCGAGGAGCAGCCAGCGGTGATCGCCCACGTAACTCATGTTACGCCGATGCGAGCGGGCGTCTCAATTGCGCAGAAGCTGAACCGGACCGATGAGTCCGGCTCGACAGCCATCTCAATGAACGTAACATATGTTACATTATATAAGAAATACTTGTTTCTATGCAGATGAGCGTGAACCACACTGGCGCAACCCACGCACGAAGCACCGTGTTCTCGCCCGATCGGCAGGCGTCCCTGCTCTTTGCCGCGCGATTCATCCGGCTCTTTGCTTACGGGTCGCTGTCGGTGGTGCTGGTCTTCTACCTCATCAGCATCGGGCTCACCGAGCCCCAAACAGGACTGCTGCTGGCGCTGACGCTCGCCGGCGATACGGCCATCTCGCTCCTGATCACCACGCGCGCCGATCGCGTCGGCCACCGCCGGATGCTGCTTGCCGGCGCGGCACTGATGGTGGCGGCGGGAATCGTGTTCGCGCTGACGAACACGTTCTGGATCCTTCTGGTCGCGGCAATCATCGGGATCATCAGCCCAAGCGGCCAGGAGGTTGGGCCGTTTCTCCCGATTGAGCAGGCGATGCTCTCCCGAATGACGGCCGACGCGAACAGGACCCGCGTGTTCGCGTGGTACACGCTGACGGGCACCATGGCCACAGCGCTAGGCGCGCTGGCGGGAGGCATCCTGACCCGAGCGCTCGGACACGCCATGACGACCGTCGGCACGTATCGCGCGGTGGTGCTGCTCTACGCCGCACTCGGTTCAGTGCTGGCACTTGTCTTCTTGCAGCTGCCTCGGGACGCCGCTGCGGTTGCGCCTGCTGCAGGGAGCGGTGAAGGGGCAGCGATCGCGAGGCTTTCCGGAGTCGGCCGTTCACGGCCTGTCGTCTTGCGCCTCTCCGCTCTTTTTGCGCTCGACGCCTTCGGTGGCGGTTTCATCGCCCAGAGCTTTGCCGCGTACTGGTTTCACCTGCGTTTCGGCATCGAACCGTCCGTGCTCGGACCGATCTTCTTTGCCGCGAACGTACTGGCAGGGTTCTCGGCTCTGGTCGCGGCGCGTCTGGCCACGCGGTTTGGCCTGATTCGGACGATGGTCTGGACTCATCTGCCGTCGAACGTGCTGCTGATCCTGATTCCCTTCATGCCGACACTGTGGCTGGCAACCGCGTTGCTGCTGGTCCGGTTCAGCATCAGCCAGATGGACGTGCCCGCGAGACAGTCCTACGTCATGGCGGTCGTCGCGCCGGAAGAACGCTCGGCGGCTGGAGGCATCACGGGAGTTGCGAGAACACTGGGCGCGGCGATCAGTCCGCTGTTCGTCGGTGTGCTGTTTGCTAGCCCGGCGACCATCGGTGTGCCGTTTGTTCTCGCGGGAGCACTGAAGATCGGGTACGACCTCTTGCTTTACAGACAGTTCGCGGGGACCGAGCGACCAGTTCCAGTCAGAGCGGCGACCTGATCGGTTCTACTGGCTTCTAGGGGGGTCATTCTCTCGCCGCGCCTTGATGAGCGCCGCGTGTTTCTTGCAGACCGCGGCCATTGCGCGAATGTCGGACGGAACTCCGACGAAGTGCTCGGCCACACTGGGACAGCCGGGCCAGTCACAGATGTATTCGGTAATGGTTTGTTCGTTGTTGTCGGAGTCGACCGTTCTGAGGGTCACCAGTGGCATAGCATGGCCTGTCTCAGCCGCAGGAGGGCGAGGAAACGACGCCGATTATTTTACAGCGCCGGGGGGAAATCGGAATAGGTCGGCGGTCGCGGTCGAACCCTGACCGAATGTCATCGACAACTCCGGCGGGACGGAGCCGAACGGCTGGCCAGCGACCGTTCAAAGAGTCGCACAATCTGTCTCAAGTACTTTGATCGCAATGAATTCCGGACGTTCAGCAAGAACAGTCTGGCAGGCACACTGCGTGCAATTCCGCAAACTCCGGAACATCACTCGAGATCTCTTTCGATGATCACCAGCCTGCTCACCGCCGGCGGCCTGATGGCGCTCTGCGTGATCATCCACGCGGCCGGCGTCACGTGGGCACTGGGGAGACTGCGTCGCAGGGAGCAGTCGATGCAACCGTTCTGGCGAGGGACCTGGTTGTTCATCAAGGTCGCCGCGTGGATCATCCTGTTGCACCTGCTCGAAATCACCGTCTGGGCTGCATTCTACTGTTGGAAGGGCGCGATGCCGGAGTTGCAGTCCGCCCTTTACTTCAGCGCCGTCACCTACACGACGACAGGCTATGGCGATCTCGTCCTTCCGCCGCAATGGCGGCTCGTCGGCGGTGTCGAGGCGTTGACCGGCATCCTGATGTGCGGCTGGTCGACTGGATTCTTCTTTGCGGTCGGCAGCCGGCTCTACCAGCGCACCGGACCAGGCACGGTCTGACAGTGGCTCTTCCGTCCGTCGCCGACGGGCAAGGCTACTTCTGTATCTCTCTGTGACGGTACTCGCAGTCGCCGTTGATCGCCGATCCGTCTTTCGCCTTGTGCTCGTCGTCGTGGCAACGCGCGCAACCGGGCGAGGCGATGTGGACCCTGTTCTCGGGATAGGAGCCCCACGTGACTTTCATTGAAGGAAACACGTTGCGGCGATACACATCCTGTAATGCGGCTGCTGCACGGCTGACTGCCTGCGCATCGGCGCCACCGTGCTTCGCATAGAAATCCCGAACACCACGATCGATGGCGTTGACTGCGTCATCCTGGCTCGGCGTATGAGGCCGTGACCAGGCGAACGCCTTCACGGCGCGCAAAAGGAAGTTTGGAACTCACCTCTCCAGCCGCGATCGCGCGGTCGACCATCCGTTCCGCGGTCGGCGAAATGGGATGACCGACCGTGTTGTGACAGTCGACGCAGTCCATCGTCGCGGCGATGCCGCTGTTGATCGCCTGATCGGTCGCGTCCGCGGCGCGGTACTCCTTGACCTGACCTTTCGCATCGGTGGCCTTGACGTAGATGATCGTCTGGCGATCCTCGCCGGTCGCGACGTACTCGATGCGGTTCGCCGGATCCGCGTGCCAGTGAATCGAGTGGCCATCCGAGGTCGGTCCGCCCATGAACATCTGCAGCACGGTCACCGTCTCGGTATTCCCCTCGTCGTCGGCAAACTCGCGAATCACACGGATGCGATCGCCTTTGCCACGCGTGGGCTGGTGACAGCCGAGACAGGTTTTGGCCTGCGCGCCCGGCGCCATGTGCGCGCCCGGCGGGACTGGCTTGGGAACGGAATTGGTGATCACGTGAGCGAGCTGCCGGGTGCCGGCGAGCTTCGCCTGGACGAACCCCTGCGCGCCCGATCCGATGTGGCAGTGGGCGCACGCGATGCGGCTGTGCGGCCCGTCAAGCCACGCGGTGAACTGCGGCTCCATCGGGGCGTGACAGGCCTGTCCGCAGAATTGCGGCGAGTCCATCCAATGGAGGCTGCCGTAACCGGCGATGAGAATGATGATGACGTTTACGGCAGTGAGCGCGGTAAACAGGAGCACGCGTCTGCGTACGACCGGCTTGCCTAAATCAATGACCGGCCACCCGGCCGCAGCTTCCGGGTGGCGTTCCAGCTTGCGCTGCTCGAGCCACATGCCGAGCGGGATGAGCAGCAGGCCGAACAAGAAAACGGCGGGAAGGGCGATGAACACGACGAGACCGGAGTACGGGTTTTCGAACAGCCCCAGCAACTCGGCGATCACCAGCGCGACGAACACGACCGCGGAGGCGGTGGTGATCAGCGCGCCGGCAATCGCCAGCGGGTGGCGGGCGAGTGTTTCGAACCGTCTCACCTGGGTTCAGCTACTTGAGACTGGCCATGTAGGCCACTAGAGCGTCAATGTCGGCGGGCGGCAGGCCGCTGTACTTGGCCGCCATGGGCGGCTTCTTGGTGGACTTGGCCTTCGCGGCCATCCCTTTCGGATCCACGATCCACTGTTTGATGTCGTCGGCGCTCAGCTTCCCGCCGACACCGTCGAGCGGATTCGTCTTCTTGCCCTTGCCGGCGACGGAGTGGCAGGTCGCGCATTTCTGGGCGGCATAGACCTGCTCGCCTTTCTTCACGGCGTCCTGGGCGAGCGCGGCGAAGGGGGCCGCCAATCCCACGACGAGCGCGAATGCGGTCACCGGCAGAATCCGTTCTGTCGTGAACCTCGTCAGCATGAACCCTCCTGGAGTTGAGATGGCGTCCCCTGGTTACCAGAGATACCGGACGCCGAACTGGAACGAGTTTGCCGTATACGGACGATAAATGTACCCCAGGACGAGCGAGCTGGGTTGGACGATGCTGTTGACGACGGTCTGGTCGAAGGCAAAGTCGTACACCCGGAACGGTTCATAGAGGTACGAGAACGTGGCCGCCAGGTTTTTCGACAGCTTGTGCCTGACGTCGATGTGCAGCTGCTGCAGCTTGTTATAGACGTCCGGCAGCTGGTTGGGGGGCGTCAGCGGGCCGCCGGGCACGATCGCGTAGAAGTACGTGCCCAGCGCGTAGCTGTAGTCGTACGAGAAGCGCGCCTCGGTGTTCTCGCCGATCTTCGGAGGCGTCGCGTAAATCGAGAAGTAGTTCACGCGCTCCTTCGAGTTCACGGTCCAGTCGCGGTTGGGATCGGTTTCCTGCGGCGGTGTTTGTCCGGCGCTCGCCGATCGCGAGCGTTGATCCCCCGAGTAATGTTCGTAGTTGTAGCTGGCGCCGCCACTGAAGCCGTTCTGCGAATGGAAATCGGCACCGAGCGAGAAGGTCTGAAATGACGACTGCTCCAGGCCGAAATAGCTGTCGGGAAAGTCGTCCTTGCCGACACCTGTCGAAGCGCTGAACGTCCAGACTTCGCTCGGCGTGAAATCCACCTGCCCGGTGAACTTGTTGCGGGTCCGGTTGGCGACGTCGTAGTGGCGCATGGCCGGCTGTTCGCCAATTTCCACCAGTAGCGCCTCGTCCAGTCCGGAACCGGTGCGCGAGCCATATTCATAGTTCGCGCGGAAGCTGAAAAACTGGGACCCGACGGCGTCGGCGGTCAGATGAAACACGTTTTCGCCGGTGCTTTCGAAGATGCGGAAATCGTGTCCCGTGTTGTTCCGGCTGTATCCCACCGTCAGCGCCACCGGCTGCAGCCCGGTCCATGTCGCATCTGCGTCGAAGTTCGTTCGATTGTGCGCGTAGAGCTCAGGGCCGCCGGTGTTCGCGCTGTTGATGGACGTGTCGTAGCTCACGTACTGGCCGATCGTGAAATGGGGAGTGTTGTTCGAGTAGTCGTAGCGCCGGAACCGCGCGCTGAAGCGCCAGTCCATCTGGGGACGCGACACGAGATTCAGGTTTGTCGAGAAGATGCCTGCGTCGCCCGCGGTCGTATTTCTTGGCAGCGGGAGCTGCGTCAACGCCGAATTGATCGTAAACGGCTGAAGCGTCTCGTCGTTCTTCCAGGATCCGAACGAGAGGAAACCCGTGAGCTGCGTGCGATGGGCCCACTTGGAGAACCCGCCGATGCTCACCGTTTGCGACGAATTCGAAGGCCAGAGCGACGTGCGTCCGCGGCCGGGTGCGCTCGTCGAGTCGTCCAGCCGCAGCGGGCTGTCCCAGATCAGCGGCGTGTCCAGGTTGTCGAACCACGAGCCCGTGTACGCCACGTTGAGCATGTTGCGCGTGTTCGTCCACTCGGCGCCGAGAGTGAAGTCGTTCGCGCGCGAGTCGTACGGCAGCGCCACTTCGACGTCGTTCCCGAATCCGAAACTCGCTCCCCAGGGCAGCTCGCCCACGTGACGGTTCATGGTGTACGACGCCGTCACGTCGAGCTGGGGCGTCGGCGTCGCAGTGAAGTTCACGCTGCCGACGTCGCGGCGCTCGTGGAGCTCGAACTGCGGAGCATTCGGTAGCCATACGTTCAGGCCTCCGCCGTTCTGCGCTGCTCGCTGCGTCGCGTCGTCGAGCACGAGGTTGTCGTTGGTGTGGGTGTACGGCGTCGCGGTATCGACGCTGTAGAACTGCGGGATTGAATCCCATAGGCCCGAGACCTTGAACCGCCCGGTGCGTTCGTAGTCGGCGAAGTACCGCTGGTCGCGCCAGCCGACGTTGTCTGCCGTCGCGCGAAAGCCCCAATCACCCTCCGTCGCTTCGGTCGCGTATTTCGCATCCGTAAAGAGCACGCCGTCGCGGACGTCCTGATAGCGCTGAAAACGCGCCGGATCGCCGTCGATGTTGGTCAGGCGGGCACCGAACTGAAATTGATGCCACGTCTGATCGAACAGGCTGTGCGACGTCTCGACGGCCGGCGCGGGTGGAGTCTGTGCGGCAGCGGCCGGTGGAGTCGCCGGTGGTTTCGCCTGACCGGCGGCACCGGACGAAGGCGCTGGCGATTGATCGGGCGACTGTGCCCGGCTGACAGCCGGGATCGCGAGCCCCAACGAGACGGTGAACGTAACGAGTGCAAGGCGGCGCATGGATGCCTCCGAGCCGTTACCGCATGAAGAACTGGCCGGACGGATGGTTCGACCCGTGAATGTTGGCGTGACAATTCACGCACGATCGGCCGAACATGCGGTTGCTCTTATTGGTGGTGATTTCGTCCTTGTCGTAGAGCGTTGCGGGATGCTTGGTCGCCACGTGACAGCGCTGACACAGCATCGGCATCCGGACGACCAGCATCCGGTCGTTCGACGAGCCGTGCGGATCGTGGCACGTGGCACAGTTCTCTCGCACCGGCGCGTGCTCCCAGAGCACCGGCCCGCGCATCTCGGTGTGACAGCTGATGCAGAGCTCGGAGACCGAAGTCCCGGTTTTCAGATTCTTGACGTTGCTGATCGACCCGTGCGGGTTATGGCACGACGAGCAGGACAGCTTGCCTTCGCGGACGGGCATGTGCGCCACGGCCCGCTCCGTCTTGGCAACCTGCGTGCGATGACACGTGGCGCACACTTCGGTCTGGGTCTTCTTGACGAGCTGATGCTCGAGCGACTTCGGGCTGTGCACGCTGTGGCAGGTGATGCACGACAAATTGCGACGATCGTGCGCGCCGCCTTCCCATGCGGCGTGCGTGCCGCGGTTGTGACAGGTCAGGCAGATCTCGATTCACCTCACGCCGGCTTCATCTCCTTCATCTTGGCGATGTGCCCGCTGGCGTCGTCGTCCACGTGAGCCTGACCGGGGCCGTGACACGACTCGCAGCCCGTGTGCCGCCATTGGCGACCGTGGGTTCTTCGCCTGACCGTGAGCGGTGCCCTTGAGCGATGTCTCCTGATCCGTGTGGCAGTTGACGCATACGTCGGTGCCGGCATAGCGCGCCTTGCGGTGCCGGTGGTTTCGCCTGGGAACCTGTTGCGGTGCGGGCGGTTTGGCCTGAGCACCCGCTGGTGGTGCGGCCGGTTTGCGTTTGAGCTTGCGCCGTCAGCCGGCGAGGTCACCCGCGAGCCGACACCACCTGCGCGAACGGTGACGACGACCGCCAGAAAACAGATACCGATCAGACAGAGCAGGTGGTAGGGCGTGGTTGCTCCCGCAGGTCGAACGCAGGACTGCGGCGTGGTTTCGAGACGTTTGTCGGACCCCACGGGTCGCTCCTCATCGCAAGATTACGCGGGACGCTGTTGGAGAAGCAAAAAGGCGCGATGGTCGCAAGCATTCGCCATGCCCGGCGAAATCGCTGGCTCACGAAGCCCGCCAGCGGTCGATGCCTTGGGGTTTTGACGACTGATCTCAAGAGCCCCGCCACTGAATTCGCGGTCGCCACGCATTGTTCGTGGCACGGAGGAGAGGCTCCGAAATGCTGGAGCCGGTCAGGTCGGTGTATTCCAGCCTCCGACCTCAGCCACGAGACGATCCGCCTCGGCCGGTCCCCAGGAACCCGGCTCGTATTCGAACATGGCCCCGGGATTCTGAACCAACGGATCCACGATCGCCCAGGCCGCTTCCACGACATCCTGCCGCGCGAAGAGAGTCGCGTCGCCGGCGAGAGCGTCGCCCAGCAGTCGTTCATAATCACCGAGCCGCACGTCGGCTGGTTGGTCAACCACCGACAACTCCACGGGTCGCCCGACCATCCCCTCGCCCGGCCGCTTCGCGCGCGCGCCGACCGCGATGGCGACCTGCGGACCGAGGCGAAGACGCACGTGGTTGCCGACGGGAGGAGCGGGTTCATGAAAGACGACCTGCGGCGGCAGCTTGAACTCGACGAAGACTTCGGTGACCGTCATCTCGAGACTCTTTCCCGCGCGCACATAGAACGGGACACCTGCCCAGCGCCAGGAATCTACATCGAGACGGAGGGCCGCGTAGGTGGAAACCTGAGAATCCTTCGCCACGCCCGGTTCGTCGCGATAGCCCCGAAACTGACCTCGAATGATCTTCTCTGCGTTCATGGGACGCACGGTCCGCAGCACCTTCGCCTGCTCGTCGCGAATCGCTTCAGCGTAGGTGGACGATGGCGCTTCCATCGCGAGGTAGCTGACGATTTGGAACAGGTGATTCTGAATGACGTCGCGGATCACCCCGGTCTCGTCGTAGAACTTGCCTCGTCCTTTGACGCCGAAGTCTTCAGCCATCGTGATCTGCACGTTCTCGATGTAGTTCCGGTTCCAGACTGGTTCGAGCAGCGCGTTGGCGAAACGGAAATACAGGATGTTCTGCACCGCCTCCTTTCCAAGGTAATGGTCGATGCGAAAGATGGACTCTTCGGCAAATACGCTTCGCAGAACCTGATTCAGCTCGCGGGCCGAGGCCAGGTCGCGCCCGAAGGGTTTCTCGACGATGACCCGTGCGTGCCCGGCGATACCGGCCTTCGCGAGCTGTGCCACGACGGTCGGAAACATGCTCGGCGGGATTGCCAGATAGTGCGTCGGACAGACACTCCCCTCCAGCTTGGTTCGAAGCGCGGTAAAAGTGCTCTCGTCGCTGTAGTCCCCGTCCACGTAGCGGAGACGCGACACCAGCTTCGCAAACGCGTCTTTGTCCTCGCCGCCGTGCTCAGACACGGAGGCGCGCGCCCGCTCGATGAGCTGGTCAAGGGTCCAGCCCGACTTCGCGACGCCCACGACAGGGAAATCAAGCCGGCCGCGGCGGGTCATCGCCTGCAGTGCAGGAAAGATCTTCTTGTACGCGAGATCTCCCGTCGCGCCGAAGAACACCAGGGCGTCAGAGCGCTGCATCGTCATCAGTTTTTACTTCACGACTCGTCGGGAGCAGGCAAAGATAAGGATCAAGATCATACTGCTGCAAGCGACAGACCCGCCATCTCGAGGAGCGTATGACAGATGTAACCATCAGGTCCCGAAGCACAGCCAGCCAGACCGACGGGACCATTCGTACGGGATCAGCGACCCCCGCCATCGCTCGGGCGCTGCTCGATAACCTGCGGTGTCTCCAGGGCAAGCTGCCCGAGCTTGCGACGCGGAACGACTGGTACATGGCCCTGGCGTATACGGTTCGCGATCGCATGATCGACCGCTACATCACGACGCTGGAGACGATGACCGACGTCCGGAGCGGAAACAAGATCGTCGCGTATCTTTCCGCTGAGTTCCTGACCGGCCCGCACCTGGGCAACGGCCTGATCAACCTCGGCATATGGGACGCGACCGAACAGGCACTCGCACAATTCGACCAGGACCTGCCCGTCCTCCTCGAGCAGGAAGAAGAGCCTGGCCTCGGCAATGGCGGGCTCGGCCGGCTCGCGGCCTGTTACATGGACTCGCTGGCCACGCTCAACGTGCCGGCAATTGGCTACGGCCTTCGCTACGAATTCGGCATCTTCGATCAAGTGATCAGGGATGGCTGGCAGGTGGAAATCACGGACAAGTGGCTCCGATTCGGGAACCCATGGGAGATCGTGCGCTCGGAGATCACCTTCGAGGTGAAGCTCGGAGGACGGACGGAGCATTTTCGCGACGACCAGGGGAGCCTCCGCGTGCGCTGGGTTCCCGAACGGGTTGTCACGGGGATCGCCTACGACACGCCGGTCCCGGGGTATCTCGGCACCACGACCAACCTGTTGCGCCTCTGGAAGGCAGAAGCTGCCGAATCGTTCGACTTCGATGCCTTCAACGTCGGCGACTACTACCGCGCGGTCGATCAGAAGGTCGAGTCGGAAACCATCTCAAAGGTGCTCTACCCCAATGACGAGCCGGTAGCCGGCAAGAAACTCCGGCTGGCGCAGCAGCATTTCTTCGTGTCGTGCTCGCTGCAGGACATGATCCGTCTGCACTTGATGCGGCAGAAGTCCCTGGCTGATTTCGGCTCGCACTGGGCCGTCCAGTTGAACGACACGCACCCGTCCATCGCCGTGGCCGAGTTGATGCGCCTCCTCGTGGACGAGCACATGATGGACTGGGATCAGGCGTGGACGATTACGCAGCAAGCGTGTGGCTACACGAACCACACGCTTCTCGCGGAAGCGCTCGAGAAGTGGCCTGTGCCGCTCTTCGGCAAATCGCTGCCGCGGCACCTGGAAATCATCTACGAGATCAATCGTCGTTTCCTGGACGACGTGCGCCAGCGGCATCCCGGCGACGATCAACTGCTCCGGCGGCTCTCATTGATCGACGAAACAGGGGACAAGTACGTCCGCATGGCGCATCTCGCGAGCGTGGGCAGCCATGCGATCAACGGCGTCGCCGCCCTCCACAGCGATCTGCTCAAGCAGACCGTGCTCCGCGACTTCTATCAGGTGATGCCGGAGAAGTTCTACAACGTCACGAACGGCGTCACGCCGCGGCGATGGATGGTGCTGAGCAACCCGCAATTGAGCAGACTCATCACCAGTCGAATCGGCGATCGATGGATCTCGAGCCTGGAGGACGAGCTCGAGCGCCTCGAGCCCCTGGCTGTGGATGGCGATTTTCAGAGCGAGTGGCGGACGGTGAAAGCCGACAACAAGGTGGCTCTGGCGGGCTTCATCAAGGAGCGCACGGACATCTCCGTCGACCCGGCGTCGCTCTTCGACATCCAGGTCAAGCGGCTGCACGAGTACAAACGGCAGCACCTGAACGTGCTGTACCTAATCACCATGTACAACCGGCTGAAACGGAGCGCCGGTGCACACGTCACGCCACGGACCGTCATCTTCGGCGGCAAGGCTGCGCCGGGTTACCGGATGGCCAAGTTGATCATCAAGTTGATCAACTCGGTGGCGGCGGTGATCAATCAGGACGCGACGGTCTCGCAATTCCTCAAGGTCGTGTTTCTTCCGGATTTCAACGTCATGGGCGGCCAGCGCGTGTATCCGGCCGCCGATCTCTCCGAACAGATTTCAACCGCGGGAAAGGAGGCCTCGGGCACGGGAAACATGAAATTCGCGCTGAACGGGGCGCTGACCATCGGCACACTGGACGGCGCCAACGTCGAGATCCGCGAGGCAGTCGGGCACGAGAACTTCTTCCTCTTTGGCTTGACGGCAGCCGAGGTCGCGCGCACCAAGGCCGAAGGCTATCGGCCCAGCAGCCACTTCGAATCGAACCCCGAGCTTCACGAGGTCATCGATCTGCTCGACAACGGCGCCTTCAGCAACGGCGATCGCGAGGTGTTCCGTCCGCTCGTAGAATCACTGCTGACCCGCGACGACTACATGCTCTTCGCCGACTATCAGTCCTATGTGGAATGCCAGCAGCGCGTCAGCGACGCGTATCGCGACGAGACCAACTGGACGCGCATGTCGATCCTCAATACGGCAAGGGCCGGGCGATTCTCTTCGGACCGATCAATCCGGGACTATTGCCGCGACATCTGGAAGGTCAGCCCGCTGAAGTAAGTAAAGAGAGGAATCATGGACACGCACGTCGCGCACGTGGACGCCGCCGCCTCGAATCCGCTGACGGATACGGAACTGAACATGATGCACGCCTACTGGCGCGCGTGCAACTACCTGGCGGTCGGGATGATCTACTTGAAGGACAACCCGCTGCTCACCGAGCCTCTGACGAAGGAACACGTGAAGTATCGGTTGCTTGGCCATTGGGGCACGAGCCCGGCGTTGTCATTCTGCTGGGTACACTTGAACCGGCTGATCGTCCGCGACGACCTCGACATGATCTTCGTGGCGGGTCCGGGCCACGGCGCTCCCGGCGTGCTGGGGCCGGCGTATCTCGAAGGCACGTACTCGGAGGTCTATCCGGACAAGAGCCAGGATGCAGAAGGGCTGCAGAAGTTTTTCAAGCAGTTCTCCTTCCCTGGTCACATCGGCAGCCACGTCACCCCGGAAACACCGGGCTCCATTCATGAAGGCGGGGAGCTCGGCTACAGCCTGTCGCACGCGTACGGGGCGGCGCTCGACAACCCGGATCTGATCGTGGCGTGCGTGGTCGGAGATGGCGAAGCCGAGACGGGGCCGCTCGCAGCGGCCTGGCATTCCAACAAGTTCCTCAATCCCATCCGTGATGGCGCCGTGCTGCCGATTCTGAATCTCAACGGATACAAGATCGCCAACCCGACGGTGCTTGCGCGTATCAGTCACGAGGAACTCGAATCGCTGTTTGTGGGCTGCGGGTACACGCCGTACTTCGTCGAGGGAAGCGATCCGGCGCTGATGCATCAGAAGATGGCCGCGACGCTGGATCAGGCGATCGGTGAGATTCGCGCCGTTCAGAAGACGGCGAGACAGACGAAGAACCCCGCGCGGCCACGCTGGCCCGTGATCGTGCTGCGTTCCCCAAAGGGGTGGACCGGTCCGAAGGAGATCAAGGGTCACAAGGTTGAAGGTTCCTGGCGCTCGCATCAGGTCCCGTTTTCCGATGTGCGGGAGAACCCGGCGAACCTGAAGCTCCTCGAGAACTGGATGCGGAGCTACAAGCCCGAAGAACTGTTCGACCCGGGTGGCACGTTCGTATCCCAACTCCGTGCGCTTGCCCCGCGTGGGAGTCGCCGCATGAGTGCCAACCCGCACGCCAACGGCGGGCTGCTCCGCAAGGATCTCAAGCTTCCGGACTTTCGGAAATACGCCGTCGAAGTGTCGGCACGCGGCACGTCGGAGTACGAGAACACGAAGCCGCTTGGCGAGTACCTGCGCGATGTGCTCGCGAACAACCCAACGAGCTTCCGCCTCTTCGGGCCGGACGAAACGGCGTCCAACCGGCTGCAGGCCGTCTACGGCGCGACCAAGAAAACGTGGATGGCGGACATGCTGCCTGAAGACGACGACGGCGGCGAATTGGCGCGCGACGGGCGCGTGATGGAGATACTGTCCGAGCACACGCTGGTCGGATGGCTCGAGGGATATCTCCTGACTGGACGCCATGGGTTCTTTCACACGTACGAGGCGTTCGCTCACGTGTTTGGCTCGATGTTCAACCAGCACGCCAAGTGGCTCGACATCTCGAAGAATCACGTGCCCTGGCGCGCGTCGGTGGCCTCGCAGAACATCCTGCTGTCGTCCACGGTCTGGCGCCAGGACCACAACGGGTTCTCGCACCAGGATCCCGGCTTCATCGATCTCGTGACGAACAAGGGGCCTTCGGTCGTGCGCATCTACCTGCCTCCGGATGCGAACACGCTGCTGTCGGTGACCGACCACTGCCTCCGCAACACCGACTGCATCAACGTCATCGTGGCCGACAAGCAGAAGCACCTGCAGTTCATGACAATAGACGAGGCGATCGTCCACTGCGCCAAGGGGGTCGGCATCTGGCCCCGAGCCAGCACGGATGCCGGCGAGGAGCCGGACGTGGTCCTGGCCTCGTGCGGCGATGTCGCCACGATGGAAGCGCTCGCGGCCGCCGCGATTCTGCGCGACAGGATTCCGGATTTGAAGCTGCGGTTCGTCAACGTGGTCGACTTGTTCAAGCTGCAGCCCTCGTCCGAGCACCCGCACGGGTTGACGGTGCGTGAATTCGACAGCCTGTTCACGACGGACAAGCCCATCATCTTCAACTTCCACGGATACCCCTGGCTCATTCACCGGCTCGCGTATCGCTTCAAGGGACACGAGCAGCTCCACGTGCGCGGCTACAAGGAGAAGGGCAACATCAACACGCCGCTGGAGCTTGCCATGCTGAACGAAACCTCACGCTTCCACCTGGTGATCGACGTGATCGATCGGGTGCCGAAGCTGCGCACGAAGGGGGCGCACCTGAAAGAGGAGATGAAGAACGCCATCATCGACAACATGTCGTACGCGCACGAGCACGGCACGGATCGGGCGGAGCTTGCGAACTGGACGTGGCCCTACTGAGGGACAGACCCGCCAGCGACGGGATGCTCCATCGCCGGCGGGTTGGATTGATTCTCAGAACTCGTAGCGCACGCCAATCCGGATCTGACGCGGCTTGACGAACTGCTGGCCGCCGATCACGCCTGACGCGCCGGCGGTGCCGAAGTCCGGGTTCGGGACGCTGATCGACAGCTCGGAGAAGCTGTCGTAGTCGAGAACCGTCTGCGTGTTGAACACGTTGAACACGTCGGCAATCAGCAGCAGATTCCGGCCGCCGGCCTTCACGTTGTACGAAACGCCCGCGTTGACAGGCTTCGTCCACGGCGTGCGCGTTTGGAAGCCTTCCGAGGTCTGGAATCCCGCGCCGCGCACGGTCAGCGGAATTTCTCCACCGGCGTCATAAATCGGGTGCGCGGCGAACGCCGTCAGCGGCGCGCCGGATAGCACTTCCAGCCCGACCGACAGGTTCAGCCCCATGTCGAACGCGTAGGTGCCATACGCCTTCACGTCGTGCGTTCGATCGAGCGGCAGGGGTCCGATACCGGCAGAACCGAGAAATCGGATGTCGCCGGTATAACCGAACTGGGCGGCTCCGATCGTCGCGTACGTCGGATCGTTGGTCGGATAGTCGTAGAGCGACGAGATCCCCGGATCGGACTGCCCGTTGTCGTTGCGGAAGAAGCCCTCGAAATTACCGGTCAACCGCGACCACCGGTACGAGGACGTCAACGACCATCTGTTCGCCAGCCGCCTGTTCGCCGTGACCTCGATGGCGTTGTACGTGTGGACGGGCGATTCGAAGCTGACCGTCGCTCCAGGAATGTCCTGGACGACCGGCGTCTCCGGGCCGGGATTCGTCAGCAGGTAGTTGGTCGTTGCAGCGCCGGGCAAGCCGAGCGACGTGGCCACGACCGGATACGGCTGCACGTCTTCGAGAACGCGCCCGATGTCGCGGTGCACGTATCGCACCCCGACGTCCAGAAGCCGGAACAGCGGATACTCTGCTCCAACAATCCATTCGTTGTAGTAACTCAGCTTGGCTTTCGGATCGATGTCGTCTGCTCCTGCGCCCAGCAGCGTGAAGTGAGTGGTCGTCTGCGCGCCGTTCACCGCATTCGTTGTGACGACGCCATCGGGCACCGGCCGCGTCAGATTCGGATCGAAATAGTCAGCCGACAGCGACGCGTCGGACGACAGCGCGCGTGACGCCAGATCGTTCGGCACGCGGGCGTAGTAGCGCCCGTAGTTCGCGAACACCTTCGCGTTTCCGGTCCCTGTCGGATCCCACACGACACCAACACGCGGCGCCCAGTTGTTCTTGAGCGAGAAGTTCTGAATGAGCGTCCCGTCCATCACTTCCTGCTCGTAGCGCAGGCCGGGACGGACCGTCAGCGAATTGCCGACTCTCCAGGCGTCTTCGACGAAGAACGCATTGTAATTCTGCGTCGTCGGGCGCTCACTCGTGAGGCTGGCCCGGTTCACGTGATAAATCTGGCCGTAAACCGGATCGGGAATGATGTCGACGGAGGCACCCGTGGCGGTCTGCTGTCCGTTCGGCGCGGTGAAGGTCGGACCTGAGTACTGCAGCAACTGGCTGAAGTCCAGGTGCTCGTAGTCAAAGCCGTAGCGCACCTGATGCTCGCCATGACCGGACAGGATGGTCGTGGCCTTTGCCTGGACCTGCCAGTTGTTGCTGCGGTTGCCCGCTTCGTAGAAGCCAAGCCCGCCCGAGCGAGCCGTGGGAGTGACCCGGAAATCGCGGATCTGCCAGTCGTCGACCGACGGGGTTTCGATGATCCGATTGAGCGCACGGCCAAACGACGCATCGACGAGGAAGCGCCGGCTGAGGATCCCGTCATAGTGAACGACCTGATTGTGACCGCCGTACTCGAGCGAGCTGTACGCGGTTGTCGCCTGGCTCAACAACGCCCCGGAACGCTGCGGGCCCACCGGACCTGTCGCCGGATCGCCAAAAAACGAGGCGTCCAGGCGATGCGACGGCGTCGCCTGCCACGTTCCTTTGACGGCGTAGTTCGTGAGGCGCCGATCGCGATCGACCTCTCCAAGCGAATGCAGCGGAAACTCCTCCGGCGCGACGAACGTCGCCGTCTCCCACTGGGGGTCGATCGCGCCGAAGAAGAACAGGCGGTTGGTCATAACCGGACCGCCGAGCGTGGCGCCGACGTCGCTCAGTCGTGCCGCGACGGTGTTGACGGTGCCCTCGATGGTGTGCACGGTGTTGTAGTCGGATTCGAGGCTCGACGGACGGATGTATCCGAACCCGCTGCCTTTGAACGCGTTGCTGCCGCTCTTCGTGACCACGTTGATCACGCCGCCGGTCGCCTGTCCGAACTCCGCCTCGTAGCCGCCCGTCTTCACCTGGACTTCCTGCATGAAGTCGTACGGCGTGCCGTTGCCGAGCGAGCCAAACACGATCGAATACGACCCCAATGCGCCGTAGCCGCCATTCGTGATGTTCACGCCATCGACGACGTACTGGTTCTCGAGCCCGCTCGATCCGCCGATTGACGGATTGGCAATGCCCACGCTGCCACCCGTGCTGACACCAGGAGTGAGATAGAGCGTGTCGCTGAAACGCCGACCGACCGGCAGGCGCGAAAGCGTGGCGCTGTCGAGCGTGGCCCCGATGGTGGTGCTGCTCGTATCAATACCCGGCGTAGACGACACCACTTCAACCGCTTCCTGTACTGCGCCAACCTGAAGCGTCAGCGGCAGTTCCACCGTCTGCCCGAGGCGAACCTGCACGCCCGCCCGATTCACCCCGGCGAACCCTTGCAGCTCCGCTCGAACGCCGTAGGATCCCGGAATCAGGAACGGGACGGTAAACCTTCCCTCGTTGTCGGTGACGGCGGTCTTGTCACCTTGAGGCCCGGTGACCGTGATGGTCGCACCGGGCAGAGCCAACCCCTGCGCATCGACAACCCGCCCGGCGATTCTGCCGGTCGTGTCTTGCGCGGCAGCAAGATGCCCGACAGAACCTGCGAGGAGCGCGATAGACGCGACAAAGACGAGACACAATTTCTTCATAAAAGCCCTCTGCACCCTCCCCAGTACCAACCCGAAACGCGCGTGGATGGGACGAGCGCGTGGAGGCAGATCCCCAGCGAGCCTCGCAATCGCAGATTGCCCGGTCGCTCCGCTGACACGCGCGCACAGTCCTGACTCGTTAGGCAGCGAGGGCTGATTTCTTTCTGGTCGGTGCCCCTCGGCACTCGCGGAACCAACGGTTCGGTTCGTCCGCCCGCTTTTTGCGCGATTGACGTGCGGGTCGGCTTCTGTCGATCGTGCCTGGGAATTCGGGCCGGCCCGGCGACCACATGAGGGCTTGACGCCACAGATGAGAAGTGGTCATAATATTGTGGTCATGAAGAAAAACCAGCCGAAGGCGACACGCGGTGAGTCTCGCAGCCAGGAGCGCGTGTCGGCAGCCGCGTTCAAGGCGACCTGCCTCGAGCTGATGGACCGCGTGCGCGAGACCGGCGTGGAATACGTCGTCACCAAGCATGGGACGCCTGTCGCGCGGCTGGTCCCCTACGTGGCCAGTGAATCGGCCGCGCTCTTCGGCTGCATGAAGGGCACCGTACTCGGCTACGATCGTCCGTTCGACCCGATCGAGGGCGAGTACGACATCGATCGGGAGCGGTGACAGGCCCGGGCCGTGTTCCTGCTCGACACCCACATCTGCATCTGGAGCGCTGAAGGCAACGAGCGGCAGCTCGGATCGCGGACCCGGCGGCTTTTGGGCCGCGCCCAGTCCACCGACGCCGTTCGGATCTCACCCGTGACGATCTTCGAAGTGACGGCCCTCCATACGCTTGGGCGGCTTCGACTGACCCGTACGCCGGAGCAGTGGACTCGAGAGTATCTGGGCCAACCGGGCGTGCGCGTCGTCGTGCTCTCGCCCGCGATCGCGATCGACGCCGGCGCCATCCCTCGCACCGCATTGGCGGATCCGCTGGACCGCCTGCTCGTCGCCACCGCGCGCCAGAACGGCGCAACGTTCGTCACCTGCGATGAGCGAATCCTCGACTACGGCGAGGCGACCGGGCTCGTACGGGTTCACGATGGCCGGCGCTGAGACGGGCTCGACAGCCCTCACCGCCCTCCGAACTCGCGCCACCCGAGGAGCATCTCCTTCACGAGACGTTCGGTCTCTTGTCGAAGACGTGGTTCGAGGGCTGAAATCGCGGCGAGTGATTCGGCTTGAAGGCCCGGCTCAGCGGATCCGGTTGTTGCATGAATGCTGCCCGATCCGAGTTGCACACCGGAATCGTAGATAAGGGCGGAGAGATCGTCGACCGAACGAAGATCGTCCAGGGTGATCTCCTGGTACGATGGCTCCCAGCTGCGCACCCACCAGTTGCGCAAGTGCTGCCCCTCGATCGCCATCTCGGGTATCTCCTCTTCGGGTCCTGCCGCGAGGATGTTGTGCTTCAACCGACCGAGCTGGTGACTACCCACAATTATGCGGAACGCAGGGCGGGACTTCGGCGGCTCGAGGCAGTCGAGCCCCTTGAGCGCCCGCAGCGCCTTCGCCTCGATCACGTCATCGTCTCCGGGGTCGTCCGAAGGACCTCGCACTGGTACGAGAACCTTTCTCACGATCGCGCTCCCGATGCCCATGCGCAGCCAGCCGGCGCGCTGCACGGTGAAGTAATCCTCCGGGAGGTCCGGCCGCTCTGCGTGCACGAGCCTTGCAAAGACGGCCATCGACGCGATCAGTCCCTTCATCGACAGGATGGGCATCGGCTCCATCTTCGAGTCAGCCCACGCGAGAAATGCCGGCCGCGTGGGCGGAGGATGCTGAATCTTCAGCCATCGTACGATGTCGGGTTCGGGCGACTGGTAGGACGCTTCGGAGAGCCCGCGACGGTAGCCGGCGAAGAACCGATCGAACAGCTGCTCGCGACTCTTCGTCCAGCCGCGTCGACGCACGGCCAGATCGATTGAACCCAGGAACCGCGAGATGTCCACGAGCGCCGGGCCCCGGGCCGAATCGTCGAAGTCGTCGAGTCCCCAGGCGTCGTTCATCAGCGCGTACTGGGCGACGTGGGCGTCGCCGTGCAGCTGCACGATCGGCTGCCGGGGCAGATCTCCAGCGAAGATCTCGCACGTTCGCTCGGTCCACTCGTGATTGATGAAGCGGAAATAGTTGAAGGGGTCGGCGCGAAGCCGGTCCAGCAGCTCGGGCGACACCGCTGAAAGCGCGGCCGGATCCGGCTTGAGCGGACGGTCGCTGCATGCGATCCCCGTGAAAAGGATCCACGCGCCCAGCACGAATCGTGTCACCGCAACGGCAACGATGCTACGGCACGGAAGACTGCAGCGGCCAGCATCCACGGGAAAGGCGCGACCTCATTCCAGCAAAAGCGACTCCCCAAGATACCGCCACTCCGTCAACATTAGAAACAGCTACAGATACTTGAGGAGTGACGCGGGATGCGCCGCCTTGAACCCGCGATACCAGCGACAGGCTGGATAGAGGGCCACGATCGCCACGGCCGCCACCGCGTAGGTGGCGGTCAAATCGGCTGCGCCTCGGAGCCCGAAGTACGTAGCCGGAATCTCGAACGCGAGACGATGTGCGAGGTAGAAGAACATCGCGGTCTGGCCGAACACGAGCAGGATGCCGTTCGGCCGGAACCCGATACGCCGCTCGAACGTCATGAGCGCCGCAAGAATCAGGCACAGAAGACCGAGTTCCAGCCCGGTATAGGTGATCGACGGCGGGTACTTGCTGACGTGCAGCCACTGCTGCCAGGAATTGTCGGCGCGATGCAGGAACATGTCACCGTAACCGCCCGCGTAACGGACGATGGCGAACACGACGAGGCCGATTGTTCCCGCAATCAGCAGGACCGAGGCCGGCGGGTGGCGACTCGCGCCAAGTCCGAACTGGATCAGATACCGTCCGAAGGCCCAGCCCAACATCATCATTGCGAGCCATGGCACCACCGGGTACTTGACGATCATCGAGTCGCCGCCGTACACCGCAACGAGGAATGCGGCCGGGATGGAGGATGAACCCGGCGGGTGCCAGACCCAGCTGGTGATGACCTCACCGGCAGCAAACCAGCCGAGACCAAGCGCGAGGAGCGCCCAACTCGGCAGGCGGCGAAGGGGTGCCATGCACATCATCGCGAGCCCGATGGCCAGAAGCACCTGGAACGTCCAGCGGCCGGAACCGAGCGAGACGAGGGTCGGATCCAGCAGCGCGATGATCGCTCCGCGCGTGAGCATTTGCTTGTCGATCTCCCACGCGTTTGCGCCCTTTGCGACCTTCCGCTCCACGCTCAACGCGAGCGCCGTGCCTGCGAGAAATACGAACGTCGGCGCGCAGAGATGCGTCATCCAGCGCGTGAAGAACTCGGCCGCGGGAAGCGCCATCGTCGCGGCCTCAGGATAGAGCGCGGAATCTTCGGACAGGTGACCGCCGTCGAACGCCATCGACGCATGGTCGATCACCATCAGCAGCATCACCAGCCCGCGCATCCAGTCGATCGTGGCGATCCGCGGCCGGCGTTGCCCTGCCGCCCGGAGCACCGGTACGGCTGACGGCTCAGCGACCGCCGTCAGGTCGAGCCGTGCTCGGAGGGCCGTCACCATTACTTCGCGCCTGCGAGAGGTGCGAAATCCTGTTTGATCTGCTGGATTATGCTCGGATCGACGACCCGCGGGTCCCCTTTCTCGGGTTCCTTCTCCGAATAGAGGACCACCTTCACGCTCGCGCACTCCGAGCCGAGCGCGAAAGGCTCGAACACGTAGAGGCCTTCCTCGATCGTGGCGGTTTCCGAGACGCGCCGTTCGAGCTTGAACCGGTGGACAGGGGTCACCTCGCTGTCGCCGCAGTAGGCTCGCATCCGCGAGAATGCCGACGAGAAGCGCTTGAGCGGGGGAATGGCCACACCCTGAGTCGACGCCGCCCCGCGCGCAACCTTCGTCCAGAACCCTTCTTCGAACTTCGGCGTCACGCGAACCAGCAGCACTGGAGGAAAGTCCGCGACGTATTCGGACCAGTTGCTGAAGTCCATGAGCGGGCTGACCATCGGAGGTTCAGGAACCTTCCCGCCGCGAGTCCGTTCGCGCCTGTTCGCCTGCTCCGCTTGATACTCCACGCCATAGGTCATGACCGGCGTGATGAAGTTGAGGTCGAATTCCGTCGAAGCGATCTGGTAAGGATTCAAGCTGCCGCCGCGGTGCTGCGCGGCATCCTTGAGCGCGTCCAGGGGGAACGGCCGCGAGGGTTCAACCGGCAGCAGTGTTCCGCTCGGCGGCGTTGCGCCGGTCATTTTCTTTTCTGCCGACGCGACGACGTCGCAGGCATCGCTGGTGCGGATGACGCGCGAGTCGCCGCGCGCCGTGTCATCCTTCTCGTCCACGACCGCGGAGATCCCGAGAACCTTTCCGTCGCCGGTGAACACCGGGCCTCCTGCGCTTCCTGACGGCAGCCTGAGGTCGAACACGATGCCCTGGGCGGAAGCCTCTCGAACGGTCCCGGAGTTGATGCTCTTCTGCTCCCGAAGCGGAGTTCCGATTGCGAAGATCTCCTGCCCTTCCACGACCGAAGGCTTCGCGTCCTGACCACACCCGAGCGGAAGGGGACGCACGGAAGCGATTGTCTTTCGGATCGATCCAGAGCACGGCCACGTTCCGTGCGGCGTCTGACGCGAGAACACGGGACTCCACCTTGTTCGTGGGCGTGAGCTGTACCTCGACCGACGTCGCGGTTCCCAGCGTCCGCTGGGTCGTGAGGATCAGCCCTCTGGCATCAATCACGAATCCGGACGCGTGCGCGATCGGCGTCCAGAGCGCGACGACGCTGTCCTGCCATGGCATGAGCTAGGGTCAACGGATCGGTTTCGATGGCGGCCGCGGACGCCGAATTGCTCGCGGTAATTGCCTCGACTTCCGCGTTCTTCGCCGTCAGCTCCAGGGTCGACTCGCGGCCCGCGCGGACGGTCAGGATCTGGGTCCATCGGTACGCTTTCCCGTGGAACGCGACGGGCTTGTCGGACTCGACGGTATAACTTCCCGGACGCAGTTGCACGTCGGCGGTGCCGTCGAGCGCGGTGACGATTCGGCGCGGCGCCGCGCTTGCGGGGTTGTCGCTGATGAGGAGCGGGTGGCGCGGCACCGGCGTGTCCTTCCCGTCCGGATCCACGAGGACGATCTTGATGTGAAGGACGCTGAGCGGCTGGTTGGCGGCCGTCTGCGGGAGGACCGAAAGGAGCGTTGCAAATGCCAGCGCGCGGACCATGCGATCATCGTCCGCCCCGCGGCCGCCTGATGTCAAATCATTCCGAGGGGCTTTGCCCCTCGGACTCCCCCACACGCTCTCTCGCGCGCCGCTTCGTCGGCGCGCTCCGTTCGCGTGGCTCACTCGCTGTCGCTCGCTCGCGTCGCTCGGTATTTGTCACCGAGCCTGTTTGAGCTTATGAGATAGCTGCTGGCGACCGTCTTCAGTCGCCGGCTGTCGGCCGTCGCACCGCTTTTTCCACGGCGGCGAGCAGATCGTCGCCTGAAATTGGCTTTCGCAGGAAGGCGATGATGCCGAAGGGCGCGTAGTGCGTGAGCATGTCCGGCGCATCGTCGGCCGTGAACACGATGGTCGGGATTCGCACGCCTCTCGCGATCAAGTTCCGCTGCAGCTCGGCTCCGGTCATGTGCGGCATGTGCCCGTCGAGGAGAAGACAGTCGATCGGAGACGCATCCGCTTCGAGTGCAGCCAGGAACTCCGGTCCGGACGCGAACGTCGTCGCGCGCATATCGTACGCGTTACAGAGACGCTGAAGGCTGGCGCGAACGGAGGCATCGTCGTCGACGATCGCGACGGTGATCCGCCGGGGCCGGGTCGACATGTCCGCGCTCGTCATGCAATCGTCCGAGAATCACATCATATCCCCCCGACGTCGCGGACATTGACGGCTTCCTGCTCAAATCGCGCGGAACTGCTGTGTATCACCGGCTGAGGCAACAATCGTCAACCGAGGCTGGATTCACATCCACTCCTCACACCCGGCGCTCATGACGAGAGATCCGCATTCAGCTGTCCCAGGCAATCGGACAGGTTGGCGCGATCACGCCGAAATAGACGCTCGACGTACGACTGCCCGCTCCGGTACGACCACAAGATCGCAAGTAAGCCGATGGCCATGGCAGCAATGCCGAAGCGGGTGCCCAGGCGCCACCACACGATCGCTGCGAGCAGGATCGTCGAGCAGGCAAATGTCACGACGTAGGCTGCCAGATAGACGCGTGCGGCCGCATCGATCTTCAGTCGCAGATCCGTCAGAGCGTCGAAAACGCTGCGGTCGAGCATCGTGTCCGTGATTCGCCGCTGCGCGTGCCAGAGCGTCGCGGCAATCCCACCCAGAACGATCAGGAGCCCGGCTGCGAACTCGAGACGGACGACGGTGACATCGCTGAGCAACAGCGCCGCCGCCATGGCCAGCATGGGAAGATAGTAGGTCGCCTCGCGTCGCAGACGCCGGCGCACGTCTCGTCGAAGGTCTGCGACTCTTCTCGTAATGATCGCGGTCATGGCATTTACCTCCAACGCGTCAGGCAGTTCCTGCTGCGCGTGCTGCTCCCATTGTTCTTTCAGCGTCTCGAGATCCATGGCCCTATCCCAGCTGACGTGTCAGCTCCTGTAATCGCGCCTTCGTTCGATTCAGCCTGGCGCCCACGTTTGATTCGGAGAGTCCCAGAACCTCACCGATGCGCTTGTAACTCATGCCGTCGAGGTAACACATGACGAGCGCCCGATCGACGGCATTGAGCTGACGAATGGCACGGTACAGCCGCTCGCTGTCCGAACCGGAGGCATCTGGTATGGAGCCGGGTGCCTCGGGTTCGTGCGAGGCGTCCAGTGGCACATGAACTGGCCGTCGAGTCTCTCTTCGAAGAGCCGTGATTGCCGTGTTCAGTGCGACGCGGTAAACCCAGGTCACCGGCGACGACTCGGCTCGATAGGCCCCGAACGATCGCCACAGTTGATAGATGATTTCCTGGAAAATCTCTTCGCGATCCTTCGACGCGGACGCATAGGTCCGGCTGACCCGCCGAATGACACCCTGATACTGATTCACGAGCGCAAGGAACGCCTCTTCAGCATTCGGCATCGCGGTAATCGTTCACATCAGGGTTAGTCGCCACCGGCGCCAAAAGCTTACAGCCCATTGAAGGCCAGGGGCGCGGTAGCGCCCGGATTGCTGAGATTTCGAATCGCTGGACAGGAATCTATCGGCCGGCAGCTTGATGCACGAGGTCGAACGACTTCTTCTCGCCCTCGGCGATCGTCGTCTTGAGAGCAGAACTGACTGCGAGTCGATCCAGCAAGACGGGATCGTACCACTCGAAATCGTCGATATCGGTGACCGCCGCCATGTAGTACTCCCCGGCGGGCACCAGGCGGAATTGGTACGTCCCATCAGCGGCTGACTGCTCGGCGCGAATCCGTCTTGACCTTGCCGTCCACAATGTCCGATCCGCCGGAAACAAGACGATGGTATCGCCAGCGATCGGTTTGCCAGAGCCGTCGCGGACGATCCCGGATAATTCGGCCGGCCGATCCGAGAACGTGACGACCAGGCCGTCGAGGCTCTGACGGAGATCGACGGGGACATCGACCACGTCGCGCCCGTTTGCCGTGGCCGAGTTGAGCATCCAGCCTGACGGGCCATCGATCGTCGCCTGCAGCCGGTACCTGCCCGCTGTCGCGCCGGTGACCGAGAATCGGCCGGTCGCATCCACTCGAGCGGGCGCGACAGCCAGGCTGACCTGCGCACCCGAGAGCAACGGCACAAGGGTGATCCGGAGCCTCGACGAATTCGGAACCGTCGCCCGCCCATCGAACGCGACGCGGCCCGAGACGGAGAGCCCCGACTGCATCGCCAGCGCTACCTCTGGCTGGCTTTGCCCATCGGCAACAACCTCGGTCATCGCCCAGAAGATCTGCGACGCCGATTGCACTGCCTTCGCGACGACGGTGTAGGACCCCGGAGGAACATTGGCGAAGCTGAACTCCCCTTTCGCCGTCACCGAGGCTCTTCTCGCTTCGCTGTTGGTTTCCGACAAGAGCACTTCGTCTGCTATCAGGTGCACGGTGGTCAAGAACGGATTCATGTTGGACAGCCCGGCGACGCTTCCGCGTATCGTCGTCATTGGCACGTACTGAAGCTGAAAGTCGACGCCCGTGCGCTCCTCCGCCCTGCCGAGAGGAATCGCCAGCGACTGCGAAGGCGCCGTCGTCCCTGGATAGAACACCGTCGCATAGCCAACCGCCCGCGGTTCATCCCCACCCGCTGCCATCGTCGCCGCGGAATCGTTCGCAACCGTGTTCTGCTGACGCGACGACTGGCGCACCTCGTCGAGCGCGCGTCGAACGTAACTCTCGGTCATCATGAGAATCTCGTCGCCCGTCGAAAGCGCAGGCATCGCAGGCGCGGCTATCGCGTACTCGCCAGGCGGCAGCCCGTAGATGCGATACACGCCGCGATCGTCGGTGATGTGGCCGGCCATCGTGGTCGTTACCGCCGTCAGCCGGCGCTCGCCGTTCACCGTGAATCCGTACCGCAGCGCACGCATGGCAACACCCGGGATCGGCTGACCGTCTGGATCGAGCAGCGTGCCGGTTATCACGGCGCCGCGGAAAATGATCAACGTGATGTCGCTCGGCACTCCGTTCGCGATGGTAACCGGCGAGCCTGGACCACCTGGTCTGCTGGCGCCGTAGTTGGTTGTGACGTACCCCTCTTTCGCCCCACCGATCGCGTAGCGGCCGGCCGGAAGTCCATCGAACTTGAACCGCCCGGCATCGTCGCTAATAGTGGTTCTCGCGATCCCTTCCTCCTCGTTGTTCAGGAAGACGCGGGCTCGCCTCAAGGGCCTCGCCTCGGCGCCGTCTGTCACGACCATGCCCGAGATGGAGGCTGTTCCAACGGCAGGCTGACGAGAACCCTCCCGAACCGGCCGCTGCGTTTGTGCGATCGCTGAACCGTTCCACCCGAGCGAAACGGCAAGACACATCGCAGGCAGCAAGCGCATTGCTATCGAGGCTCCCGGATCCGAAGATCGAGCGTTTTGGACTCGCCTTCACCGATCGACACTGCTGACGCGCCGCGACTCAGCGCATCGAGGAATGACAAGTCCTGCCAGTCTCCCGTGAGCTCGTCCGGGACGGCAACGACGAAGTAGGTTCCTGCCGGCAGCGGCGAGATTTTGTAAACACCGGTGGGCTCGACTCTGACACTGCGAAAGCGTCGCGGATTCAGCCACATGCTCGACCAGGTCTGGCTATCGGAAGGAAACACGATCACGCTGGCGCCCGGCTCGCTCGTGCCGGCGCCGTTCCTGACCGCGCCGACTATCTCGGTGCGCCGATCGGTGAACGTGAAGCTGACGCCGGTCGCATCCGTGGTCTCGAGGTCGAGCGGGCTGTCCGATACATCGCGGCCGTTGTAGGTCACGGATTGAAGAAACCAGCCCGGCGGAGGCGGCCCAACCCGAATGATGTACTTCCCGCCCGGGAGGCCGTAGGCACTGAACTGCCCGTACGTGTCGAATCGCCCGCTCACCTGCGCGAAGCGCGCTGTCTGGGCGGTTGAGTCAACGATGACCGGGACCTGCATGAGTCGTGCGCCGGGCTTCTCTCGTGCGCCCACGAACTCGGCGCGGCCGACAATCGTCAGCCCGCTGCGAAGCGTCAGGGACAGATTCGAGATGTCGTCGCGGCCGACGGCAAGAGGAAAGGTCGCCCAGCGCACAATCGACGGGTCCGTATACAAGCGGGCATTTGCCAGTTCGGCTGACGAGATCGTTCCGCTCCCGATAAGGATAACGGTTGAGGCTCCCGACAGGCCGTCAGGTGGCCTCACCCCCTTGACCACCCGGATCGAATAAAGGCCGACAGGCACGGCGGGGAAAACAAACGCCCCGGCACGGTCGGTCACCGTCGTCGCGATTTCCTGCTCGAGCGGCGTGTCGGCGGCATCCTCGGCCATGACCCGGACTGGTATGGATCCAACCTGGCCGTCGGTGCTCACAATCGAGCCCGAGACGCGCCTGGTGGCCACCGGCGCAATCTGAAAGTCAATTCCGCCGCGCTCCTCGCCGGAACCGACGGTCACCACCGTCGCGCGGAGCGGGCTCGGCGTATTCGGATGGAACGTCGTGGGGTAAGCGAACACATGACCATCGCTCGATGGCGCTGGTCCAATCGCCGATCGCCCCAGCGTCAAGAGGGCGTCACCCACTTGCATCGACGTGCCACGGCCCCCCGTAGTTGCGGCGCCGATTTCCGTAATGCCCGGCGCGCCGCCGCGACGCGCGTCCTCGGCCGCCGACACCGGCACAGAGACCTTGGTGGAGACGGCAGCAACCAGGTAGTCACCGGGGAACAAGCCGTGGATTCGGTAAACACCGCGGTCGTCGGTCCACCCAACGGTGCCAGCGGTGACGAATCGACGTTGTCCCGCCTGAATCGTGCGGAGAAACGCGCGCATCTGAATGCCGACGACGGGCTCGCCGGCCTCGTCCACGACGACGCCCGACACGGCGGAGTGCCTCCACAAATAGATCCGAAGGCCGCCTGCCTTCTGGCCATCGAAGAGCACCAGGATCTGCGCGTCGCCGGCCGGACGCCGGCGGCCATACGCGCCATTCAGATAGCCGGGTTTGACGGCTGTCAGCCTGAAGCTGCCCTTAGGCAGCTTGCGAAACACGAATCTGCCGTCCGAACCCGTCAGGACCCTCGGAGTTTCAGTGAGTTGGTTTGAGGCCGCGGGGATTGAGCCGGGAAACGCGGGCGGCGACAGCGTCGCCTGCACGCTGATTTCGACAAGGACGCCACTGATGGGGCTTCCGGTTCCCGCGTCCAGGACTTGTCCGACCACGAGAGCGGATCTGGGCAGGGACGGTGCCAGTCCAGGCAACTGGCCCTGTGACAGCTCTCCGACCGCCAACACGCCGGCAAGCGCCCAGCAAGCGAGGTTCATACACACCATCAGTGTGCCTTTCGCCTGATCATCCAATCATTTTATGCGGCCCACAGAAAAACAAGAGGCACAGGCGCGCAAGAATTCGTGGACAGACCTTGCACCGTGCGTCGGGGGCTATTACTCTCAGGGCCCGAGTTCCTGCTGTGCCACTGCTCATCATCATCGGCCGACGCTTCTATGCCATCGCGATTATCGCGTTCGGCCTTCAGCACCTCGCGCACGGCGATTTCGTCACGCGCGTCGTCTTGACATGGCCTGGCTGGATTCCAGGCCCTCCACTGGCGGCTTACATCATCGGCGTCGTTCTGATCGGTGTGGGAATATCGATCTTCGCGTCGTGGCGAACGCGGGCCATCGCGTTGGCGACTGGCGCACTCCTGTTGGTGTCGTTCGTGTTTCTCAGCCTTCCCCGGGCATGGACCGATTGCCTCTGGTGCGGTCAATGGACGAGCGCGGGCAAGACGCTCGCGCTCGGCGGCGGCGCGTTTCTTGTCGTGGCAACGCTTCCCCGCCCGGAGCGAGGGCCTGCCTGGACCTGGGTTGCAGGCCGGGTCTTGTTCGCCCAGTTTCTTCTGTTGGCGGGAATCCAGCACTTCATGTGGGCGGGCGGCGTATCAGGGTTGGTACCCGCGTGGATACCCTACCCTCTCTTCTGGACCTACTTCGCCGGTTGCGCGCTTGCGGCTGGAGCGGTGGGTATCCTGATTCCGAAGACTATGCGCCTCGCCGGCGCGCTCGTTGGCCTGATGATTTTCAGCTGGGTGTTCCTCGTTCACCTTCCGCTGGCTGTTAGGTTCGGGGGCACTCAAAACGGCAACCAGATCACGGCAATGTTCGAGGCACTCGCGTTCAGTGGAATGGGGTTGATGATAGCCGGGCGCGCCGGCCCGACCAGCAGGGCCTCGCGAAGCTCGTGAACAGCACTCCGCCTGCCCTCGCCGCACGGTCTGGCGGCCAAAGTCGCATATAGTGCGCTCCCATGACCACTTCTCCCACACACGCCCGCTACCGGGTCGTGGCGCTGGCGACCGCGCTCGGCATGATCACGTATCTCGACCGGGCGTGCATCGCAACGCTGGCACCGGGCATCGTGAGGGATCTCGGGCTGTCGACCGTGCAAATGGGCTACGTGTTCACGGTGTTCCAGCTGGCCTACGCGCTCTTCGAGATCCCCACGGCCTGGTGGGCGGATCGCCGTGGCACTCGATCCGTCCTCTCACGCATCGTGTTGTGGTGGTCATGCCTGACGGCGGCGACGGGCGCCGCGTTCAGCTACCCGGCCATGCTCGCCGTCCGCTTCCTGTTCGGCATGGGCGAGGCGGGCGCGTGGCCGTGCGTGGCCCGCACGTTCTCCCGCTGGATTCCCGTTCGCGAACGCGGCAGAGTCCAGGGAGTCTTCTTCGCCGGTGCGCACCTGGTCGGCGGACTGACGCCGATGCTCGTCCTCTGGCTGCTCAATTTCCTGCACTGGCGGACGATCTTCATCTGCTTCGGCTCGGTCGGATTCATCTGGGTCGCCGTCTGGCACGTCTGGTTCCGCAACGATCCGTCGGAGCACCCGTCGGTCAATGAGGCGGAGCTGCAGACGATCGTGTCGGGACGGCCGCCAGACAGCAGGCATGCCGCCGGGTGGGAATACTGGGGACGCCTCGCCCGCAGCAGAAACATGATTGCGATGTGCATCATGTACATCCCCAACTGCATGATTTTCTACTTCTGCATCACGTGGCTGCCGACATACCTGAAGCAGCGGCACGGGTTCGACGCCGCGGCGCTCGGGATCTTCGCGGGCCTTCCGCTGATTGTCAGCATGCCCGGAGACCTGCTCGGCGGTCTCGTCACGGATCGACTCGTCGCCCGCTACGGGCTGCGCGTCGGCCGCTGCGGGCTCGGCGCCATTGCGTACGTGATCGCAGGCGTCGCGCTGCTCGCTGCGGCCGCCTCCTCCACGCCGATACTGGCCGCCGGGCTCATCGCGCTGGCGACGGGCATGACGATGTTTACGCTTGGCGCGGCGTGGGGAACGGTGATTGAAATCGGACGCAATCACGTCGGCGTCGTCGGCGCCACGATGAACTCCGTGGGCAATCTCGTGGCGATGCTCAACCCGCTCATCGTGGCGTACTCGGTTCAGTGGTTCGGCAGCTGGAACCTGCCGCTGTATCTCATGGGCGTGCTCTTCCTCGTCGGCGCGTTCTGCTGGACCATCGTCCATCCCGAACGGCCGGTGTTCGCCGAGGAGCCGCTGCCGTCACCGGGCCGCGCGGCGTCGTCGCTCGGCACAGCGACGGCATAACTCGGCTCCCAGCTCTCAGCTCCCACCGCCGACGACTCACGGGTGCGCGAAATCCAACCCGTGAGGGCGTCCCGCGTACGAGAGCCGCTGTACGACCGTGTTTCCCTCAAAGTGATCGATGACTGCGACGCCCGGACTCGTCCCGCCCTCGAACGACGCGAATGTGTATCGGCCACTCGGCGACGTCCACTGGTGCCCGGCGATCGTCGTAGCCTGACCCGGCTCGCTCAAGGTGACGAGCTCGTACTCAAAGGTGCTGGTATCCACCACAGCCATCTGGGCGGGCGACGTGCGCAGGCCGACGGTCAAGAGCTTTTCGTTTGCCGACAGTTGCAGCGTATCGGGAAGTCCAAGGGTCAGCGGCTGCGGAAGCTCGAGCACTTTGGGGGTCTCGAGATCGACCACGGAAAGCTTGTTCTGCGATCGCTGGCTTACATATGCCAGCTTTCCGTTGTGGGTCACCGCGAGTTCGTGAATACCGGGCACGGATAGCCGCCACAGCACGGCCCCATTCAACGGGTCCATCGCGATGAGCTCGTTCCCACCCTCGTTGGCCAGGTAGAGCGTGTTCCCGTCGTTGTCGAAGACACCGGCGTGTACCCGGCCGTTGGTCGTCTGCGGGTTGCTGTCCCACGGTCCGAGCAGGGTGTCATCCCGCGTATCGATGACCGCAACCATGTCCGTGCCGTAGAGCCCGACTGCGACCAGGTTCCCGCCGGAACTGGCATGCACGTGGTGCGGACGCCAACCGGTCGTGAAAGGAATCCTGGTGATTAGATTGCCCGTCTCTTCGTCAAGAATCGCAATCGCGGGAGGCGTTCCGAACTCTTCGGCCACGTAGAGCTTGCCCTTGGCATAGGCCAGGTCGCCGGGCTGTGAGTTCGCCGCCATGGCGATGGTGTTGACCAGATCGCCGGTAGCGGCATCGAAACCGCGGATCGTATGGGCGCCGCGGTTGGCGACCCAGATTGTGCCGTTCACGGCCCGATGGTCCGCGCTGCCTGCGAAGGCAAGCGTTCCGGCGGCGATGACAAAGCCTAGACATGTGTGTGCAAAGTGACGTCGGTGTCTCATGGCTCCTCACTTCAACTGAGTGCTTTCGTTGTTTTGAACGCGCTGACGTGGATCGACTCCGACGGGGACAATACGGTGATCGCGGCCGCAAGCGCGATGCACATCGTGTGGACTGTGGGTGAACTTCGGGTGAACCACCCCGATTTGACGAGCCATCGCGCGACACCTACACTCTCGGTCCACCGAGCCATGGACCGCAAGGAGCATCAGCGCCTCCGATTCGGACCGTTCGAGTTCGACGTTGTCACCGGCGAACTCTACCGGCAGGGGGAGCGCGTACGGCTCCAGGAGCAGCCGCGACAGGTACTCTCGGCACTGCTCGAACGTCCGGGCGAGATTGTCAGCAGGAACGAACTTCGGGAGCGGCTGTGGAAGACAGACACCTTCGTAGACTTCGAGCACGGGCTCAACACCGCAATCAAGAAGGTCCGGCGGGCGCTTGGCGATTCGGCTGAGGATCCCGCGTTCGTTGAGACACTGGCGCGGCGCGGTTACCGGTTCATTGCGCCCATAACTCCCCCGCAAAACGCCCTCCTCGCACCGGTCACTCCGGAGCGGAATGCAGCGACGACGGCAGCCCCGTCGTCTACGGGCCGGCCGTTGATCTTCTGGACGGTGACACTGCTGCTGGCCACGGTCACGGCCGGCGGCATCTGGTTCGCCAATCGCTCAGTTGAGGACTACTGGACGTCCGAGTCCGAGGCGGGGGCGAAACCCCTCCACCTGGCAGTCATGCCATTGCGGATTCTTGCGGGATCCGGTGCCCTGGATTCGTCCTATCTCGGTGTGGGCGTCGCCGACGCGATCACGGCTCGCCTGGCGGGCACCCGCAGAATCGGATTGCGGCCTACGGCGGCAGTGCTCCAATACAAGGATACGGAGCCTGATCCCGTCGTCGTCGCCGAAGCGCTCGGCGTTCACTATCTGCTGCTCGGCACAATCCAGCAAGCGGACGACACCTATCGCGTCAGCGTGCAACTCGTCGGCGCCGATGGAATCGGGGTCTGGAATCGAACGTACGATGAACCCCGCGCCGATCTGCTCGCACTACAGGATCGAATAGCGGAGCACGTGGCGTCGGCTCTCAAGGTCAACCTGTCGCCCCCGGAACGTGCGCGGCTTCATGTTCGGTACACGCAGAATCCTGCCGCGTACGACTTCTACTTCGAGGACGCGCGCTGCTGGTGAATTTCACCGAGGCCAACATGCGCGAGGCGATGGGGTACTTCGAGCAGGCGCTCGCGCTCGATCAGAACTACGCGTTGGCCAGGGCTGCGCTCGCGACGAGCGCGGCATGGTTCAGCGTGCGATACGCACACGAAAAGGAGACGCTGGCGTGGGGGCAACGAGCCGATCAGGAAGCGCGCCGAGCGCTCGAGCAGGACCCCTCGCTGGCGGACGCACACCTGGCGATCGCGAGCGCAGCGGGCACTCTCTACGGCGGATTCAACTGGAAGATCGTGCTCGAACGAACCAGCGAGGCGCTCGCGCTCGATCCATCGCTCGATCTCGCTCATGTCGCTCGCATGCGCGTCTTCTATCATCTCGGCGCATTCGATCAGGCCCGGGAGGAGGCGCGGCTTGCTCGCGGTCTGAATCCGAACAGAAACGACGAGATCGATCGGCTCGAGATCGCGGTGCTGCTGTTCGCGGGCAACTATCCTCAGGCTGTCCAACAGGCGACCGGCCTTCTCCAGCGACAGACTGAAGTTCCCGCTCTTCGACAGTATCTGGGCCTCGCCCGTTACTACGCAGGAGATGCGGCCGGCGCCCGCGAAATGCTGGCTTCGCTCACGCGAGGCGGCAAACCGGACGTACGCGGGCAGGCAATGCTTGCCTCGGTCGAGGCGGCAACCGGACTGAAAGACCAGGCGAGCGCCAGGGTCGCCAGGATTGTGAACGCTCCGGATCTGGATCACCACGTTGCGTACAGCATCGGCGCCGCGCTCGCTCAGCTTGGAAGGATCGACGAGAGCCTCGTGTGGCTGCAACGCGCGGCCGACACCGGCTTTCCGTGCACGCGCTGGTTCGAACAGGATCCGCTGCTCGAGCGCGTGCGCAGCCAGCCAGGGTTCGACCGTTTGCTCGGCCGTATGCGCGCGTCCGACCCGCGGCACGCGGACCATTAATAGCGGCAGGACTGAGGCTGCCCGCTCGTCGGCCCGTGCTAACGTATCGGCCGATGTGGATCTCCTGTCTTCTTGCGTTCATCGGCAGCGCGTGCACGCTCGTCATCGAATTGATCGCCGGCCGCATCATGGCGCCCTACATCGGCGTGTCGCTCTACACGTGGACGAGCGTCATCGGCGTGGTGCTGGCGGGGATGTCGGTCGGGAACTTCACCGGCGGCGTCCTGGCGGATCGCTTCGCTTCACGTCGCGCGCTGGCGCTGATCTTCATGGCGGGCGGCGTCTCGTGCTTGAGCATCCTGATACTCACGCATGCCATCGAGGGCGTGACGTTCGGTCTCTCGTTCCTGCCGCGTATCGTCTTCTCGATCGCGATCACTTTTTTTCTCCCCAGCTTCGTCCTGGGCATGGTTTCGCCGATGGTCGTGAAGCTGGCGCTCGCGAACCTCGAGCACAGCGGTCACACGGTCGGCACGATCTACGCCTCGTCCACCGTTGGCTCCATTGTCGGCACCTTCACCACCGGATTCTGGCTGATCTCCTGGCTCGGGACTCGACGGATCGTCTGGCTGGTGGCGGGCATCCTGCTGTTGACCGGTTTGCTGATCGCCATGCGCGATCGCTCGAGACGTAGCGCCGCCATCGTGGTCTCGAGCGCCCTCGCGATAGCATTTTTTGGAGCGATTGGAGCCGGGTGGGTGTCAGGGAAATACCGGGCTCCCTGCGATGTCGAGTCGAACTACTACTGCATCCGGGTGTTCGAGGCAGGCAACGACGGACACTCCGCCCGGGTCCTGATGCTGGATCGGCTGATTCACAGCTACGTGGTCCCGGACGATCCGCGCGCGCTGGACTACGGATACGAGCACGCGTATTCAGATTTGACCGAAACCCTCGCAATCGGCCGTGACCGGATCGACACCCTCTTCCTCGGCGGCGGAGGGTACACGTTCCCGAGGTACGTCGAAGCGGTGTACCCGCATCGACCATCGACGTCGTCGAAATTGACCCTGCCGTCACCGCGACGGCGTACGAGCGCCTCGCGCTTCCCAGAACCTCGCGGATCCGATCGTTCAACCAGGATGCGCGAATGTTCCTGGCCGAGTGGATCGATCCCAAGCGGTACGATGTCATCTATGGCGATGCATTCAACGACCTGTCGATTCCGTTTCACCTGACGACCGTCGAGTTCAACCGGATCATTGCGAACCGTTTGAAGCCGGACGGCGTCTACCTGACGAACATCATCGACAAGTTCGAGGGCGGGGAGTTTCTCAAGGCGGAGGCGAACGCCTTGCGCGCGGTTTTCCCTCACGTCTACGTCTTCGGACGAGGCGACACGTTCCTGCCGTTCGATCGGAACACCTACGTCATCATGGCGAGCCGGCAGCCGTTGAATCGTGAAGGGTTCGACGCGATTACATCCCGCGCGGATCCGTCGTCGCGAACGACACCGCTCTCCGAGTCACGGCTCGGCGCGTACCTGACTTCAGGACGCGCGCTGACGCTGACTGATGACTTCGTCCCAGTGGATCAGCTGCTTGCGCGGTTGTTCGTCGAGCGCGGCAACTGATCACTGTGGAACGCCGTCAACCAGCCAGGCGAGGAGGCTCCGCCAGAATCTTTCGTGGGCCAGGGGCGGCGCCTTTGGCGCCATCACCCACTGCCATGAGTCCTGGATAGTGAAGACCGCCGACTTTCCACGGCCTTGATTCTGAATGGCGAGCACGATCCGCTCCCGGCCGGATTCGTCCACGGCGTTGAGAAGCGTCGTGGCTCCTGGCTTCTCGGAGACAGCATTGACCGTTGATACCGGGGGCATTTCCAGCCACAACCGCGCAGCGGCCGCCGCGGTGTCGGCAATCCGGATTGCCGGGTGATTTACGCCCTCCGCTGTGGGCGTGACGATGAGATGGTCGACGATCCCGGGCGCCTGGCGCCGACCCGTTGACTCGATGATGATTGGCAACACGTGCGCGAGGGGTGTTCCGGCCCAACCCCCCTCGCCGAGCGATTGCCCGCCGCCAAGCACGAGCAGACCGCCGCCGCGCACGCCGACGAAGTCAGCGATCATCTGGTGTTGCTCTGAAGTGAATGCGCTTGCCTCGATGGGACCCAGAATGAGGCCGCGGTAGACGAATAGCTCCTCGGTCGTACGGGGGAAGCCGTTTCGCAACTCGTCGGGTCCTTCGCCGTTGAACCTGAGGTACTTGTTGTCCTTCGTGCGCTGCAACGTGACCAGCTGCGTGTCGGCGACGTCGTCCATGGCGCGCCTGAGGAATTTCATCTCCGGCCTCGGAGCGCCCTCCATGTACAGGATTCTCTTGCGCTGAACTCTCCGGCTGGTGGCCGGTGATGGCTGGCTGGCCTGCCGGCCGACAGGCGGCAGGACGCCGCGCGAGGAATGGCTCGCGTCAGCGCGCAACGTAATGTGGCCGGACCGATCGGTCCACACCGCGGAGACCACAAGCGCGCCGGCCGCGAACAGCCAGAATCTGAGGCCGCCTCTGGAGAGAGCCATCGTGCTTTTCCGGTTACTCTACTCCACTCTCAACGCGGCTATCGGATCAATCGCCGCTGCGCGACGCGCGGGCACGTAGCCTGCCACGAGTGCCGTGCCAATCAGGATCCCCGCAAAACCGGCAAAGACCCGAACGTCGCTGGTGGCGATCCCCAGGAGCCCGGCCTCCATCAACCGGCCGAGCGCGAGCGAGAGCCCCAAACCGATCGCCGAGCCGATCAGTGTCAGTCGCAGCGCCTGGCCAAGCGTCAGCCGCATTACATCGTGACTCGAGGCGCCAAGCGCCATGCGAATCCCGATCTCGTGCCGGCGTTGCGCGACGAAATACGTGATCAACGCGTAGAGGCCGACCGAGGCCAGCAGCAGCGCGATGGCCGCGAAGACGGTCATGATCGCAGCCAGATACTGCAGGCCAATGGTTCGCTCATGGAGCGCCCGGCGCATCGTCATCACCTCGAACACCGGTTGGGCAGGGTCGACGCCGAGCAACGCGCGCCGCGCCGTGGGCGCGGCCGACAACGGATCTCCAACCGTGCGAATGACGAAACAGAGGTAGTCGCTCGTGGCCTGCCGAAGCGGCCGATACATGACCGGTGAATTCCGGCGGTTGAACCAGTCGTGGATGACATCCCCCGACACGCCGACGACGGTCAGCCACGGTCCCTTTGGCACTTTGACTCGACGTCCGATCGGATCTTCATTCGGCCAGAACTTCCGCGCCATGGATTCCGAAATAATGACAACCTGCGCCGTATCCTCACGATCGAAGTCCGTGAAGTCCCGGCCGCGCAGCACAGGAATCCGCATGGCCGAAAAATACTTGTCCGTCTGAACTCGGAAATCGACCGATGGCAGATTGTTCGCGTCCGGCGCGGGATGACCCTCGATCTCAATCTGATGAGACCGGTTGGAGCCGCTCGTGGGCATGTTGTTGATGGCGGCGGCCTGTTCGACACCCGCAATGCCGTTCAGCGCATCGAGGGCCTTCGCCACGAACTGACGACGCGACGGGTCATCCGGGTACACGCGCTCGGGCAGCACGAGCTTCATCGTCAGAAGGCCTTCGGGATCGTAGCCTTGCGGTCCCGTGAGAAAGCGCCGCGTTCCGAGCACGCCAAGCCCGGCCGCGACGAGGAGCGGCAGCGCGATCGACATTTCGAGGACGACGATCGCGCGGCGAAGATTCTGTCGCCCGGTCGACGTCCGCCCTCCCTCCTTGAGCGTGTCAACCACCGACGACGAGGCGGCCTGAAACGCCGGCAAGAGCCCGAACACACATGCCGTCAGAATCGCTGCGCCGAAGGTGAAGGTCACGAGCCTCAAATCAGGACCCAGCGACTCGAACCCGGGGACGAATCGCAGGATGTTCGCCGGCATGCTGACGCGGATCGCGTACAGGCTCACCCATGCGAATCCGAGCGCTGCTGGCACCGCGAGGAGGGCGAGCAGCGCGCTTTCTGTGAGCGATTCACGGATGATCCGGCCGCGGCTCGCGCCGAGCGCCAGACGAACGCCGGTCTCATGTCGCCGTTCGGCCGCGCGCGCCAGGAGCAGGTTGGCGATGTTGGCGCACGCGATCAGGAGAACGATGACCGCCGATGCCTGCCACAGCGAGAGCATCGGCCCGGTCCCTTCGTCCAGCATCCCCTGGGTCAGCGTGTAGACCCGCACGCCATGGTCGCGGTTCGCTTCGGGATACTCGCGCGCGAGCCGCGCCGCCAGCACCGACATCTCTGATTGCGCGTCCTCGAGCGTCGCGCCGGATTGAAGGCGGCCAATAGCCGTGAGGTACCGTGGGTTACGTGGCGGCGTCGTCCCGGGATCGAACGCGAGGGGCGACCAGAGCTGACACCCTTCAGGAAAGGCAAATCGCGGCGGCATGACCCCGATCACCTGGTACGGCACGCCGTCCAGGATCACGCTGCGCCCTATGACCGACGGAGCCGCCTCGAAGCGACGCCTCCACAACGCGTCGCTCAGAATCACGACGCGATGCCGCCCGAACGTCTCATCGTCTCGCACGAACGTCCGGCCCAGCGCCGGCCGCACGTTCAGCGATTCGAAGAGGCCGCTGGTCACCTGGAAACCCGCCAGCCGTTCGGGTTCGCCCCGTTCGACCAGGTTGGCATCCCACCAGCCATACGCGGACAGGAACGTCAGCGTCCGCGAATCGGCGCGCCAATCAAAGAAGTTCGCCGGTGAAACTGATCCTTTCTTGTAGTCGAGGTTGGGCCCGCTCTCGGAAAGCAGGACGACTCTGTCGGGATCGTCAAGCGGATAGGGACGAAGCACGAGCCGATCGATGAGGTTGAAAATGGCAGCGTTCGCGCCGAGACCAAGCGCCAGCGTCATCGTCACGGTCAACGTGAGGAGAGGGCGTTTGAACAGCGCACGCCAAGCGTACTGGATGTCTTTTAGAACCTGCACCGGATTATCGTTTCTGATCGGTCGCAGGGTAACTCTACGCGCGCCAAGGAAGACAGGTTCAGGGATTGCTGTCCCGATTACGGCCGATGCCCCAGCCCGCGAGCGCGCCAATGCCGGCGGTTACGCCACCCCAAACCAGAGCCGGGCCTCCAGGGCCCACCGGTGTGAAAACCTCGTTCTGATGGTGGTCATTCGCAGCCACGGCATAAGTAAGGAGAAAGCCGGCACTGAACCCGATCATGGCGCCCGTCCACACCGGATGTCTCTCCATCCAGTTGCGGTTGTCCTGATTGTTACCGTCTGCGGACGGACGACTCGACGATCGCGTCTCGGCTCGGAACTGCTTCTGCGGGTCCTTTCTAAGCGACGCTTTCGACAGCGGTCCTGGCTCAGCGCCGGCCAGAGACGCCTGAAACAGCGACACACAGCAGACGACAGCGAGGATCTTCATGATCAGTTTCGGAGAGCAATACACAAGCCGCACTTCACACCCACAATCCCGTCCGGGATCATCTGATCGGGGCCCTCACAGATCACGTAATTGGTGAATGCGGTTTCGAGATTGTAGGGACCAATCCAGCCCCACGTTTGAGCACTTCCGTCGTGATGTTCTAATCGCCGGATCGAAGGATTGGAAATTCGATTCGAGGATCCGGGATTCAGGATCAGTGATCAGCGATCAGGGATTCATTCCTGCCTGAGCGCCACCAGCGGATCGACACCGGCCGCGCGGCGCGCGGGAATGTAACAGGCGCCGAGCGCGACGAGAGCGAGCACCATCGCGACGGCTGCATAAGAAAGCGGATCCGCCGGCTGCACGCCGAAGAGTTGGCTGCGCAGCAGCCGCGTGGAGGCCAGGCTCACGCCAATTCCGATCACCAGACCGACGAGCACCAGTCTTCCACCCATCAGCAGCATCAAACCCAGCACGTGGCGGCGTGGCGCCCCCAAGGCCATGCGCACACCCAGTTCGTGAGTGCGTCGAAGCACGTGAAACGACAGGACGCTGTAAATGCCTGCGGCCGCGAGCGCGAGACCGATGAGTGCAAACGCGCTGAACAGCGCCATCGTGAAGCGGGGCTGAATCACGTCTTCCCCGAGCACCTCGCTGACCGTTATCGGTCGGCCCAGGGGCTGATCCGGATCCATGGCCCGGAGGGCGGCACGAATCGGATTCAGCTGGAGATTGGGATCCGCGGCCGTCCGCACCGCGAGCATGCGCTGCAGTGGCGCGACGACGGAGTACGGCAGGACGACGACCGGGTTGGGATCGTTCCTGAGACCGGCGTTCCGCGTGTTGGCAATCATGCCGACGATCGTGACCTCCGCGCTGCGGCTCGAATCGATGAGCGTGCGGGGAGGCGGATTCTGCAAGGCGCCGAGGCGCATGCGCGCACCAATCGGATTCTCGCCTGCCGGAAACAATTTCACGGCGGCTTCATTGATGAGTGCGACGCGATCGCCACGTCGAATTTCGGCCGCGTCGAACATCCGACCGCCCAGGAGCCGGATGCCGAACACGCGCAGATGATCGGCCCCGACGAAGTTCAGCCCGATGCGTTTCGAGTCGTCGGGCGTCTGGCCGACGACGGCGAAAGACGACTGGGTGCCGCCGAACGGGTGACCGACCGAAGCGGCTTCGATACCCGGCAGGGTGCGGACGCGATCGATCAGCGCCTCCACGAATTGATTGCGCTGATCGAAGGTTCCGTACTTGGCCGGGGGCAAGGGAACGCCGACGAGCAACACCCGATCGGCGCGGATACCGGGATCGACGCGATTGAGAACGAAGAAGGTCCGGATGGTCAGCCCCGCGCTGACGAGCAGGACGACCGACAACGCAACCTCGACAATCACCAGCACGTGACGGCTCCGTCCGCCGTCGCTCTCCAAACCGGTGCTGCGGCCTGCCTTCAACGTGTCCGCAATGTCCGGCCGCGACATGCGAAGCGCCGGCACGACACCGAACAGGATGCCCGTCACCAGCGACACAAGGACGGAGAACGCGAGGACCGGCAGATTGATGGCGACGCGCGATTCATTGGGCACATAGAACTCGGGCATCAGGCTCACGATCGTCCGGATGGCGCCAAACGCGAAAAGAACACCAAGAGCGCCCCCAGCCAGCGAGAGCAGCGTGCTCTCGGTGAGCAGTTGACGAAGCAGGCGACGTCGCCCGGCGCCGATCGACATTCTCACCGCCATCTCTCGGGTCCTCGCGGTGCCGCGGGCGAGCTGGAGGTTCGCGACGTTCGCACACGCGATCAGCAGGAGGAACCCGACCGCGCCGAGCAGGAGCTGAAGGCTCGTGCGCATTTCGCCGCTGGCTACGGTCACGTCGAGATAGTTCCTCAGCCTGGTGGTAAAACCTTGAGGTGGAAATGTGGACGGCTTCTCGTTCGCCAGGCGTTGATTGAAGGCTTTCAGCTGTTCTTCGGCCGAGGCCGGGGAGACGCCGGGCGCCAGCCGCATGATGGGATTCACAAAGAACAGATCGGTTCGACCCGGAGCGAGCGGAAGCCAGAACCCGTCGTTGCCGTACCAGCCAAAACGCGGCGGCATTACGCCGATGATGGTGTGCGGCCGGCCGTTGAGCTGCATCGTCCGACCGATCGCAGACGGACTGCCCTCGAAGAGGCGCAGCCACAACCGGTGACTCAACACCACGACCGGTTCGGCCAGCCCGTCAGGCCGAATGTCCGACGGTTGAATCGTGCGCCCGGCAATGGGCGGCACGCCGAGGAAATTGAAGGCGTTGCCGGACAAGAGGACCCCGTTGACACTCTCCGGCGCAAATTCCCCCGCCAGGAGCACTGTTTCCTGGGAAGTGGCCATGACATCGGCAAACGCCTGGATTTCCGACAATTGACGCACCTCGTCCAGCTGGTAGGCCCGACCTCCGCGGCCGTCCGCTCCGCGAAGCTCCGGCGCCCAGATCTCCCCCGGCCTGGCGTACGGATACGGCGCGATGATGACGCCGTAGATCACGCTGAAAATCGCTGACGTCGCGCCGATGCCGAGCATCAGCGACAGGAGCGCCACGAGCGTGAACGCCGGGCTCCGCCGAAACGATCGAAGGGCGTAGCCGAGATCCTGAGTCAGTCCCCCTAGCCAGCGGGTCATTCACGTCTCCTTGGTGTGCTGAGCCTTAGACGACCGGGCGACTGTTTCCGTTTGCGGCTGGTTGGCCACAAACGGGATATCCTGCTCCAGAGGTGACGTCACGATGATGAGCCGGCAACAACGAATCGCGCTCGTATTCGGCCTGGCGCTGCTGGCGGCAGGGTGCGGAGCGCTGAGCATCAAGCAGGTGCTGTCCGATCCAGGGAAGTTTCGCAACCAGACGCTGACGGTGCACGGCACCGTTGACGAAAGCGTCTCGGTGCTCGGGCGCGGGGCCTATCGAATCTCGGACGGCGACCAGAGCCTCTGGGTGGTCACGAGCTCTGGGGCACCACGCAAGGGCGCTCACGTGAACGTCACGGGCCGTCTCCAGGAGGGCTACGACCTCAGCTTCATCAAGCTTCCGGATACGCTTCAGAACGGCGTGGTGCTGGTGGACGCGTCATACAAGGTGCGCGACTGAACTGACCGTCCCTTGACAGACCTGTCGGACTGCAAAACTAATAGGAACCGCCGTGCGCCTGCAGTTCCACGACCTGACCTTCGATTCCGACACCCGCCAGCTCTGGGTCGGCACACGGGAGGCTCGCCTCTCTCCGAAGGCCTTCGATCTGCTCGCGCTGCTCGTCGGCTGCCGCCCGCGAGCCGTGTCCAAGGCGGAAATCCGGGAGCACCTCTGGCCCGGGACGTACGTGTCCGAGAGCAGTCTGCCGTCGCTCATCTCCGAGATCCGGGACGTCATCGCGGATCATCGACGGAAGCCCGGGTTGATTCGCACCGTGCACGGATTCGGCTATGCATTCCAGTGGGAGCAGGAGCCCGTCTCGGCGCCGGCCTCTCACAACGAGGCGCGCCACGGCTGGCTCATTGGCTCGACGGCCGAAGTGGCGCTCGTTCCCGGCGAGAACATTGTCGGCCGCGAGGGGGATGGTGTGATTGTGGTGAAGTCGAGCACCGTCTCCCGCCGTCACGCGCGCATTTCGCTCGATCCCAGCGGCGCGGTGGTGGAAGATCTCGGCAGCAAGAATGGCACCTACGTCAACGATCAGCGGATCAGCGCCCCGACGCCAATCGCCGACGGCGATCAGGTGCGAATTGGATCGCTGCTCTTCACCTTCCGGATGTCACTGGGATCCGAGACGACCGAGACGCAGGCGTCTCGCAGCGGACTGAAACTACGATCCTGATTTCTGACCGCGCCGTTCACTTGTCGAGCAACGTCCGCCAATCCATGACGACGACGAGTTGCGGATCGGGAAGGACCTTCAGAAGAAAGCGCTGACCGTTCTTGTCGACGGCGTACGGTCGGTTGTCGCCGCCCCTGATCTGTGTGGGGAACAACTTTTGAGGCACGCCCTGGGACACGCCGTTCGTCGCGTCAAAGCCAGCGGCCATCATCGTCCCATCGGGCGACACGAAGAAAAGCTCCTTGCCGTCCCCTCGCCAGCGGGGATACCGCCCGCCATCACGCGAAATAGTTCGCGCGGGGTCCTTGTTCGGGAACGGTCGGACGACGATTTCGTAGCGGCCCGACGCGTTGGACTGGTAGGCGACCCAACGGCCGTCTGGCGAGAAGGTGCCATTGAGCTCGCTCTGTTTCGAGCTCACAAAGACCTTGGGCGTCCGGTCTCCGGACATGGACAGTGTCCACAGATCAAGATCTCCGTTCTTCTTGACGACGTTGAAGATCAGGACGTCGGCGCGCGACCAGGAGGCGACCATGAAGCCGTTGGCTTCAGACTGCTCGACCTTCGCAAGAGGCACGTCGACCCCGCTACCATCGGAGTCGCGCAGAAACAGACTCTGGCCTCCCAGCCGGCCTGAGTTGAAGGCGATGTGCTTTCCGTCTGGCGACCACGCAGGGTCGAAGTCGGCGTGGTCATCCGTCAGAGGCGTCGCTCTTCCCGTCGTCAGTTCGATCAGCCAGATATCGTTCTGCCGTTCGCCCGCGTGGACAGATAAGTTGGAAAAGGCCAGCTGCTGACCGTCCGGGCTCACATCGAGATTGCCGCCAGAAAATCCCGGGGCGCCAACGGTTCCCACAGGTTGCCCGCTGCGGTCCACCCAGGTCAGCTGCGTTTCCGTTTTCGGCGGCGGCAGGAACACGAACCGGCCGTTCGTGGACACCGAGAACCCACGAGACCCCGGTAAGACTTGTGCTCGAAGGGCCACGGGATCGCCTTCCAGCCGGAGCGTTTCCTTATTGAAGGACTGCGCCATCACGTTGCCGCCACGCGTGAAGAACACGTGTCCCGCGGCGTAGGCGACGGGGGACTCGAACGTTCCCATCACAACCGTGTCCGCCGTCGTCAGCGATCCCACGCGCAGCTCGTTTTTCATCCCAAGACCGGCGACGTACAGGAAACGTTGACCGTCCGGAAGGAACGCGGGCCGCCGATGCAGGGACGTCTGACGCTCGGTGACCGGTGTCGTGACCGGCGTCGCCATTCCGCCTCGCTTCACGTCGATTCGATACAGGTTGCCGTCGCTGGACGGCCCGAAGACGACGATGCCCTGGCTGTTCCAGGTCCCGGAAGGGGCCATCCCGAGACTCTCCCAGTTCTCGGGCATGGACACGGGCCATGGCAACGGCACGACCGCTGCTCCGCCGCTCGCCTTCACGGTTTTCAACTGATTGCCGGCAAAGAAACCTATCGACTGGCTGTCCGGGCTCCAGAATGGATTGCGCGCGCCATCCGTGCCACGAATCGGCCGTGCATCGACCGCGGCCAACGATCGCACCCAAAGCGACGACCCGGCTTTCGAATTCGCGATGAACGCGACGTGTCGGCCGTCGGGAGACACGTTGAAATCGACCGCCTGTGTCGTGAAGCTCCAGCCCTCGGGAGGGAGAATTGGAAATTCGACGTGCTCGGGCACCGCCGGCGGCACGTCACGACGGTTGAGCAGCATCATTCCACCCAACGTCAGCGCGAGGGCTGCAGCAACAATCCAGCCGAGCCGGTCCCGAACGCGGCCTGACTTTGCCGGCGTCGCCTCAGTCGCCGACGCGGTCGATGCGAGTGGTTTGCTCCCATCATCGAGTTCGATCCGTGCGTCCGCGATGTCGTGGAGCCGGTGGCGCGGATCCTTCTGCAAGCATCGATCGAGCAACGTGCGGATGGATGCCGGTGTTTTTGCGGGCAGCGCGGTCCAGTCTGGCGCGTGCTCCAGGATGCTAACGAACGTGTCGGAGATCGTGTCGCCGTCAAACGCCCGGCGCCCCGACAGCATTTCGTAGAGCACGCACCCGAACGCCCAGATATCTGTGCGTTTATCGACCGCCTGCCCGCGCGCTTGCTCCGGGCTCATGTAGGCCGGCGTCCCGAGAATCCGTCCCTCGTCGGTTCCGTCGAGCGAGCCCGGCGGCCGCTGGGTCAGGTCTCCCTCCAGACCAACGGCTATCGACTTGGCGAGGCCGAAGTCGAGCACTTTCACGCGTGTCTCGCTCGACGGCACGCCCGCGGCGTTTGCCGAGCTTTGCAGCACGATGTTGCCCGGCTTCAGATCGCGATGGACGATGCCCTTCTCGTGCGCGGCGTCGAGTGCCTCGGCGATCTGGCGCGCAATCGCGAGCGCGTCTGCGATCGGCAGCGGTCCGCGTTCGAGCCGTTCCGCCAGCGTGGGACCCTCGACGAGCTCGAGGACCAACGCGGTCAGCGCCATCGGTTTCTTCCAGTCCGTAGATCGCGCCGATGTGCGGATGGTTGAGCGTGGCTAGGAGACGCGCTTCGCGCGCGAAGCGCGCGCGTCGTTCCGGGTCGGAGGTGAAGTGCGACGGCAGGATCTTGATCGCGACGTCGCGACCGAGCTTGCTGTCACGTGCGCGATAGACCTCGCCCATCCCGCCGGCACCGAGCGGCGCAACGATCGTGTACGGGCCGATCTGCCGGTTCAGCATCGGTACTCCGGTGGGAGCGCCTGCGACGATAGCCGCAGCGGGCGTTTCGAGGAAGCGACTCGACGCCGACTCGTGGACAAGCAGGGACTCCACTTCCTGTCGCAGCGACTCGTCTCCATCGCACGCGTCCCTCAGGAACGCACGGCGCTCGGCTGGCGCGCGCCCCAGCGCCGCGTGATAGATGTCCGAGACGCGATCGCGCGATTCCGACGACATACCGTCTCATCTGGAGAGCAGCGCGCGCCAATCGAGGATGAGCCGGGGCGGCACATCGACCGGCAACGGAATCAGAAAGCGCTGACCATCCGCGCTGACCGCATACGGGTTGTTGTTTCCAAATCGAAGTGGCGTCGCGAAGAGTTTCTGCGGGGCAGCGGCGACGGAACCTGTCTTGGGATCGAAGCCCGCCGCCATCATCGTGCCGTCTGGCGCCAGGTAGAACAGTTCCCTGCCATCCCGCCGCCACACAGGGTACATCCCTCCGTCGCGTGAGACCCTCAGAGCCGGTTCACCGGCTGGAAACGGCCAGACGTACACCTCGAGGGCGCCGTTCGCATCCGATTGATGCACGATCCAACGACCATCCGGAGACAGCTTTGCGTTCATCTCTTTATACTTCGTGTCTAGAAACAGCCTGGGCTTGCGATCGCCTGACATGTCTATCGTCCACAGGTCCTCACCGAGGTTATAGACAATGGTGTTGGTGAGTGACCAATCTGGTCCGGTGACGCCGCGGCTCGGCTCACGCGGCACCACTGACTCGGCCGCGCCGCGGCCATTCGAGGCAAGCATGGATAACCCGAACTGGCCTTGCGTGGGGATCGGCTTTTCGTTGAATGCGAGTCGCTGCCCGTCCGGGGACCAAGTGGGATCGAACTGCCATGCGGGGTAGTCGTCGGTCAGGCGCGTCGCAATTCCGGTGGACAGTTCGATCGTCCAGAGGTCGAACTCCTGGCGACCATCCTGTTCCGTCATGCGGGAGACTGCCAGGCGGTGCTCGTCCCGGCTCAGACCGAGGTTTATGTATACACCGACACCGCCGACGGTGCTACGAGGAGAGCCGTTTCGGTCGACCCACGTCAGCTGCGATTGGTCCCGCGCCGAGGCGCGGGTACACGAGTCGGCCGGCCGCTGACACGGCGAACATCCCGTGCTGATTGTGAGGTTCGATACCGGTCCGCCGGCCCAGATCGATCGGATCACCGAGGAGCTTCCGGTTGTCCGGATCGAACCGCTGCGCCATGAGGTTGCCGCCGCGCACGAAGAAGAGATAGCCGGCCCCGTAAGCGGCATTCGACTCGAATGGCCCGATGATTTCGGCGGTCGCAGGTGTCAGCGATCCGACGCGCAGTTCGAAACTGGTGTCGCCGGCTAGATACAGGAAGTGTTGTCCGTCGTCGAGAAACCAAGGCCACCGGTCCCCGACGGCGGTGTTCTTCGGGATGGTGACCCGCGTCGCCTTCCCGCCTTTTGCGCTGATGCTATAGAGGGCGTGGTCGTCGAGCGGTCCGAACACGATGATGCCACTGCTACTCCAGGTTCCGCCGCCGTTATTCGAGTGTTGGCCGCCGGCCGGACCTGCCGCACTCACTGTGAACGGAGACCCGCCGTCTAGAGGAACAGTCTTCAGGTTCCTGTCCTGAAGGTAGCCAATCGTCTTGCTATCCGGGCTCCAGAATGGGCCTCGCGCGCCTTTCGTATCGGGGATCTCGCGAGGCTCGACTGTGCCCAACGATCGAACCCACAGTGACGATCCGATCCTCGACGTTGCGATGAACGCGATGTGGCGGCCATCGGGCGAGACGGCGATTCCCTGACTGGCGAAACGCGAGCTGTCTGGCGCGTTGACGGGGACCTCGACAAGTGCCGGCGTGGAGGGCGGTGCGGCTGGGCGATTGCGCAACGCAACCCAACCGGTAGCCGCGATCGCAGCCGTGAGGAGCCAGGGGAGCCAAGCTCGGGTGCCCTGCGCCCAGGGCATGGGCTCTTTGTCGGTCTCCTGGCCCTCGTGAGTGGCGCAGTCGTCGAGTTCGATGAGTACATCCGCGATGTCATGCAGCCGCTTGCGCGGATCTTTACGCAAGCATCGCTCGATCAATGTGCGGATCGATGCCGGTGTTTTTGTTGGTAGCGTCGTCCAGTCTGGCTGGTGCTCCAGAATTCTTGCGAACGTGTCGGAGATCGTCGCGCCGTCGAACGCGCGCCGGCCTGCCAGCATCTCGAACAACACACATCCGAACGCCCAGATATCTGTGCGTTTATCGACCGCCTGCCCGCGCGCCTGCTCCGGGCTCATGTAGGCCGGCGTCCCGAGAATCCGTCCCTCTTCGGTTCCATCGAGCGAGCCCGGCGGCCGCTGGGTCAGGTCTCCTTCGAGTCCGACTGCCATCGTCTTGGCCAGACCGAAGTCGAGCACTTTCGCGCGGGTCTCGCTCGACGGGACGCCCGCGGCGTTTGCCGATCTTTGCAGCACGATGTTGCCCGGCTTCAGATCGCGATGGACGATGCCCTTTTCATGCGCGGCGTCGAGTGCTTCAGCGACTTGACGCGCAATCGCGAGCGCGTCTGCAATCGGCAGCGGTCCACGTTCGAGCCGTTCCGCCAGGGTTGGACCCTCGACGAGTTCGAGCACTAACGCGGCCACGCCATCAGTTTCTTCCAGCCCGTAGATCGCGCCGATGTGCGGATGGTTCAGAGTGGCGAGCAGGCGGGCTTCGCGCGCAAACCGTGCGCGTCGTTCCGGGTCGGAGGTGAAGTGCGTCGGCAGAATCTTGATCGCCACGTCGCGAGCGAGCTTGCTGTCACGTGCGCGATAGACCTCGCCCATCCCGCCGGCGCCGAGCGGCGCAACGATTGTGTACGAGCCTATCTGGCGATTCAGGATCTGAGATCGGCCGTCCACACGTGTCAGGACGCCCGCGACCACGCCGACGGCGGCGGGTGTCTCCAGAAACGGCCCGGCTGCGGACTCGTAGGCGAGCAGCGACTCGACTTCGTGCCGGAGGGCCGCATCGCCATCGCATGCCGCTTGCAGGAACCGAGCGCGCTCCGCCGCTGGACGCGCAAGCGCCGCATGATGAAGCTCCGAGATCCGTTTGCGTCGGTCTGGCTCCATGACCTCGATCACGCAGAGTCTACGCGCGTCGAGAAGAGGAGGCGCAAAAATCAGCCGACAGCTGTCATATTTCGGGGGATTCCCTCATTTCGAGGGGATTACTTCGTGATCGGTGCAGCCGCGGCCCCGTAGACCTGTCGGGACTTCACGCCCTGGAGCCAGACAACGGCCTTCAGTCCCACCGGCCCCCAGCCCTTCCCGAGCGGCAGCTGTTTCTCGACGACAGAGCTCGTCGCGCCCAGGGAATCGAGCCCCTGGAGCGTTCGCGCCACCGCCACATGATGAAGCGTTCTGCCATCGTTCTCGCCGCGCGTGACGACGGAGGAGAGGCCGTCTTCGGTGATGGCGGCAATCAGCTGAATCTTTTCCGTGTTAGCAGGTGCCGCGGGGAGATCGATCGACAGACGGATTCTGTCTGCCACGAGCCGGGCGGTGACGCCGACGGGAAGATGCGGCCTCCCGGCTGCTGATTCAATCAAGCGGCTGGCCTTATCCTTTGCCGTCCCCTCGATCACGTCGTGGCCGTCCACGACGATCTGTGGCGTATACAAGTTGTCGCCAAAGACCGGCGAATAACTGCGCTGACGTGCTGTGAAGGCGGGAGACGAGAAGGCGTCCTTCCAACCCTGGTCGTTGAAGTAGTCCACGTGGAGGCCGACCGGGATGATCTGCGCCCGCGCGACTGGCTGGTCGCGCGACAGTGACTCGAGAAACGCATCAGCCGGAGGGCAGCTCGAGCAGCCTTCGGACGTATACAGCTCGACGAGTACCGGGACGCGCGGCGCCTGTGCCAGGCTGCCGCGCGCCGCCAGTGCGACGAGAACGGCGACACCAAGAGATGCTTTCACGTCAGCTCAATGCTACACGGATTCATCCCGTCGCCCGCAATCCAACGTCCTGCCTACTGCGACCCGTCGTTGCTGGCCCAGTCGATAAAGAGTGCCGCGACGGATTTGCCCATGTTCGTGCCCGCCACGATGTCCATCGGGTAATGGATGCCGGCCCAGATGCGCGAGTCGCCGCTTTCCTTCCCGAGTGCTCGGGCCGCAGCGGCTCGGGTCGGGAAGAGATACGCAAGGATTTCCGACCTCGCGTGGAAAACGTCGCGTGGTTCGACGGGTAGCTCGGGTGATTTGGCACCGGGAAGACCGGCAGGATCGTCGGGTCGAGTTGTGACGGTCGAATGTACCAGTAGGAGAACTTGCTTTCCTGGCTGGCGATGAACGCGTCGAACTGCACCGCCGAGACCAGCGCATACGCGCGCGCCGCCCGCGGCGGATTCTTGTCGAGCCGGTCCTCCGCCATCCATTTGTCCATGTAGCGGTAGACCCACGTGTTCAGGCCCTCAGGGCTCTGCCAGTAGAACGCCTTGTAGTTGGTCCCGAATGCTGTTTGGCCGCGCGGGGTGTTCTTGACGCACGAGCGGTTTCGTCCTTCACCGCCTGCGACGTGCAATCGGGCGGCGGTGGAGCATGGAACTGAGCCGCTGACGTCATGAGCAGAGGCCTGAAGAATTGTCCGGTGAAGTTCGCCGGGTTCGAGCCTTTCCAGCTGCAGGGGCCGGTCGGGACAGTGGCGGTCTGTGTGCTATCGGACCCGTCGGCCTTCGCCCGCGCGATTACCTGCTCGGCCACTTTCTGCCCGAGCGCGGCACCCGCCGCGACGTCACTCGGAAACTGAACGCCTGCCAGCACGCGAGACCGCCCGGCCTGATCGGCCATGTCCTGAAAGCCCTGCGCCTCGTTCGGGAAAAAGGACGCCAGCACTGCGGCTGCCGCCTGCGCCGCTGCGGCGTGTTCGGATGGATACGACGGGCTGTCCGGCACGTCAACGGCGGTCGGCAGATTGTGATCCAGTTCGCTCGGCCTCGCCCGGTTGTAGAAATACTTCGATTCCCAGGCGGCTATCGTCGCGTCGTACATCGCCATGCTGACGTAGGTGTAGACGCGGTGCGCGAAGGCCGTCGTCGGCGTTCCCGCGAGCAGCCGGTTCGAGATCAGATCCATCCAGCGATAGGCCGGCGAGCCGGCATCCCAGTAGGCGATCTGCGCGTTGATGTCGTCCGTGTTCTGGCCGATCAGGTCGGCCATCGCATGGAGCTCCGCGCGCGTCTCGTTGGGCGCGGGCGGCGGGGGCACCCTGTAGTCCTTGCCTGACGAAATCGTCCACGTGCGCCACTGGCCGGCGGTCGGCTCGACCGGAGCGCCCGAGTGCTTCTTCTCCGCGGAAAGCGGGATCGTGAGCATCAGCGTCACGATCGCGAGAACCAGATTGCGCGAACCCATATCTGCCTCCTCGAATGCGCGTCAGCGCGATACCAACGCGCTCACGCTAGCACTCGAGGACGGCAAGAATCTTCAGGGTTTTATGGTCTTTTCCTCAGTTACTTCAGTTTGACCTTCACCGGGCCGTTCGCCTGGACGAAGACGCCGTTGGCGTCCGTCAGATCGATGTAGATGTTGTAGCAGCCGACCGTCGAACGGCTTCGTCTGCCAGTTGAAGTGCCAGGTAAACGACGTCGTGTCGTAGTTGAAATCGCTGTTGCCCGGCGCCTGCTTGTCCAGGAACGGCACGCCGGTTTCGCTACCGTTCGTGCAGCTGGTGAGCGTTCTGACGCGCACGATCGGAACAAGCGTCCTCGTGTCAACAGGCGTCGCGCCTGACAGGTATTGCCACAGGAGCGGCACGGCGCTGCCCTGGTTGGCCGTCGCGGGGACGATCAACCCGCCGAACGCGAACGACAGCTGCACCGTCACGGTGAAGCTCTTTGTTGATGCGTTGAGCGCAGCGTCTTTCGCTGTGCACGTCACCGACGACGTGCCAATCGGGAACGTCGATCCGCTCGCAGGGCTGCAGGCGACGGACACGACGCCGACCGCATCGGTCGCGGGAGGCGTCGGATACGACACCGGAGCGCCCGCCAGGTTTGCGGTCCCTTTCGTCACGTTCGCGGTGGCGCCGATCACCGGAGCCGTCGTGTCCCGGACGAGCACCGAGAAGCTGGACGAGGCCGTATTGGTCGCGGCATCCGACGCGCGGCACGACACCGTCGTGGTGCCAATCGGGAAGGTCGAGCCGCTCGACGGCGTGCACGAAACGGACGTGACGCCGACCGCATCCGTGGCTGACGGCAGCGCGAAGGTGACGGCGGCACCGGCCGCACTCGTCGCTTCGACGACGATGCCTGCCGGAGTCGCGATCGCGGGCGCGGTCACGTCCTTGACCGTGACCTTGAACGAAGCGGTAGCAGTATTGCCGGCCGCGTCCTTCGCGGTGCAGGTCACAACCGTCAAGCCGACGTTGAATGACGTGCCGCTCGCCGGCGAGCAGGTCTGCGACACGACGCCGACCGCGTCGGTTGCGGCGACGTTATACGTCACGGTGGCGCTGGTCGCATTGGCGGCGGCGTTCACCGTAACGTCGGGTGTCGACGCGAACGTGGGCGGCGTGACGTCCTTGACGATGACGTTGAAGATGGTGGTCGCCGTGTTGCCGGCCGCATCGGAAGCCGTGCAGGTCACCGTGGTCGAGCCGACGGCGAACACGTGAGCCGCTGGCCGGTGAACAGGACAGGGAGGTCACGCCGATGTTGTCTGCGGCGGTCGACTGAATAGGTCACGGTCGCGCTCGTCGCATCGGCCGCCGCATTGATCGTCGTGTCGCCTGTCGACCCGAACGTCGGCGGTGTGACGTCCCTGGGCACGTCGCTCGTGCAGAACTGCGTGGGGTCCGACGTGTTGCAGGCCGGTGGAGCAACCGCCGGATCGGTCTCGTGTCCCGTGTTCTTCGCCTGCGCCGTCACCACGACACCGGCCGCATCCGGGCTGAAGCCTGTCGTCCCGGTGATCCGGAGCGTGATCAGGATCGTCTCACCTGGTTCAACGGGGACGCTGGCCGTCGGGACGACGTTCGGCGGAGCCACCGTATTGGCAATGATTTGATTCACCGCCGTCTGCACCGGCCTGCAGTTCTGCGGTCGTGGTCACCTTGTAAATCCGTCGAACGATCAACTGTGTGCCGTGCGGCGGCGCGACGCTGAACAACGGGTTGATGTCGACGCCGGACGTGGTGTTGCCGTTCATCTTGACGGCCCACGTCACTTCTGAAATCGCCGAATTCTCGATGTCGGCGTTTTCAATGTCGGCGTTCTCGATGTCCGCGTTTTCAATGTCCGCGTACGGAAGCGTCGCGCTCTGGAAATCCGCGTTCTCGATGTCGGCGTTTTCAATGTCCGCAAACGACGGCGTAAAGGTCGGCAAATCCGGGTTTTCGATGTCCGCATTCGTCGTGTACGCGGAGAATGTCTTGTTCTCGATGTCCGGATTGTGCAGCTCGACCGTCTTCAAGTTGAAGTTCTGGAAGTCGATGTTCGTGAAGTCAGGATTCTCGATGTCCGCGGAAATCGGATTGCCATTCAGCTGCGCGGTTGCCGTCTCTCCGCCCGCGATAGGCGTGCAGCTTGACGGATCCGACTCGCTGACCTGCACCGTGATCGCCGGTGGTTGAATCGACGACGACGTGACGAAGACGGTCTTGACTGTCTCCCGATCGTCCAGGAATCGTCACGCAGGCATCCACGACCGGCGACGGCGAGCTCGTGTTGTACGGCGGCAGCGGCAGCTGCGCAAAGGTGGCGCGACCGGTCGTGCCCGACGGCGGCGCATCGGCCGGTTGGTTGCGCGATATGGAGCCTGTAGGTCTTCTTTTGCGGCGTCGTATTGCGCACCCAGACGACATAGGTCCGCTGAATGCTCCCTGTCGGTTTCGACGCCGACGGCACGGTGACGATCAGTCCGGGCTTGATGGATGTGCCGAAAATCTCCTGGTTCCTGGTGTTCGCCAGCGGCGTCGCCGGTGAACACGCAGGATACGTCATCGTCGGATCGCCGACGCCGTCCTGCGGCGCCGTGAACGTCGGAGGCGTATAGCCGGTGGGCGCGACGAGATCGGCGATGGTGTTGCCGCGCAGCGATCGGTTGTCTCCCCACGCAACGAAGAACGTCGGCTTGACGTCGACGGGTGTCGTATTCGGCACCCAGGCTCGGGTCGCGGGATCGATCTTCCACTGCTTGCCGGCGACGGCAATGTAGTCGCCGACAAACGGCGTCTTCCCCTGTTGGAAGATCCGGGAGTTCGCAAAGTTGTTCTCGAGCTGAGCGACGACTGGCTGCGTGTTGCCGCCCGCGAAGCCCGGCGGCGCGAGGCCGATCAGATAGCTGGAGACTTTGATCGACTGCGTCAGCGCGAACGGCGATGGCTTCGAGAAGACGAGCTTCGATCCATCCCAGACGCCTTGCGCCGCGCGCACGTCGATCGTGTGTCGGTGAACGTTCCCCTGCGCGTCACGGTAGTCGTTGACGAAGGGGAGTCCGTTGATCAGGGGCCCCTGGGACGGCGTCAGATCGTCGCGCGTGTCGTACCACGCCACCTGCACGACGCCTTCGGACGCGCCGGCACTCGGAATGACCTGGAATCCGGGAAGCCCCGGGTAGTTGTCGACAAAGTCCGGGCTCCGCCACGATGTGCCGGTCGTCGTGCTGGAGTACTTGATTCGAGGAACGTTCGTCGATGGTTCTCGCTCCGCCCAGAAGACGTGGAATGCCCTGCCGTCGCTGACGAGCCACGGCAGCGCGTTGGTGCGGAACGTCACGTTGCTCGTGCCCTGATCGAAGGGGACGACGCTCGAGACGACGGCCAGCGTCCATTTCTTGCCGCGGTTGTCCGACACCGACGACATCACCGCATCGTGGCGTTGGAGTCCTTGAATCTGCGCCATGTCGCGATGAACCTGTCGCCAATCGATGCCAGCGACACACCCTGATTGACGTTGACGGTCTGCGTGATCTTTGTGCCGGGCGTGTCCCACGTGAGACCGCAGTCGGTGGACTTGACCATCCAGATCGCGGTGTTGCTGCTCTGATCGCTGCCCAGGAAGATCGCATAGGCCACATCGACTTCGAATTTCTGGACTGTACGAATTCGCGGTCGTGCCATCCGGCCGCTTGAAAGGAATGTCGCACGTGCCCGGCAGCAGGCTGATCATCGATGCCGGCTTGTCGATGAAACGGCCGGCGACCCCGTTTGCAATCTGATGCGCAGGTTCGTTGGCGGGCTCGAACGGATAGCCGTCCTCCTTGTTCATCTCGACCCAGCGCTGGAAGAAGATGCCGCCGATCGTGTTGTCGCCGCGATTGCCGGCGATGAAGACGTATCCCATGCCGCCGGGGAACGCGTTGACGGTCGGATCGGCGCCAAAGGCGAGGTTCAGCGACGGCGTGTCACCCTTGAAACCTGGAATCAGCCGGCTCACCCACGTGTCCCGGTTGCGAGACATCATGGCTCCCAGCCACGCGTCGCCGAGCACACCATCGGTGCGATCCGCTCCGCGGTAGTCGTTCGCGCCGCAGAAGACCGCGCCGGTTTCCGGCGAGATCGCGCACGACGGCTCGTTCTGCTGCTTCAGCCCGAATCCGGTAGCTTGCCTCCACAGAAGGGCGCCGTGGTACACGCCGGTGGTTGAGGCGTCGGGCCAACGAGCGTGAGGTTGCGACCGGGGACGCCCTGAGCGAACAGCAGTGAGTTCGGAGCAACGACCAGGGCAACGACGATGATGATGAAGCGGTACAGGGATCGGCAGCGATCGAGCGCAGAGAGCAGCAATCATCCTCCTGAAAAATGAAGGTCAAGTCGTAAGAACGACTTTGCAGCGTTGACCTGAGCGAGAGGCGGGAGGAAAGGATCGAAGGGTTCCCGCAGCCCCATCAATATCAGATTAGCTCGACAGCAACAAGCTCTCCTTTTTGACCATGGTCGGAAGCAACAGCGGACAAGGGGTTTGGGCGGCAAAGAGCGCTGGACGGATGACTTTTGGCTGGCATCAGGAGGACTTCCGCGGTCTTCACTGCTCCTGGACGGTCAAGCGGCGCATCATCGCTCGAAGCGTCCCGCCGGGATCCCGCGCGACGCCGCGGCCGACTTCGCCGAGCAGGCGCGCGGCTTGCGCCGCATTGCCGCCGGTTCGCTTCAGGGCCTCCTCGATCGCGATGCGCTGAAGCGCAGCGACTTCGTCCTTGAGGCTCATCGTACCGCGATCGATCCTCGTGGCCACGACGGCGCGGTCGATTGTGGCCTCGTCTTCGGGATCAGCCCCTCGCATCAACACGCGCTTCGGCAGATCGGACAGCAACACCTCGTTCCCGGCTCGCTTGTAGACGAGCGTCTCATACATCACATTGCGAAGCTCGCGGACGTTCCCGGGCCATGGATAGGCCAGCAAGGCCGCCAGCGCATCGGACGCAATCTCGACGACTGCATCACGCTTCTGCTCCCGCACGAAACGCTGCATGAAGTGCGTGGCAAGGGCCGGCAGATCTTCGAGCCGCTCTCGAAGCGGCAGGAGGTGAATCGTGACGATGGCGAGGCGCTCGTAGAGATCGGCTCCAAACAGGCCAGCGTGAATCAAGGACCGCAGGTCGCGGTTGGTCGCCGCCAGCAGGCGGAAATCGACCTCGTGCCACGCGTTCTCGCCGAGCCGGTTGACGACTCGATCCTCTATCACGCGCAGTAGCTTCGTCTGCGTCTCGAGGGGCGTGTCGTCGATTTCGTCGAGGAACACCGTCCCGCCTTCGGCCGCCATGATCTGGCCGTCGTAGCGTTGCACCGCGCCCGAAAAGGCGCCGCGGGCGTAGCCGAACAGCTGCGCCTCCATCAGGTCGTTGGGGATTGCGGCGCAGTTGATCGCCACGAACCCCTTCGGGGCCCGAGGCGACCACGCGTGGAGCAACCGTGCGATCACTTCCTTGCCCGTACCGGTCTCGCCCGTGATCAAGACCGGCATCGATGTCGGCGCCACGCGGGCCGCCTGCTCGACGACGGCCCGCATCGCAGCACTGCCGGCGACGATGTGAGCCGGCGGTTGCGGCGCGTCGTGCGCAATTGCAAGTTCCTGGAGCCGCGCAATCAACTTCGCGGGCGCGTCAGCGGCGGCCAGTGACAGTGCGGCATATGCGCCGCGCCTCACCGCCTCGATCGCTCGGGACGCACTGATCGAGGACGTCGAGACCCAGATCCAGCGCGAGATGCCGTGAGGCGCCGACGGGGGCCGTCCGCTGGACGTGCTGATGACCGCCGACCGGTCGTGGTCCGTGTTATCGCGACGCTCGATGGTGAACCGGGCGTCGGTCAGGGCGCGCGCCACCGCGCGCGGAGGCGGTGATCCGGTCCACGTGATGATTTGCGGCATGACATTATTTTAATGATGTTTTGCCATGAATTTAATCGCACTTTATCGTCTGACACACTGAAAAGCGCCCATTTCCTGACCTTCCAGGCGGTGCACGCCATGCAGTTCTCTTCATTCGGCCGATTCGAATGTCCGGTCGGCGTGGAGGAGACACATCATGACCCTGTCGTACGCACTCGTTCTCGAAGTCGCAGCCGCGATCCTGGCCGGTCTCGGCGCGATCGTGGTTCTCTCGAGCATTCGTGTCATCAAGGAGGATGAGTCGGGACTGGTGATCAAGCGATTCGGACCGCCGCTGCCGTCCGGCCGGATCATCGCGCTCAACGGCGAGGCCGGCTATCAGGCGCGTCTCTTGTCGCCAGGGTGGCACTTCGGGCTCTGGCGCTGGGAGTACAAGGTGGAGCGCGTTCCGATGGTGGTGATCCAACCGGGTGAGATCGCGCTGGTCGTCGCCGCCGATGGTGAGACCATCCCGCCTGAGCGTGTGCTCGCGCATACGGTGGCGTGCAACGACTACCAGGATGCTGAGGGCTTTCTCGTCAACCACGGAGAGCGCGGCCGGCAGATTTCGGTGCTGACGGCCGGCACGTACCGTATCAACCCGGCGCTCTTCGAAGTCGTGACACCGGCCACGGCCAAGGCGCATGACATGGTGCCGGCGCAGTTGCACGTGTATCAGGTGCCGCCCGATCGCGTGAGCATTGTCACGATGCTGGACGGACGACCGATTTCGGCAGGCGATCTCGCCGGCCCTGTCGTAGCCGGACATGAGAGCTTCCAGCGCGGTCAGGCGTTCATGGACGCCAACGGCTGCCGCGGTCTGCAGGAGGAGGTGCTGCTGTCAGGCTCGTGGAACCTCAACCCGTGGCTCGTGCAGGTCGAGCAGGTCCCGCTCACGGAGATCCCGATCGGGTACGTGGGCGTGGTCGTGAGCTACGTCGGGCGTGAACACCTGGACGTGTCGGGTGACGCGTTCACGCACGGCGATCTGGTGGAACGCGGACGCAAGGGCGTGTGGGTCGAGCCGCTCCTGCCCGGCAAGCACCCCATCAACGTGCGCGTCATGAAGGTGGAGCTCGTGCCGACGACGAACATCGTGCTGAACTGGGCGCAGCGAACCGAGGCGCATCACTACGACGAGCGGCTGTCGTCCATCAATGTGCGCTCGAAGGACGGGTTCTCGTTCAGCCTGGACGTGTCGCAGATCATCCATATCGGCATGAAGAACGCGCCGAGGGTCATCTCGCGCGTGGGCTCGATGCAGAACCTCGTCGATCACGTCCTGCAGCCGACGGTCGGTAACTACTTCAGGAACTCGGCTCAGGAGGTGACCGTTCTCGATTTCCTGTGGGCGAGATCGGAGCGCCAGCGGGAGGCGTTTCAGAACATCCGCAAGGCGGTCGAGGCGTACGACGTGGAGTGCATCGACACGCTGATCGGCGACATCGCGCCGCCGGCGGAATTGATGAAGACCCAGACTGACCGCAAGATCGCGGCGGAGCTGCAGCGCACCTACGACGCGCAGCGCGAGGCGGAGATTCAGCGCCAGACGCTGGAGCGCGAAACGGCGATCGCGAACCTGCAGAGCGAGGTCGTTCGCTCCGAACAGATGGTGCGCATCTCGCAGCAGAACGCCCTCGCGGCCGCGGAAACGGCGCGAGGCGAGGCCAACGCGACCAAGTTGCGCGCGGAAGGCACCGCGGCGGCGGTTCGCATGGCGGGCGACGGTGAAGCCGCGGCAGTCCGTGCGGTCGGCGCCGCGAAGGCCGAAGCCTACCGCCTGGGCATCGAGGCGGTCGGCGCCGCCGGGTATACCTCCATGCAGATGGCGTCGATCCTCGGCGAGAACAAGGTGAAGCTGGTACCCGACATCGCCGTCAGCGGCGACGGCGGAGGACTGGTCAACGCCATGCTGGCGCGGCTGCTGGCAACAGGCGGGTCGGTCGAACCGCCGAAGCGCTAACGAACGATGGCTCCCCCGCTCCGCGGTTTCGGCCGCGGGGCGGGTGACGCCGTCAGGGTTGCGGTCGTCCTGACGCAACGCGTCTTTTTAGATCCTCGAACCAATTGACCACGAGGTTGATCTGCGCGGCAGGCACGTCGGGCTCCACCGGCTGAACCATCAGGAATCGTCCATCTGCCGCCACGTCGTAGCCGGCACCGCCGGTGTCGGTTCGCATGTAGTGACCCTCGAAGAGCACTCGCGGAAGCCCGGCAGCCAGCGTCGGCTTGTTCGATATCCGGACCGCCAGCATCGTGTCCTGTCGACGGTAGTACAACTCCTGGCCATTCCGTGACCAGGCAGGCTCATAGCCTCCATCGATCGAGACCTGCAGCTTGGCGCCGGGACCCGGGAAGGCCCTTACATAGATCTCGCTCTTGCCGGACTCGTCCGACGAATACGCGAGCGAGTGGCCGTCTGGTGCGAAGCGGGCGCCTCCCTCTACGGATCCCGTCTTCAGAAATACCTGCGGCTCACGCCGATCCATCTGAAGGACCATGAGGTCCGGCCCGGTGCCGGTCGAGGTATCCACGAACGCCAGGGACTTGCCATCCACTGACCACGACGTCGGAGTCTGAAGGTTCTCGCTCGTGGTCAATCGCTTCTCTTCGCCGCCGCCGTCCACCGCCTTCACGTACAGATTCCGAAAGCCGGTCCGGCTCCCGCGATAGACGATGCGCGTGCCGTCCGGGGACCAGGTCGCGGATTGGCTACTCCCCACCGACGTCGACGTCAACGCGGCCAACGTGTGCCGAGTCAGGTCGTAGATCCATATGGCCTCGATAGCGCCCAGCGTGGTGAAAGCAAGATATTGTCCGTCGGGCGAGAGCATTGGATCCGTATACCCGCGCGGCGGCAGCGGCAGCGGATCGACGTTTCCGCCGGGGTCAACCCACACCAGCCGTCGGTCAAAGCGCCTCGGCGCTGCCGGGAGATAGGCCAGCAAGCCCGAGCCGGACACAGTGAAGTGCGCGCCTTCATCGTCGAAGGCTCGTTCAGGCAGCGCCACTGGCGCACCGCTCACCTGCAGCTGCGAGAGATCGAACGGCACCGCAAACAGCGCGTCGTCTCTGGAATAGACGATGTGTCCGGAGGATACGTACCGGCCCGTGCTCGCCCCCGGGACCAGTACCCGACGTTCGCCTGAGCCCAGCATGTGCAGATGAAGGTGTCTTTCATCCGACCCCGGACCGGTCCAGACCGTGAAGATGACGGCCGCACCGCCCGGCAGCATCTGCGGCCATCGATGGCTCACCTCGCCTTTGCTCCGGTCGAGCGTCGTGACCACGGTTGCCGAACCGCCCGCGGCAGAGACCTTCCACAAGGCCGAGGTGTTCGTCGGGGCAAAGTAGATCGTATCGTCAGCCGCCCAGGTTCCGCCCTCGGTGCTCGCCGCGTCGCAAACGCTCTGGACGGCCCCACCAGTCGTGGGCACCCTCTTGAGTTTGCCCGTCGAGAAAAACCCGATCGACTGGCCGTCCGGGGAGAAGAATGGCGCGACGGCTTGCTCGGTTCCGGGGATTGCGCGTGTTTCCAGGCTGTCGACCGCGCGAATGAAGATCTGGGTCGTGCCTCCATGCAGGCCGATGTAAGCGAGCAATGTGCCGTCGGGAGACAACGCGATCGAGGGCCGTAGCGGATCCCCTATCAGGTCGCCCGGTGGCAACGGCATGGCGAGGCGGACGACGGGAGACGGAGGGACACTCGCCAGAGGTTTCAACGCCCACGTTGCAGCGACTGCAGCAACGACCGCAGCAAGGACGAGGACCGCTGCACGAGTGATTGAAATCCCTTTTCGCTGATTCGACGTTTCCGCTCTCGCGGCAGGGGAGACGTCGATCGCGGTCGCTGAGCTGCTCTCCAGCACCCACGTCAACTCGCGCGCGACGTCGCGGGCGCTCTGCCATCGATCCTCCGGGTCCTTCGCAAGACACGTCGCGATCAATCGGTCCAGCGCACGAGGCGCCACCGGCTGGAGCGTCGACGCCGGTGGTGGCGTATCGCTCATGATCGAGCGCATCAGGCTCATCCGGCTGGGTCCGTCGAACGCCTTCTTGCCCGTGATCATCTCGTGGAGCAGCGTTCCAAACGCAAAGATGTCCGTTCTGGCGTCCGTCTCCTGCCCCTCGAGCTGTTCCGGCGCCATGTACTGCAGTGTGCCCAGAACCTCTCCTGCAACGGTCACATCGGCCTCGGTCGCGCCTACCGAGACCAACGCGCTCTGAGGATCCCGGAGCTTCGCCAGACCGAAGTCGAGCAGCTTCACACCGCTCTTGGTCAGCATCACGTTCCCGGGCTTCAGGTCCCGGTGCGTCACGCCGTGCCGATGCGCCTGATCCAGGGCGTCCGCGATCTCAATTGCGTAGCGCAGCGTCTCGGGGATCCGAATTGGGCCGTGCTGGAGACGTGCGGCCAGTGTTTCGCCGTTCACGAGTTCCATCACGAGAAAGTCAATCTGCTCGTGGCGGCCCACGTCGTGAAGCGTGGTGATATGCGGGTGGTTCAACCCCGCGATCGTGCGTGCTTCGCGCTCGAAGCGGGCGCGGGCCTCGGGGTACGACGACAAGTGCGCCGGGATGACTTTGATGGCGACGCTTCGATTGAGGCGGGGATCGCGCGCCTCGTAGACCTCGCCCATGCCACCGGCGCCAATGAGGGCGACGATTTCGTAGTGCCCCAGCCGGTTTCCTGCGGTCAAAGGCATGATTTGTCCAGGAGTGGCTGGATTATGGCATCGATCGAGCGGGCGGACCATCCGCCAGGCCGCATCGACGCAGAAGACTTGACAGTTCCCCGCCGCTGCAAACTAATAGGGACGTCAATTCGGACCATGCCCGCCATGGTTCGGCACACTCCGAGGTCCTCTCATGACGACGGCATTTACCCGTTTCAGCCGCATCAGTCCGCTCTTCGTCGCCCTCGCGATCGTCGCCGCCCCCCACATCCTGAACGGCGCCAATAAGCGCATCGTCCTCATCGCCGGCAGGCCGAGCCACGCGCCGGGTGAGCACGAGTTCCGCGCGGGATCGATGCTGCTCCAGAAGGCGCTCAGCGGCGTCAGCGGCGTCACCGTGGATGTCATCACGATGGGCTGGCCGACCAAGACCGTCGACGGGCAGGTCGTTGACGACAACGCTGCGCTCGACAACGCCGATGCGGTTTTGATCTACGCCGACGGCGGCGGCGGTCATCCGGCCATCCAGCGCGATCACATGAAGGTCATCGACGCGCTGGCGGCGAAGGGTGTCGGCCTGGGCTTCGCGCACTACGGCGTCGAAGTGCCGGCCGGCCCGACAGGCGAGGCGATGCAGCGCTGGAATGCCGGCTATTACGAAACGAATTTTTCAGTGAACCCGATGTGGAGTCCGGCATTCGACAAGTTCCCGAACCACCCGGTGACCAGGGGCGTCAAGCCGTTCGGCAACAACGACGAGTGGTACTTCAACATGCGCTGGACCGGCGACGCGTCGTTGATGAAGCGGCTGACGCCGATCCTGACGGCAAAGCCTAGCGACGAGGTTCGGAAGGGACCGTATGTCTCTCCCAAGGGCCCCTACCCGCACATCATCGCGGACAGCGGCAAGGTCGAGACGATGATGTGGGTGTACGAGCGGCCGGATGGCGGCCGAAGCTTCGGGTTTACGGGCGGCCACACGCACACCAACTGGGGTGATGTGAGTCAGCGGAAGGTCGTCCTGAATGCGCTGCTGTGGATCGCCAAGATGGACGTGCCCGCTGGCGGGGTCCAGGACTCAATCACGCCGGCAGATCTGACAGTGAACCTCGACGACAAGAGAAGGAAATAATCGTCACTGAAAGTACGCGTCGACGGTTTCGATGGAGCCGTCGGCGCGGTACTTCAACTCGGTGACCTTGATGTTGCGCAGGTGCGTCTGCCCTCCCGACAACTGCGCGTCGTGGTAGAAGAGGTACCACTTTCCCTTGAATTCAACGATGGAGTGATGATTCGTCCAGCCGAGGACCGGCTCAAGTACTTTGCCGCGGATGGTGAAGGGACCGTACGGCGACTTCGCCGTGGCGTACATGATGAAGTGCGTGTCGCCGGTTGAGTACGAGAAATAGTACGTCCCGTTGTACTTGTGCATCCACGACGCTTCGAAGAAGCGCCGCCCGTTGTCTCCATAGGTCAGCGGCTTGCCTGCTTCATCGACGAGCACACATCCTTTGGCGCCTCCGCGAGGCTGACCATGTCGTCGCCAAGCCGCGCAACCTTCGCGCTGAGTGCAGGCTGATCCTTTGCGGGATACTCATCCTTGGCGACATAGGTGCCCGTCGCCCAACGCTGCAGCTGCCCGCCCCAGATGCCGCCAAAGTACATGTAGTACTTGCCGTCAGCGTCCTTGAAGACTGCCGGATCGATGCTGTACGTGCCCTTGATCGCTTCGGACTGTGCCTTGAACGGACCGGCAGGCTTGTCGGAAACGGCGGCGCCAATCCGGAAGACGTCCTGCTTGTCCTTCACCGGAAAGTACAGGTAGTACTTCCCGCCCCTCTCGGCCGCGTCAGGCGCCCACATCTGCCGGCCTGCCCACGGCACATCCTTGATGTCGAGCGCGACGCCGTGATCGGTGACCGGGCCGCCGACCGCGTCCATCGAAAGCACATGGTAGTCGCGCATGGCGAAGTGGCTGCCGAGATCATCAGGAGGAACGCCGGCGTCGATGTCGTGCGAAGGGTAGATGTAGATCTTGCCGTTGAAGACGTGGGCGGAAGGATCGGCGGTGTAGATCTCCTTGATGAGCGGCTGTGTCAGAAACTTCGCCGGATCCGGTTTCTGGGCGGCCCCGCCCTGGCCACCCACCAGCGCCGCAGACGCGACAACAGCAACAACCACACCCGTGATTCCGCATCGGCACATGATTCAGCCCCGCGATCAAGCAGCCCTGAAGGGCTGCGCTACATACCCTGAACACGTGAGAGAAGCGTGGTGAGCATAGACCGACCGTTGACGACGAGCAACTATCCTGGCGGGAACCGCGCGCAGGAGTTGTATAAACAGGTGCATGCGGGGACTGAACCGCCTCACGTTTGCAGCGGCGGCTCTACTCCTGGGCGCGTGGTCCCCGGGTTGCGGCGGCTCGTCTGCCTCGACAACACCGACCTCAATACCGCCTCCCGCTGCGCAATCATGGGCTGACGAGTTCGATGGCCCCGCGAACACGCTGCCAGATCCCGCAAAGTGGACTTACGATCTCGGCAACAACAACGGGTGGGGAAATCGGGAACTGGAGAACTACACGAATCTCGTTCAAAACGTGCACGTCGATGGCTCCGGTCACCTGATCATTCACGTGGACCAGAGCGGTTCCACCTACACGTCGGCGCGAATCAAGACACAAGGATTGTTCTCGGCGCGGTACGGCCGTGTCGAGGCTCGCATCCGGCTGCCATTCGGCCAGGGCATCTGGCCGGCGTTCTGGATGCTGGGGACCAACATCACGTCTGTCGGATGGCCGCAGTGCGGAGAAGTCGACGTGATGGAGAACATCGGCCGCGAACCGTCGGTCAACCACGGCAGCCTTCACGGGCCCGGCTACTCGGGCGGGAATTCGGTCACCGGACTGTTCACGCTCCCCGGCGGAGTGAAATTCTCAGACGACTTTCACGTGTTCGCGGTGCAGTGGGCGGCGCAGAGTGTCGCGTTCTCCGTGGACGGCAATACCTACAGGACCGTCACGCCCGCAACGCTTCCGCCCGGAGCGCCGTGGGTCTTCGACAGTCCGTTCTTTCTGATCCTGAACGTCGCCGTCGGCGGCAATTTCCCTGGGAACCCCGACGCGAGCACGCAGTTTCCGCAGGAGATGATCGTCGATTACGTCCGGGTATCCGGCGCGTAACGGAGGAGACGGAGAGCACGGAACAAGATCAACACGGAGGCACGGGGGCACGGAGGGTTGTCCGTCACTCGCTGAGAACCTGCCTCACGCTGAGGGCGCTCAGGAACCAGTCTCGCGCAGAGGTCGCAGAGCGCGCAAATACTTGTTCGTTCTGGGTTCTCGGTGATCTCGACGCGAATCGGACGAGCGTGGCTGGCCCGACGCCGGCTGTCGCCGGCGTTCAAGGGCACACTGGAATTGAGAGCACGAACGCTTCAGAGTCCCCTCCGTCACGGTCTGACAGCCATCCGCACCCGTTCGCTGTGGAGCTCGTGCAAGAGCCGCATGATGTTGTACGCCGTCAGCTCCACGAGCACCGTCGTCACCTTCGAATGAAGCGGATCGCTCAGCTCACCTTCGACGTTCTTCATCGCCGCAACGAGGCGCTGCTCCTGCCCGGCGAGCTCCTGCTTCGAGACCACGCCGTCGGCCAGCGCGCTCGTGAAAGATTCCAGCTTGCTGACGCGTTCCTGGATTGCCGGGTGCTCCGCTTTCTCATCGAACCAACTCGTTCGTGCCACGAGATACCTCATTTCTTCCTTTTGCGCTGGGGCCCTCCGCCTCCGCGCGCTCAATGTTATCCGCGCTACGGCGAGACCTCGCCGGAGCCTTTGGCGTAGGCGGGCACCCCCAGCGCTCGCTCGTTCGCTCGCGCCGGCTGATCGCTACGACTTTCCACTCACAGATCTTTCACCAGCTGTTTCAGCGCGGTCAGCCGCTCCTGCAGCGCCGCGCGGCCGCCTGGCACGTCGGTCTTCTTGACGATGAGCGGCGGCAGGAACTGCCGGTCGGTGCACTCGAGAATCGCCGCGGTTTCCTGGAGCTCGCGTTCGAGACCCTGCGTGGACGGCATGAACTCTGAGACCACTCGCGCCAGCGCTTCACGGGTCACGCGACTCGTGCCCGCGAGAATGGACGCGCGCCAGGCACGGCCGACCATGCCTTCGATGTCGGCGCCGGACAGCTGGCCGAGTTGCGGAATAGGCGGCACGTCTTCAATCGCCAGCTGCGACCCGAGTTTCTTCGCGAGAATGACGAACATCTGGCGGACTTCTGCTTCCTCGGTCGGATAGAAGAGTGGGATGTGCACTTCCGCCCGGCCCTGGCGCTTGAGATCGATCGGCAGCAGATCGGGACGGGCCGTCAAAAGCATCCAGACAATCCGGCCGCGGTACTGTGTGTCCCCCATCTGCGCGGCAATCATCGCGAAGACGCGGCTCGACGTTCCGGAATCGCCTTCGGCTTCGCGGCTCCCGAGCGCGGCGTCGGCTTCATCCACCACGACCACGACGGGCCCCATCGCGCGCAACACCGACAGTACGCGCTCCAGATTGCCCTCGGTCTCGCCGACGTACTTCGAGCGGAAGTTCTTGAGGATCACGCAGGGAACACCGATCTCGCCGCTCACGCACTGCGCGAGAAACGACTTTCCCGTTCCCACCGGGCCGCACAACAAGTAACCCATCGGGAGGCTGTCGAGTGCGCCTCGTTTGAGGAGGGCCGCGTCCTCGCGGAGCCGCGCTTTCGCCGCCTCATGACCAACGACCGTATCGAGCGTCCATCTGGGTTCGATGAATTCAAGCAGGCCGCGGCACTGACGCTCGAGCAGGCGCTTCTTCAAAGACCGGAACGCGGCCGCATCGAGGCGCTTGCCGCTCTCGCGGGCCGACTGAATGAGCACGTTGAGATCGGTCTGCGAAATACCCGCGGTCAGCTTGGCGAGCTCGGTGGCATCGAAGTCAGAATAGTCCGCGAGCGGACGGTCCGTCGTCGTTGCCCTCACGAACGCCTCGCGCGTCTGCTCCCCGGGCAGCGGGACCTCGATGGTCGCCACGTGCGGATTGCCAGTGAGACGATCGCTCAGGTCGGCGAGCTTCTCATCAATCATCACGAACGCCATGTTCAAACGCTTCACGTGGGGACTCATGGCCCAGTTCAGCATCGTCACCAACTGAGAGGACGCCTGCATGTTGAGCCGGCCAGGCTCGCCCGCGGGGAACACATACGAAGCCTGATCCATGATCAGCGCGAGACTCTGACGATCGTCTTCGGCCGCCATGATATTGGCCCGGACGAAACGATCCACGAGGGTAAAGGTCGCGGCCGGATCCTTCGAGAGCGCGCTGAGGTCGCCCAGCTTCTTGTTGGCGAGCGTCACCATCTCCTTGAGACGTTTTTCATCGCGCCCCGCGAACGCGCGCAACCCGCGGCCCAGGTCGTAGTGCAGCACCAGCGACCACCGGCCGAACAGCTGCTCGGCCAGGAACTCCGCCAGGACGCCGTATGGCATGCCATCGTCGGCGCCGATGCGGAAGAGGTCGTACGTGTTTCCGCAGAGAACGAACGCGGCCGTTGTTCCGGAGAAATAAAGGTCAGCCAGCTGCGACGCCCACGGCGGAAACCACACCGGCAGGTCGGTTGGGCGTCGAGGTCGAGACTCAGGCATCATTCCGGAGCACCCCGCGTAGATCGGATTCGAGAATGGCCGGCGGCTCCTCGAGCTGTTCGCCGAGCCCGGTGAGGTGCTGAAGCTCGCTCACGGCCTTTTCGGTCTGCCGCATGCTCTCCGCGGCGGAATCAACCTGGCTGCTCAGGAAGTCCGGATCCTGGCGGTTCACGGCCATTTCAGCGAGCGCCTGAATCTTTCCTTCGATGCGGTCCAGTTCGACGCTGACGAACTCGGCGTTCTTCCTGGCCTTCCCGAAATTGTCGAGACGCAGCTCGCCCATCGCAATGCTGTCCTGGAGCGAACGCACGACCCGGTCGTCGCCTGATGCCTGCGCCGCGGCCAGGCTCTTTCGCAGCTCTTCGAGGCGGCCGGAGATCTCCTGGCCATCCATGGTCTTCAGGAACCGATCGAGGGCCGTTTTCGACATCAGCAGTCGAAGGAAGAGCCAGAGCAGGCGATCGAGGCCCGGCGTACGAATGTCTTCCACCGACGACGCTTGAGTCCCCGCCGCGCCGCGAACGCCGGCGGCGATGCCGCGCATTTCGAGACACCGCGCGTGCAGGCGCTCGAAGCGGGTCCGCGCCTCGGCGGGCAACCCGCCCAACATCGTCACTAGCGACACTGCGGGTGCGGCAGGAACGTCGTCGAACGGGCGCGATCGGGTGGCGTGCATCTTGGCATCGATCGCCCCGCGAAAACGTGGCATCGAAATCAGACCGGCGAGATAGGCCAGTTCACCCGCGCCTACGAGCGGCAGCAACACCGGCGCCAGCGGTGTCAACGCTGCCGCGGCGGTTCCGCCGAGGAAGAACAGCAAATTCCATCGAAACAGAAACGCTTCCTTGAGGTAGGTGCGCGTGTCCGCGCCCTGAGGCGGCACGTTCGGCGGCAGGCTATCGGGCGCCTTAACCATCGCCAGCCCGAGTCGATTCGCACAGATTGTCGATGATGTCGCGGATCTCGAAGACGTATCGCATGAACTCCGGCTCGCGCTGCATCTCTTTCGGCGGCCGGTCGGGGGACGGGACCTCCATCTGCTTCAGAATCGTGCCGGGCGCCGACGAGAAGATGTAGACGCGGTCCCCCAGGTACACCGCCTCCTCAATGGAGTGTGTCACGAAGAAGACCGTCGCCTGCGGCCTCGCGCCAGAGATCGACCAGCAGCGCCTGCATGTGGAGCCTGGTGGTCGGATCGAGCGCACCGAACGGTTCGTCCATGAGGATGATGCGCGGCGAGAGAATCAGCGTCCGGGCGATCGCCACGCGCTGTCTCATGCCGCCGGACAGCTCGCTGGGATACTTCGTGGCGTCCCGCTTCACATCCAGTCCGACCTTGGCAATCCACTCGCGCGCGCGTTCGCGGCGTTCCGCTGCAGGCACGCCACGACATTCCAACCCGAACGCCACATTGTCTTCGACGGTGCGATTGTCGAACGACGTGTAGTCCTGGAAGACCATGCTTCGATCGGCGCCCGGGCGTTCCACGCGATTGCCCGCGACCAGCACGGTTCCCTCGGTCGGCGGATGATGCGGCCGAAGCCCGGCGATCAGACGGAGCACTGTCGATTTCCCGCAGCCCGACGGGCCGAGGATCGCGATGAACTCGCCCTTATGCGGCAGGTCTGGCACTGAGAACGTGATGTCGCGAACGATGGTCACGCTGCCGAAGCGCTTCGTGACGTTCTTGAATTCGACGACGTTGCCAAGAGCGGCGGGTGCGGCCTGGGGATCGCTCACGTCAGTCCTCGACCGCACGATACGGGAACAACCCGCGCTGGAACCAGAAGAGCACGCGGTCGATGCCATACGCGAGCACGCCGATGATCATCAGGATCAGGATGATGTGCTCGGACAGGCCTCGCCGCTGGCTTGCCATGAGGAGATATCCGAGCCCGTGCTCGGCGTTGATCAGCTCGGCGAGCATGATATAGCCGAAGGCCAGCCCGAACAGGTGCCGCAGGCTGTTGTAAATGTCGGGGAGCGCGAGCGTGACGAGCACCTTCAGCACGACCTGGTGCGCTTTGGCGCCAAGCGTTTGCGCGGTTTCGACGTACCGATCCGGTACGCCGACGACTGCAGCCACCGCGTCCGAGTACACGAACGGCACGCACGCGATGAAGATGAACATCACCTTCTGCGTCTCGTCGATCCCGAACCAGAGAATCGTCAGCGGGATGAGTGCGGCAACGGGCAGATTGCGTCCGAAGAGCGCGATCGGCGCGCCGGCTGCTTCAATCACCCGCCACGCGCCGGCGGCAATGCCGAGCGGCACGCCGACGAGCGCCGCCAGGCCAAACCCGACCAGTACCCGTTTCAGCGTGGCCGCGATGCTCTGCAGCAACGCCCGTTCCTTGAACAGGCTGGGGAAGCTTCGAATCACTTCGCCCGGACTCGGCAGAATCACCGGCGAGATCCAGCGATCCTCGGATCCCAGTCCTGACGTCGCGATCCACCACACGAGCACGATGACGCCGACGGCCAGTGCGCCGACGAGCTGCCGCGTCATTCGCGGCGGCGAGATGCGCAGCGCCAGGAGTTCGGGTTTGGCGTCGCCCGGCATTTACTTCGCGCCCGGCGCCGCTTCCGCCGGGTACACCTTCACCTCGACGCGTCGGTTCTTGGCGTTGTTCTCGGGATCGGACGGGTCAGCCGGGCGATCCCATCCGATCCCGGCGGTTGAGAACTGATTCGGCTGCAGCGACGGGAACTTCCGCACGATTGCTTCCTTCACGGAATTCGCGCGGTTCAACGACAGTTCCTGGACCAGGCTCTTCGGCACCGACGCCTTCATCGACGCGTCGGTATGTCCTTCGATCACGATCCGCGCCGCCCCGTACTGCCCTGCTAGCTTGCCAATCTCCTCGACGACGAATCCTACATTCGGGTCGTACAGCTCTTCGGTGTCCTTGCCGCCGGCGTCGCGCGTCACCTTCTTGTTGAGATCCCACGAGTTGGGGAAGAAATGGATGACCACGGTCTTGGTCAGGATCTCGTCCTTCTCGCCTTGAACCGTTCCGGCTGACGCCGGCGCGAAGTGGACGTCGTACTCGTTCTTCTGCGACGCGTATTTCGGCTCGGAGGCCAGCTTCTGGATGATGGAGAAATCCATTACCTGATCGAACGGTGTCTGCTCGGTCACCGCGTTGATCCGCTTGTAGAGGAAGTACGCGTGGACCAGGTGCGCTCGAAACTGGTCGGGTTGTTTTGATTCAGGAAGAAGTCGCGGTTCTCGGCGTAGTTGGTCGAGTGCGCATCGCCGAGCATCCCGAGCGCGTCACCTTCAGGAATCGAGTAGCCCGCGGCCATCAGCTTCGCGACCTTCTGCTTCGAGTCCTGCGACTTCAAATCCACCATGGCGTCGAAAATGCCACGGGTGATCCCTTCCATGATGTCGGGATTGTCTTTGGCAAAGTCGGCGCGCGCGAACCACACGTCCGCGATCAGCTTGTTCGCCGTCGCCGTCGTCACGAGCATGTGATTGCCCTTGACCTTCTCGAGGTTGTAGATGTCGGGCGCCCAGCTGACCACGCCGGCAAGGCGCTTGTCGGCATTGAACGCTGCGGCCGCCTGGAACGCATCCTGGGTGAACTTGAACTCGATTTCTGCGGGCTGAACGCCCGCGTTGATGAGCGCGTTGAGGATGAAGAAGTGTGACGGCGAGTTCTGAGCCAGCACCACCGTCTTGCCGCGCAAATCGGCCATCGTCTTGATCGCGTCGCGGACGACGATGCCGTCGCCGCCGTTCGACCAGTCGACCTGCTGATACACGCGAGGCATGACGCGCGAGTCCTTGCGCAGGCCTTCGAGAAAGAGCGGGATCATGTCGAGCGTCGCCCAGCCGATGTGCAGGTTGCCGGCCGCGTACGCGTCGCGCATCACGATCGGATCGTCACTCAGCACGAGCTCGACCTTGAAGTCCTTGCCGCCGGGCGTCTTCCACAGCTTGCCGGGCTTGAAGCCGTTGTTCGCGAGAATGATCGGGCTCCAGCCGGCCCACACGTTGATGCCGAATCGCACCGTGCGGTCGGCCATCGGCTTGTAGCTGGAGATGCCCTTGACCTCCGGCAGACGTGTCGCCGCGACGTAGTTGTATTCCTTGACCGTCGTGATGCCGGCGCTGTCCGGCGCTTCGGCGCCGCTCTGCATCTTCTTCAGCTCGTCGGCCGAGAATTGACCGGTCTGCGACTTCGGTCCAATCGCGCCATACCGCCAGAGCGCGAGACCGACGAGACCGAGCACCATCACCAGGACGGCGACGTAGAAAGTGGGTCTGGGCTTTCCGTTGGCCATGAATCCATGCTCCTGTCAGCTGCCCATGGAGGCTGCATTACACTCTTCTCCGAGGGCTTCGCCTCTCGGATCCCAACACGCGCTCTGCGCGCGCTTCGTCGGCGCGCTCCTGCGCTGTTTGGATTAATTCGTTTGTTTCTCGGTGGCTTTTTCGGCCGCGGGTCCGAGATCCTTCGCCGTCTGGCGCGATCGGCGATGTCTCGGGTGACTTCAAGCCCAGTTCGACCTCGAAGTCGGTGAGCGCCTGCTCGGCGAGCTGGCCTTGCATGCGCTCCTCGGCCTGGATCTCGGCGATGCCCTTCTGCGACAGATCCGCCGCCACGCGCACCTTGCCGCGGTTCTGATCGATCTTCTGCTGGATGACGCTCTCGATCTCGCCGAAGTCCGTCGTCAGGTTCATGTCGAACGTCTCGGAGAGCTTGGCGATCTCGGCCTCGGCCGCGCTCATCTTCAGCTCGGCGTCGTACTTCTGGATCTTCTCGCGCAGCTCGATCAGCTTTTCGTTCGCGTGCTGGATCTTCTTCAGGCTGTTGCCGTAGGCGGTCTCGTGCATCTGGAGCTGGCCTTCGTTGGCCGCCAGCTCCTCCTTCGGCCTTCTGCAGCTCGAGCGCGAACTTTGCCGCGGTGGTGCGATCGCCGGCCTTGAGGTAGGCCTTCGTCTCCGCTTCGAGCTTCTGCACGTGCGACTTGTTGGCGGAGACCTGCCGGGTGACCCGCTCGACGAGCCCGCGGTACTGCTCGAGGCCGGTGCGCCCTTCCTTGAGCTGCTCGACGGCGCGGTCGTACTCGTATCGCATCTGGGCCACCGGATCGGCCTCCCAGAAGATGTTCGCGACCTTGTTGATCTGCGCCACGAACGCGGACCAGAACTTGTGGAAAATCACGGAGGCTCCTTCTGAACACTACGAGTTACTTCCCGGCGGGTTCCCGCTCGCCGCCGGCCGCCTCGGCAAGAATCTTGCCCTGGTAGATACCGTCGAGCGCCGTGCGCAGCTCGACGCCGGTTCCGGCGCCGATCACATCGCCGCCGACGTCCTTCAGAAACGCGAACTTTTCCGGGCTCGTATCGAACGCGACGAAGTAGGTCTGCACGCCGCCTTCACTCTTCCGCCAGATGTCGCGCGCCACGTCATCGGGGCTGCGGCCGTTCGTGTTCTCGCCGTCGGTGACGACGAGCAGGTACTTGCGGAACACGCCGGCGCGATACAGGTCTGGACGCGCCTCGCGCATCGCCTCGCCGATCGCCGTGCCGCCGCCCGGCCGCGGCAGGTTCGCCAGCGTCGAGCGAACCGACGCGCGATCGTACGGCTGAATCGGCCGCAGGACGTGGACGCTGCTCGAAAAGCTGTAGACGCCAATCTTGATTGGAAAGTCCGGCCGGCGGGCGATGAACGCGTCGGTCGCGTCGAGCATCGCCTCGAGCGCTTCCTGCGCGACGACGTACTTCGGTCGCGAGTCGCCGGGCGGCGTTCTGCTTCATCGATCCCGAGGTGTCGACCAGGATCGCGACCGCGGCACCGAGTCCCTCTTCGACTTCGGCCTGATACGGCGCGTCGGACTCCGGAGCGTCGCGGGTCGAGGCCTTGGACCTGTCGCGGTGTGCCGCCGGCTGGCAGGCCAGAAGAAGCGACGGCAGCAGGATGGCGAGAGCCAACCCCCGTGTTCGTCCAGCGATGGAGCGGGTGTTCATGCCCGGTGTGGGGGAGTGTATCGTCGCGGTCTCATGCGATCAAGCACAGGAAGAACCCTCATCACGCCCTCGACGGGCCCAAGTCCGAGGTGCAATTCGGACAGCGGGACGCTTTCGCGGGAATGCGCGAAATGCAGAACGGGCAGTCCTTCAGGTCCGGCGCCGGCGGCGCGGGCGCCGGGGCTTTCATGCGGTTGATCTGCCGGACCATCAGAAAGATCACGAACGCCACGATCAGGAACTCGAGCAGGGTATTCAGAAAGATGCCGTAGTTGATGGTCGGCGCGGCGGCTTTCTGCGCGTCCGCGAGGGACGCGTACGCTTGTCCGTTCAGTGCCACGAACAGGTTCTTGAAGTCGATGCGCCCGATGACCATCCCGATGGGAGGCATGACGATGTCGTTGACCAGCGAGGTCACGATCTTGCCGAAGGCCGCACCGATGATGACGCCGACCGCGAGATCCACCACGTTGCCGCGCGCCGCGAAATCACGGAACTCTTTCATCATGGACATTGAGGAGTCTCATTTCTTACTTTGCGCTGGGACCCCACCCCCAGCGCCTGCCAGCGCTCGCGCCCTCGCTCGCGCCGGCTCATCGCGGCGACGTCCCATTTAGTCAGCTGTCAGTCTCCGATTGCCGGTTGCCAGCTTCCAGATCGAAGCGGTGAATGGAGCCGGCCACCCGGCGAACCGCGAACCGCGAACCGCGAACCGCGAACCGCGAACCGCGAACCGCGAACCGCGAAGAAACTACTTCTTGTAACTAATCCGATAAATCACCCCAGCGAAATCGTCCGACACGAGCAGCGCACCATCGGGCATGACAAAGACATCGGCTGGACGCCCCCACGTCTTCCCGGTCGTCTGCGTGCCGCGCGTGCCGGCCACGCCCTGCAGCCAGCCTTCGGCAAACGGCGTAAAACTGGTGACGTTCTCACCCTGAAGCTTCGCCACCATCACACGGTAGCCGAGCGGTACGGACCGATTCCACGAGCCATGCTCCGCGATGAAGATCTGGTTCCGATATTCAGCAGGAAACATGGTGCCGGTGTAGAACCGCATGCCAATCGCGGCACCGTGTGGATCGAGTTTGCGCGCCGGCGGCTGGAACTCGCTGCACGCATGCTTGTCGCCGAACTCCGGGTCCTTGATCTCGCCAGCGTGGCAGTACGGAAATCCGAACGCGAGGCCCTTCTTCGGCGCGTGGTTCAATTCGTCCGGCGGAATGTCGTCGCCGAGGAGATCGCGGCCGTTGTCGGTGAACCACATCTCGTGCGTCTGGGGATGCCAGTCAAACCCGACGCTGTTGCGAACGCCGCTGGCGAAGATCTCCGTCGCGGTGCCGTCAGGCTTCATGCGGAGGATCGTCGCGAAACGCGGATCCTCCGGCCGTTCGCACACGTTGCACGGCCCGCCGACCGGGACGTAGAGCAGCCCGTCGGGTCCGAACCGGATGAACTTCTGACCGTGATGCGATTCGGTGGGCAGATCACTTTTCACGACCACCGGCGCGGGCGGCTTTTCCAGTTGTGACTCGATGTCGTCGTAGCGCGTGACGCGACTGATTTCGGCGACGTAGAGCGACCCGTCGCGGAACGCGACGCCGCTTGGATCCTTCAGGCCCTCCGCGATCGTGAAGACCTGATCGGCCTTCTGATCGTGATCGCGATCGACGATCGCGTAGACCTTGTTGAAATCGCGGCTGCCGACAAACAGCGTGCCCTTCGCACCCATCACCATCTCGCGGGCGTGCGCCACTCCGGTCGCGTACAGATCGATGTGGAATCCCGGGGGCAGCGTGATTTGGTCCAGCGGCAGGGACGGTGGCGCCTGGGCCGTCCAGCCGCCGAGGGCGGCGACCGCGATCGTGGCGGCAAGAAGCTTGTACATAAAGTAAGGAGCATAGTCGATCGACGGTTTGGCGCGAGTTGGGGGTCGGATGTTAAATTTTTCGCTTTGTGCTATTTTCATAGCACCTTTTACCGGATCCAACCGTCCAATGCCTTAGAACGCAGTTTTTGAACGGTCTGCGGACGGAGATATCGCAAAAAATGACGAATCGACCTCATAACGACCTCAGCCGCCGAGAGCGTCAAATTATTGACATCCTCTATGCGAACGGCCAGGCGACCGCCGCTGAAGTTCAAGCGGCGCTCCCCGAACCGCCCAGCTACTCGGCAGTCCGGGCGATGCTTCGGATTCTCGAAGAGAAAGGGCACGTCAGGCACGAACAGGACGGCCCTCGCTATATCTACCTGCCGACGCTCGGCCGGGACAACGCCCAGCGCTCCGCGCTGCATCACATGTTGAAAACCTTCTTTGACGGTTCTGCCGAACAGGCCATCTCCGCCCTGCTGGACGAGTCGTCGCAGAAACTTTCGGACGCTGAGCTCGATCGGCTCGCCAGGCTGATCGACCAGGCGCGGAACGCCGGAGCCTGATAATGAGCATCTTTCACTTCTTGCCTGTGGACTCCGGCACCTCATGGCTCCCCGTCGCCAGCGTCGTCCTGAAGGCCACGCTGATGCTGGCTGCCGCCGGCGCCGCCGCGTTTACTCTCCGTCGCAGGTCTGCCGCGCTGCGCCACATGATCTGGACGCTCGCGCTCGCCGGGGTTCTGCTGCTGCCCGTACTGTCGATTGCGTTGCCGAGGTGGCAACTGTCGTTGGTGAAGATCGAGAAGGCAGCCTTCGCTCCCGCGCCGTGCGAAGGCTGTCTCGCCGAAGCGGCCGTGGCCGCGAAGGCGGACGCACAGTCAGCAACCCGCAGCCAGGAGTCGGAGAGCAATCGCCACCAGCCAATAACCAGAAGCCAGCAGCCAGAAGCCAGCCCTTCGACTCGCGCTGCCACCGACGCTCGCTCAGGGCAGGCAGCCAGCCTGTCATGGTCCACGATTCTGCTGGTGACTTGGATGGCAGGCGCGCTGTTGATCCTCGCGCGCCTTGCCGCAGGGATCGTCGCGGTCCGATGGATGTCCCGGCGAGCCGAGCGCGTGACCGACGCGCCATGGCTGGCGCAGGCTCGATCGCTTGCGGCGGAGCTCGGGATCTCTTCACGGATCGCGTTTCTGCGCAGCAGTGGCGCATCCATGCCGATGGCGTGGGGCATCCTGCGCCCTGCCGTGTTGATGCCGGCGGTTGCCGACGAGTGGCCGGCCGAGCGGCTGCGGATCGTGCTGCTCCACGAGCTTGCGCACGTCAAGCGGCGCGACTGTCTCACGCACATGCTCGCGCAGGTCTCGTGCGCGTTGCACTGGTTCAATCCGCTGGCGTGGATGGCCGCCCGGCACGTTCGCCAGGAACGCGAACGCGCATGCGACGACCTGGTTCTCGCCGCTGGCACACGCGGTCCGGACTACGCCGATCAGCTCATCGAGATCGCACGGGTGATGCGCTCCGGCCGATTCCCCGCGATCATGGCGGGAGCGAGCCTGGCGATGGCGCACCGCTCGGAGCTCGAAGGCCGTCTCATGGCCATCCTGGATCCGAGCGTTCCTCGAGCGCGCGCTTTCGCGCGTGCGCGCCGCGGGAGCCACGTCGCTCTTCGCGCTGGCGGTCATGCCGCTGGCGTCAATGCAGCCCTGGACGATCGTCTCCACGCCTGGGGAGACACCCGCGCCAGCGGCCGTTCAGCAGAGCGCGTCTGCCGTCACGGCTCAATCGCCGACGCCCACGCCCACGCCAACGCCAACGCCGACGCCGACACCGTCAGATTCGTCCGACCGCTCGCACCGGATCGACGCGGATAGCGCGGCTCACAGCGCGAGCGCGGCCGCGCAGTCGGCCGTTCAAAGCGCGGTGCAGAGCGGAATCCAGAGCGGGGTTCAAGCCGGCGTGCAGTACGGGGTCGCCGGCGCGATGGCGGGCGTGCAGGCCGTAACTGGCCACTTCGACGTCGGGACCCTCAATGCGGCTATCAACGCAGGTTTGGACGCAGCCGCGCAGGCCGCGGCGAATCCGCATGACAACGGCGGCCGTCCGAGCAAGGCGGATCCCAGGACCGTTGCGGCCTTGACGGCGGCACTGAAGGACACAGACAAGGACGTTCGCGAAACCGCGATGCACGCGCTCGTGCAACTGCGCGATCCAAGTATTTTCGATCCGCTCGTCCAGGCGCTGTCTGATGGCTCGCCTGATGTGCGCGAGCAGGCCGCGTTCGGGCTCGGACAGCTTCGCGATCCGCGCGCCGTCGAACCACTGATCGGCGCGTTGAAGGATCAGAACGCGGACGTGCGCCAGCAGGCGGCATTCGCGCTCGGGCAGATTCGCGACCACAGTGCGGTTCCTGGCTTGAGCGCCGCGCTGAAGGATTCGAGCGACGACGTGCGCGAGCAGGCAGTCTTTGCGCTCGGGCAGATTCGCGACCCGGCGTCGGTCGATGCCCTCGTCGTGGCGGTGCGCGACACCAAGGCCGACGTCAGGCAGCAGGCCGTGTTTGCGCTCGGGCAGATTCGCGATCGGCGCGGCGTCGAGCCGCTCATCTCTGCCTTGAAGGATCCGGCTGCCGACGTGCGCGAGCAGGCCGCGTTCGCGCTCGGGCAGATTCGTGACCCCCGCGCGGTGGAACCGCTGGTGATTGCGCTGAAAGACAGCGTCTCTGATGTGCGCGAGCAGGCCGCGTTTGCGCTCGGGCAGATTCGCGACCCACGCGCGATCGACGGTCTGACGACGGCGCTCAAGGACTGCGAGCGCCGACGTTCGACAGCAGGCGGCGTTCGCGCTCGGGCAGCTGGCTCGTTGATTTCTGATTGCTGATTGCTGATTGCTGATTGACTCGGCCCAATCAGCAATCAGCAATCGACAATCAGCAATCGAAGGGCGGGGCCAAAGGCCCCGCCGACCCATTGGTGTGTTTTCAGATGCTACGTTTTTAGCAGGAGATGCGCATGACTCCCCTCGCTGTCTTTGTTCGGACCCTACTCAAGACGAGCGCCGTGTTCATCGGCGTCACGACCGTAATGCTGCACCCGTCGTTCGAATGGTCCCGCGCCTCCGGGTTGTCCACGTCGTACACGCGCGTCGTGACGGCGCGGCAGAGCCCGGCAGAAGCGGCCGTCGATGCACTCGTCGCGGCGCTGAAAGACACGGATGCGGGCGTCAGGCGCCAGGCGGCGGCTGCGCTTGGCGACATCGGCAACGCGCGCGCGGTGACGGGATTGATCGACGCGCTGAAGGACGCCGACCCGGACGTGCGTCAGCACGCGCTGTCGGCGCTCGGCGAGATCGGTGACCGCCGTGCCGTCACGGCCATCGCGGGCCTCCTGAAGGACAGTTCGCCTTCGATTCGCAGGAGCGCGGCGTCCGCGCTTGGCGAGCTTGGAGACAGCACGGCGGTCGATCCCCTCATCGCCGTCATCAATGATGCGAATGCCGATGTGCGGAGACACGTCATCTCGGCGCTCGGAGAACTGGGTGACTCTCGAGCGCTGCCGGCGTTGACGACCGCGCTCAAGGACGCAGATGTCGCGGTGCGTCGAGCGGCCATACAGGCGATCGCCGAGATCGGCGACGGAGGCGGGGGGCATCGTTTCAACGTGCACGTACCCAGTCCCCATCCCCATCCGCATCCGCACCCGAATCCCAACCCGAACCCCAATCCCAATCCGAATCCAAACCCGCGGCTCCAGGAATTCAGCCAGGAGCAGTGACGTGATTCGGACCCTCGTCGCTTCACTGACCGCGCTGGTGACGCTGGCCGCGTCGGCGAACGAGTATCACGACATCCAGGCGCGGAGCATGCGCGAACTCATCGCAGATCTTGCCGCGCAGGATCCTGTTGTCAGAGCGCGTGCCGCGTGCGAGATGCGCGAACTGGGCGACACGGCGCGTCGATGCCATTCAGCCTCTCGCGAGCATGCTCGGCGATGCGGCGCCGGTCGAACCGCAGGTCTGCAGCCGCAACTGGTGGCGCGGCAACCCCAACGACCTCACATCGCCCGGCGAGCAGGCTGCCGCGGCGCTGGTGGCGATCGGCACGCGCGCGTTTCAACCGGTGTTGGGTGCGCTTCGCAGCACGACATGGACGGCTCGTCGCAACGCCGCGTGGGCCCTGGGCGCGTTCGACGATCAGCGCGCCGTCGATGCGCTGGTCGAAGCATTGAAGGATCGTGAACCCGGCGTTCGCGAGCAGGTGGCGTGGGCGCTCGGCGCCATCGACGACAAACGTGCCGTACAGGCACTCATCGGTGCCTTGAAAGACACCGATCCGCGCGTCCGCAGACAGGCCGCATGGGCGCTCGGCGCCATTGACGATCCGGCCGCAGCGGACGCGCTCTCGGCGGCACTCAGCGATAGCGACGAACCGACGCGGGCGCAGGCCGCGTGGGCGCTCGGCGCGATAGACGACCGAAGCGCCGTGCCGGCGCTGATTCGAGCGTTGGAGGATCACGCCGAGCGCGTCCGGAAACAGGCCGCGTGGGCGCTTGGCGCGATCGATGACTCACGAGCGGTGGACGCACTCGTCAAGGCGCTGTCGGACCAGAGCCAGGGCGTCCGCCAGCAGGCAGCCTGGGCGCTCGGCGCCATCGGCGATTCGCGGGCGCTGCCCGGCTTGCTGCCAGCGCTCAAGGACACCGACGCGGGCGTGAGGAAGCAGGCCGCATGGGCGATTGGCGCGATCGGAAAGTGAGGGTCGGTCGATGCTCGGCGGATCTCGGCTACGCGTCCGGTCGTTCCGGAAAACGCCCGGGCTCACCGCTATCGTCCTCATCACGCTGGCGCTCGGCATCGGCGCCAACACGGCGATCTTCAGCGTCATCGACGCGGTGCTGCTTCGGCCGACGCCGCTCCAGCACCTCGATCGGCTCGCGATGGTCTGGGAGACGGATCGAAATACCGGCACGACGCGCGAGCCGGCATCTTTGCCGGACTACATCGACTTCAAGGCACGCAGCCGCACGTTCGAAGACCTGGCTGCGGTGATGGCCGGACGAGGTCAACCTGACACCGGAGCGCGGCGACCCCGTGCGCTTGCCCGTTCTCAGCATCACCGCCAACGCTGCTGCCCGATGCTCGGCCTTCAACCGGTCGCCGGCCGGACGTTCACGCCGATGAGGATCGACCCGGGCGGACCGGCGGTCGTGCTCATCAGCGAGTCGTTGTGGGAGCGCTCGTTCGATCCGCGATCCAGCCGCTGTCGGACAGACGCTGCGGCTCGACGATCGTCCGTACGACGATCGTGGCGATCATGCCGGACGGCGCGGACTTCGGCGTGCTCCAGATTTTGTCGGCCGCGGCGTACTCGCGCGGGTTCGCCGATCGCGGCATGCAGACCGAGGTCGACATCTGGGTGCCGCTGCAGGGGGACGTGCACGCAGCTGCCCCGGTCGACTCATCCGCTCTTCGTGATCGGCCGTCTGTCTGCCAGCAATCGACGCACGAGTCGGCGCAGGGCGAGATGGCGGTCGATCGCCACCGATCTCGAGAAGGCGCTTTCCGGACAACGCCGCGCGCGGCGCCCACGTCGAGCCGCTCGACGCGCGTGGTCTTCGGTCCCGTCCGGCCGGCGCTTTACATTCTGCTCGCGGCCGTCGGCGCTCGTGCTCCTCGTCGCCTGCGTCAACGTCGCCAATCTGCTCCTCGCGCGGGCGACCGCACGCGCGCAGGAGAGCGCCGTCCGCTGCGCGCTCGGCGCCACGCACTGCGCGCATCGTCCGTCAGGCGCTTGCCGAGACGCTGCTGTTGACGCATCGCGGCGTCGGTCCTGGGCGTCGGACTCGCGTACGCGGGGTGTTCGCGCGCTCGTCGCGATTGCGCCTGCCGACGTTCCGCGGCTTTCGCCTCGCCACGATCAACGTGCCGGTCCTGTCGCCGCACTCACGCTGGCCGTGCTCGTCGGCGTCGTGTTCGGGCTCATCCCCATGCTCCAGGCTCGCCGGATCAATTTGCAGTCGTCGCTCTCCGACGGCGCGAACCGGGATCGTGCGGGACCTGCCGGGGTCGCCTTCGCAGCGCGCTGGTCGTCGCCGAGCTCGCGTTCGCCGTCGTGCTCGTATCGGGCGCCGGGTTGCTGATTCGGAGCTTCTGGACGCTTCAGCGCGTGGATCCCGGATTCCAGGCTGCGGGCGTCTTGAAGGCCGAGTATCAACTCCCGTCCGCGCGCTATCCGGTCGACTTCCGCCGGTGGCCGGACTTCAAGGAGCAGCATGCGTTCAACGCGGCGCTGCTCGGCGCGCGCCGATGACACTGCCCGGCGTCGTGTCGGCCGCCCTCGCCGGAAATCATCCGCTCGATCCCGGCTTCACCAACTCGTTCTCGATCGTCGGCCGCGAAGCCGAGGCGCGCACGTGGCCGGAGATCTCCGTCCGGCGGGTGAGCCCGTCGTACTTTCCGCACCGTGGGACTCGAGCTCGTTCGAGGGCGATTATTCAGGGACAGCGACAACACCGACGGCCACGCCGGTTGCGCTGGTCAACGCGACGGCAGCCCGGCGGTTCTTTCCGGATCGCGAACCGATCGGGGCCAAGATTCGCTTCTGGGGAACCTCTCGAACGATCGTCGGCGTCGTGGCCGACGAGAAGTTCCACGGGCTGACGGAGGCGTCGCCGATCGCCGTCTACACGCCGCTGGCCCAGACGCCCTCCGCCAACGGCGCCGGCGTGCTGCTCGTTCGCACGACCGGCGATCCTCGATCGCTCGAGCCAGTCCGTCATCGGGGCCATCCACGATGTCGATCGCGGGCTTGCGGTGTTCGGCGTCGAGCCTCTGCACGTCACGCTCTCGCGCTCGATCGGTCAGCGCCGTTTCACAATGCTCCTGCTCGGCCTGTTCGCCGGCGTTGCACTCGTGCTGGCTGCAATCGGCATTCACGGGGTGCTGAGCTACGCCGTGTCCGAGCGCCGCCGCGAGATCGGTATCCGCATGGCGCTCGGCGCCCGCCGATCCGATCTCGTGTCGCTGGTCGTTCGTCAGGGCATCTGGCTCGCTGCGATTGGGCTCGCGGGTGGACTGGCTGGTGCGCTCGCCTTGAGCCGGTTGCTGACCACGCAACTCTTCGGGGTCGACGCCGACGGACCCGGCCACTTACGCATCGGTCGCGGTCGTCCTCTTCGTCGTCGCGCTCGCGGCGACAGCGGCGCCAGCACGTCGCGCCGCGTCAGTCGATCCGATCGTCAGCCTTCGAAGCGAGTAGACATTGCGGACGTTACTCCAGGATTTGCGTCACGGCGTCCGATTGCTGCTCGGCTCGCCAGGCTTCACCGTTGTTGCCGTCGCGGCGCTCGCGCTCGGTATCGGCGCCAACACCGCCATCTTCAGCGTGGTCAATACGGTTCTCATTCAGCGCCTGCCCTACAGGGACCCCGATCGTCTCGCGATCGTCTGGGAACACAACCTTCCGCGCGACCGCAAGAACAACGTCGTGTCGCCCGCCAATTTCCTTCATTGGCGGGAAATGAATCGCACGTTTGACGAGATGTCGATCGTGAGCATGACATTCCGCACGGCGTATACCGGCGACGGGGAGCCCGAAGAACTGCCGATGCAGATCGTGAACGCCACGCTGTTCCCGATTCTCGGAGTCAACGCCGCAGTTGGACGGGTATTCACGGCGGCGGAGGATCAGCCGAACGCCAATCGATTCGTCATCCTCAGCGATCGGTTCTGGAAGCGGCGGTTCGCCGCCGATCCGCGCGTCATCAACCGTGGCATCAGGCTCGGCGGGAACCTTTTTACCGTGGTGGGGGTCATGCCGCCTGGATTCTCCATTCTCGACAAGAACGTCGACGTCTGGGTTCCGGCAGGATTCTCGGCGGAGGCCCGCGCGCCACAGGGCCGCTGGACCATGGTCGTCGCGCGGTTGAAAGATGGCGTCACGTTTCCGCAGGCACAGGACGACATGACCCGCGTGGCCAGCGAGCTGACGCGGAAGTTTCCGAATTTCGACACCGGATGGACCGCGCGGGTCGTGCCGCTGAAGGAACAGCTGACTGGCGATGTCCGCCCTGCTCTTCTCGTACTGCTTGGTGCCGTCGGGTTCGTGCTGCTCATCGCCTGCGCGAACGTGGCCAACCTGCTGCTCGCGCGCGCGACGAGCCGTCAGCGAGAGCTCGCGGTTCGCGCCGCGCTGGGAGCGGATCGTGCGACGTCTGATCAGGCAGCTGCTCGCCGAAAGCCTGCTGCTCGCTGTGGTCGGCGGCGCCGCGGGCGTTGGTCTTGCCTGGTGGGGGCTTCGATTTCTGCGGACCGTGGTCTCGGCAAACCTGCCGGTTTCACGGCTGGAGTTTGTCGGACTCGACCCATGGGTCCTTTCGTTCGCCTGTGTGGTTGCCCTCGCAAGCGGCCTGCTGTTCGGCGTGATCCCGGCATTCACCGCTGCGGGCAGCAGCCTGACCGATGCGCTCAAAGAGGGCGGGCGAACTGGAAGCGCGAGCCGCGGGAGACGTGCACGGCACGCCCTGGTCGTGATCGAAATGGCGCTTGCGCTCGTTCTCTTGGTTGGAGCGGGACTGCTGGTCCGCAGCTTCATGACGTTGATGCGCGTCGATCCCGGCTTCGATCCGTCTCGAACCGTGACCATGAAGGTCACGCTGCCTTCCGCGAGCTATCGGGATGAAGGCCGGTCGATTGCCTTCTTCGACCGCTTGTTCGCTCGCCTCGACACGCTGCCCGGCGTTCAGGCCACCGGCGGTGTGAGCTTCCTGCCTCTCAACGGACTGGGAGCCGCGACAAGCTTCTTCATCGAGGGACACGAGAAGCCCCGCACCGGAGACGAGCCGGTCTCGGACGTCCGAGTCGTCACGCACGACTACTTCAAGGCCATGGGCATTCCGCTCTTGCGTGGACGTCTCTTCGACGGCCGTGACACGGCGCCGAAGACCAGGCGCATCATCGTGAGCGAGATGCTGGTCAAGAAGTATTTCGGCGACGTGGATCCAATCGGACGCCGGATCGTCCTCGCGTGGAACGACGAGGGCCCGGACGAGATCATCGGCGTCGTGGGCGATATCCGATCGGCGAGCCTCGAAACCGAGCCCAAAGGCGCGAGCTATCTTCCACCGGCCCGATTCGCGTATCCATTCACGACCGTCGTGGTGAAGACCCGGGACGAGAGCTTGAGCGTCGTGCCCGCGCTGGTCAACGCGGTGCACGAAATCGACCCGGACGTGCCGGTCGCCGACATCATGCCGATGACGGCAGTCATCTCCGTGTCCACGGCCGAGCGCCGCGTCACGATGATCATGCTGATGATCTTTGCGGCCGTGGCGCTTGTGCTGGCCTCGGTTGGAATCTACGGGGTCATCAGCTATTCCGTCACGCAGCGTACCCAGGAAATTGGGATCCGGATGGCCCTGGGAGCGCAGCGCGCTGATGTGCTGCGGATGGTTGTCGGCCGTGCCATGGTCCTGGCCGTCGCAGGAATCGGGCTCGGCGCCCTAGGTGCGTTTGCCCTGACCCGGCTCATGTCGAAGCTGCTTTTCAGCGTGCGCCCCGAGGATCCTCTGACGTTCGCGGCGGTGGCTGCTCTGCTGGCGGTGGTGGCCGCCCTGGCGAGCTACCTTCCTGGACGCCGGGCCACGCGCGTCGATCCCGTGGTGGCGCTCAGGGCTGAATGACAAGGGATAAGCACCTTTTCCCCTGTTTCCTGCCTCTGCCGTTCTTTTGCGGTACGATTCGCGTGCATGCTGGTGGCCTGGGCGATCATCGCCCTGCTCATTCTCCTGACCGGCTTATTTGTGGCTGCGGAGTTCGCAGCGGTCAGCGCCAGGCGGAGCCGCCTTCGCAGGATGGCAGAGGACGGAAACGTCCTGGCAGCCCGAATCCTGCCCGTCCTCGAAGATCCCGGAGCGCTCGACCGTTACATCGCGGCGTCGCAGATAGGCATTACGCTGTCCAGCCTGATCCTCGGCGCCTACGGGCAGGCGACACTTGCGCCGCGGCTGGAACCGTTCCTCGAGCGCTTTGAACGCATGCAGCCGGCGACCGTCGAGTCGGTCGCCGCCGGCATCGTGCTGACGTTTCTCACCACGCTTGCCGTGATTCTGGGCGAGCTCGTGCCGAAATCGCTCGCGCTGCAGAATCCCACCCGCACGGCGCTCTTCACCGTTCTTCCGATGCAGTGGTCGATCCGCGTCTTCTCGTGGTCGATCAACTTCCTCAACGGCAGCGCTGTTTTGCTGCTCAAGGCGCTCCGCATTCCCTCGACCGGCCACCGGCACGTGCACTCGCCGGAGGAGATCGCGCTGCTGATCGCGGAAAGCCGCGACGGCGGCCTGCTCGAGCCCGAGGAACAGGTCCGCCTTCACCGGGCACTCCGGCTGGGACTGCGCAGTGCGCGACAGTTGATGGTCCCGCGCGCGCGCCTCGCGGCCATCGATGCGTCGCTGCCCTTCGAAGACGTTCTGCGGACCGTGGCGGCGAGTCCGTACAGCCGGCTTCCGGTTTACCGCGGGTCGATGGACAACATCATCGGCATCCTTCACACGAAGGATGTCGTGACGCGTTACGTCCAGGCGAGCGGTCTGACGGTGAGCATTCTGCTCCGGCCGATCGTGCGCGTGCCCGATACGATGGCCGCAGATCGTCTGCTGACATTCCTGCGTGAGCGCCGAAGCCACCAGGCGCTGGTCGTCGATGCCAACGATTCGGTGGTAGGTCTCATCACGCTCGAGGACGTGGTCGCCGAACTGCTCGGCGGCGTGTCGGACGAGTTCAAGTCGATGCAGGCGCGGCCGATCCGTCTCGCGGACGGACGTCTCCGCCTTCCGGGATCGATGCGGCTGGATCAGGCCGCCCGGCTCATGGGGTCTGCGTGGCGCAGCCTCGATCGGACCGTCGCCGAGCAAATCACGACGGTCCTGGGCCGCATTCCTGAGCCGGGTGAGGAAGTCGACGTCGACGGCGTCCATGTCGAAGTCGAAGCGCTCGACGGGAATGCCATCACGTCGGTCATCGTCGGCGAACGGCTCAAACAGGACGAAGGCGCAGGGGCGTGACGGCCTTCTTGATCATCGCGGCGCTGATCATCCTGAACGGGCTGTTCGTCGCGGCGGAGTTTGCCATCGTGGGCGCCCCGCGGGCCGCGATCGACCAGAAAGCGCACGAGGGCAACAGGCTCGCGCGCGCCGTGCAGCGCATCTTCGACGATCCCAAACAGCAGGATCGGTACATCGCAACCGCGCAGCTCGGCATCACCATAGCCAGCCTCGGCCTGGGCATGTATGGCGAGCATGTGCTGGCCGACGGGCTCTACGAATTGCTCGGCGGCCATGGACTGCCGCAACTCTTCGCGTCGCACGGACTGGCGAGCACGCTGGCGGTCGTGATCCTGACCTACTTCCACATCGTCATCGGCGAAATGATTCCGAAGTCTCTCGCGCTGCAGCGCGCGGAGCAGCTGGCGATGTGGATCACGCCTCCGATGCGCTGGATCCGCAACGCCCTGTTCCCGTTCGTGCTGGCGCTCAGCGCGCTGGGGAACTATGTGTTGAAGCTGCTTGGCGTCAACCGCCAGGCGCAGGCCGCCGATCAGTACTACACGGCCGAGGAACTGCAGCTCATCGTGCAGGAGAGCGAGGACCTCGGCGCCATTCGCGCCGAGTCCGGACAGATGCTGCAGGAGCTGTTCGAGTTCGGCGGCCTGTCGGCCGGTGAGGCCATGGTGCCGCGAGTCCGCGTGGTCGGCATTCCGCTCGGGACGCCGCCCGATCAGATCCGCGAGCTTCTCGGACGGACGCCCCACACGCGCTACCCGATCTACGAGCGGGATCTGGATCACATCATCGGCATGGTTCACATCAAGGATCTGCTGGGTGTGCTTCTGCGCGGCGAGGCGATTGGACGAACTCACGTGCGGCCCCTGCCGCTGGTTCCCGAAACCGCGCTCCTTGATTCAGTGCTGTCGACGATGCGGCGGGAGCGGACGCAGATGGTGATCGTTCTCGACGAGCACGGGGGCACCGCCGGCGTCGTCACGCTCCAGGACCTGTTCGAAGAGGTCGTCGGCGAGATCGAAGAGGGTCCTCTCACGGCACCGCAGGTGTATCGCGACCCGAGCGGACGACTGCGCGTGCCTGGAACGATGCGACTCGACGAACTGGGCCAGGAATTCGATCTCGATCTGGAGCACGAGGACGTCGACAGCGTCAGCGGCCTGGTGCTCACGCTTCTTGGCCGGCCTCCCGCCGTCGGCGACACGATTCGTTACGAGCGCCTGCAGTTGGAGGTGACCAGGGTCAAAGGCCACGGCGTCGATGAATGCGCGGTATCGCTCGTGCCGTGAGTCGAGCGATGCGTCACAAGTTCGGTATCGTCGTCAGATCTCCCCACGCGCCGCCGCGAGCTCGAGCTGCTGATCGGTCGCCTCGACGAATTCCCCTTCCCACTTCGCGATCACCACAGTCGCCAGGCAGTTGCCGATCACGTTCGTCATTGTTCGCGCCATGTCCATCAGCTCGTCCACACCCAGGATGAGTGTCACCCCCTCGAGAGGCAGCCCGTAGCTGGCAAGCGTGCCCGCGAGAATGACCAGAGACGCCCGGGGTACTCCCGCCACGCCCTTGCTGGTCAGCATCAGCGTGACCAGCATCGTGATCTGGTGCCCGATCGTCAACTGCACGCCGGCGGCCTGCGCGACGAACACGGCTGCCAGCGAGAGGTACAACGTCGTCCCATCGAGATTGAAACTGTAGCCCAGCGGAAGGACGAACGACACGATGCGCCGCGGAACACCCAGGCGCTCGAGCGCCTCCATCGCGCGCGGCAGTGCGGCTTCGCTCGACGTCGTCGAGAACGCAATGATCGCCGGTTCCTTGACCGCGCGGATGAACTTCCGGAGCGGGACCTTGAACAGGAGGGCGATCGGAAGGAACACGGCAAGGATGAGAACGGCCAGGGCGCCGTAGAGGGTCGCGACGAGCCAGGCCAGGTTGTACAGCACGCCGATGCCGCCATGGCCGACGGTATAGGCAATGGCCGCACCGACGCCGACAGGCGCGTAGTGCATCACGATGTTCGTGAACTTGAACATCGTCTCGGCGAGCGCTTCGCACCAGGCCAGCACCGGTCGTCCCTTGTCGCCAATCATGCCCAGCGCAATCCCGAAGAAAATGCTGAACACGACGATTTGAAGCACGTCCCCTTTGGCCATCGCATCCAACAGCGATTCGGGAACGACGTGAAGGAGGATCTGATCCCACGTCTGAGGCTTGGCCGTTATGTCGGATGCCTGGCCTATCGGCAGGTTGACGCCGACTCCGGGCTTCGTCAGGTTGACCGCAACGAGCCCAATCACCAGCGCGAGCGTGGTGACGACTTCGAAGTAGATGAGTGCCCGCAGTCCCATCCGTCCGACGACCTTGAAGTGGCCTGCCCCGGCGATCCCCGCCACGAGCGTTGCGAAGATCAGCGGTGCGATGACCATCTTGATCAGCCGAAGGAACAACTGGCTGAAGGGACGGAAGTAGACGGCATATCCCGGGTGCGTGGCGTCGATAATGGCGCCGACAATGATGCCGAGGATCAGGCCGGCGAAAATCTGCTGGGTCAGCGTGAAGCCGCGTCGCGGCGTGAGCGGGGTTGCGGCCTGTGCCATCGAATCGTGTCCTCCCCGGAGGCGCCGGGATCACGGGATTCTATCCGAACTGAAACGAACAGGTTCTACAGGGTTCTGCTGGGTTCTACGAGGTTCTGCAAGGTTCTGCAAGGTTCTCTGAACCGAATGAACCCCGAACGAACCCCGTAGAACCTTGTAGAACCCTGTAGAACCCTGCAGAACCTGAAGTGAGTTCTAAATCCATAGACTGCGGGCGGTCAGCTCGCGCGGATCTAGTCCGGCCGAGCGACCGAGGAGGCGCTGACGCTCGGGAAGGTCGATTCTGAACCGCCACTCGTCGGCTCTGCCGCCACCGGCCACGAACCGGTCCTGCCATTCGGCCCACCAGGCGAGTGCGCGTTTCGCAATCGGCTCGATCACGAGCACGTGCGCACCCTGTTCGCGTGCGTCAAGCAGTTTGATCAGCAGTACCGACCGCGCGTCATCGTCGATCTCGTTGATTGAATAGGCAGCCAGGATTCCGTGGCCTTTACGGCCACGAATTGGCGCGCGCATCATGTCGCCTTGCCCCGCGTATCCGCCGATGCCGAACTGCCGGTACGTCCAGCTGGCCTCGGACACCGCCCACGGATGCTTGTCGACGCCGTTGATTGAGGACCCGCTCTCCATCGCCCACGCCGCGCCAGCCGCACCCGTGCCGCAGCCGAGATCCAGTATGTGGGCAACATATCGCGCGCGATCGATCGCCCGGACGATTTCACGGGTGACCAGAAAATGGAAAGGCCCGTAGAACAGCCCGAACGCGGCTCGTTTTCCTGCCGTGCTCAATGCGGCTCCCTGCGCCAGCTTCGACCGGCGCTCGACGTAGCACGACGAAAGGGAACGCAGCGCGCGGGCCACCTCGGAGGGCCTGAGGTTCGCGAGATGCCGTTTGTCCAGCGCCGCCAGCCAGTCAGAGAACGACGTGTCTGTCACAGTTAGGACATTGTGGCACTGGATCTTTCAGGGGGCACGGAGGAGACGAAGACCTACAGCTCCACCTGCATACCGAGCTCAACTACCCGTTCGGGAGGAATCTTGAAGAACGCATTCGCGCGCATGGCATTGCGGGCAATCAGCACGAAGAGCCGTTCGCGCCACAGCGGCAGCCCGGGGCGGCGAGTCGCCAGTAACGTCTCAATGCCGAGAAAGAACGTCGTCTCGTTCAGGTCGAGCGGGAAACCGCGGGCCGAGGCCTCCTCGAGAGCCTCCGGAACGTTCGGTTCCTCCATGAATCCGTATCGGAGCGTCACCCGGTAGAAGCCGTGGCCCAGGGGGTCGACCGTCGCGCGATTGTCGCCACTAACATGCGGGACGTCGCTCGTGGTGACCGTGAGGAGGACGACCCGTTCGTGCAGCACCTTGTTATGTTGCAGGTTGTGGAGCAACGTCGGCGGCGTGCCCTGCAGGTTGCTCGTCATGAAAATGGCCGTGCCCGACACGCGCTGGGGCGGATACGCTTCGATGTCTTGCAGGAATTTGTCGAATGGATAGAGGCGCTCCCGCATGCGCTGCGCCAGGAGCGCACGACCCGCTTTCCAGGTCGAAAGAAGCGTGTAAACCACGGTACCGACCACCAGCGGGAACCAGCCCCCGTGCAGGACCTTCGTCAGGTTCGCGCCAAAGAAGCCGAGCTCGATGAGGAAGAAAAAGAGCGCGATCGAACCGGCGACAGGCCGGCGAACGCCCCACGCGCCGCGTGCAACCAGGTAAGCCAGCATCGTCGTGATGAGCATCGTCAAGCTGACGGCTATCCCATACGCCGCAGCGAGCGCACTCGAGGAGCGGAATCCGATGACCAGGCCGAGCGTGGCAAACATCAGTGCCCAGTTCACCTGAGGCACGTAGATCTGTCCCTGGTGGTGCGCCGAGGTGTAGAGGATTTCCAACCGCGGTGAGTATCCAAGCTGGATCGCCTGGCGGGTCAGCGAAAACGCACCGGAGATCAGCGCCTGGGAAGCAATAATCGCGGCCGCAGTGGCGAGGATGACGAGCGGGAGCAGGCCCCAGCGCGGCGCCATGAGAAAAAACGGAGAGGATGCCGCGGCGGGATCGAGCAGAATCATCGCACCCTGTCCGAGGTAGTTGAGGAAAAGCGCGGGCAGCACAATCGAAAACCAGGCCAGCCGGATTGGCTTTGGACCGAAGTGCCCCATGTCGGCGTACAAGGCTTCTCCGCCCGTCACGACCAAGAAGACGGCGCCGAGCACGACGAACCCGTGCCAGCCGTTTGCCACAAAGAAGCTCAGGCCGTGCATGGGATTGAAGGCCGTCAGCACCCGCGGCTCCCGCACCACCCACGTGAGGCCGAGAACGGCAATCGTCACGAACCACACGATCATGACCGGCCCGAACAACATGCCCACGCGGGTCGTCCCGCGCGACTGGATCATGAAGAGGACCACCAGGATCACGAGCGTGATGGGGACGATATAGGGTTCGAAGATGTGAGTGACGACCTCGAGTCCTTCGACCGCGCTGAGAACCGAGATCGCCGGTGTAATCATGCCGTCGCCGTAGAGCAGCGCTGCACCAAACAAGCCGAGCGCGATGAGCATCGCGCGGCTTTTCCGCTTCGCATCGGGTCCCTGCGCGACCAGCGCGAGGAGCGCGAGGATGCCGCCTTCCCCGTTGTTGTCCGCGCGCATGACGAAGAGGATGTATTTGACGGAGATGATCAGCGTCAGCGACCAGAAGATCAGCGACAGCACGCCGAGCACGTTGTCGTGCGTCGCCGCGACGCCGTGTTCTCCGTGAAAGCACTCACGCAAGGAGTACAACGGGCTGGTGCCGATGTCTCCATAGACGACCCCGATCGCGCCGAGCGTCAGGAGACCGAGACCGGACGTGTGCTCAGGATTCGGAGTACGGCGGTTCAACAAGCCTCCAAACGCCTGCGAGGTTAGCTGACGGGCTGGAGGTTGAAGGTCCTCCTCCGGTCGCGCACCGGATGTGCCCCCGCGAGCCACGGCTCGCCCAGTGGTTCCCCCGCTCCGCGCCGTCTGGCCGCGGATTCGGCTGTATCGAGCATACGCCCGCGACTGAGGCGCGTCAAAACGCGCCAGCCTGGCCAAAGCTCTTCGAAGTCGAGCGACGGCTGGAGAATCACCCGGCCGACGCAGGGATCGCGTCGTCAGAACGCCGGGAGGCATGATGAGTACACGTGCGCTCGCTGTGGTCGTCGTCTTTGCAGCTCTGATCTTCGGCGCCGTGGCCATAACGGCCCAGACGTCACGCCCCGGCGAGACCATGCAACTGTGGGAGTACCGGACGGAACTCACCCGCGAACGTGGTGTACCGGCCGAGCCTCGTACAGACACGCGGCGCGAAGCGGGCCCCGCGGACTCCATGCTGAATGCCCGGGGAAGGGAGGGCTGGGAGCTCGTCGCCGTCACGCGGCGGGAGATTCGTGTGGACGACACGCTGCAGACCGAGACGTTCTACACCTTCAAGCGACTCAGTCGAACGGTGAATCGCTAGGATCCCGGGTTCTGCGGGGTTCTACGAGGTTCTACTCGGTTCCGCAAGGTTCGTTCGGTTCTACAAGGTTCGTTCGACGCGAACGGCTCGCGCGCCTCGCCTCTGACGCGAGATGGTAGACTTCTGCCGAAGTCAAGACGGTTGCAAGGAGCTGCCCTGTGATATTCGACGTTGGAACATGGTCTCTCTTCATCGCAGCAGTCGTGGTCTTGATCATCTCTTCTTCACTCAATCTACAGCATCGGTCCCACCCAGATCGGACTGGTCCGCAAACGATTCGGAGCCAAACTGCCCGGAGACAATCCCCTGGCGTTCCGTGGGGAAGCGGGGTACCAGGCGCAATTGCTCATGCCCGGCCTCCGCTTCAAATTCGGCCTGGTGTTCGCCGTGACGAAGCATCCGTGGGTGCAGGTGCCCGCGGGCCAAATCGGCGTGGTGATTGCCCAAGTTGGACAGCCGCTGCCCATCGGCGCTAAGTCGGCGGTGTACAAACCGGAGTTCGGTAATTTCAGTGACCTGAACACGTTCATCGAAAAAGGCGGTCAAAAGGGCGTTCAGCGGCCGGTGTTGTCTCCCGGCACACTGGCTCCGATTCATCCCGTCGCATTCATGGTGATCACCAAGCCGGAGGTGTTCGGCCAACCCATTTCTTCCGATCTCAGCACGTTAGCTCACAAGAAAGGCGCGCTCACGTACGAGGCGTTCGGGCTCGAAGAACGGCAACTCGAAGTCACCCGAATCTCTCCGCATCCAACCGAGGCCGGAAAAGTCCTCGACATGGTGGGTGTCGTCACGACGTTGGAAGGCGAGCCCTTGCCTGCTGGTGATATCGCGAGCCGCCTGGGCGGATTCAAAGATATCGAAGCGTTGGAGACCGTCGCTGGCGCGAGCTCCGCCACGGACGCGCGACTCATCGAGACCATTCTGGGCAACCAGAATGACAAGCACAGCGCCTATCAGGATTTTCAGAAGTTTTTGCAACTGGGCGGCAAGATCGGGCTGCAACACGATCCCCTGCTGTACGGCGCGTACAACCTCAACCCTTTTCTGGTCCGAGTCGAAGAAGTGCCCATGCTGGTCGTCGAGCAGGGTCAGGTTGCCGTGATGAAAGCGTACGTCGGTCTCCCGACGCAGGATACGTCGGGGATTGAGTTCAAGTTCGGCAGCCTCGTGCGGCCCGGCCATCGCGGCATCTGGCAGGAGCCGCTGCGAACGGGAAAGTACCCGATCAATCCTCGCTGTTACCAGGCCGTCATTGTGCCGACGTTTATCATCACGCTGAACTGGGCCGATGTTGTGTCGCAAGCGCACAATCTTGATGCGCAACTGAAGCAGATTGAGGCAAAGAGCAGTGAGGGGTTTCACTTCGCGATCGATCTGCAGGTGCAGATTCACATTCCAGACACCCAGGCTCCGTATGTCATCTCCATGGTTGGAAGCGTGGCGAACCTCGTCAACGAGGTGTTGCAGGCCGCGGTGGGCAACCATTTTCGCAACAAGCTGCAAAGCATGCCCGCGGTGAGCTTCATCGCCACTCGTGAAGCGGTGCAACAAGGTGCATTCGAGTACGTCAAAGAAGAACTGGCGAAATATCGGGTCGAAACGCGCGGCGTCTATATCCAGGCAGTGGTGCTCCCAGAGCAATTGGTGGAGGTGCTGACGGAGCGGGAGATCGCCAATCAACAAGTGGACACCTACAAGATGCAGAAGTCGGCTCAGGACCAGCGCACCGAAACCGAGAAGGCCAAAGGCACTGCGGACATGCAGGCGGACCTCGCGAAGTCCCAGGTGGGTGTGGACATCCAAAGCAACCGGACTGCGGCCCGGAAAATGGAAGCCCAGGGAGAGGCCACGTTCATCGAGCAGACCGGCGCGGCCCAGGGCGCGCAGGTCAGATCTGTCGGTCTGGCAAGGGCCGAGGCCTACGAAAGGCAGGTTGCCGCCCTGGGAGCGAACGCCACGGCGCTGGTGAACGCCGTCGAAGCCCTCTCGAAGAGCAATGTGCCGTTCATGCCGAACACGCTGGTCATGGGCGGCAGCGATGGAAGCGGCACGCTCGGAGGAGTGATGGCGCTCTTGATGCGCCAGATCGACGCCGGGCTTGCCGCCGAAGCCAGTGCCGCCGACGCCCCGGGGATGACTCCAAGCGAAGGGTGGTTGATGAATTGAGACGGGAGTCCGCCTCCGCACGCTCTGCGTGCTACGGCGAGACAGCCTTCGGTGACGGCGGCTGACCAAAGAAATGGCCAGCCCGAAGGGCTGGCCTAGCCGAAGCCGCCGAAGGCGGCGAAGGCTGGCGGAGAGGGAGGGATTCGAACCCCCGGTACCCTTCCGGGTACAGTGGTTTTCAAGACCACCGCCATCGACCACTCGGCCACCTCTCCGTTCGGGACAAAGCCTTCAACTATTGTAGCTTCTGGCGAGCGTCTCGACTGGAGTCGCCGGCGACGGCTGCGCCGATCAATCGGCCGAGGGCCATTGGACCTCCGCAGTCGGTCCGTAAATGGACGGTACCTTGGCGCCAACGACGCGCAAGTACACTGAGAACTGGCCACGATGGTGAATGTGGTCGAGCAATTCCAGCCACAAGGCGTCAGCGAGTGGCATCCGCGTCCCGTAGAAATCTACGATCGTGCCGAAGTCCTCGGAAGATAGCTTCGCCAGCGCCGCATGGTTCTCCGAGGCAGCATGTTCCCACGTGGCGATGATGGCTGCCATCGATGAAGGACGCTCGGTCTTCCATACGTTCAGATTCGTCGCGCCTGTTTCGATCAAGGCAGAGATGATGCGTTCCTCGCCGGCGAGGGTCATCGCGAGTTCACCTGCCGTGCGCGACTTCTCGGCTGGCTTCATCTGCGCTTTGTCTTCCGGGTACGCCCGCAGAACCTTCAGCGTGGTCTCGAATTCACGACGGCGGAGACTGAGATAGTCCATGGTGTCGGCTTTTCAGGATGCGTTTGGGTGATTTCTTACGACCGGTCTTGGAGTGTGGCATCGGCGACGGGCTGTACGTTTTGGAACAGCCATCGCGGCCGCCCTTCCGTAACGTATCGCAATATGGGTACTCACCAAGAGACGCGAGCCATGACCGCCGGGCTGCCTTCGCCGCCTTCTATTCCGTCGTCACCGCCGCCGGACGAGCTGGCACGCGTCCTGGGCGAGACCCGTGCTCGTTTCGTCGCCACGTTCGTCACAGATTACGACGCCATCGCCGCGCTCCTGGAAGAAGCCCTGGTCCATCCCGCCAGTGATCCGCCGACGGAGCTGACCGACCGCGTGCATCGGCTCATTGGACTGCCCGGGACAATCGGATTTCCCACCATCAGCCGTCGCGCGGCCGACCTCGAGAGCCTGCTTGCCGCCGGCGTGGTTGATGCGCCGCTGGCACGGGTGGCACTGGAGAAGATGCGGCGCGCCTTCACTCATGATCTTGCGGACGCGCCAGCCATGTCGGCGCCGCAACGCGCGCCCGCTACCGGTATCAAAATCCTGATCGCTGAAGATCATGCCGACCAGCGGAGGATTCTCGGCGTCTCGCTCGCGCACGCCGGGTTCCTCCCGATCGCCCTCCGCTCGGGCGAGGGCGTGGTCGACAGAGTGCGCGCCGAGCGACCGGCGTTGATTCTGCTCGATATCGCCATGCCGGGGCTCGACGGCTATTCGGTGTGCCGGCTGCTCAAGTCCGATCCTGAGCTGAGCGCCATCCCAGTCATCCTGATGACGACCGGTGCGAATGTGCGCCACCGGCTCGCCGGGCTCACGCTCGGGGCCGACGATTTCTTGAGCAAACCCATTGACATGCGCGAGCTGATCCTGCGCATTCGCGTTCGACTCGGAGGCTGACGGCTACGTGAGCAGGGCGAGGACATCGGCCGCCAACGTCCGCGGGTCGAACGGCTTGATCAGGACTCCGGCGGCGCCAAGGTCCTTCATGCCCTGAATCTCGGCGACGATCGTCTTCGCCGTGAGGAAGATGACCGGCGTCGTCGCGGTTTCCCTCTGCATCCGCAACGCGGCGATCGTCTGCGACCCATCCATCATTGGCATCATCATGTCGAGGAGAATGACGTCCGGCTGTTCCTCGCGTGCCTTGCGTACGCCGTCGAGGCCGCCGCTGGCCTCAACGACGTCGATGGCGCCGCCGGCGCGGAGACTCATCGCCGCAACGAAGCGAATATCGGCGTCATCGTCGATGATCAGCACCTTCACGATGGCGTCTCGTCATCGGGCGCGTGCGTCGCCAGGCGAAACCAGAACGCGCTGCCGGCGCCTTCCTCGCTCTCCACGCCGATGCTGCCGCCGTGCTGCTCGACAATCGACTTGCAGATCGCCAGTCCGAGTCCGGCGCCGCCCTTCTCGCGCGCGTCGGATGGATCGACCTGGCGAAACCGCTCGAAGATCGCGCGCCGATGGACGGCGGGCACACCGCGGCCATGATCGATGACGCGGAACTCTGTCCATTTACCGTCTGCGGTCACGGCAATCGTGACCACGCCACCGGGCGGAGAAAACTTGACGGCGTTCGACAGGAGATTGACGAGCACTTGCACGATCCGATCGGCGTCGCCATGGATGGACGACGACACGGTCGGGGCCTCGACCCTGACGCCCTGTGCGCCGAAGGCGGCGAGCGACTCCATCGCGCGGCGCAGAATCGAGGCAATCGGGACGTGGGTGATGTGCAGTTCGATCTTGCCGGTTTCGAGCCGCTCCAGATCGAGAATGTCTTCAATCAACGCCATCAGACGGATGGCATTGCGCTCAGCGAGCGCGACGACCTCGACCACGTGGTCCGACAACGGGCCCGCGGCGCCGGACGCGAGCAGGCCGAGGGATCCGCGAATCGAGGTCAACGGCGTGCGCAACTCGTGGCTGACGGTTGACAGAAACCCTTTCTTGAGCTGTTCCACTTCCTCGAGGCGTTCGACTGTCTGCTCGGCGACGGATTTCGCGGATTCGAGTTCGAGGTTTTTCTCCTGGAGGATTTGCTCGATGTGCTTGCGCTCGGTGATATCGCGGGCAGCGGCGAACACGCCCTGCAAGGTGCGATCGCGGTCGTAGAACGTCGTCGCGTTGTAGGACACGACGGTCATCTTGCCGTCGCGCGCACGCGCGGTGAGCTCGTAATTGGTGACCTTTTTTTCCCGCAGCACCAGCTTGATCCCGGCAGCGGCGCGCTCCGGATCGGTGAAGTAGTTCTTGAACGGTGCGCCGATCAGCTCGTCTCGCGTGCATCCGGTGAGCGCTTCCATCTGCCGATTGACGTCGGTAATGATGCCGGCGGCGTCGGTCGTCATCAGGGCATCGATGTTGGATTCGATCAGCGAGCGCGTGTAGAAGTGCTGGTCGCGAAGACGTTGATCGAGTTTTTGCTGCTCCGCCTCGACGCGCTTGCGGGCCGTGTTGTCGGTGCCGATCAGGAGGTAGCCGATGATCCCGCCCTGATCGTTGCGCAACGCCGTGACCGATACAATCGCGGGGAAGCGGCTGCCGTCCTTGCGAATGTAGGTGAGCTCGTAGATATCTTCTATTCCGCGCGAGGCCTTGAAAACCAGCGCATCGAAACCGGGCGAAATCGTCGTGCCCAGTTCCACGCTGAGAGTGTCGGCGCGGGCAATCAGCTCCTGCGGGTCGGAAATATCGGCCGGCGTGATCTTGTTGAGAACGTCGGCAGCGGCATACCCGAGCATCCGCTCGGCGCCGACATTGAACAGTTGGATGACACCCTTGTCGTCGGTGGCGATGCTCGAGAAGTTGGCGCTGTTGAGGATGGCGTTCTGCAGCGCGCCGGTCTTGAGGAGCGCTTCTTGCCGGCGCACCTCGGCGCCCGCGTCAGCGGTCATGGTGTCGAGTGTCTTGGTCGCGGCGGCCATGCGTCTGTTGGCTGAGCATGGCAGTCCGGCGGCGCGACTGTCTGTCCTGGTTTGCACAGCGCAAGTTATTAAGGAACTCGCGCCCTTGCGCGGCTGTGCAGAACGAGACAGCCCTGCCGTGACCTGAGCGCTACAGTCTCATCCGAGGCAGAACCGTGAACACACCAGCCGCCCGACCCATCACGTCCGAGCGCGAGCAGATGCGTGCACGTCTTGACGCGGTCAACCAAGCAAATGAGGTGCTCAGAGTGTTGATCGACATGCAGTTCCTACGGATCTACAGCGATCCGCTGGCAACCCTTTCCACGGGCACACTGGCTGAACGGCAGGCTCAGCTGGGGCGTGGCCTGTTGGGGAGGAAAACAACATGAGACGACTCGTTGCACTTGCCTTGGCGTTGTCACTCGTGGGCTCCAGTGCGCTGTCGGCACAGAAGCCGAAGAAGGAGAAAGGGAAGTCGCAGGAGACCCACGTGACCGTCGTCTTCAGCGACACTCAACGGGAGGCCGCTCGCTCCTACTTCGTCACGCAACACGGCCGAGGCAACTGCCCCCCGGGCTTGGCCAAGAAGAACAACGGGTGCCTGCCTCCGGGACAGGCGAAGAAGCGCTACGTCGTTGGCCACTCGCTGCCGCACGGGATTGTTGTCGGGGAGCTTCCGCTGGAACTATCTGTGAGGATAGGACCCGCTCCCGCCGGTTATCGATACGGGATTCTCGACGGGGATCTGGTGAAGCTTGCGGTTGGGACCATGCTTGTGGTGGACGCAATCGAGGGCTTGGTCCGGTAGCGTTCGTTGGGTGCGAGCGTGGACCCCACCGATCAGGAAAGCTTGCGTTCCCCTCGCTGCTGAGCCAGACTGTCGCTGCTTCAATACAGAAGCAACTCCCATCAATTAGAAAAGGTGCGCATGGTAAACACGAAACACCTGTTTGTGTCGGCGATCGTCTTCGGCCTCATCAGCGGCGCGGCTCTCGCGCAGTCCAAGGATTCGCTGGTTGGCACCTGGAAACTGAACGCCGCGAAATCGACGGGCCTGGCTTACAAGAGTGGCACCAGCAAGATCGAGCCCGCCGGCGCAGGCGTCAAGTTTACCGTTGATTTCGTTGGTGCGGATGGCAAGGTCAATAAGTGGGCGTTCACCGCCAACTTCGACGGGAAGGACAATCCCGTCTCCGGTAGCAGTCCATACGGCGATGCGGTGGCTTTAGAGCGCGTCGACGCGAACACGACACGCATCATCAGCAAACTCGCCGGGAAAGTCATGACCACTCAGACCATCGTCGTGTCTCCCGATGGGAAGACACGGACGACGACCACCAAGGGCATGGACGCGAAAGGACAGAAGGTCGACACCGTCTCGTTCTACGAGAAGCAGTGATCGGTCCGCGGCTGTCCGGGCAGTGAGGCTCACCGCAAGCACGGTGGTCGCTGTCCGGATCGCCCGCGGCAGTCCGCGCGAGCGCTCGACCACGATCGCGCGTCAGATCGATCGCAATCGACGATGGCCCGTGGAGACGACGACACCAACGAGATCACCCTCACGCACGAGTTCCGTCGTGGACCTTACATCGACATCGATGCGCCCCACCCGAAAAGCTGATCGTCGGTCACGGCCAGCACGATTTCGTTGACACCGGCGCGCAGCGGGAGCCACACCCGCTCGAAGCGCGTATCGACGAAACTCGCAAATCCCGGCGTGCGACTCTCCCATCCGTTGACGGCCGAATACACTGGCTCACCATTCACAAAGACTGTCACGTCGTCGCTGTAGCCAATGCCGGCCGAGACCCGCGTGGCGGCCGGAGCGCTGACGGTCGTACGGAGGAAGACGGTGAATCGGCCCTGCTGCGGCTTCGCGGGAAGGAGCCGATTGAGGTTCACGAGCCCGGATTCTTCGGCGGCCACAGTGATCCACTTCAGACCGGCGGGCACCGAATCAACCGGACGCGACACTGCCGGCAGCGGCCCCGCGGCCTTCCAGCTCGTCACGAATCCCGGTTGCGGTGGCGCGGGCTCAGTCCGAGGCAGCGATGTCGCCGCCCGTCTGATGCTGATGTTCGACAGCGCCGCGGCCCAGTCCCCCGGCCGACTGTTGACCCGCGCCCAGAACCCGACCTCACCGCTCGTCGATGCATGCCTCAATCGCGGCACGCTGAGCGTCGGCTCCGTCGTCTCGCCGACAAACACCTCCAGTTTCGACCCGTGAATTTCGACGCGCACGTGCGTCCACTGATTGCGCGGCCAGCGCGCCGGCGCGGTGAATTCGGGATAGAGCTGCCAGGTCGAGCTGCCGTTGATGCGCGGCGCGTACTGGATCGCCATGAATTCCCCCGAGCGCGCCGGCCGGATGTAGATGTTCTCGTGATTGGTTTGCGACTCACGCCGGAACGTGAGGCCGATGAAGTCGCAGGAGTCCATGGGCGCGACGTCGAGCTCTATGGTCCCATCCGCGAGGATGAGTCCAGGACGACGCGCGTGCGTGTTGTTCTTGAGCCACAACGCGGGTCGGCCGAGGAACGAATCGACCTTGATGTCGCTCTCGCGCCCGGGGTCGACTTGCCAGTCGCTGAGACGCTCTGCCAGTTGGGTCGATTGTACCGGGTCCCTCAACGGCGATGAACGTACGCGAGGATGGACGCTGGCGCTCGCAGAAATCATGAGCACGAGCGCGGCGAGAGTCTGGTGACGGGGCATGGCGGCTTCTCCGCGGACGTCTGGTCCGATCCGCAACCCGAGAGCAGCCACAAAAACGAAGAGCGGAACCTCGGGCCGCGAATCGGCCAGGGGCTCCGCTCTTTGCGCAACGCGAATGCACCTTCATCACGAAGGCCCCTATCCGCGTTGCGGATCGAATGAACTGCCCTCGAAGATAGCACAGCGCCGGTTGAACGATCTAGTTGCAGGACGGCGAGACGACCCGTACGGAGCTGACCTGGAGCTCGCGGTTCGTCTGCACGCCACTCACGGCGACGCGATGGCCGACCTGCCTCTCTAGCGCAACCACGTCGTGGGCCCCGACGAGATCGACTGCCGCCGAGTGCTTCTTCAAGAAACCCGTTCGCCAGCTGCGGGCCTTGGGCGCGTTGGCGCCCTCAGTGTCGGTCAGCCGGAATCGATCTCCGTTTCCGGAGGCTTCGAGGCAACCCGTGATCGTGACTTGGTCGACGGTAGCAGTCTCCGGCACGGGGGGCGCTGAAGCAGGCGCGGCGACGTTCGCCGCCGGCGCAATGTTCGCTCGCGAGGCGTCAGAGGCTTCCTTGTCTCGCGTTTCAACGACGGGCACGGCGATCGTCGACCGGGTGGCGGCCAGCTTCTGTGTGGGTTTCGCGGGCAGCTTCTTCGCCGACTCACCGACGACTGGCGATGCCGCCTCCGGCTGAGCGACCGGGGCCGCAGGTGGCTCAACCTCGGGTGCGGGCGCGGCTGGCACCGCCTCGATCGGCTGCGCGGTCGAATCGTGCGCTTCGGGCTTCGAGTCTGCAGCCGGAGCATTCAACACTGCCGAGCGGCGCGGGAGCGCAAGAGCGGCGACGACAAGTACGACGACTGCGGCGAGCGCAGCCGCGTGCGAACGTGTCATCCGGGACGCGGTCTTGCCTGGCGCGGTCTTGTCTCCGGCCTCGACCGCCGGAGTCGAGTCGGCCGCCGACGGAGCCGGCGCGTTTGCGGCGGCTTTCGTTTCGGGTGTCGTGGTAGATGGCTGTGTGGACATTTTTGCTTTCCCATGCGGCCGGACCGCCTTCGGCTTTCGCCGATTCGGTCGCGATCGCTTCGCTTTCTTGCGCGCGGCCGCAGGGCGCGCGGCATTCTTGCCATCGACATCCGCCGAGACTTCGATCGTCCAGCGAACGCGTCGGCCGGTCTTGTGCGGAATCCTGATGACGCGCTTAGGCACGGTGATCCATCCAGGTTCAGGAGATGTACGGCAATTCGTGTACCGGCAGGTTTCCGCGCCAGACGACGGAATCGCGCTGCGGACGGTTACAGGACGGTCAGGCCACTTTCAAACCCGTCCCAGGGCTTTCTGACTTTGGCTCGGCCTGGCACGCGCATCTTCGGAGATGTTTCGCGCTATGCTCAGCGCATGACTTCCGAGCTGATTTCGGCGCAGGATCTCGCGGGTGTGTTCGCTGTGCCGCCATTGCCGCGGCATACCGGCACGCGGCGCACGATTGATTTCGATGCCGCCGAGTCAGTCGCGAAGCACATCGAGGACGGCGGCATCACACGATTCCTCTATGGCGGCAATGCGTTCCTGTATCACATCACGCTCGATGAGTACGAAACGCTGCTCGGCTGGCTGGACGGATTCGACGCGTCACGATGGCCGATCCCAAGCGTCGGACCCTCGTTTGGCCGTGCCATCGACCAGGCCAGGCTGGTGAAGCGTCATTCGTTTCGAAGCGTGATGGTGCTGCCCTGCAACGATCCGCGCGACGCGCGGGGCATGGAAGCAGGTCTCCGCGAAATCGCTGACACCTGTGGCGTACCGCTGATCCTCTATCTGAAGTCAGACGATGGATTCGGTGCGGACAGGGACGCGGGGCTCGATGCCGTCGGCCGGCTGGTGAACGACGGAGTGGCCATTGCGATTAAGTACGCCGTCGTGCTGGACAACCCGCGAGAGGATCCCTATCTCGCCGGGCTCCTCCGGCGTGTGGACCGCAGTCGAGTGGTCAGCGGAATGGGAGAGCGGCCCGCGATCGTTCACATGCGCGATTTCGGATTGCCCGGCTTCACCACCGGCTCGGGCTGCATCGCGTCGCGAGCCTGCAGCAGCCTTTTCGAGGCGTGCGTTCGCCAGGACTGGGCGCGCGCCGACGAGCTGCGCGCCGGGTTCCTGCCCCTCGAGGATTTGAGAGATGCGTGGGGTCCCGCGCGGGTGTTGCACCACGCAACCGAGTTGGCCGACATCGCGTCGGCCGGACCGATTCCACCCTACGTCTCGCTGCTCGGTGAGAAGCAGCTTCAACAGCTCGCGCCCGTCGCGCGGGCACTCAGAGAACGGGACGCGCTGCAGCAGGTTTCGTGATGCAAGTACGCAGACTTTCGAACTGATTCACAAGACGGGCCGGCCGGCTCGCCTCGTTCGATTCGGAAACGATGCGGAGCAAACCGTAACGGCGCACGAAAAATGCTGCGCAGGCCTGCGACTGCGCGCGGCGTCCTTAATGGCGCCGCGCGGCGTTCCGAGGACGTTGAGCCGGAGCAGCGTTTTTCCGGTTTGCGGAGCGGTTTCCGAGTCGAATGAGACGAGTCGGCCTTACGTTGATGGTCATGCAGGAACAAGTGCGCTGATATCAGAACTCTCGAGCACGCGCTTTGGCGCCCCTTGCCTGACGACGAGCAGCATCGCGCGGCCGAACTGTTCGGTCGTGAGAATCTGGCCCGGCCAAAGACGCCGAAGCAGCGGCAGCAGCGGCTTGGTAATCGAATACAGCACTCGATAGGCCGCCGTCCGTGATCGCTCACCGTTCATCGGCTGAACCACGCCGGGTCGAAATGCAAACGAGGCCTTGAAGGGCAACCGGAAGATCGCATTCTCGGTCTTGCCTTTCACTCGTGCCCACATCAACCGGCCGTTCTCGGTGCTGTCGGCGCCGGCGCCCGACACGAAGACGAACGTCATGTCCGGATTGAGGCGGCACAGCGTTTCGGCGGCCGCCATCGTGATGCCGTGCGTGACGCGGCTGTAGTCTGCTTCCGACATGCCGGCGGACGTCACGCCGAGGCAGAAGAAGCACGCGTCGAAGCCGCGCAGCTGATCCTCGATGGCCGCATAGTTCCAGAGGTCGGCGTGGACGAGGTCCTGGAGCTTGGCATTCTCGACGCCAGTTGCGCTGCGGCCGATCGTCAGTACGCGGTTGACATCGTGTGCCAACAGACATTCGCGCAGGACGCCTTGCCCGATCATCCCCGTCGCACCGAAGAGCAGCACGTTCATGGAAGCCGCCGGATCTTCTTCACCAGGTCCCCTTCTTTCCTCCGATCCACCAGACGGCGCCCACGAGCGCGGTCGTCTGGCCGCGCTTCAGCACGTCCCGCGAACGGCTCGGAAAAAAGTCGGTATCGCTGGAATCATGACGGAGCTCGCCGCGGATCAGAAATCCGTCGGCCACTTTGTGTTCGGCGGTCACCGTTACTTCATCGAGAACTTGAGGGACGCCGCCAAATAGTCCACCGCTGTCGTCGAGGTATTCGTACCGCAGCGCGAAGCGCGCGGCAGCGAACGGCTGATAGCGTACGTAGCCCGCAAAGCCGGTGAGCGTGGATTTTGGATCGCCCTCCTGGACCTGATTCGACGTGTGGTTCGCGTCTGCACCGAACGACACCTTCTCGGTGGGAGTATAGGTGACGTAGGTGTCGAAAATGTGCAACCAGCCGTCGGGCCCGCCAGCCGCGCCGCCGTCAGGCTGTTCCTGGCCGAAGTAGTAGTTGATTGTCCAGCTGACGTTCGTCGCCGGCGTCACGACCGCGGCAAACTGGTTGGACTTGAACTCATTGAAGTCCTCCGTCTGCTGCACCCCGTTCGTGAGCATGTACAACACGGTGATCCGATCGTTCAGCGTTACCTGAGTGCGAAGACCAGAGTGATACCCGGGAAGGAAAGCAAAGAGAAGCGAACGAGAGAAATGGTCGTCGTCTTTCGCGTAGTTGGTTTCATAGCTGAAGTTCGAGGCGAACTTTCCAAAATCCACCTGCACGCGACGCGAACCCGGAAACACGTAAGAGCCGTACGCCTGCCACACATAACGATAGGCATCGGGCCTGGGCTCGTTGAGCGACGAGCCCTGAGTGTTTTCCGTCGCCTGGCCGAACTGCACATCGAGACGCAATCCGAAGGGGCGATTCTCTTTTCTATCGGGCGCGCTTTCCACGACGAGCGCCGCCTGCTGGATGCCGAACGTGTTCGCGCGCGTGTCGTAGATTCGCAGCGTGTTCGCGCGGTCCGGCGGCCTGTTCCAGTTGTACTCGTAGAAGCCCTCGAGCGCCGCGTTGAGAGTCCAGTGCGAAAGCGGATCATCCGGCGGCGCCGGAGCCTGCGCACCATCGTGGGTGCGTTCCGCAGCGGCTCGCGGAGATGTCACAACCACGTCCGCTGATGCTTGCGCGTGGGCCGGCATCGGAGCCAGTAGCAGACCGACGCCGGCGGCTGTCAAGCACATTGCGCGAAACCTCATGGCGACATACTGTATGCCTCTTTTGCGCGCGCGAAGCCCTGCTGTGGGCATTCGGGCCCTGCGTCGCTGCGGGCATGCGCGGCGATTCCTACGCGCTGGACTCTCCGAGCGGAACGACCTGAATGGCGGCGTCGCGCACTTCCTCGAGAAATCTGTTGAGCGTTGAGCCCTTGAGGAGGATCTCCCATCGCGTGCGGGCGCTCTGCCCGAAGATCACATGCGTGATTCCCTCGCGCTGGGCGAATGCGATGAGTCCGTCCGCAGGCCGATCCGCTTTCACGCGAACCACCGTCGCGCCGAGTTCCTCGGCGAGCGCGATATTACGCTGCAGCGCGTCCCGGTCCCCCGTCTTGATCTGACCCGGCGCTTCACGAGGCGTCTCCACGTACACCGCGTACCACCGCGCCCCCAGCCGGCCAGCGATGCGGGCCCCGGTGCGAAGCACTCTCGGCGCATCGGCGTTGGAGCTCATGCAGACCATCACCCGTTCTGGAATGAGTGCGGGCTCGAGCCCTTCACGCTGCCGATGCGACGCCGCCTTGTCGCCAACTTCATCGGCGACGGCTCGGAGCGCCAGCTCGCGCAAGGTTGACAGGTTGGTTTCGCGGAAGAAATTCGTGAGCGCCTGTTCAACCTTCTCAGGCTTGTAGATCTTTCCCTGCCGCAAGCGCGTACGGAGTTCCTCGACGGTAACGTCGACGTTGACGACCTCGTCTGCCCGATCGAGGAACGTGTCCGGAACGGTCTCGCGAACACGCACGCCGCTGACTCGCCCGACGGCGTCGTTGAGCGTTTCGAGGTGCTGGATGTTCACCGCCGTCATCACACCGATGCCAGCGTCGAGGATCTCGAACACATCCCGATAGCGCTTGTCGTGCCGGCTGCCGGGGGCATTCGTATGCGCGAGCTCGTCGATCATGCAGAGCGCCGGCTTTCGCGTCAGGATGGCATCGACGTCCATCTCCTCGAGGGTGACCCCGCGATAGTCGATCTGCCGACGTGGGATAACCTCCAGGTCGGCGATCTTGGCTTCGGTCTCCGCGCGGCCGTGCGTCTCGACATACCCAATCACGACGTCGACGCCATCACGCCGAAGTGCATGGGCATCCTCAATCATCGAGTAGGTCTTGCCGACTCCGGGTGCGGCGCCGATGTAAATGCGGAGACGGGCGCGCTGGTCCGTCTGGATCTTGGCGAGCACCTGTTCGCCGGTGGGCCGGCTTCTGTCCTGCACGGTTTCATCCTAGCTCGGCGTATCAGTTCAGATACGGCTCTTTACGAACTCTTTATGGTTTTTTGGTAAACCATTTAGCCCTTTGAGGCTTAGCGTCAGAGTGTGGACAGGCAGGAGAACGGCGCGATCAGACCATCCGACGGGACGGAGACCACAATCTCGCACTTCATTCCCTCGGTGGAATTGACGGGATCCCGCAACGAGAAGCTGCGGAAACTCGACACCCTCATCCTCTATCTCGAGAAACTCCGCGGCAGCCTTATGACTTCTTTACGAAGTCTTGACCGTCTTCTTACGGCTGAGCGACTTACGCTGAATGACAGACGAAAGGAGCCGTCGAACGCGCAGCTTCAATTCACGAATTCACCGATTCACTAATGCACCAATTGCCACAAGGAAGGCAGGAAAACGGTGTCCGACTTCATTTTCGTTGCGCTGACAATTCTCTTCTTCGTTGTGAGCATCGGCTACGTGGCCGTGTGCGACCGGCTCATGAAGTGAGGTGACACGTGGGCATCGACACCGCTATCACTCTGCTCGTCAGCATTCTCACGCTCGGCTACCTCGTGCTCGCGATGCTGAAACCGGAGAAGTTCTGACATGACTCTCAACGGCTGGCTACAGATTCTCTTTTTTCTGCTCGCCATCTTTCTCGTGACGCCGGTGCTCGGCGGCTACATGGCCCGGGTATTCAACCGGCAGCGCACGTTCCTCGATCCAGTGATGCGCCCGTTCGAGCGGCTCGTCTACCGGCTGACCGGTGTCGACGAGGCGCGCGAGATGCGTTGGACCGAGTACTCGGTCGCGCTGCTTCTCTTCAGCGTCGTCTCGATGGTCGTGCTCTATGCGATGCAGCGCCTCCAGGCGGTGCTGCCCTGGAATCCGCAGGGATTCGCCGGTGTCGCACCGGATCTCGCCTTCAACACCGCCGCCTCGTTCACCACCAACACGAACTGGCAGGCGTACAGCGGCGAATCGACGATGAGCTACTTCACGCAGATGGCGGGGCTGGCGTATCACAACTTCGTGTCGGCGGCGGTCGGCATCTCGGTGGCCATCGCGTTCATTCGCGGGATCGCACAGAAAGAGAAGGACACGATCGGCAACTTCTGGGTGGATCTCGTGCGAGCCTCGCTCTGGTTGCTGCTGCCGATCTCGATCGTCGGCGCACTGTTCCTCGTCTCGCAGGGCGTGGTGCAGAACCTCAAGCCGTACGACAAGGTTACTGTCGTCGACCCGCAGACCGTGACCACGACCGGCGCCGATGGCAAGCCGCAGTCGCAGAAGGTCACCGAGCAGACGATCGCGCAAGGGCCGATCGCCTCTCAGGAAATCATCAAGCAGTTCGGCACCAATGGAGGCGGCTTCCTCAATGCGAACAGTGCGCATCCGTTCGAGAATCCGACGCCGCTCTCGAACTTCCTCGCGATGTTTGGCATCTTTGCCATTTCGGCTGGCCTCACCTATACGCTCGGCTCGATGACAGGCTCGCCGGGGCACGGCTGGGCCGTCTGGGCCGCGATGGCGTTCCTCTTCTTCGCCGGCGTCACGGTCGCGTACTGGGCCGAAGCGCGCGGAAACCCGCTGCTGACAGCTGCCGGGGCCGACCAGACGGCGACCGCGACGTCACCCGGCGGCAACATGGAAGGGAAAGAAGTTCGGTTCGGCATTGCCAATACCGCGCTCTTCGCCACCGCCACTACCGACGCGAGCTGCGGCGCCATCAATGGCTGGCTTGATTCGTTTACGCCGCTCGGCGGACTGGTGCCGCTGGCGAACATCGAGCTCAGCGAGGTTGTCTTCGGCGGTGTCGGTGCCGGCTTATACGGGGTGCTGGTCTACGTGATTCTGTCGGTCTTCCTTGCAGGATTGATGGTCGGCCGGACCCCCGAGTACCTCGGCAAGAAGATTCAGGCATTCGAGGTGCAGATGGCCATGCTGACGGTCCTGATCTTCTCGCTGTTGATCCTGGCCTTCTCGGCGACATCGTCGGTATCACCGAGCTTCGGCACCTCGAGTGTCTTCAATCCCGGCCCGCACGGGTTGTCCGAAATGCTCTACGCCTACTCGTCGGCCGCCGCGAACAACGGGTCGGCATTCGGCGGCATCAGCGTGAACACCCACTGGTACAACACGACGCTCGGGTTGACGATGCTGTTTGGACGGTTCTTCATGATCATCCCGCCGCTGGCGATCGCAGGAAGCCTGAGCCGCAAGAAGAAGATTCCTGAGTCGCTCGGCACGTTCCCCGTGACAACGCCGCTTTTCACGGCGCTGCTCGTCGGCGTGATCGTCATCGTCGGCGCGCTGACGTTCTTCCCGGCGCTGAGCCTGGGCCCAATCGTTGAGCACTTCATGATGAACGCGGGACAGGTGTTCTAATGGCTGCACAAGCAAAATCCATCTGGGATCCTCAAATCGTTCGACGCGCGATCGCCGATTCGTTCAGGAAGCTCCACCCACGCACGATGGCGCGCAACCCGGTGATGTTCGTCGTCGAAATCGGCAGCGTGCTCACCACGGTTCGGCTCGTTCGGGACATCGCGACAGGCGGCCCCGGGCTGGGGTTCGAGTTTCAAATCACGTTCTGGTTGTGGCTGACGGTGCTCTTTGCCAACTTCGCCGAAGCGATGGCCGAAGGACGCGGCAAGGCGCAGGCAGATGCGCTGCGCCGGGCCAAGACCGAGACCGTGGCCAACCGCGAACGCCCGGATCGAACGTATGAAGTCGTGCCGGCGCCTGCGCTCCGCAAAAGCGACATCGTGCGCGTCGTGGCCGGCGAGGTGATCCCCGCCGACGGCGACATCATCGAGGGCGTTGCCTCTGTTGATGAAAGCGCGATCACCGGCGAGTCGGCTCCGGTCATTCGCGAATCGGGCGGCGATCGCTCCGCCGTGACCGGCGGCACGAAAGTGCTGTCCGATTGGATTCGGGTGAAGGTCACGGTCAATCCAGGCGAGACGTTCCTGGATCGGATGATTGCGCTCGTCGAGGGAGCCGAGCGGCAGAAGACGCCGAACGAGATTGCACTCAATATCCTGCTCGCGGGGTTGACGATCGTCTTTCTGATAGCAGTGGTCACGCTGCAGCCGTTCGCCATCTATTCGGGCGCGCCGCAATCGTTGTTCGTGCTCGTTTCGCTGCTGGTCTGCCTCATCCCGACGACGATCGGCGGGTTGCTGTCGGCGATCGGCATCGCCGGCATGGACCGGCTGGTGCAGCACAACGTGCTGGCCATGTCGGGACGCGCGGTCGAGGCCGCAGGCGACGTCCATACGTTGCTGCTCGACAAGACGGGAACAATCACGCTCGGCAACCGGCAGGCGTCGGAGTTCATTCCGCTGCCGGGCATCAGCGAAGCCGCGCTCGCTGACGCCGCCCAACTCGCGTCGCTGCCGGATGAGACGCCGGAAGGCCGATCGATCGTCGTTCTGGCAAAAGAGAAGTACGGGCTGCGCGGACGGGAATTGTCACCACAGCAGGCAACGTTCGTCGCGTTCACGGCTCAGACGCGCATGTCAGGCGTCGACCTGCACGCGCAACGTCCTGCGATGGTTGCAGTCGGTGGCGGGGGCGGATCGATGGGCGGCCGGGACAGCGACGTGCGGGAGATCCGAAAGGGGGCCGCGGACGCCATCGAGAAGTGGGTGGTTTCGAGAGGCGGCGCGGTTCCCGAACAGCTCGCTGGCATCGCCCAGCGCATCGCGCGGTCCGGCGGTACGCCCCTGGTGGTTGCAGAAGGCCGTCACGCCCTCGGCGTCATTCACCTCAAGGACATCGTCAAGGGTGGCATTCGCGAGCGATTCGCCCATCTGCGGGCAATGGGAATCAAGACCGTCATGATCACGGGCGACAACCCGCTCACCGCCGCCGCGATCGCATCAGAAGCCGGTGTGGACGATTTCCTCGCCCAGGCCACGCCCGAAGACAAGATGGCCCTCATCAAACGCGAACAGGGCGACGGCAAGCTGGTTGCCATGACCGGCGACGGAACCAACGACGCGCCGGCGCTCGCGCAAGCCGACGTGGGTGTCGCCATGAACACAGGCACTCAGGCGGCCAAGGAAGCCGGCAACATGGTCGATCTCGACTCAAACCCGACGAAACTGATCGAGGTCGTGGAGATCGGCAAGCAGCTGCTCATAACGCGTGGCGCGTTGACCACGTTCTCGATCGCCAACGACGTGGCGAAGTACTTCGCCATCATTCCGGCCATGTTCCTCGCGACGTTCCCGATGCTCGCCGCGCTCAACATCATGGGGCTGCGGACACCGCAGTCGGCAATCTTGTCGGCGGTGATCTTCAACGCGCTCATCATCGTCGCGCTGGTACCGCTGGCGCTCGGCGGAATCAAGTATCGGCCGGAGGGTGCGGCGGCGTTGTTGAGGCGCAATCTCCTGATCTACGGCGTCGGCGGTGTCATCATCCCGTTCATCGGCATCAAAGTGATTGACGTCGTCATCACCGCGCTGCGGCTTGCGTAGAAGTACTCCATGAACATCACACGCAACTTCATCTCGGCGATCCTGATGACGATCGTCACCACCGTGATCCTGGGGCTGATGTATCCCCTGGCAATCACAGCTATCGCGCAGGTCGCGTTCCCCAATCAGGCCAACGGCCAGCTGATCGAACGGAACGGAACCGTCGTCGGTTCGAGAATCATCGGGCAGGGATTCTCGTCACCGGGATACTTCCGTCCACGACCGTCAGCCGCCGGTACGGGCTACGACGCGGCCAATTCGGCCGGATCGCAGCTCGGCCCTACGAACAAGAAGCTGATTGACTCCGTGAAGGCCAACGTCGAAGCGGCGCGCAAGGAGAATCCGGGCGCCCCCGTCCCGATTGACCTCGTGACCGCGTCGGCCTCAGGGGTCGATCCGCACATCTCGCCCGCCGCGGCCGACTTCCAGGTGGCGCGTGTGGCTCACGAGCGTGGCATTTCCGAAACCGACCTCCGGCGTCTTGTGGACGACAACACCGCCGGGCGGACATTCGGTTTCCTGGGCGAAGCGCGCGTCAACGTCCTCGAGCTCAACATCGCGCTCGATGCGCAGTATCCTCTCAAGAGGTAGCCGACTCAGATGTGTCGTCTTGCAGGAATCGCAGCCAGCTGCTCACTCGCCATCGTCCTGATGACGACCACCGGCTGTACCGGCTCGCCAGAAACGGCGCTGGAGCGGCTGCTGGAATCGCGGCGGTTGGCAGCAGATCTCCTCGTTCAATTCACGAAAGCGAGTGATGCGTCGAACCGCGCCGTCATGGCGGACACCGATGAGGCGTCCGTAGCGTTCGCGCGCGAAGCCGAACGTGCCACCCAAGCGGTCGAGAAGGACCGTGGCGAGCTGGCTCCGGTTCTCAGCGGACTCGGCTACTCGAACGAAACGGGACTGCTCGAGGAATTCAAGAGCCGGTTTGCCGAATACCACGCGCTGGACAGAAACATCCTCGAACTGGCGGTCGAGAACACGAACCTCAAGGCCCAGCGAATGTCGTTCGGTCCCGCGCAAGAGGCGGCCGACGCCTTCCGGGATTCCCTGGCGGCGATCGCACCGGGGAATCCGGAGAAGGATACGTGGCGCCTGAAGGCGCTCGTCGCAACCGCGATCGCGGCGGTCCGCGAGATCCAGGTGCTTCAGGCGCCGCACATTGCCGAAGCCGACGAGGCCGCGATGACTCGCATAGAGAAGCGGATGGCAACCGAGGAGGCGTCGGCACGAAGTGCGCTCGCGACCCTGGGGACCATGACCGAGCCGGCGTCCCGTTCGAAGCTCGCCGCAGCGACAGCTGCTCTGGATCAATTCAAGGACCTCAACGCTCAAATCATCGCGCTGTCTCGCCGCAATACGAATGTGCGCTCACTGGCCCTGGCCCTGGGTCAGAAGCGAACGCTCACGGCTGCATGCGAGGATCGCCTGCACGCGCTCCAGGACGCCCTGGCGAAGCGCGAGTTCACAGCTACTCGATAGAACGTCAGGCATCGGCAAACCGGTAACCGACCCACGGCTCGGTCAGGATGTATTTTGGAGAAGCCGGGTTGGGTTCAATCTTCTTTCGCAGCGACCCCACCAGCACTCGCAGGTGCTCAGGCTGATCGACGAAATGCGGGCCCCAGATGGCTTTGAGAATCGTGCGGTGGGTCAGCACGCGCCCGGGATGCTGGGCCAGGAAGGTGAGCAGTTCGAACTCCTTCGGAGTCAGGCGCACCTCTTCACCGTCTCTCAGAACACGAAATCGTTCGCGGTCGATCACGAGATCCCCGCGCACGATCGGATCGGTCGCGGGAGATGGATTCTCTATCCGCCGCAGCGTCGCGCGAATGCGTGCCAGCAACTCATCGGTCCCGAATGGCTTCGTCACGTAATCGTCCGCACCCGCGTCCAGTGCGCCGACCTTGTCGCCTTCGGCCCCGCGGGCGGACAGCACCAGGATGGGAACGTTCGACGTCTCTCGCACCAGCCGGCACACTTCGACACCGTCCATGTCCGGCAAACCCAGATCGAGCACGATCAGATCCGGTTTGTCGCGCTCGACGGCCTCCAGTGCGGATCGACCGGTCATGGCGGAGAAGACCTCGTACCCGCGAGCCCGCACGAGTGGCGCCAGCGTACCGAGGATGTTCGGTTCGTCGTCAACGATGAGGATGCGCGCCGCCATCGCTACTGCGCCACCGTGACCGGACGCATGGCTCCAGGCACGACGATCGAAAACCTCGCGCCAGCGCCGGGCACGTTCTCGGCCCACACACGTCCGCCCGCTGCGGCCAACAGTCCCCGCGTGATCGAAAGTCCCATCCCCGTACCGAACGTGGCCTGGCGGGCGGTACGCCCTCGGTAGAACCGTTCAAAGAGATGGTCGAGTTCGGCCGGATCGAGACCAGGGCCCTGATCGGTGACCGAGACGTGCAGCCCATCACGCTCTACACGGGCCGCCACGACGATCTCCTTGGCTGGAGGCGAGTACAACGCCGCGTTTTCGAGCAGGTGCGACAGCGCGACCGATGCCAGTCTGGGATCAATCTCCACCGTCATGTCGGTGTCGGCATCGACACTGAGGGCGTGCCCCTCCAGCGTGTGCCTGACGAGCGCGGTGGCCGCATCGACCACATCTGCCGCGGCAACCCACTGCCGTTCGACGTGAATGGCAGCCGCGTCAATGCGGGCCATGTCCAGGATGTCCTGGAACAGGCGCGTCAGTCGATCGAGCTCGGCCATCGCTGCGCCAGCCTGGACGCGGCGATCCTCGGCCGTGAGCTCGCCTCGAAGGTTCTCCACCGCGGCTTTGATCGCCGTCAGCGGCGTTCTCAAGTCGTGGCTCAGTGATGCCAGCAAGGTTGCCCCGAGATCCGCCTTCTGTCTCACGAGCTCAGCCGCGTCGCGTTCCGCGAGAAACTGCGCCCGCTCGATCGCAATTGCGACGACGCCAGCGACGGCGTCGAGGGTGCCGATGTCGAGCGACGGTGAGGCCGCAGCGAGCAGACCGACCGGCCTGGTTCCATGTCTCAACGGAACGATCGACACCTCATTGTTGGCTCCGACGCGGATGTGACCGCCGTACGCCCGTTGATGTGCGTCGAATTCGAGCGTCCCGCGTGCCTTGGCCAGGGCCGTATTCAGCACGTTCTCGTCGATCGAGACCTCCTCGCTCGCGCCCTGGTGGATTCGCCAGCCGTGATCGCTCGGAAGGCAGATCGCGACGCGCTCCAGTTCGAAGCGGCGGGCGACATGCCGGGCGAGCACGTCGAGGGCGCTCGCCGTTTCAGTGGTCAACAACACATCCCGTGTCAGATCGAAGAGGCGCGTCACTTCGTTGCGGCGCGCGATCGCCTCGCGGGCTCTGTCCTGCGCGGCTGCTGACAGATTGCTGGCAATCACCGCGACGATCAGGAACGCCACCAGGGCGATCCAGTTCTGGGGATCGGCGATCGTAAACGTGCCGACCGGGGGAAGAAAAAAGAAGTTCAGCGTGAGCATCGCGACGATCGACACCACGATCGCGACCCGAAGGCGTGCGAGCGTCGCGGCACCGAGCACGACCAGCAGGAGCGCGAGCGCAACGGTCGTGGGGCTCACGTCGTGCAGCGCTTGCAGCGCCGCGGTCACCGCTGCAAGCGTGACGATGCTCCCAAGAAAGGCGATGAGGTCGCGTGTCGGTCTCCGACGGAGCATGTTCTCAGGGCAATTCTGACATCTCGCACGGGCCGTGCGGCATCGCCGGTCAACTTCTTATCGATTCTTTACGGCTTTCTTACGGCGACGAACGATAGGGTTGAAGCAGGCCGGCATGCAGACTCTGATTTCGTTCCCGGCGTCCGCCACCGCTTCGCGCGAGCGCCGCCTGTTGCTCCGCATCGAACGGGTCGATGGGGTCGTTACCCACAAATCTGTCCCTCGGACCGGCGGCCCTGGGGCTCCCGCATAAGAAAGTCGTAAAAAGGTCATAAGTACGGTCTGCGCGCTCGCCGACGTCCGGCGTTTTCCTCGCATAATCACGATAGTGCCAAATTCGCTTCGCAGCGCGAAGCGATGCGGGGGACCCACTCGAGCATTCCGCTCGTCGGGGCGTATCCCACCGAAGCGCCGAAGGCGCGAAGGTGGGTAGAGGATTCCAACCTCGAGCCCGTCAGCTAACCCCGTCGGCCGATTGGAAGGACCATGCCGGCAGAAGGCCTGCTCTCGCAAGCCAAGCGGTTCGTCGTCGGCGAGCCGATTCCGTCACATCTCGCCCATCACGAAAGGTTCTCGCGGTTCACCGGCCTCGCGGTGCTGTCTTCCGATGCCCTGTCGTCGGTAGCCTACGCGACGGAAGAGATCCTGCGCGTCCTCGTTCTCGTCAGCGTTGGCGTGCTGAGCTTTGCGACCCCGATCGCGTTCGTGATCGCCGCCATTCTGGCCATCGTCGTCTTTTCCTACCGACAGACCATTCACGCCTACCCGAGCGGCGGGGGCGCCTACATCGTTGCGAAGGACAATCTCGGCGAGATGCCGGCGCTCATCGCCGCGGCGGCGCTGCTCATCGACTACGTGCTCACGGTGGCCGTCAGCATCGCGGCCGGTGTAGCGGCCCTCACGTCGGCCTTTCCCCAATGGCACGTGAACCGCGTGGAAATGACGCTGGGGTTCGTGGTGATCCTGATGCTCGGCAACCTGCGGGGGATCAGAGAGTCGGGCCGAATCTTTGCGATCCCCACGTACATGTTCGTGGTGAGCCTTCTGGGCTTGATCGCGGTCGGGGCGTGGCGGGCGCTCAGCGGTACGATTCACCCGATCGCTGCCCTGCAGCCGATTCAACCTGCCGGCGACACGCTGACCCTGTTCCTTCTTCTGACCGCGTTTTCGAACGGCTGCACGGCCATGACCGGTGTGGAGGCGGTGTCGAACGGCGTTCCCGCATTCAGACCTCCGGAAGCGAAGAACGCGGCGGGGACGATGATCATGATGGCGGTGTTGTCCATCACGATGTTCGTCGGCATCACGCTGCTGGCGCACGCGTATCACATCGTCCCGAGCGAGCAGGAAACCGTCGTGTCGCAGATTGCGCGGGGCGTCTTCGGCGGACGCGGGTGGCCGTACTACGCCGTCCAGGGCGCGACGATGCTGATCCTGGTGCTTGCGGCAAATACCGCGTACGCGGACTTCCCGCGGCTGGCGTCGATTCTCGCCCGCGATCGCTACGTCCCGCGACAGCTGATGAACCAGGGCGATCGCCTCGCGTTTTCGAACGGCATCATCGGGCTGAGTGCCTTCGCGTCAATTCTTCTGGTCGCTTACGGCGGCGATACACACTCGCTGATTCCGCTCTACATGATCGGCGTCTTCGTGTCGTTCACGTTGTCGCAGGCCGGCATGGTCGTGCACTGGCGAAAACTCAAGGGACCGGGATGGAAGACCAGCGCCTTCATCAACGGGCTCGGCGCGTTCGTCACGGGCATCGTCCTCATCGTCGTCGCGCTCACGAAGAGCCGCGAGGGGGCCTGGATCATCCTGCTCCTCATTCCGGTTCACGTATTTCTGTTTAGAGCGACTCGGCGGCATTACGACGAGGTGGCGCGTCAGCTGTCGCTCGACGGATGGACAAATGGTACGAGGCACCGCAACACCGTGCTCGTCCCGATGAGCGGCGTGCACCGCGCGGTCGTGCAGGCGCTCGAGTACGCGAAGACGTTGTCGCCGGACGTCCGAGCGCTCTACGTCAACATCGATCCGGCCGCTACCGAGCACATGTGCGCGCAGTGGAAGAAGTGGGGCGATGGCGTACCGCTCGTCGTGCTCGAGTCGCCCTATCGTTCGCTGATGGAGCCCCTGCTCGAATACATCGACCAGGTCGATGCGTCACAACCCGACGACTTCGTCACGATCGTGCTGCCCGAGTTCGTCCCGGCGCGCTGGTGGCATCACGTCTTCCACAATCAGCGCGCTCTGCTCATCAAAGGCGCGCTGCTGTTCAGGCCCAATGTGGTCGTCACCAGTGTGCCGTTTCATCTGAATCGGTGAGAACGCATCGGGATGCCGGGATCCGGAGATCCGGGAGTCCGGGACGCGGGAGCCGGAATCCGGCGCGCACTTCGATTACGCCTTTGTGATGACTTCGAGACCGTTCATATACGGCCGTAACACCTGGGGAACGACGACGGATCCGTCCGCCTGCTGGTAGTTCTCCAGGATCGCAATCAGCGTCCGTCCAACGGCGAGCCCCGAGCCATTCAGCGTGTGGACGAACTCCGCCTTGCCCGTGCCGTCCCGGCGGAACTTGATGTTGGCCCGGCGCGCCTGGAAGGCCTCGGTGTTGCTGCAGGACGAGATCTCTCGATACATCTTCTGGCTCGGAAGCCAGACTTCGATGTCGTAGGTTTTCGCGGAGGCAAACCCCAAGTCGCCGGTGCACAAAAGCATCGTCCGATACGGCAGCTCGAGGCGTTTCAGGATCTCTTCGGCGTCGCGGGTCAACGCTTCGAGCTCGTCGTACGACTGATCCGGCGTCGTGAACTTCACGAGCTCGACCTTGTCGAACTGATGCTGTCGAATCAGCCCCCGGACGTCCGCGCCGTACGACCCGGCTTCCGATCGAAAACAGGGCGTGTAGGCGGTGTAGCGCACTGGCAGCAGTCGGCCGTCGAGAATCTCGCCGCGATGCAGGTTCGTCAGCGGAACCTCCGCCGTCGGAATCAGGTACAGATCCCAATCGCCGGCAATCTTGAAGAGATCCGCTTCAAATTTCGGGAGCTGAGCGGTGCCCTTGAGCGTTTCGGTATTGACGAGAAAAGGCGGCTCGACTTCGACGTACCGATGCTCGCGCGTGTGCAAATCGAGCATGAAGTTGATCAGCGCCCGCCCCAGGCGTGCGCCCGCGCCCATCAGCACTGAAAACCGCGAGCCCGACATCTTCGTCGCGCGATCGAAATCGAGAATCCCGAGGGCGGGGCCGAGATCCCAGTGCGGACGCGGATCGAACTCGAACGTGCGCGGTTCCCCGTTCCGGCGGACTTCCGCGTTGTGCTCGGCGCCTGGACCGACCGGAACGGACGCGTGGGGAAGGTTCGGGATCGTCATCATCAGCGCGGTACGCTGCTGTTCGACCTGATCGAGCTGAATCTCCAGCTGGCGGATTTGCACACCGCGCGCCTTATTTGCCGCGAAAATGTCCGACGCGTCCTGGCCCTGCCGTTTGGCGCGCGCGACCTGGTCGCCCGCGGCGTTCTGCTCCCGCTTGAGCCCCTCCAGCTCCGGAATCAGACGCCGCCGGCGGGCTTCGAGCGTGGCGACTTGTTCGAGTTCCGCGTCAGGCTCCAGCCCTCGGTTTCGCAAGCCGGTCCGCACGTCCTCCATGTGATCGCGCACGAAAGCCGCATCGAGCATCCGTTCATCGTATACCGTAAAGACCATCGATTCGCCGGGGCCGGCGGTTTGAGGTACTATTCCGCCGACTGGATCACTGGGGGTAGTGAGTTTTGAGCAGCGTCATCCGCAAGGCCGTATTTCCCGCCGCAGGACTTGGAACCCGATTTCTCCCGGCGACGAAGGCACAGCCGAAGGAAATGCTGCCGCTGGTCGACAAGCCCATCATTCAGTACGGGGTCGAGGAAGCCGTCGCGTCCGGCGTCGCTAACATCATTCTCGTCACGGGGCGCGGAAAGAACGCGATCGAAGATCACTTCGACGTGTCGGTGGAGCTGGAGACGTTCCTGGAGGCTCGCGGCAAGAAAGAGCTGCTCGCCGAAGTCCGCAAGATTTCCAACCTGATCAACTTCTCGTACGTCCGCCAGGGTGAACCGCTCGGTCTCGGGCACGCGGTGCTGGTGACGGAACCACTCGTCGGCGACGAGCCGTTCGCCGTGATCCTCGGCGACGACGTGATTGACGCGAATCCACCGGCGCTCCAGCAGATGATCAACGTGTTTCACGAGGTGAACGGGCCCGTCCTGGCGGTCGAGCGGGTGCCCCGGGAAGACGTCAGCGCCTACGGCATCATCGACGGCGAGGAAGTACGCCCGGGCGTCTACCGAATCAATGATCTCGTCGAGAAACCGCCGCGCGACGAAGCGCCGTCCGATCTCGCGATAATCGGACGATACATCCTCACGCCGGACATCTTCCCGGCCCTCAAAGCGACTCAGTCGGATCGAACGGGAGAAATCCAGCTGACCAATGGTCTGCGGCGCCTGTTGAAATCGCGGCCGATCTTCGGCTGCCGGATCGACGGCGTCCGACACGATACCGGAAACAAGCTCGGATTCCTGAAGGCGGTTGTGTACTTCGCGCTGCGTCGTCCGGACCTGGGCGATCACTTCCGCCAGTACCTGATGGGGATCGATCTCGAGCGGGTGAATTCGTCCCGCTAGACCGGGAACGGTTCGCTCTCCGCCTACTCGGACTTCGTCGTATTCGCCGGCGGTGCGGTGCTCGTCGAGGACGTGTCTGACTTGCTTCCCGATTCGCTTTTGTCGCTTTTGGCCTTGTCCGACTTTTTGTCAGCAGCAGCCTCGGCGTCGCTCGTCGAGCCGCCGGGGCTCGATGACTTCTTCGCGTAGTCGGTGATGTACCATCCTGTTCCCTTGAACTGGAACGCCGGCGACGAGATCAGCTTGCGGACGGGGCCTTTCCCGCACTTGGGACACGTGTCGGCCAGAGGATCCGAGAATTTCTGAATCCGTTCGAAACGGTGGTCGCAGGCCTCGCACTGATACTCGTACAACGGCATGAAGTTTTAGTCCTGAAGATGCAGTCCTGATCCCGAGGTCCTGATCGTCGCCAGTTCGGTCATTCGAGCATGTCGCCATTCCGCTCCCCGAGCATCAGGGCGCGATGGAGCCAGACGGGCACGGTGCCGTTGGCAAGCAGCGTATCGTGAAATCCGCGAAGCGAATACTTCGACCCCGCATGGGCCTTGTAGTCCTCGCGCAGCTTCAGGATCATCAGCTTGCCGGCGCTGTACAGAATGTACGACGGGTCGAACGTGCCTCGCTCCGCCTCGCGACGGGCGCTCGCCTCTTCGAGAAACGCCTCATCGCGAAATACCCGCACGCCCTGCTCGACCGACATGTCCTCGCAGTGAAGGCGGATGCCGACAATGAATCGGCAGAGGCGGATCAAGGCCTCGGCAAGCTGGCCGAGACGAACGGCATGATCGTTCTTCCGGAAGCCCTCCTCGATCATCATCTGCTCGCAGTAGTGCGCCCAGCCTTCCACCAGCGCCGTCGATGAAAACAGGATCGACTTGCGCAACTTTGCGTCGACCTGCCGGAGATGCTGGTAGTGCAGGAAGTGTCCCGGAAACACTTCGTGCATCGAGATCGACCAGAGCGCGCCGTAGCTGAAATCGCGCAGGTGCTCGTTCTTCCGCTCCGCCGGCCAGGAGGGCTCGACGTCGGTGATGTAGTAAAAGGCCCGCAGCGGCCGCGATTCGAAGGGACCCGGCGTCCACATGCTGGCAAACGTCCAGCGGTAGAAGCGCGGCGTTGGCTTCACCTCGACCGGTGCGCCATTCGGGATCGTGACGATGCGCTGCTTGTTGATGAAGTCGACGAGGTCGGCGAGCTGCTGCTGCGCAACGGGAATGAGCTGCCCGGCCGGCGGATGATCGTCCTTCGTCCGCGCCCACGCTGCGAGCGGATCCCCGCCATTGAGTCGCGAGGCCACGCGCCGGAATTCATCCTGGGTCTGCCGCAACTCACGCGTGGCAATCGCCAGCAATCGATCGGCATCGAGCTGGATGCCCTCGTCGAGCCGTAACTTCTGCTCGAAGCGATTGCGCCCCAGTCGAAACGAGCTCTTGCTGCGCGGCGCGAGCTCGCGCTCGAGGTAATCGATATACGCGCCGATCGCCGTGGCCGCCTCGGTCGAGGCGTCGGCGAGATCGCCGAGCAGGTGCAGGTCGCTCAGGCCGCCGAAGGCGCGCGGCAGATCCTCGTCGATGAAGCGCAGCGTGCCTCGCATGCTCTCGAGGCCGACCTTGATCAGGATGCCCGGAGGATCCTTGATGTTGTCGCGCGCCGCCTGGATGAAGCGCGGCACCTGGCGAAGCTTCGAGAGGACGCGCCGGGCTCGCTCGGCCAGCGGCGCATAGTCGAACAGCGCCTGGCCAGCGAGGCTGGTCGCCAGCACGTCGGCGTAGTGCTGGGGATTGCGCTCCCAGGGCCTCACTTCTTCGAGGTCGAACAACCGCGCGCGGATGCTGGCATCGAGCGCCGGCCGCTCGAGGCGTTCGGTGTCGGTCAGTCGCGTGGGATCGATGGCGGCGAGCCGCCTCGCGAAGCCCCCGAGGTCGCGAATCTGCGCCTCGATCGACTGCCGGCTCCAGTCCTCGAGCAGGTCGTCGTGCAGATGGACCCCGTCGAAGGTGGCGTTGGTCGGGTGGACTTCGTAGAGATACGACAGGTATTCGTCGACGAAATGCGGGAGGGGTTCGGCTGAATACATTTGGTACAATCGGCCGGCCAACGACATGCCGGGCACTCTCTATGTGGTGGCAACACCCATAGGCAACCTCGAAGACGTTACGCTACGGGCGCTTCGCGTTCTGCGCGAAGTCTCCCTCATCGCGGCGGAAGACACCCGCCGGACTGCGCGACTCCTTCAACACTACTCCATCTCGACCCGCACGACGAGCCTGCACGAGCACAATGAGCGAACAAAAACCGTCTCGCTCATCGCTCGACTGACGGCTGGCGAGTCGATCGCACTCGTTTCGGACGCAGGGACGCCGCTCATATCTGACCCCGGAGCGCACCTGGTGACGGAAGCTCATCGTGCCGGACTGACAGTCGAGCCTATCCCCGGGCCAAACGCGGCGATCGCGGCGCTCTCGGCGTCGGGCCTGGCCGAGCAATCATTCCTGTTCGTCGGCTTCCCACCAAGTAGGGCAAAAGCCAGATTCGTCTGGTTGACCAAGCTGGCAACGGAGCCCCGCGTCCTGGTCTTCTATGAGGCTCCCCACCGGATACGACCGACGCTGCAGGATATGTTACAGGCCTTTGGCGATCGCGTCGTGGCGCTAGGCAGAGAGCTGACGAAGGCGCACGGTCAATTGGTTGTACGACCTATTTCTAGCCATCTGACCGGGCCACTAGAGGAGCGTGGAGAGTTCACACTTGTCGTCCAAGGGTTCAGCGATTCCAGCTCTTCTTCATCTGAGGCTCCTCAAGCGGATCGTCTGTGGCTAGAGTTCTGTCAATTAACCAATAATAACGACGTCGGCAGACGTGAGGCCATACGGGTGCTGTCAAAGCGACATGGAATCTCAGCCCGAACGGTCTTCGCGTCTCTGGAAGAAGGTAAAAAATCTGTCGAATAACCTATTCTGCTGGCCTAGCGCGACTGGCCTATAGTCGGCTTGACCCTTCCGAAGCTGTTTTGTTACTGTCACCTCCGGTCAAAACTGCAGGAGACGCATGGCGAAGCAGCGCGGGTCCGTGAAGGCGACCGCCAAGCCAGTTCGAGGGATCAAACGCCCTGTAACCAAACGGAAAGTCGCTCGAAAGGCCATTTCGGCCCGGCCCAGGCCTCGTACGTCTGCGGAAAGGCCGGAGCCGGTGCCCGCACCGGCCCCACCTCCTTCCCCAACGCCGCCACGAAAGCCCGGGTTCTACGAAGCGGTGGCCATTTACGAACGAGGAGTCCAGGCGCTGCAACGGCACGACTACGGCGCCGCCGCTGGATATTTCCGCACGGTTCTCGAGCGCTATCCCGAGGAGCGGGAATTGCTCGAACGGGCGCGGCTGTACCTGCGTGTGTGTGAGCGGGAGACGTCTCGCCAGCCGGCCGAAGTCAAAACACCCGCCGAGCGGGTCTACGCGGCCACCGTGGCGCTCAACTCCGGCGATCACAGTGGAGCGCTCGACCACCTGCAGCGAGCGTTAGGGGATGACCCCGAAAGCGATCACGCTCATTACATCATGGCGGTTGCGCTCGGCATGCGAAACCGAGCGGACGAAGCCATTGACCACTTGCAGCAGGCAATTGCCCTTAATCCTGAAAATCGAGGACTGGCCAAGCAAGATCCAGACTTGGATAGCATCCGCAATCACGGCCGGTTTCGAGAGGCGCTCGATACACCTCCCGCTGCCAATCGCCGGCGCCAGATGCGCCGGCGCTGACCCGACCGGGCGCCCCAACCGAGTAGACTAGTCGCGCGCATGGCCGATCTCCATATCGTCGTGCTCGCGGCCGGCAAGGGAACCCGGATGAAATCCGGGCTGCCGAAGGTCTTGCACCAGGCCGCCGGCCTTCCGCTCATCGATCACGTCCTCCGAACGGCGGCCTTTGTGCGGCCAGCGTCAATCGTTGTCGTGGTTGGTCACCAGGCGAACCAGCTGCAGGAGGCCCTGAGCGGTCGGCCAGGCCTTGCTTTTGCGGTGCAGGAGCCCCAGCTGGGAACCGGTCACGCGCTGCTCCAGGTCGAGCCGCGGCTCAGGGATGCGCGGGGCACGCTGCTGTTGTTGTCGGGGGATGTCCCGCTGCTTCGAGCCGCAACAGTCGAGCGCCTGATTCGAACCCACGAGGAACGCTCGGCAGCGGCGACCGTGCTCACGGCGCTGGTCACGAATCCGGACGGTTACGGCCGCGTCGTACGCAGTGCCGGAGACATCGTCGCGATCGTGGAGCACAAGGACGCGTCGCCGGCCGAGCTCGCGATCCACGAGATCAACAGCGGCATCTACGCGTTCGACATCGCGCCGCTCTTTGCGGCGATTGGCGCGATTGGATCCGCCAATGCCCAGGGTGAATACTACCTGCCGGACCTGGTGAGGATTTATCGCGGACGCGGCTTGAGAGTCGAGACGGTCAGGCTGGACGATCCGACCGAGATACTCGGCGTGAACAGCCGGAAGGAGCTCGCAGACGTGGCGACGATCCTGAAATCGCGGAAGAACGATGAGCTGATGGCTGCCGGCGTGACGCTCGTCGATCCCGCCACGGCGTATATCGGTCCCGACGTCACGATTGGCGCGGATACGATCGTCTACCCCGGCGTATTCCTGGAAGGCACGACGCGCATCGGCTCCCGGTGCGAGATCCACTCGGGCGTGCGTCTCGTGAACGCCTCGGTTGACGACGGGGCCATCATCAAGAACTTCTGCGTGATCACCGACTCGCACATCGCAAGCGGCGCGGAGGTCGGTCCGTTCGCGCACCTGCGGCCACAGTCCCGCGTGGGCGAGCAGGCCAAGATCGGCAACTTCGTGGAGCTGAAGAAGACGGTCCTCGGGCGCAGGTCGAAAGCCAGCCACCTCACGTATCTTGGCGATACGACGGTCGGCGAGAACGTGAACGTCGGTGCGGGGACGATCACGTGCAATTATGACGGCACCGCGAAACATCCCACCGTGATCGAAGACGGCGCGTTCATCGGCAGCGATTCGCAGCTCATCGCGCCCGTGCGCATCGGCGCGGGCGCCTACGTGGCCGCGGGCTCGTCCATCACGGAAGACGTGCCGGCCGAATCGCTCGCCATCGGCCGCGGCAAACAGGTCAACAAGCCGGGCTGGACGAAATCACGACGGAAACACGAATAGAGACGGGACAGACACGACCATGTGCGGAATCATCGGATACATCGGGTCGAAACAGGTGGTGCCGATCCTGATCGACGGTCTGCGCCGGCTGGAATACCGCGGGTACGATTCAGCCGGCGTCGCGGTCGTTCGCAACGGGACGATCGATCTCCGCCGCAGCGCCGGCAAGCTGGCGCGGCTCGAAGAGGTGATCGCCTCCACGCCGATCGACGGCGAGTACGGCATCGGTCACACGCGCTGGGCGACCCACGGCCGGCCCACCGAGGAGAACGCGCATCCGCATCGCGACTGCACCGGCCGGATCGTGGTCGTGCACAACGGCATCATCGAGAACTATCTCGACCTGAAACAGCAATTGCAGAAGGAAGGGCACACGTTCGTTACCGAGACCGACACGGAGATCGTTGCCCACCTGGTCGAACGGGAGATGAAAGCCGACGGTCTCGAGAATGCCGTGCGCCGGGCGCTCCTTTACATGCGGGGGCTGTTCGCGCTCGTGCTGATCTCGGCAGACGACCCCAACAAGATCGTCACCGTCCGCAATGGCCCGCCGATTGTCGTCGGTCTCGGCGAAGGGGAATTCTTTGTCGCGTCCGACATCCCCGCGATCCTGAGCCACACCCGCGACGTCGTGTTCCTCGGCGACGAGGAGATGGCGGTCATCACACCGGCAGGCGTCGATTTCACGGACTATTCAGGCCGCAGCGTGTCGAAAAGAAGCACGAAGGTGTCGTGGGATCCGGTCATGGCCGAGAAGGCCGGATACAAGCACTTCATGCTGAAGGAAATCTTCGAGCAGCCGTGGGCAGTCAAGGAGACCGTGCTCGGCCGCGCCTCGCAGGAAACCGGCAGGGTGTTCCTGCACGAGATCGAAATCCCCGATCAGGTGCTGCGCGAGGTCGAGCGGGTCGTCATCCTGGCATGCGGCACGTCCTGGCATGCCGCGCTCGTCGCCAAGTTCATTTTTGAAACGCTCGCGCGCGTGCCGGTTGACGTCGACTACGGCTCGGAGTACCGGTATCGCGATCCCATCGTCTCGGCCAACACGCTCGCGGTCGTGATCACCCAGTCCGGTGAGACCGCGGACACGCTCGCCGCGCTCCGCGAGGCGAAGAAGAAGGGCGCCCGGAGCATCGCTATCTGCAACGTCGTCGGCAGCATGGCCACGCGTGAAACCGACGGCACGGTCTACACGCACGCCGGGCCCGAGATCGGCGTGGCCTCGACAAAAGCCTTCACGACGCAGATCGTCGCGTTGCACCTGCTGGCGATGTACCTCGGCCAGATCCGCGGCACGCTCACGCCGGAGGCTGCCAGGCCCCACGTCGAGGCCATCGCACAGCTTCCGCTGCTCATCGAGCAGACGCTCGGGTGCGAGAGCGTGACCGAGGACATCGCGAAGCGGTTCTATCAGCGCAGCGACTTCCTCTATCTCGGCCGCGGCATCAACTACCCGATCGCGCTCGAAGGCGCGCTCAAGCTGAAAGAGATCTCATACATCCATGCCGAGGGCTACCCGGCGGGCGAGATGAAGCACGGGCCGATCGCGCTCATCGACGAGAAGATGCCGGTCGTGACCATCGCACCGCACGACCACGTCTTCGAGAAGATGATTGGCAATATTCAGGAGGCCAAGGCCCGGGGAGGCTCCGTCATCGCGCTGACCACCCAGGGACATCAGAGCATCCGCAGCCTGCTCGATCCAGCCCAGGACTTCCTGATTGAGATCCCGGAAACCCACCCGCTGCTCACGCCGGTGCTGATGGTCGTGCCTCTTCAGCTGCTCGCGTACCACATCGCCATTCGGCGCGGCTGCGACGTCGATCAGCCGCGGAACCTCGCGAAGAGTGTGACGGTTGAATAAGTGAGCGAGCCGGGATCCGTTGTCCGGGATCCGGATGGCTACTGGCGGCTGGCTACCGGGATTCGGGATTCGATTGCGGCAGCCATTTCGTTCGTACCGACGCGCGTCTCGTTTCCTTCGGCAAGATCGGCAGTTCGGTAACCTGCATCGAGCGCGGCGCCGATTGCGGTTTCAATCGCGAGCGCCTCGGCATCCAACCCAAGCGCATGACGAAGCAGCATCGCGGCGGATCCGATCGCACCAATCGGATTGGCGATGTTCTTCCCCGCGATGTCCGGCGCGGATCCGTGGACAGGCTCAAAAAGACCCGTGCCGTCGCCCAGGCTCGCTGACGGTAACAGGCCGAGCGACCCCACGACCGCACCCGCCTCGTCTGACAGGATGTCGCCAAACATGTTTTCGGTCAGGATCACGTCGAAACTCGCGGGCGCGAGCGCGATTCGCATCGCGCAGGAATCGACCAGCATGTGATCCAGTGCGACGTCCGGGTACTCGGTCGCGACGGCCCCGACCACCTGCCGCCACAGGCGCGACGTCTCGAGCACGTTCGCCTTATCCACCGACGTGACGCGCTTCCTGCGGAGCCGCGCCGCGTCGAACGCGCGGCGCGCGATCCGCTCGATCTCGTGTCGCGAGTATCGCATCGTGTTGTGCGCGGAACTGGCGTCGGCCGCTATGCCGCGCGGTTCGCCGTAATACAAGCCGCCGGTCAACTCCCGGACCACCAGCATGTCGGTTCCGGTCACCACGGTTCGCTTCAACGGTCCTGAGTCCTCCAGACCCGGCCAGACCCTCGCGGGACGAAGGTTCGCATAGAGCTTCAACTCGCGGCGAATCTGCAGCAGCGCGGTCTCCGGCCTGCGGCTGGAGTCACCCGTGTCGAACTCAGGATCGCCCACGGCCCCGAGCAGAATCGCGTCCGATTCCCGCGCGGCAGCGAGCGTGTCGTCAGGCAACGGCGGAAGGCCCTGGCGAAGCGCCGAGCCGCCGATGGGGGCTTCACGCAAATCGAACTGATGGGAGAATCGCGCCGCAATTGCGCGAAGGACCGCACCGGCGGACCTGACGACTTCGGGCCCGATGCCGTCGCCCGGCAACAACAGGATCGTCGATTTCATAGATCAGGTTCTACGAGGTTCTGCAGGGTTCTACGGGGTTCTACCGGGTTCGTTCTAGGTTCTGCGGAGTTCGTTCCAGGTTCGCTCGGTTCTACGCGCAAGGTTCAGATTCCGCCGAAGAAAGACGCCGAACCCCGCGGAACCCCGAACGAACCTTGTAGAACCCTGTAGAACCCTGCAGAACCCGTAGAACCCGATCTGTTAGACCCCGTGCCCGTAGCCGACTTCGGCGGGGGTTCCATTGAAATCGGAGACGCTGGCTTGTGTACCGGCGGCCTGGCGCTTGCCGCGAATCCTGGTGATCACGTCCGCGAGATCGCGATCGCTGACGACCTTTTCCCGATCCGCGATCGACATGATGTCCCAGTAGACCGTCTCAATCTCGTGGCGTTCCAGCTTGAGGCCGATCTGTTCGCATCGCCGCTGGACGGCGTGGCGTCCGGAGTGCTTGCCGAGCACGAGCGTCGCCTGCGGCACGCCGACTTCCTCCGGCCGCATGATCTCGTAGGTCCGGCGATCCTTCAGCATGCCGTCCTGGTGAATCCCGGCCTCGTGCGCGAAGGCGTTCCGGCCGACGATCGCCTTGTTGGCCTGCACGGCCTCGCCGGTCAGCGCCGTGAGCAGCTGGCTCGAAGGGTAGATCTCGCGCGGGTCGATGCCGGTCGTGTACGGCAGCAGATCCGACCTCACCCGAGTCGCCATCACGATTTCTTCGAGCGACGCGTTTCCGGCGCGCTCGCCGATGCCGTTGATCGTGCACTCCACCTGACGCGCACCCGCGCGAACCGCCGCCAGCGTGTTGGCGACGGCCAGGCCCAAATCGTCGTGACAGTGCGCGCTGAACGTCGCGTGGCCGGCGTTCGGTACGCGCGTGAGGACGGTCCGGAAGAATTCACCGATCTCGTCAGGGGTCGAGTACCCGACCGTGTCGGGCAAATTCACCGTCGTGCAACCGGCGGAAATCACTTCCTGAATCACACGGCACAGAAAGTCCATGTCGCTGCGCGTCGCATCTTCCGCCGAAAACTGCACATCGTCGGTATAGCGCCGCGCGCGATGAATCGCCGCGACGGCCGCGTCGAGGCACGTCTCGCGGGTCATCCGAAGCTTCCGCTCGAGGTGCAAATCCGAGGTGGCGATGAAGGTATGAATGCGGCGCCGGGGCGCCGCCGTGAGCGCTTCGCCCGCGCGATCGATATCCGCCGGGCTGCAGCGCGCGAGCGCCGCGATGACCGGCCCCCGCACCTGCGCGGAGATCACCCGGACGGATTCGGCATCTGCCTCCGAGGCGATCGGGAAACCCGCTTCGATAAGGTCCACCCCGAGAGCGGCCAGCTGTCTGGCGAGCTTCAGCTTCTCGTCGATCCGCATGGAGAAGCCCGGCGCCTGTTCGCCGTCGCGCAGGGTCGTATCGAATATCGTGAGCCGATCGGCAGACATAAGTCCTCCTCTGACAGTAGTACCCAGGTGCGTAGCTTTCGTCCAATTTATAGTTTTTGACTTTATATCAGAATTACTTATGATACCCCCGTGCAGCTGCAGGACCTGAATGCATTCATCGCGGTCGCCATGGATCGCAGTTTTTCAAAGGCGGCCAAGAAGCTTCACCGGACCCAGCCGGCGATCAGCCAGGCCATCCGGCGGCTGGAAGACGAGCTCGGCGACAAGCTCTTCGACCGGACGTCACGCAACGGCGCCTTGACCGAGGCCGGGACTCTCCTCCAGGAACATGCGACCAGGCTGTTGCGCCTGGCCGCGGAGGCCGAGGCCGCCGTGCGCGAGCTGCAGCAGGTCAGGCGCGGGCGGGTCGTCATCGGGGCGAACGAGGCAGCCGTGCACTCACTGCTGCCGATCGTCGACCGCTTCACCCGCGAGCATCCGCATGCGCGCGTCGAGGTGCGCCGTGTCGCCTCGCGCCAGATCGCCACTGAACTGCTGGAACGAAGCCTGGATTTCGGCGTCCTCACGTTTCAGCCGCCAGACAAGGGCCTCCAGTCGATCTCGCTTGGCAGCGACGAGCTCGTGATGCTCGCGAACCCGACTCACCGCCTTGCGACAAAAAAGCGGGTCACGATCGAAGAAGTCGGCAGCGAAATCGTCATCGCGCACAACGACCCTTCGCCCGCCCGCGACCGCGTCCTCCGTGTCTACGAGCGGCGTCACGCACCCATCAACATTCAGATCGCGCTGCCGAGTCTCGATGGCATCAAGCGCGCGGTGGAAATGGGCCTTGGCGTGGCCGTGCTGCCGCGGCGGTGTGCACTCGGCGAGATCGCGCGCGGTCACCTCGTCGCGGTCAAGGTGCCGGAGCTCAGCTCGCCCCGTTCGGTCAGGTTCGTGTTTCGCAAGGCCGGCGAGTTGTCGAGGGCGGCGGCGGCGTTTCTCGAACTCGCGCGCGAGCGAGCGGAGGAGGCGAAGCGAGCGGAACAAAAGTTAGAAGTGAAAAGTTAGAAGTGAAATTACTTCTAACTTTTTACTTCTAACTTTTAACTTTCGTCATCGCCACCCGCTCACGTATGGCAGGCGGCTCGCCACGGCTTCGACATCCTCGAATCGATCCAGCAGCAGGCCGGTCGCGTCCCAGCTGCCGTCCAGGAACGACTCGCGCGCGGCCGCTGGCAACCTGACCGCGTAGGTGGCGCCTCCCGCCTTGACCGTCAACTGGTCCAGGTCGATTGACACGTCGGTTGCCGGTTGCGATTCCACCAACTGCATCAGCGCGGCCATCGTCGCGGCATCGACGGTCACGCAGGGCATGCCCAACGCCACCGAGTTTCCAAAAAAGATTTCCGAAAACGACTCGCCCATCACGGCGCGAATGCCGCGCCGGCGGATCGCCTGTGGCGCATGTTCCCGGGATGATCCGCATCCAAAGTTGACGTTCGCCAGCAGGATCGCGGCGCCGGCATATCGCGGATCGTCCACCGGGTGACGCTGCCCCGCGGCCTCGAGCTGCGTGCGGTCGTCCTCGAAGAGATGGCTTTCGAGGCCTTCGAACGTGATCGAACGGAGGAACCGCGCGGGAATAATCCGATCGGTGTCGATGTTGTCGCCGCGAAGCGGCAACGCGCGGCCGTGCACGAGGCGAATCTGTTCAATCGCCATTCACGAACTCCCGGATGTCCACGACCTCACCGGCGACAGCTGCGGCGGCCACCATGGCCGGGCTCATCAGGAGCGTCCGTCCCGTGGGGCTGCCCTGGCGTCCCTTGAAGTTTCTGTTCGAAGACGAGGCGCAGATCTCGCGGCCTTCGAGCTTGTCGGGATTCATCGCGAGGCACATCGAGCATCCTGCCGCCCGCCAGTCAAACCCCGCGTCGATAAACACGCGGTCGAGGCCCTCCCGCTCCGCCGCCAGCCTGACCGGCTGCGATCCCGGGACCACGAGCGCGCGCACATGCGGAGCGACGTGGCGGCCGCGAACCACTTTCGCGGCCTCACGAAGATCGGACAGGCGACCGTTGGTGCACGACCCAACGAACGCGACATCGATCCGTGTGCCGCGAATCCTCGACCCGGCTGACAGCCCCATGAAACCAAGCGCTTCGTCGATGGCCGCTCGATCGGATCCCTGGGCGCTCGCCGGGTTGGGCAGCGGCTCGTCGACATACACCGATTGGCCCGGGTTGATGCCCCACGTCACGGTGGGCCTGATCGCCGACGCGTCGAGCTCCACCTCGTCGTCATAGCCCGCGTTCGCATCGGACGCCATGCTGCTCCACCAGCGGCAGGCCTTGTCGAAGTCGTCGCCTTCGGGCGCAAACCGCCGGCCGCGCAGGTAGTCGAACGTGGCCTGATCCGGGTTGACGTACCCCACGCGCGCGCCGCCTTCGATGGACATGTTGCAGATCGTCATGCGTTCGTCCATCGTCATGCGCTCGATCGTGTCGCCGGCGTACTCGTAGGCGTACCCGACGCCACCCTTCACGCCCAGCCGGCGAATGATCTCGAGGATGACATCCTTCGCGTAGACGCCGCGCGCCATTTTTCCGCGCACCCGGATGCGCCGCACGCGGAGCGGATCCAACGCGAGGCACTGTGACGCCAGCACGTCGCGCACCTGAGACGTGCCGATCCCAAGCGCGACGGCGCCCAGCGCGCCATGTGTCGAGGTATGGCTGTCGCCGCACGCGATCGTCATCCCGGGCTGCGTCAACCCCATCTCCGGGCCAATGACATGGACGATGCCCTGCGATCCGGTCGACATGTCGAACAGCCGGACGCCCGCGTCGCGGCAGTTCCGCTCGAGTGCCGCGAACATGTCCTCGGCCATCACATCGAGAAACGGCCTGCGCTGATCCCGCGTCGGGACGATGTGGTCGACCGTGGCGATCGTGCGATCGGGGAATCGCACCTGCCACCCGCGCGCACGCAGCATGTCGAACGCCTGCGGCGTCGTGACCTCGTGGATGAGGTGCAGGCCGACGAACAACTGCGTCTGCCCGTTGGGCAACTTCCGCACGGTGTGTGCGTCCCACACTTTCTGCAACAGCGTCTGCGACATGGACAGAGTCGATCGTACTACACGTTATCGCGGTTCGCGGTTCGCGGTTCGCGGATACGGGGCTGAAGTCGGCGGTTTGCTACTTGCCTAGTAACCAGACAGAGCTCTCAAAGTCAGTAGTTTACGGCCAGACGACGCAGAAACTGCGTCTTTCAGCTTCGCACGGCGAGGCAGAAAAGGCAGAAGCCCAATGAGCGAGATACGAAGCTTTCGTGACTTGGACGCCTGGAAGGCATCGATGAAATTGGCGCTCGAAGCCTACACAGTCGCGAAACAATTGCCTGCGACCGAGCGATTCGAACTCTCGGCACAAATCAGGCGCGCAGCCGTGTCGGTTCCCTCGAACGTTGCTGAGGGACAAGCGAGCGGACCGGGCCGTCGGTATCGATATCACGTCCGAATAGCTTTGGGCTCCTGGGCAGAGCTGGTGACACATCTCGAGCTGGTGAAATTGCTCGAAATGCTATCGTCGGCGAGCTTGTCCGAGTTTGAAGCGCAGCTTAACAAGACCGGCCAATTGCTTCACGGACTGGACCGCTCGTTGAAACTGAGAGCAGCGGCCAAGGGCGTTGGTCTCATTCTGTTCTTGGGATGGTTCCTGTCGTCAGTTGTCTCGTAATCCCAAGCCGGGCTGCGACCCGCGAACTGCGAACTGCGAACTGCGAACTGCGAACTGCGAACTGCGAACTGCGAACTGCGAAGATATAATCGACCTCTCCCCATGCATTTTCTCGAAAAGCTGAACCCCGAACAACGCGAGGCAGTTTTGCACCGTGACGGCCCGCTGCTGATCCTCGCGGGTGCGGGGTCGGGGAAGACGCGCGTCATCACGTTTCGGATCGCCTATCTGATCGGCGACGGCCACGCGGAGCCCGGCGAAGTGCTGGCCGTCACGTTCACGAACAAAGCGTCGCAGGAGATGCGCGAGCGCGTCGAGTCGCTCATCGGCGCCACCGCTGAGGGCGTGTGGTTGTCGACGTTTCACTCGCTCTGTGCGCGGCTGCTGCGCCGCGAAGCGCCGAAGATTGGATTGTCGCGGGACTTCGTGATCTACGACTCGTCCGATCAGGTCGCGGTCGTGAAGCAGGCCCAGCGCGAGCTCGGCATCGACGACAAGCTCGTGCCGCCTCGAATGGCGCTCTCGCGGATCAGCCAGGCCAAGAACCGGATGGAAGGGCCCGAAAGCCTGCGCGGCGGATGGAATATCCGGGACGAGCAGACGGCAAGGATTTACGAGCGGTATCTCGTGGCGCTCAAGGACGCCAACGCACTCGATTTCGACGACCTGCTGTTGAAGACAGTCGAGCTCTTCGAGTCCTCACAGCAGGTGCGCGAGTTCTACGCGAACAAGTTCAAGTACGTGATGGTGGACGAGTACCAGGATACGAATCGACCGCAGTACCTGCTCATCCGCCGCCTCGCTGAAATTCATCGCAATATCGCCGTCGTTGGCGACCCGGATCAGTCCATCTACAAGTGGCGCGGCGCCGATCTGCGCAACATCCTCGACTTCGAGCACGATTTCGGCGACGCGTACGTCGTCCGGCTCGAGCAGAATTACCGCTCGACGCAGATGATCCTCGACGCCGCGAGCGCCGTGATCAGCCAGAACCGCAACCGGAAGGACAAGCGCCTCTGGACCGACCGCAAGGGTGGATCCCGCATCGTCTACTTCCGCGGCAACGACGAGCTCGAAGAGGCGGACTTCATCACCCGGTCGATCAAGCAGTACCGATCCGAAGATGTCGATGCCACGATGGCCGTGCTCTACCGCACGAACGCCCAGTCGAGGGCCGTCGAGGATTCGTTGATGCGGGAGAGCATCCCGTACAAGATCATCGGCGGCGTCCGTTTCTACGAGCGCAAGGAGATCAAGGACGCGCTCGCCTACCTCAAGCTGATCATCAATCCGCACGACGACGTCAGCCTCAGGCGGGTCATCAACGTGCCGGCGCGCGGCATCGGGAAGGGCGTCATGGATTCACTCCAGGCCATCGATCCCGATGCGGTGATCGCCGACGCGCCGCCGCTGCTGGCAGCCGGGCTCCAGGAGGTCAGTTCCGCACGATCGCTGTGGGCCAAGCTCGTCTACGCCGTCGATGACGGCAAGCTGACGTCGCGCGCGACGGCTTCGCTGGTCGTGTTTCGAGACTTGATCGCCGCCCTGGCGGAGGCCGCCAGGAAGGACTCCGTCTCGATCGCGATCGGCAAGATGCTCGATCAGACCGGCTACCTGAAAGATCTCCGCGACGACAACAGCGAGGAATCCAACGAACGGATCGAGAACCTGATGGAGCTCGTGTCCGCAGCACGCGAGTACGAAACGCGTGAGCCCGAGGCGTCAATCGGCGGTTTCGTGGATCGGCTGTCGCTGCTCTCGGAAGCCGATGAAGAGTCCGGTACGCGCGACGCCAAGGTCTGGCTGATGACGATGCACGCGGCGAAGGGCCTCGAGTTCCCGCTGGTCGTCATCGCCGGGCTGGAGGAAGGCCTGTTCCCGCACTCCAGGTCAAGCGAGGACGTGGAGGAGCTCGAGGAAGAGCGACGGCTTTGCTATGTGGGGATGACGCGCGCGCAGACGCAACTCGTGCTCACGAGCGCGGCGCGCCGGCGAGTCTTCGGCGAGTACCAGTCCACCGAGCCCTCGCGATTCCTGGACGAAATCCCGCCGGAGCTGATTGAGCGGATTGCGCCGACTTACGCGCCTGCGTACCAGAGCTCGTTCACTCACGGGCATTACGAGTTCCGGACAAATCCCTATGGCCGGAAAGGGAAGGCGCCGCGATTCAAGGAAGCGACGGACACCTACCGGTACGAAGAAGAAGATCAGTCGGTTCCGCAAGTCCGATCCGGCATGCGTGTTCGGCATGCGCAGTTTGGCGTGGGAACGGTCGTGTCGGTCGAGGAACACAACGACGACATGAAGATCACCGTCCGGTTCAACCTGGTCGGCGTGAAGAAGCTCCTGGCCAAGTACGCGAAGCTGGAACCAGCCTAGCCAATTGGTGAATCGTCTGGCTCGCCGTTCCCTTCTTCCTTCTCCGCCAGCTTCGCAATTCCGACCACCGCGTCGCCTTCTTCCATCTCGATGAGACGCACGCCCTGGGTTGCACGGCCGATGGCCCTGACATCGCCGGCGCGCATGCGCAGAATCATGCCCTGCTGACTGATGATCATCAGCTCGTCGTCTTCGTTCACGTACGCGATGCCGACGACCTTGCCGTTGCGATCGGAGGTCTGGATGTTGATGATGCCGACGCCGCCACGCGACTGCAGGCGGTACTCGTCGAGCTCCGTGCGCTTCCCGTAGCCGTTCTGCGCGACGGTCAGCAGGGTCCCGCCCTGGCTCACGACTTCCATGGCCACGACCTCGTCGTCGTCTCGCAGCGAGATACCCCTGACGCCGTACGCCGTGCGGCCCATCGGCCTCACATCGGTCTCGTCGAAGCGAATCGCCATGCCGTCGCGCGTGCCGAGGAAGATCTGTTCCTTGCCGTCAGAAATCTCGACGGCAATGACCGCATCGCCCTCCTCCACACCCATCGCGATGATGCCGCCGGCGCGCGGGTTGCGGAAAGACGAGAGGTCGGTCTTCTTGATAACCCCTTTCCGGCTGCCCATGACGACGAACTGCTGATTCTCTTCCTCGGGGAACTCCTTCACGGCCAGCAGCGCGGCGATGTGCTCGCCGTCTTCCATCGCCACCAGATTCGCGATGGCCTTCCCCTTCCCGCCTGGCCCGACGTCCGGGATCTCGTGAACCTTGAGCCAGTATGCCCTCCCCCGGTCGGAGAAGATCATGATGTAGGCGTGCGTGGACGCGATGAAGAGATTGCTGACGAAGTCTTCCTCGCGCGTGCGCATACCGATGCGGCCCTTGCCGCCCCGGCGCTGCGCCCGGTAGGTCGAGATCGCCGTTCGCTTGATGTAGCCGGTGTTCGTCACGGTGATCGCCATGTCTTCGTCGGCGATCAGATCCTCGATGCGAAGCTCGCCGCTTTCCTCGATGATCACGGTGCGGCGCGGGTCCGTGTACTTGTCGCGGACTTCCTTCAGCTCGTTGAGCACCACCTGCATCAGCAGCTCGTCGCTCGAGAGGATCGCGCGCAGCCGCTCGATGGTCTTCAGGAGCTCGACCAGCTCGTCGACGATCTTCTGGCGCTCGAGCCCCGTCAGGCGCTGCAGCTGCATGTCGAGGATGGCCTGGGCCTGGAGCTGTGAGAGCGTGAAGCTGGTCATCAGGCCTTCGCGCGCCTCCGCGGGACTCTTGGACCCGCGGATCAGCTTGATCACTTCGTCGAGGTGGTCGAGAGCGATCTTGAGGCCCTCGACGATGTGCGCGCGGGCTTCTGCCTTTCGCAGCTCGAACTCGGTGCGGCGCCGGACAATCTCGCGCCTGAACTCGACGAAGTGCTCGAGGATCTCGACGATCGGCAGGACCTTCGGCCGCCCTCCGACGATGGCCAGCATGATGATGCCGAATGTCGTCTGCAGCTGCGTGTGCTTGTAGAGATTGTTGAGCACGACCTCCGGCACCTCGCCGCGCTTCAACTCGATGACAATCCGCATGCCGTCGCGATCGGATTCATCGCGCAGATCCGAGATCCCTTCGATCGTCTTCTCCCGGACGAGATCGGCGATGTTTTCGAGCAGCCGTTTCTTGTTGACCTGATACGGGATTTCCGTGACGACAATCGAGATCTTGTCGCCCTTCTTCGATTCTTCCGTCGTCGCTTTCGCGCGCATGGTGATCGCGCCGCGACCGGTCGTGTACGCCTGGAACACACCCTGACGGCCGACAATGAAGCCACCGGTCGGCAGATCAGGGCCCGGAATCGTTTTCAGCACAGCTTTGAGCCGCGCCTCCTTCGACTGCCCGCGCTGGTCGATGACCGCGATCACGCCGTCGATCACCTCGCGCATGTTGTGCGGCGGGATGTTCGTCGCCATCCCGACGGCGATGCCCGAGGATCCATTCACCAGCAGGTTTGGAAACGTCGTCGGAAGAACGGTGGGCTCTTCGGTGGTCTCGTCGTAGTTGGGAACGTAGTCGACGGTCTCCTTGTCGAGATCCGTCATCATCGCCTCGGCGAGCGGCCTCGGCCGTGCCTCGGTGTATCGCATCGCCGCTGGCGGGTCACCGTCGACGGAGCCGAAATTACCCTGGCCCTCCACCAGGGTATAGCGCATGTTGAATTCCTGCGCGAGGCGAACCAGCGTGTCGTAGATCGAGGCGTCGCCGTGAGGGTGGTAGTTCCCCATCACCTCGCCGACAATCTTCGCGCACTTGCGATACCCGCGATTGGAGGCCAGGCCCATCGTCCGCATGCCGTAGAGCACGCGCCGGTGCGCGGGCTTCAATCCGTCGCGCACGTCTGGCAGCGCCCGCCCGATGATTACGCTCATCGCGTAATCCATGTACGAGCGCTTCATTTCGTCTTCGATGTTGACGGGGAAGCGAGTGAGGGATATGTCGGACATAGGAGGTCAACGAAACATTGCTGATTGTTGATTGCTGAATGCTGATTGATCTTGCGTGGGAATCCGAAGACCGGTCAATCGACAATCAGAAATCAGCAATCGGATCCGAGGAAAATCCCCGGATCAAATATCGAGGTTTTTCACATCGAGCGCATTGTCCTCGATGAACTTGCGGCGCGGCTCGACCTGGTCACCCATCAGCGTCGTGAACATCAGGTCCGCTTCCATGTGATCCTCGGCACGCACCTGCGCGAGAGAGCGCTTCTCGGGATCCATCGTGGTCTCCCACAGCGTCCCGGGGTTCATCTCCCCAAGTCCCTTGTAGCGATTGACGGCGACGCCCTTCTTGCCCGCGGCCGTAAAGAACTCGACGAGCTCGTCCAGTGATTCGACACGGACATCTGCATCGCGGACCGCCTTCTGCGGCTGTTTCGGACCAGACGATGAATCGAGCGGCTTGGGCTCCGCGGCAAGGCGCGTCGCATCATCGATGGGCGCTCCGCCGATTGCGGTCTCGTTCGCGGCTGCCGTGCCTTCAACCGCACTGGAGGTGTCGTCTGCGGCGGCGGACGCCGTCGTTTTGACGACCATGGGTCCGCGAATGTCTTTCACGTCCTGGTAGCTCGACGCCAGCGTTCGGAATTCGCCGGTCGTGACAAAGTCCTGGTCGATGCGGTGGTGACGAGGATAGCCGCCGGTGCGGTCTTCGATGGCCAGCGCGAATGCCTGGTGCTCTTCGTCCTCCTGGACGCCGACCGTTCGCGAAGCGGTGCTCAGCGCTTTCGCGAGGGCCTCGACGCGCTCGCGATCCGCGAAGAACGCCTTGTCGCGTGCGTCCCGTTCCAGCAGGCCCAGGACCACTTCTCGGGACGGCCCTCGGCGCTCGACGATCTGCAGGAGCTTTCGGAACGCGATCAACCGCTCGAGCCGATGTTCCAGTTCCTCGCCCGACATCTCGGTTCCGTCGGGAAGCACGACCACTCGCGATTCGACCGCGCGTTTCATCAACCAGGTTTCGAGCGCGCGCTCGTCGCGGATGAAGACCTCGGTGCGCCCCCGCTTGGCCCGGAAGAGCGGCGGCTGCGCGATGTACACGTAGCCGTTCTCGACGAGCTGGCGCATCTGCCGGTAGAAAAAGGTCAGCAGCAGCGTGCGGATGTGCGACCCGTCCACGTCGGCGTCGGTCATGATGATGACGCGGTGATACCGGAGCTTCGAGATGTCGAAGTCCTCGGCGCCGATGCCGCAGCCGAGCGCGGCAATCATCGTCTTGATTTCGTCGCTGCCGAGCATCTTGTCGAAACGCGCCTTCTCGACGTTCAGGATCTTGCCCTTGATGGGCAGGATGGCCTGGAACCGGCGGTCGCGTCCCTGCTTCGCGGACCCGCCTGCCGACTCGCCTTCGACGATGTATATCTCGCTCAGGGTGGGATCGCGCTCCTGGCAGTCCGCCAGCTTGCCTGGCAGCGAGCTGTTGTCGAGCGCGCCCTTGCGCCGGACGAGATCGCGCGCCTTCCGCGCGGCTTCCCGGGCCCGCGCCGCGTCGACCGCCTTCGCGACGACTCGCTTCGCCACCGAAGGGTTCTCCTCGAGGTACGCGCCCAGCTTGTCGTTCAGGATGGCCTCGACGATGCCCTTGACCTCGGTGTTGCCCAGCTTGGTCTTCGTCTGTCCTTCGAACTGAGGCCGCGGAATCTTGACGCTGACGACGGCGATCAGTCCTTCGCGGATGTCGTCGCCGCCGATGCTCGCGTCTTTGAGATCCTTGGTGAGGTTGTTCTTCCCGGCGTAGAAGTTGATCGTTCGCGTCAACGCCGAGCGGAAGCCCGACAGGTGCGTGCCGCCTTCGTGCGTGTTGATGTTGTTGGCGAACGAATAGACCGTCTCGGCGTAGCCGTCGTTCCACTGCAGGGCAATCTCGACGTCGATCCCGTCCTTCTCGCCGTGCATGTAGATCGGCTTGTCGTTGACCGTCGCCTTGTTCTGGTTCAGGTATTCGACGAAGGAAATGATTCCGCCTTCGTACAGGAACTTGTGCGACTTGCCGTCACGCTCGTCGTCGAGCGTGATGGTCACGCCGCCGTTGAGAAACGCTAGCTCGCGAAGCCGCTGGGCCAGCGTGTCGAAGCTGTACTCGCTCGTCTCGAAAATCTGCGAGTCCGGCTTGAAGGTGATCTTGGTGCCGCGTTTCTTGGTGGTCCCAGTCACCTCGAGGTCCGCCGCCGGAGCGCCTCGTTCGTAGGTCTGCTTGTAGACCTGCCCATTCCGCCAGATCTCCAGATCCAGCGTCTCGGACAACGCATTGACGACCGACACGCCTACGCCGTGGAGGCCGCCCGACACCTTGTAGCTCTCGTTGTCGAACTTGCCGCCGGCGTGCAGCACCGTGAGCACGACCTCCGCCGCCGACTTTCCGCTGGTGTGCTGATCGACGGGAATGCCGCGCCCGTTGTCGATGACCGTGACGGAGTTGTCGATGTGCAGCGTGACGTTCACCTGGTCACAATGTCCCGCGAGCGCCTCGTCTATCGAGTTGTCGACGATTTCATAGACGAGATGATGCAGCCCGGACGGGCCGGTCGATCCGATGTACATCGCCGGCCGCTTGCGGACGGCTTCAAGGCCTTCGAGGACCTTGATTTTGTCCGCGCCGTAATCGTCCGACGATCCGGATCCGTTGCCGGAGGTGGCGGGTACGGACGAGGACTCCGGCGCCGGAGCCGTGCGCGCCTCCGGCGTGGCCGCGGCGGACCGCTGCTCGTCGTTCTGAGGTTCCAAATCAGACATCAATCAAAACAATTGGTGAATTGGTGAATTGGTGAATTGGTGAGTTGGTGAATTGGTGAGTTGTTATCGGTGATGAATTGGGAAGTTGAGGCGCCGCATCGTCAGTTCGGCAATTCACCAATTCACCGATTTACCAACTCACCAATTCACCAATTGGTCTCACACTCGCATCGGCATGATCACGTAGGTGTAGTCATACCCTTCCGCGCCGATGGGTTTCATCACGGCCTGGCTCATTTCGTCCTTGAACTCGAGGCCAATCGAATCGGTCTCCACCACGCTCAGGAAATCCAGCACGTACTGCGCATTGAAACAGATCGTCACGGGCGTACCGGAGTACTCCACCATCACGACTTCCTTGGCCTCCCCAAACTCGGGGCTGCTCGAGGCAATCTCGACCTTTCCCTTGTCCATTTGAAATTTCACCGCCCTCGAACGCTCGTTCGAGAGAAGGGCGACGCGCTTGACCGCGCTCGTCAGCCGATCGCGATCGAATTCGACGCGCTTGTCGTTTCCCTTGGGAATGACCCGTTCGAAGGCCGGGAACTGCCCGTCAATCATCCGCGAGATCAGCAGGCGCCCGCCAACTTCGAAGAACAGGTGATTCTCGCCGCGCTCGTACTGAATATCTCCGTCACCTTCCGAAAGCAGCCGGCCGAGTTCGAGCAATGTCTTTCTCGGAAGGATCACCCGCTCCTCGTCGGGAGCTTTCGTCGGACTCTTCGCCTTGTCTCGTGGAACCGTGATGAGCGCGAGCCGATGACCATCGGTCGACACCAGGCTCATCGAGTCCGGCCGCTGGATGAAGAGGGCTCCGTTCAGGAAATACCGCGTGTCTTCACCCGTGATGGCGAACTGCGTCTTCGCCACCATCTGCTTGAGAACGTCGCGCGGAAGCACCGCGGTGTATGTGCCCGTCCCATCAGGCAGCGTCGGAAAATCCTCGCGTGGGAGGGTCTGCATCCGCGAATCAAATCGATCGGCGGCGACCTTGACGCCTGACTTGTCTTCCTCGATCCGCACGTCGGTTTCAGGAAGCGCCTTGATGATCTCGTACAGCTTTTTCGCCGGAAGCGTCAGCGATCCCTTTTTGGTCACGGAGGCCGGGCAGCGGCTTCGCAACCCGACTTCGAGGTCTGTGGCGAGCAGCTTGACCTGATCCCCGTCCGCTTCGATCAGCACGTTCGCCAGAATAGGGATCGTGTTCTTGCGCTCGACAATCCCCTGGAACAATTGCAGTTCGCGAAGCAGATCGGCCTTCCGTACGACCAGTTCCATGTCGGTGATGACCTCTGGGAAGGCGCCGTCCGTTTCGGTGTCTGGCGCGCTGATCCCTTCTACTTATGAGGGAGATTAGGGAATCAAAGAATTATAACAATAAAGAGGGTCTGTTGAAAACAAGAAAACCGCCCTTTAATCCTTGTATTTCTGCGGGTTAGCCTGTGGACTTTCCTTCGGTAATGCTCCGGGTTTTCAGGTGCATTCCGGTTGAAGAATCAGGCCTCTGCGGGAACCCGCAATTCATCCTCAAGCCCAGCCGCGACAGGGCTGTGGAAAACTGTTCCAGGGTGTCGCATCTCCCTATCGAAACGACTCCACGAAGGTGTTGATAAGCGTGTTGAAATCTCCGTCGCGCTGCCGCAGATCTTGTATCTTCCGAATGGAATGAATCACGGTTGAATGATGCTTGCCGCCGAAGCTTCGGCCGATTTCCGGCAGCGATGCGCTCGTCAGGTTCTTGCAGAGATACATGGCGATCTGACGGGGCATCGCGATGGATTTCGAGTTGTTCCGCGACTTGAGCTCACCGTGTTTGAGCTGATAGTAATCGGACACGAATTTCTGAATGCCTTCGATGGTCACGGCCCGTTCGTCGTGTTGCAGGACGTTCCTGAGCACGTCCTGCGTGAGCGCGAGTGAGATCTCCCGGCCGGTCAGCGACGCATACGCGATCAATCGGATCAGCGATCCTTCCAGCTCCCGGATATTCGACTTGATCTTCCCGGCGATGTAAATCGCGACGTTGTCTGGTAGCGGCAGGCCTTCGGTCTCCGCCTTCTTCTTGAGAATCGCCACCTTGGTCTCGAGATCCGGCGCTTGAATGTCGGCAATGAGACCCCATTCGAAACGCGATCGCAGGCGCTCCTCGAGTTGTGGAATCTCGTGCGGCGGACAGTCGCTGCTGATCACGATCTGCTTCTGCGAATCGTACAGGGAATTGAACGTGTGGAAGAACTCCGTCTGTGTTCCTTCCTTGCCGGCGAGGAACTGAATATCGTCGACGAGCAGCACGTCGACACTGCGGTAGCGCTCGCGGAAATCGAGCACGCGATCGTACCGCACCGCATTGATCATTTCGTTCATGAACCGCTCGGACGAAATGTAGGTCAGCTTCAACGTCCGCAGGTGATTGAGCACGTAGTGGCCAATCGCGTGCATCAGGTGCGTCTTGCCCAGCCCCACACCGCCGTAGATGAACAGCGGGTTGTACGATCGGGACGGGGCTTCGGCGACCGCGCGGCAGGCCGCGTGCGCGAACTGATTTGACGGACCGACGATGAATGTGTCGAACGAGTAACGGGGTGCGAGACTCCCTGGCGGCGAATCGTCTTCTCCGGCGCCTGATTCGACTAAACTCTCGGAGGCTTCGGCGGGCGGGGTGGCGCTCGGCGCCGAGACGTCGGGGGCTTCTCCCGAATCCGTCACGAAGCTGATCGCGGTCCCCTTCCGATCGACTTCCCCAAGCGCCTCATCCAGCACCGCCGCGTAGTGCTTGGTGAGCCAATCCCGGAAAAGGCCGTTCGGGACCCGAACCCGCAGCCTCGTTCCATCGTCGGCCACAAAGGACGTCGGCTTGAACCAGGTGTAGAAGATGTGACGGTTGACCTTCGTCTCTATGCGGGAGAGAACCTGTTCCCAGATGGTGCTGCCGGTCATTTAAGCGCCTGTTGATGGAAATATGCAGGCTTTTTAGAGCTTTCGCCTCGTTTCGAGCACGAATTGCATGGGTTTTTCGAACAACCCGACGATCAACCCTTCCAAACCCGGCACTTTTTGACCTTCGCCCCGCCAAGAGCGGCCTCACTGCGGCATCTCCGCGATTGCTCCGAGCGAAAACCTTTGCTTTTCCACATTTTTTTCCACAGTTGTGGAAAACTTCGGGGGGTGACCCTACGGCCGCCGTCGCAGGGGAAGTGACTGTAGCACACGGTTTCCACGAGGGACAACCGCGGAGGACGATTGACAAGGGTCTGGACGCTTGGCTACCATTTAAGTTTCTCCGCTATCTTTCTTTCGCCGCAGGGGATCCGACAATGAGTGTGACGTTCCAGCCAAACCGCCGGCGCCGCAAGCGCACGCATGGATTCCTCGTGCGTATGGCCACGAAGAACGGCCGGCAGGTGCTTAAACGCCGCCGGGCCAAGGGGCGCAAGCGCCTCACGGTTTCCTCCTCGTAAAACAGACGCGCGGAGCCTCGATTCCGCGAAACAATGCCGCAGTCATCCGAGCGCTTCTTGAAGGCCCGCCGGATCAGGTACCGAGGCGAGTTCCAGCGTGTATTTGACCTGTCGCTTCGCGCTAAAGGACGCTACCTCACGGTGCTAGTGGCACCCAACGAGGCTGGAATCGTCCGGCTGGGCATCGTTGCCTCCCGGAAGCTTGGGGATGCGGTGCGGAGAAATCGCGCTAAGAGACTGATACGAGAGATTTTCAGGCGGGGAGAGTTCCTGGCGCCTGGCAAGGGTCTCGACGTGGTGGTGATCCCGCGGCGGGAGCTGTTCGATGCCGTGTATTCCAGCCTTGAATCAGATTTGCGCGGCGCGATTAAGCGCGGCGCAGCCAGACTGCCAGCCACAGTCGATGCCGCGCCCTGATCTCTCCCTCGCGCAACGCGCCGCACTCGCCACGCTACAGTTGTATAAAGTCCTTATTTCACCGCTGTTTGCAGGCTCATGCCGCTATTTGCCGTCGTGCTCCGATTATGCGGCCGAAGCCATTCAGCGATTCGGCGTCATTCGCGGGTCCGTGCTGGCCGCCCGGAGGCTTGCTCGATGCCACCCGCTCGGAGGGCACGGTTTCGACGCTGTCCCCTCAGACAACCGGAAATCTCGATAGCAGCCGTTCATGGAAAAGCGCGTTCTGATTGCGGTCATCCTTTCGTTCGTTGTCCTGTACGGCTACCAGGCGTTGGTCCCACCGCCAAAGCCGACAACCGGCAAGCCGGTTTCTGGATCCCAGACGACCGCCCCTTCGACTTCCACTCTGACGCCGGAGGCGCCCGCCGCGACGACGGTTCCGGCTCGAGGGACGCCCGCTCAACCGTCGGCCGCACCCGTTGTGAGCGATTCGGCTGAGCGGGACATCACGGTCGAGAGCGAGTCAATCAGCGCGGTCTTCAGCACGCGCGGTGCAGTTCTGAAAAGCTGGCGACTGAAGAAGTATCCGGACGCGGCAGGAAAGCCACTCGAGCTGATACCGCATACGGTCCCCGCTGGAACGCCACGGCCCTTCACGTTGACCGTCCAGGACGCTGCGGTCAGTGGGACCCTGGCTCAGGCGCTGTTCAAGCCCAGCGCGGATCAGCTGGTGATGACCTCTGGCAAGTCGACGCTGGAGTTTGACTACACGGACGCCAGCGGCTTGAACGCGGTCAAGAAGTTCTCCTTCTCTGGAGACCTTCCGTACGTGGTCGACTTCTCCGCATCGGTGTCCCAGGCGGGCAAGGATCTCGTGCCGGTGATCGAGTGGGGACCGGGAATCGGCAGCGGCGTCGTGGCGAGCACGCGGACCTACAACCCGGCGTCGCAGCCGATCTTCTATCGCGACGGAAGCGTGAGCCGCATCCGGCCGAACAAGGTGGCGGAGAGCGCGTCGCAGGACGGCGCGCGGTTCGCCGGCGTGGACGACCACTATTTCCTGGTCGCGACGCTCGCCAGCGCGCAGCCGGTTCACGTCGACTATCGCACCCTCGATGTCCCGCTCGCAGACCAGGCCGGCACGGTGGCGCACTTCATCGACTGGTCGGTGCGATATCCCGCCGCTCCCTCGAACGCGAGATATTTTCTCGGCCCGAAGGATTTCGACGTGCTTGCGGCGGTTGATCGAGATCTGGTCCGCTCGATTGACTTCGGCATGTTCGCGTGGATCGTGGTGCCGCTGCTCCGCGCGTTGAAGTGGGTCAACGGGTACGTGGGGAACTACGGGTGGTCGATCATCACTCTGACCATTCTGATCAACCTGGCGATGTTCCCGCTGCGGCACAAGAGCGTCGTGTCGATGCGGAAGATGCAGGAGATCCAGCCGCAGGTGAAAGCGATTCAGGATCGCTATGCGAACCTGAAGATGACCGATCCGAGCAAGCAGAAGATGAACACCGAGCTCATGAGCCTGTATCGCGAGCAAGGTGTGAACCCCGCGAGCGGCTGCGTGCCGATGCTGCTGACGCTGCCGGTACTCTTTGCGTTCTACTCGATGCTCTCGGTCGCCATCGAGCTGCGCGGCGCGCCGTTCGCCGGATGGATCCACGATCTGTCCGTCCACGATCCGCTGTTCATCACGCCAATCCTGATGGGCATCACGCAGTTCGTCCAGACGAAGATGACGCCGACGACGGCCGATCCCGCACAGCAGAAGATGATGATGTTCATGCCGCTCGTCATGATGTCGTTCTTCCTCTGGGCGCCGAGCGGGCTCGTCCTCTACTGGACGACGAGCAACCTGTGGGCGATTGGGCAGCAGGTGCTGACGAATCGGCTGATCGGCCCCACGAAACCGCGGGTGGTCCGGCCGGCCGCCGAACGGCGGGTGAAGAACGTCGGTGGAGGGCGAACCGAGCAGGCCTTGAAGGAGCGGAAGTGATGGAGCTGCACGAGCGCGTTCGCGAATTCACGAAGCAGACGGTCGCGGCGATGGGTGTGCCGCTCGACGTGACGGTCGTCGACGCCGGCGACAACATCCGCGTCGAATTGTCCGGCGACGGGGGCGAGGTGCTGCTGCGGCGCCGCGCCGAGGCACTCGACGCGCTCCAGCAGATCGTCAACACCGCCTTCCGCCGCGAGCTCAAAGACGATCGGTCGTTCGTCGTCGACTGCATGGACTACCGCAAGGCCAAGGACGCCGAGCTCCGGCAGATGGCGCGCTTCATGATGGAAAAGGCCAAGACCGGCGGGCCGCAGGAGATGGGTCCGCTGAATCCGTATGCGCGACGCCTGGTGCACCTCACGGTTGCCGAGGATCCGCAGATGTCGTCCGAGAGCATCGGGGATGCATTCCTGAAGACGGTGATTATTTCGGTCAGGAGGTAATCGCTGAATTTTCGATTACTGATTGATTGCGGATTTCACGAGCTTTCAATCAACGATTCAGCGCTTCACAACCACAAGCCGATGTTCTCCCCCGACGACACGATCGTCGCCATCGCGACGCCTCCAGGCCGTGGCGGGATTGGAGTCGTGCGGATCAGCGGTCCGTCAGCGCGGCAGGTCGCCGCGACCATTTCGATTCGAACCGGGCCTCTCGAACCGCGCCGCGCCACGCTGGCCGAGCTTCGCGTCGATGGCGCGCCGATCGATCGCGCGGTCCTCACGTTCTTTCCCGCACCCCACTCGTATACCGGCGAGGATGTGGTTGAAATCAGCGCACACGGAAGTCCCGTGGTGCTCCGTTCGATCGTGACGTGCTCGATGCACGCCGGCGCGAGGCTGGCCGAGCCGGGTGAGTTCACCTTTCGCGCCTATCTGAACGGGCGGATCGATCTCGTGCAGGCCGAGGCGGTTCAGGATCTCGTCGAGGCGGTCACGCCGCTGCAGGCACGGGCGGCCTTCGATCAACTCGAAGGGACGCTCACGGCGCGGATTCGCGAGCTTGACGGGGCGCTCTTCGATCTGTCCGCGCGCCTCGAAGCGTCGCTCGACTTTCCCGACGAGGGCTACCACTTCATCGAACCGACGTCGGCGGCCGACGAGATCAACACGATCGCAGAAAAACTCGAGTCGCTCCTGGCCGATGCCGGTCGCGGGCGACTGGTGCGCGAAGGCGCCCAGGTGGCGATCGTCGGTCGCCCGAACTCCGGCAAGTCCAGTTTGTTCAATCGCCTCGCCGGCGCGGGCCGCGCGATCGTCACCGACATCCCTGGTACGACTCGCGATCTCGTGACCGAAGTGATCGACATCGACGGGGCGGCGATCACGCTGGTCGACACCGCGGGCGTGCACGGATCCGCCGCGGACGCGGTCGAGGAGGAAGGCATTGCCCGGGCGCGCGCGGCGGCAGCACGTCGCCGACCTTGCGATCGTCGTGCTCGATCGATCGCGGCCGATGAGCGACGACGATCGCGCGCTGCTCGCGCCCGCCGGGCGCAGCCGTCCGCTCGTCGTCGCGAACAAGTGTGACCTGCCAGCCGCATGGCATCCGGCCGATGCGGGAGTTTCCGCGCTGCAGGTGTCCGCGGCAGACGGCGAGGGTCTCGACGATCTCCGCCGGGAGATCGGAGCACGTTTGTCGAACACCGATCGCCTGCACGACACACCGGCGGTCACGAACACGCGCCACGTGGACCTGCTGACGAAGGCCCGCGAGGCGCTTCACCGTGCGGCACGGGCCGCGCGCGCGGGCACGACCGAAGAGTTCGTGGCGGCCGATCTTGCGGAGGCGCGCGCCCGGCTCGAAGAGGTGACGGGCGCGCGAACACCGGACGACGTGCTGGGGGCCATCTTCAGCCGGTTTTGCATTGGAAAGTAAATATTGTCAATGCAAAGTAGTTTGCAATTCGATGTGATCGTGATCGGCGCCGGTCATGCCGGCGTCGAAGCCGCATGGGCGGCCGCGCGGCTCGGACGACACGTCGGGATCTGCACGCTGTCGGACGGCACGGTTGCGCACATGCCGTGCAATCCCGCCGTCGGCGGGACCGCGAAAGGGCACCTGGTCCGGGAGATCGACGCGCTCGGCGGGTTGATGGCGCGCGCGATCGACGCGACGGGCATCCAGTTCAAGCTGCTCAATCGCAGCCGGGGACCGGCGGTGTGGTCGCCGCGCGCGCAGGCCGACAAGCGGCGCTACGGCGCCTGGGTCAAGTCCGCGCTCGACGCCGAGCCGAACATCGAGTGGATTTTCGGAAAGGCCGCTCGCATCCTCGCCGACGCCGGACGTGTGACGGGTCTGGAGCTCGAGGGCGGAGAGCGATACACCTGCTCCGCGCTCGTCGTGACCACCGGCACGTTCCTCAACGGCCTGATTCACATAGGTCCGGAGCAGCGGCCCTCCGGCCGCGCGGGTGAGCCGCCCTCGCGCGATCTCGCGGAATCACTGAAGTCGTTCGGGTTCGAGTGGGGACGGCTCAAGACCGGCACGCCGCCACGACTCCATCGGAGCAGCATCGACTTCTCGCGCTTCCACGCGGAGCACGGCGATCGTCCGCCGGTGCCGTTTTCGTTCCAGACGGACGCCATCGATCGCGATCAGATTTGCTGTCACGTGCTCTACACGACCGATCGCGTCCACGATCTCGTTCGCGGGAACATCGACAAGTCGCCGCTCTTCAACGGTCAGATTCGCGGAATCGGTCCGCGGTACTGTCCGTCGCTCGAAGACAAGGTGATGCGATTTCCTCATCGGGAGCGGCATCAAATCTTCCTCGAGCCGGAGGGTCTCGACGTCGACGAGATCTACGTGAACGGCTTCTCGATGAGCCTTCCCGCCGACGTCCAGGAGGAGCTCGTTCATTCGCTTGCCCGGACTCGAGACGCCGTCATGCTCAGTCCCGGATACGCCGTCGAGTACGACTTCATCCAACCTACCGAGCTCGATGCCGACGCTCGAGACCAAGCGGCTGCGCGGACTCTTCCTCGCGGGGCAAATCAACGGGACGTCGGGCTACGAGGAAGCGGCGGCTCAGGGACTGGTGGCCGGCATCAATGCCGGGCGCAGCCGCGACGCGGCCCCCTTCACGCTTCGCCGCGACGAGGCGTACATCGGCATCCTGGTCGACGATCTCACGACCCAGGGATGCCTGGAGCCGTACCGCATGTTCACGTCCCGCGCCGAGCACCGGCTGCTGCTGCGAATCGACAACGCCGATCTCCGGCTGACCGCCGCGCACGGGACGCCGGGCTGATGTACGACGAGCGATGGGAGCGGTTTCTGTCCCGGCGATCGCGATTCGACATGAACCTGGCGACGGTCCGTCGGGCGACGGTCTCGCTCTCAACGGGCGAGCGTATTCCTGCATCGCGCGCGCTGAAGCATCCGGAGGTCCGGCTTGAACAACTCCGTGCGAGCGGTCAGGTGATGCTGCAGATCTGATCCGCGCGATCGAGCCATCGACATCGCCAGCGTTGAGACAGAGCTCAAGTACGAAGGCTATCTCCGTCGCCAGGCTGATCGCCGTCGACCGTCAGCGTCGTCAGGAATCACGAGCGATCCCTCGCGACTTCGTATTCAAGGGAATCCCTGGGCTGTCGCGCGAGATGGTGGACCGACTCACGCAGATCCGCCCGGCGACTCTCGGCCAGGCGTCGCGGATTCCGGGGGTGACATCCGCTGCGGTGGCGCTTCTCGGCACTCACCTGCATCGACGATTGGCTGATTAGAGAGGGTTTTTGCGGAACGGAGGGACCTCCGCTTCCTCCAGACACATTTCGCGCCCTGGCTTTGATACTCTCTCGACGTGGCGCCCCGCGATTTCCGCACTCGCCTGGCCGCCGGGCAAAGAAGGCGGGTGTATTCCTTCCAGATGAGCTTTCACGGCAGCTGATCGTGTTACTACGAGCTGCTCTCCCGCTGGAATCGAAAGATCAATCTGACGGCTCTCGACCAGCCGGATGATGCAATCGATCGGTTACTTCTGGAGCCGATTGTGGCGGCTCGTCATCTACCGGCATCCGTTGCCAGCCTGATGGACATCGGATCCGGCGGGGGCTCTCCGGCCATTCCCTTGAAGTTGTCGGCTCCGGCGGCGTCGTTGACGATGGTTGAGGTGAAGGCGAGAAAGTCAGCGTTTCTTCGTGAGGCCATCAGAACACTTCGCCTGGAGAGAAGTTCGGTGGAGACAGCCGGTACGAGGAACTGCTGGCGAGACCGGAGCTTCATGAAGCCTTCGATGTGCTGTCGCTTCGGGCCGTACGGGTTGAGGTTCGGACCCTGTTCACGTTGCAGGCGTTCGTCAAGCCTGGAGGCTTCGTTTTTCTGTTCCGCGGTCCCAGCGGACCGGATTCCCCGGAAGTTGTTCCTCCCCTCCGGTGGGCAGGGACGTTCCCGCTCGTTGAGAGTCTGCAGAGCCGGTTGACTCTCTTACAAAAAATCCGGTGAGTGTTTCACGTGGAACATCACCCGCCGACCGTTCTTGGGTTGACAACCAGTCTGGGTCGCGGGACGATGCAAACATTCATCAGGCCCATAATTGGTCATTTAACCTAAATGAACGCGCTCGTCAGGGCGGTTGCCAATCAAAAGGGTGGCGTCGGCAAAACGACGACGGCCATCAACCTCGCCGCCTCGCTCGCGATGGCGGAACAGCGCGTGCTGCTCGTCGACATGGATCCCCAGGCGAACCTGACGAGCGGCGTCGGCCTCAAGGGGCGCACCGCACCGGCCGGCACGATTTACCAGGCCCTGACATCCGACGTCGACGATGCGTCGGCGGTTTCGTCCTCGACACCGGCGTCCAGGGACTCTCCCTGATTCCCGCCGATCGCAACCTGACCGGAGCGGAGATCGATCTCGTCTCGATCCCGCACAGAGAAAGCCGGCTTCGATACTGCCTCGATCGACTGCGCGGCGACTTCGACTACATCTTCATCGATACGCCGCCCTCGCTCGGACTGCTGACGCTGAACGCGCTCGTCGCCGCCGATGCCGTGCTGATTCCGCTCAACTGCGAGTACTTCGCGCTCGAGGGTCTCGCCGATCTCGTCGCCACGCTCCGCCGCGTCCGCGCGGCGTTCAACCCGTCGCTCGACATCGCCGGCGTGCTGATGACGATGTACGACGAGCGCACGAATCTGGGGCAGCAGGTGTCGCGCGACATCCGCGCGTTCTTTCAGGAGCGCGTCTACGACACCGTCATCCCCCGCAACATCCGGCTCGGCGAAGCGCCGAGCCACGGCATCCCCGCAATCCTGTACGACGTGAAGTCGCGCGGCGCCGAAGCGTACCTCGCGCTCGCGCGCGAGATGCTCGAACGCGATCGCACCGCCACGCCCACCACCACGGAGCAGCACCATGGCTGACAAACGACCCGCACTCGGACGCGGTCTCTCGGCTCTCATTCCCGATGCCGCGGCCCCCTCGCTCGACGATCGCTCGCTCGATGTCGACACCGATCTGCTGCGGCCGAACACGTTTCAGCCGCGCACCTCGATGGACGAAACGAAGATCGACGAGCTCTCCCGATCGATCCGCGCCAACGGCATCATCCAGCCGATCGTCGTCCGGCGGGCTGGCGACGGCTATCGAGATCGTCGCCGGCGAGCGCCGCTGGCGCGCGGCGCAGCGTGCCGGCCTTCTCAAGGTGCCGGTCGTCGTTCGCGACATTCCGGACGATCGACTGCTCGCCGCCGCGCTCATCGAGAACATTCAGCGCGAGGATCTCAATCCGGTCGAGGAAGCGCACGCGTATCGTCGGCTGGCCGACGAGTATCACCTGACGCAGGAACAGATCGCCGATGCCGTCGGCAAGGATCGATCGTCGGTCGCCAACTATCTCCGGCTGCTGAAGCTGCCGCAGGAGGTGCTCGCCGGTCTCGGGTCGGGCTCGCTGTCGATGGGGCACGCCCGCGCCCTGCTCGGTCTTCCGGACGACCGCGGCGCAGCTGCGCGTGTCCCGCGACGTGATTGGCAGGAACCTGTCGGTGCGTGAAACCGAAGCGCTCGTCAAGAAGGTGACGCAGCCCCCGCCGCCGAAAAGACCCCGTGGAAAAGGACGTGCACACGCGCGCGGCGGAAGAGCGGCTGCACTTCGCGCTGGGCCCGCGTGCGCATCGCGCGTCAAGGATCGAACGGAAGCGCAAGGAGATCGACTTCGGATCGGAAGACGAGCTGCAGCGATCTTCGAGCTGACGGGAGAGAATGACGCGACGTCCGCGGACTCGGTTCCGAAATACTCACGGACGGAGAATAGGACGGATTCGCTGGTCGCGCGAACGCGAAACGTCGAACCGCAAACGACGAATGCGACCACCGCAAGCAATCGAGCAATCGAGCAATCAGACAATCAGCAATGAAGAAGCGACTGACCGACTACTCCGCCTGCGCCGGTTGAGCGAGCAAGCTCGCCGCTGGTGAGCTCGCCCAGGTGCTGGGCGATTTGCCGTGCAGAACGACGACCGGGTCCTGATCGACTATCGGACCTCGGACGATGCCGGTGTGTACAGGCTCGGCGAGACGACGGGCGCTCGTGCAGACGGTCGATTTCTTCACGCCAATCGTCGACGATCCGTTCGTCTACGGACAGATTGCCGCCGCCAACGCGCTGAGCGACGTCTACGCGATGGGCGGCCGTCCGCTTCACCGCGCTGGCGATCGCCGCGTTTCCGAAAGACGCCGACCGCGCCATCCTGCAGCAGCATCTTCGCGGGCGGTCTCGACAAGCTGACCGAGGCCGGCGTGGCGCTGCTCGGCGGACACACGGTCCAGGACGCGGAGATCAAGTTCGGCTACGCGGTCACCGGCGAGGTCGATCCGTCGCGCGTGCTGGCGAATCGCGGGCGCAGTGCCGGGCGACGCGCTGTTGCTGACCAAATCGATTGGCACCGGCGTCATCGCGACCGCGCTGAAGTTCGGCCGCGCGCCCGAGGCCGCCATCGACGCGGCGGTGCGGTCGATGACGACGCTGAACCGCGCGGCGGCCGAGGTCCTCGAGAATCGCCGGCGGCGGTCGTGCACGCGTGCACGGACGTCACCGGGTTCGGGCTGATCGGCCATGCGTCCGAGATGGCCGCGGCAAGCGGCTGCTCGCTCGAAATCGAGGCCGGTGCGGTTCCGTTGATCGACGGCGCGCGCGCGCTCGTGCGGGGCAACATTCCGGGCGGCGGGCGAACCAACCGGGAGCATTTCGGCGGCGCGTCCGCGTGGCGGACGACATCGACGCGACCTCGTGGACCTCCTGTACGATCCCGCAGACCTCCGGCGGCCTGCTCGTCGCCGCGGCGCCTCCGAGTCCGGGCGGATCTGACTCGCGGCCTTCGCGTCGGCCGGCGTGCCGGCGGCGCGGATCGGCCGCGCGATCGCCGCCGGGGACGGCGCACGGATTGCTGGTGGGTCGTAGCGATCGGCCCGTGACGCACGACCGAGGCCGCAGGCGCGTCTGCCTTGCCGCCGGGGCGGAAATGGTATAAATTGATGTTTGTCCCGTCGCGTAAATGTCGCGGCCTGAGGGTCGCGTCCGCGCCTCGGAGGTGCCGTGCTCCCGGATCTGTCGGTTGTCTGGGTCATCTTTTTCGTGCTGCTGCTGACGGTCGTGCTCGACCGGCTGCTGTTCAAGCCGGTGCTGCGCGTGATGGAAGAGCGTCAGCGCGCGATCACCTCGGCGCGGGAGCTGGCCGAACGGTCGGCGCACGAAGCCAGGCGCGCGACGGCCGAATTCGAGCGGAAGACCGGCGAGGCACGCGCGGAGCTGTATCGGCAGATGGACGAGATGCGGCGGACCGCCATGGATGAACGCGCCGAGATCCTGAACCGCACGCGCGCCGAGGCCGAGTCGGAAATCGCCGCCGCCTCCGCGAAATTGCGGCCGAAGCCGAGGCGGCACGTCGCCGTCTCTCGGCAGACGCCGAGACGCTCGGCGCCGCCGTCGCCGAACGCATCCTGGGCCGCAAGGCTTCCTGAATTCCACGATTCCCTGACGCATGCTGAATACGCGGCCTATGAGATTCGACTGCCACGACCGGCGAGTCCGCGCGCGCCTCGGCGCACTCGTGCTGGCGGTGTTCGTGATCGCGTGTGCCGCCGCATCGGCAGTCCCGGTCCTGGCCGTCCAGGAGCACGCGGCGGCGGAGGCGGAAGCCCCGCATGGGCAGACGATCCTGCAGTCCATCGCAAAGGTCGTGAACTTCGCCATCCTTGGCGGAGTGCTCTTCTATTTCCTCAAGACCCCCATCGGCGTGTACCTCGCCTCGCGCGCGACGCAGATCCGGCAGGATCTCGTGACGGCGTCGGACATGCGGGCAACCGCAGCCGGCGCAGCTCGCGGAGATCGAGAAGAAGATGCAGGCGCTGCCCGCGGAGCTCGAAGCCTTGAAGGCGCAGGGTGCCGCGGACGTCAAGGCCGAGCAGGCGCGTATTGCGCAGGCGGCGGCCGCGGAGCGCGAGCGGCTGATCGCACAGACCCACCGCGAGATCGAGTCGCGGCTCCGGATGGCGCGCCGTGAGTTGACCGAACATGCCGCCGGGCTCGCGATTCGAGATCGCCGAGGAGCGGATCAAGCGGACCATTACGCCGGACGATCAGTTGCGTCTTGTCGATCGCTATGCCACGCAACTGAGGGAAGCACGATGACGAGCCGGGCCGCCGCGCACCCGATACGCGCGCGCGTTGTTCGACGTGGCGCTGAAGGAAGCGGACATCCAGCAGGCCGGCCGCGACCTCGCAGGCTTCGCCGCGCTGGTCGCCGGTCACGATGCGCTCGCGAAGATCCTGACCAACCCGGCGATTCCAGCTCCGAAGAAGAAGGCCGTCGTCGACCAGCTCCTCGCGCGGGCCGGATCGATGTCGCCGATCGTCGCCAAGCTTCTGCTGCTGCTGGCCGAGCGCGATCGACTCGTCTTGCTGCCGGAGATTGTGACCGCCTATCAGTACCGGCTGATGGATCACGCGCAAGTCGTCCGGGCCGAGATCGTGACCGCTGTCGGGCTGCCGGACGATCGCGTCGCGGCGCTGCAGCAGGGACTGGCCCACGCGACAGGGCGTCAGGTTCAGCTCGAGAGCCGCGTCGATCCGTCGATCATTGGCGGCGCCATCGCGCAGGTTGGCAGCACCGTGTATGACGGCAGCGTGACGCGACAGCTCGAGATGATGAGAGAGACGCTGGCCGAAGGCGATAGACGCCCGCGCAGTAAAGAAGTAGACGCAGGCCTCGACGAAGCATTGAGCAACGAGATCACATGGACATCAAAGCGGAAGAAATCTCCAAGATCATTCGCGACCAGATCGGCAGCTACGCCGTCAACGTCGACGTCGCCGAGGTCGGCACGATCGTGTCGATCGGTGACGGCATCGCACAGGGTGCACGGCGTCGAGAAAACCATGGCCGGCGAGATGCTCGAGTTCCCGCATGGCGTGTTCGGCATCGCGCTCAATCTCGAAGAAGACAGCGTCGGCGCGGTGCTGCTGGGCGAGTACACCGAGATCCGCGAAGGGGACACGGTCAAGCGTACGGGCCGCATCATCTCGGTGCCGGTCGGCGAGGAGCTGGTCGGCCGCGTGGTGAATGCGCTCGGGCAGCCGATCGACGGCAAGGGCCCGATCGTCTCGAAGCAGTTCATGGAGATCGAACGCATCGCGCCAGGCGTCGTCGATCGCAGCCCGGTCAAGGAGCCGCTGCAGACCGGACTGAAGGCGATCGACGCGATGGTGCCGATCGGCCGCGGACAGCGCGAGCTGATCATCGGCGACCGCCAGACGGGCAAGACCGCGGTGGCGGTCGACACGATCATCAATCAGAAGGGCAAGGACGTCATCTGCATCTACAACGCGATCGGACAGAAGCAGTCCACGATCGCGCAGGTGGTGCGGATCCTCGAGGACGCCGGCGCGATGGAGTACACCATCGTCGTGGCCGCGGGCGCGTCGGACCCGGCGCCTCTTCTGTATATCAGCCCCTATGCCGCGTGTACGATGGGCGAGTATTTCCGCGACAGCGGACGGCATGCGCTCTGCGTGTACGACGATCTCTCCAAGCACGCGCAGGCGTATCGTGAAATCTCGCTGCTGCTGCGCCGGCCGCCCGGGCCGCGAAGCCTATCCGGGCGACGTCTTCTATCTGCATTCACGGCTGCTCGAGCGGGCGGCGAAACTGAAGAAAGATCTGGGCGGCGGGTCGCTGACCGCGTTGCCGATCATCGAAACCCAGGCCGGCGACCTGTCGGCGTACATCCCGACCAACGTCATCTCGATTACCGACGGGCAGATCTTCCTCGAGAGCGATCTGTTCCACCAGGGCGTCCGCCCGGCGATCAACGTCGGCAACTCGGTGTCGCGCGTCGGCGGGTCCGCGCAGGTGAAGGCGATGCGCCAGGTGGCGGGCTCGCTGCGGCTCGACCTCGCGCAGTTCCGCGAGCTGGCGGCGTTCGCGCAGTTCGGGAGCGATCTCGACAAGGCGACGCTGAACCAGCTGAATCGAGGGCGGCGGCTCGTCGAGGTGCTGAAGCAGCCGCAGTACCAGCCGCTCGCGGTCGAGAAGCAGGTGGTCATCATCTACGCCGCCACCAACGGCTTCCTCGACAGCGTGGAGGTCGATCAGGCCAGCGCATACGAAACGGGTCTGTTCCAGTTCCTCGACACGCGACGGAGCCAGTTGCTGGCGTCGCTCGCGGAGAAGAAGCAGATCGACGATCAGATCAAGGCCGACCTGAACCAGGCGCTCAAGGAATTCGGCGACACGTTCGCCGCGGCAAGGAAGACGCCGCAGCGTAGCGACACCCGTAGCGCGGACTAGCTCCGCGTGAAAGTCGCTGACGCGGCACTGAAGTGCGCGCTACGAACGGGAACAAACTGACGATGCCATCACTCTTAGATATCCGACGCCGGGTCCGCGCGGTCAAGTCGACGCAGCAGATCACCAAGGCCATGAAAATGGTCGCGGCCTCGAAGCTGCGCCGTGCGCAGGAGCGCATTCAGCAGGCGCGCCCGTTTGCGCTGCAGATGCGCCGCGTGCTGCACAGCCTCGCCTCGCGCGTCGATTCGTCCGCGCACCCGCTGCTGGACGAGCGCGCGGTGCCGAAGGCCGACGGCCGCGCGCTTCTGATCGTGATCACGGCCGATCGCGGGCTCTGCGGCAGCTTCAACACGAACGTCATCAAGTCAGCCGGCAATTTCATTACCGAGACGGCCAGCCGGCACGTGGTCCTGGGGCTCGTGGGGCGCCGCGGACGCGACTTCTTCGCCCGGCGCGGCTTCGAAGTGCGCTACGAACAGGTCAATTTGTTCGCCCAGCTGAAGTTCGACCATGCACAGGCCATTGCCGCCGCAGCGATCGAGGCGTTCGTCGGCGGTCACGTCGACAGCGTGTTTCTGGCGTACAACGAGTTCAAGTCGGTGATGGTCCAGCAGGTAGCTGTCGAGCGGCTGCTGCCGATTCCACGCGGCGCATTCGACACGCCCGGACAGCCGCCGGCACCGCCCGTTGAATACCTGTACGAGCCTCAGCCGGCGGAGCTCTTCAAGCACCTGCTTCCGAGTTACGTGGAAGTTCAGGTGTATCGAGCGCTGCTCGAGTCGAACGCCGCGTTCTTTGCGGCGCAGATGACGGCGATGGATGCCGCCACGCGCAACTCGGGCGAGATGATCGACCAGCTGACGCTGTACATGAATAAGGTCCGGCAGGCAGCGATTACGCGAGAGATTATTGAAGTCGTTTCGGGCGCCCAAGCATTGAGATGAATAGCGCCTGCGGCCCGAGCGACCCTTCGACGAAGCTCAGGGTCGTCCTGAGCAACGCCGAAGGACGAGGCGCGCAGTCGCCGAGCGAGAGCGAGCGGGAGCCTTCAGCCGCCACTGAGCGCGAAGCGCGAAGGGCAGCGCCTGGGGGTGGGGCCCCAGGCGCATAGGTGAAGTGGGGCCCCGCGAGCAGTGAGTAAGGTCAGGCAGGCGGCCATTACGCGAGAGATTATTGAAGTCGTCTCGGGAGCGCAGGCGCTCTGAGCCAAACCGGTCACCGGCAACTATGACAACAGCAGCACCAACAGCACAGAAGGTCGGCAAAGTCGTCCAGGTCATCGGCCCCGTCGTGGACGTGGAGTTCGAAGGCGGACATCTGCCGGAGATCTACAACGCCGTCCGCATCCAGTCCAAGGGCCACGGCGGCCAGGACATCGACGTCATCGTCGAAGTCGAGCAGCATCTCGGCGAGAACCGCGTCAGGACCGTCGCGATGAAGCCGACTGACGGAATGCAGCGCGGCATGGAGGCCATCGACACCGGTGGGCCGATTACGATGCCGGTCGGCCCTGCCACGCTCGGCCGGGTGATGAACGTGCTCGGCGAGCCGGTGGACTTCCCGGACCGACCGGTCCAGTCGAAGGAGCGCTGGTCGATCCATCGGAAGGCTCCGACGCTCGAACAGCAGTCAACCGAGCTGCAGATGTTCGAGACGGGCATCAAGGTCATTGACCTGCTCGAGCCGTACGTCCGCGGTGGCAAGATTGGGCTGTTCGGCGGCGCCGGCGTCGGCAAGACGGTCATTATCCAGGAACTGATTCACAACGTCGCCATGAAGCACGGCGGCGTCTCGGTGTTTGCGGGCGTCGGTGAACGCACGCGTGAAGGCAACGATCTCTGGCTCGAGTTCCAGGAAAGCGGCGTCATCAACATCAACGAGTTCGAGAAGTCCCGCGCGGCGCTGGTCTACGGACAGATGACCGAGCCGCCCGGTGCGAGGCTGCGTGTCGCGTTGAGCGGCCTGACCGTTGCGGAGTACTTCCGCGACGCCGAAAACAAGGATGTCCTGCTCTTCATCGACAACATCTTCCGCTTCACGCAGGCGGGGTCGGAGGTGTCGGCGCTGCTCGGCCGCATGCCGTCCGCGGTCGGCTACCAGCCGACGCTCCTGAGCGAGATGGGCGAGCTGCAGGAGCGGATCACCTCGACCAAGAAGGGGTCGATCACGTCGGTGCAGGCGATCTACGTTCCGGCCGACGACTACACGGATCCCGCGCCGGCCACGACATTCGCACACCTCGACGCGACGACGAACCTGTCGCGGGCGATCGTCGAGCTCGGTATCTACCCGGCCGTCGATCCGCTGGCCTCCACCTCGCGAATTCTCGACGCGCGGATCATCGGCGACGAGCACTACAATACGGCGCGCGCGGTCAAGCAGATCCTGCAGCGCTACAAGGACCTGCAGGACATCATCGCGATCCTGGGCATCGATGAGCTGTCGGAAGAAGACAAGCTGACGGTTGGCCGTGCGCGACGTATCCAGAGGTTCATGTCGCAGCCGTTCTTCGTCGGCGAACAGTTCACCGGAAAGCCCGGAAAGTACGTGCCGGTGGCCGACACGGTCCGAAGCTTCAAGGAAATCGTGGCCGGCAAGTACGACCACCTTCCGGAGCAGGCCTTCTTCATGGTCGGCACGATCGAAGAGGCGATCGAGGCGGCTGAGAAGATGAAGGGATAGTCTTGGACGCTAAGGAATGGCCTTACCGACACATCTTGATCTGCAGATCGTGACGCCCGATCGCCTGATCGTTCAGGAGCAGGTGGACGAGGTTGAAATTCCCGGATCGCTGGGATACTTCGGCGTGTTGCCGGGCCACACGCCGATGCTCGCGTCGCTCGCCGTCGGCGAGCTGTGGTATCGCAAGGGACAGGACAAGCTCTACCTGTCGATCGCGTTCGGATTTGCAGAGGTCCTGCCGGATCGCGTGACCATCCTTGCGCGCCTGGCGGAACGCGCAGAGGATATAGACATCGAGCGTGCGGAATTGGCGCGCCGCCGGGCGGAGGAGCGACTCGCGCAGTCGAAGTCGGACATCGATTACGAACGCGCGCGGACGGCGCTCTCGAAATCCCTGATGCGGCTGCAGGTGTCCGCTCGCTTGCCGGGAGGGGCGCGCATGGGAGAGTTGAAGCGTTTGCGAGACGTGGCGAGAGGCTGACGCCGGCATCATGACGCCGCTGCCTTCGCTGACGTGGGCCGTAATCTCCGACTCCGGTCTGAAGCGAACCAGCAACGAGGACAGCTACTCGACTCGTCCAGACGTCGGGCTGTTCGTTGTTGCGGACGGCATGGGTGGGCATGTGGCTGGAGAGGTGGCCTCGCGCGTGGCGGTCGAGGCCATCGAGTCCTTCATCCAGGAGACCGCCGGCGCCGACAAGAACCGCACCTGGCCATTTCCGTTCGATCCCACCATCAGCCTCGAAGCCAATCGTCTCCGCGCCGCATTCCGCCTCGCGAACCGCAAGATTGCCTCCGCCATTGCCGATTCCCAGGATCTGCGTGGAATGGCCACGACGGCCTCGGCCGTTCTGCTGGGTCCGCGGACGGCCAGCGTGGCGCATGTGGGCGACAGCCGGGTCTACGTGCTCCGCGCCGGGCAGCTCGAACAGATCACGAACGATCACTCATGGGTCGAAGAGCAAGTGCGGGCCGGGACGCTGACGCCGACAGCCGCCCGCCAGCATCCGTGGCGAAACGTCGTCACGCGGGCGCTGTCCGGCGGCGAGGATCCCGAGGTCGACGTCACTGAAGTGTCCCCGGAGCCGGGAGAACGTTACCTGCTGTGCTCTGATGGCCTGTTCACGGTCGTGCCCGACACCCGGATCGCGGACCTCCTGAGTCAAAAAGACATGCCGCTCGAGGCGATCGCACGCAGCCTGGTCGAAGCAGCGAACGAAGGGGGCGGGCCGGACAACATCACGGCGCTGGTCCTCCAGATCGATGCTGCGTAATCTCGCCGGACTCTTCCGCTACCGCGGCCTGATCCAGAGCCTGGTCGCGCGCGAGCTGAAAGCGCGATATCGCGGATCGGTGCTCGGTTTCTTCTGGTCCTTCATCAACCCGCTGCTGCTCCTGCTGGTGTACTCGTTCGTCTTCAAGTACGTGCTCCCGGCGCGCTTCGAAGGGATCCGGCACTACGAGCTGTTCCTCTTCTGCGGAATCCTCCCGTGGACGTGGTTCTCGACGTCGCTCCTCGAGTCGGCCGGCGTGCTGATCTCCGGCGGCAACCTGATCAAGAAGGTCCTCTTCCCCGCCGAGATCCTGCCCATCGTGACCGTGCTCGCCAACATGGTGCACTTCTTCTTCGGCCTGCCGATCCTGATCGCGTTCCTGCTCTACTTCTCGGCGCCGATCACGGCGACTGAACTCCTCTGGTTCCCGGTCGCGGTGCTCGTGCAGGCCGTCTTCACGCTGGGTTGCGCGCTGATCCTGTCGGCGCTGACCGTGCACTTCCGGGACATCCGGGACATCCTCGGCCACATTCTGACCGTCTGGTTCTTCGCGACGCCCGTCATCTACCCCTACACCCAGATGACACTGCACTGGCAGCAGGGGCTGCTGAACCTGAATCCGATGTCGCACCTGATCATCACGTATCAGGAGATCCTGTATTTCCCGGGTGCCGTCGGCCATTGGGAGTGGCTGCTCGCCGTCGGTGCGGCATCCTCGGTGTTGTTTCTGTTCGGATACTTGGTGTTCGACCGGTTGCGCGATACGTTTGCGGAAGAGGTGTAGGTAAAGCTGGCGCACATGCACTCAATCCAAGTCACCAACGCGTCGAAGGTGTACCGTCGTTACAGCCGTCGCCACCAGTTCACGACGCTGAAAAGCGCGATGCTCTCACGCAGCCTGACGCGTGACCTCCGTCCGGACGAGACGTTTTCGGCCGTACGCGACGTGACCTTCACGGTGCGGCCGGGACGCACCCTGGGCGTCATCGGCCGCAACGGATCCGGAAAGAGTACGCTGCTGAAGCTCGTCGCAGGAATCACGAAGCCAACCAGCGGCACGGTGCACGTCAACGGGCGCATCTCCGCCCTGATCGAGCTGGGCGCGGGGTTCCACCCGGAAATCTCAGGCCGCGAAAACGTCTTCATCAACGGCATCATGCTCGGACTGACCAAGCGCGAGATCGCGCGACGGTTCGACGAGATCGTCGACTTCGCCGAAATGAAGGATTTCATCGACGCGCCGGTGAAGACCTACTCGTCGGGCATGTATGTGCGACTCGGATTCGCGGTCGCGATTCACGTCGATCCGGACGTGCTCCTCGTGGACGAGGTGCTCGCGGTCGGCGACGAAGGGTTCACGCATAAGTGCCTCGACAAGTTCGCGGAGTTCAAGCGCCGCGGCAAGACGATCCTGCTCGTGACCCACTCGCTTGGTCTCGTGGAACGATTCTGCGACGAAGCGCTGTGGATGGACGCGGGCACGATCAAGGCGATGGGCGATCCCAAGCGTGTGGTCGGCGCCTACATCACGGACGTCGAGATCAGCGAAGAGGTGCAGCTCGCGGCAAGCGATGCCAGGGCCCAGGAATCTGCCGCCGTGGTGTCGCCTGACGAGCCGGCGTCAGCCGTCCTGCCGGATCATCCCGTCGAGACCGCTGAAGGACCGGCAGACATGTTCCGGGCGACCGAGGGCCGGTGGGGTTCGCGCGAGATCGAGATCACCGACGTTCAGCTTGCCGGCCCCGACAAGGAACCAGGCCACGTGTTTCACAGCGGCGACCCGCTCACGATCCGCATCTCGCTTCGATCGCCGGTCGAAAACCAGGATTTCGTGATCGGCATCGGGATCTTCAACGCCGAGGGCGTCTGCTGCTACGGGACGAACACGAACATCGAGGAACTGAAGGCCGTCCGAATCCTCGGCGACGCCGAGGCGTACTTCACGATCGAGAGCCTCGATCTCGTTGAGGGCACCTACAAGCTCGACGTCGCGATCCACAAGCTCGATGGCTATCCCTACGACTACCATCGGCTTCTTTACACGTTCCGCGTGAAGTCCCGTACGAAGGACGTCGGCATTTACCGCCCTCGACATGCCTGGCGCTTTTCCGAGAGCATGGCATTCGATCGGGCCGAATAGCCATGATGATTGACAGGGACAGCACGGCGCGCGTGTTGTCCTGGCCGCAAGCGGAAGCGTTCGTCGAACTCCGCGCGAGAATCCGGGCGAACCGTCGTCTTCACGAACGGCGTCTTCGACCTTCTCCATCCCGGTCACGTGCGGTATCTCCAGCAGGCGAAACGCCTCGGCGACCTCCTGATCGTCGGGCTCAACGCCGATGCGTCCGTCAGGCGCAACAAAGGACCAGGCCGGCCGATCACGCCGGAGCTCGAGCGCGCGGAACTGCTGGCCGCGCTCGAGTGCGTCGACGCCGTGGTGATCTTCGAGGACGACACGCCCGCCGAGATCGTTCGCCTGGTGCAGCCAGACATCCTGGTCAAAGGCGCGGACTGGCCGGCCGATCAGATCGTCGGCCGCGACACCGTCGAAGCCCGAGGAGGCCGGGTCGTCCTCGTCCCTACGGAGGAAGGCCACTCGACGACCGCAATTGTCGATCGAATCAAGCGGACAGCGGTAAAATAGAAGGTTCTGTCGTCGCCAGTCCCTTAAGTTGTGCCGTCATACACCTCCAGTTCGCTCACACTGCGCTCGCTTCTGAAGACGGCCGCCAGCCGCCTTCGGCTTGGTGCGCCTGCGCCGCGAGTCTCGGGGCTGACGGCGCCGGCCAAGGCCTTGTTTGCTGCGGTTGCGGCCGACCGCAATCGCGTGCTGCTCGTCGTTCCGACAGACGCTGACGTCGAAACGACGACGCGCGATGCGCGATTCTTTTTCTCGGCGCTCGAAGGGCTGTCCGAGCTGGAGGTCGAGCGCGCCGTGCTCCCCTTCCCTTCGCACGAAGTCGATCCGTATCGAGGACTGGCTCCGCATTTCGACATCGCATCGGCCCGCGCGCGAGCACTTCATGCCGTCGCCGAAAAGACCGCCAGGCTGATCGTCGCCTCCGCTGCGGCGCTCCTGCCGAGGGTCAGTCCGCCGGCGAAGCTCAAAGCCGTATCTCTGACGCTCGCCCCCGGCCAGGACGTGTCTCCAACGGGGCTCGGGGATCTGCTCGCCGCGGCCGGCTATACCCGGCAGGATCCTGTCGACGAAAACGGCGAGTTCTGCGTGCGTGGCGGCGTTGTTGATTTCTACCCGGCAGGTGCCCGGGAGCCGATTCGTCTCGAGTTCATCGGCGACACGATCGAGTCCATCCGGTCCTACGATCCCGCGACACAGCGCTCGACAGCGGCCCTCGACCAGGCCGCGATTGCGCCCCTCCAGGATGTTGTCGCGGACTCGGAGGCCCCTGATCGATCGGCCAGCGTGTTCGACTACCTGTGGGCCGATGGCCGCCCGGTCGTGCTCGTCTCGGAACCCGATGACGTGCAAGCACACGGCGAGAAGCTGACGGCGCAGGTCCAGGCAAGCTACGACGAGGCCGTCGCGAAGGGAAATCGGCCTCAGCCACCTGTCGACCTCATGATTGCCTGGGACGAGGCTCGGGAGTGGCTGGCGGGCGCCACCGCGCTCGAGACGCTTTCAGTCGAAGAGGCCGTGCACATTGCCTGTCAGCCGGCGCTCGAATTCGCCGGTCGTGTGCCCGACTGGGTGGCCGAGATCCGCCGCACTCGCGAAGCCGGCGACACGATGGTCTTCGTCGCGAACTCCCCCGGTCGTGCCGAGCGCACCATCGAAGTCCTCGCCGACTACCAAATCTATGCGGCTCCTATCGAAGGAGCGGAGGAAGTGCGAACGGCCTCCGTCCTTGTCGGCGTGGGGCATTTGTCGCGCGGGTTCCGGCTGCCGGAAGCACGCCTTCAGTTCTGGGCAGAGACGGACGTCTTCGAAGAGGAGCGCAAGACTCACGAACGCCGGCGATCGGCCACGCGAACCTTTCTGTCTGATTTCCGAGACCTGAAGGTCGACGACCTCGTGGTGCACGTGGACCACGGGATCGGTGTGTTCGTCGGCCTCAAGCGAATCGACGTTGGCCTGACGCCTCAGGAGTTCATGGAGCTGCGCTACGCCGGAGAAGACAAGCTCTTCGTCCCGGTCGAGCGGCTCGATCTCGTTCAGAAGTACACCGGTGCCTCGCGCCCGGCGCTCGACCGCCTGGGCGGGACGACGTGGGAGAAGGCCAAGACGCGCGTGAAGAAAGCCATGCGCGACATGGCCGAGGAGCTGCTCAAGCTCTACGCCGCGCGCAGGGCGATGCCGGGCTATGCCTTTTCGGCCGATTCGCACTGGCAGCAGGAATTCGAGGATGCGTTCGAGTGGGAGCTCACGGTCGATCAGTCGAACGCCATCACCGACATCAAGCGGGACATGGAGGCGCACGCCACGATGGATCGCCTGCTCTGCGGCGATGTCGGCTACGGCAAGACCGAGGTGGCGATGCGCGCCGCGTTCAAGGCGGTCATGGACGGCAAGCAGGTCGCCGTCCTCGCGCCCACAACCGTCCTGGCCTTTCAGCATCAGAAGACGCTCAGGGATCGATTTGCCGCCTTCCCGGTGCGCATCGACATGGTCAGCCGCTTCAGATCGAAGGCCGAACAGAAACAGACGCTCGAGGATCTCCAGGCTGGCAAGGTCGAGATCATTGTCGGGACGCATCGACTGCTCTCGAAGGACGTGCAGTTCCGTGACCTCGGCCTGCTCGTCGTCGATGAGGAGCAGCGTTTCGGCGTGGCGCACAAGGAGCGCATCAAGCAGATGCGCAAGCGCGTGGACGTGCTGACGATGACCGCGACGCCGATTCCGCGCACGCTCAACATGTCGCTCGCCGGCATCCGCGACATGTCGATCATCGAAACGCCGCCCGAAGGATCGCCTGTCGATCCAGACCAATGTCGTGAAGTTCGATCAGGCGGTCATCCGGCGGTCGATCCTGACCGAGATCGAGCGCGGCGGTCAGGTCTATTTCGTCCACAACCGCGTCGAGTCGATCTACTCGCTCGGCAACCTGATCACGCGGCTCGTTCCGGAGGCGCGCATCGTTGTCGGACACGGGCAGATGAGCGAGGAGGAGCTCGAGCGGGTGATGGTGGACTTCGTGGCTCACAAGTACGACGTGCTCCTGGCGACGACGATCATCGAGAACGGGCTCGACATTCCCAACGCCAACACGATCATCGTCAACCGCGCGGATCGCTACGGGCTCTCGCAGCTCTATCAGCTCCGCGGCCGCGTCGGCCGATCCGATCGCCGGGCGTACGCCTACCTGATGATCCCGCCGGAGGAGTCGCTGTCCGCGGTCGCCAAGAAACGGCTGGCGGCGATCCGCGAGTTCAGCGATCTCGGCAGCGGATTCCGCGTGGCGGCGCTGGACCTCGAGATTCGCGGCGCCGGCAACCTGCTCGGCGGCGAGCAGAGCGGACATATCGAGGCCGTTGGCTTCGACATGTACATGAAGCTGCTCGAGCAGACGATCAAGGAGCTGAAGGGCGAGGAAATCGAGGACGAGATCCGGGCCAACGTCAATCTGCGGGTCGATCTCCGGATCGACGACGAGCTACATCCCGGACATGAACCAGCGGCTGACCGTCTATCGCCGGATGGCGGCCGTCCGGACCGACGACGAGCTCGATCGCCTCGTCCTGACGAAGTGCGCGACCGCTACGGTCCGCCACCCGAGTCCGTGCTGAACCTGGCCGAATACGCGTCCATCCGGCTCCTGGCCGACCGCCTCGGCCTCGAATCGGTCGACCGGGAGGGCGCCTCCGTCGTCCTAAAGTTCAGGCCGGACGCGAAGCTCGATCCGGCGTGGCTGTTCCATGTCGTGCAGCGGCGCGGCGACGTCACGCTGGTTCCCCCCGCGACGCTGAAGCTCGATTTGAAGAAGGCCGCGGCGAGCCAGACCGCGCCTCCGCCGTCCCGGCCGGCGCCGTCGTTTGTCGGCAAGACCGGCAAGAAAGGCCGGGATCCGGTGGCGGCGGCTCGTGGTGGGCGGCCCGTGCGCAGGCCGGAGAGGTGACGCCCGGCTTCACGAAGGACGAAATCATGCGCCCCGCGAAGGAAGATCCCCGCGCCGACGACGGCGTCTTTTCAGGGTTTCAGGGCTCCTCAGGGATTTGAGCGGGGGCGCGTCGATCGGGTAAAATATTGTGTTCCAGCAGGTTAGGGCTAGTTACATGAAATACCTGTCAACGTTCGTTCTCGCGCTTGCGCTGTCGATTCCCCTGCGACGCCCAAATCATCGAGCAGGTGCTGGTGAAGGTGAACGGCGACATCTTCACCAAGACCGAGCTCGAGGACCGGCAGATCGCGGCCATCCGGCCGCGGATGAGCAGTCGATTTCAAGCCGGATATCGCTCAACAACAACGAGGAGCTGAAGAAGGCGCGCTCGACGAGGTGACGCCCGCAGCTGCTCGTCGACGCCATCGACGAGCTCCTGATGCTGCAGATCGGCAAAGAGAAGGGCTACCACCTGAGCGACGACCAGTTCAAGGGGTGGCTCGAGAATCTTCGCAAGGAACAGAACCTCCAGGACGATCAGAAGTTCAAGGCCGCGCTGAAGCAGGAAGGGCATGACGATCGACGACCTGCGCAAGAACGTCGAGACGCCAGTTCGTCGTCAGCGCGTGCAGCGGACGAGGTCGGCTCGAAGCTCGTCGATCACCGAGGAAGAAGCGCGCCAGTACTACCTGACGCACAAGACCGAGTTCGCCGAGCAGCCGACCGTCACGCTGCGCGAGATCCTCATCGAGGTGCCGCACGACGACCAAGGGCGGCAGGCCGGCGTCAACGTGGCGGACGAGGACGAGGCGGCGAGGAGCAGGCGGCCGCGATGCGCGCGCGCATTCCTGCGGGTGAGGATTTCGCCAAGGTGGCCGCCGAGGTCTCGGCGTCGCCGTCGAAGGCCAACGGCGGCCTGATCGGTCCCATCAACCTCTCTGAGAGTCTCGCCCGACGCGCTTCAGCAGACGATCAGCAAGATGAAGCCCGGCGAGATCACGCCGCCGATTCGCACGAACCGCGGCGTTCCAGATCCTGAAGCTCGAAACGCTGAAGCCGTCGCCGATTCCAGCCGTTCGAGAGCGTGCGCGATCTCGTGGCCGACAGGGTCCACGACGCGCGGCAGCAGGCCGAGGTGCGCAAGTTTCTGTCGCGCGTCCGCGGCCAGGCGCATCATCGAGTGGAAGAACGACGAGCTGAAGAAGCTGTACGAAAAGCAGGTGGCGCTCGACGCGCGCGCGACAGCGCCGACTGAGCGAATCGACCATGCCGAACGTGCACTCACGCCGCTGGTACGCCATCTGGACGCGCTCACGTCACGAGCAGGTCGTGCGCGAGCAGCTCGAGCGAAAGGGCTACGAGGCGTTCCTGCCGACCATCCCCAAGTGGAGCCGCTGGAAGGATCGCAAGAAGAAGATCGACTGGCCGCTGTTCCCGGGCTACTGCTTCGCGCGCTTCGACACGAACGAACGGCTCCCGATCCTCAAGTGCACCGGCGTCGTGAACATCGTCTCGTTCGACGGCGACATCGCGCCGATTCCGGACTTCGAGATCGACGGCATCCGCCGGCTGGTCGAGAGCGATCTCCAGTACGATCCCTGCCCGCTGATTCGCGAAGGGACGATGGTCGAGGTCGTGCACGGCCCGCTGAAGGGCGTCGTCGGACGGCTGCTCCGCAAGGGCGCGCACGCCCGGCTGATGCTGGCCGTGGATCTGATCGGCCAGGCGGTCAGCGTCGAAGTCGACGCGGCGGACGTGAAGGCGTACTGAAAGTTAAAAGTTACAAGTTAGAAGTTAGAAGTAAGAGGTGAAGGCCTTTCGGACTTCTGACTTTTCACTTGTAACTTTTAACTTCTACTCTGTTCACATGAAGATCGGATCCATCGACCTGTCGCCGCCGTTTGCGCTCGCACCGATGGCGGGCATGACCGACACCGCGTTCCGCCGCCTGGTGAAGCGGCAGGGCGGGTGTGGTCTCGTCGTCACCGAGATGGTCAGCTCCGAGGGGCTCGTGCGCGGGATCGATCGCACGCTCGAGTACGCGGAGTACACCGAGGAAGAGCGGCCGGTCTCGATCCAGATCTTCGGCGGCGATCCGGAGAAGATGGCCGCGGCCGCGCAGATCGTCGAAGGCATGGGCGCCGACATCGTCGACGTCAACATGGGATGTCCGGTGCCCAAGATCGCCAAGCACAACGCCGGGTGCAGCCTGATGCGCGAGCCCGAGCACGCGGCCGATGTCGTGCGCGCGATGGCGCGCGCGGTGAGGATTCCCGGTCACGGTGAAGATGCGCGCGGGATGGGACGCCGACGCCATCAACGCGCCGGATCTCGCGCGCCGCATGGAGGATGCCGGCGCGGCCGCGCGTCGCGGTCCACGGCCGCACGGCCGCGCAGTCGTATTCAGGCTTCTCGGACTGGGATCTCATCGCGACGCGTCGCGGCAGGCGTCTCCATTCCGGTGTTCGGCAGCGGCGACTGCGTCGAGCCCGAACAGATCGTCGAGCGGCTGCGCGACGGCGGGCGTGTCGCCGGCGTGCTCGTCGGCCGTGGCGCGTTGCGGAATCCGTGGATCTTCGAGCAGGCGCGCGATGTTGCGGGCAGGTCGCCCCGCGCGGTGACGCACGAGCCGAGCGGGCGCAGTTCCTGCTCGAGTACATCGACCTGCTGCATGACGGAGCGCGTCGACGAAGCCGAGGGTTTCCGTCATGTCGCCCCCGGTCAGGCTCCGCTGCGGCGGCATCGCCGGCGCGCGGTCACGATCGCTGGGTGATCAACAAGCTGCGCGCGTTGAACTCCTGGTACACCAAGGGACTCGACAACGGGTCGCACCTGCGGGTCGCGATCAATGCGGCCGAGTCGATCGCGCAGCTCCGCGCGATGATCGAGGATTTCTTCTCGTCCGAAGTCCAGCTGATCAGCGACTGAGTGTCATACGACGTCAGCCAGATTCCGCGACTTCGTAGTCGTACGCCAAGCGCTGCGACGCCGAGTGCCGCGAAATGCCGTGCCAACGGCTCCGTGCGACGGATGCTGCAGATACTCTTGAAGCCCGTCGCACGGTCGTCGAACTCGATGATCGCGGCAAACTCGAAGTCCTCGGACATCATCTGCTCGTAACCTGGCAGGCCGTGTTTGACGCGCTCGCCGACGCGCAAGCGCTTGATTGAAGGGAAGTTGCTCGAGGCGCCGTCCGAGCGCGTCCGACGACGGCGCGCGTCGGTCCTCGACCGTCGATGCCCGTTCTGGGGCTGAACAGGACGACGTGGGCGATCACCGCTGCCCGCGTCCTCCGCCCCGGTCGCCCCGCCGCCGCCTGGCTTGCCTACCGCCCGCGGGTCCATGCCGTCTCGCGTCGGAAACGAGCCGTCGGCGCCCGTGCGACTTCGGCCGTCCCTGACGGCCGTCACGGTGGCCGTCACGCTCGCCATCGGGCGGCTGGCCCGCTGCCGGGTGGTCGCGACGGTCGAGTCGCGCGGCCGTCGGCTCGATCCGGCCGATCCGGCCGCGTGACCGGCCTGGGCCGGTCGGCCGCCGGACGTGGGCGCCGGCGGACGGTCGCCTTCGCTCCGTCCTCGGGTGCGGTCGATGCGATCCCGGCGCGCTTCTGCGGCAAACTGCTGCCGCTTCTCATCGCGCGGCACCTTGAACCGATCGCGCGGATCCTTGTGCTCTCCGCCCGGCCGCCAGTCGCGGACCGCCGGTCGTTCGCGCGCGGCACCCTCGGCTGCCGTCGCGCGACGCGGCGTTCCGCTGCTTCCTCCGGCGTGTCCACAGCCGCCCGCGCGCGAACCACATCATCACGGCGTCGGGATGGCGTCGACTGCAGCTGTCTCAGCGTCGGCAGCAGCTCGTCCTCGGTGTGCGCCGCGGAACGCCGTCGGCTTCCCTTCCGAGGATGATCGTCCAGTACGTGGTGCCGCGGCGGCATGGTCAGTGCCAGACGTATCTATTGACACGACTTCGTCGAGCGCGCTGCGGCAGGCGGCTCGAGGCGCTTCAGCTTCTCGATGAGCGTCGTGCGCTTCAGATTCAGCAGCTTCGCGGCCTGGCGCTTGTTGCCCTGCGTGCGCTCGAGCGAGCGCCTGATCAGCGACAGCTCCACCGCCTCGATGTAGCGATCGAAGTCGAGCCCATCGTCGGGAAACCAGACCTCCGAGGACTCCTCGCCGGCGTCGGCTGGTTCTGAATTTCGGCGCGAAGGTCCGTGCACGCTCGATCTGCGATGCGTCCCATCGCTGAACGCGAGCGCGCGCTCGACGACGTTCTCGAGCTGCCGGACGTTGCCCGGCCACGAGTACGCCATCAGCCGCCGCATGCGCGTCCTGCGACATGGTCACGGCGCCGCGATCCGGCTCCGGCGGCAGAGCTTCTGCAGGAAATGCTGCACGAGCAGCGGGATGTCCTCGCGCCGCTCGCGGAGCGGCGGCAACTGCACGGGGATGACGTTGAGCCGGTAGAAGAGATCCTCGCGGAACGTGCCGTCCGCGACCATCTTCGCGAGATCGGAGTGCGTCGCGGCGATCACGCGGACGTCGATCTTGACGGTGTGCGAGTCGCCGACGCGCTCGAACTCCCGCTCCTGCAGCACGCGCAGCAGCTTGGCCTGCAGCGCCGGGCTCATCGTCCCGACTTCGTCGAGGAACAGCGTGCCCTTGTGCGCCTGCTCGAGCCGTGCCCTGCCGGGTGCCGACGGCGCCGGTGAACGCGCCGCGGACGTGGCCGAAGAGCTCCGCCTCCAGCAGCGTTTCCGGGATCGCGCTGCAGTTGATCGCGACGAACCGGTTCGCGCGGCGCGGGCTGTTGTGATGAATCGCGCGCGCGGCGAGCTCCTTGCCGGTGCCGGTCTCGCCGGTGATCAGCACCGTGCTCGACGTGGCCGCGACGGTCTCGAGCAGTTGAAACAGGTCGCGCATCGACGCGGCTGCGGCCGACGAGGCCGTCGATCCGGTAGCGCTCCTCGAGCTGCGATCGCAGGTAGGCGTTCTCCGACTTCAGCCGCCGCTGCTCGAGCGCCGAGCGACAGCACGTGCAGCAGCGCGTCGAACTGAAACGGCTTGGTGATGAAGTCGGCCGCGCCCTGCTTGATGGCTTCGACGGCGTCCTTCACGGTGCCGTAGCCGGTGATGACGATGGCGATGATGTCGGGATAGCGCTCGAGCGCGGCGTCGAGGACCTCGCGGCCGTCGATGCCGGGCAGCCGCAGGTCGGTGATGAGGATGTCGAACGCGAAGTCGGCGAGCCGCTGCGAGCGCCTCTTCGCCGCTCGCCGCCTGCTCGACGACGAAGCCGTGATCGGCGAGGCGCTCGGCGATCGCCTCGCGCAGCGCGTGCTCGTCGTCGACGATCAGCAGATGTTTCTGGCTTTCAGACATTTAGTGCGTGCGGGCGGTATTTTGACACCCCGGCGGCAGGCGGGTCAATTCGGGCTCTGGCGCAGGCCCTACAGCGCCGCGCGTGCGTGTTCCGATAAATCTCAACGTACGGCGAGCGCGGTAACCCTGATGGGCCCGCTGGTTGGAGCCGACTGAAAAGCAATGATGACTGAACGCAAGACGATCTCGATCATGAAGGCCTGCGAGCTGGTCGGCGTCAGCCGCCGCACGATCTACAACTGGATCGCGAGCGGCAAAGTCGAATACGTCCGCACGGCCGGCGGTTCGGTCCGGATCTTCGTCGACACGCTCTGGCGCGAGCCGGGGCGCACGCCCGAGCTCACCAGCAAAGAAGCCTCATGAGCGCGGCCGCCGATCCGAGAAGTGCGAGGACGTCCGTGGACGAACCGCCAGATCTCGGCCTGCTGTTTCACCGCCTGAACAACCAGCTCGGAATCATCCTCGCCAACGCCGAGCTGCTCGAGGCCAAGGTCGCCGACGAGATGACGCGCGCCCGCGCCTCGCAGGTCGTCGCGAGCGTGCTCGACGCGATGGCGACCGCCCGCGAAATTCGCGTCCGCGTCGAAGCCAGGCCTAGACGCCAATATTTCGACATCTAGCCGCGCCTTGATGTCAAAACAATGACTATTTCTTGAGCTCCTCCGGCTCACCCTTTCACGTACCTTCACACCACCTGCACCAGCGTAACTAATTGTAATTCCAATAACTTCACACCGCTTCACGTCGCGGTCGCCCAAGCTTCGCTTTTTGATCGTTTCAGCCCTGGTACTGCAGTTGCCCTATCCAGCCCCGGCCGCGGACATGCCGTGGCGTCGTCACCACGGAAAGTTTTCTGGAGGACACGATCAATGCAGCGTCAGCCCCTCGCCGCCCGTCAGCGTGATCGCATCGCCGCCGGACTTCCCTTCGTCGAGTCGCTCGCCCGCCGCGTCGCCGCCTCGATGCCGCACTCGATCGAGCTCAGCGATCTCGTCCAGGACGGCATGATCGGGCTCATCGACGCCGCCTGCCGGTTCGACGAGGCCCGCGGGATCAAGTTCGAGACGTTCGCCGAGCGTCGCGTGCGCGGCGCGATGATCGACGCGCTGCGCCGCGACGCGTGGCCGCGCGGCGTCCGCCGGCAGCGCCGCGAGCTCGAGGCGGCTCGCGAGGAGCTGCGGCGCGAGCTCGGCGCCGAGCCGTCGCTGGCGGATCTCGCGGCGCGCATCGGATCGGACGAGGCGCGGCTCGGACGCACGATCGTCCGCATCAACACCATCGAGTCCACGTCGCCGCTGTCCGCCGGCGAGAACGTCGACGGCGCGTCGCTGCCGCCGGCGCTCGTGCCGTCCGAGCCTCATCGCACCGGACAGGGCCTACGAGGAGCGGGAAGTGCGCGATCGGATTCGCGCCGCGATCGCGTCGCTGCCGCCGCGCGAGCGCAAGGTCATCGGCCTCTACTACTACGGCGAAGCGACGATGAAGCAGATTGGCGCCGAGATTGGCGTCAACGAATCGCGCGTGTCGCAGCTGCACGCCCGCGCGGTCCAGCGGCTGCGAGAAGGCGCTCGGCGCGGACTGCCCTGCCGAGACCATCAGCCCGCCGTCCTGCCCTTCCAGAGCACGATGCGCCGGCTGCGGATGGCGAAGGCGCGAACGTCGCGCTCGAGTCCGGCGTCGTCCTGCAGTACCGCACGCCGAAGCCGTCCACCGTCAGCAACGGCGGCTCGCAGGAAGTCGCCGCGCGCAGAGCGTAGCGAGCTGCCGTCGCGGCTGCGAGCGTGAGTCGCGGACAGTCAAGCGTTAACAGTCGCCAGTCGTAGGCTAGCTCTTTAGCTGTCGAAACTGTTGACTTCAGCCTTCGCGCTGTCTCATTCCGACCATCTCGCCGGCGCACTCCTCAGGAGATCCTTCAGCCGGAACGGCTTCGCGAGCCAGCGGCAGCCGGACTCCTCGAGGAATCGTTCCGCATCCGTGCCCGCGACGTCACCGGTCACGAACAGGATGCGTCGCGCCATCGCCGGATCGTTGAGCCGCCAGCTCGCGATAGAACGACGTACCGTCCAGCCGCGGCATCTTCAGGTCGCAGACGATCAGATCGTAGGGGCGCTCGCGCACCCGCTCGAGCGCCTCGCTGTCCGTCGCCGGCGCGATCGACCAGCGAAGCCCGGCGTCGACCAGCGCCTCCGCGACGGCGGCGCCGAGCGCCGCCTCGTCTTCGACGACCAGCACGGCGGCACCGACGCCGAACGTCGCCGCGTTGCCGGCCCGTTCCGGCGCGCGCGGCATCGGCGGCTTCAGCGGGCCCGCCCCGACCGGCAGCTCGACGTAGAACGACGCGCCGCGGCCGGGCTCGCGACTTCACCGTGATCCGGCCGCCGTGCTCCTGCACGATCGCGTACGCGACGGTCAGCCCGAGCCCGGTGCCCTTGCCGACTTCCTTCGTCGTGAAGAACGGATCGAAGATCTTCGGCTGCACTTCGTCGGGCACGCCCGGCCCATCGTCGTTCACCTCGAGAACGACCGCGTCGCGGTCGACGTCGTGCCAGGTGCGGAGGATGAGCGTGCCGCGGCCGTTGGCGGCGATCATGGCCTGTTCGGCGTTGATGATCAGGTTGAGCAGCACCTGCTGAATCTGGTGCGGATCCGCAGAAGACCTGCGGCAGTCCGGCGGCGAGCGCCTCGAGGATCGTGATGTTGCTCAACCGCTGCTCGTACGAGCGCAGCGCCAGCGTTTCGCGGACGACCTGGTTCAGGTCGACCATCGCGCGCGTCGTGTGGCGCTTGCGCGCGAACGTCAGCAGGTTGCGGACGATCTTCGCGGCGCGTTCGGACTCGCTGAGGATCGTCTCGAGGCCGCGCCGCGTCTGATCGTCGACCGATCGCTGCGCGAGGCGCTCGGCCCACGTGAGGATCGTCGCCAGCGGGTTGTTCAGCTCGTGGGCGACGCCGGAGATCGTCTGGCCGAGCGCGGCGAGCTTCTCCGCCTGCAGCAGCTGATGATAGAGATCGCGCGCCTGATCCTCGAGCCGCTTGCGCTCGCTGACGTCGCGCATCAGCGCTTCGACGCGGATGCCGTCCGCCGACGGCTCGGCGTGCGCCGTGACCTCGACCCACATGGCGCGACCGGTCGGCGCGCCGCAGCCGCAGCAGGTAGTCGGTGATCGCGCCGTCGCGCGCGAGCCGCTCGACGAACGCCTCGCGCGCCTGCGGATCGACGAACCGCTCCAGCTCGAACGGGCGCACGTCCTCCTGCGGCGTTTCCGCCGCGTAGCCGAACATCAACTTCAGGTACGGATTGGCTGAAAGCGTCTGCGCGCTGGTCGCTGCGACGGTGCCGATGTAGACCCCTTCGTGCACCGCTTCGAACAACCGCGCGAACGCTTCGGGCGGGGCCGAGGACGTCAGGTGCGGGTCCGGCACGTGGGATTATATCCCGGAGCTCGTTACTTCCCGACGGCGGCGGCGAGTCGGCGTCATCGTGCGAAATGTGGTCGGTAACGCTGCTCGATGGTCGAACGGATCTCGCGACACGCTCGCGCCTGAACTGTGCATCTGCATCGCGTCACGCGCGACATCGATGCAGATCGCTCACGTCATGCCGTGCGGGTCCCACGTCGGCCGTCCGCTCGCGTCCCGGCCGGGACGAAGCAGTCGTCGTTGTCCTGTGCCCGGGCTCTCGCACCCGCAGAAACACGGGACGTAGCGCAGCACTTCGGGACGCCGCGCCGCGAACGTGTAGACCGCTTGAACCACGGCTTGCGGCCGCGGGCGCATAGAAACTGACGGGCAGTGCGGGCAGTTCTCCCGTATAGGCCGGCGGTGGCGGCGTCAACGGGATCGCCGCGGTGCGAGGCGCTTGGCCACGGTCGTGGTCGGTGCCGGCTGCTGCGGCTCGGGCGTTGTGGACGCCGGCGGCGGCTCCGATCGACAGGCCCAGCCACTTGCGACCAACGTCGCGAGCGCCATTGCGGCCGGGAATCGCCTGCTCCAACCAGACATCAGCCAATCTTACCCCGTGGACATCGGGACTCGCACGCCGGTAATCTGACGCGATGTTCACCTCGTCGCTGCTCGAAAGACCAGGTCGCGATCGTCACCGGCGGCGGCACCGGCATCGGCCTCGCGATCGCGAAGCGCCTCGGGGAGCTCGGCGCAAACGTCGCGATCGGCAGTCGAAACTCCGAACACCTGGAGCAGGGAACCGCGGAGCTGCGGCACGCCGGGCTCGATCCGCTGGCCGTGCAGGTCGACGTCCGGAAACCCGAGCAGGTCGACGAAATGGTGGCATCGCGTGCGTCAAGCATTTCGGCCGCATCGACATCCTGGTCAACAACGCGGCCGGCAATTTCATCTGCCGCGCCGAGGAGCTGTCGCCGAACGGCTGGAACGCCGTGATCGGCATCGTTCTGAACGGCAGCTTCTACTGTTCACGCGCCGTCGGACGCCACATGATCGCGCGCGGCGGCGGCGGATCGATCGTCTCGATCCTCGCCAACTACGTCTGGACCGGCAGCGCCGGCACCGTTCACTCCGCGGCGGCCAAGGCCGGCGTGATGTCGATGACGCAGACGCTCGCCGTCGAATGGGCGAGTCACGACATCCGGGTCAACGCCGTCGCGCCTGGCCCGATCGAATCACCAGGCGCCGCAAAGCAGCTGTGGAACACACCCGAGGCCGTTCAGCGAATCACCGAAGGCATTCCACTCAAGCGGTGGGGCAAGCCGGACGAGGTGGCCGACGCGGTGACGTTCCTCGCCTCCGATCATGCCGGGTTCATCACCGGAGAGATCCTGACCGTCGATGGCGGCGCGTGGCTCGGAAAAGGACCCTACGGCTTCATGACTTAAGGTTCTGCAGGGTTCGACTGGTCCACGAACGAACCTGGTAGAACCCTGTAGAACCCAGCAGAACCCCGTAGAACCCGATATCCAAGGGGAAGTTGGCTGTTCCCGGCTGCCCATCGGCGTCATAATTATTGATACTCTGATGGCACTACACGTGTTCTACCCGGCTTTCTCCTCCGGCGCATGACGCCGCCGACAGCCCGCGAACGACGTCTCGCGTACTTCTCGTGGATCACGGTCTGCATCGTCTGGGGTACGACGTACCTCGCAATCCGCGTGTGTCTCGAGACGATGCCGCCGATGCTGATGGGAGGCATTCGCTGGATGCTCGCCGGGTCGCTGCTGGCGGCCTATGTTGTCGCCAGCGGAGAGCAGTTGCCCAGGCCGAACCGGTGGGGAAGTATCGCGCTCCTGGGTTTCTTGATGCTCGGTCTCGGGAACGGCGGCGTGGTCGTAGCCGAGCAGTGGGTCCCCAGCGGGCTCGCGGCGGTCATCGTGGCGTCGAACCCATTCTGGATGGCGGCCGTTGAAGCCGCGCTCCCGGATGGCGAGCGGCTGCGCCCGAACATCGTTGCGGGCCTCATCATCGGCTTCAGCGGAATCGTTGTGCTCGTCTGGCCCGATCTGACACTGAGCGCATCCGCGCGGCACGGCTTTCTCGCCGGGATCATCGCGCTGCAGATCGCGTCGATTGGCTGGTCGCTGGGGTCTGCCTATGCGAAGCGGCACACCCGCAAGGAGAACGTGCTCGGCATGACGGCCTGTCAGATGCTCGCGGGCGGTCTCCTCATGACCTTCGCCGGTACGATCCACGGCGAGTGGCCGCATCTGTCGTTCGCGAAGGACACGACCCTGGCGCTGTTGTATTTGTCGACGGTCGGCGCGATTGGCGGGCTGGTCGCCTACAACTACGCGTTGCGCCACTTGCCCGTGACGTTCGTCTCTCTCTATGCCTACATCAACCCGGTCATCGCCGTGACGCTGGGCGTCCTTCTGCTGCACGAGTCATTCGACTCACGCATGGCCGTGGCCGCCGTGCTGGTGTTCGGCGGCGTCGCGGTCGTTCGATGGAGCGGACGCACGCCGACGGCCCGCCGCAGCCTCGAGGCGCAGGAGTCTCTGGTGGAGCCGTTGAGTTAGCGCCGTGAGCTAATGGAGGGGACGGAAGCACGGAGGAAGAGAATCCTCGTTCCTCTCGTGCGTGCTCCGCGAACTCTCGTGGGCGCTCAGACCCTCCGGCCGCTGATCAGTCGCACCAGGAAGAGTACGATCGCGATGACCAACAGGATGTAGATGAAGTTTCCGAGGGTGTACCCACTGACCATCCCGAGCAGCCACAGCACGATGAGGATGATCGCAATCGTTTCGAGCATGTCCGTTCTCCTTGCCGCTGCGTCGTGGCGCGGCTGGTTCGACTCGACCCCGTCCATCAGCCAGCAACGGCTGTGCCGGAGTCGCTGACCGCGCGCACCGGATCTCGGCTACTGCGCTCGTAGTCCTGTGTTTTCTGTTGATTGGCTGGGGTTCGACGCCGGCAGCGGCGCAGGAATCGCCGAAAGCTCAGCCGGACGATACCGCGTCAACGGGGAAACAGGTTGCTTCTTTTCTGACAGGCGCCGCCATCGGCTTCGGTGCCCACGAAGCCGGCCACGTGATCGCGAACCTCGCATTCGGGGAAAAACCAGGCTGGGCAAGGTGGACTTTCACGGCATCCCGTTCTTCGCGATCACGCATCGCGAGCGGTCTGCCGCTGCACGAGGAATTCGTCATCTCGTCGGCGGGCTTCTGGGTGCAGCATGCAGAGAACGAATGGCTGCTCGACGCGCCACCCCCGCTCCGTCACAGCACGCGCCGCTCACGAAGGGCGTCTTCACGTTCAACGTGCTCGCGTCGGTTGCCTACGCGGGCGCCGCGTTCGCCAGAACGGGCCCGCAGGAGCGCGACACTCGCGGCATGGCCGCGTCCTCGCGGATCGACGAACGCTGGATCGGCGCGCTCGTGCTCGCTCCGGCGCTGCTCGACGCCTGGCGCTACTTTCACCCGGACACGAAGTGGGCGACGTGGACGTCGCGCGGCGTCAAGATCGGAATGGTCGTGATGGTTGTGCGTTGACCGGTTGGGCGCCTTCGTTCCGCGAGCCGAGCGCGAACGTCATCGTGCCTTCAACGACCACCTGGCCGTCGACGCGCGCGATGCCGTGGAGCACGCCCATCCGGCTGCGCAAGCGTCGGACGACCGCCTCGATGACGACTACGTCGCCCGGGTGCACCGGCCGGCGGTAGCGCACGCGCTCGATTCCCACGAAGAAGATCAGGTTGTCCCGGTTCTCCGGTTTCGCGAGGATCATGATCGCGCCCACCTGCGCGACGGCTTCGGTGAGAATCGTCGGCGGCAGCACCGGCGGTTCACCGGGCCGGTGCGCCAGATAGCGCTCGTTGAGCGTCACGTTCTTGATTCCGACGATGCGCTTGTCGGGCTCGAACTCGGTGATGCGATCGACGAGCAGGAACGGATAACGATGTGGAAGAATCCGCTCGATCGCGCAGTAGTCCAGGGGCAGTGAAAGGTCCATGGTCTCGATGTGAGAACATCGACGGCGTAACGCCGGACGAGGATCCCTCTGCGCAGTATAATCGGTATTCCTCAGAGCGGAAGGACGACACGTCCCAGCGGATGAAAGCCCCGACGGATCAATCGTTGACAGAACACGCCGAACCGGTCCGAGCAGGAACTTCTCACGACCCTGTTCGATCTGGGCCGGCAGGTCACGGCGGTGCTCGATCTCGACGATCTCCTGCACCAGATTCCGCGGTTGATCGGCCGGCTGATCTCGTTCGAAGCCTTCGCGGTCTACCTCCTCGACGAGCGGCGCGGCGAGCTGCGCTCGGCCTACAGCGTCGGCTATCCCGAGACGGCCGAGAAGCGCCCGTCTCAAGCCGGGCGCCGGGCTCGTCGGCATCGCGGTGGAGACCGAGCAGCCGGTGCTCGTCAACAACCTGGCCGACCGACCCGCGCTACATCGAATTCGTGCCCGGCATGAACTCCGAGATCGTCGTGCCGCTCATGCACAAGTCGCGGCCGATCGGCGCGCTCAACATCCTGAGCCGCAACGCGATCAGTTCACGCGACCGCGACGTCGCCATCGTCCGGCAGTTCGCGGCGCACGTGGCGGTGGCGCTCGTCAACGCGCGGCTCTTCGAGCGAAGCCGCCGCGACGCGGAGGCCTTCGAAACGCTGGCGGAGATCGGGCGCGAAGTCGCGTCGGTGCTCGATCTCGACCAGCTGTTCGCGCGCATCGCGCAGCTGACCAAGCGCGTCATCGATTACCGGACGTTCGGCATTTTCCTGCTCGACGAGGAGCGCGGCGAGCTCGAGATGAAGCTGGCGGTGCAGTACGGCGAGAAGGTGGAAGTGCCGCGCATCCGGCTCGGCGAAGGGCTCATCGGCTACGCGGCGCTGCACGGCGAGCCGGTTCTGGTCGCCGACGTGTCGCAGGACCCGCGGTACATCAACCTCGTGCCGGACGTGCGCTCGGAGCTGGCGATTCCGCTCCTGCTCAAGGATCGCTGCATCGGCGTCGTCGATCTGGAGAGTCCGGAGCTCGACGCGTTCACCAAGCGCGACGTGGAGATCCTGACGCTGCTGGCGAGCCAGGCCGCCGTGGCGATCGAGAACGCGCGGTCTCTACGAAGAAGTGCGAGCCAACGAGGAGCGGCTCGAGAAGGAGCTGCGCTTCGCGCAGCGCGTGCAGACGGCGCTGCTGCCGGCGGGTCCGCCCAAGCGGCTGAAAGGGATCGAAGTCGCGGCGGTGTTCGCACCGGCGCGCGAGCTCGGCGGGGATTTCCACGACTACCTCTCGCCCGGAGTCCCACACGCTGGTGGTGGCGGTGGGAGATGTCTCGGGCAAAGGCGTTCCGGCGGCGCTTGTACAGCGCGTTTGCCGCCGAGCTCGTCCGCGGCCGCACGTTCCGGCGCCGGTATCTGCCCGGATCGATCGAGTCCCGCGGGCGTGCTTTCGTCGATCAACACGATCCTCGCAGCAGCGCCGGCTCGAGGAGTACTACTGCACGCTCTGCTACATCGTCTTCGATCTCGAAGCGCCGCGTCATGACGCTGGCCAACTCCGGCCTGCCGTATCCGATCCGCTGTTCCGCGGACCTCTGCGCGCAGATCGAGCTGCCGGGCGTCCCGCTGGGATCGTTCCAGGGATCGACCTACGACGAGAGTCCGTTCGCGCTGCACACCGGTGATTTGTTCGTGCTCTGCACGGACGGCGTGTACGAAGCGATGAACGCCGCACGGGCAGGAGTTCACCGTCGGCGCGGCTCATCGAGGTCGTTTCAGGCCTTCGCGATCAACCGGCGGCTCGCGTCGTCGAGGCCATCTTCGCGGCCGTTCAGGACTGGCGCGGCGAGACGGCGCCGAATGACGACATGACCGCGGTCGCGGTGCGCATTACTGCGTGATGGATCTGCGGCGGGGTCGTCAGACCCCGCCGCTATCGCATCAGACCGCTTGAACGAAATGTCGCTCTGCTCGAGGTGAAGGCCGAGCGGACTGCCCGCCGAAGGTGGCGATGTCGGAGACGCGCCCCTTCACGCGGACTCGCGCACCCTTGGCCGGGACCCTGCGGCTTTGCGCGAGCACGGTCATCTCTCCCGTGCCGTCGTCCACCTTGTAGAGCCTGAACGGCACGAGCGGCACACCCCATGAGCTGGTGACGACGCCGTCGATGGAGACCGTCTTGTCCTGATAGCGGCCCGGATTGTATTTGAGCTCAGCCACGCTCGGGCCGCGGTCAGTGCGCAGCCGGAGAGCATGGCGGCGAGAGCCAGCACGGCGTCAGACGAGTGATCGCTTTCATGAATAACCCCCCCGGAACGGCAAAGCCGCGCGGAATCGGCCTGACTTACGACGGGATGCGGCGATGCCAGCGCCTGCCTGAGTTACGCACCCCGGTGATTCCGCGCGACCGACAGGCACTACATCAAAGCGCTGAGCCCAACGCCGGACGCTCAAATCTTCAGCAAAACGCGCCGACCTGCGGAACGTCGGACGCGTCCAGTCGCGGAGACGGGCTGACCTCAAGGGCGGGACGATCCACTGAATCGAATCACGTCCACGAAGAACCGCCACAGAAGAACACAGATGACACAGCGGCTCGAGTCACGTGCCCTGCTGCGTTCTCTGTGGCCGCGGCTCTTACCGGTGTGTGACTGAGGCGGCCCTTCTGCGGCGCTGTCTGTGGCTTAAAACCGGTAGGTGAGGCCCGCTCGCGCTCGCCGCACCTTGACGTCGTCGGGACGTGTCTGGAAGTCGTAACCCACCTCGAGGTGACGAACGGCGTGAACGTCCACGCGCCGCGCAACGCGAACGTGTCGGCTTCGAAGGTGATCCGATCGCTGGTCAGCCGGTCAGCCGATCGATCCCGTGGGTGTAGCCGGCGCCAAGTCGAAACTGCTTGCACCGACCCGCTCCTTGACCTCGACGGTGTCGGTTCCGATATCGTTTGTGACGCTGTCAACTCCGCCTGTCTGTGAAAATACGAAGGTCGTCACCCCGCGGTCGTGCAGCCACACGGTCAGTTCGGGTGACCAGATGAACGTCGAGCCAGTCGAAGATCGAGGTAGCGGACGAGCACACCCCACCGCGCGCGGCCTTGCTGCACGCCAGCTTCGAACGCCACATCGGCCTTCGGCAGGTTCAGCGCGATCGATCCGAAAAACGCACCGGCCCGCAACGGCCATCCGCGCGCGCACCACTCGATGCCGCCGCCCCCACGATCCTCGTCGTGCGACATCGAAGAGGTGCTGATAGCCGGCGAACAGGCGCAACGACGTCACCGGCGCGGGCGTTGACCTCGATCGTGCCCGCGTGCGTGTCGGGATCGTCCGTGCTGAAGCGCTCGAAGTCGTACGTCCCTTCCAGCCGGTGCGCGCGCTCCGCGCGCAGCGCATCGCCAGCGCGGCTGACCTCGGTGTTCCCCGGCTCCAGCGCGAGCGCGCGCTCGAAGTACGCGAGCGCGAGCGTCGTCCGGCCGGCGGCACGGTGCAGCCGTCCTTGCGCCGCGAGGATCGCCGGTCGATCGGCGGCCAGCGCTTCCGCGCGGCTCAGCACGTCGCGCCTTTCCGGAACCGGCCGCGTCGTGAGCGCGTCGCCGAGGCCGAGCAGCGCGTCGACGTTCTGCGGCTGCGCCGCGACGAATCGATTGATAGACGTCGACCGCCCGCTCGGGATGCCCCAGCGCGCACGTGAAGGCGCGCAATCCAGAGGCGCGCCTCGATGTCGTCCGGGTTGAGTGCGGCGAGCGCCTGAAACTCCTTCAAGGCCTGCTCGTGCGTCCCCGATTTGCGAGGCGTTCTGCCTCGGCGCGCTGGTCCGGCGCCTGGGCGCGGCCAGCAAGGCCAGCCCGAGAATGCGGCTGAAATGAAAGTCATCGAGGCGAATTGTCCCTCTCTGGCGCTCCGGCTCCTTCGCAGATCCTGGGTTTCCGAGGCGACTCATCCTTCGGGCACAACCTTTTGCGGGAGGACCACGTCTCACTTTTCGGAACGGTTGCGTCTCCACAACAACACGGGCTTTCGTCGGGCCTGCAAGGCGCGAGGTTCTGGCCGGAGTTCCGGCCGATTGATCTGATTACAAATCGGAGGTCGATCATCATGAAGGCATGGAAGTGGGCGCGCGCGCCGTGGCACTTTGGCCACCGCGGGGACTAGGCGCGTCATTCGCGCCGCCCGCCCACGCTCAGACGCCAACGCAAGGCGGTACGCCGCGCGCTGCAGATCCTCGGCGGACGCGGCAGTCAGATTGGCGTCTCGATCCGCGACGTCGAGGACGACGACGCGAAGACCGGCGAAGCTGCCGGCGCCAGGCGGTGTCGTCGTCGAGGATGTAGCGGAGGACAGTCCCGCAGCCCGGGCCGGCATGAAGAAGGGCGACATCGTCGTCGAGTTCGACGGGGAACACGTGCGCAGCGTGCGTCAGTTCACGCGGCTCGTGCAGGAGACGCCGGCCGGACGGAAGATTCAGACGTCGGTCATCCGTGACGGCCAGGGGTGATCGTGACCGTCGAGCCGCGCGAGAGCGGTGGCTTCAACGTGTTCAGCGACGACGACAGTTAGCGTGCTCCGCGATTTCGGACGGTACCGCTTCGACCTCCCCATGCCGGCCGCGCCCGCCCCACCGGCCAGTCCAGTGCCGCCGAAGCCACCGGCGCCTCCGGCGTTCCCGGATTTCGACAGTTCTTCTGGCGATCCGGCAGCAGCCTCGGTCTCACGGTGGGCGATCTCTCGAGCCAGCTGGCGGAGTACTTCGGCACGAAGGAAGGCGCCCTGGTGACGTCGGTGTACGACGATTCGGCCGCGGCCAAGGCGGGCATCAAAGCGGGTGACGTGATCACGTCGTTCAACGGCGCCGACGTGACATCGACCCGTCCGAATCTTCGCCGGCCGTATCCAGCGCCTGCAGGACGGCGATGAGTTCACCGTCGGGATTGTGCGCGACAAGAAGTCGCTGACGCTGAAAGGCAAGATCGAAACGCGTTCGGCCGCGACCGGACTGACTCGGACGGTTATCTAAGCGCTGAATCTAAACCGCGTCGGCGCGAGCCTGGGCCCGCGTCGAGGGCGGCCCCACGAGCGTTGCGAGCTGGGCCGCGACGATCGAGGCGGCCGCCAGCTTCGCGGGATCCTTCTCTCCCTCGCGCCGCACTTCCGCGGCCATGACTCCCACACATCCGATCGGCGTGACGAGCGGCGCGGCGATCGCTCCGTTCGATACGTCGTCGGTGTCGACGGTCTGAAGCAGAGACGTCCGGAACGCCGACGCGGTGACGTTTTCCGCGTCCCGGAGGATCGTGCCGAGCCGCACGACACGATCTGGGCGGAGTAGCCGTGCGTGATGATCGGACTCAACTCGCGTCCGTCCGGGTCGGCGATCCACAGAACGATTCCCGGCGCGTCGAGCACGCGTGCGGCTCGGCTCGAGAATGGCGAAGGCAGCGCGTGTGTGTCGACACCTGTGCCAGATCCGAACAGAGGGACGCAACTCTTTCGAAATCAATCGCGGACGGACGGGACCAGTTGATCCTGGGCTCCGGCATGCCGCGAGCAGGCTTCGTCGGCGCGGACCGATGTCGACCAGATCCATGGCCAGCATCCGCGGACTCGCAGCGACGTCCGCAGCAGCACGGCTTCGGCGGTGGCGGCACCTTCGGCGGCGAGGCACGAGGAGTCGACAACGACGAGCGCGACGACGGCCGCCCCACCGACAGCGAAGGTCTCAGCGCGTCGCCGCTCGCGGCTCGCGGAATCGCGCGCGGCCGCTCGACGGTGCTCGCCTGTTCAATCGATGCGGTCATGACGCCCGGCGATCTCGAGGCCGTCGGCGAAAATCAGGTCGGACGCGAGCAGTTTTTGACCGTCGCGCAGGTAGTCCCGCGCGCGTCGATCCATCTGCTCGAAATCCTGAAGCGCACTCGACGCGTTGTCGATGGCTGACTGGGCGGGAGGCGAAGCGGCCGTGATGCAGCGAATCCGTCCGAGCTTCATGGCGGCCAGCGATTGCGGCATCTTCTTCGAGGTCCAGAAATCCGCTCCCCTGTCCGGCCGCGACATACGCCTGCTGCGCGGCTCTGAGATTCGAGCACGTCGATCGGCGACCGATCGCGCTTCGTCGAAAGCCCGGCATCATCAACGCCGCCGTCGTGCCTGAGATTCGCCCGTCCACACAGAGTACGCTGCCGCACCGGTCGATCGCACGAACACAACCAACAGCGTGAGGCGCACCGCCAGGCTCTTCATGCGTCCTCCAAGCGGCGATGTTGGACGTTACTATAGCAAGGTTTCTCTCGCGCCGGCGTTGAAAGTCTACGCGATGTCGATCGTCGCGATCATCAATCCGGTCTCCGGCGCCGGCGCAGACCCGACAGTCGCGTCGCGCCGCGTCGCGCTCGTACGCGCGGAGGCGCGAACGTCGCGGCCTGCTCGCCGACGATTCATCTCACCGAGCGCGCCGGGCACGCGCGCGAGCTCGCGGCCGCGAGCGCGTCCGCCGGCGCGATGCTCGTCATCGTCTGGGGCGGCGACGGGACGCTGAACGAAGCGGGCGCCGCGCTGCTGGGATCGAGACGACGCTCGGACTGGTTCCCGGCGGGTCCGGCAACGGGCTGGCGGCGCGCTTGGAGTACCGCATGACCCGCACGCCGCGCTTGCGGTCAGCCTTCGACGGCCGGACCCGCACGATCGACGCCGGACTCATGACGATCGCCCGTTCTTCAACATCGCCGGCGATCGGCTTCGATGCGCGCGATCGCCAGGCTTTTCAACGAGCGCGGCGCAAGCCGGCGGGCCGGTGGCCGTACGTCGTCATTGGCATCCGTGAAGGATGCCGATACGAAGCCGTCGACTACGATCTAGAGCTCGACGGCGCTCGCCGCCACGTTCGTGCGCTCTTGATTGCGTTCGCCAACGGCCGCGAATATGGGATCGGCGCTCGCATCGCGCCGCAGGCCGAGCTCGACGACGGGCTCCTCGACGCCACGGTTGTCGAATATCGTCCGCTCTTCGCCAGATTCTGGGACGCACGCCATCTCGCGACGGGGACGGCACATCGTGCGCGCAGCGTGTCGACGAAACGTGTGACACAGGCCATGATCGAAAGCGACGGCCCCATGGAATTTCACGTCGATGGCGAGCTGGGGGTGGCAGAGCGCCGGATCGAAGTAAAGATCTTGCCGGGCGCGCTGAAGGTGCGCGTCGGGCGCACTACCGTGGTTTGAGGATCGCGTAAGCCGGGAGGCCGGGGGCGGAGAGCCGCTGCAGGATCGCCCGGGCGGGCTCTGCGTCCGGATCTTCGGCCCTGAACTTGATCTTCACGTACCCGGACAGCGCCTCTTGACCTCGTCGCTCGCGAGCGTCGTCTTGTCCATCGTCAGGCAGTTCTTGCACCAGGTGGCCCACACGTCGATCAGAACCGGCTTCTTTTCGCGCTTCGCGACCGCGAGCCCTTCGGCCAGCGACGAGTGCCATCCGGCTTTGAGCTGTTCCTGAACGCTCGACGTCGACGCGGACGGATCGACCCATCGATTCGCGAAGATCGCGTACGCCTCGTAGCCGTAGTAGGCGGCGGTCGCAAGGATGAAGACGCCGAATGCCTGCTTGACGCGGACCATCCACATCCCGGGCTTTGGGAGCGCGGCGATGCCGGCTCCCGCGATTGGCCACGGGATCGCCATGCCGATGACCCAGAAAGAACGGCAGGGCGAGAGCGACGCGAGTTCCCGTCGCGTACAAGTTGCTCGAAAAGAGGACGACCTGGATCACCACCGGGGCGACGCACGCACCAGCCAGCAGCGCCGCAACGCCGCCCATCGTGAACGCCAGCATGACGCTGCCTCGAGAGCCGGGCCGGCCGATGCGCGTCGAGTACTTCGAGAAGTCAATCAGCAGGAGGTCGAACATCGCGAGGCCGAGCACGACGAACAGAATCGCGATTCCGAGGTTGAACCAGGGAGACGAGTTGATCGTGCCGAACGTCCCGGCGGTGAGGATGACGACGACGCCGAGCACGCCATACACGAACGCCATCGCCCCGCCGTAGGCCGAACCCAGCAGAAACCCGCGCCTGCGCGACTGTGCCTGAGCGCCGGCGCCGATGATCGCGAGATTGATCGGAATCATCGGCAGGACGCAGGGCGTCAGGTTCAGCGCCAACCCGCCGATGAGCACAAGGAGAAGAATCGCGAGTGGACCGCGGCCTTCGAACATGCCCCGCGGCTTCACGCCTGCTTCGGCGTTGCGGATGAAGGTCAGGAACTTCGACGTGCTCATGTACCCGCCGTCCGTGGAAGCCACGACGAAGTCGTCGAGAAGCGACACGTCGTCGCGCGACGGCGGGGTGGCAACGGCGGAGGGTGCCGAGGCCTTTGCGGTCTCTGTTCCCGGTTTCTCCCCGGTTCCGAAAGCGATTCCCGAAAACACGGATGCCAACGCGCGATCGGGCTTCGCGGCCGCCGTTGCGGGAACGACGTGAACGACCCAATCGACGTCCGCGGTGGCGGGCGGGTAGCACAGGTTCACGTCGCAGGCCTGGTATCGAAGCTTGCCTGGCACGTGCAGGTCGCCAGGCGCCGTCGCTGGCGCGAGCGACAGCTTCACGCCAATCAGGAATTCTCGTTCGAACACCGACAGAGGCGTGTCGCTCGCCGACCTGCTTCAGATCGATCGGCGGAGGCCAGACGACTTCTTCGACGGTGACGCCCGATGGCGCTTCGATCCTCAGCGTCGTCGGGATCAAGCGACGGATCGCGGGGCTTGTTCGATTGCGTGTGCAGGCCTTCCGGGACCGACACTTTGAGCGCGAGTCGAACGGTGGATCCAGCGCGCGCCAGGCCCTCGACCAGAGGAACCACGTCTGCTTTCGGCCGAGTGGATCGCGCCGGTTGCGCGCTGATGGCGAGGCCACCAGAAAAGACAACGAACGCGAGAACGAGAAGAGCGTTTCACATTCGTTGGCCCGTCGTTGACGATCAGTCCACCTTCTGCAGCGGGATCAGGTTCTCAGGCAAGGTCGCTCGCGGCGTGCCGGCGAACTTGACCGGCGGCAAGATCCTGGAACATGAAGTCCCACTTCCATCGCTCGGACGGGTTCGACGCCTGCAGCCAGTGGCGCGCCGACACCGGACGCGCGAATGCGAGCGTGCCGAGCCCTGCATATCGCGGGTTGCCGTGAACGCCGCCGCGAGATCGGCACGAACCGCCGCGCTGCTGGTATAGGTAAGCGGCGGCGCCCGAGCGCCAGGCCCGACGTTGACGAACACCTGCCAGTCCTCCTGGGCGCTCGCCCGGGAGGTGCGATGGCACGCGACGCCGCCTGCAGCCGGCCCTGTCCGTTGACGAAGACTCCGTCCTTCTCGACCCAGGATGCGCCCGGCAGCACGATGTCGGCCGCCTGAGCGAGCGCGGTCATCAGCACGCCTTGCACGACGAGCAGCGGCAGGTGTCCTGATTTGCTTCGCGTCGATGATCCACGACACATCGCCGATGTAGCCGTCGGGCCCCGGATCGAAGACGTAGAGCGCCTTCACCCGGCCCTGTTCCACGTCCGCGCGGAAGGCCGAGATATCCGCCTCTCCATTCGCCGAGGCCCTGACGGGGAAACCCAGGTCCCTGCGCGCCGTTGACGTTCGGCGCATCGATGGCGGGAATCTTGAACGTGACGCCGTGGCGGCTGCGGCTTTTCGCGATGGCGCCAGCTGATGGCGACACCTTCTTCGGGTACGCCGAACGTGTCCGCCGAGGCGGCCGATCAGGAACAGCTCCTCGAGTGACGCGTGCGCGGAAACAAGGAATCGAATCGACGACGGTCCACCTTGCGCGGAGACGCGGTCAGCGACCTGGCCAGCGCGTTGGTCCAGTCCGTCGGCTCCAGCGAGCCCGACTCCGTGCGGAGCAAGCGGACGTTGCAGCCGCTCGTTCGCCTTCGATCCAGCGATAGTCGAAACGGCCGATGTCGCACATCCAGTACCCGTTGACGTCCGGGTTGAACCGCGGCGTCGTCCGAATCAGCTGCGCGCCTTTGGCCCACTCGGGCTTGGCCTTGATCCACGCGGTCGTGTTGCAGCCCTTCTCGCACAGCGTGCAAATCGTGTCGACCGCCTCAGGGTTGTCCCAGGGCCGTGACTTGAACCGGTAGTCCTTCGTCGTGATCGCCCCGACCGGGCACACGTCCATCAGGTTGCCCGACAGCAGCGAATGCACGCCCTCTTCCTGGAACGTCGCGATCTCGCTGCCGTAACCGCGATCAGCAATGTTGATCTGCGCGTCGGTGTCCACCTCTCGCATGAAGCGGACGCACCGCGTGCAGAGAATGCAGCGGTTGCGGTTGAGCATCAGCGTTGGACCGAAATCCACGTCGGCACGGACACCTTCGCCGTCGAACACGCGGCGCGGAAACTCCATCCGGCTTTCGTTTGGCCCGAAGCTGTAAGAGAAGTCCTGAAGCGGGCACTCGCCGCCTTTATCGCAGACCGGACAATCGAGGGGGTGATTGACGAGCAGGAACTCGAACACGCTGGCCCGTGCCTCGACGACGTCCGGCGTCTGGGTCGAGACGACCATGCCTTCGGCGACCGTCGTGGAGCAGGAGGTCTGCAGCTTCGCCATCTTCTCAATCTTGACGATGCAGACGCGGCAGGAGCCGTCGATCCCCAGGCCCGGGTGATAGCAATAGTACGGGATCTTGATCCCGCTTTCGATGGCGGCCTGCAGGACGGTCTTTCCCTTCTCGACCGTGACCGGCCGTCCATCAATCGTCAGCGTGACGGTTTCCATAGCCTCTGATCATACATTTTTTGGGAGATTTCCTCCTCTGGATGGAAACACCGCAGAGGGTCCGGATCTTCCCTGGTCTAGCGGTCGATCTCGACCAATGCGGCGTTGTCTGCATTGGCCGCGATCGTGCGAACCGGGCCTTTCAGCGGAATCGTGCGTTCGGTGTGCTTGTCGGCGAGCACCACCAGGATGTTTTCGGTGTCACCCGAGCTGTATGTCACGCTCACGGTGATCGGCACATCGACCGGCTCGGCGTGCTGCTCGAACCGGATCGTGGCCTCGGTCCCGGTGACGTGGTAGGTGAATTTGACGTGCGGAACCGTGAATCCAAACACCCACGTATCGAAGAAGCGCTGCAGATCCCGGCCTGAGATCTTTTCCATGACTTTCCGGAAGTCGTCGGTTCCCGCTTTCTTGAACTTCCACTCCTGGTAGAACGCCCGCATCCCTGCAAAGAACTTGTCGTCGCCGACCAGGCGCCGCAGCATGTGCAGCACCATCGCGGCCTTTGTTGTAGACGATGGCCCGGAAGATTCGATCGTCAGCCTGGATGTGGCCGAGCCGATAACCGAGATAGATCGGTCCGTTGGGTGACGCATCGATCGCCGTCCGCCGCATTTGCCGGAGAAGGCTCGGCAACAAGTTGGCTTCGCCGATCCTTTTCGGCGTACAACACGGCGAAGTACTGCGCGAATCCTTCGCTGATCCACTGTTCGTGGTAGTTCTTCCAGCCAATCGCCTGTCCCCACCACTGATGCGCCAGCTCGTGAGCCATGAAAAACGCCGGATAGTTCTCGAAGCTCACGGGGTCGTTTCGCCACACGAAGTTGGATCCCGGCACCACCTGGTTCAGGACAGCGAAGTAAGGAGGGCTGTGACCGCCGGGCCGGTCGCTTTCCGCCAGCGCGAGCGTGAAGCTCGGATAGGGCGCATCGCCAACCAGCGCCGCATAAAACGAGAACATGGCGGCCGCGCGTTCGCTGACGTCGCGCAGCCGGACCGACGCACGCGGCGTCGTCTGCAGATACAGCGATACATCGGATCCTCCCGCGCTGATCCGCGTGCTGTCCGTCCGGTTGAACCGGCTGACAATCATCGCGAGATACCGTGCAGGACGCGACGTCTCGAAGACGAACGTCTTCCGCCGTCGGGTGTCGCCGCTGCTCGTCGGCGTCGCCGGCGCGCCAACGGGTTCTCCCGTGGCAATCGACGTCGAAGTCGTTCGGAACCGTCACGCGGATGCTCGCGGTCGCATAATCCGTGACGGTCGACTGCGGATACCAGTAGCTGCGATTGCTGTACAAATAAAGAGGCTGCAGGCGAATCTCGACGGGTTCCTGGCCGGACGGCACTTGACCCACCTGGATCGCTTCGCGATCGAACGTTTGCGGGGCAACCGGACCGCTGTAGCGGACGTCGAGCCAGATCTCCGTGCCCGGTGTCAGCACTTCAGGCAGATTGACGATGATGCTGTTCTGCCCGACGACGCGAAGGTGCAGGAGTCGTCCGAAATCCGGGGAATACACACCCTGAATGTTCACCGTCTCCGCGAGCTTCAGGGTCAGCGAGCTCGTTGCCTGGGATCGAACCTTCAATTTGATCCGCGCATCGCCGTCGATCCAGACGCGATCGGGATTGAACTGGACGTCGATGATCGTACGCGAGGACGTCGAAGTCGAGCCGATCGTCCTCGGAATAGAACCGGCCGCGCGCGGCGAGTTTCTCCGCCGAGGTATAGATCGAGATGTTGCGGCGGCGCTTGCGATCGAAGACGTTGATGTCTTCGGCTTCGCTGCCCGAGCGCGCGTACGTCAGGGTGCCAAACCGTTTCGTCCGAAGCTCGGCGATCACGTCGCCGAACGACGGCGCCAGCGACCAGCGATCCTTGCTGATGTCGCTGAGATCGAGCTGAAGCGACCTGGGAACGAGATCGTTGAAGATGTTGGTCGCGGCCCGGAGATCCGACGGGTCCACGGCCCGTTTCTTCAGCGCATTCTTGTCGAACAGCGACTCGAACTCGTACGGAGAGAATCGAAGGAACACCATGTCTGTTTCTTCGACGAGTTCGTCGCGGCCCGAAAAGATCCGGATCTGCGTTCGCTCGGCCGGATCGGGCGGGCTGAACCGCACGCGCCCCCGGCCGAGCAGCACCATCGCGGTGGGCCCGTCGGGTGTGGACGAGAGGAAGGCTCGCCCGATCGGCAACTCGATCGAGAGATCGGGCGCGCGCACCACCAGGTCGTGAATGTCGTACTCTGTGGCGGTGTTGAGCGAGAGACGGTACAGGCCGGTGACGACCGACAAACGGCTGACGGCCGCGATCGTCCACGCGTCGGTGGGCGTCGCCCCTGGCCGGGCGTCGACTCGCCAGGTACCAAGCGCGCCTTCTATCCCGCGCTCGGTGAAGATTTCGACAACGAGGCGCAACGCACCTGACTCGAGCGCAGTACGATCCCGCTCGGTCACCACCAGCCGTGTCGGCGGAAGAGTCGTCAGGCTGCTCGCGAAATCCTCGAAGCTCGGACGGCTGACCTGCGGATGACCGAGCGCGAGGATCCCGGCGCGATCGCCGGCGCTGGCAGCCTGCTGCAGACGCCGCAGAAGCGCCGTCACGCCGTCGGGGCCGGTCTGGGTACTCCCCGGCGTCTGCGCCCAGCTGAGCGCGAACACCAGGCAGAGCGCGGAGACGCGAGGGTGGAAACCGGCCATCGCGGCCAATATTAGAACCCGCACGGTCTGGCCGGAAGGCAAAAGGTACAAGAAGACGTAATGAAGGACGAGGATTGACAGCACACGTGCGGGATCGATTGATCGCCTGGATGACCGCCGTCGTCGGTGTGACGGCTGTCTATGCGTCAGCCGTTGCCCTGACAGGCGGATTCAAGATCAACATCGCCGGGTTCCGGTTCAGTTCACATACCTGGGAACGGCCGGCTCTGGTCGCCGGCCTCGGCGCGATCGTTCTGGCGGGGCTCGCGCGCGCGCGGATTGCTGCGGTGTCCGTCCGTCTTGCCGCGATCCTGGAGTCGTCAGGATTTGCCCGATCGCTCGTGGCGAGCGCGGCGATCTGGACGCTGGCGATCGGGATTGGTTACGGAACGTTCGCCAGCGGCGGGGCCGACTCGTACGGCTATGTTGGCCAGGCGCGTCTGCTCGCGCACGGAAGGCTGACCGACACGATCCCGGTCAGCCCCGACTACCAGTGGCCCGACGTCGAATACACGCTGACACCGCTGGGGTTCACCAAGGGGCAATCGCCCGGCGTGATCGCGCCGAAATATCCTCCGGGGCTGCCGCTTCTGCTTGCGCCGCTGTCGGCTGTTTCCGAGCAGGCGGTCTACTACGCGGTACCGATCTTTGGCGTGCTCCTGATCTGGGTCACCTACCGCCTCGGAGTGTTGTGCGGAGACGGGCTCGCCGGGGCCTGGGCGACAGTGCTGCTTGCGCTGAGCCCGACGTTTCTCTATCAGGTGGTTCAGCCAATGAGCGATGTGCCGTGCGCGTTGTGCTGGCTCGCGGCACTCGTGGTGGCCTCACGAGGGTCCGCGAGCGCTTCGCTAGGAACCGGAGCGTTGTGCGCGCTCGCCATTCTGATTCGCCCGAATCTCGCGCCGCTGGCGCTCATCGTCTCTGTTCTGGCGATTGCCTCCGGCCGCTCGCCGAGGGCGCCTCGTGCCTTGTGCTTCGTCGCTGCCCTCGTGCCTGGCCTCTTGCTGCTTGGCTGGATTCAGTCCGTCCGCTACGGGTCGCCCGTCGGATCAGGATACGGGGCAGCCACGAACGTATTCTCAGTCGGGTACATTCTGCCGAATCTCCTTCGCTATCCCCGCTGGATTACTGAGAGCCACACCCCGTTCGTCTGGTTGTCGCTGCTGGTGCCGTTCTGGATCGTTCGATGCGCGAAGGACCGCCTTGTCGCATGGACGGCGGCCGGTGTGTCGCTTGCCGTCTGGATCGCGTACCTCCCCTATCTCTTCTTCCAGCCAAACGAGTGGTTCTACACGCGCTTCCTGCTGCCCGCCATCCCGATCATGATCGTTTTTGCGGCGGCGATCGCGCTTGCCGGCATTCGCGCGCTCCCCGCGATGTGGCGGACTCCTGCGATTACGGTGCTGTCGCTGCTCGTTGGAGGAGCATCGCTGCACTTCGCAGACAGGAACGGCGTCTTCGACATCCGGAATCAGGAACGCAAGTACCCGCTCGCGGGAGAGTTCGTGCGTACGAAGGGGCCCTCCAATGCGTTCGTGCTCGCGGCTCAACACAGCGGGAGCATCCGCTATTACGCAAATCGGCCAACTCTAAGATGGGATCTGATCTCGCCGACCAGACTGGATCAGGCACTCGCGACGTTTCGCGCGCAGGGGTACGAGCCGTTGCTGGTCGTCGACGTCGGCGAGTACGAAGCGTTCCGCGAGCGATTCGCGGCGACCGATCAGCGGGCGATTGATCACCTGACGCCGATGGCGGTGCTTGGTGACGCCCGCGTGTTTGCGTTTCGCTGACGCTGAATCAGCCGGCGGCAGGAAGGCGTTTCAGCAGCAGGATTGTCAGGTCGTCGATGAACCGTGACGCCTTCGCGTGGGCCTCCACGGCCTTCAACACCTGCACGCCAATCTCTGCCGGTTCTTCACGAGCGTTCCGTTCGACCACGGCCTCGAGTCCCGACTCTTCGAACGGCTGGCCGGCCGGATCTTCGGCCTCGGTGATTCCGTCGCTGTACATGACCAGCGTTTCACCAGGCTCCAGCGTGGTGTCGACTGCGCCGAACGTCGAGTGATCGAACATGCCGAGCGCGACGCCGGTGCCGCCCAGCCGCTCGTAGCGTCCATCGCGGCGGCGGATCATCGGCGGATTCTGGCCGGCGTTGACATAGGTCAACACACCGGTGGTCGGTGAATACACAGCATAGAACAGCGTGATGAAGCGCGACGACGGGCTGTGACGGCAGATCTGGACGTTCAGACGTTCGACGAGCGCCGGCGGCGCGAGGTCTTCGTCCACCAGCGTTCGCAACACCGCCAGCAACAACGCCATCAGCAGCGCTGCCGGACTGCCTTTCCCGGCCACGTCGCCCAGCGTCACGATGAGTCGGCCGTCGGGAAGCGGGAGGACATCGTAGAAATCGCCGCCGACGGTGTTTGCCGGGCGCGTGATGCCGCAGACTTCGATGTCCCCGGCGCGATACGTGCCCTTCGGCAGCATCGCGAGTTGAATCTCGCGCGCCACTTCCAGCTCCCCCTTCAGCGACAACCTGTCGGCCACCTCGAGCAGCACGAGGAGGTTCACGAGAAACAAGCTGATCACGAGGGCGAGCGTTCCGTCGGCCCAGACGGGCATGAGCACCGCCACCTGCAGGAACGGCACGCCGAACGGAAAATCCACCGCGGCAAAACCCCGAAAGAGGCGGATAAGCCCCGCCAGCGCGACGATCAGCGCGCCGACGTACAGCGCGCGGCGAGCGGGCGAAAGCCGGAGTGTAAACGCAATGAAGAACTCGCGCAGCCGCAGCGGCGCGCTCTTCCACATCGGCATCCCCGCGTAGCGGTCGTCGTCTTTTCCGCGGGTGAAGTACCGGTACGCATCGCGCGTGTCGTCCGTGAACAGCCGCTGGAGATCATCCGTGGACAGATCCCGCGTGTATGTGTTGAACAGGTCACGCGCGCGATCCGACGGGGAACTCTTCAAATGAGGCCGATCTCCCTGCCGACTCTGCCAAATGCATCGAGAGCGTACTGAAGGTCGTCGCGTGTGTGGGTGGCCGTGACGATCGTGCGGACGCGCGCTTTGTCACGCGCAACGGTCGGAAACCCAATGGCCTGCGCAAAGACACCCGCCTCGAACAACCGATCCGACAGCGAATTGGCCTTCGCGCTATCGCCGGCAATCACAGGCGTAATCGGGCTCTCGCTGATGCCCGTGTCGAATCCAAGCCGCGCGAGCCCCTCTTTGAAGAAACGTGTGTTGTCCCACAACCGTTCCATGATTTCCGGCTCTTCCAGCAGGACGTCCAAGGCAGCGATGCACGCGGCCGCCACGGCGGGAGGATGCGAGGTGGAGAACAGGAACGGCCGCGCGCGCTGATGCAGGAAATCGATCAAGTTGCGATTCCCGGCCACGTAACCGCCGAGCACGCCGATCGCCTTTGACAACGTTCCAACCTGGATGTCCACGCGCCCGTGTACCCCAAAGTGATCGATCGTCCCTCTGCCGTTCTGTCCGAATACACCGCTCGCGTGCGCATCGTCGACCATCATGATGCAGCCGGTGCTTTCCGCAAGGTCGCAGAGCGCCGGCAGCGGGCCGAGATCGCCATCCATGCTGAACACGCCATCGGTGATGAGCAGCCGGCGTTGATTTGCGGGCAGCTCGCTGATGATGTGCCTGGCGGCGTCGACATCCTTGTGCGGGAAGACCTTGACGGTGGCGCGGCTCAGTCGGCAGCCATCGATGATGCTCGCGTGGTTCAACTCATCCGAGATGACGACATCGTCTTTTGTCAGGATGGCCGACACCGTTCCGGCATTGGCCGCGAAGCCACTCTGAAACACGACGACCGCGTCGACCCTTTTGAACTCGGCAAGCTTGCGCTCGAGCTCCATGTGGATGGCCATCGTCCCCGCGATCGTCCGGACGGACCCGGAACCAACCCCGAAGGTCTCAGTCGCCTCGAGCGCCGCTTTCCGCAGCCGGGGGTGGGTCGTGAGGCCGAGATAATTGTTCGACGACAGGTTGACTACTGAGCGGTGATCGAAGGTTGTATGGGCTTTTTGCTCGTCCTCGAGGATCCGAAGTCTGCGGTATAGATTCTGCTTTTTCAGGGAATCGAGCTCGTCGCCCAGGTACAAAAGGGGGTCTCGGCGCATGACCGAGTATAGTCCCCGACCCCGGGTCGATTTTGTCGGCCGGCTGGCATCCACATTGACTAAACTGCCCGCTGTGGAGTGGTTCGGTCCGAGGCTCGGGCGCACACTTCCGACTTTGCGGAGCCGGGGAGGCAATGTGGGTACGCGCGGAAGTACCGGTCGCGACATCTTCGGCGACATTGCCCTTCTGGTCTTCCTGATTGCCCAGGCATCCGATGGCGTGCTGACCTACGTGGGAGTGAGTACCTACGGCATGCACATCGAGGCCAACCCCATCATTGGCTGGCTCATGTCGCTCGTAGGGGAAGGCGCCGCGCTGACCACCGCGAAGGTCGCGGCGGGCCTCTTCGGGATCGCGCTTCATCTCTCTTCCGTGCACCGCGCGGTTGCGATCCTGGCGGTGTTCTATCTCGCCGTCGCCGTGTTTCCCTGGGTCGCCATCCTCTTTTATTACTAATTGTGAAATTTCTGATTTCTGATTTCCGATTGCGGATTGAAGAGCACTGCGCGGTCAATCAGCAATCAGCAATCGACAATCATCCTTTCTTCTGATCGCGCGTCTCCCTCGCCGCCACGATCTCGAGAAACAGCACCTGAAGGATGGCGGCGCTCGGCACAGCGAGAATCGCGCCGACGATTCCGAGCAGTTTCCCTCCGATCAGCAACGCGACGATGACCGTCACGGGGCTGACGCCCACTTGCCGCTGCATGACCTTCGGGACGAGGACGTGGTTCTCGAACTGCTGCTGGAGCACGAAGAAAACAATTACGAGCAGCACCTTGTTGATTGAGACCGACGCGGCGACGGCGATCGCGGGAATGGCAGACAGGACTGGGCCGACGACGGGAATGAGCTCGCCGACGCCAGAGATCAGTGCGAGCACATAGAAGAAGGGAATGCCCAGCAGCCACAAGCCGATCGCGGATGTGGCGCCGATGATCCCGCCAAGGAGGAGCTGGCCCCCGAGCCACGCGCTGACCTTGATCGTGATGTCGCGGCTCGCCGCAGCCACCCGCGCGCGATCGCGCGCGGGGAACAGCTGCAGCATCGTGCGCTGAAGACTGTCGGATTCGATGAGGATGTAGAACGTCAGGATCAGGATCGTCAGCAGCCCGAACAGTCCGCCCACGACGCCGGCGATGGCGCCGAGGACCGTGCCCACCGCCTGGCCTCCACGACTGGCCGGCGCCTGCTTGACGGCTTCGGTCAGCGAGACGTGCTCCTTCAGCAGCCCCTTCCCGATGAGGAATTCCTGCGCCCGATACTGCATGTCCGGGAATGCTGCCCAGAACTGCTGCACCTGGTCGGCGAGCGGCGGAAAGATCAGGAAGCCGATCCCCGTCAGCACGCCTATCAGCACCAAGTACAGGATGAGGATCGCGAGCCACCGTGGAAAGCGGGCCGTGCCTATCGGCAGCGCCTTCTGGCGCTCGATCAGGCGGACAACGGGGCTGAACCCGATGGCCAGCAAGCCGCTGACATAAATGAGCAGGAGCACATCGCGGACGAGGAACGCACACCCCAGCACGATGACCGCGAGCGCGGTCATGCCGATGGTCCAGAGGATGAGTGATTTCTGTTCCGCGCGATTCGCGGGCACTTAACGGACCACTTATGAGCTCTTCGCGAGGAAGTCGCGCGTGAACTCCGCAATCAACTTATAGATCTCACGAAGCTCCGAAGGGGACGCAAGAAACACGACGCGGAAGTAACCATCGCCTGGCGCCGTCGCAAATCCCGATCCGTACACGCAGAGAACCCCGGTCGCGCGAAGCAGCGCGAGCACGTAGTCTTCATCGGTCTTGCCCGGCGGCAGCGCAACCCTTGGCATCGCGTAGAAAGCAGCCGTCGGACGAGCGCAGGTCATGCCGTCGATGGCATTGAGCAGCTCCCAGGTCACGTCGGCGCGTTCCCGCAACGCCAGTCGGAAGGCGTGCTGATGCGACCGATCGCCGGTCAAGGCCTCGGCAAGCGCATGTTCCATCGGACCCGTGCTGCACAACCGGCCGTCTGCCAGCTTCTTGATGCCGCCGAGCACATCGTCCAGCCGATCGGTCTTCCCCACGGCAAGCCAGCCCGATCGCCAACCAGGGGCCAGGTAGGCCTTGGACAACGACGAAAACGTAATCACCGGCGCTTCCTCGTTCAAGGCCGCGATGGCGGGCACCGGACCGTCGAACGCCAGATCCGCATAGACCTCGTCGGCGAGCAGCGGAAAATTGTGCCGGTCGGCAAGATCGATCAACGCCCGTCGTGCCTCGATTGAGTACGTGGCGCCGGTTGGATTGTTGGGATCGATGACAACGAGCGCGCGAGTGGACGGCGTGATCAGACTACTGACGTGTTCGACGTCCGGCTGCCAGCCCCGTTTTTCGTCCGTGCGATAAAAAACCGCCTTCGCCCCGATCTTCGCAAGGACTGCCGTGTAAAGCGGATACGTGGGGACCGGGATCAGCACTTCGTCACCGGGTCCGGCCAGCGCGGTCAGTGCGAGCTCGATTCCCTCGGAAGTACCGGAAGTGATGACGACCCTGTCGGGCGTCATCGGCATCCCGCGCTGGATGCACTCGTCCGTGACAGCCTCTCGCGCCTTGAGAATCCCCACCGACGGGGCGTACCCGTTGTGGCCATCCCGCATGGCTCGCTCCACCGCCGCGATCATGTGGGGGGGCGTGCGAAACCCGAAAAGGATTGGATCGCCGATGTTCAGGTAACGGACCTTACGGCCCGCCGCCTCGATCTTGCGGGCCTCGGCGACGATGTTTCGGATGGCGTAGCTGAAGCCGCCGATCCGCGGTGCAACCGGGATTGCGGAGGACGTGCGAGGCATCATGTGAGGATTCTACTGCCCTCAGCCGTGAAATCTTGATTCCATCAGGCCGGGGTACGCTCGCGAAATTTGTAATCGAGTCGGCCGCTGCACGTCCGACCTCGCAACACGAAGCGGGCTGGAAGCCCCGGGTGTAAGAATGGACGGTACGAAACTCACTGATCGCGTAATTCTTACCGTTTTTGGTGCTTTTTCCGAGCTCGACGGACTTCATAGGCAGAGATAACCGCCATCAAGTTAATGACTTAACAGTTTGGCAAACTACTTGGAATAGCGGGGGACATGACGAGGTCTCTCCTCGTGGCGAGTGCGGCCCTGACGCTGTCCCTTCTCCCCACTCCGGGGACAGTCGAGCGATTGTCCGCTCAGGAGCCGCCAGTCACCACATTTCGGTCGTCGATCGACGTCGTGTCAGTCAGCGCCGTCGTCCGGGATCGAAAGGGACGCTTCGTTGGGAACCTCGAGCGGAAGGATTTCATCGTAGCCGAAGCCGGACAAGCCCGGCCGATTCTCGACTTCCGCGCACAGGCCGATGGGCCGGTCAAGCTCGCGATGCTTTTTGACATCAGCGGCAGCATGCGAGTGGGAACCAAAGCGGTGGACGCGCGGCAGGCTGCGCGGCACATCTTCGGCGCGTTGAAGCCGGGTGACGAGGCCGCGGTCTTCAGTTTCGATACACGCCTGGATCGAGTGACCCCGTTTACCTCCGACATCCCATCGCTCGAGACGGCGCTCGACCACGTGCAGTCGCCGTACGGGCAGACGTCGCTTTACGATGCCGTTGCCGAAACGGCGCGGATGGTCGCCGCCGAGGGACCGGGCAAGGGGCGCGTTCCACAACGAAGTGCCGTGGTCGTGTTGACCGACGGAGTGGATACGCGTAGCCGTCTGACCTCGGAGCAGGTCTCCACGATTGCCAGCAGCATCGACATCCCGGTCTACATCGTCGCCGTGGTCTCGATGATCGACGACCCCCGTAATGCGGTCGGCGTGCCCCCGAGATGACCGGCGCGCTTCCTGACCTGTCCAGGTGGACGGGTGGCGAGATGTTCGTCGCCAGCGCGCCCGCGCATGCCAGCCTTGCCGCTCGGCAGATCGTCGAAGAGCTGCGGCATCAGTACATCCTCGCGTTCGAGGCTTCCGCCCACCGCGAGGGATGGCGCCCGGTGGAGATCCGCGCCCGCGATAGCGGGTTGACGGTGCGCGCCCGCGCCGGTTACACATCCGGGAACGCCGGCATGCCCACCGGCGACCCGACCGCTCGTTTGAACCCCAGTACGGACTCACTCGCTCACTCGGACTACATAGAGGCTCGGAGGCAAAGATGAAGAAGCTCGTGGTCGCAGCACCCATTCTTGCGCTCGCGCTCGGCAGCACCACTGCCTGCGCGACGAAAAAAATGGTGAGAACAGAGGTTGGTGAAGTCAACGGAAAGGTCGAGACGCTTTCCAAGTCCGTCGAGGAGACGCAGGAAAGAACCCGCGCCAACGAAGCACGGATCGGGGAAGTCGACCAGAAGGCGGCCGCCGCAGGGCAGCGCGCCGATGCAGCCGGCCGTAAGGCCGATGAGGCGAATGCGGCCGCGGCGGCGGTCAACACGCGAGCGGACGCGATCGAACGCGCGTCGAAGCGCCTCGTTTACGAGGTGACGCTCAGCGAAGACAAGGGCGGATTCAAGTTCGGCAAGTCACTGATGCCGGACGACGCCAAGGCGGACCTCGATGCGCTCGTCCAGAAGCTCAAGGCTGAGCCGAATGGCGCCTACATCGAGATCGAAGGTCACACGGATAACGCCGGGGCGAAGGACCTGAACTACAAGCTCGGCCTCGAGCGCGCCGAGAGCGTGAAGCGTTATCTCTACGAGCAGCACCAGGTGCCGCTTCACAAGATCAGCGTGATCAGCTACGGCGAAGAGAAGCCGATCGCGCCGAACAACACGAAGGCGGGCCGTGCGCAGAACCGCCGCGTCGTCATCAAGGTTCTCACCTAGTTAGCAAGCCGCCTTCGCGGGTTCGCGTCCGGTGACGCGAATCCGCGAGGCTCGGCGCGGTGGACCGGGAGCGGAGCGCTGGAGGTATCGCCGGAATTGTCCGGCGGCACGTCCGCGGCTAAACGTCAGCACTTTCGCAGGGTGCTTCGCGTTCCGCTTCCGGTCGACCAACCTTCGCTCACGCCAACAATCGTCAAACTTCGTCAGTTTCCCGTCAGCATTAATCACTGCTCGCGGGGCCCCACCCCGCTCGCTCTCGCTCGGCGGCGCGCTCCGCGCGCTTCACTCCGTCGCCTCGCTCGGGCCGCAGGCGCTGCTGTCTCTGTGCGAGTAAGGGAGCCGGACCACGGATCCCGGTACTGCACAGATCTCTACAGTCTGTCCCGGCCCTGACCGATACCCGATCGCGAGGTGCTCCCCCCAATGCGATCACTGACTTTTCGACTTTCACTCGCCGTGGCGCTGTTCGTGGCCGCCCCGGCATTGACGTGCTCGGCACAAGGCATCGGGATCGGCGGCAGGTTCAGCATGGTGCGCGGCGATGTCCAGTCGAATACCAGCGCGGAGAGCTTTACCGGCGGGCACGTCCGTGCGTGGCTGTCGAAACGGACGGCGCTCGAGGTGTCACTCGACCGACGCGTTCAGAACAACCCGACGATGACCGAGCAGGTGAAGGACTACCCGCTTCAAGGGTCCATCCTGCTGTCGCCAATTCCGTCAACGTTTGCGCCTTATGTGCTCGGCGGGCTGGGCTGGTATACGCACAGCGTCGAGCAAACCGCCGGCCGGCAAGTCATCGACTCGACGACGAGCCGGCGGGTCGGCACCCATGCGGGGTTCGGCGCCGAGATGCGCCTTGGCCACCGCGCGGCGCTTCATGCGGACTATCGCTATACGTTCCTGAAATTCGGCGGCGCTGATCCGATCAAGGCCGACACGATTGCGGGCGCCGTCGCAAAATCCCACCTGACCGACACCGGGACCGGAGTGCACTTCCTGCCCTCGTACCAAGGATCGATGTGGACCATGGGGGTTACGGTCTATTTTTAGGTTCTACGGGGTTCTGCAGGGTTCTACTAGGTTCTACAAGGTTCGTTCTATTCGACGCCGGTTGCGGCGATGGTTTCCATCGCCGCGGCAAACGTGTCGATCTCTTCGAGCGTGTTGTAGACGTTGGGCGTTATCCTGAGGCCCTCGAACTCCTCGTGCACGATGGGGGTGGCGATGATGCGCCACTTGTCCCAGAGCCGCCCAACCACCTTGGCGGTCGGAACTCCGAGAACCTGCACGTTGGCAATGGCGCACGACTGGACCGGGTCCATGCTGGTGTGGATTTTGAACTTCGGCTGACGGGCCAACCGTGTCGCCCAGCGATCGCGCAGGTACCGAAGACGCGCCGCCTTGCGCTCGCTTCCAATACCCTCGTGGAAGTTCAGGGCCTCGGCGATGGCGTTGTGGTTGGCGGCCGGATGGGTTCCGATCTCTTCGAACTTCCGGATGTTGCCGGTCTGCGACTCGGCCGCCGGCTGCAGCGGCCAGAGCGCCGCGATGTTCTCGCGACGGACATACAAGAATCCGGTCCCGATTGGCGCGAGCAGCCACTTGTGCAGGCTCGTGCCGTAGTAGTCGCACCCGAGATCCGCGACCTTGAACGGGAACTGCGCGAAGGCATGCGCGCCGTCGACGATCGTCTTCACGCCGCGGCGGCGCGCCTCATCGCAGATCTTCTTTACCGGGAAGATCTGGCCGGTCAGGTTGGTGATGTGGCAGAAGTGGAGCACTTTCGTCGATGGCGTGAGTGCCGACAGGAGCCGCGTCGCCAGGTCGTCCATCGAAGGCGGCGGCACGGGAAATGAGATTTTCTTCAGCCGGATGCCGTCGCGACGGACGCGCTGCTCCCACGTCGTGAGCATGCGCCCGTAATCCTGGTTCGTCGTCACCACCTCGTCGCCCGCCTTCAAGTCGATCCCGAGCTGCGCGGTCTGCAGCGCCTCACTGGCGTTGCGGGTAATCGCGAGCTCCTCCGGGTCGCAGCCGAATTCCGCCGCGAGCCGCCGCCGGACGCTCTCGATGTTGGGCTCCAGGATCTGCCACATGTGATACACGGGCGCTTGATTGGAGATGTCGAGATAGCGCTTGAAAGCCTCGTGGACGACGCGCGGACTGGGCGAGCAGCCGCCGTTGTTCAAGTTGATGATGGTGCGGTCGAGCGTGAAGCCCTGTTGAATCTCGCGCCAGTAGGATTCATCGGCCGCCACATCGGACGCGGACACGTTTTCGACGCGTCGCCGGGCGGCCTCGATTCGCGCCAATCCATCCGGTCGAAATGCCGCGAGTGCGACCGCGCCCGCCGAGCCCGTCGTGTGAAGAAACGAACGGCGTGTCAGCATGGTGAATCCTTTGAGAGATTGCCGATTGCTGATTCGATTCGATTGCTCCGGGATGGCTGCTCAATCGTCAATCAGCAATCAACAATCAGCAATTCTGATGGGGAGATTACTGCACTTTCCTCCGAATCGGTGTCACAATACAAAATTACACAAGACATTGAGGCGAGCAGTTGAAGAGTCCAGACATCCGGCTCGGTGGCGCGATCATCACGAACCCGGCGAAGCCGTTCTGGCCGGACGAGGGTCTGACCAAGCTCGATCTCGCGCAGTTCTACGCCCGCATCGCGGGGCAGATTCTCCCCTGGTTGAAGGGCCGCGCCGTCATCATGGAGCGGTGTCCGGAAGGGATTCGCGCCTCCTGCTTCTACCAGAAGCGGGCTCCTCTGAACTTGCCGGGCGAGGTGGCAACCGTCACACTTCCCGCCACCTCACCCGGATCGGACATCGACTACATCGTCGGCGGCACACGAAAGACGCTGCTGATGCTCGTCAACCTTGGGTGCGTGGCGATGCACGTCATGAACTGGCGCGTCGACGAGGTCGACAAGCCGGATTGGCTGACGTTCGATCTCGATCCGGCTGACGGGTTTTCGTCCGCCGCTCGTGTGGCGCTGCTGCTCCGCACGAAACTCGAGGACCACGGGCTCGAGGCCTTCGTGAAGACCTCCGGCGGACGAGGTCTGCACATCTTCGTTCCGCTTCGCCGGGGTGCCGCGCAGGATCGCGTTCGTGCCTACGCCCTGGCCATCGCAGGCGAGATGGCGCGCGAGTATCCGCGACTCGTGACGCTCGAAGCGCGAAAGGCGAAACGCCGCGCTCCTGTCTACCTCGACATCATGCGGAACGCACCGGGGCAGAGCATTGCGCCGCCATTCTCGGTTCGTTGGCGTCCGCGAGCCCCGGTCTCGATGCCGCTCGATTGGGACGAAGTCAGCCCGCGTCTGGACCCGGTCGTTTTCAACATCAAGACGGCAGAGCGGCGGATGCGGGCCAAGTCGCCGTGGTCGAGCTTCTTCGGCCATCGTCAGACGCTGCCGCGGGTTTGAGCTCGACACTGTCCTCCGTCACCTCCGAAAACACCGCTCCGCTATAATCGCTTCGCGACATGGAGCTCCGAGATCGCGTCGCGCTCATCACCGGCGGGAAACGCATTGGCGCCGCCGTGGCCATTCATCTCGCCCGGCACGGGATGGATGTCGCGCTCTCCTACAATCGATCGAAGGCAGAGGCCGAAGAGGCCGCGGCCAGCGTGAGAGAGGCGGGCAGACGGGTTGCGCTCATTCAAGCGAATCTGTCGCAGGCCGCAGAATGTCAGCGGCTGGTACACGACGCCGTTGAGCAACTCGGACGTCTCGACGTGCTCATCAACATGGCGTCAGTCTATGCCGCGGTGCCTTTCGAGGATCTGGACGAGACGAAATGGGATGCCGTCGTCGATGTCGATCTGAGAGCGGCGTTCCTGTGCGCGCGCGCGGCGCTCGCGCATCTCCGCGCGGCTGGAGGCGGCCGGATCATCAACTTTGCTGATTGGGTCGCAGCCAGCGGGCGCCCGCGATACAAAGGCTTCGTCCCTTACTACGTTGCGAAGCGAGGCGTGATTGGCCTGACCGAGGCGCTCGCGCTCGAGCTGGCGGGCGATCAGATCCTCGTCAATGCCATTGCTCCCGGTCCAATCGTCGCGCCGCCCGGCACAACCGACGAAGAGCTCAAAGCGGTCGAGTCGTCCACGCCGCTCGGCCGATGGGGCGGCGAAGCGGAAATCGTCAAGGCCGTGGCGTTTCTTCTCGAATCGGATTTCGTCACGGGAGAGATAGTCCGCGTCGATGGCGGACGCCACGTGCGCTAACGCTTGACGGGGGCCTCCCCAAAGACCGACCGCATCGACTCGAGCGCACCGTTCAGCTCCGCGCGATCGCGCGCAAAGCAGAACCGGATGTAGCCTTCGCCGTTCGGGCCGAAGTCGATGCCCGGGATGCAGCCAATCCGTGCACGCGAGATCAGGAATTCGGCGAGCGCCCACGAGAGTGAGCCGGACGACGAATTCAGCTCTGGCCGCCAGGCGGGATTGATCTTGAGGAAGGCGTAGAACGCGCCTTTCGGGGGCGCGCCGCTGAAAACCACCTCGGCGTGTTCCCGGATGCCCGCGTAGAACAAATCGCGCCTGGCTTGAAGCTCACGCCGGAACGCGCGAACGCTGTCCTGAGATCCTTCCAGCGCGCCGACGCCGCCATACTGCACCACCGAAGTGACATTGGTCGCCGTGTAGAAGAGAGCCTTCTTCATCCGCTCCCGCAGCTTCGCGTCCGACAGCGCGACGTATCCGAGGCGGAGCCCGGTCATCGCATATGACTTGCTCATCGTGAACGCGGAAATCGTGCGGTCGTACATTCCCGGAATCGACGCCGGGCTCACATGCTGCGCATCGTCGAAGACGACGTCCTCGTAGGCCTCGTCCGAGATCAGCCAGAGATTGCGATCTCGACAGAGATTGGCGATCGCAGTGACGTCTTCGCGCGTCAGCACTCCACCGGTCGGATTGTGCGGAGAATTGATGTAGATCGCTCGCGTTCGTGGCGAGATTGTGGCCTCCAGCTCTTCCAGGTCGTAGCGCCAGCCCAGGTCTTCGTGCAGCCGGCAACCGACGGGAATCGCCCGAGCGGCTTTGACATTTCCCATGCACGGCGGCCACTCCGGATCCGGAACGATCACCTCGTCGCCGGGCTCGAGCAGTGCCTGGCACGCGATGTAGACCGCGTGGATGCCGCCGGTCGTCACCATGACCTCGTCCGGTCCGCCGACAGGAATGCCGTTGACCGAACGCAGCTTTGCGACGAGCAGATCGAGCAACTGCGGAATTCCGGTGGTCTGGACGTAGTGGCTGCGGTTGTCGTCGATCGCCTGGTGCATCGCCCGTTTGACCGTGTCGGGCGCATCAAAGCTGACGTCCCCTTGATCCAAACGGAACGGATCCTTGACGTCATACATCATGTCGCGGATGCGGATGATGCCCGAGAACGGCACCTCGTCGAGGTGGTGAGCCACGAGGAAAGTATACGCCCTGGCTGCTGGCGGTCGGCCGCCAGGCGCCGTCAGCTTTATACTGACTGCCGTGGCAACACGCCGATATCGCGCGGGCGAGTCTCTGGAAGACTTCTGCCGTGCGTGCAAGACGGATCGCATGCACACGGTCGTGGCAGCCGATGACGAGGGCCTCCCGATCCGGGTTGTCTGCGGATACTGCCAAAGCGAACACAACTACCGCGGCGGTCCGCGCGTGGCCACCGAATCCCCGTCTGCCGCACCGGTATCGACGCACGAGCCAACCCGCCGGCCCGCGACCAGAACCGATCGTCAGCCCTTCCCCATCGTCAGCGAGCGCGAGCGGGTCGCGCCGCCAGTCAGCGAGGACACCGGTATGGACATCGAAATGATCCTTCGGCGCGTGATTCGGGAGGAAGCCGGAATCACCGCCGTCGCGCCGGCTGAGAAATGGCGAGGGGGAAATCTCGTGCTGCGGCCGGGCACCGCAGGTCTGCAGGAGAAAAGCTGGCCGATCGAAACGTTCTTTCACAAGATCGTGATGCTGCGGAACCGACTGCGCACGCTGGAGCAGCAGGTGAATGCGGCAGATATGCCGGAGGACCTCAAGGTCAAGCTCCAGGGATACATCAGCGGCTGCTATGGATCGCTGACGAGCTTCAACGTTCTCTTCGCCGATGAAGACGATCAGTTCAAGGGAGCCTGACGTTCGCGGGTCAGTCGTGCAGCGGCGCTTAGAGGGGTGTTCAATATGTAACAGCTTCGATAGCGACGAGCTGTCACAGTGCTTGCCTGAGCGCAAGGGGCGACGGCTCATCCGCTCGTTAGGGACCCCCATCACCCTCTATATCCCGTAACCGTAGGCGCGAGCGGCTCGCGCTTCGGAGACCTCCTTTGAGCCTGACCTTGGACAACGTGAATCGCCAGGAAAAATCACACAGCGAGGCCGATCCGTCCCGGCTGGTGCGTGGTTCCGAACTGCCGAAAGCCCTCACAGGAATCCGTGGCCTGGACGAGATCACGCGTGGCGGCCTGCCCAAAGGCCGGCCAACGCTCGTCTGCGGAGGGCCGGGATCCGGGAAGACCCTGCTGGCCCTCACCTTTCTGGTGAACGGCGCCCTCCAGTTCGACGAGCCGGGCGTGCTCATGACGTTCGAGGAAAACGAGGAGGAGATTGCCAGCGACGTCGAATCGCTCGGTTTCCACCTGGGGGAACTGATCGAGGCGCAGAAGCTCGCGATCGACTACGTACGCGTGGAGCGCAGCGAGATCGAGGAAACGGGGGAGTACGACCTGGAAGGGCTGTTCGTCCGGCTCAACCACGCCATTCGGACGGTGGGAGCTAAGCGCGTCGTCCTCGACACCATCGAATCGCTGTTTGCCGGCTTGAAAAATGACGCCATCCTCCGGTCCGAACTGCGACGGCTGTTCCGCTGGCTGAAGGACCAGGGTGTGACCGCCCTGATCACGGGCGAACGTGGCGAGGGTGCCCTCACCCGCCAGGGATTGGAGGAGTACGTTTCGGATGCCGTGATCCTGCTCGATCACCGCGTCCACGATCAGGTCTCGACGCGCCGCCTGCGTGTCGTCAAGTACCGTGGGTCGCATCACGGCACCAACGAGTATCCGTTCCTCATCGATGCCAGCGGCATCAGCGTGCTGCCGGTCTCCTCGATGGCTCTTGCGCATCAGGCGCCGCTGGAGCGCGTGTCGTCGGGCATCGCGCGTCTTGATGAGATGCTCAGCAATCAGGGGTACTACCGCGGAAGCACGATCCTCGTGTCCGGCACCGCGGGCACTGGGAAGACAAGCCTGGCCGCCCACTTTCTCGACGCGGCGTGCCGCAGGGGCGAACGCTGCCTGTGCTTCCTCTTCGAAGAGTCGCCGCAGCAGCTCCTTCGAAACATGCGCTCCATCGGCATCGACCTCGAACCATGGGTGGCCGCCGGCCTGTTGCAGTTCCATGCGGACCGCCCCTCGCGCTACGGGCTCGAAACCCACCTCGTCTCGATGCACCAGGTCGTGGCGGACTTCAGGCCGACCGTGACCGTCATCGACCCCGTGACCAACCTGATGACGGTGGGAACCTACTCCGACGTCCAGGCGATGCTCACGCGCCTGATCGATCACCTGAAGACCGCGAACATCACCGCCATGTTGACGAGCCTCACACCTGGTCAGACCGACATCGAGCGGACCGAGACCACCATCTCGTCCCTGATGGACACCTGGATCGTGCTGGCGAACGATGAAGCCGGGGATCGCCACCGGCGCGGGTTGTACGTGCTCAAGTCCCGCGGCATGGCGCACTCGAACGAGCGCTGCGAGTTTGTGCTGACCAATCACGGATTGCACCTGCTCGACGCCGACGCAGCCGCGCACGGGACATCGGATGACGCGAACGGCGGTTCGCAGAAGGGACACGATCGCCATGCAGTTGTCTGACACCGGGCTGACCAGGCCATCGCCCGCGGGACAGACCTACTCACTGCGGCTCTACGTCGCGGGACAGACGCCGAAGTCGGTGCAGGCCTTCACGAACCTGAAGCAGATCTGCGAGGACTACCTGCGGGGCCGCTATGAGATCGAGATCATCGATCTGGTGGAGAATCCACAGCTCGCGCGCGGTGATCAGATCCTGGCTGTGCCCACGCTCGTGCGACGGCTGCCGGAACCAATCAAGAAGATCATCGGCGATCTCTCGAACACCGAGCGCGTCCTCGTCGGGCTGGACCTGCGCGTCCGCCAGTCATGACCTATGGCCCTGAACCCCCGTCCCCTCCGTGCCACACTCGAGCGGGCTCACACACCGTCCGGCGAATGGTACATCCTTCGACTGTACGTCACGGGCATGACGGCACGATCGTCGCGTGCGGTCAACAATCTCAGGGCGATCTGTGATGAGTATCTCGAGGGACGGTACGATCTCGAAGTGATAGACATCTACCAGCAGCCGGTCCTGACGAAGGGTGAGCAGATCATCGCGGCACCGACCCTCATCAAGAAGCTCCCGCTGCCGATGCGCCGGATCATCGGCGACATGTCGAACCGCGACCGCGTCCTTCTTGGACTCGATATCATTCCCGGGCCCGACGACCCTGAGTAGGCGAATGTTTAGACGCCGCCACGACAATCGCGAACAGACCGAGACGCTGCGCGCACGCCTCGCCGAGGCCGAAGAGATGTTGGGGGCAATCCGGCAGGGCGAAATCGACGCCCTCGTCGTCGAAGGGACTGACGGCAATCAGGTCTACACACTGCACAGTGCCGAGGAGCCATACCGCAACCTCGTGGAACAGATGCAGGAGGGCGCCCTGGTGATGACGGCTCGCGGTGACATCCTGTATTCCAACGCACGCTTCGCGGCGCTCGTGGGCGAGCCGCTCCAGTCAGTGAATGGCAGCCACTTCGAGCGATTCGTGCACCCGTCGGACAGATCTGATGTCGAGACCCTATTGCGCATCGACAGCGGAAGGCGTCGTTGCACATTAATCGGCCCGGACTCGAGTTCCTTTGAGGCGAGCCTGTCGCTCACGACCACCACGTCGATCCATGGCGATCGGAAGAACCTGATCGTCACGGACATGACGGAGCTCCTCGAGGCCCACGATAGCGTCCACCGTGCGGAGCGAGACAGCCGCGCGAAAGACGAGTTTCTCGCGATGCTGGCCCACGAGCTGCGGAACCCGCTGGGCGCGATCAGCACGGCCGTCCAGGTGCTCAAGGTGACGCATGACGAGGTGGAGCCGGCACACCGCGCGCACGTCGTGATCGCGCGGCAAGTCGGCCAGATCACACGTCTCATCGATGATCTGCTCGACATCGAGCGCGTGGTCTCCGGAAGGATTCGACTGAATCAACAGCGGCTCGACCTGGCCGATCTGGTGCGCCAGGGGGTCGCCGCCTTCGCCGACGACGCCCGCCTGGATCGGGAGATCGAGGTCAGCACCGAGCCTGTGTGGGTCGATGGCGACGCCGTGCGGATCGAGCAGGTGCTCAACAACTTGCTGACCAACGCCGTGAAGTACACGCCCTCCGGTGGCCGGATCCGGGTAGCACTGCGCGTCGATGGCGCAGACGCCGTGCTCAGCGTCGAGGACTCGGGCTTCGGCATCTCGCCGTCGCTGCTGCCCTTTATCTTCGACATGTACGTCCAGGCCGACCAGACCATTCAGCGCGCGAGAGGCGGCCTCGGGATCGGCCTCGCTCTCGTCCGGCGCCTTGTCGAGCTGCATGGCGGCACGGTGGCCGCATGGAGTGAGGGAGAAGGGCACGGCAGTAGGTTCACGGTACGGTTCCAGGCGGCGATGGCTTCGGCACACACGTCCTCTGAGATGTCCTTCCCGCGGGAACGTCGTGCGAAGCCCAGGCGCGTGTTGCTGATCGAGGACAGCCGCGAGGCGCGGGAGATGTTGCGGATGATGCTCGAACTCGCCGGGCACGTGGTCTACGACGCGCCTGATGGCGTCCGCGGGATCGAATTGCTGAACGTCGCGCGTCCACACGTGGGGATCATTGACCTGAGTCTTCCCATCATGGACGGATACCAGGTGGCGAGGCGGATTCGCGAGACGCCGGAGGGCCGGGGTATGCTGCTCCTGGCGCTGACGGGCTACGGCTCTGCTGCCGACTCGCAGCATTCATTGGAGCATGGGTTCGACTACCACCTCGTCAAACCAGTTGACCCAGATTATCTGGCGCGTTTGATCAGCGAAGGGGTCGCAGGATCCTAGACTCCGGCCGCGCTCAGAATGCGGCTCAGCGTGACCGCCGCTCGACCAATCGGCAGGTTACTGATGTAGAAATGTCTGGCCCCAGCTTCAGTCAGCGCGCGAATTGACCGCGCGCAGACCTCTTCGGGCGTCGCGCGTTCGCCGAATTCGCGAGCCAGCTCCTCGGCCGGCACCGGAAGAAAGTCCTTGAGCGCCGCGAGCGTGCGCGGATTGGCCGAACGATAGTAGAAGATTCCGAACATCCCCGGGATCGCCAGCCCACGCCGCCTGCCCTCTTCCAGAAACCGTTCAACGTGACGGCGGCTGTGGTGCGACACGATCTGCGTCAGGTAGAACTCCGCGTGGACGCGGTCCTGCAAGAGATGGTTGACCTGCACCGACGGATCAGCGTGAGGGTTCGCCCATCCGCCGAGCGCGAGTCCGGGCACGCGCCGCCTGATTTCCTCCCGCAGCTGCCATGCATGTTCGACGCACCGGAGCAGCCCGACGCTCTTGTCCCCGCCGAGAACGACGAGCGCCTCGAAGCCGTGATCGCGTGCGCGATCGGCATAGGCCAGGCAGTACTCGAGCGGGTGCTTGCAGGTCAGGAACGGGACGACGGTCGAGCGCGGCACATCGGTGCCGAGATTGATGACCAGGTGTCGAAGATTGTCTTCTTCCTTCGATCCGACGGCGCTGTCGGTCAGGAACACGAACGTGCCCCCGCGAGTCAGGCCGCGGACCGCGTGATACGTGTCGATCCACGCATCGCGGCTGGCCGCCGCCTCGAGCTCGGCGCGTGGCGGCCGCAACTCCGCGGCGATGACACGCGACTCCGATCGAAGCCGGTCGAGGAGAGCGCTCATTGAGATGTCCAGGTCGATCGGGGCCAGTCGGCCCGGCAGACGCCGCGCCAAGGCGACCTTCGATCGCGTCAGGGGGACCCACAATTATACTGAACTGCATGTTGTCGTCTCTCGAATCGCTCCCGTCCATTCCTTTCGCAGCCAGCCCGTCGCCGGTCGAGACCCTCGACAACCTGCGTCACGCGCTCGATTGTGACGCGCGCCTGCTCGTCAAGCGAGACGATGCGATCGGGTTCGCGTTCGGGGGCAACAAGGTCAGGAAGATGCGGCTGGTGGCCGCCGAGGCGAAGGCCTCGGGCGCGAACACACTCATCACGACGGGCGGCGTCCAGTCCAACCACGCGCGTGTGACCGCTGCCGCAGCCGCCAGGCTGCGAATGAAATGCATTCTCGTCCTCAATGGCACGAGGCCGGCCCGTCCCACCGGCAATGCGTTGCTCGATCAGCTGCTGGGCGCCGAGTTGCGATACGTCAGGGGGCGGGAGGACCGCGCGGCCGAGATGGACCGCGCAGCCGCCGACGCACGGAGCCGGGGAGATGCCCCTTTCGTGATACCCCTCGGAGCCTCGACACCGCTCGGCGCGGCCGCCTTTGTCGCGGCCATCGCGGAGCTTGCCGGCCAAATCGATCCGCCCGACGTCATCATCCACGCCTCGTCTTCCGGCGGCACACAGGCCGGCCTGGTTGCGGGATGCGCGCTGGCGGGCTGGCCCACGCGTGTCATCGGAATCAGTGCCGACGAGCCATCGGCGTCGCTCGAATCTACCGTGCGCGATCTTCTCGCCGGCCTCGGTACGCTACTGGACTGTGGCGCGGACCGCTTTCGGTCCGCATCCGTAGTGGTCGATGACGCGTTCGTTGGCGAGGGCTACGGAGTTCCCACGACAGCATCCCGTGAAGCGATCGAGCTGGCCGCCACGACCGAAGCCCTCTTCGTCGATCATACGTACACCGCGAAGGCCATGGCAGGCCTGATCGCCCGCGCCCGAGGTCGTGAGTTCCACAAAGGGAGCACGGTGCTGTTCTGGCACACGGGCGGGCAGGTCGGGCTTTTTGCGTGATCTTGAAAAAGGATAACGAGTGACCTCAATTCAGTTTCTCGGCGCCTCCCGAACCGTGACCGGTTCGAAGTACCTGCTCGACACCGGCACATCCAAGGTCTTGATCGATGCCGGTCTCTTTCAGGGCCTGAAGGAGTTGCGCGAGCGCAACTGGCAGCCGTTTCCGGTGCGCGCTGCCGACATCGAGGCGATCGTTCTCACGCATGCGCACCTGGATCACTGCGGCTACCTGCCGCGACTGGTCGCGCAGGGATTCCGAGGCCGTGTCTTCTGCACGGCCGGCACACTCGATCTCTGCCGCATCGTCCTGCCGGACGCGGGTCGGATTCAGGAAGAGGACGCGGCGAGCGCGAACCGCCACGGCTACACGAAGCACGCACCGGCGCTGCCGCTGTATACGGAGACCGACGCGTTTCGCGCCATCTCGCAGTTGCAGCCCGTTGGCTACGACAGGCCGGTGCCGGTTGTGCCGGGCCTCGAGGTGGAGTTTGTGAATGCCGGACACCTGTTGGGATCGGCGTACGCTCGTGTCCGGACCGCGGATCGAACGATTCTCTTCGGGGGCGACCTGGGCCGGTTCGGCCGGCCGGTGCTGCCGGACCCTTCGGCTGTGACCGACGCGGACTATCTGCTGGTGGAATCGACGTACGGCAACCGTGTGCACCAGCAGGACGACAACGGCACCCAGCTGGCGGAGATCGTCAACGGCACCGCGGCGAGGGGTGGACGGGTCATCATCCCGGCGTTTGCGATTGGCCGTGTCGAAGAACTGCTGTATTGGCTGAAGCGGCTCGAAGAAGAGAAGCGGATTCCGATCCTGCCCGTTTTCGTCGACAGCCCGATGGCCGTGGACGCGCTGTCGAGATATCAGCAGCGCCTGGCCGAGCTTGATCCGGAAATGACCCCCGAGTCGCGTGATGAGAAAGCGCCGCATGGCCCGGCCGACCATGATGATCGAACGCAAGAACGCAAACGCCACGCCCAACATGAGCGGCAGGTTTGCGCGTTTTGCACCGAGCGCTTCCGCACGATTTCGACGGCTGCGGAATCCAAGCAGCTGACGCAGTCCCGGATGCCCGCCATCATCATCTCGGCCAGCGGAATGGCGACTGGCGGACGGGTCCTTCACCATTTGAAGGCCAGCCTGCCCGATGCCCGCAACACAGTCCTCTTCGTTGGATACCAGGCGGCAGGGACTCGCGGCCGGCAGCTCGTGGACGGCGAGAAGGTGGTGAAGATTCACGGGGAGATGATTCCCGTCCACGCGCACATCGAGCTCGTCGAATCCATGTCGGCCCATGCCGACTCGATGGAGATTCTCCGGTGGCTCGGCGGGTTTGCGAAACCACCACGGCTTACGTTTATCGTCCACGGCGAGCCTGTGGCGATGGAGGCGTTGAGCGCGACCATCCACGATCGCCTCGGCTGGATTACAAAAATGCCGGAACACGGGGAGACGGTGAACCTCGAGTAGCCACAGCCGCAGCGTTCTCGCCCGCCTTCGCTGGGGCTACGGCGGGCAAGCAGCACCCCTTACAATGGAGCTTTGCCCGAAGGATGCACCGAACAGCATGCAGGGGCCGGGGGACAGATGACACTTCTGGGGATGCTCGATGGAGACGACGACAACACGCCTGTCACGGATTCAGCCAAGCCGGCGTTAATCGCGACCGCGCTGTCGCCACATGCGCCGCCAGCCGATCGCAAATACCTGCTGGAGCGAGTGGACGACGCCGCTGTTGCGCAGCTGTACGCGGACGGGTTTACGTCCCTTCCTCTCGACCAGAAGATCTTGATCTGGCACTTGTACCGGGCGGCCCTCGCGGGTCGCGACATCTACTACGATCAGCGGTACGCCCCCAACCTCGAGATGCGCGACGTCCTCGAGGAAATCATCATTCAGTCGAGTGGTGTCGATCCGGCAGTGCTCGCGGAGATCCAGCGGTACACGAAGTTGTTCTGGCTGAACACAGGGCCGCATAACAACCTGACGGCCCGGAAGTTCGTGCTCAAGTGCAGCCCGGAAGCCTTCTCGGCTGCTGCCCGCGCGGCAGCGGCCTCGGGCGCCAGCTTTCCAGCACGAACCGGCGAGTCGCTTGACGACCTGCTCGCGAGGCTCCAGCCGCTCTTCTTCGATCCAACGGTCGACACAATCGTGACCAACAAGACACCGGGCGCCGGGAAGGACATCCTCTCGTCCAGCGCCAACAATCTCTACGTCGGCGTGTCGATGGAAGATCTGGAAGACTTCGAGGAGACGCATCCCCTCAACTCGCGAGTCGTCCGGCGCGATGGCCGGATTGTCGAAGAGGTCTATCGTGTTGGTGGAAAGTACGACAAGGAGATCCGCGAAATCGTCAGCCATCTCGAGGCCGCCATCCCCTATGCGGCCCCCACGATGGCAACCGCGCTGCAGGCGCTCGTGCGTTTTTATGCGACGGGCGCCGACGAAGACCGCGTCGCGTACGACATTGCCTGGGTTCAGGACAAAGCGTCTCCTGTGGACACGATCAACGGCTTTGTCGAGGTCTACATGGATCCGCGTGGCACGAAGGGGGCGTGGGAAGCGCTCGTCTTCTACGTCAACCAGGAGAAGACCGCAGGGATCAGACGGTTGGCCGCTTCAGCCCAGTGGTTCGAAGATCGGATGCCCTGGGCGCCGCAGTATCGGAAGGAAGGTGTTCGCGGCGTCACGGCGAACGCGATTGACGTGGTCGTGGAGTCCGGTGATTCCGGTCCGATCACACCCGTGGGCATCAATCTCCCCAACGATCAGGCCATTCGCGAGAAGTACGGCAGCAAGTCTGTGTCGCTGACCAACGTGAACGAAGCGTACGACAAATCCACGTCCGCCGAGTTCCGGAAAGAATTTGCCTGGTCGGTCGAGGAAGCGGAACGCGCCGAAAAGTGGAGCAGCATCGCCAGCGAGCTGACAACGGATCTGCACGAGGTCATCGGACATGCGTCCGGAAAGATCGCCGGCCACCTGAACGGAAGCCCCCAGTCCTTCCTCAAGGAGCAATACTCCGCGCTCGAGGAATCACGTGCCGATCTCGTCGCCTTGTACTTCCTTCCGAACCCCAGGATGGTTGAGCTCGGACTGATTGATGCCGCCGATCACCACCAGGTCGTACTGGCGGAATACGAGGGCTACGCTCGCAATGCGCTCGTGCAATTGCGCCGGATCCGGGAGGGCACGCAGATCGAGGAAGACCACATGCGCAATCGCCAGATGATCGTGCGGTGGCTGCTCGCCAATTCCCCGGCGATCGAGGAGCGCCATCGCGACGGCAAGACCTACTACGCGATGGTTGATGCCGTGGCGTTCCAGGAAGCCGTAGGCCGGCTGCTCGCAGAAGTCCAGCGAATCAAGGCCGAGGGAGACTATCCGGCTGCCAAAGCCCTGTTCGAAACCTACGGGGTGCACTTCGATCCCGCATTGCGTGACGAAGTGGTCACACGCGTCGAACATCTGAACATGCCGTCCTACACCGGGTTCGTCCAGCCGCGACTGGAACCGGTGCTGGATTCGAACGGTGCGATCACCGATGTCACGATTTCGTATCCCCTCGACCTGACGACGCAGATGCTGGAGTATTCGGGTCGAAGAAAATGAGACGCGCGGCCGTTGCGGCGATGGTCCTGATAGCCTGCGTCCGCCTCGCAGGTACAGAGCGGGCGGGCAACGGCCCGGTCCAGGCCCGTGATCTCGGCCGCCGACCACGTCTCCGCCAGGACGGCCATTCTGGCTGCGGAAGACTCCCGCCTTGCTCTTCCAGACGATCTTCACACACCCGGGCATCGACACGCTGCGCGCCAAGCAGATGGAGGATCTCCGTCTGCTGCTGGAGTTCGCTCGATCGAAGGACATTGCCACTCAAACCAGGGCGATCCGCGCTCTTGGCCGACTCGAACGCCGCGAGGTCGATCCCGGAACTCCTTGCCCATCTCACACTGGGACCTACGAACGAAACAGCGCAAGCGATCGCTCAGGCGTTTCGTGGCCCTGCGTTGCCCGGCGACACGGGAGGGCAACAGGTTGAGCGAGCACTCGACGCGCTGATCGCTGCCGGGGCCGATCCCGTCGGATCCCCGTCAGGAGCCTGGACCAATTGGCCCGGTCGCGCTCGCCATCGGACGACTGCCGTACGAACGGGCCGAACACGTCAAAGCGGCTGAATCCTACATGCTGCGAATGATGCGTGCCGCCGACACGGACCCGCTTCTTCGCTCGGCAGTCGTGAACATCATTCGCGGAATGGAAATACTCGCGCGAACTCAGAGTCGTCTCGCCACCTTGAGCTCCGACTCGATCGATGAGCTGAGAAGAATCGTCCTCGACCGGCGAGGATTACGAGGAGGTTGCAGATCGACCGCCGCGGGCCGAAGCGATGATGGCACTGATCGCGGCTCGCGGCGTGGACGAAGAGACACTCCGAGTCGCTGCCCGCACCGACGGGGTGAAGCGGCTGGCGGTCGTCGTCCTCGGCGGGGCCGGCGCGCCGGTCGCTGCGACCGAGCGATGGAGCTGCTGACAGACCTGCTTCGCGACAATTCCATCACGGTACGGATCGAAGCCGTGCGCGCGTGGGCCCGCCAGGAGAACCGGGAAAACGGATGCCAGCGGCTTCTGGAGACACTGCAGGATCCGGTCGTGCCGGTCGTGCTGGCCGCGCTAGATGCGCTTGGGGATACATGCAAAGACGACGTGAACGTGACCGACCGATTGACGAGCGAGGCCAAAGCGCCCGAAAGCGCTGAATGGCACCGGGCATCGCACGCGCTGGTGGCATTAGCGAAGCGATCGCCGAGCCGCGCGTTCATTGCCCTTCGCGGCGGGCACGTGCGGCACGAGATATGGCAGGTGCGGATGTACGCGGCGCGCGCCGCCGCGATTGCCAACGATGTCACGTCGCTCGAAAGGCTGAGCTCCGACGAGGAGGACAACGTGCGCGAGGCGACTCTCGCACCCCTGCGGCGCTTGAAGGGAGACGAAGCGGAGCCTTACTTTGCGGCCGCGTTGGGACGCAGTGATTATCAACTCCTCCGGACGGCCGCCATCGAGCTGAAAGCAGCCAAACCCACGCCGCAACTGGCGACCGCGCTGCTCGATGCCTTGCGGCGCGTCACCGCTGAAAAAAAGGAAACCTCTCGCGACACGCGCCTGGCGCTCCTCGAGCGCCTGCAGGAGCTGGGAACCCCTGACCAGACGGGCGCCCTCGTCCCGCTCCTTCGCGATTTTGATATTCGCGTCGCGCAACTTGCCGCAGTGGTCATCCAACAGTGGACGGGAAAGCTGCTCGAGATCGATCCGCAGCTTCTCCCCCGTCCAGCGCTGCCTGCGGGCATTGGTTCGTCAATCGAGCCAGCGCGCGTGAAGATGAAGAGCGGCAAGGTGTTTTTCATCAATCTTCGCGCCGAGCTGGCGCCGCTTGACCGTTGCCAGGTTCGAACGTCTTGCCCGCGACGGCTACTACAACGGGTTGACGTTCCATCGCGTCGTCCCGAACTTCGTGATCCAGGGAGGCAGTCCCGCGGCGAACGAGTATTCGGGAGATACGCTCTACATGCGCGACGAAATCAGCAGCTTGTCCCACGGGCGCGGAGCTGTCGGCATCTCGACGCGCGGCCGGGACACCGGCGACGCTCAGTTCTTCATCAACTTGGTCGGACAATCCGCGCCTCGACTTCGAATACACGGTCTTTGGCGTTTGTCCAGAACCCGAACGACATCGACGACATCCTCGAAGGCGACGCCATTTCGACATCACATTCGAGAAGGAGGACAAGCAGGATCGGAAGGATCAGGCGATACTGGCCGCGAAGCAGATGCGATGAACCCGTAGACGCTCTGGCGACTCTGACGCGGACTCTGCCGGCCGACGCGGTGTATGCTGAGGGCGCCCGCCGCACAGCACGCAGGCAGCCCCAATGACAATGGTTGCGTCGTACCGCTTCGGTCCCTTTGTCGTGGACGCCGGATCGTACCAGCTCCGGCGTGGCAGCGACGTGATCCCGCTGTCGCCGAAGATCATCGACCTTCTGCTCTACCTGGTCGCTCGGCAATCGACACTCGTCGGGAAGGACGAGCTCTTTGCTGCGTTGTGGCCCGACGTGGCCGTCACCGACAATGCCCTGACGCAGGCTGTCTCCGAGCTTCGCCAGGCGCTCGGCGACGACTCCGCGAACCCGACCTACATCCAGACCGTCGCGCGTCGAGGCTACCGTTTCATCGCCACGGTCGAGACGCTGGTGCCGCCGCAAGCCTCGGCGCCTGCGAGTCCACAGGCCGTGGCCGACTCGGCACCTCCGGCAATCGCGGTGCTCGACTTTACGAACGTCAGCACCGATCGCGAGTTTGCGTGGCTGTCGTCTGGCATTGCCGAAACGGTCACCAACGATCTCCGCGCGGCTGGCACCCACCGGATCATCGACCGCCTGCGCGTCGTCGAAGCCGTGCGGAGGGTTGGTGTGGACCTCGGCGGCGTTGCGCAAGGAGTTGCATCTCGACCTGGCGGTCGTCGGGAGCTTTCAGCGATCCGGCGATCGGCTCAGGATTACCGCCCGTGTCGTGGACGCGGGAACGGGCGAAGCGCTCGCCGAAGCGAAGGCCGATGGGGCGCTCGAGCAGGTCTTCGAACTGCAGGACCGTGTCGTGGCGCAATTCTCCCAGACGCTGGGATCGGCCCAGGCCGATGCGCTCGCGGCGAGGCGGAGCTACCGTGAAACGAGCAGCCTCGAGGCGTATCAAGCGTTCACCGAAGGGCGTGTGCGCCTCGAATCGCTCGATGGGTCGTTGGTGGCCGGCGCGGTCGCCGATTTCGAACGCACGATTGCTCTCGACCCGCGCTATGCGCTCGCTCACGTGGGGCTGGCCAATGCGCGCTTCTGGCAATACGAGATGTCGCGTGCGCGCAATCAGCCCGATGGGGCGCTCCTGGCGCGCGCCATCGATCACGTGCGACGGGCAATCGAGCTCGAGCGGAATCTTGCAGAAGCCCACTCGACGTTCTCGTTCCTGCTTGTGAGCGCCGGCCGCTTCAGCGAAGCGCTGGCGGCTGCGAAGCGGGCGGTCACGCTCGAACCCGGCTATTGGGGCAACCAGTTCCGGCTCGCGCATGCCGAATGGGGAGAGGATCGGCTGCGGACGCTCTCGCGCGCCATGGAGCTGTATCCGGACTTTCCGTTCGCTCACTTCGAAGCGGCGATGGTCCATATCGCGCGCGGAGCGCTCGAACGCGCGGAATCGGTCTTGCGCGAGGGGACGATCGTCCAGGACCGTCAAGCGAACCTGAAGCAACGCTATCCGGCGAAAGGCCTGCACTGGCTGCTCGGCCTCGTGCGGCTTGCGCGCGGAGACGTGCGAGAAGCGCGCGCAGAATTCGATCGCGAGATCGCTGTCGGACCGACGCAGCTGTATGCGGCCGAATTCGCGATGAACGCGTTCGACGGCGCCGGCTTCGCTGCCCTCGACGAAGGCGATAGCGGCGAGGCCGTCCGGATGTTCCAGCAGGCGCTCGAGCTGTTTCCAGAACACGCCCGCTCGCTTGTCGGCCTCGGCTTCGCGCTGGTCGAAAGGCGGTGATGCGGGTGACGCCGACGCAGCGTTCAGCCATGCCGCGACGGCCATCGATTCGCTTCGGCGCGGCGGCCGCATCAGCGAAGCGACACTGGTCGAAGCATTCATGCGGGCGGTCCAGGGAAAGCCCGACGATGCGATTGGCGTGCTGAAGCGGCTCGTGGACCGGCCGGAAATGCCGTTCGCGGGCTGGACGATCCCAATCGAACCGCTATTCGCACATCTGCGACAACGCGTTGATTTCAAAGAGGTTCTGACGACACTCGCCCACAACGCCCGCTGAATTCATCCTTCTTCAGGGCCGCTTCAGGACTTCTCATGGCCCCGCCCCGTACCCTCGGGTCATGAAGCTGGGGTCAGACAGGGGTCAGACGGGATCAGACCAGGGTCAGGCCAGTGGTCTGACCCCTGTCTGACCCCCGTCACCCCAGTTAACGACATCCACTCGCAGCTCAATCAGACGACTGTCAGCCGGGTCGTCGAGATCGAGTCCGTCCAGGCGTTGCGGCAGGTCGTGCGCAGCGCTGCGGCGACGGGTCAGCAGATCAGCATCGCTGGCGGACGCCACGCGATGGGCGGACAGCAGTTTGGCCGGGGTACCGTGCTTCTCGACATGCGCCGTCTCAGTCGCGTTCTCGAACTGGACGCCGAGCGCGGACTGGTTGTCGTGGAAGCGGGGATCGATTGGCCTCAACTCGTCACCCATCTGCTCTGGGCGGGCGGCAAGCAGCTCGGACAATGGGGCATCGTTCAGAAGCAGACGGGAGCCGATCGTCTGACCATCGGCGGCGCCCTGTCCGCCAACATTCACGGACGGGGTCTGCGGCTGCGGCCGATGATTGCGGACATCGAATCGTTCGACCTCGTGGATCCGCGCGGCGCTGTCATGACCTGCAGCCGTTCGACAAACCGCGAGCTCTTTTCGCTCGCAATCGGTGGGTACGGCCTGTTCGGCGTGATCGCCCGCGTGACCCTTCGATTGACGCCCCGACACAAGGTCGAACGGCGGGTGTCTATCGTGGACGTCGAGGATCTCCGCGAGCTCTTCGACGCGAAAATCGCCGAGGGTTTCGAATACGGCGATTGTCAGTTCGCGACCGCGCCCGAGTCAGACGAGTTCCTCAGAGCCGGCGTTTTCTCCTGCTACCGCCCGGTCGAGCACGATCGCGAAATACCTGAGTGCCAGCGGTCATTGACCGAGGACGACTGGAGGCGGCTGCTGTTTCTCGCGCACGTCGACAAGCCCCGCGCATTCGCAGAATACGCGCGTCACTACATGACCACCGACCGCCAGATCTACTGGTCAGATACCCATCAAATGGCCAGCTATGACGACGGTTACCACCACGCGATCGACGAGCGACTTCATGCGACGGTGAAGGGCAGCGAGATGATTTCCGAGCTGTACGTGAGGCGGGAAGACCTGGCGACTTTCATGTGTCGAGTCCGCGAAGATGCACGCCGCTACAAGATGAACATCATCTACGGAACGATTCGCCTCATTGAAAAAGACGATGAGAGTGTGCTGGCCTGGGCCCGCGAAGACTGGGCCTGCATCGTCTTCAATCTTCATGTCGATCATTGCCCGTCTGGCATTCGCAAAGCCGAACACGACTTTCGACGCTTCATCGATCGCGCCGCGGATCTGGATGGCAGCTACTACCTGACGTATCACCGATGGGCCACGCGGGATCAGGTCGAGCGATGCCATCCCCGCATGCGCGAGTTTCTTGACCTCAAGCATGCGTACGACCCAGAGGCGACGTTCACGAGCGATTGGTACGAGCATCACCTCCGGTTGTTGCACCAGGCTCCCCCTGGAGAACGATCATGACCAAACAGATCCTGTTGATGACCGCCCTTGCGCTGGCAGTACCTTCTGCGACGGCACATGCGTGGACGCCACCCGCCGGACCGGCCGAACAGCAGGTCACCCTCTACGAGGTCGTACTGCGTGACGGCTCGAGGCTATACGGCACGATCGAGCGCGAAGAGGCGGACGATATCGTGTTCAGGACGCAGGCCGGCGCGATCGTGACCGCACGAAGATCCGACATCGACTCGATGAAAAAGGTAACTGGCAGCCTGGCCAACGGAGAGTTCAGACCGCCCGACCCGAATACGACCCGTCTCTTCTTCGCCCCGACAGGGCGATCGTTGCCACGTGGCCAGACCTACCTGGGCGTCTACGAGTTCCTGATGCCGTTCGTCCAGGTCGGTGTCACCGATCGCTTCTCCATCGGTGGCGGCACGCCGCTGGTGTTTGGGTTCGATGAGGGCGAGCGCCCGTTCTGGGTCACGCCGAAGGTGCAGATCCTGGCGACATCCTCCACCGATGTGGCGGTGGGTGTGCTTCATGTCTTCAATGCGGGTGGCGACGGTGGTGGCGTCGCGTACGCGGTCGGCACTTCAGGAAGCGCACGAGGGTCGGTGACAATCGGCGGGGGGCTTGCGTACGGCAACGACGGGGGCCGCGCCGGTGTCGTCATGGTCGGAGGCGAGCGCCAGGTGCGTCGGAATCTCAAGGTGATGACAGAGAATTACGTCTGGAAGGGCGGCGATGGTGTCCTGTCTGCGGGTGTCAGGTTCTTTGGTGAGCGGCTCTCGGCGGATCTGGCGGTTGGCTTCCCCGTGGGCGCGAACGAGTTTTTCGCGTTTCCTATCGTGAACTTCGTGTATCAGTTTTAGCGACGCGGTCTGACCCCGGTTTGACCCCGGTCTGACCCCACGTGTAGACGGCGCGCGACAGATCCGCCATGAGCGCGGCGCTCTTCTTCTGATCCTCGAGCCCACGCACCAGGAGCACGAGCACGTACGGGCGCGGCGCGAAAACGATGGCCGCGTCGTGATGGATGCGGGTGATGTTGCCCGTCTTGTGCGCCACGGCGGTGCCGGGCGGAACGCCGGCCGGGATGGCGTCGTTGAATTTCTGCCGCCCGAGAATCTCAATCATGTCCCTGTCGGCATCGGGGGCAACCGCGCGTCCGTGCGCGAGCGTTGTCCAACAAAACCATCAGGCCGCGCGCCGTGGTCGTGTTGTTGAGCCCCTTGTCGAACGCTTTCTGATCCTCGACCCCGCGCAAGACCTGCATCCCGTCCGCTCCAAGCGACGTGACCGTGCGGCGGATGTTGTCCACGCCAAGCCGATCGATCAGCAGGTTGGCCGCGAAGTTGCTGCTGACGGTGATCATCAGCTCGCAGAGTTTTCTGAGGGTCATCGTCTTTCCGACAACGGCGTACACCTCCAGGTCGGAGTCGTCGCCTTCGCTCAGCGAGTACGGGCTGCCGTCAACGATGCTGCGGAACTGATTGCGGACCGGCAGTGGTTCGTCGAGCGAGAGCGCGCCGGTCTGAGCCTGCCGGTACAACTCGATCATGACCGGCACCTTCATGGTGCTGGCGGCATGAAAGGGCTTGTCGGCGTCCAATGAACAGTTCCGACTTGCCGTCGAGCGTGCGGTACGCGACAGCCACGTCGGCGCCGCTCGACGAGATGATGCGGCGCAGCTGATCCTCGAGCGGCTGTTGCGTGTCGGGTTTTGCGGCCTGCGTCAGAAGAAGCACAGCGAGCGGAAGAATCAGCACGGCAAATCAGGGCGCTTTTACAGCGGGCGCTTCGCTCACAAGCTCTGCGAGCGGTCCCCAGGTCTCCGGATCCTGCGAGACGAGCGTGCTGAAATACAGCGACACGTCTTCTTTCGGAAATTTCGACGAAAGCTCCGATGCGGCAGCCTTGAGCGTGGCAGCGTCCGGTTTCGTCACGTTCTCTTCGCTGATCAATCCGTTCTCGTGCGCGATGCCCAGGATGTCCAGGAACGCCCCCATCATGGGCCTCTGACGATCGAGGTGATAGTTCACGAGCGCTCGCGCCGCAACGGTGTCCGAAATGGCAGGAAGCGTCGCAAGGTATTTGGCTTTCTTCTCGATCGGAAGGCCGATGACGCTCTTGGGCCTGAACTTCATGCGGGACGCCAGTGCCCCCACGGCCTCTATCTGCTGCTCGGTTGACTGCTCGTCTGCCCAGAACAGCTCGGCGGCCGCAAGACGGTGCTCCGGGGACATCTGTTTCCACAACCGCGACGGACGGAATTCACTGAGATCCTGCATCTGCCGATTTTAACAGACCATCAGCTGCCGACGACGGCTGTGCCATACTCAATCAGCCTTGCCGGATCGTCTGTTCACGCCGCGCTTCTTCGTGATGTGCGGCTTCAGCTTCACGGTCTTTCTGTCCGCGTTCCAGCTGCTCCCGACGGCGCCGTTTCACATCATCGATCTCGGCGGGCAGCACGTTCGCGTCGGGCCTGTTCCTCGGATTCCTGACCTACTCGTCCGCGTTCTCGGCGCCGTTGACCGGCGCGCTCGCGGATCGCGTCGGTCAGCGCCGCGTGCTGATCACGTCGAGCCTCGCGCTCCCGTGCTTCTCGATCGTCTACGCGGTGATCACGGACTATCGCGTCGATGCTCGCGCTGGTGCTCGTCCACGGCGTCTTCTGGTCGGGGCTGCTGTCGGCGTCGCGCGCCTACATGACGAACCTGCTGCCGGAGAGCCGGCGGGCCGAGGGCATCGGCTACTGGGGACTGTCGACGCTCGCCGCGATGGCGGTCGCGCCGACCGATCGGCTTCTGGATCTATCAACCGGCGGGTGGCTGTGGCTCTGCCTCGGCGACGGCGGCGCTCAACCTCGGCGATGGCGCGTCATTGCGCTCGCTGCCGGAACATCGGCGTCCCGCCGATCCCGCGAAGCGCTCCGCGGCGCGGGCTGCTCGAGTGGCGTGTCTCGTCGATCTCGCGTCACGCTGGCGCTCTACTCGTTCGGCTACGGCGGGATCACGAGCTTCACCGCCTGTACGCCGACGCGAACGGGGTCACGCCGAAGGGCCTCTACCTGACGACGCTCGCGATCGTGATCCTGTTGACGCGGCCGGTGCTCGGGCGGCTCGGGGACCGGTGGGGCTACAAGCGGGTCTTCATTCCGTGCCTGGTGCTGATCACCTGCGGCCTGCGTGCCTGGCGTTCGGCGGCACGCGGACCTGGCTGGTGATCTCGGCGGTGATCTTCGGCGTCGGCTTCGGCACCGCGTATCCGGTGTACGTCGGCTACGTGATGCGGCATGTCAGCGCCCCGATCGCCGCGGCGCCGCATTCGGCGCCATCCTCGCCGCCTTCGATACCGGGATCGGCACCGGCTCGACCGCATGGGCTGGATGATCCAGCACTACGGCTTTCGCGCCGCCTTCGGCGTCGCCGCCGCGCTGTCCGCGCTTGCGCTGCCGTATTTCCTTGCCAGTTGATCGGAGCCTCGTCCACACGCCGGAGACAGACGGCTGACCGACTCCGCCGCCCGGCCTCAGAACCCCATCCTGACACCCACGTCGATTCGCCGCGCCGGCATCGCCGCCGTCGGCTCGCCGAAGAACGGCGACGTCATCACGCCGGAGTAGCCGATCGGGTTCACGTCGTTGAAGAGGTTCGGCGCCGAGGCGAACAGCTCGAAGCGGATCCGCTTGTCTTCCGCGCCGCCGCCGCCGATCGCACTCAGCATGTCGCCTGCCCCGCCGGCGGCGCCGACGCGCTGTATCACGACGGTCGGCCCGCCGCCCGTCCCACCGCCCGCCTGCCGGCGTCTGCCGAAGCCGAACGCGTAGCTCACGCGCGCGCCACGTCCCACATTCCCTTCGTGGCCGCGGTGTTGCGGCCGACGCCTTCCGGACGATCGTTGAACACCGTGTCGCCGTTGTCGTCACGGCCGGTGGTGATGTTGTAGGGCGTGCCAGTCCGCGCCGTCGCCGACAGGCCGACGCGGATGCTCTTCCTCAGCGTCGTGTTGACGATCCCGCTGAAGATGTGGCGCGGAACGCCCGCCAGCCGGCCCCCACTCGCCGGCGAGGTCGTAGCTGTTGGCCGGCAGGCTGAACGCCCCGTCCGCATCGTTCTCCTGGCGCATCCAGGCGTAGTTCGCGAAGAGGAACGTCCGCCGCGCCGGGATGTTGAAGTTCAGGCCGGCGTTGAGCGAGCTGCCGCGCATCCGTGCCGTCGACTCGACCTGGGTGACGTTGCCCAGCGACGGATCCGGCCGGGCGCCGTCCAGCTCGGCGCGTTGACGTTGCGTCCGCGGAACCGGTTGGCGCCGTGCTGTGGCTGTAGCTCACGTTCGCGGCGAACGTCGGCGTGAACTGCTGGCTCAGCCCGACGTTGCACCATCACGCGCGTCGGCATGACGAGTCGTCGGCGAGCACGTACTTGCTCGGCGGCAGCATCTCCTGGCTGGACCTCGCCGCTGAATGGATCCGGATAGCCGGGGTTGCGGATCGACCAGGTCCGCTGGTGGACGCCGTCGACGCGCAGCGTCTGCTCGTAGGTGTCCGGCGTCGAGCCAGTCGTAGAAGATCCCGCCGCCGCCGCGAATCGTCGTCTTGCCGTTCTTGAACGGCGACCAGGTGAAGCCCGCCCGCGGCGCCAGGTTCCACCGATCGTCGAGGTGGGTCTGGAACTCCTGGCGCAGGCCGCCGCTGAGCGTCAGGTTCTTGCGCGCGCGCCAGTCGTCCTGGATGAACAGGCCCGCCTGCCAGTGCGAGTACTCGACGAGCGGATCGCCGATGCGCCGCGTGTAGTTCGCCGGCCGGCCGGCGTCGTAGTCCGCCAGGCTCGCGAACGTGAAGGTGCCGAGATAGTTCGTGCGGTTGTCGCTGCGGTACGAGCCTCCCTCGACGAGCGTGCCGACCCGGACGGCGTGCTTGCCTTTCGCCCAGTCGACGTTGGTCGCCCACTCGAGCTCGGTGCTCTGTCGTCCGCCTGCCTGCTGCGCGCCGCCGGCGGTGAAGGCGTCGAGCACGCGGACGGTCGGCAGCTCGATAGGTGGAGTCGACGCTGTTTGACAGCCAGCGGAGCTGCAGCCGCGATTCGGCGAACACATTCCTGCCCACGGACCGCTCTCCGACAGCCGCAGCAGACGATCGTCCGAGCGATCGCGCGTACGCGCGCTCGGGCAGGTCGAAGCCTGCCGACGCCGAGATTCTCCTGTTCGTTCGCGTTCTGCTGGAAGGTCAGCCGCAGCGTGTGCGCCTTGGTCAGCGCGTGATCGACGCGTCCATTGAAGTTGATGCGGTCCGACGGCCGCCGCACATTCGAGCTGACCGTGCCGTCCGGTACCGCAGCATAGATGTTCGCCGAGTCGTAGAGCGACGCCCCGCCCGCCGACAGCGAGAACGACGTGCGCTCCTTGAGCAGCGTGCCGCTCAGGTTGAAGCTGTACTGCTGCGTCTGCTCGGGTCCCTTCTCGGCCACGAACGCGTTCCGCGCGTTCAGCGCGTCGTCGCGGAACGTGAAATCGAGGCTGCCGCGCAGCGGCCCGAGGCCGGGCTGCGTGACGATGTCGACGAAGACCATGCCGCCGCCGTGGTTCTCCGCCGCAAACATGTCGCGGGAGAAGCGGATCGAACGGATCTGCGACTTCGGCGGCAGCTTGCCGCCGCGGAAGCCGTCCACGCGGATCGTCGCGCCGGGGCCCGCCATCTCCTTCAGCACGTTCTCCATTTCGTCGGGATCGTCGGGCAGCGCGTCGATCTGGTCCTTCGACAGGACGGTGCTGAAGCGATCGTTGTTCGGATCGGACGCGGACCGGCCGGGTCGCGGCCGACCGACACGGCTGATCGAGCTTCTGGATTGCGAGCGTCACGTCGCGCTTCGTCTCGCCGGCGCGCACGCGGACGTCAGGCAGGGTCAGCGTCTCGAATCCGGGAAAGCTGACGCTCACGCCGTAGCGTCCCGGACCGAGCCCCGCAGCGACCGCGACACCCTGCCCGTCGGATGCGACTTCCTCCGGGATACGCACGCGGTCGGCGCTTCCGCTCCGTTGATCTGCACGACCGCGCCGGGAATCACGGCGCCGCTCGGATCGTGCACGACGATGCGGAGAGTGGCGGTCGTTGGCCGTTGCTGCGCCAGCGCAGGCGAGTTGAGCCCCAGCACGCTCAGAGCGACGGCGCACACCGACAACTTCACTGACATCACGCGTCCACCGCTCCCTCAGTGTTCCGTCTCGAACTTCTTCGGGTCGATCTTCGGGTTGACCTTCACCTTGCTGATCGCTCCACTCCTCGGTCGTCGCGCCACCCGACGCACGCCGCAGACGTGTGCGGGAACTTGACGCCGTCCACCTCGCGCCAGTCGTCGAAGAACAGCGAGTACTCGACCAGGATCGGCGGCTGCTTCGCATCTGCTCCGCCTGTCCGCGAGCTCTGCCGCGAGCTTCTTCTCTTCTTCGTGGGCTCATCTGGCGCGGCTGCGCTTGTGCCGGCGGCGGGCTGCCGCCGCCCGTCATTGGTCGACCCGCGGTGACGACTTGTGGCTGCGGCCCCTGGTACGTGACCATCAGCGGCAGGTGCGTCTTCTCGTCGATGAACAGGCGCGCGGCGAAGCCGTCGTCATTCTTCACGTCGATCACGTAGGCCTTGCCGTCCGGCGACTCCGCTTCTCCGGCGTAGGTGTAGCGCGCGTTGAGCGACGGGTGGGCCATGGCGAACCAGCCGAGCATGAGCCGGCAGATTTCCTGGCGCGCCGAGCGCACGATCTGCTGTCCATCTGTTCCTGCTGTTCCGGCGTCGGCTTTTCGCTGCCTCCGCCAAACGTCGCGGCGCCGGGACCGGTCCGCCCATGCGGATGATCATTCCGCCGCCTGGCGTTCCCACCGCGCCGCCGACTTTGAGCGCGCGATCGCCGTTGAATCCGAGCGTGCTCGACATGTTGACCATGGCGCTCTTGGATGTCTCCGAGCGCAGGTACTTGTCCGGCAGCTCGACGAGCAGTTCGACATCGCTCGTCATCTGAAAGTTGCCGATGTTGCGTTCGGTCGCGGCTTGAACGCTCAGCGTCTTGAGGGTCTCCAGCTTCTCTGCCGATCGCCTTGCGCGCGCCCGCGAGCACGTCAGCGGCTTTGGCGTCCTGCTGGGCGGCGGTGATACCGCTCACGCCAAGCAGAGAGCGGCGGACATGAAGCCCGCCTTCGAAGTCAGCATACGCATCGTCTTTTGAAGTCCTCTCGAGCGGGAGAGCCGGCTTGTCCGCCGAAGCCGCGTTCGAGTCAGGCGCGAAGGCGGGCTCTCCCGTGGGTGAACGGATGATGAGACGAACGATGATCGCGGTTCGATGAGCCCGGTTGGTTAAGCCTGCGCAAAGAGATTGTTAAGGACGTAAAACCTCTGGTGGTGCTCGCAGGCCACCCGAAATCGCGTGCTAGACTCCCCAGATGCGGGGTCGATTCAGGCTGCCGATGTTCGTCCTGGCGGCCGCTTTGCTCGGGCTGATCGCGCTGCTCGCGACGCTTCAATACAAGTGGCTCGGCCGCATCAGCGACGCGGAGCGCGAACACATGCACGCGACGCTGAACACGAGCGCGTCAGGGTTCGCCGAGGACTTCGACAGCGAGCTCACGCGCGCCTACCTGCTCTTCCAAATGGATCCGCAGGCCATCGGCAGTCTCGAGTCACGCATGGCCATTCGATGGGATCGCTGGCAGGCGACCGCCCGCTACCCGCGCATCATCAAGGACATCTACCACGCAGAATCGAACGGGCATGACGGGCTGCAGCGATTCGACTCGGAGGCACGCTCTCTCGAGCCGGCCGACTGGCCTGCGGCCCTGGAACCAATTCGCGAGGCCCTCGCCACGACGCCGGAGCCAGCCAACACTTCAGGTCTCGTCATGCGTCAAATGGCGAGCACGGTCTGGGAGAGCATTCCCGCGCTGCTCATCCCGATGCCGCAGTTCTTTCTAGCCCAGCAGCCGGGACGTGCCGAGCTCCATGTCACGCCGACGCTCTCCTACATCGTCGTGCTCCTGGATCGCGACTACATTACGACCGAGATGCTGCCCGCCCTGGCGCAGCAGCACTTCAGGCGAGGGAACGACCGCTTCGACTATCAGCTGGCCGTCGTAAGTCCGGCGGACCGCGCCATCATTTACCACTCGACTGCCGCCTTCACGCCGGGCCCGGACGCACAGGCTGATGCCGCGGTCGACTTGTTCCAGGTGCGAATGCAGGACTTCGCGTCGATCGTTTCCGAGGTCCGGCGATTCAACGCCACGTTCATTGCGGGACCACTTCAGGGAAGCGGAACATCCACCACAGTCACCGAGCACTTGGTACTCCCACCTGGCGCGAGCCGTCCGTCGAGCGACAGTGAAGGGAGGCCATTCTCCATTTTTGTTCAGCAGAACGGAATGCCGAACTCCCCCGCGGAGCCGGGGAGCACGACGGCCGGCACGCGGTTCACATCAGCAGTGGGCGCGCCCCGATGGCGACTTCTCGTGAAGCATCCGTCGGGATCGCTCGAGGCGGCGGTGAACGCGGCGCGGCGCCGAAACCTGGCCATCAGCTCGAGCATCCTGTCGGTACTCGGCGTCAGCGTCGGGTTGCTGGTGCTGTCGACGCGGCGTGCGCAGGATCTCGCGCGCCAGCAGATGGAGTTTGTCGCGGCTGTTTCGCACGAACTGCGAACGCCTCTGGCGGTGATCCGATCTGCCGGGGACAACCTCGCTGACGGGGTCGTCAAAGACGACGAGGAGATCCGGAAGTACGGCGATCTCGTGCGGAACGAGGGACGACGCCTGACCGACATGGTCGAGCAGATTCTCGAGTTCGCCGGGATTGAGTCGGGCCAGCGGGCATTTGCTCTCAGTCCGGTGTCCATTGCGCCCATGCTGCACGAGGTGGTCGAGTCCCGTCGATCGCTCATCGAGACTGCCGGTGTCGAGGTCGAGTACGACATCGCGGATCATCTGCCCCCGGTCCTCGGCGACGAGACCGCGCTCCGCCGCGTCTTCGAGAACCTCGTCGCCAACGCCATCAAGTACGGTGAGCGCGGCGGATGGATTGGCGTCCGGGCGCGACACGTGGGACGCGAGGTTCACGTCACGGTCGCCGATCGGGGAATCGGCATCGACGTCAGCGAGCAATCGCGCATCTTCGAACCGTTCTACCGCACGCCAGATGTCATCGCGGCGCAGATCCAGGGCGCCGGACTCGGTCTCAGCCTGGTCAAGCGCATCGTCGGGGCCCACGGCGGGAACATCGTCGTGCGCAGCGAGCGCGGGGCCGGCAGCGAGTTCACCGTCGTCCTGCCGGCCGCGAGCGAAGAGCCGATCAGCCGGCCCGCCTTATCGGAGTCGCCCGGCCACGGATCACACGCGTGAAGCGGCTGCTGCTCGTCGAGGACGAACCTGGCCTGGTGCTGACGCTTCGCGATCGACTCACCCGCGAGGGGTATGCCGTCGAGACGAGCGCTGACGGCGAGAGCGGGCTCGAGCGCGCGGCGGGTGAGGCGTTCGATCTCGTGCTCCTCGACGTCATGCTGCCGCGGCTGAACGGATTCGACGTTCTGCGCGAGCTGCGCAAGCGCGGCATCGAGACGCCGGTGATCATGCTGACCGCCAAGGGCCAGGTCGTCGACAAGGTCGTCGGCCTCAAGCTCGGCGCCGACGACTACGTCACGAAACCGTTCGAGATGGTCGAGCTGCTGGCGCGCATCGAGGCAAAGCTCCGTCGCGCGCCGGTGGCGCCGCATCCGGCAGACGGGTATCAGTTCGACGACGTGCGCGTCGATTTCCGAAGGGCCGAGGTGACGAAGGACGGCGCGCCGCTCGAGCTCTCCGCGCGCGAGTTTCAGCTGCTCAAGTATTTCATCGAGCATCGCGGCGCGACGCTGACTCGCGAGGAGCTGCTGAACGAAGTGTGGGGCTACAACTCGATGCCGTCCACGCGCACGGTCGACGTGCACGTCGCCTGGCTCCGTCAGAAGATCGAGCCCAACCCGAGGCATCCGCAGTACATCCTCACGATCCACGGCATGGGATATAAGTTCGCGGGGTGAAGCTCAGCTCCTGAGCGCCACGATGTCCACTTCAGCCTTGCCGCCGAAGATACGCAAGCTTGCAATCGAGGGCTCTACATCGAATCGTCGTGGCCCGCCGCGCCGGGATTGACGACGAGACGATGGCCGTCGCGCTCGACGAGCGGGCGGTGCGTATGGCCAAAAACGATGACGTCGGCGGTGTAGCGCGCCAGGAGCCTGGCGGGCACGGGGCTGCCAAGCTCGTGGCCATGGCTGACGTGGATTGAGAGTCCGCCGTCTTCGATCTCGACCGACTCCGGCAGCGCGCCATCAACCGGATCGACGTTGCCGTAGACGGCCAGGACCGGTGCGATCGCGCTCAAGGCATCGAGGACCGACCGGCCGCCGACGTCCCCGGCGTGCAGGATCTGCGAGACACCCGCCAGCGCCTCGAGCACGCTGTTTCGAAGAAGCCCGTGCGTATCGGAGACGAGGCCGATTATGATGGCCTTTTGCCCATGCGGATCTGCGACGCTCATTGCCATTTCTTCTCGAGCGCGGTTTCTCGAGCTGCTCGACCGGCGGCCAGCCGGGCTCTTTGGATGCCGGGCGGTCTATCGCAGTATCGCACCGGCTCGGGTGGGACGATCCGGGGACCGCCGAGGATCTGGCCGATCGCTGGGTCGCCGAGCTCGAACGCCACGGCGTCGCCCGCGCGGCGCTCATCGCGAGCATTCCCGGCGACGAGGAATCGGTCGCGACCGCGGTCGGCCGTCATCCGTCACGGTTCGTCGGCTTCTTCATGTTCAATCCGGCAGCCGGCGACGTCGTCGCGGCGGCTTTCGCGCGCCCTCGGCGAGCAGCGGCTGCGCGGCATCTGCCTGTTCCCCGCGATGCACGGCTACCGACTGGACGACGAGCGGGTCCGGGAGGTCTTTGCGTCAGCGTCGCAGCACCACGGCGGCGTGTGTTCGTACACTGCGGCGTGCTGACGGTCGGCGTTCGCAAGAAGCTCGGTCTGCCGTCGCCGTTCGATCTGCGGCTCGGCGATCCGCTCGCGCTCGCCGCGATGGCGTCGCGATTTCCGGACGTCCCGGTCATCGTCCCGCACTTCGGCGCCGGCATGTTCCGCGAAGCGCTGATGGCCGCTGACCAGTGCGCCGACCATTCACCTCGACACGTCCAGCTCGAACGGCTGGATGAAGTACTATCCGGGCCTCACGCTCGATGCCGTGTTCCGCCAGGCGCTCGCCGTTGCCGGCCCGTCACGAATTCTCTTCGGCACCGACTCGTCGTTCTTCCCGCGCGGCTGGCAGCAGCCGATCTACGCGGCGCAGGATGGCGCGCTTCGCGCGGTCGGCGCGACCGACGAGGATCGGGCAGGATTCTTCGGCGGCAACTTCGATCGATTGTTTCCCTTGTCGGCCGATGGTGGCTGATTCGCTGACGCGGAGCTGAAGCTCCGCGCTACGGGTGCAGGAGCTCTCAATTGATCCGCAAGCTAATCGTAACGTTCATCTTTTTCGTGCGCACCAACGGCGACGGCCGTACGCCGCGATGATCCAGCAGGCGCCTGCCGACCTCGTCGCTGACCAACGGCAAGGTGTCACGGTTGACGAGCGCGCTGCCGGAGGCACAGGCGGTCGCGGTTCGCGGCGATCGGATCGTGGCGCTCGGCAGCAGCGCCGACATGCAGCCGATACGTCGGGCCCGGGACCCAGGTCGTCGATCTCCAGGGACAGCTCGCGATCCCCGGTTTCATCGAAGGCCACGGGCACTTCACCGGCGTCGGCGAGGCGCAGCTCAATCTGAAGCTGATGACGACGACGAGCTGGGATCGAGATCGTGGCGATGGTGGCGGAGGCGGTGAAGACGGCAAAGCCCGGCGAGTGGATCATCGGCCGCGGCTGGCACCAGGAGAAGTGGACGTCGCGGCCGAACCCGAACGTCGAGGGTTTCCCGACTCACGCGTCGCTCGACGCCGTGTCGCCGAACAACCCGGTGCTGCTGACGCACGCGAGCGGCCACGCCAGCTTCGCCAACGCCAAGGCGATGCAGCTCTCCGACATCAAGCGGACGACGCCGAACCCGGCTGGCGGCGAGATCCTGAAGGATGCAGCGGGCAATCCGACCGGTCTTCTTCGCGAAACGGCGTCCGGGCTCGTGCGCTCCGGCAGCGCGCGGCGACCCGAGGAGCGCGCGCGCGAAGGCGCTCCGAGCTGGCGTCGCAAGAGGCGCTCTCGAAGGGCGTCACGACGTTTCAGGACGCCGGCTCGTCGTTCGCGACCATCGATCTGATGAAGACAGATGATCGACGAGGGTAAGATGGGCGTGCGGTTGTGGGTCATGGTTCGTGAAGACAACGAGCGCGAGGCGCCGCTGCTCGCCAAGTACCGGATGATCGACTACGGCAAGGGCCACCTGACCGTGCGCGCCATCAAGCGCCAAATCGACGGCGCGCTCGGATCGCGCGGGGCCTGGCTGCTCGAGCCGTACAGCGACAAGCCGGACAGCACCGGCCTGAACACGACGAGCATCGCCGATATCACCGAGACCGCCCGCGCTGGCGATGGCGAACGACTATCAGCTGTGCGTGCACGCGATCGGCGACCGCGCGAACCGCGAGACGCTCAACATCTTCGAGCAGGCGTTCAAGGCGAACCCGACGAAGCGCGATCTGCGGTGGCGCGTCGAGCACGCGCAGCACCTGTCCGCCGACCGACATCCCGCGCTTCGGCCAGCTCGGCGTGATCGCGTCGATGCAGGGGATCCACTGCACGTCGGACGCGCCGTACGTGATCGAGCGGCTCGGCGCGAAGCGCGCCGAGGAAGGCGCATACGTCTGGCAGAAGCTGATGAAGAGCGGCGCCGTCGTCAGCAACGGCACCGACGCGCCGGTCGAGGACGTCGATCCGATCGCGAACTACTACGCGACCGTGAGCCGCAAGGCAAAAGACGGGACGGTGTTCTATCCGGATCAGCGTATGAGCCGGATGGAAGCGCTCAAGTCCTACACGATCAACGCCGCCTACGCGGCTTCGAGGAGGACGTCGCGAGGATCGCTCAAGGTGGGAAAGTACGCGGACATGACCGTGCTGTCGAAGGACATTACTGACCATTCGCCGAGGATGAGATCCCGACCGCGCAGGTCAGCTACACGATCGTGGGCGGGAAGGTGCTCTACAAGAAGTGAAAAGTCAGAAGTGAAAAGTTAAAAGTAAAAAGCGCCTGCGGCGAGGTTACGCAGGCGCTCTCGTCACTTCTAACTTTTCACTTCTACTTTTAACTTTCTATCTCGCGCCGACGGCGTTCGCCCGGCGCGCTACCGGTTCCTGCTGTTGCGGCACATGGCGGCGAAACTGATCGAAGAATCGGCTGCACGCGCGGTGGAAGCGGTCGGCGAGCTGGCGGCCCGCCTCACCGGGGACCGGCCCGAGGCGATCCACGACGCCTGCGCGCCGCGGACGTCTTCGGCCATCGCCCGCCACTTCGATTCTTCGCCGGCGCGGCCGCCAATCGTGTTGGCCGCGAGCGCCTCGCGGAGCATCTCCGCGAGCGCCGGCGAAGAGCTGGCGGGGGTTGCCGCCCGTCGGTCAGGAAGCCCTCGACGCGCTCGCACAGCTTCTCCATCTTCTGCCGGTTCGCTTCGACGTCGAGCTCGGTGCCGCGGAACGCTTCGGGATAGGCAGCCAGCAGCCGTTCGAGCGCGCACATGAACCGTCCGCTCAGCGGATCGGCGCCGTGGCGCACGACCGGCGTCGACTGGTTCCAGCGGCTGCGCAGCGATCGCACGTGCTCCAGCAGGGCGGGGTTCTCGACGGCCAGTGGCGGAGGCGGCGCCATGTCGGCGACAGCTTCCGGCGCCTGCTCTTCACCCGCGTGGCTCCGCTCGGCGGGCACCAGCGATTCGAGCTCGGCGACGAGCGCCTCGCGGTCTGCCTGCTTGGCCTCGAGCTCGATCTGGTCGCGCCGCTTGTAGCGATCGAAGAACGTGTCGCACGCCGGCGCGGAACCGCTGCCACATCACCTCCGACTTGTTGCGGCGCACCGGGCCGATCGTCTTCCAGTCGGCCTGGAGCCGTCGAATCTCGCGCGGCGCCTCGCTCCCACTCCGTCGAGGCCGCGAGCTCCTCGGCGCGCGCGCAGAGCGCTTCTTTCTTGGCCAGGTTGGCCGCCCAGATTTCCTTGCGCTCGGCCAGATCGGCGTTGCGGCGCGTGAAGAACGTGTCGCACGCCTCGCGGAACCGCTTCCATGTCGCCCGCGTGTCCTGGCGCGGCACGGGTCCGATCGCCTGCCACTCGGCCTGCAGCTTCTTCAGCTCGTCGGCGGTCTTGATCCAGTCGGTCGACTCGCGCGAGCGCCTCGGCGCGTTCGATGAGCGCCAGCTTCAGCGCGAGGTTTGCCCTTCCGCTCCTCGCCGCGCAGCGCGAAGAACTCGCGCGCCTTCGCCTGGATCGGATCGGCGGCCTGTCGATAGCGGTGCCACAGCGCCTGCGCCTGCGCGCGCGGCGCCTCGGCGGCCTGCTTCCAGCGCTCCTGGATGTCGTGGAGCTCGCGCGCGGCCTTCTCGAGATCCTCGGGCTTGACGCCTTCAGGCGTGTCGAACCCGTACTTCGCGCGCGAGCGCTTCGGTCCGCGCGATCAGCTCCTCCTGGACGGCGGCGTTGCGCGAATCGCTTCCACTCGTCCATCTCGCGCAGCTCGTGCAGCTTCGGCGCGATCGCCGCCTGCGCGACGCGAAGCCGCTCGACGAGCGCGTGCTGATCGTGCTCGCGGAAGCGTCAGCGGCGCTTCGACCGCCGTCGCGCAGATCTCGCGCGAGCCGATCCGCTTCGCGAAGCGTGAGATCTTCGGCGGCGGCGCGCATCGCCGCGCGCTCGATCAGCTGCTCGACGCGCTGCACCTGCTGCCGAAGCGCCCGCTCGGCTGCCGCTCGCCGCTCCTCGGCGCGCATCCTGCACGCGCGCCTCGGCCGCGGCAAACCGCTCGGCAGTCGCCGGGATCGAGACCTTCGACTTTCGCGTGGAGCGCCGACCATTCCTGACGCACGGCGTCCCACGGCCTGCTCGAGACCCTGTTCCGACGACAGGCGCTCGGCTTCGACGGACAGCTCTCGAGGCGCGCGTGTGTCTCTGCCCGATCTCCTGACGATTCTGATGGCGCTCTGCCGCGCGGCGGCACGCCTCTTCGAACCGTCGCGCATCCGCTCGTCCTCGAGCTCCTGTGTCGACGGGCCCGGCAGCCCTTCCCACTCGCCGCGCGCTTTTTCGATCTCCTCGAGCGCCTCCTCGGCGTGCGCGTTTTCCAGCCGCTCGCACAATGCCTCGCGAGCGTGCCGCCGAGCGGTGTCGCGCTCGGCGGTTTCGCGGCGCTCCGACTCCTCCCGTTCGTGCGCGCCAATCGCGCTCTGCGCAGATTCCAGAAGCGCGCCGAAACGCGCCGTCGTCTCCTGATCGAGCTCGAACACAGCGGTTGGAAGACATCTTCCGCCACTCGGCTTCGGCGTTCGTCGAGCTGGCCCGCGGCGTCCGCCTGAAGGCGCCGCGGCGATGGCTTCGACGGTCGCAAGAATTCTGCGCCAGCTTCTGTTGCCAGCCTTCGAGCGCGGCCTCCGTGCCGCTTCGGCCTCGTCCATTTCCTGGAGCAGGGCGCGGGCCCGCCTCACGACCGCTTTGCTCCGGGCGCGATTCACGACGTTGTCGAGCGTCTCGCGCGTCATCGCGCCGATACCCGACTCGACGCATTGTCGAGCGCCGCGACGCCGGCGTCCTTGTGCTCGGTCTTGAGCGCGATGTTCAGCAGCTCGGCCGGATCCGCGATGCGCGCGACAGCCTCGAGCGCGGTCTGCGGATCGGCCGCGTGCCGCGCGACGCTGCCGAGCGCCTTGACGTCGTGCACGCGCCCGAGCGCCGCCGCGCGGACGGTGTCGTGCGGCGACGACTTCGCGACGGTGGAAAACTGCTGGGGATCGTCGAGCCCTTCGAGCGCCAGCGCGGCGTCGCCGTCGGTCTCGGCCGGGGCGGTCGCGATGCCGACGAGCCGGTCCGTAATCTCGCCGCCGCAGATCCGCTCCTGCTCGCTTCGCGCGAGCCGGCGAGGAACGCCGATGTCTTCGCACGCGGTCGACGGCCGCGCTCCGCACGCGCACGTCATCGTCGACGCGCGCCAGCTCCTCGATCGTGCCGCCTGTGTGCCGGATCGTCGGGGATCTCGGAGACCGCCGCCGCGCGGACCGCCGCGTCCGCGTGCTTCCATCTGGGTTGTGGTTTGAATCGATCGAGGAAAGACATCGGGAGCCTTGCAGTCCACGAATCCCGAAGGACGAATCTCCGGTGCCGGTAATTCGCCCTTCGGCGATCCGGGACTCGATTAACCGCTCGATTCTTGTATGAGCCACTCGGCGATCTGCTCGCGCGACATCCGGTGATCGTCGTTGAGGTGCACGATCATCGACGCCAGCGGCAGCCGCTTCGAGCAGCCCTGCGGGCACTTCTTGGTCATCTCGTCCAGGCACCGAAAGAGCCGTTCGAGATGATCGGGAATCAGCTTTCCGTGTTCGCGCGGCAGGTGGTAGACGCCTTCGTAGACCGCGCCCGAGCGCGCACGATCCGCCCTTCTCGTCGAAGTAGCTGCCGAAGCACTGCGGACCACGGGTCGAACCCGCGCGGATGAACTCCGCCAGCTCGTTCTGTTCGCTCTGGAGCTCAGTCACCATCGCGAACTCCTCCGGCCCGCTGGTGCGGGCCTCGCAAATGCGATTTACGTGCCGGGCCGCAATTGTAATTCAGGCCTCGGGATTGACGCGTCGTCACGGGCCGCCCTAACATTTCAGATCCATCGAGTTGAATTGTCGCCCCATGGAGTCGTATGCGTACGCCCTTATAATCGTCACCTTTTCGTGGTCCTTTTGTCCGCGTTCCTGGGCTGGACCGGCGGGTCGGTGGGCCGGATGGCCGGTTTCCGCGGCCCGGAATTGGTCCAGGCCGCCCCTGCTCAGGCGCGCCAGACCCGCCCCGTCCAGGCTTCCGACGGTTCAGCCCCAGGCCGTCGTGCCGGCGCCAGGCAACCCCGTCGTGCTGATCTCGACGTCCCTGGGCGACATCACGGTCGAGCTCTTCAAGGACCGGGCGCCGGTCTCGGTCGAGAACTTTCTGCAGTATGCCAACGAAGGTTTCTACACCGGCACGATCTTTCACCGGGTCAGGACCAGGGTTCATGATCCAGGGGGGCGGATACACCGCGACGCTCGTCGAGAAGCCGACGCGACCGCCGATTCAGAACGAGGCCACCAACGGTCTGAGTAACGTCCGCGGCACGTCGCGATGGCCCGGCGCGCAGGCGCTGCGCAGCGCGACCTCGCAGTTCTACATCAACGTCGTCGACAACCGCGCGCTCGATCACACCGGGTTTTCGCCCGACGATTTCGGCTACGCCGTCTTCGGCCGCGTGCTGTCGGGCATGGACGTCGTCGACCGGATCGCCGCGGTGCCGACCGCCAGCAACGGGCGACATGGAGGACGTGCCGGTCGAGCCGGTGCTCATCAAGGCGTTCGGGCTGTCAAATAGTCACTCAATCGACAATGCAGCGATCAGCAATCAGTGTCCGCTCTCTCGTCATCATCTTCCTCACGATCTTCGTCAACCTGGTCGGCTTCGGGATCATCATCCCGCTGCTGCCGTTCTACGCGCAGACGTTCGGCGCGTCGCCGCTCGCGATCGGTCTGCTGTTCGCGTCGTTTTCGCTGAGCCAGCTGGTCGCCTCGCCGCTGCTCGGCGAGCTGTCGGATCGCTGGGGCCGGCGGCCGGTGCTGATCTTCAGCCTCGTCGGCACGGTGGTGAGCTTCGTGATGCTGGCCGTCGCGCACAGCCTGGCGATGCTCTTCGCCGCGCGGATCGTGGACGGGCTGTCGGGCGGCAACATCACGACCGCGCGCGCCTACATCGCCGACATCACGACCGAGGAGAACCGCGCGAAGGCCTTCGGCATGCTCGGCGCCGCGTTCGGCCTCGGCTTCATCGTCGGACCGGCGCTCGGCGCGGCGTTCTCGCATATCAGCTACACCGCGCCCATCTGGGCGGCGGCGGCGATCACCGTCGTGGCGACGGTGCTGGCCGTGGTTCTGGCTGCCGGAGACCGTCCATCGCGCGCATGCCGGACGGCGTGCCCCGTGGCGGGCGCTCGTCGAGCTCGTGGCACGCGCCGCATCTGCGGGTGCTGTTCACGATCGACTTCCTCTACTGGATGGCGTTCGCCGTCTACCAGACGACGTTCGCGCTGTTCGGCGCGCGCCGGTTCGGCGTTCGACGCCGCGCACACGGGCTATCTGCTCAGCGCGTTCGGCTTTCTCGGCGTCGTCGTGCAGGGCGGACTGGTCGGTCCCGTGGTCACGCGCTTGGCGAGCGGCGCACGCTCGGCCTGGGACTGGCTGTTCGCCGCCATCGGCTGGGGCGGAAGCGCGCTGACGCACTCCGCTGCCGGTCTTCGTCGCGATGCTCGTGCCGGGCGCGGTCGGCATCGGCCTGTGCAACGCGACGCTGAGCTCGCTCGTCAGCAAGGCGGCGCGCCCGCGCGAGCAGGGCCGCGTGCAGGGCGCCGCCGGCGCGCTCGAGAGTCTCGGCCGGACGATGGGCCCGGTCTGGGGCAACGGCACGCTGCAGAGGTTCGGCGAGGGAACCGCGTACGGCTCGGCCGCGCTCGTGCTCATCGGCGCGGCCGCGCTGACGATCGCGTATCACGCGCCGCCACCTGCTGTTGACGGCAGCGCGTGATCGCTCCAGGTTCTACTGGGTTCTACGTGGTTCTACAGGGTTCTACAGGGTTCGTTCCCGGAGAACCTAGCAGAACCCCGAACGAACCCTGCCGAATCTTGTAGAACCCAGCAGAACCTCGTAGAACCTGAAGTTGTGGAGTCTAGAGGCGTGCAGCCAGCTCGCGCTCCAGCCGCGTGACCAGATCGTCCAGCTGCTCGATGACGGCCCTGACGGTGTCGGGCTGCGCGAGATCGACGCCCGCCTTCTTCAGCTGCTCCATCGGATAGTCGTTGCCGCCCGATCGGAGGAGCGTCAGGTAGCGCTCGCGCGCCTCGTTGGGTCGCGCCGCCTGCATGATCTCGCGCGCCAGCCGCGCCGCTGACGCGAAGCAGGTCGCGTACTGATAGACGTAGTACGGCGAGTTGAAGAAGTGCGGGATGCGCGCCCACGTGATGCCGGTGAGCGGGTTCATGTCGACCGCGTCGCCGTAGTAGTCCTTCAGCAGCGTCGTGTACGTGTCGGTCAGGATCTCGGACGTGATCGGCTGATCCTGCTCGGCGAGCCGGTGGGCGCGCAGCTCGTAGTCGGCGAACATCACCTGCGTGAAGAACGTGCCGGTGATGTTGTCGATCGCGTGCTGCAGCAGGACGATCCGCTCGGTCGGGATCCGTCGAGTCGCTCCAGCATGTACTCGAGCAGCAGCGCCTCGCTCAGCGTCGACGGCACTTCCGCGACGAAGATCGTGTAGCTCGAATACACGAACGGCTGCGTCTCGTGCGACAGGATCGTGTGCATCGAGTGCCCCATCTCGTGCGCCAGCGTGAACACGTCGTCGAGCGTATCGGTGTAGTTCAGGAGCATGTACGGGTGCGTGCCGTAGACCGGCGCCGAGTACGCGCCCGAACGCTTGCCCTCGTTCTCGTAGACGTCGATCCAGCGCCCCGCGAATCCCTCGCGCATCCGCGCCTGATACGTGGAGCCCAGCGGCGCGACCGCCGTCACGATCCAGTCGAGCACGTCCTCGTAGGGATATTTCTTGTCGAACGTGACGAGCGGGATCGAGAAGTCGTACACCTGATAGGTGGGCACGCCGAGCGCTTTGCGGCGCAGGCGGTGATAGCGACGCAGCGGCTCGACGCCGGCCCGCGTCGTCTCGATCAGGTTCTCGACGACCGACGTCGGGATGTTGTCGCCGTGAAGCGCCGCCTCGAGCGTGCTGGAGTAGCCGCGTGCGCGAGCCTGGAACCAGTCGCGCTGGCAGACGGCGTTGTAGAGCGTTGCGTAGGTGTTCAGCGTGCCGCGATAGGTCTCGTGCAAGGCGCGGAATGCGGACTCGCGATCGGCCTGTTCCCGGCGGGTCGCCAGCAGCGCGCGGTATTGGCCGTACGAGACCGTGACCTGCTCTCCGGTCGACAGGGTGATCGTCGGGAACTTGGCGTCTGCGGTCGACAACGCCCAGTACGCATCGTTCGGCGACGCCGCGAGCCGGCTCGACAGCGACATCAGCTTCTCGCCCGCCTCGTCGAGCACGTGCTCCTGCTGGCGGTACAGATTCTCGATGGCGAACGTGTACAGCCGCAGCGGTTCGGACTCTTCCATCCAGCCGCGCACTGTCTCGAGCGGAATGGCCAGCAGCTCGGGATTGAACCAGGATTCTGCCTGCGACAACCGCGCGAACAGAATCTGGACCTGCTGGCGTTTGGCGTTGACCGTGTTGTCGCGCTGATCCTCGTCGTACTGCAGCGACGGGAAGTACCAGACGCGGTAGGCCAGCTGTCCGAGATCCTCGGAGAGCCGGAACGCCTCGAGCAGGCCATCGGCTCCGCCGGACAGGCTGCCCTTCAGCGCCGCGTACCGGTCGATGCCGGCTTCGAGCTCTTTGTATCCGCCCTCCCAGGCCTCCCAGTCCGGGAAGATGTCCGACAGATTCCACTTGAAGCGATCCGGGATTTCCTCACGGCGGCGGCTTCCAAGCTGAGGCGGCTCAGGCGTAGCGACATCGGATGGATCGAAATTGGTCAAAAGGCGCATCTCTTCACTATACCTACAAGGCTGAGGGTTTTTCACAGTTCGCTGAGGACTCCGGAACCCGTCGAGTTCTTATCCGCTGAAGGCATAGAACCTCAGACGAACCTCGTAGAACCTATCAACCGGGCGGTATAGTGCGAGCCATCCAAGGAGGCCCATGGCTCGCACCAGGAATAATTCAATCGGCCTGCTGCTCGAACGATCCGCGACCGCCGTGACGCGCTGGACCGGCAGCACCAGCGCGTTCACTCTGGCGTTCGCCATCATCGTCATCTGGGCGCTGACCGGGCCGCTCTTCCGCTACTCGGACACCTGGCAACTCGTCATCAACACCGGCACGACCATCGTGACCTTTCTGATGGTGTTTCTCATCCAGCGAAACCAGAACAAGGACTCGCTGGCGCTGCACCTGAAACTGAACGAGATCGTTGCCGCGGTGCAAGGGGCGAGCAACCGCCTGATTGACGTCGAATCCCTGACCGAGCAGGAACTCAACGTGCTGCATCACCACTACGCCACGCTCGCTCAGATGTCGAAGAAGGATGTCACGCTGACCCAATCACACTCGATTGAAGAAGCGGAGCAGAGGCATCGGTGGAAGGCCGGGAACAGCTGATGGACGTTCACCTGATTCCAACCATCACGCATGGCCGTGTTCTCGTGAGCGAGCCGCGTGCCGCGGCGCGGAAGGGAATCCTGGTCGGCTTTCATGGCTATATGGAGAGCGCCCGGACTCAGATGGAGCGCCTCGAGGCGATCCCGGGCGCGTCAGCCTGGACGCTCGTGTCGATTCAAGGGCTGCATCGCTTTTATCGGGGGCGCTCCGATGAAGTGGTCGCGAGCTGGATGACCGGGGAGGATCGCGAGCTGGCCATTGCCGACAATGTGGCCTACGTCGCGGCGGCGCTCGATCAAGTGCCGCACGACCCCTCAACGCGCGTCGTCTACACCGGGTTTTCGCAAGGCGTCGCGATGGCTTTCCGGGCCGGGATCCTTGGCGCGCGTCCGGCAGCGGCGATCGTGGCGATCGGGGGTGACGTGCCGCCAGAACTGGTGGCAGATACGTCCCTGCGATTTCCTGCGGTGCTGTTCGCCCGCGGCCAGCGGGACGAGTGGCTGACCGAAGCCCGGTTCGAGAAGGACGTGTCGGCGCTCGAGGCGCGCGGCGTGGCGCTCAAACCGCTCGTCTACGAAGGCGCCCATGAATGGAATGCAGCAGTGACCGCTGCGATAGGCGAGTTCCTGTCCACGATCTCACGCGGACATTGATCGCATCCACTGAGCGGCCGTCTCCAGGGCTTCAAGCACGGCTTGTTGCTGCTTCACTTTTCCACCCGGGACGCGGAAAGAATGATCGCCACCCTCGATCTCGTGCAGGGTGGCGCGCTGGAGTCGTGGCAGAAGCGCGCGGATTTCTTCGCCGCCTCCGAACGAATCCTTCCCGCCCTGCACGAAGAGCATCGGTTCCCGGATCGCAGGCAGATGCGCGTCACGCCTTTGCTCCGGCCGTCCGGGTGGATGCAGCGGGTATCCGAAAAAGACCAGTCCGTTCAACACGCCGACGCTTCCCTGGGCGGCCACGTGCGACGCGATTCGCCCCCCCATCGACTTTCCTCCGATGAAAAGCGGCAGACCGCCCACGCGCGATTGCGCGGCTTCGATCGCCTCGCGCCACGCCTGTTCGAGCACCGGCGCCCGATCGGGCACTTTTCGGCCGGCGGTGATGTACGGAAAATCGAACGTCGCGGTTGTGATGTTTCGGCTCGACAGGCCCCGCGCCGCCTCCGACCATGAAGGCGCTCATCTGCCCTCCCCCGCCCCGTGGGCAAGGATGAACGCGGCGAATGGCTTTTCCGCAGAGTACACTTTCAGATCCACGGGGTAAGTATACAAAGCCAGAAACTACTCAGGGCCACCATGTCTAAGTACTTGTCATTCGCATTCTTTTTCTTCTTGCTTCTCGTGACGTCGCCGGCATTCGCGCAGCGGCTTCCAGGAGGCGTAGTCCCGCATCACTACGACATCGCCGTCACGCCGGATTTGCAGGCCGCGAGGTTTTCAGGAACGGAGCGCATCGTCGTGGCGCTGACGAAGCCGACTGCGAGCATCGTGCTGAACTCCGCGGAGATTGAATACGCCAAGGTCAGCGTGACATCGGGGAGTCGTACCAGTGGACGCCCGCGCGACGCTCGATCCTTCGAAGGAACAAGTAACCTTCGCCGTCGACCGTCCGCTCGCTGCCGGCGCCGCCGAGATCAACATCCAATACCACGGGATCCTCAACGATCAGTTGCGCGGCTTGTATTTGAGCAAAGGCAACAATCGCCGTTATGCCGTGACGCAACTGGAGGCCACTGACGCCCGCCGGATGTTTCCGTCCTTCGACGAGCCCGCGCTCAAGGCAACCTTCAGCCTCTCGGCAACAATAGACACCGGGGACCATGCGATTTCGAATGGCGCCGTCATCTCGGACACCCCGGGTCCCGGCTCGGGCAAGCACACCGTGAAGTTCGAAACGAGCCCGGCGATGTCCACCTATCTGGTGGCGCTCGTTGTCGGTGATTTCGAATGCCAGTCCGGATCGGCCGACGGGATTCCAATTCGGATTTGCTCGACGCCGGACAAGAAGGGACAGACCGGCCTTGCGCTTGAGGCTGCCGAGGAAATCCTCCGCTACTACAACAAGTACTACGCGGTGAAATATCCCTTCAAGAAGCTCGACGTCGTCGCGGTCCCGGACTTCGCCGCAGGTGCGATGGAAAACACGGCGGCGATCTTCTACCGGGAGACGCTCCTGCTCGCCGATCCGAAGTCGGCCTCGACCGAGGTGCGTAAGGCGATCGCCGGCGTCCTCGCCCATGAGATGGCGCACCAGTGGTTCGGCGATCTCGTGACGATGAAGTGGTGGGACGACATCTGGCTGAACGAGGGATTTGCCACATGGATGCAGACCAAGCCTTTGAAGGCCATCAGACCTGAATGGCACGCGGAGCTCGACGAAGTTCAGTCGAATCAGAGTGCCATGACGCTCGATTCGCTGAAGTCGACGCGGCCGATTCGGGCCGAAGCGTGGACGCCGGCCGAGATCGGCGAGCTGTTCGACGCGATTGCGTACTCGAAGGGCGGGGCGGTGCTGAGGATGGTGGAATCCTGGGTCGGCGAGCAGGCCTTTCGGGCCGGTGTCAATGCGTACATCGAGCGGTTCAAGTATGGCAACGCGCGCGCGGAAGACTTCTGGGACACGTTGACGACGGTGACCAAGAAGCCCGTGAATCGCGTCATGTCGGGATTTGTCGATCGTCCCGGCGTTCCATTCGTCGATGCGTCCGTGGAGTGCACGGGTGACAAGGGAGCGGTGATCCTCAGGCAGGAATCGGCCGGTTCCGCCGGTGCCACTGCCGCTTCTCAGACGATTCCCGTATGCGTGAAGGCCGCAGGCGCGGATTCGACGACGTGTGTGGAGATTGCGGGTGGCCCGGCCACGATTCCCGTCGGTGCGTGTCCCGCATGGGTCATGGCGAATGCTGGCGGCATGGGTTACTACCGCGTCGTCAACACTCCGGAGATGGTGCGCGCGCTCGCGGGCGATGTCGGCAGATTCACGCCCGCTGAGCGAATCACGTTGCTGTCTGACGAATGGGCGCTCGTGCGCGCGCGCCGACATGATGTGGGGACATACGTCGATCTCGCTCAGGGATTCAGGAACGAGCGCATGGCGGCCGTGATGACGAGGCTGGCCGGCGGGCTTGCTGCAGTCGGGGACGACCTCACGACAGACACATCGCGCTCGTCCTATCGTGCGTGGATGGTGAACCTCTTGAGACCAGCGATGCAGGAAATCGGCTGGACCCCTCGATCCGACGACCCGGACGACCGCCGTGAACTGAGGGCTGCGTTGTACTCGGCGCTCGGCCTGACCGCGCGCGATCCTGAAACGATCGCGACGGCGCGCCGGCTGGTGGAATCACAGATCGACGGGTCCGCTTCCCTCGACGCGAATCTCCTCAACGCCATCGTCACGGTCGCAGCCAAGAGCGGTGATGCCGCGTTGTATGACCAGTATCTCGCCCGCAGCAAGCAGGCCCTCGATCCCGAAGACCATTACCGGTATTTGTACGCCCTGGCGTCGTTCGGCGATCCGGCTCTCGTACGGCGAACCATGGATTACATCCTCGGCGCCGAAGTCCGCAGCCAGGACGCGTCGTTGTTTCTCGCACGGCTCTTGTCGGACCGTGACAGTCAGCCGCTGGCCTGGCAGCTGCTTCGCGACCGATGGAATGACCTTCAGAAAAAGGTCGGGCAGGTGTTTGGAAGTCCTCTGCTGGTCAACGCGCTTGGAAGCTTCTGTGACGCCCGTACCTCGGCAGAGGTGCAGCAGTTCTTCGCCGAGCACAAGGTGCCGGAGGCCGAGCGCACGTTGCAGCAAACGATCGAGCGCATTTCAAACTGTGCCGAGTTGGCGGAAGTACAGGCGCCGAAACTCGCGGAGTGGCTGAGCGCAAAAGGCGGGTAGATCGATACCCTGCACGCCGGCTCAACGAGCGCGGACGATTCCCTCGGATTCAGGCGTTCAGCGTCGGCGGTGGCCCCGGTGATGAACAGTACGGCCTGCAGGACGTCAGTAGGGACAACTCGCCTAGACGGACCAGACGGCTTTGTGCGACATCACGAGTGCTCCAAGGTTTCGCAGGATTTGGTCTCGCTGGGGACTGGGGATTCTGCGCGCACCTGTCACTTCGTGTCAAGGGGTTGTGTCCAACCTGACACAACCCCCTGCACACGATTTCCAACTATTTCTTCTTTGGCGGCTGAGGTGGCGCAGCCGCCGATTCCTGGTGGAAAACTGCGACCCACTTTCCATTCCGTTCTGTCCAGACCGTTGATGAAAAAACCGTCGGCGGGAACGCTTGACCCATGTAAGTGCCGCTGCCCATCCAGGTATACCGGACGATGGCGGTCTTGTCGTCCACCCAGACCACCTGCGTGTCCATGATGTGCCAGGACGCGATCTTGACCTGGTCCATCGACTTGACGAAATCGGCGACCTTCATGAATCCGCCCTGGTCCGCCGAGACGCCGTCCGAGGCCACCAGATCGGTGAACGTCTTCACATCGTGCTTGGCGACGGCCTCGGCGACTTTGTTTTCGTTTGCAATCAGGGTCTTTTCAATCGCCGCCTTCGATCCCGCTTGAGCCAGGGCCACCGCGGCGCTGCCGACCGTCAGTACAGCAATCGCCAGAAATCGTGAACGCATTCACACCTCCTCAGTTACTTCCGTTTCGTGGGTTCGACAAGGTTCTACAGGGTTCTGCCGGGTTCTACAAGGTTCTTCGCACGAACGAACCCCGTAGAACCCAGCAGAACCCGCAGAACCCTGTAGAACCCTTGCCTTGCAATATCTATTAATGTAGATTTATGGATATGAATGATGCCCCGGCGCTGTACCGGCTGCTCGGCGACGAGGCCCGGTTGCGTCTGCTCAGGCTCCTGAGCCTGGATCGCCTGAATGTCACTGAACTGACGGGCATCCTGGGCATTGCCCAATCGGGCGTGTCCCGGCACCTCGGCCTGCTCAGGGAGGGCGGCCTCGTCAGCGAGGATCGTGAGGCCGGATTCACCTACTACGCCATCGCCCCGGATGTCCGCGGCGGCCTCAACGGCCACGCCCCGCTGTGGATGCTGTTGCAGGACCAGTTCGGGCGGGCCGCGGCAACGGAAGTCGGACGTGCGGACAACGCGCGGCTGGAAGAGGTCAGGCGTCTTCGCCAGGAGAACTTCGAGTCGCACGCAGGACCGGACACCAACGAGCGTCAACTCGTGCCTGGCCGAAGCTGGGCGGCCTGGGCCCGGGCGCTCGGTCACCTCCTGCCGCCACTTACCGTGGCAGACCTTGGATGCGGTGAAGGCTATCTGACGGTGGAAACCAGCCGCTGGGCGTCGCGCGTCATTGCGGTCGATCGTTCAGCTGAGGTGTTGAAACACGCGCGAGCGCTGGCCGACCGGCGGCGAGTGTCCAACATCACGTGGAAGCGCGGGACACTCGAAGCGCTCCCCATCCAGGACGAGAGCGTCGACGTGGCGCTCCTGTCGCAGGCGCTTCATCATGCCGACGATCCGTCGCGCGTGCTGTGCGAAGCGGTCCGCATCGTTGTACCGGGCGGCCGCGTGCTGGTGCTCGACCTGCGCGAGCACGGGGAAGCGTGGGTGCGCGACCGTCTCGGCGACCGCTGGCTCGGGTTCACGCCCGCCGCGCTCACAGACCTCATGACTGCCGCCGGGTTGACCGACGTGAAGGTCACCGTCGGCGCGCGGCGATCCGGCGATCCATTTACTGTGCTCATCGCATCCGGCACGAAGCTGTTTACGGACAGGGAAGCAGAAAAGAAATGACTGACTCTAATGCATCGGGAATCGGCGACCGCGAACCGCGAACCGCGAACCGCGAATCGCGACTGAGATCACTCCCGACGGATCGCATCCTGATCCTCGACGGCGCGATGGGGACGATGATCCAGCGGTACAAGCTGACCGAAGCTGATTTCCGTGGCGAGCGGTTCGCAAATCATTCGCGGGACCTGAAGGGAGACAGCGACGTCCTCGTCCTGACGCGCCCCGATGTCATCAGCGCGATCCACCACGAGTACCTCGCGGCCGGCGCCGATATCATCGAGACGAACACGTTCGGCGGCACCGTCGTCGCGCAGGGAGACTACGCGCTCGAGGATGCGGTTTACGACATCAACCTCCAGGGCGCGCGGCTAGCGAGGGCGGCGGCCGACGAGTGGACCGCCAAGACGCCGGATCGGCCACGCTTCGTCGCGGGTTCGATGGGTCCCACCAATCGTACGCTCTCGATTTCACCCGACGTCAACAACCCCGCGTTTCGGCCGACCACATTCGACGAGATGCGGGCGGCTTACGAAACACAGACACGAGGGTTGATTGAAGGCGGCAGCGACATCCTGCTGCTCGAGACGATCTTCGACACGCTCGTGGGCAAGGCCGCGCTCGTTGGAATCGAAAATGTGTTCGACCAGCTCGGCGTCCGGATTCCGCTTCTGATCTCGGTGACCATCACCGATCGCAGTGGACGGACGCTGTCGGGCCAAACGGTCGATGCGTTCTACACCTCAATCCGGCACGCAAAGCCGTTCGCGGTCGGGATCAACTGCGCGCTGGGCGCCCGGGACATGCGCCCCTATCTCGCCGAGCTGGCGCGCCTTGCCGAGTGCTACGTCCTGAGTTATCCAAACGCCGGCCTGCCCAATGCGTTCGGCGAGTATGACGAACGTCCCGACGAGACCGCGGCGCTGCTCCGCGATTTTGCCTCGAGCGGCTTCGTCAACATCCTCGGCGGCTGCTGCGGGACGACGCCGGATCACATCAGAGCGGTGGGCGAGGCCGTCAGCGGGGTAGCACCGAGACCATTGCCGGCCGACTCGTGGCTCGGCGCGAACCGCGAACTGCGAACTGCGAACCGCGAATCTGCCGAGGCCAGCAGCCAGGAGCCAGCAGCCAGCAGCCAGCACTTCACTCAATTCTCGGGTTTGGAAGTCCTGACCATCCGCCCCGAGAGCAACTTTCAGATGATTGGCGAGCGGACGAACGTCACGGGCTCGGCGAGGTTTGCGCGCCTCATCAAGTCCGGCAACTACGCCGAAGCCGCGGGGGTTGCGGCGGATCAGGTGCGAGGCGGCGCGAACCTGCTTGACGTCAACATGGACGAGGGCATGCTCGATTCGGAGCAGGCCATGACGACCTTCCTCAACTACATCGCGACCGAGCCTGAGATCGCGAGGGTCCCGGTCGTCGTCGACAGCTCGAAGTGGTCCGTGCTCGAAGCCGGCCTGAAGTGCATCCAGGGAAAGGGCGTCGTCAATTCCATCAGCCTGAAGGAAGGCGAAGAGGACTTTCTTCAGAAGGCGCGGACGATCCATCGCTACGGCGCTGGCGTCGTCGTCATGGCGTTCGACGAGACCGGTCAGGCCGATACCGTCGCGCGGAAAGTGGCCATCTGTCAGCGCGCCTACAGGCTGCTGATCGACCAGGCGGGATTCGACCCCACCGACATCATCTTCGATCCGAACATTCTCGCGATAGCAACCGGCCTCGAAGAGCACAACGACTACGCGATCAACTACATCGAGGCGGCGAAGATCATCAAGGCCACGTGCCCGGGCGTGAAGATCAGCGGCGGTGTCAGCAACCTGTCGTTCTCGTTCCGCGGAAACGACGTGGTTCGCGAAGCGATCCACTCGGCATTCCTCTATCACGCGATCAAGGCCGGAATGGACATGGGCATCGTCAATGCCGGCCAGTTGATTGTTTACGAAGACATTCCGAAGGATCTGCTCGAGCACGTCGAGGACATCATCTTCAATCGCAGGGAGGATGCGACCGAGCGACTCGTCCAGTTTGCCGAGACCGTCAAGGGCGCGGGCAAGAAGCGCGAGGCCGACCTGGCTTGGCGCGAGGGGCCGGTCGAAGCGCGCCTGTCGCACGCGCTCGTCCACGGCATCGTCGATTACATCGAGGCGGACGTCGAGGAGGCGCGGCAGCAGTACGACGAACCGCTGCGCATCATCGAAGGACCGCTCATGGACGGGATGAAAGTCGTGGGCAATCTCTTCGGCGCCGGGAAGATGTTCCTGCCGCAGGTCGTCAAGAGCGCCAGGGCGATGAAGAAAGCCGTCGCGTACCTCCTGCCCTACATGGAGGAGCGCAAGCGCCTGACCGGCGGCTCGTCGTCTCGGGGGCGCGTGCTGATGGCGACGGTCAAGGGAGACGTCCACGACATCGGCAAGAACATCGTCGCCGTCGTGCTGGGCTGCAACAACTATGAGGTCATCGACCTGGGCGTCATGGTGCCGGCCGCGAAGATTCTCGACGCGGCGATCGAGCACAAGGCCGACATCGTCGGCCTGAGCGGCCTCATCACGCCGTCGCTCGACGAGATGGCGTTCGTGGCGCGCGAGATGGAACGCCGCGGCTTTACGCTTCCGCTGTTGATTGGGGGTGCCACCACCAGCCGGCAGCACACCGCGGTGAAGATCGCTCCGGAGTACAACCGGTCGGTGGTGCACGTGCTCGACGCGTCGCGGGCGGTGGACGTCGTGTCGAACCTTCTCGGCGGGGATCGGTCGAGCTTCGACGCGGCCAATCGCGCGTCGCAAGTCGAGATTCGCGAATCGTATGCCCTGCGCCGCCAGAAGCCGCTGCTGGCTTACGAGCGGGCTTGCGCAAACAGGCTGACGACCGACTGGGACGACCACGTGATCGCGTCCCCCTGGTTCGTGGGCCGCCGCTACCTGGACGACGTACCGCTCGCGGACCTCGCGAAGTACATCGACTGGACGTTCTTCTTTTCAGCGTGGGAGTTGAAGGGCCGGTTCCCGGCAATCCTGGAACACCCGGAGTATGGCGCACCGGCGCGCGAGTTGTATGACCATGCGCAAACCCTTCTGCGACGCATCATCGACGAGAAGTTGCTGCGCGCGAATGGCGTTTACGCGTTCTGGCCCGCGAATACCATCGGCGACGACATCGTCGTGTACAGGAACGACGACCGGCGCGAGGAGCTGGGACGGTTCCCGATGCTGCGGCAGCAGGAAGAGATTGCGGACGGCCGCCCCAACCGGTCGCTCGCAGACTTCATTGCGCCGCGCGAGAGCGGCGTGCCTGACTATCTCGGCATGTTTGCCGTGACGGCCGGTCTCGGGTCGGACGATCTGGTGCGGCGGTTCGAAGAGGACCACGACGACTACAACGCGATCATGGTGAAGGCGCTCGCGGATCGTCTGGCCGAAGCGTTTGCCGAGTATCTGCACGCGCAGGCGCGCCACGACTGGGGATACGGTGAACACGAGGCGCTTTCCAACGACGAATTGGTTGCGGAGAAGTACCGCGGCATCCGCCCCGCGTACGGATATCCCGCGTGCCCGGACCACAGCGAGAAGTTCAAGTTGTTTGATGTGCTGGATGCCCGCCGGCAGGGCTTGTCGCTGACCGACAGCGCCGCGATGCTCCCGGCCGCCTCGGTCAGCGGCCTCTACTTCTCGCACCCGCAGGCGAAGTACTTCAACGTTGGTCGCATCGGGCGCGATCAGCTCGAGTCCTACGCGAAGCGCAAGGAGATGGCGATCGAAGAAGCCGAGCGCTGGTTGGGGCCATATCTGGCCTACGATCCTGCGACGATTGCGACGCCCGTAGCATAAGCGAGGCGGTTAGCCCAGGCGCCGGCGTGCGGCCCGGCGACTATAATCAGCCCTTGGCACGTCTCCCCGCGGTCCTGACGCTCGTCCTGTGTGTGGTCGCCACCGCTGCTGCCCCTCAACGCCGGGGTGCGCCGCCCGCTCCCGCTCCGAAGACCGTAACGCCAGCTCCATTCACGACGCCCCTGTCGCTGCCCGAGATGTCCGCCAAGCAAGCCGTCGTTAACACCAGCGCGGGGACGATCGTCATAGATTTGAGACCGGATCTTGCGCCGAATCATGTCGGCTACTTCATGAAGCTCGCACGCGAACACGCGTACGACGGCACGACGTTTCATCGAGTCGTCCGGATGGCCATTATCCAGGGGGGCGATCCGCTTTCGAAGGATCCCGGCAAGGCTGCACAGTACGGGACGGGCGGCCTCGGCATGTTGAAGGCGGAGTTCGGCACAGACGACGCAACGCGCGGGGCCGTCGCGGCAGTCCTGCAGCCGAACAAGCCCGACTCTGCCGGCTCGCAGTTCTTTATCTGCGTGACGGATCAACCTGCGCTCACCGGCAAATACACGATCTTCGGCCGCGTGTCCGAAGGCATCGACATCGTGCAGAAGATCTCGGAAACCCCCGTGGACGCGGACGGCAAACCGGCCGAGCGCATCGTCATTACCGGCGTCGCGATCCGTGACACGCCGCCGCCAGAGGCGGAGCCGTTCGCGGCCGAATCGGCCGCGGAGCTCGGGCAATACCGCGCGGTTCTCGAGACATCGCTTGGTCCGATCACCGTGGCGTTCTTCCCTGACAAGGCTCCGGAGCACGTCCGCAACTTCCTGCGTCTCGCGCAGTCCGGCGTGTTCGACGGGACAGCGTTTCATCGCGTCGTGCGCGGGTTCGTGATTCAGACGGGCGCCCTGAACACACGCGGCCCGCTCACCGAGAAGCAGCGGAAATACGTCCACACGCTCAGACCGGAATTCAGTGATACGCCGCACCTGAAGGGCATCCTGTCGATGGCGCGCGGCGATGATCCCGCGAGCGCCACGACGTCGTTTTTCATCGTGAGCGGGACCGCATCATCGCTCGACGGCAAATACACGGTATTCGGCCGCGTCGTTGACGGGTTGCCAATTGTCGACGCCATCGAGCAGGCCCCCGTAAACGGCGAGACCCCGGTGACCCGTATTGATCTCGTGAAAGTTCGAGTCGTTCATCCGTAAGACGCCGACACCCGTAGCGCGCAGCTTCAGCTGCGCGTCAGGAGTTCGTAATGAAACCCGTCATCATCGCTACGGCCGTTCTGTCCCTGTGCGCCGTCTCGTCGAACCGTGCATTCGACGATTGGCCCCAGTGGCGCGGGCAGAAGAGAGATGGCATCTCCGCTGAGCGCGGACTGCTGAAGGACTGGCCGGCTGGTGGTCCACCAATGGCCTGGCGCGCGACCGGCGCAGGCACCGGCTATTCGTCGTTCTCTGCCGCACACGGCCGCCTCTACACCCTCGGAGCCCGCGGCGGAACCGAGTACCTGATGGCGTACGACGCCGCCACCGGGAAGAAGGTATGGGAGATCGCTCATGGCCGCCGGTTCGGCAACGATCAGGGCGACGGACCGCGCTCGACCCCGACCGTTGACGGCGATCGTCTGTATACCTTCGGCGCCAGCGGAGATCTCTCGGTGGTCGAAGCCGCGACCGGCAAGGTGTTCTGGAAGATGAATCTGCTGGACAAGTTCGGCGGGTCGAACCTCCGCTGGGGCCTCAGCGAATCGCCGCTGGTGCTGTCCGATCGAATTCTCGTCTCACCGGGAGGGCGCGGCGCCGCGATCGTCGCGCTCAACAAGGCGGACGGCTCCGTGATCTGGAAGAGCCTTGCCGACGAGCCGGGCTATTCGTCCGCTGTTCTCCACGAGGCGAACGGCATGCGCGAGGCCATCTATTTCACCGGCGAGCGCGTGCTGGGCATCGACGTGGGCAATGGAAAGCTGCTGTGGAGTTACAACCAGGTGGCGAATCAGACCGCCAACATCGCGACGCCGGTCGTGCGCGGCAATTTTGTCTTCGTGTCGTCGGCGTACGGCACGGGCGCGGCGCTGCTCGAACTCACACCGGGAGACGGCAAGGTCTCTTCCCGCCAGGTGTATTTCACGCGCGACATGCGCAACCACCACGCCACGTCGGTCCTCATCGGCGACTACCTGTACGGTTTCTCCGACTCCATCCTGACGGCCATGAAGTTCGATTCAGGCCAAATCGCGTGGCGAGACCGCAGTGTTGGCAAAGGCTCGGTGGTGTTTGCCGACGACCGCCTGTATCTCTACAGCGAACAGGGAGTGGTCGGGCTGGCGGAAGCCAACCCCGCCGGCTATAAGGAGCACGGGCGGTTCCAGATTCAGGCCGGTGGTTCGCCAACGTGGAGCCATCCGATTGTGTCGAACGGGAAGCTCTTCATCCGGGATCAGGACAATCTCTACGCGTTCGATGTCAGGCAGAAGTAGCGAGGTCGCAATCCCGCGAACCAGCGGACTCGCTGAGCCGCGATTGGGAGATAATAGGCAGATGGCCGATATGGCCGCGCTGCGATTCACGCGGCGGCACAGGGAATAGAAGAAAGTCTTGGCAGATACACGACTAAAGATTGCGGTTTTCATAGACTTCGACAACATCGAGATCGGGGTGAAGAGCACGCTGGGCGTGCAGTTCGATATCGGGGTCGTCCTGGAAGCGCTGCGCGAACGCGGCGACGTTGTTTCGAAGATTGCCTATGGCGACTGGACGCGCGCGGGCGACTACAGCCGATCGCTCACCCAGCATGCGACGAAGCTCGTTCAGCGCAACCTGACGCCTGGCGGCGACAAGAACGGCGCCGACATCAACCTGGCGCTGGATGCGCTCGAAATGGCGTTCACGCACGGTCACATCAACGCCTACGTGATCGTCGGCGGCGACAGCGACTTCATTACGCTCGTCGAAAAGCTGAAGCAGTACGACAAGCAGATCTTCGTGGTCGGCGGCCGTGCGTTCACGAGCCTCGTGATGCAGCGCAATTGCCACGAGTTCATCGCGTACGAGAATCTCGTTGGATCCCGCCGACCCGCGGATCGCGGCCGTCAGTCGGGACCGTCAGCCTCGCAGGCCTCGATCGAACAGGCGGTGCCGCTCGTACGTCGCGCGCTCAAAGTGCTCGCCGATCGCGAAGTGTCTCCGCAGCTGGGTCTGCTCAAGAGCACGCTGCTGCAGCTCGATTCAACGTTTTCCGAGCGGACCTATGGCGCCGGCAGCTTCCGCGATTTTGCGCAGAAGCTCGCGTCGGCTGGACACGTGGTCCTTCGCGAGTCGGGCCGCAACGTGCTCGTGGAGCTTGCCGAGCAGACCAACGGCAGCGGCAGCGACGACGGCCGCGCGGCGCACCAGCCGCACCAGCCGCGCCAGGCAGCGCCCGCCCGGCATCCTGAGGAGAAGGACGCGAACGAGGAGGCGGCGCCGTCCAACGGCAGCCGCTCAGAGCCGCGCACCGCGGACGGCATCCGGGAGGTTCGCCGGCTGTTCCAGTCCGCGCGCACGCCTCCGCGCTGGCCGATGTATATCCGCCAGGCGAAGCAGTTCCTTCGGAACGTGGACGGAACGTTCGACGAGCGAAAGTACGGATTTGCCAGCCTTGTCGATCTGATGCGCGCGTGTCAGCGGGACGGGCTGTTCCGACTCGAACGCGATCGTCAAGGCGTCATGCGCCTGTTCCCGGGGAACGTGATGCAGCCGGCCGATGCCGAGGCCGATGCCGACAACCGCGGCAATCTTGCGGAGCCGGCGGCGGCAGCTGCGATGGCGGAGTGGGCCCAGGCAGAGCCGGCCCCCGAATCGGACGTGGTTGACGGCGATGTCGTCCAGGAAATCAACGCACCCCCGCCGGTCGTTGACGTCGAGCCTTCCGCGCCGATCGCTGCCGACGCACCTGCGGAGACCCATCCGGCGCGCGCGTCACGCGGCCGCGGCCGCCGCCGCGCGACGTCTCCCCAGGCAGCCGCGACCGACGTCCAGCCCGAGACCCCCGAGGGCGACTCTCGATCGGGGGACCGTCGCGCTCCGCGGAAGGAAGCGTCGGCGCCCAAGGCCCGGAAGACTACCCCCAAGCCGCGCGCGCCTCGTTCTCGCGCGCGGAAGGAAACAACCGCGCCCTAATCCAGACCATCCAGGAGCGGCATCGGCGGGCCGTCCGGTTTTTCCCCCGGATCGACAAGGTTGTGCACGCTGACGCCGAGTAGCCGGACAGGCCGCTGCCCGGCTTCCGTACGATCGAGCAGCGCGACAGCGCGCGCCGCGATGTTATCGGCATCACGTGTCGCGTCATCGGTGGAGTGGCTCCGCGTGATGGTTGTGAAGTCGTCGTACCGGACCTTGATGGTGACGGTGCGGCACGACAGCCGCTTGCGTTCGAGCCATGCCGCACCGTCGCGGGCCATCTCGTCGATCTCCTTCCGTATCTCCACGAGATCCGTCAAGTCTTCCGAGAACGTGTTTTCGGTGCCCGAGGACTTGGCGGCTTGATTCGGTTCGACCGGTCGATCGTCAATGCCGTCGGCGAGGCGCCTCAGCCAGTCGACGCTGCTGCCAACGGCATCCCGAAGGACCGCGGGATCAGCGGTGCGCACGTCGACGAGTCGCTCGATGCCGCGATCGCGCAGCCGCTTCGCGGTCACGGGGCCCACGCCCCACAGCGCGTCGACCGGCAGCTTGTGGAGAAACTGTTCGACGCGCTCGGGTGCGATGACCGTCAGGCCATCGGGCTTCTTCCACCCTGACGCGATCTTGGCGAGGAACTTGTTGGGCGCGACACCGGCTGATGCCGTCAATCCCGTCGCATCCTTGATGTCTTTCTTGATTCGCTGCGCAACCGTCTGTCCAAGCCGTTCACCCCAGACGTTCTCGGTCACGTCAAGGTAGGCTTCATCCAGCGACAGCGGCTCGACGAGTGGCGTGACGCGTCGAAAAATTGCGAAGACCGCCTGCGAGGCGGTCCGGTAGCGGAGGAAGTCCGGCCGCACGATCACCAGTGATGGACAGAGCCTGACCGCCCTCGCCATCGGGATCGCGGATCGAACGCCAAACGCCCTGGCTTCGTAGCTTGCCGCCGCCACGACCCCGCGCTGCTCGGGGCTGCCGCCGACAGCGACAGGCAGCCCGCGAAGCTCCGGCTTGTCGCGCTGCTCAACGGACGCATAGAACGCGTCCATGTCGATGTGGAGAATACGGCGCACGGCTCAATCCGCAGTCATCTGTCCGCCCACCACGCCCACGGCACTAGAAGCCACGCGCTCAACGCGGACCATGCCAGCGTTCGCGCGTCTGGCGGCGGAGGGCCAAAGGCCGCCGCGAAGTATGCGACCAGCAGAAACGCCATCAGCAGCCAGAAGGAGATTCGGCGCCGTCCAGCGCCGCCGGCGCGCACGTACATCCAGATGCCGGCCGCGAACATCGTCAGCTCAACCGCGAGTGTGGCCGGCACGGACGCCCAGAGACCGAGACCAAGATACGGACCTCGGGGAAACACCGGCACGTCAGGACGATGGGAGATGACGTCGAGCACCCAGTGACTCACGACCCCTGCCGCGAGGAGAAACGCGATGCGAGCGTTTCGATAAACCACGATGCACCCAATGGCAAAGAGCGCGGCCCATCCCAGGGATCCGACCAGGCTGTGCGTGATGGGATAGTCGTAGAAGTCCAGCGGAGTGAATCGGGTGATCCCCGGCGCAATGCGCACGTGCTCGAGGCCCGCGAGCAGAAAGACCGGCCAGAGCAGGTCGACGAGTTGAACCGACGTCAGCCACGTGGCGAGCGAAACGGACGGCGCCGCGCGCTTGCCGGCGAGTCCGAGGGCGATGTGACCGATGAACATGGTCAAGGGCAATTGTATTAAATTGCTGATTGTGGATTGCTGATTGCTGATTGAGAGCCCAATCGACAATCAGCAATCGGCAATCAGAAATGGAAAGAGCATGACCTGGATTCGCGTGATTCCCTTCGAACAGGACGAGAACCTTCGGCGTGCCCGCGAGGCGCAGCAGAGGATGTATCCGATCGAGTACGCGGAGCCCACGCACCCGCATCACGCCCAGACCGACGGCATCGTGGCCTCGCATTCCCTTATTCCCGACGCGCTGTACCACTCGTTCGCTGCGTTCGGATCGCTGATGTCGCCGGACCTGCCGCTCAGCCGCCGTCAGCACGAGATGATCACGACGGTCGTGTCGGCGATCAACCGGTGCCATTATTGACTGGAGTCTCACGCAGAGTTTCTGCGTCGCGTCACGCTGGATGAGGCGCTCGTCGAGGCGCTGAAGGCCGACTATCGTACCGCACCCATCTCAGATGCAGGATCGCGTCATGCTCGAGTACGTCGAACAGATTACGCGCGACGCGACTCGCATCTCTCCCGCCGTCCACGATCGGCTGCGCGCGGCCGGGTTCGACGACCGGGGCATTCTGCAGATCACCCTGATCGCGTCGTGGTTCAACTACATCAATCGGGTTGCCGACGCGCTCGGCGTCGGGCGGTAAGCCACTTTCTCCTGGGTTCTGCTAGGTTCTACCAGGTTCTGCAGAACCCAGTAGAACCTTGATGTTTGGCTACTCTGCGCGAAGCGCGGTGAGCGGATCGACGCGTGAAGCGCGCCGTGCCGGGATGTATCCGGCGATGACCGTCACGACCAGGATCGTCGCGGCAGCAAGCGCAAGGATGCCCGAATCTCTCGGCTCGACATTGAAAAGGAGCGTCCTGAGCAGATCGGTGCCGGCCGCGCTTGCGGCGACCCCCAGCGCAACACCGCACATCGCAATCAACAGTGACTGGCGCACAATCATCCACCGAACATCGCGCCGATCTGCGCCGAGCGCCATCCGAATCCCGATTTCGCCGGTGCGCAGCGTCACGCTGTACGCCAGGAGCGCATACAGGCCAATGGCGGACAACGTCAGCGCGATCGCACCGAGCCATGTGGCGAGGCTGGCAAACAACCGCTCCCGACTGACAGACGCGGCAATTTGTTGCTCCTGCGATTGCACCCTGAACATCGGCACGTTCCGATCGACGCTGCGAATGATCTCCCGGGCGGTCGGCACGAACGCGATCGGGTCGCCGGCGGTTCGCACTTCGACCGTCATCGGGCCCGGCCCGTTTTGCCTGTACGCGACGTACATCGTCGGCGGTTTCGCGTCCCGAAGGGAACTGTAGATGGCGTCTGTGCAGACGCCGACGATTTCGTACGACGGTGAACCGGCCATTGACTCCGTTCGGAATCGCCGCCCGACCACATCCTCCGTGTTGAACAGCTGTCGCGCCAGAGCGCGGTTGATCACGGCAACCTTCGGGCCGGTGGCGTTGTCGCGCTCGTCAAATGTGCGCCCCCGCCCGATCTTGATTCCCATCGTCTCGAAGAAGTGTGGATCGACCGCCAGCCGCCAGACCCGATGAGTTGCCGTGAAAGCCGGCCGGTCAGCGCTCGCGCGATCGACGATCGCCTCGTCGGTTCTGGCCGCCAAGATGATGTGCGCCGAGTTGCTGATGAGTGTCTGGTTCGAAAGAGTCGCGGCTTCCACGGCAGGCGCTGCACGCAGGCGATCGAGAATGCTGGAGTAGACGTTGAAGACGCGCTCGGGCTCGTACCCATTGAGCTCTGGATCGAGTCTGAACGTGAGGACACGACTCGCCTCGAACCCCGGCTCGACCCGCTGCAACTGTCGAACCGATCGGACCAGAAGAAGCGCCGTCGCAACCAGCACCATCGAGAGCGTGATCTGCGCGATGACAAGCGTGGCTGAGAGCCCGCGGCGCCGATGGCCGGCGGCGGAGCCGCGCCCGGCCTCGTGCAGCCCGCCCATCAGCGAGGTATCCGTCGCGCGCAGTGCGGGCACCAGGGCAAAGAGCACGACACAGACGCTCGCGAGGGCGGCGACGAAGCCAACGAGACGAGGGTTGAGCCCGGCGGTGATGATCAGCGGATCCGGTCCGACGGCCACCGCCGGCAGGAGCGATCCGGCAATCCAACGCGCGCCCAGCAGGCCGAAGGCGCTTCCGCACGCGGCAAGGATCACGCCCTCAGTGAGAAGTTGCCGAACGACGCGACGCCGCGGCGCTCCGAGCGCGATGCGGACGCTGAGCTCCCGGGCCCTGGCCCGGCCTCTCGCCAGCAGCAGGTTCGCGACGTTCGCGCAGGCGACGAGCAGGACGATCGCCACCACGATCGACATCATCCTCAGCGGCTCGCGCATGCGATCCCGCACCTGGACCTGTCCGCGCGCGCCAGGGGTCGCCTCGACGCGGGGAAGATCCTTGTCGGTGACCTCCGGTCGCGCGGACCTGACCGTCTGCTTGAGGACGGCGTCCAGCCGCCCACGGGCTCCCTCGGGATCCGAGCCCGGCTTCAGCCGCCCCATCATGAGGACCCACCAATAGTTGGGATCGGCCGGGTCACTCCTCTCGCGAACGATTTGCCCTTTGGCAGCCAACGGCACGTACACGTCAGGCGAACTCCCGACCTGCCCCGTTCCGTGGAACCATGCAGGCGCGACGCCCACGACTGTGAACGGCGCGCCGTTGACGGCCAGCGTCGCTCCAATGGCATCGGGCGTTCCGTTGAACCGTTTTCTCCACAGCGCGTCGCTGATCACCGCCGCGGGCGCACCCTCTGTCCGGTCGTCCGAGTCGAGCAGCAAACGGCCCTGCGCGGCCGACAACCCAAGGACGTTGAAGTAGTTTCCCGACACGGCTGTCGCTTCCCCGAGTTCGGCGATCCCCTTGACCGACACATTGACTCGATCGAGGTCGGCAAAACCGAACACGTCGACGATGTCCCGGGCGTGGACTCGTGCCTGTCGAACGGCGTCCAGAGAAAACGACGTGCTTCCTTCGCTGGTGTCGTCCCCCCAGCCGTACCCGCTCAGCGACCGGTAGGGATACGTTGGACCTGAGCGCCACTGAAACGCGAGGAGTTCATCCGGCGCACGAACGGGCAGCGTCTGCAGCAACATGGCGTCGGCGAGGCTGAACACGCCGGCACTGGCGCCGATGCCGATGGCGAGCGACAGAATCGACGCGATCGTCACCGTGGGCGAGCGGCGCAGCAGCCGCGCGCCATAGCGGACGTCCTGCGAGAGCGTATCGATCGACGGAAATCCCCACATGTCCCGTGTCTCCTCGCGAATCGCGGCCGCATTGCCGAACATACGTCGCGCCTCCGTTTCCGCGTCACGCGGATCCATTCCCCGTTCGACGAGCGCCTGGCGGCGCAGATCGATGTGGAGGAGAACTTCGTCGCGCAGCTCGTCGTCCAGGCGGCTCCGGCGAGTCTGAGGAGCAGCCGTCGTAGACCTGTTCGGAGCGAGACCCCTAGACGTGCCATGGAAACATCAGGCTGGCCTCATCACCCGGGTGATGGCGTCGACGAGGCGCGCGAAGCTCGATTCCGACTCGTCCGAGCTGGCGGCGGCCGGCGCGGGTGAGGCGGTAGTAGCGCGCCCGGCGGTTGTTGACGGAATGTCCCCACTCGGAGGCGATCCAACCCCGCAATTGCAGGCGCTGCAGCGCCGGATAGAGCGAGCCCTTCCTCGACCTGGAGGACCTCGTCGGACATCTGCCGGATGTGCTCCGCGATGCCGTAGCCGTGCATGACGTCGCGCGTGAGCGTTTTGAGGATCAGCATGTCGAGTGTGCCAGGCAACAGCTCCTGGCGATCAGTCTTTGTCTTTCCCATAGACGTTCTATGGATACAACGGCGGGGCGGTTTGTCAAGCGATTCTCGCCGCGAGCGTCTGCGAGCCCAACAAAAACGGCGGATTCTTCAGGCCGACAAATTTGTCGGATGAGCGGGATCTTTTGGCGAAGTTCGTCAGAAACGCATTCGAGTGTTGAAGCGCGCTCGACGCGTGCAGATAATAACGACGTGGTTCGTCGTCATCTTTTTTCTGTGATTTCGAAAGAAAGGACATTACCGACATGGGTTCCGCATCAACTGGCGATGCCATTCGCAACATCGGTCACTGGGGTAGCCACGCTCGGCCAGCGGAACGTTTCCGCGGCCACGAAGAAGATGACCGACGAATTCGGCTCGCTTGACCTTCAACGACGAAGCTCAGCGCGCGCGCCTGCCGAAGGACGTCTATCGGGCGCTGCGACGCGCCGTCGCCCACGGGGAGCCGATTGAGCCCGCGGTGGCCGACATCATCGCCAGCGCGCTGAAAGACTGGGCCGTCGAGCACGGCGCGACGCACTACACGCACTGGTTCCAGCCGATGACCGGGATCACCGCGGAAAAGCACGATTCGTTTCTGTCGCCCACCAACGACGGCCGGGCGGTGGCGGAATTCGGCGGCAAGGAGCTGATCAAGGGGGAGCCGGACGCGTCGAGTTTCCCGTCGGGCGGGATGCGGTCAACGTTCGAAGCGCGTGGCTACACCGCATGGGACCCGACCAGTCCCGCCGTGGCTCCTCGTGACGAACAACGGCACCACGCTCGTCATTCCCACCGCGTTCGTGAGCTGGACCGGTGAGGCGCTGGACAAGAAAACTCCGCTGCTCAGGTCGATGGAGGCGCTGTCGAAGCAGGCGGTTCGCATCCTCAAGCTGTTCGGGTCGCGCGCGCAGCGCGTGTTCACGACGTGCGGGCCCGAGCAGGAGTACTTCCTGATCGATCAGCAGTTCTATTTCAATCGTCCCGACCTCATCAACGCGGGCCGGACGCTCTTTGGCGCAAAGCCGCCGAAGGGACAGGAGATGGAAGATCAGTACTTCGGGTCCATTCCCGACCGGGTGCTGGCGTTCATGCACGACCTCGAGCGCGAGCTCTACCGGGTCGGTGTGCCCGTGAAGACGCGGCACAACGAGGTGGCGCCAAGCCAGTACGAAATCGCGCCGGTGTTCGAAAACGCCAACGTCGCCACCGATCACCAGATGATGACGATGGAGATGATGCGGAAGGTGGCGCCGAAATATGGCCTCGCGTGCCTGTTGCACGAGAAGCCGTTTGCCGGCGTCAACGGCTCCGGCAAGCACCTGAACTGGAGCATGAGCGACGACCTGGGCAACAACCTGCTGAGCCCGGGCGATACGCCGCACGACAACATCCAGTTCCTGGTGTTCTGCGCCGCAGTCCTGCGCGCGGTGAACAAGTACCAGGGGTTGCTCCGGTACAGCGATCGCCAGCGCAGGAAACGACCACCGGCTCGGCGCCAACGAAGCGCCGCCAGCCATCCTGTCGATCTTCCTCGGCGACATGCTGACCGACATCTTCGGCCAGATTGAAAAAGGCAGCGCGAAGACCACCAAGTCCGGCGGCATCCTCGATACCGGCGTCTCGGTGCTGCCCAAGCTGCCGCGCGATGCCGGCGATCGCAACCGCACGAGCCCGTTTGCGTTCACCGGCAACAAGTTCGAGTTCCGGGCGGTCTCGGCGGGTCAGAGCATTGCGTTCCCGAACATCGCGCTCAATGTCGCGGTGACCGAGGCGCTCGATTACATCGCGACGGAGCTCGAGAAGGCCCTCAAGGACGGAAAGAAGTTCGATGATGCCGTGAAGTCGCTGCTGACGAAGATGATCAAGGAGAACAAGCGAATCATCTTCAACGGCAACAACTACGCCGACGAGTGGGAGAAGGAAGCGGCCAAGCGCGGACTGCTCAACCACCGGACGTCGGTCGACGCCTACGGCGAGCTGATGAAGGACGATGTGGTCAAGACGTTCGAGAAGTACAAGGTGCTCAACGAACGTGAGCTCCACGCGCGCTACGACGTCGCGCTCGAGCAGTACAACAAGACGGTCAACATCGAAGCGCAGTTGATGGTGTTGATGGCGAACCGGTACATCCTGCCCGCCGCGTATCGCTACCAGACGCAGGTCGCGCAGAGCGTGTCGGCGGTCAAGGCAGCCGGCGGATCAGCGAAGGAAGCCAAGAAGGGGCTCGACATGATCGTCTCGCTGGCCGAGAGCTGCAAAACGACGGTCGACAAGCTGCAGCACCTGCTGGAACACGAGTCGAACGGCGATGCGGGGAAGCACGCCAAGTACTTCCGCGACAAGGTCATCCCGACGATGACTGCGCTCCGCGAAATTGGCGACAGCCTCGAATCCATCGTCCCGCACGATATGTGGCCGTTTCCGACGTATAGAGAAATGTTGTTTGTAAGGTAACAACAATCTTCACTGGTTGGAACTGACGCTGCAAAGAGCAAACAGGAGAAAGAGAAAGGAGAATAAGAATTTGTTCTCCCTTCTCCGTTCTCCTGTTTGTCTTTTAAGACGTGAATGCAGCGTGAGGGTGAACGTCGCTGATTCGCGCTCTCGCTTCTACGGCTTCTCGAACTGCCCGCTCTTGCGCCGACCGGTAGATTGCTTCGATAATCGCCACGCTCGGCCGCGCTTCGCGCGCATCGCAGACCGGTGTGGTGTTGGTCCGAATCGCGCGGATGAAGTCTTCAAAGATCCGTTGGTGCGGCACGCTGTCGCTGACCGTCGCTGACGCCGCATTTTCCGGGGGCGGCTCGGCGGCCGCAGCCTTCGACGGTCCGGCGCCGCGCAGATCGGCGGCGACCAGCTTGTCGCTGTCGAGAATCAGCGTCCCTTCCGATCCGCTCGCATCGATGCGTCGCGCGTATCCCGGATACGACGAGGTCGTCGCTTCGATGACTCCAAGCGCGCCGTTCTCGAACTCGAGGACGGCTCCCGCCGTGTCTTCCGTCTTGATCGCGTGAAGCAGCGTGCCCGTGCGCCCGGCCACGCGCGCGACGGGCCCGAAGAGCCACTGGAGCACGTCGACCGTGTGAATCGCCTGGTTCATCAGCGCGCCGCCGCCGTCGAGCGCCCAGGAGCCGCGCCATTTCGACGTCGCGTAATACTCGGGTGGCCGGTACCAGCGCACGTGGCCGGCGATGAAGATCGGCTTCCCGAGCTTCCCCGAGACGATCATCTGTTTCATCGCCGCGATATCCGGCTTCAGTCGATCCTGAAAGAACACCCCGACCTTGACGCCGGCCCGATCGGCCGCGTCGATCACGCTGTCGACTTTTGCGGTCGTCACGTCGAGCGGTTTTTCAGCGAGGACGTGGAGGCCCTGTCCGATTGCGGCGAGCGCCTGTTCCGCGTGAACGCCGGACGGTGTTCCGATGGCGACGATGTCGAGGGGGCGGTGCGAGAGAAAGCGCCCGAGATCATCGTAGGCGGCGCCGCCGTACTTTTCCGCGAGCTGCTCCGCCTTCTCCCGGTTCGTGCCGCACACCGCCGCGATCTCGACACCGGGAATGCCGAGCGCGGCACGCGCGTGCGTGTCGCTGATGTTCCCGGCGCCGAGGATGCCGACCTTCACGCGAGGCGCCGAATCTTGATGTTGCGGAACCAGACCTGGTTGCCGTGATCCTGGAGCAGGATGTGGGCGTTCTGGCGCTTGCCGAATTGCTCCATCCCCTTGAACTTGCTCTTCTCGATGGCCGCGTTCAGCGCCGGGCTGTTGAGCTCGTACTGCAGCACGCTTCTTCCCGTTCAGCCAGTGCTCGACCGTCTGCCCGCGCACGACGATGCGCGTCGTGTTCCATCTCGCCGGCTGGTTTGAGCGGACGATCGTTGGCCTGCAGCACGTCGTAAAACGCGGCCGTCTGGCGGTGCGGGCCGACCTTCGCGTCCGGATGCCGCTCGTCGTCGATGACCTGATACTCGTGGCCGATGGCCGAGTCGCGGTCTTCGAGGACGAAGTACTTGATGCCGCTGTTGCCGCCCGGCGCGATCTTCCAGTCGACCACGAGCTCGAACTGTTCGAAGGTGTCCTTCGTGATGATGTCGCGCTGGCCGTGCGTGTCTTTCCCGTTGTCCGGCGGAAGCGCGAGCGAACCGTCCTCCGCCTTCCAGCGGGAGTCCGTGGCATCGGGCTTTTTGTATCCGCGCCACCCGTCGAGCGAGTGACCGTCGAAGAGCAGGATCCAGCCGGCTTTTTTCTCGGCGTCGGTCAGCGTGTTTGGCGCCGGGCTGTGCGGCTGAGCCAGCGCCGTCAGGGGCGCCGCAGAGAGCCAGGAAGAAGGCCGCAACCGCAAGTCGTCGTAGTGGCATGTGCACTCCAGAAAGTGATACAAACTCTATCGCAAAACCTAGGTTCTACTAGGTTCTCCAGGGTTCTGCAAGGTTCTGCCGGTTCGTTCCAGGTTCCACAAGGTTCAGAAGGGTGAAACAGTGACGAAACTCCAAAAAGCTGCGTGCGCGACGATGGTGCTTGTTGTGGGTCTGCTGGCCGGTGCGGCGGCCCAGTCGCAGCGGATCCAGGTCGTTCCGAAGGAAGCGGACCGCCGCGTCGACGTCATCATCGATGGCAAGCCGTTCACGTCCTACATCTGGCCGACGACGCTGAAGAAGCCGACGCTGTTTCCGCTGCGGAGCGCGAACGGCACGGTCGTGACGCGCGGCTATCCGCTCGAGCCGCGCAAGAACGAGCGCGTCGATCATCCGCATCACGTGGGCCTCTGGCTGAATCACGGCGATGTCAACGGCCTCGATTTCTGGAACAATTCGGACGCCATCAAGCCGGAACAGCAGCCGCACATGGGCACCATCTTCCACAGGAAGATCGTGGAAGCCAAGGGCGGCAAGGACAGCGGGAGCCTGACGGTCGAGACCGAGTGGGTGAAGCCTGACAACACCGCGCTCCTGAAAGAGCAGACCCAGTTCGTCTTCAGGGGCGACGCGAAGTCACGGACGATCGATCGCACGACGACGCTGACCGCGCTCGGCGAGAAGGTGGTCTTCAAGGACAACAAGGAATCGTTCTTCGGCATGCGCGTCGCGCGCGAGCTGGAGCTGCCCTACGACAAGGCCGAGGTGCTGACCGACGAGTCCGGCAAGCCGACACCGAAGCCGGTCAAGGACAATACCGGCGTCAGCGGTCAGTACACGAGCAGCGAAGGACTGCAGGGCGATAAGGTCTGGGGCACGCGCGGCCGATGGATGATGCTGACCGGAACCGTCTCGGGCGAGCCGGTGACGATCGCCATTCTCGACAATCCCGCGAATCCTGACTTTCCGACCTACTGGCACGCGCGCGGCTACGGCCTCTTCGCCGCCAATCCGCTCGGCGCGAGCGTGCTGACCGATGGGAAGCAGCAGTTCGACCTGACGCTCGAGCCGGGGAAGTCCACGACCTTCCACTTCCGCGTGTTGATTCTTGGTGGGACCGCGAAGCCGGCCGACATCGAGAAGGCGTATCAGGAGTTCGCGCCGCAGAAGGCCACGGCGCAGAAGTAAGGCCACAGAAGAACACAGAAAAACACAGCATCTTCTGCTTTCACAGTACATGCGAAGGGCGGGGTTACCCCCGCCCTTTTTCATGTCTCTCTATGTTGAATTTGTTGTCGTCCGGTCTGTGTTTTCCTGTGTTTTTCTGTGGCTGTTCTCTGCTGTGTCCTCTGTGGATTAGAAGACGATCTTCGCCGCAAGCTGAATCTCCCTCGGCAGGTTGTTCTGGCTCGTCACTTTCCCGAAGTTTGCATTCGTCGGATCCGTGTTGGCGTTGTTGAAGTACGTCTGGTTGAACGCGTTGAGGATCTCGACGTTGAACTGCGCTCGCACCGAGCCAGCCAGGCGAACCTGCTTGACGAACGAGATGTCCCACGTCTTCAGCACTGGACCACGGACGCCATCGATGCGCGACGGGAAATAGCGGACATTGCTGGCCAGACGGATCCGCTGATCGTTGCGCTGCTTGACCGGATCGTCGACACCGTTGGTCTGCACCGCCGCGTCGTGGAAGAAGAAGCCGGCAGTGTCGAAGACAGGCACGTCGGTGTTGTTGGAGTAATGGACCTTGAGCGCGGTCGGATCACCCTGGTAGTAGAGATTTCCGAAGTCGATCGGGAAACCGCTCTGGAACTGTCCAATGGCCTGGACGCTCCATCCGCCGATGAAGGCGTCGATCAGCCGATTGGCGTTACTCGCGAAGTGGCGACCTTGCCCGAATGGCAGCTCGTAGATACCGCTGATCGACAGCCGATGCGGCGCGTCCGCAGCGTTCAGGCGCTCTTCGTAACTCCGTGTCAGTCGCGTTCAGCTTCGACACGCGTTCGATGAAATGCGACTACGTGTAGCCGACGAGGAGCATGTACCCCTTGGTGAAGCGGTGCTCCACCTTCACCTGCGCCGAGTTGTAGGAGGTGGTTCCGTCGCTCGCGTTGGTGGTGACACCGGTGAACTGCGGGAACGGCCGCAGCAGCTGTCCGCGCGTGATCGATCCGTTGATGCGCTGTCCCGGTACCAGCCCGGAACGGATTGGCCACGTTCGCGCCCAGGAAGTCGATGGTGGCCTGGTCTCGGACGGGGCTGGTCGAGAGGTACTGGCGGGGAATCGGATTCAGGTCGAGGTCGGTCGTGATCGTACCCTCGGCTGCCGGCGTATCCGACCTCGACCAGCCACTGACCCGGCAGCTCGCGCTGGAGGTTGATGAGATAGCGCACGTTTTGACCGTTTCTGAAGTCGATCGGCGCAAACGTCCGGCCGATTCTGACCGAGGAACGTATTCACGCCCAGGGACGCGCCGGCGGGAGTGAGGACGCCGGCGGGGTACGGATTCGCCAGGTTGGCCCTGAACGTCAGCCCCAGGTTGTCCGACTCGATGAGCGCAGTGGCCTGCGAGAATACGCCGTGCTGAACGACGCCGCTGATGATGAACGGCACGGTGTAGACACCGAGGCCGCCGCGCATCACGGTTTTCGCGTTCAACTGATACGCGAAGCCCGACGCGCGGCTGAAGTTGTTCGCGTCCGCGTTCCAGAAGCCGGGTTGGCTGTCCGATGCGAACAGCAGCCCGCCGCGCACGTTGAACGCCGACGGCGGCAGCTGCGCAATCGGGTTGGCCGCGTAGGCCGCCTGAACCGCCGGCGCGATGCTGATCGACGCATTCGGATCGAAACCGTTCACGTTCCGGTTGTCGGAGTCCGTCGTCGCCCTCTCGTACTCGTAGCGCAGGCCCAGGTTGATGGTGAGCTGGCTGGTCAGCTTCCAGTCGTCCTGAACGAACATCGCCGTGGTACATGGTGTGGTTCAGCCGCTCGCCGTTGCGGTCGATGCTTCCGCCCGTCGGCTGCCCGAGAAGGAACGAGGCGAACGACTGGCCGAACAGGTCGGAGGAGTTGTCCTGCGCTCGCGTGTAGTCTGCCGCGGAACAGGTAATCGCCGCCCGCGCGGCCGAGGTTGGCGGCGACTCCTTGTACAGCCGCCCGTCGTACCCCGCGCGCACGGCGTGGCTGCCCATGATGCGGGTCAAAGTCGGCTGGAACGAGTAGATGCTGTGCGTCATCGAGCCGGCGAGGTTGTCACCGATCCCGGAGAAGCCGCCGACATCGACGAGCGGAAAGTATTGCGCTCCGCCGAAGAGAGCGACGACGTTCGGCGTGAACCCGAGCGTGCCGGATCGACCAGGCCCTTCGTGCTGCCGGACATTCGGCTCCTGGAAGCGCTGCCAGCCGGCGCGGATGTCGAGGACGGACGTCGAGTTCATCGTGTAGACGTGGTCGGCCGTCACGCCGTCGTTGATCCGAAAGAGGAAGTTGCCGGTCGGGACGATGCCGTTGACCTCGCCGAAGTACGCGTTCCGCGCACTTCCTCGCGGTTGTTCCGCGTGTAGCGCACGAACACTTGCTGCTTGTCGGTGAGGCGATGATCGACGCGGGTCGAGATGGAATAGAAATCGTCCGTCCTCGGGTTGGTGGAAAAGTAGTTGTTGGTGCCGAGGTTGCCCGCCTGGTTCGGCAGCGGGTAGTACTTCTGCAGCTGCTGCGCGATCGGGCTGATGCGATTGGTCGGGATGATGTTGCCGGGGAACGGCGTCCGGACGACGCGCGCGCCGACTTGCTGCGCGGTGTTCGGATCGTAGATCAGGATGTTCTGCGCCAGCAGCTCCGAGAAGTCTCCCCTGCGCATCGCCTCCGAGGGCACCGTCCGCGGCCCGGGCTCGGGGAACTCGTCGTAGAGCCATTCGACCGCGCCGAACGCGAACGTTCGGTTGCGCCGTCGTAGAGTCCGGAATCACACGGGGCCGCCGAGCGAGAAGCCGGGCCGGTCGTAGGTGACCTTGGGTTTCTCCGCGCCGGCCTTCTTGACGAAGAAGTCGGTCGCCGAGAGCCAGTCGCGCCGGAAGTACTCGTAGGCTTCGCCGCGGATGCGGTTGGTGCCGCTCTTCAGCGTCACGTTCACGCTGGCGCCGGCCGTGTGGCCTTCGACCCGCGTCGAAGCTCGCCGTCGAGACCTTGAACTCCGACACGGCGCCCGCGGGCGGCACGAACGCCACGCGGCGGCCGCTGGCCATGTTGGGCGATCCGTCGAGCGTGAACTCGTTGCCGCCGGTCGCACCGTCGGCGACGATGGCCGAGGTGCCGCCGTTGTCGAACGGCCGCGAGAACTTCAAGTCGCCGTTGTAGGCGACGCCGGGGACGAGCCGCGCGAGCACGAACGGGTTGCCGTCCGACAGGGGCATCAGCGAGATCGCCTTCTCGTCGATGACCTGGCCGGCCGATGCCGCTGCGGGTGTCGAGCAGCGGCGATTCGGCCGTCACCGTGACGGTCTCTTCCATCCGGCCGACCTCGAGCACGCCATCGACCGCGAGGCGGTCGCCGATCCGGACCTGCAGGCCTTCGCGGGACATTTTCTTGAAACCGGAGAGCTCCACGCTGAGCGTGTACATGCCCGGCGTGAGGTAGAGGATGCTGTAATCCCCCTCACCGTTCGTGGTGGTCGCCGACGGCACGTTGGTCTCGATGTTGGTCGCGGTGACGGTTGCGCCCGGCATGCGTCCTTTTGAAGTGTCGGTGACGCGGCCGGAGATACTTCCGCGGAACTCCTGAGCGGATGTCCCGCTAGTTACGAAAGCCAGCAGCACGACAGCGAGAACGCACACACGTCTCATTACCCTCTCCCTTCGCTCCCCCTCGTTCAAAGTAACAGTCGAACCGGCGCCATCCTACACCAGTTCGAGTGACGGACGAAACGACTTTAACGCTAAAGTAAACGTAAACTTCACGAAACACTTTTGACTCCGGCCCTGAAGTGTGAAATAGTGCGCCGGGGCAGGGGATGATAACGCGTACCGTGCTCGCGGTCGACCTCAAGGCAGATCCGGCGGCCATCGAATCCTATCGGCAGCATCATCGGGAGGTGTGGCCCGAGGTCCTGTCGAGTCTCCGTCGCGCCGGCATCCGACACATGGAGATCTATCTTTTGGGCCGCCGGCTCGTGATGATCGTCGAGACTGACGGCCCGGACTTCGTCGATGTTTCGCCGCGCACGTCGCCTCCAGTCCCCGCGTGGCCGAGTGGGAAGCGCTGATGAAATCGATGCAGGAGCCGGCGCCCGGCGCCGGTCCGGGCGAATGGTGGACGCCGATGCAGCCGGTCTTCCGTCTCGATCGCGCGGAAGACAGCCATCCCGCTCCGGAGCCGGCGCGTCAAGGCTGACGGAATCGCTCGAATGACCCATTTGACCCAGGCCTGGCCGCGGCCCTCGCATCCGCGCGCCATCGCGATCATCGGCGCCGGCGCCATCGTGCGCACCGCGCACCTGCCCGTCTATCGCCGACTCGGCTATCCCGTCGCCGGCATCTTCGACATCAACCCGGAGCAGCCGCGCGCGACCGCCGCGAGTTCGACGATCGAGCGCGTCTTTCACTCGCTGCGACGCCGTCAGCGCCGCGTCGCCGACGTCGTGTTCGACCTGGCCGTGCCCGGCGATCAGATCGTCGGCATCCTCGAGCAGCTGCCCGCGCGGCTCCGCCGTCCTGATGCAGAAGCCGATGGGCCACGATCTCGACGGAAGCGAGGCGCATCCTGCGTGCTGCCGCGACCGGCGAGCTCGTCGCGGCCGTCAACTTCCAGCTCCGCTTCAGCCCAGCGATGCTGGCGCTGCGCGACCTCTTGACGCGCGGCGCGCTCGGCACGCTCGTCGACATCGACGTCCGCATCGTGATCGAGCAGCCCTGGCACCTCTGGACGTTCCTCGAACGGTGCGCCGCGGCTCGAGGTGCCCTATCACTCGATCCACTATCTCGACGCGATCCGCTGGATCGCCGGCGAGCCGGCCGGCGTCTACTGCAAGGCCGTCGGCGCATCCCGACGCTGCCCCAGCTGCGCGACAGCGCGCAGCTCGATCATCCTCGACTACGGCGATCGCACTGCGCTGCTCGCTCGTCCTGAACCACACGCACCGCGCCGGCCCGCGGCACCGGGCGTCGCAGCTCATGGTCGAAGGACGCTCGGGCGCCGTCCGGCTCACCTGGGGCGTGAACCTCGACTACCCGACCGGGCCGCCCGACACGATGGAGGTCGCTACCGACGAGGCGTGGCGCAGCGTGCCGCTGCGCGGGTCGTGGTTCATCGAGGCGTTCGAGGGACCGATGTCGAACCTGCAGCGGTTCGTCGCCGGCGAAGATACGACGCTCGTCGGCTCGGTCGACGACGCGATCAAGACGATGGCGCTCGTCGAGGCGTGCTACGAGTCGAGCGAGCGCGGCGGCACGCCGATACCTCGATGCATGGCCGCTGACACGCAGGCGTGCCGACGTCAGGGTCGCAGCCGATCAGAGAATCGACGCGCACCAGCACTTCTGGCGGTACGACCGCCGCCGAGTACGACTGGATCGACGACTCGATGGCGGCGCTGCGGCGCGACTTCCTGCCCGCCGACGCGCAGCGCGAGATGCCGGCGGCGCGGCGTCGACGCGTGCGATCGCGGTGCAGGTCGCGGCAGACGCTCGAGGAGACGCGCTGGCTGCTCGAGCTCGCCGACCGTCATCCGTTCATCGCCGGCGTGGTCGGCTGGGTCGATCTGCAGTCGCCGGACGTCGACGCGGAGCTCGAGCGCGTCTGGCGCAGCATCCGCAGCTCGTCGGCGTCCGCCACATCGTGCAGGCCGAGCCGGACGGATTTCCTGATCGGCCGCGCACTTTCGCCGCGGCATCGCGCGCGCTCGAGCGGCACGGCCTGACCTACGACATCCTCGTGTACGCGCGACAGCTGCCGGCGGCCGTCGACTTCGCCCGCGCCTTTCCGCGGCAGCGCTTCGTGCTCGATCACCTGGGCAAGCCGGACATCCGGGGCGGCGGCTATCGAGGCGTGGCGGCGCGCATTTCGAGCGAGCTGGCCGCGCTTCCCAACGTATGGTGCAAGCTGTCGGGGCTCGTGACCGAAGCGGACTGGCGATCGCTGGACGCCGGCGCAGCTTCGGCCGTACCTCGACGCGGCGCTCGAGTCGCTTCGGCCCGTCACGGCTGATGATCGGATCGGACTGGCCCGTCTGCACGCTCGCGGCGCCGTACGACGACGTCATCGGCGTCGTGCGCGGACGCGATCGCGTGAGTACTCGGCCGACGAGCAGGAGCAGATCCTCGGCGGCACGGCGACAGAGGATCTCTGGAGTCTTCAGCCTGAAGGCATCAGCGACAGGTCAGAGTCGCGGCAGTGAGACCAGAACGAGTCTCTAGCCAGATCAGCGCTCGAGTCTTGGCGAGCTATGAACCGACTGTCGCCTGGTCGGCGTGCGCTCGCGTCCGCGATCGCGCGGCTGCGCAAGGCGCGCCGGCAATCCGGATCGGCGCGTCCGGCGCCGGGACTCACCATCGCCGTCATCCCCAAGGGGACGACGCACAACTTCTGGCAGAGCATCCACGCCGGCGCCGAACAGGCGCGGCGAAGGAGCTCGGCGTCGACGATCATCTGGCGCGGGCCGCTGCGCGAGGACGATCGCGACTCGCAGGTGTCCGAGGTCGAAGGCTTCGTCAGCCGCGGCGTGTCGGGCATCGTGCTCGCGCCGCTCGACGAGAGCCGCGCTGGTGCGGCCGGTCGACGACGCGGTGCAACCGCAAGATCCCGGTCGTGATCTTCGACTCGGGCCTGAAGGGCGACAACTACGTCAGCTTCGTCGCCACCGACAACCTCAAGGGCGGGCAGCTGGGCGGCGAGCGCCTGGCGGAAAGCCTGAACGGGCAAGGGCAAGGTCATCCTGCTGCGCTACGCCGAAGGGCACGACAGCACCGGCAAGCGCGAGCAGGGCTTCCTCGACGCGATGAAGGCGCATCCCCGGAATCGAGGTCGTCAGCTCGAACCAGTACGGCGGCGCCGACGTCGAAGGCGCGTACAAGAAGGCCGAGTCGCTGCTGAGCACCTACAAGAAGCCGGACGGCATCGCTCGGCATCGACGGCATCTTCACGCCGAACGAGTCCGTCGACGTTCGCGATGCTGCGCGTGCTGCAGGACAACGGCTGGGCGGGCAAGGTGAAGTTCGTCGGCTTCGACGCGTCGCCGAATCTCGTGAAGGGGCTGCGCGACGGCGCGCATCGACGGCCTCGTCGTGCAGGATCCCGTCAAGATGGGCTACCTCGCCGTGAAGACGATGGTCGCGCACCTGAAGGGGCAGCCGGTCGAGAAGCGGATCGACACCGGCGTGCACGTCGCGACGCACGACAACATGGACACGCCGGAGATGAAGGCGCTGCTGCAGCCGGACCTCGCAAAAGTGACGCAGCCGCCCGCCGCGGCGCCGCACCGCTTCGAGATGCGCGGCATCCGCAAGGCGTTCGGCGCGACGGTCGCGCTGGACGGCGTCGACCTCTCCGTCGCGGCCGGCGAGATCTGCGGCCTGTCGGCCAGAACGGCGCCGGCAAGAGCACGCTGATGGCGATCCTCGCCGGCGCGCTGCCGCCCGACGCGGGGACGATGACGATCGACGGCACGGCCCTACGCGCCGCCGCAGCCCGATCGAGGCGCGCCGCGCCGGCGTCGCGATGATCTACCAGGAGCTGTCGCTCGCGCCGCACCTGCAGCGTGATGGAGAACATCCTGCTCGGCGCCGAGCCGACGCGGCTCGGCCTCGTCGATCGCGCCGCGCATGCGCGAGATGGCCGCGCGCCGCGCTGGCGCAGCTCGGGCACGACGACATCCCGCCCGACGCCGCCGTCGGCACGCTGTCGGTCGCCGCGCAGCAGCTCGTCGAGATCGCGCGCGCGCTCGCGGTCGGCTGCCGCGTGCTCGTGCTCGACGAGCCGACGAGCAGCCTCGGCCGCGCCGACGTCGAGCGTCTGTTCGCGCTGCTCCGCCGCCTGAAGGCGCAGGGCCACGCGATCGTCTACATCTCGCACTTCATCGAGGAGGTGAAGACGATCGCCGATCGCTTCGTCGTGCTGCGCGACGGCCGCAACGCCGGCGGCGGCGCGACCGCGGACGCCACGCACGACGCGATCGTCGCGCTGATGGTCGGCGCCGCGCCGGCGATCTCTTTCCGCGCACGCCGCGCACGCGCGGCGAGGCGATCCTCGAGGTCGGCGGCCTCGAGCCGGGCGTCGCGTCGTTCACGCTCCACCGCGGCGAGATCCTCGGCATCGCCGGCGCTGGTCGGCTCGGGCCGCACGCGGCTGCTGCGCACGCTGTTCGGCCTCGAGCCGGTGCGGAGCGGCCGGGTCCGCATCGGCGTCGTACAGCGGCGCGGCGACGCCGCTCACGCAGCGCTGGCACGCAGGGCATGGGCCTGCTGAGCGAGGACCGCAAGAGCGAAGGGCTCGCGCTCGGCCTGAGCGTCGCCGACAACCTGACGCTGACGCGGCTCGAGCCGTTCGGCCCGGCAGGCGCTGTCTGTCCCCGCGCGGCAGACAGGCGCCGCCGCACGCTGGATCTCGCGGCTCGCGATCAAGTGCGCGGGCCCGGCGCAGCCGGCCGGCGAGCTGTCGGGCGGCAACCAGCAGAAGGTCGCGCTGCGCGCCTGCTCCATCACGACGTCGACGTCCTGGTGCTCGACGAGCCGACGCGCGGCATCGACGTCGGCAGCAAGGCGCAGATCTACCGCCTGATCGACGCGCTCGTCGGCTGACACCGGCGGCCGCGCGCCGCGCAGGCGGTGCTGATGGTCAGCAGCTATCTGCCCGAGCTGCTCGGCCTGTGCGATCGCATCGCCGTCATGCGCCGCGGCCGGCTCGGCGCGCGCCGTGCCGGCCGAGACGCTCACCGAACACGACCTGATGATGGCGGCCACGAGCGGGACCGCCGCATGACGACGCGGTCGCTGCTCGATCGCGCCGGCGCCGCTCTTCGGCCTCGTGCTCGTCGCGGTCATCTTCGGCATCCTCGTCGGGCCGCAGTTCTTCGCGCCCGGCGAACCTCGAGCTGATGGCGCGCCAGACGGCGATCGTCTGCATGGCCGCGCTCGGCATGACGATCGTGATCGTGACCGGCGGCATCGACCTGTCGGTCGGCTCGATGATCGCGCTCACGCACGGTCGTGATCGCGCTGCTGCTGCGCGACGGACGTGCGCCCGCTGCTCGCGGCGCTCGGCGGCGTCGCCGCGGCGGCGCTCTGCGGCCTCGTCAACGGCGTCCTGATCACGCGGCTCAAGGTCGTGCCGTTCATCGTCACGCTGGGCACGATGCTGATCGTGCGCGGCGCGGCGAAGGGGCTCGCCGACGAGCGGCGCATCGAAGCGCCGATCGACCTGGCTGAACGATCTGCTGCGGACGTCACGCGCGGCGCGACGCTGCTGCCGCCGGGCATCTGGGCGGTCATCGTGCTGGCGCTCGTCGTCGCCGGGCTGCTGCGCTACACGCGGTTCGGCCGCCACGTGTTCGCGATCGGATCGAACGAGCGGATGGCGCGGCTGTGCGGCGTCGCGATCACGCGGACCAAGATCGTCGTCTACACGCTGTCGGCGGCGCTGGCCGGCATCGCCGGCCTGCTGCAGTTCTCGAAGCTGTCGGTCGGCGATCCGACCGTGGCGGTCGGCCTGGAGCTCGACGTCATCGCGGCGGTCATCATCGGCGGCGGCAGCCTGCTCGGCGGGCGCGGCACGGTCGCCGGCACGCTCATCGGCGCCGCGATCATGACGATCATCCAGATCGGCTGCTCGCAGAAGGGGCTGGCCAACTGGGTGCAGCAGATCGTCACCGGCGGCATCATCGTCGCGGCGGTCGCGCTCGATCGCGTTCGCTCGACGCACGGCGACTGGAGCTTCGATGAAGATTACCGAGACCTCGAGATCGTCGACCTGCGATTTCCGACGTCGCTCACCGCGGACGGGACCGACGCGGTCCACCCGGATCCCGACTACTCGGCCGCCTACGTCATTCTGAAGACCGACGGCGACCTCGAGGGGCACGGCTTCACGTTCACGATCGGCCGCGGCAACGAGGTCTGCGTCGAGGCGATCCGCGCGTTCGCGCCGCTGGTCGTCGGCCGCGACGCTCGACGAGATCATCGCCGCAGCCGGCGGCGTTCTGGCGGACGCTGGCGTCGGAGACTCGCAGCTGCGCTGGCTCGGGCCCGAGAAGGGCGTCATCCACCTCTCGATGGCGGCCATCGTCAACGCGGTGTGGGATCTGCACGCGAAGCGGCGAGAGCAAGCCGCGTCTGGAAGCTGCTCGCCGACATGACGCCGCGGCGAGATCGTCGACGTGCATCGACTTCCGGTACATCACCGACGCGCTCACGCCAGACGAGGCGATCGAGCATCCTCGAGCGGCAGCAGGCGAGCAAGGGCGGAGCGCGAGGCGATCCTCCTGCGCGACGGCTATCCCGCCTACACGACGTCGGCCGGCTGGATGGGCTATTCCGACGACAAGGTCCGGCGGCTCTGCCGCGAGGCGATCGCCGACGGCTGGACGCACTTCAAGGTCAAGGTCGGCGCGCGATCCGGCCGACGACGCGCGGCGCGTCGGGCTGGTCCGCGAGGAGATCGGGCCCGGCCAGCAAGCTGATGATCGACGCCAACCAGCGCTGGGACGTGAACGAGGCGATCGAGCGCGTCCGCGCGCTCTCGCGCTTCAACCTGCTGTGGATCGAGGAGCCGACGAGCCCGGACGACGTGCTGGGCACGCGACGATCGCGCGCGCGCGTGCGCGCCGATCGGCGTCGCCACCGGCGAGCACTGCGCGAACCGCGTGCATCTTCAAGCAGCTCCTGCAGGCGCAAGGCGATCGAGCTTCTGCCAGATCGACAGCTGCCGCCTCGGCGGCGTGAACGAGAACCTCGCGGTCATCCTGATGGCCGCGAAGTTCGGCGTGCCCGGTCTGCCCGCACGCCGGCGGCGTCGGGCTGTGCGAGCTGGTGCAGCACCTGTCGATGTTCGACTACCTGCGCGTCTCCGGCCGCATGGACGATCGCGTCACCGAGTTCGTCGATCACCTGCACGAGCACTTCGTCGATCCCGTCGTCGTCCGCCGCGGCCGCTACATGGCGCCCACGCGCCGGGCTACAGCAGCGAGATCAAGCGGGAGTCGAGAGTCGAGTACGAGTTTCCCGGCGGGCCTGCGTGGAGGGAACGGAGGTAACGGAGTTCACAACGAAGAAACGGAGTGAACGGAGACGTACGAAGAAGATCGCCACGAATTCTCGCGCGAAGATGCGAGAGAGTCATGTCCGCCGCGGCAGCAGCCAGCCACAGGGGAGACCGAAGAGACGCGATACAAACAGCCACATCACATGCTGCGTACTGCGCTTGAGCTCCCCTGACGCGCGAAGCGCGCGGCGGCGGACCGAGCAGTCGCCTTGAGTTCTCGTCCTTCGTCAACTCTGCGCGAAGCCATCAGCGCGCAGCTGCGGAGATCGAGCACTGAGCCGATCCGCAGTCCCGACAACTGGAACTCGCGCGGTGACTTTCCGGAACTCAGCATCCTGATAGTGCGACGCCGCCCGGCGCAGCACGGGGAACAGCGACTCGGGATCCGAGCCGCCGATCGCTGGTGCGGCCACTTCGTGTCGCCAAGGGCATAAGGCGCGAGGTAGAGCAGCGCCTCACGCATGGCCGGCGTCGTCGAACCCTTAGGCGTGTGTTCCATAAGTCCACGCCAACTCGATCGCCGACGGTCGCCAGCTGCGTCAGCCCGTCGATATTCATGACGCTGTAGCTGCAACGATCGCGTGCGCGCGAGCTCGAGCGGGTGCCGGCTCGTCGGACTGCGATCTGCGCATCGATCCGCTTCTCGCGCGCTTCTTCGAGGACTCGTTTCGCGATCGCAGGCTGGTCGGCGTATAGCACATAGATGGCGACCTGCAGATCGTGATAGGTTCGTGATTGTTCTTCGCGTTCGACTCGTCCCGTCCGTACGGACTCTCGCGCATCCATGTTCCGAAAGCGGGCGAACCAGTCTCGAAGGGCATCCTTGTCCCGGGCCAATAACGATCCCCTGGCCTCCAGCAGACCGATGGCGTCCACTACGCGCGCAGGCCACGCCCGTCTCGATGAGACCGATGCCGCGTCCGGTATTGATTCCCGGGAATGAACTGGGCATAGGTAAGGCTCGGATTCATCCGCGTCGCCGGATCGATGAACCAGGCGCGCAGCAGCTGAACGGCTTTCGCCGCATAGTGGTCGTCATCGCCAAGACAGGCGGCCAGTGCCAGCGTGGTCACCGCGGACGCCATTCGATCCATGGCGCCGTGATCGGGAAGTCGATTGAGCTCCGGATTGCGCTCACCGTCGCGACGGATGTACGGGAGGCCGTCTGGCTTCTTGGGGTCGGGCCACCAGTACGGTGCCTGCGTCATGTAGTCGTGCTTGTCGCCGCTCGGCGGCGTAGTCGTTTTGTCGACGACAGAGAACCGCTCGAGCGCGAGCGCTTTGCCGGCGTCGGCTTTCGCGCTGTCCACGCCGGCGTGACTGCGGAGCTATGTTGCGCGATGGCCGCGCGCGCCGACTGGAGGCGCCGCAGCATCCAGCAGGAAGAGCCGCGGGGAAGTGTCCGGTGCGGGAGAAGCAAGGCGACGGAGGTGACGAAGGAAACGGAGTTCACAACGAAGAAACGGAGAGAACGAAGACGAACGAAGTTCATGTGGTAGTTCCTCCGAAACCGCGTTCGATGTCCCTCGCTGCTCTCGATTTTTGCCGACTGGAAAGAATAAGCCTTCGTTCGTCTTCGTTTGCTTCGTTTCTTCGTTTCGGACCTTCTTCGTACCCTCCGTCACCTCCCTGACCGACCGCCTCCCTCGAACCAACGACGACCACGGTGGCCGTGGGTCAAGCATTGGCCGTTCCAGGGTAAAACTGGTTTTGCCGTTCTGGGTCGCCAGCTCGACCGGCGCGTGATCGGCAAGGCGATATGCGCCGCGTGATTCTGTTCTTGATTGCAGGTATTTCGAACGGGGCACGAGGTTCGCTGAAGAACGTGAAGTACAGCTTCCCCGGCTTCGTCGTGACGCGCCACTCGGTTTGTGGCAGGAACAGCCGCTGCCGCGGACGTCCTTCGCATTCGCGGACGTGTACTCACCGAATTCATCGACCAAACGGCGATGCGCCCGCGCCATAGACTACCTCGCCGTTCACTTTCAGCCACGGCCAACCGTACGAAGGATGTCCTGGCTGGCCTGAGGATCACGCCTTCAGCGGTTGGCCCGACGTTCAAGAGATAGTTTCCGCCCTTGCTGACGATGTCCACGAGCTTGAAGGCGAATAGGGGCCGGGGACTTCCAGATTCGTGTCGTCTTTCCGGAACCCCCATGTATCGTTCATGGTCGCGGGAGTCTCCCACGCTTCCGTCGAGGCTTCGGTGGCACCACTTGTCGCCGGTCAATCGGTAGTCGCCGTCGGTGCCGAGGCGGCCGTCGATGAGCGTGTTCGGCTGTGTCGAACGAACGATGTCGGCGAAAACGCTGCCCACGCTCGGTCGTCATCATCCGTCGGCGTGTCGAACCAGATGAGCGCCACGGGCCGTACCGGTGAGGAGCTCCTTGACTGCGGCGTCAGCCTTTCGCGCGAGATACGCGTCGTAGTTCTTGAGCTCTTTGCCGTCGGCTGACTGATCCGGATCCGAAGTTCCCAGGTGTTGCCGGCGCCGTCCTTGTCGTGCCAGTCCTGGCGACTGCGAGTAGTAGAAGCCGAGGCGCATGCCGCGTTTCGCGCACGCATCGGCCAGCGCCTTGAGCACGTCGCGCTTGAAGGGCGTCGCATCGACGACGTTGTACGAGCTGGCCTTCGACTGGAACAACGCGAAGCCATCGTGGTGCTTGGACGTGATGACGATGTACTTCATCCCCGCGTCCTGGGCCAGCCGGACCCATTCGTCCGGATTGAACTTGACGGGGTTGAACTGCGCCGCCAGCTTCTCGTAATCCGCACCGGAATTTTCGAGCGGTTCATGATCCACTCGCCAAGCCCGAGGGATCACCGCTGTCCATTCCCCCAGCCGGGATGGCGTACAGCCCCCAGTGAATGAAGAGGCCGTACTTACCTCGCGGAACCATTCGAGGCGCTTCTCGCGCGCCGGATCGGGTGGGCGCGGGTAGTACTGCATTGCCCACCACGCAGAGCGAGCCAGAGCGAGATGACGATCAGCAAGAAGTAATACGGTTTCACGGTGTAAGATCATCGAACCCAAATCGGTCCGGCAGCCATTTCGCGCCGGGAGACGGCGCGGCGCTTGTGATACTATGCTTTACCGTTAAAGTAATGAACTTTAACGCTAAAGCATCGGCTAAGCCCTACCAGCCCGAGGCCGAGGACGACAAGAACGGGCATGGCATCGAGCACCACAAGATCAAGCGGATCGCCGGCGAGCTGGGCATCTGCATTACGACGGTATCCAAGGTCCTCAACAACCGCGAAGACATCGGCCACGCCACCCGCGCCCGTGTCCTCGCCAAGGTCGCCGAGCTCGGTTACCAGCCCAACGCCGTTGCGCGCAGCCTCACCCTGCGCCGCACCCACACGCTCGGCGTGGTCATCCCGGACCTGATGCACTCGTTCTTCATCGAGATCGTCGCCGCCTCGAGACGGTCGCCAGCGCGCACGGATACGGACTGCTGTTGTGCGGTTCTGCCAACGAAGATCCCGTCAAGGAGCGCGCCGAGATCGACCTCCTGCGCCAGCGCCAGGTCGACGGGATCATCCTCGCGTCCGTCAATGCCTCCGGCAATACGAACTGCTTAAGCGGCTCAGCCGCTCGGCATCGGCCTGGTGATGATCGATCGCGACGATCACCCCATCGTGAAGTGCGACCGTGTCCTGACCGATGACGCGAAAGTCGGACGGCTCGCGGCGACCCACCTCGTCAGCGGGCGCAAGGCGATCGCCCGCATCATCGGCACGCCCATCGTGCACGCCAAGCGGCGCGCCGAAGGCTACAAGGCGGCGCTGAAGGCGCTCGGTGTCGGACTTGATCGGAATGGGTCATCCGGCAGGCGGCTGGTCGAGGAAGCCGACAGGCTGCTACGGTCGATGAAGAAGCTGCTCGCGCTCAAACCGCGAATCGACGCCGTGTTCGCCGCGAACGACCCGTCGGCGATGAGCAATAAAGCCATCTGGGACGCCGGGCGGCTCCGCGTGCCCGACGACATCGCCATCGTCAGCACGGCGATATCGCGCTGGGCGACCTGCGCCGCGTCTGACGACGACAGTGAGCTGGTCGCGCGACGAGCAGGGCAAGCAGGCGGCCATCCTGTTGCTGGATCGTATCGGGCCGCAGCCGTCGGACCGGTTCCGCTCGGTGGTGGTTCCTCCCCGGTTAATCGTCAGGCGATCGAGCGGAGGCGGCATTGTTGATTGCTGATTGCTGATTGAATCGGCACCAGCATTTCCAGAATATCGATTGGAGAACTCCGGGTTTCAATCAGCGATTGACAATCAGCAATCAGCAATTCAAGGGGGGCAGCTTTGATGCAGGAACAGCTCGTCGTTGCGCCGCTGTTCGTGTTGCTCCGCGATGCCCCACGCTCGCGATCGACTTCAACCGCGAGCGGGCCCGCGTCATTTCGGCAGCCGACAAGGATACCGCCAGCCGCAGATCACCATCACCGCCCAGTCGTCGCCGCGGAGCGCCGGTGGCCTCCACGATTTCTTTCGAGGACGTACTGATCATCAAATCCGCAGATCCCAGGGGGTCCCTACATCCAGCGCGACGGGATGTCGAACCCCGACAACTAGACGATCACCGTCGATACCTGATGCGCTTGTCGGTCCAGGTGCCGGCGCTTCGCCGCTGCCTGGAAGCTGACCGGTGACCGTCGATACTACTGATCTGGCGCTGAAACACCTGCGAGCGTGGTTCATCGATTCTGCCACGCGCATGAATCCCAATCTCCAGTATGCGCGGCGATCCATCGCCGTTTACCGGGCGCGGGACCGGCATCATCGACACGATTCACCTGGTGGAAGTGGCACGTGCCGCTGAAGTGCTGGACAAGGCGCCGGGCTGGCAGGCGAGCAATCGGTCGGCGCTCCGCGGCTGGTTCACCGATTCCTCCACTGGTCGCTACCACGAGTACCAGGATTGCCCAGCGCGACGCCAGGACCGACCGCGGGACGTGCTGGGTCATGCAGGTGGCGGCGTTCGCGCACCTCACGGGAGATGAAAAGCTTCTCGCGTACGCGCGCGATCGTTCAAGACCGTGCTCGTGCCGAACCAGATTGCGCCGAAGGCAGATTTTCAAGGAACTCAGGCGGACAAGCCCTACGGCTATTCGTGTTCAACCTGGATGCGATGACGACCGTCGCCGAGGACTGTTCGACGCCTGCGGACAATCTCTGGACGTTCGAGATGCCGGACGGGCGAGGGCTCCGCCGCGCTGGAATACATGGTTCCGTTCATCAGGACCAAGAAGTCCTGGCCGAAGCCGCCTGACGTCATCTACAACGCCGAGCTGACGGTGTCGTCAACGAGCCTGCTCTTCGCAGGCCTGGCGCTCAACAAGCCCGATTACCTGGCGCTACGTCCGAACGCTGCCACCGACTGCGGACGTTAAACAGCAGGTAGTCAAATTCTCGTCGCCAGCCCGTCTGGATCGACCGCAGGACGTGAAATCACCGCCAGCCGCCCGGTGGAAGAGTGTGCCGCTTCCGATCACTGTCGAGGGTCCTTCGGCGCAAAATCAGTTCGATCATCTCCGGTCCGAAGGCCGCGTGGCCTATCGGGTAGCGTTGAAAGGGCGTCCGTCGTCGAGTTGTGCGCGGCTCGGCGTCGTCGTCGATGGCGTAAACCTGGGCGACGGCGTGACGGATGACCAGCATGGAACGAACACGGCAGGACGATCGGTATCAAACGCGAGGCGTGCACTCGACCGCGATCCATCGCTGAAGACGGTGCGACTGTCGCGCTGGTCCGTGGATCGACCGGAACACGATACTCGATCGAAGTTCGCGCCTTCAGCGACGGGGTCGCATTTCAACTGCCATCGTTGCGCGCGGACGAACGCCAGCGCGGGTGCCGAACAAGCGTTTTCGACTGCCCTTCCACGCAGCATCATCTCGTACGCCGACCTCGACCAGCATGCCGAGGGCGTGCACGAAAAGAAGGCGTAGAAGATGCCCCGAGGGCGATTGGGCGGCGCCTCCCGTGACCGCCCAATTGCCGGATGGCAGTGGCTACGGGTACATCGCCGCCAGAAACCGCGCTGGAGGAACTGCCGGCATGGTGTTGCAGACGGACCGCCGGGCAACTGCCGCGAGGCTTGCGCACTCGGCGCCTGCGTCGTATCCGTATCGGCTCCGCTATCCCGCCACGCTGGGTGAGGCGCAGCGCTGGAGTCCCCGCGCCAAGCGACCGGCACGATCACCGACACCATCGGCGCGTGATACTCGCTGGTTCCGACCTGAGCACGCTGGTCGACAGCGATATCATTTCGAACCTGTCAGCACCGCCCGATCCCGCGATCTTCCCGCAAGGCATCGACACCCCGTGATCAAACCCAGTCGCCGTGGCATTCTCGACGGAGGCGAGAACGCGTTCGAGGGCATCAAGGACTCCGACATGGCCGGAAAGCTAGGGGTTCGAGTACCAGGTGGTCGAAGGCCTGTGGCGCCGCTGGACGGACGATCGGCTTCGCGACCCTCATCGTGCTCGAGGGAGCAGAAGAAGAGTCTCGGCATCCTTCTGTCGTACCACCGGCCGCGACATCCAGGATCGCGACGCACGCAGCGTGTTCAGCGGCTGCATCTGGTTCGGAGTCGCGGGCGTCAAGATTGATTTCTTCGACCACGAGGCGAAGGATGCTGATCGATCTCTACCAGGCGATTCTGCGCGACACGGCGGAATTTCAGCTACGTCGACTTCCACGGCGCGACAAGGCCGGCGAATGGCCGGCGTCGCCGAACGAGCTGACGCGCGAGGGCGTCACGGCCTGGAGCACCGGGCGCAGACGTGGGCCCGTCACAATACGACCATCCCGTTCCGCGATATCTTGCGCCAGCTGCAGGCAATTTCACGCCGGTCATCTTCGGCAATCACCGCAGCACGACGCAGCCCCGTCACCCCTGCATCAGATCGCGACGGCCGCGATCTTCACCTCACCGCTCCTCGTTTACGGCACCAACCCGAAGAACCACCGCCTGCTGAATCCCCGCCGTCGACTTTGATAAGGCGCTTGCGGCACCGTGGGATAAAGACAACATGCTGTCCTGGAAGCGCCATCGGTCAGCTGGCAGCCTTTGCGCCACGCCAGAAGGGGAAAAGGCAGGTCAGTTTCATCGCGGTGTGGTGGCGACATCGCCAGACGCCAACCCTTAGGTGTCGATCTGAAATTCCTCGCGCCGCGCTCATCACGCGATGCGGGTGCCGTACTGCCGACAACGCCGCCGCCGAACGATAAAGCACGCTACGTTTAGCCCGCAGGATCGTTGAAGATATTTTACCCTGCAGGCAGCAGTCAGTTCGTCCCGCGCAACTCGTCTGGAAGGGATCGCTCAGATCCGCCACTTTAACTGTCAAGCTGCATTCATTACCAAGAGATGACGGAGAGGAAGGGGAACTGTTTCTCAACTCCTATCAGCCAGTGCCGGACGCGCCGCTTCGCTCAGTGCCCTGCTTCAACAACGGGACATTGAAGTTCATGAGCAAGCCAATGGGCAGTCCTCCAACTTCGAGCGGTCCAAGTAATCGACTGCGCTCTGCGCCAAGGCCTCTCGACCGCCTTCGTTCGATGACCACAATGTTGTTCACGATGCAATCCGGACAGAATTCAGTCTTGAGGTCGTGACCCTTGTTAAATCATCTTCGATTCGTCTCGTTCGATGTTCCGTTGCTCCTTGAAGCTCAATCAACAAGCATGCCTTGTAGACGGATTCCAACAGGCCAGGTCCCCACGTTTCATGCGCTGGCATTCCGCAGGCGATGATTGCCTCGGTCGAATCCTACGTGGCCAGCAGTGTCTCTGGAACATGAACACCGAGTGGCGATTGTTCACGCCACACGGGACCAACTGCGAAAACTGGTGAAATCGAGGGTTCCTTTGCCAGGTCGTGTTGCAATTCTTCCCGAACCCGCCAACGAGCAACTCGTGGCAATTCCTTAATCGGGTCGGCCCTCATCAAGATGCAGACCTGCCCAGTCGACGCTGAGCAGCGGAAATGAGTGGATCGGGAAAAGAGAAGAATCTCCTTTCTCTTTCTCCCTTCCTGTTTTTACGTAGAATGCAGCGTGACAAGTGAAGCCGGGTGGAAGATCTTCAGCGGCCGCTGGACTCGTCTTGGCCAGCATTCAGCATCACGTCATCCAAATGTTACCACCAGCTCAAGAACCCTGCCGCATGTCGATGCCAGCAAAGGTCAGCACGCCTGCACCATCGATTGGGCAACTCGCAGCAACAAGAATGGCGACCTGAGCAGCAACCCCGGTGGTTACCCTTGTCCCGGCGTACGCAACGTGCGCGAGGTGGCGGCAACGCGCAGGGTTTGCCGCACCAGTCGGTCGGATGCCTGCCCGGCCATCTCCGCGCACGCTCTCCAGCAGTGGCGCGGTCTCCTCGATGAGCGCCATCTCGTGACGGAGATCAGCCGACAGGTGCGGCGCGTAGATGATGAGTTCCCCTCCGCCCTGATGATGCTGCCGAGCTTGTAGCTCGCCTTGCCGCCGACCCACGGCTGGGTGACATCAGTAATCATCGAGGAATTCGCGGAACAACCCGCTTATGGCGGCATACCCAGCGGTGTATGGACGTGACCTGCTGGCTGATTGCCGCGGCGCGCCGGACGGTGGCCCGAACATTACTACCCGGCAAACAGCGCGCGGGTCTTCAGACCAGACTCGTCGCGCGTGGAAACGGAGGTCGATCCCGCAATCGCCGCGTTTCACGAATTCAGCCGCCGCTTCGATCAACCTGCGCATGAGTGTTTGCCGATCCGTCGATCGTTACCCACTCGATCTCGCGCCAGCACGCCAACCGCAGGATGCTGCTGGAGATTGCGTGAGTTCCGGGCCCGCGACGCCGGGAAAGAAGTATTTGGCGCCGCCGGCAGATCCCCAACGTAATTCAGCGCCCATGGTCACCGATGTCATCAGCCGCACCACGTCGTAGCGCCGGGCGCGAGATGGCTGTTCGGCGATCGTCACGTTCATCCAGCAGGCCAGCAGATTGTTCCTTCCGCAATCACGTCCGCGCACAATCCTTCCAGCGTACGTCAGCTCAGATTACCACCAATCCCATGATAATCGAAGAGGTTGCCGAGGAGAGGAAAGCAATACATCG
>CAVTIL010000016.1:0-5934 GCA_963734695.1 uncultured Acidobacteriota bacterium
CCGAAGAAATGAACGGCCGCGGGTAGATGACGTTGACGCTTCGCGTGGTGCAGGCCTTCGACCGCGCGATGATCGCGGAGGTGTCTGCAGACGACGGCGATGCCCTCGAGCACAAGCTCGTTTCCGCCGCGGACGCGATGCGCAACCGCGAAGGATGGCTCAAGCCACATCAGCGGAGTGCCGTGCTCCAGCGTGCCGCCGGTCTGCTGGAGTCAAGGCAAGAACGGTTTGTCACGCTGATTGCGCGAGAAGGGGGCAAGCCGGCGAGCGACGCCGCGGCTGAAGTGATTCGGGCCATCGACGGCTTGCGTAACGCGGCGGAAGCGCTGCGCTCCTTCGCAGGGCGAGAAATTCCGATGGGCCTGACGCCGGCGAGTGATGGTCGATGGGCGTTCACCACCAAAGAGCCTATCGGCGTTGTGGCCGCGATCTCGGCGTTCAATCACCCGTTGAATCTTGTTGTCCATCAGGTGGCACCGGCCATTGCGGTCGGGTGTCCAGTCATCGTCAAGCCGGCGGCAGCCACTCCGTTGTCGTGCCTGGAGTTCGTCACGCTGCTTCGAGAGGCAGGCCTCGACGAAGCGTGGTGTCAGACCTTCGTCGCCGAGGACAACGCTCTTGCGGAGCGTCTCGCCACCGACTCGCGAATCGCCTTCCTCAGCTTCATTGGCTCGGCGCGGGTGGGGTGGCATTTACGCAGCCGGCTCCCACCGGGAACCCGATGCGCCCTGGAGCACGGTGGCGCCGCCCCCGTGATTGTGGACCGCAGCGCCGACCTGGATGTCGTGATCGAGCCGATTGTCAAAGGCGGCTACTACCATGCGGGCCAGGTATGCGTGTCGACACAACGCATCTTCGTGCATCAGGACATCATCGACGGGTTCGTTGAACGGTTGAGCGCGCGGGTCGGGCGCCTTCGCGTCGGGGACCCGCTGCTGCGCGAGACGGAAGTCGGTCCGATGATCGATCCTCGAGAGACAACACGCGTCGCGTCGTGGATTGACGAAGCGACATCGCGCGGGGCGCGCCTGATTGGCGGCGGCCGATACTCGGAGACGACGCTGATGCCGGCCGTCGTGCTGGAGCCGGCGGCCGATGCCAAAGTGTCGCAACTGGAAATCTTTGGTCCGGTGACATGTGTCTACGGATTTCAGGAGCTCGATCGCGCGATCGATATCGCGAACGAGCCGCCGTTCGCGTTCCAGGCCAGCATCTTCTCAACCGAGATCAGCCGGCACTCCGCGCTGCTGAGCGCCTCGACGCGTCATGCGTGCTGATCAACGACCATACGGCGTTTCGTACCGACTGGATGCCCTTCGCCGGCCGGCGTCAGTCGGGCTACGGGGTCGGCGGAATACCTGCGTCCATGGAAGACTATGTCACAAGAGAAGATGGTCGTGCTCCGCCGGTAGTGCGAAATCGTGCGGTTCGCCACGGACGGTCGGCCATGATAGCCACCTTCGCATCGTCTGGCTGCGTCAGGACGCCATCGACTTGGACGGGCCTTCGAGCGGGACGCGCACGAGCAGACTCGTGCCGTGTCCAGGCTGCGATTCCAGTTGCACAGTGCCTCCGACGAGCCGTACGCGTTCGTCGATGCTCCGGAGACCCAACCCGATGCGCGTCACGTTCGCCCGCAACGAACCCGACGCCATCGTCCACGATCCGTAACTCGACGCCTCCGTCGATGGCCGCCAATTGGACCAGAATCGTGCGCGCGCGGGCGTGGCGGGTCGCGTTGGTCAGCGCTTCCTGCGCGACCCGAAAAAGGCAGAGCGCGACATCAGGATTGAGCGAGCGAGTTCGTCTCGCGGCAGTGAACGACACTTTGAGTCGATGGTGTTGTTCGATGTCGACGCAGTGACGCTGCAGTGTCGCAATCAAACCGGCGTGCTGCAGCACGCTGGGATGCAGCTGGTGAGAAAGGTTCCGGATGGCGTCTGCGAGTTCAGAGGTGCGGCTTTGCAGGGTCGCCACCGTTTGCTCGACATCGAGCAGCAACTCTGGCCTGCCGACTTTGCGTTTGAGTCCGCTCAACATGATACCCACGCCGGCAAGCTGTTGACTGACGTCGTCGTGCAAATCACGCGCGATTCGCGCGCGCTCCTCTTCCTGGGCGTTGATCAACCGGCCTGACAGATCCTGGTTCTGCTCGGCCGTCACGCGGAACCGTTGCTCGCTGTCGCGCAGCGCGAGCTCCGTACGGCGGCGCCGGATGCGCTGCACCGACGAGTCCGGCGATCAGCGCGCTCTGCACGGCCATGATCAGCATGCCGCCGATGATGTACGACTGGTACAGCTCCCAGGGGCCGGGCTCCCTGAACAGGATCGTGCTGTTCGGCGGAAGGCGCGTTTCGCTGATGTTCCAGCGGCGGAGCTGACGCCAGTCGAACTGGGTGGTGGTCGAATCGATCTCAGTGACTGCGATGTCCTCCGCTCGTTCGCCCTTCATCACGCGCAATCCCAGAGCCGCCATGCGCTTTGCGGTTACTTCAGGAGTGTTCATCGTCCCGCCAACGAGTCCGTGACCCATTCCCAGGGCGTTCCAGCCGTAGGTCGGCGCATTCGCTGCCGTGCTCACGCTCTCCAGCATTTCCTGCGGCAAGAACAGGCGACCTTCGCCGTCCTGCGTCACGCCCATGAAGAGAATGATCGAATGTGGCGGCAGCGTTGAGACCCGACTCAGCAGCTCGCGCATCGGCAGTCCGGTCAGGTATGTGAACGTGAGACGATCTTCGTATGGTTTGAACTCCTCTCGCGCCGACCGCACGTAGTACTGGTCGTAGGCCGAGCTACCGGCGACGATCGCCACGTGCCGGGTGTCCGGCTGTACCCGGAGCGCCGTCTCCAGCACTGTCCTCTGACGGATGGGGGTCATGATCCCGGTGGAATTGGGCATGACGGGGACGGGGTCCGCGGTCGAAAAGACGATCGGAATCTCGGGGAAGAAGCTGGCCCGCTGCTTCCAGACGAAATCCACCGCCACGTCGCCCATTACAAAGATCAGATCGAGTGGTCGCCCCCGGTACTTCGAACGCAACAGGTTGTGGACGTCTCGCACGTAGCTCGCGTCGTCCAGGCGCATCGTGTCAACGTGCTCCGAGTAGTGATAGAGGTTGCCTTGCAACTCTTGTCTGAGAGCGCGCTCGAGCGTGAGGTCAATGACCGCCGCGGAGGCAAGATTCCTGTCTGCCGAGTGGCCGGCCACGGTCCGTTCACCCGAATAGACGAACATCACGGACTTCTGCGGGATCTGTGCGTCCGCAAAGAACGGGGCCAGCGCGATGGCCGCGCCGATCAGAATCACGCGCGCCAACGGTATTCTCAGAAATACCCCCGTCCGGACTGGGTTCAGCCGGCAGAACATCGCTGCCAGGCATCGAGAGACTCGAAGAATTGCTTCGACTCGGCCGCGGAGTTCTCGGCGATGTACGCAGCCAGTAGCTCCGTGTGTGGACAGAGCCGCTTCTCCACTTACCAATTGAGCGGGAACTGGACATCGTCCTTGTGTACCAAGCCGGACAAGTGTACCGCGCCCTGCAGCTGACTCACTTGGAACAGAAACAGGTCATATCTGTCGGTGATGAATCGCTGTGTCTCCGTGCGCTTGCGCCCGTTCTTTCGTAACGCTGCTTCGATGGCCACAGGGACATCTGTTGGCAGGATGCGGACGATCGTGCCTGGCGCGATCTCGTAGGTGCGGCCTTCCTCCCAGTCGAGCATCGTCATCGCCTGCCACCCGTCATCCTTGATCATGGCGTTGATCATCGTTCGCGCCATGTCGGCCTGTCTCCATTCGAGCTCCCTGATGCTTTGCGACACACCCCGCCGGAGGTTGGCGATGCCGACCGTCGCGGCGACGAGAGCGCTCAAGATCGCTGCGTACTTTCCAATCCATTCGAGCCGGCTGATATTGGGCACGACGTTTTTACTCCGACCGAGGAGGGTCCGCGTGTGGCGTGCGATCATCAGCTCCTCGTTCGTCGGGATCACCCAGGCGGACACCTTCGCGCCGGTGGTGCTGATGCGGCCGTCGCCGCGGGCATTGGCGTCTGCATCCACGTCGACGCCCAGCCACGCCGCATCGCGGCAGACGCGCTCACGAATCGGCGCCGCGTTCTCGCCGATGCCGGCGGTGAAGACCAGGGCGTCGAGCCCACCGAGCGCGGCGGCGAGCGACCCCAGCTCGCGTTGAATTCGATAGACGAAGAGATCGACGGCCTGCCTGGCGCGCGGGTCGGCGCTGGCGAGGAGCGCCCGCATGTCGCTCGAGACGCCCGACACGCCCAGCAGACCCGACTGCTGGTAGATGAGGCGTTCGATCGCGCGTGCGTCCATCTTCTTCTCGTCGAGCAGGTAGAGGATCACGCCGGGATCCAGTGAGCCCGATCGCGTGCCCATCATCAGGCCTTCGACGGCCGTGAACCCCATCGTGCTCGCGACGCTCGTGCCCGCTGCGAGCGCGCACATGCTGCAGCCGTTGCCGAGATGGAGCACGATCGTCCGGCCGGCTGCCGCCTGCGCGTCGTGCTGCGGCAGTACGGAGGCGATGTACTCGTAGGAGAGGCCGTGGAACCCGTAGCGCTGCACGCCCTCCCGCGTCAGCTCTTCCGGCAACGCGAACATCTGGGCCACCGGCGGGTTGCGGCGGTGGAACGCCGTGTCGAAGCAGGCGACCTGCGGCAGTTCCGGCCGCCGCTCGAGCAACACCCGGATCGGCGTCAGGTTGTGCGGCTGGTGCAACGGCGCGAGCGGCGTCAGCGCGTCGAGAGCCTCCACGACGTGGCGATCCACCAGGACCGGCTGCGTGAACGCGGCACCGCCGTGGACCACGCGATGGCCCACCCCTGCCAGCCGATGTTCGGACATCTCCCCGCGAAGAAAGCCGGTCAAGTGCTCGAGGGCGCCGTCGTGCCCGAGGTTCGTCCCGTCACCCCAGGATCTCTCGCTGACCACGCCGCCCGTCCGGTCCTTCGCCACGAAGCGCGGGTGCGCGTACAACCCTTCGGCCTGCCCGCGCACCACCAGATCGAGTTCGTCACCGCGCGCGGCGAAGAGCGAGAACTTGATGGACGAGGATCCGGCGTTGACGACAAGGACGGCATCAGTCATGGCGATGGACTCACCCTTGACCGCTCGTCCTTATGCGACGGCCTTGCCGGCCTGCTCGCGCCGGGCCTGCGCCAGCAGCACCGCCACGGCGCACGACGCCAGCCGCGCCTGCACGGAGTCGGCGCGGCTGGTCAACACGATCGGGACCTTCGCGCCGAGGACGATGCCGGCCGAGTCCGCTCCGGCCAGGAAGGTGAGGCTCTTCGCGAGCATGTTCCCTGCCTCGAGGTCAGGGACGACAAGCACGTTGGCCCGGCCCGCCACCGGCGAGTCGATCTTCTTGATCCGCGCGGCTTCCGGGTTGATCGCGTTGTCGAGGGCCAACGGGCCGTCGAGGATGCCGCCGGTAATCTGCTTGCGGTCGGCCATCTTGCACAAGGCGGCCGCATCGATGGTGGACGGAACCTTCGGATTCACCGTCTCCATGGCCGACAGGATGGCGACGCGCGCCTCGGGCGCGCCGAGCGCGTGGACGAGATCGATCGCGTTCTGGACGATGTCGACCTTGTCCTCGAGCGTCGGGGCGATGTTCACGGCGGCATCGGTGATCACGATCACGTCGGGATGGCCCGGCACGTCCATCACGAAGCAGTGACTGAGGCGTCGCGCGGTCCTCAGCCCGGTCTCGCGCTTGACGACAGCGCCCAGCAGTTCGTCGGTGTGGAGGCTGCCCTTCATCAGCACTTCCGCCTGGCCCGACTGGACGAGCGCCACCGCCTTTTCGGCAGCGTCCTGACTGAAGCCCGCGTCGATGACTTGATACGGCGAGATATCCAGCTTGTACTCAGCCGCCACCGCAGCGATGCGCGCCGCCGGGCCGAC
>CAVTIL010000017.1:0-15341 GCA_963734695.1 uncultured Acidobacteriota bacterium
CGACCAGCGCCTCCGGATGACTTCGACGAATCAGTATCAGCCACACGCGCATAGCGGAACTGGCGCGGCAGGCAGCGTCGGGTTGCTGGTCATCTCTCACCAGGGCGGCGGTGTGGGCACCGACGGGCTGTTCGAGGCATGCGGGCCCGCTACTCTGGGCACTTTGCCATTGCGCGAGACTTGGATGTTTTCTAGGTTCGAGCGCCCTCGATGCGCTTTGCGATGGCCGCGGCGTTAGCACTACCAGATTGCGGGTGGCATTCATCACGCATTTGCACTCCGACCACACGGTCGGCTATCCAGATTTGATCTTTACTCCCTAGTGCTGCGATGAAATCACGGCGGGTTGCCGATCCATTCGTTGCGGTCATCTCCAGCTCTTTACCTGCTATTCCAGCGGCGCCGTGGGCCTCGACCATTTCCCGCGCATCGTTTCAAAGGCACGCTGAAAGAAGTCCACCTGTGGACTCCGGGCATCGGAGCCACTGTCACGCGATCGCCGAAGTCGAGCAATGGATAGTCAGGCAGACGGTACACAAGCCATTGAGGCAGCCCGACGCCGTTTGATTGCCGCTTGCGAACTGCGCCCACGCGTCGGCCATCGCGCGAGACACGGTGCGATCATCGTCGTCGAACTGTGACGTGTCGGCAGTGTTGTCGAAGACGTACAGGTATTTCAGTGGTGTGCGCAGCTCCCCCAGACTGACCGGTTGGACGGTGCAACACGTGAAAACCGATACATGTAAACGTCGGTGGTCTTCGACGCCGCACGAGCCGTGAGTACCGTGGGCGCGATGATTCCAACGTCGCCGTTCATGCGCGGTCCCGCCGCGGCGACTTCGGCCCTCGGTGGACAGCTGAAAACCGGCCATTAATCGACAGCGCAAAACCGGCCATTTCGGCGGGCGGCCGAGACTGGTGAGTTCTACTTCGTCGCGTCCTCGGTGCGCAAGTCGGTCTGGACTTTCGTCCGCCAGCTTCGCGGTCCGCACTTGAGCACGTGCGCGTGATGTAGCAGCCGATCGAGCAGCGCGGTGACGGCGGCGGTGTCGCCGAGCAGCTTGCCCCAGTCGTCGACCGGTCGATTCGACGTCAGCAGCGTGGACGCGCGTTCGTAGCGACGCATGATGATTTCCAGCAGATCTTCGGCGGCGGTGTGCGGCAGCTTCCGCATGCCGAGGTCGTCGATGATCAGCAGCGGCACGGCCGCGAGATCGGCGAGATACGACCTTGCGCGTGCCATCGAGCGTGGCGTCGGCGAGTTCCTCGAGCAGCGTGTGCGCTTCGCGATAGATGACGCGATAGCCCTGCTGGATCACGGCGCGGCCGATGGCTTGGGCGAGATGACTCTTGCCCGTCCCTGGTGGCCCGAGAAAGAGCGCGTCTTCGCGCTGCGCGATGAAGCGGCCGGTGGCGAGCTCGTGGATCAGCGCGCGATTCATCTTCTTGTTGAAATCGAAATCGAAGGTATCGAGCGAGCGATCGGGATCGCGAAAGCGCGCCTGTTTGTGCCGGCGCTCGAGGAGGCGGTCCTGCCGGCGCAGGAGCTCGTCGGACGACGAGCATCGAGACGAGATCGATCGGCGCGAGCTTCTCGGTCTGGGCGTGACGCAAGCCGCGTTTCGAGGACGGCCGCCATGCCGGACAGGCGGAGTTGACGGAGCGCGCGATCGAGTTCGACGAGATTCATAGCGGGTCTCCTGTTTTGCGATCGATGAGATCGCGATAGAGGGTGAGCTGCCGAATGAGCGGGTCGACTTGGCGGAGCGTCAGCGGCACCGGCAGCCGACGTTCGAGATAGCGACGCAGGAAGCGATAGGTCGGGACGCCGAGATCGAGCGCCGCCTTCGCGGCGTCGTCGACGACGGCCGGGCCGTGTTTCTTCGCGAGCGCGAGGACGCCGAGCATGCGGCGGACGCCCGGCGGCGCCGTCGTGCTGATGGATGTGGTCGCAGACGGCGCTGATGTGCGCGCCGGCGGTCTTCGCGCGCGCGAGCAGCGCGACCGTGCTCGCCGGCGTCCGCGCCGGCCGGTCGTCGTCGTGGAGGCGATGCCAGCCGCGCGGCGCGCGCAGATGCTCGCGCAGGAGCTGCCCGGTCTTCGGCGCGAGCAGGCGGACGTGCAGATCATTCCACTGCACCTGGACGCGCTGGCCGATCCAGCCGGGCGGCGCGCCGTAGTACGCGGCCTCGACTTCGACGCAGCCATCGAGATGCACCGTGCGCTCGCCGTAGCGGTAATAGCGAAACGGTTCGAGCGGCAGCGGCCCGAGCGCCGGCCGCTCCTCGGCAAACATCGCGGCGACCTGGCGCTTCGTCGTGCCGTGGATGCGCGTGTCGGCCCAGCGCGTCTCCCAGCGATCGAGGTACGCCTGCGCCTCCTCGAGCGTCTCGAAGCGGAGGCCTCTGCAGCGGCGTCTTCTGCGCGTGGCCGACGCCGGCTTCGACTTTGCCTTTGCGATCGGGATCGCCGACGCGACACGGCAGCGCGACGACGCCGTAGTGCGCGAGCACGTCGCGATAGAGCGGATTGAGCGCGGGATCGTAGATGTCGGGCGTGAGCACGCCCTCTTTCAGATTGTCGAGGACGATCACGCGGACGGTGCCGCCGAGCCGACGAAACGCGCGCTCGTGCAGCTCCGCCCAGATCTGCGCGCTCGATCGCCACACCAGCAGCCGCACCGATTTGCGCGAGTAGCCGAGCGTCAGGACAAAGAGGCGCGTGCGTCGGTACTTGCCCGGTGCCGCGGTCGCGCACCATCGGCCCCTCGCCGTAGTCGACCTGGCCTTCTTCGCCCGGCGCCGTCGTGATGACGACGCGCGCCTCCGCCGGCGCGCTGCCGCGCAGGGCCACGACGAAGCGGCGGACACTCGCGTACCGCGCGGGAAAGCCGTGGTCGTCGACCAGGTCCTGCCAGATGGCGACGGCGTTGCGCCCACGCGCCAGCGCCTCGGCGATGATCTCGCGATACGGCTCACAGGCGCTCGCGCTCGGGGCTCGGCCCGGCGCGTGGCGGACGCACGGGGTCGGTGGACACCCCCTCGCTCGTAATGGCCGGTTTTGCCCCGAGGTCGGTGGACACCTCCTCGGAAATGGCCGGTTTTGCTTTCGCTTCGCTCGGCCGGCCGCGGCCGCGCACCGCGATCCCGGCGGCTCTCAGATAGCCGCTGACCGTCTCGCGACGGACCGCGGTCGCCTGCTCGATGCGCCGAAGCGACCAGCCCAGCCGTCCGAGCGCGAGGATTTGCTGCTGTTTGTCGTCGTCCAAGACGTTGCTCATGCCGGCGACGGAACTACGCGTTCCGTCGCCGGCGTCAACGTCTCGGCCGTCGTCAGTTAATTGCCGGTTTTCAGCTGTCGATTAATTGCCGGTTTTGGGTGTCCACCGAGGCGGCGTCTGTCGCCGCCGGATACCTCGCCAGCACGGCGTCGGCGAGGTGCGCGGGAAACCTCGTGCGAACGAAATCGCGATATGCCGAAACGGTCTTGGGCAAGGTGCTCGCCCAGAAGAGGCCCTCGTCGGCGTTGTGACCAATGAGCAAGGGCACTTTCAACTGGCTGTGCGTACCCACCAGAATGGTGGGATCGTCGGGGACGACGTAACCGTCGATGAGAGGGAGGTAGCGAAGACTCCCGTACTCCGTGCCCGCCCTTGTGAGCACCTCGTCCGCGCTCAACGCCCGGAGTGTCGCGATGTCCTTCGCCATCGACTCGCCTTCGGATTCGGCCGCCGGAAACCCATAGTAAGGTTCACGAAGTTTCCGCTTCGGCCCGGCGACCGATGACCCAAGGCTCTGGGCAATGGCGCGATGGAACAGCCCTCGTGCAAGCGGCGAGACCATGAGGAATCCCTGGCTGGACGCGCCGGCTGACGTTCCGAACAAGGTCACGTTCGCCGGGTCGCCCCCAAACGCCGCGATGTTGGCGCGAATCCATTGGAGCACCGCGATCTGATCGAGCAGGCCGTAATTGCCGGAGACTCGCTGTTCCGATTCGCGCGAGAGCGCTGGGTGCGCTAAAAACCCCAGCACTCCCAATCGGTACTCGAACGACACCACCACGACGCCACGATGAGCCAAGTTCGTCCCATCGGTGCGGGGCAAGGCGGCTCTCCCCGCCGTGAACCCGCCACCGTGGATCCACACCATCACAGGGAGACGCTCGCCGGTCGACTTCGCCGGGGTCCACACGTTGAGCGTGAGGCAGTCCTCGTTCGACGTTGTTGGCGGCCGCGCCAACCCGCGCGGCGCGTTGTCCGTCTGAGGACACTGCGGTCCAAAGCGACTGGCGTCTCGAACCTCCGTCCACGGTTCGGGCGGCACGGGTGGACGCCATCGACGGTCGCCGGTGGGAGGGGCGGCGTACGGAATGCCCTTGTACACAACGACATCAGTCCCACTGCCTCGAACGGGCCCAGACTGCGTCTGAACCGTCGTGAGTAACGAGTCAGTCGCCTGACCGTGCACGACGACTACCGCGAACAAGGCGCACGCGAGCTTCAGGACAGCGCGCATTTCTACCTCCGGACTGCCTGAACTCGGCCAGGTGACATCTCAAATCGCCGCGACAGCTACATCCCGACACCAAGTCGCGGTTGAGACTCGTGCAGGTAAAATAGCCACCATCAGGCAGGCATGTCCCAGGGGATTTCCAGGGATTGTGCAGGTTTCATCCCGGGAGCCGCAGTGCGCATTCGCTTCGGCCCGTTCACGCTTGATCTTGCGAGCAGACAGCTGACCAGCTCCGGCCGCGAGATTCATCTCGAGCCGAAGGCATTCGAGCTGCTGTCGGCGCTTGTGCTCGAACGGCCGAAGGCGCTGTCGAAAACGGACTTGCAGGAACGCCTCTGGCCTGGCACCTTCGTCGCCGAGGCCAATCTCTCGAACCTCGTGGCCGAAATTCGGGCGGCGCTCAATGACCCGGCCCGTGCCCCCAGGTTCGTGCGGACCGCGCACCGTTTCGGCTATGCGTTCTGCGGTGACGCCGTGTCGTTGACCGATACTGGTGATGCGGCGCCAGCTCGCCTCTGGTGCAGGCTCGAAGTGAATGGCCGGCGATTCCCACTTCCGACCGGCGAACACATCATCGGACGGGATGCTGATCTCGCAATCAGATTCGACACGTCCACGGTCTCCCGCCACCATGCACGTGTCGTCGTGACGTCCGACGCCGCAGTCCTCGAAGACTGTGGCAGCAAGAACGGAACGTTTCGCGGCGACGAGCGAGTGACGTCGCCCATGGCGCTCGCTGACGGCGACACCATCCGCATTGGGTCTGTGCGGCTGACGTTTCACGTGTCGTCCCCATTTGGCCCGACGGAGACGCATGAGGAGGTCCCGCCGTGGCCCTGACACACGGGATGCGGCTTGGCGTGTATGAAATCCTCGGGCTCGTCGGCGTTGGAGGGATGGCAGAGGTCTATCGCGCCCGCGATACGCGCCTCGACAGGACCGTCGCCATCAAAGTGCTCCACGCCTCCTTCGCCTCCAGCCCGCAGCGGCGGGAGCGCTTCGAGCGGGAGGCGCGTGCCATCTCGTCGCTCAATCACCCACACATCTGCGCGCTCTATGATGTCGGCGACGCTCCGAACCCTGAACCATCGGCTCTCGGAGATGACACGGTTCGTTTTCTCGTGCTCGAGTATCTCGAAGGCCAGACGCTCGCCGAGAAGCTGACCCGCGGTCCGCTCCCGCCGGTCGACGCCTTGCGCCACGCGATCGACATCGGGGACGCACTCGACAAGGCGCACGGCTCGGGCATCGTCCATCGCGATCTGAAACCAGCGAACGTCATGCTAACGAAGGCGGGCGCGAAGCTGTTGGATTTCGGCCTCGCGAAGAGCACCGCACCCGCGGTTACCGGCGCGGCGAACACCGAGTCGATGCTTCCGTCGGCCCTCACGGCGGAGGGAACGATCCTCGGCACGTGTCAATACATGGCGCCGGAACAGATCGAGGGGCTCGAGGCCGACGCGCGCACCGACGTTTTTGCCTTCGGCGCACTGCTGTTCGAGATGCTCACTGGTCGCCCGGCGTTCGAAGGTCACACTCGGGCGAGCTTGCTCGGCACGATTCTCAAAGACGAGCCGCCGCCGGTGTCGCGTGTCCAACCCGTCGCTCCCGCGGCGCTCGATCGCATCATCAGCACGTGCCTCGCCAAGGATCCGGAGAACCGCTATCAAAGCGCACGTGACCTGGTGCGCGACCTGATATGGGTGGCATCCGGATCGAACGACGACGTCGGGGCCCCGACGATGACACCGTCAGCCCGATCGCGACGTGTGCCGTGGCTGGTGGCCGCCGCGTTAGCGCTCGGTTTGATCGCCACCGCGGTCAGCGGAGTGCGCCGCCCCGGCGAGCTCACACCAGCAGCCGGTCCGGCGCGGTTCACCATCGCGCCGCCGGAGAACGCGTCGTTTGAAGGTCCGAGCCGTGGTGGCAGTGGCAGTGCCACACAGCTGGCGGTGTCTCCTGATGGCCGAAACATCGCGTTCGTCGCTCGCGCCAAAACCACGTATCAGATTTGGCTGCGACCGATGGCGACGTTGGCAGCAGCGCCGATCCAGGGAACCGAAGGCGGTACATTTCCGTTCTGGTCGCCTGACAGCCGGTCCATCGGGTTCTTCGCGGATCGCAAAGTGAAGACCGTCGCGATCGCCGGCGGACCTCCCATCGTGCTGGGCGACTCACCGGCCGGGACCGGGGGGAGTTGGAGCCGAGACAACGTGATTCTGTTCGCTGCCGCGCCCTCCCAGAAGGGCCTCCTGCGTATCTCGAGCGCTGGCGGCGCGCCGACGGTTGTGACCACGCTCGATCGGTCGGCGGGGGAAGATGCGCACCGGTGGCCGCACTTTCTGCCTGATGGCCGGCACTTCTTCTATACCGCGATTACGGGACCTTGCTGTCCTCCAGCACAACCGTCGGTGATCAGAATCGGCTCGCTCGACGCGGCGGACAGCGACATCACCCTCTTTCAGGCCGAGTCCTCGGTGTCATACGCCTCCGGGCATGTGATATTCGCCCGCGATGAGACGCTGATGGCGCAAGCGTTCGATCTCGACACCCGTCAACTGCGGGGCGATGCGTTTCCGCTGGCCCAGCGTGTTGCCAGGGAGGGAAGCCGCTACGTCGGTGCATCCGTGTCGGAGAACGGCACGCTGGTGTACGGGCAGGCCGGCGCAGACATCGCATCACAGTTGACGTGGTTCGATCGCACCGGCCAGATGGTCGGCACGCTTGGGGACGCGGCTGCGTACGCCGGCCTCGCGCTGTCACCGGACGAACGCCGCGTGGCGGTCACGCTGGGAACCGGGACGCCGGAAAATGTCGACATCTGGGTCATCGACATCGCCCGTAACATCCGGTCCCGCCTGACCGTCGATTCCGGACGCGACGTGTCGCCGGTGTGGTCGCCAGACGGTACGCGCATCGCGTTCCAATCCTCGCGACCGCGACAGGCGGTCGCCATGCGACAGAACGTTGAGCAATGAAACGGGCGCGGATGAATTGCTACTCGCGGGGCCGGGCAATTTCACCATGACCCCGAGCGGCTGGTCCGCAGATGGGCGTTTCATCGCGTACACCACTCGCGGGTCCGACGTCTGGGTCCTGCCGTTGTTCGGCGATCGGAAACCGTTTGCGTTAGCCGAAAGTCCGTTCACCGAAGGATCGGCCGTGTTCTCGCCGGATGGCCGATGGATCGCCTATACCAGCAACGAAGGAGGTCAGCCGGACGTTTACGTGCAGCCTTTTCCCGGGCCGGGCGCGAAATCTCAAGTGTCGAGAGACGGTGGCAGCCACCCTGTGTGGCGAGCGGACGGCAGGGAATTGTTCTATCTCGGAGCGGACAGGTTGATGATGGCGGTCCCGATCGGCGCGGGGCGTTCATTCGATGCCGGACAGCCGCAGGCTCTCTTTCCCTCACACGCAGTACTCGGGCCCAATCAGGCCTACGCCGTGACCAAGGATGGACGGCGATTCCTCGTCAACGCGGGGTCCCAGCAGTCCAGCGGTGCGGCGCCGCTGACCGTCGTCCTCAACTGGACGGCTGCGATTCAGAAATAGCGGTGAGCCGCATCGCTCTTGGGTTGGACTTGGAGGTCACGCTCCTCAAGCAGAGTGCTTCTCTGCCAGTTCCACCACATCCGCCTGAAGAGGGAACGACGCACCGCAGGCGGGACGACGCCCCAGTGTCTTGCGACGGCCACGGGTGCTTCTTTCCTCGCGACCGTCAGGTCCGCGTTGCTCACGCAGACAGAATGGGTTTGGTCGCGTAGAAGACGGCGAATTTCTCCCACAGCCAGATGACTTCTGCAGGCGCAAAGCCGGCCACTCTTAAGTATGACAACTGAGTCGATGAGGATTCTGGGATGTCGTGCTCGCGGTGATCTCTCAGAGCACGTGGGGAATTCGCTCCGGGTCGAGTCCCGCTCCCCGCATGAACGCGACCCATCCGTCCATGAACGATCGCTCGAGCTCTGGATCGGGTGCAATCGTGATGTCTGCGTAGAGGAACGCGCCGCCCGGCGCAAGAGACGCGAAGACGTCATGGACGAGGCGCTGCTTGTTTTCAACATGGTGGATGGCGAAGAACGACACGACCAGGTCGAATGGTCCCTCAGGCAGTGAGGCGTTCAAATCTTGATCGAGAAGCCGTAGCCGTGTGCTGTGCGCGGCCATCCGGGTTGACGCAAGGTCGCGCATCTTCGGCGAGAACTCGATGGCGACATACTCAGCCTCGGGGTGATCCCGCAAGAAGGCCAATGCCCATTCGCCGGTGCCACATCCGAGTTCGAGCACGCGCCGGTTGGAGTGCGCGCTCGCGTATCGAAGCGCGAGATCCTGGACCTGACGGTAGCCAGGTATCACTCGCAACTTCAGTTCGTCATATTCGCTCGCCAGCCGATCGAACGTGTCACGGCTACCGGATTGCGCGCTCATCCGTTTCCTCCGACGACGTCATCTGCGACTCGAAAGCATGTTATGTCTCGACGCCGGCTCATGGCGAGCGCGAGGCCAGGTGTAAACCCGCAATCGCCGCTGCGAGGGCGAACACCGCACGCTCGCCCATGTTCGAGCGAATGGCGGGGAGCCGGCGGTTGAGAACGGCTGCAATAAATGGGAAGCTGAGCGCGGTGGCGGCGGAGGAAACAGAAGAATAGTGCGTCCTTCATCGAAATTGAAACCGGCGGACCGCGGGGTCGGCGTCGACCTCATGAGGAGAAGGCGGCATCGGTGGCCAGTCGCCATCAGAACGCCAGGGACGTGAGCCTGAAGAATCGCCAGCAGCTGTGTGAACGTCAAGATTTGTTGGCCGACATATTGGCGAAGGGCACCGCCATCGCGCCGCAGTCTGAAGCGAGGCCTGAAGCGTCCACATCCAACCGTGGGCCTTGAACGGACGCCACCGCGGTACTGAAGGTAAGATTCGGCGGGCCCAGGCATGACCTACCAGCAAATCGACTCCAGCCCCGGCGCCGGCCCTCCAGTCGCACTCGTGCTCGCCGAACTCGATCGTATTCTCGCAAGCGAGCTCTTCGTTCGCTCCAAGCGCCTGTCCTCGTTTCTGAAATTCATCGTCGATCGAACCCTCGCGGGCCAGGGTGACTCGCTGAAGGAACAGGTCATCGCGCTCGAGCTATACGGCAAGGACGCACTTTTCGACACCGCAGCCGATCCGATCGTACGCGTCGACGCACGCCGGCTTCGCGACCGGTTACGCGAGTATTACGCTGGTGCGCCGAACGGCGGAGTTGTCATCTCCGTTCCGAAAGGCAGCTACGTGCCGGTATTCCACGGCAGCGGTAGAGCCGACATCGCGCCGGGGCCGTTCTCACCACAGATTCCCGCCCGTCCGGATTCCGTTCCGATCGCAACGGCACGCACGGGGGCGATTGCTCCCGCGTCGACTGGAATGTCCGTGTCAGGGACGTGGCGAGTTGCCGTCGCGCTCGTCGTGCTCGGTTCCCTGGGATGGGGTGTGACGCGTCTGTGGAACGATGCGGGAGCCCAACCTACGCGCCTGATCACCGTGACATCGATGCCCGGCGCGGAGGAGGATCCGTCCCTGTCACCAGACGGGAATTTCGTGACGTTTTCGTGGAGTGGCCCGGCGCCGGACGCGACGGCCGACATCTGGATCAAGGCCGTGGATGGTGACGCGCTCCGCAACGTGACCAACACGCCTGATGCATCTGAGAAATACCCGGCATGGTCGCCCGATGGCCAGTACATCGCCTTTACCCGATTCACCAAGGACCGTCGAGCGGTCATCAAGGTCTCAGCGCTCGGCGGAAGTGAGCAGATCGTCGCAGAAGGGGCCGGAAGCGCGACGTGGGCGCCGGACGGCCGGTCACTCGTCATGGTCGCGCGCACAGACGAGGGTACCTTCAGGCTCGTGCAACACGTACTCGAGACCGGTGTGCAACGGCAATTGACAGAAGCGCCGGCCGGATTCCAGGAGTCGAACCCCCGCGTGTCGCCAGATGGCAGGACAGTGGCGTTCGAGCGGTACGGCGAAGGGCGAAGTGCGGTCCACCTCGTACCGTTGTCGGGAGGCGCACCAGAATTGCTCGGCGAATGGACCGGCGGCAATATTGCCGGCCTCGAATGGACGCCTGATGGGCGGGACCTGCTCGTCTCGCAACCGTCCCCGAGTGGCCGACGCCTGGTGCGAGTGCCGGTCCATGTCCGCGGGCCTGCGGTGCCCGTGCCGGGCATTCCATACGAGTCGCTCAACCCATCGGTGTCGCGCATTCCCATCGGAAACACCTACAGGCTCGCCATCGTCAGCGGCCAGCAGGACGTGGGCCTCCGACTCGTCGATCTGCAGGCGCCACGGCATGGTGACACGATTACGGCCGACTCGCCGTTCTGCGATGCCTCGCGAATGGACGCGCCCGGGCGATTTTCGCCGGATGGCCGCCAGGTCGCGTTTACCTCGGACCGCAACGGGAGCCCTCAGGTGTGGATCGCCGGCCGGGATGGGTCGGCGCTGCGGAGCGTGACTCAGCTGAAGGATGCCAGCGTGAGCCTCGGTTCTTGGTCGCCCGACGGCCGGTGGCTGGTATTCGATGCGACGATTGGCGACCGCACAAACATCTTTACCGTGTCGGTTGACGGCGGAGCCGCCAAGCAACTGACCAAGGGGGGACCGACGGAAATCGATCCTGAATGGTCGAGGGACGGCCGCTGGATCTTCTACGCTTCCATCGTGTCCGGCCGCTCGACGATCTGGAAGGTGCCCGCCGCCGGCGGCGCGCCGCTGCAATTGACATCCGAAATGGGCTTCGACCCCCGCGAATCGCCGGACGGAGAGAGCATCTATTTCATCGACCGGCCCCGGTCTTTCGGCCTGGGCCCCATCTCCCGGCTCAAACGGGTTCCCGCTGGCGGAGGCTCGGCGGAGACGGTGGATATCCCGGTCATGCCCGGCGCGTGGGAGGTGTCCGAGACCGGCATCGTGTTTCTTTCCGTTGCGGGTCGAACCGGAACCATGGATCCGATCCGTGCCCCGACTGTCGTGCAGGTCTACGATTTCAAAGACCACCGCGTCCGCACTCTTGGAAAACTCGGGTTCGTCGTGGGTCCTTACGGAGCCATCCGTTTTCTGACGGTGTCGCGCGACGGGCGATGGGCACTGGCCAGCCACGTCGACCACTGGGACCGCGACATCCTGGTCGTCGACCACTTCCGGTAGCCGCGACCGCGGCAAGAGAGCCCGGATCCTCGCGGATCTGACAGGTAAACCACCGTAAACACCTGCCGGTAACCGGCTGATCTCGTCATCATTCACCTTCTCGCAGGCGGCGCAGGTCTGCGGAGTCAAGAGAACCGACCCGGGAAGGTCGCAGAGTTCCGCCTGTGACCAGGCACCAGTGGGCGACATTGAAGGAGACAGCCATGAGTTTGTTGACGGCGTTCGATTCGCAGAGCCTCGCGCGTGCCAGTTGTTGGCTTCGGAGACATGCGCGCATGGCGGCCGCAGCAACCGTGCTGGTCCTCGTCGTCCTTACCCTTCCGTCCAGGGTGATTGCCGATCACCGCGATGACGACGGCCCGTGGGTCGGCACGTGGAGTGCCAGCCCTCAGCAGGTTGCAGGGGCCATTGAGATCAACGGACAAACAGTCCGGCAGATCGTCCACACAAGCCTGGGCGGTGCGCGAGCGCGCGTGCGCCTGTCGAACGCCTATGGCACGAGCCCACTGGTCATCGGCTCTGCACGTGTGGCCGTCAGCGCCGGCGGCTCATCCATTGTGCAGAGGAGCGATCGGACCCTCGAGTTCAACGGCTCGCCCAGCATCACTATTCCCGCCGGCGCGCTCGCGGTCAGCGACTCCGCGACGCTCGACGTGCCGGCTCTCGGCGATATCGCAGTCAGTCTCTACTTGCCGGCGAATGTGGACGCGGCAACGCAGCACGTCGAAGGCCTGCAGACGAATTACATTTCGCCACCGGGAGACTTCACCGCGGCGCTCACCTTCGCGGGCACCACGACCACATCCTTCTACTTTCTCACCGGCATTGACGTTCGCGCCTCCGAGAAGGCGCGGGCGATTGTGACGCTGGGTGACTCTCTCACCGACGGGTTCAGGTCCACGCCAGACACGAATCAGCGCTGGCCCAATCTGCTGGCCGAGCGGCTTCAGGCGCACTGGAGCGGATCGCGCGTTGCCGTGCTCAACGCGGCGGTCAGCGGCAATCGCATCCTGCATGATTTGGTGGGCACCAGCGCCGCGGCCAGGCTCGATCGCGATGTGCTGGTCCAAACCGGCGCGAAGTACCTCGTCGTGCTGCAAGGCAACGCCGACATCCTCATTCCGGATCTCATCGGCAGGCCCGAGGAGAACGTCACCGCCGAGCAGATCATCCAGGGCCACCGCCAGATCATCGATCGCGCGCATGCCATGGGCCTGAGGGTCTACGGCGGCGCGCTGAATCCGGTCGAAGGCTATCCATTTCCGGGCTTTTGGACGCCCGCAATGGAAGAGAAACGCCAGGCAGTGAATCGTTGGATCCGGACCAGCCATGCGTACGATGCCGTCATCGACTTCGACAAAGCCTTGCGGGATCCGACGCACCCCACACGTCTGCTGCCGGCGTATGACAGCGGTGATCACGTGCATCCCAATGATGTCGGATACAGCGTGATGGCCGACGCGATCGACTTGTCGTTGTTTCAACTCGACGACGACCATTGATGCCAACTGGCTGCGTGCGTGCTCTCTCACGAACGAGCCCAGTGAAACGAATGCTCAGCCAACTGCGAGTCTGAACAACACCCGAGAGGCTGTCGGTTGGTGCGGTCCGCCACATATGAGGGCCGCGGGCGAAGGCCCGCGGACCGAGAAGTTGGTGTGCCGAAGCGGCTGTCAGCGCGGTGTCGGTGTCGTGAACACCTGATTGGGATATGGATTCGATGCTGGCCGCTGGACGCGATTGAATCCGAAATTGGTTGCCTGGTGGCAGTCGTTGCAGGCCTTCGTGAGCGCGTCGAACGCTTGCGCAAACGCCTGGGTATCCTTCTGCTTGATCGTTGTGCGGAGATCGGTCAGTGGCTGCGGCATCATTCGCGGGATCGCGTCTTTCGGAGCGACCGGCGAGTCTTTGTGCGTAGGGTGGTACTTGACGATGTCGTCGAATCCCTCGCCAAGCTCGTCGACCTCGTAGTCCGCCAGCTCCCAATTCCCCGCTTCACCGGCGAACCACAGCTTGACGTGGCGCATCTGCTGCGAGCTCATGAGCTCGCCGAGTCCCGGCACGAACGCTTCGGCCGACGCGCCGGTTGCCCCGCCGATCGGCTGACGTCGCGTTTCACATCCCGCACTCAACACCAGCGCCAACAGCACCACCGCGCGGTGCGGCTTCACGTGACACATCGCGTCCTCACATCGACGCCAGTGTATGTCGATTCGGAAGAAATCCCCGTGGAACCTGCAACAGCTGGCCCTCAATCGGTTCCGGAAGCTGTGCATCGGAATTCAGAAATACTGAGGAAATTGGCAATTCGCCATGCACATGCTCTCCGCCAGTTTCACGTTGACGGTCAGCGCATGCCCTTCTCGGTCCGCAGGGAATTTCAGGATATTGAGTAGCGCGCACAACCTGCGCCCGGCGGCTATGATCTGAGGAATGTATGAGCCGAACGTGGATGATCTACGGGGCCAACGGCTACACCGGTAGGCTCGCCGCGCGCCTTGCGAAAGATCGCCATCTCAGTCCAATTCTGGCCGGCCGCCACGCCGACCACATCCGGCCGCTCGCGCATGAACTGGGCTGTGATTCGCGGGTGTTCGATCTCGCCGACCCGGCGGTGGCCGCAACGAACCTTGAAGGTATCGCGGCGGTGTTGCACTGCGCGGGTCCGTTCTCCGCGACCAGCAGGCCGATGCTGGCTGCGTGCCTGCGCACGGGGACGCACTATCTCGACATCACCGGAGAAATCGCGGTGTTCGAAGACATCCACTCCCGCAACCAGGAATTCATTGACGCCGGCATCGTCGTCATTCCCGGAGTCGGCTTTGACGTCGTGCCGACCGATTGTCTCGCGGCCATGCTGAAACGCGAGCTGGCCTCGGCGACTCACCTCAAGCTGGCCTTCATGTCGCGTGACGGCAAACTCAGTCCCGGAACCGCCAAGACCATGGTCGAGGGCCTGCCGGAGGGCGGGAGGATTCGCGAGAACGGCAGAATCGTCAAGGTTCCCCCGGCGCACAAGGTCGAAACCATCCCGTTTACCGAGAGCCTCTCGGCCACCGCGGTCACCATTCCCTGGGGCGACGTCGCTACCGCGTACTACTCCACGGGGATTCCCAACATCGAAGTCTTCCTCGGCGTGCCTGAAACGCAGGTCGGGAGAATGAAGATGTCCGGCTTCATCCGCTCGCTGCTGGGGCTGGCGCCGGTGCAGGCGATCGTGAAAGCACTGATCGCGAGGCGGGTGAAAGGTCCGTCCGACGAGCAGCGCGCCCGCGACGAGGTCTATGTGTACGGCGAAGCCTGGGATGACGCCGGACACAAGGTTGCCATGCGTCTGCGCACGCGCGAAGCGTACACCCTGACCGCAGAATCGGGCGTCAAGGCGATACTGAAAGTTCTAGACGGCCGCCTCGCACCGGGCGCGTACACGCCCTCTATGGCGTTCGGCACGGACTACGTCCTGGAACTCGAGGGCACGACGCTCAGCCGCGTTGCGTCGTAGGCGCAGTCCGCGATTTTCTGCTCGGCTTGTGAACTCAACGCCGAAGGGGACTCCGATGCGCGTCGCAGTCGATTAGAAGGCTCGGACGTTCGCGGCGGGCTTGGGGGCCTTCATCGGGCAATATCGGGCAAGGCCCCACGGC
>CAVTIL010000018.1:0-26954 GCA_963734695.1 uncultured Acidobacteriota bacterium
TCTCTCGCGAAGAGCGCACAGGAGCTCACGCGGAGATCGTCCTCGCCCTGCTGCACCGATGTCGCCGCCTGACGATCCGTCGGTGGCACCTCCATTCATACGCTGAAAGAGATCGGTGTTGCCTCCTCCACAGACTCATTATTGGTACTTGGCTTACAAGTTATATCGTATAACATACTATCGTGCATGGCAACATCTTCTGCCGCTGAACGCTCTTCCGATTCCCCCATTGGCAAATGGGAGGTCCAGCTTCGCAAGGGCTGCCTGGAGCTGGCCATTCTCGGCTGCCTGTGGCCGGGAAAACTCTACGGCCTCGAGATTCTGCGCCGGCTCGAGAGCGATTCAGATTTGGCTCTCTCGGCAGGCACTGTTTATCCGCTTCTGTCCAGGCTAAAAGCGGAGGGCCTGCTGAAGTCGGAATGGGTGGAAGCCGAAGTCGGCCATGCTCGCAAGTATTACCAGCTCACGTCGGCAGGCCGCAGCCGCGCCGTCGAAATGGCCAAGATGTGGGCGCGATTTTCCACCAACCTGAAGGGGCTGTTGTCTCCGGTCTTAAAAGAAGGTGGCAAATGATCGCTTCAACCGGCACCGAGCCGAAAACCGAACGTTACCTCGCACGGGTGCGCGTCGCGCTGCGGGGCCTGCCGGAGCGCGAGATTGACGACATTCTTCGCGAGCTTCGCAGCCACGTGGACGAGTTGGCGGAGAAGGAAGAGTCCGGAGTTGACGCCGCACTCCAATCTCTCGGCGATCCGTTTTATCTGGCCCAGAAGTACCGCTCCGAGAGACCAGATGGTGCGGGCCCAGTGCAGCGGTTCGCCGCTCACCATTCTCCAAGGCTTGCGCTATGCCACCAAGGGCACGTTGGGACGTCTCACCGCAACTGCGCTCTACGTGCTCGGCTACTTCGGTATGGGGACGCTGTGGGCTGGGGCGCTCGAGAAGCTTCTCGCTCCCTCTCGCGGAGGGCTTTGTGTACATCCCCGGCGATTTCTGGTCCATCACGCTGGTCGTCGGCGGTAATCCTCCTGCGGGCCCGCGAGCAAGGCGATCGGAACGAGCCACCAGCCAAGCAGCTCACGAGCGGCTTTACCCTGAACATGATTGATGTCACCCTCAAACTACAGACGCTCATGACCAAAGGGATCAGGTCGGTCCCGGTTGTGGAGGTGGGTGAGCATCGCTTGGTGGGCAATTCCACGACGGAGCAGTTGGCTTCGCTGATTGCACTAGGCCAGGCTCCGGAATTCCTCCAAGCAAGCTAACTTCAAAGATGAAGAACTGTCTTCAAACAGGGCTTTTCATTGCTGCTTGCTGTAGTAATCTCTGTACGTATGTGGGGCGCGGCTCGTTCGCAGACGTGAGCCGGACACCATCATGCAGATGCCGAAGGTGCACGGTGTCATACGACGGCGGCTGCTTGTCAACTTCCGAGTTGAGCCGGCGTTGATGCAGCGCAGCCTCCCTTCACCGTTTCGGCCGAAACTTCACGAGGGGCATGCGGTAGCAGGCATCTGCCTGATTCGGTTGGAGGAGATTCGACCGAAGCGTTTCCCGCGATTGATCGGACTTTCGAGTGAAAACGCCGCTCATCGCGTAGCTGTCGTATGGGACGACGCCAACGGACCTCACGAGGGCGTGTACATTCCGCGTCGTGATACAGGGTCATTGCTCACGCATCTAGCCGGCGGCCGAATCTTCCCGGGCGAGCATCAGCGCGCCGCATTTCGCGTCCAGGACACCGGCGAGGCCATCGAGCTGACGATGAATTCCGCCGACGGCCTGGTCCAGGTGGAGGTGGCAGGCTCGATGGCAGTGGAGCTACCGCCGACATCCATCTTTCGGACTGTGAACGAAGCGTCGGCCTTCTTTGAACCTGGCGTTGTTGGCTACTCTGCAACTGCGTCGGGCCACCGACTCGATGGCGTCGTCTTGAAGACGCATTCCTGGAGTGTCGCACCTCTGTCGATCGAACGGGTGTCTTCGAGCTACTTCGCCGACGAGCGTCTCTTTCCGGCCGGCACCGTTTCATTCGATTGCGCATTGATCATGCGAAACATCGCGCACGAATGGCATGCTGGCGAACCCATGTACCTGTGAAGCGCCGGCTAACCACGCGATGGAGCCGACGGCGGAACCTGACGCTGTAGCGAAAACGCACGCGCGGTTGACACCGTGCCGCACCCGGCCGCCGACTACGATCGCGAGCGGAGGGAGTTGCCGATGATATTCATCCTTGCTCGCGCCGCCACCTATTCAGTGCTCTTCATCGGATTCCTCCTCATATTCCTGCCGGGCCGGATCCTGTCTTCAACGGGCGTCATTCGACCCGCGCCAATCGGCGTGTGGCAAGGCGCCGGGGCGCTTCTGGCAGTTTCCGGCGCAACACTGGCACTCACGTGCATCCTCACGTTCGCGTTCGTCGGCAGAGGGACGCCCGCACCGTTCGATCCGCCTCGCCGGCTGGTGGTTCGGGGCCCGTATCGACTCGTCCGGAATCCGATGTATCTCAGTGCCGGCCTGGCTCTGGCCGGCGCCGGGATCTTTTATCAGTCGATTTTGCTACTCGGCTATGCCGCCTTGTTCCTCTTCATCACCCACCTGTTTGTCGTGTTGTATGAGGAGCCCACATTGCGCCGGACGTTCGACAAGGATTACGAGGCGTACTGCCGCCTGGTCGGTCGGTGGTGGCCGAAACGGTGACCACCATCCAGCAGCTGGCTTGGTGTTGCGAACGACCTTCTGGTCCTGAACGTCTATGGGCTTCGCCGAACGAGCTGACGGCTGCCATGACGGGTATCGTGGCCTCCCATGCTCTACTCCAGAGGGCCAGGTTGCGCGTGGCAGCTCTTCGGCAACCCGGAAGGAGTGCACAATAGCTCTGGTCGCTCGAAGCGACCTGTCGGGACGGCCGGCCGGCGGGTATCGCAGTGCGATCCTCGGAGACGGACGTCATGTTGAACCTGGGAGTGCCTTGGTGGGAGCTCATTCTTCGCAGCGCCATCGTCTATGGCGCGCTGCTCCTCATCCTGCGCGTGACTGGCAAGCGGCAGGTGGGCCAGCTCGCGCCATTCGATCTCGTCCTTTTGCTCGTGCTGTCGAACGCCGTCCAGAATTCAATGAACGGCGGCGACAACTCTCTGATCGGCGGGCTCATCTCAGCATGTACGCTCATTGCGCTGAACTACGCGGTCGGCGAAGCAACGTTCAGAAGCAAGCGGCTCGAAGCGATCATCGAGGGGCGACCGGTGATCGTCGTCCATAACGGCAAAGTGTTCGAGGACGTGCTCGCGGACGTTCAGCTGACCCATCACGAGCTTCTATCGGCGTTGCGGCAGAGCGGCTGCGGGTGCATCGACGACGTGCACAGTGCGATACTCGAGAACAACGGCGCGATCAGTGTCATCAGGCGCAATCGCGGTGGTGATGAACCGCAATGATCCAATCGGGCACATGTGGCTCGTTGGTGATCGGACGCCGTTGGCGCGCAGAGGGTGATGAAAATGAGTCGCAACATTCGAGAGTCGCTCGTTGTTGGCGCGCTGCTGGTTCTGATCGGCGCCGACGCGTCGGCGCAGGCGCGCGTGGAGAAGAATGTCGTCTACGGCATGTACTCCGGTGCCGCACTCTTGCTGGACGTCCACTACCCGTCAAAATCCAACGGCTTCGGCGTCATCTTCATTTCTGGCAGCGGCTGGAACGCGCCGCTGGGCTACTCGGCGACGCCGCTGAAAGAGTCACCGCAGGTAGAGATGTACGCGCCTTCACTCCTGCAGGCCGGGTACACGGTCTTCGCGCTCACGCATCGCGCGACGCCGACGTTCCGGCATCCTGCGCAACTTGAAGACGTGCAGCGGGCCGTGCGTTTCATCAGGCACAACGCGTCGAAGTACGGAATAGACCCGGCGCGAATTGGCGGCGTCGGCGGATCGTCGGGCGCTCATCTCATAAGCCTGCTTGCCACCTTGGACGGCGCCGGAGACCCGACCGATCCGGATCCGACGAACCGGGAAAGCGCGAAGCTGCAGTGCGTGGTTGCGCGTGCGGCACCGGTCGATCTCACACAGATGGGCAACAGCATTGGTGGCCCTCTCGTGTCGTTGCTTCTCGGCGCCCGGATCGACGACACCACCGCGAAGGGCACGATCGAGTACAAGGCCGCTTGGGCCGCATCGCCCATCAACTACGTCTCGGCCGACGATCCGCCAATCCTGCTGATTCACGGCGATGCGGACCGCACCGTGCCGTTCCACCAGTCGGAGATGATGGAGGCAGCCCTCAAGAAGGCGAACGTGCCCGTGAAACTGATACGAATCGAAGGGGCCGATCACGGACCGGATTTTCCCGGCGCAAAGAATCCTCCCGACTACAAGGCCGAGATCGTCAAGTGGCTCGACATGTATCTTCGAAAGAGTGGAGCAGCCGCGCTTCAGACACGACCGCTCCGAAACCTCGCGGCGACCGGCTCCGGCGCATGAAAGATCACGGCTGAGCGTGACGGCGCAGTTGCTTTTTCAAGAAGGTGTGCACCGTGTCTGGCCTGGCGAGGCCGACAGGCTGCTCGAGGTCTGGGAAGCGTCCGTCCGCGCGACCCATCATTTTCTGTCGGAATCGGACATCGAGTTCTTCAAGCCACTGGTGCTGCCGGAGCTGCTCGCGCTGGAGCACCTTCTGTGCGTGCGCGATCGGGAGGGCAGACTGGTGGCCTTTCTCGGCGTGGCGAATGGAAAGATGGAGGCGCTTTTCGTTCACCCATCATGCCAGCGTGCTGGCGTGGGCCGTCGCCTTGCGAGGCACGCAGTCGTGGAACTTGGAGCAACCGACGTCGATGTGAACGAGCAGAACGAGCAGGCCGTTACGTTCTACCGTCGTCTGGGGTTCGAGGTCGAAGGGCGGTCGGAAGTGGACGGCATGGGCAAGCCGTTTCCGCTGCTGCACATGCGAAAGCGCGATGCGACCGAATGGTGATCGCCGGCACGGTCGCCGTGGGATGATGTCACGGGAGAACATGAGAGGGTGAGCACGACCCCGCCGAGCGCCAGCGCGCAGGATCAGCTCCGGTCCTTCATTCGCAAGTTCTCGGCAGGGGACCAGCGCCTTATTCGCGCAGTCCGGTCTGCCATGCGCAAGCGGCTGCCCACGGCGAATGAGCTGGTCTATGACAACTACAACTTTTTCGTGATTGGTTACTCACCGACGGAGCGGCCCAGCGATTCAATCTTCTCCATTGCCGCCAGAGCGAACGGTGTCGGCCTCTGTTTCATTTACGGAGCCAGTGTTCCGGATCCGAAGGGGCTGCTTGTGGGTTCCGGCAGCCAGACGAGATTCATTCGTCTCGAATCGGCCAGCCGGTTGTCGCACCCGGACGTCGCCGCTCTCATGAAGGCGGCCATCGCTCGAGCGAAGAAGCCATTTCCGGACAGCGGCCGAGGCAAGCTCGTGATTCGATCCATCTCCGCGAAGCAACAGCCACGGCAGCGGGCTGCGAAAAAGCCTGGCCCGCGCCCTTGAGCGTTCGCAAACCGGCCTTGCAGTGATCGAGAATCGTCGCTTCGCATGACGATCGATCGCGCGGACATCTCATCCAGCCAATCAACCCCAGGGTCGCGGCTCGCGCACACCGTTCTCTGGCTCGTTGCAGCAGGCATCCTCTGGTACGTTGCGCTGCTGGTGGACGAGCGCACGATCGCGATCGCCTCCGCCCGTCGTCTTTTGGCGCGGTGGGATCTGGCGACCCACCTCGGTCACGGGTGGATGGACTACCACCTGCTCGTCACGGGCCAGATTCCGCGGTTGCTGTGGGATCTCTGGCTCCAGGGTTACTGGCCTCCGGTGCTCTCGATCTATCAGGTGCCCTTTTATGTGGTGCTCGGCGGAGGCATGGCTTCCGGCCTTCGCAGCACCCTGGTCGCGTTCGTCCTCATCGGCCTGACGGGCGTTGCGATGATGTGGCGTCAGTGGCGAGATTCCGCCATGCTGCCCATCAGTCTCTTTCTGGCGCTGCTCGTCTCGTCCCCGTACCTGCTCGCCTATGCATCGGTGACGATGACCGAGACGCTGGGTGCCCTGGTTCAACTCCTTGCGCTGCTCGCTTACGTGCGATACCGACAGGATCGGACGCCGGAGGCGGCGCGGCTCTTTGGGGGCTCAGTCACCCTGCTGTTTTTTACGAAGTACAACTATTTCCTGTTACTCGCCGCTCCTCTCGTGATCCACCAGTGGCTCGAGCGCACCTCGGGATCGTCGCCAGCGTCGCGATTTGCGGGGCTCTGGCGCGGGGCGCGGCGTGCGGTGTCGTCGCCAACGGCTGCGGTTGTTGCTCTGTATGTTGTGGCGTTGCTGGTCGTTGTGCGTACGGGAGGGTTCGACCTTCGCCTCCTCGGACGGAAGATTTCCGTGCACAGCATTGGCAACAGCGGCCACGTCGTACTCTATCTATTGCTCGCGCGACTCTGGTACCTGCATCGCCGTGGCCGGGTCCCCTGGGCGCGTATCACGTCTGCCGATCCGCTCGTTCGCCCGTTGCTCGTCTGGTGTGCGGTGCCGGTCACGATCTGGCTGGTATCGCCCTACCCGAATCACATTCGCGACGTCGCGAACCTCGTCATCAATCGTCCCCTCGGCGAATCAACCGTGGGAGCGGGCGCCGCGATCTATCTGGATGCGCTCCGGACAACGTATTTTTACCGTGAGTGGGTTCTGATGGCCGTTGTCGCGGCCTTCGTCGTGGCGGCCGCGCGGTATCGACGCCAGCCGCCGGTGATGCAATGGATCATCCTCGCCATCCCCCTGCAGTCTGCGGCGGTCGCGCTGCATCAGACCCGCTTCCCGCGGTTCCTGCTGTTGACTGTGGTGCTGTTGTGTCTTGCCGCCGCCGCCGAAGCCGGGCGATGGCTGGGAACCTCACGTGCCGGTCGCGTTGCGGCTGGCCTGCTGGCGCTTGTCACGGTGGGCGCCGGCGTGTCGGCAGCCAGGAGTGCGGTTACCCAGGAACGGTTTCGCCTGATTGCGTTCGAGAACTACACCGACAACGACGCCTTGCGCGGGGCGCTGGATTCGATCCGAGGAGAGCTCACCGCCGACGATCGCCTGGCGATTGTCGGCCAGGGTAATGAGATGTCTCCCGCGCTCTTCCGGTGGGAATTGGGACCGCCATCCGGCGTGCCCTGTTTGCCTTTCGAGATCGGGGGAGCGCAGGGCACGGACCTCGCGCTCGCGACCCGGGTGCTGCTGATGGTGCCGCTCGGCGGGCACTCTGTGTCGCTTGACGAAACCAGCGCCTACCTTGCACAGCGGCGATCCGTCATGGACGCAATCGGGCGCGGCGAGCTCATGCTCCGTCGCGAGATTCCGCTTCTCGATATGAGTGTGTCGCTGCGGCTCTACGACCGGACGTCGAGGCCGACTGCCGAGGCCGCCTGTCGATAATCACTCCGTTCCAATCGAGGCCTTGACATTATTTTAGTTATAACTAAAATAATGATCGTGCTGACGGACACCTCGGTGCTGACCGCCATCGCGTCCCCGCGCCGCCGCGAGATTCTGCGGCTGGTCTGGGATCGGGAAGTCAGTGCCGGCGATATCTCGCGCGCGATGCCGGACGTGACGTTCGGGGCCGTTTCCCTCCAGCTTCGCGCGCTGCTGGAAGCGGGCCTGGTCGAGACGCGCGCCGACCGTCAGCAGCGCTTCTATCGCGCGCGGCGCGAGGCCTTCGGGCCCGTTGGCCGCATGCTCGAAGGGATGTGGGACGACGCGCTCTGGAGGCTGAAGCTGGCGGCGGAGCTCGAGCAGACCCGGCGCGGTCCACGCCCCAGATGTATCTTGACGCACAGAAGGAACAGACAATGACCCTTTCACATCGAATCGACCGCGACCTCGTGATCCAGGCATCACCGGCGATCGTGTTTTCGTTCCTGACCGAGACGCCGCGCTGGGCGACATGGTGGGGCCCTGGATCCGAGATCGACCCCCGGCCAGGCGGACGCATGCGCATCGTGTACCCCGGCGGCAGGGAAGCGACCGGTGAGGTGATTGAAGTCGTCGCACACGAGCGAATCATCTTCACCTACGGCTACACTGACGGTCAGATGATTCCGCCTGGCGGATCGCGCGTCAGGATAGACCTGGAACCGATCGGATCGGCGACGCGCCTACGGCTCACGCACGAGGTCGCCGATGAACAGGTGCGCACCTCGCACATCCAGGGTTGGCGCTACCAGCTCTCGCTGTTCGCGAACGTCGCAGCCGATGTGGCGCACGCCGGAGCTGCCGTCGCGGTAGATGCCTGGTTCGACGCGTGGGCGGATGCCGATGCCACATCTCGCCAGGGCACGCTCTCGCGTATCGCAGCGCCCACGGTGACCTTTCACGATCGCTACAGCAACACTGACGGGGTCGCCGACCTGGTCGCTCATATCACCGCTGCCCAATACTTCATGCCGGGCATTCGGATGCAGCGGAAGGGCGACGTGCGCCACTGCCAGGGCACCGTCTTGGCCGACTACGTCGCGCGATCGAGCGACAGCCTGGAGCGTGGCAGCGGCACGAATGTATTCAGGTTCGGCGCGGACGGGCGGCTCGAAGACGTCACGGGGTTCATGGCTGTGGCCCCGCCTTCGAAGGACTGATGCCTCTGGATTTGGGAGTCATCCGTGGCGATAATCGCTCGGTCGCGACTGGTAGCCACAGAGGCGTGCGAACATGAGCGCGATGAAGACTGGGCGCTGGCTCGGGACGGCACTGTTCGTTGGCGTCGTGTACGTGCTGGTGGGACTCCTCTTCACCGCGCTCTCTGGTTCCGCGACATCCAGAGCATGGTTCTTCACCTGGCGTCTGGGTGCGTGGGTCGTCAGCGCCGTCGTGTACGCCGCCCACATTGGCCACGAGCACTTCCGGCTTCGTCACTCTACTGCTGACACCGCGTTTCACGTCGCGGCCGCGGTCGCAGTCGGAGGGTTCGGGTTGGCGGTGGCCGCGACCGCGCACGCGCTGCTGGTGCCACATCAGAACCTGTGGCTCTTCGCTCTTGCATTGGTGCTCTGGCCGGCCATCACCGCGCTCCCTGCGTACGTGGTGGCTTTGGCTGGATGCGCGATGCTGAGCCTGTTGCCGCGACGCGTATAGGTCTCCAAGGAGATAATCATGAACGGCTTCCTGGCGGCGGCTGCACTGGCGGGTCTTGTTCCGCTCGGACCTGGAGTGGGCCAGGCGCCGCACGATCCAAAGGCCGTCTCGATTTTTGACGGCAAGACCTTCACCGGCTGGGAAGGCAACCTCGACATCTTCCGCATCGAGGATGGCGCGATCGTTGGCGGCTCGCTGAAGGACAAGATTGCGCGCAACGAGTTCCTGTGCACGACTCGATCGTATGGCGACTTCGAACTGCGGCTGAAGTTCAAGCTGCTCGGCGGCGACACCGCGAACGCAGGGGTGCAGTTCCGCACCAGGCGAATCCCGAACAATCACGAGGTCTCGGGCTACCAGGCAGACATGGGAGCGGGCTGGTGGGGTGCGCTATACGACGAGTCGCGGCGGGACAAGGTGCTCATCGGCCCGGATCAGGAAAAATTGAAGCAGGTCGTCAGGCCAACGGAATGGAACGACTACGTGGTTCGCGCCGTGGGCACGCGCATTCAGCTCTGGATCAACGGCGTCCAGACCGTTGACTATGTCGAACAGGATGCCGCGATCGATTCGACCGGAGTGATTTGCCCTCAGATTCACGCCGGCCCACCGGGCGAGGGCGTGGTACAAGGACATCACGATCCTCGACCTCACGAAGCGATCGGCGTTTCGTGAAGGCCAGTGACGGGTACCGGCTTCGAGGTCAGCGTCGCTGCCGGACACCGACCGCCATCGCAGCGGCTTCCTCGTCCGGCTCTGTCAACGCGATCGCCAGTCCTCCCAGCGGTCGATTTCGACGCAGCCGTGCCCCCACGAGCGCATCCGGCGCGTCGTCCAGAATCCGTGTCATCGTTGACGTTCGCGAAGACACGCGGGAGTGTTCAGGCCGGGACCGCCCCTGGCGGCCAATCGCTGTCGAAACGCCTGAATGACGCTCCGGAGCGTTTTCTCGAGTTCTTCGATGCTCTTGTTACGCAAATCCCACACAAGAATCTTACGCCTCTCCGGTGCCCGATGTCGACGGGGCAGGGCCTGGATCGGTGGCAGTCGTAGCCGACCCGGGACAATTGCATGAAGGTCAAGAAACAGCCCCCCAGCTCGAGATTCTCACGTGTTAATCCCGCAAGGAATGGGCGGGGTGGCTGGCCACGCATCATGAAACGTCCAACGGCGTCTGGCTGAGATTCTTCAAGAGGTGTGCCGCCGCGGCGTTTCGCGTCCTGACGCGTTGGAAGAGGCGCTCTGCTACGGCTGGATCGATGGGCAAGCGAAGAAGCACGACGACGAGTCGTGGCTCCAGAAGTTCACTCCGCGCAGAAGAGAAGTCTGGTCGAAGATGTACGTCGGTCACGCGACTCGGCTCATCGCCTCCCGGAGGATGAGCCGCAGGACTCCGTGAAGTCAAGAGGCACGTAAGGATGCGCGAATCGGCCGCCCTATGATTCACCGAGCGGCTCGAAGATGCCAGACGAGTCTGCGCGCTGCTCTCGAAGAACAAGAAGGCGAACGCGTTCTTTCAGACGCTGACAAAGCGAACCGTACGCGATCAGCTGGAGACTGCGAACAGCAAAAAAGGAGCCAGGGCGCGCCGGATGAAACTCATCCTCGAGATGCTGGCGGAAGAAACAGCGATTCATCCGCAGGTTTGACCCGTCCCACCAGCACGCGTCCGCGAGTGTTCGTCCCTTGGCCCATGGGCTGGTGGTGTAGCATTCCGCACATGCCGGAAGCTCACATTCCAAAACTCGGGCGCGGAGACCCGCCATCTGTCGTGGCGAAGAGTGCGCCTGTGCGTACCGGCAAGAGGAAAATCGCTCGTCAGATTGGTCTCGAAGTCCCTCTGATCAGCGTCGGTGTTTCCTTGGGCTCGCTGGCGAGCAGTGGCGCGAGGACCGCGGCACCATGAGCTGGCCGAATCTTCGCTGCAGAACCCGCTCGGAGATCGAGGAGAACCGCAAGGCCGTTCAGGCCCATCGACCATGCCACGCTCCTGAAGATGCTTCAGGCTTACCTCTCGAAGGACCCACAAGACGCGCAATACAGCGGACATCCAGGAATCCATGGACTGCAGTTCGTCCGCTTGAGGGAGACGGCATGGGATCTGGCGCTCACGACGCAGGCACTGACCTACGTCGATCGCGATCTCGCGCTGGCGATTTCTCGTGTAGGCATTCAGAAGTCGTCCGACGCGTTACGCAGAGGCATGACACAAGCCATGTATGTGTTCCCCGTGGAGAAGGAGAAACTCGAACAGGTTCGCGAGCACCACGGAAACCTACTACGGTGACGCAGTGTGTGGAACCAATCTGATGGAACAGTCCAACGAGCTCATTCGGATGGACCGGGAGCTCAGCAATGCCCGCCTGACAAGTCCCTATCGAAATGACAAGGAGATGAGATGCCCGTGCAATGAAGATTCTGGTGGAGACAATCGCGACAACTTGCGCGTCGCTCGTCGTCTTACTGGCGCTTGCCACTGCCGCGCGCGCGCAGAATGCCGATTGGTTCGACCGTTCCCGGCGTTCCGGATAGCGGAAGAATGTGTACTACGTCGGGAGCAAGGGTCTTGCAAACTACCTGATCGCAACGCCGCCGGGCCATATCCTAGTCGACAGCAATCTCGAAGCCAATGTTCCGCTCATTCGGGCGAGCATTCGAGAACTTCGTTTCGAATTCGCCGACGTCGAGATCCTCCTGATTAGCCACGCGCACTGGGATCACGATGCGGCGAGCGCGGACCATCAAGCAGCTACCGGCGCCGATCATGGTGATGGAGGAAGATGTGCCGGTGGTCGGTCTGGCGGAAGTCGGATTTTCAGGTCCGGCGACACGCCAAGCTCTCTGTATCCGCCCGCGAAAGTAACCGTCCTGCATGATGGCGTCGAAGTCAGGCTTCGTGATGCGGTGCTCGTCACGCGACTCACTCCTGGTCACACCAAGGGCTGCTCACGACATGGACGATGAAGGTCAGTTGATGGCAAGACCTACGACGTCGCGATCGTCGGCAGTTCCAACATGAATCCCGGCTACAAGCTCATGAACAATGCACAGTACCCAACAATCGCCGGGACTACCGAGAATGTTCGACGTTCTCAAGGCTCTGCCGTGCTGACATTTTTCTCGGGGCGCGCGGAAGCTACTTCGACATGGAAGCCGCAGGCACAGATGACGAAGGTAGCCAATCCTTTCATCAATCCGAGAAGAGCTACAAGAAGTTGACCGACAGAGCAGATTCCGGCGGCTCGCGAAGCAGAAGGCGCGTCAGGCGTAAAGTGACGGTTCGGATTGAGCGCCGCTCTGCGTTCGGCTAGGATGCGACTAGTGGCAGGGGCTTAGAGGAAGACACCATGGCACTCACGTATCGCGACCTAGAGCTGAAGCCATCGCAGAGTTGCGAGACCTCGGCCAGGACCTGAATCATGAAGCCGTGCAGGGCTTTTCCAGTGGATACGAGATCATCTGCTCCGCGCTCTCCAGGGCCCTCAACATCGATATGCTCGAACACCACGTGGCGGTCGGCCTGGACAGCAGCCGTAGGCGCAGATGCGTCAGCTGAAGCACAATCGCGACCTCGGCGGTCCAACCACCGACCACCGTCGCTGAGACATCCGCCGTCAGATGCACGCCTGAACGGCGGATCAAGTGCCACCTCTCCTGATGAAGCCTTTGTGCGCAACAACCAGAATCTGTTGGACTGCTCGCGCTGGCGCATGTGTTTCGCACGATGGCGGATGGCAGCAGCTCAGCCGATGCAGGGTTCATCATAAAGGTACGGGGATTGGCCTCGTCGCCGGAGCGTTATGCTTCTCGACATAGCATCTTCTTCTCGAATATGGCCTGGCTTCATCGACCACCATTGATCGTACCACAGTAATTGCCCATGCACACGACACTGCAGGACCTCGTTATGCAGATCCGCACGTTCGTCAAAGCTCATGATTTTGTCCATCATCACAATCCTGACGATTGCGCTTTCAGCATGGCACCGACACCACGATCTTCACGGTCATTGAGCACTTCTGCTGCGGCCGCTGCCCTATCTGCACACCCAGCGGCTCGTCATGGTCTGGCAGGATCTCCGTGCGCGGGGCGGATATCCACCCGGATGGTCAGGACGACACCGGGGAGTTCTGCCGACTGGCGCCACGGAGCGTCTACGAACAGATAGCAGTACTGACCAATTAGCGACCAACGTTGACGTCGGACGGTGAGCCGAGCCATTGGTCGAAAAGACAATCTTCACACGAGTATTTCTCCGTCCTCGGCGTGACCAGGTTCGCCGCACTATCGCGCCCGAGGACGATGTGCCGAATGCCGCGCGTGGTTCGTCATCAGCGATCGATTGTGGAATCGCCGCTTCGAACAGCTTACCATTGTTGCCCATCGTAGAAATGCTGACGCTTGGCGGCGAGCCGCACGAAATCATCAAGGTACTGCCCGCGGCTTTCGTTCCTATCGTCGCCTCCGCGAGGATCTCGCACCTCTGGCTCAACGCGTGAATCCGGCTCGCGGCGCTGTCGGTGTTTGCGCGCTCTGACCACTTCCGTGAACATCACGCCTGCAGCCGCACGGTCGGCGCAACCGGTGTTCGCGAAACGCCTGAACCGCCTGCCCAGATTTCAACGAAGAGACCAGCTCGATCGGCTTCCACGAGCGGGTCATCAGCAACGTCAAGCAGCTTCGTAGCCATCTTCACTCGGTTCATCTTCGTGATGTTGATCGCCTGCGCGAACATCGCGAACCTTCTCCTCGCGCGCGGGTCGGTACCACAGGCGCGAACTTGCCGTCCGGCTGCACTCGGAGCGACTCGCCGCATGATTCGGCGACTTCCTGACCGAGGGCGTCGTTCTGGCGGCGATCAGCAGCATGGTCGGTACTGCTCGGCCTGTGGGCGTCGACGGCCTCGTGTCGCTGGCGCCGGCAAACGCGCCTCGGATGGCGAAGATGTCGGACTCGACTGCGGCAGTGTTCGCGTTTGCCGCGTTTCTGACGTGTCCACCAGCATCATGTTCGCCTCGCGCCTGCGCTGATCCTCGCAGCAACGGTGCGCAGGCGCTGGATGACGCGGCGCGCGGATGGTTCAGGCCGGGGAGGGCCCGCGCGATGCGGCCGCGGACGCTACGTCGTTGCCGAAGTCGCACTGGCGCTGACGTTGCTGACCGGTGGCGCGCTGCTCCTCGAGTCTTTCGTCCGTCTGCAATCGGCCGACCTGGGCTTCAACCCCGAGAATGTGCTCGTCGTCGTCGATCCGCCGCGAACGACTCTCGACACCCACGGCGCGAATACCGCATCTTCTACGATCAGGTGCTGGAAAAGGCGAGCGCGATTCCAGGGGTCGAGAGGGCGGCACTCACATCCGTCCTTCCGCTGAGCAGCGACAGCGACATGAACTTCAGCATCGAGGGGCGTCCTGCGCCGTCGGCTGGTCTGAACGCCGGGTGGCTTCGTACGCTTGGTAAGTGCCGGCTACTTCGACGCGATGGGCATGACGCTGCGGCGCGGACAGCTACTCCGCGGGCGAGGCCGCTCCGTCCGTCGTCGTGAACGAGACGTTCCGGCGGAAGTCTCCGGGCGCGGAATCTCCAGTCGGTCGCCGCCTCCGATTGGCGGCGACGACGGTCCCTGGGCGAGCATCATCGGAATCGTCGGCGACGTGGAAGACGAGGCACTCACCAAGGCGGCGAAGGTGGAGTCTCATCCCCTCTGGCGGCTCGCCGGCCAGGGCATTGTGGTCCTTCTCAAGGGGCCGAGTACAGGCCGATTTGCCGCGCCGCTCCGTGCAGCGGTCTCGTCGATCGAATCATCGATTCCGGTGTCGGGCCGCGCAAGCACTATCCAGATGGTCGGCGATTCGATCCGCAGAACGAAAGTTGCTTGCCACGCTCGCCGTGATGTTTGCCGGAATGGCCGTCCTGCTGGCCGCGGTCGGTCTCTACGGTGTCATGGCCTATTCGGTGTCACAGCAGACCACGGAGATTGGAGTACGAATGGCGCTCGGCGCCACGCCAGATGACATCGCTCGATCCTGAGGCGACGCCTGCGCTTGACCGTCATCGGACTGACGCTGGGGATCGCCGGATCTTCTCATCACCGCGCGCTGGCTGACGACGCTGTTGTTCGAAGTGGCCGGGAATCCGGGGGTCCTGGCCTTCGGCCAGCGCCGTGTTGCTGGGCGTATCGGTGATTGCCTGCGTGGCCCCGGCACGCCGGGCGACACGAGTCGATCCGATGGTGGCATCACCCTGTAGCCAGCGAAACGGCCGACGGCGACCGGGGTCTCGAACGTGGACGGAGGACATCATGCTGGGCTCCGAACTCCGATCATCATCTTCATGCTGTGCGCGAGCGCACTCGTGTCTTCCGCGGGACGGCCAGCGCCCGCTGTGCGCCACGTGTCGATACAGATCAACACATATGGAAGCGCCCGCGATGGGCCCGGCTCGAGCGACAGCTCTCGACGAGAACATTCCAGCTGCGCGAGTTCTATCAGAAATACTCTGACAATCGCGGCTATCTGCAATGTTTCGTTCGGTGGGGCCGACGACAGCCCGGACGACGCGTTTGAGAGCTTCGACGAATCGTCAATTGCGCGCGCTTGGCGCAAGCGAGGAGATCCTTCGGATGTTCCTCAAGGGCCATGACAGTCTGATGACAATATACAGAGGCTCGCACCAACAAACATGCCGTTCGCCAGGGCATGTCCTACAAGGAGTTCATCGTGCAGTCGGACTCGATGCATCACGGCGAAGGGCTTCACTCTTCAACCGCATGGGTTTGTCGATTCCGTCTGACGCGACCTACCAGGCGCGCGCACGAGAGCGCTTCGCCGCTCTCTACGTGGGAGAGATTCCTGTGAGGCGCCGAACTTCAATCCAGTCCACGAGGATCATCCGGAGCATGAGAACGCAGCCGGGGCCAATGCTTCGAAACGCCACACCCATCGACTGGGTTCGGTGATCCGTTCGATGTGGCGCGCTTCGACGCGCTCCATGGCGAGTCGACGTTCCAGCAATTCCTCGCGCCGACTACCAGGAATATGGTGATGTCGTTGGCGATCACTTCCTCGACCTGGTCGCAACGACGTTGCCACTGAACGCGTACTTGATCACCGGCGAAGCGAAGTTCAAGACGTGGATTATCGACTACATGAACGCCTGGCTCGATCGCATGAAGCGGAACGGCGGGTCATTCCCAGCTTCGTCGATCTCGACGGAAGGATCGGCGGCCCTGACGGACAGTGGTGGAAGAACGCGTGCGGGTGGGGTTTCAGCCCCCTGAATCCGTGACGCGCAAGCGTGAAGATTGAAATCGCATCCGAGAGCGCTCGTTGGATTCAACGACGCCCTCGAGGTCACGGCGATCAAGGTACGTCGACGCCTGGCGCACGATGATGGACACGGTGAACTCACATGCGCGGACGACGGCGGCCGGAAGCAGTATCCGACGATGTTCGGCGCGGAGGCGTGTTACGGCTCGCGAAGACGCCCCGTGGAATGTCGGGGCGCTGGAGGTCGGTACCCGTCGCAGCGCTTGAGCGATCGAACACGAGTCAGCCGAACGACTGGCTGCGATTCCTCGATGGACGGAGGCCAGACTATCCGGAACAGGCACTCCAACGCGATCTCGAATTGATCCGCAACGATTGACCGCCGTCCGTCGCGATACGACACCTCCTGAGAAACGCCTGGCCGACGACATGCTCGACTACATCCCGGCCGCGACCGAATCGATGGTGCAGCTGATGTGGGGCGCGCTGCTACCGGGGCGCGAGGGTGGATTGTTGAATGCGCGGCTTCGTACTTCGATTCAGAGCGAAGGCGCGCGGGCGTGCCAAGGATGTCTCAGCGCTGGTGCCGCCGGCTCCGGACAACCGGACAGTCGTTACGCTCATGAATCTCATCCCGGCGCAGGCTCGCCGGGTCATTGTGCAGGGGGGCGGACGGCGAGCATCAGCTGCTCACCGTCACGAGCGCCGGCAGGTCGATCGCATCGACAGCCCGATCCTGACCGTGGAGATTCGCGCTGCATCCGGCGCACGGCTCGAGCTGGAGATGAAGCGCTACGCAAATGTACCGACGGTGAAGCATCCGTGGCAGCGGTGAGTGTCTCTGGGGGTAACTCTTCACGGGATCGGGATCGGAAACCCGGACCAGCACTGCAGCTGGAAGGGATGCGATGGAGGAACGTCGTGCGAAATCGGTGGTGGGTCGGATTTGTCTTCTCATCTGCAGCGTCTTGTACGTGTCAGCGCGGCAGGGCGCCTCGACGGTGAGGAGTTCGTCGGCGTCTGGTCTGGCGGCTGGGAGGGATCCGGAAGCTCGGGTGGCTTCGAGCTGACGCTTGAAAGAAAAAGGACGGCCCGGTTACCGGGAGGGTATCGGTCACGGGCGAACCTACGTACGAGGCGACGTTCAGAGCGCTCTCGTTCGAGGGAAAGAAGATGACCGCGAAGTACGACTTTCCGCCGAGCGACCAGGCCGAAGTCGTACTGACCGCGACCTTCGATGGAAACAACGCAAAGGGCACGTGGTCTTTGCGGACGAAGTCGGATGACACCGAGGCTGTCGCGGGAACCTGGACGGTGACGAAGAAGTAGGTGGCGCCCATCGTTCCCGCTGACGTCTGGGCCGTCGCGAACGCCTACGAGCAGTACGTTGGGCGCTGGAGCCGATCGGTCGCCTCTGCCTTTCTCGCCTGGCTTGGCATGCCGGCAGGGTTGCGGTGGCTGGACGTTGGCTGCGGCACGGGCGCGCTGAGCGAAAGCATCCTGGGACTCGCCGACCCCGCGCGCGTCGTCGGCATCGACGCCTCGTTTCCCTTCGTCACCTACACAAACCGCCGCGTCACCGACCCGCGCATCAGGTTCATGGCGGGTGACGCGGAGCACCTTCCGGCTGCGACCGATTCCCACGATTGCATCGTATCCGGGCTCATGCTCAACTTCGTGCCGAACCCGCAGGCCGCTATCGCGGAGATGGCTCGTGTCTCCTGCCACGATGGATTGGTCGCCGTGTACGTCTGGGACTACGCTCAAGACATGCAGCTGATGCGCTACTTCTGGGACTCGGCCGCTGCGCTCGATGCAGCGGCTCGCGAACTTGATGAGGGCCGCCGCTTTCCCATGTGCCGGCCAGATGCCCTTGAAAAGCTGGTGCACGAAGCCGGTCTCGAGCACGCGCAGTCGAGTCCGCTCGACGTGCCGACCGTGTTCAAGAATTTCGAGGACTACCGGTCACCGTTCCTCGGAGGACAGGGACCGGCCCCCGGCTATGCGATGAGTTTGAGCGAGGAGCGCAGGACGAGCCTTCGTGAGCGCATTCGAGCGCGTCTCCCGACGAAAGGCGATGGCTCGATCGAGCTCATGGCCCGCGCGTGGGGCGTTCGCGGGCGCAAGCCATCGAATTCGCATCGCAACGAACGCGTTCAACTGAAAAAGTGATTCAGTGCCCCAGGTGCGCGACGCCCGTTTCTCCGGACTCGTCCGAGTGTCCGCGCTGCGGGATCGTCTTCGCGAAATACGAGCAGCGCGCGGACCGGCCCAACCTCCCCTGGTTGCGCCAGTCGCCGCACGCCCGTCGCCGCGCGCGGTTCGCGATCCGCTTCGAGACGTCACCAGATTCGCGCGTGCCGGCCTGCTGGTCGCACTCATCGTCTGGACCTGGCAGTTTGCCCGGTTGCCAATGGGCGTGGCGGCAGTCGAGTCAGTCCTTCACCTACCGAATCTCGTTTTTCACGAAGCCGGCCACGTGTTGTTCGCACCTTTCGGCCGGTTCATGACCGTGCTCGGCGGAAGCCTCTTCCAATTTGCTCTGCCGCTGGCGCTCGCGATAGCCTTCCTCAAACAACGCAACCCGTTTGGTGCGGTGGTTTGCACGTGGTGGGCAGGGGAGAACCTGCTCGATCTTGCGCCCTACATCGCTGACGCTCGGGCGCTGCAGCTGGTATCGCTCGGCGGACGGACCGGCGCCGAGGTTCAGGGACATGACTGGGAATATCTGCTGGCCACGCTCGGCTGGTTGCGCTTCGATCGGTCGATCGGGTTGGGCGCCCATCGGGTCGGTCTTCTGATGATGATCGGCGCCTTGATTTGCGGCGCCCTTTATCTCGTGAAGAACGCGGATGAGACTCAGCGTAGTGAAGTGGGTTGATCAGCCGGTTATAGTCCGCCGGCAAGACGGAGGAATCGCATGGCGTTCCGTTCGAGCATGATCCTGGTGGGAATCAAAGGAACAGTGGTCGCAATCGATCGCGACAGCGGCGAGACGCTGTGGAGCACTCCGCTGAAGGGCTCCGACTTCGTCAACATTACGCTCGATGGGGGAGACGTGTTCGCCTCGTCCAAAGGACGTCTCTACCGCCTCGATGCCAGCAGCGGGGAGATCCGCTGGTGCAACGAGTTGCCCGGTATGGGATGGGAATTGTGACAATCGCTGGCGCGTCGCAAGCCGCAGCGGCTGAGGAGAAGCGGCGGCGTGATGCCCAGGCTGCCGCGGCAGCGGCATCCGCATGAAAACCGCGACCCGCATCGTCTACGGCCTGTTGGAACACTTGCGCTGTTGGCTGGCGTCGCCGCGCTGCTTCGTCCTGCGCTTGTGCTGCCCGACGTCTACTCACATTTGACGGCTCATCTCGTTCGCGAGGAAGCGGCGTGCTTCGTCTTCGTCGGCCTGATGTTCTTCTGGTGTCTGGGTCATTTCGACGAACGGCGTCCAGTCCATCTTGCGCTGCTGACCTTTACGGGTACTCTTTGCCGGCATTCACTGGGCCGACTACGTGCGTGATCTGCGCCACGTCAGCAGCCCGTTGGTCAATACGGCCCCGGTGATCATTCTCGGTGTCACGGCGCCGTGGCGTGCGGCGACCGACAGGTCGCGATGAAGGTATAGCTTGACCGAGCAGGCTTTCATCGAGGTCGTGCGATGACCAACGGACAGTTTCTCTGGGGGCTCTCGGGTGGAGTGTCGGTTTGCGCGCTCTCCGGGTGCTTCTGGTTTGGTCTCGGTGTGGTCGCGCCGGCATCGACATCAGGAGGGCTGTCTCTGGCGTGTTCCATCGTGACTCAGGCGGCGATCACGGGTGCGCTGCTCGTGAGTGCCACTCGGCTTCGACGACGATCTGGCTTCAGGATCGCAGACCTCAGAACGACCGACGCGACTCGGCGCCGCGAGACCGAACGGATTCGCGCCGCCTTCCGCTGGGCCACGATTGGTCAGACGCTGCTCGTTGCTCTTGGTGTCTGGTGGTGTGTTCAGGTCAACCGGCGGGATCTCGCGTTTCCGTGGATAGACTCGTTGTCAGTTCGATTTCATCCCGCTGGCGCGCGCGTTCCACGTTCGCGCTTATTACGCAACCGCCTGCGCGGGCGCGATGATCTCGTTGGCTGCGCTTGTCGGTTGCTGCTGACGTCGAATTCGTAGCCTTTGGTGGCGCGATGGCTTTCGTGATGTGGTCGTCCGGCGTGTACCGCGAGCAGGGGGACCATATTCGCGGCTGTGGCGCTCAGGCAGCCGTGGCCGGCCGGCTCTGGTTCCGTGGGATGATGGCCCGCTTGGCGACGAAATGTTGTCGCGCAAGGTCGCGCAACGAAGAGGCGCTTTCGGTGAGGCAGAGAATGAAGATGCGTGGGACTTGGGCGCTGACGGCGGCGGGCGCGTCGTCGATGACGGTTGCCGCGACGAGCAGCCGACCGATAAGCCGAAAGTCGTCGAGGTCGAGAAGATCAAGGACAGATCTTTACGTCCTGAAAGGTGATGGCGGGAACATGGTGGTCTTCATCACGGCGACGGGCGTCATCGTGGTCGACACGAAGAAGATGGGCTGGGGAGAACTGATCCTCGACACGATCAAGACGCTGACCGACAAGCCCGTGACGACGATCATCAATACGCACACTCACTACGACCACGTGAACGGCAACGCCGAGTTTCCACCGACCGTTGACGTCATCACGCACGAGAACACGAAGGCCTACATGGAACAGGGCAATCCCGTGTTCGGCGTCGCGCCCGAGTCGCAGGAGAAGATCGTCAAGGACGACAGTAAGCGAGTCAGGCGAACCTTCGGCCAGACCTGGACGATTGGCAGCGGAAAAGATCAGGTCGACTTGCGCTATTTCGGACGGGCGCACACTGGCGGGGACGCGTTCGTGATCTTCCCGGCCCTCCGCGTGATGCACGTCGGCGATACGTTTCCCACCAGGACCCTGCCGATCATGGACAGGAACAACGGCGGAACCGGCGTGGGCTATTCGAGCACGATCGCCAAAGCGGCGGCGGTGAAAGACGTCGATACGATCATCAATGGCCACAATGCCACCACGACCACGCCGTCTGACATGCGCCTGTTTTCTGAGTTCGTCGCGGACTTCGTCAAGTTCGTCCAGGACGCCAAGAAGGCCGGCAAGACCGTGGACGATGTGGTGAGTTCGTGGAAGACACCGGGCAAATACGCGGGTTATGTCGAGGCGAACGCCGCGCGGGTCAAAGGGACGTCCAGGTCATCTGGGACGAGACGAAGTAAGCCACAGCGCGCGCTCCGCTCTCATGACAATCGCCCGCCGAATGCCGATCATCGTCTGGCGCTCTTCGCCGGCGCCTGCACCGATGCGGCCACGCGAGTGGCGTACGATATTCAGTCAGGCGCGGAAAGCTGGGAGCTCGCGAAGGCGAACGCGTCGAGATCCGACATGTGCCGAGCCGCTGGCCTGAAGGCTGCGCCGGGTCCTATACGTTGCATATCGGAAAAGGGTCTGCGACGGCCGAGGGGAACAATACTTCCACATTAATCCTGGCGCTGAAGGTCTCTGGTCCGCTGCTTCAACTCCAGCGGCAACGCGCACGCCTGGAGCACGACCTACCACTTGCGGTTCGTCGATGTGCCCGAGACTGTCAACGTCGAGAACAGGGTGGTGAAGCGGCGGTCGTCGAAGTCGAGCGCAGGGCAGGCCGGGCTGTCGTGGTCGGTTTGCACTGGCTGGCGTCGTGTCCGGGCCATCTCTCGCGCCGAATATGACTCGTTTCATGAACGCCGCTTGGTACGATATCCGAGATGGAGACTCACGCCGGTCAACTCCTGCTGCACGACCAGAACCGCGTCGGCAAGCTTCCGGTCACTATCGTCCGTTCGACAGACGAGGAGGCGTTCCACGGCGTCCGGTGCCCGTTGTGCGACTGGCGTCCAGATGCGTCGAGCCGCTGGCGCTGCGAGCCAGGCCGGTCGCCCAGTCTCTTTTTCGGGATGTCTAACCGTCTGGAATACATTCTCCACGCGCGGACGATGTCCCGGCTGCGATCATCAATGGCGCTGGACGTCCTGTCTCTCCTGCTCGGGCTGGTCGCTGCACGAGGACTGGTACGAGAGCGCGGACGAGCGGGCCGGCGGTCATGAGCGCCGGACCGAGCAATCTTCGCGGCGAATCACCGAAGGAAGGCAAGCGATGCTGTCCGGCGCGAGATGCTGGCAATCACCCGCTTGCAGCGGCAGCGGCCATTCGACGTTCCCGGCATTCAGACGCGACCGCCTCGCAACCATCAACAGCCGTGACGTTCACCGTGCCGGCCGGCGCCTGCGACTGCCATACCCACATCTTCGGAGATCCTCAGCGCTTCCCGTTCGCGTCTGGCAGGACCTACACGCCGGAAGCGGCATCCGTTGCCGAAATGCGCGCGCTGCATCGCGCGCTCCGCACCACGCGCGTCGTCATTGTCCAGCCGAGCGTTTACGGACTGACAACGGCTGCACGCTCGACGCGATCCGTCAGCTGGCTCCCAATGCCCGCGGCATTGCGGTCATCGACGACTCGACGTCGATGCGGCGCTCGACGACATGCATCACGGCGGGATCCGAGGAATTCGGATCAATCTGGCCACAGTCGGTCAAACCGACCCTGAACTCGGCAAGCGACGTTTCGAGCTGCCGGTGACACGCATCGGGAAGCGCAAGTGGCATATCCAGATGTACACCCAGTTGTCGGTCATCGCGGCCATGCAGAAGGAGATCGCGTCGTCGCCGGTGCCGGTGGTGTTCGATCATTTCGGCGGCGCTCAGGCATCGGGAGGCACGTCGCAGCCTGGCTTCGACGTGTTGCTGGATCTCGTGCGAGTGGGGCACGCTTACGTGAAGGTGTCGGCGCCGTATCGCGGATCCACGAGCGCGCCGGATTTTGGGACATGGGCCCGCTGGCCAAGGCGCTGATCGCCGCAAACGTCCATCGAATCCTGTGGGGTACCGACTGGCCGCATCCTGATACAGCAGCCGGCAAACCCCCGACTGAGATCTCGCCCTTGCGTCAAATAGACGATGGCCGGTTGTTCGACCAGTTCTGCGACGTGGGCCGGGAAGGCCGAGGAGCGGAAGGTCATCCTCGTCGAGAATCCGCAGCAGCCTTTATGGATTCTGAAGAGGCCGATTGATCACCGTATAAACGGATCAAATCGTCAGGCCCTTCTGGAGCCACGCGACAGAATCGCCAGCGTCCGACAGGTTTGTCATTCGGCACGAACGGATGTTAGGTGATCGCGCCTGCGTCCAGGCCGGGCAGATTCTTCGCAAGGCGCGTAGGCATGAACTGGTTCAGGGTCCTCGGTGGCCGGCTCGATACCAGGGCCGAATCACACGCGAGCCGTTCAGCGATGGGCCGCCACGAAGGAAGGGACCGAGGCGATCGGGCGGGTGGCCGCCGGACTTCGCTTCAGCCTGTTCGGCCTGTACATGCGCCGCACGACGCCGACCGTGGCGCGCCCTGCACGAAGCGTCCTGTGCGCGTTCGGTCACGGCTGCAATCGCGGGTGAAGCCCCACGCTACATGCAGGTCGTGGGGCAGGCTCGCGTATTCGGAAGGGCTGCCTCGCCTAATATTGCGCTTCACCGCCTCGTGCTGGTGCCGCGCGCGATGATTGCCGGACACGCGCGCGTCGCGCTCTTCAAGCGCCTGGGCGAGGTCCCGGAGCTCGCTGTCCTCGACGAGTCCGTTCGTCCTTCTTCTTCGATAGATCGTGATAGATGGATGCGGCGCTTCAAAAGGCGTCCGTGTTCCATGCGCTCCCGTCGCAGGCGCACGATGAATGGGTGGCGTCGGCATCAGCAAGGACGGGGAGTGGGCGGAATCGCTCTGGCTCGTCCAGACGGTGTCCGCCACGTCTTCATGTACGAGTTTCCTCGTGCGGCTTTCGCGCAGGATTCGAAAGCCATCAGGGATCGATTCGCGAGATGGCCGAGGCGTCACGTTGCTCAGCAAGATTCAAAGGTACGCGATGGTCCTCACGGCGTCCGCGAGATGAAGGGGTTGTCCGACCCCTCACAGACTTGTCAGAACGATGCCAGTTTCGGCGTGGGTAGGCCGTGCCCGTGGGCCCGTCTACCGCGTCGTTTACGTGGTACGCGCCTTGCGGCGTCTGCAGCAACCCGTCATCTGTGCGTGGGCTTGACAGTCAGGAGCAACCGCGTGAAACGCTGTGCGTCGTGCGGACGGAGACTTCGGAGTCAGCAGCCGGTCGTAGCGAGTGCGAACAGTGGGCCTTGAACCAGACCGCGCCCGCGCCAGCGACGACTCGGCGCCTCGTCACCAGCCGTTCCGAAGACCTCACTGGTCACAGTTGCGCCATCATCCGCAGGGAGGGTGAGCCGTCGAGAGCTCACGATCATGGCGGCGGCCATCGTCTGGCGGCATCATCATGTTTCTCGCCGACGGCGGTGCGGAGGACCGTCGACGACCGTGTCGGCTGCGAACGTCGCGCCGACCGCTCGACCGTCCGCGGCTGCGCGACCCACTGCGCCCGCGACGAAGGCGACTCAAGTCTGGAGCACCACGCGTCGCGGATACTGGACGGCGAGCCAGCATCACGCGGCCGCGTTCGAATTGCCGGCCGAGAACACCGTCGCCATCTGGATGAACTACGTTCGTCCTCTCCTGGTCGTTAGGTGCATGGCGAAGAAGACGGAAGCGTTCGTCTACAGGGATTGGCGTCAGGATCGAGCCGAATATCGAGGATCACACCGGGACCTTCCGGTTCGATGACGAGTCGGAACGCACCAGCGGCGGCCGGATTCGGCCGAGCACGATGCGCTCTCCGGCCCGATCCCGTTGCGTTCGCGCGCGCGCGACCAGCATGCACTCGCTTCGCTTCGGATATCACCCGACAACGAACAGCCCGTGCAAGCGGCGTCGAGGTCAGCGGACTGACCGACCTCTATCGCGCCGTCGCGAAAGACTGGGGCTGGCAGAAATGATCTGTACTCCAGTCCCTTCGACCCTCCTGACTCGGAGCGCTCCGCATCCCGGACCACGCCGCGCACGGATCCCGGCCCGACCCATCCCGGTTTGAAATCATTCACCTGCGAATGAAGAATCTGGAAGTGGTACCGTATTTGTCTGAATTGACCGTGACGCCAGTCGTTGGCCTGCTCGTCGCCTGGCCATCTGGCGGAAGGGCGGCATGATCTTCGGCAAGATCATTGGCACCGCCGTCATCTTCGGCTCCGCCTTTGGGCTTATCATGCGTGAGGACGTGGAGCTGGATTGGATAGGGTCCGCGCGTGCCTCGATGCCGGTGACGTCCGCCTTCCGAGCCAGGTGCGTTCACGCGGTTCGCCATCAACCATTCATCGGCCTCGTGGAGGTGTTCATGCTGTTTTGTTCAGCCTTCGGGTGGAGAAGAAGCAGCGGGATCGTGACTATGCGCCCGAGTGGCGACGAGGGGCCGGAGCCGGAGCCTGAGCCTTGAGCCGAGCCTGCAGCCGAGCCGAGTCGGTGATCGTCTATCGCACGCACATCCCGGCTCTGCTGCTGACGGCATTCCTCTCGACACCGTCTGTCGTATCAGCTCGCCGCCTTCCGCTGCTGCGTGCACGACCTCAACACCCGCGTGCACCGAATGGGTCACGATCGGCGCGGTCCGGCACGGTCGATGATCTACACGTTGTATCCGCTCGAGAGGCCGAACGATCGAATCAGCGCGCGCTGATCATGGTCCACGGCACCAACCGCAACGCCGACCACTACTTCGCCGTCGGCAATGGCGGCGGCGTTCCTTGCCGGCGCGCTGCGAGGACACCGTCGTGATTTCGCCGCGCATCGCGTCGGCTGCCGGCAACTGCAAGGACACGCTGCGACGAACGAGGTCGGCTGGAGCTGTACCGGCGACAGCTGGCGATCCGGCGGCACCGCGGCGAGTCATCCGTCGCTCACGTCGTTCGATTTCGTCGACGAGCTGCTGCGCACGCTGGCAAAAAAGAGCACGTTTCCCCAATTGCGGCCGATCGTCGTGGCCGGCCACTCGGCAGGCGGACAGTTCGTCACGCGCTACCAGATGGCCAACAAGGTGCACGAGTCGCTGGGCATGCCGGTGACCTACGTCGTGGCCAATCCGTCGAGCTACTCGTGGCCGGACGCCACGCGACCGCTGCCGGCGACGACGCGGTCGCGGCGAAGGCGAAGGATGGCTGGGAGACTGAGAAGCCGCACACGGCGTTCCAGTTCGGGCCGTTCGATGCCGCGAAGGCGCCGGGCTACAACAAGTGGCCATTCGGTCTCGCCAATCGCAAGAGTGGTTACACCGTGGGCATGAGCGACGAGCAGCTGAAGAAGAACCTGGTGTCGCGTCCGGTGACGTTCCTGCTCGGTCAGGTCGACACGCTGCCGCTCGGCGGTTTCGACAGTTCGCCCAACGCGATGGCGCAGGGCCGGACGAGGCGCGCACGCGGCGAGGCGTTCGTCAAGTACATCACCGACAAGCTCGGTGCGACGCACAAGATGCTTATCGTTCCGGAGTGCGGGCACAACGACCGCTGCGTCTACACGACCGACCTCGTATTTCCAGTCATCTTTCCGAAAT
>CAVTIL010000019.1:0-342500 GCA_963734695.1 uncultured Acidobacteriota bacterium
GTGGCCCAACTTCAGGAGCCCGTTGCTCTGGGACGTCTTTGCGGTCAGCGTGTACGGCACCGTCTCGGTCCTGTTCTGGTTCGTCGGCCTCATCCCGGACCTGGCGACGATGCGCGATCGGTCGAAGACCCCGATTCGGAGATTCGTCTACGGGGTCTTTGCCCTCGGCTGGCGCGGCTCCGTTCGGCAGTGGAACCATTACGAGACCGCGTATCTCATTCTCGCCGCCCTCGCGACGCCGCTGGTGCTCTCAGTGCACTCGGTCGTGTCGATGGACTTCGCCGTCTCTGTCCTTCCCGGATGGCACACGACGATCTTCCCGCCCTACTTCGTCGCGGGAGCAATCTTCTCCGGGTTCGCCATGGTGCTGACGCTCATGGTGATCTGCCGCACGGCCTTCCGCCTGGAGCACATCATCACGCTCCGGCACTTCGACTACATGGCGAAGATCATGCTCGTGACCGGGACGATGGTCGGCTACGCCTATGCCACGGAGTTCTTCACCGCTTGGTACAGCGGGAATCCGTACGAGCTTTTCACGTTCATGAACCGCGCGCTCGGGCCGTACGCGTGGGCCTACTGGATCATGATCAGCTGCAACGTGATCAGCCCTCAGGTTTTCTGGTTCAAGAAAGCGCGCACGAGCATCCCGATCCTGTTCGTGCTGTCGATCGTCATCAACATCGGCATGTGGTTCGAGCGGTTCGTGATCATCGTTACGTCACTGCACCGCGACTTCCTCCCGTCGTCCTGGGGCTACTTCAGGCCCACGATTTGGGACATCTCGTGCCTGCTCGGGAGCTTCGGGTTGTTCTTCACCATGTTCTGCCTGTTCGTACGCTTCTTGCCGATGGTGGCGACCGCCGAGGTCAAGACGGTTCTGCCGCAGGCCAATCCACATTGGCAGCCGGGCCACGAACACGGGATCAAGGACCACCGGGTCGCGCGGCCCGCGCGTGGGACGGCGGCGCCTGCTCCCGGGGGAGCGTCCTGATGCCCTTCGACTCGCTCCGCTCGCTCAAGTCAGGCCTCCTCGTCAACAGGCTTCCGAAAGGCGCGCACTACGGAATCCTCGCCGAGTTCGCCACCCCGGCGGACCTGTATCAGGCGTGCGAGCGGGTGCGTGACGAAGGCTTCACGCGGTGGGACGCACATACGCCGTTCCCCGTGCACGGCCTCGACAAGGCGATGGGGCTCCCGCGCTCGCCGCTCCCCTGGATCGTCCTCGTTATGGGATTGACGGGGGCCGCGCTGGGGTTTGGCCTTCAGGCGTGGGTCCATACCAGCGCCTATCCCCTCGTGATCAGCGGCAAGCCGTTCTTCTCGTGGCCCGCCTTCATTCCCATCACGTTCGAGGTGGCGGTGCTCTTCGCCGCGTTCGGCGCGGTCTTCGGCATGCTCGGTTTGAACCGGCTCCCCATGCACCACCATCCGCTCTTCCAATCGAGGGTCTTCGAGCGGGCGTCCGACGACGCCTTTTTCATTTCGATCGAATCGTGGGATCCGCGTTTCGACCCGTCGGCAACCGGGAAGCTGCTCGAGTCCCTTGGGGCGCGAAGCGTGGAACTACTGGAGGCCTGAATGTCCGACCGCGATCATCAGGCACTGCGTCCCGAGCAGGTCACGATTCCCCCCGGTCACCCGTGGAATCGCATCCCAATGATCGGAGCCGTCTGCGCCGTGCTCGGCGTCGTCGTCTGCGCGATCCTGGGGGCGGCGAACCCGAAGCAGTTCCTGTTTTCGTGGCTCGTGTCGTTCCTGTTCTTTCTCAGCCTTGCCCTCGGCGCGCTCTTCTTCGTGTTGATCCAGTACGCCTCGCAGGGAGGATGGGGAATCGTGGTGCGACGCATCGGCGAGACGATCTTCGCCACGGTCCCCGTGATGGCGGTTCTCTGTCTTCCGTTGCTTTTTGGCCTCGGCACGCTCTACTCGTGGGCCTCCCCCGGCGCTGCGGATCACGATGCGCTGCTTCGCTGGAAGGCGCCGTACCTCAACGTGCCGTTCTTCCTGGTCCGCGTCGTACTCGATTTCGGGATCTGGTCCTTCATCGCGCTTATGTACTACCGCGTCTCGCGCGGTCAGGACGCGACGGGGGATTCGGCGCTGAGCGCCCGTCTGCGACGCGTCGCCGGCCCGTCGATCATCGTCTTGGCCCTGACCCAGACCTTCGCTTCAGTCGACTGGATCGTGTCGCTGACGCCGCACTGGTACTCGACCATGTTCGGCGTCTATTTCTTTGCGGGTTCCTTCGTCGGGTTCATCGCGCTCCTCTCGGTCGTTGCGGCCTCTATGCCCGGCGCGGGACTGCTCGACACGGTCATCACCGACGAGCACCTGCACGATATCGGGAAGTTCCTTTTCGCGTTCACGGCGTTCTGGGCCTACATCGGCTTTTCCCAGTTCTTCCTTATTTGGTACGCGAACCTCCCGGAGGAAACGATCTGGTACAAGGCGCGGCTCGTGGGGTCCTGGAGGATGGTATCGATCCTCCTCATGGTGGGGCACTTCGCGATCCCGTTCCTTTACCTGATGGGCCGTACCGTCAAGCGCAGGGCATCGACGCTGGCCGTCGGCGGGGCCTGGCTCCTCATCATGCACTTTGTCGATCTCTACTGGCAGGTCATGCCGACGCTCCATCCCGAGGGTTTGAGTCCGTCGATTCTGGATGTGGCGGCGTTTTTCGCCGTCGGAGGGTGCTTCGTGGCGGCAGCGGGCTGGCTGATGCGGCGGCAGGCGCTCGTGCCGCTGCGTGACCCGAGGTTCGCCGAATCGCTCGCGTTCGAGAATGCCTGAGCTCGAGCCTGCCGCGCCGTAGCGCGCGAAGGCGGGAGTTGCGCAGATTGACGGGTCAGGTGTAGAGTCGGCCAATTCGAGGGAGAATACTGTCAGGCAGACGTGTGACGACGGTGACGGGTCTGCGATAAACCGGATTGATCAAGGAGCAGAGAATGCGCTGGACTGGGAACAGGGTGTACCTCGCGGCTGGACTGGTCGCGTCATTGATGTGCCCGAGTGTGGCTTTCGCCGCGTCGACCATTACCGGAACCGTCAGCTTTGCCGGAACGCCTCCCGGGATGAAACCGCTCGCCATGGACGCCGACCCCGCGTGCGCCAAGAAGCACACGGCTCCCGTGCTGAACGAGGCACTGGTCCTCGGCAGCGGCAACACGATGGGCAACATCATGGTGTATGTCTCGAAGGGCCTCCCGGCCGGAAAGAAATTCCCCGTTCCCACGACCCCTGTCGTCATCGATCAGAACGGCTGCCAATACAAGCCGCACGTGATGGGGATCATGGTGGGTCAGACCTACAAGATTCTCAACTCCGACGGCGTCCTCCACAACATCCACACGCTTCCGCAGCTCAACACGGCATTCAATCGCGCGATGCCGGCGACGCTCAAGGAAGTGACCACGACGTTCTCCAAGGAAGAGTCGATCTTCCACGTCAAGTGCGATGTCCACCCGTGGATGAGTGCCTTCATCGGTGTGTTCAGTCATCCGTTCTTCTCGGTGACTGGCACTGACGGGAAGTTCACGATCTCCGGTCTCGACCCTGGGACCTACGAGATCACCGCCTGGCACGAGAGGCTCGGAACGCAGACGGCCTCGGTCACGGTCGCCGCCAACGAGACGAAGACCCAGGCCTTCAAGTTCGCCTTACCCGCTGGCAAATAGCGAGCGATCCGGAGGATATCGGCACCATGAGTGAGCCGACAGCTGTCGCCACACCCGGGGCGGCGCACGCGCACGAAGCCCATCACGAAGAGCTGGGCTTCTGGCGCCACTACGTCTTCTCGACCGACCACAAGATCATCGGCATCCAGTACGGCATCACCGGCCTGCTTTTCCTCTTCTTCGGCTTTTCGTTGATGATGCTGATGCGCTGGCAGCTCGCCTATCCCGGCGCCCCGCTGCCTCTCATCGGCGCGCTGTTGGGCGAGACTCGGATGCCGGGCGGCTCGATGCTCCCCGAGTTCTACAACGAGCTCGGGGCGATGCACGGCACCATCATGGTCTTCCTCGGCGTGGTTCCCCTCGCCGTCGGAGGATTCGGGAACTTCGTGCTCCCGCTCCAGATCGGAGCGCCGGACATGGCCTTCCCGAGGCTCAACATGTTGAGCTACTGGTCCTTCTTCCTCGGCGGCGTGACCATGCTGGTCAGCTTCTTCGTGCCCGGGGGAGCCGCGCAGTCGGGATGGACCTCCTACGCGCCTCTGTCGATCATCGCGGGCACGGGCCAGACGATGTGGCTGATCGGGATGATCTTCCTGATCACCTCGTCGCTGCTCGGCGCGATCAATTTCATCGCGACGACGATCCAGCTCCGCGCGAAGGGTCTCACCTTCATGCGGTTCCCGTTCTTCGTGTGGGCGCAGTTCGTCACGGCGTTCCTGCTGCTCCTGGCCTTCCCGCCGCTCGAGGCCGCGGGCGTCATGCAACTGATGGATCGCGTGGCGGGCACGAGCTTCTTCCTGCCGACCGGGCTCGTCGTCAGCGGACAGGTCCTCAATCACGCCGGCGGAGGCAACCCGCTCCTCTGGCAGCACCTGTTCTGGTTCCTGGCGCACCCGGAGGTCTACGTCCTGATCCTGCCCGCGATGGGTATCGTGGCCGAGATCATCGCGAACAACACCCGGAAGCCGCTGTGGGGCTACCGCTCGATGGTCTACTCGCTGATCTTCCTCGGCTTCATGTCGTTCGTCGTGTGGGCGCACCACATGTTCATGACCGGCATGGGGACGACGATGGCGGCGTTCTTTCAGACGACCACGATGATCATCTCGATCCCGTCGGTCGTCATCCTGACGGCGCTGATCATCTCGCTCTGGGGCGGGTCGATCCGCTACAACACGCCGATGCTTTTCGCGGTCGGCTTCCTCCCGATGTTCGGCATCGGCGGGTTGACGGGCCTTCCGCTTGGCCTCAACGTCGCGGACATCCCGCTGCACGACACCTACTACGTCATCGCGCACTTCCACTACGTCGTCGCGCCGGGAACGATCTTCGCCCTCTTCGCGGGGGTCTATTACTGGTTCCCGAAGGCCACCGGGCGGAAAATGAACGAGACGCTCGGCGCGATCCACTTCTTCGGCTCGTTCGTCTGCATGAACGTCGTCTTCATGCCGATGTTCATCGTGGGTCTGCACGGCGTGTCGCGGCGCCTGTTCGACGGGGGGGCGGGGTATCAGTTTGCGCAGCCGGTTCTCCACCTGAACGCCGTGTCGTCGTGGGGCGCGTGGATCATGGCGCTCTTCCAGCTTCCCTTCATCTTCAATTTCTTCTGGAGCATCTGGAAGGGGGAGAAGACCGGCGACAACCCGTGGCAGGCCACGACGATCGAATGGGCGGCCCCATCGCCGCCGCCGCACGGCAATTTCCTCCACGCCCCGCAGGCGTACCGCGGCCCCTACGAATACAGCGTTCCCGGTGCGAAAAAAGATTTCGTGCCGCAGTGCGAGGCGTAAATGGACATTCCGTACACAGTAGAGGTTCGGCCCGACACCGGTCTGACCAACGGCAAGATCGGCATCTGGTTGTTCCTGGCCTCGGAGGTCATGCTGTTCGGGGCGCTGTTTGCGAGCTACATCCTGATCCGAACGGGGGCGCCGAGCTGGCCTCGCGGGGACACGATCCTGAATGTCCCGCTCGCGACGTTCAACACGATCGTCCTGATTTCGTCGTCGGTCACGATGGTCATGGCCTGGGCATCGCTGGTGCGGAACCGCTTCCAGACGTTCCGGCTCTACATGGGTGGGACGGTCCTGCTCGGCGGCGTGTTCCTCGTGGTCAAGTACTTCGAGTACAGCCACAAATTCGAGTTGGGCCTCTTTCCCAGCACGAACAATTTCCTCGCCATCTATTTCACGCTGACCGGGCTGCACATGCTTCACGTGATCGGCGGGATGGCGGTGAACGCCTACTTCTGGGGGCCCGGCGCGAAGCTCTGGAAGACGAACCCGGAGTGGTTCATGAACCGTGTCGAGCACTCGGGCCTCTTCTGGCATTTCGTCGACCTGGTCTGGATTTTCCTGTTCCCGACTCTTTACCTTCTGTAGCTTATGCAGACGACATCGGCGACGAGCCACCACGCAGCTGACATCGACAAGCACGTCAGGATCTACATCACCGTGTTTGTCACGCTCATGGTCCTGACGATCGTGACCGTGGCGATCTCCCGCTTCCATCTTCCGGTGCCGATTGCCGTGACGGTCGCGCTGCTGGTTGCGACCATCAAGGGATCGCTGGTGGCGTGCTACTTCATGCACCTGATCTCCGAGAAGAAGCTGATCTACGCGGTCCTCGCGCTGACCGCTGCGTTTTTCGTCGTGCTACTGGCCTTGCCTGTCCTGACGGTGCACGACGGTTTCTGGATTCACTGATGAATCTCCGGTCGGTCCACGCGATCCTGATCCTGCTCTCCGCACTGCTCGCGGTGGTGTTCGGGATCTGGTGCCTGGGCCAGTACGGGCGCGGCGGCGGGGCTGCCACCCTGGTCGCGGCCGTTGCAGCGTTCGCCGTGTCGGCCGGCTTCGTCGTCTATGATTCGTGGTTCCTGAAGAAGACAAGGACGCTGCGATGAAGGCCCAAGCAACAAGCGGAATTCGACAAGGCCTCATGACGCTGGCTGCCGTGATGATCGGTGGAGGCACGAGCCTTCTCGCCTGCCCGCTGTGCTTCGGGGCTGAGGAAACCCCGTTGATCAACGGGGCGAAGCTCGGCGTCCTGGTCATGCTTGGTGTCTTGTTCGCGGTGCAGGGCGCGTTCGTCGCCTTCTTTCTCTATCTCCGCAAGCGCGCGAAGGAGAACGCGGACGTCGAGCTCGACATGGAATGGTCGGAGCTCCAACGAGGGTCGAGAACATCATGACAGAGTGGCTCGGACTACCGGCGCTCGCCACGACGACCGGCGCGCAAATCGACAGCCTGATCGGCTGGATGCACGTGTTCATGCTGGTCCTGTTCGTCGGGTGGGGAGGGTTTTTCCTCTACGCGCTGTTCCGGTTCCGGCGGTCGGCGAACCCGGTGGCGAACTATACGGGTGTCAGGTCGCACGCGTCGAGCTATCTCGAGATCGCGGTCGCCATCGTTGAAGCGATTCTCCTGGTGGGATTCTCGATCCCGCTCTGGGCGGCGAGGGTGGACCACATCCCCGCGGAAAGTGAAGCGCTGGTCGTAGAGGTGACCGGCGAGCAGTTCGCCTGGAACATCCACTATGCCGGCCCGGACGGGAAGTTCGGCAAGACGGACATCAAGCTGCTCGACCTGCAGTCGAACCCGCTGGGAGTGGACAGATCCGATCCGGCCGCCAAAGACGACGTCACGACGCTGAACCAGCTTTATCTGCCGGTGAACAAGCCAATCATCGTGAAGCTCAGAAGCAAGGACGTCATCCACAGCTTCGGCGTGCCCGAGTTTCGCGTGAAGCAGGACGCCGTGCCCGGGCTCACGATTCCCATCTGGTTCATTCCGAACGTCACGACCGCTGAGATGCGGACCCGAACCGGGGACGCTGAATTTCAGTACGAGATCGCCTGCGCGCAGCTCTGCGGCCTGGGCCATGCCCATATGCGCGGCTTTGTCACCGTCGTGAGCGCCGAGGAATTCCAGAAATGGCTGGACGAGAAGGTCAAGGAGCAGTCGGAGGTGGATCCGTTCAGGTAGCTGCCGCGAAGCTGACTTCTAACTTTTTCTCTCCTATCCGAACATCTTCGGCGTAGGCATCCGCGCCCGAATACGTTCTAATTCTTCGACTGTCACGCGCTCGAGGCCGCCTTTGCGGCACGACTCCTCGACGGCCCTCATCACCATCCCGCGCACGAACGCCGGTATCTTTTTCATGCGTTCAGCAGCCGCATCGTCCCACGCGATCGTCCGCGGCGATTCAGGACCATATTCGATTGAGGCAGGCCCGAGCTTCCCCGAAGCCACGGGACCTCGGAGCAGAAGAAGGGGAGACCCGGCGAACTTCCCTGGAGTGTGGGTGCAGAGCGGGTCTTCAGCCATCAGATCCCCGCTCATCCCGTAAGCCCGCGCGCGGCAGCCGCCGCAATGCGCGTTCATCTCGCAGTCGCCGCATCGGCCCCCGAGAGCGCTACGCCGGCGGATACCTTCGAACAGCTCAGAAGAGGACCAGAGATCCGAAAGAGTCGACGTGCGAAGAGTCCCTGCGAACACCGGGAGATACGGGCAGGGCGTGACATCGCCGTTTGGCCGAATCCCCATGTAGTGGGTCCCCGCCGGGCATCCGCCAGCTCCGCCGGAGTACGTCCTGATCGGGGATTGACCGGGCCATCCCGCCGATTCGCCGTCTGCAGGGCTGCGATCGGCCTCGACGGCGGCCTGGGAATTCTCCAGCACGGTCTTGATGTAGTGCGGAGCGCACTTCGCGTTCACGAGCATCCGGCCGCTGTACTTCCGCTGGATCCGATAGAGCGACGCGAGAACCTCGTCGTACTGCGCGGGGGTGATGTCCGAGACGAACTGGCCGCGTCCTGTCGGCACCAGGAAGTAGAGGTTCCAGACCTTCGCGGCGAGGCGATCGTGGGCGAAGTCGGCGATCGCTTCGAGCTCGCCGAGATTGTGCGAGCCCGCGGTCGTCTGCACGATGAAGGGAAGCCTGGTCCGGTTGAGGATCTCTGCGCCTTCGACCGTGTTGCTCCATGCGCCACGGACCTTCCTGAAGCGGTCGTGGCGATCCGGATCGAGCGCGTCGAGTGAAAGGGACAGTCCCCGTGCTCCGGCCTCTGCCAGCCGCTGCGCCACGTTCTCCGTGATCCGCACGCCGTTGGTGCCGACGACGACCCAGAGTCCACGCTCAGCCGCGCGCCGGACGATCTCGAGGATGTCGCGACGCAGGAGCGGCTCGCCTCCCGTCAGGATCGTCACGCATTCGGGCGCGAACCCGGCGATTTCGTCGATGACCCTGAAGCATTCGTCCGTATTGAGCTCGCTCCGATCGGAGAAGTTCTCCGTGTCGACGAGCGGCGCACCGCCGGCGTCGAGATAGCAGTGCTCGCAGGCGAGGTTGCAGCGATAGGTGAGGTTCCAGGAGACGACGTAGGGCCGCGCGAAATCGCTCGTGTTCGGAAGGGGCAGGTTCATATCCAGGGACGTCGCTCACATTCCAAAGAAATCTTTGGCCGCGTCGAGGATCGTTTCGTTCACTTCAACGGCTCCGTTTTCACGGGCGAATTTCTCGATGCCGGTCTTGGCCATGGGGCGGACGAACGCGGGAATGTTCGCGAGGCGCTTTTCGGCGGCTGAGGTCCACCGGACGGGGATTTGCTCATCTGCTTGTGGGCGCTGTGCCTCATCGGCCTCCGTCGCAGGCATCATCGCGGGGAACGGGCATTTGCCGCTGGAGATGGATGTCCCCCCGCTCGCACTTGCAACATTCGAGGCGTCCGCCCCCGGCCCGATCCGTACTCCGAGCGACTGAACGAGCTGTGTCTCGTACGGATTGGTCAACATGGCCATCTCGTAGCCGCACTCTGGACACGAATAGACGACCGACAGCGAGCCGCTCTCGGGTGGCGCGACGCTCTGGAGCTTCATCGGGCTGTCGCACGGGACACACAGGAATTTCATTCGCCTGCCTCCAGGCTGTCCAGAAGTTGCTGCGCCACGCGATCCAGCGCCCGGCCGACGGGTGTTTCGGTCAGCTCCTCGAAAGGGATCCCCCGATCGCAGCGTGACGCAAGCTCGGGATCGAATGGGACGGAACCGAGACAGGGGATGTCCAGGATCGATGGGTCGGCTGAAGCAAAGAGCGGCTTGATCGCGTTGCAGTCGCGGCAGTAATAGCCGCTCATGTTCTCCACGTACCCGAGAAGGCGATTGGGAGCCGTCAGGGACCGTTCGACAAAGCCGCAACCGATCGCGCGACCACGCCGCGTGACACCTCGGAAGGGATCGTCACGAGCAGGAACGACGTTCGCGGCCCGAGAAAATCAGCGTACTGAACGGTCCGATCGGCTCCTGGTGGGAGATCGAACATCAGAAGGTCGAGCGCGCCCCAGTCGAAGGCCCCGAGGACCTCGCCGAGGAGCGCGAATTCTTTCGTGGCACGCCATGTGTGCGACTCGCCTTGCGCCAGGCTCTCGAAGTCGAGCGCCTCCGATTCCGGGATCAGCGAGCCCATCGAGAAGATCCCGATGCCGTTTTTCGTCCGCGGGAGCGCGACCTTGTGCGGGCCTGGCACGAACAGCGCTCCCTGGACCCCTGCCATCCGCGCCTGAGAAGGACCGTTGAAATCCGCGTCAAGAATCGCAATCCGAAGCCCACGGGCGGCGAGAGCGCTGGCGAGATGAAAGGTCAGGGTGCTCTTGCCGACGCCCCCCTTGCCTGATCCCACGGCCACAAGATGACGCACTCCGGCGAGCCCGTCCGTAATACGCGTGCGTTGCTCGGCGACCTGCTCGAGGACCCTTGATCCTCCATCGCCGATGATGTCGTGGTATGTCTTCATTATTTACCGGAGGCTTCGCCCCGCTCGAGCCCTTAGCCTACACCGTCCTGCGCCGGCCGCGAAGGGTCGGGTATGATGGCGCCTCGGTCGTAGAGTTGGGAGGACGATGCATGAGAACACGATACGTGCTGATGTTGGTGATTTGCGTCGCCGCCTCTGTCATGACGGTCCAGTCACAGGCCCAGGAGCCCGGATTTACGTCGCTCTTCAACGGCAAGGATCTGACCGGCTGGGTGTATGGCACCCGCAATGGGGCCCCGAACAAGTCCGGGAAAGGTTATCAGATCGAGAGCGGCGTTCTCTTCACCACGACGGAAGACGGTGGCAACCTCTTCACCGAGAAGGAATACTCCGACTTCGTCCTGCGCTTCGAGGTCAAGCTGACGGAGAACGCGAACAACGGCATCGGTATCCGCGCGCCGCTTGAAGGCGATGCGGCATATGTCGGCATGGAGATTCAGGTGCTGGACGACGGCGGCTCGCAGTACACGAAGCTGCAGCCGGCGCAGTATCACGGCTCCGTGTACCAGATGTTTCCTGCCCGGCGAGGTTTCCAGAAGCCGGTCGGCGAATGGAACGTCGAGGAGATCACGGCAAAGGGGCGGCGAATCACCGTCGTGCTCAACGGCACGACGATCGTCGATGCGAACCTGGACGATGTGAAAGACGAGGCGCTGCTGGCGAAGCACCGCGACCTGAACGCACCGGAAGGATCACGCGGCATCGCCAATACCAAGGGCCACATCGGCTTTCTCGGCCACGGCGCCCGCGTAGAGTTCCGGAACATCCGGATCAAGGAGCTCTAGAGACCAGGGAATTTTTCGCGGGAAATAGTGCAATCACCTCGAAGCATGGAAACTATCCCGGAACAGTACGGTTTCTGAGGAGCGAATGCTGGAGCAAGCTCACCGTCGATGCGGCGTCGTCTTCGTCCGCCATTCGGCTGCCTCGTGCGGCTTCCCCCAATCCTCGTACAGCCGGACGAGGGCGCTTCGCGTTTCCTCAATGGCGCTGCGGCCGGATGCAGGGATGGAGGTGATTCTCCGGGTCATGCCCTCATAGCCGGACAACAGCAACGGTTCGGCGTCGGCGTAGTGTTTCTGCGCGGCAACGCTGGCGCCCAGCAGGCCTTCGCATCGAAACCGCTCCCATGTTTCGGGTTGAGTCTTCTGGTATGCCGCAAGAATATTGCGCAGAGCCGTTTCGGCGTCGGTGTACTTCTGCTGCCGGAAGCGGACGCGCGCCAGCAGGTACGCCGAACGAAGCGTGCTGACGTGCTCCTCGCCGAATTGACGCCGCCGCGCATCCAGGACTTTCTCGAAGAGGGCTTCGGCCTGGGCATATTCGCCCTGGCCATCGCGAACGCGCGCGAGACTATCGGTTAACGCGAGTGTGAGGGGATGGTCCGCGCCTGACACGCGTCGCGCGACCTCGGGCGCATTGGCGAGGAGCGCGTCTGCCTGCGCGTATTTGCCCCCGGTGACGTACATCATTCCGAGGTTGTTGACAGCCAGCAGGGTATCGGGATGCTCGGCGCCGGAAACGCGGCGGCGGATCGCCAGCGTCTCCGCGAGCACCGCCTCGGCATCGGCCGGTTTCCCCTCGTCGGCATACGTCAGGGCGAGATTGTTCATCGTCAGAAGCGTGTTGGGGTGTTCCGGACCGATGACGCGACGGCGAATCTCCAGCGTCCGGGCCAGCAACGCTTCTGCCTGTTGAAGTTGTCTCTCGTTCCGATAGAGCAGCCCAAGATTGTTCATGATGGTGAGCGTATCCGGATGTTCTTCGCCGTTGACGCGCCGCCGGATCTCCAGCGCCTTTTCGAACAGCGCCTGGGCTTCCGGGAATTTGCTCACGCGCTCGTAAACCTGTGCCAGATTGTTCATGACCGCGAGCGTGTCGGGATGTTCTTCGCCATTCACCCGCCGATGGATCTCCAGGACCTTCGTGTAGATGGTCTCGGCATCCGTGTACTTGCCTTCGCTCTGGTAAACGAGGCCCAGCGCGTTCAGCGTGGACAATGAAGCGGGATCCTCCTCATTGGACATTCCCCGGCGAGTCTCCCGAACGGTCGCCAGTATGGACTCGGCCTCGGGGTATTTGCCCTCTCGCCAGTAGAGAAGGCCCAGCGCCTTCATGAGGCTCAGGCTGTCGGGGTTCTGATCGCTCCAGACGCGGCGTCCGAGGTCCAGCGTCTTGAGCAGGAGCGGTTCGGCCTCGGTGAATGTGCCCTGAGTGGCGTAGAGGTCTGCCAGACTCGCAACGGTTTCCACGGTGTCATGATGTGTTTCGCCGAGCGCGCTCTTTCGCACGTCGAGCGCCCGCTCCAGATGTATCCGGGCTTGAGGGTACAGGCCCAGGGCCTGATACGTGGCGCCGATAGTCTGCCGGATGGAAGCCTCGACAAGTGGCTGCCTGGGAAACTTCCCTTCGATGTTGGCTGCGGCCCGATCGAGGGCGGTGCGTACCTTCAGGTCCGGATCGGGCGTGATGCTCGGAGTCGCCTGGTTACCCGCGTTCGCCTGCGCCAGCAGATCGTTCTGCAGAAACTCGTTCACGGCTTCAGCGGTCTGTTGCGCCTCCAGAGCCGCGGCTTCCGCTCGACGCGCGCGCACCGCCTGCCAGGTGCTCACAAGGGTTCCGACGACCAGCACCACGAACACCGCCGCCACACCACCGACCACCGCCTTGTGGCGGCGAGCGAACTTCTGCAACTGATAACTCGTGCTGGCGGGTCGCGCGGCGATGGGTTCGTCGATCAGATGGCGTCGGATGTCGCCCGCCAGTGCGGCCGCCGATGCATACCGCCGTGCTTTGTCTTTCTCGAGCGCCTTGGCGACGATCGTCTCGATATCGCCGCGGTAGATGCGGCTGATGGAGCTCAAGCGCGCGGGATCCTCTTCCCGAATGGTCTGCACCGCGCGCACGTTGTCATGGACTACATACGGCAGACGGCCGGCCAGCAGCTCGTAGAGGATGACTCCGAGCGCATACACATCGCTGCGCGTGTCCAGTTCGAGCGGGTTCGCCGTCACCTGCTCGGGACTCATGTAGGCCAGGGTTCCAATCAACTGTCCGAGTTCCGTCTGCCGCGTGGCCTGTGCGTCGCTTTCGGTCAGCCGCGCCACTCCAAAGTCGAGAATCTTCGGTTGGCCGGTTTGATCCACCAGGATGTTGCCGGGTTTCAAATCGCGATGAATCAGGCCCCGCTGGTGCGCGTGCTCGACGGCATCGCAGATCCGGGCCATGAGATCCAATCGCTGCGGTACGTTGAGATGGTGAGCGGCGGCGTACTCCTTCAGCGTGTCGCCGCGGATGAGCTCCATCGCGAAGTACGGTCGCGTGCCGGAACTCGTGGCCGCGGCGCCGGCTTCGTAGATCTGAGCGATGCCCGGATGCTGCAGCCTCCCCAGCGCCTGCGATTCTCTCTGGAAGCGCCGCAACAGTTCCGGACTGGTCAGTCCTGGTTTGATGACCTTGAGGGCCACCGTGCGGTGGGGATGATCCTGCTCGGCTTCGTAGACGGCGCCCATGCCGCCTTCTCCGATCAGCCGAAGGAGGCGATAACGGCCAAAGGTCTCCGGCCGGTTTCGCGTTGGCAGGTCGTTTCCGGCGCCGTCGCCGGTCGTCGTCTGCGCCAACCGGGTCTCCACGTCGCGCTTCAGTTCTTCATCGCTGCCGCAAAGTTCTGTCAGCAGCTCGCTCCACCGCCGTGGCTCGAACTCCTGCACGACGTCGCACAGGTGTTTGACTGTCTCCTCACGCTCCGGGTTCACACGCTCCGGGCTCATATTGTCGCTGTACGTGCGACATTATAGCGATTGCGGCCGGGCTGGGACGGGCCGGCCCGGGGCTTTGTCGAATGGACGACATGAATTCGCGGCCTTTCTTAGCCTCATTCGAAGACCTCAGTTAGGCGCACTGCTGCGCCTGATTCGGCGCCCGCAATCAGCGACCGTCGCGTGCGTCCGCGAACAACATCACCATATACCCAAGTTGATGGTGACCGACCTTGGCGGACCACACCTCGGGCTGCGTCCCCGAGGCGGTCACGAGCTCGACCTGCGCGATCCCGTTGGCCTGCGGCAGTGCACTGCTCAGCATCTTCATCACCGTGGCTGGTGTAACACTCATGTCCGGGAGTGTCCGGACCGTGGCACCGCCCGCAACGCGCTCCAGGTACCCAAGCACACGCGCGACCGCCTGCTCCGTATCCTGCGCCGATGGCCCCTCGTACATCCAGAGTTGAACGCGCCGCAGTCGATCTGCGGTGAACAGAAACGAGATATTAATCCGCTGACCCTCGAACACGAATGGTGCACATTCGAGCCCACCGGTGACGGCCACATTGAGGTATCGAGGGCAGTCGGAGACCTGGCTCACCTCCGCGCGCGACATGCCGAAGCGATATCGGCCGACGCCCCCCTGGTTCAGGGTCGGGTTAACCCCATTCGGAGTCGCATTGGTATTCGGTGTCGGGTTGACCGCGTTCGTGTTCTCGCGTGCGCCGTTTATGGAACCGCTGAGCCTGCTGATCATCCATCGACCGTCAACCAGGCGCCACACAATCGAGTAGGTGCCAAGCGGTATCGTCTGGACACCCGTGTTCGTCCGGCCTCGAACGGCGAACGTACCGGCCGTGTTCGCAACATCGCTCGACGTTCCGGTCGTCAGTGCGGTGGTTTCGAACAGCATCGTGGTGCCCGGATCGATAAGAAACGGCAACCACGCCGCGGCGATCGCCTCTGGCCCGTGCTTCTCAACTGGCAACGAGGACTCCGCGTCGGGCGCGAACATCGCAACGAAGGCAGCCCGGTCGTGGCGCGACAACGCATCTGCGAACGCACGCTCCGCCTCCTGGAGAGAGGGTGGAGGTTCTTGAGTGTGCACGTGTGAAACGAACGTGCAGAAAAACAGCGCCGCCCCGAGACATACACGGATTCGCATGGATCACCCACCTATTGATCTTCGTGCCTTCCCACGCACATGCGCCACCAGCCGCCGACTTGCGGGTACGGCGCGAAGGCAAACACCGCGTACTCGTAGCTCGGCGTCGCATCGTGCCGCCGCTCGGGTGGCACGTCATACGTGACATTCCAGTAGAGCGAACCGTGCGCCTTGATCACCGCGTCGAGCAGCTCGAGTACCGTTCCCCCCTTGAACGAGAGTGTCACCGGCTGCCGCATGGCTAGGTCTTCAGTCTTGAGGAACGCGTCGCGCTGATCGGTGTAGATCGGATGGCTCAAGACGCAGTCAGGGATGAATACCCGATGTACTTCGAAGGTGGCGTGCAGGGGTAACGCGTCGGTTAGCTCGAGCGGACCGATCGCCTGATTGAGGAAATGGTTGAAATTGGCAAAGGCTGATAGCGGTCGCACGTGAATGACGCCATTGACACTGCGCCACTCATACCCAGGGTGCATCGCGACGAGATCGTCGAGGGCCTCGCTGATCTTTTTACCGCGCAGCGACCATCCAAACGTCGTCTTGCCCTTTGGCTTCTCGACGTCGACCATGGTTTCGAATCCGATCAGGACTCCTGACGCTCGCGCGATTGACGCCAGAGTCTCCGCCAATGCTCCGGTGCTCGATGGCAGCCGCATTTCAGCGCCTGCTCCGAGAATGCGATCTTCTGGAGCGACGCCCTGAGTGGCTTGCACCACGATCGAGCTCAGGGCGAGTGGCAGGAGGAGTACGGCAACGATTGCGGAGCGTCGGAGCATATGCAATACCAGGCTCCCGTCCACGGCCACATTTCGCCTGCGACCATCGCGACGCCTGTTTCAACTCGGAATCGGTGATGATTTGGACACTGTTATGTGTCTGACGTCCAAACGTGAATGGCGGCCGGACGGGAGTGAACTTTGGTTCGCTCCGAACAGATTTGTTATCCCGAGGATGAGATCGTAAGCGGACACCCGACCTGTCTAGCGTCAGATCGTGCTCTGCATCGGTAGCCGCAGGCCACTTTTTTGCGAGCGGTGTCATAAGGTACCAATGTCCAGGTCTGCTCGCATCGTCTGCGTGTTCCTCCTATTCGCGACGCCAGCCGCGGCGCAGTCGACGGCCGAGGATGGCATGCGCGCGATGCTGCGTGGCGATTATCCTGCGGCCCTGCGCATCCTGCGGCCGCTCGCGGACGACACGGCGCACCCTGACCCTGCCGCGCAATTCTTTCTGGGCATCCTGACCGACACAGGACACACGGGTGCCAACACCCGCGCCTGCGGACTATTTCTCCGCGCCGCCGGACGACCCAACCCTATTGCTGCACAGTCCGCGGCACTTGCCGCTGTAGTGCGCGACCAGCTCGGCGATGGCGCGAGCTTCTTCTGCCGCCCTGCCAGGTTTCGTCAGGAAGCAGTTCTCGTCACACACTGAGCAACTACGCCGGCACTGAGTGCCCACCGCCCCGGCTGGCGCAGCACGTTCGCGATTAGATCGAACGCGAGCTTGCCGACGACGAGCCTCGCGCTCGAAGTTGTCCCGATTCTGCTACCTCTGCCGGTGTCGGCAAAGCCAAGCTAAACTTCACCCTTCGGCCAAACCCTTGCGCCCATCGCGGCGACGTGCAGCAACGTCCCAGGAGGACCTCGATGAAAACCATCCTCGTCGTGCTCGCGCTGGTGACCGTCACGCCTCACCGTACGCGCGGCCAACGGCGTGACGCCCGGCCAGTTCGTGATCGAGCCGGCCACGCTGATTTGCCTCGGCTTCGAGTGGGACATCAGCGGCGATGACAATCGCAATGCGACCGTGGAGGTCAGCTATCGCGCCTCAGGCCAGACGGCATGGATCGAGGGCATGCCGCTGCTGCGCATGGGCGGCGAGCGGATCATGCGCGCGCCCTACACGGTGCCCGATCGCTTTGCGGGAAGCATCCTGGACCTTCAACCCGATACGGAATACGACGTCCGTTTGACGATGAAGGACCCGGACGGCGTGTCGGGAGCGGCTGTCCAGAACGTCAAGGTGCGCACCCGTGCGGAGCCGAAGGCCGCGGCCGGCGGCCGCACGATCCACGTGTATCCGCTGACCTGGCCGGCGAATCGGCCGAAGGAGGATCCGAATTTCACGGGTCTCATGGCCGCGTACAACGGGTATGTCGGCACGGGCGACTGGAACGTCGTCGCGCTCCACAAAGCGGAGCCTGGCGACACGTTTCTCGTCCATGCGGGCTTGTACAAGGGCGACCGGCACAACTACGTCGATCCGTATGGGCTGACGTTCGACGGCACCTATTTGCTGACGGCGAAGGGCACGGCTGAGAAACCGATCGTGATCAAATCGGCGGGCGACGGCGAAGTGGTCTTCGACGGCGACGGCGCGTTCCGGTTGTTCGATGTGATGGGCTCGGCCTACAACATCTTCGACGGGATCACGTTTCGCAACACTGAGGTGGCATTCTGGGCCGGCGTCAAAGACGTCGCGGGCGCGGCGGGGCTCGCGGTCAAGAACTGCCGGTTCGAGAGCGTGGGGATCGGCATCGAGGCTCAGTTTGCGGGATCGACCGGCTTCTATATCGCGGACAACGTCTTCATCGGGCGCGACGATCACTACCGCACGCTTGGCTGGGCGAGCCCCGGCGTCTATGGCGCGCATCCCATCAACAGCTACTACGCGATCAAGGTGTACGGGTCGGGCCACACGATCGCGCACAACGCCGTGGCGTTCTTCCACGACGGCATCACGATTTCGACGCACGGCCTTCCCGATGCCGGTCGCAAGGACTGGGCGGTGGCGATCGACATCTACAACAATGACATCTATGTCACCGGCGACGACTTCATCGAAGGCGACGGCGGCGTCCACAACATCCGCATCATGCGCAACCGGGGCCTCAACGCCGCGCACACGGGCCTGAGCGCGCAGCCGATTTTCGGCGGACCGGCGTACTACATCCGCAACGTTGTCTACAACACGCCCGTCGCGCTGAAGTTCAGCAATCCGGCCGGCGTGATCGTCTATCACAACACGATCGTCGCCGAGGACAGCACGAACCAGCAGGTGTCGAACGCGCACTTCGCGAACAACCTGTTTCTCGGCACGGACCGACAGACGGCCGTCGCGTCGCTCGGCGGCCCGACGACCTACTCGACCTATGACTACGACGGATTCCGTCCGAACAAGGGCGTCGAGCAGAACTACACGTGGATTGGCGCCAGGCCGCCGGCGCTCGCTGACTACGCGCAAGCGCAGCCGCAGCGGTTCAAGTCGATCGCGGAGCTGGCGGCGGCCACCGGCCAGGAGACGCACGGCGTCGAAATCGACTACGACATCTTCGAAAGCCTTCAACCGCCGAACCCGCCTCCCGCTGCCGGCAACTACGGCAAGCCATACGAGGCCGCCGATCTGAATTTCACATTGAAGGCCGGCAGCAAGGCTGTCGATGCCGGGATGAAGATCCCCAACGTCAACGACGGGTTCGCAGGTCGAGCCCCGACCTTGGCGCTTATGAAGTTGGGCAGCCGTTGCCGGTGTACGGACCGCGCGGGCGCACGGGGACCAGGCCGTTCTATTGGTGACCTCGCGGCTCAAGGCTCAGGGCTCAATCGTCGCATTCTCCGCAGCCGACTGCGCGTTCTGAAACCGCGTGGGGCGCGTGCCAAGCGCGCCCGCGCGATGCCAGCTTGCCCCAACTATGCTTAACCCAGCAATCGTACCGATCCCGGCCCACGCCACACCCCAAACGATCACACAGAGCACGACGACAGCCGTGTAGCCAACGTATCCTCCTGCCTCAGCGCTGATGATTCTGAGTGGACGGCACTCCTGACTCGAGCGATAGTGCCGTCATAGATCTGTCCGATAGAGTGTGCCCCACCCACACCTCCGATCGCTCTCGGACGAATGTGTCCCCGAAGAAAAGCCGCGCTTCTGGTTGTGTGCGCGGCATCGGGGGTAATGTTGTCCGCCGTGGCGGTGCCTCCCGCCGCGTATGGCGCGACGTGATGGAACTCAAGGAATGCGCTCTCGCGGCACCGGCCTGTGCGTCCGACGAACCCGCAGCGTCCCTCATCGCGCTGCCATACCGCACGCCTGACAGCCGCCGGTATGTGACGTCCCGATGGTGTACTCTCCCCCCGGGTCGGCTGCGGTGCGGCCGCACGGGCAAACCTGCGCCGCTCGAGATGGTCAATCAGCAGCGTCAACGCCCGATCAAGGATATCAAAAAATAAAAAATAATATTATCTCCCGGTCGGCTGCGGTGCGGAAAATTAATTAATAATACGCGATGGTTTTATATATATATAATTAATTATAAAAGATTATGTATAAGTAATATCGAGCCGACGATACTCCAGCCGCCGGCGTATGTCGGGAAAGCGACTGTGCGCGCCGAAGCTTTTGTGCGTCTCGCGCGTCAGCGTCACCTGTAGCTTGTAACGTTCCGGCGCGAGTGGCGTCACGACGGCCCGACGGAACTGAGGCGCAGGCGTTGCAGCTTCGAGCTCCAAGACCGGAGGTGGGTCAGCTTTCGACGGTTGCGGGGCCATATCGCACGGGCAAACCTGCGCCGCTCGAGATGGTCAATCAGCAGCGTCAACGCCCGATCAAGGATCGAGCCGACGTCTCCAGCCGCCGGCGTATGTCGGGAAAGCGACTGTGCGCGCCGAAGCTTTTCGTGCGTCTCGCGCGTCAGCGTCACCTGTAGCTTGTAACGTTCCGGCGCGAGTGGCGTCACGACGGCCCGACGGAACTGAGGCGCAGGCGTTGCAGCTTCGAGCTCCAAGACCGGAGGTGGGTCAGCTTTCGACGGTTGCGGGGCCATTCGCCGGATGATGGTCGCCGCCTCCGGACGAGGATTCAATGACGCAATCAGTTCTTGAATGCCCTGCTTGCTCCGGTGCCTTGCAGCGGCCAGCACTTCGGCGTGATTTGCAGACCTCAAATGCGGCGCGAGCATGCGAACAGCAGTCAGCGAGAGATCGCCGCGTTCGAGAGCCTCGAGCACTTCCGGATAGCGCCGCGCCGCTCGTGCGGTTTCGATTCGGTTGTATGCCGATCCCTCGGACAGATGCAGCACCTGCGTGCAGTAGGTGAAGAGTGACGAACAACCTTCACGGAAATACAGCTGACGGCTGTCGAATTCCACGAGTGAGCGGATGAGTGCGGTGGACGCGCGTCGCTCGCACGCAGCGAGATGCTTTACCTGCTCGACGAGTTCATCGTCCGACAGGGCGTCGAATCCAGCGACGTTGCCGGGCACGGTTGGGAATGGCTCCATGAGGCCACAATACCGTGGCCGTGTGACAGGACAGGTCACCGGATCGCAGGCGGGGTCAACAACAGCAAAGACGCTGACTGGCATCGCGGCGCAAGAATCGCGCCTGTTCCGGAACAAGTGGGAGTTCGCGCCGATCGGATCGCTCGTGGAATGTGGTCGCGAAGTCTCGTAAAATCCGCCGCGACACCGTGAAGCGCCGCGGCGGAAGCGGTGTGGCGCAAAAGCCAGTTACGGGTGTACCGGACGTAGATTGTTCTTGATCACCTCGGTCGCGATTGCGCGCCCGAGGACGTTGCCGGCGACCTGATCGTAGCGCCAATGGATGCCGCCATAGACACGTGCGTCATCCACGTCGTCGGCGATCTCCTTCAGTTGCGTGTAATGCCTGGTGATGACGGTTGCCGGCAGCGAACCGAGAGCGGGAACGTTGTTCGTGATCGTCATGTCGTGACCCGCCGCGCCGAAGAGACGCCTCATCGCTTCCAGACCACCGTTCGTGCCGCTTGCGTGGTTCGACGGATAACTGGGGAAGCAAGGGGTTGGAATGAACGTCGCGAATAGCGACTCGCCGTCGGTCTTGCCATTGCCATCCGCTTCGCCGTTGCGGATCCCTGTTTCGGGACGCCAACGGTTGTAGTGATACTTGTTCATGAACGATGCGACGAGAGCGTCGTTAATCGCCATCTGCAGCAAGGCGAGCGCCCGCGCGTTTTCGGAAAGCGATGTTCCCTTCGCCTCGGCGATTTGCCGCGTTACCATGCTGAGCACGAAGCTCGGTGACGAAGCTGCGTAGAGCCGCACGACTTCCGCTCGATCCTCCGACCGGTCCGCGCTCGTGGCGGAGCCCACTGTTTTTACTTCCTGGTAGTCCTTGCTGTATCGGTTGCTCGTCAGATCGGGCGGCGGAGACAGCAGGAAGTCGGCGGCGGCCGAGATGCCGAAGGGTGTGACGTTCTGCCAGTTGTAGAACATGCCAGACGGACAGCCCGTCGTGAGCTGGTAATCACCCGGTTGGGTGGACGTCGGGATGATGGTCGTCAAGGGAGCAGACCCATCGGCCGCGCGGAGCGCGATCATCGCGTTGGCCGCGGACAAGCCCACGGCGATCCCGGCAGTCTTGGCCGGACCGGCCGGAATGGCCCCGAGGTCGGTGTCACGGGCGGCGTCGAGCAAGGCAACGGTGGCGGCAGCCGGAAAGTACGTCGTCAGAACCTTGTGCGCGGCGGTCACGACTGCCGCTTCTACCGATGTCCCTGGAGGTGCCACGGTCGGTGGGTTGAGATACGGTTCGTAATCCCCGGTGACGGCGTTCACCGCCTCGAACACGGCGAGCTGGACGACCGCACTGACGCGCGCCTGATTGAAGGGGCTCGTTGCGGTCGCGGTTCGTGCCGCTATCTCGTTCCAGCGCAGGACGATGTCATCCGCCCTTGCCGTTGCCGGGCTGGACACCAGCCCTACGAAGAGTACCAAGGCGATGGCTTGCAGGATTGATCTGGCCGCGCGACGAGGACGCATGACGGTCGAGTTCATTGTGCTCTCCTCTGAATGTCGAGTTTGCGGGTATAAGAAGGCGATTGCGTTTCAATTCGACCCCTTCGCCGGTTGAAACTCCTTGTGTCCTGTCTGCCAGAGCAAGAATGCGTACTGGCCGGAGAAATTCCGGAACGTGACGATTTTCTCCTCCGTGAAGTGCCCGTTGTCGTAATTGACCTTCAGCAGCGCCGGCTTGCCCGACGTGCTGGCCGCCTGCATGGCGGCAACGAACTTTCCCGGTTGCCACGGCACGACGCGCGGATCATTCCAACCGGCCACGCCAAGTACTGCGGGATATTTGACGCCGGCTTTGACGTGCTGGACGCCGTCCATTTCGGACAACGCTTGCGCCTCGCTCGCATCCTGCACGGTGCCGAACTCGGGTGTATTGACTGGACCATTCGGGCTGAACTCGACTCGCAATGCGTTGGCAACGCCGACATTGCAGACGATAGCGGCGAACAGGTCGGGCCGCTCCGTCGCTGCTCGGCTGATCAGAATCCCTCCGGCACTGGTGCCTGTGCCGGCGAGTTTGTCCGCGCTGGTGTATCCCTTCTTGATCAGGTACTCGGCCGATGAGATGAAGTCCTTCCAGGTGTTCGGCTTGGTCGTCTTGTAGCCGGCTTTGTACCAGGCCTCTCCCTTTTCACTGCCGCCACGGACGTGGGCGTAGGCGAGTACCACGCCGTGCAACGCAATCGAGTGCCGCACGTTGAATCCCGGCGTGTAGCTGATCCCGTAGGCGCCGTACCCTTCCAGAATGGCACTCGCGCTGCCATCGAGCTTCAGATCCTTCCGATGAATGATCGACAGCGGGATCATCGTCCCGTCGTGTCCGGGAACTTCGACTTCTTCGGTGACGAGGTTCTCGAACCCCGGATATGAGATCGCGGTGTTGAAGATGCTCTTGGTAAACGTTCCCTTCTCGGCGTCGAAGTCATAGAGCGTCGTCGGTTGAATCCACGACGTCGTGAAGACGATGCACTGGTCGGTGCGAAAATCGGGACAGTTGATGTCGACCGTGCCGGACGCCGGCATCTTGACCTCGGTCGCCTTGCCCGTGTCGAGCGTGTATTTCACCAGCCGGCCGACGATCCCGTTCGAGTAGACGACGAACATGAAGCTCTTGCTGTGAGTGATGGACTGGATCGAGTCCCTGGCTTCGGGGACGACGATTTCCGCGGTTTTCCAGTCCGGATGATCCACGCGGGTGCGGACAATCTTGTACTTTGGTGCGCCGGCGTGCGTGACCGCGTAGACATAGTCCTTATAGAAGACAATGCCCCGCACCAGGTTGTCGGAGGGCAGCGACAGCACGGACCACTTCAGCTTGCTGCCTGACGTCATCTGCGAGGTCGGCGCGACGAAGAGCCGCATTTCGTTCTGCACGGTTCCGACATTTCCGACGACATACGCAGGGTACGATTCGTCGATGAATGCCATCGGCATTTCCTTGGGGGAAATCTCGAGATCGGGGTAGCTCTCATTGCTGAAGAAGTCGGTGTCCGACGTGACGTCGGTGCCCAGCGTGTGCAGGCGGGTCTTTCGGTTCAATTCGATCTCGGGACTCTTGATGTCGGTGACCTTGCCCGCGTCATACAGGAATGACTTGCTGTCCAACGTCCAGCTGAGCGCTCCGTACGACGGATAGATAGTCTCGGAGAGCAGCTTCCGGCTTTCGACTTCAATCGGACGCAACTCGGAATATTCGGCGCCGGCGGCGGAAAGTGCCAGCACGACGAGGCGTCCATCGGGTGATGGTGTGTAACTCACAATCGTTGTGACGTCGTCAGGCTTGGCACCGGTCGGCTTGAAGCCGGCCGGATCGAACAAGAGCTGCTCCGCACCCTTCCACCCGTCGCGGTAATAGAGCTTGCCGACGTTTTCTCCGCCGAGCGTCTTCTTGTAGAACACGCGGCCGTGCTCGTACGTGATCTGCGAATAGCTGGCGGGCTTCAGCTTGTCGAGCGCCATCCATTCGTTTGCCAGCGCGTCACGCGCCGGAATCTTGGCGAGAATACCGTCGGTAAGAGTGGCCTGCGACTTGAACCATGCCTCGACGTCCTTGTCCTTGAGGTTTTCTAGCCAGCGGTACGGATCTTTGTACGTCTTCCCGAAATATGTGTCCGTCGTGTCGCTCGTTTTCGTTGGCGGATAGCTCCACGGAGCTGGAGCCTGGACGAGCATAGCCAATAGTGCGAGGGACGGAAGGAAACGGGTCATAACCCCTCCAGTGATTCTCGAGTCGTGCCGTAGCTTACACCCGCGCGTGGGAAGCCCGAACGGGATGTCAGTAGTGCTCGGTGGTGGGAAATTGACACATGTCCTGATTGAGTGTTACAGTTAGTAACGTTACCATGAGTAACAGACAACTCACCGATCTCCAGCAGGCTATCGTGGACTTCATCTGGAAAGCGGGCCCCTCGACCGCGGAACAGATCCGGGAGGGGCTGGCCCCGAAGTACGAGCTCAAGGACTCCACGATCCGAACGCTGCTGCGGCGGCTCGAGGCCCGCGACTACCTGACCCACACCGTTGACGGTAAGGTCTTCGTCTACCGCGCGTCCATGCCGCCGCGCAGCCTTGCCGCGCGGTCCGTCAAGCAGATCATCGAGCGCTTCTGGTCGGGATCGGCGGAGCAGTTCCTCGCCGGGATGGTGGACGAGAAGGTGCTGACGTCCGCGCAGATCCGCAAACTCGCCAGCAAGGTCAAGGACCGCAAGTAGGAGGTTCTGATGTTCGCCCTGGCCGCAGAGATTTCGCTCCGCATCGTCGCCGCCGCCGCGGCTGTCGGCCTCGTGCTCGTCGTGTTGCGGGTGCGGTCCGGCGCAGCGCGGCATGCTGCCTGGTTGGCGGTCCTGCTGGCAATGCTGACGATGCCCGGTCTGATGGCGATCGTTCCATCGGTCGAGGTGGCGGTGCCCTCCAGACTGGCGCTGGACTTCGGCGGGATCAGCGGCGAACCGAATTCTTACGAATCTTTGGAAAGACCGGCAAGCCTGGATTTCACCGAGCCCCTGCCCGCCGTCGCCGTCAACAGTCCGTCACTCGGAGCGAAGTCAAGTCGCAACCGTCCCGCCTTTGACTGGCGCGTCGCGGCGATTGTGTTTTACTCCGCCGGCGTGCTGTTCTTCTTCGTCCGGATCGTCGTCGGCTGGCTTCTCGGGCGGCGCCTCGTCGCCCGCGCCATCCGGGTAGCGTGCGATAACCAGGCGCCCGTTTTCGAATCTCCGGCGGTCGCGACGCCGATGACGACCGGCATCGTGTCGCCGTGCGTCCTGCTCCCCGTCACGTGGCGCGAATGGCCGGAGGACAAGCTCCAGGCCGTCATGGCGCACGAGAACGCGCACATCGCACGGCGCGATTCGCTCGTGGCACTCCTCGCGCGTGCGAACCGCGCGATCTTCTGGTTCCATCCGCTCGCGTGGTGGCTGGAGCGCACGTTGGCGGTGACCGCGGAGCAGGCTTGCGACGAGACCGCCGCGCGACAGGTGGGCCAGCCCGGCGCTATGCCGAAGTCCTGCTCGAAATGGCGGAAGCCGTCCGGCTCCGCGGGCATCGGGTGTCGTGGCCGACAATCGGCGTGGACGGCTCTGGTCTGCTCGGCACGCGCATCGATCGCCTCATGAGGGGTGACGGCATGGCAAGGATGTCCGTGGTGCAGCGCGTCGCGGTGGCCGTCGGCTGCACCGCGGTGCTCGTGCTCGCGGTCGCGTGCCGCCAGCAGATCGCGGCGGAGCCCCTTCGCCCGGATCCCGTGGTCCAGAAGCAGATCGACGACAACAACGCGCGCGCCGCGCGGCACCAGGCGGCCGTGGCGATGACGGCTGCGGAGGCGGCAGCACTGGAGCAGACACTCGCGGCGAATCCGGACAACCTCGAGGCGCGAGAGAAGCTGATCATCTTCTACGATCAGGCCGGCAAGGTGACCTGGGAGGAGAAACTCGCCGGGATCCGCAAGCACTCGTTGTGGCGCATTGCGCACCTGCCGGAAACAGACCTCTGGATCCCCAACATCTCCAAGCGGTACGATCCCGAAGGGTACTCACAGGCGAAGCAGCTATGGCTCGAACAGACTTCCAGGCCCGAGGTGACGCTCGAAGACGCTTGCGAGAGCCGCGGCGTTTCTGAGCGCGTACGACAAACCGGTCGCCGAGGAGTTGTTGATCCGCGCTCAGCGAATGGAGCCCGCGGGCCCGTGGTCCGACCGTCTTGCGGATTTGTATGCAAGCGCCATCGTCGGATCCGTAGATCCCAGGTCTGGCACGAGGGACGCTGCCGAGGCGAATTCACCGTTCGCTGTCGAGGCGCGACGCAAGCTCGAGGCGACCAGCAATCCGAACCTTCTGGCGGCCGCAGGATACGCGCTGACGCGGCGGTACGCCCCGGCTTTCGGCGACGACGGTCTCGGCCGCCGTTGCCTCGAACGCGCCGTGACGCTGGATCCACAGAACGTACGCGCACGGAGCGCACTCGCACAACGCCGGCACTTCGAGCACACGGGGGCAATCCAGGCTCGGCTTCAGACCACCGGCACGCGTGACGCCTTCGACGACTTCAGCGACACCACGTATGCGGCGATTTCGGCGCTCCCGGCCGAGGATCGCCTGTTCTATCTTCCTGGCGCGGCGGAGAGTGCCTACATGCGGGCCGAGTACATCGACTACACCGCACGCGAGAAGCCGGAAGCGGAACAGGCGCAGGCTCGGAAGCGTGCCTCAGAGGGCTTTGCGCGTGCGCGGCAATACGCGGACGATGCGCTAGCTCTCGCCCGAAACGATCAACAGGTCGCCCGGGACAACGATGTGATCTATCGCGCGGAGACCGTGCTCGGCGTGCTCGCGTTGAAGGATGGCAATCGCGAGGCCGCGGTGGAGCACATGCGCACCGCCGGCGCTGCGCCTGTCTCTGATACGGGCCGCTACGCGTCGCACTTCGGCCTCCGCGGACGCCTGGTCGAGTACCTGCTCCGGGTAGGAGAGCGGGCATCGGTGGCCGAGTACCTCGACAAGTCGTCGGAACGCTACCCGCCAGAGCGCGACCGCATGTTGAAAGACGCCGCACAGATCCGCGCGGGGGTGATGCCCATGTCGTACCAATACGCCGAAGCACGCCGGTAGGTTGTGTTCGGCGACCTGGCCAGGTTGGCGCGGGGCATGCCAAATGTTTCCGCGGTCCTGAATCAGCGCTGGTGATTCTGAGTGAACGGCCACTCCAGGCGACTCGAGCGATAGTCAGCCAGAGATCTGCCCGATAGATTGTGCTCCACCCACACCTCCGATCGCTCGCGGACGAGTGCCTCGAAGGCGGTCTCGCGGCACCGGCCTGTGCGTCCGACGAACCCGCAGCGTCCCCCATCGCGCTGCCATACCGCACGCCTGACAGCCGCCGGTATGTGACGCCCCGATGGAGTACTCTCCCGCCGGCTCGGCTGTGGTGCGGCCGCTCGGGCAAACCTGCGCCGCTCGAGATCGTCGATCAGCAGCGTCAATGCGCGATTGAGGATCACCTCGACGTCTCCACGCGGGAGCGTATGTCGGGCAAGTGCCTGCGCGCGTTGCAGCTTTTCGTGCGTCCCGTGCGTCAGCGTCACCTGCAGCTTGTAACGTTCCGGCGCGAGTGGCGTTACGACGGCGGCGCGGAACTGAGGCTGAGGCGGTACGCTTTGTCCAGCCGACGAAGTGAGGGCTGTATTCCTTGGCGACGATGTTTCAAGCTCCTGCGCAGCAGCCAAGACCGGCGGTGGGTCACCCTTCGAGGGCTGCGCGGCCACTCGCCGGATGATGGTCGCAGCTTCCGGACGAGGATTCAGCGACGCAATCAATTCTTGAATGCCCTGCTTGCTCCTGTGCATTGCGGCGGCCAGCACCGCGCCGCAATTTTCAGAGGTCAGATGCGGCGCGAGCATGCGAACAGCAGTCAGCGTGAGATCGCCGCGTTCGAGAGCCTCGAGCACTTCCGGATAGCGCCGCGCCACCCGGGCGGTTTCGATCCGGTTGTATGCCGATCCTTCCGACAGATGCAGTACGTGCGTGCAGTAGGTGAAGAGTGAGGAGCAACCCTCACGGAGATATAGCTGACGGCTGTCGAACTCCACCAGTGAGCGGACGAGTGCGGTGGACGCACGTCGCTCGCACGCGGCGAGATGCTTCACCCGCTCAACAAGTTCATCGTCCGATAGGGCGTGGAATCCAGCGACGTTGCCGGGCACTGTTGGCAATGGCTCCATGAGGCCAGAATAGCGTGACCGTATGACAAGGCAGGTCACGGGGTCGCGCAAGGATCGCGCCTGTTCCGGAACAAGTGCGAGTTCGCGCTGCGTCGGATCGCTCGTGAAGACGGTGGTGAAGTTCCGGTGCTTGCGCACGACAACCGCTAGCCTCTATTTCTGGCTATCGCAATGGACCCGAACAGATCTGGCGCGAGAAGTCGGACGAGGACCTGGTCGAAGCCAGGCTTGAGGAAACGGACGAGCCGCTGACCACCGAGGTCGTTGACCGGAGCCGCTTCGCGCACGAGGTCGAGCTGGTCACCGCGCAACTCGAAGAAGCTGGCGTCGGTCCGTTCGCGTGGCGAGTCGGTCTATTTCCGCCGCAGCAGGCTGTTGCCGGCTGCCCGATCGGTCCGATACTAACTGACATGGGCAAAACCTCCAGATTTCTAGGTGCGCTGGTGGCCGCGTGCCTGCTGACCACCGCGTGTGACGCGATCGACAAGCTCACGGGCAAGAACCCGGCTTCCCCCAGCGGAACGTCCGCCTCGCTCGGCGATTTTACGGGCACTTGGGTTACGTCGTCGTCGACGTTGCCTGCCACGAGCTGCGGCGACGTGAAATACACGGTGACGCCGGTGTCGGAAACGACGGCCAACATCACGTTCAGCGGAACGTGCGCGGGCAACACTCAGGTGAACGGCAGCGGCACCGGAACCGTATCCGGTTCCACGCTCGGCTGGAACGCGCAGGGCACCGTCACACAGGGATCGTTGACGTGCCCCTTCACCTTCGCCAACGGCAAGGCGACGCAGGAAACCACCGGCGGCGTACGCATCGTCTATAGCGGGACTGTCTGCGGCATCCCCGTCAGCGGGGATGAAGTGCTGAAAAAGTCGTAACCAACCAAACCCCGGGAAGTTCCGTCTATCGGAGCATGCCAGATCTCCGCGATGCCTTCCGTGCGCTTCGCGCCACTCCCATCGTCACCGGCGTCGCGATTCTGTCCCTCGCGCTCGGGATTGGCGCGAACACGGCGATCTTCTCGCTCATCAATGCCCTGATGCTGCGGTCGCTGCCGGTGAAGAGCCCGCAGCGCCTCGCGCAGGTCCTCGTGGCGGACAAGCAGACGTCATGGAGCAACCCGCTCTGGGAACAGATCCGGGATCGCGACACGCAGATTTTCGACGGCGCGTTCGCCTATTCGACGCCGCGTTTCAACCTGGCGTCTGGCGGCGAGACCCAGCTGGTGAACGGCGTGATGGCGAGCGGCGAGTACTTCGACGTGCTCGGCGTGCCCGCAATCCTCGGACGAACGTTTACGCCGGCCGACGATGTGCGGGGCGGCGGCGCAGATGGCCCGGTCGCCGTCATCAGCCACAGCTTCTGGCAGCATCACTTCGGCGGCGCGAGCGACGTCATCGGCAAGCCCCTCGCGCTCGATAGTGTCCAGTTCACCGTAATCGGCGTCACGCCGTCCGCCTTCACAGGGATCGACCACGGTAACAGTTACGACGTGGCGGTGCCGCTCGGCGCGGAGCCGTTGATTCGAGGCGCCCGGGAGAGCGCGATGGATCAGCGCTCGTGGTGGTGGCTGCGCATCATCGCGAGGCTGAAAGCCGGCGATTCGATGGAACACGCCCTGGTCGCGCTCCGCACCGCGCAGCCGCAGATCCGCGAGGCCACACTGCCGCAGAACTCCCGACCCGAGAACGTGGCGCGGTACTCTCAGCGATCCGTTCAGCATGCGCGCTGCCGCCGGCGGGCCGAACAATCTCGGACGTCAGTATCGGGAGCCGCTCTTCCTCATCATGGGCGTCGTCGCGCTCGTGCTCCTGATTGCCTGCGCCAACATCGCGAACCTGCTCCTCGCACGCGCCAGCGCCCGGCGGCACGAACTGAGCGTGCGTGTCGCGCTCGGCGCGTCGCGCTGGCGCATCGCCCGCCAGCTTCTCGTGGAGAGCACGGTCCTCTCGGCGGCGGGTGCGCTCCTCGGGCTCGCGTTCGCCCGCTGGGGTGCCGCGCTGCTCGTACGCGAGCTGTCGGTCGACGATCCGCCAGTCACGCTCGACGTCGGGATCGACTGGATCGTCCTCGTGTTCACTGCGCTTGTCGCGATGGCGACCACGCTGCTTTTTGGAACGGTTCCCGCGCTGCGCGCGACGCGCGTGCAGCCGAACGATGCGCTGAAGGCACAGGGACGCTCGATTGTCGGCGAGTCGCGCTTCGGCTTCGGCAGCGCAATGGTCATCCTGCAGGTGGCACTGTCGCTCGTGCTCGTCGTCGGAGCCGGCCTATTCATCCGGACGTTCACGTCGCTTGCCCAGGTGCGTCTCGGGTTCAATCCGGATCCGATTCTGATCGTGGACATGAGCGCAAAGCGCAGCGGCGTAGCTCAGGAGAACAGGCCGGACTTGTGGGAGCGCATGCGACAAGCGGCGCTGTCGGTGCCGGGCGTGCAGAGCGCGGCGCTTCAGAGCATCACCCCCATGACGTTCTCCGGGTGGAACACGCTCATCGAGAATCCGCCCGGTCTTGCGCTCGGTGAAGATCAGCGCCTCGTAGACGTGAACGCCGTCAGCCGGAACTGGTTTTCCACCCAGGAGATCGCGTTCATCGCCGGGCGTGACTTCACGGACCAGGACAGAAAGGGCGCACCAGTCGCGATCGTCGTAAACGAGACGCTCGTGAAGAAGTACTTCGGCGGCGGCAACGCGCTCGGCAGATCGCTGCGCGAGATCGTGCACCCGGGCGAAGCCGCGCCGGACCTCCACATCGTCGGCATCGTGCGTGACGCGGTGTACCTCTCGCTCAGAGAACCCGTGCCTCCGACAATGTACCGGCACGTGCAGGAGACGGCGCTCCCGGGACCGGGCATGGACATGGCGGTACGGACCGCGCTTTCGAGTCGCTTCGACGGCTCAGGGAAGGCCTCGCCGGCCATGTTGACACGCAGTCTCGCAGAGGCGCTGCAACGCGTCGACCGTGACGTCACGTTCAGCTTCCGGCCGTACCGGCAGGCGCTTCGCGCGAATACGGTGCAGGAGCGCATGCTCGCGATGCTCTCGGGATTCTTCGGCGGTCTCGCGCTGTTTCTGGCGGCACTCGGCCTCTACGGCGTGATGACCTACGCAGTCAGCCGGCGCCGCACCGAGATTGGAATCCGGATGGCGCTCGGCGCAGCGCCCGCGGCGGCCGTACGACTCGTGCTTCAGCGGGCGGCCGTACTCGTCGCCGTCGGAATCGTGCTCGGCGGCGCCGTGTCGATGTGGGCGGTACGCTTTGCGACGCCGCTCGTGTTCGGCGTTCCACCGCGCGACCCCGCGACGCTCGCGGGTGCGGCCGTCGTTCTCGCAGCGATCGGGGCGATGGCCGGATGGCTTCCTGTACGCCGCGCCGCGCGCATCGACCCCGCGCGCGTTCTGCGCGAAGGATAAGCACACGACATGTCAGATATCGCGCGGCCGGAGATATTTCGCGGGCTTCAGCGTTTGGCTGCGGTCGTTAGCGTGTCGCGGTTCTTGGCGATGAAGTCCTCGACTAATCTGGAAAGTAGTTTGGCCGGGGCAGACCACAGGAACGTTCCGGTCGCCTCGAATCGCCACCAGGGTGCGTCGTCGCTCGGCGTCGCGAGCCGCGTGACCAGCGGGAAGCGGTACGTCCGGGGCACGGTCGCGAACTGCTCGGCCGACAGACGTGGCCCGCGCTTGATGAGCACGTTGACCCAGAACTGGTCGTTCAGGGTGTCAGCGTCAGCCGTGCCCGCCGTCCGCACGGCATTCACCTCGACGATGAGCTGTGCCTCCTCGGGCGCAGACACGACCACCACGTTCTCTTTCTTCCCAGCCAGACCGACGCCCTGAAGCGCGTCCTTGAGGTCGGGCACATTCCGGGGCAGCGGGGCCGATCCACCCGACCGGTACAGCCAGTCCGTGTTCAGGCGTACCACCGCTTCCTCGGCGTCTGCGTAACGCTCACGAGCATCGGCAGGCCACTGGTCCCGCTTGTTCCCGAACTGCGCCTTCAGGCTCTTGTCGAGATCGCTGCGGGTGGTCTGTGCGGCCTTGATCGCGTCCGATGCCTGCTGCCGTTCGGCTTCGGTGGGCTTGCTGCGCGGAGCGGGCTCCGAGGCGGTTACGAACACCGTCATTGACTTGTCGGCGGTCTGACCCGCGGCGACAGGCGTCACGCTCAGCGCGACGCCGAGAGCAGCCAGGCTTGCCGGGAGCGCGCGGTAGCCACCTGCGTGGTTCCTGTTACCAAACGTTGAATGATGATCCGGAGGTCAATTCCTCGCATAGGTGATGAATCCTCCCATGGCTGATGCCGACGCGCCAGCAGCTCGCCGCCACTTCGCGCCATGTCCTTGCGACACATGGGTGTAGGATCCGCTCCGCGAAATCTTTCTCCAGATTCGAGCGAAACGTGCGCGTCAGCTCTATTTCTTTACGCCGACGTCCTTCATCGATTCGAGCTTAGAGAGATCGAGGCCGGAGACGGCCGCTTTGAGGTCGTCGGTGCTCACGCCCCTCCCGGTTGTACCAATCACGAAGCGGTCGCCAACGACGATGCCGAACTCGTTGGTGCCGCCGTTCTTGGAGGTCCGCTCGTGGACGAGACGGCCGTCCACTTTCGCGGTCTTCTCGGAACCGTTCTCGTCCTCTTTCTCTCCCTCCATGCCGGTCCAACCCGCGAATGCCATCAAGCCGCTGACGCCACCGGTGTCCGAGATCTCCAATGTCACGCGTTTGCCCGCGCCATCTCCATACGTGGCCTCGGCCTTTGAAACCATGATCCCGGCCATCCCGGTTTTCTCGGCGCTACTGGACGTCTTGGTGAGCCCGGCAAAATTCGCCGGCACGAAGGCTTTGATCTGATCGATCGCGATCGGATCGACTCTATTACCGCCGCCCAGGATCGCCCCAAGACCCTCCAGCGCCGCTGCCGCCTGCGCCTTCTCGTCGCCGCTCTTTTGCGCAGCCTCCATCTTCTTCGTGCTCTCGTCGATCTTGTTGCCAAGTGCCTGCAGCTTGCCCATGGCGCTGTTCTTGTCGTACTGGACCTCGGAGCTCCGAGGCGTCGTGCCAAGCGCGCCCGCGCCCAGCGCGCGCGCCCCGAGCAGGCCTGCGCCGGCAAACATCGCGCTGATACCGGTCAACACCACCGTCACGACAATCGCACAGAGGACGACGACGACCGTGTAACCGACGGTCTTGTCGGGCGGACACTTCATCAAGCTCGGGAGACCGAGGTAGAGCAGATAGATCCCGTAGAAGGCCGCGAAGATGGCAAAGATGCCGAGTAATGGAACGATCTGCAAGACACCCGCAATCCACGCGGGCGTGTACGAGTAGACGGCAACCTTGAGCGCCTGACTGCTGTTCTGCTCGGCGCCGAACGTCGGTGCCAGCGCTTTGATGATGAACGAGAGGATAAAGACCCCGACGACCGCCATGCAGACCCTGAACACCGCGAGAACAAGACCGGTCATGAATGGAACCCGGTATGTGCCGATGAATGGCATCGACGTGCCAACGATGGTACCGCCGATGAATCCAGCGACCGCGCCGATTGCCGCGAGCGGCAGGACGTAACCGGTCACCAGGGGCCCCGCCGATGCCGGCTCGGCTGCGATGACAGGCCACTCGGTATTTGGTGTGAGGCAGATATTCTTGGCGCGATCGACTAGTGACACGGCTCCCTCCTGACCACGTGAAGTGAGCGTCCATCAGCAGTCGCGTTGCCCAGGGCAGTTTCACGCGGCAACGAACTCGCCGATTGCGCGCACCGGGTTACATGTTTCGAGTACGACGTATTATGCGTCAATTCCCCGGCGGAGTCGGCCAATCGCCTGACGTCTTTTGTTCCGCTGGCACTTCGCGATCGGCGGGACCTTGCGGCGCCTTCGCCTGTGTCAACGTTGCCGGCCGGTGGCGCGCGCGGTCCAGTCGTAGACGAGCGTCAGCGGCTCGGCAGCGTTGTCGTCTCCTGCGAGGGCGACGAGAAATCGCTGGCCATCACCTGACACCGCGTAGGTGAATCCGCCGGTGGATCTCAGTCGGCCAATCGGCAGACGATGCGGCGTGCCGAACCGCAGGTCGTTGCCGTTTCGGGTCACGTCGACAGCCATGATCTGTCGCGTGTCCTCTTCCACATAGAACAGCTCGCCGCCATCTGCCCGCCAGCGCGGCCATGTACCTCTCCGCGTCGACACGCGTTGTCGTCCGGGTTCATGCAGGCGGCCGACGTACACCTCGGTAGCATCGGTCACACCAGAAGCGAAGGCGATGAATTGCCCATCGGGCGAGAACTCCCCATTGCTCGCCTGAGCCATGAACAAGGTCGGAGCGGCGGGGGCACCGGTGACGAGGGGATCCGTCAGAACGTACAAGTCCGTTGGTTTTCCGGGCGAACTGCTGTCGAAACAAGAGGAACTTGCCGTCCGCCGACCAACTCGAGGGCCGTTTGTTCGATTGGCTGGTGACCAGCGGCTGTTCGCCGCTGGACTTGTCAACCGCCTGCCGATACAGATCCTGCCATCCGCCCGGCCCGCCGTTGACCGCGTCATACACGGCAACGCGACCGTCCGGCGATAGGATCCCCGCGCCTTTTGTTCGGGAATCAGCGGTAAGAGCGCTGAGAAGCGTCCGGCCGACGTCGTAGATCCAGATGTTCGATCCCAGTCCGGTCGGAGCTTGAATGTTCGCCGCGAGGTAGGAGCGGGTTGGAGTGAAATGAATTTCGCCGACATTCATCGCCGGCTCGAAGCCGGGGGCCACGATGCGTTTGCCCTGCAGATCAACCCAGGTGAGCGGCGGGGCATCGGGGGCGTTTTGATACACGAGGCGACCGTTGCTCGACACCGTGAAGACGCCGCACGAAGTCAGCCTGATGTTGCCGACGCCCTCGGCAACGGTCAGGGGCTGCCCGGTTCTCCGGAGGTTCTCGGGGTCGAATGGCTCCGCCACAAGGGTCGACGTGTTCTCCCGGATGTAGAGCAGGAATCCATTGCTGAACATCACGTTCGAGTCGGCATCGAACAGTACCTGGCTCGTGAGCGAGTTCAGCGATCCCAACCGGACGGTCGATCGGTTGTAGAACCCGACTGGACGCTGCGCGGTGTAGAGAAAATGCCGGCCGTCAGGAAGGAACCACGGAAATCGATTGGTCCTCTCGCCACGCGTGCGGTCGAGCACCGTCGCATCGGTGACCTCTCCTCCGCCAGCCGACACCTTCTTGATGGGTGCGTAGTAGTCCGGCGTAAACAAGACGACGCCGTCTTGCTCCAGCTCCCGCCGCGGCCGTTGATGATCCCTGACGCGATTTGGTTCACCGTGCCGTCGGCGACCGCGATCTTCTTCAGGGTTCCGTTGGCGAAGAATGCAATGAATCGGCTGTCTGGAGACCAGAACGGATACAGACCATTGTCCGTGGCGGGCAATTCCCGGGTCTGTCCAGAGCTCAGCGAGCGCAGGAACAATCCAATCCGTCCGTTCGAACGAGCTGCGCTGTACGTGACGTGTTGGCCGTCAGGAGAGATTGCCGGAGGTCCGAACTGAAAGTCCTCGGTGAAATCGAAGTGCACGCCGGGCGGGGGCAGGAGAGCCGACACGACGAGCGGCGGCGGTTCGACTGACGGATGCGGAAGCAGGGTCACGATCGCGACCGCCAACACCGCGACGATCGCAAGGGCTGCCCCGGCACTCACCAGGACGCTGCGCCACGTTCCACCCTTGGAAGCGACTCTTGCGACGGGGTCCGCCTGTTCGAGCTCCGCGTCCTCGAGCTCGAGAATTGCATCGGATACGTCATGCAGCCGGCTGTGAAGATCCTTGCGCAAACAGCGGGTGAGCAGGCGCCGGATGGACGCGGGGACACCGGCGGGAGCGCGCTCCAATCCGGCTCACGCTCCAGCACGCTCGCGAGCGTGTCGGCTGATCGTGTCGCCTGCGAAGGGCCGCTTTCCGGTCATCATTTCGAACAGCACGCACCCGAACGCCCAAATATCGGTGCGCTGGTCGACCGCCAGACCGCGAGCCTGCTCGGGACTCATGTAGGTGGGAGTGCCGAGAATCAGACCCTCAGTACTGCCGTCGAACGAATCCGCTGGCGCGCGTGTCGCCTCCAGGGTACCGCTCGTGAACGTTTTGGCGAGCCCGAAGTCGAGCACCTTCACCCGCAGATCGCCGGAGACCACGTCCGAACCGCCTTGCAGAACGACGTTGGACGGCTTCAGATCACGATGAATGATCCCTTTGCCGTGCGCCGCGGCGAGCGCCTCACCGATTTGCCGCGCTACGGCGAGTGCCTCCGGGATGGCCAGCCGCGCGCGTTCGAGTCGCGCGGCCAATGTCTCGCCTTCGACGAGCTCGAGGACCAGGCCGGTTACGCCATCGGCTTCTTCGAGGCCGTAGATAGCACCAATGTGCGGATGATTCAGCGTCGCCAGCACCCGCGCTTCGCGCGCGAAACGTGCGCGGCGCTCGGGATCATCGGTGAAGTGCGGCGGCAGGATCTTAATGGCGACATCCCGGCCAAGCTTGCTGTCGCGCGCGCGATAGACCTCGCCCATGCCACCGGCGCCGAGCGGCGCCACGATTGTGTATGGGCCGATCTGACGATCGATCATTGAGGTCACACCCGTCGCCTCCGCGGCCGCACCGCCGGCCGGGCGCTCGAGGAACCGGGACGACGCCGACTCGAATTCGAGCAGCGATTCCACTTCCTGGCGCAGCCCGTCGTCCCCGTTGCAGGCCTCCGCCAGGAACGCGGCGCGCTGCGCCGGCGCCCGGGCCAGCGCGCCGTGGTACAGGGTCGAGATCAGATCGCGACGTTCACGCTGCATCGAGTGCTTTCGGGATTGTAGGCGCAAATACTCCTGGTCCATTGTGATGTTTCCATTGATGGCCGTTTGGGAAAGTAGACAGCAACGAGGACAGATCCGACAATGTAACTGGCTATGGCCATATGGTCATGGCTATAATGATGGTGAATGAAGACGATGGCCGCGGGCAAATTCAAGAACGTCTGCCTGAAGACCCTGGACGAGGTGGCCGACACAAGAACCGTTGTCGTCATCACGAAACGGGGGCGGCCGGTCGCGAAGCTCGTTCCGTGCGGGCCGTTGCCGGCACGGCGGAGCCTCGCGGGAGCGTGCTGAAGGAATCCGGCGACCCATTCAGCACTGGCGAGCGCTGGGATGCCGACCCTTCTTGATACCCACGCCTGGATCTGGTGGGTCACCGCGGATCGTCGACTCTCGAAGCCGGCGCGCAGAGCCATCGAGCGGGGCGTGGCCGAGGAAACCCTATGGCTCTCCCTGATCTCGGTGTGGGAACTCGCGAAGAAGGTGGAAAAAGGCCAGCTCGTGCTCGACCGGCCGGTCGATGATTGGCTCGACTCCGCCACGGTCAGGCCGGGACTCCACCTGGCGGAGCTGACCCGCCCCATCCTGGTCGAGAGCTGTCGCTTGCCTCAGCCCTTTCCGGGCGATCCGGCCGATCAGATCATCGTCGCGACCGCGCGGCAGCACGGCGCCGACCTCGTCACAAAGGACCGCCAGATCCGCAAGTATCCACAGGTCACATCCATCTGGTAGGGATGGACGGCGATCGGCTCGTACGCGCGCGCAGGAAACCCGTTCAGGCCGGCGCGATCGCAATTACTCGAAGAGGACTGCCGCTGCCGTTGACGATCTTGAGCGGCGCCGCAATCACAATCGCCCCCGTCGGCGGCAGCTGATCGAGATTGCACAGGCTCGCCAGGCCGAACTTGCCGGCGCCGTGCATCGTCGCGTGATTGGGAAACGGCGGATTGAACGTGCCCGCCTGGCCCGCGTCGGTGCCAATCGTCTCGACTCCAACGCCGAGCACGTCCCGGTCCTCGGCGAGCACCTTCGACGTGCGCGCATCGAAGCCCGGGCTGTGCGGCCCGTCCTCGCGGGCGTTGATGAACGACTCGTTGTCGGCGCGCCGGCTCCAGCCGGTCCGCAGCAGGACCCAGGCGCGGCGGGGAATCCGTCCATGCCGTGTTTCCCACTGTTCGAGCCGCTCGGGGGTCAGCAGGAAATCGGGATTGCGCGACACGTCGTCGGTGACATCGATCACGCACGCCGGTCCGACGAAGCGGGACACCGGAATCGTGTCGCAGGCATTGTCGGGAAGATCCTTTCCGGTGATCCAGTGAATGGGCGCATCGAAATGCGTGCCGGTGTGCTCGCCCATCCGGATCGTGTTCCAGTACCACGCCGGCCCCTTGTCGTCATACTTCGAGATCACGTCGATCGTCGCGCCCGGTGACGGGGCGAACATCGGCGGAAGGCCGATCACCGGTGTCGACGGTCCGAGCGGCTGCGTCAGATCGACCACCTTCAGTGTCCCGCGACTCAGCTCATCGACCAATTGGGTCAGTACACTGCTCATGTCGCATTGAGTCCGTGTGGCTCGGCGCCGCGGCGGTTCGCAGTCTTTCTCGCGGCGATCCATCGTTTGAATCGGAACGCATTTTCCGGGAGCTGCAGATCCATGCCGTAGTGATTCGGACCCACGGCGGCAACCTTGGCGACGATCACGCCCAGATCGTTTCGCGCGAACGCCTCGATCGCCGCCTCGCCAAAGGCCATCACCGAATCGACCGCGGCGACATGCTCGATGCCGGCGCCGCGCGCAATCGCCGCGAGATCGGTGATGCCAGAAGTCGTGTGCGAGTCGAACCCTCCAGTCGACAGGAGGCTGCCGTTGTCGAAGATGATGTGGACCAGATTCCGCGGCCGGTAGCGCGCCAGCGTCGCCAGGGTGCCGAGGTTCATCAGCACCGAGCCGTCGCCGTCGAGGACGACGATCTTTTCATGCGGGAGGTGCAGCGACAGCCCGAGCCCGATCGAGGATGCCAGCCCCATGGCGTGCTGCAGATAGAAAAAGTTCTCCCTGTGCCCGAGATCGTACAGCTCCTGCGCGCACGCGCCCATGATCGTGACGACGACCTTGTCGTCCAGCTCCGGATAAAGCATCCCGACGCACTCGGCGCGCTTCATAGCGCGTCCTCCATCAGGTCACGCGTGAGGAGCAGTGCGACCGGCGACAGCGAGCTTTGCGAGAACGTGTAGGCCTCGCGAATCTGCCGTCCGACCTCCTTCGGATCGCGCGCGTACTCGAAGGGGATGTTCAAGGCCCGCAGCACGCCCTCGGTGACGATGCCGCCACGCGTGTGCCAGGGATACGGCTCGCCCCAGTGGCCGCGGAGCGCGATGAGCATGCACAACGGAATGCCGTACAGCATCGCGAGCGAGACGACCCCGTTCATCGCGGCAAGAAAGCCGTGGTTCTGCATGAGCAGGGCGTGCCGTTCGCCGGCGAAGTACGCGCCCGCCGCAATGCCAATGGCCTCTTCCTCTTTGGCAACCTGGATCAGCGTGACGTCCGGATCCTTTTCCGCCTGCTGCAGCAGCAGCCCGAGCCAGGTCTCGGGCAGCGCCGAGAGCGAGGTGATTCCGGCGTCCTTGATGCCCTGGAAGACGGCCTTCGAGTTCTCGTAGGAAACGGACATGCGCAAGTGGCGATTCTAGCTTAGAGGCCAAACGAGCTCGGATTGAGATTAGGCCGAACCTTCCGCACTAGCCGCCGCGAGCACCCGGCGCTCTTCGGACGCGGATCGGATGAGCGTCACGGCCGTATAGAGCACGATGGCAATGACCCCCCACCGAACGACGTCGAGCGGCAGCGATTTCACGAGCCACACGGCGATCAGCACGCCGGGAATGCCCCCGAGCGTCAGCCCGATCGCCGCAGGCGCGACATAGCGCCCGGTGCCAATAAACCGCATGGCCGCCAGGAGACCCGTGAATGCGGCTGATCCCATCATGATTGGAAACGCTGCGCGGGGGTCCATCCCGAGCAGGCTGAAAAGGATCAGGCACGGTCCATAGTTGCCGATTCCGAGCGTCGAGATCGCGCCAAAAACGAAGTTGGCAGTCCACGCGATGACGAAAGCCGCAGGTCTGAGCGCGACGGCCTGGCCACCGGTCGGATAGAGTCCCAGCAGCCCGACCGTCATGAAGAACCCGGCGAGCAAGAGCCCCGTGGCCATGCCAATCTGGATGACGCGGCGCGGCAGCCGCGACACGACACCCGCGCCGAGCCAGCCCCCTGCCATCATGGCGACGATGATCGACACGAGCAGCGTGCGATCGACCGATACCATGCTGATAAACGCAAACGCCTGCACGACGACTGGCAGCGTATGGCCAACCAGCAGGGTCCCTGGAATCCGTTCGTCTGGCACGAGCCCCAGCAGTCTGTACGTAGACATCGTTGTCGCGAACGAACCGATCCCGAGCGTGTCGAAGAAGTTCGTGACGAATCCGATGACGATGAGGATCGGTCCCGGCGCAGACGCACGCTGCAACGCGTCGGGCGCGAGCGAGCGCGACCGATAAAGTGCGGTGCCCCATCGCACCACATAGAGGGTGGTCAGGGCGCCGAGAGTCAGGAACAACGCACTGACGATGTCCACTACATGTCTCCTTCAACTCAGCGCTACAGCGTAGCGTTCGAAGGAGACCTCTCGTATGGCCGGAGGTACCGGCGAAGCGCTCCTTCACCGAGGGGTGAAGCTGCAAGTTGTCAGCTGAAACGGTGGCGAATCGTAGCACGTCCGCGGACCGTTGACACGGGCGTTGCGCCCGGACAGCAGCCGGTAGATTCGGTTCAATTCCACGATGCGCCCGCTCGTTCGACGCGTAGAATGCACGAGGAACAACTGTCGGTGGAAATCGTCGAAATCATCGTCCGCGGTCGTCACTAACTGGGAACGTTCGGTTCTCAAAGGCCGGGAGACAGTATGGGTATTCGCGATGCAGCGGCGTTGTACTTGTTACAGGTGCCGCCGCTTCCTACGCAAGTCACCTCAAACGGGCCGTTGGCGGTACTCTTCACCAAGCTCAGTGGCATCACGCACCTCATGCTGCTGCAGAGCTGGGGCATGGCGGCGCGCCCGGGCGGCGCCACCTTCGCGGATACACCCCCGGGCCTGACGAGCTGCAACGGCTTTGTTGGGATCTATGGCGCCTCGATTGGCCTCACGGACCAGACAACGGCGAACTCTCTCGGTAAATTCCGTCTCGACCAGTGGCTCAAAAAGTGGGGAAAGAGCCATGCCTGGATCCCGTCGACCGCGGGGGCGCGTCCGAAATTCGGCGATATTTTCGAGCTCGCCCCGCGACTGCACCAGGGCATCTCGCTCGATTTCGATGGCGACCTCTGGAACACGGCCGAAGGAGGCCAGGGCGGATCGAAAATGGGCTTCGACATCATCAAGCGGAAACAGGCGCGCCAAATCAGCGATGTCGTCACGAATGACAAGGCTGAGACGCTGAAGGGCTGGGTGGACATCGAGCGTTTCCTCAACGGGCCGCCGCCGACAACGGTCCCCAGCTGGCTCCCAGGCTGGTGGTCGGTGCCGTGGCGAGGACGGACGTTCTTTTACTTCTTCGACACGAACTTCACGGCGAGCTGGACATTCGTCAAGCCCGTCAGCAACGCGCTTGCCCCGATGACGTTCGATGACACCGCGACGGTTACGTTCGACGATGCGAAATCCATCACGCTGAAATGGTCGAAGACGGGATCGGTCGAGCAGTTCTCCGCGGCAACTGAGTCGAGCCTGGTCGGAACCTGGAACGCCGCCGAGCCGTTGATCGCAACCAGGATGTTCTGATGGATTGAGTTACTCGATCGCTTCAGGCTCGAGCACCCGCTCGGTCGCGTGTCCGCCCGACGCGCTGACGTAGTAGACCTTGGCGCCGCTGCGCGTCGCGACGACCCGCTTGACCTCATTGTCCTCGAAGTAGATCCCCGCGTCGTTGTCGCAGGCATATCCTGGCTTCATCTCACCCGAGGCGATCAGCTTCTGGTAGAGCGGCCGTCGGTCAGGCTCGCGATCGTAGTGTGGGCAATGGCTGCCTTTCAGGAACCCCAGGCACTTGACCGTCGTCAGGTGCGTCGGTCGTGAATCGGTCGTGCCTTCCTCGAACCAGCACAGCGATCCCGCGCTCGCGCCACCGAGGACGATGCCGCGATCCCAGGCTTGCCGGAGAATGACGTCAACACCCTGCGCCTTCCAGATGGCCTGCTGATTCAGGGTATTGCCGCCAGAGGCGACGATGCCGTCCACCGAGAGCAGCACTTCTTCCCACGACTGTTTCTGGCGGGAACTCTCGATGAAGCTCTCCTGCACGAGAGGATAGACGTCGATCGGGGCACAGCTCTTGTACCACGCGATGATGCCGCTCTGGCCGTCTGCCGAGGCCGTCGGCAGGTAGAGCAGCTTGGGCCGCTTCTTGCCGCTCAGCGTCGCCATGTAGTGGATGAACGGCGTGCCGTAGTTGCCGCCGGCGATCAGAATCTTGCGCGTAGCCGTTTGCGCTGCAGCGCGGCCGGCCGGCAGCCTGATCGCAGCGCCGAGCGGCGCGAGGGCAGATAGCCTGAGGAAGTCTCTTCGTTGCATCCGTCTAACCCAAAAAACTTGGAAGCGCGCGCGTAGTTCGGCGACGTCAGCGGAGGTGCGCCATTATAGCTGCGAGATGACAGCAATTCCGATCGCTGGATGGCGTCGATTCGCCGAGCCTATCCACTTGTTGCCGCAGCGGTCGTTCCGCACTTCGGACAGAAAGGAAAGAACACATTCCGCCTGATCTCGCAGCTGCTGCAGCGATCGAACAACTTCAGTCCGCAATGGACGCAGTAGTCAGGGACGACGTCGCCGCTGGTCATGAGCGCGCGTTCGCAGGCGGGGCAGACGTTGGCCGTCATCTTCTTCAACGCCTCTTCAGGCGCAAGCGCCCGACGTCGCTCGGCCTCAGTCTGCTGTTCAACCTGCCGCCGCCTGGCCAGGTACGCGCGCATCCCTCGGAGGAGGTAATGGCCAGCCACCGCCGTCATGACGATCCCGACCGCATACCGCACGTATCCCCCGTAGCTCGGCAGGTACGGCACGAGCTCAACGAAGAACGTGAAGAGTGCGAACATCACAAAGCCGCGCATCAGCATCCAATACTCGCTGCGCCGCTTCTTCATCACGAACCACCACGCCACCAGCAGGAGGGGGAGCGTCAGCGCCAGACGCCAGGCGAACACGCGAAATTCCTGGCGGAACACCGCTGATTCGTAGGCTTTGCTCGCGCCTGTGATCAAATCGCGCTCGGTCTTCTCGTTGGCGGCAAGCGCCTGTCTTGTATCGAGGAGATCCTTCTCGATTCGTTCGAGCCCGATCTGCGCGTCGCGGGCACCTGCCTGGAGCTGATCGAGCTGCCGCGTGCGTTGGATGACCTCCTCGTCCTGCCTCGGGTCGGTCGTGGCGTTCCGTGTCGAGATCCAGTTCGAGTACGCTGAACGCACCGATTGATAGGCATTGTTGGCGGCGGTCACTCGCAGCGATGCCTGGGCCTGTCGATTCACCAGGTCGCCCTCGACTGCCCCAAGACGGCGGATCTCGGTGCGTGCGCGCTGAAGCGCCGTCTGGTCGGCAAACTGTTCGATGGTCACTGGCCTTTCGACCCGGGGAAGGTCGCCGATGATCGTTCCGCCCAATCCAATCAGGAAGGAGGCGAAGACCAACGAGACGATCCACATCGCCAGCCAGAACAGCCGCTCGGGAACCAACAGACGTTTGAACATGCGTCTTCCTTCTGACGGCCTCACACCTTCAGAAAAACCCGTCTTCGGTACAGCGCCCACACCGGAAGGAAGCAGAACGCGGTGAAGCTGACCGAATAGGCAAAGGCGGCCCATCCCGGGTCAGGAATGTGCGCGAATACGTGGTCGAACACAAAGGCGATCACGTCGGTCTGCTTGCCGCCGGAAACGAAGTGGACGTTGTGCAACACGCCGGGCAGCAGCTCGCTGAACATGTACGCCGCGATCGCATTCGAGCCGAAGACCAGCCATATCCAGGTCCAGCCCGTCCGCCATCCCTTCTGCTCCACCGCCCAGAACGCCAGCGTCATCAGCGCCAGCGAGTAGCCTCCCGCCACCAGGACAAAGGAGCTGGTCCACATGTTCTTGTTCAACGGAAACCAGAGCGACCACAGATAGCCCAGCGCCAGGCTGCCGATGGTTGCCGCGGCCAGCCCTCTCGCCTTCGCCGGAACCTATCGGCGGGTCCGCAGCCAGACGCCGGTCAGCATGCCCATCAGCGCCGTGCCGATGGCCGGGAGGTCGCTCAGCAGGCCTTCCGGATCGCGCACGTTGTGGTCCGGCACGTCGCGGTACAGGTGATAGGGGAAGATCTGGCGATCGATCCACGACACCAGGTTCTGGCGCACGTCCAGGAACGGCACGTCGCGGCCCGGCACGCCTGCGCCAGGGACCGGAACCCAGCGCACCAGCACCCAGTAGCCGACGAGCGACACCACGAGCGCCGCCGCCAGCGGCCAGGCGCGACGGTCCCACAGGTAGAAGAGCGACACCGCCAGGTAGCAGACGGCGATGCGCTGCAGCACGCCGTAGAAACGCATGTGCTCGAGCGCGAAGAACGGAAAGCTATTGACCACGATGCCCAGCAGGCACAGGATCACCGCCCGCTGCACCGTGTGCCGAACCAGCTGCCCCCGCGTCGCTCCGCGGGCCAGCCTGGCCTCGATGGCAAACACCACCGATATGCCCATGACGAACACGAAGGTGGGGAACACGAGGTCGGTGGCGGTCAGGCCATTCCAGGCGGCGTGGTTCATGAAATGCCACGAGCCGCGGTCCGCCGTTGTTGTTGACCATGATCATGAACGCGATCGTGATCCCGCGCGCCACGTCGAGCGACAGGAGCCTCCGGGCAGGCACAGGCAGGTGTTTGGGACTGGTCATCAGGGTTCGGCCTCGCTGTGACGCAATGCGCGTGCTCCGATACCCTACGCGGACCGGGCCCGGTTCGCAAATTGAGAGACAATGAACACCGTGCCAGCGCTCCGGACGGTGGCCGTCACGCGGTACGTCACGCCCCTTCGCGAAGGAGGTTCGCTGCCCGCCATCGTCGAGGCGGACGACGACGGGCTGTACGTCCTGAAGTTTCGAGGCGCCGGGCACGGCCCGCTGGCGCTGACGGCAGAGCTGATCTCCGGCGAGCTTGCGCGTGCGCTCGGGCTGCCGGTGCCGGAGATCGTGACGGCCTCGCTCGATCCCGACCTCGCGCGCACCGAGCCCGATCCTGAAATCCACGCGCTGATCCACGACAGCGCCGGATTGAACCTCGCGCTCGACTACCTGCCTGGATCGGTGAATTACGATCCCGTCGTTCACGCCGTGCCGCCGGATCTGGCGTCGCGCATCGTCTGGTTCGACGCGCTCGTGACCAACATCGATCGCACCGCGCGAAACACCAACATGCTCATGTGGCATCGCGCGGTGTGGTTGATCGATCACGGGTCCACGCTGTACTTTCATCATTCGCCTGGATGGGATCGGGGCGGCGCCCGGCCGCGCGCTGCATTCGAGGCGATTAAGGATCATGTTCTTCTGCGTTTCGCGACGAGACTGGAGGAAGAGGACGAGAGGCTGGCGCACCTGCTGACGGCGGAGGTCCTCGACGCGATCCTGGCGCTCGTGCCGGACACGTGGATGGGCGAGGCCGAGCCCGCAGCCGTCCGCGCGGCGTATCGGCGGTATCTCCTCGAGCGGCTGGCGCCGCCGAGGGCGTTCGTCGAGGAGGCGCTGCGTGTCCGCTGAGCACACCTACGACTACTCGATCGTCCGCGTCGTCCCACGGGTGGATCGCGGGGAGCGGATCAACGTAGGTGTCATCCTGTCCTGCTCCGGGATGAATTTCCTCGACGCGCGGATCGAGCTCGACGAGGCGGCGCTGCGCGCGCTCGATCCCGCCGTCGATATCGCTGCGATTCGAGCGAACCTGGACACGATCCCGGCGGTGTGCCGCGGCGGTCCTGAGGCAGGACCGATAGGCGAGCTGCCGGCGCGCGGACGCTTCCGCTGGCTGGTGTCGCCCCGCAGCACGATCATTCAGCCGTCGGCAGTCCACACCGGCCGCACGTCGGATCCGGTCGCGAGCCTGGAACACCTGATGGATCGCGTGGTCCGGCGGCCACGTGCGGAGACCTGAGTGAAGACTCAGCTGGCGTCGAGCACCGCGTTGCACCGACGGGCTGATTGCCGAGTTCAGCGCTGTCCTCAGCGCGCGCTCGAGGCGTAAACTGGAAGAATGGGTTGGAGTGACTGGGCCGGGGAGCTCATGCGGCCGCCGGTCTCCGTGCTCGCGCGGTCGCGGATTCGCGCGGCGTTCGGCACCGCGATCGCGGTCGACGTCCTGCAGCTCGCGCTCGGGCCGTTCGGATGGGTCTTCGTGGACGAGATCCTCGACGTCGTCGCCATGCTCGTCCTGTCGAGGCTCATCGGGTTCCATCCGCTGCTGCTGCCGACGTTCGTGATTGAGCTCGTGCCCGTCGCCGATTTGCTGCCGACATGGACGGGATGTGTGGCGCTCGTCGCGGCGCTGCGACGGAGGCAGGCGCCCCCGCCCGCCGGTGACGACGATGCCGTCACGATCGACGTCAAGCCGACGAGCGTGTCGTAAGCGCTTGCCGGCTACCCACTCCGCGCGCAGCGTGAAAACTCAGCTGGCGTCGGCATGCATCGCGTTCGCGGCGCTGATGGGCGTACAGCCGACGCCTCCACCCGTTCCAGCGTCGCCGCCTTCCGGCTACACCCTGGCCTGGTCCGACGAGTTCAACAACAGCGGCGCGCCGGACCCGAACAACTGGACGTTCGAGAGCGGCTTCGTCCGAAACCAGGAGTTGCAGTGGTATCAGCCGCAGAACGCGCGCGTTGAAAACGGTTTGCTGGTGATCGAAGCGCGCCGCGAGCGACACCCGAACCCCGCGTACGAGGCGGACGCGACGGACTGGCGCCGCACCCGTCAGTTTGCCGAGTACACGTCCGCGAGCCTGATGACCCGCGGCCTTCACTCGTGGCAGTACGGATATTTCGAGATGCGCGGGCGCATCGACACCAGCACCGGACTGTGGCCGGCGTGGTGGACGCTGGGGACGACCGGGCGCTGGCCGCACAACGGCGAGATAGACATCATGGATATTACCGGTCAACGCTCCTCGCCAACGTCGCGTGGGGCGGCCCGTCGGGTCGGCCGATCTGGGACGACGTACGAAAGCCGATCGCATCGTTCGGAGATCCAGACTGGGCCAGGAAGTTTCACGTGTGGCGCATGCTTTGGGACGAGCGCTCGATCCGGTTGTCCGTCGATGACACCTGGATGAACGACGTCGACGTCGAGCGAACGGTGAATCAGGACGGCGGCGGTGCCAACCCGCTGCGCCAGGCGCACTACATGCTGGCGAACCTCGCGGTCGGGGGCACCGGCGGCGGCGATCCGTCGTCGACGGCCTTCCCAGTCCGATACGAAATCGACTACATCCGCGTGTATCAGAAGCAGTGAGAGGTATTTGTGCCTTATGTGGCGGTGATCGTTATGTGGCGGCGACGACCGACGGCCGCCAGATCACGCGCGCGATGCGTTGATCTTCGGCACATAACGCGCGGGTTCAGCAGAGGATGTCTCCGTCGAGGTGAATGTGATTCGCGGGTGGCTCGGGCACGTAAGTCTGGAGACGACGAACCGGTATGCCGAAATCACCGGTACGGGATGAAAGAAGCTGCGCTGAAATTGTGCGAGCCGCCGACCACGACCGACGCTCCAGAAGGTTGGGCTGGCGAGATGATGCGACACTGATTGCGTGGCTGGCATCGCTGTAGTCAAGACGTGGTTTGTTCGACGTTTACTGGGCTGGCGCCGCTGTAGCGCCAGTCCAGTGTAGCTGCCTTGGTGCTGCTCCGCGCTCAAGCTCGATCACATGTGACGACCTTCATCGTGATTCGGTGCGGCGGTTTTTCAGCAGCTCGACAATCCCTTCTGGTGAGTTGGCTTCGAGCAGCTTCTTCATGAGGGCGCTATCGTCCACCTCACGACGTGTCAGCGCAATGGCCACGGTCCGTTTCACCGCATAACGCCGTTGTCCATCACGCCCGATCGTCGCGACGGCTTCATGCTGCTGAACCAAGCGCTTCAAGACCGTATGAATGGCCGACATGGGATTGCTAAAACGCTCCCACGACACTCCACTCTGGGTGAGCAGGTGCTTCACCTCACGAGGGGTGACGCCGTTCGGAAAACTCATTCTGAGCACCGCCCGACAGCCGTCTGTCAGGCTCTGCGGCGCCGGTTCTTCCTGCTCGGCGGTGAAGGTTCTCGGGCGGCGCCGTCGCAGCCACACGGCGATTCGTCGGAGGCGAGCGATCACTCGATCCAAGTCGTCGCGACGCCGCTCAAGCTGTCGGAGTTCTCGCTCGACGCTCGGCAATGCCGTTGGAGAAATAGGCCGCATCCGTGGACGTGATTTTATACACGTTGCACGCCAATGTGCAAGTACTGTATAACACCGGCCATGCTCTCTCTCGACCCGATCCGACGGTTTTACGCCGAAGAGATTCAGGCGGTGGCGAATTTGCAATCGGCCGCGTTGGTGGATGCCCTGGCGTCCGTCCCGCGCGAGCGGTTCCTGGGACCCGGTCCGTGGGACGTGGCCATGTCAGATCCCAAGCGCCCGGGTGCGGTCGTGTATCGCAAGACACCGGACGCGAATCCGCGCCACCTCTATCACAACGTGCTGGTGGCGATCGACGCTGCCCGCGAGCTCAATAATGGGCATCCTGGGACGCTTGCTGGGTGTCTCGACGCTCTGAACCTGGCCTCTGGCGAGACATTTCTCCATGTTGGTTGTGGCACCGGGTACTACACCGCTCTTGCCGCCGTGATCGTGGGGTCTGCTGGACGGGTCGTCGGCATTGAGATCGACGAGGAATTGGCAGCACGCGCGAAGGAAAACTTGAGCACCCTCAACCAGGTCACGGTGCGATCGGGCGATGCCACGACCTACGAACCGGATCCGTGTGACGCTATCTTGGTCAACGCGGGCTTCACGCACCCGCTTCCTCTGTGGTTGGACGCCTTAAAGATCGGAGGACGGCTTCTGCTTCCGATCACCGCTGCCTCTCCTGGCAGTCCGATCAGTGTCGGCTGGATGATGCTGGTGACACGCGATGCGTATCGTTTCCGTGCGCAGTCGACGATGCCGATGGCCATTTTCGCATCGCCGTCTGGACGAGAGGACGGCCTTAACGTCCTGATTCGCCAAGCGCTCGGAACTGGAGGCTGGTTGCGCGTGAAGACGGTTCGCCGCGATGCACACGAGAAGACCGACACCTGCTGCATTCACGGCGACCACGTCTGTCTGTCGGTACGAGGAAACAAGTCTGTCGTAGACCAGCTCTGGCGACGACAATCAACCGTCATCGACCGAATGGAAAAGATCACTCCAAGCTCGGCACCGCCGTTATGTGGCGTGTCACCGCACGCTCTTCCAGACTGCTCAACCAGATCATTCTCGGTGGGCACATAACGATCCCAGACACATAAGACGCATTATGTGGCGCGCTACATAATGAACCTTGCTGCCCGCGCATTCGGCGGCGATGTATATTGGTGTGCTTTCCGAGAGGAGTCGCCCGTGAGATGGATTGACGCAACCTCGCTCGTTGCCGTGGGCCTCCTGGCTGCGGGCGCACAGGAGACGATGCCGTCCGCTGATGCTGTGCTCGCCGAACTCAAGGCCGGCAATGTCCATCACGCTGCCAAGAAGTACCAGCATCCGCATCAGACTGCGGCGCGTCAGCAGCTGCTGGCGTCGGGCCAGAGCCCTCACTCCGCGATCCTGACGTGTGCCGACTCCCGCGTGCCGCCCGAGATCGTCTTCGACGAGGGGCTCGGCGACATCTTCGCCGTCCGCGTGGCCGGGAACGTCGCCGGCGACGACGAGACGGCCAGCCTCGAATATGCGGTCGAGCACCTGCACGTGCCGCTGGTCGTCGTGATGGGACACACACACTGCGGCGCTGTTTCCGCGGCGCTGGAAGGCGGCACGCCTCCGGGCAAGCTGCCGAGTCTGATGGCAGCCCTCCGTCCGGCGGTGGATCAGTCGGCGCACGAGCCCGGCGATCGCGTCGACAACGCCGTCCGCGACAACGTCGTGCACGTCGTGGCACAGCTCCGTGCTGCGAAGCCGGTTCTCTCCGAGGCCGTCGCGACGGGCAAGCTGCGCATCGTCGGCGCGGTCTACTCGCTCGACACGGGCAAGGTGGAGTGGCTTCCGACTGCCGGCGGGCGGTAATCATTTATCCCGCGGCTTGCGGCATCGTTGTCGGTTGCCGGCGAGGGGCTATTTGCGCGATCGCATTCGTCGCAGCGGTCGCCGGATGCCGCAACTCTGCTGGCGTTTCTCCGAGGGCCGCGCCTCCAGACTACGACATCATTTTCGCCGCGGCGCGGGTTGTTGACGGCACGGGAGCCCCGTGGTTCCGCGCTGACGTGGGCGTCAAGGGGGACCGAATTGCCGCCGTAGGCGACCTCGCCGACGCCTCAGCCCTCCGCAGGATCGACGTCCGGGATCACGTGATTGCGCCAGGATTCATCGATCTCCTCGGCCAGTCCGAATTGAATCTTCTGATCGATAACCGCGGCGAGTCGAAGATCCGCCAAGGCATCACGACCGAGCTCACGGGCGAGCTGTACTCAGCCGCGCCCCTTCGCGCGAGCTTCGCGCCAAGTGTCGTCAGTTGGTTTGCGGTCGAGCAGTTCAAGCTGTCGCACGATTGGGCCGACTTCGCCGGATATTTCGCGCGGCTCGAGCGCGGGAAGACGGCGATGAATCTCGGGAGCTTCGTCGGCGTCGCCAGTGTTCGTGCGGCCGTGATAGGCCTCGAGGACGTCCAGCCGACACCAGCGCAACTCCGGGAGATGCAGGGACTGGTGGATGACGCCATGCGCCAGGGGTCGTTCGGCGTGTCGACTTCGCTCGGCTACCCGCCTGCTCGGTACGCGCAGACGGCCGAACTGACGGCGCTGGCTTCCATCGCTTCACGCCACGGTGGGATTTACGCGACCCACATGCGCAGCTACGGAAAGAAATACGTCGAATCTCTCGAGGAGGTGTTCACGATCGCGAGGAACGCGCACCTGCCTGTTGAGATCTGGCATCTCGGTTTGACCGATGAAGCGGTCTGGGGACGCGCTGCCGATTTCCTGGCCGCGATTGAGCGGGCGCGATCGGAGGGACTGGATATCACCGCCGATGCGTATCCATACGACGCCGGGCAGAACGCGCTCGATTCACAGCTTCCCGATTGGGCGCATGCCGGCGGCGTGGATCAGATGATCGCGCGTTTCCACGATCCCGCAACGCGGTCGCGGATTATCCATGACTGGATCGCGGGCGATCCTCCGGACGTTCTCACGAGATACGCGCACAAGACGATGGTGGCGTCATGCGCGAATCCGGCGCTGCAGCGATATGTGGGCATGCGGCTCGACGAGATCGCGCGCGCGATGCGAAAACCGATTGGCGACGCGCTGCTCGACTTCATCGAGCAGGATCACGGCAACACCACCCAGGTCATCTTCGTGAAGCGTGAAGACGATGTACGCGCCTTCATGACCGCGCCGTGGGTGGCTCTCGGCGTCGACAGCGCCGCGCAGGCGATCGACGGCCCGTTCACGGGTTTCGGGACGCATCCACGCGCGTTCGGAGCCGCGGCCCGTCTCCTCGGACCCTACGTCCGGGATCTGAAGCTGTTATCTCTCGAAGAGGCCGTTCGTAAAATGACATCACTACCTGCACGGAGGATCGGCCTGACTGATCGTGGAATCCTCCGGCCCGGTATGCTTGCCGACCTGGTGGTGTTCGACCCCGCGACGATCCGGGACGCAGCCACCTATACCCAGCCGCTACAGTACGCCGTCGGCGTCGAATTCGTTGCCGTGAACGGCCGGCTCGTCCTGGACAACGGGAAGATGACTGACGCCAGGCCTGGCCGCGTCCTGCGTCACAAGGGATAGCGATATAGTGAGCGAAGGCGACGACACCCACCGCCGCGGATTTCCGACATTAGAGAGAAGGCGAGCATCTATGACCTCATCTCGACGACGCGTGATTGGGACCTCACTGGCGCTGCTAGGCGCGTGGTTCGTGGTCGATGGAAGCGCGCAACAGGCGGCAGGCGGCCAGCCACCCGATCGCGTCGCCGCGCTCAAGCAGTCCATGGCGGCCAGCCAGAAACAACTCCGGCAGTACGAATGGATCGAGACGACGATCATCAGCATGAAGGGGGAGGAGAAGTCCCGAAAACAGCAGCGCTGCTATTACGGCGCTGATGGGAAGATCCAGAAGCACCCCATCGACTCCGGTCAGGGTGCCGCTCCGGCCAAGGAGAGCGGCGGCGGCCGTCGGCGCGGCGGTGGCAAGGTCAAGGAGTCCATCGTAGAAAACAAGAAAGAGGAGATCAGCGAGTACATGAAAGAGGCCGTGGCCCTCGTTCACCAGTATGTCCCGCCGAGTCCGGAGCTCATCGAGAAGTCGAAGGCCGCCGGAAAGGTCGCCACCAAACCCGGGGCGGCCGGACAAGTCGGCCTGGAGATCAACGACTATCTCAAACCCGGCGATCGCCTCACCGTGAATCTGGATGGCGCAAACAGCCGGCTGCTCGGCATCAATGTCGCCTCATACATGGAGAAGCCAGACGACGTCGTGACGCTGGCTGTTCAGTTTGCCACGCTGCCGGACGGCACCAACTACAACGCGCAGACCACGCTTGAAGCGAAGGAGAAGAACATTCGCGTTGTCATCCAGAACTCGGGACACCGGCCCGTCCAGAAGTGAAAGCGGTGTGAAGCGGCACAACCAATCTCGGAGGTCCCGTTCGTGGCGCGATAGTCGATGCGCGGGTTTCTTCACCGCTTGGTGATAATCTTTACCGCCTGAGCGATGTCGAACCGCGACGATGACCTTGCCGCAAAGATTGCCGACCTCGACGCCAGGTTGAGCGAAGTCGAGGCGCTTCAGGCGCTGACGCTTCGAATCCTCTCCACAACCAGACCGCTCGACGCGGTGCTCGCACAATACGGAGCTTCCCAGGCGCAGCAACAGTCCCTATATCGTCTGCTGGACAACCTGGCCGGACGCATCAGCGCACCTGAGCGTGAACGAGCAACTTATGCCTACTTTCAGGTGCAGTTCGCCGAGATCTTTCCACGCCAGGAGGACAAGGCCTTCATGGATCTCGTGGTCGACACGCTGAGAGTCGAGCAGCCTTTGTACCGCGATCTGCACGCCTATATGGCCGCACAGGGCTGGGTGAAGTAGCCGTCAGGGACGTCGAGTTAACGCGGGTACATCATCAACATCACATCCGTTTGAAGTGCGCTTGATCCCAACGCGTCAGGTCCTGCACTGGCGTTCAAACGCTGCTCACGAATGCGATGAGGTGAGCGGCGCGGCTCACCTGATCGACGTCTTGTCGGCGGACGGGAAGTCGCGCGGCACCGGGATCGTCACCGCGCCGGTGGCGGCCCATTCGGTGCCGCGTTGGAGCAGGACGATGTAGTCCACGGAGTTCATCGGCACGATCGGTTCTTTCTGCGTCGCCCCGACGTGGCCGAGCGTGTCGTGAAACACGCGCCCTTTGCCGTACGCGATGGCCATGAGCATGGGCTCGTTCTCCCCGGTGCCGTTGGGCATCGACGTCGGCGCGGTCGCTGTCGCGAGAATGGTCACGTTCCTGGCGGGACCGCGGAGATTGCTGTAGAGCTCGTCGTTGGCGTGCATCCACGCGGGCGGCAGGCCCTTCATGATCGGGTGCTCGGGCGCGCGAACCGTGATGAGGAAATCGTGCGGGCTGGGATGCTGTGCGGTGCCGGGCGTGTCGCTGTCGAGCACCATGGCGCTATCGCGCCAGCGGATCTTCGGGCCCGCCGCTTGGGTCCGACTGGCGTAGCCGGGTGTGAACCCTCCCCAGCCGCCGATGCCAATCATCTCGTTGTACTCCGCCCAGCCGGGAAACGCGTTGTCCGCCGCGTGCAACACCACGAGTCCACCGCCGTTCTTCACGTAGTCGACGAATGCCTGCTTCACCGGCGGCGCGAACTCGAAACCCTCGTAGTCCAGCACGACAGCCTTATAGTCGGAGAACTTCGGCGCAAAACTCGACATGTCCTGATTCGGTTCCGCGCCCTTCGGTGGCGTCCTCTCCTCGGTGACGGCAAAGCGCCCGCTGTCCTGCAAGAGACGCTTGACGATCGGACTGCTGACTTCCCAGTTGTGATACCGATTGCTCTGCCCGGTGACGAGCAGGACGTTGATGCGCGATTGCGCGGGCAGGGCGTTGCCTGCGGCGAGCGCGATCGCCGCGACAAACAGCGCAGCAGCGCCAGCATTCCTTACCATGTCATCGAGCTCCTTCCTCTATGGCAGTGCGTACGCGATCAGTTGCGCACCGTCGATCCCACTGACCGCGACGACGATGTATTGCTTGCCGTTGATCATATAGGTCATCGGCGATCCCGTCTGCTTGTCCGGCATCTCGACCGCCCCGACATCGGCGCCGGTCACCTTGTCGTAGGCCCGAAACAGCGCCACGCGTTCGCCGGCCTCGTTGCGGTGCACGCCGCCCTCGCCGGCAATCACGAGCGTCTTCGTCGTGAGGGTGCCGATGAATGTTCGGCCGGGCTGGCCGAGACGTGGCGGGAGGGTCACACCCTGGAGCGCCGGATGGTTCTTGATGTCGTCGGGCGTCGAGCTGTGCGTTTTCTGCCAGATGATGTCGCCCGTCTTCATGTCGTACGCCGTGATGCGGTCGTACGGCGGCTTGATGAGCGGCAGGCCCTGCACCGAGGTGCCGCCGCGGCCGCCCGCAGGCGGACCGCCGGCCCCGCGCGGGCCCGCGCCGCGCGCCGGCGCAGCGGGCGGGGGCGCATCGGGATCCGCGGCCGGCGCGGCCGCGCCGCGCGCCCCTGCGCCTCCCGCGCGCGCCTGACCGGCGACGTAGCCGAAGTCAGACGTCGCGGGATTGGCTGGGACGATGCCGGCGAGGTAGGCGGTCGTGTGCGAATGAATGTAAAGGCGGTTGGTTTCCGGATCGAATGACGCGCCCGGCCAGTTGGCGCCGCCCGTATCGGCCGGGAGCTGAATCGTGGCGAGTGGGCCGTCGACGTTGCTGAACGATGGCGGGGTGTACAGCGGACCAATCGTGTACTTCTTGATCACGTCCAGCGCCTGGGCGCGCAGCGCGGGTGTGAAGTCGATCAAATCGTCAACCGACACACCCTGGCGATCGAAAGGCAGCGGTTTCGTGGGAAACGGCTGCGTCGGGCTGGTCCGTTCGTTCGGGACTGTCGACTGCGGCACGGCGCGCTCTTCGATCGGCCAGATCGGCGTGCCCGTTTCCCGATCGAGCACGAAGAGGAACGCCTGCTTGGTCGGCTGCGCCAGCGCTCTCACGCGCCGGCCGTTGACGACGACGTCGTAGAGCACGGGGGCGCACGGCGGGTCGTAGTCCCAGAGGCCGTGATGCGTTATCTGGTAATGCCACTTGCGCTTGCCGGTCTTGATATCGAGCGCGACCAGACTCTCGTCGAACAGCGTATTGCCCGGCCGGTTGCCGCCGTAGTAGTCGCCGGTCGGCATCTCGACCGGAACGTAGACGAGACCGAGATCGAGGTCGGCGCTGAACTGCGACCACGCGCCGGTGTTGCCGTTGTGATCGGCGCTCTCCTCGAGCCACGTGTCGTATCCATACTCGCCAGGCTTGGGCACGGTGTGAAAGATCCAGAGACGCTTGCCGGTCTTCACGTCGAATCCGCGCACGTACCCCCGCGTGTTGTTCATCGTCTTCGGCGATCCGCTGAAGCGGTGCGCGGCGCCGACGACGATCACGTCGCCGGCAATGAGCGGCGTCGCGTTCAGCCCGATATCTGCAGTGACGAGATCGAGATCCTGATCGTCGTCGAGCTTCAAGTCGACGACACCGCCGTGCCCGAATGTCGACAGTGGCTCGCCGGTCTTCGCGTCGAGCGCGAGCATCCGGTAGCCGGGCGTCACGTAGATAATGCGCTCATCCGATCCGTTCGGGGAGGACCAGTACGCGACCCCGCGCCCCGCGCCGCTGCGCGCGGCGTTCTGGCCTCGCGGCCCTTCGTCTTCGACGTGCTTCCACAGCACCGCGCCGGTCGTCGGATTGAGCGCGACGACTGTGCGAGCCGTCCCGACCGTCGTGTAGAGCACGTTCCCGACAAAGAGCGGCGTCGCCGAATAGAGCGTGTCCGGTCTCGGCCCGAAATCGTTGGTGGTCAGCCGCCAGGCGATCGTCAGCTTAGAGAAGTTGGCGTTGTTGATCTGATCGAGCGGGGAGTAGCGCGTGCTGGCCAGATCCGCGCCGTAGGTCTTCCACGCGACAGCCGCCGTCCCTCTGGCCGGCGTCCGTTGACGCGCAGTCAAAGCGGCGCGTGGCGAGAGGAGCGCCATGCCAAGCAACGCGAGACCCGCCGCGCCGCTCGAGGGTGAAAGGATGCGTCGCACGGCAATCTCCTAGAACGGTGGCCGGCTGGTGTAGTTGATGGCCGCCAGCACGGCCTTGTCCGAGACAAGCGGCTGCGATCCCGCCGGAACGTCGTTTGCGCTCAGCAGAAACGCGAGGATGTCGACGTACTCGTTCGGCTGCAGACGTGCCCCTGGATTGCCGGGCGGCATCTCCTGCATCCGCTCGAACAGCTTTTTCAGGGTCGCGCCGTCCCACCGCTGCGCGAAGGATCCGCCAGCGAGCGCGGGCGACTTCTCGCGGCCTTCGAGGTCGTCGCCGTGGCACTCGCTGCAGACGCGATTGTAGAGGTCCGCGCCGCGCGTCGCCTGCGCGGTCGTGTAGACGCCGGTCCACACGGATTTCGTCGTTTGCGCGAAGAGCGGTGCGAACGCCGCGACGGGAACGGCGAGGACGATGGCAAGCCGGCGACGTGTCATCGATTCAGACAGGACGGAAGAAGATGCGCAAAAATAACACTAAACGGGCCATAATGCGCGCCACATTTCAAGCCGAGGTGCTTATGTCTCGACCGCGCTTTTCGATCGCGATCTGCTTGGCCATCATGGCCGTGGTGCTCCTGTCGGCCTCGCAAGATCCTCCGCCGGCCGGCGCCGGCCGCCAGGGGGGTGGCGCGACCGGAGCCCGCGGTGGTCCGACGCCGGGGGGCGCGCCAATCGGCGGCACGCTGACGCCGAAGAAACCCGACGAGCGCGGGTGGGGCTGGCAGGTGAAAGCCCTGATGAGTCCCGCTACGCCGAGGCCACTCTACAACCGCGCGAAAGAAGCGCTGTTCAACGATCGACAGATCACGAGCTACACGGTTTCAAGCTTTGATCCCGAGCTGTACTGCGAAGTCGGCAAGCATTTCGATTTCATCTGGTTCGAGATGCAGCACAGCACGATGTCGTGGGACGAAGTCCGTCGAATGATCGCGGCGTGTCCGAAGGTGGGAGCGGCGCCGATGGTCCGCATGCCGGATGCGTTCGAATCGAGCATCCAGAAGGCGACCGACATCGGTGCGCTCGGCATCATCGTTCCCACGGTGGACGATGCGCTCGAGGCGCGGGATGCGGCGCGCTACTCCCGGTATCCGCCGTACGGACGTCGAAGCGCCGGCGGCGGACAGTACAACCAGATCTGGGCGGGCCTGAACTATCGCCAGACGATCAACGACAACATGCTGGTCACGGTGATGATCGAAACGCTGGAAGGCGTCGCCATGGCGGAGGAGATCGCGGCGACGCACGGCGTGGACGCCGTGATCCTCGGCAACAACGATCTCTCGAGCTTTTCCGGGTGGAGCCAGAACGATCCGCGCTATCAGGACGCGATCATCAAAGTGCACGACGCCGCGCTGAAGTACGGCAAGTACTACGGGAACGCCGGCGCGCAGTACTTGAGCGGCTACACGGTCAGCGCCGACACGCGCATGGTACAGAACGGTCCCGCGTGCGACGGATGGACGCCGCCCGGCCGCGGCGGCCGGGGACGCGGCGCGAGTCCGGAGGAGGAGCCGGTGGTCGGCCTGCCGGCCCGCGGCGCGCCGGCCACGGCACCAACCGCGCCGGCACCGAGCGCCGGCGGTTGCTGGAAATAGATGCTCGTCGCGGGTGCCCGCCTGACAGGAGGACTCACATGAAACTGGCGCGACGGTTCGTGAGCTCGGTCTCCGCCGTGGTGTTGAGCGCCGCCGTCATGGCACAGGCGCCCCAAGGCGAGATCGACGCACACGTCGCCGCGGCGCGGGCGGCCGCAGGTCTCGACTTCCGCAACACGCTCGTCAATCTGTGTCCAATCGGCGCGGCGCCCGCGGCCGCTCGCGGGGCCAGCGCGCCGGCCGCCGGTCAGCCCGCCCGCGGCCGTGGGGCTGGCGGGACGCCGCCAGCGCCCGATCGCACCACGTGGTCCGCGCCGCCATTGAAGGTGTTCGACAACCTCTATTGGCTTGGCACGCGCCAGCACTCCTCGTGGGCGCTGCAGACCAGCGCGGGAATCATCCTCATCGACACGAACTTTGCCTGGGCCACCGAGCCGCAAATCATTCAGGGCCTCACCACACTCGGTCTTGATCCGCGCGACCTCAAGTACGTGATCATCAGCCACGCGCACGGCGACCATGATCAGGGCGCGGCGGAATTGCAGAAGCGCTTCGGCGCCAAAGTCGTCATGGGTGCGCCCGATTGGGAGACGACGCTGCGGCGGCCGGCGACCGCGGCAGGCGGCGTGCCGACGCGCGACGTGGTCGTCGGCCCCGAGGGCATGAAACTGGTCCTCGGCGACACGACCGTGGAGATTCTCGCGACGCCTGGCCACACGCCGGGGACACTGTCCCAGGTTTTCTCCGTGAAGGACCAGGGCCGTACGGTGGTGGTCGCCTATTCCGGCGGCACGCTGACTGGAGGATTCGGCACGAACGGCGCCAAGTGGGACGAATATATCGAGTCGCAGCGCAAGATCGCCAAGGCGGCCGCCGACGCGGGGGCTACGGTCATCCTGTCGAACCACAGCGAGTACGACGGCGCGTACACGAAAGCTCGACTCCTCCTGGTGCCGCGTCAACCCGGCGAGAATCACCCCTTCATCGTCGGCGCCGACGGCGTGCAGCGGTACTTCACGATCATGGCAGAGTGCGCGCTGGCGTCGAAGCTGCGTGTCGGCGCGAAGTAGGGAGCCATCGCGCACGATAGCGGCGCCGGCAGCATTGCCGATGGGGCGAACGTCAGTTGCGCCATCCGCTGATGGTGTGCTGATTATCTAGCCAACGGCGAGCGACATGATCCGCTCCTCGGTGCACTCCGCCCGCGCGAGCGTGCCGGTAATCGCACCTTCGTGCATCACGGCGACCCGGTCGCTCACGTTGAGAATCTCTTCCATGTCGCTGCTGATCATGACAATGGCCACGCCCGCCTGGGCGAGGTCTCGCAGCAGCGTATAGATTTCTGCCTTGGCGCCGACGTCGATGCCGCGCGTGGGTTCGTCGACGATCAGCACCTTCGGGCCAAGGGCGAGCCACTTCGCCAGCACGACCTTCTGCTGATTGCCGCCGCTCAAATTCGCGGTCTTGATCTCGATCGACGGCGCCTTGACGTGCAACTGGTTGCAGACGGCACTGACGGCGACCCGTTCCTTCACGACCGACACGAGCCCGTGCGTCGCGTATCGGTCCAACGCGGGGAGCGTCACGTTTTCGCGCACCGAGAAATCCACGACCAGGCCCGCGGTCCGCCGATCCTCCGGGACGAGGAACAGACCCTGACGAATAGCCGACGCCGGGTCAGCGATCTCAATCGCCGACCCGTCCAGGAGAATTCGTCCGGCGAGCGGCCGCTCAACCCCGAAGATTGCCTGCGCGACTTCAGACCGCCCCGCGCCAACCAGACCTGCAACGCCGAGGATTTCACCGCGGCTGACTCCGAATGAGAGCGTCTGTTTCGGGTAGCGGGTGGTGCGCAGGCCCTCGATCCTGAAGTAGTCAGCCCGACCGGCGACGCTGGCTGAGTGCACCTGGGCGGCAATGTCGCGACCGACCATGAGCCGCACCATGTTGTCGTGGGTCAGCTCGTCGCGCGCCAGCGAGCCGACATTGGCGCCGTCGCGAAGCACGACCGCCCGGTCGGCGACGGCCCGGACTTCGCCCAGACGGTGAGAGATGTAGACCACTCCAACACCGTCCGAGCGGAGTCCAGCGACGATCTCATGCAGTCTTGCCGTCTCAGCCAGCGTCAGGCTCGACGTTGGCTCGTCCATGATCAGCACTCGCGCCTTCAGCGAGAGAGCTTTCGCAATTTCGACGAGCTGCTGCTGCGCGATCGACAGGCCGTCGACGGCCGTGTCTGGTGAAATGTTGAGACCGAGCTGATCGAGATAGGGCTGCACCATCACGTGCATCGTCCGGCGGTCGACGAGCCTGAGTGGTCCCCAGCCGATCGGCTCGCGGCCGAGCAGAACGTTACCGGCAACGTCCAGGTTGTCGAGGAGGTTCAGTTCTTGATGGATGAACGCGATGCCGTGTGAGGTCGCCGTGTGGACATCGCGTACGACGACGCGCGCGCCGTCGATAAGCACCTCTCCGGAGTCGGGCTGTTCGATTCCCCCGGCGATCTTCATCAGCGTGGACTTGCCGGCGCCGTTTTCGCCGAGCAGCGCGACGACCTCTCCTGGGTGCACGTCGAGGGAGACGCCCTTCAGCGCATGCACGCCGAGGAAGTGCTTCTGGATGTTTCGAAGCTGCAGAACCGGCACGCCCATGACCTGCGGACCGAATGGTGGAACGCGTCAGCGACCGCGGAGCTCGGTAAGTTTCTTCCGGAACTCGTCCACGTCGTTCTGTCGCAACACCCTCGTCGGGATGAACAGCTGACGGGTCGCGGGAATGCCGGATCTGTCGCCCGCGAGCACCTTCGCCATGAGCGTCATCGCCTGGTAGCCGAACTCGAATGGCTGCTGCACCACGGTACCGGCGATCGCCCCCGACTTCACGCCGGTGAGCGTCTCATCCTCTTCATCAAAGGTGATGATCGGCACCTGGCCAATCTTGTTCGCGTCCCGGACGGCATTGAGAATTGCCGGACCGTTGTAGCTCCACAGGCCGACCAGGGCGGCCACATCGGGATGGGCCACGAGCGTCTCCGAGACGTTTGCCTTGGCGCGCACCCGATCGGTGTCATCGGTGCGGACATCGAGAATCTCGATTTTTGTCCCCGCGATCGTTTCCTTGATGCCCTGCAGTCGCTCCTGCGCGTTGCGTGCATCGATCTGACCGACGAACAGCATGATCTTGCCGCCCTGTGGCAGCACCGACTTAATCAGTTCGCCCGCCTGTCGTCCAGCCGCGACGTTGTCGGTGCCGACGTAGCACTCGCGCTTGCTGGCTGGCGCATCGCTGTCGTGTGTGAACACCAGCGTCCTCTGGGCCGCATCGTCGAGCATTGCCGTCTGATTGGCGGGATCAACCGGGCTGATGGCGATGCCATCCACGCCCTTGGCGAGCAGGTCCTCCACGATCCGCTTCTGTCCCGCGGCCGTGCCGTCGCCGAGCCGGAACTCGACTGTGATGTCCGGGCGTTCGGCGTCGGCCTTTTCGGTACCCTTTCTCGCGATCGTCCAGAAGTCCGACGCATTGTTCGTGATGAACGCGAGCGTATGTGTGGAGGACGCTTTCCGGCTGCAACCGGCCAGAACGAGCACGGCCGCGCAGGTAAGCGCGGCAGCTGTCTTCAGGCGCATTCGACTCTCCTCATGATAATGACCACACATTAGAACCTATTTCATGAATCTGCCGCGGCTGAATAGGGCCGCGAGCGAGCCACGCGACCGGAGCGAGCCGTCGAAGCGGCGAGCGAGGACACGTGTAGAGGAGTCCGAGGGGCGAAGCCCCTCGGCTAAGAGTGAAAAGGTATCAAAAACTGACGTGAGCCGCGCGCCGCTGCAGGATCTGGTCGCCGACGACGCCGACGAGAATAACGCCACCCATCACGGCGAAATTGAGCGAGCTGGGAATCCCGAGAAGATTGACGAGGTTCTGCAGCACCTGGAGCAGCGTGGTCCCGAGCAGGATGCCGACGATCGAGCCCTCGCCTCCGCGCAGGCTGCAACCGCCGAGCACCGCGGCCGCGATTCCGTACAGCTCGAAGAAGCTACCGTGCGACGACGGTGAAATCGAGTTGGTGTAGAACGCGAAGATGATGGCCGAGATGCCTGTGAGCACTCCGAGGATGACGTAGGCGCTCACGATGACCCGTCGCACGTTGATACCCGAAAACCGCGATGCGACTTCGTTGCGGCCAGTGGCGAAGAGGTGCCGACCGTACACCGACCGGTGCAGCACCACCCACATCACCAGGCCGATGATGGCCATGGCAACGAAGGGCGTCGGCACGCCGAAGAAACTGCCTGTCATCACCCGCTGCAACGTGTGGAATCCCGCGGCGTCACCAAAACCCTTCGTCTCGTCGTCGGCAATGAACCTCGCGAGTCCGCGATAGACGAGCAGTCCGCAGAGCGTGACCACAAACGGCTGAAGCCGCAGTCGCGTAATGAGGAGGCCGTGAACGGCGCCGAGCAAGGCGGCGAGCCCGACGATCACCACGACCGCAAGCGGCCAGGCGAGATGCCATTCGGTCAACATCATGCTCAAGAGCACGCCGAGCAGCGCGAACGACGATCCAACCGACAGATCGATGCCGCCAGTAATGATGACCAGCCCGAGACCGAGGCTGAAGATACCGAAGGCGCCAATCAACCGTGCGGTGTTCTGCAGGTTGGCGGGTGACAGGAATCGCGGGTTGAGTGCCGTGACGATCGCGCACAGCACAACCAGCAGCAGGAAGATCGCGAGGTCTTTTTTCATTCGTTATTCGTGCACTGGCGACGCCTATCCATGCTTTTCATGCCACGCCCACGCGTGCCGGACGATGGTCTCGATGTCGGGATACTGGCACGCCCAGCCGAGCACGTCGCGCGCGCGAGTCGGCGCCGCGACGAGTTCCGGCGGGTCGCCGGGCCGGCGCGGCGACTCGATGGCCGGCACGGGTTTGCCGCCGACGCGAGCCACGGTGTCGATGACCTCTTTGACCGAATGGCCCCGGCCCGTCCCAAGGTTGATCGCCTGGCTCGCCATGCCCGCTCGGAGTCGTTCGATCGCTCGCAAATGCGCATCGGCCAGGTCCATGACGTGGACGTAGTCTCGAACCGCGGTGCCGTCGGGCGTCGGATAGTCAGTCCCGAAGATCTTCACGGGCGGCCGGTTTCCCAGCGCGGCGCCGATGACCAACGGGATCAGGTGGGACTCCGGATCGTGGTCCTCGCCGATCTCGCCGTCCGGGGCGGCGCCGGCGGCATTGAAATAGCGAAGCGCCATCCACTGCAGTCCATAGCAGTCGCCGTACCAGCGCAGGATCTTCTCGACCATGAGTTTCGACTCGCCGTACGGATTTACCGGCGACTGCGGGTGAGTCTCGTCGATGGGTACGCGAATCGGATCGCCGTAGGTGGCGCAGGTCGAGGAGAAGACGATCGTTTTGACGCCGGCCTCTTGCATCGCGTTCAGCAGGTTCAGCGATCCAACGGTGTTGTTCCGGAAGTACTTCGCCGGATTGGTCATCGACTCGCCGACGAGCGCGTTCGCAGCGAAGTGCACGACCGCGTCGATCTTCCGACCTTCGAACAACTTCCGCGAGCCGCGCCGGATCGGACAAGCTTCCGCGCTCGAGCGGGCCCCATTTCACGGCCCATTCGTGCCCCTGGCTCAAGTCGTCGAAGATCACGGGTTCGTGCCCCGCCGCCGCGAGGAGCTTTGCGGTGTGGCTGCCGATGTATCCGGCGCCACCAGTTATGAGAATGCGCATTGATACCTGACAGTGAGGAGGTGCATTCAGATGAAGCGATATCCGTTGTGCGCGGCTCTACGCGAAGAACGGCACGCCCGGCGTGGCGTAGCGGCGCATGCCTTCCTCGTTGATCTCGACGCCGATGCCGGGCTTCTCCGACACCGCGAGGAAGCCCTTCTCCACCCATGGCCCGTCGTAGGTGATCATCTCCTTGTACATGGCGTTGGTGTCGAAGTAGGTCTGCCACTCCAGGATCAGGAAGTTGGGGACCGAGGCGCAGACGTGGCACGACGCCATGGCGCCAAGGAACGACGCCACCATGTGCGGCGCGAACGGCACGTAGTAGAGATTCGCCAGGTTCGCGATCCGCTGACCTTCGCCCAGACCGCCGGTCTTCTGAAGGTCGGGCATGATGATGTCGACGGCGCCCACTTCGAGCATCCGCCGGAAGCCATACGCGAGATAGACGTTCTCGCCGGCGCAGATCGGCGTGCTGGTCGAGTCGGCGATCAGCTTGTAGGCGTCGATGTTCTCGGCCGGCACCGGCTCTTCGAGCCACATCAGGTTGAGCGGCTCCAGGCGCTTGGCTACCTGTAGAGCGGTCGGATAGTCGTAGCGCGCGTGCATGTCGGCGCAGATGTCGATGTTCGGCCCCACCGCCTGCCGCGCCGCCGTCAACTGATCGACCATGCGCTGCACTTCCGCCGGGCTCGCCGTCCAGTTGAACTGATCGTACTTGTTGGGATCGGCGGCCTGATCCAGATCGAACTTGATCGCGGTATAGCCGTCCTTGACGGCCTTGGACGCCGCCGCGGCGAACACATCGGGCGTGGGCAGCCGCGCCTGATAGAGCGCCGTGTCGCAGTAGACGCGGATCTTGTCGCGGAACTTCCCGCCGAGCAGCTGATACACCGGCACGTTCAGCGCCTTGCCGGCCAGATCCCACAGGGCCGTTTCCACGGCCGAGAGCACCGCCACGAAAACGCCCGACTGCGCGCCGCCGAAGACGCCACCCTTGCGCACCTGCTCGAAGATCCGGTGCACGTTGAGCGGGTTCTGGCCGCGGATCCGCTGACCGAAGCTCTGGACGAGGTTGTAGGTGCCGCCGATGGCGTCGACCCCCTCGCCGCAGCCCCAGATGCCCTGGTTGGTATGGACCTTCACGAACAGGCTGCCGCGGACATAGCCGCACTTCAGGTCGGTGATGCGCAGCGCAGATGGGCTCGACGCCTGCTTCGCGTTGTCGACCGCCTGCCCGATACGCGGCGAGCGGACGTGCGGGAGCCGCGGTCGCCAGACCACACGTCGCCAGAAACGAACGCCGCCCGGTGGTCGCCTTCATCGACTCTCCTCCCGTCTATTTAATCTCGAAGATGAACATGCGCCCGCCGCTCTGGCGGCGCCGGCCGCGCATGGACCGTACCGGCCGGCGCGAACATCGCCTTCGGCGTCTTCGCCGGCGTCGCATCCGTCGAAGATTAGTTCGACGGCGTCCTTGACGTGACGATGCATCGGAGCGGAGGTGCCGGGCGCGATCGCCCAGGCGTCGCTCCGCTTGTTCTTCCACGATGGCGCGCCGAGGACCTGATGCAAGCCGTCAGGCGGCTCGGCGACGTCGGCGCCAGGCGCCGCGCTCTTCACCTCCATCAAAATCGCGCGCATGGGCGGATCGCTCGCGCCTTCCTCGATATGCGTGTTGCCGGCCACGTTCGACTGAAAGACCCAGGGCTTCGTGTTGGTGAGCCGGCCGGGGGCTTCGCCTTGCGTGATGATGCGGTCGCCCTCGACGTAGGACACGCCAATCAGGTCGTAGCGATGCGTGTGCAGCGGATATTTCTGTTTCAGCCACGCCACGTCCCAGACCGCGATCGCGTCGTTCTCGAAGACGAGCGTCGTGCCGGGTCTCGGATACGGCGGCGGATACTGCGGGGTCTGGCCGGCGAGCACCGCCAGCAGCAGGAGCAGTTTCGGCCAGGCCATCGGATCCTCCCGTTTGTCGTCTGATGCGCGCGGCCGCTGGCGGCCGGCCGCGCTACGTTACTATACCGGCACTCAAAGGAGCCACCGTCATGCACATCCGGCGTATCTTCCGTTCGATCGTCATCGGGGTGCCGCTCGTCGGCGCGGGCGCCCTCGCCGCCCTCGGCGCGGCGCAGACGCCCGCGGCTTTCGGCGATCCCCTGATCGCCGGCTTCAAGAGCACCTACGCGGCCTCGGTGTCGGACGCGGTCGAAATCGTCACCGGCAGGAACGGGACGATGCGCTACGACATGAAGCTGATGGCCGGAACGAATCTCGTCGGCCGGGCCGTCACCTCGCTGGCGCGGCCGGTGCCCGCCGACCAGGCCACGCCCACTCTGGCGGTCAAGCACTCAGTGGAGATCATCGACGAGGCGAAGCCCGGAGACGTCGGCGTCATCGTCATGGAAGGATCGCTCGACATCGCCGCGATGGGCAATCTGATGGCCACCGCCGCCGTCGAACGCGGCATGGCCGGCATGGTGCTCGATGGCGCCATCCGGGACATGTGGGACATCCGCCGCATGGGCCTGACAGTCTACGCCCGGTCGAAGTCGCCGCGGACGGCGGTCGGCCACTACGCGACGGTCGCCAAGAACGTGCCGGTCGAGTGTGCTGGCGTCACCGTCCGTCCGGGCGATATCATCGTCGCCGACGAGGACGGCGTCGTGGTGGTGCCGCAGGATCGCGCCGCCGATGTCCTCAAGGAAGCCCAGTCCATCGACGCGCGCGAGAGCGGCATGTATCCGTTCATCCGCCAGTTCAAGTCGCTGCAGGAAGCCATCAAGAAGTTCAACCGGATTTGATCCGGCCGGGTGATTCGACCTTTTTCTCAGTGAGGAGCGCCTGATGAAGCACCGTCTTGCGATCGGACTGATCGGCATCCTCGGGTTGTCGGCCACCGCCCTGGTCGCGGCCCAGCGCGGCGGCGCGACGGCGCCTTCCGCAGCCGCGCAGCGTCCGTCGCTGGCGCAACGCATCGCCCACACTGACCCCTCGCGCTACCGGTCGTCGCCGAGCGTGCACGGCGGCGCTGGAACGATCGACTTCTTCGCGCTGTTCAACGCCGACGTCGTCGACACGAATCTCCTGTTCCTGCACCGCGGCGTCATCCAGCCGAAATCGGGGATCGGCCATCACTTCCACAACTACTGCGAAGAGATGTTCGTGATCCTCGACGGCGAGGCGCAGTTCACGGTCGACGGACGCACCGTCCACGCTGAAGGGGCCGGCCGGCGCGCCGGCGCGCATGGGGCATTCGCACGCGATCTACAACGCCACCGACAAGCCGGTGCAGTGGCTGAACATCAACGTCGCGTCGTTCCGCGGCATCTACGACAACTTCGATCTCGGCGACGATCGCGTCGGCGCGCCGCTCGACGCGGCGCCGCAGTTCATCAGCATGCAGCTGGATCGGGCGCGCCTGCAGCCGGTCGCCGGCCTGCAGGGCGGTACCGGAACGGTGCAGTATCGGCGCGCGCTCAATCCGTCCGTCTTCTTCACGACGTGGGCGTACGTCGATCATCTGCTGCTGCCGCCCGGCACGTCGGTCGGACCGGGCGCGGAGCCCGGCATCGGCGGCTTCTATTACGTGATGAGCGGCGAAGGCACCGCGACGGTGGCGGGTGACAGCGCGCCGATCAGCACCGGCGACGCGATCCCTGTCCGGGTGGGCGAGACCAAAGCCTTCGAGAACACCGGCACGGCTCCGCTCGAGTTCCTCGTCGTCGGGCGTCGCGCGCGACATGAACAAGAAGAACGACCTGCTGGCGACTCCGCCGCAGCGACTCGGCGGTCCCGGTCGGGCCGGCGGCGCGGGGCGTGGAGGCGGCCGGTAGCCGCTCGGTACAGCAGAAGCGACTTCATAAGGAGAACTGCCGTGGAGCGACGTGGAATCCTGAAAACCTTCCTTGCCACCGTGGCCGGCACCTGGGGCGCGCGGTTCGCCGCGCCCGAACAGGCGTCCGCGCAGACGAAGCACATCCGCCTCTACGTGGAGATGGACATCGCGCCGGCGCGCGAGAAGGAGATGCTCGATCTGTTTCACAACCAGTTCGTACCGGAAGCCGTCAAGCACGACGGCTACATCCGGGTGAAGATGCTCAAGCGCCGCACCGTGATTCAGGGCACCGTGCCTCCCGCACACAACTACCGGTTCGAGCTCGAATTCGAAAGCGAAGAGCTCCGCCAGAAATGGATCGCGTCAGCCGCCCACGCGCGCGTCTGGCCGCCAGTCGAGAAGACGATGACCACGACCAAGGACTATCCGGTCGTGCTGTACGACGAGGTGTAGCGTGAGGTTGAAACGACGCAGGTTCGTGCTGGCGCTTGCCGGCCTGATCGCGTACGGCTGCGGCGGGCAAGGCGCCGCGACCTCCTCCACTCCGCCGCCCGCGACGGCCGCTCCTTCGCCGGCGAACGTTGTCGGCACGATTGAACGGCTCGATCCGGCGCTCGACTCGCTGGTCGCGCCCGGCGCCGTGATCGAGAAGGTCGCCGGCGGCTTCCAGTTCACGGAAGGCCCGCTCTGGAGGCCTGATCACACCCTCTGGTTCAGCGACGTGCCGGGCAACGTGGTGCGGTCGGTGACACCGCAGGGCACGGTGACGCTGCTGATCGAGAACGCCGGTGGCGTGTCCACGGCGCCGGCAGGCTCGTTCATCGGGCCAAACGGCATGGCCGAGGCGCCGGATGGATCCGTGTGGATGGCGCAGCACGGCGATCGCCGGATCGTCCGCATCGTGGCTGACCGCACGCTGACCCCTGTCGTCTCGACGTTCGAGGGCAAGCGCTTCAACAGCCCGAACGATCTCGTATTCGCCAGGGATGGCGCGCTCTATTTCACCGATCCGCCGTACGGTCTCGCAAAGCAGGACGAGGATCCGGCCAAAGAGCTCCGCTTCAACGGCGTCTACCGCTTCGCCAACGGCCGCGTCCAGGCGCTCGTGCGGGATATGAACCGACCGAACGGCCTGGCGTTCTCGCCCGATTTCAAGGTGCTCTACGTCAACAACTCAGACGCGGCGAAGAACTTGGTGATGCGCTACGACGTCGCGCCCGACGGCACGCTCTCTGGCGGTCGCGTGTTCGCCGATCTGACGAGCAAGATCGACGGACTGGCTGACGGGCTGAAGCTCGATTCGCAGGGCAACGTCTACACGACTGGCCCAGGCGGCGTATGGGTTCTCTCGGCGACCGGCGCGCATCTCGGTACGATCAAGCCGCCGGAAACACCCGCCAACTGCGGGTGGGGCGAAGACGGCAAGACGCTGTACATGACGGCGGTCACCGGGATCTACCGAGTCAAGACGCTGGTCGGCAGGTAGACGCATCGAGACGAATCGCTCCGATGCGCGCGGCGCCCGGAGATGTGCCTTCGAACACGTACGCGTCACGGCCGGTTTGGTTGGCGTACTCGCGCGCAATGGCGCGCACGGCCTCCCCGGCCGTCGCATCAGCGAGAAGCGCGACAGTGCCGCCGCTTCCGCCGCCGGTGATTTTGGCGCCGTGGATACCACGCGCCGAACCGGCCGCCCGCGCCAGCGACACCAGTCGATCGGTACCGTCCGAGCCGAGACCACACGCAGAGTAGCTCGCGTGCGACTCGTACATCAGCGCACCGAGTCGCGCCGCATCGGGTGCGGCCACGTCAGAGAGCGAGGCCGTCAACAGGTGCGCCCATTCCGTTACCCGTTCGTGCTCGTAGATCGGGTGCGCAGTGGGCGTCCGGATGGCGTAGCGGCGCGCAGGATCGACGACGGTCACGAGATCGGTCGTGCCATCGTAGCGCGCCAGGAACGCGTCACCGTCAAGAGCCTCGGGGATGTCGCGCTCGAATCGACGAAATGCTTCGCTCCCGACGTTGGCGAGGTAGCCACGCCAGCGCGGATCGTCGATCTGGCACGTGACCCTTCCGTTCGCTGGCTGTCACACGGAGACCGGCAAGCTCCGCAAGGACGCGGTACCCCATGAACGCGCCGATGCGCACCGCTCCGTAGTCCGCGCCGGTCACCGCGTGCCGAATGCCCGAATCGATTCCCCACACGCCCAATCCGTCGGGCAATCGCACACTGCCCTGGAATTCGGCGGGCTGACAGAGCAGTGCCATGAGGCTGCCGGCCTCTCCGCAGATCGACGCCATCTGATCCATCACGCCACAGGGTGCGCCGACGATCAGGTTCTCGACCTGCTGGCAGCGAACCGCACGCATCCGCGGCTCGATCGACACGCGCCACGCTTCAACGACAGCCTCCATCGTCGCGGCCTCGATCGCCGCCGACGAACTGACGCCCTTGCCCTCCGGGACATCAGACTCGATCAGAATGGCGGCACCGTTACGGAACTGCACGCCGTGCTCGCGCGACAGTACGTGGAAAACGCCCGCGACGTAGGCGGCCCAGTGGCGCGCAGGGTCGCTGCCGAACCACGCACGCACCTCGTCGTATGACCGATGAGCATCGGCAATCAGATCCAGCGGGACGTCACAATGACGTTCGACGCCGCCTTGTCCAAGTGATGTGATCGAGAGGCGCCGTTCGGCCCACGGCAGGAGGGCGACACGCGTTGCCTCGCGAATCGGCCACTGAAGAACGAGAGCGCCCGAGTAATCGGCGATGCCACCCATGACGTCCAGCCGCCCTGGCGCGCGGGCCACGAAGACAGAATCACCGCTGCCCGAGACGATGCGCTGCGGCCACGCATGCGCGCTCATCCGAGCCGTGACGTCAACGACGAATCGCTGGAGGTCGGGAACGTCCTGGGGCACGGCCGACGGGGGACGCAGCGGACGGGTCAATCGATCAGTCCTCGCCGCGTCAGCGCGTGTCGAAGCTGCGGCTCGACGAGTGCCTTGAGCGCGGCATTCGCGTAGCCGATCCAGCCGACATCGGATGTCACATCAAGTGGCGCGGCGAGCGTCGAGCCTTGTTCGTCAGTGACCAGAACGCCCAGCTCACGCGCGATCAATTCTGTGCACAGATCGTAAGGGTGACAGCAGAGCGCGGCTCCGCCCGCACGGCGACGCTCAAAGAGCGGTCTCAGATCAGCGACGAAGCGATCGTGACCCGCCATCAACTCGTAGAGCTGACCACCGCTCGAGATGTATTGATCCTCGAACGACTGCGCCTTTCCAGGCTGTGGAGGTCCACTCACCGCTGCGATCACTTCATCGTCAATCGCTGCGAGCTCCGCGCGACTGCCTGGAAAGAATCGCGAAATCATGGCAAAGCCGTGAGCGAGCGTTGTCGCGGTCGAGGGATGGAGAGTCAGAGGAACGCTTTCGCCCGTGAGTCTGTTGACGCGCACGGCAGACGCACCCTGGTCTCGAACCGCCCACAGCTCGTCCGAGAGGTGTTGCTTGACGAGAGGAATCTCCGTCTGCACCGCCAGCTCGATGTCTGCCAGCGTACAGGGGCCGGGACCGGACGCCACGCCAGTCAGAATCCACGCGGGACGTTTCTGGTACATCAGGCCGCGCGTGCCATCGATAGGGTCGACAATGATGACCCAGCGCGCGTTCTTTCGGTCGGCGCCTGCTGGCACCATGACCTCGCCGCCGCGCAGTCCCTCGGCTACCAGCATCACCGGCATCACCGGATCGTCGCGCGTGGCGATACTTCTGTCGATCTCTTCGACGAGCTCGTGTTCCGCAACGCGATCGATCGCGTAGATCGTATCGCCCTCTGCTTCCATCGCGATGCCGGAGAGCGCTGTCACCGCCGCCTCTTCGCAAGCGCGGACGACAGCGTCTCGTATGCGGCGATGCAGGGCCTGGATTGGCTCCAGCAATGGGTGGAAGGGGAGGGCTGGTGTCATACTTCGACTCAGGCCGGCGCCGAAAGATAGTGCGGGCCGCCGGCCGCGACCAACTCGGCGGCCTTCTCCTCCGGTGACGTATCGCTGAGAAAGTTCCCACCGCCTATTTCAGGACCGGCAAGGTACTTGAGCAGGTTCGGCCGACGCAGCGGCGGATGGAATTCGATGTGAAAGTGGAATCCCGCGACGTCTTCTTTCAGCGGCGCCTGGTGAAGCGCCATCACGTACGGGAACGGCATCCGCCAGAGGTTGTCGAAACGGATGACGACGTCGCGGAGCACCGTCGCGAGATCCCGTCGTTCGTCGTCAGTCAAGGCGTCAATGGTGGCCACGCTGCGCAGCGGCGCGACGTACGTCTCATACGCATAGCGCGCAAAGTACGGAACGAACGCAATGGCGCTTCCATGCTGAGAGATGATCCGGCGCCCGTCCTGACGCTCGGCCGCCACGATGTCGTGAAACAGCGTGTGGCCGGTTTCTGTCAAGGTGGCGGCGGCCCGTTCTGAGTTCCGTCTCGATGTATTTGAATGTGAAGTTGGTCGCGTAGAGTTGACAATGCGGGTGCGGGTTGCTGACGCCGACGACCTCTCCCTTGTTCTCGAAGATCAGGACGAAGTTCACTTCGGGATGCGTCGCCAGTTCGCGCATCTGCAGCTGCCACGTCTCGAGCAGCGCATCGACGCCGTCGACATCGAGCTGGGCCAGCGTGAGGTCGTGCCGCGGGCTATAGCATACGACTCGCGCGATGCCCGAGGCCGGACGGTTGCGATAGATGCCGATCGCGGACGTCAGGTCGCGCGGGGCGTTGACGCCGACACACGGATGATCGTTGTCGAACACGAATGTGCCCGTGTATGCCGGGTTGGCGGCGCCACCGACTCTCGAGTTTCCAGGGCACAGGTAGCAAGTCGGATCGAAGGCCGGAGGTTTCGGCGGCCTGACCGGCCACTTCGGCGCCCGACCACGGACGCGATTGCCGGTGTGCCGCGACGATGACCCATTCCTCGCGCAGCGGATGCCACCGCTCTTCCCACATGGGCCGGACGTCAGCGGGTCCGCATCGTCAACACGACGATGCCATGCTTCGGGACCGTGTAGGTGAAGCCGGACTTGACCCCTGTGACCGTCGACGCGACCGGCACGACGCGGTCGGGCGTATCGATGGCGTTGGTCGCTTGGGAATCCGCCGACAGCGTCAACGCCGTGGCGGTCGAGGCGAGCGAGCCCGGTCCTGTTACGGTGATCTGGACCGGCGCGTCGGCATCGGACGCGTTCACCAGCTTGGCGTAGATCGTGCCTGACTTGCTGTCGCGTGTCACCGACGTCAACACGTCGGTGTCGGTCGCCGTCGACTTCAGAATTTCGTCTCCAAGATTCGTGCTGAAGAGTTTGATCGCGTAGTAACTCGGCGATCCGAAGACACGCAGCCCGTCGTACCCGATCAAGTTCGGCCGCCATTGCCGTGCACCAGGGTTGACGTTGACGAACATCGGCGCGTAGCAGTTCATGACCACGATGTCGGAATTCTTCTCCATCTGGGTCATGAACGCGGCGTCGCCGATCGCGGCGCGCAAGTTCGGCGTCGGCGGCTCGCCGCGCGAGCGAGGGTTCCACGGCTCGAACGGCGTTTCGTAGGCGGCCCATTCGCCGACGAAGATCTCCGGGCCGCGGCGATCGTACTTCTCGGTACTGTCCGCGCGCCATTTTCAGGAACACGTCGACGGTCCGGTAGTAGTGCTCGTCGAGCACGTCGGGCTTGACGCTGTGGACGCGCAGACCCTCCGGCTGCTCGAAGCCGACAGTGGAGATCACTTTGAGCTGTGGATAGCGCGCCTTGATCGCCGTGTTGAATTGCACGAAGCGCTGATCGTAGGAACCCGACTTGTCGAACCAATCCTCGTTTCCCACCTCGACGTAGGTCAGCTTGAACGGCGCCGGATGGCCGGCCTTCGCGCGCAGCGCGCCCCATTTCGACGTCGCCGGGCCCGTCACGTACTCAATCTCGTCGAGCGCGTCCTGCACGTGCGGTTCGAGATCCGGCCCCGGATTCACGTGCACGCCCTTGAGGGAGTAGCCGGCGTACACGGCCAGCAGGGGCTCGGCGTTCATGTCCTCGCACCAGAGCAGGAATTCGTGGAGGCCCAGCCCGTCGGTCGACCGATAACCCCAGGGCGCCATGTGCCCGGGGCGATCTGACAGCGGGCCGATCGTCTTCTTCCACTCGAATCGATCGGCGATCTGATCCCCTTCGAGGTAGTTGCCTCCCGGGAAACGCAGGAACTTCGGCTTCATGTCCGACCATCATCTGCATGATGTCCGGACGGAATCCGTTCGGCTGATCCTTGAACGTCGGCGGGAACAGCGAGACCAGGCTGAACCAGACGGTGCCGGGGCGATCGACTGTGAGCACGTAGCGCGCCTTCGCGGTGGGTGTCACGTTCTTGTCGGTCTGGAGCGTGAATTCGTACGGCTTCCAAGACGACGTCAGACCGCTGACGGTCTTCGTCGCGTAGATCGTCCGGCCGTCGTCGCTCTGGATCGAGACTGCGACTGGTCCGCTGAATCCTGGCGCCGCCTTGGCGTAGAACGACGCACGGTAACGTGTATTGGGTTTCACCGGAATGCCCCAATAGCCTTCGTTCGTAATACCTGCCGCGTGACCGGTCGAGGCCTGTGTGACATTCAATCGCAGACTCGTTCCGATGCTCGTGTTGAGAGGTTCCTTCGGATCGAGCGCGATCGTCGCGGCCGAACCATCGGTCTGGACGAGCGACCAGTGCGCTGGCGTCGCGGGATCGTCGAGGAACGCGCGGTTGCGGACAAGCTCAGCGTAGAGGCCGCCATCGTACGCGTGGTTGATCTCCTCAGTCATCAAGCCATAGAAGAGCGGGCTGACCTTGCCCGCTGGCGATGCTGTGTCGATTGTTACGGTGGGACCCGCGGCGCGGGTTGCGCTCATACCGAGCACGAGCACGAACGGTAATGGCCATTTGGCGGTCATGGGCGACTCCACTGCGACGGTCTGCGCCTCGATTCAGGCGCTTGATCCAACGGCTCCAAGTCCTGTAGTCTCGCGGCACATCATACAGGCAAGCGGTTCGACATATCGCGAGGACCTCTGGAGAGAGCCGTGGAGAAATCAATGAAATCGTCAGTCGCTGCAGTGCTGTTCCTGGTGGCGTTCGGCTGTCAGGTGAGTTGGGGTCAGACCCCGGGGGACTGCAAGCCCTCGGCGCTGAATATCCCGGAGGCCAAGTATCCGTGCGTCTATCCGGACAATCGCGCGACGTTCCGCGTCGTGGCACCGGACGCGCAGAAGGTCAGACTGCGAATCGGTTCGGGCTTCGACATGCAGAAAGGCCCCGACAACGTGTGGGAAGTGACGACGACCCCGTTGGTGGTTGGTTTTCACTACTACACGCTGCAGATCGACGGCGCGGTCGTCGCCGACCCGTCGACCATGACCTACTTCGGATCGGGATGGCAGAACAGCGGCATCGAGATCCCCGATCCGGACGGAGACTACTACGCCGCGAAGGAGGTGCCGCACGGCCGCGTGAGCCAGCAGTGGTACTTCTCGAAGGTGACCGGCACGTGGCGGCGGTCCTTCGTCTACACGCCGCCGGATTACGACACCAACACTCGCGGGCGGTATCCGGTACTCTACCTGCTGCACGGCTGGGGGGAAGATGAAACCGGCTGGTACCGTCAGGGGCATGTCGATCTGATTCTCGACAACCTGATCGCTGCCGGAAAAGCGAAACCGATGATCATCGTGATGGACAACCTGAATGCGGTGAAGCCGGGTGAAAGCGCGGCGATCTTCGGCGCGCGCGGCCTGGTGCCACCGCCAGGTCCGGCGCCTGCACCGGCAGCAGCGCCTGCAGCCGCGGGACCAGGTCGCGGTGCGGCGCCGCCCGCTGGACGAGGAGGTGGCGGGCTCGGCCGCCCTACCTACAGCGAGATGATGTTTACCGACCTCGTACCCATGATCGAGCGCACCTACCGCGTACGGTCGGGGAAAGAAAACCGCGCGATGGCGGGACTTTCGATGGGCGGAGCGCAGACATTCACCACCGTGTTGGGTAACCTCGATAAGTTCGCATACCTGGGTGGTTTCAGCGGCAGCTGCGGCGGCTTCGGGCGCGGCGGAGCCACGTTCGATCCAAAGACGACCTGCAACGGCGCCTTCGCCGAACCCGCCGCCTTCAACAGCAAGATCAAGGTGCTCTTCCTCGGCATCGGCTCGGTTGAAGGGCCAGGCACCAAGACGTTCAGCGACGCGCTGACGACGGCCGGCATCCACAATGTCTACTTTGAATCACCAGGCACCGCTCACGAGTGGTTAACATGGCGCCGCGCACTGAACGATTTCGCGCCTCGGCTTTTCAAGTAGCGTCGGCCTTCTATCGCGGCGGGCAGCATGACAGTTCTCAACAAGACAGCGCAGCGCGTGACGGCGATGGCGTTCATCGTCGTGCTGGCGTCGAGTGTCGGCTTTAGCCAGGTCAAGACCACGGTGCCGGACGTCGTGCCGGGGGCGCGGCCGGCCACCGTCGAGCGCATCACGATTCACGGCAAGGCGCTCGAAGGCAACCTGGAAGGGGACGCCGTCGACCGCACCGTCCTCGTGTTTCTGCCGCCGAGTTACGCCCGCGATCGGAGCCGTCGCTATCCGGTCGTGTACGCGCTTCACGGCTATTCGATCGGCGCGGAGCAATGGTCGCAGGAGATCCACGTGCCGCAGACGATTGAAGGCGCGTTCGCTCTCGGTGCGAAAGAGATGATCGTTGTACTGCCTGACTCCAAGACGGTACACAACGGATCGATGTACTCGAGCTCGGCGACGACTGGCGACTTCGAAAATTTCATCGCCCGCGACGTCGTGACCTACATCGACGCGCACTACCGGACGATTCCGAATCGCAACAGCCGCGGGCTCGTCGGCCACTCGATGGGCGGCTACGGCGCCAGCCGCATCGGCATGAAGCATCCGGATGTGTTCGGCAGCCTCTACATCATGAGCCCGTGCTGTCTCTCTGCACGGGGCGCCGGTCCCGCGAATCCAGCAAACGAGGAAGCGCTGGCTGCCGTCAAGACAGCCGAGGACTCCGCGAAGCTGCCCTTCGGGCTGCGCGCGCAGCTGGCGTCGGCGGCAGCGTGGTCGCCGAATCCGAACAACCCGCCGCTCTATCTCGACCTGCCGATCGGCCCGAACCAGCAGGCAGTGCTGGCCCGATGGGCGGCCAACGCGCCGCTGGCCTTCATCGATCAATACATCCAGAACCTGCGACAGTATCGCGCGATCGCGATCGACGTCGGTGACCAGGACAATCTGAAGGTCGATACGGGCAAGCTGCACGATGTGCTGACGAACTACGGGATCAAGCACGATTTCGAGATCTACGCCGGTACGCACACGAGCCATGTCGCGGTTCGCTTCCAGGAGCACGTGATGCCGTTTTTCAGCCGAACGCTGTCATTCGAAACGGCGAAACGCTGACGCGGGCGCGATTTGACTTCGCGGCCGTCCGACAGGGGGCGCATGAATCTCGATCGCACGAGCTTCGCGACATCTCTCACTGGTGTCACCGGCTCGCTTGTCGCTGGCCAGAAAGTGGTTGTCGGGGCAGTCCTCGTCGCGGCCGCGGCGGCCATCGGGATAGCAGGCGGCGCCTTCAGAGCATCAGCTGCGGCCGCACAACCCGACGCCCGCCCCAACATCATCGTCATCCTCGTAGACGACATGGGCTGGTCGGACATCGGACCGTACGGTGGCGAGATTCCAACGCCCAATCTCGACGCGCTGGCCGCGCGCGGTGTCCGCTTCACCCAGTTCTACAGCACCCCACGCTGTTCGCCGACGCGCGCCAGCCTGTTGACGGGACTCTATCCCCATCAGGCGGGAATGGGGCACCTCGACAACGTCATCCGCGAAGGGTCGTCAGGGACGACGGGCCGGCTGAATGACCGCTCGGTGACGATTGCGGAAGTCCTGCACGACGCCGGCTATTTCACGGCGATGTCGGGCAAATGGCACCTCGGTCAGCAGAACGGCTCGCCTCCCTGGCAGCGCGGCTTCGAGCGCGTGCTGAGCCTGCGTGCCGGGGGCATGTACTTCCCCAACCAGAATTTCCAGGGTGGCGGCGATGAGCTGACCCGGCGGGCAGAGGAGCCGCTGTACCTGGACGGCACGCCGACGCCGCGCGATGCGCCGGTGTTCGGACAGAACTGGTACGCGACGTCGCTCTGGACCGACTTCGGGCTGAAGTTCATCGACGAGGCACGGAAAGCCAACAAGCCCTTCTTCCTCTACCTCGCACACAACGCGCCGCATTTTCCGTTGATGGCGCCGCAGGAGTTGATTGCCAAACACCGCGGTAAGTACAAAGCCGGGTGGGATCGCCTGCGCGACGCCCGTTATCGCCGGCAAATCACGATGGGGCTGATTGACGCCAGCTGGCCGCTCAGCCCGCGGGAACCGGACTCGCCGGCGTGGGACTCGCTGTCGGACGAAGCAAAGGACCGCTTCGATCATCTGATGGCGGTCTATGCGGCGATGGTCGAGGCGATCGATATCAGTGTCGGCGTGCTGGTCAAAGGTCTGGAGGCGCGAGGCGCGCTCGACAACACGCTCATCCTGTTCCTGTCGGATAACGGCGCTAACGCAGAGTCAGGTCCGGACGGGCGCCTTAACGGCAGCCCGCCCGGCGGACCGAACTCGAACCTGTACCTGGGCATGAACTGGGCGGCGCTCGGCAGCACGCCGTTCCGACGGTTCAAGCACTTTACTCACGAAGGGGGCATCGCCGCGCCGCTGCTCGTGCACTGGCCCAGGGGCATTCCTGCCAGCCGCCGCAACGCGCTCGAGCGTCAGCCGGCCCATGTCATCGACGTGATGCCGACGCTCATCGACATCACGGGCGCGACCTATCCTCGCGAGTTCAAAGGGCAGCCAATCCAGCCGATGGAAGGCGTCAGTCTGCGCCCCGCGTTCGGGGGGCAGTCGCTCCGTCGTACGCAGCCTCTCTTCTGGGAACACGAGGGCAACCGAGCCGTGCGATCGGGCAACTGGAAGCTCGTGTCGACATATCCCGATGACTGGGAACTGTACGACCTGGCGGCCGACCGCGTCGAGCGCAACAATCTGGCGGCGCGGCATCCCGATATTGTGAAAAGCCTGGCGAGAGAATGGAACGCTTGGGCCGAGCGTGCCCACGTGGATCCCTGGCCCGGGCCGCGCCGGCTGCCCTGGGGCGACGATGCACCGGCGGCCGGCCGGGGAGGGAAGTGACCAGGCCGATCATCGATGCATGGACCGACCAGACTTCACTCGATTCTTGCCGGTTATGGTTGTCTGTCGACGGGCCGTGTGCTACGGTCCCGCATCGCGCGAGTCCCCTGGTTATTCCCGACGGAGAGTGAATGAAATTCGATCGCAGGAGCTTCGCGAAATCTGTTGCTGGCGTCGTCGGATCGCTTGTCGCAGGCCAGAAAGTCGTTACCGGATCCACAACGGCCACGCCTTCCCTGGCACGGGCGCAGGCGAAATTACCGCCGACGAAGATTACGAAGATCCGCGTCTTCTACCCGCCGAACTACGACAGGAACGGGCCCCAGGCATTTCCGCAAAGCAACATGGTCGTCCTGGTCGATACCGACGCCGGGATCACCGGCATCGGCCAGGGTGGATCGCCGGACACTGTGCGCAACGTTGCCCGAAGCGTCATCGGCAAGAACGCGTTTGATACCGAGACGATCTGGCAGGCAGTCTTCATGGACGGGTTCTACTCTCCGGGGAAAGAACGACTGCACGCACTGGGCGCGATCGATCTCGCGCTGTGGGATATCAAGGGCAAAGCGCTGAACGTGCCGCTCTATCAGTTGTTCGGCGGCAAAGCGCGCGAGCACATCGAGCTCTATGCGACGTCGGGACTGCCGCAGGGACTCGTCCCGCCGGCGGACGCCGCGGCGATGGGCTTAAAGGAGCGCGCGTCAGCCACGATGGCGGCCGGGTATCGTGTCTACCGCGTGGACAGCGGCATTCTCCCAAGCACTGGAGGCGCGGGACGCGGTGGCGGTGCCGGTGCAGCGGCGGGCGGTGGCGGCGGACGCGGTGGTGGCGGCTCGATCTTCGATTCGAGGTCGCACATCCGGCTCATCATCCAGGCGGTCGAGCAGATCCGAGAAGGCGTCGGGCCGGACGGCAACTGGATGATTGATCTCCACCAGAAGTTCGATTTTCACGAAGCCGTAGAAGTGTGTCGCCTGATGGAACCGTCGCGGCCCTTCTGCGTCGAGGACCCGGTTCGCGAGGAGCAGTTCCGGACGCAGATTCCAAAGCTGCGGTTGCTGACGACCGTGCCACTGGCGCCCGGCGAGGAGTGGGGGACACGGGCGGAGTTCAGTCCGCTGGTCGAGCAGCGCGATATCGATTTCGCCCGCGCGTCGCTGCCCAACGTCGGCGGCATCACGGAAATGCTCAAGATCATGGCGGTGTGCGATACCCATAAGGTCGGCATCGTGCCGCATTTCACCGGCCCGATCGCGACCGCCGGCCACATGCAGACGATGATGGCGTTCCCTGGCCAGGTGCTCATGGAGTACAACCAGGGCGAGCGCCCGGTGCCGTACATGCCAGAGTTCCTCGAGTGCAGGAACGGCAAGGTGTGGCCAAACGACCGACCGGGGTTGGGCGTGAGCATCGACGAAAAACAACTCACCCTCGTCGAGACGATGACCGAGGCTGCGCCAGGGGTGACCCAGCGACGGCCTGATGGCTCGCTCACCCATTGGTAGCCCGCGCTTCGTTTCCGACCGTTCACGAGAACGATGGTGGAGTGTTCATGATGTCACGCTGTGTCGCAGCAGCGATGCTCCTGCTCGTGGCGCCGGTGTTCGCGCTCGATGGCGAGCCCGGAATGCACGATCCGTCGACCGTTATACAAGCCGACGGAAAGTTCTACGCCTATTCCACCGGTAACGGACTGCCCGCCTTCGTGTCCGATGACGGATGGACATGGCGGCGCGCCGGCTCGGTGATGCAGGCCGTGCCGGGCGGGCGGCCTGGACCTGATGTCATCGCACGCGGCGGGAACAACAGCTGGGCGCCTGATGTCATTCGTGTGGGCGACCGGTACTTCCTGTACTATGCCGCCCCGGGGCCTCAGCCCAAGGCGGCCATCGGCCTGCTGATCGGAAAAACGCTCGATCCCAGTTCGCCGGACTACAAGTGGGAGGACGCCGGACCAGTCGTCTGGTCCGACGGCGTCGAAGATAGCAACGCGATCGATCCGGGCGTGCTCCGCGATCCGACGAATGGAACGCTCTGGCTCACGTACGGCTCGTACTTCGGCTACATCCGGCTCGTCGAACTGGATCCGAAAACCGGGAAACGGCTGCACCCCGAACGGAAGCCCGTCAACATCGCGATCAACTCCGAAGCGTCGGTCATGATCTTTCACGACGGCTGGTACTACCTGCTGGTCACGCACGGGTCGTGCTGCGCCGGCGGGAATTCCAGCTACAACATCCGAATGGGCCGGTCCAGAAAGATCACGGGCCCGTTCATCGACAATATGGGCGTGGACATGATCCAGGGCGGCGGGAAACTGTTTGCCGGATCGAGCGGCAGTCACATCGGCCCGGGACATTTCGGCCTGCTCGATCTGGGCGACGGCGTGCAGAAGTTTTCCTGCCACTACGAGTCCGACCTCTATCGTGGCGGCGTCAGCGTGCTCGACATTCGTCCTCTCCTCTGGCGTGATGGTTGGCCGGTCGCAGGCGATAACTTTACGGCCGGCACCTATGAAATCCAGTCCGCGCGCACGGGTACGGCGCTCGAAATGGCCGTGCAGGGTGTGCCGGTTGGCGGCGCCCGCGGCCGAGGACGTGGCGGCGCGAGCGGTGCGGCAGGCCCCGGCGGCGATGGCCGCGGGGATCCTGGCCTGATCACACCCATCCCTCCGCAGGACGCCGCACAGGTGGGCACCAACTGGCCGGCCGGTCCGGTTGACGTACGCCTGGCGCCCTACATGGTGCAGGCGCAGCAGAAGTGGACGATCGCGCCCGTTCCCAATGCCGGCGGATATCCGGGATCGCCGTATTTCAAAATCACGATCGCCGGCACGGATCGGGCGCTCGCCGCCACACCGGACGCCGAGCTGATGGTGCTGCCCGCCTTCACCGGCGGGCCTGAACAACTGTGGCGGATCGATCAACTCACCGACGGCACGTATCGCGTGATGCCGAAGGCGGTCCCGAATTCGACGGAACCGCTGGCGCTCTCGGCTGTCGGCAGCAGCTCGCCGACGCTTGCGAAGTTCAGGCCTGACAGCGATCGGCAGCGCTGGCTGATCGTGACGCCCTGATCCCGTTTGCAGCAGCACGTATGACGACACGACGCCACTTGTTTCTCGTTGTCCTTGGTACCGTCGCCCTCGTCACTGGATCGCTGGTGACTGGCGAGGGCGCGCCAACAGCCAGCCCCGGCCCGCGGTCCCGCGCCTTCCCTCGTGAGTCCGGGTTCAGCGCCCAAAGCACCGGACGCCGCGGGGTTCATCCAGCGTTGGCTTGTCCTCGAACCGATTCGTGTGGCACCGCAACTAACGGATAGCGCCGTGCAGGCAGTCGTGAAGAAGGAGTACTTTCCGAATCAGTTCACCGTGATACCGCATGACGGCGACGGCGTGACGGTCGGCGACGAGTCTGTGTCGTGGCACGCCCTCGATACGATTGGCTACAACGTCAATCTGTTTCACTTTGCTTACGCGCTGAACAAACCGACCTCCAACGTCCTGTTCTGGGCCGTCACTGTCGTGCAAGCGCCCCGCGATATGCCGAACCTGCGTTTGGCGATCGGATCGAATGCGGCGTCGATCTGGTGGCTCAACGGACAGGAAGTGATCGGCATCTACAACGATCGGCAGACGGTGATCGACGATGGCGTGTCGAAGAGGCTGACGCTGAAGAAAGGAGCGAACGTCATCCGCGCCGCAATCGTGAACGCCGGAGGAGCGACGGACTTCTGCGCGCGATTCCTCGACGGCGACGACAATGCGGTCAAGGGGATTGTCGTAAGCCTGGACGCGAACGGAAAAGGCGCGCCGGCAAAGGAGCATCGATGAACCGGCTGATCGCAACTGGAGCAGGACTCGCGGCCGCGGTGATCGCCGCCGTGCCATTGACGGCGCGTCAGGACGTGGCGCTGAAGGATCTCATGCCGAAGGGCATGGCAATCGGCGTGGCGATCAACCAGCGGCAGAGTGACGGCGTCGATAGCGCCGCGGTGGACCTCATCACGAAGCAGTTCAACCAGATCAGTCCGGAGAACCTGCTGAAGTTTCAGTCCGTGCATCCCGCCGCGGATCGTTACGTCTTTGAAGCGCAGGACCGTTACGTGCAGTTCGGCGTCGACCACAAGATGCAGGTCGTCGGCCACAATCTGGTGTGGCATAACCAGACGTCGGCCTGGGTGTTTCAGGGCGCCGATGGCAAGCCGGCCGATCGCGAGACGCTGCTGGCGCGCATGCGCGATCACATTCACACCGTCGTCGGCCGATACAAAGGAAAGATCCATGGCTGGGACGTCGTGAACGAAGCGATCGACGAGGATGGCTCGCTCCGCAAGGCGCCGTGGCACGACGGCATTGGCGACGACTATGTCGCGAAGGCGTTCGAGTTTGCCCATGAGGCCGATCCGGACGCCGAGTTGTATTACAACGACTACAACCTCGAGAAGCCGGCCAAACGAGCTGGCGTGATCCGTCTGGTCAAGGATTTGAAGGCGCGCGGGCTGCGCGTCGACGGCATCGGCAACCAGGGACATTGGCGCCTGGACACGCCGGCGATCGGTGAGATCGAGGAGGCGCTGGTCGATCTGCACAGCACCGGGCTCAAAGTGATGTACAGCGAGCTCGACATCAACCTGCTGCCGCAGGCGGGCCGCGATGCGGATCCCGCGGTCGCGAACCCTTATGCCACAGGTCTACCAGACGACAAGCAACGACAGCTCGCCACCCGCTACGCTGATATCTTCGGTGTTTTCCTGAAGCATCGCGACAGCGTGACCCGCGTCACCTTCTGGGGCCTGAGTGATGCAGATTCGTGGCTCAACCGCGGCAGGATGAACTATCCGCTGCTGTGGGACCGACTCCGTCAGCCGAAGCCGGCGTTTCAGGCCGTCGTGGACGTACTGAAGCGCGCGAAGTAGCTTTAGTGGTCCGTCCCGGCGATGCTCGGACGTTCAGAGTAAGAAGCAGTCGCCGCGCAGGACGCAAGGGCGGCTGTGACGAGCACGCCGAAGGCCACTGCAGTACCGATCAGCACCTTCGATGTCTTGCTCATCTTCTTCACGCTGGCCTTCTTGATCGTCGCGATGTCAGAAATGAGAATCGTCTCCGTCACCGCGTGGTCCTTCTCCTGACGCATGACGGTGACTGAGTCCGGGGTGATCTCCTCGATGACCACGTCCATCTTCCGCCCGTCCTGACGCTCGATTGTTGCCGTGGAGCCCCGCTTCATCTCGCCGAGGACCTTCGTGACCTCGGCCCGCTGTTTCGCCCGCTTGTCCTGATCGCGCTCCTGGCTCGCCCATGAAGTCCTGTCGATGCCGATCATCATCGTGGTGAGCGTGGCGATGAGGGCGACGGCGAGCACGCGTTTCATGAGATCTCCTCGAGCATCGAACGTTCCGACCACTGCCTGAGTGGCGCGAGCCGTGACTGCTCCAGCCCGTCACGGTAGAACAGATTGTAGGTGTCGAACGGAATCAGCCGACCGTCGGGGTGGACGATGTGCACGCATGTCTTTTTCACCGATCGCACGTCGAAGGAATAGGCATCGATGAACTGCATGATGAGCACGCGAAAAATATTGCGATAACCGATATCGCCGGGTGCATCCAGTCGCGGGAGGCAGCACAGGAGGTCTCGCAAGGACTGTGCGCTCGACTCGGACGAGTGGTTCGTGGCAAACAACTTGAACACACCGTCGCGAACGGCCTCGTCGCCCTCGTAGACGATGGTGTTGCGTCCGCCCTCGATGAGCACCTTCGGATCGATGAGGCCCGTCAACGGGATGAGCTTCCCGTCGATCTTCAGCGCGTACGCCATGGCCAGACTGTCGGGATGACACGGCACCGGAAGCAGATCCTCGGGTCTGAACAGCGTCGTCTGCTCCAGGATCCGCCGGCGGACCTCCGTGAGTGTCAACCGATCGGTCGCGGGGTCGAAGCACTCGAGCCGTCCGGCAGCCTGGATTGGCTGGAACGTGACGCCGCGCACCGCCGGCTGCGCCACTGCGAAGTCGATGATCCGGCCGATCTCGCCGTCGTTCAGCCCCTTCTTGAGCGTGACCACCAGCGTCGTCGAGATGCCAAGCCGGTTCAGCCGCTCGAGGGCACGGGCATGGACGTCGCGAAGATCCACGCCACGCAACGCCAGGAGCGGCGCGGCCTCGAGCGAGTCGAATTGCAGGTAGATCTCGAAGTCCGGCATGTAGCCGGCGAGCCGCTTCGCAAACTCCTCGTCGTGCGCGATGCGCAGTCCATTGGTGTTCACCATCAGGTGCCGAATGGGCGCCTGCTTCGCGCGATCGAGGATCGCGAAGAAATCAGGATGCACGGTCGGCTCCCCGCCGGAGATTTGCACGACGTCCGGCTGCCCCTCGTTACGAACCACCGCGTCGATCAAACGCTGGACATGATCGAGCGTCCGGTACTGGTCCCGCGACGGACCGCTGCCCGCGTAGCAGATGGGGCACTCGAGGTTACAGCGATCGGTAATCTCCACGAGCGACAGACACGAGTGCTGCTGATGATCGGCGCAAAGCCCGCAGTCGTACGGACAACCCCACCGGACCGGCGTGTTGAACACCGCCGGCATCTCGGGAGGCTTGATGAAGACCTCACGGCACCGCCGGTAGTACTCGACGTCGTCGGCCATCAGCACCCGCTCGGAGCCGTGCACGGGACACCGCTTGAGCATGAAGACCGACCCGTTCTCGAACACGATCTTCCCCTCGACCTTCCGATAGCAGGTCGAGCAGATCGAGACAGCGACGTCGTAGAAGAGGTAAGGGCGTACGCGATCAGCCATGTCGCACCTCGGTCACAAGACGCGGCACGTGCGGCGCGTAGTAGGCCACGAGGGCCAGGCACACCCACTGAATCGCGGAGAGCCCGCCAAGGCGCACGACCGGCTTGATGAATTCAACCAGGAGCCGGAAGCCCAGATAGACAACCATGAAGAGTTTGAAGCGATCGCCAACGCTGGCTGTCATGCCCGTACGGACAATCAGCAGGGCGCCGAGACCGGCGAGGACGACGACCTCGTACAACTGCGTGGGATGGCGAGCGATCCCGTCGCCGAAATTCACACCCCACGGCAGTCCCGTCGCCACCCCGTAGGACTGGTCTTCGAGGCCGGAAAGAAAACACCCGATCCGTCCGATCGCGATGCCGAGCACGAGCGGCAAGGCTAGGAGGTCGCCGGTTGCGACCCGTATGCCCCGCAGTCGCTTGACTGATTCGACGGCGATCAGTCCGCCGACCAGCCCGCCAACGATCGTCTTTCCGCCGAGGAGGAGCCGCGGCTGTAACCAGTGGTCCGCCAGGAAGACAGGATCCTCAAAAGCCGACAGGATGCGGCTTCCAGCGAATCCGCCGATGATCGCTGCGACAATCACCCACCAGCGCGCACGGGAATCAATCACATCTCCGCGTTGACGGCGGAGGCGTCGGTACAGGTAAAAGCCCGCAGTGTAGGCAAGGCTTTCGAATATCCAGTGAGGATGGATGGCCAGCGACCCCAGATGGAGGTACGCAGGAAAGCTCATGCTCCGCCTCCGCCGCGTAGACTGAGGGCCGGCACGCCGCGGAGTCTAGCACGGCCTCCTCAATCTTCAGCGTGTCAACGGGCTGCCGCTGAAGCCGATAGGTACTTGATCCCGATCGCCTGGTGCCGCAGACGCGATAAGATAGCCCTTGCACCGCACCAAGAACGGAGCCACGTCTGCGCACTCTGGATCGATGCAAAATGGAGTGTCCTGATGGTCCCTCACCGGTCTCGCTCGAACACGCTTCCTTTTCTGGGCCTCGCGCTCGCCCTCGCGGCGATGCTGACGTCGTGCGCGCGCGGCACTGACGCACCGCCCGCCAGCACCCCGGCGCCCGCGGACAAAGCCGCGCCGGCACCCGCACCGCCGCCTCCGCCGCCGCGCGAGCTCACCTGGAGCAGGCAGGTCGACATGAAGCTCTGGTCGCCCGGCCGTGTGAAGGCCTACAACGCCGCACTGACGCGGGAGGCGCCGTCCACGCTCGCCATCCTGCGAATCCCGCGGCTCAAGCTCGAGGTGCCGGTCTACGACGGTACGTCGGACGCGGTGCTCGATCTCGCGGCCGGCCGGATCGAGGAGACGGCCCTCCCAGGCACCGTGGGCAACGTCGGCATCGCGGCTCACCGCGACGGCTTCTTCAGGGTGCTGAAGGACATCAAGGAAGGCGATGCTCTGGTGCTGGACACACCCGTCGCGACCGAGCAGTACCGGGTCGAGTGGATCCGGATCACGACCCCGGACGACGTCAGCGTGATCGATCCGACGGCCGGTCGGGCGGTGACGCTCGTCGGTTGCTACCCGTTCTATCACAATGGTCCGGCCCCGCAGCGGTTCATCGTGCGCGCGGTACCGACGGCGGCATCGCCCGCGGGCAACTGATCTTCGGGCTGAACGCAGAGCGGGCCACTCGAGAAGATTTCGATTGCTGGTGTGTCCTGGCCGGCGTGAATCCGACGTAGCAGGCGAGCGACTGAAGGAACGTCAGCGCGCAGCGGCCTAGGCTCCGGGCTTTGACAACTGGATAAAGGCCGGTGAGCGGTGCGCGGGCACCGCTCACTCGTCTCGTCTCTCATGCCTGCGTCGTCGATGGATGGTTTCGGTCCGCCCCACCTAGTTCGGAAGAGTAACGAAGCTGGAGAGGAACGCCCGAGCCGACGCGGTATCAAGACGGTAGCCCTGGTACATTCCTGGGGTTCCCCTATTTCCGACAACTGCGACAATTGTGTTCGATTGGCCCAAAAAGATGCCGCCGCCAGAGTCGCCGGCATGCGCGCCGCCATAGCCTTTTTCGCTGTTCATCGAGAGACGCAGCATCGCTTGCCCGAGCGCATTGAGGCCAGAAGTCGCGAACCGCCGGTTCAGATCTCTCACAAGCGTCGGCGGCCCTTCGCCGACGATCCGTTGATTCACCCCGTAGCCGACAACGGTGAACAACTGGTCCTTGAGTCCATTCTGTTGTCCGAGCTCATCGAGCAAACCGGGGGTTGGAAGCACGGCGGGGATTATTCCTTCCACATCCGTCTCGAACGTGATCACGGCGACGTCGTTGGGGTCTGGCGCGTGCACGTCGAACGCCGGATTGGGGTGCAGAGTGCCGGGAATGAGCGTTGACGTGTCGAGGTTGGATACCTCAATAAAATTGACATCCGCGTCGACGTGCGAGTCGAACGTGACCCACACCTGAGTCGCGCCACTGGACTCGATAAAGTCCGCGCAATGCGCCGCCGTAACAAAGACGGTGGGCGCAATCAGGTTTCCCGAGCACGGTGAGATCAACTGTCCATCCACCGCAAAGATCACCACACCGACGTTCGGATGAAGGTTGCCGTCGAGCGTACCGTTGATGATCGCGTGAGTGAGGCTCGTCCTGAGGAGGAGTAGAGCCACGACTGACGCCACGAGGCCCGCGTGTTGTAGCGCTCGCTGTTTCATGACATACCTCCTAATAAGAAGTCGCCCTGCACGGCAGGGACGAACAAGTCAGCGTCGGTGCACGGGCTCGTAGCGCACAATTCCGGATGGTTGAAAACGACAATCCAAAGCGTTACCGCGTGTCCGACAGCGGGAGCCAGCGACGACGTCTGATATGTGAAACTGATTCCGTTTGGGGTCCTCACCAGCATTGAGCTACCCAGGCTGGCATCCCCCAGTAGACAGGACTTACGGTGACCCGGTTTGAAGGGCCCCGCTTCCCTTCGACTGGCGCCTGCAGCGCTAACGCCGCGACCGCGCTTATCCCCAGCAGACGGAATGTCTTCACAAGCCTGCCACTGCGACTTACTGAGCAATTTTCCATGTCTATCCTCCCCCGTTGGCGTCTTCACTTGGGTAAGCGAAAAAGAAGGTGCGGAACTACCACGTCTCGAGCGTTCCCGGGACGTTTTTGCCGATGATGCCCGGAGCGGAGGCACGGGTGGGCGGCCAAGAGGCGTCTTTATGGAACGTGAGCGAAGCTGGATGTGCGAAAACTCCAGCGTCTCGATGCGAGGTGATTCGGGCGGTGCAGAGTAGCGGCGGTAGATGCTATCGCGGGTGTGGAGTCAACCCTATTTTTCGTAAGAGGCTTCCGTAGCGCGCATCGGAGCGGAACGGATCAACCCAGGGTTCGACGCCGAGCCATGCCATGCAGTCAGCATGTTCGTCGGTCCCCTTGCGAAACAATTCGAAGGCAGTATCCCGATCACCAAGACTCACATAAACACAGGCAATTTCGTACGGGCAGAAGTATCGGTGCTTGGCCGCGTCTTGCACGTGCCGAATCACCTGTCGAGCCTGTTCCCTGCGACCCGCCATAGCAAGAACCTGCGCCTCCAGGGCCAGGATGGTCAGGCTGTTGTCTAGTTGAGCGGCTCTCTGAACATTGGCAACAGCTTCTTCGAATCGACCTTGCTGCGCGTACGCCACACCCTGGAAAGCCATGGTGAAACCGGAATTCGGTTCGAACTCCAAACCTTTACGAGCGAGTTCAATCGCGTCGTCGTACCGTCGCGTGAACAGGAGGAGAACGGTTCCGAAGGCGTGGGTCCGTATCGACAGCGGATCGAGGTCGACTGCGCGGCGGACCTCGCGGACGGCCTCGTCGTCCTGCGCTTGAGTGGACAAGTAAGCTGCGTAGTTCAGGCGGGCGATCGCGAGCGTCGGATTGAGATCCAGCGCACGCAAGAGCGCCTTCCGTGCCGCCGGTCCGTCCCAGTCGTATACGAGATGAACGTACCCCAGCGCCGCGTGCGCCTGGGCGAGTGAGTCATCCAGACGCAGTGCGGTTTCCGCAGCCTGTTTCGCCTTGGGCATTGCTTCTCGCGGATCGAGATAAAACCCGGCGAGCTCCGTGTAGGCTTCGGCCACACCGGCATGGGCCGATGCGTTAGCAGGATCCTTGCCGATCGCCACGTTGTAATACTGAATGGCTTTCTGCAGTCCTTCCTCGGTTACTTTCGCCGCGTGGTGGCGGCCCAGGAGAACCAGTCGATGTACCTCCGGATCGACCGGCCGTGCGGTCGCCGAGCGCGCCTGCTGATCCGGCGTCAGCGTAATATCGACTCTACTCGTGATGGTTCGCGCGACCTCATTCTGCAAGATCAGCACATCACTCAGCTCGCGCTCGAAACTCTGCGCCCAAAGGATCTCTCCCGTGACTCCTCTAATGAGTCTTGCAGTGAGGGCCACCTTGTTGCCCGCGCGCGCAATCGAACCCTCGACGATCGCGTCTACCTGCAATTCCCGCGCAACGGTTGTCACCGGCTTCCGTACACCTTTGAAGTGATTGATCGACTCAGGCGAGATGACGCGCAGCATGCTGATCTTCGCCAGGTCGAAAATCAGTTCCTCGGTCATCCCGTCTGCGAAGTATTCCTGGTCCGGGTCGCCGGAGACATTGTCGAGCGGCAGCACCGCGAGGGATCGAATCTGGGCCGAAGCAGGCCTCCTCGACGGAGTGTGCAACGCACTCGCGAAGAGCCATAGCGCAAGTCCCGCGATGGCCGCGACGAGGATGCCGGCAACCCATCTCACCGTCTTTGCTGGTCGGTGTGTTCGGGCCTGACCGATCGATGCGAATACCCGTTTCAGCTCACGGCTCACGTCGCTCGCCGTCTGCCATCGCTCGTTCGTGTTTTTGGCGAGACAGCGCTGCACGAGATCGTCCATGGCTGGAGGCGAAAGCGGCTGAAGAGAGGACACGGGAGGCGGTTCGTGCTCGAGAACGGCGGCGCGGAGGCTAGCCGCGCTGTCGCCGTCGAACGCCCGCCGTCCCGTCAGCATCTCGAACACGACCGCACCGAACGAGAAAAGATCGCTCCGGGCGTCCACTTCGTCACCCTTGATCTGTTCAGGGGACATGTACCGGATGGTCCCCAGAATGGTGCCGTCGCGTGTGACCGAAACATCATCACGTGCGAGGTGCTCGTGCTCCGTCCGCTCGCCAATGGTAGGGGACGGAGCTTCGCTCGTTACTTCGTCGTCCGGAGTACATAGCTTCGAAACCAGCGGGTATTTTGCGATGCCGAAGTCGAGCATCTTCGTGCCGCCCGCCGTGATCATGATATTGGCAGGCTTCAGATCGCGATGGACAACACCATGGCTGTGCGCGTGCTCGAGCGCGCTCGCGATCTCGATTGAATATGTAAACGCCTCGTTCAACGAGAGTGGGCCGTCTGCCAACCGCGCGGCCATCGTGTCACCCTCGACATACTCCATCACCAGGAAGTCGACATCGTCATGGCGTCCGACGTCGTACAGAGTGCAGATGTGTGGATGCGTGAGTGCAGCAACCGCGCTCGCTTCGCGCGCGAACCGAGCGCGCATCGTCTCATCGAGTGCGACGCCCGGCGGAAGAACTTTGATCGCGACCTGGCGATTGAGACGCGTGTCAGTGGCGCGAAAGACTTCCCCCATGCCGCCCGCGCCGACCAGGCACTCTATGCGGTATGGACCCAGGAGCGCACCGGCGTCGAGATCGGGGCGATCAGCGAAGAGTGGCGCGGCGGTTGCCCAAACAGATCGATCGAGGACGATTTTCGCCGCGTCCTGCTGGAGCAGCGACTGAACCTCGCACCACAGTGCCTCGTCGGCCCCACATGCGTCAGACAGAAAAGCGTCCCGCGTGGACGCATCCTGGTCGAGGGCCAAGTCGACGATTCTGGCGACGTGCTGCCAGCGCTCTGGGGTCAAGGTCACCTCGGTCTTCGGAAGGAAGGAGAGTCGGGCGACACGAAGTGCGGACTCGGTCCGAAGTCCCGTGACGGAAGGCTACACGCACATCCGAAACGGCGCAAGGAGCCCATGCGGACCACGGCGACAGGAACTCCAGCAGCGCCGTACAGCTCAGCCGTACCGGGTGTCTGTTCAGTCCCCGGCTCGAAGCGGCAAGCACCGGCAGTCCCGTTGTCGTGCATCCTGACGGCGCTCATCTGGTTAACCGCGCGAACTACAATATCCGAGTGACGCGGCTCGACTCGGCTGACATCACGGGCCTGCTGAAAGCATGGGCCGGGGGGGACCAGGACGCCCTGAAGCAGCTCACGCCATTGGTGTACGCCCAGTTGCGAGCGCAGGCGCGGCGGTACATGCGCAACGAGCGTTCGGGCGCGACGCTGCAGAGTACAGGACTTGTCCACGAGGTCTATCTGCGTTTGATCAACACCGAGGACGTCGACTTTCACGATCGCGTGCACTTCTTTGCGCTGTCGGCGCAAATCATGCGGCGTATTCTCGTCGACGCAGCGCGTTCACGGACCGCGGGAAAGCGGGGGGGCGCGGCTGCTCGGATCGATCATTCTTCGGCCGTCGATCTGGATCAGATCCCCTGCCTCGATTCGGATCCTCCCGACTCGCTCTGTGCGCTGGACGATGCGTTGGAGAGTCTTGCTCGGCTGGATCCCCGGCGCGCGAAGGTCATCGAACTGCGATTCTTCGGAGGGTTAAGCGTTGACGAGACCGCAGACGTGCTCCACGTTTCACCCCAGACCGTGATGCGCGATTGGCGCGTGGCACGAGCGTGGCTCGCGCGCGAGCTGCGCGGTGATCAGGCGTCGTCAGCTTGACTGCCGCCCACGATGGTCAGAAGCACCCGCGTTGCGGACGCCGACCGGGTTGACCGGATCGATCGACCCATCGTCCGAATCGAGCCCCAAAATCCTTCCCGCACGGTCCTGCTTTAGTCGGAATGCGCCCTCGCCCTTCAACGCTCATGGCGATCCTGAGTGCTGTCGAGGGGTCGCTGCATAGAGGAGATGCCCGCCGGCGGGTTGGAAACCGAGCGACTCCAGGCGCTCCTTTGGCATCTCGGCCGGGTGGACCTTCGGAAACCGGAAGGGCCCCGTAGCTCGCGCGGGTAACCGAGAGAGCAGTTGCGTCAGACGGGCTCCGCCGTCCTCGACGAGCGAGCGGAGCGCCACAAGCTCGCCGCCCTCCATCCAGAGGAGGTAGGCTTCGATTCGCTCGTCGGAAGCGACGGCGAGGCCTTCGATGTCGTCCTTCCTTGCCGTGAGGGTCTCGACCGAGCGCGCCCAGCACGTCTGCGGATGATCCTCTCCGAGAAGACCATTCGCGGTGAGATCGTCGATCGTGACAGGGATGACAAACCCGCCTGCCACCTCCGGCAGATCCCTCTCTTGATGTTGCCAGACGTAATCGATCAGCCGCCCTTCCTGGATATACCCGCTTGCGTTGAACAGCTCGGAGGCATGGGTGAGACTCTCCGGGACTTCGGCGATGATTCGGGGAGGGCCGAGGATCGCGAGCTTCGAACCGAGCGAAGTCAGCAGATGACCGCCGTGCCCCTGCCGCAAATGATCGGGGTGGACGGCGATCTTGTGGACGAGAGTCCCCGACGGCCGCTTGGCGCCGATCAGGACGCCGATCGGATCGGACCCCGAAAAGGCGACCATGCAGCTGCTGCACCAGACCTGCAGATCGCGGATCGATTGCTTGAACGCGACCGGCGTCATCGGAGTCTCGTCGGGAAAGTGCTGCGTCCAGCAGCGATTCAGCGCGTCGACGAGGAGCCCGATGTCATCGGTCCGGCAAAACCGATAGGCACTCATCCACCCTCAGCGGGTCGCGCCGTGAGAGGGCTCACCTCATTGAGGTTGTGCTTCGCGCTCGTCGATGTGGGCGGCGAGTAGGTCGAGATCATTTCGGCCATCATCTTCTTGCCGATCTCGATGCCATCCTCGACAAGCACAAGGTCGATCGTTGTCGCGGCACGCTCCCGTGCCAGCTCCTCGATCCGCTCCTGCGTCTTGTTCCGCATGAAACCGGCCGGCACCCGCAGGATTCGCTGGGTGGCGTCGGCGGTCCATTCGAAGGTCGAAATCAGTGGGTTCTTCTTCTCGTCGCGCGCCACGAGCTTTGCTTCGTCGGGTCCCGCCGAAGTGCTTTGTGCGGAGGCGGACTGGATCTCGAGTGGTGATCCCGTTTCTTCCTCGATCACCTGTCGGGCGAAGTCGAGCGTGATCGCGTCGAGCTTCATCATGCGCGCACGCTTTTCCACACGCGCCTTGACGCGACGGCGCTGATAGGCGTTCTTCATCGTCCAGAGGCCCTTCCTGGCATCCTCCGACCAGCGCAGCTTGCGCCCGTCGTACGTGGTCTCCTCCTGGAGGCCTCCTTCCACCGCCGCGATCTTCTCGATCATCTCCTGGGAGATCACCTCGAAGTCCGTGCCGCCGCAGACCGTGCACTTCACAGCGCCGCTCTGCGTCGCCGCGACGCCGCATGCCCGGCACATCGACACGGGCCCGGACTTCGCCCGCTCGAGGGCGACCGCCTCGGCCAGCGCCTTGGTTGCCGCCGACGCGCTCTTCGGCATGAAGCGATCCATCGCTTCGTCGATCACTGCGCTCGTGATCACCGAATGCCCCTTCTCGAGCGCCAGGCGAAGGACGCCGGTGCGCGCGATCCCCTTGACCTGCTCGGGCACGTGCGTCATGCGAGCCTCGGCCTCCGGCGTCCATCGGATGGTCTCCTCGGCTCGCACGTCGAGTCGGGTACCTCGAGCCGCGTGGAGAGGAGGACATCGCAGGGCGCCGCGCGGAGAACGTTTTCCGCGTTGCTGCCGAGCCCCATCTCGTCCTTCGGGCTGTGGACGCCGATCCGTCCCATGACGATGAGCCAGGGATTGGTCTTGCGCGCGTGGTCGAGGATCTTCTGGAAGGGCTTGCCGTCGAGGAGCGTCTTCTTGATCTCGATGCCCGCCTCGCTCCCCATCCGCTCGCCCACCTCGAGATGAGACTGATAGATCTTCGCCAGCCCGGTGTCGATGATCTCCTCGTGGAGCTGATTCTGCTCCTCGAAGCGGAAGACCTTGGCTGCCTGCTCGGTGAGGACGTTGACGATGCCGTTGAAGACGGAGTAGTGGAGATAGGGGTCGTACACGGCGATCGCTTCGACCTTCTTGCCGAATGTGCGCGCCAGGTCGACAGCGGTCATGAGCGCGCCGAATGACTGAGGGCTGCCGTCCATGCCGACCAGGATCGTGTCCCGGTCCGCCTCGCCCGGCTCCGGGACATGCTTGACCACCCAGACATCGCGGTCGGCCTGGCGGGCGACGCGCTCGCAGACCGAGCCGATCACGCTGTCGCGCGCCCGCCCGATCCCCAATGCGCCGATCACGACCAGATCGTGCTGCGAGCCGACGACATCCTTGAGGATCTCGGTGTGATGCTTCCCGTCCATCATCCGCGGCTCGAACTCGAGGCCTGACTGCCCGCAGAGGCGTGACATCCCATCGAGGTAGCTGTCGGAGATGAGCTTGAGCCCCATCGTGATGAGGCTGTCGTGAATCTTCCGCTGGCGCTCCAGCTCCACCTCGTCGATGTACTCCTCGGGCAGCGTGTACCTCCATCTGCCTGAAGCGATAGTCGTGCAGCTTCGCCGCATACACATGACAGCCGACCAGTTTCGCAGAATACGCCTTGCCCAGCCCGAGGGCGCAGGCCACGGCTCGGTTGGAGTGGTCTGAGTTATCGACAGGAACGTAAATGCTCTTGTACATTTTTGTCTCCGGATAGCTACTTGCTCAAACGCTCGTGGCCGGGTGTTGCCTGCGTCCCACATCGTCGCGACCCCGAGAGGCCGCGCGCCTGCGAACCAAACCGATCACCACCAGTTCGATGACGAGGATGATGAGAGCCGTCCTGATCATCGGGCCGGCCGCCGAGGGGACGTTTTCGGGCTCGACGTAGATCGAATACCACAACGAGAGGCCTCGCCTGGTACCGCGCTCGCGCGAGAAACCATCCCACACCGAGAAGGCGATCGGCATGAACTCTCCGGGCGTGAACGCGGCGCCCGAGGCTGGCTTGAGGGGCCGCTTGAAGATCACCGACCACTCTCCCTGGTCGTAGTTCGCGACACCGGTGACATCGCCAGCGGTACTGGGGGAGATGTCGGCACTTCCCTTGCCCGTGAATTGCGCGGGATTAGAACCTGCCAGATCGAAGAACCAGAGATCCACCGGGTTCTGGCCGTCGCCGAAAATGAAATACGGCTTGCGGGCGCTCGTCAGCGCCTGCGAAGGCACCTGTATCGCGACAGCGTCGGAGAACTCGGACGCTTGCGCAGCTGTCGCGGTGGTTTCATCGGCGAAGGGGTCACCGCCCCCTGGCGGCTTCGCCTGTCCGGCCGGGGCGGCCACCGCGTCTCCAAAAGGATTGTCCTTGGAACCGCCGGCGCCCGCACCGCCACTTTCGCCCGCGGGAGCGGCAGCCGGCTCTTCCTCCTCTTCGGGCGGCACAGGAAGCGACGGCCCGTTCTTTCCCGTTTTCTGCGGGCTCATGTCGTGCCATCGAACGAGGAGGGCAATGGAGTCCGCGTCGTAGATCGCCTGGACCATGACGCTGGTCGCCGGCGGATGGAACGAGCGTCCGGGCTCCATGATCTGCCCGATGATCGGAAAGCGGACCACTGGCGCCGACGCGAAGTTCGCCGCTCCCTTGGCCGGATCGATCGGATTCTGGACGTGCTTCGCAATGACGAGATTCGCATAGCGAGGGCCTGCGTCCCCCGAGAGCGAGTCTATGAAGTCCGTGATGGCCCATCGCTGCTGGGCCGTGAGCGCCTCCTGGAACGACGGCATCGGCGTGCCGTTGAGCCCCGTGCTCATCGTCCTGAAGATGTCCTCGCGGGACGACCCTCCGCGGAAGGTCCAGCTCTGTGCGAGGTCCGCCGGGCGGATCGGATGGCCCCAATCGTCCATCAAGGTTGGAGCCGAGGGCCCGTCGCCCCGGCCCGACGTCCCATGACATTTTCCGCAGCCAGTTTCTTCGTACAGTTTCTTCCCGGACTCGATCGACTCCTTGGTCGATTTCGGCGCGCCCGGGAGCTCAACGGGCTTGGGAACCGCTTCAGCCTTCGTGAATTCGGGGGAGAACGTCGTAATGAAGAACGCGATATTCGCCACTTCCTGGTCGGAGAAGTTGGGCCACGCGGGCATCGAGGTGTACGGCATGCCGCGCCTGATGATGTTGACAAGATCCTGATGGGTCGGGAGCGCGCCGTTTGGGGTCGTGCGAACCTTGAATTTCCCCATCGTGAAGTTGCGGGGCCTCGGGCGGAGATGCGGTGCGGCGTATCCTTCACCGTCCCCCTTCTCGCCGTGGCACTGCGAACAGTACTTGAGGTAGAGCGCCTTGCCCGCTTCGCGTTGCGCGTCAGTCCCGACGTCCTGAGCCGCCACGCGCACCGTTCCGAACGGGACGGCGCACAACAAGGCGATGAGGACAGCTCGACGCACGATCAGACTGGAGATCATTTCGCGGCCGCCTCCTCCCTCGCGCGCGGCCTCTGCGCGGTGTAATCGTAGAGGAAGAGAATCGCGTCCCAGATTTCGTCTTCCTTCAGGAACTTCTCCCATTGCGGCATGGCGGTGTCCCAGGGACCTCCTTCCTCCGGAAGTCCGGGGCCTCCCTTGGAAATCCGCCAGAAGAGAAACGTCTCGCGCAACATCGGGATGGTGCCCTTGTCGGCGAAGTTGGTCGGGATCGGGTCCAGCCCGTGCACGAACATGCCGTTGCCCGACAAGCTGTCGCCGTGGCAGAAGACGCAGTTCCGATAGTAGACGCGGCGGCCGTTCTCGACATGCTGCTTGAACTCTGCCGGGTTCGACGTCTCGAGATGCCGAAAGGGATTCTCCCCGGCGTCAAGATCGATTTTCTTGTCGTGAACCGTGATCTCCGATGGGGATGCGGGATGGACCGTCCGGGAGAACAGCGGAGGCTGGAGCGGAACGTTCATTTGAACGTAGACGTTCGCAGCGGCGAGCGCCGGAATGGCGACGACCGCTGCCGCAAGGAAAGCGGTGTACCGCTTGTCCGTCATGAGCCGGACGAGCGGACGCGAAATTTCATCGCGGCGTACCTGGCTCGAGGACATGTAAGCCAGGATCGCGAGCGAGACGATTCCCATGTAAATCGACACGACGGAAGAGGGAATCGGCGCCGTGAATCCGAATCGGAGCAGGACGTAGATGCCTATCCACCACCCGGCGGCCCACATCAAGAGAGGCGCGCGCCGGAAGCGAAGCAGCGCGAGCACGGCAACGACGACGAGGAGAATGGGGATCTTCATTTCGGTGTCCCCTTCGGCGGCGTCGGAGGTGTTCCGCCCGGCGCCGGAGCAGGTGCGGGAGCCGGCGCCGCGCCTGGTGCGGCCGCGCCGCTGTTGTAATGATGTTTCGTCTGCAGCGTGACCGTCGACGTACCGCCTAGTGACTGGAGGTACGCGATCACGCAGAGGATCTCCTGATCGGTCAGGCCGATCGGGGGCTTGTTGATCGGGGGCATCGCCGGCGGGAATCCCGGCACGACGAACGCCGTGGGTTCGTACATCGATTGGGCGAAGTACTCGATATCGTTCAAGCCCGCGACGCGGGTCTTCGCGCGCGCATCCACTCCCGCGAGGTCAGGAAAGCGGAGCGCTCCGGTCTTGCCGATGGTGTGGCACGTCAGGCAGAGCCCCTTGCCCTCCATGATCTGGCGACCGATCTTCGCCATGTCGGCGGTGCTCAGATCGCTCGAGATCGTGGTCTCCTGAGGAGGCTGCACTTCCTTCTGCGGCACCATCTGGCCGACATAGGTGTAGAACCCGGTCGTCGCGACGACGAGAGCGCCGATCCGGAGGATGAGCGGAACCCTCATGACGTCTTGCTCCTCCCCTCGAAATCGGGCCGGTCGTGCAGGCTCGAGATCCAGAACACCACGCCAATCAGGAGAAAGAACATGAGCACGGTCACCGAGACGACTTTCGTCGCGAAACCCAGCGTGGGCGTGAACGCATCGACCGACCTGTCACGAATGACGCCGTAGACATGCCAGTGCTGGCGGAGACCCGAGCGAACGTACCCCATGAGCCCCATCAGCCAGGTGAACGTGACGGCGATGAAGATGAGCACGTACTGTGAGATGGGCGGGATCCGGCCCCATCGCACCTCGCCGGTCTTCCGTGCTCCGCGGAACAGCGGGATGTCGATGGCGGTGATCGAGATCATCGCGAACAGGACCGAGAGCACCTGTGGCACGGAGAGCTTGATGCGAACCGTCGCCTCGACGAAGTACCCGTAGACACCGAGGAAGATCACGATGAACGCGGCGGCCGCGAAGATCGTGAGCTGCGCCGCATGGCCTGTCCTTGCCCACGACACGGCGGCCACCTTCCCCGTGCGGCGGTAGAGCAGAAAGCTCATGAAGGTCGTGAGGATCAGGATATTCACGGCGGTGTTCTTGGCGGACATCACTCCGAGGTAGCCCAGGATCGGGTGGGACGATCCGCCCATCGCCCGGATTTCAGACACGCTCGCGATGATCGATCGCGGCGTCGCCCAGACCATGAAGCAGAGGGTGATCCCGAAAAGAAGGTACTTGATGAACTTCTGAAGCGGCTGGACCCCCTCGACCCGTCCCATCCCGAGCCAGAGGTAATAGTTGGCCGCGAGGAAGAGGTTCCCGATCAAGACCGCCTGGATGATGAAGAGCCACGAGAAAGCCCCGCCCATCATCGTAAGTCCGAGCGTCTGCGAGAAGGCGTAGATTTCTTTTGCCAGCCAGTAACCGGCGAAGGGGAGGGGGAGGAACGCGCTGATCGCGACGAAGTTCCCGATGTAACCCATCCAATCGTAGTGCGCGCGCTCCTCGTCGGTTTCCGCCTGGAGGAACTTGAAGGCTGCGTACGCGCCCGCGATCGAGCCGCCGAAGGCGATGTTCGCGATGAACCTGATGTACGTTGATCGGCATCCATGTAGGGTTGAACATCGCGTCCCAGACGGAGAGAACCGCTCCCTGGTCCGAAATCCCGTGCGGGGACATCATGAACGTGAGCCAGGCATTGGCAATCATCATGATCGCCGTGCCCACGAGATTGAGGCCGAGCCCCAGGCCAAGATGAACGAGAGGATGGAACTTTCCCCAGCCGTAATAGTACGTATACAGGAAGAAGGCTTCGGCGAAAAAGAGCAGCACGTACGGGAGAAACGTCGGTGAGAACACGCTCATCAAGTAGTTCGTGAACTTCGGGTACAGGGCGATGAGCATAAACGTCAGGAATGCTCCGAAGGTCGCCGTAAGCGAGAAGGACACCGAGAGGAGCTTCGTGAATTCGTACGCGAGGAGGTCGTATCGCCGATCTCCGGTCTTGTACCCGATCACCTCGATGATGAACGCAAAGATTGGAACGGCAAGGACGAATGCCGCGAACAGGAGGTGGAGTTGCGCGACCGCCCAGATGGCCACACGGCTGCCAACGACCGGAAAGGTCCGGTACTCGGCCTCCTGATAGGGCTTCGCCTTGGCGGCCTTCTCCGCATCGGCCTGCTCGGCGGCCACTCCTTCAGTCCTGGGAGTCGCGTCGACGGTCGCCGGCCCAGCCCGATACGGTTCCTTGTACTCGTTGCGGCTCACCAGAGCCGAGGCCATCTTCACTGCCCCCAGGAACATCACGATTGCGACGAGGGGGCCGAGAATGGCCAGCACTTTGCGGTTCATCACGGCGAGTTCCTCAATTCATCCCGGCGGGCGTACCCGCGGCGCTGGCCAGCCGTTTGCGCTCGAGTTCTCGCACGTAGGCGATGATGGCCCACCTGTCCGCGGGAGGGATCGGCCAGCGATACCCCGACATCAGTCCTGTCCCGTTCGTGATGACGTCGAAGATCTGCCCGTCCGGGTATTTCAGGATCCTTTCCTGGTGGAAGGACGCGGTGGGGACGTTGCCTCGCTGGAACAGGATGCCTTTGCCATCCCCGCGCGCGTCGTGGCACGGCTGACAATAGATCCCATATCTCTGGTGGCCGCGCTCGACCAGCGCCGCGTCCACGGTCACCGGACTCGTCGCGACGAATTGCCCGTCCGCGCCCTTGCCTGTGTAAAAGGCCGAGTCTTCTTTCAGCCCGCCGACAGGGATCGTCCCAGGGACCGGCTGGCGCATGGATGATCCGTCGTAGAAGAACGTGCTGGCGGTCTGGGTAAGGACCTTCGGCTGATCAAACATGCTTCGATTGAGGTGGACGGGAGGCTGGCTGGAGGTGCAGCCGCGACAGCCACTGAGAACGACGATCGAAGCAAACGCGAGGGCGCCCATTACACGGGCGCTCATGAAACTGGCCCCTGTTCCAGGTCCGGGTTCGGATTCCGGACCTTGGCCAGATAGGTCGTCCGCGGTTTGGTGTTGAGCTCGTCCAGGAGCGCGTAGTTGCGCGGGTCACTTTTCGCCTGGACGACGCCACTCGAACGATCGCGAAGATCTCCAAACTGAATGGCCGAGGCGGGACAGGCCTGCTGGCACGCCGTCTTGACGTCACCGTCACGAAGTTCGCGCCCCGCCAGCTTCGCATCGATTTTTGCCCGCGTGATCCTCTGCGTGCAGTACGTGCACTTTTCCATGACGCCCCTCGCGCGAACCGTGACGTCCGGGTTCATCGCGAGCTTGAGAATGTCGGGCGTGTCCTTCGTGAAGTTGAAGAAGTTGAACCGCCGCACCTTGTAGGGACAATTGTTCGAGCAGTAGCGGGTCCCGATGCACCGGTTGTAGACCATCACGTTGAGGCCCTGCGCATCGTGAACGGTCGCGGCGACCGGACACACCTGTTCGCAGGGCGCATCCTCGCAGTGCATGCAGGGCACGGGCTGGAACACGACTTCTGGGTTGCCTGAGGGTTCGCCGGAGAAGTACCGATCCACGCGGACCCAGTGCATCTCGCGCCCCTTCGCAATCTGGGTCTTGCCGACGACCGGCACGTTGTTCTCGCTCTGGCACGCCGTCATGCACGCGTTGCAGCCGATGCAGGTGTTCAGATCGATCGTCATTCCCCACTGGTGACCCTGATCGTAGGCGTGCTCCTTCCAGAGTGAGAAATGCTCTGATTCCTCCTGGAATACGCCGAGTTTGCCCGGCGCGCCTCCTTCTTTAGCGGCAGGCTCACCTTCAGCTGCCGTGTGCCTGGCGCGAAGCTCGGCGAGCGTTGACTCGCGGACGAGCGGGCGCCCTTCCATGCTGCCGTGGTTCTGGGTCGCCGAGAGCGGATATGTTCGCGCGAGCTTGGTGAGCGTGACGTCGCCGTCGAAGCCAGGTGCCTTTGAGCTTCGAAGGGTGTAACGGATCGAATCCGACCCCCGAGCCTATGCGGCCTGCGTGCGATCGGCCGTAGCCGAGCGTCAAGGCAACCACGCCGTCCGCCATCCCCGGGAGGAGCCAAACGGGCAGCTCCAGCGAGCGCCCGGAATAATCGATGCGGACCACGTCCTCGTTCTCGAGCCCAAGGGTCTCGGCCGTCTTCGGGCTCACGAGCGCGGGGTTGTCCCAGGTCAGCTTGGTCAGGGGATCGGGAAGCTCCTGCAGCCAGGCGTCGTTCGCGAAGCGGCCGTCGTGAAGCGCTGGCGACGGGAGGAACACGATCTCCAGAGCGCCCGGAGCGGAAGCGCCTCCAGCGCCAAGGCGGCTGAGCTCCGCCAGGGGCTGCACGTTGAGATCCGGGACAACTTCTTGAAGCTCGCTTCCGGCCAGCAACCCGTCGTGCAGCGCGCGGTTCCACTTCCGATCGAACTCCGCTTCACCCAGGATCGGTTTCCATGTCTCACGCACGATGTCGTAGGCCGGACGATCCTGGCCCGCGACCATCAGACCCAGCACATCAACCGGGCTCCGTCCGCCAAACAGCGGGAGAATCAGCGGTTGGACGATGCTGACCGTGCCGCCCACCGCGCGCGCGTCACCCCACGATTCGAGGTAGTGAGCGCGGGGGATGTGCCATTCCGCCCTGGACGATGTTTCGTCCACCGCGTGGCTGAGCGCGATGGTGTGTGTGACCTTCGAGATCGCCGAGGCGAAGTCGAGATCGGCGGGGGCATCGAACACTGGATTGCCGCCCAGGATGACGAGCGTTTGGACCGTGCCGCCCTTCATCGCCGAGACGACCGAAGCCAGAGAGCTCACGCTCGGAAGCGCGGCGTCCTTTGTCTCGTAGTAGCTGACCGTCTTGCCGGTGTTGCCGAGCGACGTGTTCAGGGCGCACACCGCGGCGTGGACGGCCGCAGGCTGGCGCTCCCCGGCCACGATCAACCCCTTGCCGCGGTTGGCCAGAAGATCCTTGGCAAGGGCATCGATCCAGCGCGCGTCGACACCCGGGACGCCGGCGGCCTGACTCGAGGCTCCCGCGGGCGCAGCGATGCGTGCGGCGAGCGCCGCGAGGAAGGGGGCAATTTGCCGGCTCTCGAGACGAAGCCGATGATCCGCGCTGGCTCCGGTCAGCGAGTAGACGCCTTCAACCGCGTAGAGCCGGTTCATCGGTTGCCCTGAGCCTGTCGAAGAGACCCCTGCGCGCCTGCCGTCCGCGAATCCGCGCGCGTGACGCATCATCTCGGGGTCGGTGAGCAGCGGGTCGGCGTCGAGACAGAGAATCACCGACGCGCGATCGAACCGGAGCATCAGGTCGAGGTCGCGCCCCGTCGCGTGCTTGAGGCCTTCGAGGCGGGTCTCGTCGCTGACGGCGTCGTAGGTGGCCCACTGCAATCGTGGGTAGCGGGCACGGAGCTCTGAGACCAGGCGCGCCAGGGTCGGTGAGGAGAACGACTCGGAGATCACCGCGAGGCCGGCTCCGCCATCGGAGGCATGAGCCTGGGAAATCTGCCCCCAGGCCGTCACGAAATCGTTCCAGGACTTCCGCGCACCTTTCTCCATGACCGATTGCGATCGGTCCGGATCGTAGAGGCCGAGCACCGACGCCTGAACGCGCGAGCTCGACGCTCCACGCGTTGAGGGGTGCGAGGGATTTCCTTCGATCTTGGTTGGCCGCCCTTCGTGGCTCTCGACGATCAGGCCGTAGGCGCTCCGGCGGAACGGCATGGTCGTCGCGTACGAGCGGGGGATCCCCGGAACGAACTCTTCTGGTGCGTTGACATACGGAACGATCTCTTCGACCGGGCGCCGGCAGGCTGCGAGCCCCGCGAGCGACGCCGAGGCACCCAGCAGCATCATCATGCTGCGCCGCGTGATCCCTTCGGGGAGTTCCGAGGCCCCCTCCGGGAACTCCCGCTCGAGGGCGGCACGGTATTCAGGGCGTTCCTCGATCTGCGCGAGACTTCGCCAGTAACTTTTCACCGGTGGCACCCCGAGCAGTCAGTCGGCGGGTTGACCGGACGTTCCTTGGCGAGCTCCGCCGCGAGCGAGCCGGAGTCGCCTGGAGGCGTCCATTTCATGTTGGTGACCTCAGAGACGGGGCGCCTGTTGGGAGCGGGGTCGCGGTGGCACTCGAGACACCAGCTCATGCTGAGCGGCTTCATCTGGGTGACCGTTTCCATCTCGTCGATGCGGCCGTGGCAGGTGACGCAGCCGATGCCCGCCGCCACGTGCGCTTTGTGCGTGAAATACGCGTAATCGGGAAGCTTGTGAACGCGAATCCACCGCATCGGACGGCCGGTGGCGGCGCTCGCCCGAATCGGTGCGAGCACCTCGCTGTCCTTCTTCACGAGCCGATGGCAGTTCATGCACGTCTGCGTCGGAGGAACGTTCGCGACGGCGGACGTCTCGACCGAGGCGTGACAGTACCGGCAATCGAGACCAAGTTCGCCGACGTGGAGCCTGTGGCTGTAGGGGACGGGCTGAACAGGACGATAGCCCACGTCCGTGTACCACGGTGAAAAGTAGTACCAGACTCCTCCAATCGCAAGCACCGGACCTATGGCGCCTGCGATGGCGGCGACGAGCGGTAGATTGTTCCACCAGGGAGGGAAAATCTGGGCCAATGGCTAGGACTCCCGTGCACTGGAGAAGAGTTCCCCAGGCCGCGAGTCCGAGATGGAACTGAGACGCCGCATCCTCGACTCCACATGAGTTCGCCGAAGGGGGGAACGCCGAAATTCCCGTCGATTGAGGCCGCATCTTACCCACGAACTCGGACCATGTGTCAAGGGTGCGGCAGCCACCGCTTGTGACCTAATGATACGTGCCCACCCAGCCGCGGCTGACGTAGTCGCCCAGGACGGTGAAGAGGAGCAGGAGCCAGAAGAAGCCCGCCCCCGCGACGACCCACGTGAGCCGCGAGCTCCACCGGACGTGCATGAAGAAGAGGATGACCAGCGTCGCCTTCGTGCACGCAATCGTGAGCATGACGACGTTGTTGAACAGCCCCAGGTCGACTTTCGCCGCTGCGACCGTGAGAATGGTCCCGACGATCAACGCCCCGAACACCTTGTAGTACATGCTCGGCGGCGCGATGTGCGCATGCCCGAAGTGCCCCTGACCGTCTGACATTACGCGAGCCTCACTCGGTGAAGTGGCCGCCGATCAGATACAGCAGCGGGAACAGGAAAATCCACACGATGTCGACGAAGTGCCAGTACAGCCCGGCGATCTCGACGGGCGTGTAGTAGTCCTCGTCGAATTGTTTCTTCCACGCCATGTCGCGATGACCGTCATGATCCCGAGCCCGATGATCATGTGCAGCGCGTGCAGGCCGGTCATGCAGAAGTACAGCGAGTAGAACATCTCCGCGGGCGCCGGATGCTTGCCTTCCCAGTGGAAGTTCGGCCCGGGAACGAGGTGATGCGTGAACTTGTCGGTGTACTCGATCGCCTTGACCCCGAGGAACGCGGTCCCGAGAACCATCGTCGCGCCAATCCAGGCGACCTGCGTTGTGGCGCGGCGCGCTGGTCTGCGCCGCCCGCACCGCGAGCGCCATCGTCAGCGAGCTGACGATGAGCACGATCGTGTTGACGGCGCCCCAGGTGACGTTCAGATGATGGCTGGCCTCCGGCGAACCCCTCGGGGCTCGCGTGGCGGTAGACGAGATAGCAGCCATGAACAGGCCGCCGAAGAACATGATCTCGGTGACGAGGAACACCCACATGCCGAGCGTCGACGCGTCGGCCTGCTGCGCCATGTCGTCGAAGTGGTGCTGCAGCTTCGGATGATGCGGCAGATGCACCAGGTCGTGGGGCTGGATCGCCTCCAGGTTGGCCACGAGGGGCGGCTGGTGAATCGGACCGGGAAAATGTTCCGGGTGCGCGGTCAGGCAATGCCGACCTCCTGGCTCGGGTGCACGTACTGGTGCGTGCGCTCGGTGACGATCGGGCTCACCGTGAAGTTCTCGGTCGGCGGCGGCGACGGGATCTCCCATTCGAGTCCCCTGGCCCCCCACGGATCGTTGGCGGACTTCTCGCCGGCGACCAGCGAGTACGCGAAGTAGATGATCGGGATCACGTAGCCGACGGCGAGGATCGAGGCGCCGAGCGTCGAGGCCACGTTCAGCACCTGGAACTCCGGCGGATACGCGTGGTAGCGGCGCGGCATCCCGAGGTAGCCGGCGATGAACTGCGGGAAGAACGTCAGGTTGAAGCCGCACGAAGATCATCAGCGCCGAGAACTTGGCCCACCCCTCCGGGTAGATCCGGCCGCTGATCTTCGGCCACCAGTAGTGCAGGCCGCCGAGGTAGCCCATGATGGCGCCGCCGACCATGATGTAGTGGAAGTGCGCGACGACGAAGTACGTGTCGTGCACGTGGATGTCGAGGCCCATCGCCGCCAGGAAGAGACCCGTCAGGCCGCCGATCGTGAAGAGGCCGATGAAGCCGAACGCATACAGCATCGGCGAATCGAAGCGTCACCGATCCCTTGTAGATCGTCGCGGTCCAGTTGAACACCTTGATCGCCGACGGGATCGCGACGACGAAGCTGAGGATCGAGAAGACCATCCCGGCGTAGACCGACTGGCCGGCCACGAAGATGTGGTGGCCCCACACGAGGAACCCGATGATCGCGATCGCCAGCGACGAGAAGGCGACGAACGAGTAGCCGAAGATGTTCTTGCGCGAGAACGCCTGGACGATCTCGCTGATGACCCCCATCGCCGGCAGGATCATGATGTAGACCGCCGGGTGCGAGTAGAACCAGAACAGGTGCTGGAAGAGCACCGGGTCGCCGCCGAGCGCCGGATCGAAGATGCCGAGGTGCAGGCCGCGCTCGGCCGCGACGAGGAGCACCGTGATCGCGATGACCGGCGTGCCGAGGATCATGATCAGGCTGGTCGCGTAGTGCGACCACACGAAGAGCGGCAGCCGGAACCACGTCAGCCCCGGCGCGCGCATCCGGTGGATCGTGACGATGAAGTTGAGGCCGGTCAGGATCGACGAGAAACCGGTGATGAACACGCCGAGCGCCGCGGTGATGACGTGGCTGTTCGCGGCGGCCGTGCTGTACGGCGTGTAGAACGTCCAGCCGGTGTCGACGCCGCCGCTCAGCGCCGCGACGAGCGTGAAGATCCCGCCGAGCAGGTAGATGTACCAGCTCAGCAGGTTGATGCGCGGGAACGCGAGGTCCTTCGCCCCGATCATGATCGGGATGAGGAAGTTGCCGAGCATCGCGGGAATCGACGGAATCAGGAAGAAGAAGACCATCACCACGCCGTGCATGGTGAACATCTTGTTGTAGGTCTCGGACGACAGCAGGTCGCCGGCCGGCGTCAGCAGCTCGAGCCGGACCATCATGGCGAAGAAGCCGCCGATGACGAAGAAGCCGGTGATCGAGGCCAGGTAGAGCAGCGCGATGCGCTTGTGGTCTTTCGTCAACAGCCACGACGCGAGGCCGTGACCGTTGTTCAGGTAGTTCAACGTTTCCATGATCAGTCCTTGCCCGGGCCCGGCGACGCCGTCCCTTCAGGCGGTGGCGGCGGCGCACGTGCACCGAGCGATTGCACGTAGGCGATCGAGCTGCAGCAGCTGCTCTTCCGTCACGAGTCCCTGGAACGTCGGCATGATCGGCTGGAACCCGTTGACGATCTTCGCCTGCGGATTCACGATCGACTCGCGGATGTACGCCTCGTCGGCGACGACGGTCCCGCCGCCCTGCAGCTGCACGGTGTGCCCGAAGAGTCCCTTCAACGGCGGCCCTCGCGCCTGCGCGTCGTCTCTGTGGCAGCTGATGCAGACGAGATCCGTGAACAGCTTTTCGCCCGCAGCGGCGGGCGTATCGCCGGGCGAGCCCGCCGCCCAGCCACGCCTGGAAGTCGGCCGGCTCCATCGACGTTGACCCACCCGATCATTCCCGAGTGCTTCGTCCCGCAATACTCGGCGCAGAACAGGTGGTACCTGCCCGGCTTCGTCGCGGTGAACCACAGCATGTTGTAGCGGCCAGGGATCGACGTCCGCCTTCACGCGAAATGCCGGAATGTAGAAGCTGTGGAGCACGTCCTCGGATCCCATGATCAGCTTCACCGGCCTGTCCGACCGGGACGTGCAGCTCGTTGATCTCGCGCTGCCCGTCCATGTGCTGGACCTTCCACATCCACTGCTTGCCGACGACGTAGATCTCCATCGCGCCCTTCGGGCGGCGCGGTACGCGTCGAAGAACACCTTCGCGCCCCAGCCGAACATCACCATCGTGATGACGAACGGGATGATCGTCCAGAGCAGCTCGAGCGCGAGCGAACCGTGAATCACGGCGCCGACCTCGTCTTCGTGCCGCCGGCGATGGTAAATCGCCGCGAAGACCACGACACCGCCGCGATGAGCAGCGAGAAGAACGCGGTGACGGCCACCAGGAAGAAGTAGATGCCGTCGACCTGCGCGGCCTGGGCCGATGCCTGCTCCGGAAAGAACGGAAAATTCGTGAACATCGTTAGGTCGGCCGTCGTCGCGCTCCTTGCGCAGGCTGACGAAGAGGAACGTCCACGAGGCCAGCATCGTCGCCACCGCGCCGATGCGGATGGCATCGATCACGGCCGCGCCGTACTTGCCGGTCGAGGGATCGTAGTGGTAGCAGAGCAGCAGCACGTCGTCGATCGGCGTGCCGATGCGCTCGTCTGACGCTTCGATCAGGCCGAACCGGATGTCGCGCGCCGAGAATTCAATCCCGTAGAAGTATTTCGAGATGACGCCCTTCGGCGTCAGGAGCTCGACACCCGCGCCGTGCGCGTACTGCTGGATCTGGGCGTCGAACGCGTAGCGGAAGCCGACCGCCGCCGCGAGCTGCCTGATCGTTGGCTTCCTTGCCGGTCAGGAAGTGCCAGCCTGCGCGCTCTGCGGCCGCTTGTAGCGCTCCAGATACACCTGCTTCTTCGCGGCGGCCAGCGCCGGCGTTTCCTTCGGATTGATGCTCACGGCCACGACGTCGAACTCGCGGCCCGACGTCGAAGGTCAGCACCCCGAGCGCGCTCACGAGCCCGTTGAGCACCTGCGTGCACAGCATCGGGCACTCGTAGTAGACCGAGCGCGAGGATCACCGGCCGCTTGCCGAAGTACTCGCCGAGCTGCACCTCGCGTCCGCTCTCGTCCTTGAAGACGAGATCGAGCGGGATCTGCTGGTCCAAGCTGCTGATCGATGCCGACCTGCTGCAGCAGGCCGGGCTTTGCCTTCGCCGGATCCCCAGCGTCGTCCGGCGCGAGCCCCTGCGCCGCGACGGGACCCGCGAGGGCGAGCAGCGCGAGCGAGAGGAAAAGCCCCTTCATTTTTTGATCTCCCGCCCGCCTGACGACTCGCCGTAGGCGGGTGCGTGCGTGCCAAGCGTCCGATCGTCCACGCACGCCGGATCGCACCGGCAGCCCGTGCTCGACGAGGAGCTTCTTCGCGGCCTCGATCGGGACGTGCGCGACACCCCGGCTCTGGTTGACCCAGCCGTACGTTTCGAGCTTGCCTTCCTCCTCCTGCCGGAACTGCCGAGATTCGCCGGCTCGTTCGTCAGCAGGCGCGGACCGCGCGGCGTGGCGCCCGTGACCGCGCGCGGCGACACCTGCGGGTCGCGTGTCTCGGCCTGGCTCTCGAACATGGCCCAGAGCCCGTACATCAGCGCCGCGGAGACTGCCACGACCACCACCATGGCGGCGCCGGACGCGAGCACGGTGCGGACGTTGACGTCCCCGGCTCGTGCGCGACTCCTCGTTGTGCATCTCCTCATCGGTGTAGTGATGACCGCCGAGGGGCCGATCAGTGGGCGTCATGCGCGAACGCCTCCTTGAAGAACGGATCGTTGAGCGGCAGCAGCGGGCGGCTGCGCAGCTTCCGGGCGAAGAGGAACACCCAGACGCCGGCCAGGCCAGCGGGCAGCGCGACGTCCATCCAGTGAATCGGGAACCCTTCGCGCGGGAACATCGGCTCGACGAGCCAGATGAGGTCGACGAGCCGCATCACCAGGATGAACGACGGCGACCTTGGCCAGCAGATGCGGCCGCTTCTTCAGGTCGCGCGACAGCAGCAGGGTGAACGGCAACGCGAAATGGCCGAGCAGGATGACCGGCGAGACGTACTGCCAGCCGCCGCGGCATCCGGTTGAAGAAGAACGGAATCTCCTCGGGCAGGTTGCCGGCCCAGATGATCAGGAACTGCGAGAACGAGAAGTACGCCCACAGCATCACGAACGCCAGCAGCAGCTTGCCGAGGTCGAGGAAGTGCGCCGGCGATTCAGATACGTCGCCAACGGCTCGACGTGGCTCAGCACCGAGAGCACGGCGATGATGAGCGCGAAAGCCGACAGCCCCTGGCCGACGACGAGGATCAGCCCGAAGATCGTCGAGTACCAGTGCGGGTCGAGCGACATCATCCAGTCGACCGACGCGAACGTCATCGTCAGCGACGTAGAGCGAGGAGCCCCGGCGCGCTGACCGGCGCGGAAGCGCCGCGTGTCGCTCGGGTGACCGCGACCTCGCCGCGGTCCTGCGCCGCCGACCACTTGTTCAGCAGCCACGAGCAGAGCATCCAGACGGCGAAGTAGAGGACCGCGCGGCCGATGAAGAACGGCACGTTCAGGTACGGCGCCTTCATCTGGAGGATGTGATCGGTGCTGAGCCGCGCTCCGGCCGCGCCCAGTGTAGAGACTCGGCAGCCCGAACAGCACCGGCATGAACATCAGCGCGACGAACGGAAGGTTGCGGCTCGCCGCCTCGAAGATGCGACGGCCGACGAGCCCCCACTGGCCGCCCGACATGTGCTGCAGCATCAGGAGCGCGAGCGATCCCATCGACAGCCCGAGGCAGAACAGGAAGCCGATCGAGCCACGATCGGAAGAACTGGTCGGCGTTCAAGAACGCGCCGATGCGCCGGCGAGCAGCCCCCAGAAGGCCGCGACGAGGCGCCCATCTGCTGCAGTCGCGCCAGCGCCGGCACGTCGGTGGTCACTGCGTGTGTCTCCATCGCGATCAGTGCTTCTCCGGCGCGCGCTCGCGCCCCGCCGGCCGGCTGCGGCAGCTTCGTCGGGATCGCCGCCCGGAACGTCGGCCGCCGCCGCGTGCTGGCTCAGTTGCAGCGCGCGGATGTACGCGACGATCGCCCAGCGATCGCGCGGCGCGATCTGCGCCCTGTAGTCCGGCATCGCGCCGAAGCCGTTCGTCATCACGTCGAAGAAGTACCCGGCGTCGGCCTGTCCGCAGCCGATCGATGTGGAACGACGGCGGCTGCGCGGTAGCCGCGCTGCACGACCATGCCGTTGCCGCTCGCCGGTCCGGCCGTGGCACGGCGAGCAGTAGATGTTGAAGCGCTCCTCGCCGCGATCGAGGACCTGCTCGTCGACCGGGAACGGCAGCTCCTTCACCGGTCGCCTTGCCGATCTTGCCGGTGAAGAACGCCTCGTCGTCCTGCAGCGTGCCGCGCGCGACCGTGCCCTCGACCAGCGGCCGCGCGCTCGAGCCGTCCGCGAAGAACACGCTCGCGCGCAGCCCGCGGTACTTCGGCTGGTTGTGCATGTCCTGCCGGCAGCCCGAGCAGCGACGCAGCAAGAGCAGATCAGGCCGCCAAGTCGCGAAGCCCGTCGGACGCTACTCCTCGACATCGTTGACTTCCTTCGCCCCGAGGCCCTGCAGGAACGTCGCGCGTCGCGCTGCCGATCGAACTTCGGATCGCGCGCCTCGATCGCCAGGAAGAAACCGTCCTGGCTCGCGTGCGCCGCGAACCGCTCGACGTTGAACACCGGGTGATACGGCATCGGCAGCCCGTTCAGCACGAACATCCCGAAGACCGCCGCGAACGCCGCGAACAGGATCGTCAGCTCGAACGTCACCGGCACGAACATCGGCCAGCTCAGATACGGGCGGCCGCCGATGTTCAGCGGATAGGCGATAGGCCGACACCCACACCTGGAGCCCGAGCCCGGTCAGCAGGCCCGTGATCCCGCCGCCGAGGACGCAGCCACGGCACCCGCCGGTCCTCGAGGTGCATCGCGCTCGAAGACCTCGTGGATCGGAAACGGCGAGAACGAGTCGAACCGGCGATAGCCCTCGTCGTAGGTGCGGCGCGCCGCCTCGACGAGCGACGTCGGATCCTCGAACTCGGCCATCAGGCCGTAGAGCGTCGAACCGGCTGGTGTGTGGTCCATGGCTGACACGCGCTCAGTGCGCCTTCGCCTCCCTTCACCTTCGCGGCCGGCACCATCGTCCGCATCTCGAAGATCGAGATCATCGGCAGCACCCGGATGAACAGGAAGAAGAGCGTCGACGAACAGCCCGATCGTGCCGAAGAACGTCATCAAGTCCCAGCGCGTCGGCCAGTACATGCCCCACGACGAGGGCAGGAAGTCGCGGTGCAGGCTCGTGACGACGATGACGAACCGCTCGAGCCACATGCCGACGTTGACGACCATCGCGATGAGGAACAGCTTGATCGGCGTGGTCCGCACGCGTCTTGATCCACAGGAACTGCGGCGTGATGATGTTGCAGAGGATCAGCGTCCAGTAGAACGGCCAGTACGGGCCGGTCATCCGGTTCAGGATCATGAACTGCTCGTACTTGTTGGCGCTGTACCAGCCGAAGAACGCCTCCAACACGTAGCCGTAGGCCGACGATCAGCCCGGTCACGAGCATGACCTTGCCCATGTTCTCGAGGTGCCGCATCGTGATGAAGTCCTTCGAGGTCGTAGAGCACGCGCAGCGGAATCGCGAGCGTCAGCACCATCGCGAAGCCGGCGTAGATCGCGCCGGCGACGAAGTAGGGCGGGAAGATCGTCGCGTGCCAGCCCGGGATGATGCCGATCGAGAAGTCGAAGCTCACGACCGTGTGGACCGAGAGGACCAGCGGCGTCGAGAGGCCGGCGAGCAGCAGGTACGCCGTCTCGTAGCGCTCCCAGTGCCGCGCCGATCCGCGCCAGCCGAGCGCGAGCATGCCGAACAGCCGGCGGATGTGCAGGCTCTTCGCGCGGTCGCGCAGCGTCGCCAGGTCGGGAATGAGCCCGACGTACCAGAACAGCAGCGAGACCGTGAGGTAGGTCGAGACCGCGAAGACGTCCCAGATGAGCGGGCTGCGGAACTGCGGCCAGATCCCCATGGTGTTGGGGTACGGCAACAGCCAGTAGGCCGCGAGCCACGGACGGCCGGTGTGGATCAGCGGGAAGATGCCGGCGCAGACGACGGCGAAGAGCGTCATCGCCTCCGCGAAGCGGTTGATCGACGTGCGCCAGTCCTGCTTGAGGAGCAGCAGGATCGCCGAGATCAGCGTCCCGGCGTGGCCGATGCCGATCCACCAGACGAAGTTGATGATCGCGAAGCCCCAGCCGACCGGGATGTTGACGCCCCAGATGCCGGTGCCCTTGATGAGCAGCCAGGTGATCGCCATCACCAGCATCATGCATCAGGCATGAAGCCGATGAACAGCGCCGAAGAACCAGCTGAACGGATGACGCCGCGTCAGGACGATCGCGGCGATCTTCTCGGTGACCGAGTCGAACGTGTGCCCCGGCTCGATGACGCGGCGGGTCGTAGTCGCGTCACGCACGGGTCGTTGCGTGCGTTGGCCATCAGTGTTCAGTCGTCGAAGCGGCCGGTGCCGGCTCCAGCTCGGGGTTCGGGTTCCGCAGCGCCGCGAGATACGTCGTCCGCGGCCGCGTGTTCAGGTCCTCGAGCACGCCGTAGTTGCGCTGCTGCGCCTTGAGCTTCGACGACCTGGCTCGTTCGGATCGTTCAGGTCGCCGAAGACGATCGCGTCGGACGGGCAGACCGCCTGGCAGGCCGTGACGATCTCGCCGTCGCGGATCTTCCGGTCCTCGCGCTTCGCGTCGATGCGCGCCTGGTTGATGCGCTGCACGCAGTAGGTGCACTTCTCCATGACGCCGCGGCTCCGCACCGTGACGTCCGGGTTGCGCATCGGCTCGAGGCTCGGCGTCGTCCAGTCCTGATAGAGCAGGAAGTTGAAGCGGCGCACCTTGTAGGGACAGTTGTTCGAGCAGTACCGCGTGCCGACGCAGCGGTTGTAGACCATGTCGTTCAGGCCTTCGGAGCTGTGCGTCGTCGCGGCGACCGGGCAGACGAGCTCGCACGGCGCGTTCTCGCACTGCATGCACGGCACCGGCTGGTGGTACGCCTCGACCGGCTGGTCGCCTCGAGGTCCGACTCCTGCCCGCGAAGTAGTGGTCGACGCGGATCCAGTGCATCTCGCGTCCGGCCGCGACCTGCTCCTTGCCGACGACCGGGATGTTGTTCTCGGCGACGCAGGCCATCGTGCAGGCGCCGCAGCCCGTGCAGGACGTGAGGTCGATCGCCATGCCCCACTTGTAGCCCTTGTACTCGATGGTCGGGGAACATCGTGAGCGTCCGGGGAAACGTCTGTGCGCCTGCTCGTCGATGACCGCCGGCTCGTTCTTGTACTCCTCGAGCGTCGCGACGCGGACCGGCGCGCGCCCTTCCATCAGGTGGTGTTCCTGCGTCGTCGCGAGCAGGTAGCGGTCGCCGGTCTTCGCGATCTCGAGGCCGCTGCCGAACCACGGCGCGTCGGAGGTGCGCAGGAGATAGGCGTTGAACTCCTCGGCATCCTTCGTCGCGGTGCCGACGCGGCCGGCCATGCGGCGGCCGTAGCCGAAGAACACCGTGACGGACTGCGCGGGATGACCGGGGACCCTGAAGACGGGCATGCGCGCGGTGTTGCCGCGATAGCGCAGCTCGATGACGTCGCCGTCGCTGCAGGCCGCGCTCCCTGGCGAGCCGCGGGCTGATCCACGCCGTCGGGTCCCACGTGATCTTCGTCAGCGGCTTGGGCAGCTCCTGCAGCCAGCCGTTGTTCGCGAAGCGGCCGTCCCAGATCGTCGGATCGGGCCGGAAGATGATCTCGAGCCCTCCCTGCGCCGGCCGGCGCCGAGGCGCTGGCCGGAGCGGCGGGCGGCGACCGGCGGCGTCGGAGCGCTGCGGCGGCGCAACCGGACCGCGGTCGTCGTCCGGGACCGCCTGCCGCGCGCCGCGGCCGCGTGGCAGCGACGGCGCCGGCGCGGCGCCGCGACGAACGGCGTCGCCTGGTCCGCCGTCGGCGATCGCGGTGCCGCCGATGAACCCGTCGTGCAGGGCACGGCTCCAGAACGTGTCGGCGTTCTTGAACGGCTGCCCGTCGGCGCCGCGGATGCGTCCAGCCGCTGCCCCGCCGAACGCGCGCGTCCAGTAGTCCTTGACGATCTGCGTAGCCGCGGCGATCCGGCTGCGGCGGTGAACGACGCCGAGCACTTCGTGCGCCGATCGGCCCTCGTAGAGCGGCGCGATCAGCGGCTGCATGATCGTGACGGTGCCGTCGTACGCGCGCGCGTCGCCCCAGCTCTCGAGCGGGTGCGCCTCGGCGAGGTTCCAGTGGCAGAGGTTCGCCGTCTCGTCGGCGTAGAGTCCGTGATAGACCGCCAGGGCGACCTTGGCGAGCTTCTCGGCGAACTTGAGGTCCGCCGGCGCGGTGAAGACGGGATTCGCCGCCGAGGATGACGAGCAGCTCGACCTGGCCCGCGTCCATCGCCCGGACGAGCTCGCGAGCGACGCGGCCTGGTCGGCCGGCGATGGCTTCGATCGGCGCCCCGTAGGTGACCGTCGTGCCGACGTTGCCGAGCGCCTGGTTCATCGCGTGCGCGAGCGCGTGCACGGCCGCCGGCTGGTAATCTCGCCGGCGACGACCAGCGAGCTGCCGCGGTGCGCCTGCAGATCCTTGGCGACGGCCGCACCCACTTCGCCGCGTCCGCGTTGCCGAGATCGGGGTCGGGACGATCCGGGAGCTCGGACGGTCGCGGCGCGCACCAAGCGCTCCCGGACGAGCTGGCGCGCAAAGCCTTCGATCTCGCACGCCTTCAGCGCCAGCCGATGATCCGCCTTCGCGCCGGTCAGCGTCGGCGTGCTCTCGATCGCGTAGAGCCGGTTCATCTCCTTGCGCGTCGTCGGTGACCCGCCGCCGGGCGGCGAAGTCCTGCTGATACCGGACGCTGCCGCGGCCGCACGCCAGGAAGTCGGCGTCGAGCGAGACGATGACGTCGGCCTTGTCGAAGTGATAGATCGCGTCGGTCGGCCGGAGCCCGCGGCCTGGCGGCCGACCGGGCGCCATCGCGCGGATCGGATCGCACTGATGCCACTTCGCCTGCGGGAAATCGCGCTGAGACGGTCGCCATCAGCTCGGCGAGCGACGGGGACGTGATCGGTCCGCGTCAGGAAGCGGAGGCCCGCTCCCTGACGGGCCTTCTGACGCTGAGGCGGCTCATCTGCACGGCCGTCAGGAAGTGCCCCAGGCGCGGACTTCGCCGCGGTAGGTGACCGTCTTGGCGCGATCCGGGTCGTACAGGTCGAGGATGGCGGCCTGCGTGAAGGCGTCGGTCGCTCCGAGGCTGGCCGGATGTTCCGGATTGCCCTCGATTTTGGTCGGACGCCCCATGTGGCTTTCGACCAGGACCGGCTGGGCGACGCCCGACGAACGGGACGGCGCTCGCGAAGAACAGCGGACGGCCCGGGACGAGGTCTTCGGGCTGCCGGACGTAGGGGACGATCTGCTTCGGCCGGCTGCTTCGTGCAGGCGCCGACGCCGGCGAGCGCCAGCGACGCGCTCATCAGCTTCAGGAACTGGCGGCGGCCCTTCGGGTCGTTCCACTCGGACGCCTGCTCGGGAAACTCGCGGTGCAGGTACTCGCGGAACTCCGGCGTGTCGGCCAGCTCGCCGAGGCTGCGCCAGTACAGGCGGCCCTCGGAGCCGGCAAGACGGGATCGGATGGCAGAAGAATCCATGTCTTGTCAGCTTCCAGTTTCCAGCTTCCAGCTTCCAGCTTGACGATTGGACCTCGGGCCTGCACTTCCGTGCGCCGGCCGCCGGCTCCCGTTGTTCAACGAAGTCATCGCCTCGGAAGCTGGAGCTGGAAGCTGGAAGCTGGCAAGCTTACCTGTGACACGTCGAGCAGCTGGTCAGCTGCTCGACGCTCGCGATCTTGTATTCCTTCACCAGCCGCTCGCCGAGACCCGGATCGTCCGCCGGGCGCTCCCAGGCCATGTTGAAGACCTGATCGCGCGGCCGGACGTACTTCGCCGGATTGCGGTGGCAGTCCAGGCACCACCTCATCTGCAGCGTTGGCCTCCTGATACATCAGCGGCATCTTGTCGACGCGGCCCGTGGCAGGTCGCGCAGCCGACCCCTTGTTTCACGTGGATGCTGTGGTTGAAGTACACGAAATCCGGCAGATCGTGGACGCGCGTCCACTGGAGCGGCTTGTTGTCGCGGAAGCTGGCGCGCACCGGCTCGAGGATCGGCGCGTTGGTCCAGATCTGCGAGTGGCAGTTCATGCAGGTCTTGGTCGGCGGAATGTTCGCGAACGCCGACTCTTCGACCGACGTGTGGCAGTAGCGGCAGTCGATGCCCATGCCGCCGACGTGGTGCGCGTGGCTGAACTGGACCGGCTGCTCGACGAGCTACGTCCTGGCCGGTGTTGTAGCCGGACAGGTGGAGCATGGCCGACCGACGCCGCCGAGGACGGCGGCGAACCCGACCACCGCCAGGATGCTGAGTCGGGAGTAGATGTTGGTGTAGCGATGGAAGATCTGACTCATCGTGTCGACGCCCGCGCGCGAACGTTGCCCCAAGAGCCTACTCGAAAACCGGGGTCATTTGCAGAAGCGGACAGCCGTGCCGCCGTTCAGGACGGCGCTCGTCCGAATCGCCGCGGACCGGCCTCGTCCTAATAATGTGAAACTTTTCACAAAGTTGTCAAATCTGCAGCTTCCAGCTTCCCGCTCTCGGCTTCGAGCATTGTCGAAACGCCTGCTCGAACTTCAGCGGCAATCGCCGGTAACTGATAATCTCGTCGAACTTTCACGAGAGCGGGAAGCTGGTAGCCCCTTCGAACTCGCGAATGATCGACCGCTCGCTCGCAGAACCATTGACATGACCAACGCCATCGTCACTGACGCGACGTCACCAAGCGATTCAACGGCACGCCGCCGTCGACGATCTGTCGCTCGCCGTCCCTCACGGATCGATCTACGGCTTCATCGGCCCGAACGGCTCCGGCAAGACGACGACGCTCAGGATGATCATGCACATCCTGCTGCCCGACGCAGGGAAGATCGAAGTGCTCGGCTCGCGCGACACCGCGGCGGCGCGCGATCGCGTCAGCTACCTGCCCGAGGAGCGCGGGCTCTATAAGAAGATGACGATCCGCCGCCTGCTGCGCTACTACGGCGCGGCTGAAGGGCCGCACGACGCCGCAGCTCGACCCGGCGATCGACGACTGGATGACGCGGATGGAGCTGCCGGGGCTGCTCGATCGGCAGATCGAGACGCTCTCGAAGGGCATGTCGCAGAAGGTGCAGTTCGTCGCGGCCGTCGTCTCGAAGCCGTCGCTGCTGATCCTGGACGAGCCGTTCTCCGGGCTCGACCCGGTCAACGCGCAGGTCCTGAAGGACGCGGTGCTCGAGATGCGGCGGCGCGGCACGACGGTCGTCTTCAGCACGCACGACATGGCGACCGCCGAAAGGATGTGCGATCGCATCTTCATGATCTTCCGCGGCCGCAAGGTGCTCGACGGCACGCTCGAGAGCATCCAGGAGCAGTACGGCGCGGATACCGTGCAGAGTCCGCACGTCGGCCGGCGCCGTCGCGCTCGACGGCATGCCGGAGGTCGAGTCCGTCAACGATTTCGGCCAGATGCAGGAAGTCCGGCTCACGGGAGATCCGCAGGCGTTCCTCGCGCGCCTCGCTGCACGCACGGCCGTCTATCACTTCGAGGTCACGCGTCCGTCGCTGCAGGACATCTTCGTGCGGATCGCGAAACCGCTAGGACAACCATGCGCAAGAAATCCTGATCGTCGCCCAGTCCGAATTCGCGACGCTCGTCGCAGACCAAGGCGTTTCATGGTCAGCCTCTTCCTGATGCCGGTCGTCATGGGCGGGTCGATCGTGCTCGTCCGCGCGACCAAGGACGCCACCGACAGCAAGGATCGAACCTTCGCCGTCGTCGATTACACCGGCGTCCTCGGCGAACCGCTGAAGGCCGTGGCCAGGTCTTGACAACTCGTCCACACCGTCGGCGATCTGATGGCGTGCTGCCGCGAAAGGGCCGCGTTTCATCCCGGTCGAAGTCAAGCCTGACGGCAGAGATGCGAACGACCTGCGGCTCGAGCTTTCGGATCGCGTACGGCGCGAGGAGCTGTTCGCGTTCGTCGAGATGCCGGCCGAGATCCTCTGGATCCCGCCGCCGGCGCGTCAGATCCGCTACTACTCGGACCACCCGTCCTACAACGCGCTGCCGCAGTGGCTGCGAGCGACGGTCAACGCGCGTGGTCCTCAACGAACGGTTCCGCCAGGCGTCGATCGATCGCGCGCTCGTGGCGCGGCTCACGCAACAGGCGCCGATCGACGAGCTCGGGCTGTTCGAGCGCGACGTCGGACGGCGGAGTCAAGCCGGCGGAGGAAGTCGACGAGGCGCGCGCGCATCGGCGTTCCGCTGGCGGCGCTGATGCTGATGTTCATGACGGTGATGTCGAGCGCACCGCAGCTCCTCAACAGCGTCATCGAAGAGAAGATGAGCCGCATCAGCGAGGTGCTGATCGGCTCGATCACGCCGTTCGAGTTGATGATGGGCAAGCTGATCGGCAGCGTCGCGGTGTCGGTGCTGCTGCGCCGCCATCTACATCGCCGGCGGCTCGCTGGTCGCGCAGTACTGGGGCGGCTACGCCAGCGCGATGACGCCAGGCGATCGCTCGGCTGGTTCTCTGCTCTTTCTCGTCATGTCCGCTCTTCATCTTCGGATCGATCTTCATCGCCATCGGCGCCGCGTGCAACGATCTGAAGGACTCGCAGAGCATGATGACGCCGGCGATGCTGCTCGTGATGCTTCCGGTGTTCACGCTGGATGTCCGTGCATGCGCGCGCCCGACGGCACGCTGGCGACCGTGCTGTCGCTCTTCCCGACCGCCGCGCCGTTCCTGATGCTGCTCCGCATCTCGCTGCAGCCGGGCCCGCCGATGTGGCAGATCGTGCTCTCGGTCCTCGCTGATGGCCGGCACCGTCGTCCTCGCGGTGGTCTGGGCCGCGCGGCAAGATCTTCCGCACGGGCCTGCTGATGCAGGGCAAGTCGGCCACGTTCGCCGAGATGTTGAGATGGGTCAGGGCGAAGTGAGAATTGCGGATTGCGAATGCCGATTGTTGAGTTGAATTCCTGCGTTGACTCTCAATCAGCACATCCCAGTCCCAATCAGCAATCAGCAATCAGCAGTCGGGTCCTGCTACGATCCCCGGATGGATTTCCGTGCCGTTTCACGACGATCCGCGCTTGCCGCCGCGCTCATTCTTGTCGTCGCTCGGTCAGTCGGGGCGCAACAGCCCGTCCAGTACAAGCTTTCGTTTCCTGAGCCAGAGCATCACTACGCGCAGGTCGAGGTCACGTGGCCGGGAGTGACGACGCCCATGCTCGAAGCGCGGATGAGCCGCTCGTCTCCGGGACGGTATGCCGTGCACGAGTTTTCCAAGAACGTGTTCGACGTGCATGCCTTCGACGGCCACGGGAAGGAACTGATCCCCGCACGACCCAATCCCTATCAGTGGAACGTCACGGGACACGACGGAACGGTCCGTCTCACGTACAAAGTCTTCGGCAATCACGTCGATGGCACTTACCTCGCGGTGGACGAATCCCACGCGCACATGAACATGCCAGCCACGCTGATGTGGGCGCGCGGTTTCGACATGCGCCCCGTCGTCCTCACGATCGAGCCTCCCGCGCAGTATGCGTGGAAGCCCGCGACGCAGCTGTTTCCAACCGCCGATCCCTGGACGTTTACCGCGCCGAACCTTCAGTACCTGATGGACAGTCCAACTGAACTGAGCGACTACACGCTGCGCTCGTTCACCGTGAAGAATCCCGACGGAAAGGAATACACGATTCGCACGGCGGTTCATCATGATGGCGATCCGTCCGTCATCGACGGGTACGCGGCGGGGGCCGAGAAGATCGTGAACGAAGCCGCGGCAGTGTTTGGAGAGTTTCCCGCCTTCGACACGGGTACCTATACTTTTCTTGGCGACTACGTGCCATGGGGTGGCGGCGACGGCATGGAGCATCGCAACAGCACCGTGGTTGCATCTGCCACCTCGTTCAAGAATCCGCAGGCCGCACTGGCGGCGCTTGGAACGCTGTCACACGAGTTCTTCCATTGCTGGAACGTCGAGCGGATCCGGCCGAAATCGCTCGAGCCATTCAACTTCGAAGACGCAAACATTTCAGGAGAGCTGTGGCTGGCCGAGGGCTTCACGCAGTACTACGGTCCGCTCATCATGGTGCGGGCGGGCGTGGCGATCCCGGATCCCGCGGGCCTCGTGAGGAACGCGGTGGCCGTCATCAACAGCCCGGCGCGGCGGTTCCGATCGGCGGTCGAGATGAGCCAGATGGCTCCGTTCAGCGATGCCGCGGTCGCGATCGACGAGACCAACTTGCCGACGACATTCATTTCGTACTACACGTATGGCGCGGCCATCGCGACCGCCCTCGATCTGAGCCTCCGCGATCGTTCGAACGGAAAGGTCACCCTCGATGACTTCATGCGCGCGATGTGGATCGCGCATGGAAAGCCGGGAGGCCCGAGCCCGGCGATCATCGCCAAACCCTACACGCTGAAGGACGTTCGTGATCGGCTTGCGGAAGTCTCGGGGGATCGTCGATTTGCGGAGGATTTCTTCGACAAGTACATCGAGGGGCGCGAGCTGCCCGATTACGAAAAGCTGTTCGCGCGTGTCGGCCTCGTCCTCCGGAAACGCAATGCCGGCGGCGCGTGGGTGGGCCTCATGGATCAGGCCTTCGGCGGGGGCCGCGGCGGTCGGCGTGGCGGCGCGGGGGCCGCGCCCGCCGGCTCGGGGGTTCGAGTGCCCGGCCTCGTGAACTGGGGAACACCGGCGTACCGGGCGGGAATCGAAGAAGGAGACGTCATCACGTCGGCCGATGGAAAAGCCGTCGGGACGATCGAGGACTGGCAGGCAGCTCTTCGTGCCCACAAGCCCGGCGATTCCATGCCGATCGAATTCATGCGCCACAATTCGCCGGTGAAGGCGAGCCTCACGGTTGAGGAAGATCCGACCATGGAAGTCGTGACGCTGGAATCGATTGGGGGTACGTTGTCACCGGATCAAAAAGCACTGCGGGACGGCTGGTTGAGTTCGAAGAGAAAGTAATACGCCTGGCCAAATGGCTGACCGGAAACTCTCAACAGAAAGATCGCGTCTCTAGATCAAGATCGTGGTCGGCACAACCATTCAGCACTATCGCGTCGACAAGCGCCTCGGGTCAGGAGGCATGGGTGAGGTGTATCGCGGCGAGGACATGCGGCTCGGCCGTCCGGTTGCGCTGAAGTTCCTGCCGTCGTCTCTGAAATCCGACCCCGAGAGCCGTGCGCGACTGCTGAACGAAGCGCGCGCAGCCTCGATGCTCAGGTCTCCCAACATTGCCGTCACGTACGACATCGGCGAAGACGATGGGACGGACTTCATCGTGATGGAGTACGTCGACGGCGAACTGCTGTCGTCGCAAGTCGCGCGCGGACCGTTGCCGGTACGCGACGTCGTCGAGATCGGGATCCAGGTCGCCGACGCCCTCGACGAGGCGCACTCTCGCGGCATCATCCATCGCGACATCAAGAGCGCGAACCTGATGCGAACCGAGCGCGGGCTCGTCAAAGTCCTCGACTTCGGGCTGGCGAAGTTCGTCTCGAACGTGGCGTCCCGCGACGTGACCCAGGCGCAGGTGACGATGGCCGGGATGGTCGTGGGAACCGTCTCCTACATGGCGCCCGAGCAGGCGCTGGGGCGGCCGATCGATCATCGGGTCGATCTGTTCTCGCTTGGTGTCGTCCTGTTCGAGCTGCTGACGGGCCGGGTACCCTTCGAAGGATCGACGCCGACCGAAATCATCGATCGCATCCTCCACGAAGTGCCACCACCACCCTCGCGGTACACGTCCGGCGTGCCGCCGCTCGTTGATGCGATCGTCGCGCGCACGCTCGAGAAGGATCCCGTGTTCCGCTACCAGCAGGCCGGCGATCTCGCCAGGGATCTCCGCCAGGCCGGCGACGAGCTGGATGAAGTGGCGCCCCGGCCTTCCAGCCGCAGCACTATCGCCGTTCCGGCGGGTCCCATGGAGAATTCCGTCGCCGTGATGACGTTTTCGAACATCACGCGCGAGCCGGCGGATGACTGGATCGGCACCGGCATCGCTGAAACGGTCAGTTCCGATCTCAAGAACATCCACGGCCTGACGATCATCGGGCGCGCGCGGGTGTACGACGCGCTGCGGAACCTCAGCACCGATGCGCACCTCAACGACTCTCTGGCGATAGACATTGGCCGCCGTCTTGGTGCGACCTGGGTCGTCGTGGGAGGGTATCAGCGCCTCGGCCCCGTCGTCCGGATCACCGCGAGCTTCGTGGAAGTCGCGACCGGCGAGGTCCGGCGGACCGTGAAGGTCGACGGCCGCATCGACGACATCTTTGCGCTGCAGGACAAGATCGTTTTCGAGTTGAGCCAGGGACTGAACGTCGTGCTCAAAGGCACCGAGATCGCCGATATCGAACGGCAGGAAACCCGCTCGGTTGCAGCGTATGAAGCGTACGCGCGCGGGATGATGAACCTCCGTCAGGCGACGCGCGAATCGATCGACCGGGCGATTGCCGCGTTTGACGAGGCGACCAAGCACGACGCGGAGTACGCGCACGCGTGGGCCGCACTCGGAGGCGCGTATGGTCTCAAGGGGAACTTCCTGGGTATCCCCGACATGCTCACCCAGGCGATTGAGCTGGAACGGCGTGCGCTCGCACTCGATCCGGAGTATTCAGACGCACGCATGTGGCTCGGGGTCAGCCTGCTGGGGCTCGGCCGCACCGACGAAGCGATCGTCGAGATTCGGGAAGCGCTTCGCCTGGACCCCGAGAACGGCCAGGCCTACCAGGCGCTGGCGCGCGCCCAGTGGGTCGGCAAGGGAGATTTCAAGTCCGCGATTCCGCTGTTCGAACGCGCGATCGCGCTCAACCCCGAAGCGGGCTATTCGTACCTGCAGCTGTCGCTGCTGCTGACGTGGGAGGGCCAGCTCGATCGCGCCGAAGAGATCAGCCGGCACGCCGTTGACCTGCAGGAGCAGTACATCTCTGGCAACCTGGGACTCCAAATCGTCGGTGCCCATGCGCGTCTCGGGTACGTGCACTACTTGAGAGGGCACTATGACGACGCGCTGCGGGAGTACGAACGCGAGATGGCCTTCATCGGAGCTGGCGATCACGCGCTGCGGGATCGCACGCTGCTCGAGCTGAACGTCAAGATCGGCGCCCTCTATCTGCGCCAGGGTCGCCGGGACGACGCGGAGCGGCATTTCGGCCGGGCGCTGAAGAGCTTCGACTCGCGTGTGGCGAATGGCGCAGACGACCCGTTCACCCGCTACTACGTCGCGTGCCTCCACGCGCTCCGCGGCGACAAGGAACGCGCCCTGGAGTCCCTCGACCGTGTGGCGAAGAAGCTGCCGGCGCTGACTGCTGCGCGCGCGCGTGTGGATGTTGATCTGGAATCGCTGCGCGGTGAGCCGCGGTTCATGGCGCTGATCGGTGGATGAGATCAGCGGGGTTGGCTCCGGCGCCTCCGCGAGCGCAAAGTACGACGTCATCATCGTCGGCGCCGGGCCTGCCGGCCTGAGCGCCGCTCTCATCCTCGGGCGCAGCCGTCGTACCGTTCTCGTCTGCGATCACGGCAAGCCTCGAAACGCCGCCTCACATGCACTTCACGGATTTCTGACGCGCGACGGTATCCATCCGCGCGAATTCATCAGCACAGGACGCAGGGAGCTCGAGCGATACGCGACCGTTCAGCTGCGCGACATTGAGGTCACCGATGCCGAGTGCAGCAGCGACGGTGGCTTCCGCGTCACGTTTGCTGACGGATCGATTGGGCGCTCGCGAAAATTGCTGATTGCGACCGGTGTGTGCGACAACCTGCCGCGGATCGAGGGTATCGCGGAGCTGTACGGGCTGAGCGTCTTTCACTGCCCGTACTGCGACGGCTGGGAAGTACGCGATCAGCCGATCGCCGTCTATGGACAGGGAGCCAGGGGGGTTGGGCTCTCGCTGGAATTAACGGCGTGGAGCCGGGACCTCATTCTGTGCACTGATGGCCCCGCTGACATCAGCGAAGAGGATCGTGCGCGGCTCAGCCGAAACGGCGTCGGCATCTGCGAAGCGCGAGTGACCGGCCTCGAGGGACGCGATGGCATACTCCAGCGCATCCAGTTCGATACCGGGCAGTCGATCGCCCGAAGCGCGATGTTTTTCACCACGGGACAGTTTCAGCAATCGGCGCTCGCGATCCGGCTCGGCTGCGAAATCAACGAGAAGGGCACCGTGCGAACCGGAAAATACGAATCCACGCATCTGCCCGGACTGTATGTCGCCGGTGATGCCTCACGCGCCGTGCAGTGGGTCATCGTCGCCGCGGCAGAAGGCGCAGAAGCTGCCTTCGCGATCAACACCGACTTGATTCGGGAGGATCTGGCCTAATCCGCGGCAGCCCTCCTCGAGTTGCGATCCGATCGAAAGAGCACCCGCAAGAGAAATGAGAACGGAGCGTTTTCCTATCTGAGGGGGGAATCCGTTCGACGGTGATGTCGGGTTGATAGCCAAATTGGACACATCCATTGGTTATTGGACCGCTTGTTTCGCCAATTCCATCCCACCAACCGGCCCTGATTATACGTTCGGGCACAACCAATCGCTGATTGGACATCGCATAATGGAGTCTTGCTGGTCCACACTGCGAGGTCCGGGAGGGACGATGTTTCAGCAGATCGAGCGTCAGTTCATGCGGACCGCGCGACCGTTGTATGGGCATCTCGTCAATTTGTTCGAGTCGGCCATCGCGCGCGGGGAGCTTCCCTCGGGATCCCGTCTTCCGCCGGAGCGCGAGCTGGCCGAACGTCTCGGCATTAGCCGCACGACCGTCGTCAGCGCCTACCGGGAACTGGAGTCCCGCGGATTGCTTCGTGGGTACGTCGGGCGCGGGACGTTCGTCTGCGCGGCGCCCGAGCCGAGCGGCACGCCATTCGCGTGGCGCGGCAAGATAGCGTCGGCGGCGCTCCGTTCGAGCGATTCCACGCTGCGTGACGCAATCCGGCATTCGTCCGACGCGCGGCTCCTGTCGCTCGCGGCAGGCGAACCGGCCATCGATTGCTTTCCGACGGCCGCGTTTCAGCAGGCCATCGATCACGCGTTGAAGCGCGATGCCGACGCGGTCTGGAGTCACGGGCCGACGGAAGGGCAACCGGTCCTGCGCGATGCGATCGCGGAGCGGTTTGGCGTCTCGGCTGAAAGCGTGCTCATCCTGGCGGGCGCGCAGCAGGGACTCGATCTGCTGGCCCGCTGCCTGGTCGATCCCGGCGATGCCGTGATCATCGATCGGCCCGGGTACCTCGGCGCGATTCAGTCATTTCGTGCCGCGGGCGCAAAACTGATCGGGTGGGATGTTGCGCGGGCGGAGATCGACGAGCTGGAAGACCTTCTCGTCCGGTACCGGCCCAAGCTCATTTATACGAACCCGACTTTTCAGAACCCGACCGGCGCCACCATGCCGATCCGGACACGACGCGAGATGCTGAAGCTGGCGGGCCGCTATCGGGTCCCGATAGTCGAGGATGCGACGTACGGCGAGTTGTATTTCCACGAAGCGCCGCCGCCATCACTGCGGGAGCTGGATTCGCAGAATCTCGTCATTCACCTGAACAGCTTTTCGAAAGTGATGGCGCCTGGCCTGCGGCTGGGCTGGCTGTCTGCCGCGCCATCGATCATCGATCAAATCGCGATCATCAAGCAGCGGCTCGATCCGCACACGCAGAATCTCGTCCAGTTTGCAATGGCGCGGCTCATCCGGCAAGGGAGCTTCGACTCTCACTTGAGAACGCTCCGCGAGGAGCATGCGCGCCGTTGCGGACAAATGATTGCCGTGTTGCAGCGGCATGTCCCGCCCGGTGCGTTGCGCTTCGCACGCCCCCAGGGTGGCCTGTACCTCTGGTGCCGGCTCATGGCGGGCGTCAGCTCGCGCGCGCTGCTCGACCGGGCGCTCGCGGCGGGCGTCGCGTTCATCGCGGGCGATGCCTTCTATCCGGATCTTGCTGGCGAATCAGAGCTTCGGCTCTGTTTCTCGAGCGTGATGCCCGCGACCATGGACGACGCCGTACGGCGGCTCGCAGGCTGCCTGCCCGTTCCTGCGGAACGCCGCTTGCTTCGGCCGATTGCCTGAGGTAGCGGTCAGGACACTAGAAGCCCTGATAAAGCTGACGCTCACTACCAAGATGCGAGCGAGCCGTGCGAGCGAGCCACGCGAGCCGCCTTCGCGCTTCGCGCTACGGCGCCAAGTCGGAGCGAGGGCTGACCAGCGCTTGCCCGCCGTAGCTTTAGCGAAGGCGGGTGTCGGGGAGTCCGAGGGGCAAAGCCCCTCGGATTGAGATGGAGGCCACCGTGCGTGAAGTGGAGCGGCTTCGCCGCGAACTGACGTCGACGATGGACGGCGATCCATGGTACGGGTCTGCGGTCACCAACATCCTCGACGGCATCAGCGCCGACAAGGCCGCCGCGCATCCAATCAAAGGTGCGCACTCAATCTGGGAGCTCGTCGTCCACATGACCGCGTGGACGAACGAAGTGAAGCGGCGCCTCGAAGGTGGGCCGCACCGTCCGCCCGCGGAAGGAGACTGGCCTGCCGTCCGATCGACGTCGAAGGAGGCGTGGGGTGAAGCGCTCGGGGCGCTGCGCCGGGCACACGACGATCTCGCCCGGACAATCGAGGCGACCGAAGACTCGAGCCTGAGCCGACAGGTCGGCGGTGCGCAGGTCGATGCGATGGGTCATCCCGTGACGTACTATCAGACGGTCGTCGGTATCCTGCAACACGACGCGTATCATGCAGGCCAGATTGCGTTGCTCAAGAAGGCGCTCGCGCAGAGCTGAAGCGGAATTGGGCCGGCGGTAGAAGCCGATCCCGGACCATCCCGGATCCCGGACCACGGATCCCGGACCCCGGATCCTGACAGTGAAACTCAAACGGAGCACACCATGGTGAAGGACCCTGTCTGCGGGATGACCATCGACGAGAAGACCGCAAAAGGACAGAGCGAGTACAAAGGCCAGACGTACTACTTCTGCGCGGCGATCTGCAAAACGAAGTTCGATCAGGATCCGGCGAAATACGTCAAAGGCTGACGTGGCCGAGCCTGTCTCACACCGCCTGCGCGCACCACTGAAGTATTATCGCGTGGTATGACACACCGCTTCACGGTGGGAGTCGAGGAGGAATTCCAGATCGTCGATCCTGACACGTGCGAGCTGCGCTCCCACGTGTCGGAATTGCTTGCGTCGAGCTCGCCGGCGCTTGGCGAACAAATCAAGCGCGAGCTGCATCAGTCGATCGTCGAGGTTGGCACGCGGATCTGCCAGAACGTGCCCGAGCTCCGGGAGGAGATCTTCAGAACCCGGCGCGAACTGACCAGCGGAGCCGAGCGCGTCGGCCTGGCTGTCGCGGCCGCCGGAACGCATCCCTTCTCGCACTGGAAAGATCAGATTCTCTCTCCAGGCGTCCGGTACGACAGCATCGTCGAGGAACTTCAGCAACTCGCCCGATCACTGCTGATCTTCGGGCTGCACATCCATGTTGCAGTGCCTGACAACCACACCGCGATCGAGCTCATGAACGCGGCGCGATATTTCCTGCCTCATCTGCTCGCCCTGTCCACCAGTTCGCCGTTCTGGATGGGGCGCGACACGGGGCTGAAGTCGTACCGCACGACGATCTTCCGCCGGTTTCCGCGCACGGGTGTTCCCGACCACTTTGGTTCGTGGAGCGAGTACGAGAACTACGTCAAGCTTCTCGTCGAGCTGCACTGCATAGACGATGCACGGAGGATCTGGTGGGACGTGCGTCCGCACCCGACATTCGGAACGCTGGAATTCCGGGTGTGCGACGTCCCGACCCGGCCCGAGGCGGCCGTGATGCTCGGCGCACTCGCCCAGGCGATCATCGTCAAGCTGCACAAGCTCTACACGCGGAACCTCGGGTTCCGCCTCTACCGGAGAGCGCTGATCGAGGAAAACAAGTGGCGCGCTGCTCGATGGGGAATCGAAGGCAAGCTGATTGACTTCGGCAAGCGGGCGGAGGTTCCGATGCGGGACCTGGCCGTCGAACTGCTGGAGTTCGTGGACGATGTGGTCGACGAGCTCCAGAGCCGCGACGCCGTGGAGTACGTGCACACCGTTCTGCGCGAAGGAACCAGCGCCGATCAACAGCTGGCCGTGTTTCGCGAGACGGGTGATCTGAAAGCGGTGGTGCGGCACCTTGTCACTGAGACGAGAGCCGGCGTCGATCGCCGTGGAGAAGCGAGAGTATGAGTGCTGCCATGAAGCCGGTCGGGTTGCTCGTGGGCCGCGAGTATAGTTTTCCACCCGCGTTCATCGCCCGGGTGAACGAAAAGGGAGCGCCGCACGGCATCACCGCGGAGATGGTCAGCTGGGGCGGGACGAAGATGGAGGACCTCGCGAAGTATTCGGTCATCGTCGATCGTATTTCGCACGAGGTCGAGTACTACCGCGGCGCGCTGAAGCACGCGGTGCTCCAGGGCACGTACGTCATCAACAACCCGTTCTGGTGGACAGCCGACGACAAGTTTTTCAACTACTGCGTCATGTCCAGGCTGGGGTGTGCGATCCCGAAGACCGTTCTGCTTCCGCAGAAGGGATACCCGAAGGACATCGATCTCACGCCGGAATCGCTCGGCAACCTGCAGTATCCGATCGACTGGGACGGTCTGCTCGATTACGTGGGGCGTCCGGCCATCCTGAAGCCCTATTCAGGCGGGGGCTGGAAGCACGTTTACAAGGTGCGCAACACGCAGGAGCTCATCGAAGCGTACGACGGAACCGCTCCGTACTGCATGACGCTGCAGGAATTCATCGACTTTGACGGGTATGTGCGCTGCTTCACGTTCGGGAAAACCGACATCACGCCCGTGAGGTACGACCCGCACGAGCGGCGTTACCTGATCGACCACGCGTACCTGACTCCCGAACTTGGCGCGCGCATCGTTCGGGATGCACAGACCATCAACCAGGCGCTTGGCTACGAAATGAACACCATCGAGTTCGCCGTGCGCGACAGCGTGCCGTATGCCATCGACTATCTCAACCCGGCGCCCGACTTCGAGCGCGATCGGATCAGCGATTTCTATTTCAGGCACATCCTGGAAAAAATGAGCGACCTCGTGATCGACCGGGCGCTCAATCCCGATCCCACCCGGAGCTGGCCGCGATGGGAGGAAATGCTCGGGATTGGCGCCCCCGCCCGGCTTCACCGGCGCTCCCCGATCGCCTGCCGTCAGGACCTGAATGGACGCGATCGACGCCTGGCAATCGCTGTTGCGTCCCGACGTCGAGCTGAGCCGCCGCTATTGCGAGGAATTTGCGGCGTCGATGCGGTCGCGCAAGCTGACGTTCGGCGATCGCATTCACTGCCCGTTTCTCCGGCCGTTTTTCTTGACCGAAGAAGACGAGTCTCGCATGCGCGCGGCGGCCGAGACGATCGCGGCGCTCGGTGAGCGGGTCATCTCGGCCGCGCTGGCCATGCCAGCGCTCTTCGGCCAGCTTGGGCTCACCGACGCGGAGGAGCGGCTCGTCCGAATCGACCCCGGCTACGACTGCGCGAGCACGGCATCACGCCTCGACGCCTTCCTTCTGCCCGACTCGCTTCATTTTGCCGAGTACAACGCGGAGTCCCCGGCTGGCCTGGGATACACCCAGCGACTCTGCGAGCTGTTCGAAGACATGCCGGCGATGCGGTCGCTTCGCGCGGGCCGGGAGGTCCGGTTCAACCGGACCATCGAGCCCATGCTCGAGGGTCTGCTGGCCAGCTATCGGGACTGGGGCGGTACGACCGACCCACCGACCATCGCGATTGTCGACTGGCGTGAAGTGCCGACGTGGACGGAGTTCGAAATCCTGCGCGATGCGTTTACGGTGCTCGGGGTGCAGACGCTGGTGTGCGATCCGCGGGAGCTCACGTTCGAGCACGGCACGCTGAGGTGCGGGGAGTCTCGCATCGACCTCGTGTATCGCCGCGTGCTCCTCAACGACATCGTGGCGCGGCCACACGACTGCGTGGCATTGGTGCAGGCATACGAGCGTCGCGCGGTCCCGGTCGCGAACACTTTCCGTTGCAAGCTCGCACACAAGAAGGCGTTCTTTGCCGTGCTGACCGACGAGCGGAACGCGTCGCTGTTTTCCGACGTCGAGCACAACGCCATCCGGTCGCATGTGCCGTGGACCAGGGTCCTGGCCGACACCGATACGGTCATGGGCGGCCGCCGGCAGCCGCTCATGCGGTTGGCCGAAGATCATCGCGATTCGCTGGTGCTGAAGCCGAACGACGAGTACGGTGGATCCGGTGTGAAGCTTGGATGGGAGATGTCGCCGTCTGCGTGGAGCGCGGCGCTCGATGACGCGCTCAATACACCGCCCGGGACGTGGGTGCTCCAGGAACGAATCCCCGTGCGGCGCGAACTCTTTCCCATGTTCGATACAGCGGGCGACGTCACGATGCGGGACATGCTGGTCGACTTCGCACCCTACCTGGTGCGCGGCCGGATGACCGGCTACTTGACGAGGCTGAGTTCCACGGGTCTCGCCAACGTGACGTCGGGCGGCGGCCAGGTCCCGGCATTCGTTGTCGGCGGACGGCGCCCGGCGGGTTGATACAATTGTGGCGATGATTTTCGGGTCTGCCAGTGACGATCTTCTTCCCGGTGCGCACAACGCGATCAAGACCTGTCTCGACATTCGCAAGGGCGAGCACGTCGCGCTGGTGGCAGACGAGGCGAGCCGCGCGGTAGCCGCCAGCCTCGAACAGGCGTTAGTCGATGCCGGTGCGGACGCCCGTTGTCTCCTGATTGAGTCGGTTGCGCCACGTCCGATCACCTCGGCGCCAGCCGAAATCCTGCGCGCGTTCGAGTGCGCCGACGCCGGCATCCTGTGCGTCCAGCCGCAGGAAGGCGAGCTGCCGGCCCGCATGACCATCGTCGGCGTCATCGAGCGGCGGCGCATCCGTTACGCGCACATGGTTGGCGTGACGCCGCAGATCATGCGCGAGGGCATGCGCGCGGACTATCGGCAGGTCGATCGATTGAGCACGCAACTGTGCGGGCGGATGGACCATGCGCGGTCGCTCACCGTCCGGACCGCGAATGGGACGGATTTCCGGGCCACATTCGATCATTCGCTGGCCTGGGTGAAGACCAGCGGCCTCATCAATCCCCGCTACTGGTCCAATCTTCCTGCGGGCGAGGTATTCACGACGCCGGAATCGGTTGACGGGACGTTTGTCTGCGACGGAACGGCCGGCGACTATTTCAATGCGAAATACGGCAGCCTGGACGAGACGCCGCTGGTTCTCGAGATTCGAAACGGCCGGCTGACGTCCGCGCGGTGCGATCGCGCCGATCTCGAGCGCGACTTCTGGAGCTACTGCCACACGGACGAAAACAGCAATCGCGTCGGCGAGCTCGCGTTCGGAACGAATCTCGGCCTCCGCGAGATGATTGGTATTCTGCTCCAGGATGAGAAAGTGCCTGGCGTCCATCTCGCGTTCGGCGATCCCTACGGCAACCAGACCCACGCCGACTGGAAATCACGCACGCACGTCGATGTGCTCACTCGCCACTGCGATGTCTGGATTGACGAGGAGCAGGTTATCGCTCAGGGACAGTACCTCCTCGAGAAGTTCGATCTGGTTGCTGGCTAACCGTCACCATCGCGAGACATATTCCCTGAGCTGCTCCTTCCAGTACGGCCAGTCGTGTCCGCCGCGTGGCCCCCAGTCATCGAGCGAATGAGGAATGCCCCTTCTCGCGAGAATGCCTGACATCGTGTACGAATAGGCGCTCTTCTCGTACGGCCCGGTGCCTGTCACCAGCCTGATTTCGCAGGTCGAGAGCTGTTCCAGGTACTGCGGGTCGGTCAGGTTGGACATGTAGTCGACCGGATTCTGAAAGTAGAAGTTGTCGTCGTACATTCCGCCCATGAAATCGCGAAGATCGAAAATTCCCGAGAGCGCGTAACAGCGCTTCACCACGTGCGGGTTGTGGAAGAGCGTGTTTGCTGCGTGATACGCGCCGAGCGATGCGCCAACGGTTGCGATGGGGATCCCGGGCGTCTGGCAGCTCGAGTGGATATAAGGAATGACTTCATCCCTGATGTATTCGTCGAACATCCGCTGGCGCCAGCTGCGGTGGAAGGGGTGCGCGGACTTGTTCAGAAAGGACTCGTGATTATTCGAGCCCACACAAAACACCTTCACCCGGCCGGCCTCGATGAAATCGCCGATCGCGCCGATGAGGTTGTTCCGCTGAAGCTCCCACTCGTCGCCATGGCTCGTTGGAAAGGCCAGGAGCGGAGGGCCCCAGTGGCCGAAGACCGACACGCCCATGTCGTGACCGAGCCTCGGTGAGTACCGGTACTGATGGAATGTCTGCATCGTGTGCGTGCCCGCGCGGCCTGCTACGAGGTGACGAGCATGATCGAGAAGCCGTCGTATCCCTTGGCGCCGACGGTCTGAATCGCCGTCGCGTCCACGCGCCGCTCCGACCCGGCCAGATCAAGGAACGCTCGCATCCCCTGGACGTTGGGATCGGTCGTGGCGGCGTTGGCCACTTCACCCTTCCGCACGATGTTGTCGACGACGATGATCGAACCGACGCGCGCGAGCGTGAGTGCCCAGGTGAAATAGCGTGGGGTGTTCGGTTTGTCGGCGTCGATGAAGACGAGATCGAACGGCCCGATCTTCTCGGCGGCGATCTGTGGAAGCGTCTCCAGAGCTGCACCGAGCCGCACGTCCACGACGTTCTGCAGTCCCGCGCGGGCGATATTCGCGCGGGCGAGTTCCGCGTGCTTCGCGTCGGCTTCGAGCGAGATCAGCCGGCCGCCCGGCCTCAACGCGCGCGCCAGCCATATCGCGCTGTATCCGCCGAGGGTTCCGATCTCCAGGATGGTCCGCGCATTCACCAGCCGCGCCAGAATCTGCAGGAGCTTGCCGTGACCCGGCGGCACGGCGATCGACGGCAGTCCGGCGGTGTCACTGTCTGCCAGCGCCTGGTCAAGCGCGGAGTCGGGTTTGACTATCGTGTCCGCGAGATATTGATCGACTGCCGCCCATTGTTCGGTCATGGTGCTTCTGTCCCGCTGTGTTATTTCCAGATCCCCAGCAACTGACGCACGAGGATGAGCTGTCCCACATGGTAGGCCGTGTGGTCGGCGGCCAGCACGATCTCGCGCATGTAGGTCTGACCGTTTCCGTGCGGGATCCTGGCGGTGAGGTCGATCGTCTTGTCGAGAGCGAGTTGCCGCATGGCCTCACGATCCTTCTGGAACGCCTCGATGCTCTTGTCCCACTCAGCTGCTGAAGACGGCGCCGGCGACGTCGGCCAGTAGTCGTTCGGCCACTCCATCTCTTCGTAATCCTTGTTGCGGCTGAAGTCCAGGATGTCGTGCTGCGCGCGGCGCAGGTGCTCGACGAGCTCCCACGGCGAATGCGCACCGGCACGTTTTCCGCGAAACTCCTCCGGAATGCCGTCGACGGCGGCGTCGAACCCCGCGTGCGAGTCTTCCCACGAAAGCAGCTTGGCCAGGAGATCACGGACTGCTTGATCGGTCATCAAATGCTCCACTCATAGACGGGATCCGGGATCCGGGATCCGGGATCCGAGACTCGTCTATCGTACCTGCTTTGGATTGTGTGCGCCCGCTGCCACCGCATTCGCTGGCCAGCCCACGAGGTACGTCATCTGACCCGGCCCGACAGGCAAGGGAACATCGCCGGCCCGCCACTGCATCCGGTCAGCCGCCGGGGCACCGAGCGCCCGGAGTTCCTCTGGCGTGTAGGCGCGCAGCTGAGACACGAAGCCATCCCAGAGGCAAATGAGCGGCACGCACGGCAGCGGATAGGTGAACAGCAGCCGCGTCCACAGGAACGGACGCATGAACGGTGTCGTGATCCAGACGAAGAGTGGCAGCAGCAGGACCAGGAGCATCGTCTTGAACGTCCGGCGCGAGGCCTCGAAGATGGCAATCGGCTGGCCCGCGTGTGCCGCGTCGAGCAGTATCGCCCGGGCATCCTCGGGCTTGAAGTGGTGAAACCCGTTGAACAGGGTTCGTAATCCGGTCAACTCGCGCGGAACGGCTCTCGCGTCGACAGACGTTCGCCTGTATTCGATGGTGCCATTCGAATCACTGGCGACACGCTCGAATGCCGGGATGTTGGGGAAGAGATCCGTGAGGGTCGCGGTCCCCGGAACGCCTGATTGCCGGAGGTTGCCGATCACGGTCGGGAGCGGGCCCGATCCTCCCGAACACAGGTCCACGATGTGCGTCGTACCGGCTGCCTCCATGGCCTCACGGACGAGCGGCGTGATGGCACGATGCAGCGACACCGCGGTCTGAGCGAAGTGCAGATAGTCGGTCGCCAGATCCCGAATCGTGGCCGGACACCACGACTGATCCTCGATCTCGAAGAGGTGGAACCTGCGCACGTCGGCAGCTACCTGACTTTTCCAGGACCCCAGAGCGCCCGTCCGGGTTTGCTGCCCGTGTGCTCTCCGTTCTTGATGACCTGCGAGCCATTCACGAACACCTGTCGCACGCCGACGGCATACTGGTGCGGTTTCTCGAACGTCGCCCGATCCGCGATCGCAGCGGGATCGAAGACCACGACGTCGGCGAACATGCCTTCCTTCAGAAACCCACGGCGGTCCAGCTCGAGGTTTGTGGCGGGAAGACCGCTGAGTTTTCGAATCGCGTCAGGCATGGTCAGGACCTTGTCGTCCCGCACGTACTTCGCCAGCACCCGCGCGAAGTTGCCGTACGCACGGGGGTGAGCGGACGACTTGGTAAACGGTGGTTCCGGCGCCATCGATGCCGCATCGGATCCGAACGACACCCACGGAAGAACGATCTCCTTGCGGATGTTCTCCTCGGACATCATGAAGTACACGGTATCGACTCGCGACCGATCCTCCAAAACAAGGTTCATGATCGTATCGACGGGGTCCTCGCCACGGCTTTTTGCGGCTTCTGCGAGCGTCTTGCCGGTCAGAGGCTTCAGCTTGTCGGACTTGAATCCCACGAGCAGGACCCGGTCGGCTGAGCCGGCGGCCCGATACAGATTCTCCCAGTCGTCTGATGGTGTCCGGATCGCGGCGGCGATCTTCTTCCGCATCTCCGGGTCCGCGAGGCGCTTGTAGGCCGCGTCATAACCACCGTCGAGCACCCACGGCGGCATCGATGCATCGAGACCCGTCGCTCCAGCCGGATACGTGTACATGTCGGCCGTGATCTTCAATCCCTCGCGGCGCGCGGCTTCAATCTTCGCAATCACGCGATCCATTTTCGACCAGTTCGACTGGCCGGCCGCTTTCAGGTGGTAGATTTCCGCCGGAATCCCCGCCTCGCGGCTGATGCGAATGAGCTCGTCCACCGCCTCGAGCAGGCGATTGCCTTCGCTTCGCATGTGCGAGATGTACTTCCCTCGATATGGGGCTGCGACCTTGCAAAGCTCGATCAGCTCCTCGGTAGAGGCGTAGAACGCCGGCGCATAAATCAGCGACGATCCAATTCCAAGCGCGCCGGCCTCCATTTCGTCGCGCACGAGCGCGCGCATCTCGTCAAGTTGCGCGGGGGTTGGACGCTTGTCCTCGAGGCCGATGACATGCTCCCTGATCGTCGTGGCGCCGATGAACGACGCGACGTTCTGTGAGATGCCCTGCTCCTCGAGCTGCTTCAGGTACTCCGACAGGCTGGTCCAGGTAATCGAGTACCTGAGATCCCCCATCTGCTCGATCGCGCGCCGCTTCATCTCGGGGGTAAGCGGACCCATCGAGCTGCCTTCACCGAAGATCTGGGTCGTCACGCCCTCGCGAAGCTCTCCCTGCGAGCGGCCGTCGACGAGCAGCGACTCGGTTGACCACGACAGCATGTTGATGAAGCCCGGCGCCACGGCGAGACCAGCGGCGTCGATCGTGGTCGTGGCCGGGATGTCCGACAGGTCGCCGACGCCCGCGATCCGGTCGCCGCGAATGCCAACGTCCGCGCGGCGTCCCGGCGCGCCGGTTCCGTCGTATACGGTGCCACCGCGGATGACGACGTCGAAAGGAGCAGGCTGAGGAAACGGCGTTGATCTCGAGTCAATCGAGAACGCCGTGAGCCAGACGAGGACAAGGAGCGGGACGCGGGAAAGGCGCATCCGCGCATTAGAGACCGTCAGGCGGAAAAATGAAAGTGGGCGATGGACGGGGGGACTACGAACCCACGTCCACGTACACGACGTTCAGCCGGTAATACAGGACTTCATTGAACTCCCCGCGAGTGACGCGCGGAAAGATCGGCACGGTCGTGGTGCTCACCACGCGGATGTGCCCGGCCACTTCGTCGAGCCACCGCAGGATGCGGATCTGCTCGTGATCGGTCAGGCGTGTCAAATCCTCGAAGACCATCGTCGCGGCGCGGCCTCGCGTCGGAAGCTCCAGCGCTTGTCCGGGCTGCCACCTGAAGACCGGCCCGCGCAGATCGAGGCGCAGCATGTCCAGGACAATCCGGGTCGCTTCGGAACTTCCGACGACGAGAACATTGGTGCGCGGGAGGACGCCCACCTGAAGATCCTTGCTGGGAGCCGACAAGACGCGCCGGGTCTTTCTGAATGGGGGCGTCGTCATGGGGGCAGGTAGTCCGTCGGCTAGAGCATTCGAGCGGTTCTCCATGGGGTGCCTCCTTGAGGCGTGGAACACTTTAGATCGCGCCGAATGTACCTAGAGGTCAATCAATGCGCTATCGGGAAGGGGGAGAAGAGCGACTAGGGAAGATCCCTAATAAGGACCGGTCAGCGGTTTTCGAGCCATCCCTGGAGAATGGCGTATTTCACGATGTCGATTCGGCCCCGCAATTCGAGCTTTCGCATCGCGTTCGCCTTGTGGGCTTCCACGGTCTTGACGCTCAGCGACAGCCGGCCGGCAATTTCCTTGTTGCTGTACCCGGCGGCGATCAGCCGCAACACCTCCGCCTCGCGTTCACTCAACGTCCCCGACGGCTTGCTCGCCTTGTCGCCGCGCCCGATCAGACGCGCCGTGACCCGCGCGGTCAGCGTCGAGTCGAGATACTGTCCGCCCGCGGCCGCGGCCCGAATGGCCTGGAGCAACTCGTTCGGCGCGCTCTGCTTCAGCACATATCCGGACACCCCCGCACGCAGGAGTTCCTGCATGTAGGCATCGTCGCTATGCCGGGTGAGCGTCACGATGATGGCCCGGGGTTGTTTCTGCTTCAACGCCCGCGTCGCCGCAAGGCCGTTCATCCCGGGCATTGAAATGTCCATGACGATAACGTCGGGCTTGACCGCGAGAGCATTCTGCATCGCGGCCTTGCCGTCGCTGGCCTCGGACACCACCTTCATGTCGGGTTGGCTGTCGATGAGCAGTTTCAGCCCATGACGCACGGTGACGTGGTCGTCGGCCAGCAGTATGCGAAGAGGGGCTGCGCGTTCAGTCATGATGGAGAACACCGCTGGTTGGGGGATTCGCCGTCATCCGCACCAGGACCGCCGTGCCGTTGCCAGCCGACGATTCAATTTCGAGCGTGGCGCCGACGAGTGCCGCGCGCTCACGCATGCCGAGTAATCCAAACCCTTGACCCGCCGTCTCACGCTGTGCGGGCTCGAATCCCACGCCGTCGTCTTCAACGATCAGAAGCACGTGGTCGGGACGGCGCTCCAGGATGATCTCGACATTGCGGGCTTCGGCGTGTTTCGCCACGTTGGTCAACGCTTCCTGCGCGATCCTGTAGAGTGCGGTCTCGACGTCGGCGGACAGGCGCTCGTCCAGCAACCCGGATGAGTGTACCGTCGCCGCAATGCCCACGCGCGCCGACCAGTCCTGGACGTAGTTTGTGAGCGCGGCACGCAGGCCAAGGTCGTCGAGCGCCGTCGGGCGAAGCTGCCAGACAAGCTGGTCGACGTCGTGATCCAGGCGCTGCGAAATGGCCTCGATCGACTCGACATGCGCGCGCCAGTCGGGACGATCGGCGCTTGCGTCCTTGAGGAGACGAACGCGAAGCGCGAGGGCCGTCAATTGCTCGCCGAACTGATCGTGCATTTCGCGCGCGATTCGCCGTCGTTCATCCTCCTGTGCAAACACGAGCCGGGCCAGAAACTCCCTGCGGGCCCGTTCTGCTTCCGCGCGCTTTCGCTCCGTGAGATCGAAGTGCGTACCGACGATTCGTGCGATCGGTCCACCGGGCACGCGCCGAACCGGATAGCCGCGAGACAAGCACCTCGACGTAGTGCCCGTCCTTGTGGAGCAGCCGGAACTCCCCCTGATACGTATTCGCGCCGGCCATCACGCTTTCGTGCAGGCGTTGCGCCTGATCCCTGTCATCCGGATGCAGCAATCGCTCCCAGGCGCTGACGTCGGGCGCGATCTCGTCGTCGGCGTAACCGAGCATCTCCTTCCAGCGCGTCGAATATACGACCGCGTTGGTTTCCAGGTTCCAGTCCCAGACGCCCTCCTGAGCACCGGCGAACGCCAGTTTCAGGCGTTCTTCGTTCTCACGTAGCGTGGCCTCGGCCAGGCGCCGCTCCGTGAGATCGAGGTGCGTCCCCACGATACGGACGACGGGGCCCCCGGGCTCGCGGCGCACGGGAAAACCGCGGGATAGCACGTGAACGTAATGGCCGGCCTTGTGCCGCAGACGGAACTCGGCTTCATAGGTGCCGCGTTCACCCCGGGCCACGCTCTCGTTTGCGCGGTCCGCACGCGATCGGTCGTCAGGGTGCACCAGGCGTTCCCAGGCGCTGAGGTCTGGCTCGATTTCCTCGGCGGTATACCCCAGCATCTCTTTCCAACGCGCCGAGTACATGACCGCGTTGGTTTCCAGGTTCCAGTCCCAGACACCCTCCAACGCGCCAGCCACCGCAAGCGTGAGCCGCTCCTCGCTCTCGCGAAGTTTTCGTTCTGCCTCTTTCTGTTCGGTGATGTCGCGAACGACGAGTTGAATGGCGCAGTCGCCTTCCGGTTGCAGAAGCGCGCCCGCGATGCTCACGTCGCGGACGCTGCCGTCGGGCCGGATCAGTGACAGTTCGAGCGCCGTTGTCTTTTCGCCGGATTGCCACCGCGACGCGTGATTCCGGAGGTACGTTCGATGGTCGCCGCTGAAGAAGTCGAATATCGAACGGCCAGCCAGCTCATCCCTGTTGGCCGCACCCAGCAGTTCAACGCCCGGGGGGTTCACAAACGCGATGCGCTCCTTGTCAACGATGAGGATTCCGTCCGGCGACGTTTCGACCAAACGTCGGTAGGGTTCCATGGCCGCCATCGAGTCTAGCGCCTGTGCACCCGGGTGCCAACCCGTTCACCGTGGATTTTTTCGAAGGAATCCGGGACGCAGCACACCCTTTGTACGATCTCTCCACGAGGCTCGTTAATAGGGTGTAACAGGCAATCCGATGACTCTGATCTTCTACCTCGGTTCGGCGGCGGTCGAATTCAAGCAGTATGCCGCCTATCTGCAGCGGCGCACCGCTGTTCGTGCCGCCCAGATGAGCCCCTCGCCGACCTGCCGATTGCTGATTGCTGATTGCCGATTGATTTGATTGCGGATTGGCGATTGAGATTGCGGAATGCGGATTGAGGCTGCGAGTGGCGAGTCAGATGACAAACGGAAGATCGAGTGTGCGAGTCATCGAAGCAGGCAGCATCGCGGCGCGATTCCATCGCACATCCGTATGTGAGCGGCAAATGGATCCTAGAACGGTGCTGCTGTCCGGATTGAAAAACGTCGAAGCCGAGTATCCACACAACACCGTCAGCGATTCCCGCAGGGTGAGTTCGCTCCACAGCTTCTCCAACTCGCAGGCAGCCTGAAAGAAACCATCCGCGGCGAGAATGTCTACCATGTCGCCGTAGACTCGGAGCGGCGTCCCCTCCGGCTTGAGCTGGCGGACGGTTTGCCCTACGACCTCATTAAACAATCCGCGGCTCGGCACGCCATGCCACAGGATGCGCGTGAGTGTGCGCGCCGCGTCGAGCACGGTGAGCCGCCCGCCCGCGATCGCATCGCTCACCAGGATGTTCTCGGCCGTCAACCTGGATGAGATCAGGTTCCAGTGGGGAAGCCTCAACACGAGCAGCACGGCATCGCCCTCGGTGAGACCGTCGAGAACGAAAGCCGACACGCGGTCGATGGCCGACTCGGTGCTCTCGAACATCTCGACGATGTGCCGCGAACCGACGACCTCGTCCGTGAGGGCTTCCCTCTGCGCCATCTGACACACCCCCGGTTGCTCGCGATGTGCTCGCGAAACGCCGCGGCAATGCTACAACAGTCAAAGGAAGAGGTGGCGAGCAAAGTGGCGATGAAAAAGTCGCGGCCGACTCTGCCGTAAAACAAGAAAGGCTGTTCACGTCCGTCCAGACGTAAACAGCCTTTTACTGCTGAGATAGCGGCGAACTTTTTCAGTAAGCGAACGTGCCGAAGAACGATGAGCGTTTGTTCGGGTCGCTCCACTTCGTTCCGAGCGCGGTCCCACTGAACGCGTTCTCAGACGTCGTGCCCATCATCGGATCGGAGACATCCGCGAACGGGTGGAACCACTGGTGTGCGCCGCAGCTCGGATCGTGATTCATTTCTTTCTGCACGGTCAGCCGGAGCGACTTTGCCGATACCTTGATGGCCTCGGGTTCATCGGCAAACTGGATCGTCGTCGGCGTTGTCTCGATGACCGTCGACACCATGCCGTTCGAGTGCTGCTTTGCCATCGAGATGAGCGCCGAGCGCTGGGCTGGCGTGGCGCGCTCGTCCACGAAGATTGCGGCGCGCGTCGCAGCCGGAGCTCCACCGATCTCGCGAATGCCGAGGTTCTGATCGCCGGCGATCGCCGCGACGACCGAGAGCCCGTTCAACGGGATACCGTCGAAGCTCCCGCGATCGACCTTCCACACGAGCAACGCCTCGCGTCCCGTGGTGGCGGCCTCGCCGTTCATGATGCAGCCGCCGGTAAATACCTCGGCCGTTCTTGCTTCGACGTAAGAACCGCTGATTGACGTGCCCGAGGCGCCGCGAGCCCCGAGAGGAGCCGCGACGAGGGCCGCCAGCACCGTCGCCAATACCGCGTGTCTCATATTTTCCTTTCTGACGCGCAGCTAAAGCTGCGCGCTACGGGTGTCTTAGAGTTTGCAACAACCGCGTTCTCCCGCAACACACATCCGGCCTGACCGGCTGGCCATCTGGACCAAAACCGCTGGTGGTGTCCACGCACCAGTAGGCCGACCCCTCATAAGGATCATAGAACGTTGATTCGGCCGGGTCCACCACCGAGGCGACATACATGCGCTTTGTGCGGATTCGGAGGCAATGGACCCCGACGGTAATCTTGGGCGATGTCAATGATTCCATGGCTGCTCCGCGCTCAGAGGGTCGTTCTGGTTCCGGGGACGTTCAGCCCCGCCGCGTTCAGAATCGCCCGTTTTACGGCCGTCCTGGCGACCTGGATCTTGTATCCGTTCTGGCTCATCGGCTTCGCGTCGCGCAACGCCGCATCTGCCGCGGCAGCCGCCGTCTGCTCGTTGATGGCCTTCCCGGCCAGTGCCGCCTCCGCCGCCTGCGATCGCCAGGGGATCGGCGCAACCGCGCCCATGACGATCCGCGCTGCCTTCACCGTGTCCCCGGCCATCGTGAGGAGCACGGTCGCAAACGCGATCGGCCAGTCGTGCGATTCCTTGTAGCGCACTTCATAGTGGCCACTCTTGACCGAGCCGGGCGCGGGGAGAATCACGTGTGTCAGGAGCTCGTCCGGCGCGAGCACGTTTTCCCGCTGCACGTTCTGGAGCGTCGGCATCGTGAAGTAGTCCGCGGCCGGGACCATCCGTTCACCCTTCGGTCCAAACAGGCGGAAGGTCGCGCCGTACGCGACTGACGGCACCGCCAGGCTCGAGGGGTGGACGATGAAGCTCGGCCCGTTGCCGAAGATCGCGTGGAACTGATTTTCGCCTGACGGAGAGAAGCATTGACTGCCGCCCTTCTTGAAGCAGACGAATTCTTCGTTCCGGAGGTACCAGCAGCGTGGCCTCTGGTTGAGATTCCCGCCGACAGTTCCCTGGTTGCGAATCTGTGGCGTGCCGACCTCTCCGGCGGCCATCACCATCGCCGGATACAGCTTCGCGACCTGCGGGTGCGCCGCCAGGTCAACGATCCTCAGCGCCGCGCCGATTTTGAGTCCGCCGCCGGGCATCGAGGTAACGGTGGCATCGAGTGCCCCCTTCACGTTCACGATGCGATCCGGCTGCGTGACGTAGTCCTTCATGCGCGCGAGAAGATCCTGACCGCCGCCAAGCGGCATGGACTTCTCGTGCTCGGGGCTCAGCGCGCGAACCGCATCCCTTTCGTTTGCGGGATTCACGTACCGAGAACGCTTTCACTGGTCCCTCCTCTAGGCTCTTTGCTGCGCCAGCGTTTGAAGAATCTTTGCCGGTGTGAGCGGCAGGCTGCGCACGGTCACGCCGATGGCGTTCCGTACCGCGTTACTGATTGCGGCGGCGGTCGAGACCGTCGGCGGCTCACCGATACCAATCACGCCGCGTTCCGGCTGATCCATCAGTCGAACGTCGATCTTCGGAATATCCGACATGCCCGCGAGCAGGTACCACTCCATGTTCGGGTTCACCATCTGCCCGGTGTTGCGGTCGAGGATCCGATCCTCGAAGAGGGCAAAGTTCAACGAACCGACGACCCCGCCGTAGACCTGGCTTTCAGCCGTGAGCCTGCTGACCACGAGTCCGCAATCCTGCAGCGCCAGCACGCGGACGACCTTGACGATGCCGGTTTCGATGTCAACCTTCACTTCGGCGAACTGGACACCTGACGTCGTGGCAGACGAGAGACCTGGTTGCCACGCACCGTCGGCGGAAATCGGCTGCGCGCCGATCTGCTTGCACGCGTCGGCCCATGACATGCCTTTTGACGGATTGTCTTTGACCTGAATACGTCCGTTCACCGCAACAAGTGATGCCGGTTCCACGCCCAGCGCGGGCGCGATCTTGTCCTTCAGGGCATCGAGTGCGTTGACCGTCGCAATCCGGATAGCCGGACTGATACCCGCCGCGGTCGTGCTCCCGCCCGATCCACCGCTGGCCGGATACATCGTGTCGCCGATCTCCGGCTTGATATTGCTTACAGGAATACCGAACGTGTCGGCGGCAACGACGGCGACCAGCGTGCGGGTGCCGGTACCGAGATCCTGTGTGCCGCAGCGCACGACGACCGTGCCGTCCGACGAGATCTCAACGTGCGCGCGTCCCTGATTGCCGCCGCCGCCCCATGTGTTAATCGCCACGCCCATGCCGGTCTTGATCGGTCCGGGCGTGGGATCGCCGGTCGGATGGCGCTTGTCCCACCCGAACTCCTTGGCGCCCTGCCGCAGGTACTGGCCCCACATGGCATTGGGCGCCTCGGGCGGCAGGTTCTTGATCCGGAATTCAATCGGATCCATCTTCACCAGATCCGCAAGTTCCTCCATGTACATTTCAGTGATGAAGGATCCCTGCGGGTGGCCCGGGGCGCGCATGGGACGTTGCTGGCCGGTGTTGATGAACACGTCCTTGTGCGCGCGACGGCGGTTCGCGGGCAGGTAGATGTACGGCAATGGGAATCCCGCGGCGGCACCTGCGCCGCCAGTGCCCCACGATTCGCCATCGAACGCCGTGATGGTTCCATCTGCCGCAACGCCGACCTTGACACGTGCCGCGGCTGACGGCCGATTGCCCGTCGCCAGATGCTCTTCCTTGCGATCGAGCATCAGCTTCACGGGAGCCTTCGCGTCCTTGGCCAGCCGCGCGCAGATCATCGCCTGCGGATCCTGCGCGCCGAGCTTGCTGCCGAAGCCGCCGCCCATGTACTGCGTGATGACGCGCACATTCGCTGCGGGAATCTTCAGACCCTGGGCGAACCCGTCCTTGGTTGCGTTCACGCCCTGCGTTGAAACCCACGCCGTCAGATTCTCCCCGTCCCATTCGCAGACGGCGCCGTGCGATTCAAGGCAGACGTGCGTGATCACGTGCGTCGAGTACGTCTGTTCGAGCGTGTAAGCGGCCTGCTTGAAGCCCGCGACGATATCGCCGGCTTCCGCCGTCTGTCCCTGTCTGACGTTGCTCGGCTGGAAGACCGCCGGCGCCGCGCCGGAGAGCGCCTGATCCACCTGGATGACTGCCGGCAGAACTTCGTACTCGACCTTGACCAGACGAGCGGCGTCGATCGCGCGTTCTTCAGTGTCGGCAGCAACCGCGGCGATCTCGTCGCCTTGGTACATCACAACGTTTCGCCCAGTGTCAGCGGGATCTCTCCACAGGAGCGTCGCCTTGACGCCCGGCGCCTTCTGCGCGGCCGACATGTCGACCGACACGATCCGCGCGTGCGGATGGGGCGACCGGACGATGCGGCCGTAGAGCATGCCGGGTCGATTGATGTCGAACGTGTAGCGCGCGCGGCCGGTTACTTTGTCAGGACCATCGAGCCGCTTGACGTGCGTGCCGATGGACGAATGCGGGGCCGCCCAGTGATATTTGGGATCCGCGGGTGGAAGCTGAGGACCACCACGACCGCCGCCCTGTGCCTGCGGTGCCGGAGCCGGAGCCTGGCCGCCACGCCCGCCGCCGCCCTGGGGCTGTTGCGGGGCTGGAGCCTGTCCGCCAGCCGGTGCCTGGGGTTCGTTCGGGCTAGCCACGGGTCACCCCCTTGACTTCTTTCACTGAGGGGCATCGCCCCTCAGACTCCCCTACACGCTCACTCGTGGGGGCCCCTGCTCCCCACTCCGTTCGCGTGGCTCGTTCGCTGTCGCTCACTCGCTCAGCCACGCTGCACCCCCTTCACGCTCGATACAGCTTCGAAGATCCGCGAGAACGTTCCGCAGCGGCAGATGTTGCCGTCCAGACCCTTGCGGATTTGTTCGGGTGTCGGCGCGGGATTCTTCTCGAGCAACGCGACGCTGGCCATGATGAAACCGGGCGTGCAGAACCCGCACATCAAGGCGTCCTTGTCGCAGAACGCCTCCTGCACTGGGTGCAGGCCGGAGGCGGTCGCCAGGCCGTCGACGTTGCGAATCTCTTTACCCTGGACGTCGATGGCGAGCGTCGAGCAGGCGTAGACCGCCCGGCCATCGACAATCATCGTGCACGCGCCGCACGCGCCCCGGTCGCACCCGCGCTTGTTGCCAGTCAGGTCCGCGCGCATGCGGAGCGCATCGAGCAGCGTCGTTCTCGGCTCAATCGTCAAGTTGAGCTGCTTTCCGTTCACCATCAGGCGAACGGGCACGTTGCCTGGTCCCACCGCGTTGACGCCGCCCGCCTGCGCTTCCGCTTCGGCAGGGGAGGTCGCGGCGGTGACCGCGCTGACCACGCCCGCGGTTTTCAGAAAGTCGCGGCGGCTAACGGAGAAACCGCCGGGTTTATCGTCCTTCGAAGCCATCGTCTTCCCTTTCGGCAAGAGCTCTGATCGGCAGATTGTAGGCCGGTTGGCGCAATCCGGCAAAGCAAATAGGGAGCTTAACGGTTTCTTGCCCGGCTCAGCCCCCTGCGGGTCACGGCGGCCATGCTGAGCATTGTCGCGGCGGCAAACAGCCACGAGACCCGGGTCCAGGTGCGTGAATTCCCGATCTCGTAGTCGATCGTGACGCTGTGCTGATCCCGCGTTCGGTTCTGGGCCAGGATGCGAATCGTTGTATCGGCCGGAACCAGGGCATTCGCGAGGTAGACGCTCGATTCAGGATGATGGGTATTGATGAGGATCACCTGGTGCTGGCCCGACGCTGTCGCGGGAAGCTCGGCTGAGGCGCGAAGGCGAATGGTTCCGACCCCTTCAGCCATCTGCCGGACGTCCGGTGCCTGGACGTCTACTAGCTGGAGCGGCGCCGTGACGCCATCGACCGATAGCGACACCGACCGCAGGACCTGCCGGCCATACGCCTGCGATTCGCTCGTCGAGATTTCGCGGTCGCCGTTCGTGTCGATCCACGTCGCCACGTTCGAGGCGATGCTGACGCCCGGCGTGAGATCGATGTCGAGATTCACGCGATCGATGCCGATGCCGACGCGCGCGGCCTGGAGATACTCGTCGAGCCGATGCGCGCCGGCCGACGCGGGGCACACCAACAGAACGACGAGAACCGCGAGTGTTCTCGCGCGACTAGGCATCATGCGTGAAGTCACATCCAGATTGCATTTCTTACTGCTCGCGGGGCCCCACCCCCGCTCGCTCTCGCTCGGGGGCGCCGCTTCGCGGCGCTTCCCTCCGGCCCCTCGCTCGGGCCGCAGGCGCTCTAACTTTTGACTTTTAACTTTTAACTTTCTACTTCTTCACCAACCCCGCGCCGTAGTCATTCGTCGGATCGCGATAGATCGTGTGAATGTGTTCGAGGTCGCCCTGCTGCGGCGCGTACTCGATGATCACCGTCGGGCCCTGGATTCGGTAGTAGGCCAGGCCGCCATTGGTCGTCGCGCCGCTCCACGCGAAATACGTTTTGGGGAGGTTGCTCTTGATTTCAGCCATCTTCGCCGTGGCCGCCTCGTCGTTCAGGATGCCCACCCATTCATGAACGATATCGAGCAGCATGCCCTGTTGATTCGGATTCATGCCCGAGGCGAGCATGCCTTCAGGCTGAATCACCTTGCCGTCGTTGCCGGGCCCGAGGACGAGATCTCTCACGTCGTAGTTGAGAATCGCCTGCTTCTTCTGGCTGTCATCGAGTGCATTGATGAGCGTAAAGCCCTTGTCGTTCTCGTTGCCCAGCGGGCGAATCGTTTGTCCGTTCAGGACGTACCGGGCGGGCTGCGCGGCGGGAAGGCTCGGCGTCATGACGTTGTTCGGGCCAACGATCGTGACGTTGATGGCGAGGTGATGCCCGCCGAACTGGAGCATCCATGGACTCGTGACCGACGGGGCGCCCACGAAGGCCATGTAGTACTCGTCGATTCCGAACTGAACACCGCCACCACGGCCGCCTCCCGGCGCGCCCTGGCGCCCGCCGGTTCGACCGCCGCCACGGTTCTTCAGCACCTCGTCGCCGTTCATGATGTCGGTGACCTTCTGATAGCCGGAGCGGCTCAGTGCGGCCGCGACCACGGCCAGCGCGGCCTGGCGCTGCGGGGCCGCGAGATCGCCCATCCGAAGACCGTTGCGTGAAAAGATTCCGCTGGGAAGATTCGACCACCCGGTTGTCTTCTGGCTGCTGTTGAAGTCGAACGAAACCTTTCCGCGCTCGGCCTCGCTGAGCGTGGCGAGGAAGGCGTTCGCCGCGGCGACGACCTTGGTGGTCACGCCGCCTTGAGCAGCAGCCGGCGTAGCGCGCTGGGAGAAGCCAGACACAATCAACACGCCGAGCGGGAGGAGCAAGGACAGTCGAAATGCTTTCATGGTCGATAACTTAGCGTCCGGCGGGAAGGAATGGAAATGAAAAAAGGATGGCGGCTACTCCCACCGAAACACTCGCGACGAGACGGCGGTGCAAACCAGAAAGATCGCTCCGAGAGCCGCGACATCCCCTGAGTGGGCCATCCATCCCTCGCCGCGCCAGATGCCTCTCAACAACGACACGGTATAGGTGAGCGGGAGAAACCGCGCGGCGACTTGGAGAGCTGGCGGCAGCGCGGTGATTGGCGCAAACAATCCGGACAGGCCCACCATCGGATAGAGGATCAGCGTGCCGACCGGCTGCGCAAAGCGAGCGGTAGGGACGAGACTGGCAATCAGGAATCCCATGGAGACGATGCAGAACGTGCAGTAGAGCAGCGCCAGGCCGAACGAGAAGAAGGGGGCACCCGTCCCGGCAGGAAAGTAGCGCCTGCCGGCGAGCACCATCCCCACAAGAGTCACAGCCGTGAACAACAACTTCACGAGGACGTGCGCGCTCAGGATGGTGAGCGATCGCAGCGGCGTGGCCCGAAGCCGCTTGAGAATGCCTCCTTCGCGATAGATGGCGATGATCGTCACCAGGGACAGGATCGCGCTGAGCGCGATCAGGATGGCGGCGAGGATCGGAAGGTCGATGGTTATCAGGTCAGGCGACCCCGGCGAGGGCCGTCCCCTCAGGGGCGCGAACATGCGCCCGAGCACGACGAAGACCAGCACCGGAATGCCAACTGTTCCGATGACACCAAGCGGCTCGCGAGCGAAGATCTTGATCTCGAGCCACGTCAACGCCAGGAGTCCTCGTAGCATGGTTGCGCTCAGTTCCGAATCGAGTGGCCGGTCACTTTCAGGAAGACGTCTTCGAGCGTCGAGCGTTCCGTGCTGAAGTCGGTCACGGCAATTCGATGCTCCGCGATGGCCTCGATGATGCGGGTCACGAAATCCTCGCCGCGTCCCCGAATGGTGAACCGCCCGTCCTGAGCGGCGACCGACTCCACCTGGGGCATCATCCGGAAACGCTCCCCGACAGACTGATCCGGCGTCGAGATCACGACCGTGCGCTCCGGCGAGTGCCGCCGGATTAATTCGTCAGGCGTGCCGATGTCGATGATTCGCCCGTGATCGATGATGGCGACCCGATCGCACAAACGCTCGGCCTCCTCCATCAGGTGCGTCGTCAGGAAGACGGTCTTGCCGCGGGCGCGTATTCCGCGGACGAGCTCCCAGATGGCGCGCCGGGCCTGGGGATCGAGGCCGGTCGTCAACTCGTCGAGGAACACCAGCTCCGGATCGTTGATGATCGCGAGCGCGATGAACAGGCGCTGCTTCTGGCCGCCGGACAGCGTCATGAACCAGGCGTTGCGTTTCTCGCTCAGACCGAGCTGGTCCAGCAATCTGTCGCCGTCGACGGGGCGCCGATATAAGGATGCCCACAGCCCGACGGCCTCGCGGACCTTGATTCGCTTCTGGAGTTGCGCCTCCTGCAGCTGCACCCCGATTCGATCCTGCAGCGCGTAGACGTCCTTCCTTGGATCCAGTCCCAGCACCGAGATCGCGCCGCTATCGGGGGCGCGCAACCCTTCCACGCACTCCATCGTGGTGGTCTTCCCGGCGCCGTTCGGACCGATCAAGCCGAAGATCTCGCCTTCGTTCACCTGGAATGAGACTTCGTCGACGGCAACGGTTCGTCCGTATGTTTTTCGGATGGCCGTCACGTGAACGACTGGAGCAACTGCCATGACTGATGAAGCTTACCCGGATCCCGGATCCCGGATCCCGGACAACGGATCCCGGATCCCAGCAAGGATCCCGGATCCCGGCAGGGATCTTCTATAACCCTCCCGGATATCCGGGCCGTTTGAGCCATGTCGGCATGGGTGCCGCTGCAGGCTTCTGCGTGTAGCGATAGGCCTCGATCGCCCATCCTGTCTGGCCTCGACCCATCACGATCGTCAACAGGCCCTCGAAGACTGGCAGCGGCTTGCCACCGGCATCCATCACACCACGAAGCTCCCATTTTCCGTCAACGACGGCGGAATCAGCCGTGATGCACCGGACGTTGCCGAAGGTCAGAGGATGCTTCGATGCGCGATATTCCTGGCGCATGAACAGGGCGGCACGATTCGCGCGGATCGTTTCGCGTCCGCGTTCCGTCAACCCGTCGGGATGGACCATGTCCCCGTCGACTGACCAGAGCAGCGAAAGGTTCGTGGCATCCCCGTTATTCCAGTGGAACGTGAAGGCATCGGCGAATCCGCGAATCGTCCGCTCATCGCCCGGCATGCAGGTGGGTCCGCCGGCAGGCGGTCGCCGTGGCGTCGGCGGGGGAGCGACTGGCGCTGACGGCGCCGTCATGACGGGGCGTGGCGCCGGTGGCGTGGTCCGCCGCAGGATTTCGATGTCCTGCAGAATGGCGGCGACAAGGCCTTCGACGATCGTGCGCCCTTTCTCGCGCGTGGCCAGTGTCGGATCGCCCCACACGCCGCTTTCAGAATAGGTTCCCGGAACGCCGCGACGGCGCGTCAACTGCAGCGGGCCAGGCGAGGGGGTGTATTCCTTGACGGCGCGGCGCATGTCGACTGACGGCGGATCGATGAAGAGCATCATCGATGTTTCGATCTCGTCCGCATGTGTGCCTCCCTCTTCCTGGCGGAGCGGGGCCGAGATGCGATCGAGCTGACCGGCGAGATCCGTATAGGTGAGCAGAATGCCTTGTGACGCAAGCAAGCGCGCCGCAGGCTCGAGCGCGCGTGCGGTCGAGACACCCGTGTTGATCACGTAGAAGCGGCGCGGTCCGTGCTGGGCCAGGCTCCCCACGGCCTCGATTGTCAGCGTCCGCGCCGTGTCGAGCGTGAGCGAGGTCGAACCCGGATACTCGACGAAGGCCGGATAAAAATGATACGGCAGCGACGGCGCGACGACGACGTCGGACGCGTCGAGTACGCGTGACGTGAGATAGTCGCTGACGATCGCGTCGTTGCCCAGTTTCAGGTGCAGGCCATGCTCTTTCGATCCGGCGCCGAGTGGAATGACGACAACCGTCTCGGGGCGGAGCACGTCGGCGGCCTGCTGCCAGGTGATGTCGGCGAGCCGGATGCCTCGCGCCCGCTGCTGGGCCTCGGTGAGGCCGCGCGGGATCATCATGCTCACCGCGAGAATCGACACGAGGAACAGCACACGCATGGGCTTTTCTCCGTCGAACTGTCTCGAAAGGGTGCGAAACCGGACGCGACTGTACACTGAATCCATGTCTGATTGGGACGCCGCGAAGTATCACCGGATTTCCGATCCCCAGCTGGCGTGGGGACGTGCTGTCGCCGGGCGCCTGGCGCCCGTGGTGGGCGAACGGATTCTCGATCTTGGTTGCGGCACAGGACGTTTGACCGAGGAGATCGCCCGAGCGCCGGGAATAACTGTCGTCGGGCTGGATCGGTCGGCGGCGATGCTCCGGCAAGCCAGTCTCCGGGGTCTGACCCCGGTCGTTGGTTTACACACCCCTGGGAATCCGGGCGCCCGGGGTCAGACCCCGGTCGTCGGGTTACCCACGTACGTCCTGGGAGACGGCGCCGACCTCCCCTTCGCGGGGGCGTTCGACGCCATCTTCAGCGCCGCCACGTTCCACTGGATCCCCGACCACGACCAGTTGTTTCGCAGCCTGCACGCGGCGCTCAAGCCGGGCGGCCGGGTCGTGGCGCAGTGCGGCGGCGCCGGGAACCTCGCTCGTCTCCACGCGCGCGCGCGATCGTTAATGGAGTCGCCCGATTACGAGCCCCACTTTTCAGCGTGGCGCGATTTCAACCATTTCGAAAACGTTCTAGATACCGAAGATCGGCTCGCCCGTGCCGGCTTCGAGGATCTTCAAGTCTCTCTGATTGTCTCGCCTGTTACGTTCGAGGGCGAGGAGCGGTATAGCGAGTTCGTGGCCGCTGTCTGTCTCCGCCATCACCTGGACCGGCTGCCGGTTGCTGACCGCGCCGGCTTCATGCGCCGGGTGACGGACCAGGCGCGCGACGACGATCCACCGTTGACGCTCGACTACTGGCGGCTGAACATCTGGGCACGAAAGGCTGCCGCGTGATCGTTCCGTATCAGGCACGGGCGGCCGAACACGGCGCGCATCGCGATACCGAACTGCGACAATCGCTTCAGATATCGCGAGCGCGGCTGATCCTGTTTCTGGTTGCGGCAGGAGCCGTGATCTGGACGATCACTCGGGCGGCCAGCCCCGGCTGGATCGCGCTCGACGCGGCGCTGTTCCTCGTGTTCGGGATGCTGGTCGCGTGGCACGCGCGCGTTGACGAACGAGCCACGTGGCACGGCGCACTTCGGACGGTCAGTCTTCGATCCGCTGCCCGGGTCGAACGCCGATGGGACGATCTTCCTCCGGCCGACGCGCCGTCATCGATTGATCTGACACATCATCCCTACGCGATCGACCTCGATCTTTTTGGACGAGCCTCGCTGTACCAGTGGCTCGGGCCTGCCGCGACGGCAGGCGGACACGTGACGCTGGCAAGCTGGCTGCTGAGTCCGGCCGATGCCGACACCATCAGGTCGCGCCAAGCGGCGATCCTGGAACTGGCGGCCGCCGACGAGTGGCGCGAGCAGTTCGCGGCTCACGGGGAACTCGCGCGCGCGGCCCGCCAGGCTGAAATCGACCGGTTCCTCGAGTGGGCCGAGGGGCCCGCCTGGTCTCCGAGCCTCGCCATTCCGGTCAACCGCGGTCTGCACGCGACGATACTTCCCGGAGTGCTCTACATCATCGTCCTTGCACTGACCGCGTCAATCTGGATCTTGTGTGCGTTGTTCATGCTCGACATCATCGACGCCGCGCTGTGGCTGATTCCGCTGGTCGCTGGTGTGGTCCTCTCGTTCACGTATGCGACCCGGATCCATCATGCGTTCAATCGTGCCGGAGCAGGACAACACTCCCTGGCGCGCTACGCGGCGCTTTTCGAGCACGCGACGGCGGTCTCGTTCGTCTCGCCGGTGCTGCGAGATCTCCGCGATCGTCTGTCGGCCGATGGCAGGTCCGCTCCTGCCTGCATGCGCAGATTGAACCGGATCCTCGGATGCGCCGAACTCCGCAGCGGTGCCGGCATCTTTCACTTCATCATCCAGGCGTCCACGCTATGGGACTTTCACGTGCTGTTCGCGCTGGAACGATGGCGTCATCAGGCCGGTTCTCACGTTCGTGACTGGTTGAACGCGCTCGGCGAGATGGACGCGCTCTCGTCGTTCGCCTCCGCGCGGCGCGACAATCCGGCATGGGCGATGCCGGAGATCGACAGCGGTCCGGTGTTCGACGCGGAGGCATTGGGTCATCCGCTGATTGCCGACGAGCGGCGAGTCTGCAACGACGTGAGGGTGGGGCCGCCCGGAACGCTCCTGTTGGTCACCGGCTCGAACATGTCGGGCAAGAGCACGCTGCTGCGGGCGATCGGCCTCAACGCAGTGCTTGCACAGGCAGGGAGCTGCGCCTGTGCCACGCGGCTGCGTTTGCCTCCATCCGATCTCCAGAGCAGCATCCGGGTGCAGGACTCCCTGGAATTGGGGTTGTCGTACTTCATGGCGGCGCTCGCGCGCCTGAAGGGAGTCGTCGATGCCGCGGAACGTCCGCGCGAGGGCCGCGTGCTGATCTACCTGCTCGATGAAATCCTGCAGGGCACGAACAGCGCCGAGCGGGGGATAGCCGTTCGCGCCGTGGCGCGTCATCTGCTCGATGCCGGCGCAATCGGGGTCATGACGACACACGATCTCAGTCTTGCCGGCGAGGAACCACTCAAGTCATCCGCCATGCTCGTCCATTTCACGGAGACGGTGGACGACAAGGATTCCATGGGCTTTGATTACCGCCTTCGTGACGGACTGGCGACGTCCCGCAACGCCTTGCGGCTGATGCAGATCATCGGCATCGACTTGAAAGAGGCCTGACCGCTCAGATGCGACAGCCCGGCCGTTTTTCCAGAAATGAACAGGTCGGTTCGCGGTGGCCTTGACCTTGCACCTTCGGGGGTCGAGGGAGATGTGAAGGAAGCTTGTTTCCACCGGGCGTGTAACGCGACGGCCATCTGGTTATCTGCGGTCGCGCTGATGCTGATCAGTCTCGCCGCGTGTCACGGTGGTCCGGTTCTCGACCTCAGCCCGAAGCCGCTCGAGGCCGACGGCACGATCAGCGGCACGGTCCGCGGACCGGAAGGCACGAGCGCAATTTCCGGCCGGTCGGTGGACGTCGTCAACCTCGATACCGGTGAGCGTCAGCACGCGACGACCAACGTCGCGGGCGGTTTCACGTTCAAGGTCACACCCGGCAAGTACCGCGTGGAGCTGACGCTGGAGCAGGGAGAGACCCTCGTGAAGAAACCTGACGTGATCAAGGTCAACCGAAGCGATGTGGACGCGCACGCCGACTTTGTTCTCTCGGCGGCGCGAGTTTCCCGTCCCCGCACCCGCATGCCCCGATCAGACGACGGCCTCGGGTCGGCGATAGCCTGACGCCGGGCTGACGCTCCGCTATACTCGGGACACATGTGTCCCATGCGTGGGGTTTCGATCGCCGGCTTCGCCCTGGCCGTCGCGCTGTTCGGCGCCTCACCAGAATCTCAGCCCGCCCGGTACAACGTACTAATTGCACATGGAACGGTAATCGACGGTTCGGGCTCGCGTCCCGTGCGCGCCGACGTGGCCATCAAAGATGGTCGCATCGCGGTGGTTGGTTCTCTCGGGAACGCGACCGCTGCCGAGATCGTTGATGCAACGGGCCTGATGGTCGCTCCAGGCTTCATAGACGTCCACACGCACGCAGACGACATTGCCGACACGCCTCGCGCGGACAATTTCGTCCGCATGGGCGTGACCTCCGTCGTCGCGGGGAACTGCGGAGGGTCGGCACTCGATGTTGGAGAAGCCCTGACCAAGATTCGCCAGGCGGGCATCGCGATCAACTACGCCACCCTCATCGGCCACAACACCGTTCGGCGCGCGGTCATGGGCACGGCGAATCGCGACGCGACGGTCTCCGAACTGGCAAAGATGAAGTCGCTCGTCTGGAAAGCGATGGCCGACGGTGCGGTTGGTTTTTCCACGGGCCTGCAATACATCCCAGGCACGTATGCGAAGCCCGCCGAGATCCTTGAACTGGCCCGCGTTGCCGGCAACGCGGGCGGCTTGTACGCCTCCCACATGCGCAACGAGGGGACCGCGCTCGAGGAGGCCGTTCAGGAGACGATTCACGTCGGCGAGATCGCGATGTGCCGTGTGCAGATCTCACACCTGAAAGTCGACAGCCCGAGCAAGTGGGGGGCGAGCGCGCGCGCGCTGTCGATGATCGATGCCGCAAGAGCCCGCGGGATCGATGTCGAGGCGGACCAGTACGCCTACACCGCGGCCAGCTCGAACCTGGGAATCCGATTTCCCTCCTGGTCTCTCGAAGGAGGATCGGACGCCATCGCCAGGCGGCTGAACGACCCCGCCGCCTGGGCAAAGATCAAAGGTGAGATGCGCGATCTGCTGGCGGAGCGCGGGCTGTCGGATCTGTCGTTTGCCGTGGTCGCGTCCTACCAGCCGGACGCGTCGCTGAACGGCCTGTCCATGAAGCAAGTCGCCGCGAAGCTTCGCGAATCGGATTCAGCCGATGCCCAGTTCGAAGCCGCGCGGGTCATGATGCTCGCGGGCGGCGCGTCCATGGTGTACCACTTCATGTCCGACGACGACGTCGAGCGGATTATGCGGCACCCGGAGGTTGGCATTGCCTCGGATAGCAGCGTGCTCACGATGGGCGAAGGTGTCCCGCATCCGCGGGGCTACGGGAACAACGCGCGCGTGCTCGGCGAATACGTTCGAAAGCGCCACGTGATTCCCATCGAAGAGGCGATCAGAAAGATGACGTCCCTGCCGGCGGAGCACTTCAGGTTCGAGCGGCGCGGTCTCGTCAAGGCGGGGTACGCGGCCGACCTCACCGTGTTCGATCAGTCGACGATTGCCGACACGGCCACTTTTGAAAAGCCGCACGCGTACGCCGCGGGCATTCCCTACGTGCTCGTGAACGGGGTCGTCGTTGTTCGGAAAGGCGAGCACACCGGCGCGTTACCGGGCCAGGTGCTCAAGAACGCCGGCGAGAAGTGAAAGCGACGCTACTAATCATCCACGACCACGAAGTAGATCGCGATCGGCGCCAGCACCAGCCAGACGCCGACGGTCAGCAATACGACAAGCGGCACCGCGGCGGCCACCCGAGACACGTCCGACATCGTGAGCGTGGCATTTGGAACAAACTCGGTGAGCCATGCTCGCCATTCCGCCACGTACTCCACGGGCAGGGCCCTGTAGAGCGCAATCAGCAGCCAGACGGCAACCGATGCCGCGACGCCCTGGATGAAGGCCACCGGCCGTCCGGCGGCCCTGGCGGCGTCTTCGCGCGCCCGCAACTGGGCGCGCCACCACACGACGCCGGCGGGTGGCACACGCGCTTCACGCCACGCGGTCTCCTGATCGCCCAGCAGCGCCGTCGCGACGTCGGCGAGATCGCGGCATGTTCCGCACGCGTTCACATGTGCACGCAGATCTTCATCACATTGCCCGGGCCACCGGCCGCCGGCCATCGCGTCGAGCACGTCCTGCTCCCGATCGCATTCACACGTCATGGTGGCCTGCTTTCCCCGGAGTGATCGGAAGCCGATCGCCTCGCAATACTTCCGCAAGTTTTCGCCGCGCACGGAACAGAAGCAGCCGAACGCTTCCGGCCTTGACCCCAAGGGTTCCGGCGATATCGCGATGGCTCGATCCCTGTGCATAGGCGAGCCAGAGCATTTCGCGCTCGCGGGGTTTCAGTTGCGCCATCGCGCGGCCGAGATCCGTTCGCCGCTCGGCGTCTGCGGCGATGTCGATGCCCGCCGGCAACTCGTCATCTGGGATCCCGACGAATCGCGCGCGAAGGCCTCGCCGATGACCGTCGCGGGCCAGATTCGTGGCAATGCGGAACAGTGAGTTCCGCCGGTGCGCCTCGCTCTCGTAGCGAACACGGGCCCGGAGAAATCGATAGTAGGTTTCCTGCAGGAGGTCGTCGGCGAGATCGGGGCTTCCCGTGATGCGGGACAGGTAGGCCCACAAGGCCCGCGCCGTGCGGTCGTACAGCGCGCGGAAGGCATCCTCGTTCATCTCGAACACAGTGTCCGCGGCCGCAGCCTCGGCGCGTAGTTGTTCGATTTCGGAGAGCGTCACATCAGACATGGTCGGCTGGCGCAGGATCGAGCAGCCCGAGCTTTCTTGACAAGGCGTAAGCCGCAACCGCCGAGATGATGAACCCGGCGCCGAGCGCCAGGGTCACGACGCCAATCACCCGGAACAATTCGGCGGGCTCGTCGATGAACGTACTGCTCACATAGAGTAGCCCGATTCCCGTCAGCAGGAGCACGACTCCCGCCTGCACAGACAGGAGGATGCGCGAGACCGGCGCCGACATGGACTGTGGCTCGTCCGGCAGGCGAATTGGCGCGGATTCGAGGAAGTTGCGTCCAGCCTGGGTCTGCATGTAGGCGAGCAGATCCTCGTTCGCCGTAAACCGATCCAGCAGCTTGCTGTGCACTTCGTACTGCACCTTCGACAGCTTGTTCCAGCGGCGGGACGTGATCACCATGCGGACGAACCACACGACGAGGCCAATCACGATGAGGAACCCGATGAACAGCGCAACCCCCGCGAGCAAGCCGTACATTTCCTGCCGCTGCTGGCGACGCGGGTCGTTGTAACCCTGAAACGGGGTATTGACGTTCTCCAGGAAATAGCCCGGGTTGTGGACGACTTCGGGATGCTGCGCGAGGAAGGTCGACAATGCGGGGTAGGGGCCTACGTAGCCCGGGTTGTTCATCAGCGCCGGGTCAAGCTTGAGCACGCGGCCAACGGCCGGCGGGTATCTCTCCAGTACTCGTTCCAGATCCCGCCTTGTCTGCTCGGCAGTCCCGGCGTCGGCGTCAGCGGGAGTCGATCCGACCTGCCCACCTCCCGGGTTGGCCCGGCGTGCGGAGGACGCGGGGGCCTCCTGGGCTGCCGCCACGGGATACGCCAGCGCCAAGAGGGCCACGGTGCTGACGACGCGAAGAAGACCTTGACGGACTGTGTGGGACATGTGAATCGACTCCTCACACGTCAATACGCAGCAGGAGGGGTTTGGTTAACGGAACTCTAGCTCGCGAAGCTCGATGCCTATCCGCCGCAGACCTTCGCGCAGGAAAGCTTCGTGGCCGCCCAGCCAGACTCGCAAATAGCCTTCGAGTCCCACGTGGGATCCCGGGACGACCAGTGTGCTCTGGCGGGTGCGAATGCGTTCGGCGAGTTCAACGCTCGCGACGGGGGAATCGTACTTGACGAGCGCGAGGGCACCGGCCTGGGGCTCACGCCACGTCACGCGTCCGGCGAAGCTCTCAATCCACCGGCGGGCGACAGGTAAATTGTGCGTCAGAATCTCGCGCGTTCGGGCGTAGCAGCGCTCGCGATTGTCGCGTTCCACCGCAACGCGGGCGATTCGATCGGACATCTTGTTTGGCCCGATTGTCAGATAGTCGTGCTGCGTCCAGCAGTCGGCGGTCAGTGTCTCCGGCGCCACGATCCAGCCGATTCGAACCCCCGGGATCCCGTAGGCCTTGGACAGGCCGCTCGTGACGATGACGCGATCGCTCATGCCCCAGAAACTTCGTGTCCTCGGTCGATCGATCTCCGCGCCGAGATACACCTCGTCGGCCAACAGCCACGTGCCGGTCGCGTCACAGCGATCGACGATCCGTGCCATCGCTGATTCGGACAACACGGCTCCAGTCGGGTTGTTGGGATTTGAGATGTAAAGAAGCCGGGTGCCAGAAGAGACCGCGCGCTCGAACTCGTCCCAGTCAGGTTCCCATTCGCGCTCCTGAAGCAGTTGGAACGGTCGAACGTCCGCGCCCACACTTCGCGCCACGCCCGGCATCTGCATGTAATTTGGGAGCTGCATCGCAAAGCGATGGCCGGAGCTCAACAGGCTCAGCGCGACGAGATAGTTCGCCTCCGACGTGCCATTGGTGACCTCGACGTGCTCAATCGACGTGCCGGGATACAGGGCGCTGATTCGTTCCCGCAGCTCGACGGTGCCGTTCGACTGGCTGTAGCCAAGAGGCTGATCCAGGAACTCGTCGAGATCGAACCCCATCGCGACGAGCTCGCGCAGGGTGAGCGGACGCACCCCGCTTTCGCTCATGTCGAACTCGACGACGTTCTCCCACGTCGATTGCATGCGCTCCATGTCGAAGCGTTCGATGGGCATGGATTGGACGTTACGGCTTGAGCGCGGACCGCTGAAATTCTTCCAACCGCTCCCTGTCGATGTTGCCGCCGCTGATGATCGCCACCGTGGGCCCTTGTCCGCCTGCGCCGGCCAGAGCTGCCGCCACACTCGCGGCGCCCGATGGTTCCGCTACGATCTTCGCGGATGAATGGAGCCACAGGACGGCGTCGATGATTTGTTGCTCCTCGACGGTGACCACGCGATCGATGTATTGCTGAATGAGTGCGAACGTGAGGTCGCCGGGCCGGACGGGCAGCAGGCCGTCGGCGACGCTCTCTGTGTGATCGAGGGTCACAGGATGGCCGGCTTCGAGGGACCGCTTCATCTTCGCGGCGCCCGACGGTTCCACGCCGATGACCTCGACATCAGGGCGCGACAGCTTGACGGCCACGGCCACCCCGGCTGCGAGGCCGCCCCCGCCAACCGGCACGATTATCGTGGCGACGTCCGGTCGCTGCTCGAGGATTTCCAGCCCGGCCGTGCCCTGTCCCGCGATGACCCAGGAATGATCGAACGGCGGCACGATCGTCAATCCGCGCGCGGTCGCCTCTGCTTCCGCCCGCACCCGGCGTTCGGTCGACGTTGTCCCGGCAAAGATGACCTCGGCGCCAAATCCCTTGACGCCCTCTATCTTCACCTTCGCGGCCGTGGTTGGCATGACGACAACCGCCGGCGCTCCGAGCTCGCGCGCCGCCAGCGCCATCGCCTGTCCGTGATTGCCGGACGAGAATGTGATGACTCCGCGCCGGCGCTCGTCTGCGGTCAACTGGGCCAGCATGTTGTAGGCCCCCCGAATCTTGAAGGCGCCCATCGGCTGAAGGTTCTCGCACTTCAGCAGCAGGGTTCGACCCGCTGTAGCAGAAACATCCAGAAGAGGCGTGACGTGAGCCACTTTCGACACACGTGCCGCTGCGGCGCGGATGTCGTCGAGCGTGATGGAGTGAGTCATGACAAGGAAGAAGGCAACTATACCTCAGCGTTACATCTGGCCTGCGGGTTGCACGACCCAACGGTCACCGGAGGCGACATATGGCACTAATCAGGCGTAAGTGGAAACCGAAGAGGTTGCGCGATCAGGTGATTGTCATCACGGGCGCATCGAGCGGCATCGGGCTCGCGACTGCGCGCATGGCCGCCGCGCGCGGCGCGCGGGTCGTCATGACGTCACGAAACGAACGTGACCTGCGTGTGGCAGTCGAGGAGATCGACGTGCGTGGTGGCCGCGCGACGCACGTGGTCGCAGACGTGGCCGTGCCCGAGGACATGGATCGCGTGGCCGAGGCCGCGATTCGCGAGTTCGGAGGCTTCGACACCTGGGTGAACAACGCCGGCATCTCGATTTACGGCCGGCTCGTCGATGTCCCGATGGACGACAAGCGGCGTCTGTTCGACACGAACTTCTGGGGAGTCGTCCACGGATGCCGGACGGCTGTGCGGCAATTCGCGAATCGAGGGGGCACGATCATCAACATTGGAAGCGTCGTCTCGGATCGGGCCATTCCACTGCAGGGCATGTACTCGGCATCCAAGCACGCCGTGCTTGGCTACACGGACGCGCTGCGCATGGAGCTCGAGCACGACAGGCTGCCGATATCCGTGACGCTCGTGAAGCCGACGTCGATCAACACGCCGTTCGTCGAACATGCCCGCAACTATATGCCTGACGCTCCGACGTTTCCTCCTCCTGTCTATGCTCCGGAAGTTGTCGCGCGCGCCATCCTGCGGTGCGCGGAACGACCCGTCCGCGAGGTCACAGTGGGGGCAGGAGGCGGGATCATCGCGGCGATGAGCCGCGTTGCACCCCGCGCAACGGACGCGCTGATGGAACGAACGCTTTTCGATCAGCAGAAAGACAAAACCGGCTCCGTCCAGTCGCTCGACAGCCTGTATCGTCCAACCCGCGATGGGCTGGCCACCGGCCCGTACGACGGTCACGTCAGACAATCAAGCCTGTATACGAATACCGTCATGTCGAGCCTGACTCGCGCGCTGCCCTTCATCGCGGCCGGAGCCGTGCTGGCCGCAGGGTCGGCGCGTTGGAATATTGAGTAGTTCCGTAATTCGTTGTCCGGGATCCGGGATCCGGATCGCGTCCTGATTCGCCGCTGCTCTTCTTTTCTCACTGCTCGCGGGGCCCCACCCCCGCTCGCTCTCGCTCGGGGGCGCCGCTCTGCGGCGCTTCCCTCCAACCTTCGCGCCGATGTCTGGCGAAGGTTGCCCACCGTAGCCTTGGCGAAGGTGGGCCGGCGCTTCGGCTGGCAAGCCGGCCCCTCGCTCGGGCCGCAGGCGCTTTCCCTTGTCCCCTGTCCTCTTTCCCTTGAGAATGTCGCGATGCGACTCGTGCTCTGCGCGGTGATGGTTTCCGTTCTCGTGGTGCCGCTGTCGCGCGCTCCACAATCGTCCCCACCCTTCGTCCCGATCGGCGTCTGGTACGGCGGCGGGACGTCGCGCGCGCCGATGGTCTCCCGGAATCCGGCGGACGAACGAGACGCGTGGCGTCGCGATCTCGCCGCGATCAAGTCGCTCGGTTTCAACAGCGTCAAGACCTGGGTGGATTGGGCGAGTGCCGAGCCCGAGCGCGGCCACTACCGTTTTGACGCGCTCGAACAATTGCTCTCACTTGCAGATGAAGCCGGCTTGCGGGTCATCGTCCAGATCTACACCGACGCATCGCCCGAATGGCTGGGATCCCGTTATCCCGATTCGAGCTTCGTCAGCGATCAGGGCACGCGCATTGGATCGCAGGCCTCACCGGGTTACTGCCTCGATCACACAGGCGTTCGCGCCGACATGGTCGCCTTCATCGGGGCGGCCACCACTGCGGCCGCCCGGCACCAGTCGTTCTATGCCGTCGACGTCTGGAGTGAACCGCATCTGGTCAACTGGGTCTGGTTCAACACGCCGGCCGAGTTCTGCTATTGCCCCTACACGCAGGCTCGTTTCCGCGACTGGCTGAAGGGGAAATACCAGACGCTCGACGCGGTCAACCGTGCCTGGTACCGGACGTTTTCGTCGTGGGATCAGATTGAGCCTCCACGCTTCGGCACCATCCTGTCCTACACCGATCTGATCGACTGGAAGACGTTCATCGCAAAGAAGCTCGAAGAGGATCTCAAGCTGAAGGCCGACGCATCCGCTCCTCGCGGGCCACGCCCGGTCTCGAGCCACTCCGACGCACCGGCAATCATGCTCAGCCCGCTTTCAGGGTTTGGCAATCCAGACGATTGGTGGATGACGCGATCGGTCGACCACTATGGCACGTCGATCTATCCGAAACATGCTGCAGCGGCGAACCCATGGTCTCCTGTCCGGCTGACATCGGCGCTTGACGGCATCCGCTCGGCTGCGGGCGATCGAGGCTGGTGGATGGGTGAACTTCAAGCCGGACAGGGTGCGACCGGTGTACGGGTCGCCACACCGGTCACAGGAGCCGATCTCCGCTCTGTGGGGCTGGGCCGCGATATCCCGAGGCGCCCGCGCCATCAGCTATTACGCGTGGTATCCGATGAGTTCGGGGTACGAATCAAACGGCTACGGGATGATCGATCTGGATGGCACGATCACCGATCGCGCCCGAATCGCCGGCGAATTCGCGGGCGTCGTCGGGCGCAATGCGGCGCTGTTCGCGCCGCTTCGTCCGCATCCCGCGCGGGTCGCGATCCTCTACAACAGGTTGTCGTATCTCGTGGGCGGCAACACGGTCGCACCCGGCGCGGTGGTGCGCAACTCCATGTTGGGCATCTATCGCGCCCTCTTCGAGCAGAACATCCAGGCTGATTTCATTCATCCGGACGATGTGGTTGCTGGCGCCGCGTCGAAGTACAGCGTCGTGTATTTGAGCTACCCGGTGATGTTGCAACAGCCGGTCGTCGAGGCGCTGAAAGCGTACGTGACAGGTGGCGGCACGCTCATCAGCGAAGCACGTCCCGCGTGGAACGATGAGCGCGGCACCGCGAATGCCCGGATTCCTGGCGGAGGCCTCGATCAGACATTTGGCGCCCGTGAGCGGGAGCTGCGATCCGGCGATGCGATCCCCTTCACAATGGAGAACGATCTCGAGGGGCCCCTCGCCTCGCTCAGAGGGCGCACCTTCACCGGCACTGCGTTTGCCGAATCCTTCGACGTCGCCAGCACAGCGCGTGTGCTCGCGCGTTTCCCAGCTGACGGCGGAGGGCCAGGGAATCCGGCGATCGTCGCCGCGGCGCAGGGAAGCGGGCGCGCCATCATCATCGGCACGTTCCCGTCCGCCGCATTCGAGCAGGATCCGGACAAGATGCGTGGTACCGGAGAATTGCTGCAACGTCTGGTCGCGAGCGCCGGTGTCACCCCGGAAATTCGCATCGATGGAGCCGCCGGGCGAGTCGAAGCCAGGTTCCTCGAATCCTCGGACGCCATCGTCCTCATCGCGCTCAATCACGGGGAGACTGCCGAACGGGTGACGTTCAGGTTCGGCCCCGATATCCCTGAAGCAATCTGGCAGAACATGGAAACCGGTGCGTCCGTCAATTTCGTCCAGGGCGCTGACGGGCCGACGTATGCGCACACCTTCGGCCCGCGCGACGCGATGGTGCTCGTCAGGGGCAAGAGGCTGAGGTAGAACGTTTTCGCTGGCTTCGCTGGCTGCTGGCTGCTGTGTTGACTGCTGGCTCCTCGCTCCGGCTACCGGCTGCTGTTCCTTGATTCGGCTTTTTGATGCTCGGCAAGCCGCCGCCTCCTGAGTGTCTCCGCGTGTGCATACGATCGGTTTAGTTGAAACAATCGAGCCGCAACGACGATGAGATTGATGCCCAGAAGCGTCGGAAAGAAATGGAGGCTCCGCGCATCGACGAAGTCGTGCCAGAACGACGCGGCTGCAACCAGAACAAGGATCGCGATGATCCAGTTGCGCCGCCGAACTCCGCCTGGATTCCCTTCGAGTCGCGCCATTCTCGAGGGGTGAACGATTACGAGCAGCGGTGGATTGGCACGGCCGGTCGAATCGAATACGTCGAACCGCACGTGCGGCACGCCCTTGACCTGTTCGCGGCAGAAGGTTTCCGCATTCGTGAAGGTGTCGAAGAGCAAGCACGTCGCGTCTTCGAGGGCCGAAAAAGGGCGGCCTTGCGCATCGCATGCGGCTCCTGTCTCGATCGTTTTCGCGAAGGCGACGTACTGCCCCGGCTGGATGATCTCCGTCCAGCTCGCTGGATTACGAACCGGATCGAAAAGTTTCAGCGTCGTTGCGCTCAGAACCCGTCGCTCGAAATCTTTCAGAAGCCAGAAGCCGCGAGCTAGCCAACCTCAATCGACAACGGCACCACGACAGTTCCCCAATGAAGCACGAGCTCCGCGCGAGTGCCATCGACAACGGGGAAGTAAAAGGCGAGCGTTTCCATGTGGGTGCCCTGACGTGGCGTGACCGCCACTCGCAGCACGTCCTGGTCCGCGGGATAGCGGGTGTGAAACACCGGCTGCGCGCGGTTGAAGATCATCGTCCATTTTTCCGCGCCAGGCTCGGCCCAGAGTGAGTAGGTCCCGGCCTTCAGCGTCTGCCCGTTGATCTTGACGTCGGTCGAAAGCTGAATGGTCGTGCAGTAGTCGGCTCCAGGGCACCACACGCGGCCTGTACGGAACGAGTGCGCCAAAGAGCTCCCGGCCTCGCGCGACCGGCCTGTTGTACTCGATGGTAATCGTCGTCCCGGCCACCTGCTGGCTGACCGAGGCGTGCTGGCTCGGCCTGGGCGCCTGCGCCCAGCCAGGTGTTTTCAACGCGAACGCGGTAAACGCGGCGGCAATGACGATGACCGATGCGATGGTCTTCATACGGACCTCAACGTAACGCTCTGCTGAAAAAGAGATCGTGATCGCCCGGCGGATCGAAACCCGCGAGCCGGACGGCCAGCGCGATTTGCGCCCAGTGCCGGATCTCGTGGACGAGGATGTGAAACAGCAGCTTGCGCGGTGTCATCGGCCACTGCCGCTCGCGCACTTCGAAGTTGCGCACAGTATCCGCATCGTCCTCGCCAAGATCGGCGACGAACTGTTCCAGTTCGCGCCGCACCGATGCGCCGTAGTCAAAAAGAGGGGCAGCGTTGTTGCCTGTCAACCCCGTGCTGTCCGACAGCGGTTGTGCGTGTAGCCGCTGCAGATGGCGACGTTCGACGAGGAAGATGTGGTCGATCAGCCGGCCCACGGTGGGCAGGCGGCCTCCAGGCTGTACGGGCGCCTCGAGGGCTGCGGCGTGGCCGGTCAGCCAGGCGCGCCACTTATCGCGTTCCTCGTTCGTGTATCGCAGCAGCTCGTCGAAGGAAATTGTGAGCGGCACTGCTATTTCATGACCTCGGACGTGTCGACGATTTTGAGTGGACCGAGATTGAGCGCCTTGATGCCCGGTTCAATCACCTTGCGATCCCCCACGACCACCACCGCGAACTTGTCCGGTTGAATGTAGCGTTCGGCGGCGCGTTGCACGTCGGCGGGGGTCACGGAGCGAATTCGCTGCGTGAACGTCGCGAAATAGTCCGCCGGCAGGTCGTAGACGAACATCGTCGCCAGCGATCCTGCAAGGCTTTCGGTCGTTTCGAAATTGCGCGGCAGCAGCAGCGCGACGTAGTTCTTGGCCTTGTCGACCTCTTCGGGAGGGATGGGCTTGCGGATCGCCTCCAGCTCCTTGAAAAACTCTGTGAGCGCTTCAGCCGTCTTGTCGCTCTGCACGCCGGCGGCGGCATAGAACGGGCCCGCGCCGCGGCGCATGTCGAAGGTGGACGACGCGCCGTAGGCGTATCCGTGCTCCTCGCGGAGGTTCTGATTCAGGCGCGACGTGAACGATCCGCCCAGAATCGTATTCAGCACCCGGAGCGCGAAGTAGTCGGGTGTCGATCGCGGAACGCCCACCCAGCCTATGCTGATTTGCGACTGCGCCGCGTCCGGTTTGTCGATCAGGTCCACCTGTCGCGCCGTCAGTTGGGCTGCCGCAGGGATCGGAGTGGCGGCTGGCGCGGTTCCCTTCCACGCGCCGAATGCCGTTTCGAGCCGCGCGACGGCATTTGCCGCCGTAATGTCGCCCGTTACGATCAGGCCCGCATTCGCCGGAACATAGTTCCGCGAGTGGAACTGACGCATGTCCGTGACGGTGAATCCCTTTACCGAGGCGGCCGTGCCAATCGTCAACGTTCCGTAGCGATGCTGCGATCCGTAGACCAGCCGTGGAAACGCGAACTGAATCAGCGATTCCGGGTCGTCCTCGGCCTGGATCAGCGAGGTCAGCAAATCTTCGCGGACCCGTTTCAACTCTTCCTCCGGAAACGTCGGCCGGAGCGCGACGTCAGCCATGATCGGCAGCGCATCGCCAAGGCGTGCGACCGGCACGTGCAGTTCGACGTACGACGCGTCCGAGGTAGTGGAAGTCGAGAGGCTGGCGCCGAGGAAGTCGACGGCGTCGGCAATCTGCAGCGCGTTTCGGGTGCCTGCGCCCTCGTCCAGCATTTCCGCCGTCAGGTTCGCAAGGCCGATACTTGCCCCGGGGATCGACGCTCGAGCCCGATTTGATCACGAGCGACACGTGCACGACCGGTACTTTGTGAAGCTCCACGATCCAGACAGGTAGGCCATTCGAAAGGGTGCGTTTCTGGATCGGCGGCAACTTGAGCGCCGGTGGGGGACCCGGTTTTGGAGCGACCGATCGGTCGGGCGCCTGCTGCCAGGCCGACACATCTGGGGAACGCAGCGCGAGGCTGGCAACGAACAGCCCAACGAGGAGCACGCATGTTGCGAGTGATTTCATGGCGCGCTACTCGTGCTTCCCGGGCTCGCGCCCTTTCATCGGCTCGACTGTCAGCTCGACGCGCCGGCTCGCCGGCAGCCAGAAGGCGGCAGCCGCCTGGATGTCACCGGCGCCGAGCGCGCGATAGCGCGACAAGTCCTCGTTGAAGTAATCCGGATTACCGGTCGCCGTGTAGTACACGTTCAGCTGATTCCCCTTGCCGTTGAAGCCTCCGACGCTTTCCATCCGGTTGTAGAACGATGCTTCGACCTGGTTGATGGCACGCTGAAACTCGCGGGACGTGGGCGGCGCCTGCTGGAGCTTGACGATTTCTTCGTCCACCACCGTTTTGATCCGGTCTATCAGCGTCGCCGGCGGCGTCGCGCCATCCGCCGGCCTGGCGGTCACGACAATTTGAAACTGGGAGTCGAGCGCGGCCGAAGCCTGATAGGCCGTGACGTCCTGCGCAATCTGCATGTCGTAGACGAGACGCTTGTACAGGCGCGAGTTCTTGCCGCCTGCCAGAATCTGCGAGACCACGTCGAGCTCGGCATCTCCCGGTTTGTAAAGAGCCGGCGTCAGCCAGGAGAGATACAGCCGCGGCAGTTGGACGCGATCCTCGATCGTCTTCTTGCTGACGCCAGTGAGCATCGCGTGGGTGTAGTCAATCGGTGGTACGGGTGCCGCTCCTGGCTTCACGTCGCCGAACCATTTCTCGACGAGCGCCCGAGTCTTTGCCGGATCGATATCCCCGGCGATCACGAGGCTCGCATTGCTGGGCTGGTAGTACTTGCGAAAAAATTCGACGACATCGTCGTAGCTCGCCGCGGTGAGATCTTCCATGTAGCCAATCGTCGGCCATCGATAGGGATGCCCTTCCGGATAGAGCATCTTGTCGATCTCGATCGATGCCATGCCGTACGGCGTGTTCTCGTAGTTCTGCCGGCGTTCGTTCTTGACGACGTCCCGCTGGCCGTTGACGCGTTCGGGAGACATGGCCTCGATCAGGTAGCCCATGCGATCCGACTCGAGGAAGAGCGCAAGATCGAGCGCGTTCGACGGCGTGTCGATGTAATAGTTCGTCCGGTCGTTCTCAGTTGAGCCGTTGTTCGTCGCGCCGGCCGCTTCGAGAAGCGTGTCGAATTCGCCCTCCTTGACGTGTTGCGATCCTTCGAACATGAGGTGTTCGAAGAGATGCGCGAAGCCGGTCCGTCCCGGCTTTTCGCGAGCCGATCCGACGTGATACCAGACGTTCACCGTGGCGAGCGGGACCGTGTGATCCTCATGAAGAATCACGTGCAGCCCGTTGGGCAGCGTGAACTGCGTGTAGGGCACCGACAGCGTTGGAACGTGCTGGGGCGCTGGCACCGATGGCACCGGTGGCCGTGCGGGCGGCGCGGCCGGCGATTGCGGTGACATCGAGAAGACGACGACGGCGATGAGCGCGCGATAAAGACCCATACAGTTCCTTTGACGTTCTTATAGTCTATCAAGTGGATGTTCTCGTCCCGCGTGCCCGACGCACTCGAGCCCAACCGCCTGACGCAGACGGTGCGGCGGCTTCGTGCCAACGGGACGCCACTGATCGATCTGACCGTGACCAACCCGACGGTCATGGGCATCGAGTATCCGTCATCCATTCTCGAGGCCCTCGCAGATTCTCGTTCGTTGCGCTACGAACCTGCGGCGCTGGGGTTGACTGAGGCTCGCGCGGCGGTTGCCTGCGACTACGGGCGGCTCGGCATCAAGGTTGCTCCCGAACAGGTGGTGTTGACGGCGAGTACGAGCGAGGCGTATTCGATCCTCTTTAAGCTGCTGTGCGCTCCCGAGGGCGACTCGGTCATGCTACCGAGGCCCAGCTATCCGCTCTTCGAGCACCTGACCGGGCTCGACGGGGTGCGCTCAATCCCCTATCGACTCGAATTCCATGGGCGATGGGCGATCGATTTCGATACGCTCGATGCCGGATGGACCGACACCGTGCGTGCGATCCTCGCGGTCAGTCCGAACAACCCCACCGGATCGATATTGACAGGCCCTGAGCTGAGGGGCCTCGTGGAGCGCTGCGCGGCCCGCGATTCGGCGCTCATCCTTGACGAGGTGTTCATCGACTACCCGATTTCCGCGAACGCAGCCGGCCCTGCAATCCCGCACGAGTGCCTGACGTTTCGTCTCGGCGGTTTGTCGAAGTCGGCTGGACTTCCGCAGGTCAAACTTGGCTGGATCGTCGTCCAGGGACCCGATCGCGTGGTGCAGGACGCGCTCGATCGACTGGAGCTCGTGTGCGATACGTATCTGTCCGTGTCGACGCCGGTGCAGCGCGCTGCCCCGGCGCTGATTGCGCGAGGTGCGGAGGTTCGGTCACGCATTCTCGATCGCATCCGCGCGAACGATCGCGCGTTGCGTCGCCTGGCGGCCGCATATCCCTCGATAGACGTACTGCCGTGTGAGGCGGGATGGTCAGCGGTCCTGCGCGTGCCTTCCACCAGGACCGAGGAAGACCTGGCGATTGCCTTGCTCGAAACGGCAGGCGTGGTCGTGCACCCTGGCTTCTTCTTCGACTTTGCGCACGAGGCGTTTCTGGTCGTGAGTTTGCTTCCCGATACCGGCGTGTTCACTGAGGGCATTCGGCGGGTCATGGAAACTGCGCATGTCTGAAACCGGCTTTGCCGACTCGCGGCACGCCGGCGTGCTCGTGCCACTGTTCTCGATCCCGTCAGGGGGAAGCTGGGGAGTCGGCGAGATTCCCGATCTCGCGAGATTCGCCTCGTGGCTGGACAGCGCCGGATGCGATTTCGTCCAGTTGCTGCCCGTGAATGAAATGGCCGACGGCCAGAACTCGCCGTACTCGGCGATGAGCGCCATGGCCATTGATCCGATCTACATTGCGCTCGCTGACGTCGAAGAGTTTGCGGCAGCCGGCGGGGAGCCATCGCTTCCGGATTCAGATCGTGCGCAGCTCGAAGAGGCCCGCCGTTCACCGCGGGTCGCATACCAGGGTATTCGCGCCATCAAGTCGAACGCGCTTGCGGCGGCGTTCGATCGCTTCGAACGCACCGCATGGGCGACGGGCTCCGCGAGGGCATCCGTATTTCGCGAGTTCTGGGAGCGGGAACAATGGTGGCTCGACGACTATGCGCTGTTTCGAGCGCTCCACCACGAGCACGAAGGACAGGTACTGGCTCGAGTGGGACGAAGGGCTCCGCGTTCGTGAGCCGTCTGCCATCGACCGCGCGCGGACTCGTCTTTCTCGCGAAATCCTGTACCGCGCGTGGCTGCAATGGATCGCGGCCGAGCAGTGGGAATCGGCACGCCGCGAGTCGCGCGGCGTTCGAATCTTCGGCGACTTTCCCTTTGTCGTCAGCGCCGACAGTGCCGACGTCTGGGCCCGCCAGCACGAGTTCCGCGTCGACGCATCGGTCGGCACACCGCCGGACGACTTCTCGGCGACCGGCCAGGACTGGGGCCTTCCGGTATATCGCTGGGACGTGATCGAGCGAAGCGACTACGAATGGTTGAAGCAGAGGGCTCGCCGATGCACGGAGCTCTTTGACGGATTCCGTGTCGACCATCTGATCGGGTTCTATCGGACGTATTACCGCGAGCGCGACCGGCGGGCCGCGTTCTTGCCGCCCGACGAACCCTCGCAGATTTCGCAGGGAGAACGCATTCTCCGGGCGCTGGCCAGCTTCGGTTCGCAGATCGTCGCGGAAGACCTCGGCACCGTGCCGGACTTCGTTCGTGCCTCGCTGACGCGTCTGCACGTGCCCGGTTATAAGGTGCTTCGGTGGGAACGTGAATGGAACAGGCCTGGCAGGCCGTTCCGGGATCCCTCGTCGTATCCTCCGCTTTCGCTCGCGACGACGGGGACCCACGACACCGAGACGATCGCGGAATGGTGGGACGAGGCCGACGCGGATGAACGCCGGCAGGCGATTGCATGGCCGGCGCTTCGCGCGGCGGGCTGCGATCCCGCGGCGGCGTTCGACGATCGGCTCCGCGACGGCCTTCTTCAGACGCTGTTCGCGTCACACTCCAATCTCGTCGTGGTCCCCGTGCAGGACATCTTTGGATGGCGCGACCGCATCAACACGCCGGCGATCGTGGACGACATCAACTGGAGGTGGAGGCTGCCGTGGCCGATCGAGATGCTCGGGGTGGAACCGGTGCCGCGCGAGCGGGCTGCCTTCCTTCGAGCCCTTTCCTCCAGGTCCGGACGATACCTGCGATAAGATCCCTCGCCATGTCCGATACCGCTCTCCAATCCGCGCGCGAGCGGCTCGATCAGCACGTGCGCGAGATCGTGCACTGGCATTTCAATCCTGCGACGGGATGCCCGTTCTGGCTCGAGCGCGCGAAGCAGTTCACGTTCGACCCGGTGAAGGACGTCAACGGATTCGCGGACCTGCGGAAGTTCGGCCTGTTCGAAGACGAGTGGCTCCGGGGAGGTCCGGTGCGGCGATGGGTCCCCAAGGCGTACGCCGACAAACCAATCTATGTGTTTGAAACCGGTGGCACCACCGGCGTGCCGAAGTCACGGATCAACATCGACGATTTCCGCATCGACTACGAGCTGTTCAGCGAGACCTTGCCCGAGGACACGTTCCCGAAGCATGCCAACTGGCTGATGCTCGGGCCGAGCGGTCCCCGCCGGTTGCGGCTGGCGGTCGAGCACCTGGCGCAGTACCGCGGCGGCATCTGCTTCTCGGTCGATCTGGATCCCCGATGGGTCATCAAGCTGATTCAGAAAGGCTGGATGGATCAACTAGAGGCCTATAAGAACCACGTCATCGATCAGGCGATCACGATTCTCGGCGCCGGTCACGACATCCGATGCATGTTCACGACGCCCAAGCTGCTCGAGGCGCTGGCGCTGAAGCTCGAATCCAAAGGCACGACGATCCGCCAGGCCGGCATCACGGGAATCTTTTCCGGCGGCACGGAATTCACGCCGCAGTGGAATCGCTTCGCGCAGGAAGAGCTGCTCGATGGCGCGTATATGACGCCGACGTACGGCAATACGCTGATGGGCCTGGCCGCGAGCGCGCCGTCAGGCCCGCACAACAACTACAAGATTTCTTACTACGCGCCGCAGCCTCGCGCCGTTGTCGAGGTCGTCGACTTTGGCGATCCATCGAAGGTTGTTGAATACGGACAACCTGGCCGGGTCAAACTGACGACGCTGACGAAGGAATTCTTCATGCCGGGCTTCCTCGAGCGTGACGAAGGAGAGCGCGAACGCGAAACCGATCGGTTCGCCTGGGACGGCGTCAGCGGGGTTCGTCCGTTCCACGGCTTCGCCAAGACGACAACGGTTGGCGTGTACTGAGGTGAATCGCTGACGGTGTGTTGTCAGCCTGCTCGAGAATCTCGGATCACCGGATCCGGGTTCCCGGCTCGCGGCAGACGAAGTTTGCCGCGTCGTTCGTATCACCCTTTCCTGTATACGTGGCAACTTTTGGATACGGGCACAGAGGCCGCGACCGATCCACGATGCCGTTTGTCAGGTGCGTCGCGATGATCTGTTCCGGTGCCACGCCCTTTTCCACCCAGTCCTCGAGCGCCGACTGCATGTCGAACGTGTTCGGTCCCGGGCCACCGGCGCAATGAGCCGTCCCGGGTGCCATGAAGAGACGGTAGAAGCCGTCCACGTTCGCGCGCCCGCCGAACAGCTTCACGACGCTCTCGTAGTAATCGATGCTGTTCTCGGCGGCGATCAGCTGATCGCTCCATCCGTGCCACTGAAGCAGCTTGCCGCCACGTTTGGTGAACTCCCGGAGATCGGGATTGGTCGCATTCAAGATCGGCGCGAGCTTCGACTCCGCCTTCTGGTGAGCGTCGTAGTCCGACGCGCGTGAAAGGTCGAACGCCCTCCAGTCCCAGTTCGGATCGCCGAACACGAGCCACTTGTAGTGGGACACTGGAATGGGGAACGGGTTGCTCGCGTCTCGATTGGGCCAGAACGGCTCGCTTCCAAACGCCAATCCCGGATAGATCCGCGCACCGGTTCGCGGATCCTTCGCGCCTCGATACACGCGCGTCGCGGCTTCCACCTGCGCAGCGGAGAGGCACGCGTCCGGTTTCTGATTCGGCCTGCACTGCAGCGTTGCGGGATCGAAACGGCACTGACGGGGATCCTCGACCACTCCGTCTGTGACGCCGTCACCCGCGTCGCACGCGGCCAGCATGCCTCGGTACAAGACCCCCAATGCGGAGACCGGCAGATTGCTGGAGGGATCTTTCAACACCGCGAGCGTCGCATCGAAGTCGCCGGCCATGAGCCGGGTCCAGTTGTTCGCCGGAGCGCCGGCGACGATGGCGTCGTAGTCGGCTGGGAAGCGCTGGGCTTCCTGCAGGCCTTCGTAGCCGCCTGACGAGCAGCCGAACCAGTAGTTCCGTGCAGGCGCCTTGCCGTAAAACGCGTTGACGAGCGCTTTCGCTTTCAGCGTGGTCTCATGGTGCGCGCGATAGGAGAAGTCGATCAGCTGTTCCGGATAATCGAAGGCGAACTTCGCTGAGTCCAGAGGCGGACCTGCCTGGTGACCCGTGTTGGTCGAGGCGACGGCGTAGCCGCGCCGCAACTGATCCTGCAGCGGACCGTACGAGATGGTCCCGGCCCATCCGCCATTGCCCACGCCGGCGAACTTGCCATTCCAGTTCTCGAGCGGCAGCCAGACCTCGAAGAGGATGTGCGACTCGCTCGTGGGCTCGATGGTTCCAGTCACGCGGCAGAACGGCGGCAGGTTGGTCGTCGCGTTGGTCGAGCCCGGGAGTGTGAACGGCCCGGTGATCGGCTGCGCAGAGCTGATGGTGGTGTTGCCCAGCTGCTGCTTTGCCAGATCCGCGCACGCCGCAGCACGATCGGCCTGTGCGCGCGGCGTTGCGATGAAGACGAGCTGAAGGACGATGGCCGCCAGGGCGGCGGTACGGGCTGGCGAATTCATGTCACTCCTCCCCGGGGAGCAGACTACACGGATTCACTCTGGCGCGCGACTGACGCGCCCTCAGAATCGAGTCGCCATCTTTACGGCTATGGCCCGCAGCTTGTCCATCGGCACCATGTCCTTCTGAGCCTTGGCCGTGATCTCGATGACCGCGAACATTGGAGCCTTGTTCGTGACGGTGCACGTTGTGCCGTATCCGTACTGCGCCAGGTTCGCCGGCGGTACTGTCGTCATGCAAGTGAACCCGTCTGCGGTTTGCACGTCCACCTGTGCGCCCATCTTCTTGAGGGCATCGATGCCCGCCTTCTCTTTGGCGCCAGAGGGATCGCCGGTGCGCTTGAACAACCGTATGCTCATCGTCGCCGTTGTGGCCTCGCCGCTGCAGGTCTGCACTTCACCGATCGCCCCGCTTTTGAGAGCCACCTTCGCGCCCAGCACGGATTGGATCTCGGACTCGGTGACCAGGCCGCAGGCTTTGGGAGCTGTGGTTTGAGCTACGAGGCCCGAAGCGCTACCCAGCGTGGCCGCGAATGTCAGAAGAAAGAAGGTGCACAGCGCGCGATTCATCGGTCGCTCCTTTCGGTGAGGCCAGCGACAGCATAGCGAAAACGTGGTCACTCCGCAGCTGTATGCGAGCTGTGAGTCCGTCGCCCCGTATCACTCTGACGAGTTCCTGAAGGGCACCTCTGGTAGCCGGATGACGCGCAACGCTTCGGCGATTGCAATCAACTTATCGTGCGGCGACCCACCCAACCCCATTCGCTCGACTTCGATCGATCGAAGGTGTTCGGCGAGTCCATCGATGGCTGCGCCGCGTACCAGGAAAGTCAGAATACCTGCGATGTAGCCGTCATATTCATCATCATCGACTTGGGCAACGCCGATCGGGTCCCAGTCATTGTTCAGGATGGTGCGAATTTGGTCTTCGACTTCAATCCATGCGCTACCCAGAGGGTCAACTCGAACGAAGTCACGTCCGGTGACCAGTGCCACGAAGCGTGAGTTCGGAATTCGAAGTGGAGGCGGAATCTGCTGCGCAGGCACGTCCATGACGAATGGTGCGCGACCCCGCCCGAACTGAATTTTCAACAGGCCGGAGTTGCCAGGGCCGAGGACAACGGCCTCAAGACGTCTTTCGCTCATGACGGAAGGGCGTTCCACGCAGGCTGAATCTCACGAACGAACAGCCTGAAATGTCGTTCGGCCTCGTACCGGTTGTGCGCGGCGCAGCGAAGCTCCAGGTTGTCGACTGTAGTTGGGCCACCAGCCGCGTACGGCACCACGTGATGGAATTCGAGAAAGCCAGTCTCTTCACATCGGCCCGCTGTGCCTTCGAACGTGCATTGCCCATCGTCTCGGGCCCAGACTTCTCGTCGAACGGCTGCCGGCACGTGACGCTTGTGACGTTCCGCCGCCTGCGCCATGCGCGGACGATTCGTCGTGCCCAGCTTCTGTTTCTCGAGCGTCTGGAGTAAGAGACTGATTGCCCGATCAAAGATCGCTGCCGGATCTCCGGTGGGCAGACCGTGCCGTAGCAGGTCTTGAACACGACGCAGCTTTTCATACGTGTCCTGCGTGACGGTGAACTGGACTTTGTATCGCCCCGGGGCGAGTGGTTCAGTTTTTGGGCGGGTTGTCGAGGCGTCGACCTTCGGAGCGGTCGCGGTTTCAGGGGAGAGGGGTGACCGGGCGCAGCTTGCGCCGTGCGAGGTGCGGATACCGACGGTAACTTGCGAACTGACGGCGCAACATCCGGTCGCGGTTGAAGCCGCGCAACGATCTCCTCAATCTCTCGTTTGCTCTTGTGAGACGCCTGTCGGAGGACGTCGACATGATTCGCATCAGTAAGATGTGGTGACAGGAGCCGAAGTGCACTCAGATGTATGCGTCCCTCGGTCAGCAACTCCCCAATGATCGGGAAGCGTCGGACCGCACGTGCCGCTTCGATGCGGTTGTAGGCGGCATGCTCGGCGAGGTGCAGGATCTGGGTGCAGTAGGTGAACATCGACGAGCACCCCTGACCGAGGTAGAGACGACGAGCGTCGAATTCCGCCAGGACCGAGATCAGCGCGGCAGTTGATTGCGACTCCGCCGCCGCGAGCCGAGCTCACTTCCGCGACCAGTTCGCGATCGGAAAGTCCTTCGTCGCATATGCGGGAGTTCGTTCATGTCCCGTTGTAACACGGACATTTTCGACGGCTCAGTGAGGCCGTTGCGGAGAGAACGCGATTGTTGTGAGCGTTGCCGTCGGGTAGTCGAAGATCGCGCGTCCAGTGGACGCGAGATGGGTCTGTGGGCCGATTCTGCGGGTAGCGCGAAACGAAATTGAGTAGGCACAGAGAAACCTGTCAAGTAGTTTCTGACGCTATCGTCAGCTGAAGAGAACGCAACTAGCTAGCAATGCAGGGGCGTCTTCTGCCCAGCAATCGCCATTTGCCCAGAACGAACACTCAATTCTGTACTCCACCAGTTGAAGGGGCGGCGGCAACTGCAAAACAATGCCCTGCGCGCAGCTGGCGTCACGACCGCAGCCCGATAGGGTCCGAGCGCAGCGAGGAGTCTCTGACGCCGGCGAGCACAGGGCTATGCTCGAGCGCCGCCGGTCCGACAGACAACATTTGGGGTATTTCGCATACCGTTCAAGAACAAACGGGCTTCCACCAAGTCATGAAATGAGGCGACCAGAGCATTCACCCATGTCACAAATTCCTCGTCCCCATGATCTCGCGCCGGCGTTCGATCGCCGGTGCAGCTGATGCGCCGTGGCGCTCTCAAGAAACGCACCTCGTATCCGAGCGCCGCATACAGCCGTTCCATCCGATCCGTGGCCTGATTGACGAGCACGACGGGGCCGGGGTGCCGTGAAAGCCAGTGGGCCGTCCGCTCCTGATCGCGCCATGTAAACCCGCCACGCGAGTAGTGTGTGAACTCGACGTCTGTACGGCGGATCGGCATACACGAAGTCGCCCGGCTCGAGCGGGAGGCTCTCGACATCTCCGCTTGTAAACGTCCACTTCGACAGCGCATCACGATAGGCGCCGAAATCTCGCGTGTATCGGATGCGCGAGTAGCGTCCAAACGGAACGTTGAACAAGCCTCGCCGGTTGAAACGGCACAGCCCGTTGAATCCCGTTCGATTGAGATAGTAGAAGAGCGATGCCGCCTCCTCGCTCGCCCAGTCGCCCGCGCCAAGCATCGTGTTGAATCGATCGCGATGCCGATAGAACAGACGTTCGTCGTTCTCCATCGGGATCGTGACGCGGAGACCGCGTTGCAGCCAGGTGTAGAAGTTCACCAGATGGGGATTGGCGTCGTTCAGCAGCGCCGTTGCGGGTTTCAACCCCAGCGCGACCGCCAGACCACCACAGAACGGCTCGACCAGGCGCCTCTGCTCGTACGGCTTCCAGAGGGGAGCGAGGTGCGGCACCTGCCAGCGTTTCCCCCCGGCCCATTTGAGCGGCGGGCGGAGCGCCTCCCGAGCGGTGGCGAGCGGCATGTGAGCGTCAGTGTAACCCGGTCACTGGCTCGGGGTGGGTCGCGCCACTGGCATGCGTTATCCTTGCTGAATACGACATGCTGCAGCTTCCTGTGCTCCGCTGGGGTCAGCCCTACACCTGCATGGACGTGGACGACGTGGTCCACTTCCAGACGGGTGAGCCGATCGCGAGGGTCAGCCGCGCCAACGGCGGGCTGATCCAGCGTGACATGCGGCGCGCGCCGCGCGCGCGCGATGTGCTGCGCGAGATGCCGATCGACGAGCTGATCGCCCTGGTTGGAAAAGCGGGCGAGCTGTACGCGAATGCCGAGCTGCCGATGGGCGACGGGTCGCAAACGCCCGACGCGTTTGCCCACGCGCAGTCGGCCAGCACCGGTCTGCCGGAAAGACTGTGCCGCGCGAACATGAAGAAGAACATGTTCGTGCTGACTGAAATGCGCCGCATTCTCACGTCGCTGACGCGGGGGCTCGATCTTCAGGTCCTGACGAACGGCTTTGGCGAAGAGCGCGGCGTGCCCATCAGTTATCAGGCGCAGACGCCGGTGCTGGGCCTTGTGCTTCCGTCGAATTCTCCGGGAGTGCACACGCTGTGGCTCCCGATCATCCCGCTACAGATTGGACTGGTGCTCAAGCCGGGGCCGCAGGAACCGTGGACGCCGTTCCGCATGGCCGAAGCGTTCTTCAAGGCGGGCGTGCCGCGCGAAGCGATCTCGATCTATCCGGGCGAAGCTGATGTCGGCGCCGCGGTCCTCGCCAACTGCGAGCGAAGCCTCGTGTTCGGCGGTCAGCCCACCGTCGATCGATACCGCGGTAACCCCAAGGTGCAGGCTCATGGACCTGGCTTCTCCAAGATCGTGCTGGGTGACGACGAGGTCGACAAGTGGGAGCAGTACCTCGACATCATGCTCGAGAGCATATTCGCGAACAGCGGCCGCGGCTGCATCAACTGCTCGGGCATCTGGGCCAGCCGGCATACTCGTGACATCGCGGAGGCCCTCGGGAAACGGCTGGCGGCGGTGCGCCCGCTGCCGGCGAATCACCCCGACGCGAGCCTCGCGGCGTTCACTGTGCCCGGCGTTGCAGAAGCGATCTCGCAATCGATCGACGCTGATGTGCAGGCACCCGGCGTGACCGACGTCACGGCGAACCATCGAGACTCGCCTCGTGTGGTGAAAGAAGGGCGTGCGGACTATCTGCTGCCCACGATCGTGCACAGTTCGTCTCCCGAAGCGGCGATTGCCCACAAGGAGTACATGTTCCCGTTCGCGGCGGTTGTCGAATGTCCGCAGGATCGAATGATCGAGGCGATCGGACCGACGCTTGTCTGCAGCGCGATCACGCATGATGCCCGTTTCCGGCGCCAGCTCGTTGACGCGGTGAATATCGACCGCCTCAATCTCGGTCCTGTTCCGACCATTCAGCTCAACTGGCTCCAGCCTCACGAGGGCAACATCGTCGACTTTCTCTTCCGCGCGCGGGCGTTTCAGACCGCGTAACGAACGAATCGACCGCGCGCCAATGCGAATCCTTTCATTCACCGGCGGCGCTGGCGCGATGTATTGCGGGAGCTGTCTGCGTGACAACGCGCTCGCGGCCGAACTCCTTGCGCGCGGCCACGACGTCATGCTGACGCCGGTCTATACGCCAACCCGCACCGACGAGCGGAACGTCAGCCGTCGCCACGTGTTCTTTGGCGGCATCAGCGTGTACCTCGAGCAGCACGCGCCGCTCTTCCGATACACGCCGCGCCTGGTCGATCGGCTCTGGGACTCGGGCTGGGCGCTGCGCCTCGCGACAAGGCGCCAGATTCCAGTGAATCCCAGGAGCCTCGGCGAGTTGACGGTGTCGATGCTTCGAGGCGAGCGAGGGTTCCAGCGAAAGGAAATCAGCAAGCTGCTCGACTGGCTGCGCCGGGAGCCGCGATTCGACGTAGTGAACCTGCCGTATGCACTCTTGCTCGGGCTCGCCGAGCCCATCCGGCGAGCCTTGAAAGTTCCCATCTGCTGTACCCTGCAAGGCGAGGATCTGTTTCTTGATGGCCTCGGAGAGCCCTACCGATCGCAGTCGCTCAACCTGATTCGCGAGGCGTCCGTCCACGTGGACGCCTTTCTGCCGGTGAGTCAGGACCTACGCCGATTACATGCCGAAGTACCTTCGCATCCCGGTTTCGAAGATACGGGTCGCGCCGCTCGGCATCAACCTGGACGGGTACACGCCCCGCCGGCGTGAGCTATCGAGCCGACCATTCACCATCGGATTCTTTGCGCGGATTGCACCGGAGAAAGGATTGCACGTGCTCTCCGAGGCCTATCGGCGCATGCGGGCCCGGGAAAAATCGGGCGGCGCACAACTTGTCGCCGCCGGGTATCTCGCACCGGAACACCGGGAGTACCTCGAGGGCATCACGCGCCAGATGGCACAGGCCGGGCTGGCGTCCGAGTTCGAGTATCGCGGCGAGCTCGATCGCGCTGGCAAGATCGCATTTCTGCAGAGTCTGGATGTGCTGTCAGTGCCTGCCACCTACGACGAACCGAAAGGCATCTTTCTCCTCGAGGCTATGGCGGCCGGCGTTCCCGTCGTGCAACCGCATCGCGGCGCGTTCACGGAAATCATCGAGAAGACCGGCGGCGGCCTCCTCGTCGAGGCCGGCGATCCGGATGCGCTCGTCAGAGGGCTCGAGGAGTTGCGGAACGATCCGGATCGGCGAGCAGTGCTGGGTGCGGCTGGCGCCGCAGGTGTCCGCGCCCACTACACGGTCGGTCAGATGGCAGAGACCGTCGAGCAGATCTATTCCGAAGTCATCCGTCGTCAACAGCCTGCGGTGGTGTAGGGGTTACCTGTGCGCGATTGAAACGGCGCCATGCTTATAGCCAAGGACATCACAAAGTCGTATCCGACCCCGCGCGGTCCGCTGGCGATTCTGAACGGCATTTCGCTGACGCTGACGCGGGGTGATGCCATCGCGATCACCGGCCCCTCCGGCAGTGGCAAGAGCACGCTTCTGTACATTCTCGGCGCCCTCGAGCCTCCGACATCCGGCACCGTCACCCTGGACAGCGACAATCCCTTCGAGCTTGACGAGCGTCATCAGGCAGCCTTCCGCAACAGGCACATCGGCTTTGTGTTTCAGGATCACTCGCTCTTGCCGCAGTGCTCGGTTCTCGAGAATGTGCTGGCTCCCACGCTGGCCGCGGCTCACGACGGAAAAGGCGAGAGGGCCGCCGAGGCTGAGCGGCGGGCGCGTCAACTGCTGGAGGAAGTCGGGCTCGCCGACCGTCTCGATCATCGGCCGGCCGAGTTGTCCGGCGGTGAAAAGCAGCGCGCGGCGGTCGCGCGGGCGCTCATCCTCAACCCGTCCGTGCTGCTCTGTGACGAACCAACGGGCAACCTCGATCGTAACGTCGGCCGGCGCAGTCGCCGAGCTTCTGCTGAACCTTCACACGGAGCGGAAGACCATTCTGATCACGGTGACGCACAGTGCCGCGCTGGCGGAGCGCTTCGCGACGCGGTATGAAATGGACGGAGGACGCCTATGCGGGGGTCACTAGCTGCCGGCTCGCACAAGATCAAACAGGAGGAGGGGAGAAAGGAGAAAACAAATTAACTCTCTTTCTCTCTTTCTCCTGTTCGGTCTCTGGATGATGTTGCAGCGTGAGGGTGAACACCGTTTCGACTCAGAGGATCCATCGAATGACCACGACACAGTTGGTCCTGCGCAGCACGACATACCATTGGCGCACGAACCTCGCGGTCGTGCTCGGTGTCGCGGCGGCGGTGTCTGTGCTCTCGGGAGCGCTGCTCGTTGGAGACTCCGTTCGTGGAAGTCTGCGCGATCTGGCGATCGGCCGGCTCGGTCGCACCGAGCAGGTCGTCTCTTCGGTTGGATTTTTCCGCGAGGCGCTCGCTCGGGACATTCACGATGCGTCGCAGAACGTGACGACCGCGCCGCTGATTGTTGCGACCGGGTTCGTGACTCACGACACATCCGGCCGTCGGTCGGCGGATGTCGTCGTGTACGGCGTCGATGATCGATTCTGGGCCTTCCACGGGCAGTCCGATCATCCCGGCGTGCTGGTGTCGCCACCACTCGCGTCTGAACTTGGTGCGGCAGCCAACGACACGCTGTTACTGCGGCTGCAGAAGCCATCCGCGATTCCCGTGGAGTCCCTATTTGGGCGCAAGGACGAGATCGCGAGGACGGTACGCCTGACCGTCACTGCGATTCTGCCGCGCGAACAGCTCGGAGAGTTCTCGCTCCAGCCACGCCAGGCGGAAATCCGGGCCCTGTTCGTGCCGTTGGCCGAAATCCAGCGCGATCTCGGCGTGACCGCCCGCGTGAATACCATCCTGGCCTCCGGCGGAGACGACGAGACGCTCGGCGCGACCGTGCGACGCGTGGTGACGCTCGAAGATCTGTCGGCCACGGTCGCCATCACCGATGGGCCCGCAGTGGTGGTCGAAAGCAGTGCGGGAATCGTCAGCGACCCGCTCTATGCGGCAGCGGTCCGGGCAGGAACGGCAGAGGGGTTCAAGGCGATTCCCGTATTCACGTATCTGGCAAGCACGATTCGGAAAGGCGATCGCCAGATCCCGTATTCTCTCGTCACTGCGACAAATCTCGAGCAGGCGGGATTGAGCGCCGGGAATTCAGCTGGAGGCACTCAACAGGGCGATTCGATCGTCCTGAACGACTGGGCGGCACACGAGCTCCAGGCGGTACCCGGCGACGAGATTACGCTCGAGTACTTCCTCTGGGACGGGTCAGCGGGATTGACGACCCACGCCGGGGTGTTCCGGCTCACGCGAATTGTGCCGATTGAAGGGTTTGCTGCCGACAGGCGCCTGGCACCCGCATATCCCGGGATTACAGCCGCCAACAGCCTGTCGGACTGGGACCCGCCCTTTCCAGTGGACCTGTCTCGTGTCCGGCCCCAGGACGAGGCGTACTGGAAGCAGTATCGAACGACGCCGAAGGCGTTCATCGAGTTCGAACGCGGCCGCGAGTTGTGGAAGACCAGATACGGCGCGGCGACGTCGGTCCGGTTCGATGTGCGCTCCGGTTCCGACGCGGCCGCAGCAGCAAGCCGGCTGCGAGCTGCGATGCGACCGGCGTTGCAGCCGCAGGCTGCAGGCCTGACGATATCGGCAGCTCGCCGGGATGCGCTCGCGGCATCCACAGGCGCGACGGATTTCGGCGCGTACTTCACGGTACTTCAGTTTTTTCATCGTGGCATCGGCGCTGCTCCTGGCCTTGCTGTTCTTTCGTCTCGGCATCGAGCAGCGGCTCCGGCAAGTCGGGATTCTACGAGCCTCCGGGTTCACGATTGCGCAGGTGCGGGTTCTGCTGGTCTCGGAAGCGCTGGTGCTGGCCACCCTCGGAAGCGCGCTCGGCGCTCTTGAGGCGCTCGGGTACGGCTGGTTGATGGTCTACGGGCTGCGGACCTGGTGGGTCGGCGCTGTGGGCACGACACGGCTGGCTCTGCATCCGACGTGGTTGTCGCTGGTCACTGGCGCGCTCGCCGGCCTTGCCACCGCCGTCGTGTGCGTCGCGATGTCGCTGCGTTCGGTGGCGCGTCTCAGCCCCAGGACCTTGCTGCACGCCCAGGCTATCGAGAGCGATCGATCTGTCTCGGCACCTTCGAGGCGAATGGCGATTGTGAAGTGGGCGTGTGCCGCAGCCGCAGCCGTCATGCTCGGTGCCGGGTTCACCGGCATCGGCAACAGGGTCGCACTTTTCTTTGGCGCGGCCGCACTCCTCCTCACGGCCGCCATGTGTCAGTTCTCGTCGTCGCTGCGGTCGCGGGAGTCGATGCCGCTGACCGGACGCGGCCGGCGGCCGTTGTGGCGCCTCGGTTTTCGCAGCGCGGCGTTCAGGCCTTCCAGAAGCGTCCTCTCTGCCGCCCTCATTGCGTCAGCGGCATTCATCATTGTCTCCGTGGACGCCTTCAGGCGCGGCAATACGTTTTCAACCGACCTGCGTTCCGGCACCGGTGGCTTCGCGTTGCTCGCGCAGTCCCAGGTTCCAATCCTTGCGAGTCCAAACGACGCGGCAGGGCGCGAAGCGCTCGTGGTGAACGCGCCGGACTTTTCGCGGATTCACTTCACACGCTTTCGCCTGAGGCCCGGCCAGGATGCCAGCTGCCTCAACCTGTATCGTCCGACGACGCCGACGATCATGGCACCCGAGGCGGGCTTCATCGAGCGCGGGCGATTTGCTTTTGCCGGATCGATAGCCGAGACCGATGCCGAGCGTGCGAATCCCTGGCTCCTGCTTCGCCGTCCGGCGACGGACGCGGTCCCCGTTATTGCCGACGCCACGTCGCTCGAGTACGTGCTCCACGCCAGCGTTGGCGACACCTTTTCGATGGACATCGGGAGCGGCGCGCCGATTGTCTTCCGGTTTGTCGGCGCCGTGAGCGACAGCGTGTTGCAGGGCGAGCTGGTGATCTCGGAGGACAACTTCACGAGGCTCTTTCCCGCGATACAGGGCTATCGATTCTTTCTCATCGACGATCCCGCCGTACACGATCAGGACTCGGCCGATCGACTGGCCGGGACGCTCGAGAAAGAACTGGCGCCGTTCGGGTTTGACGCGGTCAGCACCGCCGAGCGGCTCGCAGCGTTTCATCGCGTCGAGAACACGTACCTATCGACGTTCCAGGCGCTGGGCGGTCTCGGCCTTCTTCTCGGCACCGTGGGGCTCTCCGCAATCATGTTTCGCAACGTCCTGGAGCGTCGTCGAGAGCTGGCACTCTTGCGCGCTGTCGGCTACGGCGCGCGGCACGTCTCGACGGTGATCGTCGCCGAAGCGGCGCTGCTCGTGGGCGCCGGGCTTCTGACGGGGACAGCGTGCGCGGTGCTGGCAGTCGCGCCAGCGTGGTTCAGCCGCGGCGGGTCGCGGCCGGGAATAGGCCTGGCGATCCTGCTCGTGTCGGTGGCGATTGCGGGAATGATGTCGTCAGCGATCGCCGCCCGCGCGGCCCTCGGCGGCCGGCTGCTGGACGGGCTCACTGCCGAGTAGAGCGCAATCCTTGACCTTCGAGACATCGATCACCAATCCACCACCTTCACTTGTCAAGCTTGTGATCTTCCTTAAGAGATCACAGGAGAAAAGAGAAAGGACTCCTTTCTCCCTTCTCCTGTTTGTCTCTAGATCTTGGATGCAGCTTGACCGTGGCTGTCGCTGATGTGCTCTCTACCCACTGAAACAGAACGTCTCCCCGTGCAACCAGCAGGACGCGGCTGGCTCGTGCGCATCGCGTCGCATCCGCTTGAACGACGGCAAGCCGCCTTTCATGAACGCATCGCGAATGCGATCGTTCATCCGATCGTCGCGCAGCTCGAGGCCGGAATAGATCATCGTCATTGTCACGACGCGGGCGTTCCATTCATCGCCGTTGCGGGTCACGAGCGCCATCACGCCCTTGCCAATTGGTCCCATCTGCGGAACGGTAAAGGTCAGCGGCACCAGCAGGCGGCCTCCCGGGACGAGGCCATTCAACCAGGCGTCATGTGGGTGGGTCATCCCGGCGTTCACGAAGATTGCGTCGAGCGAGCCGGGAGCGATGTCGGTTCCGTTGCCGTGCCGAACCTCGACCCAGGGCATCTCGCTCAGATTTGTCCGGGCCGTGGCGGCAAGGGTCTCGTCTATTTCAAAGGAAATCAGCGAGCCGGCGCGACCGACGACGTGGGCCATCAGCGCCGAGTAGTAGCCGGTGCCGCACCCTACGTGCAGCGCGCGAGTGCCGGCCGTGAGTCCTAGCGCGTCGAGGCACGTGCCGACGAGGCTGGGTGCGCCGTTGAACAGCTGGCGCTCCGCATCGATCGCGATCGCGATGTTGTGATAGACGTGACCGGGGTCGGCGTCCGGCGTCAGCCGGGGTCCGCCGCCGAAGTCAATCTCGGAGCGAAACGTCCACGGTCCTGGCGGAAGGAACTTCTCACGCGGGACGCTGGCCAGCGCGTCCACGAGTGCGGGCGTCCGGATGTTGGCCGTCGTCTGGATCTCTTCGGCGTAGAAGCGTCGGCGATCTTGCAGGTTCATAATCTGTTCAGGTTAGTCGCCGGACGTTGGGGCCGGCGACGGCACACATGCTCCCTCTGTTTGGTATTCTGGCCTCATGATACGCGTGCTGCTGCTTCCGCTCGCGATGACGGTGTTCTCGCTCGTGATCGTGAAGGCAGACAACTGGCCGCAGTGGCGGGGCCCGCAGCTGAACGGTGTCAGCAGCGAAACCAATCTTCCGGTGAAGTGGACCGCAGACGTCAACGTCGCCTGGAAGCTCCCGCTTCCTGAATGGAGCGGGGCCACGCCGATCGTGTGGGGCGACTACATCTTTCTGAACGTGGCGCAAGGGGGTTCGCTGTCGCTGTGGTGCGTGGACCGGCGCGGGCCCAGCGTTCTCTGGAAAGCGCCGCTCGGCTCCGGAGATCATCAGGAGCAGAAGCAGAACATGTCGTCGCCGTCGCCGGTCACTGACGGCACGCACGTCTACGTGATGACCGGCACCGGGATCCTGAAGGGCTTTGACTTCAAGGGGCAGGAATCGTGGGCGCGTGACATCCAGCGCGAGTACGGCCGCTTCGGCCTCAACTGGGGATACGCGTCGTCTCCACTCCTCTATCAGGATGCACTGTTCGTGCAGGTGCTGCACGGCATGAAGACCGACGATCCGTCCTACGTGCTTCGGATCGACAAGAACACCGGCAAGACGGTGTGGAAGGTCGAACGGCCGACCACCGCCGTGCAGGAATCACCGGATGCGTACACGACGCCGGCGATCGTGCAGAACGGATCCGCCACGGAGATCATCATCAGCGGCGGCGACGTCGTCACCGGTCACGATCCAGCCACCGGCAAGGAATTGTGGCGCCTCGATGGACTGAATCCGTCGCGCCACCCTGCTTATCGCATCGTTGCGTCACCGGTCGTGGCCGGCGGCCTCATCATTGCGCCATCACGGCAGAATCCGTTGATCGCCCTGCGCCCCGGCGGCCGCGGAGATGTCACGCAGTCGCACAAGCTCTGGCAGTTCTCGCGCGGTCCCGACGTGCCGACGCCCGTCAGCGACGGCACGCACGTGTTCGTGGTCACCGACAACGGCGTGTCGTATTCGCTCGACGCGAAGACCGGCGCGACGGTGTGGGGACCCAGCCGCCTCAAGTCCGGTACCTACAGCGCCTCGCCGGTGCTGGCCGACGGTCGCGTCTACGCGACGAACGAGGATGGCATGACGTCGGTCTTCAAAGCCGGCGCACCGTTCGAACTGTTAGCCGAGAATCCACTCAACGACTACACGCTCAGCTCGCCGGCGGTGTCGCAGGGGCAGATCTTCATTCGGACGGCCAAGCACCTGTTTGCGATTGGGACGCGGCGATAAGGACTACTGATCGCCGGCGCCTTCGCTATGCCGCCGGCCTGAAGTACAACACCATCGCCGCGCCCACGGCGGTCACGAGAAACCCGACATAGAGCAGCGGATTTGGCGCGGCTTTCGGCGGGTGAATCGCCATCGTGTACAGCACGTTGACGAGCGGTGCGCCGCCGAACACGATCGGCATGACGTAGGTCGGCAACCCGCCGGCACGGAAGGAGAAGATGATGCAGGCGGCGCCGATGGCGCCGAGCGCGCCCGCGACGGTCGCGAATGTGGCGCCAGACGAGTTCCACCCGCGCGAATCGAGCTGCCCCTGCGACATCATCGTGAAGACCGGCACGAGAACGCCGATGAGGAAGTAGGCGATCCCTACACACAGCAGCGCGCGCATCGGGCTTCCAAGTTTTGTCTGCCCTTGATGCAGCATCGCGCCGTAAACACCCCAGGACAATACCGCGCCCACCGCGAACGTCAGCCAGTTCATAAATGCTCCGGGAAGAAGGAAGGTCGGTGAGCATTCTATAGCAGAGACAAAGCCCTGCCGGGATCCGTAGTCCGGGATCCGTAGTCCGGGATTCGAGTTGTCAAAGGGAAAAGGGACAGGCAAGACGCTGTGACTACAAAGCCGCGCGGTAGATCTCCTCTGCGCCGGCTGCGTCAAACGGGCGCGGATTGAAGGTGCCTGTCCATTGGGCGGCGGCTTGCGCGGCAAGCTCCGGAATGGCCGCTTCGTCGACGCCGCTGTCCGAGAGCGTCATGGCAAGCCCGCCTGCGCGCGCAAGATCCTCGAGGCGTCGCGCCAACGTTTCCGCGGCGTCTTCATCACGTGCCCGTCGTCGCGGCGAGCCGATGAGTGCCGCGTATCGCTCGTCGGCCAGGCGCGCGTTCCATCGGACGACGTGTGGCAACAGGATCGCGAGGGTGAGGCCATGCGTGAGGCTGTAGCGAGCCGTCAGCGGGTTGGCGCACGCGTGGGCGGCGCCCAGCATGGACTGCTCAATCGCCATGCCGGCGAAGTGTGCGCCCAGTTGCATCGCGGAGCGGGCCTCGATGTCGGCCGGGTGAAGCAGGACGCGGTCGAAGGCTTCGCTGAGCAGCTGCCAGGCGCGATGTGAAAACGTGTCAGAGAGCGGCGTGCGCCGGATCGAGACGGCCGTTTCGACCGCATGCGCGATGGCGTCGAACCCGGCCATCGCCGTGACGTGGCGCGGCGCCGTCAGCGTCAGTTCGGGATCGAGCACGGCGATGCGCACAGCGGCGGACGGATCGCCGCAGGCCATCTTCATGTGCGTCGCCGCGTCCGAAATGACCGCGTAGCTCTGAGCTTCGCTGCCGGTCCCGGCGGTGGTCGGGACCCCGATCATGGGGAGGAGCGGTGTTCGCGCTTTGCCGTATCCTCGAAAATCCTGGATGCCTCCGCCGTTGGTCAGCAGGAAGTTGATCCCTTTCGCGCAGTCGAGCGAGCTGCCGCCGCCGAGCGCGACGATGGAATCGACCCGGAGCGGCTCTGCGAACCGGACGCCTGACTCGATCATCGTGCTGTCCGGGTTCTGCGCCGAACTCGTGATACGGCAAGACCTCGATTCCGGCGTCTTCGAGCGCCTTCGTGACCCGGGCGACGTGCCCGGCGCTCAGGACTCCTCGATCGGCGACGAGAAGACTGCGATGAAAGGCGAGCCCCTTCGCCAGCTGGCCCACCCGGTCGACGGCACTCCGGCCAAAGACGACTCGCGTGCGTGGCTCAAAGTCGAACGGGACCATCTGCTGTAGACTCTACCATTCTGAAAAACGCCCATTGAGTCGCGCGGGCCGACCCCGCTTCGTCACACGATCGATACCCATCCGGCCGCTATGCACACTTCGAACCGACTGACCCCTGTTCAGTGGCTCATCTGCGTGATTGCCGCCATCGGCTTTGCGTTCGACACCTACGAGCTCCTGATGTTTCCGCTGATCAACCGGCCGGCCCTGACCGAGCTCGGTGGTCTGCAATTCGGGAGCGCTGAATATCGGCGATGGTTGGGCTTGCTCTTCTACGTGCCGGCGGTGTGCGGCGGCATCTTTGGTCTCCTCGGCGGGTATCTGACCGATCGGCTTGGCCGGCGCCGGGTGCTGACCTGGAGCATCTTGATCTACGCGGTGTCGGCGTTCGCCGCCGGTTTCACGACGAGCTTGAACTGGCTGCTCGTCCTTCGTTGCGCCACGTTCATTGGTGTGTGCGTCGAGTTCGTCGCGGCCACGGCCTGGCTCGCCGAGCTTTTCCAGGATTCGTCGCAGCGCGAATCGGTGCTGGGGTGGACGCAGGCGTTCGGGTCGATCGGTGGCGTGCTCGTCACCGGAATGTACTCCCTGATTGTGAGCCACACCGCGTCGTTGCCGGCGATCCACGGCGAGCACGAGCCCTGGCGTTACACGCTGATGTCGGGCGTCATCCCCGCGATTCCGTTGATCCTCGTCCGCCCGTTCCTGCCGGAGTCGCCGGTCTGGCGCGAAAAGAAGGCCGCGGGCATTCTCAAACGGCCCAGCCTCGCCGATCTCTTCGCGCCCCAGTTCCGGCGCACCACGATCGTGACGACGATCATGTTCGCCTGCAGCTTCGGCGCCGCGTTCGGCGCCATTCAACAGATGCCTCAACAGATTGCGCCCGGGCTGTCTGACGTGCGCACGCTGGCACCCGCCGCCAGGCAGCAGGCCGTGGCTGCGGTTCAGTGGTTTCAGGAAATGGGCGGGCTTGCCGGGCGGATCCTGCTCGCGCTTCTCGCGGTGCGTATCGTGAGCCGCCGCTCGCTCTTGTGGGTCTTCCAGGTGCCCGGACTTTTCGTTCTGCCGATCGTGTTTCTCGTCGCGCCGCACGAACCCCTCGCGTGGTCCAAATGGGGAATCTTCGCCGTCGCGGTGTTCACCGTTTCGCAGTTCAGCTTCTGGGGAAACTACATTCCGAAGGTGTTTCCAACATACCTGCGGGGCACGGGCGAGAGCTTCGCGGCGAACGTCGGCGGACGCATGATCGGGACCGGCGCGGCGCTCGTCACGACATCGCTCGCCGGCAGCATGCCCGGAACATCACCGGGCCAGCAGATGGCGTACGCCGCCGCCTTTGTCGGCCTGCTCGTCTACGCAGTCGGATTCGTCACGAGCTTCTGGCTGCCCGAACCGGAGCGCATGCTGGAATAAATAGGTTCTACAGGGTTCTACCGGGTTCTACTGGGTTCTACAAGGTTCGTTCTAGGTTCTACTGGGTTCGTTCGAGGTTCGGTGCGACGGGGACTGTCCGGAATTTCGTGTGTGGAGCGGGTTGACGACGTTGGGTCTTCGTTCCTCGTTCCTGTCAAACGGTGATGCGTGTGGGCGCTGTGGGAAACCGCGTTCTGGGCGGTTTTCCAAGGAGCGGTGGGCGCGTTCTGTGCGTCCACGGCTCCGGCAGCGTCCATGCGCCGTGGACATTTTAGACGTTCGAGGGCGAAAAGCGCCCTTCGTAGAGAATCGCGAATTGATTCATCGCCAGTTTCCAGCAACGTGGCCCTTGCACCCATTTCGCCGTGATGTTGCGGAGCGCGAGCCACAGGAGCTTCGTGGCGGCTTCGTCGGTGGGGAAATGGCCACGGGTTTTGATGATCTTGCGCAGCTGCGCGTGCACGCTCTCGAGCGCATTGGTCGTGTAGATCAGTCGGCGGACGTCGGGGGGAAACGCGAAGAACGGAATGACGTGCGTCCAGGCGCGGCGCCACGACGCCACGACGGTCGGAAACTTCCGGCCCCAGGGCCCGCGCGCGAAGTCGTCCAGCGCGGCGCTCGCGGCCTCGGCGCTCGCCGCGGTGTAGATGACCCGCAGCGCGGTCGCCAGGGGCTTGCGCTCTTTCCAATTCGCGAAGTCCAGACTGGATCGAATCAGATGCACGATGCAGGTCTGCAGGGTCGTGTCGGGAAAGACCGCGGCGAGCGCCTCGCTCATCCCCTTGAGCCCATCGGTGACCGCAATCAGGATGTCCTGGCAGCCGCGCGTTTGGAGATCGCTGAACACCTTCATCCAGAATTTCGCGCCTTCGGTGTGCTCGATCCACAGGCCGAGGATGTCGCGGCTGCCGTCCGGCAGCACCGCGAGCGCGAGGTAGATGGCTTTGCTCCGGACCGTCGCTTCCTCACGAATCTTCACCCGCAGCGCATCGAAGAACACGACCGGATACATCCGCTCGAGGGGCCGGCTTTGCCACGCCGTCACTTCGGCGACGATGCCGTCGGTGACCGTGCTGATCAAATCCGGCGAGACCTCCACGGCGTACATCTCCGCGAGAAAGCCCTGAATCTCGCGCACCGTCATCCCGCGCGCATAGAGCGCGAGGATCTTGTCGTCAAAGCCGGTAAACCGCCGCTCATGCTTGGGCAGGAACCGCGGCTCGAAGGTGCCCGCGCGGTCGCGCGGCACGCCGATGCCGAGCGGCCCATCGTCGGTCAGCACGGTCTTGCGGCCCGTCCCATTGCGATGATTGGTGGTGTCCTCCGGCTTGCTCCCGCCAGGCGGATACCCCAGATGGTGGGTGAGCTCGCCGCCGAGGGCCCGCTCGATAATCGCTTTCTTGAACCGCCGAACCGCCGCATCGAGCTCCTCGTGAGAAATCGCGCCCTGGCCGACGAACTGGTCGAGAATCTCCGATGGGACCGGGGCCAAGGGCGTGTCGGGTGTCTGGTTTTTCCGTTTGCGGCGCATAGTCACTCCTCATGCTATGCCCCACACACGAAATTCCGGATACCCTCGGCGCGGAACCCGGTGGAACCTCGAACGAACCTGGTAGAACCCAGTAGAACCCTGTAGAACCCAGTAGAACCTGATCAATTAGGAGTAGCCGAGCGAAGGATGTACAGCCCTGAGAATGAGCCCGAAGAGCGGTCCGACGATGACGGGGAAGATGCGCCAGGCGACGAGCAGGCCCACCATCTGAAACATCGGCGTGTGACTGATCTCGCGAATCTTGTACGCCACGCTTTCGGGGACGAACAGGCCGATCACCGAGGCGCCGTCGAGTGGTGGTAGCGGAATCAGGTTGAACGCGCACAGCAAGACGTTCAACGTGAGGAAGATCGACAGCAACTCTCCCAGAAACGTTCGGGTCTGATCGGTCCCGGCGACGAGATGCTCGAACGTGACGCTGTCCGGCGCCATGAACCAGCCCGATGCCAGCCCAATCTTGATCAGCACAAACGCGACGAACGCAATGAGCAGATTCCCGGCCGGACCTGCGGCGGCCATCACGGCTGCGCGTTTGGGATACCGAGCCGCCCATCGCGGATCGTACGGCGTGCTGGCCCAGCCGATCGCCCATCCCTGCGTGAGCGCGGTCAGCAGGGGGACGATGAGCATGCCGATCGGTTCGCGCCGGATGTGCGGGATGGGGGAGAGCGACACCTGTCCGCCGTGATACGCCGTCGGATCGCCGCCGCGAAGCGCGGCCAGCGCGTGCATCGCCTCGTGGACCGTCGTCGAAAACAGGAACGCGAGGAACCAGAGGAACCCCGTGGCGAGAGTCTGTTGATCCATCATCGACGTTGTAACATTCGCACGAAGCGCGACGCAATGCGCATCGTGGAGGTGTCCTTGACCCGGCAGATCGCTCTCGTCCTTGCAATCACGGCATGCGGCCTCACGACGACCGACGTACGCTCCCAGGCGCCGGACTGGCAGGCGACTGGCACAGAAGCCATTCGAACGATCCAGGAATACGTCCGGATCAATACTTCGAATCCGCCCGGAGACGTCCTGAAGGCGGCGGATTTCCTGACCGCGATCCTTCAACGGGAAGGCATTCCGGTCAAGCGCTACGACTCCGGGCCGGGACGCTCGATCGTCGTCGCGCGGCTCAAAGGCACCGGTACCGCGAAGCCGCTGCTCCTGCTTCACCACATGGACGTGGTGCCGACCGACGCGTCGAGGTGGAAGCACGATCCGTTCGCGGCCGACATCGAAGACGGCAAGATCTGGGGACGCGGCGCGATCGACATGAAGGGACTCGGGGTCGTCCAGCTCATGGCGTTCCTGTCGCTGAAGCGCCAGAACGTCCCGCTCGCGCGCGATGTCATTCTGATGGCGGTGCCGGACGAAGAGACGGGTGGCACGCTTGGCGCGGAATGGATGCGAAAGGAACACTACGAGCGAGTATGGATCCCGAGTACATGCTCGATGAGGGGGGCTTCGGCAGCCGAGACCTCTTCACGCCGGGACAAGCTCGTCTTCGGGATTTCAGTCGCCGAAAAGAAGATCCTGTGGCTGAAGCTAGCCGCCGAAGGCGATTGCAGGTCACGGATCGCAGCCGCACGATCGGAACCCGAACGATCGGCTCGTCCGCGCGCTCGCTCGCGCTGCTCAGCGAGCCGCTTCCTGGCTTCGTCGTTTGCCAGTCCTCGACACGATGAGGTCACGCGTCGGAACGTTTGCCACGAACAAGTTCAACAACGCGATCCAGCACTCGACGATTTCGTTGACGACGCTTCGGTCCGGCGTTGGCGATCCGCCGAAAGTCAACGTCATTCCGTCGGTGGCGGAGGCCACCATCGACTGCCGCGTTCTCCCGGGAACTACGAAGGAACAGTGGCTGACGGAAATACGACCGACGCCTCGGCGATCCCGAAATCAAGATCGACATCGTCTATGAGGGACCGGATCCCGTGGTGACCACCGTGGACTCGACGTTCTATCGCGCTTTGGAGTCGGCGGTGAAGCGGCGGCATCCCGACGCGATCGTGACGCCGATGACGTGCCGTACGGCACGGACTCGAACGGCTTCGCCCACGCGGCGTAAAGAGCTACGGCTTCACGCCCGTCGTCGTGCCGGCTGCGTCGATCATGTCGATGCACGGCGACGCCGAGTTCCTGCCGGTCGATGCCGTCGCGCCGGCGATCCAGATCCTCTTCGAGGCCATCAGGGACACTGTTTCGAAATAGGTTCGACAGGGTTCTCGACGTTGTGGCGCACGGTGTTGTCGGGGCGTACCGCTGCGCACTATGTATACTCCGGCCGTCGCCGCGCTCCTCAAGACCTTGTGATCGCAGCCGGCCGAATTGCGCCGGCCGATCACGCGCATGGAGGTCATGGCAGACTCCCAGGCGGTCCTAATGTTTGCTATCGTCTGCTGACGTTGAGGCCAGGTGGGACGGCGACAGGCCGACGCGGCGCATAAGTCTGTCGTATCGCGGATCCGCGGCGATCGTCTTGAACGGCGGGTACTGCGTCATTTGCATGAATTCGACCGCACGATCTTCGGATGCACGCTGGAGCGCGGCGAGAGCCTCTTCTTTTTCTCCCAATGCATCGTGAATCAGGGCGAGACCGAACGACGAAACGTATTCGTGCCGCGCCCGCGCCTCGAGCTCGCGCAAGACCCGGCGCGCATCAGACCGGCGGCCCGTCAAAGCGTGCGCGTAACCGAGATAAGCCATGAATCTTGGATTGTGTGCGTAGCTCAATTTGACGGCGGTTTCGAGTTCCGAGATCGCATCGTTCATCTGATTCACGTCGATGAGCGTGATGCCGAGTTGAAAATGTCCCCGCGGCTGTGTCGGGGCGATCTCGATCGCGCGACGGAGCACGGCGATGCCGCGCTCGTTATCGCCGGCCGAGCGGTACGCCGTACCGAGATTCACGTACGTGTCGAAGGAGAGCGGCTCCAGTCTGCGCGTCTCTTCTGCTTCGGCGATGGCGGCGTCCAATTGACCGGCGCGGAGCAGCGACAGCACTGACGCGCCTCCAACCTTGCGGCCACCGAGCTGTCTCGCCCGCCGAAATTCTTTGTCGCCCTCTTCCCACTGCCAGTAAAACTCCTGCAAGATGGTCGCGAGCACCCGGTGCGCCTGTGCGAGCGTGTCGTCGAGCTGCAGGGCCCTTCGCGCCGCCGCTTCCGCTTTCGGCACGACTTCACGTGGTGGCAGCGGACCCGTGAACAGGAACTGAAGCTGCGTTTGTGCCAGCGCGGCGTGGCCCGCGGCAAAATCCGGCTGGCTCGAGACCGCTCTCTCGAAATAACCAACGGCTGTGCCGTAGCCTTGATACGTTTGCTGTCCCGCGGCGAAGACGCCCTTCAAGTCACGCATCGTAGGCGTCCGGCCTCACGCCAGCTGGGATGTCGGACGTCGCGGTCTTGGAAACGCGCGTGTCCACGGCCGGCCGGTCGCGCCACTTCCGGTCATACGCCAGTACAAGAGTGCCGATTGCGATCACGGCGAGCATCAGCGCGCCGGCAATCCAGGGTGCGCGCGGGGTGAAGGCCTGCCTCAGGCCAGCCGATTCTGAACTCCCGGCGCGTTCGGGCGGTATCGCCTGGACCGATGCGATGAACCGGTAACCGCGGCGAGGCAGCGTTTCAACAAAACGTGGGTTCTCTGCCGAGTCGCCCAACGCTTCGCGAAGCTTGCGGATCGCGCTGTTCAAGCCGACATCGAAGTCGACGAACGTGTCGGCTGCCCACAGCCGCTCCCGAATTTCCTGTCGCGTCACGACGGTCCCAGGGCGGTCGAGCAACAGGCCGAGGATCCGAAACGGTTGCTCTGACAGGCGCACCTTCAGGCCCTGCTTGCGCAGCTCGCCAGACGCCGGGTCCAGCTCGAAGGTACCAAAGCGAAGGATGGGCCGGTTCGGCGCACGGGTTTCCATGACCGGATCCGATTCGCAGAGGACATGAGTGTATCTCCATTTGGCTCCGGCGACCAATCATCTGAAACCACAACATCCGCTGCTGCACGACCTTGCCCGCTCACTCAGAAATCAGCTGAAAGTCACGCCGCGGCCAGCGATCGGCGAGCCCGCATCACGTATGTAGTCGGGTGACGCCACGTTCAACAAGGGACGGAGTTTGTGATGAAGATCTTTTTTCCGACCACGTTGTTCCTGCTCACGGCCGTGGGGATTCGGGCAGACTCACCTCCACAGGACTCTGCACTTGCCGAGCCGGCGGTCGAGCAGATCGGCTTCACCGCCCTCTACCCATGTTCGGGGGCGTGCGACGAAAGCTCCCTCCCGAGATCGGTATCGGTCCTGATGGATGTCGATGGGAGTCATGTGATCCCGATGGCGGTTGGGGCATGGTCGCCCGATGGGATGACGCTGCTCTTCGCGGGGAACGATGTCTCCACCACGCCCGCACTCGGTGGTGCGGAGGTCAATCTCACCAACCACCCTGCACATTACCGGACGCCGGCGTGGTCTCCCGACGGGACCAGGATCGCGTTTGCGAGCGATCGAGACGGTCCGCTGGCGCTCTACGTGATGAAGACAGATGGGTCCGACGTTGTGCAGATAAGCACCGGCGTTGGAATGGCCTGGCATCCAACATGGTCCCCTGACAGCGCTCGCCTCGCCTTCGGGTGCATCGTCGATCCCGTGACTTCGCCGTGGTGGTCGGCGATCGGCAATCACGAGATCTGCGCAGTCAACGGTGACGGTTCGGGACTTGTGCGACTCACGAATGACCCGTCCGGTGATGACGACCCCGACTGGTCACCTGATGGCGCGAGGATTGTGTTCTCAACAGAACGCTATGGCGGTTCTGAACTCGCCGTGATGAGTCCAGACGGCAGCAATGTCGTCCAAATCAGCCCTGGACTCCAGGGGAACAGTCCTCGCTGGTCTTCCGATGGATCACGACTCGCCTTTGTCTTCCTCCTTCCATGGGACCCAGATGCGCCCTGGCGGATGACCCAGCTCGTCTCCATCATGAACGCCGACGGCACAGGGTTCACCTCGCTGGAGTGGGGGCTATCCCCAGTCTGGAGACCCTGGGCCGGGGGGTCGAACGACCGGCCGGTCGCGTCGTTCACGTCCCAGTGCAGTGGATTCACCTGCGCCCTTGACGGATCGGCTTCTTCCGATTCCGACGGAAGCATTACAGGCTACGGGTGGCAGTTCGGCGATGGGACGATCGCGGCAGGCGCTTCGGTGACGCACACGTTCTCCGGCGGCCACGACGTCCGGTTGATCGTCATGGACGATCGCGGCGCGCTGGGCACCTCTTTCCAGAGCGTCAACCAGCCCCCTGTCGTCTCGTTTACGTCAGCGTGCAATGGACTCACGTGTACCTTCGACGGTTCAGCGTCGTTCGACCCCGATGGCACCATCGAAGGTTTCGTGTGGAACTACGGCGATTTGAAGGACGGTTCTGCTCCAGCGATAACCACCCACACCTACACCGCTGCCGGCACCTACATCGTTGCGCTGAGGGCGACGGATTCAGACTCTGGCATGACGACGTATAGCCGGAGCGTCACAGTTGTGGGGAGCGCCAACGTGCTACCGGTCGCCTCCTTCACGTCTGCGTGCAGCGCGCTGACGTGCAGCTTCAACGGATCCGGCTCCTCGGACGTCGATGGAACGATCACGAGCTACGAATGGGCTCTCGGCGATCAGACAATCGGCTCGGGTGTAGCGGTGACTCATGCCTATGCCGGACCTGGCACCTACGCAGTGACCCTGGTGGTGACGGACAACGCCGGCGGCACGAGCACTCAGACGCACGCCATTCTGGTCACCTCGCCTCCGCTGCACGTCGGCGATCTGGATCGCTCCACCTCCAGTCAGCCAAACGCGTGGAGCGCCGCCGCCACGGTGATGGTTCACGATGGCGGCCATCTGGCGGTGGTGAATGCCGTGGTGACCGGTGCGTGGAATGACGGCAGCGTCGTGTCGTGCACGACGAACGCCTTCGGCCGATGCACCGTGACCAAGGGGGGCATTCCGCGGAAAACAAGCAGTATGAGCTTCAGCGTCGTGAATGTCGTGTTGGCGACATTCGTTTACAGGCCCGCAGACAATCACGATCCCGACGGTGAAAGCGATGGAACCACTATCGCCATTAGAAAGTGACGGAATTCCACTGGAGGGTACCCATGTCGACTGCCCGTCTATCCACGCCGACCCACATCGCCGCACGTTGTCTAGCTGTCGTAGTCGGGGCAGTGGGCCTGAGCGTATCGATCGCACCAATGAACACAGTGAGTGTGGCGGCGGCTGGAGCGTCCGCTGACAACGCCCAGCCCACTTTCGTCCTCGAATCGACCGTCGCGTTCGTCAGCACCCGTGACGATCCGACCACGAATCCACTGTTGGCGGCCGAGATTTACCTGATGAACCCCAACGGCACGAACGTGCGGCGCATCACGTTCAACACCGACGGCGACGGCTTTCCGTCTCTGTCATCGGATGGAAAGAAGATTGTCTTCGACAGCAATCGCCTCCGAACGGAATCGGAACCCCTCAACACGTCGTACGTGTTCGTGATGGACGCAGACGGCGACCAGCAGGTCGTCCTGCGGCGTGGCAGTTCCGCGAGCTGGTCGCCCGACAGCAAAAACGTCGTCTTCCATGCGTCGGCGTCGGGCCTCGGCCTCCCCATTAAGGCGGATCCGGGCGCCGCGACGGAAGACAGCGATATCTTCATCTTGAACGTCGACGACTTTCTGCTCGGCGTTGAGGGTGCCCGGAACCTGACGAACAATGACGCGGCGATAGACGACGATCCCGCCTGGTCGCCCGATGGTCAGACGATCGTATTCACGAGTCACGATCAAACCGACGATCCGATCAACTCCGTAACCGCAGAGATCTACACCCTGGGCGCCGACGGATCCGGAACGCTGCATCGTCTGACGTTTGATACCGAAGAGGAACGCTCACCCGCCTGGTCGCCGGACGGCACGCGCATCGTGTTCAGCTGTCGGAGAGGAGGCTCGGACTTCGAAATCTGTGTCATGGATGCCGACGGGTCCAACCAGTTTCAACTGACCAACAATCTGGTGGGAGACCTGACGCCGACGTGGTCGCCTGATAACCAGCAGATCATGTTCCACCGGCCGGTTGCAGGGCGACTCCAACTCTTCATCATGAATGCCGACGGCACGAATCAGCACCAGGTGACCAATACGACAGGCATCAACGGATTCGCGAACTGGGGCGAGCTGCGCACGCACATCAATCACCAGCCGAAGTGAGAGGCCAGGAGTCGACGATCAACGGATTGAAGCGCAAGCGAGTAGACTCCGCGGGAGGAGGCGCCATGAGCTACGAACACGCTACTCCCCTCATTCTCTGCTGCGTCGTCGCCCTGACCGTTACCGGGCCAAAGACAACACAAGAACGCGCGGCGCTGCGCGTGTCAATCGCAGGCGCTGAACTGCCGGTTGAAGTCCAGCCGCGTGTCGCCGTCGATCTGCAGCACGGCCTTCCCGACGAGGTACGAATTCAGGTAGCGGCTGATCTGGGTGTCGCCTACGCCAGCACTCTCGCGAGGGGTGATGTTGTCGAAGTCGACGCGATCAGGCTGGATGGCACGTCCTTCCCTGTCTTCAATGGAGAGATTTTCTCGCTCGAATCTGAGCCCGAGGACGTGCAGCCGTTCGTCGTTATTCGCGCCGTCAGCTCCGAGCCTCGAGTCGGTGTGGAGGCAGCGCGCACGGCCCGAATCACGCCAGACCCAGAGGGTGATGCAAGGCTCATCGCGTTCGCCCCCCGGCTATCCGGCACGTCGAGTCTTCAGGAAGTGCTGGTGACGGGCATCAATTCAGCCACAGGTGAACGGATCACGGGATACACGGTCGTTCCGACTATCCCGCTCGGCTCCGATTCCGACGCCGTGTTCGGCCGTCGTCTGACCATCGACACAGGCAACCGCTTCTCGTCGACGGACGAAGCCAACACGTTCGCGCGGAACACGCTATCGGAACTGCTCGCCACGCGAGTGTCGGCCGAGATCGTGACCAACGGGAGCCCGGATATCGAGATTGGAACGTTTGTCGAGATCGAAGGGCTCGACATGAAGTTCGAAGGCGCCTACTACGTCGCGGGTGTGGAACACAGGTTCGGGCCCGAGTCGTATGGCGGCTATTCGAGTGTGTTTCGTCTCAGGCGAGCGGACGCCGGGATGTATCGCATCCCCTCGATCGACGACGAGGTGCTGGTCGCCTTCGACCACGGTGACATCAACCAGCCGTATCGCGTCGGCTCGTGGTGGGACTGCGACGGGCGGCCATCGTCGAACCCTTTCGGGCACAGGGATCACTGTCGACTGCTTCGCTGGCCGTGGTGATCCAGAGTTCAGCCTTGTCGTGAATTCGACGCCGGCGCACGGATTCGACTTTCGGAGCTCTCCGGCCCCCCAAGTCTCGAGAGAGAGTTCGACGAGGTTCAGGTTCTGCGGGTTCGAGAACCAGGTAGAACCTTGTGAAACCGTGGTGTCGGCCCCAACTAATTGGGGCCGACGCGCGTCATTCAGTCGTACAGGTGATTCTGACTCCCGATCAGCGCTCGGAGGAACGTGATGCCTTTTCTTGAGAGCCTCCTGCAGGACATCGGATATGCGCTCCGTCTGCTGCGGAAGAGTCCGGTGTTCACCGCGGCCGTCATACTCTCGCTTGCGCTTGGGATAGGCGCGAACACCGCGATCTTCAGCCTGATTGACGCGGTCATGTGGCGAACACTGCCGGTAAAGGATCCGGAGAGTCTCGTCCTGCTGACGCACAGCCGAGGCGCGGCGTTCCAGGGCGGCTTCACATATCAGCAATACCGGATCATGCGCGAACAGCAGGGCCGCGGGTTCACGGAGCTGGCGGCCTGGTCGTCGGTGCGCCTGAACGTCAGCATTGACGGCAGCCTGGAGCCGACAACCGACGGGCAGCTCGTGTCTGGGAGCTACTTTTCTCTGCTCGGAGTGAGCCCGATCGCCGGCCGCGCGATCGGGCTGGAAGACGACGTGGTGCCGAACGGCCATCCCGTCGCCATGATCAGCTACGGCTACTGGAAGCGGCGCTTTGGTCTTTCGCCATCGGTCGTCGGCCGCGACATTGCGGTGTCCGGCACGCGCTTCACGATCATCGGTGTCACACCGCCGGAGTTTTTCGGCGTGCAGGTCGGCACATCGCCCAGTGTGTTCGTCCCGGTGATGATGCAGTCGACCGTGATGCCGGACTCCGAAAACCTGCTGGATAAGCCGATCCTTTACAGTCCCTGGCTGCAGATCGTCAGCAGGATCGCGCCGGGCGCGACGGCGACTCAGGCGATTGCCGAAATGGAGCCCATCTACAACCAGGAAGTGCCGACCCAGAACAAATTCGGGGGACCGCCACTGCCTCCTGAGCGGCTGGCGCTGCAGCCGGCCGCGACCGGGATTTCCACCCTGCGTCGCCAGTTTTCGCAGCCGCTCTTCATCCTGATGGGAATCGTCGGCATCGTGCTCGTCATCGCGTGTGCCAACACTGCCAACCTGTTGCTGGCGCGGTCGGCGTCGCGCAGCGGTGAATTCGGCCTGCGGCTCGCACTCGGCGCCGGTCGGCGACGGCTGATCCGTCAGCTGCTGGTCGAAAGCATCGTGCTTGCGCTTGCCGGCGGCATCTGTGGAGTGGCGCTCGCCGTCATCGCGACGCGGCTGCTGATTGCGTTCATGTCCGCGGGTCAGTCGCCGATCATACTGGGCCTCAACCCCGACCTGCGAATGCTGTCGTTCACCGCGGCGGTGTCGGTGTTGACGGGCATTCTCTTTGGACTGACGCCGGCGCTGCGAGCGACTCGCATCGACCTCACTCCTTCTCTGAAGACCGTCGGCCGCACCGTTCGCGGCGGCCTCTGGTCTGGCAAGGTTCTCTGCGTGACGCAGGTAGCACTGTCGCTGGTGCTCCTCATCGGTGCCGGACTGTTCGTGCGAAGCCTCCAGAAGCTGAACGGTCAGGACTCCGGCGTCGATCGCGACCGCGTATTGATTGTCCGCGTCGAACCGAGAGGGAGCGACCAGCGAAACATTCCGGGCACGACGCCCAGGCTCGATCGCATCTACCGCGACCTGATGACCCGAGTGGCGTCAATCGGCGGAGTGCGGTCGTGCAGCCTCGCGCAGTTCACGCCCACCATGCTGCGGGGGAACACCATTCCGTTCGGGTTGCCCTCGGGCGGCGAACAGCGAGCGCTCGTTCCCATGGTCTACCCGCACTTCTTCGAGACGATGGGAATCGGCCTGGTGGCGGGGCGGGATTTCAATGAAGGCGATCTGTCTCCACAGTCGCCGCTCGTGGCGGTGGTCAATGAGACGTTCGCCCGTCAGGCGTTTGCGGGCGGCCCAGCCGTGGGTCAACATCTGAAGCAGCGGGACGATCTGGTCGAAATCGTCGGCGTGGTGCGCGATTCGCGGTACACGAGCGTTCGAGACGAGACGCCGCCCACCATCTACCAGACCTTCCTCCAGACGAGAACGGGGCGTGGGCAGATGGCGTTGTATGTCCGCCTCGCCACGACGCCCGGCGCCGTTCTGTCTCGAGTCCGTCAGGCCGTTCAGGACATCGATCGCAGCTTGCCGCTCTTCGAAATTCATACCCTCGCCGAAGAGATGGGCGCCGTCCTGATCCGCGATCGCCTGATCGCCACGTTGTCAACCGTCTTCAGCGCGCTTGCGCTGCTGCTGGCCTGCGTCGGTTTGTATGGCCTTCTTGCGTTTTCAGTCATTCAGCGCCGCGCGGAGATGGGGATCCGTATGGCGCTCGGGGCCAATCGCGCGGATGTGATCTGGACGGTGATGCGCGACGCGCTCCTGCTCGTCGCCGCGGGCGTCATTGTCGGAATCCCGGTGGCGGTGGTGCTGGGCCGGGTCGCGTCGAACCGGATCTCGGGCCTGCTGTTCGGACTTCAAGCAACCGATCCGCTCACGATTGTCTCGGCAACGATGCTGTTGGCGTTCATCGCCGCCGGTGCGGGCTACGTGCCGGCACGGCGAGCGTCGCGGGTCGATCCGATGATTGCGCTGCGGAACGAATAGACGCGACGCGCGAGTCGGCTATTGCCGGGCAATGGCGTCCAGCATCCGGAGGTCAACCGTCCGCTGTTCGTCGGCGCCCACGACGACCGACGTCGCTTCTTTGGCGAGTTGTTCGAAGAAGGCCGCATCCGCATCACCGCCCGAGAGGTTGAGGCGTTGGCGCGGAACCGCAGCGATGTAGTAGCGGCCTGGTAGCAGGCCAGGGAGCCGGAAGTGGCCCTTGGGATCCAGACCCGTTCGCTTGGTCCAGATCGAATTGATCCGCCACGACGCTTTGTCTTCGGAAAACAGGAGGATCCCGGCCTCGGCGACCGGTACGTCACGCATTTCGGTCACGTCGCCTTCGATTGTGGCGACGCGGGACGTGACCGTGATCGTGACGCGATCGTTGGCCTTGAACTCGTGCGGCACGTCCGTCACATCTTCGCCATTGACGGTGACCGACTTCATGAACTGATTTGCAACACCCGTGCGGAGGACTGTACTCGCCCATCAGGCCTTTCAGCGTAAACCTATAGTCGGGTGTCACCGTTCCTGGTGGCGGAGATGGCACACCTGCGCCGTCATTCATGCCGGAGACGGTCGCAAACACGCGCATCTGACCGGGGGTGCCGAGGTTACCTGTTGGCGGTCCCGCTTCGAAAACGATCTGACCCGTGATCGTGGTCCCCAGGCTCGTGACGACCATGACGTTGTCCACATCCGCGGCGACGATCGAGATCGGCACGCTGGCCATTTCAACCGGCTCCGGCGGTTCAGTCGAAAAGGGCGTCATGTTCTGCTGCTGGCGAAAAACGAGGCGGTACTCCCCGGGTGGAACGTTCCGCACCTGGAATTGACCCTTGGGATCGACCATGGAGAAGAATCCCGGCTGGCCGCCTGCAACGGGACCCCGTCGAACGAGTTGTCCGTTTGCTCCCGACAGCGGACGGCCTTGCGAATCCGTCACGTAGCCGGAGATGTGAAACAGGCGCAACTGACCGACTCGAATATCGATTCCTGCTGTTTCTGCGCCGGCCTTCACGCGCACACGCTGTGCGGCGCCTTCGTCCAGCGTGCTGGGGAAATACGTCGTGACGAAATTCACCCGTTCCTCCTCGGTCTCGGGTGGCGCGTTGGGAGGAACGAACGAGTTGCCTCGCGCATCGGCGACGATGACGTATTCGCCGGTATTCAGCCCCCACAGCCTGAACTGACCGAGATCGTCGGTCGTTGAACCCTGACCCGATCGCTGACCGCGCGACATGCCCGGCGGAAACGACAGCGTGTAGACCTGAACGCGTGCGAGAGGCTCGGCATTCTCGTCCGTGACCCTGCCGGTGATGATCCCACCCCGCGGAAGAGCGATGACGAGCTTGTCGATCGACTGTCCGTCTTTCAATTCGATCGATTGGCCTGGCTGAACCCAATACTGCACCGCTTCGCGGCTTCCGTACGACATTCCCAGGTACTGCGAAGAGTACTGAGGCGGCGATGCAAATACGCGGTAAGAACCGGCGGGCAGCCCGGTGAATTCGAATTGGCCGTCGCTGTCAGTCGTCGCGCGTCGCGGCTGAATAAACTGAGCAACGGCTGCACGACCGGGTCCGGCACTCGATAGGTCCGTCCCGCCGGGACTTCCATCGGCATTGCCGCGCGCAGGAGGCGGAGTCGGCACGACCGACAGGACTCACCGTGGCGCGCCGAACCGCCTGGCCGCGGTCTGCGGTGACAACCCTTCCCCTGATTCGTGCGGTCCCGGTGGGCTCCGCGCGCTTGACGGCATCGCGCGGAGGCTGATTCGCGGGTTGGGTCTGAATCACCGGCACCTGGCCGGCGCCGATACTAACCATGGCGATGACGACGAGAGCCGGAAAACGCACGACCGCCTCCTGCCTGCGAAGAGGTTTCGGGCCCGACGACGCGTCGCGTATTTTAATTCAGTCTTTGTATTCTTTGGCGCTCTCGGCCAGCGTCATCAGAACTTTACGATCAGGTACTTTCGCCTTGAGTCCGGCCAGTTCATCCATGCCGCTCGTGAGCGGAAGCGCGATCTGACCGCCCGTCGATCACCGATCGATACAGCCCGGAGACGATCTCGAACCCTTGATACGCTCGCTCGAATCGCAGCGGATGCGGTTTCTTCTCATCGTCGAGCCAGTCCGCCATGTCTTGGACGTATGGCCCCATGTCGTGGTCGTAATCCATTCCGCCCGGACCGGACTGAACACCGTCCTTGGTGACCGCACGCCAGCCGCTTCCGGTATGAACCTCGGCATAGCCCTCGGATCCCAACGCACCGATGCGGCACTTGCGCCACCAGTACGGGACTTCCGGGACATCGGGAGCGCCGGCGCCGCAATCATAGACACCGCGGACGCCGTTTCGGAAGTGCGCGACGCCCGCGATGTAGTCCGGTGAAGCGTGGAGGTCGTCGAGTTTGCCGCGCCCGGCCGCTTGCCCCATGACCCACTCCGCTGGTTCATATCCGTTGAACCACGACGTGTAGTCGACGAGGTGGCTGAGCATGTGCGCGGCCCACCCGGTCGAGGTGCCGTAGACGGTGTGCACCTTTCCGATCGCCCCGCTCGCGATGATCGACTTCACCTTCTTATAGTGATCACCGTAGCGATGCTGATGGCTGACGACCGCCTTGACGCCGGACGCGTCGAGCGCTCGCTTGATCGCGATCCCTTCGTCGCTGGTCATGGCGACGGGCTTCTCGAAGGCGATCAGCTTCGCGCCGCTCTTGATGCCAAGCTCGATGAGCGGCAGCCGGACGTTGGGCGGTGTGCAGAAGCAGAAGACGTCCGGTTTGACTTCTTCGGCGAGCTTCTGCGTGTCCGTCCCGCTCTTGGCTGAGCCAAACTTCGCCGCGGCGGCGTCGAGGCGCGTCTGATCGCTGTCCGCGATGCCCGAGAGCTCGAATCGTGGATTCGCGGCAAACGCGGCGGCGTGGTGCACGCCGCGCTTGCCCGTGCCGACAACGACGACGCGGTAGCGCGTGGTCACTTTGCCGACCCGTCCCACTCGAGGACCTTGGCGACGACGTAGTCGACCTCATTTGCGGTCAGCTCGGGATACATCGGCAGGCTGACGCAGGTGGCGGCATTCCTCTCCGCATGGGGAACCGCTCCCACGATGCGCGCCTGCTTGCCCCAGGGATAGCCGTCCTGCTGATGAATTGCGATGGAGTAGTGCGTCTTCGCGTCGATCCCGTTTTTGACGAGGAAGTCGACCAGGGCATCGCGATGCGACGGATTCTTTGTTTCGATCGCATAGAGGTGGAACACGTGCCGATAGCCCGGGCGCACCGTCGGCAACTCGATGGCGGTCGCCTTTCTGAGGCCGGCCGTGTAGCGCTCGGCCCACTGGATGCGATCGTCGTTCCACTGGTGGATGTGCTTGAGTTTCGCGCTCAGGATCGCCCGCATGCAGATCGTCGAGACGGCTGTTGAAGCCGAAGCTGTGCACGTTGCGCTTGTTCGATCCGTGATTCCGCAGCTTCCGGACTGTCGCGTCGATGTCGGGGTTGTTCGTCACGAGCGCGCCGCCGTCGCCAAACGTGCCGAGGTTCTTCTGGATGATGAAGCTGACGGAGGTGGCATCGCTCAGCTGGCCGATCTTGAAGCCATTGCCCGCGGCATCGATGGCCTGCGCGTTGTCTTCGATGATGCGAAGCTTGTGTGCATCGGCGATCTTCTTGATCGCCGCCATGTCGGCGCATTGACCGTAGAGGTGCACCGGGATGATGGCCTTCGTCTTCGGCGTGATCGCGGCTTCGATCTTCGCCGGGTCGATGCACTTGGTCTCGGGATCGCAATCAACGAATACGGCTGTGGCGCCGGCGATCCAGATGGCCTCGGCGGTGGCGAAGAAGGTATTCGGGTGCGTGATCACCTCGTCGCCAGGGCCGATGCCCATCGCCATCAGGGCCAGCCAGATGGCGTCGGTGCCGTTGCCGACGCCGATGGCGTGCGCCGTTCCGTGGAATGCCGCCAGCTCCTGCTCGAACTGCTTCAGCATCGGACCCTGGACGTACTCGCCGCTTTCAATCACGCGCTTGATGTTCGCGTCGATCTCGGCCTGAATGTTCTTGTATTGCCGCACGTGCCCGTAGAAACCCACCTGCATCATTTGTCCCAGCATGAATATCTCCTCGGACGAGCCTTGAAACCTCACAGTTTAGTGAAATTTGTCCCGAATTCAAACCATCGACCGGGATCGACCCACAACTTTTTCGCGCCCCGCTACGTCAGAGCAGATGCCGCAGCCGCCGATCGACCGGGCGGGATGAAAGTTGGGACGTATGAAGACAGTCTGGCAGGACCTGCGATACGGCCTTCGAGGGATGGCGAGCCGACCGTCCTTCACGCTCCTCGCCATCCTGAACCTCGCGCTCGGCATCGGCGCCGCGACGACGATTTTCAGCGTCATCCAGAACGTCCTCCTCGATCCATTTCCCTACGCTGACGCCCGCCGCGTCGCGATGATCCAGATTCACGACACCACGAGCAGCCGGCCCGGCGGGCGCTCCTTCTTCCAGGTGCCGGAGTTTCTCGAGCTCGAGTCACAGAATCACGTGTTCGAGGACGTGATCGGCGGCACGAACGAAGACGTGCTGATGACGACACCCGAGGGCACGGAGCAGTTCACCGGCGGCGCGACGACACCCAACATGTTCCAGGTGCTGGCGGTGCCGGCGCAGCTGGGTCGAACGCTGACGCCAGCGGATGCCGCGACCGGCGCCCCGCCGGTGTTCGTGATGTCGTACAAGATTTGGGTCAGCAGGTATAACCGCGATGCGAGCGTGCTCGGCCGAACGTACGTGCTGAACGGCGTGCCGACGACGCTCGTCGGGGTCATGCCGCAACGTTTTACGAAGCTCGGGGCGGATCTGTGGCGGCCGGTGGTGCTCAACCGCGCCGACCCGGCCGTCAACCAGCAGTTCTTCATGTTCCAGGCGAAGCTCAAGCCGGGCGTCACACTGCAGCAGGCCGCGGCTGATGCTGACATCATCACTCACCGGCTCGCGAAGCTCTATCCGGCCAACTATCCCCAGCAGTTCACCGCCGTGGCGGTCAGCTGGGTGGACAACATCGTCGGACCGTTCCGCGCGACGCTCTACACGCTGGCGGCCGCAGTCGGGTTGCTGCTGCTCATCGCGTGCAGCAACGTCGCGAACATGCTTCTCGCCAGGGCTGCCAGCCGGGAAAAGGAGATGGCGATCCGCGCATCGATGGGCGCCAGCCGTTCGCGTCTCATCCGTCAATTGCTCGTCGAAAGCCTCATGCTTGCGACCGCCGGCGTCGTGATCGGCTGCCTGTTCTCGTACGTCGGAATCCAGGCCCTCGTGCAACTGATTCCCGACGGTCTCATCCCGAGAGAAGCCATCATTCGGCTGGACCTGCCGGTGCTCGCGTTCAGCGTGGCGACAGCCGCGATGACCGCGGTGCTCTTTGGCCTGCTCCCGGCCTTTCAAACGGCGAAGCGCGACATCGTCGAGCCGCTGAAAGACTCGGGCAAAGGCGTCAGCGGAGGATTCCGCGGCGGCAAGCTGCGCGGCGCGCTCGTCATCGTCGAGGTCGCGCTGTCGTTGATGCTGCTGGCTGGCGCCGGCCTGCTGATGCGAAGCTTCGTCAAGCTGCAGACCGTCGATCTCGGGATGAATCCGAACAACGTACTCGTCGCGCGCTTACCGCTGCCGCGCGGACAGTACACGACGGCGCCCGAGAAGCAACGCTTCTTCCGCGAGCTGCTGCGACGCCTGCACGAAGTCCCGGGCATCGAGGTGGCAACCACGGCATCGAGCCTGCCGCCGTACGGCGGCATCGGCAGCGACATCGAGATTCCCGGCAAGACGTCGACCGAAAAATGGAACGCGATCTTTCAGCTGGCGAGCGAAGGATACTTTCAGACGCTCGGGTTGCGGCTGCAACGGGGCCGTCCGCTGTCAGAGTCGGACGTCAACGGCGCCCGGCGGGTGGCCGTCGTGAATCAAACGCTTGTGAACCGGTACTTCGGCCACGAAGATCCGATAGGCCGGCAGATCAGGTTCAAGCTCCTGGAGACGGACCAGCCCATCGAGAACCCGGTGTTCGAGATCATCGGGGTTGTCTCGGACGCGAAGAACCAGGGCATTCAGGATCCGACGATGCCGGAGGCGTTCATCCCGTACACCGTGACCGGCGCGGTTCGAACGAGGGATCATGGCGAGAACGCATGGCGATCCCGCGGCGCTCATCGATCGCGTCAAGCAGGAGGTGTGGGCTGTCGATCGCGGCGTCGCGATCACGCTGACCGGTTCGCTGACCGGATACCTCACGCAGTTCTCGTACGCGACGCCCAGGTTCAGCGTCGTTCTCCTCGGTGTCTTTGCGTCTGTGGGTCTGGTGCTCGTGGCGATCGGTGTCTACAGCGTGATCGCCTACACCGTGTCGCAGCAGACGCACGAGATCGGGATTCGCATGGCGCTCGGCGCGGCGCCGGTGCACGTCCTCCGAATGGTCGGGTTCATGGGCCTGCGCCTCGTTGCCGCGGGCGCAGCGATTGGCCTGCTTGCGAGTTTTGCGGCGACGCGCCTGATCGCCGCGGAGTTGTTTGCCACGTCGCAACACGATCCGCTGACGCTCATCGCTGTCGTGGCGACAATCGCCCTGGTCGGTCTCGCGGCGTGTTACTTTCCGGCACGCCGGGCCACGAGGGTCGATCCGCTTGATTGCGCTGAGGGGGTAGCGGACCCTTTGCGACTACTGCGGCGTTCCGAAACCTGGGATGCGCTTCGCGAGCCAGTCCTGGATGGTCGTGAAGTAGCCGGCACGAATCGCTGCAGTGACTTCGTTTCCGCGTTGCTTCCGACCTTCGCCTCCCACTGAGCATGGTTCGCCTTCGGCAGGATCTGTCAGCGTGTAGTCCCGGTTCCCGCCGGCCTTGAGCGCGGCCTCCCAGGCGGCCTTGTTCTTGTCCGGCCAGAATGTTGTTGTCCAGCTCTCCCCACAGCGCGAGCGTCGGCACCTGGAGCTGACGCAGAGTCGGCACAGGATCGTAGAAGTACAACCGCCGAATGAATTGCCAGTACGGATGGTCCGGCGTTCCCGGAATCGTGTCCGGCGCCGCCCCCATCCGAGCGACGATCTTCTCGCGGGCCGCGGCGTACTCGTCCCACCCCTGGCCCGTTCGCGCGAATTCGTACTGCAGCTTCAGGAGGCCGATGATCTCCTCGACCGCTCTGTGGCGGCATCCCGGTCATCGTCATTTCGTTTCGCGCCTGATCGATGGTCGTCTCGGCCGCCGGTACGCCTGCACCGGAGATGCTGATCAGAAAGGCGATGTCTTTCGCGCGCACGGCCGCGAGCGGCATGATCCATCCCGCCTGGCTCACGCCAAGCAGTCCAATCTGCGTCCGGTCGATATCGCTGCGTGTCTTCAGGTACTCGAACGGCGGCCACCACGTCGCCGGCCAGATCGTCGAACGAGGCCGTGTTCCAGTCGCCCGTCGATCCACCGACACCGCGCTTGTCGTACCCGAGGACCGCCATGCCGTGGCGGATCAGGAACCGCGCCCAGGGAAGCATGTATTCCCGATTCTCGGCGCCGGAGCCGTGCACGAGAATGATCGCGGGATGTTTCCCGCCGTCGCCGGACTGATGAGCGTGCCGGTCAGCTGAATGTCGCCATTCGAGAAGCGGACGTCTTCACGTTTCTCGATCTCGACACGCCGCGCGATGCGCGGAGCGGCACCTTCGCGCTGCCAGTCAGCGACGCGATCGTGCCGGCGCCGTCGCGCTGAAATTCGATTCGAGACTCGATCGACGTCGAAACCGCCATGCCCGGACCGGCGAAGAACTGGTCGCGGTCGGTCGGATACAGCGTCCGAACCTCGCCGGATTCATCAAACGCGACGAGTTGACTGGCTTGTCGAATCCGGTGAATTCGTTCCACATCTGGAGGTACACGAAGGCATTCGGTTCCCAGCGATACACGCCGGCGTATTCACGAAGAGCCTTCTCGTCCATCGCACGCACGGCCGGAGTCTGAAGCGCCGACAGCGCGATGATCGTCCCGACCAGGACCTGTAGCGACTGTCGCGCCGATCGCTTCTCGCGAACGCATCCAGTTCCTCCTACAGTCGAAGGCAAAGAATGAGCGGGGCCAATGAAAAAGCATCGGCCCTGCCAGCTGTGTTCTTCTGTGGCCTGTGGCCGTTATCTGTGTTCTTCGGTGGCTTGTTTGCCCTTCGGCTGAAAGAGCCTCGGCGCCATGTCGGTCAGGTTCTGGCGCCACAGCGGCCAGACGTGCGCCATGTCGGGCACTTCCTGCTCGGTGAACTGCACGCCCTTTGATTTCAGCCAGTCCTTGAATTGACGGTTGACGCCAATCAGGCCGTCGGCCGTGCCGCAGACGATCCACAGCATCCGGATCTGAGCGTTCGCCTTGGCGTCGAGTGCCGGGAACGTCTTCGCGAACACCGCTGAATCCATCGGCGGAGGAGCGCCGCGACCGCCGCCTGCCGGGCCCGCGGCTTGCGCAGTCTCTGCCGCTGCCGGGAACAGCATCGGCGCTGAACTGAAGGCGCCGATCCACGCGAACTTGTCGAGATGGTTCAGGCCGACGTACAGCGTTTCCGCGCCGCCCATCGACAGCCCGGCGATCGCGCGCTGCTCGCGGTTCTTGCTGACGTTATACGCCTTGTCCACCATCGGCATGACTTCCTCGAGCAGGATCTTCGAGTAGCCGATGAGGTTCTGGGCTCCGCGGCCGCCGGCCGGGCCCTGAGACGTACCGTAGCCGAGCGGCGAGACGACAATCATCGGAACGGCCTTGTTCTGCTGCGATCAGGTTGTCGAGGATGTTGTCCGCCCCTCCGCCTCCGGCCAGCCACCGTTCCGCATCGTCTCCCAGGCCGTGCAGGAGATAGAGCACGGGGTATGGCTGCGCGCGTTTCGCGTCGTAGCCGGCCGGCGTGTAGACGAAGAAGTCCCGATCGTCGTTGGCGACCGGCGGAGTGGTACGCGTGACGGGTGATCGCACCTCGGGCGACGCCCGGCGCCGGCAGCCAGGGCTTTGGACCCGGCACGACGAACATGCTCTGGAAACTCCCGAACGACGTCTGCACCTGCCGATTGGCCGGATCGTTCATCGAGGCATCGTCCACGATCAATGAGTAGGTGTAGATGTCCGGAGTCATCGGATCGCTCGTCACGCTCCAGACGCCCTGTTCATCCTTCTGCATCGGCAGACGCTTTCCGCCCAGACGCCACCGCAACTTCTTTTGCGTTCGGGCGCTCGCAGTCGGAACGTGACGCGGCCATCAGCAGCGACCTCTGGCGACTTGACCGGCGGCGCGCCGCGTCCTCCACGTCCCGCCTGCGCGGCGGCTGGCGCCGCGGCGCCAGTGGGCGTGGCCGACGGTTGCGGCTGCTGGGCGATCAACAGCGAAGAACACGCGATCACCGGGCCGAGGATGAGACAGAGACGACGCAGTCGATTTGGAGAATTCATGGCGGCAGATCAGCTCCTTGGCGTTAACTTAATCCAAATCCGTCAGCCTTCGCCAAGTATCCGACATCACGCACAATCAGCGACAGCCACCCAGAAGAGCAAACAGGAGAAAAGAGAAAGGAGAATACACAAGTGGCTAATCCATTCATCACCCCGGCGACTCGCGGAACCTCATCAGTCGGAAGGAATAACGGACTATTGACGCAATAAACCTAGAGTGGTAATACCTCTTTCCGCCGGTGCCTGTCGCGCCTCAAGCTTCAGATTCGGGTCGAAGCGATCAACGCCCTGAATTACACTGTGCACTGTTCTCGTTTTAGCGGCGCTGCGCTTCTGACCATCGAGGCGTTGAGCGGGGGGTAACACCATGCCGGTGCCGGCGCGCGGGGGCGCGGAAGGCAGCAGCGAACAGGTTGTCTCCTTCGTCAGGCGGTTGATCGAACGCGGCCGTTTGAGGCCGGGCGATCGACTGCCCGCCGAACGGGCTTTGGCCACTCGGATTGGCGTCAGCCGTCCGACTGTCAGGGCAGGGCTTCACTCGCTCGCAGCGCTCGGCGTCGTGCACTCGAAGCACGGGTCCGGCACCTATATCCCTGACGGACCTCCCACGCTGAGAACCGAGGCGCTCAGTTTTCTGGCGGCCTTGCACGGGTTTACCCGCGACGAGATGCACGAGGCGCGCCGCATCCTGGAAGTCGGCGCGGCGGGCCTCGCCGCGGAGCGCGCGACACCGGAGGAGCTCGCGACGCTCGCCGACGAGGTGGCCGGAATGTTTGCCTCGCTGGCGGAGCGGCAGGTCTTCCTCGTCCACGACGTCAATTTCCACCGCGGTGTGGCCGCCGCGTCAGGCAATCCGATCATTGCGGCGCTGGTGGAAATGGTGTCGGCGATGTACTACGAACGTCGTGTCCAGACGGTCGCCCGTGCGGCCGAGAGCGACATGAAGGACGCCGCTGAGGCGCACCGCTGCATTTACCAGGCTATCAAGGCTCGCGACGTTGATAGCGCGCGGCAGCACATGAACGCGCACCTGATCGTGGCGAGCGCGCACCAGGCGAGAGAACTCGGAGACGAGCCCGCGCCGATGCATCCTCCGGCACCGGCTATGCCCCCGGCGCGGCGCCGTGCTCCAGCCCCGCGTGCGCGACGGAGTCCGGCACGAAAATAGAGGTTCTGAGTTCTTAGCCGAGACAGAACAGTTTGCCGTCCTGAGACCCGATGACGAGGCGGCCCGCCGCGATTGCGGGTGATGCGGACAACGGCCCACCCGCATCGAACTGCTGAATGACCTTGCCGCTCGACGAGTCGAAGACGTAGAGCTTTCCGTCATTCGACCCGACGTATCCGCGACCGCCCGTCAGGGCGGGCGACGAGTCGATGCGGGCGCCGGTCTGGAACGACCACGCTTCCTTTCCTGATATCGCGTCGAGCGCGTGCATCAGCTTGTCGCGACCACCGACGAATACCCGCCCGCCTGAAAGCGCCGCAGAGGAGTAGAAGGGAAAGTTGCGCTCCGGGTGACGGTAGCGCCAGACGATCCGGTGGCTTTTCAGATCGACTGCGAGGACTTCGTTTTCATAGGTGCCGTAGAACGCGCGGCCATTCGAAATGGCGGGCGACGCGCCAGTGTACGCGCCAGATGAAAGCGTGAACAACTGCCTGCCGTCGCGGACGCGGATGCCGCGGAGGATCTCGTCACAGCCGGTGATGTAGGCGACGCCATCGACGACCGACGGCGTCGCGTGCACGTAGCCGTCGGTTTTCACTTTCCACTGGAGCGCGCCGGTCTTCGCCGCCAGCGCGTAGAGATGAGAGTCGTACGAACCGACGAGCACGGTGTCGCCCGTAACGACCGGCGACGACTTCACCTCGCCGTCGGTTGAGAAAGTCCACGCGGCTTTTCCGGTCGCCACGTTGACCGCGTGCACCGTGCCTGAAAGATCGCCGATATAGACCAGGCCGCCCGCGACGGCTGGCGAGGATTCACCGATCCCGTCAGGGGATGCCTTGTATTTCCATTTCGGGGATCCGTCGCTGAGATTGACCGCGTGCAGCTCGCCGGTCTGCGATCCCACGTAGACAACGCCGTCGGCGATGGCCGCCGACGATTCGATCGCCTCGCCGGCGTCGTAGGTCCACAGCAGCTTGAGCGTCGGCGGAAGCGTCGCGTCGGTCGTCCCGAGCAGTGCGGAAGATCCTCGGAACTGCGTCCACGCGGCTGGAGGAGCCTGCGCGGACGCCGAAACGGCTGCCGCAGCGATCAGGATCGCGATCGAATGGGCCCGCATCGCCGCCTACTTCGATCCGCCCGCCCCCTCGGCCAGCGCGAACAATTCGTTGCGATTGACGATGTAGAGCACGCCGTGCGCGGGAACGGGCGTCGAGTAGACCGAGCTGCCCATGTTGTTTTCGCTGATGACCTTCAGCGTCTTGTCGGCCGCGAGCACGGTGACGTCGCCGTCCTCGTCACCGAGATAGATCTTTCCGTCGATCACCATCGGCGATCCCCAGATCGCGGCGAACATGTCGTGGGTCCAGTACGGCTTGCCCGTCTTGAGGTCGAGCGCGTGCAGGAAACCGCTGAAATCCGAATAGAAGAGGATGCCGTTGTAGACGGACCCCGTCGAAATCGAACGGCGGATCTTGTCGTAGTGCCAGATCCGTCCGGTCTCGGTGATGTCGCCGCGTTTGGTCGGATCGATGGCATACAGGTGTCCGACACCTTCACCGTGTTCAGGATCCTGGCCGTTGCCGATGTAGACGACGTTCTCGTAGAACACCGGCGTGCTGATGACCTCGTTTCGGGTCTTCGGCCACACCGAGTCCTTCGGGTTCATGTCGAATTCCCACAGTTTCTTCCCGGTCAGCGCTTCATAGCCGCGGACCCAGCCATCGCCCTGGCCCACGGCGACCTGCACGGTATCGCCAACCTTGCCGACCGACGGCGACGACCACTGGCCATGCAGGATCTTCTCGCCCACCGAGTTGTCTTCCCACACCAGCTTTCCGGTCTTCTTGTTGACCGCAATGATCGCCGGGGCCTTGGGCGACGGAATGTTGACGTGGCTTTCGTCCTGGCCGTTGGACGTGTTGACGAAGATCAGATCACCGTAGATCACCGGTGACGCGTTCGCCATGTTGTGCTGAAGGACGCCAAGTTCGTCCATCATGTCGTAGCGCCAGATGATGTCGACGTCGGTCTCTTTGGTGTTCTTCTCGTCTTTCACGAGACCATCGTTCTTCCCATCCCGGAACCCGTTCACATCGACGGCCATCAGCTCGCCGCGATTCGACATGTAATAGACGACGCCGTCTTCGACGAGGGGAGACGAGCAGATGCCCTGGTACGGCCAGTCGTTCGCGCGGCCCGCGGCCAGCTTGTCGTGCACGGCCTGCCACATGAACTGGCCATCCGATTCGCGGAACGCCATGAGGACGCCTTTGTCCCCTTTGACATTCGGATCGCGCGGCCCTTCGTTGTTCGTGCCGACGAAGATCATGCCGCCCGCGACAACGGGATTTCCGTACGCCTGCGAGCCGAGCTCCGCGACCCACTTGACGTTCTTCTTCGTCTTGACGTCCCAGGTGGTCGGCAGGCCCTTCATGCTCGACACCATGTTGCGGTCCGGTGTCCCGCCCCACATCGGCCAGTCGCCGGAGCCGGGATCGGAGGTTGCGAACGTCCATGAACTGGCTGTGAGGAGAACGAGAGCGACCACTAGATATGTTTTTATCTTCATGTGCTGTACTACCGGATCCCGGATCCCGGAAAACGGATCCCGGCGCGTTTACTTATTCTTATAGACCTTAATATTGTCGTAATAGATTTCCGATCCGCCTCCCGCCGCCGACGGCGCGTCCGCATACAGTCCAGGTGCGCCCTTCACGCTGCCGAGCGGATCGATCCGTTCGATGGACCAGGTTGACGGCTCAGGTTCGCCTTTCGCCCAGACTTTCCCGCGCGCGCGGACCTTACCGTCGCCGAGCGATTGCACCTCGAGCTTCATCGTGTACCAGGTGTCTGCCTTCCAGGGGAAGTCGACTTTGACCGTGCGCTGAGTCTCGGGCTGCCATGGCTGAAGTTCGATCCGCTCGTGGCTGCCGGACAACATCATCTCGTAGCGCTGCGCCACGATGCCGACGTCTCCGCGTTGACGGCGCTTCTCCATCGCGCGGACGTCGGCTTCAATCGTGTAGTCGCTGTAGTCGGGACTGCCCATGAACACGCGACACCGCTTCGCAAACGCGAATGGATTCTCCGCGAGCTTGACCAGCACCTTGCTGCCGTCGAGTGGGCGCACGGCGAATTTGCCGGTCGCGTTGACCCAGTGCGCAGGCGGCGTCTCGCCGCTCGATTCGAAGTCGTAGGTCCAGGGCAGATCGGGGATGACGCGAATGCGCGACGCTGCCGTGATCGATCCGATCGCGGCTTTGACCAGACCCGCCTGAGCGCCGGCCGCAGGATCGGGCGTGAACGTGCCGTTGACGATCGTGCCTTTGAGGTTCTCGAGCGTCCAGGTTGCGTCACCGGGTTTCGCGATCTGGCTGTCCGTTCGCGTCGAAGCCGCGAACGCTCAGAGCGAGCGGAGTCGCCGGCTTGATGATTTGCTCGGTCGGCGTCACGAGCAGCGACGCCAGCGGCCCGGCCGAAGCGTGGGTCCGACAGATGCCTCCGACGGTGCCGCCGTCTTCGGAACGGCCTTTCGGTCCGATCGCGAACATCTTCTCCATCGTCACGACGTATATTCGGCCGCGTGCGACGGCCGGCGCGGCGATGATCGGCTGCGGATTGCCGTCTACGCCCGCCGGCATCTCGTCTTCATCCAGCACGTCCACTCCGTCGGCGCGCGGCTTCAGGATGTAGAACTTGCCGTTCTCAGTCCCGACGTAGAGCTTCCCGTCCGCGAAGACCGGCGACGACTTCTGGATCGTCCCCAGGTTCTTTCGCCAGAGCTGGTGCCCATCCTTGACGTCGAAGGCGAACAGCACGCCGCCGTTGTCGACGAGGTAGATGCGCGTTTCGTCCGACACCGGCGATCCGTATCCCGCCTGCACGTCGCGCAGGAGCCATCGCGCGTCCTTGTCCGTCAGAGTGCCCTTCGACGTCGCCGGCACCGCAGCGACCATGCCCATCGCGTTCCCATCCATGTTTTCTTCGCTGTGGGTCACGATGATGTCGCTGCCGATCATGAGTGCGGACGTATTCAGCCCTCGCTTGCTGACGTTCCAGTGCCACACGGGCTCGCCTGTCCCCATCTTGATCGCGTGCATGGCTCCGTCGCTGCCGCCGGAGAAGAACATGCGAGTGCCGTTCACATCGGCAACGTAGGGGTTTGCGTAAATCGTGTCGGTCGGCCGCCCTTCAGGCGTGCTCACCCACAGGATTTGTCCGGTGGACGTATCGAACGAGATGAAGCGGTGCGCGCCGGCCGCATACTGGCCCCACGCGAACGTGATCCCGCTGACGACGAGCTGCTTGCCGTCGATGATCGGGCTCGACATCCGTCCGCCGTGCGTCGTCCACATCCCCATCTCTTCGGCGAGCGATCGTTCCCACAGCAGCTTGCCGTCCTTCGACAGCGACATGACGAGACCGTTGGCGCTGATCGCGAATACGTTGCCGGTCAAGGGATCGACCGCCGGTGACGACCAGGCGAGGCGATGGGCCGGCACGTCGCTCGTGAACATGTTGTAGCGGTGTTCCCACAGCAGCTTTCCGGTGTCCGCGTTGAAGCACATGATGCGTTCCTGCTCCGACGCGCCGGACCCGGACGTGTTCTGCAGGTAGAGGTGATCGCCGAACACCACCGGTCCGGATCGCCCGCCGTAGGGGACCTGCCAGGCCAGGTTCTCTCCGCTGACGGACCATTTCGAGGGCAGCCCGGTTTCGGTCGACATGCCGTTCCGCGCGGGTCCACGCCAGTCGGGCCAATCGGGGGCATGCCCGGCCTGAGCCGCGGGAATGGCCAGCGCGATCACGATCCAGATGGGGGTGAACCGAAGTGTATGAGCTTTCATAGGCGTCCTACAGGATAGGTGCTATTGAGTGCCAGTTTCCAGCCCGCCTGCGTAGAACCGCAACTCGTAACCCCTGACAGTCCGCCCACCTTCAATGGAAGACGATTCATAACTGCAAACTGGTAACTGGAAACTGGTTACTGCTATACACATTACGCATGATCCCCTTCAAGCGCTTCACCCTGTCACTCATCCTTGGTGTGGCGACGGCCACGGTTTCGGCCGAGAACTGGCCACAATGGCGCGGTCCAGGCAGCCAGGGCATCTCGACGGAGGCGCGGGTTCCTGCCGAGTGGAGCTCGACGAAAAACATCCTGTGGAAGGCTGATCTCCCGCCAGGGCACTCGTCGCCAATCGTGTGGGGAAACCGTATCTTCGTGACGTCCGCTGTTGAAGGGGAAGTCGTTCCTGGGGCGAAGGCCGTTGGTCACACCGTCGACGGTCAGGTCTGGATACACCCCGACAGTGTCTCGGCCGACAGGAAGCACACGTTGAAGGTGCTGTCCGTCGATGCCGCGACCGGCAAGGTCCTGTGGGACCGCGTGGCGTACGAGGGCACGGTCTACGACGCCCGTCATAAGCGGAGCAGCTTCGCCGGGCCGACGGCTGTGACGGATGGCACGATGGTCTATGCGTATTTCGGGCCGGAAGGGCTCTATGCCTACGACTTTTCGGGCCGGCTCGCGTGGAAGGTCGTCGAGCATTTCAAGACGCTGGGTCTTGGCACCGGCACGTCACCGATTCTCTTTCAGGGTCTCGTGATCATTCAGCGCGACGAGGACGAAGGTAAAGCGTCCGCGATCGTCGCGTACGACAAGGCGACCGGACGACAAGTCTGGAAAACCGCGCGCCCTGTTCAAATCAGCTGGTCGACGCCCGTGCTCGTGACGGTCAACAATCACGCCGAGCTCGTGACGAGCGGTACCGAGCTGGCGATTGCGTACGATCCCGCGACGGGCAAGGAGATGTGGCGGACCACCGGCGTTGAAAGCAACGCGATCCACACACCCCTCGTCGGCAAGGGGCTGGTGATCGTCACGGCCGGCTTCCCCGATAAGAAGGTGATAGCCATCCGGCCGGGCGCCGTGGCGAAAGAGAATCGGGTCGCGTGGACGTATGCGAAGGGCACCGGCTACGTCGTCTCCAACATTCTTTATGGAGACTACGTATATCTCCTGACCGACACCGGCGTCGTCACCTGCCTCGACGCGGCGACGGGCGCCGTGCAGTACGAGGGCGGGCGGCCGCCGGCTTCGGCGCATTTCATGGGCTCGCCGGTTGCGTTTGGCGGACTGATTGCGATGACGAGCGAGGAGGGGGAGACCTTCATGCTCAAGGCCGGCCCGACGCACGAGATCGTGCGGACGAACACGATCGACGAGCCGGTGTATTCGTCGCCCGCGATCGCCAACGGGAGGATCTACATTCGGGGAGAGAAGCACCTCTTCGCGATCGGCGGGAACTAATGATCCGTCTCATCGCAATCGCTATCACCATCGGCGCGGCCGCGACCGTTTCCATCGAACCAGGAGCAGCGGCATTCCAAGAGGTTCTCCAGCTCGGTGGTGATGTCGCCGGCGTTCACGATCCCGCAGTCATCAAAGAAGGAAACATCTATTACGTGTTCTGCACGGGCGGGCGTGCCGGCCAGGGCGTGATTCCGATCCGTACGTCGACGGATCTTCGGGCGTGGAAGTCATCCGGCTTTGTCTTCGACGCGCTTCCGGAATGGGCGACGCGCGAGATCCCCGAAGCACGGAACGCCTGGGCACCGGACATCTCCCGCTTCAACGGGAAGTTCCATCTGTATTACTCGGTGTCATCGTTTGGGAGCCGCAACTCGGCGATCGGGCTTGCCACGACCCCCACGCTCGACCAGACGAGTGCCGCCTATCATTGGACCGACGAAGGGCTGGTGCTCCGATCGTTCACCGACAAGGACGACTGGAACGCGATTGATCCGAACCTGGTGATCGAGGACGAAAAGAATGTGTGGCTCGCCTGGGGCAGCTTCTGGGGCGGCATCAAGATGCGCCGCATCGATCCGGCGACGGGAAAGCCGTCGACCTCTGATGCGACGATGCACTCCTTGAGCAGTCGTCCGCGTGAATCGCCCATCGGCGGTTCGGTCGAAGCGCCATTCATCGTCCGCCACGGCGACTTCTGGTATCTCTTCGTCTCGTTCGATCGCTGCTGCCGCGGGGCCGACAGTACGTACAACGTTGTTGTTGGCCGTGCGCGGGAAGTAGTTGGACCTTACCTCGACAAGACGGGCAAGCCGATGACCGAAGGAGGAGGGTCATTGGTGATCGCGGCGACGACGCCGACATGGCGCGGACCCGGGCACGAAGCCGTTCTCAGCGACGGCAGCCGCGACTACCTGTTCTTTCACGCGTACTACGGCGCAGGACTCGGCCGCGGTTCGGCGCTGCAGATTTCGACGCTGGTGTGGGAGGACGGCTGGCCACGCGTGGGCTCTCTGCCCTGAGCGTCAATGAACCGGTGAATCGCAGGCTCCCGTGTCGTCGCCGCTCGATCAGCGAGCCGGCGCTGCGGGTACTTGGAGCGTGCGCGTCACGACTTCGCCCTCTGCACCGAGGAAGCCGCGTTCTTCGCCGTTGATCGTGACCTGCACGGCCCCGGCATTGCCCGCGCGGATCGCAGTGGTGCTGCCGGCAGGAAGAGGGACGAGCTCACCGGCTTGCAGTTCGCGCTCGATCGTCTTGACACCGTTGACGACAACCCGTACCCACACGCGGCGCACGGCAAGAATCTCCGAGCGGGGCGGGCCAGCCTGCGCGGGAACCGTACGCTGAACATCGGGTGACACTGCCGGCTGCGGACTCTGTCGAACGGGAGCAGTCGCCGGGGTCGGCCCCCTCGATCCGGCCGGAGGGCGTTGCCACGGGCGTGTCAGTAATGCGCCGATCGCAGCGAGCAGGACCAGAACCGCCGCGAACAGGATGAGGCGTGGCCGACCGCTCCGTCGAATTCTGAAATTCGATGTGACTGACGCCGGCAGGGGGGCCGAGCTCGCTGGTTCGAGAACGGACGTGGCCGGCGGCATCACCCGTTCGCCCGAGTCCATCTCGGTGGAGATCTCGACGTGACCGGTGCGACCGGCGTGGCGACGATGGTCGACACTTCAACTGCGGCTGTCAGTTGGAGCCTGGACGGTTGGTGAGTCCGATCCCTGAGCGATCGCCGTCGATTCGGCGATGGACGCCTCCAACGCCGAAGTCCGGAACCCGCGGACAAACCGATCGAACTCGGCCTGCACGTCGTTCCGGCGTCGGCGGTACTCTTCGATTTGGCGGCGAAATTGCTCCAACTCTTCCAGAGCCGCAGCCTCGACCAGCGGGACGCGCGGCTCGGACTCGCTTGCCATTCCCGTAGTGCACCCGTTGTCGCCCTCGTTCGTCAAGCTCAATCGTCCACGGCTACCTTGCGGAGTCTTCGAAGCGAGAAGCAGCTCTGCTACTCTTGCGAGAATCGTCCACAGAGTACGAACTAGGTCCAGACCGAGTTCCGCATGGGCACAACATCGGTGCCAGCTGGATCCCGTCTGTAACTGGGAACGTGACCGACACGAGTTGTCGTTGCCGGCGCGCAGCGCTGGATCAGCGGGCCGGACTCTGAAAGTACTTGGCGGTCTCGTCCTTGCCAGCCCGCATAGCTCCGCACAATTGATCCCGCCGAACGAGACTGACGATGTCCGCCACGGTCATGGATCCTCGTATCACGTCGTGTTCGATCACGAGGATCCGGTCTTGCTTCGTCGCGAGCGCCGACAGCAGACCCGTCCCCCGCTGCGCTTCGAGCAAGAGAAAGCCGCACATCGCGTAGAGCTTGCCGGCCAGGTTTCCGCGGCGCACGACTGTTTCGAACTGCAGGAGTGCGTCTGATTGATCAAGCAGGGCGTTGAACGCCTGCACCTGGCGCTTGGGTGGCATCGATCCGAATTCGAAGATATCGGTTCGGATCAGGATCTGCTGTGCGTCGGCAACCGAGAGCGGTGACGCGAACGATTGATGCGCGAAATCCTTCCCCCAGGGGGCCTCGGTTCCAGGCCGAGGTGGGCCGGGCGGCGCTGGCGGCTCCGAGCACGACATCGCGATGAGAACGGTCGCAACCGGGACTGCAATGAAGACACGACGCATCCTCATTGCATCTCGCCAGGAGCTCGGAATCCGGCTGGACGTTGGTTGGCTTCTCACATCGCGGCCTGACCCCTTGGACACCGCCTCGTGGTTCGAGGTCCAGCAAGTCCCATGATCCGTACGTGGCACTTTCTGCCACCAGTCTTCCTCAGAGCGGCCGCAGTTTCTGCCATCGAGTAACGCTGGACTACGCAAAATCGCCCTGAAATCGTCTGGCACCATCGTGGCAGAGCATGCTTACATGCGTACCAACCGAATCGAGTTCATCTCCGAGTATTGCGACCGCTGGTGTGAACGCTGCGCCTTCACCTCGCGGTGTTCGGCCTACGCGGTGCAGGCCGCGCTTGGTATGTGCGGCGATCTCGGGGAAGCGCTGCAGCTTGCCGTGGGCGCACCGATGGCGGTCGGAGCCGCGAGTCGTCCCTTGACAACAATCGAGGTCGCCCAGCCGACGTCGCAGGAGCTTCGAGAGCTCGAAGCCGTGGTTGAGGCCCACGCCAAGCGTATCAAGGAAGCGCCGCTCACGAAGAACGGCATGGAGGTCGCGGTCGCAGAACATCGATGGTTCCATGAGCACGCCGCCTTTCGCGAGAGTGCCGACGGCGTGATCAGGGAAGCGCTCGCCATTGTTTTGTGGAATAGCACGTTCATCGGCGGCAAGCTCACCCGCGCTGTTCACGGGCGAGAGTTGGGGAACGATCGGGGCGACGATCCGATTCAGAACGATTGGAACGGATCCGCGAAAATTGCGCTGATTTCGATCGAACGATCCGAATCCGCCTGGCAGATCATTGCGCAGGCGACCGGGGATGTCGTGGCCGCGGATCTGGCGTCAGCGATGAGCCGCCTCGGCGGCGAGGTCGAAGCCGCGTTTCCGTTCGCGCGGCTCTTCAAGCGGCCCGGCTTCGATGATGCTGATGGCTGACGACGCGAACGAGCGGCAGCCGGGCGTAATGAGGAGACGTGTCTTTTGGAGACGCGAGCGAGCGCCAGCGAGTGATTAAAAATAAAAGGTGAACCCAAGCGTCCACTGCGACCCCCGGTGGCCGGGAAGCAGCTTACCGATAACTCCAGGGGCGTTGTCCTTGTGGAAGTCGAGGAACGTATAGCGGTAGTCGCCGTGAAAACCGAAATGTTTGCTGGCCAGGGCCTCGAGGCCGATGCCGGCGTGCCAGCCGAATTCAGTCGTGCTGACGTTCAGATCCCCGGGTCCGTCGAGCGCCTCGACCTTGCGCCGGTACCAGCCAGGCCCGCCCAGCAGGAAGGGAGACACGCTGCCGCCGGCCAGGCGCATGAGGACGGACATCTGTATCGGGGTCTCGCTGACCTTCTGATTGAGGAGCTCGAACGACTCTGAATGATGGTCCAGAGCCACCTCGAGTCCAAGACGCTGGGACACGAGGCGCACCTGGCCGCCGAAGAAGCGCACGGAGTCGACGTCGGCATCGACATCAGGGTTGACCCACGCCATGCGCACGCCGAGTCCAAAACCCTGGGCGCGAACGGGCGTGTTCCAGGCGAGTAGGCCGGCCAGGGCGAGCATCGGAATGGCGGCCTGGCGCACCTGGATCATGTAGCGGGATCGCATGGCTGAACTCCGGCCTGACAGTCCCCGCAGCAGATCGCCGAAGGTTGACAGGCTTTGTCTGTTATTTATCGGAACGGGACGCCTGGAACTCCAATTCGCAATCGAATTGCTCTGCCACTCCGGCCGGGTTCGGCGTGCCAATCGCTGAGCGCCACGGCCCTTGCGAGCCGGTCCAGGACTTGACATCGCGGATCTTGTCGTAAATAATTACTTTGTAATGCAAAGTAATGGCGTCGTCGACCCGCCCGAACGACCGAATCCCATCCGTATCATCCGCGCCGAGCATCTCGGGATGTGCTTCGGCGTCCGCGACGCGATCGCGCTGGCCCACGATCGCGCGAAGACCGGCCCCCTCACCATTCTCGGAGACCTGGTTCATAACGCCACGGTGTCGGCGGACCTCCTGGCGCGGGGGATTGCGATCGCGCACGACGTCGCTGATGTGAAGACTCCGACGGTCATGGTCACGGCGCACGGCGCGTCAGAGCGTGCTCTCGCCCGGACACGCGCGCTCGGGTTCGAGGTCGTCGAGGCGACCTGTCCGCTCGTTCACGTCGCGCACAAGGCCGTCCGTGCGCTCGTGCGCGACGGCTATCACCCCGTGATTGTCGGGCAGCGCGGCCACGTCGAGGTGCGCGGCCTGACCGGCGATCTGGACCGCTTCGACGTCGTCCTGGACGACGAGGACGTGCTCGCGCTTCAACCGTATCCGCGAATCGGCGTGGCAGCGCAGACGACGCAGCCGGTTGTGAAGGTGCGGCACATGGTCGATCTGATCACGCGCCGATTCCCCGATTCTCTGGTGCGCCTGGTGGACACCATTTGCAGGCCTACGAAAGATCGGCAGATTGCCGCAGGCGATCTCGCGCGCCAGAGCGATGTCGTGGTCGTCATCGGGGGCGCCAACAGCAACAACACGCGGGAGCTCGTGCAGACCTGCCGGCGTCATTGTTCGCACGTGTACCACGTGCAGACCTACGCCGATCTTCGGCCCGGGTGGTTTGCTGACGTCCGTACGGTGGGCATTACGGCTGGGACATCGACGCCCGATGAGATCATCGAAGAAGTCGATCGGCGCATTCGAGAGTTTGCTGACGCCGTGAGTGGCAGCGAAACCCGCAGCATGGAGGCGGATCGATGATCGCGTTCGTCCGGGCGCACGCCCGCTGGCTGGCCGTCGCCGCATTCGCGATCGCGATGGCCTGGCTGGAGTCTGCCACCGTCTACTATCTCCGGACGCTCGTCGATCGCATTGAGCCTTATCAGCCGAATCCATTGCCCATCCAGGGCACTCTGGGTCAGGTTGAACTGGTTCGCGAGGCGGCCACATTGCTGATGCTGCTCATTCTGGGCATGCTCGCCGGAAAGACGTGGCGGGCGCGCTGGGGCTACAGCGCGGTCGCGTTCGGCATCTGGGACATCTTCTATTACCTCTTCCTGAGGGTGATGTGCGGCTGGCCCCGGTCGGTGTTCGACTGGGACGTCCTGTTCCTCTTGCCGCTGCCCTGGTGGGGGCCCGTGCTGGCGCCGGTTTCGATCGCGGTCCTGATGATTGCCTGGGGCACCATTGTCAGCCTGCCGCGCGAGCGACTTCTGCTGACACGGGTTGCGGCGACGCTCTGGTGCCTGAGCACGACAGGTATCACCCTGGCGCTGTACATCTTCATGGCCGATTCGCTGCGGCAATTGCCGCAGTTGAAGAGCGGCATGGTCTACGTCCTGCCGACGGCGTTCAACTGGCCCGTGTTCTGCGCCGCGCTCGTGCTGATGGCCGCTCCGCTGATCGCAGCGGGGGTCAGACTGGGGTCAGACCAGGGTCAGACAGGTGGTCTGACCCCAGTCTGACCCCAACGCGTATAGGATTATTGGAACATCCTCGTGTCCTGAGCCGATCGAGGCTACGGTCTCAGGCAATCAGGGAGGTTCCAATTGCGAGCGACCTTTCACACGACGTTGGCGGCGCTGGCTGCGCTGACGGCGTCCGTCATGGCGCAGGTACCTGTGGTGACCCGCCAGGCGACGCGGTCGGCGCCGGCGTCCGACACGCTGCGCCTTCCGTTCGAAACCGTCACGTTGCCGAACGGGCTGACCGTCATCCTTTCGCCGGACAAGACGACGCCGACTGTCGCGGTCAACGTCTGGTACAAAGTGGGTTCGAAAAACGAAGTGGTCGGCCGCACCGGCTTTGCCCATCTCTTCGAACACGTGATGTTCACCGGTTCGGGAAATGTGCCGTACGGCCTCCACGACAAGCTCACCGAAGGCATCGGTGGCTCGAACAACGGCACCACCAACAACGACCGGACCACGTACTTCGAGACCGTGCCGGCCAACTATCTCGAGTCGGCGTTGTGGCTCGAAGCCGATCGCATGGGATACCTCCTCGATGCACTGGATCTCGCGAAGCTGAACGCTCAACGCGATATCGTCAAGAACGAGAGGCGCCAGAGCGTTGACAACCAGCCGTACGGGCGCGCGTCGGAGATCCTGGCCCACGCGACGTATCCGCCAAGCCACCCGTATTCGTGGGACGTGATTGGCAGCATGACGGATCTCTCGGCCGCCTCGGAAGAGGACGTCAAGAGTTTCTTCCGTCTGTACTATGCCCCGAATAACGCGTACCTCGCCGTCGTTGGAGACTTCGATGCCGCGCAGGCAAAGGCATGGGTCACGAAATACTTCGGCGACATCCCGCGGGGGAAGCCGATTACGCGGCCCAAGGTGGATCCCGTCACCCTGCAAGCCGAGAAGCGGCTCGTGTACGAAGACCGCGTTCAGGTTCCCCGCCTCTACGTGCAGTGGCCGACGGTCGGTGAAAAAAGCGACGATCGATTTGCGCTCGATGTGCTCGCGACGATCCTTGCGGGACCGCGCACCGCTCGAATCACGAAGGCGCTCGTGTACGACGAACAATCAGCCGCGACCGTGAACGTGTTCCAGTCGACGAACGAGGACGTCGGCGATTTCATCCTGATGATCACGCCACGACCCGGACACGCGCTGACCAATCTCGAAGCGGCGGCGGAGGCCATCATCGATCGGCTGAAAACCGATGGACCGACGGCCGAAGAGATCCAGAAGGCCACCGCCGGCGAGGAGCTGAGTTTCGTCCGCGGCCTCGAGTCGAACCTCGGGAAGGCGTTCCGGCTCACCGACGGTGCCGGTTATCACGGGGATGCCGGGTATTTCCGCACCGAATATGCGAAGACACTTTCGGTGACCGCTGAAGACGTCAAACGCGTGGCCAACAAATACCTGACCGGGGGTCGCGTGGTCCTCAGCGTCGTGCCTGTCGGCAAACTGGATCAGGCGGCGAAGCCGGATCAAAGCACTCGCGTCACGGAATACGACGAGAAGAAGCCGGGAGGTGGCAAGTGAGGGGCCGCGTCGTTCTCGCCGCAGCGCTGTGCCTGTCGATCACGGCGTCGGCTCAGCAGGGACTCGATCGCAAGAAGATACCGCCGTCTGGCCCGACACCCGCGCTCCGCGTACCAGCCTGGAGCAAGAGCGCGCTCGCCAACGGTGCGGACCTGATCGTGTCCGAGAAGCACGACTTGCCGCTCATCTCCCTTTCGATCACGTTCCTCGGTGGCGATAACCAGTTCGAGCCGGCAGGGCACCAGGGCGTCGCCTCGCTGACCGCGGCGCTTCTGAGCGAAGGAACCAAAACTCGCGATGGCGAGGCGCTGTCGAACGCGCTGCAGCTCCTCGGCACGGCGGTGACGTCGAACGTCGGAGGCGAGAGCGGATCGATCGGCTTCGTCTCCACGGCTGCCAGGTTCCGCGCCACGCTGGACATCCTGTCGGACATGCTGCTGAATCCGACGTTTCCCGCGGCCGGCCTGGAGCGGCTTCGCGGTCAGAGGCTCGTTGCGCTGACGCAGGCACGCGCGCAGCCGGCCTCGATCGCGGGCCGGGTATTTCCCCGCATCGTCTTCGGTTCGAACCATCCATACGGCCGGGTGGTGACCGAGGAGTCGCTCAAGGCGATCACACGCGACGACATTGTCGCGTTCCACAAGGCCTACTACCAGCCGGGACGCGCGCTGATTACCGTGATCGGCGACACGACGCCGGCCGCGGCGAAACCGGAGATTGAGAAAGCATTCGCGGGCTGGACCAGGGGAGGCGAACGTCCCACGTTCAACTACCCGCCGGTTGCCGATCCGCGCCCGACGACCATTTTCCTGGTGGACAAGCCTGGCGCGGCGCAATCGACCTTCGCCATCGGCCGGCCCGGCCCGCCGAGAAGCACGCCGGACTACTACGCGCTGCAGGTGATGAACACGATCCTTGGCGGCATGTTCCAGTCGCGCCTGAACGCAAACATCCGGGAGGAAAAAGGCTACAGCTACGGGGTGAATTCGAACTTTGGCTATGGCAAAGGACCGGGTGCGTTCCGCGCCGGCGGCGACATCGTGACGGCGAAGAGCGACGCGGCCCTGGTGGAGTTCATGAAGGAGCTCCGCGGAATCATCGGCAGCCGTCCAATCACCGACGAGGAGTTGACGACGGCAAAGGATGCGCTCATTCAGCGATTGCCAGGCACGTTTGCGTCGGTCAGCAGCATCAACTCGGCGATTACAACCCTGTGGACGCAGAATCTGCCGGACGACTACTACCAGCAGTACGCGAAACGCGTGGCGGCAATCACCAAAGACGATGTGCTGCGCGTCGCGAAGCAGTACGTCACGGTCGACAAGCTCGACATCGTGATTGTCGGCGATCGCTCCGTGATCGAAGGACCGCTCAAGGCGACCGGCATCGCGCCTATTGTGATTTACGACATCGAAGGCAACCCGGTCGGCACTCCGTAAAGCGCCAGCGGCCCGAGTATCCTAGGACGTGGCTCCCAAAGTTGATCGAGAAGTCCTGTCTGTTGCCGGACAGGAAGTCTCGATCAGCAACCCCAATAAGGTTCTTTTTCCGCAGGCGGGTCATACCAAGCTCGATCTCGTCCAGTACTACCTCGCCGTCGCGGATGGCGCGCTGAGAGGCGCGCATGGGCGCCCGACGGTGCTCGTGCGTTATCCAAACGGCATCGACGGTGAGTACTTCTACCAGAAGCGCGCGCCCGAGTCGCGGCCGTCATGGATTGAAGTTGTCGCGCTGAGCTTTCCCTCCGGGCGCACCGCTGAAGAGGTGGTTCCGCGCGATGCCGCAACGCTGGCATGGATGGCGAATCTCGCGTGCCTTGAACTCCATCCGCATCCCGTTCGCGCGGACGATCTCGATCATCCTGATGAACTGCGCGTCGATCTCGACCCGGTACCGGGTGTCACCTGGCCGCAAGTCCGCGAAGTGGCCGGCATCGTCGAATCCACGCTGAAGGATTTTGGTCTGATTGGCTGGCCCAAGACTTCGGGGTCGCGCGGCATACACGTGTACGTCCGCATTGAGCGGCGCTGGACGTTTGGTGAAGTCCGGCGCGCGGCCCTGGCATTTGCGCGAGAAGTCGAAAGGCGCGCGCCGGCGCTCGCAACCAGCAAGTGGTGGAAGGAAGAACGCCACGGCGTGTTCCTCGACTATAACCAGAACGCCAAAGATCGCACGATCGCCAGCGCGTACTCAGGTACGGCCTCGGCCTGATGCGCGCGTCTCAGCGCCGTTGTCGTGGAGCGAGGTTGTCGAGTGCCAGCCGGAAGACTTCACGCTGACGACGATGCCGAAGAGGTTTCGTGAGATCGGCGATCGTCATGCCGAGATCGATCGGCATCCAGCCTCGCTCGAGTCGTTGATTGAACTGTCGAAGCGGCACGAGAAGGAAGGAATGGGAGACGCGCCGTGGCCGCCGCAATACAAGAAGCAGGCAGGCGAGCCGCCGCGCGTTCAGCCTTCACGGAAACGTACGTCAAAGCATCCGCTCATCGAAATCGGCCGATCCATCAAGAAAGAGGATGCGTTCGCGGGGCTCGAGCGGTGGCGTGCGCGCCATCCTGACGCCGCCGCTCATTTGGAACCCGCCGACGTGCTTGTCGACGCCATGAGAGGGCGGTTTGCAACGTGGACGCGGATCCGGGTCAACCTACAGCACGTGCCCGATTCGCTGCGTCCTGTTCAGGAGGCGCTGGATCCGGACGATGCGCCAAAGGGCTGGGGACCACACGATGGGGAGTGGCCGCGCCGCAGGTCTGCCCGCACGCCATCCCCGAAAAGGGACACCCACGAACGCGACGAGCCTGGAGGATCTTGACCGAACGTCCCGCGATGCTGGAGGATCATGCGCTATGGCTGAATACAATCCAAACGTTGTCAGTGCCTCGACCACCGCGGCCAAGCTGCCGGATGGTGTGATTGGCCTGGATTCACTCGAGTCGTCCGCTCCCGTCGATGGCTGCCGTGTGTTCACTCACTACAACGGTCCGACCGACGAGCTGAGCGGCATGTGTGCCGGGATGTGCGTGCTCGAGCCAGGCTCGACGCCGCATCCGCCGCACACGCATCCAGAGGAAGAGTTCATGGTCGTCGCCTCTGGCACGGGCGAGATTTACTGTGACGGCAAGACCACCCAGGTTGGTCCGGGCGCGATGATGTACAGCGCCGGCAACGTCATGCACGGCATCACGAACACCGGGAAACTGCCGATGACGTTCTACTGGTCCAAGTGGTTGGGGAAATAGAATTCATCACTCTTCTTCTTCGGGAGCGCCACCGGCCCGGACGACGTCCTCCTGCTTGATCTTCTCGACGTTGAACTTCGTCGCGGCACGCAGCATGCGATCCAATACGTCATCCACGTCGAACTCGGTCGACGTGGAAAACCTGATGGGATTGATCCGGGCGACGACAAAGGGCCTCAGGTACGGGCTCGTGAAGCCACGGCCTTTCAGTTTCTGCACGATCCGCCCTACCTCGTCGTCTATGGCCAGTAGCTTCGATGCGCGTCGCTCGCGCTCGACGATGGCCTTTGACAGCCGCTCGTCCAGGAAATCCTCGATCCGCCTGAGCACTGACTGATATGCGCCGCCGCCCAGCCGCGGCCGTTTGTCGTACGCCGCACCGAGCGTCAGGAACGAGGGCTGGTCGAACTCGAAGGCAAACTCGCGTTCGAGCCGGCTCCCGGAGCGTTCGGCGAGCGCCCTTTCCATTCGGATGGTTTCGAGCGACTTCTCCTTGAGGTTGTGCGCCTTCTCGGTATTGAGCGCCAGAATCTTGAACGCCACCTCCGGATCCGGAAGAAGAAGCGCGATGACGGTTTGCGCCCCGATCTTCCGGAGCGCCTGGAGACGATGATTGCCGTTCGGCGTCCAGTACGCGTCGTGCTCCCGGATGGCGATGATGGGGTCCAGGAAGCGTCCCAGGGTTTCGATGACGTTCATCAGCCGTTTGACGTGCGGCTGAGACGGATCGCGTTGAAACGGCGTCGGCTCGACGCGATCGATTGGCAGCGCAGCCAGCAGGACGGTGGTGCCGCCAATCGGTTCGCGATACGCCGTCAGCACGGTCCCGCCGTCTGACTGGACCTGTTCGCTCAACCGCGCAACTTCGGGACCCGCCGGCGTTCCCGTTTCGGCAGGGGCGAGCCCAATCGATTTTGGCGCGGTCTTTTTCCGGCGCTTTACCACCTTCTTTTTGGCCATTCGGGGATTAGAACACGACCCTGCGGATCCCGGACCCCGGATCCCGGACCACGACAAGGGCACCCTCACCGAGAGATCCCGCAGTATCATCCTCCCGATTCTGCAGGGAGCCCTCATGGCCTTACAAACTCTTCGCCGGCTGTCGGTCGCTGGCGCCATGTTCCTCGCGCTGGCTCTCGTCGCGCACGGGCAGAATGCCACGCCCCGGGGAACGATTCAGACGCCCGGCGGCGGCCGGGGCCCGGGCGCCGCGCCGGACGCGAGCGATCCGGCCAACGCGAACGCCGATCTGTCGCCGAAGCCGCCGGTCCTGCCCGTGACGCCCGACGAGCAGGCCAAGCGCTTCTGGCTGCCGGCGGGCTATCGCATGAAGCCGATGCTCTCCGAGCCCGTCATCGAGGATCCCGCCCAGATTGCCTTCGACGGCAACGGCCGCATGTTCGTCGTCGAGCTGCGCGGCTACTTTCAGACGCCCGAAGGCATCGACCTGATCCCGCCGATCGGCCGCATCTCGATGCACGAGGATCGCGACAACGACGGCGTCTACGAGCGTCATACGGTCTTCGTCGACAAGCTGGTGTTCCCGCGGTTCGTGCATGCCGTTCGGCGCCAACGCCATCCTGACGATGGAGACCAACGCGGACGAAGTGTGGAAGTACACCGACACGAACGGCGACGGCGTGGCCGACAAGAAGGAGCTGTTCGCGACCAACTTCGGCCGCGCCGGCAACATGGAGTCGCAGCAGGCCAGCCTGTTCTGGGCGATGGACAACTGGCTCTACAGCACGGTCAACGCGTTCCGCCTGCGATGGACGCCGAACGGCCTCCTGAAGGAGCCCACCGGGCCGAACAGCGCGCAGTGGGGCGTGACGCAGGACAACGACGGCAAGGTCTGGTTCCAGGGCGGCGCCAGCGGCATGCCCGGCTACTTCCAGTTCCCGGTGCACTACGGCAACTTCGCGCCGCCGGATCAGTTCGAGCCGGATCTGAACATCGTGTGGGGCGCGCCGATCCTCATCGGCGACATCCAGGCGGGACTGCCGGGCACGCGCATGCCGGACGGCTCGCTGATCTACGCGACGGCCGCCGCCGGCAACGAGGTCTATCGCGGCGATCGGCTGCCGAAGGATCTGATTGGCGACTACCTCCACGGCGAGGTCGTGTCGCCGCATCGTCCGCCGGCTCAGGCCGGTCAAGACCGAAGGCCTGACGCAGCTGCGGAACGTCTATCCGCGGTCCGAGTTCATTCGATCGCTCGATCCGCTGTTCCGCCCGGCCGACATGACGACCGGGCCCGACGGCACGATCTACATCGCGGACATGTATCGCGGCATGATCGAAGGCGCGGAGTGGGCGAAGGAGGGCACGTACCTCCGCGAGAAGATCAAGCAGTACCAGCTGGACAAGGTCGTACGGGTCACGGCCGCGTCTGGCGGCTGACGTACGACGGCATGGCGCGCGATCGAACGCGGCCGCGGATGCTGAACGAGACGCCGGCGCAGCTGGTCGCGCACCTCTCGCATCCGAACGGCTGGTGGCGCGACACGGCGCAGCAGCTGCTCGTGCTGAAGCAGGACAAGTCCGTCGTGCCGGCGCTCCAGTCGATCGTGCGGACCTCGAAGAATCCGCTCGCCCGCTTCCACGCGCTGTGGACGCTCGAGGGGCTGGGCGCGCTCGACCGCGGCGCTCGACGCGCGAGGCGCTCGCGCGATCCGGATCCGCGCATGCGGATTCAGGCGCTGCGCGCCAGCGAGACACTCTACAAGGCCGGCGACCAATCGTTCGACGCCGACTACCGCGCGCTGCCGAAGGACACGGACGTCGACGTCGTCATCCAGGCGATGTTGACGATGAACGTCCTGAAGGTGGCGGACGCGCCGACGGCGATCAAGGACGGATGGACGGCAACAAGGCGCGCGGCGTGCAGTTCGTCGCCGACAGGATCCTGAATCGCAGCGGCCGCCGGACGAGGCGGCGGCCGCGGCGGTCCGGCGCTGACGCCGGAACAGCAGAGCAGCCTCGAGCGCGGCGGCGTCATCTACACGGAGCTGTGCTTTCTCGTGCCACGGCGCCGACGGACGCGGCACGCCGACGCCCGGCGCGGCCGCCGGGTCGACGCTGGCGCCGTCGCTCGCCGGATCGCCGCGCGTCAACGGCCATCGCGACTACGTCATCAAGGCCTGTCATGCACGGGCTTGCCGGTCCGGTGGACGGCAAGACCTATCCGCAGGTCATGGTCGCGATGGGCATCGAACAAGGATCAGTGGATCGCGGACGTCGCGTCGTACGTGCGCAACAGCTTCGGAAACACCGGCACGTTCGCGACCACTCGCCGACGTCGCGCAGGGTGCGTGCCGCCACCGGCGATCGGAAAGCGCCGTGGACGGTCGACGGAGCTGGAGGCGTCGCTGCCACGCGCTGCTCGTCCCCGATGCGATCCTGGAAGGTCACCGCCAGCCACGACGGGCGGCCGGCGCCGCAGGCGAACGCCGAGGGCGGCTACAACTATCGTCGGCAACGCCGCCGGCGCGCTGACCTTCCTGGGCTGGACGACCGGGCGTGCCGCAGCAGCCGGGCATGTGGTTTCAGATCGAGCTGCCCGCGCCGGTCACTGCTGACGGAGATCCAGTTCACGTCGTCGACGGTCGGCGGGCGCGCCGGCGCACCGCCGGTCGGACGTTCCCGCGGCGCTATCGGGTCCAGGTCTCGACCGATGGCAGCGACGTGGAGCGCGCCGGTCGCCGAAGGCCAGGGCGGGCCCGGCACACCGTCATCACGTTCGCGCCGGTCAGCGCGACAGTTCGTGCGGATCACGCAGACCGCGACCGTCGACGACGCGCCGCCGTGGTCGATGCGGCTGCTGCGGCTGTACGAAGCGCCGCGATAGGGTCACTCCCCTAAAACGTCGTGCGCACGCCGAACTGAAAGCGCCGCGGGCTCCCTGACGACAGGATCTGACCGAATGTCGGGGATCCGAAGAACGCGTCCGGCAGATCGTCGTTGGCGCGATTGGTGATGTTGAACCCCTCGGCGCGGAGATCGATTCGCGCTCGTGTGCCAACGCGGAAGCGCTTCACGAGCGCGAGGTTCAGGCTCGCATACCCGGGCCCTCTCAGCGCATTCCGGCCACTGTTGCCGAACGTGCCGAACGGAGGCAGGGAAAATGCCTTGGTGTTGAACCAGGCATCCTCACCGGGCGACGACACTGACGCGGAGCCGTTGACGTTCGGCCGATCGTTGAACCCGAATCCCAGGTTGGATCGACCGGTGTTGCTGTTGTCGGTATCGGGGAGCAGCATCACCGTAAAGGGGCGGCCGCTCTGGGCCGTCGCGACGAGCTCAAAATCCGTGTCACGGAACGCCTTGCTGAACCAGCCGAGATCGCCGAGCGACCGTCCTGACGCGAACGGCAATGGCTGAATCCACGCGGCCGAAAACCGGTGGCGCACATCGAACGACGACGGTCCTTCTTCGGCTTCGGGATGCAGACTGTCCTGCGGAAAATTGGGATCACCGGCGCTCGTGAAAAACCCTGACGCATCGTCGGTTGATTTGCCGAGCGTGTACGACAACAGCATCGCCGCTCCGTTCGAGGGACGATCCTGATAGCGAACCTGGAGCGAGTTGAAGAGCGACGAGGCCCTCGACTCGATGAGCGTGACGTCCGCAAAGAGCGGGTTCGGCCGCAGGTTGAGCGGATTGGGGCTCGCGGGCGCTTGGTTCGCATCGCGCGCCGAGATCAAGCTGTGGCCCCGCGATCCGACATACCCCAGCTCGACTGACCGCGTCTGGCCGAACATGTGCTGCACGTTCACATTCCATTGTTCCATCCAGGGTGTCTGGAGATCGCGCTGGAACGCCGTGGCCGACTGCGGAATGAACACCGGGAATGACGCCGGGAATGGATCTGACAGCGTGGGAGCATTTCCAGCGCCCGGGAAGTAGACACTGAGATTGAAATACGGCGGATTGAAGTAGAGCCCCTCGGACGTCGCCAGCGCACCCTGGTTGTAGTAGATGCCGTAGCCGCCGCGCACGACGTTCTTCGCCTCCTTGCCGAGCGCCCATGCGAAGCCGGCTCGCGGCGCGAGGTTGTTGCGATCGGGCACGTACCCGCCGCGCGGCATGTTTCCCGTGCCGACCGGCACGAGTTGTCCGCTCGACGTGTCGTAGAGGTTCGCGCGGTTGTCGGCATCATGCGGCGGTGCGATGTAGTCGTAGCGCACGCCCGCGGAAATCGTGAGCGACGAGGTTGGCCGCCAGTCGTCCTGGGCGAACAGGCTCCAGCTGTATCCCCGCAATTCCTGTGGATTGTCCAGGTGCGCGCCGCCAGTGAGCACCGGAAGTCCGAGCAGCAGATCGCCGAGCGCGTTGCCGGTGTAGCCCTGGCTGACGAACGTCAGAAAGCCCCGCGACTGCACGTCGCGGTACGCCGACTGTTGAAGGCTGTACCACTCGCCGCCAGCCTTCAGAAGATGATGACCACTCGACAGCGTCACGGTGTCGGACAGCTGGAATGTGTCCGACGTGCTCTCCTGCGGGGTGGTGTACTCGTGCCCGATCGGTGAGTATCCGGCGATCGAGATCACGCTCAGACCTGCATCGCGCGGGTTCGATCCAAAGGGCTTGAGGCCCACCGACGCGTTGTCGACCTGGGTGTTCTCCGCAAAGACACCGATGGACACGCGGTTGTACCCGAATCGCGCATCGTTGACGATTCGACTCGTGGGCATGTGCGTGAACGTCAGCGCCATGTTCTGCCCTCGGCGCGGCACGGTCGTGCCGAATCCGGGCACCAGTGAGAAGCCCGGTCCGGCGAAGGGATCGGCCAGCCGCCGATCGCTCAGACTGTACCGGCCCGTCAGCATCGAGCCGCCAGGGAACGACTGATCGACTCGAAGATCAGCCTGATCGATGTCGTCGCGAAGCGTCGGCGACGACACGTAATTCGCAAACGGTTGATTGCGATTCGGCAGCGGATACAGCGCCGCGATGTCATGCCCGATGGGGCTCTGGAAAAATGAAGGGATCAGGCCGCCCGGAAAGGGTTGACCGGTGAGGAAATTGATCGGGTGGCTGAAAAGCGACTGCGAGAAGTCGCCGTTGCGCTCGGCGAGGGTCGGCACGTTGGTTATCTTCGTGATCCCTTCGCGAAGGTACATGTGCTCGTAGTCGCCGAAGAAGAACGTGCGTCCCGGCTTCAGCGGCCCGCCGAGCGACCCGCCAAACTGGTGCCGATCGTAATCGGGCGCCGGAACGTCAGTCGGCGCGAAATGATTGCGCGAATTCAGCGCGCCGTTGCGGAGAAACTCGTAGGCCGACCCCGACAGCCGATTGGCGCCGGACTTGGTGATCACGTTGATCTGACCGCCGGCATTCCGTCCGAACGCCGCATCGTACGAGGACGTGAAGACCTGGAACTGATGGATGCCGTCTATCGGCGGCCGCACACTCGGAGTGTTCAGCTTGGGATCGATGTTGTACACCCCATCGAGAAGAAACCCGTTGAAGTCTTCGCGGGCGCCGTTGATCGAGAGGGCAAAGTCGCCGCGACCGGTGCTGGCCGAGCCCTGAGGCGGCGGCACGGTTCCGGGCGCGAGCAGGGCCAACTCGAGGAAGTTGCGGCCATCGAGCGGCAGCTCGGTGATCGTCCGCTCGTCGATGAACGTGTGCACGGCTGGCGTGTCGCGATCGACGGGAACGAACGGCGCCGTGACTTCGACGGCCTGGAGCACCGACCCAATCTGAAGGGGCACTTGAAGCCACAATTCCTGGTTCATCGTCAGCTCGGCCCGCGCGACGAATGGTCCAAAGCCCGGCTGCTCGACGTTCACGCGGTACACGCCCGCCGGCAGCTCGGGCACGCTGAATCGCCCGCCCTCGTCGGTTCTCACGCTGCGTGATTCGCCCGTGTCCTCGCGTGACACGCGCACCTGGACATTGGCAATCCCTTTGAGCGTGGGATCGATCACCGCGCCTCGAATCGAGGCACGATGCTCTTGTGCGGAGGCGACCAGCGCGGTGACCTGGAGGATCGTCGCAACCGCAAGGACTGAGCGAAGTGTTGAAAGCATACGGTGTCGTTAGATGCTGGACGAGCCTGAAACGCGTCGATTGGCTACTGACAATACTAGTCTCAACCCGAGGGGCGTCGCCCCTCGGACTCCCCTACACGCGCTCTCGCGCGCCGCTTCGACGGCGCGCTCCGATCGCGTGGCTCGCTCGCACGGCTCGCTCGCATCTTGGAGTGAGCCTCAGGTTTATGAGACAACTTCTGAGAGAAGGTGCCTCTGCTCCAGTGGGCTGCCGGCGGCTGGTTGCTGGCGGCTGGCTATTGGAACTGGACACTGTCATTTCGGCCCATACACTCGCAGTTCGCGTCGCATCCACGGGGCGACCGGGTGGATGCGTACATACCGTGCGGTAACATCCGGAATCGTTAACCGCACGGGGGTTTCGAGCGGATCTACGAGAGATGCCGCGATCGCCGGCCCTCCAGTCCAGTCCTCCCAGACCGTCAGCCAGTGCTGACCATCCATCGACGACTCGATCGCGATCCGAGGATCGAGCTCGCGGTACCGCCATCGGAGGTCGAAGCCGATTGTGCGCACCAGCCTCGGTTGGCCCAGGTCCAGTTCGATCGCATCTCGTCCGCTGTCGCGGACCGAGGCCGGCAAGGCCTCGCCCGTTGGCGCAGTCCGTGACGCCGGCAGCGCGGGGAGAAAAAAGAGTGCGCCGCCGCTCGATGCGCCTTGCGGCTCGATTCCGGGCAGTCCCCTCACAAGGTCTTGCATGCTCGCGTCAGCGTCGAGTGCCTGGTTGACCGAAATGAGCAACGGGCGTCCGCGCGCGAGCTCAGTGATGACGCTGGGATCCTTGCGGCGGAGCGCGATCGACAGAATCGCGTAGTGCGGAGGCGTATGGCCGCTGTAGCCGTTCACGATTGCGCGGCCGTGTTCTGTTTGCCGATACATCGCCGCGACGTTGATTGATCCTTCGTCGGCGGGCAGGTCCAGCCGTACCGCGTCGCGCGCTGCGGGAATCATCACCCGGCCGGGCGGGGGCACGAGAGGCATCGGACGGGTCCAGCCATCGAGAAGCAGCCCGCCGACGGCGAACATCGCAGCAAACCATCGACGACGCGGATCGCTCGGAGCGGCCAGGGCGAATCCAACTCCGGCCGCAACCGAGATACACAGCGTCGCGAGCATCGCGAACCTCGCGGGGACGCGAAGGCCGTCGAAGCCTGGGAGAAATGTGAGCAAGGTATATGGGTGAAGCAGGCCCCGAAGCCCGGAACCAGCCTCCGCCGGTCCAAACGCCAGTGCCCACATCACGATTGCGGCGGCGGCGTAGAACACAAATGGTGATCGCGAACGCACATCAGCGCCATCGGCAGGATCCGGTGTTGACCGGCGGCGAACCGCAACGGCCGCCGTTCCACCGAGGACGAGCAGGAGCGGCATCAACCCCGGAAAGAGAAACTCTTCAGTGGTCAGCGCTGCAGACGATGGCCAGACGGCAAGCATCCCCGGGGCATTCAAAAACGAGGCGGCCTTGGCACTGAAAAACGTCATCTCTCCCGGCGTGCGCACGAGGCCCAGACTGCGCTGCACCGATGCATACCTGATGAGGACCGGGACGAGCGGGAGCGACGCAAGGGCCCATGTGGCGACAAGCGTCACGCCGCGCGACGGAGCCCGGCGCCAGTCGACAAACCAGGCCAACCAGAGCACCAACAGGACGGGGAAGAACAACAGGTAGTACCCATTCGAAAGCGCCTGGACGAGCCACGCCGCCGCGAAAAGTGGCAGCCATCGCCAGTTCCCGGTCTCGACGTAACCGTGCAGCGCGAGCAACGCGAGCGGCATCCATTGCGACGTGAGGACCTGAAGATGCGCCAGTTGCCCTGCTCGATAGGGGCCAAACCCGTACGCCAGCGCTCCGCATACCGCCGCGAGTTCGCGCGTGGGTGCCGGCACAGACGAACGAACAAGGCGCCGTACGAGCAAAAATGTGAAGAACGCTGATAACGCAAATGACAGGATGAGCGCGATGTTGTAAGCCGCGAGCGCATTCGCGTGCAGCAGTTGCAGGGGCGTGGTGACCAGGCCGATGCCGGCGAGGTGTTCCGACAAGGCCAGCGCTCCGCGCATCGGAATGAATATGGGCGGGTTCCACCATCGTTCGGAAAACGGAATCGCATGCGCGTTCCACCAGAGCAGCCAGATGTTCAGAATCGGGTCGCCCGGATCGTGCGGTATGCGTGTTGAAAGGTGTCGCGCGAGCGGCCACGTCCAGAAAACGGCGAGCGCCAGAAACGCGAGCAGGGGTCGACATGCGCGGCCTGGCATCGATCGTGACGAAGCATAATCTACCGCCGGTTACAAATTTCGCTCGGCTGCTGACAGGCCTGTAAACGGCGAGCACACGCCGGCGGGTGCCGAATGGCCGCGGAGTGCCAGCCAGTCAAAGACTTAGGGCCATTTTTCAAAATTGGCGGGTTGGTCTTGCGGTTGCACTGCGTCAGGCTGTCATGTCCAGCCTTGCGGCGAACGATCGCCCCGAAGCCCCGCTTTTTTCCGACGGTCTTGGTGAGCGCGTCGTCGCCGCAGACGGCGCGACCGGCGAGCTGCTGCAGATCCTGCGGCTTCGACCGGCACTGACCGCTGTCCCCTCCTTCGAATTTGCGCTGCGCGAACGCACAGCGCGGCTGGCGAATTTCCGTCATGCCTACTACGCCCGGGTGCGTCGCGTCGATCGCGCCATGGCGCCGACCTCCGCGCTCGCGATCGTGTCCGATCACCTCGAGGGCACGCGGCTCTCGGACATCCTGCGTGTCGCGCATGAGAAGCAGCTGCAGCTCGATATCAATGCCGCCCTCTGCCTGATCCGGCAGCTCGTGCCGGCGGTGGCCGTGCTGCACGAGAACGCGCGTGACGTGGCGCATGGTCTGATCGCGCCGGAGCGGCTGATCGTGACGCCGAACGCGCGGCTCGTGATCGTCGAGCACGTGCTCGGGGCAGCGATCGAGCAGCTCCAGTTCGGGCGCGATCGACTGTGGCAGGAGTTCCGCGTCGCGATGCCGCCGAGCGCGGGGTTGCCGCGTTTCGACCATCGCGCTGACGTGACCGGCATGGGCCTCGTGTCGCTGGCGCTCATTCTTGGACGGCCGCTCGGCGCTGAGGAGTTTCCGCACAGGATTCCCGATCTTCTGAATCAGGCGCGCGAGCGATCGGCGCTCGGCGAGGAGCAGCCGCTCTCGCAGCCCCTGCGCACGTGGCTGGAACGTGCACTCCAGGTGGACGTGCGGCGCTCCTTTGCCTCCGCGCCGGAAGCGATGGCCTCGCTCGAAGAGGTGGTCTCCGACGAGGGCATGTACGTCGCCGCGCCGGTCGCGCTCGAAACATTCCTCTCCCGGTACATCGCATCGCTCCTCGAGCCACCGCCCGCGCCCGCACCTGTCGCGCGGGTCGAACCGCCCGCACCTGTCGTGACCAAGCCGGCCACTACCGAAATCCCGAAACCGGCGGTGCCGGAAAGCGCCAAGCCGGTAAGCCCGACAGCGGCGAAGCCGGGTGTCAATGAACTTGAAACGCGTTTCGACGCGGCGGTGTCACAGCAGACGAAGCCCGGCAACCAGCCGAAGCAGGACGGCGCGCGCGAACTCGCCGATCTCCTCGGACCCGATCCCCTTCTGCTAGGAATGGAATCTGTCGCGAGTGGCTCGTCGAAACCGTTGTTCAATCCGGATGCGCCGTTCACGGCCGCGCCGCACGCGGCGTCCCCGCGCGATCCGGGCAAGTCGAAACCCTACGGCCGGATCGCCGCGCTGGTCGCTCTCGTGATCGCCCTTGGCGGCGGCGGGGTGATGGCCTACAAATACCTCGGCAGTACGGCCGTTGTTCCGGCGATGGGTTCGCTCAATGTCCAGTCGAACCCTGCGGGCGTGGACGTGTTCGTCGATGGTGTGGCGCACGGACGGACGCCCGCGCGCGTATCGCTGACGCCCGGCTCGCACATCCTCGAGCTGCGCGGGCGGGGAGTGCCTCGCGTCATTCCATTTTCCGTGACGGCCAACGCCGAGGTGTCGCAGTACCTGGAGCTGGCTGAGGCGCCTGTCACTGGCCAGCTCGCGGTTCAGTCGGATCCTCCGGGCGCGAAGGTTCTCGTCGACGGCACCGAGCGCGGTGTTGCGCCGTTGACGATTCCCGATCTCGCGCCCGGCGATCACAAGGTCGAACTGCAGAGCGACGGCGCCAGCGCCCGGCACACCGTTAACGTGCAGGCCGGTGGGACCGCGTCGCTGGTCGTTCCGATCGGTGGAACGACGACCGCCGGCCCCGTATCCGGATGGGTATCGGTCAAGGCACCCTTCACGATGGAGATCCGCGAGCAGGGACGGCTGATAGGCACGACCGACGCCGACCGGCTCATGCTCGCCGCTGGTCGACACGAACTGGATCTCGTGAACGAGTCGCTGGGCTATCGAGCGACGCGCGTGGTTCAGGTCGGCCCCGGCAAGGTCGCGGCCCTGTCGCTCGATCTGCCGATGGGCGTTCTCAACCTGAACGCTGCGCCCTGGGCGGAAGTCTGGATCGATGGGAAACGCGTTGGCGAGACGCCGATCGGCAATCTCAGCGTCTCGATCGGACCACATGAAATCGTGTTCAAGCACCCGCAGCTTGGTGAAAAGCGGCACGCGATCTCTGTGACCGTTGGGGCGCCCGTACGTCTCAGCGTCGACATGAAGTAGCCGTCCGAATGGTTCAGCTCTCAGAGCAAGGTGCGTGATGAAGATCCGATTTCTCGTTACCGCGTCGATGGTAGTTGCGCTTGCCGCCCCGGCGCGTGCGCAGTTGCGTGACGGTCGCGAGAACCCGCTGACCGCGGCCCGCGATCTGTATGCATCTGCGCGCTACGACGAAGCGCTGGCCGTACTCAGCACGCTCCCGTCAGAGGTTGTCGCGACGGATCGCAAGTCCGTGGAGCAGTACCGTTCGTTGTGCCTGCTCGCGTTGGGAAGGGGGGCCGAGGCCGAGAGCGCCATCGCCGCCGTGGTCACGGCCGACCCGCTGTTCGTGCCCGGCGAAGCCGATGCCTCTCCGCGCGTTCGGGGGGCGTTCAGCGACGTGAGGCAGCGATTGCTCCCGCAGATTGCGTCCAATCGCTACGTTGCAGCCAAGTCGGCCTACGATCGCAAGGACTATTCGTCAGCCGAGACGCAGTTCAGGAATCTGCTCACCTTGCTCGACGATCCGCAAATGGGCGGCCGCCTTGCCGACCTGCGCACGCTGGCCAGCGGATTCGTCGATTTGGCGTCAGCGGCTGCTGCGCCACCACCTGAACCGAAGAAGCCCGAGTCTCCCGCTCCGGCGCCGGCAGCCCCGGCAGCCACCACAGCAGCTCCGAAAGAGCCGCCGAGGGTTTGGAGTGCCGAGGACGCAGGTGTGGTGGCGCCGGTTCCGCTGCGCCAGGACGTGCCTCGAGTGCCGACCACGATTTCGGCGCAAGCCCGCGAACGTGCCCTGCTCGAGATCGTCATCGATGAACAGGGACGCGTGATCAACCTCGCGCTGCGGATGTCCATTCACCCGATGTACGATCCACAACTGCTCGCGGCGGCCAAGGAATGGCGCTACAAGCCGGCTACGGTGGACGGAGTGCCCGTCAAGTTCCGCAAGCTGATCCAGATCACCGTCGACAAGCGCTGAGCGACAGGGGCGCCGCCAAGTCCCTTCTGGCGGCGTTCCCTTCAATCAGTTGTGTAATTTTGTGACTCCCCGTATGTTCGTCTGCTCATGCGTTTCCATGGCCCCGCCAGCCGGCATTCGCGCATCCCGTTGATTCTCTGCAGGTAATCTCGAAGCGGCCGGTCTCGTGGTCCCGTGGCGCGGTTGTCGCAAGTCGCGCACACGATGGACAGCGAGGTCTGTACGATCGGGCTGGCAGAACTTGCGAACGGTCGTGTCAATACCGTTGAGGCGGTGACGATTGTCCGCGAGATTGCGAACCGGATTACGGATGGGACGATTCCCGGCGTTCCTTCGCCTCAAGTGATCCGGCTATCGTCATCGGGCTCGATTGCTGTCGAGGGGCCTATCGCGGCCGATGCCCGGACCGTTACCCACGCCGCGTACCTGCTCGAGACCTTGCTTCCGGATCCTGACGTCCGGAGCACCGACCATGTGCCGGGCGCCCTGCGGCTGATCGTGGGGCGGGCGCTCGGGACTCTCGATCTGCCACCCTACCCGTCGCTCGAAGCGTTCGCAGATGCGCTCGCGAGGTTCGCCGCGCCGGATGCCGTTGCATGTATCCAGTCCCTCGTCCTCCGAGCCGCCGATCGCACGACGTCCGAGCCCTTGTCTGTGGCCGTCAACAGGCGCGGTTCCGATGCGATCACGATTTCAGACATCCGCCGCGCACGCCGCTCGACGGGGCTCACGCTGACCGACATCGCGGGCCGCACGGGAATCCCGGCCTCTCTCCTGTGCGAGCTCGAGTGGGGTTATCTGCACCATTGGCCGGAGCCTGGTGCCGCACGACGATGGCTCCTGCGATATGCGCGCACCACCGGGATCGACGTCCAGCTCGTCCTTCGAACGGTGTGGCCGATTCTCGAGGAGCAGATCCGGGATCGCGAGCGCCGGGTGAATCACGATTCGATCGTGGAAGGCGTTCCGGTGGACGTGGAAGCGGTTCCGGTGGACGAACCCGAAGAGGTCGTTCCGGCCGTCGACCTCTCTGCGCTCGTCGCCAGGTACCCGCCAGCGATCACCCGCAAGCCGCGTCGACGCGCCATCGCCGTTGCCGCGCTCGCCATTCCAGCCCTGCTGGTCATCGGAGTGGCGCCTGCGGCGAGGGGCTACTTGTCGATGCGGCGAGACGCCGCGCGCCGTGCCGTTACGGCCACCGGCAAACGGGCCGATACGTCATTGGTCCCGGCACCGGCGACGTCCATGCCGGCTCAGCGACGTTCCGAAGGAAGCGATGCTGGCGGTGGAGTTCAGCGGGTGGTCGTTTCGGATGCCTCGACCGATCCGCACCGGTTTCGCCAGCGTCGGCAGCGCGACCTTCTATCGCGTGAAACCGGGAGATCAGTCGCGCGGAGCTCGTGACCCCGGATCTCTCCTTCGCATCACGAGCGTTGTCGAGGACCGCGCGCACAATTTTCACGCCCGGCCATCACCGGATGGGCGGCTGGTCGCTTTCGACTCCGATCGTGACGGATCGCGCGGCGTCTACGTGGCCAATACCGATGGCCAGCAGGTTCGCCGGGTCAGCGGCGAAGGATTTGCGGCGATCCCAAGCTGGTCCCCCGACGGCCGTACCCTGGCGTTCGTCCGTGCCGAGCCTGATCGACCCCAGGTGTGGAACCTTTGGACGATCAATCTCACGAATGGCGGGTCGAAACGGCTGACGTCATATCCGGTCGGTCAACCATCTGGCGGCTCATGGTTCCCCGACGGCCGGCGCCTCGCATTTGGACACGAGGACCAGCTCGTGGTGATGAATGTCGTGACCGGGGCGACGCGAGTCTATCCGTCGTCTCGCAAAGGGGTGTCCGTCCGGCACCCCGCAGTGTCTCCTGATGGATCGCGCGCCGTGCTTCAGGCTCCTCGCGATGGAACCTGGCTTCTCGAGTTCCGAACCGGTGCGATGAAGAAGATCCTCGCCGATCCTTCGGCCGAAGATTACACCTGGGCGCCCGACGGCCGCCGTGTGGCGTACCACAGCCGCGCCACCGATGCGTGGGGCGTGTGGATCCTTCCACCGACCGCGGCTAGGTAGTTAGAAGTTTCCAGCCAGCCCGGACTCGGATCCCGGATCCCGGACCCCGGATCCCGGATCCCGGTACTCATTTCAGTACGCTACACTGCCGTTTCGACGATGAGCCGACGATTGATCACTGCGCTCTTCGGAGCCGGCCTTGTGGCCGCGTGTGCGCGAGAGGTTCCTCCGCCGCCCGTCGTGCGCCAGCCGGATGTCGAGCTCAAGTCCGAAATCGTGACCGTCGAAGCGCGGGTCCCCGACCACGCGACGCTCGACGCCATCCTCCGGAGTCAGCAGCTAACTGAACCGTTTGTGGTCGCCGCGATCGAGGCCGCACGCTCCGTCTTCAATCCGCGTCAGCTCCATTCGGATCGACCGTATCGCCTCGTCCGATCCCTCGACGGCATGCTCCGCGAGTTCGAGTACCAGATCGATGCCGATCGTTTTCTCCGCATCATCTCGAGAGATCGTGATGAGCCGATGAAACTCGACGCGGAGGTCGTTCCGTACGAAAAGCAGGTCGAGACTGTGGCCATCCGCGGCAACATCGACAGCGATCATCCATCGGTCATTGCCGCGATGGCGGAAACGGGCGAGACGATTCAGCTGGCGATGCTGGTGGCCGATATCTTCAGCGGTCAGATCGATTTCGACAGCGACCTGCAACCGGGGGACAGTTTCGAGATCCTCGTTGAGAAGTCGAGCCACGACGGACAGTTTTCAGGATACGGCGCCGTTCATGTCGCGAGATTTCTCACCGACGGCCGCGATCTGCGCGCGTTCCGCTGGACGGATCCGGCGACAGGCAAGCCGGCCTTCTACGACGAAAACGGCCGTTCGCTGAAACGATTCTTCCTGCGATCGCCGCTGCGGTTCGAGCCGCGCATCACGTCGGGATTCTCGCGGAGCCGCCTGCATCCCATCTATCGCACGTATCGCGCACACCTCGGTATCGACTACGGCGCCCCGCTGGGAGCGCCAGTCGTGGCGGTGGCGTCAGGCACGGTCCTGTCGGCCGGATGGAGCGGTGGCGGCGGCAACATGGTGCGTCTGCGGCACGCCAGCGGTTTCGAGAGCTACTACCTCCATCTGTCGGCGTTTGGCAGCGGCATTCGCGCGGGCGTTCACGTCGATCAAGGACAGCTCATCGGGCGCGTCGGGGCGACGGGTGCTGCCACGGGACCGCACCTCGACTACCGGCTGCGAAAAAACGGTGTGTTCGTCAACCCGCTTGACCGAGCACCGCAAACTTCCGCCGGGCGAACCGATCCCCGACGCACAACTCGCGGCATTTCGATCCAGGGCCGATGACACGTTGAATCGGCTCTCCCAGACGCTTGCGGCAGAAGGTCCAAAGCAGAAGCCGGATGCCGTTGCGGCGTCCGGGCGCTGATTCAGCGGCATCCGACTCAACTGATTTACAATCAGCGGATGGCTTCGATCCATCCGTTCCGCGCCTTGCGGCCGACGCCGGACAAGGCTGCGGCGGTTTCTTCCGTTCCTTACGACGTCGTCACGACCGACGAAGCGCGACAGCTGGCGGTGGGCAATCCGCTCAGCTTTCTGCACGTCACCCGTTCTGAAATCGATCTGCCTTCCGGCACGGATCCTTACGCGCCGCAGGTTTACGAGACGGCCCGCGCGAATTTTGGGGCCCTGCGCGACCGCGGATCTCTCGTGCTCGACGATACGCCCGCCCTCTACTTCTATCGTCTGCGATTGGGGGGCCACGAGCAGACCGGCATCGCCGCGTGTTTTTCAGTCGACGAATACGAGTCGGATGTCATCAGGAAACACGAGCGAACCCGCCGGGACAAGGAGGATGATCGCACGCGCCACATCGTCCAGCTTCGTGCTCAGACAGGCGTGGTGTTCCTGACGTATCGCGCAGACAGAACGACCGATTCGCTGGCGCATCAGGTCTGTGCCGGTGAGCCGTTGTACGATTTTTCGGCTCCCGACGGCGTTCGGCACACGATCTGGCGGACCGGTCTCGATCAGACGCGCAACCTGGTGGACGCCTTTCGCGGCATTCCGAACCTCTATATCGCAGACGGCCATCATCGCGCCGCAAGCGCGGCCCGCGCACGCGAGGAGCTCGCCGGGCTGCCGGGTTCCACGTCGGACGACGCCGGGGCCGACACGTTCATCGCGGTGGCATTTCCCGACGATCAGGTTCAAATCCTTCCGTACAACCGCACGATCAAGGATCTGGGCGGTCGCAGCGCGCGTCAGTTCCTCGGCGCGCTCCGCGCACAGTTCCGTGTCACCGACGGCGCGCCGACACCCGAGCGCCAGGGCGAGGTGTCGATGTACCTCGACGGGCGATGGTACGCCATCGATCTTGCGAGTGTGGCCCCGGCAGACGACTCGCGCGGGAGTAGCCTCGACGTTTCCCGCCTGCAGCGTGGCGTGCTCGAGGATCTGCTCAATGTCGGCGACGTGCGAACCGACAAACGCATCGATTTCGTCGGCGGCGCCCGTGGATCGGACGCGTTGATGCGATCCGTAGACTCCGGTGATGCGGCGGTGGCGTTCTCGATGTATCCGGTGACGGTCGACGATTTGATGGCGATTTCAGACAGCGGCGGCATCATGCCGCCCAAGTCGACGTGGTTCGAGCCCAAGCTTCGCGACGGCCTGCTCGTCCACCTCATATGAAGGCCGTGATCGCGTGAAGGTCGTGATCGCCGACAAGTTCGAGCAGAGCGGCATCGACGGCCTGCGGAAAGCCGGCTGCGAAGTCCTGTACCAGCCGGATCTCAAGGAAAGCGCGCTGGTGGAAGCGGTGCGGGCGACTGGCGCGGACGTCCTGGTGGTGCGCGGCACGAAGGTCACCCCCGACGTGCTCGACGCCGGGCATCTCTCGCTGATCGTCCGGGCCGGCGCCGGCTACAACACGATCGACGTCGCGGGCGCTTCTGCCCGCGGCATCTATGTGTCGAACTGCCCCGGCAAGAATGCCATTGCCGTGGCGGAGCTTGCGTTTGCGCTGATCCTCGCGTTGGATCGCCGTGTGCCCGACAACGTCGCCGAACTTCGCGCGGGCCGGTGGAACAAGAAGGAATTCTCGAACGCGCAGGGGCTGTATGGGAGGACGCTCGGCTTGCTCGGGGTGGGCAGTATCGGCCAGGAGACGATTCGCCGCGCCGCGGGTTTCGGCATGAACGTCGTCGTGTGGAGCCGCCGGTTCGACGGCGAGAACCGGCCGATGAACGAGCTCGAAGCGCGGGAGATGGGCATCGAGCCCGCACTGCGGACGGTTCGGATCGACCTCGCGCCCACGCCGGCAGATGTCGCAGCCCGCTCGGACGTGCTCAGCGTGCACGTCGCGTTGGCGCCGGACACGAAAGGAATGGTGAACGCCTCGTTGCTCGCTCGATTGAAGCCGGGAGCGATTTTCGTCAACACCGCGCGGGGTGAGGTCGTGGACTACCCGGCGCTCGCGGCGGCCGTCCGTGACAAGAAGCTCCGCGTGGGCCTCGACGTCTACGCCAACGAGCCCGCCTCCGCTGCCGGCGAGTTTCACGATGATCTCATCGGGTTGCCGGGCGTCTACGGCACACACCACATCGGCGCGTCCACGGAGCAGGCGCAAGAGGCCATTGCGGCCGAGACCGTGCGGATCATCCGGAGCTTCAAGGAAACCGGGAAGGTGCCCAACGTCGTCAACCTTGCCAGGCGAACGCCGGCCACGCACATGCTGGTCGTGCGGCACCGCGATCGCCCCGGCGTGCTCGCGCATGTCTTCAACAATCTGCGCCGCGACAATCTCAACGTCCAGGAAACGGAAAACATCGTCTTCGAAGGCGCAGAGGCCGCGGTCGCTCGCATCAACCTCGATGGCGCTCCTTCGATTTCGCTGTGCGACCGCATCAAGGCCGAGAACAGCGATGTGCTCGATCTTCAGGTCGTCCAGCTGTAGCGAATTCACAAAGGCCACGACTCATGACAACGACAACTCGACTCTTCAATTTTTCCGCGGGCCCCGCGGTGCTGCCGGTGCAAGTGCTCGAACAGGCGCAGCGCGACCTGCTCTCTCTGCCGGGCGTCGGCATGTCGATCCTGGAGATCAGTCATCGCTCGAAGCCGTTCGACGAAGTCCTCCAGGGGTGTGAAGCGGATCTGCGCACCCTCGCCGGGATTCCGGACGGCTATCACGTGTTGTTCTTGCAGGGCGGCGCCAGCCTCCAGTTTTCGATGGTGCCGATGAATCTGCTCTCTGCCCAGGCTTCAGCCGACTACATCGTCACGGGCGCCTGGTCGCAGAAGGCCGTGAAAGAGGCGAAACGTGTGGGTGGCGTCAAGATTGCCGCGTCGACCGAGGGAGAGAACTTCGCGCGTATCCCGCGGCAGGAGGAATTGAAGCTCGATCCGAATGCCGCCTACGTTCACTACACGACGAACAACACCATCTTCGGTACCGAGTTCCATTACGTACCCGGTGTGGGATCCGTGCCTCTCGTGGCCGACACGTCGTCTGACATGTTCAGCGGACCGATGGATGTGTCGAAGTTCGGGCTCATCTATGCCGGCGCGCAGAAGAACCTCGCGCCTGCCGGTCTCACGCTGGTCATCGTCCGTGACGATCTGCTCAAGCGCACGCCTTCATCGTTGCCGACGATGCTGCAGTACGGCGTGCACGTCGAGAACAAGTCCATGTACAACACGCCGCCGGTGTTTGCGATCTACATCATGCGGCTCGTGCTCGCGTGGCTGATCAAGCAGGGTGGGCTTTCGGCGATCGAAAAGCGCAACGCGCGCAAGGCCGACAAACTCTACGCCGAGATCGATCGAACCGGCTTCTATCGCGGTCACGCGAGCAAGGACAGCCGCTCGAGGATGAACGTGACTTTCCGTCTTCCGAACGAGGATCTCGAGAAGAAGTTCATCAAGGAAGCGACAGCGGCCGGCCTCGACGGCTTGAAAGGCCATCGATCCGTCGGTGGATTGCGCGCGTCGATCTACAACGCGTTCCCCGAGGAGGGCATTGACGCCCTGGTGCAGTTCATGGCCGAATTCCAGCGTACCAACGGCTGAAATAACATCAGTCGGAGCAACAACTTAGGAAAGTACAGAAGTCTTACAAACGACTCCTCGGGAACCTGCTACCGTTGAGGTTCAGTTTTTCGAACCGAGGAGTCGTCCGAGCGTGAGCACACAGACAATTTCCGTCCGCCCTGAGTATTCGCATTCAACGTTGAACTGGATCACCGCCGCCGTGATGGTGATCTTTCACATACTGGCCGTCGTTGCGTTCTTCTATTTCAGTTGGACCAACCTGCTCGTCGCCGTCGCGCTGCACTGGCTGGCAGTCGGCTTCGGCATAAGCCTCGGCTATCACCGGCTGCACACGCATCGCGGGTACAAGACGTCAAAGGCGTTCGAGTACTTCCTGGCGGTTTGCGGCACGCTGACGCTCGAGGGCGGTCCGATTTTCTGGGTCGCCACGCACCGCGTGCATCATCAGCATTCTGATCACGACGGCGATCCGCACACGCCGCGCGACGGCGGTTTCTGGGCGCACGTCGGCTGGATCCTGTTCGGCGATACGCATCACAACAACACGGCGCTCATGGCAAAGTACGCGCCCGATCTCGGCGCCGATCCGTTCTACCGCTGGCTGAACACCTATCATTACGTCCCGCTCGTTACGGTCGGTCTCGTCCTCCTCGCGATCGGCGGCTGGCCGCTGGTGTTCTGGGGAATCTTTCTTCGTGTGGTTTTCGGGCTCCACGGCACATGGCTCGTGAACTCCGCCACTCACATGTGGGGCAGCCGCCGGTTCACGACCCGCGACGACTCACGCAACAGCTGGTGGGTGGCTCTCCTAACGTTCGGTGAGGGCTGGCACAACAATCATCACGCCCACCCGGTCTCCGCGCGTCACGGCCTCGCCTGGTACGAATTCGACATCAGCTGGATCACCCTCAAACTCTTCAACGCGATTGGTCTCGTTCGTGACCTCAAGGTGGCCAGGATCACGCGGCGGCTCCCGGAAGAGGAAGCCGCATAAGAATTGCTGAATGCTGATTTCTGATTGCTGATTGGGGCCGAGCGCTTTCGCGCTCGGCCCTTTGTTTTTCAATCAGCAATCAGCAATCAAAAATCAGCAATTACAGTATTCTCTTTTCATGATTCGCGGCCGCCGGCGGCAGGTGATCTTTTTCACCGTCTTCGGCATCTGCCTCGTCGCCATTGCCGTCACCCTGAACGTCAGCTGGATTGTTCTCAACTGGAAGTTGGGGATACTGGCGGTTCTCGGCGTGATTCTGTTCCTGCTGATCATCGCCGGCATGGTGTTGAACACCATCTTCCTGGTCCGGGAGATCCGCCGGAACGAGCAGCAGGACTCGTTCCTCAATGCGGTCACGCACGAGCTGAAAACGCCGGTGGCGTCGATTCGCCTCTACCTTCAAACGCTGCAGACCCGCGATCTCGATGCCGAGAAGCGTCGGGAGTTCTATCGCATCATGCTCGAGGACAGCGATCGGCTGCTGCACACGATCGAGCAGGTCCTGCGCGCGGGAAGCGCCCGGTCACGCTTCCGGCGGGAAGTGCGCACCCGCGTCGATCTTGCCGAGGTGGCGAAAGAATGCGTCGAGCTTGCACGGATGCGCTTCCATCTCGATGACACGGCGCTCGCCTTCGAGAACCACGCAGCCGCGACGATGGTCCTGGGGAACGTCGAGGAGCTCAAGGCCGCCGTCTGGAATCTGATCGACAACGCGATCAAGTACTCGACGACGAACGTTCGAGTGAAGGTGGAACTCGAGGAGCTCGAACAGGATCGCGTGGCCGTGCGCGTGGTCGATCGCGGCATCGGCATCTCGTCCACCGAGCTGAAACGGATTTTCAGGCGGTTCTATCGCACGCCGGCACTGGGCGCGGTCCGGACGAAAGGCAGCGGGCTGGGCCTCTTCATCGTGCGGTCGGTGGCTCGCAACCACGGGGGGCGGGCGTTCGCGGAAAGCGCCGGTTCGGGCCAGGGCAGCCGGCTCACTCTTCTTCTGCCCAAGGCGCCCGGAGTCTGACCGTGCAGCGCGTCCTCATCGTCGAAGACGAGCTTCATCTGGCCGAAGGACTCAGGTTCAATCTGGAGGCGGAAGGGTACGAAGCCAGGGTTGTCGAGAGCGGAGAAGGCGCGCTGGAGCTGATACTCCGCGGTGACCGCGCATTCGATCTGGTCGTTCTGGACGTCATGCTGCCGGGGAAAGACGGCTTTGAGGTCGTGTCCGAGCTTCGTGCGGAAAGGCACTTCATCCCGGTGCTGATGCTGACCGCGCGCGGGCGTCCGGAGGACGTGCTCAAGGGGTTTGCCGCCGGCGCCGACGATTACCTCCCGAAGCCGACCGAGCTGGCGATTCTCCTGGCGAGGATTGGCGGCCTCCTTCGACGTTCCGGCTGGCTTCGCCAGTCGCAGGACCAGTACGCGTTTGCGGGCAAGACGATAGATTTCGATGCGCTCGAGTTACGAGTCGGCGATCGAACGCTGACGCTGACGCTGATGGAGGCGAACCTTTTGCGCTATCTGGTCGCGCACGAAGGCCGGGCGGTTTCCCGCAAGGCGATGCTGGAAGATGTTTGGGGAGTGCGCGAGGACACGGACACCCGCGCCATCGACAACTTCATCGTGCGGTTGCGTCGCCACATCGAAAAGGAGCCGGGTAGCCCGAGGCATCTGCTGACGGTCCGCAGCGTCGGCTACAAGTTCGTGGCGAATCCCTGACGCTCAGCCGTTTGTCACCCGCGGCGAGCGACGGCGGCCGCGTCGACGACGGCGGCGCGGAAACGCCGTGACATTCCCGGTGGTGTCATCGTTCGCGGCGTGCGGCTCTCGCGGCTCCGCCTGCAGACCTCGCCAGTGGGCCACGACCTCCGGCCGGTTCCCGTGAATTTCAAGCCAGGTAATCGCTTCCGACAACATCGCGCGGTGGACGAGCGCGCGCTGTGTGCGCGCGGCGGCCTGCGTGTCGAGCAGGCGTGGTTGCAGTGACAGGATTTGCTGCAAACGTTCGATGTCTCGCCGCGCGATCGGCAGGAGGCCCAGCTCGACACGCCGCTCCAACGCATCCGCTGAGAATCGCCGTCGCGCGACGAGTCCCAGCGGGAACAGCAGCGTGCCGGCCAGGATCGCGTTGGTCAACGAATCGGGCGCCGCATCGAAGCGCGCCCGATAGTCGTCGAGCGCGGCGATTGACTGCCACACCGAATCGGCCGCGGCGGCCAGTTCGGGCGTGATCGCCTTCAGCAGCCCGGTGTCGCGCAACTGCTTGAAGGCCTCCTTCGCGTGGCCGGATCGCAGGATCTTGTAGATACTCCTCCACCAGCCGGGCGGGTGCGCTTCGGGCGATCTCGTGTCGGTGGTCGGCGATCGCTTCGAGGATCGGCGGATCGATCGAAAACTGCAGCCTCGCGGCGAGCACCACCGCGCGAAGCATGCGGACCGGATCTTCGAGAAAACGCACTTCCGGGTCGCCGATGCAGCGGATGACCCGCGCGTCGAGGTCGTCGAGGCCCCCGACATAATCGATGATGGAAAACGTGCCGATGTCATAGAACAACGCGTTCACGGTGAAGTCGCGGCGGAATGCGTCCTCTTCCGGGGTGCCGTAGGTGTTGTCCCGTTGTATCAGGTGATCGTCGGCGCGCCGTCTCGACGGGGCCGCATCCTGACTCTCCGCCGGGACGTTCGGCGACTCGTCTGCCACTTCGGCTTCAGGAGTCATTGCCGATGCGGCGACGTGCCGGCGGAATGTGGCCACCTCGATGGTCTTCGGTCCGAACTTCACATGGGCGAGGCGGAAGCGCCGCCCGATGATCCAGCAGTTTCGAAAGAGTTTCTTGACCTGATGCGGATGCGCCGACGTCCCGATGTCGAAGTCCTTCGGCCTTCGATTGAGCAGCAGGTCGCGGACGCTGCCACCAACCAGATACGCGATGTAGTGATGCTCGTGCAACCGGTAAAGAACTTTGAGCGCGTCAGAATCGACGTCGCGGCGGGAGATGATGTGCTCCGCGCGAGGGATGATGGTGGGCTCCGCCATCGAAGGGCGATTATAGCATCACCACTCGATCGGCGACGATTAACCGCCTGATTTATCAGGTAGTTAGCGGATGTTTCATGGTGTGCTACGATGCGGCATGCGTCAGCTGTGCCTGGCGGTCATCGTGCTCGTGATCGCCGTCCCCCTCTCCGCAGCCGACTCGTTGACCGACGCGCGACGGCTGTACAACCAGGGACAGTACGATGCGGCCGAGCAGGCCGCTCGCGATGCGTCGCGCACGCCGGCGATGGCCGAAGGTGCCCGCGTCGTGCTTGGCCGAATCCAGCTCGAGCGGTATCGGCGAACGCCCGCGGCTGCGGATCTCTCGGGTGCGATCGCCACGCTCCGCACGGTGGACGCGCGGCGTCTCGATACCCGCGAGCGCATCGAGCTGGCGATCGGACTGGCGGAAGCGCTGTATCTCGAGGATCGGTTCGGCGCCGCCGCGGCCTTTTTCGAGTCGGTGCTTGATGATTCCGAGGCACTCGGCCCGGTGGCGCATGAGCGGGTGCTCGACTGGTGGGCCACCGCGATGGATCGCCAGGCGCAACTCCGCTCGGTGGGCGAGCGCAGCGAGATTTACGATCGCGTGGCGGCCCGCATGAGCAGCGAAATCTCGAAAGACGTCGGATCGACACCGGCCGGTTACTGGCTGGCCGCCTCGGCGCGGGGCAGCGGCGATCCCGAGCGCGCGCTGAACGAGGCCACCGCTGCGTGGGTTCGAGCCGCACTGGCTCATGACGGCGGAGCGACGCTGCGTGCCGATCTCGATCGGCTGGTCGTGCAAGGCATCCTGCCGGATCGCGCCTCGCGCCTGCCGGTGCGCGATCACACGCAGGCGCTGGCTGGAATGGTGGGCGAGTGGGAAGCCTTCAAGTCCGGCTGGACGCGCTAAAACCCGATCAGCTCTTGGCTTCCTTCCAGTTCTCCCCGATCCCAACATCGACGATGACGGGCACACGCAGCGGGACGGCCTGCTGCATGATGTCGCCGAGCGTGGCCGCCGCTTCCTCTGCTACGTCCGCCGGCGCTTCGAACAGCAGCTCGTCGTGAACCGTGAGGATCATGCGCGTTCGGCCGCCGGCCAGCATCGGCAGCGCCGCGTGCACATCAATCATCGCGCGCTTCAGGATGTCGGCCGCGGTTCCCTGGATCGGCATGTTGACGGCCTCGCGCTCGGCCGCGCTGCGGATCTGACCGTTCCGGTTCGTCAATTCCGGCACCAATCGCCGCCGTCCGAACATGGTTTTCACGACTCCCGACCGCCGCGCGTCTTCGAGGAGATCGTCGATGAATTTCCGGACGGATGGGAACCCGGCAAAGTACGCGTGGATGAACTCCTGGGCGGCCTGCTGCGGCACTCCGATATCCTTGGCCAGCGTGAAGGCTGTTTTTCCGTAGAGCAGCGCGTAGTTGATGATCTTCGCGCGGCGGCGGAGCTCGTGCTCGCTCAATCCGCTTTCGGTGCCAAAAACCTTCAGCGCTGTCCGATCGTGGATGTCCTCGCCTTTCTGGAAGGCGTCGACGAGCGCCTCGTCGCCCGAGAGGTGTGCCAGAACTCGAAGCTCGATCTGCGAATAGTCGGCCGAGATGAGCACATGCCCGCGTTCGGCGACGAACGCGCGACGGATCTCACGACCGAGCTCCGTTCGAATCGGGATGTTCTGAAGGTTCGGATCGCTGCTGCTCAGGCGTCCCGTTGCCGCGACGGCCTGGTTGAAACACGTGTGCACGCGGCCGGTTTCGGGATTGACCAGTTGCGGCAGGGTGTCGATGTAGGTCCCTTTCAGCTTTTGAAGGGCACGCCATTCGAGGATGAGCCGCGGGAGATCGTGGGTGAGCGCCAGCTCCTCCATGACGTCGACCGCAGTGGACGCCGTCTTCGTCTTCGCGTTGCGCTTGAGGGCCGGTAGCTGCAGCTTGTCGAAGAGAATCTCCGACAGTTGTTTGGGCGAATTGATGTTGAACTCTTCACCAGCCAGCGCGAAGATCTTTGCGCTTCGACTGGAAAGCTCCCGCTCGACGTGTATGGACTGTTCGGACAGCGCCGATGCGTCCACTCGAACCCCGGCCCGCTCGATCGCCACGAGCACCGGGATGAGCGGCAACTCCAGCTCGAGGTACAACGTCTCGAGCTCTTCCCGCCGGAGCAGGCCGCGGAGTTTCTCCGACACCTGCAACGCGAGGTCGGCCCGCTCGCCCGAATAGTCCAGGGCATCGTCCGCGGCGATCTCTGCAAAGGGAATCGTCCGGGCCCCACGGCCGCACACATCCTCTTCCTTGAGCGCCTTGTATCCGCTGTGCTCCAGCGCAAGATCCTCGAGCGGATGGGACGATCGTGTGGCATCGAGCAGGTAGCTCGCGAGCATCGTATCCGTCTCGATGCCCGCCAGCGTGATGCCGTGCCGTTCGAGGACGATGATGTCGAACTTCAGGTCGTGGCCGACCTTCGCGACGCCTGGATCTTCGAAGACGCCTTTCAGCGCGGCGAGCGCGTCCGCCACTTCTACGCGATCGCGATCGGTCGATGCCATCGCGCCGAACAAATCCCCGCCGGCCGAGCGCTCCGTGAGCGGCACATAGCGCGCGTGCCGGGGACCGGTCGAGAAGGCGAGCCCTGCGATGCCGGCTCGCATGGCGGACGGTTCATCCGGCAGGACGCGGAATCCAAAGCGGCCCGCACTCCGCAGCTGCGCCGCAAGTTCCCGCACGTCCTCCAGCGTCCGGACGATCGCGTAGTCCTTGCCGATCGACTGCGCATCGGGGGCGTAGTCCATGACGAGCGTGCGAAATCCGAGCCTCGTGAACAGCTCGAAACAGCGTTCGCGTGAGACGCCGCGATAGCGGAGCGTCTCGGATTGAAATTCCACCGGCACGTCCGTCCTGATCCGGGCGAGCTCGCGGCTCTGACGCGCGTCCTCGGCGTGCGCGAGCAGGCCCTCCCGATACCGTTTGTGTGACACCTCGGACGCGTGGGACAAAAGCGCCTCGAGCGATCCGTACCTCGCGATCAGATCCCTGGCGCCTTTTTCTCCGATGCCGGGCACGCCCTTGATGTTGTCGATCGAATCACCCATTAACGCGAGGACGTCCACGACCTGCTCCGGGGCTACGCCAAACTTCTCCATCACGCCGGCCGCGTCGTACCACGTGCCGTCATCGCGCGGGTTGTAGACCTTGATTCCGTCGTGAACGAGCTGGAAGAAGTCCTTGTCGCCTGTGACAATCGCGACCTCGAACCCCTGTTCGACGGCGCGCGTCGCGAGTGTTCCGATCACGTCGTCGGCCTCGAAGCGCTGGTAGGTGAGGATGGGAACGCCCATCGCCTCGCATGCTTCGTGGACCCAGGGGATCTGCTCGGCCAGGTCCGGCGGCATCGGCGCCCGGTTGGCCTTGTAGTCGGTGGCCATCTCCGAACGAAACGTCGGGCCCGCGAGGTCGAACGAGGCGGCGATGTACTGAGGATGATGATCCTGCACGAGCTTCCGCAGCATCGTGACGAAGATGTAGACGGCGTGCGTCGAGTGTCCGCCCGGGCCTGTGAGCCCGGAGCCGCGCATCGCGTGATACGCGCGGTACATCTGCGAGCTACCGTCGATGAGGAAAAGTCGCTGAGACATGTTGGGAGCCGAGCCGAGCGCGCTCTCGTGCTGCACGCGCGCCCTGAGGAGCGGCGGGATGATGCAGACATTCAGTATATCATTCGAGGAATGTCGTTTTGGGTGCGCGCGGGGCTGCTGGCCTTACTTGGTATCGCCGCGGCCGGCAGCGCGGCCTGCAAAGGGGGAATACTCGGCAAGCAGTACGAATACGAAGAGGATCTGTATCTTTCGCTTGACGGGTCGGCCACGCTGGTCGTGAACTCGTCGCTTCCAGCACTCGTCGCGCTCCGCGCAATCGATCTGGACCTCAACACCGACACCAGGCCAGACCTGAACAGAATCCGCTCAGCCTATCAGTCACCAGTGGCCAGGGTGACCCGCGTCAGCCCTCCATGGCGCCGCGCCGGGCGACGCTTCGTGCAGATCCGAATGGACGTGCCCGATGTGCGCAAGCTGAGTGAGGCGGCCCCGTTTGCGTGGTCCCGCTACTCGTTGTCCGTCGAGAGTGGACATCACGTGTTCGAACAGAAGGTGGGCGCATCCGCATTGAAGCGCGGCACCCTGCAGAATTTTGGGTGGGACGGGTCCGAGGTGGTCGCGTTCCGGCTCCATCTGCCGAGCCGCATCCTCTGGCACAACGCGCGCGACCTCGAGACGAATCAGGCAAGCGAAACGAAGCGCGGGAACATTCTCGCCTGGGAACAGCACCTGACGGATCGTCTTGACGGCGCGCCGCTCGATATCAGGGTCGAGCTCGACAGCCAGTCGATTCTCCATCGCACGCTGTGGCTGTTTGCCGGAGCCTTTGCCGCGGCGCTGACGGTGCTCGCGCTCATCATCTGGATCACGATCCGGAAGGGCGCCAGGGAGCCCGCTATCTAGCCGGTGGCTTGAGGTCCTGGACGTGCTGGTCTCCTTCCTCGATCCTGACCTTCGCCGCGCTGCCGCGTATCTGATCGAGGAATGCAGGATCGAACCATTCTCCCTGTTCCACATCGTCGACGGCGACCACGAGATAGTCGCCGGCCGGGATTGAGGCGAGCTTGTAGGCTCCCGATTGGTCGGTGCGCGCGGTCGTGATCTGGCGTGATTGAGGGAACCACAGACGTTCGTCGGCGGGAAAGACGATCACGGTGACATTACTGACGGGATTGCCACGAGCATCGCGAACGCTTCCGCCGAGGCTGCTGATCCGGTCGCTGAAGATCACGTTCAGGCCGGTGACGTTCTCGGACTTCACCTCGATCGGCGAGTCCGTGACGTCGCGGCCCTCCATGTAGACAGCCTTCATCGTCCACCCTCGCGGTGCGGAGGCGCGAATGCTGTACAGGCCCGGCATGACATCGCTGATCGAGAACTGGCCGTTCTGTCCGATGTCGCCGGGCCGCCCGCCGCGTCCGCCCGGCAGCGCCGCGGTCGCACCGAGGGGTACAGGCATCACGCGGAATCCCGAGAACCCGTTCGACGGCGGAGCACCGGCCGCCTCGAATGTGATCGTTCCGCCGATCTGAACGCCCGGAACCGGCGTCAGCGCGACGGTCACCTCCTCGCCTGCGACGACGAGCGGTTGCATGGCCGTCCGCGGAGGGGCGTTCGGACCTCCATCGGCGCGGGCGATGATGATGTATTTGCCGGGTGTGACGTTGGAGATCGAGAAGGTGCCGTCGGATCTCGTCACGGCCCGGAGTCCGCCGCCGAGCATGGGGCCGATGCCCCCGGCTCCACGGCCGCCGCCGCGACCCGCCAGGGCGGCTAGTCCACCCGGGCTCAACCCGCCAGAGCCTCCGTCGTCCGACATGAGGAGAACGGTTGCCTGGCCTCCGACGACGACACCCTTCACGGTCGCGAAGGGAACGATCTGGATCTGGAAATCGATACCGGTGATTTCCTGCGACGCCGCCAGCTTGACCCTCGTGGCGTCGCTCGCGCTCGTGACGCCCGCGTAATAGGTTGGCGCGTAGCCGCTCGCCTCGGCTGCCTGCTGCACGCCGCCGAAATCCCCCACGACTTGTCGCACGGCCTGCTCGATGCCGCCCGCTGTCGCGCTCACGAAATAGTCGCCCGGTGGGAGGCCGAACACTCGATACTGTCCGCGATCGTCGGATTGGTCGGTGCCCGCGGGCGCGAGCTGTTTCTGGCCCCGCACGTATTGCTGTCGCAGGACCGTGACGACCGCGCGGGCGAGCGGTTCACCCTGTTCGTCCAGCACGTGGCCCGTGACGACCCCGCCGCGCGCGAGCTTGATGTCGATGTTGGCCGCCTGCTGTCCGTCGGTCAGCTCGACGGATGTGCCGGGCCCCGAGGGCCGGCGCTGACCAAACGCGCCGTCAACGAATCCAGACTTCGCCGCGGAGACCGTGTATGTGCCGGCCGGAAGACCGGTGATCTGAAAGCGCCCTTGTTCGTCGGTGCTGGCGGCACGAGGACGGCCTCCGCCGCCGACAACGACGCGGGCACGGCGCAGCGCGCGTCCTGTATCAGCGGCAACGACTTTTCCAGTGATCGCGGCCGTCCCGGCGGTCGTTGCGACGTCCCGTGGCGGTGCCGCTCCACGCCGTCCGCCGCCGGCGGGGCCGGGTCCGCGCCCCTGTCCACGCCCTTGAGTCTGGCCCTGGCCTTGTGCCTGCTGGCTTTGGTCGGGTGATGGTGACTGCTGCGCGACCAGCGACACGGCCAACAGCGGGGAGAGCGCGATGACCCAAAGTCTCGTTGGCATGCCCTATCTCAGAAAATAATCAGTGTCGGCAGAATCTTAGACCCGCCCGGCATCCGAAGGGTGAAATCCGCGGGATTTGGCCGTGAAAAATGTGTGGCAGGGCCGGACACTCGCCGGTTCAACCTGCACGATAAAATCGACCTCAAATAGGTGAGACCTACGATGGAAATCCCCCCACAGATCACTCCTTTTTTGATCAGCATCGACGCAGAGACTCTGTCTGACCTTCGAACGCGCATCCGAAACACCCGCTGGCCTGATTCGGCACCAGGCGTGCCCTGGGAACAAGGGACCGATCTTGATTACTTGCGACGCTTGCTTGCGTATTGGGCCGACGAATTCGACTGGCGCGCGCAAGAGCGCGCACTGAACGCCACCAATCAGTTCCAGGCCGAGATCGAAGGCGTCCGCATTCACTTCGTTCATGTAAGGGCGAAACACGGAGACGGCATCCCGCTGATCCTGACCCATGGCTGGCCCAGCACCTTCGTCGAGCTGCTTCCGCTCGTCCCGTTCCTGACCGATCCTGCCGCCCACGGTATCGAGGGTCCCGCCTTTGACGTGGTCATCCCATCGCTGCCGGGTTATGGGTTCTCCGAGCGGCCTGCGGTGGCGGGCGTGAACTATCAGCACGTCGCCGGGCTGTGGCATCGGCTCATGCGCGCGCTGGGCTACGAGCGCTACGCAGCTCAGGGCGGAGACTTCGGGGCCGGGGTCGTCACGTTCATGGCAATGAAAGATCCCACGCCGATGATTGGCATCCACCTGAGTAATCTGGAAATTCGTCCTTACACCGGACCAGAGGCGCGGCCATTATCCGCAGCGGAGAAAACGTATCTCGAGCGCAATGAGGCATTCTGGCAAGCGGAACATGGCTACAAGGCAATCCAATCCACGAAACCACAGACGCTCGGATACGGGCTGAACGACTCGCCAGCCGGGCTCGCCGCCTGGATTCTGGAAAAATGGCGCTCGTGGGCCGATTCTGCCGGAAACCTCGATCAGCGCTTCTCTCGCGATTTCCTCTTGACCACGGTGACGATCTATTGGGTCACACAGACGATCACATCCTCGATGCGGGACTACTTCGACAACGACAACAGGCGGTTCCGAGTCACGCTTGGGCCACAGGACTTCGTCGACGTGCCAACTGGCATTGCGGTCTTCGCACACACCTTTGTCGATGAGGGGACACCTCCCCGTGAATGGGCCGAACGCTTATACAACGTGCGCCGGTGGACCCCGATGCCTGCCGGCGGTCACTTCGCCCCAGTCGAGGAGCCGGAGTTGCTCGCCCGCGATATCGCGGCGTTCTTCGCTGAGTTATAAACCTGAAGCCGTTCGATGCGTGGGACATGACTGTTTCTTAGCACTCCCTTGTCACATCGGCCGCCGACCTCGCTCGTCCGCCGGCGCTCCGCAGGAAGTGACAAGTAGTAGTAGGAGCTCCATTCAAAATCCTTCGGCGCTGCCGCGTCAGTCCTCCGCGGAGCCGTCACGACAGTTGATCAGAGTTGTTGCTGTCCGACCGAAGAAAGTTCTTGACAGGATTTTCTGATGTCCTCCGATCCCGCTTGTGTCAGCCTACCTGACGGCTCGGCTATCGACGACGATTCGACTAGTGCCGAGATCGCTGCAAAGGCCGAGGCGCAGCTCGTTTTGGTGACGTTCGTTTCTTCGCAACATCCCTGAGGCCACCAAAAATTCAGTGTTATACCGGAACATGGACGAATCATCCTCTGCGCACGAACGCCTTTCGGATCACGAACTCCTCGGCGAAGTGACCCGGCTCGCTTCATCGGAGCGGCAAGCCACGAGCAAGCTGGTATCAGCGCTCGCCGAGCTCGATGCGCGGCGCCTGTATCTGCGTGAGGGCTGTTCCTCGATGTTCACGTACTGCACGCAGGGTACTCCACCTCGCCGAGCACGCAGCGTACAACCGGATTGAAGTCGCTCGCGCGGCTCGCCGCTTCCCGATCATCCTGACGCTTCTCACGAAGGGTGACATTCACCTGAGCACGGCGAGGCTTCTTGCGCCTCACCTGACTGAGCTCAATCATCTTGCTGTCCTTCGTGAGGCAACACACAAGAGCAAGCGGGAGGTCGAGGAGATTGTGGCGCGACTACAACCGCGGCCGGACGTGCCATCATCGGTCCGCAAACTGACTGCGCACCTTCTGGCGCAGACGTCGATGGTGCGACAGCCTGGACTGCCCGAATCGCCTCCCGCCACTGTCACCGTCGCGGCAGTTCCTTCCGTGAAAACGGGGACGAAGATCGAACCACTCGCCCCGGAACGATACAAACTGCAGTTCACGGTGAACCGCGACACCTACGACAAGTTGCGTCGCGTGCAGGATCTTCTGCGTCATCGGCTGCCGAGTGCGGATACGGCGGCGATCTTTGATCGCGCCCTGACGCTGCTGCTGACGGATCTCGAAAGGAAGAAGCTCGCCATCACCGAGAGACCACGGGACCGCCCTTCGACGGGCGCGGGATCCCGTCATGTGCCGGCGACAGTCAGGCGGGAAGTCTGGACGCGTGACGGTGGACGCTGCCGGTTTGAAGGGCCGTCGGGCCGATGCCGCGAGACGGGCCTGCTGGAGTTCCATCATGTTGTGCCCTACGCCGATGGCGGCGCAACGACCGCTGAGAATCTCGAGCTTCGTTGTGCTGCTCACAACCGCTACGAGGCCGAGCGTTGGTTCGGGTCATTTGTGCGAGAGGTTTCGCCTCCGTACAGAAAAAACACATCGTTGAGCTTCAACGTAGGATCCTCAAGTCATTTCGAAAATTACCGATTCGTAACCAAACCACAGGGAACGACAGTTGACTCGGGAGACTCGTGCGGACCGCGTCGAGAATTGACGCGAAGTCCGTGAACGATGCACCGGCACCTCTCTTGCGCGCTCGATTCGACATGGACCCGCTGGCGTCCATGACCACCCAAACGACGAGACCTTGCCATGGAAAAGTGTGCGCAGCACCTCACCCTTGCAGCACTGTTACTGATTGCTCCGATCGGCCTGCAGGCCGTGGAGGGTTGTGTGTGCGACGCGAACCCACCATGCGCAGCCGCCGGGCGAGCCGACGCGGTTTTTGTTGGCACGATGGTGAATCAAACCTTGGAGCCGCTTAGCGGGCCGCTCACATGGAGTTCGCCAATCCAGCGGCTGGTGCCGGCACGAGGCTGCGCTCTCGTGTACTTCTCACTGATTACAAATGGCCGAATCGAGGGACACGTCGTGCAGGAGGACGGCACTCCGGTTCCGCGCGTATTCGTCGATGTGATTCCCGCCGATTTGCCTCCGAACCAGCAGCCTGATGACCCGACAGCGCCCTCGGCCTCTACCGATGAGAAGGGCCGATTCGCAGTTGACGCTCGCCCCGTCCCTGACGCCTTCGTCACCGCTGCGCCGGTCGATCATCCGCGGATGACCAGCTCTAGCAGGACGGACAGCACTGGCGTGTTTCAACTCCGTGTTTTCAGCGGCGTGACGTACGTGTTCAAAGCCAGTGATCGTCCTGGAGATGGATCTCGGCAGGCCGAGACAGTCGTAGTCGTCGATCAGCAGACAGAAGGTATTCGTCTGTCAATTCCGCGATAGCCACCTGGAGCGATGGGTGGTCTTCGGGTGAGAAGCGGGAAGACGGCGGCCCTTGCGGGCCGCCCCCTGACTGTGCACTTACTCACTCTTGATCTCCGCGTCGGTCTTCAGCGCGTTCGTGACCGACAACTCGCCGAGACCCGTCGCGAGCGATCGCGCGAGCATGCGCTCGACGTTGCTGTTCACGACTCCGGCGAGCGTCACGTGGCCGCCCTCGACGATGATGTGGATGGGCGGATTGGCCATCGCGGCGTAATTCCAGAACGACGAGTTCCCGTAGATCGCCCGCGATACCCGGTACCGCAGCTCGTCGTCGAACTGTGAGACCGGCAGTACGCCAATGTCGTTCTTCACGTTGCGCACGCCATCTATCTTGGTAATTCGTTTTTCGAGATCGTCCTTTTTGTACGGCATGGTGACCTTGCCTGTGAGCACGACCATCCCGCTTTCTACGGTGGCGTTGATGTCGTCAAAGATTGTGAGCCGGACGTACCCGGTGATCGAACGCCCGACATCCTCCGCCAGCCGGACGTCACGGCGGTCCTGAGCAAACGCGCCGCTCGCCATCGTGACGAGCAAGGCGATGACTGCGATTGAAACCCTGGCTTTCATGATCCCCAAACCCTCCAGCCGGCACGCTCCCGTGCGGCCACCCGGCAGGCACGCCGGAAAAGTCATAGCACCTCAAGAAAAGGCAAAGGCAGTGCCACGGCGATCCTCCGAAATGACGCGGGAATCCGTCGTTCTTGTTGTTCTGGTGTCCTGAGACGGGGACTATCGCATACCGGGATCCGGGATCCGGGGTCCGGGATGCGATAGTCCCTATAAGGCCACGATCGTGAGAATCCCCGCGCCGATGAGGAGCAGCTGCCGCAATGGCCCGCCTTCGAGGCCGCCGCGGTGCAGGTCCGGAATGAGGTCGGACATGGCCACGTAGAGGAAATTGCCCGCCGCGAAGGCGAGCACATAGGGAAGCAGGTCGGGGAGGGACTTCGAGGCCAGCAGCATCGCCGGCGGCGCCAAGAATTCCTCCGATTCCCGACAACAGGTTCAGCGTAAACGCGCGTCCGCGCGAGAACCCCGCGCGGAGAAGAATCGCGACGTCGCCGACTTCCTGCGGAATCTCGTGCGTCGCAACCGCCAGCGCCGTCGTGATGCCGAGTGGAATGGACGTCAGCACGGCCGCAGCGATCACGGCCCCGTCAACGAATGTGTGAAACGCGTCGCCGACGATGACGAGGGAGGCGGCGCTGCTCGTGTGGACCTCGCACTCCTGCGAGTCATGGCAATGACGCCAGATCACGAGCTTCTCGAGCAGAAAGAACGCAAGCACCCCGACCAGCAATGTGCCCAGGGCGCGGGCAGGCGGCAGTCGATTGAGCGCCTGCGGCAGCAATGCAAGCAGCGCGACGCCAAGCAACGTGCCGACCGCGTAGCTAATCGCCCACGGCACGACCTTGATGCGGATGGAATCGCCCAGCAGGAGGAAGGCTGACGCAGCAAGCAGGCCGCCAAAGCTTCCCAGGACGCTGAGGCCTACCGCGGCCCCGTAAAGGTGCACCTTCGGATTCTAGACGAATCGGCAATTGTCAGGGCGTTGACATGAACCCGCGCCGCGCGCGCACGTGATAGCTGGCGTTCTTCAGCTCCACGCGGATGGCGTGCCACTTTCCGTCCTTTGCGCCGCTCGCCGGATAACCAAGATAGTACTGGCGGCTCAGTTCGTCGGCGATGCCGGTGGTCGCGGGATTCAGGTCGCGCGCGCTCCGGACGATCTCGGTGCGTCCGCCGCTGTCGTCAGTGATCTCGCGCAGCGCGGAGACGTTGACGCGATCGTCCATGCCGCGGTTGCCCCGCGGGTTCGGCTGCGGAAAGTTCGGCGGGGTTGACGGCGGCGGATTGCGTCCCCCCGGCATGGGGAATGGAAACGGCACCGGGAATCGAGGCCGCGTCCGCTGCATGCGCATGCTCAGCCGCGTTGGCTGGAATCCCCACTCGGTCTGCGTGTCGATGCCGACGGCGTAGACGAGCACTTCGGTCTCGCGGATCTGCCGCTTCAACGACTGAATGTCGGTGCGGCTGCCCGTATCGTTGCCGTCAGAGATGATCACGAGCGCCTTCTTGCGATTGTGCCCGGACTGGGCGAGCGGGATCGCCTCCGCCACCGCATCGTAGAGCGCCGTGCCTCCGTGCACCTGCACCCGTCCAAGCTCGTAGCTCACCCGGCGCTTGTCGCGCGTCCATCCCTCGATGAGTTCCGGATGGTTGCTGAACGTATAGAGAAACACCTCGTCTTCCGGATCGTCGAGCAGCGCCAGGAAGCTATTCAGCGCCTCGCGCGCGGCGACCATCTTCTCGCCCGCCATGCTGCCGCTCGTGTCGAGCAGGATTCCGAGGCTGACCGGCACCCGTTCGTTGCTGAAGTGCGTCACCGTTTGCAGCTCGTTGTCCTGGTAGACGCGGAAGTCGTCCTTCTGCAGCCCCGACACGAACCGGCCGTTGGTGTCGGTCACCGTGGCCGTCACGTTGATCAGCTCGATGCCGGTTCGAAAGCGGAACGACGGCTGGTCCCCGGACTGTTGATCCTGCTGCGGCTGCTGTGGCTGTTGCTGTTGCGCCTGCTGTGGCTGTGGATTGGTCCGGCTCTGGCGCGCGAACGGGTGCGCGCAGACGATTAGTACGGCGGCGGCAACCATCAGGGCAGGTGATTTGCTGCGTGCCATGGTCGGGTTCCCTATTTCTGCGCGAGTGCATCCGGGACGCGTTTGTCGACGTGCGGCAGCACGCGGCCGTCCTCGGTCCGGAATCCTACGCGATATCGAGCGACCTGACCCGTGACCGGAACGCTCACCACGAACGGCGACTCTTCGCCGGGCGTCAGCGTGACGAAGTCGAGAGGCGCGCGGCCGCTCGTCAGGAACGCGCCATCCGGTCCAAACACGAATGCCGTCGCCACGACGTGCGACACCGGTGTCGCACCACGCGGGTTCTGCACGATGCCGCTGATCACCAGGCGATCCGATACCTGCGTGTAGCGCAAGGCGAGCAGTTCCAATGGCGTAGTGTCGACCACCGATTGCTGGGCAGCGGCGCCGTTCGCGACCGATATTGCCCGCGGCCGGCTCACCACCATCGCCATTCCGAGTGCCAACACGATCGCCGCCAGGCCGCCGATGATGACAAACCGTCGCCCCCAGGGAGAAGACGGCTCGGGTTCCGCAAACAGATTCGAGACGCCGACGACGGCCGGACGGATGTCAAGATCATCCACATCATCGACGACCGCTCGGGTAGAAGCGAGCTCAATCGGAGCCGCAGCCAACCGCGGCGCCGCGGCCTGCGGACGCGCGGCTTCACGCCGGTCGTCCCCGGCCTCGGCTGCCAGCGCGCTCAACGCGGCCACACGGGCCTCCGACCGCGCCCGCTCCTGGCGTAGCAATATCACGACGATGACCGCCATGATGGCCGTCATCGCGAGCGCGACGGCTGTGACGGCGATGAGGATGGTGTCCATATCCCTATCTCAATTTGAATTCCACCGCGACTTCAACCATTACGTCGACCGGCGTGCCGTACCGTTTTGCCGGCGCGAATCTCCACTGCTTCACGGCTTCGACCGCCCGCTGGTCGAGTCCGCCGCCAAGACCGTGCAGGACACGCACGTTCCCCACCGTGCCGTCGGCGCGGACCACGATTTCGAGGTCGACATCCCCTGACAGCCCACGACGCCGAGCCTCCTCCGTATAGTCGGGGCGTATTTCGTGGATTATGGAGGGAGGCGTGATGCCGGCGCCGGGCCGGTACGGACCGCCGCCTGTCCCACCACCGCTGCCGGGACCGATGCCGGAGCCGGTTCCCTCACCGATGCCCGTTCCCTGTCCGGTCCCGGCGCCGCTACCGGTCCCTGGCCCGTGACTGTCAGAATTCGGCGCGTCCGCGAGAACGCCTGCCTTGTCCACCGGGTCCGGGGTCGTCTGCGCAACCGGCGCCACAACCTGCGGAAGCGGTTTCGGAGGCTCCGGCGGTGGTGGTTCGACGGGCTTTGCGACCGGCTCCGGCGCGGGCGGAGGCGGCGTCGGTTTGGGCTGCGGCTCAGGAGGGCGCGTGGTGATCGGCCGCGGTCGAGGCACCGGACTCCGTTCCAGCGCGGTTCCCTTTGCCTGGGCTTTCGGTGGAGGAAGCGGCTGTTTCAGCCCTCCACCGCCACCACCACCCCCCGGACCGGGCGTCGCCAGAAACACCAGGCGCATCGGGGTCGTCGTGAGGGCTGTCGGGGCAGCCATCCCAACGGTCAGCAATACCAACAGCGCGACCGCGCCGCCGTGGACCGCGCCCGAGGCGACGAGCCCGCCCGGCGACCGCCTGGCCGCTCGGCCCTGGCTGAAAATCGGGCGTTCCGCGTCAGGGACTGCCATCCCGCGCAGAAGGCGCACGGCCCGCACGGCATCAGCGACCGCCACGAATCGTCCGTCCAGGGTGCTGACGGATCCGTCCTCAATCATCGAGCGCACGGCGCCGGGTCGTACACCCGCCGCGCTGGCGATTTCTCGGGCTGTGAAGACGTCCGGGACCCTGGCGGTGACAGAAGACATGAACTGTGTCGCGGGTTAGGGGCAAAACCCTTGCCGGGCCCCGTCAGCGAATGAGGCGAGGCTCTTTCAGTAATTTCGGCCGTTATTGACGCCCGCTGTTGTCGAGGCTGCCGCCGGGCTGTGCACTACAAGAGACAAGAGACAAGGGAAAGGGGACAAGCTCCGCCTTCGCGGCCTTCGGCCGCTTCGGCGAGATAGCCTTGGCCTGGGTCAGGAGCCAAGGCTAGCCGAGAGCTGAGAGCTGGGATGTGTTAAAACGCTCGGATGCCAACACTTCAGGTCATCGTCACGGGAGCGTCCAGCGGGATTGGGCGGGCAACGGCGCTACGGTTCGGGCGCGCCGGGGCATCCATTCTGGCGGTCGGACGCGACGGCCCAGCTCTGGATGAGGTAGCGGCGGCCGTCGGGAAAGAAGGCGGTCAGGCGGCGACCTGCGTGGCCGACGTCACCGACGCGGGCGCGCCATCCACCATTGTCCAGACCGCGCTGCAACGGTTCGGTGGCCTCACGACGCTGGTGAACGCCGCAGGCATCATCGGGTCCGGCAACATCGAAACGACCACCGACGAACAGTGGGACGCGATGATGGACATCAACTCACGCGCGCCATTTCGCCTGATGCGCGCGGCGGTCCCGGCGCTGATTCAGTCCAAGGGCTCCATCGTCAACGTCTCGAGCGTGACCGGGCTGCGATCGTTTCCGGGCGTGCTCGCCTACTGCGTGAGCAAATCCGCGATCGATCAGCTGACGCGATGCGCCGCCCTGGAACTCGCGGCAAAAGGCGTCCGGGTCAACGCGGTGAATCCCGGCGTTGTGATCTCCAACCTCCACCGCCGCGGCGGAATGAACGAGGAGAACTATTCGGCGTTCCTCGAGCATTCAAAGGCCACGCACCCGATCGGCCGACCTGGTGAGCCGCACGAGATCGCCGACTTGATCTTCTTTCTGGCTTCTCCGAACGCGGCGTGGATTACGGGGGAGACGGTCTCGATTGACGGGGGACGGCATCTGACGTGTGCAAGATGACTGTCAGCTTCTCTCACTGCTCGCGGGGCCCCACCCCCGCTCGCTCTCGCTCGGCGGCGCCGCTTCGCGGCGCTTCACTCCGTCGCCTCGCTCGGGCCGCAGGCGCTCTTCCCTTGTCCCTTTTCCCTTCAATTCCCTGCCGGTTTCACCGCCTCCGCGAACAGCAGCCCCTCGCGCTCGGCCAGCACGCGCGCGGCTTTGAAGCCTTGCGTCATCAGGATTGCCACGGGCCCACCAGCCGCCGCGTAATCACTCGCAACAGGCTCGGTTCGGGTGGCAGCGAAGATTCCTTTCTTCGCAGTGCCATCAATGACGAGACATCGTCCACCTGGCCGCAGCACCCGGTGCGCTTCGCCGAGAAACCATGATCGCTTCGTCGCGTCGAGATACGGGAGCACGTCGCGGACGACGACGACGTCGAAGGAATCGTGGTCGTCGGGGAGCGCGTTCCACGGTGCGGTGATCGTTTCGAGCAGGACGCCCTCACGCGCGGCGACGACGGCGGCTGTAGCGACCATCCCTTCGCGCGCGTCTACAGCCACGGCTCGCCCGGTCAGACCAGTCTTGCCGGCGAGCTGGGCGACGAGCATCGGATCGCTGCATCCGATCACGAGCAGACGATCGCCGAGTTTGACTCCCGCCATCGAAACGGCTAGCGACTCGCTGGACACCTTCTTGAAAGGCCACAGAGGCATGAAGTTGTCGATGATATAGTTTCCGGTTGTGAAAAATCCGCCAAAGATTGACGCTGCAACAGGGAAACTCGGCATCCTCCTCGTGGGGATGGGTGCCGTCAGTACGACAACCATCGCGGGTGTCCTCGCGGTCCGCCGTGGGCTCGCGGCGCCGATCGGGTCGCTCACGCAGATGGGCACGGTCCGCCTCGGCAAGCGGACGGAAGGGCGCTCGCCGCTCATCAAGGATTTTGTTCCGCTCGCGTCGCTCGGCGACGTCGTGTTCGGCGGCTGGGACATCTTTGAAGACAACTCGTACGAGGCGGCGAAGACTGCCGGCGTGCTCGAAGACGATCTGCTCGAGAAGATCCGGCCGGAGCTCGAAGCGATCAAGCCGATGTCCGCCGTGTTCGACCGCCGGTACGTCAAGCGGCTCGACGGTCCGAATGTCAAGAGGGGAAAGAACAAGAAGGAGCTGGCGGACCAGCTCCGCGAGGACATGCGGCGCTTCAAGGACGACAACCGCTGCGATCGCCTCGTCATGGTCTGGTGCGGCAGCACGGAAGTGTTTCTGACCGAGTCGCCGGCACACGCGACGCTGGATGCGTTCGAGAAAGCGCTGGAGGCGAACGACGACAACATCCCGTCGAGCATGGTCTACGCGTATGCCGCGATCAAGGAAGGCATCCCGTACGCGAATGCGGCGCCAAACCTGAGCGCCGACATTCCCGCGCTCATCGATCTTGCCGCCACGACGGGCTCGCCGCTGGCGGGCAAGGATCTCAAGACCGGCCAGACCCTCATCAAGACAATCATTGCCCCCGGCCTCAAGGCGCGGCTGCTGGGAGTCGAGGGGTGGTACTCGACCAACATCCTCGGTAACCGCGACGGCGAGGTGCTGGACGATCCGGAATCGTTCAAGACCAAGGAGGAAAGCAAGAAGTCAGTCCTCGACTACATCCTCCAGCCGAATCTCTACCCGGAGCTGTACAAAGATCTTTGCCACGTCGTCCGTATCAATTACTATCCGCCGCGAGGTGACAACAAGGAGGGCTGGGACAACATCGACATTTTCGGCTGGCTGAATTACAAGATGCAGCTGAAAGTGAATTTCCTCTGCCGCGACAGCATTCTGGCGGCGCCGATTGTGCTCGACGTCGCGCTGTTCCTGGATCTGGCGAAGCGCGCGGGCATGGAGGGTATCCAGGAGTGGCTCTCGTTCTACTTCAAGAGCCCGATGCACGCCGCGGGGTTGTATCCCGAGCATGACTTGTTCATCCAGATGATGAAACTCAAGAACACCCTGCGGTTTCTCCGCGGCGAGGATCTCATCACCCACCTCGGACTGGAGTATTACGACTGATGGACTCGGGCAGACTGCAGCCGGCGCTCTACGGCGGACTTCTTATTGGCGTGCTGTCAGCGCTGCCAATCGTCAGCGCCGGCAATTGCTGCTGCTGCCTGTGGGTCGTGGCTGGAGGCGCGCTCGCGGTCTACTTGCGCCAGCAGAACTCTCCGTTTGCCGTGACGTCCGCCGAAGGAGCGCTCACGGGCCTGCTCGCCGGCATCATCGGCGGAGTGATCGGGGTCATCCTCGCGATCCCCATGGAAGCGATGATGGGCCCCTTCCAGCATCAGCTGCTGGAGCGCATCCTCGCCTCGCGTCCCGACTTTCCCGCCGAGACGCGTGACATCCTTGAGCGCGCGGGTGCCGGCGGGCGCGGAGCCGCCGCGATTGCCCTCAAGCTCTGTTTCAGCCTGGTCACCGGAGCCGTCTTCGGGATGTTGGGTGGCCTCCTTGGGGTCGCGATCTTCAAAAAGGATGCGCCGCCACCACCGCCGCCGGCAGGAACCGTGGAGGTTCTGCCTCCCGAGTAATCGATTCAAGATCTACAGTTCCGAGCCCCTCACACCGAGAATCCCTTTGTAAATCTGTGCAGCAGTGCGCGATTCTGGGCGAATCTGCGCCACTTGCCAATAAATCATTGCGAAACAAGGGTTTTTGCTGATGCGCGACCGGTGGTCCTGGCGTCTGCTCCCGATGGCGCTTGCGCTTCATGCTCAAGCAGTCCATGGCCAGACCTCGGATACTGGCAGTCGCCTGCCCGATCTTCTCGTGACCAGGTTGCAGGAACCAGCAACGCGAGCGCCTGGAAACGTTCAGGTCGTCCCGGCACGGTCCGCAGCCGTGTCGCCACTGCCCGCGACCTCGCTCGACGATCGCCAGCCGGGCGCAAGCCTCGACGGCCCCCGGCGGATATCCATGACGGTTGCGCGACCGATGCCGCTCGGCGATCTCCTGCTGCTGCTAGTGAATGGCACGCCCTTCAGCCTGGTTGACGGCGAGGCGGCGCCCGGTGCGACCTTCATCGGCGATCTCAAGGATCTGACGATGCGTCAGGCAATCGAGGCGGTCCTGTTTCCGCGCAGCCTCGATTACGACGTGCAGGGAACACTCATTCGCGTTTTTCCGCGGAAGATGTCCACGCGACTCTTCAACGTGAACTATCCGAACACCCGACGCAACCTGCAGCGCCAGATTCCAGTCGCGTCTTCAATCGCGGGCCAACAGAGCCCAGCACCCACTCTCCTGTCGTCGTCGCAGAGCGATCTGTTCGACGAAATCGAAAAAGGCGTGCAGTCGCTCCTGTCGTCATCCGGGCGAATGCACGTGGATCGCACCGCCGGCATGGTCCAGGCGACCGACTTTGCAGACCGCCTCGATCAGATCGGGGTGTACGTCGAAGCCGTCCAGCTTCGCGCGGCGCGTCAGGTACGGATCGACGCCGACGTCTTCGAGGTCCGGTTCGCGGAGGGAAGCGCCAGCTCAATCGACTGGAGCGCTCCGTCGATCCGCAGCGCGGCCGCAGCGCGGCCGGCGCCGGGATCGGCCCAGACCCTCGGTCCGTCGGCCGATACGAAGGCATTGAAAAAGGCCATCGCGGAGCAAGGCGTCATCGCGCCGATCGGTTCGCCGCAGGTGCTCGCGATGAACAACGAACCGGCTCTTATCCGGATCGGAGACGACGTGACGGGTGGATTGACGTTGGCCGTTGTCGCACAGATCTCGGCAGACGGGATCGTGCAGATGCACGTGTCGCCGTCCTACTCGACTCGGGCCGGGCACTCGGCGTCCTCGGACGGAGCAGTGATTGCGGCAGCGGGAATCGGTGCAGCCGACACGCTGTTGCGCGTTCAGGATGGCGAAACGGTCGTTTTTTCGGGCTTCTTGCACGAGCGCGAGACCGGATCCGCTTCCGTCACGAACACCAATCAGCCGGTCCAGCCGATTCGATCCGAGCTGGTGATTCTGCTGACCCCGACGATCGTCCGCCTGGCGGCCGCATCGCCCCACTGACTGGACAGGCGCACCGACAGAGAGGCATTCCATGCACGAGGAGTATTACGGATTCAGCGACAAGCCTTTCAGCCTGACTCCCGATCCGAAGTACCTCTACAAGAGCGAGTCGCACGCCAACGCGTTCGACCTGCTCCAATATGCAATTCGCCGGCGCGAAGGGTTCGTTGTCGTCACCGGCGATATCGGCACCGGCAAGACAACACTCTGTCGCGCGATTCTCGAGCAGCTCGATCGGAAGACCTTTACGGCGCTCGTGCTGAACCCGTTCTTGTCGGAGGAAGACCTCCTGCGCCTCATCCTTCAGGACTTCGGCGTGGTCTCGCGAGAGGAAATGAAGCGCGGCAGGCTGGCTGGAGTGACCAAGCAGGAGCTCATCGATACATTGAACGACTTTCTGATCTCGCTGCTTCCGCTGGGAGCCGGCGCGCTTCTCATCATCGACGAAGCGCAGAATCTGCCTCGTCCCGTGCTGGAGCAGATACGCATCCTCTCGAACCTGGAGACGAACAAGGAGAAGCTCCTGCAGATTGTGCTCGTCGGCCAGCTCAATCTGAAGGATCTGCTGCGTTCACCGGAGCTTCGGCAACTCGATCAGCGCGTGTCGATTCGGTATGAATTGACGCCTCTCACCCGCGAGGAAACGGCCGCGTATATCGCGCACCGCCTGACGATCGCCGGCGGCGGCGCCGTCGTCAGCTTTGCTCCGAAGGCGATCGACCTCGTTCACAAGCACACGGGCGGGATCCCGCGGCTTATCAATCTCGTCTGCGATCGCTCCCTGCTGGGGGGATACTCCGCGCGCACCAACCGGATCACGCCGGACATGGTTGCTTCAGCCGCTGCGGGACTCGATCTTGTTCCCCGCCGTGGATCGATCATGGTCTGGTTCAAGCGGAACGTCGCGCCGTTTGCCGCAGGCGCCACGCTCGCGACCGTGCTATCCATTGCGATCGCCTATGCGTTCGCGGCGCTGCAGGCCACGGTGGCCGGCAGCTCGGTCGCCACTCCCGCCACTCGGGTCGAAGCTCCACGCGCGCGCGAGCCGATATCCGCCGTGATGGGGGTGAAGGGCACGAGCGGTCCGGCGACTCCCGCACCCGTCGACTCTCAAACCGCCACCGAGTCGCGTCAGGCGACGGCCGGGTCGCTTACCCCTGTCCGCACTTTTTCGATTCTGGTTGGATCTTTCAGGTACGAACCGGAAGCGGCGGTGCTCCTGGACCAACTGAACGGCCTCGGCTATCGCACTCGCAGTGCGCGCATCAACTCGAGCACGCGCGGGATCTGGCACCAGGTGTTCGTCGGGCCGTACAGCGATCTGGAACTGGCGAGGCAGGAGCAGGCGAAAGTGCGGCAGATGCCCGGGTATGCTGACGCCCAGCTCGTAACGCAGTGAGCCAGCTGTTCGATTCGTTGCGGCGCGGTCGAGGGTCGTCGGATCGGCCGAACTCGACGCGAACGGCGCATGGAGACGCCCTTCTCTCGACGCTGGGCTACGCGCCGGGCCCGCGTCGGAGCGGCCGGGCGTCCGTTGTTCTCGCCGTGGTCCTGCTTCTTGGCCTGGGCGCCGCCGGCTGGCTTGGCTGGCACAACTATCTGGGCGACACCGCCGGGCCTGATGCCGCAACGCGCGCGCCTGCACCGAGCCTTCCCCAGCCCGCTCCGTCGCGGCCACCTGACGCGGGCGCGGTCCCGTTGCCCGAGTCGCCGCCCATAATCCGATCTTCGCAAGCCGCGAAACCGCAGCCGAGTCTCCCAACTGGCCCAGTCCCCAGCGGCGAGGTCAGCCGTGTCGCTGGACAGCGATCTCGAGCGCGCACTTTACTACCATCGGGCAGGCGACTACTCGAACGCGTTGCAGCGCTACCGTGCCTTGCTCGACCGCGACGATCTGAACGCGCAGGCGCACAACAATCTCGGACTCCTCTACCAGGAAAAGGGCCAGCTCCAGGAATCTGCACGTGAGCTGCAACGGGCCATCGCCATCGACCCGCGGAACAGCGGGACCCACAACAACTACGGCGTCACGTTGCTGATGCTGGGACGAACCAGCGACGCCGCGGCAGAGTTTCGGTCGGCGCTGACGATCGACCCCGCCAATCTGGACGCGCTCGTCAACCTCGCGCTCGTCGACCGCAGCGCCGGCCACCTCGACGCGGCCAAAGAAAGATTGCTCGAGGCCCTGAACCGTGCACCCGGAAATGCTCCCGCGCATTACAATCTTGCCCAGCTGTACGATCAGACCAACGAGCCGGCGCGCGCCGTAGAGCACTACCGGCTGTTTCTCGAACACGCGGGCGCCGAGCATGCGGATCGGGCGCCCACGGTTCGAGCCCGGATTGCCGCGCTGACCAGAATCCCCGAGTGACCATGTCCGAGATAGACAATCTGCTTCAGGAAGACCGCCGGTTTCCTCCTTCGGCGGCGATCCAGGAATCCGCCAACATTTCCGATCCCGGCGTGTATGACCGGGCCAGCCGTGATCCCGAGGCGTTCTGGGCGGAATTCGCGCGCGAGCTGGAGTGGATTCGCCCGTGGGATTCCGTGCTCCAGTGGAAGGCGCCCCACGCCCGCTGGTTCGACGGCGGAAAACTCAACGCCAGCGCGAACTGCCTGGATCGACACATCCGGACCGCCCGGCGGAACAAGGCCGCTCTCATCTGGGAAGGAGAGCCAGGCGACCGCCGCACGCTGACCTACTGGGATCTGTTCAGGCAGGTCAGCGCATTTGCGAACGTCCTCAAGTCGCTCGGCGTGAAACGAGGCGATCGCGTGTCGCTCTATCTGCCGCTCATTCCCGAGCTGGCGATCGCGATGCTCGCGTGCGCACGAATCGGCGCGATTCACAGCGTCGTGTTTGGCGGCTTCAGCGCCGAGTCGCTTCGCGATCGCATCAACGACTCGGAGTGCGTCCTGCTCGTCACCGCCGATGGCGGTTACCGGCGCGGCAATGTCGTTCCGCTCAAGCGGACGTCTGATGAAGCGCTTCGCGACACTCCCTCGATCAAGAACGTCGTCGTCGTGCGGCGTATGCGCGGTGGCGAGGACGCGACCGTGATGATACCCGGGCGCGACCACTGGTACCACGAGCTCATGCTGAAGGCGGAGTTGATCTGCGAGCCGGAGGCGATGGATGCCGAGGACGTGCTCTACATCCTGTACACCTCCGGCACCACCGGGAAGCCCAAGGGGATCGTTCATACGACCGGTGGTTATCTCGTCGGCACGTACGCGACGACGAAATGGGTCTTCGATCTCAAAGAGGACGACGTGTACTGGTGCACCGCTGATATTGGGTGGGTCACCGGGCACAGCTACGTCGTCTATGGCCCGCTCGCAAATGGGGCGACGGTGCTCATGTACGAAGGGGCGCCCGACTGGCCGCAGAAGGATCGCTTCTGGGAGATCATCGAGCGCCACGGCGTCACGATTTTCTACACGGCACCCACAGCCATTCGCGCGTTCATGCGATGGGGCACCGAGTGGCCGGATCGGCGCGATCTGTCCTCGATCCGGCTACTCGGTTCCGTCGGCGAGCCGATCAATCCGGAAGCCTGGATTTGGTATCACACCACCATCGGGAAGGGCCGTTGCCCTGTTGTCGACACGTGGTGGCAGACCGAAACCGGCATGATCATGATCACGCCGCTGCCGGGCATCACCAGCACGAAGCCGGGATCCGCGACGCGGGCGTTCCCCGGCATCTCGGCCGAGATCCGCGACGGACAAGGCAAGCGCGTCGAGAAGGGTGGCGGTCTCCTGACGCTGACCACGCCATGGCCGGCCATGCTCCGCGGCATCTACGGCGATCCCGATCGCTACGTACAGCAGTACTGGAGCCGGTGGTCCGACGGAACCTATTTCACCGGTGACGGCGCCCGGCTCGATGAGGACGGCTTCTACTGGCTGCTCGGCCGTGTGGACGATGTGCTGAATGTGGCGGGACACCGGCTGGGAACCATGGAGGTGGAGAGCGCGCTCGTCGATCATCCCCTCGTGGCGGAGGCCGCCGTCGTCGGAAAACCTCACGACATCAAAGGCCAGGCAGTTGCCGCTTTCGTGACCGTGAAGGAAGGTGTCCAGACCACACCGGCGCTCGCAGAGCAGCTGAAGGAACACGTGGTTCACAAGATCGGCGCGATCGCGAAGCCCGATCAGATTCTGTTCGCGGCGGATCTCCCAAAAACGCGATCGGGCAAGATCATGCGGCGGCTGCTGCGCGACATCGCCGAGGGAAAGGCGCTCGGCGACACGAGCACGCTCGCGGATCCGGCGGTCGTCGCGAAGCTCAAGACCGAGTACGAGGAAAAGGAGTAATGTTTAGGGTCGAGCAGCCAGCCGGTCAAGATACATGGCCAACGCCACGGGTATCGAGCTTTGTCCAGACTCGTGTCTCCTTGCGGGGATTCATCCTCTCCGCGGAGGCGACACGGAGGTCTTCGCGCTCAGGAGACTCGAGGGTCCGTACTGGCCGACGAATGATCAGCTAATCGCCCAATCGCTCAGCACAATTCGTGAAACCGAGCGGCTCCCCAGCCACGCGTGTGTTGTCGCCTGGGAATTCGACAACACCGACATTCCGGAACAGGACAATCCGCGGCGACGTTCTTGGGTCAATCGGCGCGGCAGGGTTTCAGGTCGACTCCGTCCTGACGCCCTCCCGGGCGTTGCTGCGTCTTGCAATGACGAGACGGCGCACGTCGCCCGATGTCGCGGTTGCCTGGCTCGCGATCAACAAATGCGGCGCCGCAATCGCCATTGTCCGCGGCACCGAGTTGTTGTTCGAACGCACCATCCGATGGGACTACAAGCCTGACTTGAAGACCGGCAAGGCGCAGGCACTGCAGCGATACTTGCTGGTTGCCCACCTGGCACCAGAGCTCAGCCACGGCATCGACCTTGTGCGTGCGGAGTACGGATTGCCAGTCGATCTGGCGGTCACGTGCGGAGATCTCCCGGAGCTGCGATCGCTCACGATGCCGCTCATCGAGGAACTCGACCTCGAGGTCGAAACGCTCGACTCGACGGATGGACTCCGCGCCGCCAGAGACGGGTTGGAAGGGCTGGTTGAGTCCGCGCCGGCAATGCGGCTATCAATCGCAGCGACCATCGAAACGATCGCAGCATCACGTCGTGATTCAATCGTGCCGGCACTTCTTCGCGCTGCGGTCGTCATCGCGCTGGGCGTGGCCGCCTGGGCGGGCTTTGCGTACTGGTCTGGCAGACGAGCGCCCTCACAACCCCGCGAGTCGACGTTGGAGTCAGCCCCGCAGCCCATTGCCACGCAGGGTAGACGCGAGCCAAATCGCGCAACGACGCCGGAACCTTCAGCATCCGGCGAGAGATCGCAACAGTCCGAGAGTGCTTCGACCGATAGAAATACGGTTGCTGCATCCCCAGCGCCGCCGCAGCTGCCCACGGTACCGCCGCTCAAAGAACCCCTGCCGAGAATTGACACGGTCCTGATCGATCGAGACCGTCGTCTTGCGTTCGTCGACGGAAAGGTCGTGGCGGTCGGTGACACGCTTGGATCGCGAGTGGTGATTGGCATCGACCGCGACCGAGTGGTGTTGCGTGAGCCCTCAGGACGCACCGTCACGGTCAGGGTCCGGTCTGGCTCGAAATCTTAAACGAGAGAGTTCGGAGTTTGAAAGAACCCGGCTGCCCGGTGGTCCAGAGGGTCTAAACGGTCGTGAGCGCCCAGATATGAGAAACTGAGAGGGTCCAAGGCTCCAGGCTCGGGGTAACTGGAACAAAACCGTCGGTTTTCACGTCTGTAATCCGTCTATGCCTCTCATTGAAACACGCGATCTCTGGAAGACCTATGTGATGGGCGACGAGGAGATTCACGCTCTGCGCGGGGTCTCGATCTCGATTGAGCGCGGCGAATACGTGGCCATCATGGGTCCGTCGGGATCTGGCAAGTCGACGCTGATGAACCTCATTGGATGCCTCGACACGCCGTCGAAGGGAAGCTACCTCCTCAACGAAAAGGAGGTCGCGGCCATGAACGACGACGAGCTGGCGCGAATCCGGAACGAGGAAATCGGGTTCGTGTTCCAGACCTTCAATCTCCTGCCGCGGGCGACGGCGCTCCACAACGTGGAGCTGCCGCTCGTTTACGCTGGCGTTTCGGCCAAGACACGGCAGGAGCGAGCGCGACAGGCGCTCGAGAAAGTCGAGCTGACCTCGCGCGCTACACACAGGCCGAATGAGCTCTCGGGCGGTCAGCGGCAGCGCGTCGCGATCGCGCGGGCCCTCGTGAACAACCCGTCGATCCTGCTCGCCGACGAACCAACCGGAAACCTCGACTCGAAGACCGGCACCGAAATCATGGGGGTCTTTGCCAGGCTGCACGAAACGGGCAACACGATCATCGTCGTCACCCACGAACCGGATATCGCGGCTTACGCGCACCGGGTCATCTCCATTCGCGACGGACAGGTCGAGAAAGACACTCGACGTTCGGCTGAAGCGACTCTCGTCGCGCAGCATTAATCGAGATTCAAACCGCCGCCACGTGTCCGTCACCAACCTCCTTGAGCGGCGCGTCCCGCTGGAACGACGCGGGGTCGAGCACGACGCGTTGCCGGGGTGCGTTCGGGTCTGGCACCGGAATCGCTGAAAGGAGAGCGCGAGTGTACGGATGCGCGGGCGCCGCGAAAATGGCTTCCGTGTCGCCCATCTCCACGATCTTTCCCAGGTACATCACCGCGACGCGGTTGCAGATGTGACGCACCAGCCGGAGGTCGTGCGCGATGAAAAGGTAGGTCAGCTTCAATCGCGACTGGAGATCCATCAGCAGGTTGACGACCTGCGCCTGGACGGAGACATCGAGCGCCGAGACCGGCTCGTCCGCGATGATGAACGACGGGTTCAGCGCAAGCGCGCGCGCGAGACCGATGCGCTGCCGCTGGCCGCCGCTGAACTGGTGCGGATAGCGCCCGAGCTGCGAGGGATCCAGCCCGACGAGCTCGAAGAGCTCGGTCACGCGCGCCTTTCGCTGCCGGCGATCGCCTGTCCGGTGGATGACGAGCGGCTCCTCCACAATCGAACCGACTCGCATGCGCGGATTCAGCGACGAAAACGGATCCTGAAAAACAATCTGCATGTCGCGCCGTGCCAGGCGCAGCCTCTCGCGCGAGAAGCCCAGAACGTCTTCGCCCCTGAACCGCACTTCGCCGGACGTCGGCTCGATCAACCGCAGAATGCACCGGCCCGTGGTGGTCTTGCCGCTGCCGGATTCGCCGACCAGGCCGAACGTTTCCCCTTCTTCGATCGAAAAGCTCACACCATCGACGGCGCGGACGACGGTCGGGGACGCAAGGATGCCGCGCTTCCGCGTGAACGCCTTGACGAGGTTCCTGACGTCCAGGATCGCCATCAGCCTTGCTTCGCCTCGCGCACGTCCGGATCCACGGCGTCGCTGTGGAGGTAACACTTGGCGGTGTGAGCATGACGGGATCCGGGATCCGGGATCCGGGATTCGGCCGGAAAGACCGTCGTTCCAGGAAATGCCGCGCTACACGGTTCGAAACGGTTCGAACATCTTGGAGCAAACGAGCATCCTGGCGGCAGCTCACCGAGCGGAGGCACGCTGCCCTGGATGGCCTGCAGTCGCGTGCCCGGCGCGCCGCCAGGAATCGATGCCATCAGGCCGCGCGTGTAGGGATGCTTCGGATCGGCGAAGAGATCGGCCACCGGTGCTTCCTCGACGATACGGCCGGCGTACATAACGGCCACCCGATCGGCCATCTCGGCGACGACGCCCAGGTCGTGCGTGATGAGGAGCAGGGCCAGACCCAGTTTTCGCCGGAGCGATCGCAGCAAATCCAGGATCTGCGCCTGAATCGTGACATCGAGCGCCGTCGTGGGTTCGTCTGCGATCACGAGCGCGGGATCGCACGCCAGCGCCATCGCGATGAGCGCACGCTGACGAAGTCCCCCGGACAGCTGGTGCGGATAGTCCCGCACCCGTTGCTGCGGTTCCGGCATGCTCACGGCGTCCAGCAGCTCGATGGCTTTCTGGCGCGCCGTGCGGCGTGTCGCGCGCCCGTGCACGCGAAGCGTCTCTTCGATCTGGCTGCCGATCGTGAAGACCGGGTTGAGCGCGGTCATCGGCTCCTGAAAAATCAAGGCGACTTCCGCGCCGCGGACGCCCTGCATCTCGCGCTCGCTCAACTCACGAAGATCCCGGCCCTTGAAGATGATGCGTCCGTGGTCGATTCGGCCGGGTGGCTGCACGAGCCGTATGATCGACAGCGCGGTGACCGACTTGCCGCTGCCGGATTCCCCGACCAGACACAGCGTTTCGCCCCTGCGGAGGTCGAAGCTGACGTCGATGACCGCGGGGACGAACCGGCCGCGGATATCGAAGCCGGTGGTGAGGTGCTCGACTGAAAGAAGACGCGGTTCGCGGTTCGCGGTTCGCGATTCGCCTGCAAACGATGGCGTCGCATCATCAGAAGTTGCCGAACCGCGAACCGCGAACTGCGAATCGCGAGAGTTAGACATCAATCTCCCTGTGCTCCCCCAGGACACCACGCAGCGTATCTGAAATCTCCCCGATCGTCGCGCGTGCTTCAACGGCGCTGATCACGAACGGAACGAGATTGGCGGTTCCCCGGGCGGCGGTCGCGAGCGCATCGAGCGACACCCGCCAGGCCGCTCGGTCGCGGGATGCGCGGACCGCGCGCACGCGATCGATCTGACGCCGCTCGATGTCAGGGTCGATGTGCAGCACCTCGATCCCGGCGGCCTCATCGGTCGTGAACCGATTCACGCCGACAACAACCCGTTCGCCGCGGTCGATTTCCTGCTGCGCCCGGTAGGCCGACTCCTGGATCTCGCGCTGGATCAGGCCGTGTTCGATGGCCTGGAGCGTGCCGCCGGCGGCGTCGATTCGATCGATGATCGCGCGCGCCTCGTGCTCGATGCGAGTGGTCATCTCCTCGATCGCGTGGGCGCCGCCGCAGGGGTCGACGGTATTGGCGACGCCGGTCTCGGCTGCAATCACCTGCTGGGTTCGAAGCGCCAGCCGCGCGGATTCCTCGGTCGGCAGCGCCAGCGCTTCATCACGCCCGTTGCAATGCAACGACTGCGTGCCGCCCAGCACGGCCGCCAGCGCCTGAAGTGCCACGCGGACGATGTTGTTGTCGGGCTGCTGGGCGGTCAGCGTGCTGCCGGCAGTCTGCGTGTGGAAGCGCAGCTGCTGGGCGCGGGAGTTCGTCGCGCCGAAGCGGTCCCGCATGAGGTGCGCCCAGAGGCGGCGCGCGGCCCGAAACTTGGCGACCTCCTCGAGAAAATCGTTATGTGCGTTGAAGAAAAACGACAGGCGCTGGCCGAACCGGTTGACGTCGAGACCGGCATCTATCGCCGCCTGCACGTACGCGATCGCGTGAGCGAACGTGAACGCGACCTCCTGGACCGCTGTCGAGCCGGCTTCACGGATGTGGTAGCCGCTGATCGAAATCGTGTTCCAGTTGGGGAGCTCGTGGTCGCAGAACGCAAAAATGTCGGTGACGATCCGGAGCGAGGCGCGCGGGGGAAAGATGTACGTGCCGCGCGCGACGTATTCCTTGAGGATGTCGTTCTGCACGGTGCCCGAGATCGACGAGAGCGGCACGCCCTGGCGTTTCGCGACGGCGGCATACAGCGACAGCAGCACGATCGCCGTCGCATTGATGGTCATCGACGTCGACACGCGATCGAGCGGGATCCCGTCGAACAGCTCCGCCATGTCCTCGACCGTGTCGATGGCGACGCCGACCCGGCCGACCTCGCCCGCGGCGAGCTGATGATCGGAGTCGTACCCGATCTGGGTCGGCAGATCGAAGGCCACGCTCAGGCCGTTGACCCCCTGCGCCAGCAAGTACCTGTAGCGTTGATTGGATTCCGTCGCTGACCCGAACCCCGCGTACTGCCGCATCGTCCACAGGCGGCCCCGATACATGGTCGGTTGAATGCCGCGGGTAAAGGGAAAGAGCCCAGGAAATCCGATCTCGACTGCGGGATCGGCGCCTGCGGCGGCGGAAGGGGAGTCGGATGGTCGACGGTGATCCAATCTTTTGTCCCGCGCGGCTCGTCATAATTGACAGAGGGCGTGTGGCGGCGGGCTCATTGTAACAATCAATCGCCGCGGGTCTCTGCAGAAACCGCCGTGAAACCGCGCTTCCGTGCGAATTCGGCACACGGCGGACGTCCGAAAACCGGGGCGAAATTGTCGGGTGGCACCATTGACACTCGATCATGGGGGCGCTTACAATGACCCAGCGTTCCCGCGCTGCAAATCCTTCATATGAACAAATTTGGCGCTCGATCCCTGTCGCCCCGCCCGGGCTGCAGCTGTCCGCCAGGCCCAGGCCAGTCCTCGGCGTGCCGGACCGACGGATCGAGATACGCCCCGGTCCCCAGCTCCGGCGGCGGTGAGGAGGTCTCGTATGGACGACGTCGTGAACCGGATGGCACGTGAGCTGTCCGACGCCATTGCTGCCGCCGTTGCCGAAGATCCTCGGATCGAGGCCTGCCGCGAGCGTGCGCGCGCGGCCGGATTCGAAATGAAATTGTCGCTGGAGGCGGTGATCGGCTTCATGAATCGCACGACGCCCGGCGCGCTCGCCAAGATCAGCACGCCGCCTCAGAAGGCTGTTCGTTCCGCCGAGCGCCGCAACTTCGAGATCAGCGCCAACGACAAACGTTTTCTCCGCTCGCTCCGGATCGCCGCGGACGAAACGCAGGAGAAGGAAGTCGAGTAGGGCTCTATTCTTTTTCCTCACGGGAAATTCAGGGCTGCGCGATTCAGGTCGCGCAGCCCTTTGCTTTGTTGTCGCATCCGCGGAGTAAACTTTCAGGATGGACCAGCAAAGCCTCTCCTCGATCATCCCGCGACGCCAGCTCGGCCGGACGGGCCCGCCGGTCTCGGCAGTCGGTCTCGGCTGCATGGGCATGTCGGATTTCTACGCTGACCGTGACGAGGCGCGCTCGATCGCGACCATCCATCGGGCGCTCGACCTCGGCGTCAATTTCCTCGACACGGCGGACATCTATGGTCCGCACACCAACGAAGCGCCTTGTCGGCCGCGCGATTCGCGATCGTCGACACGAGGTCGTGCTCGCGACGAAGTTCGGGAACGTGCGAACTGCCGACGGAAAGTTTCATGGGCATCGATGGACGGCCCGAGTATGTGCGCAGCGCCTGCGACGCGTCGCTTCAGCGACTGGGTGTCGATGCCATCGACCTCTACTATCAGCATCGCGTCGATGCCGAGACGCCGATTGAAGATACCGTTGGCGCCATGGCCGAGCTCGTGAAGGCCGGCAAGGTACGGTATCTGGGGCTCTCGGAAGCTGCGCCGGCCACGATTCGTCGTGCGGCCGCCGTCCATCCCATAGCGGCGTTGCAGACGGAGTATTCGCTGTGGACGAGGGATCCCGAAGCCGGCGCGCTCGAGACGTGCCGGGAACTGGGTATCTCGTTCGTGGCGTACAGCCCGCTCGGGCGTGGTTTCCTGACGGGCCGTTTCAAGTCGCTCGAGGATCTCGCGCCAGACGACTGGCGTCGCAACAACCCACGATTCCAGGGGGAGAATTTTCAGAGGAACCTCGATCTCGTCGCGCGCGTCGAGACGATTGCGAAGCAGAAGAGATGCACGCCCGCGCAGCTCGCGATCGCGTGGCTCCTGTCTCGCGGCAGCGACATCATTCCGATTCCGGGGTCAACGCGGCCGGAGCGTGTCGAAGAAAATGCCGCCGCCACCACGATCAGTCTGTCGCCAGACGAGATCGCGTCGCTGGACGCCGTCGCGTCGACCGTTGCGGGCGACAGATATCCGGAAGGCGGGATGAAAACAATCAATCGCTAAACTAAGAGTGGTTTCAAAACCGCAGTGCGAATCAACGATGTTTGCCCTCAGGCTGCATCATCGTCCCGAGAGAACAGGAGAAAGGGAGAGAGGGAGTTAACTAATGTTTTCTCTCCTTCTCCCGTTCTCCTGTTTGATCTTTCAAGTCGGGTCACTTGAATTCCTAGGGATTGCTTCGGTTGAGCCGAACCGCCGGAAAGTATTCACCCACCACCTCCCGATTCCACCACCGCCCTGACTGTCGCCGCTCGGCGGGCGTCGTGAAGGTGTATTTGTACATCCGCGCGCGAATCCATCGCGGCGGACGATCGGGAAACGGATTGCCGGCCAGCAGCCCGATCGTGGCGGCGTCTCCTTCGAGCAGCTTCAGCATCAACGGCGAAAACCACTCGTAGTCCCTGGCGCTGCCCATCGCGGCGAACCACATGAGCCAGTCGAGCCGGAGATGGTACGGCGCAATCTGTGAGGGCATCCGGGATGGATCGCCAGGCTTGCCCTTGAACTGATACTCCTTCCACGTCGCGGATTCGAGTGTTTCGTCTGTGCTGCCCTCGATGGCAATCTCGAGCCGCTCGCGGGTGACGCTGCCGAACGCGCCATAGGTGTTCACGATCTGCAGCGGGTTGAACGAGGTGTTCATGATCTGATTGGGCGAGAGCATGTTGAGCGTCGGCGCGATGCTGAGATAGGCCACCATGACGCCAAGCGCGTACACGGCGACACGCTGAACCTGCGGGAGCGGCTGGATGGCCGGCATCGAGACTGGAAGCCAGGCGAAGAATCGATTGTCGAGGGTCGTAAACGCGAGCACGATGGTCAGCCAGTTGAGCCACGACAGGTTGCCGCTCACGATCAGCGTGAGCTGGAAGGTGATGGTGACGAGGCCGGCAATCCCGGCGAACGGCTGCGGCAGGAAGTAGCCAAAGGGAACGATCAACTCCACGACATGATTGAATGCGACGCCGCCATGGAGGATCGATCGCGGAAGCCAGTGAAAGTACCAGCTCAGCGGGTTCGGAATTGGCTGTGTCTCGAAGTAGTAGTCGAGGCACGTCAGGTCGCGCCAGCACGCGTCACCTCGAATCTTGATCAGCCCTGCGCCAAACATGAGGCGGAACAAGGTCCACCGGTAGATCCAGTTCAGAATCACTGGCGGTGAGCTGGTCCCGGCGCCGGAAAGGATCGTGAAGAAACCCACTTCGAGGAGGAGAGACTCCCATCCGAACCCATAGAAGGTCTGCCCGACGTTGACGAAGGAGAGATAGAGAATCCAGAGCAGCCCCCAGATGATGCCGGCAGCCAGCGCGCTTCTGTGCTGCACGAATCCCGTCAGCGCCAGGATCGAGAGAAGGATTCCCAGCCAGCCGGCGGCGCGGAACGCGTCGTCGGTCGCGCGCAGGTAGAACAAGCTCGGCGACTCCGCGAACGGCACGGACTGAACGAAGCGCGGTACCGGAAGCAGGCCGTGCTCGCCGAGCAGCGGCACGAATTGATTCACGACGGCGATAAAGGCGACGAGGTAGATGAGCGCGAGGCTGCGCTCGAAGATCAGGCGCGAATACCAGTAAGGTGCGAGCTGGTCGGACATCAAGTCGACTCTCAACGCTAGTCAAAGCAGGCTGTCGCAGCAAGTCAGCGGCGCGAGCGAATGAGCGAGCGCTGGCGGGCGCTGGGGGTGGGGCCCCAGCGCAAAAGAGAGAAAGAGTTATAGCAAAGACGTGGCCGATCCAGATGCGATTGTCGTCGGCGCGGGGCCGAACGGCCTTGCGGCCGCGATCGTGCTCGCGCGCGCAGGCTTGCAGGTCGTCGTCTACGAGGCGCAGCCGTCAATTGGCGGAGGATGTCGCTCCGACGCCCTCACGCTGCCGGGCTTCGTCCACGACGTCTGCTCGGCGGTGTACCCCATGGGGATTGCCTCGCCACTGTTTCGATCGCTGCCGCTCCGCGATCACGGGCTCGAGTGGATCGAACCGCCGGCCATGCTGGTTCATCCATTCGATGACGACGTGCCTGCGGCCGTCGTCAGGCGATCGTCTTCGGACACCGCGATCGGCCTGGGTGCCGATGCACCGGGATATCAGCGTCTCCTCGGAGCGATCGCCTCATCCTGGCCGCTCATCGAGGATGTGGTGCTCGCGCCTCCCTGGTTCCCGCGCCACCCCCTCGCGGCCGCGCGTTTCGGTCTGCGTGCATTGCAGCCGGCCAGGCGCCTGGCATCGAGTTACTTCTCGACCGAGCGTGCGCGCGCCCTGTTTGGGGGAATCGCGGCACACGGCATGATCCCGCTCGAGAAGGTCCCGTCGGGTGCAATCGGCCTGGTCCTGGGCGCCCTTGCGCACGTCGTCGGATGGCCGATCCCACGAGGCGGCGCGCAGAGACTCGCCGATTCACTCGCGTCGTATTTCCGCTCTCTCGGCGGGCAGATTCTCACCAGCGCACCGGTCAACGCGATCGAGGAGCTTCCTGCCGCAAGGGCAATCCTGTGCGACCTGTCGCCTCGTCCGCTGCTCCGCATCGCGGGCCGCGCCCTGCCGGATTGGTACAAGCAGAAACTTGAACGTTATCGATACGGACCGGGGACCTTCAAGGTTGATTGGGCCCTTGATGCGCCGGTGCCGTGGCACGATGCGGCGGTCCGCTGTGCGCCGACCGTCCATCTTGGCGGTACCTGGAAGGAGATCGCCGATTCGGAGCACGACGCCTGGACCGGCAAGGTTTCGGAGCGGCCGTTCGTGCTGCTGGTTCAGCCCACCCTCTTCGACCCGTCGCGCGCACCCGCTGGAAAGCACACGTTGTGGGCGTACTGCCACGTGCCCCACGCATCGACGGCCGACATGCTGCCGGCCATCGAGCGGCAGATCGAACGCTTTGCGCCCGGCTTCCGCGATCGCGTTCTTGCGCGGCATGTCATGACGCCTGCCGATCTCGAACGCCGCAACCCGAACCTCGCCGGGGGCGACATCGGCATGGGGGTCACGGATCTACGACAGATGATCGCGCGTCCGACGTGGCGATGGTACCGGACGCCGCGTCGAGGCTTCTACATTTGCTCGGCCTCGACGCCTCCGGGCGTCGGGGTGCATGGGATGTGCGGATTCCATGCGGCGCAATGCGCGCTCAGGGACGTGTTTGGAATCCGGACGTGAAATTGCTGAGTGCTGATTGCTGAATGCTGATTGATCGCAAATTCAGCACTCAGCATTCAGCAATTCAGCAATTCTTTCACTTCCTGGCCGTCTGTGCCGCCACGCTCGCAGCGGCGCGCACCGCGGTTTCGGGATCGCCAAGGTAGTAGTGGCGAATTGGCTTCAGCGTGTCATCGAGCTCGTAGACCAGGGGAATCCCCGTTGGAATGTTGAGCTCGACGATCTCGCTCTCGGGGATGTTGTCGAGGTACTTGACCAGCGCGCGCAGGCTGTTGCCGTGCGCCGCAATGATCACGCGCTGACCGGATGTCACTGCCGGCGCGATCGTTTCGTGCCAGTAGGGCAGGAATCGGGCGACGGTGTCCTTCAACGATTCGGTGAGCGGCACGTCTCCGGGCCGAAGCCCCCCGTACCGCGAATCGCGGCCCGAATAGCGCTCATCGTCCGGGGTCAACGGCGGCGGTGGAATGTCGTAGCTGCGACGCCAGATCTTGACCTGGGCCTCGCCGTGTTTGGCCGCCGTCTCGGCTTTGTTGAGCCCCTGCAGGGCGCCGTAGTGCCGCTCGTTCAGCCGCCAGTTCTTGGTGACGGGAATCCACATCAAATCCAGCGCGTCGAGCGTGGTCCACAACGTGCGGATCGCCCGCTTCAGCACCGACGTGAATGCCACGTCGAAGATGTACCCGCCGTCCTTGAGAAGACGGCCCGCCTCGGCGGCCTCCTGCCGGCCCTTCTCCGACAAGTCGACATCGGTCCACCCAGTGAAGCGGTTTTCCTGGTTCCAGGTGCTTTCCCCGTGCCGCAGGAGCACGACCTTGTGCATTACCGTGCCCCCAACTGACGGATGGCGGACGTGCCGGCGTACCGTCCCGACGTTCCGAGCTGCTCCTCGATACGAAGCAGCTGGTTGTACTTCGCGACGCGATCAGTGCGGCTGGCCGATCCCGTCTTGATCTGCCCCGCGTTGGTCGCGACCGCGAGGTCCGCGATCGTCGTGTCTTCCGTTTCGCCTGACCGATGCGAGATCACGCTCGCGTAGCCTGCGTCACGGGCCATGGCGACCGCGTCGAGCGTCTCGCTCACGGTGCCGATCTGATTCAACTTCACCAGCAACGCGTTCCCGATTTTCTCGCCGATGCCCCGCTTGAGAATCTCCGGGTTGGTCACGAACACGTCGTCTCCCACGAGCTGCACGCGATCGCCGAGCGCCTTCGTCAGCGCCTTCCACCCGTCCCAATCTCCCTCGGCCAGGCCATCTTCGATTGAGATGATCGGGTACTGGCGCACCCAGTCCTCGTACAGCTTGACCATCTCGTCGGCGCTGCGGGTCCTGTCCTTCGACTTCTTGAACTCGTAATTCTTGCCGTCGTCGTTCCAGAGCTCGCTCGACGCGACGTCGAGCGCCAGATACACCGTCTCGCCCGGTTTGTATCCCGCCTGCACGACCGCCTCGAGGACGACGTCGAGCGCTTCCTGGTTTGACGACAGGCTGGGCGCGAACCCGCCCTCGTCACCGACGCCGGTCGAGTGGCCTTTCTTCTTCAGGATGCCGCGCAGCGTGTGAAAAATCTCGGCGCCGCACCGGACGGCCTCGGCAAATGTTCGCGCGCCGACCGGCATCACCATGAACTCCTGGAAATCCACGCTGCTGTCGGCGTGAGCGCCGCCGTTGAGGATGTTCATCATCGGCACCGGCAGCACGGTGCCAGCCGACGCACCGTAGAGCTTGGCCGCATGCTGGTAGAGCGGGATGCCAAGCGCCGCGGCGTTTGCGCGAGCCAGCGCCATCGAAACTCCGAGGAGCGCATTGGCTCCAAGCCGGCCCTTGTTGGGCGTCCCATCGAGCTCGATCATCGCCTTGTCGATCGCGCGCTGATCGCCATCGCGCCCGACGAGCGCTTTCGCGAGCTCGCCGTTGATATGCGCGACCGCCTTCGTGACGCCTTTTCCGAGATATCGCTTCTTGTCTCCATCGCGAAGCTCGAGCGCTTCGCGCTGTCCCGTCGAGGCGCCCGACGGCACCGCCGCGCGCCCGAATGCTCCGCCCTCCAGCGTCAGGTCGACTTCAACGGTTGGATTACCTCTCGAATCGAGAATCTCTCGTCCCTTGACCGACTGAATCTTCAATGTGATGTCTCCTGAACCCAGTAGAACCCTGAACGAACCCTGTAGAACCCGGTAGAACCCTGCAGAACCCAGTAGAACCTACGCGTTTTCGGCTCCCCGTTTGTCGAAGTCCTGCTCGTTCCTGAGCGCCTCCTCCGAAATGTCGCCGATGAACGGCTCGTCGTCTGTCGTGACCACGACGATGCCGCTGTCGCTCACCGTGTGGCGCCGCCGATCTTCCTCGTCGTTGTACCCGATGAGCGCGCCTCGCGGCACGAACACGTCGCGGTCGACGATCGCCCGGCGGATCCGCGCGTGGCGGCCGACGCGCACGCCCGGCATCAGGATGCTCTGATCGATGTCGCAGAAGCTGTGGACGCGGACGTTCGGGCAGAGCACGCTGCCGGTGATCCGGCTTCCCGAGATGATGCAGCCGGCCGAGATGATCGAATCGAGCGCCTGCCCGCAGCGGCGGCCTTCATCGGCGAAGACGAACTTCGCGGGCGGGGCCTGGATCTGGTTCGTCCGAAGTGGCCACTCGGGGTCGTACAGGTTGAACTCCGGGTTCACGTGGCAGAGATCCATGTTCGCATCGTAGTACGCGTCGAGCGTTCCGATGTCGCGCCAGTACTTCGCGGCCTTCTTGTTCTCGTCGTAGAACCGATAGGCGCACACGGGGATCTTGTCGATGAGCCCTGGAATGATGTCCTTGCCGAAGTCGTGTGTCGTGTTGCGGCGCGCATCGGCTTCGAGCGCGGGCACGAGCACGTCCACGTCGAAGATATAGATGCCCAGCGACGCGAGGACCGGCTCGCCGGGCGGCAGGTTCTTCGGCTTCTCGAGAAAGCCGGTCAGGCGTCCGTCCTTGTCCACCTGCAGCACTCCGAAGCGCTGCGCCTCGTCCGAGGGCACTTCGATCGCAGCAAGCGTCACGCCCGCGCCACGCTCGCGATGAAACCGCAGCATCTTCGCGTAGTCCATCTTGTAAACGTGATCGCCTGAAAGGACGATCAGCTGCCGCGGGTTCTCGCGCAGGATGGAATACAGGTTCTGATAGACCGCGTCTGCCGTGCCGAGATACCAGTGTTCCCCGACGCGCTTCTGCGGGCTCAGGATTTCGATGAACTCGCCGAGTTCGTCAGCCACAACGCTCCATCCCATCCGCAGGTGACGGCTGAGCGAGAGCGATTTGTATTGAAGGGCAATGAAGATCTTGCGGAGCCCCGAATTGATGCAGTTGCTCAGGGTGAAGTCGATGATGCGATACGGTCCGCCGAAGTACACCGCCGGCTTCGCACGTTCTTTCGTCAGCGGATACAGCCGTTCGCCCACCCCTCCGGCGAGCACCATGACCAGCACATCGTCCAGCACGTGAAGTTCCTTCCGGTTCGCGCTATCGCTTTAAGATCACCCGGGCTGGCGCGCCGTCGCTCCCGGCAATGCGGAGCGGCAGGCAGTACATCTCGTACATTCCGGCTTCCGCTTCGGAGAGGTTGAGGCCTTCGATGATGATGACCGACTGCGACAGCAGCGCCCGGTGCGCCGGGGCGCCCGGCTTCTTGAACTGTTCCACCGAGAGGTAGTCGATCCCGACGACCTTGACGCCCTGATCGACCAGGTACCGTGCACCATCTTCCGCGAGATAGGTGTAGTCCTGGTGAAACCCCTCACCGTTCCAGAGCGCCGAGTTGGAGGTCTTGAGCAGGACGCGCAGATCTTCGCGCAAGCCTGCCGCCGCGAGCTCGTCCTTGCCGATGCCGCCGCGCTTCGTGACTTCGACGACACGCGCCCGGCCGAGGAGCAGGTCGAGCGGCAGCGCATCGACGCCGGCACCATCGTCAAAGAAATGCTTCGGCGCGTCGACGTGCGTGCCGGTGTGCGTGCCCATGACCAGCTTCGAGACGTTCGAGCTGCCGCCGGCGGCTATGCGCTTGATCGGCTGCAACTCGAACTCGGGGTTCCCGGGGTAGGCGGGAATGCCTGCGGCGAGTGACACGCTCACGTCCAGGAATTGGGGTACGCGAGCCATAAGCCGGTGATGATATCACCCGGCCTTGACGCGAATCGCCGCGATAATTCGTCGTGTGTGTAACACGCGCGCGTCTACCGCAGGCGTCGTTGCCATGTTTTCGTCGAATTCTGGCCATTTTTACCGATTTGACTGTTCTTTTCGGGCGTCCAGGCCGCCTGGCTGGGCTTTGACTTGATCCGGTCAGGTCGCCTATCATTAATTTGATCTTTCAGCTTCATGCGCTGGAAACGCGAGCACGTCGAACTGGTAAATGGCCGGGCGCGATCTGGGCGCCGGGCGGCCGCTGCGACGTTGCTGCTGGCGTGTGCAGTGGCGTTGGCCGGCGCGTCGCCGCAGCAGAATCGCGCCGATCGACGAGTCCAGGATCGGCTCGAGGACGCGCAGCGCAAGGAAGGGCAAGCGCTCATTCGACTCGCGGACGACGCGATGGCTGGACGCGCGACCTCGGACTTCGCGATCGGCTGGCGGAACGATTTTTTCAAGGCGCAGACCGGAACGTTCGTGCCCTTCACGGTCACGATCGATCGGTCGAGCCTGACGGCGCCGACCGCGTTGATGTACGTTCGAGCCGCGCGCCGCGAGGCGGCGACGGCCCGGGCTCACGAGGCGCCGGCGCGGTATCCGTTCGACATCATTTTTCCGGTGACGTTGAGCGCGCCCGCGGGTCAGCCCCTTCGGATTACGCGTGGTTTTGCGGTGGCGCCCGGCGACTATGATGTGTATGTCGCGTTGCGCGAACGTCCCGCGGATCCGCTGGATTCGGATGGGCGTCTCAAAGGTGCGGTGCTGAAGCAGCCGCTGACCGTTCCTGACTTCTGGACCGGCGGTTTGGCGACGAGCACCGTGATGCTCGCGGATCGCATCGACGAGGTCGCGGCGCCGCTCTCTGGCGACGATGTGCTCGAGCGTCCGTACGTGATCGGGACCAGTGAGATTCACCCGTCGGCGACGTCGTCGTTCCAGCGCAATCGGGAGTTGATTGTCGTGTTTCTCATTTACAACCCGACCGTCTCGGCGGACAAGAACTTCGACATCGAGGTGGAGTACCATCTATTCCGGCGGGGTAGTGCCGTCGCGCCGAACGACGCTTCGGCGGCAGAACCTCATCCGCCGGCACGCGCGGGTGAGCGGTACGTGACTCGGACGCCGCCTCAGCGGTTCAGACCATCGGTGATGGCGAGTGATTTCAACCCGGCGACGGGGCCTATACTGGCAGGTCAGGGCATCCTGTTGTCGTCGTTTCAAGAAGGCGAGTATCGCCTTGGTATCACCGTGACGGATCTGGCGTCGCGTCAATCGTTGACACGCGACGTCACGTTTTCCGTTGCGGGATTGTAAGATTGTAGGAGCGGAGGAGCCATGGGACGCATGAATCGCGTGCTCTCGGCAGCTGGGGTAGTGGCGGTGGCCACGGCAGCTATGTCCTCGCCCGCACTCGCACAGCAACGCGCGGCCGCCCATTCATCAGAATTCCGGACCGTGAGTGTGAGCGCCGTCATCGGCGGCGTGATCAAGGGCATCGTCAGCGACGATCTCGGCGGACCGCTGCCGGGCGCGATGGTGTCGGCCCTCGGCGCCACGATGGCGATGACGGTCACGGATGCGAACGGCCGCTTCTCCCTCGAAAAATTGCCGGCGGGAGACTACACGCTGCGGGCGCATTTGGCAGGGTTCGCCGCCTCGCCTCGCGAAACCGTGCGCGTGGGTGTGACCCCGGCCTCAGTCTACCGGCTGCAGCTTCACCGCCTCGAGACCGCCATCGCCACGAGCGGCAGCTCCACGGAAGTGACCGCCCGGCCTATCCTCGCGGCTGGCTTCGCGCTTCCGTCGATTACCACATCGGAAACGACCGAGGCCGACGACGATCACCCGCATACGGACACGGCCTGGCGTCTGCGCCACCTCACGCGAAGCATCCTGAAGGATTCAACGAGCATCGTCGTGCTCGAAGAGGACGACAGCCCGTCTGCCGACGATCCGATGGCCGGCCATCTGAATCAGTCGGCCGCCAGCGCCGTCGGTTCCTTCTTCGCCGATTTGCCGTTCAAGGGTGAAGTCAACCTGCTGACGACCGGCGCGGTCGCGCCCGGCCGCCTGTTCTCGGGAGACCTGCTGCCGCGCGGTGTCGCGTACTTCGCCATTGGAGCACCGACCGGCTTGGGCGACTGGTCCGTGCACGGGGCGATGAGCCAGGGCGACCTGTCGTCCTGGCTCGTGGCCGGATCCTTCTTGTCCAAGCGGGACGGGGTTCACTCCTACGATCTCGGGTTGACCTACAGCACCCAGGAGTATCAGGGAGGAAACCCGCTCGCGCTGGCGGCCGTCAGCGATGGCAATCGCAACGTCGGGGAAATCTACGCGCTCGACCGCTGGACGGTCGGTGAGGGCGTGACTGTCGAGTACGGCGGGCGCTACGCGCGCTACGACTACCTCGTGGAGCCCGGGTTCTTCAGTCCCCGCGTAGGCTTTTCGCTCCAGCCCACGAAGACGACGCGCGTGACGGCGGTCCTCGCGCAGCGCATGGTTGCGCCCGGCGCGGAGGAGTTCCTCGCTCCAGCGACCGCGGGCCCATGGCTTCCCCCGCAGCGGACGTTCTCGCCGCTCGCCGGCGGCGAACTTCGCGTCGAGCGCGCGCGGGATCTGGATCTGGTCGTCGAGCACGACTTCGGCATCTACTCGTTCGGCGTGCACCGGTTTTTCCAGGGCGTCGATAACCAGGCGATGACGATCTTCGGCATGCGATCGCCCGACGGCACGCGTTCGGTCGGACACTACTACGTGGCCGGCGCCGGCAACGTCGATGTCGACGGTTGGGGCGTGCGCTTGAGTTCATCGGCTTCACGGCGAGTCAGCGGATCGGTCGACTACTCGTATTTGCACGGAAGGTGGAATTCGTTCGGCGAAATCAGCCAGGCCCGGCCGTGGCTGGCGAGCCTGACGCGTCCGAAAGACGAGGACATTCACGATCTGACGACGTCCGTGCTGACGGCGATTCCTGAAACGGCGACGCGGGTATTCGTCCTTTACAAGCTGAACTCCGGCTACGCGCGCCGCAGCGGGACGCTGTCGGAGACCGGCATGGACGGTCGATTCGATGTGCAGGTGAACCAGGCGCTGCCCTTCGGCCTCGGAAACACGAAGTGGGAAGTGCTCGTCGGCGTCCGCAACCTGTTCCGGGATCCCAACGATCCCGCCTCGGTCTACGACGAGCTGCTCGTGGTCCGCCCACCAAAACGCGTGGTCGGAGGGTTCCTGGTCAGGTTCTGATCGGAACGCATCGACCGGGCTGTACGGCGGCCCTGCGGGCTGCCCGAGGATTGGACTTTCATTTCACGTGTTTGGGGTCCACGAGGTCCTGCGACGGCAGGCCATTTTTTTGGCTCAAAAACCGCGATCCAAGTTTTTGAGCCGAGGCTCCACGCCGTTGGAACCTCGCGTCAAAACGCCTGGGCACACAGGTAAAACTTCAAGCCGTTCAGACAATTAGACGCATGCAACGGGCCGGAGCCGGGGAACGCGGATTGCTACGTGAAGCCGAGCCACTCGTTCGGACGAGACTACGGTACAGGACTGACTCCTTGTTGAACACGGGAACCCGGACGCGCGCGCTCGCTCGACTGACGGCTCAGCTGGCCGTCGTGGCGCTGCTCCTGTGCCTCGCGGTGGCGAACATGTACGTGCGCTCCACATGGAGCGAGCCGGAGGATGGCGTCCTATGGGCGGGGAGCCCCGATGGTGTGGTCGCGCAGGAAATTGCCCCGGATTCACCAGGGGCGCGGGCCGGCGTGCTTCCCGGCGACATCCTGGCTGAAGTCGATCGCACGCCCGTCGATTCGCCCTCGGACGTCGTGGCACTCCTGCATCGGGCGGCCTCCGGAGACACGGTCACCTACACGCTGATTCGGACCAGAACGCAGCAGAGCCTGCGCCTAGCTCTTGCGCCGATCCCGTCCGGCGCCCGCGGACTGTATTACGTCCTCGCCCCGGTCGGGATTTTTTCGCTGCTCGTGGGCGCCGGGGTCCGCTTCCGCCGTCCGGACAATCAGGCCACGCTTCACTTCTTCTGGCTGACCGTTGCCTTCTTCGGCATGCTGGCGTTTTCGTTCAGCGGCCGCCTCGACACGCTCGATTGGGTCATCTACTGGGCGGACGTGGTGTGCACGCTTCTGCTGCCGCCGCTCATCGTGCATTTCGCGCTGGTCTTCCCCGAACGTCCCGACAGCTGGGCGCATTCCGAGGCCGGCCGCACCGCACTTCCGCTCTGGTACCTGCCGGCCCTTCTGCTCTTCGCCGGGCGAGTGTCCGCGCTCGCACGCGGCCACGCGCAGGGGCTCGTCTTCTCGAACGTGATCGCGCTGGTCGAGCGCGGCGAAATGATCTGCCTGGGTGTGGGGCTCGTTATCGGTCTGGGGATCATGATCCGGGCACTCGGACGCGCGCGATCGGTGACCGCACGGCGTCAGCTCCGATGGATCGTCGGGGGGACCGCGTTCGGTGCGGTGCCGTTCGTGTTTGGATACGCGCTGCCGTTTGCGCTGGGATTCACGCCGTACCGGGGCGCGGACGTCACGGCGGTGCTTCTCGGCGTCGTCCCGCTCGCGTTCGCCTCGGCCATCGTCCGCTATCGGCTGATGGACGTCGAGGTCATCATCAAGCGCGCGCTCGTCTATGCGGCGGCGCTGGCGGCGATTGCCGCGATGTACGCCATTCTGCTGAAGCTCGTGGGCGCGATCTTCCCGGGGGCCCCCGACAAACCGAACTTCGTCATTGCTCTCCTGGCGACGATCGTCGTCGTGCTGCTCTCGCGTCCGGTCAAGAACGCCATCCAAAATGCGCTCGATCGTGTGTACTACCGCGATCGCTACGACTACCGGCGGGCGCTCGTCGGCTTCGCGCGCGATCTCAACAGCGATCTCGACCTCCTGCGCCTGAGCGAGCGACTCGTCCATCGGGTCATGGAGACGCTGGTCGTCGATCGCATGGCGTTGATGCTGGCGCCGGCAGCGACCGGCCGCGAGGGAGAGTTCACGACGATCTCGCACATCGGGTTCGCCGGTCAGCCTCCCGTGCTACCACGTACTTCGGAGGCGGGAGCCCGGCTGATCGCCGGGCACACCCTGTCGCTCGACGATCCGCTGGCGCAGCGCCGCATCGATGCGCGGGAGATCGATTTCTGGCGGGAAGCCGGCATCCACTACTTCGTGCCGTGCGTGTCGAAGGAAGGCACCATCGCGGTCATGGCGCTGGGCAAGAAGGCCAGCAGCGAGCCGCTCAGCAGCGAGGATATGGCGCTCCTGGCGGCCGTGGCCGCGCAGGCGGCCACCGCGCTCGAGAACGGCCGCCTGTATCGGCAGCTGCACAACAAGGCGGACGAGCTCGAGCGGATGCGCGAATTCAGCGAGAATATCCTGGAGTCGCTGAACGACGGGCTTGCGGTGGTCAACGGCGACGATCGAATCGTGCGGTGGAACCGGAGGCTCGAGGAGCTGTACGGCATTCGCCACGAGGATGCCGTTGCGCGCGGGCTGAACGAATTGTTCGAACCGGCTTTCCTGGAGATTCTGCGATCGTCCCGCCGGGAGTCGCCCGAAGGGACGGCGTTCTTTCGCGTCCCGCTGATCACGCGTCATGAGCCCGCCCGCCGGCTTCTCGTCAACATGGCCACGACGCCGTTGCGTGATTCGGACGGAGCCCTCGCGGGAACCATCGTCGTCGTCGAGGACATTTCGGCCCGCGTGCAGCTCGAAGAGCAGCTGCAGATTTCCGAGAAGATGGCGTCGATTGGTTTGCTTGCCGCAGGCGTTGCCCACGAGGTGAATACGCCGCTCACCGGCATCTCGAGCTTCACCCAGATGCTGCTCCAGAACGCCGCGCCCGACCATCCGGACACGAAGGTGCTCGAAAAGATCGAGCGGCAGACTTTCCGTGCTGCGAAGATCGTCAACGGACTGTTGAACCTCGCGCGCCCGGCTCAGACCGAGAGCGGCGCCGTCGATCTGAACGTCGTCATCAACGACGTGCTCGTGCTGCTCGAGCACCAGCTTCGCACGGGGCGCATCCAGGTTCGCAAGGAACTCAGTGCATCGCCCCTTCTGATCCAGGGCGTCGAGTACAAGCTCCAGCAGGTGCTCTTGAACCTGTTTCTCAACGCGCGCGATGCCATGCCGCGCGGCGGCTGGCTCACGATCGCGACGCGTGACGATGAGGCGGGCGCCGCCATCGAGGTGGGCGACACCGGCTCGGGCATTCCTCCAGAGCAGTTGTCACGGATTTACGATCCGTTCTTCACGACCAAGGAAATCGGCAAGGGGACCGGTCTGGGTCTTTCCATCACCTACGGCATCGTCCAGGAACACGGAGGCACGATTAATTGCGAGAGCACCATCGGGCAGGGCACGCGATTCACACTGGTGCTGCCGATGGTTTCCGCGAAACCCGGCGCGGCCGCACAGGCCGGGAACAGGCAGGCCTGATGATGCCGCGTCCCATGATTCCTGAAGCGCCGGCGGCTGCCGTCCGGTCGGGCTCAGTCCTCGTCATCGACGACGAGGACATCATGCGTGAAATCCTGGAAGCGCTGCTGACGCGTGAAGGCTACGAGGTGCGCCTCGCCGCCAACGCGGCCGAGGGGCTCGACCTGGCGCGATCGGTGCCGTTCGACGCGGCAATTATCGACATGATGATGCCTGGGATGGACGGCATCTCCGCGCTCGACGAGCTCAAGAAAATCGACGACGACATGCCGGTGCTGATGATTACGGCATTCGCGTCGGTCGAGAACGCCATTGCCGCGATGAAGCGCGGCGCCTACGACTACATCACCAAGCCGTTCAAGAACGACGAAGTACTGGTCGTCCTCCGCAACGCACTGTCGCAGCGCCGCCTCGTGGCGGAAAATCGCGCGCTTCGGCAGAATCTCCAGGCACGCTCGAACCGGTTCGGAGCGATCATCGGGCGGAGCTCGCGCATGCGCCAGGTCTTCGATCTGATCATCCAGGCCGCGCCGAGCCGGACGACGATCCTCATCAACGGCGAGAGCGGCACCGGCAAGGAGCTCGTGGCGCGGTCGCTCCACCAGAACTCGGCGCGCAGCGACCGGGCGTTCATCACCGTCAATTCCGGCAATCTGCCGCCGGACCTCCTGGAATCAAACCTCTTCGGCCACGTCAAAGGCGCCTTCACGGGCGCGGTGTACCCGAAGAAGGGGCTGTTCGAGCTGGCCGACAAGGGGACGATTTTCTTCGACGAGATCGGCAACATCCCGCTCGAGACGCAGGCCAAGCTCCTCCGGGTGATCCAGGAGCGCGAGTTCATGCGCCTCGGCGGCGTCGAGACGATCAAGGTCGACGTGCGGATCATCGCCGCGACGAATGTCGACCTCCGCCGGATGATGGACGAGGGGAAGTTCCGCGAGGACCTCTACTACCGCCTGCACGTCATCACGGTGCAGTTGCCGGCGCTGCGCGAGCGCAAGGACGACATCCCGCTCCTCGTGCAGAACTTCCTCGAGAAATACGGCGAGGAGAACAACAAGACCCACCTCGATCTCACGGCCGAGGCCCTCGATCTGCTGCAGGAATACGACTGGCCCGGAAATGTGCGCGAGCTGGAGAACGTGATCGAGCGAGCGGTCGTGCTCTCGACCGGCGCGAAGATCGATGCCGACCTCGTTCCGGATCACGTCCGAAGCAGCAAGCGCTTCCAGATGCCGCAGTTCATCGTCCCGCCAGAGGGCATCTCGCTCAAGGAAGTGATCACCGACTTCGAAAAGCGGCTGATCGAGTCGACGCTCGAGGCCGCCGGCGGCGTGCAGAAGCGCGCGGCCGAGCTCCTTCACATCAAGGCGACGACGCTGAACGAGATGATCAAGCGGTACGATATCCGGCCGCGCCGGAAGCGGGGAACGCTCGGTGGACGCCCCGGATCCGATCTGCCCGACGTCGACGACATCGACGAGGCGGACGAAGTCGGCGCGATCAATCGGGATTAAGAGCCCCGACTCTACGAACGTCTCGCAACCCCGCCAGGACGAAGCTGCGTAAACATGCGTTCGTACTTGGTCAGGATCACATCCCACCGGTAGTTCGTTCTCACGTAGTCGCGTCCGTTCCGCCCCAGTCGGGCCCGAAGCCGCGGGTCGGCCATCAGCACCTTCAGGGCCTCCACGAATTCGTCGCGATCCGCGTAGTACAACCCCGCGTTGCTCTTGCGGCAGTGCTCGACGAGCACCTCGCTTCGCGCGTTGGCGAGGATCGGCGTGCCAACGGCAAAGGACTCGAGCGCCAGGAGCGACAGGCTTTCGTATGGTGAGGGAACCACGACGACGGTCGCCGCTTCGAGGGCCTGGACGCGCTCTTGATCGGGCAGGTACCCGGCGAAGCGGATGAAGGGCTCTTCCGGCAGCGGCATCAGCTTGACGCCCATCAGCACCAGCGAGGCATCGCCACCATCCTGCACGTAGGTGCTGAAATACTCGATCAGCTCTTCGCATCCCTTGCCCGGATCGATACGCCCGCCATACAGCGCGATCGGACCGTGCAGCCGATGACGCCGGCGGAACATCGACCCACGCTGCGCCAGGTGCGGCCTGAAGGTCGGAGACGCGTCCTCCACAACTGCTTGATCGTCGGCTGCGTCATCCGCCTCACCCGGGCGAGCCGGGTGTTCGCGCGGGTATTCCTGCGCGTGTGGCAACTCGACGCCGCAGCCGATGGTTTCCTCCTCGATCGCGCGGATGGAGAAATGCGTCGTCAGGAAACGCCGTTCGACTTCGGTGTTGTACGCGAGGCCCGCGGGCAGGCTGAAGAGCTCCTTGTAGATGTCGAGATGGATCGCCGGTTCGTCGTGCGCCGTCGGCACGAGGATGCTCTTCTGGGGCGCGATCTTTGCGCCCATGACGGTCGGCGCATACAGATAGGTGAAAAAGATCAGGACATCGTACTGCTGCTGGTTGCGTTCGATGTACTCGAGCAGCGGCGGGCACCACGGGCCCTGCTGGCGCAGCCACTCCATCTCGTCTTCACGTGAATGCGCGTTGTTGAAGATCCACTCGGAATAGCGGTTGAACGTGTGGATGTCACGCGTGCGCGAGTTCGCAAACCGCCGGACGGTCACGCCCCGGACGCGGTCCGATCCTTCGGTGTACTCGTTCTTCCAGGTGATGTAGTCCTGCGCGCACGTCGTCAGCACCTCGACGTGATGCCGCTGCGCGAGCCGTTCGGCGATCAGGCGGCAGTGATACTCGGAGCCGCCGAGAATCTCGGTCCCATAGCGCTGGACAATAAACGCGATCTTCAATATCTAATCCTTCGCCCCTCGAGTTCAGGCAGGAGGAATTGAGGAAAGAGAATAACTATTCTCTCTTTCTCTCTTCCTCCTGTCTGTTTTGACAGGTATCGAGGCAAATACCAGCTACGCAAGAGTCCCCACGATTTTCATGAGCCGCTGTTCGATTCGATCTGGCGCGAAATCTGCGAGCCGGCGCCGCTGGCCTTCGAGGACTCGATCGCGCACCGGCCGATCGTATACGAGCATTCCGAGCATTTCCGAGGCAAGCTCGAGATCCTTGGGCGCGAACAGCACGCCGGCCCCTCCAAGCGTCTCGGATACCGCTCCCGCCGCGTAGGCAAGGACCGGCACGTCCGCCGCCATCGCCTCAACGAGCGGAACGCAAAACCCCTCGTGCTCGCTCAGCGACACGTAGACATCGGCCCAACGATAGAACGCCGCGAGGTCCTCGTCTGGAACCGGCCCGGTGAACCAGAAGCGATCGGGGAGCATCTGGAATTCCGCGATGAGCGCCCTGATCTGCGCGTAGTACCAGGGTATGCCGTCGTATCGGCCGACGAAAATGAACCTGTAGTAGCTGTCGACGTTACGCTTATAGAGTTCCGCTAGCCGGATGTGATCGTCGATACGCTTGTTCGGGACAATGCGGCCGACGAACAAGAAATTGATCAAGCCATCGCCGAGAATTTTCTCGAGCGCGGGCCGTCGGGGGGCATCGGTGATCCGCGCCGTGTTGACGGCAATCGGCATCACGCCGGTTGGCGCAAATCCCATCTGCTCGAGCTCCTGCCGGTTGAACTCGGAGTCGCCAAGCGCCAGATCCACGTGCCCGACGAGCGTTTTGAGCTCCTGCCGGCCGATCGACGCGAGCCTGAAGAGGCCGGCGTCGTACGGGGCGAAGAAGGATGCAGGCGTGATGTTGTGATACTGAACGATTCGCCTCCCCTGGAGCGCGGCGAACGCCGGCGTCATCGGCGAGGGGAGGGCGAAATGAAAGATCGTCGCATCGCCGCGCCGGGCGGCAGGATCGTCGAACGGCCGCACGTCGCCCCGGAGCTCGTCATCGATGGTGAGTGCATACAGGTCCGACGTGTGGCCGGCCGCGCGCAGCATGCTTCGGACGCGCCGCGCACTGTCACCGATCGCGTCTCCCTTGTGCGCGGCAGGGACCCACTGGTTGATGATCATGGCCGGGATCCGGGATCGACCGGCAGGGCCTTGTAGAGGGCCGGCCGAAACTGCCGCAGCTCTTCGAAGCGATCGAACTGGTCGAACTGGTGCCAGAAATCCCAGGCGACCTCTGGTGCTTCACGAGCTGGCATGGCCAGCGTCTGGTCAACGAATCGTAGAAGCGTCCCTTCGAAATCCTTCGCACGGAGACGCTGAAGCGACGCGTCCTGGGATTGCAGCACCGCCTCTTCGATCCGGGGATCGAGCACGGCGTCCATCAGTCGTGCGATCTCCAGCGGATCCTTGGTGTCGTACAACACACCGCCGCCGTCCATTGTGGCCGGAACGGCGGTCGCCGCGTAGGCGAGCACCGGGATGCGCTTGTAGAAGGCCTCCATGATCGGTACGCAGAATCCCTCGTGTTCGCTCGCGCAGAGGAACAAGTCCGCGACGTCATACAAGGCGGTGAGCTCCTCGTTCGACACGTGACCGAGGAAATGCACATCTGGCGTGCCGAGTCTCGCGATGAGTCCCTGGAGCATCGCCAGATATTTCTCGAAGCCGCTGTAGGAGCCGACGAGCAGCAGCCGCGAGCGCGGGTTGTGACGAGTGCGATACGCGTGAAAGGCGCGAATCACATCTTCGAACTTCTTGTTCGGAATCACGCGTCCAACGAACATGACGTTCGTCCACTCGTCGTCGAGGTCCGCGAGTCTGCGATCGGGGTCGCCATCGAGGTGGCTGAAATCGGGAACGACTGGGAGGACCGCGGTTCGCGGGTAGCCGAGGTCGCTGAGCTCCTGGCGGTTGTATTCGGAATCGCCGAGCGCCAGCTCACAGCGATTGATATACGCCGTCAGCTCGCGGCGTCCGTGGAAGCAGAGTTTCACGAGTTCCTTGTGGACACCGATGAAGTACTCCGGCGGCGTGATGTTGTGGTAGACGAGCGCCATCCGCCCGGGCAGGGCGTAGGCCGTCCGCGAGGCGCGCGAGCCAATTGAGAAGTGGTGAATCAGAAGATTTGACGGACCGACCGCACCAACGAGCTCGCGGTAGTCGATGGTGTAGTCCTCGAGTCTCGGATTGGCCGTCTCGACGAAGATCTCGGACTCGTACCCCGCGCGGCGAAGCACGCGCTGGATGCCGAGTACTTCGTGACCGATGGCGTCCCCGTAGCCGAGCGTCGCCAGTACCTGGTGCACGCGGGGCCGTGGAGTCTCGGCAGCACTCATGCGGACCGGGACAGGGTGCGCGCGGCGTCTCGGCCTGAAATGGCCGCTCCGGCGGGAATGCTTGCGAGAATCTCGGACGCGGGACGCTGATCGCGGCGCCGGCGCGCGAACCAGCCGGGGAGCGGTTCAATGGGCTTTCGCGCGGCTCCGCCGGCGTCCTCGCGCTTCAAGCGCTCGAACATGTCCAGGTACTTGCCTTCAAGCACTGGCCACGTGTAGTGCTCGGTGAAATAGTTGCGCCCGTTGTGCCCGAGGCGCGCGTGCAGCGGGCCGTTCGATTCGAGTGAATACAGCGTCTCGGCGAACTCCTCGTATCGCTCGTAATACAGGCCGGCGCCGCTCCGGATGCATTGCCCCTTCAACACGTCGCAGCGGCCGTTGGCGAGCACCGGCCTCCCCATGGCCCAGGCTTCGAGCGCCACCATGGACAGGCTCTCGAAGTACGACGGCATGATGAGCACGTCGGATGCCGCGATGGCGTCGAACTTGTCCTCGTCTGGAAGAAAACCCAGATGATGAATCCGTGGGTGCTGCGGGATGGGTATGATCTCGCTGCCGATCAGGACCAGGTCGAGGCCGCGGGGAAAGGTCGCCGCATAACGCAGGAAGAAGTCGAACAGCTCCTTGCAGCCTTTGTTCTCGTCAATCCTCCCCACGTAGATGACAAACGGCTTCTGGATGCCGTGCTTTTTCCGGAACCGCTGCGCGTCGCTGCGGCTGGGAATCTCCGATCCGATACCAACCACGACACCGGGCACGGCCTCGTTTCCCGTGGCCGCGTGAATCATGGCCCGCTCTTCGTGAGAGTTGTACATGACGGCGCGGACACCGCGAAATGTCGGGCCGAAGATTCCCAGGCCCACGGCCGGATCGCGTTCGGCCGTCGGCACCAGCACCGCCTTGTTCGGAATGCGCCGCGCCCCGTGCCACGCGTGGTAGTAGCGGTAGCTGAAGAGCAGCACGAAGTCCAGCTCCGGCGCCGATCGCTCGAGGTACCGATCATCGCCGGGCTGGCTGGCCCCTCGCCCTCCAGCCATGCGAGCTCATCGGCCAGCGAGTGGTGATGCTCGAACACCCGGCGCGACAGCCGGCCGAAGTGATGCGGATCGCGCTCGTGGGTCACGGGGAATCGTCGAACCGGGATGCCGTTGACCTGCTCGACGCCGGCCGGTCGCTCGTTCCGCCACGTGACGTAGTCGCGGGCGCATGTCGTGACGACCTCCACCTGTGCGTGCCGCGCAAGCCGCTCTGCCACGTACCGCGCATGGAGTTCCGCGCCGCCGTTGATGTCCGCGCCGTAGCGCTGGACCGCGACCGCGAGCTTCACGACTCCGGATCGTCCTCACCGGCCGGGGTCTGACCCCGGTCGCCGGATTGCTCACTTTCCGGGGTCAGACCCCGGCTGTCGAATTGCTCACCGGGCGCGTCTCCGCCGGTACCCTGATCAGTCCCCATCCGGGTGCCGGGGGGCTGGCCTCCAGGCCTGCCATCCTCCGGGCGCCGGCGCCCCCTGCGTCGCCGCCGGCGATTGCGCCGCTCGCCCTGCTCGACATCGGTCCTGGGTTCGCGTCGTTCCGCTCCTGTCGGCGGCTGCAGGGGCGCAACGGTTCCTGGACGATACTGGACGACGCCTTCCAGCGCGCGCGCGCGCCGCTCGTCGAAGTCGAGCCGGCTCGACATCGATTCGACGCGCATTTTCAGGTTCTTGACGTCGATCCCCAACCGCGTCGTCTCGAGCACGAGGTTGTGGATCACCTCGTAATACAGCGGTTCGAGCGCCGCCTGCTGCGCGTTCAGCTTCGATTGGATGTGCAGCGCCTCGATGAGCGGGTTGGGATTGAAGAACAGCTTGAGGATCGGGTTCAGCAACTTGCGCATGAACGCCAGGAATCCCCGGTGCGTTTCGTAGAGGGTCGAGTCCTCGAACTTGAAGTTGGGGGGCAGCGAGGCTTCCCGCTTGCGGCGGAATTGCTCCAGCAGATCCGATCGCACGCCGCGCGGATCGAGGAACTTCTCCAGCTTCACATTCGCAAGCTCGCGGATTTCGTCCTCGGTATAGTCCACGCCGCGCTTCTCGCGGATCCGCGACCGTATCTGCCGCATGATCTGCTCGACGTCGACGTTGTCTGAGCGAATTGAGAAATCGGTCATAGGTAATCTCAGAATTGCTGATTGACGATTGCTGATTGCTGATTGAGAAGCCAATCGACAATCGACAAATCAGCAATGTCTAGCGTTTCTTGTGCACGAACTCCGGCGCCTGCGCGATGCAGGTGCCCAGGATGCCCAGCGAGCGTGCGAGCGCTCTGGTCCCGGTCAACGCGATTTCGGCGGACACGCCGCCGACTTCGGGATAGCCATCGACATCGGGCGTCAGGCTCTCCCAGTTTCGGAACAGCCTGCCCCAGGGGCCATCCAGCACCTCGCGCATCAGCCGCTTCGCGTTGTATGGATACCAGAAGCTGTCGTGGTAGATGACGCTCGCGATGTACGCCCACGGCGCCAGCACCGTTTTCAGCGACCACTCGATCGGCTTCTTCATCGGGCCCCAGTAGATCTGGTGCTGCATTCGCGAGGCGAACGTCATCTTCTTGAACGGGCCCACGAAGTGCCAGTTCTCCGCCGCCGCGGACGCGTCTCCCACGATCTCGATCTCCCGCGGATCGCCGCATCCGAGGCCGAGATCGTGCGCCATCCGGATGAACTTGATCGACATGGGGTCGAAGCCCATGAGTTTCGCCGCCACCGCGTCGATAGCCGTCTGATCGGCACTTGCGAGGATCACGTTCTTCGAGTACGGCATCATGCATCGAGGGCCCGGGCCGTCTCCTGCGAACGTGCCATCCATCACCGCAAACACGCCGCGGTGAATCTTTTTCTGGATCATCAGCAGATCCACGAGCGTTTCGTGGATCACCGGATGCGTCCAATGCCGGTGCTCGTTCAGCAAGCCGCCAAACGCATTCTTCATCGCGCCCGTCGTGGTCGTGAACACGTGCGTCTTCACCGTGGGGAGATGGATGATGTTCTCCCCGATGAACCGCTTCGGGATCATGAATCCCTTCGGGTACACGTCGTTCAGGCACGTGAACTTCTTCGTCAGATCGCCGACGGCCTCGCGGATGTTGATCCACTCCTCCGTCTCGTAGATGTGGATGTTCCGCAGCCCGTGCGCAAGGACGACGTTGATCTGCTTGTTCTCGCGTTCGCCGAGATGTGCGTCGATCACGACCGTGCGGTTGTGGCACGCGTGAATCAGGGACGGATCGTAGCCATCCTGCTTCATCGCGCGGATGACGCCTTCGAGCTGCCAGGGGGTCGTCGAGCTGCCGGGATAGAAGAAGTGCCAGGAGATGTTGACCTTGAGCGCCGTATCGGCATCCTTGGCGACGACGTCCTGGTATCCGGCGAGGTTCAAGAGCGAGTGATAGTCCCGCAGGACGGTCGCCGGGGTGGTCCGAAGGATTGCGACTTTCGATTTGGCCATTACTTCATCGGTCCGTAAATGATCAGGGCGACCGCAAGCGCCCAGAGCGCCACGCAGAGGAGCAGCGGCCGGTCGTTCAGCAGCATCTCAGCCGGGCTTCCGCCGCCCTCCTTCTGGTGCACGAGGTAAAGATAGCGAAAGATTCCGTAGAGCAGGAACGGCAGCGTCAGGCCGAGGTGCGTGGTGTGAAACTTCTCCACGGTCTCGGGGTTGATCGTGTAGAACGCGTAGGCGACCAGCGTCGACGCCGTGACGACCGAGATCATCTGATCCAGCAGGTACGGCGAGTACTCCTGCAGCGTCGCCCGGTGACTCGTCGCCTCGTTGGCGAGGAGCACGAGCTCGTGACGGCGCTTGCTCAGCGCCAGGAACAGCGCCCCGAGAATGGTGATGACCAGCAGCCAGTTGCTGATCGGCACGTCAATGACGACCGCACCGGCCGCCGCACGAAGCACGAACCCGATCGCGATCGTGAGGACGTCGATGATGACGACATGCTTCAACGGCCCTGAGTAGAAGGCGAGCAGCGCAACATAGGCGGTCGCGAAGAATCCGAACTCGACTCGCAGCGAAAAAGCCGCGGCGAGCGCCAGGACGCCAATGACGGCTGCCGCGGCGAGCGCGGCCGAGGTCGACAGCGCGCCTGACGCAATCGGCCGATGCCTCTTCAGCGGGTGGCGGCGGTCGGCATCCCGATCCGCCACATCGTTCAGCAGGTAGACGACCCCGGAGAGCGCGCAGAACACCACGAAGGCCGCCGACGCGTACACCACGGAGCGCAGGTCGAACAGCCGTTGGCCGAAGAGCAACCCGCCGAAGATGATGAGGTTCTTCGTCCACTGGGAGGGGCGCAGCGAGCGGACGAGATTCGGCAGCAGCGAGGCCTCGGCCGTACGGAGTTGTCCCTGGCGCAATTCGGCCTGATCGATGATGTCCGGAATACTGTGTCGCGCCATCTAGAGCGCGGCGGGTCTGAACGGGGCCTGGCTAACCGCCGAAACTCTTGATGGCATCCGGCTCGGACTCGTACGTCTCGAACACGGTCAACAGCTTCGTGATGGCGAGCAAATCTTGAATCCGTTTCGTAAGGTTCAGCAACTTGAGCTTCCCCCCCTGACGGCTCACCGTGGTATAGGTGCGGACGATTTCACCCAGGCCCGCGCTATCGATGTAGGGCACGCCTTCGAGGTTGAGCAGCAGCTTCTTCTTGTCCTGCTGGATCAGCGAATTGATCTTGTCCTTCAGGAGCTCGTCGCCTTCTCCGAGCGTCATCTTGCCCTTGAGGTCCAGAATCGTCACGCCGTTGACGACTCGTTCGTCGATCTGCATCGCCGCTTCCTCCAAAGTCCGACGGCGCCGGCGGGCCCGTTCCAGCCCCCGCCGGTGGCCAGACGTTCAACCGCCCGAAGCGCCTGCCCAGGCCCTACGGTTTCACAAGAAATAGACCGGGCAGCGTACTACGCGCGTCGCAAGAGTGTCAAGAAATCCAAGGGTTTTTGCTCCCTCTCGCATTCCGACTCCTTAGACACCCGTCCGGGCGAAACGGCTCGGACCCGTCAGGTAGGGCTTCGATCCGGTTCCCCCGGCAACTCGAGCCGCGCGAGGAGGCCGCCGGCCGGGGATCTGTCGAGCAAAATCGATCCCTCGTACAAATCCGAGATGTCGCGGACGATGGCCAGCCCGAGTCCTGAGCCCGGCACCCGTTCGTCTCGCCGCACACCGCGCCCGAGAACGAGCTGACGCGCTGATTCATCGAGGCCTGTGCCATCGTCTTCGATCGTGATGACGATGCGATCGCCACAGAGGTGCGAATTCACGATAACTCGGGCGCGAGCCCACTTGCACGCGTTGTCCAGCAGATTGCCAAGCATCTCGTCCAGATCTTCGCGGCGGCCCTTGAAGACGTGGCCGGAATCGACGCGGACGTCGATAGCCATCTCGCGCTCGGCGTAGAGCTGCCGCATCGTTCTCACGAGACCGTCAACAGAGTCGCTCACCTGCGTTCGCGTATGCAGTGCCGCGCCTGATGCAGCTGCCCGGGCGTGCGCAAGGTGGTACTCGACGTACCGGCGCATCACGCCGATGTGTTCCTTGAGCAGGGCGGCAAGGTCCGCGTCCCCCTGGCTGGCCAGGCGATCGGCTTCGTTCGACAGTACCGCCAGCGGTGTCTTCAGCCCGTGCGCCAGGTCGCCGGCCCTTGCGTCCGCGCGGACGACCACCTCGTCGAGGTGGGCAAGCAGTGCGTTGAGGTCATCGACGAGCGGCTGTACTTCGGTCGGGTAGACGCCACCGACGCGTTTGGCCGTCCCGTCACGGACCGCCGAAAGATTCCGGCGGATGTTCTGCAGGGGCGCAAGGCTCGACCGAACGACCACCGCGCCAGCGATCATGGAAAGAACCGCCAGCGCCATCATGAGGTACGCATGGCGGTGGACGATGCGCAGAGTATCGAAGACTGAAAAATGAAACGTGAGGACGACGCTGAACGCCGCGAGCATGCCGAACGTCCAGAGTGCGGCCCCTCCCAGCACCTTGCTGCGAACCGAGCTCACCGGCGGGGCTCCGCGGTTCCAATCCGGTAGCCGAATCCGCGCACGGTGTCGATCGTTCCGGCTCCGAGCTTGCGTCGAAGCCTCCCGATGAACACCTCGATGGTATTGGAGTCGCGCTCCTCGTCTATCGGGTAGATGTGCTCGGCAAGCTCCGCCTGCGGCACCGCTCGCCCGCGATGATGCATCAGGTAGGACAGCACACGGAACTCGAGGGCCGTCAGCCTGACGGGTGCACCGTTGACCGTGACCCGGCCGGTCCTCGAATCAACCGTCAGTGAGCCGGACTGTATTTCTGACGAGGGCATGTGCCGTGCGCGGCGGATGAGACCGCGGAGACGGGCCAGCAGCTCCTCCATGCGGAAAGGCTTCGACAGATAGTCGTCCGCGCCCGCATCGATTCCCTGTACCTTTTCATACCAGCTGCCGCGTGCGGTCAGGACGAGCACAGGGATCGTCAGCCCTGCTTCGCGCCAGCGCCTGAGCACCGAGAGGCCATCGAGCTTCGGCAGCCCGAGATCGAGCACGACGACGTCGTAGGACTCGGTTTGGCCCAGAAACTCCGCGCGTTCGCCGTCCGCGGCGCAGTCGACGGCGAACCCCGCATCGGTGAGCGCCACGGACAGTTGTTGTGACAGGTGAACTTCGTCTTCGGCGATGAGCGCGCGCAGGGTGGTCTCCTGTGAGTCGTTATAGCTCAAGGACACCTGAACGCAGCATGAACAAGCGTTTCAGCGTGCATTCAGGGAGGACCGGGTAGGGTTTGAGAGCGCGCGGGTGCGGAGGCCCCGCGGGCATTGAGCAATGCAGACGGAGGATTTGGATGCGCACACGTTCACTGATTGTCGTATTGCTCGTCGCCATCGCCGTGCTGGCGGTGGGCGTTGCGGCCCGTGGGCACGGCGGATTTCACAAGTGGATCATGGCCATTCACGGGCGGAGGTAATAAATTGCTGATTGCTGGTTGCTGATTGGCTGCCATGACTCGCGATTTCCGCCATGCGCTTCGCATGGTTGCCAGGACTCCCGTTGTCTCAGCCGTGATCATCGTGTCACTTGGCGTCGGGATTGGCGTCAACACGGTGGTGTTCTCGTGGCTGCAGGCCACGATCTTCAACCCATTGCCCGCCGTCAGACGCAGCGGCGATCTCCATTCCATCGAAATCCGCACTGAAACAGGATCGTATCCGGGCATGTCGTGGCTCGAGTTTCGTGATCTCAGCGAGCGCCTGACGTCATTCGAGGGGCTCATCGCTTTTCGCATGGTCCCGTTCTACATCGGCGAACCAGGCCGGGTGGAGCGCGCGTATGGGCAGCTTGTCTCGGGCAACTATTTTGCGGCGCTGGGCCTGAAGCCGGCGGCCGGCAGATTCTTCCGTGACGATGAAGCCAAACGCCCTGGCACCGAGCCCGTCGCGGTGCTCTCCTATACGTTCTGGCAAGCGCGGTTTGGCGCGGATCCGGGCACTGTCGGGCGTGTGATTCGGTTGAACGGGCGCGAGCTGAGCGTGATCGGTGTCGCGCCCAGGCGATTTCAGGGCACGGTGCTCGGACTGAGCTTCGACCTCTGGGTGCCCGCCACGATGTCGCCGCTGCTCTTCGAGGGCTCGCTCGATCTTCAGAGCCGCAACATCCGCGGGTATTCAGCCATGGGGCGCCTCCGTGAGGGCATCACGGACGCCGTCGCGCGGGCTGAACTTGATGGTGAGATGAAGCAGCTCGCACGGTCGTTTCCGGGGTCGAACGCGAACGTGCGGGCGGACGCGCTGAAGTTCTGGGAAGCCCCCCGCGGTCCACCGCGGCTGCTGGCGGCCGCGCTCGTAGTCCTTCAGGGACTGATGCTGCTGCTCCTGCTGGCGGTGTGCAGCAACACGGCGAATCTCGTCCTGGCGCGCGCGAGTGCACGTCAGCGCGAAATGGGAATCCGGCTCGCACTTGGCGCAACGCCGTGGGGTGCGGCCCGATTGATCCTGGCGGAAAATGTCGTGCTCGCCGTGGCCGGCGCGTTGGCTGGGTTCGTCCTCGCCTCGTGGTGGACGCCGACGCTGATTTCGCTGCCTCTGTCCGGCCTGCCGATTCGCTTTCAGACCGAGGTCGATCAGTCCGCGCTGTTGTTCGCGATGCTGCTGGGGATTGGATGCGGCGTGCTCTCCGCGGCCGCACCGGCATTCCATCTCTCCCGGCTCGATCCGCAAGCGGCGTTTCGCCGCGGGTTGGTCTCAACTGGCCGCAGCGGCCTGCGCAACACCTTGATGGCGATCCAGGTCGGCCTCGCACTCATGGTGCTGATCGTGGCCGGGCTGTTCCTGCGCAGCTTTGAAGACACCCGAAGTACTGAGACCGGCTTCAGGCGCGAAGGCACTCTTCTCGCAGCCTACGACCTGACGGGCCGGCCTGTGCCAGGAGACCGCACGGTTTTCGGGCGGGTCTTCGCCTCTCGGCTTCTACAGGCGCTTCGTTCGATGCCATCGATCGAAGCGGCCGCCATTTCGTCGTCGGTGCCGCTCGACATCCATGGACTGCCGTCGCGGTCGTTCGTTCTGGAAGGTCACGAACGCGCTGACGGAAACCAGGACGAAGCGCTTTCCAACATCGTGACGCCCGGGTATCTCGCCCTGATGGGTATCCCGCTCGTCGCCGGCGTGGACTTCGCCGCGCTCGACGATCCCATCGCGCCGGCCCAGGCCATTGTGAACGAAGCCTTCGTGCGACAGTATCTCGAGGGTGCTCCCTCGGATGCCGCACTCGGCCGCCGACTGCAGGTTCGAGGCGCGTCCTATCTCATCGTCGGCGTTGCGCGAAACTCGCTGTACGACGCATTCGGTGAGCCGCCCACTCCGATCGTCTATTACTCGTATCGGGATCGTCCATCAGGGTCCGGCGAGATTCACGTCCGTGGCCGAACCGCCACCGAAACGTCTCTCGTTCCCGATCTCCGACGAGCCATACGCACCATCGATACCGATCTTCCGCTTTTCAACATTCGAACGATGGTCGATCATATCGAGACGAACCTCGTCTTCCGCCGCGTGCCAGCCCGCCTGTTCGGCGTGCTCGGCCCGCTGCTTCTAATCCTGGCGGCATCCGGCATTTACGCGGTTGTCTCGTATACCGTCTCGTTACGCGCGAGGGAGGTCGGTGTCCGGATGGCCCTTGGCGCCACCGCGCGACGCGTGATGGCGGAGCTGGTCAGCCAGAATCTTGCGGTCGCAGTCGCGGGCGCGCTCTGCGGCTGGGTGCTGACCGTCGTCGTCGCACTCGATGTCGTTGGGGTCGATAGGATTGAGGTGTCAGTGTTTGCCGGCGTCCCGCTCCTGCTCCTGAGCATCGCGGCAGTGGCGTGCTGGATCCCCGCGAGTCGCGCCGCGCGGGTCGATCCGATGATCGTTCTCAGGGACGAATGACGGACGTCAACCTCCGCGCGCGCTTCTGAGCTTCGAGCGCCAGCTCCATGGCCAGAAACGTCCTCGACTGCGAGTCGGCCGTCGTCGTTCGATTCAGCACGTCATCAACGAGCCGCTCACCGTAAGGCAGCTTGACGTCGGCGCAGTCCATGTATTTCGGGCCTTTCTGATCCACGAGGAAAAGGTGATCGCTGCCCGGCCGTCCGGCAATGTCCACCGTCTTCCGCAGCTCGATGTAGCCGTCGCTTCCGATGATGGTCAACCTGCTGTCACCATATGTCGCGAGCCCTTCCGGCGAGAACCAATCCACGCGAATGTATCCGGCGGCGCGATCGCCGCTCAGCATGATGTCGCCGAAGTCCTCCAGTTCGGGGTAGGCCGGGTGATGCAGGTTGCCGACCTGTGACGCAACGATCTCAGCCCGCGTGGACGAGGTGAGGAACAGGTACGCGTCCAGATTGTGCGATGCCAGGTCGCACAGGATGCCGCCGTATTGTTCGCGCTTGAAGAACCACGCGGGACGCGTTTCCGGGCTCATCTTGTGCGGCGCCAGGCCCGCCGTCTGGATGACCTGACCGATCGCGCCTGCCGAGATCAGCTCAGCCGCCTTGTTGATCGTTTTGCTCTCGTGACGTTCGATGAGCACGGAGAAAATTCGTTTCGTCGTCGCCTGAACGCGGCGCAGCTCGGCCAGTTGCTCGAGCGTGGTCGCTCCCGGCTTGTCGGCCATGAAGTCCTTGCCGTGCTCCATCGCTTTCACGCCGAGCGGTGCGCGCTCGTTCGGGATGGCGGCACTGACGATGAGCGGCACCGTCGAGTCCTCGAGAATCTCCTGTTCGCTCCGTGCGGGCTTGGCATCAGGAAATCGCTTCGCGAACGCGGCGGCCAGGTCAGGTTCTTTCGCGTAAAAGGAGACCAGCTGACCGCCGGCACGCACGACGGTTTGAATCTGGTTGTTGATGTGACCGTGATTGATGCCGATGACCGCGAAACGGATTCGCCCCGGGCGAGACGGCTGCTGGCCGTTCTGGGTGCCCGCCGCCAGCCTCGATGCTGAAATCGCCATCGCGGTTGCGCCGACCGAGGACTTGAGAAACTCACGCCGGCTGCTGGCACTCTTGACCATAAGTCTGCCCCTTTTCCCTTGTCCCTTCTTATTTCCCCGCCACCGGCAGGTCGATGAAGCTTGCGTGGTCGGGCGAGTGATACACACGCTGGGTCGCTTTCTTATAGTCGGCGGGTTTCGCCCAGAAGATACTCGGAACGAACGTCTGCGGATTCCGATCGTAGAGCGGGAACCAGCTCGATTGCACCTGGACCATGATTCGGTGATCCCGCAGGAACACGTGATTCGCAGACGGCAGCGCGAACTTGTACAGCAGCGCTTCACCGGCGGCAATGGCTTTCGGATTCTCGAAGCCTTCACGATATCGACCGCGAAAGATGTCGGCCGACACCATGAGTTGATAGCCGCCCATCGCGGGGTGGCCTGCCACCTCGTCCGGGTACACGTCGATCAGTTTCACGACCCAGTCGGAATCGGTGCCGCTCGTTGACGCGTTGAGATTGACGATTGGCTCGCCGCTGATCTTGACCGGGGCGGTCAGCGTGTCCGAGACAAAGGCCAGCACGTCGGGCCGGCCCGACGCTTCCCGCTGATCGTCGACGAGCCATTCTGCCCAGGTGAGAGGCGGATCGTACCCGATTGGCTGAATCGGTCGCGCGCGGAACGGAACGGGCTTGGCCGGATCGGAGACATATTCGTCAAACGCCGCGTCGCCGGTTTTCGGCGCGGTGAACGACGTCTTCAGATTTGCGGCGAGATAGAGCGGCGAGCGACGAATGTCGCAGCCACTTTCACAACCGGAAGGCCACGACGTGAGACGCCGCCAGGTGTTGGTGCCTGTTTCGAACGCCGCCACCGGTGGCACGTCATCCTTCGGCGCGCCGTCCTTCAAATACCGGGCGAGGAATGGCCCGAGAATTTCCCGCCGGAAATAGAGTCCGGTGTCGCTGTGGAACTTGAGCGCGCCCAGATCGCTCCCGTCAACAATCTCCTGGCCGTGATGCCAGGGGCCCATCACGAGATAGACCTTGTCGTTGTTCGTGTCCTTCGGCTCGAGTGCCTTGTAGACGGCGATCGCGCCGTAGATGTCCTCCTGATCCCACAGGCTGTGGACGAGCATGACCGGCACCGTCAGCGGCTGTTTGGCCAGCAACTGGTCCATCGCCTGCTCGCGCCAGAAGGCGTCGTAGGTCGGGTGTTCGAGAATCTTCCGCCAGAAGCCAACCTGTTCGAGGCCGTGCCGGCGGCCGAGCTCACCGGCCGATCCAGCCTGCATGAACATGTCGTATTCGTCGAAATGACCGCTCCACCATTTTTCTTCTGACTTGCGGGTTGCCTCCTGATCGTGAATGTAGGCCATGTTCTGTTGACGGAACGCGCCGTTGTGAAACCAGTCGTCGCCCCTCCAGCCATCCACCATGGGATTCATCGGCACAGACACTTTCAGCGCGGGATGCGGATTGACGAGGGCCATCAGCGGCAGGAAACCGTCGTACGAGATTCCGAGTATTCCAACGCGTCCATTGCTTTCGGGGATGTTCTTCACGAGCCAGTCGATAGTGTCGTAAGTATCGGTTGCGTGATCGACCGTGGTGGGATTCAGCGGTCCGCGCAGCGGACGATTCATCACGTAGTCGCCTTCCGAGCCGTACTTGCCGCGGACATCCTGCACGACCCGGATGTAGCCGCCGTCGACGATCACCTCGGTCGCGTTGTCGTAGCCGTTCAGGATCGGACCGAGGTGTGCGCTCTGCGCGTGGCCGGTCAGGACGTTGGCGTCGTAGGGGGTGCGGGTCAGCAGGATGGGGGCGCCTCGCGCGCCGCGAGGCACCAGGATCACCGTGTGCAGCTTGACGCCATCCCGCATCGGGATCATGACGTCACGCCTGACGTAATCGAAGGAGTCGGTAACCGGCCGGAAGGACGAAGGAGTCTCGCCCGGCAGGGATTGTGTGGATGGTGGAGGTTGCTGGTTCTGTGCAGTCGGGGACGCGGGAAGTATCAGCGCGCTCGCGACTGCCGCGCCGAGCGCCATCGCGCGGAATCGAACCGCCCGTCTCATCGGTCACCTCCGAGCGCCCGGCGTGTCCAGCGATGATCCTCCGATACGTCGTCGGGCTTGGATAGAGCGTGTCAGGCTTGTGCCGTCTTGCGGCCCACACCTCGCACAGTTTGCACGACTACGTACAAAACGGGAATGAAAACCAGATTGAGGAACGTCGACACGAACATCCCCCCGGCGACGGCCGTTCCGACGGAATGGCGCGCGGCCTCGCCGGCGCCGGTCGCGAAAACGAGCGGCAGCACGCCGAGGATGAAGGCCAGTGACGTCATCAGGATGGGGCGCAGCCGGATGCGAGCGGCCTCGACCGCGGCATCCACGACGCTCAAGCCCTTTACCCGGAGCTGTTCGGCAAACTCGACGATCAGGATCGCGTTCTTGGCCGCGAGGCCGATCAGCATGACGAGGCCGACCTGGCAGTAGACGTCGTTGGCCAGGCCCCGTGCCCACTGTGCCCCGAGCGCGCCAAGCACCGCGAGCGGCACGCCCAGAAGCACGATGAAGGGCAGCACGAGGCTCTCGTACTGTGCCGCAAGCGTGAGGTACACGAGGATCAGAGCCAGGCCGAAGATGTAGAGCGACTGCTGACCCGCCTTGGTTTCCTCGAGCGAAATCCCCGACCACGCGTAACTCATTCCCTGGGGGAGATGCTCGTCGGCCACGCGCTCCATCTCCTTCAGCGCGTCGCCTGAACTCACGCCGGGCGCGGCCGATCCATTCAATGAGGCCGCGCGGAACAGGTTGAAGTGGTTGATCACCTGTGGCGCCGTCGTCTCCTTCAGATCGACGACTTGCTCGAGCGGAATCATGTCTCCGGATTTCGCCCGCGCGTACAACTGCTTGAGTGCCTGCGGGTTCGATCGGTATCGCTGGTCCGCCTGCACGTACACGCGATACGCGCGGTTGTTGAACTCGAAGTCGTTGACGTATTGCGACCCCAGGAAGATCTGCATGGCGTTCGTGATTTCACCGAGCGGCAAGCCCAGCGCCAGCGCGCGCTGACGGTTGATGGTGACCTGCATTTGCGGATCGTTCGCGGTGAACGAGCTGAACAAGCCGCGCAGTTTCGGCGACTGATTCCCAGCCGCCACGACGGCCTGAAGTCCCTGCGCCAGCGTGTTGATGTCCGTGCCGTTTTGATCGAGGACCTGGAATTCGAAACCGCCGAAGCGGCTCAGGCCCGGGATCGCGGGCGGGTTGAAGGCGACGACAATCGCTCCGGGAATCGCAAACAGCGGACCGCTGACGCGCCCCAGCACCGCCTGCAGCACGTGGTCGCGGCCTTTCCGCTGATCGTACGGCTTGAGACGCGCGAACATGATGCCGGTGTTGGAGGACGCTCCGCTGAAGCTGAAGCCCATCACCGAAAAGATCGCCATCACGTCGGGATCCTTGCTGATGATCGCTTCCGCCTGCTTCGCGATGGTCGCGGTGTATTCGAGCGACGCGCCGGCAGGCGCCTGCACCTGTGCGAGGAAGTAGCCGGGATCTTCGTCAGGCACGAACGACTGTGGCACCACGCGCAGGATCCACCACGTCAGCCCCAGCGTGCAGACGAACACGACGACGACCGCCCATCGCCACGCGATGCCGCGCCGCAGCCCGCGAACGTAGAGGGCCGTACCGCCCGAAATCAGCCGCTCGAAGAACGTAAAAAATCGCCCCTTGTGATGGCTTTGCCGATCCAGCAGGAGTGCCGACAGCGCCGGCGTCAACGTGACGGCGTTGAAGGCCGACAGCGCGACCGCAAAGGCAATCGTCATGGAAAACTGCGCGTAGAGCCGGCCGGTGGTTCCCGGAAAGAAGGCGACCGGCACGAAGACGGCAATCAACACGAGCGCAGTTGCGATGACCGCGCCAAGGACTTCCGTCATCGCGTCGGACGCCGCCTTCCTGGCGGGCACCTTGAATTCCTGGATGTGGCGCTCGACGTTTTCAATGACGACGATCGCGTCGTCCACGACGATGCCGGTCGCCAGGATGAGGCCGAACAGCGTCAGCGTGTTGATGGAGAAGTCCATCAGCTTGATGAAGCCGAACGCGCCAATGAGTGACACGGGGATCGTGATCGCCGGAATCAGTGTGCTTCGCCAGGTCTGGAGAAAGATGAAGATGACCAGGACCACGAGGACGATGGCTTCGGCGAGCGTCTTGACGACCTCGCGGATCGACTCCTCGACGACGTCGGTCGTGTTGAACGCCACCTGGTACTTCACGCCCGGTGGAAACTGCTTCGCCAGTCGATCGAGCTCCGCGACAGTGGCGCGCTCGACGTCGAGCGCGTTGGCGGTGGGAAGCTGGATGACGCCGAACCCGACCGCCTCGACGCCCTGAAACTTCAGCTGCGCGCTGTAGGTCTCGGCGCCAAGTTCCGACCAGCCCACGTCCTTCAGCCGCACCAGCGATCCATCGGCGCCGGCTTTCAGGATGATGTTGTCGAAGTCGCTCGTCTCGCGCAGGCGCCCAAGCGCGCGCACGCTCAGCTGATACATCTGGCCCGAGGGAGCGGGCGCCTGGCCCAGGCTCCCCGCGGCGACCTGGGTGTTCTGTTCGCGCAGCGCGTTGACGACGTCTCCGGCGGTCAGCTTGCGCGCGGCCAGGCGGTCCGGATCCAGCCAGAGGCGCATCGAGTACTTGCGTTCGCCGAAGATCGTGACGTCGCTCACTCCGGGCACGCGCTTCAGCGCGTCCTTCACGTAAACGTCGACGTAGTTGCTCAGGAAGAGCGAATCGTAGGCGCCGCTTTCCGCATAGACGCCGACCGCCATGACGAACCCGGTCGCCTGTTTCTGAACGGTGATCCCGGTCGTCCGGACTTCCGCAGGCATGCGGCCGAGCGCCTGGTTGACGCGATTCTGGACGTCGACCTGCGCGACGTCCTGGTTGCGCGTGATGTCGAACGTCACGCTGATGGTCGAGATGCCGCTGTTCGTGCTGGAGGACGTCATGTAGAGCATCCCCTCGACGCCGTTGATCGATTGCTCGAGCGGCGTGGTGACGGATGTCTCGACTTCCTGGGCGTTGGCTCCTGTGTAGATGGCCGTGACGGTGATGACCGGGGGGGCCAACGACGGATACTGAGCCACGGGCATCGTCGGGATCGCGATGGCACCTGCGAGGATCAGCACGAGCGAGCAGACCGACGCGAGGATCGGTCGTCGAATGAAGGTGTCGGAGAACATTACTGGACTTTCACGGGGGCGCCGTCGCCGAGCTTCTGGACGCCCGACACGATCAACTGATCGCCGGCAGAGACGCCGCTGACGACGACATAGTCGTTGCCGAGCAGTTCGCCGACCTCAACGGGCCGCTGCCGGGCGACGGTTCCGCCATTTCCCTTGTCCAGCACGTAGCAGAAGTACTTGCCGTTGATTCGCGTGACGGCGGTAATCGGAATCGTCAGACCGTCGGCGGAGCGCCAGATGATCCGCGACCGGACGAACTGGAGCGTCCGGGCTGCCGCGGGCACTTGCCGCAGTGCGCTCTTGGCCAGCACGGTCTGGGTGGCGTCGTCCACGCGCGGCGCCACGAACGTGATCGGATTTGTCGCGAGGACGTTGCCGTCGGGATCGAGGATCTGCACTGGCAGGCCGACACGCAGATCCGGGGAGCGATCGATCGGCACCTGGATGTAGGCCTCGAGCGAGCTGTTGTCGTCGATCGTCGTGATCATCGTCGACTTCGTGACGCGATCGCCCGAGCGGATCGAGATGTCGCCGACCACGCCGGCCTGGGGCGCGACCACGCGATAGTACTGAAGCTCGACCTGCTGCTCGTTCACCTGGGCGTTCAACGCCTGGAGCCGCGCTTCGGCAGAGCGGAGTGAATTCTGTGCCTGATCGAATTCCTGGCGGCTGATCGCACCCGCCGCGACGAGCGCCTCGAGCCGCTTCACCTGCTCCCGCCAGTACTGGACGTCGGCCTCGACGCCCGCGCGGTTGGCTTCCGTGCTCCGAACCGTCGCCTCCTGCTTATCGGGCTTGATCTGGACGAGCGGCGCACCCAGCGCGACTCGGTCGCCCGACTTGACGAAGATGCGGGTCACGACGCCTTCGACTTCGGGCTGCACCGTGGACGAATGCAATGACCGGATCGTGGCAATGAAACCCGACGACTGTTCGATCGGCTTCTTCGCGAGCGTGATGGTCGACACGCCCATCGGCGGAGGCGCACCTGCACCTGCCGGCGGCCCTCCCCCCCGCGTGCATGCGGAGGCGAGAATCGCGAGAGATCCGATGGCGACCGAAAGGTGTCGGGATGGTCTGATCTGGAAAGACATAGCACCTGAAGGTTGACGTACGGCTGGCCGGCAACGTACGACGCGGTAGTGGGACTCGGATCTTCGCCGACCGACCTAGTCGGCAAATGTAACACGGCAGAATGCAGCGGGGCACGCGCGGGGACCCGTCGCTGCAGGGCTGGGTCATGGACCCGGCCGGCAGACGCCCGTGTGACTAAAAGAAAAGGCCACGCCCTGGCGTGGCCTTCGCTATCACCGATGTGGTGGATTTAGACGCCGCCCGCGCCGGCAAACTTCCGCGACTGGAAGCATTCGCGGCAAAACACCGGGCGACCCTGCGTTGGACGAAATGGCACCGTCGTTTCTTTCCCGCACGCGGAGCAATTCGTCGTGGTTTCGACCCGCTCGCGTCCGATCGACGCGCCGGACGAAGGGCGTGAGGCACGCTTCGCCTTGCACGATTTGCATCGCTTCGGCTCGTTCTTGAAATTCTTGTCGGCGAAGAAGAGTTGTTCGCCTGCTGTCCAGATGAACTCCGTGCCGCAATCCACGCAGGTCAGCGCCTTGTCCTGGAACTCCATCGGTCCATCCCTCTCGCGATCCGGCTCGACACCAACCCGATGCCGAGCGCGAAACCGCCGGTCACTTGGCATGACCGGCGGCCCCACCTTGCTGTGGTCACCTACTCGACTTCGCGTCGCTGCTTCTTGCGCGTGCGCTTCCGTGCGAGCGCCTGTTTCGCACGGCGCCGGTCGCCCGGCTTCAGGTAGAACGAGTGCTTCTTGATATCCTTGATGATATCTTCCTGCTGCACCTTGCGCTTGAAGCGGCGCAGGGCGCTTTCGATCGATTCGCCTTCCTGTACCTTGACTTCAGCCAAGCTTGAAAACACCCCCTTCGCGGCCACCTTCGTCTCGAACAACTCTCCGGCATCGGTTCGCGGGACGAACCGGACCGCGCGGGTGCTCTGTGGGGCCCTTGGAGTCCAACCGAATATGCTAGGCTATCACAGGTAATCGCGGATTCTAGGCGCAAAGCTCGACCGGCGTCAATCACGAGATGCGCCGATTCTGTCCATCCCGAATTAATTCCCCAAACCTGCTGACTCGCTTGGACTTGGTAGCCCTGACATGAAAGTGCTCGTGGTTGGTGGCGGCGGCCGGGAACACGCACTTGCCTGGAAGTTGGCGTCGGAGCCGATCGTCCGCGAGGTGCTGTGTGCACCGGGCAACCCCGGCACCGCGTCGATCGCGCGGAACGTCGATGTCAGCGCGACCGATCTCGGCGCGCTGGCGGCTCTGGCCGATCGCGAATCCATCGACCTCACCGTCGTTGGACCGGAACTGCCGCTCGATCACGGAATCGTCGATCTCTTCACTTCGCGCGGCCTGCGAATCTTCGGTCCAACACGCGCGGCCGCGCAGCTTGAATGCAGCAAGGTGTTCGCCAAGCACTTCATGGCGCGGCACGGCATTCCGACCGCGAGATATCGCGTGTGCGACGATGCGCGGGACGCGCACACGATCGTCCAGTCGGGCGAACTTGGGTTTCCGATCGTTGTCAAGGCGGATGGGCTGGCGGCCGGGAAGGGTGTCGTCGTCGCGGCGGATCGTCGCTCGGCGGATCAGGCCATTCATGCCGCGATGGAAGACCGGCAGTTCGGCGAGGCTGGTGCGCGCGTGGTGCTCGAGGAGTGTCTCGCCGGGCCCGAGGTCTCGTTCTTTGCGTTGTGCGATGGCTCCCGCGCGTCTGCGCTGATGTCCGCCCAGGATCACAAGCGCGTGTTCGACGGCGATGAAGGACCAAATACTGGAGGGATGGGCGCGTTCACGCCCAGCCCTCTCGTCGACGACGCGCTGCAGTTGCGCATCATGTGCGAGATCGTCGATCCGGTCGTGGCGGGCCTTGCCGCCGACGGGCATCCGTACCGCGGGTTTCTGTATGCCGGCCTGATGCTGACCTGCGATGGTCCGAAGGTGATCGAATTCAACGTGCGATTCGGCGATCCCGAAGCGCAGGTGGTCATCCCGATGATCGCCGGCGAGCTCGCGCCGCACCTGGCGGCCGCCGCCGACGGCGCCCTCGACCCGTCGCGAATGGTCTTTCGACGCGAGCCGCATGTCGGCGTCGTGCTCGCATCACGCGGGTATCCCGCGTCCAGTGAGAGCAGCGTTCCGATCCACGGCCTGGAGGCTGCCGCGGCCGAGGACGGCGTCGTGGTGTTTCACGCAGGCACCGCAACGCGGGACAATCGGGTCGTGACCGCTGGTGGCCGCGTGCTCACCGTCGTCGGGCGAGGGCAGGACTACTCACACGCGATTGCACGCGCCTACCAGGCAGTGTCGAAGATATCGTTTGATGGCATGCACTATCGCCGCGACATCGGCCAGAAGGCGTTAGTCACCACGAGCCCTGAGCCTTAAGCCCTGAGCCTTATGTCCCAAATCAACGTTTTGATCCTGATGGGTTCCGATTCGGATGCTCCAATCATGCAGGGAGCAGTCGAGGTGCTTCGCGAGCTTGGCATTGCATCCGAGATGACCGTCGCGTCAGCGCACCGCTCGCCCGAGCGCGTGATGCGCCTCGTGCGCGAGGCGCCGGGGCGCGGCGTAAAGGTCTTTATCGTGGGAGCGGGCGCTGCTGCGCATCTGGCCGGCGTCGTCGCCGCGCACACCACCATGCCGGTGATTGGGGTGCCGATCGATTCCTCGGCGCTGAAGGGATTGGACGCGCTCCTCTCGACGGTCCAGATGCCTCCGGGTGTGCCGGTCGCGACGGTGTCAATCGGCAAGCCCGGCGGAACCAACGCAGGCATTCTTGCGGCGCAGATTCTTGCTGTCGGCGATCCAGCGATCGCGACGAAGCTCGTGGAGTACAAGGCGGCTCTCGCGGAGAAAGTCGAACGCGCAGCCGCGCGGCTGCAGGAGACGAAAGTCTGACGGCGGCATGAAGGCGGTTACTGGACGAGTGAAGTATTCCATCGTCACCTTCGGCTGCCGCGTCAATCAGGCCGACTCGCTGCGGCTGGAAGAGGATTTGTGCGCCCGCGGAGGCGTGGCGGCAACGACGGTCGACGCCGATGTCGTCGTCGTGAACACCTGCTCCGTCACGGCGAGTGCGGATCAGGGCGCGCGTCAGACGATCCGCCGCATTGCGCGCGACAATCCCGCATCCCGCATCATCGTGACCGGTTGCTATGCGACGCGATGCGAGAGCGACATCGCTGCACTCCCCAACGTGGTCCGGGTCGTTCGAAACAACGAGAAGGATCGCCTGGTCGATGCGCTGCCGGAACGATTCGTCTCGGGCGACGGTCCGTGCGGCGCCGGGATCGAGCCGGGGCTGGCGGGCAGGACTGCCTTCACTTTGCGCGTCCAGACCGGCTGCGACGAGCGGTGCGCCTACTGCATCATCCCCTCGACGCGCGGCCCCGGTCGAAGCGTCCCCATCCACGACGTTGTACGGGAAGTCACGCGCATCGCGGCAGCCGGTTTCAGGGAGATCGTGCTCACAGGTGTCCATCTTGGATCCTACGGCCGCGATTTGGTACCGCCTTCGGGCCTGGTTGACCTGTTGCACGCGCTCGGATTGATTGGCGGCGATGTCGTCTTTCGAATCAGTTCCCTCGAGCCGATGGACTGCACCCCGGAAATCATCGAGCTCATCGTCCGGAGCGAAGGCCGTTTCGCGCCGCACTTTCATCTGCCGCTCCAGCACGCCAGCGACCGCATGCTGACGGCGATGAGGCGGCCGTATACGCTCGAGTATTATCGAAGGCTCGTCGATTCGATTCGCGAGCGGCTGCCGCACGCGTCGATCGGCTCCGACATGATCGCGGGTTTTCCAGGCGAGACCGATCGAGACTTTCGCGCGAACCTGGACTACCTTCCCCATTCGGCGCTTACGCACCTGCACGTGTTTCCGTACTCCGAACGGCCGGGCACCGCCGCGAGCGCGATGAGCGGCAAGGTTGACGGAGTCGTGACGCGTGAGCGCGGCCTGGAGCTGCGTGCCATCGGCGCCGGGCTCACGCGGCGCTTTACCGGATCACAGTGCGGCACGATTCGTCCGGGTCTGACCCTCGAAGACGGAACGCTGGTTGTGACGGATAACTATTTGAAAGTGAGAATTCCGGCGGGTCTGCCCAGGAACCAGCGGGTGAGCGTGCGCCTGTCGGAGGTGGGGTCGATGCTTGTCGGAGAGCTTCAGGGCGCGCCCATCATCATCGCCAGGCGTTTTCCAGGTGATGCTGTCCTGGGCGATTCGGTGATGAGCTGACCGCAGGCGGCCCGGATATCGCGGCCGCGGCTCTTGCGAACCGACACCGTGATCCCGTGTTCGGAAAGGATGCGGGCGAATCGATCCACGCGGCTGTCTGAAGGCCGCTCGAACGGGATCCCCGCGGCCTCGTTGAGCGGCAACAGGTTGACCTTGCCGCGGATGCCATGAAGCAGCCGAACGAGCCGCCGCGCGTCTTCCGGAGAATCGTTCACATCCTGCAGCATCACGTATTCGAACGTGATGCGTTCGCGCCGCTTTACCGGGAAACGACGGCAAGCGTCCAGCAACTCCTTGAGACCATACTTGCGATTGATTGGCACCAGCAGGTCTCGCTGTTCTTCGGTGGTCGAGTGCAGCGAGATGGCGAGATTCGGCATGAGCGGTTCGGTGGCGAGCCGTTCGAGTGCCGGCAGCACGCCGACCGTCGACAGCGTCATGCGACGGCCCGACATGGCGAACCCATGTTCATCAGCCAGCATCCTCAGCGCCTTCATCGTCGCTTCGTAGTTGTGAAGCGGCTCTCCCATGCCCATGAGGACGATGTTGAAGCGCCGATCGAGCATGCCGAGCTCGCGGGCCAGCACGCGGACCTGCCCCGCGATTTCTCCCGCCGTGAGGCTGCGGTCCAGGCCCATTTTTCCCGTCAGGCAGAACGCGCATTTCATCGCGCATCCGACCTGCGTGGAGATGCAGAAGGTCTGGGCGGGTGTGTCCGGAATGAAGACCGCCTCGATGTGTTTGCCGTCCGCAAGGCGCAGGAGGAATTTCGTGGTCCCGTCGATCGATCGCTCCTGCCGCTCGACGACCGGCGTAGTGACCAGGAAGCCGGCTGCCAGGTGTGCCCGAAGCTCGCGGGGCAGGTCGCTCATCTGCGCAAAATCAGTGATTCCGCGCTTGTAAACCCATTGAAACAGCTGGCGCGCGTGGAAACGCGGTTGCCCCAAACCGGCGAGCGCACTCTCGAGCTCAGCCAGCTCGGTCTCCGCGATGTCGATTCGGGTATCGGTGGCCATGACAGGTGCCGGGGGGGCCCCGGCCTCACAAGGGTGAATTCTCATTGTACTATGTCGGTCGAGCGCGGCCGGTTCCGCGGGTGTCCTTGAAGGTTACCGGCCGGGCGTGGTAAGATAGCCGTTTCACCGAAGCTGAATAATCCCTTTAGATACAACAGATTGCAGTAGCAGTCACAATCTCCGTTTCAATTGCAACGCATGGTTGTTCGCGACGTCCTCGACAACGGTTTGCGCCTGATCACAGAAGCCATGCCGCACGTGCGGTCTGTGACCATCGGCGTCTGGCTGATGCGCGGGTCACGGCACGAGAGCGACGAGCGGAGCGGTATCGCTCACTTCGTCGAGCACATGCTGTTCAAGGGAACGGACAGCCGGAGCGCCGAGGACATCGCTCAGGCGATCGACTCGATCGGTGGACAGCTCGATGCGTTCACCGCCAAGGAGTACGCCAGCTACTACATCAAGGTGCTCGACGATCACCTGCCGCTGGCCGTCGACCTGCTGTCCGACATCGTGCTGCATCCCGCGTTTACGCCGGACGAAATCGAACGCGAAAAGAAAGTGATCCTCGAAGAGATCAAGATGGTCGAGGACACGCCGGACGATCTCGTGCACGAGCTGTTCACGCAGCACTTCTGGGAAGGGCATTCGCTGGGCCGGCCCATCCTCGGATCGAAGGAGACCGTCGAAGCGCTGACGCCCCAGACTCTGCTCGAATACTTCCGGGGCACCTACGTCGCGGAGAACATGATTATTTCCGCCGCCGGAAACCTCGAGCATGCGCGTGTACGCGAGCTCGTCGAGGCGGCGTTCGGCAAACTTGCGTCGACCGGTGTGCCGCTTTCGGCCGATCCCCCACGCGTCGTTCCACAAGTCACGATCCGCACGAAGGAGCTGGAACAGAGCCATCTGTGCCTTGGCACCAACAGCTATCCCCAAAACCATGATGATCGCTACGTCAGCTACATCATGAATACGGTGCTCGGCGGGTCGATGAGCTCACGGTTGTTTCAGAACGTGCGCGAAAAGCGCGGGCTCGCCTATGCCGTGTTCAGCGGGTTGAGCGCGTACCGGGACGCCGGGAACATCACGATCTACGCGGGCTGTTCGAACGAGGCGGTTGGCGAGGTGATCGATCTGTGTGTCGAGGAACTACGCGGCATGAAACGCGGGCTGGTGCCCGAGGCGGAACTGCGGCGCGCCAAGGATCATCTCAAGGGCAGCCTGATGCTGAGCCTCGAGAACACGGCGAGCCGGATGTCCCACCTGGCCCGGCAGGAGATCTACTTCGACCGCCATTTCGGCCTCGATGAGACGCTCGCCGGGGTGGAGCTCGTGACCGACACCGACGTGCAGAGGGTCGCGCACGATCTCTTCTCGAATGGTTCGCTCGCCGCGACCGTGCTGGGGCCATCGGTGCCGGCCATCGAGCGCGCACGAATTGATTTGGGGTAACGGGATTGCCGATTGACGATTGCTGATTGACGATTGAGGTCGCTCAATCGTCAATCACCAATTCAATCAGCAATCAGCAATCGACAATCAGCAATTGAGATGATTCGCCGCTACACGAACCCCGAGATGGGGGACATCTGGAGCGAGCAGCGTCGCTACGAGACCTGGCTCGAGGTGGAGCTCGCGGCAGCCGACGCCATGGCCGAGGCCGGCCTGGTTCCGCCAGACGCCGCGCGAGAGCTTCGAGCGAAGGCGGCGTTCGACATCGCCCGGATCGAGGAAATCGAGCTCACAACCCAGCACGACGTCATCGCGTTTACGACGGCTGTCGCTGAGAAAGTGGGACCGTCGGCGCGATGGCTCCATTTCGGCCTGACCTCTTCCGACGTGGTGGACACGGCGCAGGCGCTGCAGATGCGGCAGGCAGCCGATCTGATCGTCAAAGGCATCGCGGGTCTCCTGGAGGCTGTCCGCCTGCGCGCCGAAGAACATCGGCTGACGCCGATGATTGGCCGAACGCATGGCGTCCATGCCGAGCCGATGACGTTCGGCTTGAAGCTCGCGCTGTGGTACGCCGAACTTCAGCGCGATCTGGACAGGATGCTTCGAGCGCGCGACGTGGTGTCGGTCGGCAAGATATCCGGGGCTGTCGGGACGTTCGCCCATCTCGATCCCGCGATTGAAGCGAGCGTCTGCGCGCGGCTCGGCCTCGAGCCCGCGCCGGTGTCGTCCCAGGTCATCCAGCGCGACCGGCATGCCGAGTTGATGACCACTCTCGCGATCACGGCGGCGTCGCTCGAGAAATTTGCACTCGAAATCCGCGGTCTGCAAAAGACTGAAATCGGTGAAGTCGAGGAGCCGTTTGCCAAGGGGCAGAAGGGCTCATCGGCCATGCCGCACAAACGCAACCCTGTCGGGTGCGAACAGATCACCGGCCTAGCGCGCCTGGTCAGGGCCAATGCGATGGCAGCGCTGGAAAACATCGCCCTCTGGCACGAACGCGATATCTCGCATTCGTCGGTGGAGCGCGTGATTCTGCCGGACAGCTTCATCGCACTCGATCACATGCTGCGGCGCTTCACCCGTATCGTCCGTGGGATGGTGGTGTATCCGGAGCGGATGCTCGAAAACCTGAACCGGTCGCGCGGCGTCGTCTTTTCCGGGACTGTCCTGTTGGAACTCGCTCGCCGCGGCATTTCCCGTGAACAGGCCTACGAATGGGTCCAGCGCAATGCCATGCGCTCGTTTCACGAGCAGAAGGATTTCAAATCGCTGCTGCTCGCGGATCCGGATTTGACGAAGGTGCTGACGCCGGCGGACGTCGAGAAGGCGTTCGACTTGAAGGATCAGTTGCGGAACGTGGACGCGATCTTCGACAGAGTGTTTGTGCCGGTGCCGGTATAGGCGATTCAGGGCGACTTGCGATTTCGGAGACACGGTGGTGCACTGAACGGCAAGACGCCAGTGAACAACGGCCCAAGCGAAGCGAGGGCTGGCAGGTGCCGGGGGTGGGGCCCCGGCACAAAAGGAATAAATGAAAGCTCGCGTATTCGTCACATTGAAACCATCGGTCTTCGACCCGCAGGGTCAGACCATCGCGGACGCCCTGCATTCGATGGGATACTCCGGCGTCGGCGACGTTCGGCAGGGCAAGTATTTCGAGCTCGAGCTGGCCGCGAAGTCGGCCGACCAGGCGCGCACGCTGGCCGCCGAAGTCGCCGACAAGCTGCTGGCGAATCCCGTGATCGAGAGTTACAGGGTTGAGATTGAGTAGGTCCCAGTTTCCAGTCTCCAGTTTCCAGAGTTCGACTGGAGGCACTGGCGAATGGCGGCTGATTAGACTGGTTTCACAACCGAGTAGGGCTGCCTGGCGAACGAGCGCAGCGAGCGAGCGTGTAAGGGAGTCCGAGGGGCGAAGCCCCTCGGAGTGATTATGAAATTCAGCATCGTTGTCTTTCCCGGGTCCAACTGCGATCACGACGCCTACCACGCGGCCAAGCACGTGCTCGGCCAGGAGGCCGAGTTCGTCTGGCACAAGGAGACGAGTCTCGGGGGCGCTGATGTGGTCGTGCTGCCAGGCGGGTTCTCGCACGGCGATTACCTGCGAACCGGCGCGATCGCCCGCTTCTCTCCCGTCATGGCCGCGGTCGCCGCGTTTGCCCGGGCCGGCGGACCCGTGCTCGGGATTTGCAACGGGTTTCAGATTCTCTGCGAGGCGGGGTTGCTTCCGGGAGCGATGCTCCGCAATCGGGATCTGAAGTTTCATTGCGAGCACGTCTCTATCCGCGTCGAGCAGATGGATACGCCGTTTACGTCGCTTGCGAAACAGGGACAAATCCTGCGGATTCCCATCGCGCATGGCGAAGGGAATTACTTCGCCGATCCCGCCGTCATCGCCGATCTCGAATCATCTCGGCGCGTCATCTTCCGGTACTGCGACGGCCGCGGCCAGATCACGGACGAGGCCAACCCCAACGGCGCCTTGAACGGGATCGCGGGTATCTGCAGCGTGGAACGGAACGTGGTGGGGCTCATGCCGCATCCTGAGCGCGCGTGCGAACCGGTTCTCGGCAGCGCCGACGGCCTGGTCCTCTTCGAGTCGGTGCTGTCGCAAGTTGCCGCGCACGGCACCGTGCGGACCGCAGCGTCATGAGCCAGGTCGATCGCGCGATCCTCGAACGTCACGGTCTCACCCCCGAGGAATACGACCGCATCGTCACGTCCCTCGGACGAGTGCCGAGCCTCACCGAGCTCGGAATTTTTTCGGTGATGTGGTCCGAGCACTGCAGCTACAAGAGCTCGCGAGTGCACCTCAAGAAGCTTCCAACCGAGGGACCACGAGTCCTGCAGGGCCCTGGCGAAAACGCTGGCGCCGTCGACATCGGAGACGGGCTGGCGGCCGTCTTCAAGATCGAGTCGCACAATCACCCATCGTTCATCGAGCCGTATCAGGGCGCCGCCACCGGCGTCGGCGGCATCATCAGGGACATTTTCACGATGGGCGCCCGTCCGATCGCGCTCATGAATTCGCTGCGGTTTGGCGAGATGGACGGGCCGGAAGGCGCCAGGACCAGGCGAACGGTCGAAGGCGTCGTCGCCGGCATTGCAGGTTACGGCAACAGCATCGGGATCCCGACCGTTGGCGGAGAGATCGCGTTCGACGATCGATATGCGGGCAACCCGCTCGTCAACGTGTTCTGCCTTGGCATTGCCCACGCTGATGCCCTGATCAAAGGCAGCGCGTCGGGAATAGGCAATCCCGTCTACTACGTGGGTTCGAAGACCGGCCGTGACGGCATTCACGGGGCCACGATGGCGTCGGCCGAGTTCGATGAGAAGTCGGCTGAAAAACGCCCGGCCGTGCAGGTCGGCGATCCGTTCATGGAGAAGCTGCTGCTCGAAGCCTGTCTCGAGCTGATGAAGACCGACGCCCTCATCGGTGTTCAGGACATGGGAGCGGCCGGGCTGACGTGCTCGACGTGCGAAATGGGATCCCGCGGCGGCGCCGGCATCGAGATCGACGTGATGCACGTCCCGCAGCGCGAAACCGGCATGACGCCGTACGAAATCATGCTTTCGGAATCCCAGGAGCGCATGCTCCTCGTCGTGAAGCGGGGGCGCGAGGCGGAGGTCGAGCGGATCTTCGAAAAGTGGGATCTCCATGCCGCGCACATCGGCGATGTAACGGGCGACGGTCTGATGCGCGTCAAGGATCACGGCACCGTCGTCGCCGAGATTCCGAACAGTGCGCTCGTGGATGCGGCCCCGGTCTACAACCGGCCCGCTGTCCGCCCGGCATATCTGGATGACGTGCAGCGGTTCGATCCGGCCACGCTTCCGCCCGTCGCGCCCGAGGACGCACTGTTCGCGCTCCTCGAGTCTCCCACAGTCGCCAGCAAGCGCTGGGTCTACCGCCAGTACGACCACATGGTGCGCACTAACACGATCGTGCTTGCCGGGATGGGCGCGGGGGTGGTCAGGGTCAAGGGAACCGCCAGGGCGCTGGCGATGTCGGTCGACGGCAACGGCCGATACTGTTACCTCGATCCGCGCCGTGGCGCCATGCATGCCGTCGCCGAGGCGTCGCGCAACGTGGCCTGTGCGGGAGCCACGCCGATCGGCGCCACGAACTGCCTGAACTTCGGCAATCCAGAGCGCCCCGAAATCATGTGGCAGCTCGTCCAGGCCATCGAGGGCATCGGCGAAGCCTGCCGCGCGCTGGACGTGCCGATCACCGGCGGCAACGTGAGCCTCTACAACGAGACCAACGGTGAGGCCATTTACCCCACTCCGATACTCGGCGTCGTCGGCGTGCTCGACGATGCCTCCAGGGTCGTGGCGCGCGCGTTTCGCGGCGAAGGCGACGATATCGTGCTGCTCGGCGAAGGCTTCGGAGAGCTTGGCGGGAGCGAATACCTGAAGGTACTTCACCATCTGGTCGCGGGCATGGCTCCCGCGCTCGATCTCGATCGCGAACGGCGTTTGATCTCGCTGCTTGGCCGGGCGTCATCCGTTGGGATCCTTCGGTCCGCTCACGATTGTTCTGACGGTGGTTTTGCGGTCACGCTGGCGGAGTGCGCGTTCGACACGAATGGCATTGGCTGCGAGGTTGATATCCCCGGCAGTCGCGTGCAAGGTTCACCCGCATCCGATATCGCGACACTCTTCGGCGAGTCCGCATCCCGCGCGGTCGTGTCGATCGGCGGCCGCGATCGCGACACCCTGTTGCAGATGGCGGCGGAAGCCGGCGTCCCGGCCAAACTCATCGGCAGGACCGGCGGATCGCGGTTGATCGTGCGCGTGGATGGCCGGGAAGTCATCAATGTCGTGACCGCCGATGCCGAACGGATGTGGTCAACCGCGATTGCGCGTCACTTCAGGGGCAGGGCAGCGTAGAATACACGTACTCACCGACAGCGCGACGCCGGCGCCGTGCGAGGCCACGCGAACCATGCTGGACAAGTTCAAGGACGAATGCGGCGTCTTCGGAATCTTCGGGAATCCCGAGGCCGCCAATCTCACGTACCTCGGGTTGTATGCGCTCCAGCACCGCGGCCAGGAGAGCGCCGGCATTGTCACGTCCGACGGTGCGCGCATTCGCGCGAGCCGCGCGATGGGCCACGTGGCCGAGGCGTTCGACGAAGAGGCGCTTCACGCGCTTCCAGGGCATTTGGCCGTCGGCCATACGCGGTACTCGACGGCTGGCGAGAGCCGGCTGGCGAACGCGCAACCGTTCCTCATCGATTGCGCCCACGGCCAGATTGCCGTGGCTCACAACGGCAACCTCGTCAACGCCCGGGAGCTGCGCGACGAGCTCGTCAGAGACGGCGCGATTTTTCAGACCAGCAGCGATACCGAAGTGCTGCTGCACCTCTACGCGCGGTCGAAGGGAACATCGGTCGAGGATGCGCTCATTGATTCCATCGCGCAGATCCAGGGCGCGTTCTCGCTCGCGCTGCTGACGAAGGATCGACTGATTGCGGTCCGCGATCCACACGGATTCCGCCCGATGGCGCTCGGAAAAATGGGCGACGCGTGGATCGTCTGCTCGGAGACGTGCGCGCTCGATCTGATTGGCGCGACGTACGTGCGCGACGTCGAGCCGGGCGAGGTTCTCGTCATCTCCGACGGCGGCCTTCGATCAATCAAGCCGTTTCCCCAGGCGGCGCTCTCCCAGTGCGTCTTCGAGCACGTCTACTTCGCACGTCCGGACAGCTATGTCTTCGGCCGCAGCGTGAACGACGTCCGCACCGAGCTTGGCCGGGTGCTGGCACGCGAGGCCGGCGTGGCCGCTGACGTCGTCGTGCCGATTCCCGACTCCGGCGTGTGCGCGGCGACCGGTTTTGCCGAGGAGTCGAAGCTACCGCTTCGCATGGGGCTCATCCGGAACCACTATGTCGGACGGACGTTCATTCAACCGCAGCAGTCCATCCGTCACTTCGGCGTGAAGGTGAAGTTGAACCCCGTTCGCAGCATCCTGGAAGGCAAGCGGGTCGTCCTCCTCGATGATTCGCTCGTCCGGGGCACGACGAGCCGCAAGATCGTGAAGATGGTCAAGGCGGCTGGCGCGAGCGAGGTCCATCTGCGTATCAGTTGCCCGCCAACCATTTCACCGTGCTTTTATGGCGTGGATACGCCAAGCCGCGCCGAACTGATTGCCTCGACCCACACCATTGACGAGATTCGGAAATATGTGGGAGCGGACTCGCTCGCGTACTCTGAGTCTCCACGGGCTTCGGTCGGCCGTCGGCGCCGGGCACCAGTCATACTGCACATCGTGTTACACCGGTGTGTACCCCGTGTCATTCCCGCGTGACGAGCACGCATACCTGCAGCTCGCGCTGAAAGCCATCGACTAGCCTTCAATGCGCGCTGTCGTCGTCCTGCTCGCGGCCGCGGCGATCGGTGCCACCAGTCCCACGGCATTTCAAGCCACCGGCGCACGCGGCGCCACGCCGCCGCGCGTGGAAACGCAGCGCGAGACGCCTCTTACTCCCGAACAGCTGAAGACCGCGATCGATCATCTGGGGACCGTGGACTATGCGGTCAGGACCGCGGCGGCCCGAACGATTCGCCGCGCGCCGGTTGCGACCGTCGTTCCCGCGCTCATCGAGGCGATCGGCAATCACGCCGACGGATATGTCCGGTACCGCGCGCTGGTGCTCCTCTCCGGTTTGAACGATAGCCGGACCCACGACGTCATGGTTCAGTCGTGGTCTGCGAAGAACGACCGTCTGCGGGCCGTGGGATACGCGTACTTCGAGCACAATCAGGACCCGCTGCTGGTGCCGCGCATGCTCGACGCGCTGGCGACGGAAGCCTCGGAAACCGTCCGTCCCTCCCTGACGCGAACGCTGGCCGCGTATTCGACGGACGTTCGCGTGCGTGAAGCCCTCTCCGGGCTCGTGATCAAGGGTCAGGACTATTTCCGCAGCGCCGTCATTGAAGCGATCGGCGACTACAAAGGCGCCTATGCGCTTCCGTCGCTCGTCCAGGTAGCGAAGCTGGACGGACCGCTCCAGGACGACGCGGTGATTGCGATCGGAAAGATCGGGGACAAGAAATCAGTCGATTTGCTCGCCGGCCTCCAGCGGACGGCCCCCAAAGCCGTGCAGCCATCGATTGCCGCCGCGATCTGCCTGCTCGGGATCAATTGTTCATCGCATCAGGGCTACCTCGAGGAGTCGTTGAAGTTCTCGATGGAAACTGACGGGTTCCGTGACTTGCTTCGCGCGTCGACTGCCGGCCTTGCGGCGCTCGCGGCTGGTGGCAACGCCGATGCCCTGTCACAGTTGATCGACTATGGAGGCCCGAGTCGTGATCCGGCGCGTGCCGCGATCGCGCTTGGGATAGGGACCATCGCGCTTCGCAACACGCCGTTCTTCCTGAAAGCTCTTCAGGCCAGGCCGGATCCGAAGCCGGCGATTGTCCTGCTGGGGGAAGCGTTCGACATGCTGGAAGAGGATCTCGAAGAGGAGCGATTCTACGTGACTGTTCGCCGCGGCTACTGGGCGGCGCCTGAAAACAGTCCCGCGCGGAAGCTCGCCGAAACCCTCATCCAGACACTCGACTTCTGATGGATTACAAACAGGCTGGCGTCGACATCGAGGCCGGTAACGAGGTCGTGCGACGGATCCGCGCGCTTGCGCGCGGGACGTTTACCTCCGGCGTACTCTCCGACATCGGGTCCTTCGGCGGGCTCTTCCGGCTCGATCCCGCGCAGCTCGACGATCCCGTCCTCGTTGCAAGCGCCGACGGTGTTGGCACCAAGCTTCGCGTAGCATTTCAGGCAGGTGTGCACCGGACGATCGGCATCGACCTCGTGAACCATTGTGTCAACGACATCCTCGTCCAGGGCGCGCAGCCGCTGTTTTTCCTCGACTACCTCGCGACCGGCCGGCTTGAGCCCGACGTCGCCGTTCAGGTCGTCGAAGGATTGTCGGCCGGCTGCCGCGAGAACGGTTGCGCGCTCCTTGGTGGTGAAACGGCCGAGATGCCCGGCTTCTACGCCGACGGCGAGTACGACGTTGCCGGATTCATCGTCGGCGTCGTGGCGCGCGAACGGCTGATCGACGGCCGGACCATTCGATCCGGCGACGCGCTGGTCGGGTTGCCGTCCTCCGGGCTTCACACAAACGGATACTCGCTTGCCCGTCGGATTGCGTTTGATCTGGCCGGCCTGCGCGTAGACTCGCGCGTCGCGGAAATTGGCGGGACGATCGGCGCTGCGCTGCTCGAGCCGCATCGATCGTACCTGCCCGTGATCAGGCCGCTCCTCTCGTCAGGCCTCATCAAAGGCATGGCGCACATCACCGGTGGAGGCATCACGGACAATCTGCCGCGCATCCTTCCCGAGGGCACCGGTGCGGTCATCGAGCGCTCCGCGTGGCAGGTGCCAGCCATCTTTCAGTGGCTGCAGCACACGGGCCATGTGCCCGACGATGACATGCTGCGCACGTTCAACATGGGAATCGGGCTGATCGTGGCCTGTGAGCATGCCGAGGCCGATCGCTTGATCAGCGAGTTCGCGCGAACCGGGGAGCCGGCCGCCGTGCGCATCGGCCGCGTGGTGAGTGGCGCGAGGCAAGTCGACTACGCTACTGGGGTCTGACCCCAAGTACCCAGGGTCAGACCCCGGTCGTCGATTGGGCCGGGGTCAGACCCCGGTCGTTGCGTTACACACTTCCCGGCGTCTACGCGGACAGAACATCATCCAAACCGATCTCTCGCCGATTGACAAACGACAGCCAGTCAGCCGGCCTCACAATCGGTGGCGCGTCAAGGACCAGGTCGGGTGAGGGATTGCTCAATTGACCGGCGCTCGACCACGGCCAATCCTGCGCTTCATCTACCAGGCCCGCTTCCACGGGATTCCGCTCCACGTACCGCCAGACGGTGAGCAACTGGCGTTGGTCCTGGACGGTAACCGCCGTATAGCGGGACTGGTATACCGCGCCCTCACCCTGTGACACTGTGTCTCGGCGCCATCGACCCGCATGCGTGCCCGTGAGCCAGTGCATGAACTTCGGCAATTGATCATCGCCGTCCGGCCATAACAGAAAATGCCAGTGGTTGGGCATGAGGCAGTACGCAATTATCCTGATGGGTCGAACGTCACGCGCTTCAGCCGTGAGACGAATGAACGCGATATAGTCTGCAGAAAACCGAAATAACGGGCCTTTTCTCGACCCTCGGTTGCAGACGTGATAGACAACGCCTCCGCGTGACAACCTGCGATGTCGTGGCATCACTAACGCGGATCGCAAAGGACTTACCGTGAACGCAGACAGTCCGGGGTCAGACCCCGGTCGCTCGATTACACACTCCCGCCGCATCGGCGTCCTCATCTCCGGCCGCGGCAGCAACCTTCAGGCGCTCATTGACGCCATCGCCGCGGGCACGCTGAACGCACAGATCGCGATCGTGATCTCGAACAAGGCGGATGCAGCCGGACTGGATCGGGCGCGCGCCGCAGGGATCGAGACGATGGCGCTGGACCACCGCGGCTTCCCGTCGCGCGACGACTATGACGCGACCGTCGCGAACGAGCTTCGTTCCCGCGGCGTCTCGCTGGTGTGCCTCGCCGGGTTCATGCGGCTCGTCGGGCCGCGCCTGCTCGCTGCGTTCCCGGATGCAATCCTCAACATCCACCCCTCGCTGCTGCCGGCCTTCCCTGGCGTGAACGCACAGCAGCAGGCGCTCGATCACGGCGTGAAGGTCACTGGAGCGACGGTGCACATCGTGACAGGCGAACTCGACGGCGGACCAATTGTGCTGCAGGCGTCCGTCCCGGTTCGTGACGACGACACCGTGGATCGACTGGCCGCCCGGATCCTCATCGAGGAGCATCGTTTGTATCCCGACGCGGTCCGGATCGTCCTGGATCGGCGCTGGCGGCTCGAGGGGCGCAGATTCGTCCAGCCGAACGACTGACGCGCCTCGATTTTCAATCTGCGTCCTCCCGTGAACATGGATCACAGATCGGGGTCAGACCCCGGTCAGGGCGCAATCACCAGACACCGGGGATGAGGCGGTTCGGAACCCGTTGGGCATAGGCGACGTACCCATCGAGGTGCTGACGGAGGAACGCATCCTCGAAGAGAACCCGCCGGACGACGAGCGCGGACATGATGAGGCCGAGAGCGACGGCGGCCCACGAACCGAGCGCCAGCCCGCTGAACAGCGGAACCAGGACGAGCCCCGCGTAACCAGGATGGCGGACGACGCTGTATGGCCCCGTGTCGATGACGCGGTGTCCCCGGTCTTCCTGGAGTCGCACGACCGCCGAGAAGAATCGGTTCTCGCGCATGGCGCGGTAGAAGGTGCCCAGGGCGGCGGCGAGACCTGCCAGCGCCAGCGCACGAATTCCCCCGGGCACCGGGGCGGTCAGGTGCCACCGTCCCGTGTCGAGTGCGCCGACCACGATGTGCGAGAGGGCCACGACCCTCATGAACCCAAGCGCCGTCCGATCGGCACCCGCACTCGGAGGACGGAATCGTTCCCTGGCCAGGTCCTCGTCCATGGAAAACATTGCGTAGGCAGCGGTCATCGACAAGACCGTCACGTAGCCCCATAGCCACGGATCGCTCCAGGTCCCAGCCAATGGAAAGACGAGAGCCGAAACAATCAATGTTGCTAATATCCATCTTTTCAGCGGTTTAGACATAGGCACACCAAGCATTTCTATATTCAACACTATAATTTTGATTATTCAAAATCAACAGCCTCGGCATTATGCGCCCACGCGGGGACAAATGCAAGGCTGGTTAGATCTCTCTCGGCCGGAGGGTGAGGAGAGCGACCTCGGGTGGACAGTTCAACCGCACCGGCACGTATACGGTTCCCACGCCGCGGCTGACGAAGATCGCCGTGTTTTCCCGCCGATCGCTGCCCGCGATCACGGGAAATTCGCGCGCGGCAACGGCGCCGATCCCCGGCAGCACAATCTGACCGCCATGGGTATGCCCGCTCAACACGAGCGGGACGGCCAACGCGGCCGCTTCGATCAGGCGCATGGGCGTGTGGGCCAGCAAGATGACATTCGGCGATGCCCCGCGCAGCACGTAGGCAATCTCGGATGCTTTTCGAGTCCAGTACCGAATGCCCGCCAGATCGAGGATCTCGCCCCGGATGGTCAGCCTCGTGCGCGCGTCGCGCAGCACGGCGAATCCCTTCGCCGCGAGGGCTGGCGGCATGTCGTGATCGTTGTCGTGATTCCCCAGGACTGCGAAGACACCATGCGGTGCGGTCAGCGGCGCCAGCGCATCGGCTGCCGGGCCGACGAATCGCCGGTCGCCCCACGTGACGTAATCACCGCCGAGGATGATGAGGTCCGGGGACTCAGTCATCAGGAGCCGCACGGCGCGATCGATCATCTCGTGCGAGACCGTGTCGCTGCGGTGCACATCGGTCACGAGTCCGACGCGCAACCCCGCTAACGCCCGGGGCAGACCCGACACGTCGAGCGTTTCCCGCGTCAGGCCCACGTCAAAGCGCTCGTACAGATATCCGTGCGCGACGGTGCCGGTCGCCACGCCGATTCCGGCCGCGGCACAGCCTTTCAGCAAGTCGCGCCGCGTGACGGTCCGCGATGTCGATGTGCCGGCCATGCGATTGCTATGTTAGCCCGTGGCGTTCTCGAATCGGCTGCTCTCCTCAACGGTGCACGAACAACGTGCGCGGCGGATCGCGGAAGTCGTGCGGGACTCACGGTATAGTACGGGGCGCGCGGCCGCGCATCTCAATGCTGGATCTCTATCGCGAATTCGAATGGCGGGACATGCTCTACGGCGGGACGGAGGGCGTCCGCGACGCGCTCGCCGCCGGCCCTGTCACCGGTTACATCGGGTTTGATCCAACCGCATCAAGCCTTCATGTCGGGTCGCTGCTTCCCGTCATGGCGCTTGCCCGCCTGCAGCGCGCGGGGCACTCGCCGATCGCGATCGCCGGCGGGGGCACCGGTCTCATCGGGGATCCGAGCGGCAAATCGCAGGAGCGGACGCTTCTCAGTCCTGAGCAGGTACAGCAGCACCTCGAAGGTATCAAGGGTCAGCTCGCCCAGTTCCTGGATTTCGACGCCCGCGCCAATCCGGCGCGCATCGTCAACAACGCCGACTGGCTCGCGACGATCGATCTGATGTCGTTCCTGCGCGACGTGGGGAAGCATTTCACGGTCAACGTGATGCTCGCCGAAGGAGTCGATCAAGCGGCGCGTGGAGAGCGACGACGGGATTTCCTTCACGGAATTCAGCTACCTGCTGCTGCAGGCTTATGACTTTCTCGTCCTGTTCGATCGCTACGGCTGCACGCTTCAGATGGGTGGCAGCGATCAATGGGGCAACATCACTGCCGGATGCGACCTGGTGCGGAAGCTGCGCGCGGCGAAAGTTCACGGCCTCGTGCTGCCGCTGGTGACGACGTCAGCCGGCGTGAAGTTCGGGAAGACGGAAGCCGGCGCCGTCTGGCTGGATCCGGCGCGCACGTCGCCGTTTCACTTCTATCAGTTCTGGCTGAACACCGACGATCGCGACGTCGTCCGGTATCTGAAATTCTTCACGTTCCTGGAGCGCGAGGCCATCGATGAACTCGCGCGCGCCGCAGGCGAGAAGCCGGAAGCCCGCGAAGCGCAGCGCGCGCTCGCACGGGAGGTGACGTCGCTCGTTCACGGCGCCGACCAGGTCGCGCGGGCGGAACGCGCGGCGTCGGTCCTCTTCAACGAAAGCCTGACGTCCGCGGCGGTGGACGACGTGTTGATGGTGCTGGCGGATGCGCCGTCAACGGAAATGACGCTCCCCGACGGCGGCATCCCACTGGTGGAGCTGCTGGCGACCGTCAAGCTGACGACGTCTCGAAGCGAGGCGACGCGGCTCGTCAAGAGCGGCGGGGTGTACGTGAACAACGTCCGCGCGCGTGATGAAAAAGCCCGTTTGACGATTGACGACGCGATTGGCGGCGAAGTGATCGTGCTGAGAAAAGGCCGGAAGGATCAGCATGTTGTGCGAATCCGCCGCTGATGGAATTCGCCAATCTTTCGGGGTTGACAGGTCCGGGGCGCGCCACGTATATTGATCTGCACGGAGCGTGACCCGGCCGGTGCGGCCGGATGATTTGCTCAAGATATCGAGCAAATTTTTTTTCCTCGAGAAAGTCCTTCAGCTTCGCAATC
>CAVTIL010000019.1:345000-1559916 GCA_963734695.1 uncultured Acidobacteriota bacterium
GGTTCGAGCCCGGTATTCTCCAACCTTCGCTCCCGAGTCGCTCGGCCTTGACAACGCGAAGCGAAGCGAGCTTCGGTTGGCAAGCCACGATGGCGAGGCCGGCGAAGGTTGCCCACCGAAGCGCGCAGCGCGAAGGTGGGCCAGACGCAAGATTGAGAGAGGCTCGTCGCGAAAGCGGCGCTCAACCAGGCTGGCAGCGTAAGCTGGGAGCTCGGAAGCTTCAAACGCTCTTTTACAATTGAATATCCTGCAAACGGTAGTTTTTCCGACCACAAATCACAACCTGTCTCGCCGTAGCTCGTAAGAGCGAAGGCGGACAAGCAGTGTGTAAGGAACTATCGCATGTCGCGATTCGTGGTTCGCGGTTCGCAGTTCGATTTTGTCGAATCGCGAGCAGCGAACAGCGAGACGCGGTGAGCGTTAGTTTCGAGTTCTAGAAGATCATATGGTCAAGCTACTAAGGGCGTACGGTGAATGCCTTGGCGCCAGGAGTCGATGAAGGACGTGGTAAGCTGCGATAAGCTTCGGTGAGCCGCAAACAGGCTTTGACCCGAGGATTTCCGAATGGGGCAACCCACTCAGGCTAATACCTGAGAATCCTAGACTGAATCCATAGGTCTAGCGAAGACAACCCGGGGAAGTGAACCATCTCAGTACCCGGAGGAAAAGAAAACAATAGTGATTCCGCTAGTAGCGGCGAGCGAACGCGGAAGAGCCCAAACCACTGTGCTTGCACGGTGGGGTTGTAGGACCTGTCTGGTGTAAAACCAGCGAGTTACCAACCAGCTTGTTAGTCGAACGATCTGGAACGATCGGCCATAGAGGGTGACAGCCCCGTAGGCGACAACATGCTGGCTCGCGACAGGCACCTGAGTAGCGCGGGACACGAGAAATCCCGTGTGAATCTACGGCGACCATGCCGTAAGGCTAAATACTTCCTGGCGACCGATAGTGAACCAGTACCGTGAGGGAAAGGTGAAAAGAACCCCTGCGAGGGGAGTGAAATAGTACCTGAAACCGTATGCCTACAAGCAGTGGGAGGGCTATGCCTTGGCTTCGGCCGAGGAATGCCTGACCGCGTGCCTTTTGCATAATGAGCCGGCTAGTTAATCTCAGTGGCAAGGTTAAGCGAAAGCGAGCCGCAGCGAAAGCGAGTCCGAAATGGGCGACAAGTCGCTGGGATTAGACGCGAAGCGAGGTGATCTACCCTTGGCCAGGGTGAAGTACGGGTAACACCGTATGGAGGCCCGAACCAGTGTTGGTTGAAAACAGCTTGGATGAGCTGAGGGTAGGGGTGAAAGGCTAATCAAACCTCGTGATTGCCCGTTCTCCTCGAAATATCTTTAGGGATAGCCTCGAGAGGTCGGCGTTGGTGGTAGAGAACTGAATGGACTAGGGGGCTTACCAGCTTACTGAATCCAATCAAACTGCGAATGCCAACGACACGTATCTCGGGAGTCAGACAGTGGGGGCTAAGCTTCATTGTCGAGAGGGAAACAGCCCAGACTACCGGCTAAGGTCCCTAACTCTGTACTAAGTGGTAAAGGATCTGGAGACGCTTAGACAACCAGGAGGTTGGCTTAGAAGCAGCCATCCTTTAAAGAAAGCGTAATAGCTCACTGGTCAAGCGGCTCTGGGCCGACAATTCAACGGGGCTCAAGTACAGGACCGAAGCCGTAGAATAGACGAGACCCTGCGGGGTCTCATATTGGTAGAGGAGCGTTCTCGTTGCAGCGAAGTCAGACCGTAAGGACTGGTGGAGCGGCGAGAAGTGACCCTGCCGGCATAAGTAGCGAGAAGGGAAGTGAGAATCTTCCCCGCCGTAAGCCTAAGGTTTCCTGAGGAAGGTTCGTCCGCTCAGGGTCAGTCGGGTCCTAACGCGAGGCCGAAAGGCGTAGCGGATGGATATCCGGTCAATATTCCGGAACTACCTACTTTTCGTTATCACGATGGGGGGACGCAGGAGGCTAACCGGGCCCACGATTGGACGTGTGGGTTCAGGCATGTAGGGGGATTCTCCAGGCAAATCCGGAGAGTCACATTCCCTGAGGTGCCATGGCGAGGGTCTTTGACCCGCAAAGCCGGTGATGCCACGCTGCCGAGAAAAGCCTCTAAGGAGAAGAGTGGGTACCCGTACCGCAAACCGACACAGGTAGGCGAGGAGAATATCCTCAGGCGCAAGTGTGATCCCTCGTTTAGGAACTCGGCAAACTGGCCCCGTAACTTCGGAATAAGGGGTGCTCGATTACCGTGCACGATCCTCGCGATCGTGTGCGCGAACGAGTTGCAATAAAGAGGCCCAAGCGACTGTTTACTAAAAACACAGGACTCTGCGAAGTCGAACACGACGTATAGGGTCTGACGCCTGCCCGGTGCCGGAAGGTTAAAGGGAGAGGTTAGCCGCAAGGCGAAGCTTTGAGCTGAAGCCCCGGTAAACGGCGGCCGTAACTATAACGGTCCTAAGGTAGCGAAATTCCTTGTCGGGTAAGTTCCGACCTGCACGAATGGCGTAACGATTTGGGCGCTGTCTCAACGAGGGGCACTGCGAATTTGTGGTACCGGTGAAGACGCCGGTTGCCCGTGACTAGACGAAAAGACCCCGTGCACCTTTACTACATCTTAGTAGTGAATGCTGGCGTGTTATGCGCAGGATAGGTGGGAGGCTTTGAACCCGGGTTCTCGGACTCGGGGGAGCCAACGGTGAGATACCACCCTTAACACTCCGGCGTTCTAACCTCGATCTGTCATCCAGGTCAGGGACACTGCTAGGTGGGTAGTTTGACTGGGGCGGTCGCCTCCTAAACTGTAACGGAGGCGCGCGAAGGTTCGCTCAGGCTGTTTGGAAATCAGCCGTAGAGTGCAAAAGCATAAGCGAGCTTGACTGCGACACCTACAAGTGGAGCAGGTGGGAAACCAGGCTTTAGTGATCCGGTGGTTCCGCATGGAAGGGCCATCGCTCAACGGATAAAAGGTACGCCGGGGATAACAGGCTGATCTGAGCCAAGAGTTCACATCGACGCTCAGGTTTGGCACCTCGATGTCGGCTCATCGCATCCTGGAGCTGTAGCAGGTTCCAAGGGTCCGGCTGTTCGCCGGTTAAAGCGGTACGTGAGCTGGGTTTAGAACGTCGCGAGACAGTTCGGTCTCTATCTGTCATGGGCGCAGGAGATTTGAGTGGGGCTGTCCTTAGTACGAGAGGACCGGGATGGACGCACCTCTAGTGTACGAGTTATCCTGCCAAGGGTAGCGCTCGGTAGCTACGTGCGGAAGGGAGAAACGCTGAAGGCATCTAAGCGTGAAACCCTCCACAAGATGAGATCTCCCAGCCGTAAGGCTCTGAAGGCTCCTGGAAGATGACCAGGTGATAGGTCGGGTGTGGAAGCACAGCGATGTGTGGAGCTAACCGATACTAATCAGCCGTGAGGCTTGACCATTTCTTTCTTGACGATGCAAAACGTGGGAAGAAAAACTACCGTTTGCAGGATATTCAATTGATTGTTCTTTGACATAGTCTGGGACGACTCACGAACCGGCGCCAGAATTGGGACGCCCCAAAACGTGAGACCCCAGGCAAACAAGACCGAATGCTGAGTGTCGAATGCTGAATGCTGATTGAGCCAAATCAGCACCCGGCATTCAGAATTCAGCAATCACCGCCTTTCCCGGTGGTCATAGGAGAGGGGTCACACCCGTTCCCATTCCGAACACGGAAGTTAAGCTCTCTACCGCCGATGGTACTGCATGCGTAAGTGTGTGGGAGAGTAGGTCACTGCCGGGATTATTCGTCGAGGCCCGATGCGCAAGCGTCGGGCCTTTTTTATTGCTGATTGCTGAATGCTGATTGCTGAATGCAGCGCATGCGTAGCCATCGGCGGGCACCGCCGGCGAGCGGCGCCAGCCGCGAGCAGTGATCAAAGCCACTGCATGCGTAAGTGTGTGGGAGAGAGCGCCTGCGGCTGAGGCGAGGGAGCGAAGCGAGTCGAGCCGCGCGAGCGGGGGTGGGGCCCCGCGAGCAGTGAGAAATGTCACTGCCGGGATTATTCGTCGAGGCCCGATGCGCAAGCGTCGGGCCTTTTTTATTGCTGAATTGCGGAATCGCTATTTCGGCCTCACGTACTTCGCGATGTCCTCATGTGTCGCGAACCACACGCCGGGCTTCGACTTCATGTACGCGATGAGTCGATCGAGCATCGCGATCCGGCCCCGGTGTCCGATCACGTGCGGGTGCATCGTGAGGATGAACAAGCCCCGCTCCTCGTACGCGCCGTCGAACTCCCCCTTCCAGATCGCGAAGACCTCGTCCGGTGTCATCGTCGGTCTGACGGTCGACGTGCGGTCCATCCAGAAATACGGGAAGTCGTCGAGGATCCATTCGACAGGAAGCTCGACGAGGCCGGTGGGCTGACCATCAGCCACAATCTCGTAGGGATGATCATCGGCCATGAGGCTGCTGTCGTACATCAGCCCCAGCTCCCGCGCGATCGTCAGCGTCGAGGGACTGTAGTCCCAGGACGGCGTTCGCATCCCCGCCGGCCGCTTGCCGGTCGACGCTTCGAGCATCCGAGCCGCACGCGTCAGGAGATCGCGTTCCGTCGATTCATCGAGCTGAGAGTTCCGCTCGTGAATCCATCCGTGCAGTCCGACTTCGTGCCGGCCGGACTTCGCGATCGCTTTCATCGACTCCGGATGCAGCATCGCCGTCACCGCCGGAACGAAGAACGACGCAGCAATACCATGCCGTTCGAGCAGCGATAGAACCCGCGGGAGCCCTGCCCGCGACCCGTATTCGCCCTGAGACAGCAACGCAGGGCTCGTCAGCCCGTCCCTCAGCGTTCCCGTTTCGTTGTCCAGATCGAAGGAAAGGCCGACGGCGACACGCGCGCCGTTTGGCCATGACTTCGGGGTCAGATCGCGTCCGGCGCGAACGCGACCGACGATCGTGCGAATCTGATCCTCGGTCAACGTCCATGGCGGTTGTTGAGGCGGCGGTGGCGCTTGCTGCGACGCCGCGGTAGCGATCGAGCCAAACAGCGTAGCCAGGATGGCGATCCGGTTCACGTGAGTTTTCGCGCGACTGACATGGGCTCTCCCAGGATGGCGGCGGAAGCATAGCACTTTCTGTAATCACCAATCTCGACCGCAATCCGCAATTTCTCCCGGCCCTTCACGACAATTCAGCGAATCTTCACCGTCCCGTCAGGACTCCGGTCCGGGACCCTCCGTATGTTGAGTCATGGTAACTGCCACACTCCATCGGACGGCGACGAACCTGCTAAGGCGATCGCGCGAAGCTCGCGTTCGACGCCACGACGAATCCGGATCCCCGCCTCCTCCGGTGCACTCGCGGGCTTCGCATGGCGTCAACACTCGCTTCAGTGCCTCCGAACACTGGTTCACGAGCTGGGATGGGACGCGGCTGTTCTATCGCGCCTGGCGGCCACCCTCTCCCGCCGGCCGCATCCTGGTTCTCTTCCACCGCGGCCACGAGCACTCCGGCCGTTGGAACGACGTGGTGGAGGCGCTTGCGCCGGACGGGTTCACGGTCTTCGCCTGGGACGCCCGCGGCAATGGCCGCTCTGAGGGGCCGCGCGACGATGCCGAGCACTTCGGTTGGTACGCCAGGGATGCGGAGCTCTTCGTCCGGCACGTGTCGGAAATCGAGCGGGTACCGATGGATCAGATCGCAGTCGTTGGACACAGCGTCGGCGCCGCGATCGTCGCGACCTGGATCCACGATTTCGCTCCGCGCGTGCGCGCAGCGGTGCTCGCGACGCCGGCGTTCCGCATCCGGCTGTACCTGCCGTTGGCCATCCCCGTGCTTCGATTGGCGCAGGCGCTCGGCATCATGAGAATCGTGCCGAGCTACGTGAAGTCACGTGTGCTTACGCACGATCCGGCCGAGCGCATGCGCCATGAACGGGACGGGCTGATCAGTCATGCGATTTCAACGCGGGTGCTCATCGACTTGCACGACACTGCGACACGGCTGATTCAGGACGCCGCGGCGATCCGTGTTCCGACGATGGTGCTCACGGCGGGTTCCGACTGGGTGGTCAAGCGAAGCTCGCAGCGGAGGTTCTTCGAGCGGCTCGGCTCGCCGGTCAAACACCTGGAGGTGCTGCCCGGCTTCTACCATGACGTCTACCACGAGGCGGACGCCACTCGACCGCTCCGGCTGACTCGCCAGTTCATCGAGGCAGCCTTTGCATCTCGCGCCGAGCCCGAGTCGCTCCTTGACGCCCACGAGAAGGGCTACACCTACGACGAATACCGCACGCTTGTGCGGCCGCTGATGCCCCTGTCAATCAAGTGGATGACCTACACGTCGTTCGGCATCTTCATGCGGACGCTGGGCCGGCTGAGCGCGGGCATCCGTCTCGGATGGCAGAGCGGATTCAATTCGGGCCGGACGCTGGACTACGTCTATCGCAACCGGCCAGCCGGCTTCACGCCAGTGGGCCGGCTGATCGATCGACAGTACCTGAACGGCATCGGTTGGCGCGGCATCCGGGTACGCCGACGGTTGCTCGAGCATGTCGTACGCGAAGCGATCGAGCAGACGCACGCGCGGAAGGGATCGGTCCACGTCGTGGACATCGCCGCGGGTGCAGGTCGCTACCTGCTCGAGACGCTGAAGCGATGTGAATCGCTGAAGGTCACCGCGGAACTGCGCGATGCGGAACCCGCGAATCTCGAAGAAGGCAAGGCGCTCGCCAGTTCGCTGGGTCTGCAGAACGTGACCTTCATCAAGGCAGACGCGTTCGACCCGTCCTCGTTCGAGGGCCTTCGACCCCGATCGGACATCGCGATCGTGTCCGGGCTCTACGAGTTGTTCCCGGACAACGCGAAGGTTCTGGGCTCGCTCAGGGCCTGGCGGGATCGATGCCCGAAGGCGGTTCTCTGATTTACACGAACCAGCCCTGGCACCCCCAGCTCGAATTGATTGCTCGTGGCCTGTGCGACTGGGACGGCAAGCCGTGGATCATGCGCCGCCGTACGCAAGCCGAGATGGACGATCTCGTGCGCGCGGCAGGCTTCGAGAAGCGGCAGATGGAGATCGATCCATGGGGCATGTTCACGGTGTCGCTCGCCATCCGCGTGCGCTGAACGCCTGGACCGCGCTCGGTTTGTCTGTCCTGTTCGTTGCTGTTTACAGCGCGACCGGCTGGATCACATCCGTGCGGCCGACGTCGGCACATGGGCGTTCGAATGGGAACACCGGCTTCCGTTCGTAGCCTGGATGGTCGTCCCCTACGTGTCGCTCGATCTGTTCTTCATCGCGGCGCCGTTTCTGTGCGGCGAGCGGGCGGAACTGCGGACGTTCCGGCGCCGCATGGCCACCGCGATTCTCGCGGCGGGGACGCTGTTTCTCCTAATGCCGTTGCGGTTCGCGTTTCCTCGACCAGCGCCGACCGGCTGGACGGCCGGCATTTTCGAGATCCTGCACGGCTTCGATCGGCCATACAACCTGTTTCCGTCACTGCACATCGCCATTCTGATGATTCTGTCGGCGGTCTACCACCGCCATACGCGTGGCATTGTCCGATGGCTCATTTGTGGCTGGTTCGGTCTGATCGGAGTGTCAACCATCCTGACGTATCAGCATCACGTGATCGATCTGGGCGGAGGATTCCTGCTCGGGCTCCTCTGCTATTACCTGATCCCAGACCGGAGCAAGTCGCAGCCGCTCGCGATGAATGTGCGAATCGGATTGCTCTACGCCGCCGCATCAGCAGCGCTCGGCGTGGTCGGAACAGGGTTGCGGCCGCTGGGACTCGTGTTTCTCTGGCCTGCGGCGTCACTCGCGATTGTGGCGGGCGCGTACTTCGGTCTGTATGCCGGCATCACGAGGAAAGAGAATGGCAGGCTGTCACTCGCTGCCCGGATCGTGCTTGCGCCCTGGCTGGCGGCGCAGCACGCATCGCTAATCTACTACCGACGCCAGGCTGACCCCTGGAGCGTCGTCGCGCCAAATGTCGTGATCGGCCGTCACCTGCGCAGCCGTGAAGCCGTGAGCGCCGTGAAGCACGGCGTGACCGCCGTGCTCGATCTCACCAGCGAGTTCTCCGAGCCCGGTGCGTTTCTCGCGCTCCCCTACCTGAATCTCCCGGTCCTCGATCTGACGGCTCCAACACCAGAGCAGTTGGGCGCGGCACTCAACTTCATCAGCACGCACCGCGAGGCGGGCATCGTCTACGTTCACTGCAAGATTGGTTACTCGCGCAGCGCCGCGGTCGCAGGATCCTGGCTCATGGAAGCCGGCATTGCGGCTACCGCGGACGAGGCTGTCGCACGGATCCGTACGGCAAGACCGAGCGTTGTTGTTCGCCCGGAAGCGCTGGCCGCGCTACGAGCTTTTTCACGCACCGATAGAACGGCCGACACGCTCGTGGCAGGACTGATCGAGGTGCAAACATGATCGACGTGACCTATCACCCGGCAGAGCGGCGGCCGCTGAAGAGCCGTGACGTTGATCTTGCTCATCGAGTGACGTCGTGGTTGATGGCCAACAACGTATCTGCCAACGCCGTATCTCTGAGCAGCGTCGGATTTGCGGGGCTTGCCGCACTCTGTCTGGCGGAGACTCGCACGACACCGGTCGCTGGCGCACGAGCCCTTCTCGTGCTCGCAGCCTTCTGTGTTCAGCTTCGGCTTCTTGCGAATCTCCTCGATGGAATGATCGCCGTCGGATCGAAGCGCGCGTCACCCGTCGGGGAGCTCTACAACGAGGTCCCCGATCGCATCGCTGACATCATGATCCTGATAGCAGCCGGATTCGCGGTCGGCGGAACGCCTGCCCTGGGATACCAGGCAGCGCTCGTCGCCATCGTCACCGCCTATCTACGAGCGTTCGGGAATTCAGTCGGCGTGCGAGGGCTCTTCGCCGGGCCCATGGCCAAGCCTCAGCGCATGGCGGCCATTACGGGCGCCTGCCTGTATTGCGCGTTCGCGCCCGCGGCCTGGCCAGGCGGATTGGCGAGCGGTGGCTTCAGTGCCGTGGGTTTCGCGTTGATGCTGATTGTCGCCGGAGGTGCCCTGACCGCACTCCGTCGTCTGCGGCGCATCGCGATTGAACTCGGAGGCCGACGATGATGTCTCCAACCGTTGCGCTGACCAGCAGCACGGTCTTGAGGTACGTCGTACTTGTCGGAACGCTTCTGCCAGGTATCGGTCTTCTGCTCGTCCTCTTGACCTACGGATTCGGGTGCCGGCTTGGCAGTGTCTGGCGAACCTATCGCAGCTGGCTCGTCATGGTGCCTATCGTGCTCGCCGTCGTAGTCGCCGGCCGAGTGGCGACGATTATCAGCGTTGCGGTCGCGGCGATTTTCGCCTTCAGAGAGTTCGCTCGCGCGACGGGACTCTATCGTGACTGGTGGACCACCGCAGCCGTGTACGTTGGCATCACGGCGGTGGCGGCGAGCTCGCTCGTTGAAGATCCCTGGCGACACGTACCCGGCTGGTACGGCCTCTTCATGGCACTGCCCGTTTACGTCGTGAGTCTCGTCCTTGTCGTGCCCATCGCTCGCAATCGCTCACGGGGCCAACTTCAGAACTCCGCGCTGGCCGTGCTGGGGTTTATCTACATGGGCTGGATGTTCAGTCACGTGGGATTTCTCGCGAATTCGCCCCATGCCTACGGATACCTCTTGTTTCTGCTCCTCGCGGTCGAGGGCAGCGACGTTGCCGCCTTCACATCAGGAAAACTTTTCGGCAGGCGAAAGCTTCGCGACGCGATCAGTCCGAACAAGACGTGGGGCGGTGCGCTGGGGGCTCTCGCGTTTTCGATGGCGCTGCCATGGCTGCTCTGGTTCAGCTTTCCTCACTTCGGGTGGGTGCAACTCGTACTCGCCGGCTTGATCGTCGGCATCGGCGGTCAACTTGGCGACCTGACGCTCAGCATGATCAAGCGGGACATCGGCGTGAAGGACATGGGCTCGTTGATCCCCGGCCACGGCGGGCTGCTCGATCGTGTCGACAGCCTGATTTTCACAGCCCCGCTCTTCTTTCACATGGTGCGCTGGTTCTACGACGTCTACTGAAGGGAATCACACATGGGCACCTGCACATACGACCATGACGCTGTCTCGCTGCCGTTTGGCGAGCGCCCGGGGCGTTCGCACGAAATAGTCGTGCGGATACTCCGCTGCGGGATTCAACTGGCGATGAGGGGTGTACTGCGGGCCTGTCATCGACTGGACGTGGCCGGGCAGGAGTACCTCCCGGAGGACCGGTCGTTCGTCATGGTCTGTAACCACTCCAGTCATCTCGATGCCGTGTGTCTGCTCGCGAGTCTTCCGTTACGGCGCGTACACCATGCCTTTCCTGTCGCGGCCGCAGACTATTTCTTTTCCACGCCGCTCCGCAGTGTCCTCTCGAGGATCGCGGTGAATGGATGGCCGCTCGATCGACAGCACGGAGCGGGCGGCCTGGATGGATGCCGCGAGCTCCTGGTCCATCCGGAAACCGTGCTGATTATCTTTCCGGAAGGCACGCGCAGCAATTCTGGCGAGCTGGGTCGATTTCGATCGGGCGTTGCACGACTGGTCGCCGGAACCCGGACGCCGGTCGTGCCGTGTCATCTTTCAGGGGCGTTCGAGGCGTGGCCCAAAGGGCGAGCGCTACCGCGTCCTTTCCCGCTTCGACTGCGGATCGGCGAACCCCGAACATTCCCTGACGTGTCAGTTCTGGATCGGCAGGCCGTCGCAGACATCTCTTCGAGGCTGCGGGACGAAGTGGCGGCGCTTGCGCGGTGACTACGCGGCTGCGCCCTTCGGGCGTCGCAGCGACTCGGGGAGCAGCGCATCGATCTCGTCATCCGAGTAGCCTTTTCGCCCGGCGCCCGACAGCGCGGTCTTGGCCACATCGTACGTCTGCCGATCCGCTGGCGGTGCATGCTCGAAGATGGCCCGTGCCTCCTGTATCAGAACGTCCCGCCGATGGGCGATGCCTGACGCGTCGAGGACCTGGTCATGGACATCGGCGAGCAGCGCGCGGTATTTCTCGGTGAGCAGCCAGAATCGGGCAGACGTCGCTCGATGCGCGTAGATCCGCGGCTCGAGATCCAGTGCCACATAGACGGCGGACGCGACAAAGGCGGCTGCCGCGGCTGTCGTTGCGGCAATCTGAAACCCGTGCCCGCGCTGCAGCGCGACCAGTCCCAGCACGCACGCCAGCCCGGTCAACGCGATCAGGACGATCTTCGTGTAACCAGCTCCAGCGGTCCAGCCGGCTGGCGGCCTCGGCATGCCGTTGGTACGCGGCCGCCGATGTGGCAAAACTCAAACGAATGTGATCGACCACGCTCAGGTGAAACATGGGCGCTCCAGGGACAGAGGTGTTCCTGGGTGTATGCAAACCGGAAGCCTTCGAAAGTGTTGACTCGCCTGCCTTTGAGCCGTTCCTAGGCGTACTGAGCCGCTACAGACTTGGAACTTTTGGGGTGGTTAAAGTCCGAATGTCGCCGCGAGGCGCGCCGAGACCTGGCGGTGGACGTAGGCCCAGAGCCGGGCGGGGCTCTTGAGGCGGATACGGCTCGGGGCCTTGGACAGCCTCGCCGGCACGCCATACATCCCGGGGCCGGATGGTACCCAGCCTTCGCGAATCAACTTGCGCTGGAGGGCCAGCGTGCGGCGAACCAGCCTCCGCGGGTTCGTGAAGATCTCGGTACTCTCGGATCCGTCGGAGTAGTCGACGACCAGCTCGTACCCGTCAGGGTTGATGATGCGCCGGACCTCGACGTCGATTTGCGCGGTGTTTCGCGTGAAGAACCAGATCATCGGCTGTGCCCCACTGTATCGGCACCACCGCGCGACCTCTTCAGCCCCGGTGCTCATTTCTGCACTCTTCTCCTACCCAGATAAACGCTCGATCGGCCACGCCGGTACACCCGGCCTCGAAACAGGCCTGAACGCGGCAATCGAGACGTAGAACGACAACGCCTCGCACGAGGAGATCGACGGGACTGACGGAGGGGGAACTACATCAAGGACGAGCAGGTAACAGGAGTATTCGTATCTACCAGCCGGTTCGATCGTACAGCGCTCCCGGCCCGATCGTTTCCAGTCGTTTCACGATCAGGTCGCGCCGCGCCAGAATGGCATCGACCTGAAACGTCGTGAGGTACTTCGACGTCGCTTTCCGCAGCGTCTCCTTGTCGAGCGCCTTCATCCGCTCGACGACCGCACGATCCGCGTGCGTCACGTTGACCGGTTTTTTCAGGTCGTGGTTGTTGCGGAACGCCCGGGTGTGATCGATCGGCCAGAGGCGCCAGTCATTGGTGATGACCAGGTTCCCCAGGTTCCTGTCGACGTTGGCAATGAGCTCATCGAAGACGCGGACCATCTGCATCTGCTGATTCCAGACGACGATATTCGGAGGCTCTGTCTTCTTTTTCAGCCTCGCCTCCTCGTCCATCATCACGTCGTCCAGCCACCAGGTAAAAGCCGCATCCTTGTAGTTCCAGCGGCGCTCGACCGATGGCGGCACCATGTTCATACCGATCAGGCGATCGACCTTGTATCCCGCGACGTTGAATGACCAGCTGTCGCGGAAGTCGAACTCCGTCGTGCCGCCCGAGCCGGTGAATTGCTGCTGGTGGTCGTCGATGTCCTGGATATGGGCGTCGTGCGTCAGGGTGCCATCCGTCAGCGTCGCACGCATTGATCCGGTGACGCCTTTCTTGGCGCTGCGGGTCTTGATCACCTTCGCGTGCAGGAGGAAATCTTCCATCTGCGCGTCGGTGAGCTTCGGTGCGCCTGCGACCGCGGCGGCTTTGGGTGTGGCTGGCGCAGGCTGCTGCGCAAGCACGGCGGCGGAGAGGAAGGCGGCGCAGAAACCAACAAGTAGCGAGGAACGCATGCTCCACGGCTCCTGAGGGAATAAACGGCCCGGTTGCAACTGGGGTTCCCAGGACACTCTATCCGACTCAGCCGTTTGTCGAAACACTTTTATCGGGGTCTGACCCCAGGTACCCGGGGTCTGACCCCCTTCCGGCCAGGGACACGGAAGATGTGAATCGACTGATCGCGCGTGCGGCAGCGTTTCGCGTAATGCGTCTTCGTCAAGTCCGACACCAGGAGGAAAGTCGTGGCGGAGAGCCAGAACAGTCCTTCCAAGGTGCAGTATTTGGGGTTGCCCTTCCCGGTTTTCGGGAAGTCGTAGATGGTTCCCTCGCCTGCAACTGTCCAGTCACTGAAGCGAAGCGTGCCAATCCATAGCTTCGACGTTCGTTGTGAGAGAACGGCAATCCGCGGCCCGCGAAGCGCAACAGCCGAGTAATCCTCGAACCTGGCGCTGGCCGGCAATGCCACGCGCGCGACCGACTTCCAGATGGTGCCACTCCGCTGAAGAACGTGAAGGCGACCGCCGCCAGCCTTTCGTCCTTTCCGGCCGGATCGGCATCGATTCCCTTCACAGAGCGCGAGCAGGTAGTCCTGTCCTTTCCAGCGCACCGCGCACAGTCCTTCGAAGCCCGTGTTCCGCTTCTCGAACGGCACGTCGACCCACCGGCGCTTCTTGTACTTTCCAGCTTCGTCGCATTCGTCGATAAGCGCCTTGTACGTACCATCCGGATGCTTCTCGGCCTCGATCAGCAGGTAGAACCGGCGTGTGTGCGGATTGAATGCGATGTCTTCGTACCCGTCGCCATCGCGGGCGGGACCGAACCACGAATGCCGACTGGATCCGGGGGTCAGGCCAGGGTGGATGCGCGCGATCCTCCTGACGTTGTCGAAGACGACGTAGTAGTAACCACCCTTTGCCAGCACACCGCTCGCCTCGAGCACATTACTGCCGTGAGGCGGGTCGATGAGATCCGTCATCCTCCGCTCCGTCACCAGTCTCATCACCGGGCGCAATCGGCGGCCCATGCTGCGAATTGTAGTGGAGGAGTCGCGAGGCATGCCTCGAGATCGAAACAAATTCGTAATCGACCCGCAGATTCTGTCAGTACGCCGGACGATTCTGGTGAGTGGCGGCATCGAGTTGCGCAGAATTTCAGCGGAACAGCATTTGCGAGACGGCGGGCGCTCGGCATTCCAAAAACTTGGGGGCGACATGGAACGGATCGCAGAGATTGGCGCGTCGATTGTCATCAAGGGAGACCTCACCGCGCAGGAAAACGTGGTGATCAGCGGACGGGTGGAAGGCTCAATCTCGGTTGAGAATCATTCCGTCACCATTCGGCCAGGGGCCGAGCTCGAGGCCGACATCGACGCGCGCGTCGTCGTCGTGGGCGGCCAGGTGACGGGCACCATCAGCGCGGCTGAGACCATCGAGCTGCAGCGCTCGGCGCAGGTGGACGGCGAGATCGTTGCCGCTTCCCTCCGCCTGGACGACGGCGCGGTGTTCAACGGCAAGGCGCAGACGACGAAGGCGCGGTCCAGTCAGAAGCTGCAGCTGGCCTCGTAACGAGTCCAGCTGCTTCGCTCAGACCTGGATCCACGCGGCGCGCGGCCTGTTCACGGCCGCGCGATGATCTCTCGAATGATGGCATCCCTGACTGCCGCGTCAACCTGACGCGTGGTCGGCCGGCCGGGGTTGATCTTCGATACCGCGACATCCGTATTGAACGACGCCACGTATGCCGTTCGAGACGGGCGATGCACATACAGGTGCGAGATGAACCCGTTCTGATCCGCGCTGTGGGCAATGAAGTCCAGGCCCGCGTGGCGTTCGAGAAAGAACGACAGCCCGGCCTGCGCGTTGGCGCCGGTCGCGCCCTCGCCATCAACCGCGGCGATCTGCGGCTTCCACATCTCTTCCAGCGATGATCGCTTCAGGACGCCTTCGTCGAGAGGCGTCTGACGATCGGCGGTCAGGAATACCAGATACTTCGCCATGTCGCCGAGCGGAGCGTTGAGCCCGCCATTGGAGACGGTGATCCCGGTGTCGAAATCAAACCGCGCCTCGCTGACGCCGTCATCCGAGCGGACATAACTGTGCGAGCGATGGGGCAGCAGGTGGTAGGGCGCCCGATCGAAGAACGACGAGTGCATCCCGAGCGGCATCAGGATGTTCTTGGCGACGTACACCTCGTAGTCATCGCCTGAGAGGAGCTGAATGATCCGGCCGAGGAAGATCACGCCGGGATTCGAATAGCTGTACTTCGTGCCCGGGGCAAAATTCAGCTGCGTGTACGGCAGCATCGCCACGAGCTGGTCCCAGTCAGTTGGCTCGAACGGGTGCCAGGGTTGGTCGCCGCCCCAGGGCCACGTGGGAGCGCGCAGCCCTGAGCTGTGGGTCATCATGTGACGGACTGTCACCTGCGCGGCGTCGCCAAACGGGTTATGGACCCGGCGGAACTCCGGCACGTACTTGACGATGGGATCGTCGAGCGCCAGGAGGCCGCGATCGCGAAGCTGCATGATCGCGATGCCCGTGAAGGTCTTCGTGATTGACGCCCAGTGAAAGACTGTGTCCGCGTCGACCGGCCGTTTCGTGGACAAGTCCTGATAGCCGTCCGTGGCTGTCGCAACGGTGACCCCGTCGCGCACCAACAGAACGCTGCTGCCGACAATTCCAGCCGCCTGGGCCTGTTGATGGAACACCTGTTCCACAGCGGGCCAGCCTGGCACGGGCCTCCCGCGCATCATCCAGGCGTTACTTCCTGGGCGTCTTCGCGATGATCTTTTCCATCTCGTCCATCACGCGATTCATCTTTTGAAGCGTGAGGTTGAGCGGCTCGTCGCTCGTCATGTCGACGCCGGCGTCTTTGAGCAAATCAATCGGGTACTTCGATCCGCCCGAGCTGAGGAACGTCAGATAGCGCTTGGTGGCCGCCGGATCGCCGGCCAGGACCTTTTCGGACAACGCCGCTGACGCGGTAAACGACGTGGCGTACTGGTACACGTAGAAGTTCCGGTAGAAGTGCGGAATGAACGACCACTCGTACTGAATGTAGTCATCGACGATGCAGACGCCCTTGTCGTGGCCGTAGTACTTCTTCGTGATCTCCGCGTACAGCTTCGACAGCGCGTCGCCGGTCAGCGGTTCTCCCTTCTCAGCCATCTCGTGCGCGCGGAGTTCGAACTCGGCAAACTGCGTCTGCCGGAACACGGTGCCCTTGATGCCTTCGAGATAGTTGCCGAGCAGCGACAGTTTGGTCCCATCGTCTGTGATGGTCTTCAGCATGTGATCGATGAGCAGCGCTTCGTTGAACGTCGACGCGACCTCAGCCACGAAGATTGGATAGTCCGCCAGCGGATAGGGCTGGGTCTTGTTCGACAGGTACGACTGCATCGTGTGCCCGAGCTCGTGCGCGATCGTGCTGACGTCGTTGTACTTGCCGTTGTAGTTGATCAGCATGTACGGATGCACGTCGTACGCGCCGCCGTTCGAATACGCGCCGGAGCGCTTGCCTGGATTGGGATACATGTCGATCCAGCGTTCGTTGAACGCGCGGTTGGCCGCGGCCGCATAATCGGGCCCGAGCGGCTTGAGCGCCTCCAGGACGTGTTTCTCGCCCTCGTCGACCGTGTAGGAAAGATCGACGGACGCCACGAGCGGCGCGTACAGATCGTAGTAGTGCAGCTCGGGCACCCCCATCATCTTTTTGCGCAGGTTCAGATATCGATGGAACGTCGGCAGCCCGCGATTCACGCCGTCGATGAGACGCGTATACACAGTCGTGGGGATGTTCGCGGCGTCCAGCGATCGCTCGAGCGCATCCTTGTAGTTCCGTGCCTTGGCGTAAAACACATCGGACTGCACCTCTCCGTTCAGGGTCGATCCAAACGTCCCGCGGAATGCGCCGAGTGCGCCAAAGAACGACGACATCACCTTCTCGCGATCGGCGCGATTCGGCACGGCCCGATACAGGTTGAAGGCGGAGCTATCGAGCTTGACGCTCTTGCCGTCGCTCAACGTGACGGTCGGGTACGGGAAGTCCGCGTCGGCGAGAATGCCGTAGGTGTCGGAGGATCCGCTGGCCATCACTGACGAACTGGCGAGGATCTTTTCCTCGTTGTCGGTGAGCGTGTGCGCACGGCGCCGGACGATGTCGTGCAGGTAGAAGTTGTAGACCTTCAGCCGCGGCTCGCTGGCGACGAACGATTCGACCTTCGACGGGTCGAGCTTGAGAATCTCCGGCTCCATGTACGACGTTTCGGCGCCGAACGTCGCACCGACCTGCGCCATCTCCTGCTGCATGCCCTGGTAGGAACTGACTTTCGTGTCCTGATCCGACATCATGCTGGCGTAGACGTAGAGGCGGGTGAAATCCTTCGCCAGGCGGCTTGAAAGCTCCAGCGCGTCAGCCAGCTTGGCGGCCGACGAACCCAGGGTGCCACGGAAGGCGCGGACCGCCGGAAGCTCGCCGGTCAGCTTGTCCTTGGCGGCTCGCCACGCCTGATCGTTCGGGTAGATCTGAGTAAGGTCCCACTTGTATTTGTCTGGAACCGCGCTGCGTTCTTTCTGCTGCGCCGCCCCTGCCACGACGGTGGCCGCGACGGCGGCAGCCGTGATCACACCTATAGCCCGATATCGTCTCGAATTCGCGGACATGGACAGCTCCTTGTGTCCACTAGTCTCTCATGGGAGCGGTCTTTGCAAGGCGGTGGACATGCCCCTCTGCTTCGTTGTCGATGACCACCTCGATACGCGCGAAGGGTTTGCGGAATACCTGCGCGAGTCAGGATTCGACGTGCAAACGGCCGCCGACGCCGGCGAACTGCGGTCGCTGCTGGCTGCGGCCACCCCTGCCGCCGTGCTGATGGATGTGCAGATGCCCAGGGTCGACGGCTGGACGTTGACGCGGGAAATCAAGGCAAATGCTGAGACCCGCAACGTCCGGGTACTTGTGGTTTCGGCCTCGGTCAGTGATGGATTCCGGCGCGCGGCGGAGTCCGCGGGCGCGGATGCGCTCATCGGGAAGCCCTGCGATCCCCAGCGGATTGTCTCGGAATTGAGCCGGCTCCTGGACACGGAACCAGCCTGACACGGCAAAAATTTCCAGGCCCTGACGCAAATTCAGACGCCTGTCAGCTGCCCCGCCAGGCCGGCAGGGCTACCGATTCGCCTCTGCTATTGTCCGTTCCCGAACAGCCGCCACGATCAACTCCACCAGGACACCGGAAGGTGTCGATTCCAGTTCGGCTGTCGCCTGCTCGCTGAGACCGTAGGCCTCGATGATATTCACGAGGTGCCACCCCGACAGCGCGGAGAGCTGGCTCCGGAGAAGCGACTCGCCCTTGCGATAAACGGAGAACGGATTCAACACGCTTTCGCGCGCGGGCGGCGTCGCCTCGGCATCCGGTGCGGGCCCCTCAAAGACGGGAGTTGATGGAGCCTGTTGCGGAGGGCGATGCAGCGGGTTGAGCGCGCGTTCCAGCGCTCCGTCGAGATAGACCGGCGTCAGGCCCGTTGCCCAGTAGGCGGTGTCCTGCCGATTGGGCTGCGTGGTTTCACGGCCCGACCGGATGACGGCGCCTCCATCAGCGGGAACGAACTCCAACCAGCCCTGCCAGAGATTTCGAGAAAGCTCACTTCCGCAGGCGCGGGCAGCGAACACTCGTCCATCTTTGGCCACAACCGATTCAGTGAACTCGCACGAACACCTCAGCCACGTCGGTCACCTCTTCGCGAAGAGTCATTTGCAAGACTGTCACCGGATTCACGATTAGTCCCCGCACGCTTGATCTGCCCCCCCGTTCGTGCGCCATCATGGACCTATGGCCAAGCCAGTCGATCCCCGCACTGAAATCGGACACGTGCACTTGAAGGTGTCCGATCTCGATCGTGCCGTCGCGTTCTATTCGGGGGTGCTCGGCTTCGAGCGTGACGCAGCGAATGGGTGATTCCGCCGCGTTTCTGAGTGCGGGAGGCTATCACCACCACATCGGCCTCAATACCTGGGAGAGCCATCGCGGCACGGCGCCCGCACCTGGAACGACCGGGCTCTATCACTTTGCGATCCGGTATCCCGATCGCGCATCACTCGGCGATGCCCTGAGACGCCTGCGTGACGCGCGAGTGCCGCTCGACGGGGCCAGCGATCACGGCGTGAGCCAGGCGCTGTACCTTCACGATCCGGACGGCAACGGGATCGAGCTCTACTGGGACCGGCCGCGTGCCGAATGGCCGCGCGAAACAGACGGCACGCTGAGGATGGTGACCCAGAGTCTGGATCTCGACGCGCTTCTCGGAGAGGCCGCGGCCGCGAGTGTCCGGGCAGCGAAACCGTCACCCTACGCGCCGATGACGGAGCAGAATCGTACGCGCCTGCGCGAGCTGCGCGGCAAGCTGCTCCAGCTCCACAAGGTACTCCTGGACGACGCGCGTGCATCGTACGAAATGGATCGCGGGCGGATCGCATCGAACGCGTCGCTGCTGCAGCTCGTGATCAACGATCCGTGGTTTGCCTGGCTGCACTCGTTGTCCGAACTCGTCGTGCGCATCGACGAAACCGTCGAGACCGATTCGCCGGCGACCGACGCGGACGCGGCGATGCTGATCGATCAGGTCGAAAAGCTGCTGACGGCGTCCGAGACCGGTGAAGGATTCCATCGGCGCTATTACGATGCGCTGCAGCGCCAGCCCGCCGTCGTCATGGCACACGCCGAGGTGCGGCGCACCATCAAGGCGATGCGGTAGACGCCCTGTTATGATCTGCCTCACTCGTGTCTACTGAGATTCCTGCCGCCGTTGCCGTTCCGGCGGATCAGGCCGCGGCGCGCGCCCCGGTTGACGCCGTCGCGGCCTCGCCGTCCGTGCCGGACAAGAAGCGCCAGACATTCGATCGTTCGATCGTCGATGGACCTGTCGCGTCGGCGGTCTGGAAAATTGCCTGGCCCACGGTCCTCCAGAACGCCATCGGCGGGCTGCAGGGGATCGTGGACCACGCGCTGGTAGGCCATTTCGTCGGCTATACGGGCAATGCGGCCATCGGCGTGAGCTGGCAGATCTTCCTCGTCGTGATTGTGTTTATCAGCTCGCTGTTCACCGGCATGGGTGTGCTGGTGTCCCGCGCGGCAGGCGCGAACGATCACGACAAAGTCAATCGCACGGTGTACCAGGCATTTCTGACCGCGATCGCGCTGTCGGTCGGCGTGCTGGCGCCCCTCGGGTACGTGCTCTCGCCGACACTCCTCGATCTCGTCAACGCCACACCGGCCGTGCGGGCTGAGGCGCTGCCCTTTCTGCAGACGATGTTCGTGTACAGCATCGGGCTGTTGATGTTTTTCATGCTTGGCGGCGCGCTTCGCGCGGCCGGCGATGCGCGCACGCCGCTTCGGCTCGGGATCGCCATGACGGTTCTGAACTTCGTCCTGAACGTGGTGTTGATCCGCGGGGCCGGTCCCATCCCGGCATTCGGGACGCGTGGTGCTGCCATGGGCACGGCGATCGCGAGCATCTCGGTCTCTCTCGTCGGGCTGTGGCTGCTTTTTGCCGGGCGGCTGGTCGTGCACTTCGAACGAAGCATGTCGCACGCCCCTGACTTCACGATCATCCGCGCGCTGTTTCGATTCGGGCTGCCTGCCGGCATCCAGGGCGTCGCGATGAACGTCGCGGGCGTCCTGCTGCTGCGTTTCATCGGATCGCTTCCCGAAAGCGCCGAAGCGCAGGCGGCTTACGCGGTCGGTTACGCGGAGCTGTTCTCGCTGATTACCTGGACCTCGGTGGGACTGATGGGCGCGGCCGCGTCGGTCGCCGGGCAGAACCTTGGCGCGGGACACCCCGATCGCAGTGCCCATGCGGTTCACCTCGCGGCACGCTTCGGTCTCTGCGTCGCGGCCGTGATCGGCGCCATGTTCCTGTTGATCCCCGATCAACTGCTCGGCATCTTCGGTCTCAATGATCCGACCGTCGTGCAGATCGGTCGCGGACTGCTGCGATTCCTGAGCCTCTCGGGATTGTTCATCACCGTGGCGCTGACCTACACCGGTGGATTGCAGGGAACGGGCGACACGCGCAGCCCGCTCTTCATCACGCTGATTTCGCAGGTTATCCTTCCGCCAGGTATCTGCCTCTTTCTGGCTCGTACCGGTCACCTCCAGGCGTCAGGCGTCTGGACGGCGATTCTGGTCGGTCACGCGACGCGCTGCCTGCTGTCCGTCCTGCGCTTCCAGCAGGGTAAATGGCGACACATCCGGGTATAGATCGTCCCTTCGGTTTCACACTTGACCCAAACTGCCGGCTCCGCGGCCGGTCCCGGTTCTTGCACTAACCGTCACGGAGGAGGGTGCACCGATGAGGTGGACACCTGGTGATAGGGGCAACGTCGAGGACATGCGGGGAAGTTCCGGCTTCGGAATGAAGGCCGGAGGGCTGGGAATCGGCGGATTGCTGGTACTGCTGCTTCTCAGTTGGGCGACGGGCGTCGACTTCCTCTCGCTCGTTGGATCAGGTGGAGGTCCACCGTCCGACTCTGTCGGAACCTCCGGCACCGTGACGACCACGGCGGAAGAAGAAAAGCTGGTGGACTTTGTCGGCGCCGTCATGGACGACACGCAGGCGACATGGCAGCAGCTGCTGGGCAGCCGATACCAGACAACGAAAGTCCGGCTCTTCCGCGACGCCATCCAGTCGACGTGTGGTTTTGCTGAATCGGCCAGTGGCCCGTTCTATTGTCCCGGCGATCACTACGTGTATCTCGATCTCGGCTTCTTCAATGAGCTTCGGACCCGGTTCGGGGCCTCCGGCGAGTTTGCCGAAGCGTATGTTCTCGCGCACGAGGTCGGGCACCACGTCCAGAATCTGCTCGGCATCGACGCTCAGATGCGTCGACTCCAGTCGCAGAATCCCGGTGAAGCGAACCAGCTCTCGGTCCGGCTCGAGCTACAGGCTGACTGCCTGGCGGGTGTCTGGGCGCACGCGACCAACCAGGTCGGGCGAGGTGACAAGGGGCTGATTGAGCTCGAGCCGGGCGACCTGGAGGAAGGCCTGCGCGCGGCGGCGGCCATCGGTGACGATCGGATCCAGCGCATGTCTACCGGGCACGTGTTCCCGGACAAATTCACACACGGTACGTCGGAGCAGCGCGTGACGTGGCTTCGCCGCGGATTCCAGGGCGGCACGCCGGACGCCTGCCAGACGTTCCAATAAAGTCGGAGGCAAATGATGCAGAAGCACACGCTCGCCGCGTTCGCGCTCAGCGCACTCCTGGTACCAGGGGCGGCGCTTGCGCAGAGCAATGGAAATGGAAACGGGCGGGCATACGGGCAGCGCGATCGCGAGCAGATGAGATTTGCCGAGATGGACACCGACAACGATGGCGTGATCACGCGTGCCGAGTGGCGCGGGAACGTGCAGTCCTTTCGCGAGCACGACCTGAACCATGACAACGTGCTCTCGGGCAACGAAGTGTGGCCAGGCGACGGCGTGAACCGTCGCGACGGTTCAAGCCGTGAGGAGACGATGGTCCGTTTCGATCGGGCGGACCGCAATGGCGACGGACGCGTCGCCCGAAGCGAGTGGACCGGAACCACCGCGGCGTTCAAGCGCATGGACGAGAACGGCGACGGCATCGTCTCGCGCGAGGAGTTCCTGGCGATGGCCGTCAACGGGCCCGTCGCGACGTCCGGCGTGGCGGACCCGCGCAATACGACGCGTGCCTATCAGACCGGCTACGAGAGGGGCAGGACCGAAGGGCGCCAGGCCGGGAAAGAAGACAAGGGCGTCAACGGCGGCCACTGGGACCTCGAAGGACAACGCGAGCTCGAACAGGCCGACTCCGGATACACGGCCGATCTCGGTGCCCGTTCGGACTATCAATCTGGCTACCGCGCTGGATTCCGGCTCGGATACGGCGAAGGATTCGGGCCGCGCTAGACAGTACGACACCGATGGGCTGACGGGGCTACACTACAATCCCCGTATGTCCATCGGCCGATCTGTACTCCGGAAGGAAGGTCGCGCCAAGGTCACGGGCCAGTCCCGGTACGTGGACGATCTCTTCCTTCCGGGCATGCTCCACGGCGCGACCGTGCGGAGCCCCTCCCCGCGCGGCCTCATCAGGCGGATTCACTACGGCGGGGACATTCCCTGGGACGAATTCACCGTCGTCACCGCGGCCGATATTCCCGGCACGAACGTTGTCGCGCTTATTGCCGACGACCAGCCATATCTCGCCGACGATCGCGTCAATCACCTCGAGGAACCGGTCGTCCTCCTCGCACACCCGGATCGCTCACTGCTCGAAGAGGCGCGCCGCCACGTCACCATCGAGATCGATCCGCTTCCGCCGGTCTTTGCGCTCGAGGACTCACTGCAGGGCTCGCAGGTGATCTGGGGCACGGACAACGTCTTCAAGTCGTATCAGGTCGTCCGCGGTGATGTCGATGCGGTTTTTGCCGGGGCGGACGAGATCGTTGAAGGCGAGTACGAAACGGGCGCCCAGGAGCAGCTCTACATCGAGCCCAACGGCATGCTGGCGGTCGCGCGTCCGGACGAGGGCGTTACGGTCTGGGGTTCCATGCAGTGCCCGTACTACGTTCACAAGGCGCTCGCGCGGCTCTTCAACCTGCCGGACGGAAAGATCCGCGTTGTCCAGATGGAGACCGGCGGCGGGTTCGGCGGAAAGGAGGAGTACCCGTCGATCATCGCTGGTCACGCGGCGCTGCTGGCGCTGAAAGCCGGGCGACCGGTGAAGATCGTGTACGACCGCGCCGAAGACATGGCGGCGACGACCAAGCGACATCCGTCGCGCACCCGTCACCGCAGCGCCGTGTCACGCGACGGACGACTTCTGGCGATGGACATCGACTTCGTGATCGACGGCGGTGCGTACTCCACGCTGTCGCCCGTCGTCTTGTCCCGGGGGACGATCCATGCACCCGGTCCCTACTATTGCCCGAACGTCCGCATGCGCGGTCGCGCGGTGGCCACCAACGCCCCGCCGCACGGCGCGTTCCGCGGCTTCGGTGCCCCGCAAAGCATCTTTGCTCTCGAACGGCACATGGATCGGATCGCGGCAGCGCTGCGGCTTCCGCCAGAAGAGTTGAGGCGTCGCAACTTCATTCAGACAGGTCAGACGAGCGCCGTCGGCCAGGTGATGCGCGAGCCGGTCGACATGGCCGCGCTGCTGGATCGCGCCCTGACCCTTTCAGACTATCGAGCCAAACGCGCCGGATTCGATCGGTCGAATCCGGGCGCCGCCCTGAAACACGGGATCGGGTTCGCTTCCTTCATGCACGGCGCCGGGTTTACGGGTTCAGGCGAGGAGCATCTCGCCTCAATCGTCACCGTCGAAGCTTCGCCGGAGGGGCGCGTGCGAGTGCTCACGTCGTGCACCGAAATCGGCCAGGGCACCAATACGGTTTTCTCGCAGATTGCCGCGGACGCCCTGCAGGTGGACGTCGGCGACATCGACGTTGCGCAGCCGGATACCGCGGCAGTTCCGAACAGCGGCCCCACCGTCGCCTCGCGCACGTGCATGGTCGTCGGCAAGCTGGTGGAGACAGCCGCGCTCAGTCTGCGCGCGAAGCTGGCCGGGCCGGGTGACGTCACCGTGCCTTTTGCCACAGCCTGCCGCGAGTACATTCAAAGCCACGGACCGCTCCGCGCATCGGCGCAGTATCAGGCGCCTCCGGGCGTGCACTGGGACGACGAGCGGTACGAGGGGGATGCGTACGGAACGTATGCGTGGGCCGTCTATGTGGCCGAAGTCTCGATTGATACGACCGCTTTCGAGATCCGCGTGGACGATTTCGTGGCGCTCCAGGAAGTTGGCCGCGTGATCAACCCGACGCTGGCCATGGGACAGATTGAAGGCGGCGTTGCGCAGGGTATCGGCTGGGCGCTGTTCGAGCACGTCGCATGGCGTGAAGGTCGAATGGCGAACGCCCAGATGACCAACTACATCATCCCGACGTCGATGGACCTGCCGCCCATCCGCGTCTATTTCGAGGAAACGCCGTACGCGCACGGTCCCGGCGGCGCGAAGGGGATCGGTGAACTGCCCATGGATGGTGCGGCGCCGGCGATTGCGAATGCGGTCTCGCACGCGCTGGGCGTCAACATCACGCGCATTCCGATCACGCCGGAGAGCGTATTCGATCTCATGGAGGCTCGCGCGTGAGCGATTCCACCGTCACGATTCACTGCCGCGTCAACGGCGCCGACGTCGCCGTGACCGGACATCCGATGACGCGGCTGCTCGACGCGCTCCGCAATACCCTGCACCTGACGGGCACGAAGGAAGGATGCGGCGAAGGCGAGTGTGGCGCGTGTTCGATCCTGCTCGACGGACACCTTGTGAACAGCTGCCTCGTTCCGCTCGTGCAGACTGACGCCGCCGAGATCGTCACCATCGAAGGGGTCGCCCAGGGCGATCGCCTCCACGCGGTGCAGGAAGCCTTCATTGCTGGCGGCGGGGCGCAGTGCGGCATCTGCACGCCGGGCATGGTGCTCGCCGCACTGACGCTGCTGAGACGGCATCCGGCCCCCACCGACGACCAGATCCGTGAGGGGCTCGCCGGCAACCTGTGCCGGTGCACCGGCTATCAACGGATCTTTGCGGCTGTGGTGGATGCCTGCCAGCGCCTGGAAAGCGGCTCCCGTTGAAAACGTGGCTGCGCCCGTTCGCGCTCGAGGCGCCCGCGAATCTGGAAGCCGCACTTCGCCTCCTCGCCGATGAACCCGCCACGTGCCGTCCATTCGCGGGCGGCACGGACCTGATGGTGCTCCTTGAATCGGGCAAGCTGGCGCCAGGCAGGTACGTGAGCCTCTGGGGCCTTCGCGAACTTCAGGGCATCACCGTCACGCCTGCGGAAGTCAGGCTCGGCGCGTTGACGACCTACACTGAGGTGCTCTCGCATTCAGTCCTTCAATCGGACTTTCCGTTGCTGTGCGCGGCAGCTCGAGAAACCGGTGGCATCGCGACACAGAATCGAGGAACGCTGGCCGGCAACATCGCCAATGCTTCACCAGCCGCCGATTCCCCGCCCGCGTTGCTCGCGTACGACGCCGAGCTCGAGCTCGTGTCCCTGCGAGGCACTCGCCGCGTCCCGTACGATCGTTTTCATTCGGGTTACAAGGTCATGGACCTCGCGCCCGATGAGATCATCCACCGCATCATCCTTCCACGGCGCCATGCGGCGTGGCGTCAGGTCTATCGCAAGATTGGCACGCGGCGCGCCCAGGCCATTTCCAAGGTCTGCTTTGCCGCGGCCGTGGATCTCGATGGCAGCCGCGTCCGCGACGTGCGTGTCGCGCTCGGGAGCGTTGCGCCAACGGTCGTTCGCTGCGTCCACGCAGAGACGGCACTGCGAGGCCTGGCCCTCGATGCAGGTATTGCCGCGGCGGCTTCAACCGCGCTGACTCGCGACGTTGCGCCAGTTGACGATTTGCGCTCGACCGCCCGCTACCGCCTGCGCGTGGCGCAGAATCTGCTGATAGAGTTTCTGTCGGAGTAGGAGGCCTCATTGATCCGATCGTTCGGCTGGCCTGCGCGCGTGGTCCTGGCAGTTTTCACGTCTCTGGGGTGGGCGGCCACGCCTGCAGCGCAGCAGCACCCGATTCCTGATGCGGCGATCGCCGCGGCGCTCGCGAAAGTGTCGCCGAGCCTCGTGCGCATCCACGTCGTGACCTACGAGTATGAAGACGGTCGTGAGATCAAGCGTGAAGCGTCTGGAAGCGGCACGATCATTTCGCCGGAAGGCCACGTCCTGACGAACCATCATGTCGCCGGGCGGACGCGAACGCTCATGTGCACGCTCGCCGATCGCGAGGAAGTTCCTGCCGATCTCGTGGGCACCGACCCGCTGTCGGACATCGCCATCATCAAATTGCGCCCGGGCAAGCCGCGGACATTTCCGGTCGCCCGGTTCGGCGACGTCTCCAGGTTAAAGGTCGGTGATCCGGTCATGGCGCTGGGGAGCCCGCTCGCCCTTTCTCAGTCCGTCACCCTGGGGATCGTCAGCAACACCGAGATGATCCTGCCGGGGCTGTTCTGGCCGTTCAACCGCATGACGCTCGAGGGCGAGGACGTGGGGTCGATCGTGCGGTGGATTGGTCACGATGCGGCGATTTACGGCGGCAATTCGGGAGGGCCGCTCGTCAACATGTCGGGAGAGATCGTCGGCGTCAACGAGATCAGCATGGGCCTGGCGGGCGCGATTCCGAGCGATCTCGCGCAGGAGGTCTCGACGGCGCTGATTCGAGACGGCCATGTGCGCCGGAGCTGGATTGGTCTGGATGTGCAGCCCCTGTTGAAGTCGTCCGCTATCCAGCGCGGCGTGCTCGTCGGTGGCACGGTCGAGGGTTCGCCCGCAGCCGTTGCGGGATTCGCCGCCGGCGACCTCCTCGTGAAACTCGACGGACACGACGTCAGCGTCCGGTTCGCGGAGGAGCTGCCGCTCTTCAACCAGGCGGTCATGCGTCTCCCGGTTGGAAAACCTGTCTCCGCCGTGGTGCTCCGGGAGGTGCCGAGCGCACGCTCTCCGTTGTACCGGCGGAACGCGAGAGTGTAGAAGCCCAGGTGCAGGAATTCTCCGGTCTCGGAATCACCGGATCGGATCTGACGCGATGGTCGGCGAAGGAACTGAGACGGCCAGATCGCGGCGGCGTCCGCGTGACCGGTGTCAGGCCCGGAGGTCCGGCGGATGATGCGAAACCGTCGCTCCTGCCAGATGACGTCGTTGTGGCGGTTGAAGGGAAGCCCGTGGACGATGTCCGTGCGCTTGCGGCCCAGATCGATCGATTGACGGCCGCTGAGAAGGGACCCGTCAAGGCGCTCATCACGTTCGAACGGAAGAGCGAACGGTTGCTGACGGTTGTCGAAGTTGGACGCCCGATCCTCGAAGATCCAGGGCTCGAGGCGAGGAAGGCGTGGGTGCCGGTGACCGTGCAGGTTCTGACCAGAGAGCTGGCCGAGAAGGTCGGGGTTCCGGACACGGCGGGCGTCCGGGTGACGCGCGTGTTGCCTGAGGGAGCAGCCTCGGGGCTCAAGGTGGGAGACATCATCACGGCAATCGACGACTCACCCATTGAGGCGAACCAGCCGTCCGACTCGGATCTCTTTGCGACGATGATCCGTCAATACAAGATTGGATCGACCGCGGCACTCTCCATCCGGCGGGGCGCAGAGGTGCAGAAGCTGACGGTCAAACTGGCCGCCTCGCCACGGCTGCCGCGCGAGATGCGGAAGTACGAAGCCCGCGATTTCGAATTTCGCGTGCGCGACCTGGCGGCCGCGGATCGCGCCCTCGACGGATCTGCCGGAGGGCCAGCAGGGCGTGCTGGTGGAGACCGTGGGGGAAGGCGGGTGGGCGGCGCTCAGTCATCTCGCCGACGGCGACATCATTCTTGCGATCAATGGAGATCCGGTCGCGGATGTTGCGGCGGTTCAGGAGATGATGGAACGAGTGGCTCGTGAGAAGCCCGCGTCCGTCGTGATGAAAGTGCGCCGCGGCATCAGGACCTTTTTTGTGGAGTTGCAGACGGGATGGAAATGATTCAACGGGCGGTCGTGTTCATCTTCGCGGTGTTCCTGGTGTGTGGTCCCGCGCAGGCCCAGGACAGTCGCGCGGCGGCCCGCGATCTCGTCAAGAAGTGGCAGGACGCGATCGTCAACGTCCGCGTCGTCGTCAAGATGCGGATGTCGATGGGCGGGCGCGAGATGCAGTCGAGCGACGATACGATCGAGGTCGTCGGCACCGTCATCGACCCGGGAGGGCTGACCGTCGTCTCGCTCAGCTCGATCAACCCGGGCCCGATGATGACGAAGCTCATGGCCAGCGGCGGCAATGGCCAGGGCGTGGAGATTGCCAGCGAACCGACCGATCTGAAGATGCGATTGGCTGACGGTCGTGAGGTGCCTTCGACGATCGCGCTCCGCGACGAGGATCTCAACCTGGCATTCATCCGGCCAATCACAGCACCGGCGAAGCCCTTCGTGGCGATCAATCTCGCCGACGCCGCACAGCCGGCGATGCTCGACCAGGTCGTGGTGTTCGGCCGCCTGGGCCGCGTCGGTGGCTGGGCCCCCTCGGCGTCGCTTCGCGACATCGGCGGCATCGTCGTGAAGCCCCGCACGTTTTTCGTGCTCGCTGGAGAGACGGCCGGTATCGGCACACCGGCGTTCCTCACGAATGGGAAGATTGTCGGAATCCTGACCGTCAGGCAGATCGCCAACGACCGCCCGAGCGCCTTCGCCGGGATGAGCGGGACCGAGGGCCTTGGGCTGCTGTCCGTGATTCTGCCGGCAGAAGACGTCCTGGAAATCGCCAAGCAGGCGACGGAGAGAAGATGATGCGCACGGACGAGACCTTCGAAGTCACGAAATCGGAAGAAGAGTGGAGAAAACAGCTGACCCCCGAGCAGTACCACGTCCTTCGGGAACACGGCACCGAACGCCCCGGGACATGTGCGCTCTTGCACGAGAAGCGTCGCGGTACGTTTACGTGCGTCGGCTGTGGACTGCCGCTCTTCAAGTCAGGACCAAAGTTCGAGAGCGGCACCGGATGGCCGAGTTTCTTTGAGCCGCTTGAAGGGTCAGTCTCGACCTCGACGGATGGCAGCCACTTCATGAAGCGCACCGAAGTGCACTGCCGGCGCTGCGGTGGCCATCTTGGACACGTCTTCGAAGACGGCCCGCCGCCGACCGGTTTGCGATATTGCATCAACGGGGTGGTGCTGAATTTCGAACCGGAGAAGTGAGTCGTCGCACATCAGCGACAGCCACTTCAAAGAGCCAACAGGAGAAGGGGAGAAAGGAGAAAACAACTGACTCTCATTCTCCCTTTCTCCTGTTCGTCTCTGGACAAGCATGCAGCGTGACAGTGAACGTCGCTGACTAAGGATCGGGGCCTCGGCTCTAGTCGTCTTTCAGGAGCCGCCGGATTTCCAGCAGGCTGTCCCCCAACTTCGATCTGTACTCCCAGTCGGTGCCGTGCGACTGGTGCTCGATCTGGGCTTGAAGCATCGCGAGGCGATGGCGTTCGGCTTCGAGTTCCTGCCTCTCCCGCTCGCGCGCGAGATCGAGTCCGCCATCCAGGATGAACGTCGCGATCGCGTGAAGCTCTCCGGCGTCCAGGAACGTGCCGTGGCCGCGGCACACGTCGATGACGGTGCCGGACATTCGTCCAAAATTGACGCGGTTCATCATCTTCCGGCAGACGACGCAGGGCCGGTAGTGAATTGGTGCTGAGCGCGAGGCGCGGGACCCAGACGGGGGGCGCCGTTCGAGCACGGCTGCCTGGGCCTCGCGGTTCGCGCAGATCCGTTCAAAGTCCGCCGCGCCGACCCAGAGGCCGTCACAGGCAGCGCATTCGAGAATCGGCAGGTCGCCGAGCATGACCTGCACCATCTGACCCCGGCAGCCGGGGCACACGCTGGCAGACGGCTTCGGAGCCGTCCGGGAAGGCCTGGCGCCGCACTTCGGGCAGAACGCCGATCCCTGAAACATCAGCGCGAAGCACTGAGGGCAACTGACCGTTGCGAGCCGGGCGCGGCAATACGGGCACCGATTGGCCTGGGGATCCGCCGCCGCGCCGCAGTTGGGACAATGAAGGGATTGAACGTCCGTCATCCTGACCTCGATTGCCCCTGAGATAGCGTCTTCCCAGCCGGTGTGTATCCGGCCCCTCCAGCGGAGTGTGCAAATGGGTCTGATGGATTTCATCAAGGGCGAACTGATCGACGTCATCGAGTGGACGGATGACTCGCGAGATACGCTGTCGTACAGGTTTCCGGACGAGGACAAGGCGATCAAGAACGGCGCGCAGCTGATCGTCCGCGAGTCTCAGCAGGTCCAGTTCGTGTACCTCGGCGAGTTCGGGGACACGTTCGGCCCCGGCAAGCACACGCTGACCACGGACAACATTCCGATCCTGACCAAGCTGAAGTCGTGGAAGTACGGCTTCAATTCGCCGTTCAAGGCGGATGTCTATTACGTGACCACGCGGCTCTTCACGGGGAACAAATGGGGAACGGCCAATCCCATCATGATGCGGGACGACGACCTGGGGATTGTGCGTGCGCGCGCCTTCGGCACGTTCGATTTCAAGATCATCGATACCAAACTGTTTCTGAAAGAAGTCGCAGGCTCCGATCAGAACTTCCGGCTCGACGAGTTCGCCGACACGATGCGGTCGCGCATCGTCAGCGTCTTCGCCGATGCGTTGGCGTCGGCGAAGGTGCCGGTGTTCGACGTCGCGAGCCGGTACGGCGAGCTGGGCGAGGCGCTCCTGCCGCTCATCAACCCCGTAGTGGCCGCCAAGTACGGCCTGCAGATCGCCAGCTTCATCATCGAGAACGTGTCGGTGCCGCCCGAGGTCGAGCAGGCGATCGACAAGCGTTCGAGCATGGCGGCGGTCGGAAACCTGAACGACTATGTGAAGTTCCAGATGGCGCAGGGCATGGAAAAGGGCGGCAGCTCTGGCGGGATGGCGACCGAACTGGCGGTCGGATTGTCGATCGCGCAGCAGATCATGCAGCAGCAGGGCATGCCCGTCGCCGCGGCCGCGACACGCGCTGCGGCGCCGGCCGGCCCACCGGCCGCGGCACCGGCGACGGATCTGATGTCGCCGGCAGACGTCGCGCAGGCGCTCGGCGTGCCGGAGGCCGACGTAATGACGATCATCGAGTCCGGTGAGCTCGCCGCCAAGAAGATCGGGACATCGTACCGCATCAAGCGCAGCGCGCTCGACGAGTACCTCGCCAGGTAGCCCGCGGTCGCGCCGTCGATGCCAGAAATTGCCGCTCTCGAGAAGCACGCCTGCGCCGCATGCGGGGCGCAGGCGGAGTGGAACCCGTCGAAGCAGCTTCTCGTGTGCCCGTTCTGCGGGACCTCGACACCCTTTTCGATCGACAAAGAGTCGGGCGCGCTGGTCGAGAACGATCTCGCGAAAGCACTGCGCGAGCTTCCGGATGAAGCGCGCGGATGGCTGGCTGAAAAACGCACCGTCCAGTGCCAGAGCTGCAAGGCCGTCTCGGTGTTCGATCCGGAACGGGTCGGCCAGAACTGCCAGTTCTGTGGATCTCCGTCGCTCGTCGACTACAAGGAGATCAAGGCGCCGATTCGGCCGCAGGGTCTCCTCGCGTTCAAGATCAGCGAGGGCCAGGTTCGCGAACAGATTCGACGGTGGTATGCGAGCAAGTGGCTCGCGCCGGGAAAGCTGAAGACCCGTGCGCTGGTCGATCGCGTTCGCGGCGTCTACATCCCGTATTGGACATTCGACGCGCAGGCCGCGTGCCCGTGGGAAGCAGAGGCAGGCCACTACTACTACACGACCGAAACATACCGGGACAATCAGGGGCGAACGCAGACCCGTCAGGTCCAGCACGTCCGCTGGGAGCCGGCGTCGGGTCACGTCGATCATTTTTTCGACGACGAGCCGGTGCCGGGAACACAGGGTGTTTCGCAGACGCTGCTGCGACAGGTCGAGCCGTTCGCCACTGCCGAGCTCGTTCCCTACGACACGGCGTTCCTCTCGGGCTTCATCGTCGAACACTACCAGGTGGTGCTCGTCGAGGCCGCGCAGACATCGCAGGACGCGATGACTGAGAAGCTGCGGCAGATGTGTGCCTCCGAGATTCCGGGAGACACCTACCGGAATCTCGTGATTCACCCGACGTTCTCAGCGCAGACGTTCAAGCACATTCTCGTGCCCGTCTGGCTGCTGTCGTACCTCTATGGGACGAGAATGTTTCAGGTGGTCGTGAACGGATACAGCGGGCAAATGGCAGGGCAGTATCCGAAGAGCCCGTGGAAGATTGCGTTCCTGGTGCTGCTCGCCATCATCGCGTTTTTCATCTTCGTGATGTTGAGTCAGAATAACTAAACGCAGCCGTGGAGAACAATCGTGTTTGGTAACAAGTTCAAACTCCCATCGAAAGAAACGTCACTGCCGGGGCGCTCCGAGAAGATGCCGGTGCCGTCGGCTCACCACGTCAATGGCGCTCGGCTCGAACCGCCGTTCCCGGCAGGTCTGGAACGCGCGATGTTTGCGCTCGGCTGCTTCTGGGGGGCTGAACGAAAGTTCTGGGAGACTTCCGGCGTCTACACGACCGCGGTCGGCTACGCGGGCGGATTCACGCAGAATCCGACCTATCGCGAAGTCTGCAGCGGAGCGACCGGGCACGCCGAGGTCGTGCTCGTCGTGTTCGATCCAAAAAAGATCTCGTACTCCGACCTGGTGAAGGTGTTCTGGGAGAGCCACGACCCGACGCAGGGGATGCGCCAGGGCAACGACATCGGCACTCAGTATCGTTCTGGAATCTACTACTACGACGACGACCAGCGAGAGATCGCGGAGCGCTCGCGCGAGGCCTATCAGCAGCACTTGTCGGCTGCCGGCTACGGCGCCATCACCACAGAGATTGTCCCGGCGCCGGAGTTCTATTACGCGGAGGACTACCATCAGCAGTACCTCTCGAAGAATCCCGATGGCTACTGCGGGATTGGCGGCACCGGTGTGTCGTGCCCGGTTGGTCTCGAGGTCAAGTAGACACCAAAAGGTATACTCGGCCGCCTATGAAGGTCGCCGCAGTCATCGCCCTGGTCACTGCGCTCGTGGTTGGTGTTCGGCCCGCCGCGCAAGCGCCGCGGCTTCCCACGCCCGCCGCATCGTTCGGATTTCAACCCGGCGCAGATTACAAGCTCGCGACCTACGATCAGTCGATCGACTACTTCAAGAAACTTGATGCCGCGAGCAAGTACCTGACCCTGGTCGAAGCAGGCCGAACCAGCCAGGGACGGCCGATGTACTTCGCACTGATCTCCAGCCCCGAGAATCTCGCTCATATCGATCGCTATCGCGAGATCGCGCTGCGCCTCGCGCATCCCGCCGGCCTGTCGGAAAGCGATGCGCGGCGGCTGGCGGCCGAAGGCAAGGCGTTCGTTCACATCGACGGCGGCCTCCACGCGAACGAAGTCGCCGGGCCGCAGCACACGCCGCTCCTGGCATACGACCTGCTCGCCCGCGCCGACGAGCCCGAGACGAAGGCCATCCTCGACCAGGTCGTGCTCATGCTCTGGCCAACGATCAATCCCGACGGCCAGCAGATGGTGGCCGAGTGGTACATGAAAAACGTCGGCACACCGTACGAGCAGTCCGAGCTCCCCGTCCTGTATCAGGACTATGTCGGGCACGACAACAACCGCGACGCGTACATGCTGAACATGATCGAGTCACGCGTCATGGAACAGGCGTGGAGACAGTGGGAGCCGCAGATCATCTACGTCCATCATCAATCGGGGCCGTTTCCGACACGCATCTGGCTCCCGCCGTTCTCGGAGCCGGTCGGCGCGGATGCGCCGTACTTGATGTCGCGCGAAGTGAACATGATCGGGATGGCGATCGCGAAAGGGCTCGAAGAGCACGGTCAGGTTGGCGCGACACACATGGGCACCGCTTTCGATGCCTGGTACCCCGGGTACATCGACTACGCGCCGAACTTCAAGAACATCGCGGCGTTCTGGACCGAGACGGCGCTCTACCAATACGCGACGCCTCACGAATACACGCTCCAGGACTTTCCGCAGAGCATGCGCGATTTGCGTCCGCGCAGCCTGTACTCGAGCCCGTGGCCTCCGGGATGGTGGCGATTGCGCGATGCCGTGGATTACATGGAGACAGCCTCGTGGTCCGTGCTGGAGTACGCGGCGAAGTACAAGGATTCGCTGCTGCTCAATCGTTACCGCGCGGGTCGTGCGCAGATTGCCCGCGGGCTCAATAGCCCTCCCTACGCTTACGTCATCCCGCAGGAACAGCGCGACGTTGTCGCCGCCGTTGAACTCCTGCGTCGTCTCGCGTTCGGCGGAGTACGAATCTCACAGCTGACGGCGGCGACGACGATCGACGATGCCGTGTATTCGGCGGGAACGTGGGTGATCACCTCCGATCAGGAATACGCGGCGCTCGCGCGTGAAGTGCTGGACGTCCAGAAATACCCTGACCTGCGGCAATACCCCGGAGGTCCGCCCGAGCGGCCCTACGACGCAGCCGGCTGGACGTTGCCGCTCCAGATGGGCGTTCGCGTCGTTCCGGTATCGGCTCCTCTCAGTGCCGAGGCGCGCTCGAACATCACGCCCATTGGCGCGCCGGTCGACCCGAAGCTGCGCCCCGCGGCGTACGTCAGCGATCGACGCGACGCGGCGCCTTTCGACAGCGTGCCCGGCGTCGGCTTCAACACCAGTCCGGTTGCGGCAGCTATCGTTCCTCCTGCGGGCCGCCTGACCGGTTCCGGCCCTTCGCTGGCGGTCGATCCTGCCGAGAACAACGCGTTCAGAGCCATCACGCGGGGATGGCAGGAAGGCGGCGCGGTGCAGTTCATCGCGGCGGCTGGATCGAGGAGCGCGCGTTACATCATCAGCGGTTTGCCGGCGGAGCGTCACGAGGAACTCGTTCGCGCCCTCGCCCTTTCGGCCGAACGAACGAGCCAGACCGGCGTCGCCGTCCGGAAGCCGCGCCTCGGGGTCTACGAGCCATGGGGCGGCAACATGTCCGCGGGCTGGATCCGCTGGATCCTCGAGCAGTACGGGTTCGATTTCGTCACGCTCCGTCCGGGAGACTTCCACACGCCGTTGACAGGGAGATTCGACGTGGTCGTTATGCCTGATGGCGCTCGATTGGCGACGACGGGCAACGGACGCGGTGGACGGGCCGTGAGGCCCGAGTACGCATCAAGCGTGTCCGCGGAAGATCTCGCGGCCTTCGAGGCCTTTATCCGGGCCGGTGGCACGCTCGTCTGCCTGAGCTCGTCCAGCACGTTTGCCATCCAGCAGTTCAAGCTGCCGGTCACGAATGCCGTGAGCGGTCTCCGGCCGGAAGAATTCTTCCTGCGGGGATCGATCGTGTCGATCTCGGTTGATGTGTCGCACCCGATCATGGCCGGCATGCCCGCGCAGGCGTCGGTCTTTGTCGATGGCAGTCCCGTGTTCGATCTCCAACCAGGATTCTCGGGCAAGGTGCTGGCCAGCTACGCCGACAGTGGTTCGCCACTGCTCTCGGGATTCCTGATTGGAGAGAAATACCTGGCCGGCAAGGCTGCGGCGCTGGATGTGCCGCTGGACGCGGGCCACGTCATCCTTCTCGGGTTCCGGCCGGAATGGCGGGGACAGCCGTTCGGGACCTTTCGCGTGCTCTTCAACGCGTTATTGAATGTGCACTGACGCACGGGCATTGATGGTGATTCGAAAGCGCCGGCTGATCGCGATCGTCTGCCTTGCGGCCATGCTGATGGCTGCCTTCGCGCCGTCCGCCTCTGCGCCACACGTTGTCGTTCTCGTTCCAGTCGATCCGCTGTTCGGCCTCGTGTTGGTCAGCGAGCCGATCGTGGTCCGTCCGCCCGCCCTGCCTGGTGATCCGTTCCTCGAAACCACCGGGCCCCGGCCTCCTCCTCCCTCCCTGTAGTCCCACGCTCGTTGTCGGGCCGCGCGCAGCCACGCATCTGGCGGCAGCGTGGCACGACGGATTGCTCGAGGAGGCTCATGTCCATTCGACGACGGCTGCGCACGGTCATGTGCTGCGCGATTCTGGAAATTGGCACGCTGATGGGTGTTCCGATGCGGCCGGAACAGATCCAGGAGCTGATGCACGCGATGAATCAGCCGAAAGTTGCCGAAACGGACCCTGAAGAGCACGACGCGGGGGAACCGCCGGAGGCAGGCGCATCACCCGGATGACGGCACGTACCCATGAACTGCGAACCGCGAACCGCGAACTACGAACCGCGAACGACGAACCGCGATTCATTCATATCGAAGCGCTTGCATCGGCTGGACGCGCGACGCTCGATACGCGGGAATGTAGCCGGCGCCAAGGGCCACGATCGCGAGCGTTACGACAGACACCCCCATGACTGCCGGATCGGACGGCTCCAATTGGTACAGGAGGCTGGCGGCAGCGCGACCGAGATAGTAGGCGGCCGTGACGCCGACTGCGGCCCCGATGAGCGTCATCCAGCCAACCTGCTTCAGGATCATGCGGCGAACCCGAGAACTGTCGGCGCCGAGCGCCATCCGCAGCCCGATCTCACGTGTTCGCTGCGACACCGTATAGGCCAGCACGCCGTACAAACCGACGGCCGCGAGCAGCGTTGCCAGCAGCGCGAAGGACGCCGACAGCGTGCTGATCATCCGATCGAGAAAGACGTTCTCGCGAACCTGTTGTGGCAGCGTCTTCAGGTCCTCGATGGGAAGATTCGGATCGAGCCGCGCCACGACGGGTGGAATGCTGCGAAGGATCGGCGCCGGATCACCAGCCCCTCGCACGTAAATGTTCATGGAGCCGACTCGGCCGGACTGTCGATAGGGACCGAAGAAGAGCGGCGGCACCTCCTGCTTGACCTCGCTGTATTTGGCGTTCTGCACCAGCCCTATGATTTCGATGTCGAGTTTTCCTTTGCCTCGCGCCATGTGCTTGCCGACGGCGTCGCGCCCGAGGTTGAACTTCTTCGCAAACGCTTCGTTGACGATCGCCACTTTTGGCGCCGTGTCGGAGTCGGCGGCCGTGAACTCACGACCGGCAATCAGTGGGACGCCCAGCGTCCGGAAATACCCCGGATTGATCTCGTTGTAATTCGAGTCAGAATCCGTATCGGGACCGCTCGAAAACCCTTCAACCGATACATTGGTTCCGGAGTTGTTGCCGGCCAGCAGCGCGATTCGCGCCATCGCCACTCCCGTGGCGCCAGGAATGCTGCCGAGCTCCTGTTCCAGGCGTTCGTAAAATGCTTTCGAGCGCTCGGGGGTGTAGCCGTTCAGTCCGGGCGAGACTCCAAAAACAATGACGTTGTCGATCTTGATCCCGAGATCGACGCGGCTCACGTTCATCAGGCTCTTGACGAACAGCCCGGCGCACATGAGGAGCGCCATCGACAGGGCAATCTGGGCGGTGACGAGCGAGGTGCGAAACCGCGCGGCCGCCCGGGCGCCGGAAGGCTGTCCCGCCTGGGCCTTGATGGCCGAGACGAGGTCAGGCTTCGTGCTGTGCCACGCCGGAAACAGGCCGAAGATGAAGCCGGTCGCGATTGCAATCGCTGCGGCGAACAGCACGATGCGTCCCTGGAGCCCGAACTGCAGCGTGTTGACCGTATCGGGCGGCAGCAGCGACGCCAGCAGCGCGAGCGTCCATCGCGCGACGACCAATCCCGTCACTCCGCCGAGTACCGCGAGCACGCAGGATTCGGTCAGGAGCTGAGCGAGCAATTGTCGGCGGCTTGCACCGAGTGACAGGCGGATCGCCATCTCAGTCGACCGTCCAGCACCACGCGCGAGCAGCAGGTTCGCAATGTTGGCGCAGGCGATGAGCAGGACGATGCCCGTGACCGTCATGAGGAACATCATCGGAGTCTTTGCTTCGCGGTGAACCGAGCTCTGCCCGCGCGCGCCACGTTCGAGCTCGATCACCTTTGCCTTGAACTTCGCCATCGTTTGATCGCTCATGCCCTTCTGGAGCGGCGATTCCACGTCGGTGATGATCGGCCGGTACAGACCGTTCAACGATGCGCCGGCCTGCTCGATGGTCACGCCTGGCTTCAATCGGGCAAAGAGATATGCCCAGTAGGCCTGTCGATCCTCGAATCCCTTCCAGCCCGGCAACATCAATCCCCTCATCGTCAGCGGCACGAATACCTTCGGCTCGCTGCCGAGCGTTGTCCCGGAAAATCCGCGCGGCGCGACGCCAATGACGGTCAGAGCCTGGCCGTTGACGACGATCGTGTCGTTGAGCACGGCCGGACTCGAACCGAGTGTCGTGGTCCAGTAGTCGTGGCTGAGGACGGTCACGAAATGGCCGCCGATGTTGCGATCATCGTCGGCCGAGAAGAGACGTCCAAGTGCCGGTTGAAGACCAAGCACTGGAAAGTACGACCCCGACACGAGCACGGCCTGCCCGTTCAGGGTCTGCCCGCGATAGGCGAGATTGGCCCCGAAGGGAACGTGTGCCGCCAGCCCGGTGAACACTGCCTGCAGGCGTTCGAGGTCGCGGAACATCGAATAGCTGAAGATTTCGTCACAGCTTCCGGCCTGACCGCAGGAGTTCGACCCGGGTTTGGGTCCGGGTGACGACAGATTGATCAGTTCAGAGGGCCGGACGACCGGCAGCGGCCGAAGGAGCGTCTGGTCGTAGAGCGAGAAGATCGCCGCGTTTGCGCCAATGCCCAGGGCCAGCGACACGATGGCAACGAGGCTGACGAAGGGCGTCTTCAATAGACGACGGACGGCAAGTTTCAGGTTCATGACGGGTTTGAGACGAGCCAGGAGACGGAATAGTTTACTTTTTCGGTATGCCTGGCGTGGTCCGAAGTCCGCAGCCCACGGTCAGGCTCTTGAAGGCGCTATTCTATCCGCCCATGCCCAGACGACTCGCCAGCCGCTTCGTCCTGACCGCCGTTCTGCTCTTGTGCATTGTTCCACTGGATGCACAGCAGGCACAGGCGCCGGTCACGCCGCAGCCGAGCTTTACACCATTCAAGCCGACAGGCATCTACGACATCGGGGAGAAGGTCGGTTGGACCATCACGCCTCCGGCAGCCGTCGAGCATCCCGCGACGGTCTACAGCTACGTGATCAGGAAGAACAACCTCGATGTGATCTCTTCGGGCAAGATCGATCTGTCGTCGGGGCGCGCGACCATCGAGACCGTGCTCAACGAGCCGGCGATGGTCTATGTGCAGGTCCGTGAGGCCGATGCGACGACGGGACCATCGATCAATCTTGGCGCCGCGGTTGCGCCGTCGAAACTCCAGCCCTCGGCGGCCCGCCCCGCCGACTTCGACGATTTCTGGGACGGGAAGCTGAAGGCCCTCGCCGCGATTCCGATCAACCCGGTGCTGACGACGATGGAGACGGCGGTGCCGGACGTCGAGTTGTACACGGTCAAACTCGATAGTGTTGGGTCGCAGGTGCAGGGCTATCTCGCGAAACCGAAGCGCGAGGGAAAGTTTCCGGCGCTCGTCATCTATCAATATGCCGGCGTCTACGCGTTGCAGACACGGACGGTTACGGATCGCGCCGCAGAAGGCTGGCTGACGTTCGACGTCGATTCGCACGACATGCCGCCCGACCAGGCGACCGCGCCGCGCAACTACGCGTCGATGGGCAATACCGATCGCGAGACGTCCTACTTCCTGAACATGTATCTCCGCGACTCGCGCGCGATCGATTACATCGCGAGCCGTCCCGATTGGGATGGGAAGACGGTCGTGATCATGGGCACCAGCATGGGAGGCCAACAAAGTCTCGTGACTGCGGGACTCAATTCAAGAATCACCGCCGTGCTCGTCAACGAGCCCGCCGGCGCTGACATGAACGGCGATCTGCACGGACGAAAAGCCGGCTATCCGAACTGGCCGTCGAGCGATCCAAAAGTGATGCAGACCGCGTTGTACTTCGACCCGGTCAACTTCGGGCCTCGCATCAAAGCGCCGACGGCGGCCGCGATGGGGTTCATCGACACGATCGCGCCGCCGGCCGGCATCTGGACCGTCTTGAATCAGATTCCAGGACCGAAGGAAGCCATCCCGATGATCGAGTCGGACCACAACAACATCACGCCCCAGAAGCAGGAGGCGTGGGAGTCGCGCTGGCGCGCGGTGCTCACGATGATCCTGAAGGGTGACTCGTTCGTCCCCAACGACGAGTGGACGAAGCGTTAGCGGGCGATTACTTCTTCCCGCTCGCCCATTCGTTCCGCACGGTTGGGCCGACCGCCCACAGGATGCCGTTGCGCACGAGCCGCTGGAACATCGGGTGACCCCAGACCCGTTCGTCGTGGCCGTACGCGGTGTAGAAGACGCGTCCCTTGCCCTGCTCGCGCACCCAGGTCCACGGCTCGCGCCCGCTGTCGTCCACGCGTTCCATCAGGACGGTCTTGTCGGGATTGATCTTGGTGTGCACGTACGTCTCGTCCCAGACCTGGAACGGCTGGATGCCGTCGAGCACCGGATGGTTCGGCTGAACGATCGTCGTGGTGAATTCGCCGGTGCTGTGCTTCAAGAACTGCGCGCCAACGAGCGCGATATATGCCGGCGAGTTCTGGAAACAGAATGATGCGCAGTGGATCGGGAGGAAACCTTTGCCGGAGTTGACGAAATCAAGAAGCGATTTCTCCTGATCGGGCGTGATCGTCGTGTGATTGGCGTAGATCATCAACGCGTCGTACTTCGCGAGGTTCGCGGCGTTCAGCTCGTTCGGATCGGGCGTGTAGGTGAAGTGAAAGCCCTCCGACTCGATCGCCTTCGCAAGCATCGGTTCGAGCCGCGCGGAATCGTGATGCGTGCTGTTGTGCCCGAGGAAGAGGACCTCGATCGTGCGTCCCTTCATCGCGGTGGTCGCGGTGCTGCCTTGGGCAGTCAACGCCGCCGCAGCTACGGTTATTGCCACCGTGGTAGCCGCGAGCGCGAGTGCGTATCGAACGGTGCGGTTCATGACGAACTCCCCAGAAGCCCAGCAGCTTGAAGCCAGCAGCCAGCTTGGTTAGAAACGCGGGATTGCGATCTTCTCCCCACCTTTGAGCGCCGACTGATGCGCGCAGATGCCGACCATCGTCCAGTTGACGGATGTCTCGGCATCCGGCATCGCGGGCTTCTCTCCAACGCAGGCCATCAAGAAATTGTGCACGAGGTGCGGATGGGACCCACCGTGCCCGCCGCCCTGGAGGAAGGAAAGGTGCTCGGCATCCTGAATGGCGGCCGGCTGCGTAAACCGGCGAATCGGCTCCGGCAAGAGATGCGCGTAATCCGGCACCTTGACCCGCTCGGGAATCTGCGCCTCGGAGAGCGGATGCGCCGTCGTGCTCTTCGTGTGAATCACGGGATCTTCATTCTCGACCTGCTGCCATTCGAATGCCTTCTTCGACCCATACGCGTCGAAACTTTCCCGGTACTGCCGCGCGGTTGCGAACAAACTCCGGGTGACTTCGGCGCAGACATCGGACTCGCGCAGCTTGAACGTCGCGGTCTCTATTGCGAACGGGCTCCCGTACTTCGGAATCAGCGCCTCATCGATCCGCCCTGATCCGTGGCAGACGACGTGCTCGGCATGTTTGCCGAGGAGCGCGAGGCAGGGGCTGACGCAGTGCGTCGCGTAGTGCATCGGCGGAAAGCCTTCCCAGTAGCCCGGCCAGCCATCCATGTCCTGCTGATGGCTTCCGCGGAGAAACTGAATCCGGCCCAGCTCGCCCGAATCGTACAGCTCTTTCACGAACAAGTACTCGCGGCTGTAGACCACCGTCTCCATCATCATGTAGACCTTGCCGGTCTTCCGCTGGAGCTCGACGATCTGACGGCATTCGTCGATGGTCGTGGCCGCGGGCACGGTACTGGCGACATGCTTGCCAGCCTTCAGCGCCGCGATCGACTGCGGCGCATGATCGGCGATGGGAGAGTTGATGTGAACGGCGTCGACGTTCGGATCCGCGAGAAGCGCATTGTAGTCCGTATAGCGGGTCTTCACGCCGAAGCGATCGCCGCAGGCATCCAGCTCTGTGCGATCGCGCCGGCAGATCGCATACATCTCGGCATTCGGATGACGTAGATAGATCGGGATGAACTCGGCGCCGAAACCGAGACCCACGATCGCGACTCGAACTTTTCCGCCGTTGCTCATTACGAAGAATCCTCGATGATAGCCGGCGCGCTTTGTAACACGTTCCGGACGGACCGTCAACGAACAGCCTTCCATCGGAGTAATATGTGCCCGGGAAGAATTGCTGATTGCTGATTTCCGATTGCTGATTGTGGTCGCGCCCTTCAATCGGCAATCAGCAATCAGCAATCAGAAATTGAAAGGTATACCGATGAGATTTCAGCGTCTTCCGAGGTTGGCCTGGTCATCGACCGCCGCCGCCGGTGTGCTCGTGTTTGGCTGTCTCTCGCTTCTCGCCCAATCGCGTCCGCCCGCGTCCCAGTCTCGCCCGGTCGCACCTCCGGCGCAGCGAGCTGCGGCGCGTCCTGCAGCCTCCCCGGCGGGAACGCCTATCCGGGTGCTGTTTCTCGGAACGGACGAGGAGACGCCGCACAATCCGTCGAAGATGTTTCCCCTTCTCGCGGCGCCGCTCGCGCGCAGGGGCATTCAGCTGACGTACGGCGGGACGCCGACCGAGGCACTCGAAGCCGCCAAGCTCGGGTACTACGATGCCGTCATGATCTATGGCGACCGGATCTCGTTGACCGCACCGCAACAGCAGGCGCTCGACGCGTTCGTGAGCGCAGGTCATGGCGTCGTGGCTCTTCACAGCGTTGGTGATTTGCCGCTGGTGGGAGCACGCCTGCAATCGCAGGGCGGATCCGAGTTCACCGCCGAGATCACGCAACCTTCGAACCCCGTCGTCCAGGGACTTCAGCCGTTTGCGGCGTGGGAAGAACCGCTCGCGCAATCGCCGTCGGGCGATCGCACGGTGATCATGGAACGCGTCGACGGGCAAAACCGTCAGCCGTGGACCTGGTTGCGCACGCAAGGCAAGGGACGAATCTTTTATACAGCCTACGGGCACGACGAGCGCACGTGGAGCCAGCCTGGCTTCCAGAGCCTCGTCGAACGCGGCATCGTCTGGTCGATTGATGAGTCGCGACGCCGAAGCTGGCAGCAGCTCGAGATGCCGGGCGTGACGTACCTGGATGGGTTCAACGTTCCGAACTACGAGAATCGTCCGGATCCTCCGAAGTTCCAATTGCCGTTCACGCCGGAGCAGGCGCAGAAGTTCATGCAGACGCCCGCGGAGTTCAAGGTCGAGCTCTTCGCCAGCGAGCCGGACATCATCAAGCCAATCTCGTTCACGTTCGACGAGCGGGGCCGGCTGTGGGTGATCGAGGCCATGGACTACCCGAACGAAGTGTTGAACGGGAATCCCGGCGACGATCGCATCAAGATTCTCGAGGACACGAATGGTGACGGACGGGCAGACAAGATCACCGTCTTCGCCGAGCATCTCAACCTGCCGACGAGCCTGACGTTTGCCAACGGCGGCGTCATCGTGGCGGCGGCGCCGCATTTCCTGTTCCTGAAGGATACCAACGGCGACGACAAGGCGGACGTGCAGCAGGTCCTCAACACGGGCTGGGGCATTCGCGATACGCACGCCGGCCCATCGAATCTTCAATACGGACCCGACAATCACATCTGGGGAGCTGTGGGGTACTCCGGGTTCGACGGACAGATGAACGGCAATCCGCTGCGGTTCACGCAGGGCGCGTACCGCTTCAAGCCGGACGGCAGTGAATTCGAGTACATGACGCAGTCGACCAACAACACGTGGGGGCTCGGATTCTCGGAAACCTTCGACGTATTTGGTTCGACGGCGAACAACGATCAGAGCTGGTACATGGCGATCCCGAACCGGTATTTCACCGACGTTCAGGGACTGCCGGGACCGAGTGGCCGCGGTGCGCCTTCCGGCGGCGGTTACCAGAGCTCGGCCGCCTTCTACTCGGTGCACCCGACGACGCCCTACATCCGGCAGGTGGACGTCTGGGGCGGCTACACGGCGGGAGCAGGTCACTACCTCTATACCGCGCGCTCGTTCCCGAAAGAGTACCTGGAACCGCGTGGCGTTCGTGAACGAGCCCACCGCTCACATCATCGGACAGATCGTCCTCGAGAATCAGGGGGCGGGCTTCGTCGCGCGCGATGGGTGGAACCTGATCTCGAGCGCGGAGGAATGGTTTGCGCCCGTCGCCGCGATGGTCGGGCCTGACGGCGCCGTGTGGTTTGCCGACTGGTACAACTTCATCGCGCAGCACAATCCGACGCCGACGGGCTTCAGCGTCGGAAAGGGCGCCGCCTACGAAACGTCGATGCGCGATCACTTGCGCGGCCGAATCTACCGCGTCGTGTATAAGGGCGCCGCGCCGGCGAAAAACCGTTCGTTGTCGAAGAGCGACACGGCGGGACTCCTCAGTGCGCTGGCCTCCGACAACATGTTCTGGAGGCTGCACGCGCAGCGACTGCTGGTAGAGCGCGGGCAGAAGGATGTGGTGCCGCAGCTCGTCGCGCTTGTGCGCAACCAGTCGGTCGACGCGATCGGCACCAATGGAGGTGCGTTCCACGCGCTCTGGACGCTTCAAGGGCTTGGAGAACTCAACACGTCAACCACCGAGGCGTACCGCGCGGCCGTTGACGATCTGAAGCATCCCGCCGCGGGTGTGCGCAAGGCAGCGGCCATGGTGCTTCCACACACGCCTGAAGCCAGCCGCGCGATTATTTCGGCGGGGCTGCTCCACGATCCCGATCTTCACACCCGCCTGGCCGCGTCGCTCACGATTGCCGACATGCCGACGTCACCGGAGGTCGGTCAGGCGCTCTATGCCGACAGCCAGAAGGCAGACACCTACGGCGACAAGTGGCTGAGCCGCGCGTTCTACATCGCGGCGACACGTCATCAGAAGACGTTCACAGCCGCCTACAATGCGGACCCGGCCAGGCTCGGCTACACCGCGCTGCCGATGTCGGTGCGGCTGGGCGAGACGAAACCTGATTGGCGTGTGCCGGCCGAGAAGGACGTGGCCAGCGACTGGGCCGACATGCAGGTGCCGGGAAACTGGGAGTCGCGGGGTCTGCCCGACTTCGACGGCGTTGTCTGGTTCACGCGCACGTTCGACTGGAGCGGCAGCGCAAGCCCATCGACGCTTTCACTGGGACCACTTCGCAACACCGGCGAAGTCTGGATCAACGGCCAGTCGGTGACACCTGCGCCCTTTGTTCCCCAGGCGCCGCCTCCAGCCGCTGCGCCAGGCGCGCGCGGCGCTGCACCTGCGGCCGCGCCGCAAGGAGGCGGACGCGGCAACGCGTTGCCCACGTACGTCATTCCCGATGGCGTCGTGCATGCGGGAAAGAACACCATCACCGTTCGCATTCAAAACCAGCGCAACGAGGGAGGCTTCACGGGAACGCCTGACGTCATGTATCTCGAGGGAGCTGGCAACAGTCGCAGTCCGCTCGCGGGCACGTGGAAATATCGCGTCGAGCGGCAGACGAATGCAGGAGCGCTGTATACCAAGCCTGGCCAGCTCGCCGCACACGTGGCATTCACGGCGGCAGGTGGGCCCGGCGGCGCCGCAGGCGCGGCGCTCCCCGCGGTCGCGCCTCAAGCGCCCGATCTCGTCGTCCGGCTCAGCGTCGTGCCGGGCCAACTCAAGTACGACAAGACCGAGCTGAACGTCGCGCCGGGACAACTCGTCGAGGTTGTCTTCACGAACCCCGATGTGATGCAGCACAACTTCGTGCTTGGCGCGCCCGGTTCGCTCAACGCGATTGGCGAGGCGGGCGACAAACTGGCGACGTCTCCAAGTGGACTGAGCCAGGGATACATTCCGGATACGCCGCAGGTGCTGTTCTCGACCAAGCTTCTCGACCCGGGACAGACGGTGACGTTCCAGTTCCGCGCACCTGCCAATGCCGGTCAGTACCCGTACGTTTGTACCTTCCCCGCGCACTGGCGCACGATGAACGGAGTGTTGAATGTCGTGGCGCCGGCCGGACGCGGTGGACGAGGGCGGGGGGCGCACTAGAGAATTGCTGATTGTCGATTGCTGATTGACAGGAACGGCGGCTCAATCGAGCCGCCGTTCTCATGTTCGCTCGACAACAGATCAATCAGCAATCAGAGATCAGCAATCAGCAATTTCATTGTCCACGGCTGAGTCTGCGCACAACCGACACTAAGTTGGCTGCAAAGGGAACAGGGATGTCCTTGTCCGGTACCGTCCGCGCTCACATGCTGATCGTCCAAGCTGTTAGTGAATGCCAGCGCAGCAAGGAAGGTCAATATGCGAAGTCTCTTGGTACGCAGTGCAACGATGGTCGCGATGGTCGCCCTGGTGGGGCTCGTCGCGCCGACCGCGTCGGTGAAGCAGTTCAACCAGCAATCGAGCTTCACCACCGCTCGACCAACGACGATCCTCCACTCCACGATGACTCAGGATGGACGATGGAAGCTCGGCGGGGACGGATCCTGCTATTGGGATCCGGACGACTCGGGCCCGGATCAGTGCTCGCAGAACCCGGGTCGGTGGAAGCTCGGAGGGGACGACAGCTGTTACTTTGATCCCGCGGACTCGGGCCCCGATCAGTGCTCGCCGCCAGCAACAGAGGAAACAGCGGCCCCGGACGGCAATGCTAGCGTGTCCGCGCAGCTCCGCAGCGCAGAGCTTCGTTCCCGCCTCTGAGGGCGTCAGCCTTCAGTCCTGAGTGGGGATGGAGTGCACCCGTCCCACCGCGCTTGCCGCCGTCAGACGTCTGGCAGTTGGACGACGCCCGGACTCTGACGGGTCGCGGCAAGCGCGGCGAACGCTGCGGCACTTCGATGTGGCGCGACGATCTCGTCCAGCCGTCGCGATATTGCGCTGGCGTGGTGCCAATCCGTTTCTTGAAATGGCGGAAGAAATTCCTGCGGCCGCGCCAGCCGACCGTTGCGAGGACCGATTCCACCTTGTCGCCCTGTCTCAATCGCGCCGCCGCCTGATTGATGCGTGCCGCGTGCAGGTACTCTCGAATCGACATCCGCATGCTCGATCGAAATGCGCGCGACAGGTGCCGCGAGCAGCAGCCGCTGAGCTTGGAGAGCTGTTCGAGCGTGATGGGCTCGGCGAAATGCCGATCGATATACTGCGCAACGCGGTTGGCCTGGACCTCGGAGATGAGCGCGCCAGGCTCCAGGCGCGTGCACCACTGATGAAGGGCCTCCTCGAACCGGCGGCACAGCGCCTCCGGCTGCAGTTCCGACTCTGAACGCAGATCGACCGCCGCGAGCAGCAGCGGCTGCCGTGTGGTATTCGACTCTCGAGCGGCAAACCGATCGAGCTCTCTCGCAAGATCTGTCAGTAGTAGCAGGACAACGCCGGATGGCAGCGGGCTGGGAGTGACCCGCACGTCGTCGAGAAAGCCGCGAATCAAACTCGGCCATTCAGATGGCAAGTCGTGGCGGAGCCGCTCGACGAGGCGGTCGCGCGTCTCGAGCAACGTGATCCAGGAAGAACCCTCTGCTTGGTGGGGCATGCGCAGTACCTGATTCCTTAGACCGCGCAGGCGGCTGCAAGTTTCACTCCCCAGAGAATTCACACGAAAAGATCACAACAACTCACAACCGATATCTAATGCGGACAGGAGCCGTATCCAATGCGGACACACGCGCCCGTACTCCCCCCGATCGAGGTGACGAAGGAGGTAGGGTCTACCCGCGAGGAATCGTGACTTACTTCGTCACTCATTTGTCACACGTGTGCTTCCTCTCGATCACCAGTCCTCCCTCGTTATTCTGCGCGCAGCGCGATGATCGGATCGATGGACTTCAGCCGCCACGCTCCCACGATCGCGGCCGAGAGCCCGATCGCGAAGAGCACCATGGTGACGACGGTCATCGTTGCCGGTGCAATCGGATTGACCGCGAACAGCACCGTCGCGAGCGCCGGTGCACCGGCCACGGAGAGAAACACACCCACCGCGAGTCCGACTGTCAGAGGCTTTGCGATATCGCCGACGACCACGCGGAAGTTCTGGGCAGGTCGTGCGCCGAGTGCGGCGCGGATGCCGATCTCGCGTGTCCGCGTGGACACCGAGAACGCGGTCACGGCGTAGATCCCGGCGGCCGCCAGCAGGAGCGCGGCCAGGCCGAAAATGCGAACCAGCCACAGGTTCAGCCGCCGCGGCGCGACGGCCACCTCCATCATCTCGTCCATCGTCCGCATCATCGATGCCGGCACGTCGGGGTCGACGTCGCGGATTCCTTTCCGGACCTGTTCCCGCAAAAGCAGGGGATCGACCGCGGTTCGGAGGCCGAGGTAGAGATTGTTCGTCAGCCACTGAATAGTCGTTTCCGGCACCTGCGGAATGGCGACATACACGTCCGCCGTCGACTCCGTCTCGAGACCGAAATGCTTCACGTCGCCGGTGACGCCCACGATGCGCGAGCGCCGAACGGTCTCGGTCCCCGAGTCCCAGAGAAGCAGATATTCGCCCAGCGGCGAACGCTCATTCCAGTACCGCTTCGCAATGGTCTGATTGACGAGGACGACTGGTTCGCTGGTCGACGTATCGCGTTCATCCAGCGGGCGTCCCTGCAGAAGAGGCACACCAAATGTCGGGAAGTATGAAGGTCCGACCATCCGGTAGTGCGCTTCGGGACGCTGTCCGGCCGGGGGTTCCGGACGATCCGCCGGCCAGATATCTGTCGTTGCCCGATATCCGTTGAGTGGAACGACATTGGCGGCCGACACCTGGGTCACTCCGGGTATGGAGGACAGTCGAGACCGGACGGTGTCGGTGAACCTCGCCACGTCCGCGCGCGCATGATATCGGGCTCGAGGCAGCGACAGCCGAACGGTTAAAAGGTGATCGGGACGAAATCCTGGATCGACGGCCTGCAGGCGCGCGAAGCTCTGCGACAGCAGCACCGTCAGCGTCACCAGCGCGGAGGCCAGAGCGACCTCGAGGCCGATCAACCAGCGTCGCGCTGCGCGTCCGGTTGAGCCTGTCGAGCGTGTTCCCTCTCGCAGGTGCGATCCAAGCGCGCCGGTTGCGAGCCGCCAGGCCGGGAATGCCGCGAACGCCATCGTCGCGAGCGCTGCGGCCCCGCCGGCAAATAGGACCACGCGGGTGTCGACAGCTGCGTCGTTCGAGATGGACAGAAGGTCGCCTGGAGCCAGCACGAGCAGGATCCGCCGACTCATGACGCCGAAGAGAAGCCCGCCGGCGCAACCGGCCGCCGCGATCAACCCGCTCTCGATCAATACCTCGCGGACCAGCCGTCCGCGCGACGCGCCCAGGGCGCTCCTGATCGAGAATTCCCGCTCTCGCCCGAGCGCCGACACCAGGAAGAGGTTCGCAAGATTCGCGCACGCGACAGCCAGCACGAGGCCGACGGCCGCCTGCAGCAGCACGAGGATGGGCTTGACTCTGGCCACGAGCGCGCTGTGCCATTCGACGATGCTCGTTCCGGCGTGAGCCGCGTTGCTGGTGGGATATTCCTGGCGGAGCCGGGCGACGATCGCATCGAGATCCTCGGTCGCCTGCGTGATGCTCACGCCGGGTCGAAGGCGGCCGACCACGCGCAGGAAGCCCGAGTCGCGCGCGTTGCGGCGCGGATCCGAGTCGATCGGAAAGGGCGCCACGAGATCGGCCTCCCGGACGGGCGTCACGAACGTCCGCGGCAGCACCCCGACGATCGTGTAGCTGTCGCCGTTCAGGATGATTGGGGATCCGAGGACCGAAGAGCTGCCACCGAATCGCCGCTTCCAGAGCCCGTAGCCCAGCACGATTACGCGCCGCCCCGCCCCCCGCTCATCCTCTGGAACCAGCGTGCGCCCGAGGGCCGCCGGTGTGCCGAGCAGGGTGAACAAGTCTGACGTTGCGCGCATGCCCTGCAGGCGTTCAGCCTCACCACCCGTGACGTTGGCGCTCCATTGAAACGTGGCGGCGAGCCGTTCAAACGTCCGGCTCCCGTCACGCAAGTCGAGATAGTCCGGAAGCGAGATCGGATCGCGGTCGACATCCGGGCGACGACCGCTGACCTCGACAAGCCGCGATGGGTCAGGAAAGGGAAGCGGGCTGATGAGAACGGCGTTCACCAGGCTGAAGACGGCGATGTTCGCGCCGATGGCCAGCGTTGTGATGAGCACGGCTGCGGCTGCAAAGGGAAGGTGCGCGCGCAGGGCCCGGAGGGCCTGCCAGAGTTCGTCACGGATCACCGACCACCTGCCTTTCGCCCATCAGCGTACAGGCATGGCAATCAGCAAATCCAACTCATTGTTGTCTTGATTTCAATGAAAAATATTCATGCTGTGCGCCGGCGGCCCGCGACAACCCGCGCGGGGAACGCGTGTGCCGCTATGAGATCGATGAAGTCGGTGAGCCAGACCGGATCGGTCTGCGCCTTCAGCGTCGCAGCGGTCCAGTTCCGTCGAATGCCGTTCCGGGTGATGGAGAGTGCGGCCACCGATCGATTGGCGATCGCGGGCTGTGCGGACCACCGGGGCAGCACCGCCACCCCGAGCCCCGCCTTGGCCATTTCGATCATGGCTTCGGTCAGCATGATGAACGACAGGCGTTGGGGTGTCAGGCCGGCGGGAGACAGGATGCGGCGAAGCACGAAACTCTCCTCCGGAGAGCTCGAATAGAGGAGCAGGTGCTCGCCCGCCAGCTGCCGGGGTGAGACCCAGGTTCGTGACGCCCAGGGATGCCGGCGAGATACGAGCACGACCATCTCGTCGGTGAAGAGACGCCGGAGCCGCAGCCTCGAATCCGAAACATCATTGGTGAGAATGGCCAGATCGAGCTCGCCGTCGAGAAGTGCCTGCACGGGCCGGTCGGTCGTGTCCGGCCTGATGCTGACCGTGACGCGGGGGTGCTTGCGGTTGAACCGCGCGAGCAGCGGCGGCAGCCAGTGATAGCCGGTGTTGCACTGGGTTGCCACGCGAATCACGCCATCGCGGTGTTCCGCGAGCTGCCGGATGTCTTCTTCAACGCGCCCGAGCTCTTCGAGGATGCGCGATGCGCTCTCGAGCACGCGGCGGCCGGCCGCCGTCAGGACCATCCGTTTGCCGACCCGCAGGAAGAACGGGGTGTTGAACCGTGACTCGATGTCGCGCAGCTGATGACTGAGCGCCGACTGGGTCAGGTGCAGTCCCATCGCCGCCTTCGTCATGCTGCCCGCTTCCGCGATCCCGGCGATCAGGCGCAGGTGCCGTACTTCGAGATCCATGACTGATCATGAGGATAGCTCATTGAACGTCAATGGATCATGAAACTACCGGGATCCGGGATCCGGGCCCTACGAAGCTATTCGCGATCCGCCGAGCGGGAAGTCGGAGTCTTTCCAGGCTTCCTTGAAGCGCTGTTCGACGAGTGCCGCGTCGTTTGTCTTGCCTTGCGCCTTGAGCGCCTGCAGGAGGCCGTAGAGCGCCCAGCCGGTGCCGGGATTCCTGCGGAGATCGTCCCAGTACACCGCCTCCGCTTCATCCGGGCGCCCCGCGGCCAGCAGCACCGCGCCAAGGTTCAGACGGACCGGCATGTGCCAGTCCGATGGCTCCTGGTAGTTGAGCGCGTCTTCGTAGCGCACGGCTCGTTCGAGGTGAAGCAGCGCCGCATCCCACTGCTTCCGCCTGGCCGCGATCTCGCCGGCCACGACTTCGGGAGCGATCCGCAGAATCGCCTGACCGGTGTTGGTCGAGAACGTCGTCTGACCCTTGAGTGACGGATCGTTGACGAGCTTCTTCAGCAGCGCGAGCTCGCGCTCGGCGTCCGGCAAACGGCCTCTGGCTGTAAACGCCATCGCGCGCGCGTAGCGCCACGCGCCTCTGGTAAACGGCGTGTCGTGTCTCGGTCCCTTGTCCGCGAGGATGTCGTTCCATTCGCCAAACCGGACCATCGCCCAATACGGGACCACGAGGAATCCCTGCAGGATCGGCACCGTGCCGAGCGCCTCCTCAGGAATGGCCGCCGCGAGCTTGCGCGCGGCCTCGAGCGCGACCTTCCGCTGGCCGCTGGCCGTTGCGCCCATCCAGATGAAGTGAATGTTGTGCGGATAGTAGCCGAGCGGATAGAGGCCCTGCGCCCGGCACTGCGCGATGTAATCCTCGTCAGCGAGCACAGCCGCCTGGTTCGATTTGACGACGTCAGCGTGACGGCCGACGCGCATGTAGATGTGCGCCGGCATGTGGACCACGTGTCCCGCGCCGGGCATCAGCGTCAGCAGGCGATCGGCTTCGGCTTCGGCGCGCTCGGGCGTGTCGGTCGGCTCCCAGAGATGAATCCAATAGTGCAGCGCGCCTGGGTGATTCGGGTTCTTCGCGATGACATACTGCAGCGACTTTTCGATCTCGCGTGTTTCATCGTACGGCAGCCCATCGCGCGTCCAGTAGTTCCAGGGCCGCAGATCCATCAGCGATTCTGCGTAGATCGTCCGGGCATCGAGGTCTTCCGGATGGTCGTCGACGAGCTCGCTCATCGCGTGCGCAAAGGCGCGATCTGCGGCCTGGCGATCTGCGGCCTTCCCGGTGTATCGCTTCGCGAGCGCGTCGATGTAATCCTCCTCGCGCGGCGTGGCGCCCGCCTTGAGTTCCAGGGCCTTCTGCACGAGCGAGTAGGCTTTCGGTTCATCGTCGGCGTTCATCGTCGCGTTGATGTTCGGGCCAAGCACGAGCGCCTGCCCCCAGTACGCCATGGCGCATGACGGATCCAGACGCGCCGCTTCTGCGAAAGCCCGAAACGCTTCGGCGTGATTGAACCCGTACGCCAGGTTCAATCCCTGATTGATGAAAAGCTGCGCTCGATCGGACGACGTCGAGACCTTGAATGTGTGGACACCAAGATTCTGCAGACGCGGAGCGAGTGGCATACCAGGCGTTGAGGCCTGATCGTATGAGGGCGGTTTCTGATAGTGCTGGTGTCCTGGCGCAGGCGTGCTCTGGGCGTTCGCGAGCCCGGACCAGAGACAAAACAGCGCAACCACACTTGAACGAACGGTGGAGTGATTCACGGGAAGTACCTCCGCAAACAAGGCAAAACTATGACAATTCCCGAACGTGCCGCCGCCGACGGGCGTTGCAGTACACTGGCCTTGTGTTCCGCGTTAGCGCCGCATGGCGACTGCTTTTACCTTTGACGCTGGTATCGGCGCTCGTGTTGCGGAGCAGTATTGGCCACGCGCAGCAGCCACCCCCCGCGCCGTCGACTCCCGAGATAGCCCCGGTCCGAATCGACGCCATCGTGACGGACGCGAACGGCAGGGCGATTCTCGATCTTCGGCCGTCCGATTTCGAACTGCTCGAAAACGGCGTGGCGCGCCCGATTCAAGGCGTTCAATTGAGGACCCTGCCAAAAGACCCCGGTCCGCTGGAACCAATCACGACCGAAGCCGATGAAGATCGGGCCGCGCGGCAATCGGGCACGCGCGTGTTTGCGTTCTTTCTCGACGAATTTCACGTGAGCCCGGGGCCGGCCGCCGATCGCGCCCGCGCGACCATCAACGAATTCATCGATCAGAATCTCAGACCGCAGGATCTGGCGGTCGTGATGAAGCCGCTCGACAACGTGACCGCAATCCGGTTCACGAGGGATCGAGCGGCGCTGCACGGTGCCGTGGATGGCTTCGCGGGTCGAAAGGGCGACTACGAGCCGCACTCGCGCTTCGAAGAGCAGTACATCGGCCGCACCCCGGCTGCCGTCAGCGCCGCGCGGCGGCAGATCGTGACCGCAGGACTGCGCGAGCTGTCGATGCGCATGGGCGATTTGCAAGCCGATCGGGGGGTCATCGTGCTGGTGAGCGAAGGCTTTCCACGCGAGTCGATTCCGAGCGCCCGCTCGTCGCGCCTGCCGGATTTGCAGAGCCTCGTGCGCGCGTCGAGCCGCTATCACCTGGCGGTCTACACATTCAATCCGTCGACGCCGGGCGAAGACTCCGCCTCGACCGATGATCGCGATCGAGCGACGGTGATGCTGGAGTGGGTCGCGACTCAAACCGGAGGACGCGTGATTGACGCCGGGACGCAGGTCTCCGGCATGGCACGGCTGAAGCACGATCTCGAAGCGTACTACTCGCTGAGCTATCAGCCCGCCCAGGAGGATGGGCGCTTTCACACGCTTGAAGTGCGAGCCAAACGGCGCGACGCGGTCGTGCACGCTCCGACGGGTGTCTGGACGCCGCTTGGCAGCGAGTGGCGCGCATCGATCCTGGCGGCAGCCAACCCGTCACCACTCTCGCGCCGCGCGCTTCGACGAAGCAGCCTGATCGATGCCTGGGTGGGATTGATTCGCGATGCCAACGGGCGCACGCAGATGGTGATTTCCTGGGAGCCGCGCGCGCGTGGCGTGTCCGCGCCGCAGGCCGTCGCGGTGACGGCTCGTATGTCGGCCGGCACGGTCCTCTTCGACGGCCGCCTGGGCCAGGCGGGCTCCGCGTCGCAAGTGCCTCCAGACAGTGCCCGATTCGATGTCTCGTCGGGGCGCGTCGAGATCGACATGACGATCTACAACGCAGAGGGAAAGAACCTGGACACGGACGCCCGCGATTTCGATGTGCCGGATTTACGGCGACAGAAAGTGGGGCCTGTCCTTCTGGCGCCTGAACTGGTCCGGGCTCGGACGCTGCGCGATTATCAGAGTGCCGCGACGAATCCCGACGCGGCGCCATCTTCGGTGCGGACGTTCGGGCGCGGCGACCGGTTGCTCATTCGCGTGCCCGCCTTCGACATGAGCGGCGCGGCCGTGCAGGTGACGGCGAAAGTCCTGAATGCCATGGGACAGCCGATGCGGGACATCGACGCCCTGCAGGCAACGCCACGCGACGGCGTGTCCCAATTCGGAATGCCGCTTTCCTGGCTCGCTCCCGGCGAGTATCAGATCGAGCTTCAGGCCGCGAACGGGAATGGCACGGTCAAACAGCGCATCACCTTCAAGGTGACCGCCTAGATGCTCCGTCCCGCTCCCCTGGCTACTTCAGCTTCTTGATATCGTTGAACATCACCGGCTGCTGTCCGTAGTTCTCGAGCACCAGATTGTTCTTCTTGTCGATGTAGATCCTCGTTCCCGCCAGGATCCTTCCCTCGCCCTTGTCATTCTTGTCGAGGTGCATTTCAACGATCGTGAAGGGATAGTCCATCGAGCGCCCCTGGTTGCGCGCTTCAGCGAAGCCAATAGGCCGATCGGTGGCGAGGACGATGCGGCGGCCCCCTTCATCCAGCTCGCTCTGCCGCGCGTAGTGCAGATCCCAGCCGAGCGTCTTGCTCGTACGGATATACCCGACCTTCGGCATCTTCTGCAACGCCGTCAGCATCTTGTCGTTCGCCTTGTAGCTGTCCTTTTCTTCCTTGAGGATGGAGAGCAGCTGCTCACGTTGGGCGTCCGTGGACCACCGCTCAATCGTAAAATCCACGGTGGCCGTTTTCGGCCCGCTATTCATGTTGATCGCGAACCCGGTGAAGCTCTCCTTCTGATTCTGCCCGGAGGCGAGAGGGGGTGCGGCCAGAGCGGCCGCGGCCACGGATGCGACAAACACAAGTCTGGGGAGCCACAGCGGTTTCAGGTTCATGATGATCGGTCCTCCGTTATTAGATATTGCACTCCATAGAGGCAGGGACCGCAAGATCGGAAGCGACGGGCTTCCGGGGGTTGCGTCGTTCGGTGGCGAACTGTCCGGATCGTGGGCGCCACGAACTATCGCGGGGCGGTAGCCGGCTCTCGGTGTTTTCTCCCCAGCCTCCCACGCGGAGAGAGCCACGACGCTGGCCCGGTCCTTGCCAACTTGACCTCAAATACTCATGCCGAGAATCCCTACACGCGGCGTCCTCGCCGTGGCGAGAACACTTCGCTCGCGGGTCTCAGCTCCAATAGGCGCTGCGGCAATCTTGACAATGCTCTCCGTGGCCGCCGGGGCACAGAGCGCCGACGAACTGGCAAAGCAGACACAGAACCCAGTCGCGAGCTTGATTAGCGTCCCGTTTCAGGGGAACTGGGACTTCGGCCTGGGGGATCGCGATGCCACCGCCACGCTGCTGAACGTCCAACCGGTGATGCCGTTCGCGATCAGCAAGAGCACCAACGTCATCCTGCGCGTCATCATGCCGCTGGCGTCTCAGCCCGGATCCGCTGACGCCCGAATCAACGGACTGGCGGACATCGTCACGACCGTGTTTTTCGCGCCCACCAAAGTCGGGTCCGTGATCTGGGGCGCGGGTCCAGTGTTCTTACTGCCCGCCGCGACGAACAACGCCCTGGGCTCCGAGAAGTTCGGGGTCGGCCCTTCGATCGTCGCGCTTACGCAGCCGGGCCCATGGACGATTGGCGCCCTCTTCAACCAGATCTGGTCGGTGAGCGGGGCCAACGATCGCAGCGACGTCAATTCGACGTACCTGCAGCCGTTTGCCAATTACAACCTCGGAGGCGGGCTGGCGGTCGGAGTGAGCGCGGAAATGACTGGCAACTGGGAGGCGGACGATCACAAGTGGACCGGGCCGCTGCTCTTCAGCATCAGCAAGGTCACGCTGCTCGGCAAGCGGCCGACGAGCTTCGCCCTGGCGGCGGGCCCAACGATGGGCCCCGATGCCGGCGCCGACTGGCGGTTCCGTCTGGTGTCGACGTTCCTGTTTCCGCGATGAAATACCGATGCGTGCGCTGGTGTGAGCGATTCCCTTGTCACGAGGCGGCTGCACGCGCATTTCTGGAAGTTGTCACGTGAGGCGAATCTCGTGGGCGTTGGTTCTCCCTGCGATGGGCGCGCTCGTGCTGATGCCGTTCAACGCCTCGGCGCAGGAGCTCGAGCCCGGCGCGTATTGGCCCATCCCGACGGGAATGAACATCGCCACCGTTGTCAACAGTTTCAACTGGGGTGATCTGGCGTTCGATCCTGCCGCACCCATCGACGAGGCGAGTGCCCGGATCAACACGACGGCCCTCATATATACGAGGGCGTTCAGCCTGGCCGGACGATCGGCCAACGCAGGAGTGGTCGTGCCCATCATCGGTGGCCATGTGGAAGGCCTGTATCTCGGTGAACCGGCGGAGGTCGGCCGCTTCGGACAGGGCGATCCGCGATTTCGCCTGGCGATGAACCTCTACGGCGCGCCGGCGATGACACCGCAAGCGTACGCGTCGTATCGGCAACGGACGATCGTCGGCATCAGCGCCTCGCTGGCGCCGCCGCTCGGACAGGTACGATTCGTCGAAGCTGATCAATCTCGGAACCCACCGCTGGTCGTTCAAGCCGGAGATCGGCCTGCTCGCGCACCTACGGCCAATGGGTTGTGGAGGCGATGGCCGGGGCATGGTTCTTCACCGACAACACGGACTTCCTGGGAGGGCGCACGCGGGAGCAGGATCCGATTGCCGCGATGCAGGTCCATCTGACCTACAAGTTCACGCGCGGCATGTGGCTGGCGGGCGACGCCAACTACTTCACCGGTGGACGGACGACGATCGGCGGGAAGCAGAACCTCGATCTCCAACGGAATTCACGAATCGGCGCGACGTTTTCGAAAGCGCTCGATCGCCATCAAGCGATCCGCATGTCGGTGAGCCGTGGGGCTTACACGACGATCGGCGCGGATTTCACGTCCATCGCGTTCGGCTACAACTACGCGTGGGTACGCTGAAAGCCTCACAACTATGAAAACCACGTTCGCCCAATATTCCGTTCGTCGCACCGCAATGTCCTTCTTGATCGCAGCGGGGCTTGCAGCCTGCTCCGGCCGGCAAGATGCGCCGGCGCCGACGAGCACGGCAACACCGTCAGGGACGACGCCATCTGCTGCCGCACCGCCCGCGACCACGACGCCCGACGCGCCCATCCCAAACACGCCGTCGCCGCTACGACGCGCTGCCGGAAGGCGTGCGGGTGCTCGTGGACAAGCCGTTCACCGGTGACTTCGACGAGATGGTCAAGCGCCGCGCGATTCGCGTCGCCGTGACGTTCAACCGCACGCACTACTTCGTCGACCAGGGGCAGGAGCGCGGGATCACGTACGAGGCACTGAAGTCATTCGAGAACGATCTGAACACGGACCTGAAGACGGGCAATCTCAAGGTGCACGTGGTCATGGTGCCGATGTCGCGCGACATGCTGCTATCCCGCGCTCGCGGGCGGCAAGGTCGACATGGTCGCCGCCATGGTGACGGTCAGACCCGAACTGGAGAAGCTCGTCGCCTTCTCGGAGCCGACCCGCACCAACGTGAGCGAGGTGGTGGTCACCGGACCGGGAGCGCCGCCGATCGCCACGGTCGACGATCTCGCCGGCCAGGAGGTGTTCGTCCGAAAGGCGAGCGTCTATCACGAGACGCTCACCCGTCTGAACGAGCAGCTGAAAGCGCGCGGCAAGCCGCGCCGTGGTCATCGACGAGGCCCCCGACGTGCTCGAAGACGACGACGTGCTCGAGATGGTCAACGCCGGGCTCGCGCCGATCACCGATCGTCGACGACTATCTGGCCGACGTTCTGGAGCCAGGTGTTCACCGACATCAAAGTGCACAACGACGTCGCGCGTGCGCACCGGCGGCAACCTGGCCGTCGCCTTTCGCAAGGAGAATCCGCGCTCCGGGAGAGTCGTCAACGAGTGGATCCGGAAGCACGGCAAGGGCGACGCGTTCCGCAACGTGCTCGAACGCCGCTATCTCCAGAACGTCAAGTACGTGAAGAACGCCGCGGCCGACGCGGAGCGCCGGAAGCTCCAGGCGGTGGTCGAGCTGTTCAAGAAGTACGGAGCGCAGTACAACGTCGATTACCTGTTGATGGCGGCGCAGGGCTACCAGGAGTCGACGCTGGACCAGAGCGTCAAGAGTCCGGTCGGCGCGATCGGCGTGATGCAGGTCATGCCGCCGACCGGCAAGGAGCTGAACGTCGGCGACATCACCAAGGTGGAGCCGAACATCCATGCCGGCGTGAAGTACATGCGGTTCATGATGGACCAGTACTTCAAGGACGAGCCCATGGACCCCCTGAACAAAGGGCTCGATGACGTTTGCGTCCTACAACGCCGGACCCGGACGCGTGCGGCAGCTCCGGCGGGAAACGGAGAAGCGCGGACTCGAATCCCAACGTCTGGTTCGGCAACGTCGAGCGCATCGCCTCGGAGCGGATCGGCCGCGAAACGGTCACCTACGTCAGCAACATCTACAAGTACTACGTCACGTACCAGTCTGCTCACCGCGCAGCGCGACCGACGCGAGGCGGCGAAGGCGAAGAGTCAGGAAGCGCCTGTGACACACGCCGAGTCGGCGGTCGGGCCGTCACGGCATGTCGTGACACTCGCGCGTCCCGGCTCTCGCTTTTGGGGGAAACCTGACGATCGCAGAGCTGGCCGTCTTCTTGCGGTGTCCACTTGGACAAGTCAACGAGGAGTAACGTATGAGCGACTGACGACAAGTTCACCGATCGAGTCTCCCGATTCCCGACATCCAGCATCCTGGCCTGATTACTGTACGACGCGAAGGACCCGGACACGAAGTTCCCGCCGATCAGGGACGTGCGGCCGCCGAAGGGCTCGCCCAACGTGCTGGTGATCCTCATCGACGACGTCGGGTACGGCGCGACCAGCGCGTTCGGCGGTCCGTGCCAGACGCCGAATTTCGAGAAGCTCGCAAAGGGCGGATTGAGGTACACGCGCTTCCACACGACCGCGTTGTGCTCGCCGACGCGGCAGGCCCTGCTCACCGGGCGCAACCACCACTCGGTCGGCATGGGCGGCATCACCGAAATCGCGACCGCGGCGCCCGGCTACAGCTCGGTGCTGCCCAACACCAAGGCGCCGCTGGCGCTCACGCTCAAGCTCAATGGCTACTCGACCGCGCAGTTCGGCAAGTGCCACGAGGTGCCGGTGTGGCAGACCAGTCCGGCAGGGCCGTTCAACGCGTGGCCGACCGGCGGTGGCGGCTTCGAGTACTTCTACGGCTTCATCGGCGGCGAGAACAACCAGTGGGACCCGGCACTGTATGAGGGCACGACGCCGATCGAGCCGCCCAGGACGCCTGCCGAGGGCTATCACCTGACCGAAGACCTGACCGACAAGGCGATCGCCTGGACGCGCCAGCAGAAGGCGCTGCTGCCTGACAAGCCGTTCTTCATGTACTTCGCGCCGGGCGCGACTCACGCGCCGCATCACGTGCCGAAGGAGTGGATCGAGAAGTACAAGGGCAAGTTCGCCCACGGCTGGGACAAGCAGCGCGAGATCACGTTCAATCGGCAGAAGGAGCTGGGCGTGATCGGCGCCGATGCCGAGCTGACGTCGCGGCACGCGGAGATTCCGGCCTGGGATGACATGGATCCCAAGCTCAAGCCGGTGCTCGAGCGCGAGATGGAAGTGTACGCGGCGTTCATGGAGCATACCGACCACCATGTCGGTCGACTGCTCGACGCGCTCAAGGACCTCGAGGTGCTCGACGACACGTTGATCTACTTGATCATCGGCGACAACGGCGCGTCGGCTGAGGGCACGCTCCAGGGCGCCTTCAACGAGATGGCGAACTTCAACGGCATGGCCGCGATCGAGACGCCCGAATTCATGATGTCGAAGCTCGACGAGTTCGGCGGCGAGGGATCGTACGGCCACTTCGCCGTGGGCTGGGCCTGGGCGATGAACTCCCCGTACCAATGGACGAAGCAGGTCGCGTCGCACTGGGGCGGCACGCGCAACGGCACCATCGTGCACTGGCCCAAGGGCATCAAGGAAAAGGGCGGCATCCGCAGCCAGTTCAGCCACGTCATCGACGTCGCGCCGACGGTGCTGGAAGCGGCCGGCCTTCCCGAGCCGACGATGGTCAACGGCGTGCAGCAGAGCCCGTACGAAGGCACCGAGCATGCTCTACAGCTTCAACGACGCGAAAGCCGCCGGAGCGGCACGAGACGCAGTACTTCGAGATGTTCTGCAACCGCGGCATCTACCACAAAGGCTGGAGCGCGGTGACCAAGCACCGCACGCCGTGGGCGATGGGCGGCGAGAAGATGCCGGCGTTCGACGACGACGTGTGGGAGCTCTACGACGGCAGCAAGGACTGGACGCAGGCCAACGACCTGTCGAAGAAGATGCCGGAGAAGCTGCACGAGCTGCAGCGGCTGTGGCTGATCGAAGCGGTCAAGTTCAACGTGCTGCCGCTCGACGACCGTCAGATCGAGCGCTTCGTTCCCGAGATGGCCGGCCGGCCTACGCTGATCAAGGGCAACCGCCAGTTGCTGTTTGCCGGCATGGGACGCCTCTCCGAGAACAGCGTCGTCAGTATCAAGAACAAGTCGTTCGCCGTCACCGCCGATCTCGACGTGCCGGCCAAGGGCGCCGAGGGCGTGATGATTGCGCAGGGCGGCCGATTCGGCGGCTGGAGCCTCTACGCCAAGGGCGGCAAAGCCAAGTTCGTCTACAACGTGCTCGGCATCAAGTCGTACGAGGTCGAATCCACCAGCCCCATTCCGACCGGAAAGACGCAGGTCCGCATGGAGTTCGCCTATGACGGCGGCGGTCCGGGCAAGGGCGGCAACGTCACGCTCTACTGCGACGGCAAGGCCGTGGGGAAGGGCCGGGTCGACCAGACGCAGGGATTCGTCTTCTCGGCGGACGAGACGACCGACATCGGCTACGAGTCGGGGACGAGCGTCAGCCCCGACTACGACGCGCACACCAGCCGATTCAACGGCAAGATCCACTGGGTGCAGATCGACCTGGACAAGGACGCCCAGGACGCCGATCACTACATCTCGCCAGAAGAGCGGCTGCGCGTCGCGATGGCGCGGCAGTAACGGTACGCCACCGGTGCGGACCGATCCGCACCGGTGGTGAAACCATCAAGTGGTCCTTCTCGGCGGCTCGGAACCAAGGTGACTCAATGCATCCATCCTCGATGAACGAGGTGGCACCGTTCAGTCGGCGCAGGGTGAAGAAGATTGCAAGTGTCGTTCTGTCGTCCTGGTGATGGCGACCGCCGCCGCTGCGCAACAGCCGCCGGCCAATGCGGAGCATGCGCAGGTGGAGGCTTCAGCACCACCCGCGGAGACGATGGACGTCTTCGACCTGTGGCGAAAGGTTCGTCATAAGGAGAATCCTCCGGCCGATTCCTGGGATTATCACAAACCGATGATCGCGTTTGCGCCGGTCATCGGCGCGAAGCCGTCCAGCGGGATCCTTCTGGGAGCGGCCGGGAACGTGGCGTTCTATCGAGGCGATCCCGCGACGACCCACATCTCGTCCGCGGTCGCGAGCCTGACCTTCTCGACCAAGAAGCAGACGGCAATCACCGATCGCTTTACGGCGTTCGGCCGCGGCTGACCGCTGGCGCCTCGATGGCGACCAACGGTTCCAGTGGACGTCGCTCGAGACCTTCGAGTTGGGGACGAGCGCGGACACGCGCACGGGGGTCGACGCTGATTTCGACTTCTTCAGGCTGCATCACACCGCGTACTACCGTCTGCGTCCGGCCCTCTACGCCGGAGCAGGCGTGTACTTCGACAACCACACCAACGTCGGGCCCGCCGAGGGCGAGGAAGCCGCATGGGACGAGTCACCCTACGTGCGATACAGCACGGCGCACAATCTTCCGCTGGAGTCGCAGACCTCCGCCGGCACGAGCCTGGACCTTCTCTGGGACACTCGCGATAGCTTCATCAACCCGGATCGCGGATCGCTCGCGAAGGCCAGCTACCGGACGCTGTTCGACGGGTTCCTCGGAGGCGATTCGAGCTGGCAAAAATTCACGCTCGACCTCCGAACGTACCGCAAACTGTCGCGCACGAGTCATCAACAGTTCGCCTTCTGGTTGTTTGCCGATATGGTCGTGGGCGGCGTGGCGCCGTATCTGGACCTGCCCGGAACCGGCCTGGATACCTATGGCCGTTCGGCCCGCGGTTACAGCGAAGGTCAGTTCCGCGGCGAAAAGCTCGCCTACGGAGAAATCGAGTATCGCGCGCCGTTGATGCGCAATGGGCTGGTGGGCATGGTGGCTTTTCTCAACACGACGACCGTGACCAATCTGGCAAATGACGAGCATCTCTTCGACAGCTTCGCCACCGGCGGCGGTGCCGGACTTCGCCTGCTGATCAACAAACGCTCGAAGACGAACCTTTGTTTTGACGTCGGCTTTGGCAAACAGGGGTCGAGGGGCGTGTATCTGGCGGTTCAGGAAGCCTTCTGACCGCCGGTGCGGGCGCGACCCGCTGACCGCCCCACAAGCCTCGCTCGTCCAGCTACTGCCGGAAGACCTTCCACTGTTTGTCCATTCGACCCGCCTGGTCGAGCGTGAAATTCGTCATGCAGACGTCGTCCACGTAGTCCATGTAATTGGTAATTGGATCGACGCCGTCGAACTTCCGGCCTGGACCCACGCAGCTGTCACGCGGCGCGCAGAAGAACTGGGGCTCCGCCTCCGGGGGTGTGTCCCTGACGCGATCGCCGTCTTTGCCACAGCCCGCCTCGAACGTGTGATACAGCCCCAGCCAGTGACCCACTTCGTGCGTGCCGGTATCCCCCTCGTCGTACGTGATCACGCCGTCCGGCTCCACGGTCGGGTCGAACGAAAACTCGATTCCGCCACCTGGCAGCGACCCGAAATTCAGCACGACACCGTCATAGCGCGGGAAATGCTTCGCGTCGTGGGGAAACGTCGCCCATCCCAGGAGCGCATCGCTTGTCAGGGTATAGATGTTGAGCTCGTCCGCGCCTCCGACGCGAAGCGCGTCCTTCATCGCGATCTCTTCAGGTGATCCCGGCTCCGCGGTGAACCAGGTGTTGTTCGCCACTGCCTCGACGCTTGCGAGCTTGAACTTGAACCCGGACGATTTGTATGCCGCGTTGAGCACGTCCATCTGCGCGGGCACGAGGCTTCTCACGTCCCCATCCCCCGCCGAAGTAGTGATGACGTGAAAGTGAACCGGAATGGCGCTGCGTTTCAAGGACGCAAACGCCGCCGTGCCTATGTTCCGCTCGGTCGTGGCGACCTGCGCCTCGATCAGTGCCTGCTCGAGATCGGTGGGATCTTTCACACCGCAGCGGAGGATTCTCGGCTGGGCCTTTTTCGCGACACCCTGGGCTGGAACATCGGTGCTCCATTCTCCGCTGAAGACGCAATACAGTGCGAGCGCTCCGACGACATAAGGTTTCCGCATGACCGCCTCCCCTCGAACGATGAAACACCCGACGGATCGCCGAGCAAAGGATTATGGTCCGCCCGACGGAGAAGTCAACCGACTCCCGTTCGCACCCGGATCGGATCCCGGATCCCGGATCCCGACAAGACTCACTTCTCGAGCGGTACGACAAGAAACGACTGCGGCTGACCGATCGGCGTGACCGTGTCACCTGTCAGCTTGCCGATCGTCGCGCGATAGCGGCCAGTGGGCGCCGGGGGACCGCCCTGCCGTCCCCGGCCGCCGAAACCCTGCGCCGCTTCCGGCGGCGGCTCTCCGCCTGCGCCACCTCGCGCTCCGCCCGCGGCCGGTGGTGGCGTCTCCCCGCGAAGATCCCACGCGACGCGGTGCACCCCGGCATCCTTCGACAGATCGAGTCGGCGGATCTGTTTGCCGGTCTCATCCGAAATGGTCAGCACGAGCTTCGTGTCGCCGGAGGGAGGCTGTCCGACGCTGTACGTGAAGACCGCGCCATACGGCGGGTTCGACGTCGCTGGATCGCCCCACGTGGCCACGACCTGTCCGAGCGTGTCGAAGAGAGAGGCGTCACGCAGGGGATAGAGACGCGCTTCTTCGGCAAGCGAGGCTGGCGTGAGATCTCGGAGCGCAGAGTAATCGTCCAGGATGTACGCGCCGCGACCGAACGTCACGACGACGAGGTCCTTTTCACGGCGCTGAATCGTGAGGTCACGCGCCTGCGCGGTCGGAATGCCTCCCGAGAGCTGCACCCAGTGCGATCCGCCGTCCACGGTGACATACACTCCGAATTCGAGACCCGCAAAGAGCAGGTTTGGATTCACATCGTCCTGGACAATCGACCAGACACCGGATCGCTGTGGAAGATCACCGGCGACCGATGTCCATGCTCGTCCCCGGTCTGTGCTCTTCAGGATGTAAGGTTTGAAGTCGCCGCGCAGGTAGTTGTCGAGCGTGACGAAGATCGTTCCGGAGTCGCGCGGCGACGGATACACGTCAGTCACGTAGGTGTGCTCCGGCACTCCGGGAAACGACTCGATCTTGCGCCACTCCTTGCCGCCGTCCTCGGTGATTTGCACGAGCCCGTCGTCGGTACCCGCGATGACGAGACCTTCGAGCAGCGGCGATTCGTCGAGGGCGGTAATCGTGCTGAGCGTAGTCGTGGCCTGGTTGAACGCCACCGAATCGGTCGGCCAGACCTTGCCCATGATGGGGATCTTCGTGGCGTCGAGCTGGCGCGTCAGATCGCCGCTGATCGCCCTCCAGGAATCCCCGCGGTCGTCGCTACGATAGACGCGCTCGCCTCCGAAATAGAGCCGGTGCGCAGAGTGCGGGCTGACGATGAGCGGCGAATCCCATTGCCATCGGCCGAATCGTCCGCCGCCACGTCCGCCGAAGCCTCCGCCCTGACCGCCGGCGCCGCGTCCGGCTTGCGCAGCGGGAGTCGCGTCCGGCGCCTGCTGCGCAACAGGACCGCCGGTCGTGTTGCGCGCGGTCGGCCGAATGGTCGTGCTTTGACCTGTCCGCAGGTCGAGCCGCTGCAGCGCCCCTTCCTGGGATTGCGAGTAGACGGTGCCGGGATCCTCGGGATCCTCGCGACCCTGGAAGCCATCGCCGCCTCCGACATTGATCCAATCGCTGGTGCGAATCCCCACGCGGTTCACGGTGCGTGACGGCCCGCAGATCGATCCGTTGTCCTGTGCGCCGCCGCAGACGTGATAGAACGGCCTCGCGTTGTCGGTCGATACTCGGTAGAACTGCGACAGCGGAAGGTTCGTGAAGTGGCGGAAGGTCTTCAACCCGTCCCACGATTCGTAGAGACCGCCGTCATTGGCGATGATGTAATGCTTGGGATCGGACGGGTCGAAGACGATGTCGTGGTGATCGACGTGGACACCCGGGAGCGGCACCTGAGTCCACGTCTTGCCGCCGTCGGTGCTGCGATCGATGTTCGTCTGCGTGGACCAGATCGTTTCAGGATCGTGAGCGTCCACGAAGATCTCGTTGTAATACCCGGGGTCGCCTCCGCGGTACCAATCATCCGTCGCCCCGCGACCCTGACCTTCCTGGTCCGCTTCTTCCGATTCCTCAGGCTCCAGCGGAGGCGCGCCGCCGCGCCGGCCGGTCTGCACCTGTTTCCCGATCCGCGTCCACGTCGCGCCCGCATCGTTCGACCTGAAGAAGCCTCCTTCGCCCTTCTGCGCGGTCACCAGGGCGTAGACGATTTTGGGATCCCGCCAGTTGATGCCCAGACCGATGCGCCCCATGTCGACCGTTGGCAGGCCCTTCGTGAGTTTGGTCCAGGTGGCGCCGCCGTTCGTTGATTTGTAGAGCCCGCTTTCCGGGCCACCGCCGATCAACTGTCCAACCGCGCGACGACGCTGGAGCGCCGCGGCGTAAATGACGTCCGGCTTTTTCGGATCCATCACCATGTCGGTGACGCCGGTGTCGGGGCTGATGGTCAGCACCGCCTTCCACGTCTGTCCGCCGTCGGTCGTCTTGTACAACCCGCGATCGCCGCCGGACGCCCACAGCGGTCCGATGGCGGTGACGTAGACGACACTCGAGTTTCGAGGATCGACGACGATGTTCTGAATGTGCTCGGAGTGTTCGAGCCCCGCGCGCTTCCAGGTCGCGCCGGCATCCGTCGATTTGTAGAGGCCATCCCCAAATCCGACGCTGCGCTGGTTGTTGTTCTCGCCGGTTCCGAGCCACACGATGTTGGAGTCGCGCGGATCGACGGTGACGGCCCCGAGCGAATACGCCCCGTAGCGATCGAAGATCGGCGTGAAGGTGTTTCCGCGATTGTCGGTCTTCCAGAGATTGCCCGCAGCCGCGGCGACGTACCACACGCTGGGGCTTTTCGGATCGATTGCCACGTCGGAAATCCGTCCGGATGTAAGCCCGGGTCCGATTGAACGGAAGGCGAAATCCTTGACGTTCTCGGCGGTCAACCGATCGGTCTGGCCGTTGACTGCCACCGCAGCCATCACGCCTGTGGCCAGCACGAACAGGCTGCGCCCCACTCTCGTCATCGGTGTCATCGTGCGCGTCCTCGAGCCGAAAAAGGTGCCGGATTATACACTTCGAAGCCGCTCGGCGGCGCGCTCGAGCGTTTCGTCTTTCTTCGCGAAGCAGAATCGGAGCACGGGCGGTGCCGGTGATCGGTAGAGAAACGGCGATGTCGGGATCGACGCGACACCGTGCTCCTTCGTCAGGCGCACCGCGAAGTCCGCATCGTGCTCCGAGGTAATCTCCGAATAGTCCATCAGCTGGAAGTAGCTGCCGCGGCTCTTCAAGGGGCGGAAACGCGAACCTTCCATCAACTTCAGGAACAGATCACGCTTGGCCTGGAAGAACGGTGACAGCTCCCTCAAGCCGCGCCGTGATGACAGGACGTCGGCGAGGCCGTATTGGATCGGCGTGATCGTCGAAAACGTGACGAACTGATGCACCTTGCGAAACTCCGCGGTCAGCTCCGCCGGCGCCACCGCGTATCCGATCTTCCAGCCGGTCGTATGGTAGGTCTTGCCGAACGAGCCGACGACGAAGCTGCGCGCGGCGAGCTCAGGATGGCGCGCCATGCTCTCGTGCTGAAGGCCGTCGAAGATGATGTGCTCGTATACCTCGTCGCTGACGATCAGCAGATCGGTTCCCTGGACGAGCGCGATCAATTCCTGGATGTCCGCGAGCGACAAAACCGCGCCCGCCGGATTGTGCGGCGTGTTGATGATGAGCAGTCGCGTCTTCGGCGTGACGGCCGCGCGGACCGCCGGCCAGTCAACGCTGTAGTCGGGGTAGCGAAGCGGCACGACGACCGGCACGCCGCCGCTCAGCTCGATCGCGGGGATGTACGAGTCGTAGCACGGTTCGAGAACAATCGCTTCCTCTCCGGGATGGAGAACCGCAGCCACCGCATCGAAGATGGCTTCGGTGCCGCCGGAGGTCACCGTGATTTCCTTTTCGGGATCGTACCGGTGACCGTGGAACTCGTCGTACTTCGCCGCAATCGCTTCGCGAAGCGCCGGTACCCCCTGCATCGGCGCGTACTGATTGCGTCCGGCACGCATGTGTCGCGCAACCGCGTCGACGAGCTCTGGATCACAATCGAAGTCCGGGAATCCCTGCGAAAGGTTGATGGCCCCGAGATCCGACGCGAGCCGGGACATCACCGTGAAAATCGTCGTGCCCACGGAGGGCAGCTTCGATCGCAGCCGCGTGTCAACGCTCATGATGCGTTCACCTGTTCAAAGCAACCCGTAGCCGTGTTCTTCCGAACGGCGTTCCAGGGGAACTGCTGCCCGTTCATCGCAATGTACACGCCGGGCGGCAACACCTGGACGAACGAGAGCGCCGATCCGAGATTGAACAATCCATCCGAGCTTCCAAACGCATACGGCACCATCGCACCGGTCAGGACGATCGTCTTGGTGTCGAGCGCGGCGTCTGCCAGCGAGCGCGCGGTCTGCACCATCGTGTCGGTGCCATGGGTCACCACGATAGCGGTTTCCCGGCTCTGGTGCGCGCGTTCGACGATCGTGCGGCGCCCGGCATCGTCCAGCTCGAGGCTGTCCACCATCATGACGGTTTCGATGGACACATCCAGCCGGCATCGTCCCAGGCGAAGCATTTCCTGGACGTGGGTGTCACGGAAGAACAGGCGCCCGGTCAGCTCGTCGTACTTCTTGTCGAACGTGCCGCCGGTCACGAGGATGCGGATTTTGCTCATGACAGAATTGAAAGCCGGTCCACCGAATCGCGAGTCGGGCGGTCCCTATTGTAGTGCGCATGGGGTGTGCGCGGGCCGCGGGACCTGCCTCAAGTTGCTCATGCGGAGCCGCTTAGCGCTTCGGCACGACGCTGATGCCGAAATCGGCATCGTGCTTGCCTGATTACACCCCGAACCTTAGGAGGTGTCCATGTTCGCTCTTTCAGCGATTCTCATCGGCGTGCTCGGCGTGTTCTACGTGCGCCGTCGCAGCGCGCGCAAGAAGCAGGGAACGGCCTAACGCGACCCGCGAAACAGGTCGTCAGCCGACGACAGGATGATCCGCCGCAGCCTGTCGGGGTAGGTCGGCGGAAGGCCCGCGAGGAACGTTCTGACCAGATGCGCGGCGCTCGAGGAGTTGTGACCCGAGAGCGTCGCGTCCATCCACCGTTTCGGAAAAAAGATGTCGCCTGTCCGTTGAATCTCCTCGAGCATTGCGAGGCTCGCGGGAATGTACTGGAGCGCACTCTCGGCGCGCAGCGGATGATGGAGATACGAGAGCGCCTCGAGCACCCATGGCTCACGCCGGCGGTTTTGAACGTCGCGAAGGCTGGCGAAGAACGCGTCACGCGTCGCGGGATCAGCGGAGAGCGCGGGGCGCACGAACGCGAAACGCGCCTTCCGATCTGGATTCTCGATCCGTGTGGACTGCTCGTCGAGAATGGCCTGCCAGGCCCCCACGCCGCGCACGGCGAGTTCCTCTGACAACTGGATGTAATCCGGCTCCGCCAGCGTGAGCCCGGAGACCGTTTCGGTCTTGCGCCAGATGCGCTCGAGCCAGCCGAGCGTGTCAGGCGTCCGCGCCGTGTCGCGCACCGCGGCAAACCAGGCTGACTTCACCGTCGACGTCGGTGCCGCATCGAGGCCCGCGCGGAGCACGCGTTCGAGCCTCGGCGTCAGGCGATCGCGTTCAGCTGTCGAGACGAACCGCCAGAAGCCCTGCTGTGTGTACGACAGCATCCGCTGCAGGTTCAGCTCGTCGCGCTCGCGAGGCAGAGCCGCAATCAAATCGTCCATCACGTCCGACGCACGCGAGCGGCCGTCGAGCATGTCTTCCCAGATCGTGACCATGGCACTGCCGCGGGTGAGCGCATCGGGAATCTCCGCGAGGTGATGCAGCAGGTATTCCCTCGTCGCCGCATCGATCGCGAACCCACCGTAGGCGATTCCACCTCCGGTCGGCAGAACGAAGCGGGGCGCCGGAAGGCCTTTGGCGGCTTCGACCTCGATCCGCGCAGCATTCAACGTGACCGGCAACCGCCGGACATCCTGGTCGTATCCCAGTGCCACTTCGATCCGCTCGGTCCAGACGAGTCCACGGCGCAGAGCCGGATCCTTTTGCACGAAGCCGAGCCGCGCGATCCGGCCGTTCTCGATCTTCAGGTCGGTCGTGATGTCCGGCCGTCCCGCTTCCTCGACCCACGCGTGACTCCACGCGTTCAGATCGTCCGCGGTGCGGTCGTCGAGCACCTTGATAAGGTCGGGCCAGGTGGCGTTGCCAAACCGGTGGCCATTGAGATACTCGCGAAGGCCGTCACGGAAGCCGTCGGCGCCGAGGATCAGCTCGAGCTGGCGCATCACAATCGGTGCCTTTTGATAGATGATCGCGCCGTACAGGGTGCCTGCCTCGCTCAGGTTGTCGAGGCGCTGCCGGATGGCATTGGTCCCGGCAGTCCGGTCCACTTCATACGCGGACGGGTAGTACGACAGCAGGAATCGCAGCTCGTGATTGATGCCCGGGAACGACGGGTTCACGATCTTCGCTGCCATGAAGTTCGCGAACACCTCCTTCATCCACACGTCGTCGAACCACCGCATCGTGACGAGATCGCCGAACCACATGTGAGCCGTTTCGTGAGCGATGACGCTCGCCCGGCCCAGCTTCTGGTTCTGCGTGGCGGTCTCATCGAGCAGCAGGCCGGAGGCGTTGTAGAAGATGGCGCCAGCGTGTTCCATCCCGCCGAACTGGAACGATGGCACGAGCAAAAAATCAAACTTGCCGAACTGGTACTTGATGGCGGTGTAGCGTTCCAGCCAGTCGAGCGCCGCCGCATGCAGATCGAAGATGGCGTCGCGGTTGCGGGCGACCTTGGCGGCATCGGTCTCGCGATGAAACATGCGGAACCGCCTCCCGTTTCGCTCGGCGGTCTCGATCTGAAAACGGCCCGCGGCGAACGCGAAAAGATAGGTCGGGAGAGGTTCGGTCTCGGCGTAGCGGATGGCGAGACCGCCAGGTCTGGGCGTGCGCTCGAGTTCGGCGCCGTTCGCAAGCGCTTCCCACGTCGAGGGGATGTCCAGAGAGAGCGAGTACCTGGCCTTCAGATCGGGCTGATCGAAGCATGGAAACGCCAATCGTGCGCGGGCGGGCACGAACAGCGTGTACATGAATTCCGTGTTCCGGTTCAGCGCCGCGTCACCAGCTGTAAACCTGAACGTGATCGCGTTTTCACCTTCGCGGAGATGTGCCGACGCGATCAGGAGATGTTCAGACGCGGCTTCAACGGGAACCTCGCGCCCCTGGTTCTCGGCGCGGACCGGCCCGGGCGCGGCAAAGTCAAACGCCAACGGGCGGCTCGCATCGGTCAGCCTGAACCGGGCGGTGACCGTTCCTTCAACACGAGCGTTCATCTCGGACGGGATGGTGAAGTGCACCTCGTAACGGAGATCGCTGACCCGGCTCGCGCGCTCTTCGGCAAGCCGCAAGGGGACGCCAGGCCCCGGCCCGTCCTGAGCCGAGGCTCGCTCAATCGGTGCCATGGAGCAGGTGGCGAGTACACCGGCCACGACCACGCGGATCATGGCCGCATGATATCAGGCGATTCGCCGCTGTCTCAGGACGCACAAGGATCCGATGACGATGAAGTAGCACACGGTGATGATCGAGAGAGACATGAAGAGACCGTACGCGCTGCGTCCGATGATGTCGTACAGGCTCAAAGCGATTGTGCCAAGCGCCAGGCACGTCACGAGACGAGCCGCCGGCGGAAGACGGTCGTCGTAGTTCACGAGCATCATGATCGCCGGGGTCGAAACGAGAAACACATAGTCCCAGCCCTGTGGTGAGAGGAGCGGAATGATCGTGAGGAGCAGCGCCGCTTCGAGCCCCTCGGGGAACGTCAATCCGGTCCGGCCGAGCCATGCGAATGCGGCGAGCGCAAGGACTACCAGCGACGTCGCAACGGCCAGGATTGTTGCCGCGGGGCCCGGGCCGATCCACTTCGCCCACATGGCGGCGATCGACACGTTGTCGGCGTTCGTCAGGTTCGGCGCGGTCGACGTGGTGACAGTCTTCCACCATTCGCGGTGAAGCTCGACGTCACCCTGGACGCCATACACGACCGCCGGCAGCGCGACAGCCAGCGCGGTTGCAGCGATAGCGCTGGCAATGGAGACCCGGCGTCCCCGCGCCACCAGCCACGGCAGAAAGATCACCGCATATGGCTTGACGACGATCGCCAGTCCGATGAGTGCTCCGGCCGCAGATTCATTGCTCTCGCGCAGGGCGAGAACGGCGGCCGCCACGATGACCGCGAACAGCGCATTCATCTGCCCCAGCACCAGCTCGTGGCCGTAGAACTTCATCATCACGAGGAGTGTCAGGCTGATGAGGAGCCAGGTCGGCTTTCGCCTATCCGGCAGAAACCGCAGGCTCAGGACCATGAGCGCGGTGAGCAACGTGACCGATGCCACGAACCAGATCGCCTTTGCGGACTCCAGTGAGACCATCGAGATCGGAACGGCGAGCACGGCGAATGCCGGAAGGTACTTGAACTGATAGTGGCCGTCTTCCGCGCGGTAGAGCGGCTCGGCCTGTCGGGCGCGGTGGGCGGCCGTCCAGTAGACCTCGAGGTCCGGCATTTTGCGGGAGATTCTGTCGACGAACAGCAAGACAAGGACGAGTGCCACGCCCGCGACGAGCAGGGCGATCCCGACGCGCGAAAGCCTTGAATCGCTAATCACTCATCGCTAATCATGAATCACTTATCCTTGGATCGACGAATCCAACCTTCGCTCACGCTTGCGTGAAGACGCGCGTGAGCTTCGGTTGGCAAGCCGGCGAAGGTTGCCCGATCCCGTAGCTGCGCAGCGGCGAAGGAGGGCCGGGCTTTTGATTACTCGATCCGCAATGCGGTGACCGGATCCAGGCGCGTTGCCCGACGTGCCGGGATCAGGCACGCACACACGGTGACCATCGTGAACAGGAGACCGATGCCGGCTAACGTCACCGGGTCGCTCGGCTTGATCTGGACGAGCAGTGTCTGCAGCACCGGCGCCGCCGCCAGGGCGCCCGCGGTACCAAGCGTCAGGCCGATGAGCAGCTGCAGCAGGCCCTGACGCAGGATCAGCCATGAGACCTGGCTGGCCTGCGCGCCAAGCGCCATGCGGACGCCGATTTCCTGCCTGCGCTGCGTCACGGAGTAGGCGGTCACGGCGTAGATGCCGACGGACGAGAGGACGAGCGCGATGATCGCGAAGATCGTGAACATCGTGCCAAACACCCGATACGGCCACCGTTGCTGCGCGAATGACTGTTCCATCGTTTGCACGCCGAAGACCGGCTGATCGGGATCGGTCGCCTGGACGGCCTCGCGCACGGCGGACGTCAGCGCGCCTGGCTCGCCGCGGCCGCGAATCAGGAGCGCCGTGCCGTCCGGGGGGTCGAGGCGGTAGGACAAGTAGATGACGGCGTCCGGATCGACGTCCTGGACGTTGCGCTGCCGTATCGTTGGTGCGATGCCGACAATCGCCATCCAGGGCTTCAGCTTGTTCGCGTCCGGCCCGCTCGTGGCGGCCTTGAATCGCACGCGCTTGCCGATCACGTCCTCGCCCGGGAAGTACTGCGCGGCGAAGCGCGCATTCACGACGATCGCTTCGGAGCCCGCGTTGCCATCGGCATCGCTGAGCGCGCGACCCTGCCTCATGGTGACACCGAGCGTGTCGAAGTACCCGTCGCTGACGTACATCGTCGTGATCTGCGGGACTTTTTTTGAATCAGGCTCCGGCCGGCCCTCGAACTCGACGGCCTTCGAAACCGCACCGTTTCCAGGCGGCGCGCTCGTGATCGACGATGCCGCGACGCCGGGGACCGCCGCCAGGTGGGGCAGCAGCGCTTCATAAAAGAGCCGGCGCTTTTCCGGCGTCGGATACTTCTTGTCAGGCAGCGACAGCCGCATCGTCAACATGCGTGTGGTGTCGACGCCGATGTCCATCGAGTACAGCTTCATGAAGCTGCGGATCATCAGCCCCGCGCCAGCCAGGAGGACGATGGTCAACGCCAGTTCGGCCACGACCATGCTCGACGCCATCCAGCGCGCGCGCCGCCCGCCGGCGTTGCCCCGTCCGCTTTCCTTGAGAATCTCGTTGAGATTGGTCTTCGAAACCTGGAGAGCCGGCACGATGCCGAAGATGATGCCCGTCGCGAAGCAGACCGCCACGAGAAACGCGAAGACGGTCGTGTCCATCGTGAACTTGATCCAATAGGGCTTGCCGACATCGGTGACGGCGAGATCGAACAAGCGAACACCCACGAGCGAGAGGAGCCAGCCCAGCACGCCGCCGAGGGACGCGAGCAGGATGCTTTCGACCAGGAGTTGACGAACGACCCGCCCGCGGCTGGCGCCAAGAGCGATTCGCACGGCGATCTCCCTCGAGCGCCGGGCGGATCGAGAGAGGAGAAGATTCGCGACGTTGGCGCAGGCGATGAGCAGCACGAAGCCGACCGCTCCCATGAGCGCGAGAAACACGATTCGGATCGGCCCGCCGTTGAACCGCTGATTGAACGTCATGATCTCGGCGTCCATGGACTTGTTCGTCTCCGGGTACTGACGCTCGAGGTTCTTCGAGATTCCGCTCAACTCCGTCTGTGCCTGCTTGAGCGTGGCGCCGGGCGCGAGCCGGCCGAACAGGTTCATGCGCCGAACGTCCCGGCGCTCCATCTCGGTGTCGGGCACCAGGGGGACCCAGACATCGGTGTTGGTGGGAAACTTCATGCCCTCCGCCATGATGCCGATGATGGTCGTCGGGACGTCATTGATCTTGATCGATCGGCCGATCAGGGTGGGGTCGGCACCATAGCGTGTTTTCCACAGTCCATAGCCGAGAATGGCCACCGGCTCCGCGCCTTTGTGGCTCTCGCCATCCTTGAAATCGCGCCCGCGAATCGGCGCTTCGCCGATGATGCTGAACGCGTTCGTGCTGACCCGAACACCGCTCGCCCGTTCCGGGGGATGGCCGCTGTCGCTGATGTTGGTCGGGAACTGCTGGTAGGCCGCCAGCGAAGAAAACGTGCGAGCCCCGGCGCGCCAGTCCTCAAAATCGGGATACGAGACGCCCTGCGTATTGCCTTCGACGGTGTTGCGCGAATTCACGTGAACGATCTGGTCGGCGTTTGGAAACGGAAGACCTCGCAGCAGGACGGCGTTCACGAACGTGAAGACCGTGCTGTTGACACCGATGCCCAGGCCGAGCGCGGTCACCGCGACCAGCGTGAACCAGGGGTCCTTCACGAGCATCCGAAAGGCGTACTTTAGGTGCATACCGGTGCCATACGAAGATATCTGCCTGTGTGTTCGACTCGTCCGGAGTGATAATGGGACAGGTGACTACAGTTACGCCCGATGAACAGCCGGCGCCGCGGATGCGGCGCGGCATTCTGCCTCCTTCCTACGAGCGGTCGCTCGGCCACGCCGAACGGATAGAACTGGCGAGCGATCGGCCAATCCGCGAGCGGAACAAGGTCAGCTACCGGTTCGCCCACTGGCCCATTTGGATCTTCGTGTTCTTCATCGCGCCCGGTCCACTGACGTTCGATCTGTTCGAGCGCGGCTTCGACTCGCGCATGGCGCTGTGGCTCGGCGTCGTGCTCGTGGGCACCGGCATCGCCGGGCTTCGCGGGCGCCTGCCGGGCGTCGAGCCGCGGCCGTACATCATCCGCTTCACTGAGGATCGTCCGAACCCGTTGTACCGGCGCGTCTGCTACACCGCGGCGTGGAGCGAAGTCATCGCCTTCGCGCTCCTGAACATCACCGGCCTGGTGGTGGCCATTGCGACCGGCGAGTGGCGGCTCCGTCAGATGTACGACATCGCGTATTTCCCGATCGTCGTCACGATCTGGCTGCTCGGGGCCTTGGGCCAGCTTCCGCGCGTGAAGGCGTCCACCCAGAACGAGGGGCATGAACGGCGGTATTTCTACGGGTCGGTCTGGGCGGTGTGCATCGCGCAGCCGGTGTTGTGGTTTCTGTGGAGAGCCCTTCCTCGATCGACCACGGCTGACATCTTCAAGCTCGTTGTGTTCGTCGGGATTCTTGCGTACGTCGGCAACATGGCTCGCCGTGGTCTGCTCCCGCGGACACGCCCGATTGTGCCGGGTGAACTGGCTGTTTCTGATTAGCGAGTAGCAGTCTTCCCTGTCGAGCTGCACGCGCCCACGGCTTTCGCCGAAGATCCGAAGATCAGAAGATCCGAAGTCCGGAGGATCACGCTGTTGGGCTGCCGGGACGCCGGCCGTTCGGCCGGGCGTTCAACCGCGCGAAGCGCGGTCCCGGCAGCCGCACGTCTCACGGTGTGGACTTCTTCGTTTCTCCTTCGATTCTTCTTCGGATCTTCCGATCTTCGGATCTTCGACGTGAGCCGTCGGCCCGTGCAGCGCGACGGTGGGTGTCGCCGCAATTGAGCACCAGATTCGCTACAATTTAGTGGAGGGGATGGCGACATGAGTGACCTCCAGCTCGACGATCGCGGATTCATTACCAGTTGTCCTTCCTGTGCCCAGCGCAATCGACTGCCGTTCTGCGGGCGTGATTCCCGATGTGGTCGATGCAAGACCGCGCTGTCGCCACCTGCCGAGCCGATCGAAGTCCCGACCGTGGCCGCATTTGACGCGCTTGTGCGAGCGGCGGGCCTTCCGGTCGTCGTGGACTTCTGGGCGCCGTGGTGCGGGCCCTGCCGCATGGTGGCGCCTGAACTGGCCAAGGTTGCGGCCTCGAATGCCGGACGCTTCGTGGTCGTAAAGGTCAACACCGACGCGCTGCCGGAACTGGGCGAGCGGTTCCGCATCCGGTCGATTCCCACCATGGCGATCTTCGAAGGCGGCAGGGAAACGGCCCGCACGACAGGCGCCATGCCGGCCGATCGGATCGAAAGCTTCGTGAACGGCGCTGTGAAGGTCTGACTGCGGTAGGATTGGCGGCATGCTCGGGCCTCAGCCGATTGCCGATTCGCTGAGGAGGGAATTCGGCGCATTCGTTCTCGAACGCTATCCATTTGCCGCTACCTCAGCCCGAGAGGCGCTGGCTGCGGCAACCGGTGTCAATCCGGTTCTCGACAGCGGCATCGACCGCCTCCGCGAACCCTTTGCCCGCGAATTCCGCGTCCGCCTCCAGCGTCTGGCTCCCATCGACTTGTCCGAACCCACCCCAGGCGTGTCGGCGACGCAGCGTTTCGAGCAGGCGGTCGAAGACATTGTCGAGGCGTGTGATGGGTTTCTGAAGCGCGCCGCCATCCGTGCATCACTAACCCCTGAAGAACGGCTCGAGATTCTTCGAGGCATGCTGTTGACCCGGGCCACCGACAATCGGTTGAAGGCATTCTTCACGAACGGGGAAGTGCGATACGGCGACTCGGTCTTCCAAGGCAAAGGATTCCGTTCGCTGGGGCAAGAGGCTATCTACGGAGCCGCGATCCGACTCCGTCGCGGCAATCGCTATCGTGACGGCGACGAGTGGCGAGGAGACATCGTGTCGCCGCTCATCCGCGATCTCGGCGTGACGATTGCCATGCGCCCAGAGCCGGAGATGATTCGCCGCGTCCTGTCCGCGCAGATGGGGAAGGCCGGCCCGCCGATGAACGGAAAGGATCTGCACGTCGGCGACATGCGATACGGCGTCTGGCCGGCAATCGCGCCGCTCGGCACCGGGCCGGTCACGATGGCGGGGCTTGCGTTTGCGTTTGCACGCGAGGGATCTGGGCGGGTTGCGTTGTCGTTCATCGGAGAAGGCGGATCTTCGCTCGGTGAGTGGCACGAAGCGATCAACCTCTGCGCGGTGCGGAAACTGCCGGCCGTCTTCGCGCTCCAGAACAATCAGACGGCGTTGTCCACCCCGGTTCGCGATCAATCGGCGGTCCGCGTCTTTGCCGATAAGGCAATCGGCTATGGCATCCCGGGTGTCACGATCGACGGAACCGATCCCGACGCGATTGCGGCGGCGTTCCATTGGGCCGTGGAACGGGCGCGCGATGGACGCGGGCCCGCATTGATCGAACTCGTCGCCATGCGCATGTGCGGCCACGCGCACCATGACGACATGCTGTATCTCGGCAAGGATCCTCCGCTCGGGTGGGAGTATCCGCCGCTCGCCGACGGCGGTTACGTGAATCGCGAGCACTACGAGTATTGGGCGGCACGCGATCCCATTCCAACGTATGCGGCGCGCCTGGAAGCCGCCGGGCTGATTGATGCGTCGACAATCGATGAATGGAAGCGCGAGGCTCTGGAAATCGTCGAGTCCCAGGCGACGCTCGTTATTGAGGCCGACTGGCCTTCGGCCGACGAGGTCGGCGTGGGCGTGCTCGATGGCGAACCGGCTCGCGTGCGCATCGACGTGCTGGATCCCGATCGGTCTCCAGCACGCGAACCTCACGCGATGCCAGATCTCGAACCGGTCGGGCCCTTTGATCGCAAGGGACACACGTTTCTCGAAAGTGTGATGCTGGGCGTCGGTGACGCGCTTCGAGCGGACCCGCGTGCCTTCGTCTTCGGCGAGGACGTCGGCGGCAAATACGGAAACGCCTTCCTGCTGTTACGACCGCTTCTCGAGGAATTCGGCGATCGGATTATGAACTCGCCGATCTCCGAGAGTGCGATTTTCGGTGTCGCGATCGGTTCTGCCATCGCCGGGCAGCGCCCGATCGTCGAAATGCAGTTCAACGATTTCGTGGCGACAGGCTTCAACCAGCTCGTGAACAACGCCGCCAAGATTCGATACCGGTGGGCCGGCAGCGTGCCGATGGTCGTACGGATGCCGTGGGGCGGGCTGCGGCATGCCGGCCCCTTTCACAGTCAGAACACAGAAGCCTGGTTCTATCGGACACCGGGGCTCAAGATCGTCGTGCCATCGACCCCTTCCGATGCTCGCGCACTGATGGCGGCGGCCGTCGCCGATCCGGATCCGGTGCTGTATTACGAACACATTGCTCTCTATCGCGACCCGCGAATCAAGCAGGCACTGCCGGACGAAGCCCCCGCGGCATTGCCCATAGGGCGGGCCGCGCTGCGCCGCACGGGGGACGATCTCGCCATCATCTCGTACGGGGCTTACGTCCACGTGGCGCTTCGAGTGGCTGAACGCCTCTCATCAGACGGCCACGAGGCGGCGGTGCTGGATCTGCGATCGCTGTCGCCGCTCGATCGATCGGCCGTCCTCGCGGTCGCTCGACACTGCAGCCGCGTGCTCATCGTGCACGAAGATACGCGAACCGGCGGGATAGGCGAGAGCGTCGCGGCCATCATCCAGGAGGAAGCGTTCGAGTTTCTCGATGCACCGATTCGCATCATCGGCGCGCTCGACACGCCAGTCCCCTACTCGCCACCGCTCGAGGAGGCGTTTCTGCCGTCGGAGGATGAAATCGAGAACGCCGCTCGCCGGCTGCTCGAGTACTGACGGCCGCCAAGACGCATGTCGGACATACCCTCAGGCCCCGGCCACGTTCTCGGCCTTCCTCCCCGCCTCAGCATCATCATCCCGTGCTACAACAGCGAGTCGACGCTTGGCGCGCAACTTGAGTCGCTTGCCGGACAGCACACGCGCTACTGGTGGGAAGTGATCGTGTCCGACAACGGATCAAAGGATGGCACCGTCGCGCTCGCTCAGACGTTTTGCGATCGCATACCAGGGCTGCGCGTCGTCGACGCCTCTGCCAAACGAGGTGCGGCGTACGCGAGGAACACCGGCGCGCGGGCAGCTCAGGGCTCGGCCCTCCTTTTTTGTGACGCAGACGATGTGATGGCGGATGGATATGTGGAATCCATGGGACACGCGCTGGAGCGGCATGGCTTCGTGGCGTGCCGCTACGACTTTCAGAAATTGAATGCCACGTGGCTCTCGGCGGCCCGCGGACACGCCGGTCAGGGAGAAAGGGAGGAGCTCATCGGCGGTTACTGTCACCCCACGCTGCCCTACGCGGGTGCGGGAGGGCTGGGCATCAGGAAAGCCGTTCACGAATCGGTGAAGGGGTTCGACATGACGCTCAGGGCCATGGCGGGCCAGGAGGACACCGACTACTGCATTCGCGTTCAGATGGCCGGGACACCCCTTGTCCTGGTGCCCGAGGCGGTCATGCACATACGCTTTCGCGAGACCGTCGCTGGAGTCTTCAGACAGGCGTGGGCATGGGCAGAGAGCGGCGCACACGTACAACGCCGGTACGTTCCCGACGCGACGTCCGCATCATTCGGCCGTACCGCCTACGATCTGGGACGGCATCTGGCATGGAAGCTGATTCGAGTGCGATCGAAGGCCGATGCGGCGCAGTGGATCTGGCTGGCCGGCTGGTGTGGCGGCCTTCTGAGCGCCCGTCGAGCGATGGAGGAGCAGCGTGAGTGACCGGCCGGCTCGGTTCGCCGTGGTCATTCAGACGCCCAAGGACCCGGAGTCGGCGGTCTACATCGGTTATCAGGCGCTCGCCGGCGCCCTCGAAGATCTGGGTCATTCTTTCGAGCTCGTCTCGCCTGAGGATTTTCAGTCGATCGCGAGGATGAGCGGTCGCTGGGTGCCGTTGGCGTATCCCCTCGCAATCGCCCGGTGGCTGTACCGTCGGCGCGATGACTTCGATTTGGTCATGTTCCACAGCTATTCGGGATGGCTCGCGACGGCGATCACCAGAGGCCGGCCGCGATCGCTCGTGATGTTTCACGGCGTCGAACCGCTCTACCACCGCGAGCTCCGCGAGGAGTCCGCCCGAGACGGACCGGGGTTGTCGTGGCGGTATCGGCTGCTGCAGGAATTCATGATGCCCGCGATGTTGAGGATTGCCTGCCGAAACGCCACGAGGGTCGCGTGCCTCAACCGGGCCGAATCGGACTACCTGTCGGCCATGAACTGGGTATCCAAGGCGGGCGCCGAGATTCTGGCGCATGGCGTTCCAGACTGTTTTTTCGTGACGACCCGAACACACCGTCTCCTTCAAGCAATGCTCTTCGTCGGTCAATGGCTCCCGATGAAAGGCATTCGGTACCTCCGCGAAGCCGCGACGACCATCCTTGACGGCAACCCGTCGATGCGTCTCATCTGCGCCGGGACTTTGCTTCCCGAGGCGGAAGTGAAGTCGGATTTTGCGCCGGGGCTGCGCGATCGAATCGACGTCTTGCCGCGTGTCGATCAGGCAAGGCTCGCCGGACTCTATCGCCAGGCTGACGTGTTCGTGTTTCCGAGCCTGTACGAAGGGTTCAGCCGCGCGATTGTCGAAGCCATGGCCTCGCGGCTGCCGATCGTATGTACGTCTGTCGGAGTTGCAGCCGATGCGCTCAAAAACGACGAGAGCGCACTCATGGTGCCCAAGCGCGACGCCCAGGCACTTGTGACGGCCATTCATCGGCTGCGTGACGATCCCGGGCTCGCGGCGCGACTCGCGAACGCTGCTGCCGACAACGCCCGGGACTACAGGCTTGCCGACGTGTCGGCGCGAACCATTCGCGTGATCCTGAATGCCGCTGGCAGACCGCGATGATTGACGGCATCCGGCATTGGTGGAGACGCGTATCTGTCTCTCCGCCGCTCATTGCCCTGACCCGTCACCGGGTCGCGCTCCAGTGGCGGATCCGCGGCCGTCCCCTGCCTCCGCCGCACGTCGTCAAGCAGCTTGCGATCCTGAGGTGTCAACACGCGCGCCACTTCCGCACGTTCGTCGAGACCGGCACGTTCACCGGCGAAATGGTCGAAGCGATGCGCACGCATTTCGATCGAATCATCTCGATCGAGATGTCGCCCGGGATCTACCAGGCTGCCAGCCGGCGCTTCGCTGGAGACGCGCGCATCAGTCTTCTTCCGGGGGACAGCGCGACGGTCTTGCCGCAGGTGCTCGCCCAGCTGGATCATCCGGCTCTTTTCTGGCTCGACGGACACTTCATGGGAGGCGCCACGGCACGCGGTCAGGAGGACAGCCCCGTCAGAGCAGAACTGGCAGCGCTCTTCCATCACGCGGTCCGGGAACATCTTGTCCTGATAGACGATGCACGGCTGTTCTGCGGCGCGGATGGGTATCCCACAATCCCGGAGCTTCGTTCGTGGGTGGAGCGCGAACGGCCGGGCTCGCGCGTGGAGGTTCGGGACGACATCATCCGGTGCGCGTTCGACGCGGAAGATGCCGTATCCTAGCCGTGGTTGAGCACCCTCCACCACTTCAAAGAGTTCGCCCTCGTCGTCCAGCGGCTGCGTCCGTTTCTGCGGGGCGAACGCATGCGGCTCGCCGCCGTGCTCGCCAGCTCGCTCTTTGTGATGGTGTTCGAAGGCGTGGGCGTCGGCCTGCTCGTGCCGCTGCTGTCGCTGTTGCTCGGCGGCGGGAACGCGACGCCGATGCGCCCGCTGCAATGGCTCGAAGCGCAGTTGCCCGGCCACTCACCGGCAGTCTACGTCGCCGTCGTCTGCTCGGCCATCGTCGTCGCGATCGCAGCCAAGAATGCGGCGGCCTACGTCTCGCAGGTGCTCGCGGCCGATCTGAAAAAGCGAATCTCGATGTCGCTGCGGGAGGCGTTGTTCCGGCGCCTCCACGGCGCCGACCTCGACTTGTTCGATCGCTCGCCGGGCGGCGAGATTGCCAATGTCTTTCTCGTCGAAACCTATCGAGTCGCGCTGGCGATTGACGTACTCGTCTCCACCCTGCAGCGCGGCTCCATCGGCCTCTTCTATCTCGCTGCGCTTTGCTATATTTCCTGGCCGCTGACGCTGCTGGTGATCGCGCTCGCGGGAGCCATCGGCGGCGCGCTGGCATTCGTCTATCGACGGATCACGAGCGCAGGTGTCGAGCTGACCGATCTGAATCACCGGATTGCCGCGCTGCTGACACAGTCGTTCGCCGGCGTGCGGATTGTGCGCGCGACGAACTCGCAGGCCCGCGTCATCGAGGAGTTTCGCGAGATCAGCGCCGCGCAGGCGCGCGCCGAAGAGCGGAGTACGCACGCCTCGTCGCTGCTGTTCCCGCTGACCGAAACGCTGGCCGTGGTCGGCGCGATGTTGATCGTGTGCTGTGCGTACGTCTTCTTTGTCAGGCCCGGCTACATGTTGAGCAGCTATTTGCTGGCGTACGGGTTCATGCTGTTGCGGCTGCTGCCGCTCCTCAACCAGCTGTACGGCCTGCAGGGTCACCTGTTATATCTGGCGGGCGGGGTGCGCGAGGTGCAGGTGTGGCTCGACACACCGCTGTACCCGGTGCGCCCCTTTGGAGCTCGGCCGTACACGACGCTTGGAACCGCGATCCGTTTCGAGCGTGTCAGCTATACGTATCCGAATGGGGCTATGGCGCTGCAGGAGGTCGAGTTCTCAGTGCCGGTGGGGCAGACCGTTGCGATCGTTGGAGCGAGCGGTTCAGGAAAATCCACTCTTGCCGCGATCCTGCTGCGATTCCGGCCACCGACGACGGGACTCGTGACGGTGGATGGGGTTGACTATTGGGAGTACTCGCCGGAGAGCTGGCACCGCGCAACCGCTCTCGTCGAGCAGGACGCGTTTCTCTTCCACGGCACTCTCCTCGAGAACATCGTCTACGGTTTCGCCGGGGCCACGCCCGAAGCGATTCAGCGAGCCATCGAAGTGGCGAACCTTTCGGATGTCGTGGCCGCGTTGCCGCAGGGACTCGATACGCTGGTCGGTGAGCGCGGCGCCATGGTGTCGGGCGGTCAGCGCCAGCGCATCGCGATCGCCCGGGCGGTCATCCGTGATCCTTCCATCCTGATTCTCGACGAAGCGACATCGCACCTCGATTCCGTGTCCGAGCAGCTCGTGCAGCAGGCGTTGATGAATGCCTCTCGTGGTCGAACGACCATCGTGATTGCGCATCGGCTTTCGACGATTCGCGAGGCCGACAAACTCATCGTGCTCGAGCGGGGCCGGTTGGTCGAGGAAGGGACGTGGGAAGCGCTCGAGGCTTCCGGTGGTGCGTTTCAACGGCTGCTACGCAATGTATGACCGATCGGCCTTCGTCCGTCCGGTTCATCTGTGATTTCGCGCCGGGATTTTCCGGCGCGAAGCATCACGACACGGGCGTGGGCGGTACCGAAGCGCTCGTGGTCGTTCTCGCGGAAACACTGGCTGCTCTGGGCGTCAGCGTAACGGTCGCGACCCACATCGAAGAAGCGCGCTCGGACCGCGGCGTGCGATACGAGCCTGTCCTGGCGTCGACTCCGAGCGATGCCGCGGTGTCGGTACTGGTCAAGCAATGGAGCCATGCCGCCGACGCTGCTGGATCGGTTCGCGTTTTCCTGGCAACCGACGTTCACGTGCCGGATCCGGAAGGGCTGGCGCGATGTATCCGCTGGTCGACCACGCGCCTTGCGCTGTCGCCGTTCATGCGGGACCGCGTGACGGCAGCAGTTGCGGCGCCGGGCATGCGTGTGCTGTCTCCGCCCATCGCGCTGGAGGACTACACACGTGCGACGGAGCGCCGAGATCCCGTGATGCTGTATTGCTCTGTGCCTGACCGGGGCCTCTATTACCTCACGACCCTGTTTCCCGCCATCCGGCGCCGCGTGCGCGATGCGACCCTCGTGGTCACCTCCGATTTCAGCCTGTGGGGACGGGCCGCCGCCAAAGATACGTTTACGCGTTTCTTTCAGGATCAGCCCGGTGTTGAGTATCTTGGGCATGTCGACCGCGACAGGCTCGTGACCGAACAACTCCGCGCCCGCGTCCTCGCCTACCCCTGCATCTTCGAAGAGGGATTCTGCATCGCGGCGGCTGAAAGCATGGCAGCCGGCGCCGTGCCCGTGACGACGGACGCGTTTGCGCTGACGACGACCGTCGGGAGGGCAGGGGCGCTCATCTCAGGCCGTCCGCGAAGCTGGTTCTATCGACGGCGGTTCGTCAACGCCGCGGTCGAGCTGCTGACCGACGATCGGCTTTGGCTCGAACGTTCACGCGCGTGCCGGACGCACGCCGAATCCTATGGCTCGAAAAGGATCGCCGAGCAGTTTCTGGCTCTCGTGGCGCCGGCGGGGAAGGGCGCATGAGCGCATTCGAGAATCCGGTGCTGCTCGTGATTTACAGGCGGCCGGAGCTGACGCGCCGGGTGTTCGACGCGATCGCGAAGGCCCGCCCGAAACGCCTGTTCATTGCCGCAGATGGTCCCGCGACTTCCGCGGAGCGAGAAGCCTGCGATCTGGCGAGGGCAGCCGTTCGGCAGGTCGATTGGGACTGTAAGGTCCAGCACCACTTCAGTGACGCGAATCTGGGGCTCGATCGCCGCATGATCTCAGCCCTCGGTTGGGTGTTTTCAGAGGAAGAATCGGCAATCGTTCTGGAAGACGATTGCCTGCCGGACGCGCGCTTCTTCGGGTTCTGTTCGTCCCTCCTGGATCGCTACAGGCACGACTCGCGAGTGGTCCACATCAGCGGCGAGTGCTACAGGAACAGGCGTGAAGGTGACTGCTCGTACTTCTTTTCAAAGTACCCGCTTGCGTGGGGATGGGCCACGTGGCGTCGCGCGTGGTCGCAGTTCGATCCCCGGATCAGCACATGGCCACGCTTCGAACGTCAGCCAGAGGCGCCGGCGCTTTTCGACAGCCATGACGAGCGTGCGTACTGGCTCTCGACGTTTGCTCGATTCCACGACGACCGGGCGGCCGGAAGGCCGGCGTCGTGGGACTACGCGTGGTACTACGCCTGCATGACGAACGGGCTTTCCATTCATCCGGCTGTGAACCTGGTTTCAAACATCGGCTACGGCCCGCACGCGTCCCACACGCACAACCCGGACGAGCTGTCGTCGAGGCCCGTTGAACGACTCGAGGAGACTCTGCGCCACCCTGACTGGGTGATCCGCGATCGGCAAGCCGATCTGGACACGTTCGACCGCCGTTTCCCTGGAGCCATACTCAGAGAGCAGCGGTCGTTTCGTCATCAGCTCGGACGGCCGGCACGCTGGGCGATCAGGACGGTGCGCAGAGGATTGGGTCTCTGACCACACGGTTGCGGCAGACCGCTGGCGATCGTCCCCGGGCTGACCTGGTCGTCCTCTGCGTGCTTTCGGGCCTTCTGATCGTCCTGGCCTTCGAGCGCCGCGACTTTCTTGGCGATGGCGTACGACACCTTCCCGCTGTTCTTTCCGGCCGTCCGCACTTGGGTGAGCCCAGGTGGCTGCTCTTTCCTGCGGTCGCCTGGGTGTGGGTCAGGCTGCTGTCCGTAATGGGCCTGGCCAGCGGCGCTGAGCCCGCGCTTCGGTCGCTGCTCTGGATGTGTGTGGCGGCAGGCATCGCCTTTCTGTGCGGCACTCGGGCGTGGCTCCTCCTGGAGTGCGGCAGCGAAGCCCGGCGAGCCTCGGCGCTGTTCCTGGCTGGAAGCTGTGCGCCAGTCCTGATTCTTTTCTCCGACATTGCCGAACCCCAGATCGCCGCAGCGATCGTCGTCTGCGGACTCGCGTATGCGCGCGCGCGGCGTGACGATCCCGACCGCGCACCGAAAGCTGCTGTGATTGCGATAGCCGCGATTGCTTTCGCGACGCTGATGTACCAGGGTGCAATCCTCGCGCTCGGCATGTTGCCGCTGGTCGTGTCGTCGGCGCCGGCCGTCAAGCGGCGCGCGATGATGGCTGCGGGGGTTTCCGTCCTCGTCGTGTTCGCCGTGATGATCGGCACCCAGGTCGCCGCCGGCACGACACCTCGTGTCGCAGCGTCGACGGCGTTCGGCGGCGAGCGCAATCCGCTGATGCGATCGTTCATGGCGCGTCGGTCCCCGGCGAAGTACTGCGTGGCAATGATTGCCGGACCGCCGCAGGGAATCGCCGCGCTCGAAGACTTCAGCGGGCTGCCCGCGCTTGTGTCATCGCTCGGCAGCGCCGACGGATCCATGGCAAGACTGGCAGCCCTGAATGCGTCCCGATTAGATCCTGGGATGCGTGGTGGTCGGGATCCTGCTGGTCTCCGGTGTTCGCACAGCCAGGTGGCCGGCGATCGTTGCGCTCGGCGTCCTGCTTTTGTTGCCTGTCCTTCGAAACCAGCAGTACGCCTATCCAAAATTCTTCATTCTGTGGCCCGTTCCAGTCTCGCTCCTCGCGATGCGCTGTCGTCCCCGCACGATTGCCCTCACTGCCGTGGCGGTACTGACGTCGAATACATGGCTCGTTGTTCAGGACATTCGCCGCGGACGCGAGTTGTACGCGGCCGTCCGTCATGAGTACCGATCGAGCAACCTCGTCGACTTGCTGGTTGACCAGCGGATGGTCGCCGCCTGTCTCATATCTGTGGCCAGGCACGACCGTTCCAATCCTCGGCATGCTGGCGACCGGGGACGATCCATCCGTCCAGGCTGCTGCACTCACGACTGGTCTTCGCCGGTGCTTCTGCGAATCTGACGCGGTCTGGACGGATGCCTCCTCGCGGGACGCCGAGGTCGTGGCGTCGGTCGCGCGTCATTTTGACTACACGTCGATCGATCTGAAATCGATCCTGGTTGATCCGCCGGGACCCGCTGGTCGCCTGCGGCTGTCAGGGGTCCAGGTTTACCCCGAGGCTGACACACGCCGGATTTGCCGGCTGGCTGGAGGCTCCGCCGACCGATAGCCCACGACCCGTGGTGGGTGTCTTTACCGCAACACTACGTGTGTCTTTCTTGACACAGCGTCGCGGTACTGGCAGGATAGTCGCCACTCCCCCCTCTCTCTTCACGTGTCCCCACCGCCTCACCCCACGTCACGGGGCGGTGTAACCGACAGGGCGAAGCTGTGCCGGTTTCGCTCTCCAGTCCATGCATCAAGTGAAATCAGGCGCTCGGGCCAAGCTGACGCTCCCACCAGAGCTGATCGGCACGGGCCCGTTCGTGCAGCGGGCGGCAGACGCCGCGCGGCAGGCTGCCGGCTCCGACGAGAACGTCCTCATCATCGCGGAGGCCGGCTTCTGTCCCGAGGGAATTGCCCGCGCGATTCATCTGGCCGGCGCGCACGCATCCGAGCCGTTTCTCAAAGTCGAGTGCGGCGATCCTCACGTGGCTGTCGTCCGCCAGCTCTTTGGTTCCGAGCGGAATTCCCGCGCCGAGTACGAAACGGCGATGGCAGGCAGCGCCCTCGCGGAAGCAGGGAAGGGCACCATTTTTCTTGCGGACGTCTCGGAGCTGCCGGCAGCGGCGCAGCTGCGGCTGTCGCGGTTGATGCGCGACGGAGAAATGCGCGTGCGCCGCTCGATGGCTCCCATAAAGTTCCGGCTCATCGCGTCGGCCCCACCGAGCCTCGAAGCGGACGTGCACCAGCACAGGTTCCGGCCTGAGCTCTACCGCCGCCTGCAGCGCCTGCGCCTGGATGTGCCGCCGTTGCGCGACAGGCCAGGCGATCTCCCGAACCTGATTGACGCGGTGTTCGACGAGATGTGCCGGACACGCCGGGTGCGATGCGCCCTGGCGCCCGCGGCCCGCACGGCTCTGTCCGCGCTCCGATGGGCGGGGAACCTCGAGGAATTGCGCGCATCGCTGGGCCGGCTCGTCGAACGGTGCGAAGGCGGGCTGATTCGCCAGGAGGACGTGCTGGCCGATTTGCAGCAGATCGAAACACTGCCCCGGGCGGTTGTCAGCACGCTCGCGAGCCTGCGTGAGGCCCGCCAGACGTTCGAACGCGACTACATCGCATCGGTGCTCGAGGCCCACGGCTGGCGAATGACCGATGCGGCTCGCGTGCTGGGCATCGAACGGGCGAATTTGTATCGAAAGACACGTCAGCTTGGCATCGCTCGCCTCAAGCCGCGCGCATCATGATCCACTCCATCTCTCGTGCCTTTGTCATTCCCGTTTTCGTCTTCTGCTGCCTGGCCGGCGACGCTTCGGCGCAGACACAGTCGCCCGCGCAGGAGCCGATCGAATCAATGCCGATTCACGCCGGGCCGTTCGGGTTGCGTCCGTCGTTGTCGATTACGAGCGTTGGCAGCGACTCGAATGTGTTCAACGTCGCGGAGCAGCCGCAGGACGATTTCACGGCGACCGTCGTTCCGCGCATCGTCGCTCGATTCCGGGCGGGGCGGCTCATGTTTTCATACGGCGCAGCCAGCGACATCGTCTATTTCAGAACGTTCAAGGACGAGGGATCGGTGAATGGGACGACCGATCTCAGAGTCGATGCGAACCTGGGGCGGCTTCAGCCGTACGCGTCGACAGGCTGGGTGTCAACCAAGGACCGGCTGAATGCCGAGGTCGATGTTCGCGCCCCTCGGACTCAACGCACCATCGCCGCGGGCACACGCCTTCTGATCGCCTCGCGAACGGCGATCGTCGTCAACGCGCGGCGATTCGATCTGGATTTCGACGAGGGCGGCGAGTTTCGAGGCTCCGATCTCGCGCACGTCTTCAATTCGCGCGCCGACAGCATCGAGGCTGGAGTCCAGCTCACGTTGACGCCGCTGACGACCTTGAACCTGACGACGACGATGCAGCGCGATCGGTTCGATTCGGCGCCGGAGCGGAACTCCGATACCTGGCGCATCACCCCGACGTTGCAATTCGATCCGACGGCCCTCATCCGGGGCAGCGTCACGGTGGGCTATCGCCATTTCGACGCCGTTGATCCGCAGGTTCCGGACTTCAGCGGAGTCGTCCTCCAGGTCATGGCGGGATACACGCTGCTCGAACGTACGAAGTTCGATGTGGATCTCGCGCGGGACGTGCAGTATTCATACGAAGAGCTCGAGCCGTACTATCTCTCCACCGGCGGCCGGCTCACGGTCACGCACCGGTTGATCGGTCCGTTTGAAATTCAGGGTGACGCGGGCCGGCAATCCCTTGGATATCGCAACAGGGTCGCCTCTGGCGTGGTGCGAACCGACACGGTCGGAATTGTTGGCGCAGGCGCCGGGTACTGGCTGCGCCCGCAGCTCCGGGTGGGCTTCAATTGGGAGCAGATTCGCCGGCTCAGCGATCTCAACAATCGTCACTACGAACGGCGGCGATTGTTTGCCTCACTCACCTATGGGTCCTGAACCATGACGATCCTCTTCTCGATCCTCCTGCTCCTCCAGGCACAAGCGCCGGCTGCTGTCGCCGAATACATCGTCGGCCCGCAGGATCGGCTCGCGATTACCGTGTTCGACGAGCCCACGCTGACCAAGACCGTGACCGTCGACAGCGACGGATCATTCGACTACCCGCTCGTCGGCCGCATCAAGGCCGGCGGGTTGTCCGTCCGGCAGATCACCGCGGATCTCAAGAAGCGGCTCGGCCCGCCAGACGGGTTCCTGGTGAACCCCCAGGTCAACATCGAAGTGGAGACATTTCGAAGCCAGGTCGTGTACGTCAATGGACAAGTGCGCGTTCCGGGTGCCGTGCCGCTGAAAGGCGCGATGACGATCATGGACGTGCTCGCGCAGGCGGGCTCGCCGACTCCTGACGCCGGTCCGTACATCGAAATCTATCGAAGGCCTGCCGGTCAGCCCTCGCAAGGCCCGCTCGATCCTGCGAAGGCTCCGGCGCCGGAGCGCATCAGGATGGACGATCTGCGCAACGGCCGCGCGCAGCAGATCATGTTGAGCGACGGCGACACCGTCAACGTGCCAAAGGCGCAGACCTTCATCGTGAATGGCTTCGTCCGAAGTCCGAACAGCTATGTCCTCGAAGGCGACGTGACCGTGCAGAAGGCGATCGCCATGGCCGGCGGCGTGACCGAGCGTGGCGCGTTGAGCCGGACGAAAATCCAGCGGATGGTCGATGGCAAGCTGGTTGAGATCAAGCCCAAGATGACCGATCTCGTCCAGGCGAACGACACCATCGTGGTGCCGCAGCGGTTCTTTTAAATCTTACGTGCCCTGCCTCCACGTCGCGAGCGGCCGCCTCTACGGCGGGATCGAGCGGATGCTGACGACGCTCGCGGCGTGTGGAGAGGATCGACACGAGTTCGCCGTTGCCGCGGACGGCCGGCTGCTCTCGGAGCTTCGCGAGCGCGGCGCTCAGGTGCATTTTCTCGGCAACGTCCGGCTCCGGCACTTGTCGTCTGTTGTTCGCGCGCGTCACCTGCTGCGGACGATGCTTCGTCGCCGCGTTCACGGCAGCGTCATCTGCCATGCTCCCTGGTCGCATGCCTTGTTTGCCGGCGTGGCGCGCAGCTCCGGTGTACCCACGGTGCTCTGGCAGCACGATCGAGCGACCGGTACCCCGCTGATAGAACGCGCGTGTCGCGCGGCCGGAGCCGATCTCGTGATCTGCAACAGCGGCTGGACCGCGCAAACTGCGGCGATTTTGCAGCCGGAGGCATCACACTGCGTCATTTACTGTCCCGTCGCAATCCCGAACGCGAGTCATGATGAGCGCACACGAACGCGCGCGACGCTTGGTGCATCGGCAGACGAAGTCGTCATTCTCGCGGCCAGCCGACTCGAGCCTTGGAAGGGGCACCTTGATCTTATCCGCGCGCTCAGCCGCCTCAGCTCACGACCGTGGACCCTCTGGATAGCCGGCGGCGCCGAGCGGCCTCACGAGCGCGCATACCTGTCGTCGATCGTGGCCGACGTTCGCAATCTTGGAGTTGAATCTCGCGTGAAGCTGCTGGGCGAGCGCCGCGATGTGCGCAGTCTGCTCGCCGGTGCGGATTTACTGGCGCAGGCAAACCTTGAACCGGAGCCCTTCGGCGTGATCTTCGCCGAAGCGCTTCTGGCGGGCGTCCCTGTGGTTACCACGAACGCCGGGGGAGCGCCTGAAATCGTTGCTCCAGCGTGCGGACGGCTCGTTCCGCCACGGGACCTCGACGCGCTCGCCACGGCGCTCGACGAGCTCATTTCGGATTCCGAGCTTCGGGCGAGGCTTGGAGCGGCCGGTCCGGCGCACGCGGCCTCTCGCTGCGACCCTTCGGTGGTGCTGCCTCAGATCGATCGTGTGTTGACGTCGATCGGAATCACGACCGCGGCATGAGTCGAGCGAGCGATAGTCAGCTCGAGGCGCGAGCGCGACTGAGCCTGGGGGAGAGCAGCGAGGCCATTTACGAGGCGGCCGTGTCCGCGCTTCGGCGCCGGGGAGCGCGCGGCACAACGGTTGACGTGGGATGCGGACGCGGCCGGATTTACCCGCTGCTGGCCGGGATGATCGATTCGTACGTCGGCGTGGATGCCGTGCGATACGAGGGATTCCCCGTGGAGGCGTCCTTCGCCCGGGCAGACTTGAACCGTGAGCGCATTCCGGTGCCGGACGCGTCCGCGGACATGACGATCTCTCTCGAGACGATCGAACACCTGGAGAATCCGCGCAGCTTCTGCCGGGACCTCGTCAGGATCACGAAACCCGGCGGCTGGATGCTGTTGACCACTCCCAATCAGCGCAGTCTTGTCAGCCTGGGTGCGCTGCTGACGAAGGAACACTTCTCCGCATTCAGAGAGAGCAGCTATCCCGCACACCAGACGGCTCTCCTCGACACCGATCTCCTGAGGATGGCCAGGGAAAACAATCTTCGCGACGTCGCCATTGAATTCACGTGTGCCGGCCGCGTGCCCTTCTCGGGCGCGCACTATCCGCGGGTGTTGTCGCGCGCATTTCCACGAGCGCTGTCCGACAACGTGCTGCTCGTTGCCCGGAAGCCGCTCTGAACCATGCGAATCAGTTGCCTGAGCGTGTCCGACCAGATGGGAGGCTCCGAGGTGGCGCTGCTCGGAATGATTGCGGCGCTCGGTCGCATCCGTCCGGACTGGAGATTCCACGTCGTGCTTCCGGGAGACGGCCCGCTCGGCCGTCGTCTCCAGGACGCAGGTGCCGCTTGTTCAGTCGTCCGGATGCCCGGCCCGCTCGCGCGCCTGGGCGAATGGGCCGCCGTCAGCGACGGCTGGAGCGCGGGCGCCCAGGTGGCGCTTGGCCTCCAGCTGTGTGAAAGCGCGGCGGTTCTGCCCGCGTACGAATCGAAGCTTCATCGCGCGGTCTCCGCCTTTCAGCCCGATTTGATTCATACGAACGGATTCAAGGCGCATGTGCTCGGCGCCCGTCTGAAGAGGAAGCCGCAGGCGCTCGTGTGGCACCTGCACGAGTACGTCTCGCCGCGGAGGCTGACGGGATGGTTGTTGCGGCGCTACATGACGCGCTGCGATGCGATCATCGCCAACTCTGCGAGCGTGGCGGCGGATGCGACCGCGAGCCTTTCCGCGACGTCACCACTGCACGTCGTGCTGAACGGCGTCGATCTCAACGTGTTCGGCCCGTCCGGTTCCAGGCTCGACCTGGACGAAATTGCCGGGATGTCCGCGGCGCCCTCCGATGTCATCCGTGTCGGACTCGTGGCGACCTTCGGACGGTGGAAAGGACACGACGTATTCCTGGATGCGGTTCAGCGGATCGCATCTTCACGGCCGATCCGCGGGTACATCATCGGCGGGCCCGTTTACGACACGTCGAGCAGCCAGTACACCCGCGCTGACCTGCAGGCGATGATCGATGCGCGGCAGCTTCGGGATCGTGTGGGGTTGACGGGTTTCGTGGACGCGGCGTCAGCGATGCGGTCACTCGATATCGTCGTACACGCCAGCACCCGGCCCGAGCCTTTCGGCCTCGTGATTGCCGAAGCGATGGCATGCGGCCGGGCCGTCATCACGACAGGCGACGGCGGGGCGGCAGAAGTCGTCCAACCCGGGCATGATGCGATCGTGGCGCCGCGTGGAGAAGCCAAGGGACTCGCCGAAGCGATGATGCGTCTCGCTGACGATCGGGCCCTGCGCGAGTCGATTGCGCGGCGCGCGCGGGAATCAGCCGTGAATCGATTTGCTCCTGACAGGACGGCGTCCGAGATTGCCCGCGTGTTTGAAACCGCCGCGCACCGGCAAGCGCTCGCCGAGTCCGCATGAAAGCTGCTGCTGCGCTCACGGCCGGGGTCCTTCCAGCATCGCAGTCGACGACGACGGTGTCGAAGGAGCAATGGGGATTCCCGGAATTTTTCGTCGTCAGCCAGACGCTTATCCCGGCGCTCTTGTACTTGCCCGGCACTCAGCCTTTCCGCCTCTACATCCGCGTGGCCTCGTTCGCGATCTCGTTTGCCACGCTCGCGTGGTGGGCTGTGGCGTCTGCGAAAACGTCGCGACCGCACCGCGCGCAGCCCTGGCTCCTTGCTGCGCTCGCGTACGTGGTGGTCATGTTCTTCCATCCGCTCACCGTCTCCACGTTTGCGGGCCTCGCGCAGTTCGTCCTGTACCTCTCGGTGGTCGCGCCGGTCTTCTGGGCCGGAACATTCGTTCGCACGCCCGAACGCATGTCGCGGCTGATGGCGCTCCTCCTGATCTGCAACGGCCTCAACGCGGTTGTCGGCGTGCTGCAGGTGTACGACCCCGCACGCTGGATGCCGCCCGAGATGTCGCGGGTGATGACCGAGACGGTTTACGGGTTGGGAACCGTGACCTACCGTGGCCCCGATGGACGAATGATTGTGCGCCCGCCCGGGCTGTTCGACACGCCGGGCGCGGTCGCCGGCCCAGGAATGTATGCGGCACTGCTTGGTCTGGTGTTTGCGACGAGCGCGATCGCATTTTGGAAACGCCTTGCCGCGATCGGCGCGTCCTTCGCCGGGATCGCCGCAATTTACTTGAGCCAGGTGCGTGTGTCGCTCGTGGTCGCGCTGCTGATGCTGGCGGCGTACTGCTCGCTTCTGACGCTACAAGAGCGGAAGGCGCGCGCCGTGTTGTTTGCCGGTGCGGCTGCCGCGATGGTCGTCTCGACGTTTGTCTTTGCGCTGACCCTCGGAGGCCAGAGCATCGCGGAGCGGACATTCACCCTCTTCGCACAGGATCCGGTGGCGCTGTACGCGGGCTCGCGCGGCGGACAAATGTCGTACACGTTTGGCGAAATCCTGCAGAAGTATCCGATGGGAGCAGGCCTGGGGCGCTGGGGCATGATTGCCGTCTACTTCGGCGGCGCCGCCAGGCCTGACGTCCCGCCGATGTGGGTCGAAATCCAGGTCGCCGGCTGGGCGATTGACGGTGGCTTTGCGCTGCTGTTTCTGTCGGTCGCGGCGCTCGGCGTCACGCTCGCCAGCGAGTTCGAGATCGCGCGAAGTCATCGCGACGCCCGCGTTCGCGCCTGTGCTGCCGTCGTGCTGGCCGCGAACCTTGGCACGGCCGCGCTGGTCTTCACGTTCACGCCGTTCGTCACGCAGATCGGTCTGCAGTTCTGGTTCCTTGCCGGCGCGCTTCATGGGCTGGTGGCTGCGCGAGACCCGAATCGGCCATGACGCCGTGGCTGCTCGCCTCGGGTGATTTCGTCCCCGCCGGCGGCATGGACACGGCCAATCACGGCTTTGCTTCGTACCTCGCTCGACGAAGCGGCGGCGAGGTGCATCTGGTGGCCCACCGCGTGTCGCCGGAGCTGGCGTCACTTCCAGGGGTTCGCGTGCATCACGTGCCGCGCCCGTTTGGGTCGCATAGCCTCGGTGCGCCACTGTTGACGAACGTCGCGACGAAGCGCGCTCGCGAGATACGGCGATCGGGCGGACACGTGATGGCCAACGGCGGCAATCTCAATGCAGGGGACGTGACGTGGACACACTACGTGCACGCCGCGTACGAGCCGGCAGCCGCCGGTGTGCTCAACGCCGCGCTCGTGGCCGCCAGGCACCGCCAGTATCTGGCTGCGGAGCGTCGAGCGTTGACCGGGGCGCGACTGGTCATCTGCAACAGCGACCGCACCGTGCAGGATGTCATCACCCGCGTGGGCGTCGATCCCACGCGGGCGCGCCGAATCTACTACGGGATCGATGCCACGCGATTCCAGGCGCCAGCCGACCCGGCGGCCGTGAAGTCGCGACTCGGATTTGACCCAGCCGTGCCGATCGTTCTGTTCGTCGGCGCGCTGGGCGACAGACGAAAAGGGTTCGACACCGTGTTCGACGCGTGGCAGACCGTATGCCGGGACTCTGATTGGAACGCTCAGCTGCTGGTGGCCGGCAGTGGCGCCGAGCTGCCCGCGTGGCGCGCACGAGCGTCCAGGGACGGCACGGCCGGCCGCATCACGTTCCTGGGCTATCGCAGTGACGTCGCCGACCTGATGTCAGCTGCCGACCTGCTCGTGCATCCCGCACGTTATGAAGCTTACGGGCTCGCGGTCCACGAGGCGCTCTGCTGCGGCGTGCCGGTCATCGTCTCGTCGAGTGCCGGGATAGCCGAGCGGATGCCGCCAGCACTGGCTGGCCTGCTTCTTCACGACGTCAACAGCGCGGACGACCTGGCCACGCGCTTCGTGTACTGGCGCGATCACGCGGCCGATCTCCGGGAGAACACCCGCAGTGCGGGCGCGGCGCTGCGGCAGCGAAGCTGGGACGACATGGCGCGCGAAATCGCGGACCTGGCCGAGTCGTGATGCATGCCGGCTTTGCCGACGTCGTCTCATGCTGGGTTTGCGGCGGCCGCGAGCTGAAACGGGAGCACGACGCGATTCTCGATCTGAACGTTTATCTCGATCAGCACCCGGAACTCGCGGCGTATACCGGCGAGACCGTCTGGTTCCGGCGATGTGCCGGATGCGGCTTCACCCAGCCGGAACGGCTGCCGGCACTTCCGGGTTTCTTCGATCGGCTCTACGACCAGCTCTGGTCGGCGGACTGGGTTCAGCAGGAATTCGAGAGCGACTACAAGGACTTGATCTTTCGAACGATCCTCGCAGGTCTCGACAAGCGGGCAACCGCGAAGCGGCGACTCCTCGACATCGGTGCACATGCCGGACGGTTCATTCATCTGGCGGAGCGCGCGGGATGGAAGCCGGAAGGGATCGAGCTCAATCCCCGCACCGCCAGCTTCGCCCGGGCCAGAACGGGCCTGCCCGTGCACGCCGTCAATGTCGGGCAACTGCCGCTGTCGAACCGGAGCTACGGCGCGATCACGCTGATCGATGTGCTCGAGCACGTGCCTGATCCGGTGACGCTGCTTTCACGCGTGGATGATGCGCTCGAACCAGGCGGGTGGGTCGTGGTGAAGGTGCCCTCTGGTCCTGCCCAGCGACAGAAGGAACGGATGCGCGCGCGCATCACGCGAGGCTATCGCCCGCGCCTTGCCGACAATCTCGTCCACGTCAACCACTTTTCGCCGGCGGCGTTGCGCGCATCGCTCGAGCGGGTGGGATTGACGCGCGTGACGGTTGAGATCGCGCCGCCCGAGCTGCCGCCGGCCTCGAGTCGAGGCGCGAGCGCGTCGAATCTGCTGCGCCGATCGCTTTACGTCGGTGGCCGGCTCCTGCCGGGAGGCATCCACACACCGCTGGCGCTGAACCTCCTGGCGTTCGGTCAGAGATCCGCTTGAGCAGCCCGAGCGATCGTGAACCGGCCGATCTGTCGGTCGTGATCCCCACATTCAACAACGAAACGATTCTTGCCCGGACACTCGAAAGCTGGCGCACCCTCGCGAACCGGTTCAACGTTGAAGTCCTCGTTGTCGAGGACGGATGTCGTGATGGGACATCGATGCTCCTCGAACAGGCGGCGACACAGAACTGGGAGCGCGTGAGGTTTCGGTGGATCCACATGGACGACGCGCACGAGCTGCGATGCACCAATGCGGGTCTCCGCGCAGCCACCGGTGTGCTGCTCATGGCCTGGCAGGACGACATGTTCCTCCAGGCGCGCTGGCTTGTCAGCGAGATCATCGAAGTCTTCCACCGGCACCATGATGTTGGCCTGCTCGGGTTGAGCCGGGGTCTCGACATGTTTCCGGTCGACGATCCAATCGAACGATGGGAAGACCTGCTCGACTGGCGTCGTCTTCGGAGCACGATTGGTGCATTCCCCTGGAACTGGCTGCGGCTGCAGGAAGTCGACAGCACGATCCGGCCGTGGGTCATCAGGCGTGAATGCCTCGAACGTGTGGGCCTGCTGGACGAAGCATTCGTTCCCACCGAATGGGACGAGGCAGATCTGGCGTTTCGCATACGAGCCGCCGGCTGGAAGGTCGCAACATGCGGTTACGAGCGTCTTGGCGGCTACTCCCACGTTGGCAGCAGCACGCTCGGAGCGCTGTCAGACGCTTACAAGGCGAGGGTGCTCAGGAACGGCCGGCTGTTCCACGAACGCTGGGACGAGGAGATTCAGCGCAGTCATGCGCGAAGACGATCGACCTGGGCACGGCCGCTGACACTCGAACGCCTGGCAACGACGGGAATCCAGGCCTTGCGTGCGGTCCCCCGCAGACTCTCGGAGCGCGGGGGCTGATGAGACGATGAGGAATCCCGCGGTGGTTGCGGCGCAGCGGGCGTATGCGGTCGGCTTGCGCGCACGTTACGGGCGAACGGGCATGCCATGGAGGATACACGACCAGACGATTCGGATAGACCCGCGTGTCCGTCGGTTTGTCCCGCATGATTCGGAGCCCGGACTGTTTCGATTCATTCAAGAGACCGTGACGCCGGGTGACATCGTGTTGGACGTCGGTTCGTTTCTTGGCATCTATGCCCTGCTCGAGGCCCGCCGCGCGGGGCCGCGCGGACGCGTCGTCGCGATGGAACCGACGGCGTGGAGTGCATCCATCGCACGACGTCATTTCGAGTTCAACGCGGATCGCGCGGCGCCCCTGACGCTCGTCGAGGCGGCCGCCGGCGAATCGGCCGGGGAAGCGGCCTTCTACGAGTACGACGAGCCGTACGTCAACGCACTAACGGCGGCGGTTGATGTCTCGAGTCGAGCGACTCGCCGCTCCGTGGAGGTCATGACCATCGATCAGGTGTGCGATCGGTTGAGCGTCGTGCCGTCGTTCATTCGCATGGACGTCCAGGGGGCCGAGCTTCACGCGCTGCGCGGTGCACAGGGCACGATTCGAACGGCGGGCAGCCGGCTGACAATCGTCGCCGAAATGCATCCGCAGTGCTGGCCTTCATTCGGCATCGAGCCGGCCGAGGTGCGCCAGATGATTGCATCGCTCGGATTGAGTGCCGAGCCGCTCGAGCCCGGCGCCGACATTTTCGCACGCGACAGTCATGTCGTGATGAGGCCCATCAGCCGCACATGAGAATCGTCGTCGCCCAGGACGCGCTCCACGCCGAAGGCGGCGTCGAGTCGTATCTGGCGGCAATCGTTCCGGCGCTCCGGGCGCGCGGCCATTCGATCGCGCTGCTGTTCGTTCGACGCGGGAAGGGCATGCCGCTCGTCGACACCGCGGATGGTCCTGCCGTCGGCGTCGATCCTCAGCAGATCGACTGGGCTTTTGCCGAGCTGCGATCGTGGCGTCCGGACGTCTGCTTCTCGAACAACATGGCGCCGCTCGAGGTCGAGACGCGCGCACTGGATGAATGGCCGGTCGTGAAGTTCATGCATGGATACTTCGGCACGTGCGTGAGCGCGCTGAAGACGCACGAGTTCCCGGCTGGTGTCGCCTGCAGTCGCGCGCTCGGCCCCGCCTGCCTGGTGCTCTACGGTCCCCGGCATTGCGGCGAGCTCACACCCGCTGCGCTCGTGGGTGGCTATCGATGGGCGCGCGCGCAACAGCGTCTGCTGCCGCGCTATACGACGGTCGTGGTGGCGAGCGATCACATGGCGGAGGAGTACGCGCGACATGGAACGCCCCGCGAGCGGCTGGCGATGCTGCCCCTCTTTCCATCCCTTCCTGTCGTCGCGCCAGACGCTGTCGGCGCAAAGGACTCGGTTCTGTTCCTTGGCCGCATGACAAACCTCAAAGGCGGCGACGTGCTCGTCAAGGCCGTCAGCCGCGCCTCGTCCGATCTGCGCCGGCCGATTCGGCTCGTGATGGCCGGTGACGGACCTCAACGATCGGCATGGAAGCGGCTGGCGGCTCAGGAACGTGTGGATGCGGACTTTCCTGGATGGCTGGACGAAGGCCGGCGCAAGACCGCGCTCTCGATGGCCAGTGCACTGGCGGTTCCAAGCATCTGGCCGGAACCGTTCGGCCTGGTCGGCCTCGAGGCCGCAGCGAGGGGTGTGCCTGCCGTGGCGTTCGATACCGGCGGCATCCGGCAATGGCTGCGCCATGATGTGAGCGGCCTGCTCGTTCCTCCGTCCGACGGTTATCGCGGAATGGCCAGCGCACTTGCGGCGCTGCTGGACAAGCCGGATCTTCGCGAGCGCTTGAGCCGCGGCGCGGTCGCCAGAGCGCGCGAGATGTCGCTCGACGCACACGTTGACGGGTTGGAACGCGTGCTCCTCAGTGCCGCGCGCAGGCCTCCCACGACGGCGCATGAGGTGCCTGCACATCCATGAGCGTCCGCTGGCACATTGTGACCCCCGAGCTTCCTCCCGATTGCGGCGGCGTCGGCGACTACACGGCCCAGGTCGCAGAAGCGCTGGCGCAAAGCGGAGACCGCGTCTCTGTCTACTGTCCGGCAGGGCCCTTACCCTGGAAGCCAACTCAAGATCTCGAGGTTGTGCCGCTAGGCGACCGGTTCGGCATGCGGACCATGCGAGAGCTGTCCGGCCGGATCGATCGGAACGGCAATTCCCGGCTTCTCGTTCAGTACGTGCCGGCCGTCTTTGGCCGCCGCGGGACGAACGTGGCCTTCTGCCGATGGCTGCACTCCCGCCGTCACGCGGGCGTTGACGTGCGCGTCATGTTTCACGAGCCGTATCTCTATCTTCGATGGCGGCCGGATCACATCGTCACGGCGTTTACACAACGAGCCATGGCCGCGATTCTGCTCGACGCTGCGAACCACCTCTACCTGTCGACGGACACGTGGCGGCGATACCTCGCCCGTCTCCGTCCCGGGGCTGTGCGAGATGCCGTGACGCTTCCAATTCCTTCGGCCATTCCCTGTGTCGATTCGACGCACGTCGTGCACGCGACGCGGAACACTTCGATAGGGAGTGCCACATACCTGGTCGGCCACTTTGGATCCTATGGTCATCACATTGCGCCGATTCTTGGCCGTGCGTTGAAGGACCTGCTCTCGTCCGACTCCCGGGTGGCGGCCCTTTGCACGGGCGCGGGCAGCGATCGTTTCGCCAGGCACTTTGGATCGGCGAACCCCTCGCTTCGCAGCCGATTGACTGCGATCGGTCGCGCGCCGGCAGACGACATCTCAGTGCAGCTCCAGGCTTGTGATGTCCTGCTCCAGCCCTATCCCGATGGAGTGACGACGCGCCGAACCTCTGTGATGGCCGGACTCGCAAACGGCCGTGCCGTCATTACCACCGACGGCAAGTTGACGGAAGATGTCTGGCGGGCAACTGGCTGCGTCGCGCTCACGCCGGCCGGCGACTCTACGGCTCTCGCACACGCGACGCGTGAGCTCCTGACCGATGTTCCCGCCCGTCACGCGTTGGAGTCGCGCGCGATCTCGACCTACGCCTCGAGCTTTGCCCTTCGATACACGGTCGATGCGTTGCGCGCGGACTGTCTCGAGCCGTCCGCAGTCTGAATCCAGCGCCAGAGTTGCTCTCAATGTCCCAGCTGAAGCCACGACTGACGGTCGGCATCACGACCCGCAATCGACCCGAGTCGCTCCGGCGCTGCGTGGACTCGCTCCGGCACATCGAGCACCTGGCTCCCGAAATCTTGATCTTTGACGATGCCTCCGAGATCCCGGTGTCGGAGACGGTGCCTCCTCAGCCTCGTCTGCGTATCATCCGTGACGACCGGGGTCCCGGCAACATCGTCGGCCGCAACGCGTTGATGACCGAGGCTTCGGCCAACCTGGTTCTTCTCCTGGACGATGATGCGGCGCTGCTGGATGGCGCGAGCGTCGAGCGCGCCATGGCAGTTCTCCTGGATGATTCGAAGATCGCGGCGGTCGCCTTCGCGCAAGCGAATGCCGACGGAACGGCGTGGCCCGAGAGCCTGCAGCCAGGCAAAGGGCAATCGGCGCGCTACGTCGCCGCGTTCATTGGCTTTGCGCATCTGCTCAATCGCCGGATCTTTCTCATGCTCGGCGGCTACCGCGAGAGCTTCGTGTTTTACGGAGAAGAGAAGGAGTACTGCCTCAGGCTCCTCGATCGTGGATACCGGGTCGTCTACCTGCCGGACGCGCGGGTCGTCCACGTGCAGGATGCAGCTGGAAGGACCCCGCAACGCTATCTCCGCTACGTGACGCGCAACGACTGCCTCCACGCCATCTACAACGAGCCGATCTGGCGCGCGGTGTGGCTGGTGCCAGCCCGCCTCGGTTTGTACTTCAAGATGCGTTCACGTTGGCGTATCGACGATCCAGAGGGACTCAGATGGGTTCTGTCGGAGCTCGCCGCGAACGCGCCGACGGCCATGCGATCGCGTAAACCGGTTTCGTGGCGCACGCGCGCGGCCTGGCGGCGTCTTCGGGACGGGAATGCGCCGTACGTGGTGGGCGAGTCAGCGAATCGGTGAATTCGTGAATCAGTGGATTGGTGAATTATCGGACTGTAAGGCGCGTTTACGAGCCAGCGCGCCAATTCACCAACCCACCAATTCACCAATTCACCAATTCGTTGGGAGTAACCGCTGAAGCGGCTGCTGACGATCGGGCACTCCTATGTGGTGGCCCAGAACCGCCGGCTGGCACACGAGATGGCCCGCGCCGGTTCTGGCACGTGGGAAATCACCGCCGCCGCTCCCGCCCGTCTGCGCGGAGATCTCCGAACGATCGAGCTCGAGCGGATCGAGGGAGAGGCGTGCTCGCTGATTCCTCTCGACGTCAGGTTCGGATCGCATCCGCATCTCCGAATCTATGGTGGAGGCCTTCGTCCACTGCTCGGCCGGCGATGGGACGTCGTTCACTGCTGGGAGGAGCCGTACGTGATGGCGGCGGCTCAAATCGCGCGCGGGGTCGAGCGGAACGCCCGTTTCGTGCCGGCGACGTTTCAGAACATCGCGAAGCGGTATCCGCTGCCGATCCGCATGCTTGAACGGCATGTGATGGCGCGGGCGAATGGCTGGATTGCGTTCGGTCGCACGGCGTACGACATTCAGCGCGCTCGTCCGGAATACGCCTCGAAACCGGCCAGGGTGCTGAGTCCGGGCGTAGATACCGGCGCCTTCCATCCCGATCCTGGCGCAAGAGAGCGAACCCGAGAACAGCTGGGCCTTTCACCCGGTGACGCCGTCGTGGGATTCACGGGCCGCTTCGTCGAAGAAAAGGGAATCGACACGTTGCTCATGGCATTTTCTCGGGCGACACGACCCTGGACACTCCTCTTCGTGGGAGGAGGCTCGCTGGCCGAACGGATCAAGTTGATTCAGCGCCAACATGCTGCCCGCGTGCGCCTCGTTGAGGATGTGCCTCACGACGAAGTGCCCGCCTACTTGAGAGCGATGGACCTGCTCTGTGCGCCGAGCCGGACGACAGCGAGATGGACAGAGCAGTTCGGCAGGATGCTCATCGAGGCCATGGCGTGCGGCGTGCCGGTGCTGGCGAGCAACAGCGGTGAAATCCCTCACGTCGTGGAGGACGCCGGGGTCCTGATTCCCGAGGATGATCCGCAGAGGTGGACGGAGGCCATAGACAGCCTCGTGGCGGATGCCGCGACACGAGCTGAGTTGTCCGCACGCGGGCTCGCACGCGCGCGCGCGGAATTTGCATGGCCGGTCGTCGCACGGCGGCACCTGGATTTCTTCGACGAGGTGCTGTCCCGGTGAGCCGGCTGCGGGTGGCGCTCCTCGCCGACTACCTGGAGGAAGGCTGGCCGAGCATGGATCTCGTTGCCGAGATGCTGCTAGACCGGCTGAGCCGCGAACATGCGGCGACAATCGAGGTGACGTTGATTCGTCCCCAGCTGCGACGCAGGCTCTCGCGACTCTCGACGGAGCGGCTCGCGTTCGGGATCGATCGAGTGGCCGGGAGGCTCTGGGACTATCCACGCGTCGCCGCCGCGCTCACCGCGCGATTCGATCTCTTTCACGTCGTCGATCACAGCTACGCGCAGCTGGTCCACGAGCTGCCCGCCGATCGCACGCTCGTGACCTGCCATGATCTCGACACGTTTCGAAGTGTCCTCGAACCGGAGCGCGAGCGCCGGAATGCAGCGTTCCGGGCGATGACGCGGCGGATCCTCAACGGCCTGAGGAAGGCGGGCCATGTCGTCTGCGATACCGAGGCCACGCGAACGCTCCTCATCACGAAGGCCCGCTTCTCCGAAGCAAAGACCAGCGTCGTGCACAACGGCCTGCATCCCAGCTTCACCCCGGTTCACGAAGCGTCCGCGGATCGCGAAGCGGCCCGCCTCCTCGGTTCCCGGCGAGCGCACGCCGATATCCTGCACGTTGGCAGCGCCATCGCGCGGAAACGGATTGACGTGCTCATCCGCATCATGTCCGAGCTGGGACGCGGCGCCCGCCTCGTGCGGGTCGGCGGAGCGTTCACCGCCGAGCAATCCGCCCTGGCGCGGGATATCGGGGTTGATGTCGTCGTGCTCCCATTCGTCGATCGGTCGACGCTTGCCGCCGTCTACCGGCGCAGCGCGCTCCTGGTGATGCCATCCGAACGCGAGGGATTCGGACTACCGCTCATCGAGTCGCTGGCGTGCGGCACGCCCGTCGTGGCCAGCGACATTCCAGCCCTGAGAGAAGTCGGCGGCGACGCCGTGGAGTACTGCGCCGTCGGTGACGTCGAGGGCTGGACGGCCGCGATCGGCGGCCTTCTCGAAGAGCGTGAACAGCGGCCGGCTGACTGGGCGGTGCGGCAGGAGCGCGGAGTTCGAAGGGCCGAGGCGTTCAGCTGGTCGACGTACGCGCGCGAGATCGCGGCGCTCTACGGTCGCGTCGCGAACGGGACGGCGGATTCGTGCTGAAGGTGCTGCACGTTGGGAAGTACTACCCGCCCGTTCCGGGCGGCATGGAGCGTGTGGTCCAGATGCTGTGCGAGGTGACCCGCGGCCGCCTGGACAGCCGCGTCCTCGCGTTTCACACAGGAAGGTCCACCATCGAAGAAGTGATCGACGGGGTGAAAGTGACCCGTGTCGCCACGCTCGGGCAGGCAGGCTCCGTTCCGATTGCTCCGGCGCTCGCCTCGCATCTGGCTCGAGCAGATGCAGACGTCATGATCGTTCACGAGCCCAATCCGTGGGCGCTGCTGTCTTTGCGTGTCGCACCGACCCGGATTCCGTTTGCCATCTGGTTTCACAGCGACGTGATACGCCCGAAGCTTCAGTATCGACTCTTCTACGCACCGGTTGCACGGCCGGCCTACGAGCACGCGCGCAGGTTCGTGGTCTCGTCTCCCGCCCTTGCGGCGGCATCTTCTGTGCTCAGCGGCTATCCCGACAAGACATCGATCATCCCGTTCGGCATCGATCCCCACGCCTGGGCGGCGACGCCCGAACGGACGCGGCGCGCCGGAGAAATTCGCGCGGCGGTCGGGCGGCCGATCGTTCTTTTCGTGGGGCGGCTTGTTCGCTACAAGGGCGTGGATGTGCTCATCAAGGCTGCGGCGACACTCCCGGTCCACGTTCGAGTCGCTGGTGACGGGCCGATGCGGGAGACGTGGGTGCGCGTGGCAGCCGCCAATACGGATCGCGCGACCATCGATTTTCCCGGTGTGCTGCCCGACGAAGAGGTGAAGGCCTGGATGCACGCCGCGGACGTGCTGGTCCTGCCATCGGTGACCGCCGCGGAGGCTTTTGGCGTCGTGCAGCTCGAAGCCATGGCGAGCGGGACGCCGGTCATCAGCACGAGCGTCCGATCGGGTGTGCCCTGGGTGAACCGTGATGGAGAGACGGGACTGGTGGTGGCCCCTGGCGACATCTGTGCGCTGCGAGCGGCACTGGAAAGGCTCCTGGCCGACCACGAGCTGCGTTCGCGGCTGGGCGCCGCCGGGGTTGAACGGGTACGATCGGAGTTCACCCTCAGCGCGATGGCCGATCGTTTTGTTGCGCTCTGTACCGAGATCGCCGCATCGTGAAGCGGGCGTTCGATGCGACGCTCGCTTTCGTCGGCCTCGTGGTGTCGCTGCCCCTCTGGGCTCTCTTTGCTGCCGCCATCAAGCTCGAGGATGGCGGGCCCGTGTTTTTCGTGCAAGACCGCGTGGGCCTGGACGGCCGCCTATTTCGAGCGTTCAAGTTCCGATCGATGCACCACGGCGCTGAGAACGCGACCGGTCCCCTCCAGGCGCGTCGCGGCGATAGTCGCATCACTCGAGTGGGCCGGATCATGCGGGCGACGGCCATGGACGAACTGCCGCAACTCTGGAACATCTTTCGCGGCGACATGAGCTTTGTCGGTCCGCGGGCGCTCAGGCCTGGCGAAATCGAGATGGACGGAGGAAGTCCCGTGCCGCTCGAAGCGGTGCCGGGGTACGTCGATCGCATCCTCGTACGTCCCGGGCTCACCGGCGTCGCGCAGGTCTATGCGCCTCGCGATATTTCGCGGCGTTGCAAGTTTCGCTACGACCGTCTCTACATCCGTCGGCGATCATTTGCGCTGGATATACGTTTGATTCTCCTGTCGTTTTGGATAAGCTTCCGGGGCACATGGGAATCCAGGGACCGCAAGTATTGACGCCGGAACGGCGCGACGTGATCGTGGTCGGCGGCGGTCCAGCGGGTCTCCTGACGGCACGCGATCTGTCCGCGGCGGGCTTCAGCACGATCGTTCTCGAGGAGCACGACACCATCGGGGTGCCCGTGCACTGCACAGGCGTGCTGGGGATGGATGCGTTCGACGAGCTCGACTTGCCACGGCAGACCATTCTCCAGACGACGCACGCGGCGCGCTTCATCTCCGCAGACGGATCGTCCCTTCTCATCGAGCACGAGCGGGTCCGCGCGGCCATCATCGATCGCGGACGTTTCGATGTGTCGCTCGCGGAGGGCGCTGCCCGGGCGGGCGCGGAGATACGCGCGGGTTGCCGCGTCGGGCGGATCGACGTGAAAGAGGATGGAGTTACGGTCTCGACCGCACGTGGTGACGTGCTCGGACGCGCGTGTGTGCTCGCATGCGGCGCAAACTATCGCTTCAATCGGCAACTGGGTCTCGGCCTGCCGCGCCTCTTCGTCCACAGCGCGCAACGCGAGGCGCCGTTCCCGTCGATGGACCATGTCGAGGTGTATCTGGGGCGGCAGATCGCGGCCGGCGGCTTCGGATGGCTCGTTCCGTTTCGACGAGGCGCTGCGACGTACGCACGAATCGGGGTCATGTGTGAAGGGCAGCCACGCGCCGCGTTCAGAGAGCTCGCCGAGCGCATCCGCGGTCGCTTCGATGCGCCGTCCGAGCTCGATGAGCCGCGAGTGAAGGTTCTGCCGCTGGCACCCGTGGCCCGGACCTGGTCGCGGCGTGTACTGGCCGTGGGTGATGCCGCCGGCCTCGTCAAGGCCACGACCGGCGGCGGCATCTACTTCAGCCTGCTCAGCGCACGGATTGCCGCGGAGGTTCTCGGACCGGCTCTTCGCGACGATCGCCTGACGGGCGCCCGCTTGCGGGAGGTACGAGCGACGGTGGCGCGCACGGCTCTGGCCCGAGATTCGAGCAGGGCTCGCGTTCCGTGCGATGGCGTCCCGGTTGAGCGATCGAACCATCGACCGCGTCATGGAACTGGCGCGCGTCGATGGTATCGTCCCGCTGCTGAAACAGACCGCTGAGTTCAACTGGCACGGCGCGGCAGCGCGGTCGCTCCTTCGCCACCCCTCGTTCCGCCGCGTGGTGTTCGGTTCTATCTGGAGTTGAGCCACGACTCCTTTTTCCTCGTCTCCGGTTTGAGCGCCTTCGACCGTGTCGTCCCCACCCCAACCGCTCCTCGAATCCGGGCACTACGCACGCAAGCAGATCTTCAGCCGCAATGCCATCGTTGCCTGGAGCCACCGCCGGCGCTTTGCGCTGGCTCGTGAGCTCGCCGGGGCCGGCGCCGGAGGTGCGCTGCTCGATTATGGGTGCGGCGACGGAACGTTCGTCGCCATGGCTCACGATCTGTTTAGGGAAACGGTCGGCACCGATGTCGACCTCGAACAGCTCAGCGATTGCCGCAGCCGGCTCGCCGCACTGCCACATACGCGGTTCGAATCGATCGAGGTGCTGCGCGCGCCAGAGTACGAAGCATCATTCGACGCGGTCGCCTGCATGGAAGTGCTCGAACACTGTCCCGCGGATGTTCAGCCCAGGGTGCTCGCAGATCTGGGCAGGCTGGCGCGGCCGCATGGCGTGATCGTCATCAGCGTGCCGATCGAGACTGGCCCTACGCTGGCGTTGAAGCAAGTGGTGCGCGCGGCGGCCGCCGCGGGCGGCTTGACCGAATACGCCGGCCGGGAGCGATACCACCTGGCGGAGTTCATTCGAATGGTGCTGGCAGGGGACACGACGCAGATTCAGCGTCCCGTGACCGTCGCGACAAGGACTGACGGGGTGACCGTCCGATATCACGGACACAAAGGATTCAACTGGCGGATGCTGGCGCGCCTCGTCGAGCGCACGTTCGTCGTCGAGCGGAGACTGTATTCGCCGCTGCCCCTGATCGGGCCATGGCTCAACAGCCAGGTGTGGTTCGTCTGCAGAAAGAGGTGAGTGGCGATCAACCGACAGGCTTCGCGCTCGCCGCATCCGGCAGCGGGCGGACCTGCCGAGGGTTATGCGGGAGCGTTTCCGCTGACTTCGGACGGAACCAATCCGACAGCCGAATCATTTTCCCGCGCTGGTTTCGGAGCAGTTCGTCCAGTTGCTGCAGGATGGGCAGCGTTTCCGCCAGGGTGGAGACCACACCGACCCCGCGGTCGATCGCATGCTGCCGCATCGCCGGATTCGGATCGCGAAGCATCAGCAGTGCCTTGGTCGGGCTGGCGCCGATGATCTCGGCGCAGTTTACGAACTGATCGTCAATCGCCAGGTCCAGGCGGATCGCATTCGCCAGGTCGCCGCGTGAGCCCGGCACCGTGATGACCGCGGGCAGATAGAAACCCTGCTGCTCGAGCCACCACTGCGTCTGGAACTGGACCGTGTCTCCCGCGCTCGCCGGGCGCTTCGTCAGGAAGCACACCTCCCACTTGCCCGAGCGCGTCAGCGCGTACAGCTGCGCAATCTCTGCGGGCTCGTAGGCGCGCACTCCCATCCACCAGTTCGGGCTCCGTGCGATATGGTTCCAGATCCGCTCGATATCGACCGGGTCGACAGTCGCCTGTTCCCCGCCCGCCTCCACCAGCACGTCTCGCCGGAGGCACTCTCGCGCGGTGTTCCTGAACGCGGTCCGGAAGTCCGCCAGCACGCCGTCGATGTCGATCCCGAGTCTGAGCCCCATCAGTCAATAAAAGTATCTCAATCGGGCTGCGGACGCTTGTACGAGGCGATGGCCGCGAGCACCGCCGCCAGCGCGGCATTCGCGGGCATGACCAGGCCCGTCTCCCAGAGACTCTGAAACGCCACCGCTGCCAGGCCACACGCGGCGCCCGCGCGAATCCAGTACGCACTGGATCGATCGAGCGACAACTGCTCGCGAATGGCCATCGCCAGCGCGGCGATTGCGCTGAGCGCCAGGCCCAGAAGCATCAGCCCACCCTCCGCTGCCGCCTGAAGATAGTGGTTGTGTGCCTGGTTGAACTGCACGATCCTGTCGGCCCGCTGGTAATACACCATCGCCGTCCGAAAACTCCCGACGCCCGTCCCGGTGAGCCAGAAGTCACGAACGATTGGCATCGTATCCGTCCAGATGCGCAGACGGCTTTCGACCCCCGATCCCGATCGCGCGAACCGTTCGGCCAGCGCCGGAACATCCAGGCGCGCGAGCGCGATACCGACGGCCACCGCGAAGACCCCGAGCACCCACCAGCGGCGGCCGCGGCGCGCCCGTCGGCCGAGCGCGAGGCTGCTGAATGTTGCTGCCGCGCCGAGCGCCAGGATTCCCGAACGCGACATGGACATCAGGAGCGCCGTGGTCATCACCGCGGCCGCCACCGCGAGCCAGATCATGCGTCCGTCGGCCATGCGTGTGAGCCGTGCTCGAACGCTGATCAGCGGTGAAAGGGCGGCGTCCGGGTTGTCCGTGCGCGCCATGATGTACCCGAAGCACAGTGGCGCAGCCATGATGGCCCATGTCGCGAAATGATTGCGGTTGACGAACGGGCCGAAGGGCAGAGGGCCCTCATACTCGGTGGGAAAGCGCCAGTAGATCGATCGGCCCGCCGTCGCGGCCTGCGCGATCGCGATTGTCGAGAACACGAGGCCGACCGCACTGATGCCGCGCGCCGTCTGACGCAGTCCTCCACGCGCCAGTACCGCGCGCGCCGCCACGAAGAGCGACATCGTACCGATCGTGACGGCCGACGCCCACAGCGTCGAGGGTTCGTCGATTGAAAGCGGGAGCCATGCGGGTGCTGACGGGCTGAGACTCAGCGCCTGACGAACGGTATGGGCGTGCGGTGACAGCGCGCCGGCGACAGCCGATGGCAGCGGCAGTGCCTGAGCGACCGTGAAACACGCGATCGCAATCAGGATGCTGCCGAGGACGCGCGCCGTGACAGATGTGGCGCGAGTGCCTCTGACGGTCAGTGCCAGCAGCACGCAGCAGCCGCTGAAGGGAATCGCGGTCGAGGCTGATCGGCCGCCGAAGGCCGCAAGCGGCCAGAGGATCAGGAGCACCAGCGCGAGAATGCGCCAGGCCGGAGCACCATCACGCGGCAGGCGGGGCGCTCCCGTAGTAGCTCTTGTAGTTGTACCCGTAGTAGCGCGCGTAGTAGTACTTGTTGCGATCGAAATCGACGCGGTTCAGCACGACGCCAATCGATCGCGGCTTCCCGGCGCGCAGAGTCGAGAGCGCGCGCTCCGCATGGACTCGACGCGTCATCTCGGAGCCCACGACGAACACCACCGCCGACACCTGGCCGGCCAGCACGACCGCGTCCGTCACGGCGAGAACCGGCGGCGTGTCGAGCACGACCCAGTCGAACGGTCCATGCGTGAGGTTGGCGAGGAAGCTCCTCATCCGCTCGGATGCGAGCAGCTCGGATGGATTCGGCGGCGTGCGTCCCGCGGTGATCACGAACAGGTTGGGCTCGCTCGTGCGCTGCACCGCTTCGCGCACGCGCGCCTGGCCGACGAGCAGGTGCGAGAGGCCCGACTCGTTGGGCACGCCCATGACCTGGTGCAGACCCGGGCGCCGCATGTCCGCATCGATCAGCAGCACCCGCGAGCCGCCGAGCGCGAGCGCGGTCGCGAGGTTGCACGCGGTCGTCGTTTTGCCTTCCAGCGGCTGACTGCTCGTGACGGCGATGACCCTCGATTCGCCCGCGCCTGCCGTAAAGACGAGCGACGTGCGCAGCGATCGGAACGCCTCACCGAAATCATGCGGCACGGTCTCAGAGAGAAGCGGCACACGCGCACCGCGAATCGCCGGCACGAGGCCGAGCAGCGGCAGGCCGAGCCGCTTCGCCACATCCTCCGGGGTCTTGACCGTGTCGTCGAGGTACTCGATGCCGAAGGCCAGGCCGAAGGCCACCAGCATCCCCGCCATCATCGCGGTGAACCACTCCCGCCGCGTGTTGGGTGAAAACGGTCCGCCCGGCGCTTCGGCGCGATCCATGACCTGGACGTTGTTCGAGCGGCTGTTGCTGACGACTTGCAGTTCCTTCTGCTGCTGGAGCAGCGACTGCCAGAGCTGGCGGTCGCTCTCGGCCTGCCGCTGCAGGACGACGTAGCTTCCGCTTTTCTTGTCGAGATCCATCGCCTCGTGCTTCTGCTGCTCGAGGGAGGAGGCGAAGCTGCGCTCGGCCGCCACCGCCGATTCGTAATCGTTCTTGACCGACTCGATCACTCGCGCACGCTGCGCCGTCAGCGACTCTCGCGCGTTCTTGATCTGCAGATCCAGCTTCTGCATCTCCGGGTGGCTCGGAAGGTACCGTGACGACAATCGCGCGCGCTCGGCCATCAGATCGGTCAGCCGGTTCTTGGCCTCCACGACGCCCGGCGTCGCAGCGACCACCGGGAATGCCTCGGCCGCATCCGAAGCGGGGTCGACGGACTTGATCTGGTTGTAGGTGGCTTCCTTCTGCAACCGATCCGTTCGTTGACGCGTCACCGTTTCGTTCAACGCATTCAGCCGCGCGATCGTGATGTTCTGGCGATCGCCGAGCGACAGCGCATTCTGATCCGTGCGGTATTGCGTCATGGCAGCTTCCGCGTCGCTGACCTTCTTCTCCTGCTTGGCGACTTCTTCACTCAACCAGCGCAGGTTCTTCTGATAGGTCCCGAGACGAAGCTCGAGGTTCTGTGCCGTGTATTCGTCGGCCAGCGTGTTGGCCGCCAGGGTCGCAAACTGGGGGTCGGACGACTCGTAGACGATTTCCACCAGGCGTGTCTTCTGCTCGGGCACGATGCGAACGCCGCCCAGAAACTGGCTGATGACTCCAGACTCCGCGGCCTCTTCGTCGGGGCTCGGCCGCTCGATCGGTGCCGGTGGTTGCCGCCGGAGCATCGACTGCACGGTGCTGCTGACCTTGCGGCGCGCGTCCGCGATCATCATCGCAATGCCCTGCCGCTTCGGGGCGGTCCCGTTGAACAGCGGGTGATTCTGCAGTTGCAGCTTGCGCACGACTCGTCGCGCGAGCCCGCGGCTGCGGAGGATGCTGTACTGCGTGTTGTAGTCGGGATCCGATTCTTCCCAGAATGCCGGATCGTTCGCGTTGAGGTTCCCGACGGCCGTCGTGCGCTCATCCTGGATCATCACGCGCGAGCTCGTCCGGTACATGGGGACCTGCGAGTAGGTCTGCACCATCATCACGCCGACGACGAGAACGAAGGCGGCTCCGGCGATTCGCCGGTGCTTCATGACCGCCGCGAGACGATCGAGCAGATGAACGGGCTGCGAGCCTCCCGGCACCGGAAGCGACGGGGCATCCATTTGCGGGGCTGACGTCGCGGGCAGGTCCTGGGTGTCAAACATCGGACAGGCGGCAACTATTGCGGGCTGATCGGCCGCCCACCGGTTCCGTTGGGATTGACGGCCGTCACGCCGACGCCGGTTCCGCTGGGACCGAGGGCCGTGACGCCGAGGCTCGAGGCTGCCGCTATGACGGCAGTCGAGGCGTTGGAGAAAATGTCCGCGAACCACGGACGCCGTGGTGACAGCCTCACGAATGTGGCCACCGTCTCTCCGGCTTCTGCGCGGAAACTCTGTCCTACCGCAATCACCTTACCGTTGTCGCCGACCAGTTCGACGACGTAGGAGCCGCCTTCGGCGCTGAAGGCGAAGCGGCCGTCCTCGCTCGTGGTGCTGTTCGACTCGATTCGGCCCGACTGGGTGTTGCGCAGGCGGACCTTGGCATTCGGGACGGGCGAGTTGTCGCTGTTCCAGACGACGCCGCGGACGGCAGCGCCCTTTACAGGTGGCGCCGAGGCGAGGCCTCGAGATGGCGCAGCGATCTGGATGGCGATCCAGATCAGGGCGATCCACATCGTCGACGGGCGTATCGTGCGCACGGACGTACAACTGCGGCTCATCGGCACCCTCATGGAGGCGAGCCAGATCGTCGGGAGTTGTGGGGAATGCGTGACAAGTACCTTAGTCCAGAGTATCGGACGGAACAAGCCGTAAAGCACAGAGCCACACACATTTCACAACATTTCAAACCGTCGATTCCAATGCATCGCTGACGTTCGACACGATACACCCGATTACGTTTTCGATCGTCGTGCCGCCAGGCCATTGCGCGATTCGTCTATACCACCCCGGAAGTGGGTAAACCGACGCCTGGGGTCTGACCCCGGTACGGTGGGGTCAGACCCCGGGTACGTGGGGTCAGACCCCGGAGAACCCTCGCGCGCCCTGGCTCAACGCAATCAGGATGCCTATTTCCGGCCCACGACGATCTTGAACGCGCCGTAGACGCCGCGGTGCAGGTAGAGGACGGGCAGCAGCGGAAGCCCGTACGCGCCAAGGTGATAGGCGCGAAGCATGTAATCCGGCGCCGGAAGCAGGACTTCCCGCAGGAGGCGCATGCGGTCGCGCCAGCCGCCAAGGTCGCGGACGTTCCACCACATTTCGTGATGCCATCGTCGTCCTGGCCGCAGATAGATTGAGGAGGGTTCCTGTCCCGGAACGGCGGTGAGCGTCGACCACAGCTCTGATGGGACGCATGTGCCGAGACGCGTGGACGCGAGCGTGAGCTGGCGGGCGCAAATGCCCGCGACCCTTTTTCCGACCGCGAGCGAGGCGAAGCGGCCGACATCCGTCGCCGACAAGCGGGTCATCAGCAGGTGCACGTCGTACAGCCAGATGAACCGTTCCACGTTGCGGTGGTGCATCACCGGGTGAAGGCAGGCCAGCAGCAGCGCGTGGGCCCAGCCTGTGGCCCTGGCGGCCGTTCCAAACACCGGTAGCGGCTGTGACTCGGCGGCCAACTCGTCGTAGGTGAGCAGGTCGGCGAAGAGCGATTGCGTGCTGATCTTCCAGTGAACGTCGAGCACGTGCTGGATGCCGAAGCGATCGGTCTTCACCATCAGAAACTGGCAGAACACGAGTTCGCCGCCGGACATGGACGGCTCGGTGTAGCCGTGTTCGACGAGGGTCCGCCGAACTGACTCGATGTCCGCGCGACGAACGAAGATGTCGGTATCGACATGCGGCCTCAGCGACGCGGAATCGTAGACGAGGTGACTGAGCGCCGCCCCCTTGAAGACGATCGGATGAATGCCTCGCGCGGCGAGCGCCTGCAGAACATCTGATACTTCACGAGTGCGAATGAGCTGCCGCGCCGCCGAAGCCTGCGCACGCCGTGCGAGCTCGAGTCGAACGCCAGCTGGCCAATCGTGCTGCGCCGGATGACGGGCAGAAAGATGATGCAGCAGCTCGGAGACTTCGAGCGTCTCGCACGCCGCCAGCAGCGTCCCGTTCGACTCGTCGAGTGCGCTCCACGATGCGGGTTCTCCGCCGAGCGCGGTTTCGAGCCAGTCGGCAGCGATCATTGGCGTGACAATACGATGACCACGGTATTGTCCTCGGCGGCAAGTCGAAACGCGATCGCCAGCTTTGCTGTCGCGGCTTCGCGTTCGAGCTCACCAGGGCCAAAGGCGTGCGTGTAGGAATACGACGGACGGCTTTGCCGGTTGCTCCACACGACGTCGCCAGGCTCGACGCGCCAGTCGGACCGCCAGAGTGCGCCGCTGAGCCGCGCAGCGATGACGAGGAACGCGCGCGGGTACGGCGTTTTCGATCCCAGGCTGATCACGATGTGCCCCCCGGGCTTCAGGAGCGCCTCGGCTTTCTGAAGCATGGCCACCCGTCGCCGTGATCCCGGTATCACCGAGTAGCAGTGATAGGAGAAGATCACGGCGTCAAAGATCCCCGCGATCGGTGTCTCTTCGAAGAATCCCTCAACCAGCGAGGCGCTCAAACCTCGTTCGCCGAGCATGCGGCGTGCGATGTCGAGCGAAGATGCGACGGGATCGATTCCGGTCACGTTGCAGTGCCGCTCGGCAAGGGGCAGCAGGTCCCGGCCGCTTCCGCATCCAACCAGCAACACGTCTGCGCCGGGGTTGACGAACCGTTCCACGACCTCCGACTCCCAGGGCATGAGCCGGGAGTCGTGGGAGGGATGGCTGGCATAGAAGTCCTGCCATGTCCTCCGGCTGTCCTCTCGCATGTCAGAAAGCTGTCGTGTACCAACCGCGAGGTAGTCGGTCAATCTGGCCGCCCGCACCGCCGCCCGCCCAAGCGCGAAGAACACGAGCCCGGCGAGCCAGCGAAGGGCTGTCATTCGATTCGTGGACTCGCCTCTTCCAGGTCGGCCAGCACGGCGTCGCGGACGTGCAACATCTCGTCGGTCTTCCTGGGATATGACAGCGCTCTCACAGGAACATCCCTGACCAGGCCGGAAGCGAATTCGAGCTGCCGCCTGAGACGCGCGGGCTCACATGGGTAGTGGCCGGCCGTGTTTGCCAGCACTCGGGGAAACGCGCGCGACGGCGACAGGCGCTCAATCAAAGGCGGCTGGGTTGTCGAGCCGTCATCATTGAGGATGTAGAGTCCCGCAACGGCCGCGGGCGTCGTCACCGTTTGCTCCGGGCCCAGGGGAATGATGAGTTTCTCGGTCACCGCGTTCATCGGCACACCACGTTCGGCCGTCCCGAAGATGCGTCTCGTCATGTCCCGATACAGTTTGATCCTCGGAGGCCCCGGTTGCGCGAGCCAGGCGTGCCCGTCGTGCGTCATGATCAGCATGTCGTCCGTGACGAGCTTCGCGCCGCCCTGCACGAAGGCGGCGGCGAGCGTCGATTTCCCGGCGCCGCTGTTACCCGCGAACGCGGCCACTCCGCGGGTGGTGGCCACCGCTGTCGCGTGCAGCGGCTCCCATCCAAGACGTACCATCGAGAACGACAACGCATCCACCAGCAGATAGGCCAGCATCGCCTCGTCTTCCACGTGGGACAGGGTCCGCGCCTGGATCTGCCGGGCATCAGGCGTTACGAGGAATTCAAACAGATCGGTCCAGCGCCGATAGCTGGAACCGTCGGGCAGCGCGGCATACTGCGCCCAGTTCGATGACTGTTCGTGCGGAACATGAGACGCCGCGTCCGAAAGCGTGTCTGCATCGCCTTCGATGAACTCCACGTCCCACGGTCCCTCGATCGCCTTCATGCCGGCCACCGGCCACGGCGTGCGGATTCGAATCCCGTACAAGGAGTGAACGACGGGACGCCGGGGCGGAACGATCACGTCAGCTCTTCTGCATGTCCTGCGAACCGGCGCAGGAGCAGCTCCATGCCGCACAGATCGATCACCCGATTGGCAAGCCGCGCGTTGCTCGAGTCTCGAATCGACGTTCTCCACTCGTCGAGGAGCTTCCACAGCACCGGACCGTCGACGTAGCCGAGGCGTACGGACATCGACGTCGGGCCCAGGATGTCGGCAATCCGCGAGAAGTCGAATTCGATGCTTTGATTGGCCAGCTGGGTGAACTCTCCTTTGCTGCGTCGGGTGACGACAGCGTCCGGCACGAGGCCGCGCATCGCTTCCCGCATGAGACCGCGAGGGATCCCGTCGTGGGATTGAATGTCTCCCGGGATGGCCATCAGAAACTGGAGCAGGTCACAGTCGAGGTACGGAAAGGCGATCTCGATGCCGTGCATGGCCGCCAGCCGGGCGTTCCACTCCATACACTGCACGTGATATCCGCGCCGGCTTTGCTGATAGATGGCGCGCGCGTGACTGGTTCCACCAACCGGCGTCAATCGTTCGTCCTCGAAGCGCTCGCGCAGGAGGCGCCGGAATCGATCCGTGTACCACGGCGAGCGCCAGGCGCCTTCTCCTCTCCGGCGTAACCGCCGGGCTGTGCGGAGAAGCCCGCTCGGCAGACGCCGTGACGCGACATCCTCCACGAGCCGCGTCGCCAGCCGCCGGCTGCTCATTCCCCACGCACGCGAATGCCGCTTGAGCAACCTCCATCTGCCCTCGTGGCACAAGTCGATCAGGTAGTCGGAGTCCGACATCACCTGATCCCCCCAGTGTCCGGTCAGGAGCCTGGTCGCCCCCGACGCGCTCACTCGATTCAGCATGGCCTGCCGCTGGCGAGCCAGCCCTTCGACGAGGGGTGACTCGGAATGCCAGACTTCATCACCCGCGCATTCCATGAATCCAGGACGCTGCGCGATGCGCTCGATCGACGCGCCGCACGATCGCTCGATCGCGTCGACATATTCACGCTCGTCGGACGGTGTTCCCGGATCGCCGGAATAGTTGAACCCAAGAACGGCCGGGCACGGGGCCGCTCGCCGACGCACGAGATCCTGCGCGACGCAGAAGATGTAGGCCGAATCGAGCCCTCCGCTCACCGACACGGCCACTCGATCCGCGCTGCGGAGCCGGCGCCGCACGGACTCGACGAACAGCTCGTGAAACGCGCCGGCGTATTCGCGGAAGTCGCGGAACCGGATTTCCCGGCAGGTGTCGAACTCGAAATAGCGCCGCAGCGTCACGCCTGTCGTGGTCACGATCAGGGCGTGAGCCGGGGGCAGCGAGTGAATGCTCGCGGAAGAACGTCCGCCGCTGGCTGTCGCTCGAGAGAAACTGCAGGACGAAATCCGCCAGCATCACGTCATCCGGCGCCGTACTGACGCCTGGGCAGGCGTGCAGCGCCTTGGCTTCGGACGCGAACAGGAATGCGCCGTTCACCCTCGTGTAGCACAACGGCCGTATGCCCAGGCGGTCGCGCGCCAGCAGCAGGCGATTCAGATCGCGATCGTACAGGCCAAATGCGAAGTCGCCCTTGATCCGCTCGACGCACGCGTCGCCATATTGACGATACGCAGCCGCGACGAGGCCATGATCCGCGCAGTCCCGCTCGAGTGCCCACCGGCTCGCCAGCGCGTCGAGAAGCTCGTCGCGATTGTCAACGCGGCCATCGAAGACGCAGGCAACCCGTGCATCTCCGATCGGCTGCCGCTCCGGGTCCAGTTGACCCGAGGTCTTCCGACCGAGCCCAATCGGTCCTGCGATATGCGTGTCGATGTCCCGTGAATCACTCGGACCGACTCGTGCAAGGCAGTTTTCGACTGTGGCGACGCTGGCGGGTCGTCCGTCAAAGTGCCAGCAGCCGAAGACGCTGCTCATAGTCAGGTGGAGAGAATCGAAGTCGGGGTGTTCGACCGAGGCCGTGTCGAACATTACCAGTGGTTACGGCATGCCGGAGTTGAACGTTTTGGGTTGACCCGCCTCGGTCCGGTCGCTTTGCTTCGCAGCCGTGATCGTCACGCAGGTCACCGTGTACGGTCAGCTTGGGAGGCGAGTACGGCAGCTTCTCGCGGTCGTCTTTGCCGGGTGTGACGACGGTGTCCATAGGCTCACTGACTCCCTCGGGCAGGGGCCGAAGTGAAGCGAGCCTATCAGAAAAGAACACACGACTCCAGAACTCCAGCCCGACCAGTTCCATGGAGGCGCGATCGACGGCTGCGGCATCCTGCAGGAATCCTAGACGCTCGGCGGCGTCGAGTTCGAGCGGTGGTGATAGATATGCTGCCTCGCGGCCGGCGACGAGCGCGGCGTCGTCATCCCGCCAGCGGCGCTCGAGAATCGCATCCGGAACGATCCCGCGCATGGAGTCCCGCAGAAGGGCCCGCGGAACGCCGCCGTGGTTCTGAACGTCGCCCGGAATGCTCATGAGGTACGCGATGAGATCGCGATCCAGAAACGGCGTCACCGCCTCGACTCCACTACCGGCTGCCAGCTTCTCGTCCGCCTCGAACTGAATCCGATGGGATTCGGCGCGAACGAATTGATAGATGTCTCGCGCGTGTGCGCTGGCAGCGCGAGGACGGGCGATTCGGGCGCGCGGCCGTTCGAGCCGCGCGGCGAACGCCGGGCTGACGAGTCGCTCGCGTCCATGACGCCGGCGTGTTTTCAGAAGCGGGCGCAACCGGGCGCGCCACTCATGCGGGGTCAGATTGAGTGCCAGCTCACGACGGAAGCGCGAGCGGAAATACCCGGGGTCAGCATCAACGAACCAGCGCCCGTATTCGCGCAGATGTCCGGCAACCTGCCGCCACGAGAAGCACGCGAACAGATCGCTCAAGTAGCCGGTGACGAAGAACAACTGGTCACTCCAATGGCCCGTCATCATCGTTCGGGCGCCGGAACTCCGAACATGCGCCAGCATTGGCTGCCAGGCGCACCAGTTGTCGTCGAATCGCGGCCACTCGGAGTGCCACGCGAGGCGTCCGAGTTGTTCGCGATTCCCGGGCGGACCCATCGCGATCCGATCGATCGAGAGCCCGCGCGTGGATTCCAGCAACTGTCCGAAGCGCTGTTCTTCGGCCTGCCCGTTTTGGTGTGAGACGCAGGAGACGTGGAACACTGGCGTGTTGACGGCCCGGCTCTTCAAGAGGTCATCGGCTATGCACAGGACGACCGAAGAATCCAATCCGCCGCTCACCGCGATGGCGACCGGCTCGTTCGTTCGAAGCCGCCGTTTCACGGCCTGAATCAGCAACTCGCGCAGCCGATCGGCGTACTCGGCGTACGAGGCGTAACGCGTCTTGATCTGCGGGTTGAAATCCCAGAACCGCTTCGAGTGGATGCCTCGAGCGGAGACGCTCACGCAGCATCCGGGCAGGACGGCGCGGATGCCATGAAAGAACGTGTCCCCTTCGTCCTCGTAGGGGAGCAGATCGCGCAGCAGGAAATCCGCCAGCAGATCCTCGTTCGGCTCTGCGCGGACGTCGGGATGCGCGAGGATGGCCTTGATCTCGGATCCGAAGACGAGCGTCTTCCCGTCGCACCAGTAGTACAGCGGCCGGCAACCAACCGGATCGCGCGCGAGCACAATTCGTTTCTCGTCGGCGTTGTACGCGGCAAGCGCGAAATCGCCTGCCAGTCTTTCAAGGCAGGTGTCGCCCCACATGCGAAACGCCCGGAAGATGACGCTGACATCGGATTCCTGAGGATCGTTGCCCGGTGTCCGTAGCTGACGCAGCAGTTCGTCTCGATTGTCGAGCCTGCCGTCGAAGACGAGCGCGGTTCCTGACCGATCAGCCACGGGTTGACGCTCGCACGCCGATTCCGGTGCGATGCGCCTGACGCGCGCGGCAAATCCGACGCCATCCGCGCACCAGGTGCCCGCGTAATCCTCACCGCGGTGGGCGACGCTCGCACCCAGAGTGGTGATGAGGTCGCGCGCGACGGGGCGTCCGTCGTAATTCCAGACGCCCGCGATGCCGCTCATGTCAGGTCAGGTTGCGAGGCGGGCCAGGAGAAGAAGCGCGCGTAGCCCGCGACCTCTGCGGCGCTGCTCAGGAGGGGTGAACCCTGATGCTCGACCCACGCATGCGCGCCAAATCGTCCGTCGACGTTTCGGACGCCGATCTGGACGCTGGAGCGGTAGCCATACCGCGACAACAGTCGATGGAGCGCGAGCGCTTGCGTCAGGCACGTGGATCGGGGGATGAACCGGCCGGCCGTACGAACGGACCATTCGAGGCGATCCAGACCCGGTCGGGCTGATCCGGCGACGTTCGACCGTGCAGCCGGGGCGGCGACCCGATTCCAGGGCAGCACCCACAGCGCGATTCGGACTCGAGTCAACACCAGGAGCGCGCGGCAGAGCACGGCGATACCGGAAGGCCCAAGTGAGGCGAGCCGTCGTAGTTCCCGATTCACGTGATCTCGACCAGGCCCTGATCGGCCAGCTCGCTCAGGAACTCGCGCATGTCGGACTCGAGCCGGGGACCTTCAACGTCGTAATCCTGAATCACCGAGCGGCACAACGCGGCAAACGTCAAGGGCTCCTGGAGCAGCGTCCAGATGCGGGTCCCCATTGGATCGAGCCCGTAATAGACGCCGCTCTTCAGATTGACGACGGCCAGTTCGCCAGCCAGGTCGCACGACGCCTGATCCTTCGAGAGGACGATGCGTGAGTCCGCTGAAATCGTGTGCCGGAGGGCCGTCACGGTCGAAGAATACCCGGCGAGTGCCGACTGTGCAACGGCGCAAATAGCGCAGCCTCCGCTCGTGCTTCATGGGGAGGCTGTCTCGCCGAAGCGGCGCAGCCGCGGAGGCGGGCGTATCCCGGTTCGACTCGGTGGTACAATCCCCCGTCGCTGTTATGGTTCGCGGTCTCGACGCCCTCACCTCTCTCACCCTCAAGCACGTCCGCGAGCGCTGGTGGAACGATGCGTTCGGGGAGTTCCTGGAACAGGCGCTCAAGCCGAGGCCCGGTAAACGGATTCTCGATGTGGGGTGCGGTGTCGGGACGGCCGAGATCAGCTTCGCTCGTCTCCAGGTGTCGCAGCTTCGCTTGTTCGGCGTGGACATGCTGCTCGAACGCGTTCGCGAGGCGCGTGATCGCGTTCGCGGGATCAACGCGCGGGCTGGATTCGCATCAGCCGATGCCGGCCGCCTGCCCTTTGTCGATGGCGCGTTCGATTGCACGTTCTGTGTGGCGGTATTGCAGCATTTGCGCGATGTGCCGATGGCGCTCGCCGAGTTGGCCCGGGTGACCTGTGAGGGAGGGCTGATTCTCGCCGTTGAACCGGACAATGCCGCTCGGTACTGGTACAGCTCGATCCCATCCGGCATGGAGGCGTTCGAACTGGGGCGGCGATTCCTGACCGCGCTCGCGCTCGCGCGCGGCGAGGCACCGGCCACGGCCATAGGCCCCGCGCTTCCGGGACTGTTCTCGGCCGCCGGGATCACTCCGCTGTCCGTCGATTTGTTCCCCGTATCCTCGTCCCACGTCGGGTCGCCCCCGGCCGCTGTCTGGAAGGCGCGGGCCGAAGCGATTGAGCGAGCGATCTCTGTGGCGCCGAATGATTCGCTGCGCCGATTGGGCAGCGACTTTGCCGCCGCCGTGGCACGTTACGGACGCGACGCCACTGAGGCGGGCCCCGCCTTCGTCGAAATCCAGAACGCGATGCTGTTTGCCTCGCTTGGTCAGCGGCCCGATTCCGCATGACCGACGGTTGGCGCGGCTGGGACGACTACGCGCCTTTCTACGACTGGGAGAACGCCCGAACCCTTCAGCGCCGCGACGTTGCGTTCTGGCAGCGGCTCGCCGCCGCGCAGGACGGACCCGTCCTCGAACTGGGTTGCGGGACGGGGCGGATCGCGATCCCGGTCGCCCAGGCCGGCGCCCGCATTGTTGGCATCGATCGCTCCGAGGAGATGCTGGCGCGGGCACGGCAAGCGGATCAAGCGCGCGCGGCTGTCGGCACGGCTTTCGCTCGTTCGCGGCGACATCACGGCGCTTCCCTTCGGCGCCCGAACCAAATTCAGCGCGGTCCTTGCGGCCTACGGCATTCTTCAGTCGCTCACGCGCGAGCGCGATTTGCTGCGCACGTTCGATTCTGTCGCGCGCGTGCTCAAACGCGACGGCCTCTTTGCGATCGATGTCGTGCCTGATCTGCCGAAGTGGGACGAGTATCGCAATCGGATCAGCCTGACGGGACGGCAGGGCCGCCACACGACGTTGACGCTCGTCGAAACCGTACGCCAGGATCGCGCGCGGCGGCTGACGATCTTCGATCAGGAATATCGGGCGCGCACCGGCACCGAGCGGCGGGTGCACCGTTTTTCGCTCACCTTCCGTACGCTTTCCGTGCCGCAGCTCACTCGCCGTCTCGAGCGTGCCGGGTTCCGCGTGTTGTCCGTCCTCGGGGACTATCGGGGTGGGCCCTGGGATCCGCGGGCCGACGTGTGGGTGATTCTCGCGGCGAAGCGGTAGAGAGCGACGGAGGGAACGGAGGGCGCGGTGAAAAGCTCGACCGGCACTTCAATTCGGCCCGTAAGTGATAAGATGAGCGGTCAAATCGACCGAATTCTCTAGGGAGTTTCATCATGTCCGGCCATTCCAAGTGGCACACGATCAAGCATAAAAAGGGCGCCGCGGATGCCAAGCGCGGGAAGATTTTCACGCGCATCATCAAGGAATTGACCGTCGCCGCGCGGAATGGCGGCGGCGACATCGACAGCAATCCCCGCCTCCGCACGATCGTGGCCGAAGCCAAGTCCGTCAACATGCCTGCCGACAACATCAAGCGCGCCATCCAGCGCGGCACGGGCGAGCTGCCGGGCGTCGTCGTACGAGGAGATCAACTACGAGGCCTACGGGCCCGGCGGCGCTGCGGTCATCGTCGAGACGCTGACCGACAACAAGAACCGCACGGTCGGGGAAATCCGCCACGTGCTCTCGAAGCACGGCGGCAACCTGGCGGCCGAAAACAGCGTCGCCTGGATGTTCGACAAGAAGGGCTACATCGTCGTCGAGAAGAGCCAAGGCGGATGAGGAACGCTGATGGCCGCCGCGATCGACGCAGGCGCCGACGATATGCGTGACGACGGCGACAGCTGGGAGATCGTGTCGGCGCCGGATGCGTTTCAGAAGGTGCTCGACGCGGTGAAGGCGCTCGGAATCGAGCCTGGCGCGGCCGAAGTCGCATTCCTGCCGCAGAACTACGTCAAGCTCGAAGGCAAGCAGGCGCAGCAGATGATCAAGCTGATGGAGGCCCTCGAGGAGCACGAAGACAGCAAGAAGGTCTGGTCGAACGCCGACATCGAAGAGAAGGAGATCGAGGCCTCGTTGGCGTGAAGATCTTCGGGATCGATCCCGGCTCCGAGCGCACCGGGTACGGCTGCATCGAAGTCGCTCGGCAGCCGTCACCATCTCGTCATCTGCGGATCGCTATCGGCTCCCGCCCATTCGACGTTCCCTGAAAAGCTGAAGCACATTCACGCCGCCCTGGCGGTGTTGCTCGCATCGGCATCGGCCCGACTGCGTCGCCGTGGAGAACATCTTCCACGCGCGCAACGTGCGCAGCGCGCTGAAACTCGGACATGCGCGCGGCGTCGCGCTTCTGGCGGCGTCGGAAGCCGGGTTTGCCCGTCGTCGAGTACGCGCCGGCGCGAGATCAAGCGCGCGGTCGTCGGCTTTGGGCGCGCCGAGAAGCATCAGGTGCAGCAGATGGTCAAGCTGCTGCTCGGTCTCGAGCGCCGTCCTTCCCCGCACGATGCGGCTGACGCGCTCGCGGTCGCGATCTGCCACGTGCACAGCGCGACGGGGATCGTCGCCGAGCGTGCCGAAGTCGAGAAGCCGCGAACCGCGCTCCGCAGCTGGAGAGACTATCGGCCGTGACGCGGACGAACATGATCGCGTTGCTCCGCGGCACCCTCGTCGAGAAGACTCCCAGCCGCCTGATCGTCGAGGTCGGCGGTGTCGGTTACGACGTCCAGGTTCCGCTGTCGACGTTCTACGTGCGTCGGGGAGCCCGAGACGCCGGTCACGCTTCGGATCCACACGCATGTGCGCGAGGATGTCATCGCGCTCTACGGGTTTGCGACGCCGCTCGAGCAGAACCTGTTCGAGCGGCTGATCGGGATCAGCGGCATCGGTCCGAAGCTGGCGCTTGCGGTGCTGTCCGGGATCGAGCCTGCGGACTTCATTCGGGCCGTTCGCGCGCAGGACGTCGCACGTTTGACGGCCATTCCCGGCATTGGCAAGAAGACCGCCGAGCGAATCGGCCTCGAGCTGAAGGATCGTCTTCCCGTGAGCCCGCAGCCCGCCGGGCAGGAGCCGGCAATCGCCGTTCGACCCGAAGAGCAACTGCACGAGGATCTCCTGTCGGCGCTGCTCAACCTGGGCTATCAACGCGCGGTCGCCGAAAAGGTCATCGACGGGGTGCTCCGGAAGTCAGCCTCCTCAGGTTTTGAATCGTCGCTCCGCGAAGTCCTGAGAGGATTGATGAAGGCATGAGCGACAATCGCATCGTCAACCCCGGTCGCGGAGACGAGGACGCCCAGTACGAAGCCGGGCTTCGGCCGCGCACGCTGGACGAGTACATCGGCCAGGAACGTGTACGCGAGAACCTTCACGTCTCGATCAACGCCGCGAGGCAGCGAGGCGAGGCGCTCGATCACGTCCTGCTGTACGGGCCTCCAGGTCTCGGAAAGACGACGCTGGCAACCGTGATTGCGAACGAGCTTGGCGTGCCGATCCGCTCGACGGCCGGGCCAGTCATCGAAAAGCCAGGCGATCTCGCCGCCATGCTGACGAACCTGCAGGAGCGCGAGGTGCTCTTCATCGACGAAGTCCACCGGATGAGCCCCGCGATCGAGGAAATCCTCTATCCGGCGATGGAGGACTACGAGCTCGACATCATGATCGGGCAGGGCCCGAGCGCGCGCTCGGTCAAGGTGCCGGTCCAGCGATTCACGCTGATAGGCGCGACGACCCGGACCGGCCTGCTGACGGCGCCGCTCCGCGCGCGCTTCGGCATCGTGCACCGGCTGGATTTCTACGGCGAGGACGACATTCGGGAGATCGTCGAGCGATCGGCGCGCATCATCGGCGTGCCGATCGATCGCGACGCCGCGGTGGAGATCGCGCAGCGGTCCCGCGGAACACCACGGGTGGCGAACCGGCTCCTGCGACGAGTGCGGGACTACGCGCAGGTCCGCGCCAGCGGGCACATCACGCTCGACGTCGCCAGGCGTGCGCTATCGCTGCTCGAGGTCGACGAGCGCGGCTTCGACGAGATCGATCGACGGCTGCTGCGCACGATCATCGAGAAGTTCAACGGCGGCCCGGTCGGCGTGGCCAGCCTCGCGGCGGCCATGAGCGAGGAGCGCGACGCCATCGAGGACATCTACGAGCCGTTTCTCATTCAGATCGGCTTTCTTGATCGCACCCCGCGCGGACGCGTCGCGACGCCGAGTGCCTATGAATATTTCGGGCTGACTGCCCCGGGAAAGGATCGTCTGTGGTGAAGGCGCTCCGGCACGTGAAGATCGCCGGGCTCTCGACGTACGTGCCCTCCGAAGGTGCTGACCAACGCCGATCTCGAGAAGCTCGTCGAGACGAGCGACGAATGGATCCTTCAGCGCACGGGCATCCGCGAGCGCCACATCGCTGACGCCGGAGTCGCGACCTCGGACCTGGCGAAGGAAGCAGCCCTCGGGGCTATGCGCCAGGCCGGCGTGACACCAGATCAGATCGGCTTCATCGTCGTCGGCACGACGACGCCGGACACGATCTTTCCAAGCACCGCGTGCCTGCTGCAGCACAAGATCGGCGCGCACCACGCGTGGGGGTTCGATCTCGGCGCGGCGTGCTCGGGCTTCACCTACGCGCTGACGACCGGGATGCAGATGGTCGCGACCGGCGCGCACGATTACGTGCTGGTCGTCGGCGCCGACGTGATGTCGAGCATCATCGACTACACCGATCGGACGACGTGCGTGCTGTTCGGCGACGGCGCCGGCGCGGTGGTTCTGTCGGCGGCCGGGGACAAGGAGCCTCACATCATCGATTTCGCTCACGAGATCGACGGCAGCGGCGGACCCGCGCTGTGCATGCCGGCAGGCGGAAGCAAGCTGCCCGCGTCCCACGAGACCGTGGACAAGCGGCTTCACTACGTCAAGCAGGACGGGGCCACGGTGTTCAAGTTCGCCGTCAAGAAGACCGAGGAGATTTGCCGGCGCGTCCTCGACCGCAACCAGTTGACCGGCGCCGAGCTCGATCTGTTCGTGTCGCACCAGGCCAACCGGCGGATCATCGCCGCGGCCGCCGAGCGGCTCGGGCTGCCCGACGAAAAGGTGATCATCAACCTGGAGATGTACGGCAACACGACGGCGGCGACGATTCCGCTCGCGCTTCACGATGCGATGCGCCAGGAACGCCTCAAGAAGGGTGACCTCGTCCTGCTGACGTCGGTCGGCGCCGGGTTCACGGTCGGCGCGGTGCTGCTGCGCTGGAGTCTGTAAGGCCGAGCCTTCGATAACCTCGAGCTCGCATCAGCGCAGGCCGCGATCCGCGCCGGTCGACGCGAGAGTCGCGTCTTCCTCTCTCACCCGCCAACTGTTCCGGCCGGCGCGCGCAGATCGTGATGTCGGAGCGCGCGCAGTTCGATCTCGCCGTGCGGCTTCGGCAGCGGCGCGGCGCGGCGATTGGTGAGGTCTTCGCGTTCGTCAGCGGGCTGTACTTCAAAGGCAAGCTCGCGTACGCGCTCGAGTACGCGCGGCCGCCCGAGCCGGGCGCGCCGTTGACTGGGAGCGGCGCGCTCGTGATTACGCCAACGGCCGGCCTTCGGGCGGCCGAGACGGCGATTACCATCGGCGCCCTTCGTGCGATTCGCCGAAGTCGATATCGCGGCCAACGATCCCCGATACCGAACGCCGCTTCTGGCGAGCGCCCGGGCACTCGACGAGGAGATCGGGCCCGACTGCGAAGTCGTGCTGCTCGGCAGCATCGCCTCGGCGAAGTACGTCGATGTGCTGATCGGCGTCTTTGGCGACCGCCTGCTGTTTCCGATCGATTTCGTCGGCCGCGGCGACATGAGCCGCGGCGGCCTGCTGCTTCGCGCAGCGCGTTCAGGAGACGAGCTTGCGTATGTGCCGGTGACCGGGGCCGTGCGCCACGGCCCGCGTCCGCCGAGGCTTCCCCCGATCAGAGGCATTACAACCGACTTCAAGTTCGCTCGTGGACTGAAGCGCTAAGCGGACTTCGGCTTCTGGCTGTTGGCTCTTGGCTTCTGGGAAGAAAGATCCCGGAGATGCAGCTTTGGAACTGGAAACTTCCTTGAGCCAGTAGCCAAGAGCCAGCAGCCAGGATTACACAGCTCTGAGCATCGCGACCGGCAGCGCCTGAAACGCCTCGCCAATGAAAATCCAGGCGCTCTCGCCGCCGCGTGTCGGGCGAATGCGCGCGCCCGTGACTTCGTCGAGAAACTCGCAATCGCGGAGGCGCGGCGGCAGCATCACACGCGAGGTTTTCCAGCACTCGCCGCCGAGCGGCAATGGGTGATCCGGCGTCACGAGTTGCCTGCACAGCCGTGGGGCGACGAAGAGGACGGCATCCGATCCGCTCGGGGAGAGCCGAGCGAAAGCGATCGCGTCAGCCGGAACGGGGACTTCCGTTGGAAGAGGCAGGTACGCGCCTCCGAGAAATACGTCGGGCCGCTGTTGCCGGAGCCGAAGCCCCGCAGCGGTCACCAGCAGCTTGATCCGGCCGTCCTTCCACGTGCGCATCCAGTCCGTGATCGCTCGGGCCCGCAGTTCCGGTTCGAGCGCGAGCACGGCATCCACGTCGTCGAGCGCGCGCCCCCGCTTCGCGAAGTCGATTGGCCGGCGGTTGTCGGGATCGACCAGGGTGAGGTCCCAGAACTCCGTCCCTTGATAGAAGTCCGGCACACCGGGGGAACCGGTCTTGAGCGCGACCTGCGCCAGCGAGTTGATCATGCCGATTGCCGCGACGCGGCGCTGGAAGGGCAGGACGGCCGACAGCAGCTTCGCCCCGGACGGACCCGTCAGCGCTCGCTCCACGAACCGCCGAAGCGCGAGCTCGTATGGTTCGTTCGGCGTCAGCCAGCTCGTATGGACCTTGGCTTCCTTCGCGGACTTGATCATGTAGTCCGACAATCGGGCCACGAGATCGCCGGGCGCGGCCCGGACGTCGTCGGGCACGTCGACCGGCCACACACCGACGAGCGCCTGGTAGAAGCGGTACTCGTCCACTCGATCGGGCGCCGGCTCGCCATCGACGATTGACCGCTGCGGCCTTCACTATCCGCATCCACTTCGACGCCTCCCGTCCCCACTCGTCTGGGATCTCCGAGAGCACGTTGATGCGCATCCGCACATCCTCGCCGAGCTTGGTGTCGTGCGTGGAGGTGGCCAGCATCTCGAAGGGCCAGTGGTCAGCCCGAAAGGCGTTCGATTCGTGGAACTCCTGGACGGTTCGGCCGAGACGGGCAGGATCGCCACCCACCTCGTTGGCCGACAACAAGACGTTGAACCGATAGAACGCCGTGTCTTCGAGCCCCTTGGCCTGGACCGGGCCCGTGTACTGCTGCAGCTTCATCGAGAATCGCAGGCGTTCTCGGGCTTCCTCTTCGTCAATCGGCGGATATCCGACCCGGCGCTCAGGCCCTGACGGCGGCTCTCCCTCGTTGAAGTCGCGGGGAAGGACGACCTCCCGGAAGAAATCAAACAGCGACGATTCCATCGCAGGATTTCTGCGTCGCGCGCGCGAGATCGCGCGGGCGACGACCGCCCGGTCTGCAGCAGACCAGCCGCTCGCGTCGACGTAGGTGCGATAGACGGGGAAGCAGGCCACGAACTCCGTAATGACGTCGCGAAGCGAATCGAGGGTGAAGTCACGGGACTTCCTGTTGCCTTCGCTGATGCGGTTGAGCGAGTGCGCCAGGACGTTCAGCTCGCTCGCCATGGCGGTTCCCATGATCAGCCGCTTGCTCGCGTACACCACATCGTCAAACGCCTCGGTGTGACCGGTGAGCTTGGCGTAGACCCGCCGCATGCGGCGCGCCTGTGACGAATCGACGAACACGCCATTGAGGTCGTTCAGGAAGCTGTAACCGGTCGTGCCATGAATCGCCCATCGCGATGGCAGCAGCTCGCCGCCGGAGAGGATTTTTTCCGCAACGACATACAGCGGACGGCTGATCGCGCCGTCGTCTTTTTCCTCCGCCTCCAGGCCCAGCGACCTCGCGGCCAGCCGCTGCAGCATGGTGAAGTACTTTGCCGGATCGAACAGGCCGTCAGGGTGATCGATCCGAACCGCGTGCACCTTGCCCTCTCGAATCAACTGCGCGAGCAGCTGATGCGTCGTTTCGAAGACGTGCTCGTGCTCGATTCGCAAACCCGCGAGCGTGTTGACGTCAAAAAAGCGGCGATAGTTGATCTCGTGCGACGCCGTCCGCCAGTACGAAAGCCGGTATGCCTGCGCCTCGAGCAGTTCGTGCAGCGCATCGAAGCTGCCACCCTCTCCAGGGATGCCATTAAAGAGCGCGATCGCCGCGTCGATCGCTTCTCGGATCGCGGGTTGTTCCGAGACGAGCCGTTCCAGGCGCGTCCGCGCGACTTCTTTCTCACGCTGGCGTTCAGCCACGCGGGCCGGATCGGTCGTCGTGTAGGGCGGCAGATTCTGCAGCGACGAGACGATGCTGAGAAACTCGTTGAGCGCGGGACTCTCGCCGTCGGTCAGCGACTTGAGACGATCGGCCGCCCTGCTGTACACACGCGCGGCCTCGCGCGGATTCAGCGGAAGCTCCTGATCGACGTATTTCAGGCCCAGGGTGCCGGCGTTGAACGCCAGCTGCAGCTCTCCTCGCTCCAGGACGCGCCCGTATTGATCGCCGAGAATTGGCAGCAGGAGCTTGGCGGTCAGCTCGGTCTTCACCGGCCGCCAATCGATGTCGAAGAACATCGCTGCCGGAGAGCTGGGCCCGTTCTCGAGCACATCGTTCCACCACGAGTTCCTGCCCGTCCCCACCCCCATGTGATTCGGCACGAAATCGACGATGTGCCGCATCCGGTGAGCTGCGAGCGCGGACGCGAATGCGTCATGCGCCGCGGCGCCGCCCAGTTCGGGGCTGATCTCGTTGTGATTGCAGATGTCGTAGCCGTGCGTGCTCTCGGGAGCGGCGGTGAAGTAGGGCGACGTGTAGCAGGCGTCCACGCCAAGACGCGCGAGATACGGCACGATGTCTCGCGCCGACGTCAAGGGAAAGCCCCGATGGATCTGCAGCCGGTACGTGCTGGCGGGCACGTAAACGGGCGCGGGATGCGCCCCCTCCGCAGCTTCCAGCTTCCAGCTCTCAGCTTCCAGCATCTGCATGGGCACGTGTGCACCGCTCTCGGGAATGGCGTACCACGAATCACGAAGACTCAGCGGGGCACGTTCAAGAGATCGAGTAGTCCCCGTAGCGGAATACGCGCCCAGTCAGGCCTGTTGTTGAGCTCATAGCCGAGCTCTGTCAGCATCTTGTCGATCACGAACAATTCGAGCAACCCATCCCGCTCAGCTGGCGCCGCGGGGACGAACAATGCTCCAGCTACAGCCGCGAAATAGGCTCCGAGGAATGCTGATGACGAGCACAGCTGCCAAATGCGTGCCCACGGCTCCAGCCGCGCGAGCTCCGACGGCCGGGAAGCCGTGTGAGCAAAGAGGGCCGCGTACGCCGCATATCCGAAGGATCGAATCATCCCAGCCACGTCTTTGAGCGGCGACTGCTTGAGCCGGCGTTCGCTCAGCGGGCGCGCGGGCTCACCCTCGAAGTCCAGGATGTAGAAATCGCCTTCGCTGAGGAGAACCTGTCCGAGATGATAGTCGCCGTGCACGCGAATTCTGGATGCGACGAATTCAAGACGCGGAGCGGATCGAATCCGTTCGAGGAGCGTATCGCGGGACTGCAGCAGTCGATCGCCAGCGCGCCGGACGTCCTCGGGCAAGCTCGAGTGCATCGAGGCCAGCTGCTGCAGAGCTTGTCGAGCCCGCCCCGTCGCATCCGCGGTCAAGCGTTCGAGATCGCCCGCTACGAGTCGCTCGGGCACGAATGCGCGATTTGTCGAGTCGGAAGCCAGCGCGAGGTGCATTTCGGCCGTGCGGCGGCCCAGCGTCGCGGCGATGCCGGGGTAAGCGCCCATGGCTCGTGCGGCGGCTTCCGGCAACTCGCCTTCGATCATCCACGCCGTGCCCTTGACCACTGGCGCGGCGTCGTCACCAACATCTTCGTAGAAGCGTCCGACCTCGCCGAGCGCGTGCGTCCAGCCGTCTCCCTGGCTCTTGACGAAATCCTGCATCATCGCCAGCGTGGCAGGGTCTGTCCCGGTGGTGTGGTACTCGAGGGCGCCGGCGACTGCCGGCACGCGGTTGAATCCGGCTCGCTGGGTGAGTTGGAGGCTGATCTCGAGATCCGGATTCATCCCGGGTTGAATCCGCCGGAACAGCTTGAGTATCAGCCGGTCGCCGTACACGATCGAGGTGTTGCGCTGTTCGACGCTCATGCGCGCGATCGACGGGTCTTCCCCCGCGCTGCTTCGTTTCGCCGCAAACGTCGGCGTCTTGATCGCGCGAACCGTTCCGCGCCCGGTCGGCATGGGCTCTTCACGCTCGAGCGCGTCAAAGAGCGTGCGCACGTAGCGGTCGTCGAGCCACCCGTCGAAGAGCACTCCCTTCCTGGCGCCAGTGACGTTGGCGAGGATCGCGTGGGGCGAGTGCTCGGCCAGGCCCCTGGCATCCGCCGAGGCGCAAATCGTCAGCGGCAGAAAGTAGTGGTGCCGGTGTCCTTCGTCGAATTCGACTTCGACTATCGTCACGAACAGGGGTTGCGGCGCCCGCCGGAGCAGACCCCAGTCGATGAAACGGGCGCTGCGGATTCGACGGGACTTGCCGGCGAACCAGCCCTGACGCTGCAGGAACGGGATGAGCAAATCCCGCTCGATGAGCGTGCGCACGTTGCCGTCGAGCAGCGTTTCCCACGTGGCGCCGACCAGAAGCGCTGGCGCTTCCGGGACATCCGTCGCCGTTTCCGGCAGCGTTCGCGCCGTCACGGACGCCGGCGTCTGCTCGACCTTGAACCAGTAGAACGAGTACGGGCCGAGCGTCAGGAAATACGGGTGATCGCCGATTTTCGGAAACTCGGTGAGGCCGAACATTTCGACCGGCGTCATCCCCTTGAACTGGGAGAGGTCGAGCTCGATCGGCTGAACCGATCGGGAGAGGTTCGCCACGCAGAGGACGACCTCGTTCTGCAAGCGTCGCACGTACGGCAGCACCTTGCGGTTGCGAGCGGGCAGGAACTCGATCGTGCCGCGCCCGAACACGGTCGTCTGTTTCCGCAGGCCAATCATCTGCTTCATCCAGTTCAGCAGCGAGTACGGTGAGCGCTCCTCGGCCTCGACGTTCACGGCCTGGTAGCCGTAGACGGCATCCATGATCGACGGTGCATAGAGACTGGCCGGGTCAGCGCGCGAGAAGCCGCCGTTGCGATCGCCGGTCCACTGCATCGGGGTTCGGACTCCATTGCGATCCCCGAGGTAGATGTTGTCCCCCATGCCAATCTCGTCCCCGTAGTAGATGACGGGTGTTCCCGGCATGGAGAAGAGGAGCGCCGTCATCAACTCGATTCGCCGGCGACTGTTCTCGAGCAGAGGTGCCAGCCGCCGACGGATTCCGACGTTGATCCGCATCCGGGGATCTGCGGCGTAGACCTGGTACATGTAGTCGCGTTCATCGTCGGTCACCATCTCGAGCGTCAGCTCGTCGTGGTTGCGAAGGAACATCGCCCACTGGCAGCGCTCAGGAAGGTCGGGCGTCTGACGCAGAATCTCCGTGATGGGGTGGCGATCCTCCTGCCGTATGCCCATGAACATCCGCGGCATCAGCGGAAAATGGAACGCCATGTGGCACTCGTCGCCGTCGCCGAAGTACGGCCGGACGTCTGCCGGCCACTGGTTCGCTTCAGCCAGCAGCACGCGATCGGAGTACCGCGCGTCGAGCGCCGCGCGGATTGTCTTCAGGACCTGGTGCGACTCGTCCAGGTTCTCGCAGGTCGTGCCTTCGCGCTCAATCAGGTACGGCACGGCGTCGAGCCGCAGTCCGTCGACGCCCCGATCGAGCCAGAACTCCATCACCTTGATCACCCGAGCGAGGACCTCGGGGTTGTCGTAGTTCAGATCCGGCTGATGATGAAAGAACCGGTGCCAGTAATACGCCCCGGCCGTATCGTCCCAGGACCAATTGGACGACTCGGTGTCGCTGAAGATGATCCGGGCGAGCTGATATTTCTGTTTCGTGTCACTCCACACGTAGAACTCGCGCTCGGGTGATCCGGCGGGCGCGCGGCGGGCGGCCTGGAACCAGGGATGCTGATCGGAGGTGTGGTTGACGACGAGCTCGGTGACGACCCGGATGTTTCGCCTGTGCGCCTCGCCGACGAACCGTTCGAAGTCGTCCAGCGTGCCGTAGCTCGGATGGATGTTTTCGTAATCCGCAATGTCGTATCCGTCGTCCCGCAGCGGGGAGGGATAGAACGGCAGCAGCCACAGGCAGTTGATGCCGAGGCTCTGAAGATAGTCGAGCTTCTGCGTCAGGCCGGGAAAGTCGCCAACGCCGTCGCCGTTGCTGTCGAAAAATACGCGCACGTGCGCTTGATAGATGACGGCGTCCTTGTACCAGAACTGATCAGGCATCCTTCAGCAATCAGCAATCAGCAATCAGCAATCAGCAATCAGCAATCAGCAATCAGCATTTAGTAGACCCCCATCGGTCCCCAGTCCTCGACGCGGCGCAGATCCTCTTTGCGGCAATTGAGCTTGAGCACGGCCATCGAACGCGGTAGGAGCTCGTACCGGCCGCCGGCGCGAAGACGGCGGGGCGGGGCCCATGGATCCGCGGTGTCGAGCAGCGTTTCCCATCGTTCTTCCGGGGCGGTGGCCGGCAAGGTGAAGGCGATCGGCTGCTCGCCGGCATTGAGCATCAAGAGCAACGTGTCGCCGATGATTCGCGCGCCGCGCTCGTCGACCTCGTTGATCGCGTCGCCGTTGAGGCGCACACCGAGACAGCGAACGTCGGGTGCGCTCCACGTCTGATCCGTCATCTCCCGGCCTGACGGGTCCAGCCAGGCGATATCGAGTACGTCCGCGCCCCGGATGCGGCGTCCCTGAAAAAATTTCCGGCGCCTGAGCACCGCGTGGTCCTTCCAGATGCGAATCAGGCGGCGGGTGAAGTCGAGGAAGTCGCGGCGCTCCGGCGTGTTGTCCCACGACGTCCAGCTGATCTCGGTGTCCTGACAATACGCGTTGTTATTGCCGCCCTGCGTTCGGCCCAGTTCGTCGCCGCCGCTGATCATCGGCACGCCGACCGACAGCATCAGCGTGGCCATCATGTTTCGGCGCTGCCGATCGCGCAGCTCGAGAATCCGCCTGTCCGAGGTCGGTCCCTCCACGCCGCAGTTCCAGCTGAGATTGTGGTTCTCGCCGTCCGAATTCTCTTCACCGTTGGCTTCGTTGTGCTTCTGGTTGTAGCTCACGAGATCGGCGAGGGTGAACCCGTCGTGAGCGGTGATGAAGTTGATGCTCGCGTATGGACGTCGGCCGCTCTGTTCATACAGATCGCTGCTGCCGGACAGTCGGGTTGCCAGTTCGGAGACACCGGCGCCGTCGCCGCGCCAGAACCGTCGCACGGCATCGCGGTACTTCCCGTTCCATTCGGTCCACTTCGTGGGAAAGTTCCCGACCTGGTACCCGCCTTCGCCCAGATCCCACGGTTCGGCGATCAGCTTCACCTGCGACAACACGGGATCCTGGTGAATGATGTCGAAGAATGCTCCAAGCTTGTCGACGGCGTGCAACTCACGAGCCAGCGCGCTCGCGAGATCGAAGCGGAACCCGTCGACGTGCATCTCGATGACCCAGTACCGCAGGCTGTCCATGATGAGCTGCAGCACGCGTGGATTCCGCATGTTCAGCGTGTTGCCGCAGCCGGTGAAGTCCTGATAGAAGCGCGGTTGATTCGGCTGGAGCCGGTAGTACGACGTGTTGTCGATGCCGCGCAGCGACACCGTCGGTCCCGCGTGATTGCCTTCCGCGCTGTGGTTGTAGACCACGTCGAGAATCACTTCGAGGTTCGCGGCGTGCAGCGCGCGCACCATCATCTTGAACTCGCGCACCGCATCCTGCGGCGAGGGCGACGTCGCGTACCGAACCTCCGGCGCAAAGTACGACAGCGTGTTGTATCCCCAGTAGTTCGAGAGATTCTTCTTTGCGAGATGCCAGTCGTTCATGTGGTGATGCACCGGCATCAGTTCCACCGCGGTGACGCCGAGCGCCGTGAGATGCCGGATGGCCGGTTCGGAGGCGAGTCCCAGGTACGTGCCGCGCAGCGGTTCCGGGATGTGAGGATTCAGCTTCGAGAATCCCTTGACGTGAAGTTCGTAGATGAGCGTCTCGTGCCAGGGCGTGCGCAGCGGCCGATCGTCCCCCCACGTGAACGCGCTGTCGATGACCGCCGCGAGCGGCGCGAATGGCGCGCTGTCGCGGTCGTCGAACGTCGTGTCTTCCTGGCCGAACTTGAAGCCAAACAACGACTCGTCCCATCGCACGGTTCGCCCGACCACCTTGGTGTAGGGATCCAGGACGAGCTTGTTCGGGTTGAATCGATACCCCATGTCGGGTGCGAACGGGCCGTGCACCCGATAGCCGTAGAGTTGGCCGGGGAGGACGTCGGGGAGGTACCCGTGCCACACCATATCAGTGTGTTCGGGCAGCGAAATCGTGACGGACTCAACTTCGGTCTCCGGCGAGTCGAACAGGCACAGTTCGACGCGTGTCGCGTGTTCCGAAAACACGGCGAAGTTGACGCCGACACCGTCCCATGTGGCGCCCAGCGGATACGGAGTGCCGGGCCAGACGCGCATTTTCGTAGTAGGCACAGAAGGAGTTAGGTACCACGTTCATGGCTGCGGTTGCAACGACAGCTTCCAGCTGCCCGCTTGAATCCGATCACTCGGGTTACAACAGCCGGATGTGAGAAAGCAACCACGCGGCGACAGCGAGGGGGATCACCGTGACGGCAAGCAGAACGCCGATAATAGACAGGACGAAAATCCAGTCGCCTCTCGAGGCCTTCGACTGCGGATGCGCGTAGCGCTCGAGGAGCGCGAGGTTTCGGACGTTGGCCTTCCATCCGAAATCAAACAGGTCGCCGGCGACTGGAATGAAGCCGATCAGAAGATCGATGAGGGCGTTGATCACCATCCGCACTTGCACGACGCGCGGTATGCGCATGCGGACGCCGTGCAGCAGCAGAAGTGCGGCGAAGAGAGGTGTCGTGAGATCACCGATTCCCGGAATGAGCCCCAGGATCGGATCCAGTCCGAACGTGAGTCCCGTTCCCGGTACCCGGAAGGCGCTGTCGAGCAATACGCTCCACTTCCTCAGGGCCGCCAGCGTCCGGGCATGGGGCTCGTGCACGAACTACTCTCCCAGCAACTCGCCTATCGGCTGGAGATCCTCCACGTGATCGCAGACCGCTTTGAGCATCATCAGCATGGGAACGGCCAGCACGGTGCCCCACAACCCCCAGATCCAGCTCCAGAAGAGCAGGCCGACGAAGATGGCAACCGGGTTCATCTGGGCCGCGCGGCCCATGAGCATCGGGGTGAGCAGGAACCCTTCGAGGCTGGTGATGCCAAACGCGACGCCTGTGACGTAGAGCGTCTGGAGCAGGTCGTTGAACTGCATGAACGACACGACGGCCAGCCCCGCCGACACGAGAATCGGACCCAGGTACGGGATGGAGTTGAACACGCCAGCCAGCAGGCCCCAGACGATGGGGTGTTCCACGCCGAACCACCAGAGGGCGAGCGCCGTCGCGGCCGCTACGAGCAGGCTCGTGAACACCTGCACGCGCATGAAGCCTTCAATCTGCAGATTGATCTCATCGAGGATCTGCACGGTAATCCGCTTCTCGGAGAGCGTGCGTCCACCAATCTTGACGATTTTCCGCTTGTAGAGATCGCCGGTGACGAGGAAGAAGTACACGAGGAACAGCACGAGCACGAACTGCCCCGCGAAACCCAGCAGGCCCATGCCTCCGGACCACAGGTAGTCATTTGCGCGGAATGGCGGCTGGACCACTTCGACTTTTTGAACACCCGTGTCGAGCTTCGCCTGAGCGGCCAGATCGCGCTCGGCTGAGGTCGGCCTGGCCGCCTCCGCTGCGGCGCGATCGATCTCGTTTGCCGCCTTCTGAACTTTTTCGAACGCGCCGCCTCGCCCGGTCCGGTGCGCACGGACGCGCTCGCGGATCCGCTGGGCGGCCTGCGGAATATCGCTCACGATCGCCATGGCCTGATCGCTCAGCGTGTAAATGCTCACACCCAGGCCCGCAACGAGCAACGTCACCGCCACGGCCGCGCCGATGGCCCGCGGGATGCGCAGCCGCTGCAGGCCGGCAACAAACGGCGCGAGACCATAGCTGACGAGAATACCGATGACGATCGGCACGAGCACCGACTGCGCGTACTGAAGGACGAGCACGACTCCGAGCACCGCCAGGACGGTAACGGCGAGGTTTCGGACCTTGATGATGGGCGGCCGCTCTTCCGCGGGCGCGGAAGCGGGCGCGTCGCGATCCGGCTGGACGACGACCACGTCGGCGGCTGGCTTTGACGGCAGCACGTGAGCGCGTTCAGGTTCGCCCATCGATAATCGACGCCGCGATTGTACCCGCAGTACATTTGCTCACTTCGTGATGGATGTCGCCGATTTCAACTTCAATCTGCCCGATGAGCTGATTGCCCAGGAGGCGGCGCCTCGCGGCGCCTCGCGATTGCTGGTCCTGGATCGCGCCAGCGGCATGTGCCGCCACACCACCATCGCTGAGCTGCCATCGCTGCTCGTATCCGGCGATCTCCTCGTCGTCAACAACACGCGCGTCATCGCGGCGAGGCTGCTCGGCCGCCGCGTGCCAAGCGGCGGCGCCGTCGAGTGCCTGCTCCTGGGCACGCCGACGGCCGGCGAGCCGCGACTGGCGGACGCGTTGATGCACCCGGGTCAGAAGCTCAAGCCGGGCGCGATCGTCCGGTTCGAGGGCCCTGCCGGCGTGTTGATGGGCGAGGTGATCGAGCGCCACTTTCATGGCCGGCGGACGATTCGGCTGTGGGCGGAATCAGGAGGCGATGTTGACGGACTGATCGATGGGCTGGGCCACGTGCCGCTGCCGCCCTACATCAAGCGCGGCGATACCGTCGCCGATCGCGAGCGATATCAGACGGTGTTTGCCCGCGTCCGCGGCTCGGTTGCCGCGCCCACGGCCGGACTGCACTTCACGCCTGATCTCCTTGCCGGGATGGCCGGACGCGGCGTCGAGCGCGCGGAAATTACGCTGCACGTCGGGTACGGCACCTTCAAGCCCGTACGCGTCACTCGCGTAGAAGACCACGTGGTCGATCCCGAGCACTACGAGATCCCGGAAGACACCGCACGAGCGATTGCGCGAGCGAAGCGGGATGCGCGCCGCGTCATCGCGGTTGGCACGACGACGACGCGCGCGTTGGAGGATGCGGCGGCACGCGGCGATGGGGTCAGCGCCGCGGGACCAGGGACCGCTTCGCTGTTCATTTATCCCGGCCACCGCTTCCGCGCGATCGACGGGCTGCTCACCAACTTCCATCTGCCGTCGTCGTCTTTGCTGATGCTTGTGGCCGCGTTCGCCGGGCAGGAAAAGATCCTCAGCGCGTACCGCGAGGCTGTCGAGCGCCGATATAGGTTTTATAGCTATGGGGATGCGATGTTGATTGTCTGATTCTGCGAACCGCGAACCGCGAACCGCGCTATTCTCCCTTTTGTGAAATTCCCCTACGAAGACTTTGATCTCTCGGGCATCCGGACGTATCCGCTCGCGTCCAGGAAAAGCAAAGCGAATGCTCCGGACTTCGCGACGCCGTACCGTCCTGGCGGCGGGATGCGATCGCTCATCGACTCATTCCCTCGAATCCTGGCGGCGGCCGACTTCAAGGCGGTTGTCTCGGCGATACGCGCGGCTCGCGAGCACGACCGCGGGGTCATCTGGGGATTCGGCGCCCACGTGATCAAGACCGGTCTCGGGCCCATCTTGATTGATCTGATGGAGCGCGGATTCGTATCGGCCCTGGCGACCAATGGTGCGGGAATCATTCACGACTTCGAGCTGGCCCTCGGCGGCGGCACGTCCGAAGATGTTGACGAAGCGCTCGGCCCGGGACGGTTTGGGATGGCACAGGAAACAGGGGAGCTGCTGAATGCCGCGATCAACGAGGGTGTGGCGCAGGGGCTTGGACTCGGCCAGTCCGTCGCGCGACGTCTCCGGGAGCTGAAGCCAGCGCACGAGCGTCTCAGCGTGGTGGCGGCGGCGGAGCGGCTGCAGATTCCGATAACCGTGCACGTCGCGATCGGGACGGACATCATTCACATGCACGCGCGCGCGTCTGGTGCCGCGCTCGGCGAGGGCAGCCTGCGGGACTTCCGTTACTTCGTGTCGAACGTGGCCCGGCTGAAGGGCGGCGTGTACTTGAATTGCGGATCGGCGGTCGTGCTGCCTGAAGTGTTCCTGAAAGCCGTCGCGATCGCGAGGAACCAGGGAACCTCGCTCGACGACCTGACGACGGTGAATCTCGACTTCGCTCGCCTCTATCGCCCGCAGACCAACGTGGTTGTACGGCCGGTTGCGGGAATCGGAAAAGGATATTCGCTGACGGGACATCACGAGATCATGATCCCGCTTCTCGCGGCCGCGTTGGTGGAGGAGTAGCGACAACATCTGCCCGGAGAACCTGTTACAATCAAGGATTCCGGCGGTGTAGCTCAGTTGGTTAGAGCATGCGGCTCATATCCGCAGTGTCCGGGGTTCAAGTCCCTGCACCGCCACCATCTTCTCAATTCGTGAATCAGTGAATCAGTGAATCGGTGAATTGGTGAATTGGCGCGCCCGTGAGCTTCGGCGCGCGCCACAGTCGGCTGCAATTCACCAATGCACCAATTCACCAATTCACAAAACGGTTATGACTCTGTCGGACCGGGTACGCGAGACGGTTCGGAAGTACGCGCTGGCGCGTAGGGATACCCGTGTGCTCGTGGCGCTCTCGGGTGGCCCGGATTCCGTGGCGCTGACGCACGTGCTTCGCGATCTCCAGTCCGAGGGGGCGGTCGTGGTGGCCGCGCTGGCGCACTTCAACCATCAACTGCGCGGTGCCGACGCTGATGCTGATGAGGCGTTCTGCCGCGCGATGGCGGCCTCGCTCGGTCTTCCGATCGAGGTCGGCCGCGCCGATGTTCGAGCCGCTGCGCGCGAGGCGCGGCGGTCCATCGAAGACACCGCGCGCAGTTTGCGGTACGCCTTTCTCGAGCAGGCGGCCGATCGCGTGGGCGCCGAGGCGATCGCCGTGGGTCATAGTCTCGACGACCAGGCGGAGACATTTCTGCTTCGGCTCGTTCGAGGATCGGGTTCCCGCGGGCTCGCCTCGATTCTTCCGCGCGCAGGACGGGTCATTCGACCGTTGCTCGACATCCCTCGAGCCGATCTCAGGCAGTACGCAACGGAGCGAGGGCTGGACTTTCGCGACGATGCGAGCAATCGCGATCGCTCGATTCCGAGGAATCGCGTCCGGCTCGAGCTGATCACTTACCTCGAGCGCGAGTTCAACCCCGGCCTTAATCGCGTACTGGCGCGAGAAGCCGCGCTCGCGCGGGCACGACGAGGATTATCTGCACCGGCAGGCAATCGATTTGCTGCGAACGATCGTCTTAACAACTAAAGGCGGCAAAACCGGGATTGATGCGGTCGCGCTGAGGTCGCTGCATCCGGCGCTTGCGGCTCGTGTCGCGCGTGAAGCGCTGACGTCGCAGGCTCACGGGCACTTCGTGGGATTCGACCACGTCGAGCGTGTGCTGGAGCTCGCGGACGCTCCGGACGGTACGGCACTCGACCTGCCTGGCCAGCGGGCCGTCCGGGAAGGCGGCGTGATTGTCCTCGGGCCTCCGGCACCCCGGATCAGGCGCAATCGGGAGGCCACAGCGAACTCTTTTCGGATTCCGCTGTCTATTCCTGGTGAGGTGACGCTCGATAATCAGGGATGGGCGGTCTCTGCGGACCGGCTGGACGGGCTGGAGCGGCCCGGCGGCTACGGTCCGGCGCGGGGACCGGAAGTGGCGATTGCGGCCGATCCGGTCACGCTTCCGCTCGCGATTCGCTCGCGGCGACGGGGCGATCGGTTTCGGCCCCTCGGCTTCGCGCATCGGAAGAAGCTGCAGGATTTTCTCGTGGATCGCAAAATTCCTAGAGAAATCAGGGACTCACTGCCCCTGGTCGTGGATGGCGATGACAGAATCGTATGGGTCGTTGGGGAATCGGTGGCCGAGGATTTTCGGATCACAGAGCCCTCGCGAGGCGTGATACTCTTGAAAGTAAGGCGGTTAGGAGGCCTAGGTTGAACTCGACCCTCAAGAGCTTGCTGTTCTGGATGGTCCTCGTCGTAGTCGGGGTCCTCATCTGGAATTTCTCGAATGCCTTTGCCGGCAAGTCCGAGAATCCGCTCCCCTTCTCGCAGTTTCTGAAGCTGGTGGAAGACGATCAGGTCGCCTCGGTCGTGATGATCGGCCACGACATCACGGGCACGCTGAAGACCAGCACTGCCGGCAACGGAAGCGACAAGTTCCGCACCTACGCGCCTGACTATCAGAATCTCGCAAACCAGCTGCACGCAAAACAAATCCAGATCCAGGCCAAGCCTGAAACCACGAGTCCGTGGGCCACGCTCCTGTACTCATGGGCGCCGATCCTGCTGATGATCGGTTTCTGGATTTTCATCATGCGGCAGATGCAGAGCGGAGGGAACAAGGCCCTCTCGTTTGGCAAGAGCCGCGCGAAGCTCTCGTCGAGCTCTCAGAAGAAAGTGACGTTCAAGGACGTCTCGGGCGTCGACGAAGCGAAAGAAGAGCTGCAGGAAATCATCGAGTTCCTGAAGGAGCCGCAGAAGTTCCAGAAACTCGGCGGACGAATTCCCAAGGGCGTCCTGCTCATGGGCTCCCCGGGAACCGGCAAGACGCTCCTGGCCCGGGCCGTCGCCGGCGAGGCCAACGTCCCGTTCTTCTCGATCAGCGGTTCCGATTTCGTCGAGATGTTCGTCGGCGTCGGCGCCTCGCGCGTCCGCGACCTCTTCGAGCAGGGCAAGAAAAACGCGCCGTGCATCGTCTTCATCGACGAAATCGATGCGGTCGGCCGGCACCGCGGCGCGGGCCTCGGCGGCGGGCACGACGAGCGGGAGCAGACGCTGAACCAGTTGCTCGTGGAGATGGACGGGTTCGAATCGAACGAGGGCGTCATCCTCGTTGCCGCGACCAACCGTCCGGACGTTCTCGATCCGGCGCTGCTGCGGCCCGGCCGCTTCGATCGGCGGATCGTGGTCAATCGCCCCGACGTCAAGGGCCGCGAAGGCATCCTGGCGGTTCACACGAAGAAGATTCCGCTCGCCGACGATGTGAATATCCACGTTCTGGCGCGCGGGTCATCGGGCTTCTCTGGCGCGGACCTGGCGAACCTCGTGAACGAGGCGGCGCTGAACGCGGCGCGCTACAACCAGAAGGTCGTTCGCATGCTCGACTTCGAGTTTGCGAAGGACAAGGTGATGATGGGCACCGAACGGCGGTCCATGATCATCAACGACGACGAGAAGAAGGTCACCGCGGTCCACGAAGCCGGCCATGCGCTCCTGGCTGTGCTGCTGCCGAACGCCGATCCGGTGCACAAGGTGACGATCATCCCGCGCGGCATGGCGCTCGGCGTCACCATGCAGTTGCCCGTCGAGGACAAGCACAACTACACGCGCGACTATCTCAACGACCAGATCGCGATTCTTCTCGGCGGACGCATCGCCGAAGAGATCACGATGAACGGCATGACGACTGGCGCCGGCAACGATCTCGAACGGTCGACCGAGCTGGCGCGCAAGATGGTGTGCGAGTGGGGCATGAGCGACGCGATGGGGCCGCTCACCTTCGGCAAGAAGGAAGAACAGATCTTCCTCGGCCGCGAGATTGCTCAGCACCAGGACTACAGCGAGGACACCGCGATCAGGATCGATCACGAGATCAAGCGGTTCGTGACGAGCAACTACGAACGCGCGCACGGCATCCTCGACGAACAGAAGCCGGCGCTGCTGCGAATCGCCGAGGAGCTGCTCGCGCGCGAAGTGCTCGATGCCGAACAGGTCCGCCGCATCGTCGCGGGCGAGGCGCTCGAAGAGCACATCCCGCGGAGCGCCGCCTCGGCGACCGACGACGGATCCAAGCGACCGGCGAAGGAACGGCCATCGATCGCTCAGCAGCTGCCGCCGCTCAATAAGCCGCTTCCGCAGGAATAGACGGAAAGTTAAAAGTTAGAAGTTAAAAGGAAAAAGTAAGAGGGTTCTCCTTACTTCTAACTTCTGAGCTTCTAACTTTTCACTTTTCGTGTTCCCGCGAGCCCAATACGAAGTGCCGCTTCCGCATCATGCGGCACTTCGGCTGGGCGAGCGTACGCTCGTGATGGCCGTCCTCAATGTCACCCCCGATTCTTTCTCCGACGGTGGCGTGCGCTTCGACGCGGAACGAGCGGTTGAAGACGGGCTGCGCATGGCCTCGGAGGGCGCCGACATCATCGATGTCGGCGGCGAGTCGACCCGCCCGGGTGCCGAGGAATTGCCGGTCGACGAGGAATTGCGGCGCGTCCTGCCCGTCGTAGAACGGCTTGCGGCCAGCGGCCTGACCGTCTCGATTGATACCTACAAAGCGACCGTCGCCCGCGAGGCCGTGGCGCACGGCGCGTCCATCGTCAACGACATCAGCGGCTTCCTTTTCGATCGCGACCTGCCAGCGGTCGTGGCCGAAACCGGCGCGGCGGTCGTGCTCATGCACAATCGCGGGCGCTCACGCGACATGTACCGGGAAGCGGTCTATCAGAACGTGGGCGCGGACGTTCGCCGCGAACTGGACGAGGCGGTGTCCCGTGCGCTGGCCGCGGGCGTGCCGCGCGCGTCCATCATCGTTGACCCGGGTCTGGGCTTTGCGAAGCGTGCCGAGCATTCGTTCGCCGCACTGGCGTCGCTCGACCTGCTTCGGGGACTCGACCGTCCCATCCTGTGCGGCGCTTCACGGAAATCGTTTCTGACGGCCGCCATCGGGAAGAAGGACCCCGGCGATCGAGAATGGGCCAGCGCCGCTGCGGTCACCGCAAGTGTGCTGTTTGGTGCGCACATCGTCCGGGTGCATCGGGTGCCTGAGATGGTCGACGTCGTCAGGGTCGCCGACAGGATTCGCGAGCAGACAGTCCCTTAGACGTCCCGGTGCACCCCGGCGCCGTTTTGCGGTCCCCATCAGATAAGCTATCCCTGCATGATGGAATTCCTCGGCAGCATTCTTCGCCGTCCCCCGATGGGGTGGTGGGATCTCGTCGATATCGCCATCGTTTCCTTCCTGGTTTACGAATTCCTGAAACTGATCAGGGGAACGCGCGCGGTGCAGATGGGGGTGGGTACGCTGTTCATCGTGGCGATGTTCTACATCTCACGGCTGGCGCCACTGCAGACGGTGAATTGGCTCATCCGCAACATGGGGTTCTACCTGGCGTTTGCGGCCATCGTCATCTTTCAGTCGGACATCCGCCGCGCGCTGGCACATTTCGGCCAGGCGCCATTTTTCCGCTACTTCAACCGGCAGGAGGCAGCCGACGAGACCATCGAAGAGGTGGTCGTGGCGGCGACGATGTTGTCGTCGCAGAAGGTCGGGGCGATTATCGCGGTCGAGCGCGAAATCGGTCTGCGGAACTACATCGAGAGCGGGATCCCGCTCGATGCCATGCTGACCTACGATCTGCTCGTTACGATTTTCCACCCGGGTTCGGCGCTGCACGACGGAGCGGTGATCATCCAGGAAAACCGTGTCGCAGCGGCCGCCTGCTTTCTCCCATTGACGGTCAACCCGCAAATCAGCCGCGAACTCGGCACGCGTCATCGCGCGGCCATCGGGCTCACCGAAGAAGGGGATGCCGTCGCGGTGATCGTGTCTGAGGAAACGGGATTCATCTCAGTCGCAATCGACGGCCGGATCGATCGCCGTCTGAGCCCAGAGGATCTTCGATCGCGATTGCGAACGCTGATCACGCTGCGCAAATCGAGGCGGCATTTCTGGGCCAGGGCGTACGATGTTTAAGTAATGAAGTTTTCCCCCTTCAGTCATTTCGGCTTGAAGCTGATGGCGGTCGCCCTGGCGGCACTCCTGTGGCTGATCGTCGCCGGCGATCATCTGGTCGAGCGGAGCCTGCGTGTGCCGCTCGAGTTCAGGAACATCCCTCCCCAGCTCGAGCTCGTCGGGGATCCGCCCACGGAGGTGGACGTTCGGCTGCGCGGGTCGTCGGCGCTGCTTGGCCGGCTCGAACCTCGCGATATCGTCGCGGTGCTCGATCTCGCGGCGGCGCGTCCCGGCTCGCGCATGTTCCACCTGCGCAGCGATGAGGTGCGCGCGCCGTATGGGGTCGAGGTGGCGCAGGTGATTCCGGGTACCCTTGCGGTGGATCTGGAGAAGTCCGGCCACCGGACAGTGCCCGTCGTCCCGGCTCTCGACGGGGAGCCGGCGCCCGGATTTGTCATCGGCCGGGTAACCTCCGATCCGCCGACGGTCGAGGTGGCCGGCCCTGAAAGCCGTCTGAAACAGTTGACGGGTGCCACGACCGAACCCGTTCAGGTGACCGGAAGCCGCGCGCGCGTCCTCGATGTCGTCACGGTGGGCATGACCGATTCAGCGGTGCGGCTCGTGCAACCGCAGAACGCGACGATCACGGTCGAAGTGTTGCCAGCCCCGGTCGAGCGCGATCTCACGGGTGTGCCGATCCGGTGGCGCAATCTGCAGTCCGGTTTGACGGCCAAAATTCAGCCCAACCTGGCGCGCATTACGGTTCGGGGGCGCCGTGAAGCGCTGTCCGATCTCCGCGCCGGCAACATCGACGCGTTCGTGGACCTTTACGGTCTGGGTCCGGGCCGGTACAATCTTCGAGTCCAGGTGGATCCGTCGCAAACCTTTGGCGTCAGCGCCACTGATCCCGCCGTCGTTGACGTCACGATCAAGTAAGGTTCTACAAGGTTCTAGAACCCTGCAGAACCCTGTAGAACCTGACGATTAAGAGATGTCCCATCGACTATTTGGCACTGACGGCGTGCGCGGGAAGGCGGGAGAATACCCGCTCGACCACGAAACAGTGGCTCGCCTGGGCGGCTCGCTCGTGCGGGCGATGCAGCGTTCCAGCGGTCCGGGCAGTCGCCTCCGATTCGTGGTTGGGCGCGACACGAGGGAGTCCGGCGAGTGGATCGAGCGCGAACTCGCGCGGGGAGTGCATTCTGCCGGTGCGGAGATTACCTCCGCTGGTGTCATTCCGACGCCCGCCATTGCGTATGTGACACGCGCGATGGGCTTCGACGCCGGCCTTGTGATTTCCGCGTCTCATAATCCGTTCGAGGACAACGGCATCAAGGTGTTCTCGGGCGGAGGTGAGAAGTTCACTGAGGCACTCGAACGCGAGGTGGAGACCATCGTCCACGATCGCAGCTGGGCCGTGGAAGGAACGGCGGACGCTCCGGTGGATCGCACGAACGTGATCGACGCGTACATCACGCATGCACGGCTCGCGCTTCCGGAGCCGGGGAGGCTTGGTCGACTCATGCTGGCGATTGACGCGGCTAACGGAGCGACGACGACGGTCGCGCCAAAGCTGTTCCGCGATCTGGGCTTCGATGTGCACATGCTCGGCGCGCAGCCCGACGGACGGAACATCAACCTGGACTGCGGGTCCACGCACCCTGAGCAGCTCTCGCGGGCGGTTCGCCGGCTCGGATGCCAGCTGGGCGTGGCCTTCGATGGCGATGGAGACCGCGCGATCTTCGTTGACGCAGGAGGCCGGATCGTCGACGGCGACGCCGTACTCCTGATGTGCGCGCGGCACTGGAAGGCTGCCGGCCGCCTGAAGGGCAACGCCATTGTGGCGACGGTGATGAGCAACATCGGGCTGGAAATTGCCCTGCGCGAAAGCGGGATCGACCTCGTGCGCTGCGCTGTTGGCGACAAGTATGTGATGGAGGAGATGATCAAGCGGGATCTCGCGATCGGCGGCGAGCAGTCCGGCCACATCATCTTCGCCGAGCATCTGTTCACCGGGGATGGCATTGTGACGGCGCTGAGCGTGCTGCGCGTGATGGCCGAGAGCGGGCGGCAGCTGGCGGATCTCGCCTCGGAGCTCGTGACGTATCCACAAGTGCTCGTGAACGTCCGCGTCCGCGAAAAGCAGGTGCTCGCCAGTGTGCCATCGATTGCGGCTGCGATGGAACGCGTAGAAACGCGCCTCGCGGGCGAGGGCCGCCTGCTCGTCAGGTATTCCGGAACCGAGCCGTTGCTGCGCGTCATGATCGAAGGGAAGAACCAGGAGCAGATTCAGGCATGGGCGGCCGAGATCGCCGGAGTCGTCAGGGAGCACCTCGGTTAGAACCTTGCAGAACCTGAATTCGATGCATCTAGCAGTGAACATCGACCACATCGCGACGCTGAGAGAGGCGCGCAAAGCGCGGGAACCCGAGCCTGTGGCCGCGGCACTGATCGCCGAAATGGCCGGTGCCCAGGGCATCACGGTCCATCTTCGAAGCGATCGCCGTCACATCAAGGAACGCGATCTGGAGATTCTGCGGCAGACCATCTCGACGAAGCTGAATGTCGAGATGGCTGTGACTGCCGACATGGCACGCGTGGCCCTGCAGGTCCGGCCGGATCAGGTCACGCTCGTGCCCGAGAAGCCTCAGGAGTTGACGACCGAGGGGGGGCTCGACGTTGTCGCGCAGTCGTCAGCGGTGAACGATTTCACTCGGCAGATGCGCGATGCGGGCATTCGCGTCAGCATCTTTCTTGATGCCGACGTCGCACAGGTTCGCGCAGCCAGGACCGCGGAGGCCGATGCCATCGAGATCAACACCGGCCGCTATGCTGAAGCGCCGGCAGATGCGGCCGGCGGCGAGCTTGCCAGAATCGCCGAAGCTGCGGCTGTCGCCGGTCGCGAGCGTCTCGAGGTGCTCGCCGGTCACGGACTGAACTACATTAATGTGGGTGCCCTGAACGCGATTCCAGAAATCGTGGAGCTCAACATCGGCCACAGCATCGTGGCCCGTGCGGCGCTGGTCGGGATGGACCGAGCTGTCAGGGACATGATCGCTCTCTTACGGAGATGACCCCGCCGTCGCGAAATCGACATCCCGGTGCCGCCCGCCTTGCCGGCATCGCGGCCGTGCTGCTGGCCCTCAGTTTCGTCACTCCGTCGGGGGCAAGAGCCGGTACGCAGCGCGTGACGATCCGGACCGACGATGGCGTGTCGCTCGCGGCGACCTGGTACGAGCCTGACAGCCGATCGCCCGCAGTCATTCTCGTTCACATGCTGCACAAGACACGGCGCGACTGGGATGCGGTTGGTTCCCGGCTGGCTTCTGAAGGGATCGGGGCGCTGGCACTCGATCTGCGCGGCCATGGCGAATCGACCGGGGCGCTGCCGGAAGGCGACGCCGCGGATTATTCGGTCCTGATCCGGGACGTCGTGGCCGCCCGCCGCTACCTGGCGTCACGCAGCGACGTGCAGCCGTCCCGCGTCGGCATCGCCGGCGCGTCCATCGGCGCAAACCTGGCGGTGCTGGCGGCCTCCGCCGACACGTCGCGTCGCCAGCCTCGCGCTGCTCTCACCCACGACCGACTATCGCGGGCTCCGCATCGACGCGGCCATGAAGAAATTCGGCGCGCGCCCGGCGCTGCTGATTGCCAGCGACGACGATGCGTACGCGATGCGATCGGTGAAGGAACTGCAGAAGGCCGGGGGCGGCACGCGCGAGGCGCTTATGCTGAACCACGCCGGTCACGGCACCGTCATGCTGGGCCGCGATCCCGATCTCGTCCGCACGCTGGTGGACTGGTTTCGCCGCACGTTGCTATGATCGAAGAACCTCGTAGAACCTTGAACGAACCTTGTAGAACCCAGCAGAACCTTGTAGAACCCTGTAGAACCTTTTGAAATGCGTAGCGATTCTGTCGTGTTCGGCGTGGCCGGCATCTTTTTCGGCGTGCTCGTCGGCTGGATCATCGGGAGCCAGCAAGCCTCAGGCGTGGTGCCTCCGCCTGCTCCGGCGGCGGCCGCCGCCTCGGGCGCTCAGGGCGGCCAGGCAGCCCCGCCTGTCTTCGACGAGTCGCGTGCGGCCTCGCTGAAAGCCACCGCCGATCGGAATCCGTCTGATGTCGGAGACTCGAGTACAACTCGGCAATCTGTACTTCGACGCGGAGCGGTACCCTGAAGCCACGCAATGGTACGAGGCCGCGTTGAAGGTCGATCCGAAGAACGTCAACGCGAGCACGGATCTCGGGATCGCGTACTACTATTCCAATCAACCGGACCGCGCGCTCGCACAGTTCGACCGATCGCTCGCGATCGATCCGACCCATTCAAAGACGCTCCTGAACATCGGAATCGTTCGCGCCTTCGGCAAGCAGGATTTGGAAGGCGCCGAGAAGGCGTGGCAGCGGGTGCTCGACGTGGCGCCCAACAGCCAGGAAGCCGAAGTCGCCAAGAAGGGACTTGACGGCCTGCGGTCCGCACACAATCAACGCGGCGGCGACGGACGGCGCGGCTCCACAGGGTCAGCCCAAGTAGCATGGCTCGCCTCTTTCTCTGGGGTATCCTCATCGTCTTGCTCACGAGGTCCCTGTCGACGACTGCTGCACGGTGTGCTGGAAGGGGCGGGCTATCGACGCGATGGCGACCCACAGCGAAGCGTGGGGCTCGTCCGCGATCCGGTGTGCGGCGTCTTCGTCGTGCCGGGTCAGGCCTTGACCGCGGGGACGGGATCGGCGACGCGCTATTTCTGTTCGGAGAAATGCCGGCGCGAATGGTCGAAGCGGTGATGTGACCTGAGATGACTCCCTCCGAATCTCAACTCCGCGCTGACATCGTCGAGGTCGGACGGCGCCTGTACGCGCGCGCATATACCGCCTCGAACGACGGCAACATCAGCGTGCGGCTCGACGACACACGCCTGCTGATGACGCCCGCCAACGTCTGCAAGGGCTTCATGAACGAGCAGATGATGGTGATCACGGACCTCGAGGGAAACAAACTCGCCGGCGAGCGCAGGCCGTCGTCCGAGATGCAGATGCACCTCGAGGTGTATCGGCAACGGCCCGAGATCCAGGCTGTCGTGCACGCGCACCCGCCGGTCGCGACGGCGTTTGCCGTGGCGGGAATTCCGCTCGATCGCGCGGTGCTGGCCGAGGTCGTGACGACGCTGGGGAGTGTGCCGATCGCCGAATACGCGACGCCCTCGACCAGGGAACTGCCGGAGGCCGTCCGGAAATACGTCAAGGCGCACGACGGCATGCTGCTCGCCAACCACGGCGCGCTGACGCTCGGCAGCGACCTCTTTTCGGCGTACTACAAGATGGAAACCATCGAGCATTTTGCGAACATCAGCTTCGTCGCGCGGATGCTCGGTGGAGAACGGTTGCTGTCACGCGACGAAGTCATGCGGCTCCAGGGTCTTCGAGGACGATACGGCATCGCGGCTCCGGCGCCAATTTGTCCGGATCCCGAGGGTGAATCGGTGGGAACATCAGAGGACTGTCAGGTCGTGGTTGCGCCACCCTCCGTCGCAGGAGAACGTCTCGTGCCGGGACGGATCGGTTCGGTGGGTGCGGACGAAGAAATTCGGCTAACATACCGCGAACTCACTGCACTTATAGAAGACGCGGTGCGAAACCTGAAATGATGGCGGGGTGTGAACGCCTCGCGCGACAACACAATGCAGGACTCGAACAGCTGGAAGCTGGCAGCGGAGCGCTGGAAGCTTCAGGAGGCATTTCATGGGTGAGGCGCTCGGCATGGTCGAGACGAAAGGTCTCGTCGCGATGATCGAGGCGGCCGACGCGATGGTCAAGGCCGCGAAGGTGACGCTGGTCGGCTGGGAGAAGATCGGCGCCGGGTACGTGACGGCGATCGTGCGTGGCGACGTGGCAGCGGTGAAGGCTGCGACGGATGCGGGCGCCGCCGCTGCGCGCCGGGTCGGGGAGCTCGTGTCGGTCCACGTGATTCCGCGTCCGCATGCCAATCTCGAGGACGCGCTGCCGATCGGCAAGGCGAACGCTGCGACGAAATGATCGTTGCGAAGATCGTGGGGACCGTCGTCGCGACGCGAAAGGACGAACGGCTTGTCAGCAACAAGCTGCTCGTCGCACGCCCGGTCGATCCGTCCGGCAAGCCGGAGGGCAGCTACCTGGTTGCGGTCGATACCGTGGACGCGGGAGTCGGCGAAACCGTCCTCATCGTCAGCGGCAGCTCCGCCCGGATGGCGTCCGGCATGAAAGACTGCCCCGTGGACGCCGCGATCGTCGGCATCATCGACACGATCCACGTTCAGGACCCGGAGGCCTGACGTGCAGTTGGCCCGCGTCATCGGCGAGGTCGTCTCGAGCGTCAAGGATCCGAACCTCGTCGGCACGACGCTGCTGGTGCTCCAGCCGCTCGACGCTTCTGGCGGGGACGCAGGACGAACGCTCGTCGCGCTCGATTCTGTCGGAGCGGGCGCCGGTGAGCACGTCTTTTTCGTGCGCGGCCGCGAGGCCGCATTTCCGTTTTATCCCGCTGAGCCGCCGGCCGACGCCACCGTCGTCGGCATCGTTGACCATTGGGACCTCGGGTGATTGCTGATTGTTGATTGCTGATTGCTGATTGAGCCTTCGACTCGCGCGTAAGAGGCGCTCGCTCAGGTCAGGCTGGAAGCTGGAAACTGGGAGCTGGAAGCTGAAATGCAGATCTGCCGCGTCGTCGGAACCGTCGTTTCGACGCAGAAGAACCGGAAGCTCGAAGGCGCGAAGCTGCTGCTCGTTCAGCCGCTGACGCTCGAGGGTGCTGCTCGCGGCGTGGCATTGATCGCGATTGATTCCGTGGGCGCCGGCGTCGGCGAGCGCGTGCTCGTCGTCATCGAAGGCAAGGCCGCGGGCGATGCGCTCGGGCGCAAGGCGGCGGCCGTTGATGCCGCGGTGATCGGAATCGTGGACGAGGTGGACTACCGGGACGACCTATGAACGAGGAAGCGCTTCGGCAGATGGTGCGCGAGGCCGTCGCGAGGCGGCTCGAAGGATCCGGAGGCATCGTTGAGGTTCCTGCCGAGCTGATCAGGCACTCCAGCCACTACCGATATGCGCTGCCGCCTTCAGGTGGTCCGTGCCTGATTGAACCGAAAGTGACAATGCAACCACTGCGGATACTGTGAATCGCACGGACATTGAAGATGGGCCATGACCAAGCCCCCGGTCCTGCTCACACGTCGCATCCCCTCGGCAGCGTTCGCGCGGCTTGACGCCGCGTGCGACGTTGATCTGCACGACGGTGCCTCTCCGCTTGCGCCAGACGAATTGAAGCGGCGCCTCAAGGGCAAGCAGGCCCTGATTTGCCTGCTGACCGACAAGATCGACGGGGGCGTCGTCGATGCGGGCCTTCCCGATCTGAAGATCGTGTCCAACGTCGCGGTTGGTTACGACAACGTCGATGTGCCGGCGGTCAAGTCGCGTGGTGTGGTGTTCACGAATACGCCGGACGTGCTCACGGAGGCGACCGCCGAGCTCACCTGGGCGCTGATCCTTTCGCTTGCGCGCCGCGTTACCGAAGGCGACCGGCTGATTCGTCGCGGCGAATGGCGAGGGTGGGCGCTGGACTTCATGCTGGGGATGGAACTCCGCGGCAAGCAACTCGGGCTCATCGGCCGCGGGCGGATAGGCCGCGCGGTCGCCGCCAAGGCCACCGCATTTGGCATGACCGCGGTTTTTGCGAAGCACGACATGTCGCTCGATGAACTGCTCATCAGCTCCGATGTCGTCTCCATCCATACTCCGGCCACGGCCGAGACCCGTCACATGTTCGACCGGCGGACGCTCGCCCGGATGAAACGGTCCGCACTCCTCGTCAATACGGCGCGCGGGGCGATCATCGACGAGGAGGCACTCGTCTGGGCCCTGAACGAGCACCTCATCGCAGGCGCGGCGCTCGACGTTTTCGAAAAAGAGCCGTCAGTCCATCCTGGATTGCTGCCGCTCGAGAATGTCGTCCTGGTCCCGCATCTCGGGAGCGCCACTCGTGAAACACGAACCGCGATGGCCGACCTGGCCGTCCGGAATGTGATCGCGGTTCTCAGCGGTCAGCCCGCACTCACGCCGGTATGAAACTACGTCCGCAGCCTGTCATCCCGCGCGGACGCGTCCGTGCGGTGATGCGGCGCCTGGCCCTCGCCATCGACGGGCTCGAAGAGCCGGCCATCGAAAAGATCGCCGAGGATCAGAAAGAGGATCCGTTCCAGGTCCTGATTGCGACGATGCTGTCGGCGCAGACGAAGGACGCGGTGACGCACGCGGCATCGACCCGATTGTTCCGGGTGGCGCGTACGCCGCGGTCGATGGCCAGGCTGACGGTCAAGGAAATCGAGCGCCTCATCTATCCGGTGAGCTTCTACCGGAACAAGTCCGTTCACGTCCGGCGCACCTGCGAGCAGCTGCTCTTGCGGTACAAAGGCGTGGTGCCCGACTCGATGGAGGAGCTCCTGACGCTTCCCGGTGTCGGGCGCAAGACGGCCAACCTGGTGTTGATCCTGGCGCACCGGAGTCCCGACAACATCTGCGTCGACACGCACGTCCACCGAATATCGAACCGGATGGGCTGGGTGAAGACACGCACGCCGGACGAAACGGAGCAGGCGCTCTACGCAGCGACTCACCGCAAGTGGTGGCCGGTAATCAACCTGTACCTCGTCACCTGGGGCCAGAACGTCTGCAGGCCCGTGTATCCCCTGTGCGGGAGTTGCGTTCTTTCAGACCTTTGTCCGAAAATCGGCGTCACGCGCGTCGGTTCGACTGAGTGGCTTCCGCCTTCCCGCCGTGCGGCGGGCGCGCCGTAACCCTGCGCGACGTAGGCAGGCGTCAGAGGTAGCTTCATGATCACTCGTGTGACGTTGACATTCTGTGTGGCGATGGCGGCACTGGGCTTTGCACCGCGCGAACAGACCTCGCCAGGCGCCGGGCCGGTCATCGTGCTCGAGACCGCCAAAGGAACCATCGAGTTCGAGACCTATCCGGAGGAGGCGCCCAAGACCGTCGCGCAGATCGTCGGCCTCGTGAAGAAGAACTTCTACAACGGGCTGCGCTTTCACCGGGCGGAGGCCTCGCTCGGCGCGGTGCAGATTGGCGATCCGCAATCGCGCAACATGCTCTACCGCGAGTACTGGGGCCGGAATGGCAGCGGCAGCCCTATCGGCGCTGCTGAAATCACGAAGAAGCGGCGGCACGTGCGAGGCTCGGTGGCCATGGCGTATCCAGGAACCGACGCCAGGGCGGCCGACAGCCAGTTCTTCATCGACACGAAAGCGCATCCCGAGTGGGACGGGAAGTACGTGGTGTTCGGAAAGGTGATCAAAGGCCTCGAGGTCGTCGACAAGATCCAGGTGACCGACGTGCTCAAGAAGGCGTACGTAAAAGAGGGGTAGCGGACAGGATCTTCACGAGCCCCTTCAGATCCGGATAGCGATCGACGAACTCCTGCGGGTATTCGCCTTCGAGCGGCTGACCGAGGTCGTGCTTCAGGATTGCGGCATTGGCGACCGATTTCGCGGAGAAGTGATTGTTCGCGTAGAGATACGCCTTCCTGACTTCTCGCGACGCTTCTTTGGCCGCTTCGGCGAAGGGGTGAAGTTCATCGGCGGAATACAGGTAGTTGTACCGGTCTTCCGAGGAATCGTGCTTCCACCATTGCGCGGCGTTCCGGCCGTGCAGCCGCAGGTAGTAGAAGGTGCGAACGTTCGGCAGCAGGTTCTGCCGGATTGAGAACTTGAACTTGGGCTCGTCGATCTGCGCCCACGCCGCGCCGAACGCATCGAGCATCTGCAGCGTTTCGACCGGCTGATCGCTCCAGCTGCGATGCCGCAGCTCCAGAGCGACCGGGTAGCTCCTGAAGCGTTCCAGCAGCCATTCCAGGTAGGCGCGCGTATCCGGCTCGTTGCGAAAGCTCGCCGGAAATTGCGCCAGCAGCGCGCCGAGCTTCCCGGCGGCCGCGAGCGGTTCGATGGCGGTCCGGAAATCGTCGACGTCTTTCTGGCCGAGTGTCCAGGGATCGCCACCCGTCGACTTGAGGAACATGTCGGGGTGGGTGAACTTCTGAAAGAGCTTCAGCGAGAACTCGAACCCGGGCGGTGTCCGCTCGGTCCATCCGCGCGTGGTCGCAGGTGTCGGGATTCCATAGAACGTCGAATTGACTTCGACCGTGTCGAAGTGCTCTGCGTAGAACCGGAGATCGTCGAAGCCACCACGGCTTCCCCGGCGGCCCGGCGGAACGGGATAAAAGATGCCGTTCCAGGTTCCTTGTCCAGTCGGATAGCTCCAGCCCGACGTGCCAATCCGGATTTCGCCCATCGATCGGCCCGGCCCTACTTGCCTGTTGGATACGACTTCTTGTCGAAGCCAAAGATCACCGTGTTGCCCTCGATCAGGATCGGCCGGCGAATGAGGTTCGGCTGCTGCATCATCAGATCGATCGCCTCCTTTTTCGAACGAGGCAATGGTCTCTGCTTGAAGACGGGACTGCGCGTGCTGACGAAATCCAGGAACCGGTCCGCATCGACATGTTTCTCGAGAAAGGTCCTGGTTGGAGGGTTCTTGTTGATGTCGTATTCGTCCACGTCCACGTGCTGCTGCTCCAGATAACTTCTGGCGTTGCGGCAGGTCGTTCAGGTCGGCTTCCAGTAGAAGGTCGGCTTCGGCATCCGGGTATTGTATCCGGCCGGGGCCGGCAGTTTCGCTCGACTTGGTACAATGGAGCCAGTGCTCACGATCAACGAAATCTTTCACTCCATCCAGGGGGAATCGACCCACTCCGGACGGCCCTGTGTCTTCGTGCGCCTGACGGCCTGCGATCTCAGGTGCTCGTGGTGCGATACGCCGTACGCTTTTACCGAAGGCCGGAAGATGACGGTGGATGAGGTCGTGGCCAGCGTCGAGGGATACGCCTGCGATCTCGTGGAGATTACCGGTGGAGAGCCGCTGCTGCAGCGCGATGTCTATCCGCTGATGGATCAGTTGCTGGCATCCGGGAAGACGGTCCTGGTCGAGACCGGCGGACACCTGAGCATCAAGAACGTCCCGGCGTCTGTGATCCGGATCATGGACGTGAAGTGCCCGGGCAGCGGCGAGTCCGAAAAGAATCATTGGGAGAACCTGGAGCTGCTGGCGATCGCACGACGAGGTGAAGTTCGTGATCCGCGACCGGTCAGACTACGACTACGCGAGAGACGTCGTTGCCCGTCATGCGCTCGTCGGCAAAACGGCCGCCGTGCTGTTTTCGCCGGTGCACGGTGTCCTCGAAGCGAAGGATCTTGCGGCGTGGATTCTCGAGGATCGGCTGCCGGTCAGGTTGCAGCTGCAGGCCCACAAGTACATCTGGGATGCCAACACTCGTGGCGTCTGAAAGCCGTCCTTCTCCTCAGCGGCGGGCTCGACTCCTACACCGCCGGCGCGCTGTGCGCGCCGGGACGGCTACGAGCTGTACGCGTTGACGGTTCGGTACGGACAGGTGCACGCTCGCGAGGTCGCCGCGGCGCGTGAGGTGGCGAAGAATCTGCAGGTGGTCCGCCACATCGAGCTCGACGTGGACCTTGCGGCCTTCGGCGGATCGACGCTCGTCGGCGACGGCGCCATCCCAAAGGACCGCGATCTGGACGAGGCGGTCATCCCGTCCACGTACGTGCCGGCTCGAAACACGATCTTCCTGTCGCTCGCGCTCGGGTGGGCCGAAGTGATTGGCGCGCAGGCCATCGTTCTCGGCGTGAACGCGCTGGACTACTCCGGCTATCCGGACTGCCGTCCGGAGTATCTCGAGGCAGTTCGAGCGCCTCGCGTCACTGGCGACGAAGGCGGGCGTCGAGGGCCAGGCCGATGCGAGATTCTGGCGCCGCTGCTCCGGCTGTCGAAGGCGGAGATCATTCGGCAGGGCCTGGCGCTCGGGCTCGACTACGGGCTCACCCACAGTTGCTACGATCCCGCTCGTCCGGGAACCCTGCCGGCGCTGTGACAGTTGCCGGCTTGCGCGCGCGCGGCTTCGACGAGGCGGGCGTCGCCGATCCCGCGCTCCGCCCGTCGGACCGCCATCGTGACCGAGCGTCTCTATTACACCGACCCGTACCTCGACCGAGTTCGATGCGACGATCCTCCGCGCCGAGCCGCACGACGGCCGCCGCGCCGCGATCCTCGATCGGACCGCGTTCTATCCGACATCCGGAGGCCAGCCGTTCGACACCGGGCGGCTCGGCGACGTCAGCGGTCGTCGACGTGGTGGACGACGACGACGGCACGATCCTGCACGTCGTCGAACGGCGAACTGGCGCGAGGGACCGGTCCACGGCCACGATCGACTGGACGCGGCGCTTCGAGCACATGCAGCAGCACACGGGGCAGCACGTGCTGTCGGCGGCGTTCGATCGTGTCGCCGGCGCGCGGACCGAGAGCTTTCACCTCGGCTCCGTGTCGTCCACGATCGATCTCGGTCGGGCCGTGTCGGCTGCACGACATCGAACGCGCCGAGGACGAAGCGAACCGGATCGTCTGGGAAGATCGGCCCGTCAGCGATCCGTTTCGCCGAGCGCCGACGAAGCCGCCGACGCTGCCGCTGCGAAAGGAGTCCGCCCGGACGGGCCGCTGCGACTGATCGAGGTGCGAGGACTTCGACATCTCCGCGTGCGGCGGCACGCACGTGGCGCGCACCGGCGCGATCGGAATGATTGCGCGTCGGCTTCGTCCGAGCGGTTTCGCGGCGGAACGCGCGTCGAGTTCCTCTGCGGCGTGCGCGCGCTGCGCGGCTACCGCGCGCTCCGGGACGCGGTGGCCGCGAGCGTCCGCCTCCTGTCGGTGCTGCCGGCGACCTGCCCGGCCGGCATCGAGCGGCTCCAGGCGGAAGCGAAGGACGCGAAGCGGCAGATCAAGGATCTGCAGTCGCGGCTCGCCGTCCTTCGAGGCGGCGGCGCTCGCCGACCGCGCCGAGACGCACGCGCGCGCGGCGCGCGCGTCGTCGTCGACGGCGCTCGAAGGCTGGGATCCGAGCGGCTCTGAAAACGATCGCGTCGCCATGCTCGAGCCGTCCGGGTCACGTCGCGGTCCTCTTCGCGCACGCCGCACCGTCGGCGGTCGTCGATCGCGCGCGCGCCGGACGCTGCGGTCGATTGTGCCGCGGTCCTGAAGACGCTGATCGAGCGGTTCGGCGGCAAAGGCGGCGGACGATCCGATCTGGCGCAGGGAGGCGGCCTGCAGGGCAGCGCCGAGGATTTCAGTGGCCTCGCCGCGGAGCCTGCTCTGACGTAGTGCTGCAGGCCGGGCGCTGAAGCCAGCGCTACTTCCCGGCTGCAGCTTCACCAGCGTGACCCCGCTTCGCGCGCGACGTCGGGATCGGGTCGCCCGCCGCCTTTCGGAGCGCCGGGACGGCCGGTCGCCGCATCCGCGCCGAACGACCCCAGCGCCGCCGCCGACGTGCGGCGCACGTCGGCGTCCGGATCCTTCAATCCCGTCGATCAGCGCGCGCACGGCGTCGGCGCCTCCGTCGTGAATGATTCCCAGATAGGTCGCCGCAACGGTTCGCACGCCCGGCATCGGCATCCGTCGCATCCGTTCGATCGAGCAGCGGGACCACGGCGCCGAGCGTCGAGCGGCGCCCGGTCCTTCAGCTTGCCAATCGAGCGCAGCGATTCGCGGCGCACGACCGGATCGTCGCTGGCGAGCGCGTCGCGCAGCGGAGCGAACGCCCCGCGCCCCATGAAGCTCAGCGCGACGGCCGCTTCGGCGGTCAGGCTCGGGTCCGGGAAGCGACTCGGCGACCTCGACGATGGCCGGCGCGGCCACGGGCCCAGGATGCCGCAGGCCTTCAGCGCCGCCTTCACGTGCTCGCGTCGTGCGGCCGGATCCTGCAGCGTCTGCGTGAATCAGCGGCAGCGCGCGAGGCCGAGCTGTTGCACGCTGGCTCGAGCGCCGCCTCGCCGCGTCGGCCGGGTTCTGGCTGTAGAGGTGATCGAGCCACGTCGTCTCGCTGCGTCTCGCCTGGCTGCGCGCGACCGGCGCAGGAGGCGTCCGCGATCGGTAGCGACTTCGCTCGAAGCAGCGGACACGCCGCCGCAGCCGACGGCAACAGGCGACGAGCCGCAAGCGCGATCCCACGCCCATTCACCGAGTCCGGCGATTCGACGATCGGTCCTCGACGCGGATCGTAGCGCTCAGCCGTCGGTGAAGTTCGACAGGATCTCGACCCCGAGGTCGGCGATCCAGTTGACGGTCGCGGCGGGAATGACGAAGTCGTTGGCGAGGATCGAGAACACCAGCATCTCGCCGTCGCGGGTCCGCACGAACCCCGACAGCGACCGCACGTTCGCGATCGAGCCGGTCTTCGCCAGCGGCGTTCCCTTCGGCGCGCGTGCGCTGCATCCGCGTCGCGATCGTGCCGTCCTTGCCGGCGATCGGCAGCGTCGCGACGAACGCGTCGCGATGCCGCGGATCCTGGTACATGCTGCTCGAGCACGCCGGTCAGCGTCGCGGCCGTCACGTAGTTGTAGCGCGACAGCCCGGAGCCGTCGGACATGACGTACGCGTCGGCGCGGAACGCCCCACGCCGTCGAACGCCTCGCGCACCGCGCGCCGGCCTCCCTCGGCGGTGCCCGAGGCCGCCGCGCGCCGCGCCGATCGCCTTCAGCAGCGTCTCCGCGTAGAGGTTCTGGCTGACCTTCATCAGCACCGTCGCGATCTCGCGCAGCGGCGGCGACTCGGTCGCGACCAGCACGCCGGCGGCTCGCCGCGGGCCCGTGCGCCAGCACAGCTCCGCCGCGACGTCGTCGCAGATCGACCGCCTCGCCGCTGACCGCGATGCCCGCGCGCCGACGAGGCCGTCCTTGACCGCCTGCGCGAAGAACAGCGTCGGGATTGACGACCGCGACGTCGCGCGTCGGTCTCTGGAGACTCCGACGGGATCGATCCGGTCACTTCGAGCGTCGGCGCGATCGAGGTGACGGCGGTAGTCGAGCGTGTCCGTCCGAGCCCGGCGCCGCCGGTCGATCGCGCGGTTGAGCATCGCGAAGCCCGCTGCCGGGCGTCAGGCGCACGATCGCGGGGTCGCCTGCTGCTCGCGCCCGGCGCGATCGTCAGGGTCGCGACGTTCTCGTTGAACTCGAGCGCGCCGACCGGCGCCGCGTACCCGTACTGCAGGTAGTCCCACGCCCACCCCGCGCCAATGCCCGTCGTCGTCGAACGCCTGGTCGTCGCCGACGACGCGCCCGTCGATCGAGGAGATGCCGGCGGCCTGCGAGCGCCCGGCCCACTCGTCGAGCACGGCGTCGGCGCGTCCCTCGCGCGTGTTGATCGTCGGATCGCCGTTGCTGCGCGACGATCAGGTCGCCGCGCAGGACGCCGTCCGTCGACCGTGCCGGCGGTCTCGAGCGTCGTCGTGAACCGGTAGTCCCACCCGAGCACTTCGGCGGCCGCCGCGAGCGTCAGGATCTTCATGTTGGACGCCGGCATCATCAGCTTGCCGGCGTTCAGCGAGTACAGACGCTCGCCGGTGTCGAGCGAGCGGACGTCGACGCCCCAGACGCCGCGGTCCATGATCGGGGCGCCGAAGACGCGTCCGAGATCGGTCGCGCAGCTCGCGGACCGCACGCGACGGCGTCGAGCGGGTGAGTGCCTGCGGCGGGACAGTCTGCGGCGCCGGCGGACGCGCAGCGCAGCCGCGCGCCGGCCAGCATCGCGACGGAGCACTCGATCCAGCTCGCAGACAGTCGGCGCTGGCGCGCGGCTATTTGATGTCCTCGAGCGCCTTGACGATCCCGTCGATGGCGGCGGCGTCGATCTTCGCGGCGCCCGGGACTGCCGGCGCGCGCCGCATAGCGCCGACCCGCCGGCTCGCGCGAACGTCACGCGCTCGTCCTTGCCGTCGTCGTACTTGAACGCGACGGTCAGCTCCGGCTTGTCGAGCCCGGTCTTGGCCGTGCGTGTCGACGAAGCCGGTCGCGCGGGCGCTCGTGGCCGCGGAGATCAGCGCCTCGATCTTCGCGGCGTCGACGTCCTTTGCGGCCGGCGCCACCTGCCGCCACTTCTCCTCCTCCTTGCCGTCCTTGTCCTTCACCTTCGTCTTCTCGAACGCGATCGGTCTGGCCGTTGCGGACGATCTCGACTCGCGTCGTGTTGAACGACCGCGCGTCGAAGAGATCCTTCTGCCGGTACTCGGACGGCGTCCTTCTTCAGGTCGTCGAGGACCGCGAGACTCGATCGTGAACACGACCGGCCGGGACAGGTCCTTCGCGTAGACGTCCGCCGCTGCTCGGCGGCCGTCGCCGAGCAGCGAGCGTGGCCTGCGACGATCCGGAGCCGATCCGGACGGTCGCGGCCGGCTTGTCGAGCCCGTACTCCTTCAGATCCGCGGCGTCCGGCGCGCATCGACTTCATCTGGACGCCGCTGACCCGCGCGACGAGCCCGTCGACCGCGCTGAAGTCCGGCGTCGCGGCCGACCGGCTGGGTCATCTGCCATTCGCCGTTCTTCTTCTTGGCGAACTGGATCGTGCGGCCGTCGTCGTGACTTCGAGCGAGTCGACCTTCTCGCGATCGATCTTGAGGACCGTCTTGTCGCGCAGGTCGAACGTGCTCGCGGTTGAAGGTCGAGTCGAGGAACGACGAGATCAGGAAGACCTTCTTCTGGTCGGCGAGCTTGGCGTAGACGTCGGTGCCGGTCGGCGTCTTCTGCCCGATCTGCAGGCGGCGCTTCTCTGGCCGCCGGTCTTGAAGGCCACCTCGACGCGCGGCTCCGCGAGGCCGAACTCCTTCAGGTCCGACGGGTTCTCGTCGATGACGCGCTGAATCTCGACCGACGACAGGTTCGACGTGATGCCGGAGACGCCGACGCCTCGTCGGCCGCGGACGGCCGTCGGGCTGCACGATTTCCCAGTCGGTGCCCTTCTTCCGCAGCGTCGTGCGTTCGCCGGATTCCGACTTGATCTGCGACCTCGTCGATCTTGTCCGCCTCGACGGTGAAGACCTTGTCGTGCTTCGGCGAGTCGTCGACCGGTCCCTTCTTCGATTCGCGATACGCGTACCAGCCGAGCGGAATCGCGATGAGCGAGCAGGACGAGGACGACCGCACGCCGCGCATCTATCGCCTCCGCCACCAGGTCTGGACGCCCAGCGCGAGAATCAGCCCCGGGATGATCAGCACCGACAGCCAGAAGATGAGCTGCGCCTGTTCGGCCGTCAGCGTGACGCCGCGGATCTCTCGGGATCGCGCGGCCGGATCGAGATCAGGTTCTCCTGCTGCGCGAGCCAGTTGACCGAGTTGAGGAACAGATCGCGGTTGCCGGGAATCCCGAGGTAGCCGTTGGTGACGAAATCGGAGTCGCCGAACACCACGATGCGGCGTTTCCGGCTTCGGCGGCATCGGCGCGGCTTGCTGGAGCTGTCGCCTGGCGCCGGCGCGGGCGCCGGCGCATCGGTCGCGGGGGCCGAGACCGCGGCCGCGAGCGACACCGGGCCGGCCTTGTCGCCCTTGTCGAGGTCGCGCGTCGACCTGCCCGGACGTCGTCAGCCGCTTGATGTCGGTTTCTGCCCAGCTGTTCTGGCTCGTGCTCACGAGGTTCTGCGCGGAGCGGCCGTTCGCGCCGCCCTCGACGCGGACTGACCGACCGCGCGAGCGGATACGCCGTCAGCAGGTTGAACCGATCGGTGATCGGATGCGGCTCGTACTTCGCGGCGACCGGCACCGACACGTCGGTGCCGAGCAGCTGTCCCATGCCGCTGACGTCGACGACGACGTTCGTGCCGACGTCGATCCCCCAGTCCTTGAGCAGCGCGATCAGGTTGGTGAGCGCGCGGCGAGTCCGCTCGATCCGGCGGATCGAGCATGAAGAAGATCTTGCCGCCCTTCGCGAGGTAGGCCTTGAGCATGTCGATTTCGGCGGGGAAGAAATCGGTCTTCGGTCCGGCGACGACCAGCACCGACGCGTCGGCCGGCACCTGCCTTCTCCTGCGCCAGCACGAGCGTCGTCGAGCTCGAAGTTGTCGGAGCCGAGCGCCGCCGCGATCGTGCTGTAGCCGGTCCGGTCGCTGCCGTCGGTGCTGTGCTCGCCGTGTCCCTGCACGAAGTAGACCTTGTGCTGCTTGCCCTGGACGACCTTGATCAGCCCGTTCGTCAGTTCCTGCTCGCCGTCGGAGGTCACCCGCTCGGTCCGGCCGTCGTACTCGAACACGACCGTGCCGGGCGTCGTGATCTTGTACTGGTTCGCCAGCGCCGGCCGCTCGCTCGACGTCGATGTACTCGACCTTCACCTGCTTCGAGACTGTACTGGTACTCGTCGAGGCGATCGCGGAACCGCTCGAAATCGTCGCTCCGGTCGAAGACCACGAACGTGCACGGGCTTCTGCAGCCCCTGCAGCACCTTCTTCGTCTGATCCGACAGCGAGAACTGCTTGGCCGCCGTCAGGTCCCACCGCTTGTTGTGCCGCGACGCCAGGTAGTTGATCGCGACCAGGATCGCGAGCACGACGACGACGCTGCCGACCGCGAGCGCTGCCGAGTCGCGCCTGCCGTCCCGAGAACGATCGCGCGACCTCGCGCCACTGGCTGAGGATGTAGAGCAGCGTGCAGGCGAGACCCGCCAGCGCCAGGCCGTTGTACCACTGCTGCCATTCCGGCCGCGTGAAGCGAATCGCCACCGCGGCGAACACCAGCGCCACGCCGAGCCATCCGAGAAGTCCGAGCACTCGTTTCAACATGATGACCGCTACCCGCGCCACCGTTCGCTGTCGACCGACTTGGCCGTCAGGAACAGTCCGAACGTGATGAAGCTGAGGTAGTAGACGATGTGCTTTCGTGTCGATGACGCCGCGCGCGAAGTCGTCGAAGTGCTGCGGTGATCGACAGGTAGTTCAGCACGTCGCGGGTCGTCGGGCCGGACGACTCGCCGATCCAGTTGATGATCCACAGCATCAGGAACGTCGCGAACGTCAGGAACCCGGCGACGATCTGGTTCTTCGTCAGGCTCGAGATGAAGCAGCCCGACCGACAGGAAGCAGCCGCCCATCAGCAGCAGCCCGAGGTAGCCCGGCCGCGATCGGCCGCCACTCCGGGTTGCCGATCCTGAACAGGATCGCCATGTAGAGCATCGTGACGAGCAGCATCGTCGCGTAGAGCGCCAGCGCGCCGAGGAACTTGCCGAGGATGATCTGCAGGTCGGTGACCGGCGACGTCAGCAGCAGCTCGATCGTGCCCGGAGCGCTTCTCTTCCGAGTAGGTCCGCATCGTGATCATCGGCATCACGAACAGGATGATGACGGCGGCGTTCTGGAACAGCCCGCGGATCATCATCTGGTTGATGTTGGCGCCGCCGCCGCCGCCGAACTGCATCATCTGCTCGGCTCTGCTGCACGAACGCCATCAGATAGACATAGAAGAACCAGCCGAACAGCAGCGCGAACAGGCCGATGATGATGTAGGCGATCGGCGACGCGAAGTAGGAGCGCAGCTCCTTGTCGGCGATCGCCAGCATGTTACGCACGGGGCGCCTCCTCCGGAACTTCTTCGGTGGTCACCTGCAGGAAGACGTCCTCGAGGCTCATGCGGACGGGCCGCAGCTCGAGCAGGCCCCAGCCGCGCGTGACGACCGCGCGCGCGAGCTCCCGGCGCACGTCGACCTCCGGCTCGCTTTCGACCTCGAAGGCGAGCGGCCCGTGGACGGGCGGCGGCGGCGCGGTCCGGCCCCACGGGCCGCGCGCTGATCGGCGCTCGCGACCCGCGTCACGCCGCGGAACCGCGGCCAGCGCGGCGCGCCGCGTCGGCGCCCGCCGCATCGACCTGCACGTACATCGTCGCGGCCCCCTTGAGGCGCGCGGTCAGGTTGTCGGGCGTGTCGACCGCCACGACGCGTCCCTTGTTGATGATGACGACGCGCTGGCAGGTCTGCGCGACCTCCGGCAGGATGTGCGTGCTGAGGACGATCGTGTGATCGCCGGCCAGGCTTCGGATGAGATCGCGCGTCTCGATGATCTGCTTGGGATCGAGACCGGCGGTCGGCTCGTCGAGAATCAGCACCTCCGGATTGTGGATGAGCGCCTGCGCGAGCCCGACGCGCTGGCGGTATCCCTTCGAGAGCTTGCCGCAGTGCCGGTCGGCCATGTCGGCGACGCGCGTGCGCTCCATGACGGCCGCCACGCGCTGCTTCCGCTCGCCGCGGCGGCACGCCCTTGATGCTGGCGACGAAGTCGAGATACTCGCGCGACGGTCATGTCGGGGTAGAGCGGCGGCGTTTCCGGCAGGTAGCCGGTCCGCCGCTTGGCTTCGATCGGCTGATCGAAGACGTCGAAGCCGGCCACCATCGCGCGGCCTTCCGACGGCGGCATGTAGCCGGTCAGGATCCGCATCGTCGTGGTCTTTCCGGCGCCGTTCGGCCCGAGGAACCCGAGGATCTCCCCTCGCTCGACGCGAAAGCTGACATCGTCCACGGCGGTGACGCGGCCGTAGCGCTTCGTGATGTGTTGAACCTCGATCACACGGTTGCTCCGTTCCTGACGCTCCAGGGTTCGCCCGGGGCGCAAGGGGTTCTCGATCCTGCTAGCGCGGACCTTGCCGTTCGCCGGATCGACTGCGTAAGGTATAGACAGAAGGCCGATTACCGCCCGAACTCGCATACTACCGAGCACCGGGAAAAATGTGTCAAGCCGCCACGCTGGGGCGGCCTGGCCGCCCCGCGTCTTGATCGGAGGGCCGTCGGTGCGTTAGCCTATATATGAGCACTTGCTCATATATTCATATGTCACCTAGCTTCGAACCGCACCGTTGCCGACGGCATCGCCGACGGCGAGAGCCTGCGCCGCGCCGCATCTCGACCTGCGCGACACGCCGCGGCAGGCGGACGCTGATGGGGGCGCGGACGGTGGAAGCGCTCGCCGACACCTTCCGCGTGCTCGGCGATCCGACGCGCGTGCGCATCCTCGACGCGCTCGCGCCCGGCGAGCTGTGCGTCTGCGATATCGCCGCGCTCGTCGGCATCAGCGAGTCGGCCGTCTCCCACCAGCTGCGGCTGCTGCGCGGCATGCGGCTCGTCCGTCCGCGCCGCGCCGGGCGGCTCGTGTACTACGCCGTCGACGATCATCACATTCTCGAGCTGCTCAAGCAGGCGCTCGACTCACGTCGAAGAATCACGACTTCGGGCGATGACCACCTGTCCCGTCTGCGAGCTGCACGCCGAGTCCACCTTCAAGATCGAGGGGATGGACTGCCACGAGGAGGTGGCCATCCTCGAGCGCCGGCTGAAACGGCTCGCCGGCCTCGAGGCGCTCGATGCGGACGTGATGGGCCAGCGGCTGCGGATCAAGTACGACGCGGCGAAGCTGTCGACCGGATTCGATCGCGGAGGCCGTCGCGCAGACCGGCATGCGCGCGTGGCTCGAGCACGAGGAACCGGCGCCCGCTAGCGCATCGGGGACGAGCCGCCAGCGGCTGCTCATGTTTTCCGGCGCCGCATTCGCCGCTCGGCCTTGTGTCGCCAGTTCTTGGCGTGCCGCCCCAGCTCGTCTGGATGCCCTTTGTGCTCTCGATTGCTCTCGCGGGCGTCTTCACCGGCCGCCGCGCGCTGGCGTCGCTCCGGGCCGGCGTTCTCGACATCAACGTGCTGATGGTCATCGCCGTCGGTGGGGCGATGGCGCTCGGCGAGTGGACCGAGGCGGCGTCGGTCGTCTTCCTCTTCGCGCTCGCCCAGCTGCTCGAGGCGCGCGCGATGGATCGCGCGCGCGGCGCGATCCGCGCGCTGATGGATCTCGCGCCGGCGGAGGCGCTCGTCCGGCGCGACGGACGCGAGCAACGCGTGCCGGTCGACGACGTCGCGGTCGGCGACACGATTCTCGTCCGGCCCGGAGAAAAGATCCCGCTCGACGGCCGCGTCGTCGCGGGGGACAGCTACGTCAACCAGGCGCCGGTGACGGGCGAGTCGCTCCCGGTCGAAAAGACCGCGGCGACGACGTCTTCGCCGGCACGATCAACGGCCGCGGCGCGCTCGACGTGCTCGTGACGCGGCTGCGGCGCGACTCGACGCTCGCGCGAATCATTCACCTGGTCGAACGCGCACAGGCGCAGCGCGCGCCGAGCCAGACGTTCGTCGATCGCTTCGCGCGCGTCTACACACCTGCCGTCCTGGCGATCGCGGTAATCGTCGCGTTGGTGCCGCCGTTGTTCTTGGCGGGACCTGGTCGACGTGGTTCTATCGCTCGCTCGTGCTCCTGGTGATTTCCTGCCCGTGCGCGCTCGTCATCTCGACGCCGGTGTCGATCGTGTCGGCGCTGGCCGCCGCGGCGCGCAAAGGCGTGCTCATCAAGGGCGGCGCGCACCTCGAGAAGCTGGCGTCGATCCGCTGCGTGGCGTTCGACAAGACCGGCACGCTCACCCACGGCCGGCTGCACGTCGTCGACGTGCTGCCGGTGAACGGGGCCGAACCGTCCGAAGTGCTGCGCCTGGCGGCCTCGCTCGAGATGCGCTCGGAACATCCGATCGGCCGCGCGATCGTCGCGCATGCCGCGAGCACCGGGATTCGCCCGCTCCCGGTGGAGGCGTTCCACGCGCTTCCGGGCCGCGGCGCCGAAGCGCAGCTCGGCGCACATCACCTCGTCGTCGGCAGCCACCGGCTCTTCGAGGAGCGCGGCTTGTGTTCACCGCAGATCGAGGCGGCGCTCGACGCGCTCACCGCCCGCGGCTGCGGCTCGGTGATGGTCGCTGCCGGCGGGAACGGCCATCGGCGTCATCGGCGTCGCCGACGAGCCGCGCGAATCTGCGCGCGAGGCCGTCGACCTGCTGCGCAAGCAGGGCATCCAGCACGTCGTCCTGCTGACCGGCGATCAGGAAGCCGGCGGCGCGCGCGCTGGCCGAATCCCTCGATCTCGACGGGTACCGGGCGGCCTGCTGCCCGAGGACAAGGTCGACCGCGGTCGAGGAGCTTCGCCCGCGCCACGGCGCGCTCGCGATGGTCGGCGACGGCGTCAACGACGCGCCCGCGCTCGCGGCCGCCGACGTCGGGATCGCGATGGGCGTCGCCGGCACCGACGCCGCGCTCGAGACCGCGGACGTCGCGCTGATGGCCGACGAGCTGCTGAAGATCCCGTACGCGCTTCGCCTGAGCCGCGCGACGACGCGCAACATCCGCGCGAACATCGCGTTCTCGATCGTGCTGAAAGGGGCGTTTCTCGTGATGGCGGTCGCCGGCGCCGCGACGCTCTGGATGGCCGTCGCCGCCGACATGGGCGCGTCGCTCGTCGTGATCGCGAATGCGCTCAGGCTGCTTGAGGGAGTAGTCGATCGGCAGTCGATCAGGCTTTCCTGTTCGTGAAGAAATGCTGATCGACGAACTCGTCGATCGCGGCCTGATCGGCGGGCTCGACCTTCTCGAACTGCAGTCCCATTCCGAGGCGGCGGTCGCTCCAGGCGACGCGTGACTCCGCTTCGATGTCCCGCTTCGATCCCGGCAGGCGGAAGCGCGCCCGGACCTTCGATCCTTCCTGGAGCGGGCTCATCGTCCGGATGCGCCAGGCCGCCCTTGCTCAGGTTCAGCGTCAGCGCGGCGGCAATCGTGTTGCCGAACCGATAGGCGACCGGAATGCCCAGCACGACGCGGGGGCTGCCGCGGCGGTTGAAGTTGTCGGGAAAGAGATGCGGCGCGAGCGACGGCAGAATATGCTGGACGGCGCTGTATTCGTTGACGTACCCGGCGACGCCCAGCGCGGCGAGTTCGCGCACTTCGTCGGCTGTTGCGATGGTGCCGCTGAAGACGAGGATCGGCAGCCGGCCCTGATCGAGCTTGCGGATGGAGCGAACCAGCTCGACGCCGCCGGCGTGCGGCAGCCGGAGGTCGAGCACGATCAGATCGATCCGCGCCAGATCGGCGCGGACGCGCACGAGCAGCTCGGCGGCGCTCTTGACGGTGAGGGCCGTGTGCCCGGCGCCGAGCAGCGCCGTCGCGAATCGGTCCCGCACGAAGGCGGTGTCGTCGGCGACGATAACGGTTTTTGCGGTGGTCACGGTAGCCGCTGTCACGTGAAATCGTATCGGACGCGGCACTACAGCGCGTTAGGCTCGTTGCAGAATTTATCAGGTTCTCGTTATAATCCGAAGGCTATCGCGATTGGACCAGTGCGCACCGTGCGCCCGTGCAATCGCCAGCCGCGCGGAGGAAGCGACCGCCGCCAGGAGCATGTATGGCCACCTGTCCGGAATGTGATGCCGAAATCGAAGTCGACGAGTTCGATGTCGACAAGGGCGATCTGATCAGCTGCCCCGACTGCGGATCGAATCTCGAAGTGACCAGTATCTCCCCCGTCGAGCTCGAATCGGTGGATGAAGATGACGAAGACGAGGACGAAGACGAGGACGAGGACGAAGAGGACGGCGACGAGGACGACGGACGACGAGGCAGACGATTTCGACGACGACGACACCGCGGGGGAGGACTTCGACTAGTGTCACACGCCCCGAGCGCGGGCGACGCGATTACCCTGCCTGACGCCGCCCGGCTCGAACGAAAAGAGGCGGCGCTCGACGGCGCGCTCCGCGAGCTTCCTTCGCTGATCGTGGCGTACAGCGGCGGCGTGGACAGCGCGTTTCTCGCTTACGCTGCGCACCGGGCTCTCGGCGCCGGCGTCCTGTGCGTCACCGCCGACAGCCCGAGTTATCCCGAGCGCCATCGCACCACTGCGCGTCGCGTCGCCGCGCAAGTCGGCTTCAATCACCTCATCATTCAGACGTCGGAGATGGCGCGGCCGGAATATCGCGCCAATCCGGCAAACCGCTGCTACTACTGCAAGCACGAGCTCTATACGCACCTGTCGTCCATCGCGCGCGAGCGCGGTATCCCGGTGATCGCCGACGGCAGCAACGCCGACGATCGCGGCGACTATCGGCCCGGGCGCCAGGCGGCGCGCGAGTTCGGCGTCCGCAGCCCGCTCGACGAAGCGGGCCTGACGAAAGACGACATCCGCGAGCTCTCGCGCCGGGCCGGCCTGCCGACGTGGGACGAGCCGGCCTCGGCCTGCCTGTCGTCGCGCATTCCGTACTTCAGCGAGGTCACCGCCGAGAAGCTTCAGATGATCGAGCGGGCAGAGACGGTGCTGCGCGATCTCGGCTTCCGCATCTGCCGCGTGCGGCATCACGACGCGATCGCCCGGCTCGAGCTTGGACGCGACGAGATCGCGCGCGCGCTCGAGCCCGCGACGGCCGAGACCATCGATCGCGAGCTGCGGGCGATCGGCTACGCGCACGTCACCGTCGATTTGCGCGGCTATCGGCTCGGAAGCCTCAACGACGCGCTCCGCCTGCGCGAGGTCTGACCTCCACGAACTTGCGAAAGTCCCTGGCGGCGCTCTCGGTGGTGTTCCTCGCGGCGCACCTCCTGTTTCTCCCGCCCTCGCTCGAAGACATCGACTCCATCAATTTCGCCCTCGGCGTCGGCGACTTTGACGTCGCGAAGCATCAGCCACACCCGCCGGGCTATCCCGTGTTCATCGGGCTGTCGAAAGCCTCCACGCTGGTCTTGCGGTCGGTGCACGTCCCTCACCCCGAAGTCCGCGGACTTGCCGTTTGGAGCGCAATCGCCGGCGCGACGCTCGCATTTTCAATCTTCGCGCTGTTCCAGGCGCTTGTCAGCGTCAGGCCAGGCTCGACGAGTCGACGGATGGCATTCTGCGCCACCCTCGTTGTGCTGATGTCTCCACTGTTCTGGTTCACCGCGCTTCGCCCGCTGAGCGACATGACCGGTCTGGCCGTATCGGTTGGTGCGCAGGCCCTGATCGTGTCTGTCCTGACCGGGTTGAGCGGCCCTTCCGCGCTGATGTGGGCGGGCCTCCTCTCCGGTCTGGCCATCGGCATTCGATCGCAGACGGCGCTCCTGACGCTGCCGCTGCTCGGTACTCGCACTTCTCCTGCCGCGCAGCGGACTGCGTCCCCAGAATCGATTCGCCGCCGTGGGGGCGGCGGCTCTCGGTGTTCTCGTATGGGCGGTCCCACTCATTGTCGCCAACGGAGGCCTTTCCGAGTACGCCAGAGCACTCGGGTCGCAGGCCGGTGAAGACTTCTCGGGCGTGGTGATGTTGTGGACGACGAGAACGAAAGCCGCCGGGCTCGACGCCGCGATGTATTCGTTCCTGTGGCCATGGGGTCACCCGATTGCAGGCATCGTCGTGACGCTTGTTGCGCTCGCCGGCGTCATTCGTACTCTCTGGGCAATGCCGCGTGCACTCGGTCTGCTCCTCGTCGCCTATGTGCCCTACGCCGTGTTTCATTTGCTCTTTCAGGAAACCATCACGGTGCGATACGCGCTCCCGTTGCTCGTGCCGGTGGCATTCCTGACCATGTGCGCACTCGACTGGGGCCGAGGAACTGGCGCAGTGCTTGGTACGACGGCGCTCGTCGCGTGGTCGACGGCGCTGTGGGTGCCGTCGACGCTGGCGTACGGGTCGAGAAGCAGCCCCGCATTCCGTGCGCTCATGGAAGCGGCCGCTCCAGGCGTCGGTACCGCGAGCCAGGGTCCTGTGGTCGGCCTGCACGCCGTCGCGCGTCGAGCCGTCGACTGGCTGCAGCTCACGGGATCGGCGGGCGGGGCAGGCGATAAATTCATGCCGCGGCGAGTGTTGAGAGCGCCGCACGGGCAGGAGTGGCTCACGCTCCTCGAGCAGTGGCGGCAGGAACCATCGAGTCAGATCATGTTCGTGGCCGATCCGCGGCGGACTGATCTCGCGTTGATCGATGCGGCGGCGCGACGCCCTCCGCTCGAGTTCCGGTGGGGCTTCCTGGAACCACCGTTCGTTGGCGGCACGAGGCCCGGTGATACCGATCTCTACGCCCTGGCTCCTCCCGGCTGGATGCTCGATCGCGGATGGGCGCTCACTGCGGAGGTGGCCGGCGTCACCGCCCGTGACGGTTTCGGCCCCCATCGCAAGCCATCCGTCGCCTGGATTCGCGGACGCGCCGATGCCGCGACACTGGTCGTTGGCGGGCGTCATCTCGGCGCAGCCAGCGACCCACTCGTCAAGGTCGCGCTCTCTTTGAACGGCACGCCGCTCGATTCGATCGAAGTGAAGCCGGGATTCTTCCTCCGTCGCCTGGAGCTTCAGCCCGGTTCGCTCGCCGGTTCAGGCTACCTTCCGCTGGAAGTGTCGTCGTCGGTGGCCGACGGCTCGAGCCGTGTCATCGCGGTGAGCTTGGAACAGTTTGACCTGCAGGGACCCGGCGTTCCGATGATTGGTCTCGAGGAAGGCTGGTACGAGCCGGAATACAACCCGCGGACCGCGAGATCCTGGCGATGGACGGCCGAGAAGGCGACATTGTGGGTTCGACCCGTCGGCCGCAACGTGACCCTGACGCTCTCGGGTGAATCGCCGCTCAAGTATTACGACGCCGCGCCGTCGGTTGCGATTGTCGTGGGTGAGCGCGAGGTCGCGCGATTCAATCCGTCGTCGGATTTCACGCAGGAGTTCGTGCTGCCAGCCGATGTCCTCGCCGCAGCGGGCGGACGGGTGGTAATCACCAGTGACAAGTTCTTCGTGCCAGCCCAGAGAGAAGGGTCAGCCGACCAGCGCCATCTCGCGTTGAGGATGTACTCCTGTTCGGTGAAGTAACTTTCCTGGCTGCTGGCTGCTGGCGGGTGACACGACTAGCGGCTGAGCGGTTTTTGCGCGAGCGACATCAGCGAGCTGCCAAAAGGCATATTGACGAAGCGCAACAGTCCGGCTTCGACCGCCAGTGCGCCGGTCAGCGCCGCATTGATTGGAGCCGGCGGAATCGAGATCTCATCATTCGACTCCTCGTGGCCCGACGCCCGCTGTGCAAGCCGGACCGCGGCCACAATCGGCAGAATCGTCGCATTTGTATGGGACATTCGCCGAATCTGAAATCCCACCCCGGTCAATCGATCGCCAAGCGTCGAGCGGTTGTAACGCCGAATCTCGTTCGCCAGCACGGAGTGATTGCCCTTCAGGAGGTCCATGGCCGCGACGTTGATGACCAGGTATCCTCCGGGCCGAAGGACGCGAAACATCTCCCGAAGTGCGGCGGACTCCGTCGCATCGTCCAGCGCGTAGATGACGTCGAATGACGTAACCACGTCAAAGGCGGCATCAGGAAACGGAAGTTGTGCGGCTGTCGCCTGAGCGACAGCCCGCTCCCCCCGGCTCCTGGCGAAGGCCAGGCCCGTCCACGTCAGATCAATTCCGACGGCGTCGCCGTACTTTCGTAACAATCCGAGGTTGTGGCCGGTGCCGCATCCGCAATCGAGGATGGTCGAACGTGCCCGGCCGCGCACGGCTTCCGCCAGAAGTGGCGCCATGAAGCGCCGGAATCCCTTGAACCAGAAATGATCGCGCTCGGCGAGCGCCGTGGCCTGAAGAAGTCGATCCATTATGCCGATAGGGTCATTGACAGCGCCAAGAACGGTCGGTAAGCTCCGGGCAATTCAATTCTACGTGACGATGACGCCGCCTCCGGCGAAACGAAGCGCGAGAGACGGCGGGGAGAGAGTGTTGATGATTCGAAGATTTTCTGTTTGTGCTTCCCTTGTCCTGTTGGTAGCCCTGACCGGCGCGGCCTGTCACCATAAAGCAAAGCCCCAGCCTCCCGCTGCTCCGGCTCCAGCTCCGCCGCCACCGCCACCGGCACCGACGACACCACCGCCGCCGCCGGCTCCACCGCCAGCTCCGACACCGACACCGGCTCCGCCCAGCGAAGAAGAGGCTTTCAAGACCAAGACCCTCGAACAATTGAATGCCGAGAAGCCGCTCGGAGACGTGTTTTTCGCCCTCGACTCAACGGACCTCACGACTGAGGCGCGCGGCGCGCTGGCGAAAGACGTGGACTGGATGAAGAAGTGGACCAGCACGAAGGTCATGGTCGAGGGGCACGCCGACTCGCGAGGTACCAACGAGTACAACCTGGCCCTTGGCGAGCGGCGCGCAGAAGCCGTGCGCAACTACATAGTGAGCCTGGGCGTCCCGGTCGATCGGATGACGATAGTCAGCAAGGGCGAAGAGCAGCCCTTCTGCTCCGAAGAGACCGAAGCCTGCTGGCAGCAGAACCGCCGCGGACACTTTATCGTCACTGCGAAGTGACAGAGTCGATTGCTGATTTTCGATTGCTGATTGCTGATTGAGTTCATTCGACAATCAGCAATCAACAATCAGCAATTCCTGACGATCGCCTCGGCCGCGGCCCTGGGATCGGCGGCGGCGATGATTGGCCGGCCCACCACGAGGTAGCTCGCTCCGGCAGCGATGGCTTCGCCAGCGCTCAATGTACGTTCCTGATCGTCCCTGGCGCCGGCGACTGCTCCGCCTCCACGAATCCCGGGTGTCACAATCGCAAATCCCTGCCCGCAGCTTTTCCGCAACGTCGCAGTTTCCTGAGGCGACGCCACCACGCCGTCCAGCCCCGCCGATTCGGCGAGCCGGGCCAGCCGGACGACCTGTTCCAGCACCGTTGAACCCTGTTCTGGCGACATTGGCTTGTTCAAGTACCCCGTTTCCGCCAGCGCGTCGGCGGTCATGCTCGTCAGCACGGTCACGGCGATGACGAGAGGCGCCGGCCTGCCTGCCCGGGCGGCGGTTTCTTTCGCCGCCTCCCGCGCTGCGGCCATCATTGTCGTGCCGCCGGCAGCATGCACGTTGACCATCCAGACGCCCAGGGAGGTGGCGGCCGCAACAGCCTGCGCAACCGTATTCGGAATGTCGTGAAACTTGAGATCGAGAAACACGCGATCTCCTTTGTCGACGAGCGCCCGCACGATCGAGGGGCCTTCCGAAGTGAAGAGGCGGCTGCCGATCTTGAATCCGCCCGCGACGCCTCGTAGACCGTCTGCCAGCGCGAGGGCTTTCGCCGCGGTTTCGACGTCGAGCGCGATCAGGAGCTGATCCACGCTGTTTCCCGCCTGGTCGTGTCGAGTGTCCCGGTCATCGTTGCCAGGTTCTCAACGCGGTGTGTCGTCATGTAATGACGGAGACCGTCGAGGATTTTCTTCCAGAGGAAGGGGTCCACGAAATTCGCGGTCCCGATCTGCACGGCGGTGGCCCCGGCGATCATGAACTCGAGCACGTCGTCGGCGGTCACGATGCCGCCCATCCCGATGATTGGCAGCTTCACGGCCTGTCGGCACTCGTACACCATGCGAACCGCTATCGGACGGATGGCGGGCCCGCTGAGGCCGCCGACGATGTTCGTCAGTTTCGGCCGCCGCGTGTGCACGTCGATCGCCATCGCGAGAAAGGTGTTGACGAGGGAAACGGCATCGGCGCCGGCCTCTTCTGCCGCGCGTGCGAACGATGCCACGTTCGTCACGTTGGGTGTCAGTTTGGGAATGACCGGGAGGGACGTCACCTTGCGTACCGCGCTCACGACGTCGTGCGTGCCGTTCAGGCTGCAGCCGAACGTGATGCCGCCTTCCTTGATGTTCGGACAGGAGATGTTCAGCTCGATCGCGGCGACGCCTTCATGATCCGACAGAATCCTGGCAATTTCGCAGTACTCATCGATGGTCGTCCCGCAGATGTTGACGAACACGACGGCTCGGCGGTCGCGGAGTTCGGGCAGCTTCTCGCGCACGAAACGATGGACCCCAATTCCCTGGAGGCCGATGGCGTTCAGCATCCCCGCGGGCGTCTCGACAATGCGTGGAGGCGGGTGGCCTTCGCGTTCGGCCAGGAACAGTCCCTTGACCGCCACGCCGCCAAGCGTAGACAGATCGACCACGTCGGCGTATTCGACACCGTAACCAAAACAGCCGCTTGCGGCGATCAGGGGATTCGCGAGCCTGAGCGAACCAATGGAAACCGAGAGATTCATGTTCAATGTGCGAGTGCGTCCCAGAGGATGCGCGTGGCGTCGAACACCGGGCCGTCGATACAGGATCGTACGAAATGTGGCGCGCCGCCGCCAGCCGTTCGCGTCAGGACGACGCAACTGTAACACCCGCCGAGACCGCAGCCCATGACCTGTTCGAGCGAGACGTCGCATCGGCGGCCGTGCGCCGCCGCGAGCTGGGCAACGGCCCGCATCATCGGTGTAGGGCCGCAGGCGTACAGCCGGTACTTCTTGCGTCCCAGCCGTCGTTCGCAGCGCCGTCTCGAGAGCCGCGGTGACAAAGCCACGCGTTCCCCGGCTGCCGTCTTCCGTCGTGAGGACCGGCTCGACCCCCAGCCGTTCGAACAAATCGACGTGGGTGAGATCGGCGCTCTTCCGGGCGCCGTAGAACAGCCGTGTTCTCGTTCCGCGGGCCCGCAGCGCTTCCGAGAGGGTGACGAACGGCGCCAGCCCGACACCACCCGCAACCATCCAGGCTTCCGCGGGCGGTGCAACAGGCTCGAACGGCCGTCCCAGCGGTCCAAGGCAGCCGAGACGGCTACCTGGTGTCGCCTCGTAAAGGAGCGACGTGCCGATGCCGATTCGTTTGTTCAGCAACGTGATGCCCGTGGGCACTCCGCTGGAGTCGCGCAGGATTTCAAAAATCGAGAACGGCCGGCGCAGCAGCGGATCCACTCCCGCCGAGGGCTTGATCATCACGAACTGGCCGGGCTCTGCAAGCGAGGCGACTTCCGGGGCTTCAAGCGCGACGACGCTGTAGTCGTCTGAGAGGCGCGTGTTGGCGATCACGGGAGCGTCAACATCGATGGGCATTCTGACGAGTATACGTCGAGCTACACTGAGGCGTGCGATACCTGCGGATGCTCACGAACTCGCTGCTCGCCGGCGCGCTCGGGGCGGCGTATCTCACAATCCTCGTCCTGCAGCTGAACCCGCAGATTCCCGTCGTGTCCAACACGACGTGGCGCTGGTTTGCGACACTGTCGCTTCTCTACGGCCTTCATCTCGCCGTCACCTTCTACCTCTTCATGGTCGTGCGTGAGTTCTTTGCACTCCGCGTGCTGTCGCCGGGGTGGGCGAGTGTGCGTGTGCTCGCCTGGATGGGAGCCGCGTCGGCAGCGGCCGCGTCAGTCCTGATGTGGCTGAACGTCCGCGGCTTCCATGCCGCGCTGACCGACGACGCGTCGCGCCGAATGACCGCGGGAGCCATCGCGACGACCGCGTCGGCCGGCGTGCTCCTCCTCATCGCCATCGCGCACTACTCCTTCGGCCGCAGGGGAAGCCGAGTCGGCGCGTCACTCTTCGTCCTGGCGTCGTTCGCGTCGCTGGCGCTCCCGCTGGCCGCCCGCGGCGATCGGGCGGATCCCCCGGCCGGCATCTCGAAGAAGCCGGGTGTGCAAGCTTCAGAACCCGCATCCACCGGCGGGCCGCGCGTGACGATGATCCTGCTCGACGGGGCATCGCTGGAATACGTGCTTCCCCGCGTCGCAGACGGACGCTTGCCGGCCTTTGCCCGCCTCCTGGAGAAGGGTGCGGTCATGGATCTTGCGACCATCCGGCCAACCCAGCCGGATCCGGTGTGGGCATCGGTCGCCACAGGGATGTATCCGTCGAAGAACGGTGTCCGGTCGGCAGCCTCGTATTCGGCGCGCGGCGACGACGGCGTGGTCGATCTGCTGCCCGACGACTGTTTCGCTCACGCGCTCGTTCATCTGGGATTTATTCGCGACCAGCCGAACGCGGCCCCGACCTGGCACGCTCGGCCGCTCTGGTTGATTGCATCCGAGGCGGGCGTCCGAGTCGGCGTGGTTCGCTGGCCGCTCACCTACCCGGCCGACGATGTCAACGGGTTCATCGTCAGCGATCGGTTTCACCAGCTCGTGGGCTCGATCGCGGAATTCGATCGCGCCGCAACACCGCGCGGCGTCCTGGAATCGCTCGAGACATCGTTTGCGCGGCTGTCGAATGCGAATCAGCCGACGGCGGGTCCGGTGGTGGCGATTGGGACGCCAGAGGAGTCAGCGCATCGCCGCGATCGGTGGTACAGCCTCGCGATGCACGATCTCACCGTGGAGATGGCTCCGCGGCTGACAGCCGTGCGGTACGAGGGGCTCGATACCGTCGGCCATTACTACCTCCGGTATACACAGCCCAGGACCTTCCGCGATCTGCCGGAGGAGGAGCGGCGCCGCCTTTCGCAGGCGATCGACCGCTATTACACCTACATCGATGGAGAAGTTGGCGCGGCGCTCGGCGCGGTGGCGCCCGGCGATCTGCTGATCGTCGTGTCCGGCTTCGGCATGCAGCCGGTGAATCCGGTGAAGCAGACGATCGGACGGCTCCTCGGCGACCCCGATTTCAGCGGCACGCACGAGCGAGCCCCTGATGGATTCCTGATGGCGTACGGCAGCGCCGTCCAGCCGGGCTCTCCCCGGCCTCGCGGCTCAATCGTGGACGTGACCCCGACTGTGCTCTACTTTCTCGGACTGCCCGTCGCGCGCGACATGGACGGGTTTGCGCGCGCCGATCTCTTCACACGCGCGTTCACCGCGGATCGGCCCATCGTCTTCATTCCCTCGTATAGTCGCTAGTCCAGATCGGGTTCTGCAAGGTTCTACTGGGTTCTAGGAGGTTCTACCGGGTTCGTTCGTTCAGGGTTCTGCAGGGTTCTGGGTTCGGCTGTCGTGCCCGATTCGCCTGCCGGGGAAAGAACCTCCGTAGAACCGGAACGAACCTCGTAGAACCCCGTAGAACCTCGCAGAACCAAGTAGAACCTATGACGATGTGATACGATTCAGAGAACTCTTTAAGAGCGTCCCTGAGAGGACGCTAAGAGGTGCGACGTGCTCGTCCTTCCACATACTCTTCTGCGGCGTCCGCCGCGTCCGATCCAGCCTACGATGTCGTGTTCCTGCAGGAGGCTTGCGTGCCTCTCGTAATGGACGCCGACCGCATGGGCCGGGCGCTGACGCGGATCGCTCACGAGATTCTCGAGCGCAACCGCGGCCTCGACGACATCGCGCTGGTGGGAATTCGCACACGAGGGGTGCCGCTCGCGCGCCGGATCGCGCGGTCGCTTCACGAGATCAATGGCGATGAGGTGCCGACGGGCGCTCTCGACATCACCCTGTATCGGGACGACCTGATGCGTCACCCGGTCGGGCCGCAGCCGCTCGTTCGCCGAACCGAGATTCCATTTTCCATCGACGCCAGGAAAATCCTGCTCGTCGACGACGTGCTCTATACCGGACGCACGATCCGCGCGGCGCTCGACGCGCTCATCGACTTCGGCCGCCCGCTGGCCATTCAGCTCGTCGTGCTCGTCGATCGCGGGCATCGCGAACTGCCGATCAAGGCCGACTACGTCGGGAAGAACCTGCCGACGTCCTTGAAACAGAGCGTGCAGGTGCGCCTCCAGGAGATTGACGGGACGGACGAAGTGCTCATCGAGGGGGAAGCATGACGACGAGCGCAGAGACACCAACTACGGCAGCCGTCGCGCTGAAGTCCCGGCACCTGCTAGGCATCGCGGGGCTGGATGCCGACGAAATCACGCTGATTCTCGATACGGCGGAGGCGATGAAGGAGATCGGCGGCCGCGCGATCAAAAAAGTGCCGACGCTGCGCGGGCGGACGGTCGTCAACCTGTTCTTCGAGCCCAGCACGCGGACACGCACGTCGTTCGAGATCGCGGAGAAGCGGCTCAGCGCCGACACGCTCAGCATTGCGACCTCGACGTCCAGCGTGACAAAAGGCGAATCGCTGATCGACACGGTGCGGAACCTCGAAGCGATGTCGCCCGATATGATCGTCATGCGGCACGCCTCGTCCGGCGCGCCGCATTTGCTTGCGCGCACGTGCCGCTCGACGATCATCAATGCCGGCGACGGCATGCACGAACATCCAACCCAGGCCTTGCTCGACGCGTTCACGATTCGCGAGCACAAAGGGCGGCTCCGAGGGCTGAAGGTCGCCATTGTCGGCGACCTCATGCACAGCCGCGTGTTGCGCTCGAATGTTGTCCTCCTGAATACGATGGGCGCCGACGTGTGGGCCTGTGCGCCGGCTACGCTGATGCCATCACACATCGATCAGTTCGGCGTCCACCCCACGACCTCGGTGGACGAAGCGGTGGACGGCGCCGACGTCGTGATGATGCTTCGCATCCAGCACGAACGGATGCACGGCCACTTCATTCCGTCCGTCCGGGAATATTTCACGCTGTTCGGCCTGACACCCGAGCGCATGCGGCGCGCGGCGAGCGATGCCATCGTGATGCACCCCGGCCCGATGAACCGGGGAGTCGAAATCGACTCTGCCGTCGCCGACGGACCGTTTTCCGTCATCCTGGAGCAGGTGTCGAACGGTGTCGCGGTGCGGATGGCGGTCCTGTATCTGTTGTCCGGCCGGGAGTCGGTCGATGCGGTTGACGAGAAATTAGGTTAGAAGCTATCTCATAAACCCAAACGGGCTCGGGAAACCAAATACCGGCGACGCGAGCGAGCGACAGCGAGTGAGCCACGCGATCGGAGCGAGCCGTCGAAGCGGCGAGCGAGAGCGCGTGTAGGGGAGCCCGAGGGGCGAAGCCCCTCGGATTGAGACAAGACTAAATGAAAACGATTCTGAAGGGCGGCCGCGTCATCGACCCGGCCAATGGCCGCGATGGCGAGTTCGACGTGCTGATCGAGAACGGCGCCATCGCGCGGATTGGAAAAAACCTGCCGGTCGAAGGCGCGGACGTGTTCGAGATCAGGCGCGGATGGATTGTGGCGCCGGGGCTTGTCGATATTCACGTGCACCTCCGCGAACCCGGCCAGGAACACAAGGAGACGATCGCGACGGGGACGGCCTCGGCTGTCGCGGGTGGGTTCACTGCCGTCGCGTGCATGCCGAACACCGAGCCCGTGAACGACCACGCGGGCATCACGGAGTTCATTCTGAAGAAAGCGGCTGAAGCCGGACGCGCGCGCGTCTATCCCATCGGCGCCGTGTCGATTGGCTCGAAGGGCGAGCAGCTCGCGGAACTGGGCGAACAGAAGGCTGCCGGGTGCGTCGCGTTTACCGACGACGGGCGCCCGGTTGCGACCGCGCTGCTGATGCGGCGCGCGCTCGAATACGCGAAGATGCTCGGCGTGCCCATCGTGAATCATTGCGAGGATCCGTCGCTCAAGGGAGACGGCGTCGCGCACGAGGGATTCGTGGCGGCGCAGCTCGGGCTGCGTGGCATCCCCGGCGAGGCGGAGTCGATCATGGTCGAGCGCGACATCTCGCTCGCGGAGCTGACCGGGGCGCACGTGCACATTGCGCACATGAGCGCCCGGCAGTCCTTGAGGGCCGTGCGCGCAGGCAAGGAACGAGGCGTTCACGTGACCTGCGAGGTCGCCCCGCACCATTTCACGCTGACCGACGATTCGCTCGACGGTCCCGTGAAGTACGACACCAACTTCAAGATGAATCCGCCGTTGCGCGCGGCCTCCGACCGGGACGCCATGCTCGACGGAATCGCCGACGGCAGCGTCGATGTGATCGCAACCGATCATGCCCCGCATCATGTCGACGAGAAGATGGTCGAATTCGATCGGGCGCCGTTCGGGATCGTCGGCCTCGAGACGGCTGTGCCGATCGTCTTCGATCGGCTCGTGCATGCCGGGCGGATCTCGTTGACGCGCATGATCGAGCTGCTGTCGGTCAACCCTGCCCGCGTCATGAACGTCAAAGGGGGCAGGTTGGACGAGGGATCGCCGGCCGACATCACGGTCCTCGCGCCCGATCTCTCATCGACCATCGAAGCCGGAAAACTGATGTCCAGGTCCAGGAACACGCCGTTCGATCGCTGGCGTTTGACCGGCGGGGTTGCCGCAACCTTCGTCGGGGGAAAGGTCGTCTATCGCAATGCCGCTGCTGACTGAGAAGAGGCCACACGACGTGACACGTCACAACGACCTGCGCCGGCAGGCGCTGAAAACGCTGCAGGACCTCGAAGTGCTCATGCGCGACGGGCACTTCGACTATGGAAACGGCTTTCACGGCCGCGAGTATCTGAACCCGCACCAGCTGTTCCTGCACCCATCGACCATCTGGCGGCTGGCCCAGGATCTGCTCGACGTGTTGCCCGCCGAGATCCTTTCGGCAACGGACGTCGTGGCCGGACCGGCAACGGGCGGCGCTCTCCTCGCCCACACGATCGCGGGGCTGCTCGATGGCCGGCGCGCGCTGACACACCCAGCGTGCAGCTTCGCGCCCCTCACGAATGCAGCGGATGGATTTGCGCTCAGGAGTTTCTACAAGCGTCGCATCGCAGGTCAGCGCGTGTTATTGGCTGACGACGTGCGCAACACCGGAAAGACGTTTCAGCGATGCGCCGATCTCATCGCCGAGGCGGGCGGCCGTGTGATTGCCACCGTTGAGATCTTCGATCGCATGGAGGCGATCGTCGATCTCGGCGTACCGAACTTCGCGCTCGCCGAATATGCAGCGCCGGAGAACTATCCGGCAGCCGAGTGTCCGATGTGCCAGGCGGGAATGCCCGTTACGACGTTCTGACTCCACGGCGACAAATTTCGCCCAGCGGGTAGTATTCATCGTCTCGGGCATCTTCCAGCCCGCGACCACACGGGGGTCAAAACTACCCGGTACTGGCGGATAAGGCCCATATCTGTGCGGAGTTGCGGGCTCCGCGACAGAACGACCTGCCACAGCTGAGCGGTATGAGGCTTGCGCGTCTCCGCGGCCATGAAGGAACGACTGTTCGTCGTTGCCGTTCTCGTGGCGCTTGTCTCGATCACGGACATTCGGGCACAACGTCCTGGACCGTCCAAGACACGCGCCGGCTCGCCGACATCGGTCATCAATTTGGATCGATTCGATCGATCGCCAAGGCTCCGGGATTTGCCTCCGGGTAGGCCTCCGCAGGGTGAGATGATCAAGGAGCGCGAGCCGCGATGGCGCCGCGTGTCCCGACACCCCTCTGGTCTTCTTTCCGACCCCGTGGTGCAGTCGACCCCCGAACTTCCGTCGATACCCGGGCCGTCCAACGCCGTCGAGGGAATCAGCAATGTGAACGGGGTGTTGCCGCCGGACACCAACGGCGATGTCGGCCCAAACCACTTCGTGCAGATGGTCAATCTTTCGTTTGCCGTCTACAGCAAGGGGACGCCAGCGACGCCGCCCGCCCTGTTATACGGTCCCGCGGCAGCGAACACGCTCTGGAGCGGGTTCGGTGGACCGTGCGAAACCACCAACGACGGCGATCCGATCGTCCGTTACGATCATCTCGCCGACCGCTGGGTCATGAGCCAGCTTGCGATCCCAAATAACTTCTTCGGCATTCTCCTCTTCAGTCCCTTCTACGAGTGCATCGCCGTGTCGGCGACGTCCGATCCGCTCGGTGCCTACTATCGATATCAGTATTCGTTCGACAAGCTGAACGACTATCCCAAGCTCGCGGTGTGGCCCGACGGCTACTACATGACGATGAACCAGTACACGTCGGTGTCGCTGCAGTTCGCCGGACAGGGAGTCGTCGCATTCGATCGAGCACGGATGCTGACCGGCCAGCCGGCCTCGGCGATCTATTACGACCTGGCGTCGGTCGACATGAATCTGGCGGCGATGCTTCCAGGAGATCTCGATGGTCCCGCACCGCCGGCGGGCTCGCCGGCCTACTTCGCGCAGATTGACGATGATGCGTGGGGCGTCACGCCCTCGGACCAGATTCAGATCTGGCAGTTCCACACCGACTGGACGACGCCGTCGCAGTCGTTCTTCACGCGTGTGGCCGCGCTGCCTACCGCTCCGTTCGATTCGGACCTGTGCGGTAATTCTCGAAACTGCCTGCCGCAGCCGGGTACGACCGCGACGATCGATGCGATGTCCGATCGCCTGATGTATCGGCTGCAGTATCGAAACTTCGGTGACCACGAGTCGCTCGTCGTCAACCACACCGTCGATGCGGACGGCGCGGATCACGCCGGCATTCGCTGGTACGAAATCCGGAACCCGGGTTCATCGCCATCGATCTATCAACAGGGGACCTACGCGCCCGATGCCGATCATCGCTGGATGGGCAGTGTCGCTCTCGACGCGTCCGGCAACATGGCGCTTGGCTTCAGCGTGACTGGCGTATCGACCTTCCCGTCCATTCGTTACACCGGTCGCCTGGCTGCCGATCCTCCGAATACGATGACCCTCGGTGAAAACGACCTGATGGTCGGCACTGGGCTCTCAGACGAACTCCTCCGGCCGATGGGGCGATTACAGCATGATGGTTGTCGATCCCGTGGACGACTGCACATTCTGGTATACGCAGGAGTACTACGCCTCGACCAGCGACGCCGGATGGCAAACGCGTATCGGGTCGTTCTCGCTGCCGAATTGCTCGGCCTCCGGGCCCTCCAACCTGCCGGCCGTCAGCGTCGTGGCATCCACCGCGACGGCGACGGAAGCAGGACCGACCTCGGGGGCATTCACTTTCAGCCGCACCGGGGATACCTCGCAGCCGCTGACCGTTCACTATGCCGTTTCTGGAACGGCGACACCGGGCAATGATTACGTCGCCTTACCGGGTGTGGTAACCCTGGACGCGGGCGTGGCTTCTCAGGTTGTTCCGGTTACGCCGATTGACGATCCCGCCGTCGAATCCAATGAGAACGTCATTGTCGCGGTGATTCCGGATCCGAACTACGTGCTCGGATCCGGCGGCGCTGCGGTCACGATCGTCAGCAACGATCAGCCCTCGGACCTCCTGGTCACCGCGCTGACCGGACCGACAACGGCCGGAGCGGGCGCGCAAATCACGGTGAACGACACGACGAAGAACCAGGGGCAGGGCCCGTCTGCGCCGTCGTCGACCGGCTTCTACCTGTCAACGAATACGGCCATTGATGTGGCCGACTTCAACCTCGGCACGCGCGACGTGCCGACGCTCGCGGTCGGAACGACGAACCCGGCTGCGACGGTCTTCACGGTCCCGTCGAACATCGGGGTCGGCAACTACTACCTCCTGGCGAAGGCCGATGTGGCCGGGGCCGTCACAGAGTCGAACGAGTCGAACAACGTGAAGATCGGTTCGATCATGGCCATCGGACCGGATCTCGTGATGTCGGCGCTGACGACGCCCTCCTCGGCTGCTCCGGGCGCGACGATTTCGATCAGCGACGCGACGAAGAACCAGGGCGCCGGAAGCGCAAGCACCTCGACGACCGTTTTCTATCTTTCGTCGAATGTGTTGCTCGACGACACCGACACGCAGGTCGGGTCGCGGAGCATCGGATCGCTTGGACCAAACACGACCGACACGGCGACAACGCTCCTGACGATACCCGCGAGCACGACCCCAGGGACGTACTACATCATCGCGAAGGCTGACGGCGCGTCAGCGGTCCAGGAGACGCAGGAATTGAACAACGTCAAGTTCAGCACGGCGATCAAGATCGGGCCCGATTTGATCGAATCGAGCACGGTCGTTCCGACCGCCGCGGGCGCGGGATTCCCGCTGACCATTGCCGACACCGTCAAGAATCAGGGTAGCTCCCCGGCCGGGCCCTCGACGACGTCGTTCTACCTGTCGACGAACTCTTCGCTGGATTCGACCGACACATTCCTGGGAAGCCGCAGCGTGGCGGCGCTGAACGCCGGGACGACGAACTCCGGCAGCACGACGGTCACGATTCCAGCGGGGACCGAGTTGGGCAGCTACTTCATCCTCGTCAGCGCCGACGACACCAATGCGGTGCTCGAGTCGGCCGAAACCAACAACGTGTCGTACGGCACGACGAAGGTGGGACCGGACCTGACGGTCTTCACCCTGACCGCACCGCCGACGGCCGTTGCCGGCGCGACCATCTCGGTCACCGATACGACCAAGAATGCCGGTGGCGGTTCATCCGGCGCGTCGACCACGCGGCTCTATTTGTCGTCGAACTTCACGTTCGACGCGGGAGATCAGCCGATCGGCGAGCGAACCGTCCCAGCGCTCGGGCCCAACGGAACCAGCGCAGTCCAGACGCAGGTCACGATTCCCGCGGGGACCGCGCCCGGGCTGTACTACATCATCGCCGTCAGCGATGCGGACGGCGCGGTGACCGAAACGACCGAGACGAATAACACGAAGGCGCTTACCATCAGGATCAACTAAATGCTGACTGCTGAATTCTGAATGCTGAATGAAAGGCGGAGGCGGAGGCCAGGCGATCTTCCATTCAGCACTCAGCATTCAGCACTATGATCGTGGCGTCGATGCCGCGATCTACGAGAGGCGCCGGCCTGGCCGGCCGCCTCGACAGCCTATACCACGACTACAACCGGTCCGACTCCGCCAGCGATCCGGTTCATAAGGCTCGCCCCTTCACCGAGCCCGCGGATCGTGAAATTGCCGCGTTCTGCGCGGGCGCGCTTGCGTTCGGGCGGGTGGCGAGCGTGCTGAATTCCATCGACAATCTGCTGGCCTCCGTCGGGCCCAGTCCCGCCGCATTCGTGCGAAGCTTCGAGCCTGAAGCGGCTCCGCCGGCGATGCGCGCGATGGTCCACCGGTGGATTCGAGGCGAAGACCTGATTGCACTGCTCTGGATCCTTCGGCAGATGCTCGAGCGCTCCGGGTCCATCGAACAGTTCTTCCTGGAAGGCCTGAAATCCGAAGACGCGGATGTCGGTCCCGCCCTCGACAGTTTTTCAACGCGCGCGCTCGCACTGGAGATCAAGCGCGCATATGGCCGCCGCCCGAGACGTCCCGGCGTGTGCTACTTCTTTCCACGGCCATCGTCGGGCAGCGCCTGCAAGCGGCTGAACCTGTTCCTGCGCTGGATGGTTCGCAGCGACGAAGTCGATCTGGGCGTGTGGCGCGGGGTACCGAAATCGAAACTGATCGTGCCGCTCGATACGCACGTGATACGGCTTGGCCGGTGCCTCGGCCTGACGCGCTACTCCAGCCCGGGTTGGCGAATGGCAGCCGACATCACCGCGTCTCTACGCGCACTCAATCCTGACGACCCCGTTCGGTTCGATTTTTCGCTCTGCCATGTCGGCATGATGAATGCCTGCGGATTTGGCAGAAAGCAGGGAGATTCGCAATGCCCGCTTCGAGGACTGTGTCGCCCGCGCGTCGTCAGGCGAGGCTGACGGGCATCTTGTTGATGGTGGCCATGGCGCCCGCGTTGGTCGCAGGCTATTTGGCCGGCAGGCGCGCCGGGGCGGTGCAGGAACTCCTGGCAGCCAGCCCGGCGAACGCGCCAGGCATCGCGTTGGTCAGGAAGCAGCCTTGCGCAGGTGGATGGTGCGAAACGATCTGGTTGGGCGCGACGAGGGCCGACGCGGTTCAGGTGGCCTCGCTCACGGCCGGATCCGAGCACTGCGACGAGATCGCCTGGGCCGCGGACGGTTTCCGCGTCGGGTTTGTCGTCAACGGGTACCAGCTTCGGATCTTTGATGGCGTCGGCCGCAAGCCGATCAATCAAGTCAACCTCATCGATCCCGACGGCACTCCCACCTCCCGCATCGTCCGCGGCGTGACGTTTTCACAGAATGGAGCGTCCGTCACGTTCGACGACTGTCCGAGGGGGCATTCCGGGGTGCAAGTCGGGTTTGGCGGCGGTACGGTAGGGTCCACTGCGCGAACCGTGAACCGCGAACCGCGACTGCGAACTGCGAACCGCGAGTCAGTCTTCTTGATGCGGCTGCAACGCAACTCGCTGGTAAACCAGCAGTGTCTCCTGCACCATCCGCTCGGCGCTGAAAAAGGTGCGCGCCCGGGTGCGCGCCGCTTCTCCCATCCTCCGTCTCAGTTCGGCGTCCTTCAGCAGCCGAACGATCGCGTCGGCGAGGGCCTCATGATCGCGAGGCGGAACGAGAAGGCCGGTCTCCTCCTCGGCGACGACCTCCGGGATGCCGCCGGCGCGGGTCGCGACGATCGGCTTGCCTGCCGCCATCGCATCGAGCAGTGACGTGCCGAGTCCCTCGGTGACCGAGCTCATCACGAAGATGTCGAACGCCTTGTGGAGTGAAAGAACATCGGGCCGGAAACCAGCGAGCAGCACGTGCTTCTCGAGGTGGTAGTCCTTGATCTGACGTTCGAGCGCGGGACGCAGCTCGCCTTCGCCCGCGATGATGAACCGCGCGTCCGGCACCTGCTGAACCACGACTTTCGCGGCATCGATGAGATGGCGCTGCCCTTTGTGAGGAACGAGCGCGGCGACATTTCCCACGATTGGCGCATGATGCGGGAGCCAGAACTCGCCATGGAGGTTGGCCGGCTCGGTCGATTCAATCCGTTCGACATCGATGCCCTCATGCACCGTCACGGACCGCGCGGCGGGAACGCCGTCACCGATCAGCATTTGCCGGATCGCGTCGGATGCGCAGATGAAGCAGTCGACTTGCCGGTATTTCCACCGCGAGAGCGAGTTGCCCCTGAGATGGAAATCCACCCGGCGGGCGGCCACGAGCGGCGGCTTGGAGAGCTGCGTGCTCATGGAGAGCGCGAGCGCCGCCATCGCGACACCGTGCGGATCGTGCGCGTGAACGACATCCGGCTTCAACTGCTTGAGGATGCGCGAGAACCGCCACGCCGCCGTGAGGTCCATCTCGGTCTTCGGCGCGAGCGGCAGCAAATCGAGACCTTCCTTCGCGCGCTGTCGAAGCTCGCCCTCGGAGTGCGCCACGAGCATCGTCCGGTGTCCAAGCGCACGCAGGCCGAAAAGCGTGTTCAGCACCTGGTTCTGTCCGCCTCGCCACGTGCGTGCCGTGTCGATATGCAACGAGAACATCAGCCCTTATCGATTGGCGACTGCGGATTGCTGATTGCCGATTTGGCGACTGCCGATTGGCGATTGGGAATTGCCGATTGCGGATTGTCTGCGGCGGACTGAGCAGTGTTCACGCCGTGCTGGAGCTCCCACAGTTTGGCCAGCTTGAGGAATACATAGTACGAATTCATCCTCGATACGAGCAGGCCCGTGGCGCCGTCGCGGAAACCGCCGCGCAGGACGTAGTTTCGAAGGAATGCGAATCGCGGATGAAAGAACATCCCGAGCCCGCTGGTGCGGCGGCCTTCAGCGAGCCACTGTTCCGCGGCAAGGGTTGTGTAGCGGTCGATCGTCGCGAGATGGTGCGAGATGTCGCGATAGGCGTAATGTTGCAGCTCGTGGCGGAGGACGCCAGCGGCGCGATCGGCCTGAACCGACTCGTGAACCCGGCGCGTGTTCCATCGCGCCGAGCGCCGATCGTATAAGCGTAATTGGTAATCTGGATACCAGTCCGTCGATCGAATCCAGCGGCCGAGGTACCACGTTACGCGCGGAATGCGATAGCCGCAATGAGCCGGCTCACCCTGGAGCGTCTCCCGAATCTCCACAGCAAGGTCCGGGCTGACACGTTCGTCCGCATCGAGGGAGAGGATCCAGTCGTGCGAGGCGATCTCGGCCGCGTAATTCTTCTGCGCGCCGTAACCGGGCCACTCCCGAACTTCAACGCGCGCGCCCATCCGGCGCGCGATCGACACCGTGTCGTCCGTGCTGCCTGAGTCGACGACGATGATCTCGTCGGCCCAGGCGACTGACTGGAGCGCGGCCTCGACGTGACGCGCCTCATCCCGCGTGATGACCGTGACGGTCAGCTTCACGCGGGGAAGTGTATCTGATCACCTTCCAGGCGGCACGAGCTGGATGGCGTCGAGGCCGATGAGCGCGCGGTTATACGCGATGATCGCGTTCAGTTCCGCGAGCTTGGCGCTCGACAGGTCGCGCTGTGCCTGGACCAGTTGGAACGTCGTTGACAGTCCGACGTTGATTCGCTTCTGCTCTGCCTGGTACCGCTGGTCGCTGAACTCTCGTGCCTTGCGCGTCGCCTCGACTCGCTTCAAGCTCGTTTCCACTTGCCGGGCGGCCTCGCGGACTTGCGTCGTCACCTGCAGTTCGAGCTGCTGAAGCGTCGTCAACTGTTGCTCGCGCTGGATCTTGGTCTGCGCCAGGCCCGCATCCGCGACGCTCTGTCCAATCGGATAGCTGAACTGGAACTGAAGGCTCCAGGTCTTGAACTCGTTCCCGAAAACGTCGTGCAGCGCGTCGCTGAACGAACGTTGCGCGGCGCCAATGGGCACGGGGAATCCACCAGTCGTGTCGTAAACGGTCCGTGTGCCTCCGACACCCGCCAGGCCATAGTTGACGATGGCGTTGATGTTGGGCAGCCGCTGGTTCTTGGCGTACTTCATCGTGATGTCGGTCTGATCCAGTTCCCGATGGAGCTGCGCGACGTCCATCCGGTGGTCGAGCGCATTCTGGATGGCTGCCTCGAGATTCACGGGACGCGGCGCAAGGGCCGGCTGTTCCGCCGGGACGAGATGGGACGTCCAGAAATCCGGCTGTTTCGGATTCAGGATGAGCGCGCGAAGCGCGTCTTCGACCGACTTCACCTGCGCCTCGCTCAGAATGAAGGACTCTTCGTTGCGCGAGACTTCGGCCTGCGCTTCGACGATGTCGATGGGTGGGATTGTGCCGACCTCGACGCGGCGTTCGTTGTTCCTCAGCGATTCCCTCGCCAGGTCCAGCGACTCCTTCGACACCTGTAGTTGCCCGATGGAGGCGACGAGATCGAAGTACGCGTTCCTCACGGACCGCGAGGTCTGCGTCACCTGCTGCTGCAGCTGCAGGTCCACGATCTCCTGCTGCTTCAGGCCGACGAGCAGTTGCTGCCGGGTCTGGTCGATCGTGAAATTCCGGAGCAGCGGCTGTGTGAAATTGAAATTGAAGTTCGAGGACAGCCGCGGGTTGAAGGGGTCGGTCGGGTCGCTGGTCGAGTTCCGCGCGCCGTCGAGCGATGCCTGGTAGTTTCCGCCGCCCCATTTGAGGAATTGAGCGACGCCGAAGTTCGACCGGAACCCGGAGTTCGTCACGAAGTTGTTGCCCGCAAGGAAATTCTGCGGAGGATTGCTGTTGCTGTTCTTCGTGGAGTTCGTGAAGACCACGGGCGCATAGTTCGCACGCGTCTGCGCCAAGGCCATCGCCTGCACCTGCGGACTGAATCGTTCCGCCTGGATCCCCAGGTTGTTCTCGAGCGCCATCTTCACCGCTTCGTCGGCGGTGATCTGAAGCTCGGGGCCTGGGACCGCGGCGGCCGACTGCTGAGCCGGGGGTTGCGTGGCTGGCGCGGGTGCCTGGCTGGACGCCGCGGCTTGTCCGGAAGCGGACACTACCCGCCCGGAAGCGAACAGCAGCACCGCCGTGCCGCAGATCACGAAACACTTCGAAAGTGCCGATATTCGTTGCTCGAAACGCATTTGCAGATCTCCAATTACCGCAGCTTGGGAATTCGACTTATCGGGAATAGCAAGAAACGGCGCGCAGGCCGTCGTGGGTATGACGGACGCCGGGGGAGTCCTGTTTCCAAAATGTATACTAATGCCCGCTGGCCCACCGCCATTCACCGAATTCAGCATTTTCCGCGGACGACCTTCATGCGACGACACACATTCGCGCTCGCGGTAGCGCTCGTGACCGGCTCCTTCGCGACGGCCTCGGGCCAGAAATCTTCTCCCGGGAATCAGGATTCATCCTCCGCCGGCCGGTTCGAGCTGACGGTCGACAGCATCATGCGCGGCCCAGACCTCGTGGGCTACCCGCCGACAGGCCTGCGATGGTCCGCCGACTCGCAGAAGCTGTTCTTCGAATGGCGAAAGCCTGGCGAAAAAGAGGCGTCCACCTATGTCGTCGGCCGCGACGGCGGCGATCCGCGCAAGCTTTCCGACGACGACACGAAGACCGCCCCCTCCGCGAACGGACGCTGGGACAAGGCGCACCGGCGCGTTCTGTTTGTAGACGGTGGAGACATCGTTCTGGTTGACAGCGCTCGCGGAACCCGTCGCCAGATCACCCGCACGACCGGGGGCGAGTCGAATCCACGCTGGGCCCGGCACGACACCCAGGTGACCTATGTTCGTGACGGAAACCTGTTCATCGTTCCGCTCGAATCGCCCGACAGCGGAATCGTGACGCAGCTGACCGACGTCGCCCCGAAGAAAAGCGATCCCCGCCTCACCGACAGCCAGAAGTTCCTGCGAGACGAGGAAGAGAAGCTCATCGAGTACGTGCGCACGCAGAAGGAGCAGAAGAAGAAAGACGAGGAAAAGGACAAGAAGGACAAGCTGCCGGCGTTTGAGCTGCAGGATCGGCAGACCGCCGCCGACCTCATGCTGTCTGCTGACGACACGCACGTGTTTGTGCTGGTCGGCGAACGGCCCACCGGCGCGAAAAACACTATCGTCCCGAACTACGTGACCGAAACCGGATACACCGAAGACATCCCGGGCCGAACCAATGTCGGGGACACGCAGGATCGGCGGCTGCTCGGCGTCCTCAACCTGCGGACCGGCAAAACGGTGTGGGCCGACGGCAGCTTCGCGCCGCCGGTGGTCGATGCCGAGAAGCCGTCAGCGACTCCGTCGAAAGCTGAGCGCGAGATCCGCTGGGGCACGCCCGTGGTCTCCGACGACGGCAAGTATGTGGTGGCCTCGGCGTCGTCGGCCGACAACAAGGATCGCTGGCTGGTGACCATCGATCCCGAGACCGGCAAGACCAGGGTGATCGATACCTTGCACGACGACGCGTGGGTCCGTGAAGCGGGGACGGGGTTCGGGACTCCAAGCATCCAGTTTCTGCCGGACAACAAGCGAATCTGGTTTCTCTCCGAGCGCGACGGCTGGATGCATCTCTACACGCTGGATTTGTCGGCCGATGGTGCGAAACCGAAACAACTGACCGAGGGCAAGTGGGAAGTCAGCTCCGCGGATCTCTCACGCGACGGCCGCAGCTTCCACATCACGACGAGCGAGGCGCATCCCGGCGAGAGGCATCTGTATTCGGTCTCGGTTGACGGAGGCCCGCGAACAAAGATCACGTCCATGGTGGGCTCGAACCAGGCGGAGGTGTCGCCGGACGATTCGACGCTGGGCGTGATCTACTCGTACAGCAACAAGCCCCCCGAAGTCTTTGTCGTGCCGAACAAACCCGGAGCGGCGGCAAAGCAGGTCACCGTGACGCCAACGGCGGAATGGCGATCGTTCAACTGGATCGATCCAAAGGTCATCACCTTCCCGGCTCGCGACGGCGTCGAAGTCTACGCGCGTCTCTTCACGCCGGAGATGATCGGCGCCAAACGCGATCCGACACATCCTGGCGTTGTATTCGTGCACGGCGCCGGCTACGCACAGAATGCCCACAAATACTGGGCGAGCTACTTCCGTGAATACATGTTCCACAACCTGCTCGCGTCACGCGGCTACGTTGTGCTCGACGTGGACTATCGTGCGAGCTCCGGATATGGCCGGGACTGGCGGACCGCAATCTACCGGCACATGGGCGGGAAGGACCTCGAGGATATCGTCGACGCGGCGAAGTTCCTGACCGCGAAGGAACAGGTCAATCCGAGGCACATCGGCGTCTATGGCGGTAGTTACGGCGGGTTCATCACGCTCATGGCGATGTTCACGACCCCGGATGTCTTTGCCGCCGGCGCTGCGCTCCGCCCGGTCACGGACTGGGCCCATTACAATCACGGCTACACTTCGAACATCCTGAATGTTCCTCAGAAGGACATGGAGGCGTATCGGAAAAGCTCGCCGATTTACTTCGCGGAAGGGCTGAAGGGCGCGCTCCTCATCTGTCACGGCATGGTCGATACGAACGTGCACTTCCAGGATTCCGTGCGGCTCGTGCAACGCCTGATCGAACTGAAGAAAGAGAACTGGTCCTTCGCGCCGTATCCGGTCGAGAATCACGGGTTTACCGAGAATGCCAGCTGGGCCGACGAGTACAAGCGGATTCTGAAACTGTTCGAAGACAACCTTCGGACGCCACGCAACGGGAAGGCGACGTAGATGCAGGCGGAGGCCGTTCTCGATCTGTTCCGGAGGTCCGGTGCGCTCCTCGAGGGGCACTTCCGCCTCACGTCTGGCTTGCACAGCGAACGGTATCTGCAGAGCGCGCTCGTGCTGCAGTATCCGGAATTCGCTGAGTCGCTCGGCAAGGCGCTCGCAGCGCGAGTGAAGCACCTCCAGCCTACGGCGATCCTCTCGCCGGCGCTCGGGGGCATTGTCATCGGGCAGGAGGTTGGCCGTGCGCTCGGCATCCGCGCGATATTCGCCGAACGTCAGGAAGGGAAGCTGACACTGCGGCGTGGATTCTCGCTGGCGCCGTCCGATCGGGTTGTCGTGGTCGAAGACGTGGTGACCACCGGAGGATCGACGCGGGAAACCATTGATGTCGCGCTTGCGCTCGGCGCGAGCGTGGCCGGCGCGGCGTCGCTCATCGATCGCGGTGGCGACGCCGCCAGGGTTCCGGTTCCACTTTTCAGCCTCGTGCAGCTGAACGTGCCGAGCTACGAGGGCGCGTCCTGTCCGCTGTGCGCGAAGGGCCTTCCCGTCGTGAAGCCCGGCTCGCGCGTGTAGCGGAGCCCTTTAGGGCTGCCTCGATATGCGAAATCTGAAGATTACCCTTCAGTACGACGGCACCAACTACGTCGGGTGGCAGCGTCAAGGCGCGGGCGTCTCGATTCAGGGCCTGCTCGAGGATGCGCTTGCACCGATGAACGGCGAGCCGATCACGGTGCACGGCGCCGGGCGCACCGACGCCGGTGTCCACGCGCTCGCCCAGGTCGCGACGATTTCATTCGCTGGAACGCTCGAGTGCCCGACGCTGGCCCGTGCCTTGAACGCCGCCCTGCCCTCCGACGTGCGCGTTCTCTCGGTCGAGGAAGCGCAGCCAGGGTTTCATGCCCGATTCAGCGCGATCGGGAAAGTGTACGAGTATCGAATCGTGAACGCCCCGTTCGTGTCGCCGTTCCTTTCCCGGTTCGTCTGGCACGTCGCGCAGCCCCTGGACGTCGAGGCGATGAAGCGTGCCTCCGGGCCGCTCGTTGGCGAACACGATTTCGCAGCGTTTCAGGGCAGACGCTCGGTCCGGAGTTCCACGAACCGTGCTGTGCGTCGCATCGTATGGACAGACGGCGGCGGGTACGATCGGCCCCTGGTCATGCGAATCGAGGGAGATGGATTTCTTCGCCACATGGTCCGCAACATCGTCGGAACACTCGTGGAGGTTGGAACCGGCCGGTGGCTGCCGTCGCAAGTGGAGAGTGTCCTGTCATCGCTCGATCGATCGCAGGCCGGCCCGACCGCTCCGGCGCACGGCCTGTTCCTCGTCGGCGTGTATTACTGACGACAAATGCGCCCCTTGTGAGCTACCCGTAACACCCTGTATCATCAAGGTTTAAATTCGGCCAGCCATTATGCCGCTGCAGGACATTCTCTCCGTTGTGCCGGCCGGGTCGCCCGAAGAGGCGCTCGCAAGACAGGTGAACTTCGCCCACCTGCCCCAGCACATCGCGGTCATCATGGACGGCAACGGCCGCTGGGCTGCTCAGCGCCACCTGCCGCGGGTCGAGGGCCACCGCGCCGGCATCGATTCGGTTCGCGACATCGTCGAGTCGTCGGCGCGGCTGGGCATCAAGGTGCTCACGCTGTACGCGTTTTCCGTGGAGAACTGGAAGCGCCCCGTCACCGAAGTCTCGACGCTGATGTCGTTGCTGAAACGATATCTGCGTCTCGAGCTGAACACGCTGCTGAAGAACGACATTCGGTTCCGCGTGATCGGCCGCGAAGAGGAGCTCGCGCCCGACGTGCGCGGCGAATTGAAGATGGCCGAAGAAAAGACCGCCCGGAACAGCGGGATGATCTTCAATATCGCCTTGAACTACGGCGGGCGCGCCGAGATTGTCGAAGCGGCGCGGCGGGCCATTTCATCCGGCATCGCGGCCGCAGATCTCGACGAGCAGCACTTCAGCGACCTGCTCTACACGGCCGGTCAGCCTGATCCCGATCTCCTGATCAGAACGAGCGGCGAGATACGGGTCAGCAATTTCCTCCTGTGGCAGATTGCCTACGCCGAGATCTGGGTGACAGACACCCTGTGGCCTGATTTCCGCAAGCAACACCTTCTGGAAGCCATACTCGCGTACCAGAAGCGCGACCGCCGCTACGGCGGGATCAAGCAGCCGGCGGTGGCCGGACGATGAGCCGTTTGCCTCGCCGCGACCGGGCCGATCGACCGAACTTGCCTGCCGCCTGAATCGCATGACCCGGGTTCTCAGCGCGCTCGTGCTGCTGCCGATCGTGATCGGAGCGGTCTGGCTGCTTCCGCCCGTTGCGACGCTGGTGCTGGCGCTCATCGCGGCCGTCTTCGCGTTTGTCGAGTACGTGACGATCGCGGCCGCCCTCGGCGCGTACGTGCCCAGGGCGGTTCCCGGCGCTGCCGTGCTTGGCGCGTGCGCCGCGCTGGGAAGCGGCTGGGCCGTCGTGGACGTCGTGCTGATGACCGCGCTGATTACGATCGGCGCGGCGGCGGTGGGATCGGCGCGGCCGGGGCCGGAAATTCTTCGGGACTCGGCCGCTGCGCTGTTTCCCGTCGTCTACATCGGGCTGCCGCTGGGCGCACTCGCGGCGGTCCGCGCGTCCGGCGGACGCGAGGCCCTGTTGCTGCTGATGACCACCATCGTGATCAGCGACTCGGCCCAGTACTACACAGGCCGGGCGCTGGGCAGGCGGCCGCTCGCGCCGGCAATCAGTCCGAAGAAGACGGTGGAGGGTGCGATCGGCGGCTTGGTCTTCGGAACGTTGGCATTTGTGATCGGTGCGCGATTCGTCTTCCCGGAGGCGCCCGTGCTTCTGCTCGCGCTCGTCGGCGCGAGCGTCTCAGCGCTCGGCATCGTGGGCGACTTGTTCGAGTCGCTCCTGAAACGCAGCGCGGGTGTGAAGGACTCGGGCACGCTCATTCCGGGTCATGGCGGCGTGCTCGATCGGATTGACAGCTGGTTGTTTGCCGCACCGGTGTATTACGTGTTCGTACGGTATTTCCGTTTTTGATCATCACGGACGGATTCCTGACGTGCGTCGCATAGCGATTCTTGGCTCGACCGGATCGATAGGGCAGAGTGCCCTCGCGGTGGTCGCCGCACACCCGGACCGCCTGCGCGTCGTGGCGCTGGCGGCCGGCGAGAACATCGCGCGCCTGGTCGAACAGGTCGCGCGGTTCTCGCCCGACATCATCGCGATGTCGACACCGCGTGCGGTGTCTGACGCCGTTGCAGAACTTCGCCGTCGTGGCGCCGCGCCCTCAGCCCAGGCCTTGAGCGGCCCCGAGGGCCTTATCGCCGTCGCCACACATCCCGACGCCGACGTGGTCCTCTTCGCCTCGTCCGGGACGGCGGCGCTCGACGCCGTGCTCGCCGCGATTGATGCCGGCAAGACGATCGCGCTCGCGAACAAGGAAATCCTGGTGATGGCGGGTGCGATTGTGATGGAGGCCGCTCGCGCAAAAGGCGTGGCCGTCCTGCCAGTCGACAGCGAGCACAACGCCATTCACCAATGCTTGCACGGACGATCGCCAGCCGATGTGCGCCGGTTGATTCTTACCGCTTCCGGGGGCCCCTTCCGCGACACGCCGGTTAGCCAAATCGCAACCGTCACTCCCGAAGAAGCACTTCGGCACCCGACCTGGACGATGGGCCCGAAGATCACGATCGATTCAGCGACCTTGATGAACAAGGGTCTCGAGGTGATCGAGGCACGGTGGCTGTTCGACGTGCCGCCGGGGCGGATTGAAGTCCTGGTTCACCCGCAATCGATCGTGCACTCGATGGTCGAGCTGGTTGACGGCTCGATCATCGCGCAACTGGGCGTCACGGACATGCGGCTGCCGATCCAGTACGCGTTCTCGTACCCGGCCCGCTGGGCCGCCTCACTGCCGCCGCTCGATCTCGCGCGCGCAGGCCGGCTGGATTTCACCGCGCCCGATGTGACGAAATTTCCCTGTCTGGGCCTCGCGTTTCGAGCCCTCGCCGGCGATCCGGCGCTGCCCATCGTGCTGAACGCCGCCAACGAGGTCGCGGTTTCCGAGTTCCTGGAAAGACGCATCGGTTTGACGTCGATTCCGGATCTGATCGGGCAGGCGCTGGATGCGTACGAGGACGGAGGCTCCCGTCCGATCCGGGGCCTCCCCGAGGTGCGCGAGGTCGACCGCTGGGCCCGGGATTTCACGAAAGCGGGCGCGGGTAGGGTACAATCAAGAGTTTAGCCGCCATCGTCTGTAGCGCGGGCTTGTCGGCAGCGCCGCGTACCAGGGGTCATCTCTAGTGACGAGTCTTCTTGCGTTCGTTTTTGTCCTGGGTGTGCTCATCTTCGTGCACGAGCTCGGGCACTTTCTCATGGCCCGCCGAATCGGCGTGCGCGTCCTCACCTTTTCGCTCGGGTTTGGACCCAAGCTGATAGCGGTTCGCCGTGGCGACACCGAGTACTGCATCAGCGCGGTGCCTCTGGGCGGCTACGTGAAGATGGCCGGCGAGAACCCGGACGATGCGCGAACGGGTGCGTCGGACGAATTCCTGTCGAAATCGAAATGGCAGCGGTTCCAAGTGTTGATCATGGGGCCGGTCATGAACCTGGTGCTCGCCGTGGTCGTGATGACGCTGGTGTTCTACCGGGGAACCCCGCCACCCGAGTTCTATCAGCAGGCGGCCCAGGTCGGGTCCATCCTCGAGAAATCGCCGCTGAAGTCCGCTGGACTGCAGCCTGGCGACACCATCCTGAGCGTCGATGGCGAGCGGGTGAAGACCTGGGAAGATTTTCTCAACGTCATAGCTGCGAAGTCGAAGCGGCAGGTGACGATCCATGTCGATCGCGCCGGCACGCCACTCGATCTGGCCTTCGCGCCTGCCGGTACCGGCAAGTACGACGTGGTTGATCTCGACAGCCTCGCAATCCTGCCGATGATGCACCCGCAGATTATGTCGCTGCAGCGCGATGCCCCCGGACATGAGGCGGGACTGCAAGTCGGTGACGTCGTCATGGCGGCAGGCGACGAACGCGACATCACGAACCCACGGCTCATCGAGCTTATCAGGGCGAACGAGGGCAAGACCCTTACGCTGGGAATCAAACGAAACGGGCGGATTCAACAGGTGCCCGTCACGCCGAGGCGCATCAACGACACCGTCATGATTGGTGCAACCCTGAGTGGCGCGGAACTGCCGATCCAGCCCGGGCTCTGGGGGGCATTCAAAGGGAGCGTTTCTCAGAACTGGACGTGGTCCAAGCTGATCGTCCAGACGCTCGGCGGCCTGTTTACGCGTCATACATCCGTCAAGCAGTTGATGGGCCCGGTCGCGATCGCCGATCTATCCGGCATGGCGGCCCAGCAAGGGTTGCAGCAACTGTTCAGCCTGCTGGCGATGATCAGCTTGAACCTCGGGCTGCTCAACCTGATGCCGATCCCGGTCCTCGACGGCGGGCACATCGCGATCCTCGCGCTGGAAGGCGTGTCGCGGCGTGACCTCAGCATGAAGGTGAAGGAGAAGATGCTCCTCGCGGGCTTCGTGCTGCTGCTGATGCTGATGGTCACCGTCATCTACAACGACCTCACCAGGATTCAGTGGATCGAACGGCTCATGCCGTGGCGGTAGAAAGTTAAAAGTTAAAAGTTAAAAGTTAAAAGTTAAAAGTACGGAATGCGACTGCGATTTTTGTTGTTAGCGGTTTTGAGCTTCGGCGCCATTCCCGCTCTTCATCCGCAGTCGTCCCAATCATCCAACCTTCCATTTCCTCCCGTCGCCACCTTCTCGATCCTCGGTTACGACCCGGCGACGGGTGAAGTCGGCGGGGCGGTGCAGTCCCGCGTGTTCTCCGTTGGCAACGGCGTCTTGTGGGCCGAGGCGGACGTGGGCGTGGCGGCCACGCAGGCGATCGTGGACGTCAGCTACGGGCCCAAGGCGATTGCGTTGCTGCGCGCGGGCATGAGCCCTGGTGCGATCATCAAGGCCATCCTCGACAGCGATCCCGATCCGCGTCCAGGCGATTGGACGAAGGAAGGGCGTCAGTTCGCGGTGATGGATGCGAAAGGGAATTACGCCGCCTATACCGGACCGAAGGCGACCACGTGGGCCGGAAACAAGGGCGGCAAGTACTGCACCGCCCAGGGCAACATTCTCGCCGGCGAAGCCGTGGTCAACGGCATGGTCGACGCGTTCGAAAAAACCGAAGGACATCTGTCGATGCGCCTGATGGCAGCACTCGACGGCGGCCAGGCTGCCGGCGGCGACAAGCGCGGCATGCAGTCGGCGGCGATGATCATCGTGAAGAAGAACGGCGGCGTCTGGTTGAACAACGACGTCGTGCTGCGCCTGCAGGTCGACGACAGCGAAGAGCCTCTCAAAGAGTTGCGCCGCGTGGTCGAGAAATGGAACGCCACACAGCGCCGCCGCCGGTAGTCAGTTCCTGGTTTCGCGATCTCCGTCAGGAATTCCGACCGATGCTCACCCTGGCCGTGCCGGTGGTCATGGCGGAGCTCGGCTGGATGACGATGGGAATCGTCGATACGCTGATGGTCGGCAGAATTGGACCCGAGGCGATTGGTGCGGTCGGCATCGGCAGCTCGCTCTTCATGGCCGTCTGCATCTTCGCGATGGGCCTGTTCCTGGGGCTCGACACGCTGGTTTCTCACGCGTTTGGTGCCGGCCGTCTCGACGAATGCCACCGCTGGCTGGCCTACGGCGTGGGACTCGCCCTGCTCCTGTCGATTCCGATCACGATTGTCGTGCTGACGATTTCAGCCGCGCTGAGCCACTGGGGCCTCGATCCAACGGTGCTTCGGCTGACGCAACCGTACCTCAGCGCGCTGGCGTGGAGCATTCCACCGCTGTTGCTGTATGCGTCGTTCCGCCGCTACCTGCAGGGAATGGGAGTGGTTCGCCCGATCATGGTTGCGCTGGTGCTCGCAAACGTACTGAACGCGGTCGCCAACTGGATTCTGATCTTCGGTCACTTCGGCGCGCCAGCCATGGGTGTGCGCGGCTCCGCGTGGGCGACCGTCGGCGCGCGCGTCGTGATGGCGGCATGCCTGCTGGCCGTAATCCTCTACCGCGAACGATCGATGGTCCGAAATCATCTGACTGGCTCCGGCCTGTCCCTGCGGCACCGGAGCTCGAGAATCGATCTGGCGCCCATTCGCCAATTGCTCGCGCTTGGTTTACCCGCGGCAAGCCAGGTGACGCTGGAAGTCGGCGTGTTTGCCCTGGCAACCGCGCTGGCCGGGCGGCTGGCGCCGACGGCGCTGGCTGCGCATCAGATCGCGGTCAACCTTGCCTCGCTGACGTTCATGGTGCCGCTCGGCGTCGCGTCGGCTGGCGCGGTCCGGGTAGGACATGCCGTGGGACGGCGCGATCGCGACGGAGCCGCGAGAGCGGGTTGGACGGCGATTCTCTTCGGTGTGCTGTTCATGTCGTGCGCCGCCGCGGCATTTCTTCTCATCCCTCGCGCATTGATCGGCGCATTCACCAGGGATCCCGCGGTGCTCGGGATCGGCGTGTCGCTTCTGTTCGTGGCGGCGCTCTTTCAGCTGTTCGATGGTGTGCAGGCTGTTTCGACCGGCACCCTGCGCGGTCTGGGCGACACGCGAACGCCGATGTTGTGGAACCTCGCCGGGCACTGGTTCGTCGGGCTGCCGCTGGGATACAGCCTGTGCTTCGTCTGGGGCTTTGGTGTGATCGGACTGTGGTGGGGGCTCTCAACCGGCCTGATTATCTGCGGGGTCGCGCTGCTGACCGTCTGGTCGCGTCGAGTCGCGGCGCTTCAAATGCCTTGAGCTACGCGCGCGTGCCTTTGCGCGGGTACTTCGTCACGACGTAGTTATCGACGAGTTCCCGGAACGCGGTGGCGAGCTCGTCGTACGTGCCCCTGAGCGTCGTGTGATGCTGCCCGTCGATGTAGACCGGGCAGTTGGGAGATTCTCCAGTGCCCGGCAGGCTGATTCCGATGCTCGCCGCCTTCGACTCGCCGGGTCCGTTGACGACGCAGCCCATGACCGCGAGGGTCATCGTTTCGACGCCTTCATAGGTGACCTTCCAGTCGGGCATCCGCTCGCGGATGTAGTCCTGCGTTCGTTCGGCGAGTTCCTGGAACGTGGAGCTGGTTGTGCGGCCGCAGCCGGGACATGCCGTCACGCTCGGGGAAAACGAGCGCAGACCCAGCGCCTGAAGCAGCTCACACGCGGCGTACACTTCTTCGCGGCGATCCCCTCCAGGACGAGGCGTGAGCGACACGCGAATCGTGTCGCCGATGCCTTCGTTGAGAAGAACCCCCATCGCGGAGGCCGACCAGACGAGCCCCTTCGTGCCCATGCCGGCTTCCGTTAGTCCCAGGTGAAGCGGTTGATCCGTCTGGCTTGCCAGATCGCGATAGATCGCAATCAAGTCGCGCGGCCGCGACGTCTTGCACGAGATGATGATCTGATCGCGGCGGAGCCCGCTTTCGAGCGCAAGCTCGGTCGACTGCAGCGCCGACAGCACCATGCACTCGTTGATGATTTCTTCAGACGTCAGCCCGCGGTTTCGATCGGTGTTGTCCTGCATCTTCGCGACGACCAGCTCCTGATTCAGGGAGCCGCCGTTCACGCCGATGCGAACCGGCCTGTTGCGGTCGCGAGCGACGCCGCAGATCGTCGCGAACTGTTCATCCCGGCGCTTGCCGGTGCCCACGTTGCCGGGGTTGATGCGGTATTTGTCGAGCGATTCCGCGCAGCCGGGATAGCGCGTGAGCAGCAGATGGCCGTTGTAGTGAAAGTCGCCGATCAAGGGCGCGGTGACTCCCGCGTCGAGCATCCGCTGCTTGATCTCAGGAACCGCCTGGGCGGCCTCCGGCAGGTTGACCGTCACCCGGACCATTTCGGATCCCGCCTCAGCCAGCTCGATGCACTGCTGGGCCGTCGCCGCGGCATCAGCGGTATCGGTCATCGTCATGGACTGGACGACGACGGGTGCGCCGCCGCCGACCTGAACAGGACCGACGCGAACACCGATCGTCTTGTGGAGCTTCAGAAGTGCCATCGAAATGGATCATTCGATGATACCGCAGGCAGGGCTAAAGCCCTGCGGCTGGCTCGCTGGCTCTTGGCTCCTGGCTGCTGGCGCTGGCACAATCCAGGCCCTTTTTCGCCCATGAGCTGCCTTGCAGATGGGAGGCGCTTCTTTTGCAGCGATCCGGTCAGAGTCGCCGTACGCGTCCACTTTGATGGACGGAAACGGCCGGGAATGATGAACGGGAGATTGCAGCCGATGTTGAATCGTGCGTTTGGGACCGCGTCGATCGTGTTGCTCTGCCTGGCGTTTGCGCAATCCGCCGCGGCGCAAACGATCACGTCGACCGACATCCAGCGGTTACAGGATCAAGTGTACGAGGCGAGCAGCGACGTGTCGCGCATGAGCGGCGACACAGCTGTGCAGCTGCAGAGCCAACTCGATGACCTTCGTGACGAAGCCGTGTATTTGAAGGTCAAACTGCGGAAGGAAGGTTCCGTCAGCCGGAGTGAGTTCAATGACGTCCAGAACCGGATTCAGAACGTGCGATCGCGCGCACGCGCCGAAGGCTCGACGAGCTCGGGCGGATGGAGAACCAACGGCGATTCCGGCGGGGCCTCACCCAGGGGCGGAGTCAATGGTGGTGTCTATACCGATCGGCACTCGAACCGATCAGGGCACCGGCACGCGGACAACGAGCTCCAGCGTCATTCCTGCCGGCCAGGAGATCGACGTCCGACTGGAAAGCGAACTGTCGTCTGAGACCGCGCAGGTGGAGCAGCGATTCCAGGCCACGACGGTCGCTGACCTCTATCGCGGAGACCAGGTGTTGATCCCGGCTGGCTCGACGGTGCGCGGCATCGTCAGCTCCGTCAACAAGGCCACGCGCACGGACCGCAAGGGAAGTGTGACGGTCGAGTTCGACCAGATCACGATTCGCGGCCGCAGCTATCCGATGCGCGGCACCGTCACGCAGGCGCTCGAGAGCGAGGGCATCAAGGGCGAGGTCGGAAAAATCGGTGCTGGCGCAGGCATTGGCGCCATCATCGGCGGCATCATCGGCGGCGCGAAGGGAGCGCTGCTTGGCGTCCTCATCGGCGGCGGCGGCACGATAGCGGCCACCGAGGGGAAGGATGTCACGGTGCCGGCCGGGACGATTCTTCGCGTCCGGCTGGACGAGCCACCGGCGATTAGATAGCGCGCTTCACGTCCTTCATGGCATCCCGCGCCGCTTTGATCGTTTGATCGACGTGGCGCGGGGTGTGCGCTCCCGACAGGAACCACGCCTCGAACTGCGAGGGTGGCGGATAGATGCCGCGCGCGAGCATTCCCCTGAAGAACGTGCCGTACGCCGCGGTATCTGCGGCAAGCGCTGATTCGTAGTCGCGGACTGGACGATCGGTGAAAAACGGCGTGACGAGCGACCCGACCGCGCTGACTTGCAGCGCGACGCCGGCGCCGCGCGCCGCGTCGGCGAGCCCATTCGAGAGCTGTGCGCCAAGCTTCGACAGGTGTTTGTAGAGGCGTTGCGACAGTTCTCCGAGCGACCAGAGGCCGGCCGTCATGGCGAGTGGATTGCCTGACAGCGTACCCGCCTGGTAGACCGGCCCCGCCGGGGCCACCAGTTCCATCACCTTCGCGCTGCCGCCATAGGCGCCCACAGGCAGTCCCCCACCGATGATCTTTCCCAGGCACGTGAGGTCCGGCCGTATGCCGTAGAGCTGCTGAGCGCCGCCGATTGCGGCGCGGAATCCGGAAATGACCTCGTCGAAGACGAGCAGCATGCCTTCACGATTGCAGATGTCCCGCAGGCCCTGAAGAAAGCCATCCGCGGGAGCAATCAGGCCCATGTTCCCCGCAATCGGCTCGACGAACACGGCAGCAATTTGTCCGGCATGCCGTCTCGCGAGATCCTCGACCGAGCCGAGATCGTTGTAGCGGGCGACGAGCGTGTCCGCGGCCGTGGCTGCCGGTACACCGGGGCTTGTCGGCACCCCCAGGGTGGTGGCTCCCGATCCGGCGGCGACCAGGAACGAATCCGCGTGACCGTGGTAACACCCCGCAAACTTGATGATCTTGTCGCGTTTCGTCGCTGCTCGTGCCACCCGGACCGCGCTCATCGCCGCCTCGGTCCCCGAACTGACGAACCGGACACGCTCCATGGACGGCATCAACATGGCGACGCGTTGAGCGAGCCGCGTCTCGAGCTCGGTCGGCGCACCAAAGCTCGTCCCGCGCGAGGCCGCTTGCGTGAGTGCTTTCAGCAGTCCTTTTGGCGCATGACCGTGAATGAGCGGCCCCCAGGACATGACGTAGTCGATGTACTTGTGACCGTCGGCATCTTCGATCTGTGCCCCCTGCGCGCGGGTGATGAACACGGGCGTGGCGCCGACCGACTTGAAGGCACGGACCGGGCTGTCAACGCCGCCGGGCAGGATGCGCGAGGCTGCGGCAAAGAGCTTTTCAGAGCGCGGCGAGCGGGGCTGTTTCCTCCGAAGCATCCCGCGACGATAACACGAGCCGCTGGACCCCTCGATACCCACAGACACACAGCCTAAAAGGCCACAGAAAAACACAAGAATACAGGGCCACAGAAAAACACAGAAGAACACAGAATTCTTGCTGTGTTTGTCTGTGTTCTTCTGTGGCTCTTAAGCAGTGTTCTTCTGCGGCCTTTTGACGGCAAGAACGGGGTCGGACCGGGGACAGACCTCAACTCCAAACTGCTCAGCCTATTCGGCGTTTATTCTCGTATACAGCAAGAGTCGGTTCTCCTGTGAAAGGACGGCGATCGTGATCAGAGACCTGCGATACGCAATTCGCGCGCTGCGGCGTTCTCCGATGTTCGCAACCTCTGCCGTGGTGACACTCGCGATTGGCATCGCCGTCAATACCATCGTCTTTACACTGCTCAACTCGGTGGCTCTCCGGCCGATGCCCGTGCCGAACCCGGACCGGCTCGTGCGCATGTATCCCATCGACGCGCGCGGCCATCGCGAGAATCTCTTTTCGTATCCCGACTACCTCGACTACAAGGCGGCCTCCCTGTTCGACGATGTGACCGCTTACATTCCTTCGAGCGTCACGGCCCGGGTGGGAGCTAGTGAGGCGGAAGACCTCATTGCCTACATCGTGGCGCCCAACTACTTCACATTGCTTGGCATTGAGCCATCACAGGGGCGTATGTTCGTTCCGGCTGACGAACAGGGAGCAGACCCTGCGATCGCCGTGATCAGCCACTCGTTCTGGCGCCGCAGGTTTGCGTCCGATCCCGCGATCATCGGGTCGTCCCTCGTGATAAACAACCGCCGCTTCACGATTGTCGGCGTCGGTCCGTCCCGATTCAGCGGCACCGAGCCGCTCTCGCCAGACGTCTGGGTCACCGTCGCGGTTCAACGTACCGTTCTTCCGCCCGACGACCTTCTCACCGATCGCTCATCGTCGTGGCTGCTGGTGATCGGCCGGCTGAAGCCGACGGTTTCGAAATCGACTGCCGCGACTGCGCTGTCGGGCACGGCCGCGCGCCTGGCGGAGGCCTACCCGGGACGGAATCGTCCCTCGGCGGTAGCCATTGCGGCGGGCTCGTTTTTCACGCTCGACGCCGGCATCTGGCCCGTAATCATTCTCGTTCTTTCAACCGTGGCTCTCGTGCTCGCGATCGCGTGCGCGAACGTCGGCAACCTGGTTCTCGCCAGGACGACGGGTCGGCAGCGTGAGATTGCCGTGCGTCTCGCGATCGGCGCCTCGCGCTGGCGCATCGTCCGTCATCTGATGGCGGAAAGTGTCCTCATAAGTCTCGCGGGCGGCGCCCTCGGATTGCTGATGGCCACATGGGCTCTGGACGTTCTCTACCCGCTGGGCCTCTCGTTCGTGCCCGCCGAATTAGGATCCGTTGTCCTCGACCTGTCACCTGATCTCCGGGTGTTTGCCTACACGTTCTGCCTCGCGAGCGCAGCCGGTTTATTGCTCGGACTCGCGCCGGCGCTTCAGTCGTCCTCACCGCGCCTCGCCAGTTCGCTTCACGATGACGGCGCGATGATTGGAATCGGACTGCGGCCAGCGCGGCTCCGGAGTGCGCTCGTGGTCCTGCAGGTGTCCGTGTGCCTGGTCCTGCTCGTCGGCGCCGGGCTGCTGGCGCGCGGGCTGCAGCGCGCACAGTCGCTCGATGTGGGTTTCCGCACGGCCGGCGTCATTTTTACCGAATACGACCTCCGCCGCCATGGTTACACACCGAATTCTAGCTGTGTTTATCTGTGTTCTTCTGTGGCCTTAAAGCAGTGTTCTTCTGTGGTTTCAGACTCCGTTTCGATGGGTAGCCGTCACAGGACTGGCGGCGCCAGAGCCGGCCACGGTCTTCCACGTCCTGACGCGCCAGCGCGTCACGAGCCCATTGCGCACATATGGGTCGCGCGCGGCGAAGGACTCGGCAACGGCCGGCGAGTCCCCGCTGAACAACAGGACGGCGCCATCGACCGGATCCTCGAGTGCGCCGCCAAGGACGAGCTCTCCGCGCGCGTGGGCCGCCCACGCCAGCGAGAGATGCTCGTCCCTGAACGCGGCGCGACGTTCGACGTAGTCAGGGACGACGTCGTAAAAGAGCAGGTAGTGCATGGAGGGTGAGGCCTACTTCTTGGGTTTCGCCGCGGGCGCTGCGCTGGCCTCGATCTCGGTCGCGATCATCTTGTAGTGCACCGTCACTTTGTCCCCGACCTTGACGGCGCCCTTCGTGGACGCATCTTTGCTGAATTCCCACGTCTCGCTTGCGCTCTTCTGCACCGTGAACGTATCCCCCTGCACCGTTTTCACGACGCCGGTGAACTGATAGCTCTTGGCCGCCGCATACGCGGTGATGGTCAGCATGGCGACGAGAACGACGAGCACTGCGGCAATCTTTCGCATGTCTCCCTCCAGGAAGTAAGTATGAGGTTCGGATCCGTTATGCCAATGCGCGAGCCGCCTCGCGCGCGTAGTAGGTGATGATGATGTCCGCGCCGGCGCGACGAATTGACGTCAGCATCTCCATCATGGCGCGCGGTTCGTCGATCCAGCCGTTTCTCGCAGCGGCCTTCAACATCGAGTATTCACCGCTGACGTGGTACGCCGCAGTGGGATAGCCAAACTCGGCCTTGACCTTTGCGATGACATCGAGATACGGGAGCGCCGGCTTGACCATCACGATGTCGGCCCCTTCGTCGATGTCGAGCGCGACCTCGCGGAGCGCCTCTTCGACGTTTGCGGGATCCATCTGGTGCGACCGGCGATCCCCAAACGCGGGAGCCGAATCTGCGGCCTCACGGAATGGTCCGTAGAACGCAGAGCAGTACTTCGCCGCGTACGACATGATCGCCGTCTGCGTGAACCCCGCATCGTCCAATGCCGCGCGGATGCGCCCGACCCGCCCGTCCATCATGTCGGACGGAGCGACGACATCGGCGCCCGCGACCGCGTGCGACAGGGCAGCCCGCGCCAGTTGCTCGACCGTCACGTCGTTTGCAATCTCGTCGTCCACGATGATGCCGCAGTGCCCGTGCGATGTGTATTCGCAGAGGCAGACATCCGTGACGACAAGCAACCCCGGCACGTCCTGTTTGATCGCGCGGACGGCGGACTGCACCGGACCCTCGGGATCGTGCGCCGACGTCCCGACGACGTCCTTCTCTTCTGGCAGTCCGAACAGAAGAACGCCCGGCACGCCCTCTGACTTGGCGGCGGCGGCCTCGCCTACCGCTTCGTCGACCGATAGCTGGTAGACGCCAGGCATCGATCCGACTTCCCGGCGCTGGCCCTCGCCCGGACAGATGAAGAGTGGATACACGAAGTTGTCGGGCGACAGCCGCGTTTCGCGAACGAGCGCGCGCATGGCGGCCGTGCGTCGCAGCCGGCGGGGCCGATGCCTCAGCACCTCGACGGCGGACTGTGTCCCGCTGGCGTGAGCGTTACGGAGGGTGTCGGAATGCGTCCTGGTAGTCATCGTGAGCTCTGGACAGTTTCGCTGAAGTGCTCGACGAGCGCGTCGACGAGATCGGGAATGGTATATCGTGCCGGCATCACCGTGGTGTGAATGCCGAGTTGCTGTGCGGCCTCGGCCGTCACGGGACCTATCGACGCCACGGCCGTCGATTTCAGGAGATCGGTGGCCTGATCCTGGCCGATCATCGCCACGAAGTTCTTGACCGCCGACGCGCTGGCAAACGTGACCGCGTCGATCTGGTGATCGAGAAGCAACCGGTACACGTCGTACTCGCCATCCCGTTCGTTGTTGCCGGCAATCGTGCGGTAGGCAACGACGTCCACGACCTCTGCACCGGCCTCGCGCAATTCGTCGGCCACTCGATCGCGCGCGATGTCGGTCCGCGGCAGGAGAATGCGCTGGCCCTTCAAGCTGCCCGACGTCTTGAGCGCCTCGATCAGCGCGTCCGCACGGAATTCCTCAGGCGTCAGATCCACGCGAATCCCGTACCGCTGCAGCCTCGAGGCCGTCGAGGCTCCAACGGTGCACAAACGAACGCCGTGAAGATCGCGCACGTCGCCCTTTGCGAGAAGCCGGCGCATGAAGTAATCGACGGCATTTACGCTCGCGAAGATGATCCAGTCGAACGTACCCGCGTTCCGGCACGCGTCTTCGAGCGGGGCGGGATCTTCGGCGGCTGCGATCCGTATGGCATGAGCGGGGATCGCCTCTGCGCCGCGCTCTTCGAGCATGTCGATGAGCTCCGTGGCCTGCTCGCTCGAGCGGGTGACGACGATTCGGCGGCCGGATAGTGGGCGATTGTCGAACCAGCGCAGGTGCGAGCGCAGGCCCGCGACCGCGCCGATCACCATCAGCCCCGGCCGTTCAGCGTCGGCAAGAGACGCGATCGTCCCCAGCGTGCCTTCCAGGGTCCGCTGCGACGGAAGCGTCGCGTCATAAATGAGCGCCGCCGATTCATCCGGTGGGCGTCCATGCTGCAGGAGCGCTTCGCTCATCGCCTGAACTTGCCGCTTTCCGGCATAGCACACGATCGGACCGGCCGTCCCGGCAAGCCCTGCCCATTCCTGGTTCGACGGTGATGTCCGATTCGCGCTCGTGGCCTCGAACGATCGTGAGGACGTCCCCGGCTTCGGGATACGTGATCGGGATGCCCGCGTAGGCCGCGCCGCCGATCGAAACCGGGATCCCCGGCACGACCTCGAACGGAATGCCCTGCTCGTGAAGGAAGAGCGCTTCCTTTCCTCCGCTGTCGAACACGAACGGATCGCCCCACTTCAGGCGGACGACGGTCTTGCCGTCCCTGGCCTTCTCCGCGAGTAGAAAACAGATCGCGTCCTGCTCGAGTGCTTTTGGCGCGGCAGGGCCGACATCGATGCGCTCGGCGTCAGGCCTTGCTCCGCGCAAAAGGCGAGCGTGCACCCGATGGTCGTAGATGACCACGTCGGCGGCTTCGAGGTACCGCTGTCCGCGCACGCTGATCAGCGTCGGGTCGCCGGGTCCGGCACCCACGAGGTAGACGCACGGTTGCTTCATGACGTCACCCCACTTCTGACGGCGTTGAGGATCTCGGCGGCGCCGGCGCGCAAGAGTTCGTCGGCGAGCCGGGCTCCCACCGTCGCCGGATCCGAGGCTGATCCAGTCGACGTCCGGCGGATCGCGAGCCGCCCGTCGGGCCATGCGACGACCCCCGTGATCGTCAGGCCTTCGCTGCAGTGCTCCGCGATAGCGCCAAGCGGAAGCTGACAGCCGCCGCCAAGTGCCGCGACGACGGCACGCTCCGCCGCGAGCGAAATGGCCGCGTCGCGGTCGCCAATCGGGGAAACCGCGTCGCGGATCACACGATCATCCCCGCGAATCTCGACTGCCACAATACCCTGTCCCGGGGCCGGTATGCACACGTCGATCGGAATGGCCGCGGAGATGCGCGATTCGAGACCGAGCCGGCGCAGGCCCGCTGCCGCGAGTACCAGTGCTTCGTAGTCGCCCGCGTCAAGCTTTCGGAGCCGCGTATCCACGTTTCCGCGGATGGGCGTGAACCGGGCATGCGGAAGTGCTGCCGCCAGCTGGGCGATGCGCCGGATGCTGCCGGTTCCGATTGCCGGCATCTCTCCGATGTCCGCGATGGCTCCCTCGAAATCGACGGCAGCAGGGCCACGTGGCAGCACCAGCGCATCACGTGGATCCTCTCGCGGAAGCACGGCCGCGATGGCGAGCTCCTCCGGCAGAACCGCCGACATGTCCTTGGCGCTGTGAACCGCGAGATCGATATCCTCCGCCAGCAAGGCGTCCTCGAGCTCCTTGACGAAGAGTCCCTTGCCGCCGCCCTCCGACAGCGGCGCCTCCTGGAGGCGATCGCCGCCGGTCGTGATCACGACAATCTCGGCCCGAATGCCAGTTCTTTCGATGAGGGTGGCCACGGTCTTCGCCTGCCAGAGCGCCAGCGCGCTGCCGCGCGTGCCGATCCTGAGCGGCGTCACGACGAGACCTCGGATTCCTCTTCAGGGGTTGTAGCCGAGAGGTCCTTGTCCTGAGCGAGCCTGAACAACCGGTTCAGCGCGTCCGCATACGCGACGATCATGGCCGCGTCGCTCACCGACTTCAACTGCTCGGTCGGGGTCAGGAGGAGTTTCTCGACGATGAGCCGCGTAACCTCGTCGATACGCGATCGCGCTTCCGGAGGAAGCCCGGAGAGCTTTGGCTCGAGGCGCTGCAGCTCGGCCTGCCGAATGGCTTCGAAGCGCTGGCGCAGCGCGACGACGGTCGGAACGATCTCGCGCGACTGCATCCACGCCGTGTACTTCGCAACCTCTTCATCGACGATCGCTTCGGCACGCGCCAGTTCTGCCCCCCGGCGCGCCAGGTTTTCCTGCACGATCGTCCGCAGATCGTCGATGTTGTAGAGAAAGACTTGATCCAGGCCGCCGACCGCCGGCTCCACGTCCCGAGGCACGGCGATGTCGATGACGAACAGCGGACGGTCGCGGCGAGGCCGCATGACGGTCTCCACGCGTTCGCGGGTGAGCACGGGTTCGGACGCGCCGGTCGCCGTCAGGACGATGTCGGCCGCTACTCAGGGCGGCATCGACACGATCCCACGGCACGGCCAGGCCGTCGAGCCTGGCGGCCAGGCCCTGCGCGCTCTGAAGCGTCCGGCTCGCAATCGTGATCTGCCTGACATGCTGGGACCGCAGATGAATGCCGGTGAGCTTGGCCATCTCGCCGGCGCCGAGAATCAGCACCGCGCGCCCCTTCAGGTCGCCGAAAATCTTCTTGGCGAGTGCAATCGCGGCGTAGCTGACCGAGACGGCGCCTTCGCCGAGCCCGGTCTCCGAGCGGACCCGCTTGCCGACGGCGAATGCGGAATGAAACAACCGATTCGTGAGCGCGGCGGTGAATTGCCCGTCGCTCGCGACGGCGTAGGCCGCTTTGACCTGACCCAGAATCTGAGGCTCTCCAACGACGAGCGAGTCCAGCCCGGCTGACACGCGGAACAGGTGCCGCGCCACGTCAGGCCCACGGTGCACATAGAGGTGCTCGCGTACCTGGGTGTCCGGGATGTCGTGATACTCGCTGAAAAAGCGGCCGATGTGGTCGGCGATCGCATCGGTTTCGCCGACAGCGTAGATTTCCGCGCGATTGCAGGTCGACAACACGACCAGCTCGCGTCCGATCCCACGCGAGGCGAGTTCGGCTAACGCCGCGTCGAGCCCCTTGCGGGAGAAGTCGACTGATTCCCGCAGCTCAACGGGTGCCGTGCGATGACTGAGTCCAACTGCGTAAAGGCGCATCACAGAGACGTTCGCTAGAAACGATGACTCGCGGTCAGGAAATATGAAACGAGCACGAAATTGAGCAGCACCACGGCAAAAGCAATCCCCGACAAGTAGGCCGCGCGCCGGCCGCTCCAGCCGATAGCTTTGCGCGCAAAGAGCGCGAACGAGTACAAGCCCCATGACACCAGCGCGACGAGAATCTTCGGATCCGCGAGCGACATGGCCTGAGCACGGGGGTCCGGCGACCCCTGTACCTGCCACGCCCAGATTCCGCCCACCACGACGCCGATCGTCAGGAAGATCCAACCGACCGTGATCGCGCGGCCGTTCATCAGGTCGAGCGACGCCAGCGACGGCAGCCTCGTATAGAAGAATCCCAGCTGCTTGGCCTTGATCTCCTTGAACAGCAACGCGTAGGTGACGCCGAGGACACACGCCAGCGCGAAGCTTGCGTACGCAAAGAGCAGCGACATCACGTGGACCGTGAACAGCGGACTCTGCAGCACCGGTGGTCTCGGCGCGACACTTGGATCGAGGGCCGGGATCACGTCCAGGCCCACGAGCAGGATCGCCACCAACGCCCCCATCGATCGCTCGTCCGAGGAGAGCTCGATGTAGAGGTACGACAAGCCGAGCAGCCAGACGAACGCCGAAATCGCCGAGCTGGTGCCGACCAGTGGCGCGTGCCCTGCCTGCACGGTCTGCATGCCGATGAGGAACGTGTGAGCGAGGACGCCCCCGGCCATGAGCGCCGTGGCCAATCGACCCACGCGCGGATCGCGCCAGGCAAAATGAGCGACGTACGCCGCCGCTGCGGCGGCGTACAGCAGGAGCGGCACCAGATGCATGGATTCTATTGACCCGAGGGTCCGTAGTACCCGCGCCGGGTGCGCGCGGTGAGCCCAGGTTTGTTCACCCGCACGTCGATGCGCCGCCAGGCGCCGTTGTGCATAGGATTCTTCGACGAGTACACCATGGTGTACTGGCTCGCAAGCTCTTCGGAAATCTGTTCGTAGATCTTCGGCAGCTCTCCGACTGACGTCGGGAAGAACACCCGCCCGCCGGTTTCCTGGGAGAGCTGGCGCAGGACGAACTCCGCTTCCTTGAACTTTCCGCGGCCCGTCTCCTGTTGCCTCAAGCCGATGGCGTAGATGGCCGTCTCCGACCGCTTCGCGAGATCGAGCACATCGTCGTACTCGATGACGCTTGACGTGTCGTCGCCATCGGACAGGACGACGATGGCCTGCCGCCGGATCTCCTCGGCGTTCTTCGCCCGCTCGTCTTTGAGGCCGCGGAGGGACACGTAGATGGCGTTGTACAGCGACGTGGATCCGTTGACGGTCGTCTGACGAATCGCGCGCTCGAGCGCACTGACGTCGTTCGTAAACGGCTGCGGGATCCGCACCTGGCTGTTGAACTCGACCACCTCGATCACGTCGTCCTTCTTCATCCGTCGCACGAATCCGGTTGCGGCCTCCTGTGCGGTCGCGATCTTCTCCTCCATGCTGTTGCTCGTGTCGAGGAGAATCGCCAGCGCAATCGGCTGCTGCACGGCCGAGAAGAAGCTCAGGCTCTGCTTGGCGCCGTCCTCGTAGACGTCAAAGTCTTCCTGCTGAAGGCCCGTGACGTACTTCGTCCCGTCCATCACGGTGACGTTCAGGGAGACGAGCTCGACGCCCGCGCGGAACTTGCCTTGCTGTGCGGCTACCCCGATCGTGGCCAGGCACACGACCGGCACCGCGAGTGCCAGGCAGCGGCCAGCGTTCATTGGCCCGCCACCCGGGTGCGCGCGCGCACGGTCACGCCGGGTTTGCTCGACGTGACCTGCAGCTTCTCCGGAGGAATCAGCCGATCGGGGCGGCCATATGTCACGACGTACTGATTGAGCAGGTCGTCGGCGACACGAAGCAGCGCTTCCGGGATGCCCGACGACGCCAGCACTTGATCCCGGCGTCCTCCCGTGTCCTTCGTACCCTCAGCGATAAGCTGATTCAGGTTTTTCTTCTCGTCTGCCAGCGACGAGGATGGGGAGCCAATCGAGAGCATGTGCAGGGTGGCGCCGCTCGAGTCGAGAGCCTTCAGCACCTGCTCCCAATGCAGATTGCTGAATTCGACCGCATCCATCGTGATCCCGATAATCTCGGGACGTTCCGCTTTTCGTTTCTGGAAGCCCTTGCTGATGTCCAGGATGCCGTCCAGCATGTAGGCGCCGGATCCCGGCCGCGGAAAGATTCGCGTGATGCCACGCTTCAAGGCGTTGACGTCGGTGGTGGATTGCACGAGCGAAGTCGTTCGCTCGCCTATGGTCACGAGGCCGATTTCGGCGTGCCCCTGCATTTTCTCGACGAACTTCGTCAGCCCTTCGCGCATCGGCTGAAGAGCTGGATTCAGAGCCTGGCTGTCGTCTACCAGCAGAACGATCTGGAGCGGCGCTGTAGCGGGGCCCGCCCGAAGAACTTCGCGCGTCGCGCCGTCCTCGCGCACCTGGAAGTCGGCCGCGCCGAGCCCGGCGACGGGCGCGTCCTTGTTGTCCAGGACGCTGACGTAAACGTCGCGCGTCCGCGCATCGCTTGCCGCGGCTTCCCTGGGTTTCTCTTGCTGAGTTTCAGGTGCCATGGCGGCCAGGACAGCCAGCCCGAGCGCCACAATCGCGTGGATCATTTTTCAAGCGCCTCGTTACGTCGAGTATAGGCGGGTCGCCAAGAGAGCGTCAAGAACACGATGTCCCCGAAAATTATTGGTACAAAGGGAGTTGTCGTTTCTTGACACCTCCCGGACCGGGTGTTATTAAGACACGTTCCGCTCGAGCACCGTGCCTTGGATCTGATTTACCTGCTCCCACTCCTGCCAGCGACCGGTGCCGCCATCAACGGGCTGATAGGGATGCGCTCGTTCGGCAGGCGATCGGTGGGTACTATCGCGGCCGCGACGGTTTTATTCGCGCTCATGCTGTCGATCTGGATCCTTACACAGCTCATCGCGCTCCCGGCTGATGCCCGCGTGCACGACGTCGTGCTTGGTGACTGGATTCCGGCAATCCCGTCGGAGACATCAACGGGCATCCAGATGTTCGTCGTGACATGGACGCTGCGGCTCGATCTGCTATCGGCCATCCTGGCGGTCGGGGTTGCGGGCGTTGGACTGCTCGTTCATTGGTATGCCGCCACATTCCTGCGCGACGCATCCAGCGAAAAAAGGGCGCGCGTCTTCACTTGTCTCGGCCTGGGCGTTGGGTTCATGTTGATGTTCGTCCTCGCGGGCAACTTTCTCGTCCTGCTGGTCGGTTGGGAGGGCATGGCCCTGTGCGTGTACCTGTTGAATGGCGTCTGGCATGACCGGGAAACCCCGGTGACCAACGGGATGACGGCGATCCTCGTCAACCAGATCGGTGCCTGTGCCCTGCTCGTGGGGATACTTGTCGTCTATTTCTTGTTCGGAACCATCGATTTCAGGGAAGTGGCCGCCGCCGGATTGATGCCTCTCGAAACGCATGGCTTTGGCGCGCTTTCAGGCATCCGTCTGGCACTGTTCATTGCGGCTGTATCGAGCCTGCTCCTGACTCGCTTCGAACCCCGCGTCGTCAAGGCCTGCGTGAATGGCCTGGGCGCCGCGACCGCGATCGCTGCGTGGATCGCTTACATGTTCGAGAAGCACCTCATCGGCCGCATCGCGGATTGGGTCGCGCAGTGCTGTCGCTGATCCTCTTCACTCCGCTCGTTGGAGCCGTGGCGATCTTCTTCGTCGATCGCGGCCGGGCCCGTGTCATCCGAGGGATCGTCGGAGGCTGTGCCGCGGCCGCGTTGGTGCTGGCTCTGCCGCTATGGTTCCGATTTGAGCCATTCGGTTCGCCCTGGCAGTTCGTGGAACGCAGGGCATTGATTCCTTCGATTGGCGCGAACTACTTCATCGGCGTCGACGGCTTCAGCGCGCTCCTCGTCCTCGTGACGACGCTCGTCGGGGTGGTGGCGGTGTTGTCCTCCTGGTCAGCGGTGACCGAACGGGCCAGGGAGCACTACCTCGCTCCTTCTCCTTCTTCAGACGGCCTTGATGGGTGCCTTCGTCGCGCTCGACTTCCTGCTGTTCTTCGTGTTCTGGGTAGCGACGGTCGTGTCGATGTACTTCCTGATTGGCCTCGCGCGAAGCAGCCGTTCGCGCCACTCGGCGCTCAAGTTCGCTCTGTACGCGACGGCTGGCAGCTTCGCGATGCTGATCGGCACGCTGGCGCTGTACTTCTTCAACCACTCGGTCACGGGCGTCTACTCGTTCGACGTCACCGAGTTTCAGCGGCTGACCATTCCGGTGGTTACGCAGAAAGCGATCTTCCTGGCGCTCTTTCTGGGATTCGCGGTGCTGATTCCCGTCTTTCCGTTTCATTCGTGGTTTGCCGATGCGATCGAGGACGCTCCGCCTACCGTGTCAATCCTGCTTGCCGCCGTGGGGCTGAAGTTAGGCACGTACGGACTGATTCGCTTTGGCCTTCCGATCCTGCCTGATGCCACCCGATACTTCGCACCCTGGGTGGCCGGACTCTCGATCGTTGGCATCCTGTACGGTGCGCTCCTGGCGCTTGCGCAAGGCGACTGGAAGCGGCTCGTTGCGTATTCGAGCTTCAGCCAGATCGGGATGACGACGCTCGCCGTCGCCGCCCTCACGCCGGCTGGGATCACCGGCAGCATCGTGCTGCAGATCAGTCACGCAATCGCAGTCTCGGGCCTGTTGCTGATCGCGGGATTGGCGGCGGAAGGGCGCCGGGGAGTCAAGCTCTCTTTATTCTTCGCTCTGATGATTCTGGCCACGATTGGCGTCCCGGGCCTGAGCGGATTCGTGGGAGAGCTTTTGATTCTGCAAGGGCTCTTCGTCGTCCACGAGACGTGGGCGGTGATTGGCGCTGCCGGAATCGCGCTTGGCGCGGGCGGCCTGCTGTGGCTTTACCAGCGGACGATGCTCGGTGCGATCGACAATCCCTCGAATCTACGAGGGCCTGACCTGAGCGCGCGGGACGTCGCAACGCTCGTGCCGCTGGTTGCGCTGATCCTCTGGATCGGCGTGTACCCGGAGCCAGTGCTTCGCAGGCTGCAATCCTCCGCTGGACGCATCGTCGTGCGCGTGAACCCCGCCTATGGCCCGGCAATCGCGAAGGCCGAAGCGGACTGCAACAGGCCTGCGGCGCCCGTTGTCGTGCCTGGCGCGCCTGCCGGGCTTATGGTTGACGCACCGTGCACGGATGGCTCGACGACGTCACCCAAGCCGATGCCGGGAGGCCGATGATCCCCGGGTTCGCGGGACCTGCGGCCGGAGTACGATAGAGCATGGACGATCCACAGCCGAAGCGCGGAACGGGTTCCATGGCGGAGACCATGCGGACAGTCGGCGCGCTCAGCACCGTCGGCTTGTCGTTTGTCCTGTCGATCGTGATCGGCGCGGCAATCGGATGGTACTTCGACAAATCGTTCGGGACCGCGCCCTGGCTTTTCTTCCTCTTCTTTGCGATCGGCGTAGCGGCCGGCGTGCTCAACGTTTATCGCACGACGGGCCGAATCCTCAAGTAGCCTTGCGTGGAGCCCGATCCCCTGCTGCGACGCGTCGGCCGCACGGCGGTCCTCGTGTGCGGCGTCATGGCGTTGCTGGCGCTGGTCTTGTCTCGATCGCCCCTGATGTCGGCGCTGGCCGTCCTGGGCGGCGGGTTCATCGCGGGCGCGAGTTACCGCGCGATTCAGTCAGGCGTGACGGCGCTGGTGGATCGGATTGCCGAGCCGAGCGCGCCGTCCCGGCGGCGCCCGGCAGTACGGTGGGTGGTCATGAAAGTGACCGGGCGCTACGCTTTACTCGGTTTTGTGGCGTACGTTATGATTGCTCGTTTGCGCCTGCCCCCGTTGGGGCTACTGGCAGGGGCGTCATCGATTGTGACGGCCGTGGCAGTCGAGGCCGTTCGTTTCCTCATCAAGAAGGATCTGGTGTCGCGCACGTGATGTGCGGGGCCCGTTCTCTGTCGATACGAGCTGAATGGAGAAGCTGGAACACCCGCTCTGGATTGTGGATCTGGTGAACGCGGTGCTGGGCCCGCCCGTGAAAGCGGTGCTCGAAGCGCTCGGGTTCCACATCAAGGCGGAGCATGGAATCGTCATCCCGAACTATCTCGTGATGGTGATGCTGATTGTCGCGGTGCTGACCGTGCTGTCGCTCATCATCCGCTCGCGACTGAGCGTCGAGAATCCAGGCAAGCTGCAGATCGTTTTCGAAGATGGCCTGACGGCGGTCCTCAACCTCCTGGAAGAGTGGATCGGCCCGAAGGGACGGGGTTTTCTGCCGCTCATCGCCACCTTTGGCATTTTCATCCTCTGCGGCAACTACATGGGGCTCGTGCCGGGGCTGATGGCTCCGACCAGCAACATCAACGTCACGCTCGGGTGCGCGATCACGACCTGGGTCTATTACCATTTCCACGGAATACGGACTCAGGGCATCGTCGGCTACGTGAAGCATTTCTGGGCGCCACCGGGCGCACCGTTTTGGATTGGCTTCCTGTATTTCCCTATCGAGCTCGTCAGTCATGCAGCCCGCGTCATGTCGCTGTCGCTGCGTCTCTTCGGCAACATTTTCGGCGAAGAGATGGTCATCCTCATCCTGTTTACGCTCATCCCGTTTTTCGTGCCGTTGCCCATGATGCTCCTGGGATTGATCACCGGCGGGCTGCAGGCATTCATCTTCGTCCTGTTGTCGATCATCTACCTGCAGGGAGCGGTGGCCGTGGAGCATCACGAGGACGAGCACGGACACGATGCGCCGAGCGGCCACCAGGCGCCGGCCGCGGCATGAGCCGTCCCGCAATCGTCATTTCGTCACTGCTGAGTTTTGCAGAACCTTTGCTACAAGAGAGCGTCTTCAGAGGAGGCTTGGGTCGTGAGTAAACGTTTCGTCCTGACATTGCGTACTGGTCCTCGCGGGTGGTCTGTTCGCCCCGGTCTTCGCGCAGACGCCCGGCGCGGAGTCCGTGAACGTCGAGATCGCCAAGTGGTCGATCATCACCGCCGGCTTCGCGCTGGGCATTGCCGCGGGTCTTGCGGCGCTCGGTCAGGGCAAAGCGGTCAGCGCAGCCGCCGAAGCGATCGCCCGCAATCCCGGCGCCGCCGGCGACGTGCGCGGCGCGCTGATCCTGGGTCTCGTCCTGATCGAGTCGCTCGTCATCTACGTGCTGCTCATCTCGTTCCTGCTGTTCTTCTTCAAGCCGTTCGGCGGCTAGTCCGAGGGCAACGCCCGCGGGCAGAACGATTGGGCCACGCGCGCGCGGCGGATACATGAACCTCCTGTATCCTCTGTGCTCGCGTGGTCTTTTTTTGACACGCGGGCACCATTCGTGACGCCGTTCCACTTCCGTCGCATCGACGCGCTCCTGCTCCTGACGGCCATCATCTGGGGCACCAACTACGCCATCATCAAACACGCGTTCCGGGAGATCGATCCGCAGGCGTTCAATGCCATCCGGATGGTGGTCGCGTCGACGGTATTCGTCGCCTTCATGGTGGCCATCCGGAACCTTCCAGCCGCGCGGCGGGGCGGCGGATCGTTCGCGGGCATCTTCTACACGCCGTCACCGATTCGCGGCCGCGACTGGGTGCACCTGGCCGCGCTCGGGCTCGTCGGTCAAAGCCTGTATCAGGTACCTGGTTTGTCGGCGGCCTTGCCGGGACGAGCGTGTCCAACGCCGCGCTGATCCTCGCGTTCACGCCGGTACTCATCGCGCTGGTGAGCGCGGCGGTTGGCGAGGAGCGCGTGACGACGGTGCACTGGCTGGGTGTGCTGCTGTCGCTCAGCGGGATCTACCTGGTCGTCGGAGGCGGCCTCAGTGTGGGCGGCGGCACGCTCCGGGGAGATCTCACAATGTTTGCCGCCGTGTGCTGCTGGGCGGTCTACACGATGGGATCGCGCCCGCTGATGCGCCGGCACTCGCCGGTCGCGGTCACGGGCTTGTCGATGGCCATCGGCACGTCGGTGTACGTGCCCGCCGTTGCTTCCCACATCCGCGCGGTCGCGTGGCGCGGCGTCAGCACGGGCACCTGGGTCGCCGCGGTGTACTCAGCGCTCTTTGCGCTCTGCCTGTCGTACACGATCTGGTATGCGGCCGTGCGTGAGATTGGCAGCGCCCGGACGTCCGCCTACTCCAATGTCGTTCCGATCGTCGCCATGGCCGCTGCCGTGATCTTTCTGGGAGAGCCAATCGATCTACGAAAGGTCGCCGGAGCCGCGGCGGTGTTGATTGGCGTGGCCCTGACGCGGGCCAAAATTCTTAACCTTGCGGAGTAATCGGGTTCTACAAGGTTCTACAAGGTTCTACAGGGTTCTACGCGGGTTCTCGCACGCGCAGCCAGCTGCCGAACCCAGCAGAACCCGAACGAACCCGGCAGAACCTAGTGGAACCCGGTAGAACCCTGTAGAACCTGAGGTGGGTGGGACACCTGTTAGAATCGAAGCAACTCCGGTGAAGTCCCACTACTACTCCCAACACGCGGTGGCGCTTCGAGCTGAGCTCGGCGAAGCCATTTCACGCGAGCAAATGCGTGAGTTTCACAAAAAGTCGGCTGTCCGGCATCTTGTGGTCGCAGCTCGGCAGTTCGCCATTCTCGCGGTTGTGACCTGGGGACTCATCCGCTTCGACAACCCGTTGGTGTGGATTCCGCTGGCGCTCATTCAGGGGCTGACGATTTTCGACTTCACGATCCTGCTCCACGAGGTCGTCCATCACACCGTGTTCGAGCGCCGCCGGCCGCTAGCCGAGCGCATTCTGGGTCTTCTCTACGCGATTCCGAGCGGGATCTCCGCCAGTCAGTTCACGCGCTGGCATCTCGATCATCACGCCGAACTGGGCTCCGACGAAGACGATCCCAAGCGCGCCCACCTTTCGCCGAAGGTGAACAAGCGTTGGTACAAATTGCTGTACTGCACGCCCGCACTTTTCCCGATTTATTTCCGCGCGGCTCGGAAGGAGTCCGCAACCTATCCTGTCGATCTCCAGCAGACGATCGGGTGGGAACGGAAGGTTTCGACTGCCGCGCATCTGACGGCACTAATTGCGCTCTGGTACGTCTTCGGCTTCTATGTGGCGCTTCGGACCAGCATCATCCCGGTATTCTTCGTGTTTCCCATCGCGTTCACGCTGAACCGGCTCGGCCAGCACTACGACATCGACCCCAACGACCCGGCGAAGTGGGGGACGTTGATGAAGGGCCACTGGTTCTGGGACTTCGCGTTCCTGAATTCGAACTATCACCTGGAACACCATTACTTTCCCGGCGTTCCCCTCTATCGTCTCCCGGCCTTGCAGCGCGCGCTGATTCCGTTCTATCAGCGCCGGCACATGCGATGGCAAAGCTACGGCCGGCTCGTCTACGGCTGGCTCGTGGAGAACCACGCTCCCCACACCGACTGGAGCCGTGTCGATGGCGCAGACACTGCGCAATCCCTCATTACTCATCGCTAATCGAGAATCCTCATTCTCGAATCGCTGAATCCTCGAATCTGACCGGGCCTCTGGCTCAGATAATGCACCGTCGCTCTCGGCAATGCTGAGCAGAATTCTGTCCGGCGCCGAGGATGAGCTGGTCCGCGAGGAGCGTCGCGTCCTCGCGCGGCTTCGAACGGCCCTCGCGCGCTTCGATACGTCCCCGGAATACCAGCAGGCCCTGGACCGGTCAATCGAGCAGCTCGACGAGTTGTTCCTGCTGGTCATCGTCGGCGAATTCAACTCCGGCAAGAGCGCCTTCATCAACGCCTTTCTCGGGACGACGGTCGCGCAGGAAGGGGTGACGCCGACGACTGCGCAAATCAACGTGCTGCAGTACGGCGACACGCTCGATCGTCACGTGCGCGAAGCCCGGCTTCACGTCATCACCGCACCGGCCGAAATCCTCCGGGAGATCCACATCGTCGATACCCCGGGCACGAACGCAATCATCCGCGAACATGAAGCGATTACGGCGCAGTTCGTACCACGGTCGGACCTCGTTCTCTTCGTCACCTCAGCGGACCGGCCGTTCACGGAAACCGAACGGGCGTTTCTGGAACAGCTCCGCGGCTGGGGCAAGAAGATCGTCATCGTCATCAACAAAATCGACATCCTCGAAAGCGATGAACAAGTCGAAGAGGTTCGCGCGTTCGTCGCCGAGAGCGCACGAGCCCTGCTGGGTTTCAGCCCAGACATTTTTCCCATCAGCGCTCGTCTCGCGCTGCGGGCGAAACAGGGCGACCCGTCCGTCTGGGCCGCCAGCCGCCTCGAGGCACTGGAGCGATACATCCGCGAGACGCTGGACGCCCCGGGCCGTGTGCAGCTCAAACTGCTGAATCCGCTTGGCGTCGCCGCAGCCCTCACCGATCGTCATGCGGCCCTCGTCAGGGAACGTGGCGCGCTGCTCAAGGACGACTTCTCGACGCTCGACGAGGTTGAGCGTCAGCTGGCGGTGTACCAGTCCGACCTGATGCGCGATTTCGGGTTTCGAATCTCCGACATCGATCGCATTCTCCTGGACATGGAGAAGCGCGGCCACGAATTCTTCGATGACACGATGCGAATCGGCCGTGTCATGGATCTTCTGAACCGTAGCCGGATGCAGCAGGGCTTCGAGCAGCAGGTGGTGGCCGACGCGCCGCAGCAAGTCGAACGCAAAGTGGGAGAGCTGGTTGACTGGCTCATCGATGCCGATTTGCGGCAATGGCAGGACGTCACGAAGCACCTGGCCGAACGGCGTCGGCAATACGAGGACCGTATCGTGGGAGACGGCGGCTCGGGACGCTTCCATTACGACCGAACACGCCTCATCGGGTCGGTCAGCCGCGAGTCGCAGAAGGCAATCGATTCCTTCGACCGTCGCAAGGAAGCGCAGCAGCTTGCGGACGGTGCGAGGAATGCGGTGGCTGCGGCGGCGGCCGTGAGCGCCGGCGGAGTCGGCCTGGGCGCGATTGTGACCATCGCTGCAACGACCGCCGCAGCGGACGTCACCGGCATCATCATGGCGTCGGTGATTGCCGCGCTGGGCTTCTTCATTCTTCCCGCGAAGCGCGAGAAGGCCAAAGAAGAGATGCGCCGCAAAATTGGCAAGGTTCGGGAGCGGCTGTCAGTTGCCCTGCACGAGCAGTTCTCGAATGAAATCCAGACGAGCGGGGATCGGATCCGCGAAAGCATTGCGCCCTACAGCCGTTTCGTCAGGGCCGAGCGGGAGAAGCTTCGAGCCACCGAGCAGGAGCTTCGCGAAATTGCCGCGGAGCTCGCGTCGCTACGTGCCCGCATCGAACGGCAGGCCGCATAGACGAGCCCAGCCGTCGTAAGATGGCGCGGTGAAACGCATTGCGCAAGAATGCTTGAACGCGCTCCTGATCCTGCTTGGCATCCTTTCCGCCGGAATGGGGATCAAGGGTTTCCTCCTGTCGAGTCACTTCATCGACGGAGGAGTGACGGGCATCTCGATGCTGACGTCGGCGGTGACAGGCACTCCACTGTCGATCTGGATTGTCGTCGTCAATCTCCCGTTCATTGCGCTCGGGTACCGCCAGATCGGGCGTGCATTCGCCGTTCGCAGTGCCATCGGCATCTTTGGATTGTCGCTGGTGCTGGCGACAATCCCGTTCCCTGACGTGACCCCCGATCGGCTGTTGACGGCGGTCTTCGGCGGCCTCTTCCTGGGCGCGGGCATCGGCCTGGCGGTGCGCGGAAACGCCGTGCTCGACGGCACTGAAATCGCCGCGCTGCTGATCAGCCGGCGGAGCGATCTGCTCAAAGTCGGAGACGTGATTCTGCTCTTCAATGTCGTGCTGTTTCTTGCCGCGATGTCGCTGCTTGGCGTCGAACAGGCGCTGTACTCCATCCTCACCTACATTGCGGCAGCGCGGACGCTCGACTTCGTCATCCACGGAATCGAGGAGTACACGGCCATCACGATCGTGTCGCGAGCGAGCGGGGAGATCGCGGCGCAGATCCTCGCCAACCTCGGGCGCGGCGTGACGGTCTACAAGGGGCGAGGCGGTCTGAGCTACGAAGATCAGGAGATTCTCTACTGCGTCGTCACGCGGCTCGAGATCGGCAAGGTCATGACCATCGTGCGCGCGCTGGACGCGGGCGCTTTCGTCACGGCACATTCGCTCGCGGATGTGCAGGGAGGCATGGTCAAGCGCTCAGCGTTGCATTAATCTTTATCCGAGGGGCTTCGCCCCTCGGACTCCCTTACACGCTCCTCGCGCGCCGCTTCGTCGGCGCGCTCCGTTCGCGTGGCTCACTCGCTGTCGCTCGCTCGCGTCGCCAGTATTTGCTTCCGAGCGATGGCGACATAAGCCAGCGCTGATACGGCAAACCCCACAAACCACGCGTAATCGTAAAGCGGCCGCAGCGGCGCGAACACCAGGCCGCCCCAGGCGAGCGCGCAGCCCAGGACAGTCGCCGCGATGCCGGCCCAGTTCCACCTTCCGTAGCGCCCGTCGGCCAAATACAGGTCCGCAAGCGAGAGCTGACGCTTCCGCACGATCCAGTAGTCGGCGATCAGCACTCCGGCAATGGAACCCAGGCCACCGGAGTAACCGAGCAGCCAGTTGAAGATGTACCCGGACGGATCGGCGAGGAGCCGCCACGGCTGGATCAGGATTCCGAGAATGCCGGTGATCAATCCGCCCGTCTTGAACCTGATCAGGCGTGGAAACGCGTTGGCGAAATCGTTCGCAGGCGAGACGACGTTGGCGGCGATGTTGACGGCCAGCGTCGCCACGATCGCCGTGAACATCGAGATCGCGATGACCAGCGGGTTACTGAACCGGCCGATCAGTTTGATCGGGTCCCAGATCACCTCGCCGTAGATGATGGCGGTCGCGCTCGTGATGAGGACGCCCATTGCGGCGAAGACGAACATGGTTGTCGGCAACGCGACGACCTGCCCGATGACCTGTTCGCGCTGGCTCCGTCCGAACCGCGTGAAGTCCGGCATGTTCAGCGACAGCGTGGCCCAGAAGCCGATCATAGCGGTCAGGGATGGGACGAACACGGGCAGAAACTCCCGGAGCGTCGGGTATTTTCCGGGCTGCGAGAGCAGCGGGCCGAGGCCGTTCGCTTCCGTGACGGCCCACGCGAGCAGCAGGCCCGTCATCACGAGGACAAATGGCGCAGCCCAGTTCTCGACCTTGCGCAAGAGGTCCATTCCCCGGTAGACGATGGCGACGTTCAGGCTCCAGAACATCAGGAACGACAGCCATTCGGTCGCGGTGTGTCCCCCGAAACCCGCACCGAGGAGACGGTGCCATCCGGGAATGACGCTCGTGAAGAACGTATTCACGGCTTCACCACCGATCCAGGCCTGAATCCCAAACCAGCCACACGCCACAATTGCGCGCATGAGCGCCGGAACGTTCGATCCGATCGTCCCGTACGCGGCACGGGCAAAGACGGGGAACGGGATGCCATAACGAGTGCCGGGGTGAGAATTCAGGAGAATTGGAACGAGCACGATCGTGTTTCCAAGCGCGACCGTGACGAGCGCCTGCGACCAGCTCATCCCGGCCGCCATGAGGCCGGCAGACAACATGTATGTCGGGATGCAGTGCGCCATGCTGATCCACAGCGCAGCATAGTTATACGTGGTCCAGTTGCGCCGGGCGATCGGCACCGGCGCCAGGTCGTCGTTATAGAGCGGACTTCGCTCGATCGTTGAAGTCTCGACAAGCTCGACGCGGCCATCCGGCCGCTCAATCTGGGTCGCTGTCGTGGTCACAGGTTGTCCTCAGTCAGCGGGCACGCAGATGATCCACGAAAGAGTGCGGCCGGGCAAACCCGGCAACTTGCGCTACTCTGGAGAGAGCCGCGCAGGCCATAAGGAGTTGTGTTTCATGCAGCCACTCGTCCTGACGCTCTGCGTCATGCTTTCCGCCGTTGCTCCTTTCCAGCAGAAGGACTCGCGCACGCTCCGCATCGAAGCCGACGTCCAGCGCGAACTGTTCCAGCTGCCGTACTACACGATCTTCGATTTCCTGGCGTTCCGGGTAGAGCCCGGCGGAACGCTCAGATTGCTCGGACAGGTGGTGCGGCCCACGCTGAAGGACGACGCCGAGCGCCGCGTGAAGAAGATCGAGGGAATCGACACGGTCATCAACGACATTGAAGTGTTGCCGGTCTCGCCGACAGACGACGCCATCAGGCTTGCGGTGGCCAGGAATATCTACCGCAGCGACGCGCTCGACCGTTATGGTTTCGGGAGCCAGCCGTCCATCCGCATCATCGTGAAGAACGGGCGCCTCGTGCTCGAGGGGGTCGTGGACAACGAGAGCGACAAGTCGGTAGCGGGCATAAAGGCGCGCGAGGTCAACGGCGTCTTCGAGGTCAAGAACAACCTGATGGTGGTCAGATCCAGGTAGCGTCTGATTACAGCCCGGAGGGCGCCTGGCTCGGGCCGCGATGAAGGAAGCGGCCCGCTCCCTTCTTGCCGACGAATCGGTCGCCGTCGATAATCACTTCGCCCCCGGTGATCACGAGCGCCGGCGCGCCCTTGACGGTGCGTCCTTCGTACGGGTTGTAGTCCACCTTCATGTGCAGCGTCTTCACGCTGAGGGTCGCCGACTTCTCCGGATCGAAGACAACGATGTCGGCATCGCTGCCCACGGCGACGGTTCCCTTCCGCGGAAAGAGCCCGAACATCTTCGCCGGCGTCGTCGAGCACAGCTCGACGAAACGGGTCATCGAGATGCGCCCCGGGCGCACACCACCATCGTGCACGAGCGTGAGCCGCGTCTCGATCCCGGGCGCGCCGTTCGGAATCTTGCTGAAGTCGTTGCGCCCGAGCTCTTTCTGCTCGGACATGCAGAACGGGCAGTGATCCGTTGAGATGACCTGAAGGTCGTTCTTCGCGAGTCCCTTCCAGAGCACGTCCTGGTGCCACTTCTCGCGCAACGGTGGAGACATCACGTACTTCGCGCCGTCGAATCCTGGCTCCTCGTAATTGTCGTAAGACAGGAACAGGTACTGCGGGCACGTCTCCGCGTACGCGGGGAGCCCCATGTCCCGAGCTTCACGAACCTTCTCGAGTGCGTGCGCCGCCGACAAGTGCACGATGTAAATCGGTACGCTCGCGAGCTCCGCAAGTGCGATGGCTCGGCCGGTGGCTTCTCCTTCCGCACGCGGCGGTCGCGTGAGCGCGTGATACTTCGGCGCGGTGTCTCCTCGCCGGAGCGCTTCCTTGACCAGCTCGTCGATCACGCCGCCGTTTTCGGCATGCATGCAGACGAGGCCGCCGTTCGCGCCGGTCCGCTTCAGCGCGCGGAAGATCGTCTGATCGTCCACCATGAAGATGCCGGGATACGCCATGAAGAGCTTGAAGCTCGTGATCCCTTCGTCGCGAACCATCCGATCCATGTCGCCCAGGGCGGCGTCTTCGAGCTCGGTCACGATCATGTGAAATCCGTAGTCGATGACCGCGTTCCCGTCCGCCCGCCGCCGCCAGTCGTCAAGGGCATGCCTCATCGTCTGGCCGCGATACTGAATGGCGAAGTCGACGATGCTGGTGGTGCCGCCGAAGGCCGCGGCGATGGTGCCCGATTCGAAGTCGTCGGCCGACGTCGTTCCGCCGAACGGCATGTTCAGGTGCGTGTGCACGTCGATGCCGCCGGGCATGACGTATTTCCCGGAGGCGTCCACCGTCCTGTCGGCCTGAAACCGATGTGATGGCAGATTCCTGCCGATCGCGGCGATGATGCCGTTGTCGCAGTAGACGTCGGCAACGTAATCGTCAGACGCCGTGATGATGCGGCCGTTGGTGATCAACAGTGACATGAGGAGTCATCTTCTTTTACTTTGCGCTGGGGCCCCACCCCCAGCGCCTGCCAGCTCTCGCTCAGGACGACCCGGTGCTTGGGAAGGGTCGCTCGTTCGCTCGAGCCGCCTCATCGCGGCGACTTTCCGCTTAGTAAAGATTCGTCTTTCTCGCTCCGCCCGTGTAGTCCACGTAAACGACTTTCAACTCCGTGTAGAAATCGATCGCGACGCGGCCCATTTCACGCAGCCCTACGCCGGTCGCCTTCATCCCCCCGAACGGGATGTGGGCCTCGCCGCCGACGGTTGGGGAGTTCACATGAAGGATGCCCGCGTCGAGGCGGTCGACGAACTTGAACATCGCGGAGACGTCGTTGGTGTAAACGGAGGCAGACAATCCAAACCGGACGTTGTTGGCAACAGACAGCGCCGACTCGTTGTCGGGAACACGAATGAGGGACAGCACCGGGCCGAAGATTTCTTCCTGGGCGATGCGCATGTTCGCATCGACGTGATCGAAAATGGCCGGCGAGACGAAGTACCCGCGATCCCGGCCCGCGTCACGAATCCGTTCGCCGCCGCGGACGAGTCGCGCGCCTTCGTGCTGGCCTGTCTCGACATAGCTCAACACGGTTTCGAGCTGCCGCTCGTCAACCGACGGGCCGACGTTCGTCGCTGGATTCAATCCGTTGCCGACGACGAGCGACGAGGTCCGCGCGGCGAGCCGTTCGACGAATTCGTTGGCGATGGCGTCGACCACCACCGCGCGGCTCGTCGCGGTGCAGCGCTGTCCGGTCGAGCCGAATGCGCCCTGGACGGTGCTCTCGACGGCCAGATCCAGGTCGGCATCGCCGAGCACCACGATCGGATTCTTGCCGCCCATCTCGCACTGGCACTTGATTCCGCGAGCGGCAGCGGCGCCGTAGAGCCCGACACCCACGTCGTTCGATCCGGTGAATGACACGGCGAGGATGGCCGGATGCCGCACGATCGTGTCGCCGACTTCCCGTCCGCCTCCATAGACCAGATTCAGCACACCTGGCGGGAGCCCGCATTCGTCGAAGATCTCGACGATGAGCGCGGCCGTGAGCGGGGTCAGTGACGCGGGTTTGAAGACGACCGTATTGCCCGATACGAGCGCCGGCGCCATCTTCCAGATCGGAATGGCAATCGGGAAGTTCCACGGCGTGATGATCGCAACCGGCCCGACCGGCTGCTTTATCGTGTAACAGAAATTGTTCGGTAACTCCGAGGGGATCGTCTCGCCCGTGATGCGTCTCGCCTCGCCGGCGAAAAACTCGACGACGTTGATCGCCCGCTGAATCTCGCCGCGCGACTCCGAGATCGTCTTGCCTTCCTCACGCGTCAGCGCCTCGGCCAGTTCCTGGCGCCGTTCCTCCATACGCCGCTGAACCTTGAACAGAATCTGCCCGCGCACCGGTGCCGGCGTGCCGCGCCACGTTTCGTATGCGCGGGCGGCTGCCTCGCACGCTTCCGCAGCTTCCGCGGCGGTGGACGACGGCGCCTCCGCGACCACATCGTCCACGTCCGCCGGATTGAGATCTTTCACCCGCCCGCCGCGAGAATCACACCACTTGCCGCCGATGAAGTTCTTGAGTGTGCGCATCTGTCCTCTGTCAGCATTTCTCACGGCTCGCGGGGCCCCACCCCCGCTCGCTCTCGCTCGGCGGCGTCGCTTCGCGCCGCTTCCTTCCAGCGCCTCGCTCGGGCCGCAGGCGCTTTCCCTTGTCCCTATCTATATCTCAGTGATCGCTCCATACGTTTCCGGCCGCCTGTCTCTGTAGAACTGCCAGGTGTTCCGCACCTGCTGAATCATCCCGAGATCGAGGTCGGCTACGACGAGCTCGTCCTTGTCGCGGCTGCCGACCGCGACGAGCTGACCCCGAGGGTCGCAGAAGTAGCTCTGCCCGTAGAATTCTCCGATTTTCCACGGCTCTTCGATCCCCACGCGATTGATCGCCCCTACGAAATAGCCGTTGGCGACGGCGTGCGCTGGTTGCTCGAGCCGCCAGAGATACTCTGACAACCCCGCGACGGTTGCCGACGGGTTCATGACGATTTCCGCACCGTTCAACCCGAGAATCCGCGCGCCCTCCGGGAAATGCCGGTCGTAGCAGATGTAGACGCCGACCTTTCCTGCCGCGGTGTTGAAAACCGGATACCCGAGATTGCCCGGACGGAAGTAGAACTTCTCCCAGAAACCGGGCCCGACGTGCGGGATGTGATGCTTGCGGTACTTCCCGAGATAGGTGCCGTCGGCATCGATCACGGCTGCGGCGTTGTAGTACACGCCCGTGATCTCCTCTTCGTAAATCGGCACCACGAGCACCATCCCGTGCTGCTTTGCCACCGACTGCATCGTCTTGATGGTGGGGCCATCCGGGATCCTCTCCACCATGTCGTACCAGCGCGGCTGCTGCTCCGCGCAGAAGTAGGGACCGTTGAACAGCTCCTGCAGGCACAGGAGCTGGACCCCGCGCCGTGCGGCCTCATCGATGAGCGGCAGGTGCTTGTCCAGCATCCGCTGCTTGATGTCGTCGGTGGTACCTTCGAGGGAGATGTCTGCCTTGACCTGTATCAACCCGCCGCGCACGACCCGGCCCATGGAACGCTCCAGTCAGAACCTGTCACGCCGAAGCTCGACCCGAGCGACAAGCGGACCTGCAACAGTATTTCTGAGCGCGGAGGTGTGTCAAGGAACGTATAATCCGCGTTTCCCCCGGATGCACTCGGAGGTGGCATGGCTGCCGACCTGTCGGTAACGTTTACCGGCCTCACGTTTCGGAACCCGTTCCTGCTGTCGTCGGCGCCGCCGACCGAATCCGACAGCAACATTCTCCGCGCCTACGACGCGGGCTGGGGCGGCGTGGTCACGAAAACCATCGGGCTGCACCCGGTCATCAACGTCGCGGGACCGAAGACGAAGTTCCTGCGCGCGCAGGCTGATTCGTACCATCTGTCGACGCAGAAGCGGGCCGACACGGCGCTGCACTCGTCGTGGAACTGGGAGCTCATCTCCGACAAAGCGCTCGACTGGTGGATTTCGCGCATTACACGGATCAAGCAGGCCCATCCCGATCGGATTCTCGTCGCGTCGATCATGGCCGGTTCCGGGAACGATCGCGAACTCCGGAACTGGCAGACGCTTGCGACGGCCTGCCAGGACGCGGGTGCGGACGCGTTCGAGCTGAACCTGTCGTGTCCGCATATGGATCGCAAGGACATGGGATCGAACATCGGCAAGGACGAAGGCCTGATCTCCGTCGTCACGCAGGTGGTGAAGGAAGTCGCGAAGGTTCCGGTGTGGTGCAAGATCACGCCGTCGACAACCGACATCGTTGCCGAGGCGCGCGCGTCGTTTGCGGGCGGCGCGGACGCCATCACGTCGTCCAACACGTTTCCGTCGATTCCGCTGATCGATCCGGAGACGCTCGAGTTCGAGGTCAACGTGGATGGCCTCGTCTCGAGCGGCGGTCTTGGCGGTCCGGCGATCCTGCCGCAATCGCTGGCGAAAGTGTCGCAGATGACCCAGGCGTTTCCGGATCGGCAGTTTTCCGGCATCGGCGGCGTCGGCGAGTTCGCGCACGCGCTGAATTATTTCCTGCTCGGCTGCGGAACCGTCCAGGTCTGCACCGCGGCGATGCTCGACCACGCCATCGGGCCGAACATCATCAAGAACCTCACCTCGGGCCTGGAGGCGTTTCTCGACCGTCATGCCGGCGACGGCTGGCGCTCGGTCGAGGACTTTCGCGGCCTCCGTCGCGACCGAATCGTGACGCACTCGAAGATCAGGCGGCCGGACTCGAAGGAGTACTTTGGCGGCCACGACGCGCCCGAGGGCTACGCAACCGCCGAAGGCAACGAGAAACAGGTGGAATCATGACCACGACCACGGGGGAACTGTCGGGCGCCGAAATCGTCGATCTGTGCCGGAAGCACACGTTCTTCGAATGGTCGGCTCAGGGCGCGGTCGATCCGATTCCAATGGCGCGCGCGAAGGGGGTGCATTTCTGGACACCCGAGGGGAAGCGCTACATCGATTTCAACAGTCAGCTGATGTGCGTCAACATCGGCCACGGCGACGAACGCGTCATCCGGGCGATCACGGCGCAGGCGAACGCGCTCGCGTATGCCAATCCCTTCATGGCGACCGAGCCGAGAGCGAAGCTCGGCGCGAAGCTGGCGGAGCTGACGCCCGGGGACATCGACGTGTTCTTCTTCACGAACGGCGGCGCCGAGGCGAACGAGAACGCAATGAAGATCGCGCGCGCCTGCACCGGCCGACACAAGATCCTGGCGCGCTATCGCTCGTATCACGGCGGCACGCACGGCGCGATGGCGCTGACCGGCGATCCGCGGCGATGGAGCACTGAACCCGGAGTTCCCGGCGTCATCCACGTCCTGGACCCCTATCATGGTGTCGAGCGCGGCTGGGACTCGGCCGAGCAGTCGCTGGCCATGATCGAGGAAATCATCCAGCTCGAAGGCGCCCACTCAATCGCCGCGTTCTTTCTCGAAACCGTCAGCGGCACGAACGGTGTGCTGATTCCCCCCGACGGATACCTGCAAGGCGTGCGCGAGCTGTGCACGAAGCACGGCATCCTCATGGTGTGCGACGAGGTCATGGCCGGTTTCGGACGCACGGGCGAGTGGTTCGCCGTCAACCACTGGAACGTCGTGCCGGACCTGATGACGATGGCGAAGGGATTGACCAGCGCGTATCTGCCGCTCGGCGCGGTGGGCATGCGCCGGGCGATCGCGGATCACTTCCGCGACAACGTCTTCCAGGGAGGCCTGACCTACAACAGCCATCCGATGTCGTGCCGAGCGGCGCTGGCGACGATTGACGTCTACGAAGAGGACGATCTGATTGGGAACGCCAGGCGGCTCGGACCCGTCATGACCGGCTTGCTGACGGATCTCGCCCGACGGCATCCCACGGTTGGTGCGCACCGGAACATCGGTCTCTTCGGTATCGTGGAGCTGGTGAAGGATCAGCAGAGCAAGACACCGCTGGCACCGTTCGGAGGGACGTCACCCGAGATGAAGAAACTGGGCGGACTCTTCCGCGAGCTGGGCCTCTACACGTTCACGCGCTGGCACAACTTCTTCACGAATCCGCCGTTGTGCATCAGCGACGCGGAATTGCGGGAGGGGTTCGGTCTGATCGATACGGCTCTGACACGACTGGAATCGAGTATGTAATCAGCGACAGCCACAGCACGCTTGATCGTGAAAGAGACCAACAGGAGAAGGGTCCTTTCTCTTTTCTCCTTTCTCCTGTTTGTCTCTACATCTCGTTGCAGCGTGGCAGTGGCTGTCGTTGATTGGGTGCTGTCGCTAGTAGCCCATTTCGCGCTCGATGCCGCGCACGATCCGCTCCAGTTCGTCTACCAGCCTGCCTCCACCTGCTTCCCGAAACGCGCGAACCAGCGACTGGTAATAGAACAGCACGTCGTCTGGAGCAGCCTTGAAACGCTCCCAGACCTCTTCCCCTTCATTCCGAAGATCGCGAAGGATTGCGTACGTGTTGTGGACCTTGTCGGCCGCCGAGACGCGCAGGCTCGACGCCGATAGCGTGCGCGCGTGCTTCGCGTAGGCGCGCTTCCGCTCGGCCCAGGGCAGCTTCGGTGTGTCCCACGAGTCGGTGCAGTCTTCGACGATCTTCGCAACCGCATCGCCAAACCGCGAGCGAATGTCCTCGAGCCGTGCGCGTCCACCGTGGTCCTCAGCGGCGTCGTGTAAGAGGGCCGCGATCGCCTCGTCTTCGGTGCCTCCATCGTCGAGCACGATCGATGACACGCCGAGCAAGTGCGACATGTACGGCACGCCGGTGCCCTTTCGGTCCTGCCCTGCGTGAACCTCACGTGCGTAGCGCGCCGCCTCGTCGAATCGCGGCGTCAGCACAGTCATTTCGGTATTGTGACAGAAGTAGAATGCTCAGCATGAGTGACCCTGAAAAGGTGTACGACGCGCTGGACAGGATGGGCATTCAGTATGAAAAGTACCAGCATCCGCCGGTGTTCACCGGCGACGAGGCGGCGGAACACTGGGGACCAATCCCGGCGACGCAGGTGAAGAACCTGTTTCTGCGGAACAAGAAGGGCAACCGTCAGTATCTGGTGATCCTGGAGATCGGCAAACAGGCGGACCTGCGCGAGCTCGTGAAGACCATCGGCGACGATCGTTTCAGCTTCGGATCGCCCGAGCGGCTGATGGACACGTTCGGCGTGACGCCAGGGTCAGTCTCGCCGTTCGGGTTGCTGCACGACGGTTCGAAGGACGTGCGCGTGATCGTCGACCAGGATCTTCGTTCGGCGGAGAAATTGATCTTTCACCCGAATCTCAATACGCACAGCGTCACGATTTCCGTTGCCGACTTCGAGCGGTTTCTTGCCACGCGGCCAAACGTCATCAAGTGGATGAAGCTGTAAGAATGCTCTTTATGGCAGCACCAGATGCCTCGGCACCTTGACGACCAGAGTCCCGGCAATTTTGTCGTGCCACATCTGCTTCTCTGGATCCTGCAGCATCCACAGACAACCGATTCCTAGCGCGGCGATCGAAAAGATGCCGCTCAGACCTCGCACCAGCGCATCCGGGAAGCGGAGGTCAGTGCCCTGCACTCGGATGACCCGCAACCCGACGACGACGCCGCCGAGCGTCGTGCCGCGCCAGGCCCAGAACGCGATGTGATAGGCGACCAGCATCAACGGGTAGTAACCGTCATGGCGCGTGAGATCCAGAACGTTCACCGCAATCCCGACCAGGATGGCGTCGAGCACAAATGCTGCGACGCGGTCCAGGAACGTGGCTCTTGGATACACGGCAAGATCGGCTGCCACCGCGGCGGGTGGGGATGGCGGCACGGCTCGTTCCGCCACGTCGTCAACAGACGCACTCGCGTCCGGCACGAACGTCCTGAGCGGTGCCGAAGCCGGGTAGGCCGGCTCGGACGCGCCAGCTGTCACTGACTCCGCCATCGCGACAGGCTCGACCGGCAAGGCTGGACGAACACGCGCTGGCTGCTCACGGCGGAGCGACCCGCGGAACGCGCTCGCGGCTCCGCCCAGCCCGATGGCACCGGTAATCGCCCAGGTGATGAACCCGAGCACAGGGATCATGTACGCGATCGTCAGCACGGCGAAGCCGATCGCCATTGAGACGATCGCGCGCACGCGACCGGCCTCCTCGTCTTCCGGGACGACGCTTCGGCCGGTGGCCCGCATGACGCCAGCCTTGCCGATGAGTGCGCCGATGGCCAGTCCGCAGAGGACGAAGGGCACGACGGCTATTCCGATAACCGTTGCGGCAAGTATCGCGATGGCTGGCACCGCAAGCACGAGCACCAGCAGGCCAAGCAGAAAGGAGCTGAGAGGCCTGGCTGTCACCGAATCGGCAACGGCGCCTACCGGGTTCGCGAAGAGGGCGTTCACCATCAGGTAGACGAAGAAAAAGATCGCGACAACGGCCCACATCCACGCGATGTCTGGCACCAAAGGCCGGCCAAACAACAGGCCACGCGTGACCCACGGTACGAACGACTGGAGGGTGTTCGCCACGGCCACGTTGCCGATCACGACCTGTTGACCACCCGGTGTGAACTCGCCCGTTGTGCTGAGGCTGCCGCCGATGATGACCAGGTCGCGGTCGACGGTCGCGCCTGAATCGACCGTGAGTGTCCCACCGACTACGAGCACCGATCCCCCGATCTTCGCGGTGCTCATCAGGTGCAGCGAGCCAACGATCACCACCACATCGTCGTCAACCTGTCCCGCGACGGTGATGTCCGCAAGCCCGCTCTGAATCTCGCGAACCGACTCGCCCTGGCCTAACGTGAAGTTCTGCCCGACGCGCACGATCGGACGATTGAAACGGAACGTCCGCTCCTCGTCCTGCCGCTCCTGGTTGATCATGCGTTCGACGGCGAGCGCGGTTCGAACGACGCGCATGGTGCGCGGCTCGGAATCGACGTGGGGCTGCGCCCCCGCGATCGCGGCACACGAGAGCAGCGCGCCGACCGCAATCAAGACGCGCCGGGAGGTCTGACCGATCGAAGGCAAGTAGCTCATCTCTGTGATGCCCCTCCGGGGGCCAGGCGCTCGACGGCCGTCCATAGCAGGGCGCACGCCAGCACCAGTGAAATTGCGAGAACCGAAACGTAAGTTGCGACCGGCTGCAGCAGCACCTCCCACAACACCCTTACGACCGCAGCGGTCTCGTCAGCGCTGCGCGTGAAAGACGCGGCGCGGTCGAACCCGCCGATCGACAGCAGGCCCGCGATGGACGGCTGGGCGAGCGCGGCCAGGCGCCAGAGGCCCACGAACACCGCCGCCGCAACGGCAGCACCAGCGAACTGCCATCCCCGCGGCCACATCGTCCAACCACGCGCCGGCCTGGCGTGCTGTTCCTGCACCGCGACTGCGGCCAGCACGCGCGGCAGGAGCGTCCGCGGCGCGTTCGGCGTCGGGAGCCGCTTCAGCTCCGCGTCGACGAGTTGCTCGAGGTCAATGGGGCTCATACGACCCTGTCATCGCGCGCTTCAGCGCTTCCCGGCCGCGATGGATGTCAGTCTTGACCTTCGCTACGGAGATCCCCAGCGCCGCCGCGATCTCCTTGTAGGTCATGTCCTCGAAGTGGAAGAGCACGAGCGGAACCCGCTGATGATCCGGAAGCGCCCGCACCGCCCGCTCGAGGTGCTTCTGACGAGCGGCCCGCTCGACCGCATCGGCCTCCGCGGGCGCCGGCACCGTGGCCTCGTACCGTTCGTCGTCTTCGGACCGCTCCAGCTCGCTGAAAAACTGCCACCGCGCCCGATACCGTGCGAGGTGGTTGAGGCACAGGTTGGTGGTGACGGTCTTCAGCCATCCGGCCGCCGTCGCGCTCGTCGCAATGGCGTCGAAGCGCTCGAACGCGCGGAGAAAGACCGTCTGGGCGATGTCCTCGGCCTCGGTAGGGTTGGCCAGGAGCCGCACCGCCGTGGCAAAGACCATGTCCTGGTATTCGCGGACGAACGCCTCGAACCGATCAGCGTCGGTCATCTCGGGTTACGCCCGCCAGCTGCAACCACCTGGGTAACTAACCCGGCAGGGGACGAAAGGTTTCAGAACGGGGGCGTTATTTGTCGGCGGAGCGTTTGGGGCGCATATTAGCCGTCAACACGCGCTTCCGCAGCCGGATATTGTGGGGAGTCACCTCGACCAGCTCGTCGTCGTTGATGAACTCGATGGCCTGCTCGAGGCCCAGCTTGCGGGGCGGAATCAGCCGCACGGCCTCGTCGGCCGTTGAGGCGCGCATGTTCGTCTGCTTCTTTTCCTTCGTGATGTTCACGTCCATGTCGCTGGCCCGGGCGTTCTCGCCGACGAGCATCCCTTCGTAGACGTGTTCACTCGGCTCGATGAACATCTCGCCGCGTTCCTGCAGGTTCCAGATCGCGAACGCCGTCGCCACACCGGCGCGATCCGCGACAAGGGCGCCGGTCGCCCGCGAGGGAATCGCGCCATGCCACGGCTCCCAGCCGGAGAACAAGTGATTCATGATGCCGGTGCCCTTCGTTTCGGTCAGGAACTGCGAGCGGAAGCCGATGAGACCGCGCGCCGGAATGCGGAACTCGAGCCGCACCCGTCCGCTCCCGTGGTTCACCATCTTCGTCATGGTCCCGCGCCGCGTCCCGACCTGGGCGATGACGACGCCCTGAAACGCTTCCGCCACGTCGATGACGAGCTCTTCGACCGGCTCCATCAGCGTGCCGTTCAAGTCTTTCGTGACGATGTCCGGGCGGGAGACCTGGAGCTCGAAGCCTTCGCGCCGCATCATCTCGATGAGGATCGAGAGCTGCAGCTCTCCCCGGCCGAGCACCTTCATCTGTTCGGGCGAATCGGTCGGCTCAACCTTGATCGACACGTTGCCGAGCAGCTCGCGATCGAGGCGGTCCTTGATCTGCCTCGAGGTCACATATTCCCCGTCGCGTCCCGACATCGGTGACGTGTTGACGCCGAAGATCATCGACACCGTCGGCTCGTCCACGGCGATCACCGGCATGGCAATCCGGTGTTCGACATCGGCAATCGTTTCGCCGATGGTGATGTCCTCGATGCCGGCGAGGCAGACGATGTCGCCGGCGGCCGCCTCGGTGATCTCGACCCGCTTCAGCCCCTCGAACGAGAAGAGCTTCGTGACCTTTGTTTCCTGCACCTGTCGATCGAGCTTGCACACGGCAACCGGGTCGCCGATTCTGACGCGGCCATTGAACACGCGTCCGATCGCAATCCGCCCGAGGTAGTCGCTCGAATCGAGGTTTGCGACAAGCATCTGGAGCGGGGCGTTGACATCACCGCGGGGCGGCGGGACGTAGTTCACGATCGCGTCGAACAGCGGACGCAGATCCTGTCCCGGCTCGTCCGCCGACAGGCTGGCGGTGCCGGCGCGGGCACTTGTGTACAGCACAGGAAAGTCGAGTTGCTCCTCCGCCGCGTCGAGATCGATGAACAGGTCATAGATCTCGTTCAGCACTTCCTGAATGCGCGCGTCAGGGCGATCGATCTTGTTGATGACGACGATCGGCGTCAGCCGGCGCTCGAGCGCTTTGCGGAGCACGAAGCGCGTCTGCGGCAGGGGACCCTCGGAGGCGTCCACCAGCAGCAGCACGCCGTCCACCATCGCGAGCGTGCGTTCCACCTCGCCGCCGAAGTCCGCGTGACCCGGGGTATCCACGATGTTGATGAGCACGTCGCTGTAGTGCACCGCAGTGTTCTTCGCCAGAATCGTGATCCCGCGCTCACGTTCGAGATCTGTGTTGTCCATCGCGCGTTCCGCGACGCGCTCGTTGTCGCGGAAGATGCCGCTCTGGTGCAGCAGCGCATCCACAAGCGTGGTTTTCCCGTGGTCGACGTGGGCGATGATGGCGACATTGCGCCTGAGCGCGTTGGCGATGGTAGAGACAGTCTTCTGGGCCGTGAGCATCTCTCCAGTCTAACAGGTTCAGGGCTCATGGCTTAGGGGTTTCAGGCTGACGCCCCTGAGGTCCGAGCCGCACGCCCTCCCTGAGCCCTAAGCCCTGAGCCTTGAGCCTTGAGCCGGTAAACGGTCGACACAGGCGATCAACTTTCATACCGTGTGCTGCGTCATACCGGTGACATGTGCTGGAGACTCGAGTCCGGGCGAGACTGTCAGTCGTGATGTCAGCTGATGCGGACCTCATTTCCCGCGCGGCAGGGGGGGACTCCTCCGCCTTTCAGGTGCTCGTCGAGCGTCACCGCTCGATGGTGTACCGCGTGGCCTATCAGTTTGCCGGCAACCATCATGACGCCGAGGATATCGCCCAGGACGTCTTCATCAAGGTCTTCCGGTCACTCGACCGGTTCAGGCAGGATGCGCAGCTCACATCGTGGCTCTATCGAATCATCATGAACGCCTGCATCGACCACCGGAGGCGCTCGCGGTTCAGTTCGAGCGCGGCATGTGGTGACGAAGCGGAACAGACCATGTTGAACGCCCCGGAAGAAACCCCCGGACCTGAAGAGCGCGCGTATGGCAGCGAGCTCGGACAGGTCCTCGAATCTGAAATCGGACGGCTGCCGAAAGGGCAGCGAGTGGTCTTCGTGATGCGGCATCATCAGGGTATGAAGCTCTGTGAGATCGCCGAAGCGCTGGGTCTTGCCGAAGGCACGGTGAAGCGGCAGCTCCATGCGGCGGTGCACCGTCTGCGAGAGGCGCTCAGGCACGCCCGAGTGACCGCCGGAGAAGGCGCATGACGACTTGCGACGTGCACACAACCGGCGACCTCGACCTGTATTTCTACGACGAGCTGAACGCCGCCGAGCGCCGCACGATGGAGGCGCATCTGTCGGTTTGCAGCGAGTGCCGCGCCGCGCTGGACGAGCTTCGCGTGATTCGCGAGGCGCTGGCATCCCGGCCCGATGTGTCGGCTCCGGCATCCGGAGACTGGTCGGCTTTCATGACGCGGCTGGACGGGTCGCTGGCTCAGGAGCACCCGCGCTCGTTCACGATCGTGCCGCTGACGCCATCGTCCCGGCCGTCGTATGTCGGGTACCTCGCGATGGCCGCGCTGCTGGCGCTCGTGACGGTGAGCGTCGCCGTGGCGCTTCGATCGCCGCGCGTGCCGGCCTCTCCTGCGCTGACCGTTGCACCGGTCGCGCCCGCCGTTCAGCAGACTCAGTCCTCGCCGGCCAAAGACGCGGCGTTCACGGCCATGACGGAGGAGCACTTCGAGCGCTCCAAGCTCGTCGTCCTGGGACTCGCGACGAAGCGTCCGGAAGATTTCAAGGCCGCCGACTGGGCGTACGAGCGTGAACTGGCCACGGGGCTTCTGAACGACACGCGCCTCTATCGTCTTGCGGCGGAGGATCGCGGGCTGAACAAGCTGGCCGGCGTGATGAGGGATCTGGAGATCGTACTTCTCCAGACCTCATTGACCGACGACAAAGATCCGTCGTCACTTCAGCAGATCCAGCGGTTGATTCGACGGCGAGATCTGATCGAAAAGATGGACGTCGTGTCGACGACGGGGTTGTAAGGGTTTTCTGAGTAATGGATGACTATGACCAACAGGGCTCTCTGGCGAATTGGCGCGGTGATACTCGTGGTCTCGGCGTTGCCGATGATCGCACACGCGAGACCGGCCGAATCGAAGCGCATGGAACGCGCGAAAGATCTGATTGCCGATGAGCAGTGGGTTCGCGCCATTGATGACTTGAAGGCGGCGGCCGACGATCCGAAGGAACCCAACAAGGCCGAGGCGTTGTTCTGGCTGGCGCACAGTCAGAACCAGGCGCGCGACACGGCAGCCGCCGTCGAAACGATTCGTCGCCTTGAACGGCAGTTCCCCACGAGCCCGTGGGTGAAGCCCGCACAGTCTCTCCGCATCGAGATCGCGCAGCGTCTGCAGCGCAAGGACTTTCTCTGGTACACGGCGGTGCCGCCAACGCCGCCAGCACCGGCCGTGGCACCAGCGGTTCCTCTTGCTCCGACAGCCGTGACGCCCGCGGCCTTGCCGATGCCGCCCTCGAAGCCCACGCCTGCGCCCGCTGCGCCGAAGGGGCCGACGGGAGTGGGCCCGAAAGCTCCACCCACACCGGCGCCCGCGGCCTTTCCGGCGTTTCCGGCCATGCCCGCGTGGGCGGCGGACGGATATTTCCCCGACATGGACCAGCGCATTCAGGCGCTCGCCAGATTGATGGGCACGGATGCCGTGAAGGTCATCCCGATTCTGAAATCAATCGCGCTCGAGAGCGTAGACGTGGGGGAAGGGCGGCGAGCGCTGCTCGTGCTCGCGCAATCCGATCGTCCTGACGCTCGCGAAACCGTCATCGACGTCGCCAAGAGCGGTCCCGAGCCGGTCCGGCTCGTCGCCGTTCGCGAGCTCGGACGCCTCAGGGGACCGACCATCGTCGAGGATTTGATGCAGGTCTATGCGACGGGGAACGAGAACGTGAGGTATCAGGTGGTGACGTCGCTGACGCAGGCGGATGCCGCACCTGCCCTCTACAAGATTGCGCAGTCGGAGAAGGATCGTCGCGTTCGCGACGTGGCCATCGTCAGGCTGGGCGATGCGGGCGGGCGTCAGGAGCTCTCGAAGCTTTACGTGAAGGCGCCAGCGGATATCAAGCGGCCGATCATTCTCGGGCTCTTCAACGCGCAGGCAGACGAAGAGCTGATTCAGATCGCGGAAAAGGAAAAGGACCCTGTGGCGCGTGCAGAAATCCTGGCGCGGCTGCGCCTGCTGGGCACAGCGAAAGCCAAGGCGTACCTGGCAGATCATCGGTAATCCGAAAATCCTTACGTATCCCGAAGTCCCGGTGCGACGGCCGCTTAGCGGAAGTGGCTGACGTGCCGGATCTTCGGCCCTCTCGACAATTGGCCTCCGGTTCGCAATCATGCGTCCGGATACATGTCGCACACTGCTGAAACCAACACATCCGGCGGGCGTCGCCGCGCGCTCGTCCTGTTCGTCAACACGATAGTCGCAGTCATCGGCGGCGGCCTGTCCGCTGTGCTCGGAGCGTTCGCTCTCGGGCCGAAGGCCGGCACATCTCAGCCGCGATGGTCCCGTGCGGGGACGACGTCGGATCTCAAGCCTGACGAGCCGGTCGCGCGCGTGCTGTCGGTGTCGCGCGTAGACGGATGGTATCGTGCGCGCGCGCGAGAGACCGTCTTTCTCGTCTGGGACGGCGACCGCACGATTCGCGCGATGTCGGCAACCTGCACGCATCTTGGCTGCCAGGTGCAATGGATCGCCAAAGAGAAAAAGTTCAAATGTCCCTGCCACGGCGGCGTGTACGCCGCGGACGGCGCGGTGCTTGCGGGACCGCCGCCGCGGCCGCTCCAGGCTGTCGAGGCGCGCATCGATCCGGCTGATTCATCGGTGCTGGTGCGGTTGTGAAGCGCCTGCTCGAGTGGCTCCAGGCACGCACGGGGTATCGCGGCGGAGTCCACGTCATGCTGGACGAGCCGCTGCCGCCGGGAACGGGCTGGTTCTTCACGCTCGGCAGCATCCTCCTGGCGCTGCTGTCCATTCAGTTGCTGACGGGCGCGTTCCTCACGCTGTACTACGCCGCGACTCCGGATCACGCATACGACAGCGTGCGCTTCATCGACAGCCTGCGCGCGGGAAACATCGTCCGCGGCCTTCACCACTACGGCGCCAGCTTCATCGTTGTCGCGATGGTTGCGCACATGCTGCGCGTCATCGCGTTCGGATCGTACAAACCGCCGCGTGAGGTGACGTGGTTGTCGGGGCTCGCGCTCCTTGGATTGATCCTTGGATTTGCGCTGACCGGCTACCTGCTGCCGTGGGATCAGCGCGCCTACTGGGCGACGGTCGTCACGATCAACATCTCCAGGCTGACGCCCGTGGCCGGAGAGATCGTCGCGAGCGTTCTCCGCGGCGGCGCGACGATCGGCGCGCTGACACTGACCCGCTGGTACTCCGCGCACGTCATTTTCCTGCCCGCTGCGCTGGTACTGCTCATCGTGTCGCACCTCTTCTTGATGCGGCGTCATGGGATTTCCGGGCCCGTACGCCCACGGACGGGATCGCCGGCGCCGTTCTTTCCGTACCAGGCATCTCGCGACGTCACCATGGTTGTGCTGATCGTGATCGTGCTCGTTGCGTTCGCCAGCCACGGTGCGCCGCCGCTCGAAGCACCAGCCGATCCGACTGATGCGACCTACATTCCTCGACCGGAGTGGTATTTTCTCGGGCTCTTCCAGCTGCTGAAGTACTTCCCCGGCAAGTGGGAAGTGGTCGGCGCGATGGTCGTTCCCGGCATCGCGGCGGCGTTTCTCGCGCTTCTCCCGTGGATCGATCGAGGACCCGAGAGGGCTCCATTGAAACGGCGCACGATCACCGGTGCGATCGCGGTCGGGCTTACCGCGGTGGTCGGACTGACGACTCTCGGGTGGCGCGATCGTCCGGCGTCGGCTGCGTCGAAGGAGACGTGGACGCTGCGCGAGATCGGCGGTCGCACATTTGCGCAGAAACTCAATTGCACGCGGTGCCACTCCGAGACGGCAGCGCGGATTCGCTTGAAGGCGGCCCGTCCACTCGCGGGCCAGAGTGGATCGCCGGACACATTTCCGATCCAGAAATGATCGCGCCCGGCATGCGTGAACCCACAGTCACCGTGCATGAGCGCGAGGCCGCCGCCGTTGCCGCATATGCCCGGCGTGCCTCACGCGATGCGTATCCGGGATTTCCGAAGCAGATAGAGACGATCGCCCCCGTCTGGGCGCGCTACTGCGTCGGGTGCCACAAGATCGAAGGAGATGGCGGAACCGATGGGCCCGACCTCACGCATGAGGGGAAGAAACACGACGCCGCGACGCTTCGCCGCTGGATCGTCGATCCCGAGCAGGTAGATCCCGATGCCGACATGCCGTCGTTCGGCGATCGGCTGAGCGCCGAGCAGCTCGACGCGATATCCGCATACCTGGCTTCGCGGAAATGAGTGAACGAAAGCCAGTATCATTCCCTTCGTGCCTTCGAATCCCCTCCAGGATGGACTGCGCATCGAGCCCACGCCCGGTCCGACGACGCTCGTCATCTTCGGCGCGACCGGTGATCTGACCCGCCGGAAGCTGCTCCCCGCTCTCTACAACTCTCTCCAGAGGTCAGCGGCTTCCCGCGCGGTTCTCGGTCCTCGGTGTCGGCCGCGAGCCGATGCGCAAACGACGCGCTGAGATCGCAACCTCGGCGACAGCCTGCGCGAGTTCGCCGGCGTCCAGGGCGATGACGCCGTTGCGCAATCCCTCGCCGAACGCATCCACTACGTGGGCGGAGACTTCCGCGACGCCGCACTGTATCCAGCGGCTCAAGTCGCCGTCTGGACGAAATCGACAGCGCCGGCGGTGCCTTGTTCTACCTGGCGATTCCGCCCGGCCGCATACGCGACGGTCATCGAGCAGCTCGGCGCGGCGAGCCTTTCCTCCCAGGCCTCACCTGAACAATGGCGCCGGGTGATCGTCGAGAAGCCGTTCGGGACCGACCTGGCCACGCGCCCGCGAGCTCAACGCGATCGTCCATCGGCACTTCAGCGAGGACCAGGTCTTCCGCATCGATCACTACCTCGGGAAGGAGACCGTCCAGAACCTGATGGTGTTCCGCTTCGCGAACGGCATGTTCGAGCCGATCTGGAATCGCCGCTACATCGATCACGTGCAGATCACCGCGGCCGAAACCGTCGGCGTCGAGCGTCGCGCCAGCTACTACGAAAGTGCCGGCGCGCTGCGCGACATGGTTCAGAACCACCTGATGCAGCTGCTGTCGCTCGTCGCGATGGAGCCGCCGATCGCGTTCAGCGCCGAGAGCGTGCGCGATCGAAAGATGGACACGCTCCTGTCCGCGCAGCCGCTCGTCGAGACAACGGCAAGACCGACGTCGTGCGCGCGCAGTACGCCGCCGGATGGGTCGCAGGCGCGGAGGTGCCGGCGTACCGCCAGGAACCCGGGCGTGAACCCGCAGTCGACGACCGAGACGTTCGTCGCGTTGCGGCTGCAGCTGGACAGCTGGCGATGGGCGGGCGTACCGTTCTATCTGCGCACCGGCAAGCGGCTGCCCAAGCGCACGACCGAGATCGCGATCCAGTTCAGGCGGCCGCCGCTGGAAATCTTCAGGCGGGTGAGCCCGACGTCGGTCGCGCCAAACCTGCTCATCATCAACGTCCAGCCGGACGAAGGGATCTCGGTGCGATTCGAGGCGAAGCTGCCCGGGACGCGAATGCAGCTGGCTCCGGTGATGATGAACTTCCGTTATGGGACCGCCTTTGGCGGAGCCGTACCGGAGGCGTACGAGACGCTGCTGCTCGACGCCATGCTCGGCGATCCGACATTGTTTGCGCGGCATGATTTCGTCGAGAGCGATCGTGGGAGCTGATCACGCCCGTTCACGAGCAATGGCGGACGGAGAACGCGTCGGCGATTCCGACCTACGAGGCGGGCGAGTGGGGACCGGCCGAGGCTGATGCGCTGATGGCGCGCGACGGGCGCCGGTGGAGGACGTTATGAGCGAGTCGCTGCTGCCTGCCGGCGTCGCCGTGAGCTTCTCCGACATCGAGTCGGCGCTCGCCGCGATCGAACGAGGACGGCGAGGCGCGCTGCCCGCACCGCGCTGACCGCGACCGTCGTCGTCGCCGGGCCGCGAGAGCGTATGTCGGAAGCCGCCGCAGGCCATTGAGTCGCTCAAGGACATCGGCGTCCGCGCGATCCTGATCTCGTACGGCGACAACCCGGCGGCAGCCGTGCGGGTGGCGGGTCACACCGTCGCGCTCGAAGGTCTGCCGCCCCGGCTACCTGAACAACGCCGTCGCCGCACTCCGCCTGTCGAGCCTGCCGACACTCGTGTGGTGGCGCGGCGGGCGACCGAAGACATCCAGGGACTGGCCACGCTCGCCGATCGGCTCGTCCTCGATGCCGAGGATCCGCTGGACGGTGTGGAAGGTCGTCGAGAATCTGGCGCAGCGGACGTCAGTCAGCGATCTCCGCTGGACCCGGCTGACGCGGTGGCGCGCGCTGATGGCCCACTTCTTCGATATTCCAGAAGTGCTGCGCCGCGGCCTGCGATTTCAGAACGCCTCCGCGTCGAGGGATCCGACCGTCACGCGATGCGGCTCTTCGCCGGGTGGCTGCTGTCCATTCTCGGCGCAGACCAGGACATCGTTGCTGACCTGCGCGAGCAGTCCGGGCTCGCGCCGATCGAAGCTGTCGTGCTCGGCGACGGCGAGCCAGCAACTCGTGTTACGACTGGCCGCGAACCGGACGTGCGTCCGGACGGCGGCTGAGATCACCAACCTTCCGTCGAGCATCCCGCACCGTCTCGCTGGGAGATCAGCAGCTTGTCTGCGCTCCTCGGCGAGGAACTTCGGATCCGGGCGCGCGATCTCGCATTCGAGCGCGCCGTCGCCGCATCGGAGGAACGTGTCATGAGCGGATCGAATTTCGGCATCATCGGACTTGGGACCATGGGGCGCAACCTGGCGCTCAACATCGAGTCGCGCGGATACCGCGTCGCGGTCTGGAATCTCGAAACGGAGTGGATCGACGGATTTCATCGGCGAACATCCCGGCGCGAAGTTCGAGGGGACTCCGACCTTCGAGGCAGTTCACCGGTGCGCTGTCGACGTCCGCGCCGGATCATGATGATGATTCCGGCCGGAAAACCGGTCGACATGACGATCGACAAGCTGAAGCCGCTGCTCGGCCAGGGCGACGTCCTGATCGACGGCGGCAACTCCTGGTTCGAGGACACCCGGCGTCGCGAAGCGGCGCTCCGGCCGACCGGCATCCACTTCGTCGGATGCGGCGTGTCCGGCGGAGAGGAAGGCGCACGTTTCGGTCCGTCGCTGATGCCGGGCGGGCCTGACGAGGCGTGGCCGATCATCGGCGACGTGCTCGAGGCCATCGCGGCGAGAACGGACGCGGGCCCGTGCGTGACGCACGTCGGCCCGGACGGCGCCGGGCACTTCGTGAAGATGGTGCACAACGGCATCGAATACGGCGACATGCAGCTCATCGCCGAGTCCTGGGACGTGCTGCGGCGCGGCCTCGGTCTGAGCGCGCCGCAGACCGCCGACGTCTTCGAGAAATGGAACGCGGGACCGCTGGAGTCGTTCCTCATCGAGCTCACCGCGCAGGTCTGCCGGACGATGGATGCGGAGATCGAAGCAGCCGCTGGTCGACGTGGTGCTCGACAAGGCGGGGCAGAAGGGCACCGGCAAATGGACCGCGCAGGTCGCGCTCGATCTCGCCGTCGCCATCCCGACGATTGCCGCGGCGATTGACGCGCGCGTGCTGTCGAGCCTGAAAGACGAGCGAGTGGCTGCGTCGAAGGTGCTCGCAGGCCCGGTGTCGAATCGCATCGCACAGGAGGACCGCAACACGGTCATCGACGATCTGCGCGACGCGCTCTACGCGGCGCGGATCTGCGGATACGCGCAGGGGATGGCGCTCATCCGCGACCGGGTCCGACAGGTACGGCTGGAACATCAATCTCGCCGAGATCGGGCGGATCTGGAAGGGCGGCTGCATCATCCGCGCGCAGCTCCTCGATCCGGTGCGTCATGCGTTCGAGGCCACAACCGGATCTCGTCAACCTGCTGCTCGATCCGTCGATTCGCCAGGCGCGTCGACTCGGCGCAGGCCGGGTGGCGACGAACGGTCGCGCGCGCGGTCGACGCGGGCATCCCGCATGCTGGCGCACTCCTCCGCGCTCGGCTACTTCGACTCGTACCGCACGTCGACGGCTGCCGCAGAGCCTCACGCAGGCCCAGCGCGACGCGTTCGGCGCGCACACCTACGAGCGCATCGATCGGCCGGGAGCGGTGCATAGCGAGTGGTAGGACTCACGATGAGTGGACTCAGTGATTCCAACCATCACGCCACCAGCGTCTCGAACTCTGTCGAGCGTCTCGAGCACCAGGCGAGCCTGACGCCCGATCGCGTCGCGATCACCTGCGCGGCCGGCACATCACGTACGCCGAGCTCAACGCGGCCGCCGCGCGTGTTGCGGGAGGTCTCGCTGCGATCGGCATCGCGCCCGGCGATCACGTCGCGTTGTCCTGCCCGAACGTACCGTGGATTCCCCATCGCGTATTTCGGGATCCTCAAGGCCGGGGCGGTCGTCGTCCCGCTCAACGTGCTCCTCAAGCCGCGCGAGATTGCCTATCACTTGAAAGACAGCGATGCCGCTGCCTGATTGCCTTCGAGGGAACCACTGAGCTGCCGATGGCGCGCATGGCGAGAGCCGCATGCGACGAGTCGGGCTGTCCACACCTCGTGATCATGACCGCCGATCCCTCGGCGCCGCCCCCTGTTTCGCCGGCCTTGACGCTCGGCCAGATTGATGCACGGGCAGCCGGCGGCTTTCGAGCCGCCGGCGTCGACGGCCGAGCGACACCGCGGTGATCCTCTACACCTCGGGCACGACCGGACATCCGAAGGGCGCGGAGCTGACGCACGAGAACATGCTGCTCAACGCGGTGACCTCGCACGACATGTTCCGCCCGGCTGCACGGCAGGGTCTCGAGCAGGACGTCGCGCTCGTCACGCTGCCGCTCTTCCACTCGACGGCGCAGACGTGTCAGATGAACGCCGGGCTTCTACGGCGGGCTCCGTCTCGTGCTCCTGCCGCGATTCGATCCGGCGTCAGGTCCTCAAGACAATCATCGCGCGAGCAGGTCGGATTCTGGATCGGCGTGCCGACGATGTACTGGTCGCTGCTGCGAGCATGTTGCGTCTGCCGGCGCGGACGCGGCGGCGATCGCACAGCACTTGCGCGTCTGCGTCTCGGGCGGCGCGCCGATGCCGCTCGAGGTTCTGCGTCGCTTCGAGAAGACGTTCGGCGTCCGTGTGCTCGAGGGCTACGGGCTCTCCGAGACTGCTCGCCGTCGTCTGCCTTCAACCAGCTGCAGCGGCCGACGCAAGCCCGGCACGGTCGGCTTTCCGATTTTCGGCGTCGACGTGCGGTGCGTGGACGACGAGGGCCGGCCGGTGCCGGTCGGCGAACGTGGCGAGGTCGTTGTCCGCGGACCGAACGTGATGAAGGGCTATTACAACCGTCCCGGAGGCGACAGCAGAAGCGACCCGCAACGGTTGGTTCCACACTGGCGACATCGGTGTATTCGACGATGACGGCTATCTGTCCATCGTCGATCGCAAGAAGGACATGATTCTGCGTGGCGGGTTCAACGTCTACCCGCGCGAGCTCGAGGAAGTGCTGCTGACCCACCCGGCTGTATCGCTGGTCGCGGTCGATCGGCGTTCCAGACCAGCGCCTGGGCGAGGAGGTCAAGGCCTTCATCGTGCGCAAAGCCCGGCGCAACGGTGACCGAGGAAGTGCTCGTGGACTGGTGCCGCGAGCAGTTCGCGTCGTACAAGTACCCTCGCATTGTCGAGTTCAGAGAGTCGCTTGCCGATTGGCGCCACCGGGAAGATTCTGAAGCGCGAGCTGAAGAGCGCCTGATTGGAGCCGAGGCAACGGCCTCTCATGGCCATGTGCTTGCATTACCCCTAACCTGAACCTTTCGAGGGGGTGCCGGATGGCAGTGTGTCGTGAAGTGATGACGGCGGATCCCGCCTGCTGTGAGACGACGGATTCGATCGTTCGTGTTGCGCAAGTCATGAAAACCAAAGATGTTGGGGCCGTCCCCGTCCTGGAGCTGCCTTCGCAGCGGCTCGTGGGGATGGTGACCGATCGCGATATTGTCGTGAAGGGGTTGGCTGGTGGGCGCTCGATCGAAAACGCTACGGTCAAAGAGGTAATGACGACGGATGTGGTGACCTGTCGCGAGGACGACGACGTCAGCAAGGCCGTTTCACGAATGGCCGAGCGGAAAGTGCGACGGCTGCCCGTTGTCGACGACAACGGCCAGGTGCGCGGCATCATCGCCCAGGCCGACATCGCGACCCGGATGCATCAGGACAAGACAACTGGCGCCCTGGTTGAAGCGATTTCAGAGCCTGGGACAGTGAGCAGGTAAGTCGTGTTCGTCCGCTTACCGGAAAAGCTCATTCCTGGCTCCTCCTCCAACCGTGCGCATCCGGTTGCTGGGCCCGAGATGCGTGCGATATAGTTCGCTGCCACATGCCTTTCGACCTTCCGCCCTCTCAACATCGCGCGACCGGACTTGTCGATGTGCTCGACCGGGTGCTCGATAAGGGGCTCGTCATTGCGGGAGACATCAAGGTATCGCTTGCCGAAGTCGAGCTGCTGACCATCCGGATCCGGCTGCTCATCTGTTCGCTCGACAAGGCGCAGGAAATCGGCCTCGACTGGTGGCGCTACGACAGGGATTTATCGTCAGGCGCCGAGCGCAGCGCCCTGGCCGATCGGGAAGCGCTGCGCGCGCAGATTCAGCGGCTCGAGCAGAAAGTGGACGCGATGACGCAACCAAGGGCGCGGAAGCGCCGCTGACGGTGGTGCGGATTTCGGGACAGCAGGAGCTCCAGCATGGCAGTTGAACGGCAGCAGGGCGGAACCAGTCTCATCGATGTTCTGGACCGGGTTCTGGACAAGGGGATTGTGATCGATGCCTGGGTGCGGGTTTCGCTGGTGGGCATCGACCTCATCACTGTCGAAGCGCGCGTGGTCGTGGCGTCGATCGACACGTACTTGAAATACTCGGAAGCGGTCAGCCAGGTCGCTCCGGTGTCGAGGCCGCAGGCCGAACTGGGCGACCACGACAACATCCTTCGAGAAAACGCGGCCCTGCGCGCCGAACTTGCTGCGACAAAAGTTGGACGAACGAAGCGCGCCGAACTTGCGGCGACAAGAGTTGGACGAACCAAGCGCGCCGAACTTGCGGCGACAAAAGTTGGACGAACCAAAGCTCGAAGACGCCCGGAAAGGTAGCGCGTGGCCCGGTCCGCTGCAGTAACGACCGTTCAGTTGGCGGGCGTCGATGCAGAGGCGAAGCTCTCGCTCCTCGAGTTTCTGCTGGTCACCACTGACATTCAGGCATCCGCTCGCCGTGCGGTTGACTGGCTGGCCGTCCATGCCGCCATCAAGCAGGCCGTCGTGGCCATCGTGGAACCGGGCGCGTCGTCGCTCCTGCTGGCGGCCGAGCATGGCGCGACCACCTCGGCCATCGTAGATTTCTCCCTCACTCGAGACGACGAAGCGCATCCACTCATCCAGGCGATGCTCAGTACAGAGGCGACCTATTTCGATGGGGCAGGCGAGTCGTTCCGCGCGCCGATAGATGGCTCGGCGTTCCACGTCAGTCCGCTTCGCACCGACGACGATTCGCTGGCTCACGGCCTGCTGCTGACGACGGCGGCACACCATGAGCTGCATCCGGATGTGGCGTGGGTCGCGCGCACGCTGGCGCGGCAGCTGGCGAGGCTGCTCAGCCGCCAGACGCTCGCAGAGACCCGGTTCGGCCAGGAGCGGATGCTTCTCTACAGCATCATCAACGCCGTGACGGACCCTATCCTGTTGACCGATACGGAAGGCAAACTCATCATCGCGAACACGCACGCGGAGAAGCTGTTCGCAGCGCCTGAGGATGCGAGCGAAGGATGGCGCCGGGCCACGGGGTTGAACAACATGCTGTTCTCCGCGGCGCTCTCGACGAGCGCGGTGGGTCACAGCGAGATGGCGCGCCGCGAATTGCTGCTCGTGGATCCCCTTGAAGGATCCGATCTGTTGTTCGAGCTATTGAGCTCGCGCGCGACCGACGAGCGGCAGGGCACCTACGTGGTGTCCATCCTGCGCAATGTCACGGACCTGGCCCGGGCGAAGGAAGAGATAGAAGAGAGTTATCGCACGCTGCGCCTTGCGCAGGCGGAGGTTCGGGACGAACGTCACCGCCTCGACCTGATCATTGATTCGGTCGCGGATCCAATCCTGGTCACGGACCAGGAAGGCGACATCGTGTTGATGAACGAGCCAGCCGAACGGCTTTTCACAGCGCTGAGATCGGCAAGCGACTCCGTGATGCGGCACGTGCGGGCCAACGGCGCCCACCTGACCTCATTCGTCTCCAACGTGCTCACCCGCGGCGGCGAACAGCGATATCGCGGGGAGATTCAGCTGACCGACCCCAAGACGGGCCGGCTCTCGCCGGTCGAGGGGCTGGCAGGGCAGATCCTGTCGGAGCAGGGTGAGCTGATGTGGGTGGTCACGATTCTGCACGACCTCACCGAGGCGGTGGAAAAGGCCCGGCTGTTCGAGCAGCTCAAAGAGGCATCCGCCGAGCTCGAACGCAAAGTGCAGGAAGCCACCGCGGAGCTGGCAGATCAGAACGAACTGCTGCGCCGTCAGCACATCGCGCTCGAACAGGCCTCGGCCTTGAAATCGCAGTTCCTGGCGAACATGTCGCACGAGTTTCGAACGCCGCTCAACGCGATTCTCGGCTACACGCACATGCTCCTCAACGGCGTGACGGGACCGATCTCCGATCCGCAGCGTAAGAGCCTGACCCGGATTGACTCCAACTCTCAGCATCTGCTTGCGCTCATCAACGACATCCTCGACATCACCAGGATCGAAGCCGGACGGATGCCGCTGAACCTGTCGACGTTCAAGATTCCCGCGCTCGTCGAAGAGGTCATGTCGGAGCTGGAGGCGATCATCCGGCGGTCGACCTTGTCCGTGCGCGCCGTCATGCCGCGCTCGCTGCCCGCGCTCAGGAGCGATCGACAGAAGGTCAAGCAGATCGTTCTGAACCTGCTCAGCAACGCGCTCAAGTTCACGCCGGGCGGTTCCGTGACAATCCGGGCCTCGTATGATTCCAGGGCCCGCACGGTGGATATCGCTGTTTCGGACACGGGAGTCGGAATCGCGGCCGGCGACCGTGTGAAGGTGTTCGAAGATTTCCGTCAACTGGACAGCTCGCCTGCCCGCGGCTACGGCGGCACCGGGCTGGGGCTCTCGATTTGCCGGCGCCTTTCGCAGATGCTCGACGGAACGATCGAGCTCGACAGCAAGGTCGGGAAGGGGTCGACGTTCACATTGAGCCTGCCCGCGAGGCTGAGAAAGCGATGACCAAACAGGCATCCGTGGATGCGCTCGTGCTCGTCGTCGAGGACTATCAGGATGCCCGCGAGATGTATTCGGCGTATCTGCAGTTCTCGGGCTACCGCGTGGCTGAAGCCACCAATGGACTCGAGGCAATCGAGAAGGCGATCGCGTTGATGCCGGACATCATCCTGATGGATCTTGCGCTCCCGAAAGTGGACGGCTGGGAAGCGACGAAACGATTGAAAGCAGACGAACGCACGAAGCACATCCCCATCGTCGCGCTGACCGGTCATGCGCTCGCGGGTTTCGCGGAGGGCGCGCGCGAGGCGGGGTGCGACGCTTTCGTCACGAAGCCCTGCCTGCCGGACGCGCTCGTTGCGGAGATTCGTCGCATGCTGGGCAAGACGCGGTCGCAGGACGCCGGTAGGCGAGGCAACGAACCATCAGGACAACGACGTTAGCGGACGGCAGAGGCTGGGCAGGCATGGCTAAGAGCGCACGGACGACACCTAGGGCTAAGCGCGCACGATCACAGGCACGAACGAAACCGGCGACGAGGCCACGAAAGTCTACGCGACCCGCCCCCCGGCGCGAGCGATCGGCCGGAAAATCGGCATCGGTGCCAGTCGCCCACGGCAAGGGAAAGCTCGAGCGCGCTCGGCTGCCCGGCGCGCCAGCGAAGGGCCTGCTGCGCGAAGCGGGAGCGCCGGAGGAGATCAACGAGGGCAAGTACGTCTATTGCGTGATCAAGTCCGAGCGGCCATTGAGTTTCGGACTGCTCGGGATCGGGCCTGAACCCTCGGAAGTGCACACCGTCCACTACAAGGACATTGCCGCCATCGTGTCGAACACGCCCATGGTCGTGCTGGATCCGACGCGCGACAACGTGCTCTCCCACCAGCGCGTGAACGAAACCGTGATGCAGGATCACACGGTCATCCCGATGTCGTACGGCACCGTGTTCAAGACCGACGACGACATCATGGAGCTGCTGCGTTCGGCGTACGACGCGTTCACCGACGTCCTGAACAAGATGCAGGACAAGTTCGAATTCGGTTTGAAGGTGCTCTGGGATCGAGACGAGATCATCCATGAGATCGAATCCGAGGACGAGGACATCCGGCGCCTGAAGGGAGAGATTTCGTCGCAGAAGGGCTCGACGTACTTCGCGCGGATGCAGTACGGACGCCTGATTGACGCGGCCCTCCAGTCGAAGTCGGAGCGATACGTGACCGAAATCTTCGAGGCCTTGCGAAACGTGTCGGTGGCGTCGCGATCGAACAAGCCGATCGGCGACCGGATGATCATGAATGCGGCGTTCCTCGTGGCTCGCAGCCTCGAACACGCGTTCGACGCCCGCGTCAAGGACATCGGGCAGCGATACGACAAGCTGACGTTCAAGTTCACTGGTCCGTGGCCACCCTACAACTTCGTGAACATCCGGCTCAGGCTCGAAAGAGCGCACAACTGATGTTCATCCTCGACTCGCTCCTCGTCGGTGGCCTGCGGTTCGTGTTCGACAAGATCGCGTCGGCCGTGGACACCGAGCTGAACGACGACACGGCGCTCCGCGAGCAGCTGCTGGCCGCCCAGATGCGTGTGGAGCTTGGTGAGATGTCGCAGCAGGAGTTCAGCGAGATCGAGGCGGAGATCCTGGCGCGCCTGCGCGAGATCCGCGATCGGAGGCAGGGTGGCGGGCCGCGCATCCTTCTCGCCCGAAGACTACCGAATCACAGGCATCGACGCGACCTTCGAAGGCGACGAGCACGCGAAGTAAGTCAGCGCCCCGATTCCGGTTTGTCGGGGGCAAGGGCGGGGTCGGCAAGACGACCTGCGCTGCGGCCATGGCGATCGCGGCCGCCAGGAGCGGCGCCCGCACGCTCATCATCTCGACGGATCCGGCCCCGTCGCTCGCGGATGCCCTGATTCATCCACTCTCCTCGGCCCCGCGTGAAATACCCGCTGGCCGCGGAGTGCTTCACGCGTTCGAGCTCGACGCGCGACGCGCGCTCGAACGATGGCTTTCGGGGCGCCGGGCTGCGCTCGAACAGATCGCGCTCCGTGGAACCTGGCTCGACCAGGAGGACGTCGCCCGGCTGCTGCGGCTCTCCTTGCCTGGAATTGACGAGCTGGCCGCGCTTCTCGAAGTCGCCCGCGCGGGGAGAAGCCGGCGCTTCGATCTCATCGTCGTGGACACCGCGCCGACAGGTCACACGCTTCGCATGCTGGCCATGCCCGAGATGCTCGGCGGCCTCGCGCGCGTGTTCCATCGCATGCAGGCGAAGCATCGGGTCATGGTCGAAGCCTTGAAGGGTCGGTACGCGCCTGAGGAGTCCGATGTCCTCATCGAGGAGATCGAGAGCGAATCGGACGCGCTGTCGGCCCTCCTTCGCGATCCAAAGATCTGCCGCATGTCGTGGGTGACGCTTCCGGAGCCCATGGCCGTCGAAGAAACCGCGGACGCCGCAGCGGCCCTGTCGCTGGCCGGCATCCCGCTGCAGGATGTCATCGTCAATCGGGTGACATCGCCGCCGCCCCGGCGCTGTGGCTGGTGCGACGGCCGTCGTCACCTCGAGCGACAGGCGATCGCGACGCTGAAGGCGCGGCTGGCTGGAGCGGCGGCGATCGCGGTGACTTCGCGGACGAAAGAGCCGCGAGGCGTGAGCGCGCTTGCAAGGATTGGTGAGGAGATTGGCGCCGGGACGCCGATCCGATCATCCCGGTTGCAAGTGAAGCGTCCCGGCACATGGTGCGCCGAGTCGGTGGGCGAGCGCGTGAACGCGCACGGCTTTGCCGGTTCCAGGTACTCGACTGGTGCTCTTTGGGGGCAAGGGTGGTGTCGGGAAAACCACATGCGCTGCTGCCGCTGCGCTTGCGATCGCGGCAGACGCGCCGTCGAGGCCTGTGCGCCTGCTGTCCACCGATCCGGCGCATTCGCTGGGCGATGTCCTTGGACAACCGATCGGCAACGATCTCGTCCGGCTGCGCGGCGCTCCAAAGAACCTCCTGGTGCGTGAGATCGATGCGGCCCGTCAGTTCGACGAGATTCGAGCTCGTTACGCTTCGAGCATCGAGGCCCTGTTCGATCGCTTCGAGCATGGCGGAGACTCAGGCGTTCGCCTCGATCTCAGTCAGGACCGGGCCGTTCTTCAGAGCCTGATCGATCTGGCGCCTCCCGGGATCGATGAGCTCGCGGCGGTGATCGATGTCGTCGACACCGTCGAGTCGGATGCGAACAGCCTGATCGTGATGGATACCGCGCCCTCAGGTCATGCGCTTCGCCTGCTCGAAATGCCCGGCCTGGTCCATGAGTGGACAAAAGCCCTGATGTCGATCCTGTTGAAGTACAGGTCCGTGGCGTCGCTCGAGGATATGGGTCCGGTGCTTCTGAAACTCTCGCAAGGGCTGGGCCGGCTCCGGGCGCTTCTCGTCGATGCCGATCGAACGTCCTTCATTGCCGTTGCCAGAGGCGCCGAGCTGCCGCGACTGGAAACGGTTGACCTCATGCGCCGGCTCAATGCTCTCGGCCTGCACGTGCCTGCCGTGATCGTTAATGCCGTCGGACGTGGCAGTTGCAGCCGGTGCCGGTCCGAGGCGTCGGCGGAAGGACGCCACATCGCCCGGCTCGAGAAAGACATCCCTCGCACAGCCGCGATGGTGATCGCGCCCGCGCAAGTGCCGCCACCGCACGCGCCGGCTGCGCTACGCCGATGGCAGGCGCTTTGGAGCGTTCCGCGATGACCTCAATTGCATTGATCGTCGAATGCCCCGGAGCTCTGGGATACTATCGAAGCGTTCGAGATGGATGAACCGGCCACCTATCTGTACTGCATCGTCCACTCCGCCGTCGCGCCCGTGACGGCGAAGGCTCCTCCCGGATTGCCAGGGACAACCCGTCCCACCGTTGCGGCGGTGGCGAACGCATTCTGGCTCGTGACCACTGCCGTGCCGCTGAAGACGTATGGATCGGGCCCGCTCGAAGCCGCGCTCCGCGATGTTCAGTGGGTCGCCGACATTGCGATGGCGCACGAGTCGGTCGTCGAGTTCTTCGCACGGCAGCCTGGCGCCACGGTCATCCCCATGAAACTCTTCACAATGTTCTCGTCAGACCGACGGGCCGCCAGCCAGACACGATCGCGACTGCGGGAGATTGAGGCGGTCGTCAGTCGAATCGCTGGATGCGAAGAATGGGGGGTCCGGATCAGTCATCGTCCGCCCGCCGCGACTCGGGCGCCCGGACGCCACACGAAGTCCTCGTCCGGCACGGCGTTTCTGGCCGCCAAGAAGGCCGTTCGTGATGCGGCTCGCGCGTCCGCGGATGCCGCGGCGGAGGTGGCCGACGAGACGTATGTGACGCTGGCGTCAATCGCGAGGGAGTCTCGGCGCCGTCACGACGCACCGCAGGGCGCGACCTCACCGCCGCTGCTCGACGCAGCCTTTCTCGTTCCCGTAACTGGGCGCAGCCGCTTCAAGGCGGCCGTGAAGAAGCTCGCAGCGGATTCCACCGACCGAACGCACGTAACGCTCACCGGGCCGTGGCCGTCTTACAACTTCATTCAGCCTGAATCGAACTCATGAGCCGCCGGAAGGCCCGTCACTCCACCGTCCCGCTGGCGAAACCGGTCAGGTTGCGTCTGCGATCCACCCCCCTGCCTCGCCGACGCAAAGTACCTCGTCCGCCCGCCCGGGCTCTCCCGCCAGGTCCCGCGCCGAGGGCCGAGCTCACGAGCCTCATACCGCCGCCGGAAACGTCGCTCGCGGACGTCATCGACAATCTGCTCAATCGAGGCGTGGTGCTTGAATGCGGATCTGATCCTGGCGCTCGCCGATGTCGATCTGATTTACGTGCGCCTGTCGGCGCTCCTGTGCGCCGCGGATCGCATCCTGTCCCCTCGGTGATGAGCGCTCTCTACGTGTTCGCGCTGACGGGCCACACGACGGCGCCGTTCACGGTCAGGGGCCACCGAATCGAATTCCTCGATGTGGCCGATATGCATGCGGCAGTCGAGAGCCGGTCCGAACCGCTGGGCATGTCCGAGTCGTCTCTCCGCGATCAGCACGACATCGTCATTCGTCTCTTTGAGCAGATCGAGGATGTGTTGCCAGCCCGATTTGGCGCGATGATCGAGGAGCGCGAGCTCCGCGACATCATGACTGCGCGCCGGTCCGTGATTCACGATGCGCTCGCGCTCGTGCGTGGACGCGTCCAGATGACGGTTCGGTTCCGGGACGCGATCGAGTCCATGCCTCGGAGGGATCCGCCTGTCGCTCCTGACCCGCAAACGGGTACCGCATACCTCGAAGCGCGCCGGAAGGCATCGAGGACGATGCCGGCTCTGGCTGGCCTCGTCACGAAGGCCCTCGCTGCTGTGACACTGGCCGAACGCTCGGAAGCCGGAACCGAGCGAGCGCAGGCGGTGCTTTACCATTTGATCGGTCGTGGCGACGTCGCTCGATACCTGGACGCGATTTCAAGGCTGCAATCACCTGCGGTGAACGTCACGGGTCCCTGGCCCCCGTTCGCGTTTGCACCTGACCTATGGCCGTAAAGCGAACCCGGAGCCGTCCACGGCCGCGACGTTCTCCCGTCGCGGGATCTCGCGCCGCACCACGTCGCAGGAACACGTCCGCGAGGCCAATCGAGGTCCAGGAAATCGAGGCGTTGCGAGCCGAGCTGGATCGACTGGCAGGCTCTGCGCCGCCCCGATGGAACGCCAATCCGGACGACGTCCGCAGGTCGGTGCTGAAGCTCGTGCTGTCGCTGGTGGAATTCATCCGCCAGATTCTGGAGCGCCAGGCCATCCGGCGGATGGACGCGAACACCCTGACCCCCGAGGAAACAGAGTCGGTCGGCCTCGCGCTCATGCGGCTCGAAGAGACGATTCGCGATCTCGCGGAGCAGTTCGGCTTCAAGCCTGAGGACTTGAACCTCGATCTCGGACCGATCGGCAGGCTGACCTGAGCAGGATCACCCAGCGGCGGCATCGAAGGCGTAGCAGCCGGGCGTAATCACGACCCGGTGGTCGCGCGTAAAGAAGAAGCTCGTGGGCGAGATGATGCCCGCGCCCCTGAATTGAAACGTCTGGCGCTTGTCGCCCGACCCGTCGTAGACATACGTATAGGGCGCGGCGAGCGAGACCCACAGGTTGCCTTCAGGATCCACCGCGGCGGTCCGGATCATCGCCGGCACGATCGGGAATTCCCCGCGCTTTCTCGGCCACGACGTCGGCAGCCGTTTGATGTAGGCATCTATTTCGACGCCCTCGATATGGCGTTCGAAAACGAGCGTGCCCGCGGCGTCATATTTTCTGAACATCGGCACGCCTGACAAGAACACGAAGTAATAGCCGCCCTTCGGGTTGAGCAGGGTAATCCCGACGTTCAGCGCCACGTGCACCTGCGGGTCGTTTTCCTGGCCTGTCTGCCGCAGCTCGCCGAACGAGCGCAGCGGCGAGCCTGTCGGCACATACTCCACGATCAACGAGCCGAGTTCGGGTTGGCTGATGAGAACCGACTGTCCCGTGTACTCGAGCGTTCCGAGGCCGCTCAGGACGAGTTCTCCGAGCGTAATCTGGGGAACCCCGCGCCCCGGCATGGTGAAACCGCCGAGCGACGTGCCGGTGGCGGCAAAGAACTGGACGCGCTGGCGGTCGCCTGGCGCATCGGCGATCACGAAGCTTCCGTCCGCCGCTGAATCGAATGCTGTCGGCCTGATGATGCGGCCGCTTTCGGATCCGATCTGGACGATTCGTTTCGGCGTGTCGGCGCCGCGCGCGATTGTGTACACCGCGTGCGCGCGCCGATCGAAAATCAGATATTCACCCGAAGGAGAGAGGTTGCAGGCGGCGATTTCGTCGAACGAGGCGGCCAGGTGCGGGGCGAGGCTGCCAGTCGCACGCCGCTCTTCGACTACCAGCGCACGAGGTGCCGTCAGGACCGTCGCAAGCAGGATCGCTTGGAGATATCGCTTGGGCACCGCCAATGATACGCCCAGGAAAACCGCGGCGAATCAATAACCGGCGACGTCCTTGATCGCTTTCAGGACGTGAGACGACTGCGGCAGGATGAGTTCTTCGAGGACAGGCGAGTATGCCACCGGGGTATCGAGCGCCGCGACGCGCCGCACGGGCGCATCGAGGTGCTCGAACAGCTGGTCGACGATGCGGGCGGCCAGCTCTGCGCCGAAACCGCATGTGAGCTGATCTTCGTGCGCGATGACGACACGATTCGTGTGCTTCACGGCCGCCGCGATGGCGTCCCAGTCGAACGGCGCGATCGTCCGCAGGTCAACGACCATCACGCTGATGCCGTCCTTTTCGGCTTGCTGTGCCGCGAGCAGCGATCGCTGAACCAGCGCGCCCCAGGTCAAGACGACCACGTTGCTCCCGTCGCGGCGGACTGCTGCCTTGCCGAACGGAATCATGTAGTCGGGCCCCGGGTACTCACCCTTGTTGTAGGTCTGCCGGTAGAGGTGCTTGTGCTCCAGGAACAGGACGGGGTCGTCGCATCGAATCGAGGTTCGCAGAAGGCCGGCCGCGTCCCGCGCGTTGGACGGGAAGACGACACGAATGCCGGGGCAGTGCGCGAAGATGCTTTCGCCTGACTGGCTGTGATACGGGGCGCCACCCCGGAGATATCCACCGATCGCCGTCCTGATCACCATGGGGCAGGCAAACGCGTTGTTCGATCGATATCGCAGCATCGACATCTCGTCGCGCATCTGCATCATGGCCGGCCAGATGTAGTCGAAGAACTGAATCTCGACGACCGGCTTCAGGCCGCGCGTCGCCATGCCGATGGCCCGGCCGACGATGTTGGCCTCGGCCAGCGGCGAGTTGAACACCCGCGCCCCGCCAAACGCCCGCTGAAGGCCGTGGGTGACTTTGAAGACGCCTCCCTTTCCGGGCACCTGACTCGAGGGCGGATTCGCGGCTGCAGTCGGCCACGTCTTCACCGAAGACGACAATCCGCGGATCGCGCGCCATCTCGTCCTTGAGCGTGCGATTGATCGCCGAGACCATCGTGTCTGGCTTGCCGGACGGAGCGGCCGGCGTGTCGAAATCGTCGGACGACGGATCGACGTCGGGGGAATACACATAGAGCGTGGCGGTATCCGGCGCCGGCTTGTCGGCCTTCCTGGCGTGATCCGCCGCGGCGTTGACCTCCGCGTCGACCTCGCGCGCGAGGGCGTCGAGGTCGGCGTCCGTGGCCATACCTTCGGCCTTCAGGAAGGCGGCCAGGCGGACGATGGGATCGCGCCTGGCTTCGGCCGCGCGCTCGTCGGCCGTCTTGTACAGCTTCTCGTCGTCCGAGAGCGAATGCGAGTAAGGACGGGTGACCCGGGCGTGCACGAGCGAGGGGCCCTTGTGCGCGCGCGAATACGCGACGGCGTCCGACATCGCGCGATAACACGTCAGGAAGTCGGTGCCGTCGATGCTCTGAACGAAGAGCCCGGGGAACGATGAAACGAGCTTCGAGATATCGCCTCCGGCGGTCTGCACTTCGACCGGCACCGAGATGGCGTAGCCGTTGTCCTCGACCACGCAGACGAGCGGCAAGTGATCGAGGCAGGCGCTGTTGAGCGACTCCCAGAATTCTCCTTCGCTCGTCGCCCCGTCGCCGACGGAGAGGTACACGACTTCGTCCGGGTGGTAGCGATCGGAGCGATCCTCGATCGCGGTAATCCGATCGTAGAGATGGCCGGCTTCCGCGCACCCGATGGCGTGAAGACACTGCGTGCCGGTGGGGCTCGATTGCGAGACGATATTCAGCGGCTTGCTTCCCCAGTGCGAAGGCATCTGGCGTCCGCCCGAGCTGGGATCGTCACTGGCGCCAACGCCGGAGAGGAACATGTCGTACGGGGTGACGCCGAGCGTGAGGCACAAGGCGCGATCGCGGTAATAGGGATAGAACCAGTCGTAACCCGGCCTGAGATTAAAGCCGGCGGCCACGAGGATGGCTTCGTGGCCCGCGCCGCTGATCTGAAAGAAAATCACGCTCTGGTTCTTGAGCTGGATTTCCTTGTCGTCGATCCGCCGCGAAAGGACCATCGTGCGATAGGCACGGAGGAAATCGTCGCGGGTGAGGCCGGCGTAGTCCGCAGGTGCGCGATCGGGTTGCGTACTCCGGCCGTTGCTGACCGCCGTTCCTTTCATGCGTGCGGAGCCCTCGTATGTGCGGAGTGCCGGCTGGGGCGAACGGTCCGTCCTGCCCGCACTGGACCTCGGCTCGCCGTCTGGCCAAACACTACATTATAACATCGCGGCGCCCGCGAGACAGGCGTGTCCGGCCGTCGCGACCCGGGCGGCCACGGTATAATTTCGCGTCTTTTGACCCGTGGAAAGGGTGTGAGCGTGGGTACACAGACGGTCCGTCTTCACCGGTGGGATGAATTGGCGCTCGAGAAGGTCACCGAGATGATCTCGCGCAAGATCGTGACCGGTGAACGCGAAATGGTCGCACAGGTCTACCTGAAAAAGGGCGCCCTCGTCCCGATGCATTCGCATGAGAGCGAGCAGATGACCTACGTGCTGCAGGGTGCGCTCAAGTTCCTGATCAATGGCGAGGAGATCACCGTGCGGGAAGGAGAGGTCCTGCACATTCCGTCATGGATCGAGCACCAGGCCGAGGCTCTCGACGATACCTTCGAACTCGATCTGTTCAGTCCCATTCGCCAGGACTGGTTGGACCACACCGACACCTATTTCCACCGGCAATAGACGTCAATCGACTTGAACACGCGAAGGTGCCAGACGAAGATGGCGCAGTTCGCAGCGGCCAGAATCGCGGTCGCGTCGATGATGGTGAAATTGCGCGGTGGAAGCGGCAGGCCGCGTCCGAATCCGAAAAAGAGAAAGAGATTCAGCGCGACGACCGTGCTGACGGCCACGTGAATGGCGCGCAACCGCGGTCTGACGGCGGCAGCCAGGGCGAGCAGTGGAAGCGCCAGGTACAGGTGATTCTCGTGCACCGCGATCCCGAGCACGAAATAGGCGTGCACGATCAACGCGGCAGCCGCACACACGATCGACAGATCCCGGCACGTTCTCACTCGCCAGAGCGCCCACGCGGTCGCGGCGATCACCGCCGCTGTCGCGAACGGGCGGGGATTCGGATAACCCAGCCGGACGATCGTGGACACGCCCAGAATTCGCAGCGTCATCGTCCAGGCGCCCCACATCCCCATGTCTCCCACCGCATAGATCGCCCGCATCACGTACGTGACGACCCACCAGAAGTTGGCCGCGTCGGCCGACAACATGTCATGCCGCAGCAGCGAGCTGACACCCTGAAGCACGTTCGGTCCCGCATTGATGAGCAAGGTACGGCAGCAGAACGATGAAGCCTGCGCCAATGGATGCCACGATCGCGCTCGCCGTTTTCGAGACACGCTCTGACGTGGCGGTGTTCCACGTTGCCAGGAGCACAGCAGGCGCCATGAACACCGCCTGGAGTTTCGTGAGGCACGCCACCGCGAGCAGTGTTCCAGCCGCGATCGGCGCCCCCAGGCACGCAGCGACCAGCGAGCCGACTGCCGGCAGCGCGGCCAATGGATCCAGGTAGCCGAGCACGGGGCCGCTCAGGATGACTGCCGGATTGGCCCAGAAAGCCGTCGCTGCCCATCGTCCTTCAGGTTGACCGTATCGGCGTGTGACGACGAAGTACAACAGCCACGTCAGCGCGAGCTCAGCGAGAAGCCCTGGAGTCTTGATCGCGACATTGAGCCAGCGCGTGTTTTCGAACGAGGGTGAGAACGTCTCGTAGGCGTATCCGGTTGCCGCCAGCACGTAGAGTGTGAGGGGCGGATAGTCCACAGTCGTGGCGCGAGCGCCCCAGTGCACAAGGCCCCGCTCCGGGGGATGTCCGCCGACACCATACAGCCTGGATACGCCCTCGTGGATGGCGCCGTAGCTCCACGTTTTCCAGACGAGGACGTCCTCGGTGCCTTCGAGCGGCAGCGCGACGAGCCGGATCAGGAGACCGGCAGCGAGCAATGCCTGGAAGCGGCGCTGTGTGATGTCAGTGCACCTTGCGGTCCCAATCGGATCGACCGCCCGGTACACGTCGAATTTACGGCGAAGGCGGTTCATCTTCCATTTCAGGTAGCGGTACTTGATTTCCGCCGTCAGGCCGCCTCGTCCGCCTTGCAGGTAGAGATAGCCGAAGATCAACCCGCCCAGGTGTGCTGCGTGTGCCACGCCGCCGGGTGAGGAAAAGTACGACAGGGCGCCGATGATGATGACGAAGTATTTCGCCGGAATTGGAAAGATCAGCGCCATGAGGATCGGCCGGTCGGGGTAGTAGATGGCGAAGGCCAGCAGAATTCCAAACAGCGCGCCCGAGGCGCCGACCGTCACCGTCCTGTAAGTGGCCTGCGTGATCTCGAACGGCAGGAACGCAACCAGGATGGTGGTGATTGCCGCTCCTATCCCCGTGACGGCGTGGTCCCGCACGAAAAACTTCGTTCCCCACAACCGCTCGAGCTCCACCCCGAACATCCAGATTCCCAGCATGTTGAAGAGGATGTGGGTCGGACCGGCGTGCATGAACATGTACGTGACCGGCTGCCAGATCCAGAAGCGTTCGACGACGGCTTGCGGAATGACGCCGAGCACGTACAGGAGATCGTGTCGAATGACCGTCGCGACGAAGGCCCCGACGTTGATCCAGATGATCCATTTCACCGCCGGTGTGATGGGGCCTGGACCGAACGAATAGCTGAGCGAGTTGGGGCGGACGGAGCGCGGCATGAGGCTGATTTTGACGAAAGAAACTATCGTACCACAGCGACCTTCACCGTCTGGCTTCCGGAACGATCACCTCGGCAGGCTGGACCGGCGAGGAGGCGGTCGCGCGCGCTGGAAGGGGCAGCGCGCACGCGGCCGCCAGCAGCGGCATGAGTGAAACCCCAACGAGGGTGTGTTCGATGCCGACACGGTCGGCGATCAGACCCGCGAGCGGCACACTCAAGCCTCCGGTTCCCCACGCGAAGCCCATCATCAACGACGACACCGTCGCCGCACTGACTGGTGCAAGAGACTGGCCGAACGTGACATTGACAGGAAGCGTCGACTGCAGGAACAGCCCCCCGACGGCCAGCACGAGGACGAACGCCCAGCCGCTCAGGAAGGGCGCGATGAACATGAACGGGCATGACAGCACGAGCGACCACACGATCACCGCACGGGCGCCCAAACCGGTCGGCCGCAGGACCACCGAGGAACCCGCCGATACCGCTGCCGAAGAGGTAGACGGCGACCGATGCTCCAGCTTCGGCGACGGAGAGTCCCCGGCGCGTCAGCATGACGGGAACGAAGGTCGCGAAGGTCAGCGAGGTCAGCGTCCGCAGCACGACGCTGCGCGTAAAGCAGCGTCAGCGGCTTCGCATACGGCCTGAGCGCCCCGAATCCCCGCTGAGCGGACGGATGCAGCGGGATTGGCGGAACCCGCAGGAGAAAGAAGCCGACGACCGCGAGGCCGGGCAGCGCCAGGAGCGGCGTCCATCCAAGTCCGAAGCGCTCTGCGAATGGCGCGAAGCACAGTGGTCCAAGACAGAAGCCGAGCGTGCCGCCCGTGATGTAGACGGACATGGCGAGTCCTTGCCGATCTCCTCCCAGCCGATGGGCGAGTGCCGCGGCAGGCGGATGAAAGGCCGCCGCGCCAAGACCGCCGCAGATGAGGATGAGGGCGAGCGTCTCGCGCGATGTGGCGATGCCGATGAGGCTCAGCACGACGACCGACACGACCGGTCCGACGCGGATCAACACGCCCGGCCGCCAGCGATCCGCGACATGGCCGAATCCAACCTGTGCCACCGAGGCCGACATCTGAAACAGCATGGTCAGCGTCCCGGCGGCCGCGAGCGACAGCTTCAGACGCGGGATCAGGATGGGCAGCATGGGAGCGTAGATGTTGCCGTATCCGTCCACCATCAGGTGTGCCGCGGCCATGAGCAGAATCGTGGGATGCAGACGCAAACGGGAAATCATCGGAGCGTTCGTGTGAAAGCGGTGACCTCGTGCGCGGCCATCATCCCGCGGACCGGAAGCGCCGGAGCACGCGATCGAACGCTTCGTCGAATTCGGCGAGCCGCAGCAGGCGCGCCGCGGCCACGAGCACAACCACGCCGACCCCGATGGCCGTGCCAAGCTGAATCGCGCGCGACAGCGAATTGGTCGGCGGCATCAGCGATGCGAGCCAGGAGGACGTCAAGAAGGCGGCTGCGCCCATAGCGGCGGAAGCCGCCGAGATCTTGACGAAGGCAATCAACACCCGGCGTTCCTCGAGTCCGCCCAGCCGTCGGCGAAGCAACCAGAGCAGCATCCCCGCATTGAACATGGCCGCGAGCGCGGTGCCAAGTGCCAATCCCCGATAGCCCATGACCCGCACGAGAAGAAGGTTGATGGCCAGATTGGTCAGGACCGCGATCACGCTGACGGTCACCGGGGTCCGGCTGTCACCCAGCGAGTAGAAGCTGGGCGACGCGATCTTCACGGCGGAGTATCCCAGCAGGCCCGGTGCATAGAAGAGCAGCGCCGCGGCCGTTGCGTCGGTGTCATGAGGTCTGAAGTGTCCACGCTGGAGCAGCAGCGCCACGATCGGGTGGGCGAGGGCGACCAGTCCGACCGTGGCCGGAACATTCAGCATCAGCATCATGCGCAGGGCCGACGAAATCGTCCGCTGCATCCCGATTCGGTCGTTCTCGGTCGCTCGCCGTGCGATCTCCGGCAGCGCCGCCGTGGCGATGGAGACGCCGAAAAGCCCTATCGGGAGGTACATGAGACGAAACGCATAGTTCAACCAGGAGACCGCGCCTTGTTCCTGGCTCGTCGCCAGGTACGTATTCACGAACACGTTGATCTGCACGGCCGCCAGGCCCAGCGTGCCAGGGCCCATGAGACGCAGCACCTCCTTGAGCCCCGGATCCTTGAAATCAAGGACCGGCCGGTAGTGAAATCCCTCCTTGCGAAGAACCGGCCACTGCAGCGCGATTTGCCCGACGCCGCCAACGACCGTGCCGATCGCTATGGCGACAATCGGCGACAATCCGACGCGCGGCAGTACAGGTACGAGAGCGAACGCGCAGAGGATCGTGGCCACGTTGAACATCGCCGGCGACAACGCCGGGATGAAAAACCGCCGCAGCGAATTCAGCATGCCCATCATGGCGACGGCTACGGCGACGGTCGCGAGAAACGGCAGCATGATGCGCGTCAACTGGGTCGTGAGCTCGATCTTCCCGGGCGTGTCCGCGAACCACGGCGCAATCGCGTGCGTGATCGGATACGCAAAGACAATCCCGATCGCGACCAGCGCGCCGGTGATCAGCAGAAGCGCATTGACAACGAGATTGCCGAGCCGCCACGCCGCCTCACGGCCCTCCGTGGTGAGCGTGCGTGTGAACGTCGGCACGAAGGCCGCCGTCATCGCACCCTCTGCAAACAGGTCGCGCAGCAGGTTTGGCACGCGAAAGGCGACATTGAACGCGTCCATCTCCATGCCGCCGCTGGCGCCGAAGAAGGCCGCGAGCACCATTTCCCGGGCGACGCCGAGCACGCGGCTGGCCATGGTGGCCACGCTGATGAGCCCGGCCGACCGGGCGAGCTTCACGCTCATCGGATGGGAAAAGTGACAGGTGGCGTGATGAAGGCTCGAACGGCGGACATCCGGAATCGAGAGTACCACACGGCGGCTTTACAACTTTGACAAGGCGTCCGCTTCTGAGACGATCGGACACTTGGAGTGGCAAATCTGTGACGGGGCGTGTACAAAAAGAGCCCCTGCGTTGCCGCAGGGGCTAATGGAGGATGGATGAGAGGCTTGTGCGTGCCTTTCAAAGGTATTAGACGAAGTATGCCCCTCAAAGGTTTGGTAGGATTCACGACCCCAGTTTGCGCCGCACGATCTCGTTGATGACGCGGCCATCGGCGCCCCGGCCTGCCAGCTTGCTCATCACCGCTTTCATCACGCGGCCGAAGTCCTTGGCCGTCGCCCCGCCTGCTTCGCCGATCGCCTCGTCCACCGCACGTGCTATCTCGGTGGGATCGATCGGCGGCGGCAGATACGCCTCGAGCGTCGTGATCTCTGCGGTCTCGCGCGCCGCAAGCTCCTCGCGTCCGCCTTTCAGGAACTGCTCGATGGAGTCTCGCCTCTGTTTGATGAGCGAGGCAATGACCTGCTGCGACTCCGCTTCGTCGAGCGCGCGGCCCTTCTCAACCTCACGATTCATCAGCGCAGCCTTCGCCATCCGCAGAGGTGCGAGCCGGGCCTGATCCCTGGCCTTCATTGCGGTCGGTCATGTCGGCGGAAATTTGATCAATCAGAGCCATAGCATTTGTGTGTGATTAGTATTGACGCCACAGGGCCACAGAGGAACACAGATAGATATAGCCACAGAAGAACACAGAAAAACACAGTAAGAAAGAAGATAGAAGCAAATCTCCCGTTCTTCTGCGTTTTTCTGTGGCCTGTTTTCTGTGGCCTTCTTCTGTGGCTCTACCGGTGTTCTTCGGCGGCCTTCACCAGTTCTCCATACACGTCCCAGTATTCTTTGGCCACCGCCTGTGGCCGAAACTCCCGCTCGATCGCCTCGCGCGTTCCGACCAGCGTTCGCCGCTTGTTCTGGAGAAAGTGCGTGATGGCCTTCGCGAGCGCGATCGGCTGTTCGCCTGGAACGATCGCCACGTCGGGACCGAACACGCCATTCAGCTCCAGCCCGCCCGGGTTGTCGCTCGATACGACCGGCGTGCCGCACGCGAGCGCCTCGACCGCCACGGTTGGAAGCGCCTCGAGCAGCGACGGCAGCACGAACAAATCGGCGGCGGCACAGTAGCGGGCGATGGCGAAATTGTCGACGAGACCGGCAAAGTCGATGTGACGTTCAACGCCCGCCGATCTGGCCGCGGCCTTCAGCTCCTCCGCGAGCGGACCAGTGCCACAGATGACGAGCCGCGTGTCGGGATGAACGTGGACGACGTCGGTCATCGCTTCGATGAGGATGCGCTGTCCGGCCAGCGGATGCAGGCGCTTGACGTTCAACAGAAGGTGACGGTTGCTGATCCCGAGCGCGCGCCGCTCGGACGCCTGGCGGTCTTCATCATGCCACGCGAATCCTTCGCCGACCGGCGGGTAGATGACGCGCGCATGCCTTCGACGAAGACCGAGCTCGAATGCGCGGTGCATTAACCGATCGCTGTAGAACGTGACGTACGACGCGTCGAAGTACGCCCGCGTAAAGAGATCCGGCCGGCCGCGTTTCGGCTGGTAGTGCCAGATCTCGGTGCCATACAGCGTCAGGACGACAGGTTTTCGGGCTCGAATTGCGAGCAGCACGGCCACCTCCGCCAGCAGGCCGTTGCTGTGGACGTGAACGATATCGGCTCGGCCGAGCACGGGGCCCAGCGCTTGGCGGATGCGCCACGCACCGAGCGCCGAGCCAAGACGGAGCGTGCGATCGAAGAATCCTCCGCTCCGCCGCGGCAGCCACGTGACCGGGCCGGCCAATTGCGCGCCGCCGCCCGCGCGAGCCGGATGCGCCACGTACTCAACCGTGTCGCCGCGCTCACGCGCCCAGTTGCCGAGATGCCACGGCAGCAGGGCATTGGCTGCCTGATCGGGTGGCAGATGCGGCGAGACGTGAAGGACGCGCATCAGCCAGCGTACGCCTGGCGGAATTCCGTGAAGGTTGCCGGCGTGGCTTTCAAATCCCTGGTGGCGAACGCGAGAAAGCGCTCGAGCCGTTCGAAAAATGCGTCGAGCTCTCCCTGGGTTCGGTTGTACGGGCTGCCTCCGATGATGGCTTCACTCGAGTGAAACAACACGTTCAGGACGGGTTCGCGCGACTCGGCAAGCCGTTGTGCAAGCGCCATCATCTCGGCCAGTGTTGAATATGAGGGTCGAAGCCAGTGCAGACGAATCAATCCGAGCGCACGCAAGACGCGCCTGGTCGTATAGGGGCGAGGCGCGCGCGCATAAGCATATTGCAACCGCTTCGGAAGACGCCGGTTCAGTCCGCACGAGACCGGCACCTCCAGCACGCCGCTGCTGCCGGGCCGGGTCGCAGAGTCGTATGCAAGAAAGTACGGCGTCAATGGCGCCTCGACGAACTCCGGGCCCCCTTTGTGCGACTCGAAAAACAGGGGAGCGACACTCGATTCGACACGATACCCGAGCCGCTCGAGACCGGCGACGTGCCCGGCCGAGAACCCAAAACGGCCGGATCGGTACGACACGGGCCGCACACCGACCGCTGTCTCGATCGCTGCCGTCAGCGACGCCAGCTGATTCTCGAACTGCGAGCGAGGCAGGGCCGACGCATAGGGATGCCGGCGGACGTCTTCCGCACTACACGGAGGCGTTTCCCATGCGTGATGATGAGCCCCGATCTCACAGTCGCCGCCTGCGAGCAGTCCTCGAAGAACATCTGCGGACCGCGCATCCCGGGCGACCGGATAGGTGATGACGTAAGTCGGCCTGACTCCGTGCCGCGCAAACAGCGCATGCAGCCGGGGCAGCGCGTAGATGTTCTCGAACTGCTGATGCGCCCGGGCGTGCGCGTCCCACTGATTGTCGCCTTCGGTGTCGATGCCGACCAGCAGATGCATGGATGGGACGACCTACCGATCCTGATCCGAATCGCCGAGGGTGACGTGCCAGCGCTCGGTGTTCTCGTAGAACGACTCGTCGACGTCCATCCCGTTGATCTTGAGCACGAACTCCATCGTGGACTTGACCTGGAAATAGCCGGAACGCCGCAGCGTGCGGCGGAAACCCTCGTGCATCGCGAACACGCGGATCTTGTCGGAATCGGCCTGGCGCGCTTCTCGATCGACCCAGTTCAGCAGTGTTCGAAACGCGGCTTCGTCATCGGGATCGACCAGGAAGTCCGCCAGGAGCGTCACCCGTCCGCGGGGCTCGTGAAGATGGCGGTACACCGCATAGCCGATGTTCCGATCTTCGCGGCGGACGACCGCGATCGAGTAACGGACGTGCGGCGCAGACATGAACTTCCAGTTGAGATACGCCGCATCGCGACGCACGGCCAGATCGAACTTTGGCGCGACCTGTTCCCAGAGCGCGGTGAAGCTGTCGTCAAACCGCTGAACGAGCCTGACCTCCGCGCGAACGGGCCGCGCGCGGGAAACGATCAGGACGATGGGCAGCGTCAGAGCGGACACGATCCGGTTGATCGCGACTGGCCAGGTGGGCCGCCGCAGCGCCCGTCTCGTGAGCGGCTTGACCAGAAGCGGCACCGGTCCGACGTCGGGCCACTTGAGTTTCTGAAACAACCGGTAAGACGAATCAGAGAGCCCGAGACCGAGGGACGCTCCCACGTTGCGATCCCATGTCCGGAACAGGATCTCACCCAGGCCCTGGCGCTGCCGTTCCGGGGCAACCATGACGTCCATGCCCCATGAGCCCTGGATCTCCCGTCCCTTCATCGACAGCTTGACGGGCATCGTCGCATACTGGCCGACGAGCGTTGTCCCCTCGCGGGCGATCCAGATTTCGGGCTCCTGACCGGGATTGTTCGGGTTTCGCCGGTATTGCCAGTCCCATCGCAGGCGGCTCGATTCTGCGGCGTCGATGCCAAAGACGCGGCGGTACAGGGCCTCCACGCCGCGCCGGTCGTCGGGCCGGTACTTGGTGATCTCTGCCACGTCAGCGTCCTGCGAGCACGTATTCCATGTTGCTGATGAGCGCATCCTGCACGAGGGTGCTGTCACGCACCCATCGAGCGACGGGCGCCGGAAGGCGTCGAACCGTCGCCGTGACATGCAGCTCTTCGCGAACGATGCGGAGGCCGGCCTGCGCGATCTGATCGCGAAGCCTGGCCACACGAACTTTTTCGAGGAGATCGTCCTCCTTGACCTCTCCCCGGCGTGCGGCCTTGATGAAGGAGTTTTCGTTCGCCGGCTCCTTGAGCGTCCACGGCGCGTGGCGCGCGAGCGCGCGGAACGTGGCAAACGCGGCCCGCCGGCCGATGAGGAGATGCAGCGGCACGGGCACTTTCAGGCGCGGCAGATGCGCGCCGGCAAACGAGAGGTACGGCGACGTCGATAGGTACATGTGGCCGCCCGGAGCCAGCACGCGCGCGCACTCCCGCAGGTACAACGGCGCGTCCGCAACATGTTCGATCACCGCGTGAGACAGGATGAGATCGAAGGAGCCGCCTGCGAAAGGGAGCGCCATCCCGTCGGCGAGGGCGAAGTGCAGGTTGCGCATCTGGCGCTCGTGTCCGAGGCGCACGCCCGCCTCCTGGAAGCGTCGGGCGGGATCGATGCCGATGACGGCACGCGTTTCCTCGGCCAGCGACAGCGGCATCCCGCCGCCGCCGCACCCGTCGTCGAGCACGCGGCCCCTCAGAGGCACGCCGGCACGCTCGAGAAACGCGATGACCTTTGCGCTCCGGTAGTACTCGAAGAGGGCATAGTCGTACTCGGAGCGGAATCGGAGGTCCGCATGCGCCTTGATGGCGCGTTCGTCAATGTTTCGCACGCCCGTTTTGTGGCACGTCTGATTGCCCGCCGAATTTGTCAATGAGAGCCGCGCGATCGTGGCCCGTTGCGGTCTCCGCCACGTCGAGCGTCGCGATGATCCTGTGGTTCGGGTAGGCGTCGATCACATCCTGAATGACGGGGTTGTGCGCCTGCGATTCGTATCCGAGGCTCGGCGCGATATACGTCAAAATATATCGCACATCATCGCGCGTCTTCCTGTCCTCGTAGTTTCCGAATTCCCGCCCGATGAAAACTGGCTTGATGCCATTCTCGAGGGCCAGGCCGTTGGCGAGTTTTCCTTGAACCAGTGTACCCGGCGGAAGAAGACTGCCGACTGCCCGCGACGCCTCGTAGTTCTTGTATGAACGCCCCACGGCCCATTGGATGTATTGCACGACATTGCCCGCTGAGACCAGGGCGGCAAGAAGAATCGCTGCGCGTGCCGTGAGTCGTGCGCCGAGCGCACGAGGCAATCGAGGCCAGGTGGCATAGAGGCCTCCCGCAAAGATCAATGAGAGAGCCCCCGCGATGCGGACGTTGGGACTGATCTCCCTCAGGAACGCAATCCGGACGAATGCGGCGAAGATGACGTACGCGCCGTACAACACGACAGGGAGCGCCAGGAGCGCGCGACGGCGCGGCAGCTGTCCCAGGGCTGCAGGTACGATTTGCAGGCGTCCGAGCGCCAGCGACGCCAGCGCGACAAGCGCGGGGATGAAAAAGACGAACCGCCGGTCGTTGCTGGCGTCGTGCAGGATGAGTTCCGCCGTACCGAGCATCATCCACAGCAGCAGCAGCCGCTCGCCCGGCTTCAGATCGCGCCATCGCGCGAGCAGTCCACCGGCATACGCCGCGGCCAGCGCGAGCACGAACCACGTTTGGGTGAACGCGTCCTTCAGCGGGAACCACGAGACTCGATCGATCAGAGACTTGACGTCATAGCTCGGTTTGCGGGTGACCGACATCTGCCAGTTGTAGAACTGATAGCTCGACCAGTTGGGCAGAACGAAAAGGCCCAGTGCTGCCACGCCGCAGACGACGAGTCCCGCCAGCGTCCACAATCCACTCCGCGTTTCCCAGGACGGGGTCTGCTGGCGCCGAGCCGGCATGACGCTGAGCAGCGCATCGAACCCGAGCGCGGCGACGAAGAAGGCGGCGGATGCCTTGGTGAAAAACGCCAGCAGCGCGCACGCGCCCGACACGAAACCCCAGTACGGCCGATCATCCGCCCGCACGTAGCAGTACCACGACGCGACGATGAATGCGACCATCGGGCCTTCCATCAAGGCTGCCCGGTTCCACATCACGTAGAAGTAGTTTGTCCCGGCAAGCGCCGCGGCGATAAGGCCAGCGCGCCGGCCGCCAAGCCGGGCGACGCCCAGCGCCAGCAGCCAGACCGACACCAGCCCGCACACCTCAGGCACGAGTCGCGCCTGCCGCACACCGACTCCCAGCGATCGGAATGCGACATATTCGAGGCCCGTGAAGACCGGCGCGATATACATCGGGTTCCACTGGTCCAGCGACCATTGGCCAAACATCGCCTTGTTGCGCGCGTTATGGACCCATGGCCCTTCGTCATGCCAGACGATGCCGACCGTGGGGTTCCAGGGAGGATCGGCGGCGGGGTAGAGCCCTCGCAGGAGGGCGGCGAACGCCAGGATCAGCAACAGAATCGAGCGGAACGTCCCGCGCGAGATATCCTCGGCCTGATCGCTCATGGTGTGGGCACCCGTCTCGACCAGATGTCGAACCCGTCAGGTCCCTGCACCTGTGTGTAGGATTCCCGTAGCCACGCGGCCAGCGACGGGGTTGTCATGAAAAAGTGCGCGGAGTCGTCGACGTCCGGGTACCAGTCGCGCTGCTGAAGCGCGACGATTGAGGGCCGGTTGCGGCGAAGGTCGTCCAGCAATCCGCTGACCCCGTATCCGGCCTTGCCTTCATTGAACCCGACGATGACAGGACGGCTCCAGAAAAAGCGTGAGGCGCTCATCCGCCCGGCGCTCACATACGCTCCCGAGGAGAAACCAAACACGTAGACCGGGTCGGCCGGAGCCGTGCGATCACGCATGAACGTGCCGAGTTCATCCATGGCCTGAGCCGAATACTTTCTCGTGGTGCGATCCCCGTAGCGTGCGAGGTGTTCTGCCCAGGTGGTTCGGCCCATGAGGTATTGGGCATCGTGCCAGGTGTTCGACGCGAGTTTGTCGAAATCGTTCACTCGGTACACGCCGACCAGAACGGCGATCGCGATTGCCACGTTCACGGCCCGTGACCGCGTGCGAACGAACGTCGCGCCCCAGGCGGCCGCGAGCGCAAGTGCGGGAGCGGCCTGGACAAAATACTGCGGCAGATCGCGGCTGCCGTTGATGGCAATCGTCAGGCACGCGGCGGCGGTCCACGCCACCGGGATCAGACGGTCGATCCCCCGGCGCGCGGCCGCGAGCAGCACGGCGCACCCCGCCCCGCCGACGAGCCACAGCGCATCGACCCGCGCGTGCCGCACCGGAAACGTGAGCAGGTAGGACAGCGCGTGCAGCGGCCCTTCATAGGTCTCGCCGGAGTAGCGGACGTTGTACAGAATCGTCGCATCGTACAGGTCGGCGAGCCCGTAGCCGAGCGCAAACCACACGGCGAAGCCTGCAACGGGCAGCAGGAACCCGGCGGCCATCCACACGACGGCGCGAAACGTCAGGCGGTCCCACGCGAACAGCGCGAACAACCCGGCGGGCACGTAAGCGACGGCGTTGTACTTGAACGCAAACGCAAGCCCCAAGAGGACGCCCGCGCCGAACACATCACGGTTCGGATGGGTGGAGCGACTCCGCGCGAGAAGGAGAAACGCCGCCGTCGTGATGGCGGCGATAAACGTTTCACATTGCGCTCTGACGCTGACGCCGCCGAGTCTCGCAAACGCCGGATTGGAGAGCAGCAGGAACACGATTGCCGACCAGCCTCCGACGGTCGGCCCTCCCAGCGATGTGCCCAGCAGCCACAGAAGCGTCGCGACGATCGCGGCCACCAGCAGATCCGCGGCAGGAACAGCCGCCCGATGAGGCACGATTGAACGCATCGCTGCGTATGTGAGATGAATCGCGGGAGGCTTTTGATCCCACGCATCCCGATACGGCAGGCCGCCGGCGCGAATGGTTTCGCCCACGTACGCATACAAGCCCTGGTCGGCGCCCATCGGTTGGGCGAGCGATGGAAGACGCACGACGAGCAGGACGCATGCGAGCGCCAGGAGCAGCCGGTTTGTCATGTCAGCGTGCCGGGTGCTTGAATTATAGTGCTTGGGAGTATCATCCTTGACCGCTCGGAATCGTGAACCTGCGGCGCTCGCGATCGTCGTGCCGACCTACAACGAACGCGATCGCTTGACCGATCTCGTCGAGAAAGTCTTCGCGTCTTATGCCGCCGCGGGGATTGATGGCGAGATCGTCATCGTCGATGACAACTCGCCCGACGGGACGGGCGCGCTGGCTGACGAGCTGGCCTCGCGCTACCGCATCACGGTGCTGCATCGCGCGGGCAAGATGGGCCTCGGCACGGCAGTGATCGAGGGCTTTGGCGCCGCCAGTGCTCCTGTCGTGGGCGTCATCGACGCCGACCTGAGCCACCCCCCCGATCTGCTGCCGCGCATGCTCGCGGTCATACAGTCCACGACCGCGGATGTCGTCATCGGCAGCCGGTACATTCCCGGCGGCGGCACGCGCGGGTGGGGTCTTGGCCGGTTGCTCATGTCGCGGTTTGCGTGTCTCCTGGCCCGGACCGTGACGCCAATCCGCGACGCGACGTCGGGGTTCTTCCTGATGCGCCGGACGCTTGCACGCGATGTGCGAATCTCCGCCGGCGGCTTCAAGATCTGCCTGGAATTGCTCGTCAGGGGCCGGCCGGCGTCGGTCATCGAGGTTCCCTACGTCTTCGTCGGGCGGACCGCCGGCGAAAGCAAGATGAACTTCAAGGAGGCGCTGGGTTACCTGAAACAGCTCGTGCAACTGCGGCAATTCGTGTCGCAGCAGCCGAAGTTGACTCAAACCCATCGCTGGTTGTCGCCGGAAGAACTTGCAGCACAGGTGCCGTTGAAGAACGGCGCGGCCCGCTAGCTTTGAGCGGCCGCCGACTGACCGGGAGCCGCCGTCGACGTGTCCACGACCGGGGCGCCGAACAGCGTGCGGGACAGCACCTGCCACACGATGTTCTGCTTGGACAGCGCAATCTGCGCGACATCGCCGACGTGCCGCGCCAGGTAGCCCGGCCGCAGGAAGAACCGCCGCTTCGCGCGGTTGATCGCGTCCATCACGATGCGATCGTCGAGTCCGTTTCCGCGCAGGAGGTAGTACAGGTACTCCATTTTCGACCAGTCGTTTCCGGCCTCCGGCGCCAGCAGCGAGTCCCGAATGCACTTCTCGTACAGGGCGGTGCCGGGGTAGGGCACCGCGGGATAGAAGTTCGCGAAGTCGGGGTCGAGCGCAATCGCATAGTTGATGGTCTGTTCCATCGTCTGCGGCGTTTCGCCCGGGTAGCCGAAGATGAAAAACGCGAACGAGCGAATGCCGGCATCCCGCATGTTCTGGAATGCGGCCTGGATCTTCTCGCGTTCGAGGCGCTTGACCATGTCCTTGCGCACCTCGTCTGATTCGGATTCGATGCCGAGGGCCAGCATCCAGCACCCGGATTGCTTCAGGCGGTGGACGAACGCCGGATCGGTGAGGTTGTCCGCCCGCGCGTTCCCGAACCACTGGATGGGCAGCTTCCTGGCGATGAGCTCGTCGCAGAACGCCGTGAACGCCTTCACGTTGAGCGTGACGGTATCGCCCCACAGATAGAAGAAGTCCACGCCCAGCTCGCGATGGGTGCGCTCGATTTCATCGACGAGGGACTTGGCGTTGCGATCGCGGAACTTGTGGCCCTGATGGATTGGCGCGACGCAGAAATCGCAGGTATACGGACAGCCGCGGCTGGTCTCGACGATCACGTAACGCTTGTTCACGAGTGGCAGCGCATACCGGTCCAGCGCGACCAGGTCCCAGGCTGGATAGGGGATCGTGGAGAAACGGCTGAAGCTGCCATGCGCCCGGTGAGGCACGACGGTGGACCCGCTGCGCCACGTCAGGCTGGCAACGTCGCCAGCGCGGTCGGCCGATTCGAGTTGCGCGAGCTGGAGGATCGCGTCCTCAGGCTCGCCGACGAACATGCCGTCGACTTCCGGAACGCGCGCCATTGACAACGCTGGCGCCGTCGACGCGTGCGGCCCGAAGCAGAAGATCGGTGCGCCGTACCGGTGCTTCAGCTGGGCGATTGCCGCCACGTCGGCATCGAGCGTGGGAGTGGTTGTCGGAAAGACGATGAGCGTCGGCGCGAACTGGTCCCGATCGAGCCGCGCGGCGACGTCGGCGACGGAGAGCCGTTCCGCGGTCGCGTCGATCAGCCGGACGTCACAGCCCGCTTCCCGGAGCAGTGAAGCCGCCACCGCCAGTGTATAGGGCGGTTTGGTCGTGCCGAGCACGTCCTCGCGTTCCTGGCACCGGCCCTGGCGAGTGAAGGCGACGCCGTTGATGAGCGGCGGATTGATGAGCAGAGTAGAGCGGCCCAGCATCTGAATATGACTCACCTGACCACGGTCAGTGGGATTGCGCGCCTCGCAGGGCGCGGCACGCCGGCCCCGAAGGGCTCGGCAAGCGGGGTTGGAGACAGTTCGACCTTGCAGCAGCGCCGGCACACGGGGAAGATGCCGTTTTCGACGAGTCGCCGGCGCATGTCCACGTACCGCTCGCCGTTCCAGACTTCCTCGAGCGACGATTGCGCCAGGTCGCCGACTTCAACGCGGATAAAGGGGCAGAAGTAGCACCTTGCCCGAGAACGACACCCGCGCGTGCAGGAACGGATACAGGCATCGGCCTTCGAGCTTCGCGCCCGGCGTGTAGTAGTTGTCGATCAGTTGCGGGTGTACTTTCGGCCGGAAATCGAACAGGATGTTCTTTCGCCGGCATTTTTCCTGCAGCGCGCTCACTTTCACGCGGACGCGATCGATGTCGAGACCCGGGTCCGCCGTGATGTAGGTCGCAATCACCGACGAATCCTGCGCGCCGATGAGGCGCACGGTCTCGTCAACCTCCTCCGGCGTGCTGAACATCAAGTGGTTCATGCCGATGGCGTCGACACCAAGTTCCTCGGCGACATCCACCATCTGGTCCAGCGCTTCGAGACTTTCATGTGCGACCGTCGTGTTGATGCTGATCCTGAGGGGCGCGTGACGGCGCCTCGCCGCCGCCTGCAGCCGTTTCAGTCCCGCGCAGGTTCGCTCGAAGGTGCCCTTCAGCCCGCGCGCCGCGTCGTGTATGCCACCCGGTCCGTCGATCGATACGCTGATGTGGCGCAGAAAACCTGCCGCCGCGAGCTCGGCGAGCGCCTCCGCCCGTTCCTCGTTGATGATGGTGCCGTTGGTCGTCAGATAGCCGCAGGCGTACCCCTTCTCGCGGAAGAGATCGAGGACGGACATGATGTCCTTCCGCATGAAGATCTCTCCGCCGGTCAGGCTCACCTGCAGGCCCGGATCGTCGGGGAAGGCCTTGCGCAACGCGTCGAGGGTCATCTCCTCGCGCCACTGGCCCTCGATGTTCAGCAGATCGCCGACGTAGCAGAACTCGCAGTGCAGATTGCACCGCATGGTCGCCTCGTAGACCGCCCCCATGGGCAGCCGGTCGGCGCGCCCGGTCTTTTCGTCGATGAAGCGGCGGATTTTCTGCTCGTAGCGACGCCGGCGATATCTGGCCCACGCATGACGCGCAAGCGGCAACGCTCGCGCGCGCGTCGCGATCGACTCGCGCAGCCTGGCCACGGACGTTCGAAGAGCGCCGGCCGCCGGCTTCCGTTCGTCCGCTATGTTCAGGGCCACGGCCATCGAGCTGTCAGATCTCCGGGTGTTTTCGGCTGGGCGCGCCATCGCGCGCCGAGGTCGCATCAGAACTTGAACCTGAAAGGACCCTCTATCTGTACCTTCCCGCGGCCCGGAACGCCATGCATCCGCTCGAGCTGGCGATCAGGCCCATCCGGTACCTCGACGGATACGATTTCGCCCGCGAGCTCGGTCGTTTCCGCCGGGGGCGTCGTCGGACGACCGTCGCGCCGGGCACGCAGCCGATTCAGTACGCGGATCTCGTCGGCATTGAAGAACCCCGTCATCCAGAGGAGCGACGTCATGACGACCACGACGGTCGCGCCGCGCACGAGGATACCGGCAAGAGGCGGCATCGCCGGAACGGCCCGCGCGACGAGGTATGCAACGAGGCCGGCGGCGACCGCGCGCGAGACGCGCCCGTATTCGTAGCGAACGGGATAGAACCGCTGCGAGAATCGATAGGCAAGGCCGGCTTGCAGCGCGTAGGCGGCTCCGTTGGCCCATGCCGCGCCGATGATCCCGAATCTCGGGATCAGCACGAAATTCAAGCCGATGTTGAGCGCTGCGCCGATTGCCGTGGTGATCGGATAGTAGGCGGTTTTCGACGTGATGTTCAGCCCGATGGACGTCAGAAGATATATGCCGTAGAAGAACACGCCAATGGCCGTCCAGGTCACGACACCTGAGGCAGCGACGTATTGCCCGTGGGTCACGAAATTCAGAAGATCCGCTGCGATGGCTGACAGTCCAGCCGTCATGAGCGCGAGGATGGCGATGCCGTACGTCGCGATGCCGCTGAATACCCGCTGGGCATCGGCCTCGCGGGCCGTCGCGTAATAAAACGGCGCCCAGGCGTACTCGAATGCACCAAGGACGATCTTCTCGATCAGGCCGAAGCTCACGCCAATCGAGTAGACGCCGATGTCCTGCACCGGAAGGTACCGAGTCATGACGAACCGGTCGCCGACCGACATCAGCTGCAGCGCAAATCCATGAGGGACCCGGGGTAACCCGAACGCCAGCGATTGCCGCAGCACGTCGCGCGAAAACATCGGGCGCAACAGCGGAATGAACCACCGGAGCATGATCACGAGCAGCACGGCCGTGACGATCACGTCGGCGACGACAACGCCCATGACCCCGAGTCCAGCGCCGATCACGAGCACGAGACGTAGGACCAGGGTCGACGCCGAGCGCGCAAGCGTCAGCCCGCTGAACTCTCGCGCGCGTCCTTGAATCCGTAGCACGTGGAACGGGATGAACGTGAATCCGATCGCGAATGTGTTCAGCAGTACGAGCTGCAACGCAAGCGTATAGCCGCTGGATTGCAGCAGCCGGGCGGACACGAACGGTGACGCGATGAGCGACAGCACCAGCAGAATGCCATTCGCGCCGAGAAGGAACAGGAACAATGTGCTGGCGAGGCGCTGACGCTCCCGCTCGTCGCTGCAGTCATACCAGAACCGCATGAACGCCCCGTCCACGCCCCATCGAAAGAACAGCTTCACCGTGGCTTCGACGCTCGCGAGCAACGCGAGCACCCCGTAATCAGCCTTGGTGAGGTACGTGACGTAGAGGGGAAGGAGCAGGAAGTTGAGCGCCTGGATGGCGACGTCACCGGAGCCATAAATCGCCAGGTGCTTCGAGAGCTCGCGGATCTTCTGAAACAACGGTTCAGGGCTTCCGCAGCGTCAGGAGGTTCAGGAAGCACCAGCCCGGAATTGGCAGCAGGCGCGATAACCACCGATGCAGCGGTTGAAGGGCCTGCGGGCGACGACGTATCCAGCGTGTGAGCACCGGGACAGTGGGAAAAATTCCCCGGCGCGCCACCACGATGAATCCGGTCCGGCGGGCGAGCTCGATGTACTCGGCTGCCGGCCGATCTCCCGGATGCTTGTGCTCCGAGGCCGTCCGGATCAGGCGACCCAGCAGCAGAAAGTGCACACGTGACTGCAGGTGTGCGAGGTTCGGAACCGAGACCAGCAGATCGCCGCCGCGCCGCAGCACACGAAAGAGCTCGGCAAGCGCCAGAGGCTGCTCTTCAAAAGTCAGGTGCTCGAGCACATCCAGGCATAGCGCGCGATCGAATGATTCGTTTGCGAATGGAAGCGCCGTCAGCGAACCGGTCCGGACGCGCTCGGATCCGTAGTTCGGATCGATGCCTTCGATGGCCAACCGATCGGCGTACTCGTCGACCAGGACGCCTTCGCCGCATCCTGCGTCGAGCACACGGGCGCCAGGGCGGCTCCCGTCGAGCCATCTCCGGACGGCTTCGAGCTTTGCGAGATAAGTAGGGTAATACTCCCAGTTCGGATCGGGTGCCCGATGGTAATCGCCGCGCGTGGCGTACTCGCCACCACGCACGGACGGTGGGCCTGCGCTCATGTCTGGTGATTCTAGCGAATTGGTGAATTAGTGAAATGGTGAATTGTGAATTGAAGGCGCCGCTGGGTTTTCCCGGCGCCAATTCACCAATTCACTAATTCACCAATTCACCAATTTGCTACTGGCCGCCGGGACCACCCGGTCCTCCCGGCCGCACGAATGGCGGCGGAACGCCTCCGGGAACGTTGGGCATCACGGTACCGGGAACCATAGGCGGTTGGCCGTACGGATTTGGCTGACCAGCGGGCGGGGCTGGCAGCATCCCCGGCCTCGGCGCGGTCAACGCGGGCGGCTGCGCTCCTGGCGGAGCCTGCATCACGCCGGGCACGTTCGCCGGAGGTCCTCCCGGCACCACACCCGGAACATTGGCTCCTGGCGGCAGCACCTGTGGCTGATCGACCACATCATCGTCATCCGGGACCGGCATGGGCATCTGCTGCATCGTCACGGGACGATTGTTGAACGGTGTGGGTGGGGTGTTCGCGGCCACTCCAACTGGCCCCCGGCTAACCGGAAGGATCATGACTCGATCGAACACCGAGGCCTCGGGCACACTGACTGCCCGCTGGGCCACTATGTAGCCGCTCGCCGAACGAAGCAGCAAGTCGAGCACTTCGCGCTCGGGACGATCGACCAATTGAAGAGTCAGCGGTGGCCCCGTCAGCTTGTCGCCGTTGACGATGGTCGTCTTTCCGACGCGCGACCACTCATCCAGAATCTGGCGAAGCGGAACATCCTGCGCGATGAGGGTGACTCGGCCGTTCGACAGCGTGAGCTTGAGGTCGCCAGCCGCCGCCAATGACGCCGAACCCGCTACCACAGCTATCGCCAGGGCGACGCGAAGGAATCTGTTCATGGGATGGGCCTCCGCCCGTCGTCGATTATACCGCCCATTAGACGGCTGACGCGAGCTGGGCGGATGGAAAATTATCATGGGAAAAGAGGTGCTAAAAGCTTGAGCCACAGGGGAATGAGGTCTCCATCACGTGAGACGAGTAATCCAGAGCGGCGAGTCCTTCCGAGGCAAGTCGCAGGCCCGGCAGATGTCGGGACCGCCGCTTTCGAGGTGCTGCCGGCGCGCGTTTCGATAGGGCTCGGCGTTCCAGACGTCCGCGATGCTGTGGGTGTTCAGATTGCCGAGGATGGTCCTGCCGTCAAAGTCAGCGCAGCACAACGACACGCGGCCGTCCCAGAGCACGGTGAATGTCAGCCACGGACGGTAGCATGGAAAATTGACGTCCGATTCTTTGTTCAGCGTCCCGGCCCAGTTGTGCAGATCCGTGACGTGAATCTTGTCGGCGATCGATCCCCAGTGCTCGATGAACGCCTGCTCGTCGGCGGAGTTGTTCTGTCGAACGAACGACAGGATCAACTTCGGGCGCCGCTTTCCGCTCTCGCCGCGCAGCCGGACGAGGCGTTCGATGTTCGCGATGACCTTGTCGTACTTGAGGCCGATGCGCGTGGACTCGAAGACTTCCTTGCCCGACGCATCGACGCTGATGTTGATCGCATCGAGGCCGGCGTCGATCATGCCGCGCGCAACCGGCTCGCTGATCAGCGAGCCGTTGCTGATCAGCCCGACCTCGCGGATGCCCTTCTGCTTGGCGTACCTGACCTTCTCGACGAGCTTGCGATCGATGAACGCCTCGCCGTAGTTGTGCATCCGGATGTGGGTGATCCCGAGGTCCGCACACTCGTCCACGATCTTCCTGAAGAGCTCGACCGTCATGATCCCCTGGCGGCGGTGCATTTCGTCGCGCGGGCAGAACACGCACTTCGCATTGCAGATGTTCGTGCTTTCGATTTGCACGATGTCCGGCATTCGAGGCGCCCGGTCACGACCGGTCGCGAGCAGCAGACGTCGTACAGGCTTCGCCTGCGAGCGAAGGACGTGTTCCGCTGCCCGGCGCACGCGCGCCTTGAGCTTCAGGGGATGGGACATCGATAACTGCTACAGCTGCCGAAAGTGCTCGATGACGCGCGACAACGTTTCATCGAGCTCGACCGTCGGGGTATATCCGACGAGCGCCTGGATTCGCCCGATATCGGGGACCCGCCGGGCCATATCTTCGAACCCAGCTTCGTACGCCTTGTCGTACGGCACCATCACGATTTCGGATTTGCTGCCGGTCATCTGCTTGACCTTCTCGGCGAGCTCGCGAATCGAGATTTCTTTGCCGTTTCCGATGTTGAAGACCTGACCGATGGCGCGGGGTTCGTCAATCAAGGCTAGCATAGCCTTCACGACGTCCCCCACGTAGGTGAAACTGCGGGACTGCGTGCCGTCGCCAAACACCGTGATGGGCTGTCCTGCCAGCGCCTGACGCACGAAGTTGGGGATCACCATTCCGTATTGCCCGGTCTGGCGGGGCCCCACCGTGTTGAACAGCCGCACGACGATGACGGGCAGCTTGCGCTCTTTCCAGTACGCCAGCGCCAGGAACTCGTCGATCATCTTGCTGCAGGCATAGGCCCATCGGTGTTTCACGGTCGCGCCCAGCACCAGATCGGCATCTTCACGAAACGGCACATCGGTGCTCTTCCCGTAGACCTCTGAGGTGGACGCAATCAGCACGAGCTTCTTCTTCTTGTTCGCGTGTTTGAGCACGACCTCCGTGCCGTGAACGTTCGTCTCGATCGTGTGGACCGGCTGCTCCACGATCAGCTTCACCCCCACGGCCGCAGCGAGATGCGCGACGATATCGCAGCGATCGATCAGCTCGGCCAGTACCGGCTCGTTTGAAACCGAATCGATCGTGTAATGAAATCTCGGATTGCTTTTGAGATGCATCACGTTCTCGATGGAGCCGGTCGACAGGTTGTCGAGGATGAAGACTTCATCCCCCCGGTCGAGAAGCGCTTCGGACAGGTGGCTTCCGACGAATCCTGCGCCACCCGTGATCAGCACCCGCATCGGTCGTTATTCCTTTCGCCTCGTCTGTCTGTTGTCATCCCCGCCCGGCCGGATCGGCGAGCGCGAGCACCGCGTCCGCCGAGCGGGCGGCGGCGCGGCCATCGGACCCGATTGCAAAACGTTTCAGGTACTCCTCCCGGGAGCGCTCGATCTGCAGGCGGAATCCCTCATCATACAGGATTCGCTGGAGCACTGGTTCGATGTCCGACCGAGTTCGGGCGCCGGCCATGATCCCTGCCGCGACGAACGGGGACAAGTTGTTCGGCAAGCCGATCACGAGAGCGGGAATGCCGAGGACCCCCGCGTCGAGGGCCACCGTGGAGTTGACCGTGACGACGAGCCGGCACGCGCGCAACAACGGTCCGAGCGGAGCGGTTGCAGGAAGGATGCTGATGTTGTCGTGGCCTCTGGCGACGGGCTCATAGGCATCGGGCGTCTCCGCGGGATGGGTCTTGATCGCGAGGTGGACGCCGGACATCCGTCCGATGGCGTCCGCCAGCGCACCGAGGATGTGCCGCGCCTGAGTGAATTTGCCGACGAACAGTACGAGCTCGCGACTGCCCGCGCCGCTGGCTTCGCGGGCCGCGGCGACTTGCTCTGACGACAGCGCGTCAACCGTCCGCACGAGCGCGTCGAGACGCGGGCTTCCGGTCACGACGAGCGATTCAGCCGGAAAGTGTCCACGGTGTTCCAGGTGCGCGCGAGCGTAGTCGTCGAACAACATCGTTTGAGCCGGCCGCGGGAATCCTGTGTCGGCTGGATTCACAGGATCCGCTCGCATCTCGTCCTCTTCGTGCAGGTAGTTGAGCCACGAGTGGTAGATGAAACCGTGCTGCAGCCCCGCGGTGGGAATGCATCGCCGCCGGGCTTCGAGCATGATCGCACGGCCCCATCCCCCGGCCTCTGCATACGTGAGCACGACGGCGGGCCGTAAGGCGTCCATCGCGGCCCCGGCTTCGTCCATGGCGCGCGCCGACCAGGGCCACTGAAGTAACGCCACACCCGCGAGTTCCTCGCGAATCAGCGCCCAGCAGTCGTACCGCCCGACCCGGGCGTGCTCCCGGACGGCCGTACTATTCAACAGCGCGTCGAGCATCGCGTGTCGCTCGCGCCAGATCCGCAGCGAATCGGCGAGCTTGGCGCGCGGCGCAAATGACTCGATGGGTGTGGCCGCGCCTGGATCGGGCTTCTTGACAAAGGGGTGCCACCAGCGCCGCGCGCGAAAATTCTCGGACGGGCCGACGCTGATGTACTGGACTCGGCCGGCAGCCCGATCCTCGAGCGCTTCCAGAACAGGTCCGATATACGACTCTGCGCTCCCTTCTGGCGCACCGGATCGCCAGAAGGCGCGGTGCACAAACGCGGCAATTCCTGACGGCGATTGAGGAGACGGAATGCCCGCGGTCCGCGCGCGAGAGGCACGCGCGGCGAACATCAGGCCTCGGGCACGGAGGTCCATGCGTATCCTCCGCAGCGTGGCTCCCCTCGAGCCGGCAGCGCTTCGATACCGGATGCCGTACGTCCGCGCCGCCTGTGGTGCCAGGCTCCGCACGATCCGTCCTCCCCGCACGACCGCTAATTTCGTCGGCCGTTCACGCGCGACGAGCGCGTCGAGCGCGGCTATCGTCCGATGGGCGTTCAGAACGATCTGTTGCTTGTGCAGGTACAGCTCGGCAAACCACCACAGTGAGTCACCGCGGAGAGTGAATCGACGCCGGAGAGGCTGTCCGGTCACGTCGAGCTGTCGGAGCCGCTTGATCCACTCGATCTCTGACGCGGCGGCGCATTCCTCTGCCCGCGCATCGAGGTAATCGGCGAGCCGCACCTCTCGCGCACCCGTCCCATCGCCTATCGTCAGGACGTCATCAATCATGCCGACGTCGACGTGCGGGCGGGCATGTTGCCGGATCGCGCCGCGTCGTCCAGCACCGAGCGCGCCGCGTCGTAGACTCTTTCGGGACCGATGGAGGCGAGGCAGTCAGGCGTGTGGCCCACACATCGCTCGGGAGGGCGACGAATCCGGTTGCACGGACTGCAGGGAAGATCGACGCGCACGACGCGATCGTGGGGACCGCACGGCCCGTAGCGCGCCGGGTCCGATGGACCGAAAACGGCGACGACGGGGGTTCCCACGGCGACAGCCAGATGCATGGGTCCGGTATCGCCCGTGATGAGGAGATCGAGGCGCTCCAGAACGCCTGCGAGCGTAATGAGGTCCGCGTGCCCTGCGATGTCCACGACGTGCGCGACCGGCAGGGCCGCCTTGATTGATTCAACCAGATCGCGATCGGCCTCCGATCCAGTGAGAACAATCGAGGCTCCGCACGTTTCAACCAACCGGCGGGCAACCGCGGCGAATCGCTCGGTCGGCCATTGTTTGATTGCGCGCCCACCACTCGCGTGGAGGCCAATCAGCGGCCGTGTATCAGTCGACACGAGCCGCGATGCAACCTCCTGTGCTTCAGACGGAACGACGAGCGTAGGGACGATGTCGTCCGGCGCCGGGGTATCGAAGATTGTCGAGACGAGGCGCCTCGCGTTGTCGGTCGTGTGTGCACGGGTCTCATAATCGATCGCCAGGTCGAGCAACGAGCCCCCGCCGCCGCTTCGATATCCGGCGGTCCATGCGGCGCCCGACGCGGCCAGGATCAGGTTGCTCCGAATGTCAGGTTCAAAGTTGATGGCCAGGTCGTATGGCGTCTCGCGCCACAGTCGTGCCTCACGGACGAGCGCCGGCAGATTCTTGCCCTGATTCTCCCGCGCCAGCCACCGGGCGTCGAGCGACTGCACCCTCGTCACCGGGTCGATGGCGTGCGCCAGATCGGCATTCCAGCTTCCGACGGCGAGATCGATCTCGGCACCCGGTGCGAAAGTGCGCACGTCTGCCAGCGCCGGAAGTGTCATCAGCAAATCGCCGATTCGCTCCAACCGCAGGACCAGGATTCGCTTTGGCGCACGCGGCCGTGCTCGACGACGGAACGGCCTCGCCATCGCGGTGACGGCGCCGAGAATCCGATCGGCGGTCGCAACGAGCGCGCGCTCGCGTCGATCGGCAATGTGGAGTGACATTGATCGCTCGGGCTATCTTACCGCCACGCGATCGACCATGACGCCGACGTTGCGATCGTCGGGGGTTCCGAGCACCTTGTGGGGGTTCCAGGTTCTGGTGATCAGCTTCAGTTCGACCGGGTCGCCTGTTCCGGCCGCTCTCGCGGCGAGGTCCGGCGGAATCACAAACGCATACGGCTGGAATCCGTTCCCCACGCGCACCGTTCCAAGAAGCTGATTCTGCAGGAAGACGCTCACGTCAGGTGGATCAGCCCCCGGGGGGCGGCCGCCGTTGCTGAGCCACAGGCGCAGCTCGTGGCTCGACGGATGAATCCGGGTAATGGAGAGGTACGACGTCGGTCCGGTCCATCGGAATGTATGCCCCTCGGTGGTCTCCTTCGCGTGGAATCGGACGACGTTGAGGTCGTCGGCCACGCCCACATCGAGATCGAAGCCGTCGTCTCCGGTGACGGGCTCGGGGGCGGTGAACTCGTAGACGCCGTACTCGAATTCCTTTTGTCGAACGAACCGCGGAAAGGCGTTGAGCGGGGAGTCATACTCGGGAACCTGGAATCGCTCGCTCGCGAGAGACCGTACACCATAGCGATGCGACAGCAGGTCCGTTCCGCCGCCGCCTATGAACAACACTCGCCGATATCGCGTGCGCGCCCATTCCAGAAACAGAGCCAGCGTGGGCGTATCGGGGCGAGCCTGATAGAGGACCAGCACGTTGCGTGCGTAGATGTAGGCGAGCGGCAGCGCCAACACGTGAACATCGCTGCCGGTGTCGCGCGACTCCGCTATCACAAGGTCGTCGTCGCCGATAGTGCCGGCGAGCCGCTCCAGCTTCGGGATGAGCCCGCTGTATTCGGTGTGGTGGACAACAGGCCGGCTCACGCGCAGATAGTAGCCGGCGAGAAGCACGATGAAGAGCACGCGCAGCGCGGTACGGGCCGACCCGGCATAGGTGCGCGGGAAACGAACGCCTCCGAGCACGGCGGTCGAGGCAAAGATGAGCGCGCCCGGAAGGATGACCGGGAGAAACCTCCGCGTCATCCAGAAGTGGTTCGGGACGATCCGGATCTTGTAAAAAAGAAAACAGGCAAAGATGACGACGGTGCTGATGAGCGCGGGATCGCTGAAGAATCGACGCGACAGCACGGCCAGGCCGATCAAAGCCGCGATCAGCGCTGGAAGCGTGAAGTACCAGTTCGTAAACGTTCGCAGCGCTTCGGCGTCGTGGATGGCCAGCTTGCCCGCCTGGTGTCGGAAGATCAGCGCGTAAATGGCAAGCAGCCAGACGCTCGCCACGATTGCAACCGGCACCCAGGGGCCAAGCCGTTTCATCGCGGCCGGAAGGCGCCACGATAACGACAGCAACGCCAGGCCGCCCGCCGCGATGGCCACCAGTGTCCAGGACTCCCAGGCCGGAAGCATCCGGAGAAACAGGATGGGGAGAGACGCATACGCTCGCAGGGGTCCCAGGAGATACGCCGATGCAGCTGTGCCAACGAGCGCAAACGTGGCCACGAAACTGAGCCGTGCCCGCTGCCCGCTGAAGACACCCAGCGCCAGACCGACGGCCACGCCGATGATCCCAAGCACCACGTCGAATCGCAGGAACAACAGCAGGCCGAGGAGGGCACCCGCCACCGGTGCAAAAAAACGATCGCCATCGACATGCGCTCGCGCATTGGCCAGCAACGCGGCAAAGAGCAATGCTTGCATCACGACTTCCGCGTTGGGGTATCTCGCAAACCAGACCGTGATGATATTGAGAGCGAGCAGCCCCGCGGCGGCCGCGGCGACGGCCCGTCCCGCCAGCCTCGCCGCCGCGAAATACACCGAGAGAAGGCCGAGGATCGCCCAGACCCCCACGGTCCGACGCGCACCGGTCAATCCATCGATGCCATACCCGATGGCAATCGACGCCGGAAACAGGTGAGGGAACTGCCCGACAACGGTGCCTTTCTCCAGGTCCTGCACGAAGAAGCCCATGAACCGAAGCGAGTCGTAGTCGGTGCGGCCCGCCAAAGGAAAGAACAATGGCCGGGCAAATGCCGGCAGAGACGCAACCACCGGATCGCGAACGACGATCGCGCCACGCTGCGCGATCTGAATCCCTTCGTTCATGTACGTCCCGGGATCCTTGCCGCCAATGATGTATTCCGACGAAGGGAAGAACCGCCACAGCCCGATTGCGACGATGGCAAGAGGCAGGATGGCGGTCCACGTGACAGGCCGCGCTGCGGTGCCGAGCCGGAGTCGTCCTCGCGCAACCAGCCAGCTCCCGCCGAGGATGGCGAGGTCAGCGATCAGCAGGCGTTGAAAACTGTAGCGGTGAAATATCGCCAGGCCGAGGACGACCCCGAGCGAGAGTGCAAGGCTGAGCACAATCGCCCAGAACGCACGCTCCTCCGCATCGAGTGCGGCTCGCCTATCGCGATCGAGCCACGGTAGCCGGAAGAGTGCCGCGCCGGGCAGCCAGCCAATCAGCGCCAACTGCGCGAGCTGGATCAGAGTCGTCATGGGGAGGAGGTTTACCTCTCGCCCAGCGCACCAGCAACGACGTCGATCGCGTTCGGCGGAAGTGATGGATACAGCGGCAGCGACAGGATTTCGTCGCAGACACGGTTTGCGATCGGACAATCTGATGGCTGCTCGGACGCCAACGCCGGCTGCTTTGGAATCGGCACCGGATAGTGAATGAGCGTTTCCACGCCCGCCGCTCGCAGCGTCGCCTGCACGGCCTCACGAGACGCCGAACGGACCGGGAACAAGTGATAGACGTGTCCGTCGTCCAGTTCGGGCGGAATCGTCACCGCAGTGGCATTCGCCAGCCGGCGCCGGTACTCGGCCGCCAGCTCTCGCCGTTGCAAAGTCCAGCCTGGCAGCAGCTGAAGACGGGCTCGAAGGATCGCGGCCTGGATCTCGTCGAGGCGGGAGTTCACGCCAAACTCCCCATGATGGTACCGATCGGTCTGGCCGCCATTCCTCAGTCGCTTGGCCCGTGCGGCGACGTTTGCATCGTTGGTCGTGATGATTCCGCCGTCGCCGAGCGCCCCGAGATTCTTCGTTGGATAGAAGCTGTAGGCTGCGGCTGCGCCGAAACTGCCCACTGGCCTGCCAGCGCACGTCGCCAGGTGAGCCTGGCAGCAGTCTTCGACGACGGCAAGGTTGTGCCGGTTGCCGACCGCAGCGATTCCGATCATGTCGGCCGGCTGACCGTAGAGATGAACCGGCAGAATCGCCGCCGTGCGCGGGGTGACCGCGGCTGCCGCCGCCTGAGGGTCGAGGGTCAGGCGTTCCGGATCGATATCGGCAAAGACCGGGCGCGCGCCGGCAATCATGATCGCGAGCGCCGAGTACGCGGCCGAGAGCGGCGAGGTAATGACCTCGTCGCCACGGCCAATCCCGAGCGCTCGAAGCGCGATCGCCAATGCGTCGGTGCCCGTGCCGACACCGACCGCTGCTGCCGCACCCGAGGCCGCCGCGAACTCTCGCTCGAAGGCATCAAGCTCGGGCCCCAGGATGAACCAGCCGCGCGCAATCACTCGCTCGACCGCATCGCGGACCGACGCGGCGTCCTCTCCAGGCGTGAGCTGCAGAAATGGGATCACCGAATTTCCCGTGCGCGCGGATCGGCCCTCTTGATTCCCGCGATCACGCGCGGTCCCTTGGGTGTGGCGGCAGCGCATCGGCGGCCGACATCCGCGGCGCCTCGTGGCGCATGTGTTCCCGCCGCCCGACGAGCGCAAACCACAGCGCGCCGACGTCGATCGCCGTCTTGAAGAGCCTGCGGAAGTTGAAGAACTGCGACTTGCCGTAGGCGCGATGGTAGTGATGCACGGGAACCTCGGCGACGGTGAACCCCGCGTCCTGAATCTTCTTCATCATCTCCAGGCAGATGACGCCGCTGCTCGTCTCGAGCGACACCCGATCGAAGACAGAGCGCCGCAGCAGACGGAAGTCGCAGTCGACGTCCCGGATTTTCAGCCCGAAGAGCAGCTTCACCGTGTGATGGTAGACGCGACCGATCACGATGCGATGCAGCGGATCGGACCGGCTGATCTTGTAGCCGTTGACCAGATCCACATCACTTCGAAGGGCGTTCCAGAGGATCGCCATCTCCGACGGGTCGTACTGGGCATCGCCGTCGGTGTAGAAGATCAACTCCCGTGTCGCGGCGGCAAATCCGCTTCGCAGCGCCGCGCCGTATCCACGGTTGGCGGCGTGATGGACCACCCGGACCTCCGGATACGTCCGCGCCAGTTCGTCGACAATCTGCGCGGTCGCATCGGCACTACCGTCGTTGACGACGATCACCTCGAAATCGGAGGTCAGGCTCGCCGCCGTTTGCCGGGCGGCTATGACAAGGCTCGCAATCGTCCCGCTGTCGTTGTAGGCGGGAAAGAACACGCTGAGTCCCGGCGCCCTGTTGGTTGGATGCTGCATTGGCGGAGCCGTAAATCTTAGCTGGGCAGGAACTTGAAGGCAAGGGCTCTGCCGTACGCAAATTCGAACCGCTCGGCCGCGCGATTCCATCCGTAGGACCGTTGCACGACCGCGCGGGCGGACGCGCCGATCTCGCGCCCCACGAGAGGGTTTTCGAGGATTCGCCGCATCGCCGCCGCAAGGGCGCGGGAATCGCGCTCCGGCACGATGACACCGGTGCGCCCATCCTCGATCACGGCGCCAATTCCGCCTGCGCTCGTCGTGACGAGCGGCGTGGCTGATGCCATGGCTTCGAGCACCACGTTCGGCAAGCCATCGACATTCCCGCTGTCGTCGCGAACCGACGGCGCGCAGATCAGGTCAGCCGCCGCAAAGTATTCGCCAACGCGGTCCTGAGACTGGTTACCCAGGAACCTGATTCTGTCCGAGACGCCCGCGGTCTGCGCCCGCTGCCGGAGTTCGCCCGCAAGGGTGCCCTCGCCGGCAATCGCCAGCACGGTGCCGGGCACGTCAGCCATCGCATCGATGAGGTATTCGAACCCCTTCTTGCGAACCAGCCGGCCGGCCGCCACGCAGAGCGGCACTCGATCGCCGACATTCAAGTCCGCCCGCCGCGCGGCCCTGACCGCTCCATCGGGATGGAAGCGCGCAATGTCGACGCCATACGGCACGGTTTCCATCCGGTCCGCGTCGGCGCCAAGCGCCGTCGCCCGTCGCGCGAGGTCATCGCTGCAGGCGGTGACGAATCCCGCGCGCCTGAACGTACGCCGCGCCGCGAGCTTTGCCGGCCCGAAACGCTCTGCGACAAACACATCCGATCCGTGAAGGCTGACGACGAGCGGGAGCGACGGTGCGGCCAGGGCCGCCGTGATGCCGCCGGGGATCACCCAGTGTCCGTGCATGACCGTTGCCCGGTGCCGATCGGCCACGCGGCGCGCCGCGCGCCATCCGGCCGCCAGCGCCAGCGGCGCCGCCACGTAGGCCGCGCCGCGAAGGCTCACGTCCGCTCGCATGGCTGCCGCGTACCCGAAGACATTCAACGATCGGATCGGGGCATATCGATAGAAGTGGAATCGGATCCCGTGTTCCTCCGCCGATCGGGTGACCAGCGGGTGCCACGGGGCGACGACATGAACCTCGTGGCCGCGATCCGCAATCGACCGCGCGATGGGTTCCATGAAAGTGCCGACGCTGTCGCCCGGGAATCGTGGATACGACGTCGTGACCATGACGACGACGTGCCGCATGGTCAGCGGCGTCCGCCGCCGAGCTTGAGACGCCACGGCATCACGATGGACTCGAGAATCACGTTCGACGAGAGCTTCGATTGTCCTTGCCGTCGTTCGACAAAAATGATCGGCACTTCGCCGATCCTTGCGCCGTTGCGCGCGGCGTCGAACAGCATTTCGACGAGGAACGCGTACCCGTCCGAGACCATCGTATCGAGCGGCAGGCGGGCCAGCGCCTCACGCCGCCAGCAGCGGAACCCGCTCGTGCAGTCGGACGGGGAGAGCCGCGTCACCGCGCGGATGTAGCGGTTCGCAAACGTGCTGAGAAATATCCGGTGCAGCGGCCAGTTGACGACGCTGACGCCGTTCATGTAACGCGAGCCGATGACCACGTCTGCGTTGGCCGCAGCGTCCGTGAGCGCCGGGAGATGCTCCGGGTTGTGCGACAGGTCTGCATCCATCTGGCAGATGAGATCGGCATCGGTCGTGGCGATCGCATGTCGCAGTCCGTCGATGTACGAACGACCGAGCCCCCGTTTCCCCGTCCGGTGCATGACCTCGATCCGCCCCGGGTGCGCGGCCGCGAGTTCATCCGCCACCCGCCCAGTTCCATCCGGCGATCCATCGTCGACGACGAGCATGCGGAAGCCAGGATAGGCCAGCACACCGCGGGCAAGAATCGGCAGGTTTTCCCGTTCGTTATAGGTCGGTACAACTACAAGAGCGTTCATCAGCGATCAACTCTCGATTGTCTCACGCGTGCGCAGCCCGTACCAGGCACCCGCGCACACGATGAGCGTGGGATCGATCACGGGAATTCGGAAGCGCTCCTGAGGAAAGAACAGGATGCCGACGATTACCGCCGAAGCGGCAAGCGGGAGAAGCGCGTCCGGCCGGCGCGCCCCGCGTCGCCAGATTCCTGCCCCGACCACGGCAACGGGCAGCAGGAACAGGTACGACGCAATCGACACGAACCGGTACAAGGGCGAGTGTAGCGCATACGACGGACCGGCTGGGACGACGGTGTAGAACATCTTCTTCAGCAGGAGGCCGCACCACCACAGCGGGTGGCGGCCGATGTAATCGAGGGCATCGCGGTAGTAGAGCGGTTCGAGCTCTTCGGCTGTCAAGCCCGGATGTTCTGCGCGAAACGCCAGATCGGCGACCTTGAGGTCGGGGTTTGCGGCCAGGTCGCCTTCACCGCGCGCCTGCGGATGATTGCCGGTCCAGAACGTGACGCCACCTTCGGACGCGACGAGGACGAACCGGTGATAGACACGAGCGTTGCGCCATGTCCATGGGGCCACGACGAGTGCGGCCGTCACGACCAGCGTGACTGCCATCGGCGTCCGGCGCTGGGCGATCAGCCATAACGCGGCGACGGGAAGAAACACGAGCATTGCCGGACGGATCAGGATGCCAAGACCGGCGGCGAGACCCGCCGCAATCGCGACACCAGGGCCCCGGAAACCGTTTGCGCGATCGATTGCGAGGTTCAAGAACACGACAGCGGCCAGAGCCGTCGTGCTGTACAGCGCCTCGCTGAACACATAGGAACAAATCCACACCATCGGCGGGTACGCCGAGGCGATCACCGCCGCCGAGATTCCGGCGCGCGGCCCTGCCGCGCGAAAGGCGATCAGTCCAATCAGCCACACGCCAACGGCACCAACGATCGATTGCGCGAGTTTGACTCGACCAGGTGTCGCGTCGAAATCCTCGCGTCCCGCGCCGACGAGCGCGAGGAAGAAGGGGTATCCCGGCGCCCTGCCGAATTGCTGTCCCGTGCCGGCCGCTTCAGCGTCGTACACGAATCCCTTTCCCGACGCCACGCTCCTCGAGAGCGCGAGGTACTCCCGCTCATCGTGGGTCAACGGCCGGTGCTGCCAGTACAGGACGCCGAACGCAAGCCGCAGCACGAACCCTCCGACGGCCGCAGCCAGTATCAGCCGCCGAGCGCGGGTCGGATCGATGGACATGCCTGCCGCTATTGGCGACCTTCGAAACGGAGGGCAGAGATCTGCTCGGACACGAGGCCGACGAGCAAGACGATGACCGCCAGCATGATGAGGAGCACTGAGGAATTCGTGACGTGACTCTGGGTGGCAATGGTCCATACCGCGTACGCGGCGCCGAGCCCGAACGAGGCGAGACTGAGCGGCAGGAAGACCCGCAGCGGACTGAAGAGCGTGACGATCTTCAGGATGATCATCAGGAACTTCGCCCCGTCACGCGCCAGGCGGATCTTTGATTCGCCGACTCGCGAACGCGCCTCCACCGGTTCGAATACGACGTTGTAGCCAGCCTTGATGAATGCCAGTGTCGTCGTGGTCGGCGTCGAGAAGCCGTTCGGCAGCAGATGGATGAATTCACGCAGGTACTCGCGGCGCGCCGCGCGGAAACCTGAGGTGAGGTCAGGGATTTCACGCCCGGTCAGGTAGCTCGCCAGCCAGTTGAGCGCGCTGTTCCCAAAGCGCCGTGCGTGCGTTGCCTGCGTCGAGGCCGATCGCGCGCCGATGACGAGATCGTATTCACCGAGGCGGGACACGAGCCGGCAGGCGTCTTCGGGACGATGCTGGCCGTCGCCATCCACGATCAGGATGTACTCGCCGGTCGCGCGGCGAATGCCGCTCTTCACCGCGGCGCCATTCCCTTTGTTGTACGGGTGCGTCACCACGGTGGCGCCCGCGCTCGAGGCGGTCAGCGACGTCGCATCCCGCGATCCGTCATCGACCACGATGATCTCGTGCCACGCGGCTGCTCCCGTCAGCGCGGCCACGACGGCGCCGATCGCATCCGCTTCGTTGTAGGCAGGTATGACGACCGATACGGCTGATGGATGGGCCAAGCGGCTAGCGCTCCCGGCCAGCTTTGCCGGACAACACCGGCGGCGTCGCTTCCGTCGAGTGGTCCGTCAGCTCGATCTGGCGGACCCGATAGAGCAGGTCCTCGAGCAGCTTGCGATTTCCCGAGATCATGTCGGCGAGCAGGCCGATGAGGAGGATCTGGAACCCGACGATCGTCACCATGGTCGACGCAATCAGCGACGCGAGATGGTTGCGAGGCTTCGCCTTGAAAGAAGTAGTAGAGGAAGCGGAGAAAGCCCGCGAGCCCGACACTGAAGACCATGCCGCCGATGTACGAGAACACCTTCAGCGGCTCGTACATCGCGTAGATTCGCACGATCGTGGCCGCCGATCGTTTGATGTACGAGAACACGGAATCGAAGAGACGCGACTTGCGCGTGCGCGGGTTCGTCGCGACCGGCACGTGCGCGATCGCCATGCGTTTCTTGCCGGCCTGGATGATCGATTCGAGCGTGTAGGAGAACTCAGACACGATCGTCATTCTGAGCGCTGCCTCGCGCGTGTAGGCTCGGAACCCGCTCGTCGTGTCAGGAACGCTGGTATTGGACACCTGACGTACCACCCAGCTTCCGAGCTGCTGAAGCTGACGCTTCCGCCAGGACATGTGTTGCAGCTCGGCGATGTTCCGATCACCGATGACGATGTCGGCTTCTCCGCTGAGAAGGGGTGCGAGGAGGCGGGGTATCTCGTGCGCCCCGTACTGGTTATCCGCGTCCGTATTGACGATGAAGTCAGCACCCGCCTTCAACGATGCGTCAATCCCCGCCGTGAAGGCTGCGGCCAGTCCCTTGTTCCGCCGCAGTCGAACGACATGATCGGCGCCGCAGCGTTCGGCGACCTCGGCGGTGCCGTCGCGCGACCCGTCGTCGATGATCAACACCTCGACCACGTCGATGCCCGCGACGACGCGCGGCAAGTCGGCAAGCGTCGCGGGCAGTGTCGCCGCTTCGTTGAGACAGGGAATCTGGATGATCAGTTTTTTCACGGGACCCGGGAACATCATCCGACGCGGATGGGCGACGCTCGGTGACCTCTGTGGCCGCCCGCCATGAATCATCGCAATTATGGCAATTTTCGCGATTCTGGCAACGTGGTCAGCTTCTCGATGACTCCGTCCCACGTAATGGCCGATGCCGTCTCGTAGCCGGCGTCTCCCAGCTTTGCCGCCTGTGAACGATTGCCCGCGAGTCTGTCGATGGCGGCGGCAAGCTCGCCCGGCTCGGGCGCGCACACGAAGCCGTTGACGCCGTCGATCACGAACTCGTTCGGCCCGCCGGAATCGTTGCACGTGATCACGGGCTTGCGCGCGAGAAACGCTTCAAGCGTAACGTAGCCGAAGTCCTCATCGTACGGCGGATACACCACGGCCAGCGCGCCGGCGTACAAGGCAATCAGATCGTCGTCTTCCACGTTGCCAAGAAAGGTCACTCGGTCCGTGACGCCGGCCTCGCGCGGCCGCGCGCTCGGCATTCTGGCGCTGCGTGCCATCGCCCGCGATCACGAGTCGCACGTCTGAGGGCACGTCCGCCATGGCGGCAATGAGCGAGATTCACCCGCTTGACCGACTCGATGCGGCCGACCGACAGCACATAGTCCGTGTAGGGCCCTGGAACGAGGCGCGCCGCGAGCTTCGGCGGATGATAGAGCGGTTCGGCCTGGAGGCCATTGAACTTCGCGAGACGCGAGGCCGTGTTGCGTGCGTTGGTGAACAAGGCGCGGCATTCGCCGAGCATCTCGGTATCGAGCCGCATCAGCGTGTCGCGCAGCCCCACGTCGAGCTCGGTGTGGGCGAAGTCGCTGTATTCGGTGCCGCACAGTTCGTACGCGGCCCGGTACTGGTGAATCAGCCAGGCGACCTTGTTGGGATGCCTGGCAAAGTACGAGGGAAACTTCGTGCCGATCACGAGATCGACCGGCCGGCCGTTGCTCTCGCTGAGATCCAGGAGCCGCCAGGCCGCGGCATGCGGCAGGATTTCTTCCTTGGGATACCACTTGAACGGCACGCTGACGAGCTCCGTCGTGTATCCGCGCGCCCGCAGCTCGCGCACGAGCTGGCGGACGTGCACCTCGGCGCCCCCGTGCACGAATGGCACCTGGGCCTCGCACACGAGCACGGTCTGAACGGTCATGGGAAGCGGCTAGGTCGCATGGCGGAAGTTGATGACGTCGCCGTCCTGCACGATGTAGTCCTTTCCTTCGAGGCGCAGCTCGCCATGGTCACGGCATGCGGCAATCGTGCGGCGGGCAAGGAGGTGTTCGTAGCGCACGACCTCCGCGCGAATGAACCCGCGGGAGATGTCGCTGTGAATCTCTCCCGCGGCGAGGACGGCTGGCGTGTTGCGGGGAATCGACCACGCGCGGTTCTCGTCTTCGCCGACTGTAAAGAAAGAAATGTAGCCAAGCAGGTCGTAACTCGCGCGGATGACGCGGTCGAGACCCGATTCGCGCAAGCCCAGATCGGCCATGAACGCCGACGCGTCGGCTGCATCGAGCTGGGCAATCTCGAGCTCGATCCTGGCGCAGATAGGCACGGCGCGCGTCGCCGCTCCAGCGAGAAACGATTCAAGGCCTGCCATGCGGACAGCGTCATCAGCCTGCGGCAGATCGGCTTCGTCGAGATTCAGGACGATCAGGAGGGGTTTGGCCGATAGGAACTGAAATCCGCGCAGTCGCTTGGCATCGTCGGCCCCCAAATCCAGCGCGCGGAGCGCGCGGCCTTCTTCGAGCGCGGCGCGGCAGCGCACCAGGATCTCCTGCTCCTTGCGGAGATCCGCGCTCTGTCCCTTCTTCAAGTCTCGTTCGAGCCGTTCCAGCCTGCGCTCCACCACGCCCAGGTCGGCGAGGATGATTTCGTCCTCCATCGTCCGCACGTCGCGGGCGGGATCGATCGCGCCTGCCGGATGCGGGATGGACGGATCGCGGAACATTCGCACGACGTGCAGCAATGCATCGGCATTGCGGAACGGCGCGACATCGAGGAGGGCCGCAGCGCCAATCTTGACGCCGCCCACGCCGGCGATGTCCGCGAACTCGACCGTCGCCGGCACGTGCTTCCGTGGATTGAAGATCTCGGTGAGCCTGTCGAGGCGCTCATCGGGCACGCGTGAAACGCCGACGTTGGCTTCCGACTTTCCCGATGCGCGCGGCGCCTCGCGCGCGCTGGTGACCAGTTGAAACAACGCGGTCTTGCCTGCCGACGGAAATCCGATCAACCCCGCTCGAAGCATCGCTGTTCCTAATCTGCAACCTAGACCGAGTCTGTGGGTAACTCGACGACCGGGGTCTGACCCCCGCCGGGTGTGTAACCGAACGACCGGGGTCTGACCCCATATACCTGGGGTCTGACCCCTTGTACGCCTCAACCCCCACAGCAGAACTGCTCATGCTAGCACGCCCCGGCACACCTTCCTGGCGGTTCGCTGTTTCTTCTCCCAGCGAAACAAAAACGTAACGCACTGAGCTTGTTGGTTTTACGTTGACAGACGGCGATCGCTTCTCTACTATCGCGGTGGAATTTTGTGGAGCAAAGTGGAGTAAATAGTCGTGCTGCGGGGCAACTACGCCGCCAAAATTGATGACAAAGGCCGGCTCAAGATCCCGAACGCCTTCCGCGGGCTCATCGAGGGGACCCACGGCAAGGAGTTGTTCGTGACGAGCATTACGGGGGAGTACGTCCGCATCTATCCGATGCCGGTCTGGCTGGCGTACGAAGAGAAGCTTGCCGCCGTCCCCTCCACCCACCCGGCCCGCCTGAAGTTTTTCGACCGGATCAACTATTTCGGCCAGACCGCGGAGTTCGACCAGCAGGGAAGGGTCCTGATCCATTCGAGGCTCCGCGAGTCGGCCGGCATGACCGGCGAAGTCGACGTCTTCGGCCAGTACGAGTGGCTCGACGTCTGGAACCACGAACGCTTCGTCGCCAAGCTGCAGCGCGAGCCCTACACCGACGAGGACGCGCGCGCGCTCTCGGCGTTCGGGATTTGACCATGGATCCCATTCACGATCCCGTGCTGGAGTCCGAGGTCATCGAGCTGCTCGAGCCGTCTCGCGGCGGGCTTTTCGTGGATTGCACGGTCGGTCTCGGGGGCCACGCGCGGGCACTCCTTGCGAGCGGCGCGACACGACTGCTCGGACTCGACCGCGACACGACGGCGCTCGCGATCGCCGCCGAATCCCTGAAGGCCTGGCAGGATCGCGTCGAGCTCGTGCACGCCGACTACCGCGAGCTGCCGTCCCTGCTGACCTCGCGCGGCTTCGATGGGTGTGACGGCGCGCTTGCCGATCTGGGCGTGTCCTCCATGCAGCTTGACGCCCTCGGGCGCGGATTCAGCTTCCGGCGTGACGAGCCGCTCGACATGCGGATGGATCAGACCACCGGGGAGACGGCGGCCGAACGGCTGGCTGGCGTCGAGGAAGCCGATCTCGCGAACGTGATCTTCCGTTACGGCGAGGAACGCTTTTCACGCCGCATCGCCCGGGCCATCGTCGAAGCCCGGCGTGCCGGATCGATCGCCACCACGGGGCAGCTCGCGCAGATCGTCCGGCGGGCGATCCCGCGCAAAGGCTACCAGCGGATCGATCCGGCGACGCGAACGTTTCAGGCGCTGCGCATCTGGGTGAACCGTGAGCTCGAGGACCTCGACGCATTTCTCGTGGCCGCCTCGCGCCTGCTCCGTGCCGGCGCCCGGCTCGCCGTCATCAGCTTTCATTCACTCGAGGATCGGATTGTCAAACATGCGTTCCGGGCGCTGGCTGCCGGAGAGGACGCGATTCGCGTGCTCACGCGAAAGCCCGTCGTTCCCGGCGACGCGGAAGTCGCCCGCAATCCGCGCGCGCGCAGCGCGAAGCTTCGCGCGATAGAGAGGCTCATATGAGCGGAATGGATTTCGAGTACGCCATCAAGAAAGACGTTCGCAACAATCCGATCGTCCGTGAGGTCGATGCAGCGCGGCAGCGTCAGCTCCTGCAGACGGTCGTGATCGGCGGATTCCTGTCGCTGGTGATCCTCTTTTCCGCCTGGCAGCGGTTCGCGCTGGTCGGTCACGGCTACGAGATGCAGCGGATGCAGCGGGAGCGCGCCGAGCAGGAGGAAATCAACCGCCACCTGCGGCTCGAGATCGAGACCCTGCGTTCGCCGGCGCGTCTCGAGTACATCGCGACCAAGGAGCTCCACCTGATCGCGCCCACGCGCGATCAGTCGATCATCCTCGAGCGGGTGACGCCGTCGGCGCCTCCCGAAAAATCCATCGTCGCGGCACGCTGACCCGGACGCGCGCGGCAGGAGGATCGGTGGCGGACGAACACGGCGGCAGACTCAAGCTTCCCTGGAGCAGCACGGCTCAGCGGATCCTGAAGCGTGATCCCGCGTCGGCGACTGTCGACTGGCGCGACAGGCTGCGATCGCGCCTGCTCGTGTGCGCGGCGATCTTCGCTCTCTGGACCGTCAGCATCGAGGCACGCCTCGTCTACCTGCAGGTCGTCGAGCACGCCGACATGATGGCGCGCGCGAACCGCCAGCAGCTCCGGACGGTCAAGCTGCCGGCGAAGCGCGGCGAAATCGTGGATCGAGCCGGACACGTCCTCGCCTACAGCGTCGACGCCGACACCATCGCGGCCGTTCCCTCGGACATCGACCATCCCGATGAGGTGGCCGCTCGCGTGTGCGCCGCGCTCGATCGCTGCGGAGCACCGCAGCGGCAGCTCATGGCCGAACGGCTCCGGGGGAAGCAGCAGTTCGCCTACCTTGCCCGCCAGGTGTCCCCGGACGAGGCGCGGCGTGTGAAGGAGCTCGACGTGGCAGGTCTCCTTTTCTACAAGGAGAGCCGGCGCTACTACCCGAAAAAGGACCTGGCGGCGCACGTGCTCGGGTATGTCGGTATCGACAACGCCGGGCTGGCGGGCCTCGAATCGGCCTTCGATGCGCGCATCCGCGGCCGCGAAGGCAAGATGCTCCTGCAGACTGATGCCCGTCAGCACGCGATGGCCAGCCGTGAGGAGCGGCCGCCGACCGCGGGCGACGGACTCGAGCTGACGATCGACGAGTACCTCCAGCACGTCGCCGATCGGGAATTGCGGATCGGAGTTGCCGAGAACGCGGCGGAGGCGGGCACGGCGATCATCCTGCAGCCGTACACCGGCGAAATCCTGGCGCTTGCGAACTGGCCGACCTTCAACCCGAACGCGTTCAACTCGGCCGATCCTGTCGCCCGCCGCAACCGAGCGGTCCAGGATTATTACGAACCGGGATCGACCTTCAAAGTGGTGACTGCGTCGGCCGCGATCGAAGAAGGCCTCATTCACACAGGCGATCCGATTGACTGCAGTCCCGGCTACATCACGTTCGGCCCCCGCGTGATCCGCGACACGCACGAGTACGGTGTCCTGCCCTTCATCGACGTCATCGCGAAATCGAGCAACGTCGGCGCGATCAAGGTCGGCATGAAGGTCGGCGCCACTCGCCTCACCCAGTACGTCAGCCGGTTTGGTTTTGGACAGACCCTGGCGTCGGACTTCCGAGGTGAGAACGCCGGCATGGTCTGGTCCGCGGATCAGCTCAATCCGAGCGCGCTCGCCTCGGTGTCCATGGGTTATCAGGTGGGGGTGACGCCGCTTCAGATGGCGTCTGCCGTCGGCGCCGTGGCCAATGGCGGCGAACTGGTCGAACCGCACGTCGTCCGGGCATTCATCAGGAACGGCCGTCGAGAGGAGGTCGCGCGCAACGTCGTGCGTCGTGCGATTGCTCCCGAGACCGCTGCAACGGTCACGGAAATCATGGAAGCGGTCGTCGAGCGCGGAACCGCCAAGGCGACGGCGCAGATCGAGGGCTATACGGTTGCCGGCAAGACAGGCACCGCGGCGAAAATCGAGAACAGTCACTACTCGAAGTCCGATTACAACGCCTCCTTCGTCGGCTTTGTCCCGTCCCGCAGGCCTGCCGTCGTGATCGTGGTGGTGATCGATTCGCCGCACGCGCATGGCTATTTCGGCGCGACGGTATCCGGTCCGGTCTTCAAGCGCATCGCGGAGGCGACGCTGCGGCACCTGGGTGTCGGCCCGACGCTGAATGCGCCGGCTCCCGTGATCGTGGCGCGACATGACGCGCCGGCCGACGACATCGCGACGCGAGCGGTGAACGCGTCGCTTGCGTCGAGTCACGCCCCAGCCCCCACGCCTGGCCAGATGCCGGATCTTCTCGGCCTGAGCGCCCGCGACGCCGTCCGGACCCTCATGCAGGTCGGGCTGACACCGCGGCTCGAGGGCGACGGCTTCGTAATCGATCAGTCTCCGCGCGCAGGCGCAGAGCTGTCGCGCGGCGACGGCTGCGTGCTGAAGCTCGGACGCCGTCCGCCCGCAGCGGCCGGAGGTACGGGTCAGTGATGCTGCGCGACCTCCTCAGCGAGATTCCGGACCCGTCGTCCGTGAATGTAAACGACGCGTCCGTCGGCGACACGACCGTGACGGCCGTGACCTACGACTCCCGGCAGGCAGGGCCGGGCGCCGTATTTGTCGCGCTCCGTGGTGTCAATGCCGACGGCGCGTCGTTTGCGCGTGACGCGCTGAACCGCGGTGCCGTCGCCGTGGTGTCGGAGGTCAGCGCGCCCCGCGGCGTCACGCAGCCCTGGATCCAGGTACCGGATGCGCGGCTCTCGCTCGCCGCGTTGAGCGCCACGTTGTACGACCATCCGAGCGAAGAGCTCACGCTCGTCGGGATTACCGGCACCAATGGCAAGACCACGACGTCCTACCTGCTCACCTCGATTTTCGAGGCGGCGGGGATCCGATGCGGCCGGATCGGCACCGTCGGCTATCAGGTCGGCTCTCGCGAAGTCGCGGCTGCGCGGACGACGCCCGAGGCGCCCGATCTGCAGCGGATGCTGCGCGAGATGGTGACCGACGGCTGCGGCGCCTGCGTCATGGAAGTCTCATCGCACGCGCTGACGCTGCGCCGGGCCGATCACCTGCGTTTTGCCTCCGCCGTCTTCACGAACCTGACTCGCGATCATCTCGATTTTCACAGCGACATGGAAGCGTACTTCGTCGCCAAGCGGCGGCTGGCCGAGTTGCTGCCTGAGGCGGGCATCGCCGTGACGAACCTCGACGACCCCCGCGGCCGCGACTTTGGTGCGGGCGCACATCGCGCCGTGACCTACGCCATCGATGCGGCCGCAGACGTGCGTCCGGCTGGCCCGCTGGCCTTCTCGCTCGGTGGTCTCGCCTTCGAGGTCCGCACGCCGCGCGGCTCGCTGCGCCTGAAGTCTCCGCTGGTCGGTCGTCCGAATGCCTACAACATCCTCGCGGCCGTTGCCGCGGCGATGGCTCTCGACGTCCCGTTCGACGCGATCGAAAAAGGCATCGCGCAGCTCTCGAATGTGCCAGGCCGCTTTCAGGTCGTCTCGGATCCTGCCGACGATGTCCGGGTGGTCGTCGATTACGCGCACACCGACGATGCGCTCAAGAACCTGCTGGAAACGGCGCGGCCGCTCGCAAGCGGGCGGGTCATCACGGTGTTTGGATGCGGCGGCGATCGCGATCGCACCAAGCGGCCGTTGATGGGCGCCGTCGCTGCCAGGTTGAGCGATCTGGTGATCATCACGTCGGACAACCCGCGCTCGGAGGATCCGGATCGGATCATCGACGAAGTGAAACGAGGCATCGTCGTGCCCGCTGACCGGGCGGCCGGCGGGTCTCGCGCTCCGAGGCCGACGCCCTATCTCGCGATCGCCGACCGCAAGAGCGCCATCGAGCGTGCGGTTCGCGACGCGGCCGCGGGGGATCTGATCCTGGTCGCGGGAAAGGGTCATGAAAAGTATCAGGTGATCGGCGAGCGGACGCTGCCGTTCGACGACGTGGAGGTGGCACGCGCGGCGCTGGCGCGCCGGCGCGCCGGCACGAGGGTGTCGTAGACGCGTGAATCGGCTTCCGCTAACCGCCGGGGACATCGCTGTCGCGACCGGCGGACGGTTGGAACAAGGCGACCCCGCGCGGGCGATCGAAGGTATCTCGATCGACTCGCGCACGATTGGGACTGGAGAGTTCTTCGTGGCGATCCGGGGCGATCGGTTCGATGGGCATGGCTTCGTCGCCGCAACCGTTGGCGCGCGGCGCGATGGGTGCGCTGATCGACGCGACGGCCGTTCTCGCGACGAAGGCGGCGATCGCCGAGCGGCCGGATACGGTGATCGTCGGCGTGGCCGACACCACGCGCGGACTGCAGGACATCGCGCGCGACGTACGACGGCGATCCGGCACCAAGGTCGTGGCGATCACGGGCAGTGCCGGAAAGACGACGACCAAGGAAGTTGCAGCGGAGTTTCTCTCGACGCGGTACCGCGTCTTTCGCAACAAGGGAAACCTGAACAATCACATCGGCCTGCCGCTCTCGCTGCTCGAGCTGCGGTCCAGGCCAGAAGTCGCGGTAGTCGAGCTCGGCATGAATCATCCGGGAGAAATTCGAACGCTCGTGGGCATTGCCGAACCCGAGATCCGCGTCTGGACGAACGTTGGCGACGCGCACATGGGCTTCTTCGCGTCGTCCGATGCCATTGCGGACGCAAAAGGAGAAATCCTGGAGCACGCCCGAGCCGGAGACGTGTTGATCGCCAACGCGGACGACCATCGAATCGTCGCGCGGGCGAGTTCGTTTGGCGGACGGGTCGTGACGTTCGGCATCGACCACGCCCGCCGACGTGCGCGCCTTGACCGTCGAGGATCGCGGGCTCGATGGCACGGCAGCGGACGTCCGCACGCCTGCCGGTGACATGGCATTGCGGACGCCGCTCTTGGGGCTCGGGAACCTCGCCAACGTGCTCGCGGCGACGGCCGTGGCGTTGCAGTTCGACGTGCCGCTCGAGGCTATCGTCGCGCGCGCGGCCGGCCTTCGTCCGGCGCACCGGCGCGGCGAGCTGCTGCGGCTCGCGGGAGGCGTGACGCTCATCGATGATTCCTACAACTCCAGCCCGTCGGCGCTGAAGCGCGCGCTGCAGACGGTCAAGAAGGCGACGGGCAGCGCCAGAAAGATCGCGGTGCTCGGCGAGATGCTCGAGCTTGGCGGCCACGCCTCGCGACTGCACCAGGAGTGCGGTGCCGCGGCGGCCGCGGCGGATCTCACGCTGCTCATCGCGGTCGGCGGTGCTCCTGCGCAGGCGCTCGCCAATCAGGCCATCCAGAGCGGAATGCCTCCGGGCTCGGTGAGCTACGTCGCGACGAGCGCCGAAGCAGCCGACCTCGTGGCCGAGCGCGCACGGCCGGGCGATCTCGTCCTGGTCAAGGGCTCTCGAGGCATCGGGACCGACGTCGTCGTCGATCGCCTGAAGGCGGAGTACGCCTGATGCTGTACCACCTGCTCTACCCGCTGCACACGCAGCTCACCGTGCTGAACGTGACGCGCTACATCACGTTCCGCACGGCCGCGGCGAGTTTGAGCGCCCTGCTGATTGGCCTGTTCGTCGGCCCGATCATGATCCGGAAGCTTCGTGAATTCCAGATCGGTCAGGTCGTGCGGCAGGACGGCCCCGCGACCCATCGCACCAAGGCCGGAACACCGACGATGGGCGGGCTGCTGATCCTGACGTCCGCGCTCGTTCCCACGCTCATCTGGGCGGACCTGACGAATCCGTTCATCTGGGTTGCGGTGCTGGCCACGACAGCATTCGGAGGGATCGGCTTCGCGGACGATTACCTGAAGATCGTGCGGCGGTCACATCATGGCCTGCTCCCACGCTACAAGATGGGCTGGCAGGTCGTCGCCGCGGCGGCCGTCGGTCTGGCGCTGCTGCTGCTGGCGAATCACCAGCCCTCGCTGTACAGCACGCGCCTGATCTTTCCATTCTTCAAGCGCCTCATTCCGGATCTCGGGTGGTTCTACGTGGTGTTCGCCGTGGTCTTTCTCGTCGGCGCCACCAACGAAGTCAACCTCACCGACGGCCTCGACGGACTGGCGATCAGCGTGTTCGCCGTCGTCGGCCGCGGCGTTCACCGCGCTCGCGTACGTGTCTACACACGTCGTGTTTTCGAATTACCTGCAGCTGGTCCGGCTCAACTCGGAGGCGGCGGAGCTGACGATCTTCTGTGGCGCGCTCGTCGGAGCCAGTCTCGGCTTTCTCTGGTGGAACTGCTACCCGGCGGAAATCTTCATGGGCGACGTCGGCTCGCTGGGGTTGGGCGGCGCGCTCGGGACCGTCGCGCTCCTCATCAAGCAGGAGATTCTCTTTGTCGTTGTCGGCGGCGTGTTCGTCATGGAAGCCGCCTCCGTGATCATCCAGGTCGGGTCCTTCAAGATGACCGGCCGCCGCGTGTTCAAGATGGCTCCGCTGCACCATCACTTCGAGCTGATTGGATGGAGCGAGCCGAAGGTGATCACGCGATTCGTCATCGTCGCGATCATTTTTGCGCTGTTCAGCCTGACGACGTTGAAGCTCAGATGACTGCCGATCTTCGCTTTTCGGTCCGTGGCAAGCGCGTCACCGTGGTGGGTGCGGCGCGTAGCGGCGTGGCCGCGGCAGAACTGCTCGTCCGGCGCGGGGCATCGGTCACGCTGACGGATGTCCGGGAACACCTGGACGAAGAGGAAAGGCTGCGTCTGGCCGGCGTCGAGCTGGAGCTGGGCGGACACAATCCGTCGACGCTGCTCGAAGCCGAGCTCATCGTCACGAGCCCCGGCGTGCCCTACCGTCACCCGCTCGTCGAGGCAGCCCGGTTCGCGGGCGTGCCGGTGATCGGCGAGCTGGAGCTGGCATCCCGGTGGCTGCGCGGCAGGGTCGTGGCCATCACTGGAACGAAGGGCAAATCGACGACGACGACGCTGACCGGCCGCATGCTGGAAGCCGGCGGCCACCGCGTACTCGTGGGCGGCAACATCGGCCACGCGCTCAGCGCCCAGGTGGACGAATCGACAGAGGACACGATTCACGTGATCGAGGCGAGCAGCTTTCAGCTCGAGACGTCCGACACCTTCCACCCGTGGATTGCCGTGCTGCTCAATTTTTCTCCCGATCATCTCGATCGCCACATCTCGGTCGACGAGTACGCCGCGGCGAAGAGCCGGATCTTCGCCCGGCAGACCGGGGAGGACTGGGCCGTCCTGAACGCGGACGACCCCATTACGCTGACGATGGCTCAGCCGAGCCGCTCGCGTCGATTGCTGTTCTCGCTGCGTGGACAGATCGCGGACGGCATCGTGCTCGACGGCGACACCATCGTCAGGCGTGAGGGCGACGAGCGAGAACCACTCGTTCCGCTTTCATCCATCCGGCTGATCGGTCCGCACCTGGTTGCCGACGTCCTCGCAGCCGCTGCCGTGGCGTGGCTCGCGGGCGTTGACAGCGCCGCGATGACGCGCGCGGTCGAAGGGTTCTCGGGCCTCGAACACGCGCTGGAGCCCGCGGGCGAAGTGGGCGGCGTGCGGTTCGTCAACGACTCGAAGGCCACCAACATCGAGGCCGCGCGCCGCGCGATCGAGAGTTTCGATCGCGGGGTCGTCGTGATTCTCGGGGGACGGTTCAAGGGTGGCGATTTCCGCGAGCTGATGGAACCGCTCGCATCGAGAGAGGCGACGGTGGTCTCGATTGGGGAATCCCGGCCGCTCATCCGCGCCGCGCTCGGCGGTCGCGTTGCGCTGCACGAAGCAAACGACATGTCCGGCGCCGTTCGGACGGCCTTCGCATCCGCGTCGCCGGGTCAGACGGTCGTGCTCGCGCCGGCGTGCGCGAGCTTTGACATGTTCCGCGATTACGCGGAGCGAGGTCACGCGTTCAAGCGGGAAGTACGACGGTTGCAGGAGGAATGGAACGGCATGCGTGAGCAGTGAGCAGTCATCAGCCGGACGGTGCGGTGAAGAACCATCCGCTGGGAACGCAGGCTGCCCCGGTCTGCGAGGGTGGTGTCTTAGCCCCCGTCCGGCTGATGACTGCTGACTGCTTACGCTGACGTTCCGCGGTTCGCGACGGCCGCCGCGGAGTTCGCATCCGGCACCGGTGGCCGACGAAATGCGGCTGGCACCTCACGACTCGCGTTCGCAGAACGCGCGACGTGAGTGCAGTTCCGTGCACCCTCGCAGTGCGCGGTCGATGTGCACTGTCAGGGTGGTTGTCGGTCCGATCCGACCGGACCTTTAGGCGGCGAAGTATGGCGCGAAAGCTCAAATCAGACAAGTTGCTGTTTACCGCCACGGTGCTCCTCGTCTGCACCAGCGTGGTGATGGTCTACAGCGCGTCGGCCTTCATCGCCCTGGAGAACAACGGGGATCCCTACCTCTTTCTGTTCAAGCAGGGAACCTGGGCGCTGCTCGGCCTGATGCTCGTCCCGTTGATGATGCGCATCGACTACCGGACCTACCGCCAACCGGTCGTGATCTGGACAGGGCTCGCGATCGTCACGATTGCGCTCGTGGCGGTGCTCTTCGGCCACGCCCGAAACGGCGCCAACCGCTGGCTCGCACTTGGCTCCCTGGGCATCCAGCCCTCCGAGCTCGCGAAGATCGTGATCATCCTTTTCATTGCTGCACTGCTCGAGCGGCGGATGGATCGCATCGACGAGCCGACCTATGCGCTCATGCCAATCGGGATCGTTCTCGCCCTGATAGTTGCGTTGATCCTGCGGGAACCGGATCTCGGCACCTCGGTGTCGATTGTCGTGATTGCGGCGGTCATGATCTTTGCCGCCGGTATTGACTATCGGTACATCGGGGCCGTCGGGCTGGCGGCGTTGCCGGCGCTGTACCTCCTTCTGGCGTTCTCAGAGTACCGGTGGAGACGCGTGCAGGCTTTTCTGAACCCGTGGGCCAATCCCCTTGGTGACGGGTTCCAGATGATTCAATCCATGATTGCCGTCGGGACAGGCGGCATCACGGGCCGTGGCCTGATGGCCGGCGTTCAGAAACTCTTCTACCTTCCCGAGCCGCACAACGACTTCATCTACGCAGTCATCGCGGAGGAGCTCGGCCTGGTCGGGGCGTCAATCGTGCTGGCCTGTTTCTGCGTGATTACGTGGCGCGGCCTCCGCACGTCCCTTCGCGCACCCGATCGCTTCGGTGCATTTCTGGCGCTCGGGCTGACGACCATGGTGGCATTCCAGGCCTTCTTCAACATCAGCGTGGTCCTGGGGCTGCTGCCGACGAAAGGCATTCCGCTGCCATTCGTCAGCTACGGCGGGTCGTCGCTGCTCATCAACCTTATTGGCATGGGGATCCTGCTGAACGTGTCGCAGCACGCCTCATCCACGCACGTCGTGACGACGACGATGCCGATGCAGGATGCATGAGTCCTCTGCACGTCCTGATCGCGGGCGGTGGCACGGGGGGCCACCTCTATCCGGGAATTGCGGTGGCACGCGAGCTGTTGCGGCGCCATCCGGATGCGCGCATCACGTTTGCCGGGACGGCGCGTGGTATCGAAGCGCGCGTGATACCGAGGGAGGGTTTCGAGCTCGATACGCTGCGCAGCGCCGGGTTGAAAGCCACATCGATCGCCGCGCGCGTGCGAGGCATGCTTCTGATCCCGCTGAGCGGCCTCGACGCCTGGTCGATTCTCTCGAAACGTTCGCCGCATCTCGTGATCGGCGTCGGCGGCTACAGCTCCGGTCCCGTCGTGGCGATGGCGGTCCTGCGAGGAATTCCCACGCTGCTGCTCGAACAGAACGCGGTTCCCGGCTTGACCAATCGACTGCTCGCGCCTGTCGTCAGCGCCGCAGCCGTGACATTCGAATCGACGGCGTCCTATTTCGGAAGGAGGGCCATTGTCGCAGGCAATCCAGTACGTGCCGAATTCGTGTCCGAACACATCGCTCCGGGCGCCCGAGATCCGGGCCCCCCGAGGGTTTTGATCTTTGGCGGCTCCCAGGGCGCGCACGCGATCAACGTGGCCATGGTGGAGGCAGCGCCGGAACTGGCAGCCCACCCTGGCGGGATGGCAATCACGCATCAGACAGGAGAGCGCGATCTTGAACTGGTCCGCGCTGGGTATCGGCGTGCGGGGATCGAGGCCCGCGTGGAGCCGTTCCTGTTCGCCATGGACCGGGAAATAAAGTCCGGGGATCTCGTGGTCTGCCGCGCTGGCGCGACGACGCTTGCCGAGTTGACGGTCGCTGGCCGGGCTGCCGTGCTGGTGCCGCTCCCGACGGCCGCCGACGACCACCAGCGCAAGAACGCCGAGGTGCTCCGTCAGGCTGGGGCGGTGGAGGTCATGGAGCAGAAGGATCTCACCGGCGCCGCACTCGCGGCACGGATCGTTCGGCTGCTCGACGATCCCGCGCGGCTCGACCGAATGGCGGCCGCCGCGCTGACGCTGGGGAAGCCCGACGCCGCGAAAGTCATTGCAGACCGTGCGCTCGAGTTGGTGAAGAGAGGGTGAGTTGAGTTGCTTGGCCGGACCAGGAGAATCCATTTCGTGGGCGTTGGGGGCATCGGCATGAGCGGGATCGCCGAGCTTCTCGCCAACCTCGGGTACGAGGTGACGGGATCGGATGCGCGACGCTCGGACGTCACGGATCGTCTCGAAGATCTCGGCGTGCGCGTCTGGGCAGGTCATGACGCGGGGCACGTGGGCGAAGCCGACGTCGTCGTCACCTCCTCGGCGATTCGGTCGGGCAATCCCGAAGTGGATGAAGCGAAGCGCCGGCACATTCCCGTGATTCCGCGAGCGGAGATGCTGGCAGAGCTGATGCGGCTTCGATACGGCATCGCGATCGCCGGCGCGCACGGCAAGACCACGACCACGTCAATGGTGGCGCTCGTGCTCGAGAGGGCGGGACTCGACCCGACGGCGGTAATCGGGGGCAAGCTGAGCGCCTTTGGCAGCAACGCACGGCTGGGACGAGGGGACTACATGGTGGTGGAGGCCGACGAGAGCGATCGCTCGTTTCTCAAGCTCTCGCCAGCCATCGCGCTCATCACGAACCTCGATCGCGAGCACATGGAAAGCTACGGCAGCTGGGAAAACCTTCAGCAGGCGTTCGTGGAGTTTGCCAACAAGGTGCCGTTCTACGGCGCCGTGATTGCGTGCGCAGACGACGGGTCGCTCAGGGAGCTGCTGCCGAGGCTGACGCGCCGGGTGATTACATACGGTCTCGATCAATCCGCCGCACACATCACGGGTGAAGACATGCGGCTCGAGGCGTTTGGCTCCACCTGCGATGTACTGAGGCACCAGGGTGAGGGCGCATCCACGAAGCTCGGGCGCTTGCGGCTGCGTGTTCCCGGTCGCCACAACCTGCTGAACGCGCTGGGCGCCGTTGCCGTCGGCCTCGAAGCGGATGTGCCGTTCGAGCGGATCGCAGCGGCGCTCGAAGAGTTCCGGGGCGCCGATCGCCGCTTCCAGATGCGCGGGGAAGAGCGAGGCGTGATGGTCGTGGACGACTACGGCCATCATCCAACCGAAATTGCCGCAGTCATCGCGGCGGCACGGGCGGGAATCGACCGGCGCGTCGTCGTCGTGTTTCAACCGCATCGGTATTCACGGACGAGCCAGCTGCTCACCGAGTTCGGCACCGCGCTCGCGGCCGCCGACGAAGTCGTGCTGACCGATATCTACGCCGCTGGGGAGGACCCGATTCCGGGCGTGACGATTGAGGGTGTGGCCGAGGCCGTGCGCGCATCGGGACAGTGTCCCGTGCAGGTGGTCAAGAATCTCCAGGCCCTGCCTGCTGCGGTCGCCGGGCTCGTACGAACCGGAGACCTCGTGATCACGCTCGGCGCCGGTTCGATCGGCACCGTGGGCGATCGCATACTCGATGAACTGCGCAGCGGCACCAAGGGTGGCGATGACTCCAACCTGGCGCCTCGAAGCCCGAGCCGGCAACCTGCGGGCAACCACCGGGAGGGCGAAGGCGCATGAGCGTGAAAGCCCCCACGGAAAAGAACTTCAGGCGCGCCCGCGTGAAGCCAGGGAAGAGGCGTGGTTCGAAGGCGCGAGCCTGGTGGCGCGCGGCCCGGATCGCCGCGACGGTGACGCTCGTGGGGTATTCCACGTATCGCGCATTCGACCTGGTCGTGAATGCCGGGGTGCTGAAGATCCGGAGCATCTCCGTGGCCGGTAACGTGCGCCTCTCCGCAGGCGAGGTGCACGCCCTGGCGGACGGCATCCGGGGCACCAGCATCCTCACCGCGGATCTGGCCGCGTACCGGCGGCGGCTGCTCCAATCGCCATGGGTCGCCGACGTCGCGTTGCGGCGCGTTCTGCCATCAACCATCGAAGTCTTCGTCTCCGAACGCACGCCGATCGGGCTGTGCCGGATCAAGAACCAGTTGTTCCTCGTCGATCGCACCGGCGTGGTCATCGATGAATACGGGCCGGAGTACGCGACGTTCGATCTCCCCATCATCGACGGCCTCGTGCGCGCGCCGTCATCGGGGCAGCCCGCGCTCGACGAGCGGCGGGCCGACCTCGCCGCGCGGGTGCTCGACGGGATCGCTCAGAGGGCCGACATCTCCCGACGGGTGTCACAGGTGGATGTGAACGATCTCCACGACGCCGTCGTGCTGATCGATGGGGACGGGGCGCTCCTGCATCTCGGGGAGGACCGCTTCCTCGAACGGCTGCAGTCGTACCTGGATGTCGCCTCGGCGCTGCGTGAACGCGTGCAGGACATCGACTACGTGGATCTCAGGTTCGACGATCGGCTGTACGTACGGCCGGTCGGCACGACGCACAGGAAGCCGTGAATCCGAACGCTGGAAGCGCCGCCTTTCCGGCGAGCCGCTTGTAGAACGGGGGACCTCAGGTGGGACGTAAGGAACGATACCTGGTCGGGCTCGATGTCGGGACGTCGAAGATCTCCGCGATCGTCGGCGAGATGACCGACGACGGCGGCCTGGACATCATCGGCATCGGACTGGCCGATTCGCGCGGCATCAGGCGCGGCGTCGTGGTGAATCTCGAAGCGGCGGTCGAATCGATCAAGAAAGCCATCGATGAAGCCGAGCTGACGGCGGGCGTCGAGATTGATTCAGTGCACCTCGGCCTGTCCGGCGCACACGTCAAAGCATTCAACAGCCGCGGCGTCGTTGCGGTTGCCGGCAAGAACCGCGAGATTACTCGAGAGGATGTGAGACGAGCCATCGATGCCGCGAAGGCAGTGGCGCTGCCGAGCGGGCGCGAGATCCTGCACGTCCTGCCCCAGGATTTCGTCGTGGACGAGCAGGACGGCATCGGCGCCCCGGTCGGCATGACGGGCACGCGGCTCGAAGTCAACGTTCACGTCGTCACCGGCAGCGCGTCGTCCACGCAGAACATCGTGGCCTGCGTCAATCGAGCCGGGGTCGCCGTGATCGAAACGGTGCTCGAACAGCTCGCGGCGAGCGAGGCGGTCCTCACGCAGGACGAGAAGGAGCTGGGCGTCGCGATCGTCGACATTGGCGGCGGCACCACCGACTTCGCGATCTTCGAGCGCGGAAGCCTGTGGCACACGGGCGTCGTCGCGGTCGGCGGCGACCACTTCACCAACGACATCGCGGTCGGGCTGCGAACGCCGATTCCGGATGCGGAAAAAATCAAGCGGCGCTGCGGCTGCGCCCTGTCCGCGATGGTCGACGAGGACGAAACGATCGAGGTCGCGAGCGTTGGCGGGCGCAAGCCGAGGCTCATGGCGCGACGGATCCTCTCGGAGATTCTCCAGCCGAGAGCCGAGGAGATCTTCCACCTGCTCTGGGACGAGATTCGCCGGGCAGGGTTCGAGAAATCGCTGAACTCGGGAATCGTGCTGACGGGCGGCGGCGCCATGCTCGAAGGCGTGGCGGAAATCGCCGAGCAAATCTTCGATCTGCCGATCCGGCGTGGAACGCCAGCCGGTGTGGGAGGACTGGCCGATCACGTCAACAGCCCGTCGTTCGCGACCGCCGTGGGCCTCGTGATGTACGGCCACCGCAATCACGCCGGCGAGCCCGCCCGCCCCGTAGGCGCCGGCGCATTCGGACGCGTCGCCGGCCGGCTGCGAACGCTGTTCAAGGAATTCTTTTAGGTGATTCGAAAACACGAAAGACCCATTACCCGCCTGGAGGCGACACATGGCTGATCGAACGCAGACGATACCAACTGGCTCGGACGCACTGCGGCTGAAGCTCGACGAAACGCGGCGGTCCGGAGCACGGATCAAGGTCGTCGGTGTTGGCGGTGGCGGAAGCAACGCCGTCAATCGAATGGTGGCCGCGGGATTCGAGGGAGTCGAGTTCATCATCGCGAACACCGACGTGCAGGCGCTTCACCTCAACGGCGCGCCCAACAAGCTTCAGATTGGCGCGAAGCTCACGAAAGGCCTGGGCGCCGGCGCCGATCCAAACGTCGGCCGCGAGGCGGCGCTCGAAGACACCGAGAAGCTCATCGAGGCGCTCGACGGCGCCGACATGGTGTTCGTGACGACGGGGCTTGGCGGCGGGACGGGCACCGGCGCCGCGCCCGTCATCGCCAGCCTTGCCAGCGAACTGGGCGCGCTGACGATCGCCGTCGTCACCAAGCCGTTCAAGTTCGAGGGGAAGAAGCGCCAGATCCAGGCCGAACGGGGGCTTGAAGAGCTCCGCGAATGCGTGGACACCGTGATCACGATCCCCAACGAGCGCCTCCTCTCGACGATAGCCCGGACGACATCGCTGACCGATGCGTTCGGTTCGGCCGACGATGTGCTTCGCCAGGCGATTCAGGGGATTTCCGACCTCATTCTCGTGCCAGGGCTGATCAACCTGGACTTCGCCGACGTCAAGACGATCATGGCGGGAATGGGGCTGGCCATCATGGGCACAGGCCTGGCCGAAGGCGAAGGACGAGCCATGGCCGCGGCAAACGCCGCCATCTCGAGCCCGCTGCTCGAGGACGCGTCTGTCAAGGGTGCGCGCGGCGTCATCATCAATGTGACCGGCGGGCCCGACCTGTCGCTGATCGAAGTGAGCGAGGCATCAGGCGTCATTCAGGAGGCCGCCCACGAGGAAGCGAACATCATCTTCGGTGCGGTCGTCGATCCCACGATGCAGGGGAAGGTCAAAATCACCGTGATTGCGACGGGATTCGATCGCCCGGCACCGACCAGGACGATGGCGCCGTCCTCGGCGGTGACGCCGGTCGATTTGCATTCGTACACGACGTGGAAGCAGGATACCGGAGAGCGCGTCGCCGCCTCGGGTGGCTCCCGCATGACGTTCTCGCGGCGTGCCGTGCTCGAGCTCCCCATTCCCCCTTCACCCGCGGTGACGGCGGAGATCGAATCGAGCGCGCCCGGCGCCGAGTTCGAGCCGGTCTCCCCGCTCGACGTTCCGGCGTTTCTACGGCGGCAGAGCGAAGCATGAAGAATTGCTGATTGCGGATTGACGATTGCTGATTTTCGCGACTGCCGATTGGTGATCTGGATTGACGATTGCCGATTGGTGAACCGGATTGCTGATTGCCAATTGGTGATCCGGATTGCCGATTGCGGATTGGTGACCGGAATCGCCGATTGACGACTGGCCTGGCCGATTGCCGATTGCAGGCGACACGGCCGGCGCTCTCGGGCTCCCGCTGCGCCTGACCCAAACAGGCCGCCGCGGCCCAGCGTGGTAAACTAAGTAGATCCAGGGCACGCGGGTGCGACGCCGGGTCAGCCTTATCCCGCGCACGGCGCCGGGGTTCTCGCCATGATCCGGAGCCGCAGACCGCGGGCCTCCGTCAAATCGATCTGCCATCACAATGAAGACCTGGGAACATCGCGAACGCGTGCGTGACATGCTCTCGCGCGAGGTTGGTTACGTGCGCAAGCCGCACGGCGGCCGGTTGCGCGTCGCGCTCGCATTTCCGAACACCTACTACGTCGGGATGTCCAGCCTCGGGTTTCAAACCGTCTACCGTCTCTTCAACGACCTGGACGATGTTGTCTGTGAGCGCGTGTTCCTGCCGCCGAAGCAGGAGCTGCAGGCGCAGCTTCAGTCCGGCACGCCGCTCTTGACCCTCGAATCGCAGACGGTCGTTTCGGACTTCGACGTACTGGCGTTTTCGGTCTCGTTTGAATGGGACTACACGAATGTGGTGACGCTTCTCCGGCTGGCCGGTCTCGCGCCGCGCGCCGAGGCGCGCCGCGCGCGCGATCCGCTGGTCGTGATCGGCGGCGCGGTGACGTTCGTCAATCCCGAGCCTCTCGCACCGTTCGCGGACGTGATTGCCGCGGGCGAAGGGGAACTGCTCGTGCCCGCGCTGACCGCGGCGATGGCGGGTGCTCAGGATCGGAACGACCTCCTGCGGCGGCTCGCTCGTGAACGGGGCTTCTACATCCCATCGTTCTACGACGTGCGATACGCCGGTGACGGAACGATCGCCGCCTTCGAAGTCAGGCCCGACACCGGTGCGCCACCGGTGGTGAAGAAGGCGGCGGTCAAGAGCATCGATCGCCTCGACCCGCCCGCGACATCGATTTTCACGCCCGACACGGAATTCGGGTCGCGCTTCCTGATCGAAGTGGTGCGCGGGTGCGCCAATCTGTGCCGCTTCTGCTGGGCCGGCTACAACTACCTGCCGGTCAGGCCGTTCCCCGCCGACCGGATTCTCGAACTCGCGCGCAACGCCAGGGCGCACGCGAGCAAGGTGGGACTCGTGTCGATCGCGCTCTGCGATCATCCGGAAATCGAACGGATCCTGACGGGCCTCCTGGAGATGGGCTACTCGATCAGCCCGGCCTCGCTGCGTCTCGATGATCTGACCGGGCCCATTGTCCGGCTCCTTCGGAAGAGTGGCGAACGGTCGATCACCATTGCACCCGAAACGGGCTCGGATCGGCTTCGCCGCGTCATCAACAAGACCGTGACCAACGACGAGATCCTCGCCGCCACCGAGCTGATCTTCGCGAACGACATCGACAACCTGAAGCTGTACTACATGATCGGATTGCCGACGGAAACCGAGTCTGATCTCGAGTCGATCCGCGATCTCACGGTTCAGATGCGGGACGTGATGCTGAAGCACGGCCGGCCCCGCGGCCGAATCGGCCGCATTGTCGGCAGCGTGAACCCGCTCATTCCAAAGCCGGGAACCGCCTACCAGTGGCTGCCGATGGAAGATCCGTCCGTGACGGACGCGAAAGGGAAGCGGCTGCGGCAGATGCTCTCCGGCCTCGACAACGTGTACTTCAACATCAAGTCGGAACGTCATTCGTTTTACCAGGCGCTGCTGTCACTGGGCGATCGGCGCGTGGCGCCAGCCATCGAGGCCGCCGAACGCAATGGCGGACAGTGGCGTGCCGCGGTGGCCGAGAGCGGCATCGATGCCGGCTTCTACATCTTCCGCGACCGCTCACGCGACGCCGTGCTGCCGTGGGACATCATTGACGGCGGCATGAAGTCGTCGTTCTTCCAGTCGGAGTTCGACAAGGGGCTCCGCGAGGAGTGGACGCTCCCACCCAAGCGCCAGCGGGAGAACCTGAAGCTGCTCCCCGTGCTCGATTGATCCTGCGGGGAACTGGCATTCCGACCGGCGCCACACAGCGGCCGGCGAGTCAAGATGCGATCGCGGCCGCGGCCTCGTGCTCCGCATACGCCTGCAGGATCAAGTCGCGGACACGATCCTGGCCCGTTGCGTCGGCGAGAGGCCGCAACAGCGCATAACTCCGGCGCTCTCCCTGGACGGAGTACCTGTCTGGCGGGGAACGTCACGTTACGACCGTTTCCCGTCTTCCGCTCCCAGACCGCAAACCCGATCAGCTTCAGTCCCTCGAGAGGCCCCTGCGTGAAGTGCAGCTCCGCGTCGGCGAGCTTGCCCGGTGGGGTTCCCTTGTCGTTGGGGACAATCTTGATGGTCATTGTGTCGGCTCCTCTCACTGGCAGATTGGCACCACCAGAGAGGGCAAGGCGGGTGCCGCCGTTCGCGGCTCGAAGGTGTGTCCGCGAATCGCATTGGGACGGCTCGAGTTGCCGGCGCGACCCGATAGGAAGGCGGATTTTGCAGACGATTGCAGGGCCCGGAAGTGTCACCTGTGGTTGCGGTCAGTCGCCGAGCAGCAGCACCTGCGCCATGGCCAGCGCATCGGAATGCGTGATGCTGAGCAGCGTCGATTGCACGCGCATCCGCTGCGCCTGCGCCGCTGCGCCTCCGTGCAACCGGAGTTGCGGCGGCCCAAACGTGCGGAACACTTCAATGTCCTTCCAGAGCACGCCACGCGAGTGACCCGTGCCCAGCGCCTTCATGGCCGCTTCCTTCGCCGCAAACCGCCCGGCGAGATGAGGCACCGGATTTCGCCGGCGCGTACAATAAGCGATCTCCCCATCGGTAAACACACGGCGCAGGAAGCGCTCGCCGTATCGTTCGAAGGCGGCGCCGATCCGGGGAATGTCAGTCGCATCAAACCCGAGTCCGAGGATATTCATGGCTCAGCCCCAGCCTAGCGGTGCTTTCGAATGGACGCAAGTTCCCTGGGGCACGGTGCTTCGATGCCGCCCGCTCGCGGCCGTTGCCGATCACTTCTTCACCGCGGCGAGCCTCGAGCTGCGTGAAGACCGCCACGAGTGGGAGTCGGTTGCGCGCCAGATTGGCGTCGATGTCGAACGGGTCCTGCTGGTGCGCCAGGTACACGGCGCGACGGTGAGTGCCGCGCGGCGCGACCGACCGTCGCCGTGGACACGGCCGGAAGCCGATGTGATCATGTCCGACGATCCCTCCAGCGCGATCGCGGTGCGCGTGGCAGATTGTGCCCCTGTGTTGCTCGCTGATTGCCGGATCGGCGTCGTCTCCGCCGCACACGCCGGCTGGCGGGGAACGGTTCAAGGGGCTGCGGCCTCGGCCGTACGGGCCATGCGGGAGTCGTTCGGATCGAACCCCGCCGATCTCGTTGCGGCGATTGGCCCGTGCCTGGGGGCGTGTTGTGGAGAGGTGGGACCGGAGGTGGTGGCGGCGTTTCGCGACGCCGGTCATCCCGCAGGGTCGGTTGCCCGCTGGTTCACCGCGGGCACAGGCGATCGCTCGTATCTCGATCTGTCTCTCGCCAACCGGGATCAGGTCGAAGCCGCAGGCGTGCCGGCCTCACAGATTCACGTGGCGGGTCTTTGCACGAAATCGTTTGCGGATGTCTTCCACTCGTACCGGGCCGCGAAAGAACACGCAGGCCGCATGGTGGGAATCATACGAGCGCGGGGCAATTTATTGCTGATTGCTGATTGCTGAATGTTGAATGAGATTGATTGCTCCGAGCTTCGAAATCTCAGGATCAATCAGCATTCAGCAATCAAAAATCAGCAATTGTTTCTCGCCTGCTGTTCCGCTTCGTCCATCCCGAGATTTGAAAGTCGGTCCGCTTCCGTGTTGAACTCCCGCCGAACGTGCTCGAACCGCACCTCGTCCAGCTGTGCCGCGAGGAGACGCGCCCGTACGTAGAGCGGCTGGAGGCCCGCATTCTTCACCTTGTACTCGCCGCGCATTTGCTTGACCAGGAGTTCCGAATCCGCGCGCACGTGAACGCGACGGGCATCGTGGTCGATGGCCCATTGCAGCGCAGCGAGGAGGCCGTTGTATTCGGCAACGTTGTTGGTGGCGATTCCGAGCGGGCCGTACAGCTCCGCGACGACGCTGCCGTCGGGCGACTGAATGGACACGCCATAGCCGGCCGGCCCTGGATTGCCGCGGGCCCCGCCGTCGATATACGTGACGATCATCGGGAACTCAGGATGGCGAGGCCGCCCCGCCGGGTGCGGCCGCCGGAACGAAATACAGGATGCGGGTGCAGCTCTCGCACTGGGTGAGCGTGTCGTTGCGCCGGACATCGTTGAAAACCTGCGGGCGGAGGCGGACGTGGCAGACCGTGCAAAGACCGTCCCGCGCCTCGGCAACGGCCACTCCCTTGCGCCCGTGCGCAATCCGTTCGAAGAGCGCCAGCGCGTCACGCGACAGCATCGACACCAGCCCGGTACGGGCGCCCGTCAACCTGGCGATCTCCTGCTCGATGGCCGCGCGCTCGGCGTCGAGCAGCTTCTGCTCGCGCGCGACCTCGCCCTGTTCAGCCTTCAGGGCTGCTTCGGCGGCCTTCACGTCGACGGCAAAGGTCTCGGCCTGTTCCATGTGTTCGAGGAGCGTATCCTCGTGGCTGCGCACTTCCTGTTCGGCGACGGCCATCTCCTTCTGCATCGCCTGGTATTCCTTGTTCGTCTTGACCTCCATCAGCTGACCCTTGTACTTGGACAACCGGCCCTGAACCGCGGCCAGCTCCTTTTCGACGTCACGCCGAGCCGTCTGGCCCGCGGCAATTCTCTCCTTGACGCCCGCGAGCGCCTGAGACTTGTCGGCGACCCGTGCCTCGAGGGCCTGCTGAGCCGCCGGCAATTCCGCGATTCGCCGGCGCGCCCGCTCCGCGGCAAGATCGAGGTCCTGGAGTTGGATGAGATGTTGAAGGTCTGGATGCATCAAAAAGATTGCTGATTGTTGAATGCTGATTGTTGATTGATCAATCAGCAATCAGCAATCAAAATTCAGCAATGGTAGTCCGCCTTCGCGGCCGTTACCAAATTTCATACGGCCGCTTCGGCGCGACCAATCTTTCGCGCGCCGTCTGGCGCGCGAAAGATGGGCCCACCAGGATTCGAACCTGGGACAGGCCGGTTATGAGCCGGCGGCTCTGACCGCTGAGCTATGGGCCCGCACAAGGGTAAAGTCAAAAGTTAGAAGTTAAAAGGTAAAAGTCCGGAGGACTTTTACCTTTCTACGTTCTGCCTTCGAGGAACGCGCGGAGCTTCCTCGACCGCGACGGGTGCCGAAGCTTCCGCAACGCCTTGGCTTCGATCTGGCGGATGCGCTCGCGCGTGACGGCGAAGCTTTGTCCGACTTCTTCGAGCGTATGCTCGCTGCCATCCCCGACGCCGAACCGCATCTTGATGACCTTCTCTTCACGCGGCGTCAGCGTCTTCAGGACCGAATCGGTCTGCTCCTTGAGGTTCAGGTTGATCACCGCATCCGACGGCGACACCACCTGCCGATCCTCGATGAAATCGCCAAGATGCGAATCTTCCTCTTCGCCAATCGGTGTTTCGAGCGAGATGGGTTCCTGCGCGATTTTGAGCACCTTGCGCACCTTGGACACGGGGATGTCCATCCGCTTGGCAATCTCTTCGGACGTCGGTTCGCGGCCGAGCTCCTGCACGAGCGCGCGCGAGGTGCGAATCAGCTTGTTGATTGTCTCGATCATGTGGACCGGGATGCGGATCGTCCGCGCCTGGTCGGCGATGGCGCGGGTAATGGCCTGCCGGATCCACCACGTGGCGTACGTCGAGAACTTGTAGCCGCGGCGGTACTCGAACTTGTCGACCGCTTTCATCAGTCCGATGTTGCCTTCCTGGATCAGATCCAGGAACTGCAGCCCGCGATTCGTGTACTTCTTGGCAATCGAGACCACGAGCCGGAGGTTTGCTTCGACGAGCTCTTTCTTCGCCTGCTCGGCCTGGATCTCGCCGCGCGCGATCGTCTCGAGCGTGCGCATCAGCTGATCCGGCGTCTCCTCGAGCTCGTCGGCCATCGTCTTGACTTCGACCTTGAGCTCCTTTTGCTGCTTCAGGAGGTTCTTCTTGTCGTCCTCCTTCAGCCGGCTCTTCTTGTTCTTCGGGTTCACCTGGCGCTCGATGTGATCGATCTGGCGCTTCACGCGCATCACCGCCTCGACCGACTCCTTGATCTGGTCGATCATCCGGCGCTTGATGTTCTCGGTGAACTCGATCTTGCGAATCAGCTTCGACAGCTCGACCCGGGCGCGCAACGACTCCCACCGGACACGCCGGTACTTGCGCTTGTCGCGCGTGGTCGTGCCACGAGGCGTCTTGTCGAGCTTTTCCTTGCACTTCTCGACCGCCTGCCAGGCCTTGCGCACCGCGTCGATCTGGCGCATGACCTGCCGCTTGCGATCGTCGATCTTCTCGTCGGTCAGCTCTTCGTCGACGAAGGTGACGAGCTCGCGGATGCTGCGTTCGTCCGCCTTCAGGTGCTCGCCCATCTGGATGATGGCGCGCGCGATCGTGGGCGTCCGCGAAATCGACTTGATGACGGCCAGCTTGCCGCGCTCGATGCGTTTGGCGATCTCGACTTCGCCTTCGCGCGTCAGCAGCGGAACGGTGCCCATCTCGCGGAGATACATCCGGACGGGATCGTTCGTCTTGTCCAGAGCGCCGGGGGTCAGATCGAGCTCGAGCTCTTCTGCGCCCTCGCCGGTTCGATCGAGCAGCTTGTCTTCCCGGTATTTCTGTTCCGAGTCGACAACTTCGATGCCGGCGCTGCCAAATGTACTGAACAGGTCGTCGAGCTCGTCGGACGACGTGATGTCGGCCGGCAGCAGTTCGTTGACCTCGTCGTACAGGAGGTAGCCTTTTTCCTTGCCGATTGAGATGAGCTGCCTCACCTCATCGTATTTTTCTTCGATCGACAACGGTATTTCTCCTTTAACTCCCGGCTTCACGCTCAGTGCTCACTTTGCAAATCCGTGGTTCATTGCTTCGATTTGCCGTTTCAGTCCGATTTGTCGCATGCCCAGTTCGTCGATCCGCCCATCGTGGCTCGGAACGCCCTCCTCGAGCAAACTGGCCAGTTGCCGCTCGACCGCTGTGCGTTCACGAATGAGCCGGTATTTCCGAAGTTCCAGCACGCAATCCGAAAGAATCCTGGCCGGAGCCTCTGGTTGGGTGGCGATGGCCTCGACCAGCGTGACCTCCCCCTTACTTAGACGCTCCAGGAGCGTCGGAGGTAAGGAGGTCGCCGGACACTCCTGCAGGGATCGCGCCTGGCGAAGGATATCGGCGGTCGCCAGTCCTTCCAAGTCCCGGTCTTCCAGCTCCCCGAGCACCCGAAGCGCCTCCTCCGGATCCTTCATAATCGCCCAGATCAGGCCGCGTTCGGCGGGTTTGACCTGGCCTACAGGCAGCACGGCTCGTTCCTCGACGGTCGTCTGGCGCTGGACGGCTGCTTTGCGGATTTCCGCCCGCACCACCTCTTCCGTAATACGCGCCTTGTGCGCCAGCCTGTCGGCAAACTGGTCACGTGCTGCCGCATCCGGAATTCTCGCCGCCACTGTCAGCATGGCGTTGAGGAATTCCCGCCGGCTGTCGTCCTTCGACAGGTCCCGTCCAGCCGCGGCCCGTTCGAGGAGGTACTCCAGATAGGGCCGCGAATTGCGCAGTTTTTCCTGGTACGCGGCCGCACCCTGCTTCCGGATGAAGTTGTCCGGATCGTCGCCGGCTGGCAGCATCGCCACGTTGACCTGGAACCCCTCGGCCACCAGCAGTTCCGACGATCGGGCCGCAGCACCCTGGCCGGCCGCATCGGGATCGAAGCTGAGGACGACTTTCGAAGCGAATCGTTTCAGCAGCCTCGCCTGGGCTGGCGTCAGCGCCGTGCCAGACGACGCGACGATATTTGTTATGCCAGCCTGCCAGGCCTGCGCAAAATCGAAGTAGCCCTCAACCATCACCGCGTGCTTGGCCCTGGTCATCGACGCCTTGCTCAGGTGCAGGCCGTACAGCGTCCGTCCCTTCACGTAGATCGGCGTCTCCGGCGAGTTCAGGTACTTCGGCTGCTGCCCCTCTTCCATGGCCCGGCCGCCGAACGCAACGATCGCGCCGTTGTCGCGGTGAATCGGAATCATCAGCCGGTTACGAAATCGATCGATCGACAGTCCCCGCTTCGCGTTCCACGACAAGCCCGCTCCGAAGCAACACGGCTCGGCGCAAACCCCTCTTTCAGCAGCCGGGTCTTCAGCCCTTCGCGCGACGAGGGGGCGTATCCGGCCCCAATCAGTTCGATCGTCTCGGGGGTCAGACCGCGGTCCTTCAATTGGCGTCTCGCCACCGCAGCCGCGGTGGTCGAGAGCTGCTCCCGAAACCACGTGGCGGCGATCTCGTGGGCCTTCAGCAGCGACTCGCGATCCCGCTGTCCCTCGGCGTCCTCGCTTCGAGTCCGCCGGTTCCGGGACGGCCAGGCCCACGCGTGTCGCAAGCTGTCGAACCGCCTCCGGGAATGTCACCTTCTCGAACAGCTCGACGAACTTGATGACGTCGCCGCCGACGCCGCATCCGAAGCAGTGGAAGAAGCCCCGGTCGCCGTGGACCTGGAACGAGGGCGTCTTTTCCCCGTGAAACGGACAGAGCCCCTTCCATGCCGTGCCGCTTCGCCGCAAGCGGCACGCGCTCCTGCACGACCTGCACGATGTCCGCGTGGGACTTCAGGTCGTCGATGAAGGACGCGGGGAAGAGAGCCATGTCGATTGCTGATTGCCGATTGCCGATTGCCGATTTTTGCGATTGCTGACTGCCGATTGTGATTGACGAATGCCGATCGGGTGCCAAACATTCACGGCCGGATTCTGGGCTCGCTTCCGAATCACTCCTTCAATTCCACCACGGTGACCCCGCCGCCGCCCTGATTATCGGCGGAGCCGGAGCGAAGTGCGCGACGTAGGCTGCATCCGCAGGAACTCGGCGATCGCTCGACGCAGCTGACCGGTGCCGTACCCGTGAATGAGCCGGACCGACTTCAGCTCGCTCGAGGAGCGCCTCGTCCAGAAACTTCTCGACCCGCGAGACCGCTTCGTCGGCATGCGCAGCCGATCACGTTCAACTCGGTCAGCGATCCTTCGCGCGGCTGCAGATCGACGTTGACCCGGACTCGGGCAGGGCTGCGCGTTGAACGCGGCGGCCGGCGTCACCACGCGCAGTTCGTCGATCCGCGCGCGGAGCCTCTTGCCGCGCACGTCGACTTCCGCTTCGCGGTCGTGCAGCGCCTGCACGACCCCTTCGAGCCCGAATGCACCGACGAGCACGCGGTCGCCGATGGCCGGTGCACGGCCCGGCTCGGATGGCGCGGACACCGGAGCCGTCGCCTCGTCCCGGCGAGCGCAGGCGGTTCCCGATCGCGTCGATCGCGGCGCGCGCTTCAGCCCGCGCCGCGCCGGTGTCGCCGGTCGGGATCAGGCGCGGCGCCATCCGCCGCTCGGCCTCGGCCGCCAGCGCGTCCGTCCGGCCTTCAGCGCGTTGACGACGGCGTCGATTTCGCGGCGTGCATCACGCAGCCGCTCTTCGATTCGCTCATCGAGCCGGCGCCGGAAGGTCTCTTCCCGGTTTCGCAGCTCCTGCTCGCGCTGTGAAGCTTGGCGCTTTCTCGGCGAGCGTGTCGCGCTCCCGCGCGGCAAGCCGCTGCTCGTGCTCGAGCGCCTGCATGTCGCGTTCGATCTTCGCCAGGTGTTCGGCCAGCTGCGACTCCCGCGCCGTCCGGTGCGCACGCGCCTGTTCGATGACGTCGCCCGGCATGCCCAGGCGGTTTGCAATCTCGAGCGCCAGGCTGCTGCCGGGGGAGCCGTAGTTCAGGCGATAGGTCGGCGCGAACGTCTGCGGATCGAACCCGAATCCGGCCGCCATGACGCCCTCGGTCGTCGACGCGTACGACTTCAACGCGTCGTAGTGCGTCGTCGCGATCACCATCGCGCCGCGCCGGCGGAAGTGATCGATGATCGCCATCGCGAGCGCGCCGCCCTCGAGCGGATCGGTGCCCGCGCCGGCTTCGTCGAGCAGGACGAGCGCCGGCAGCGCCAGCGCCTTGTCCATCGAGACGACGTTGGCGATGTGCCCCGAGAACGTGCTGAGGCTCGCGGAGATCGACTGCTCGTCGCCGATGTCGGCAAAGACCGATGCGGAAGACGGGGATCTGCGAGCCGTCCGCCACCGGAATCAGCAGTCCCGCCTGCGCCATCAGCGACAGCAGCCCGGCGGTCTTGAGCGCGACGGTCTTTCCGCCGGTGTTCGGGCCGGTGATGACCAGCACGCTGACCGGGCGGAATCAGGACGACATCGACGGGACGGGCGACCGTGCTCGGGTCCGGGATCCGGCTCGGGATCGGGTCCGCGCGATCGGCAGCCGGCTGCTCCGCGATGTGCCGCCGGACCGCCGGGATGAGCAGCGGGTGCCGCGCCGCGCGCAGTTCGAGGCGGCCGTCGGCCGCGATCGCGGGCTGGATGCCGTCGACGGGGATCGAGAACTGCGCGCGCGCCTGCAGCACGTCGAGCTCGGTCGCCGCGCCAACCGTCCGCTGGAGATCGTCGCCGCCGGCGGCGGAAGCGCATCGGCCAGCGCCGAGAAGGATCCGACGGACCTCTTCGGCCTCCTGCTGCTCGAGCGCGACGATGTCGTTGTTGATTTCGACGGTGCTGAGCGGCTCGAGAAAGAGGCTGGCGCCGCTGCCGGAGCTGCCGTGGACGATCCCGGGAATCGCGGACCGGTGCTCGGATCGGACGACGAGGACGTACCGGCCGTTGCGATCGGTGACGATCTGCTGCTGCAGGTACTTCGACGTGTCCTTGCCGCGCAGATACGACTCGAGCGTGCCGCGCAGCCGCGTGCGCTGCTTGCGAAGCCGATCGCGCAGGCTCTTCAGCTCCGGGCTCGCATCGTCGACGACCTCGCCGCCGGGATCGATCTTGCGACGGACGTCGGCGATCTCGCGTTCGAAGGACGCCGTCGAGTCGGCGATGCGTCGCAGCACGGGTAGCGTTCGCGCCAGCGCGCCGAATGGCCGTGCACGTCTCCTCAACTGACGAGAGGAAGGCGCTCGAGCGACAGCAGGTGGAGCGGTTCGAGCGCCCGTCCCTCGACGCCGAGCGACTCGAGGATCGCTTCGAGGTCGGCCCGGGCCTGGAGCCCGATGTGGTTGTCTGCCGAGAAAGCGGACGGTCTTGCGTCGTCGCGGCCAGCCGGTCTGCAACCGCCGATGCATCGGTTTCGGGCGCGAGCCGGGCGAGTCGCTGCAGTCCCGGCGGGGTCAGCGCGTAGCGGCAAACCGCCTCGACAATCCGATCGAATTCGAGGGCCCTCAGGGCGCCAGCATGCATCGGGGTGTAACTTAAGGAAAGACTGACCTGCGGACAGGGCAATCCTCAACTATATCCCAGGATTCTGGTTCTACAAGGTTCTACTGGGTTCTACAAGGTTCTGCTGGGTTCGGCAAGGCTCGGTCGCAAGCGCGGGTCTTCGAGCACCCTGTAGAACCCAGCACGAACCTCGTAGACCCCGTAGAGCCTCGTAGAACCTGGCAGAACTCAGCGCTTTAGGGAAGGTGATTGATGGAGCTTGCGACCGCGGCGGCGCCAAAACCGTTGTCGATGTTGACGACCGAGACACCGCTGGCGCAGCTGTTTAGCATCCCGAGCAGCGCCGTGAGGCCGCCGAAGCTTGCGCCGTAGCCCGACGCTGGTCGGCACGGCAATGACCGGCACGTCCACGAGCCCACCGACGACGCTCGGGAGCGCCCCCTCCATGCCGGCCACGACGATGACGACGTGGGCGGCGCTGAGGCGAGCCTGCTCGGCAAGCAGCCGATGGAGGCCGGCGACGCCGACGTCGTAGAGTCGTTCGACGCGATTCCCCATGATTTCCGCCGAGACCACCGCTTCTTCGGCAACCGGGAGATCGGCGGTACCCGCGGCAACGACGAGAATCGTGCCGCGGCCCTCCGGGAGGGGCGACGTACGCAGTGTAATGGTTCGCGCCTGTTCGTGAAATGATGCAGCCGGAAGGCGCTGACGAACCGCAGCGAAGGCGTCGAGCGCCGTTCGCGTGACCAGGAGATTGTGGCCGGCTGCGACGATTCGCTCGGAGATGGCGGCAATTTGTTCAGGCGTTTTTCCGGGCCCGAACACGACTTCCGGGAAGCCCTGTCGGACGGCGCGGTGATGATCGACTCGCGCGAAATCGAGGTTTTCGAACGGTGACTGGCGCAGAATATTGAAGGAGTTGCTCGTGTGCTGACTCAGGCGTCACTGTCCCCGACCGCACTTCGTCCAGCAGTGCACGGAGCTGAAGTCGGTTCATGACGCCCTGTGGTGGGGCGGCGCCGTTGATCTCGGTAACGGCCGAGCTGTAATATTATCGTTTGTGTTGCGTGACGGATTCATGCCTTATGACGCCTGTTGAGACGCTGATTCTCGTCCTGTATTTTTTCGTGCTCAGCATCCTGGCCATCTACGGATGGCACCGGTATTACCTCGTGTATCTTTACACGAAAAACAAGGACCGGGCCCCGCAGCCGCTGCCCGAGCTGACGGACTGCCGCGCGTGACGGTGCAGCTCCCGATTTTCAACGAGATGTACGTCGCCGATCGCCTGATCGATGCGGTCTGCGAGATGGACTATCCGCGGGAGCTGCTCGAGATCCAGGTGCTGGACGACTCGACCGACGAAACGACGTCCATAGCCGAGCTGGCGGTGCGACGGCACACGCTCCGCGGATTCGACATCCGGTATCTGCATCGCGTCGATCGAACGGGTTACAAGGCGGGCGCGCTCGAGGCCGGGCTGGCGGATTCGACCGGCGGATTTCGTCGCGATCTTCGACGCGGACTTCATTCCGCCGCACGATTTCCTGCAAGCGGACGCTCCCGTACTTCGCCACCGACAGCCGAACATCGGCATGGTGCAGGCGCGCTGGGGGCACATCAATCAGGACTACTCGCTCCTCACGAAGATTCAGTCGATCCTGCTCGACGCGCACTTCGTGCTCGAGCACGGCGGCCGCAATCGCGCCGGGCTACTTCTTCAACTTCAACGGGACCGCCGGCGTCTGGCGACGCGAGGCGATCGCCTCGGCGCCGGCGGGTGGCAGCACGACACGCTGACCGAGGACCTCGACCTCAGCTACCGCGCGCAGCTCAAGGGCTGGCGCTTCGTGTTCCTCCCCGACGTCGTCTCGCCGGCTGAAGTGCCGGTCGAGATGAACTCGTTCAAGTCGCAGCAGCACCGGTGGGCGAAGGGATCGATTCAGACCTGCATGAAGCTGCTGCCGCGGATTCTGCGGTCGAATCAGCCGCTCTCGGTCAAGGCCGAGGCCTTCTTCCATCTCTCGGCGAATTTCAACTACCTGCTGATGTCGATGCTGTCGATTCTCATGTTCCCCGCGATGTGGGTTCGCTACAACATGGGATGGACGGAGATGCTCATCATCGACGTGCCGCTCTTCTTCGCCGCGACCGCGTCGATTGCGGTGTTCTACGTGAAGGCGCAGCGCGAGCTCTATCCGGACTGGCGGCAGCGGATGAAGTACCTGCCGTTCCTGATGTCGATCGGGATCGGGCTTGTGCGTCAACAACACGCGCGCGGTGCTCGAAGCGTTGTTCCACAAGCAGAGTGAGTTCGCGCGGACACCGAAGTACGGCATCGAGCGCGACAGCGACGAATGGGTGAGCAAGAAGTACCACCAGACGGTGGGCGTGCAGCCGATCATCGAGCTGGCGCTCGGCCTCTACTTCACGGCGACGGTTTTCTATGCGCTCGTGAACCAGATCTACGCCACGCTGCCGTTCCTGATGCTGTTCCAGATCGGGTTCCTCTACACCGGTCTGCTCTCCATTCTCCAGCAGTTCACCGGCGAGAGCGTCATGCTCAAGACGCCGGAAGTGGCCAAGTAGCATTGCTGATTGCTGATTGCTGATTGGCGGGATTGAAAGCCCGACCATGAGCGGGTGGCCCAAGCCTCTTCCCGCTCGCAGTCAATCAACAATCAGCAATCGACAATCAGCAATTGTATGATTGCTCCCATGACCTCCGAGGCGAAGCCCAAAGCAGGTTTGGAAGACGTCGTTGCGGCGTCTTCGGCCATCTGCTACCTGGATGGCGATCGCGGCGTGCTCGCGTATTTCGGTTACGACATCCACGACCTTGCCCGTGCCGTGTCGTTCGAGGAGGTCTGCTACCTGCTCTGGCATGGACGTCTGCCGAATCGTGCCGAGCTCGGGGACCTGCAGTCGCAGCTCGCGGCCGCGCGCCCGCTCTCGGAACCGATTCTCAGGCTGATGAAGCAGCTGCCGGCGTCCGACGGCATGGACATCCTGAGGACGCTGACGTCGGCGCTCGGTCAGTCTGATCCGGAGGCCGGCGACAATTCGCAGGCGGCGAATTACCGCAAGGCCGTCCGGCTGACTGCACAGCTCGGCAGCCTCGTTTCGACGTACGGGCAGCATGCAGGCCGGCGGCGGGCCAATCCAGCCCGACCCGGCGCTGGGCCACGCGGCGAATTTCCTGTACATGCTCACGGGGAACCGGCCGAATGCGTTGTCGATTCATGCGTTCGACGTCGCGCTGGTGCTGCACGCCGATCACGAGTTGAACGCGTCGACATTTGCGGCGCGCGTGGCCGCGGCGACGCTGACGGATCTCTATTCGGCTATCGTTGCGGCTATCGGCACGCTGAAGGGACCGCTGCACGGTGGTGCCAATGCCGACGTGATGCGGTTGCTGATCGAAATCGGTCAAGACGCGCCGCCGGAGCGCGTCGAGGAAGCGATCCGGGGGAAGCTGGCGAAGAAGGTGAAGATTCCCGGCTTTGGCCATCGCGTCTATCGCACCGAAGATCCACGGGCGACCCATCTCCGGCGCCTGTCCAGGGAATTGGGCGAGCGCGCCGGCAACAGCCGATGGTTCGAGATGTCGCAGCGCATCGAGAATCTCGTGAAGGGCGAGAAGAAGCTGAACCCGAACGTCGACTTCTATTCAGCGTCGACGTCCTGCACGCTCCGGCATCCCGATCGATCTGTTCACGCCGATTTTTGCGGTCAGTCGTATTTCCGGCTGGACGGCGCACTGCCTGGAGCAGTACGCGAACAATCGCTTGATCCGGCCGCGGACGGATTACATCGGGCCGGCGTACCCACAGCCCGTATTGCCAATTGAGCAACGATGACTTGCTGACTAAGCAGCCGGGAGTGGCGAATCAGCGGCGCGAGCGGCGAGCGAGCGCTGGCAGGCGCTGGGGGTGGGGCCCCAGCGCAAAGTAAGTAAAGCTGACCTAACCATCTATTAAAGCCGGCCGTTTCTTCGCATGCCCCGTCGCCTGCTCGAACGCATGGGCGATTTGCAGGACGCTCCACTCATCGTGGTGACGCCCGACGATCTGGAGCCCGACCGGCAGACCGGCTGACGTGAATCCTGCGGGCACCGAAATCGCGGGGTTGGCCATGAACGTCACATACCAGCACGATCGCATCCAGTCGATATAGTCGCGCATCGGCGTGTCGCCGATCCGAGTGGGGTAGGGCACGTTCACATCGAACGGCGCCACCTGTGTCACAGGCAGGACGAAGAACTCATAGCCGGTGAAGAACTCCTGGCTCTGTTCGTACATCCGAGCCTGGCGAGCCAGCGCGCGTCCGACATCGGCTCCCGTCAGGCGTTCGGCTTCTGTGACTTCGTATTTGATCGTGTCCTTGACCCATTCCGGATTCTGGCGGACCAGCTCGGAGTATCCTGGGGTGATTGGCGATGTATCGGAGCACGGGAAAGGCCTGATCGACGCCAGAGAAATCGGGCTCAGCTTCCTCGACCACGCACCCGAGGCTCTCGAATACTTTCCGATTCGCGTCGACAACGCTCCGGATCTCGGGCTCGAACGCGATCCCTCCGAGCCCCTTCCACCACGCCACGCGAACCCCCTTGAACCCGCGCCCGCCCTCCAGCAGGTCCTGCGCGCGGAACCGTGAGCCATCTCCTGGCACGGACAGCGGATTGTGTGGATTCGGTCCTGCGATTGCGCTCAGGAACAGTGCCACATCCGCGACCGATCGCGCCATCGGCCCGGAGACCGAGAGCGGCGACCAGGCCGCCGATTCACTGGCGACGCACCCGGGGGAGGTTCTGAACCCCACGACGTTGCAGAACGCCGCCGGGTTGCGCAGTGATCCGCCAGTATCGCTCCCATCGGCGATCGGCAGCATCCGGCACGCCAGGGAGACCGCCGCGCCGCCGCTGCTGCCGCCGCACGTCTTCGTCAGATCGTATGGATTGCGCGTGGCGCCGAAGACGCTGTTGAACGTCTGCGATCCGGCCCCAAGTTCCGGCGTGTTGGTCTTGCCGCACGTGATCGCGCCAGCAGCGCGAATCCGTTTCACGATCAGCGCATCCTGGGTTGGCACCAGGTCCCGGTAAAACAACGAGCCGCGCGTCGTCCGGATGCCTGCTGTGTCGACCAGGTCCTTGTGCGCAACAGGAAGGCCATGGAGCACGCCGAGCGGTCCGCCGTGCGCCGCGAGCTCGTCAGCGCGAGCCGCATCCGCCATCGCCCGCTCGGCCACGAGCGTGACGATCGCATTCACCTTCGGATTGATCCGCTGAATGCGCGCGAGATGAGCCGTCATCACGTCGCGCGACGAAAGGTCCTTGCGCCGGATCCGCGCCGCCAGTTCGATGGCGCTGAGGTCGCACAGCTCGTCCTGTGCTCCACCCGACGAAGCGCTGCCCGTGGACTGGGCGAGAGCCTCATCGGCGGCGAGGCCCTGCAGTGTGCCGGCGACCGCTCCCAGTCCCAGCGCCTGTCCGAAGGTGCGACGGCTGATCGACGGGGTTCCCGTCGACGGTTCGGGTTCGGGCGTGGACGGCTGATCGGACATTAGCGTCTCACTACTTTTTCTTCGGCGGTGCGAACGCGTCCTTCACCTGCTTCCGGATGTCCTTGTAGTTCTTGTCCAGGAGCTTCTCTTCGTCCTTGGTCAGGATGCGGAACGGTACCCGCACGAGGCTCTTCGGGAACTGGACGTTGAGCCAGTGCTGGCCGTACTTGATACCGCCAGGAACCTTGAAGAAGATGCGACCTAGGCACGCGCGGTTTGACTGACCTCGACCTCGTCCCACGAGATCGCGGGGCTGCTGAGCTCGCTGAAGAAGCCGATTCGGCAGGCCTGTGACGCCATCGGCGGGAAGTAGTTGATCGAGTCGCGCGCGACGTTTGCGCGGTTGTTGAGTGCGGCGAGGTTTGCGCTCCGATAATCATCGACCGACGGCAGCGGGACCTTCGCGCCATCGGGAGTTTCGAGCGAGAGGTCACCACGCTTCAGCGAAAAGCTTGGGACACCCTCCCGGACCGTGGTGCCCATTTCGAGAAGCATCCACTCCTCGCCGATGGACATGTTGGCGGTCTTGTAGCCGATGATGGCGTAGCCCTCGTTGTTGTACGCGGCGCGCACATACATCCCTTCGAGCGTCATGATTTGCGGTACCCCGGCTTGGGGGATCTTGACCTGCGGTTTCTCCTGCGCACCCATCGGCGCCGTGATGGGACAAACGGCCAGCAGAACTGCAAGGGCCAGGAACAGCGGGTTCGTGCGTTTCATTTCGAATACCCTCCTGGGTACAAGCTCAACGATTCTCACCTGATAGTACCTCCACGGGCGCCGATTGGTGATGCGTTGGGACCGACGGCGGGCCGGCATCAGGCGGCGATGGTCGACGATCGTCTCCGATGGATGAACCACGATACCCCGAAGCCAACGATTGTAGCGACCAATATCGCGGCAGTCGTCACCAGGGCGATCAAGACGTATCCCAGCGCGATCATGTCCCCGCTCGTCGGCGTGATCCCGATCATCACCGGAATATAGAGCAACGCCGACGCGGCGAACAGCAGCCCGGCGAGCCGCAGGCCGACTGTCCTCGCTCTTTCAGATCGCCAGGGAAGCCAGAGCCCCGCGGCCAGCAGGTTCGGCAATGACTGTCCGAGGAAAACTATCGGTTGAAGCAGGTAGAAACGGGCACCAGGTTGAGTCAGCGCGACAACGAGCGGTGTGCCGATGGTCAGCACCATCGTACCGGCAAGAAAGTAGGCGGTCCTTTGCTTCGTCTTGTTCCAGAAGACTGGCTTGTCATCAATCTTCATGATGCGGCCTGCCAGGCGACGAACGCGATGCCATCGAACCGCGGAACTGCGGAGCTGATGTCCAGCGCTCCAGCGATGACCTTGTCTTTGCGGTGACCGCGCTCGTCGAGTTCCCGTCCCGATCCGCACGCATCGAGCGTGGCGACGAGAGTCTCGCGGTGCCGTTCGAACGCCGCCACCGCCCAGGCCGCTTCCGGCGATCGGTCGCCGGGCAGCCATCGCAGGATCGCACCTGCGCCGAGCGAGTCCTCCAGCGCCGGACGCAAAGATCCATCCCGCCAACGTTCGCCAGCGGGAATCACGTTGAACGAGGTTCCCATTTGCGTCGCGGCATTCGCGATGGCCCGAGCATTTCGCAAGCAGCCGGCGAGAATCATGGGAGAGACTCCGGCGGCTGCGAGCGTCACCATCGCGCCATTGGGTGATGGGAGCACACAACGAAGACCGGCCGGGGCGTCCAGGTACGACTCCGGAGCCAGCGAGTATTTGGCCTGCCGGCGTCGACCAGCCAGTTCCGCTCTCTGTTTTCGAGCGAATTCGGCGGCCGACTCGTCGTTCCACGGGAAAGGCAGGATCTCGACACCGCGCGACACGGCGGCCTCCACGCACGTCGTGAAAGAGAAGACATCGACGACAATTGTCACGTCTGCAGGTGCGAGCGCCGCGACCGCAGCAGGTCCCCATTCACACCGGCAGGCCCATGGCTTCTGATTGAATGCGGTCATGATGGGGTTGATTCAGTTTTCGTCTGACGTAGCCGTGCCAGCCTACAGCAACCTCCCGCGGCGAACCAGCACGTCCGAGCCGTCTGCGACGAAACAGGAACTCGCCGATCCGGCCAGATGTACGCCAAGGTCCGGTCCGTACAGTGCTGCGACGTCGCCAGTCAACTCCGAATGCCTCGCGTTCCAGACATTCCAGCGCGGGTGCTCGACTTGATACTCCAGCGTCGAACCGTCACGCTGGCGTGTGTAGCCCCAATAGTGTTCAGTGATGAAGGATTGTTCTGAGGACTCGCCCGGCAGGTGGGGCTCACCATCGACAGTCGCCGCAAGCCGGCACCATGTGCCGTCGTAGCGCCGACAGTACGCCACCGACCGCGATTCCGTGACGAGCCGGTCGTCGCTGCGCATAGGCAGGGCGACGTACTTCTCGTTGTAAACGGTGTTCGCGACCCAGGCGAGCGCGCGCCGTGGAACGATCTCCTTGATGAACACCACGCCGCGACGCACTTCGCCTCCAGCGGCTCGCCTGACGTAGAACCGCAGATTCACTTCCTCGAAGTCCCGATGCAAAGGAACCGCGAATCCAAGGATGCGGGTATCGAGAAACTGAAATCCCACGATGCTGACGAAGCAGCGGCCGTTCCAGAAATCGAGCTCCGTTCCAGGCGGAACGAGCGCCCGGAGGATCAGGGGATCGACCTCGTAGTTGAGCATGGCGAGGTGAACCCAGCGTGCCGTGAGGAACGGCCCGGCGGGAAACGTGGTCATGACGTAAGAGGTTAATGCGACTGAAGTTCGACGCGAAATCTCCAGTGCCCAGCGGCGAGTGCGATCCGACTCAGCCATTGCTGATATAATCAAAGGCTCCCATGCGCAAATTTCTGAAGGTCTTAGTGTGGATTGTCGGTGCGGTACTCGTGCTGGCGCTCGGCGCGGTAGGCGTCGCACGCGTCATCGCCGGCCGGAAATACAACAAACAGTGGACGACGCACGAGGCGTCGTTCGCGATACCGTTTCCTTTGAGCGCCGCCGAACTCGAAACGCTGCGCGCGGAACGGATCGCCGCAGGGGCTGCGGCCGCCGATCCGCTCGCGGGCGTGGACCTGAAGGCCCTGACGCTGTCCCGAGCGATCGCACGAGGTGAACACCTCGTCAAAACGCGAGTTGGTTGCGAGGGCTGTCACGGCGTCGACCTTGGCGGTCACGTGCTCATCGACGAGGCGATCGTCGGGTATTGGGCTCCGCCGAATCTCACGAGCGGCGCCGGAAGCGTCACACCCGGGTTTTCAGCCGCGGACTGGGATCGCGCCGTTCGTCACGGCGTCCGCCACACCGGTCAATCGTCGTCCATGCCGGCCACTGAGTTCCTCAATCTATCCGACCACGAGCTGTCGGACATCGTGGCCTACATCCGGAGCCGGCCGCCGGTGGATCGGACCATGAAGCCGACCGGCATTGGTCCAGTGTTTTCATTTGTGGTCGGGTTCGGCTCTGACGCGCTTCCCGCATTCGGTATCGACCATCAGAAGCCTCACCCCGTCGAACCGCCGGTCGAGTCGGCGAGCGTCGAGCTGGGCTCGCACATCGCACAGGTCTGTCGCGGGTGTCACGGCGAGCACTTGTCTGGCGGAAAAATCGCCGGCGATCCGAACATGCCGATCGTTGCCAACATCACGCCGCACGAAACCGGTCTGAAAGGGTGGACTGAGGCGGATTTCCTGCGGGCGTTACGCGAGGGCAAGCGGAAGGACGGTACTGACATCCTTCCGCAGATGCCGTGGAAGGCGTACAGGCCAGATGAAGGACGTGGAGCTCAAAGCGCTCTGGGCGTATCTTCGGACCGTGGCGCCGATCGTGAAGGGAAGCCATTAGTCGGCGCAAATTACCTGTCCATTTTCCGGTAGCGCACACGAGACGGTCCTCGTATTCTCGTCCACATGATGTTGCTCCCTACTCCTGCTGAGATGTATCGCGCGCTCGTCGAGCGCGATCAGTCGTTCGAGGGCCTGTTCTTCGCCTGCGTGCGGACGACGGGGATTTTTTGCCGTCCGACATGCAGCGCGCGGAAGCCGAAGCCGGAAAACGTCGAGTATGCGTCGACGATCCAGGACGCGCTCCACCGCGGGTATCGCCCGTGCCGGATCTGCGATCCGATGTCGTCCGCCGCGTCGGCGCCGAACTGGCTGGCGCCGCTCGTCGACGAGATGCTGCGGAACCCTGATATCCGCCTGCGCGACGACGATCTTCGTCAGCGCGGTCTCGATCCCGGTCCAGGTGCGGCGCACGTTCAAACGCAGCTTCGGGATGACGTTCCAGGCGTATCACCGCGCGTGCCGCCTCGGCACGGCGATGCACGCGTTGCACGGGGCGCGTCCACGCTCGATGCCGGACTCGACGCCGGATTCGACTCCGACAGCGGCTTCCGCGAGGCGTTCGCGCGAGTCTTCGGCGAGACGCCTGGCGATGCCCGCGACACGCCGCTCCTCACCGCCGCCTGGATCGAGACGCCGCTCGGACCAATGCTGGCGGTCGCCGGCGACCGGGGACTGGAACTGCTGGAGTTCGTCGATCGCCGCGCGCTCGAAACCGAGCTACGCGATCTGCGGCGTTCGCTGGGGATCGTCATCGTTCCGGGCGATCACCCCGCCCTGCGCCAGACACGCGAGGAGCTGTCGGAGTACTTTGCAGGGAAGCGGCGCGACTTTCGATCCCGCTTCGTTTGCAGGGCTCTGACTTTCAGTTGAAGGCCTGGCGCGCGCTCTGCCGCATTCCCTACGGCGAAACGCGCAGCTACTCCGACATGGCTCAGACCATCGGCTCACCGGCGGCCGTCAGAGCGATCGGGCGGGTCAACGGGCAGAACCGCATCGCCATCGTGGTGCCCTGCCATCGCGTGATTCGATCCGACGGCACGCTCTGCGGCTACGGCGGCGGCCGGTGGCGCAAGCAGTGGCTGCTGGACCATGAGCGTGGAAATGCTGAATGATGATTGCTGAATGCTGAATGCAAGAAGGGCCGAGCGCAACGCGCTCGGCCAATTCGCACTCAGGATTCAGCATTGCGAATTCCCCCATCCTCTCTGAATGCTATAATTTGCTGACACTCTCATTCAGCATTCAGCATTCAGAAATCAGCAATTCTCCGTTCATTTGATGGATCAGCGTTTCATCCGAAACTTCTCGGTCATCGCCCACATCGACCACGGCAAGTCCACCCTCGCGGACCGTTTCCTGGAGATGACCGGCGCCCTGCAGCCGCGCGAAATGGAGGCGCAGGTCCTCGACTCGATGGACCTCGAGCGCGAGCGGGGCATCACGATCAAGGCACACGCCGTCCGCCTGACCTATAGGGCAGACGATGGGAATGAATATGTGCTCAACCTGATCGACACGCCCGGTCACGTGGATTTTTCGTACGAGGTGACGCGATCGCTGGCCGCGTGCGAGGGGGCATTGCTCCTCGTGGACGCCTCGCAGGGTGTCGAGGCGCAGACCCTGGCGAACGCCTATCTGGCCGTCGACAACGCGCTCGAGATCATTCCGGTCATCAACAAGATCGATCTGCCGGGCGCGCAGCCAGACGAGGCGAAGCGTCAAATCGAGGAGATCGTGGGGCTCGACGCCAGCGGCGCGATCCTCGCCAGCGCGAAGGAGGGGACGGGCGTCCACGAAATCCTCGAGGCCATCGTCCATCGCCTGCCGCCGCCAAAGGGCGATCCCTCAGCCCCGTTGAAGGCGCTGATCTTCGATTCCTGGTACGACGCGTATCGGGGCGTGATCATCCTGACGCGCGTCATCGACGGCTCGATTCGCGCCGGCATGAAGATCCGGCTCATGGCGCAGGGCCAGGAATACATCGTCGATCAGGTCGGCGTCTTCTCGCCGAAGCCGACGGCCGCCGACGAGCTCGGCGTGGGGGAGGCCGGATTCATCTTTGCGGGGATCAAGACCGTCAGCGACGCGAAGATCGGCGACACCATCACCGACGCGGCACGGCCGACGAGCGAGCCTTTTCCCGGTTTCAAGGAAAGCAAGCCGATGGTCTTCGCGGGGCTGTATCCCGTCGAGGGCAGCGAGTATGCCGAACTGCGTGACGCGCTCGAAAAGCTGCGGCTGAACGATGCCTCGTTCTTCTTCGAGCCCGAGACGTCGGCGGCGCTCGGATTCGGTTTCCGTTGCGGCTTTCTGGGCCTGCTGCACATGGAAATCGTGCAGGAGCGGCTCGAGCGCGAGTTCGACATGGACTTGGTCACCACCGCGCCGGGCGTTCTCTATCGGGTGACCACGACCGACGGGGTGGTGCAGGAGATCGACAGCCCGTCGAAGCTGCCCGAGACCGGGCGCATTGAGAAGATCGAAGAGCCGGTCATCACGGCGATGATGCTGACGCCCTCGGAGCATGTCGGTGCCCTACTCCAGCTCTGTCAGGAAAAACGCGGCGTGCAGAAGTCCATCGAGTATCTGGCGGCCGACCGCGTGCTCATCACCTACGAGCTGCCCTTCAACGAGGTCGTCCTCGATTTTTACGATCGGCTGAAGACGCTCTCGCGCGGCTACGCCTCGCTCGATTACCATGTGACGGGCTTTCAGGAAGCGCCGCTCGTCAAGCTGGATATCCTGGTGAACGAGGAGCCAGTCGACGCGCTCTCGACGATCGTGCATCGCGACACGGCGTACCAGCGGGGACGGGCCCTGGCGTCCAAGATGCGCGAGCTGATTCCGCGCCAGATGTTCGAGGTCGCGATCCAGGCGGCTATCGGGAGCCGGATCATCGCGCGCGAGTCGGTCAAGGCGCTCAGAAAGAACGTGCTCGCCAAGTGCTATGGCGGCGACATCTCGCGGAAGCGGAAGCTGCTCGAGAAACAGAAGGAAGGCAAGAAGCGCATGAAGCGCGTCGGACGCGTCGAGATTCCCCAGGAAGCGTTTCTGGCGGTATTGAAAGTAGGCACCGAAACCTGATGTCGACGACATTCCACAAATCCACGCTTCGGGAGTACGCCGAATCGATCGTCATCGCCGTCATCCTCGCGCTGTTCGTGCGGACCTGGGTGGTGCAGGCGTTCAAGATTCCCACCGGTTCGATGGAGAACAACCTGCTCATCGGGGATCACCTCCTCGTGAACAAGTTCGTCTTCAGCCCGTCGGCCAGCCGGATCGAACGGGCGCTGCTGCCGGTTCGGAACATCCGGCGCGGCGACGTCATCGTGTTCAAGTACCCGGACGAGCCCGACCGCGATTTCATCAAGCGCGTCATCGGGTTGCCGGGCGAGACGATCGAACTCCGGGCCAAGAAGGTGTATATAGATGGCCAACCCTTGGACGAGCCCTATGTCCACTTCCTCGAACCGTCGTCCGACTCGCAGGAGATCACGCGATTCGACGTGCGCGAGCGATACGCTCCGGTCCGCGTGCCCGATGGGTACTACTTCGTGATGGGCGATAATCGGGACAACTCGCAGGACAGCCGCTATTGGGGATTCCTGCCGCGCGACTACGTCAAGGGACGCGCGCTGATGATCTACTGGTCGTACGAGTCAGGCCGGGAGGATTATCTGGACGAGGGAGCGGGCGCGACCATCAAGCGACTGGCGTCGGTGGTCACGCATTTTTTCACCAAGACCCGCTGGGAGCGGTTGTTCCATCAGATTCACTGATTGAGGCGACGGAGGGCGTGTGATCCGGAAGCTGGTCCAGCTCGCGATGTTTCTCCTCATCGCCAACGCCCTCTACCGCATCGCTCCCGTCAGCATCCATTACTACAAGTTCAAGGATGCGCTCCAGGAACTCGCGCTGTTTTCGCAGCAGAAGGTCACCGATGCCGAGCTGACCGACCGGGTCATGGCGCTCGCCGACGAGAACAGTGTCCCGCTCGACCGCGAGTACATCCAGATTCGCCGGTCGCCCGGCCAGCTGATTATCGACGCATCGTACATGGAGTCGATGAAGGTGCTGCCGGGATACGACTACGTCCGGCAGTTCGACGTCGAAGCCAGAGCGTTCGACGCCCGCTAGTCCTTTTCACGCCAGGCCGCAATGGCTGCGGCGTGCGCACGGCCGGCATCCAGCTCCAGCCGCTGCATTTCTTTTTTCATGGCCGCCACGTACGCCTGATCCTTCAGGCTCGTGAGGTTGATCGCGACATTCAGCCCGGCGCCCCGCAGGCCGGCGCCCAGGAGCTCGAGGCCGACCTGCACGTCGCTGGCGGCGTTCGGGTTTCCGAATTCAGCCACGGTTTCCGCCGCGTGCATCGCATCCACGCACGCGTGCATGACCTCCAGCGGTACTTCTGTTGCGGATCGCAGCGCCTCCTGGATGCTGATGCTTCGTGCGGCTTTCTCGTCATCTGAGGTCTTCGGCAGCCGGAATGCGGCGACGACGTCGTTGTAGGCGTCGCTGTCATGATCCATGAGGCCGGCCAGCCGATCGCTGATGGCTGTGCACTGAACTCGAGCATCGGCGAGCCGCCGCTCTTCGTCAGGCGTCCGGACGCGCGGCTTGGGCAGGCCGCCCACCATGGCGAGCAGCGACGCACCCACCGCACCGCTGAGCGCTGATGCCGAGCCTCCTCCCGGCGTGGGTTCCGGCGATCTGAAGGCGGTCAGGAGATCGACGAACCGTTGATCCGATAACGCCACGGCCTCAACCCTCCTTGCTACAGAAAAACACAGAAGAACACAGAGAATACAGCCACAGAAGAACACAGGAAAACACAGACTGTTGCCGGCTCAGTTGGAAATGGAGAGGGCGTTCCCCGCGACCGCGAGCAAACCCCCGAGAGGCGTGGCTTGACTTTTGATGCCTGTCTACATAATATCTGTTCATGACAGGTATTGACACTCGAGCGCTTGATCGCGAGTTGAAGCGGGGATCGGCCGAGTTGCTGATCCTTTCCCTGCTTGACGCTCGGCCCCGCCACGGCTACGAGCTGAGCAAACTGATCCACACGCGCTCCGGCGGCCAGTTGACGTTCCACATCGATTCTCTTTATCCCTTGCTCTACCGTCTCGAGGAGCGGGGGTGGATCAAGGGGGCCTGGGTCGAGAAGCCGGAGGAGCGCCGCCGCCGCTTCTACAAGGTCACTGCGGAAGGTCGACGCGTGCTGGCTCAGCAGAAGAAGACCTGGGAAGCATTCGTCGAGGCTGTGCGGCGTGTCACGGAGGGCGAACATGCCTGACTGGACAGCACATGTGCGCCCGCGTCTCGCGACGCTGCGCCTCTCGCCTGCACGCGAGGCCGAAATCGTCGAAGAACTCTCGCAGCATCTGGATGATCGCTGGCGCGAGTTGATTGCCGGTGGAGCGTCGCCGGATGAGGCCACGAGGTTGGCGCTCGCCGATTTCAGGGACGGCAATCTCCTGGCGCAGTACATGGCGCCGCTGCGGCAGGCGCATCCTCCGTCATCGATCACACCGGGAAGCCCCGGCAGCCATGGATTCAGCGATCTCTGGCAGGATTTGCGGTACGCCGCGCGCATGCTGCGCAAAAGCCGGGCATTCGCTGCGGTTGCGATCGCCACGCTTGGCTTGGGAATCGGCGCGGCCACGTCGATTTTCAGTGTGATTCAGAACGTGCTGCTGGCGCCATTTCCCGAGAAAGGCGCGGAACGCATGGTGTTTCCGCGCATCCACGGCGACTTGCAAAGCCAGGACCAGGGCCGGCAAGTGTTCACGCGAGCGGAAGTCTTGGGATTCGCCGAAAATAATCGCGTCTTTGACGGGTTCACTGCCGCCACCGGCGAACTGATGCTTTATCAGCACGGCGAAGGCGCCGAGCCGCTCTATGGAGCGAACGTGACGCCGGGCACTTTCGAATTCTTCGGGATGCCGCCGCTACACGGGCGGGTGATGCAGCCGAGCGACTACGAGCCCGGCGCGCCGCCGGTTTTCGTGATGCGTTATAAGACGTGGCGGGAGCGGTTTAACGGCGATCTGTCGCTTCTCAACAAAACGTTTGTACTGAATGGAGCCGCCCGGACGTTGATCGGCATCATGCCGCCCCGCTTCGCATGGAATGGAGCCGACGTGTGGGTTCCGAAGAAGCTGGCGCCGGAGCAAAGGCTGAATTCTGGTTTTTCCTCGGACGCCTGCGGCCGGGCGTGTCGATCCAGCAAGCGGAGGCGGATCTGACGGTGATCGGCCATCGGATGGCGACGATCTATCCTCGGGGTTATCCCGAGCGCTTCACCGTTCAAGTCAGGAAGCGGGGCGATTCCGTGGTCGGCCGTTTCAAGGCGACGTTGTACACGGTGCTGGCGGCGGTGGGTTTGCTGCTCCTGATCGCGTGCAGCAACGTGGCGACCTTGATGCTGGCGCGGGCGACGACGCGAGAGAAGGAGTTTGCCTTGCGCGTGGCGCTGGGAGCCCGGACGCGCGAGACTGGTCCGGCTGCTGATGGTCGAGAGCCTGCTCCTGGCGATGGCCGGGGCCGCGCTCGGGAACATTCCTCGCCTGGGGTGGCCTGAAGTTGTTGGTTGCGGCCATGCCACAGAACCTGATTCCTGCCGAATCGGTGATCGAGCTGAATGCGCCGGTGCTCGCGTTTACGCTATGCGTTGCGGTATTGACGCCGCTGATTTTCGGGTTGGCGCCGGCCCTGCAATCGTCTCGGCCGGATTTGAATGATGCTCTTCGCGACAGCGGCAAGGGTGTAACCGGCGGATTTCGGGGCAGGTGGGTACGCGATACGGTCGTGGTCACGGCAGTGGCGCTCTCCTTGACACTATTGATCGGCGCCGGGCTGCTGATGCGAAGTTTCGTGGCTCTGCGCGAAGTCCACCTGGGATTTCAGGCGGATCATGTGTTTCAGACCGGCTGGCCTGCCCGCGGGACCGCTACAAAACAGCGGAGCAGAGAACGGAGTTCTTCCGTCCGCTGCTTCTGCGATTGAAAGCATTGCCAGGCGTCGTAGATGCGGCGGCATCGAACGCCATACCACCCATAACGGCGTCGCCCAAAGCAAGTTGGAGATCGCCGGAGAGACGCACACGGAAGATTGGCAAACCCTGTTTCAGACCGTCAGCGAAGCGTATTTCCGGGTTTTGCGAATCGACTTTAAACAAGGACGGGGCTTTCAGCGAGGCAGAGGTCGATGATGGGCGCAGAGTGGCCGTAGTGAACGAGACCTTCGCGCGGACGTTATTTGCCCAACGAGAATCCAATTGGGCGACGGATACAACTCGCGGCCTTCGATTCGTCTGCGGATCCGCCGCGGGACAAGTGGTTCGAAATCATCGGTGTGGTTGGCGACGTCAAGAATCGCGGACTGCAGGCCCGGTCGAGCCGGAAGTGACGGTACCGTACACGATTGCGGGAGCGGCCGTCCGCGCTTTGATGGTGCGCACGGCCGCGCCTCCGGGGGCGATCATGAACGCGGTGCGCCAGGCGGTCTGGGCCGGGGATTCCGGTGTCGCTTTGCTCAACCCCGGCACGTTGGAAGATCGAATCAACGAAGAGATGTATGCCGGACCGAGATTTGGCATGATCTGCATGTCGATTTTCGGGGGCATGGGTCTGATTCTGGTGACGCTCGGGGTTTACAGCGTCTTGGCATACTCCACGGTTCAGAAGACGCATGAGATTGGTATTCGCATGGCGCTCGGGGCGCAGGCCTCGGACGCTCTCGCGCTGGTCGTGAAGGCGGGATTGCGACTCGTTGTGGCGGGCATCGCCATCGGGATCCCACTGAGTCTTGTCCTTGGGCGAGTCATCGGAACGCAGCTCGTGGGCGTGACTGTTTACGATCCGTTCACGCTTGTGGCGACCACAGGACTGCTGACGATGACGGCGGCCATCGCGTGCTGGATTCCGGCACGAAGGGCGGCGCGTGTCGATCCAATGGTCGCGCTCCGCTGCGAATAACTGATTGCGCCGTCAGGTTCACAGATCATTCTTGCTGTGTTCATCTGTGTTTTTCTGTGGCTTTGACGTGTCTTTCTGCGGCTGTGTTTTCCTGCGGCTCGAGGCTGCCGGCCACGCACGTTCCACGCTTGATCACACCGGCGATCGCGGGGGCGCCGACCCGAATCAGGTTGATGGCATCCCCCTTCACCAGCACAGCATCCATCTGCTTGCCGGGCTCGAGGCTGCCGACCCGGTCCGAGCGGTCGATCGACCACGCGGCGTTGATGGTCGCGGCGACCAGCGTTTCTTCGAACGTCATGTTCATCCCGAAGCAGGCCAGCGTCATGGCGAACGGCATCGACGGCGAAAAACCACCGCCTGGGTTCACATCCGTCGCGAGCGCGACGGGTACGCCGGCAGCAATCAAGTCGCGCGCCGGGGCGAATCGGCCGAGTTTCAGGTAAAAGGCGGCGATCGGCAACAAGGTCGCCATCACGCCGGCCGCCGACATGGCGGCAATGCCTTCTGTCGTCGCCGAGATCAGATGATCGGCCGATCGTGCCCTCACCCGCGCCGCGACATGCGCCCCGCCGCTCGCGGACAGTTCGTCTGCGTGGATCCTCGCGCGCAATCCCGCGGCTTGACCCGCCTCCAGGATGAGGACCGATTCGTCCGCGGTGAACACGCCGGTCTCGCAGAACACATCGCACCATTCGGCGAGCCCCGCCTCTGCGACTGCCGGAATCATTTCACGAACGATCAGCTCGACGTAGTCGTTGCGCCGGCTTCGGAATTCGAGCGGCACGTCATGGGCGCCCAGGAACGTTGGGACGATGTCGACAGGGTGTTCGCGTCCGAGGCGCGCAATCGCGCGGAGGATCTTCAGTTCCGACCCGACGCTCAGCCCGTAGCCGCTCTTGATCTCGACCGTCGTGGTCCCGCACGCGAGCATTTCGTCGAGGCGGGCCCGGGTCTCGTCGACCAGCGCGTCCTCGGTCGCTGCACGCGTCGCAGCCACCGTTGACACGATGCCTCCGCCGGAGGCTGCGATTTCAGCGTAGGTCGCACCTGCGAGGCGTTTTCTGAGTTCTTCCCGGCGGTCGCCTGCAAAGACGGCATGTGTGTGGGGATCGACAAAGCCTGGGACGATCGAGAGGCCGTTCGCGTCGATGCGGCGAGCACCGGCAGCTGCCTCGATGGTCCGATCCAGATCGTCTGACGAGCCAACGTAAATGATCTCGCCGGCACGCGACGCGATCGCTCCATCGGCGACGACCGGCGCGACCGCTTGATCCGAACCGCGCCGAGGTGCCGGTCCGGCGCAGGGAATGAGTTGTCGGATGTGGCTGATGATGAGGTCAGCGGCGATCACGCGCTGAGTATATCGTTGAGCCGGGCGGTCAGCTGCGCTGCGCTCAAGCCTTCCAGGGCGATTCGCTTGTCGCGAGATGCATGTCCCGAGAGGATGGTGATCGCGCGTCGTGGCACGTCGAACGTTTCTGCGAGAAGAGCCACCAGCGCGTCGTTTGCCCGGCCATCGACGGGTGCGGCGGCCAGCCGCACCGTCAACGCCCCGCTGCGAACTCCCGCAATCGTCGTTCGTCCCGCGCGCGGAATAACCCGGACGGCCAGCGTGACGCCCGCGGGGCTGTGGCCGAGTCGAATGGCCTGCGAATCACCACTCTCAGCCACGTTCGTCCGCGACTCGCGGCGCCTGATCGGCGGGCCACTGCGGCGCGGCTGCAGGTTCCGGAGTCCGCGGGCGATGGAGCAGCACCTTCTCCTCAGGCTCCTTGTCCTGCTCCCGGATGAATTCGAGCGCGCGGTACAGCGCCTGGATTGACGATTCCAGCGATCCTTCGACATCCCGGCGGCGGAGTCGCAGTTCGTTGATGTCCCGCTCGATTTCCTCCAGCCGCCCGCTCGCCTTCTGAAGGAGGAGATCGGCGCGCCCCTGTGCCTCGCGCACGATCATCTTGCCCTCGTTCTCGGCGTGGGTCTTGACCTCGTCTGCCAGGCGCTGCGCCGTCAGGAGCGTGTTGCGGAGGTTGGACTCGCGGTCGCGGTGTTCGGACAGGAGCGCTTCCATGCGCAGCAGATCCTGCCGGAGCCGATCGATCTCGCGAAGCGCATGCTCGTAGTCGTCGGCCGCCTCCGTCAGAAACGCGACCACTTCGGTGCGGTCGAACCCTCGAAGCGCGGTGCGGAATCGCTGCTGGCGGAGATCGAGCGGCGCGATGCGCATGACGCGTTCAGCCGGAAGCGACCCGGTCTGGGCCGCGGAGGTGGACGAAGGTGCTGGTGCCTGACCCGGTTGACGATCGAACATGGTGGTCTCCTCGAACGGCCGACCCACGTCGTGGGACGCCTAGAGAGTCGCGCTATACGTGCGCTTGCCGAATATCGCCGTGCCGACGCGGACCATAGTAGCGCCTTCTTCGACGGCCGCCTCGAAATCGTGGCTCATCCCCATCGAGAGCTGAGCCAGTGACGCCGCCGGGACGCCTTCGGCCAGCCACGCGTCCCGAAGCTCCCTCAGCCGCACGAACCAGGGACGCGTCTGTTCCTGATCCTCGTTCCAGGGCGGAATCAGCATCAGGCCGGTCAGGCGCGCAGCGCGCAAGGTGCCCGCCCCGTCGATGATGCCCCGTGCCGCGTCCGCAGCCGCCCCGAATTTGGTGGCTTCCCCCGCCAGATCGACCTGCACCAGGAGCTCGGGGGCCGCGCCGGTCTCGCCCGGCCGCCGTGTCGAGTTTCCGGAGGAGCTCAATCGAGTCGACTGAATGAATGCAGGCGAATGCTGCCGCCGCTTTCTTCGCCTTGTTCGACTGCAGGTGGCCGATGAGATGCCACCTTATCTTCATGTCGGCCGTGTCAGCGATCTTCTGCAGGCCCTCCTGGACCTTGTTCTCGCCAAAGTCGATCTGGCCTGCGCCGTGCGCAGCTCTCACGTGATCGGCGCTGAATGTCTTTGAAACCGCGATGAGGCGGATGGTCGAGGGGTCCCGGCCGGCGCGGCGCGCGGCCGCGTCGATCCGGGACCTGACGGACTGGAGGTTGAGAGTAATGGTGGCGTCCAAGACGGGCGCCGGGACTTACTTGACGTACGCCTTGAGCATTTCGAAGTTCGCCTTGGCTTTCTCGGCGTTCGGCCCGGTCGGGGCGAGCTTCGTGTACGTCTCGAATTCCTTCGCCGCCTCCGGGAGCTTGCCCAGGTTCAGGTCGCACTGCCCGAGCATGAAGTGGGACTCGGCGTGATTGGGATTGGCCGCAACCGCCGCCGCGAACTGCTCCTGCGCCTTGGCGAATTCGTTCGCGTTCCACGAGATGACGCCGGCGTTGTAGAGCTGATCGGCGTTGCCTGACCCTCCAGCGGCCGACATGCGCTTCATCGCCTCGGCGCTTGCTTCCTTCGCCTCGGCGAACTTCTTCTGATCGTTATAGATGGTCGCGAGCCCGCTGTACGCGTCCGATGAATTCGGATCGATCTCGAGGGCCTTCTTGTAGGCCGCTTCCGACGCGGCGTAGTCCTTCTTCATGCCATTCGACAGCCCGATGCCGATGTAGCACTCGGTGCAGCGGGGCACGTCCTTGAGGACTTCGTTGAATTTCGCGATGGCCTCGTCGTACTTGCCGGCGTTGCTGAGTTGAGCCGCTTCAGCGTACGCGGCCTTGAGGCCCGCCACTTTGGCTTCAGCCTTCGCCCGATCCTCCTTCGACCCGCCTTCCGCCGCCGCGCCCCCCTTGGTGAGGGTCAAGTTCACTTCGGCCGTGTCGAGGCTGATGCGGCTCGTCTTCGAGGCGCTGAGTCCATCTTTTTCGGCCGAGATCTTGTACTGGGCGGGCTGCAGACCGATCTGCATGAACTCACCGTTCTTCTTGGTCTTCTGCTCGAATTTGTTGTTGCTGTCGACCATCTGAATGGTGACTTTGGCGCCTTCGACCGGCTTGCCTTCCGCGTCCGTGATCTTGCCTTTGACCGACCCGGTCTGAGCGGACGCGGGCGCTGCAAACGCGGCGAGTCCGAGCAGCATGGCGCCAATGGCGAGCGTGCGGCCGACGATGTGTGTGCGCACCATGTCCAGAATCCTCCGTCAGTGCTGATAGGAAAAACGGCGTAAACCGCAGTGTAGTCAGACAGTAGTCTACCACTGACTCCAAAGCTACCAGCCTTCGCTCACGCGAGCTCACTCCGAAGCGTGAGCTTCGGCTCGCCAAGCCGCGCGAAGGCTGTCGCGCCGAAGCGGCTCCAGCCGCGAAGGCGGACCGCCAAGCCGCCAGCTGCTGTTCCGAAACCGTTCAGCTGGCCTCAAAGAACCGCTCGATGTCCTGCAACTCGCTCGTCAGCGGCGCGGGCGGAAGCGACGCGAGGAACCGCCGGCCATAGGCCATGGTGCGCAGGCGCGGATCGAGCACGGCCAGCACGCCGCGATCCAGGCGGTGGCGCAGGAGCCGCCCCAGCCCCTGTTGGAGCGCGAGGATCGCGAGCGGGATTTGATACTCGCCGAAGGCCGATCCGCCGCGCGCGTTGATCGCCTCGATGCGGGCCGACGTGATCGGATCGCCCGGGGACGCGAACGGCAGCTTGTCGATGATTACGCAGCTCAGCGCCTCGCCCACCACGTCCACACCCTGCCAGAAGCTGGAGGTCGCGAGCAGGACGGCGTTCGGCGTCGCCTTGAAATCGCGAAGCAGCGCCGAGCGTGGCGCAGTGCCCTGCACCAGGATCGGATACTCGATCTCGGTGGACGCGCGCGCCTGGACTTCACGCAGGTTGGCGTAGCTCGTGAACAGCACGAACGCGCGCCCTCTCGTGCGCTTCACGATCTCGATCACCTCCCGAGCCACGGCCGCCGTGAACTCGCGCGCCCGCGGATCAGGCATGCGTTTGGGCAGGTACAGGATCGCCTGCTTCAGGTAGTCGAACTCCGAGGGCAGGCGGACTTCGTTCGCCTTGCGGATGCCGAGCCGGCTGCGAACGTACTCGAACGATCCGTCTACGGTCAGCGTGGCGGACGTCAGAACGGTGCCGGTCATGCGATCGATCAGCAGATCCCGGACGATCGCGGACACATCGATCGGCGAGGCGCGCAGGAACACCCCTCGTCCGCGCACGTCGAGGTAGTACACGAAGCCGGGATCGTCGGCTCTGAGAAGAAAGTCCAAATCCTTCCGGAGGTCAGCGGCGCGAGTGCCCAGCGCCAGGACGTCGGGTGGCGCATTGCGCGTGAGCGCGATCTCGGCCTCGAGCGCCTCGAGCGCGCGGACGAGGGACAGGCCTTCGTCCGCGACCCGATTGATCTGCGGCGAGCCGACGCGGATCCGGGCCTCGGTGCCGCCGACGCCGGGCCCATCCAACCGGATCATCTGCAGCGCGGAGAAGAAGGGCCGCGCGTGATCGCGAACGCGCTCGGCCCTGTCCTTCAGGTTGTCGGCCGTCTCGGCGTCCTCGATGAGCTTCGCGGCCACGGCCCGATCCACGTCGCGGCCGAGGTCGTCGATCCGGTAGTTGCTCACGACCATGCCGAAGTACTGCGTCGCGACGTCTTCGAGCTGGTGCGCCTCGTCGACCACCGCGTAGTGACACGCCGGGATGACTTCGCCGAACTCGCTCTGCCGCACGGCGGCGTCCGCGCACAGCAGGTGATGGTTGACGATGACGAGGTCTGATTCGGCGGCGCGCTGGCGCATCCGGGTCACGAAGCAATCCTGGTAGCGGGGGCACTCCGTGCCGATGCAGTTCTCGCTGCTGGCCGCGATGTCCTTCCAGAACGGGAGATCTTCAGGGAGATCGTCGAGCTCGGCGCGATCGCCAGTTGCCGTCTCGCGGCTCCATTCGTCGATGAGACGGACGTAGATCGATTCGTCGCGGGTGAACCCCAGCGACTGCGCCGAGCCGCCCTCCTTGAACGTGTCGAATCGATGCAGGCACAGGTAGTTTCCGCGTCCCTTCATGTACGCTGCGGTGAACGGGACGCCGAGCGATTCTTTGAGAACCGGAAGGTCCTTATAGAAGATCTGCTCCTGGAGGTTCTTGGTGCCGGTCGACACGAGGACCCGGCGGCGGCTGAGGATCGCGGGGATGAGATACGCGAGCGTCTTGCCGGTGCCCGTACCAGCTTCGGCCAGGAGTACGCCGCCATCCGCAAAAACGGCGGATGCGGCGTCCGCCATTTCGAGCTGACCGCCGCGTGCTTCGAATCCCGGCAGCGCCAGCGCGATCGGTCCGCCGGGGGCGAACGCCGCCGCGACGGCGGCGTTCAGGGTCGCGGCGCCGGCCTTTACCCTTCCGGATACAGCGGGAACTTCCGGCACAGCCCCTCGACTTCGACCCGAATCGATCCGAGCACGCGGTCATCTTCTGGCGACACGAGCGCGCGTGCGATGTAATCTGCGATCAGATCCATTTCCGGCTCGCGCATGCCGCGGCTCGTCACCGCGGGCGTGCCGACGCGAATCCCGCTCGCGACCATCGGCGGGTTCTTGTCGAACGGAATGGCGTTCTTGTTCACGGTAATCCCCGCCTTCCCGAGCGCGGCCTCCGCGACTTTGCCCGTCAACCCCTTCGAGAAGACATCGACGAGCATCAGATGATTGTCGGTGCCCCCGCTGACCAGCCTGAACCCGGCGGCCGACAAGCCGCGCGCCAGACGCTGAGCGTTGGCGACGATCTGACGCTGGTACTCGACGAAGCCCGGCTCCATCGCTTCCTTGAAGCAGACAGCCTTGGCCGCGATGATGTGCATCAGCGGTCCGCCCTGGACGCCCGGGAAGAGGGCGCGATCGAGATCCTTTGCATACTGTGCCCGGCAGAGCACCATGCCGCCCCGCGGGCCGCGCAGCGTCTTGTGCGTCGTCGTCGTGACGAAGTCAGAGTGCGGGACAGGGCTGGGATGCACCTTCGCGGCCACAAGGCCCGCGATGTGCGCCATGTCGGTGACGACAGGCGTCCCCACGTCGCGGCCGATTTTGCCGATTCGCTCGAAATCGAACACGCGGGGATATGCGCTGGCGCCTACCATGATCATCTTCGGCTTGTGTTCGTGCGCGAGCCGCTCGAACTCGTCGTAATCAATCCGCTCATCGTCCTGGCGCACGCCGTATGGCACGATCGTGTAGAGCTTTCCTGAAAAGTTCAGCGGGTGGCCGTGGGTCAGGTGTCCGCCGTGGGCGAGGTTCATCCCCAGAACCGTGTCGCCGGGCTTGAGCAGCGTGAAGTAGACCGACATGTTCGCCTGCGCGCCAGAGTGGGGCTGGACGTTGGCGTGATCGGCGCCAAACAGTTCCTTCGCGCGGGCGATGGCCAGGGATTCGGCGACATCCACGAACTCGCATCCGCCGTAATACCGCTTGCCTGGATACCCTTCCGCGTACTTGTTCGTCAGCACCGATCCGGCCGCTTCGAGCACCGCCTGGCTGACGAAGTTTTCCGACGCGATCAGTTCCAGGCCGCTGTTCTGGCGGTGGCGCTCGTCGCGAATGGCCGATGCGATCTCCGGGATCGAATTCGGCGAGCGTACGCCAGCGGAGGGGAGTCTCAGTCTTCGTGGTCATGATGTCCTTGTCAGATCACAAGAGAAGTGCACTCGAGCGGCGCGCTACGCATCCGCGCGCACGGATTTTTCGATGTCCGCGATTTGCTCGATCCGCCGTTGATGCCGGCCTCCTGCAAACGCGGTCTCGAGCCAGAGCGTCAGGATTTCATCGGCCAGCGCCTCCGCGACGATGCGGCCTCCCAGCGCAAGCACGTTTGCGTCGTTGTGCTCGCGCGACAGGCGGGCGGTGAAGAGATCATTGCAAAGCGCGGCGCGGATCCCTGGAACCTTGTTCGCGGCTTATCTGCTCTCCCTGGCCGCTCCCTCCAACGACGATGCCGCGGTCGGCGCGCCCGTCAGCAACCTGGCGCGCAACGTCTGCGCAGATCGGCGGGTAATCGCTCATCGCATCGTTGTGCGCGCCCCGATCGTCCACCGTGTGCCCGAGCCGCTCGAGCGTGCCGATCAAATGCTGCTTCAGCGCAAAACCAGCATGATCCGCGCCGATCGCGATGCGCATATGATTGCGATTATACAAGGGGCTGTCGGTTGAATCGGTGAATTTGTGAATTGGTGGATTGGCGAATTGGTGGATTGGTGAATCGGCGCGCTGCGAATGTCTACGCGCCTCCGAGTCGGTTAATTCGCCAATACGCCTAACTCACCAATTCACGAACTCACCAATTCACCAATTCACCAATTCACGAATTGAACCATGTCCGTTGTCACGATCAGCCGGCGGGGTGAGGAGCGGGTTCGCTCCGGGCATCCGTGGATCTACAAGTCCGACGTCGCAAAAATTGAGGCCCGCGGAGGAGACGTCGTACGCGTAATCGGCACACGCGACCGGGCCCTCGGTCGGGCGTTCTACAGCGATCGATCCGAAATTGCGCTCCGGTTCCTGACGCACGACGACACGCCAGCCGATTCGGAGCTGTGGCGATCGCGACTGTCGCAGGCGATTCGTTTTCGAGATCGGTTGGCCATCGATGCCACCGCGTATCGCCTGGTCCACGGGGAAGCCGACCTCCTCCCCTCGCTGATTGTCGATCGCTACGGCGACTATCTCGTCCTGCAGACGCTGTCGCAGGGGATGGACCGGCTGGCTCCGGACGTGACGCAGCTGCTCGTGGAGATCATGAAGCCAGCCGGGATTCTTGCCAGGAACGATCCCCGCGTCCGCCTGCTCGAAGGGCTCGAGCAGCGGGTCGACGTGCTCTACGGCACAGTGCCCGATCAGATCGACGTGCGCGAGGGCGCCGTCTCGTATGGGGTCGATCCCTATCACGGCCAGAAGACCGGGTTGTTCCTGGATCAACGCGAAACCCGCACCGCGGCGTTGCAATACGCGCGCGGCCGTTGCCTGGATGCGTTCAGCTACAACGGAGGGTTCGCGCTCGCGCTTGCGCCGCGTTGCGACGAGGTGATCGCGGTCGACATCTCAGAAGAGGCCGTGGCGCGCATCAGGCTGAACGCGGCTCGAAATGGACTCGCGCACATCCAGGCGCGGGCCATGAATGTGTTCGACGAGCTGCGCGAGCTCGAGCGCCGCGGCGAACGCTTCGACACGATCGTGCTCGATCCCCCCGCGTTCGCGAAGAACAAGGCGTCGGTCGCCAAAGCGTTGTCCGGTTACAAGGAGATCAATCTGCGCGCCCTCAAGCTGCTGTCGCCGGGCGGTTTCCTGATTACGTGCAGTTGTTCGTACAACGTCAGCGAGGCGGATTTCGCGGACGTGCTGGCCTCCTCTGCCGTGGATGCCCGGGCTGACGTCGCAGTTGTCGAAAAACGCATGCAGGGTCGCGATCATCCGGTCCTGATGACGGTTCCCGAAACGTACTACTTGAAGTGCTTCATTCTCCGTAAGCTCGGCTGAACCCGCCGATCTGGAACGAGGGTTGCTCCTTTCGCGGCGATGAGAGCCTTCGCGGCCGCGTTCCTCGGCGTCCTCCTGCTGCCTCAGGCCGGAACGCAGGCTCCCGGCCCGGTCGGCATCGAGATGCGCAACGTCATCCTTCACGCCGCCCCCGACGCGGTGGTCGCGGTGAACTGGCTGAGCGGCCGCCTGCGCAGCTCGTCTGGCCACATCCCGGTGTTTGACGACCAGCACTCCTTCACCATTGAGATCGACGATGGCGAAGTGACGATCGACGCGCCGAGTCTCACCGCGCTGGTGAATCGAGCGTTCGACTACAACGGGTCCGCGCTCTCGAATCTTCGCATCACGTTTGAAGAGGGCCATCTGGTGCAGCACGGCACATTGAAGAAAGGGGTCAGCGTTCCCTTCTCGATTGTCGCGTCGGTGGCGGCGACCTCCGATGGTCTGCTGGACGTTCATCCGCTCAAGGTCAAGACGGCTGGCATTCCGACGGCGAAGCTGATGTCGCTCTTTGGTGTGGAGCTCGACGACATCCTGAAGAGCCGCCCGGACAAGGGCATCAATATCCACGACAACGAGGTCTTCCTTGATCCCGCGCGGATGCTGCCGGCCCCGCAGATGAAAGGCCACCTGACGAACTCGTTCATTCGTGGCGACCGTCTGGTGCAGGTCTTTGGCAAAGGGGGAGCAGCCGCCGCGCGTCAGCAGGGGAACTACATCTGGTTCCGTGGCGCGAGCATCCGTTTTGGCCGGTTGACGATGTCGGATGCGGACCTCAAGCTGATCGACATGGATCCGAAGGATCCGTTCGATTTCTACTCGGAGCGCTACAACGAGCAGCTCGTTGCGGGGTATTCGAAAAACACACCGGACCACGCGCTCCGGACCTACATGCCCGATTTCAACGACCTTCCGCGGCGCCGCCGCTGATCCCGCCGTCGGGCGTCCGTGGGTGTTATAGTCACCTCAGGTTACTCATGACGACTCGCACCTCGCTGCCGCCTCTGCAGGCTTCGGATTTCACGTCGGCATTTCCAAAATCCCGCAAGGTCTACGTGGACGAATGCGGCGTCCGCGTCCCTTTGCGCGAGATCGAGCTGACCAATGGGGAGACCCTGCGTGTGTACGACACCAGCGGTCCGCAGGGATACGACGTGCACGAGGGCCTGCCCAAGCTGCGCGCGCCATGGGTTGCGCGCCGCCGCGGCTCCGACACGGTGACCCAGTTCCAATTCGCCCGCCGCGGCATCGTGACGGAGGAGATGGCGTTCGTGGCCGTCCGGGAGGGGCGCGATCCGGACTTCGTCCGGTCAGAAGTGGCCCGTGGACGCGCGATCATTCCGGCCAATATCAATCATCCCGAGCTCGAGCCGATGATCATCGGCCGGAACTTCGCGGTGAAGATCAACGCCAACATCGGCAACTCGGCCGTGTCCTCATCGATCGACGAGGAAGTGGAGAAGCTCCGGTGGTCGACGCTGTGGGGCGCCGATACGGTGATGGATTTGTCGACCGGCCGCCAGATTCACCAGACGCGCGAGTGGATTCTAAGGAATTCGGCGGTTCCGATCGGCACCGTTCCGATCTATCAGGCTCTTGAACGAGTGGGAGGGCGGCCGGAAGATCTGACGTGGGAGGCGTATCGCGACACGCTCATCGAGCAGGCCGAGCAGGGCGTCGATTACTTTACAGTCCACGCCGGCGTGCTGCTCCGCTACATCCCGATGACGGCGCAGCGGCTCACTGGAATCGTGTCGCGCGGGGGATCGATTCTCGCGAAGTGGTGCCTCGCGCATCACAAGGAGAACTTCACCTACACGCACTTTCGCGAGATCTGCGACATCATGCGTGCCTACGACGTGTCGTTCTCGCTCGGCGACGGCCTGCGGCCGGGGTCCATCGCCGACGCCAACGATGCCGCGCAGTTCGCAGAGCTCAAGACGCAGGGCGAGCTCACGCGCATTGCCTGGGACCACGGCGTGCAGGTGATGAACGAGGGACCGGGTCACGTTCCCATGCATCTCATCAAGGAGAACATGGAGAAACAGCTGGAATGGTGCGAGGAGGCGCCGTTCTATACCCTCGGTCCGCTGACGACCGACATCGCCCCCGGGTACAATCACATCACGTCGGCCATCGGCGCGGCGCAGATCGGCTGGTACGGCACCGCGATGCTGTGTTATGTCACTCCGAAGGAGCATCTCGGGCTCCCCGATCGCAACGACGTGAAGGCTGGCGTGATTGCCTACAAGATCGCCGCCCACGCGGCCGATCTCGCCAAGGGCCACCCGATGGCGCAGGCCTGGGACGACGCGATCTCGAAAGCGCGGTTCGAGTTCCGGTGGGAGGATCAGTTCAATCTCTCGCTCGATCCTGTGACCGCCCGGGCCTTCCACGACGCGTCGCTGCCGGCGGAGGGCGCGAAGCTGGCACACTTCTGCTCGATGTGCGGCCCGAAATTCTGTTCGATGGAATTGACGCAGCAGGTGCGTGACCTGGCGAACCAGGAGGCGGTGGCGGGGATGGAGATCAAGGCGCGCGAGTTCCGCGAAAAGGGCGGCGCGATCTACATCAAGCAGGAGTGAGGAACGCGTCCGGCGGCTACGAGGCTTCGGCGGCCCGGGAGCCGGCGGCCCACTCGACGACCACGGCGAGATCGCGGCCGAACGCACTCTCGTGGTGCGTGTCGATGAGCGCCGAGACCTGCGCATCGAGCAGCGCCGCGGCGGCCGGCGATTCGAACTGGGCCCGGTTGCCGTAGATGCTTCGCGCGTAGTCCAGGTTCGCGAGCAGCCGCTTCTTCAGCTCCTCACCCTCTTTTCCCGCCGAGACATCGGAATGGTACATCTGCTCGATCTCGGTGAGCAGCGATCCCGCGTAAGCCCGCAGCTCCGCCATGGTCTTGAGCTCGCTCGTCAGCCGCATCAGCAGCGCCACGGTGTGATGCCGCAGCGCCTCGGCGAACTTCATGTTCACCTCGTCTGATCCGTGACCCTCGATGCGGGGCTCCGCGAAGTCGTCCGCATAGACCAGCGCGGTCGTTTCGCCGTCAACCACGATCGGCATGGCGAGACCGAAGGTGGGCGAGCCCCCGAACGGCAGTCCGCTGGCGTCGAGCGCGTCGCCGCTCAGGCGTTCCGTGACGCCGGACGTCACCGCGCGGCTCAGCGATGAATCCATCGCCAGTGGGATGACGACCTTACCGATATCGTTGGTCAAATCGAAGCCGATCTGGTGGGCGCCTTCGAGCCGGTTGCCCTTGACCCGGAACAGCGCGACCCTCGGGAACTCCGCCGCCAGCTGTTCGCCCAGCGTGGCCAGGACATCGCTGATCGTCGTCGCCGAGGACAATGCCTCGAATGCCCCGAGTAGTCCATCGAGCACGCCGCCCATGTTCTGCGGGACGGCCTCGTGATCCGGCGCGTCCGCGTGCCGCACGCGCGATTCAAGATCGCGCATCGCGGCGACGTGCTGTTCCTGTTCCCGTTCGAGCGCCTGGACCCGGGCCGCGCTGGTTTTGAACAGCGTCGTGACCGCGTTGAGCTTGGCTTCCGCCGCCTGCGCCTGGCTGTTGGCCGCATTGAGCGCGACTTCCGCCTTGCGCTTGTCGGCGACGGCGGCTTCTGCCTCGGTCGCCGCGCGGTTGGCGGCTTTGCTCAGCTTGTCGAGCTGCGGCCGCAGCGTCTGCAGCTCGTTTTCGGCCGTCGAGCGCGCGGCGGCTTCCTTGTCGCGTGCCGCGGTAGCGTCGGCTCGCGCGGCCTCGAGCTTCTTGGCGGACGCGGTGATCTCCGCGAGCTGTTTCTGAGAATTCTGTGCCTGCTTCTGTTCGGCCTGAAGTTCCCCGCGCAGGGTGTCGAGCTGCGCCCGCGCGTCTTTCAGCGAAATCGCGAGCGCTTCTTTTTCACCCACGACCTCGGCGAGCTCGGCGCGAAGCGCATCGGTAATCTTCCGCGCCTCGGCGGAGAGGTGCTTCAGACGCGCGTCCGTTTCGGCCGCCGCCACCTTGCCGAGCTTCTTTGCGAGCTCGTCGACGTCGCGATCGATGTCAGGCTGGGATGCGACGGCTTCTTCGATGGCCTTTGCTGCGGTTTCGAGAGCAGCGCGCAGCGCATCGACCCGTTTCAGGGACGTCTGGGACGCGGTGCCGAGAACCTTGGTCAGCAGCGCGGACGTTTCTTTTGCCGCAAGGGCACTGAATTCCATGAGATGGGCGCTCCAATTCTGCAAGGGCGGAGCCGCGCAACCCGAATGGAATTCCGTGAAGATTCGTGCAGGTTCGTTGCGAACCCGTTACAACGCGGTGGCGAAAATGACGATTCTGTAAGCCGCGATCCGTGGTCCGGGATCCGGGATCCGTGCACTCAGCCTACTTCGGCGCGCCGGGCGGGTTGGGGACGATTTGAATGATCGTCTTGAACCGGGCAGGCGTTCCGCCCGGCTTCGGATTGAGGTAGCCGGCCGCCCCCGCCCACGTGTAGTCCTTCACCGTGACGCTCGGGGTGAAGGCCATGGTCTCTTCCTTGTACCGGCCGATCTCGAACATCTGGACCGGCGGCTCTTCGAAGACGAGCTCTCCCTTTTGCTTCAGGCTCGTCCTGTAATAGCCGACGATCTGCGCAAAGTCGGAGTCGGCTCCGTAAAGGTAGTAACGTTGCCCGTGGCCTGCGTCGTACGACGTGATGAACTGCGCGCCCGGGTAGATCGGCACGCCGAGATCGCCTGGCTCGCCCTTGTCTGCGCCGGTCGATGCCGCAGGCGCAGTCGCGGGTGGTGACGGCTGCGGCTGCGCGGGAGGCTTCGCTGGCGCCTGTCCCGGCCGTGGAAATGGAGCGGGCGTTTGCGCCGCGGCGATCCACGGCAAGCCGAGCACGGCCGCACCGAGCAGCAGCCGCGAAAACGAGCGACCGATCATGACCTTATTAAGCCACAGAACTCGGCGGAAGGACACCGCGTGACGGGAAGCTGTCTCAGAACCTGGCGCTCACGCCAAGATGCGAGCGAGCGGTGCGAGCGAGCCACGCGATCGGAGCGCGCCGTCGAAGCGGCGCGCGAGAGCGCGTGTCGGGGAGTCCGAGGGGCGAAGCCCCTCGGATTAAGGAAGGACACCACGTGACTAGTCGCCGCCTTCAGGACATTCTCCGGTACTGCGAATCGGAGTCCGCGTGGGTGCGGAAGACGGTCGAGACGCTGGTTCGGCTCGAATCGCCCAGTGATGACAAAGTGGCGGTCGATCGGTGCGGAGTGGCGATCGCCGGGCTGCTCACCTCGATTGGCGCTGACGTGACACTCTCGCATCAGTCACGATGCGGGAACCACCTCGTTGCGCGATGGCCGGGCGCGGACAGCAGGGACTCGGGACGCCGGCCGATCTTGCTCCTCGGACACTTCGATACGGTCTGGGCGTTGGGCACGCTCGACCGCATGCCCATTCGCGAGCAAGAGGGCAGGCTCCATGGTCCGGGCATCTTCGACATGAAGAGCGGGATCGCCGTCTCGATGCTCGCGATGCGCGCGCTCCGTGAAACCGGCGGAGCTCGGGCGCCCGTTTCCATGCTGTGGACGGCCGATGAGGAGGTTGGCAGCGCGACATCGCGTGCGCTCATCGAAGAGACCGCTCGCGCGTGTCGCGCCGTTCTCGTCCTGGAGCCGTCGCTTCCGGGCGGCGCGGCCAAGACGAGCCGGAAAGGTGTCGGCGAGTTCGACCTCGTGGTGCACGGCGTCTCCGCCCACGCGGGGCTCGATCCCGGCAAAGGCGCGAGCGCGGTCCATGAACTCGCGCGGCAGATCCTCGCGCTGGAGACGCTCCAGGATCCGTCGCGTGGCATCACGGTCAACGCCGGCGTCATCGCCGGCGGCACGCGGCCGAACGTAATTGCCGATCGCGCGTCGGCCACGATCGATGTCCGCGTGCAGACGATGGAGGATGCGGAGCGGGTAGCGCGGGCGATCCGCGAGCTGCAGCCGACGCGGGCATCGATTCGTCTCGAGATCGCCGGGGGCGTCGACCGGCCCCCGCTCGAACGATCGCCGGCCGTTATTCGTCTCTATCAGCAGGCCCGCGAGGTCGCCGCCGCGCTCGGACGCGATCTCGGGGAAGGCGCGGCGGGGGGCGGGTCTGACGGGAATTTCACGGCGGCGCTCGGTGTTCCTACATTAGATGGTCTCGGCCCGCGCGGCGACGGCGCGCACGCGGCTGCACGAACACGTGCTCGTCGAGGATCTGACGTGGCGCGCGGCTTTTCTGGCGGGACTGGTGGAAACGCTGCCAGTGATCCCGCCGAGCGGCTCGCGTTAAGATAGAACCATGGCAAACGGTATCAAGACGGCGTTGCTTCTCGGGCTCATGAGCGCGGTGTTGCTGGCGCTTGGCGACTGGCTGGGTGGTTCGAATGGCCTGGTCATCGCGTTCGCGTTTGCGGCCATCATGAACTTCGGATCGTACTGGTTCTCGGACAAGATTGTCCTGAGCATGTATCGCGCGCAGCCGGTAGGACCCGAGCATCAGCTCTATCGGATCGTCGAGCGGTTGACCCAGCGTGCAGGCCTGCCGATGCCGAAGGTGTACGTCATACCGGATCAGTCGCCCAACGCATTTGCGACCGGGCGCAATCCCGTCGCATGCGGCAGTGGCGGCGACGCAGGGGATCCTCGAGGTCTTGAGCGAGCACGAGCTCGAAGGTGTCATCGCACACGAGCTGGCGCACGTGAAGCATCGTGACATTCTTATCAGTTCGGTGGCCGCGACCATGGCGGCTGCGATCATGATGGTCGCGCGCATGGCTCACTTTGCGGCCCTGTTCGGTGGATATGGCGGGCGCGACGAAGGCCGGGATCGCGGCAACAATCCGATCGCGCTCCTGGCGATGATCATCCTGGCGCCGCTCGCAGCGATGCTGATTCAGATGGCGATTTCCCGATCGCGCGAGTTTGCCGCCGACGCGGGAGGCGCGAGCATCGCAGGAAATCCATACGGGCTCGCGGACGCGCTTCGCAAGATCGATGCGGTCTCGAAGCGCATACCGCTCGACGCGAATCCCGCAACCGCTCACATGTTCATCATCAAGCCCTTTTTGGGCGGCGGCATCACGTCGCTCTTCAGCAGCCATCCGCCGACCGAGGCGCGAATCCGCGCGCTCCTCGGCGGAGTTGGATAAGCCCCGCCTCGCCGGCTTGACCGAAAGAGTGACTCGAATGGTGAGATCTGAGTCGGTCAAGACCTCTAGTGTGTGACGGGTGTCCCGACATCGCGGATCCACGCAGTCCCGCGGGGAGGACGCCTGTGGTAAGCGCTGGTCGTTGTTGTCTCTTTTCAGTCGATTAGCCGCCGTCTCTACCGTCACCAATCACTGGCCTTGCTTTTGCTGCCTCTCGAGCAGCGAGTCGCGTCCGCCGAAGCGGGAGCGCCACTCGCCGTGGAGGCGGCCGTGGAAGATTTCGATATCCCGCAGAACAAGATGGCCGAGTCGGCCGAACGCGTGGTCGATCGCGCACTGGATGAGGCTCGACGCCGCGATCACGCCCTGCTGACGAACGAACACGTCTGCCTGGCATTCGCGCAGGTGGAATGGGACATGTTCGGCGAGGTCATGCGCGACCTCCAGCTGAATCCACACGAGATTCTCCAGGCGCTCGAGGAGCACCTGCGGATGCTGCCAAGCGTTCCGGGGCGTGATCTCCGCGTTGCGCCGTCGACGAAACTGCTCTTCAAGCTGGCGTTGCTGCACGCGAGCCGTTCGGGGCGTCACACCATCGAAGCGACGGACTTGTTTTCGGCGATCTTCGAAGAGACGCAAGGGATTCCCGTCTCGATCATCCGCCGCCATGGGATCGAACCCGAAGCACTCGTCACGCGACTCGCCACGCGCATGCGCGACCACGAGATGCACGAGGAGCGGCTGAAGAAGCGCTTCGAGCTGCCGCCGTTCCTGAAGCACTTCGCCACCAACCTCAACCAGTTGGCACGGCAGGACAAGGTCCCGCCCGTCTTTGGCCGCGAGCGCGAGATGGACCAGGTCTTCGAAGTGCTCTGCCATCGGGAGCGCGCGAATTCCGTCCTCCTGCTTGGAGAGCCTGGCGTCGGGAAAACGGCGATCGCGGAAGGGCTGGCCCGCCGAATCGAGTTCGAACCCGAACGCGTGCCGGTCAGGCTGCGCGACTGCCAGATCGTCAACCTGCAGATGAACACCATGGTCGCGGGGACGATGCTGCGCGGGATGTTCGAGGATCGGATCCAGAACGTCATTCGCGAAATCAAGGAACGCCAGAACCTCATCCTGTTCATCGACGAGGTGCACACGATGATTGGCGCGGGCTCGGCGCTGGGCGCTCCGTCCGATGCCGCGAACGTGTTCAAGTCGGTGCTCGCGCGGGGCGAGGTCCGGATCATCGGCGCCACGACGCTGAGCGAATACAAGGAGTTCCTGCAGGAGGACGAGGCGCTCGCACGCCGCTTCCGGACCGTGCAGGTGTCCGAACCGACCATCGACGAAACCCGCACGATTCTCTACAGCCTGCGCCCCAGGCTCGAGCGCAATTATTCCGTTCGGATCCAGGATGCCGCCATCGAGACGGCGCTCGAAATGTCGCCGCGCTACATGCGCCACCTGCAGCTGCCCGACAAGGTCATCGGCTGGCTCGACACGGCGGCCGTCAAGGCTGAAATCGCGCGACGATGGGAAGTCACGACGAACGATGTCGTCAACGTGATTTCAACGATCGCGCAGATTCCCGAGGACATGGTCTTCCGAGAGGTGACCGATCGGTTCCGCGACATCGAGGCCCGCCTCGGTACCCGCCTCGTCGGACAGCGTCAAGCCATCGATGCCGTCGCGCGGCGCCTCGTGCTCAATAAAGGACCGCTCAAGGATGGCTTCGATCGGCCGGATGGTGTGCTCCTGTTTCTCGGCCCGACCGGCGTCGGCAAGACCGAGCTGGCGAAGTCCGTCGCAGAGTTCCTGTTTGGCGATGAGAAGAAGATGATCCGGGTGGACATGTCCGAGTACCAGGACGGCTCCGTCTCGGTCGACAAACTGATCGGCATGCCGCGGGGCATCGTCGGATCCGAGCGCGGCGGCGTGCTCACGAATCAGCTGAAGGACTGCCCCTATTCGGTTGTCCTGCTGGACGAGGTCGAGAAGGCCAGTCCCAGCATGCTGAACGTCTTCCTCCAGGCATTCGACGAGGGATGGATTACGGACGGGCGCGGCAAGCGCGTCTACCTGAGCGACGCCATCGTGATCATGACGTCGAACATCGGGTCGGAATGTTTCAGGAAACTGAGCAGCCCGCTCGGGTTCTACTCGAAGCAAATCGGCATCGAGCAAGTGCACGGAGAGATTACGCGGGAGCTGGAGCGCCGGTTTTCTCCCGAGTTCCGAAACCGCATCGACGAAATCGTCGTCTTTCGGCCGCTGAGCAAGGATGAAGTCCGGCAGATCGCTCGTCAACAGATCGTGCGGATCGAGCAGTCCCTCGCGAAGAGCGGCAGGACGCTGACGGTGACCCCGGAGGCGCTGGAACAGCTCGTGGCCGACGGCTACAGCCTTGCCTACGGCGCGCGGTTCCTGAAGCGGGTCATCGAATCGAAGATCAAGCTGCCCATCAGCCAGCGCTGGACTGAAGGGAACGCGTTTTCGGCGGATGTGCGTGAAGGGAAGGTCGAGATCGACGTGGTCCAGACGGATGCCCGGCTTTCCGGACTCGCCGCGACGGCCTAGAGCAGCGGCAACTGTTCGTCAGGAGCGTGTGCCGGCGTCTCCGGCTCTTCCGGCACGCTCTCCTCGCTGCGAGGCCGGCGCCGCCGCAGGTCGTAGCGCTGCTGCAGCACGTCAATCATTCCACGCACCGACTTCGCGTAGTCGCTTCGCGCGTACGCCCCCGCGTACAGCCGATTGTAGGGATCAACGAGGTTCGGGAACTCTTTCGACAGAAAGCCCATGAAGTGATCCCGGGTGCCTTCCTTGAGGTACATCAGATTGGCCCCCATGAAAGCCGCGCCGTGATCCGCGATGGCTTTGATCGTCGCCTCGAGCCTGGCCGGCTGCGTCGTGAAGCCTGGGACCACCGGCGCCATCAGGACGCCCGCGTTGACCCCGGCGTCGCGCAGTTGCCGGACGGCTCTGAGGCGCTGGAGCGGCGGCGCTGTCCCCGGTTCGAGCGCGCGCCACGCCTCCTCGTTGACGGTCGGCACACTCATGTAGACCGTGCACCCGGCCGAGCGTCCGAGCGTCGCGAGGAGATCCGCATCGCGGACGACCATCGGTCCCTTGGTAACCAGGCCGATCGGTGTGCACGCGGCGATCAAGGCTTCGAGCGCCCCACGGGTCAACTTGTAGTGTCCTTCGATTGGCTGATACGGATCGGTCGCGGTGCCTACCGCGACTTGCTCGCGAATCCATGATGGCTTGTCGAGTTCCTTGCGAAGCACCTCGACGAGGTTCACCTTCACGAAGATGACGGTCGAGAAGTGATCGTCAGGCCCAAGCTCGAACTGGGTCTGATAGCGGCGCGCGAAACAGTAGTGGCACGCGTGCGTGCACCCGCGGTAGGGGTTCAGCGTCCAGTTGAACGGCATCCCCTTGACCGCGTTCAGCGCTGATCGACAGGTGACTTCCTGGTACCGGGCGGCGTCCGCACGCCGCTCGGCGGCGTCCAATGCGGCTTCGCCGCGTTCGCGGATCTGGAGGGCGATCGACCTGGTCGTCGGTGCCCGCTTTCCGAGATCAAACATCAGCGGTTGTTCCGACATTCCAGAAGTTTCGTCTTTTATTCGCCTGTAGTCAAGACCTGGGGTCAGACCCCAGTCGTCGATGTGCCCGGGGTCAGACCCCTGTCGTCCGACCGACCGGGGTCAGACCCCGGACGGTGGGTTACACACAACTCGTTTGCTAGAGTAGGTAGCTCAATGCGAACCCGACCTGCGCGACGAACATCATTCGGTACATGTGCGCCCAGGAGACGTGGTTTTCCTCGACTGCAAGATCCTCGGGTCGCCGCAGCATCAGGTAGCAGACCCACACGCCGTAGAGCGTCATGACGACCGACAAGAGGTAGAGAAGGGCAGGCGTGCCGGTGAGGATTCTGAACCACGTGCCCACGGCAATCATGACGAAGGGGATCACGAACGAAGGAGAGATCATCCAGGCCGCGCGCTCCACGCCATAGATGATCGGCAACGTGCGGCACCCGCCGCGCGCGTCTCCGTCCATATCCGCGAAATCCTTCGTCGTCGAGGCGCCGAGCAGAAACAGGCCAAAGATCGCACCGATGAACCATGGCTCGAGGCCGGCGATGGTTTTCACAGCGGACCACCCGGCAACTTTCAGCAGCACGCCACGCGGGATCGCAATCGTGACGTTGGCCCAGATGCCCAGCCGCTTCGTTCGGAACGGCGGCGCCGAGTACAGGACGGTGATGATTGTGGCAACGGCCACGATCCAGAAGCACTCGTGACGTCCGCCGGGCTCGACGAACCACGCGAGCACGAGCGCGACGACGTAGGCGGCACGCGTGAAGGCCCAGGCGTCGCCGAGCGAGAGCCGGCCCGAGGGGAGCGCGCGTTTCGGCTTGTTGATGCGGTCGATCTCGAGGTCGTAGATCTGATTGAGGGCGTTCGATGCCGCATTGAGGACCGCCGCCATCAACAATCCAACAAGCGGATAGAGCACGAGATCGATGCTCCACGATTCACGTGGCGCTGCGCCGGCAGCTGTTGCGGCTCCAGAAGCAAATCCCAACGCCGGGGCCACGAGCGTGAAGGGACGCGAGAATTCGAGGAAGAGCAAAGGCTTGCTCTGCCCGCTCATTGAAACGTCCGGACGAGAAGGACCGCTGCCCCGGCGGCGATAGCAGTGTTCGCAAAGTTCAGGACGTCGTTGTTCACGATGCCGGGCGCTTCGAGCGTCGCGCCCAGGATGCTCTCGGCAAACGAGCCGATCGTCGCGCCGAGAACAACCACGGCGACCTCTGACGGATGTATGAGTCCCGCTGCGGCGCCGAGCGCGGCGAGCGCAAGCGCGCCCAGGAGTCCCGCAGCGGTTCCTTCCGCCGATATCGCCCCTGACGTGCCGGGAGGGACGGGAGCACGCGTCGGAACGAGCACCGTGGTTTTCCCCCACGCTTTGCCGATCTCGCTGGCGACGGTGTCGCTCCCCCCGGCGGCGAGTGCGGTGACGAACGCAAGACGCCAGCCGTCCCCCGCGTAGGTGAGCGTGCTCAAGAGCGCCGCCGCCGCTGCCATTCCCGTGTTCGCCATCGCGTTTCCAGCGCCCCGTCGCCCGCCTTTGCCTTCAGCGATCCCGAGCAGCGTCTTTCGTCGCAACCCGAGCCGTGAGCAGACGACGGCTAGTGCGAACGTTGCCAGCAACAGCGCCCAACCACCCCACCCGCAGGTGACGACGATTGTGATTCCGATGACGAGTCCACAGATGGCGCCCGGGATCGTGACCGTCTTCGCGAGGTATCCGGCAGCCGCGACAGCGACATTCACCGCGACAGCGAGTGGAAGCAGCCGGAGCGCGTTGGACATGGCGGCGGACACGAGATCTTCGCCGACGAGCGATGTGCACCACAAGACCGCGGCGGCCGCGGCTGGCACCGAGAGATTGTCGTCGAGCCTGATCGGAATCGATTCAACCGCAGCAGCGGTAAGTGCCGCCAGCCAGGGCATCCAGATGGAGAACCACGGGTACGCTGGCGGAATCACCGTCGATCGGCACCACCAGCAGAGCAACGAGCCGCCCGCGCCGCCAAAGAGGATGAAAGCGCAGCTGCCGGCGACTGATTTGTCAGGGTTCCACGGGAGCCGTGGACTGGGGATGTGCCGTCCCGCGAGCGTCGCCATGCCGTCGCCGAAAGCCAGAACCCCCCATGCAGATGCCGCGATGTCGAGGCGATCGGGAAAGACCACGAGAAGCAGCAGGACCGCTATCGGATACAGCACGATGCCGGAGAGGGCACGCCGCCGGACCTCGCCTGGACGATACAGCCTGCCCGCAAGGCGAGGCAGCGCATACAGGTTGAACGCGACCGCTCCGCCAGCGATGACGATTGACTGCCATGGCGTCAGGTATCGAAGCAGGAACGCCAGCCCGCCCATCGTCACGTGAAGGATCTGCCGGGAATCCTCGGACGAGCGGTCAATGGGAGTCATGATCCCCGGGAGGTCCGACGGCGCCAGTAGTCGAGCAAATCCTCGAGCGTGCGGTCGATGGATATGCGCGGCTGCCAGCCCGTTTCGGCTTCAATACGCGACCGATCGCCGGCGATGACCGGATTGTCGCTCGGGCGAAGCCGATCGGCATCGACCTCCATTCGAATGCGAGCGGGCGACACCCGCGTGAGTGTGTCGAGGAGGTCACGAATGCAGTAGGCCTGTCCCGAACACACGTTGTAGGGCCGTCCGGGCTGCCCGTGACGCATTACGAGGCGATACGCGCGCACGGTGTCGCGAACGTCTGTGATGTCGCGGAATGCGTCCAGGTTGCCGACGCGAAGCACTGGCTCGCGCTGTCCAGCCTCGATCTCGGCGATCTGCCGTGCAAAGCTCGACGTCACGTACGAGGGAGACTGGCGCGGTCCTGCATGATTGAATGGCCGGACGATGAAGGCGGACACGTGGCCGGCACGGTCGGCAAGCATCTCCTGGGCGAGTTTGCTGACGCCATACGGATCCGACGGGCCGATCGGATCGTCTTCGCGAAGAAGCTCAGTCGATGCGCGATAGACGAGCGCCGAGCTGATGACGAGCACGGCACAGGTCAGTCCGGCCTCGCGCACCCCTTCGAGCACGTGATGCGTGCCGAGCACATTGACGCTCAGCGCCCGGACCGGCATCGACCAGGACTCGCCGACATGCGCGATCCCGGCGCAGTGATAGACCGCCGATGGCTTCAATTCCGCGAGTGCCTTCGCGACTGCCTGACGATCGAGCAGATCGACGGAGTTCCACAGGACTCGCGGATCGGATCCGAGGTGCTCGCGTTCGCGCACATGCGCCCATGCGGCGACCGCGGGCTCTTCTTCGAGGAGATGATCGACGAGGTGGCTGCCCGCGAAACCAGTGGCACCCGTGACCAGAGGAGGACCAGGCACGGCTGACGCTAGACTCGGCGCCCGCCGTATTGCGCGTCGTAGTAGGCGCGGAACGCGGGGTCGTTCTCTTTTATCGGGCGCCACCATCCCTCGTTCGCGCGATACCAGGAGACGGTCTCACGCAAACCGGCATCGAACGAGACCGCGGGACGCCAGCCGAGCTTCTGCAGTTTTGACGTGTCGAGGGAATACCGCCTGTCGTGCCCGGGTCGATCGGTCACTGGCTGAATCAGGGACTCGGGTTGGCCGACCAGTGCCAGGATTCGTTTGGTCAGGTCGATGTTCCGTACATGGTTCCCGCCGCCGACGTTGTAGACCTCTCCGGACGCCCCCGCGTCGATCAGGAGATCGACCGCCCGGCAATGGTCGGACACGTGGAGCCAGTCGCGTTCCTGTAACCCATCGCCGTACAGCGGCACCGGGATGTTGTCGATGGCGTTCGTGATGAACAGCGGAATGACCTTTTCGGGAAAGTGAAACGGCCCGTAGTTGTTCGACGCGCGGGTAATCACCACGGGGACGTTGTAGGTGGCCCAGTAGCTGTAGGCCAGCCGGTCGGCCGCCGCCTTGCTCGCCGAGTACGGATTCCGCGGCCGCAGCTCGTCGGTCTCGCGGCTCGATCCATCCGAGACACTTCCGTAGACTTCGTCGGTCGAGATCTGCACGAATCGGCGGAGCGCCGGCGCCTCGCGCGCGGCCTCGAGCAGCACGAACGTGCCGAAGACATCGGTCGTGATGAAGACGCCTGCGCTCAGCAGTGAGCGGTCCACGTGCGTTTCCGCCGCGAAGTGCACGACGATCTCGGACGCTTTCACGAGCGGGGCGGCGACCGCCGGATCGGCGACGTCCCCGCGAACGAACGTGTGGCGTGGATGCTCGATGACATCCTGAAGATTCTCGAGTCGCCCGGCGTAGGTGAGCTTGTCGAGCGTCGTGACGTGCCAGTCGTCGTGCGCGGCGATCGCGTGGCGGACGAAGTTCGATCCGATGAAGCCCGCACCACCCGTGACGAGGACCTTAACCATCTTTGCGCGACCAGTCGTAAGCCAGCGTGCCGTGCGGCTCGAGGCGGTACTCGTCGGGTTCATCATACCGATAGGGCTCGTTCGGGACGTTTACGACCAGCGAAGGTTCCGGGCTGATGCACTTCCAACCGTGATACACGAGGCACGGGACCTGGACCAGCGTGGGGTTGTGTACGCCGATGAAGAATTCATTCACCGTTCCCTCCGTTGGCGAGCCGACGCGGGTGTCGATCAACACGAGCTTGACCATCCCGGCAACGCAGGCAAAATTGTCGACCTGTTTCCGGTGGTAGTGCCATCCTTTGACGACTCCGGGGTAGGTTGCCGACACGTACACCTGCCCAAACCGCGAGAACAACTCAGGCTCGTCGGCCCGGAGGATCTCCATCAGCCAGCCACGCTCGTCTGGAATGACGCGCATGGGCTTCACCTTGACGCCCTCGATCCTCTGGCGTCCGGCCACTGAGTACTTGACGGGTGCTGTCACATTCACCTCACCAGCGGATTCCGACCTCCGAATTGTCCCCGAGCATGAAGCGATACGCCGACGGTTTCACCGGGAGCCGGAAGATCCGCACGTTTTTTCCGATCAGGCTGTCCTCGATCCGCGCGGCGAGGTTGGTGATGCGGCTGCCCTCGAGGACGATACTGTGCTCGATTTCCGAGTCGCGAATCTCGGCGTCGCCCATGATCGATGTGAACGGTCCGACATAGGCGTTGACGATTTTCGCACGTAGCGCCGATGATGACGGGGCCGCGAACGACCGAATGCTCGATGACCGCGCCGGGCTCGACGATCACTTTGCCCTCGATCCGCGACTCGGCATCAACTGATCCCTCGACGCGCCTCTGGATCGTGTCGAGAATCAGCCGGTTCGCTTCGAGCATGTCTTCGAGCTTGCCTGTATCCTTCCACCAGCCGTCGACGATGTGCGGCCTCACCTCGAGGCCGCGATCGATCAGGTACTGGATGGCATCCGTGATCTCCAGCTCGTTGCGAGAACTGGGGCGGATGGCCCTGACGGCCTCGAAGACCGCTGCGGAGAACATGTAGACGCCAACCAGGGCCAGATCGCTCTTCGGTTCCGCCGGCTTCTCGACGAGGCCGACGACACGCCCGTCCGACAGTTCCGCCACGCCGAACATCTGCGGGTCCGGCACGCGCGCCAGCAGGATCTGCGCCGCGGGCTTCTCGCGGACGAAGTCGTCCACGAAGTTCGTGATGCCCTTGTCGAGCAGGTTATCTCCGAGATACATCACGAACGGTTCGGTGCCGATGAACGGTTCGCTGATGAGCACGGCGTGCGCGAGGCCACGCGGGGCGTCCTGCTCGATATAGGTGATCGAGACACCCCAGGCCGATCCGTTTCCGACCGCCGCCCGGATTTCAGCCTGCGTGTCGCCGACGACGATGCCGATCTCCTTGATGCCGGCCTCCGCCAGCGCCTCGATGCCATAGAAGAGCACCGGCTTGTTGGCCACGGGCACGAGCTGCTTGGCGCTGGTATACGTGAGAGGCCGGAGCCGTGTGCCTCGGCCGCCGCTGAGAATCAGTCCCTTCATTAACGTCCCTGCGTTCCGCCGAACGCGCCGAAAAGGTTCGAGAACGTTCCCACGCCGGCGAGCGTGAAGGAGATGTTGAGCCGGTGGTCCTCGTTGACAGTACGGGTAACGAAACTGCCGGTGTAGTTGAACGTCTGGTACTCGACGGCAATGCCGCAGCACTGGGCGTTGTAGTAGGCGGTGATCCGCTGCTGCAGGAAAGTGTTCTGCTTGAGATCGTAGTTGAACGAGTAGAAACCGCCGATCCGGCTCCCCATGCGGCGCACGCTCGTGCTCGCGTTCAGGAAGTTTGTCGAGGACTCCTCCGTATACACCGTCCCGGGAATGAACCGCCGGTGACTCCAGCCGACGCTCGTCTGCAGCCAGTCTGAAAGACTGAAGCCACCGTTGCTGGAAAGCGTTTTGAAGGTATGAATCGTCGGATCCCAGTCTGTGCGAAAGTCCGCCTGAATCCGATCGGTCGGCGCGCCGCGGGCGGCCAGGATCACCGGGCCAAAATGCGTGGGCTGCGTCTGCCCGTACCCGCTCGGCTGGTTGGGGTCGTAGGTCGCGGCGTTTTCGTTCGTGTAGTAGCTTTGCGACAGCGTCACGTTTGCGATCTCCCGTGACCTGGTCTTTTTCGCATACAACCGGTTGGCGAGCGCATAGCTGAACTGCGTGGTTCCGAGCACCGAATCGGTGCCGTCCAACTTCACGATCTCATTGAAGTTGGTGATATCGGGTCTATAGGCAATTGTGACCGACGGTTCGACCACGTGCTTGAGTTTCTCGGCGTAGCCGCTGTTCGGCGTCCAGATGCGGTTGAAGACAGGTCCGACGATGCGCGTGCTCAGGTCAAAGTAGCGACGGCCGATGGGCTCGTCAACCTGGGCTCCCTTGTCGAGGCTCTCCGTCCAGTACGTGCCGCGCCACCCAACCGCGGAGTTGATGGTGAAGAACGGCCACTTGGTAAACGGAAACCGCAAAGTCGGGCTGACATCAAATCTGCTCAGTCCCTGATCCGACACCTTGACGTCGTTGGTCGTGACACTCCGGATCATCGTCACGTACTCGGAGTTCACGCCGAAATACATCCTGGTGGAGCCGATGGCCTGCTCGGCGCGCGTCATCCACACCCTGGGAAGAGAGCCGGTCGTCTGAAACGACGTCTCATCACTGAAGTAGTCGTTTCGATCGGTCGTGACGCTCACCGAGTACCCGCCCCAGAAACCGCTCAGGTTTCCGTTGAGCCGGCGGCTGCGGTTCGTGGCCTGATACACGTCCTGGTTGTAGCGCTGGTGAGTCGAGATGTTGCTGTAATAGTTCGCGTTGGCCCTGGCTTGCAGGTGGTGAGGCAGCCGCTCCGCCATATCACCGACGAGCGTGAACGCTTGCACGCCGGGAGTCTGACTCGTTGACCCATCGGCGTTCGTGACGGTCGCCGGATGTTCCTTCAAGAACGACATGCGCGTATTGCCCTGCGAGCCTGGGGCCAGCACATATCGATACTCGCCACCGACCTGCTGGCCGGTCTTCGAAAACCAGTCGTGTTCAATCGTGGCGTCGTGGCTGCGGTTGATGGCCCAGAAGAACTGATTCGTGATCGACTGGCCTCGCTGGGTCGTTGATCCGTAGATCGGAATCAGAAAGCCCGTAGCCCGGTTGTCCTCCTGAATCGGGTAATAAAAGATTGGGAGGAACATCAGCGGAACGTTTTTTACGCGGAAGACGGCATTCTTCAGGAACGCGTAGTCATCGAGATGCAGCGTGATCGAGTTGGCCGCCATGTCCCATCGGGGCGCCGGCTGCACGCACGTCGTGAAGCCGCCGTGAATGATGCGATAGGTCTTGGGGCCAATCTTCTGCAGCTCTTCTCCCCAGAAGTACGCGTCCGGTTCCTGCGTGCCGAAGATCCCGGGCTGTGCCGACTCGCGCAGCACGGCCGTGCCGGTGGCGATGTAGAAGGTGCCGGTGCGGGTCTTCGTGTAGTAGACCATCCGCTCGGCATTGATCCGGTTGCCCCCGGAGATGTAGGTGACGTTCCCGTTGGCGATCACTCGCCCCTCTTTCTCGAAGAGCTCCATGTGATCCGCGAAGAATTGCATGTCATCGCAGTCGATCTGGACGGGCTGATCGGCGGTTCCCTCCATGATGTAGTGATCTTCAGCCAGCCTGATGCCGCTCATGTTCTGCGTCTTGGAGAGCTTGCACCCCCCGATCTGTGTCTGTGCCCGCGCGACGGCCGGGGCGCCGAACCATTCGAGCGCGACGGCTACGATCAGGATGAGGATGATTCGACGCATGAACCGGGCGGTCAACAGCCGGGGCCGGGAATCAGCGAAGAATATCACGCAGGGGTCCGATGAGAAAGATGGAGCCCGCGGCGACAACGGGCCTTCCATGGTCGAGCGCTCTCTCGAGTGCCACCGCTGGATCGTCGATCGCTTCCACCGACGGCGCGAAATGCCGGGCCAGGCGCGCGAGTTTCGTGGCGGGCAGCGCGCGAGGGTTCGGCGCCGTCGTGCAGATGATTGCTTCACAACGCGGTCCAACCGCCTCGAGCATTCCTCCCACGTCTTTGTCATGCATGGCTCCGAAGAGCAGAGTCACGCGGGACCAGCCAAGGTCATTCAGATGTGACGCCAGCGCCCGCGCCCCGGCCGGGTTATGCGCCGCGTCGATCAGGACCTCCACACCTCGCACGACGAAACGCTCGAGCCTTCCCGGCCACTCTGCATTCGCCAGGCCCTCCCTCACGGCGTCGTCCGGGATACGCACGCCTTGACGGCCCAGTTCGTCCAGGATGGCCACCGCGACCGCGGCGTTGTCGCGCTGGTGTGCCCCGCGCAACGCGAGGGTCACCCGATCCAACGATCGCGTGCCAGTTCGAACGTCGATCGCGTCATCCCCGCTGCGTGACACGATCTGCACGACGTCTGCGGCGCGGATCAGTCTGGCGTTCTGCGACGCGCAGATGTCCCGAATGACGCGCTCGGCCGCCTCGGGCACGCGTCCACAGACAAGCGGAACGCCCGGCTTGACGATACCCGCCTTTTCGCGGGCGATGGATTCGAGGGTGTTCCCGAGCAGCGCCTGGTGATCGAAGTCGATCGACGTGATGGCCGTCGCGATCGGCGTGACGATATTCGTCGCGTCCAGCCGGCCTCCGAGGCCGACCTCGAGCACGGCGACGTCCACAGATGCGCGCCGGAACAACTCGAACGCCGCCGCCGTCGCGACTTCAAAGAACGTCGGGAGCGCCTCCAGCACGCCGCGGCGTATCAACGAGTCAACCGCTGCGTGCACCGCCCCCAGCGAACCACGGAGATCGGCGGTGTCTGCCTCCCGTCCATCGATCACGAACCGCTCTTCGAGCCGGACAAGGTGAGGAGATGTGTACCGCGCGGCGCGTAGACCCGCCGCGCGGAGCGCCGTCTCGGTCATCACCGTCACGGAGCCCTTGCCGTTGGTGCCCGCGATGACGATCGACTTGAATGCGTGCTCCGGATGCCCCAGCTCAGCGCACAGCGCGGCGATATTCCCGAGCCCGAACTTCATGCCGAGCCGCTCGAGGCTGTAGAGAAAGGCGATAGGGTCAGACATGAGCGCCTGCGGCCCGAGCGAGGCGCGGAGCCGCCGAGCGAGAGCGAGCGGGGGTGGGGCCCCGCGAGCATTGAGAAATGCTGACAGACAAGCGATTCTACGACTCCGCCGGAGGCTCAGCCGTCGCTGCGTCCGTGCCGGGACACCCCGCCCCCCCGAAGCGAAGCACACGCACGACCAGATCCTTCAGCTCACGGCGGTCGATGACGACGTCGAGCATGCCGTGCTCGAGCAGGAATTCGCTGCGCTGAAATCCCTCAGGCAGCGTCTGGCGGATCGTCTGTTCGATGACCCGCGGACCGGCGAACCCGATGAGCGCTTTGGGTTCCGCAATATTGATGTCTCCCAGCATCGCAAAGCTGGCCGTGACGCCGCCGGTGGTAGGGTCCGTCAGGATCGAGATGTACGGCAGCCGTGCCCGATCGAGCCGCGCCAGCGCTGCGCTGATCTTGGCCATCTGCATCAGTGACAGCGCCCCTTCCATCATCCGCGCCCCGCCCGAGCACGAGACGATGATGACAGGCCGGCGCCGTGCGAGCGCGCGTTCGATGCCTCGAGTAATCTTTTCCCCGACGACCACCCCCATGCTGCCGCCGATGAACCCGTATTCCATGGCCGCGACGATGCAGTCGATCCCGCCGACGCGCCCGCTGGCCGTGATCACGGCGTCACGAAGGCCCGTGCTCTTGATGCTGGTATCGAGCCGCTGACGATAGCTCTTGGTGTCGGTGAAATGGAGCGGATCGGTCGACGTCAGGCCCGCATCGTGCTCTTCCCACTCGCCGTCAAACAGGCTGCGCAGACGATCGGGCGCGCTGAGGCGAAAATGATGCCCGCACTTCGTGCAGACGCTCAAGCTGGCCGCCAGATCCTTGTTGTAGATGATTTGGGCGCATGAAGGGCACTTGACCCACAGCCCCTCGGGCACCCGGCTCTTGTCGGCCTTCCCTTCGATGGGCTTGCGGACCTTCTTGAACCAGGCCATTTACGGAAGCTTATAACATTGGAGATCGGGCTCTACTGGGTTCTGCCGGGTTGCTACTGGGTTCTGCGAGGTTCGCTTCTAGGTTCCACGGCGGTTCGTGCTGTGGTTCGAACCAGCGAACCCTGAACGAACCCAGTCGAAGCACTCTGTAGCAACCTCAGTAGAACCCAGTAGCTCTCATTTCCTCGGCACGTAATACCGGGTGCCCTTGCCCCATCGACTTCAGTTGCCGTTCGAGGTCCGCGATCGCGTCTTCTCCCCACGACAGATCGAATTGCGAGGTTTCCACGACGAGGAGCGGAGTGGCGTTGTAGTGAAAGAAAAAGTGGTTGTACGCCTCGTTGAGCTCTCGGACGTACTCGTCATCGAGCTGAGTCAGGTCCGGGTTGGCGCGTTCACGGTCGCGCACGCGGCGACGCAGGACGTCCGTCGGGCTTTGGAGAAAGATCACGAGGTCTGGTGAAGGGATATCCTGCGCGAGCAGCTCGTACAAGCGCTGGTAGATGAACAGCTCGTTGTCGTCGAGGTTCAGGTACGCGTAGATCTTGTCCCGATCGAAGAGGTAGTCGCACACCGTGAGCTGGCTGAACAGATCGCTCTGCCGCAGCGCGGTCTGCTGTCGATGGCGCGAGAGCGTGAAGAACAGTTGCGCCTGGAAGGCGGCGCCCGGACGGTCGGCGTAGAAGTCGCCGAGAAACGGGTTCTCCGTTTCGTCGAGCACTACGGTCGCATCGAGACGCGATCCGAGTCGATCGGCAAGCAGGGATTTTCCGATGCCGGCCGGCCCTTCGATGGCGATGTAGCGGAAGTCCAGGGTTGAACTCAATCGTGCCCGCGAGGCTGACTCGCCGTGAGGCGAAGTATAGCGAAACCGCAGCGAGCGATTGCGATAGCATTGTCGCGTGCGAATCGAGCGGATCGAGCTGCGGCTCGTGCGGCTTCCGCTCGTCCGGTTCTTCGAGACGAGCTTCGGCCGCATTGACGATCGCGCGTTCGTGCTGGTGACCGTCGAGGAGGATGGCGCGGTCGGGCTCGGCGAATGCGTCGCGGACGAGAACCCGTTCTACAGCTCCGAAACGACGCGAACGGCCTGGCACATCATTGAGCACTTCCTCGCGCCGCTTGCGCTTCGACCGTGTCTACGCGCACCCACGGGACGTGTTCGATTCGTTCGCCATTGTGCGCGGTCATCACATGGCCAAGGCGGCCGTCGAAATGGCGACGTGGGATCTGTTCGCGCGACAGCAGCAGCGGCCGCTGGCGGAGCTGCTCGGCGGAAGCCCGGTGACCATCGAGAGCGGCATTGCGTCCGGCGTGTCGATTGGCATCCAGGATTCGCTCGACGCGCTCATCGGGCGCGTCGAAGTGGAGCTGGCGGCTGGCTACCGCCGGATCAAGATCAAGATCAAGCCGGGGTGGGATGTCGAGGCGGTGCGGATCGGTTCGAGATCGATGCGGATCGGTGCCGCTGATGGTCGATGCCAATGCCGCGTACACCTTGAACGACGCCGATCGGCTCGCGCGGCTGGACGGCTTCGACCTCATGATGATCGAGCAGCCGCTCGATTACGACGATCTCCGCGATCACGCGCGACTGCAGTCGCGGATCCGGACACCAATCTGCCTCGACGAGTCGCTCCACACCGTCCGCGCGGCGGAGGAGGCCATCGAGATCGGCGCCTGCCGAATCATCAACATCAAACCGGGACGCGTTGGCGGGCACCTGCAGTCCATTCGGCTGCACGACATCGCGGTGGCGCACGAAGCGCCCGTCTGGCACGGCGGGATGCTCGAAAGCGGCATTGGCCGGGCGCACAATATCCATCTGTCGACACTGCCGGGCTTCACGCTGCCCGGCGACGTCGCAGCCAGCCGCCGGTACTTCGCACCGGATTTGATCGATCCGGAGATCGATGTGCGGTCCGATGGAACGATTGCCGTGCCGCGCGGACCGGGCATCGGCGTTACCGTCGTCGAGGACCGCGTCGAGGCGGCGTCGGTTGAACGGCTCGAGCTTCTTCGTCAGTGACCTCATGACACACACATCGATCGGCACCATTTCCGCAGCTTCGCTGGTAACGCTCTTGACCGCTGGCTGTGCCAGTGCGCCGCCGGCCGCTCGCCCGACCACCGACCCGAACCTGGCGCTCGACATGAAGATCGAGCAGAAGATGTCGTTGCTGCTCCAGCTGGAGGATCGGCGAATTCTCGAAGCGCCGGCCGCCCCGGCTCCCGCCCCTGCTCCGGCTGCGCCGGCACGCGGACGCGCGCGCACGACGGTCGCACCCTCTCCAGCCCCCGTCGTGCCGCCCGATCTGACGAGCCTCTTGGCCGATGCCGAACCGCGAGTGCGCCGTCGAGCCGCGCTGGCGATCGGTCGCGTCGGGCTTCCCGATGGGATCATGCCGCTGATCGCGACGCTCGCGGACAACGATCCCGACGTTCGCGAGATGGCCGCGTTCGCGCTCGGACTCATCGGCGACGTCTCGGCCGCGCCGCCGCTGACGCGGCGTTGGCCGACGTCGCGCCGATCGTGCGCGGCCGCGCGGCGGAAGCCCTCGGCCTGCTCGGGGCCAAGGAAAAGGATCAGATCAAACCTGACGATCGGCGTACTGCGGGTGAGCCGATCGGCCGCATGGTCGCCGAATACGCGCGCAGGGCCCGTCATCGCGTCGATGGGACCAGACGACGAGACGGTGGCCCGCGCCGGCTGAGGCCGAGGCATTTCGACTGGGGTGTATCGCGCTCGTGCGGCTTCGCGCGTACGAGCCGCTGGCCGCCGCCGTGCTCGATGCCAAGGGACAGCCGACCGTGACCACTGGTGGCCGGTCGCGTACGCGCTCGGGCGATCGAGGACATGCGCGCGCGCAACCGGCGCTGCTCCTGATGCTGAACGGTCCGGGCAAGTATTCGCCTGGCCTTCGCGGCGCGCGGGCTCGGCGTGACCAAGGCAGGCGCGGCGGTCGATCCGCTCGTGGCGCTCGTCGAGTCGGCCCAGACGCCGCTCGAAGTGGTCGTCTCGGCCGTCCGCGCGCTCGGGCTGATCGGAGACAGCCGCGCGGTCGGACTCGCTGATCAGGCTCGCGTCCGAGCCGGGCGTGGACCCGCAACGTGCGCCTCGAAGCGGTCACCGCGCTCGGCACGCTGCGCGCCCCGGACGGCCTGCCCGTCGTCCAGGATCTCCTCACCGACGCGTGGCCGGCGATGCGCGTCGCCGCGCTGCGCGCGGCGGTCGCGATCGACCCGGACAGCTTCGTGCTGGTGCTGTCCAGCATGGATCCGGACAATCCAGTGGATCGTTCGCGCGGCGCTGGCCGAGGCGCTCGCGGACGCTGCCCGCCGAACCGCGGCTCGAGCGTGTACACGCCGATGCTGCAGGACGAGGATCGCCGAGTCGTGCCCGCGGTGCTCGACGCCCTCGCGCGCCTCAAGGCGCCCGACCTGGCGACGGTCGCGCTGGCCGAGCTCAAGGAGCCCGACTTCGCGGTCGCGCGCCGCGGCGCGCGGCTTGTCGGCGAGCTCAAGCCGGCCGGCGGAGCGAGGCGCTGCGCGAAGCGCTGACGCTCGCGCCAGGCGCCGACGCGGCCATCGACGCGCGCGCCGCCATCCTGACCGCGCTGGCCGAGTACGGCGCGGCGGAGGCCACGCCGGACGCTCAAGGCGGCGCTCGCCGACAAGGACTGGGCGATGCGGGTGCACGCGGTCGAGCTGCTTCGGCCAAGCTCGATCCCGCCGGCGACGATCGCGCGGCGATCCGCCCGGTGCCCGGCGAGCCAGAGTCGCGCCGTACGACGATACCGCAGCTCATCGCGCCGGCGTTGTCGCCGCACGTCTTCATCGAGACCGCGAAGGGCACGATCGAATTCGAGCTGGCGGTGCTCGACGCGCCGCAGACGTGCGTCGAATTTCGTGGCGCTCGCGCGCAAGGGGTTCTTCAACGGGCTGCCAGATCCACCGCGTCGTCCCGAACTTCGTCGTGCAGGATCGGCGATCCGCGCGGCGACGGGGAAGGCGGACCCGGGCTACACGATCCGCGACGAGCTGAACGAGCGCCCGTTCGTGCGCGGCACCGTCGGCATGGCGCTGTCGTGGAAGGACACCGGCGGCAGCCAGTTCTTCATCACGCACTCACCGCAGCCGCACCTCGATGCGAAGTACACGGTGTTCGGTCAGGTCGTGAACGGGATGGATGTCGTCGATCGGATTCAGCAGGGAGACGTGATCCAGCGGGTGCGCGTGTGGGACGGGAAGACGATGCAGTAGTCGCCGTCGCGGCACGCCGCTTCGGCGAGACAGCTTCGCCTGAGTCGAGTGCGAAGGCTGGGTACAAACAAAAGGGGGCGACCGACGCCCCCTTTTAGAGCGGGAGAGGTGGCTACCGCTTCTTGCCGCCCTTCTTCTTCCCGCCCTTGGCTGCCTTCTTTGCCATTGCGCTTAATCCCCCCTTTCACTCGTGGGATTCCGATCGCGAAGAGCTCTCACCGTCCTTGCAGCGCCGCTGCCTGCCTGGCACGTCGGCCTGCCTCGGTCGGTGCCCTCGCTTCTTTGCAAACTCCCGGGAGCGCGGGAGGTCCGCATCAAAAAATTGGGGGTGTCAACGTTCGACACCCCCAGTCTCCCAGGACGGCGCGCTTAGCGCTTCTTTCCGCCCTTTTTCTTTCCGCCCTTAGCAGTCTTCTTCGCCATTATTCCTCCTTGGAACTTGGCAGCTCAGCTTTGTTTCCGACGACCGACGTTACAACAGGTGGGCTGAGCGATCCACCCTCATACAAGATGTAGATTATGGATGAGAAAAATGCAGTGTCAAGCACAAAGTGTCTCGAATGTCAAAAAATCGCACGACAGATGTGTCGGCTCGAGCGCGGATGACCTGTAGTGACGATCGATCTTTCGCGCGGATCGCTCCGATTGCGGATCGATTCGCGCGGCGGCGCGATCGCGTGACGACGAACGCCGGTGAGCGAGGGCTCGACGTCGGCGGATCTCGATCCACTCCGTGACGAGTCACGCGATCGCGTGCGCCACAGAGGGAAAACCGGTCGCGGGCGCGGCCGGCACGCGCTCGCGTCGCGGCTGGAGATCGTCGCGCCGGTCAGCGATCGTCAGCGTCGTCAGCGATCATCGAGGCGGTGATCGCGCGCGTCGCGGCCGCGCGCGTGTCGGCCGCGGCGCCGAAGAGCGAGGACGCCGTGCGGTAGTAGGCGAGGCGCCTGCGTCGCGCCGGCCGAGCCGCTCGGAGACGCGCGCGGCTTCGAGGTACGCGGTGCCGAGGATCGGCGCCGGGCACGCCGCGCGCCGCGAATCGCGTGCTCGAACTGCGCGAGCGCCGCGGCGTCGTCCTTCCGCGCCTGCAGGACCCGGCCGAAGCGATAGCGCGCGACCGGATCCGATCCGTTCAACGCCAGCGAGCGCTCGAGCGCGGCTGCGGCCGCCGGAAGGTCGTTGTGCTCGAGGTGCCGCCAGCCTTCGAGCGACAGCCGGTACGCCTCCGCGCGTCCGGCATCGGGCGCGCGCCGCAGGTGCCGGCCTGCCTCGGCCTTGCACGTCGTTCGGGTCGGACGCCGGCGCGGCGGCGATCGCGGCGCGATACGCCTCGATCGCCGCGGGCCGGTCTCCGAGGCGGTCGAGGCGCCTCGCCGAGGCGCAGGTAGGCGAGCGGCAGCGACGCGTACGGGGCGCTCGGCCGCAGCGCAATCACCGCGTGCAGCGTCTCGATCGCGTCGTCGGTCTGGTACAGCGCCTCGAGCTGCCGGGCGATGCCGAGCCGGGCCTGCACTTCGCTCAGCACGGGGGCGTTGGCGCGCTGCTCGCGCGCCGCGCTCAGCAGCCGCCGCCAGGTCGCGAGGCTGGCGGTCACGTCGTGCTGATAGCGATCCTCGATGTCGGCAATCTGCGCGAGGAAGAGCGGATTGGCGGGATACCGATCGTGCAGCGCGTGGAGCAGTTGCAGCGCCCGCGGCGTCTGCCGCTCGTACCAGAGATAGACGATGTGCAGCTGGTAGTCGGCTTCTCCCTGCAGCAGCCGTCCGCGATTGCGCGCGCGGAGCATCTGCTCGAGCCCTTCCTTGCGATCGCCGCCCGGCAGGAGCAGCAGGAAGCGCAGGAACCTTGGCGGCGGCCGGCGCGACGTCGGCGTAGTACTTGTACATCCCGAGGCCGAAGTAGGCGTCCTCGAGGTCGGGATCGAGCGCGATGGCCCGTTCGAGCGCGAGCTTGATGCTCTTGCCGTCGCGCGCGGCGGCGAGCTTCTCGTTGCGCAGCACGCGCCACTGCACGCGGGCGGCGTACGCGCCGCCGAGGTAGAACCAGGCTTCGGGCGTCGTCCGGCGACGCGCTCGGTCCACGCCTCGGTGCCGTGCGGATCGCGCGATCGACCGCGGCGGAGAACTCGTCGTCGAGCGCGCGGCTCTCGGGATCGAGCAGGATCTGCCACCAGAGGGCGGTGGCGCTCCAGCACGTCGCACGCTTCGGGCGGCGCCGGCCGGCACGCGCGGCGCAGCTCCGCGTCGACCTGGTCGAACCGCGCGTCGAGGATGACGTCGTAGACGCGGACGAGCGCGTCGACGCCGCGGATTCGCACTGACGGCCGCCCGCGGCGCCGTCGCGCTCGCGGCAGCGCGCGCAGATCAGCAGAGCGCCCCGCGCACGGACGTCCCGCACGCCGGTGACCCCGCCAGGCACCCCATCGTGCACAGAGCGCACGCTGGGGACCCCGCGAGGAGGTCGCGATCATGTCAGGCTGGTGCGGAGCTGCTGCTTTTCGGCGTGGCGCTCGAGCGCAAGCGCCGACCAGCCGATCCAGCAGCGCGGGGTATTCGACCCCGGACGCCTCGCCCAGAGCTTGGCGTACATGCTGATCGTGGTGAACCCGGGAATCGTGTTCACTTCGTTGACGAAGATCTCGTCTGGTGCCGCGGACGACGAGAAAGTCGACGCGCGCCATGCCGGCGCAGTCGATCGCCTGGAACGCCGCGATCGACAGCCGGCGAATCTCCGCCGCCGTCCGCGGGCTCGAGGTCGGCCGGGATGATGATCTTCGATCCGTCGTCGATGTACTTGGCTTCGTAGTCGTAGAACTCGCGCGACGGCACGACCTCGCCGGGCACCGACGCTTCCGGCGCGTCGTTGCCGAGCACGGCGCATTCGATTTCGCGGGCATCCGGGACCGCCGCCTCGACGACGATCTTGCGATCGAACTCGCCCGCGAGATCCATCGCGCCAGGCAGCCCGGCGCGCGTCTTCACCTTGGAGATGCCGACGCTCGATCCCAGGTTCGCCGGCTTCACGAACATCGGATAGCCGAGCGCCTTCTCGAGCGACTTCGACGCGACGGCGTCGCGTCCGCCCTGCCAGTCGTGGCGCAGCACGACGCGATACGGGCAGACCGGCAGACCCGCGGCGGCGAACACGACCTTCATCACCGCCTTGTCCATGCCGACGGCCGACGCGAGGACACCGGCGCCGACGTACGGGACGTTGGCGAGCTCGAGCAGGCCCTGAATGGTGCCGTCCTCGCCGTACGGGCCGTGCAGGACGGGAAAGATGACGTCCAGATTCAGGCCGGTGACGACCGCCTGCTCCGTCCTCGTCGCGCGAGCTCCGTCGGCGATCGATCGAGAGAATGGTTTCCTCGCTCGGCCGCGCCACCAGGTGGACCTCGCGCCGCTCGCGCACGGGCCGGGCCGCATCGAGCCGCGCCTGCTCGATGACTTCTGCCGCCGACACCGCCGTCGGCGCGCGATCGGCGAGCGCCCACCGGCCGTCCTTCTCGATGCGGATCGGAACCGGCTCGTACCGCGTGCGATCGAGGTTGGCGAAGACCGCAGCCGCCGACGCCAGCGACACTTCGTGCTCACCCGAACGCCCGCCATAGAGCACGCCGAGCGCGAAGTCGTTTCACACGCGAAGAATACAGGAGGCGGGAGTCGGGCGAAGTCAGGTCCAGTCGCGGGTCCCAGGTGACCCAGGTCTCCGCGTCTCGAGTGCGAGACATTCGCTTGCTGGACCCAGTGAGCGACCAGTTTCGCGTTTCGCATCCTCAACCGCGACGGCGCGGCGCGCCGCGGCGAGCTGACGACCCCGCACGGCCTCGTGCAGACGCCCGCGTTCATGCCGGTCGGCACGCGTGGCGCGGTCAAGGTCGATGACGCAGCGCGATCTCGAGGATCTCGGCGCGGAGATCATTCTCGGCAATACCTATCATCTGTATCTGAAGCCGGGCGACGGCCTGATCGCCCGGTGCGGCGGTCTCCACGCTTCATCGGCTGGAACCGGCCGATCCTGACCGACAGCGGCGGGTACCAGGTCTTCAGCCTCGCGGCGATGCGCGAGATCCGCGAGGAGGGGGCGGAGTTCCGCTCGCACATCGACGGGTCGCTGCACCTGCTGACGCCCGAGCGCGCGGTCGACATCCAGGCCCAGCTCGGGTCGGACATCGCCATGGTGCTCGACGAATGCGTGGCCTCGCCGGCGCGGACCCGGAGCCGGTACCCCGCGCGAGGGCGCGGCGATGGAGCGATCGGTGCGATGGGCGCGACGGCGCGCCGGCGCGTCACTTCCAGTTCCGCGCACGATCCGGCCTCCGCGCCGGACGTGGTCGTCACCAATCCCGGTCAGGCGCAGTTCGGGATCATCCAGGGCGGCATTTCGACCCGGCCTCCGGACCGAAAGCGTGCAGGCGACCGTCGAGATCGGGTTCGAGGCCTACGCGATCGGCGGCTCGAGCGTCGGCGAGCCGGTGGACGTGATGTATGAGATCGTCGCCCACACCGCGCCGCTGTTGCCCGACGATCGGCCGCGTTACCTCATGGGCACCGGCATGCCCGACGATCTCTTCGAGTCCGTCGCCCAGGGCGTGGACCTGTTCGACTGCGTGCTCCCCACGCGCAACGCCCGCAACGGCCAGCTCCTCACGAGCCGCGGGCCGCTGGTCATCAAGAACGCGCGGTACGCCGAGGACGTCTCGCCGCCGGATCCGGACTGCAGCTGCTACACCTGCCGCAACTTTTCACGCGCGTATCTGCGGCACCTCTTCATCGCCGGAGAGATGACCGCCGCAACCCTCAACTCGTTGCACAATCTCCACTTTTACCTTGACACGATGCGGAGGATTAGGGAGGCTATAGTGTTCGGCTCGTTTGAAAAACTCCGCCAGGAGTTCCGTCAAACCTTCTCCCGCCGACCTCAATATTGAATGCCGATACCGGGTGGTTGATCCTTTATATGATCGCGATGATCGGGCAGCGGCGGCGGGCTCATGCTGATCCTGCCGTACGCGCTCGTTCTCGGATTTTCTACCTCTCGATCCTGATGCCGATGCAGAAGCGGCAGAAGAAGGTCCAGGCGTTTCAGGACGCGCTCAAGGTCGGCGACAAGATCGTCACGACTAGCGGCATCTACGGACAGATCACGCGCGTGAATGACAAGTCCGATCCAGGTGCAGGTTGCCGACAAGGTGCGTATCGAGGTCGCCCGCGCGTCGGTCGGCGGTTACCAGGGCCAGGATCCCGTCGTTTCCGAATCGGGCAACAGTTAAGCCATGAACAAGAACATTCGCTGGAAACTCATCACGATCCTCGCGGTCGTCGTGTCTTCTTTGCGGTCGGCGTCTACCCGATCCTCGCGCAGCCGGTACCACATGCCGCTGCCGTCGTGGCTGATGGCCAAGCAGCTGAGCTGGGCCTCGACCTGCGCGGCGGCGTGCATCTCGTCTCCGCGTGCACACCGACGACGCGCTCGCATCCGGATCGACGACGACGGCGAGCAACTGCGCGAGGCGTTGAAGACCGCCAGCGTCAGCGTGAACGTCCATCACCGTGCCTCCCCGCGACGTTCCGGGTCGAGGGCGTCCCGACGGAACGGACGCGGAGCTTCGCACGGCTCGCCGACGATCAGAGCCGACGACCGAGTACGATCGCAATTCGGGTGCGGGCGGGAACTACGATTTCACGATGAAACCGAACATCGAGCGCGACGCATGCGGGAGCAGGCCGTCACGCAGGCGCGGAAACGATCGATCGGCGCGTCAACGAGCTCGGCGTCGCCGAACCGAACATTTCGCTCTACGGGCAATCGAACGACGAGATCCTCGTCCAGCTGCCAGGCGTGACGGACGTGGCTCGCGCGAAGGAAATCATCCGCAACGACCGCGATCCTCGAACTGAAGATCGTCGAAGCGGGTCCGGCCGGCACGCAGGATCAATTGCTGCAGGCGTCCGGCGGAAAAGTGCCCGACGACATGGAAGTGTTCAGGGGTCGGCCGCTCCCGGCGACACGAGCTTCTATCTCGTGCGCAAGACGGCCGCGGTGACCGGCAACGATCTCCGCAACGCCAAGCCGACCATCGATGAAAACGATCGTCCCGCCGTCAGGTTCTCGCTCACCAACGAAGGTGCCCGCAAGTTCGGCAAGGCGACCGGCGAGAACATCGGCCGACTGCTGGCCATCGTGCTCGACCACCGCGTGAGCTCGGCCGCGCGCATCGAAACCAAGATCAGCGACGAAGGGCGCATCACGGGCTCGTTCACGACGCAGCAGGTCGCGGACATGTCGCTCATCCTGCGCACAGGCGCGCTCCCGGCGAGCCTCAGCTATCTTGAAGAACACGTGATCGGGCCGTCGCTCGGCGCTGACTCGATCCGTTCCGGCGTGACGGCGTCGCTCGTCGGCCTGCTGCTCGTCGTCGGCTTCATGCTGATCTACTACAAGCTGTCGGGAGTCAACGCGGTCGTCGCTCTCATCTTCAACCTCGTGATTCTGCTCGGTCTGATGGCCTACATCGGGGCGACGATGACGCTGCCGGGCATTGCCGGCTTCGTGCTGACCATGGGGATTGGCGTCGATTCGAACGTGTTGATCTTCGAACGCATCAAAGAGGAACTTGCCGCTCAACGGGGCGTGCGCGCGTCGATCAATGCCGGTTTCTCCCGCGTGTTCCTCACGCTGCTCGATACGCACGTCGCCTCGCTCATTTCGGCGGCGTTCCTGTTCCAGTTCGGCACGGGCCCGATTCGCGGTTTCGCGATGACGCTCGTCATCGGTCTCATTTCCAACCTCTTCACGTCCACGTTCGTTTCCAAGACGCTGTTCGAAGCGGTGCTGGGTCATCGCCAGACCGCAGTGCTCAGCATCTAGGCCGACACCATGCAGATCTTCAAGACTCCACACTTCGACTTTCTCCGCTGGCGATGGTTCGCCATTGGTCTGTCGTGGCTCATCATCATTGCCGGCCTCGGCGTCATCAAGACGAAAGGACTGCCGCTGGGAGTCGAGTTCTCCGGCGGCTCCATCGTCATCGTCGAGTTCGATCAGCAGCCGCCTGATTCGTCGGCCGTCCGGGCCGCGCTCGAGCGCGCGATGCCAGGCGAGGGTCAGAACGCCGTCGTCCAGCGATACGGCGAGGAATCAGCCCGCCAGTACATGATCCGTGTGCCGAGCGTCGGCGAGGAATCGGGCGGGGGGCTGAGTCAGAAGGCCGACCAGGTCGTCGGTGCGTTGAAGGCCGCCAATCTCGGGTCGTTCAAGCCCGCCGGGACCGAGATCGTCGGTCCGGCCGTGGGTCAGGATCTGCGATGGAAGGGCGAACTGCGCGACCGTCATGTCCCTTATCGGCATCCTGCTGTACATCGCGTTCCGGTTTCAGTTCAGCTTCGCCGTTGGCGCGGTCGTCGCCACGATTCACGATCTGCTGGTCACCTTCGCGTTCCTGGCGTTCTTCCGCTACGACCTGTCGCTCAACGTCATCGCCGCGATCCTGACCGTCACCGGCTACTCGACCAACGACACCATCGTCATCTTCGACCGCGTGCGTGAAAACATCCGCGGCATGCGTCGCGATCGCCTCTACGACATCGTCAACAGGTCGGTCAACCAGACGATGGGCCGCACGGTCATCACCGCGGGCACGGCGCTCCTGAGCGCAATCGCGTTGTTCCTCTTCGGCGGCGAAGTCCTGCACGGTTTCGCCTTCACGATGATCGTCGGCATCGTCACCGGGACGTATTCCAGCGTGTTCATTGCCGCCGCGATTGCCGTGATCTGGCAGAGCCGGGTCAAGGGGCCTGGCAAGATGGCCACGTCCGCGCCGGCCGCATCCGCGTCGTCCCCGTCGCCGAAGACCCGGAAGCCCGGGCGCCGCCGTGCCTCGTAGCGAGCTGCGCTCTTCGTGACATTACTCGTCGCCGCACTGCTGGGCGTCATTCAGGGGCTGACTGAGTTTCTGCCCGTCTCGTCCACGGCGCATCTGCTCATCGGCGCGCGGCTCCTCGCACTTCGAGGATCCCGGAGGCGTGTTCACCGTCATGATCCAGCTCGGATCGATCCTCGCGGTGATGTGGCTCTATCGATCGAAGATCCTTCACATCGTGATGCGTTTGCCGTCCGATCCCGACGCGCGTCATTTTGCGCTGATGATTCTGGTCGCGTTCGCGCCAGCCGTTCTCGCAGGCGCGTCCTGCTGGCTGATTACGTGACGACCGTCCTCTACGACAGCCCGAAGGTGTTCGCGACCACGTTCGTGGCCGGCGGCATCGTCATGCTGCTCGTCGAGCGTTACCGCCCGGTGCCGACCGTGCTCGACGCGGATCGGACGCCGCTCTCGCGCGCGCTCGGCGATCGGCGCGTGCCAGGTGCTGGCGATGGTTCCCGGTGTTTCGCGATCGGGCGCCACGATCGTCGGCGGGATGCTGATGGGGCTCGATCGCCCGGCGGCGGCGGAGTTCTCGTTCTTTCTCGCGATGCCGACGATGATGGCGGCCTTCGCGCACAGCCTGCTCAAGGTTCGCCACCATCTCTCGTCGGAACGCGCGCTCGAAATCGCCATCGGATTCGTGATGGCGTTCATCGCGTCGCTGCTGGTGGTGAAACCGTTCCTCGCCGTGGTCAGGCGGTCGGGGTTCGGGCCCTTCGCCTGGTACCGGATCGTGCTCGGGCTCGCGGTGTTCGGAGCAATTGCCGCGCATTGGTTGTGATCCGCCATGCAGTGGCTTCGACGCAGCTTCATCACCGGGTTCTTCGTGACGGTGCCGCTCGTGATCAGCGTGGCGACATTCGTCTGGATCTTCCGGCTCATCGACGGCTTCGTCGGACCCTTTTACGACGCGTGGCTCCAGCGGATGCCGCAGCTGGGTATCACCCACGCGCCGGGGCTGGGCATCCTGACGACGGCGCTGTTCGTGCTGCTGGTGGGCGCGTTCGCCACCAACGTGATCGGCAAACGGCTGCTGCAGACGACGGAAGGCTATCTGCTGCGCGTGCCGGTCTTCCGGACCATTTACGCGCCGGTCAAGCAGCTGGTCGTGGCGTTCTCGCCCGACAACGAGTACGGGTTCAAACGCGTCGTGCTGCTCGAAGACGTGTCCCGCGGGTTCGTCCTGGGCTTTCTGACGAAGGAATTCACCGTGGACCGCGGGCAGGGACCGGAACCGATGATCGCCGTGTACGTCCCGACGAATCACCTGTATCTGGGCGATGTCATCATCTCCGCGCGGGACAAGGCGTCCTTCCCGGACGTCACGGTCGAACAGGGTATTCGCATATTCCTGACCGGCGGCATGGCGCTGGCAAGCCGGATCAAGGCGCGGCGCGGCGACGATCGCGTCGGCGATTTCCGCGTGTAAATCAGCCGTCACGGCGACAAAAATCTCCGTTCAACACGGCTTGAATAGATCGCGGCACTTTGAGTACCGATTTGAAACTTTTGCGTGCCCCGCCTTCGCACCGTTAAATAGACCGGTGCTACGGCGAGGCAAGCCGGCGCGAAAGAAGACGCGAGCGAGCGAAGCGAGCGAGCAAGAGCGCGTGTAGGGGAGTTCCGCCTTCGCCATGGCTACGGCGGACATCGCCGAAGCTTCGAGCGGTAGGCGTGCCGAGGGGCGAAGCCCCTCGGGTAATAAAAGGAGAGACATGTTCGAGACGTTCTGTTCACGCGGCGCGCGCGCCGGGATTCTGGCGGCCATCCTCGTGTGTCTGGTGGCGGCTGCGGGCCGAGTCGCGCTGGCGGCCCCGCAGGCGCCTGCCGCCGCGGCGGTTCAGCAGGAGACGACGCATCGGGGCGGCGGGAAGCCAACCTGGTGCTCCCGGATCTCGGCGCGGTCAGCTTTGGAGGCGTGAACGCTCGAACGCTCCTGATGGCCGGCCTCGGCGTGTGTCTCCTGGGCCTCGCATTCGGTCTCGTGATTTACACCCAGCTGAAGAATCTCCCAGTGCATCGCTCGATGCTCGAAATCTCCGAGCTGATTTACGAGACCTGCAAGACCTACCTGATCACCCAGGGCAAGTTCATCCTCATCCTCGAGATTCTTCATCGGCGTGATCATGATCTTCTACTTCGGGCTGCTGCAGCATTTCGCGCCGATCAAGGTCGCGATCATCCTGTTGTTCAGCCTGATCGGGATCGGCGGCAGCTACGGGGTCGCCTGGTTCGGTATCCGCGTCAACACGTTTGCGAATTCGCGCGCGGCGTTTGCGGGTCTGAGGGGCCTGCCGTATCCGATTTATGCCATTCCGCTCAGCGCGGGCATGAGCATCGGGATGCTGCTCATCAGCGTCGAGCTATTCATGATGCTCAGCATCCTCCTCTTCATCCCGGGAGACTACGCAGGATCCTGCTTCATTGGCTTCGCCATCGGTGAGTCGCTCGGCGCCGCGGCGCTGCGAATCGCCGGGGGCATCTTTACCAAGATCGCGGACATCGGCGCCGACCTGATGAAGATCGTCTTCAACATCAAGGAAGACGATGCCCGTAACCCGGGTGTCATCGCCGATTGCACGGGCGACAACGCGGGCGACTCGGTCGGGCCCAGCGCGGACGGCTTCGAGACCTACGGGGTCACCGGCGTGGCGCTGATCTCGTTCATCCTCGTCGCGGTGACGGACCCCACGATCCAGGTGCAGCTGCTGGTCTGGATCTTCGTGATGCGCATCATGGGCGTCATCGCGAGCGGACTGTCGTATCTGCTGAACGCGGCGTGGGCGAAGGCCAAGTACGCGACGGCGGCGAAGATGAATTTCGAGGCGCCGCTCACGACGCTGGTGTGGCTGACGTCGCTGGTGTCGGTGGCGTTGACCTACCTCGTTTCGTTTGTGCTGATCCCGACGCTTGGCGGCGATACGACGTTATGGTGGAAGCTCTCGAGCGTCATCACCTGCGGCACGCTCGCGGGCGCCATCATTCCCGAACTGGTCAAGGTCTTCACGTCCACCGAGTCTGCCCACACGCGTGAAGTGGTGACGTCGTCGCGGGAAGGCGGCGCGTCGCTCAACGTGTTGTCCGGCCTCGTCGCGGGCAACTTCAGCGCGTACTGGCTCGGCATGGTCATCATGGGATTGATGTCGATTGCCTACGGTGTCAGCACGCAGTTTCCATCGGGGCTGATGATTGCCCCGGCGGTCTTCGCGTTCGGCCTCGTGGCCTTCGGCTTCCTCGGGATGGGTCCCGTGACGATCGCAGTCGATTCGTACGGGCCGGTCACGGACAATGCACAGTCGGTCTTCGAGCTGTCCATGATTGAATCGCTGCCCGGGATCAAGCAGGAGCTGAAGAAGGACTTCGGGTTCGACGTGAACTTCGAGCGCGCGAAGCACCTGCTCGAGGAGAACGACGGCGCCGGGAACACGTTCAAGGCGACGGCGAAGCCCGTCCTCATCGGCACCGCGGTCGTGGGATCGACCACGATGATCTTTTCGATCATCGTGGTGCTGACGCACCGGCTTCAACCCGAGCTCCTGCAGTATCTGTCGATTCTCCACCCGCCGTTCCTGCTGGGATTGATCACGGGCGGCTGCATGATCTACTGGTTCACGGGCGCGTCGATGCAGGCCGTCACGACGGGCGCGTACCGTGCCGTCGAGTTCATCAAGGCCAACATCAGGCTGGATGGCGTCGTCGAAAAGGCCTCGGTGGCCGACAGCAAGAAGGTCGTCGAAATCTGCACGCAATACGCGCAGAAGGGCATGTTCAATATCTTTCTTGCCATTTTCTTTGCGACACTCGGGTTTGCGTTTCTGGAGCCCTACTACTTCATCGGCTACCTCGTGTCGATCGCCCTGTTCGGCCTGTTCCAGGCGATTTTCATGGCCAATGCGGGCGGCGCCTGGGATAACGCGAAAAAAATTGTCGAGGTTGAGCTCAAGGAGAAGGGCACGCCTCTCCACGCCGCGACCGTCGTGGGCGACACGGTCGGCGATCCGTTCAAGGACACGTCGTCGGTGGCGATGAATCCGGTGATCAAGTTCACGACCCTGTTCGGATTACTAGCCGTCGAACTGGGCGTGCAGCTTGCAGAACAGTACGGGTCGATGGTGAGCCATCTGCTGGCAGGGGCGTTCATCCTCGCGTCGGCGCTATTTGTCTGGCGTTCGTTTTATGGCATGCGGATTCAGGTACGGGCCGCGGGCCGATAAGCTGCAATTTTGGCGCTTTTTCGACGGGCCATTTGTGAAACCACGGTGTCTAACTCACTGGAAGATGCTTCATTGACACTGGTTTTTGGCTCTGACTATAATTCGCGGTCTTGCGCCGCTTTCGACAGAGCCAGGAGGACTAGCCGTGCCGCGTGATATGTTCGGCGACGTCGTAAACCCGACCATCAAACTCGGGTCTCAGAAGTGGTATACGGTCCCGCTCTCGATTGTCGCGCACGTGGCGATCTTCGGGGCGGTGATCATCATCCCGTTGATGGCTGCCGATGTGCTGCCTACGCCGCCAACGATGATGGCGTTCGTGGGCGCGCCGCCCCCGCCGCCACCGCCACCGCCGCCGCCCCCGGCAGCCGCGGCACCGCCAAAGGTCCAGCCGGTCCCAGTATCGAACCCCAACGCCGCCCCGACAGAGGCACCCAAGGAGATCGTCCCCGAACCGCCGTCCGTCCCGTCGACGGCTGGTGTGCCGGGTGGCGTGGAGGGCGGAATTCCGGGTGGCACGGTCGGGGGCGTCGTCGGTGGACTGCCGGAGGCCCCTCCGCCACCGCCACCCCCCGCAGCGCCCGTGCGCGTTGGTGGCAACATCAAGACGCCGACCAAGACCAAAGACGTCCGACCCGTTTATCCGCCCATCGCTCAATCCGCGCGTGTTTCGGGCGTGGTGATCATCGAGGCGACGATCGGCGCCGATGGCAAGGTGAAGGACGCGAAGGTGCTGCGGTCAATCCCGTTGCTCGACCAGGCAGCGCTCGATGCCGTGAAGCAGTGGCAGTTTACACCGACCTTGCTCAACGGCGTGCCCGTGCCTGTCATCATGACCGTCACGGTGAATTTCACGCTTCAATAACACGTTCAGGCAACCGAACTAGCTCTGGAGTAGTCCAGGCACCGGAGGAGTGGCGAGATGGATTTGATTAAGATGTGGGGAGACATGGGCCTGGTCGCGAGGGCCATCGCGTTCATCCTGGTCATCATGTCGATGATTTCTTTTGGCGTGGCAATCGAACGTATCTATACGTTCACGCAAGCCCGTAAGCAGTCGAAGCTGTACGCGCCACAGGTCGCCAAGCACCTGAAGGACGGCCGCCTGAAGGATGCCATTGCCATCTCGTCCTCGAAGACTTACCGCTACAGCCACCTCGCGAAGGTCGTGCTGGCAGGATTGCAGGAGTATCAATTCCAGCAGGAAAGCGGGGCAAACCTCAGTCGTGAGGACCTCGTGGATACGGTGCGGCGCGCCATTCAGCGCGCGTCTGCGCTCACCGCCAACGACCTGAAGAAGGGCGTCGCGGCGCTCGCGACCATCGGCGCGACGGCGCCATTCGTCGGGCTGCTCGGCACGGTCGTCGGCATCATCACCGCGTTCCAGGGCATCGCGGCCACCGGATCGGGCGGCCTCGGCGCCGTCTCCGCTGGTATTTCGGAAGCGCTCGTCGAGACCGCGCTCGGGCTCGTCGTCGCGATTCCCGCGGTGTGGTTCTACAACTACCTCACCGGCCGCATCGAGTACTTCAACGTCGAAATGGATAACTCCTCGTCTGAGCTGCTCGACTACTTCATCAAGAAGACAGCGTAGGCGAATTGGTGAATTAGTAGTCGGGGAATTGGTGAATTGACGACCCGGGTGAAATTCGTGAGGTTGGTGATGGGACGACGCGCGCCATCGACAGCACCGCGCGAATTCACCAACCCGCCAATTCACCAATTCGCAAATTCACCAATTCGCAAATTGATCTGAGGGTGTATTGCCATGGCAATGGATGTTGGCGGCGCAAAAGGCGGGCTGAAGGCGGACATCAACGTCACCCCGCTGGTCGACGTCATGCTGGTTCTGCTGATCATCATGATGCTCATCGCCCCGATGCTGCAGCAGGGGGTCGCAGTCACGCTGCCCGAAGCCGGGAACAGTGAGCCGAAGCCGGAAACGCAGAATCAGACGGTTGTTGCGATCGATTCTGCCAACCAGTTCTGGGTGAACGGGATCCAGGCCACGAAGACCGACTTCACGACGAGGGTCAAGGCCGCGCTCGAGGACAAGACCGAAAAGATCGTCCTGATCAAGGGTGACAAGGACGCCAAATACAGCGCAATCATGGAGGCGATGGACAGCCTCCGTGCGGTCGGGATCGAGGACATCGGCCTCATCACCGAACCGAAGAAGGATCCGAACGCGCCGGCGGCGGGAGGCAAGTAATCATGGCCCACGCACACAAGCATTTCGGCGCCGAGAAGGTCGTTCGCGGGGAAACGCCGCACGCCAGTTCGGACATGAACGTCACGCCGCTCATCGACGTGCTCCTCGTGCTCCTGATCATCTTCATGGCCACGCTGCCGTTGACGCAACGCGGCGTCGACATCAACCTGCCGCTCGAGACGAAGACGCCGACGCAGCCGCAGGACAACACCCAGGTGATGCTGGAATACACGAACGCCCGGCAAATCACCATCAACCATCAGCCCGTGACCCTCGGCGATCTCGAGACACGGCTGCGTGACATCTTCGAGACCCGCAAGGAAAAGACCATGTTCATTGCGGGCGACGGCGAGCTCCGCTACGGCGAAATCATTGCCGTGATCGACGCGGCCAAGGGCGCCGGCGTCGAGAAGGTCGGCATCGTGACCGAAGAGATGCGTCGCGGCGGGCAGAAGCAGGGGAACTAGGCGGAAGAAATTCCGGGCGGAACATTTCGAAGGGCGAACCCAACGGTTCGCCCTTTTTCTTTGTACGGGGTCTAAGGGAATTGCTGATTGCTGATTGATGATTGCTGATTTGTTTGATTTGTCGATTGTCGATTGAGACTGTCGATTGCGGATTGCCGAGAGGAGGGATCAATGCGATCGAACGGTGTTGTCAGGCCGGCGGCGGGCCGGCTTCAGATTGAGCCCAACATTACGCCCCTCATCGACGTGTTGCTCGTCCTGCTGATCATCTTCATGGCGGCGCTCCCGCTGATGCAGGAGGGGCTCGACCTCTCCGTGCCGCAGCCGGCACCCCGAACCGAGACGCCAGGTCCTTCTCCAGGCATCGTTCTCGAATACTCCGCGGACGGACGCGTCTCCATCAACAAGCAGCCGGTCGAGCTCCCCGCGCTGCAGGCTGCATTGAGCGGGGTGTTTCGCGACCGTCGCGACAAGACGCTGTTCATCGCTGCCGACGGCTCGCTGCGCTACGGGCAGGTCGTCTCCGTCATCGACGCGGCAAAGGGCGCCGGCGTCGCGCGGGTGGGAGTCATCACCGAGAGCATGCGCGGAATCAAGAACTGAAATACTTGAGATTCGCTGGCAGTCTGGAAACTGGGAACTGGAAACTGGGAACTGAAAGAAAAAGGCCGCCCGCGATATTTCGCGGACGGCCTTTCGTAAGAATGCAGGTGTGCTGTGTTCTTCTGTGGCCTACTTCTCGCCTACTTCGGCTTGGCGCCTGACTGGCGGGCCTTGTTGAGGTCGATGGCCTTGTTCCGCAGCTCGTCGGCCTCCTTGTAGAGCGCCGCGCGCTTGGCCAGGTCAGTCTCCTCGTTGCCTTCCATCCGGAGCAGCAGGTTCTTGTAGGTCAGCGCATCGGCATAGTCCGGGTTCAGGGCAAGCGCCTTGTCGGTCGCGGCCAGCCCCTTCTCGATGTATTCCTTCTTCTGGGCCGACGTGAGGCGGTGGTCCTTATAGGCCTTTTCCCAGTAGTAGGTCGCCAGCAGCTGGTAGCCCTGGGGATTCTTCGGCTCGAGGTCGGCCGCCGTATTCAGCGCATCAATCGTCTTCGGGAAATCTCCCTGGCGATTGTAGAAGCCGGAAATCGTCGTGTAGACGAGCGGATCGTTCGGCTTGACTTCCTTCGCCTTCAGCAGCGTCTGTTCGGCTTCGTCGTAGCGGCCGCCGTCCTCGTAAATCTTTGACAGGGCGAAATAGTTCGTCGGCTCGTTGGGCTCGATCGAAATCATCTTCTGTACGATCGGCTCGGCCTTCTCGGGTGAGTTCAGCTTTTCGGGCCCGTATGCCGCCACGAGATACTGGAGGGCCAGCTTCCGCATGTCGGGTTTGGGGTCTTTTTCGGCCGCTTTCTCGTAGTTGGCGATGGCCTTCTGGATGTTCGCGTCGTTGTCAGGCTCACCCGCGTGGCTCGACTTGTACATGTTGTCGTAGCTGTTGCCGAGATAGAAGAAAATCTCGGCGCGGCTGGGGTCTGACGCCAGCGCCTGCTCGTACTTCGCGGAGGCCCCCTTCCAGTCGGAGCCTTGATAGAGGGCGTTGCCGTCCTTGTACGCCTTCTGCGCCGTCAGGGCACCCCAGGAGTATTTGCCGCAGCCGGCACCCGCCAGACTGAATCCAAGCACCACCGCCACGGTGAGCGCCGACGTCGTTCGCATTCTGATCATGCTCCCCTCGAGACGCGGCGCCCTTGGCGCCGGCTGCCGCTCCGCACGAAACTGGGTATTACAATGGAAGTCAACGCCCGTGTGTCCGGTCTTCGGCACTGCTGGTACGAACAGGAAGATTGCCGGCACCCGAACCGGGCCAGTATAGTGAACGGAAAAACACCGCGTCAACCGGGGCACCCGGCCGGCTCCCCTCAGCGAATTTAGACACCACTCTCCATGATTCGGTTCGAGGACCTCGTCGAAAAAGTGCGGGGCATCAACCCGGATGCCGACATCGACCTGCTGAGACGGGCCTATGTCTTCTCCGCGTTCGAGCACAAGGGACAGGTGCGCCACTCGGGCGAGCCGTACCTGGTGCACCCGCTCGAAGTCGCCGATCTGCTTGCCGACATGAAGCTCGACGTGGTGGCGATCGCCGCCGGGCTCCTCCACGACATCGTCGAGGATACGCAGACGCCGATCGAACGGATCAAGGAACTGTTCGGGCCGGACGTGGCGCACGTCGTCGAAGGCGTCACCAAGCTGGGCGCGCTCTCGTTTTCATCGAGCGAGGAGCGTCAGGCGGAGAACTTCCGCAAGATGCTGCTCGCGATGGTGGACGACATCCGCGTCATCCTGGTCAAGCTCGCCGATCGGTTGCACAACATGCGGACGCTCCATCACCTGCCTGAGGAGCGACGCGTCAAGATCGCGCAGGAGACGCGCGACATCTATGCCCCCATCGCCAACCGGCTCGGGATGAGCAAGATCAAGAACGAGCTCGAAGAGCTGGCGTTCAAGTATCTGGAGCCCCCCGCGTACGAGGGGCTGCGGCTGCAGGTCGAGAAGCGCCGGCGCGCGACCGAGGGGATGATCGAGGATCTGAAGAATACCGTCACGGCGAAGCTCGCCGAGGCACAGGTTCCGATCATCGAGATCGACGGCCGGATCAAGCGCCTGTTCAGCATCCACCAGAAACTGAAGCGCCAGAAGATCGAGCTCGACCAGGTGTACGACCTCGTCGCGCTGCGCATCGTCACACAGTCGGTGAAGGACTGCTACGGCGCGCTGGGGATCATCCACCAGACGTGGTCGCCGGTGCCGGGACGGATCAAGGACTTCATTGCCATGCCGAGGCCCAACGGCTATCAGTCGCTGCACACCTCGGTGATCAGCGATCGAGGCATGCCGTTCGAGGTGCAGATTCGCACCGCAGACATGCACCGGACCGCCGAAGAAGGTATTGCCGCGCACTGGAAATACAAAGAAGGGCGCGTGGGCGCCGGCCGCGACGAGCAGTATTTCGTGTGGCTGCGGCAGCTGCTCGAGTGGCAGCAGGAGGTCCGTGATCCTCAGGAGTTTCTGCAAAACCTGAAGATCGAGCTCTACCCGGAAGAGGTTTACATCTTCACGCCGCGCGGCGAGGTCAAGGCCCTCCCGCGCGACGCCACGCCGGTCGATTTCGCCTACGCGATCCACACCGACGTCGGCCATCAGTGCGTGGGGTCCCGGGTCAACGGCAAGATGGTGCCGCTGCGCGCGCGGCTCCGCAACGGCGACATCGTCGAGATCCTCACGACACCGGGGCACAAGCCAAGCCGTGACTGGCTGAACTTCGTCACCACCTCCCGGGCGCGCAACAAGATCAAGCATTTCATCCACGGCGAAGAGAAGGAGCGCAGCATCGAGCTTGGCCGGAAGCTGTTCGACAAGGAGGCCAAGCGGTACGGCCTCAACATCAAGCAGCTCACCGAGGCCGAGACGATCGCCCGGGTCCTGACCGAGTACGGCCTGGGGAAGGCCGACGAGCTGTATGCGGCGCTCGGCTACGGCAAGCTGGCTCCCAAGACGGTGCTGGCGAAGTTCGTGCCTCAGTCCGAGCTCAAAGAGGCGCCGCCGGAAGGGGGCATTGCGTCGGTCGTCCGTCGAGTCCTGGGCGGGACCGGCGACGACAAGATCACCGTCCATGGCATCGACGACCTGATGGTCTTCCGCGCGCGATGCTGCAACCCGATTCGCGGTGAAAAGATCGTCGGCTACATCACTCGCGGCAAAGGCGTCTCAGTCCACTCGGCCACGTGCTCGAACGTGCTCAACCTGCTCTACGATCCCGAGCGGCGGATCGCCGTCGAATGGGCGAAGGGAACAGATGGGACGCCTTACACGGTCCGCCTGACGATCCAGGTCGAGGACCGGAAAGGAATCCTCGCAGACGTGAGCTCGAAGATCGCCGGCATCAACACCAACATTCGCAACGTCGAAGCGACGGTTGACGACCAGATGGGGCGAATCGACATGACGGTGGAGATCAGCGACGTGAAACACCTGCAGAAGGTGATCAAATCGCTGCGCAGCATTGCCGGAGTCGTTGATGTGGAGAGGGCGGCGCGGTGAGCGGAGTCACTCAACGACAGCGATGACGTCGATCTCGATTCTCGCGTCTCTAGGGAGCCTCGACACCTGCACTGTCGCGCGCGCCGGCGCCGGCGCGGCGAAGTAACCCCCGTAGACCTCGTTCATCGCGGCAAAGTCGTTCAGGTCGGCGAGGAAGACCGTCGTGCGTACGACGTGGTCGAGGGAAGCCCCTCCGGCTTTCAGAATCTCTGAGATGTTGCGGAAGACTCGGTGCGTTTGCACCGCGATGTCGCCCTCGACGATCTCGCCGGTCGCGGGATCGATCGGAACTTGTCCCGACACGAACAGCAACGAGCCCGCTCGAATGGCCTGCGAATACGGGCCGATGGCTTTCGGTGCAGACGGGGTGGTAACCGCCTGGCGCACGTCAGGCTGCCTTGACAACCTTGCCGGAACGGAGGCACCGGGTGCAGACCCGGAGCCGGCGCACGCCGCCGTTCACCATGGCACGAACGCGCTGGAGGTTCGGTTCGAACCGGCGAGCCGTCACATTGTGCGCGTGGCTGACATTTCGCCCGACAACCGGGCCCTTCCCGCAGAGTTCGCAACGTTTTGCCATGGCTAGCCTACAGAGTGTAAAGCCTTGATTCCGCTGTACATCCGCCTGAATTTCAGGCGGCACAAACTCGAAAGTATATCACAAACACCCGTCAAACCCGTCCGGCGGCGCCTTTAGGGGACGGCACGGTTGAAAATTGTAAGCGCATCCGTATAATCGGGAGCAACCCACCACGATTTGCGTGCGTTTCCCAGCGCCCGCACACGGAATACGAGTTGCACGTTGTCGATCGGAGGCTGCGCGCAGGCGATGGCCCGCGCGCGCAGACAGTGGAGGTTTATGGACCGTCCGCTCGTGCACGAACAGCCGCCCGCCGAGTACTTCAAGGAGCTCGTCGAGTCAGCTCTCGCCCGTCAGCATGTCGAGGCGGGCGACCTGACCTCCTACTACCTCGTCAACCTGCTCTGCCAGTACGTGCGTCCCGAGGCACGGTCCGGCACCGGCCTCGATGAGGAGCCGCTGGCGATCCAGTTGACGCGCGCGCTGCAGACCGGCGGCAGCGAACAGCGGATTCGTCTTCGCAGCCTCGGCGACTCTACCCTCTTCATGTCCGGGTTCTTCCCCGACAGCCTTCGGCGACGCACCGTCGACGTTGATTACTACGTCTCAATGGGTGAGTACGCGTACGGCTCACTCAGTCGTCGCGACGAGGACGCGTTTGCGGAAGTCTTCGGAGAGCTTGCCCGGAAGTTTGTCGGATACATGGACGTGCTCGCCGACGTGAGTGAGCGGGCTGGCGGGACGTCCAGTGCTGATCTCCTCCGGCTGTACGAAAAGTGGGTACGCACGGGGAGCTCACGAGACGGCAAGAAACTCGTTGATCTGGGGATCGTCCCAAACCTGTCGATCTGCAAGCGCTTCCTTCAGTAGTCCGAATCTCCGGGGCTCACCTACGATCTGTCGAGGTGTCCACGCCTCACCGTGGCTCGACAGGGAATATCTACGGTCCTGGGAAGATATCTGGTTTGTGACATTTTCAGGACAGGAGAACCGGCACCAGGGGTTCTGGCGTCTAAAGGTTCAAGTAAGCGCCAGCATTGCCAGGAACGGAGCGAACGGCTTTGTAACATCCTGATGATGAAGCAGATGTGGAAGGCGACGGCGGGAAGGGATCGGGGTGCGTGATTGCCACGCAGCACTGCTCCAGGTGTGTCAGTTTTTCCTCACCCAGTCCTGCCGGCGGCCCACCAGTCCTTCACAAAGAAGCACTTTTTGCGGTAAACTGTTGGGCTTCATAACGTGGCAATTGACTTGCATAACGGCCTTCGACTTGAAGGACCGAAGCGGAGAGGGAAAGGAGCGCACTCATATGGAAGTTCATAAGAACCCAGGCGGGCAGATGACCCGGGATCGCTATGCGGAGCTGACCCGGATTCTCGAAGAGCGGCGGCGTGAAATCATGGATCAGGTGCAGGGGAAGATTCGGGATGCGCGCACCGAGAGCCCGAACAGCCCGACGCAGGGCGTTCTCGATGCGGCCGAAAGCTCCGAGGCGGATATTCAGGACGAGATCGAGTTCGCGTTGATCCAGATGAAGGCCGAAACGCTGCACAAAATCGAGGAAGCGCTTCGCCGCCTCGAAGAGGGCACGTTCGGATACTGCTTCGAGTGCGGAGAAGAAATCTCGGAGCGGCGGCTCCGGGCCCTTCCGTTCGCTGTCCGGTGCAAGGATTGCGAAGAGGCCCGGGAGACGGTGCAGCAGCGCGAAAAGGCGATGGCGCAGCGCCGCGGCAACGCGTCACTGTTTGTGGACATGCAGGGATAAATGTTCGATTGGCGCCCGGTCTGTCCCACCGCGGACGGACCGGACGCCGCCGGCCCGCCTTCGGGGCGCCCGCCCCGCCGTTTTCCGCGTATCATCACTCGAACGTACTCGTGAAGGGGGAGGATCGCCGATGAGCGATCAGTCCGATCAGTCCGATAAGCCCCAACAGGCCGACCGTTTAGACGAAGAACTGCTGGTGACGGGCGAGCGGCCGTTGTCTATTCCAGGCGAGCTCCCGGTGCTGCCGCTTCGGGACACGGTGCTTTTTCCGAATTCTTTCATGCCGCTGGCGGTCGCCCGCGAAGCGTCGGTGCGCCTGATCGACGAGGCGACATCCTCCGGCCGGATGATTGGTGTCTTCACGCAGCGCGAAGCGTCGGTCGAGGAACCGGGGCTCGACGACCTTTACCCGATCGGCACCGCCACGCACATACACAAGATGTTCAAGCTGCCCGATGGCAGCCTGCGCCTGATCGTCCAGGGGCTGGCCCGTGTGCGCCTCGACCGCATCGTGCAGTCGAGGCCCTACCTGCGGGGAGCGGTGGTCTCGGCAGACGAGAGCCTGCGCGAGGAGGATCACCTCGAAATTGACGCGCTGCAGCGAAACATCAAGAGCAACTTTCAGCAGGTCGTCTCGCTGTCGCCCGTGTTGTCCGATGATCTGCAGGCGCTGGCGGCCAACATCACTGACCCGGGGAAGCTGGCAGATTTCATCGCCTCGAGCCTCACGACCATCGGCACCCCGGTCAAGCAGGAAGTGCTCGACACCCTCGACATCCGCGCCCGGATGGACACGCTCAACCGGATCCTGATCAAAGAGCTCGAGGTGCTGGAGCTGGGTTCCAAGATCCAGTCGCAGGTCCAGTCGGAAGTGGGCAAGAACCAGCGGGAGTACTTCCTTCGCGAGCAGCTCAAGGCCATTCAGAAGGAGCTTGGCGAGGGAGACGACCAGGCTCGGGAGATCGACGAGCTCCGCGGGAAAGTGGACGCGGCCGGCATGCCGGAAGCGGTGAAGAAGGAAGCGCTTCGCGAGCTGGATCGCTTGTCGAAGATGCCGGTGGCGGCCGCCGAGTATACGGTGTCGCGGACCTACATGGACTGGATCGTCGCGCTGCCATGGGCCAAGCGTACCGAGGACTCGATCGATCTCAAACGGACGAAAGACGTCCTCGACGCGGACCACTCGGGCCTCGAGAAGGTCAAGGATCGCGTCATCGAGTATCTCGCGGTCCGGAAACTCAACCCGGACGTCAAGGGCCCCATCCTCTGTTTCCTGGGCCCTCCGGGTGTGGGCAAGACATCCCTCGCAAAATCCATCGCCAACTCGCTGGGCCGCAAGTTCGTGCGTGTCTCGCTCGGTGGCATGCGAGACGAGGCTGAAATCCGCGGTCATCGTCGGACGTATATCGGCGCGCTTCCAGGTCAAGTCATCCAGGGCCTGCGGCGAGCCGAGTCCAAGAATCCGGTTTTCATCCTCGACGAGATCGACAAGCTCGGATCGGACTTCCGTGGCGATCCGGCATCGGCGCTGCTCGAGGTCCTCGACCCGGAGCAGAACAACTCGTTCCGCGACCATTACCTCGACGTGCCGTTCGATCTCTCGGAAGTGTTGTTCCTGACGACGGCAAACGTGCTGGATCCGGTTCCGCCTGCGCTGCGGGATCGCATGGAGGTCCTGGAGCTCGCGGGGTACACCGAGGAGGAAAAGCTCAAGATCGCCATCGAGCACCTCATCGCGAAGCAGGTCACGAACCACGGCCTCTCCGCCGAAACCGTCGAGTTCACTGAAAAGGCGATCCGTACCGTGATCCGCGGCTACACGCGCGAAGCCGGCGTTCGCAATCTCGAGCGGGAAATCGGCGCGCTCTGCCGCAAGGTTGCCCGCCGCCGCGCCGAAGGCGACGAATCACGCATCGTCATCACCGAGGAAGTCGTCGTCGAGATGCTGGGCGCCCCGACGTTCCTCGACGAAGAGATCGAGGATCGCACGAAGGATCCGGGCGTCGCGGTCGGCCTTGCCTGGACACCGGCCGGCGGCGAGGTGCTGTTCGTCGAGGCGTCGCGGATGCAAGGGGGCGGAAGCCTCACGCTCACGGGACATCTTGGTGACGTCATGAAAGAGTCGGCGAGAACCGCCTTGTCGTGGTTCCGCGCGCATGCGCAGCACTACGGGGTCAACCCGGAGTTCTACAAGGATGCGGAGATCCATCTCCACGTGCCGTCCGGCGCGATTCCGAAGGACGGCCCTTCAGCGGGCGTCACGATGGTGACTGCGCTGGCTTCTGAGCTCACCGGCCGCCCGGTTCGCGGAGACGTGGCGATGACCGGCGAGATCACGCTGTCTGGACGGGTCCTGCCGGTTGGCGGAATCAAGGAGAAGGTCCTGGCCGCACGCCGCCTCGGCATTACCGAGGTGATCTTGCCGCGGCAGAACGAAAAGAACATCAAAGAGGACCTGACCGAAGATCTTCGCGCCGAGCTGACGATTCACTACGTGGTGCACATCGAGGAAGTGACAGCCATCGCGCTCCGACCGTCGGCCACGCAGACCCACACGGGGCTGCCGCTGGATGAGGAGATCAGGCAGACGGTGCAATAGGAATCAGATCATCGCCAATCCCGCCACGGTCTTCATGTCGGTGATCTCCCCGCGCCGGATCATGTCTCGTGCCTCACGCAGCTCGAACGTTCGGGCCTCGATGTCCTCGTCCTCGTCCAGCGCCGCCGCTTCGGTGGGTTCCTCGAGACTCGACACGCGGAAGAACACCATCTGCTCGTCGCAGTAACCCGGCGTCGGAAACATCGACGCCATGCGGACGATGGTGGCCGGCACTTTGCCGATCTCCTCGTGACATTCCCGCCGCGCTGCCTGCTCCGGTGACTCACCCTCGTCCACGCTGCCGGCGGGAAGCTCCCACAGAAACGCGTTCACCGCATAGCGGTACTGCCTGATCAGGATGACGTGTCCCGGCTCCGGCACCGGAATCAGAACAACCGACTTCGGATGTCGGACGACATCAACGGTGACCGTGCGGCCGTTCGGCATGCGTACCCTGTCGCGATCGATGTCGAAGACCTTCCCGTCGAAGACACGTTCATGACTGAGACGTTCGGTATCGGACACGAGTCAGCTCCCAGATTCACTCTGCTTCAGTTCAATCTCATCCAACACATCTTGCAGATCCAAAGGCAATGGTGAATCGAATTCGACCCGCCTCCCATCGGCCGGGTGTGTGAATACCAGCCGGGAGGAATGCAAGAACGGCCGTTCGAGCCGCTGGACCGCTCGCAAGTGAGCCGCAGTTCGCCGGTGGGCTCCGCCGTAAGTTGAATCACCCACGATCGGGTGGCCGATTGCGCTGAGGTGCACGCGAATCTGATGCGTACGACCGGTGGCGATCGCCACCCGCAGCAACGATGCACCCTCGAAGTGCTTCGCAAACGTGACGCGCGTGACCGCATTCCTCGCGCGGCGCGCGCGCGTGGACATCTTCTGCCGGTCGCCGGGATCTCTGCCGATTGGCGCATCAATGCGACGCCCGGCGTGCACGAGGCCCCAGACAAGCGCGACGTATTCCTTTTCCACTTCTCGATCGCTGAACTGGCGCGAGAGTTCCTGGTGCGCCGCATCATTCTTGGCGACCACCATCAGCCCTGACGTGCCGCGATCGAGACGATGGACGATGCCCGGGCGAAGCTCGCCCCCGACGCCACTGAGGTCCTTGACGTGATGGAGAAGCGCGTTCACGAGCGTGCCGCCCGCGTGTCCGGCGCCAGGGTGGACGACCATGCCCGCCGGTTTGTCGAGCACGACGACGTCCCGATCCTCGTAGACGATGAGCAGAGGCAGATCTTCGGCTGCCGGGGTCGCAGCAGCCGGCGCGGGGATGTCGACGTCATACGTCTGCCCTGCCCGGACGACGGTGCTCGCGCGAAGCGACGCGTGGGCACCCGTGACGCGGCCGTCCTTGATGAGTCGCTGAATGCTCGATCTCGACTGCTCCGGCAACAGCGCCGTCAGGAAACTGTCGAGACGGGAGCCGTCGTTTTCGGCTTCAACGCTGAGTCGATGGGATGGCAAGGCTCAGGACTCGAGGCTGAGGGCCCGGCGGCCAGGGCTAGGCGGCTCGGGCACGTCTCGCATGGGCTTCTGGCGCCGGCCCGGCCGATCGGCGGCCGAGGACAATGAGCATCACGATCGCAAGGGGAACGATGATGAGCGAGAGAAACTGAGAAGTCGAGAAGGCTCCAATCGTGCCTCGCGGATCGCCGCGATAGAACTCGATGATGAACCGGGACACGCCGTACAGCACCATGTAGCTCCAGAACGTGCGCCCTGGAAATGTACGGCCCCGGTTTTCCGTCGCCAGCAGCAAGCCGAGGATCAACAGCTCAGCACCTGCTTCGTACAGCTGCGTGGGGTGAAGCGGCACGTTCAATGGCGTTCCCACGTTTTCAGCCGCATACGGATTGTGAAACGTCACGGCCCACGGCACTTCGGTCGGGCTGCCAAAGCAGCACCCGGCAAAGAAGCAACCCATGCGTCCAATGACATGGCCGAGAGCGATGCCCGGTGCGAATACATCCGTCACGGTCCACATCGGCATTCGATGGCGCCGGAGATACCAGAGCGCGACGATGACCGCGGCGATCAGGCCTCCGTAGAACACACCTCCGGACCGTACCAGCGTGAGCAGCTCCTTCGGATTGCGGCCGAACGTATCGAACTCGACGATCAGGAGAAGCAGCTTCGCTCCGGCGAGCGCGCTGATGATGATCCAGATGCCGAGGTCCATGACCCGGTTCGGGTCGAGTCCGCGTTTCCGCGCGCGAACGAGGGCAAACTGCAGGCCCAGCAGGTAGGCGGCAGCCAGCAGCACGCCGTACGTGTAGACAGGGAAGCGGCCGATATTAAACAGGATTGGATGCATGTCGCCGCCCGATTCCGATCATGTCGAGGAGGACCAGCATGGCCCCGATCGTGATCGCCGAATCCGCCACGTTGAACGCCCAGAAGTGCGTGCTCCCCCAGTAGACATCCACGAAGTCGACGACGTAGCCCGCAATGGCCCGGTCGATCAGATTGCCGAACGCACCCCCCAGGATCAGCGCCAGGCCGAACCGCGCCATGCGCTGGTGGAATCCCAGCTGCGTGGCGTACGCAGCGATGGCGACCAGCGCGATGGCGGCGATCCCGATCATCACCATCGGCTTGTACGGAAAATCCGCCGCGTTCAGCAGACCGAATGCGGCCCCCGTGTTGTGCACGTGCGTCAAATCCAGGAACTCCGGGATGATACGCCGGCTTTCGCCAAGCGGCAGCATCATCCGGATGATCGCCTTCGTCAGCTGGTCGATCGCGACGATGACGGCCATCGTTCCCAGTTCCAGCGGGTGTGCGTATCGTCCAGCCGCGGTGGTGGGCGCGGGCGGCGCGGCCGGGACCACCGTGTCCGGCATCTCGGGCGGGAGAGTCATCGGCCGCTCACCCGGCCACCGTTCCGCTCGTACCCTGGAGCGCATCAACACAGCGATCGCACAGGCCTTCGGTGTCGGCGGCGGTCGAGACGGTGGGGACCGTGCGCCAGCAGCGCGGACACTTGCTGCCCTCGGCACGCGAGACGGCCACCTCGACGCCGGCGCCCTCGCCGTCGAGCCGTTCGAACGTCGCCTGGGACACGATGAAGAGCATCGGGAGATCGTCGCGGTACCGGTCGAGCAGGCGGGCATCCTCGCCGCGCGCGCGAACGATCACGCTGGCGCCGAGGGAATTGCCGATCGTCTTGGCCTGCCGCTCGGTTTCAAGCGCGCGATTGACCTCGTCGCGAATCCCCATCAGCCGTTCCCACCGTGCGGCAAGGTCGCGGTCGTGCATGGACTCCACGCTTTCGGGAAACTCCGCCAGGTGCACCGAATCCTCTCGTTTGCCGGGCAAGTGCCTCCAGAGCTCATCGGTCGTCATCGGCAGGATCGGCGCGAGCAACCGCGTCAGCCCGTCGGCGATGATGAACATCGCGGTTTGAGCAGAACGTCGCTCGGGCGACCCGGCCGCGAATGTGTAGAGACGATCCTTCGACACATCGGCGTAGAACGCGCTCAGATCGACCGTCGTGTACTGATTGATGGCCTGGAACACGGACGGAAAGTCGTACGCCTCGTACGCGGCCAATACCGTCGACGCCATCTTGCTGAAGCGCGACAGCGCGAACCGATCCACTTCCTGCATCTGTTCGAGCGCCACGCGATCGACCACTGGATCGAAGTCGTACAGGTTCGAGACCAGATACCGCAACGTGTTGCGCATCTTGCGGTAGGCCTCGACGACGCGCGCGAGGATCTGCTTCCCGACTCTGATTTCTTCGCGGAAGTCGACCATCGCCACCCAGAGACGGATGATCTCCGCGCCGCCGTCCTTGATGATTTCCTCGGGCTCTATCGAATTCCCGAGCGACTTGGACATCTTGCGGCCATCTTCCGCGACGATGAAGCCGTGCGTGACGACCTCGCGGAACGGCGGCCTGCCGCGCGTGCCGAGGCCGACGAGCAGCGAGCTCTGGAACCAGCCTCGGTGTTGATCGCTTCCTTCCAGGTAGACGTCGGCAGGCCAGGTCAGTTCTGACCGGAACGGAAGAACAGCTTCGTGGCTCGAGCCTGAGTCGAACCAGACGTCGAGGATGTCGCGTTCCCGTTCGAATTCGGTGCCGCCGCACGTCTGGCACGTCAAACCGTCCGGGATGAATTCCGAGACGGGCCGCTCGTACCACGCGTCCGCGCCGTAGACGTCGAACACGGCCGCGGCGCGCTCGACGAGTTCGGGCGTCAGCAGCGCCTCGCGGCACTTGATGCAGTCGACGGCCGGGATCGGGACGCCCCAGGCTCGCTGCCGCGAGATGCACCAGTCGGGACGATTCGCGACCATGTTGTAGATGCGATCGTGCCCCCACGACGGCACCCAGTGGACGTCGTTGTCGATCGCGGCGAGCGCCGTCGCGCGCAATGTGCGGTCCCCGCCTGATTTCGGATCCAGCGGCGCATCCATGGCAATGAACCACTGCGATGTGGCGAGGAAGATGACCGGATTGTGGCAGCGCCAGCAGTGCGGATACGAATGCTGGAACGACTCCCGGTGCCAGAGCCGGCCGCGCGCCTTCAGCGCTTCCTCGATCGCCGGGTTGGCGTCGAACACGCGTTGTCCGCCGAAGAGCTGCACGGTGTCCAGGAAGTGTCCGCTCGGGCCGACCGGCGCGTAGATCTCGAGCCCGTACTTCAAGCCCGTGATGAAGTCGTCGCTCCCGTGCCCTGGCGCCGTATGGACGGCTCCGGTTCCGGCATCGAGGGTGACGTAATCGGCGAGCACGCCGACCGAATCGCGCGTGTAAAGCGGGTGCTGGAAACGGATGTGTTCGAGGTCCGTACCTTTCATCCGGGCAACCGCGGGACCCAGCGTTCGGCCGGTGGCCGCGGCGACGCTAGCTTCGAGAGCCTCCGCGATGATCACCGCCCGGCCGTCGACGTCGTACGCCGCGTAATCGAACTCCGGGTGGAAGGCTATCGCCAGGTTTGACGGAATGGTCCAGGGCGTGGTCGTCCAGATCAGAACGGAGACCTGGCGGCCGGAGAGAGCCGGTATTCGCGATCGCAGCGTGTCGGCGCTCGCTTCCGCCAGCGGGAATTCTACGTAGATGGACGGGGACGCGTGGTCTGCGTACTCGACTTCGGCCTCGGCCAGCGCCGTCCGGCAATGGATGCACCAATGCACCGGCTTTTTGCCTTTATAGACGAGCCCCTGTTCGACGAACTTTCCGAGCGCCCGCGCGATCGCCGCCTGGTACCGGAAATCCATCGTCAGATACAGGTGATCCCAGTCCCCGAACACGCCGAGACGCTGGAACTCGACGCTCATCACGTCGATGAAGCGCGTGGCGTAGTCGCGGCACGCTCGCCTGAAATCGGCGACCGACATGTCCCGTTTCTTCGGCCCGAGCTCACGGTCCACTTTCAGTTCGATCGGCAGGCCGTGGCAGTCGTATCCCAGCACGTACGGCGCGTCGAATCCCATCATCGTCCGCGACTTGACCACCAGATCCTTCAGAATCTTGTTCATCGCGGTGCCGAGGTGGATACGCCCGTTCGCGTACGGGGGACCGTCGTGCAGGACGAACTTCTTGCGCCCGGCCCGGTGTTCCCGGATGCGATGGTAGAGGCGCATCTCGGCCCATCGGGCCAGTGCCTGGGGCTCAGCCGTCTGCAGGTTGGCCTTCATGGGGAAGGCGGTACGGGGCAGGTTCAGGGTGTCTTTCCACTCGGCCATTGATTTGTTTCAGGCTACCAGCTGCCAGCTCCCAGCTTCCGCCCTGATGTCCGTTTTCTCAACTGGAAGCTGGAAGCCGGAAGCGGGAAGCGTGAAGCTGTTTTTATTTTAGTGCATCGCGCTTCCAGGACAGCGCCGCCCGGGAAGGGGCATGACAGAATGAGCCCGGTGACGGGGATCGACCTTCAGTCGCGCGTGTCCGCGATTCGCTGGTATCACACAATCGATCTGGGAGGCGGTGTCGTGACCCGCGGGGTCGACGACTCGCCGATGCGGCTCGCGCGAGCCCGCCTCCCTGAGTCGCTCCGCGGATTGACCGTCCTCGATATCGGCGCGTGGGATGGCTTCTTCTCGTTCGAGTGCGAGCGGCGGGGTGCAGCCCGAGTGGTGGCGGCCGACCATTTTTCGTGGCACGGATCGGGCTGGGGCACCAAGGCGGGCTTCCTGCTGGCGCGTGAAGCGCTCGGATCGCGGGTCGAGGACATCGACATCGACGTCATGGATCTCACGCCCGAACGCGTCGGGACGTTTGATGTCGTGCTGTTCCTCGGCGTGCTGTATCACTTGCGACATCCGTTCCTGGCGCTCGAACGGGTGTCGTCCGTGACGCGCGATCGCCTGATCCTGGAAACGGTCGTCGACCTGGTGGGATTCCGCCGTCCCGCGATGGCGTTTTATCCGGGACGAGAGCTGAATAACGATCCGACGAACTGGTGGGGGCCGAACATTCCGGCGGTTCAGGGCATGCTGGAGAGCCTCGGCTTCACGCACGTCACTACTGTGTCACGTTCACCACACGCCGCCTATCGCGCCGCGCGCGCCGTCTATCACCGGCTTCGCGGGAAGAACACGCTGCGTGAGGCATTTCGTCAGGACCGCGCCGTGTTCCACGCGAGGAAAAAAGAAAGCCCGGCGCCATAAAGGCACCGGGCTCATAGTCAGCTTCCAGTTTCCAGCCTGCCCTGAGCGAGCGCTCGGGCGTGCCAGTCGAAGGGTTATCGACGAGTGTTCGTCCGGCCGATATCGACGCGGAATTCACCGCGGTTGTCGTCAAAGCCATCGTCATTGACGCCCAGGAAGAGCTGTCCGTCTCCTGGCATCTTGATGCTGACGCCGCTGCCGATCGCGAACGGCTGGCCGTTCGAGCCGATGCGGCCGATCAGCGCGCCCGCCAGAGCGCCTGGAAGCGGCGCGTTTGTCGCTTTACGTCCGGACTTCGAGCCGAACGGGGTTGCCACGTCGTTCGCGTCGCCGCTCAGCTGCACTTCGCCGCTCGCGTTGAAGCTCAACGTGTCATTTCGCTTCACCGTCATGCCGGTGGACGTCCACCCCTGCCGTGCCGAGACCACGATCCCGCTTCCCGTTGCGGGAGCGAGATTCGCGTCGGTGGAACTCGTTCCCGAACTCGCCGCCGGCGCGTTGGATGGACGCGCCAGGATGACGTGGCCGATCTCGTTTGACGCGAGGTCGCGGTCGCCGGATCGGCCTCTGATCGTCATCCGAAGCGGGGAGCTCCCGCCGATGTCGACAAGCCGGCCATTGACGACCTCGCCGCTCCTCAGGATCACCATGGGCCTCCCTCCAGGGATCTTGGCCCAGTCAGCATCGCTCATCGAACTGCCGCCGAAATCGATGACCGCGACGTCATTGGTCGGGATGTGACGCTCGGTTCCGTTGACCTTGACGGTGAAGCCGACGCCACTCATGTCCATCAGCTCACCGCCGAGCTTCTCACCCGACCGTAAGGTTAAGGTGGCGCTCTCCTGCGCCAGAGCGATCGCCGGGAATGTCAGCGCGACCACCGACAGCGCGAGAATCGTTCGCTTGAACATCGTTGCCTCCTGCGTCCTTCCTGCTAAGTCCACTTGGCTCGCCCCGTCACGGCTGAGCTTCGAGACATCATTTCGCTTCTTCCAAATCTCTCTCTTTCCCAATTGTGCAAGCGCGGGGCCAGTAGCTGATGCTCAATATTGCACGGAACCTCAGCTGTATTGGGTCGGCAAACGTCAAAATCCCACCAAAAACCGGCCTATATAATGGTCATTATGCACCTGCGAGCGGCCGCGCGGTCGATTCCCAGCTTCGTTCGCATTGCCTTCCCAATGGCCTGAAGGTGCTCGTTCAGGAGATCCACACGGCACCGATTGCGTCGGTGTGGTGCTGGTACCGCGTCGGCTCAGGCGATGAAGTGCCGGGTCGCACAGGTGTATCGCACTGGGTCGAGCACATGAATTTCAAGGGGACCGTGAACATCCCCCGCGACCAGATGAAGGGAATCGTCGAGCGTTTTGGCGGCATGTGGAATGGCTACACGTGGATCGACCAGACGGCGTACGTCGAAACCGCCGGACGCGAAGCGCTCGATCAGATGCTCTTTCTTGAAGCCGAGCGGATGGCGTATGGCCTGTACGAACAGGCCGAATGCGAATCTGAACGGACGGTGATCATTTCGGAGCTCCAGGGAGGCGAGAACGACCCCGATCAGCTCCTCGAGATCGAAGTGACTGCCGCCGCGTTTCAGGCGCATCCGTATCGTCATCCCACCATCGGGTGGCTCGATGACCTGCGGTCGATGACCCGCGACGATCTCTACGCGCACTACCGGCGGTTCTACATCCCGAACAACGCCACGCTCGTCGTGGCCGGTGACGTGGATGCGGACGAGGTCTTCAGGCGTGCCGAATCGCACTTTGCCTCCATTCGGCAGGGTCCTGCGCCGGATCGCGTTCGCACCAGCGAGCCGCCGCAGCAGGAAGAGCGACGCGTCGTGATCGAGCGCGAGGGAATGACCGGTTATGTGAAAGCGGTCTTCCACGCACCCGCCGCGACCGACTCCGACTTTTTCGCGATGCTCGTGCTCGACGCCGCGCTGACCGGCGCCACGGGCGTGAATCTGTGGTCCAGCTTTCGGGTCGCCCCTCCACAGCGTCGAGCCCGGTTGTACACCGCCCTGGTCGAGCAGGGGCTGGCGTCGGCGGTCTCCGGCGTGATCATGCCGACCGCTCAGCCTTACCTCTATACGCTTTCGTTCACCGCGATTGACGGCGTCCCGCTCGAGACCGTCGAGACCGCCGCGCTCGAGGCTATCGAGCGGGTTCGAACGGACGGTCTCGAACCGGCAGAGATCGCGCGCGCCCGACGTCAGCTCCGCGCGCGTCTCGTCTTCGAAAACGACGGCGTGACGAACATCGCTCATCAGCTCGGGTTTTTCGAGACGGTCGCCGGGTCGGCCTACCTGCTCGGCGCTGGCCGAGCGGATTGATGCCGTTACCGCCGAGCAGGTGCTGGATGTTGCGCGCCGCAGGCTTGGAGCGGCGACGAGGACCGTCGGCTGGTTTCGGCCCGTTGGACCGAAGTGATGTCTTCGACGCTCGCGGCCGGACTCTCTCCCGTTCGCCAGACACTCGACAACGGCGCCGTCGTCATCGTCCAGGAAACATCCGCCACGCCGGCCGTTTCGATCAACGCCGCGTTCCTTGCCGGAAGCCTGTACGAGCCGGATGATCTGCCGGGACTGGCCCACCTGACTGCGCGCGTCATCGACCGCGGCACGACGCGTCGCAGCGCTGAAGTGATCGCCGGGGAGCTCGACGAACGTGGCGTCTCGCTGCGGATTGCCACGACGCGCCATGTCATGACGTTTTCGAGCACCTGTCTGGCCGAGGACTTCGCGGACGTGCTCGACATCATCGTGGATGTGGCACGTTGCCCGACGTTCCCGGAAGTGGAGCTCTCAAAGCGACGGGCGGAGTCGATCACCGCCATCCGGCAGGACGACGATAATCCGGCGGTTCAGGCTGTCGAGACCCTTTCGGAGATGCTCTACGGGCCGTCGCACCCATACGGCCGCCGCGCGAAAGGATCGGCTGACTCGCTCGAGCGGATGACTCGCGATGCGGTCTGGCGATTCCATACACGCTACGTCAGGCCCGCCGTTCTCTCGCTCGTCATTGTCGGTGATGTTGCGGCTCAGCAGGCCGTCGACCTTGCCGCTCAGCGGCTCGAGGGCTGGAGCGGCGCCCCGAAACGGCCCATCGTTGTTCCGCCCCCGCACGTTGGCGCCAGACGCCGCGTGCGTGACGTCCGCATGGCGGGAAAATCGCAGACAGACATCGCGTATGGGTTCACCACCATCAGCCGGCTGGATCCTCGCTACTACGCATACTGGATGATGAACAACATCCTGGGGCAGTTCGGTCTGGGCGGCCGGCTGGCGGACAACATCCGCGAGCGCCAGGGGATGGCGTACTACGCGTTCAGTTCCTTCGACCCTACGGTCGGCGAAGGGCCGCTCGTGATCCGGGCGGGGGTTGATCCGAATAATGTGCAGCGCACGCTCGACGCCATCGATGACGAGGTCCGCGAGCTTGGCGAACACGGCCCGACGCCCGCCGAAGTTGAAGAGACCCGCGGATACCTCGTGGGCTCGATCCCGAGACTGCTCGAGACCAACTACAGCATCGCGGTATTCCTGCAGAGCTGTGAACAGTTCAACCTTGGGCTCGACTACGATCGACGGCTTCCTGCGCTCATTCAGGCCGTTACCCGAGAGGAGATCAGCGCCGCCGCCCGAGAGGTCCTCCATCCGGAGCGCGCCGCGGTTGCGATTGCCGGCCCTGATCCCGGCACCGGGGCCGAGCCGTGACCACCGCGGTCTTCTTCGACGTCGACTTCACGCTGATCTATCCCGGTCCTCGATTTCAGGCGACGGGTTACCACGACTTCTGCGCCCGGCACGGCATCGACGTGGATCAGGCGAAGTTCGACCGAGCCGTTGCAGAGGCTGCCTCCGGTCTCGACTCCGGGGACGACATCTACGATCCGCAGCTGTATGTGGACTACACGAGACGGATCATTGAAGGGATGGGCGGCCGCGGGCCGTCAGTCGACGTGGTCGCGCGCGAGATTTACGATGAGTGGGCGGCTTGCAGCCACTTTACGATGTACGACGACGTCCCGGACGTGTTGCGCGCGCTGCATGCGTCCGGGTTGAAGATCGGGTTGATTTCGAATTCGCACCGGTGTCTCAGCTCGTTCGAGGCTCACTTCGAACTGCGCGGACTGTTCGCCGTCGCCGTCTCGTCGGTCGAGCACGGCTACATGAAGCCCCATCGCAGCATTTTCGAGGCGGCGCTCCGCGGGGCGGGAGTCGACGCATCAGAAGCCGTCATGGTGGGCGACAGCCTGACGCATGACGTCGACGGCGCGCGGCGCCTCGGCATGCGTGGCGTGCTCGTGGCCCGCTCGGGACCGGTTCACGCGCCTCCCGATGTTCCGGTCATTCATTCGCTGAGGGAACTACAGGCGCTGCTCTAGGGCGCGAATCACTAGAACTGGTTTCAAAACCTAACGTGGCTTCAATACCGAATAGGGGCGCTGGCGAACGAGCGCGCGAGTGAGCCCACGCGAGCGGAGCGGGGCTTGCGGGGCCCCGCGAGCGAGCGTGTAGGGGAGTCCGAGGGGCGAAGCCCCTCGGAGTGATTAGGGATTCTTGCGGGCGAGCAGATACTGACCTCGCCCCGCTTCACGCGAGAGCAGAAAATCGACGACGCGATAATCCCGCCCCAGATAGGTCTGGAAAGTCCGCCGCGTCGTCGTCCGCCACGCCAACGCCAAATCAGGTCGGGAGCGCTGCATTTCCGTAAAGCCCACCGGGATCTCGACGAGCACGCGCCTGCCATCGACCACGTCCACGACGGTCTCGGCCGGCTCGAGCCATTCTCCGACCTGCTGCGAAGGGTTCACCAGCACCGCCGACATGATCGCCGCATCCCTGATGAGCGGGGCTTGAGGGGCCGACAGCCGGCGTTCAACGTGAGGAGCGGTGAGCCGCCATTCCGCGATGAAGCGATCGGTTGGTGTTCCGGTGTGGAGTGGGCTGCTCGAGTCGCCGTACACGTTCTCTTCGTATGCCTCGACGACCACGCCGAGCCTTGCAAAGTTGAGATGGGCGTTCAGCGCCTGGAGCGGATCGTAGGTCCACTCGATCAAGTCGATGCCCGCCTCCATGACGTGCTGGCGCTGCTCGAGCTTCAGTCGAAGACCAACGCCACCTGCACGGGCGTCCCGCGTCACAGCCAGCATGTGAGACCAGTGGGTCATGCGGCCGTCCTTGAGTCCCGGCATCGAGTACACGAACCCTTTCAGGACGTCGGCATCATCGAAGGCGCCGAGGAGGAGGCCGCCTCGCTTGATTGACACGATGAGGAGCGCCGGCGGCACGACGTCTTCGGAGTCCGTGAACTCCCAGACCGTCTTCTCGAGCGCCGCAACCTGGCGGCATTCGTCGAGCGTCGTGAGTCGGCGGATGATCATTCCCAGTGTTTGCCTTTTAACTTTTGACTTTTACCTTTTAACTTTTAACTTTTACCTTCTACCCTGGCGGCCACGTCATCTTCCTGCCGCCCAGGAGATGGAGGTGAATGTGGAAGACCGTCTGCCCCGCCTCGGCGTGGGTGTTGAAGACCACTCGATATCCGCGATCTGCGAGGCCGGATTCCTTCGCAATCACGGCCGCGGCGCGCACGATTTCACCAACCAGCGCGTCGTCGCCCGGTACGAGATCGTTGAGGGTGGCGATGTGCCGCCGCGGGACGACGAGGACGTGTGTCGGTGCCTGGGGCGTGATGTCCTTGAACGCGACGACCTGATCGTTCTGATACACGATGCTCGCCGGGATTTCTCCCGCAATGAGTCTGCAGAAAAGACAGTCCGCCACGTTACCTCCTCAAGACCGCCACGCGTGGGATCCCCTGCAGGTCTTGACGGACGCGCTCGACTGTCCAGTCCGACTGCGGAGCCGCCTCGCGCAGGGCCGCCTCTTGCCCGAAGCCGAATTCAACAATGAGCCGGCCCTTCTGTGCAAGACAGGCGCGTGCTTCGTCCAGAAGCCGGCGGATCACCACGAGCCCATCAGGCCCCGCGTACAGAGCCGACGACGGTTCGTATTGGGCGACCTCCGGTTGCAGCGTGGCCGCGTCCGCCTCCGGCACGTAGGGAGGATTGGAGACGATCAGATCGGCCCCTGGACCTGTGTCCTGCACGAGATCTCCATGAACGAATGAAATGCGGCGGCTCACGTTGTGACGCGCCGCGTTCTGGCCGGCGATCTCGAGTGCGGCCGGCGACGAATCGGTGGCGACGAGAGCAGCCGCCTGGAATTCGATCGCGAGGATCACGGCGAGACACCCGCTTCCAGTTCCGACATCGACAATCTTGCGCACGAGTTGCCGATGCGGAAAGACCGACAATGCTTCTTCGATGATCAGCTCGGTCTCAGGACGCGGAATGAGCACGGCCGGCGTGACGTCGAACTCCAGCCCCCAGAATTCGCGATGGCCGATGATGTAGGCGACGGGCTCGCGCGCGACCCGCCGATGGACGAGCTCATCGTAGAGACGTCCAAATGCAGACGGCAGAGGATCCCGCGCCCGCGTCAGGAGCGTCGCGCGATCGCAGTCCAGCACGTGACGCGCGAGCACCTCTGCGTCGAGCGCCGCTTCGTCCGTTGGAATGCCGGCGCGAATCAGCCGATCCCGGGCGTCGGCAAGACGCTCGTGGAGCGGCGCCATCAATGCACGGTTGGCCCGGAGTTCGTATCGCCGTCAGAACCGTTGTCGGTGGCTTCCTTCAGCTTTTCGGATGTGAAGTGGGTCACGGCGGCGTCGATGAGATCGTCGAGACTGCCGTCGAGCGCCTCGGTGAGCTGGTGCATCGTGAACCCGATGCGGTGGTCGGTGATGCGGTTCTCGCGGAAGTTGTAGGTCCTGATCTTTTCGGAGCGATCGCCCGTCCCAACCTGCGTCCGCCGATCCTTGGCGATGGCCTCTTGCTGTTTTCGCATCTCCATCTCGTAGAGCCGCGAGCGCAGGACCTTCATCGCCTTTGCGCGATTCTTGACCTGAGATTTTTCATCCTGTTGGGAGACGACGGTGTTGGTCGGAATGTGCGTGATGCGAACCGCCGAGTAGGTCGTGTTGACACTCTGGCCACCGGGTCCGCTCGAACAGAACGTGTCGACGCGCAGGTCTTTCGCATCGATGTGAATGTCGACTTCTTCCGCCTCGGGCAGGACCGCCACCGTCGCCGTGGACGTGTGAATGCGGCCGCTGGCTTCGGTCGCGGGCACACGTTGAACGCGGTGCACGCCGCTTTCGTACTTCAGCCGGCTGTACACGCCCTTGCCTTCAATCGTGGCAGTGACTTCCTTGATGCCCCCGGCACCGCTTTCGCTCAGGTTCAGCGCCTCGACGCGCCAGCCCTTTCGCTCCGCGTAGCGGGAGTACATGCGGAACAAGTCCGCCGCGAAGAGGCCCGCTTCGTCGCCGCCGGCGCCCGCGCGAATCTCCAGCACGACGTTCTTCAGGTCGTTGGGATCCTTCGGCACGAGCAGCACCTTCAGATCGGCCAGAAGTTGATCGCGCCGGCCCTCCAGTTCGACGAGCTCCGCTTGAGCAAGCTCCCGCATGTCGGGATCCTTGACCAGTTCCTCGGTCGCGGTGAGCTGGGCGATCACGTCCTTGTACTCGCGGAATCGTTCCACCAGCGGCTGGATCTCGGCCAGAGTCTTCGAGTGCGCGCGGAACTTCGCCTGATCCCCCTGCACGCTGGGATCGGCCATCTCCGTCATCAGCCGTTCGTATTGCGCCTCGACGGCGCTCAGCTTGTCGAACATGATCCTCATCACTCCGAGGGGCTTCGCCCCTCGGACTCCCCTACACGCTCGCTCGCGGGGGCCCCGCAAGCCCCACTCCGCTCACGTGGGCTCACTCGCTGCGCTCGTTCGCCGGCGGATCTAGCCTCCGGACACCGGCGGCAGAAACGCCACCTCGTCGCCATCGCTCAGCGCGGTCGTCATTCGCGCGTAGTCCTCGTTGACCGCGCAGGAGACGACCTTCGAATAATCGTCAAACTCTGGAAACTCGTTGACGAGTGAATCCCAGGCGGCGCGGACGCTTGCGCCGTCGGGAAGGCTGCGACGAACTTCACCCGCGCCCGCCATCTCGCGCAGCCGAGCGAACAGTCGGATCGTTACGTGCATTGCGCGAATGCCATCCGGCGTGCGTCTTCGTCAGCCGGGTCGGCCGTCGCTCCCTCGATCCAGATTTCGCCCCCCTCGAAGTGCTCGTGCTTCCAGATCGGAGCAATCTGCTTGATGCGCTCGATCGCGTAGCGACACGCGGAAAACGCTTCGGCCCGATGCGGCGACGCCGCCGCGATCACCACGCTGGCATCCCCGATGTCGAGGCGGCCGATTCGATGGTGGATGGCCAGGCCGATCGACGGCCAGCGTTCTCCGGCCTCCTCGTCGATCCGTGCGAATGCCTTCTCGGCGAGAGGCTCGTACGCCTCGTACTCCAGCCACAGCACGCGACGTCCGCCGTTCTCGTCGCGGACCACGCCGACGAACGTCGCGATCGCGCCGCAGTCGGGTGACGACACGATCGAGGACACAGCATTGGCGTCGAGACGGTCGGACGTAACGCGAAACCGCGCATCCGGCATCGCGTTCAGTATACCGCGCGCCAGAAATGGTTCAGCGGCCCGTGCCCGGATCCCAGGCCCGGCGCGTGCCGGATCGCGCCGTCGAGGTAGTCACGCGCCCCTTCCAGGGCCTCGCGATCGGTCAGGCCTCGCGCGAGGTTGGCCGCGATCGCGGACGAAAGGGTGCAGCCCGTGCCGTGCGTGTGGCGGGTGACGATGCGGGGGCGGCGGAGTTCGAAGCTGCTGCCTTCAAAGCAGGCGACGTCCACGGACTCAGGCCCGTCGAGATGCCCTCCCTTGACCAGTACGACGCGCGGACCAGTGCGAAGGATCCGTTCGCCCGCGTGCCGCATATCTCCAATCGAACGGATCGCCATGTCAGCCAGGACCTCGGCCTCCGGCACGTTGGGCGTGACCACGTGCGCGGCAGGCAGCAGTTCCGATCGCATCACCGCGACGGCGTCAGCTTCGAGCAGCCGATCGCCGCCCTTCGCGATCATGACGGGATCGACGACAACAAGCGGCAGATCGAGGGCGCGGATCGTGGCAGCCACGGCTTCGACAATGGCGGAGGTCGCGAGCATGCCGATCTTCACGGCGTCCGCGCCGAGATCTCCCGCCACTGCCTCGATCTGGGCAATGACGAGGTCGGCCGGGAGCGCCTGCCAGCTCACGACGCCACGCGTGTTCTGGGCGGTGACCGCCGTGATCGCGGTCGTGCCAAACACACCGTGCGCCGCGAACGTCTTGAGGTCGGCCTGGATCCCGGCGCCGCCGCCGGAATCGCTGCCCGCTATGGTGAGCGCAACTTTCATGTTTTATCCGAGGGGCTTTGCCCCTCGGACTCCCCTACACGCGCTCTCGCGCGCCGCTTCGCCGGCGCGCTCCGATCGCGCGGCTTACTCGCTGTCGCTCGCTCGCGTCGCCGGTATGTGTCTACCGAGCCCGTTTGCGTTATGAGATAGCTTCTCGTGAATTGCTGATTGCTGACGCTGAGCCTGTCGAAGGGTCAGCAATCTGCCTTCATAGTACAATCCCGCGCTATGCAGAATTCGATCGATCTGCCAGGGACGCTGCTGACGAACGCGGTGTCAGGCGCAAGAATGGGAGCCGCGATCCGAGTCGCCTCGGTCGTGCTGTTTGCCGTGCTGACGGCAGCGGCGGCCCAGGTCAGCATTCCGCTTCCGTTCACACCGGTGCCTCTGACGTTGCAGCCGATGGTCGTGCTTCTCGGCGGAGCCGTGCTCGGCGCGCGTCTCGGCATGGCGGCTCAGGTGCTTTACCTGCTCGCCGGAATTGCCGGCCTTCCGGTTTTTGCCGCCTCTCCCGTCCTGCCGCAGGGCGTGCTTCGCCTGCTTGGCCCCACCGGCGGCTACCTCATGTCATACCCGTTTGCCGCGTTCGTTGCCGGGTGGCTCGCCGAGCGTGGACTCGATCGCCGCTACATCACCTCGGTGCTGGCGATGGCATGCGGCCTCGCCCTGATCTTCGCGTGCGGCGTTCTCTGGTTGGCGTTCCTCGCTCGTTCACCGATCGGTCTCGGCGCCGCGCTGCGCGCGGGTCTGTATCCGTTCCTGCCTGTGGACGTCTTCAAACTGCTCGTCGCTGCGGCGATCATGCCTGGCCTCTGGAGGGTGATTCGTGGCGACAACGGAGGAGACGGAGACCACGGGACAAGATCAACACGGAGGCACGGAGACACGGAGTCAATTTGATCTCGTTGGTCGTGGCGGTGGACGCGAAACCGCAGCTTCGGATCTTCGGTTCTTCCGGCCTTCGAGTCGAGCCGTCGGCGCGTTCAGCTCGACCGTAACTCAAGTGGATAGTGATTAATCCTCGAATCCACGCGTCCTCGAATCTCCAACCCTGAAGGCGCTACCTGGAGGACAAAAACCCATCACAGTGGACGATGTCAGTGATTAGGTCACTCGCTGAGGACCGTCTCACGCGGAAGAAGAACCAGGCTCGCGCAGAGACCGCAGAGCGCGCAGACATCTTTTTCTTTTGGGTTTCGGCGATCTCCGCGCCAATCGGGCGAGCGTGGCTGGCCCGACGCCGGCTTTGGCCGGCGTTCAAGGGCACGCTGGAACTGAGAACACGAACGCTTCAGAATCACGTCGCGCTCGTGTTCTCGATTCCAGGGTGCCCTTCACCGCGCGACGCGCGGTCGGGCTAGGCCGGTTTCTTCTCTGCGGCCTCGGCGATCTCTGCGTGAGATCGGTTTTTAGGCGTGCGCTGCGAAAAGGCTGGGCGATCTTCGCGTGCGAGCTATCTGGCGAACCAGAACGGTTATGAAACCACTTGTATTAAGAACTCCGTCCCTCCGTGTCTCCGTGCTGATCTTGTTCCGCGTCCTCCGGAATCTCCGTAGACACACGACTCCTCCAAGCTCACTTCACATACCCTAAACTACGCAACCGATCGATCATTTCCTGATCGAGCGGCTTGCCGGAACGATCCTGGTCAGTCACTGATGGTGGCCCGTAAGTCGCCACCTGACGAACGGGATAACGCTGAACGAATTCTGCCGTGAACAGATCCAGGAGCGGCGATCCAGGCAACTCGCGGCTGACTGGAATGCCGAGCGCGTGAAGAATCGTTGGTGCGACGTCGATCGCCTGCCCGCGCACGGAAGCGTTGGGAGCGGCGATTCGTCCGATCATGCCGAACGCGCCAGCGCCGGACGAGGCGATGCGTCCGGGCTCCGTGACGACGACGACTAGATCGGAGTCGCCCGGCGTCAGCACCTCCGCGAGCAGCCGATCGAGAAAGACGAAGTAGGAGCGGAGCGCCTGAAGTCGCGTCGCAACCTCGGATGGGGCAAGCGCGCGGCCGCCCGGTCCAAGCAGGACATTCTGTGCGATGTCCAGCCCGGGCAGATACACGGCCGACAGATCCGGCGACGGCGTGGAAACCTCCTGCATCAAGGCCAGCTGAATGGCGTCGAGTGCCCCCGAACGCTCCAGCACGGCTCGCACGTCGGCTCCACCCCAGTTCAGGCCGGCCGCGGCGCTGCGCGCCCTGCCGGCCGCCTTCGCTCGGATCACGGGCCAGTGCGTGCGCAGAGCGTCGTAGAGCGACGCCGGGGCGATCTCGGCGTCGGGCGCCCCGCCATGTTCGAGGCGGAGTGCCGCGCGATCGCTCAGGATGACTGCGCCAGTCGGTCCGGAGACTGCGGGCCAGGTGGCCCACCAGTTCACGACCAGCGTGCGCAGGCCCGCATCGCCGGCAACCTCCCACACGGCCTTGACGCGCCGTTCGTTGCCGCTCGCGACGGAGGGCCGTGTCAGGCGAAGAAGATCGGTGGCGGCGCGAATCGTCGTGCCAATCCGCGACTGCTCGTCTGCGGCGAGCGATCCCTGCAGTCCCGCCACTCGCCTCGTCTCGAGCCCATGAACGCCATGAGCGCCCGGTGGCTGTCCAGTGGCGACGGTGGTCCACGCACGTGCAGGATCGCGCGGCGTGGCCGAGTCGTTCAGATCCAGAGCGGCCCGCGCGTCAGCCAGAGCGCGGGCGAGCGCTGGAATCTCGCCACTCCGCGCGACCTCATCGAGAACGCCAGGATCGACACCATCGATGGCGATCACCCGTACTCTCAGGCCACTCGACACAACGGCAAGCGGAATGTTTTGTCTTGCACTCTCTTCACGCGGCGCCGTAATCACGAGCAGCGCCGCCGCTCCGGCGAAGGCGACTGCGGCGGCGGCGATCGTGGGCAGCCAGGCGCGTCGCGAAGGGTGGGATTGGAGTGTCGTCGTTGACCGATGGTCATGTCCGTGACGCGCGATCGCCACGGCAAAGGCGGCGGACGCGGACACGTGACCGAGGAGCAGGCTTATCGCCACCGCCACCGCGAGCGCGAAAGCCGTCCAGCCGGGCGCGTTCCACCCGAATCCCGCATTCGCGCTTCGCCACCACAATGTGAGATAGGCCAGGCAGACGATGGCAATCAAGGCGCCTGTCGTTCGCGAGATGGGGCGGGCGCGGTTCACCGCACCGCGCCTGACCAGCGCTGCGGCCGCCACGCTCATGGCGAACGTGACGACCGACACCGCCGCCCCAAACAACAACCCGAGATAGATGGCGACGACGATAGCGTCGCGAGGACTCGTGACGAGTCCGGGAAGCCGTCCATTCATCCCGACGGCAGCGGCGGGTCCGAGGAGGAGCGCGGCCAGTGCGCCAACACGCAGCGCGGCGAGCAGCGCGATGCTCGCAGGACGACGGCGGTCCGTTGCCGGACCGAGCACGAAGCGGTTGACACCCGCATCGAGGTAGCCGAGCGATCGCAGCTGCTGCCGCAGTTCGTCGACGCCGAGCTGTTCCGTCGGTTCGGTCACGCTGTAACGTTAGCAGCTTCGGGCCGCGACAAAGGCCGAGAGCTCGCGGAGACGATCGGCGCGCCTGCCAAATGGCTCGAGCGCTTGATCCGCGGTCTGACACAGCTCCAGCGCGAGCTGGCGCGCGCCCTGAATCCCGCTGAACGACACGAACGTGGTCTTCTTGGCATCCGCGCGGGCGGCTTTGCCCGTTTCGATCGGATCGCCTTCCACGTCAAGAAGGTCGTCGATGATCTGAAAAGCGAGTCCGAGGTTCTTTGCGTATGCGGCCAGGGAGCGGACGACGTCCAGGGAGGCGCCCGACACGATCGCACCTGCGGTCGCCGACGCACCGAAAAGGGCTCCTGTCTTGCCCCGATGAATCCGTTCGAGCGTTTCGAAGCTGACCTGCTGGTCGGTGGCCAGCAGATCGATCGCCTGACCGCCAATCAGTCCGTCGAGGCCAATCGCATCCGAAAGGATCGACGCGAGGCGCGCCGAGATCGCCGGCTCGTATGCGCGCGCCAGTGTTCCGTAAGCGAGATTGAGCAATCCGAAGGCAGCCAGGATGGCGACGGCTTCACCAAACTCGAGATGGTTGGCCTTCCGTCCCCGGCGGAGCGGAGCGTCGTCCATTGATGGCAGATCGTCGAGGATCAACGATGCGGCATGTACGAGCTCCATGACGGCGGCGGCCGGAACGGCCCGGTCCGCGGTCCCGCCGCACAGCTCTGCCGCAAGAAGCGAAAGAACGGGACGCACGCGCTTCGACGGCGCACCCACGGTATACGCCATCGATTTCGACACCGCGCTCCCGTCGTCGGCCACCAGCCGATCGAGCTCCGCATTGACGAGCGACTGATACGCGGCGAAGAAGGGCGGCGCCGCGATCATGAGCGCGGCTTTTCGAACACCAGCATGTACTGATACTTGAGGAATGTTTCGCGGGAGCGCAGGACGAGACCCGCTTGCTGCGCGTCTCGAATCACCGCTTCGGGATCCACTCGCTCCTCCATCGCAGGTCCCGGTCCTCCTCCGTCCTTGGTGAAATCGACAATGCCGATGCGGCCCTCTGGTCTCAAGGACGTCGCAAGATTCCGGAGCAGCATGACCGGCTGCTCCATCTCGTGGTAGGCATCGACGATCAGGACCGCGTCAATCGGCGCCGGCAACCGCGGATCGGTGGACGTGCCGAGCACCGTGGTGACGTTCTTCAACCCCAGTCGATCGACTCGAATCTTGATGGCCTGGATCATCTGGCGCTGAACGTCTTCGGCGTAGACCATGCCGTTCGGACCGACCCGGCCGGCCAGTTTGATCGTGAACCAGCCGCTTCCGGCGCCGAGGTCAGCGACGACGCTTGCTTCGCCGATGCCCAGCACGTCCATGATCTTGTCGTGGCGCTGCCACTCGTCCCGATCCGGACCCTCGAGCTCGCTGAGGTCCTCCGGCTTGAAGAGCCGCGAGTGCTGGGCGAGTGGCGCGGCGGCTGCGAGCGTGAGCGTCAGCACCACGATCGCGAACGTCTGGACGTGCTTGCTCATCGGTCTTCTCTCCTGGCACACCCGGCGACGTCATGGCCTCGGCCGAAAGAATTTCGTCGAGCTGACGGTCGGGGAGGAGACGCCGTTCGCGCACGAGGTCACGAATGGGCCTGCCTGTTTTGACGGATGTCTTGGCGATGTCGGCCGTTGCGGCGTATCCAATATAGGGACTCAGCGCGGTGGCCAGTGCCGTGCTGCGATCCAGCAGCGCCCGGCACTGCTCCACGTCGGCGCGGATCCCTGCGATGCACCGGTCGAACAGCACCGTCATGGCGTTGGTCAGGATGCGGGTCGCGTGGATGGCATTCCAGGCGATGACGGGCATCATCACGTTCAGCTCGAGCTGACCGGCATCGGACGCCGCCAGGACGGCGGCGTCGCAGCCATACACCTGGAAGCACACCTGGTTCACCATCTCGGGCACAGAGGGGTTCACCTTGCCCGGCATGATCGAGGAGCCTGGCTGAACCGGGGGCAGTCGAACCTCTGCGAGTCCCGCGCGCGGACCGCTGCTCAGGAGGCGGAGGTCGGACGCGAGCTTGTTGACCTCCACCGCGAGCCGCCGGAGCGCCGACGAGAACGCCAGCACATCACCCATGCTCTGCGTGACGCGGAACAGATTGGCGGCCGGGCGCACGGGCAAACCCGTGTATTCGGCGAGCCGCTCGATGGCCCCGACGGTGTAGTCGTTGCCTGCGTTGAGGCCGGTTCCGACTGCCGTTGCACCCAGGTTCAATTCGAGAAGCTGCAAGGACGAGGCCGCGAGGTCGGCAGAGGCGTGCTCGACGTTGGCGGCGTATCCTCCGAATTCCTGTCCGAGCGTAATCGGCACGGCATCCTGCAGATGCGTGCGGCCAGTCTTCAGCACATCGGTGAACTCGCGGCTCTTGTCCTTCAGGCCCTCCGAGAGGTTGGCTGCGGCTTGCCGCAGCGGTGCAACCATCCCGAGAATCGCAAGCCTCGTCGCGGTGGGAAACACGTCATTGGTGGACTGACCCATGTTGACGTGATCGTTTGGATGGACCCGGGAGTACTTTCCACGCGTTTTACCGAGCAGTTCGGCCGCCCGATTGGCCAGGACCTCGTTGGCGTTCATGTTGTGCGACGTGCCGGCGCCGGCCTGGTACACGTCCACCACGAATTGATCGCGCAACTGTCCGTCCAGGATCTCGTCGGCCGCGCGCATGATGGCGTTGGCGATGTCAGGGGACAATCGGCCGAGCGCCGCGTTCGTGTCCGCGGCGGCCTTCTTGATCTGAATGGTGGCGACGACGAGCTCGGGAGGAGCGGTGAGGCCGCTGATGGGAAAATTCTCGACGGCGCGGCGCGTCTGAGCGCCGTAGTATGCGTCGGCGGGTACGCGCACATCGCCGAGAGGATCCCGTTCGATGCGGAACTTCATGTGTCCTGGTGCCCTCGAGCCTCGATGGCCTGAGCCGCAGCCTCACCAGGATTATACTGCTCCGTATGCTCCCAGCTTTTCTCGACAGCGTCGTCCAGTTGATCACACGGACGTCTACGGATCTGCCACCGGATGTACGTGCCGCGATGGGCATCGCGGTGAGCATCGAGGCGCCCCAGACACGGGCCGGGCAGGCGCTCACGATCATCGCGCAGAACATCGACCAGGCGGCCTCGTGCGAGGGACCGATCTGCCAGGACACCGGCATGCCGACGTTCGAGGTGATGGTGCCGGTCGGCGCGAACCGAGATCTGGATGCGCGGCAGGATCCGCGAAGCCGTCGCCGAAGCGACACGGCTCGGCAAGCTGCGCCCGAATTCGGTCGATTCGATCACGGGTGAGAACTCGGGAAATAACCTCGGGCCCGGCACGCCCATCATCCACTTCGATCAGTGGGAGAGTCCAGACATCGAGATCAAGTTGATCCTGAAGGGCGGCGGCTGCGAGAACACGAACGCCCAGTATGCGCTGCCGACCGAGCTCGATCATCTCGGCCGGGCCGACCGTACGCTCGAAGGCGTTCGCAAGTGCATCCTCCACGCGGTCTGGAAGGCGCAAGGAAAGGGCTGCAGTCCGGGCGCAGTGGGCGTGTGCGTGGGTGGCGATCGCACGTCCGGGTATCTGCATGCCAAGGAACAGTTGTTCCGGACCCTGGACGACACGAATCCCGATCCCCGCCTGGCGGAGATTGAAGCAGCGATCATGGAGGAGGCGAACAAGCTCTCGGTGGGTCCGATGGGCTTCAGCGGATCGACCTCGCTGATCGGGTGCAAGATCGGCGCGCTCAACCGCCTGCCGGCAAGTTTCTTCGTGTCGATCGCGTACGACTGCTGGGCGTTCCGGCGGCTCGGGATCAGCGTGGACGCGAGGACCGGCGCGATTCGCGACTGGCTGTATCGCGAGGGGACCACCCCCTCCCAGCCGATGCTGCCGCCCGAAGTTGTCGCGGCCGGGTTCCCGCGAACCGGCCGCGAGATTCCGCTTCGAGCGCCCATCTCCGAAGAGCAGATTCGCGCGCTGAAGGTCGGGGATGTCGTTCTCGTCTCGGGGCAGGTTTTCACGGGCCGCGACGCCGTGCACGCACACCTGATGAAGCACGACCCGCCGGTCGATCTGCGTGGCGGCGTGCTCTATCACTGTGGGCCGGTCGTGCTGAAAGAGGGATCGGGTTGGAAGGTCACAGCCGCCGGCCCGACGACCAGCATTCGTGAAGAGCCCTACCAGGCTGAGATCCTGAAACGTTACGGCGTGCGCGCGGTGGTCGGCAAGGGCGGGATGGGCGGGAAGACGCTGGCCGGATTGAAAGAGTCGGGGGCCGTCTACCTCAACGCCATCGGCGGCGCGGCGCAGTTCTACGCGCGCTGCATCGAGCGCGTGACGGGCGTCTCGCTCATGGAGTTCGGGACGCCCGAAGCCATGTGGCATCTCGAGGTGCGCGACTTTCCGGCGATCGTCACCATGGACGCGCACGGCAACAGTCTGCATCAAGTGGTCGAGGATGAATCGGGCGCTGTGCTGGAAACGCTGCGCTGAAGAAATGCTGAGCCAGAGGCCGGGGACGAGTCCGCCGGTCAGGGCGTCTAAGTACTTGGCAGCTGTAAGTTTAGCTGGCTGAGCCAGATCCAGGCCCTCCTGGTGTCCATTGAAGGCGACAGCCTCCGCCGGTATAATTGAGAGTCATAGGTTTCGGGAGTATCAAAAACATGATCAATGTCACACCGGCTGCGGCTTCGAAAATCACCGAGTTGCTGACCGAGGAAAACAAGCTCGAAGCGGGCCTGCGCGTCTTCGTCCAGGGTGGGGGCTGCTCGGGATTCCAGTACGGCCTGATGATTGACGAAGGCGAAGGGGACGCGTCGACCGACGCCGTCATCCAATGCAACGGCGTGAAGCTGCTCGTTGATCCCATCAGTGCGCGTTATCTCACCGGCGCCGAAGTCGATTTCGTCGACAACGTCACCGGGGGTGGCTTCACGATCAAGAATCCGAACGCCAAGTCCACCTGCGGCTGCGGTTCATCGTTCAGCGTTTAGAGAAGGTCAGGGGAAGGCGGTGAACGGTTCGCGGGCCATGGAACCAGCCGCCTATCTCGACAGCCTCCGGCCCGCCGGCAGCAAGCGCTCCACCAAGCGCGATCTCATCGTCAATGTGTTTCTGCGCCAGGAAGGGCACCTGACCGCGGATGATCTCTTCGATTTGATCCGCCGCGAAGAGTTGTCCAAGGCGGATCCCGCCGTTGCCTCGTCGCGGATGAGCCGTGCCACGGTGTACCGGACGCTGCAGTGGATGGTCGAGGCCGGCATCGCGCGGAAAGTCGATTTCGGCGAGGGTCGATTCCGGTTCGAACATTCGTATCGGCATCCGCGCCACTTCCACCTGATCTGCAAAACCTGCAACCGGTCGTTCGAATTTCTGAGCTCAGACATCGAATCGCTCCTCGAAGAAGTGGCGGCCGCGCGGAATTTCACCGCGCGTCAGAGCGTGCTGCAGATCCACGGCACCTGCGAGTCGTGCCGGACCGGCCGGACCTCGACCGTCGAAGGCGGAGTGACCGAGCTGGTCTTCGCGCGCGACGCGCTTCGGATCGCGATTGCCACGGAACGGAGCGGACTGGAGTTCTATTCGCGGGCAGCGGCGCTCACGCGCGACGCTCGGGGTCGACGGGTCTTTGAGAAGCTGGCGACTGAGGAGCAGGAGCATCTCGGAACGCTGGAGAAACGGTACCGGGAACTGCTGCAGCAGGATCCGCAGCTCGAATCGCGTCCGACGTTCTTGTTTTTCAAGGGGGCGGCCAACGGCCTGTTCTCAGCCGCGGCCGATCGGCTCGCCAACGGCGTCGACGATCGCCAGGCACTCATGATTGGCATCAAGTGCGAGCGCGGATCCCATCGCTTCTTCAAGCGATACGGGGACAAGTTCGAGGACTCGGAAGGGAAGCGAATCTTCCTCGAGTTCGCGGACGAGGAACGCGCACACCTCGAGCTCTTGATCCGCGAATACCGATCGCTCGTCCAGCGCCAGCGCAAGGGCCGGCGTTCCCCGGCCCGCCGCGCGAAGCGCCGCGCGCGCCGGGCGCCGGCTGCGCTCTCTTGATCGATCTCCATCTTCACACGACTGCCTCCGACGGTTTTCTGCCGCCTGCGGCCCTGGTCGCGCGTGCGGCCCTGGCCGGGCTGCGCACGATCAGCGTTACGGATCACGACACCTGCGCCGGCCTGGCGGAAGCTGACGCGGCTGCCAGCGTTCGCGGTTTGCGACTGGTTCCCGGTGTCGAGATCACGGCGATCGAAGATGCACGGGACGTTCACTTGCTGGCGTACTTCTTCGATCCTGCGAGCCCCGAGCTGCTGGAGTTCCTGGATTCGCAACGCGGTCACCGTGAACAGCGCGTTCGTGAGATCGGCGATCGCCTCGCGGCGCTCGGTCTTGCGATAGACGTCGAGCCGCTCATCGCGGCGGCGTCCCGCCGGCGCGGCTGCACGGTGGGCCGCCCTCAAATCGCCGACGCACTTGTCGCGGCGGGACATGCCGTCGATCGGGATGACGTGTTCGATCGGCTGCTGGGGACGGGCCGGCCGGCATGGGTGTCGCGCCGCGGGCCTCCGCCGGAGGCAGTCATATCCCTTGTGCGCGCCGCGGGAGGCATCGTTTCGATGGCGCACCCCGGGCTGACCGCGATGGACCACCTCATCCCGCGCCTGGCGGCTGCGGGCCTGGACGCGATTGAAGCCAGCCACAGCGATCACGATCCGGACACCGAGCGGCATTACCGCGATCTCGCGGCTCAGCTCGGGCTGGCAGTCTCCGCCGGCTCTGATTTCCATGGCGACGCCGGTCACCGTGCCTCGATCCTCGGGCGGGTGACGCTGTCGGCCGACGATTTCGCGGCGCTCGAGGCACGCCGGCCATGACGGGTGAGCCCGTCGTCGAGATGCGCGGGGTCGTGAAGAGCCACAACACACTCCGGCCGCTCCGAATCGCAGAACTGACGATCGCGGCGGGTGCGCGGGTCGCCCTGTCAGGCATCGACGCGCCGGGAGCCGAGGTCATGCTGAATCTCGTCACGGGCGCGTCGCTCCCGGACGAAGGCGAGGTCCGGGTGTTTGGACGGAGCACCGCAGCGGTGTCGGACGGCGAGGAGTGGCTCGCATCGCTCGACCGCTTTGGCATCGTCAGCGAGCGCGCGGTGCTGCTTGAAGGGGCCACGCTGACACAGAACCTGGCGCTGCCATTTGCGCTCGAGATCGATCCGGTTCCTGCCGAAACGATCGCGCGGGTGGAGGCGCTGGCAGACGAATGCGGGATTGGCCGTGAGCATCTCTCCGGGCGCGCTGGCGATGTCCCTGCAGCCGTTCGCTTGCGTGTCCACGTTGCGCGAGCGATTGCGCTCGGCCCGAAGCTGCTCCTGATGGAGCATCCCACTGCGGCGCTCGCCGAGAGCGAACGCTGCGCGTTTGGCTCGATCGTGGGCCGCGTCTGCGACGCGCGGGGGATCACGATGCTTGCCGTGACACAGGATCTGGCGTTCGCATCAGCCGCCGCGCACGAGACGCTGTCGTTGAATGCGACGACCGGACGGCTCAGCCCGGCCCGGCGCTCCTGGTGGCGTCGTTAACGGAGAACGTGAGGATTGACACTGCTCAGCAATAACGCGATGCGCAAACTTGTCCTGTTCGACATCGATGGCACGCTCGTTCTGACCGGCGGCGCCGGGATTCGCGCCATGAACCGCGCGTGCGAGGAACTCGTCGGTCACCCGCAGGCGCTCGAAGGCATTCCGGTCGCAGGCCGGACGGATCGGATCATTCTCACCGACGTCGTCACCCGCGCCGGCCATTCGCTGGACGACGGCCTGCTCGAGCAGTTGCGCGATCGATACATCGACAACCTGCGCCTGGAAATCGAGAAGCCGGGCCGGCTTCAGTCCTTTGAATCACTGGGCGCGCGTGGCGGGATCAAAGCCGTGATGCCCGGTATCCGCGAGCTCCTGGACATCCTTGATCGGCGTGAAGACGTCTTTCTGGGCCTGCTCACGGGCAACTTCGAGGCAGGCGCGAGGATCAAGCTCGAACATTTTGATCTCTGGCGCTATTTCCGCTGTGGTGCCTTCGGGGACGATGCCGCGGATCGAAACGAGCTGGTTCCGTTTGCGGTCGAACGGGCGCGGCGCTGCGGCCTGCCCGAATTGGACCCCGGCAACATTCTCGTCGTTGGTGACACGCCACATGATGTCGCGTGCGCGCGAGCCGTGGGAGCGACGCCCGTGGGTGTTGCGACCGGAGGTTTCACCTCCGACCAGTTGCGCGAGAGCGGCGCGGACATCGTGTACGAGAATCTCGGCAACCCGGCTGACTTCATGAAGCTGATCGATTGAGTAGAATGTGCTGATCGGAAGTGAACGGGGCCCGGAAGCCCTCCCGGTCTTCAAAACCGGTCGCTGCCCACGTGAGTGGGCGGGCTGGGTTTGACGACCCGAGGCGCTTCCGCCACCTTCGCTCGCCTGACTTCTGAGCGAGCTTCCGCGTGGGCGGCCAGCGAGCTCAATTTGTGAAGAGGATCCCGATCGGGCGGGGCATGGTGCCCCGCCCACCGGGCATACGACGCGTGAGTATCAGCCTTCGATGAGCCGGACTTCGCCGGCGCGGGGTCCTTTACCGGATTCTTCGACAGTGAATTCGACGCGCTGGCCTTCACGCAGCAGCTCGAACACCGCGCCGCGCACTGAGCTGCGATGGAAGAAGTGTTCGATCCCTCCTTCGTCGCGGATGAACCCGAACCCCTTGTCAATCAGAAGGCGAGCTATCGTCCCGGTCGGCATACCCGTGTCCTCCGATAAACGAACCCCCGAGAACATCCCGTGGGCTTTGCACAAGCTGTGACGCGGGAAAAAGGGCCGGAGGAGGCGGCCCGAAACTGCTGAGAGGCGCCGACGACCTGCCGAAACCCCGCGTCAAACGGCGGCACCGCCGCACGCTGAGCTTGAAAGCGGGGTCAGTGTAGGGACTTCCGATCGGGAAGTCAAGACAACCGCAAGGGTTAGGGTTGCCCCCCGAACTTGTCATTTCCCGTCATTTCCGGCCAATTCTGCAGACTTCAGCCTCCCGGCCCAGAATCCAGGGACCCGGATCAGCCTCATCATGCTCAGGATAAGTAACCCCAACGCATTACAATCCCGCGAATGGTTGCGGGCGCCATCCTGGCTGCAGGGCGATCGGTGCGCATGGGGCAGCCGAAGGCGATGCTGAGGACGCCGGACGGCTTGACCTTCGTGGCTCGCCTGATACGTACCCTGTCCACGGGCGGCGTGGACGCACCGCTCGTGGTTGCACGATCGGACGACGACCTGCTGCGATCGGAAGTGGAATCCGCCGGCGCACGGCTGGTCATCAATCCTGATGCCGACGAAGGCGGCCAACTCTCGTCGCTCCTTGCAGGGCTGCGCAAGGCCGACCGGCCCGGGGTTCGAGCGTTGATGGTCGTTCCGGTCGATGCGCCCATGGTGATGCCAGAAACGGTTGCCAAGCTCATCGCCGTGTTCAACGACTCGCACGGGTCGATCATTCGTGCACGGTATCAGGGAAGGAACGGGCATCCTGTCATTTTTTCGCGTGTGCTGTTCGACCAACTCCGTCACGCACCTCCGGAAGCCGGAGCGAAGGCCGTACTTCGCGCGCACGCGCACGATATTGTCAACGTGGACGTGGACGATCCCGGCGTAATCGGCGATATCGATACACCGGAGGACTACGACAAGCTGAGGACATCGACATGAAGCGACTCTTGATCGTGATTGGTGCGGCTGGCATTGCGGCTGGTGCATTCACGTACTCGAACATCCTCGCCCAATCGACGTCAGGCCGCACGCCGGCGGCGTCGAACGAGTGGCCCACGTACGGACACGATTCCGGAGGTCAGCGTTTCTCCCCGTTGACGCAAATCACGCCGGCCAATGTCGATCGGCTGCAGGTCGCGTGGGTGTATCACATGCGGCCGGCGCCCACGGCCGACACTTCGTCAGCTCCTGCCGCTGCCGGACCCGGACGCGGCGGTGGGCGCGGCGGTTCGGGATTCTCGTCGAGCGAAACGACTCCCATCGTTGTCGACGGACTGATGTACCTCACCACTCCATATGGACGCGTCGTCGCACTCGACTCGACAACTGGGAAGGAGATCTGGAATTTCAGGGTTCCAGCTGGAGGCGCGTCGACGCGCGGAGTCGAGTACTGGGCCGGAGACGGACAGACGCCGGCGCAGATCGTCTTCGGTACCGGCGGCGGCCGGTTGTTCTCTCTCACCGCGAAGACAGGCGTCCCGAATGAGGCCTTTGGCGATCACGGCAGCGTCGATCTGAACACCGCGGAGATCCTTCAGGGACTGCCCGGATCGAACGGCCTCAGCTCACCGCCGACGATGTATCGGAACCTGATCATCACAGGCGGCCGCACGCAGGAGAACCCTCCGCAAGGGCCGGCGGGCGACGTTCGGGCCTGGGATATCCACACCGGGAAGCTCGTCTGGACCTTTCACTCGATTCCGCGAGCCGGCGAAAAGTACAACGACACCTGGGCGGGCGACAGCTGGAAGAACCGTTCGGGAGTCAACGTCTGGGGTTTCATCACCGTCGATGTCGAACGCGGCATTGTCTACATGCCCTTCGGCGCCCCCTCGGTCGATCAGTACGGAGGCGATCGCGAAGGCGATAACCTTTTCGGAACGAGCCTCGTTGCAGCCGACGCCAACACTGGAAAGTACTTGTGGCACTTCCAGGTCGTCCACCACGACATCTGGGACGCCGATCTGTCGGGCGCGCCCGCGTTGATCGATGTCAAACAGGGCGGGAGGACGATTCCTGCCGTTGCGGTCATCAACAAACCCGGTCTGTTGTTCCTCCTCGATCGCGTGACGGGCAAGCCAATCTACGGCGTCGAAGAACGGCCGGTCCCTCCCAGTGAAGTGCCGCTGGAGCGAGCGTCGAAGACGCAGCCATTTCCGGTGAAACCAGCACCCCTCGCGCGCGTGACCATGAAGCCTGAGGATGTCGCGACGGTGACGCCGGAACTCGAGACCGCGTGCAGAAAGCTGATGGAGGGATTGCAGATGGGCGGTCCCTATCTGCCGCAGGGCTACAAGCGTCTTCGCGTGCAGTTCCCCGGCAACCATGGTGGTGTCAACTGGGGCGGCACCTCGTTCAACCCGCAGCTTGGCTACCTGTTCGTCAACACGAACGAGCTCGGACAGCTCGCGGGAATGACGGATCGCGATCCAAAAGCCACGGGTCCCGCGCAGGCTTCCGGCCAGGGCAACCGCCTGCACCCGAACGGCCCGTACGAAGGCATCCCCGGCGGCGGCAGGTTCGCCGCGATGAACATGATGTGTCAGCAGCCGCCGTGGGGACAGCTCACCGCCGTTGACGTCAACACGGGCGAGTTCGCCTGGCGCGTTCCGCTCGGCGTGACCGACAGTCTGCCTCCCGACAAGCAGAAGACCGGTCGTCCCGGCAACGGCGGCACGATCGCGACGTCCGGCGGCCTCGTCTTTGTGGGCGCAACAGACGATGCGCGGTTTCGCGGCTTCGACGCGAAGACCGGCAAGGAGCTCTGGACGTACAAGCTTGGCGGCGCTGCCAACGCGACCCCCAGCACGTATCTGGGCAAGGACGGCCGCCAGTACGTCGTCATTGCGTCAACCGGCGGCGGCTTCTTCGGCGCGCCGGTGGCCGACGACAGCATCATGGCGTTCGCGTTGCCGGCGGGGAAGTGACAGGAGAGGAGAAAAAGTTAAAAGTTAAAAGTTAAAAGGTAAAAGTTTCTCTAACTTCTAACTTCTAACTTCTAACTTTTAACTTTCAAATCTGGATCTTCGCGAACGATCGCGCCCCCAGCGCGAGGAACACGATCGCCATCACGGACATGACCGTCGCGTTGGTTCCGACGCTGAAGTGCGAGGTTCCGATGAACGCGCCGCGCAGGCCGTCGATGCCGTAGGTCAGTGGATCGATGCGCGTGGCGATCCTGAGGCCGATCGGCAGATTGTTCAGCGGAAACAGGGCGCCCGACAGGAAGAAGATCGGCATCACCAGGAAGTTCATGATCAGCTGGAAGCCCTGCATGTTCTGCAGCCGCGACCCAATCACCGTCCCCAGCGCCGCGAAGACGATGGCGATGAACGCCATGAAGAGCACGGCGAGCGGCAGCGTCGAGACGTGCTGCGGGCGAAAACCGGCGATCAGGCAGAGGATGATGACGAGCAGGCCCTGGATCATCGACACGGTCGCGCCGCCGAGCGTTCGGCCGATCATGATATGCAGCCGCGGAACCGGCGCCACGAGCGTTTCCTTCAGGAAGCCGAACTGCCGATCCCACAGCAATCCGATCCCGGAGAAGATCGACGAAAACAGGACCGACATGCCGATCACGCCAGGCGCGACGAACTGCAGGTAGCTGCCCTGTCCGGCCTTTTCGAAGACCGGGCCAAGCCCGAATCCGAGCGCCAGCAGATAGAGCAGCGGCTGCCCGAGCGACGCGATGATCTGCGCGCGCGAGCGCGAGTACCGTTTCAGTTCACGCAGCCAGAGAATGTAAATCGCGCTCACGCTCATCTCCTCCACATCTTGGCGACCTGCCGCATCTGGTCGGCCGCGTCCGCGCGCTCGTCGCGAATCGTCGAGCCGGTCAGCGCGAGGAAGGCGGCCTCGAGCGACTCGGTCTGTGTCTGCGCCTTCAGCTCGTGCGGACGATCCCTGCGCCACGATCCGCCCGTGATCGATGATCGCGATGCGGTGCGCGACGCGATCGGCTTCGTCCATGTAGTGCGTGGTCAGGAAGACCGTCACGCGCTCGGTCTCGTTCAGGTGCTTGACGTGGGTCCAGAGCTGGTTGCGGCTCTGCGGATCGAGGCCGAGCGTCGGCTCGTCGAGAAACAGGATCTTCGGCGTGTGCAGGAAGCCGCGCGCGATCTCGAGGCGCCGCTTCATGCCGCCGGAGAACGTCTTGACGAACCCGTCGCGCCGTCCCACAGCTCGAACAGCTTGAGGAGACGTTCGATGCGTTCGACGCGCGTGCGCCTGGGAACGTGATACAGCACGCCGTGCAGTTCGATGTTTTCGTACGCGGTCAGTTCACCGTCCAGGCTGGGGTCCTGGAACACGATGCCGAAGCGCCGGCGCACGTCGTGGGGATGCTGACGCGGGATCGATGCCGTCCAGCGCCATCGTGCCGCTCGTCGGCTCGACGCAGCGTCGTCAGCATTTGAATCGTCGTGGTCTTGCCGGCTCCGTTCGGACCGAGAAACGCGAAGATCTCTCCCTCGGGGACGTCGAACGAGATGTGATCGACCGCTTTGACTTCGCCGAATGTCTTGACCAGATCCTGTACGTGAATCACGCCTGTGCTCCTGTGGGCAAGGCGCAACACTAACGGCCCCGCGCGAGTCCGTCAAGGCTCCCCGCCTACGCCAAGGCTCCGGCGAGGTCTCGCCGTAGCGCTTCGCGCGAAGGCGGAGCGGCGGTGCCCCATTGTTTAGTATGATCTACACAGCGATCGCGACCTGGCAACTCGCGGCGTAACCCGACGCTGGATCGCCCGACGGCGTGACGAGCTCCGCCGACAGGCTGTCTGCGAAGATGCCGTCGGCGAGGTTCGATGTCGGATTCGATCCCCTCGACGCGTAGACGCCGCTCCGATAGACGGTGGTGTTGATGCTCTCGGGAAACGCAATCTGCGTGGTCTTCCGGGACACGCCGTTTGCTGTGACTTCCACGTGGATGTGCGTGGCCCGCCCTTGATACCAGCCCGGATAGATCGTCGTGAACGTGACCTCCCCAGAGCTGTTGGTCGTCTGTATTCCGCGCAGATACGTTTGCGTCGGTCTGAGTCCCGTACTCCGAATAGTTGCCGGACGAATCGCAGTGCCACACTTCGACATTCGCGTTCGGCACCGCGGCGCACGCGGCGTTGACGTTCACGACCTTGATCGTCAAGGCCAGGAGTGTTCCGGTCTTGCCGTCACGAATGTCGCTGCGGAAGATGTCGGACAACGACGGATACGGTCCGGCCGTTTCGCTCGGCGTGACCGCGCACGCGGCGTTGGTCGATCCGGTCGTCGTGGTGCCCGAGGACGACGTGTCTGTCGGGCTCGTTGGGGATCCACTTCCGCAGCCGACGGCTATCGCCGCGCCGGCCGCAGCTCCCATGGCACCGAGCGCTTCGCGTCGTCCGATCTTCTTGATAGTCATGTCCGGTCATTCCTTCATTGAGGTCACTGCCTGCAGGCGCTTGTTCTCTTCCGAGTACGAATGGGGTTCAGATCGCGGCGTCACACCAGTGTGGTGCAAGGGATGCACCCGCGGGTGTGACGATTCGGTGGCGAAGTGTGAAAAGGGAAAGGCAAGAGGGAAGCGGACTCACTGACGGAGCCGGAACGAGTATCCGGCTCCGTCGTGATCCGAAACGATCGAGGCGAATTACGGCAATCGCAGGACCTGGCCCGGCTTGATCTTGTCTGGATCGCTGAGCTGGTCCTTGTTCAAGTCGAAGATCTTCATGTAGGCGCCCGCGTTCCCCAGGGTCTCCTTCGCGATCTTGCTGAGCGTGTCACCAGCCTTCACGGTGTAGGTCTTCCCTGCGGTGGCGGTGGCCGTCGCTGTTCCACCGGCGCTCGGCCCTCCCGTCACCTGGATGTCCGCGACGACATCCTTCTGCCAGGTTGGGATCGTTTTGATCGCGTTCCACAGCTCGTTCTTTTCAGCGTCCGTGGCGACGCTTCCCTTGAAATACAGCTTCCCATCACGCTCTTCGGCATCGCCCTGGAATTTTCCCTTGGCAGTCTGAATCGCGTACGCGTACGTGTCTCTCAGTCCCATGTGGTACCTCCTGCTTCATTAAGAGGCTCATCGCAGATCGACCAGTCTATCGCTCGGCGCGAGCAGTCTCAATCGATCTCGCGCAGCTGAGGTCTACGCTGTTCTCGCGGGCATCGAAATGCCCGCGACCGCTCGTGGCCTCAGGTGAGCCATTCGCCCACATGGCAGTCCGCGTGCATCACAGCGTCGATTGAAGGAGTGAACCATGCCCGAGCAGAAAACACTCGAACGCGCGCGGAAGGACAAGAGGGAAGGGAAATCACCATCGACTCAGGCGGGCGAGTTCGTTCGTGAGGAGATCGAGCACATCCGTGAAGGGAAACATGGCGCCCGTTCGACGAAGCAGGCGATCGCGATAGGGCTGTCGAAAGCGCGCCGAGCTGGCGTGAAACTCAAGCCACCGAAAAGAGGTCAGGCGTCACCGCGTACGCGCAAGAGCGCCGAACGTGCGTATCGAGCGGGTCAGAGCGGCGCGGGTCGCAAGACGTCGAGCACGCGCTCGCGTGCAGCCTTGCGCGCGTTGAAGCGAGAGCCTCACCGGGTGGTATCGAAGCAGGCGCTCTCGGCACAGGCGCGTGGCGCAGCTGCGCGTCGACGCCGCCGGGCCAACGCATGAGGTCCGACCTGCGGGACGGCCAGCGAATGCCTGGTGAAACAATTCGGGTCCGAATGCTGTCGAATGCATCATGCTCCAGGACCTGCGCTTCACTTTCCGCCTGATTGCCAAGGACCGATGGTTTACGGCGGCCGCGGTCGTCGCCCTTGCGCTCGGCATCGGGCTGAACGCCGTCGGTTTCAGCATCGTCAACGCCGCATTCTTGCGCGGCCTGCCCTTCGATCGCGCGGATCGGTTGTTCGTGCTGACCTGGCAGGGGAGATTCCGGTCGCCCATATCGCATCCCGAGCTTCGCGACTGGCGGGAGGCGAGCCGCACGTTCGAGGGCTTCGGCGCCTGGCGCAACGGGACGATGAACATCAGCGACGGGCGCGGCCTGCCCGAGCAGGCGCGGGGCACCTGGATAACATCCAACGGCTTCAGTCTCATCGGGCAGACGCCCATGCTGGGGCGGAACTTCGCCGCGGCGGACGAACAAAAAGGCGCCGACCCCGTCGCCATCATCAGCTACACGTTCTGGAAGAGCCGTTACGGTAATGACCCGAACGTGCTCGGCACGCCGATTCGCATCAACGGCAAGCCGGCCGCGATCGTCGGCGTCATGGCGGAGGGGATGCGATTCCCCGACAACACCGAAGTCTGGGCGCCGGAAATTCCCGACGACGCCGGAGAGAAGCGGGACGCGCGCGTGCTCGACGTCTTTGGATTGCTTCGAGCCGGCTCGTCGCGGTCCGAAGCCCGGACCGAGATGAACGTCATCGCACAGCGATTGATTGCCGCCTTCCCCCGGGACTATAGGAACATCACCACGGTTCGGGTGGAGACATTCACGGAGCGCAACGTCGGCGGCGCGGCGAAGACGATGTTCTGGGCCATGATGGGCGCCGTCGGCTTCATTCTGCTGATCGCCTGCGCGAACGTCGCGAATCTGCTGCTGTCGCGATCGGCGTCGCGCGCGCGGGAGATTGGCGTAAGGACCGCGCTCGGCGCCACGCGCTGGCGCATCATCAGACAGCTCCTGCTCGAAAGCCTCGTGCTGGCCGCCATTGGCGGGACTCTCGGCCTGACGCTGACCTATGCCGGAGTTCATGCCTTCGATTCCGCCATCACGGATCCTGGGAAGCCGTGGTGGATCGACTTCCGCGTCGACACGACTGTGCTCGCCTACGTCGCCGGGATCTGCGTCGTGACCGCGCTGATTTTTGGACTGGCGCCCGCACTGCACGTGTCGAAGCGCGGCAGCAGCGAAGTGCTGAAGGAGGGTGGCCGCGGTACGATCGGCGGCAGCCGGGCGCGTTGGCTGAGCGGCACGCTGGTCGTCGTGGAGCTCGCCCTCACCGTGGTCCTACTCGCGGGGGCTGGGCTGATGGTGCGCAGCTTCTTGAACCTCCAACGGTTCGAGCTGGGATTCTCGACAGACCGGATTGTCACGATGCGATTGGAACTGCCGCGCGCGAAATACGCGACACCCGAGGCCAGAGCGGGTTTCTACGATCGGCTCACGCCCAAGCTCGCTGCGATCCCCGGGGTGGAGGCGGTCGCCGTCACGACGACCGTACCGCCATTTCGAGCGTTTGGGCGGGCGTTCGAAATCGCCGGCCGTCCCGTGGCCGAGCGCGAGGACGATCAGTTGCGATCGCCGGTCGTGACGATCAGTCCTCAGTTCTTCGAGGTGCTGGGGGTGGCGGTTCACCGCGGCCGGCCCTTCACCCTGACGGACGGCACGCCAGGTTCGGAGAACGTGATCGTCAACGAGCGGTTCGTTGCGCAGTACTTTCCGGGCGAGGAGGCGATCGGGCGCAGGATTCGCTTCGTCCAGCGCGATGCCGCACCGGGGACTCCACCCCCAGTGTGGCGGACGATCGTCGGCATCAGTCCGTCGATTCGTCAGGCTGAGACACGCCAGGTGGAAACCGACGCTGTGATCTATGAGCCACACCGGCAAGAACCGCCATCGAGGGCGTCCTTGATCGTCCGAAGTCCGATGCCGCCGGCGACGCTGGTGGATTCGCTCCGACGCGCAGTGCAGGATGTGGACGCCGATCAGCCGCTCTTCACCATTCAGACGCTGGAGCAAATGATGGACGAAGAACGTTGGCCGTTCAGGCTCTTCAGTGCGACCTTCGGCATCTTCGGCCTGGTGGCGCTGGTCCTGGCATCCGTGGGGCTTTACGCGGTGATGGCCTATGCCGTGACCCAGCGCACGCCCGAGATCGGGGTGCGGATGGCGCTCGGCGCGCAGCCACGGCAGGTGCGGTGGATGGTGTTGCGGTCGGGACTCGTGCAGGTCGCCATCGGCCTGACGATCGGAGTAGGCGGCGCGTTTGTGCTCAGCCGGGTTGTCGAACGGGCGCTCGTCGGGCTTACGCCCGGAGATCCGATGACGTTCGTCACGATCACCGCCATCCTCGCCGGCGTCGCCACCATCGCATGCCTGCTGCCCGCGAGGAGAGCGACCCGCATCGATCCGCTCGCCGCGCTCCGCGAAGGCTAACGGTCAGGGATCGCCCCGTCACGCTGATTTCTGAGGTCGCGGCCGCGCATTGCGTTCGCGTCCCGATTGGCGGGCGCGGCCGTTCTTCGCTACAATAAAGGGTCGTCTGTCCTCAGAATGGGCCTGTAGCGCAGTTGGGAGCGCGCCTGAATGGCATTCAGGAGGTCACCGGTTCGATCCCGGTCAGGTCCATAACCCCCAAGCCGTTGATTCCAAACGGCTGAGATCGCCAACCCACCCCATCGATCGAACGCGCGGCTCGCTCCGCGTGCAAGATCGTTCTGGTCGTTTCCGGTAAATCCTTGGCGACTACTCAGGACGCTCGCTGAAGGTCGACGAATTCCGAGGCCGCGTCGGACGAATCTACGTCGGTCGGCTCGAACCCGTCCACCCAGCCAATCGCCCCAACGCGCCCCAAGTGATTTGCCTGCTGGAGGTGACGGAGCTTGATTTTCGATTCGATTGGTCCTGGAATCGGTGTCTCGAACAAGTAAAAGGCCGTCTGACTCAGACACTTCCTCCTGACGATCGCTGGACAGCAAGCGGTCATCCCTCCTCACCTCTTGACAACCTAAAGGACTGTCGCGATGATGACGATGCCTCTTCTTTTGGGAACCTAAAGGAGCGACGGTTGTGGTGAAGCGTGACCCAGAGCCACTGGACAAGGTCGACGTCCCGCAAGGGACGCTCGAGTTGATGATTCTTACAATCCTCGCGCGCGAGCCCCTGCACGGCTACGGCCTGTCGCAGCGATTGACCGCGCTCAGTCACGACCATTTCCGGGTCAATCCCGGTTCGCTGTTCCCGTCGCTCTACCGCCTCGAACAGGACGGCAAGCTGAAAGCGGAGTGGCGGCCCAGCGAGAACAACCGGAACGCCAAGTACTACGCGCTGACGGCATCCGGCCGCAGACAGCTCGAGCAGCACAAACGCCGCTGGGAGCGCGTCTCGTTCGCTATTAGCAGTGTGCTGGAGGGGGCATGACCGTCCTTCGTCGCTTGGCGTCGATCGCATCCTGGATCCTCCGCCGGGATCGCATCGAGCAGCAACTCGACGACGAGATTCGATCGTTCGTCGAGATGTCCACCGCCGACAGGATCCGGGAGGGTGTTTCTCCCCCCGAGGCTCGCCGCCTCGCCCTCGCCGAGATCGGTGGCGTCGAGAGCATGAAAGAGATCGTTCGTGCGGGCCGTCACGGCGCGCTCCTCGATGACCTTGGCCGCGACGTTCGCTACGCGTTTCGGCTCTTAGCCAGGCAGCGCATGTTCGCCGTTGTGATCGTCGGCACGCTCGCGCTAGGCATCGGCGCCAATGTCGCGCTCTTCAGCGTTGTCAACTCCGTGCTCCTGCGGCCGCTGCCCTATCACGAGCCCGATCGATTGGTAAGGCTCGCGTCTACCGACCAAGCCAACAACCTCACCCGCGTTGGGTTCTCGTATTCGCGATTCCTCGAAGTGCAGCAGCGGCAGCAGGTGTTCAGCGATCTTGCGTTGTCCGCAGGCAACGCGTTCACACTGATCGGGCGCGGCGTTCCCGAACAGGTGATTGGCCTGCAGGCCTCGGCCACCCTGTTGCCGACGCTCGGACTGCAGCCGATCATCGGCCGTAACTTTTCACCGGATGAAGATCGCCGCGGCGGTCCGCGCGTGGTGCTGATCAGCCGGCAGATGTGGCGGCAGCGCTTCAACGGGGATGTGTCGGTGCTCGGCCAGGCGCTCACGCTCGACGGCGCGCCCTACACGATCATCGGCGTGCTGCCCGACGCGGCAACGGCGTTTCCGCTCGAATCACCAGCAGATCTGGGTTCCGCGGCCCAGCGAGGTGCCGTCTCGCGCCGTCGCAGCTGCAGGGCGGCAGCTACTTTTTCCGGCCGATTGCGCGGCTCAAGCCGGGCGTCTCGCTCGAGCAGGCGCGCGAGGCGATGAACGTGATCGCGGCGGGCTACCGGGCGGCGCATCCGGAAAACGTCGACGCGCTGTCGGCGATCGAGCTCGTGCCGCTCCTGGACGATGCGGTCGGCGCGCAGCGAGAGAGTTATCTGCTGCTTTTGGGGGCCGTGGCGTGCGTGCTGCTGATCGCGTGCGCGAACATCGCCAACCTGCTGCTCGCGCGTTTTGCGGGAAGACAACGAGAGATCGCGACGCGGTTGGCGCTCGGCGCGCGCCGCGGGGCGCTGGTGCGTCAGCTCGTTTCGGAAAGCATGCTGCTCGCGATGCTTGGCGGCGGCGGCGGACTCCTGCTCGCCGAGTGGACGCTGCGCGCGCTGGTTGCCTTCGGCACGGACGTGATTCCGCGCCTCGCTGAAATCAGGATCGATTCCGTTGCGCTCGGCTTCGCGCTGATCGCGACGCTGGTGACCGGTCTGTCGATTGGACTGCTACCCGCGATGCAGGCGTCTGGCGTCAACGTCCTCAACGCGCTCAAAGCAGCGGGCCCAGGCTCCGTCGGATCGGGCCGTTATCTTCGTGGCGGCCTGGTTGTCGTTGAAGTCTCGCTGTCGCTGGTGTTGCTGATCACCACCGGCTTGCTGCTGACCAGCTTTGAGCGGCTGCAGCGCGTCGACCCGGGCTTCGAGGCGCAGGGCGTGTTCACTGCCCAGATCGCCTTGCCGCCGGCGTTACTCGCGCGCCAAGCTCATCGAGTTCTACGAGCAGTTCTACCAACGTCTCGCGACGCTGCCGGGCGCATCGTCTGCCGCGCTCAGCGACCGAGTGCCGCTGACCGGCGATCAGGGGCCGACGGTGGTGGCGGTTGCCGGCCGACCGATTCCGCCGCTCAGCGAACGCCCCTACGCGAACCGGCATCTCGTCTCGCCACATTACTTCAGCACGCTTCGGATTCCGCTGCGTGCGGGCCGTGACTTCGATGAGCGCGACAACACGCGCGTACCGCAGGTCGTCATCATCAACGAAACGTTCGCGCGGAGGCTCTTTCCCGGCGAGGACCCGGTCGGACGCACGCTGGTGACCGGGATGGCGCAGCAGCAGGCGCAGGTGGTTGGCGTGGTCGCTGATATCCGCAGCGAGAGCCTGAACACGCCACCCGAACCAGGATATTTCCTGCCGGCTCTCCAGCGGCCAGAGAGCGCTCACCAACGTGCTGGTGCGCAGCAATCTGACGCCCGCCGCCGTGGCGCCCCTTGTGCGCGAGGCGCTACGCACGATTGATCCTGATCTGCCGCTGCTGCAGCCGGAAGCGTTGACGGCGCGGATCGGGCAGACGGTGGCGAACCGCAAGTTGGGGCTCGTGCTGCTGGGCGGCTTTGCGGTGCTTGCGCTCGTCCTCGCGAGTCTCGGCGTCTACAGCGTGATGGCTCACGTGGTGGCGTGCCGCACCAGCGAGATCGGCCTGCGGATGGCACTGGGCGCACCACCGGGAGCGGTGATGCGGATGGTGCTCGGCCATGGCCGTCGTCTCACACTCGTCGGGATCGCGTTCGGTATCGCCGGCGCGCTGGTTGTGTCGCGGCTGATGCAGCAGGCGCTGTTTGAAGTGGATCCCGCGGAGCCATTGGTCTACATCGCGTTGTCAATCACGCTGCTGCTGGTCGCGGAGGCTGCGTCGTTCTTTCCGGCGCGAAGCGCGACCAGGATTGACCCCGTGATCGCGCTTCGTACCGACTGAAATCGGCCCATCCCCGACCGGCCGGGGCTGATCGGGACGCTCATCCGTCGCGCCAAACATCCTGCCGGATTGCCTGCTTGCGTCGTGCCCCAACCCACTGGACGCGCTACACAAATGAGCAAAGGTCCTGACTAACGCCGTAGTGGCTTTCGACTCACGGCCGGGTACTTCGGCGAAGAGGATTGACTTGCGTGTCCGAGACCCAACCACTCGAGGAAACAATAGCTAGCCTCCGTAGCCGCGGATGTGTCGCTCCCGAGCAACCCCTTGGGGTGTGTCTGGCAGGACCGAACCAGACCGTCAGGCGTTCTGCCCAGGTGTCCCAGGTCGTACCGTAGGCGACCAAGGAGAGAATGATTCATGGCACGCCCACATCAAACGGTCGGGGCTTGGCTGTTGACCGCCGTCTGGACCGATCTGCGATTCGCGATTCGGTCGAGTCGCGCGGCGCCGGCAGTGACAGCGGTGGCCACCGTGGTGCTGGCGCTGGGCATCGCTGCGAACACGCTCGTCTTCAGCGTCATCGAGACGACGCTGCTGCGTCCGGTGCCCTACGACCAACCCGACGCACTGGTCCTGATCAACGAACGATCGCCAGTGTCGGAACGCGAACCCGTCGCCTTCGAGGACTACCGTGATTGGCGTCGCGACACGATGGCGTTCGAGGCGCTGGCGGCCGGCAACAGCGAGACGTTCAATCTGACCGGCATGGGCGATCCAGAGCAGGTGTCCGGGTCCAATGTGTCCGCGGGACTGTTCGACGTGCTGCGGGTGACGCCCTTCCTCGGGCGGCTCTTCACGGAGGGGGATGATCATCCGACCGCGGCGCCGGTGGTGGTGATTACTCACGCCTCGTGGCGCAGCCGTTTCAATGCGGACCCGGCCATCCTGGGCCGGGTGATCGTGCTCGACGCGGTGCCTCGGGCCATCGTTGGGGTGCTGCCGCCGGGTGTTCGCTACCCGGTCACCGACAGTCACGGCGAAGTCTTCTCGCCGCTCGGCCGACTCGCATCGGACCTGGAGGGGCGGGCGAATCGCTCCGTGACGGTCCTCGGACGCCTGAAGCCAAATGTGTCGCTCCGCCAGGCGCAGGCCGATGTGGACCGCGTCGCCGGACGCCTCGCGGTGAAGTACCCGGCCACCAATCGGGATGTGCTGGCGCGCGTCGACCGCTATACGGACCGCGTCAACGCGTCCTCGGCGACGCTGCTCCATGCGTTGTGGGGAGCGGTCATGCTGGTCTGGTTCGTGGCCTGTGCCAACGCTGCCGGGTTGGTCGCGATCCGCAACGCGTCGAGGGCGCAAGAGTTCGCGACGCGCCTCTCCCTCGGCGCCACCCGCGCGCGCCTCAGCGCGCAGGTGCTGACGGAGAGCGTCGCGCTGGCGACCGTCGCTGGGAGCCTCGGCGTGATCGCCGCAGGCGTGGCGCTCCCGGTGCTCGTCACGATGTTGCCGTCAGACCTGCCGCGCGTGGCCGACATTGCGCTCGACGGTCGGGTGCTCGGATATGCGGGTCTCTGCACGGTTGCCACCGCCGTGCTCGCCGCCCTGCTGCCGGCCTGGCATACCGCGCGTCTGCCGCTGTTCCGCACGGCCAGTATTCCCGTGCCCGCCCTTGCGGCGAGGTCAGGCGTCCGGGCGGCACTCGTCATCGCTCAGTTGGCGCTGTCCCATGTGCTGCTGGTGGGAGCCGCCTTGTTGTTGACCACCCTGGCGCACCTGCTCGGCACGGACACCGGCTTTCAGCCCGATCGTGTGGCAGCGGCGCTCTACTATCTGCCCGACGCCAGCTACGTCACCCGCGAACGCATCGTCGATTTTCATCGCGCCTTCATCGACCGCGTCTCGCAGCTGCCGGGGATCGCGGCGGCCGGATTGCTGACACCGCCCCCGTTCGGTATGGGCAGCGGCCAGACGGACGTGATCGTCGAAGGCCGCGACGGGACGATCAGAATCGACGGGTTCCGCGCCAGTCCAGGCGCACTATCAGCCCTTGGTGCGCCGCTCCGGTCGGGACGCTTCTTCGACGACCGGGATGGACGGGACGCGCCACTAGTGGCCGTGGTCGACGAGCAGTTCGCGCGACAGTACCTCGGTCCTGACGACCCTCTCGAGCGACGTCTGCGCCTCGCGCGATCGAACGTCTGGATGCCGATCGTCGGTGTGGCCGGGCACATCGTTACGCGGTCGCTCGAGGTCCCCGACCGGCCGCAGGTCTACCTACCGCTGTTCGGCACGTCGCTCCATTTCACGTCAGTGCTGGTACGGACCGACGTGGGCCCGCCGATGGCACGGATGGGAGATCTCCGGGCGATCGCCCAGGGCCTGGACGGAGATCTCCCGCTGTTCAATGCCGCGCCGATGACGACGCTCATCAGCAGCACGACCAGTCGTCAACGGCTGGGTGCGTACGTGTTGACAGCGTTCGCGAGCGCGGCGCTGGGGCTGGCGGCCATCGGACTGGCCGGCATCGTGGGGTATTCCATCACGCTGAGAACACGGGAGCTGGGCATTCGATTGGCGCTCGGCGCACGGCCACGTGCGTTGGTCACGGGCGTGGTGACCTATGGTGGCGGTCTGACGCTGGTGGGACTGCTGCTCGGACTCGTCGGGGGCCTGGCGACCGCACATGTGTTCTCAGCACTGGTTCCGGGTACGGCGATGCTGAACCCGGCGCTACTCAGCACGACTGCGCTGGCGCTGCTCGGGGTTGGAGCGGTGGCCAGCTACCTGCCGGCGCGACGTGTTTTGTCGATCGATCTGGTCGCAATCCTCAAGCGCGAGTAGCAGAACAACGATTCCGGGGCTCGCCGGCCTAATCCTTCAACATGAGTAACGATCAACGGTAGGACTCTATCGGGAGTGACCCGGCGCGCGGACGCACGCCTCGAGCCCGGACGTTGACCGCCGGGTCACTTTCGATAGAGCCGTTTGGACCAAGCCGCTGGCGTTTGCGGCGGACGCGGGGGACGGCTATGGGCGTTGAATCGTGCGAGCCCGAGGCGTTCGGGTGCGCGTCGTCACGATGGAGGTCCGATCGAGGCGGTCAAGACGTCGCAGGCGGGTGGCGACCGGATGCTGCACGGACGCCGTGGCCGCCGAGCGGACACACCTCCGGTGCTCGCGCGTACGAGCGCGACTGAGGGCGGAGGGCGAGACGCACGCGCCGCTTACGAGCTGTCATAGACGATGTCTGCGAGGAGGGCCTCGAGGAAGAGCTGACGCGCGGTCAGCCGTTCGACGATGCGCATGGGCGCGCCACAGCGCGGGCACGGCCACGAGCGCGTGGGGTCGGCGCGACGGTGCGGTGACGGGTGGTGGCGGCGCGACGGCCAAGACCGTGCGACACGTCGCGAGATCGTCGGTGCGGCACCGAGGCGCGAGCAGGCCGAAGTAGCGGATGCGGACGAAGCGTTTCGGGAGGACGTGCAGGAGGAAGCGCCGGAGGAATTCGTCGACGTCGAGCGTCAGCGTGCGCATCTGACTCCCGTGCCGATAGTCCTTCCACCGAAACGAGACCGTGTCGTCCGTGACGGCGACGAGCCGGTGATTGGAGATGGCGACGCGGTGCGTGTACCGCGCGAGGTAGTGCAGCACGTGGGCGGGGCTGCCAAAGGGCGGCTTCGCGTAGACCACCCACGGCTGATGATGGAGCGATCGGAGCCACGCGCGAAAGGCGGACTCAGGGGCCAGCGTCTGTAAGGCACCCGGAAACGAGAGCCGTCCCTCGCGAAACGCCGTGCGGAGGCCGGCGACGAGTTTCCCGCGAAAGACCTGTCGCAGCACCTTCACCGGGAGAAAGAAGGTCGGGCGTGCGTGGATCCACCGCGTCCGATCGGGCGACAGTCCGCCCGCGGGCACGACACAGTGGACGTGCGGATGATGCTGGAGGCGTTGTCCCCAGGTGTGGAGGACCATGAGTCCGCCAATCGCCGCGCCCAAGCGTTTCGGGTTGGCCGCGACCTGCAGCAGCGTCGCCGCCGTGGCCCGAAACAGGAGGTCGTACACGACGCGCTTATTGGCCAGCGCGAGGCGCGCCAGCGGCTCCGGCACCGTGAAGACGAGGTGCACGTAGCCGACCGGCAGGAGCTCCTGCTCCCGCGCGGCCACCCAGGCGTTGCGGGCGGCCGTGAGGCACTTGGGACAATGGCGATCCCGACAGCTGTTGTACGAGAGGGCCGACTGCGCACACTGGTCGCAGCGATCGCGGTGCCCGCCGAGTGCCGCCGTTCGACACTGGGCGATGGCCCGGAGGACGCGCCGATGCTGGCCGGTCACCCAGGCGCGGTGCGTCTCCAGAAAACGATCGCCGTGTTGGCGCACGATGTCGGCCACCTCGAAGGGTGGCCGCGTCACCGCCGGTGCTTCAGCCGCGTGCGTCGCGCGGTGTCGGGCGCCGAGAGGGTCAGCGCGTCCAGGGGATTCGCGACGGCCTGCAGATGCTTCTGGGAGAGATGGAGATACAGCACCGTGTGCCGGATCTCCACGTGGCCGAGGAGCAGCTGAATCGTCCGGAGGTCCGCGCCACTCTCCAGTAAGTGCGTGGCATAGGAATGGCGCACGAGGTGCGGCGAGCAGCGCTTGCGCACGCCGGCGCGCCGGGCCGCGACGACGCACGCGTCCCAGAGGACCTTGGGCGTGATGGGCTTGTCGGCGCGCCAGCCGTCGACCGTGCCGGGAAACAGCCACGTCTTCGGCCGCATCCACCGGTAGTACACGCGCAGGGTCGTGAGCAGCGTCGGGCTGAGCGGCACGTACCGATCCCGTCCGCCCTTCCCCCGCTGGATGTGAATCAGCATGCGCCGGCTGTCGATGTCCCCGACCTGCAGATGGCGCAGCTCCGCGTTCCGCATGCCGGTCGAGTACAGGACCATCAGCATCGTGCGGTGCGACAGACTGTCGGCGGCGTCGATCACCCGCGCCACCTCCTCGACGCTCAGGATCTGCGGCAACCGACGCGGGGCTTTCGGATACGGCGTGTCGTCGAGCAGGTACCGACGCTTCAGCGTCTTCACGAAGAAGAAGCGCAACGCCGCGACGTGGAGGCGGACCGTCAGCGGTCGCATCTTCCGCTCGCGCAGCAGATACGCCTGGTACGACCGGAAATGCGTCTGATTCAGCCGGTCAGGCCGGCACTTGAAATGTCGGGCGAATTGCTCGACCGCGTGGAGATACGTCGAGATGGTCGTCGGCGCGAAGTTACGGCGCTGGAGCTCCTCCAGCATGATCTGGCGACAATGGGTCACAAGACACCTCCTGTGACCCCCACCCTACCCCGGCGATCGAGCGAGGCTTACGCGTAGCGTCCGCCGCGCCAGCGGCTTGGTCCAAACGCCGCAGTGTTTACCGATCGGAATCGGCGGACGCTGCTACTACTTCCGCGTCAGCGCTGCCACCAGATAACGGAGTTCGGATTCGACTTCTGCCGGATCGGCCACCGTCTCCGCGATCTCCTGCCGGAAGAGGTCGCGATAGCGCTTGCGGAGCCTGTGAATGGCGACCTTGAGCGCGCCTTCCGATGTGCCCATTTCGCGAGCCAGCGTGGCATACGGCGCCTCGGCCTGGTCGAGCAGGAAGACCTTCAGCCGGTTGAAATGGTCCAGGCGTCCATGCTGGACGAACTCGGCCCGGAGTCGGTCCACGACTCTGTCGAGCACCGAGAGCGCCCAGCGCCGCTCGAAGATCCGCTCCGGCGTCTCGTTGTGCGCCGGCTCGCGTTGATAACGATCCTCGCCGGACGAGATTTCGAAGGACAGGACGTCTGCCTCCGCCGCGTTTCTGCGCGCGACTGCGATCGCGCTTCGTCGGCGAGGAAGAATTTCAGGGAGGTCAGGATGAACGCCCGGAACCGCCCCTTGTCCGGGTCTGCGCGATCGAGATATCGGCCTTCCATCACGCGGATGAAGAAGTCCTGCGTGAGATCCTGCGCCTGGTCGGCCGGATACCCGCGGCGGCGAACATAGGCATAGAGCGGATACCAGTAGCCCTCGCACAGCGAAACCAACGCGGAGCGAGCCTCTGTCCGTCGGGGATCGGCGGCGGCGATCACCAGCGTCCACCGTGTGGTCGGGAAATCAGATCCCCCCGCCAGCGTGTGCATCGTCTTTCCGCCTGCGGTGTTTCCGGGATCGCCGGTCATGAGCTCAGCCTGTACGGCTCCACAACAGGCATAAGGAATCGGACGCCAACGGTTACACCGCAGTCACCGCTGGTTTGCCGGCTACAGCCGCGCGTACTCTGCTTTGGCCTGTTTCAGGATCGGGATATCGGCGTCAGCATCCTTCCACAGTGCGAGGAACGCCTCATAGGCAGCCTTCGCCTTGGTCTTGTCTCCCGACAGAGCGAACACCCTGCCGAGTTGCAGGTGTGCGAGCACGCCGATGGGATCAGCGCCTACGATCCCGCGATGATCGAGAATCTTCTGAAATTCGGCCGCCGCTTCGGCATACCGCTGCGCGGCCATCAAGGCCTCGCCGCGCACGTAGGCCGAGTGCAGACCGCCAAGATAATAGATGATTGAAGTTGAGGCCGTTCGCCGCCAGCTCATAGGGCAGAGCGATTTGCAGCCGCTCCACGCTGTCTGCCGGCTTGCCCCGCCCCAGCGCGGCCAACCCGCGAAGAACTGGTACGTAGGTAAACTTCGCGAACGTATCTTCCGGAAAGCGCTTTTCCAAATCGCCGGCGAGCGCTTCCGATCGAGAAGAATCTCCCGAAAGACCCAGGGCAAGGGCGGCGGCGTATTCGACATCCCGGCCATTCGAACGCGCCAGCGCCGCCATGCGCGTTCCGTTTCGCTTCGGCAGCATTCCCGCAGACGGCTTCCCACACCGCTCGTGCGGCCTGGTAACTCGCTGCCGCCTCGCGTTCCCCCTCTTGCAGCGCGAGATCCATGGCCCGGTTGGACGACCGCCGGGCGGCCTGCAGGCGGCCGGAACGAGCCAGAGCGAGAGCCTGCTCGTGGGCCATCCAGTGTTCCGCCCTGCGCTTGCCCCTGGCCAGAGCGACTGCCCGGTCCATCTGCTCCTGGTCAGCCTTCAGCACCGCGATGTTGTATCGGATGACGAGACGACGGGCGATTTCCAGCTTGCGCTCGGCAGCCGCGCTGAAGCGTGCTCTCGGCTTCCGCGAAGCGACCGGTGAGGAAATAGCTCCCCGCAAGATTGCCGTACGCCATCGCCAAGTCGGGATCAACCGCGATTTCTTTGCGGGATGCGTCGATCGCTCTTTCGAATCGGCCGGTCCCATGGGTGGAAAGGCCCCCCAGCAAACCATGGGGATTTGGTCGTTCCCCGCGGGGATACGTCTGAAGCCACAACTCGAGGGTTTGGTAGGCCTTTTCCAGATTTCCCGTCACTTGACGGTCGTAGATAAAGTCGATGAAGAACCTTTCGCGATCGCTGACGCGATCCCGCAGGTGCCAGGCTTTCGTGGTGCTCTCGGCCGACAGCACTGATTCCCCATCGGCGCTGTACGAAAGCCCCAGATGCGCGTGCGCCATCGCGAACTCGGGATCGATTTCGACGGCGCGCCGAAAAAAAGGGATTGCCGCGGCGTGTGCCGGAAGATAGGCTCGTCCTCTGTCCGGTGCTGTACGCTTTCAAGGCTTCGAGCGAACGGGTCGTGGCTTCGGGCAGGCGTCGAATGCTTTTCAACCGTGGCCAGCGATTCGCCGGCCCGGGTTCTGAATCGACGTGCGATCTGGCTGAGCGCGTTCGAGGACGTCCTCTTGCCGTGCCGCCTGGATCTGCTGTTGATCGAGGATGCTGCCCGTGGTGCAGTTCCTGGCGCGCAAGCCCAGCACATATTGGCTGCCAAGACTGGCAATCGACCCCTCCAGAATCATCGCACTTGCGGTTCGCTCGCAGATCTGCTGCGCGATCTCCGGAGTCACCCGCGCGTCTTTCGGCTGGCCCATCAGCGCCAGCGTCTGCTGGACCTGCTGGTCCGAAATCAGGCTAGAACGGCGATTGTTCGAGCTCGAACGACAGCCCCTGACGGAGCGCATCGTCGAAGACGGGATCGCCGGTCTGGTTGTCGAAGTCCGCCAGCACGATGGTGTCCTTCTCGGTCAGCGTGGGTCTGGTCGGGGAATCGCGACGTGAAAGCGACCAGGCCGTCACTCCGATCAACACGAGGAAGACGAGTCCGGCGGCTGTGCCGAGAGCGGCCAGCCCTGTGCCTGCGGAGAAACTTCCGCGGTTCGGTACAGCCTGCCCCGCGGCGAGGCCAGCACGGGCCGGTGCTCCAGGTGATTCTGGATATCGGCTGCGAGGTCAGACGACCGACGCGTAGCGCCGCTCGCGTGCCTTCTCCAGTGCCTTCATCGTGATCGAGTTCAGGTCGCCGTCGACGAGGCGGCGCAGCGTGAGCGGGTCGGTCTGGCGGCGCTCGGCAATGTCGGTCGCCGCCGCGCCCAGCGAGGTGAGCTTTCGGGAGAGCGAGGGCGCCTCGTCTTCGCGGATGATCCGCAGCATTTCGGCCAGACCGGCGCTGCGCAGCGTCGCCGTGTCGAACGGCACGGCGCCGATCAGCAGCTCGTACAGGATCACGCCGAGCGAATACACGTCCGAGCTCTCGTCGACGTCTCCGGTCATCGTGTCCGCCTGCTCCGGGCTGGCGTACTCCGGCGTCCCCACGATCTGGCCGAACTGCGTGAGCAGGGTCTTCTCGACCGCCCATTTGTCGGTGGCCGTCGCGATGCCGAAGTCGATCACTTTGGGAATCGGCACGCCGTCCTGCTCCATCACCAGCACATTCGACGGCTTCAGGTCACGGTGGATCACACCCTTCTGGTGGGCGTGCTGGACCGCCCGGCAGACCGCGAGGAACAGCGCGAGCCGCTCCTTGGTGGTCATCCGCTGGCGATCGCAGTACTGGGTGATCGGCGCCCCCTCGATGTACTCCATGACGAAGTACGGGCGCCCTCTGGGGGTCGCGCCGGCGTCGAAGATCTGCGCGATGTTCGGGTGGTCCATCATCGCCAGCGCCTGGCGCTCGTTGTCGAAGCGCGCGAGCACCTGGGCGGTGTCCATGCCGAGCTTCACGACCTTGAGCGCCACGCGGCGGCGAATGGGTTCGCGCTGCTCGGCGAGATACACCGGTGCCCATGCCGCCTTCGCCCAGGGGCTGGATGATCCGATAGCGGCCGAAGTCTTCATCCGGCGCCAGATCTGCGGCAGCGCCAGCCGTCTCGGTCTTGAACTCGTCGGCGCCGGAACTCCCGAGTGCCCCCTGGATCAGACACATCGGGCAGAGTCCCGCGGGATCGCCCGAGGCCGGTTCCGAGCCGCACTGTGGACAGCCTGGCATGTTGGCTGGATTGCGCAGCGATTCTATGCCCTTCCCGCTCGCGGCTGTAACCTCGAGCCCCACGACTCCTTACTCGTGTCAGGTGACCCGGATTGGAGACGGGCCACCGAAATCGATCACGCACAAAGGAGAGTCGTCATGAAGAGGAACGCAACAACTGGCGCTGGGGTGTGTGTCTTGCAGTGCTCGGCACGGCCGTCGAGGCACGGGCGGACTGTCAATACGTCCGTGGCTCCATCGCGGAGACCAGGATTTCTCTAGGACACGGAACCGACCAGACATCTGGGCACTGTGACTGGCGTGTTGAACGGCGCCGTCACGGTGACCTTGCTCAGCCAGCCGCCCAACGTCGTGAGGTCATTGGATATTTTCGTGACAAAGAGTGGCGATGTGTTGAGGACCGAAGGATTGCCGACACGCACTCCCATTCCAGGCGCGCCTCCAGGCGAATTCACGGTACACGTGGACCTGGATATCACTGGGGGATGGGGCAAGTACGAAGGAGCGTACGGCACGATGGAATACGACGGACTGGGTCACACCGGCGCTGTCCCGCCAACCACCGATTTCGTTTACAAGGGGACCGTGTGCGGCCCCAATGTCAAAGCGGGCAGCAACTGAACCTGGAAGCAAGTGGAGACGGGGCGGCGGATCCGGAGTTTCGAGAAGCCGTGAAGTTCGCCGACGGCTCGACGGAGATCCGACCGGTCGCCCCGACTCGCTTTCGAGCTTCGATGCACGTGACCTTGACCCGCACGACCCGACGCCTCGTCGCGGTCGGCCGTCCATCCAACCAGCTGGAAGTAGCCACATCCGTCCGAATCCACGACCGTCATCGCCGGCAGTCGCTTCACGTCAGACCGCCGGTTCCAGTCGACCCGCTTCAGCGCGGCGTCGCGTGCACTCGCAACATCACGAGTCTCGCGCCGTTCCGCATCCGTTTCAATCGCCCGCTTTTCAGTATGCGGTCCCTTCAGAACCGCCCACTCCGAATTCCCACGGTCGTCCACTCGCACGACCGCATAGTCGTGGACGTCGAAGGCGTCTGCCCGAGGCGGCGCGTCGCCGTCGATCGTGAGCAGCGGCTGTGGTGTGTCAATCGGCACGATCTCGTCACGGACGATTTCAAACACATGCCACTGCAGGTTCCATTGCCCCGTCCACTGGCCAGATTTCCACGCCGGAGACCAGAGGAACACTTCGACGAAGTGTCGCGTCAGCGAGCGTGTCGGCCCGGTTGCGAGTTCCGTGTCCTGCAAGGGCAGGAACCGTGCCCCTGGTTCCGCCAGCGGTATCGACTGGCGTGTGGTTCGCCCTTCATAGGTGACGTTCGCCCCGCGAAGGGTCCACTCGACGAAGTGTCCCGGTCCGAGATCGAATGTGACAGGTTCGAACCCGGTGTCGAAACCGGCAGTGGCGAGAAGCTGACACTCCTCGTTGAACTCCTGACCGCGCGCCATCGACGCGACGAACAGAGTGTTTGCCTGGTGCGCAGACGAGCAGTGCGCAAATACCCACACGCATCGCGTCACATGGAGCAAGCCACGGGCCGGAGAGACTGCTCGAAATCCACCGCCGAACCCGCTGAAAAACTGGCGGTGGCGCGCACGATCCGTTCGCGGCGGTTACAAATCTGAGCGGCTCGCAGGACGCAATACCAGTCCCGATTTGTCCGTGTTGCTGGCGGCAATCCACCGTCGTTCGCACCGGTCGAACCCGATTGCCGATTTGCAATATGTAGCTACATGTAGCTATATTAGAGCTATGGCCTCAACCGGGATTCGCGAGTTGAAGAACAACCTGAGCCGGTACGTCCGCCGAATCGAAGCCGGAGAACGGATCGCCATCACCGCGCACGGTCGGGTCGTCGCGGAGCTCGTTCCGCCGGGAACGGCCGGCAGGAGCCGCGGTCCGAGCCGTTTCGACGAGCTTGTCGCGGCGGGTGTGATTCGTCCACCGCTCGAGTCAGGCGACCCGACGGAGGGTTGGCCGGACATCCGGCTGCCGCGTGGGACGGCTGCGGAATTGATTGACGCGGACCGTGGCGAAGAGTAGGACCCGCCCTTCGCGTGCTGTGCGCAAGGCGGCTCGGTCGCCCGCGTCGGTTGAGCACGCGGGCGTCGGCATTCGTTACATCGAGTCGAGCGCGCTCGTCGCCGCGCTCCTTGAGCACGACGCGGAAGCCCTGAAATCGTTACGTGCGCGTGCGCGCCAAATCACGTCGGCGCTGACGCTAGCCGAAACGGCGCGCGCGATCGTCCGGGCGCGTGTGGGCGAACGACTCACACCTGACGCGGAACGCGCGGCGGTTCGTGCGCTGCAACGGTTTGAGCGTCGCTGCTATGTCGTTGCGGTCACGGACGACGTCCTTGCGCGCGTCAGACGCCCGTTTCCTGTGGAACCTATCCGCACGCTCGATGCAGTGCACCTCGCGACCGTCGAATCGCTCGGCGAGCCTCCGCAACTCATGGCAATTGTGACGCGTGACGACCGAGTTCGCGAAAACGCCAAGGCCCTCGGCTATTCGGTGGAATGATCGCGATCGCGGATCCTTGAAAGGGTGCAGATGGCAGAACGTGCGATCGAGCGTATCGGCATCGTCGGTACGGGCCTCATCGGGTCCAGTTGGGCCGCCTTCTTCCTGGCTCGCGGACTGGAGGTCGTGGCCACCGATCCGGCGCCGGGGGCTGAAGCCCGGCTGCGTGGCGACATCGCGAGCGCATGGCCCGTGCTCGATCGAATGGGGCTGGCGCCTGGCGCCGACCCAACGCGCGTCCGCTTCGTGACGTCGGTCGAGGACTGTGTCGCGGAGGCGGACTTTGTTCAGGAGAACGGTCCGGAACGCGAGGAAATCAAGCGAGATACCTACCGCCGTATGGATGCCGTTGCACCGGCTGACGTCATCCTGGCGTCAAGCACGTCAGGCTTCCGCCCGAGCATGCTTCAACGCAGTTGCCGCCACCCGGAACGGGTCCTGGTCGGCCACCCCTTCAATCCCCCGCACCTCGTGCCGTTGGTCGAGATTGTAGGAGGAGAAACCACGTCCGAAGCAGCGATTGACCGCGCCACCAGCTTCTACAAGTCCCTGGGCAAGATCACCATCCGAGTTCGCAAGGAACTCCTTGGCCACGTCGCCAATCGACTTCAGGCAGCTCTCTGGCGCGAGGCGTATCACCTGGTTGATATCGGGGCGGTGACAGCGGCGGAGGTCGACGCGGCGATCGCGCATGGCCCGGGTCTGCGGTGGGCGCTGATGGGTCCCATGCTCCTCTGCCATCTGGCGGGCGGAGCGGGCGGCCTTCGCCACTTCCTTGACCACTTTGGACCGCTCAGCGAGGCGCTGTGGGCTGAACTTGGCCAGACCGCACTGACCGACGGGCTCAAGCGCAAGCTCATTGAGAGTGTCGATGCAGAGATCGCACCGATCGACCTTGCGGCCGTTCTCGCCGACCGCGACCGTCTCCTGGTGGATCTCATCGCTGCCAAGACGAAGACCCTGCTTTAGCGCCCTACCCGTATCGCCGTCAGCACCTTCAGCTGCGCCTCAGGCAGGACCGGTCGTGACTTCGACGACGTAGTCTCCTGCTCCGAGCGCCGCAAGAATGATGTCCGCGGTGAGCCAGCGCTGACCGGTCTGCTCGTCGGTCCGCTCCCCCATCGTCACCGGGACCGCGAGCGGCTCGCCGGACTTGTCGAGCAGTCGTCCGGCGCCGGCTTTCGTGTCGGTCGCCACCGGGAATTCCAGCCGGGCGCGCTCGGTTCGGCTGAATTGGAAGCTGCCGGCCGGGACGAGCCGGTTGCCTGTCGAAGGTCCTCGTCGAAACAGCATCGGCTGTCCGATGCTGGTGGCGAGGTCGAGATGCAGGATGTCGGTGAAGGGCTCAGCGCTCGGATCGCTCGCGGCAATCGTCGCGCGGACGTCGAGCTGACCGGCATCAACGGGTGCGGAGAGTTTCATCGGCGCCGAGAACGAGCGGTTGCCGGCCGCGATCGGCACGCGCGCGCTCGCCGTCGAGGTTCCGGCTCGGACCTCGAGCGACACAGTGCCGCCATTGGTCCACGCTCGACCGGCCTCGCCCGCCGGTACTTCCCCGGCAATCAGGATCGTCGAGATCGATTTCGAGCCGGCAGCGGGTACCGGTACGGCGTTCATGCTGAATCGCCAGTCGGGCCTGAGACGCGACAACCCCGACATCGCGGTCGTCACCGCCGCCTTGGCTGACGGGACCGGTGCGGCCGAGGCCTTTCTCGCCGCGGTGACTTCAGCCTCAGTTGGCGATCGGTAGCCTCGTCGTGCGCGGACGTCGATGCCGGGCCGCTTGACCCGGACCTTGATGTTGTGAAACTTGCCGTCCAGCTTTGCGTTGGTCGAGAAGTACCCAATCAGGTAGTACGACGAGAGATCGTTGGCGATTCTCTTCAAGCCCAATGTCCAGATCGTTGCTGTTCTGGACCGTCATGCCGTCCGTGTTTTCCGCCAGGGTGCGAAGGTTTGCGAGACGCGACGTCAGCATCGCATGATCCTGGACGATCGTGGGCGGAGGTTCCGGTCCGATCGGTGTATCAAAGACAGGCAGTCCGCGCGGATCGACGGTATAGAACGTCGCATTCGCGCGATTGGCCTCCCCCATGAGGTCGCGGAAGTACTGGTCATCGTCGATCTGCGAGAGATAGATTCGCTCCGCGTTACACGTTGACCTGTCAATCGAATCACCGACGACGTTCCTTGGCTTGGTCGTGATTCGGCCGTCCGGACCAACACCGATCGGAGGTGGGCCGGGAATGGGTTCTTGAGCAGTGCCTGTGGGGTCGTTCGGATCCTTTCGAAGTCTCGTCAAGTCGGCGTTTGGCCTGAAGAGCAACCAGCCTTCAGAGACGGTCACGATCGCCTTTCGCTCCTCGCGCATGTCCCGCAGGTAGAGCACGAGCTCATTCAGGGCCACAAGCGTGTTGCGTTCGTGCCGGCGCGCTTTCATTTCCCGCAAGACATCCTGCTGATACGGCATCGGATAACACGTCTCGTACTCTCTGTCGCGCTCGTCCTCCATCAAAGTGAAACGAGTCCCCCACGGCCAGATATTGCGAAGACCGTCGGCCATGACCGTCGCCTTTCGCGCCAGTACGACGTCGGCGGCCGACATCCTGGGTGTCATGATCCCGATCAGATCGTCTGGCCCGAGGACACGATCGATGAGGCGGATGAGCGGTTCGCGCGCGTGCCAGGCGCCCTCCACCGACACATGCGGCGTATCGAGGAACAGCACGAACACTCGGTTCTTCGGATTGGCGACGGCCTGCCGCATGGCGTCGATGGTGTTCGGCTCGGAACGCTGGGCTTCTGGACCGGCAGGCGAGATCAGAACGTGCTCGAACGTCTCGACTTTCTGGGGTTTGTCGTCTTCGAAGACTTCAAAGTCTTCCGCTTTGAGATCGAGAACCGGCTGGCCATTCCGCGTCGGGTACGCGTCAACGCGAACAAAGTTTGCCTCTGTGCGGAAAACCGGAGGCTGCTGATCCTGCTGTTGCTGCGGTTGCTGTTGTTGGGCGCTTGACTGAACAATCGCGATGGCGGCACCGCCAACGGCAATCGCAAACGACGCGAAGATGCGGCGCACGAGTCTCCCCTCTCTTCCGGCAGGCGCGATGTCGCTGGCGGAACGAGTTTACGTCAGAAACGCTGAAAATCTGCTTGTGCAGCGTCCTCGCACGTCTGCGTTGGAAAAATGTTCGTCTAATACGATGTGCGCGTTAATAACACGAGCGGTGTTGCCGGGTTTGCCGGCAAGATCGTCTGGACGATTGGTCAGCAGTACGGCAGCGGATTTGCGTGCGGTTGGCGTTTCGAACGCGGGAGGAACCGTGAGTCTTCCAATCTACGACAAATGGACGATCGACCGTTGGCGTCTCGAGCCAAGACTGCACGGGCTGGAGATTGATGACCCACCGGAATCAGACACGGCTCCGGTGTTCTGGAAAGATGTGTCGGTGGCTCTGGTGGTTACTGCCGTCTTGTGGATAGCCGCCGCGTTCATTTTCGGGTGAGGGGTCAGACTGGGGTCAAACCAGGGTCAGACACGTTTGCAGAATCTGCCAGTCACGCCGCAGGGCTGTCGCGCCAGCCCTGCAACTTGAGCCTCTCGCAATACGCCTTCGCCCAGTTGAGAGCAAGCCACTCCTCCTGAAACAGTTCCGTCAACACGACGTCGCGATCCTGAAGTACCTGGACTTCGACTGGAATGTCGTTCGGGTACAGGATGCAACGCACATCGGTCGTACGGCGCCGCAGGCACCACAACACGCGCGCGCCCGGCTGGGCGGAGTACGTCGCCACGTTTTTGGACAGCGGTGCTCGTTCCACGCTGCGTCGATAATCGGGGAGTCACGGAATGTAACTGATGGGCAGGTCCGCGTCAAGTATCATGTTGTCTGATGCGCGCCTTCGTTTTGACTCTATCCGCTTGCCTTTCAATGGTTTTTGCGCTGTCGATCTCTGAAAAGGCGGCTGAAACCTTCCCGGCAGCGCGGTCATCCACGTTGTCGGATGCACGAGTGGCGATCGCGCCGCTCCCTGCTGGTGGAATCCAGCCTCAGGCGGCGATTGACGCAAATGGTGTCATCCACGTGGTGTATTTCTCGGGCCAGCCATCGGGCGGCGATCTCTACTACGTGAAGCTCAAAGCCGACGGCAACACGATGTCCAAGCCGGTTCGAGTCAATAGCATCGCGGGATCGGCGCTCGCGACGGGCTCAGTGCGCGGCGCGCAAATGACGCTGGGGCGGAACGGGCGCATCCACGTGGCGTGGCATGGAGCGCCACCGCTCAACAACAGGGCCGCCGATGTTCCGGTGTGGTACACGCGTTCAGCCGATGGATTGAAGTTCGAATCCCAGCGCGCGGTGTCAGGCCACTCGCAGGGGCTCGATGGGGGCTCGGTCGCGGCGGATCGCTCCGGTCACGTCGCCGTCGCGTGGCACGCGCTGGGCAGTAAACCCGGCGAAGAGCATCGCACGGTCTACCTGGCCCAATCATCAGACGACGGGGCGACGTTTTCGGCGGAGTCGCCGGCGACCTCGGCGCCGGTGGGCGCCTGCGGCTGCTGCGGCCTGCGCACGATGTTCGATCGCTCGGGCATCCTCCACGTGCTCTATCGCGCCGCAACCGATGGCAACCATCGAGACACGACGTGGCTGATGCTTCAGGGTGGGACATCTCGCCCTCCGATTCGCGTGCATCCGTGGGAGCTTCAGTCGTGCCCGATGTCGACGTTCGCGCTGACAGAGGCGCCTGGTGGCCTGGTTGCCGCGTGGCAGACCGCGGATCAGATCTACTCTGCGACACTGGATCCCGCGGCGGGAAAGGTCGAAGAAATCTCCGCGATCCCCGGCAGCGCCACACGCAAGCACCCATCGGTGGCGGTGAATCAGGCTGGCGATCGGCTGATCGCGTGGACGGAAGGCACCGCATGGAATCGAGGCGGCACGCTTGCGTGGCGGCTCACCGATCGCAACGGCACGCAGATCGGCTCGGCCGAACAGGCTGGACCGGTTCCCGTGTGGGGGCTCGTCTCGGCTGTTGCGCTCGGCAACGGCTCGTTTCTGATTCTGCGCTGAGGTTCCTCACCTCAGCCGAAAGCTCATCCGGGATCACCGGCGCCGGTATCCGCTTCATGAGATGATCGTCTCATGCACACAATCCGCCGACGGCGTCTCGCTTTCGCAGCGCTGACGATGGCGGCTGCGATCTGTTGCACGACCATTCGGTCGTCTGCCCAGCGTCCGACCCTTGCCCCGTACATCCCCACTCCACAGGATGTCGTGGATCGCATGCTGACCCTTGCCGAAGTCACCAGCAAGGACACCGTGTACGACCTCGGCTGCGGCGACGGACGAGTCGTCATTACTGCTGCGAAGAAGTACGGCGCACGAGGCGTGGGCATCGACATCGACAAGGATCGAATAGACGAGTCGCGCCGCAACGCCCGCGAAGCTGGCGTCTCCTCGCTCGTCCGCTTCGAACGCGGCGACATCCTGGAAGCGAATGTCTCCGAGGCCACCGTGGTGACCCTGTATCTCGTTTCGAGCGCAAACCTCAAGCTCCGCCCAATCCTGACGAAACAGCTTCCCGCGGGCGCCCGCATCGTCTCGCATACGTTCGGGATGGGCGACTGGCAGCCGGACAAGGTGGACAAGTTCGCCGATGGCCGGGGCGATCAGCGCGTGCTTTACCTGTGGCGCACTGACGGCAAAGTCCGTCCGTGATTGGTCAATAGCTGAAAAAGAAGAGCACATCGACGCCGAAGCGCTCGACGCGGTGGTAGAGCGAGTCACGCGTACGCGCGCCCGGAGCATCGCTGCCCATCGCCCGCAATCGCAGGTAGCGCGACAGCTCGTACTCAGCGAGGATCTCGTCGTAGGGATCCGAGCTGAACTCCCGCGAGTACGTCAGGAAGAGCCCCTTCCAGATCTCTCGACCAGCTGAGAGTCGAAAACTGGCCGAGCTGCCCGATGCCGTCGGTTCGAGCTGAAGGAAATCCAGACCGAGCTTCTCGCCTACCGCCGAGATTGCCGGGCTGACGACGAACCCGCTGGCGAGCGACGCGGCCTGAACCGCGACCTCGTTGCGCTGTCCTGCGCCGAGCTCATTCGCGGGCCGATTGAACAGAAGCAGTGAAAGGATGTCGCTCTCTTCGAGTGCCGGGCTGCTCGTCAGCTCGAGCTCCGGCGTCGACGCTTGTCCTCGCAGCGCGACCTTCACGACGACGCCGTTGACGGTTCGCGTTGCGATGATGCCGAGCAGCGGATCGAGCGACGTGCCGCCGAGAAACCGCAGCGTACCGTCGCGCTCGATCGTGAACCGGCGCCCCTGGTATGCATAGGAGCCGCGCACCGTCTGCAGGGTCCCGGAGAGGTCGATATCCTGATGCGGCTCTTTACGGATCGACAGGTCTCCTCCAAACACGGCGTTGATGTCCCCCATGTCAGCCATCGACTCACGCGATAGCCGCATGTTATCGCCCTTGATGATCAGATTGTTGGACGCGTGGAACCGCAGCCGCAGCTGGAGGTTGTCCCAGATCGCCGACACGCCGGGAACCGGCGGCGCGACCGCAGCGACTTCGCCAGGAGTCGCCTCCGCTACGATCGCGTAGGGGCGCTGCAGGCGAAGCAGAAGCTCTGAAGCGTCGAGCGACGCGCGGTCGATGGCCACATCGCCGGAAACCGTTGGTGCCGTCAGCGTGCCGTTGATCGTGAAGACCCCGTTCAGTGCAACCACGCCCAGCTCGTTGTGCAGCACCTCGAACTGCGTCGCGCTGACCTCGAAGCCGATCGCGCCCAGCTTCAGCTCGCTCGTGCCGGCCCTCCCGGTCAGCTCGACCGGGTTGCCCTTGCTGTCCTCGAGATGGAAGTTGTCGATGTTGATCGCCTGGGGCACGAACGTGATGCGGGCGGCGCCGTTTCGATAACGTCCTCCAGTTGCGGGCACGTCGAACGCGGCTTTCTGCAGATCGGCGAAGCCGTCCATGACGGGATTGTCGGCCTGGCCTTTCACCGTCATATCCAGTTGAACCGTGCCGGTCACATTTCGGACGGCCGTGGTCAATCCCTCGAGCAGCGCGAGATCGATGGTGCTCGAGCGGATGGCCACATCGACGGGCTTCGTCGAGGCTGTTTTCGAGAACAGATCGATCGGAACGGATCCGCTCGCGGTGAACCAGACGCCGGGCCCCTGGTCCAGGCGCACGTCGCCCTGGATGACATCGCCGTTCCACTGGCCTTTGCCCGAGAGCGATTGAAAGGTGAATTGGCGGACACCACCCTCCGTGATCGCCACGTCGGCACTGATGCCGGGGTGTGACAGGGTGCCAGAGATTGTGACCGTTCCGTTGAGTCGTCCACGATAGCCCGCGATCGAAGGCAAGAGAGGCGGCAGTTCCTGGAGCGGCACGTCCTGGGCCCGTACCGTGACGTCGCCGCCTGCCGCGGTTCGTCCGAGATCGCCATCGATCGAGATCCGGCCCGGAGCGCCAGTCCCCGTGTCGAACGCAAGGCCCCGCACACTCAGAGTCGACTCATTCCACGACACGAGCGGCGCCACCGCAGCAGGGCTCAGGCTCCAGCGCTGCTTCCCGAGCTCGACCTGGAGAGCCGCCACATGCAGTTCGTTGTGCTCGGGGTGGACGACGACGTTGCCGGAAATGCGCGCAACGCGCGAGTCGGGCAACTGCGTCTCGATCTGCCCTTCCACTCGCTGCTGGTTGTAGGTGAGCTTCCCTGTCGCGTTCCCGAGGTCCTGGCCAAACGCAGTCACAAAGGATGCGCTCAGATCGCCCGACGCCGTCATCGATTTGATGTCGGCGGTCGAGCCCTCGAGGCGGTAGGTGCCGGATGCGATCAAGGCCTTCACGCCGGCGATGTCGATCGGGGACGCCGTGAACGCGCCGTCGGCCACCATATGGTCGAGAGGGCCAACGACGCGGCCGCGAAATGTGCCGGCACCTTGAACGCTGACTGGAAGGAAATCTTGCAGGCGCGTGGCGTCGGCTATTTCTGCCTCGTAGGCGAAATCGGATTCTCCGCGCGACAGGCTGATTTGGCCTTTTCCGGAGGCCCGCCCAATCGCAGTCTTGGCTTCCGCGTTTGAAACACTCGCGAGCCCGCGGTCCATGTCGCCTGCGATCGCCGCGCTCTCGATGTCGATGCCCTTGAGCTGAGAGGCCGACAGGGTCACGGATCCCGAAAGCTGGCTGAGATCTTTGTTGAATCCGGCGTTGAAGAGTCCCGGGATGGATCCCTTCAGGTTGAATCCGCCGTTGAGAGTTCCAACGACACGGGAATCCGCGGTCAGGATCGCCGAGTCGATCTTCTGAAACTGGCCGCTGCCGCTTCCGGCAAGCGAGTCGTTGCGGATCTGGAGATCGAGCTGAGCGTCGTGAACCTGGCCGCCGAAGATCGTTGCGGCGGCGTCCGTGCCTTTGACGTCAATGGTGAGGTCGTCCAAAGATGTTCCCGCTCCGCTGAGATCGAATCTGCCAGCCACTGTTCCGGCAAACTGCGGATCGCGTAACGTCGCGAGGTCGAATTCCTGGCCGATCTGGCCGATGTCGAGATCGCGAACTCCGCCGATGCCGGAATAGGACACCCGTGTTCCTGATGTATCGATGGTCCCGCGCGCGCCTGCGGAGATACGGGTATCGAGAAACGTCGACTCGCCAAACGTCGCGCGTCCCACGAGCACGGGCCTGGCGAAGCGACCTGTGCTGTCGTAGTCGAACGTCAGGTCGGACCGCATGTGCGGAACAGGAATCGTCTCTGGCAGCTGACGAAGATCGAGGTGTGTTGCGTGGCCGGTGAGGTGGAATCCGTACGGCTCGGGAATGTCGATCCATCCCGTTGCGCGCACCGGTGATCCGTAAGCGACCAGCGTCGCGCTTTCGACCATGACTCGATCGACCACGAGCGTTCCCTTCGCCCGCATATCGCGACCTTCGTACCCGGCATACACAACGTGCGGCCCCGCGAAAGTGAACGGGCCTCTTGGAAAGTGGCGACCGATTCCGAGCAGCAGATCGAAATCGGCCACGCCGGTGAGATCGGATTGTGTCTCCGTCGGCAACCATTGCGAAATGTCGAATTGCGAGAGATTCGCGCGGCCCTTCCCTTTCCAGCCGGGCACGGTCGAATCCAGCACCAGATCCGCGGTGACGTTGCCGGCGTTCGAGCGTGCCACGATATGGGTGTCGAGACCGTTCTGCGGTCCGCGCATCTTCAATTGCACTGATGCCGGCACGTCGATGCTCTTCAAGCCGGGAACGAGCCGCGCCATTTCGGGAAAGTCGAACGTCGACGCATTTGCGTCAACGTCGTAGCCCGAGCTCTTGAACGCCGTGTCGAAGTTCATGGCGGTGCCAGCCGATCGGAGCACGCCGTTGCTGATAGACCAGCCGTTGGTGTCGATGAACAGGTCGCCGGTAAAGCTGCGCACCGAGAATTCCGGCTCCGCGCCGTTAGCCCGCAACGCTCCGATTGGAAACTCGAAACGGCCTTCGCGCCACAGAAAGCCAAGCGTGGACGTCAGGTGCGTGATATGCCTCGGAAGCCGCATCCACGATGGGCCCCACGCATCGTTGAAAATCAAATCCGCGTCGTCGAGCTGGATTTGGCGGATGTCGATGGTGCGCCTGGGCTTGCCTGACGGCGCGCGCTTTTTAAAGAGCGATCCGAGGTTGAATCCGCCTGACGGCAGACGCGCGACCGACAGCGTCAGTCCTTGAATCTCGAGACGATCAATCAGGATGGCATTGCCCCGCGCGATCTGGGAGACGCTGTAGTGCACGCCCAGTCTCCGGATGCGAACGGGTGTCGTCTCGCCCTGCCGTATGACCACATCGTCCAGCACCAGCCCTGACAGGAAATTGCCGTCGAGGTTGCCGATGGAGAGGTCGCCTTCGAGCAGGCTATGGGATTGGCGGACGACGAAGTCCCGGGCGTAGTGCTTGAACCAGGGAGTGTGCAAAAGCGTGAAGAGCCCGAGAATAAGGAGGGTAAAGGCCAGTGCCCCGTAAATCACGACCCGGCGCGCAAGCCGCCACACCCTCACGACTACAATGCTACCCTGTCGAGAGAGCACTCGGGAACGAAACGGCGAGCCACGTCATCTAATGATCCAGGTATGAATCTCACACGTTCAGGGTCGTCTGCGCGGTCCGTCGTGACAGACTCGGCACTCGTCGAGCGCATTGGGACCGGCGATCAAGCCGCCTTTGAACAGCTGATGAGGAAATACAACGGCAAGCTGTTCAGAATCGCTCGCGCGATTCTGAAGGACGACAGCGATGCCGAGGACGTTCTCCAGGATGCCTACCTGGAGGCGTACCGCCATATCGGTGGTTTTCGAGGCGGCTCCGAACTGGGCACATGGTTGACACGCATCGTGATCAACCAGGCTCTCATGCGGGTCCGAAAGGCGCGCCGCCGATCGTCGATCATTCCATTTCACAACACGCACGCACGCGATGGAGAGAGTCCGGAGGCGCAGGTGCCCGATCAGCAGTCCGAGTCGCCCTCTGCGAGCGTGATACGGGCAGAAACCCGCCGAATCCTTGAGCGCCGAATCGACGAGCTCCCCGCCGCGTTCCGCACCGTCTTCGTCATGCGCGAAGTCGAGGAGATGAGCGTCGAAGAGATCGCGGAGTGTCTTTCAATTGCCGCGGCGACGGTTCGTACGCGCCTGTTCAGGGCGCGCGCGCCTACTGCGTGAAGCGCTGGCGCGAGATATCGACATGGCCACGGGCGACGTGTTCGCGTTCGCCGGTGCGCGATGCGACCGCATCGTGTCGGCGGTTCTGGCCCGACTGAACTCCGTTACCGATCAGCCGGCCCATTAGTCTTTTCCGAGGGGCTTCGCCCCTCGGACTCCCCTACACGCTCTCTCGCGCGCCGCTTCGCCGGCGCTCTCCGTTCGCGTGGCTCACTCGCTGTCGCTCGCTCGCGTTGCCGGTATTGTTTACACGGCTGAGTCCACCTCGACGCGGGAACGCGGCCGCGTCTCGCGACATCCAATTGGCAGTACTAGCCGTAGTGAGTACCAAACAATGTTGCGGCCAGCTGGCCGCTGGAGGAGAACTCGAATGAAATTCTCAGCTGTTGTAATTGCAGGCCTGTTGCTGGCACCGGTGGCCCCCGCCTCTGCCCAGGGAGTCAACGACGCGCAGATCGCTTCGATTGTCGTGACGGCGAACCAGGTCGACATCGACGCCGGCAAGCTGGCGACGACACAGGCATCCGATCCTGAAGTGAAGAAGTTCGCGCAGCTCATGGTGACGGATCACACCGGCGTCAACAAGCAGGCGGTTGACCTGGTGACGAAGCTGAAGGTAACACCGGAGGACAATGCGACGAGCAAGAGCCTGAAGTCTGGCGGCGACGAGAACGTCAAGAACCTCAAGGGTCTCAAGGGCGCAGCCTTCGACAAGGCGTACGTCGATCACGAGGTGACGTATCACCAGGCCGTGCTCGATGCCGTCGACAAGACCCTGATTCCTGGGGCGAAGAACGAAGAGCTGAAAAGCCTGCTCGTCAAGGTGCGGCCGGCATTCGTTGCGCATCTCGAACACGCCAAGCACATCCAGGCGTCGTTGAAGTAACGGATCGATGGCACCACACATTCGTACCGGCGTGGTGGCATCGTTCGTCGCGGCCGTGGCCTTGCTGGCATACAGCGTGGGCCACGGCGCGGCGGCCGCAAAGCCCACGACACACACGGTGACGATCGAAGCGGTCCAGTTTCAGCCGAACGTTCTCGAAGCCAAGCGAGGCGATTCCATCGTGTGGATTAACAAGGATCCGTTTCCACACACAGTGACTTCGGCCGGCAAATTCGACTCCAAAGAGATCAAGCCCGGAGAGTCGTGGACCTACAAAGTTCAGCAGTCCGGAGACCTGCCATACACCTGCACGCTTCATCCGACGATGAAGGCGGCGTTGCGCGTGAAGTAGTTCAAAACAACGAGCCCGGCCGTGACGATCTAGCGCGAGTGTTGCATGACGCGAGCAGTAAGATGGAGAGATGATTCGTGATTTCTCTTCCGCCCAATGCTGAAGGAGGCTCCTCCACAACCAGCTGAGCCCAAACCTGCCGATAACCCAGCTCAGCTGTTCACCCAGGATCAACTCGAATCCTTCGCAACACGCCTGGCACTGACGCATCGCCTGGCCGAGAATCCTCGACGCGGACGTCCGCTGCTCCCCAGGCTCGATGAAAGCTCCGATCGACTCGACGCGGCGTACACCTTTCTCTCGAGCGTGGGCCGTGGCGATACGCAACCGGTTGCTTCCGAGCAGTGGCTCCGCGACAACCATCACGTCGTGCAGGATCAGGTGCGCGAGATCCGGCAGGACTTGCCGCGCCGCTACTACCTGCAGCTCCCGAAACTCGCCGACGGACCGTTCCAGGGCTATCCGCGGATCTACGTGCTCGCGCGCGAGCTGATCAGCCATACCGCCGGGAGAATTGATCTCGAAACGGTCGTCGAGTTTGTGACCGCCTACCAGGGGAGCTCGCCGCTCTCGATCGGTGAGACCTGGGCTGTGCCGATCATGCTGCGGCTGGCGCTCGTCGAAGAATTGCGGCGGCTGGCCGACGGCGTCGTCACGGCGCGCGAGAGCCGCGAGAAGGCCCGCAAATGGCACGAGGCACATGCCGACGCGAGCGAATGGACGCCGCGGGGGATCAGGAAATTACTCGACGATGGCCGATTGGAAAACGGCCGGCTTCCTGCGGCGTTCGTCCTCGAACTGCTGCAGTGGCTGCGCGATCAGCCGGCGACGGCCGCCCGAGCCTGGCAGGCGCTGCAGGAAGCGCTGCAGGAACAGGGAGACTCGGCCGACGAGATGCTCCGGCTCGAACACCAGATCCAGGCGGCAGATCAGCTGGCAATCTCGAATGTCATCACCAGCATGCGTCGAGCGTCGGCCATTGATTGGACGCTGTTCTTCGAGCGAGTCAGCGTCGTCGAGCACGTACTGCGGGGCGATCCGGCGGGCGCGTACACCGCGATGGACTTCTCCACTCGCGATCGCTACCGTCATTCCATTGAGCAGCTGGCGAGTCGCGCACGAAAGTCAGAAACGGCGATAGCCCAACGCGCCATCGAGCTCGCCCGGGTCGCAATCGAGACAGAGCCGCACCAGGATCGCCGACATCACGTCGGTTACTACCTGATTTCGCGCGGCCGCTTTCGTCTGGAACGCGACGTGGGGTCTCCGCCGAAACTGCGTGAGCGATTCGCGCGCTTCGCGTTCCGTCATCCCGCGATCGGATACCTGAGCCTGATCGCCAGCACCATCGCGGTCAGCGTTGCCAGCCTCCTCATTTATGCGGAGCGCCATGGTGCGTCCCGGATCGGCCTGTGGCTGGTCGGGGCGGCAGTTCTCCTGCCCGTCAGCGAACTCGTGATCAGCCTGATCAATCTGATCATCACGGCGCAGATTCCCCCGCGGCCCTTGCCGAAGCTTGCTATGCGGGACGGCATTCCCGCCGGGGATCGCACGATCGTCGTTGTCCCCACAATCGTCGAGTCCGAGGCGCGCCTGGACGTGCTTTTCGATGACCTCGAAGTGCGATTCCTGGCGAACAGGGATCCGCATCTGCATTTTGGGCTGCTCGCAGACTTTCCTGATGCGCGCGAAGCGTCACGTCCTGGCGACGTCGCGATTCTCGCTCGCGCGAAGCAGCGCGTTGATGAACTGAACGCGCAACACGGAGCGGATCGTTTTTTCTACTTCCACCGCGAGCGGCGCTGGAATCCCGGCGAGACGCTCTGGATGGGCTGGGAGCGGAAGCGGGGCAAGCTGGCCGAATTCAATCGGCTCCTGCGCGGCGCCTCCGACACGAGCTTCACCGTTACCCACGGAAGCCTCGCGCTGCTCCAGTCGGTCCGATATGTGATCACGCTCGATTCCGACACGCAACTTCCGTTGGAAGCCGGCCGACGGCTCGTCGGCACACTGGCGCACCCGCTCAACCGGCCGAGGTTCGATCAACGTCTGGGCCGTGTGACGGAAGGCTACGGCGTTCTGCAGCCGCGGGTCGGCGTCGATGTCGTCAGCGGCAACCGGACGATGTTCGCCAAGGTGTTCTCCGGGCATGTCGGCGTCGATCCCTACACGACCGCGGTATCGGATGTGTATCAGGACCTGTTTCACGAAGGCAGTTATGTCGGAAAGGGCATCTACGACATCGATGCCTTTGATGCCGCGCTCGCCAACCGCGTGCCGGAGAACGCGCTGCTCAGTCACGATCTGTTCGAGGGAGTCTATGCGCGCGCGGGACTCTGTACTGACATTCACCTGATCGACGACTACCCCCCGCAATATCTGGCGTTTGCCGCGCGCCAACATCGTTGGGCCCGTGGCGACTGGCAGATCGTGCGCTGGCTGTGGCGGACGGTTCCCGACGCGACCCGGCGTACCGTGCCCAATTCGCTTCCCGCCATCGCGCGGTGGAAGATCCTGGACAATCTTCGGCGAAGCCTGCTGCCAATCGCCCTGGTCGGGTTGCTGGCAGCGGGATGGACGATCCTGCCCGGCTCTGCGCTCCTCTGGTCGGTGCTGGCTGTCCTCGTGCTTGCCTTCCCGGCGTATGTGCAGGTCGCGCGCTCACTCGGGAGCCGAGTGCGCGGCGTTCGTGTTCGTGACCATATCGCCGCCGAGCGCGACACTCTCGTGACGAGCGCCCGGCAGTCCTTTCTGTGGGCAACATTTCTGGCCCACCAGGCCTGCCTGATGGCAGACGCGATCGGCCGCACGCTGTGGCGGCTCCTGGTCAGCGGGCGTCGGCGACTCGAATGGGTATCGGCCTACCAGGTCGGACGGGTCAATCCGCCTGCCGCGCAGGTCTTCAGACAGATGTGGGCTGCCCCGGCGCTGGCCATTGCCGTCGGCGTTCTGGTCGCCGTCGTCTCCCCGTCGCGGTTTCTGCTCGCCCTGCCGATGATCGCGCTGTGGCTCGTCTCGCCGCTGATCGCGTACGTGACTGGCCAGCCTCTGTCGCACGCATTGCAGGTTCTCGGACCGACGGAGCGCGTCGAGTTGCGCAAGATCGCGCGGAAGACGTGGCGTTTTTTCGAGGAGCTGGTCGGGCCAGTCGACCACTGGCTCGTTCCTGACAACATTCAAGAAGATCGCCAGGAGTTCATTGCGCATCGCACGTCACCGACCAACATCGGACTCCAGCTGATTGGCACGCTTGCCGCCGGCGATCTGGGGTACATCAGCTTGTGCGGAGTCATCGATCGGCTGGAGCCGACGTTCGCCACGCTCCTGAAGCTGCCGCGATATCGCGGGCATTTCTACAACTGGTATGACACCAGGCGGCTCGTTCCCCTTGCCCCGGCGTACATTTCCACCGTCGACAGCGGCAATCTGGCCGGCTATCTGCTGACGCTCAAAAGCGCGCTTCCAACGGCTGTCGCGCGTACGCCAGTCATCGATGCCGCCTTCCTTTCGGGGCTCGACGATGTGGTCCGGCTGTTCGAGGATTCGCTCTCAGGTGTCTTTGAGAAGCGGAGCGGCGCGCGCCGCGCGTTCAGTAAGGAGCTGTCAGAACTCCGGCTGTCCCTGCAGAAGCCCCCAGGACGACTGCAAGGCTGGCAACCGCTGCTCGATCAGCTGACCGATCGGATCGCAGCGCTGGGTGTGCTGCTGCATGAGGTCGAAGAGCAGACTGCGGCGAATTCGCCGGAGCAACAGGCCGTCGCGGAAGCAGCCGTGTGGCTCGAACGCGCCAATGTCGCAATCGCGCAGCGGATCACCGATCTCGATCGTTTTGTGCCCTGGGCGGCAGCGATTGATGAGCTCGCGCTCGACCTGCAAGCTCCCGGCACCGGGTGCTCGTTCACGGAAGTGATCGCGTGGTGTGCCGCGTCGTTGCCGGTGCTGCAGGAACGCCAGGAGGCGCATCAACTGTGCACCGTCATTGCGAGCTCGCAGGCTCGTGCGGAGGAGCTGGTCGAACGCGCCATGCGCCTGGCCGAGCTCGCGGACGACTTCGTCGAAGAAACCGAGTTCGGATTCCTGTTCGATCGCGAGCGACAGCTCTTCTCGATCGGCTACAGCGTCACCGACGGCCGACTCGACAGCTCTTACTACGACACTCTGGCGTCCGAAGCGCGGCTGGCGAGCTTCGTGGCCATCGCGCTCGGGCAGATTCCACAGGAACACTGGTTCAAGCTTGGACGATCGCTGACGCCGACCGGCGGCGCGCGTGCGCTGCTGTCCTGGAGCGCGTCGATGTTCGAGTACTTCATGCCGCTTCTCGTGATGCGCGCGTACCCGGGCACGCTGCTCGACGAAACCTATCGGGCCGTCATCGAACGGCAGATCCAGTACGGCACGCAACGGGATGTTCCCTGGGGTATTTCCGAGTCGGCCTACAACGCGCAGGATCTGGAGTTGAACTATCAATACCGCGCGTTTGGCGTTCCCGGCCTGGGACTGAAGCGCGGTCTTGCCGACGATCTTGTGATCGCGCCGTACGCCACGATTCTGGCCGCGCCGATCGCACCGCTCGACGCCGTCCACAACCTGGAGCGGCTTGCTCGCGAGGGCGCAGTCGGTCGATATGGGTACTACGAGTCGATCGACTACACACCGGATCGGCAGCCAGTCGGCCGGGGCAACCGGGGCAACGGAGTGGTGCTTCCCACCTACATGGCCCACCACCAGGGCATGAGCCTGGTCGCGCTCGACAATGCGATCAACGACGCGCCGATGCAGCAGCGGTTTCATGCGGAACCGCGTGTCCAGGCCGCGGATCTACTGCTGCAGGAGCGTGTCCCACGGTTGGTGCCTCTCCAGAATCCGCCCATGGAGATTGCGGATCACGTGCCGTCTCCGCGGACGGCTGCTCCGTCGTTCCGCCGCTATTCGACTGCTCAGACCCTCAGTCCGAGATGTCACCTGCTGTCGAACGGTTCGTACGTCGTGATGGTGACCAACGCCGGTGGCGGGTATAGCCGTCGCCAGCACATCGCGCTGACGCGGTGGCGCGAGGATGTCACGACCGACGCATGGGGCAGCTTCTGTTACATTCGCGACCGCGAGAGCGGCGACCTTTGGTCGACCGGCTACCAGCCAACAGGGCGTGAACCGGACGATTATGAGGTGATCTTCGCCCCCGACAGGGCGGTGTTCCGACGGGTCGATGGCGAGATTGAGACACGAACCGAAATCGTCGTGTCACCGGAGGATGAGGCCGAGCTGCGCCGGGTCTCCATCACCAACCACGGATTGCGCCCGCGCAGCCTTGACGTGGCGAGTTATGCGGAGGTCGTGCTGGCGCCGGCCGACGCTGACCTCGCTCACCCCGCGTTCAGTAGCCTGTTCGTGGAGACGAGCAGCCTGCTGCAACACGACGCGATCATCTGCGCGCGGCGTCCACGCACCGGCACCGACCGCCTGTATCTGATCCACGTCATGAGCGGACGCGGGCCGCTCGGCGCCGCGAGCCGTCATGAGACAGATCGTGCGCGCTTCGTTGGGCGGGGTTGCACGCTCGACCGGCCGGCGGCCCTTCGGACGCGGGACGGTTTTTCCAACACCACGGGTGCCGTTCTGGATCCGGTCGTCAGCCTGGCGCAATCCATTCGCCTGCCACCTGGCGCGACGGCACGCGTCGCCTTCACGACGGGCTACGCGGAGACGGAGGCAGACGCCCACCGCCTCATCGAGAAGTACCAGCGATCGTCGGGCGGTGGCGCGCGCACTCGCGCTGGCCAGTATGCACAGTCAGATCGAACTGCGGCATCTCAACTTGACCGTCGACGATACGACGCTGTTTCAGCGCTTCGCCGGGCGCTTGATTTCCGGAGACAGCCGTCTGCGGGCCATCGACGCGATCGCGGAGAACCGCCAAGGGCAGCGCGATCTGTGGAAGTACGGGATCTCTGGAGATATTCCGATCGTGCTCGCACGCGTGGCCGATGGCACTGAAGTTCCGTTGATTGTCGAATTGCTGAAGGCGCACGAGTATCTGCGATTGAAAGGCCTGGCATTTGACCTGGTGATCCTGAACGAGCACCCTGCCAGCTACCTTCAGGAGCTGCAGCATCTGCTGCAGCAGCTCGTCGATACGAGCCCCGCTCAGCCGTGGATAGACAAGCCCGGCGGGGTGTTCCTCCGCAGGTCCGACCTGATGCCCCAGGAGGATCAGCTGCTGTTGCGCGCAGCGGCCCGCGCGGTCATGGACGCCGCACAGGGGGGCCTCCGCAATCAACTGTCCCGTCCGCAGCGCCTGCTGGACGAAGTGGTGTGGAGCACCGTCGATGAATTCGCGCAGCGAAACACAAAGACGGTGTCTTCACCTCCTGTCGAGCCGGAGCTCGAATTGGCCAACGGCTTCGGCGGGTTTACGGATGACGGGCGGGAATATCTGATTCACACCGACGCGCCCAAGCGTCCGCTCCCGCCTTCGCCGTGGACGAACGTTGTGGCCCAGCCACAGTTTGGATTCGCCTGCACCGAAACCGGCTGTGGATACACGTGGTCCATCAACAGCCACGAGAATCGCCTGACGCCGTGGCGCAACGATCCCGTGAGCGACCAGCCCGGCGAAGTCGTGTTCATCCGCGATGAGGAAACCGGAGCGTTCTGGTCGGCGACACCTCTTCCGGCGATCGACCGAGAGGCGTACATCACGCGCCACGGACAGGGCTATTCCGTCTTTGAACACACAAGGGGCGAGCTTGGCTCCGAGCTGGTTCTTTTCGTGTCACCGGACGAACCGATCAAGTTCTTCCGGATCACACTCAGGAACCTGTCGTCGCGCCGGCGTCGATGTTCAGTGACGCTCTATGTCGAATGGGTTCTCGGCGAGAACAGATCTCGTACCAGCGCTCACATCGTGACCAAGCTCGAACCCGCCACAGGTGCCGTCACCGCACGAAACGTGTTCCGGCAGGAGTTTGGATCGCGTGTTGCGGTTCTCGACCTGTCGGAGGGGCACACGCGCAGCGTCACCGGCGATCGCACGGAATTCATCGGCCGTAACGGGTCACTCGCCCGTGCGGCCGCGCAACGCCGTGTCGAGCTGTCAGACCGCGTCGGGCCGGCGCTCGATCCGTGCGGGGCGATTCGCGTGCGCGTTGACCTCGGTCCGGGCGAAGAACAGATATTGATTGGCCTCCTTGGCGATGCCGAGGACGAGTCGCACGCGCGGGACCTCGTCGAGCGGCACCGCAATCGTGACGTCGTGGACGAAGCGCTCAACCGGACGACATCGTATTGGAACGATCTCCTGGGTGTCGTCAACGTTCGTACAGCCAGATCGCGCGATGGATCTGATGTTGAATCGCTGGCTGCTCTACCAGACGCTGTCCTGTCGCATCTGGGGACGATCGGCGTTTTATCAATCGAGCGGTGCGTTCGGATTTCGCGATCAGCTGCAGGATACGCTGGCCCTTCTGCTGTCGGTTCCCGCTCTTGTTCGCGAACACATCCTGCACGCGGCATCCCGCCAATTCCTCGAGGGAGACGTTCAGCACTGGTGGCACGAGCCCGGCGGACAGGGTGTACCGGACCCGGTTCTCAGACGACAGGCTCTGGTTGGTCTATGCCACGCTCCAGTACCTGAACGCGACCGGAGACGAAACGGTGCTCGACGAAGTCGGTGCCCTACCTTCAAGCGCGACCGCTGAATCCGGACGAGCATGAGATCTACGATCGGCCGGCTATCTCCAGCGAGTCCGGCACGGTGTTCGACCATTGCCTGCGCGCGCTGGACGTCAGCCTCGCGACCGGACGTGCACGGGTTGCCGCTCATGGGTACCGGCGACTGGAACGACGGGATGAGCCTGGTTGGCGCTGGTGGTAAAGGCGAAAGCGTCTGGCTGGGGTGGTTTCTGGTATCGCTGCTGCGGCCGTTCGCTGACATGGTGGCGCAGCGCGGCGACAGAGAGCGGGCTGATCGATATCGACGCCACGCATCGGCCGTTACCTCGGCGGTCGAATCGTCGTGGGATGGCGAATGGTATCGGCGGGCGTACTTCGACGACGGCACGCCGCTGGGGTCGAAGGAGAACACCGAATGCCAGATCGACGCGATCGCTCAGTCATGGGCCGCGCTGTCAGACGCGGGTGACCCCGGACGGGCAAGACAGGCGATGGGATCGGTTGACGAACGGCTCGTCCGCCGCAAGGACCGCCTGGTCCTGCTGCTCACGCCTCCATTCGACCGCATGACACCGAGTCCGGGTACATCCAGGGTTATCTCCCAGGCGTTCGGGAAAACGGCGGTCAATACACGCATGCCGCGCTGTGGAACGTGCTGGCGTTTGCGCGGCTCGGCGATGGCGATCGCGCGGCCGAGCTGTTCTCGATCCTGAACCCGGTGAATCACTCACGCACGCCGGACGATGTGCGGCGATATCGCGCGGAACCGTACGTCGTCGCCGCCGATGTCTACTCCGTCGAACCGCACACCGGCCGTGGCGGATGGACCTGGTACACCGGATCAGCAGGCTGGATGTACCGCATCGGCGTCGAAGCGCTGCTTGGCATCAGCCTCCGGCGCGGCGCACTGCACATCGACCCATGCATCCCCAAGGACTGGCCCCGCTACGAAGTGACGTTCAAACCATCTCGAACGCCCTATCACATCGTCGTCGAGAATCCAGACGGGGTCAGTCGAGGCGTGAGGCGGATTGAGGTGGACGGTGTGGATCACACGGGTCGGGACATCCCGTTGGCTGATGATGGCCTGCAGCACTCAGTGCGAGTCCGACTCGGCGATCGAATCCCTAATCACTGATCACTGATCGCGAATCACTCATCCTTGCATCCTTGAATCACTGATCCCCGAATCGTTTAATCAATTGATTCAGTCGATTCAAGGATTCAAGGATTCGAGGATGAGGGACTCAGGATTAGAGATTAGTGATTAGCGATTCAATGTTTATTCTTCTGTCTTCCAGTGGATCTTGTCGAAGCGGACCGGCTCCGCGCGCCCGTGCGCGATATGCTTGGCGATTTGCCGCGCGTGAAACCGCCCGTTCTCGATGAACCAGCGGCCGGTCTTCAGTCCGCCGCACACAGTGCCCGCCAGGTAGATGCCGCGCCGGCTCGTTTCGAATGTTGTCTCGTCGTACGCGGGCGTTCGATACTCGTCGCCGCCGATGTCGATGTTCAAAGACTGGAGGAAACGATAGTCAGGGCGATAGCCGGTCATCGCGAGCACCCAGTCATTGTCGATCTCGATGGCGCCGCCGGCTGTTCGCAGAGCCAGCGCTGACGGCGTGATCTCCTCCACCGTCGTGTTGAAGTAGGCCCGGATGCTGCCTTCCTTGATCCGGTTTTCGAGATCCGGCTTGATCCAGTACTTGACCTTGTCGGACAACTCCGCCGAGCGAACGATCAGCGTTACCTCGGCGCCGTGTCTGTAGCAGTCCAGGGCGGCTTTGGCTGCGGAATTCCTTGCGCCAATCACCGCGACTTTCTGCCGAACGTAGGGGTACGGCTCGCGGTAGTAATGCGAGACCTTCGGGAGATCCTCACCGGGCACATTCAGGAGATTGGGCTCGTCGAAAAAACCAATCGAGACAATCAGGTTCCGCCCTCGATGTTCACCTCTGTCGGTCTGAACGACGAAATCGCCGGCATCCCCGCGGACGGCAAGCACCCGCTCGTACAAGCGAATGTCGAGCTTCTCTTGCGCGGAAACGCCGCGATAGTACTCGACGGCTTCTTCACGCGTTGGCTTGTAACCCTGAATGGGAAATGGATAGCCGCCGATCTCGATCAGATCCGGCGTGGAAAAGAATTCCATTCGGGCCGGATAGCCCACGATGGAATTGACGAGTGAGCCCTTCTCGACGATGAGGGCCTGCAGGCCCTCGCGCTGAACCTCAATGGCGCACGCCAACCCGACCGGGCCGGCGCCCACCACGATAGCGTCGTACATGTACCAGCGCTGCACCCGCTGCGGCTCGAGCATGGGCTCGACCGGACGCAACGAAGCCTTCGAGGATCTCCGTGCGAGGCGTTCCTGCATCCGCTCCATGTAGATGTAGAAGACCGGCGTCACGTAGAGCGTCAGCGTCTGCGAGACGAGCAGGCCGCCGACGACCGCGAGTCCGAGCGGACGTCGCGCCTCGGCGCCGGCGCCCCATCCAAGGGCGATCGGCAGCGTGCCCATCAACGCGGCCATCGTCGTCATCATGATCGGCCGGAACCGGACGAGACACGCTTCGTGGATTGCGTCGGCTGCGCTGAGATTGCGATCGCGTCGCGCTTCGATCGCGAAGTCGATCATCATGATGCCGTTCTTCTTGACGAGGCCGACCAGCATGATGACGCCGACGAATGCGTAGATGTTCAGATCCTGGTTGAACAGCAGCAGCGTCAGGAGCGCACCGAAACCGGCGGACGGCAGGCCCGACAGAATCGTGATCGGGTGGATGAAGCTCTCGTAGAGAATCCCGAGCACGACGTAGATGACGAAGATGGCGAGGGCGAGGATCCAGCCGAGGCCTCTGCAGCGATTCCTGGAAGGCCTGCGCGGTGCCCTGGAAGCTGCCGGACACGGTGCTCGGCAGCGTCTCGCGCGCCAGCTGCTCGACGCGCGCGACCGCGTCGCCGAGCGCAACACCCGGCGCGATGTTGAACGACAGCGTGACCGACGGCAGCTGCCCGATGTGGTTCACCGACTGCGGGCCGACGCTCTGCTTCGTGGTGACGACCGCCGAGAGCGGGACCAGTTTTCCGCCCGGCGCCTGCACGTACAGCATCGAGAGCGCGGCCGGATCCTGCTGGTACTGCGGCGCGACCTGCATGATCACCTGGTACTCGTCGTTCGGCGCGAAGATCTGCGAGATCTGCCGCGAACCGTAGGCGGACGACAGCGCCGACTCGACCTGATCGACGGTCAGGCCCAGCGCGGCGATCTGTTCCCGATCCAGATCCACGTTGAGCTCGGGATTCTTGATCTGCAGATCTGAATTGACGTCGAGCAGTCCAGGTACGCTCCGGAGCGCAGCTTCGAAGCCGGGCGCCACCCGATAGAGTTCATCGGTATCCGGATCCTGCAGCGAGAACTGATACTGCGCGCGCGACATCATGCCGCCGATCCGGATCGCGGGCGGGTTCGACAGCACGACCCTAACGCCGGGCACCCGCGCGAACTTTGGCCGTAGCTCCTCGATGACCTGATCGGCCGTCAGCGTGCGCTGGTCGCGCGGCTTGAGGTCCACGTTGAGGCGGCCACCGCCGCCACCGGGCCCGCCAATGTTCGCGGTGAACGACCCCACGTTGGGATCGGCGGCCAGGATGGCCATGATCTCCCGCTGATGCGCCACATTGGCGTCGAAGCCGATGCCCTGGATGGTCTCGATCTGTCCGTTGAGCTGACCGGTGTCGACGCTCGGAATGAACCCGGTCGGCACGATCCGGAAGAGATAGACCGTCCCGACCAGCAGGAGCGCCGACACGACCATCGTCGTTCCCTTGAAGCGGATGGTCTGCGTCAGGGTCCAGCTGTACGCGCTGCAGCCAGGCGTCGAACATCTTCTCGATCGCGTTGTAGAGGACGCCGTGCCGCATCGAGTGTGGCGGCTTCAGGAACCGGCTGCACAGCATCGGCGTGAGCGTCAGCGACACGAGACCGGACACCAGAATCGCGGCGGCAATCGTCACCGCGAACTCGTGCATCAATCGTCCGACGATGCCGCCCATGAACAGGATCGGGAATGAACACGGCCGCGAGCGACAGCGTCATCGAGACGATCGTGAACGCGATTTCCTTCGATCCGTCGAGCGCCGCCTGCAGGCGCGACTTCCCCATCTCCATGTGGCGGACGATGTTCTCCAGCATGACGATCGCGTCGTCCACGACGAAGCCGACCGACAGGGTGAGCGCCATCAGCGACAGGTTGTCGATGCTGTAGCCGAAGGCCCACATCACCGCGAAGGTGCCGACGATCGAGAACGGCAGCGCAAGCGAGGGAATGATGGTGGCCGACAGGTTCCTGAGGAACAGGAAGATCACCATCACGACGAGGAAGACCGTCAGCAGCAGCGTGAACTTGACGTCTTCCACCGAATCGCGGATGGACACGGAACGGTCGCTGCGGACGCCGAGCTGCAGCGAGGCGGGCATCTGCGTCTCGATCTCCGGGAGCAGCGCCTTGATCGCGTCGACGACCTGGACCGTGTTCGTGCCGGGCTGCCGCGAGATCGCGAGGTAGATGGTCGGTATCCCGTTGAACCAGCTGGCATTTCGCGGGTTCTCGACGCCGTCGTAGACATTGGCGACTTCGCTGAGGCGGACCGGGCTGCCGTTTCGATACGCGACCGGGATCGGCCGGTACTCTTCGGCAGCCATCAGCTGTCCGCTCGTCTGGACCACGAAATTGCGCTGCGGGCCGTAGAGCGTTCCGGTCGGCCGATTGACGTTGGCATTCGCGATGGCCTGGGCAACCTGATCGATGCCGATCTGCCTCGCGGCAAGCTGCGTCGGATCAATATCGATGCGCACGGAGAATTTCTGCGCGCCAAAGACGTTGACGCCGGCGACCCCGCTGACCATCGACAGCCGTTGAGCCAGGACCGACTCCGCATACTGGTCAACCAGAGAAAGCGGCATGGTCGACGAGCTCAACGTGAGGAACAGGATCGGTTGGTCCGCCGGATTCACCTTCTGGTACGAGGGCGGCGAGGGCATGCCCGGGGGCAGCTGCCGTGCCGCGCGCGCGATCATGGACTGCACGTCCTGGGCGGCAGAGTCGATGTCGCGGCTCAAGTCGAACTGCAGCGTGATGTTGGTATTGCCCAGACCGTTGTTCGAGCTGATCGAAGTGACGCCGGCGATGGTCGAAAACTGCTTCTCCAGCGGTGTCGCGACTGAGTTCGCCATCGTGGCGGGGCTCGCACCGGGCAGGTTGGCCTGAACCTGGATCGTCGGATAGTCGACGCTCGGGAGGTCGCTCACCGGCAGCAGTCGATAACCCAGCACGCCGAAAATCAGGATCGTCGTGACGAGCAGGGTCGTCGCCACGGGTCGCCGGATGAAAGGTTCAGCGAAATTCATGACTGATTCCCTCGATTCCCGCCTCGACGTCCGCCTCCGCGCCGGCCGCCGCCTTCGTTCGATCCACCGTCGCGCGCGCCGCCCGCCCCTTCACCTCGGGTGCCTGTGACAACCTTCGACCCTGGGTTCAGCCGCAGCTGCCCATCCGTCACAACCTCTTCGCCGGGTCGCAGGCCGTGCGAGATGATGCTTTCGTCACCCTGCTGCCGCTCGACGACGATGTTCCTGACCTCGGCGCTCCGATCATCGGGCTTGACGACGTACACGAATTGCCCTGCCTGCGAGGTCTGCACGGCGACCGAGGGCACGGTGATGGCATTTGGATCCGTCCGGAGGATCAGTGTCACTTGCACGAACAGACCGGGCCACAGCGCATGGTCGGCGTTCGCGAACGTGCCCTTCATTCGGATCGTGCCGGTCGTCGGGTCGACGCTATTGTCGATGAAACTCACCGTTCCCGACTCGATGGCGGCCGTAGGGGACGCGGCGGGCGGAAAGGCGTTGGAGGCGTCGTCGTTGCCGTCCCCCGCGGGTGCCGTCCCCGGATTCGGCGGCGCCACCTGGGGCGCGCCCGGCGTGCCTGCCGTCTGGATCTTTGCCTCAATCTTCAGTCCCTGTTGCGCCTGGTATCGGCGAATGTCGGGGAGAAATCGGCCCGGCACCGAGAAGCTCACATAGATAGGCGCCACCTGGTTGATCACGACAAGAGGCGTCGTGTCGTTGGCGCGGACCAGATCGCCCTGATGCACGTTCAGCGAGCCGGTCCGCCCTGAAATGGGTGCGACGATGCGGGCGGTACTGAAGATTGAGGCGGGCGTTCTCAATGGTCGCCTGATCGGCCGCCAGCGTCGATTCGAGCGCGTTGGCGGTCGCCATCTGGGTCTCATACTGATCGCGGGCGATGAGGCCGCGATTGAAGAGATCTTCGTACCGCGCCTTCTGGGATTGAGCGTTCTTGGCCTGCGCCGTATCGCGGGCGAGCACGGCCTGGGCCTGCTGGAGAGCCGCTTCGAAAGGACGGGCATCCAGTGTGAAGAGCGGCGCGTCCTTCTTGACGTCCTGGCCTTCGGTAAAGTGAATCGCGCTGAGCTGCCCGGTCACCTGCGCGCGAATCTGGACCGTGGCCAGCGGCTCGGCAGTGCCGACCGCAGGGATGGTTACCGGGACGGCCTTCTGGACCGCATGCGTCGTGACGACCGGGACAGGTCCGCCGCCCCCGCCTCCGCGATTGCCTCGACCGCCGCCTCCCCCGCCTCCACCCCGGCCGGCCGCGGCGCCTCTCCCGGCGTCCCCGGAAGCTGGTTGTGGATCGGTCCCTCCAGCTTTCGAGCAGCCTGAGCTCGAAAAACTGGCCAAAAGGAGACAAACCAACGCTAACCCGGCAGTGCGGGATGGCAGGAAGCAGAAGCGCGAGATTATGGGCATGCGGGAGCTGACAACATTATCTACTCGTACTAGGTAAACGACGCATCTGCTGGCCTTGTTTACTTCGGCGCCTGGCCGCTTTCCCGCTTCCGCTCGTACTCGTCGGCGATCCGCTTGAGCGCATCGCGGTCGGACACTTGCAGCCGGTCGGGCCCGTCGTTGTTGACACGCTGAACGACGATTTCGTATTCCCGGTCGTCCTGGATTGATCCCCGGGCGAGGATGACCGGTGTGGCCCTCCAGATGCCGAGCGGCCCGGACCAGAGGTAGGTCAAGTACTCCCGGTCGTCGATGACCAGCGGCGCAAGGTGACCGGCTTCCCCGCGCTCGCGCCATCCCCGCGTACGGCCGTCAACCGACCGCCACATGAGAAGACGGTCGGCAAACAACTCCTCGAGGAACCGGACGACGTCGTTCGCGATCCCCTCGACGGCTTTGTCGGTGCCGCGCTCCTCATCGTACGGATTGAAGAAGTGGTCGTAGACGATGTTGCCAACGGCCAGATCGGCAGAAGTCTGACTGTCCGAGATCCGGATTTCACCAACATCGGGATGGATTCCCGGGAAGACCGCGATCGGGTCAGGCGGCTCGCCGAGCTGCAGACCGCGATCCTTGAACCGTTCGACGAGCATCGGGACGAGGATGCCTCGGATGCTCATGATGGGCTCGATGCTCCCGTTGGCCGTGCGTAGTGATAATCCCCTGATGCTTCAACCGCGACCGGGCAGCCGAACAGCTCTGACAGCCTGTCGCCGGTGAGATTCACCGCGGTTGGCCCGTCGGCCATGATGCGGCCGTCGCGAATCAGAATGACGCGCTCGATCTCCGGGATGATCTCCTCGATGTGGTGCGTAATCAGCACCACCGTTGTGCCACTCCGAGCCAGTCGCCGCACGATCTCCATGAAGCTCTGACGAGCGACGAGATCAAGGCCGGTCGTTGGTTCGTCCAGGACGAGCGCGCGAGGAGAGGTGACGAGCGCGCGCGCCAGCAGGACGCGGCGCGCCTCGCCACTGGACATTTCGTCGAGCGTTCGCGAAGCCAGGTGCGAGGCGCCTGCGGCCTCGAGCGCTGCGGCTGTCCGCTGACGCATCGCGGCGGTAATCGTGCCGTAGCGAAGGACGCCGTAGGAGCTCAGAAAGGCGGAAAGCACGGCCGCTTCAGCGGTGATCGACCCTTCGCTGTTGCCGAGCACGAAGTGTTGGTGAAGGCCGGTTGAAATGATTCCCAGCTGCGATCGCAGCTCGAAGAGGTCCCAGTTGTGGCGGCCGAACACACGAACGGGCGGTGTGCCGTTCGACGGCGCCAGCGCGCGCTGCTCTTGTGTAAGAAGGCTGACCAGGACGGACTTCCCCGCCCCGTTCGGCCCGATGATCGCGGTGTGTTCGCCGCGGGCGATTCCGAGCGTGAGGCGATCGAGCACCCGTCGGCCATCTTTGATGACGGTCGCATCGGACAATTCCAGCACTGGCGCATCCACGGACATGGACCATTGTAGTCACGCGCGCGCTCGAGTGCGGCAGGAAGTCATGGTTTGTGGTTTCGTGTGCGGCCCGTGTGCTCCTCGGCATGAAACCGGTGTATCAGGCGGTGCAGCACGGGCGCAGTCAGAACCGCAAAGGCTGCGATAAACGCCAGGCCGGCATACAGTGCGAAGAACCCGGCGAAGAGCTTCCCTCCCACGCCTTTGATGTCGCCAACGGGTCCCATACCGCCGAGCAGCATTGCCGTATTGAGGAATGCATCGATCCATTCCTGATTGGCGAGGAAGTGGAAGCCGAACATGCCCAGCACAATTGAAAAGAGCGCGAACCCGAGGACGTACCGGAAGTGTCGAAGTACTCGACGGATGAAGGCCGGCCACGGAATGACAGGTGCTGATCGATGTTCGTACATGGTGGTGTCCGTCGAGCGGCGGTTACTTCCGCCTGGCGGCGAGCAGCCGCTCCAGGACGGCCGGTTCGCTGCCGCGCAGCCCGCTCAACGTGGCATCCATCACGACCGGATCGTTTCCGAATCGCTCCAGCACGGCCACGGCGGCTGATTCTCTGTCGCCCGCCGAGAAAGCACCAATCGAGGCACCGAGCTGTTGATGGACGGCCCAGTCGCTGTCGTCCAACCGTTTCAGGACCGCTGCCTGCATGGGATGGTTGGGCTCGCCAAGCCAGCGCTCCGCTATCCGAATGGCGGCCAGTCTGACCTCGCGCGACGGATCGTCGAGCGCGGCCATCACCGCCGCAGGCTGAATCGCGTCGATGCCGTCGAGGGTCCAGAGCGCGTGGAGACGCGCGCGCCAATCCGATGCGGCCGTCGCGAGCGTGGTCAGGGCCGGAACGACCGATTTGGCGCCGCGCTCCACCAGCAGCCGCTGCGCCGTGTCGCGTCGCCACCCGTTTGGATGCGACAGCGCGTCCACCAGTTGCGCCGGCAACGCGTTCGCAAAGGGACGGGTCGTATCTCTGCTGGTCGTATCGTGCATCACACGGTAGATGCGTCCGTAACCGACCGGCTGTTCCAGCTTGCGCGCGACGATCTGATCGCGAAGGTATTCGGTAATCGAAATGCGGTGTTCGATGATGCCCCGGTACATGTCGGCGATGTACAGAGTCCCGTCCGGGGCGTTCGACAGGAACACCGGCCGGAAGCGCTCGTCGGTTGAAGCAAGGAACTCACCGCGCTCGTACGCTTTTCGCGCACGGAGTCCCGTCCCATCGTCCGCGAGGATGATTCTGCTGACCAGGTTGGCGGCTGGCTCCGCGACGAAGACGTTGCCGTACAGATCCGCCGGCAGTCGATCGCCGCGATAGACGAGGGGTGCGCACACCGACGTGAATCTCGCGAGCGATCCGTCCTCGCGATCGATGCCGATCTGATACGCGCGGTTGGTTCCCGGATTCGGCCGCACGGGCCACACGAGGTTGAGGTCCGGGTACTCGTCCGCGAGGCGCTCGTAGCTTCCACGCGTGCGAACGAGGCTCGGATTCCTGGCGTAGTACGACGTCGGAACCAGGTCGACATGGAGCGCGGATTCGTTCGTATTCCTGTAGGTCCTCCCCGCGTCGTCCTGGGTCACGCCCCATTCGCCGCGCGAAAGCGTTGGTTGGACCTCGAAGACGCCGTCCTTGAGACGCAGCTGGATGTCAGACTGACCGGCTGTGTACATCCGGTTGTCGAGGGCCCAGAGGAACCCGTTGGCATTGTTCTGCGGATCTCCGTCGAACCGCCCGTAGCGGTCGGTAATGAGCTCCTTCGTGTCCATGCGCAGATCGCCATTGGTGTCGCGCATCAGCCACACATTCGGCGGTTCCGCCACGAGGACGCCGCGGTCGAGCACCTTTAGCGATCGTGCCAGCACCAGGTGATCGGCGAACACCGTCCGCTTGTCCATCCTGCCGTCGCCATCCGTGTCTTCGAGGACGACGACGCGGCCGATGGGGTCGTGTTCGTTGGAGCCGCGGATGTTTGCCATGAACCCCGGCATCTCGACGGCCCACAGCCGTCCCTCGAGATCCCAGTCGAGCGCGACCGGTTCTTGAATCAAAGGCTCGCTTGCGACCAGCTCGACCCGGTAGCCGGGCGGCATATAGAACGACTTCAATGCGTCTTCCGGTGACAGGGCCGGAGAGTCGCTCGAGACTCGCTGAAGACCGGGCGGCCATGGGCGGTTGACGGGAGAACTCTGACGGCCGGTGAGGGCGATGGGTAGCGCCGTCAGCAGGGCCACGACGGTGAAAACTCGCGAGGCGAATCTGGCCATTGCTGATGCAGAATATCCCGGCATGGAAGAAGCTGAAAGGCCTTGTCCGCTCTCCAGGCGGAAATTTGTGGTCTCCGCCGGACTGGCGATCGCGGGCGGCGTTCTCGCGCGGTCCAATGACGCCGGGGCCGCTGAGCCAATTATCGACATCCACCAGCACCTGGGCTACAGCGGCCGGCCCGACGATGTGCTGCTGGCGCATCAGCGGGCGATGGGGGTGACGGAAACGATTCTGCTCCCGGCCGGACGCAGCGTCAGCACACCATCGACGCACGACGGTGTCTCGAACGGGCTGCAGGCGCAGTGCCTTGGGAACGAGCCGTGCCGGCGATTCGCCAGGGCGCATTCGAATGCCTTCCGGTTCGGCGCGAACGAGGTTCCTGATGTCGAGGGAGCAACGCGCGAGATCGAGCGGTATCTGAAGCTGGGCGGCGTTGTAATCGCAGAGCAGAAATTTGGGGTGGAGTGTGATTCGGCGGAGATGCAGCGCATCTTCGAGCTGGCGGGGGCCCATCAGGTGCCGGTGCTGATGCACTGGCAGTTTCAGATGTACAACTACGGATTCGAGCGATTTCACAAGATGCTCGAGAAGTTTCCACGGGTGAACTTCCTGGGCCACGCGCAGACCTGGTGGGGACACATCGACATGAACCACATCGATCAGAGCGTGATGTACCCGAAGGGCCCGGTCACGCGCGGCGGACTGGCGGATCGATATCTCAGCGACTACCCGAACATGTTCGGCGATCTGTCAGCTGGATCGGGGTTGAATGCGCTGACCCGCGACGAAGAGTTCACGAAGGACTTCATCGCTCGTCACCAGGACAAGCTGATTTACGGCAGCGACTGCAACGATCTCGACGGGACGAAGTGCCAGGGCGCTCAGACCATCGCGGCAATCCGGAGGCTTGCGCCCAGTCAGGCAGTGGAGCGGAAGCTGCTGTTTGGGAATGCGAAGAAGTTGTTCCGGTTGTGAACTAAGTCCGCAGACTCCTGTAGTAACCGGCCAGACATCGATCCATCACCCATGACGTGCGTGCGCCGCTCTCGCCAGTGGACGGACACCGTCCGTCTCCGAGCAACTCGTCGACAATCGTCTGAATCAAAGGCTGATGGACGTGAGGTGGATTGCGGACGTCTGTACACCTGCCGGTCAGCACCCCGTCGCATGATGACGTCCGTGTCGCTGAAGATTGGCGTCGTCAGATCACCGGCCGTCCCGATGAACGTCATGAAGTCGGTTTTCTCGGCCGCGTTGAAGTTCCAGATACCCGTACCGAGCGTCTTGTTTTCGAACTGAAACGTCGCCGCCGTGGCGTCCTCGGCGCTGTATGTTCCACCCGTGTTTACCGCGAGTCCTGAAACGGCGGTGATCGGGCTGATCAGAAAGTCCAGAAGATCGAGGCAATGCGAAGCGAGATCGAAGAACAGCCCCGCGCCGCTGACACTCGGATCGATCCGCCAGTTGGTGGCGTCGAGCCCCGTGAGAGGGGGCGCGGTGACCTGGACATGAACAGAGGTCACGCGGCCGATGTGGCCTTCGAGCAGGCGATCGCGAACGATCAGGAACCTCGGCAACGCGCGGCGGTAGTACGCCACCCATAACGGCAGATCTCGTGAAGTGAACGCCTCGACCATGCGCAGGCATTCGGCATGATTGAGCGCCATGGGCTTTTCCACCAGGCATGGTTTGCCGGCGGCCGCGACCCTCAGGGCAAGGTCGCAATGACTCGACGGCGGCGTGGCCACGTAAACCGCGTCGACCTCAGGATCGTGAATCAGATCGTCGGCGCGGCCGTAGGCCCGGGCGACGCCGTGGCGGCGTGCGTAGTCCTGCGCCTTCGAGGTGTCGCGCCGCATGACCGCGACGAGAGCTGAGCCTTCCGCCTTCTGGAATCCAGGCCCGCTCTTCACTTCGGTCACGTCGCCGCAGCCGATGATGCCCCAGCGGATTGTGCGCATGCCCGGCGTCGGCCGCCTACGCCAGCAGCTTCCGGACGACGTTGCCGTCCACGTCGGTCAGGCGGAACTCGCGCCCCTGGAACTGGTAGGTCAGCTTCGTGTGGTCGAGGCCCATCAGGTGCAGGATGGTGGCGTGGAGATCGTGGACCTGCGACCGGATCCTCCACCACGTTGTATCCGAGATCGTCGGTCTGCCCGATCGTGATGCCCGGTTTGACGCCGCCGCCGGCCATCCAGATCGTGAATGCACGCGGATGATGGTCGCGCCCCATCAGCTTGGAGCCGCCGCGCGCCTCGTTCATCGGCGTGCGCCCGAACTCGCCGCCCCAGACGACGAGCGTCGTCTCGAGCAGTCCGCGCTGCTTGAGGTCGCGGATGAGCGCGGTTGCGGCGCGATCGGTTTCGCGACAGAGCTCGGGAACCTTGGTCGCGATGTCGGTGCCGACGCTCGCGCCGTGCGTGTCCCACCCGCGGTGATAGAGCTGCACGAAGCGAACGCCGCGTTCGACCAGTCGCCGCGCCAGCAGGCAGTTGTTGGCAAACGAGACCTTGCCGGGCTGCGGTGCCGTACATTTCGTGCATCGCCGGCGATTCACTCGAGATGTCCGTGAGCTCCGGCACGCTGCTCTGCATCCGGTAGGCCATCTCGTACGACGCGATGCGCGTGTCGATCTCGGGATCGCCCTCGTCCACGCGAGCGCACGCGGTTCAGTTCCGAGACGAGATCGATGCGATTCGCGCCGGGCACCGCGATCGACGCCGTCGGGGTTCGACACGAACAGGACCGGATCGCCCTTCGATCGGAACTCGACTCCCTGATACACGGTCGGAAGGAAGCCGCTTCCCCAGCACGACTTGCCGCCGTCCGGTGCGTTCTCGCCCGAGAAGAGCACGACGAAGCCGGGCAGGTCCTTGCTCTCGCTGCCGAGACCATAGGTCAGCCACGACCCGATGCTGGGCCGTCCGAACACCTGGCTGCCGGTGTTCATGAAGATCTGGCCGGGCGCGTGGTTGAACTGCGTCGTGTGCACCGACCGGACGATCGCGATGTCGTCGGCGATCGTCGCGAGATTCGGAAGCAGTTCGGACAACTCGGCGCCCGACTGCCCGTATCGCTTGAACGTGAACGGCGACCCGAGCAGCCGCGGCGTGCCCTTGATGAACGCGAAGCGCTCTCCCTTGGGGACGAACTCCGGCGGAATCTCCTGCCCGTCGAACTTCTGCAGCGCCGGCTTGTTGTCGAAGAGATCGAGCTGCGTCGGCGCGCCGGCCATGAAGAGATAGATGATCTGCTTCGCCTTCGGCGCGAAGTGCGGTGCGCGCGGCGTGAACGGCGCGTCCGGCTGCTGCGCGAAGAGCCGGTCGTTGAGGAGCGCCGACAGCGCGGCGCCGCCAATGCCGAAGCCGGACTGCTTGAAGAAGTGCCGGCGTGTGATCTCGCGAAGGATTCTGGGGTCCATCCCTGTCATTCCTTGCTCAGCGCCTCGTCCAGGTTCAGCAGCGCATTCGCCACCAGCGTCCAGGCGGCCTGCTCGGCGGCGTCCACGTTGGCGATCTCATAACCCTTGATCGTCTGTGCCGCCGCTGCCCGGTCGTTTCGGAACTTCTCGAGCTGCCGCTGGTACGATGCCAGAACTCGCTCGACTTCGCCGGACTTCGGCGTACGAGTGGCGACGAGCCGGAAGGCATAGATAGCGCGGGTCTCTGACGGCGCCTCCTTCAGCACTCGCGCAGCGAGGGCACGGGCGGCTTCGAAATAGGCTTCGTCGTTCAGCGTGGTCAGTGCCTGCAGCGGTGTGTTGGTGCGCACGCGACGGACCGTGGTGTGCTCACGACTCGTTGCATCGAACGTCACGAAGCTCGGGTAGGTCGCCGAGCGTCGGATGAAAACGTACAGCCCGCGTCGATACCGATCCTCTCCATCGCTCGGCGTCCACTTCTCGCTGCTGTAGGGAATATCCCAGATTCCGTCCGGCTGGGGCGGGAATACGCTCGGTCCTCCGACCTTTGGACTCAGGAGGCCGCTGGCCGAAAGCACACTGTCGCGCACCATCTCCGCTTCGAGACGGAAACGCGGGCCCCGGGCGAGCAACCGGTTGTACGGATCCCGCTCCACGAGGGTCGACGAGGCCTCCGATGATTGCCGATAGGTCGCTGACGACACGATCAGCTTGTGAATCGCCTTTTGGCTCCACCCCTGCCCCACGAACTCGGTCGCGAGCCAGTCGAGCAATTCAGGATGCGACGGAGCAGATCCCTGCGTGCCGAAATCTTCACTGGTCTCGACGATGCCGCGGCCGAAGAACTGCTCCCAGGCACGATTGACCACGACACGGGCCGTCAACGGGTTGTCTTCGTCGACCAGCCAGTGCGCCAGGCCGAGGCGGTTCGGCATCTGATCGTCGCGAAGCGGATGAAGGCTGGCCGGCACACCGGCGTAGACCTGGTCCTCCTTGTCCATGAAGCTACCGCGGTGCCGCACATAGGCCGAGGGTCGCTCGTAGCCCACGCGTTCGCGCATGACGAGCGCGGTCGGGATGCCGAGGGCTTTCAGGTCCTTCTGAAGCGCCGCGATTCGATCGCGAGTGGGCTTGAGCGACACCGCGACGCTGCGATAAAAGCTCGTCAGATCTTTCCGCTGCTGTTCGGTTCGCTCGCTCTCGGCGAGACTCAGAGCGGGCCGTAATCTCGCCGGAAGCTCTACGACCCGCTCGGGCGTCGCGCTGGAAGAGACGGACACGCGGAACCGGCCCAGCGACTGCCCGACCGCGGCGCCGAGATACTTCAACCGAATCTCGAGCGGGCCCGGGGCCACAACGGGTTTGTCCAACGTGAAGACGATCTGCCTGCGCCAGCCGCTTCTCCTCGCGGCTCGCATCGATGCGCCAGCCGCGCGGAGCGGAGGCATCGCGCGGCAGCGCCTTCGGAAAAAATGCATCCACACTCGTGCCGCCGACAGCCTCGTCTGCACGGATCGACTTGATTCCCACTCGCGTGCTGCCAGAGATGATCTCAATCCCGTTCAACACGAAGTTTCCATAGGGATCGCGGCCAGGACCGCCTTTCGGCAGCGACGGATCGGGCAGGGCTTCGACCCGAATGGCCGTCACCCCGGGGATCGCCGTGGCGCCTGCAACGACGTAAACCGTCTCGCCGGGATTTGAACCGGAGGCCAGCACCGATCCGTCCGGCTCGGCGGTCAGCGCGACACCACCTTCGGCCGCGAGGCGCGCCGGTGTCAGCACCTGCCACCCGGCTGAGAACTCGAGACGCATCTCCTGTTCCCACGCGCGCTGCTCGGTCGCGATGGCGGGTGTATCGAGCTTCACCGTCGCGTCCAGGCGATCGATCTCTTCCTGGATCTTTTTCCGCCTGGCCTCCTGCTCCGGCGTCGGCACGTCGAGGGTGGCCTCGAAGTACCGCGTGCCGTCACCGAATGTGCGCGAGTCGTAGTAGCTGTTCTGGAAGAACGCCATCATCCGGTAGTAGTCCTTCTGCGTGAAAGGATCGTACTTGTGGTTGTGGCACTGCGCGCACCCGAGCGTCGTCCCGAGCCAGACCGTGGCGGTCGTGTTGACCCGATCGACGAGCACTTCGTATCGCGCCTCTTCGGGATCGATGCCGCCTTCTTCGTTCGTCATCGCGTTGCGGTGGAAGCCGCTGGCGATCAATTGATCGGTCGTGGGGTTCTGCAGCATGTCGCCGGCGATCTGTTCAATCGTGAACCGGTCGAACGGCATGTCGTGATTGAGCGCATCGATCACCCAGTCGCGGTATTTCCACATCACGCGCGGCAGGTCCTTCTCGTAGCCCTGAGAGTCGGCATAACGCGCGAGGTCGAGCCACGGACGAGCCCATCGCTCTCCGTAATGCGGTGAGGCAAGCAGGCGATCGACCAGCCGCGCATACGCGGCGTCCTTGCCGTCGCGCGCGGCATCCGCAAGCACGGCGTCAACTTCGGCTGGTGAAGGTGGCAGGCCGATCAGGTCGAGCGAAACCCGCCGAATCAGCGTCTCGAACGGCGCGTCCGCGGACGGGTTCAGGCCTTCTTTCTCGAGGCGCGCAAGGATGAAGCGATCGATGGGCGTCCGGACCCAGTCGGTGCGCTTCACATCCGGCACCGCCGGGCGCGCGGGCTTGCGGTAGGCCCAGTGGACCGGCTCTTCCGCAGCGGGCTGAGCGGGCGCGGCTGTCTTCGCGCCGGTCTGCGGCCAACTCGCGCCCTGATCGATCCACGCGCGAAGGAGAGCGACTTGCGCGGGCGGTAGCGCATCGCCGTCCTTCGGCATTCGATCGTCGCCATCGAGTCCGAGCACGCGGCGGACGATCAGGCTGTGCTCGCTTTTGCCGGCGACGATGATGGCGCCGGATTCTCCGCCTTTCACGATCCCGGTTTGAGAGTCCAGGCGGAGCTTCGCCTTGGTCTTCTTCGGACCATGACACTCGTAGCACTTCGCCTGCAGGATGGGCTGGATGTCGCGCGCGAAATCGACCGCGGACTGGGCCGTTGCGGCTGAGTTCTGGGCGTGGACCGATACCCACGCGGCTGCCGTCGCCGCGATGGTCGCAGCCGCAAGACCCGGGAGGTATCCGATTCGCATGGATAGGTGTATCGGGAGCGCGCCGTTCGCTTACCCGGGGTCAGACCCCGGTCGGGGCTCTACCCACAGTGTGTAACCGGACGACCGGGGTCTGACCCCAGGTACCCGAGGAGCAGGGTAACACAGACCTGGCGGGGCTATTCCCCTCTCAGCGCGATGACCGGGTCGACCCGTGTCGCCCGTCGCGCAGGCAGGAAACTCGCGATGAAGGCGACGGCGCCAAGGAAGAGCGCCACCCCCGCGAACGTCAGCGGATCGAACGGGCTCACCTTGTAGAGTAGCGTGCGTGCCGCCGGCATGGCCGCGGCCGCAAGAACCAGTCCGATGACGATGCCGATCGCCGCGAGCACGACCCCCTGCCCGACGACCAGCCGGAGGATCTGACTGCGACCCGCGCCGAGCGCAAGGCGAACACCGATCTCCTGGGCCCGCTGTGATACGGAATACGAAAGAACGCCGTACACGCCGATTGCCGCGAGCAGCAGGCCGATGATTCCGGTCGTCCCGAAGATCCAGCCGTAGAGTCCGTACTGCCAGAACTGAAGCCGGCGCAATTCCGACATGGTCCGCACCTGCGCCATCGGCAGATTGGGATCGGACGCGCGAATCGCTTCGCGAACCGCTGACGTCACGGATGCGGGATCGCCGTCAACCCGAATCGTCAGGCCCGTGTTCAGGAATTGTTGATACGCGAACGGAACATAGGCGGTCGCCGGCGCCTGATCGTTCCCGGGATCGACGCCATACAAATTGATGTCCGGCGTGACGCCGATGATCGTGAACCAGTCCTCTTTCGGACCGTCGAGTTTGAAGCGCCGGCCGATCACCTCGCCGGCCGGCCAGAACTGTCTTTTCATCTGTGTATTGATGATCGCGACCAGCGTGTGAGACCAGCCCTCGGAGTCGGTGAAGTCGCGTCCTTCTATGATCGGCAAGCCGAGTGTGGAATTGAAATGCGGAGTGGCGGCAATCACCGAGATGCCTTTCTGCTCACCCTTCTGCACGGCACGCCCCTCGATGATGACGGGGCCTCCGCCTCCCCCGCCGCTCAGCGGGACGAAGTTCGACGCAAACGTCGCCCGAACGGCAGGCAGCGCTTCCACGCGCCTGACGATATCCTCGACGCGCCTGAGCTTGGCGTCCGGTTCGTCGTAGATCGCACCCGGCATGTAGAAGCGCATCGTCATCAGCGGCCTGGCATCGAAGCCGACGTTGAACGCGCCGAGATTCCAGAATGTGCGCACGAAGAGCAACGCGCCGACGAGCGCGACGAGCGCGAACGCGATCTGCGCGACGACCAGCGTGCTCCGAAGGAACGACTTCGACACGCTGTTGCCGCGGGTGCCCTCCTTCAACGTCTCGTGCAAATTCCCCCGCGAGATCTGCAGCGCCGGGAACAATCCGAATACGATCGCGGTTCCTGCCGCGATCACGACCGTGTACGCGACCGAGCGCCAATCGATTTCCCAGTGAACGTAGTAGGGCACCTGGTCCGGCGGGATGGCCGATGCGATCAGGCGCGTGCCCACGACGGCCAGGAGAATTCCAAGCGGAACACTGAGCAGCCCGAGCACGAGGCTTTCGGTCAGAAGTTGGCGGACGATTCGGGCGCGACCGGCGCCGAGCGCCGCCCGGACGGATATCTCGCGCCGGCGCCCCGCCGCCCGCGCCAATAAGAGGTTCGCCACGTTCGAGCAGGCAATGAACAGCACGAGCGTGACGCCCGCCATCATCAGCACGAGGACGAGCGGCACCTCCCGCGGCAGAAACGCGTCACGCAGCGTGCGCAGCCTGGAGACCCAGCCTTCATTCGTGCCCGGATACTGCGACCCGAGGCGCCCGGCGATCGCATCGAGCTCCTGGCGCGCCTGCGCCATCGTGACGCCTGGCTTCAACCTGCCAAACGCGAAGAGCCCGCGGAAGTTCCGCAGATCCTTCGCGACGAGCGGCACGAGCGGGACCCACAGCCGCTGATTGTTCGGAAACGCGAATCCCTGAGGCATGACCCCCACCACCGTGTGGGGCTTGCTGTTCACAAGGATGGGTTGCCCGACGACGTTCTCGCTTCCGCCATACCGATGCATCCAGACGTCGTAGCCGAGAAGCACGACGTCCGCCGCGCCTTCACGATCGTCCGTCGCGGTGAAGTCGCGGCCACGAATCGGGTGTGTACCGAGCATCGGAAACAGATCCCACGACACACCCGCACCGAGGTAACGTTCCGGTTCGCCATGACCGTCGGAGATCGTCAGGCTTCTGCCGCTGACGGCCGCGATGCTCGTGAACACCGAGTTCGCTTCGTTCCAGTCGCGCATGTCGAGGTACGAGAGGCCGGCTTCATCGTTCGTTTTCTGTTTCTGCTCGCCGACCACCAGGATGCGATCAGGGTCGGGGTAGGGATACGGCTTGAGCAGCACGCCGTCGATCAGGCTGAAAATGGTGGCGTTCAGGCCGATGCCGAAGCCGAGACAAAGTATCGCGACAGTCGCGAACCCCTTGCTGCGCGAGAGGTTGCGCAGAGCGTAGCGGACGTCTTGGAAGAGCATTGGGGGTTAGACGAATTGCCCGTCTGAGTTGTTGCGGGCAACTCGTCCAAAGTTAGAAGGTAAGGCTCTCTCCGGGGTGACGTAGTTTTCAGCGGCTGGCTGATGTCGATGGCGACCCGGTCAGCGCGGCGCGACAGTAGTCCACGCACTTCTTCGTTTCCTTGACCGCGTCGGATCCCTCCGGAATGGCATATTCGAGCTCGATTGAGCCCGGGATCTTCCACTTGTTCTTGCTCACCATCTGCAGGATTTCCTTGATCGGCGTTTCGCCCGTGCCCCACGCGAGGTTCAGCGAGCAGTGCTCCGGCGTCGTCCGATCCTTGAGATGGAAGCTCCCAATCCGATCGTGGTACTTCTCGAGGAACTGCATCGGGGTTCCACCGACGTTGCCGGCTGCCACGTAGTGGCCGAAGTCGATGTTCGCCTTGTTGCCCTTTGATATGGCGAACGCCTTGTCGAACGCGGTCATGCTGCCCTGCAAGTGCGTGTGATACGCGGCGTAGATCTTCTTCTTCATCGCGAAGTCGCCGATCCGTTTCAGCTGGGCTTCATCGGTCGGCAGTTCCAGCGTCGTGTGCGTGCAGCCAAGAGCCTCGGCGACGTTGAAGATGTACTCGAACTCCTCGTCGGACATGTTCGTGCTGAGCTGCTTCCACGCGTAGATGGTGACGCCTGCGTCGTTGTACATCTTGCGAAGCTGCTTGAACTTGTCCATCGACACGCTCGTACGCCACGCTTTGATCTTCGCCGCAGCTTCTTGCTCTGCGGCCTGCTGCTCCGGCGTCTGTTCGGCACGCCCGCGTCCGCCGCCGCCGGCCCCACCAGGTCCGCCGGCACCACGCCCGCCGCCACCTGGGGCGGGAATCACGCAGCTTTCGCCGTTCCAGCTGCCCATCTTCGCGCCTGCGGGCAGGTTAGCAGGGTCGACGGGGCCACGGCCCCGCCGGCCGCCGCCTTCCGGCGCTGCCCCTCCCGGAGCGCCAGGCCCGGCAGGCCCGCGGCCGGCACCACCGCCTCGTCCCGACGACGGGATCCCGGCATAGCTTTCGACCGGTCCACCCATCAGCTCGATCGCGCTGATACCGGAGTCGAGGATGTACTTGAGCGTGGCTTCGGCACTCTGATCGGGCATGCTGCGATAGCTGTAGGTGATTGTGCCGATCTGCACGCCGTTGATGAGTGAGTTGGGCTTGGCCTGAGCGAACGCGCCGAAGATCGATTCGGTGTGCCCGATCGCGGCCGCTGCCGGCAACCCTGCCAGCGCGAGCTTTCCGAATTCCCGTCTCGTATACGACATGATGATCTCCTCGGCTGTTGGTGAACGGGCAGCCGCCGAAGGCTGCGCTTCAAGCTCTGACACAGTCTACTCTGGACCGCTAAGCGCAAAGGCCGCCAGCATATTGCCGGCGCCGGCAAAAGAGCAGCTTCCCGTCCGTCGTCAGCATACCGCTTCGCCTCTCCCGCCGCAGAACCTCGCAGAACCTATTGTGGCGCGCTCCCTTCTGTCAGCGTGTGTATTCGATCGACTGCGAGCGCGCGCCAGGTCTCTTCCTGCCCGTTCGGCCACCTGACGACGACCCGCTCGATCGTCTTCGCGTCTCCGAGTCCAAACTCGAGTCGCAGATCATTCTGCGAGTAGTAGCTGCCGCCTCCGCGCACTTCCTGTCGCTGTTCACCGTCGGTGGTAACCAGGCGCACCATTGCGCCGATGGCGCTTCGATTTGACCGGGTGCCGACGAGCTTCAAGGTGACCCAATGGTGGCTGTCCGTCCGATCGAGCCGGAAGAGATCCGGCGTGTCGTGCACGTTGTTGACGACGATGTCGATGTCGCCGTCGTTGTCGAAGTCGGCAAAGGCCGCGCCGCGTGCGGCCTTCTCGGTCGTCACGGGCGACCCGAGCTGAGTGGTGATGTCGGCGAAGCGCCCATTGTGCAGATTGCGATAGACGACTTTCGGCTGCTTGTACGCGGCCTCGGATTTCAGCGAATCGACTTCGGGATAGACGTGGCCGTTTGCCAGAAACAGATCGAGCCAGCCGTCGTTGTCGAGATCGAGAAACCCGACACCCCACCCCAGCCAGCGCGTGTTCAGCCCGATGCCGCTCGCAAACGTCCGGTCCTCGCACAGGCTATTGCCGCTGTTCGAATAAAGCGTCGACGTGTCCCCCGCGAAGTTGGTCTTGAAAATGTCCATCGTGCCGTTGCGATCGTAGTCGGCCACCGCGATGCCCATTCCAGACTGCGACTTGCCGTCCTGGCTGTACGCGCACCCGGCGCTGGTGCCGATGTCGGTGAAGGTTCCATCGTGGTTGTTACGGTAGAGCGCGCTCGGGTTCGAGTCGTTCGCGACATAGATGTCAACCCACCCGTCACTATCGAAGTCGAGTGTCGAGACCCCGAGCGCGTACGTGCCTTTCGCGCGCACGATCCCTGATTGTTCGGAGACATCGGAGAATTTGCCGCCGCCGTCGTTGTGATACAGGAGGTTTCGGGCGCCGGGCAGGCCCGGTGGTCCGCATGCGACGGCGAGTCCTTTGTATCGGCACAGCCCTGATGAGGGCAGCGGCGTGGTCGCAAGATCCAGATCGATGTAGTTCGCGACAATCAGATCGAGACGACCGTCGCGATCGTAGTCGAGGAATGCACAGCCGCTGCTCCATCGTGAACGAGGATGAATGAGGTTCGCCGATGCCGTGACGTCGTCAAAGCTTCCGTCTCCCCTGTTTCGATACAGCTTGTTCTGGCCCCAATACGTGACGAACAGATCCTCGTGTCCATCGTTGTCATAGTCGCCGGTGCACGCGCCTTGTCCCCAACCGCTGGCTACCAGCCCGGCGCGCGCCGTGACGTCCTCGAACGTGCCGTCGCGCCTGTTTCGATAGAGATGATTCGTCGGCTCCTGTCCTCTTGGAAAACCATCCAGCCTGGTGCCGTTCACGAGAAAGATGTCGAGCCAGCCATCTCCGTCGTAGTCGAAGGCCGCCACGCCCGTGCCGGTCGTCTCGAGTAAGTACGTGTTCGTGCCCTGCGCGCCGTAAATCGTGCGGGCAGTCAGGCCGGCCTTGGTTGCGATGTTGGAGAACGAGAATCCAAGGTCGACGCCGGCTGCGGCACGCGCAGCAGGCGAGGCGCCGGCGCCCGCCAGCCAGGCCCCGAGGGCCAGCCAGGATGCAAGCGTGAGACTCGAACGACTGCGCCGTTCGATCATCGCGATTTCGATCTCCGATGCAGCCACACGGTGTCTGCCAGCGGCGGCGCGCCGGTCACCGATGCGATCGTGACCTGTCGTGATTGTTCGAATGGCATCCCGAGGACGTCCGTCCATTCACGCAGGAGCGGCCGCGATTCGTTGTGCATGAAGATGCCATCGGGCGCAAGCATGGCCCGTACGTTGCTCATCGCCAGCATCAGCTTGGTGTCGTCGAAGTACGGAAGGATGTTCGTGGCAACGATCAAATCGAATGAAGCTCCCTCCAGCCGGCCGGTCACGATGTCGAGTTCCTCGGCCGAGAGCGCGTGCGCGACGTTTGAACGGATGCGCACCGTCTTCGAGAGATGACCGCCGAGGCCCTTCGGCGGGTTGTCGTCTGCGACGACTCCTATCGAGCGACCTAACTGGAGGAAGTAGTCGCGGTAGTCCCTGGCGAGTTGCACCGTCGGCGTCTCCGCGATTGCGGTGACGAGCGTCAACAGCGGGGGTGAGCTGCCCGCCTGCCGCAGATGTTCGACCACCCGCGGGTTGATGTCCGCTCCCACAACGCTCAGATCTTCAACCCGCGACAGCCCGAGCGAGACGAGCGCATCGATTACGGCCCAGGGCTGGTAACTTTGAGGCGCGCTCGTCTCGAGGAATCCGGTTCGAGGCGCGAGGTCCAATCCGGGTCCGATGATGAGCACCCGGCGGATACGCCTCGCGGAATCCAGCGATTTCAGGATTCCGAGACCGTTGTAGACAACGTACCCCGCCTCGACTTCGGTATCGGTGCTCAGCCCGCGGGTTCGATACAGCTCCACGACGGCGTCCGTGCCGGCACGCTGCGCGACGAACTCTTTGTCGTACACGAATTTCATCACGCGCGTGTACTCGCGAACGAGAGCGTCTTCCCGTTCGGGACCATTCGGAAACGTCGAACTCATGAGCGCGCGGAAATACGTCAGGCGCGGATCGACCGACGAGGAGTCGATGGCCTTCAGCAGGTCGACGATTCGGGCACGGACGTCAGCGGGCACCCGTTGCCCACTCTCATGCAGCGCTTTTGCGCTGAGCGCGGGTTCGATCGGTGGACGACGAGTGAAGCGCGTCGACTGAAGAGCGTAGAAGATCAGGTGATCGAGGTCCCCCTCTCGAACGCGGCGCGCATCGTCCTCTCGCACCTGTTTGACGTAGGCATCAAAGGAGGCTGCGGTGAGTCCGCGGCTTTGAAGCGCGCCGTGAAGTGGCGCCAGATCGTCCCATGTGATTCGGACAGGGTGCGAAGGCGTTTGAGTGACGATAGCCAGCACCGAGATGCAGAGGGCGGCGCAGAGACGCACGGAATGATTGTAGGTGACAAAAAAGGCCGGGGTCCTCCAAGACCCCGGCCCGCATTCCCGACGACGGTAGGGCCAAGGCTGGAGACCCCGGCTCTACTTACCGACTCCCCGTGGCTAATAACTGAACTTGAAGCCCAGCTGGAATGCCCGCTGGAAGTTCGACTGGCCCGTTACGTTACGGTTGATCCGCCCGAAGTCCGACGAACCCGTGTCTGTGTTGTATCCGCGCTCGTCGTACATCGGGCTGTTCAGGAGGTTGAATGCCTCGAAGCGCATCTGGAATCGCGTCTTGTCGGTGATCCGGATGGTCTTCGCGATGTTGGCGTCGACTTCCCAGTAGATCGGCCGGCGGAACTCGTCATACCGGAACATCGCGGTGCGACGCTGGAAGGCCTGCCGGATGAGGAAGTAGGGCTGCGTGCAGCCGTAGGCGACGGAATACGACTGCAGGTCGTACTTGCCGGTGGTGGCGTTGTAGCTGCCAACGCACGGCTTGACGCCGTAGATGAACTGCCCTTCCTTCTTGCCGTTGAGCGCAATGTCCTTGAGAGCGACGCCGGGCGCGAGGTCGACGTTGCCCGGCATGTCCCACGGCTGGCCCGACTGGAACACGAACATCGGCGCGAGCGACCAGCCGCCGAAGACGTAGCCAATCACGCTCCTTGCGATTCTGGCCTGGCATCTGCCACACGCCTGACGCGGTGAACCGATGCTTGCGCTGCGAGAAGTACGGGCCTGTGTTCTTCAGCAGCGAGACGTCGTCGACATACGCGTTGCCGATGCCGGTCCCGGTGTTCGCGCCGTCTTCGGTCCACCGCGGCACCCACGTGTAATTGAGCGCCATCGTCACACCCTTGCTCCAGCGCTTGTTGGCGATCAACTGGAGCGAGTCGTACGTCATCTTGCCGAAGTTGTTTTCCGTCCGGGTGATGCCGCCGAACGCGTTGTACGGCCGCGCCAGCTCGGATCGCGCGAGCGTCGCATTGGTGAAGCGCGTCGTGCCCTCGAATCCAGCGACACCGAAGTACGGATTCGGGATCAGCTGATCGCAGAACGAACGGCTTCCGCCTTGTGTCACGTCGCACTGCCGCTGGAATTCGGCAGAGGCCTCATTGAACCCGCCCCAGTTTCCCTGCACGTCGTAGCTTCGGCTGCCGACGTAGCTGGCCTCGAGCGCGACCTTCCACGGCAGCTCGCGCTGAATGCCGATCGAGAACTGGTGCACGCTCGGAGTCACGAAGTTCGGATTGGCGAACGTCAGGCCGCGCCCGAGGTTCGTCAACGGTCCCAGCGAGCTGCCGGGCGGCGTCTGGATCCCGTTCGGGTACGGATTCGACAGGATATTTGGAATCGGCGTCCGGTTCGCAGTCGTTCGAGCTGATCAGCTGGGTGCTCAGGCTGAACCCCTGCGTCTGGCCCTGGCCGGTGGGATTCAGGAAGTACTTGCCGTAGCCCGCGCGGAATACCGTCTTGTCGTTGATCTGGTACGCCATGCCGGCGCGGCCCTGGTAGTTGTTCTTGTCGTACTTGTACGGCGTGCTCGGCGCGCCGTTGACGTCAGGAACGTCAGTCCGCCCGTCACCGGCTGACCGACCTTCGAACCGATCGGGTTCTGAATCGACGGATCGAAGATGTAGTTCAGCCGATCGTCTTGTTCGTGAACGGGGCTGTTGCAGTCCCACCGGAACCCGAGGTTCAGGGTCAGTTTGTTCGAGACGCGCCAGTCGTCCTGAATCCACGGTGCGACGAACGTCCAGAGATAATGTGGGAACAGGTTGACGGGCACGTTGCCCCCGGACGGCGCGCCGAGCAGGAAGGCCGCGAAGGTATTGCCTTCCAGTGTACTGGTGGTGTTCAGCGTGCTGCGAGTAAAGGTGGAGCGGGAGAAATCGAGCTGTCCGCCGGCGTTGCCGTAGTTCGTGTTGTACGACGTTCGTCAAGCGCGATGTCGAGGCCGCTGCGGATGTTGTGATTGCCGCGCGTGAGCGTGATGTTCGGCTGGATGGTGTAAATCTTGTTCTCGTTTGGCCCGAATCCGCGCGACAACGTGACGAAATCGTCCTGGTTGACGACGGGGAACATGCCGCCGACTTTCGCCGCCGGGAACTGCGAGACGAGGCTCGCGGGCCATCCCAATTGCGTCGCGTCGAAGCCGAAGGCGTAGTCGGACTGGCTGCCCTCCAGGTAGTAGGTGTAGCTGCCGCGCACGTTGAAGACTGTGCCGCTGCCCAGGATGTGCACCCAGTCGCCGACGACCGCGTCGTTGCCGCGGAGGAGCGGCAGCTGACCGTTTTGCGCCGGGCCGCTGCGAATCGCAGTCGTGTTCCGGACCTCGTGGCGCGCGTTCTTCCCATACCGGAAGAACACGCGATCGTTCTGGCTGAAGTTGTGGTCGACCTTGCCGACCCAGTTCCAGAACACGTCCTTGTTGAAGTGCTCGGTGTAGCAGAGGTTCTGCTGCCAGTCGGGCTGTCCCGGCGTCGTGCAGTTGGGATCCGGGTAGTACTGCAGCAGTCGCCTTGGCCGACAGGGTCGATGCGGTTGGCAGGAATGATGTTGCCCGGGAACGCATCGCGCGTCCACACGCCGTTGACGTCGCGGCCGGTCGCCGGATCGTAAATGATGATCGGGCGCCCCTGCGCGTCGACGAGCTTGCTGAAGTCGCCGTTCTTCATCGCGGGCGTCGGCACGCTGCTGAACTGCGCCGCCGGCGTGCCCTCGCGGTACTTCTCGCCGTTGAACATGAAGAACGTCTTGTTGGTCCCGTTGTAGAGGCCGGGGATCTTCACCGGGCCGTCGATCTCGAAACCATACTGATCGAGGTAGTGCTCCACCTTCGGAGTGCCGCGGGCGTTCAGCAGGAACGAGTTCGCGTCGAGCCACTTGCGCCGGTAGTACTCGTAGGCGGTGCCGTGAAAGGCGTTGGTTCCCGACTTCAACGACATGTTCATGACGCCGCCGGCGGTGCGGCCGTACTGCGCGTCGTAGGAGTTCGTCTGCATCTTGAACTCCTGCACCGCATCGGCTGGCGGCACGTAGGCGATGTTGTTGCCGCCCTGGTTCGCGTTGTTGGGCGCGCCGTCGAGCAGGAATTCGTTGTTGCGGTTCTGCCCGCCGTTCATCGAAAAGTCGGCCAGTGCGCCGTTGTCGAACGGACGGAGGTAGATGGCCTGCGCGTTGTAGGTGACGCCGGCGATCAGCGTCGCGAGCGCTATCGGGCTGCGCGACTGGAGCGGCAGCTCGGCGATGCGTGCCTGGTCGATGACGGTTCCACGATCGGCCTTGCTGGTCTCGAGCAGCGGCGCGTCCGCGGAGACGTTGATGCTCTCGGTGACGCCGCCCACGCCGAGCTGTGCATTGACAACCGCAACCTGGCTGACCTCGAGCCGCATGTCGGTCCGGTTGTACTTCTGGAATCCGGCCAGCTCAACCGTAACCGTATAAAGGCCGGGACGGAGGAACGGGATGGTGTAGAGGCCATCGTTGTTCGTGACGGCGGTCGCCACTTCGTTGGTTTGCTGGTTGTGGACGGTGACGGTCGCACCAGGCAGCGCGGCCTGGCTCGAATCGACGACCTGGCCCTTCACCGTGGCCCGGAATTCCTGGGCCGTCGCGCCTCCGACCATCGCCAGAAGCATTGCGACGATCAGCACGCTCTGACACGACTTCATTCTCATCATTCGGTGTCCTCCAACACGCCGCGCATCCTGACAAACAAGCCGGGGCCGATGCTAGAACGGGCATCGGCGCGGGGAGCTCAGCCGGGGCGGAAATGCTGCGAATCCGCCGCACTGTAGCGCTCAAGTTATACAGCCGACAGGGATTTGTGACAAGTCTGTGGCAGTGTACATAGGGTTCTACTGGGTTCGGCAGGGTTCTGCGGGGTTCTACAGGGTTCGTTCTGGGTTCTGCCAGGTTCAGTGAGAACGAACCTTGTAGAACCTCGAAGAACCTGGCAGAACCTATTTCGGGGCAACCAGGCCGGGATTGAGCGCAGCGGCGCGCGCAAACGCCTCACGCGCCTCGCGGTCGCGTCCGAGTCCCTGGAGTGCACGGCCCATCTGGTAATAGGCCGGGGCGTAGCGGTCGCTGGCGGCAACCGCACGGCGGAACAGATCGAGCGCGCCCAGCGAAGTCGCCGGCATCGAGCTTTCGGGTACCGACGGCCGTCCAGACGCTGGCCTGCTGATCCTGCTCGGTCCGTTGACGGAGCTGCTCGGATTCCGCGAACTCCGCACGCGCTCCGGCCTCGTCGCCTGACTGCTGGAGCACTTGGGCCAGTGTGTAGTGCGTGGCGGCTTCCGGATGAATCGCAATCGCGCGGCGAAGCGCGGCTGCGGCGCCCTTCCAGTCCTTGCGCACCTTGAGCACCGATCCAAGCGCGTAGTACGCATCGGCGTAATCCGGTTGCTTCGATATCGCGGCGTTCAGCTCGGTCACGGCGCGATCGAAGTCGGCCTGATGCCAGTAGACGACCCCCAGCATGTAGTGAATCTGAGGCTGTGGATCGATGGCGAGCGCTCGCTTCAGCTCGTCGGCGGCCTCGGACGCGCGGTCCGATCGGTTCAGCGCGAGCGCCAGGTTGTAGCGCGCGAGGACGTGGCCGGGGGCGAGTTCGAGTGTGCGACGAAAGCTCGCCATCGCCTCGTCGATGTTCTGTTCCGATTGCGCGAGCCCCAGCGTGAAGTATCGATCGGGGTCCTTCGGATCGTCCGACACGAGCGCGCGCGCCCGCTCGACAGCTTCCTCCCCTTTTCCGACCTTCACGAGCGCGAGGATCAGATTGTTGGACGCCTTCCGAAATTGCGGTTTCTCCTGCAGCGCCGTGCGATACGCAGCGACCGCGGCGTCAAGAGCGCCGATTCGTTCGAGCGCCTCGCCAAGCCGGTTCTGAATGTCGGCATCGCGCGGCGCAAGGCCCGCGGCTTCCCACAAGAGCGACAACGCGGCGGGAAAGTTGCCGTCGCCTTCGAGTTTGACGGCGCGGTCATAGGCCGCTTTGGCGCGGACGCTGGAATCCTGCGCTGGTGTGACCATTGGATATCCAAAGGCGAGAGCGATCACAACGCAGGCAAGGGCGATCATTCACGCACGATTACTGAATCTTTTTCAACAAGCACATTTCGATACTCGATCTTGAACGGAGGCCCGACGTGCATCTGGAATCCGAGCAGGCCTTCAGCGGCGTAGTGCTGCGAGTCCTCGTCGAGCGCGACGGCCATCAACTGGCCGTTGACGAGCTGCATCAAGACGGGGCCGCGCGCGATGATGTGGTACTGGTTCCAGCCGTTCACGTTCATCACGCCTCGGAGCAGCGTGCTGTCGCCGATCGTCCCGACCACCTTGTATCGAGGGCCGTCGACGATGCGCGTGATCTGGCCGCGCTTCGACAGCACGACGTGTCCTTCGCCGGTTGGCGCGCGCCCCCGCTCGTCGTGGACGTTGCCGACATAGCCCTCCGTGAAGTCCATGTCTGCCTGGTAGCCCTTGAGGACCCACTTGCCGATGTTCGGCAGCTCGGTGCTCCGGTACTGAATGCCGCTGTTGGTTCCGTTCATCCGGAACTCGACCTTCAGCTCGAAATCCTTGACCGTGCCGCCGCGCCAGATCAGAAAGTTGTTGAGCTTGACGACCTTCTCGGGCGTCGTTTCGCCGACGATCTCTCCGTTGTCGACGCGCCAGAACGTGGTGTCTCCGTCCCAGCCGTTCAACGTCTTCCCGTCGAAGATCGGCACGAAACCGGTGTTGTCGTCCGGCTCGGTCTGCGGGTAGACACCTCCACCGCGCCCGGTCTGCACGGGAGGTTGTCTGCTGCGGCGCCGCCAGCGGTCGCGTGCTCACAAACATCAGCGTGGCGGCGCACAACGAAAGCAACACCGACGGGATGCCCAGCGATAACTTCATCGACCCTCCTCCAACTACGCGAAATTCACGCCGATGCGACTCCCGACCGACTTGATGTAGTCGCGACCTTCGGTGTACTCCTCGGGCGACTGCAGGTGCTCGAGCATCAGCGGCGCGTCTACGGCGAGTCTCGACAATTGCTGCAAGTACTCGGCGTAGTCGAGTTGTCCCTTGCCGGGCACGACCTCTTTGAAGTGGACGTTGTACTCTGGAATCCACGCGAGGTCCTTGGCATGGCAGGAGACGATCCACTTGCCGAGCTTCGCGAAGCACTCCGCGATGAACTCACGGTTCTGATAGAAACGGGCGGGCGAATTGATGCCGTTGCAGACGTCCATATGGACCGCGAAGGCCGGCCGATCGACCGCTCGAATCAGTTTCAGGTAGGAATCGGGACCTTCCGGCAGGCTCCACCCCATCATCTCGATCGAGAACTTCGTGGCCCGCGGCTTCACCGCATCGATGACCTTGCGGCAATTCTCCACCGTGGCGTCGAAGAATGCCTGCGAGAGGTTCTTCGGGTCCGCGCCGTACCCACACGGTCGGATTGTAAGACCCCGCGATGTCGACACAGCAGCGCGCCTCGACCGCGTCCGCGAGGGCCAGACGGTCCGTGACGTATTTCAGGTTGTCCGCGCGCTTCTGCGAATCCGGGTCGAGCATGTTGCGCCACGCGCCGACTTCGGCGATCACCACGTGCTCGGCCGCGAAGGCCGCACGGATCGCTCGGACGCGATCCCCATCGCCCGTGGTTGCCGCGGGACAATATGCCGCGGAATAGCCTAGGCGCCGATGCTCGCGTGCGAGCTCCGCGGGGTCGTCGGACTTCAGAAAAATCGGCCCGCCCAGCCGGATCAGGCGGCCCGCTGGCCTGGTCGATGGGCGCGTGCGGGCCGCCAGAAACGGCACCAGGCCGCTGGCCGCAAGGAACTCCCGTCGTCGCATCAATTCACCAATTCACCAATTCACGAATTCACCAATTCTCCCTGCTCTGTCAACCGCCTCGTCCGGTGAGCCGGAGCAGACCCGGACAAGCTCTGCTTCCGCTTGACAACACTCCACCAGAGTTCTAGGTTAGCGGCGACCGAGAGAAAGGAACCGATCGAGTACACCGAAACCCGCTCTCCAGGAGTGTGCCATGCCGCTGACAGGTGGTCGTCACGTCCGTGCATTGTGCTCCGTCTTCTTCCTCGTCGGGTGCGCTCTGATTGCGCGACCCCTCCACGCACAAGTTCTCTATGGATCGATTGTCGGGTCGGTGAGCGACTCCAGCGGCGCGGCGCTGCCGGGTGCGACCGTGACGATCGAACAGACAGAGACGAAGCTGACACGAGAACTCGTGACCGACGCGAATGGCGTGTATCACTTCACCGCCGTGCCATCGGGCACCTACACGGTGTCGGTCAAGATGACCGGGTTCCGGGCCTTTACCCGCAGCGTGCCGGTGACGCTGAACTCCGTGGCGCGCGTCGACGCGAAGCTCGACATCGGACAACTTTCAGAGAGCGTGCAAGTCTCTGCCGAGTCGCCCGTGCTGCAGACGGACAAGGCAGAAGTGCGAGCGGAACTCAAGGCGCAGGAGCTCGAGAACCTGCCCGTGCCGATCGGCCGCAACTATCAGCAGCTGTTCAAAGTCATCCCTGGATTCACGCCTCCTGCTGATGCGCACTCGATTCCGTCGAACCCGTCCCGCGCGCTGGTCTTCAACGTCAACGGCGCGAGCCGCAGCTCGAACAACACCCGTATCGACGGCGTCAGCACGACCAACATCTGGCTGCCTCACGTTGCCGCCTACGTTCCCGCGCTCGAATCGCTCGAAACGGTCAACGTCGTCACCAACAGCTTCGATGCCGAGCAGGGGCTGGCCGGCGGATCGGCCATCAACGTGCAAATCAAGAGCGGAACGAACCAGTTCAAAGGATCGGCGTTCGAGTACTACACGAACGAAAAGATGCGGTCGAACAACTTCTTCACGCCTGCCGGCACGTCGAAGGGCAAATGGACCTATCACCAGTTCGGCGCAACCCTGGGCGGACCGATCCGGAAGAACAAGCTGTTCTTCTTCGGCAGCTACGAGAACACCCGCGACCATCAGTTCGCGACACGGACCATTTCAGTGCCGACAGATGCCTTGCGCCGCGGCGATTTGACAGCGTCGTCGACCCCCATCTACGACCCGGCGACCGGCGACGCCAACGGCGTCGGGCGGACCGCGTTTCCGGGAAACATCATTCCGACGGACCGCATCGATGCGACGGCGCTCAAGTTGATCGGAATGCTGCCGGCGCCGAATCTGCGGAACGCTGACGGATCGATCCCGCTCACGAACAACTATTTCCTCAAGGCGCCATTCAATTTCGATCGCTGGACGCTCGATACGAAGGTGAACTGGAACGCCACCTCCAAATTGAACGTCTTCGGGCGCTACAGCCAGCTCGATTTCTGGACGTTCAATGAGACCGTCTACGGTGACCAGCTGCAGGGGATGCCAATCGGGGGCGGTAATCCCGGCACCGGAACGGGAGGCACCTACAACTTTTCGGCCGGCGCCACCTACGTCTTCTCCCCGAGCATCGTGGCCGACGCGCACTTCGGATACGTGCGACAGTCCGTCTCAGTCGAACACACCGACATCGGACAGAATAAGGGACAGAGTCTGTTCGGCCTTTCTGGCCTGAACGGGCCGCGCGACTTCGAGGGCGGCATGCCGGTCTTCGACTTCGACACCTATCAGGACGTCGGAATCACCGAGCTGTACATGCCCTACATCCGGAACGACGATCAATATCAGACGGTCCTCAACTTGAACTGGATGAAGGGCGAACACAATCTCCGGTTCGGCACCGACATCTATTACCAGGGATTGAATCACACGCAGCCGGAACTCAGTGCGGGCGACAACTTCGGTGCCCGCGGCGGATTCCGTTTCCGCGGTGGCCCGACGCAACTGCCGGGCGGACCATCCGGAAACAGCTTCAATGCGTGGGGTGCGTTTCTGCTCGGTCTGCCGGATCAACTCGGGCGACTGAACGAGACAGTGGCCCCCTATACGACGCGGATGCAGAGCTACAGCTTCTACGCGAGAGATCAGTGGCAGGTGAACAGCCGGATGACGATTTCGTACGGAGCCCGCTACGAGTACTTCCCCGTTCCGACGCGAAGCGATCGAGGGCTCGAGCGCTACAACCCCGACACAAACATGATGGAAGTCGGCGGCGTCGGATCCGTGCCACGCGATCTTGGAATTTCAGCCGAGAAGGGGCTGTTCGCGCCGCGGGTTGGCGCGACCTTCCGCGCGTCGTCGTCGCTCGTCATACGCGGAGGTTTCGGCATCACCAACGATCCGTATTCGCTCGCCCGGCCGATGAGAACGAATTATCCGGTTCTGGCAAACCTCGTCGTCCAGGCGCCGAATGCCTCCTTCGGATGGGCGGGCAAGACTTCTGACGGTGTGCCGCCGATCACAGCTCCGCCCCTCGGAAACGGCATCATTCCGATCGAGGGGAATGTGACCGCGATTACGATCCCCCAGGACTTCAACCGCGGTTACATCAGGTCGTTCAACGGGGCCGTGCAGAAGCAATTCAAGTGGGGCTTTGTTGGCGAGGCGGCCTATGTGGGCACGCGCCAGATCGACCAGCTCGGGTTCCTCGAGCTGAACTGGTCGCCAATTGGCGGCGGCCAGGCCGGACGACAGCTGAACAAGAAATTCGGACGCACCGCGCAGACGCGCCTTGTCGCGCCGATCGGCGACACGAAATACGACGCGCTCCAGACGCGGCTGGATCGCCGCTTCGCCAATGGAATCCAGCTGGGGGTCAGCTACACGCTGTCGAAGTCCACGGGGATCGCCGGCTCACCGGACAGCGACGGCGCGCCGCGCATCATGATCCCCGAGTTCTACTCCTTGAATACGTCGATCAGCCCGTTCGACCGGACGCACAATCTCAACATCACGAACGTCACGGAACTTCCATTCGGTCCAGGCAAGCCGTGGCTGAAAGACGGCGTGGCGGCGCGCGATCCTGGGCGGATGGCAGGTGAACAACCTGATCAGCTTCTGGAGCGGGTTGCCGTTTGACATTACGGCGTCCGGCACATCGCTGAACGCGCCCGAGAGTTCCCAGCGCGCCGACCAGGTGAAAGACGACGTGGAAATCCTGGGAGGGATCGGCCGGGGGAACGCCTACTTCGATCCGCTCGCGTTCAAACCCGTGACCGAGGCACGGTTTGGGACGGCCCCGTGGAGTGCGGTGCGCGGTCCAGGCTATGCGAACTGGGATTTTGGGTTGTTCCGCGCGATTCGCATGCCGCACAACAGCGACCTGCAGATCCGGTTTGAGGCGTTCAACGTGCTCAATACGGCGCACTTCAACAACCCGGGAGGCAACGTCTCGAACCTGCAGCTGAACCCAGACGGCACGGTGCGCAATCTGAACGGGTTCGCCGAAGTCACGAGTGCGTATGGCGAACGGCAGATGCGGTTGGGAGTACGCTTCGGCTGGTAGAAGCTCGGGGTAACGGAGGTTACGAAGGGAACGGAGTTCACACGAAGGAACGAAGATAACCTCGTTTCTTCGTTGTGAACTCCGTTCTCTCGCTTAAACTCCGTTTTCTATGTTGCTCATCACCAGAGTCAGCGTCGCGCTCGTCGCCGCCGGCCTGTTCGCACAGAGTCCGGCGGCACAGTCCCCACCCGACACCATCTACTACAACGGCCACATCGTGACGATGTGGTCCGATCACCCGGAAGTGGAGGCCATTGCCATCCGCGGCGACCGGTTCGTCGCGGCCGGCGCCAACGCGGACATCAGAAAGCTTGCGGCGCCGACAACGAAAGAGGTTGACCTCGCGGGGCGGACGGTTCTTCCGGGCCTGCAGGACAGCCATACGCACCCGATCGCGGCCGCTCTGAGCGAGCAGGATCGCCCGGTGCCGGTGATGAACTCCATCCCGGACATCCTCGCGCACATCCGCAACCTTTCCGACGTGACACCGCCAGACAGCGTGATCTTCGTGCCGAAGGTCTACGCCACGCGCCTGGCCGAGCGGCGTTATCCCGACCGCTATGACCTCGACAAGGCCGCGCCGCGGCACGCCGCGATGACTGACAATGGATACGCGTCGGTCCTCAACTCCGTGGCGCTCAAACGGCTGGGGATCGGGCGCGACACACCGCAGCCGCCGAACGGGAAGATCATCAAGGACAGCAAGGGAGAGCCCACCGGACTGATTCTCGGCGCCCCACAGCTTCTTGGAACGTTGCGCCGCGCGAAGCCAGTGACCCAGGACGACATGATCTGGGCGCTGAAAGCGATGCAGAAGAAATACAACGAGGCCGGGCTGACGAGCACGATCGATCGCAGTCAGGGCCCTGAGGGTTTTCGCGTCTATCAGTCGCTGCGCCGGCAGAATCAGCTGACGGTTCGCAGCACCGTGACCTATTTGATCAGCGGTCAGGGCACACCCGACCAGGTTCGCCAGGACATCGAACGCATCCCGTTCGTCACCGGGATGGGCGACGAGTGGTTCCGTGTGGGACCAATCAAGGTCGTCGCTGACGGCGGCATCCTGATCGGCACCGCGTACCTGCGGGAGCCCTACGGCACTCACACGGCGATCTATGGGTACGACGATCCCGAGTACCGCGGCGTGCTGTCGGTTCCGCGCGAGAACCTGATCGAGATGGCGCGAGTCGCCAATCGCCTCGGCTGGCAGATGACCGCGCACACGACCGGCGGCGGCGCGACCGACGCGCTTCTCGATGCCTACGAAGCCGCCGACCGTGACCGCTCAATTGCAGATCGGCGCTTCACCGTCACGCACGGAAACTTTCCAAATGCGCAAGCCATCGAACGCGCGCGGCGGCTGGGCGTGGCGTTCGACTCCCAGCCCGCGTGGCTGCATCTCGACGGTGCAGCGATCAAGGACGTCTTCGGCACCGGGCGCATGCGCGATTTTCTTCCCCTCAAGTCCATGTTCGACGCCGGGCTCATCGTCGCCGGGGGGTCGGACCACATGATTCGGTTTGATTCCAGGACCGCGATCAACCCCTACAACCCGTTTTTCGGAATGTGGATGGCCATTACGCGGAAGACCGTTGACGGCGCGACCCTCGGACCGGACCAGGTCCTCACCCGAGAGCAGGCGCTTCGCATGTGGACGCTGAACGGCGCCTGGATGACGTTCGAGGAGAAAACAAAGGGGTCGATCGAGCCCGGCAAGCTCGCGGACATGGTGGTGATCTCGAAGGACTATCTGCACTGTCCCGTGGACGAGATCAAGGACATCGAGGCACTCCTGACCGTCGTAGGCGGACAGGTGGTCTACCGCGCCAAGGGGATGTAGCGACTGAGCTATGACTTTCTCGATCCGGCAACCAGCAGGAGGACGCCCCCGGCGAGCGCCAGGCCGCCGAGGAGCGGCGGGAGTGGTATGGTCTTGTGCCGCTCGGCCGTGGCCTCGATGGGACCAATGTCCACGACTTTCTCTTTCTTGGTATAGCTAATCCCTCCAAGGGCCAGCGAAACGAGCCCCAGGACGATGAGCAGGATGCCGACAATACGCATGAGTCCTCCTGCCGAGCCACCTGCAAGGACCGTGCAAGCCTGCTGGCGGCAGGCTCCCCTTTTTGCTGGCTGAGTTGACCAACCGGCCTAAGTGCGCTATTTTGAGTGTGATGTCACCCCGGCTGTGCGGAACGATGTGCGCCTGTTGTCGGCCCTGTCAGGGCCAGGTGCTGTTTCTGCGCGCGGGGGTGAGCACGACATAGTCTGAGCAACTCTCACTAGCGCTGACACCTGAAAGGCCCGGAATCTTCCGGGCCTTTTTTTGTTTGCGGGAGCTCATGATCGACGACTCGTTTGGCCAGATTTCGACGCCGGCAGCCATGGTCGGCCGGACGCCGCTCGTGCGGCTGCGCGGGCTCGAACCCCGCCCCGGCATCGAACTCTACGCGAAGCTGGAGGGGTATAACCCTGGCGGATCCGTGAAGGATCGAGCCGCTCTGGCGATGATCCGGGAGGGTGAACGCTCGGGAGCGCTCCGGCGGGATCGCATCCTCCTCGATGCGACCTCCGGAAACACCGGCATCTCCTACGCGATGATCGGCGCGTCGCGCGGGTATCGCGTCACGTTGTGCGTGCCGTCGAACGTGACGGAAGAACGCAAGCGGCTGCTGCGGATCTACGGTGCCGAGCTGGTGTTCACCGATCCCATGGACGGAAGCGACGGCGCCATTCGCGAAGCGCGCCGCCGGTACCAGCGCGAGCCACATCGCTACTTCTATCCCGATCAGTACAGCAACCCGGCGAACTGGCGCGCGCACTACGAGACGACCGGCGTCGAGATCATCGAACAGAGCGGCGGGCGGCTGACGCACTTCGTCGCAGGCCTGGGCACGGGTGGCACGTTCGTGGGAACCGGACGGCGTCTGCGAGAGTGGCGTCCATCCGTCCAATTGATCTCGGTCGAGCCCGAGTCGGCGCTCCACGGCCTCGAGGGCTTGAAGCACATGCCGTCGTCGATCGTGCCCCCGATCTACGACCCGACCGTCGCGGATCGCAACGAGCCGGCGTCGACGGAAGAAGCGCACGCCCTGGTGCGGCGGCTCGCACGGCACGAAGGATTGCTCGTTGGACCATCAGCCGGTGCGGCGCTTGCGGTCAGCCTTCGAGTGGCCGACGAGGTCGAGCGCGCAGTGATCGTCATGATCTTCCCCGACAGGGGCGATCGATATCTATCGGAACCATTCTGGAACGGAGGCGACGAAGTGACACCCCACGTCTGGGCCGGATCGAACACGGCAATCGAAGAGTCCGAAGGCGCGCTCGTGCTCTCGGACGAAGTGCTGGCGTCAATCAGGCAGCACGGGACCGAGGCGTACCCCGACGAGTGCTGCGGTGCGTTGATTGGCGACGAGTCCGGTCAGGTGATCGAAGCGCTCGCGCTGTCGAATACGACGACCGACGAGCGCAAGCGGCGATTTCTCATCGGGCCGGAAGCGTATCGCACCGCCGAGAAGCGTGCGAGCGAGACCGGGCAGACGCTGATTGGCTTCTATCATTCGCATCCGAATCACCCGGCGGTGCCATCGGCATTCGACCTCGCGCACGCGTGGCCGAATCTGCGGTATCTCATCGTGTCGGTCAGGAACGGACGCCCGGAGGAAGCACGGACGTGGCGGCTGCGCGAAGACCGGTCGGCGTTTGATGAAGAAGAGATCGCCACCAGCGCTCAGCCGCAACGGCTGAGGGCGTAGCGTCACGGCTGCTGGTTCTCCTTTTCCGGCTCCTTCGGTGGCTCGGGCGCTGTCGTCGTCGAGACCGGCGGCGTCTTTTTCTGGCCGAATCTCCAGGAGTAGCTCGTCAGGAACACTTCGCGGGGGAACGTCGCGTCGCCGGCGTTGCCGGTGTACGGGTTCGGCCGGCGATTGTAGTAGTAGCCGATTGGCACGTTGAACGAGAACGTGTGCCCGCCGTACTGATAGCTCACGCCGGGCTCGATGAACATCTCGGTTCCGGGCCGCCGCCAGCCGTGGCTGTCTCCGAATATGTCGTAGCGGCGCAGGCCTTCCATTCGCCAGGCGAGCGAGCCGCCGATGCCTTTCCAGATGCCGACCGACGCGCCGAGCCTGGTCAGGTACTGATCGGGCACGGAGTTCACGCCGAGCCCTTCGTTCGGTGTGCCCGGCGCAGTGGAGAGGCCGAGGACCGTCAGGATCGATGGCGTGTCGTTGATGTCCCTGGGATTCGCCAGGTAGCTGGCAGAGCCGAACAGGAACACTCGGTACATGGCTTTGAAGGCGTGCGCCTCCATCATCAGGCCCCACCCGCCATCGCCCGGCTGCACGGACTGATCGACGTACCGAAGAATATTCGACGGGTCCGTTCGACCGGGGAATTGATCCTGCGCGCGGGAGTTGCCCGTTGGAAACTTCACGCCTCCGCCCGCCGCAATGTTCCACGTGTCGTGCGTCTGGGTGTCGAACAACCAATAGCGGCCCGTCAGGCTGATGTCGCCGATGCCCTTGCCGTTCTGGGCGATCTCATGACGAGGAGCCGGCAGCGGAACCGCGGGGTCTCGCGACGCCCACGACGAGTTGACGAACGGGATCGCGAACGTCAGCGCAAGACGGCGGTTGACCGCGTGGCTCACGCCGACGTCGATGAGGTTCTGCCGGTTCGTGACGTAGTTCTGGAGTGTCTGCCGCTGCACCTGCTCCACGGTGCCGTTGTAGTGATCGTTGGAGACGAGGTTGCGGCTCGCGAGCGTGAACTGCCACTCGCCGGGTTCCTGATACGGATGCCTGTTCGCGCCAAACACGGGCGCGTTGTTTCTGATGAGCACTCAACCCTGCGCCCAGGCGTGCGGCGCAGACGCGAGAAGGGATCCGAGGGTGGCGACGACAATGACCGACAGTCGGAGGACAACACGCATGGGCTGACCGATCTCCTCTACCTCTCTGGACGGACGAGTGTAGGGAGCGGGGACGAGAACCTCAATAGTGCGGACGTATTAGTGAATGCTGACCCTTCGACGTGGCTCAGGGTCAGCCCCGAGCTTCGTCGAGGGGCTGAATGTTGAATGCGGAGTCAGAAATCGGTCTAATCTGCACCTACGGACCATGCGACCCTCAGCGGCTCTGCTCGCATCCCTATCAGGCGCGCTCGCGGTGTGCGTTGTCGCCGCCAGCCAGGCACCGCAATCAGCCAATCCATTTGCGGGCGATGCCGCCGTCGCCGCCGCCGGCCGGAATCTCTACAACCAGATCTGTCAGTCGTGCCACGGGGCATCGGCTCAGGGAAGCGATCGTGGGCCTGGCCTCGCCACCGGCACGTTCACGCACGGAAACGCCGACGCGCGATCTCTTTCGATCCATTCGGAACGGCGTTCCGGGAACGCAGATGGCCGGTTTTCCCGGCTTGAGCGAGACGGATGTGTGGCGCCTGGTTGCCTACCTGCGAAGCCTTCAGCCCTCAGCATCGGCGGACGCCGCAGACTCCTCGGTGGCGTCCGGCGACGCGACAGCTGGCGAAGGGTTGTTCTTCGGCGCGGCCGCGTGCGCGCGGTGTCACGAGGTGAACGGGCGCGGTGGCGTCGTCGGACCCGACCTGTCGAACGCCGGACGACTCTCGGCAGCGGCGCTGCGGCAGAAGTTGACGATCCGAACATGCCGATGGCAGTCACCACGGGCGGGCGCGGTGGTCGTGGCGCCTCCACACCGGTCACGGTCGTCGTGAAGACGCAGGACGGCCGCGAGATTCGCGGCGTCCGCCGCAACGAAGACACGTTCTCGCTGCAGATGATCGATGCGTCGGGACAGCTGCGGCTGCTCGACAAGCTGACAGCTGTCATCGGTCGCGGTCGACAGCACGTCGCTGCACCCGCCGGACTACGCGACCCGCTTGTCGGCTCGACGAGATCGCGAACCTCGTCGCGTATCTGCGCACGCTGCAGGGACGGGACTGAGCCAAGACCGCCGCCGCGCCGCCGATTCCTGGCGGCGTGACCTACGAGCGGCTCCTCGCTGCGAAACCGAGCCGCACAACTGGCTGATGTACTGGGGCGATTACCAGGGCACGCACTACTCTCCGCTCGACGAGCATCGACACCGACGAACGTGGCCCGGCTTCGCGCCGCGTGGTCGGCGCCGGTGCCGGGCGACAACGTCAGCGAGAGCACGCCGCTCGTCGTCGACGGCGTGATGTATGCGACGAGCGGCGGCAACCCCCGCACCGTCACGGCGATGGACGCGCGCACCGGACGACAGATCTGGCGGTTCACCCGTCCGCAGAAAGTCCGCAACCCCGGCGAGACCGACGTGGTCAATCGCGGCGTCGCGATTCTCGGGCCATCGGCTGTTCGTCGGCACGAACGATGCGGCGCTCGTCTGCCTCGACGCGCGGACCGGCCTGCTCCTCTGGGAGGTCCAGGTCGCCGACACGATGGAAGGCTTCAACATCACGAGCCCGCCGCTCATCGTGAAGGACAAGATCATCGTCGGGCCACGCCGGCGGCGAGTACGCGCTGCGCGGGTTCCTCGACGCGTACGACGTGACCGGCAAGCGGCTGTGGCGGTTCTACACGATTCCCGGCCCGGGAGAGTTCGGCAACGACACGTGGAAAGGCGACAGCTGGAAGACGGGCGGCGGCGGAACGTGGCTGACCGGCACCTACGATCCCGAGCTCGACACGCTCTACTGGCCGATCGGCAATCCGGCGGCGATGACCGATCGCTCGGTGCGCGGCGACGGCGACAATCTCTTCACCGATTCGGTCGTCGCGCTCGATCCCGATACCGGCCGGCGCAAGTGGCACTACCAGTTCACGCCGAACGACGGGCACGACTGGGACTCGACCGAGGACATGGTGCTCGTCGATCGCATGTGGCGCGGGCAGCACGCGGAAGCTGCTGCTGCACGCCGATCGCAACGGCCACTTCTACGTGCTCGATCGCACCAACGGCGCGTTCCTGTCGGGCACGCCGTTCATCCACCAGACCTGGAACAAGGGCTTCGACGAGAAGGGCCGGCCGATGCCGGTTCCCGGATCGAACTCGAGCCCGAAGGGCAGTTTCCTCGTCTATCCGACGCCAGGCGGCGCGACCAACTTCCAGGCGCCGTCGTACAGTCCGATCACCGGCTTGTTCTATCTGGAGTATTCGGAGGCCGGCGCGCAGTACGTCAGCGCGCCGCAGGCGCCGGAGAAAGGCAGGAGTATCTCGGCAACGCGCCGAACGCGGCGCTCCGCCGGCGCGCGGCCCGAACGATCCGGCGCCGAATGCCGGGATCAAGGCGATCGATCCGGAGACCGGAAAGACCGTCTGGGACTTCAAGCTGTTCCAGGGATCGCTCGGCGAACGGCGTGCTGGCGACGGCCGGCGGCGTGCTGTTCGCGTCGTCGCGCGACGGCAACATCATCGCGCTCGACGCGAAGACCGGGAAGCATCTCTGGCACTATCAGACCGGCGGCAACCACGCGGCCTCGCCGATCAGTTACGCGATCGACGGCCGTCAGTACGTCGCGCTGACGGCGGGGAACGTTCTGTACAGTTTCGCGTTGCCGGAATGATCAATCAGCAATCAGCATTCAGCAATTCTAAAGGGACCCCGATGCCTTTCATTCGCGTCATCCAGGCACCAACGCCGGAAGTTGACCTCAAGACGCACCTACGACGCCATCGTCATCGGCTCCGGCGCGGCCGGCGGCATGGCCGCGCACGTGCTCACGTCGCACGGCATGAAGGTGCTGATGCTCGAGGCCGGCAAGAAGCTCGACATCGACAAGGAGCTGAAGTCGATGGAGTGGCCGTACGAGCATCCGCGGCGCGGCGAGATGCCGCCGGGCCATCACGCGCTGTCGCTCAACGAATACACATCCGCCAGCCGCCCTACGCCGCCGGACTCGAAGTTCACCAAGCGTCTACTCGTACGTGCAGGGCTGGAGCGGCACCGACTACAGCAAGAACATCGTCGTCGACGAGAAGGAACATCCGTACACCGGCACGAACTACGCGTGGGTGCGCGCGCGGCTGCTCGGCGGCAAGACGAACATCTGGGGCCGGCTCGCGCTGCGGCTGTCGGACTACGACTTCAAGGCGAAGAGCCACGACGGCTACGGCGAGGACTGGCCGATCTCCTACAAGGACATCGCGCCGTACTACGACCGGGTCGATCAGTATCTCGGGATCTCCGGCGTCAAGGAGAATCTGCCGCACCTGCCCGACAGCCTCTTCCAGCGGCCGACACAGGCTGACGCCGCGCCGAGGTGACGCTGCGCAACTCGCTGAAGAAGATGAACCGCGTGCTGACGCCGTATCGCGCCGGCGTGACGACCGACGGCCTGAAGCACAACAAGTATCGCAGCCGGTGCTTCGGCCGCGGCGCGTGCAGCCGGCGCGTCGGCGGCTGCGACATCCACGCGGCGTTCGATTCGCCGACCGGGCTGATCTATCCGGCGATGGACACCGGCAACCTGACGCTGCGGACCAACGCGATCGCGCGCGAGATCCTGGTCGACCCGAAGACCGGCAAGGCGCGCGGCGTCTCGTTCGTCGACACCGAAGACGGGCGCGACCTACGAGGCACTGCGCAAAGGTCGTCGTCGTGGCCGCTTCGACGCTCGAGTCGGCGCGGCTGCTGCTGCTCTCGAAGTCGACGGCGCATCCGAACGGCATCGGCAACTCGAGCGGCCACGTCGGCCACAACTTCTGCGAGCACGTCATGGGCCCGGCGTCACCGGCCTGGTCAAGGATCTGATCGGCAAGCCGACGGACGCTCGACGACGGCCGGCCGGGCGGCTTCTACGTGCCGCGCTTCCGGAATCTCTCGGACAAGCAATCCGAACTTCATTCGCGGCTACGGCTTCGAGGGCAGCGCCGGCACGCAGATGTTTCCCGGACAACGCGACCGACACGCCCGGCTTCGGCGCCGGCGTACAAGAAGACGGTGCGCGACTACGCCGGCGCGTTCATCAGCATGGGCGGCTTCGGCGAGGTGCTGGCGCGCTACGAGAACTACGTCGATCTCGATCCCGTCGATGAAGGACAGGTGGGGCATTCCGGTGCTCCGGTTCCACTACAAGTTCGGCGACAACGAAAAGAAGATGTGCGAGGACATGGCCGACGCGGCGCAGGAGATGTTCGAGACGGCCGGCTTCGAGATCGTCGACGTCGAGCCGCGACCGTGCTGCACCGAGGGCTGGTCGATCCACGAGCTCGGCACGGCGCGCATGGGAGCCGACCCGAAGACGTCGGTGCTGAATCAGTTCCAGCAGTCGCACGACGTCAAGAACCTGTTCGTCGTGGACGGCAGCAGTCACGTCAGCGCGTCGTGCCAGAATCCGACGTGGACGATCATGGCGCTGGCCTGGCGCTCGTGCGACTACCTGGCCGGCGAATTCAGGAAGGGAAATCTGTGATGGCTGACCAGGAACTCGATCTGAGCCGGCGCGAGCTGATCAAGCTCGGCGCCGCGGCAACCGTCGCCGCGTCGCTCGGCGTCGGCGAATGCTGGCCGCTCAGGCGCAGCAGTCGGCGGCGGCCACGTTCTTCACGCCAGACGAGTTCGCGCTGGTCGACGAGTTGAGCGAGATGATCATCCCGACCGACGCGCATTCGCCGGGCGCCAGGGCCGCAAAGGTCGCGGCCTTCATCGATGCCCGGCTGGCCGAGGCGTGGGACGAGAAAGATCGGACCGACTGGCGCGACGGACTGACGCTCGTCGATCGGCTGTCGCACGGAGACGCACACGGCAAGCCGTTCATGAAGGCGTCGGCGGACCGAACGGCTCGCGCGTGCTGACGCGGATGGCGCAGAACGAGGACAACCCGCAGAAGCCCGAGGAACAGTTCTTCGTCGAGCTGAAGTCGCGGGTCGTGCTACGCGTACTACACGTCGGAGATCGGCATCAAGCAGGAGATGGAATACAAGGGCAACACGTACCAGACAGAGTTCGCCGGAATCGACGGGTCCCAGCAACCGTAGCGCGGGGTGTCAACCCCGCGTCCAGGTGGACCCGGAATCTACGGCTCGCGCGGCGCGCGGACTCCCCGGCCGGGAGCCGCCCCTGCCACCAGCTTGCCCTCCCGAACAACAGGCACGCCATTGACGATGACGTGGCGGATGCCGTCGGATGGAAGTGACGGTTCGCGATATGTGGCGCGATCGATCACGTGCGCCGCATCGAAGATCGTCAGATCCGCGTCCGCGCCCACGCGAATGCGCCCCTTGTCGCGCATCGCGGGCACCCGCGCTTCGAGCCTGCGCGCCGGCATGAGGGTCATCTTGCGCAGTGCGTCCATGAGGGTCAACGAGTGGGCTTCGCGCGCATAGCGCCCCAGCACCTTCGAAAATGTGCCGGAGGTCCGCGGGTGGCCGATTCCGTTGAGCATGTAGGCGTCGCTTGCGATCGCGGTCAGCGGGCTGTTGATGGCGACGGCGACCATCTCGTCCGTGTTGGAGTGGCCGACTACGGGACCGCCGATCTTGCGGTACTTGAGGAAGGTCTCCCGCGTGAGACGCTCGCCCGTCGGGGGCCACTCGAGCGTGGCAAATCGTTCCGGCGGCCACTGCTCCCAGCCGTCGTAGTTCGCTGAGCTGATCTCCGTCATGCCGGCCGTGTATGGATACGCCTCCGTCGTGACGTCGAGCCCGTGCGCCCGCGCCTCGGAGATGACCTGGAGCATCTCGCGCGTCTGGGCCAGACCAGAACTGTTGATGTGAACGATGTGGAGCGGCGCGCCCGTGAGGGCGGCGCCGGCGATGACTTCCTCGAGGCCCGCCATGCCGCCGCGGATGTGGACGTGCACCGACGCGTGGTGGCGGCCCGCTACGCGGATCATCTCCAGCACTTCCCATTGAGTCGCGGCCGCGGTGTACGAGGGGCCGAGGCCCATGGCCACCGCGCCTTGGCGCAGCCCTTCGTCTATCAGCCTGGCCATCTCTGCAATCTCGGACGGGCTTGCGACCTTGTGCGCGGCGTCGCCGCTTGGCAGAAACGTGCTGGGATCGTGCATCACGGCGATGCGGACGGGGATATGCCCGACGCTGACACCGTAGTTAATCGCCCGCCCGGGCTCCCTTTCGCGATACCAGCGGTCGATATCCCCGGCGCCGACCTCGAGCTCGAACGCGGTGGTCACGCCGTCCTGCACCTGACAGCGATAGGTTTCGTCCGTTTGCCCGTGCGAGTGCAGGTCGATGAAGCCAGGGGCAACGACCAGTCCGGTCGCGTCGAGTTGCTCCCGGCCCGTCAGCGTGCCGTCGGCGATCGCCGCAATCTTTCCGTTCTTGATGCCAACGCTTCGCACGCCGTCGAGTCCAGATTCCGGATCGATGACGCGCCCTCTGACGACGACAAGGTCGAAGTCCTGCGCCGTCAGCGGAGCGATGACGCGGAGGGCGAAACCGAGCAGGAGAACAGCGACGAAGATTTTTCGCACGAGTGAGTACGCGCGTAACTTTCTTCGGCTGGAGACCCTGATGTCAAGTGCGGTACGCTCTCCTCGTCTGCGGGCGGCCGGTCGATTGTTGACACCCGCTCGCCGATCGTGGTTTTGTGGGCCATCTTGAGGGCGTCCCTCTCCACCGAACGAGGTCGATCTATGGAACGCACGAACACTGTCAGCCGGCGCGGTTTTCTCGCACAGTCCGCGGCCGTGGGCGCCTTGAGCTGCATGAGCGGGACTCCGGCACAGGCCAGCGCTGCCCCGCAAGTCGGCGAAGATGCTCAGGTCGCGCCGCAATATCGTGGCTTCCTGAAGAGGCACGTCACGGACGTGCCGACGCCGGCGCTGCTCGTCGATCTCGACATCCTCGACCACAACCTTCAGACGCTGGCAACGTACATGAAGGGCCGGCCGGTCAGCTTTCGCCCTCACGGCAAGGCCCACAAGTCGTCAGCCATCGGAAAACTGCAACTCGCGTCCGGCGCGAAGGGTCTGTGCGCGGCGAAACTCGGCGAGGCTGACGTCCTGGTCCGGGGCGGCATCACAGACGTTCTCATCACCGCCGAGGTCGTTGGGCGCGTCAAGATCGAACGCCTGATGGCGCTGCTTGCTATGGCGCCCGATCTGAAGGCCGTGGTGGATGACGAGCGGAATGCGGTCGATCTATCGACAGCCGCGCTCGCAGCGAAACGAAAACTGAAGGTTGCGATCGACGTGAATGTCGGTCAGAACCGGACGGGCCTCGATAAGCCGGAAGACGTCGTCGCGCTCGCGCAGGTGATCGCCAAACAGAAGGGCCTGGAGTTCGTCGGGTTGCAGGGGTACGGCGGGAACAACCAGCACATTGTCGGATTCGAGAATCGGCGCGCTCGCGAGGTCCAGTCAAACGAACGCGTGGTTGCGGCCAGGCAGGCGCTCGAGAAGGCCGGCTTCGCCGTCCAGCTGGTGAGCGTCGGCGGAACCGGAAGCTACAACATCGACGCCGACTACACCGGCGTCACCGAGATCCAACCTGGCTCGTACATCTTCATGGACTCGCACTACAACAAGATCGGCGGCCGCGACAAACCGGAGTTTTCCGAGTTCGGCAACTCGCTGTCGGTGCTGACGACGGTGATCAGCCGTGCCGTGGCCGGCCGGGCGATTGTCGATGCCGGCGGGAAAGCGCTATCGACCGACGAATCTGTTCCCGAGCCGATGGATCTGACTGGTGCGGTCTACAGCGTCGCAGGCGATGAGTACGGTGCGCTCCGGTTACAGAACCCGAGCCGCGATCTGAAGGTTGGCGATCTCGTCCAGATCATGCCGGGCCACTGCGACACCACGGTCAACCTGCACAATGTCTACTTCGGTGTCAGAAAAGGTACCGTCGAACACGTGTGGCCCATCGAGGGGCGTGGACGGACGGACTAGACGGCGGAAGCCGACGCGAAGTGACCATGAATACGACCCGAACGACTCTGGCTCCACACACGACCATCGCGCTCGCAGTCGCCATCTTCGCGGCCAGTCTCGTGGTCTTCGCGCAAGCGCCACAGCCAACCCCGCCGGCACCCGGCCAGCCAGGCCAGACGACTCCTCCACCCGCGACGCAGCCACAAGATCCATCCGGCCGCGGTGGTGCTGAGGGGCGAGGCCGAGGCGGCGGCGGACGCCAGGATCTCACCGGCATTGACTTCACGAAGCAGCCTTCCGTGCTTGCGAAAACACCGGAAGAGGAGCTGAAGACGTTCATCCTCCAGCCCGGGTATCGCCTCGAGCTCGTCCTCTCCGATCCGGTCATTCAGGAACCGACGGCGATCGCCTTCGATGGCAACGGGCGAATGTTCGTCGTCGAAGACCGCAGCTACATGCTCGACCTCGACATGACGGGTCAGCTGGATCCCATCAGCCGGATCTCGCTGCATGTCGACACGAACAACGACGGCGTGTACGACAAGCACACCGTGTTCGTGGACAACCTCGTCTTCCCGCGTTTCGTGATGCCGTTTGGTCCCAACACGATCCTCGACCAAGGAGTCGAACGCGCAGGAAGTCTGGAAGTACACCGACACGAACGGTGACGGCGTTGCCGACAAGAAGGAACTGTTCGATACGGGCTACGGGCGCCTCGCGAACATCGAAGGCCAGGAAGCGTTTCTGACCTGGACGATGGACAACTGGCTCTATAGCACGTACAACGCCTTTCGCGCGCGATGGACACCGCACGGGATCATCAAGGAGCCGACCGGCAACAACCGCGGCGAATGGGGCGTGACCCAGGACAACGACGGCAAGATGTGGTTCGAGAGCGGAGCGCCCGGCGTCCCGATCAGCTTTCAGTTCCCGATCGTCTACGGCAACTTCACGGTTCCCGACGAGCTCGAGCCCGACTTCCGCATTCCCTGGGGCGCTCCAGTGCGCGTCGCTGACATGCAGGGCGGGCTCAATGCGACGCGACTGCCCGACGGATCATTGAAGAGTGTGACCGGAAGCGCGGGAAATGATATCTATCGCGGCCACAGGCTGCCGAAGGATCTCGTCGGTGAATATCTCTACGGCGAGCCCGTCGGGCGCATCGTCCGGCGCATTCACGCCGAGAAGAAGGAAGGCCTCACCTACCTTCACAACGCATATCCGAACAACGAGTTCATCAAGTCTCTCGATCCCTACTTCCGGCCGGTCGATGTGACCACGGCGCCCGATGGCACCGTCTACATCACGGACATGTACCACGGGATTATCCAGGTCGGGAACTTCGCCGGACCCGGCACATACCTGCGCGCGCGCGTGCAGCAATACGACCTCGACAAGGTGATTCACAAGGGACGCATCTGGCGCCTGGTCTACGACGGCGTCAAGTCCGACAAGTCGGATGTGCTGCGTCCGCGATCGCATCGTGCCGCGCATGAACAATGAGACGCCGGCGCAGCTCGTGACGCATCTCAGCCATCCGAATGGCTGGTGGCGCGATACGGCGCAGCAGCTGCTCGTCTTGAAGCAGGATCAGTCGGTCGTGCCGGCGCTCCTGACGATCGTGAAAACATCGACGAACCTCCTGGCGAGATTCCACGCGCTGTGGACGATCGAAGGGCTTGGTTCGCTCAAGCCAGCGCTCGTGCGCCAGCTCATGGAAGATACGGAGCCGCGTATGCGGATCCAGGCAATCCGGGCCAGCGAGACGCTCTACAAAGCCGGTGACCGGTCGTTTGCTGCCGACTACACGAAGATGGCGTCGGATCCCGACGTGGACGTCGTGATCCAGGCACTCCTGACGATCAACCGCTGGAAAGCTCCGGAGGCATCCGCCACGACGAAGTCGATCATGGCGAGCAATTCCGCGCGCGGCGTGCAGGTCGTTGGCACGACGATGCTGGCTGCCGCCGAAACCGCCGCGGCGGGCGGACGCGGACGCGCAAGCTTGACCGCGGATCAACTGGCTCAACTCGATCGTGGGGGACAGATCTATAACGAGCTGTGCTTTGCGTGTCATGGCCCGGACGGACTGGGAACACCCAAGCCGGAGCTGGCGACCACGATGGCGCCGCCGCTCGCGGGATCGCCTCGCGTCAACAGTCATCGCGATTACATCAGCAAGGTCGTTTTGCGCGGGCTGACGGGCCCCGTTGACGGCAAGAGCTACACCGACACGATGATCGCGATGGACACCCAGAGCGACGAGTGGATCGCGGCAGTCGCATCCTTCGTCCGCAACAATTTCGGAAACAGCGGCGGATTCATCACAACCGATGATGTCGCGCGCGTGCGCGCGGACACAGCCAGCCGCAAGCTTCTGGACGGTGCCCGAGCTTGACGGCGTCGATGCCGATCGCCCTCTTTACCGATGGCTGGAAGTTGACCGCCAGTCACAACACCGACGCGGCGCTCGGCGCGCTGAGCCTGACCGCCTGGAACGCGGGCAGCACGCAGCAAGCCGGCATGTGGTTCCAGGTCGAGCTTCCCAGGGTCGAGACCGTCACCGAGATTCAGTTCCAGTCGCCGCCGCCAGGCGGCCGCGCGGGCGCCGGAAATGCAGCGGCTGTGACCGCCAGCGGTGCTCCTGTCGCGGGCCCGCCTGGTTTCCCACGAGGCTACAAGGTCGAGGTGTCGACGGACGGCTCGTCGTGGTCGGGCGCGTCCGAAGGGAAAAGCAACGGCCTCACGACGATTAGTACGTTTCAGCCGGTGCCGGCGAAGTTTGTCCGCATCAGCCTGACTGCGAGCGCGGAAGACGCGCCTGCATGGTCAATTCAGAGCCTGAAGATATACGCACTTCCGCAGCCGGACAAAAAAGCCACTCCCCCGGCAGGGCGCCACTGAGGCTCGGTGATGGCGATGCTCCCGACGCGCGCGCGTGACGTTCGATATTTGCGCGTCAGTCGTGGGAGCGCCCACGCTCCTGGTGACGCTGGGTCTCGGTTTGCAGCGGGGCGGAGCACAGTCAACGGAGCCTGCCGAGTGCACGTTCGCGGTTCAGAACGACGTGCGCAACGCCGATGCGAGACGGCACCATTCTCCGCGCGAACGTGTACACACCGGATCAGCCCGGACCGTTTCCGATCGTCCTGATCCGAACGCCGTACAACAAGGATCGACCCTTCAACAGCGCCTACGGCGGACCCGAAGTGTGGGCGGGCCGCTGCTACATCGTTGTCTCCCAGGACGTTCGCGGACAGTACAAGTCAGACGGCGTGTGGTATCCGTTTCGAAGCGAAGCGACTGACGGGTACGACACGATCGAATGGGCCGCGGCGCTGCCGAAGTCGAACGGCAAGGTCGGGATGTACGGATTCTCGTATCCCGGCGCGACGCAGTGGCTTCCTGCGACGCTTCGACCACCGCATCTCACTGCGATCATCCCGGCGATGACGTCGTCCGACTACCGGGACGGCTGGACGTACGAAGGCGGCGCGCTCTACCAGGCCTTCACGCAGTACTGGCCGATGAACAGCATCGCGAACAGCGCCGTGCGGCATCTTCCTGAAGGCACGGCCCTCGACGCGGAGTTCGCGTCCGCGCAGCAGGCATACGCCGACAAGTGGAAGCTGTTCCTGCCGCTGAAGGACTATCCGCCGCTCCACCCGGAGGATCCGCGCGTCGCCGCGTACCACTTCGACTGGCTGAAACACCCCGACGACGACGCGTACTGGCAGGCGTGGAGCATCCGACGGCGATGGTCGAACATCACCGTGCCGGCGCTCAATTTCGAGGGCTGGTACGATCTCTTCGTCAACGGCGCGATCGAGAACTTCGTCGGCATGCGCAAGCACGCCGGCTCGCAGGCTCGCGCGCGACGGCCAGCGGCTCGTCATCGGCCCGTGGGTCCATCTTGGCTGGCAGCAGAAGGTCGGCGATATCGACTTCGGCCCCGAAGCCGTCAGCCCGATGCCGGAGCTGATGAAGCGCTGGTACGACTACTGGCTCAAGGGCATCCAGAATGGCGTGGACAAGGAACCGAGGGTGCGTGTGTTCGTCATGGGTGCCAACAAGTGGCGCACGTCGGACGAATGGCCGATCGAGGGCACCGAGTATCGTCGAGTACTACCTGCACAGCAAGGGCGCGGCGAACACCGCCTCTGGCGACGGCACGCTGGACCCGACGAAGCCGTCAGCCGCGGGCACCCCGGACAGATACAGGTACGATCCCGAAGGATCCGGTTCCGAGCGTTGGCGGACGGTTTCAGCAGGTCGTGGCGCCGGGGCCGCGCGATCAGCGCCCGGTGCTGTCGCGCGCAGACGTGCTCGTCTACACGACTCCTCCGCTCGACGAACGACGTCGAGGTCACAGGACCGATCGACGTGACGCTGTACGCCGCGTCGTCGGCGACAGACACCGACTTCACCGCCAAAGTGGACGACGTGTATCCGGATGGCACGTCCATGCTGATCAGTTACGGCATTCAGCGCGCGCGATATCGCGAGTCGCAGGCGCGCCCGACGCTGATCAAACCAGGTGAAATCTACAAGTACACGATTCACGTGTGGCCGACGAGCAACCTGTTCAAGACGGGCCATCAGATCCGGCTCGAGGTATCGAGCAGCAACTTTCCGATGTTCGATCGGAATCCAAACACCGGTCATGCCTTTGCGCAGGACGCCGAACTGAAGGTCGCCGAACAGACGATCTTTCACGACAAGGATCATCCGTCGATGATCACGCTGCCGATCGTGACCGCCCCTCTCAAATGAACGGCCGTTCGCCAGGTTACTGGCTTCGGCCTGTCGGCGCGTCGTAGAGACGGAGCGACTGGATCGACCATACGGGCGCACCCTCGGCGTTCGCGGTCTGTGAGATCCGAACGAATCTGGCCTGCACAGGCTTGAAGGCGATGATCGTCGTGGCGGCCGATTCACCCTGACGTCCGGTACCGCTGGATGGAATCGCCAGCAGGTCGTGCCAGGTGTCGTGCCCTTCGGCGACGGTTGTCCAGGCGGCACCGTCCGACGAGACTTCAACTTTGTAGCCGCGCGGAAAGCCGTAGTCCGGCGCCGGCGTGGGCACGGCCGGCGCTCCGGGGCTTCCCGCTGCGCGGTTCCCGCGACCGCCGGCAGGTGCATCCGCATTCAGGATTCGCCCCCGCGAGATTTCGTACACTCCGGCCGGCGATTCGAACTGAACTTCCGTAAGAGAGGCGGGCTTCGGCAATTCGACCAGGAACCACATGCCCGGCTGCTGCGGCACCCCGCTGTTCCATGACTGCAGGCTCAGGGCACGGCCCGCAACCGTCGAATTGTGGCTCGCCGTGAGGGTCCAGCCTTCCTTCACGAGCGGCGAGGGCAGCGACGCTTTGAGCGTGTCGACGTCCCAGGGTGTCTTGCGATCGCGCGTCGCGGCGCGCACCCGCGCCACGTCCGCCGGGGTGACGAACCCGCCGACGTTCCCGAAGCTTTGACGGACGTACGACGCGACCGATGCGACCCACTCGTCGTCATTCGTTCCCATCGGAATCATGACCTGGGAGTACGGCCGGCCTTCGACTGGTCCGGTCAGCCCATACAGAACCGCATTGATGATGTAGTCGCGATGACTGTTCACACGCGGCGAGCCTGCCAGCGGCGGGGCCATGGTCGTCTTCAGCTCGAGAAGCGGCACCCCGGTGCCGTCGGGCGCGTGACAACTGATGCACAGCCCGTTGTAGACCTCGGCACCGCGCGTGAGCAGCGCCTGCTGTTCCGGCGCCAGAGGGACGCCACCGCGTCCGCGCCCCGCGTTTGCCGCGGCATTCAGAAAAGTCGTCGCGACGACCTGCACGCCCCGCGCCTTGTTCACCTCCATCGTCGCCTTGATAGTCGCCGCTGCGTCAGGCACTTTCCAGCGGTTCATCGTCAGCATTGCCTGGATCACGACGTCCACGCTGGGGTCTTTCGTCAACGCGCGGTAATCGGTTGCAAACGATCGATCGCCGCCCTTGTAGAGGGTTTCACTGGCACGAATTGCCTGGATGCGCATGCGCGGCTCAGGGTCCTCCATCAACCGCCGAGCCAGCGTTGCATCCAGGGCGCCCAATCCTTCGAGCGTCCACAGCGCGTGAAAGCGGCCAAGCAGGTTCGGGGAGGTTTTCGCCAGCGCCTGCAGTGCCGGCACGACGGACTTGTCCTGCTTGAGTACGAGCAGTTGCTGTGCCGTGTCCCGCCACCAGCCATTGGGATGGGTCAAGTGTGCAACGAGCTGGACCGCAGTCTCGTTGTTCATGTGCGGAACGGTCTTGTCGCGATCGATCGCGCCGCGGCCACGCTGGACGCCGTCGTAGACGAGCCGCCAGATGCGGCCGAAATGAACCACCTTGTCGAGATCGTACTGTTCGATCCGCGCGCGAATGTACGTCTCGGGACCGGACCATTGACGTTCCTGAACGATCCCATGGTACATGTCGACGATGTACACCGTGCCATCCGGGGCAGTCTTTTGATCGACAGGACGGAAGTACGGGTCGGTGGATTTGATGAACTCGTCTCGCGGAGTCATCGTGTGGACGTACGTGAGGCCTTCCCTGTTCTCGGGGTACATGCACCGGACCATTCGCGCGACCGGCTCCCCGTAGCAATACTTCCCGTACAGTTCCTTTGGCAATCGGTCGCCCCGAACGATGACGCCCCCGGCACCGGCTGTCGTCTGTTTCGACGAGCCGTCCGGCATCCGAACGATTCCCATGCCGCCCTGCATGTCGGCAACCATGACCGGCGCTCCCCATGGAATTCGCGCATCGCCGTCGAGGCCTCCGGGGATGTTGATGTTCCCGTAGACGATCGGGAATTGCCAGTAGGCCGGGATGCCGTTCGAACCCTCGAGATACCACTGCTTCCCGTCATCGTCCTGCGTCAGACCCCACTCCGAGCCCATCGTGCTGCCTGAGGTTTCCTTGACGACGCCGCTCGGCGTCCAGCGCGATCGAAACGTGTTGAAGGTCGTATACAGCCAATTGTCGAGCGTCCAGGTCATGGAGCTTTCTTCCTGTTCGACATTGTCGATGCGGCCATAGCCGGTGCCGAAGAGTTCCTTCCTGTCTGCGACCCCGTCTCCGTTGGTGTCGGTGTATTTCCAGACTTCCTGCGCGTTGGATTCCTTCGTCAGGATCGTGTTGGGTCCGTATGGCAGCACGAATCGCGGAAACACGAGATGGTCCACGAAGACGGTGTGCTTGTCGTACGTGCCATCGTTGTTCGAGTCGGTCCACAGCGAGATTCGCCCGACCGGATCGAGCTCCCCGTTCGCGTCTTTGTCGGCCATGTAGCCGGGATTCTCGAGCACGAACATCCGGCCGTTGCCGTCGAACATGATGGCGGTAGGATCCTGAATGTCGGGGTCGGCCAGGACGAGCTCGAGGCGATATCCGGGCTGCACGATGAAGTGCTTCAACTCGTCTGCTGGAGTATTCGGCAACACCGATGGCTGCTTCGTCCAGTCGACTCCAGCATTCACCGGGGCGTCTTTCGTCGCTCCGCCACCACCGCCACCGCCACCACGGCCGCGACCCTGGTCCGCACCACGTTGACCCTCGGCTGGAGCCGGAGACTGAGTGCTGGTAGTGGTTGGCGCTTGCGCGACCAACGAGAGATCCGCCGCAGCCGCCGCACACACGAACACAGGAACCAGCCAGAGAACTCTTTTCATAAGTGGCGTTTACTATACTCGCGAACACCGGAAAGAAAAGTCCGCGACGCCGCGGGAATTCGGCGTAGATTAGCCGCAATCGACTGACGAAGTAACCTTGCAGAGACGGCATGAACATGACGTTCCGATCGGCCTGTTTGCTCCTGCTGGCCTCAGGCGGCGCGGTGCTCGCCGCGCAAGAGCCAGGTACATTCGACGGCCGGCCCGTCAGAATTCTCTCAAACGACAAGCTCTCGCTGGCTGTCCGCGCGATCGGGGGCGCGATGGTGCAGCTCGTCATGAAAGACGAGGCCAGCCAGCTGAATCCGTTCGAGGGGCTTGGTCATTTCGTCTGCGTCGATGGATTCGGTCCGGTTTCGAAGGAGGAGGAGGCCGCTGGACTGCCCGGCCATGGAGAAGCGCACCGTGTGCCGTGGGACGTGGTGTCGTCGGAAAAGAAGAACGGCGCGCTGACCGTCGAGTTTGCCGCGACGCTCCCGATTGTTCACGAGAACTTCCGAAGAAAGATCACGCTCGTCGACGGTGAAAACGTCGTCTACATCGACAGCGAGCTCGAAAGCCTTCTCGGTTTCGATCGCCCGATCAACTGGGGCGAGCACGCGACACTTGGCGGGCCGTTCCTGGAACAGGGAAAAACCGTGACGGACATGGCGTCCAGGCGTGCGATGACGCGTTCGTACGAATCGGAGGCCGTCGATCCCCCGGATCATCACGAGCTGGCGGACTTCAAGGAGTTCACGTGGCCGATGGCGCCGACCGTCAACGGCGCGCCCACCAATGTCCGAATTGCGCCGACGGTTACGCCGGTGATGGATCAGACGACATCCCTGATGGACACATCGCGGCGACTTGTTTACGTGACGGCCTTGCATCCGGGCCGGCAGCTGCTTCTTGGCTACGTGTTCCGGCGCGAGGAGTACCCCTGGACCCAGATGTGGGATTCCTATCCGGGAAGCGGCCGGCGATCGTCGCGAGGCATGGAGTTCGCCGTTCAGCCCTTTGATCTGCCGCGCCGCGACGTGATTCAGGCCAACTCGATGTTCGACACGCCAACGTATCGCTGGCTGCCGGCCAACTCGAAGATCGCCTCGAGCTTCGTCATGTTCTACACGAGCACGCCTGACGGATTCGCCCAGGTAGATGATGTCGTGCTCGAGAACGGGACTCTGACGATCCAGGACCGCGCGCACGGGAAGTCGATCGTGCTCAAAGCGTCGCGCGGGCTATAGAGCCACAGAAGAACGGCGAGCTACAGAAAACACAGAAGAACACAGGCCAAAAGGGCCACAGAAAACACAGAAGAACACAGCAGAAGACAGCTATGTTTTGAGGTTTTCTGTGTTGTTCTGTGTTCTTCTGTGGCTAGTACTTTTCTGTGTGCGTCTGTGGCCTCACTTGGTCGGCCGCGGCGGCGTGCGCGGCGCGTAGGTCTTGCTGAACCCGTTGCGCGGGTTCGTAATTGTGAACGTCCCGTCCGGGTAGGCTGACACTTTCAGCCAGTAGGCCGGTGTATGCCCGGTGGCATTGCCCCGCCCTCGTCCGCCGCCCGGCGCAACCGGCGGTGCTTGTCCCGGCGCGGCACCCGCGACCGTAGCGGGCGGAGTCTGAGCGCCTGCTGGCGAAGGTGGTGCCCCAGGCACGGTAGCAGGGGCCGTCGACGGAACAGTTGGCGGCGCCGCGGCTGATGGCGGCGGGGCTCCCCTCCCTGGGCCGGCGCCTCGAGGCGGCGCTGTCAGCACGCCAGCGATCGTCGGCATGTCCTCGATGTTCGCGATGTACAACGCCGGGCTGTTTTGTTCGAGCATCGCGTTGTACGACCAGTGCATCTGCCACAGCCCTTCGAGTCCCGGCGACGACAGGATGGTTTGCATCGGCTCCGCGGCCCCGCCCTTGCGCGTGCCGTTTTGCATCAGCGCCACGCGCGGCTGAATGGCATGCACGAACGGCAGCGAACCGGACGCGATAGCACCGTGGCTGCTCGCGAAGTACAGATCGACGGTGCCAATCGGATTGTTCGGGCACATCAGCTCGAGTTCCTTTGTTCGCCACATGTCCCCGAAGTCGAGCGCGCGGAACTGACCGAGGATGATCACGCTGCCGACCGACTGCGCGTCGTCGGGATCGACGAGGCCCGCCGTACCAGTCATGGGTGTGAAGCCTGCGCAGTCAGGGTTGGGCTTGCCGCCTCCGGGAAGGGGCGGAGTCTTCAGCACCTTTCCAGCAGCCGTGACAATCTCCCAATCGAGCCCCGTGATCGGCAGGCGATCTCCTGGCTTGACCACCAGGTGCTTCGCCTTGCCATAGAGCTCCGCGTACGCCGCCTGAAAGCCCTCGACCTGCTCACGGGCTTTCGTCACCGGCAGCCCGTCCGGCCCGGGCTCGACTTGCGGCACATTCGGTCCTTCGACGGTCGGCCCGTGATCGACGTAGGTCCCGACCGGGATGCGCTTGGAAAGCTCGACGAGATTGCCGACGTGATCGACGTGATAGTGCGTTGAGATCAGATAGTCGATCTGCTTGATGCCTGCATCGGCGATCGCGGCCGTGATTCGATCCAGGTCCCGGGCGCCCGGGAACCCCGTGTCGATCATCGCGGTCTGACCGGTCGGCGATACGTAGATCGCGGCTTTTCCTCCCTCGACGTCAACGACCCAGATGTCGAGCGGTTTGGCTGTCTTCGACTGCGCAGCGAGAACAGCCACTGCCACGAGAGCGATCGACAGCGTTGACGCGAGGCGTTTCATGCAAGGCTCCTGTTCAAACGATGATCAATCCTGGCGGCTCATCGCCGCGTGTCTGTAATCGGCGTCACGGTGACTCGCCGGTACCAGATCTTGCCGTCATTACCCACAATCTGCACGGGACCCGGTTCGAGCTCGTTCGCATCGACCGCGTTCGTCGTGATGGCGTCGAGCGTCGTGTTGTCGTGGACCTTCTGGCCGTTGAGAAACACCGTGATCTTGTTCGCGACGATGGTTCCGTCCATCCGCTGCCACTCGTTGTCCGGCTTGCTGGCGTTGACCAGGGGCGCTTTCCATCCATAAATGGACATATGGCTGAACTGATCCGGCGGCTTGCCGGCATCGCCAAGCACCTGCATCTCGTATCGACCGCGCCAGTAAATCCCGCTGTGGCTTCCGTTGTCCAATTTGTACTCGGTCACAATCCGGTAATCCTGAAACTTCAACTTTGAACGCAGGTTGCTGCCTGGCGCCGGTTTGACGCCGGGCGGAGAATTCGTCATTTCACCGTCAACGACCGACCACGGTTGATCCGGTCGAACGAGATCCCAGCCGTCCATCGTCTTCCCGTCGACGAGCTCCACAGGCGCTCCGAAGGCATGCGTCGCGCTCGCATCGGCTGGCGGCCACGCCGGCGGACGCACACCGACGAACTCTACGACTCGATCAGCTTGAGTCGTGGTTCCGACCAACGTATTGCCCTGCACGCGCACGCGATGCTCTGCGGACGGTCCACGTCGTCCTGCCGCGGGCACGAACACCAGCTCGCCGTTTGCGGCCTGGATCGAAGCCACAGGAGTCGGGCTGCCGCCTCGATTGGAAAACCGTGCAGTCAGTTGCCCGGCGTCCCGCGATACCTCGAGCCACCCGACATAAGCCGGCTGATCGCCGGCGGTTGTCAGGCGCCACCGGCCCAGAAATGGATCCTGGGGAGCGGATGCTGACTGGACGACCCACGCGATCGCCAACGTCGCGGCCTGGATCAACGGGTTGCGAATGATCATGACTCTGATGGTCAGGCGGGACAGGCCACTCTACCATCTCCCGCCGACGGCGCCGATCATGGCCTCTGTCCCCGGCCTCCCGCGAGCGCCAATAGTTCATCATTGGTCCACGGTTTTGTGCGGCCTGATGTCAGATCGCGAACGGACTTTACCGTTGCCGGATCGACGGCGGATCCAGGCTGTCCCCACTCTCGGCGAACGTAGGTCAAGACCCCTGCGATCTGGTCGTCGCTCAAAACGGAACCGACTGGCGGCATCAGCCCGATCGGCCCTTCCTTTCCATTGAGGAGGATGCGCGCGGGAATATCGGGCGACGCGAGCGCCAGCGTGGACCCGATCAAGCTCGGCGCGACCCTGTCCTGACCGCGGCCGTCCGGCTGGTGGCACGCCTGACAGATGTTCTTGTAGACGTCGCGGCCCGCTTCGAATCGTTGTTGCTCCGCCGCCGTCAAAGGTGCGATAGGCGCCGATGCGCCCGGCTTGCCGGGCCACTCCACGCGAGCAAGCACGCGAGCCGCCCGTGTCCCGAGATCGTCGGTGCGAGCCGCCAGAGTCGAAAAGGCCGACGGTTCGCTGTTCAGCCGAACTACGCGAGTGCCACCACCGCCCCGTCCGCCTCCCGGTGCCGCGGCCGGCCGTTCAAACGCGTACGCGCCCCCTGGGCCAGCGCGACCGCCCGGACACGTCGGGCATGGCACGTTCGCCCCTGGCGGTGGTCCGCCGCGTCGAGCGGGTGTCCCCGGCATCGGCGCACCGAGCACTGCGGCCTCGGCTCCCCGGAGGACAGCCGATCGCTGCCAAACGGGTTGACCGTCGTCGGCGAGGCCCTGAAGAAGTTTCTGGATAGCACCGTCCTGGCCGCCGCGCACGATCGTGGCCGCCAGCATCGTCACTGCGGCCTCGCGTTGAGGTGTTTGAGCAGTCGACGCCATCACGTTCTGGAGAACAACGGCTTCGGTTCCGCGGAGGCCGCTCAACGCGGCATCGACGACGATCGGGTCGGTCGCATAGCGCTCGAGCAGCGAAGCGACGGCCGTTTCGCGCGATCCGGCTGGCAGCGCGCCGAGTGACGCGGCAAGCTGCTCTCGCACGGACCAGTCAGAATCGTCCAGCCTCTTCAACACTTCCGCCTGGATGGGATGATTCGCCGTTCCGAGCCATTTCTCGGCGAGGCGAATCGCAGACGCACGCACGTCACGTGATGAATCGCCTAACGCTTTGACCACCGTGGCTGGATCGAGACTGTCGATCCCATCCAGCGTCCACAGAGCATGGAGGCGCGTTCGGTAGTCCGGCGCGGTCTCCGCCAGCTTCACCAGCGCGGGCGCGACCGGCTTCGCGTAGCGCTCGACGAGCAGGCGCTGCGCGGTATCGCGCCGCCACCCGTTCGGATGCGAGAGTGCCTCGACCAGCTGCGCAGGCGTCGCGTTGGCAAACGGCGCGGTTCCGTCGAGCTTTGTGGTTTCGTGCACGACCCGATAGATTCGTCCAAGCCCGGTCGGCTGATCCAGCTTCCGCGAGATGATGTGATCCCGCAGGTAGACGGTCGTCGAGGCGCGGTCCTGGATGATGCCGCGATAGAAGTCGACGACGTACAAGGCGCCGTCCGGCGCGTTCGAGATATACACCGGCCGAAAACGTTCGTCCGTCGATGCCAGGAACTCCGCGTTCTCGTACGCCTTGCGCGCCCGCAGCGTCGTCCCATCGTCGTTGAGCACGATACGGCTGACGATGTTGCCGGCGGGATCCGCGACGAATGCGTTGCCGTAGAGCTCCGCGGGCAGACGATCGCCGCGGTACACCATCGGCGCGCACACAGCGGTGAACTTGGCGAGCGTGCCGTCGGCGCGATCGACGCCTGCCTGATACGCGCGGTTGGTCCCAGGGTTCGGCCGAACGGGCCACACCGTATTGAGATCGTTGTTCTCGTCTTCGAGTGAATCGTAGCTTCCGCGCGTTCGCAATAGTGTGGGGTTCCGCATGAAATACGGCGTCGGCACGAAATCGACGTGAAGCGCCGATTCGTTCGTATTCCGATAAATCCGCCCGGCGTCGTCCTGCGTCGCGCCCCACTCGCCACGCAACAGCGTGGGCTGCACTTCCACCTTCTGATCCTTGAACCGGAAGTACACGTCGGTACCGGACGTGTGGATCCAGTTGTCGAGCCCCCAGAAGAGACTGTTCGCATTGCCCTCGACGCTGCCTTCGAGCCGGCCGTACGCGTGCGTAATCAATTCCTTCGTATCGGCTTTCAGATCGCCGTTCGTGTCGCGCATCAGCCAGAGACTGCCGGGCTCGCCGACGAGTACCCCGTGATCGAGGACCTTCAGTGCGCGAGGCAGGATCAGGTTGTCTGCGAATACGGTCCGTTTGTCCATGACACCGTCGTGGTTGGTGTCTTCGAGCACAGCGACATGCCCGATCGGATCCAGATTGGGTTCCTTCGCCTGCAGGTCTTTGACGAAGCCGGTCATCTCGACCACCCACAAACGCCCATTGAGATCCCAGTCGATCACGGTCGGGTCCTGCACGAGCGGCTCGCTCGCCACGAGCTCCAGGTGATAGCCGGGCGGCATGAAGAACGTTTTCAGCGCGTCAGCGGGCGACAACACCGGCGACTCGTCCGATACCTTCTGCACGCCGGGAGGCCACGGACGATTGGCTGGCGAGCTCTGGAAGGCCAGGCCGCTGGTCACCATCAGGCACATCAGAATCGCTATCGTGCGTAGTCTGGTCAGCACCATGGAGTCGCCCCTCACTTCTGGGCCGTCAGGCCCCGGCCTTCGACACAATCGTACGCCCGTGCCGTCTCGATATCGTTGAACTCATCGACCCGTCCGCTCGGCCACGCGATGACCACTCGCTCCAGCCGATCGCGCCGGCCGACACCAAATGTGACGGGCAACTCCGATTGCGAAAGATAGCTGGACCCGGTCTTGACCATTCGAGTCTGAAAAGTGCCGCCGTGAAAGATGCGAACCGTTGCTCCGATCGCGTCGCGGTTGGACTTCGTGCCTGTCAGGCGGAATCGAACCGACCGGTTTCCTGCGAGGTGATCGTTGCGAAAGAGTTTTGCCGGACCGCCGTTGGTTGTCATCAGGATGTCGAGATCGCCATCCCGATCGAAGTCGCCATATGCGACGCCGCGCCCTACTTTGGGCGCTGCGAATCCTTCCCCGGCGGCCGCTGCCACATCCTTGAACGCGTCCTTTCCGTCGTTGAGAAAGAGATGCGGCGGCTGTGCGTACCCGACATGGCCATGGATGTTTCGCACGGTCTCGTCGATGTGTCCGTTTGCGACAATCAGGTCAAGGCTGCCGTCGAGATCGAAATCTGCAAACAGGCAGCCGAAACCCAGGGTGCTGCGTGACGGCGCGCCAATGCCGGCACGGGTCGCGACATCGTCGTAGAGCCCGAGCGAACTGGCGCGATACAGGCCGATCATCTCGTTGTCGAAGTTCGTGATGGCGACACTGGGTGTCAGCGAAGCGCCCAGGTATGCCGCATCGATCCCCATGCCGGCTCGGGCCTTTCCTTCGATGTTGAAGGCGACGCCGGCTTCGACCGCAGCCTCCTTGAACGTCCCGTCCTTCTGATTGCGATAGAGCTTGTTGGGCTGGGTGTCGTTGGCCACGAGGAGATCGAGCCATCCGTTTCCATCGACATCGAGAATCGCCGCGCCGAGCGACTTGGAGCTCGTGTCGAAGATGCCGCTCGTTGCGCTGACGTCCTCAAAAGTACCGTTGCCACGATTCTTGAACAGCCAGCAGGTATCCCCCCGATAGGCTTCGGGGGTGCAATAGGACTTCTGCTTTCCGTCATTGCTGCAGAAGACGTCATGATCCACGGACCACCTGACGTAGTTGCACACGAAAAGATCGAGCAGGCCATCGCGATCGAAGTCGAACCACAAGGCAGAGGTGCTGAACGCTGTGCGGCCGCCGAGGCCGCTCTCGCGCGTGACGTCCACGAACGTGCCCCTGCCCGTATTGCGGAACAGGCGGTTCTGCCCCACTGAGGTCACGAGCAGATCGGGAAATCCGTCGTTGTTGAAGTCGCCGACCGCGACCCCCATGCCGTAGATCTCCACGTCGAGGCCCGAGCCGCGGGTGACGTCCGAGAACGTTCCGTTGCGATTGTTTCGATAGAGCCTGAGCGTCGAGCGCTGACGCTTGTGGCCCGGCCAATCCATGCCGTTGACGAGGATGATGTCCTGCCAGCCGTCGCCGTCGTAGTCGAAAAAGGCGCAACCAGCGCCGAGCGTTTCGGGCAGCAGCTTCCCACCGTTCGCACCGGTGTTGTGTTGAAACTGGATGCCGGCAGCGGCAGTCACGTCCACCAACCGCATTCCGAGCCCGGTGTGTAACCCAGCGACCGGGGTCTGACCCCGTTTTGAAAGATCCGTGCCAAGGGGGTCAGACCCCGGACGCCCAGTTACCCACTTTGCGACGATTGGGGCGAGCGAGGCGTCCCGCAGGAACTCGCGCCGGTTCACAGGACGTTCACCAGCCCGTTCTGGATCGCGTAGACGACGAGCTCCGCGGTCTTGTGTACGCCGAGCGTCTTCATGATGTTCGCGCGGTGGACGGCCACCGTGTTCACGCTCAGCCCGAGCTTCGTCGCGATGGTCCGGTTGGACAGGCCATCGCAGATATGTCGCAGCACTTCCAGCTCGCGCGCCGAGAGGCCATGGTCACGCTCCCCCTTCAGGGCGGACGGCTGCACGAGTTTTGGATCGAGGACGGTCTGGCCTTCCGCGGCACGCTTGACTGCGGCCGCAAGGTCGAGATCCAGCGCGTCCTTCAGGATGTACCCGCGCGCGCCGGCATCCAGAGCCTGACGCACCAGCGTCGCTTCGCTGTGCATGCTCAGCATCAGGACGGCGGTGTTCGGCGCGCGTTCGAGGATGCGCCGCGTGGCGACAAGCCCTGACGTTCCGGGCATCGCGCAGTCCATCACGACGACCTGCGGCCTGAGCGCGATCGCCTGCTTGACCGCTTCGTCGCCGTCGCTCGCTTCACCGACAACCTCGAGGTCGGGGTCATCCTCCAGCAACCGGCGGAAACCACGCCGGACCAGCGTGTGGTCATCGACGAGAAGAACGGTGATCTTAGTCGGCATGTGCGTCCCTGGTTTCGATCGGAACTCTCAGGCGCACGAGCGTGCCGCCTGCCGGCGGCTTCAAAAACTCGATCGTGCCTCCGAGCATTTCCGCGCGCTCGCGCATCGCCACGATCCCCAGACCCCGCCGGGGTCCTCCCGCTTCGGTGCCCTTCCCATGATCCTCGACGTCGAGCTCGATCATGCCATCCTTCGACCGCAATCTTACCCACGCCTCCTCGGCGCCCGAGTGCCGTGCCACATTCGTCAGCGCCTCCTGCACGACACGATACACGTGAATGGCGGTTGTGCCGTCCAGCACGATTCCCGGGCCGTCCCGCTCGTACGACACCGCTAGCCCCGTCTGGCGTTCTACCGTCGAGAGATACCAGTCGATCGTGCTCTCGAGTCCGGCCTGCTCGAGGATCGACGGGTGAAGAGTCTGCGACAAGCTGCGAACCTGCGTCAGCATCTTCTGCGCGACCTCGGCAATTTCACGCAGGTCCGTCTTCAGCGGCGATCCTTCGGGGGCGTGCTTGCGCGAGCGCTCGAGCATGGAGCCCATCGCGGTCAACACCTGCCCGAACTCGTCGTGCAGCTCGCGCGCAATGTGCCGCAGTGTTGATTCACGCGTGGCGATGAGTTTTTGCGCGAGTTCATGGCGCTCGTCCGACAGCGACGCAAGCTCTGCAAACAGCCGGCGGTTCGCGCGCATCAAATATGCGCTGGTCAGGACGATGGCAATAAGGGTGGCCGAGAGGAACCAGTAGACGTTGCGCTGAACGCGGCCGTAGATGCCAGCCACCTGCTGAGCCGTCTGCTCCTCGGTTTCGTTATTTTCCACGAGCAGCCGGGCGACGGCCGTTCCGAGCGCTGCCTGCCGTGCTTGAAGCGTCACCCGGATCTGATCGCGCGCCTCGGTATCCTTGCCCTGACTCGCGAGGGCCAGCATCTGATCGGTCGCCGCCCAGAATTGTGCAAAGGAGTTCGCGAGGTACTGCTGCTGATCGGCCGTCCTGGTCTCCGGCGCGACGTCCTGCTCCCGCCGCAGACCATCGTCCAGATCGGCTCGCAGCCGTTGGAATTGGGGAGCCCAGGCGGTCAGTGGATACGGCTGTTCACCGTCCAGCATGTCGCGCATCGACAGCCCCAGCGAGTTGAGATCGTTCTGGATTCGGAGGAGTTGGAGAGAGTCTTTCCGATTCCGATCGGCAAGGCCCGACTGGAGCTGTCGCAATCCGGCGATCTGCCGCGTGATGTACCAGGAATAGGCGACCACGGCCGCGAGGGTGATGACGAGGCCGAGCAACAACCCGACTGTCGGCGATCGCCTCCGCGCAGGTTGTCCGGGCACAGCCGCGAGGATACAACAACGATCTGGCGAGGTCTAAGATGCTACCTCTGGCCACGGCCGACGCGCGACGATGGGATCTCGTGTTAGGATGCGATTCTTCGACTCGTCCACATGTCGATCCTTTACGGTTACCGTCCCGGCTTCACCTGATAGCCCGCCTCCTGCGGCGGGTCGCGCCGACTTCCGACTCCCAGAGGCCCTGACCGAGATCAGGGCCTGAAGTGCCCGATCGTCGAGCGTTCACACGGTGAACACGAACGATTCGATCGACTGCGTCTACGAAAGCAACAGAGACAGCGTCATGGACCAGAGCACCATCACGCTCCGCGTCACGAGCGGCGCCCGAGACCTTGCGCGCGTGTCGGTGCGTCGTCAGCAATTCACCGTCGGACGGCCGATCGAGTTTGACGAAGCAGCGCCCAGGATCGCCGCGCTCGAGTACGCGCTTGGCGCCGTAGGCGCCGAGGCGGTGAACGGGTTTCGTGTCTTTGCCGATCGCCGCCGGCTGATCATCGACGCCATCGAAGCCGTCGTGACGGGCGAGCTCCAACACGAGCTCGTCTATCTCGACGTGATTGGCGAGTCCGGGCGCCCGGGGCTTCGCGGCATTCACGTGAAAGTGTTTGTCTCGTGCCCGGACCGGGCGGCCGCGCAGGAGCTCTTCGACGAGATGTTCGACAAGCTGCCCCTTACGGGAACGTTGCGCGCCGCGACGCGCGTATCGACTGAACTGGTGTTTACCGTTTGATCGGAGGCTGTGATGTATCGCTTGAATGACGAGCAACAGCGTGTCGTGGCGGAAGCGACCGCCGTTGCCGCCGCACATATCGGTCCGAATGCCGCTCGCGTCGATCGCGAGGCGGTGTTTCCCGACCAATCGATCGCCGCGATGGGAGAGCATGGGTTGCTCGGCTTGACCCTGCCGACCTCGGTGGGCGGGCGAGGCCATGGGCTCAGGACCGCTGCGGCCGTGCTGGACGTCGTGGCCCAGCACTGTTCATCGACCGCCATGGTCTACCTGATGCATCTCTGCGGTGTGGCGTGCTACGCCGCGGCGCCCGACAAGACGGAGCCGCAGTTGCGCGAGGCCGCGCGGGGCAAACACCTCAGCACGCTGGCCCTCAGCGAGACCGGATCGCGTAGTCACTTCTGGGCGCCGGTCAGCCGAGCGGTGCGCGCCAACGGCGGAGTGCACCTGACGGCGAGCAAATCGTTCGTGACGTCCGCCGGAAAGGCCGACGGCTACGTGGTATCAACACTCGCGGCGGACGGGACGCAGCCGCTCGAGAGCACGCTCTACCTGGTGCTGCCCGACGATCCCGGTCTTCGAGTGTCAGGCACGTGGAAGGGCATCGGGATGCGCGGCAACGCCAGCGCGCCGATGACGCTCGAGAACGTCGCCCTTGGCGAGAGCCGTGCGTTGACCGCACCCGGCAAGGGACTCGACATGATGCTCGGCGTGGTTCTCCCGGTCTTTCAGATCGGATCGGCGGCGGTTGCGGTCGGCATCGCGGAAGCCGCAGTGCAGGCCACCATCCGCCACCTGACCCACGCGCGCTTCGAGGAGAGCAACAGCACGCTTGCCCAGTTGCCCACCTTGCGGGCCCGGGTCGCGGAGATGCGCGTCGAGACCGATCGAGCCAGGGCGCACCTCGGCGCCGTGCTGGATTCGATCGAGGCGCCAGGGCCGGCCACGCAACTGCTGGTCCTCGAGGCCAAGGCCGCGGCAACCGAAGCGGCCGCCCGCGTGACGGAGACGGCCATGCGCGCGTGCGGCGGGGCGGCGTTCGGCGGCGCGCACGGGATCGAGCGGATGTTTCGCGATGCGCGCGCACCGATCATCATGGCGCCCACCACGGATCAAGCGTATGACTTCATCGGCCGCGCGCTGTGTGGCCTGGAGTTGTTCTAATGAGCCCGCTCCGCGTCGGCGCGGTCATGTACGACCCGAAGGTCTCGGTGATCTGGGAAATCATCCGCGACTTCTTCGAATCGCAAGGGTCACCGATCGACGTCTCGTTCTACAGCACCTACCCGCTGCAAGTGTCGGCGCTCCTCGACAAGACCATCGACATTGCCTGGAACTCGCCCCTGGCGTGGCTCGATTCGCAGCGACGCTCGAACGGCGGCTGCCGCGCCATCGCTATGCGCGACACCGATCGGGATCGGCGGTCGTACTTCGTGGCGAGATCGGGGACTGCGGTTCGAGCGGTGAGCGACCTTCGGGGTCGCGCCATTGCCGTCGGGGCGGCCGACTCGCCGCAGGCGACGCTCATCCCACTGGGACGGCTGCGGCAGGCCGGAGTTGATCCGGACACGGATCTGGTCGTACGGCGATTCAACGTGCTCGTGGGTAAGCACGGCGACCACGTTGGAGGAGAACTGGAAGCATTTCGCTGCCTTCAGCATGGAGAAGTCGCGGCGTGCGCGATGCTCGATCTGAATTGGGACGCCTGGACGCGCGACGGCACGATCGATACGAGTCAGTTCGCGATACTCGGCGAAACCGAGCTTTTCGATCACTGCGTCTTTACCGTGCGTCAGGATTTGGACCTGAACGCCGAGCGACAGTGGCTCGACGCGTTGTACGCGATGCAATACGACATCCCGGAGCACCGCGAAATGATGGACCTGGAAGGGTTGAAAGCGTGGCTTCCCGGCCGCACAAGCGGGTTTGGCGCACTCACATCAGCCGTCGCGACAGAGCGGTTTCTTGAAGACAGTACGGCCTGACGTGACCGCCCTGCCCCTCTTCCCGGTGACCTCTGTCGGAAGCTGGCCGCGCCCGCTCGCGCTGTGCGACGCACAGCAACGCCTGCGCCGCGGCAGGCTCGGGCGGAACGAGTTCGATCGGATGGCCGACGCCGCGGTGGTCGAACTCCTCGGTTTGCAGCACGACATCGGGTGCGACATCGTCACGGACGGCGAGCTGCGCCGCGACAACTTCTACTCGTTCGTCGCCGACAAGGTCGAAGGCGTGGAGCTCATGACCCTTGCCGAGATGCTCGACGTCGTCGAGGACAAGGCCGGATTCGAACGGCTGCTGCAGACGCTCGACGTCCCGGCCTATTCCATCAGCAGCCCGATCTGCGTGGGCCGCCTCGCGCGAAGAGAACCGCTCGCCCTCGATGACCTGCGATTCGTGAGGCAGCATTCCGACCGGCCCGTCAAGATCACGCTCCCCGGCCCTTACCTTCTGACGCGGGCGATGTACGTCCCCGAAGTCACCGGGTCTTTCTACCGAACGAAGGAAGATCTCGCGGAGGACGTCGTCACGCTGCTGCGCGCCGAGCTCGAAGAGCTCAGTGATGAAGGGGCCGACTTCGTTCAGCTCGACGAGCCGGTCCTGAGCGAGCTGGCCTTTGCGTCGGGACGGACACGAACGTTCATGTGTGCGGCGCTGGCCGCCAGGAAGGATCCGTCGGAGGAGCTCGAGCTGGCGGTGTCGCTCATCAACCGCGTGGTCTCCGGCCTTGACGGGCTCCGCCTCGGAGTGCATGTGTGCCGCGGCAACTGGAGCCGGGACGAATCAACGCTGCTGAGCGGCTCCTATCAACCGTTGGCGCCGTACCTCAAACGCCTGAACGTCACGCAGCTCGTGCTCGAGTATGCCACCGACCGAGCGGGCGATCTCATGCCATTCGGCGGCAAGGAACTTGGCCTCGGAGTCGTGAATCCCCGCGCAGACGAGGTCGAATCGACGGACTCAATCGTCCGCTCGGTTGAACGGGCGCTCACGATTTATCCGGCTTCACACATCTTTCTCAATCCCGACTGTGGGTTTGGCACCTTCTCGAACCGTCCCATGAACAGCGCGAAGACCGCTGCGGCGAAGCTCCGGGCGATCGTGGCCGCCGCGCGGGAGCTGCGCTCTCGCATGGACTAATCTGCCCATCTCCTTCGGGAACACGGCGCGTCGTGGTTGCGTAAGAATACGGGTATCGCCTCGCCGAGGCGCCATTCCACATGCGACGCCCTCTCGCTGTCCTCGTTCCGCTGTTGCTGATGCTGACCGTCGGTCCGTCGGCCCAGCGCGCAGCAGTCACCCTTGGCTCGCCCACGCACAACGAGCTGTTCGGGACTACGAAGATCGTCACCGTTCAACTGGAGTTCTCGCAAGCCGACTACAAGGCGCTGGCGCCGCAGTCCGGCGGCGGGTGGTTCGGATCTGGCGGCGGTGGCGGGAACTCTCAGAGCTGGCTGCAGGGTCCGGACGGCAAGCGGAATGGCTTCGCGGCGAGCAGAGGCGTCCAATTCACCTACGTGCACGGAAACGCCACGATCGATGGTCAGGCCGTCAGGAACATCGGCGTTCGATACAAGGGCAACGGCACGTATTTCGACGGCGCCGCCGCGGGCAAGATCTCGCTGAAGCTGGATTTCGCCGAGTACGTCAAGGGTCAGCGGCTGGGCACGCTCAAGAAGCTGAACTTGCACAGCAACATCACCGACGCCACCTGGATGAACGAGGTGCTGGCGTTCCAGTTGTTTCGCGAAGCGGGCGTGCCGGCGCCGCGCACGTCGTACGCCCGCGTGTATGTCACCATCCAGGGACGCCAGGATCGCGCGTACGCCGGCCTGTACTCGCTGGTCGAGAATCCCGACGAAGAGTTCGTCACAGCGCGAGGCCTCCCGAAGACGGGAGCGATTTTCAAGCCGGTTGCCACGAACGTATTCGCGGATCTCGGCCCGGACTGGAAGCGCTACAACCAGACCTACGACCCCAAGACGACACTGACAGCGCCTCAGCAACAACGTGTGATCGATTTCGCACGGCTGGTGACCGGCGCAACCGATGCGCAGTTTGCTGCGCATGTCGGCGACTACCTCGATCTGGACGAAACGGCCCGCTATCTCGCGGTGGTGGTGTTCCTGTCGGACCTGGACGGTCTCCTTGGGCCAGGACAGAACTACTACCTCTATCTCGATCCGCGGACTCAGAAATTCTCGTTCATTGCCTGGGACCAGGATCACTCGTTCGGGCAGTTCTTCCGCGGAACGCAGTCTTCACGTGAGCAGCTCAGCATCCAACACCCGTGGACCGAATCGAGCCGTTTCCTCGATCGGCTGTTTCGCGTCGACGCGTTCAAGAAGCTCTACCTCGCTCGCCTGACCGAGTTCAGCGGCACGCTCTTCAAGCCCGAGCGATTCCACAGGCAGGTTGACGAGCTCGCCGTCGTGCTGCGGCCGGTCGTGAAGGATGAATCCGCACAACGCGTGCTGCGATTCGACAAAGCCGTCGCGGGTGAAGTGCCGCCAGGCGACGCGGGGATGTTCCGCGGCGCCAACATTCCCATCAAGCCATTCGTGAAGGCGCGCGCGCAGTCGGTGCTCGACCAGCTTGCGGGCCGATCGAGCGGACAGCGAATAGGCGGGCAATAGGCTAGCGCCCGAGCGCCCACGCAATCCCGTTGACGAGCAACCGCCGGAACTCCGCGTTCGTGAAGTCATCCGGATGGCCCAGCGACGTAAAGAACACGCGCGCCTTCTTCGGACCATATCGATGCGTCCACGCGATGGGCTCGGCCGTCTGATCTGGAATGGCGCCTATCAAGAGCGGAGTCGTGTCGGGTTCGAGCGGGCTCACTTTGTATAACGAGCCTGCTCCGAACAGCGCAGAGATCGTCACGCCATTGAGAATCTGGTGCGTCCGCGCTCCGGGCGCGATGGTCACGATCGTTCGAGGCCCTTCCGGATGGTGGTTCGTGTAATGACCACCCAGTACCTGCGGATCGAAAGCCTGCCAGACGCCCTGCGCCGGTCCTGCCGGCGGGTCGGTCGGCCGCAGGGCAAACGCATGGCACGCCGTGCGAATCCCCACGAGCGGCTTGCCGAGGTCGAGATGCGCTCGAATGGCGGTCAACTGATCTATCGGCGGAGTGCGACGACGCACGCTGACGAACAGGAGATCCGCTGACCGCAGCGCCTCCACGAGCCCAGGAAAATTGTTCTTGTCGGCTGTGTCCTGTTGAATCGTGGTGACGCGGTATCCGCGCGGCTCCAGTTCCCGCTTGGCGAAATCAGGCAGCGTGTCCCACGTGTGGTATTCGTCCTCGCCGATCATGAAGACGACGTGAGGCGTTCTCGGCGGCTTGGCCGTCAAGGCCAGGCTCAGGCTGACGAGAATCGCGGCAAGGGCCAGCAGTCGCTTCGACATGAGAGTCACCAAGTCACCAATTCACTAATCCATCCTAATTCACCGATTGCCCCCGAGGCTCTTGATAAACAAGACGATCGATTCGATCTGCGAATCGGTCAGCACGCCGGCATAGCTGGGCATGCTGACCTCTCCGCGCTCGTAACCCTCGACGATCTGCGCGGCAGGATCGAGGATGGACTGCCGAATATACACGTCGTCTGCGACCGTGCGAACAACACCGCCGGCGAAGGCCCGCTGACTGCCGTACAGGCCCTTCCAGGTCGGCCCAAGCTTTGTGAGCGACGTGTTGTCGACGGCGTGGCACGCAATGCATCCGTAAGCTTGATACAGCCGCTTTCCTTCTACGGCGCTGGCCGGCGCATCAGCCTTGACCGCCGCGTGCCGGGCTGAGAGATTGACACGCACGTCACCGAATCCCTCTGCTGACGGATTGAAGCGGGGCAACTCGTACGGCGTCGTGTAGGCGGTGTCTTGAAAGGTCTGCCCGGCCCTGGTCGCGAGCGACCAGCCGATGCCGAGCTGCATCACCGGGGTCATCCCGGGCACGCCTATGAACACGCTCTTCCCGTCCTTCGACAGGTAGGCGCTACTGGTTGGGAGGCGGTCGATCCCGGGTGTGCCGTCCGCTTTGAGCTGAGGTGACCCGTATTGATATGTGCGCGTGTAGTGCCACGTCGCAAGCGAATAGCTGTCAGGGTCGACGGCTTTCGTTTGATCCAGCGGCACGTCGAATCGGAGCAGAACCCCCTGCGCCATTGGCACAACCTCGCGCGGAATCGACGAAGGCTCGCCGGTGTAGCGCACACGGCCCAGACCTGCGAGTCGCGTGGCGGTGGTTCCCCAGCCAAGAATCTGGAAGCCAGCAATGTAAAGCTGCCCGTCAACCGGATTGACCGAGCCGTTGAGTGGCGGAAAGTCGAACGCGCGGGTGATGCTGACAACCGCGGCCTGTGGCTTCGGGCTGCGGTTGTTCGGCAGAATCCGGAACAGTTCCGGGTTGTTGAATCCGATGTACACGAGACCATCGTTCAACGGCCCCATGCGCGCGCCAAACAACCAGACCTGCGACATGGACGAGGCGTTGGCGGCGTGAGGAATCCAGGTCAAGGGATCGGCGATGGGCGCCGGGTACACTTCGCGCGGCTTCTTGTCGCTCAGAAACCCGTAGAACTGCGCGTCGGTCACGATGTGGAGCGGAGTGCTCGGGATGTAATTGCCCTGCTGATCGCTGGCCGTGACGAGACCGGTGCGGATGTTGACGCCGATATTGGGCTGGCGGAAACCGTAGCCGAGCACGGTGGCTCGACGGCCGTCTGCCGAAACGCGAAGCACGCTCCCGTTGTGCTTCCCGAAGGTGGCCGCCTCCTGGCCGCCCTTCGCGATCACGAACTCCCCGCCTGGGGCCAGCCTGATCGTGCTGGGAAACTCTCGCAGATCAGCCGTCTGCGCGAACGCGTTGGAAAACAGCTCGTGGACGTCGGCTTCACCGTCGCCGTTCGTATCGCGCAGCCGCCAGATACCGTTGCGATCGAACACGTAGATCTGCTCGTCCCTGATCGCCAGCGTTAACGGCTCGTGCAGGCCGGACGCGAAGCGTCTCCAGTGCACACCGCCTGAGGCCTGGCCCATTCCGCGAGCGAGCCAGACGTCACCGTCGAGCGTCACCAAGGCGGCCGTGCCGTCTCGGAGGAACTGAACGTCGCCGGGCCGCACGAGCCTGTGCCACGGGTTCTCGACTGGCAACCCGACGTCGTCCACCTCGTACGCGCTGCGCACGACCGATTGCGTGACCGTCGTCGTGACGTCCTGCGGCCAGCGTTTCGACGGCGCGTCTGACGGGATCGGAGCTAGCGGGCCGACCGCGCCCTCGGGCGCGGTGGCAAGCGCCACACCGAATTCGACTGGTTGCGCGTGCGGCGGAATCCGTACCGTCCACACGACATTTGAAGGCCGCTGCTGCGGCGCCACTTTGTCGAGCGTGAGGTTCGCGCTGTTCCCCACAATCATGGGAAACACGTTCGAACAGATGCCGACGACCAGCGACAGCGTGTGTGATGACGCGCCCACCCGGAACTGCCGCACGAAAGTTCGCCCGGTGGCGGTCATGTGTTCCTGAACGTCAACGCCGCCAGCCGAGTACTCGAGCACGACACCGTCTCGAACCTGTCGTATCGCCCTGAATCGTCCCAGTTCCTCGTCGAGCGGACCCCGACCGACTTCTTCGGGGCTCGGCGCGGGTTCGCGTGGGTCCGCGAGCGACACGCTCTCGCCCGCCTGCCAGCCTGGATAGATGCCGTTGGCGAGCCACACGGTGCCGACAGGTTCCGGGAGCGGCGACTGGCCGCCCGGAGTTTTCTTGTCGGGGTGGTGATAGGAACCAGGCGCGAGGGCGACGGGAGTAAGTCCCGTTCCCCGCCAAACCGCAGCGACTCGCAGCAAGTCGATGTCGAACGCCGCCCAGACATCGGGCGCGACCCGCAGCACGACCCCGCGCGGAGTGAGGTTGTCGGTGGGAAATTCCGCGCCAGCCCGACGCGCATCGACGACCGACGAGAAGAAGGGGAAGTCCGGTTCTACCCAGTCAGCCGTCGTCGTAGGGACAGCGTTCCGGCGATTGCTCGCCGGGCCCTGATTCGATCCCGCAAGAAGCGAGCTCAGGAAGAGCGTCGCGGCGACGGTTGCGACTGGAAGTTTCCTCATCTCTCCTATCCGAATTCCGGGCCCAGTATCGCGTACTGCTGTCGCTCGAGGCCGAAGGGAGCCTGACCTCCTCTAGACATGCGGATGTAGGGACGCTGCTCGCGAAAGCCGGTCCGCTCGAGGAAACGCACCCACGCTTCAGCTTCGCTTGTGCTGTCAATCACAACGGGCCGCCCCGGAACGCCGGCAAGGCACGTCGTCGTCAACTCAACCGCCAGGTCGCCGTCTGACGCGATGATGGGCCCGAGATGCTCGAACTCGTGGCCATGCCGGCCGAGGATGTAGCCGGCGACCTCGCCGTTCCGGCGGGCCACGAACCCGAACCCGGGCGCTCCGTCATACATCCATTCGAGAAGCTCGGCGCGCGGAGCCCCGACAACCTGTCGATCGAGGGCGATCACGTCAGACAGACCCTCGCGCGTGAGTGGGGTTATCCAGCTGCGATTTGATGCAGGGACGGCTGCGGACACAGCCTCCATGCGCCTCAAGGAGTATTCATCGATGAAGCCGTGCTTGAGATAGAGTCCGCGCCCGGCCGGCGTGGCGTCGAGACGGATCGAACCGAGGCCTGCGAGTTCTGCCGTTGCGTGACCGAGCAGTACGGCTCCGACTCCCCGCCCCTGAACATCGGGGTGCACGAGGACCATACCGATCCAGCCGAACTCCGGGCCGAAGCGAATCGTGGCGACGGTACCGACTACTCGACCCTCATGAAGCGCCACGTGCGCGGTCCCATGGTCCGCCGCCACAAATCGCTCCCAGTCGCGCCGCGTCTGATCCCATCCAGCCAGCCGGCACAACTGCAGGCCGACGTCGATGTCTGTGTGCAGCATGGGCCGGAACTGGATGTCCGTCGCGAGGACCATCGACGTGTCCGGCGGGTTTCGCTCCGGCATGACGGACTATGATGGCACGTCATCATGTCTTCGTCGCTCCCCCACTCCATTGCTGACGTTGGCGCGCTCGAAGACCTGCTGAGCGATCCGCCCGATTATGTCGTGGACGTGATGCGGAGCCTCGACGGCGATGTGATCGTCCTCGGAGTCGCAGGCAAGATGGGCCCTACGCTGGCGCGCATGGCGAGACGCGCAACCGATCGCTCGGGTCGCGCGCGCCGCATCATCGGCGTCGCACGCTTTTCCGATTCCGATCAGGAGACAACTCTACAGGCATGTGGCGTTGAGACGATCCGCTGTGACCTTCTGAACGAGGTCGAGGTTGAGCGTCTCCCGGACGCGGAGAACGTCGTGTTCATGGCCGGCCGGAAGTTCGGCTCCAGCGGGTTCGAATCTCTGACGTGGGCGATGAACGGATACGTGCCAGCGCTCGTCAGCCGCCGCTTTGCCGGAAGCCGAATCGTCGCGTTTTCCACGGGCAACATCTATGGCATGGCGCCGGTCGGCCACGGCGGATCGATCGAGGCCGACCCACCACAGCCTGTTGGCGAGTACGCGATGAGCTGCCTGGCGCGTGAGCGCATCTTCGAATACTTCAGCGTGAGTGCCGGTACTCCGATGGCCGTCTTGCGGCTGAACTATGCGGTCGAGATGCGCTATGGGATTCTCTACGACCTGGCTCGCCGCGTCGCGGCGGGCGATTCGATCGACCTGACGATGGGGTTCTTCAACGCGATCTGGCAGGGAGACGCGAATGCCATGGCGCTCGCGTCCCTCGCGCACTGCACGTCACCGCCTCTGGTTCTGAACATCGCTGGTCCCGAAGAGCTCAGCGTCAAGCGCACAACCGAAGAGATCGGCGGCCTGTTGAGCCGGCCGGTGGCTTTCACCGGCACCGAAGCCGGGGACGCGATCCTGAGCAATGGCGCTCATGGATGGTCGCTGTTCGGGCGGCCTCGCATCGACTCTCGGCAACTGATCCAGTGGACCGCCGATTGGGTGGCCCGCGGCGGCGCGAGCCTCGAGAAGCCGACGCACTTCGAATCCAGAGACGGGCGTTTCTAGGCCGCGGAAAAACTGACGAAAGGGCCACAGAAGAACACAGATGAACACAGCAAGAACGGCAGCAGGCGATGCTGCTTCCTGAAACTGAAGTGGGCCACAGCGCGACCCATTCGATCGGCCAGGGATCTCGCTCTTCGAATGGCACTCTACTCACGTCGAGCGTGGTGTACTTCAATCTTAAAGACTTGCGCTCCAAACGAGAGCGCCGGACGCGATCATCGCGACGCCAGCTACCCGCGCGACGAACGCGCCCGCCGGTCCGATCTTTTCCACGAGTACGAAGATCGCCATCGCCGCCACCCATACGAGATTCATCACGCCCACGACGAAGAGGACGCACATCAACGCCCAGCAGCAGCCGAGGCAGTACGTGCCGTGCTCGATCCCCATGCGCAGCGCGCCGGCCGTTCCCTCCCGCCAGTGGGACATGAGGAATCCGAGCGGGCTTCGGCAGTGTGTCAGGCACGCGCCCTTGAAGGGAGTGAGTTGATAGACACCCGCGGCAATCAGGATGGCGCCGCTGAGTCTTGCGCTGGACGTCGTCATCGCCGGTGACAGCATCGCCGCGTGATGCATCGCCCATTGCGCGAGCGCGGCGCCCGCGCTGAAGGCGGTCCAGACGAGCAGGTAGCCCGCGCTGAAGGCGAACACCACGCGCGGTGCGCGGTGTAGGCCGCGCCCCCGGTGCATCCCCGCGAAGAGGAGCATCACCGGCGCTGCCGATGCCGTCATCATTCCCACCATCATCACCACCCACATCGCGAACGTGAAAAAGACGTCGGCCGCGTTCCACGGCCTGTCCATCGTCATACCCATGTCCGCCATGATCCTGTCGTGATCCATCGCGGCCGACATCTGGTGATCGAGGTGGAGAAGATACGTCCACGCGAGCGCGGTTAGGAGGACCAGGCAGCTCGAGATGATGACGCGATCGCGGCTGGGAAGGACGGTTTGGTTGGGTGACAGGCTAAGCGCTTTTCCAGGAAAAGGGCGCGTACTGACCGTTGTTCTTCCCGCTCACGTCGTCCCAGGCGAGGCCGAGCGCGTGCACGTGACTCTTGGAGGCGTGCGCGAGCGTGAACGTATCCGCGGCGGGATGGCCGGTGTTCTCGAGCCGCAACTCGGCATTGGGGTTCAAGCCCTTGGCGCCCACCGCCGCCATGTCGACGAAATTCGACGCCTTGACGGACCATTTCGCGCCCTGGCGATCGAAGGCAATCGGCGCCGATTCGACGCCGAGAAACGTCCCGATGAGGCCCGACAGGGCGGCCATCGGGCCGCCGGCCGCGCCGCTAGCGATCGCCGTCATCGCGTCGCGCTGCTCGGCGGTGGCGCGCGCGTCCGTGACGAGGCCGACCGACCAGTTCCCCTTGCCCATCTCCTCCGGCGTCAGGCCGAGGACGATGAAGCCGAGGCCGTCGAGCGAGACGGCGCCATAGGTCCCGCGTTCGATCTGAAACGCCATTGCGAACTGGCAGTCGCCTTTTGTCGGTCGTACGGCCATCTGCCCAGGGACGCAGGGGCACACGAAGTCGCAGGTGCAGGTTTCGTAGTATTGGCCGCTCACGTTCCAGGCAGGCGTCGCCATGTTTCCCCTCCGGCGTCGGCAATTGTCCGGGATTTCCATTTGGCCACCCGGATGGGCAAAGTTATACTCCATGTCCGCCCTCTTGTGTTCATCCGTGTTCTTCTGTGGCCTTTGGCTGTGTTGATCTGTGTTCTTCTGTGGCCTTGCCTGTGTTGGTCTGTGTTCTCTGTGGCCTTCTTCTGTGACGAGATTGACTCTGTGTCCCTGGTCTGTGGCCGATGACGATCGATGAGTTGCGTCGGGCGCTGGCTCGCGGCCTCGTCATACCCGCGCACCCGCTCGCGCTCGATCCGAACGGACGCTTCGACGAGCGGCATCAGCGCGCGTTGACGCGCTACTACGCGGCGGCCGACGCTGGCGGCCTCGCCATCGGCGTTCACACGACGCAGTTCGCAATCCGCGACCCGCAGGTCGGCCTTTTTGAACCTGTGCTTGTGCTCGGCCGCGAAGAAATGGATCGGGCTGACCGGACGGGACGAGTGCCTCTCGTCCGAATAGGCGGGATTTGCGGCGCTACGTCGCAGGCTCTGGCCGAGGCTGGGCTCTTACGCGATCTTGGTTATCATGCGGGTCTACTCAGTCTCGCGGCGCTCGGTAAAGCCAGCGACGACGAACTCATCGATCATTGCCGGCACGTGGGCGACATCCTGCCCCTTGTCGGCTTCTACCTGCAGCCGAGCGTTGGCGGCCGTCCGCTGGCGTACAGCTTCTGGCGGAGTTTCGTCGAGATCCCGCACGTCGTCGCCATCAAGATCGCTCCGTTCAACCGTTATCAGACCCTCGATGTGATCCGGGCCGTTGCCGATTCCGGGCGCACCGACATCGCGCTTTACACCGGCAACGACGACAGCATCGTGAGCGATCTCTTGTCGCCGTATCGAATGTCGGCGAGGACAAGCACCATTCAGCTGCGGATTGTCGGCGGACTGCTCGGGCATTGGGCCGTGTGGACGAGTCACGCGGTTCAGATACTGTCCGACTGCCATCGAGCCGTGGAAGGTGGCCACGTCCCCGTCGCGCTGCTTCGCACGGCGAACGAGGTGACCGACGCGAACGCCGCACTCTTCGACGCCGCGAATGGATTCGCCGGGTGTATTGCGGGCATCAACGAGGTGCTTCGCCGGCAGGGCCTGTTGGCGAGCGCACGCTGCCTCGATCCGCACGAAACGCTCAGCCGTGGTCAGTCAGAGGAAATCGACCGCGTGTGCCGCGTCTACCCCCACTTGAATGATGACGAATTCGTTGCCGCGCATCTCGATGAATGGCGGCGGTAATATCGAGTGAACGACGGAATCGAGAACTGTCCCCGGACGACCATGACGCGATAGCCTTCCTGAACCGGAAGAAGACGATCCGGATGAGGACTGGCTCCCGCCCCGAAGTTGACAGCCCCCGCGGTCGCGCCATGATCGCGCCGCCCTTCAGGAGGTCACCATGCTCGTGCGCGTTCGGTTGACGCTCGGACTCGCGCTCGTCGCAACCGCAATTGCCGCTCTCTGCTTCGCACAGGAGGAAACCGAGCCGCAACCCGGCCACACAATGAGGCCGGTCATCATCGGGCGTCAATACGCGGTCAGCTCGATGAAGCACCAGGCGACCGAGGCCGCCGTGCGTATCCTCGAAGCGGGCGGCAACGCGTTTGACGCGGCGGTTGCGGGACAGGCAGTGCTGGCGCTCGTCGATCCCGCATCGAACGAGTACGGCAGCGATGCGGTCGTGCTGGTCTACGACGCGAAATCGAAGAAGGTTGTTTCCATCAACGCGGAAGGCACGGCGCCCAAGCTGGCCACGATTGACTGGTACAAGCAGCATCAGGACGGAAAGATTCCTGTCGATGACGGCCTCTTGTCAGCCACGGTTCCCGGCGTCGTCGACGCGTGGTACACGCTGCTCGATCGCTGGGGCACGATGACGTTTGCACAGGTGCTGCAACCCGCCATCGATCTCGCCGAGCAAGGGTTCGTCCTGACCGATGGACTCGCTCGATCGATGGGTGGCCGCAAGCTCCAGAAGTATCCAAGCAGCACGAAGCTGTACTGGCCCGATGGCAGGGCACCAAAAGGCGGCGAGATCTTCCGGAACCTGGACGTTGCCCGAACGCTTCGTCGCCTGGTCGAGTCCGAGAAGCAGGCATCCTCGAAAGGCCGTCACGCGGGACTCCTGGCGGCGCGAGATCGTTTCTATAAAGGCGACATCGCCAGGACGATGGCGGACTTCTCCGAGAAGAACGGCGGCCTGTTCCGTTACGAAGACTTTGCGAGCTACACAGCAAAGGTCGAGACCCCGGTCTCAACGAACTATCGAGGCTACGACGTCTACAAGAACGCATCCGCGAGCCAGGGACCGGCGGAGCTCTTCGCGCTGAACATTCTCGAAGGCTTTGATCTGAAGGCCATGAAGCACAACAGCGCGGCGTTCATTCACACCGGCGCGGAGGCCATCAAGCTCGCTTTCGCGGATCGCGAGAAATTTCTCGGCGACATGGACTTCATCACCATCCCGTACGACGGTCTTCTCTCGAAGGGTTACGCCGCGGAACGGCGCGCGCTGATCGATCCCGACCACGCGTCGCTGGAGATGCGGCCAGGCAATCCATCGAAGTTCATGAAGAGTACATCGGTCGATCCGCCGGTCACGTTTTCCACAGAGGGTGAAGCCGATCATGTCGGCGACACGAGTTACCTTGCCGTGGTCGACAAGGATCGCAACATGGTCAGCTTCGAGCCGAGCCTCCACAGCGCATGGGGCACCGGCGTCGTCATGGCTGATCTCGGGTTCATCCTCAACTGCCGCGGCGACTACTACTCGCTCGTTCCCGGCGAAGCGAACGCGCTCGCACCAGGGAAGCGGCCCCGAAGCACGTTGCAGAGCACCCTCGTCTTGAAGGACGGACAGCCCTTCATGATCCTGGGTAGCCCCGGTGGAGACGATCAGGTCATGAGGACGCTCGAGACGCTCATCAACGTCATCGACTTCGGCATGAACGTTCAGCAGGCGATCGAAGCGCCGCGCTGGACGACGCGCAGCTTTCCGGCTTCTCCGTTCCCGCACACGATGTATCCGGGAGATCTCTCGATCGAGTCCCGGATCTCGGACAGCGTGAAGACCGCGCTTGCCGCGAAGGGTCACAAATTCCCTGAACGGCCGGCGGGCCCCTGGTCGATGGGCTCGCTCGCAGGCATCATCGTCGACGGAAAGACCGGCTCGGTGAGCGCCGGCGCCGATCCCAGGGTCGATGCGTATGCGTGGGCCAAATAGATTGCTGATTGTCGATTGCTGATTGTTGAATGCGAACGCGGCGAACGTTTCTGACGGAAGTGGCAGCAATCGGCGGAATCGTTGTGGCATCGCCGCGAGTGGTGCGGTCGCAGTCGTCCGATCGGCCGTCCTCCATTCCGATCATCGACACTCACATCCACCTGTTCGATCCCACGCGGCCCCAGGGAGCGCCGTACTCGGGGCCACCTGGCGTGCCCGTGCAGCCGTCTCTCCCGCCGCGCTACCGAAAGCTCGCCGCGCCGCTCGGAATCGTCGGGGCGATCAAAATCGAGGCGAGCCCGTGGGTAGAGGACAATCTGTGGGTCCTCGAGGTTGCCGAACGCGACACCATCATCGTCGGCGTGGTTGGCAACCTCGAGCCGGACAAGCCTGACTTCGGCGAAATGCTGGCGCGGTACCACAAGAACCCGCTGTTTCGAGGCATTCGATACGGGAACCTCTGGGGTCGTGACATCACGAAGCAGGCAGACAACGCTGGCTTCATCGATGGCCTGAGGTTGCTCGCTCAGGCCGATCTCGTGCTCGACACCGCGAATCCCCGCGTGAATCTGCTTCAGGCGATTGTGCGGATAACCGACAAGGTGCCCGATCTCCGCGTCGTCCTCGATCATCTGCCAGGCCTCGATCCCACGCCTGAGACGCAGCAGGCCTATGACGACGCACTGAAGGAGCTTCGGCAGCGACCGCGGGTCTTCGTGAAACTGTCAGCCGTCATCCATCGTGTGAATGGTCAGGTTGCGACCGACCTTGCCCCGTACCGCGAGCGTTTGAATAGCCTCGTGAACGCGTTTGGAGAGGACCGGATTGTGTTTGGCAGCGATTGGCCAAACAGCGATGGCGTGGCGCCAATCGACAAGGTAGTGGGCGTCGTGCGGGAGTTCTTCCAGACGCAACCGCAACGGGTCGCGGAAAAGTACTTCTGGAAGAACTCCCTCGCCGCCTACAAATGGATCAAACGCGATCCGTCGCAGCCGGCGCAGAACCTAGCAGAACCCTAGAAATAGCTCTTCACTCCAAACGAGAGCGTGAACCCCGAAGGATCGTAGCCGTTCGCCTTCTGCACGGCGTCGTATCGAGCTTCGCCCTTGATCGCGAAGGTTCTCGAGGTGAAGTACTCCACGCCGCCGAGCAGCCGTGCACCAAATTTCGTCTGGCTCGGTCCGAAGTTGTTGCCGTTGTCGATCCCCTGCAGGAAGTACGAGCCGGCGCCTGCACCGACGAATGGATGGATGGCGCCTCCCTCCCAGTTGTGAAGGAGGTCAGCTCCGACGCGCACTTGTCGCGTGCCGTCGGAGTGTTCGCGATCGACCTTCGGATTTGCCCACCCGGCCCCGAGTCGGAGACTGTTCCGTGCAGTGAGGTAGTACTCGTAGGACCCATCGACCGCGGGTCCTGTCGTCATGCCGTCCTGCCTGGGCATGAACACGCCAACCTCGCCAAGGACCGCCGAGGACCCCTCGTGTGGCGCTCGATTCTCGTGGCGCTGCGCGAGCGCGGGCGATGCGACGCACAGGGTCAGCGTACAGACGAGCGCGAATGAACGAACGTTGGTATGTGTCATATGGCTGATCTCCAATCGGCATGTTCGACCGCAACCTGAATGCCGAACGGAACCTCAGCGGTGAAAAAGCCCGCCAAACAGCTGAAATTGCCTGCCTGTTCAGGTGTACTTGTGGTCTTGCACCCTTGGCACAGCTGGGCTTGCTGGGCCCTCCAACGTCCAATCTTCGAACGCCGGTGGGGATTTCTGACCGATCCGAAAACTCGACCGTTGAGCAACAGTCGAGTCGGCGGAATATCGGAATATTCGGAGATCTCACCGCACGACGATGGTCGATTCGGCCGAGTGGCCGTCGGCGTCGCGAACCACGAAGGTATGGCGGCCGGGAACGAGAGGCCACGTCGTGGGCTGATCGGGTCCCAGAGTGCCAAGCGAACGTCGATCAACAATCCACTCGACCGCGCCAGGCGCGGCTGTGACGGCGCGCAGCGTCAACGCCTGAAACTCCCGCCGGAGTGTGGGATCCATCAGATACGTTGAGCCGTCCGGGGGGCTCGAGATGCGGAGCGAATCAGTGCGGAGATCATGAACCGCGTGCACCGTTGCTCCGGCGTTCGCCTGGACGACCTCGCGATCCTGAGCTGTGCTTCGGGCCCATTGGCGGTACTCAGGAGGCAGGACCGTGAGCAGGCCTTCATCGGTGAGATGGTGCCAGCTGCACGGCAGCAGCTTCTCGCCTGACGGCAGCCACTCGCGCCGGCGCGCCGGGCACCAGCGGTTAGCGGTCATTCCTGAGAGTGCACAGATCTCCACCGGCTGCACAGACATATTCTCACTCGGCCCGCCGGGATCGGACGGCTTGTCTTCCGGCCTGCCTGCGGATCTTCGTTCGGCTGCCAGCATCACCGAATGAAAGATGGGGCCCGCGCCAGTCACACCGCTCGAATTCCTCAACGGCTTCCGATCGAAGTTGCCTACCCAGACGCCTGCGGTGACGTGACGCGAATAGCCAATCGTCCAGTTGTCATGGTACGCCTGTGACGTCCCGGTCTTGACGGCCACGGGAAATGGAAACTCGAGGCTGCCACCACGCCCGAACACATATTCGCGGGCTTCCGGATCTGAAAGCACGTCAGTGATCCAGAACGCGGTGCGCGGGCTGACCAGGGTGTGGCCCTGGGGACGCGGAGCGTCGGCACGATAGGTTGGCGCGATCCATTGTCCTCCGCGCGCGAACGCGGAGTACGCCGCGACGAGCTCGTCGAGCCGCACCTCCGCGTTTCCGAGCGTGACGCCAAGTCCATAGTAGGAAGCATTGCGATCGAACGTGGTAAAGCCGGCTCGCAGGAGGAATCGCACCAGGTTCGGAACGCCAAGTTCAGACGCCAGTGCCACGGCGGGAACGTTCTCCGATCCCGCCAGCGCTCGTCGCGCAAGCAGCGGCCCACGGTACTGACCGTCGTAATTGCGCGGCGTATACAAGACACCCGGCTCGGCTGTCGGAAAGTTTGAGGGAATGTCTGGCAACACGCTTGCCGGGTTGAATCCGCTTTCGAACGCCAGCGCGTAAGTGAAGGGCTTGAGAGCGGATCCGGGTTGCCTGGCCACACGCGGTCCGTTGATGGTGCCTCCGTGCCCCGCATCGAGGTAGTCGCCGGATCCTTCCCACGCCAGCCATTCGCCGGTTGCGTTATCGAGGACGACGACCGCGACGTTTTGGGCTCCATGAGCGGTCAAGGTGCTGCGCTGACTTTGGATGATGCCCGCAATCTCAGCCTGCAACCGGCTGTCGATTGTTGTCTCTATGCGAGCCGCGCGGATGATCGCCCTCCGCGGCGAGCACCATCTCAACGAAGTGCGGAGCGGCAAACGGCGCCGACTCGAGCTTGAAGGTCAGTCGCTCCGACAGGGCTTCGCGCAGCTTGTCTGATGGCAATTCGCCGGCCTCCGCCATCCGCTGCAGGACCGTGCGCTGCCGCGCCAGCGCGGCGTCGCGATTGCGATACGGATTGAAGCCCGTGGGTCGCTGCGGGAGCCCTGCCAGGAATGACGCCTGCGCCGGCGTCAGCATCGACGCCGGGCAGCCGAAGTAGGCGCGGCTGGCCCGCTCTACACCGACGATCTGATTGCCGTACGCCGCGAGATTCAGGTAGAGCGCCAACACTTCCCGCTTGGAGAACCGGTGTTCGAGGCGCAACGCCAGGACGGCCTCGTGTATTTTTGCGGTGACGCCGCGGCGACGCCGCGGCGTTTGCCTGTTGAGGAGCAGCTTGGCAACCTGCTGGGAAATCGTGGAGCCTCCCTCAACGAATCGAAGCTCGGCGAGATCTCGTTTGAGCGCCCGCGCCATCGCAATGGGATCGACCCCGGGGTGCGACCAGAACCTCCGGTCCTCTGCCGCAACGGTCGCGGAAACCAGCGCATTCGGAAGGTTGCTTGCGCTGAGCATCACGCTTCGCGTGCCGTCGCCCGACAGCGATTCGTAGAGCGGCACACCATTGCGATCGACGACGATCGTCGACGTCGCATCGCTGACGTCGAGGAGGTCCGCCGGTATGGGGCCGAGGCGGATCCAGAGGCCAGCCGCCAGCACGGCCGCTGACAGTGTGGCAACCGTCCAAAGCAGTCGCCGCGAGAGCATCCGCCTGACCGCCTTCACGAGCTCTGCAAGGAACTTCATCGCTTGATCTCGATCACGGCTGTGGCAGTACGCCCGAACACCTCCGGCTCGTACATCTCCTCCGCGTGCGCAGGAGCCGTGCGGAACGTGCCAGCCGTCGTCGCACGGACGATGTAGCTGAATTCGTGGAGACCCTCACTGAGCCGCGTTGCAAAGAGCTGAACCCGATCGTCGTGCCGTTCCACGTGATCGAACCCACCGAAGCGCCACCAGCTATGCCACGAGTCAGCGGACCCGTCCGGCGTTGATTGTCTGTCTTGCTGCGACGCGATTGTCTGAGCCGTGGTGGCAAACCACGACTCCACGGCTTCGAAACCGGCGGGTATAGGATCGGTGACCGCCACGAAGCGGCGCTCCTTCGTCAGGCGGAGCGTCAGCGTGACTCGAACGAGGTCCCCCGCGTTGTAAATGGTCGCCGGCGGCCTGGCTCCATTCTCGACATACGGTTCGTATCTCCGGTCCACGCGGAACCCGCTGTCGAGCCCTTGCTGAGTCGTCACGTCTGCAGCGTAACGAAGCCTGGTCGTATAGAAGAGCGTACCGGTGCCGGCGCGGCTGAACGTCAGAGGCAGGGCCGCCCCTGGTGTCCCCTTCGACAGCACCTGCGGCATCGAGAAATCCGCTGACTTCGAGTCTGCCGACCGGCCCTTGAATTCCTGTCGAGCGACTTCGTCCGTCCCCAGCGTCACGACGGCGCTGAAATCCGGAACGACGGTCTCGTACTTCCGGTAGTAGTTGACGAGCGACTCCATGGCGTACGCATTTTCCTGCGTGTTGCCCCAGCGTCCACTCTTGCGCGCGGCCATCATCCACCGAACGATCGGCGTGATTGACTGCGCTTGTGCGTCCGCCCGGACAAGGCTGTTGAGAACGATGGCCGTCGAGCGCACGTTCGAGTTCCAGAACCAGAGGAGATACGGGTCGGCGAGCTCCTCGACGTGCGCGCTGCCGGCCTCCGGCAGAATCGCGTTGGACATCCGGCGGCGGAGATCGTCAATCCGTGGCCCGGACGACTGGCCGCTTGCGAGCAGCGCATCGTGCAGATACGCCAGCGCGAACACCGGCATCCGATCGCGATACCCATACAACCGATTCAGATTCGAATCCTGCGTACGACCTCCTTCCACGAGCACTTTGACCGCAAAGGCCTGCCATGCCGTGTACGACGGCCACCACCCTTCGTTCGACGGCGGCGGCTGCGAAAGGCTTTTTTCGAGGTACGTGTACGCGCGCTCCCTGACGCCAGGATCGACGACGTATTTCAGATCGGCAGCGACGTGAAACACGTGCAGCAGGTAGGCCGTCAGATAGGGAGACACTGTCTCGCACGCGCCCGGCCAATAGGCGAATCCACCGCTGCTGCACTGGAACCGTTCGAGTTCCTTCAGTGTTTGCTGGACCGCTGGACGCATCTTTGAGGGCTCGACGCCGGGCAGCGTGAAAGCATCGCCGAGGTCGGCGGCCAGCAACAGTGCAAGCGCCCGCGATCCCTTCTGCTCGGCGCAGCCGTACGGATACTCGACCAGATACCTCGCGCCTTCGCCCAGCCCCACCATCGCGGTCGATGACATCTCGACGTGCAGCCCGCCGAGACCTGCAACAACGCCCTGAGGAATCGTCAGGCGTTCGATCGCAGCCCCGGATGTGTTGCCGGCCTCGCCGTACGCGGCGACCGTTTCAGGCGATGCGAGCACCTCGACGGGAATCACATCTTCGAAGGCGTCGGTTTCGTCGCCCACCTTCACCGTCATCTGGATGCGCGCACGCCCGATTGACTTGCCGGTTGCGTCAAACCGTGCCTCAATCGAGGCTCCCGCGCCGATCGGAAGCGACTGCTGACTCCCCGCGCCGATGTCGAGCACAGCTGGATCGAGACTCTTCATGGTGACCACCGCGGTGCCCGCAGTGGAGAGCTGGCTGGTCACCACGGCACCGAAGTGTGCGCGATCGCCGACCGCGAGGAATCGCGGGAACGTGGGTTTGAGCGTGAGCGGCTTGTTGATGCGGACCTCGCTGTCACCCGATCCGAAACGCGAGAGGCGATCCGCCGCGACGGCCATGATGCGGTAGGTCGTCAGCGATTCAGGCAACGTGACGTTCACGTGCGCCTGGCCGTTCTGATCCGTTGTGACAGATCCCAGCCAGAACGCCAGCACGCGAAAGTCTTTTCTCAGGGTCCCGGCGCCGGCATCAGCTCCTCCGCCGCCACCGTCAGTGTCGCCTTTCGGCGTGAGGACCCGGCGCGACACGATGCGCTGGCGATTGTCCACGTTGAATACCTGGAGAGATTTCCGGACGTAAACGGATCCCAGGATATCCGGCGTCTGATACGACGTGAGCGACAGCACGCCGTAGTCGACAGCCCACAACGTGACCTCGCTCGATACGCCGCGGCTCTGCGCATCCTTGACGTCGAGCGCGAGCGTGGCCTGGTTTGCCGGTCGATACTCTTCCTTGTTGGCTGACACGGAGACAGCGAGTCGTTTCGTTCGATCCTCGACCTTCAGCTCGACGTAGCCAAGGCGGAAGGATGGCTTGCCGGGATCGGAGGCGTCGTCTTCTGTTGTCGCACGGGTCCGCCGGCCGCGCTCGAGTCAGTCGTGCTCTGAGGTGCAACTCTCGATCGGCCCTTGACCAGCAGAACCGACACGAACACGTTGGGGATGTCGCCTTCCCCAATCGGAACGGAGATGGACTCCTGGGTCGATGTGAGCATGAAGGAGCGGTACGTCCGGATGCCTTCGCGCTCGGTCGTGACGAGCGCGGTGGCTCGCTCCCACGGCGACTGAATCATGATCCGGGCGGTTTCACCCGGCTTGTAGGTCTTGCGCTCGGGCACGAGCTCGATCCGGTTGTGATCGAACCGCTCCCACGCGGTGTAGCCCTCACCCAGCACGTAGAACGACGTCCGGGTTAGCGCCGTGCGGCCATCGGTGCCGATCCCTTTCGCTTCCAGAATGAAATAGCCGCCATTCGCAAAAGGAATCGTGAGCGGTGTGGGTTCGGTCCCGGTCGTGACGTCCCACCTGCCAGCCGGCACTTCTTTCCGCTCAGTGTCCCATGTGTAGAAGCCGTTGCCTTCCGCCCGTCGAACGCTCTGCCACTGGACCTGCGTTAGCGTCACCTGGACGGGAACGCCCGCCGTGGCAGTGCCATTGAGTCCCACCGCGACGATCTCCGTCTTCAGCCCGCTCTTCTGCTCCAGAAAGTACGACGGCTTCCGAACGCCGACGTACCACGGGGCAGGATGGACCGTGAGGTTCGCGCGGTTGGCAATGTGTTGACGGGAGACGTCCTCGACGTCACCCTCGAGTGTGTAGATGAAAGGGAGGCCCGCGTCGCGCGGTGTGTCCAGCTTGACGGCGAGATCGCCGGCCTTGCCCAGTTTCGTTTCTTCCCGGCGAAGCTGTACTGAATAGTCGCGATCCCCGTCGCGTACCGGATAGCCGACGAAGATCCATCGGTCCTCCTGGAACTTCTCCGTGATGGCCCGCGGCGCGCTGTACGTCGGCGTTTTTGAAAAGCTCCAGGCGACGGGCCGCACGCCCATCGACGCGCCGAAGAGGTACCGCGCCGTCACGGTCCCGTTCAGCGCGTCTCCAGCGATCGCCGTGTCGCCCTTCAGGCTGACATCAACGCGGAAATCCGGGCGCTTGTAGGCGGCAACCAGGAATGATCCGTGTACCGTTTTCTCCCATGGCTCGAAGTCCTCGGCTGACTCTCCCGGTTCGATGCCTCGCTTCCTCTTTTCCAGCGTCCGCGGGTTCGGACGATCGCTCTCGAGAATCGCGCGAAGCGAGTAATACCCGAGCGCGCCATCCTGCGGCAGGGTCATCGTCCAGTCGGCGCTGCTCCAGGCCGTGAGCGTGATGGTTCGCTCGTCCACCAGGCGGTTCTGACTGTCCCGCACCGTCAGCACGACGCGGGTGCCGATTGGAAGCATGCGGATGCCGCCTGGCGTGTTCTGCCGGAGGATGGCCTTGAGACGCACGTCTTCTCCGAGTCGATACACGCCGCGATCGGTGAACACGCTTCCGCGCAAGAGCGGCGACGCTTCCTGCAGGTTCACGCCGGTGCCGAACTCCCACGGACTAATGCCCTCGTTCCAATCGCTTCCCACGTAGGCGACGTCACCGTCCTTCTCGGCGGTGACGATGAAGGCAAACTTCCACCAGTCGTCGGGATCGCGAAGCGGCGTCCCCGAGGCGTTCGCGATGCCGTCTCGCCCGGTCCGTCCGCTCCAGGACACCTTGTTGTCGAGCCCGATGATGGACACGTTGGCGCCCTCGACCGGCGATCCGTTGTCGAGCCGCGTGACGAAGACGATCGTGTTCTGGGGGCTGTCCTTCACCGTGATGCCGAGGTTCGTCACCTGAACGATCGACGCGCGGGTCTGCGGCTTGTCGTCGTTGCCAGCGGCGCGGCGGGACTGCGGTATGGCCTGGCCTTCTTGGACGGCTGTCCACACGAGGCCGGTCCGCCCTGGCGCCAACGCTCGCGACAGGTCGAGGCCACGCGATTGAATCCGATCCGGGGTGAGCGCGAGCCGGCGGCTCGTTCCTTCTCCCGGTGGTGCGGTGTGGAAATGATCTGCTTGAAGCGATTGCAAAGTGGGCATCAGCTGACCTGGATCGATCGGCATCGCCCACTGCCGAGCGTCCAGAAAATTGCGCGCGTAGAACGGTAGCGTCGTTCCACCGTCCTTCTCCCACACTCCGTGACCGTCGCCGAAGCTCGTGAATGCGCTGCGATGCCAGGTATCAACGACGCCGAGCCACGGATAGCCGAGAACCTGCCCGTCGCTCGCCCGAAGATCGGCGCGGGCGGTGACGACGTACTTTCGGACCGGCGGCTGTGTATCAAATCCTGCGTCTTCGAGCGTGATCTGAAAGGACGCGTCCGGCACGACGTCACCACGCCGGGGCGTCGATGTCGTCTTGCGCACTTCGACGGGAGCCGCTGTCACATCCGTCGCGGTGAGAGCGGCGGCAAAGTCCGAGACCTTGACGGGTGCGCGCGCTTGAATTGGATTCCAGCGATCGGGATCGCAGGCAGCCCGGCACTGGAACCCGTCGATGAAGAATGCCCGCTCGGCGTGAATAATGAACGTCTGCTGCTTGCCGGGCGTGGCAGGACCGGAAGGCGATTTGAGCCTGCCGTCCAGCGACAGCTTCACCCAGCTTTCCGGGAGGACCTTGCTGTCGGTTTCAAACACCACGAGATCGCCTGACGGCGGGTACGTTTTCCTGTCCCAATCATTGGTCTGACCGAGCGTCACAGGTGTGCTGGCTGACGCCACGGCCCGCGTGGCCGAGACTTTCGCCTGGAATAAGCCGAGCGCCTGCGGATTCAGTGAGGTCAGACGCGCCTGTTCGTCCGAGGTGAACGTAGGTGTCGTCCATTGATGCGGCTCGAGCGCGGCGGAAAGCGACGCCGCGACATCAGCCGGCCGGACCGGCTGGTTGAAGCGCAACATTACAACGAGGGGGCCATCGACGGTTCCACCTCGTCGATACCAACTCGTGCGCAGCAGACGAACCGTCGGCGTCGTGAACGTGAAAGTCACATCCTTCGCGAGGCGCTGGCCGCTTGCGGACGAGGCGCCAGCGGCAATGGTCACCAGGTAACTCGTGGCGTGTGCGAGCCTGGTTTTTGGATCGGGTGTGAAGATCAGTACCGTGGTTCCCGACCATCGGAAAGTCCCGGGCACGGCCGGCGAAATCCTGAAAAACGCCGGACGCACGTCGGTCGGAATCCTCCCAAGCGCCACCATTGGCTCCGAGAACACGACGCGGATCTCGTTCACCTCCGCCAGCGATGCGACCTCGCCTTCCGGTGCTGTGCTGACAACCGTGAGGCCGGGATCTGACCGCTGCGTTTGCCGGGCGTCGGCAGGTGACGCGTAAAGACACAGCACCGCCAGGACAATGACTTCAGCAATACGTTTCATGTCGGGATCTCGGAGACAGGAGGGCTCGAAGTTCGAGCATTCAGCGCTCTGGAGAATTAGACACCGGAATGGGGATTATGGAGCGTACGAAGAAACGGAGCTCACAAACGAAGAAACGTTATCTCCGTTCCTTCGTTGTGAACTCCGTTATCTCCCAGCAACTCCGTTGGCTTAGCTACTGCTCGACGCTAACCGTCAGCGGCGCCGTCAACCTCACCGCCAGGGTCGTTCCGCGTCCGATGCGGACATCCTTCCCGCGCGTGGACAAGACCACAGCGGTCCCCGCGCCGCCGCCGGCGAGCGCACCGATTCCGGCGCCCTTCTTCCCGCCAAGGATTCCGCCGATCACCGCACCGCCAGCGGCCGGCGCTCCAATGGTCAGCGCATCCTTCTTCTTAGTCGCGGGCGCGACGGCCACCCACGAGCGCGTCTGCATGTTGTAGCGCGCGTCATTGCCGGCCGGGGTGATACGCGTGAAGCGGACCGCGACGCGGCCGACGCCCTTCACCTTGCCGGGTCGCGTCGCTTCAGAAACGTATCCTGAGGCGAGGCTGCCCTCGCCGAGGATGGTCTGTCCGCCAATCATTACCGGTGCGGTCAGCGTCGCCGAAACTGGATCCTCGACGTGCGAGATGTCCGAACCGAAACCGCGGTTCAGCCGCAGCCGCAGGACCGTTCCGGCCGGAACGGTCACCTGGTGCACTCGTCGCGAAACCGGAATCACCGGTGAAACAGGAGCCGCACTCTCAACGGCGACATTCGCGAACAGGATGCCGCCCGTCAGTCCGGCCACCATCGATGCGCGCGTGATGAGCGTCTTCATGGTGTGCCTCCGCCTATCCGTAGGCGCAAGGCACGTGCCCATGGGCTCGATTGTTGGGCTATCGACAGAACTTGCTAATTAACAATGGTTTACGGGTTTGCAACCGGTAGGCGTTGCAGGTGTGTGCAACATGGCTGTCAGCGCCGATACCAAAAGTGGGCAACTGAGCCGACGAAACAGGTGGCTGGCGCCTTCCCGCGAAGGTGCCAGCCACCGTTCGAGGTTTCAGCCGCGGGCGGGCTTATACAGCGCGAACATGGCACCCTGCGGATCGGTCAGGATCGCGAACCGCCCGGTTCCGGGAATATCCTGCGGCCCCATCATCGCTTTGCCGCCCAGGCCTTTCGCCGTCGCGACGCTGCCGTCGCAATCGTCGACCTGGAAATACGGCATCCAATAGGACGGCACCTGCGGCGGCATCTGCTTCGGCATCTCCATCATGCCGACGCCGGGTCTTCCCTGATTGCTGAACTCGGTGTACTCCATCGGCGACCCTGGCGCGGCGTGTTTCGCCGACCATCCAAAGAGCGCCGTGTAGAACGCCTCCGCTTTCTTCGTGTCGCGCGTCGTCAGTTCACTCCAGCACAGCGCGCCCGGCTCGTTGAGAATCTTCGCGCCGATGTGCAGCTTCGCCTGCCAGACTTCGAAGACCGCGCCGGTCGGATCCTGTAGTATCGCCATCCGGCCGACGTCCATGACGTCGAAGGGCGGCGCGAGCACTTTCGCGCCCAGCGCCTCGGCCTTCTTCACGCTCTCGTCGACGTTCGCCACGGTGACATAGAGATTCCAGTGCGGTGGCGCTCCTGTCTGACGTTCCTCGGGGCGCATCGTGTATGCGGCGGCGACTTCCTTGCCGCGCATGGTGAACATCGAATAGACCCCGTCCGGTCCGATTGGCGCTTCGTTGACATCCCAGCCGAAGAGCGCGCGGTAGAACGCCACGCCCGCTTTCTGATCGATCGTCGCGAGCTCTGCCCAGGAAAACGTGCCTGGCACATGCGAAGAGAATTCAGCCACACTGACCTCCTGTTCGATACGCGAAAAACGAGGCTATCGCACGGCCCTCGCTGGCACGTTGACCGCGAAGACGAAACGTTCTCCGTCGGGACTGCATACCGTGCTGAGCTGCGCGGGCGCACCGATTGGCGTTGGAATCTCAAAGAGCGCTTTCGGCGTGCGCGACTCGAACGACGAGCCGGTGGACACGTCGGCCGCCATGACCGTTTGCCGCGGAGGCTGCGACAAATAGAACAGTTCCTTGCCGTCTTTCCGCCACACGATGCCGCCGATTCCGCCTTCCTGGGAGACCTGCGATCGCGTTCCGGCCGATGCGGCAGCGGCGGTCGAGGGATCGAGAGGCCTGACGTAGATCTGGAACCGGCCGCTGTCATTCGAATTGAACGCCAGATACCTGCCGTCAGGCGAGAATCGGCCGCCGCGTCCGAAGAAGTCCTCGCGCTTCAGCTCGGTCGGCTTCCGATCGCCGGTGAGCGGCAGCAGGAACATCGTGTCGCCGTTCCAGAAAGTCAGATAGCGGCCGTCGGCCGACCAGTCCGTCAGCACGATGGTCGCGCCGGTCGAGTGAAGGTAGAGCCGTTCTTCCGCTCCCGTGCCGTCGGCGCTTCGGCGGTAGATACCGTTCGTGTTTTCGCGTACGGATACGTAGGCAATGGACTTCCCGTCGGGTGACCACACCGGTGCCGCATCAGGTGTCGAGTCCGACGTGATCGCCCTTCCCTTCCCGGTATCCACGTCGAACGTCCACACGTCCTGCGCATCGCTGTCGATATCCCTCTTGATGACCGCCAGGCGGGAGCCATCGGGTGAAAACGCCGCCTGTGAATACGACCCTGGCTCCCCGACTCGACTCACGACTACGCCGTGGCGATCGAACACGGTCAACTGCTGCAGCCCTCGATTCTGCCGTTGCTGACGCGCGAGGAATCGTCCGACGGTGCCGTCTTTCCCTCCGGCGGCGATCGCCTCTTTCGATCGCGATCTCAGCGCGTCCTCGAACGCCGGAACGTCGGATTTGTTCAAGACTTCGAAGCCGAAGCCGACCGTTCCCATCTCGTCGAACGATTGCTCGCCCCATAGCGCGCGTCTTGGCGGCGTTATTGGGTTTCGCGGGTTGTCGTCCGAGTTGTCGTACGTCAGCGTGACGTCCAGCCGTGTGCCCTTCGGCAGGGTGAACGGCTTCTTGTACACGTACGTGTCCTGCCAGTTGAAGTCCCAGTCCTGAATCCAGAGCAGCGGCTTCGTCGATCCATCTGGAAGCGTGGCGGTGGCTTTCATCTCCTTCGCCAGGTAGTGCGCGTGCGCGATCGCTGAATAGACGCTGATGTCGGCCGGCAGCGTAAACGAGTCCTTGATGGTGAAATGCGCTTCGCCTGGAGGGATATCGATGCCTGCGCCGACGCCAAAGAGCGGCGGCAACTCGATCGTGAACAGATTCTTGTCGGGCGCCTTGTCGGCGAAATAGATTCCAATCAGCGACTTTTCGGACTGCGGTTTGCCGCTCAGATGAAAATGCATCTGCAGCAGGAAATCGGATCCTTTCGGCAGTCGTAATGCGATGCCCTGCGGCAACATCACGGGGGTTGCCCCGACGGCCCATCCGCCGAGATGCCCCGCGCCGCCGCCGGTCACACCAACCGCTCCCATTCCTCCGAATCCCGGCCGGCCATCCGCGCCATCTCTCGCTGCCAGGCTTCCGCCAGCCACCTGCGCGAAGAGCGCGTGATGCACGACTTTCCTTGCGCTCGGACGAAACTCAATCCCTCGCACCCACTTGTCTTCGGTGAGCTTCGTCGGAATGACGAAATTGCGAAAAACGTCCGGGCCGCTGGCCGGGAGATCGAAGGCTGCCGGCATCTCGAGGATCAGATCCGGCTGCCCGAGCCGCCACCCATCCGGTGGAAACACCGGGAGCTTGGGCATCTTCGAGTCGGCGCCGCGCGGCATCCCGTTCTTCACCCAGATGCCGATCGTGGCGATCTCGGCATCGGCCAGGCCGCGCTCACCAAGGAACTCGCCATACCCGTGCGTGGCGTGCCACGGTGGCATGAACTTCGATTCGGTGACCCTGGCGATCTGCTTGCCCTTTTTGACGACGTCTTCGTAGGTAATCAGCGGGAACGGCGCGACTTCGCCCGGCCGATGGCACGTCACGCAGTTGGCGTAGACGATCGGTGCGACGTTTTCCGTGAAGGTCGGATTGCTGGAGCTCGCGCGCCCTTGTGCCACTCGAGTCGCGGCGCCCTGCGACCGGAGCGTGACGGAACCCAGGACGACTGCGGCGCTCAAACCGATCAGGGCTGCTGGCATCACGCGAATGCGCATGTCACTTCCTCAACTCTGCGGGATCGACGATGTAACAACCGAGGGCTTCGGTCTCGGCTTTGGGTACTGATCCGCCTGACAGCACCGCGTCGAGCGCGGCACGCAGGTCGTGTTCCGTGACCTGCCGGCGCGTTTTGCCCAGCGCCGCATAGAAGTTGTCGATTCTGCCGCGATACCGAATCTTCCCGGCGCGATCCACCACAACCGCCTCTGGTGTCACGGACGCCTTCGCGCGCTTCGCGATGGATCGTGAGCTGTCGACGACGGCGGGAATATCGGTGTACCGGAACTCCTGGAGGTGCTTCCGGACAGTATCGTTCAGTCGGCTTGCCGAATTGGTCAGGTCCAGGTCTTCGTACGCCAGCGAGCAGCCCACGCCGCGGGACGCATAGTCGCGGCAGATGCTCTGAATTTCCGGCGCGTACGAATTCGAGACCGGGCAGTCGGACGCGATGAAGAAGATGACGTTGGCCGGACCCGACGGTTCAAACGGCTTCAATGGATGGCCGGTGACATCAAAATTTTCCCCGGCCGGCGCGCGTTGGACGACGTCTGATACACGCGCGTAGAGGGAACTGCCGATCGGCCCAAGCACTGCCGTTCCAAGAACGAGGGCGGCCGCCGTCACCGTGCGGGCAGATCGCATGTCACACCCTTCGAATCGGGTTATGGTGGTCAGCGCGTAGTATGACCGATCGGGCGTCGGCGTGCCACGCGACGGGGGTGGATACGTGCCGGGATCCGTCGTCTGGGATCCGGGATCCGGGATCCGCGCGGTCGTGATCACGAATGGGGTTCTACTGGGTTCTGCTTGGTTCTACCAGGTTCTGCACGGTTCGTTCGAGGTTCAAGACCGTGCGAACCCCGCAGAACTAGAACGAACCCCGCAGAACCCCGTAGAACCCTGCAGAACCTTGTAGAACCTGAGAGCACATCACTCGGCGCGCAGCGCGTCGACGGGCTCGATGCGGGTGGCACGACGGGCCGGAACGACGCTGGCCACCAGGGCGATCGTCGCGAGCACCGCGACGGCGGCCGCAAGAGTTGCCGGATCGTACGGCTTGACTCCAAAAAGCAGCGCAGCGGCCGTTGGGCCGCCGGCGAGGGCCAGGCCAATGCCGCACGCCGTCCCGATTGCCAGCAGCACGCCTATTTCGATCAGGAACAGCTTGACCACGTCACGCGCGGTTGCGCCGAGAGCCATGCGGATGCCGATCTCCCCGGTGCGGCGTGACACCGTGTAAGCCACCAGCCCGTATAATCCGACCATCGTCAGGATCGCCGCCAGTGCGCCAAAGCCGACGGACAATGCGGCAAGCAGCTTCTGCTGAAGCAGTGTGTCGCCAATCATCGTGGACAGCACGGCATAGTTGACCTCGATCCGGCGGTCAGTGTTAGCCAGGGCCGCCGTGATTGCGGATGTGGTGGCGGTGAGCGGCAGGCTCGATCGAATCACCAGCTGCTCGTCCGCCTCCGGGCTGCGCTGAGCGTCCGCATAGCAGGCAACCGGCGACGGTGCCTCAATAACACTCATGTAGCGCGAATCCCTGACGATGCCGACGATTTCGTACGTCTTCTCGGGACTCCTCGGCGTCCGCTCGCGCGTGAACCGCTGCCCAATCGCGGCGGCGCTCCCTCCGAGTTTTGCCGCAAAGGTTTCATTGACGATGGCTACCGGCACCGACTGCGGCGTGTCGCGCTGATCGAAATCCCGGCCGGCGACCATCTGAATCTTCATGGTCGAGAAGAAGCCGGATCCGGCACTGTTGATGAGGCTCTCGAAGTTGCGCGACCGATCGCGTTCGGGCCAGACCTCGTTGCTGCCGGAAGAGCCGCTGATTGGGACCACCGCAACGGTTGCCGCTGACTCCACGCCGGGGATGGCGCGAATGCGATCGATAATGTCCCCGACGACGACCGCCACGCGGTCGGCGGGGAGCTTGAGCTTCGTCAGGTTGATCTCGGCGACCGTGAGGCCCTCGGCCCGGAACCCGGGGTCTACGCCGAGCACGTTGTTCAGCGTGCGCGCAAACAGAAACGATGCGACGAGCAAAGCCAGGGACAGTGCCATCTGCACAATGACGAGCGTGCGCCGGATAGCCAGAGACTCACGGCCGGCCGTCGCGCCCCGCGCGCCGCCACGTATGACGGCGCTGGCGGCGACGCTGGTGCCACGGATTGCGGGCGCGAGGCCGAACAGCAGGCAGGTGGCCAGCGCCAGCGCGCAGGCAAACCCGAACACGGTCCAGTCGATCCCGAGCGGCAGCGTGATCGTCCGGTCCGATGTCTCGAGTGCGTTCACGAGCCATTGACCAAGAGTGCCCGCCACAAAGAGCGCGCCCGCTGTGCCGATCGCCACGAGAACCAGGCTCTCGGTGAGCAACTGGCGAATCACACGGCCGCGTGAGGCGCCAAGCCCAAGCCGAATTGCGATCTCGCGTTCGCGCGCGACGCGCGCGCGAGCAGGAGGTTGGCGAGGTTGGCGCAGGCAATCACGAGCACGACACCCGAGATGCCAAGCAACAGCCAGAGCGGGGTTTCGTACTGCTCACGCAGTTGCGACAGACCGGCGCTGCCGGACTTCGCGGTCAGCTTGAGGTCGAGGTACGACTGAGCACTCACCGGCGGGTAACCGGCCGGAAGCGACGCGCGAAACAGGTCCGGAGAGATCGCCCCGAAGTGCGCGGCTGCGCGCTCAGTGGTCCATCCTGGTTTCAAGCGGCCAAACACGCTGAGCCACCAGGTGGTTCCCGCATTGACGCGACCGTCTCCATCGTCGTCCAGCGCCGGTTCCGCGCAGAGCGGCAGCGCGACGTCGAATGAGCGCCCGACTTCGAGCCCGTAAAAGCCTGGCGCCGCCACGCCGATGATCTCGAACGGCCGGGACTCCAGCGTGATGGTTCGGCCGATGACCGACGGATCGCCGGCGTACCGATCGACGCCAGAAGCCGTCACTCGAGTACGGCTCGAAGCGCGCAGCCAGGGCGATCATCCTCACTGTTGAAGAGCCGTCCGGCAACCGGCCGCACGCCCAGTGTCGGGAAGAAGTCGCCGCTCACCCAGAGTCCCTCGGATCGACGCGCTTCTCCACCCTGCGCCAGGTTGAACGACGCACGATTCCATGCGAACAGGCCTGTAAGGGCCGTCTGGCGCGCCTGGATCTCGCGCCAGATAGGCTGCGTCACCGACGAGTTCCACGTCTGACGATTGCCGCGGACCGCATCCATGCTGACCAGCCGCACTTCCACCATGTCGTGCGGGTTCGCGATCGGGCAGCGCACGCAGGCGCACGGCGTTCACGACCTCGAAGAGGGCCGTGTTCGCGCCGATCCCGAGCGTCAATGACAGGATGGCAACCAGGGCGAAACCGGGACTTCGCCAGAAGATCCGGAACGCATACCGAATGTCTTGAGCCGCCTGGCCGATCCAGCGGCGACCCCAGACGTCGCGTGTGGCCTCCTGGATCTGCGAGAGGTTCCCGAGTTCACGTCGCGCCGCCACGGCCGCGTCGTCTGGCGTATCGCCGCGATCGACGTGGTCGGCAGCCGCCATTTCGAGGTGCGACCGGATTTCGTCACGGAGATCGCGTTCCTTGTCCCTCACGATTCAGTGCTCCGTGGTTTCGCGAGCACGGCGGCCATCGCGTCGACGATGGCTTGCCATCGTGATCGTTCGGACAAGAGCTGCCGGCGGCCCGCGGCGGTGAGCCGGTAGACACGCGTGCGCTGCTTGTTGGGCGAGAGCTTCCACGTGGCCGAAATCCACTTCTGTTTCTCCAGCCGGTGCAGGGCCGGATAGAGCGATCCCGTGTCCACCTGGAGCACGTCGCTCGAGCCCGCCTGGATCGCGGTGGCGATGCCATAGCCGTGCTGGGGGCCCCACTGGAGCGTCTGCAGAATGAGGAGATCGAGCGTGCCCTGGAGCAGCTCGATGCGGTTCTGGTAACGGGTGCGTTTCGGCATAGGGCTTGTCCACCGGAGCTTTAGCGAAGGTGGAACTTGTCCACCGGAGCTTTAGCGAAGGTGGATGTAGGCAGTCTACATCCACGGATGGAGGCTGTCTACTCCCTTGGGTGGAAGTGCGGGACCACAGGAAGACATCGCCGCTGCCTAGCAGAGCTAGAACTGGTTTTAAGACCGTTCTGTCGTGATCGGTCGAGCTGGTGAGCAGGGATGAAGGACGCCGTTCGGCTCGCCATCAACTATCGACGACAGCCACCGTCGCGGTGCACGGGCTGACGGCTACGTCGAAGATCCGAAGATCCGAAGAACCGAAGGACGGAGGGACTTAGCCGGCTGGCGCCGGTGCGCCAGCCGGACCTGCGACACCGGCGTCTGCCGCCACCGGCCTGCGGCCGGTGTCCAGGCAGTCAGAGAATCCCGGAGACAAGCAGCGCTTGATCTCGACCTGTTTGTCTCGGCGATTCTCTGACTGCCTGACGCGCGGAGCGCGTGGCGGCGGACGCAAAACTCCAGCTTCGGATCTGTCGGTTCTTCATGGAGCCGTCGGCGCGTTCAGCTCGACCCTGGCCAAGCGGCTAGGAAAGTACGGAAGAGAACCTGTGTTCTTCCGTGGCGTTTAAAGGGTTAGCGGATGATCCGCAGGTTGGTCGGTGGCGTCGGCGCCGCGGCTCTGGCCGGCACGACGAACAGCGTGATGCTCTGCGCCGGGAGTGTCGAGACGAAGCTGGTCCCGCTCACCGACACGTCGGAGAGACGAGTGATAGCGTTGGTGGAAGTCAGCTGCCACGCCTGCGCGATGCCGCGATGGGCGAACGTGGACACGTTGACCGTGGCCGCAGGAGCCGTCGAAAGCTGCTTGTTGATCACCATGACCGTCAGCGCGCCGTCGGCCGATCGGACGGCGGCGAACGCCGAGACCGCGTCAGGATTCGGCGTCGAGGCGGCCACACTCATGTCGCCGAACCCCGACTTGTTGCCGTCGTAGTTGCGATACATCTTCATCGCTTTGTAGGTCGGCGTGCTCGCGTCCGGCGTCGCCCACCGGGCGCCCATGTTCAGCCCCTCGCGGCCGAAGATCCCGAAGACGTCGGCCTGGGTCGTCGCGCCGTTGATGTGGTTCTCGGCGCCCCAGTTGTACTCCGTGATGCCCGTCAACGTCCCCGGATACAAGGTCGCCACCCAGTTCTTGATACGCGGAATGAGCTGAACGCGATCGTTGATCCACGTCTCATCGATGTAGGTCGGATCCCACAACGAACGCGTGGATCGATTGCGGCGTAGCTGCATCGCCGACGACACGTCGTCGCTGAACTCACCGCCCTGCGGGTAGTAATGCACGGTGAAGACGTCGAGCAGCCGCTGACCCGCCGCGGTGCTGCTCTGCTTCAGTTGGCCGAGCAGCCACGTGAGGTAGTCGGCGCCACCGTGGTTGTTCCGATCGGGAAGCGACCCCCAGCCATGGGCCGATCCGTATTGCTGGTCGTATCCGCTGTAGAAGTATCCGCTCCAGCCCCACTCCTCCGGTCCGACCACGAGGGCGGTCGGATCGACCGCCTTGATCTTCGTCGCGAAATCAACCATGCGGCTCTTGATTTCGTCCATCGTCGCGCCCGTTGGCCGGACATCGCGATGCGTGGAGTGCCACAGGCTGGGCTCGTTGTCGAGAATGTAGTAGCGCAACCCGCCGGCGGCGTTCGTTCCCCAGCGGCTGACCAGGTGCTGGACCCACCCCTGTTGAAACGTCGAGTTCGACGGCACGTTCGCGTCGTTGGGATCGTTGCCCGTCACGAACTGCCCGTCTGAGGCGCGAACGCCATTGCCCGCGTCAGCGAACCACTGCCAATCGTTTCCGGTCTGCGCGCCGTATTTCGCGATGGAGAATCCAGCCAGCTTGGCTCCGGCCCGTCCCGACCTTCGCGACCCATTCGATCGTCGGGATCGTCAACATGGCCCGCGCGTTGGCGGCTTTCGCGCTGGCAATGAAGGTATCGCCGCGTTCGCCGGCTGTGGCGCTGCTGTCAGCGATGCTCTCGTAATACCAGTCGTTACCACGATTGTCCGCGTTGAGCTGCCAGTTGTAGCGCGTGGTGTTGTTCCCGCCGTTGCGGTTGAGCGGCGTGTTCAGGTCGTTCAGCTGCGCCGTTGTCGCGTGCGCGACGCCGTAGATGTTCGGATCGATTGCGATGGCGGTTGACGGCGGGATCGACGGTGATGGTGACAGTGGAGTTCTGCGCGGTGCCCGTGATCTGGTTGCAGATCACCATGAGTGCGACCGCAGCGGCAGCCGCGACGATGCGCGAGTCCGAGCGCGCGACCCTCGACAGTCGAATCGTGAATCGGCATCTGGCAGGGCCTGTTGCGCTCGGGGAGGCAGGATTCGTGCCGCGCCGGAACTCGCTGACTCCAATCGGCTTCGCCTGTGTTTGCGGGGGAATTTGGCAACGGAATTGTGTCTGCGCCGTCAGGAACGTCGAGCGCGTTGCGTAAGTCCTACACGCATTCTCATTCCGAGGGGCTTCGCCCCTCGGACTCCCCTACACCCGCCTTCGCTAAAGCTACGGCGGGCAAGCGCTCGCACAACCCTCGCTCCGACTTGGGCGCCGTAGCGCGAAGCGCGAAGGCGGCTCGCGTGGCTCGCTCGCACGGCTCGCTCGCATCCTGGAGTGAGCGTCAGGTTTATGAGACAGACTTTAGGCTAGTTTTTGATCGGGCCCGGCGGTCCGAGGACAGGGCGCGAGAAGAATGATCGACTGTCCAATGGATCGTTATCGGGGTCGGTGTTCCCGCGTGGCCGCTGGTACGCGATCGCCGCGTGGTAGCTCTCACTCGCGCTCAGCTCTCCGAGCGGGCAGTTGCCCGGCGCGCGCGGATACATCACGCTCTTCTGATCGGATACATGGAAGAAGCCGAGCGCGTGCCCGACTTCATGCACCACGACCTGCCCTGGGACCTTGATTGCGCCGCACGAGCAGACCGGGTTCATGATCAGCGTGATCTCTCCGGGATCGGTACCGACATACGACTGCCCGCACGTGACGCGCTCGCCAGGACTGTTCTGCACCAGGATATTGATCCAGCCCGGCGTGCCGGCGCGAGTGTCCCTGCCGCTCTCGATGACCGCGGTGTACTGCCCGGCAGTCCACGCAGGCACCGCACGCGTGACCGCATCGCGGATGGTGTTGAGCACGTCCGCCGGCACCGCACGCCCAATCTGATCCACGGTCTGCAGATAGAACTGTGGCTGCTGTGACCATCGCAGGAGCGGATAGGGTCCGCCGTCCTCATCATAGGTCCCGCGCGTCAGCTGCCTGTAGAAGTCCATCGAGAACGGCGCCGAATTTCGAATCAGGTCCAGCGTGACGTCGGACCGTTGTGACGCAATCGTGATCCACTGTTCCCGGCTGACGAACCCATCGGCCGATAGTGTGACTTTGCCGGGGCTGGGAGGCGGGTTTCCGGTGGATCCCAGCGAAAACGTGCCGCTCGCATCCGTCGAGACTGCGGGCATGTTCCATGATGGCTTGACCGAGGCGTTGGACACGCTTTGGTGTCCCGCGGTATCCACCACGTTGCCGGAAACCGACCACTTGTTCGCTGGTGTCGGCGACGGATTCGTCGGCGAGGCTCCCGAAGACGACCCGCCGCCGCACGCGGACGCGCAAAGGATTGCAGCCGCAGCCGAAGCGAGACGAAGAGGCAACCCGGACACGGTGACTGGCGGAATGGCAAGCACCACGCCAAGGATGCGCGCCCGCTCGATGCGATGGCCGATTCAGAAAGCATCGTCTGGATTCTTCACGTGTTGGCGCGATGTCGCACAGCGAAGGGCAGAAACGGCTGAGCCATCGTCGGGCGCGGCGGTCTGACATTTTTGTCGAAGCGACTTACAGTTTTTTACTTGCGACTCGGCGCCGGATACATCCCGCGTGCTGTGCTTTCGCGATATTTCCGAAGCCGTTCAGAGCGCACGCGAGCGGCATCAGATTTGGAGCGGGGCTGGGTATGAGTATGCCCACGGCCGCCAGAATCATGAAGCGTCTCGCGTACCTGCCCTTCCTCCTGACGCTTGCGACGCCCGGCGAGGGCGCAGGAGCAGACGGGCTTTGCAAAGGATGGCGGATACCTCGGTGTGTCCAGCCTGTTCAACTTCTCGTTTGGCGGAGAAACCTTCGACGGCAAGTCCGCATACCAGAGAGAAGGCGGCGAGGAAATCGTGATTCTGCCGCGCTTCGATGGCGTTCACAACGCACTGCGCGCTGTCGGAGGCTATCGTTCAGGCCACGGGGCGTTCGAGTTCAGCTTCGATCGGACGAAACACGACGGCACCTTCCTCGGTCAACCCAGCGAGGCGACGTTTTACGTGCTCAACTTCGACGAGCGGATCTACCTGCTCACGAGAAGCCGCATCCAGCCGCACGTGCTGCTCGGCGGTAACATCCCGTGGCTGAAGATCAAGGACGGAAGCTATCTCGATCCCGATCTCGGGGACGCGAGCTACAGGGGCTTCGGGGTGAATACGGAAGGCGGCGTGACGGTCTATCCGCATCCGCGAGTTGGCGTCAGCGCCGGGTATCGCTACCGCATGATGTGGTTCGACTCGGCCAGCGGCGTCACCCACAGCACGGGCAAACTGAGGCCTCGCTTCCACGAGAACACCGGCAGCTTCGTCGTCACGGGTCTCTTCACGTTCTGAAACCTGACCGACCGTCAGCCCTGCCGTGACTCTACGGCAGGGCGAAGGCGTCCCACCGTCGCCGCGGACACCTTCGACAGCCACGCCTTCGGCCCCGCGCCGATGAAGGCCTGCTCCAGTTCGTCGCACTTCACGTAGGCAACCGGCACGAGCAGCAAGGTCAGGAAGAGGCACAACGACTGCCCGCCGATGATGGTGATCGCGATCGCCGCGCGGCCCGTTCCGCCGATGCCGATGCCAAGTGACGTGGGAATCAACCCCGCGATGATCGCGGTCGTCGTCATCAGGATGGGTCGCAGCCTGGTGCGGCACGATTCGACGATCGCTTCCCGCAGGGGCAAGCCCCTCGCACGAAGTACGTTCGCGTAGTCCACCTGCAGGATCGAGTTCTTCTTCACGATGCCGAGCAAGAGCAGCATGCCCAGTGCGCTCCAGAGGTTCAGGGTCCTGTCCGTCGCCCACAACGTGAAGAGCGCAAACGGCACCGCGATCGGCAGGACGAGCATGATGACGACGGGCTGAAGGAAGCTTTCGAACTGCGACGCCAGCACCATGTAAACGAAAATCATCGCCAATCCAATCGCCATGATCATGTTGGCGGTCGTCTCGTCGAGGATCTTCGACTGCCCCTGAAACTTGAACGACATCGTCGGAGGCATGTCGAGCCCGATCAACATCTTCCGAACGTCGTTCGTCGCTTCATCGAGGGCATGGCCCGGCGCGATATCGGAAATGAACATCACCGCGAACTGACGATCCGATCGCTGCAGGGTCGTCGGGCCGAGTCCGCGCTGGATCTGCGCGAGGTTGTCGATGCGGACGGGCCCATTCGCCGACGGAACGGTGAGCCGCCCGATTTCTGCGATGTCGCCGCGCTGGCTCTCCAGGACGCGGATCTTCACCGGATATTGCTCCTGCCCTTCCTTGAAGGACGAGATTTCGTCGTCGCCCGATACCGCGAGCCGCAGCGTGTTGCCGATGGTCGCCATCCGCACGCCGAGATCGGCAGCGCGTTTCCGATCGACGGCAATGTGAATCTCCGGATTCGACACGTTCAGGTTGATCTTCGGCTCGGTGATACTGCGAATGTTCTGCGCGGCAGTAAGCGCGCGCTTGGAGTATTCACCGATTTGATCGAGATTCGGCCCCAGGATCTGCAATGCGATAGGGAATGAGATGTTTCCCTCGCCGCTACCCAGCGCGGTCCGCGAGCTGATACTCGGCCTGTAGCTTGGGTGGACCGCAAGCCTGTGGCGCATCTCGGTAATGATTTGCGCCTGCGTATTCTTGCGGTCCGCGGCCGGCAGCGCCTGACAGAGGAAATGGATGTGCGTCGGGGAACTCAGGTTGGCCGACACGCCCACGGACGGCTCGATGTCCGCCACCCCTTCAATTCCCTTCAGCTCGTCGAGCAGCTTGAAGGCGATTTCGCTCGTTCCCTCGAGCGACGTCCCTTCGGGCGCGTCCACATGAATGATCCACTCGCCCATGTCTTCATTCGGCACGAACTCCCGTCCCACCATGCGATTCAATGGGAACGTCAGTAGCGCCGTGACCACGGAAACGCCGATGATGATTCCGGGATGGTCGAGTGCCCAGTTCACGCGCCTCGTATACCACCCATCCAGCCAATGGAAGAAGCCCTGCTCCTTGGTCTTCTGGTCCGCGTCGGCGTCCGACAGCTTCAGGAACCGCGAGCTCAGCATCGGCGTGAGCGTGAAGCTCACGAGCATTGAAACCAGAATCGCGAACGCCATCGTCCAGCCGAACGGGTTGATGAATCGCTTGGCATACCCGTTCATGAATGCAATCGGCAGGAAAATGACCACCAGTGAAAGGGTCGTGGCCATGACCGCCAGGGCGACTTCGCGCGTGCCCTGAATCGCCGCCTCAAAGGGCGTGCAGTGCTTCTCCTCGATGTAACGGAAAATATTCTCGAGAACGACGATGGCGTCGTCGATCACTATCCCGACCGCGAGCGTGATGCCGAGGAGCGTCATGTTGTTCAGCGTGAACCCCATGATGTTCATCAGCGTGAACGACGAGATGATCGACGCCGGAATCGCGACGGCCGAGATGATCACCGCCCGCAGGTTCCGGATGAAGAACATGACCACGACCGTCGCGAACAGCGCGCCGAAAATCAGGTGCTCCTCGAGCGACGAAATAGAGGCGTAGATGAACCGGGAGTCGTCGCGGATGACGGTGACCTTCACCGACGGCGGCAGCGTTCGCTCGACGATGCCGAGTTTCGCCCGCACGCCCTCGATGACGGCGACGGTGTTCTCCCCCATCGCGCGCCGGATATCCAGCATGACGGCGGGCGTCTTGCCCAGCCAGACCGCGCTGATCGGCCGCTGGAAGCCGTCTTCCGCATGGCCGATATCTGACACGCGAATCGGCGTACCGTTTCTCGTCGCGACGACGATGTCGTTGAAGTTGGCGGACGCGTCGACGCGCCCAAGCGTGCGCAGCAGCAGCTGACCCTTCCCCTGCTCGACCGTTCCTCCGGGGATCTCGACGTTCTCAGCGATCAGCGCGTCCTGGACTTGCGAGATCGACAGCCCGTACCGAGTTCAGCTTCTCGACGTCGACGACGAGGTGAATTTCCCGGGCCCGTCCGCCAGCCAGGCTGACCTCTCCCACACCGTTGACCGTCTGGATGGTGCGTGCGATTTGCTTGTCGGTCAATTCGGTGAGCGTGCGGAGGCTCATCCCGTCTGACGAGACAATCAACGACATCACCGGATCGGCATCAGGGTCGACCTTCGTGATGACTGGCGGCAGCAGCGCCGGAGGCATGTTCCTGATCGCGCTGGCGACTTTCTCACGAACGTCGTTGGCTGCGTCGTTGATGTCGCGCTCCAGCACGAAGCGCACCGTAATCTGAGCCCGGCCCTCGGCCATGCGCGACTGGATTTCGTCGATGCCGGAGACGCCGCTGATGGCCTCCTCCATGGGCTCGATTACAGACGATGACAGCTCGTCCGGGCTGGCGCCCGGCAACGTCAAGACGACGCTGACGGTGGCCGGGTCTGCTTTCGGGAAGAGGTCCACGCCCAGGTTCCGGAACGAAAAAGTTCCGAGCACCACGAGCGACATCACGAGCATCGTCGCGAAAACGGGACGGCGGACGCAGAGGTCAGACAGCACGGTAGGACTCCAACGATTCCTGCAAGTACAGCGAAGCGACGGCTATTGTCCAGTATACCCGTGGCCAAGGACAGGCACCCGTAGCGCAGAGCTTTAGCTCCGCGTAGGGGTCCATTAATGCCGATGGCTCTCAGGCATCCCGAGCCTGCGAACCGTGTCTCCCTCGAAGTCGAACTCGATGAGGACCACAGGCTCGCGGCCGACCACCCAGCCGTCGTGGCCCGGCTCGATGGCCACGATTTGCGGGGCCTTGTGCTCGACCACGCAGCCGTCCGGGTATTCGATGTGGATTTCGCCGCTCACGAGGAACCCGACGTGCGCGTGCATGCAGAGCTCGGTACCGACGGTGGGTTTCATATCCACCGACCATCGAAACCCCGGGGGATAGACCAGTCGTTTGACCCGCGCGTCGCCGGCACGCCCGACCTCGAGCCGCACGTGTCCGACCTCTCGAAGCTCGGCGCCTTTCACGGGCGCGAGATGTGGCTTGGTCGCCTTCGGTCGTGGTGCCGCAGCCTTACTCTTGCGCCTGGCTGTGCCGCTGGATTTCCTGACGCTCGTTCGAGCCGACGTTCTCTTTGGTGGTTTCTTCTTTGTCATATGACCTCACGGACGGCGCGATGCTAACACGCCAGCGACCCCCCGCAGCGATTCGCGACATCGCGAACCGTGAATGGTTCCGGTGCGAGCCTATACACCTCGAGCAGTGGCCGCTACACACGATGGCAACGCGATCGCGAAACGGCGCGAGCCGGCGCAGCGTCATGACTGGTACGTCAGTTGCGTCACCTCTGGGCGACGAGCAAGTCTGCTCGACAAACCACCACTCCTCGACGTGAATCCGAAGAGTCCGCTGCGAGCGGTGACGTTCGCGCACGAGTTGAGATGTTCGCCGCCCGCGGCAACATACAGGCGCCGTTGCGCCCGGGTGCATGCGACGCATCGCAGGACAGCAGGTCTTCGCGGTCATGTGTTTGGAGGAGCGGAGGTGAGTTCAATGCAAAGCATCGAGGAGGTGCAATGGGTCACGTACAAGGAACCACGTTCGGAGTTGCCACGCCGACCATCCTGCCCCAGTCGGGAATCTCATGGGGATTCAATCCATATGCGGGTCAGCCGTTCGGCATCCAGTCGTTTCCGCAACAGTCGCAACAGTATGGTCAGCCGTTCTCGAATCAACCTGGGTATGGAATCGGCGGGGCGCAGCCGCTCCAGCAGATTCTGCAACTCCTGCAAATCGTTCCACAGCAGCTGCAACAACTCCAGGTACTGCAGCAGCAGCTCGCACAAATCCAGCCGCTTCTGCAGCTCGTGCCTGCGCAGCTACAGCAGCTCCAGCAGATGATCCAGTTCATCCCACAGCAGATCCAGCTTCTTCAGCAGCAGCCGTACGGTTCAACGTTCTCGAGTCCGCTCGGCTTCGGGTTGACGCCGCAGCCCTTCGCGGGAACGGGCGCCAATTATGTGATGTAACTCGCTGCTGAATTCATTGCGTGGCGCGAGCGTGCACGCCGCAGGCCGCGCCACGACCTTTATGAGAACAGGAGAGCTCAGATGATGGAAGCTTTATTCGGGTCGACGACTCCAATGTGGACAACTCTGCCGCCCTCGGGGTTTGGCCTTCAGGCGCCGATGGCTTTCAGCAATGGCGCGATTGGGCCACCAGTGTTTGCCCCGCCCACGGCTCCGTCACTCGTCGCAGCCGTCGCGATGCGCCGCGGTCAGCCGCAGGGGCCGACCAACGATCAGGAGATCGAGGACTTCATCTACGACGCGCTCGAGCTGTTGACAGGAACGTCGGATGTTGAGGTTCGGTGCGAGAGTGGACGTGCGACGCTGACCGGCAGCGTCCAGCACAAGCGCATCAAGCGCGATGTCGGGGAAATCGTGTGGGCTTTGCCCATCGTCCACGACGTTCAGAACAACCTCGCGATTGCGTCACGGCGGCGGTCGCGGGGCGGTGTCCGCGAAGGCGAAGTCGCCCCCAACGCACCAACTCGGAAACAGAACTGACATGGTGGGCCGCGCGTCCTAGGCTTGCACTCCAGCCAACCGGCGCGCGGTTCCGCGCCCTTACATTTCCCTCAGCGCCGCGAGCGGGTCCATCCGTGCGGCGCGACGTGCGGGGACATAACAGGCCAGCAGCGCGACAGCCAGCAGGATGGCGGCAGAGCCGGTGAGTGTGATCGGATCGCGCGATCCGACGCCGAAGAGCAGCGTGCCGAGCAGCCTCGTCAGCCAGAGTGCGCCTCCGACACCGAGCACGAGGCCAATGACGGTCAGCATCATTCCGTTCGCGATCACCAGCCTCAGCAGCGCCGCACCTGACGCTCCGAGCGCCGCCCGGACCCCGAGTTCGTGTGTGCGTTGCGCCACGGTGTAGGAGATCACGCCGTAGATGCCGATGGCCGAGAGCAACAGCGCGAGCGCGGCGAAGACCGCCAGGAGCGTCGTCCGCAACCGGGTCGATGCGACGGACTCGCTCTTGAGTTGATCCAACGTCCGGATGTCGCTGACAACCTGGTTGCGATCGACCTCGTGCACGGCCTCCGTAATCGCTTTCGAAAGCGACGCGGGCTCGACGGCAGATCTGAGGACGACGTTGACAAACGTCGAAGGGCTCTGCTCGATCGGCACATACACTCCTGGCCGTACCGTTCCGTCGAGTGAGCTCGTGCGCTCATCGGCAATGACCCCCACGATTTCCCAGGGAATCTCAGGGCCAAGCTGTGGTTTTCCCGGCACGATGTCCTGAATCAGGAGATGCTGCCCGATTGGATCCTGATCCGCGAAGAATCTCTTCACCATCGATGTGTTGATCACGGCAACCGGCGGGGCTCCCTTGACGTCGCGATCGGTCAGGCCACGTCCCTTGATCACCTGGATGCCGAGCACGCGGAAGTAGTCCGCGTGCACCATCTTGAAGCCGCAAGCCTGCCGGTTTGCGCGATCGACCTGCCCTCGGCCCGCGATGAGAAACGGCATGCCGTTGCTGAAGCCCTGCAGAGGCAGAGAATCCGACGAGGCCGCGCCGATGACCCCGGGAACAGCATTGATTCGCGTGACCATCTGCCGCGCGTAGGCGCTGAGCTGCGCCGGATCCTCGAACCGGTCGCTCGCGATCGGCAGCCACATCGTCAGGACGTTGGTCGGATTGAATCCGAGCTCGACGTCCATCATCCGAAAGAAGCTTCGGACCAGCAGTCCGCCACCTGACAGCAGGATGAACGCCAGAGCCACCTCGATGACGATCAGGGTACTGCGGAGGCGGCGACGCCCGCTGTCGCCGGCCGAGCCGCGCCCGCCTTCCTTCATCGCACCGGCAAGATCAGGTTTCGTGGCACCGAGCGCCGGTGCGAGCCCGAACACGACACCGGTGATGATGGCTAGCGCAAACGTGAAGGCCAGCACGCGGATGTCCATCTCGACGTCAATGGCGGAAGGAAGGAAGAAGGGTGGCAGCATGAACTTCAGCCCAATCATGAGCCCGTAGCCCAGACCGACACCGAGCACGCCGCCGATGGTGGCCAGCAGCACGTTTTCCGTGAGGAACTGCCGGATGAGACGACCACGGCCCGCGCCAAGCGCGGCGCGAACTGCGACCTCGCGTTCGCGTGACGTACCGCGCGCGAGCACCAGGTTCGCGACGTTCGCGCAGCCAATCAGCAGCAGCATGCCGACCGCTGCCAGCAAGACATACAACGACTGACGCAACTGCTGCCCGACGACGATGTCCATGTAGCGCAGGACCGAGACACCCCAGTTCTTGTTGGAGTCGGGAAAGTCGGTGGCGATGCGCGCACCGATGGCGTCGAGCTCGCTCGTTGCCCGTTCCATCGTCACGCTCGGCTTCAACCGGGCGACCACCGACAGCCAGTGAAAGTTCCTGGTGCGTTCGCCGGGCGTGAACGCGAGTGGCCGCCACAACTGATTGAAAGCGCGGTCGAACGGGCTGCGCGCCGGCATCACGCCAATCACCGTGTAAGGCTCGCCATTGAGCGCGATCGTCTTGCCGACGATCCCGGGATCGCTGCCGAATCGGGACGTCCACAACCGGTGGCTCAAAACGACCACGTGTTCCTTGCCCGGACTGTCTTCATCGGGCGAAAACGTGCGACCGAGCAAGGGGGACACGCGGAACACTTCGAAGTACCCCGCGGACACGCGCCCGGCACGAAGCAACACCGGCTCACCTTGACCAGTCAGGGTGACAGCGCCGCCGGTTGAAGCCACCATCGCATCGAACGCCGTCGTCTGCCGCTGCCAGTCCAGAAAGTTGAGTGCCGAGACGACGTTGTTGCCGCCGCCCGGCGGCTTCTCCCATATCTGAAGAATGCGCTCAGGGTTGGCGTACGGAAGGGGCTTGAGCATCGCCGCGTCCACGAAGCTGAAGATCGCGCTGTTGGCACCGATGCCGAGCGCCAGCGTCAGGATGGCGACCGCAGCGAATCCAGGAGCTCTGAGCAGCGTTCGTGCCCCGTAGCGGATGTCCTGAAGCACATCGTCGAACACACGTACCTCCTCGACTTTGCGTGACGGCTTAGACGAGAGGTCCGCCCGAATGGTTGGCACGGCTGCTGTCGTCCTGGCGTATCCTTCCCGGCATGAATCGCCTCACTAACGCCGTCGGCTGTCTGCTGATCCCGGCTCTCCTCGCGATCCAGGCTCAAGCGCCTGCCCCAATCGATCGGGAGTACACGCTGGAGTCGACGATGCTCGGATATCGAGGCGTCGGAGGCGACATCGATGGAATCCGGAATCCGCCGCTGTGGGCGAAGACAGGCGAAAACGTCCGGATCAACATCGTGAATGGCGAGCTGATGGTTCACGACGTCACGCTCGAAAAGCACAACGCCCGCACGGCGCAGATTCTCGACAAAGGAGCGACCTCGAGCGTCACATTCAAGGCCAAAGAGTCCGACGTTTACTTCTGTTCGGTTCCAGGCCACCGAGCCGCGGGCATGGAAGGGCGGTTCGAAGTATCCGACCAGCCGGTCGTGCAGTCGGTCGGAGTTGCACCCACGGTGAACGGGCGGTCACTCAACCTGGATTTCGAGACAGGCACACTCGACAACTGGACAGCCAGCGGTGATGCGTTCGCGCTTGTCAAAGAAGACGCCGGGCGAAAGGACCAGCGTGGCGCCGTCGCGGGGGCCTACTGGGTGAGCAGCGGGGTGAACGGCAACGCGCGAAAGGGCACGCTCTCGTCCATTCCGTTCCGCGTGACCCAGCCCTATGCCAGTTTTCTCGTATCCGGTGGCGCATTTGCCAGCACACGCGTCGAGCTCGTACGCGCAGCCGACAACACCGTGTTCTACACCATCTCCGGCGCCGATCAGGCCGCGTTCCGCCCGGCTGTCGTCGATCTGAAACAGTCTGTCGGCCAGGACATCTTCATTCGTCTCGTGGACGACGAGACCGGCGCACCGACGGCGGCATATCTGCGCGAGAGCCCGTGGGCACACATCAACTTCGACGACTTCCGCTTTCACGAAAAGCGGCCGTTCTTTTCGAATGAGATCGTGCCGACCGAGGTGAGCACGATGCCGCCGATGGATGTGCTCCCGTACGCCGGTTTGTCTGGAGCCGAGGCGGCCAGGGCGATGAGCCTGCCGCCGGGCTTTTCCGTCACGCTCGCAGCAGCGGAGCCCGACATCGAAAAGCCCATCGCGTTCACGCTCGACGATCGCGGCCGGCTCTGGGTGGCGGAAGCTCACACCTATCCCGTGCGCGCGTCAGAAGGTCAGGGTCGCGATCGCATCCTGATCTTCGAGGACACTGACGGCGACGGGAAGCTCGACAGCCGGAAGGTGTTCATCGAGCACCTGAACCTCGTCAGCGGGCTCGAGATCGGATTCGGTGGCGTGTGGGTCGGGGCCGCGCCGAATCTTCTTTTTATTCCAATCGCCGAAGGCACCGACACACCTGCGGGACCGCCCCAGGTCGTGCTCGACGGCTGGGGATACGAGGACACACACGAAACGCTCAACACATTCACGTGGGGTCCGGACGGCTGGTTGTACGGGACGCACGGTGTCTTTACCCAGTCGCTGGTCGGCAAGCCGGGCACCCCGGATGCCGAACGGGTCAAGCTCAACGCCGGGGTCTGGCGGTTTCATCCCGTCACGCGCGCGTTCGAGGTCTTTGCCGAGGGCACGAGCAATCCATGGGGCCTCGATTTCAACGACTACGGCCACGCGTTCGTGACGGCGTGCGTCATCGAGCATCTCTATCAGGTCGTGCAGGGTGGACGATACAAGCGGCAGGCCGGGCAGCACGTCAACCCGAACATCTACGACGACATCAAGACGGTGGCCGATCACGTGCACTGGGTCGGCAACAAGGGGCCGCATGCCGGGAACAGCCGATCCGATGCGGCCGGCGGCGGTCACGCACATGCCGGTGCCATGATTTATCTCGGTGGCGACAACTGGCCGAAGGAATACCGAGACGCGATCTTGATGAACAACATTCATGGCGCCCGGGCCAACATGGATCGCCTGCAGCGGCAGGGATCCGGATACGCCGCAGCCCACGGGCCAGATTTTTTGAAGGCCAATGATTCGTGGAGCCAGATGCTGAACTTCAGGTACGGCCCGGACGGATCCGTGCACGTCATCGACTGGTATGACAAGAACCAGTGCCACAGCAGCAACCCCGAAGTTCATGACAAGACGCTTGGCCGCATCTACAAGATCAGTCACACCGGCGATAAATGGGTGCAGGTCGACCTGGCGAAGCTGACCTCGGAGCAACTGGTCGATCTGCAGCTCCAGCACAACGACTGGTACGTGCGCCACGCCCGGCGCATTCTGCAGGAACGCGGGCCAGATCCGAAGGTGCACGAGCGGCTGAAGCGCATGTTGCACGACAACCCGGACGTCACGCGCAAGCTGCGGGCGCTGTGGGCCTTGCACGTCACGAAGGGATTGGCCGAGCGGGATCTGCAGGACTTACTAACGCACGAGAGCGAGTACGTCCGAAGCTGGGCGGTGTATCTGCTGGTAGAGGGCAAAAATCCCTCGGACAGTACCATTCGGCTGTTCGCAAAAATGGCTCGAGACGAGAAGTCCGCGCTCGTCCGCCTCTACCTGGCGAGCGCGCTTCAGCGCACGCCGCCGCCGAAACGATGGGATGTGCTCACCGGCCTCATGGTGCATGCCGAAGACGCATCGGATCAGAATCAGCCGCTGATGGTCTGGTATGCGGCCGAACCGGTCGTCGCGCTCGACATGCCGCGGGCGCTGACGCTGGCGGAAGGATCGAAGCTGCCGCGGCTGTTTCAGTTCACTGTTCGGCGCATCGCGGCTGTTGGAACACAAGAGGCGCTTCGAACACTGACCGACCGATTGGGACGCACAGCCGACGTCGCCGAACAACGTGAGCTCGCGAACGGGATCAGCCGGATGGTGAAACCCGAGGACGGGAGGAAATGACCTTCATTTCGTGACGGTGACGGCGGCACCGTCGTTCAGCGTGTCCACGTCGGTGATCGCGACGCGCTCGCCGGCCTTGACGCCGTTGAGGACCTCGATGCGATCGCCCATGCGCTCGCCGACGGAAAGCTCGCGGATGTCGAGCTTGCCCCCGTTCACCACGAAGACACGATTCACGCCGTAGCGATATTGCATCGCCGCGTACGCCACCGTCAGGACGGTGTCGATCTTTCCGCTCTCGATGTGCACACGCGCGAACGTCCCGGGCTTGAGCACGGCGTCGGCGTTGGGCACGAGCGCTTCAAATGGAAACGCCCGGGTGGCCGTGTTGACGGCCGGGCTGATCCGCGAAACTTTTCCGGTGAACTGCCGATCCCGATACGCATCGACGTTCAAGTCGACGGCCTGGCCGGTGTTGATCCAGGGCGCCATCTTCTCAGGTATTTCGGCCGTGACCTTCAGCGGGTTGAGACGCACCACCGCCATCACCGGCATCTGCATCCTGACCAGCTCTCCGAGATTGACCAGCCGCTTCTGCACGAACCCGTCGAATGGCGCGCGAATCTCCGTATCGCGAAGCTGCCGTGCCGCGAGCTTCATCGTCGCTTCCGACGCCTGGATCCCGGCGCGGAGATTCTTCGCGTTCTGCAACGCGGAGTTGTAGATCGCCCGCTTCGACGTCAGCGCCGCCTTGGCGTCGTCCAGCGCCTGCTGCGAGATGAGCGTGCGTTTGAAGAGCTCCTCCGCGCGATCGTAGGCCTGTGTGGCCTGCACGAGGTCGGCGTTCGCGCGACGAGCGTCGGGCGTGTCCTCGAGCTCGGGCAGGTGCTCGGTGTCGGGCGCGCCGTACTGCGCGAGCGTTCGAGCCAGCGCCGCCTGCTGCTGCGCGTAGGTGTACTGCTGCTTTTCGTTGTCGAGCTGAATGAGAAGCTGGCCGGCCGTCACGCGATCGCCCAGATCCGCCATGATGCGACTGACCTTCCCGTCGGCTTCCGACGAGATCGTCACTTCATCCACGGCCGCCAGGGTGCCCACGACGTCCACGGCCCTGCGGACGGTGTCCTGCCGGACCGCCTCGGTCTGGATGGCTTTGGCAGCGCCCTCACGGCTCCGCGCCTGCGCGGTGTCCGACTTCGAACAGCCAACGGCAGACACGACGAGCGCCGCCACCAACGAAATTCGATACACGTGTTTCATGATCTACCGACTACGACCGCACATAAGACGAATAACGACGAATAACTCAGAGTATACGATGGGTGTGATGAGCCTTGCACATTTGACGCTGCCGACACAGGAGGTCGAGAAAACCGCCGTGTTCTTCGAGAGAACACTGGGCTACGCCCGCCTTCCGGTTCCGAAGAATTCGCCGGTGGAGCTGGTCTGGCTCGACCATTGGACGCGGCCAGGAAATGCACGTGTTCTTCGTCGAGGGCTTCCGGGTCTCTCCCTTCGAGGACGAGTTCGGGCGGCACGTCGCGGTGTTCTTCCCTCTCTCCGAGTTCACGGCGCTGAAAGCACGCCTCGGAGCGGCTGGGGCCGTTCTCTTCGATCCGATCCGTCCCACGCCGTTCGAGCGCTTCTTCTTCCGCGAGCCGATCAACGGCTACGTGTTCGAGGTCATCGATCAGGCTCGAGCGAAAGAGACCTAGATGACCGTCGCGACGTCGCGATGGCGCCGATTGTGTTCGGCCACGATCACCTTCCCTACCTCCCGGGCCCGGCCGCGCTCGGTGAGTGCCACGATCGCGCCTCCAAATCCTCCACCGGTGAGGCGCGCGCCGTAGACGCCCTTCATCGCTCGCGCGGACTCAACCAGTGAGTCGACGGCAGGTACAGAGACTTCGAAGTCGTCGCGCATTGAGGCGTGCGACGCGAGAAACAGACGACCGACCTCTTTCAGATCGCCGGCCTTGAGGGCCTTTGACCGCGGCCAGCACCCTTGCGTTTTCGGTTATCACGTGACGCGCGCGCCGGTTCAATGGCTCAGGCAGCGCATCGATCAGGTTGAGATCGCGTTCCGCGACGTCACGCAACGCTGCCACGCCCAACAAGGCCGCCGCGCGATGGCACTCGTCGCGGCGGATGCGATACTCGCCGCTCGCGTGACTGTGACGCACGCCAGAGTCGATGACGAGAAGCTCCGCACCCTCCGGCAGCCGCACCTTCTCGTGGACGAGCGTCCGAGTATCGATGAACAAGGCGGCGCTGGTATCGGCAAGGCTGCAGGCCATCTGATCCATGATGCCGACCGGCGCGCCGACGAAGTCCGTTTCTGCTTTCCTGGCGAGCTGTGCGAGTTGCAGATCGTCGAGCGTCAGATCGAACGCGGTGCGCAGTGCCCGGCCGACGGCAATCAGCAGCGCAGCGCTCGACGACAGGCCGCTTCCAAGCGGTACGGTCGACTCGATTCGGATGTCGAATCCGCTCTCGAGCGCGGCGCCGCCGAGGGCCCACACCATGCCGCGGACGTAGTCGGCCCAGTCCCGTGCGGCGGAAGACGATCGTCCAATGTGAAGATGAGCGGCGGCCTGATCGGCGAACGCTGCGCTCCAGGCGCGGACCTCACGGCCAGGTCGCAGTGCGAGCTCGACGCGCGTCCGGAGCGGGAGCGCTGCCGGCAACACGAACCCGTCGTTGTAGTCCGTGTGCTCGCCGATCAGGTTGACCCGTCCCGGGCGCGTGGGTCGTCACCGCGGGCTTCGTGCCGAACAGGTCTTCGAAAGTCACTAGCGCGTCAGAATATCGCAGGCCTCGGGCACCCGTGCTGACCGGCGGCGGATACGGCTGGTGTATAGTCTGCGCGCATGACGCGTCTTCTGGCGTGTTGTCTCGCGCTCCTTTTGCCGCTCACCGCGGCTGCCGCCGACAAGCCTACGAAAGAGACGTTGGCGTCCGGCGGCCGAACCCGAACCTACTACCTCCTCGTTCCCGACTCTGCGAAGAAGGCTGGGTCGCCGCCGCTCGTCGTGCTCCTGCATGGGTCAGGGCATGACGGGAAGTCGCTTCTGGATCCCTGGACGCCGCTCGCGAAGAAAGAAGGCCTGGTCATCGCGGCGCCCGACGCGCTGACGCCGGCGGGCTGGCGCGTTCCCGAGGACGGCCCTGAGTTCTTGTACGACCTGGTCGAGATGCTGACCACCCAGTTCAAGATCGACAAGCAGCGTGTCTACCTGTTCGGCCACTCGGCTGGCGCGGGGCATGCGCTCGTGATGGCGCTGCTCGAATCGGAATACTTCGCCGCCGTCGCGGTCCATGCGGGCGCCCTTCCCGAGTCGAGCTTTCCTTTGATGGAGCGCGCGACTCGCAAGACCCCCATCGCCATCTGGGTGGGCACCAACGACGCCTTCTTTCCGCTCAGCGTCGTTCGGGCCACCCGGGATGCGTTGAAGGCTCAGGGATTCAGGCCGGAGCTCACGGAGATTTCCGGCCACACCCACTGGTATTACGACACTGCTGGCGACATCAACAAGAAGGTGTGGGCGTTTCTGCGTCAGTTCGACCTGCCGAATGAGCCGAAGTACGAGCGGTATCCCTTTATTCGCTGAAGACGATTGCGCGAGGCTTCGACCTTGGCCAGCGATCCGAGCGCGCCAGTTCAGGAGAACAGTGATGGGTGCCGGGCGGGCCTGGAACAGGCAGAAGAAAGCGCTGGCTATCCTTTGTGACGGCGTAGGGGTGATGGGCCTCTCCGATCATCGACAAAGGAGTAACGAAAAGCACGAATACTAGCCGTTTGCGGCGCCAACGGGAACGGACGAATAGATCTCAGCACTCTCGCGAACAAACAAACCGAAACACTGTTCCGCCTCGTACCGATTGTGCGCCGCGCAACGCAATTCGAGATTTTCAACAGTGGTCGGCCCGCCGCGGGCGTACGGGATCAGGTGGTGAAACTCGAGCAGCCCGGTTTCGCTGCATCGTTCGGCCGGCCCGTCAAATCGACAGCGGCCGCCGTCACGCGCCCAGACCGCGCGCCTCACGGCCGCAGGTATGTGCCGTGTGGATTTGCTCGCGAGTGAAGGCACACGCGGGCGGTTGGTTGCTGCCAGCTTCGATTTTTCCAAGTTCGCCAGGAGCACTGTCAACGCGCGATCGAAGATCTCTGTGACATCACCATTCGGCAGTCGATGGCGCAGAAGATCCTGTACGCGGCGGAGCTTTGTATGCGTCTCCTCTCCCACTGTGAACTGCAGCTTGTATCGCCCCGGGGCGAGTGGCTCTGTCTTCGGCCGCGGCGTGGACTCAGGTCGCACCGCCGGTCCCACGTCGATCCCGATGCGATCACATTCGATCTCTGTCGCGGCAGGTTTGAAAACGAGCGGTGGTACTCCAGCCGGAGCGACATGCTTCGAGGGCAACTTCCGAGTTGCGGGTGGCACATCCGGTCGTGGCTGAAGCCGTGCGACGATCTCCTCAATCTCGCGTTTGCTCTTGTGTGACGCCTCGACGAGCACTGCCCGATGATTGGTGTCGGTCAGATGCGGCGCGAGGAGGCGGACCCCGCTCAGATGGACCAGGCCGTCGGCAAGCATCGCGAGGATGATTGGAAACCGTCGCACCGCGCGTGCCGCCTCTATGCGGTTGAAGGCGGCATGCTCGGCCAGGTGAAGCACCCGCGTGCAGTAGGTGAACATCGAAGAACACCCCTGGCCGAGATAGAGGCGGCGCGCATCGAATTCGGCGAGCGCGGACAAGAGGTTCGCGATGGCGAGCCGCTCGCAACCGGCCAGCCGCTTCAATTCGGCCAGCAGATCAGAATCGGAAAGATGTTCCTGGACTGGGAGTGATTCACTCATGTCCCGGTATAACACGAGCTTTTCCGACTGGACAGAATCGTCGCCATGCTACGAGATCCGTGCGAAGGAGCGCGGCACCTGTGTTTCGTTCGATCGCCTCCGGCAAGCGATCGTCGTCGATCCTGTGGCTGGATGGTGCGCGCCTCCGGCCCCAGTAACTCGCGACGCCGGAATCGTGTCAAGAAGTTTCTTCGGGCGCGGCGCGCCTATCCTTGTGTGCGAACACGCGCACGGTAGCTTCGGGTCCCTTTGAACTGGATAGCTCCATGGCGAACTCTTGCGGACCCACTCGCTCAAGGCTCCCGCTCAATACCTCGAAATCACGAAAGCACCGCGGCGGCCCGGGCCGTTGGTTCGGCGCAGGGGACTCCACAGCGGCTCTGGCCTGACAGCATACGAAAACCGGCGCAGCCGTTTCTGCGCTCATAAGCTGATCCCAAACCCATCCGGACGTCGTTCACGTGGTAGTCGCTCCCGTCGAGTGAAATGCCAAACAAATCCAGCGGTCTCCGTACGCGATTGAAGCCACCGCAGGAGACAGCTCATCGGCTCGTCACACTCCTCATCACATCTCGCTTGCCGGGTGTTCAGTGGTGGAATAATCTCGGCGCCACTGGAAGCTATTTCATAAACCGAAACGGGCTCAGTCAACGATTACCGGTGATGCGAGCGAGCGACAGCGAGTGAGCCACGCGAACGGACCGCGCCGGCGAAGCGGCGCGCGAGAGAGCGTGTAAGGGAGTCCGAGGGGCGAAGCCCCTCGGGTAAGACTTGAGCAGGAGACACGTATGAAAGTGGCAATCGCCATCGCGAGCATGGCGACCGTATTTCTCTTCGCGGACCGAACAGGCGTTGCACCATCAGTGGCAGCGGCATCTCAGGCGACGGGCGCCGCGGCCGCGACGGCATCCCACCTGCGGGTGCCCATCGAGTATTACAAGCTTCCCAACGGGTTGAAGGTGATCCTCTCGCGCGATATGACGACGCCGACGGCGTGCGTGGCCGTGTATTACAACATCGGCTTTCGCAATGAGCCCAAGGACCGCACCGGGTTTGCACACCTGTTCGAGCACATGATGTTCCAGGGCTCGGCCAACCTCGGCAAGATGGCGTTCATCCGCCTCGTCGAGTCCAACGGCGGGCTCCTGAACGGATCGACGCGGTTCGACTTCACGAACTATTTCCAGGTCGTACCGTCGCACGTGCTCGAGCCGGTGCTGTGGGCGGAAGCCGATCGCATGCGCTCGCTCGACATCGACATCGAGAACCTCAAGAACCAGCAGGAGGTCGTCAAGAACGAGGTCAAGGTCAACGTGCTGAACCAGCCATACGGCGGGTTCCCGTGGATCGATCTGCCGATGACGGCCAACGAAAACTGGTACAACGCGCATAACTTCTACGGCGATCTCGCCCACCTCGATGCGGCCACGGTCGACGATGTCCGCGCGTTCTTCAAGACGTTCTACGCGCCCAACAACGCGGCGCTCGTGGTGACGGGCGACTTCACGGCCGACCAGGTCAAGCCCTGGATCGAGAAGTACTTCGGCAGCGTACCGTCGGCGAAGCTTCCCGCGCCGCCCGACCTGAAGGAACCAAGACAGGACAAGGAGAAACGCGCCAGCCGCACCGATCCGCTCGCGAATCGTCCTGCGCTGGGCCTCGCGTACCACGTGCCGGATCGATTCACGCCTGAATGGTTCGCCTTCGGATTACTGGACGAGGCGCTGGCGCAGGGATCGGACTCACTGCTCTACGACGAGCTGGTCCGGAAGAAAGGGCTCACCGGCAACGTCAACGCCGGAATCAATTTCGGGCTGGGCAGCATGTTCGATTACAGCGGGCCCATGCTGTGGCTCGTGCAGTTGTTCCACGACTCCTCGATCACGTCCGACGCACTCCTGACAGCCATGGACGGCATCGTGGAAAAGGTGCGGAAGGACGGGCTCGATCAGGCCGCGCTCGACCGCGCGCGCGTCAAGATGCGGTCCGATCTCTACGCGAACCTCGAGCAGTTTGCCGGTTTTGGCCGCGCGAACCTGCTCGCGTCGTTCGCGCTCTTCGACGACGATCCGTCGAAGATCAACCAGTTGGAAGAAGGATTCGAGAAGGTCACGCCCGCCCTGCTGCAGAAGACGGCCGACGAATACCTGCGGTCCGGCAATCGGACGGTCTACGTCATTACACCAGGCAAGACCGGTGCGCCGGAGGCGAAGGAGGTGCGATGAAGACGATCATCATCTCAATGCTCGTAGTGCTCGGCCTCGCTCCGCAAGCCACGCAGCAGAAACCTCCCAGCGCGGGCACACCGAAAGATTTCGTCTTGCCTGCGGCCCGCAGGTTCACGCTGGCAAACGGTCTGCCGGTCACGATTGTGCCGTTCGGGCAGGTACCGAAGGTGGCCATCCGCCTGGTCGTTGCGGCGGGAAACGTCTACGAGGGGAAGGACGAAACCTGGCTCGCTGATCTGACCGGCAACCTGATGCGTGAAGGCACGACCACTCAGGCCGCCGACGTCGTCGCGCAGGCGTTCGCAAGCATGGGTGGCGAGCTCGGAATCTCCGTCGGACCCGACACCACCTCGATCTCGACGGAAGTGCTGTCCGAGCGCGCCGCCGATGCCGTGCGTCTCGTCGCCGATGTCGCCGGACATCCGCGGCTGCCGGAGTCGGAGCTCGAGCGCCTGAAGGGCGACCTGCTCAGAAACCTGGCGATTCAAAAAAGCAGCCCGCAGGCGATCGCGCAGGAGCGGTTCGCGAAGCTTCTCTATGGCGAGCATCCCTACGGGCGCATCTTTCCGTCGGAAGAGTCTCTGAAGCGCTACACGCTGGATCAGGTCCGGACGTTTCAGAAGAATCACTACGGTGCAGCACGCGCCCGGCTTTACGTTGCGGGGGTCTTTGACGGAGCGGCTCTAGAGTCCACCATCAAGCAGGTATTCGAGGGGTGGACGGGCGCCAGGGCCGGCGACGTTCCGGCGGTGCCGGCGTCAACAGGGCGACAGTTTGCGTTCATCGATCGTGCGGATGCGCCGCAGTCCACCGTGATGCTCGGGCTCCGCGTGCCGACGGCGTCGCACAAGGACTGGGTTGCGCTCGAAGCCACCGACGCGCTTCTCGGCGGCGCGTTCGCCTCGCGCATCACGACCAACATCCGGGAGCTGAAGGGCTACACCTATTCCCCATTCAGCCAGCTCGAATCGCACCCGGCACAGGCGGACTGGGTCGAAACGGCCGACGTCACGACCAACGTCACGGGAGCGTCAATCAAAGAAATCTTCTTCGAGATCGATCGTCTTCGAAAGGAAGCCCCTTCAGCTTCCGAGTTGCAGGGGATCAAGAACAACCTTGCCGGCCTCTTCGTCGTCCAGAATGCCTCGCGCACCGGCGTGATCAGCCGCCTCAACTTCGCCGACACGCACAAGCTCGGCCCGGACTACCTGTCTTCCTACGTCAAACGGGTGATGGCCGTTACGCCGGAAGATGTTCGGCGCATCGCCAACGAGTATCTGACGCCGGACAAAATGTCGCTCGTCGTGGTCGGCGACGAGAAAACCGTCAAGACGCAAGTAACGCAGTGGTCGCAGTAGATCTGGGTTCTACTGGGTTCTGCAAGGTTCTACAAGGTTCTACGGGGTTCGTTCTGGGTTCTACGAGGTTCCGTAACCACGGCTATCGAAGCTTTTGATCCGGCAACTCCTTCTTCACCCCGGCATCGAGCGGCATCTTGTCGGACGCGGGTGACAGGCTGGTCGCAGCCATCAGGCGGGTCAGTTCCGCTCGCAACTGCTCGAGCATGCTGGCGGAGCCCGGATCGGAAATCAGATTGGTATCTTCGTGCGGGTCGCGGCGGAGGTCATACAGCTCCGCCATGTGTCGATCCGGTCCGCCGTCGCCGTGGGGGTAGTGGATGTACTTCCACTCTTCCGTCCGCACACCGCGCACGTTCGGAGTGTAGGGAAACTCTGCTTCGTAGTTGTAGTAGTAGAACCAGCTCTTTCGCCAGCCCGGATCGCCTGACTTCACCAGGGTCACCCACGAACGGCCGTCGATATTCGAGAGAGGCTGCGCTCCGGCGAGCTCGAGCAGGCTCGGCGCCATATCCACCGTGAGCACCTGCTGGTCGATTGTCTTCGCCTCCTTCGTCAGCCCTGGATACCGAACGGCCATCGGAATTCGAATGCTCGGCTCGTGCATCGTCCGTTTGTCAACCATGCCGTGCTCACCCTGAAGCAAGCCGTTGTCGCCGGCGAACACGATGATGGTGTTGTCGAGCTGACCTGTCTCCTCGAGCCATGCGCGCAGACGGCCCACGCTCTCGTCAGCGCTGAGGAGTGTGCCCCAGTACGCGTGGACCATGTCCTCGAAGTCCTTCACCGCTTCCGGCCTCGCATCCGGAAACTTCTTCCGCACGCCGAACAGCGGCCCGTAGATGCCGTGCCAGGTGTCCATGCGTTCGCCGATCCATGTCGGCTTGTCTTTCAACGTGAACGCATCGGAGGGATACGGTACGCGCACATCATCGAAGGTATGAGCGAACTTCGGCTCCGGCGTATATGAGCTATGGGTCGCCTTGTGGCCGAGGATGAGCATCCACGGCTTGCTGCCATGGTCGCGCTTCAACCAGTCCAGCGCGATGTCGGTCACCACCGTCGTGTAGTAGCCCTTGACGACTTCGCGCCTCTCGCCGTTGAAATTGAATTCCGTGTCGTAGTAGTTGCCCTGTCCCTTGTGGGTTACGAAGTAGTCGAACCCTGGTCTCGGCTCGTCGTTGTTCTCTCCCATGTGGTACTTGCCGACATACGCCGTGGCGTAACCGGCGCGCTGCAGGGCTCTTGGAAAACTGTCCAGCGCGGCAGGGAATTCCGTGAAGTTGTTCGTTACACCATGCCGGTGCGCATACAGCCCGCTCAAGAGCGACGCGCGGCTTGGCGAGCACAGCGACGTGGTGCTGAACGCGTTCTTGAAGTTCACGCCCTCTTTGGCAATTCGATCGATATTGGGCGTTCGAACGTTCGGATGGCCGGCATAGCCGACCGTATCCCACCTGAGGTCATCGAGCAGCACGAAGAGGACGTTCGGCTTGCGGGCTGGTGCAGGCGAAGGCTGGCGGCTGCACCCCGCGATTGGCAGCGAGCACGCCGCGACAAGAGCGATCCTGACGAGTCTGTGAGCCACCGGCTCAACTCTGGTTGGCGTCGAAGATGTGATCGACGATCGCGTTCGCGCGGGTCTCGAGGCGACGCTGGATTTCGTCGAATCTTCGGGTCACGTCGCGTTTGATCGCCCTCGCGCTGAGGACGAACGTGACGTTGATCGCGGTCAAGCCGAGAAACAGCAGAGCGGAGATGAGCCAGGGGAGTCATGGGTTCATCACCTCGACGTACGTGATGCTACCATGGCGGCCGTCCATCGGTCATGGACAGCTGGGTATCGTCTCAGTCGGCAAGGGGCTTGAATGGTCGCTACAGACAACCACGTCGCTGACGCAGACGATCAGCGGTATGGCTCGGCTCGGGCCGCGCTGTCGCCGTAGTCGATTTTCCGCTGGTTCGCGCCGCCAGACCTGGCGCGCGCCGACCTCCGGCGCCGCGCTCGCGCAGTCTGGATCGTGTCGTGGCCCTTCTTCGCCGTGGTGACCATGGTGCTCGGCATCGCGGTGCTCGTCGAGCCGCACACGCTCGCGCGGCGCGCCATCACCATCGCCGCGGTCGGTGCCCTCATGATCGTCCTGCACACGATCAGCCGTGCTGGGCGCCCGGTGCTCGCGAGCTGGATACTCGTCATCGGGCTCTCCGTCATCGTCACCGAACGCGCGTGGATCACTGGCGGCATCCACGCGCCGGTCGCCGTGTTCTACGCCCTCTTCATCGTCATGGCCGGTGTGCTGATCGGGGTCCGCGGTGGTCTCGCAACGGCGGCGGTGTGCTTCGTCGGCGCCATCGTCCTCACCGTCGGCACCGCGCTCGAGTGGCTTACGCCGCGGCCCGGCGCCGGCTCGCCGCTCGCCGGCTTCGTCTTCGTGGTGCTCGCCATCGGCCTCGCGCTGGTGCTCCAGGCGCTGGTGACCCTCCGGCCTCACCGCGACGGGCTGGACTTCGATGCCGTGAAGATGCTTGTTCACGACATGCGATCGCCGATGCAGGTCCTGCTCACGCACCTCGATCTGCTGCGGGACGACATCCGCGGCGAAGGCATCAAGAATGTCGAAGGGGCGATCGGCGGCGCGAGGGCCATGCATCGCATCACCAACAACCTTCTTGACATCGGCCGACTCGAGGCGGGGCGGATGCCAGTGCACCGATCCCTCACGGACCTGTCGGCGCTTGCGCGTTCCGTCGTGGCGGCCGTCCGCATCCTCCAGCCGACTCGCGCCATCGCGGTGGAAACCCTCGGCGATTCGGTCTGCCACTGCGATCCCCAGCTCACACGACGCCTCATCGAGAATCTCGTGAGCAATGCCATGAAGCACACGGAGATCGAGGGGCGGGTGCGAGTGGTCATCTCCGGTTCCCCGGACAGGGCGTACATCGAGGTTCACGATGAAGGGCCCGGAGTGCCGCCGGAAAAGCGGACCCGAATCTTCGAGCCGTACAGCGCCGAAGGACTGCGGAGCGTCACCGGCTACGAATCGTCGGGGCTTGGGCTCGCGTTCTGCCGGCTCGCGGCCGAGGCACAGGGCGGAGCGATCCGAATCGAGGACGGCACGCCAGGCGGAAGCGTTTTCGTCGTCGAACTTCCGCGCTGAGGAACCGACAACTCCTGTGGAGTCCCAGATGGCGCTACGCGGAGGTTCTTCGCAGCGGCAACGCGCAGCTCAGCTCGTCTTGCGCTGACTGAACGCTACGGCTTTATCCGCCCCGTTGAGCTGCACGCATGGCTCGCCTGTTGCTTCGTCTGCCTCCGCGCTCGTCCGCCGAGCAGAGTGCACGCTCGTACACGACGTCAGGAGACACAGAATGACGAAGCCCGTTCTCATCATGGCTCTTTCGATCGTGATGCTTCCTGTATCTGTCGCCCAAGCCGATCCAATTCCGGTGATTAGGTACGACATCACTAATGCCCTGGTCTCCGGATCGGGCAGCTGGTTTCACGTCTATACGGGCTCGATTACACCAGCCGTTCCCGGCGTGACGGCCAACTACGCAGGCGGCGGAGGGACGCTCAACGACGGTGTGGTCGGCACGAGCGAGGACGATACTCAATTGTTCCGCGTTGCCGAGGACACGGCGATTACGCTGTATTTTGGTGCTTTCTATCACGTCAACATGATTTCACTGTTCGGCGGCAACATTCGCACGAACTCGATACCGGGCGCGCTCGACGGCCCGGTGATGGTCACTGCAAACGGGACAACAGCCGCCATCAACGCGCAAGCGTTCGGGAGCGTGCGCTCAGATATCGGCAATCCTGTCAACGACCGACTACTGTTCACGGGATCGCCTCTCCAGAGCATCCTTGCGGATCGACTCACGTTGCGCGGATTCGGCAGCGAGTGGGAGGGCTATTACTCCTTCACGGAAGTCACCGTCGAAGGGCCAGGCCCGGCAGTTCCAGAACCCGCCACCCTGACGCTCTTCGGAACGGGCCTGCTCGGCGCCGCACTGCGACGCGGGCGACGCCGCCGCTGGGGTGGCGAGAATCGCGGTCTCTGATGACGACGCCCTTCACTGGTCCTCGCGTGCCGCGCAAGGCGTGGGCGCACTTCCTTGGGGCGCACTGTTTTCGTAATCTGCTGTGTAGTTCACAAGCATGGGTAACCGCTTCAATAACCCGTGGTACCTGCTGATACAGGTCGTGGTCGTTTTCGTCCTGACAGCTCTCTGGATATTCAAACGAAATCGGAGATGACCGAGAACGTGGCGTCAGCGTGCAAGGGGGGTGGAGGATGTGCGGTCCATAGGGATGCTGGCCACCATCGTGGAAGGCGTGGCGGCAGTGATCGCCGGTGTTCTAATGCACGTCTGGGTCGGAGACGATCAACCGGTTGACCTTTGGTTGGACTCTGGCAACGGGCCTGCTCGATTTCTCGAACAGGCCCGTAAATATTGGTCGGGATGACTGGATTCGAACCAGCGACCCCCTGACCCCCAGTCAGGTGCGCTACCAGGCTGCGCCACATCCCGAGATTTCGGTCTCGGCTTCGCCGAGACCCGAAATCTCGGTTACGCCGAAGCCCCGAAGGGGCGAAGGCGAACGCACGTGCGTCGCAAATCCCTAACGGTCGTTCACGAAGCCCGAAGAGCGAAGGCGGACTCAAAAGGGCCGCTTGCTTATCTCTTCTTCTTCGCCGGCGCCTTCTTCACCGCCTTCTTTGCCGCCGCCGGCCTGGAGTCGACCAGATCGAACAGGCTCTGTGCCGCAAGCCGGTTCTCCGCAGACGGCTTCTTCGCCAGCAGCACCGCGATCTCTTTCAGCCCCCGCTTCACGAGCATGATGCGCTCGCGCGCGTCGCTGCCCAGGAGTTCGTCGAGCCCTTCGCTGACAGCCTGTCCGCCAGGCCGCTCGTCGAGCAGCTTCTTGCGCGCCCCCGCCAGCGTGAGCCCCTCGACAAACAGCAGGTGTTTGATGCGAAGGACGAACTCGAGATCCGCGCGACGATACACGCGCGGCCCCCCTTCGGTTTTCGCGACGCCGAGATCCGGGAACTCGGCTTCCCAGGTCCGCAGTACGTACGGCTGCACCTGGGCAATCTCGCACACCTCAGGCTGCCGGAATAACGAGCGATTCGGAATCTCTGCTGTGGTCACACCGGGTACGCTGCAGGGCGCAGCTAAGTATAGCGTAAGAATGATCATACCGGGACCCCGGATCCCGGATCCCGGATCACCGATCCCGGTTTTGATCACCGATGGTTTACACTCCCCCCGTGCCGCCCGACGATGAGACGCGCCTGGGCGAGTTGAGCGACGCCGAAACGCGCCTCGACTCGAGCAAACCGCCCTCGTCGGGTTCGTCGAGCGGCAGCAAGCCGGTCACGTCGTCTTCCGGGTGGCTCTCCTCTTCCGGATCCATCGATCACGGACGATTCCCGCCAGGCACGCTCCTCGGCGGCCGGTTACCGCATCGTCGAACGGCTCGGACGCGGAGGGATGGGCGAGGTCTATCGCGCGGACGATCTCAAGCTCGGGCAGCCGGTCGCGCTGAAATTCCTGCCGCCTGACGTCGACAAGGACCCCGCCCGGCTGACGCAGCTCCACACCGAAGTCCGGATGGCGCGCCAGGTGTCGCATCCCAACGTGTGCCGCGTCTACGACATCGACGAAGTGGATGGCCATACCTTCTTGTCGATGGAATACGTGGACGGCGAGGACTTGTCGTCGCTGCTCCGCCGCATCGGCCGATTCCCTCAGGACCGCGCGCTCGCCATCTCGCGACAGGTGTGCGCAGGACTCGCGGCCGCCCATGAATGCGGCATCGTCCATCGTGATCTGAAGCCCGCCAACGTCATGATCGACGACACGGGAAAGGTCCGGCTGGCGGACTTTGGGCTCGCCGGCCTCATGGGCGAATCCGTGAGGGCAGGAACCCCAGCCTACATGTCGCCCGAACAACTGGCGGGGCGGGAGGTGACGGCTCGAAGCGACATCTACGCGCTCGGCCTCGTGCTCTACGAGATCTTTACCGGCCAGCGGGCTCTCGAGGCGCAGAACCTCGCCGAGCTGATTCGGAAGCGCGAGCAGTCGGGGATCCAGCCGCCTTCGGCGATCGTGGCCGAGCTCCAACCGGAAATCGAGACCGCGATCATGCGATGCCTCCGTCCGGATCCGCGGCAACGCCCTCCGAGCGCCCTCGCGGTGTCCGCGGCGCTGCCGGGGGGCGATCCGCTCGCGGCGGCCCTGGCGGCAGGCGAAACCCCTTCGCCGGAGATGGTGGCGGCTGCCGGCGCGTCCGCCGCAATCGCGTCGCACTGGATTGGCCTGGCGGTTGCGTGGATGGCCGTCGTGCTTGTCGGGCTGACGTTCATGTATCAGCGCGTGATGCTGATCAACGTCGTCCCGACGCCGAAGACGCCGGCGGCGCTGGAGGACCGGGCGATCGATACGCTCGCGAAACTTGGCTTCGACACGCGTGACCAGTCGTCGGCCTCGGGTCTGGCAGTGTCGACTGACTACGCGCGCTACGTCGCGTCGCACTCAGCCGCTGCAGGTCGATGGAAGCAGTTGACGAATGAACGGCCCGAGGCGTTCGTGTTCTGGCACCGCACGAGCCCACGGCCGCTGGTGCCCTTCGGGGATCAGTTCTCCGTGAGCGGCGGGAACCCGCCACTGAACGTCAGCGGCATGGCGCTCGTCGCCGTCGATGCGTCCGGAAGGCTCGCCGAGTTGCTCGCCGTGCCGGAGCCGTTCGACGCCGGCACGGCCCGTACGCCGACAGACTGGAACCCGCTCTTCGACGCTGCAGGTCTTCAGATGTCCGTGTTCAAGCCCGTCACTCCTACATTCAATCCGCTCGTGTTCGCGGACGAGCGGGCGGCATGGGAGGGCAAACTCAGTGAGGGCTCGGATGTGGTCTTTCGCATCGAGGCGGCAGCCTACAAGGGCAAGCCGATTTCGTTCGAAATCGTTGGGCCGTGGTCGCGCTCTGCGAGATCCGCACCCATCGCGCCATCGGTCTTCGACGCGATCGTCGAAGGAATCAGCTCGCTCATCATCCCCGGGCTGATCGTGGTGGCTGTGGTTCTTGCCAGAAAGAACATCAGGCTTGGCCGAGGCGACCGACGCGCCGCGCTTCGCGCCGCGGCTATCGCGTTTGTCGCCAGCCTGGTGAGCTGGCTGCTCGGCGCGGCACACTTTGCCGACGTCAATCGCGAGGTGGCCCGTTTCTTTGCACGAACCGGCGACGCACTGTTCCAGGCTGCCCTGATGTGGCTCACCTACCTGGGCCTGGAACCTTACATCCGGCGATTCTCACCAGACAGCCTGATCGGATGGACGAGGATCATTTCGGGCCGGTGGCGCGATCCACATGTCGGGCGCGACGTGCTGATCGGAATCTCGGCGGGACTGGGAATGACGATCCTCTACGCCGCACACAACTTCATTCCGCCGCTGTTTGGCCGGCCCGAGCCAATGCCGATTCCAGTCGACCCGGGAGTCTTCATGGGTACGCGATACGTGCTGTCGATCATCATCGGGCTCTTCAGCAGCGCGATCATCAACTCGATGCTTGCCGTCGTGGGAATCGTGGCGCTGCTGATTCTGCTCAAACGTGCGTGGCTGGCGTGGCTGGCCGGCATCGCGATCTACGTGTGGGTCGTCGTCCAGGGCATGTTTCCCCCGGGCACGCCGATTCTCGATCTCATCATCGGCTTGGGCATCATCGCGATCTACGTGGGGGTCATCCTGCGATGGGGCCTGCTCGCGACGATTGCCACGCTCTTCACGCATTTCATGCTGCTCCGCGCGCCGTTGACGACGGACTTGAACAGCTGGCGGGCTACCGCGGGACTCACCTTCACTTTTGTGCTCGCCGGCCTCGGAGTGCTCGGCGCCTGGCTCGCACGACATAGCGTGACGACAGAGTGAAATGCTGAGTGCTGAATGCTGAGTGCCGCGGAATGCTGAAAGTCCAGTTGCCGATTGTCAGCACTCAGCCTTCAGCATTTCACGACGCCTTCTCCCTCCTCCTCACCTGAAGGCGTATGGGCGTCCCCATCAGACCGTACTCCTCGCGAATCCGATTCACGAGATAGCGCTCGTACGAAAAATGGAACTCGGTGGCGACGTTGGTGAACAAGACGAATGTCGGCGGCGCGACGCCCCGCTGTGTTGCGTACATGATGCGGACGCGGCGGCGTCCCGGGCTTGCGGGCGGATGTTCCGCTGTGATGGTCTCGATGAACCGATTCAATTCCGCCGTAGGAATACGTTTCACTCGGGCTTCCGCCACCCGATCGATCGTCTCGAGCACCTTCGGCGCGCGCTCGCCGGTCAGCGCTGAGATGTGAAGGATCGGGGCGTATTCGAGAAACTTGGTCTGCTGCCGGAGCTTGTCGTCAAACCCCTTTGAAAAATCGTGGCCGCGCCCCTTCATCAGATCCCACTTGTTGGCGACGATCACGATGCCGCAGCCTGCCTTCTCCGCCTCCCCCGCTATCGTCGCGTCCTGATCGGCTGCCCCTTCGGTCGAATCGATGACGAGCACGGCCACGTCCGCCTTCTCAATGGCGCGGCGCGCGACGATGACGCTGAGCGACTCGAGCTGGCCGCTTCGAGCCACGCGGCCGGCACGCCGGATGCCCGCGGTGTCAACGATTCGGAATGTCCGGTGATGCCACTTGAGCACGGCGTCAACCGTGTCACGGGTCGTCCCTGGCATTTCGCTCACGATCGATCGCTCCTCATGCAGGAGCCGATTCAGCAGGGATGACTTTCCGACGTTCGGTCGTCCCACGATCGCGATGGCGGTTTCCTCCGGATTGTCGGGAGAGGCGCCCCTGTCCCGGTTGGCGGGCAGCCGGGCAACAATCTCGTCGAGGAGATCCCCGACGCCCGTCGCGTGTTCCGCCGCGATCTCGACGACCGGTTCAAACCCGAGCTGATAGAACTCCGCCGCCCGCCCGCGCGCGCGCTTGTCGTCCGTCTTGTTGACGGCGAGCAGAACGGGAACGTCCGCCGCGCGAAGCGTGGCGGCAATCTCCTGATCGCTCGGAAGGAGCCCGTCGCGCCCATCCACCAGGAAAACAACGATATCTGCCTGATCGAGTGCGCGCCGGCCCGCCACGACGACCAGCTCGTGCAGCGGATCTTCGCTGGCGCCAAACATCCCCCCCGTATCGACCAGCGTGAACGTAACTCCCTGCCACTCAGCAGGCTGCGAGATCACATCCCGCGTGGTGCCGGCAATCGGTGTCACGATCGAGCGCCTGGAATTCGTGATTCGATTGAAAAGCGTTGATTTTCCGACGTTTGGGCGTCCCACGAGCACCACGGCGGGCTCGGTGGTCGTGCGTTTGTGTGCCATTCTGAGATCTAGTTAGCAACCTGCTTGACAGCGTAAGTGTTGATATTTATAGTAGTTACAATAACCCAGGAGCGCCTAAGCATGATCAAGGTTGACATCGTCAACGAGGTGTCCAAGGTGGCCGACATTACCAAGGTCAAAGCCGAGGTAGCCGTCGATGCTGTCTTCGATGCGATGCGCCTGTCGATGCAGCGTGGCGAACGAATCGAGCTTCGCGGCTTTGGCGTGTTCCAGGTGAAGCCCCGTAAGCGCGGGATCGGCCGCAATCCGCGGACTGGCAAGGAGGTCCGCATCCCCCCCGGCCGAACGATCCGCTTCAAGCCCGGCAAGGACCTCCAGAACATCGGAGGGTAATTGGCGTTTCCTTCCGACGATCCGGGTTATCCCGGAACTGCGTTTCCGCTCGAGCCGTTCGACGACTCCTTCAGAGTCCCGGTCAGGCGCCGCAAGTTTCAGAGCCGGCTGTGGTTGCACCTGCTGCTACTCGTGCTCACGGTCGCCAGCACGACCCTGGTCGGCACCCTGCATTATGCCGCGTTCCTCGAGCAGTTCTCGTCACGCCGCGTGGCGATCGGTTGGGCATTGATCCCTTACGGCCTCTGGTACAGCGGCACGCTGCTCGGAATCCTCGGCGCGCACGAGATGGGCCATTACCTCTTGTGCCGGTACTACAACGTCGACGCGAGCCTTCCGTATTTCATCCCTGCACCGGTGGTTCTGACAGGCACACTTGGCGCCGTCATCAAGATTCGGGAATCATTTCCAACCCGCAGAATCCTCTTTGATATTGGCGTCGCGGGTCCAATCGCGGGATTCGTCGTCCTGGTGCCCGCACTCTTCATCGGCATGACCCTCTCGAACGTCGTGCCCGCGCCTACAGAGGGTAACCTGCTTTACCTTGGCGAACCGATCCTCTTCAAGCTGGCGAGTTACGCGGTGATGGGCCCGGTACGCGAGGGCTACACGATCAACATCCATCCGATGGTCTTCGCCGCGTGGTTCGGCATGCTGGCAACGGCGCTGAACCTGCTCCCCTTCGGTCAGCTCGACGGGGGTCACATCACGTATGCCACGCTTGGACGCTGGTCGGTACCGATTTCCGTCGCGACGGTCGGGACCGCCGTTCTCATGACCGCGTTCGTGAGCGTCAGCTGGCTGGTCATGACAGTCGTCATGGTCGCCATGTTGTTCATGCTGGGGCCTCGCCACCCCCGCGTCATCGACGAACTGGAGCCGCTCGGATCCGAGCGTTACGCGATCGCGGTCTTTGCCCTCGTCATGCTGATCCTCTGCTTCACACCGGTCCCGGCGCAATGGCAGGATTTGGTCGGAGGACGGTAATCGCTATCACTGATCGCGTTTTCCAAGTGACCCCGACTCGTACAAGATCAAACAGGAGAACGGGAGAAGGGGAGAAAACAGAGTTCACTCCCTTTCTCTCTTTCTCCTGTTCGTCTCGGGACGATGATGCAGCGTGAGGGGGAATACCGCCGATTCGCACATCAGAACTGGAAATAGATAAAGTCCAGCGACGTCCGGCTTCGCAGCACCAGGATGGCGGCGAAGGCCAGGCCACACGCGGCGCCCTGGAATACGAGCCGCGCCCACGCCGTCCGTTGAGCGGTCGGTAGTCCTGCCCCGCCCGTCGCACCACGATGGAGTTCAACCCAGAGGCTCTGAATCCAGAGGGGCACCGAGTACAAAAACGCGAGGATGAACAGGTACTCCGCGACCTGACGGTCCAGGGGAGAGCTTTTGAATGGCGAGAGCGTCAGATCATGCGCGATGGCCGCAAGGCTCGTCTCGCGGAAGAGCAGCCACCCGATATTCGTCAGCAGGAACATCGTCGCAATCTGCGCGACGGTCAGCCAGCGTGACGTGACTCCCGCAGGCTGCCGGGCCACCCTGCCGGCTCTCGTCGCGATCAGCAGCAACCCGTGATAGAGCCCCCAGAGCAGGTAATTCCAGCTCGCGCCGTGCCACAGGCCGGACAGCAGGAATGTCGTGAGGACATTTCGAACCCACATGGCGTCGCTGACACGCGAGCCGCCCAGCGGAATGTAGACATAGTCTCGAAACCAGCTTGACAGCGAGATATTCCAACGGCGCCAGAAGTCGGCGGGGCTTCGTGCAAAGTAAGGGTGATCGAAGTTCTCCGTCAGCTCGAAACCGAGCCACCGCGAGGTCCCGCGGGCGATGTCCGTGTAGGCGGAGAAATCGGCGTAGATCTGGATGGCAAACGCGAACACGCCGGACCACAAGAGCCAGAAGGACGGATCCGCGAGCGAGAACACCTTGTTGGCAATCACGCCCACGTTGTCGGCCACGACGAGCTTCTTGAAAAACCCCCAGCAGATCAGCAGGAAGCCGCTGCGTGCCCTCTCGAGCGAGAACCTTCGGGTGGACTCGACCTGTGGCAGCAGAAACGACGCCCGCTGAATGGGCCCGGCCACGAGATGAGGGAAGAACGAGATGAACACCGCGAGGTCGAGCAGGCTCCGTCTCGCGCGAAGCTCGCCACGGTACACGTCGATCGTGTAACTCATGGCCTGGAAGGTGTAGAACGAGATACCGACCGGGAGCACGATTCGCAGGGCAGGCTGGCTCACCGCAAGGCCGGCGGCCGTCAGCACAACGTGAACGTTTTCGACGAAGAAGTTGAAATACTTGAAGAAGCCGAGCATCCCGAAATTCGAGACGACGCTGAGAAGAAGAAACTGCCGGCGGCGTTGAGGCCACGCCTCCATGCTTCGCGCCGCGCAGTAATCGACGAGCGTGGACGACGCGATGAGAATCAGGAACCAGGGATGCACGTACCCGTAGAAAAAATAGCTGGCGCCGAGCAGCAGCACGTTCTGTCCACGTTGCGGCAGCGTCCAATAGATCGCGACCGTAGCCAGGAAGAAGAACACGAAATCGAGGCTGTGAAAAATCACTGGAAGAGCGGCCGCAGGCGCGCGAAGAAAATGTCCGTGTAGTGGGCGTGCCACTGGCGGGCGATGTGATCGCCGTCTTCGTACATGTCGAGGGTCATCGCAGGATCGCCCGTGTCGTCGTGGAAGAGACCGCCGTTCGATTCGATGAACGACTGAAGGTCGCGCACGTAGCCGCGCATCGCCGCAGACTGCGCGGGCGGCCTCCCTCCGATTGGCCGGCGCTGCACACGGACGAAGCAGATCCTCAGGTCCGCCGCCTTCGCGTCGCGCAGCATGAGCGGAAGAACTGAACGATCGACATAGCGGTGAAAGTCCGTGCCGGCATCGTCCGAGACCTGCACGTCGGCGGCGTCGGTCTTTCGCTGATGATCGAGGTCGAACCTGGCATTCATTCCGTACAGGAATTCCGCCCTGTGCCGATGCGAGGGAACCAGGACGCGCGCGGGCCATTCGAGGAGTGCCGGCTCCGCCCACCGGCGCGCGAGGTCGCCCTGGTACACGCGCTCGACCGCCAGCTCCAGGCGGTGCGCCGGTGTGCCGCTGCGCATCGCGACGACGTGGTTCAACTCATCCTCACGTTCCAGCGCCACACTGTCGAGCGACCAGGTGTTCAGCCGGAACAGCACGTCGGTGAGATTCGTGTCGCGAAAGAACACGAACACGATCCGGGGCTTGATCCCGCTTGCGATGACCCAGTTCTTGAGCGCCAGGTACCAGTGGGCCGACCCCGATGCGGTCTGCAGCAACGGCGCGACCGGCCGGCCGGTCAGCTCCCCCAGCCGCCGGCCGTCGATCCTGCCGGCCATGGAATCGCCGATGATCACGTATCCGGGGTTCATAACCGCAAGATCACTCGCGGGAGTGGGATCGAACGGCGCGCGCTCGCGCGGACCTTCGAGCGCGGGAAGATACGTCGCAGCCGGGATGATCCCCCGGTGCGCGTTCACGACGCGAATGATCAGCGGGACGATCAGGACCGACACGAGAAGGCCGAGCAAGGCGACGCGCTGCGCCCTGCCCGAGAATGCGCCCTTCTCAGGGGGAACCACCGGAGTTGCCTGCATCTGGTAGAGAGGAATTATACGAGCAAAGTGGTTTACAGGACGGAAATTGGATCGACATCCACGATCGTCCTGCGGCGGAGCTCCGGTCGCGTGGCGAGTACGGCCTGCAGCGCTTCCCGCATCGCCGGCCGATTCGTGCCCTTGATGAACAGTTGCGCGCGGTACTCGCCCTTGAGCCTGCTCAACGGAGCGGGCGCAGGGCCGAGCACGCGATAGGGCTCGCCGCCAACCCGCAACCCGTTGACGAGGTCACCCGCATCGGCCAGCGCGCCCTCCCGGGTTCGCGCCTTGACGACGGCGTTGATAAGGGCGACGGCCGGCGGATACTTCATGCCGCGGCGGAAGGTGATTTCGTCCTGGTAGAACGCGTTGTAGTCCTGCCGGCAGGCATGGCGGATGCTGTAATGGTTCGGATACAGCGTCTGGACGATCGCTTCACCTTGAATCTCTCCCCGTCCGGCACGCCCCGCGACCTGCGTCAGCAGCTGAAAGGTTCGCTCCGCGGCGCGAAAGTCGGCGAGCCCGAGACCCACATCCGCGGAAATGACCCCCACCAGCGTCACGCGTGGAAAATCGTGCCCTTTGGCGATCATCTGCGTGCCGACGAGTACGTCGATCTCGTGCGCCGCGAACTGTGCGAGAAGCGACGTGATGGCTCCCTTCCGGCGAATCGTGTCTCGATCGACGCGCGACACGCGCACGCCCGGAAACTTCTCCCGGACTTCGGCTTCGACCCGTTCCGTGCCGAATCCGAGCTGCTCCAGATATGCTCCGGCACAATTCAGGCACGCCTTCGGCAGGCCCATCGCGTAGTTGCAGTAGTGGCAGCGAGCACGCTTCGCGGCCTTGTGCACGGTGAGCGAGACACTGCAGTTCGGGCATTCCAGCGTGGCGGCACATTGCCGGCAGAACACGTTGGTCGCGAATCCACGCCGATTGAGCAGGATGATGGACTGCTCCGCTCGTGCCAGCCGGTCGGCGACCGCGCCGCACAGCGCCGCGCTGAGGATCACGTCCGGTCCTGCTGCGGCGTATTCTTCGCGCATGTCCACGACTCGAACCGCCGCCATGGGCCTGTCGAGCACGCGCCGACTCAGCGTCACGAGCTCGTACCGCCCGTTCTGCGCGTTGTGAAACGTCTCCATCGCCGGCGTCGCCGAGCCCAGGACGACGAGCGCGCCTGCCTGGCTGCCCCGGACGATCGCGACGTCCCGCCCGTGATAGCGCGGACTCTCTTCCTGCTTGTACGACCCGTCGTGCTCTTCGTCCACGACGATCAGTCCGAGCGACCGGACCGGAGCAAACACCGCGGACCGGGTCCCGACGACGACGTCCACCTCGCCACGCCGGATGCGCTGCCACTGATCGTGCCGCTCGCCGTCCGAGAGGCCGCTGTGCTGGATGGCGACGCGATCGCCAAACGTCCACCGGAAGACGGCGGCGACCGCAGGCGTCAGCGCTATCTCCGGTACGAGCATCAGCACACCGCGTCCGCTTCTGCGAACTTCATCAGCGAGACGAAGGTACAACTCGGTCTTGCCGCTGCCGGTGACGCCGTGCAGCAGGGCCGTTCGGAATCCCCCCTCCTTGGCAAGCGTCGACAATCGATCTGCGGCGTCGGACTGTTCCGTGGTGAGTACCAGAGGGACACGCGGCGTCTTCGAGACGCCCGCCTCGCGCTCGAATGGATCCCGTTCGACTCGACGGCGCGAGATGGTGATGAGACCGAGCGCGGCGAGGCGCTTGACCGTCGCCGCCGTGATTCCGCGTTCGCCGAGCTCCGAGGTGTCGATGCCATCCGGGGCACCCCTGAGCAGTGCAAGGGCCTCCACCTGACGTGAGCCGAGTTTCGGCGCCGCATCCGCAGCGTCGTGGCCCTGAGCCGTCAGGCTTGCCACCCTCACCGTGCGATACGCCGACGCCTGCCCCCGCAACGGTTGAGTGACTTCGATCAGCCCATCGCGCTCGAGCCCGACGAGCGTCGCATGGCTGCCGGCTTTTCCGATGATGGCCTCGACCCGCGCCGGGTCGGGCGTATCGAGCGCCGCGAGCATCTGGCGGCGGGCGCCGCGTTCGCCGGCGAGGCGCGCGCGTCCCGCATCGGTGATATGCGCGTGGCGGTCACTCTCGATCCAGGCGCGCGGGGGCATCGCGGCGGCGATCGCTTCCCCGGCGCCGCACGCGTAGTATTCCGCCACCCACAACGCCAGCGTCAACACGTCTGGAGGCAGGAAGGCCGTCGAGTCCAGGATGTCGATGATCGGCTTGATGGCGTCGCGGTTCGCGGTTCGCGGCTCGCGGCTCGCGGGTTCGTTCAGTTTTTTACCAACCGATTCGCTTTGCGAGGGTCCCTTCTCCGATGTCGGTCCTTGATCGAACTGCGAATCGCTAACGGCGAATCGCGATTGTGGCGTGCTCACCACAATCCCGGTGAGCACGCGCTTTCCGAGAGGCACCAGCACTCTGACACCAGGGATTGGATCGGGAAACTCGTCCGGCACGGAGTAGGTCAATGGATCGATCTGCGGGACCGGAACGGCGACCTGGATGAGGCGCATCGGCCCCTCGACTCGCTCGCTCATACGCTCGCTCGGGACAGGCGCCTTACTCTGATGCGGCTGCGGGCGCGCCGGGAAGGGGGCGGCCGAGGAGCGACAGGGCCGTCTTCAAATCCTCCCACGCTTCGCGCTTGTAGCCGGGGCTGCGAAGGAGAAACGACGGGTGAAAGGTCGGGATCAAGCTGGCGCCGCCGCGGTAATCGAAGACGCGGCCCCGCAGCCGTGAAATCGGCGCATCCGTCTTGAGCAGGGTCCGGGCCGCGAAAGCTCCCAGCGCAATCACCACCTTCGGCTGGACGGAGTCCAGCTGTCGGAACAGGAACGGTTCGCACGTGGCAATCTCGTCCGGCTCGGGATTCCGATTGCCAGGCGGGCGGCATTTCAGCACGTTCGCGATGTACACCTCATCGCGGCTGAACCCCATCGCTTCGATCATCTTCGTGAGCAGCTGGCCGGCGCGTCCGACAAAGGGCACGCCCTGCGCGTCTTCGTCCGCTCCCGGTGCTTCCCCGACGAACATCAGATCCGCGTGTGGATTGCCCACACCGAAGACGATTTGCGTTCGGCCCTGCGCGTGCAGCTTGCAGCGGGTACAGTCGCCGATGTCCTCGCGAATGGCTGCGAGCGCTTCCGCCTCCGACCGTGCAATGGTTACCGGGACGGCTGTCACTTCGGGCTCGTCGGGCGACGTCGGGATTCCGAGCACCGCTGCTGCCATCGGAGACCGCTCCCGCCACGTGCGATCGCGGCTGATGCCCGAGACGCCGAGCTCCTGATAGAACCTGAGGTGTTCTGCGAGTGGATTCACGCGTAAAACCTTGAGCCCTGAGCCTTGAGCCCGCTAGGCGGTGAGCCCTGAGCCTTGAGCCTTGAGCACCAGCTCCGCGCGATCAAGAATACGCGCGGCGATATCAGCCTTCGGCGTGAGCGCGATTGTGTCCTCGGAGTCCTTGCTGATGATCGTCACGGCATTGGTGTCGACGTCGAAGCCCGCGTCGGCTCTCGTGATGTCGTTGGCGACGATGAAGTCCACGTGCTTGCGCGTGAGTTTCGTCCTGCCGCGTTCGACGGGGTCGCCGCTTTCAGCGGCAAACCCGACCAGCACCGGCTTCGCGGCCGCTCCACGCATCCGTCCGAGCTCGGCCAGGATGTCTGGAGTTCGGACGAGGCGCAGATCGAGCGGGCCATCCGACTTCTCAATCTTGCCAGCCGCCGTTCGTTCCGGCGTGTAGTCCGCCACGGCAGCCGCCATCACCACGACGTCGCTGGCTGCGGCGTGTTGCTGAACGGCGGCATGCATGTCGGCCGCGCTTCGAACGGGGATGAGCTCGACGCCGGAAGGCGCCGGCAGGTGTGTCGGCCCTGAAATGAGCAGCACTCGCGCGCCGCGCCTGGCAGCCTCGGCGGCGACCGCATAGCCCATCTTCCCGCTCGATCGATTGCCGATGTACCGGACGGGATCGATGTCCTCGTAGGTCGGGCCCGCCGTCACCAGCACGAGGCAGCCGAGCAGGGACCCGCGAGGCTGGAGCAGGAGATCCGCAGCGTCGACAATGTCGTCAGGTTCGGCGAGACGCCCCTTGCCTATCCACCCGCATGCCAGGTACCCCGCACCGGGCTCGACAAAACGTACGCCGCGCGAGGACAGCGTGGAGAGATTCCGCCGCACGGCCTCGTGCTCCAGCATGTTGGTGTTCATCGCGGGCGCCATCAGCACCGGCGCGCGCGTCGCCAGGTAGAGAGAGCTGAGAAAGTCGTCGGCGATCCCGTTCGCGAACTTGCCGATGACGTTTGCCGTGGCGGGGACCACGAGCAGGAGCGCCATCTCGGTCGCCAGCGCGATGTGCTCGATGTCGGCGTTCATGCCGCGGGCGAACTGATCGGTGATGACCGGCCGGCGTGTGATGGCCTCGAAGGTCACCTCGCCGACGAACCTGCGCGCCGATCGCGTCATCACGGCCGCGATGTCGTGGCCGCGTTTCTGCAACCCGCGGGCGACTTCGACCGCCTTATAGGCGCCGATGCCGCCAGTGACGCCAAGAGCGATGAGTGACATTCGGTATCTGACGCTACGGCTGTTATTCCGCCGGTACCCTTTCGACCTTGCCCTCTTTCACTTCCTTCTGAGCGAGCTTCACGAGCTTGTCGTGGCCCGATGTTCTGGGCGTGCACCCCTGCAACAGCTGACGCGCCCGCGCCCCCGCGATCGTCACGAACTCGAACTTGCCTGACGCTTCCTTTCGATCAGTCATGTACCTCAGCCCTCTTCATCAGTCCTGAATGAACGTCTTGACGATCCCTTCCGCCATTCCACGCATGGACCGGAGCCGCGATCGCTCGGCCAGCACGATCGCCCGCAGGCGATCGACACAGGCCTCGAGCTCGTCGTTCACGACCACGTAGTCGTATTCCGTAAACGCCGCGACCTCGTCTCGTGCCGTCTGGAGGCGCCGCTGCATCGCCTGCTCGCTATCGGCGCTGCGACCACGGAGCCGGCTCTCGAGGACGGGAAACGACGGCGGCAGCACGAACACTCCCAACGTGCCTGGGCACCGGACACGCACCTGCCGCGCGCCCTGCACGTCGATGACCAGCACCAGGTCGCGTCCGGCCGAGAGATCGGCTTCCGCGTCTGCCGCGCCCGTGCCGTAGAAGTTGCCGAACACTTCCGCCCACTCGAGGAACGCCTCGGCGGCGATCATCTGCTCGAAGCGTGCACGTGTAATGAAATTATAGTCGATGCCGTCCACTTCTCCGGCCCGGATGGTCCTCGACGTGTACGAGCGGGACAGGGACAAATCCGGCACCACCTGCACGAGGCGCTCGACGACGGTTGTCTTGCCGGTACCCGACGGCGCGGACACGACGAACAGCAGCCCGCGAGCGGCCCGGCTCACTCGACATTCTGCACCTGCTCGCGCATCTTCTCGAGCTCCGCCTTGAGCGCGACGACGATCTCGGAGACGGCAGGCCCTTCTGCTTTTGAACCGAGCGTGTTCACTTCGCGATTCATTTCCTGCAGCAGGAAATCGAGCTTGCGGCCGCACGGCTCCGGCGATTCCGAGAGCGCACGCCAGTGCTCGAGGTGCCCGCGGAATCGCACGACTTCTTCGGTGATGTCCGAGCGCCCGACGAACTTCGCGATCTCCTGCGCGATCGCCGCCTCGTCGGCCAGCGCGTCGGCCTGCAGCTCGCGCACCCGCTCCTGCAGGCGCACCTGCAACCCGGCCATCCCCGCTTCTGCCGCCCGTGCGGCACGCTCGAAGAGCTCGCCGAGGGACGCCCGCCGGGCCTCGAGGTCCGTCCGCAGATGGCCGCCCTCCCGAACGCGCATCGCGTCGAGCTCGTCGAGCGCAGCCGCCACCGCCTCCTCGACGCGTGCGCCGACGTGCTGGGCTTCTTCCTCGGCCTGGTCACGTTCGCGAATCGAGAGCGCCTGCGGGAAAGCGCAGCAGATCGCCCGGCGTCATGCTGCCCGAGATGTACCCTCGCTCGCGGGCGCGCTCGAGCGCGCCGCCGAGCGCTTCGAGAAACGCTTCGTTCAGCTCGACGTCCAACGCCGGCGTCCTGCGCTGCTGCAGGCTGACGGCCACCTCGACGCGTCCCGCGGCCCACGCGCTTCTGGACCAGCGCCCGAAGATGGCCTTCAATCGGCCCGAGCACCGGCGGCACCCGCAGCTGCAGGTCGAGAAACTTGTGATTCACCGACCGAATCGGTGACGGCGATCGTGGCCGTCTCGTCGTCTCTCGTCAGCGAGGCAAAGCCGGTCATGCTCTTGATCATGAAACTGACGGCACCCGTCCGTCCGCTGACGCATGACGCGCTGTCGGCGTCTCGAAAATCTGCAGCGCGTACAGCTTGGCGTACACCCCGCCCGGCCGCGCCAGCAGCTCGTCGTGGCGACCGATCTCCGCGATGCGCCCCCGTTCGAGCACGACGATCGCGTCGGCGCGCCTGACGGTCGACAACCGGTGCGCAATGACGAACGAGGTGCGATTGCGCATCAGGTTTTGCAGCGCATCCTGCACCAGCAGCTCCGACTCGGCGTCGAGCGACGAGGTCGCCTCGTCCAGAATCAGCATCGGCGAGTTCCGGAGCAGCGCCCGCGCGATGGCCAGTCGCTGCCGCTGGCCGCCCGACAGCAACTGACCGCGCTCGCCGATTCGCGTCTCGTACCTCTCCGGCAGCGTGACGATGAACTCGTGAGCGTGTGCCGCGTTCGCCGTCGCCTCGATGTCGTCCCTGGACGCCCCGGGCGAGCCATACGTGATGTTGTTCGCAATCGTGTCGTCGAACAGCACCGTGTCCTGCGTCACGATGCCGATCTGGGACCGGAGCGATTTCAGCGTGACGTCGCGCACGTCGATCCCGTCAATCAGGATGGCGCCGCCGCTCACGTCATAGAACCGCGGCACGAGGTTGACGAGCGTCGTCTTGCCGGCGCCGCTCAGGCCGACGATCGCCACCGCCTGCCCGGCGCGCACGGTGAACGAGACGTCCTTCAGGATCGTCTTGCTGACGCCATCGTAGGTAAAACTGACGTTGCGGAACTCGATCGCCTGCCGCAGGCGCGCCAGCGGCGGGGCGTCCGGACGTTCCGGCACCTCCGAATGCGTGTCGAGAATCTCGAAGATGCGCTCGGATGCCGCCATCGCCTGCTGCAGCGTGGCATTGACGCGGCTCAACTTCTTGATGGGCGCATACATCATGAACGCCGCCAGCACGAAGGCCGCGAAGTCCCCTTCCGTCAGGGCCTTTTCCACCACGATCTGGCGGCTGCCGTACCAAATCAGGCCGACCATGGCCACGCCGCCGAGGAGTTCCATGAGCGGTGGGAGGATCGCCAGGGCGCTCGTCACCTTGAGGTTCGTCCGGTACAGCCGCTCCGAGGCGCGGCGGAAACGCTGCTCCTCGTGCGCCTCTGCGCCGAACGCCTTGACGATCCGGTGACCGGTGAATGCTTCTGCGGTCACGTGCGAGAGATGCTCGAGGTGTTCCTGGCTTCTCCGCGTCGTGCTGCGAATGCGCTTGCCGAACCGGATCAAGGGATACACGACGAGCGGCGCGCCGGTGACGGCCACCAGCGCAAGACGCGCAGTCCAGGTAGAACAGGTAGCACGCGCAGGCCCACGAGCGACAGTCCCTCGCGCATCAGATCGCCGACGGTCTCCGACACGGCTTGCTGCACCTGATTCACGTCGTTGGTGATGCGCGACATCAACTGGCCGCTCGTGTGCCGGCTGAAGAACGTCGCGGACTGGTCGAGGATGTGACGGAACAGGCGATCGCGGAGGTCGCGTACCACGCGCTGCCCGATGTCGGTCATCACGAAGGCCGACGCGTATCCCGCGAGCCCTTTGACGAGGTACACGAGCAGGAGCTCGATGCACCAGCGTGGAGCAGCCCCCTGCGCTCGGGTAGCACGTGGTCGATGACGGGCTGGATCAGCGCCGCCACGGCGGCCGTCGCCGCGGCATAGACCACCATGGCCGCAAGCGCCACGGCAAACCGCCCGCGATAAGGCCGGGCGTACCCGAACAGGCGGTGAAGCGGATTCACTCGGTGAACCGGTATTTCAGCAGCACCCACAATGCGACGAAGCCGTCGCGCCAGGTAATCTTCTTCCCCTCGTCGTAGTTCCTTCCGTCGTAGGTGATCGGCACTTCGTACACACGGTAGTGCCGCTTGAAGATCTTTGCCGTCAGCTCCGGCTCGATGCCGAAGCCGTTCGACTCGAGCCTCATGGATCGCAGCACCTCAGTGCGCATGACCTTGTAGCAGGTCTCCATGTCGGTGAGCATCGTGTTGTACAGGACGTTGGTCACCAGCGTCAGAAACCGGTTCCCCACGTAGTGGGTGAAAAGAAACACGCGATGACGGCCGAGGAACCGCGAGCCGTACACGACGTCCGCGCGTCCTTCGCAAATCAGCGAAATCAGCTCCGGGAATTCTTCCGGCGAGTACTCGAGATCCGCGTCCTGGATGACGACCAGGTCGCCGGTCACGTCCTGGAAGCCCCGCCTGAGCGCGGCGCCCTTCCCGCCATTGGCCGGCTGCAGCACGAGCGTGAACGACAGCTCCTTCGCCAGTTGCGACAGAATATCCCGCGTCCCGTCGCGCGATCCATCGTCCACGACAATGAGCTCGGTGCGAATCGGCACCGCGAGCACTCGCCGGATCATTTCCTCGATCGTGTGCCGCTCGTTGTACGCGGGCATCACGACCGACAGCAGTGGATTCTGGAGCTGTCCTTTCAGCCTGGACATTTACGCGATGGCCTTCCGATATCCGTGCGGGTGCGATTCACGCCAGCGCCATGCGGTTTCCACGATCACGTCGATATCCTCGAATTGCGGCGCCCACCCCAGCTCGCGGCGGATGCGCACGCGGCAAAGTGCATGACGGCGTCGACCTGATGCTCCCGGATGCCGCTCGAAGGCACGCCGTGTCATGGATATCGCCGACCACCACGGCCGCGGCATGGCTTGCGGCTTCGCGGTGACCAGCCGACAGGTCGTCGAACACGACGACCGGAGTCCCTCGAGCACGAAGTGCCTTGACGGCGTGGCTGCCGATGTAGCCGGCGCCTCCTGTGACCAGGACGCCCCTCACGGCCGCCCTATCGAGAAGTACGTGAAGCCGTGGGCGCGCATCTGATCCGGGTTGTAGAGGTTGCGGCCGTCGAAAATCACCGGTGTGCCGAGCAGCTTTTTCATTCGTTGGAAATCCGGTTCACGAAACTCGTTCCACTCGGTCACGACAGCCAGCGCATCAGCGCCTTTGAGCGCGGCGTATCCGTTTTCCGCGAACGTCACCTTGGAGCCGAAAATGCCGCGGGCCACGGTCATCGCTTCCGGATCGTACGCCTGGACGGAAGCGCCTGCCGCAAGCATCCCTTGAATCAGCGGCACCGCCGGCGCTTCTCGCATGTCGTCGGTGCGAGGCTTGAACGCCAGCCCCCATACAGCAATCCGCTTGCCTTTCAACGATCCGAAGTGCGATTGCATCTTGCTCAGCAGGCGCAGCTTCTGGCGGTCGTTCACGGCTTCGACCGCGTCGAGTATCGCAAACCTGTAATCCTTCTCCGCGGCGAAGCGCAGCATGGCTTTCACGTCCTTCGGAAAGCAACTGCCGCCATACCCCACGCCGGGAAACAGGAATGACGACCCGATGCGTCGATCCGACGCAACGGCCCGGCGCACGTGATCCACATTGGCCCCCGTCACCTCGCAGACGTTGGCGACCTCGTTCATGAACGAGATTCGCGTGGCCAGCATCGCGTTCGCCGCGTATTTGCACAGCTCAGCGCTGGCGCAGTCCATCAGCATGATGGGGGCGCCCGTCCGTGTAAACGGCGCGTAGAGTTCTCGCATGATCTCGGCGCCGCGCGGATCCTCGGCGCCGATGACCACTCTGTCGGGCTTCATGAAGTCGTCAATCGCCGCGCCCTGCTTCAGGAACTCCGGATTGCTGACGACGCTGAATGGATGAGTTGTTTCTCGCCGAATGACTTCCCGCACCCTGGCGGCGGTCCCGACCGGCACGGTGCTCTTGTTGACGATGACCTTGTAACCGTTCATGGCGCGCGCCGTGTCGCGAGCCACTGCGAGCACGTGCTGAAGGTCTGCCGAGCCGTCCTCGCCGGTCGGTGTTCCAACCGCAATGAAGACAATCTGCGAAGTCCGAACGCCACGCTCGAGAGCGGTCGTAAAAGTCAGCCGCTTTTCGCTCCGATTCCGGCGCACCAGCTCTTCCAGGCCAGGCTCGTAAATGGGAACCCGGCCACGCTGAAGCGCCCGAATCTTGGCCGGGTCCTTGTCGACGCAGATGACCTCGTTCCCGTTTTCGGCCAGACACGCCCCGGCGACCAGTCCGACATACCCGCTGCCAACGACCGCTATTTTCATCTGCCCAGCACCTTCCGAGGATGCATAAACTCCTAAAGGTAGCACAGCCTGAAAAATGGTGTCAATCCATTGAACGCCAAGGGTTTGCCCCGCTTTCGATATGCTACGATCCGCGCCGCGTGGACATCCTCATCGACTACCGCCCGGCGCTTCGGCAGCGGACCGGTGTCGGGGAGTATGTGCACGGCCTCGCGTCCGCACTTGCGACTCTGCTTCGTCCTGAAGACTCGTTGAAGCTGTTTTCAAGCTCATGGAAGGACCGCCTGCAGCCCGTCGTCGTCCCGGGCGCCGGGCAAATTGACGTCCGGATCCCTGTGCGGGTCCTCAACTTCGCCTGGCACAGGCTCGAGTGGCCCCCTGTCGAGTGGCTTGCGCCTTCAGCCGACGTTGTCCACTCGCTTCACCCTTTGCTGATTCCGTCGAGATCGGCAGCGCAGCTCATAACAATCCACGACCTGTACTTCCTCGATCACCCCGAGCAGACCAGTGCGGAGATCAGGCGTGACTATCCCGCGCTCGCGTCGAGGCACGCAAGTCGCGCCGATGGAATCGTGGTCAACTCGAAGCACACCGGACAACACGTGTCGGATCGGTTTGGCATTCCGCCAGACCGGATCACCGTCTGTTATCCCGGCAGACCTGACTGGCCTCGACGGGGCGACACAACGGCGGCGGGGCCGATTTTGTTCGTCGGAACGGCCGAGCCACGCAAGAACCTCGCGCGTCTCGTCCAAGCGTATGCGGCGCTTGTGCAGCGGAGGCCGAACGTTCCCGACCTCGTTGTCGCAGGAGCTGTCCCCGACAATGGTGAGGCTGTTCTTGGAGCGAATCCGGCTCTCGGGCCGATTCGGTCACGCGTCAAGGTCACTGGCTACGTGACCGACCTGGAGCGCCAGCGTTTGTACCGCGACGCATCGTTGCTGGTGCTGCCATCGCTCGCGGAGGGCTTCGGCATCACTGCCCTGGAAGCCATGACTGTCGGAGTGCCTGTTGTGGCATCCAGGCGCGGCGCGCTACCCGAAGTGGTCGGTGACGCCGGAATTCTGATCGATCCCGAAAACGTCGTCGATCTTTCGAATGCCCTCGAGCGGGTTCTGTCGGATGAGGGGCTGCGGCGATCGATGGCGGAGCGCGGTGTCTTGCGGGCGCGTCAATTCAGCTGGACTGAGAGCGCCGAACGCCTCTATGACGCCTATCAAACGGCGCATCGCCGCCGGAGCGCATCGGTGACGGCGCCGCTAGGAATCGGCATCGACGCGCGGGAGCTCCTCGGTGAGGTTACCGGGGTCGGACGGTACCTCGGTGAACTGCTACGACGATGGATCGTGCGGCCCGACGCTTCGTCTCGGCAATTCGTTCTGTACTCACCGCGGCCGCTCGAAATGGACCTGCCGCGAGGCCATACCGAAGTTCGAGTCATCCCTGGTGGAACCGGGACGTGGTGGGAGCAGACGGCGCTTCGTCGCGCGGTTCGAGCCGACCGGCCGGCCGTGTTCTTCGCCCCGGCCTATACGGCGCCGCTTGGCCTCGGCATCCCGTTCGCGGTCACGATTCACGACGTCTCGTTCCTGGCGCACCCCGAGTGGTTTCGGCCGCGTGAACGATGGCGTCGCCGGTTTCTGGCGCGCCGGATGGCCGCGTCGGCGTCCGTGATCTTGACGGATTCGGATTTTTCCCGACGTGAGATCGCGTCGCGCCTTCAGGTGGAGGACTCGCGCCTGGTCGTCATTCCGCCAGGCGCTTCAGGCGCAAATGACCTGCGGCGCGAGGATCCGCCGACTCGCGAGCCACTCGTGCTCTACGTCGGGACCTTGCTCAATCGTCGCAACCTTCCGGAATTGATTGCGGCATTCGCGAAGGGGACTGACACGCGGCCTGATGCGCGCCTCATCATCGTCGGAGCCGATCGCACGTGGCCACCGCAGGACCTGACGCACACGGCGAGGGCCTTCGGCGTCGACGCACGGGTAGAGCTCCACCCGTATCTGTCACACGAGGCCCTTCAGCAGCTCTACGCTCGTGCGTCCGTGTTCGTCTTCCTCTCCGAGTACGAGGGATTCGGCCTGACCCCGCTCGAAGCGCTGAGTGCCGGCACACCCATCGTCGTTCTCGATACTCCCATTGCCCGGGAAGTGTATGGCGATGCCGCCGAATATGTCGGGATTGGCGACATCACCGCCACCGCCGAAGCCATCCGACGGTTTCTGGATTCACGGGGCGCGGCGCGCGATCAATTGTCGAGAGCGCCTGCCGTGCTCGCGCGCTACTCCTGGGATCGTGCCGCCGACGCGACCCTTCAGCAGATCGAGCGGATCGCCCGGTGACGTCGCTCTCCATCGTCATCGTGAGCTACAACGCCCGCAGGCACCTGGAAGACTGCCTGAACTCGATCGTGTCCGCGCCACCGGCCACCCCGCACGAGATCGTGGTCGTCGACAACGCTTCGACAGACGGAAGCGGAAAAGCAGTCGGGGACCGCTGGCCCGGGATCAGGGTCATCGAGCAACCGGCCAACCTGGGATTTGCGGCAGGAAACAACGCCGGCATTCGCGCGACCACGGGGTCGATGATCCTTCTGCTCAACAACGACACGATCGTGCCCGCAGGCGCCATCGACGCCCTGGTTGCGCGACTCCTTGCCCGGCCTGACGCTGCCGTCGCCGGACCACGATTGACCGACGAACGCGGGCGGCCCGAGTTGTCGTTCGGCCGCATGATCTCGCCGCTCAACGAGCTTCGACAGAAGATCACGCTGGCGCTGTATGCCCGCGACGTCGCATCAGTCACTCGCCGGATCGAGCGGGACACTCAACGCGAGCACGATGTCGAGTGGGTCAGCGGCGCCTGCCTGCTCGTCCGCCGCGCGGATGCCGAGAAAGTGGGGCTCCTGGACGAGCGGTACTTTCTTTACACGGAAGACGTCGACTTCTGCGCAGCCATTCGGGCGACGGGCCGGCATGTGTTCTTCACACCCGCCGCGCACGTCGTGCACCTCGGCGGGCGGTCCCGCGCCACGGCTCCGGCCGCGATGCACATCGCTTACCGGAAGAGCCATCTCGCGTTCTATGGAGAAGCATCATCCCGGATGGATCCCGCTGCTGCGGCTCTATCTCCGGCTCAAGGGCCAGCTCCCGCGGTAGAATCTCGTGTCTTGCGAATCGCCATCGATGCCCGCAAAATGCGGGACTACGGCATCGGTAACGTACGTCCGCAACCTGTTGCGCCACCTCTCGCGCCTCGACACGCACACGGAGTACGTGGTGTTCTGCCGGGCAGCCGATTGCGGCACCGTCGAAGAGCTTGGCGACAATTTCCGGGCGATCCCGGAGGGCGCGAAGAACTATTCCGTCGCCGAACAGCTGCGCATTCCACTGGATCTGCGCCGTGAAAAGATCGATCTGTTCCACGCCCCCCACTACGTCCTGCCACCGCTGACGCCGTGCAAGTCCGTCGTGACCATTCACGACTGCATTCACTTGCGATTCCCGAAATACCTGCCGAATCGAATTGGCTATGCCTACGCGTGGTCATCCATGTGGATGGCGACGCATCGGGCCAGCAGGGTGTTGACGGTCTCGGAGGCGTCGAAACGCGACATCCTCAGGTATTACAGCATCCCCGATCGTCGAATCGAGGTGATCCACAACGCGATCGACGATCGGCTCGGCGAAACGCCTTCCACGGAGGACATCGAGCGTGTGCGCGAACGCTACCAGCTGAACGCGCCCTACGTGCTCTACGCGGGCAACATCAAACCGCACAAGAACCTGGAGCGGCTGATCGAGGCGTTTCACACACTGCGGCAGGATCCGGATCTCGCCCATGTCAAGCTCCTCATCATCGGCGACGAAGTCTCGAAATACGCAACGCTTCGCCGCGCCGTGCACCGCTACAAGCTCCACAAGCACGTGCGATTCTTCGGGTTCGTTCCGGACAAGACGCTCGCCGTGTTGTACCGGCTTGCGCGAGTCTTCGTGTTCCCGTCGCTTTACGAGGGCTTCGGGTTTCCGCCACTCGAGGCCATGGCTGCCGGCGCGCCCGTGATCACCTCCAACGTGTCGTCGCTGCCCGAGGTGGTGGGTGACGCAGCCCTGCTGATAGATCCGCTCGATCCTGCGGCGATCGCCAACGCCATGCGGCGGGTGCTCATGGATTCCGATCTCCGCGAAGACCTGCGGCAACGCGGCCTTCGGCGTGTGCAGGAATTCTCCTGGGAGCGCTCGGTGCGCCGCGTGCGGGAGATTTACGACGAGGTACTGGCAGAGTGACCCGAATCTCGCGGTTCGCAGTTCGCGGTTCGCAGTTCGTTTGGAATTCGCGGCTCTCGACCAGGCTTAATGGCAGGGTGACCGCGTGAGCGAACTCCGAAGCGAATCGCGACCTGCGAATCGCGAATCGCGACCGGCGAAGGTCGCCATCGTCCACGATTGGCTCACAGGAATGCGGGGGGGCGAGAAAGTTCTCGAAGCCATTTGCGAGCTGTACCCTGCCGCGACCCTGTACACGTTGGTCCAGGTGCCGGGCAGCGTTTCGGCGCCAATCGAACGACACCGGATCAAACGCTCCATTGTCCAGCGACTGCCGAAGGCCGGCGAGCTTTACCGGCAGTACCTGCCTCTGTTTCCGACGGTGGTCGAACTGTTCGATCTCGACCGTTACAATCTCGTGATCAGCAGCAGCCACTGCGCGGCCAAGTCGGTGATCCGGGGCGGCGCGGCGACTCACGTCTGCTATTGCCACTCCCCGATGCGCTACGCCTGGGATCAGTTCAGCTCGTACTTCGGACCCGGGCAGGTGGGAAGGGTCCGCAGCCGGATCCTGCGCCCGGTGATGGCGCGGATGGCCCGGTGGGACCGGGCCACGGCCGGTCGTGTCGACCGCTTTCTCGCGAACTCTCAATATGTTGCGGGCAGGATCCGCCGATACTATAATCGCGGGTCGACCGTTGTGTATCCTCCAGTTGATACCACCTTCTATCGCCTCTCGGCGTCCATGCCGGCTCAGCCGTCGGAATCGACGTTCCTCATCGTGTCAGCGCTCGTGCCGTATAAACGCATAGACGTGGCCATCGAGGCGTGCCGGCGCATTGGGGCCAGGCTCAAAATTGTAGGTCGAGGCCCCGAAGAGGCTCGGTTGCGCCTCCTGGCCGACGAAAACGTCGAGTTTCTAGGCTGGTGCACCGACGAGGACATCCGCGAGCTTTACGGCGAGGCGACAGCCGTCCTGCTGCCTGGAACCGAGGATTTCGGGATGGCTCCGGTTGAGGCACAAGCCTGCGGCACCCCCGTTGTGGCATATGGCGAAGGCGGCGCCTGCGAAACGGTGGTCGACGGCCAGACCGGGGTCCTCGTCGCGGACGGTTCAGCCGATGCATTTGCCGAAGGACTGGCTCGCGCGCGGCGGCTGCGATTCGACCGCACCGCGATCCGCGCTCACGCCGAACAGTTCTCCCGCGAGCGCTTCATGAGCGGATTTCAGGCTGCTGTCGCCTCTGCGATCGCAGAACGGGAGGCCGCGCAATGATGCGGCGGTACAACCGCCTGCTCGTTCTCTTCTTTGTCGTCAGCGACGCCCTCATCAGCGGCTCGTCGTTCGCCCTTGCCTACATGCTGCGTTTTCACTGGCTCACGGGCATGATTCCCGTGACGAAGGGATCTCCACCGTTTCAGTACTACGGCAAGCTCCTGCCATTCGTGATGGCCATCCTCCCCCTCGCGTTTCACGTGCAGGGTGTCTATCACCTCCGTCGAGGGCGTTCCCGGGTCGACGACTTCTTTGCCGTGTTCGTCGGGAGCATCCTGGCCGTGGTCTTCGGGGTCGGCGGGACCCTCTACTACAACACCTACTACGTGCCCGATGCGTTGAAGGACCTCGGCGTGTACCGAGGTCTCGCAGCTCGTCTGGGCGTTCTACCTCGTCACCAACATCGTCCTTGCGTATGCGTCACGCGAGTTCGTTCGCGAGACCCTGGAACGTCGCTGGAAGGCTGGCATCGGGCTGAAGCGTGTCCTGATTGCCGGGGTGGGCGATCTTGGAAAGCTGGTGGCGGACAAGGTCCTCGAGCATCGGGAACTCGGATTCAAGGTGGTCGGGTTCCTCGATGATCGCGCCGCCGGCGATCACATCGGTTATCGCGGTCTGCCGCTGCTCGGCACATTGAGCGAGGCGGACGAGATCATCCGGCAGGAAACCATCGATCACGTCTACGTGGCTCTTCCACTCGAGGAGCACGTCAAGATGCTGGGGATCGTCGAGGCCACCAACCGCGAGGCCGTCGAAGTGCACGTGGTGCCGGACCTGCTGCAGTTTATCGCGCTGCGCGCGCGCCTCGAAAACCTCGACGGCGTGCCGATCATCAGCCTGAATGATGTTCCGCTCCGCGGCTTCAACAGCGTGCTCAAACGCGGCATCGATGTCGTCATTTCGGCCATCGCGCTGCTTGGGCTCTCGATTCCGTTTGCCATCATCTCCGCCTTGATCAAGTACACCTCGAAAGGCCACGTGTTCTACAAGCAGGAGCGCATGGGCCTCGACGGCAAGGCCTTCCAGGTCTACAAGTTCCGCTCGATGTACCTGGGCGCCGAGGACGAAACCGGTCCCATCTGGGCGCGCGACGACGACCCGCGCTGCACGCCGATGGGCCGCTGGCTGCGGCGCATGGATCTCGACGAACTGCCGCAGTTGTGGAACGTCCTGCGCGGCGATATGTCCATCGTCGGGCCGCGGCCGGAGCGGCCCTATTTCGTCGAGCAGTTCAAGCACCGGATTCCGCAATACATGCTGCGGCACAAGGTGAAGGCCGGCATCACCGGATGGGCGCAGGTCAACGGGTGGCGCGGCAATACGTCGCTCGAAAAGCGCATCGAGTACGACCTGTATTACATCGAGAACTGGTCCGTCTCACTCGACATCAAGATCATGTGTCTCACGCTTCTTCGAGGTCTGCAGAAGCATGCATATTGAATTGCTGATTTCTGATTGCTGATTGCTGATTGGGGCGCGGTCTGACGGCCGCGCCCTATGCATCAACTAATCGCCGATCGTCAATCGCGTTCAATCAACAATCAGCAATCGACAATCAGCAATCTCTTATGAGAATAGTCATCACCGGTGCGGCTGGATTCATCGGCTCACATCTGTCCGAAGCGCTGCTCGATCGCGGCCATTCCGTGGTCGGCATCGACAACCTCCTGACCGGCGCCACGGCGAACATCGCGCACCTGACAGGGCGGAACTTCGTGTTCATGAAACACGACGTCACGAATTACATCAACGTGGACGGCCCGGTCGACGCGGTCTTGCACTGGGCGAGCCCGGCGAGCCCGATCGACTACCTGGAACTGCCGATTCCCACGCTCAAGGTCGGCGCGCTTGGAACTCACAAGGCGCTGGGGCTGGCCAAGGCGAAGAACGCCCGCTTCGTCATCGCGTCGACCTCAGAGGTCTACGGTGACCCGCTCGAGCACCCGCAGAAGGAAACGTATTGGGGCAACGTCAATCCAATCGGTCCGCGCGGCGTGTACGACGAAGCCAAGCGGTTTGCGGAGGCGATGACAACGGCCTACCACCGGTATCACGGCCTCGATGCCAAGATCGTCCGGATCTTCAACACGTATGGCCCGCGCATGCGGCTTCGCGATGGGCGCGCGGTGCCGGCGTTCATGAGCCAGGCCCTGACCGGCGCCGACGTGACGATTTTCGGCAACGGCCGTCAGACGCGCAGCTTCTGCTATGTCAGTGACCTGGTGGACGGGATCATCCGGCTGATGGAGTCCAGCGTGAACGACCCCGTCAATATCGGCAATCCTCAAGAGATGACGATCGAGGATATTGCGAGGATCATCATCCGGTTAACCGGATCGAAGAGCAAGATTGTCTACAGGCCGCTGCCTGAGGACGATCCGAAAGTGCGGCAGCCGGACATTACCCGTGCACGCACGCTTCTGGGTTGGGAGCCCAAGGTTGGCCTTGAAGAAGGCCTGACGCGCACTCTCGATTACTTCCGCACAAAGATCTAGCAGACTGCTGAAAAAGTGACTTCCAGCAGCCGTCCTTTCCTCGTTGGTGACAGTAAGTGTTTCATCGCGATCGGCCGATGCGCGTCCGTGCGATGAAGAAGAAGGTGCCGGCGACCGGCGCCAAATAACTTGTGGCCACCACCGGAAGCGACGAGGCCACGTCAGCTCCCCGGTGCCGCGGCCTACGGGCGGAAAACCACGCCTCCGGCGGTTGCCTCACGATCTCCGCGTCGGCTCGGGTTTCTCGAACGGCAGCCAACAATCATTCGCGCACCGGGGTAATCCAACCGCCATTGTCGAAACAGCGCCGCCGCGGATCGGAACGCCTGCAGCGTGGTTTTCGTGCCTGACGCTGCGCCCTGGCCGCATCGCACCGGGGAACTGACGTGGCCTCGCCGCTGCCGACGCGCGGGCGGGGTTGCGTCGCCGCGACATTTGAGCGCCGTGACTCGCGATAGCTCTAAATCAGCTTCGCAGGTGTTCCGATCGCCGGCGGCGATGAGTACGCTGTCAGCGTAGCGGCCAACCCCGACGTTGAACAGTCGGCTCACCGGCGTTCGGCAAGCCCCAACCGCCGGCGCAATCGTGAGGCACGCACCGGAGAAGCTGATTTTCCACGGCGCGAAACGGGAGCAAGACGTAGCCCCGGCTGCGCGGCGGCAGTAGCCACCAGCCAGCAGCTGATTCATTGAACACTCCACGTCAGCACGAACTCGATCGCGCCCTTCACTTCAAACGTCTTCTCCGCGCGCTCGAGCCACTCATTCGACAACGTCGCCGACATGCCGTCGGTCACGTCGAAGCCGGTCACTGCACCGAAGCGGCCTTCGCTCAGCACGATTCGCAAGTGCTCAATGTCGAACCTGAACGAACCCAGTAGCACCTCGCAGAACCCTGTAGAACTTCGTAGAACCGATTTCTAGGCAAATTTCTTGGCGTCCTCCCCGGTCGTCTTCGCCCGAAGACGCTTGGTGCCACGCTCGATTCGACCCGCCAATTCCCGCTCGGCCTTCAGGGCGCGCAGCGTCGTCTGCGACTCCTGGACCAGTTCCGTCAGGCGCGTGAAGTCGGCCATGGCGTGCTCCATGATCGTCTTGTGCTCGCCGAGGGTATCCATGTTGAGGCGCACGTCTTCGAGCATGTTGACGATGACGTTGGTCTTGAGCTGCACCTCGTCGACGACCTTCTTGCGCCCGTCAATCGCGGCAATGCGGGTCTCTGTCTCGGCGATCGTCTGGAGAAGCCTGTCCAGCTGGTCACGCAGCGTGACCATTTCGGCCCGGTGTGACTGCACGTGCTCGAGATCGGACTTGCTTCGGGCGCTGATCTCGTGGATTCCCTCTACCTCACGGCGGACGGCATCAACCACGGATTCGCGCGACGTCACGCGCTGGATCGTCTCCTCCATCTGGTCGGTCATCTGCCGCAGATCGACGATGCGTGACTCGAACGCGCCGATCCGTTTCTCCGCCAGCGCGAATTGCGATGCTCGCTGTTCGAGTTGCCGTGCGACCGACTCCAGGCGCTTCAACTGGTCGTCCGCCATCTCGACTTGAGAGGCGACATCACGCTGCTGCACCTGAACCTTCGCGAGTTCTCCCGAGAGTTCACCCTTGATGGTCATCGACCGGCCTACTTCGTCGGTCAGGCCGCGGACGTCGGTCAACCGATCGGCGATCTCGGCTGAAGTCGAACGCGCCCGGCTGTCCAACTCGGACAAGCGGCGCTCCTGCTCAACCAGCACGGCCTCTTCCCGCTGCGCGGCGACGAATCGCGCGTGGGCCGTCTCAATCTCGCTCTCGAGCGTCGAGAGCTGCGCACTCAGAGGCAACAGCTGGTCCTGGATGGCGGAGACCGATTCGAGCTTCTGGCGTGCATCGGCGACCTGAATCGCGACGCCGTCAACCTGGCTGCCGAGCGCTTCGACTTCTCCGCGCCTGGCAATCTGGCTGTCGAGTCTCGCGTCAACGTCTGCGGTCAGCATGGCCAGCGTGTTGAGGCGTGCCTCCACCCGCTCGACGAGCTGCTGCTGTGCGGCGAGCCGTTCCATCTGTCGGGCAAGACTGTCGGCAACCGACGTGAAGCTTGCAGCTTTCTTCGAGCTCTCATCGATCGACTGCAGCGTCTCCGAAAGCGCATTCAGCTTCGTTTCGAGGGCCGGCACACCTGCACTGAAGGCCGCCGTGCGATCCAGGAACGATTCGAGCGCGGACCTCTCGGACGAGAGCCGCGCGCCAAGCTGTGTGGCTGCCGCATGCGTCGCCGATACGCTGTTCATCTCCTGGCGCAAGCTCTCGAGATCCTGGCGGCTCTGCTTCAGGTTGTCGTACTGCCAGGCGGTCTTCTTTGCCAGGTCGTCGACCTCCGCAAGGGATTGCTGGAGTGGCTCGAGCGATGCGTGTTTACGCTGCAGGTCCTCGGCCAGCGTGTGGAGCCCCTCGAGCTGTCTCGATAGATGATCAAAGCGCTTCGCGACGCTGTCAGCCAGTCGCTCCCGCGCGGCCAGCGCTTCCATCCGCTTCTCCGCGTCTCCAATCGTCGTCTGAAGAACCCGGGCGCGCTGATCGAACGATTCGAGCTCGCGGCGCTCCAGAGCAAGCCGTTCGGTAAAGCCGTGAACGAACTCGGCGAATGCCGATCGATCCTTGTCCAGCTTGACGAGGTCCAGCACAAAGCTATCCCGCGCTTTCGTGCCGACCTCCAGCTGGCCGGAGACTTCCAGCGACAGTTTTTCGACACGCTCAATCAGTTCTTCCGTTCGCGTCGCCTGCAGGGTCCCTTCGTTCAGCTTGTTGATCTGAACGTCCATCGCCCAGATCATCTCGTTCAGCCGATTCGATTCGACCACCGCGCGCTCCACGGTGTGCTTCTGGTTTTCAAGCGCTTTGATCTTCTGGTTCACGTGCTCGGCGAGCGCGTTCAGGCTGCTCATCCGCTCTTCGGTGTTCTTGCTGATCTGCTGGAGTTCGGTGAGCGGACCCAGCTTCTTCTCGACTTCCTGGACGATCTGTGCGGTCGCGCTCGCTTCTTCCTTGCTCGTACGCGACAGATCGCGCAGCCGGCCGATCTCACGCGTCAGCTCGGTTGCCTGGCCGCCGACTTCATCGAGTTCTGCCTTCACCGCATCGCTTTTCGCGCGGGATTCACGTACTTCTGCCTGAGACCGCTGCAGTTGATCGCGCAGCTCGCCGAGTGTGTCCTGATCGTTCTTCAGCGCATCCAGCGAGCTCCGGGCAGCCGCCGCCTGCGCCGCGAGAGCCTCCACCGCCTGCCGGTGATCATGCAACGCGCTCTCCGGACCGATCAGCCGGGCGGTCTCCTGTTCCGCCCGTTTGAGCGTTTCCGCAAGGGAATGAGTCCGGGCCTCGATGGCTTCGAGTTCCTTTGCGCGGCTATCAGCCTTCGCGAGACGCTCGATCACCTCGTCAAGCCGCTCGTGCGCCTTGCCCGCCTTTTCGTCAACGTCCTGCAGGGACTTGCCTGCGGTGGCCAGCTTGGTCGTCTGGAGCTGCATCTGCGTGAGCATCGTGCTGAGCGCAGCTCGCTCCTCTCGCGACGTGGCGATCAGAGCTTCCAGTTCCTCGGCCTGGTTTCGAGCGGGCTTACCGGACTTCTTGAATGCCTCGAGCATCGAATCTCCTCGCGAGCGACGATCCGGTTCCCCGCTGTCGTCAAACGCAGACACAAACAGCTAGTTGGGGTGCATTCAGTGGTATCGGACTATCGGTCAGCGGTCTATAGGGCAATCGCTAGTGACGGCGACTCGTACAAGATCAAACAGGAGGATGGGAGAAAGGGAGAAACAAAAGGTTACTCCTTCTCTCCCTTTCTCCTGTTCGTCTCGACACTCTGATGCAGCGTGAGGGCGAACACCGTCGATTCCATTCTTGAACTAGTGCCCCAGGTGGACCACCTTGATCAGGTAGTGAAAGGCGGACACGAACGTGATGACGAGGGACGCATAGACGAACGCGGTCGTGACGACGGAGCGGACATCCAGGTAGTTGAAATACAACGTCACTACCCCGGTCATGATGTAGGTCGCCGTGGCAAGCTTGCCGAACACTGAAGGCCGGAACGTCCTCGGCCCGATCGCCAGGTTTACGACGGCAACGGTCAGGACGATCGCGATGTCGCGGCTCAGGACGAGGATCGTAAACCACAGCGGCAGGCGGTTGGCAGAACCGATGCCGGGCAGCGTCAACATCACGAACATCGTGACGAGCAGAAGCTTGTCCGCCATCGGATCGAGCCAGGCGCCCAGGGTCGTTTTCTTGCCGGTTCGGCGGGCGATCAGACCGTCGAAAAGATCCGTGATTCCTGCGGCCAGAAAGACCACGAGCGCCCATCCCTGATACCCGTAAAGCAGCAGGATTGCGAAGGGCGGAATCAGCACCATCCGCAACAGGGTCAGCTGATTGGCTGCCGTCAACTGGTTCATCGCGCCTGGTGTCCCGACAGCTCGATCAGTTTGCCGACTGCGGCCACGGCTTCCTGACCCGTGACGAGACGGGAGAGCTGGAATGTGCCATCGGCTGTCGTACTCATGACACCGGATTCAACCGCGAGGGACGCCGCCTGGTAGCTGAGATGACCCGGCGGCACATCCGGAAATTTCCCGTGCGCACTTCGAAGCGTGGCGGCGAGCCGGGGATTGCCCGCCGCGATCATCGTCAACGCGTTCGAGGCTGACTGCGCGAGATCGCCGCGCCGGACCGTCGCGTTTGGCTGGAACGTATGGTTCGGATAGACCTCCATCAGGCCCGAGCGCGCGACCGACAGGATCCACGGCGCGGCCCAGCTTCCACGCGTGTCGGTAATGACGACGGAATTCGATCGCGGGGCGCGCTTGAGGAGATCGTCGAGCCGCACGCCGATCAGCGCCGCAAGCTGCGCGCGGGTCACGGTCGGCGAGCTCTCGATCGACTTGTATTCCGCGGGCATCGTCGCGAAGGCGGCCTTGGCTCGCAAGTCCTCGATCTTCGCATCCGTCGCGTCGCTCGGCTCCAGCGCTGCCGCGGTTGCGTAGGCGTCTGCCGCCTTGACGTACTCCGATTGGGCTTCGTAGATCTCGCCGATCGCCGTGAAGTTTCGAGACTCGGTTGGATTCAGCGTCGCGGCTTTCTGGGCATGCTCCAGCGCCCCGGCGAGATTCCCCTCCCTCCGTTCGACGATCGCCAGCTCGCGGTACAGAAATGGGCTGTCCGGCGACGCGGCGAGTGTTCGCTCGTACATGACGCGTGCCTCTTCGAGACGCCCGGCTTCGGCGGCTTTCCTGGCGGCATCGACATCATCCTGGAGCCCGCGGAAGCGGAGGACCTCGATGCGGCTTCGAATCGACGACAGCTGCGGATCGGCTGCAACGGCTGATTCGAAACTCGACAGCGCCTGTTCGCGCTGGCCGAGCGTGAGCAGGGCTTCGCCGCGTCCCGCCAGCGCGGGAGCGTAAGCCGGATTCGCGGTCAGCGCTCGCTCGAAGTGCGTGGCGGCTTCCCTGTTGTCCTTCCGCGCGAGAGCGGCGTAGCCGAGACCCGCTTCCGATGGATAAAAACCTGGAGCCTGCCTCAAGGCGGCCGTGAAGTTTCGCTCCGCGGCTTTCGGATCCCCGGCCTGCAGCCACTGCCAACCGAGCTCGTGCAGCGCATCGACGTCTGGCGGCGCCAGCTTCGCGGGTACGACCGGGAATACGTAATCGGGAAAGTGCGGCGCCCCGGCGGCGGGCGGAAGCGTCACCTTTGGATTGGCGTTGCAACCGGCGCCCAATCCAAGCGCCAGCACAACAATCGCCGGCCACACCCGGAAGCGGTTCATTGCAGTTGGGCAGACGGGAAACGGTCGAGCACGCGCCGTGGGACCTCTGCTTCAATCGATATGCGTCCGTCGACGACGACGTGGCGGAGAATGCGGCCGATCCGATAGAGGTGCGCGATCCGATCCCGATCGGCGTCACCCGCCGTGAATTCCATGCTCACCTTGGCCGTGTCGAGGGCCAGCCGGCTCTCCATCGCCGTAATCAAATCGTCGCGCCCCTCGCCCGTGGCCGCGGATACGCAGAGTGCGCCGGGATACAACGCGCGGATGCGGGTGCGGTCGGCGTCCGAAATGACGTCGCACTTGTTGAAGACCTGGACCGACGGAACACTGTCGGCGCCCACCTCCCCCAGCACACTGTGGACCGCCGCCATGTGTCGATCCCGCTCAGCGTCGGACGCATCAACGACATGCAGGAGGAGATCGGCTGATGCCACCTCTTCGAGTGTCGCCCGAAACGCCGCCACGAGAGAGTGCGGCAGCCGCTCGATGAACCCGACCGTATCGGACACGAGAAGCTCACGTCGATCCGGCAACCGCACCTTCCGGACGAGCGGATCCAGTGTGACAAAAAGCGCATTTGACGCGGCGGCGTCCCCGCCGGTCAGGTTGTTGAAGAGCGTCGTCTTGCCCGCATTCGTGTAGCCGACCAGCGCGACCGTCGGCACGGCTGCCTTGTGCCGGCGTTCACGCAGCTGCGTGCGTCGCTGCCGGACGACATCGATATCCTTCGAGATGATGCCGATCCGGTGACGGATTCGCCGCCGGTCGGTTTCAAGCTTGGTCTCGCCAGGTCCCCGGGTTCCGATGCCGCCACCCAGGCGAGACAGCGCCGCGGACGAACCGACGAGCCGTGGCATCAGGTACTTCAGCTGAGCGAGTTCGACCTGCAGCTTGCCTTCGCGCGTTCGCGCCCGGCGCGCAAAGATGTCGAGAATGAGCTGTGTCCGATCGACGACCATCCGGTCCAGGCGTTCTTCAAGGTTGCGCAACTGCGCCGGCGTCAGCTCGTTGTCGAAGATGACGATATCGACGTCGAGCTCGTCGCACGAAACGGCGAGCGAGTCCACTTTGCCGCTCCCGAGAAACGTCGCGGGATCCGGCTTCGGCCGCTCCTGCAGCACGCGCAGGACGACGGACGCGCCGGCCGCTGACGCGAGACCCGCCAGTTCATCAAGAGAATGCTCGGGATCGAAATGGCGGGACGTGCCGTTGAAGAGCCCGACCAGCGCCGCACGCTCCTCCCGATTGGGCGTGGTCGAGCGCGAAGCCGGATGACGTGTCACTGCAGCGATTTTATCACGCGCTCCCACGCCACCGCGCCTGCCCGCTCGAGCACGGGCCCGGCATCATCGAACGAAATGATCGTCGACGGTGCGCCGCCCGGCGCCCGCCCCGCATCCAGGAGGAGGTCGACGTCCGGGAGTGCGTCCGCTACCGCATCGGCAGAGTCCGCCGCGCGGGCACCAGATCGATTGGCGCTCGTGGCGGTCAGCGCGAATCCAAACGCGGCGGCCAGTCGAGTGGCGACGACGTGCGCGGGAACGCGGATCGCCACGGTCGTTCCAGCGGCAAGTGCATTTCGTGCGATGCAGGCGGTGGCGGGTGCCACGATACTCAGCGGCCCCGGCCAAAACGCCTCCGCGGCGCGGCGCGCACGCCCGGCGAGGTTCGCGGCCGCGAGTACCTGTTCGAGGCTTGCCGCGATCAATGGAACAGCAGCCGTGCTGTCGCGACCTTTCAGAAGGAAGAGACGATCAACGGCGTCGTGCCGGCGCGGATCGACCGCCAACCCATACAACGTGTCCGTCGGAAACGCCACGACACCACCAGCGCGGAGCACGTCAACCGCTGCCGCAATCGGACCAGGTTCCGGATCGGTTGCGTTGATGACGAGCCGTTGCATGCCTACATCTCTTCCGTTGCCGGCGCCGTGGCGTCGGCGAGCGGAGCGACGATCATGAGCCGCGACACCATCCAGGCCAGAGTCATGAGACCAACGGTATCCAGCACGAAGACCGCACGGATGCTCGTGGCTCCGAGAATGCCGCTCACGATGGGGCTGAGCGCCAGACCCGCAAGCGATGCGGTGGTCAATAGCCCGAACCCCGCGCCACGACCGGCCGTGGGCATGACGCTGCTTGCGGCGGTATAGGCAGCCGTCGTCGCGACACCTATCGCGACGCCGAAGATCGGTGTGCCGAGCAGCAACAGCCATGGCCCGTGCGCCAGGACGTAGACAAACGCGCCGGCCGCACCGACCGCGGCGCTGCCCGCAATGACCCCCCGCGCGGGAACCCGCCGGAGCAGCCGCCCGCAGAAATGATGTCCCACTGCGCCCGCGCCGGCCGCGATCGAAAAGAGCACCCCCGAAACTATCGGCACGCGCGTCACCGGCGTGCCCAGCTCCGTCACAAACAGCGGCAGAACCGGCCCGAAACTGCGGTCGACGAACTGAAGACCGAAGACGACAGCCATCAACAGGATGAAGTTCTCGAACGCGAGCATGTTGCGGAACGTCACCCGCCCGCCTTCTGCAGACGACTCGCTGTGGGTCATCGGCGCTTCGTCGTACATGAACACGACGAGGAGCACCGCCACGAGGTAGAAACACGCGGTGACCAGAAACGCGTTTCGAAGGCCGGCGATCTGGGCCACGGCGCCACCGACGATGGGACCGATCGCGGGCCCCAGCCGCTGGGCGGTCTGTACGAAGCCAATCGCGTACGCCATCCGGTCGCGCGGCGCCGAATCGGCCGCCATGGCAAGCGTCAGCGAACCGTATCCCGCAAAGAACCCCTGCATGGCTCGCAGCGCGAAGACATGCCACGGACGCTGCACGTAGGCCATGGCTCCCATGACGACCACGAAACTGACGAGGGAACGCTCGACCATGATCTTGCGGCCGAAGCGATCGGCCAGCCGGCCCCAGAATGGCGAGAGCATCGCCGTGAGCGCCGGCGTCACGCCGAGGCACAAACCCGACCACATGGCGATCTCGCCCACATCGCTGACACCAAGCTGCCTGAAATAGAGCGGCAGGAACGGCATGACCAGCGTGAAGCCGGTGAAGCCGATGAAGCTCGCGGCAGTGACGGCGAAGAGATTCCTGCGCCAGTGAGTCGAGGAGCGATCGGTCTTCAGAACCTTACCTTGACGGTCCCCGCCTGTTCGACGTGGATCGTGTCGATGAACCGGATACGCGACGGCTGGCTCTGCATGATCAGAGAACTGGTTCGAACGCCGTCGCCGAAAAACCGCACGCCTTTCATCAGCGTGCCCTCGGTGACGCCGGTCGCGGCGAAAATGATCTCGTCGCCCGAGGCCAGGTCGCGAGAGGTGTATACCTTGCGGAGGTCGGAAATCCCCATCGCGCGGCACCGTGCCTCGTGTTCCGCGGTCGTGACCATCAACCGTCCGAAGATTTCGCCGTTCAGACACCGCATGGCCGCCGCCGTCAGCACGCCTTCAGGCGCGCCGCCGATTCCCATCACGGCGTGCACGCCGCTTCCCACAACGGCCGCGGCAATCCCCGCCGAGAGATCGCCGTCGCTGATCAACCGGATCCGGGCGCCCGTCGCGCGAATCTCGTCGATCAGCGCGGCGTGCCTCGGCCGGTCGAGCACGATGACGACAAGGTCTTCGACGTCGCGCTCGAGGGCTCGGGCGATCGACCGCAGGTTCTCGCTGACGCTGGCATCCAGGTCTACGGCGTTCTTTGCGGCAGGCCCTACAACGAGCTTCTGCATGTAGAGATCTGGCGCGTGCAGAAGCCCGCCGCGATTGGAGGCCGCCAAAACCACGAGCGCGTTCGGCGCCCCGGTCGCGCAGAGGTTCGTCCCCTCGAGAGGATCGACCGCAATGTCAACAGCAGGCAACCGCGCGGCGACCGCCGGGCTCACGGCTCCGAGGCCAACTTTTTCGCCGATGAACAGCATCGGCGCCTCGTCTCGCTCGCCTTCCCCGATGACGATCGTGCCATCGATGGGCACGTCATCCAGGCACTTGCGCATGGTCTCGACCGCGGCCTGATCCGATTTCCGCCAGTCGCCGAGTCCCATCGTGTGGGCGCACGCAATCGCCGCCTGCTCCACGACGCCGAGGAATTCGAGTGAAAGGTCTGAGTCCATGAGTCTTGTATCGGTCGAAACTACCCCTTGTAAGGCGGCAGTTCGCAGCGCGTCGGGCGATCCTCTCGGAATCCCAGGACGTAGTCGGCCTGCATGATTTTGTGAATCTCGCGCGTGCCCTCGTAGATGACGGCCCCTTTGCAGTTGCGATAGAACCGGCCTACGGGGTATTCGTCCGAATAGCCGTTTGCTCCGTGAACCTGGACCGCATCGCCGGCGGCGCGCTCGGACGCGACGCTGGCGAACCATTTCGCCAGACCGGTCTCGCGTGTGTTGCGCCGGCCGCTGTTTTTCAGGAATCCGGCGTGCAACCAGAGCAGCCGGGCCGCTTGATAGTCCGATTCCATCTGCGCGATCATTTCCTTGACCAGCTGGTGTTCGGCAATCGCAGACCCGAACGTCTTGCGCTCCCTGGCGTATTTCGCGCTCGCATCGCGACACGCACGGATCAAGCCCGTCGCGCCGGCCGCAACCGTATACCGCCCCTGATCCAGCGCAAACATGGCAATTTTGAATCCCTCACCCACGTTGCCCAGCACGTTGGCCTCGGGGACCTCGACCTCGTCCATCTTGAAGAAGCCCGTATTGCCGGCAAGGATGCCCCACTTCTCTTTCAGCGTTCCGCTTGAAAACCCCTTGAATGACCGCTCGACGATGAACGCACTGATCCCGGAAGGATCGCGCTGTTTTTTCTTTTCGAGGTCCGACCACGCAAACACGAGGAAATTGTCCGCGACGTCGGCGAGAGAGATCCACATCTTCTCCCCCGTGAGACAGTACCGGTCCCCCTTTTTCACCGCGACGGTCTGGATCCCGCGGACGTCGCTGCCGGCTGCCGGTTCGGTCAGCCCGTAGGTGGCGATCTTTTGTCCCCGCGCCTGCGGGACGAGGTAACGTTGCTTCTGGTCTTCGGTGCCCCACGTGAGCAGGGACAGGCAATTCAGTCCTGCGTGGACGGAGATGATCACGCGGAGCGACGTATCGACGTACTCCAGCTCCTCCGAGATCAACCCGAGGCTGACGTAGTCCATACCCGCCCCGCCGTACTCCGCGGGCACCGAGCAACCGAGAAGCCCGAGCTCCGCCATCTGCGGCAGGATGTTCCGATCGAACCGGTGTTCCCGATCGAGATCGTGGATGCGCGGCGCGATTTCCCGGGCACCCCATTCCCGAACCGACTGCTCGAGCAGCCGCTGTTCTTCCGTGAGATCGAAATTGAGCATGGGGAATTGTAGCGCGGAGCTTTAGCTCCGCGTCAGTTACACGGACAGCGACTCTGACGCGGAGCTAAAGCTCCGCGCTACGGGTGTCAGCTTCTCTGAATCTGCACCACCGCTCCCCGCTCCACCCCCAGCGCCGTCGCCGCACTCCCTCCGTTGACGGCGAATTCGAGGTGCTCGGTGCTGCCGAAGAGCGCGCAGACCTCGCCGGCGTGGATATCAGCGTAGGTGGCCACGACACCGGCGATCGGATGCCCGGCGACCTGCAGCGCGACCGGCTGGCCGTGCGTAAAGGTCTCGAAGGTTCGACGGTCGATGTTGGTGACCAGATTCCCAAACCGATCAACCAGGAGCACGAGGCCGGAGAGTCGCGATTCGTTGACCTCGGGCTCTGAAATCTCGATCTGCTGATAACTCGTCACCGTCCGTCCGAGCGCGGCAAGCTGGATACCCTTGGCCAGCCACGCGGCAGCTGGCGCGAACCGATCGCGCCCTTCGAACGTCCGGCTGACCGTCGGCCTGGCATAGCGGCGCTCGGTGAGTTCCACGACCCGCTTCGGCGGGATCTCCCGCAACACCGCCGTGAGCACGCCGTTGTCGGGCGCCACAAATCGGTAGTCGCCTGCCTCGGCGGCGATGCCGCGGCGTGGCGAGCCCACTCCGGGATCGACGATCGCGAGGAAGATGGTCCCGGCAGGAAAGTGACCGATAGGAAGCAGCCAGCTGAAGCGCCCCTTCGACGACGTCGTGTGGGGTGATCTCGTGGGTAATATCGACGAGCGTGACGTCCGGGCAAATCCCGATCATCACCCCCTTCATCGTCCCGGCGTAGTGATCGCGCGTGCCGAAGTCGCTCAGGAGAGCGATGACCGGACGCATGAACCGCTAGCTCCTGCGCTTGAGCAGGATCTCCCGGGTATTGCTCTTCAGCAGAAATGAATCCGCGACCACCAGGCCGTCGAACATCTTGATGATGTCGCGGTTGAGGAGCACGTGCTTGACCCCGCCGTTGCCCGAATGCGGGCGGTGACGGAGCGACTTCTCGTCGGCGATCTCGTACTTGGTGAAGGGCGCCGGGAGCGGCGAGGCCGTGCTGCAGAAGAACCCCATGACCGATCCGCCCGGGCGCAGCATCCGCACGACCTGTCGGGCCAGAGCCTGAGAGGCCGCCTTCGGCAGAAAATCAAAGACGTCCCAGCACAGGATGCCATCCACGCTTGCGTCTTCATGCCGGAAGCGGGTTTCGATGGCGGTCGCGAGCGCGTCGAGCGTGCCGGCGCGCGCATGACGATCGTAATCGCCGAAGAGGTCCTCGATGAACAGCTTGCAACCGAGCTGCTCGCCGAAAAATGAGACATTCGATCCAATCACAGGGCCGAGATCGATGAGGACAGGGGTCTCGGATTGCTGCGCAATCGCGGCGAGGAATTTCGGCAGCGCCTTCGACGCTACGACGGCATCGCCGCCGCGCGCGACCGGCGCCTCGCCGGGGGGATCGGGCTGGCCGGGGCGCTTTCCGCCCCAGCGGAGAATGTCTGACAGCATGGGATCGGACGATCGAGCACCCGGACGACCGCGCCGCGTCACCGAGGTGACGACTTCACGCAACCGCCCGGACGGCCGATGCGATATTTAGCGGTTCGCGCCTGCAGCGGCTGGCGTCTGTTGCCCGACCGGCTGAGCAGGTGCAGATGCGCCCGCTGGCTTGTTATCGGACTTTGCCGCGCCCTTCTGCATGTCGATGCTGCCGCGGAAGTGTGCCCCTTCCGCAATCGCGACGCGCGGCGCCGCGATGTCGCCGTCCACCGACCCGTTGTCGCGAATGTCGACCTTCTCGGAGGCGCTGACGTTGCCCGTGACCTCGCCCAGGATAATCACGGCTTTGGCGAACACCTGCGCCTTGATGCGCGCATTTGCACCGATCGTGAGCACGTTCTGACGCAGCTCGATCTTGCCTTCGACCTGGCCTTCAATCGTGAGATCTTCGCTGCCGTTGAGCTCGCCCTTGATGACGACCGATTTGCCTATGTTCACAACATTTCTCTCCTGTCCACGTTGAGGGTCGCCGGCAGACGCCGGTCGCGACGTCGACTCCGCGGTTTGCGGCGCATTGCCGTGCTGCGCCGGCGCTGGCGTTGGCGCCGCACTCGCCGGAGTACTCGGCTTTGCCGCATCATCCCGTTTCCACATTGGCACTCTCCACCTATCGATGTTGGTCGCAGTTCCGCGGCTCTCTGGAGCAGGGTCCGGCCAGTATACGCACGCGCTTTGCCCGCTGTCTAGTCCTTTTATTGCTGAGAGTTAGCGCGAATGCTAACATGGAGAATCGCGTCATGCGCATCTACTTCGATCATAACGCCACCACGCCGGTGGATCCGGCAGTGACCGAGGCCGTTACCCGGGCCATGGCAGACACATTCGGCAACGCGTCGAGCGTGCACCACTTCGGCCAGCAGGCGAAGGCGCTCCTGGACGACGCGCGCTCCGCCGTGGCGGCGCTCATCGCGGCGGAGCCCTCTGAAGTCGTATTCACGAGCGGCGGGACCGAGTCCGACAACTTTGCGCTGCGGGGCGTCGCCGAGGTGCTCGAGCCCACGGGGCGGCGGCACCTGATCGCCAGCAGCATCGAGCACGAGGCCGTGCTCGTCACGCTGCGAGCCCTGGCGCGCCGCGGATGGCGGACGACCCTCCTGCCCGTCGATCAGTCCGGGATCGTGAAGGCGGACGCGCTGAAGAGCGCGATGACCGACGACACGGCCATCGTCTCGGTCATGCACGCCAACAACGAGATCGGAACGATTCAGCCGATCGCGGAGCTCGCGGCCATCGCGCACAGCCGCGGAGCGCTCTTTCACACGGACGCGGTCCAGTCGATCGGGAAGATTCCGGTAGACGTTCGCGCCCTGGGCGTGGATCTGCTGTCGCTCTCCGCCCACAAGTTCAACGGACCGAAAGGGGCCGGCGCTCTCTGGATCAAGCGCGGTGCCCGCGTCAGCGCGATCCTGACGGGCGGCAAGCACGAGCGCAACCGACGCGCGGGGACTGAGAATGTACCGGGCATCTCCGGACTGGGTATCGCGGCGCAGCTTGCGGCGCGAAAGCTCGCGGGCGAGAGCGCCCGGCTGGGAGCCTTGCGCAACCGGCTGGAGGAAGCGATCCTCGCAAAGGTGCCCGGCACGGTGATTAACGGTGCCCGCGAACCGCGCGTTCCGAACACCACGAACATCAGTTTCGACGCCGTTGAAGCCGAAAGCCTGCTGATCGCGCTCGATCTGGACGGCGTCGCGGTCTCGACCGGTTCCGCCTGTTCGTCCGGCACGCTCGAACCGTCGCACGTGCTGCGCGCGATGGGCCTGCCGGCGCCTCGGACACAGAATTCGATCCGCATGAGCCTTGGCGCCGGGAACACCGACGCCGAGGTCGACTTCGTCGTCTCGAAGCTGCCGGGGATCGTCGAGAAGCTCCGCAGCCTGACCGGCGCCAGAGCGAGGGCCTGACGCATGCGCATCGTGGTGGCAATGTCGGGCGGCGTGGACTCCTCGGTCGCAGCAGGGTTGCTGGCCCGCCTGGGGCACGACGTCATCGGCCTGTCGATGCAGCTGTACGATCACTCCGGAGAGAACGAGCCGGGTTCGGCTCCCGGATCACGTGCGTTCGGGACATGCTGCACGATCGACGATCTGCACGATGCCCGCCGCGTCGCGGCGAAGCTGGGAATCCCGCACTACATCGTCAACTTCGAGCGTGAGTTCGCCGATACGGTGATCTCGAATTTCGTCAGCGAGTACTCGGCCGGGCGTACGCCGATTCCGTGCGTGCACTGCAATGGCGATCTGAAGTTCGCGACGCTCGTGAGCCGCGCCGAAGGGCTCGGCGCTGACTTCGTCGCGACGGGCCACTACGCGCGGGTCGACCTCGATCCCGCAACCGGCGGCTACGTGTTGAAGCGCGGCGCCGATCCCGGCAAGGATCAGTCGTACTTTCTCTTCACGCTGAATCAGCAGCAGCTCGCCCACTCGATGTTCCCGGTCGGCGACCTCGACAAGACCGCGGTTCGTGAGCACGCGCGCGAGCTCGGGCTCCCGGTTGCCGAGAAACCCGACAGCCACGAGATCTGTTTCGTCGCATCGGGCCAGCACACGTCGTTTCTCGAGGAACACGGGCCGCGTCCTGGCGCCGGCGCCATTCGAGATGTATCAGGACGGATCGTTGGCCGTCATGAGGGCGTCCACAGGTTTACAGTCGGCCAGCGCAAGGGGCTGGGGCTCTCCTCGCCGATTCCTCTATTCGTCGTGGGAATCGACGCGGCTGAGAAGACCGTGACGGTTGGACCGCGCGAGTCCCTCGAGCGAATCGAACTCACCGCGTCCGGGGTCAACTGGATTTCCGGGACCGAGCCGCCATCCGGAACACGCGTGACGGCGCGCATCCGTCACCGGCATCGTGAGGCGTCTGCCTCAATCGAGCCGTTGCCAGGCGATCGCGTGCGCGTGACCTTCGACGAGCCTCAGTCCGCTGTCGCGCCCGGGCAGGCGGTCGTCATGTATGGCGGGGACACAGTCGTCGGGGGTGGGTGGATTGACGACAAGTAAAAAGTAAAAAGGAAAAAGTTAGAAGTTAAAGCTCTGAACTTTTTCCTTTTAACTTTTAACTTTTAACTTTTTACTTTATAAATCTGCCGCCTGCACCTGTGGCTCCCCCAAGTGCTGCGGTAGTTCGTCCAGGTAGTGCTCGGCGTCGATCGCCGCCATGCACCCGGTGCCCGCGGCTGTGATGGCCTGGCGGTACACGTGATCCTGCACGTCGCCGCAGGCGAATACCCCATGGACGCTCGTGCGCGCGCCCATGTGCGTGACGATGTAGCCGTTGGGGTCGAGCTCGAGCTGATCCTTGAACAATGCAGTGTTCGGCGTGTGGCCGATCGCGACGAAGACTCCTTCCACCGGCACGTTCTTCGTCACCCCGGTCTTATTGTTCCTCAGCACCATTCCCGTGACTTCGCACTTGCCGGCGTCGGTAATCTCCACCACATCGGAGTTCCACTCGAACGAAATCTTCGGATTGGCGAACGCTTTGTCCTGCATGATCTTCGACGCGCGCAGCGTGTCTCGCCGGTGGACGACGACGACCTGGGAGGCGAAGCGGGTCAGGAAGATCGCTTCCTCCATCGCTGAGTCACCGCCGCCGACGACCGCGATGGGCTTACCGCGGAAGAAATAGCCGTCGCACGTGGCGCACGTCGAGACGCCGTGGCCCAGCAGGCCGCGCTCGGACGGCAATCCAAGCAACCGCGCCGTGGCGCCGGTCGCGACGATCACCGACCGCGATGTGTATTCAGCGTCGCTCGTACCGAACCCTGAATGGAGCCGAGCCCAGGTTCAGGCCCGTTACGTTGCCGCGGATGAACTCCGCGCCAAACCGCTCAGCCTGGACGCGCATCTCGTCCATCAACGCGGGCCCCATGATGCCGTCGCGGAATCCCGGCCAGTTCTCGACCAGGGTGGTCAGCATCAACTGTCCCCCGGCTTCCAGCCCTTCGATGACCAACGGTTTCAGGTTCGCCCGCGCGGAATAAAGAGCGGCGGTCAGACCCGCAGGACCGGAGCCAATGATGATGACGTTTCGTAGCGGCATCGTGATCAATCAGCAATCAACAATCAGAAATCAGCAATTCCCTCAGATGTGCTTGTCGATCATTTTCTTCAGGGAATCCTTGTCGGCCAGTCCAACCACCTGCTCGACGATCTGTCCCCCTTTGAACAACAGCAGCGTCGGGATGCCCATGATGCTGAAGCGCCCCGCGACAGCCGGATTGTCGTCTACATTCAACTTACCGATCGTGACTCGTCCGTCGTAGTCGGTCGCGAGCTCGTCAATGGTCGGCCCCAGCCGTTTGCAAGGCCCGCACCATTCGGCCCAGAAATCCACCAGCACCGGACGCGGTGCCTTGATGACGGACTGGTCGAAATTCGTGTCGGTAAGAGTCGTCACTTTCTCAGATGCCATTGTGTCAATGCCTCAGTAAGGCCCGCTCAGGTCAGGGCCTCCTCGTGTTTGCCGCGGCTGCGGCCTCCTCATACACTTTGACATACTCCCGGGCCGAAGCGTCCCAGGAGAAGTCTCTTTTCATGCCATTCTGCTGGATCTTCTTCCATTTTGGCGTGTCGCTGAAGAGATCCAGCGCCCGCCGGACGGTGGCGACGAGATCCGCCGGGGAATAGCCGGCGAACTTGAAGCCGTTGCCGCCGGCCTCCGCCGCGTCGGTGACCGTGTCTTCGAGCCCGCCGGTGGCCCGGACGATCGGCACGGTGCCGTAGCGCAGGCTGTACATCTGATTGAGCCCGCAGGGCTCAAAACGCGAGGGCATCAGGAAGACGTCCGCGCCGGCCTCGATCTGGTGAGCGAGCCGCTCGTCGAACCCGATGGTTGCCGAGACCCGCTGTGGAAAGCGCGCCGCCAGGCTGCGCCACATGTCCTCGTAACGGCGGTCGCCGCTGCCGAGCATCACCCAGGACGCGCCGAGCGCCATGAGGTCGTCGAGGGCGCGCGCGATCAAGTCGAACCCCTTCTGATCCGTCAGCCGGGAGATCAAGCCGATGACGGGCCGGCCGTCATCGCTCAGCCCGGCGGTTTCCAGCAACACTCGCTTCGCCGCTGCCTTGCCGGACAGATCCTTGACCGAGTACGAGGCGCCGATCAAATCGTCCGCCTCAGGGTTCCAGCGATCGACATCAATTCCGTTGAGAATGCCGGTCAACGCGTCCGAGCGTCGTTTCAGCACACCATCAAAACCGAAACCAAACTCCGGTGTGAGAATCTCGCGCGCGTACGTCGGGCTGACGGTCGTCAGCCGTTCACTGAAGTTGATGCCGCCCTTCAGAAAACTGATCCGCCCCCAGAACTCGAGCGCCTGAACGTCGAGCAATTCCGGACCAAATCCGATTCCCGGCAGGAGCGTCGTTGGAAAGATCCCCTGGAAGGCGAGGTTATGGATCGTGAAAACGGCTGGAACCCGACCGACCGTGGGATCCGGCGAGAAGTGCATCTTCTGGTACACCGGCACGAGCCCGGTTTGCCAGTCGTGCGCGTGGATGACCGACGGGCGATCGCCTCTTATACGCACGTACTCGAGCGCGGCACGGCAGAAGACCGCGAAACGCCATCCGTTGTCAGGGTAGTCGACCCCGTCCACGTTGTAGAGGCCGCCGACGCGGTCGAAAAGTTCCGGCACGTCCACGAACACGACGGTGACCCCCGGTCGTTCGTCACGCGTGTGAAAGGCGACGTGCTGCGCGTGATTGCCGACGGGAACGACCGCGAGCTGCGATCGTGAACCGGAAATGTCCACGCCGCGGTACCGCGGAAGGGCCAGCGTGACGCGATGCCCCAGCCGTCCCAATGCGTCAGGCAGCGCCGCGGCCACCTCGGCCAGACCGCCGGTCTTGGCATAGGGATGCGCCTCAGACGCGACCATGAATATCGACAGGCCGGACCCGGATTTCGTCGCTCGCGGTTTCGCGGCCGGTGTATCGGTCGATGATGCTTTCTGGTCGGGTGCAGCGGGTTTCTTCGGGGAGCGGCCGGGTGTTGGGGATCCTGGAGGCGTCCGGGGTGCGGACGCTTTTGTTCTCGGCCATGCCTCAACGAATCATCCCATCAGTGGGCGGACGCGATCAACGTACTTCGGCCGACTTCACTGTCGACCTGTCGAACTGCACGCGCCGACGGCTACGTCGAAGATCCGAAGATCCGAAGATCCGAAGTTGCCGTTCGCGTCCGTCGCCACGCGCTTCGCGCGTCAGGCAGTCAGGGAATCGCAGATACAAGCAGCACGTGCTCAGGAGCTGCTTGACATCTGTGATTCTCTGACTGCCTGTTGGCCGGCTGAAGGCCGGCGGCGGCGGACGCCACTGTCAGCGGTCCGGCTGGCGCAGAGCGCCAGCCGGGGTTGTTTTCTGATAAAGAGCGCATCACTCGACCGCGCGGCGCGCGGTCCCGCTAGCTACAGTGTGATCCTCCGGCCTTCGGATCTCTGATCTTCGGATCTTCGACGTAAGCCGTCGGCGCGTGCGGCTCGACAAGCGGATCTGTTGACGATCGAGCGCGTTCGCGGTCACGATCGGGGCTACATGACGCACCCATCGTTCTTGCGATGAAACGCGCCCTTTGGATGCTGGCCGTTCTGGCGGCAGTCGTAGCCGTCGCCGCAGCGGCCTGGTTTCTGCGAACCCGTGATCTCCGCACCGCGACCGGGGTGGACGTCGGAACTTTGCCGCGCGGTGTGCCGAGGGATCGCCTGAACCTCGTCATCGTCACGCTCGACACGACCCGGGCGGATCGCATCGGCGCATACGGATCGCGCGAGGTCGAGACGCCAGCCATCGATCGACTGGCGCACGAAGGCGTGCTCTTCGAGCAGGCGGTCTCGGTGGCGCCGCTGACGCTGCCGGCGCACTCGAGCATCTTCACCGGCAAGTTCCCGCCGGAACACGGCGTCCGCGACAACGGCGGCTTCTTCCTCGGCCCGGAACAGACTCACGCTCGCCGAAGTGCTCAAGGCCGCGCGGCTACCGGACCGGCGGGTTCGTCGCCGCCTACGTGCTCGACTCGAAGTGGGGCATCAATCAGGGGTTCGACACCTACTTCGACGACTTCGATCTCAGCGAGGCGCGCGCCGTGTCGCTCGGCGCGATCCAGCGGCCGGCCAACGAGGTGGTGGACAAGGCGCTGCCGTGGATTGAGCAGGCCGCAGGATCGACCGTTCTTCGCGTGGATTCACCTGTACGACGCGCACTCGCCCGTACCGGCCGCCCGAACCGTTCGCGTCGCGCTACAAGGAGCATCCCTACAACGGCGAGATCGCGTTCGCCGACACCCAGGTCGGACGCGCTCGTCTCGAAGCTTGCAGTCCTGCGGCCTCTACGATCGCACCGTCGTCGTGGTGATGGGCGATCACGGCGAGAGCCTCGGCGATCACGGCGAGAGCGCGCACGGCTTCTTCGTCTACAACAGCGTCACGCACGTGCCGTTCGTGATCCGCACGCCCTTCAGCGCGACGCGCAGCATCGACGCGTCGCCGATCCGGTGCGATCGGTGGACGTCATGCCGACGGTCCTCGACCTGCTCGGCGTTCCGCCCGCCTGCCGGCATCTCCGGCGTCAGCCTCGCGCCGCTGATGACCGGAGCCGAGACGCGAGCTGGGGCTCGACGCGTACTCGGAAGCGATGTATCCGCTCCATCACTACGGCTGGAGCGATCTGCGCGCGCTGCGGTCGGGCCGCTACAAGGTCATCGACGCGCCGCGGCCGGAGCTGTACGACATCGACCGCGATCCGCACGAAGCCGACGAACCTCTTCGCCGAACGCCGGGCGCTCGGCGATCGCATGATCGCCCAGCTGCGCACGCTCGAGAGCGGATTCACGAAGACCGACGCCGCGCTGCCCGCCGCCGATGTCGATCCGGAAGCGCGCGAGCGGCTCGCGGCGCTCGGCTATGTCGGCTCGTTCGTCGCGACCGCGTCCGAATCCGCGGACCGGCCGCGCCGATCCGAAGGACAAGATCGGGCTCTTCAACAAGCTCGGACACCGCGACCGATCTGTCGAAGGAACGGGACGGCGACGCCGAGACGCCCTTTGGTCAGAGTCATCGCGCTTCTCAACGAGGTCATCAAGCGACGATCCGCCAGGTCATCGACGCCTGGTTCATGATGGGCACGCAGTACCTGCGCGCACGGCGAGCTCGACGAAGGCGGTCGAGTACTTCAAGCAGACGCTGGCCTGAAGCCGGACTACGACCTCGCGGTATTCAACCTCGCGCAGGCGTACCGCCGGATGGGCGAACGACGAGGCGGCGCTGGCGGGGTTCGAGCATTACCTGACGCTCGATCCGAAGGATCCGTTCGTCCAGTACCAGATGGGTGAGATCTGGCTGGATCGCGGCGATCTCGCCGCGCGCCGAGCAGCTGTTCCGACGCGCGCTCGAGCTCGATCCGTCAGTCGCGGCGGCAAAGAACGCGCTCGGCGTGATCGCGCTTCAAGCGAGGCGATGCCGCCGACGGCCGAGCGACTGATCAGCGAAGCGATCGCCACCAAGCCCGACGCTCCGGCTCGCCCACTTCAACCTCGCGCTGCTCGCCGAGCAACGCGGCGACGTCCGGACGGCCGAGCGCGAGTACGTCGAGGAACTGAAGCAGCACCCCGAGAACTACAAGGCCGCCTTCAACCTGTCGCGGCTCTACGAGCAGGTCGGCGATCGCGACGGACAGATCGACGCGCTGAAGCAGTCGATCGAGAGCAATCCCGGCTTCGCGGAGGGACACTTCTTCCTGGCCAAGGCGTATCTCGATTCCGAGGTCGCAACCTCGACGAGGCGATCGCGCTGGCGCAGAAGGGACTCGAGCTCGCGCCGACGATCGGAGTACGCGCCGCTCGGCCACTACGTGCTGGCGGACGTCTACAACCGGCAGGGCCGCGCGCGCGAAGCAGCGCAGGAACTGGCGCGTGGCCGCGCGCTGGAAGCGCAGGGCAAACGCAATAACCGGTCAGAAGATAGAAGTCAAGAGTCCACGAGGGCTCTCGGCGACTTCTCGCAAGCTTTCCGTAACGTTCGTGAACTCCTGGCTTTCAGAACATCCAGCGTCCGCCGAACGTCATCTGACGTGCGCCCTGCACGCCGGTCGGCGCCTTGTACAGCGACCGTCGCGCCCGAGATCGTCGTGCTCGGCACCCGTGCCTGCGCGTCGTCACGGTCGCGGTGTTGAACAGGTTGACGATGTCGGCGTAGACACCGAATCGATGCGTCCTGAACTCTGAAGGCCTTCTCCGCCCGCAGATCGACCTTGTTGTAGAAGTCGTTCTTCTCGGTGCCTCGCGGCTCGAGGAAGATCTGCCGTCGTGCCGATCGCCGGCAGGTTCAGCTGGCGCGTTCTGTACCGCTGGAACGGCGTGTAGGGCCGGCCGCTCAGCCCGTAGTACGTCACCGCCCAGCAACACGTCGACTTTCGGGCATCCTGTAGGAGACGTACGGCCTTGATCTCGTGCCGCCGCGAGTTGGTCAGCTCGCCGAAGGCGTTGATGATCGCCGTGTTCGGCGAGTTCCAGGCGTCCCGCCGCAGCCAGTTGCCGAAGCCGGTGTTGTCGACGTTGCCCTCCGCCTTCGACGAGCACGTACGACACCTGGTAGCCGAACCGGCGTTCTGAGCGAGCTGGTCAGGAACAGCATCAGCGCCCTTGTAGTTCCGCCGCGGATCGGCGGTCGCGATCACGCTGCCGTCGGTCGCGACGTACTGGAAGCCCTCGGTGTTGCGGATGAAGAAGCTCTCGTCCGAGGTCGAGCGGTTCGCCCAGTTGTAACCGGTGAACGTCTGGTTGGTCAGCCCATTGGTCAGCGTGACCGGCCGCCACTGCGCGACTCGTCGATGACGTTGTTGACGAAGTCGTTCGTCTTGCGCCAGATGCCGGTGGCGGTCAATCGCAACGTCCGCGTCAGCTGCGTTCTCGAACGACACGTTGAACTCGTCCGTGCGCGGATGCTTGATGTCGTCGCTGATGCCGTAGACGAATGCCGGGCATGATCACTTCGGGCGGTCCTGCAACCGGCCGTTCGGAGATTCGCGGTGCGGATGTAGTCCTGGATGCCCGGGCGTCGCCGACGTGAAGAACGCGCTCGCCGCGCCCTCGAAGTAGCGGCCCCAGAACGCCTTGAGCGCGCGACGTGCCCTTGCCCGTCAGGTCGTAGGCGATGCCCACGCGCGGCCCCCAGGCCGTGTGTGGGCTTGTAGACGTCCTCGTCGAGCACGGGGCTGAAGCCGCGGATGTGATCGAGGCGCAGGCCGAGTTGAGCGTCAGCGCGGCCGGCGGTCCACTGATCCTGCGCGTAGACCGACGTGCGCCGGTTGTCGCCCTGGACGTCGTAGCCGTAGCTGATGCGGTAGTACGGGACGCCACCGTAGGCGTAGATGTAGAAGCCGGCCGGCCCGTACGGCTGGTACTGGCTGCGGACGTGGCTGCGCTCGATCTCGGCGCCGAACTTCAAGGAGTGGCGGCCGAACTTCTCCGCGTACTTCGTGAGCGACACCTGCAGCTGATTGCGGCTGCGATCCGCGTAGTAGAGCCCACCGCCGCCGCCGCGTGTACTCATCCGCTCTCGCCGTCGAACGTGAACGGTCGACGGGTCGACGGATCGAGATAGTAGTAGCCGCAGTAGCCGGTGAACTTCGCCTCGAGCAACGTGTTCGCTGCCGAAGATCTTCCGCCACTGGGCGTTCCACACCCACTCGGGCGCGTCTTCGTCGACCGTCTGCTGGTCGTCGGCCTGCGCAGCGGGCCAGTAGCCGACGCGGCCCGTCAGGTTGTACGAGTCGTACTGCGTGCCGAGGATCGATCGTGTCGGTCGCCGACGGCTGGAGCGTGAACTTCATGTTGAAGCGCGGGCTGATGTCGGTGCGAGTTCGCGACCGGACCGGTCGGGTCGCTCGTCGCCGAATACCGCTGGACGCTGCCGAAGAAGAACGCCTTGTCCTGCTTCAGCGGGCCGCCCATCTGGACGGTGTAGTCCGACGAGCTTCTTGAGCGATCGCCGCGTCGCCAAGCGTCGGGTTCGCGGTCGAGGTACGTCTTGCTGATGTTGTTGCGACGCCAGCGAGTCGTTCGTGTAGCGCATCGAGAACAGGCCCGAGAACGCGTTGCCGCCGGACTTGGTCACGGTGTTGATGATCGCCGCCGGTGAACCCGCCGTACTCCGCCGGCGCGCCGAGGCCGCCGATCTGGATTTCCTCGAATCAGGTTCTGGTTGAAGAACGTCCAGGCCGAACCGCCTTCCGGGTCGCGCGTATCGACGCCGTCCATGCAGCAGCGCGTTGCCGTAGCTCGCCTGGGCGCCGTACGCCGAGCTGCTGTTGATGCCGGGAGCGGTGTTCAGGAGACCGGTGGACGTCGACGAGTAGATCGGCATCAGCGTCAGCAGATCCGACGAGATGTTCGTGTCGGTCGACGAGCTCTTCACGTCAACGGTCGACGCAGCCGTGACCTCGACGGACTCCGACACGCCGCTCACCTTCATGGTGAACTCGGCAAGCACCGTCTTGCCGAGTCCGACGATGACGTCCGACTGCGATTCGGACAGCGAAGCCGGTGAGCTCCGCTTTCAACGAGTAGGTCGCGGGAGCGACACCGACGAACCGGAACATCCCCTGTGCGTCGGTGACGGCGGTCTGCGAGCCTCTCGGCCCCGTCAGCGTGACGTTGACGCCGGGGAGAACCGCGCCCTGCTGATCGACCACTTTCCCTTCGACGGTGCCCGTCTGCGTCTGCGCGCCGGCCTGCGGCACGAACAAGGCGCACGCAAACAGGCAAATCGCGATCGCTCGTGCCATGACTCTGATGTTCATGGCCGGCCTACTGCTTTCCCGCCGAGTGAATGCGATCGTGTTGCGCTGAATAGAGGGCATATCCGGTGCCCGCTGCCAGCACGCTCAACGCGATGATTCCCGGACGTGTCTTGAAAAATGATGTCGAGCCGGTTGCCGCGGATCCCTGACGGACCTCTCGGGCACGGCTGGTGCGGGCTGGTGTGGCGGCGACGTCTCGCGCGACGATTTGCGCCGCCGATGCCGCAATCGTCGGCGACGGCGTCTTTGCAGTCCCCCTATCCCCCGCCACCGCAGGCAGCGGGACGAGCGACGTGATGACGACAAGCAATACGGACCGCGCCATGTGCCAACCCGACTTTGTAAGGCGGAATCTCACCGAGAAACCTCCCGAATCATCGGCCCACTCTTGATGCAGCGAGACGCGACGTCGAGCCGGACGACGCGTCATGGCCGCGCAGTATACAACAAGCGGCTGTGATCAACCGCGAGAATCCTGTTATGAATGACAGCGGTCCCAGCATTCATGAGCTTGGTGTGGCCCTGGTGTAAGATTTCGGCGTGAGCGAACCCAGGACCCCTACCCCACCGCAGCGATCCGAATCGCGTGAAATTGCCGAGCTCCGTCGCTTGAAACAAGAGCAGCCCGATCTCGCATCCGCGGCTGACCTTCAAATTGAGTTGTTGCAGGTTCAACGGCGCGTGCAGTCTCGCGTCTCGCTGCCGTCCATTCGGCTCGACACCGATTTCCTCAACTCGCTACTGTCGTCCGCCCCAATCCTGCAGTTCGAGCAGTTGCCGCTCGAATGGGGAGATGTCCGCTTTCTGCTTCGCGCCACCGCCGCCGCCATGCGAACGCACGAGGCGCTGGAGGAATCTGATTTCAGACGCATCGATGCGCTCTGCCGTGATGTCGACAGGCTTCCTCTTGCCCTGCGCTCCTGGTACAACGCGGCGAAAGCGGATGCGCCACCCATCCATCCGGATGCGGCGGGGCTCGAGGCCGTCTTTGTGCAGGCTATGCGGCCGTTTCTCACGCGGTCGGCAGACGCGATCATGGCCAAGAGCGATCTGGCAGGCTGGACTCGCGGCACCTGTCCGCTGTGCGCGGGAGAGCCGGACTTCGCGGTCATCACGCCGGCGGCCGATCGCATCCTGATTTGCGGACGCTGCTCGGCGCGCTGGCGCTTCCATCAGCTGGCGTGCCCGGTCCTGTCTGAACGCCGACCGCGACCGTATTACGTCGTTCGCGAGTCGTGACGGGCAGTACCGGTTGTATGCGTGTGATGCGTGCGAGCGATATCTGAAGGCGTACGACTCGAGACGCGCATCACGGCCTGTGATGCCTGCGGTAGATGGTGTCGCAACGCTGCCGCTCGACGCGGCCGCGATACAGAAGGGTTACAAATAGAAAGTTATCGCGACTGGGCCTGCTGCTCTTCCTTGTTGAAGAGCGTCGAGGCCTTGTCGGTCAGCCAGTTGAAGAGGTGGCGGGTTTCCCAGAACCGGCCGGGGTTCGATTGGGCACCGAGCACGACGAACGCCACTTGATTGCCGGTCTGCGGCAGCCGCAGCAGCGTCGCGAGGCAATAGCCCGACTTGCTGATGAACCCGGTCTTCCCTCCTACCACATCCATGCCCTCCATCACGAGACGGTTGGTGCTGTGGATGTTGATGGACCGTCGATTGGTCTTGACGGTGTAGGTGGCCGTCTGCATGACCGGAGCAATGCGCTCGTCGGCAGCGGCAAACGAGATGAGTCGGGACAGGTCGTATGCGGACGAGACATTCGCCGGATTGAGTCCAGACGGATCTGCGAAAGAGGTGTTCTCCAACCCAAGCTCGAGCGCCTTTTCGTTCATCCGCTCGACAAAAGACGCGGTGCCGCCGTGCGAGACGCGCGCGAGCACGCGGGCGGCCGCGTTGTCGGAGGCGATGAGCACGAGGTGCAGCACGTCTCCGAGCGCGAGCCGATCGTTGGCCCGGAGGTAGGTCGTCGAGGCCGCGTAGACGTCGCTCCGCTCAACGGTCACCTGCTGGTCGAGATCCGGATTGTCCTCCAGGAACACAACCGTCGTCATGACCTTGGTAATGCTGGCGATCGATCGCTTGTCCTGCGCGTTCTCTTCCCACAGGACCTGGCCGTTGGCGGGATTGAAAATGATCGCGGCCGCGGCACGAATGTCGGGCACGAGCTCGCCGTTCGCGTCGGTCTTGTACCGAGGCGTCATCGCGTCCTGCAGCGAGCGCATCCGGGAGATTTCCCGGGCGCGTGCCGCTGAGCGGGCGCGAGCGAGGCGGGCCTTCCGCGCTTGCGATGCCGACGCCGAATAGGCGGTCGTGTGCGTCGTGCTCGGAGCAGGTTTCGGCGCCGAGGCAGTCGCAGCCGTGGAGGACTTTTTACGAGTTTTCTGCGCGGCGTCAGCCACCGAGGGCAGGCAGACGCTCACTCCCAGCAGCAGGGCGCAGACGTGGACGAGGGGCACAGGACGGATCAGACGCACGAACCCTCCGGGAACCAAACGACAACGGTTGGCTGGGACGCAACCGATGCGGTGTAATACGTGGAGCAAAAAGAGTTTAGCAACAAAGGCTCCCTCTTGGCAACCATTTGTGTAACTCAACCGCGACAAATCGCGTCGAACGGCCCATTGCTTTACGGCGTTGCGTTCTTGTTCGGCACAGGAGATACAAGAGCAGTGCCAGAGCTGTACTGTATCTTCAACCAGCGGGTTCGAGCCGCCTCCAAGCCGGATCCTTGCTTGACTCCTTCAATCGAGGTTTCGGTCAGGGCCGTTGCCGACTGCAGCTGGCACTAGTGACAGAAAATGTCCACCATCATGACAAAAAAAGACGACGAGTTCCGGGTCCTGCGGGCGACGATTCAGCAGCGGGGGACGGCGAGGATGGTGGTCCTGCCCATCGTTTTTGTGGGCTGGGCGGGGACCGCCGTCGCGACGGCAGCAGTGATCACGGTGGCGATCAGCACCCTGGTGCCGCTCCTCATCCTCGTGGCGGGATTCGAAGCGATCTTCGCCCTGCACGTGAGCGTCGAGCGCATCGGGCGCTACCTTCAGGTGTTCCACGAAGGTGACGCCGATCCGGCGTGGGAACACGTCACATTCCGGTACGGCCAGAAGTTTCCCGCCGGCGGCTTTGACCCTCTGTTCGGCCGTCTTTTCGTGCTCGCGACCTCTGTCAACTTCCTGCCTGCGGCGCTTGGGTGGGAGAACATGGCTGAACTCGTGGTCCTCGCGGCCCTGCACCTCGTGTTCATCAATCGCGTCCGCCTGGCGCGCGCGTTCGTGGCATCGCAGCGTGCGGAGGACCTGGAGCGGTTTCTAGGGCTTCGAAATGAGCGGTCGACGGAGGTTACGGAGGGCACGGAACGAGATCAACACGGAGACGCGGAGGTACACGGAGAAAACTAGCTTTCTCTGCCCTGAACCTAACGGCTCCGTAACTCCGTGTCTCCGTGTTGTGCTTGTCCCGTGTCCTCCGTCCCCTCCGTGTCGCAAAGATCTATCTCGATAACGCCAGCGCCACCAGAAACGCGCGTACTGTCCCCTGCCACGAATTGGCGGAGTCGAACTCCTCGTCGGTCGAGTGCGTGCCCGTGGACGTGCCCCCGCCATCGATCGTTATCGCGGGGATTCCGAGGTTCATGGGAAGGTTGGCATCGGTCGAACCCTCGTCGAGGGAGACTGGCAAACCGAGCGCGCGCGTGACCGAGACCGCGGACTGGACGATTGGCGTGTCGTTACCAGATCGTCCGGCGGGACGGTTCCCGACCAGGGTCTTCGTCAGCGTAAGCCGGCCGCGATTCCCCCATCGATCGTTCTCCTCCGCGAGGGCGTCGTCGAGCGCTTTCTGAAGTCCCGCGTCAAGCGCCGCGAGCGCCGCGCGGTCGCTCGACCGGAGATCGACTTCCATCCAGGCCTCCGATGAGATCGAATTGACCGAGGTCCCGCCGCCTGTGCGCCCGACATTGAAGGTGGTCTTCGGCTGCGATGGAACCTTCAGGTCGGCCAGGTGCGCGATGGCGCGGCCCAGCGCGTGGGTCGGGTTGGCAATCCCGAAGTCGCCATAGCTGTGGCCACCCTGGCCCTTGAACGCGACCCGATATCGCAGGACTCCCACGCCTACAGTGGTTATTCCGAGGCCGGCGCCGTCCACCGAGACGAACCGATCGACGCGGCTCTTGAGCTCGCCGTTGAAGAGCTCCTTGACCCCTCGGAGGTCGCCGAGGCCTTCCTCACCCACCGTACCCACAAATGTAATCGTCCCTGGCGTCTGGATGTGACCGTCTTCCAAAGCTCTGACTACGCCAAGAAGTACCGCGAGACCGCGACAATCATCGCTGATCCCGGGACCTTTCAGGATGGAGCCGGCCCGCGAAGCCTTGACGCTGACTTCCTCGCCAAAAACGGTATCGAGGTGGGCGCTAAAGACGAGGTGCGGATTTGCCGCGAGACCCGGTCGCTCGCCGAGCACGTTTCCTGCGCGGTCGATCCGAACGTTTTTGAGGCCCTGAGACTGGAGCGCCTGCCGGAATGCTTCTGCCCGTCGTGTCTCCTTGAAGGGCGGCGCGGCGATCTCGCACAGCCGAATCTGCTCTTCGAGCAGTTGGGGCTCGTTTCGCTTGATCCGATCGATCGCCGCACTGACGGACGGCTCCCGCAGAAGCCGCCCGCCGATTTCGGTCGCGGCCTGTGGTGGCGGAACGCGAGCCGTCGCGGGAGCGTCGTACGAGATGGCGAGCGCAAGCGTTATCAGAACAGCGAGCATGTCGCCGATATCGTAGCAAGTTTGTCAGGCACAGCGGTTCGCGAGTTCGTGCTTGCGCGGCGACTAGCCACAGCGGACGCTGGAGAAGCGCTGGAAACTGGAGCCGCCGAGCGAGCCGTGAGACAATGCGGACTCAATCCAATGAATTGGTCTTTGAGATTCAACCCGTGACAGTTTTTGACACGCGTCGTGGCGCCGTCACTTCTTGTCGTGGATGCGTGGATTCGACGCGACGCGCAAAACAGGCCGAAATGATTCAGTGATCTTCTCCCATCGAGGAGAAGGAGTACCGACGCATTGCGCTGAGCTCTGCGGTACAAGAATTGCTCAACGTCGGTTTGGGGGTAAGTATGATGAGTCTCGTCCGTCTTCTCGGCTTCACGACGCTCGGCTGCGGCTGCGTCACGGGCCGCTACCGGGAAGTGGCGACCAACCGTGAGATTACCTATGTCGAGGAGAAGGGCACGTCGTGCAGCGTGCCGGCCCATCGACGGAATCACACGCTGACGCCGGCGCGCGCTGCCGTCAACAACCTCACCGCAAAAGCGTCATAGCTGTTCGAAGTCGGCACACGTTGTGCCGATAACCACATCGGGCGCGCTACACTGTTCGCCCGATGCCGCGTCCAGGGAAGTCACCACGGCTTCCAAAACCCCATACGATCCTCAACGGTCCCCGCGGCACGCTTCGCTTCTATCTCGGCGACTGCCTCGATGTGCTCGCACAGTTCCCGGAAGGCGCCGTGTCGGCGGTGGTCACGTCTCCCCCGTACAACCTGGGTGTCCAGTACCGCAGTTATGACGACTCCCTGCCGCGCGCGCATTACCTGGATTGGACTGGCGAGTGGATTCGGGCGGTCCGCCGGACGCTCGCGGCCCAGGGGTCGCTTTTTCTAAACGTCGGCGCGAAGCCGACCGACCCTTGGACGGCGATGGAAGTGGCGCAGGCGGCGCGCGATCACCTCCAGCTCCAAAACACGATTCACTGGATCAAGTCGATCGCCATCGACCGGGAAGCCGCTGGCGCGTCTGTCGACCTCGACCGGGATCTGGCGGTCGGCCACTACAAGCCAATCAACAGCGAGCGGTTCGTCAACGACTGCCACGAGTTCATTTTTCACTTCACGCCAGAAGGACGGACGCCACTCGACAGGCGCGCCATTGGCGTGCCGTACCAGGATGCGTCGAATATCGCGCGCTGGCAGACCGGGGGCGGCAATCGGCGTTGCCGGGGCAACGCGTGGTTCATTCCCTACGACACGATCCAGAACCGCGACAAAGACCGGCCGCACCCTGCGACCTTTCCTCCCCGCGTGCCCGAGTTCTGTTTCAAGCTCCACGGCCTGCAGCGCATCAAGCTGGCCATGGACCCTTTCCTTGGCCTTGGCAGCACCGCTGTCGCCGCGGCGACGATCGGTTTCGATTTCGTCGGAATTGAGATGGACGAGCATTACCTGGCGGAGGCGATCGAGCGCACGCGCAAGGCGCTCGAGTGATAGGCCTGAAGACAGCTGCTCGTCGACTGTCGAACTGCACGCGCCGACGGCCACGTCGAAGATCCGAAGATCCGAAGATCCGAAGAAGACACTGAGAATCAGTGACTCGTGTGCGCGCTGGCGGGCCGCGCTTTGCGCGGTCGGGCGATAGAGAAATCCAGAAAACAAGCACCCGGTGAGTTCGTGTGGGTGTTTGTTTTCAGAATTTCTCTATCGCCCGTAACGCCGGCCAGGGCCGGCGTCCCGCCAGCGCTCAGTCCCAGCGCAAAGCGTAACAAGACGACGACAAGCTCGGTTTCTCTTTCGCTTCTTCCGCGCTTTGCCGCGCCACGTTTCGGCGTGACGCGTAAACGGCGCTGAGTCCTGGCGTCCGGAATCGAACGGGTTCCTCCTTCGGATCTTCTGATCTTCGGATCTTCGACGTAGGCCGTGGGCCCGTGCAGCTCGAAAGTGAACGCCGCTACAATAGCGGAGTCCTATGTTTCACTCGATCCGCATCGTTGGCCGCGGGCGAGTCGGCACCGCCATCGCCGCACGGCTGACCGAACTCGGGCATCGGATCGACGACGCGGGCGATCTCGTCCTTGTGTGCGTCCCGGACACTGCGATCGCCGAGGTCGCTCGCTCGGTTGAGCCCGGGCCGTGGATCGCTCACACCAGCGGCGCGACACCGCTTGCCAGCCTCGCGCCGCACGTCAAGAGGTTCGGTCTGCATCCTCTGCAAACGATCGTGCGTGGACGCGGGCCCGAACAGCTCGACGGCGCGTGGGCCGCGATAACCGGTGAAACGGAGGAAGCGGTCGCCCGTGGAACGTGGCTGGCTGGTGCGCTCGGATTGAAACCCTTCCGCATCGACGACGCCATGCGCGCGCTGTACCACGCGGGCGCGGCCATCGCGTCGAATTACCTCGTGACCTTGCACCGCGCGGCGACTGAGCTCTTCCAACGAGCGGGCGCACCGCCGGAAGCATTGCTTCCGCTCATGCAACGCGTGATCGACAACGGCTTCGAGTTGACTGGCCCGATCGCGCGTGGTGACTGGAAAACGGTTGAGGCCCACCTCGCCGCCATCCGACAGCACGCCCCGGAACTCGAATCTATGTACCTGGCGCTCGCCCGTCAGACGGGCGCGGAACGCGAAAAGTTAAAAGTTCAAAGTTAGAAGTTAAAACGTGAGAATCCTTCGCACCGTCGCGGGGATGCGCGAACACCTCGCGCAGCCGCAGCGAATCGGTCTTGTTCCGACGATGGGCGCGCTTCACGATGGCCACGTCGCATTGTTTCGAGCCGCCCGCCTGGCATGCGATCACGTCGTCGCCACGATTTTCGTGAACCCGGGGCAGTTCAACGATCCGGCCGACCTCGCCGCATATCCACGACAGGAATCGCGCGACACAGAGATCGCTCGAGCCGCCGGCGTCAACACGCTCTTCGTGCCATCCGTCGAGGAGATGTATCCGCAGGGCGACGCCACCTCGCTGACCGTTCAAGATGCTGCGCTCGGCTTCGAAGGTGGGTTCAGGCCCGGCCACTTCAACAGCGTCGCCACCGTGTGCGTCAAGCTGTTCAACATCGTCCAGCCCGACGTGGTGTTCTTCGGGCAGAAGGATGCGCAGCAGGTCGCGGTGATTCGTCAGACCATTCGAGATCTGCGGCTCGATCTCGAGCTCGCCGTCGTGCCCACCGTTCGTGAACCTGACGGCCTCGCGTTGTCGTCGAGAAACGTCCGGCTTTCCGCTGACGATCGGCGGCGGGCGCTGTCGATACCACGCGCGCTGCTGGCGGGACTCGCCGCTCACACGGCAGGAGCAGATCCCGGCGCTGCAGCTCGCGCGGTGCTCCACGAACTCCAGGTGGACTACGCCGACGTGGCTGTTTTCGATGGCCAACCAACCCTGGTCATCGCGGCCAGGGCCGGATTGACTCGGCTTATCGACAATGTCCCCCTTGATCATCCCGAGCTTGCGGGCCTTCCGTAACGTGAGAAGATCAGTGGTATGAGCGAAACCGACCGGCTCACGCTTGCGAACCTCACCGAGCTGGTGCACCACGGGAAGCGCATCGCCATGGTCACGGCGTACGACGCGTCGAGCGCAGCGCTCGCAGACGCCGCAGGGCTCGACATCGTTCTCGTCGGCGATTCCGCCGCGATGACGATCCTCGGCCACGACTCGACACTACCCGTCACGATGGACGAAATGCTGATGCTGACTCGCGCCGTCGTGCGGGGCGTCCGCAGGGCGTTCGTCGTCGCGGACATGCCGTTCGGCACCTACCAGACGGGCGAAGACGATGCGCTCCGCAACGCCATCCGGTTTGTCAAAGATGCCGGAGCCGACGCGGTCAAGCTCGAAGGCGCCGGCCGGACGCTGACGCGCATCGGCGCGATCCTCGACGCGGGGATCCCGGTCATGGGACACGTCGGGCTGACGCCGCAATCGGCAAGCCTTGCCGGCAGCTATAAGGCCCGCGGACGCACGGCCGCCGACGCGAAGCGAATCTACGACGAGGCTCGCGCGCTCGAGCGTGCCGGCTGTTTCGCGGTCGTGCTCGAGGCTATCGCGGCGCCGGTCGCAGCCCACATCACGGAGGCGCTGAAGATTCCCACCATCGGCATCGGCGCCGGCGCGGCGTGCGATGGACAAGTGCTCGTCTGGCACGATCTTCTGGGGCTTACCCGTGGGCACGTCCCGCGTTTCGTGAAGGGATACGCCGACCTCGCCGGGACCGTCCACGACGCGCTGCAGCGTTATGCGGCCGACGTCCGAAACTCGACCTTTCCAGACGATGCGCACACGTATGGAATTCCCGCCGAAGAGCTTGCGCGGTTCGAGTCGCAAATCGGCCAAGCGCGAGTCGGTCAGGACTTTACGAAGACGTTACGCAAGCGCGACTGACCTCGGCCTGCCTCCTGTAGCTGTGTTAGGCTAGGTGGGCGCTTTCAAGCGCCCTTTCATTCCAGTTTTTCCTGTGTGAACGACCGACTTTCATTCCTGTATCCATCCGAGCGGAGTAGCGACACGACTATGGTTTGCACGTTTCAAGGAGTCTCGATGAAGAAGTTCTCTCAGTTGTTGACCGCGATAGTTCTGGCGGTTCTCTCTGTATGCAGCCCCGCGTTCGCTCAGACCGCGGCGAGCGGCAACGTCGAAGGCGTAGTGACCGACACGACCGGCGCAGTGCTGCCGGGCGTGACGGTAGTCGTCAGGAACACGGCAACGAATGTCACCCGTGAAGCCAGTCTCGGACGATGCGGGCCGCTACCGCGCGAACGCGCTGCAGCCCGGCGTCTACGAGGTCACAGCCACGCTTGGCGGCTTCCAGTCAGCGACGTTCGGCAACCTCCAGGTCCAGGTCGGCCAGACGCTGGCGGTTGACGTCAGGATGCGGGCCGCGGGTGTGACCGAGACCGTGACCGTTACCGGCGAGTCGCCGCTCATCGACACGCGGCGCACCGACGTCAGCAACGTCGTTGGCGAGACGGCCATTTCGAATCTCCCCATCAACGGACGCCGCTGGGAGAACTTCGTGCTGCTCGGCCCGGGAGTGACCAACGACGGGAACTTCGGGCTCGTGAGCTACCGCGGCATCTCCGGTCTCTACAACAACAACACGGTGGACGGCGCCGACAACAACCAGGCGTTCTTCTCTGAAGCGCGCGGTCGCACGCGAACCTCGTATTCAATCAGCCAGGCCGCCATCAAGGAATTCCAGGTTGGCGTCAGCAACTTCTCGGCGGAGTTCGGGCGCGCCGCCGGCGGGACCGTCAACGCCGTCACGAAGTCCGGCACGAATGCCCTTCGCGGCGAAGGCTTCTACTTCCTGCGCGACGACAAGTTCACGGCGAAGGATCCGTTCTTCCCGGCGGGCATCGATCGTCCAAATGAGCGGCGTCAGCAGTTCGGGGTGAGCGCCGGCGGGCCGATCCGGACCGACAAGGCGTTTTTCTTCGTGAACTACGACCAGCAGATCAGGGACTTCCCGTACTTCGTACGCCCGGCCCAGAGCACGTTCATCACCGGCGCCTGCACCGCGCCCGGCTGCGCATCGACGCTCGCGTTCTACAACGGCCTCAGCGTCTTCAACCCGCGCGAGGGCAGCAACAAGATTGTCCTCGGGAAAGTTGATTACGCCTTCAGCAACAAGAACACCTTCACGGCGCAGTACAACATGCACCGATGGGACTCACCGAACGGCGTGCAGACCCAGCCGGTCATTTCCGTCTCCCCGTCGGCAAACGGCAAGGACGTCGTGAAGACGGACTTCGCGTTGTTCTCGATGAACTCCGTGGTCTCGCAGCGCTGGCTCAATGAAGCGCGCGTGCAGATCGGGCGCGACTTCGAACAGCAGTTGCCGAACACCCCCAACGGACCAGGCACGACCGTCACGGGCGGAATCGACATCGGCATCCCGAACTTCCTGCCGCGTCCGAAGTACCCGGATGAGCGGCGGTACCAGTTCATCGACAGCGCGACCTGGTACGCCGGCGCGCACAGCGTGAAGACCGGCTTCGACATCAACTATGTGAAGGAAAACCTGATCAACCTGTTTCAGGGCGCCGGCATCTACGCCTACCCGAACATCAACGCCATTGCGTCCGACTGCCCGCAGGGCGCGTCGGGATGCACCCCGCTCGTCTCGGGAGCGTCGACCGATCAGCGTCACTACACGAGCTACAACCAGGCGTTCGATCTTCGCGGCCAGGGTCTTGCGGGCGACATTCAATTCCCGACGTCCGATTACAACTGGTTCATCCAGGACAACTGGCGCCTCAATAACCAGCTGACGCTGAACCTGGGCGTTCGGTGGGAGTATCAGAAGTTCCCGCAGCCGACCGAGACCGAGACGAACGGCGTCAAGTTCACCGGCAACCCGGCATACCCCGCAACCGTTACCTTCAACCAGGATAAGAACAACTTCGGACCGCGCGTGGGTTTCACCTACGACATCATGGGCACGCACACGACGGTCGTCCGCGGCGGGTGGGGCATTTACTACGGCCGTTCGAGCAACAGCGTCATCTCGAGCGCGCTGACCAACAACGGTGTGACGTTCGCGTCGTACAACTTCGGGTCCGACGTCGGTCGGGAGCGCCGGCCTACCCGAGCGTCTTCACGTCGCTGCCGCCGACCGCCGTCAAGCCGTCGATTCAGTATCTCTCGCCGTCACTCGAGCGTCCGCAGATCAACATGGCGGAACTGACGGTCGATCGGGCGGTTGGCAACGACATCACGGTCTCGGCGTCGTATCTCTACAGCCGTGGTACGCACCTGCCGACGTTCCTGGACACGAACCTGAGCCCGGCAAATTCGCAGGTCGAGTTCATCGTCGACGGCCAGAGCAAAGGGGTGTTTCCGTTCTACAGGGGCACTGCTCGACCCGACACGAATATCAACAATGCCATTGAAGTGGCCGACATCGTCGACTCGACCTACAACGCATTGGTCCTGCAGGTGAACAAGCGCTTCAACAAGGGGTTGCTGTTCAACGCGAACTACACGCTGTCGAAGGCCGAGGACACAGGCCAGAACTCGACCACGTTCATTTCGAACTTTGCCACGATGGTGGACCCGTTCAACAACGACGCTGAGAAGGGCCCCGCATCCTTCGATCGCACCCACCGGTTCGTCGCCAGCGCTCATTACGCGCCGGAACATCTGTGGGGCTTCGAGTTCGGCGGCACGGGCACTTTCGAGAGCGGCCTCCCGTTGAACCCGACGATCACGATCAACAGCGGCGCGGTCAACGCCACGGGTGGCGTGAGCAACCAAAGCGTCAATGGTACCGGCGCCTCGAACCGCGCGCCGTGGGACACGCGAAACGGATTCCGTCAGACTGACCGGAAAACCATCGATGTTCGCGTGTCGAAGTCCTTCAACCTGGGCGGCCGCAGGCAGCTGGTTGCGCTGTGGGAAGCCTTCAACGTCTTCAACACGATTAACTACACGACCTTCGGAACCACCAAGTACAACGCCGTGAGTTCGACCTATGACGCGACGGCGAACAAGGCGGTTGTGAACTTCACGTCGAATACCGGTTTCGCCGTCCCAACGACCGCGAGCAACACGCTGTTCGGACCACGTGACATGCAGATCGGGTTCAGGTTCCTCTGGTAGGCTGACGCTTGCCGGGATCCGGAGCCCGGGATCCGGGATCCGAGAATGCCGGCAGGAAACGATCTCCAAATACGAAGGGCCGCCCGACTTTCGGGCGGCCCTTTTCTTTGTCCGGAGAAGCTCGAGAGGGAGTCGGTCAGTCCTTCGGCGGCTTGGGCTTGGACGACGTGCTATTCGGCCGCTGGGCCGGCGCCTTCGTCGGCTTCAGGGTGTATTCCGTGCGATAGCGCAAGTCCATGTTCGGGCGATTGACTTTAATCTCCACCTTGCGTTTCCGCATCGTCGGATCGGGATTCGACGAGTAGTAGCCGACCACGTAGTAGTCGCTGGTCTCGGCATCGATACGCTTCAACGCCTTCATGAAGTCGTTCTGGTTGATGGTCGCAAACCCGCCGGTCTGCTCCGATAGCACGCGCAGGCTGTCCTGCGACGTCCGGATGTAGTTCTGGAAATCCATCATGTCCACTTTCTGATCGAGATCCGGCATGCCGACCAGGCCGCGGGGGTCGATCGTGTAGATCGTGGTGTTGGCACGGTTCGCCTCGCGCGTCAGCTCGCTGAGCTCAGACGCCAGGTCGGCGAAGCTGAATTCGTTCCCCGCCCGCATGAAGGGATTCACGTCGTTCGCGTCGGAGCCATCGCCGGTCCCGGACGAGCTGTTCGCACTGCTGTCGCTCCCGGCATTCGGGTTCATTTCCTTCCACTTGGCATCGTCGTTCTGCTTGCGCGTTTCGGAGAACGGATTGAAATCGTACCCGTTGCTCACGTAGACGAATGCCTTGCGCCGGTTGTGAACCTGCTCGAGCGTCTTCATGATCCCGTACGCCGTGTCGAACGCGACGTGCGCGCGGTATCGAACTTCCGAAGGACCTTCCGCGCCGAGCGGGGTATCGAGAATCTCGTTCGGCTTCAGCCCGGCGCCGGAAATCTTGTCGATCGCCTCGGTCAACCGCTTGCGGTCGTACGTCAGGTCGATGGCCAGCGACGACGGTCCGGTGGAGACGATGCCGAACATGTCCCCCTCGTGGACCAACTCGTTCGAAATCTTCTTGAACAGATCCTTAATCCGCCCGGTGTTCGGAAAGTCGAGATGCAGATCGTCGACGAAGATCATCCAGATGCGTCCCGCCGCGTCGTTGGTGGGCTTGCTGGGCGGCAGGATGATGCCTTCCATCGAAGGTGGCGCGGCAGTCGGTTCGGTGTTGTAGACGCGCCCGCCGTGCGTGAGGACAAAGGACACCAGGTCCTGCTTCACGCCGTCTTCGTACACGTCGAAATCGCCCTTCTTGAGATCCGCGATGAACACGCCCTTGTTGTCGCGGACGATGACGTCGGTCGAGACGATGTCGAAGCTCCGGCGGATAACCGTTCCCTGGTTCACGGGAGCGATGACCGGCTTGTCTGGAGACGGCTCCTGAGCGGTCGCCGGCTTGGATGGTGTTGACGGCGCATTCTGCGCGTGAAGTGACCCGCTGGCCGCCAGGAGAGTGGCGGCCGCAGACACCTTCAGCGCCCGCTTGAAATCAATGGCTTGCATGGTTTGATTATAGAGCTACTGGTCAGTACCCGGATCCGGGACGTCCATTTCGCTATCCTCCCCTGCGGTTTCCGGGCCCGGCTGGGGTTCCGCGAGCTCGATTCGTGTGCCCTGCGAGTCGGCGCCTCGGGGACGATCCGGCGAGCGCCCGCGGCGTCTCCGGCGACGGCCGACTACGGTCCGCAGCGATTCGAACACCGTCTCGTACGATTCGAGGCCGGCCGTCACCTCGGCATCAGTGACCCAGGTATCGGGATTTAGACGCTCGGCCTGTGATTTCAGCTGGTCCCGACGCTCGGCGTCAGTGACCGTTTCTGAGATTCGCGCAAGCACTTCCGAGTATCGTGCTCTGAGCCGCGCCAACCCTTCCGATCCCAGCCTGGTTTCGACCGTACTGATCGCATCGCCCGGCAATGGACGAACCGCGGCGATTTCCACACGAGGTTCGGCCAGGAACTCCTCGATCAGTTCCGCCTCGGGCACTTCTGCCTCTGGTGAGTGTGAGATTTCGGGGGCTGCGGTCAGCTCGTCCGGAAAAACTTCCGGGGACGATTGGCCCTGGCTATCGTCGCCGGCCTCAACGGGTTCGCCGATCGACGTGGAAACTTCCGCGGCCGCGACGGGGATTCGGCCCATGGCTTCACGCGGTGGCATCTCTCGCGGGTGTTGGCGGTTGCGTCGCTCCGGCTGCGCCGGACGGGACTCCGCCGGTGCTTGCTGAGCCTTCAGGATACGGGTCCAGTCGAACTCGACGTCCGGGTTGTGCTCCTCGATGAGCCTGATCGCATCTTCATCGAGCGCCGACCGTCCGATGCGAACCCCCGGGGGGGTGCGAAACCAGTACAGGATGCGAGAGCGCGGCTTGCCGCGGCGCCGGCCGGTGGCGTGGGTATGGACGACAAACGTGTTTTCGTAGCCGCGCTTGTCGCGGCTGAACCTGAGGTGCGGCAGGACTACTTCCTTTTCTGAGCGCGCGACGCGGTCTTCCTGGCGGGAGCCTTGCCGCGGGCGGGTGCGGCTTTCCGCGGCGCCGCCTTCGCACGGCGCGCGGTGTGCGTGCGCGACGAGCTCGGCGCCGGACGCGCGGTCTTCGCCGCCGTCACCCGCCGGGGCTCCGGCGTCGGCGTCCGATGCACCATCGTGAACCGTGTCTGGTCGCCGATGGTGTGATAGCTCCAGATTTCCGCGACATTCACCTGGTTCTCTGCGGCCAGCCGGCGAGCGATGTCGACGGATCCGGCCGGCACATACAAATGGAACGGTGCGCGCGCCCGTCCGAGGTGCGCCCACTGGGCCAGCGCTTCGAGATGATTGACGGACTCGGCGGTCTCGACCTCGACCGTGCACATGAGCTTGTGGCCGCGGTCAGTCGAGGTCAGCACGAGGTCCGGAAAAATCATCACCTGCCCGATCCGCACGGGCACCGTCTGGTCCTCGCCGATGTTCGTCACCACGTCATGCCTGCGCTTCAGGCGGACCTGCAGCAGTCGAATGACGCGATCGTGCTCCAGCTGCTCGCGAACAGGGCGAACCAGTATCGGACTCACGTGACCTCCACGCGGGAGAGAATATCTGATGGGCAGGGAAAAGGAACCGGCAATTCTAACGTTCCGCATCGACATTGTATAGCGAAACCGACGGAATTGCGGCTCGACCTTGACGGGCCATGTCTTTTGCCATCAGAATGATGCAGTGATTGCCACGGCCGGAAGCGTCGCCAACACGGACGCGCGGACCATCCTGATAGTGGACGACGACCGATCGGTGGCCGACACTTTCGCTCGAATGCTCAAGCTGGAAGGCTTTGGCGTGGTGACCGCGCTATCGGCCGAAAGCGGGCTCGAGCTCGCTGAGAGTACCCGGCCCCACGCGATCATCCTCGACATGCGGATGCCGATCACCAACGGGTTGCAGTTTCTGCGAACCGTTCGGTCGAAACCCCATCTGGTCGAGGTGCCTGTCGCGATCGTCACCGGCGATTACTTCCTCGCCGAATCGATCCAGCACGAATTGAAGTCCCTGGGCGCGTCCATTCGCTTCAAGCCCCTCTGGTTGGAAGACCTGATCGCCCTGGCCAAGACCCTGGTCTCGGCGTGAACGATCGATTCCTGAAGGCCTGCCGGCGCGAGCCGGTTGACGCGACGCCTGTCTGGTTCATGCGTCAGGCCGGGCGTTACATGTCCGACTACAGGGCCCTGAGGCAGCGCTACTCCCTGCTCGACATCTGCCGATCGCCCGAACTCGCGGTGGCTGTCACGCTGCAGCCCGTGGACGTCATCGACGTCGACGCCGCAATCCTGTTCTCGGACCTTCTGATCCCCTTCACCCCGATGGGCCTCGATTTCGATTTCATCAAGGGCGAAGGGCCCTCGATTGCGCATCCGATCCGGTGCGCCGGCGACGTGGATCGGCTGCGCCGCTTCGAGCCGCGTGAATCGCTGTCGCACGTGCTCGAGACGATCCGGCTTCTCCGCGGAGAGCTCGCCGATCGCGTGCCGCTCATCGGGTTTGGCGGCGCGCCGTTCACGCTTGCCGCCTACGCGATCGAAGGAGGTCCGTCGACGACCTACGCGCGTACCAAGGCTTTCATGTACTCGCACCCACGCGCGTGGCATCGCCTCTGCGAACGATTCGCGGAGATGATGAGCGGGTACCTCGCGGCGCAGGTCGAAGCGGGCGCGCAGGCGCTGCAGATATTCGACTCGTGGGCCGGGGCACTCGGACGCGCGGACTATCGCGAATTCGCGTATCCGCACTCGTCGCGGATCTTCTCGACTTTACGTGAAATTGGCGTGCCGGTCGTGCATTTCGGGGTGGGCACTACCGCGATTCTCCCCGATCTCGCCGACGCCGGCGGCGATGTGATCGGCGTCGACTGGCGGCAGCCGCTCGACGACGCGTGGAGCTCGGTCGGGTACGGCCGCGCCATTCAAGGGAATCTCGATCCAACGGTGCTCCTCGCTCCGCGCGATCGGATGCTGGCCGCCGCAGACGATGTGCTGAAGCGCGCCGGTGGGCGCCCCGGGCACATCTTCAATCTCGGACACGGCATCCTGCCGAACACGCCACTCGAGCACGTGCAGGAACTGGCGAAGCACGTGCATCGCTTCCGCATGTGAATTGCGCCAAGGCTATGATCAGATTGTGATCGCAGTCGTCGGCGGTGGGATCACGGGGCTTGCGGCGGCGTACGAGCTGACCGAGCGCCGTGTTCCTTTTCAACTGTTCGAATCGTCCGCCCGGCTGGGCGGCATCATTCGAACCGAGCACGTTGACGGCTTCACGATCGAGGCCGGCCCCGATTCCATCCTGGCTCAGAAACCCGCCGCGATCGGATTGTGCGAAGCCATCGGCCTGGGCCCGCGGCTGATTACGACAACCCCGCCACGAACGGCGTTCGTCCTCAATGCCGGCCGGCTGCACGCGCTCCCCTCTCCTTCGGTGCTCGGGATCCCGACCACATGGAGTGGTGTCCTTCATTACGATCTCCTGTCGCCGCGCGCACGGGTGCGGCTCGCGCTCGAGCGAATCATGCCACGCCGCGTCACGGATCAGGACGAGTCGGTCGGGGCATTCTTCCGCCGGCGATTTGGTGACGAGACCGTCAAGGCCATCGCGGAACCGCTGCTCGGTGGCATTCACGCGGGCGACATCGAGGCGCTCTCGATCCGATCGCTCTTCCCGCGATTCGTTGAAGCGGAATCACAGCGCGGCAGCGTGCTCCGGACCTTTGCGCAGCCGAGACCGCTGTCGAGTGGACAATTCCGATCCCTGCTTGGCGGGATGGAAGAGATGGTTACCACGCTCGAGCACCGGCTGCCAGCGGGCTCCGTGCGCCGAAGCTGCGCCGTCGAATCGATTTCTCCCGCCCGTGAGGGCTGGACCGTCGTGTCCGCGGGCGAAGCCGTCCACGCGCAAGCGGTTCTGCTCGCATGTCCTGCGCACGTGGCCGCCATGCTGCTTCGCCCGCTTGACGCGCGCGCCTCGGATTTGTGCGCCGAGGTGCCGTACGTGTCGACGGTGAGCATCGCCCTGGCCTGGCCGCGGCCGGCCGTCGCCCATCCGTTGCATGGATCCGGTTTCGTTGTGGCCCGCGAATCAAACAGCCTCCGCGTGACGGCCTGCACGTGGGTGTCGTCGAAATGGAACCGTCGTGCCCCGGCAGGCACGGTTCTGATCCGCGCCTACGTCGGCGGGTCCCACGATCCATTCGCAGTCGATCTGACTGACGATGAGCTGGTTGACCTGGCGCGCCGTGAGCTGGGGCCGATCCTCGGCGTGACGCGGCCGCCACAGCTCGCGCGCGTCTATCGGTGGCGGAAAGCCGGCGCCCAGCACAATGTCGGTCAGATCGCGCGAGTCGCGGAGATCGAGCGGCGCCTCGACGGCCTCGGCGGTCTGTTCGTCGCGGGCAGCGGCTTTCGATCGGTCGGCATTCCCGATTGCGTGGCAGATGGCCGAGCCGCGGCGGCTGCGGCGTGCGGTACTATTGCTTAGATCGCGATTCGCAGTTCGCGATTCGCAGTTCGCGACTGGCGGCTGGCTAACGGTTCCGCGAGGGCGATGAACGCTGAAAAAGGAAAAGCGTTGAAACGCCGGCGCCTGCGGCCGCCGCGAGCGGCGAGTCTTCGAGCGTCGAGCGGCAGCGCGTGGGGGTGGGGCCCCACGCGCCGTGAGTAAAGCAGACTGGCTGTTGGCCCTTGTGATGTTTCTTATCGTGGTAAGGATATGAAATCAATCGTGTGTGCAATCACAGGCATCGTCATCGCGTGTGCCGTGTTGTCGGCACAGTCGGCCGATGTGCAGAAGATCCTCGCGGACATCAAGGCGAAAGACAAAGGGCTGCTGGCGGTGTCAGAGGAGGATGGACGGTTTCTTCGCCTGATGATCGCGTCGAAGAAGGCGCAGCACGCACTCGAAATCGGCGGCGCCAGTGGCTACAGCGCCATCTGGATCGGCCTGGGTCTTCGCGAGACGGGCGGCCGGCTGGTCACGATAGAGTACGACCCGGTTCGCGCGAAAGAGCTCGCCGAAAACATCAAGCGTGCCGGCCTCTCTGACATCGTCCAGGTAGTCGCGGGCGACGCCTTTCAACAGATTCCGAAAGTGCCTGGCACGTTCGACTTCGTGTTTCTCGACGCCTGGAAGAAGGACTACAAGCGGTTCTTCGACATGGTTTACCCCAGGCTCGACAAGGGCGGCCTGTTTCTGGCGCACAACGTGGTGAACAAGAAGAGCGAGATGGGGGACTTCCTGGACGCCATCCAGAAACAGCCGTCCGTCTGGACAACGATCGTGTCGCCGTCCGGGGAAGGGATGTCCGTGACGCTGAAACGGTGAAGCCTAGTCTTCGGCAGCTGCAGCCGTGGCGGTGACCGTCGCCTTCTTGGGTGCGCGCTTCTTGCGGACCTTGGCGCCGCGGAGCCCGGAGGGAATGGGCTCATCGCTCGGTTCGAGCCGGGACATGCTCGTCAGGAACTTTTTCACGCCGTGCTCATCGAACTGGACGCGCGTGTACGCGTCCTCGACGGCAATCACCGAACCCAGGCCGTAGGTAGGTTCTACGACACGGGCACCCACATCGAACCGCTTCATGACGAGCTCCTTCGCCGGCTAACCCTGAACGTACACGCCGCCGCAAATCCTAGAGTATCTGACATTTAAGGCACCAGTCAACCGATCGCTCGTGTGGTACATTCTTTGTCCCATGCGCCCGGTCCACATTATTGGCGTTTCGCTCGACCTTGGGGGCAACCGTCGCGGGGTCGACATGGGTCCATCGGCCTTCCGGATCGCAGGTTTGGGCGAACGGCTGACCGCACTGGGCGTTCCGGTCGTCGACGCCGGCGATCTCGTCGCGCCGATCCCAGAGACGAAGTCGTTCGGCGATCCGGAAAAGAAATACATCCGGGAAATCGCGCGCGTCTGCGAGAGGCTCTACAAGACCTCCCTGGCGGCACTCGAGAAAGGCGGTTTTCCACTCGTGCTCGGAGGCGACCACAGCGTGGCCGCCGGGTCCGTGGCCGCCACCGCCGAGTTCCTTCGCCGTGACGAGAAGCCGCTCGGGCTCATCTGGGTCGACGCTCACGGCGACATGAATACGCCGTCGAGCTCGACGAGCGGCAACGTGCACGGAATGCCGCTTGCGTCGCTCCTCGGCCCCGAGCCCACGGAGCTGTCACGCATCGGCGGGTTCTCGCCGAAGGTCCTCCCGCAGCACACAGTGCTCATCGGCATCCGCAACCTGGACGAACGCGAAAAGGAAATCGTCCGCGCGTCGGGCGTCCACGTCTTCACGATGAAGGACATCGATCGATCAGGGATTGCCGTGATCGCCGAGCAGGCGCTGGCGATCGCCGGAAAGGGCACCGGCGGTGTGCACCTGTCGTTCGACCTCGACGTGTGCGATCCCGGCATCGCGCCCGGGGTAGGCACGCCGGTCAAGGGCGGGCTCGATTATCGGGAAGCGCACATGGTGATGGAAATCGCGGCGGACTCGGGCCTGCTTCGCGCGCTCGATCTCGTCGAGGTGAACCCCATCCTCGACGATCGCAACATGACCGCAATCCTCGGCGCGGAGCTGGCCACCTCCGCGCTCGGCAAAAAGATCATCTGAATTGCGGATTGCGGATTGTTGATTGCGGATTTTTGGATTGCCGATTGCCGATCGAGATTGGCGATTGTCGATTGCTGCTAGGATGACCTTCCTATGCGCAGGCTGACTTTCCTGCTCGTCCTCGCTCTGGTGCTGTTCGTCGGCCCCGGTCACGCTGATAGCCGCCCGAACATCATCTTCATCATGTCGGACGATCACGCGGCGCACGCCATCAGCGCGTACGGGTCGCGCGTGAACTCGACGCCAAACATCGATCGGCTCGCGCGCGAAGGCATGCTGCTGCGCAATGTCTTCGTCACCAACTCGATCTGCACGCCCAGCCGCGCGGCAATCCTGACGGGTCAGTACTCGCACCTGAATGGCGTGCCGGTCTTCAACCGGTTCGACAGCTCTCGCATGACGGTCGCGAGATTGTTGCAGCAAGGCGGCTACTACACGGGGATGATCGGCAAGTGGCATCTCGGCAGCGATCCGGCGGGATTCGACCGCTGGGAGATCCTTCCGGGCCAGGGCGCCTACAACAATCCGATCCTCTACACCGCCACGGGAGAGAAGACCTATACCGATCGTTACGTGACCGACGTCCTGACCGATCTGGCGATCGATTTTCTCAAGGAGCGCCCGCGCGAGAAACCCTTCTTCCTGATGCTCCACAACAAGGCGCCCCATCGTCCGTGGGAACCGGACGCGGCGCATCGCGCGCAGTTTGCCGGCAGGTGGATTCCCGAGCCCGAGACGCTCTGGGACTCCTACGCCACTCGCACGGATGCCCTTCACGAGAACCTTCAGCGCGTCGCCGGCGATATGACGCGGCGCGACCTGAAACTGCAAGCGCCGCCGGAGTTGACGGGAACTGCGCTGAACGAGTGGCTTGGCGTCAAGCCCGACACGGTGACGATCGAACGCAATGGAAAGCCGCTGACGCTGACTGGCGAAGCGCTCGGCCGTTGGAAGTATCAGCGGTACATGCAGGACTATCTGGCGACGATTCAATCCGTGGATGACAACGTGGGCCGGCTGCTCAAATACCTGGACACCAGCGGACTCTCGAAGAACACCGTCGTGATCTACACGAGCGACCAGGGCTTCTTCCTGGGCGATCATGGCCTGTTCGACAAGCGGTTCATGTACGAGGAATCCCTGCGGATGCCCTTCGTCGTTCGCTGGCCCTCCGGCATCAAGGCTGGCGCGACTGCTGATGCGATGGCGCTCAACGTGGACTTCGCGCCGACGTTCCTCGATCTGGCACACCAGCCCATCCCGGCTGACATGCAGGGTCGAAGCCTCGTTCCGGTTTTGCGAGGCCGGACACCCGCCGACTGGCGCACGTCGATGTACTACCGCTACTACCACGATCCGGGCGATCACAATACCCGGGCGCACTACGGTGTCCGCACGCGCACACACAAGCTGATCTACTTCTGGAAGAAGGAGCAGTGGGAGCTGTTCGACCTCGTCAACGATCCGCAGGAGATGCACAACATCTACGGCGAGCCGGGACAGGAAGCGGTCACCGAATCCTTGAAGGCCGAGCTGCTCAGGCTGAAGAAAACAATGAAAGACGACGACCAGTTCGCGAATGAACAGCCGCCGAACGGAGTCGATGGACCCGTGGCCAAACTGCGAGGCAAATAGCAGGCAGGGGCTCTCCAATGTCTATCCGTTTCTATGATTCAGCTCTGACGCGCCTCACCCGCCGCCAGCTCCTCAACGCCGCGTGGAAGCTTGGCGCTGCGGCCGTCTTGCAACCCGTGGTCTCCTCGCGTGTCGTCGCACAGGCAGTTTTCGGTTCGTACCCCTTCACACTCGGGGTCGCATCTGGAGATCCGTGGCCCGACAGCGTTGTCTTGTGGACCCGACTGGCTCCCGATCCGCTGAATGGCGGCGGCATGCCGAGGGCCGCCGTGGACGTAGGCTGGGAGATCGCGCGCGACCAGGCATTCCGGACCATCGAGCAGAAGGGAGCGGCGATCGCGCGGCCGGAACTCGGACACAGCGTGCATGTCGAGGTCACCGGCCTCCAGCCTGGGCGCGAATACTGGTATCGCTTTCACGCCGGCAGCGAGGTCAGTCAAGTCGGCCGGACGAAAACAGCGCCTCCCGCTGATGCCGCCGTCGATCGGCTGCGTTTTGCGGTGTGCGGTTGCAACCACTACGAGGCCGGATACTTCACGGCCTTCCGCGGCATTGCCGACGAGCATTTCGACTTCGTCTTCCACACGGGCGACTACATCTACGAGGATCGCGCCGACGGCGGCAGGAATCCTGCGGTCGTGCGGCAACACAACAGCCAGGAGATCTTCACCGTTGTCGACTACCGGAATCGGTACGCGCTGTACAAATCCGACCGCAATCTGATAGCCGCCCACGCATCGGCGCCGTTCATCATGGCCTTCGACGATCACGAGGTGGACAACGACTACGCCGGCAGCGCCGACGAGCACGACACGCCGCCTGAAGTGTTCCTGCTCCGCCGCGCAGCCGCGTACCAGGCCTACTACGAGACGATGCCGCTCCGGCGCGAAGCCTTTCCGCGCGGCCCCGACATACGCATGTATCGCCGTATGAAGTTCGGATCACTGATGGACATGAGCGTCCTCGATACACGTCAGTTCCGAAGCGATCAGGCGTGCGGCGGCGGCACGGTCACGGGCTGCACAGCGGCCGCCGATCCGGCGCGGACGATGCTGGGCACGGATCAGGAGCGATGGCTGTTCGAGCAGCTTCCGGCCGTGCGCGCGAAGTGGACGGTGATCGCTCAACAAGTGCCGATGTTCTCCCGCGATGCGTCAGGTGCAAATCCCCAGGCGCAGTACTCGATGGACAAGTGGGACGGCTACACCGCCGATCGGGATCGCGTCTTCTCGCGGCTGAAAGAGACGAAGGCGCCGAACCCGATCGTGCTCTCAGGCGATGTGCACATGCACTATGGCTCGGATCTCAAGCTCGACTTCCGAAACCCCCGCTCTGAAACAATCGGTGTAGAGTTCACGAACACCTCGATCACGTCGGGCAGCGACGGTACGGACGTCGCCGCGATCTGGGACCAGATCCGCGGCGGCAACCCTCACGTCAAGTACCACAGCGCGCGGCGCGGATACATCGCCTGCACCGCCACGCCTGCCACCATGCGCGCCGATTTCAAGATTCTCGACCGCGTGACGATACCTGACCAGCCGATTAGAACAGGCGGTTCAGTCGTCGTCGAGGCTGGCCGTCCGGGAGCCCAACTCAGTTCTTGATGCGGCTGGCGCGCCGATCGAGAGCCCGCCACACGACCCAGGCGCCGGCGCCAAATGCTGCGCCCAGCACGAAGAACTGGAGCGCCGCGAACAAGATCGCTGAGGCCTGCATGAAGATGAATTTGAGCCACTCCATCGTGTTGTCCCTCGGCTCGCACTTGTTCGAGTGGAGGGCGGGGTCGTGCGGACCCCGCCCGACCACAATCAGTCGACCGTTGATGTGAGCTCGGCCCTACCGATTCCACGCCAGCCAGATATCGAAGACCGGCTCAATCGCGCCATCGTCCCAGCCGATTTCACCTTTCTGCCGGAATTCATTGCCAAACTTGTCGCTTCGTTTTTTCGTCTGGTAGTCCGTGCCGATCCATTCGACACCGGCTCTCGCAACCGGCATGAGTTCATCCGGTTCCGAGATGCCGTTGTGGTTGCGATCGCGCCATAGGAGCAGCCGGGAAAACACGGCATCGCGCGAGTCGATTCTCCCTTCTGCATAGCTCGTACCCCACGTCGGCCCTTCGGCAAACCTTAACGCTTCGAACCCGTTCATGGTCGTAATATCCGTGCGATCCGCGTAAACAGGCGTGTGATTGCCGAACAACTCCGAACCGTCGTCTATTCGGCCGTTGTTGTTCCGGTCGATTGCCAGGAACGCGTCATCGGAATCCGGACGGGTCCATGCTACCCGCTCGGGTATTCCGTCTCCGTTCAGATCGAAGAGCACGCCTTTCTCGACGCTGGTCAGATGATACCCATCGCGTGCCGTGTCGATGATGATCGGGCTGCCCGGCGTCCAGACGCAGTCCCCTCCGTTCCAATAGAAGTCCGGACCCTGGGACGCGCATTGGTCCGCCGCCGACTGCTGCACCGGCCACACGTTCGCCGTGCTCGACGTACTGCCGGCCTGGTACCATGAAACGAACGTCCAGATGAACCAATGTTTTCCGCTGGTCGTCCAGTTGCCCCAGTTCGGCACGGGCACCTGCTTCATGACCGACGCGTTGTAGAAGGCGCGGTTTGACAACGCCGAATTGCCCACGCCGTTGACCCACGCTTCGACCTCCACTTCAATCGGACACAGGTTCACCGATCGGGTCGTTTCGACGATGTACTGGAGCCATGGGCCGGGACCGAATTGCCAACTCGTGTTCGATCGCCCGATCTCGCCGCAGTCGAGAAACGGCAGCGAGTCGCTCCCTGACTCCGCCCAGGCTACGTTGACTGTCCCCGCCGCCAGTAGCCACGCCGACAGCCACACTACTCTGCCCATTCGAATCATGATCCTTCTCCCTCCTTCGTGAATGTCGTTACCTTGGTTGGCGGAAGTGGGCGAGCTCACGTTTTGGCACGCTGATTTCAATCCCGCTCTTCAGGCTCTCGACCCACGTCACGAGTGCGACGCTTGCTTCCGGACGCACACCGGCGAGCAGGCGGTCGCGGATGTCCAGCGAGCGATTCCGGCATTCCAGCTGAATCGCTCGTTGCTTCTGATTGACCTCGCTGTTTGACGCGATGCCCACCAGTGGGCGAAGGTTCTCGACCTGCTTTTGGCACTGCTGGTTGCTCTTGTTGAACTCCTCCAGCTCCATTTGAAGCGCGCGCGTTTCACTCTCTGTGAGGTTCAACGCCGACGGCATCGTCCCTGCCGTGTGCAGTTGCCTGAAGAACGTTTCCCACACGTACCACTCGGGAATCAGTTCCGGGTTTTTGCTCCCATCAATCTCCACCCGTTCCGACGGCCCTGGAATCGAGAACGGACTGACAGGAGGTTTCTGCGCGGACTGACTCAGAAGAAGCGTGACGTTCGAGACGACGCAGGCACAGAGGACGAGAGCGAACCATCGAACCACAGTTCCTCCTTTCGGAAACCAGCGTTGCGCGCGCCTGACGAAAACATTGAGCGTTGCTGCGCGTTCGATTTGAAACAGGTGCTGGATGGGAGGAATGGTGCAACGGACGGGCCAATGCGCGCTTGCGCGCGACCGCGCGCGAATCACTCATCACTGATCACCTCGATCGCGAATCTACTGATCGCGAATCCTCGGATCCTCGAATGAGCCACCGAATCATCAACTGCATGCAGTGGAGGTGATCCAGGGATTCAGGGATTCAGGGATTTCAGGGAGCTTCAGCGAAGTCGGGATCAATGAAGTTCGAGGGCGATCAGTGATTAGTGATGAGTGATTCAGTGGCTGCGCAGCACAGTCGCGGGATCGGTGCGAGCGGCGCGCGCCGCCGGGAGCCAGCCGGCGAAACCGCCAACCAGCGCAAGAACAAGGATCGCGACCGAGAACGTCGTCACGTCGTGAGCCTGCAGTCCATACAGGAGCACTTCGAGCGTACGGGTCATCCACAAGCTCGCGAGAGTCCCCGCAACGACGCCGATCGTCACGAGCATGCCGACGCGCCGGAGCACGAGTTGGAGGATGCTGGAAGGCTGTGCGCCCAACGCCAGGCGAATTCCCAGTTCAGCTCGTCTGACGTGAACCGAGTACGACGTGACTCCATAGATGCCCAGACCCGCGAGCAACAGACCAACGAAGCCGAAGAACCCGGACAACATCGCCAGGACGCGATCCTCCGCGAGCGCCGTGTCCACATAATCGGCGAGGGGCCGGATCATCAGGGACAGATTCGGATCCACGCCGGAAAAAGCAGCTCCGATCGACGAGGCAAGCGCGCCCGGCGCCGCTCGGCTCGAACGGACGCTGATGTCGACGGACGTGACACCCGGCGGTCGCATGCCCGCTGATTGCGCGATCGGCACGTAAATCATCGGCGGAATTTCGTCACGCAACGCCAGAGACGCCGCCCCTGGTACCATACGGCCCGAGCGAAAGACCGCATCGCGGGCAACACCAACGATTGTCCGTGGCGCTCGGTCTTGTGCCGAAAGCTTGACGCTGGCACCCACGGGACTCCTGTCGCGAATGAAGCGCCGAACGAACGTTTCGTTGACCAGCAGCACTGGCGGAGCCGCAGCCACATCGCGTTCGTTGAGGTCTCTGCCCTGGACGATGGGAGTGCCGTACGTGTCGAACCACCGCGGTGTGATGAAGTTCCCGATCACCCCGCGTTCGCTGTCGCCAGGGGCGCTCCCTACCGTCACGCCAAGCATGGCGCCTCCTCCGGTCAGCGGTGTCCATGCCGACAGAGCGGCCTTCTCCACACCGGGAATGCGCGAGGCGGTATCGACCAGCCTCGTGAACAGCATCTCCCTCGCCTCCGGGCTGAGATGCGATCGAGTCGAGTCCACTTTGACGATCAGGACGCGATCGCGATCGAAGCCGAGAGGCCGGGCCACGAGTGCGCCAAACGTGCGCACGAGAAGCCCTGCGGTCACGACGAGCAGCAGCGACACGGCAATCTGTGTGGCGACCAGCCCGCCCGAAAACCGGCTGGCGCTCGTCGTCGTGTGACGGCTGTCAGACTTCAGCGCGTCCATCATGGCCCCACGTGAAGCACGAAGCGCCGGTGCGCCGCCGAAGAGGAGCGTGGTGACAAAGGTGATCGCAACGGCGAAGGCCGTCATGCGCCAGTCGATGGAGAGATCAAGAGCGATCTCCCTCACAGGCGTTGACATGGTGGTAAGGAGCAGCCGGCTCGCCCACCGGGCGAACAGCACACCCAGGACGCTCCCGGCCGCGGCCAGCACGAGATTCTCGACGAGGATTTGGCGCGCCACGTGCCAACGAGATGCACCGAGCGCAAGCCTGACCGCGAACTCCCGGCGGCGGGCCGCCGCGCGCGCCATCGACAGATGGGCAATGTTCAAGCACGCAATCAGCAGCACGAACGCGACCAGCGCCATGACGATGAGGAGGGGCTGGCGGAATCGTTGTCGAAGCCCGCCGGCGCCTCCAGAAGGGCTCGACGTGCCCTCGGCAGCCGGTGCGAGCGCAAAAGGCCGAATGAACTGCGGCGCATCGGCGGGGACGATTTCGGATTCAAGACTCCTCGCCAGCGCGTTCGCAGACTGGAGGCTCTGGGACGGTTTCAATCGAAGCATGACGAACAGGAGGTAGCTGCCCGGCTGAAGCAGCGCGCTGTCGCTTGCGCGGATCAGCGGCTCGGACGCGAGCGGCAACGCGAGGTCGAATGACTGCCCGACCTCGAGGCCGCGGAACTCCCGCGGCGTGACACCAACAATGGTGAAGGACAGTCCTTCGATGACGATCGATGTGCCGATGACGTGCGGGTCGCCGGCGAGCCGGCGCTGCCAGAATGCATGGCTGACCACTACCACCGGGCCATTCGCTCCGCCACCACGGACGTCGTCAGCCGGAGTCAGCACACGGCCGTAGCGCGCGGCGACACCCAGTGTTCTGAAGAAGCCACCGCTGACAAAGAGACCGTTCACCACGTCCGATTGCGCACCCGAACCGACGGCGACCGGTTTGGGGAGCCACGCGAGCAAACCATCGAACAGTTCGGGCCGCGCCTGCAGCTTTTCCCACATCTCGTAGTTCCATCCCGCCCCTGCGAGATATCCACGGCTGGCTGCGAACTCGGATGTCACCGTCACGAGCCGCTCCGGCTCGACCACGGGCATCTTTCGAAGCAGAAGGCTGTTCAGCAGGCTGAAGATGGAAGCGTTCGCGCCCATTGCGAGCGCGAGCGACAGGATGGCCACGGCGGACACCGTCGGCGCCGCCTTGAGCATCCGGATTGCCGAACGAAAGTCGCCGCCCATTGCAGATGAATTATTGTACTAGTATATTAGTTCAATTGAGTCAAGAATCGGGGAATGGCTGGATTCTGCGATTCAACGATTCAAGGATTCGAGGATGAGTGATTCACGATGAGTGATTAGCGATTAGTGATTCGTGGGTCCGGCTTCAACGTGAACGTCTGGGTCTGGGTCTGACCATTGACCGTAAGCTTTGCCGTGAACGTGCCCGTCGGTGGCGGAGTCGCCGCGCCCCGACCGCCGCCGAAGCCACGCCCTCCACCGCCAGGACTCCACGTGACACGATGCATGCCCGCGTCAGTCGAGAACGGTTCCGCCGCGGGACGCCACAGGGCCGATGTATTGGGAATACCTCCACCGGCCGCGCCGCGACCGCCGCCGGCTCGCCCGGCCCCGCGACCGACCGTCGCGCAACCCGCATCCGGCTGCGGTGTGTTGGTGAACAGCGCGAGACATGCGCCGCGCGCGTCGAGAATCTCGAGAGACACCGGGCCGGTCACCGCGGCCTTGAGGTAGTAGTCGATCGTTGCGCCGTTCGGGGCGTTCTGTGCCTGCGGCTCGTCTTTCTGCGTGGGCGTCCCGTTGTCGCTGCCCTGGTTCATGAGCACAGCGTCCGCCGGTTTGAACAGATACGCGTCGGCTCGTGCGACCTCGTCGCTCGCCTGCCGCAGCGGGCTGACGTCGTCGATCACCCAGAACCCCCGGCCGTGAGTCGCGACGATCAGATCGTTGCCGTACACTTCGAGGTCGCGCATCGAGGTCACTGGCAGGTTCAACTGCAGTGGCTGCCAATTGTCGCCATCGTCGAACGACACGAAAAGCCCGCGTTCCGTCCCCGCAAACAACAAACCGCGCCGCCCCGGATCTTCTTTGACGACGTGGACGTAACCGTCCGCGGGAAGGCCGCGGGTGATCGCCTGCCACGTCTTTCCCTGGTCGCGCGTGCGATAGATGTGAGGACGGAAGTCGGAGAGCTGATGCCGATCGACGGCGGCATACGCCTCGGACTGATCAGTGTGCGAGCCTTCGATGCCGGTCACTCGGCTCCACGCGCCAATCTCCGGAGGGGTGACGTTCTGCCAGCTCTTGCCACTATCTGTCGTCAGATGAATCAGCCCGTCGTCGGTGCCAAGCCAGATCATCTGCGCATTGGCCGGCGAGGGGCCGATGGCGTAGATGACGCCGCGCTTCCCGTTGCGATCTGTGTCCTCCGCAGAAACCGGATCCAGGCTCGAGGGAACGCCGGGGTCGGGGCGCGTCAAATCGGGGCTGATTTGCGTCCACGTCTGAGCGCCGTCGGTCGTCCTGAAGAGAAACTGATTCGAATAGTACAGCGCGTGCGGATCGGCTGTGGAAAACACCAGCGGCTGCGTCCAGTCGCTGCGCGCCGGTTCGGGGCTCGTGGGTTGAGCGGTCTGCAGCGGCGCGTTCAGCTCCAGATCATAGCGGGTGCCGAGGCCGCCGAAAACCATCCCGGGATGCAGCGGATCACCGGCGGTCATGCCGCTTTCGCCGCCAGGACCGATGGGTTCCCAATCGCGCATCGTGATGGCTGCGAACTTCCCGCGCGATCGCACCGCAACCGCACCGCTGTCCTGCTGCGCCCCGGTCACCCAGTAGGGCGTCCGGTAATCCACCGACAGGTGATAGATCTGCGCGGTGGGTTGATTCAGCCACGAGCTCCAGGTGACGTCACGAGGATCGTCTGTCATCGCATTGCGAGTGATGATCGTGCCTTGATCGCTCGCGACAATCATGGTGTTCGAGTCGTCAGGCGACACCCACGCGCCCTGGTAATCGTCGCCGCCGGGTGAACCCCTCAGCGGCGCCCATGTCTTGCCGCCATCCTTCGATCGCGACAGCGACACGTTCGGCACGTAGACGATGTCGGCGTTGCGGGGATCGACGGCGATGTGCTCGAAATACCAGCCGCGTCCGACGAGCGCGGGGTCGCTCGAGAGCTTCGTCCACGTGGCGCCGCCATCGTCCGATCGATAGAAGCCGCCTTGCTGCGACGGAGCCGCGGCCGCCGCACCCCGACCGCCACCCGCTGCACCCGCGCCAGCCGCGCCTGCCCCGCCGCCTCGTCCCGGCGGTGTTCCGGGGCACGGCGTGTTCGGAGCTGCACCCTCGGGAAGGAAATCGTCGACAACCGCGTACACGCGGCGTGGATTGGTCGTCGCCACGGCGAGACCGACCCTGCCGACGCACTCCGTCGGCAGTCCTCCAGCCAGCTGCTTCCATGTCGATCCGCCATCGGTCGATTTGAACACGCCACCACCGGGCCCGTTGCTTGGCTGATAGGTGTACCAGGGGGGCCGGCGCGTGTTCCAGAGTGCCGCGTAAACCACCTGGGAGTTGACCGGATCGATGACGAGATCGATGGCGCCAACGTCGTTGTTCTTGAACAGAACTTTCTGCCAGGTCTTGCCGCCGTCGCGCGAGCGGAACACACCGCGATCGGCATTGGCTTCATACAGGTGGCCAATGGCCGCGACGAACACGACGTTGGCGTTTCTGGGATCGACCGCGACTTTGCCGATGTGCTGCGTGTCGTCGAGGCCGACGTGGGTCCACGTCTTCCCCGCGTCGATGGACTTGTACATGCCGTTGCCGTATCCGACGGAGTCTCTCAGCGTGGATTCGCCGGATCCCACGTAAACCGTGTCGGGTGCGGACGGAGCGACTGCCAGTGCGCCAATCGAAGCCACGGGCTGGGAATCGAAAACGGGGAACCAGATCCGTCCGGCATCGATCGTCTTCCAGACACCGCCGTTGACGGAACCGAAGTAGAACTCGTTGGGCCTGCCCGGCACGCCGCTCACGGCGTCCACGCGGCCGCCTCGAAACGGTCCGAGCATCCGCCACTTGAGACCTGAATAGAGGTTGGGGTTCATTCCTGCCTGCGCGTACACGCGTGGCCACCCTGCCCATGCAACCGCGACGACGATCGTCGTCATCACGATGATTCGCTGCACATTCCGTCGACCTGCAAACATCCACGAAGTCTACTGCGAGTGGACCGCGGCTGCACGTCCGAGGTAGCCTCGTCTTCAGATGACAGGGACATGCCCGCTCGTCATTTCAGCGGTTGCCATCGCCGTCGTTACCACAGCGCACGCGCTGCAGCCAGCGACGGCCGGGCAGTCGAAAGACATTCCGGCGCTGAACGTGACCACCGAGGCTCGCGCACTTCAGCCGGGCGAGGTCGTGGTGCTCACCGTGACGTCAAAGCACCAAATCTCCGACGTGCGCGTGCACGCGTTCGATCGCAATCTGGCCGGGTTTCGCGTTGACGAGCAGACCTGGCGTGTTCTCGTCGGGATAGACCTGGAGACAAAGCCGCAAACCTACTGGGCAGAGGTCACAGCCGTCGATCATTCGCAGCCGTCCCGGATATCGGTTCCCCTCAGGGTGCTGCCCCGCCAGTTCCGCACGCGAACGCTCACGGTGGACGAGGCCTTCGTCAATCCACCGCCTGACGCTCTGGAACGGATCGCACGCGAGACGGCCGAGCTCAACGAACTGTGGGCACACCCGGCCGCGACGAAATTGTGGACTGGACCGTTCGTCAGACCGGTTCCGGATCCCGCAAACAGCGCATTCGGCACGCGCTCCATCCTGAACGGACAACCCCGGAGCCCGCACAGCGGCGCCGATTTCAACAGCCCGGCCGGCCGGCCGATTGAGGCGCCCGCCGGCGGCCGCGTGGTGGTCGCCGGCGACAAGTACTTCACCGGCAACACCGTGATGATCGATCACGGGCTGTCGCTGTTCTCGCTGTTTGCGCACCTCTCAGAGATGCAGGTGAAGGTTGGAGATACCGTCGCGGCAGGCGATGTGATCGGAAAGGTCGGCGCGACCGGTCGCGTGACCGGCCCTCATCTTCACTGGAGCGTGCGACTCAATGGTGCGCGGGTCGATCCGTTGTCATTGCTCGATGTTCTGGGCGAGAAGACGAAGCACCAATAGCGACAGTGAAGGCTGCCGAAAACTATTCCAGCCGCTTCGGATCGATCACGACGTGTTTGATCCGCTCGCGCCGCCACGTGTAGGTCACGTGGACCAGGCCGTCGCGCCCCTGGATCATGGCGGGATACGAGTACTCCCCCGCGGAATCTTCCAGCACCACCGCGCGCTTCCAGGTCTTGCCGTCGGGCGACATGGCGATATCGAGCTTGGCGCGCCCCGTCGGTGTCGGGTTGTATACGAGCAGGAACCGGCCGTCCGACAAGTGCACCGCGTCGATCCCGGCGCTTGGATTCGGGAGCGCTGTGGCTTTCATGGCGCTCCAAGTCGTGCCGCCGTCCGCCGACCACGACTCCGCGATCACCGCTTGGCGGGTCCTGCACAGAATCTGGAGCGACGTCGGCGAGTGCACCAGGATTGTCGGCTGGATCGCGCCGAATTCTGCCGCAGCATTCAGCGCACCGGTCTTCTTCCACGAACCAGCGGCGCCGAGCGACGCCGCGCTGCCGTCCCCCGAGTACCGCTCCATGTGGACGATCCAGCCGTCGTTCTCCGTGCTCGATCCAGCGAGCAGGTCGCCGCCCGACAATTCAACAGGCTTCGCGCGGATAGGCCCGAGAATTCCATCCGGTAGCTTGACGGCCGGAGACCACGTCCGTCCTTCATCGCTCGATGTCCGCACCATGCCCCACCAGGTGTCCGGGCTCGGCCCCACCTTGTAGAAGAGCAACAATGGCCCTTTAGAGGGTTGGAACAGGACCGGGTTCCAGCACGGATGACGCTTGCCATCCGGCTGGACGCCGTTGGCGACTTCCACGGGGGTGGACCACTGCGAACCGTCGCTGCGCGAGACCCAGATGCCGACGTCCGGGTCGCGCTCGCGGGTTCCGCCGAACCACGCGGCCACCAGGCCTCCGCGCGTCTGCACGATCGTCGACGCGTGGGCTGACGGGAACGGGGCGCGCTCAAAGATGAATTCCGATTTGACGATCGAGGGCGACGGCGTCTGAGGAGGCTCTTGAGCCGCGCCGGCGAGCGCGAGGAGACCAATCAGCGCAGGAAGCTTCGGCATTCGCTCGCTCCTTCGACGCCCAATCCCTGGCGTGCCCTCCGCTCCGCCTCGGTACGCAGGGAGCTCATCATCGCACGGCGAATCAGGATGATTCCCGGTGAGAGGAACGACCAGTAGCGTCGAAAACGGACGCGGGCGCCCACGTCGGTGGCGATCGCGCGCGTTTCGGTCCGGAACATGGAGTGCTGCTCGTCGAGCGGATCCGCCTTCAGGGTCCACGCGATCTTCACGTAGCCGGGCTCCTGGAATTCGACGAACTCCGCCGGAGGCAGCCCGCGAAACACGACGTTCGCCTCCCACGGCTGCGTCACCGCCCCCATGACGATTTCCCGACCGGGGATCTCCGCCAACACGGCCCATCCGAGCGACTCGGTCAACGCGACAAGGCCTCGAGGCCGCGTCATGCCGTGCGGACTGCTGCCAAGCAACAACTCGCGTCCCTTGAAGATCGCCCGAACCAGCGGCGAGTCCTGCAATTCGATTTCGCACGCCGTCTCGAACGTCACATCGGCTGGAGCGGCGACGTGCGTGTGATGATGATCCACGACGTCATAGGTGGCCATGAACCCGTCGAGGAGATGATCGCTCTCTTCCCTGGATGATGGCACGCGGCCGTATCGCAGCCACGTCACGCCGGCGTACGTCGCATAGGCCGCTACGCCTACACCGACGCCCGCGGCAGACCATTTCGCCAGCTTTCCGATCGTGGTTCGGCTCGTGTTCATAAAGTCCTGCCTGAGGTCGGTGATCCTCGTACGTACGTATAGGAGGACCGGCGCCGGGAGGGAGCGGATCGGCGGCGAAGCTCCTTGACGGTAGCACAGCAGGCCCCGGTGCAGAAACCCTGCCTGCCAAAATGTGCAGCCGGGCGAGGCGCACCTCCACCCCGTGCTAGACTCCGACCCTGAAGGAGCTCCCTCCCATGCGCCAGGCCCCCTCGAACACCACCGTTCATGATGTCGTTGTCGTCGGATCAGGCGCGGGTGGCGGAACCGTCACCAACGTGCTGGCCAACATGGGCGTGTCGGTGCTGCTGCTCGAAGCAGGACCGATGCTGAACATTGCCGACCTCAAAGAGCACATGTGGCCCTACAACGTGCCGCATCGAGGTGCGGGTGCCAAAGGACAGGCTTACACCAACGAGCCGACAGGTTTCACTTACAGCGCAACCTACGGCGGCTCCCAGCTCGAAGGCGAGCCGTATACCGTTGCGCCGGGCAGCGACTTCTCGTGGTTCCGGTCGCGAATTCTCGGCGGGCGCACGAACCATTACGGCCGCGTCACGCTCCGGATGGCGGACTACGACTTCAAGCCATATTCAACCGACGGCCTTGGCTTCGACTGGCCGATCAGTTACGACGACATCGCGCCGTACTACGACAAGGCTGAGCGCTTCATCGGCGTGACCGGATCGATCGAAGGCATCCGCAGCGCGCCGGATGGGATCTTCAACACGCCGGCGCCGCTCCGCGCGCACGACGTCCTGGTCCAGCGCTCGTGCGCCAAAAACGGCATCCGTGCCGTGGCAGCGCGCCAGGCAGTCACAACCGTCGCGCGCAACGGGCGCCCCGCATGCCACTACTGCGGCCAGTGCGGACGCGGATGCACGACCGCGTCGAACTATGCCGCGAGTTACGTGCAGATCTTGCCGGCCATGAAGACGGGCAAAGTGCAGGTGATCGCCAACGCGATGGCGCGCGAGCTCGTCACCGATGCGAGTGGCAAGGTCACCGCGGTGTCGTACGTCGACAAAACAGACGGAAGCGAGAAACAGGTCCGCTGCCGGACGGTCGTGCTCGCGGCAAGCGCCTGCGAGTCCGCGCGGCTGCTGTTGAATTCCAAGGGCCCGGGACACGCACAGGGGCTTGCAAACTCGTCGGGCAAGGTTGGCCGATATCTGATGGACACCGTGGGATCGAGCATGTCGGCGACGGTGCCCGCGCTCTCCGGCATGCCGCACTACAACTCGGACGGCTACGGCTCGCATCTCTACGTGCCGTGGTGGCTCTCGGACAAACACACGCAGCTGAACTTCCCGCGCGGTTATCACATCGAAGTCGGCGGGGGCTACGGCATGCCGGGCATCGGCTCCTTCACAGGCGTCGTGGCCCGCGTCGAGGGCTACGGCATCTCGATGAAGCAGGCGATCCGTGACAACTACGGCACGTCGATCGGCCTGTCAGGGCGTGGCGAGATGATTCCGAACGAACAGTCCTACTGTGAGATCGATCCGGACGTGAAGGATCGCTGGGGAATCCCGGTCCTTCGGTTCCACTGGGCCTGGAGTGATCACGAGTTGAACCAGGTCCGTCACATGCAGGAGACCTTCCGCGCGATTCTGGAAACGATGGGCGGACAGATTGCACCAGTCGGGGGCCGCGGCGGCGGACGTGCAGCGGCGACATCAATGGACGCCGCGGCACAGCCGGGACAGCGCGCGGGGAACGCGCCCACCGCGGAGACGACTCGGCCTCCAATCTCGCGCGGAGGCGCGATCATTCACGAGGTCGGCACCGTTCGCATGGGCAACGATCCGAAGACCAGCCCGTTGAACAAGTTCAGCCAGGCTCACGACGTCTCGAATCTGTTCGTCGCCGACGCAGCGCCCTTCGTCAGCAACGCCGACAAGAATCCAACGCATACGATCATCGCGCTCGCGTGGCGGACCGCAGAGTATCTGGCCGAAGAAATGAGGAAGGGCAATGTCTGACATCACACGACGCGACGTGCTTCGACGGCTCGGCGTGACCTTGATGGCCACCGGCGTGCTCGATCGGGTCTCCGCGCAGGAAGTCCACCACCTCGCGCTCGCCACCCAAACCCCTGGAGGCGGACCCTATAGTCCGAAGGCGTTGAGCGATCACGACTATCGGACGCTGGTTCGGCTGACCGATTTCATTGTTCCAGTGGAGAACGGCAAGCCCGGTGCGGTCGCCGCCGGAGCGGCCGCGTGGATCGACATGCTCGCGAGCGAGAACGCGCAGCTGAAGAGCATCTACACCAAGGGCCTGGCCTGGATGGACGAGGCAATGAAGAAACGCGGCGGGTCCGACTTCGTCGGCGCGACCACCGAGCAGCAGACGACGCTCCTGGATCTCGTCGCGTACCGGCGGAACCAGTCGCCCGAGCTCGACCCGGGTATACAGTTTTTCACCATGGCGCGGCGAATGACCGTCGATGCCTTCTACACCAGCGAGATTGGCATCGCCGACATCGACTACCGCGGCAATCACCCGCAGGCGACGTATCAGGAGCCCACCGAAGCCATCGCGTACACGCTCAAGAGAAGTGGGCTCTGATCCGTGTCAAAGACTCCCCTCTAGGTACCTTCTCTCACCGGTGCGGTAGAACTTCATTCTTTCCTGCCTGAATCTGGCCGAATTCTGTACGTCTGAGCTGGTTCGTCCTATGCACGAGATGACGCTCTACACAAACGGAGGATTCATGCGTACGGATGCTGCACCACTCGGTTGGGGCTGGACGCTGCGTGCCGGGGTCGGACTGGTCGGGCTCGCCCTGGCATTGACGACCAGTAATTCCGCGCTCCGCGCGCAGGCCGGATCGGTCGGGCAATGGGCAACCCTTCCCTACCTGATGCCCATCAACCCGGTCCACTCGGCCCTTATGAATAACGGCAAGGTCCTGATCGTTTCAGGATCGGGCAACGTTGCGGCCGAGACGAATTTCCGGTACGCCGTCCTCGACCTCCAGAGCGAGAGAGTCGACATCACGCCGTCGCAGCCGTGGGACATGTTCTGCAACGGCATGGTGATCCTCTCGGACGGCCGCGTGTTCGTCAACGGCGGCAACCTGCAGTACGACCCGTTCCACGGTCAGCCGAAGAACGCAGCCTTCGATCCCGCAACCGGTGTCTTTACCGATCTGCAGAACATGGCGCACGGCCGGTGGTATCCGACCGTCACCACGCTCGGCGACGGCCGCGTGATGACGTTTTCGGGCCTGGATGAAAACGGTTCCACGAACGCGACGGTCGAGATCTACAAGCCGGGGACCGGATGGAGCCCGCAATACGGTGCCGGCTGGACACCGCCGCTCTATCCACGCATGCATCTCCTGCCAGACGGCAAGGTGCTGTACTCCGGATCGGGCACGGGATCGAGAGTCTTCGATCCGGCGGCAGTGCCGAATCCGGCATGGATCGGCGGCGTCGTCGCCACCACCAACTACTCCGGCACCCGCACCTACGGTACGTCGGTCCTGCTGCCGCTGCGGCCGTCAGACACCTACAAGGGCAAGGTGATGATCTTCGGCGGCGGCAACCCCGCGACCGCCACCACGGAGACCCTTGATACGTCGGCCCCAACGCCGTGGCACTGGACGTCGGGACCGTCGATGTCGCAGCCACGTATCGAGATGAACGCCACGATTCTGCCCAACGGCAAGATCCTGGCGACCGGTGGATCGTTGAATGACGAGCAGGTAGCCTCGGCAAGTCTCAACGCGGACCTCTACGATCCAGTGGCGGGGACGTTCTCGCCGGCCGGCGCCAACGCATATGCGCGCCTCTACCATTCAAACGCGCTGCTGCTTCCCGATGCGACCGTGCTGCTGTTGGGGGGCAATCCGGCTCGCGGGACTTATGAGCAGCACATGGAGATCTACTCGCCGGCGTATCTGTTCGACGGCAGCGGGAACCCGGCGGGGCGGCCAGGAATCACGGGCGTCAGCCCGGCTGCGTTCTCGTACGGCAACACGTTCCAGATCCAGACGCCGAACGCCGCGGACATCGCGCAGGTTGTGCTCGTTCGTCCAGGAGCTCCGACGCACGCGTTCGACATGGAACAGCGGCTCGTCGAGCTGACGTTCACCACCGGCGCCGGCGTCCTCACGGCAACGGCGCCTCCAAACGGAAACATCGCGCCTCCGGGCTACTACATGGTGTTCCTGCTCAATTCGAGCGGCGTGCCCTCAGTGGCGACCTTCGTTCGCGTGTCGACAGGGCCTCCCAATCAGGCCCCCACAGCGTCGATCGACACGCCCGCGGCTAACGTGACGATCAATCCTGGCGACACGGTCTCGTTCTCCGGCAGCGGTACCGATCCTGAGGGACCGATCGCGTCGTACGCCTGGACGTTCCCTGGCGGCTCACCAGCCTCGAGCACCTCTGCGGCTCCGGGCAGCGTGACGTACTCGACGCCGGGCACCTACACTGCGACGTTCAAGGTCACGGACAACGGCGGGCTGACGAGCCCGACGCAGACCAGGACGATCACGGTCGCAGACTTCTCGGTGTCCGCCACGCCGGCCTCTGTTCCGGTTGTTGCTGGCAGCAACGCTGACTATACGGCAACCGTCACACCGGGCTCGGGTTTCACCGGGACCGTAGCCTTCTCCGTCACGGGCCTGCCGTCCGGCGCAACAGCTACCTTCACGCCGACATCCGTCGTCGCGTCCGGTTCGGCGGGGCTGTCGGTATCGACGTCTGGCTCCACGCCAGCGGGAACGTACTCGCTGACCGTTCGCGGTACGAGCGGAGGGTTCACGCGCACGGCCGGCGTCTCGCTCGTCGTGACGGCGCCGGTGAATCAGGCACCCATAGCGACGATCGACAGTCCAGGGTCAAACGTGACGATCAACCCGGGCGCGACTGTTTCTTTCTCGGGCAGCGGCATTGATCCTGATGGAACGATCACGTCGTATGCCTGGACGTTCCCTGGCGGCTCGCCTGCGTCGAGCACCGTAGCGGCTCCGGGCAACGTGACTTACTCGACACCCGGCGCCTACACCGCGACATTCAAGGTCACCGATAACGGCGGGGCGAGCAGCCCGACACAGACCAGAACGATCACGGTGGCTGACTTCTCGCTGTCGGCATCGCCCGCATCCGGAAGCACCGTACCCGGCGGGAGTGCGGGCTATACCGCCACGGTGACGCCCGGATCGGGCTTCACCGGAACGGTGACCTTCAGCGTAACCGGACTGCCGTCCGGCGCATCGGCTTCATTCAGCCCGCCATCCGTCGTTGCCTCCGGATCGACGACCGTGACCGTGGCGACGTCGGCTTCAACGCCGGCCGGAACATACCCGCTGACCATTCGAGGTACGAGCGCAGGAATCACGCGCACGGCGGGCGTCACGCTCGTCGTGACCCCGGTAGGCGACTTCACGATCTCGGTCTCGCCCACGAGCAAGACCGTCAACAACGGGAGCAACGCCACTTACACGGTGACGATCAGCCCCGTGTCGGGATTCAACGGCACGGTCTCTCTCGCGACCGGCGTGCTTCCCAAGTTCGTCGGTACGACCTTCAGTCCCTCGTCCATTTCGCAGGGGGGCACGTCGGTCCTGACGGTGTCGACCAAGAAACAGACGAAGACCGGGGCCGCCACGATTTCGGTGACTGGCACCAGCGGCACCCTCGTGCACACGTTCAACATCACGCTGGTCGTGCAATGACGAAGGCGATCTCGCGCAGACACTTGTTCCGGCAGTTGGGCGCCGGCGCCGCGGTCAGCTTCGCGATTCCGTCGCTGGCTCGCGCCGCGTCGAGCGAGGACGGCCTCGTCGTCGGACGCCCCGAAACGGGCGAACCGGCCGGCCCCGTCCGGCTGCACAAGAACGAGAACGCTTTCGGCCCTTCACCGGCTGTCGTCGCAGCAATCCGCGCCGCGGGTGCGTCGATGGTCACCCGCTATCCGGAGGCGCCGGACGCGCTGCTGCGCCGCACGCTGGCAGATCGCCATGCCGTCAGCCCTGACTCCGTCGTCCTTGGCTGTGGATCGGACGATGTGATCGGGATGGCGGTGATGGCGTTCGGAGCGGGACGCCGAATGATCGTGGCGAGCCCGACGTACGAAACGCTCGTGGAGCGAGCGCGTCGCGCGGGAGCCGAAGTCGTTGCTGTTCCGCTCCGCGGCGACCACTCGCACGACGTTGAGGGGATGCTGGCTCGTGCCGACAATGCGACCGGGCTGGTTTATGTCTGCAACCCGAACAACCCGACCGGCAGCCTGACCACGCGCCACGACCTCGAGGCTTTCATCGCGAAGCTCCCGGCATCCACATACGTCGTGATCGATGAGGCCTATCACGACTACGTCGGAGGCTCTTCCGACTACGCCTCGTTCATCGATCGACCGCTGAACGACCGCCGCGTGATCGTCACCCGCAGCTTCTCCACCGTTCACGGTCTGGGCGGGCTGCGCGTCGGGTACGCGATCGCTTCTCCCGAAACGGCGGCGCGGCTCGAAGCGTTCGGGCTCTCGAACAACCTCAACGCTGTCGCCGCGGCTGCGGCTATCGCGGCGCTCGACGACACCGACCACGTTCGCACGATGATCCGGCGCAATGCGGACGACCGCCAGGAGTTCAACAACCAGGCGAATGCACGCATGCTTCGCGTGGTGGATTCGCACGCCAACTTCGTCCTGCTGAATACGGGCCACCCTGCGGCGGACATGGTCGCGCACTTCAGGAAGAACGGAGTGCTCGTGGCCGGGCCGTTTCAGTCATTCGACAAGCACATCCGCGTGTCGCTCGGCACGCCGGCAGAGATACGAGAGTTCTGGCGTGTCTGGGACCTGATGCCGCCCAATCATGTGATGACGATGTAGTAGATTGTCGATTGCCCGCAATCAGCAATCGCATGAATCAGCCCGCGGACTTCAGCCTGGCCGGCCTCTACTCCGCCATCGACACCGAGCGTCAGGCGCGCGGCCTCACCTGGCAGCAGGCGGTTCTCGAGATCAATATGGTGTACGGGCGAATCTCGAAGCATCCCATCGCCCGTTCGAGCGTCACGGGCCTCCGCAGCAAGGCCGTGGCTGAAGGGGACGCCGCGCGTCGGCGTGGTGAGACCGTTGCTCGGTTGCGTGCAGACTAGCGATCGCGGAGTAGGGTCAATGACGGAGTACGGCGGCGTCGCATGGGAATGCCAACGCGCTGTCGATGCCGAAGTGCCGGTGAGTTTTGCCTGGCAGTTCATGACGAACGTCGATAACTGGAGTGACCCGCCTGCCGAGTTCACGCTGGAAGGACCGTTCGTCGCCGGCGCCAGGGGCACAACGAGCCTGCCCGGGCAGCCTGCGATCTCGTGGATCATCAGCCACGTCGACGTTGGTCGCAGCTACACAATCGAGGGGAGTGAATTGTTCGAGCGGGCGTGCCTCCGGATCCACTGGCGATTCGAGGCGGTGACGGAACTGGGCACGAGACTGACCCAGCACCTGGAGCTCGTCGGAGACAACGCCGCGGCGTACGTCGAAGGCGTCAGCGCCGCCTTCGAAGCCAACCTCGAGCCGGGGATGAAGCGCATCGCGCAATCGATGGCCGACGCATACGGCAGGACATGACGCCGCGTCCGGAGGCCATTCCCGTCTGACAGCGGTCGAGGCGACAAGCGGCGGGGAGACGCTGTCGTTCGTGACGTCGGTCGTCAGGATCGACAAAGGCCCTCGGATCAGTGCTGATTTCGTTGCCAACCGCCGACACCCGAATACCGTCAGATTCCTGCGCTCGGAAGGATGCGCAGTGCGCATGTCGCGAACCAGCACGACAGGAGGAGCGATGTATCGTCTACTTTCGATTTCACTGCTTGCGGTGGCGGTAGTGGTTGGCTATTCGATTCGCGAACCGAGGGTCAGCGCCCAGACCTTGAGTCTGCCATATACCGTGGGCGATTCCGTGCGCCTGGAATATGCGGACGGTACATCCAGGGGCGCGTGCGTGATCGAGCAGTTTTACGGTTCGTTTGTCAGCTGCAAGGTCTCCTCCCCCGCATTCGTCGCGCCAGACGCACCGCCGAAGCTTGTTTACAACCTCAGCACCGTCATCTCGATACAGCTCGTGAAGAAGGCGGAGTGAATCACCCAGGCGTTCGTTTCGACTCACGACGCTCCGCGATGAGCGTCACGCGGCCCACACGCGAGCAGTAATGGTAGGATCAGGGATCCTGACGGGCCGCTAGCTCAGTGGTAGAGCACCTGACTTTTAATCAGGTGGTCGTGGGTTCGATACCCACGCGGCCCACCAACCTTCGCTCACGCTTGCCATCCTCAGCGTGAGCTACGGTTGGCAAGCCAAAAGAAGGACTGGCAAGCCGATCGACCGCCGCGCGGTTCCCACCCGGCACTCTAGATGCCCGTTGAGGTCTCAACGCGTCGGGTTCTTTTGTCTTGCGATTCCCCGTTGAGGCGCCTCGCGTTCATTCAAACGAAACGCCTTGGGCTTCAGCAGTGCGCGACGACGCTTTGAGTAGGTTCAATGGCGTGGGTCCGCGTGATTGACATGTAACAGAAGCGCAGATTCTGGTTGGCCAAGATGCCGTAGCCAGCGGTGATGTGCCTGGATCGCCTGCCATAAAGTCGCGCGCGACGTGTATCGGACACCGTAATTACGGCACACCGAGGCAACCAGAGGCGCCAGCTTCTGGTAGTGCACGTGGCTGACGCCGGGAAACAAATGGTGCTCGATCTGAAAATTCAGTCCTCCCACATACCATCCGAGCAGGCGGTTGGCACCAGCAAAGTTGACCGTGGAGGCAACCTGGTGTGCGGCCCAGCAAGGTCGCTGAGCGTCGTTCACAGGCGAGTCAAAGCACTCAGGCACACAGTGCGCCAGCTGAAACACGGAACTGAGCGTGAATCCCAGCACGCAGCAGGACGTCACGTAGAAGAGAAGAACCCGTTCAGCGGGTTGAAACAGCAAAGGCAGGAGCAGCGCCCACGTGACGAACACGCTCTTGCCGATGACGAGTCCGACGACTGCACCTCTGGACCGCGGGATGTTCTGGGACCCGATGCGTCCGCGCAGGAACGCCGCGAAATCGTCATACCAGTGCCACTTGAACGGCAAGAAGCCATACGCGAACCACAAATATACGTGTTGATATCGGTACACGGGCCGCCATTCCTGCAGAGGGCTCAGACGACCAAGGCCGCCCAGGTCAATATCCTCGTCCACGCCTGACACATTCGGACTCGAGTGATGCAGGACGTTATGTTTCCAGTGCCATATGTAGGAACTGCCGCCCAGGAGATCCAGTGAGGCGGCTGCGATTCTGTTCATCCAGCGTCGACGCGAGAGCGAGCGATGGCTGCCGTCGTGCTGAATATTGAAACCGATTCCAGCCATCGCGAGTCCGGCAGAAGCGGCTATTATCATGGTCGCTGCCAGCCCGGTGGCAGTAAACACAAAGGTGGCCCACGAGGCCGCCAGCCAGGCGAGCAGGAGTGTCGCTTTCCGCCAGACTCGTGCGCCGCCTTTGCTATCGGTGCCTTCCTGTTGAAAGTAGAGCGCGACTTGGCGTCGAACCTCGGTGTGAAACAAGTCACCACTGACCCAGGCCGCGGTCTTCTGCCGGCTCATGCGACTCGCCCGTCGAGTGTGATCCGATAGTGCTCCATGATCTCGCGGTGTAAGTGAAGCGCTCGACCTTAGCACGACACTATCTCATGGGCAAGCGACGTTGCCCGTCACGATGCTGATGTGCATCGCTCGCGTCCCTTGCTTGTACCTCGGAGACGGCGTATGCTCGTGTCGCTTTCCTGAGCACTGCCGTACCCCGCCGGGGAACCCTCTCCCCGACCTTGAGCAACAGCCCTCACCAAAGCGTTTCCAGAAGTGGCAGTCTCGGCCGGCGTGTCGCCATGTCGGTTCCTTGAGATCGGCGGTGGAGTCCCGCCGCGACAGTTCACTTATCAAGAGAAGAATCAACGACAGCTTTGCGGGTGAACGTCCTCTCGCAATCTGGAGGTGTCCCGTGCTCTTATTTGCCGCCCACCGATTTCTCGCTACGCGCGTGATCGATCAAGCGGTTCGAGATGTGCGTAATCCGAACGGGGCGCCGATCGACAACGTCAGCGCACGAGCGTTTCTATCGGGGTCGCCGATGCTGTCCTACTGGTGCGAGATTGCGGGGCTCGATCCAAACTGGGTGATTGACCGGGCACGGATTCTGATGGCGAGCTGCGAGACTTGCGCGCGCAGCCAGGACAATCCGATCCTGGCCCGAGTGCCGCCTGTTCGCGTTTCGTCGGGTTACTGAGCGGGAATCCTTGAATTTTCTGACAACGGCTGGATTCCTGGTGGGCCCGGCAAACAGGCACAGCACAAGCGACCCTGGCTCGTTGGCAAGCCAGCCTTCGCGCGCCTCCAATCGTGAACCGTGTCCGTCGCAGCGACGCTTGACGTCCGGCGAACGCGCTATTACAACTAGTCAGCATGACGCTCCGCCAAAAGCTGCTGCTCGCCTTCGGCGTCCTCGGGCTCGGCGCCTCGAGCATGTCGAGTTACGTGCACTATCGGCTGCTGACCGATCCGAGCTACACGAGCTTCTGCGATGTCAGTTCGACGCTCAACTGCACGCAGGCATATCTGAGCCGCTTCGGAACGGTCTGGGGCGTTCCTGTGGCGCTCGCCGGCGTGTTGTATTTCGTGCTGATTCTGCTGCTCGTCGCGATGGACATCCGCGGACAGTCACAGGCGCGCGAGTCAGCCACCGGCTACATGTTCCTGTTGTCCACCATCGGCCTGGGGGTCGTGCTGTATCTCGCCTGGGCGTCCTACTTTCAGTTGCACACCGTCTGTCTGTTCTGCGCAACGACCTATGTCGCCGTCGTGGCGATCTTCGTCATGTCCGGCGGTGCGCTCAGGATCCCGATGACCACGCTGCCCGCGCGGGCGGCCGGTGATGCGCGATCGCTGGCGCGAAGTCCCGCCGCGCTCGTCGTGATTCTGCTGCTCGTCGGCGGCATCGCCGCGGCGATCGGATGGTTCCCGCGTGAGAGTGCCGCGGCCGCTCAGGAGCAAGCGCTCCCGCCGCTCACCGACCAGCAGCGCGCCGCGCTCGAGAAGTGGTGGGCGGTCCAGCCAAAAGTTGATATCCCGATTCCCAACGACGGCGCGAAGGTGTTGATCGTCAAGTTCAGCGACTACATGTGCCCCGCCTGCCGCCAGACCTACGACTGGTACAAGCCGATACTCGGGAAATATCTCGCCGGCGGCGAAGTCCGCTACGTCGTCAAGCACTATCCGCTCGAGTCGGAATGTAACCCCAGCGCGCCGAACAATCACTACGCCTCATGCGAGGCCGCGGCGGCGGTCATCATGGCGCGGTCGAAGGGCACGGCGCAGAAACTCGAGCAGTGGATTTTCACGAATCAGCTCACTTTGACACCCGACGTCGTGAAGCGCGCCGCCAGAGACGTCGGCGGCATCCAGGACTTCGATGCGCAATACCAGCACGCGCTTCAGGAAGTGAAAACCGACGCCAGCCTGGGCGCGATGCTCAAGATCGGCCACACCCCCACGTTCTACATCAACGGCCGCGAGCTGGTCGGGAACACGTTGACGCCGCCGCAATACTTCGACTACCTGATCGAGCTCGCGCTCAAGGATTCCAAATAGATCTCAGGTTCTACAGGGTTCGGCGGGGTTCTACTGGGTTCTGCAGGGTTCGTTCAAGGTTCTGCAGGGTTCGTCCGCTAGGGTGAGCCGTTCAGGGACTCCGCAGACGCGCGGTGCATGCCGATTCCGATGAGGGCGCCAGCCAGAATTGAAATTGAATAGTCGGTATCTGTAATCTGACCGGCCTGATCGAAGATCGCGACGAGCATCAGGCCAACGAAACCGCCGGCGAGAGCGGCAGCCGTGATCTCGGCGGCAACGATGAGTGGCCGTCGAGGGCATTTGTGCGAATCGGTCAGATGCCCCTTGCATCGGGGACAGGTGGCCATCTACGGTGACTTATCGGAGACGACCGGACAATAACACAGCCTTGACTTCGAGACGACGGAGTACCAACGCATCGGTCCAAGCCCCAAACGAGCGAATGAACGAACCGCGAACGAGCGAATCGCGAGTCGTGATTCAGGCAACGTTTTTGCTGGCGGCGATCGTAATGCACAGAAACGCCTCAACTGTGTCGCGATCGACCGCCCACCCGGCGCTCGTTGCGACACCGCCCGCGCTCGGGCGTGGCGTTGCGCCGCTCGTGCTGATGGCCGACGGCGATGCGGTGTCTCGCGACGTTCGCGAGGCGCAGCTCAGGACCGCGGGGTTCCGCGTTTCGGTCGCCCGGACGGGCTTTGAAGCGATCGTCAAAGCCTCCTGCCACGTTCCCGACGTGATTCTGATGGACGACTCGGTCACAGGCATAGACGCGGCGGAAACACTTCGCATGCTCAGGACGTGCCCCGTGACGGCCCACATTCCTGTTGTCCGACTCCTCCCTGGACGGCGACTGGCCCAGCGGACGCTGTCGCGCCTGCGTCGTGTAGCTGCGTAAATCCTACTCAGCAAAATTGACGTTCTTTGCCAGCTCGGCGATCGTTTCGACGAGCCGCTGGTAGTCCGCCGGCTTTCCGAGGTGCCTGGCAAACCCGGCTTCGATCGAACGCTGCACGTCGCGCTCGCTCATATGCCCTGACATCGCAATCACGGGCGGTGGATGTGGGAGCGTCGTTGAAATTGTGTGAATCAATCCGTAGCCGTCCATTCCCGGCATCGCCAGGTCGGAGATGACGACGTGTGGCCGGAAGGTCGGAATCACGTCGAGCGCCTTTGCTGCTGAGCTGACGGCGACGACGTCCGCTTCCGCGGCGCGCACGGTGAGCACGATCAATTCGCGGGAATCCGCATCATCGTCTACGGCCAACACACGGATACCGGTAAGGCTGGGCGCATGGTCCGCGGCTGGTAGAAGGTCGATGTCCCATCTCGTTGCGTGACGCATCGGCAACTGCACCGTGAAGCGGGATCCCTTCCCGATCCCGTCGCTGTGCACGGCGACCTCCCCTCCGTGCAGATCGACCAGGTGGCGCACGATGGCGAGTCCCAGGCCGAGCCCCGCCTGCGTCCGCGTCGAGCTGCTGTCTGCCTGCCTGAATCGCTCGAACACATGAGGCAGGAACGCGGAGTCGATCCCGACGCCGTTGTCTTCCACGACAATCTTGACGCTGTCGCGCATCTCGTCGACGGTGACGTCGATGCGGCCGGCGGGCCTCGTGAACTTCACGGCATTCGTGAGCAGGTTCCACATCACCTGCTGCAGCCGGTTCGGATCGCCCCAGACCTGGCCGGTCAGGTCACCCATGATGAGATTGACCTCGATGTCCCGCGCTCGCGCCGCCGGACGCATCGCGTCGATCGCCTCCAGCACGACGGCCGAGAGATCGACGAGCGTGGGCTCGACGCGGAGCTTGCCGCTCGTCGCGCGCGCAACATCCAGGAGATCGTTGATGAGCACGGCCTGTGCTCGCGCGTTGCGTTCGATGCTCTCGAGCGCTCTCCTCCGTGTCGCCTCGTCGGCGGTCGGCATCTTGAGCACGTGCATCCAGCCGAGGAGCGCGTTCAGCGGCGTTCGCAGCTCGTGCGACAGCGTCGCGAGAAAATCCTCCTTCAGGCGGTCGGCTTCCTGGGCAGACCGGTAGAGCATCGCGTTGTCGAGCGCGAGGCCCGCGCGGAGCGCCACGTCCTTGGCGAGCGCCAGGTCGTGCTCGTCGTCCTGCCGCCCCGTGAACGATCCCGTCGTGAAGAGGCCCAGCGTCTGGCCACGGCTCCGGAACGGCACCATCTGGAACGAACGCACGCCGAACTGTTGGATGAGTTCGAGATGCTCAGGGCTCTGCGCGCTCCGTGCGGCCTTTTCCGGCCCCGTGGCGTTATCGATGAACGGGTCGCCCGTCTTGATGGCACGAACCGCGGGCCCCTCGATCGAAAGCTTGGGCGGATACTGCTTGAGCGCCTCACCGATCTCCTTGCGGCCCGGATCGTCCACGACCAGATCGACCCGTGTGAACGTACCGTCTTCCTGCAGGACGTCAACGGCGCAGTAGTCCCCGAACATCGGCACGGCGAGCCGCGCCAGCGCCCTGAGCGTCTCCTCATAGTCGAGCGACGAGGACAGGAACGCGCTGGCATGCGCGAGGAAGCGCTGATCCTCCTCCACCCGGCGCTGCTCGGTGATGTCCATGAAGATTCCGATAGCGCCGCGGACGCTGCCGTCGGCGTCGAACAGCGGCGCCGCATGCTCCATCAACGTGACATGGCTGCCGTCCGCGCGCTCCACGTCGACGACGACGCCGCTCACTTCGATCGCCTGGCTGGCGGCCTGGTACATCGGCCGGTCTTGAAGCGTCATGCGCCGGCCATCTTTGAACGACAACGATGGCATCGAGACGAGCGGCGGCTCGTGGAGTGAGGCGTGGCCGCTCTCTTCGAGACCCGCGACCCTTGCCAGCGCGCGGTTCAGCCGGATAGCGGTGCAGCGAGGATCGTCGGCGATGGCAATCCCGATGGGCAAGACGTCGAGGATGGATTCGATGACGTCGCGGCGCTCCTGCAAGTCAACGCTGAGCCTGCGGATGAGCTCGAGGGGCTGAAACGGCATGGACTGGGCCACATCATCTTACGTCCACTCCAAACTCAGCAGTTCAGAAGCCGGTTTTCGGGCCCCGCGGTCGAGGATTAACGGGGCTTCCACGACCGTTCGTGGCGCGCAAGCACAAAAGCGTCGAAGTCATCCTCCGTTGCCGAGTCTGCCACTAAGTGTCTGCGATAGGATCCGTCCGAGCTCAGGAGGAGTCAGTGAATCCAGAATGTGCCGCGGATTCCAGCCGCGTCGAGCTGGCCGCGATCGCGCGCGAGCTGTCGAAGCGCGAGCTCGTTCGCTATGTGCTCCGCACGGGTGCGTCAGAACGTGCGATGGCGCGCGCTGAACGCGTGCTTCCGCTTGGAGTGGCGTCGAGCTTCCAGTTCTACGAGCCGCATCCGCTCGTCATGCGGTCCGCATCCGGGTCGCGCATGACGGATCTCGATGGACACGAGTACGTGGACTTCACGATGGGATACGGCGCGCTGTTCACGGGTCATGGCCACCTCCAGGTCACCCGTGCCGTATCCGAACAACTGGCTCGCGGCACACTCTTCGTGAGCCCGTGTGAAGACAACGCGATCGTCGCGGAACTTCTCGCAGCACGATTCCGGCTGCCGCAGTGGCGATTCACCAACTCCGGCACCGAAGCGACGATGGATGCCATCCGCGTCGCGCGGGGCATCACGGGCCGCCGGCGCATCGTCAAGGTCGAAGGCGGATATCACGGTCACCACGACGCGGTCCTGGTCTCGACCAAGCCGGAGGCGGAAGTGGCCGGCCCCGCGAAACGTCCGCGCGCCGTCGCGTCAACCGCGGGCCTTCCGGCAAGCGTACTCGACGACACGATCGTGATCCCGTTCAACGATTCCGACGCGCTCGCGAGCGCGCTGGCCGGCCGCGACGTCGCGTGCTTCATCGTCGAGCCGGTGATGGAAAACATCGGGATCTGCCTGCCGCTTGATGGCTACCTGGACGCGGTCCGTGAGATCACGAGCCGCTACGGCACGCTGCTGTTATTCGACGAGGTGAAGACCGGCATCACGGCCAGCTGGCATGGCGCAGCGCATCGCTACGGCGTGGTTCCCGATCTGATCGCGATCGGGAAATCGATCGGCGGTGGCCTGCCGCTCGGGGCGTTCGGCGGATCGATGGAATGCATGGATGCGATTGCAACCGGCAAGGTCCTTCACGTCGGCACCTTCAACGGAAATCCCCTCTGCATGGCGGCCGCGCGGGCCCTGCTCGCGGACATCTGCACGCCCGTCGAGACCGAGCGCGTTGTGGAGCGCAACCGCCGCTTCGTGGCTGACTGCCAGTCGCTCCTCGCTGCGCGCGACATGCCGGCCCACGCGGTTCACTGCGGAGCCAAAGGGTGCATCACCTGGTCCCGCACGCCTGTTCGCAATTACCGCGACTACCTGGCCACCGATTTCGATTTGGCGTTCGCACAATGGATCTGGGGCGTCAACCGGGGCGTTCTGCTGCCGCCCGGACTGGACGAACAGTGGCTGCTCTCGGTTGCGCACACGGAAGCCGATATCGCTTCCGCGCTGGATGTGCTGACTGGTTTCCTCGACGCGCTTGCGGACCCGTCGCGCGTCGAGGAATTATAGAGTGCCTGACGCTACTTCTCCGCGAACTCCGCGGGGATCGCCGTGATCGGCCTGATCTGAATGTCCCGGTAGTACACTTCCGCCCCCTCGGATTGCAGGATAATCGCACCTGACGTGACGAGCGTGGGCACGTTGGTGTCAATGCGCTGCGGTCCGTGCAGCCGCATGACGACCTTCCCGTTGACGATGTGGATGGAGTCGTCATGGAACGCGACCAGTTCGACCGTGTTCCACTCGCCGGTCGGCTTCTCGTTGTCGGGCTGCTTCACGCAGCGTCCCGACGAGCCGTGGCTTTGCGAGAAGTAAAACCACTCGCCTGCAGGATCGTAGTCGTAGATCGCGGGCGTTACGCCGGGCCGAGCTTTGGAGCGGACGGCGATCGCCGATCCGACCGCGTAGAGATCGCCCACGTCGCCTTCCTGAATCTGAAGCTCGACCGATCGCGCCCACGTGCGTCCTTCCGCCCCGGGCTCCGCGTGCACGTGATAGAGCAGACCGCTGTCGCGCCTCGTGTCCGGCCGATCGCGTGGCGGCCATTTCTTCTCGCCCCACTTGAACTGAAACTTCAGGTGATAGTCCTTGAACGACTCCTTCGTGCGAAGCTCGCCAAAGGCCTCTCCGGATATGCGGATGGCGGAGCGCCCGTCCACGTCTTCGGACACGGTAAAGACTTTGAGCGGATCGCGACCCGAGCCGATTGGCTCCAGGTATTTGCCGGTCTCGTCGCGTTTGAGCCCGGGCACCTCTGACGTCGGCGACGGGGCCTGCATCCACGTCGTCCAGCCGTCGAGGTTCTTGCCATTCCAGAGCGATCGCCAGCCGCTCGGCTGCGGCGCGGCGGCGAGGCTGAACAGTGCGGCAACAACTACAAGTCTTCGTAAAGTCATCATAACGACCGGAAGCCTGTCCGCGCCGCCGCTTCGTGTCAAGTGTTTTTCGAAAAGACGGCCGGATCCAATCTATTCGGACCGCAGTGCCTGGACCGGATCCACCGACGTCGCCCGGAGCGCCGGCACGTAGCTCGCGATCACCGTCGCCATGACGAGCCCGGCGCAGACGGCGAGATACGTCAGCGGATCGCCGGGCTTCACGTTGAAGAGCAGCGTGGACATGAAACGGGTGAGCGCCGCCGCGGCGATCAACCCGCACACGATGCCGACCACCGCGAGGCGGGCGCCGTGCGCGACGAACATGCGAATCACTTCCTCGTTCCTCGCGCCGAGCGCCACACGGATGCCGATCTCCCGCGTGCGCTGCGAAACCGAGTACGACATCACGCCGTAGATCCCGGCGAGCCCGAGGAGCAACGCCATCCCTCCCGCGAGAGCCAGCATGACGAGCGTAAACGACGTCCGCGCGAGCGATCGATCGTAGATCTCCTGCAACGTGCGCATGCCGGCAAGCGGAAGGTTCGGATTCACCGACCAAACCGCGCGGCTGATCTCGGTCGTGAAGGCGGTCGAACCAGCTCGAGGGCTGCGGACAACGAACGCCACCGAGCGCCGCACCGATACCTCGTCGCCCGAGAAGTTGTCCATCAGCACCGGCCACAAGACCATGGTCGGGGCCTTCTGATTCAAGCCGTCGACGCGCTCGTCGTTGACTACACCGACCACTTCCCGCCAGGGCGTCTTCAGATTGTCGCGAATGCGCTTGCCGATCGCCGCCCGTGGATCGCCCCACAGTTCACGCGCAAAGTTCTCGGAGACGAGCGCGACCGGATGTTTGTCGTACGTGTCGCTCCAGGTCAGGTCGCGACCGGCGATCAACCGGTTCCCCATCGTCTCGATGAGACCCGGCGACACGAACTTGAAGAGTCGAAGCGGCGGGATCTGTCCCTCCGCGTAGACCTTGTCCGCCGCAAAGATCGGATCGTGCCAGCCGCCGCCGTCCAGGGGAATCACCGTCGTAAACGCGACCGAGGTCACGCCGGGAATCGCCGCAATCCGATCGCGGATGTTCTGCTCCATCCGCACGACGGCCTGCGCATCTTTGACGTCGGATTCTGAAATGGAAATCCTGAGTGTCTGAACTTCCTGCGCTCGGGTGAAGCCGGGCTCGACCTGACGGAGCGCCTGAAACGTGCGAATCATCAGGCCGGAGCTGATGAGCAGGACCAGTGCAAGCGCGACCTGCACGACGACCAGCACGTTCCGCGCGCGGTGACGATCGCGGCTTTCACTGACAGACCGGCCGCCCGCCCGAAGCGCGGTTCCCAGCTGCGGTCCGGCGTGTTTCAGCACCGGAATCATGCCGAACAGAATGCTGGCCACGAGCGAGACGCCGGCCGTGAACAACAGGACAGGGCCGCTGATTGAAATCTCATCGACGCGCGGAAGACCTGCCGGCGCCGTGGCTCTCAAGACCGACAGAGCCCCGTATGCGAGTCCGAGCGCCACCGCTCCGCCAATAACTCCCAGCGTCAAGCTCTCGAGCAACAGCTCGCGAGCGATTCGCCGCCAGTCGGCGCCGAGCGCGGCGCGAATGGCCAGCTCGTGTTGCCGCCCTTCGGAGCGCACCAGCAGCAGGTTTGCCACATTCGCGCACGCAATCAGCAGCACGATGCCCACGGTGCCCATGAGCACCCAGAGCACCTGGCTGAGATCGCCGACGATGCTCTGCTTCAGCGGTTGAAGCCGCGGCCCGAGCCTGGCCTCGACGAACATCTTCGCGCTGAAACCGGGGGGCGACGGAAATCGATTGATGGCAAGGGGAATCATCCTGGCGACGTCCGCGTTGGCCTGGGCCAGCGTGGCTCCCGGCTTGAGACGAGCGACAGAAGAGAAGTTGAACCGTCCCAGGAACGTCTTGCTGCGATCGAGCTGGATCGGCAGCAGCACGGCCGGCCGCGTATCGAGAAATCGAAACGCTTCTGGAAGCACGCCGACGACTTCTCTCGATCGGCCGTCAAGGGTGATCGTGCGCCCGATGAGGGATGTATCGCCGCCGAATTTCGACCTCCAGTAGCCGTAGGTGAGAACGACTGTTGCTGGGCCATCCGGTGCGCCGTCGGCTTCTCCAAACACGCGACCGGCAAGCGGCTGGACGCGGATGATCGACAGGACACCAGGCGTCACGTTGAGCGTCCTGATCTCCTCCGGCTCCGCGAGCCCGGTCAGGCTCGCCGTATCCGTGTTCCACAGGCCGATGTCCTGAAATGTCTTCGAGTCCTCGCGATACGTGAAATACAGGAAGGGCGCCGATCCAGCGTTCTCGAGGTTCACCCCGGGCGCCGTGTGATCGACGGCGACGAGCTCATCGGAATCGGGAAACGGCAGCGGCCGGAGCAGGATGCCCTCGACGACGCTGAAGATGGCCGTGTTGGCGCCGATGCCGATCGCGAGCGTCAGCACGGTGACGGCCGTGAAGAGCGGCGTTCGCAGCAGCCGCTTCAGGATGTGTTTGAAAACCATTTTCACGGATACGGCTGGACGTCGATGAATGTTCGATCGGAACAGCTAACCGGGATCCGGGATCCGTTGTCCGGGATCCGGGAGCCGGGATCCGCATTGACATTAATCGGATTCGCAGTTCGCGGTTCGTTGATACTGCTCCGGTGCTCAGTTTCGTAATCGCTGCAGCGAATTCCGTTACGTCGCTCGCCCCGGGGCGAGTGAGTGATCGGCTTTCGGCCCGCTTGACGCACGGAACACTGGCAGGCCCTTTGCCCCAGCGGGAATTGCCATGGGCTTTGTCTTTCTGCTTCTCTTCTTCGTCCTCCTCATGAGGCACCCGCGCTACGCCTTTGTGTCGATGGCGATTGCGATCGTGCTCCTCTACCGCGGCAAGGTGAAGTCGGCCACCACGCGCGCGCGCCGACGCGTTGAAGAGGAGGTCTATTCGTCGGACATCTAATTCCCGAGGGGCCGCTTGGCGGGTCATCGCTTTTTCTGCTAACCTGCGCCGCACTATGACCGTCAGCGCCATTCCTCACAAGTATCGCCGCGGGCTCAGGATCATGTGGATCGTGATGGTGGTCCTGGGATTCATCGTCGCGATCGGACGAAACTTCGCTGGCTAGTTGTGCATGAGGACCGAGACCGCTACGTCCACCGGCATTAGTTTCGGAAGCGCGCTCGCGATCGCGATTTCCTGGAGCCAGTGGCATTCGATCCTGTGGGCGATCCTGCACGGGATCTGCAGCTGGTTCTACGTGATCTACTTCGCGTTGACCAGGCACCGAGGCTGAAAGCTACGGCCGGTTTCGGTTGATCAGCCAGAGGGCGGTTAGTACCGACACGATAATCAGCTGAAACACGACGAGCGGCAGCGATCTCATCGTCGGCCTCCCGTTGATCACAACGCCGTTGATGAATTGGCCAGGCCATCGGCGGACGTAACGAGCCGATGGTAACCCGGATCAACCGCGGGACCGCTGTGGCGGCTGACTGCGCCACCTCTTGCGCGGCGACTGGCGGCAGCGTCTTTTCATGGTCGGTCTTTCCGCCGCAGACCTCTTGACCCTCCGCGGGTTAGAGCGTATCTCACAAACCGCGATGCGGCTGACGGATGCCAGCGAACGAGCGGTAGCGAGAGAGCCACGCGATCGGAGCGAGCCGGCGAAGCGGCGAGCGAGAGCGCGTGTCGGGGAGTTCCGAGGGGCGAAGCCCCTCGGATTGAGATTAGACTGCCGGGCGACTTTGGGCTGAGCGCATCTTCCGCCAGGCAGCGACACCTCCCGTCAGCATCAGCGCCAGCGTCCCCGGTTCCGGAGTCGGGACCGGCGGAGGCGGAGGCGGCAGCTGTTCGATCGCGTACCCGATGTAGTCGTTATAGTCGTTATCGCTCCGCATGGTCGACGGAATGTCTTCGACGCCCAGGAAGTACACGATCGAAGTGGGTCCGACGTAACGGAACAACGCAAACTGCTCCGGCGTCGTCAGAGTGTTGTGCGTATAGCCGTGAGTCGTGAAATTCATTGAGCCATCAGGGAGCTGCATGATGCCTCGGCCATCCATCCATGCAGTGATGGACACGATCTCCCCGAAGGATTCCGGTTGATCGAACGCGAACGCGACGGGCGCTCCGCCCGTGTTCAGATACTCGACCGTCCAACCCCAGGATGTGATCAGTTCGCCAGCGTTCAGTCCTGGGCCGTCCCAGGACGCATGGTTCCAAAAGGCGTTCGAGTCCATGGCCGTCCAGGTACCCATAGTGATCACTCCGGCATTAGCGGAGCTGACCCAGCACGAGCCCCAGACGATGTTGATGGCCAGAACGACCAGCAGGCGTTTCATGCGCTTCATTGCTTCTCCAGGATTCGCGTCTCCTACTGCGGGATGACGCACTGGTCCAGGTGGCTGCAAAGCGCTCGCCCTTCGACGCACGCATTTCATGGAATCGCGCTGCGGGCCGACTAGTGAACGCGAGACGCCGCCTGCGCCGAACTAAGTCGCGGTCACGAGACCTTGTGGTGTCACGGCAAACGCACAAGTCAGACGAGATGATGAATTCAGCGATCGGCAGGCGACGGATTGCGTAATCGCAAGTCGTGAGTCACGACGTATTCTCGACGGCACCGAGCCACGGCCGCGCTCGAGTCGCCGGAACTGGCGACTTCTGTCGCCGGTGCAGACGTCAGATTGGCAACCTGCGTGTGCGTCCACGTTCACGTTCACCAGCATTCACTGCCACGGCGGTGATGGTCCTCGACGCTTGATGACTCGGCTTCGCCTGTTTCGCCGGCATATGGTGAGGCCTCCAAACAATGCTGTTTCTCAACGCACAAATCCGACATGAACTCGGTCGTTACAAGGTCTGTAAATCATTGCAAATAAATACATTACAGCAAGGCCTCATGTATGCACGGTCCCCCACGTGCTTTTCGGACACCTGACTATTCCGGACCGACTCAAAGCTCGGGTCACGAGGACGCTGCGATCCTGGGGCCTGCTCGCTGCGTTGATCTTCGTCGTCACCGCGCGCCCTGCCGAAGCGCAGTGCACATCGACAGTGACGCCCACGACGGTTTCGGTTTCGTCTGTCGGAAGCACGAGTTCGCTCTCGGTCATCACGGGCACGAATTGCACGTGGACGGCCACGAGCTCGGTCAACTGGATCACGGTCACCAGCGCAACCGGGTCAGGAATCGGGCAGGTCAATTACACGGTCGCGGCAAATAGCAGCGGCAGCCAGCGCACGGGAACGATGCTCGTTGCGGGAAAGACCGTCACGTTTACGCAGTCGGCGAACAGCTGCGTCTACACGGTGACGCCGACGACCGTGAGCGTGCCGTCCATCGGCAGCACCAGCGCGTTGTCGGTGACCTCCGGCACCCTCTGCTCATGGTCGGCCACAAGCTCGGTGAGCTGGATCACGGTCACGAGCGCCACCGGCTCGGGAATCGGCCAAGTCAACTACACTGTCGCCGCCAATTCGACCGGTAGCGCGCGCACGGGAGCATTGCTGGTCGCAGGCCAGACCGTGACGTTCACCCAGGCGGCCAACAGCTGCGTCTACAGCGTCACGCCGACGAGCGTGTCGGTGCCGTCGATTGGCAGCACCAGCGCGTTGTCGATGACGTCGGGCACGGCCTGTTCGTGGACGGCCGTCAGCAGCGTCGGCTGGATCACGATCACGAGCGGCGCGAGCGGGTCGGGCCTCGGCGCGATCAACTACGTCGTCGCCGAAAACACGACCGGCACCGCACGGACCGGCAACATCACGGTCGGCGGCGTCGTGGTGAGCTTCACCCAGGCGGCCAACAGCTGCGTCTACAGCGTCACGCCGACGAGCGTGTCGGTGCCATCCATTGGCAGCACCAGCGCGTTGTCGATGACGTCGGGCACGGCCTGCTCGTGGACGGCCGTCAGCAGCGTCGGCTGGATCACGATCACGAGCGGCGCCAGCGGGTCGGGGCTCGGCGCCATCAACTACGTGGTGGCTGCTAATACGACGGGCACCGCACGGACCGGCAACATCACGGTCGGCGGCGTCGTGGTGAGCTTCACCCAGGCGGCCAACAGCTGCGTCTACAGCGTCACGCCGACGAGCGTGTCGGTGCCATCCATTGGCAGCACCAGCGCGTTGTCGATGACGACGGGCACGGCCTGCTCGTGGACGGCGGTCAGCAGCGTCGGCTGGATCACGATCACGAGCGGGGCCAGCGGCTCGGGGCTCGGCGCGATCAACTACGTCGTCGCCGAAAACACGACCGGCACCGCGCGGACCGGCAACATCACCGTCGGCGGCGTCATAGTGAGCTTCACCCAGGCGGCCAACAGCTGCGTCTACAGCGTCACGCCGACGAGCGTGTCGGTGCCATCCATTGGCAGCACCAGCGCGTTGTCGATGACGACGGGCACGGCCTGCTCGTGGACGGCCGTCAGCAGCGTCGGCTGGATCACGATCACGAGCGGGGCCAGCGGCTCGGGGCTCGGCGCGATCAACTACGTCGTCGCCGAAAACACGACCGGCACCGCGCGGACCGGCAACATCACCGTCGGCGGCGTCATAGTGAGCTTCACCCAGGCGGCCAACAGCTGCGTCTACAGCGTCACGCCGACGAGCGTCTCGGTGCCGTCGATTGGCAGCACCAGCGCGTTGTCGATGACGACGGGCACGGCCTGCTCGTGGACGGCCGTCAGCAGCGTCGGCTGGATCACGATCACGAGCGGGGCCAGCGGCTCGGGGCTCGGCGCGATCAACTACGTCGTCGCCGAAAACACGACCGGCACCGCACGGACCGGCAACATCACGGTCGGCGGCGTCGTGGTGAGCTTCACCCAGGCGGCCAACAGCTGCGTCTACAGCGTCACGCCGACGAGCGTGTCGGTGCCGTCGATTGGCAGCACCAGCGCGTTGTCGATGACGACGGGCACGGCCTGCTCGTGGACGGCGGTCAGCAGCGTCGGCTGGATCACGATCACGAGCGGGGCCAGCGGCTCGGGGCTCGGCGCGATCAACTACGTCGTCGCCGAAAACACGACCGGCACCGCGCGGACCGGCAACATCACCGTCGGCGGCGTCATAGTGAGCTTCACCCAGGCGGCCAACAGCTGCGTCTACAGCGTCACGCCGACGAGCGTGTCGGTGCCGTCGATTGGCAGCACCAGCGCGTTGTCGATGACGACGGGCACGGCCTGCTCGTGGACGGCCGTCAGCAGCGTCGGCTGGATCACGATCACGAGCGGGGCCAGCGGCTCGGGGCTCGGCGCGATCAACTACGTCGTCGCCGAAAACACGACCGGCACCGCGCGGACCGGCAACATCACGGTCGGCGGCGTCATAGTGAGCTTCACCCAGGCGGCCAACAGCTGCGTCTACAGCGTCACGCCGACGAGCGTGTCGGTGCCGTCGATTGGCAGCACCAGCGCGTTGTCGATGACGACCGGGACGGCCTGCTCGTGGACGGCCGTCAGCAGCGTCGGCTGGATCACGATCACGAGCGGGGCCAGCGGCTCGGGGCTCGGCGCGATCAACTACGTGGTGGCTGCTAATACGACGACCGCGTCCCGGACAGGTACGATAGCGGTAGCCGGTCAGACGGTCACGTTCACGCAGGCTGGTAACACTTGCAGCTACAGCGTCACGCCCACGTCGGTTTCCGCGCAGGCAACGGGCAGCCCGTACACAGTCACGGTGACGTCAGGCTCGGGCTGCTCGTGGTCTGCCGCAACAACCGCAAGCTGGATCGCGATCACCAGTGGCGCGAGCGGTTCCGGCAACGGTGGCGTGAACTTTACCGTGGCGGTCAACACCGCCGCGACACAGCGCACCGGCACGCTCACCGTTGCGGGACAGACGGTGACGGTCACCCAGGCGGGAGCGACGCCGCCGTCCGCGCCGACCAACTTCCGCATCATCCGCTGAAACCTGCTCACTGCTTTCTCATCCGAGGGGCCTCGGCACGCCTTCGCTGAATCTTCGGCGACGTGCGCCGTAGCCCGTGCGCGAAGGCGGACTCCCCTACACGCGCTCTCGCTCGCCGCTTCGCCGGCTCACTTCCGCCTCCGCGCGAAGCGCTACGGCGAGACCTCGCCGAAGCCTCGGCGTAGGCGGGCCGATCGCGTGGCTCAGCTCGCTCCCGCTCGTTCGCTGACATCCGTCAGCCGAATCGCGGTTTGCGAGACACGGTCACGGGTCTGTGGACAAGACCCCGGACAGTGACGGGTCCACTGGGCCCGGTCAAGTCATCGTCAGAAATCACCGGGACAGAGGATGCGAGACGTCGGACCCTGGCGCTGGCGTAACCAGCTCTGGTCGCGAGAACACGCGCAGCAGGCTCCCGGCGGTGACCAGGATGATCGGACCGAGGACGAGGCCGATGAAACCAAACGCGGCGGCGCCGCCGAGGATGCCGAGGAATACCACGAGGCCGCTGGCCGTGGTACGCCCGGCTAGGAGGATGGGCCGGAGAATGTTGTCGGCCATGCTGATGCCGAAGATGCCGACGATCACGAGGATGACCCCGCGCGCGACGTCGTTTGACAGGAGGAGCCACAGCGCGGCAGGCACCCAGACGAGCGCGGCGCCCACGACTGGAATCAAGGAGCACAGCGCCATCACCACGCCCCAGATGACCGGCGCATCGATTCCGAGGAGCCAGAAAGCAAGCCCGCCGATCGCGCCCTGGATCGCCGCGACCAGCAGCCCGGCGCCGACGCTGGCGATGATGAGATCCCGCGTGTCCGTCATGAGGCGATCTCGGACGCCTTCGGGCACCGGCAACAGGTCGCGCACCTGCCGCGCGAGCGTATGGCCGTCACGAAGCAGGAAGAACATCGCGAAGAGCATCACGAACAGGCTGCCGAGCGTCGCGAACAGATCCGCGACCGCGGCGCCGGCGCGTGGAGCGAGGAACCCGAGCACACGCTGCAGCCCTTCACGCAACAGAAACGTCGGGTCCTCCGGAAGAGGGGTCGGACTTCGGCGGCGCACGACCTCCCAGATCCGCGCAATCCGATCGGGCGCCGTCAGCGACACCTGCTGCGCGTAGTCATACAACTGCGGCGCTTCCCGGGCGATGACCGAGACGAGCATCACCGCCGGCGCCACAATCAGAACCGCAGTCATGAGCGTCGCCGCCAGCGCCGATTGGCTGGGACCGATCCTGGGCGACAGCGTCAGGTGAACCCGGTAGAACATGACGGCAAAGACCGCGGCCCATGCCAGCGGTGCCAGGAAAGGACTGATCACGAGGTACGTCAGTACCCGATCAGAATGACCAGCGCGTAAAAGACGAGCTGGGAGAACCGCTCCCGACTGGACTGCATATCACCGTCGCCTGAAAATGCTACTGCATCACCAGGTTCGATGCTCGCCTGTTCAGGTAGCTCCTCCGCAGCGAGGGCACTGAGTCCGTGGTCAGTTGACCGCGACCTTCATCAGAAGGTTGGGATCGTTGAGCAGCATGCCGGCGCCGACGACCACGGTCGTCAAGGGGCTGTCGGCGACAACGACGGGGAGCCCCGTCTGGTCGTGCAGGTATCGATCGAGCTTGCGCAGCAGCGCGCCGCCGCCGGTGAGCACGATGCCGCGCTCATAGATGTCGCCGCTCAGTTCCGGTGGAATGCACTCCAGCGCTTCCCGAACCGTCTTGACGATGGCGCGGATCGGCTCCGAGAGCGCTTCTCGTATCTCGTCGTCTTTGACCCGCACGGTGCGCGGCACGCCTTCGGAGAGGTGGCGTCCCTTCACTTCGGTCTCGAGCGGATGCTCGAGTGGCTTTGCGGATCCAATCTCGCACTTGACCCGTTCGGCCGTGGGCTCTCCGATGAGCAGGTTGTACTTCCGTTTGAAGTACTGAATGATGGCCTCGTCCATGTCGCCCCCGGCCATGCGCAGAGAGCGGCCATACACGAGACCCGCCAGTGACACGACGGCGATATCGGTCGTCCCCCCTCCGATGTCGACGATCATGTTGCCGGTCGGCTCGGTCACGGGAAGTCCCGCGCCGATCGCGGCCGCCATCGGCTCCTCTACCAACCTCACATCGCCGACCTTCATCCGCTTCGCGCTTTCCTTGACGGCGCGGCGTTCGACCGGCGTGCTGGCGGGCGGGACCCCGATGAGCATCCGCGGCCGGGAATACGTGCGTCCCCTGGCTTTGCGGACGAAGTACGTGAGCATCTTCTCCGCGGCTTCGAAGTCCGCGATTACCCCGCTCCGCATGGGCCACACCGGTTTGATGTTTGCGGGAGTCCGTCCGAGCATGTCGTGCGCGTCGCTGCCGATGGCTTCGATGTTGCCCCGCGCAATGTTGAACGCCACGACCGAGGGCTCGTTCAAAGCCACCGTGCCCCGCGTGTAGATACAGGTGTTGACCGTGCCGAGATCGACGGCGATGTCGGAGTCGGTGGAGAACAGGCCCACGAGACACAGGCAAACAAATTCAGTTCCGTCCGCGTCATGGCGCGAAACCGCAACGAATGCGTGGTATTTGGTCGCGAGAAGCCGCGGAACCGGTGCCGGCCAGCGACGGATCGGGCCTCGGGATCACGATTGTGACTTGCGACAGCGCGCTCGCAATATGACGACGGCTGAGCTGGTTTTTCTTGCTATTTGACCGCCCACAAACGAAGGCCGTTCTGTTCCGCAGTGGCCACGATGAAGTGGCCATCGCCGGTCCAGCCACCGCCGATCGGCATCACCGGAGGCACCCAGTCTGCTTCGCGCGCGCCTGAGGCTACGCCGGTCAGGGTGATGTGATCGGGTTGCGACATGTCTTCGGATTTCATGAATACCGTGGCAAGACGGTTTCCATCCGGCGAAATCCGCAACACGAACGGCGGTTGTGTCGCCGTTACGCGACGGCTGGTCCTCCCCGACGCCGCGTCGATGAACAGGACCACTTTGTCACCGCCTGACGCAACAACGGTGCGACCGTCAGCCGTGAAATCGACGGCAAGCGGACTCATCACCGAGTCCTTGTTCTCGCTGACCAGGCGCGCGTTCGCGGTCTCGTATACACGCACCGCCGTATCACCATCGGCAGTGGCGATATAGCGGTTGTCGCGCGAGAACGCGGCGTCCATCACACCCCCGAGCGTCTGCGCGAGCGAGACACGCGTCGTGCACCTGGCGACGTCGACGAGCTGCACGGCGTCGCCCTGGGCGGCGAGCGCGAGCGTGCTGCCGTCGTGCGAGAAGACAGCGACGCCCGGATAACGTCTGAGATCCAGCTCGCACTGCGACGCTCCGCTCGCCGCCGACCACACGTGGACATGTCCCTTGTGGTCGCCGAGCACGATGAACCGGCCATCGGGTGAGAGTGAGAAGACGTCCGGGGGACCGGCGGGACGATCGATTGCGCGCAGCTCGCGGCCGTCCGGCAGCGAAAGGACGCGAATCTTGTTATCAACCGTGAGCGCCGCGGCGATCGGGCGTCCGGTGGCGACGACAAACCGGGCGACGCGCGCCGGCAGTTCGACCGTCGACGACTGCGGCGAGGCGCCCTGAGCCGGAGCGCGCAGCTGCGCCGCGAGGATGAGCACAAGCGTCAAGGCTGCGGCGTTTCGGCGTCTCACAGGTGCTCCAGAACGATTTCAAACGTGACGGCCGCCGCGGGACCACCGGGCGTACGCACGATTGTGACCGGCCGTACGAGTTCGACGCTGTCGATCAACGGGTCCTTCGTGTAGTTCCGCCGCGGATCGCCGTCGAACACCGGATCCGTCGCAAAGTACAACTGCGTCGTCAACGGCTTGCACCCGAGGGCCTGCACCAGGTAGTGCACGTGCTGGCAGACTCGCCCCGGATAGTGTCCCGGCATCACCGAATCAAACGCGTACTTGCCTGCGCGATCCGCGACCAGGGCGGCTCGATAGCGATAGCCGTCGAGATCATAGAGACCCGCGTCATTCGCCTGCCAGATTTCAAGAGTTGCTCCTTCGAGCACATTTCCGCGTATGTCGAACACCTGGCCCGACACGCCGAGCGGCATGCCTGGATCTTTCGCCAGCCGCAGTTGCGCCGTGTGCGGCGCGTTCTTCTTGTAGAACGGCCCGAGTTCGTCCCAGGGCGTGGACTTTCGCTCCGACTGCTGCCCTTCCCAATCGATCGCGTCGGCGATGGAGACGCCGGGTGCGAGCGTCAGGGTCCCGAGGGCCGCGCATTTGAGCAGCAGGTCGCGGCGGCTGAGTGTGTCGGTCATGGCGGCCTTTATACACCGTTTGGAGGGAAACCAGGCGTTCGAGCGCATCTGCAGTTTCCGAATCCCGGATCAAGAATTCGTCTGTGCGTTATGGAACAGCCGCCACAGGCGCCGTTTGTCATCCTCGCGTGTTGCAGTGGCATTGCGCTAGAACTCGGGGTGCAGCGGAAGCCCCCGCCCCCCGACCGTGACCGCGTCTTCACCAGAAAGCGACCGACGATGAAAACCGTGAGAACAGTCGTGTTAATCGGAGTACTCACCGCGCTTGGCGCGGGGCCTGTCATCGGGCAAGCCCACAAGTTCTTCAGTCCAGGAACGGTCTGGACGGTCACGATGATCAAGATGGCGCCCGGGATGGACCAGAGCTACCTGCAGTATCTGGATGGTCAGTTCAAGAAAGCAGAGGACGCGCAGATCAAGGCCGGATTCGAGAAGTCGTACAAGATTCTTCGCACGATGGACGACGGCGGCGGGTGGAACCTGCTGATCTTGCGCGAATACAGCAGCCTCGCGAGCATCGAAGCCAACGAAGACAAGTCCGATGCACTCTCGCAGCAGACAGACGGTACTGACGAGGCTCAGATGCAGGGCTATCAGGACCGCAGCAAATACCGCGAGGTCGTCGGCACCAAGTTCGCGCGCGAACTGATTTTGAAATAGACCGGCACGATCGGCCGGCGCTACCGAATGTCAGGCGCGATGCCGCGCCTGGCGTTAGGTATTGGCGGCGGCCGGCGTTACCTGGTCCGATCGCGCTCTGATTGCAACGAGAACATACTCTCGCGAACTCGCGCGAGGAGCCGTTCTCTTGCGATGGGATCGGCAATCTGACCGGCCTCCTGTTCAAGCCCCTGCATATCTTGGAGCAGAACGTCTAGCCGTGTCTCTCGTCCGGCGACCCTCATCCGTTCGTTTTCGGGACACATTAAAAAAACCTAACACAGGGTTGTTTCGCGCACTGTCCAAAAGGAGACACGCGCGTAGCCAGTCCGATTCACCATCAAGGTTGGGCCGCAGGAGGCGGCGGGATAGGATCCGCAGGATCAGGCCAGCACACGCGCGACACGTAATGCAGCGCGATACTCGCGCCCCAGCGGTTGGGGGACGTCCATACCAGGAGCACCGCCAACAGAACCAGCATCGCCAGGCCCAGCAGACGATGCGAGCGCATCACTCCGAAATAGATCAGGACGATCATCGCGCCTATTGGCAGCCGATCGCCGATGATGGTGAAGGCCCACGTATCACCGGGATTCCGAGCGAAGATCAAGCCGCAGACTGAACAGCGTTCAAGGTGGGACCACCCGGAAAACAGTGGCCCCTCGCCGCAGTGCGGGCAGCGCTTGCGCAGTCCGCGCTGAAGCGACGTGCCGATCAATTTCGAGCGTAATGACCGCAGGCTCGAACTCAGATCCTTCTCGGACCCAACCATCCGAGCGATCTTAGATCTGCGCACCGGCGCAATGGAACGGACCTCGGAGGGCGGCGCGCACCAGTCGACGTCGCAGTTGCAATCTGAAGGTGTCGAGTTGTTCTGCGCCTCAACTACCCGGCGGGTACCACCCGTCGTTCACATATCGTCCTCAGAACCACGATCGCAGTCCGAGCACGGTTTAGCCGGCTCGCCTTGCCGACCGACCTGCTACAGAAGTCGTCCCAGACGCTACCACTCCTCCGAGTGTGCACGTCGTGCAATTTCCGGATCGCAAATTCAAAACTCGTCACCGGCGCCTGAACCAGAGTGGAACACATCGCTCGGGTGAGGTCGTTCCAGCCCCGTATTTTGGTTGTCCCGAGCGGGCGTCTCGCTTGCACAGGCCCGCATCACCCAACGCACTTATGAGAACAAAGGTGATCTTGACGTGCGTCGCGGTGACGTTGACGATTCCGCTGGCCGCGTCGAGCGTCATGCTACGCCGATCGAGCCCGCCGGTTCCGACGGCGCCAGCCATCCACCGACCCCACACAGCGGGCGAGATGGTCCAGGCCCGCCTGCGTGCGGACGTCGCGGCGATGCAGGCCTTCAGGCCCGCCTATCCGTTCTGGCGCCACGTCTTCATGATCCCCGACGGGTCGATCGCGTTTGGCAGCGCCGTCGACGGGCGGCTCCTCGCAACGTTTCCTGCAAAAGGAGACTGGTCGCAGCAGGCGGTCTGGACCGATCCGGCAATCGCCGGCATCCTCGACGGTCAGTCGCTGGCGCTCAAGCTGGGTGAGCGCCGGGAGCAGGTGGCAGATCTTCTCGAGCGCGCCGCCGGACCGGTCCTGCACAACTCGACACGCGGCGATGCCCTCCTCATGAACGCGCCGAAATACGGTTCGTTCCTCGCGGAATGGGGTGCCATCTACGAGCGGTTCGCTGTACCGGCGGACATCGGACTGGCCCAGGACATTTTCGAGTCGGGCCTGAGCGCCACGAGGCGATCGAATGCTGATGCCGTCGGCTTCTGCCAGTGGCAGCGAAAGAACTGGAAACAGCTGAACAACCTCTCCGCGTTCCCAATCCAGGAACGCAACCAGACGACGCAGGCGTCTTACTGCGCGGCGTACCTGTCGATCCTCGCCGCGAAGTACGGTTCCTTCATCCCCGCGCTCTCCGAGCACAACGCCGGCGGCACGAACGTCGGACGCGCATTGATCATCGGGGAACAGCTCGGCGAATCAGAGGTTCGCGCTCGATACCTCCGCGGATCGCAGTTCGCGCGCGACTTGCGAACCCTGCCGGACAAGGGCTACGAAGATGTCTACGGGAGCTATGGTGTTCGCTCATCTCTCTACGCGGAAATGGTCTTCGGCAACAGGGTCAACGTCAGCCACCTGATCTCGTCGACACCCCAGGATTCGATTTACGCGATGCGCACGTCGCGTCCGGTTTCGCTTGCCGAGATTGTCGCGCGCACGGATCTCGCGGCAGACGAAGTGCGGCGCTTCAATCCGGCACTCGTCGATCGAGTCCCCGCCGGCGCGACGCTCTATTTGCCGTTCTACGTCAGCGAGTTTGGATCCGACATCGCGTTCTGGCGTCAACCCGCCAGCCCTTCCTATATGGCCGTTCTCGATGACTTCATGCGACTCGCCCCTGGCGCCGAACAATGGGACGACCCTGCCTTCGCATCCGTCCTGGCGGACTTCAAACGCCGTTTCAAGGAAACGAACACTGAAGAAGGCGCGGTGATGGACACGGTGCTCGCCTACGTGATGGACCAGGCCTACACCAGCAGCCGCCGCACGCTGCTCACCGAATATCGCAACAGCGACAAGGTCCGAACACTGATCGAGGGCGGCGTGCTCGAGCTCGGCGCCGTCCGTCACGCCGAGGCGGACTCTAAAAGCGCTTTCGTGCCGCCGCCCGGGCCGCCGCACGACAGATCGAAGTAATACCAGCGCCTTCGACTGCGGCGCTCTGAAGCCCCCCCTTGACCTCCGAGAGGTAACGACCTAGACTCCTCTCGGATCGCGAGAGGAGACACACCGGTGAACAAGACGCAGTTGCTGCAGGGCACGCTCGACCTTCTCGTCCTGCGCATCCTCGAGCTCGGCCCCAATCACGGCTGGGGCATCTCCAGCCGGCTGCAGCAGATATCGAAGGACGGGCTGAAAACCAGCCAGGGCTCGCTGTATCCCGCGTTGCACCGGCTCGAACTGCGCGGCGAGGTCACGTCCGAGATGACCGCCTCCGAGAACAATCGGCGGGCGCGCGTCTACACGATCACCCGCGCGGGTCGCAAACGCCTGAACCAGGAGACAGAAACGTGGGAGGAATTTGCGCTGTCGATGCGGCGCATTCTGCGGGAGGGCCGATGATCGCGCGTCTCTTCGCCTCACTGCGTGGGCTGCTCCACCGCCGCCGGATCGACGGCGAGATCGACGAGGAGCTTCGCGATCACCTGGAACACGCGATCGAGGCGCACCAGGCGCGTGGCGTCTCGCCTGACGAGGCCCGTCGTCTCGCGCTCCGCGATCTGGGCGGGCTGACCCAGACGATCGAATCCACGCGGGCTGTCCGCGCGACCTGGCTCGACACGTGCTGGCGCGACGTGAGATATGGTGCGCGGCTGTTGCGGCGCTCGCCGCGCTTCACGGTCACGGCGCTGACGGTGCTCGTCCTCGGCATCGGCTCGACGACGGCGATTTTCTCGATTGCGTATGCAGTTCTGCTGCGGCCGTTGCCCTATGCGGACCCGGAGCGCCTGGTCTTTCTGGCGGAACACAACGGGTCCGGCATCGCGTGGCCGAACTTCGACGACTGGCGCCAGCGCGCTACGTCGTTCGACGGCATCGCGAGTTCACTGACCGACGCCGTGATCGTCACGAGCGGCCAACTCCCGCAGCGGCTCGACTCGAGAAGCGTGACCGTGAACTTCTTCGGCGTGCTCGGTGTGAGGCCATTGCAGGGCCGTCTCTTCGACCAATCCGATGCCCGGCCCGACGCCACGTCGACTGCCGTCGTGAGCCTCGCCTTCGCGATCCGCGAGTTCGGCAGCGCGCAGGCCGCGATCGGCCAGACGATCTCGCTCCGCGCGCCGTTTACGGTGATCGGCGTGCTCCCACCGGGCTTTCGCTACATGACGCCCGCGGACGTCTACCTCCTGCTCGAACCGCAAGTGGCGGCGAACTACCGCACCATGCGAAACCGCAGCAGCCACACCGGTCTGTATGCCGTTGGCCGGCTCAAGCGCGGGAGTCGACGTGATCGTCAGCACGTGCAGAAATGCAGAACATCGCGGCCGCGCTTGCACTTGAACATCCCGACACGAACAAGGGCAGCGGCATCTACATCGTCCCGCTCGCCGACCGCGTGGTCCGGGATATGGCGCCAACCCTCACGGTGCTCGCCGGCGCCGTCGCGCTGCTGCTGCTCATCGCCTGCGTCAACCTGGCCAGCCTGCTGCTGAACAGGAGCGCGTCGCGCGCGCACGAGTTCGGCGTCCGCGCGGCGATCGGCGGCAGCCGGTGGAGCTTGATCCGTCAGCTGCTCATCGAACACGCGTTGCTGGTTGGGGTCGGTGGCGTGCTCGGGGCACTTGCCGGCGCCGCGATCCTCACCGGCCTAGTCAGCATCGCGCCCCCGGAAACCCCACGCCTCGACGAAATTCGCCTGGACCTCGTCGTCCTGTCCTGCACGACGCTCTTCAGTTGTACCTGCGCGTTCCTGTTTGGCGTCCTGCCCGCACTGCGGGTGCCGGGCGCAGGCGGCCACGCGACGCTGTTGCGGTCGGGCCGCGGCTCGACCCGGCAGCACTCGCGGCTGCGTCGCAGCCTGCTGATGGGGGAAGTCGCGGTCGCGACGGTGCTGCTCTCCGGATCCGGACTGATGGTCCACACGATGGTGCGGCTGTCGCGCGTCGATCCTGGTTTCGATCCGCACAACCTGCAGACCGTCATGTTCTCGCTAGCCGGGCCGGCGTGGCCGGACCCCCGAAAGCAGGCATTCTTCGCCGAAGCGGTCGAGCAGCTCCGGGCGGTTCCCGGCGTCGAGAACGCCGCGATCACGTATTCGCTCCCAATCCTCGGATCGAACTGGTGGAACTGGTTCACGGTGGCCGGCAGGCGGATCCCAACCAGTGCAGTCATGATGGACCTGCCAAGTGCGGGAATCGTCCCGGTGAGCGCGACCTACTTCGAAACGCTGAAGATTCCCGTCATCAGAGGGCGCTCGTTCGACCGGTCAGACACGCCGGACTCTCAGCCCGTTGCCATCATCAATACCAGTCTCGTCAACCTGTATTGGAAAGCCCGCGCGACGGGCGAGGCGAATCTGTCTGCCTTCGTCAGAAAGGATGAAGATCCGATCGGGCAGCAGATCAGGCTGGCAGGTTCAAGCCCGAACGAGGGCTACGGGCCGTGGCGCACGATTGTCGGCGTTGTCGGCGACGTCAAGCAGCACGGTCTCGATCAGGATTCGCCGCAACAGATCTTCCTGCCGGTCGTGCAGCAGACGCGGACGACGGTATTTGCGGTCGCGCGCACGAGGGGCACGGTCTCGAGTTCCTCGATCGAAACAGCGATACGCGATCTCGATCGTTCAGTGCCTGTGTTCAACGACCGCACGGTCGAACGGGTCATGCGGGAGGCGGCCAGCCGGCGCCGCGTGGCGGCGATCGTGCTCTCGGTCTTTGCGGGGGCGGCCGTGCTTCTCGCGGCAATCGGGCTCTATGGGATCATGGCGCAGAGCGTGAGCGAACGCCGGCAGGAGATCGGCGTGCGCATGGCACTCGGTGCGACGCACGATCAAATCCTGCGGTTGTTCCTGCGACACGGATTTATCGTCGTCGCAATTGGGATTGGCGCCGGCATGGTCGGCGCCGTAGCAGCCGCCAAGAGCCTTTCGAGCCTGGTTTTTGGCGTCACCGTGACCGATCCCGTTACGCTTGGCACAGTAGCAGCCTTGTTGACAACGGTCACGCTGCTCGCCTGTTATATCCCGGCACGATCCGCGACACGCATGGATCCCATGACGGCCTTGCGATCGGAGTGAAATTCTCTAGTTTCAATCCGAGGGGCTTCGCCCCTCGGACTCCCCTACACGCGCTCTCGCGCGCCGCTTCGTCGGCACGCTCCGATCGCGTGGCTCGCTCGCACCGCTCGCTCGCAATCTTGGAGTGAGCGTCAGGTTTATGAGACAACTTCTAATCTCGAGCGGCTAGCCGTGAAGGAGCAACCACGTGCGCTACATGATGCGGCAGCGAATTCTTTCCTGGGGCGACGACTTCAGCATCAAGGACGCTGACGGCCAGGAGGTGTATTACATCGACGGCAAGGTCTTCAGCTTTGGCAACAAGCTCTCGATCAAGGATCGCAGCGGCGCCGAACTTGCCCGGATCAACCAGAAACTTCTCAGCCTCGGTCCTCAATACGAAATCATTTCCGGCGGCGAGACCGTCGCCGTCGTGAAGAAACATCTCTTCACGCCATTCCGCGCCAGGTTCACGGTGGATGTTCCCGGCCCCGATGATCTCGAGGCCACCGGAGACTTCCTCGATCATGAATACGCCTTCGAGCGAGGCGGGCGGGTGGTCGCGCGCGTGAGCAAGAAATGGTTCAGTCTCGCCGACACCTACGCGGTCGACGTTGACGAGGGGCAAGACGATGTGCTCGTCCTGGCGGCAGCGGTCGTGATCGACCTGGTGTCGCATCCGGATGAGAAGAACTGACGGACCTCCGTTGAACGAGTACAGATCACCGCGGTCTCCCTCAGTGACATCTCGACGCTCTGACAATTGGCTCTGGGTAGCCGCCGCGCTTTCCCTCGGCATCAGCCTGACGCGCCTCGGCCCGCTGGTGTTGTATCCCTTCAAGCTCTTTACGACCTGGGTCCACGAGTGCGGGCACGCCGTCATGACCATGATCGTGGGCGGACGCGTGAACTCGATCGTCATCGAGCCAAACACGACCGGCATCACGAGCAGCCTCATTCCCGAGGGCCGCATCGCGCAGGGCCTGGTCGCCTCCGCCGGATATCTCGGCGCGAGCATCGTTGGATGCCTGCTCATGACCGCCACGCGTGGAAAGAAGGGCGCGCAGGCGATCCTGTGGACCATCGGCGCATTCATGCTCGTGACGCTCGTCATCTGGCTCAGAAACCCGTTCGGCCTCTCGGTGGTCCTGATCTGGAGCATCGCGCTGATTGCGTTGTCCCGGCACGCAAGCGGACCCGTTTCATCGTTTGTGTTGAGCCTGCTGGCCGTCCAGGTGGCGCTCGACTCGGTCTACGACATTCGCGTGCTCTTCCTGGTGCACGGGGGATATTCGGATGCCGACACGATGGCGCGGCTGTTCATGCTGCCGTCGTGGCTCTGGGCGTCGGTCTGGATGCTCCTGAGCGTCGCGATGCTGACGTGGACGCTCGTGCGCACCAGATAGCGTCCTAGCTTCGCAGCACCGCCATCGGATCGACCTTCATCGCGCGGCGGGCTGGCCACCACGAGGCGAAGAGCGCTGTCGCCGCGACAAGCGCCGCCGCGGCTGCCATGACCCGCGGATCGAACGGGTGCACGCCGAAGAAGATCACCGAGAGCAGAGACGTCATGATGCTGGCCAGAAGTAGTCCGCCGCCGATCCCCGCCGAGGCGATGCGCAGGCTGCGACCGAGCACGAGGCGGTGGAGGGCTTCGTTCGAGCTTCCCAGCGCGAGACGGATCGCGAACTCCCGTCGCTCCTGCGAAACCAGCAACGCCATCGCCGCGTAAACCCCGAGCGCCGACAGCAGCAGCGCCACGAGGCCGAGCGATGCGAGCACGAAACCCTGCATCTCCCGGTCGCGGACGAACCACGCGTACACATCGCGCATCGTTCGAGCGTTGACTGGAAGCCCGCTATCGATCGCCGCGATGGCGCGGCGGACCGGCATCACGATGGCGGCGTCATCATGAGTCGCACGCACCACAAAGCTGATATCCCGTGAATGTGCCAGCGGCAGGTAGATCTGGTTCCCCGGTTCATCGCCGGGGCTGCGCTCGGCAACGTCGCCGACGACACCTGCGACAGTGAGCCAGGCACCCTCGTACGGCGAGTCCGGCAATCGCAGTCGTTTCCCAATCGGATCAGCCTCCGGCCAATAGCGGCGCGCCATCGTGTCGTTCACGAGAACCAAAAGCGTCCGGGGATCGGCCGCCTCGGCTTCCGAGAACGACCGGCCCCGCCTGATCGGGATGCCCACCGTCCGCAGATAGCTGTCGGCCACGAAGCGCAGGCTTGCGAACCGGCGATCCCTGGCGTCGGAGCCCTCCAATTGGACCCCCGAGTACGGCACGTCGCGATCGGCCAGCGGCAAATGACTGGTCGCGCTCACCGTGCTGACGCCCGGCACGACGCCGATGCCCGCGAGAACGCGATCGACAAAGGCTATGCGGGTTGCCGGGCTGTCGTAGGCGCGGCCCGCGAGGTTGACGTGCAAAACCACAAGCCGTTCACGATCGAAACCGGAGCCAAGCGCATCCAAGGCCATCGAGCTCGACACGATGGACGACGCCGCGGCTATGAGGCCGAGCGATACGGCCATCTGCGTCCCGACGAGCGCGGCGCGGAGGCGCCGGCCGCGAGGCCCGGCACCCACGGCGCGCGCATCCTCCAGCAGGACTCCCCTCAGATCCACGCGCGTCGCACCGATGGCCGGTATGAGGCCGAAGAGCAGCGCTGTCGCGAGCGACACGCCGAACGCAAACAGGAGCACGCGCCCGTCGATGGCGAAGTTCAGCCATCCCTGGCCCTCCGGTTTCCCGAGGGCTGCCCCAAAAAGATCGATGCCCCACTGTGCCACCAGCGTCCCGAATGCACCGCCAACCACGGCAAGGACGCCGCTCTCAATCAACAACAGCGCAACAATCCGGCTCCTGCGTGCACCCAGGGCGGCCCGCACGGCAATCTCCTGACGGCGGCTGCCGAGATGGGCGGCGAGCAGTCCGGCAAGGTTGGCGCACGCGATCAGGAGAATGAGGAAAGTGGCGAGGAGCATCGCCGTCATCATGTCCCGATGTTTCGAGGAGACCATCGAGTCACGCAGGCGAATCACGCTGGCGCCCAGAGGCAGCGATGACGCAACCGCGGGGTCTGGCCCGACCGACGCGCCGTTCAACACCGCGTTCGCGTGTGCGACGGTGACGCCGTCCTGAAGCCGCGCCACGACACCGACCGACCGTTGCGACGTGCCCGCGCCCATGGGCACCCAGATGTCCGTATCCGCCGGGAAGTGAAAGCTCTCAGGTGCGACACCAACGATCTCATGAGCCGTTCCATCCAGGACGAGCGTGCGGCCGGCCACCACCGCGTCCGGCGCGTAATGGCGCGTCCAGAATGTGTAGCTGACCACGGCAACAGCGGCGTGCGATCGATATTCCTCCCGAGTGAATGGCCGACCGAGACTGAACGAGACGCCAAGGAGACCGAACAGATCCCCGGACACCTGCGTGCTGACGGCACGCTCCGCGCTGTCAGCGCCGGCGGCGTTGATGTCGCGCGAGGCATAGCCGACGACCGAACGGAGGACGGGCGTGTTCCCGGCCAGTTCCACGATGGAGTCGTACGAAGCCGAGGATGGAGTCCCGCCATGGCGCTCGAAAGTACGAACGGCGACCAGGTGATCCGGATCGGGGAACGCGAGCGGCCGATACACGAGCGCATTCAGAATCGAGAAGAACGTCGTGCTGGCGCCAATCCCCAGCGCGAGCGTGACAATCACGATCGCAGAGAACGCCCGGTGGCGGCCGATTTGACGGATGGCGGAGCTCAAATCTGAAGGGATCGTCGTCATCGTGTGATGCCCGGGGCAACGTTCGTGCCACGCTTCTGAGACAGTAGAATCGGCCAACTGCGATTCTACCGGCTGTGAAGCGTGTTCGCCTGTGGAACGGCGTTTCTCGATTCCGACCCTTCCACCAGAGATGACGGAACCAAAAGCACCCTGTCCCGTAAGGCTCCTAAATGGAAACACTCCTCACCGATCTGCGTTACGCCCTGCGCACGATGCGCCGGAACATCGGCTTCACGGCCATTGCGCTGGCCGCGCTGGCCCTCGGCATCGGCGCCAACACGGCGATCTTCACGGTCGTGGATGCTGTCCTCCTCCAGCCGCTCCCCTACCCGCAGCCCGACCGAATCATGAAGATCGGCCGACAGTTTCGCACCGGTGTCGGCTATTCGAATTCAATTCCCAAGTACATGTCGTGGCGGCAGAACGATGTGTTCGAAGCCTTGGCTCTTTACGATTTCGGGGCTCTTGCGATGAACGTGGGCTCGAGCAATCCGCCGCAGACGGTGAAGGGTCTCCACGTCTCTGAGGATTACTTCAAGGTCTTCGGCGTTTCGCCGGTCGCGGGTCGCACCTTCTCGCAAAGCGAGGATCTGCCGAACGGCCCGGCCGTGGCCGTGATCAGTTATGGCGTGTCGCAAGCTCGCTTCGGCGGCACCAGCGACGTGCTCGGGCGGCCAATCCTGCTGAACGGCGTGCCCTACACGGTCGTCGGCATCCTCCCGAGGGGCTTTCAGCCTGACCCCGAAGCGGACGTCTGGATTCCGTTGCAAGCGGACCCGAACAGTACCAATCAAGGCCACTACCTCAATGTCGCCGGGCGGCTGAAGCCAGGCGTGACCGTTGCCGCCGCGCAAGCGCAGATGAAGATCGTCGGCGAGCAGTTTCGCAAAGCCAACCCAAAGTGGATGGACCCGGAGGAAGGCGTTGCGGTCGTGCCGATGCGCGATGCGACAACCGGTGAGGTGAGGACGGCGTTGCTGGTGCTGTTCGGCGCCGTCGCACTCGTGCTCTTGATCGCGTGTGCGAACGTCGCCAACCTGCTGCTCGCGCGAGCCGCAGGGCGTCAGCGCGAGCTGGCCATCCGTTCCGCGATGGGGGCCGATCGCGGACGGGTCGTCCGCCAACTGCTCACGGAGAGCGTGCTGCTGGCCGGGTGTGGCGGAATACTCGGTCTCGGCCTCGGGGTCGCCGGGCGTTCGCGGGTTGCTTCTGCTCGTCCCGGGAAACATTCCCCGGGTCACCGACGCCACCGGCGCGGCCATCGTCATCCCGTCGCTCGACTGGCGGGTGACGGCGTTCACGATCGGCGTCTCGCTGCTGACCGGGCTGCTGTTCGGCCTCTTTCCGGCGCTGCACACGTCGAAACCGGATCTGGTGTCGACGCTGAAGGAAGCCAGCGGCCGCTCGGGCACCAGCCTCCGGCACACGCGCGTACGCTCGGGACTGGTCGTCGCGGAGATGGCGTTGGCGCTCGTGCTCCTGATCGGAGCGGCGCTGCTGATTCGCAGTTTCGTGGGGTTGCGTTCGGTCGATCCGGGTCTCGATCCGCACAATGTGTTCACGTTCCAGACGTCGCTGGCGGGCGGTGCGTACTCCACGACGGCGAGCGTGAGCGACTTGACGACGCAGGTCGTCCGCCGCGTGGAAATGTTGCCGGGCGTCGAGGCCGCGGCGTCGACCATCGCTCTGCCGGTCGAGGCCGGCATCGATCTGCCGTTCGCGATCGTCGGCAAACCGCCCGCGCAGGGCGAGTACAACGGCGATGAGCAGTGGCGATCGGTGTCGCCGCATTACTTCCGGGTGTTCAAGATCCCCTTGTTGCGCGGGCGCGCGTTCACCGAGACGGATACCGGCGCCTCCGCTCGGGTGGTGATCATCAATGACGCGATGGCGAAAAAGTACTGGCCGAAGGAGGACGCGCTCGGCCAGCTGATCGTGATCGGCAAGGGACTCGGGCCGCAATTCGAGGAGCCGCCCAGGCAGATTGTCGGCATCGTCGGAAACGTGCGCGAGAACGGGTTGGGGAACGCGGGTGTGGGCGTGATGTACGTGCCGCAGAGCCAGATGACGGAAGGTCTGACGGCGCTCGCGAACAGCGTGATTCCGCTGTCGTGGTGCGTTCGTACGGCGACCGATCCGTCATCCCTCCGCGTGGCCATCGAGCGCGAGCTGCACGGCGTTGACGGTCAGATGCCGATCTCGCGCGAGCGGACCATGACCGAGGTCCTCTCCGGCGCCGTCGCGCGGCAGAGCTTCAACATGGTGCTGCTGAGCATCTTCGCCGGCGTCGCGCTGGTGCTGGCCGCGATCGGCATCTACGGGTTGATGTCGTACTCGGTCGATCAGCGGACACAGGAAATCGGCATCCGCATGGCGCTCGGGGCCGACCGCGGCAGGATGCTCAGGGTCGTCTTGCGAGAGGGCATGACGCTCGCGGTCCTCGGTGTCGTGCTCGGCCTCTTGCTCGCGTACGGCCTGACGCGTCTGCTCGCGAGTCTGTTGTTCGGTGTGAAAGCGAGCGATCCGTTCGCCTTTGCCGCCGTCGCCGGCATTCTGACGATGGTGGCTCTTGTCGCCGCGTACATCCCCGCGAGGCGGGCGACGACCATCGATCCGGCCATCGCCCTCAGGTACGAATAGCCCATCCTTCTTCGCCTGGCCCCGCGGAATCGATTCGATCGTTCCTGTCAGAACTTGACATTGCGTGCGCCGGCCACGCCACGCCCGCGCGGGGCCTGTCCATCAATTCGTGGGCAAGCGTGTGTCGAAGTTGTGAATTCATCGATGAATACGGCCATTCTTCTGCCTGCCCTTACGGCACCCGCTTTGCTCCCCGAACTGTCCGTCTGTCGCCGTTCTGCGAGGACGTCACAGCACTGACAAACCCGTTGTGAAACGGTGCTGAGAACCCGTCGTGAAGACGTGGGCGCCTTCCTGAAAGTCGTCCGGAACGCTGACGTGTTGTCGCAAAAAGTCCTATCGGAAAGCCAATTACCGCGCGCCAGGCGGTCGTCTGATCTCACAACGCTGAATGGAGGTACGTATGAAGAGTTTATTGGAAGAGGATCCGAGCGAGCTTATGGGACTCGAGGAAGAAAACGATCCAACGGACCTGTCGGGGTCCGAGGACGAGGAAGAGGACTCGTCAGAGCTGATGGGCTTGAGCGAGGACGACGACGACGAGGAAGAGCCGTTCGACTTGATGGACTCTGACGAAGACGACGACTCGGCGGAGGTGATGGGGCTCGACGAGGAGGACGACGAGGAGGATGAGGAAGAAGAAGGCCCACAAATCGTCCGCCAGCGAGCCCCGGGCCTGCGTTTGGCACATAGCCTCCGGGCCAAGCGCCGCGCTCGTGTGATCGCCGTCGCGGCGCTCAAGGCACGCCGCCGTGCGCGCGTGCTGGCTCTCGCGTTGGTCCGGCGCCGACGGCGCGCCCGTCTGCTCGCGCTCGTGGCGCTCAAGGCGCGACGACGCACAAAGATGCTGGAGGTCGCCGCCCTCCGGGCGCGCAAGAAGGCCAAGGTGCTCGCCGTCGCTGCCGTCCGCGCACGGCGCCGAATCCGCGTCACTCAAGCGGGTCGCGATCGGAGCGAGGCTCCGCGCGTCCGCGTAAACAGATTGACTTCGACGCAAAGGTAGCGCTTGGGCTTTGAGCTGCGCGCTCCGGCGCATGGCTCAGAGTTCTGGCGCTACGCTCAGGCGCACTCGGCAAACGAACGACATCGAAACGGAGGTCCCAGGATGACGTCTCCTATCCCAACACCCTTTCTCGAGGCCCAGAAACAGCTGTGGAAGGTCCGAGGCCAGGCGAAGCAGCACTGGCTGGAGCAAAGTCTCGCGCAGCCGATCAAGGATGCTGATCACGCAGCGTGGCGGGTGACGTGGATCAAACATGCGCTCGCCATCGTGAAGCGCGGGCAGACTGAGATCAAGCATCACAAAGCATTGATGGACGCTTATATGGAGCACCTGGGTGTGCTCGAAGTGATGTTGATCGCCGCAGCGGAACAGAAACACAGTACTGAAGAAGCAGCAAACCCGAGCGTCGAGGCTGGCACCGCGAGCACGGAGAAGTTGAACGATCTGCCGCCCGCCGAGCGTCTCAGCATGGATCTCAACCAGTCCCGCAGTGGTGCGCGGCCTGGAGACCCGCTCAAACGCAAACATGCGTGAGTGGGTCATCCGAGTCCGGCTGCTCGCGCGAGCGAGAACACCCCTGTCCCGATCCTGGTTTTAGCAGGAAAGGAGATCAAGAATAATCAGGTTGAATCGGTTGTTTGAGTCGAAGGGCGTCGGGAACGCCGCGTGGCGGCGCACATTGAGTCGGGAGAGCGATGTGATCCTTCAGCAGGACGCGTCGAGCTCTCGTGGCGCCATCTTGGTGTCATTCTGGCGTCTGCCAGGGATGCCCTCGGACTCCGGGACCCCCACGGATTGGCTCGACGCTCCTTCGCACCACGTGGTCAACGTCCATTGCGGCTGCGAGCTGGAAGTGGCCGCGAGCCGTTTCCTTCAAAGGCGGCGCCATCCCGGACACCTCGACGGCGAATCGTCCGCAGACGTCTTAGCGAGTCTTCGAAAGCTTACTCAACTGCCACCGCTCGACATCGGCCCGCGGGTCGATGTCGACACGTCCGAAGAACCGAACCTGCCAGATGGCGTTCGCGCGATCCACGGCGCACTGAGAGGCCGCCGTCCGGCCGTATACTGAGTGCACTTCGTAAGAGCATCTGCCCGTACTTGAATGTAATGAGGAACCACTCCATGCGCCTGATCACGATCCGTCTTGCGGCATCGTCCCTTCTTTCATGCCTCGCCCTTGCCGCCGTCGCCGGGCAGTTGCCGGTGCCACCCGTCAAGGCAGGGCTCTGGGAAACCAGGATGTCTGCGCTCGACGCCGAGGGCCATGAAGTAGCTCCTCCGGAACAGGCGGCGCTGTCCAAAATGCCGCCCGAGGTCAGAGAAAAAATGGCCGAGGCGATGAAGGCGCGGGGCCTCTCGATGCCTGATGCCAGCGGCGCGACCAAGGCGTGCTTCACGAAAGAAACGTTCGAAGCGGGCAAGTGGCAGGAGATGGCGTCCGCAGCGGGCTGCACGACCAAATACTCCACGCTCTCGGGCGCCACCTGGAAATGGCATTCGAGCTGTACGTCAATCAAGTCCGAGACGGATGGCGAGGTCGTGTTCAACAGCCAGGAGAGCTACCGGGTCAAATCGACGACGACGGCGACGGTGGGGGGCAAGACGAACACGTCGACCCGCATCGTTCAGGCGAAGTGGCTCGGTGCGAATTGCGGCGACATCAAGCCGTTTACTCCTCCCGGCGCTCCTAAGTAGGGGCACTACCAGGCGTGCGCGAATGATTTCAGCTGGCCGCACTTCGGACAGCGAAATGTCACAATCGGTAGCCGCTCCTTGTTACCTAACTTCAGCCCTTTCAAAAAACTCGGCTCTGGCGCTCCCTTGACCCATGAAGACTGTTCGCTGGCGTCATTTCCATAGGTGAAATCGACGATGAAACCTGAATCCATTGGCACCTTGCAGTCAGGGCATACGGGCGATGGCTGCGACACGGGTCCTCCTTTGCGAGGCAGCTCCGACCGGTATAGTGGCGTCCCCAAGGGTATTTGCGATTGGTTACACGCGCAACGCGAGTCTTTGAGCGACGTTGCCGGTTACTCCTGGGAACCCGGACGCGGCAGAAGGCCACATTCAAAGGTTCAAGCTTCGAGGACAAGGCCAACAATGACAGATCAGGGCGCGATCAGAGCCGTGTCGGAAAAGATTGCCGCAGCAATCGGTCGTCGCGATGTGGCAGCATTGCGGGTGCTCCTGGCTCCCGGTTTCGTGCACCGCACGCACGGCGGCGCCGTAACGCGATCGAACAGGGCGGTTGGCTCCCCCGGGCGCGTAGCCCTAGGGCGTTGGCCGCAGCACGCTAGCGGCGTTTGAAGATCTCTTTTGAGGGCGCTTGTGGCTTCCCGCCAAGGAACTCGGTTTCCATCACGAGTTGTCCATCAGCGTCTATCACCCACGTCAGCCGCCTGATGTCTTGCTTGAGTTCAGGGAAATGGATCGTCACCACGAGCGTCTTGCCTTCCCAGACAGCCTTCGCAAGTAGAGGCTTCCCGTCAGGAGCGCTCATCTCGGTTTCGGAGCCATCGAGTTTGAACGTCCGCTTGGTCACGTCTGGCTGCCCCTCGAGCGACAGCGTGTAGCCATCCTGTTTGATGGTTAGTTCCCGAATTCCCTGCTGAGGCCCAACACTGATCCATGTGCCAGAGAAGTTTGGCCTATCTTGTGCGGCCAGTCCGACAGCGCCGAAGGCCGCAACGACAAGGGCGAGACACAGAGTCACGAACTTCATTCGGGTTCCTCCCGTGGTCAGCCTTCCAGAACGTTTCGAGGCTGCGCCCGGCATGAGGTGATTCTACGTCACAGGTTTGCCATCCCGCTGTTTTCAGCTGCCTGGCAGATCACGTTGTGGACGCGATGAAAAGGGGATTCGTCCCCAAAGGGAGTGCCGGGTTCACGACGATCAACCGAGACGGCACGCAGACGAACAGGAATCCCGCCGTCTCACTGGGCTGTTGAAATCGATACGCGATCGTGTCCCGGTGGGTTGCGCTCAATCGAGGCGGCAATTCGCTCGGTGGCGCGTGTGAGGCGCGTAATGAGCGTGAGCACGTAAATCATCACTCCTAGCCAGATTACGAAGAATAGAAACGGCACGATCGACATCGCCAGCATACTCATTCTGTCACCCTCCCTGTCGCCAACCGCACGGCTCTCCGCGCGCGTCGCCGGGTTCCCTCACCCAGACGCCTCTCTCGAGCCTCGGCCTCATTGACACCTTTGGACACCGACCGCGCCGACTCGGCGCACTGCCCGGCGATGTCGCGTTTCCCACGTCGCCGGGTTCCCTCCGAGTTCTCCGAACCTCCGAAAAACGACGACGTTCACTCGCCGTTGAATCACACCTCCCGGCGCGCCGCTCGGCGACGGGCGCGATGACGCGTAAACAACCACGCGACACAAAATACGAGCGGCGGCAGAAGCACGATAGACCATCGACTTGGACCGCCATTGCTTCAACTCCGCCGGTGCGTTCCAAACGTGCCATCTGCCTCCGCATCTCGATAATCGTCCAGAGCAGTGGAACGAACATGCAGAGGAGAACCCAAGTGATGCAGACGAAGACTACGCCGAGCAGAGGCAAATCCGCGAGCCGTCGCATGTCATCCTCCAGGGCGTTCTCCCAACCTCCGAAAACCGACGACGCTCAACCGAGACGCACTTTGCGCGGCGGAGCGGGGCCAAGGTCAGGCGGGTGTCCGCGTGCTTCTGCCGGGCGACGCCACGGCTCCCGCGTCGCCCGGGTGACATTCTGAGCACCAATTGATTGTCGACGTCTGCGTTCCGTTACTTACCGATAGTCCCATTTCTTCAGCCATGGTTGAACGTCTTCAAGCGTCAGCTCTCTCAAGGTCGACAAACGTCGGATCGTCGCCTGAGTGCCGGACACTGACGTGATTCGTCGGGACGCCCGAGATCGGAACGCGGTCGAAAGTAATCATCGGAGCAGCAGTTGCGCCGGGCGGCGGGCGCCCGGATGTGACTAGCAGTCGGGTTTGTCTGGGTTTGCCCGGCAGGCGAGGAGTTCTTCCAGGGCCCGGCGAACCTCCTCACGCGCGTTCGCTTCTCTCTTTTTCCGGTTGGCGGCCTTGATGCTCCTTGACCAGGAACTCGACGACCTGCACGACGGGAATCCCGATTGGGTACAGCGTCGCGCCGCGGAACTCCTCCGGGGTGACCCGCTCGAGGAACTCGTGGTGATAGGACTGGTGCCACGGACGAACATACGACGGAGTTGCTGACCACCCCTCCCACAGCGGCCGCTCGGGCTTGCGACCGTGCACGGTCACGCGGAATACGGAGTCTTCGGCGCGTGTCGGTGGCGCGACCGTGATCGCCTGGGTCTCGATCAGCGCCTTGCGGATCCGCTCAATCTGCGCGGGGTCGGCTGCCTCAGCGGGCGCGCTTTGCGCGAGCACGAGCGTGAGGAACACGGCCGGTGCCATGGGGGATTAGACGGCGGAACCGTACCGTCGGCCTGCCCGGACCCAAAAGCCCAAGGCCCAAGCGCACGACAAAGACGGCTTCGAGAAGTGACTAGGTTCACCGATCATTTGCGTCGTCTGCGTCGTCGCGGGCGGCGCGTTCGATCGCGTCGTCCAGCTCACGCTCGAGTATAACCGTCCGTCGTGTATCGAGGCCGCCAAGTCCAATGCTGCGCGCGCACACTCGTCTATGCAATATCCGATTTTGCGTTTCCCGGAATATCCGCGCGAGCCGGCAGATTAGACATACGTGAAGGGTCGAATGCGTCCACTGGGCATCTGGCTCTGGCGGTGAGTGCGACATCCTTCTGTACAGCGAAATGGCAACCCGTGTGTTCCGTGGAGAATCTCTAGTGATGAAAGTGAAGAATCAGTTGATCGTAATCGTGAGCGTCATTGGCCTTTGCGCCGCGGCCGCATGCGGCCAACGCTCGCCAGTCAGTCCTGGGGCAGCCGATCCAGTGGCCGCAGCACCCACTGCGCCGCCGCGTCCGAGTCTTCCAATGCCAGCGACCGCGCGCAGCCGTCGGTCTTCACCGCGGCGTGCGATATCACTGCTGCGTTGACGGACTTCCGAACGGCGCTCGGGCCGCTCAACCCTAACGTGGTCGGCGAGCAGAATGGCGGACGCCGTGAGGTCAACTGGGACGCTGTGCCACCGGCGTTCACCAACACGTTGACGTTTCCTGGAGACTTCTTCAACCAGAACTTCAGCCCGCGCGCACGAGGCGTCGTTTTCTCAACTGACGGCACCGGTCTCAGCGTGAGCGACAACGATTTCGCGTTCATCAACCGCGCGTACGACGCCCAGTTCAACGCGTTCAGCCCGATCAGGACATTCAGCGCGATCGGGAGCGCCGAAAGCCGAGTGGATCTGTTCGTCGCGGGTACCGAAACGCCCGCGCGCTCGACAGGCTTCGGAGTGGTCTTCTCGGACGTGGACCAACTGGGGTCAGCGTCTATCAAGCTGCTCGGCGTGAATGGCAACAGCCTGGGTGTGTACCAGGCGCCAGCCTGCCCCGGAGGGTTCTCGTTCGTCGGCGTCCAGTTCGCGACGCCGCTCGTGGCGGCCATCGACATCCAGTCTGGGCACGGACCGCTTGGCCCTGACGCGGACGACGTGTCGGACCGCGACCATGGACCGGCTCGCGATCTCGTGATCATGGACGACTTCGTCTACGGCGAACCCCGGGCCATACGATAAGCCACGGACGAGCAGGGCTCGAAACACGATCGCGGCAGGTGCTTGCAGACGATTGCCGCATCCCGAATGTCTTCAGCGCCGACCGGGCACTTCTTCAGCGTGGCGACGTTGGTGGTTGAGCACGGGTAACGAGTGCACGTCGGCGTGCCGGTCACCGATGCGTTCCCGTTGCCTCGCGACCATCGCCCGCAACAGAGCGACTTCTCGGGTGAGGTCGTCAAGGTGCTCTCGCGTGTAGTCACGTTCGGGACTGATGGGTGGCGTTGGTGGTGTAATCACGGTTTACCTTGGATGAGGCAAACATAACAGCCCAGGTCGAAGTGCGCTGTCGTGTTTTGCACAACCCGTACAGCCTTCGCAAGTAGAGGCTTCCCGTCAGATTCGATGGCATTCGAGGTCAGAGCGTCCGCACGGGAGTCGAGGATAAGCAGGCGATTCGTGTCTGCCACTTTGGACGCGGCATCGCCTGATCATCCCCGAATGATCCGCTCCAATCGTGGCTTCAGGTAATCGAGCCGATAGCGTCCGTACGCAGGATTGTGATAGCCGAAGGGCAACTCCTGCGGCAAAAGCGCGGCGTGATCCTTCATCGGCTCGAATGAGGTCCCCTCATGCCACTCGTTGAACGTCGCGATGTAGACGATGAAGAAGCCGGTCCTGGCGTTCCGCAACGTCGAATCGGTTTGCACGGCAAGTGACGTCCGCATCGACGCCTCGATTTGCCGGACGGCCAGATGAGCGGCCTTCCCGCGATCAGCAGCACTGCTCCAGTTGATGTCCGCCGGCGGCACGAATGCTGGCGGCCGATAGCAGGAGTCCGCGGGGACATTCCGCTCGACGATGGCATCGAAGCCCGTGCCGATGCTGGGCGAGAACGTCAGGTTGATTCCGCTGAACGCGCGCGCGAGCTGGGGCCAGTCTTCTGGAGAGAACGCGCCGTACGGCGCAGCGCCGTCGAATCCCGTGGCGAGAACAGGATCGGCGACAGGAAAGTCGGAGAGCAGCCACACGTTGTCAAAGTGGCGACGCAGCATTTCGCGCACCGTGTCTATCTGCCGATGCCAGACATCATCGGGCCGCCACATTGCGACCGGTGCCGTGCGTCCATGACAATCCGTGGACATCCGTGGCTGGATGGTCGCGAACGCTTTGAAGACCGGCCCTTCCTCGCCGTCGGCGTTCCTGAGCAGCAGCTGGCAGTCCCAGTGACGCTTGTCACCATATTCAGTGACCAGGTACTGAATGTCGGATGCGTACGAATCGACCCGGTTGTCGCCGTACGGTTCGAGGTGAAACGTGACCTTCAGGCCGTGGTCCCGCATGACGTCCATCAGGAGGGGCACCAACCGATCCTCGTAGCTCGTCCCGGCCCCACCAGCTCACGTTGATGGCGCCGGCGCCGCTCTCGGTGATCCAGCGGGCATGCTGCTCGAGCACACGTGGATTCCCTGAATCGTAGGGCCCAAGGTCGGGAACGGCTGTGGCGGCAATGTCGTACGGAGGCGTGCGTCCGGAACCCTCCCAGTGTCGCCAGGGATTCGTGCCGTACCACGGGTAGTACTCGAAGACGAAGTGATTGCGCAGATCGCTGAATTGCCGCCGGAGCTGACGTCCAACCTCCGCAACATCCACGGCGGGGAGCGGAGGAAGGCCGTCCGAATTTCGTGGCTGCGCGCCTCCACCAGGGACAGAATCGGGCGGACGCCCTCTCGTGGACGACTGCCTGAGCGTCAGCGGGACCGAGAGTGAGGCGAGGAACTGGCGTCGAGTGAACATGAGCGCCTCACGGCTATGATAGCGCTCAGCCACCGGCCGTGACCGCGGTGTCAGGCAAAGAATCGTGAACGTGGGGCAAGTCGGCGCCTACCAGATGCCCTGGACCCGCCGCCAGACCAGAAACGTCCAGAGCATGACCGTCCATCCCAGCACCACTGCGGCGGTCAGCGGCAGGGCCTTGAAAACCGCGACGCTGCTCGCGAAGAGCGGCACGGCGACCGCCGCGACGGCAATCAGCGCGATCGTCGTCGACCGATCGACCACCTGATTCGTGCGGGCGCGACGGATCGCATCGTCGAGTTCGGTATCGGTCCATGGGGTTGTGGGGTCTGACGCCTTGCTGACCCGGTGGTATCGCAACGGAGCCTCGCGAATGAGCCGGTACGCGTCGTTGATCTCCGCCATGCGTGCAGTAGCCTGCTGCTGTTCCGCCGAGCCGGGCGGAAACCTGTCGGGATGATGTTGTTTGGCAAGACGCTTGTGCGCCCGGCGGATGCTGGCCGAATCGGCCGTGTAGTCAACACCAAGGACTTTGTACGCATCCATGAATGCGAAGAGATCGGGCCGGGCAGAGGACGGCATGCAACGAGTGGCTGCCGAATATGTGCCAGTTCCGCCACGCGAGTGGGTCCCGCAATTCGAGCAGGAAGCCCGCCGAAGCTGACGCGCAAGTTACAGGATCGTAATCAGGCCTTGGACGTCGACTGCGCTCGACACCGAAATCCCGCGCGATCGCGTCAATCTGGCAGGGCGCCCTTGGCGGCAGCGCCGCTGTCGCCGCGCGGAGCAGATCATCGAGTGCAGGTCGCTCCATCGCGGTTCAATGGACGGTGGCGCTGGCGCGGGCGATGAGCAGATCGCGCAGTTCATCGCACCGACAGAATCAGCCGCGACAAGCGTTCCGCCTTCGCCGCGGTCATGTCAGGCAGCGGCTCCAGATCAACGCGCAGTAACCGAGTCATACAACTACACGCGCTCTTCATAGCGTAAAGTAGCCGCATGCGTGTCGCCCTGCTCGCATGCGTGCTGGTCGCATCGATGCCACGCCAGGCGGCCACGCCCTCTCCGCCAACCCGAGATCCCTTCTGCTTCCGACCGCTCGAGGAATTTTGCGCGGGAGACAAGTGTCTGGCGTATGCGGCTCAACTCGAGACTATTAGAGCAGGCGGATATTCAGCCCAAGTCGAGATGATGAAAGCAGCAGGCGGCGACTGCAGCAGCGCAGGTACAGTCGGAGAATGCGGCCCGCTTCGGACCACGCACGACGGCAATGGCTTCACCGGGGAAACACGGTTATTTGACAAAGCCGGCAAGCTGATCGCGGTGCGAGTGGAGACTGATGTGTTCCTTAATAAAGACGCGTGTCCATTCTGGCAACACTATGGGGCAGTGGTCACCTGTCGAGTGACCAACGTGAAGCTACTGTGCAAACCCGATGCTGGCCGTTCCAAAAAGGAATGAATCCCTTTTCAGACTGAAAGGGGATTCGTCCCCAAGGGGGTGGAGCGAAGGTAGGCGCGCGGATGGACCTACCAAAGGAGCGTCCCCAGCGGGATTCGAACCCGCGTTCCCGCCTTGAAAGGGCGATGTCCTGGGCCTCTGGACGATGGGGACAGATGACGGACTCCGAGCGAAGACCCGGAACATTCGATTCTAGCAGGCGCGGTTCGGCTTGTCCAAGTCTCTGAACGACATTCGGGATCCCTCGATATCTCTGTCGCGACTCCGAGGATCAATGCCGCCGGGATGATCCTTCCCCACCGCCGCCGCGCCAGTACGGAATTAACCGGTGACGTCTTCAGCGACGACATGATTCGGAGTCCACGCGATGAAATGGTCTGCATCCAGAGGTGATCGGCGCGACTACCCGGACCGCATGATTGGCATTCCAATTCTCAGACCTGCAACCAAAAGTCTGCCACTGGGTAAACAAATGGCCGAAAACCGTGCCTGATCTGGCCCGGAATCGCTGAAAGTACCGGCGTGCATCTTGCTCAACTCACCCACCAGACATGCACGATCAGCGACGCCTCCCACTCACGACTTCGAGAACGCGGGTCTGGCAGGACACCGCTGCAGAGAGCCTCCTAGGGGGCGCCGTCGGCCTCATCGCGCTCACCGCAATCAACCCGCTCGTCCTGGCGGCAAACCAGTGGCTCGCGGACGTCGTGCCCGGCGTTGACCCGGTGGTGACGATGCTGGCCCTGGTGGTGATCCTGACTGCCGGGCTCGTACTCGGGGGCATCGGGCTCAAGGTGCAGGCCCGACGCGTCGCGATCCAGCGCACGCAGTTTGCGCGAGCCGACGTGCCCGCCGCATCCTCCGCGCGCGCCGAAGCCTGAGGCGGGCTTTCATCGCGAGATGAACACGACGGGATGCAGCTCGATGCAATTCTTCGATCGCCCTCGCTGCCCGTGGTCGAAATCGTAGAAGCCCACACCTCGAATCCTGACCATCGTCCCCACCAGCGATGTGGGCGGTGCGCCGTTCAGAAGGCCTGCGAACATACCCTCGACGCTGCGCAACGTCGCCAGGTGCGGCGACATCACCGCGCCCGAACACATCGTGTCAGCCAGCTCGGTGACCACGCTCGAGCCTGAGTCGTTCGGATCTTCAAGAACGATGTGGTAGTCGCGATCGTCCTCGTGCGCGACGAAAATGACGCGCCCGACGATCTCGAAGACGCGGAACTCTTCGCCGTAGACTCGCCGATCGGGGCCGCCCTCGCAGTGCGAGTCGAATGCGTTGAGGTCATGAATCGAAATCGGAATGACCGAGGAAACGTTTACGCTGGCGGCGTCCTTATCCGCCAGCGTTTTCACGAACCATCGCTCCACGCCGCACGAGAGTCCAGGGTTGGGTGGCGGGGGCGTTGGTGCCGGCGTTGTCGGCATCTCCGGCCCGCCGCACCCCCAACTCGCCAGAATCAGCCACGTGCAGCTCGCGGCCCGGCAGAGGGAACGACCCACGGTTAGGCCGCATCGTGCTGTTCCCGGCGCCGGGTGTCAAGCCGAAGAATTTCCTCTCGCGTACGTCACGGGACGATCCTGAATGCCGCGATCGAACGTCGTTCTCCGCTCGCTGTTGTCAGACCGATCTCGATGGCGTACTCACCCATCACAAGCGGCGCGAGGGCGACGTCTGCCGTCAGCCAGCGCTGTCCCGTCGAATCGTCCGTGCGCTCGCCGCGCGTCAGCGGAATCGCAAGAGGCTTTCCGGTCCGGTCGACCAGCTGCGCAGTGCTGATTGCATCGCCTGCGTTCGCGGGCACTTCCAGGTGCACCCGTTCGGTTCGAGTGAAGCGCGCCGAGGCCGCTGGCTCCACACGGTTTCCCGTCGTCGGGCCACGGCGGAACAAAAGCGGCTGCGCGGTAGCAGGCGCGAGATCGACCCGAACGCTGGCGCGATCGGTGTCGGGCGTGCCGGCGAAGTGAACACGCACCTGCACGACTCCGGATGGCATCGGAGACGGCAGCTTCGCCGGGATGACAAATCCACGTTGCCCAGGCGTCAGCGATACCTGGGATGTTTCCGATCGTCCCTGGCCGCTGATCTCGACCTCGGCGCTTGCCGTCGTGGCCCACGCGTCGGTTGACGAACCGGGCTGCACTTCCGCGGCAACCCAAAGGGTCGTCACACTTCCCGCTTCGATTCTGCCCGGAACTGCTGCGATGTGAAGTTTCGCGTCAGACCGGATGTTGCCGAGCGCGGCGACGGCTGCCGCAACTGGAGAGACGGCGGTTGGCGAAGGCGACGGAGTCGCATTGAACGCAGCCACCTCCGCTTCCGTGGCGGCGCGGTAGCCGCGACGCGCGCGAACGTCTACGCCCGCCCGCTTCACGCGCACCTTCAGCGCCCTGAATTTTCCGTCGAGCTTCGGATTCGTCGAGTAGTAGCCGAGCAGGTAGTAGGACGTCGCGTCTTCCGAGATCCGGCGAAGCCCGCGATCCAGATCAGTGTTCACCACGGCTAGGCCATCGGTGTTCGTGGCGAGCATCCGCAGCGCATCCTGCCGATGCTGAAGCGCATCCATGTTCGCGGACGGCGATTCGCTCAAACTGTCGACGATACTCCCACCCGACCTGGTCGGCATGGCGGGGTGCGAGGGTTTCGCGCCGATCGAGGTATCGAACACCGCAACGCCACGCGGATCGATCGTGTAGAACGACGCGTTCGCCCGGTTGGCGTCTTCGATCAAATCCTCCAGAAATCGCGGATCGTCGATCGCTGAGAGACGCACCCGGTCCCGTTCGCACGCGCTGCGATCGGCAGGGTTGGCCGAGCGTTTATCCGTGGTCGTGGGCTTGCCATCCGGACCGGCTGTAATCGGATCGCCGCCCGGGACTGGCTCGGTCGCGCCAGTGCGCGGGTCGCCGAGTTTCAGCGTCGTGAGTGCATCGGTCGGTCGAAAGAGCTGCCATCCTTCGCTGACCGTCAGGATTGCCTTCCTCTCGTCCCTGACGTATCGCAGATACTCGACGAGATTGCTGAGGGTCTCGAGCGTCGCGCGCTCCTGTGCGCGGGCGGCCATTTCATCGACGCGCTCAGGTGCGAGAACCGCATAGCACCGCTCATAGACACGCTCGCGCTCCGTTCTCCGCGACCGCTGGCCCCATGCCAGGCGCTCACCAAGCGACGATTGAATCACGTCGGTCTTGCGTGCCAGGACCAGGTCCGACGGCGACATGCCCGGCGTCATGATGCCGATGAGATCGTCCGGCGCCAGCAGTCGATCCAGTAACCTGATCAGCGGCCCTGCGCTGTCGCGCGACGCTTCGAAACTGACGTGCGGCAGGTCGAGGAACAGCACGAACACGCGGCTGCGCACATCAGCGGCGGCCTGACGTGACTGTGAGACCGTGCCAGGCTCGACTCGGGGCGCTCCCGGCGCCGGAGCCTGGACCTCCACGTGTTCGAAAGCGGTGATCGCTTGAGCCGTGCCGTCCTCCGACACCTCGAAGTCCTCGGCGCGAAGATCGTCTACCGGCTTGCCGTCCCTGGTTGGATACACGTCCACCCGCACGAAGTTCGCGCGAGCCTTGAATGTCGATTGCTGGTCCTGCGATGCCCCGGTTTGAGCGGTGAGGATGACGGCCGCGATGCCGGCCGGCGCCGCCGCAATCAGCAGGCCGAGCCACGCTAGGGTGATGCGGTAACGCAACGAGGCCTCCCTTCTGTCCAGGCCGGCGAATGGCAGCACCAAGTCTATGCCGCTTTGCGGTCGGCCCAACCAGCGGTGTCGAGCTTCGCGCTGAGCCGGTCCGCCGCTCACCTGCGCATTCCGATGCACCCATCTTCATCTTGGCTGTTGGTGTCCGCCGCGCCGTGTCGTAGTGTTGGCTGGACGCACAGCTCAAAGGTGGGCACTGATGACGAAGACTGAACGCGGCGCGAACGCCAAGTCGACTCGGCGCACGCCGCTCGACATGGACGCGGCAACATTCCGCGCGCTCGGCCATCGTCTCGTGGACGATGTTGCGGCGTTCCTGGAAACGCTGCCGGCGCGTCCCGTAACGCGCAGCCAGCCCCCTTCCGGCGTCCGCGAGGCGCTCGGCCTCGGCGGGCCGCTGCCGGAACACGGGACCAATCCCGCGGCGCTGCTCGAAGGGACCGCCTCGCTTCTTTTCGAGAACTCGCTGTTCAACGGCCATCCGCGGTTCTACGGATACATCACGTCGTCGCCAGCACCGATCGGCATTCTCGGAGAACTTCTGGCCGCGGCGATCAACGCCAACGTCGGCCCGTTCGTGCTGTCGCCGGCGGCGACCGAGATCGAATCGGAAACCGTGCGCTGGATTGCAGAATTCATCGGCTACCCAGCCGACTGCGGCGGACTGCTGGTGAGCGGCGGCAACATGGCGAACATGGTCTGCTTTCTCGCGGCCCGCGCAGCGAAGGCAGACTGGAACGTGCGCGAGCAGGGCCTGGCTGGCGGAGGGGGACGCACGCTGCGCGTCTATTGCTCGTCGGAGACCCACACGTGGATCAGCAAGGCGGCGGATCTCGCGGGCCTCGGCACCGCGGCAATTCGATTCATCCCGACTGACAGCGAACTGCGGCTCGACATCGATCGGTTGAGGCGGCAGATCGAAGCCGATGCTAAAGGCGGTGACCTTCCCTTCCTCGTCGTCGGCACGGCCGGATCGGTGAGCACGGGCGCGATCGATCCCCTCGCGGCAATTGCCGCCGTGTGCCGGGAGCACGACCTCTGGTTTCACGTGGACGGCGCCTACGGCGGTTTCGCCGCTGCAGTGCCGGATGCTCCCGCGGCGTTGCGCGATCTCGTGTCCGCCGACTCCATCGCGGTCGATCCGCACAAGTGGCTCTACGCGCCGCTCGAAGCCGGTTGCGCGCTGGTGCGGCGGCCCGAGGCGCTGCGAGACGCTTTCACCTACCATCCGCCTTACTACCACTTCGGCGAGCAGGCGACCAACTATGTCGACTACGGGCCGCAGAATTCACGCGGCTTCCGGGCGTTGAAAGTGTGGCTGGCGCTGCGACACGCGGGCGCGGCGGGCTACCGCGCGATGATCTCCGAGGACATGGCGCTCTCACGCGCAATGGCCGCAGCGGTCGATCGCCATCCGGAGCTGCAGCTCGTCTCGCAGGCGCTGAGCATCACGACATTTCGGTACGTGCCGGCGGATCTGCGATCGACGGTCGGTGAGTCGAGTACCGAACGCCATCTCGACACGCTCAATCGAACGCTGCTCGATCGCATTCAGAAGAGCGGCGAAGTGTTCGTGTCGAATGCGGTCGTGAATGACCGCTACGCGCTGCGCGCGTGCATCGTGAACTTCCACACCGCACAATCGGATGTTGAGGCCCTGCCCGAGACGGTCGCCGATCTGGGGCGTGTGATAGATGCGGAACTGCGAGCGGGAGCAGGCATTCAGAAGCCCGTGCGTTGAGGCCACGATCCGGGAGTATCGATAACTGCGCTACCGCTCTGACATCGCGGAGAGAATCGTCCGCACGCTCTGTTCCACGTCCAGTTGCGCGGTGTCGATGACGACCCGCTCGCCACTCCACGGGCGATAGTCGCGTTCGACGACGTCCGTCCAGACCGGCAGCCGATGGCCGGAAATATCTGGCGTGCGGGATTCAACCCGGCGCCGATGTTCGTCCGGATCCGCACAGACGATTTCGACGTCTATAGCCTGAGCACCGGCCCGATCCGCGACGGCGCGCCATTCTGACCTCGTCAACGGCCAGGGATTGACGCAATCGGCAATGACGGTGCGATCGAGTCGCAGATTGTCCTCGGCCACGGCATACGCGACCCGGTAGCCTTCGGCCTCGACCTCGTGTCCCGCGTCGCGCAACGCCTGCTCGATTGAGTCGATGCGCACGTGCACGCCGCCGGTCGCCCGCGCCAGCTCGCGAGCGATCGTCGTCTTGCCGACGCCGGGAAGCCCGCTCAGGATGATGAGCATGAATCCGTGCCGGCAGCTGCGATCTGTAAGCTAGCGCCGGATCAGCGACTGCTCCAGCGACTCCATGCGCTGATTGAGGTCGATCCACCGCCCCTGTTCGGTCGCCAGATCGGTCTCCATGATGGTGATGTCGGCCGTGATGCGCTGAACCTCCGAGGCCCTCCGCGCGAGCTCGCGTTCGAGCTCGCGCTGCATGCTCTGCAGATCCGCGAGCGGCGGACCGTCGGGCTTGGCCGGCTCCCGAAGACCGGCTTCGATGCCTCGCAGCTGCTGTTGCACGGCTTCGTAGTCACGCTGGGTATCCGCGAGATGCGTCTTGCTGTCGTCGATACGCCGCACCAGGGTGTTGACGCGCTGCTCCTGGAGCTGCACCCGGCCGAGCGCAAGCTGGACGCGCGGGCCTGCCGACGCCATCTGCTCCATCGCCGCGCGGAGGCCCCTGACCTCCACCAGCAGCGCCGGCAGAACGTCCTCCTGGGCCGCCGCCTGCCTGGCCTGTCCTTGCGACGCGCTCGTGCGGGCCGCGGTGCCGAACGCCACTGTAATGAGACCCAAGGCCAAAACGACTGTGCTCCATTTCATGACTTGGTCCTTCTGTGATTGTCTAACAGCCGAGGTTGTGGCATCGTAGAGCCATCGTGGACAAACGACCAGCCGATTCCATCGAATCCGGACGTTTCCTTGCGTGCCCGCGGTGCAACGCCGTCGCGGCGAAGGCGGAATCGCTGGGACGAACGGTTGTATACGTGCGCTGCGGCGCATGCGGTGAAACCTGGACCGTCCCCGAACGGCGAAAAACTGCGCGACAGAGCAACCGGGCCGCCCGGTTTCCCATACCTCCCGCCGACTAGGTACCAAATTCCATTCTCCATGCTCCAGTGACCAGGTCTAACCAGAATCCAACTGGAAACTGGAGACAGGAAACTGGAAACTGAAACTGATTGAGTAACTCCCCCTCAGTCTGAACAACGTGATGCCCTTCAACCGATAGAGCGATCATGATCTGGCTATTCGAGCGCGGCGACCGCGTCGCGCGACTCGTCACACGATTCGACCCACCCACGGCGCAGTACGTCCTCGAGATGGAATGGTCCGATGGACTCGCCACGACGGAGCGATTTGCCGATGTGGCAGCGTTTCAGTCACGCATCCTCACCCTCGAGAAGCAGCTCCTCTCGGAAGAGTGGCGACAAGCGTCCGGCTCCCCCACGCTGATCTCGGAAGACTGGTGGAAACCGTAGCGATTGCTGATTGTCGATTGCTGATTGCTGATTGACGGGCCGGGCTCGCCAGTCAGCCTCTACGCATCTAAGTTGCGGTATAGAGTTATAACCGCAACGCATGAACCAGCTGGATCTGACCAAGCGAATCGGCATCATTACGGGCGCGGCCCGCGGAATTGGCTATGCGATCGCCAGGCGTGCGCTGCAGTCGGGCGCAACGCTCTCGCTGTGGGACGTGGATCGCGAGAGACTCGAATCGGCGCGCGCGGAGCTGTCCGCGCACGGAGTCGTTTCCGCTGAGCACGTGGAGCTGACCGATGCGGCGTCGGTCGCTTCGGCTGTTGCCGCAACCATCTCGAAACACGGGCGCATCGACATCCTCGTCAACAATGCCGGCATCGCCGGCGGGAACGGGCTCACATGGGAGCTCGACCCAGCGGTCTGGCGCCGCGTGATCGACGTGAATCTCGTCGGCCCCTTCCTCGCCTGCCGCGCGGTGGTCCCCCATCTTCTCGCCAACGGATACGGCCGCATCGTCAACGTCGCCTCGATCGCCGGGAAGGAAGGGAATCCAACGTCCTCGCATTACAGCGCATCGAAAGCAGGCCTGATCGGGCTGACCAAATCGCTGGGGAAGGAACTCGCGACGAAGAACATTCTCGTCAACTGCGTCACGCCCGCGGCCGCCAGCACCGAGATCTTTTCGCAGATGAAACCGGAGCACATCGAGTACATGCGCTCGAAGATCCCGATGGGACGGCTCGTCGAAGTCGACGAGATTGCCGCGCTCGTCTGTTGGCTGGCCTCCGAGGATTGCTCCTTCTCCACGGGCGCGGTCTTCGACATCAGTGGCGGCCGGGCCACGTACTGAATCACTCGCGGCTGGAGCCGCGCGCTACGGGTGTCTTCCCAGTTGAGGTCATGCGCCTTGCAACCGTTTTCTCCACGGACGTGCAAAACAAAAGAGCTCATCAGAGGAGAACAGAGATGAAGAGGTATGGTTTCCTGTCCATTGCGCTGGCCGCGGCGGTCACGCTCGGGTGTAACTCGAGCGCGCGCCACGACGAGAGCGCGCCCAACCCGTCAGCCGGTGCAGTCGGCACGGCCGGCAGTGAAGAAAGTAAAGTCAGCAGTGGTGACAAAGACTTCGTCAAGGATATCGCCACCGCGAGCACGGCTGAAGTCGAGCTCGGCCGAATCGCCGCGGATCGCGCGTCCAATCCTGAGGTGAAGCAATTCGCTCAGAAGATGGTGGACGATCACACGAAGGCGAACGACGAACTCGCCTCGCTTGCGTCGCAGCACAGCATCCCGGTCGCGAACGAGATGGACGACAAGCACCGCGATCTTCGCGACAAGCTTGCGAAGCTGCAGGGCATGGAATTCGATCGTGAGTACATCAACGCGATGGTGGACGGCCACAACGACGTGCTCGACAAGCTTGGATCGCGGGTAGACAAAGACACGCTCGACAAGTGGAAGACCCAGTCGAGAGACGCGGCGGGCAACAAGGTGAAGACTGAGGTGGAAGCGGTATCAATTCTGCCGGAGAAGAGCGACAACCCCGTGACGATGAGCCTCAACGACTGGGCCGCCAAAACCTACCCGGTTGTGAGCGATCACCTTGATTCAGCCAAGACCATCCAGAACACACTGAAGAAGCGCTCGACGAACTAGATCGGCCAGACTCGGGTGGGTCGCCGAGCGGTCGGCGGCCCCACCCTCCTTCCTGAAGACCGAACGACAACCTCGTCTGCGGGTTCACAATTCTGCCAGTCCGCACTCTCCTGCGAGCCGGCTAAGTTGTTGACGAATCATGGCGTTTCAAGAGGCGTGGGTTATGCACTCCCTCCTCTATCCCGTCGTGTCCCCGGGACCAGACAGGCGGCCGAAATGAAGACGCGATACCGCTGGATCTTCGTCGCGATCGTGATGATGCTCGACGTCCGCGCGGCAGAGGCTCAGTGCACGTCGCAAGTCACGCCGACAAGCGTCAACGTGTCGTCGATCGGGAGCACGAGCGCCCTCTCTGTGGTCTCCGGTACGAACTGCACGTGGACGGCAGTCAGCGTGGATCCCTGGATTACGGTCATCAGTGCCAGCGGCCATGGAATAGGACAGGTCAATTACTCGGTCGCGGCAAATACAACGGGCGTGCCTCGCACGGGCACGATGGTTGTCGCCGGAACGATCGTTACGTTCACGCAGGCCGCCAACAGTTGTACCTATTCGGTCACGCCAACCAGCGTGAGCGTCGCAGCGATCGGCGGTCCGAGCGCGCTCTCCGTCACGAGCGGCACGAGCTGCTCCTGGACGGCCGTGAGCAACATCCCATGGGTCACCATCACAGGCGGCGCCAGCGGCTCGGGCATCGGTGGAGTGAATTACACAGTGGCTGTCAACACAGGCGCCGCTCGAACCGGCACCCTGACCGTTGCGGGTAAAACGGTCGCCTTCAGTCAGGGCGCAGGCGCCTCAGGGCCGCCTCCGCCTCCGCCTACGAACCTGCGCATTGTCGGGGATTAGTGATTTCCTTCGTGCGAGACGTGCTCAATCACCGCAGACGCGCTCACAAAAGCATCGACAACGGCCGGGTCGAAATGCGTGCCCTTGCCAGCCATGATGAACTTCAGCGTGTCGTCGTGCGTCATCGTGCGCCGATATAACGTCCTCGTGACCGCCGCGTCATAGACGTCCACGATCGCCATCACGCGCCCGGGAATCGGAATGTGCTCCCCCTGGAGGCCCCGTGGATACCCCGTGCCGTCCCAACGCTCATGATGGGTATAGACGATGTCCTTCGCCATCGCCAGCGTCGCATCGTCGTACACGCCAACCTGCTGCTCGGCCTTCAGGATGACTTCGTGTCCAAGCGCGGGATGCTTCTTCATCTCGGCCATTTCGTCCGTCGTCAGCGGCCCGGGCTTGTTGAGAATGTGATCGGGGATCCCGACCTTGCCGATGTCGTGAAGCGGCGCCAGGCTCGACAGCAGATCGACCCGGTCGGGCGTGAGATAGTCACTGTAGTCCGGATTCTTCGACAGCTCCTGCGCCAGCACCCGTGCATAGAGCTGTGTGCGCCGCGAGTGGCGGCCGGTCTCCGCGTCGCGGGTCTCGGTCAGCGACAGAAGCGTCTGCACCATCAAGCGTTGTGCATCGGTCCGCTGCCGGCCGGCGGCGTCGGCGCGGCGCCGCTCCAGGGCGAACTTTGCAAAAGTCATCAGCGCGAGCCCTGAAACCATCGCAATCGTCGGGAAGAGCGGCGACACGAACAGGCCGTGCTTCGAGAGCATCCAGACCGAACCGATCCAGAGCAGCGCAATCCCGAGCGCGCCGCTGATGATGCCGGGCACCACACCAGCAGTCGCCACGAGGATCGACACCGCGAGCCCGAAAACCAGCACAACCTGAAAATCAAGAACCGCCCCGAGCGCCGAGCGGCGGTTGAAGGTTCTCTCGAGCAGGTTGTCGGCGATGGTCGCCTGCACCTCCACACCGGCAAACAGCGTATCGAGCGGTGTCGCGACAACCTCCCTCGTGCCGAGCGCGGTCGTGCCGACCAGCACGATCTTGTCGCGTACGGCAGCAGCCGGGAGTCGATTGTTGAGAACGTCCGCGGCCGAGAGGTGCGAGAACGAGCCCTTCTTGCCGCGATAACGCGCGAGCAGGTTGCCCTTGCCGTCAAGCGGAACGACGAGATCATCGAGCTCCAGCATCGAGGCGTTCACGTTCAGCACGCGCAGCGTCATGTCGTGCGAGCCCGTCGCCGCTCTGACCGCTGCGAGCGCCAATCCTGGATACAGCCGCCCGTCGAGCTCGGCCACGATCGGGACGCGCCGGAGGATACCGTCAACGTCCGGCGCAGCATTCAGGAAGCCCGATCCTCCGGCCGCCTGTGACAGGAGCGGCAGGCTGCACACGGCGCCAGTCGCGTGAAAGTACGGAGTCTGCCCCGATTCTTCCGGCGGCTGAAGCACGGCCACCGTAACGGGATGAAGGTCGCAGTCAGTTCGTTCCCGCCCGGCGGGATCAAAGGTCAAACCATAGCCGAGCAGCACCCGCCCTTCTTGAAGCACGCCGGCCAGAACCTCATCCGGCGAGAGTCGCAAGCCATCGGGGCCCGGATCAGGCATCTCAAGGCGATCGGCTTCCGCGAAAATGATGTCGAGGCCAATCACGGAGGCCCCCATCTCGCGCAACCGTGTAATCAAGCGCCCGATCACATCGCGCCGCCAGGGCCACTGGCCGAGCGTCAACAGGCTCCGCTCATCGATGTCGACGATGACGACGTGCTTGCCGGGCGGCTGAATGATGCTCGAGCGCATGACGACGTCGTAGACGCTGTCGTCGAGCCGCGGAAAGAATGAGGGCCGGTAGACGGCGAGGATCGCGGTCAGGGCTACGGGAAGCAGTCCGCAGATAAATACAATTCGATTACGGCGCGTCGCCGCATCTTTCTCTGCGCTTGTCGTACTCGCCCGGCTACCGGACGGAAATCTCGACACGGCGGTTGCGCGCTTCGGGTGTCTGGTCGGGAGTCTTTACCAGCGGATCGCTCTCCCCGTGCGATCGCACCTCAATGGTTGCGGGGTCGAAACCTACCTGAATCAGTATCCGGAATACGGCGGTCGCGCGCGTCATTCCAAGCTGGAGGTTGGCCTGAGGCGTGCCCATGGTATCGGTGTGGCCAATGACCAGCACTTCAGGAATCGCGCGCTGCCTGACGGTCTGCAGAATCTCTGGAAGGAGCGCTCGAGACTCGTCGGTCAACTCGTCGGATTCGAAGCGGAAATACAGCGTGAAGTGAACCGGCGCGGGCGGTAGAGCCGCGATCGTGTCCCCAAACACCCGCTGCACTTCTTCCGCGCTCATCGTCGTGACCGGCGCCGGGCGCTGGCCCTGCGAGGCCGTGGCGGATTCCCGGGCGGCGTTCAGATCCGTCGTGCCCGCGTCGTTCGAGACATACGCGCGGCCGGTGACGCCAGTGTCGGAGTCGGGAAGAAGGACAACCAGGGTTTGCGCGGGAGCCGGCGCGGGCGCCGGCGCCGGAGCGACGTGTTTTTGGGCACACGCCATCTCCAGCGTTCCGGCACAGGTCGCAGCAAGGGCGACCACTAGGAGGCGGTAGTTCACGGCTGGACGCGTATCGCCAGAGTTGTTCCACGCACGCCGACGATCGCCGACGGTGTTTCGAGACGAATGGAATCAGGCGCCAGCTTGGCCAGGCGGCCCGAGACGTACGCGGTCACCCCTTTCACGAACTTCAGCACCATTCCAAGGCTCGCCGTCCCCGGCGCGTAGGCGAACCGCTCGACCTTCACCTCGCTGCCCGGTCCGAGCGCCAGGCGCGTGTCGTCCTTCAGGGTAACGCCAATCTTGCCGTCAGGGCCCGTCCGGAGACTGTCCGATTCGTAGACGACCTGTCCTGCCTGGGCCGGAATCTCGGCGCCGTTGCGCACGATAAACGCGGCGCCCGACACCGTCTTGATCCGCCCGGCCCCGGTCCCTTCCTGTTGGGCAAAGACCGGCGCGGCCGAGGCGAGCACGAGGGCAAGAATGCCGAGCGACCAACGAAGATTGCTCATAGCGCCTCCTGGCAACCACTTACAGTTTCGCGCACTTCCGCGAAGCCCGGCCGTTAATCGCACACTAGCTTACAAAAATGGCCGGTCTCTGCGGCAGGTTTCTTCAAAAATCCCGCAAAACCCGCGGGCAGCGCTGGAGTGTGCAGCCGCCATGCCGGACTGTTGAGATTTCAATCCTGAAATGGGCGCCCGCGGAGCCGCTGTCGCGGGGTGACGAGGGATCCGGGGCCGTCAGCCCAGGCAAACCAGCTCGACTGATTTATTTCCATCCCGAATAGGCGCTCGATTTGCACGCTGCGTCGTCACTGCGACTCGGCCAACAGGGGAAGTCGTGACTCATCAGCAGGCTATTCTCATCGTTGAAGACGACGTGCCGCTCCGAACGATGTGGCGAACGGCGCTGCGCCTGGAGGGGTTCGACGTCGTCGAAGCCGGCGACGGAATAGAAGCGTTGAGGCTGATCGAACTCAGTCCGCCAGATCTCGTGTTACTCGATCTGGGACTCCCCCATGTCGATGGGATATCCGTACGCCAGGATCTCGCGGCGCAGGTATTCAGTCGTAATATCCCTATAGTCGTCGTGACCGGGTCGACACAGGACCTGTCGTACCTGGACGTCAACTGCGTTCTTCGAAAGCCCGTGACCGTCGATCAGATCGTTCGCGTCGTGCACCGCTGTATTCAATCCACAGCGCCGAGCCTCGGAGCCTGATGTCGATTCTCTGGTCACGCACTGTGCCGCCACCCACACACTGTCCCGAGTGCCGATCGGCGCGCATCTCGTTCGTCATTCCCGAGAGCCCGGAAGTTGAACTGTGGCAGTGCCTGGACTGCGGCGTGAGGTGGGAGATTGGTGCCGGAGGACAGATCGTCCTGCCGAAGGATCCGAGTCCGTAATCGCGGGATCTGACCGCAGTCTTCGTCGGGCGATTTGCGCCAGTCCCAGCAGTCCGGTGCCAATCAGCACCATTGTCGCGGGCTCGGGCACCGCAATGGGCGCGGCCGGGTTGATATCGGCAGGCGCCGACGTCGAGTCCTCGGTGCCCAGCCGGACATCGGGGCCAGTCGAACGCGCGAAATGGAGGTTCAGTGGGTCGGAAGCCGTACCTGCAACGGACAGGCTGATCGCTGCGAGCAACAACCCCATCCGCACGGTGTCCATGACGTCTCCAACAATGTGTAACCGAAATGGCTACAAACGGCTCCCAGCTTCCATAGCGGCCGAACCCCCAACCGGGTTGTGCAAGACCACCGACCTCTTCTGAATGCGACCGCCGGCTCAGCAGAAAGTCTGGCCGCAGCGCGACAAACCCCGCGAACAGCTGGGCCTTTTTGAAAACGATCACCAGGATTGCGTGGGAAATCCGGTAGTATTCGTGGAACTGTACTTGCTCGGTCAAATCCTATGAGCGCCGACATCGTCATCGGCAGAACGCTGGCCTGCTGCGTTCACCCTGCGGCCGCCTGGCGCCGGCTGTCAGCCTCTGGCAAAGCGCTGATCGTGGCCGCGTATTTCGTCGTCGGCTACTTTGCCGTGCTGGTACTTCTGTTCGCTAAGTAAGCCATTTACCTCTTGAGGGCGACCCGCTGGTGCGTGCGCGCCGACTCCCGTGCGCCATCGAGGATCTCGGTCACGATGACGTTGTTCTCGAGCGACGAGAGGCCATTCGGCTTGCGCTTGCCGCGCGCGACCGCGATCAGGTGCGCAATCGAATCGTGCTCGTCGGCCGCGCGCGGTTCCGGCGTGACCGCATGGTCAGGCTCGTTGGGCATCGCGACGCGCAGGCCGTTCCCGCCGGTTGCAATCGCGTATCCACGTTCGCCGTACACTTCCAGATCCTTCCGGTTGGCCGGCCAGTTCCACGATGCCTGAATGATTCCCTGCGCGTTCGGATATTCGACGACGATCGTCGCCTCGTCGTCCACGCGAGGATAGACGGCCGGCTGAAAATGCTGCGCCACCGCGGTCACGGCCAGAGGCCTCTGATTGTCCATCAGCCACGTCATCAGGTTGGCGCCGTAGCAGCCGAAATCGTACAGCGCCCCCGCGCCGTTCTTCACGGGATCCGAAAGCCACGCGAAGAACTCCGGCTGGACGTTGATGGCTTTCGGGCCCTGGTGGCCATCCATCGCGACCATCTTCCTGATTTCGCCGGCTGACTTGCGCTCCTTGATCAGCGACCAGATCGCGCCGTGGCTTGGATACCACGTGGTCTCGTAGTTGACGAACACTTCGACGCCGGCCTTCTCCGCCGCGCGCTTGATGCGCCCCGCGTCGGCATTACTCACCGCGAGCGGCTTCTCCATCATCACGTGAATGTGCCGCGCGGCTGCCGCTTCGACGATCGCCGCATGATCGTAGGTGTTGGTAAACGACGCGACGGCTTCCGGCTTCGTACGATCGAGCAGTGCCGTCAGATCCGTAAACCGCGCGGCCTCGGGAATCTTGTAGCGATCGCCGTACTGTTTGAGAAGGGCGGCGTCCGGCTCGTAGATGCCGACAATCGTCACGTCCGAGCGCCCCTGTGCGCCGCGAAGAAAGCCGCTGACGTGGCCATGGACGAGACCCGCGATTGCAAGACGCAGTGGCGCGTCCACGGCTGGTGGCTGGACGCGCGGAATCAGCAGCGCAAGTAACGACGCGGCGATCGAGATTGAACGGAACATCAGACTCTCCTCACTTTCCACGGACCGATCGAATCACGTCGGCCGAAATCGTGACGCTGCCGACGGCCCCGGTCGATGGATCCCGTACGGCGATACGAAGCGCATGCGCGTCGGGGTTGGCCCGGATGCGCCGATTGAGGTTCAGCCCCTCGCGCAGGGCTCGATCGCGCATCGCGGTCGTGAATCGCAGCGGCACCGTCACGTCCAGCGCTTTCGCGAGCGCTCCGCCAGGGAGGGCCTGCGCGATGGCCACGTCCACGGCCCCTTCCCACGTGTCCGGCCCCGTCTGACTCAAGCGAATCGAGCTCGCGCTGAGGTGCAGCGTCGCCGCGAGCTCGCCATCCGGCGCAGGCTCGAGGGTGACGCTGAGCGGAAGTGCAATCGCATTGAGCGGGCTGGCGAGCGCACGCACCAGGGCGTTCTGACGCGTCTCGGGGGTTTGCGGCGGCGCCGGCAGCGCGAGATATCCGCTGCGATGGCGCACATCCACGCCATCCCGGCGCACCTTGACCGAGATCTTGCGGAAATGACCATCCCACTTCACGTTGGCCGGGTAGTAACCGAGCGTGTACGTAAATCGGGCGTCGTCGACCGCACGTGCAAGCGCCCGCCCGAGATCGTTCGTGTTGGTGTAGACGAGCCCGCCGGTCCGCTCGGCGAGCATCTGCATACTGTCGAGCGACGGCATCTCGTTGTGAAGCGTGCTGTCGATCGGGTTACGCGCAACCACGGCGGAGCTGCCCATGAGGCCGCGGGCATCGATGGGATAGATCGAGACATCCGCATCAGCAATGGCCCGCGTGGCGATGCTCACCTCGCGATACATCGATCGCGCCCCGAACCCATCGTCAAAAGAAAGCGGGAAGGCCGAAGACACCCAGATCAGGTTCTTGCGCCCTGGAATGCCGGCGAGGTGCCGCGCAATGGCTTCCATGGCGCTCAGCGTGGATTCGGCGCGGTTCTTCAGCTCTTCGCTCTTGATCATCGTGTCCATACGCGCGAGCGCCGCGTCGAGCTGCGCATCCACGGCCGTGCTCAGGGGACCGCTCGACGGAATCGTCGGCGCCTGTTCACCGGTGATGTTCACTTCTCTCGACTCCCGCGCCTGCAGCCTCGTCAACGCCCGCAGGAGCGATTGGGTGTCGGTCGTGAAATCGTGGACGATCGAGATGTGCGACGAGTCGAGGACGTAGAATCCAATGCGCTCGGTCGGCGGCGCCTGCGACAAATACTTAATGATGTTGCGCCGGGCCTGCGCCTGCTCCCCCCAGATAGTGTTCAGCCGATCGAAAAGGATCACCGTGACGCCGCCGCTGACCGGCACCTGATTGCTCACCATCGCGCCGCCGCCGGGGATCACGTCCACCGCCGTCGAGGATGCCGAACGCGCTTCGGCCGAGAACAACGATATTGTCTGCTCCTTGCCATCCTCGAAGACGCGGAAGTCGCCCGTTGCGAGGTCCTTCACCGGGTTCAAGTGCGAGTCCGTTACGACAACCGTTACCTGGACAAGGTGTGTGTCGGCGCGGAAGGTCGGAGGCTGCGGATCAGGGGTCTGACCCCGGATGCCCACCGCGACGAAGGCGCATAAACCAGCGTAGAGCCAGGTGCGGTGCATGCGCGCGGATCATACAAGGAATTGCTGAGTGCTGAGTGCTGAACTCCGGCCGGTCACTCAGCATCAGCAATCGAAATTCGGCATTCGGCCGTGGTATTCTCCCCCACAGCATTTTCGGTAGTTTCAGCCGTCCGGCAGCACGACATCAGGAGCAGTTATGACGATGAACCGAAGAGATTTCCTCGTGAGCACGGCGGTAATGACTGCGGGCGCGACGGTTCGCGGGCTGGCCAGCCCGAACGAAACCGTGCGCATGGCGGTCGTGGGGTGCGGCGGGCGCGGTCAGAGCCACGTGACGGCCTGGTCGTCGATGCCGAACGTCGAGATCGTGGCGCTCTGCGACGTCGATCAATCGCACATCGACCAGAAGCTGAAGTATCTCGACGGCAAGGGCGCGCGGAAGCCGGCGACCTACGTCGACATGCGGAAGCTGCTCGAGGACAAGAACATCGACGCGGTCTCCATCGCCTCACCCAACCACTGGCACACGCTCCAGACGATCTGGGCCGTCCAGGCGGGCAAGGACGTCTACGTCGAAAAGCCCTGCACCCACAACATTTTTGAATCTCAGCAAATCGTCGCCGCCGCCCGCAAATACAACCGGATCGTCCAGCAGGGGAGCCAGAGCCGCTCGTCACCGGCGCTCCAGGAAGCCGTGCAGCGCATGCGGAACGGCGAGCTTGGCGAGGTCTACATGGCGCGCGGCCTCTGCTACAAGTGGCGCAATACGATCGGGAAGTACCCCGATGGTCCGATGAGCCCCGGCGATAAGTTCACGTTCACGCCGGACGGCAGGCCCGAGCCCTGCTACGACACCGCGTACCTGTCGCAGGTGGACTACGACCTCTGGCTTGGACCGGCGCCGAAGCGGCCGTTCAACCGAAACCGCTTTCACTACAACTGGCACTGGTACTGGGACACGGGCAACGGCGATCTCGGGAACCAGGGCATCCACGAAGTCGACATCGCCCGCTGGGGCCTCGGTGTCACACACCCCACGAAGGTCAGCTCGATCGGCGGGAAGTTCATGTTCGACGACGACCAGGAGACGCCGAACACCATCAGCTCCAGCTTCGAGTTCGACGTCAACGGCAAGAAGAAGATGATGACGTTCGAGGTGCGGCACTGGATCTCGCCGCACGAGGCGGGGATCGACGAGGGCAAACCCGGCAACACGATCGGCAACCAGTTCTACGGGTCCAACGGGTACCTGGTGATCGACAACTACAACAAGTACTACTCGTTCATCGGCAAGGACCAGAAGCCGGGACCGGCCGATACCAAGAAGGACGAGCACTGGGCCAACTTCATCGGCGCGGTCCGCAGCCGGAAGCGGGAGGAGCTGAACGCGGAGGTCGAGGAAGGTGCGCTCTCCTGCAACCTGATGCACCTCGCGAACATCAGCTATCGCGTCGGCCGCACGCTCAACTGGGACGCGAAGACGATGACGATCGTCAACGACCCGGAGGCGAACAAGATGCTGACGCGCGAGTATCGCGCACCGTACGTGGTGCCGAAGAAGGTGTAGAGTCGCGGTTCGCAGCTCGCGGTTCGCGATTCGCCGTGCGAAACGGAAAGGGGGTCAGACAAGCGTCTGATCCTCTTTTTTGTCACCGAACCTGCAGAACGGCTCGGCGAACGACGCGAGCGAGCGCAGCGAAGCCCCTCGGAGTAATTACGACGCCGGCTTCAGGCGCAGCCGGGTGTTCGCCCGGTAGTTGGCCTCCAGGTGATCGACGCCGTCGGCCGTGATGATCAGGCGTGACTGGTCGTCGCGGGTCACGTACTTCCGCTGACCCAGATACCAGATCGTGAATTCGAGGTGCTCGCGCGGCCGGCCGATCATCTCTTCGAGCTCGGTCGAGTAGATGGCCGGCTCCCGCGGATCCATCCGGCGCTTCGTGTAGAGCACCTCCAGAACCGTCAGCCGAACGCTCTGCTCCATGTCGAAGTCGTTCTCGGCATGCGTGCCGGTCGACACGAGCTTCCAGCGCCCCTGCTTCTGCTGCGCGTGCAGGATGTCGTAGCGCGCGCGCTCCTCGGGGCTGCTGAGGATGTTGTAGGCCTCGCTGATCTGGCGGAATCGCGACGCGTTCCCAGTATCGTTATTGTCCGGATGAAAACGCTGTGCGAGGAGCCGATAGACCCGATGGATCGTCTCGGGGTCCGCGGTCGGACTGACCTGCAGCAGTTCGTAGTAGTCCTGAGGCTCCGACTGGGTCGGCTGCGTCGTATAGTTCTGCGACATTGTCTCTTGCCTACTTCATGCCGATTCGACGCCGCCACTCGGCGTAGAACGGCTCGGGTTGAACGTTGACGGTACTCAAGGCCTGATCGACGGTGTGACCGCTGCCCAGCAGCTGCAGGAACGGGCCCAGGTTCTGCCCCGCTCGCTCGCAGAGCAGCTGCCCCGCGACGAGGCTTTCCGCGTAGGCGACGAGCGCGGTATCGCCATCGAATCGTCCGAAACCATCGGCGAGATACTCGAGCGGAATTCGGTTGCCGGCGCGCCGGAGCACGTCGGAGGCCCACATGCGATTGGTCGACTCGAGGTAGCTCGCCAGTCCCTCATTGATCCACGTCGGCACGCTTTCGCCGGCGGCGTTGTGCACCACGGCGTGCACGAACTCGTGCGTCACGACCCGCTCGAGCTCCCTCGGCGATCGCAGCGCGCCGCCAACCGGCAGCCGGATGCGCCCGTCGTATCCGCCGCCTGCCCACGCCGGCGCCCGCGTGATGTCCTGAAACTGACGATTCGTATACAGGATCACGTTCAGCGTCTGCGACGGGTACGTATTCATCGTCTTGCCGATGCGCCAGTACGCAGACTCGAGGATGGACGTGACCTGATCGCCGATGGCCTTGTGCGTGGCGCCTTCGTACAGCACGTTGAACCGCGCGGTGGTGTTCGTGTCCAGGCGGTTGTGAACAGCCGCTTCGCGGTGCCATTGATCGAGCTGCTGCGCGATCCTGCGGTCGCGCGGCGCGATCGTCGCAGCCTTCTCGAGCGTCGAGACCGCGAGATCGAGGTCCGCGGTCTGATAGGCCACCTGCGACAAGAGGACCATGGCCTGGACGAACCGGGGATTACAGTCGATGGAGTGCTTGAGGAACGAGATCGCCGCGTCGGTTCTGCCCAGCGTGAATGCGGCGTAGCCCGCACCGTACAACAGCGGGGCGCTATCCGGGCTTCGCTCGAGCTCCTCGCGGAAAATCGCTGCCGCCTTTTCCGGCTCACCCCTATCCAGGGCAGCCCAGGCCTCTGGCGCAGGCAATTGCGCCTGTTGGGCCCGGAGCACGTGGATGTTCGGTGGCGAGACGAGGAGGGCGGACAGAATTCCAGCCACCCACAGCGTGCAGCGCATGGCGCCGCAGGGGGCAAGCGACATGCCGCGCCCGACTCAACCGTTGCGGAACATTTTTGAGGCTCTGTGCGGCTGACTGTTACGATTCGAGGCCCCGAAACACAATTCTGTCGTTCCTTATCGGACCTTCCGGTAGATGAAGAGGCTGGGCCCAGGACGCTCCACGCTGCCGAACCCCGAGACAGGCATGAAGAAGGCATCGTCCATGTCGTAGACAGCGGCCCGGGCCGCTCCTCGTGTCGCGCGCGACTCGAATACCAGTTCGTAACGGTCGGCGGCCAGCGTGCGGAGGCTCGCCGGGGTGCGGGCGTACGTCCAAAGTGGAGATTCGTGGAGCACGAGCCAGTCGGGAACGCGGGTGCCCGCGTTGACGAATCCTTTGGTCGCTTCGTCGAAATACCACTCGTGAACGATGCTGCCAAGCTCGAGCTGCGCGTACTCGTCAGGCGCCTCCGCCAGCGACTGCGTGGGCTGCGCGTTCGCAGCCAGCCAGTTCGAGGCAAGCACCCGGGTATCGGTCCTGGCCAGCAGCACATCGAACCACACGCAGTTCACCGCGGCAGGAATGGCCACGAGCGCTGCCAGCAGCCCGGTAGCGACCAGCACCGGAACCCCTCCGCGCGACGCACACCATGCGGCAGCGGACCTGACGCCGACCGCTGCGGCCACGCACACGATCGGAACGATCGGCAGCACGTATCGAAAGAACACCGTCCGGCCGCCACCGACCGAGAAGTAGAGCGCAAACGCGAACGCCGCGAGCACGGATCCATGCGCGCGATGATGCCTCGCGAGCGGCACAACCCCCATCAGTGCGGCGATGCAGGTCGGCACGCCGATGCCGAACGGCAGCGATCGAACCAGGTGATACATCCATGCAGGGCCGAGATCGCCGGTGTGACCCTGCGCGAGGTGGGTCATGTTGTACCGGAAATCCTCCGAGAACTGCCGATGGTCGAGGAGCGCATATGGCGTCGTCAAAAGGAACGCGGCGGCGAATCCGGCAACGAAGGAAGCAGACGGCACCAGGTTCATGGGCTCGAGCCACTGCCGCTTCGGTCCGAGCCGTATCACGAAGACGATTTGTGCCGCAGCCATCGCCGCCAGCAGCGCCGCGGCGCTGTATTTCGTTGACGCCGCCAACCCCCCCGCGACACCAGCCACCGCGAAGGACCGAATCACCTGTGGACGATCGCTCGAATCGCCCCGGGAAACGTCGACGGCCTGAAGCAGTCGCTCCAGCGACATGACGACGAACAACGTCATGAGGACGTCCGTCATCGCGAAATGCGATTCACGCACGTGAAGAATCGCAACGGCCAGGAACATCGCCGCAAGAACGCCTGCGATGGCGCCTGCCACACGCCGCCCGATCCAGAACAGCCAGAGAAGCGTCAATGTGCCGGCCGCCGCCACCACGGCGCGCCCGATCAGGATCTGCTGGGCAGGTGTGAGCGACGACTGGTTCCAGAACAGTTCACGAAACCACGACGAGACCGCGAGGAGGCCCGCGACGAGATAGAACGTCAGCGATGGCCAGTGGAAGAAATGAGGATTGGGATCCCCGCCCAGGATCGCAAGGGCGTGCCCGATTGTCGTCTCCTCGTCTGGGCGCGCATGCAGGTACGGCAGGCCGAACCAGATCGGGACCACACGCAACACGCCGCCGGCCACGACGACCAGCACAAGCATGCCCCTGGTCGTCAATGGACAGCCTTGATCTTCTCGAGATCGCGGGTCAGCCTGGCCCACTCTTTTCTGTGCCGCTTCGTTTCGATTGGCGCAGCCGGATCCGAATAGAACGCCCGAATCTGAGCCAGGAGGGGGGCAGGAATCCCGGCGGTGGCGTCGGACTGTTTTGCGAGCCTTTCAACCAGCCGAGCATAGGTCTCGTCGACGAGCGAGTATTCGCCTGGCTTGACAGCCGCTCCGGTGTCGAAATTGCGATTCGCGATCGACAGCCGCGACCGCGACGCGTCATCGACCAGCGTCCGGTAGTATTCGACGGTCTTCTCAAAACTGTCCAGGAACCAGCGCTCAGTCTCAGCCGTCGGTGGCTTGAAGGCCAGTGGCCTGAACGGACCGAATCGCGGCACGATCCGGAACAGGAATGCCAGGATCTTATGACGCAAAGCCGGCCGCTTGTATCCCGTGCCCCACTCGTGCTCGTACGCGGCGCGCGTCTGCGAGAAACTGAAGCTCTCACGGGTCGTTCCTGGAGTCAGCGCCACGATCTCCTTCTCCTTCAGTTCCCAGGCAACCTTGGTCATGCCTGGTATCGTGTTGTTGACCGTCCACCTGAACGTACCAATCGATAGATCGAGCGACCCGAACACGTCCTTCAGATCGAGACCATAGGTTGTCTTGAACGCCCGTTCCATCACCGGCTTCGATACCTCGAAACCGATGAAGTCGTGGTAGGCGCCACTCGCATACTTGCCGCGCGCGACCTGCGCGACGTCAAATCCAAACTCGGTCTTCAGGTGCGCCGATGGGTTCTCGACATACGTCACCAGGTCGCCGAATCGCTCGCGCAGCTTGGGATACTGAACTGGAACCGCCCGGTTCACCGCGAGCGGATGGCCTCTGTTGTCGGCCGCATAGTGCGCGAGGGCCCCCAGCGCAAACGCGTACTCCGTCACGTCGGCCGACTCCCGGACGAGCGCCTCCACGAAGTCGGCGCTGCGCACGTAATGGGTCAGGTCGCCGAAGAACCGGCTCGAAAACGGGTAGTACCCGATGTCCTGAATGAGGCTTCCGCCGTACGCAAACGCGCGTGCGCGCCTGAGATCATCCGCAGTCGGGTGAAATCGCGCGCGCAATGCCGGCTCGATCGATCCGTCCCACGCCGCATCGATCACCGCTTCATGGGCGAGCGCAGAATAGGCGCCGGCAGGAAGGGGCGTGGCAAGAACCGACGCAAGCGACGAGCGCGCCGGCCCGTATCGCGCGCCACCGAGTGGTGCCGCGCGACATTTACTGAGATTTGAGGCGGGAGGCTGACCAGGTGCCGTCGCCGGCCCCGTCAAAGGAGCAGTTGCCGCTCATCGTGTCGCCGTCGACGGTTCCGCCGAACACGCCCTGCGTCTGCATTCCCTCCGCGACGAACGCGATGGAGAACTCGATCTCCTTTTCCTTGATCGATCCCTTGAGCTCGGATTGCCCATACCGGGCGCTCTCATAGGTACCGGTCAGTTTTTCGCCATCCTGCTTCAGAAGAATGACCGGATGGCCGGTGATGGACTCGAGCTGCAGCGTCACGTTCCACTTCCCCGCCACTTTCGCGGGCTCGGCGGAGATTGCCGCTGCCAGGATGCTGATCGCGACGAGGCGGGCCAGTAGAACCATAGTCGAATTCTAGTGCATCCACAGACGAAAGCAGGCCACCGAAAACACAGGAACATATGAGCCACAGAAGAACACAGAAAAACACAGATAGATCCTACCACGCGAACAACAGACCTGTGTTCTTCTGTGTCTTGTCTGTGGTCCTATATCCTGTGTTTTTCTGTGGCTTTGAACCTGTGTTCTTCTGCGGCCTACCATGGCGCCAGCGGCATCACGTAGTACGCCGGCAGCAGGTGGAGATTGCCCACCACAAACCAGGCCCAGAACCGCCGCGGCCGCACCTCGGTGGCCAGGAGAATGTTGAAGCCCACGGTCAGCGGCAGCATGACTCGCGTGATCGCGCCCGTCTGGGGGTTGGCCAGCACCGGATCCAGAAAGAGCAGCATCACGGCATATGCGCACGCGACGCGCCACCACGGCGCGGCGTAATCACGCCGCACGAAAATGAAGATGGCCTGCACGGCCAGCGCCACGATGATGCAGGCCGGCATGACCCCCGCCGGAAACCGATTCGTCAGCATCGAGAGGGCATCTCCCCAGCTCGCCGCCAGCCCGGTCCCCAGAAGCACAAAGGAGTCCGTTCCGGCCAGCGTGGTCGATCGATAAATCGAACGCAGGTAGTCCATCCAGATCAAGACCGGCAGCACCGTCAGGATCGCGGCCAGAGCCAGGCGGGCCCAGCCGCGGGCGTCCTTCGGAATCGGCTGCGCCAGGGCCACGAGCAGGTTGGTTTCTCGGCCGAGGGTCGCCATTCCGACGATGGCCGCCGAACGCAGCGGATGATTCGCTTCGACCGCTATCACGGCGCACATGACCAGCACCAGGCTGGGGCCGTCGAGCAAGGCGAGGCTGACTGACCAGAGCAAACCGTGCGAAAACAGAACGGCGTACCAGAGCGCCAGGCCTCGCGCGGACACCGGGTTCAGCCAGCGCGTCACCAACGCCGCGAGAATCAGCCAGCAGACGACGTTTTGCAGCGCGTAGGCTTCGAGGATCCATCGGGGCCGCCCGAGGCCCAGAGCGTACGCCGTCCAGCTGAAGAGAATGCGGCGCGCACGGAATGGCGCGAGATCCATCCCGCGATCGATCGTCGGATCACGCAGGAGCGGATCGAGCGCGCGCAGCGCGTAGAACTGTCCGTCGTAATTCGCGAGTGGTGATTGATAGTGCGGAAGCGCCTGAAGCGCTGGCGGATCGGTCGGTCCTGCCTGCGGAAATGCGATGAGCGTCGTGAAGCCGGTACGCGGGTGATAAGATCGCCCAACCGCCGCGAGGAACAGGATCACCAGCCCAATCGCAATACATCGGTACACGCTCGCCATCCTTGCTGGAATCTTATGCCTGGGATGCGGCGGCGTCGAGAAAACTCCGGTGCAGGCCGTCAACCTCCTGCGCGAGCTCGATCAGGCTGAGAAGCGGCCGCCTCGCGGATTCGAGATCGCCAATCGCGAAATCGCCGGCGTCGCGCGTCCGTCGCTGATCGTGCCGGTTCCAAGCCGTTTGACCATTCCTCTTCCCCTCCCTCGTCATGGCTTGTTGCGGGCCTCTGCCGCGCTCGAACCATCCAGCCCTGAAAACTCCGCGGCATCCGTGCGACTGCGGGTCGGCGTCAGCGACGATCGGATCTACGAGCGCCTGACCGACGTGGTGCTGACTCCGGGACAGCGCGGCTGGGTTGACGTGCGGACCGACCTCTCCCCATACGCCGGATGGAAGTGGAGCCTCTTTTACCATCCCGAACGCATGACGTGGCGGGTCGTTCTCGCGGCAGACGCCATCGATGGCATTCCAACTACGGCCGTGTGGGGATCGCCGGAGATTGTCACCGACTCGGCCGCCGCGAAGGAATACTCGATTCGGCGAGCCAGACCTAGATAGTGGAAACCAGCAGTTACGGTTTGTGAAGAACGGCGCGCTGTGATGACAGCCTGGCAGCGAGCGCCCGAGTATCGACGTCCTGCACCGCCAGCTTTCCGTCGATTGCCATCTTCGCTGCAATCCCCGCAGCCTGACCCACGATCATGTATTGAGGCTCCATCCGCAAGGTCGAGTACGCGACGTGCGTGGCCGAGAAGCAGACCGGCACAAGGAGGTTCGTCGTTTGCGCGCGTTTCGGCAGGATCAAGCGATACGGGATCTCGTACGGCGTCACGCTGACCTGCATGTCTCCTTCGTTCTCGACTGTCGTGCCGTCTTCGGCCGGCCGCCTCTGCACGTTGTGCGAGTCGCTGTTGTAGGAGCCCATGCCGATCGAGTCCGCCTTGGTCAGATCGGTCTGGATGTCCTTCTGCGACATCACGTATTCGCCGACCATTCGCCTCGCTTCGCGCACGTACAACTGAGACGGCCAGTGATTGTTGTCAACGAACTCGTCTTTGCAGAGGCCCCACTCCTTCATCTCTGCCGAGAGTGCGGCGGGAACGCGCGTATCGGTTGCAAGAAAGTACAAGAATCCCTGGATGTAGTCCACGTGCGCCTGACGAATCCGCGCCCGCGTGGCGTAGCTGCCTTCCGGATAGTCATAGCTGCCACCGATGTAGTCCGTGGAAAACGCGCCGTTGTTGTTCGTGTCGGTTTTCCCGTTCTGGACGATGTCGGCTTTCATGACGTCGTTGATCGCCAGCGGCCGCCCAAGCGTCTTTTCGAACGCCGGGAGATAGCGCGCCAGAAGCTCGTAGCGCGACGCGCTGTAGCCGGCCGGCTTCGGCCAGGCGACGCGGTTGTCGGGCGTCTTCGTCATGCAGAGCCGGAAGTTGTACGCCTGAACACGTTTGTCCGCCGCGCCGACCGGGTCCTTCGATCGCGGCATGATCTCGGACAGAAGCCTTCCCGCTCGGTCAACCGGTGACACGGCAGTGCGGAACTGATGCAGCGGAGTTCGATCGCGCACGCCTGCCAGCGATTCGTTGTACTCGCTGATGGCCTCGCGGCCCCAGGTGTACGACACACCGGCCTGAGCCATCAGATCCCCTTCATAGCTGGCGTCAGCGAACAGCCGCGCTCGAAAGATGCTGCCATTCCCCGTCACGATTTCCGAGACGGCTGTGCCTGTCGTGCGGACACCGCCCTTCTCGCGAAGCCCGTGCTGAAGAAATACACGCACACCGGCTTCCTTGACGAGATCGTTGAAGACCGCCTCGGACACGTGCGGTTCAAAGTGCCATTCGATCGGCCGGCCGTACTTCGCGCCGACTCGCTCGAAAAACTCGAGCGAGTAGCCGCCGATGACTTCTTTCTTTCCGTAATCGGTCCAGCCGAGGCCTCCGGAGACCATCCCGCCGAGATGACGTCCGGGTTCGAGGAGGGCAACCGTCAATCCTTCACGGCGCGCAGCGACGGCAGTGATCACCCCACCGGCTGTGCCGCCGTACACGACCAGATCGAATGTCTGCGCAGAGCTGGCGGGTTGGTCCCCGTTCACAACTGCAAACGCGAGCACAACCGCCAGACCGGCGCACGACAATCGCGCGGGCACTCGCCCGCTGCCTGGCGTCATTGGTTGGAGGCTGGCCCGCTTCGTTGTGCCGTAGTAGGCGTAGCACACGCAGACTTCGTCGACTGCGACGCCACCAGCTTCATGGCGCTGTCCAATTTCCCCTGGTCGTACTTGGCGGCTAGCCTTTGCTGCACCATCTGCGAGATCGGCTCGAGGAAGCGCCCGTACTTGCGAAGCACCGTCTGATTGTTCGTCCGGATGGCCTCAGCGACCTCGGATTCAACCTCCGGCGTCACGATCTCCATGCGGCCAACGAATACCCGTTTCACATCAGTCGGCCTGGGCTCGATCTGGAGCGGAAGGACGGCATCGACGGCTGACCGCGGGAACACATAGAACAGTCGCGCACCATCCTCGAACCAGGAATCGCGCCAGGTCTCGACCATCGCGGCGGCCTCGCGCGGGTATAGGCCTTCACCAATGAGCGTGTTGCGCAGCGCCTCGCGGAGCGACTGCACAGTCGCCGTCAGGTCAGGCCGGTCCAGAACGATGGCCTTTCCTGCCGCGTGGGCGACGCGGTAGCCCATCCGTCCTGCGCGGCGTTCGAAGAGGATGAACGTGTCGATCCCGCTGCCACTCGCCTGCTCAACTGAGAGCTTCCCGTTGTGATCGATGGTTGCCGACAACGGCAGGCGGAAATTCCCAAGGCCGCGATAAAACAGGAACTTCTCCTGCTGACCGCCGACGGTCAGCGGGGCGGCATCCGTCTCGCGGGCGGCGTAGTAATGGCTACCGTCCGGCTCGGTCGGGAAATCTTCCTTCGCACCAGGGATCACCCGCACGTTGTCCCATTGAATCCGCTCCAAGGTATTGAAGTTTGTCGGATCAGTCGGACTTACTGTCCCCGGCCGTTGAGTTGCCTGCGGGTACCACTCGGAGATTAAGCCCTGGGGAAACCTGACGGTCGCACGAACCGTCTGCTCGGACGTCGAGTAGAAGTACAGGACGGGCGTCTCCATCCGGACCGTCGCCTTGATTGCTGGGACGCCGCCCTGGCCAATCTTGATGCTGGTGGGATTGAGCAAGGTCACAAAACAGGGCAGATCCGACGGACCGGTCAGCGGGCGCCATTGGATCGCCTGTCCGTCCGGTCCGGCAATCGAGGTGAACGTCCCCCACTCGTGCACGACCAGGTCCGGCGACTGCGTCGTGGCAGCCACGCCGTTTGGAATCAGAGCCGCCGCGGCGGCCGCGACGAGCACCGCGCCTCCCAGACGTTTAATCATGACAACCTCCTGAGAGCCAGAAACCGATCGTCGTTTGGACTGCTCTCGGGACGAATTGGCCTTGCGCATCTTACGCCGTCGGCGGGGGCGGTCGCGCGTATAATTCGCCCGAATGAGACGCTTGCTCAATCCCGTCACCCTTCTCGTCACCGCCACTTTCGCGCTGCTTTCGATCAGCTTGCGCTCCGCCGAACCTCAGGAACGGCAAGGTCGCGTGGCCAACGTCCTCGTCGTGACGATGGATGGGATGCGGTGGCAGGAAATCTTTGGCGGCATGTCGTCCGATCTGTTGACGCCAAAGGAGGGAGGGGTCTCGGAGTCGACGAAACGAAAGGTTGAAGAGCGTTTTGGCGGCCAAACACCGGAGCAGCGGCGCGAAAAACTGATGCCCTATCTCTGGACGGTGGTTGCCAGGGTCGGTCAAATCTTTGGGGATCCGTCGAAAGGGAGCGACGCCCGGGTCACCAACGGGCTGCGCTTCTCGTATCCGGGATACAACGAGATCCTCTCAGGCTTTCCCGACCCGCGCATCGACAGCAACGACCGCAAGCCGAATCCAAACGTCACGGTGCTCGAGTGGCTCAATGGCCGCCCTGGCTTCAACGGAAAGGTCGCCGCGTTCGCGTCGTGGGAGCTGCTGCCCTGGATCGTCAACACCGAGCGCAGCCATCTCTATGCCAACGGCGACGGCGCGCCCATCACCGATGCGAAGTCCGATCGCGAGCGAGCGATCAACGACTTCGCTGCCGATCTGCCGCCATACTGGGGAGAGACTCGCGCGGATGCGCCGACCGGCGCCGGGGCGATCGAATACCTGAAAAAGAACAAGCCGCGCGTGCTCTACGTGATGCTCGGCGAGACCGACGAGTGGGCGCATGGCCGCCGCTACGATCTGTATCTCGATGCCGCCTGGCGTAACGATCGCTTCATCCGGCGGCTGTGGGAAACAACCCAGTCAATGCCGGAATACAAAGGACGGACCGCGCTGCTGCTGGCCACGGATCACGGAAGGGGCAACACCGGCGAGAACTGGACGAGCCACGGGGAGAAGGTCCTCGAGTCCGATCAGATCTGGATGGCCGCGATGGGCCCTGGCGTCGCGCCGCTTGGCGCGCGCTCGGGGATGAAGGTCACGCAGTCGCAGATGGCGGCCACGATTGCGATGCTGCTGGGCGAGGACTACAACGCCGCGCAGCCGAAGGCGGCGAAGCCGTTAACGTTGAATTGAAAAGCCTTACCATTTCAACGGTTCTGGCAAGAACTCATCGACGAGATCTTTGTAATACGGCATCAGCTCGTCCACCTTGGGGCGTGGGGCGCCCTTCGAGTACAGGTTGTACCGGTTGAACGCCCGCACCCACTTGAGCATCGTGCGATCCGTGTCGTTGCTCAGCTCCGTGTAGGCGCCTTCCTTGTGCCACGGGTAGAACGAGTGGTACCGCAGCATGTACAACGCTTCCGGCGGCAGGTAATCCTTCACCACGTGATACACATACTCGTCGTGACCCCACGACATGTGTACGTTGTCGAGGCCGCACCCGCGCTCGTAGATGCCGCATTCGGTCTGGTACTGCGGGACGATCGAATCCGGATTGTTCTTGAAGAGCTCGCTGTACACGATGGTCGGCGAGAACGCACAGCCCACGGGGAACGTGTCGCCGACGACGGCCCACTGGGGCTCGCCGAAGAGGCAGAGGATCTTGCCGAGATCGTGGACGAGGCCGGTCACGATGAACCAGCGCGGCTGGCCGGCCGCACGGATCGCTTCCGCCGTCTGGAGCGCGTGCTCGATCTGGGTGAAGTCGATGTCAGGATCGCTGTCGTCCACGAGCGTGTTCAGGTAGTCCAGCGACTCCCAGACGGTCATCGTCCGGCGACTCCTGGGCAGATACTCGCGCTTCTTTCCGAGCACGAAGTCAAGCGTCTGATTCGCGTGATTGAGCGCATAGAACTCTTCGACGCGCGGGTTCGCGTGCGCATAGTCACGAAACTGATCGACGGGTTTCGGAAGCAGCGGGCTACCTGAGGTTCGCGGAGCGTCCATAAACACCTCGTTGATGACTATTTTAGCCTGTTCCCTTGTCTCTTTTGCCTTGTGGCTTTTCCCTTGTCCCTTTTCCGGATCTATACTCCCCCTGGAGGTTTCGCCCATGAGTTCAGCCCACCGCCGCCTGCTGGCGCTGGCCACTGTCGTCTGCGTTCTTGTTGCGCCCCTGCTTTCCTCGTCTCTCGCCGCGCGAGCGGCGACAAACAGAACCGTTTACGTCACCATCACAGACGACAAGGGCGCGCCCGTTACCGATCTGACGGCGGCGAACTTCAAGGTGAAAGAAGGTGGCAAGGATCGCGAGATCGTGAAGGCCGCCCCGGCCACGAGGAAACCCCACCTGGCCCTGATGGCAGAGGAACGGCTGATGGGCGACTCACAGGTCCGCCTCGGACTGTTCGAGTTCGTGAAACGGATGAACAACCTCGCAGAGATCTCGCTCATCGGCATTGGGCTTCGGAACACCTCGATTACGCCATTCGTGACCGACGTAAACGTCGTGCTCAAGGCGATCAACGAGCTGACCCTCAACCCGCAGCCGACATCGAACCTGACCGAAGGGATCAACGATCAGGCCAAGCTGTTCGAGCAGCAGAAGACGGACCGGCCGGTGATGGTCGTAGTGGGGTTCGCGGGAGGACAGGCCGGCGGGGCCTCGGCGAGCTCGGTCCTGACCCAGCTGCGGCAAAGCGGCGCAATACTCTACGTCGTCACGTTTGCTCCGCCCACCACCAACAACAGCAACAACCTCAGCACGATGGGCGAGGAGAGCGGTCGCGAGCAGGTGCTCGGCGACGGCTCGAAGCAGTCAGGCGGCAAACGCTTCGACGCCGTCACGACGTCCGCGATTCCGAAAGCCCTTCAGCAGGTGGCCGACGACCTCGCGGCGCAGTACGAAATCTCTTATTCGCTGCCGGACGGCGTGAAGCTCGATCGCCGGTTCACCCTCACCGTGGATCGCAAGGGCCTCACCGTGCGGGCGCCGGCGGGGTTGCCGGATAAATAGCTGGTGCCGCGCGGAACTATAATTCCGCGTATTGATGAGTTTCGTCGCCGGCGCACATCTCGGCTCCTACGAGGTCATCGGCCCGCTCGGCGCCGGCGGCATGGGCGAGGTTTACCGCGCGCGTGACATCCGGCTGCAGCGGGACGTCGCCCTAAAGATCGTGCCTGAGTCTCTCGCACGGGACGAGGAGCGGCTCGCCCGGTTCACGCGCGAGGCGCAGGCGCTTGCCGCGCTCAATCACCCCAACATCGCGGCGATTTATGGAATCGAGGATTCCTCGAATCTCCGCGCGATCGTGATGGAGCTCGTCGAAGGTGAAGATTTGTCGCGGCGGATCGCGCGAGGCGCCCTGCCGTCGGACGAGGCACTCCCCATCGCCAGACAACTCGCCGAGGCCCTCGAAGCCGCCCACGAGGCCGGCATCGTGCACCGCGACCTCAAGCCCGCCAACGTGATGGTTCGCACCGACGGCACCGTGAAGGTGCTGGATTTCGGCCTGGCGAAGGCGACACCGTCAGGCCTCCGAGGCGCATCGGGCGAGGCCATGAACTCGCCGACGTTCACGTCGCCGGCGATGACAGCGGCTGGCGTGTTGCTCGGCACCGCGCCCTACATCGCGCCGGAGATCGCAAAAGGCCGTCCGGCTGACAAGCGCGCTGACATCTGGGCGTACGGCGTGGTGGTCTACGAGATGCTGGCGGGACGCCGGCTGTTCGCTGGTGACTCGGCGATGGAGGCGCTGGCGTCGGTGTTGCGCGCCGAGATCGACTGGTCGGCCTTGCCGCCGTCGACACCAGCGCCAATGCGACATCTCCTCGAACGATGTCTCGAGCCCGATCCCAAACTCAGGCTGAGAGACATCGGTGAAGCGCGGATTCTATTGTCGGCGCCACGAACCTCGACCTCGGCTCGATCAGCGTCGGTTGTGGCGCGACGAACCCTGATACTCGCGATCGCGGCCGCGTGTTCTCCTCCTGGCCGCCGCTACCGTGGCGTGGCGTCTCAAGCCCGCGTCCGCAGTTCCTGTCCGCATACTGGAAATCAGTTCCGAAATCTCCGGGCCGTTCGCGTTGTCGCCAGACGGCTCGGCATTCGCTTATCTGGGCGACGGACATCTTTACGTACGAACCTTCACCAGTCTCGAGCCACAGGACTTCGGCGAGGTCGCGCAGGGGCCGAACCAGCAGGTGTTCTGGTCGCCCGACGGCAAATGGGTCGCGTACGTCGCGGAGGGCATGCTGCGCCGGATCCCGGCGTCCGGCGGATCTCCATTCGTCATCTGCGCGATCCCGGCAACCGGCGCCATCCTGTCGGGCGCGTGGCTTGCTGATGGAACGATCGCGTTTGCCGTCTGGCGAGAAAGCCTTTACAAGGTTTCCGCAAGCGGCGGTACTCCGTCGCTTCTGCTCGCCGTCAATCCTGCAAGCGAAGTGGACTTTCACCATGTCGCACCGCTGCCGGACGGCCGCCTGATCATCGCGACCCACCGGCGCACGGACAGCCTTACTCAACACGAGATCCTGGATGGCACGCGACGCACGATCCTGACGGAAGACGGAACCGTCACCGACGTCCGGCCTACGAGCGCGGGACCGCTGCTGTTCCTCCGCGCCGGCGCCAACCGTGGGCTCTGGGCCGCGCCGCCAGCCAGCGGTCCTCTCGATCTCTCCAAGGCGACGCTCGTCCAGGCGGACGCTGAGGCTTACTCGGCGGGGAACGACGGAACGCTGCTCGTCAGGGTACGTGCCGCGATCAAGTCGTCGCTCGCCTGGGCCGAACCGTCCGGGCGCATCACTCGGATCCCCGGAGATCCGGTTCAACTCGCTGGCGGGTCTCGTCTGGCGCTGTCGCCCGATGGACGCCGCGCCGCGTTCATCGTGAATGCGCGCAACGTTCTGAACCTGGTCGTCAGGGATCTGCAGACCGGCGCCGACACGCCGGTTACGTTCAATCGGCCAACCGACGTCAAGGGGACGTGGAGATTGAGCGCTCCGGCCTGGTTTCCTGGGGGCGATCGGCTCGTCTATGCCTCAGGCGGCGTCGAGACGGCGTCTCGAATATTCGAGCAGCGTCTGGCTCCCGGGGCTCCTCCTCACGAGCTAACGCAGGGAGTATGGGCGACGGTTTTCCGGGATGGCCGCTCCATCTTCACCATCGAGGACGTTCGTGCCCGTGGCAAGCTCTCCAGGGTCCCGATTCGCGGCGATGGCAGCGTCGGGCCCGCCGACGTATTGACGTCGGATCTCGATGTGTACGAGGCGGATGCGTCCCCGGATGGCACGCTCGCCGCCATTGGCAGCCACGATGAGAGCGGGCACCTGGATATCGTGCTGGCGCGTCTCGACGGCTCGGCCCGGCGCCGCATTACGACGGGCGGCGCTATCAGGCCACGGTTCTCAGCCGACGGACGATGGCTCTATTACGTGGAAGGTTCGCCCGCGAACGGACGGTTTGTCGGTCGGCTGGTTCGAGTGCCCGTGACCTCGCCGGTGGCGCTGCAAGTCGGAAAGGTCGAAGTCGTGCTTGGTGACTCCGGTGCGTCCGATCGGCTCGACGTCGCGCAGTACGACATCGGCCCGGATGAACGTCGTTTTCTGGTTCCCGTCGAGGAGCCGGGCCGTCGCTCGCGCGCGGTGTTCATTCAGAACTGGCCCGCGCTCGCCGGCCGCTAGGGTCGATCACAGATCAATTGCCACGACTTCGTGCACTTCGACCGACGGCACCGTGAGCATAACGACCTGGCCCGTCGTCTTGAAGTCAGCGATATTCTTCCCCGCCGTCAACAACTGCACTTTTTTCGGACGCGTGCCATCGGGCAGCCGCACGCTGACGCGCTGAGGCCCGACCGGGATTACTTCGCGCAGAGGCCCCTTCATCATCATCGGGTTCGTCAGGTTGACCAGGTGCACGGTCATCGAGTCGCGCTGACGCCACACCGTGACGTCGATCAGCCCGGGGCCCTCCACGACCGCCGGCGCCGGCTCGTTTGCAGCCCACTCGATCGCATTACGCAGCAGTCGCAGATGATCCACGCACATCACGTCCCACAAGGTCCGGTCGATGTCCCATGGCACGTACACGACACGGCTCTTTCCGAGATCGCGGAGATACAGCTCGCGCGTCGTGGTGTGCCCCACGCGCGGGTAGACGTCCTCCATCGGCAGGTCCGGGTACGTGGGAATCAGCGTGACCGGAGAGGGAAAATCGACGGTCGGCCGCACGTCGAGGCGAAACACCCCGTTGATGATGCGCGGCGTACCTTCGAGCCCGGCCAGAACGGCATGACGCGCACCCGTCGAGGATTCCGTATCGAGGCTGAGATACGAGTTCTGCATCGGGCCTTCGACGCGGCCCGTAAACGAGACGCCGAAGAGATCGGCCAGGCCAAAGTCGTCGCGGCGCTTACCGGTTTCGTCGTACAGGGATGACGCGAAGGTGGCGAGAAGACTGCCGCCTCGACCGACATACTCCTTGATCGCGCGGCACTGGGCGTCCGACAGCGCGGCCGCGTCGGCAAGAATCAGGAGCTTGAATCGATCGAGATGATCCGGCGTGAGAAACGCCTCGTGCACCAGCTCGAACGGAATCCTGGACTCCACGAGCGAGTGATACATGCCGAGCATGTGGTCTTCGTGCCGGTCACCCTGCGCAACGCCCGAATGCTCGGCCGCCGTCTGTTCCGAGTGAAGCACGGCGACTCGAGCGAGTGGTGCCTCGTTCCGCAGGTAGCGCTCGTGTGCGTAGTGCCAGTCGTAAATGCGTTCCACGACCGGCAGCCAGCGCTTGTCGTACAGCACGCCTGAGAACTTTGTGACCCACGGTCGCATGCCGTTCGCGGTACCCTCGGCAACCCACAGCCTGATCTCCGGCTCGCTCTGCACCGAATCCTTCCAGCGATACGCTTCCTCGAGACCCACGCTGAAGATCCCGCCAATCGGCCGACGCCCCATGACCGAGCGGTACTCTTTCGCGCGCCTGCCGTTCGCCCACGGCGGCGTGACGCCGCGCCTGGCCTGATTGTCGGTGAACTGAATCGCCGCGAGCTCCCCCGCGGTTTTCAAATCCGGCGGCCCGTTTGGAATGAAACTCGCGTCCGGGTTGGCCGCGCGCACGGTCGCGTCCCACTTCTTCCACAGATCGGTCAGCCTCGTCTTGCGCCAGGCGACATACGCGCGACGCGCCGGGTCGCGGCGATCGGTCGTCGGCGGGAGGTCCATCCCGGTCGCGTCCTTGAAGTTCTTCTGGCAGTTCGCGCAGTAGCAATCCCCGCCCTGCTGCGCCCAGCGATTCGAGAAAATCCCGTCGACTTTGTACTTCGTGGTGATCTCGCGATGGACCTGATCCATGAGGTCGAAGTTGTACGGTCCCAGCGCGCACGTCACCCACAGTTCCGGGTTGGCCCAGTGGCGCCTGGGTTGACCGTCCGCGTTGTGTGCGATCCAGTCCGGGTGCGCCGCGTGCACGTCCTCGCGCACCGCATGCGGATCGGTCCTCGCGACGACCTGCATCCCTATCTTCCGGCAGCCCGCGACAAGCGTGCCGAACGGATCGCTCGTGCCCAGCCAGGCGCTCCGGTGGTGCAGCGGCACCTCCGTCGGGTAGTACGCGACAATGCCGCCCGCGCTCAGCGTGGCGGCGTCCGCATGCAGCTTGCGGAAATAGTCGAGCCAGAACTGCGGATCGAACGTGCCGGGATCGTTTTCGACCAGCGTCAACTGCACCCATCGCATCGGCTTGTCGAACCAACCCGCACCGACGGCAGGCGGTTGCCAGGTGGGATCAATCGCGGGACGAGCTGGTGGCGGCACGAGTGAGGCGAACGCCCCCGCGCCGGCAGTGACCTGCAGAAAATCGCGACGGGTCAGATCGGACATAATGCACTCGTCGTCAGAGAAACGGAGAACATTGAGTTAGCGGAGTATCTCACCATTGGCGACAGCAGAGTTAACCACAGGGCCTGCGCCGCCTTCACGACGGAGAGGCGCTCGTCGTATACTCGCCATCCGGCCGGATGATGGCCCTTCAAGAGGAAAGGACAGGATATGCGTCTCGTATACGGTTCCGCGCTCGCAATGGCACTCGCTGCGCTCGTCCCGCTCGCCCCAGCTGCCCAGGCGCCCCAGGAAGCCAATCGCAGCGTGGCCGGTGGTGGCATCACGGCCCCCGGATGGGCGGGCAAGATCGATGCGTCGGCCGAGAAGCAGGGACAGACCATCAAGGATGCAAAGCTCTCCATGGAAGGAAAGGATCTGCACGTCGTGACCGGTCCGGCGGTGACCTACTGGAATCCCGCAAACAAGGCGACCGGCAACTACACCGTCAAGGCGACGTTCAACGAGCCGAAGTTCATGAACCTCAACGATCACCCGCATCCCTACGGGATCATGATCGCGGGCAATGACCTCGACACGCCGAACGGGAGCTATCTCTATTGCGCCGCCTACGGCAACGGCACCTTCATCGTCCGCGGCATGGGACCCGATCCGTTCCAGGTGAACGGCCGCCGCGGAGAACCCAACGACACGATCCACAAGGCGGCGGGGAAAGACCAGCCCGTCTCGCAGGAGATCGCGGTGTCGGTCAAGGGTGACAAGGTCGAGTGCGCGATCAACGGCACGGTCGTCGGCAGCTACGACAAGGCGTCGCTCATCGCCGCCGGCAAGCTGAAGTCAACCGACGGCGTCTACGGGATCCGTTTCGCGCACAACACGGACGCGACGGTCTCCGGGCTGGCGCTGACGAAAAACTAGGCCACAGAAAAACACAGCCACAGAAAAACACAGAAGAACACAGAAGAGCACAGACACAGGGAGGTTCGGTACACCACCGGATCTCCCGTGTCAGCCTCGCGCTTACCGGTTCGCGACGACCGTAAAGCGCGCGGTCCTGACGGCATGACGCGCGCCGGATTGCGCGTCTACTTCCAGCAGATACGCTCCCGGCGACAGGTGCGCCAGCGGCAGGGCCACCTCGAAATCCGCAGAACGGTTCCCCGAGAAATTCTCGACCTCGAGCATGCCCTCGTGATTGCTCGCGATGGCATTCCGTTCGTCCCTCACTCTCGCCGTCATCCGCACCGGCACGATTCGCCCCTTGCCTCCCTGGTAGATCCGAACAAAGACAGCCACATCATCCGACGCAAGAAACTGCCGGTGAGTGGTCGGCACCACGGGAACCAGATCGGAGAGGAATTTGTCCTGCATCGGAGCCGTCGGCCGACGTTGCAAAATCAATCCAGACGCCGACAACGGATCCTTTGCGAAGTCTGGTATGTCGATGTCGACGAACACACTACCCGCGCGTCCCTCAGACGTTGCCGCGATACGGAGCATGTATCGTCCTGGCCGCAGTGGGAAGTGGCCGGGAAGGTCGGGACCGATCGCCGCTCCGGTGACCGGCGCTATCGTCATGGTCTGACGGAGCGCGCCGTGTGGCTTTCCCTCCGAATCGTAGGCCGTCGTCGCGAGTGCGACATCTCTTGGCGTCGTCGCACCATCCGCCGGAGCGATTCGCGTGGCGAGTATCACTTCGGCTTCACGACGTCCTGAGACCGCAACGGCCGCCACCGTCGTGGAGATGGGCAGCTCGCCGCTCGGAATGCCGTTGATCGTCTCCGCAGGCGTGTTCTTCGAAGGTGGATAGTAACCGTTGCGTGTGTGTACCTGGACGCCCGGACGATTCACCTTGACCTCTATCTTATGAAACTCCTTCTCGTTCGACGCGGTCGTCCGGAATCCTATGAAATAGTACGTGCTGCTCTCGCGAAATGCATCCGCCACGGAAGACGCGGGATCATTCGTGAAGGCCACGGCGCGGCCACCCGTGCTTTCGGCAAACGAATAGAGCGACTCCTTCGCGACCATCGATCCGTCAACCTCGAGGCCGTGTGCGTCATACGCATACACCGTGATGTTGGCGCGTTGAAGATCGCCGAAGAGCCGCACGAGGTCCGTTCCCTCGCTCCGGGACGACGGCACGCCGATTTCACCAAGTGTGAACGCCCTGCCGCCGGAGATAAGTATGAGGATCTTCCGTCCCGGCGGCGCGCTGACCAGCGTGGACGCAACAGAGGCGAGCGCTTCGACGTCGCACGATCGGTGGCGGGGGTCGCAGATTGCCGGCGGCCCCATGGACCCTGTCGTCTTCGGTGTGTAGGACTCAATCGCCTGCACGAGCTGAGATCGATCCGCCGTGAAATTCTGTGCCCGGCCGAGAAAAGTGAACACCACCGCCGCAAGATCTCCGGGGCCCAGCTGATCGACAGCGTTGCGCGCGATCTGCTTCGCCCGTTTGGTCACGTCCGGCTCGAGCTTCGCGTACGCATCGTCCATGACGATCGCGACAAGACGGCGATTCTCGGCGTTCGACACCACGTCCAGTGGCGCGTCCCGCACCCACGGAGCGACGTCTGACACGGGCGCAGGTACATCAACGGGCGAGAACGCGACGATCGGCTGCGGTTTGCCCTTGTCGAGGATCGTGAAATCCTCCGCGGTCAAGCCGCGAACCGGGTGGCGATCCTTGTCGAGCACCGTGACATCGAGCTGTACGACGTCGATACCGGTGCGAAAGGTAGGGGGTTGCTGATTTGCCGGCGACGGCTGCACCTGCGGCAAGGCGACAACCGTGACCGCGATCGCCAGCGCAGCGATCCGGAGCATGTTTACACCACGCCTGCTTTCTTCAGCACGGCCAATGTCGTGTCGAGCGCAAGCTTCGCGCCCTCCTCCGGGGACATCTCCTGCGGCACGCGGCCGAGCGGCTCCGGGCTGACACCGCCGTCGTAGCCGATCTTCTTCAGCGCCTGAAAGAAGCCGACGAGGTTGATCACGCCCTCTCCAGGCATCACGCGCTGATTGTCGCGGACTTCTTCCGCCGGCTGCGCTTTCGCATCCGACACGTGAACATGGACGATGCGGTCATTGCCGGCGGCGAGGATGTCTCCTATCGTGCTGCCCGAGTGGTGCCAGTGCCAGACGTCGAGAATCGTGCCGATGTTCGGACCGCTGTCCTTCGCGAGCGCGATGGTCTCCGGCAGATTCCAGATGAAAGGCGTGGGAGGAGGCCCGCCGGCTCGCGCCATCCTGAACTGCTGTACGCCGAGAAACTCGATGCCGAGACGTACGCTCGATTTCTGAAGCACTTGCGAGATGGCCGCGAGTCGATCTCGTACTGTCTTTCGGAACTCGTCCTTCGGAACCGGGCTCGTCGCCGGAAGCACCACCATCATCTTCTGACAGCCGATCGCCGCGCAAAACGCCGCGTCGTCTGCCAGCTGGGTCAACGCCTGATCGAAAGCTGACTGCTCGCCGCCGAACGGCAGCGGCCGCGCCATCGGGAGGTTTGCGATCGTTGGTTTAATCTTGAGCTCGGCAAACAGCGCCTTCGTGGCGTCGAGGCCGGCTGTTTTCGCAGGACCGAAATCCCAGTCCACTCCGCCGAACCCGACCTTCGCGGCCAGCCGCACCTTGTCGGCGCCGCTCACGCCCCTCGTGACCGCGCCGTTCAGCGACACAAACATCGTATCGGCGGCCATCGCAGGCCGCGCGCATGCGAGGACGGCGGTCGTGAGCGCGGCACGTTCGAGAAAGTCACGGCGGGTCAATGACGCCGGCATAGTTCCTCCAATTCGATCAAGTGGAGGATATAACCAATCGTCGCAGATCTAGGTAGCTTTCGCGCGCGACGATTCTGCAGCCAGCCTCCAAGAGCCGGCGGGAGCCCGTATTCTGCACATCGTTAGCGCCGCCGCGCAGCCGGGGTTACGTCTTGCTCCCGTTTCGCGCCGTGGAAAATCAGCTTCTCCGGTGCGTGCCTCACGATTGCGCCGCCGGTTGGGGTTTGACGAACGCCGGTGAGCCGACTGTTCGGCATCGGGGTTGGCCGCTACGCTTCTCGCGTACTCATCGCCGCCGGCGATCGGGACACCTGCGAAGCTGATTTAGGACTATCGCGTATCACGGCGCTCAAAGACTTCCCACCCGTGGTCAAGTGGTCGCAGCGTCGAATCGCGACGGATCGTACGTCTGCTGCGTGCGAAGCATCGCCATCAGAATCCGCAACCAGCGATCGCCCACACTGCGCAGCGCGCGCCCATGGGTACAGCCGCGCTGGCGCAACGCTTTGTAATAGGCGTGCGCCGCGCCGTCGAGGCGCAGGCTGGCGCCGGCCCAATAATGCAATGCGGCGCGCAGCTTCGGATGGCAGGCGTACCGCATCGTGGTGACATGGTACCGTTTCCCACTCCGTTTGGTGACGGGGGCCACCCCCGTGTAACTGCGCAGCATGTGATAATCGCGCTCAGCCAGCGCCCGTGTGGCGTAGCCGAGCATCGCGGCGGCAACCTTCCTCCCAACGCCGGGCAGCGACCGGAGAATGGACACGTCGCGATGCTCGCCTGGCTGCCCCTCGGTCTCGGCGCATCGCGCCAGCGCGCGATCGAGAGTGGCCTCCAATTCCGAGCGTTGCGTGCGCAGGAGACGCAGGCGGGGCAGGAGCAGCATCACGTGGGCATACACCGCCGGCCACGTCCCGGCGGCGACGGTCCACGGCCGCCGCGCCAGCACGGCGAGCACCTCCTCGGTGGACCAGCGCGTAATCCGGTGCTCGCGCAAGATCCGGCTGACGCGTGCCGCCCGCATCGGGCGCGGGCCGGTCGACGTCAGCCCATCCTCGATCAGGCGCCAGAACCACGGTTCGTCGGCCGCCGGGGCCAGGACGAGCCACTGAGGCACCACCCGCACGAGCTGCTCGCGCAGCTGATTGGCGACCCGACGATGGTCGCGCGCGAGCACGTCGAGCATTTGCACATATTCGCGGAGTTCGACGAGCGCAGCGGGTTCGGGCTGGACCCGACGAAAGCGATGTCGATCAGTTCGCAGGGAATCGGCGACCACGTACGCGTCTCGGCGATCATCCTTCGCGCCGGCGACCGTATGTCGATCACGAAACCGATCCAACTGTTTCGGATTTAACGCAAAAACGGCGAAGCCCCGTTCCAGCAGCGCCTCGACGATGACTCCCCGAGGAATTTCCAAGCCGACCGCGACCTGGTCGGGGGCCGCGCCCGTCTGAGACAGAATCTCTGTCAGGCAGTCGTGCACGGCGACCGCATCGTGCGCAATTCTCCAGGTGCCTTTCACCTGTCCGAGGCCATCGACGAGCACCAGGTCATGCGCCTCGCTCCCCCAGTCGATTCCGACGTACCACCCATAGCTCGGTTCCACGTCTACTCCTTGTCTCGCCTGGCCGTCCGCAGATCCCGTCACCCTTGTATTGGCGCTCGTGGCGCAACTTCCCACTGGACGTGAATCCACGGTCCACCCTGGCGAGGCGCAACTCTTTGAGCGGCGCTCGAGGCGCTGGTCGCGGCGGGCACTCTCGCCAAGGCGGCCGAGGCTCCGAGCCTATGGACGCTGCCGGAGCCGTGGACGCACAGAACGCGTCCACCGCTCCTTGGAAAACGCTGCGCGTTTTCCACAGCGCCCACAGGCGTTATCAATTCGTGAACTATACAAGGTCGCGGCGACGCAACCCCGCCTGCGCGTCGGGCAGCGGCGAGGGCGCACGTCAGTTCCCCGGTGCGATGCGGCCAGGGCGCTACGTCAGTTTTGAAAACCGCGCCGCAGGCGCTCCGATCCGCGGCGGCGCTGTTTCGACAATGGCGGTTGGATGACCCGAAAGCGCGAATGATTGTTGGCTGTCGTTCGAGAAACCCATGCCGACGCGAACATCGTGAGGCAACCGCCGGAGGCGTGGTTTTCCGCCCGTAGGCCGAGGCACCGGGGAACTGACGTGGCCTCGGCGCTTTCAGCGTTTGTCGATCAGATCAGCGCTCGCCCTCAAGACAATCTTAGACGGAAGACTCTACGACTCTCGGCTCGAACACCCGCACGCGCCGCAACAGAATATCGCCAAACCACAACACCAGCGCGGCAATCGTCAGCGCAGGCCACAACGGGCGGCGCTCGCTGTGACGATCCGTCGGGGCCGCTGACAACGCGGACGCCTCGGGCTTCCACGACCCGCCGGTTGCCGCCGCGAGCGACTTGAGCAGGGCTTCGTCCGTTGGCCGGAAGCGGTACTCCGCGGCCTCGTCCGGCACGATGATGCGCGAGATGGAACCTCCGCCCGGATCGGCGGTCGTCACGGTCACCATGCGAGAGGCGTCGGCCAGGACGCTCGCCTCGTATCGGCCCGGCGCGACCTGGCGGAGGGACACCGTGGCCGATCGACCAGGACCAGACGTCACCGTGACGGCCGGTCGCAACAGGTCCCGGTAGAAACCAGCGGCATCGCGCGCCTCGACCGATACTTTCACTTCACGCCGGCCTTGCTGGATGGGACCCGCGATGGCCTCGAGCTCGATCGGGTTCGGGCGCTGGCGCTCGATCGCGTGGACGACCGCGGCAAAGAACGGCCCGTAGCCGCGCCACTTGATCCAGTTCGCCGCCCATCGATCCTTCACGTCCGAGGTGAATACCGCGGTGCGCCCAAGTCCGATCGGCCAGAACGCCAGCAGCGGATCCCCGTCATCGGTCGCCATGACTTCGAGCGCCGTGTCCTTGAGGACCGTCGCGGTATTGCCTTTCAGGTGCGGCGCGTGGGTCGCGTCCACGGCGCCAAGAAATGCCGGCGCCTTGACGACCGGCGTGATTTCCTTTTCATCGAACGAGGGCGTGGCCGCGTTCTTCGCTTCCTTGACGAACACCTCGGGCAAGTCGCGCGCGTTCTGGACGGTGTAGTCGCGCCCTTTGCCCCAGACGGCGATGTTGTGCAGCAGCTCACGATCGGCGGCCGGCCCCACGGCGACGGACGAGACGGTAATGTGCGCGGCCGACATCTTGCGCACGAGCGATTCATGATCGTCTGGCAGCGAGCGGCCGTCGGAAAGCACCACGACGTGCTTCGCCCTTGCCTTCGTCGATCGCAGAGCCAGGTAGGCCTGTTCGACTGCGGGGTAGATTCGCGTCGGCCCCGATGGGACGATGCCCGCGATCTTCTCTCGAATGGTGGCGCGGTTCTGGCCGACCGTGCTCATCGGAACATTCCAGTCGTACTGATCGTTGAACGTGATGATGCCCACGACCTGCTTGTCGGTCATGACGTCGACGGCAGCCTGGGCGGCCGCCTTGCAGAGGTCAATCGAGGGCCCGGCCATGCTCCACGACCGATCGAGCACCAGCACGAGCGCGACCTCCGGTTCATCCTTGCGCTCGAATGTCACGGGCGTGATTCGCTCGATCGCGCTCTTCTGGTAGCCCGCTTCGCCATACACGGACTCCCCTCCGGCCACGAGCAGCCCGCCGCCCGCTCTCTCGACCCACTGAGTCAGCGCGTTGACGGACGCGTCCGGGATGGCTGAACGCGCCACGTCGCTGAGCACGACGACGTCCCACGGATCGAAGGCGGCAACCGTGGCGGGCACGCCGGAAGGCGGCTTGAGAACGACATCGAAGCCCGCGTCCTTGAGGGCGCCGGAGAGGTACCGCGCACTGGCCGGAGCGCCTTCCACATACAACACGCGTGTGCGCGGCACGACGATGGCCGCGCGGTCGAGGGTGTTGTTGACGGTCAGCGGATCTCCAGGAACGGAGATCGATGCTCGAATCACATGAGTGCCTGGATTTTCGATCCGGACGTCGAGCGCAACCGGTGTCAGGCCCTGCGGAAGCGAGATCTCGCGGGTGGCAACCTGGGCATCATCGGACCGGAGCGAAACCGTCGCGGTGCCGGGGCGTTGCGCGCCCGCGATGACGGTCGCCGTAAAACTCGCGCCCGCGGAGATACGCTCCGGTAGATCGATTCGATCGACCCAGGCATCTCCCAGCGATCGGACGGTCATGGGTTCCACGAATACGGGGATGTGCGCTGCCATCAGCCGGGCGATCGCGTTCTCGACGCTGCCGGCCGTTGGATGACCATCGCTGAACAGGACGATCCGGGGTGTGGAATCGGGCGCCAGTTGCCCCCGGGCAGCGCCCAGCGCCGCCTCGAGATCCGACCCCGAACGATCCACGGACTGCCCCGACGTCGAGGCCTCGATCGGCGCCAGCCGGCGAAGCGCCGCCGTATCGGCAACCGGTGCCGCGGTCGATCCGAACACGACAATGCGCCAGTACGAGGGCCGAAGCGTGGCGTTGTACTCATCAATCCGGCGCGCCGCATCCTCGATGGCGCGGCTCGCGACGCTGTGTGAAATGTCAACAAGATAGACGATCGATTGGCGCGGCGAACTGGTCGAGAGGACCGGCCGTGCAATCGCCAACGCCAGTACCGTGAGGAGAAGCGAACGGGCTGCCGCCTGCAGCACGCGCTGGCGCGAATTGAACGTCGTGCGCGCGACCAGCGGCGCAAACCAGATCGCCGGAACGAGAGCCAGCAGCCACAGCGCGCCGGGAGCAGTCCAGTTCACCATGGCGTCACACCGTAACCCGGCGCTGCCAGGTCCACCACTCCGCGAACGCGAGGACGAAAGCCCCGAACGCGCAGGCCAGCCACCACGGCCGCTCGAGAGGTCCGCGCGCGGGCGCGGTGTTCGCTCCAGGGCTCAGGCTCGTTCGAACCACGTTCGACCGCTGAGGATCGGCGGCATTCACGGCGATCGTGTTTCGCGCACCGGCGCTCTGGACACCGTAGAGCCCTGGCGCTGCCAGCACACCGAACGACGTGCCCTGCATCTCGGTCAGGGGCACGGACTCGCCATCGGCCCGCGTGATCCTGGCCGCTTCCGCGAACGTCGTCAGCCCCGGGCGGAGCGACAGATCCTGTGCCTGAGGCCGCGCGAGCCATTCGAGCGCGTTTGACATCAGCACCGGAAACCCGGGCGCCGACGCGAGGTTTGAATCCGAGGCACTGAAGCCGATGACGACCGCGCGGCGATCCGCCGACTCGCCAACACACACGAGCGGCGTGCCCTTGGCCGACCGTGCAACCGGCGCGAGGAGCGGAGAGGAACAATCACGCGCCCTGTCGAGACGCAAGGTGATCGGATCCACGCCGGCCACCACGGCATGCGCACCAGCGGCATCCCAGCGCGGGCGGCGCTCATCGTTGCCGGCGTTCGCCAGCCAGGACGTGTCCTCTGGCGGCGCAAAGTAGAGCGCAGGCGTCGCGGACAGCGTGGCCGGAGCCCAGCGGTCGAAGATCGCCACATCCTCTCCTGCGGCCCGATACATCGACGGCGAGACAAACGTGGCACGCACATCCGGATCGCCGCTCAACAAACGCCTGAGCCACTCCGAGTGCTCTCCCACGACCACGACGGCGAGCGGACGCGCGCGCGCGATCCAGGCAAACCCATCATCGTCCACATCGAGCGCGTTGTCGGGGGCCTCGACGTGTGCGTGGAGATCCGCATCACCGCCGCGCGCCAGGGGCACGACCTGCCGGTAGGCTTCGCCGGCGCCAAGATCGGTCCGGGTGTCCGCGATCGTCGCCTGTCCGCGGGCGATCGTGATGTGTACTTTTTGAGGCTTGAGGGCGAAGTTGGCGACCTCGAGGTAGGCCGTTCCAACCTCGGCATCGGGCCCGCGCCGGCCGGGAGCCAGCGTCGAGCGTACGTCGAACGCGGTGATCGCGACGTTGCCAACCGGCTCGAAAACGGAATGGACCACGATTGATGCATCGAGATGCCGGGCCACGGCGCCGTCAGTAATGAAGTGCACGGATTCGACGCCGGACACCGCCGGCCACGACGTATCGCCGTACCCTGCGGGAGAGAGTCGTCCGAGCGCCGACTCTACCAGCACCGCGTCATCCGTCAGCCCCTGTACCAACCCGTCCGACGTCGTCGCGATGGCGACTTGCTCCGTCGTCGCCGCGATTCGCCGGGCCTCGGCAATGGCCCGGTCCCACCTCGTCTCGCGTCCCCGTGTCTTGGCGAGCATCGACCACGACGAGTCGAGAACGATGAGCGTCCGGCCGCGGCCGGCCGCGCCTGCTCCCGCCAGGCGCGATGGCCTGACGACCGCGAGCCCGAGGGCGATCGCGATTGCGACGGTCACGATCAGCGACACCGCGCGGCGAATCTTTTCCCACCGCGTCACGTCAGGCGACGCGTCGAGCACGCGCTGCCAGAGCGAGAGGGAGGGAATGAGAATACGCGGCGGGCGAAGCTTGATGAGGAACAGCGCCGCGGCAATCGCGCCGGCTCCCAGCAGCAGCAACCAGCCCTGCCAGCTTGCAAGGGTGGCGAACGTCATGCGAGAAAGCGCCCCTGCCGGAATGTTCGCAGGATGACTTCCTCGAACGGCCGCTCGGCGTCAGCCCTGACGTAGCCGATGTCATACCGCCCGCAGAAACGTTCCAGCACTTCGGCGTGCGTGTTCGCAGCCTTGACGTAAGCCGCGGCCAGTCGCGGAGTGACCTCGATTTCCCGCATCGCGCCGGTTTCGACGTCAACGAAGCGTATCGTGCCGAATACACCGGGATCGCGATCGTGCTCGGAGGTCACGTGCACCGCAAAGACGTCGTGACCGAGCGTCCGGAGGATCTTCAGGCCCGCCTGCGGCGCCGTCGTTTCCGGTTTGTGTGCGCCGTCAGCGACAAAACCAGGAGGGCTGGTCGGCGGGCCCGTCGACGAAGCGCCGGGCTCGAGGAAGTCGGAGATGATGACGACCAACCCGAGCTGACGCGGCCGCGATGCGAAGGCCTTGCACGCGGCCCGGAGGTCGGTCGGACCTGATGCTTCGAGCTGTTCGAGCGTTTCGAACACGCGGAAGATTCGACCCTTTCCGCGGCCCGGCGACGATTCGCGGCCGAGATCGTTTCCGAAGGGAATGATCGTGAGGCGATCGAGGTGCGCAAGCCCCACATAACAGAGCGCGGCCGCGATTCGCCTGGCCATGTCGAACTTCGCCGGCTCGACCATCGATCGGCTGACATCGAGCATCAGGTAGATGGACAGGTCGCGCTCTTCGTCGAACAATCGGAGCAGCAGCCGGTTCAGCCGCTGATAGGCCTTCCAGTCGATGTGACGATAGTCGTCCCCCGCCGCGTACGGACGATGATCGGCGAATTCGAGACCGCGGCCGCGTTTCGGCGACAGCCGATCCGCGCGGTTCTGCCCCGCCAGCGCGCGCTTGGAGACGACGTGCAGGTACTCGAGCTTGCGGAGAAAGTCGTTTTCGAAGCGGAGGGGCATCCAAAGTCACCGACGTTCACTGTCACGCTGCATTCATTGTCTTAAGAGCAAACAGGAGAAGGGAGAAAGGAGAACGCAAACTTGTTTTCCAACGATTTGTTTCTCCCTTCTCCTTTCTCCTGTTTGCTCTTGGCGGTGGCTGTCGCTGATGTTGCCCGGACGCGCTGTGCACTACTCCGTCGCGACGCTGGCAACCAGTTCATTGACGATGTTGTCCGTGTTCACCTCATCGGCCTCCCCTTCGAAGTTGAGGAGAATCCGATGACGCAGCGCCGGAAGCGCAGCGGAACGAATATCGTCGATCGACACGAAGGCCTGGCCGCGGTTGATCGCATGAATCTTTCCAGCAAGGACGAGCGCCTGCGCGGCTCGGGGGCTGGCGCCGTAGCGCACGTAGCGCGTGACGAGCGGTGTCGCATACGGCGATCCCGCATGCGACCCCAGCGTCAGCCTGATCGCATACGCCTGGACCGGGCGCGCGATTGGAACGGCCCTCGCAACCCGTCGCATCTCCAGGATCTCCGGTCCATCGACGACTCGTGTCACCGTTCGGTCAGTCGCGCTCGTCGTTCGCTCGAGGATCTCGTGCATGTCATCCTCGCCCGGATAGGTCACCTTGAGCTTGAAGAAGAACCGATCGAGCTGCGCCTCCGGAAGCGGATAGGTGCCTTCCATCTCGATGGGATTCTGCGTCGCCATGACGAGGAACGGCTGCTCCAGCGGATAGGTCGTCTTGCCCACCGAGACGCTGACATCCTGCATGGCCTCGAGCAGCGCGGACTGCGTCTTCGGCGTCGCACGGTTGATCTCGTCGGCCAGCACGACGTTCGCGAAAATCGGACCGGGCTGGAATTCAAAGTACGTCCCGCCGTGCGAATGCTCCTGCACGATGTTCGTGCCGACGATATCAGCGGGCATCAGGTCGGGTGTGAACTGGATCCGCGAGAACTTCAGGTGCAGCGCGTCAGCCAGCGTGTGCACGAGGCTCGTCTTCCCGACGCCGGGAATGCCTTCGAGGAGAACGTGGCCGCCGGCCAGCAGGCTCGTCACCGTCCCGCTGACGATGTCGTCGTGGCCGACAATGCGTCGAGCCACCTCGGTGGTGATGCGGCTGAAACGTTCGCGGAATTGATCGATGGATTGAGCGACAGCGGTAACAGTCATTGTTTGCGGGTGAAGTAGGTCTGGACGCCAGCGCGCCGCGTTTCGGGAACGGGGGGAGGCGCAACGGCGCGGCTGTTGTCGGATCGTCCGGCGGCGCTTCCAGTGAACGTCGTCGCGGCGCTTCCGTGCTCCGTCTTCCGGCGCTCCTCGCTGTGGACATCGCCGCTCACGTCGTCTTCATGAGCCTCGATGACTTCGTGGCGCAGTGCGGTTGCGATCTCCGGCATGGTCCCGCCGCCGTTTGGCGCGCCCGAGGTTCCGCCTGCGCCCATTCCTGGCGGCGCATCCGACTGCCCGGAGTCCTGCTTCGAAATCGCAATCATCCCAATCCCCGCGATGGCGCTCGCGTCGCGCGCCGACTGCGGAGTCCCGGCGAGATCGACGCCGCCATTGGGCTCGGTGTCGTCGTTCTTCTCGAACCCCGCGGATGCCATCTCCGAATCCTGATCGGTCAGGTTCTTCGCCAGCTGATCGAGCGCATCCTTGATCTCGGAGGGCGGCGTCATCGAGGCGTCCCGTTTCGCGCGATCGGCCAGATCCTTCATCGACTGCTGATCGCCGAGCTTGGCGGCATTGGCCATCGCGCGCGCCAGCGCCGCAAGCGCTTGAGGATCCTTGATCGACTGGAGCTTGTTGAGCGCATCGAGCAGCCGAGCGTCCCTGGCGAGCGCCTCGGGCAACGTGCCGCTCTCAATCGCCGCGAGAAGATCCTCGAGTTCCTGCGGCAGATCCGGGGGCAGGCCCTCGACGTCGAGCGTCTGAACCTTGCGAGGCGCCTCGGACGATGGGGTCTCCTTGACCGCTGCGGAGCCCGCTTGCGGCCTGGCGGGAAATGCGAAGGCGATCACGAGCGCCACGACAAGCAGGGCTGCCGTCGCGAGGCGTGCACGACCAGCCCGGACCGGCGGATAGTACTGAGTGAAGTCTACTGATTCCAGACGTGTTGCCGCGCGATCGAGATGAAAGGCGGACCACTGATCGGCGGATCCGTTTGAGGCAAACCAGGCCGCGCTCCGGAGCTCGCCGCCGAAGCGGACCTCGTCGTCGATGATCGCGGCGGTCCGATCCGGGACACGATCGCCGTGCCGTCGCACAAGCGCGACGACCAGCCATGTGAGGCACGCAACGGCCAGTACCGCCAGCGAAACGAACGGCGGTGCGCGCCTCCAGCGTGCGAGGGCGGCCACGACCAGCGTCACGGCCCCGGCGTAGGGCGCGACGCGCCACAACAGGCGGCTCGTTTCCCGGGCGCGGCGCGTGCGAGCGACGGCCGCAACGGCCGTCAACACCCGCTCTTCAGTTCGATTCAGGCAATCCCCCCAAAGTGTCTATTGTATCTGCGGGAATCGAAGAATTGCTGACTGCTGAATTCTGAATGCTGATTGAACAGGTCCAGCCCCGTCATACAGCACTCAGCACTCAGCACTCAGCATTTCGATGAGCCGAAGTATATGGCAAGGCAGCCTAGCGGGCCCCAACCCCGGCGGTCGAAGGCCGCTGTGGCTTGGGGGCTTCAAACGGCAGCGTGTCGGGCAGGATCCGAATCCCCGTTGTCTCCTTGAAGGGATACTTGCCAACGCCCGGGAACGTCAATTCGATGAAGAACGCCGTCCAGCCCTTCGCCGGCGGCGGCACCTTGGCGACCCACGTGTTGGGGCCGCTCGGCGTCAGCGGCGTGCTCGTATAGGCGTTGCCGATCTTGTCCTGCCGGAAGAGGCGTGCGTCTGGATTCGTCGCCTGCCACATCAGCACGGCGTCCGGGCGATCCTTCGCGACCACTTTGATAGAGCCATCACGCTCGAACGTCCATTTGATTTGCGGCCGCGGCGCGTCCTTGACGATCGAGGCGTAGAAAGCCTGCACGTTCTCGAGCGCGTCCGTCTTCTCCATCGAGTGCGACGAGTTCGGCTCGTATCGCAGGTGCTTCTCTCCTTTCAGGTCGTCGAAATAGAAGCGCGACGAGTCGGGCAGGAAAAACTGGTCACCGGACGCATTCACCAGGTACTTCGGCATCGTCAAACGATCGCGGTACTCGTATGGCTCTTCAATCTTCATCAGCGCACGGAACTGAGGCGTCCCCATCCAGTCCATGATGCCCTGCTCGGTGTAGTCCTTGACCGCGTCGGACCATGCGCCATACGCCCGGTAGTGATGGATGAATGACGGTTCGACGTTGAGCATGTCGATGACAGCCGGCGCAATTGCGATCACACGTGAGTCGACCGCAGCGGTCGTCCACGTCGTCCAGCCACGCTTGGACGCCCCCGAAACGACGAAGCGGCTGACGCGGCTATTGCCGCCCTCGGGCGTGGCTGCAAAGGCTGTGATCGCGTCCATGGCACGCACGGCGCTCTTTGTCATGGGCAGGCGCGCGGGCCACTTCTCGTCTCCGGTGCGGAGATACTTGTTCCACGTGTATGCGATGAAACCATCCTCCGTGCGAGGCTTGTGCTCCGGGTCGTCCTTGAAGACGATCGGCTGATTCGGCACCATGCGAAGTTCCGCGGTCACCGTGCCGGTCGTCTTCGCTGCGTCGACAAGCCAGGCGGGCGGCTGCGATGGCGCCGGACGATCGAGGCTTCCGCCAGTGATGAAGAGCAGCCCGATATCGCTGGACACCTGGGCCGGCCTGATCACAGTCAACCAGTGCGTCCAGAGAGGACGCTCCACCTCTTGTTCGGTCAGCCACTTCTGAGACGTCATCTCGAGCAGCGTCGCGGTCACGCCTTCGGCCGGTAGATTGTTTACGGCCTTCCATGTGAAGTTCGAATCCGGCGCCGCAACATATCGATCGAGCGCGGTCTGTGACGTCTTCGCGCGCGCCGAGGGCACCTGCGGAGCCGCGTAGTTGACGAGTGGAACCAGCGCGACTGCAGCCGGAAGAATCCATTGAATACCGCGACGAAACATGACGCCTCCAGATACGAAAGCCCGGCGTGGACGCATCCACGCCGGGCTTTAATCTACACCGACAGACGAACGACTAAGAACCTCTCTGTATTTGTCTGTGTTCTTCTGTGTTTTTCTGTGGCTTCTGTTCTTCTGTGTTCATCTGTGTTCTTCTGTGGCCTTCTCTGTGGCTCAGAACAAAAACCGCAGCGCCAGCTGAATATCGCGGCGGTTGCCGTCCTTGCTGATGCTCCGACCGAAGTTGGCGTTTGTCGGATTGCTCTCCGGACCACTCAGGTTCGGGTGATTCAGGAAGTTGAAGATCTCCGTGCGGAACTGGACCTTGCTGGTCCCCTTCAGCGCAAAGTTCTTGAAGAACGCGATGTCCCACTGCATGTCGCCCGGGTTGCGTATCAGATTTCGCGTTTCGTTGCCGTACGTGCCGGCCTTCGGCGAGGCGAATGCAGTCGGGTTGAAGACAAAGTTCTGGTCCGTCGCCACGCCGTTCACCACGCCGCCGGAGAATTTCCCGTTGGAGTTAGCATAAATGTCGCCGACCAGATCAACTGGCTGTCCATTCGATCCTTCGCCGACGCCGGCGATGTCGTCCGTGCGCGTAATCGAGAACGGAGTGCCAGATCGCATGAAGGTGGCTCCCGAAATCTGCCAGCCACCCAGGGCACTCTTCATCACCGACCCGCCTTCACGCCAGAACGGCAGATCGTAGATGTAGTAGATGCTCGCCACGTTCCGGCGATCGAAGCTCGACGGGCCCCAGTAGTTCGCGTCGCTGTAGGTGTTCCACAGGATGTTGCGCTTGTCGCTCGCGTTGTCCTCCGACTGCCCGAGCGTATACGCGACGCCGACTTTCAACCCATTGGTGTATCGGCGATCCGCGCTGATCTGGAGGCTGTTGTATTTCGAATAGCCGGCGTTCTCGCTGACGCGGATCGCGCCATAGCCCTTGTAGGGCCGAAGCGCGGCGATGTTGACGCCAGGATTCGCCTGTGTCGTCCCCGCCTGCAGCTGGTTGATGTTGCGCTCGCGCGGCAGGTACAGCCCGCGACGACCGACGTAGGTGACGTCTAGGACGAAGCCGAGCGGAACCTCTCGCTGCACACCGGTCGACCACATGTAGGACGTGGGATGCTTGAAGGCCACGTCCTGGCCCTGGATGCCGAACGGCAGATCCGACGCTCCACCGGCACCCCCCGGGTTGTCCACACTGCCGTTCGACACGGTGACCATCGGCTGGAACGGCGGATTCCCGCCGAGCAGCGTCGAGTCGTTCAGCGTGACGCGGCTGTGGAAGACTCCGGTGCTCGCCCGCACGATGGTCTGCTTGTTGAGTTGGTACGACGCGCCGAGTCGGGGTTCGAACACGTTGTAATGCGTCTGCGAGAAGCCGCGCGGCTCGCCTCGGAAGAGCGCCTGCACCCGCGGGTCCTGCGCCACCACCAACTGGTTCGCGTCGCCAATGAATCCGTCGCCCGGCAGGACGATGCCATTGAAGCGGTCGCCGCCGATGAGCCGGCCGGTTGATGGGTCGATGACCGCCTGCGTCGCCGTGCTGTAGAACCGCGGATCGAAGTTGGCGATGTTATTGGTCTGCGAATACCACGGCGGCCAGAGCGCCCAGCGGATCCCGCCTTCCACGGTCAGGTTCGTGCGCGGCTTCCAGGAATCCTGCACGAAGACGTCGGTTGCGACCGACCGCCACTTGGTGAACGCGCGCTGGCCGAGCTCTGCATAGTCCTGGAATACGCCAAGCGCCATGTCGGCAATGCCGACGCCGGTTCGGGCCGTGGCGCTGTCACGGAACGCGAACTGCCCGTTCTGGTTGTTGGTGCCGCCCGGAATGGCGTTGACGTTAATCTGGTCGAAGTCGTCCTCGCCGGAGTACTCGATGGCCACGCCGGCCTTAAACGTGTGACGGCCAGTGACGTATGTCGTCGCGTCCGACACCAGGTGGATCGGGCCTTGTGAGGACGACGGGTACGGTCCGCCATCGACGCCCGTGAACGTATCGATGTTCACCGTCGGAATCTTGTCCTCGATCTCCTTGTTCTGCGGGAAGATGTAGGGGTAATTGATTCCGGTGCGGCTCCGTTTGTGAAGTCCGCTCTCGGTGAACACGTTGATGAAAACCTGATCGAGCGAATGTGAATAGCTGAATTCATTGATCAGGGTTGGACTGATCGTGCTGGTCCAGTTGAAGTTCTGCGTCCCGTTCGGACGGTCCCAGTCCGTTCGCGCAAACGGGAACGTCCCTCGAAACGCGTCGACGGCTTTCCAGTTGTACTTCGAATATCGGTACGTGAACTGGTTCTTGTCATTGAGCCGGTAATCGATCCGGATATTGTCCTTCCGCTGATCCTGCGGGTTTTCGCTGCTGAAGATCGCGTTGGCCGTACCCGAGCGGTACCCGGGGTGGGTAGGGGGTACAGGTTCATGATCGCGATGCCATTCGGCGACAGACGACCCGTAGGAATGACGTTGTTCGGGAACGGCTGGCCCGTCGTGGGATCTCGGATGATCTTTGCCGTGCTGTAGAAGCCGCTGGCCGGGTTCAACAGCTCGCTGAAGTCACCCGCGCGCATCGCCGCGGTCGGCACGGTTGCGGTGTTCGTCTGCACCGCAAAGAAGTTCACCCACTCCTGGGCGACGAAGAAAAAGGCCTTATCTTTGAACATCGAGCCAGGGACGGGTCCGCCGGCTGAGTATCCATACTGCTTCTGGTTGAACGGTGCGGGGCCAGAGTTCTCGAGCGCGTTGGGACTGCGATTACGAGCCCAGGTGTTGGCCTGCAGCTTGTCGTCGCGCATGAAATAGGATGCGCTTCCGGAATAGCGTGAACTCCCAGCCTTCGAGATAAACCGAATCTGGCCGCCGCTCGCGCGACCATATTCGGGCATGTAGTTGGCGGTCAGAACCTGAACCTCCTGGACCGCATCGACGTTCTGGGTTCCGATAATCGCTCCCGCGGATCGCGTGCGGACGCCGATGGCCCCATCGATGTAGATGGCGTTCTCTTCGGGCCGGCCGCCGTTGATGCTGAAACCGCCGTTCGAAAACGCGGCGAACCCAAAATTGTTAAAGCTCCCGCCGATCACACCTGCCTTGAGGGCTGGCACGCCCAGCGGATTGCGGCCAGAGAACGAGAGAAGCTCGATGTCCTTCGCTTCAACGGTCTTGCGAACGGCGACATCGGTCTGCAGCGGCGTCGCCTCTGCCGTGACCGTCACGGCTTCGGTGAGCGCGCCGGTCTCGAGCGCGATGTTGATCGTCTGTGCCGCGCCGGCGTCCAGAGTTACGTTCTGCCGCAGCGCCTTTTTGAACCCCTGGAGCTCTGCCGAAACGTCGTACCTGCCTCCGGGAAGATTCGGAACCGTGAAATAGCCGGTCGAATCACTCACCGTCGTGCGCATCTGCTGGGTCTCGAGATTCGTGACGGAGACCGTCACTCCGGGAACCACACCGCCCTGGGCATCCTTCACGGTGCCCGAAATCTGACCTCGGTCGAACTGCGCTGCGGCCGGCCATGCCGACAGCAGCACGCAGCCGAGCGCGGCTGCGCAGTACCGAAGAAACCTGCTCATCAAACCCCCTCCTCCTGGAGATGCATTACAAGTCGCGTGGGCGAAACTACGCCGGGCAAGGGCCCATGTCAAGCACCAGGTGGGTAAGTTCGTTGGGTAAGGCGGGGGTAACGGGCTCCAACAATTGGTGGGTTGGTGAATTGGTGGGTTGGTGAGTTGGTGAATTGTCAGGTTGCTGCTTAGCAGCAATGTAATCAATTCACCAACTCACCAATTCACTGATTCACCAATTTACCTGAATCTCTTCTGCAGCTTATCCAGCTCCGCACTGCCTGGGCACAGTTGCTCGTAGGGCAACTGGACGAGCGGGGTCGCAACTGTATTGCTTTGCTCGTGCAGATCGCTCGAATCGGCTGACAAATATAACAGTCCCGTCGCGACTTCTCCCGCCTTCTGCAGCTCGCGGATATAGGCATAGGCCGCGTCCCGATCGGTCGGATCGTAGTCGTCTGCAATTTTGTGAAGCCGTACCCAGCTGCCGTCGTGCAGCATGACGTTCCGCACCGCGCCCGGCCCGTAGTCGGCCGTGATGGCCGCCGCGGGCGGAACGAAATCAGCCTGGACGACTTCCACGTTCTTCTCGCGCGTATACGCGTAGCTCTTCGTCGAGCCCTCGTGATCGTTGAACGTGACGCACGGCGAGATCACATCGACGAACGCGAAGCCCTTGTGCGTCAGCCCGGCCTTCAACATCGGGACGAGCTGCGCCTTGTCGCCCGAGAATCCACGGGCCACAAACGTCGCACCCAGCGTGAGCGCCAGCAGGCAGCCGTCGATGGCGTCCATCGTGTTGGCTTCGCCCTTCTTGTTGGTGGAGCCGGGATCGGCCGAGGCGGAGAACTGCCCCTTTGTCAAACCGTAGACGCCGTTGTTCTCGAGGATATACAGGACGTTGACGTTGCGGCGGATGGCGTGGCACAGCTGGCCAAGCCCGATCGACAGCGAATCGCCGTCACCCGACACGCCGATGTACATGATGTCGCGGTTGGCCGCATTGGCTCCCGCCACCAGCGCGGGCATCCGGCCATGCACACCGTTGAAGCCGTGAGCCTCACGGAGGAAGTAGGCCGGCGTCTTCGACGAACAGCCGATCCCGGACAGCTTGGCGACCTTGTGCGGCTCGATCGAAAGGTCCCAGAACGCCTGGATGATCGCGGCCGTGATCGAATCGTGCCCGCACCCTGCGCAGAGCGTCGTGATCGTGCCCTCGTAATCCCGACGGGTCAGGCCGACGGCATTTCGCTGCAGCGCGGGATGATGAACCTTGGGTTTCGTTATGTAGGTCATGCCGCTTTCTCCAGCTTTGCCTTCACGCCGGTGATGACGTGTTGCGCGCTCATCGGAAACCCGCCGTAGTAGCGGACAGACTCCAGCTTCTCAACCGGCACGCCTGTCTCGAGCATCAGCAAGCTCCGCAGCTGCGCGTCGCGATTCTGCTCGACGATGAAGTTGACCTCGTGCGCCTCGAGAAAGGACCGCACCTCGTCGCCGAACGGGAACCCGCGGACGCGCATGTAATCAACGGCGATCCCTTCGGCGGCCAGCAGATCGAGCGCTTCGGCACACGCCGCGTGGCAACCGCCTACCGTCACCAACCCGACCTTGGTGCCCGCTGACGTCTTGACGAGCGGCGCAGGCACGGCACGCGACGCACTCTGGATCTTTCGATCGATGCGATCGAGCACCTCGACGTACTCGTCGCCATCTTCGGTGTACACCCCGTAACGGTTGTGACCGGATCCGCGTGTGAAATAGGAGCCCTTTGGATGGACGCCTGGCAGCGTGCGATACGGCACGCCGTCGCCGTCCGTGTCGAGGTAGCGGTGGAAGGTCTTCACGTGCTCGAGCTCGGCAGCCGAAAGCACCTTGCCGCGATCGGGACGGTAGCGGTCATCCCACGTGAGCTTTGGAATCATCCAGTCGTTCATGCCGATGTCGAGATCGCTCAACATGAACACCGGCGTCTGGAACCGCTCGGCGAGATCGAAGGACGCGACGGCAAACTCGAACGCTTCGCGGGGATCGGCCGGATACAGGCAGATGTGACGCGTGTCGCCGTGTGACGCGTACGCGCACAGCATCAGGTCGCCCTGCTGCGTGCGCGTCGGCATGCCGGTCGACGGCCCGGTGCGCTGGACATCGAAAATGACCGCCGGAACTTCCGCGTAATAGGCGAGCCCGATGAACTCGGTCATCAGCGAGATGCCGGGACCCGCCGTCGGCGTAAACGCGCGCGCGCCTGCCCACGACGCACCGATCACCATCCCTATTGCGGCCAGCTCGTCTTCCGCTTGAAGAATGGCAAACCGATTTCGGTTCGTGTCCGGTTCCATGCGGTATTTCTGGCAGAAACCCTTGAACGCCTCCATCACCGACGTGGCCGGTGTGATGGGATACCAGGCGCCAACCGTCGCGCCGGCGTAGACACATCCCAGAGCAGCGGCCGTGTTGCCGTCGATGAGAATCGAATCCTTCGTCTTATCCATCGTCTCGAGACGAATGGGCAGCGGACAGGTGAAATTCGCCTTCGCGTAGTCGAAGCCGAGGTCGATCGCCTTCTGATTCGAATCCATCAGCGCAGGCTTCCTCGAAAACTTCTCCTTCAGCAGCTCCCGGATGATCGCCGTGTCCATGTTGAGGAGCGCGCTGAGCGCCCCGACGTACGCGATGTTCTTCATCAGGATCCGCTCGCGCACCCCGGTGAACTGAGCGTTGCACATCTCGGCGAGCGGCACGCCCAGATACGTCACGTCGGGCCGCGTCAACCGCGGATCGAGCGGCCAGGTCGAGTCGTAAAGCAGCCAGCCGCCGCTTCTGAGCTCGGTGATGTCCTTCTGATAGGTCGCCGGATTCATGGCGACCATCAGGTCGAAGATGGGCGTTCGCGCCGTGTAGCCGTCTTTGTTGATCCGGATCTCGGTACCAGGTCGGGAGCCCCTGAATGTTCGACGGGAACACGTTCTTCCCGGTCACCGGGACGCCCATCCGGAAGATGGCCTGCATAATCAGGCCGTTGGCCGACGCGGAACCCGTTCCGTTGGCGGTGGCGATCTTGAATGCGAATTCGTTGATTCGGTTCATGAAATGATGACGTGTTTCACACGGCAGCCAGCGGGATCACCTTCCCTGCCGCGCCCGCATACGGGACGTTCAATACGAACTGCCGCATGTCCCACGCGTAGGTCGGACACCGTTCGGCGCAGAGGCCGCAGTGCAGGCAGATGTTTTCGTCCTTCAGCATCACGCGCTGGGTCTGCTTCAGCGACTCCGACACATACAACGGCTGATCGGTATTCATCGCCGGTGCGTTGAACCGCTCGCGCAGGAACGACTCCTCGCCATTGACGCTGATGGCCAGGCAGTCAACCGGGCAGATGTCGATGCACGCGTCGCACTCGATGCAGAGCGACGGGATGAAGTGCGTCTCCATGTCGCAGTTCAAACATCGCTCGACTTCCGCCTGTGTCTGCTCCGCGGTGAATCCCTTCTCCACCTCGGTCGTCATGCTGGCGAAGCGGACCGGCAACTCGACGTGCGACATCTTCTGCCGCTCGACCGCGTTGTAGTTATTGCTGTAGGCCCATTCGTGGAGCCCCATCTTCGTGCTCGTCAGGGTCATCCCCTGCGGCGGCCGCTCCGTGAGCGGAACCCCCTGGCAGTAGTTGTGAATCGAGATGGCGGCCTGATGGCCGTGCTCGACGGCCCAGATGATGTTCGCCGGGCCGAACGCCGAATCACCCCCGAAGAACACGCCCGGCCGGGTCGACATGAATGTCGTCTTGTCGACGACCGGCATGTCCCACTTGCCGAACTCGAGGCCGATATTCCGCTCGATCCAGGGAAAGGCGTTGTCCTGGCCGACCGCGAGGACGACGGAGTCGCACGGGAGGATCTCGCGCCCGATCACTTCCTGCTTGAGGCCCGATGGCGTCTCCGTGGACGTGAACCGGTCGAACTCCATGCCCGTCAGCTTGCCGTTTTCGATGATGAAGCGGACCGGCTGCAGGTTCTCGACGATCTCGACGCCTTCTTCCTCGGCGTCTTCGAGCTCCCACGGCGAGGCCTTGAAATACCTGCGGGTCTTGCGCGCAATGACCTTGACGTCCGTCGCGCCGAGGCGCTTCGACGAGCGGCAGCAGTCCATCGCGGTGTTCCCGACGCCGATGATCAGCACGCGCTTGCCGATCGAATCGACGTGGCCGAAATGAATCGACTCGAGCCACTCGATGCCGATGAAGATCTGATCGGTATCGTGCCGGCCGGGAATATCGAGCTCTTTTCCTTTGGGTGCGCCGGTGCCAACGAAGACGGCGTCGAACCCGCCGTTGTCCACCAGATCTTTCAGGCTGTCGATCGACGTGTTGTATTGCATGTCGACGCCCATGTCGACGATGTAGGCGATTTCTTCGTTGAGGATCTGCTCGGGGAGGCGGAAGGCGGGGATGTTGATGCGCATCAGCCCGCCCGGCCGCGGGCCGCGCTCGAAGATCGTGCACTGGTAGCCGAGCGGCATCAGATCGTTCGCGACGGTCAGCGACGCTGGACCGGCTCCGACGAGCGCGATCGTCTTGCCGTTCTTCTCGACCGGAGCCGTCGGGAGCAGGTGCTTCACCTCGCCTCGGTGATCGGCAGCGACGCGCTTCAACCTGCAGATCGCAACCGGTTTGCCGTCAACGCGGGTGCGGCGGCACGCCGGCTCGCACGGCCGATCGCACGTGCGGCCGAGGATGCCCGGGAACACGTTCGACTCGCGGTTGAGGAGATAGGCCTCGGTGAAGCGGTTTTGCGCGATCAGCCGGATGTATTCAGGAACGTTCGTGTGCGCCGGACACGCCCACTGGCAGTCCACGACACGGTGGTAGTACTCCGGGGTCCCGACGTTAGTGGGGTGCATCTGGGCGACATTATAGGGCATGCCGCCCAAATGCTTGAAATCAAAGACGATTGGTGAATTGGTGAGTTGGTGAATTGGTGAATTGATTTCGGTTCTCAGTCGAGCGGCCAGTGGCCAATTCACCAACTCACTAATTCACCGAGTCACCAATTCACCGATTGGTCACTGGCATTCCTTTTTCGATGCACAGATCGTGATCGCATCGAGCGCCGCCGCAGTTCCAAAGGTGCAGTTCGCGTTGCCCACGTCGACTCTTGCGATGTGTCCCTGCTTCACGATTCCGTGACGAAGCAGCTTGTCAGCCACCTGCAGGCCGTCCGCGGGTACGACGTTCCGTCGTGTCCAACCTTTGAATTTGCGGTCAAAGGTCAGCGAAAACTGCGGATCGGTCGTCTCCGGATCGAACGTCACCACCACCGTCTGTCCGTGCAAGCCCCTCTGGCCGCTGGTGCATGAGACATTTGACCCTTCGACTTTCACCCAGAACCCACCGTTGAAGACATCGAGATGAAAGTGATCCGGCTGATAGACGTAACTGGTCGCGCCCGCACTGTCAACCTCCTGCTCCCACATCCAGCGACTTCCCGGCTCAAGATCCATGGAGCCATTCTTGACGATGATGGGCGCCTCGTCGTCATCGCTGGCCGATTTGATTTGGCCAAGAAGCAGAAGGCCGAAGACGGCCAGCCCAACAGCGCCGGCCGCGAATCCAACAATTGCGACAGATCGTCTCATCAGTCCTCCATGCAACTCAAAGGGCGGCGGCCTTCCGCAGGTCGACGAGATCCGGTCTTGCTTCGTATTGCCGTGCATTGCCTCCGAAGGCGTTTCGTAGTCGAACCAGCGAAGCCGAGGACGAGTCGCGAAGCACTTTCTCTTCTTCGGTGCGCCCGAGCGCCCGCGCTGCCGCGCTGCCGACAGCCGCGCAGCGCCACGCCAGTTCATCGTTGTTGATTCTCGAGGACTTCTTCAGCGCAACCGTCGCGATCTCGAGAGCGCTTTTGGCATCGCCGCGCGCAAGTGCCGCAGCGGCCAGCCAGTAATCTCGCTCTCGCGCGGTCGCGGGCGAACCTTCGTCTGTCGACTGGCGCGGCGCTGCCGAGCGACTGTGCCGTTTCGCATCGATATAGCCCGCAAGCGCGGGCGCAAGGATGGCGCTCGAGTCTGAGGACGAATCCGCGGGGACCGCGCGGATCAGCACTGCGGCCTGTTCGAAGCGATTCGCGAGCACGGCTGCGAGCGCCCGAAGGAAGGCGGCCCGCCGTGCGCGTCCGGTGTACGGATCGAGTTTCTTTGCCACGCCTTCATCTAGTTCGCGCAGTGCCGTTTCCGCCTCCTCGAATCGACCGAGCCTGATCAACAATTCCGCGCGGTTGGTCAGGGCATACGGTAGTTGAGATCGGTCGTTCAGCCGCCTGTAAATCGCTTCCGCTTGCTCCCGAAGCGCCAGCGCATCCGGCAACGACCCGAGCGCAGTCGCCTGCAAGGCCAGGTTCGTCTGCGCGAGAGAGAGCTGGTAGTCGTCACCGGTCGCTTCCGACTCCTTGAGCGCGATCTCCCCGAGCTCGCGCGCTGTGGAAAAATCATCAAGCTGCTGGTAGGCGCGCGCGGCCACGGATAACGCCGTGAGTTGGAGCTTTCGATAGTTGTGGTTCCGGAAGAAGTCCAACGCTTGTTGAACCGTCTTGACTGCCTCGTCCGGGTGGCCCTGTGTGAGCTGCACCGAGGCCATCTGCGTCTTGATTCGCGCGGCGATTCGATGAGCCTTCCGCTTTTCTGCCAGCGCGGCGGCCTTCTGGAGCTCTCTCGCGGCGTCGTCTGAACGATGCGCTGACACTAGCGCGAACGCCAGCCCCACGAGCCCGTCCGCAGCAACCGCCTCGAGGCCGGCGTCCAATGCCGACTGCACTGCCGCAGACGCGAGCGAGGTCGCGTCGGCGAACTTGCCTTCTGAGACCGTGATGCTGCTGAGGTGCATCTGCGCGCGAACGATTTGAAATGGGTTCTCAATCGCGGCGGCAATCGTCAGCGCGCGATCCAGCGAGTCTCGGGCCGGCCCGAATTGACCGACGCTGTCGAGAAGCGCGCCACGTCCGATGAGGACCTCGGCCTCCCCTTCCTTATTTGAGGTCGCGCGGTAGATCCGTTCCGCCTCGGCGAAGGCGGCGAGGCCGGCCTCGCGATTTGCCTGTGACATCTCGATTAAGCCCAGACGAAGATGCGCCGTCCCGTACTGTGGATCAATGGCGATGGCTTTTTCGATGCTCCTGCGCGCGTCGCTCAGCTTCGCCGCCGCTTCCTGCGCGCGTCCGAGATCCACCCATGCTCCGGCATCACGAGGGAACCGCGAGGCCAGCTCGCCATAAGAGGTCACCGCCGCATCCGAATCGGCGCGCACGCTCGATCGGATGGCGTCCAGACGGAGCCGGTCCTCGCGGGGCAATCGGGTCACGTCTGGCACGAGGTCCGACACGTGCAGCAGCGTCTGGGCCGCGGCGCCGTCATCGCCCATCTCGGCCTGGGCTTCGGCAAGCCGTGCAAACGCGATCGGATAGTTCGGAAACAGTCGAACGGCCTCCTGGAACGCCGACGCCGCGCTGCGGAACGCCCCCTCTCGCAGAAAGTCCGTGCCCAGCTGGTAGTCGCGGGCGGCCACTGCTGGGGGGGCCGGAGGTCCGTCGTGCATCCAGCGCCAGAGGGCACCCGTCAAGGCGAGCATCACAATCGCCACCGCCACGATCGGCTTCCACTGCGCGCGAATCAGCGTCAACAAGTCTGGACGCGGGCGGTCTCGCGACGACTCAGGATCGAGAGCCCGCAGCGCCCCCATGACCTCCTCCGCCGACTGAAAACGTTCGGCAGGATCCTTGGCGAGCAAACGTCGGCACAACTCGTCATGGCCAGAATCGAGCTCGCGACGAATCGACGATGGCGCAGGCGGATGAACGTGGAGGATCTGCCCGAGCACATCGAGGTTCTGCCTGCCTTCGAACGCGCGACGGCCCGTCAGGCACTCGAACAGGATGCAGCCCAGCGAAAAAAGATCGCTGCGGCCGTCGAGCGGCTGCTGCTGGATCTGTTCGGGGGACATATACGCCGGTGTGCCGAGCACGCCCTGCGGCTGCGTGAGGCTCGTGACCGTAGTCTCTGCTGATGCGGCGTCCGCCGTGGGGAGCACCTTCGCGATGCCAAAGTCGAGGAGCCTGGGCTGGCCGTCAGGCGTCAGCATCACGTTCTGCGGCTTCAGATCGCGATGAATGATCCCGCGCCGGTGAGCCGCCGCCAGCGCGTCAGCCATCAGGGCCGAGATGCGCAACGTGTCGGCGACCGGCAGCGGGCCACGGGTCAGGCGCGTCGCCAGCGTCTCGCCCGGCACGTACTGCATGACCATGTACGGCCGACCGGTCGAATCGGTGCCGAAATCGTGCACCGGACAGATGCCCGGATGGTCGAGCGCAGCGACGGCCTGCGCCTCCTGCAGGAAGCGCCGTGTGACGACGTCGCTCGACGCGCCGGTCGCGGTCACGAACTTGATGGCGACATCGCGGCGCAGCGATGCGTCACGGGCGAGATACACCTCGCCCATGCCACCTGAGCCGATCAGTCGGCCTAGCCGATAACGTCCGAGTTCGGTGCCCTCGGCGTGCGATTCCATTGTCCCGGAGCGGGCATTATATCCAGCTTCTGCTTCTCTTTTGGCTGCTGGCTCTTGGCTGCTGGCTGCTGGCCGATCGGGCTTCTGGCTGCGGGCTCCTACACTGTCCGTGGTAAAACGGTGCAACGCTGGGAGGCGTCATGAAGTCATCGTTGATACTCGCAATCGTGTCCGCCGCGGCGCTTGGCGCCGCCCAGTCGTCCTCCGCACCAGCGGGCACACTCCTGGTCCTTTCCAAAGGCGATTTCACGCTGTCGGCCGTCGATCCGGCCACCCTGAAAGTACTGGGGAAAGTGCCGTCCGGGCCCGATCCGCATGAGGTCATCGCGTCGACAGACGGCCGCATGGCCTACATCGCGAACTACAACGGCGGCGGCAACATCATCACGCCGGTCGATCTCGTCGCGATGAAGGCGCTGACACCCATCGATCTGGGCCCGCTCCGCGCGCCGCACGGGCTGACGTTTGCAAACGGCAAGCTCTGGTTCACCGCGGAGGGATCCAAGGCGATCGGCAGCTACGACCCCGCCACGAATAAGGTGGATTGGATTCTCGGCACCGGCCAGAACCGCACGCACATGCTCTACGTGTGGCCGGATCTGTCGCGGATCGTCACCTCGAACGTCAGCTCCGCGACGATGACCATCATCGAGAAAGTGGAAGGCGGCGGTCGAGGGCGCGGGGGCGCGCCTCAGTCCGACTGGAACGAGACCGTCGTTCCTGTCGGCCGTGGCGCGGAGGGCTTTGACGTCTCGCCCGGCGGCAAGGAGATCTGGGCGGCCAACGCGCAGGACGGGACGATCTCGATCATCGATGTCGCGTCAAAAAAAGTGACCGACACGCTGGCCGCCAACGTCAACGGGGCCAACCGGCTCAAGTTCACCCCTGACGGCAAGCATGTGCTCGTGTCGTCGCTCGGCGGCGCGGAACTCGCGATCCTTGACGCCGCATCGAGGCGGGACGCCAAGCGGATCAAGATCGGACGTGGGGCCGCTGGCATCGAGATTCAGCCGGACGGGGCACGCGCCTACGTTGCGTGCACCCCTGATGACTACGTCACGATTGTCGATCTGAAGACCCTTGAAGTGACCGGCCGCATCGAGGCCGGCCGCCAGCCGGACGGCCTCGCATGGGCTGTGCGCAGGTGATTTATTCGACGACTTTCGTGACGAAGTAGGTAACCTGCGTACCGGGGGCCAGGATCATCTGATGCGGCACCTTCGCTGGAATGTGCAGCACGTCGCCGGCGCCCAGCTTCGCTTCCGTTCCACCCTTGATTGACGGACCGCGCCTTTCACCGGCCGCGGTCGTCTTCTCGTCAACGATCGTTCCACCGTAAATCATGGTCACGTTGCCGGCGGAGATGAACATGACGTCGGCTTCCTTCTCGTGCCACTCGGCCAACCCGGGTCCCTCGCGATGCGCCACCATGAACTTGCGGTTGCCCTCGGTCGCGATGACCTCGCTCGCGACCTTCTGCGCGTCGAGCTTCTGAGACAGCGCCTTACCTTTGGCCGCAATGTCGGTCGACTTCCACACGTGCACGCCGGCGGCGGTTCCGCCGCCCTGTGCCGCAAACGCGACAACTGCCACGATGGCCATTACGATTCGCATAAACACCTCTCGAGATTGAAGTAGCCGGGATCCGGTGTCCTGGAAGAATAAACGTTCGTCTTCCCCGCAGAACCTCGAGAACCCTGTAGAACCCAGAACGAACCCTCTAGAACCCAGAACGAACCCTGTAGAACCCGGTAGAACCTTGCAGAACCCCGTAGAACCCGATCTTTATTGGCTGCCCCGCCCCGCGACGGGCGCCGGGAGCGGCTTTCGCGGGAGCTTCTCATCGCGGTTCGCCGCAAGATACGCAAACGCGGCGGCGATCGTCGCGTTCTTCATCATGTCGTTCGGCTGCAGCCGTTCGTAGCTGTCGAGATTGGTGTGGTGCGTCAGCGTCTCGTACTCGACTTCGTCCTGGATGAACTGGAAGCCCGGCAGCCCGACGCGGTCGTACGATTGATGATCGGTCCCACCCGTGTTGCGAATCGTCAGGTACGACATCCCGAGGCCGTGAAACGGCTCCATCCATTCGCGGAAGATCGGCGCGACGGCATCGTTCCCCTGAAGATACACGCCGCGAATCGCGCCGGTGCCGTTGTCGATGTTGAAGTAGGCGGCAAACTTCGCGTGATCCGGCTTGAGCTCGAGCGGACCGAGCGCGCCACGCCCTCTGCCGCCACCGCCTCCAGGCTGCCCCGCCGGAGGCGCTCCCGCGGGCTGATTCGGCGTGGCTGCGTTCGCTGGTGTCGTATTCGGAAGAACGGCACGCGAACCGAAATGCGCTGAAACGTACTGCGCCGATCCGATCAGGCCCTGTTCCTCACCGGTCCACAGGCCGATCCGGACCGTGCGACGCAGCCGGACTCCGCTCTGCTTCAGAATGCGCATCGCTTCCATCATGGCCGCGGAGCCCGCCGCGTTGTCCGTCGCGCCCGTTGACGCGTGCCACGAGTCGAAGTGCGCCCCGAGCATCACGATCTCGTCAGCCTTGTCGGTGCCAGCAATCTCGCCGACGACGTTGAACATCACGGGATTGGGGTAGTACGTGTTCTTGATGTCGGCTTCGATCGTGACCGTCAGGTTCTTCGCGAGCATCCGCGCCATGCGGCTGTATTGCTCCGCCGGGATGACGACCGTGGTCAACGACTGCGCCGGATCCGTCGCGCGGCTGCCGCCGATCACGTAAATGCCGTGGCCGCGCGGGGCGGTTGACAGGATGCCAAGCGCGCCCTCCGTGCGGAAGAACTCGTTGCGATTGAACGGAGGCGCACCGCCCTGTCCGCCTCGCCCCGCGAACGGCGCGCCACCCTGGCGCCCTCCGCGTCCCGCAGGTGCCGCCACGCCAAATTCAGCAGAGGGAGGCGTCGCAAGTTCCATCCCCTCGAGTTCTTCCTTCGTCATGCGCGTCGCGGGCGCGTTCCAGTACGCGGCCACATCTGGCGCCGCCTGCGTGAGGATCCACTTGCCCTTCAGCTTTCCGGCGTACTGCTGGACGTCTTCCTGCGTCGTCTCTGAGACGAGCACGACTTCACCGCTCACAAGACCGTTTGTGCCCGGCGTCCAGCCTGTCGGTGTGCCGGGAATTGGAAATGACTGGGGCGACACAGCCGCCATGTAGAACTTCTCGTTGGCCCAGCCGCGTGGAAACATGGTCTGATCCGGCCACTTTTCGAGCGCGGCGTTCTGCAGTCCCCATTCCTTCATCTTGGAAACAGCCCACTCACCAGCCTTCTGAGTGTTCGGCGAGCCCGTGAGCCGTGGACCGTAGACGTCGGTCAGCCAACTCGAGATCTCCATGACCTTCGAGTTCTGCGGCTGCAGTCCCTGCTCCTTGATCTTGTTGATCGCTTCATAGTCGATCTTCTCTCCAGCGGCGCCGAGCGGCAGTGTCGCGAGGACACCGGCCAGCCCGGCAGCGAGCGCATGTCTGCGCCATAAAAGTCTCATCGCATCTCTCCAGATTTGGATTGCAAAAAAGGCCAGAACTCAAAATATACCGCACTCCGCGCTATAATGAATGGTTCCCCGCGTCAGTTTCGGCGCAATCAAGAGGCCCATGATTTCAGTTCAAGGCGTGTCCATGCGGTACGGGTCGAAGGTGCTCTTCGACGACGTGTCGGCGACGTTTTCCACCGGCAGGCGATACGGGCTGACCGGCCCGAACGGCGCCGGCAAGACCACGTTCATGAGGCTTCTGACGGGCGAAATACCCCCTCAGCGGGGGACCGTCGTCCGTCCGGAAAAGCTCGGCGTCCTGCGCCAGGATCAGTTTGCGTTCGATGAGTTCCGCGTCATCGACACGGTGATCATGGGAAACGCGCGGTTGTGGCGCGCGCTTGCCGAACGCGAAACGCTGTACAGCAAAGCCGACATGACGCACGACGACGGCATGCGTCTCGGCGAGCTCGAGGGCATCGTCGGTGAAGAAGACGGCTATACCGCGGAGAGCGACGCCGCGGTCCTGCTCCAGGGGCTCGACATTCCCGACGAGGTGCACGAGCGCAAGATGAGCGAGCTACAGGGCGGCCAGAAGGTTCGCGTGCTGCTCGCGCAGGCCCTTTTCGGACATCCAGCGGCCCTGCTGCTGGACGAGCCGACGAACCACCTGGACCTCGACTCGATTCACTGGCTGAAAGAGTTCCTGGTGCGGTACGACGGCACGTTGATCGTGATCTCACACGACCGCCACTTCCTGAATTCAGTCTGCACGCACATCGCTGACATCGACTACCAGACCATCATCACCTACACGGGCGGCTACGACGACATGGTCATGGCCAAGACCCAGATCCGAACACGCGTCGAGACTGACAATGCCCAGCGCGAAAAGAAGATTGCGCAGTTGAATGATTTCATCGCGCGATTCTCCGCGGGGACGCGCTCGAGCCAGGTGCAGTCGCGCCGGAAGGAAGTCGAGCGCCTGCAGACGACGGAACTGGCGAGGTCGAACATCCAGCGGCCCTACATCAGGTTTCAGATGAACCGGCCGTCAGGGCGAACGGCGATCGAGATCAGCAGCGTCAGCAAAGCGCACGGCGGGACACCGATCATCACGAACTTCAGCACGATCGTGAATCGCGGCGAGAAGATCGTGCTCGTGGGCCGGAACGCGCAGGGCAAGACCACGCTGTTGAAGGCGCTGCTGGCGGACTCACCGAACCTGCCGCAGATTCCTGGGGACCTCGACGCCGGATCCGTCCGCTGGGGTCATGAGGTGTCAATCGGGTACTTCGCGCAGGACAACACGGGCGTGATCGAAAAAGGCCTGACCGCCGTGGAATGGCTGCACCGTTTCGATCCGGATGCCGCGCGCCAGGATATTCACGGCCTGCTCGGGCAGATGCTCTTCAGCGGCGAAGAAGGCCTCAAGCCGACCGAAGCGTTGTCCGGAGGCGAAACCGCTCGCTTGCTGTTGTGCCGGATCATGCTCCAGAAGCCCAACCTGCTCGTCCTGGATGAGCCGACGAACCATCTCGACCTCGAGTCGATCAACGCGCTGAACGTCGCGCTGCAGAGGTTCGAAGGAACGGTTCTGCTGGTCACCCACGATCAGGATTTGATGGAAGAAGTGGGTACCCGTGTATGGCATTTCGACAGCGGCCGGATCAGGGATTTCAAGGGCACCTACGAGGAGTACGCATCGACGCTCGCGTAGCCATCCAGCTGAGCCGGCCGTGGCCCGACCCGTGCAATAATCCGTCGGCGTGTTCTACTTCTTCAAGCGCGGCGACGAGACGGTTCAGTGTGAGGTCCGTTCCGAATCGGATGGGCTGGGTACGAAATCGTAATCACTGATCCAGCTGGTGTTTCGCGCGTCGAACGTTTCGCGACATCAGAACAAGTCCACGATCGCTGGATTGAACTTCACCGTAGTTTCGAGAATGAAGGATGGTGGGGGCCCGCCACGCAGGATGGCCGGGGATGAATCCTTCGATATCGCCGTAGTGGGCGCCGGCGCTGCCGGTCTTGCCACCGCGATCTTCACGCGACGCCTCAACCCTTCTCGCACTGTCGTCCTTCTCGATTCTTCTTCACGGCCCGGCGCAAAGATCCTCGTGAGCGGCGGTTCTCGCTGCAACGTGACGAATGTCGCGGTCGGCGAACGCGATTTCTCGGGCGGCAAGCCCGCCATCATCCGGAGAATCCTCAAAGCGTTCCCGCCCGCTGAGGTCGTCGCGTGGTTCGGCTCCCTTGGTGTGCCGCTTCACGAAGAGGCTCACGGAAAGCTCTTTCCCGATTCGAATCGGTCACGCGACGTGCTCGAAGCGTTGCTCAGGGAAGTTGGGGCCTCCGGGGCTGTGCTGGAGACCGGCGCCCGGGTGAACAGCATCACGACGGATGGTGCGCTCACTGTCCATACGTCGCGAGGAGCGATCCGGGCTCGCACGGTCGTGATGGCCACGGGCGGATTGTCGCTTCCAAAGACCGGCAGCGATGGTGGGGGCCTCGACATCGCGCGCCGCCTCGGGCACACGATTGTGCCGACGACGCCCGCGCTGGCGCCGTTGACGTCGGCGGATCAGCCGCTGCATCACGCGTTGACCGGTGTGTCGCACGACGCCGCGCTCGCACTGTGGATCGACGGTCGAGTCGTGCGACGGCTCGACGGCTCGCTGTTGTGGACGCATTTCGGTCTCAGCGGCCCGGTCGCCCTGGACATGTCGCGTCACTGGCTTCGCGCCCGTCTCGACCAGCGCCAGGTCCGCCTCACGGTCAACCTGTTGCGAGCTGAGTCGTTTGAATCGGTCGATCGGCAGCTGATCGCGCACGCCGCGAGACGCCGTACCTCGGTGCATGGCCTGCTCGCCGACAGGCTGCCGGCATCAGTAGCAAGCACGATCCTGCAGCGTCTCGGGATCGACGCCACCATCTCCGTCGTGGACTTTCCGCGTAGCGATCGCCGGCGCCTGGCCCACGCGCTCGTCGAGTGGCCGGTCGATGTCGAAGGAAGCCGCGGATACAACTACGCGGAAGCTACCGCGGGAGGTGTCTCCCTCGATGAGATCGATCCAGCAACGATGTCGTCGCGGAAGTGCCCCGGGCTCTATCTTGTCGGCGAGATGCTCGACGTCGACGGCCGGATTGGCGGATTCAATTTTCAGTGGGCCTGGTCGAGCGCGCGTGTCGCGGCGCGCGCACTGGCGGAAAGCCCTGCGCTACTGATCTGAAACGGACAAACTGCGTGGCGAACTGCGAATTTGCGAACCGCGAACTGCGAACCGCGAATCACTTCTTCTCCCGATACAACCCTGCATACAGCGATGGAATCAGATAGACGGTGATCAAGGTTGACAGCGTCAACCCGCCGATGACCGCCAGCGCAAGCGGACGCTGAAGCTCCGCGCCGGCGCCAATGCCGAGCGCGAGTGGCACCAGGCCAAAGAGTGTGCACAGGGTGGTCATGAGGATGGGCCGCAGGCGGATTCGAGCCGCATCGTAGACCGCCTCCCGGACAGGGATGCCGCGCAGGCGCTCCCGCTCGGCGTAGTCGAGAAGGACGATGCCATTCTTCACGACGAGTCCGATCAGCAGGACAAGTCCCATCGCGGACGAGACGTTCAGTTCCGTTCCGGTCAGCACGAGCGCGATCAGCGCGCCGGCCAGCGAGAGCGGCGCCGCACCCAGAATCAAGACCGCGGGGCTGAACGCGCGGAAGTGGACGACGAGAATCACGAACACGAGCGCCGACGCGATCCCGAGCACTTCGAGAAGCTCGCGGAAGGCCTGGCGCTGGGACAGGTACTGACCGCCCACCTCCGAGGTGTAGCCGACCGGCAGCTTGATGTCACGAAGCTTTGCGGTGACCTCGGCGGCGACGGATCCCAGGTCGCGTCCTTCGAGGCGTCCGCTGACCATCACCATCTGGCGAAGGTTCTCGCGCATGAGCACCGTCTGGCCGGCGGCGGGCACCACACTCGCCAGCGCCGAAATCGGCGCGGTCTTCCCTTCGGCTCCGCGCACGACGGTCTCGCCAAGCCGCCCTGGATCAAAACGGATCGCGTCGGGATACCGCACCCGCACCGGAATGTCGCGGTCGAGCGCCAGGTAGTCGGTGGCGACCTCCCCCAGCCATGCGGCGCTGATCTGCTGCTGCACGTCCGTCACCGTCAGGCCCAGATGGCCGGCCGCCGTCGGATCGATCCGCCACGTGACCTCGGGATTCCCGCTCTGCACGCCGACGATGTCGACAAGGCCCTCGACCTTGCCGAGCATCTCTTCGACCTTCTCGCCAAGCTCCGCGAGAACCGCGGCGTCGTCGCCGAAGATCTTCACCTCGATTGGAGTGGGATTGCCTTCCAGGTCTCCGAGCATGTCCTGCAGCAGCTGGACGAACTCGATCTCCATGCCGGGCGCCGCTTCGGCCAGCTTGTCGCGAAGATCCGAGATGATTTCTTCCGACGAGCGGTCACGTTGATTGCGCGCCTTCAAACGCACCAGCACGTCGCCGCTGTTCTGCTGTGTCGCGAACAACCCGAGCTCGGAACCGGTGCGCCGCTGGATGGCGGCAACCTCCGGCGTCTTGAGCAGGACTTCCTCGACTTTCTTCAGCTGGCGATCCGTCTCCTCGAGAGCCGTTCCTGCAGGCGTCAGGTAGTCAACGACGAATCCCCCCTCGTCTGCTCGTGGAAGGAACCCGCTTCCGACCGAGAAATAGAGCAGCCCTCCCGCGACGGCCAGCGCAAGCGCCACGAGCAGCGCGAACACCGGGCGGCCGAGCATAGGCTTGAGGGTCCTTGCATAAATGTCGTCGAGCCGCCCGCCTGGGTGCGCGTTCGCGCGATCGCGCTTGATGCCCCACCTCGAGAGCAGCGGGATCAGCGTCAATGCCAGGACGAGCGACGCGAGCACCGCCGCGGACAACGTGAGCGATAACGCGCGAAAAAACTGGCCAACGACGCCCGACAGGAGACCCAGCGGCGCGAACACGACCACGGTCGTGAGCGTGGAGCTCACAACCGGGGCGGTCAGATCGGTCACAGCGTCCGCAACAGGCGCCGCCGATCCTTCCTGCACGCGACGATGGATGCCTTCCACGACGACGACCGCATCGTCTATGACGAGGCCAATCGCGACCGCAAGTCCGCCCATCGACATGAGGTTGATCGACTCGCCGAAAAGACGCATCACGACAAACGTGATGAGGACCGCGAGCGGCAGCGTGACTGACGCAATGAGCGTCAACCGCCAGTCGCGAAGGAACAGCAAAAGGATGATGACCGCGAGGAAACCGCCGATCAGGATTGCGTCCCGGACGTTGGCGATCGCCGCGCGGACGAACTCGGCCAGGTCGTATACCTTGGTGATGTGAAGGCCCGCGGGCAAGGCCCGTGCGAGCTCGTCGACCGCTTCCTGTACGCCCGACTCGATGTCGAGGATATTCGCCCCCACCTGCTGCGAGACGCTGACGCTCGCCGCGTCGCGCCCGTTCCCGGTGATGAGGCCGACGCGATCCGGGGCTCCGGGAAACACCTGCCCGACGTCTTTCACCCGCAGGACACCATCGGGCCTGACCGAAACCGGCGTTTCCCCGATCTCCTGCACCGATGACCAGAGGCCGGACGCGAGCACCAACTGCTGAACGCCGCCTGACGAGTACCGGCCGACCGGCGCAAGCTGGTTTGCGGCCTTCAGCTTCTCCGCGACGTCGTGGACGGTCAGCCCCGCTGCGAGCAGCTTCGCCGGATCGGTGACGACTTCGATTTCCCGCGTATCGCTCGCGCTGACCTCGACCTGCCCGGCGCCCGCGACGCGCGCCAGTCGCGGCCGCATCACATAGAAGGCGTAGTCGTGAAGATCCGCGGTTGAGACTGGCCCCGTCAGGTTGAGGATGTACATCGGGAACGCCGCGGGCGTCAGGCGTTCGACGATCAAGTCGGTGCCCGCAGGCAACGTCGTCCGGGCATCGTCGATCTTGCCCTGCACCTGCTGCAGGGCGACGATCATGTCGGACGATGGCTCGAACTGGGCGGAAATCTCGGCCGCGCCGCGGAACGTGGTGGACCGTACGCGGCGGATGCCTGGCACCTCCATCACCGCCTGCTCGAGCGGCCTGGTGACCGAGAGCATCATGGCTCGGGCGGGCAACGTGCCGCTGTGCCCGATGATGACGACACGGGGGAACTCGAGGCGGGGATAGATGCTGCTGGGCAGTCCCGAACTCGCGATGAGTCCGGCGCCCGCCAGCAGGGTGACCGCCAGGATGATCGCGCGGCCGTAGCGATCGACGAGACCGGCGAGGTTCATGACCCGATCGTCACCGCTGCGCCATCCGGCAACCCGTTCTGGCCGCGCACGACCACGCGGTCTCCCTTTTTCAATCCTTTGCGGACTTCCGCCGCGTCGGGTGTCACGACACCGACCTCGACCTCGTTGCGATGAGCTTTCGAGTCGGCGCCCACGGTCATCACGATGGTTGATTCACCGTCGCGGATGATTGCCGCAGGCGGCACGAGGATGTCCGCGTTGTGCTCGGGCCCCAGAATCTCGACTTCGACCGACATGCCAGCCGTCAGGCCAGTCACCGTGGCCGGACGAAGCCGCACGGCAGCCGTGACGCTGCCGGGATCCACCGCGGCCGGCCGGGCGATAACGGTCGCTTCTATCGGATCCTCGCTCCCGGGCACTTTGATGTGCGCCGGAGCACTGGCGCTGATTCGGGTCAATGTGGAAACCGGCGCCGCAGCCGTGATTTCCAGCCGCGACGGATCGATCACGCGAAGAATCGGATCGCTCGGTCCTGGCTCCACCAGATCGCCGGGATTGTGCATTCGCTTGGCGACGACACCTGCAAACGTCGCCCGGACGACGGTTCGGTCCGCGAGCGCGTTCGCCGCGCCGCTTGCGCTCTGCGCCTGCGCCAGTGCGGCGTTGGCTTCCCGCAATTCACGCTCGGCGTCCTCCACTTCCTTGCGGGCCGCGACACCGCGTTCGAACAATCCCGCAACCCGCGTGGCCGCCGCCTTGGCGTTTTCGACTCGCGCCTGCGCCTGCTCGATGGCGGCTTTGCCAGAGGCCGCGCCCGCAGTCAGTGATGGAATCTCGAAGCGGACGAGCAGGTCGCCGGGCCGGACGCGGTCGCCTTCCGCGCGAGGCAGTTCAGCGATGCGCGCCGCTTCCGGCGCCGTCACGACGAGCTCCGCGCCAGGCGCCGCCGTCACGACGCCGGAAGCCGCAATGACTTCGCGAACCGGTCCGCTTTTCACCGGCTCGACCTGGACGACCACGGGTGTCTCTGTCGCGGTGTCCTCGGCAGCGTCATGGTGGCACGCGCTCACAAGACAGGCCGCAGCGATTGCCAGCAGCACGCGATAGGTCATCGAATCGGTCCTCCGATCGCGCGCTCCAGGTCTGCAAGCGCCGATTGATACTCGAGTCCCGCATCGGTCGCAAGGAGCCGCACTTCGCGAGCGCTCTGCATCGCCTGCAGAAATGCCGCGAGGCCAGTCTGGCCCGAGCGATACGAGTCTTCGGCCATCGATTCGAGGGTCGACAACTGCGGAACGATCTCGTCGCGATACCTGAGGTATCGCTGTCGTCCGGCTCGGGCTCGGGCGGCAGCAGCCGTCGCCTGTCCGGTGAGCTCCGCGACCCGCGCTTCGCGTTGAGCCCGCAGCTGGACGACGCGCGCCGTTTCGACGCGGACTCCCGCGTCGTGGCGCGTGAATACCGGGATCGTGATCGCCAGCCCCGCCTTCCATCCGTACGTGAAGTCCGGCTGGGAATCGAACAGGACGCCGCCCGACACCGTGGAGTCAGGCGTGCGCATCGCCCGCGCGAGCTGTTCCCTCGCGACCGCCTCGTCGATCTGTCGATCGATTGCAACGACATCCGGACTGGCGGCGACCGACGCCGCAAGGTCGGCCGGCAGGCTGCCGACGTCGAAGCCATCCGATGGATCGGCGGGCGCATCCGGGGAACGGCCCATCAGCGTGTTCAACTCGACTCGTGCCGCCTCCAGGCGCCCGCGAGCGGCCTCCTGCTCGTTGTCCACGGTGGCCAGCGCAAGTTCCGACTGCAGAGCCTCGAGCCGCGGCGCCGCGCCGGCCTGAAAACGGTCGCGGGCTGCATCGCGGGTTCGTTCGGCAAAGCCGTGGAGGTCGGTCGTCACTTGCAGCCGCGTGGACGCGGCGACAAGCTCGAAGTAGGCCAGCCGTACCTCACGCCGCACATCCAGGATCTGGACCGCAATTTCTGCGGTGGTCCGCGCGAGGGTCGCGTTGGCTACGTCGATCCGGCGGGCACGTTTTCCTCCGAACTCGAGTGGGACCCCGACGCTGAAAGCCTCGTGAGGCGTGTCCCGCCCGGCTTCAAACGAAGCCTCCGGGTTCGGGCGCTCCTTGGCGACGTCAATCCCCGCGAGGTCAGCGGCGCGCCCAAGACGGGCAGCCATCAGCGTACGGTTATGTTCCTCGGCGGTTGCGAGAGCCGACTGAAGGGTGAATGGAGTTGAGGCTGGCTGTCCGGCTTGATCGGGACCAAGGGCAGCCACGATCAGCAGAGCCCCCACGGGCAGCAATGGCACCCGCAGATTCTATTTCAATCGCCCAAAAATCAGATGAACGGGGGATGAATTGGTGAATCGGTGAATCTGTGAATTGGTGAATTGGGCTTCGCACGCGCTACCGCGCGTGCTGTTGAAGCGCGGCGGTAGCCGCGCGATGCTAATTCACCAACCCACCAATTCACGAATTCACCAATTGTCAGAACTGGTACCGAATCTGGAACTGCGCCATTCGGGGCGGATCGATATTCGCCAGACTCGGCAGCGCGTTGCTGGCCGTGCCGACGCTCACGAGCTGACCAAATGTCGGATTCGCCGTTCCGGTATCCCCGTACGTCGTCTGCGCACGACCGAGCAGGTTGCCGTGATTGAACAGGTTGAATCCCTCGACCCGCAGCAGCAGTGCCCCCCGCTGGAGCTTGATTCGGCCCTCCGCGAACACCCCGACTTCTGCCGTTCGTGTGCCCTGGAACGCTGACTTGCTGATCACCTTCCCGTCGATCACGGGGCGATCGTTGTTCGCGCCATCGCCGTTGTTGTCGATGCCCGTCGTCGCATTGAACGGACGCGAGGACGCGAACTGGGACACGGTGCCTGCCGTGATCGAGTACGGCAGCTGGTAGCTGAACGTCACGACCGCGCGATGCCGTTGATCCACTACGCTCGGGCCACGCTCTTCCTCACCGAGTCGCGCGATGTTCGAATCGTTCGGGTTGATCCCGTTGCCGTCTGGTTCGGCCGTGTTGGTTGCCTTTGACAGCGTGTAGCTGACCGCCGCGTACATCTTTGCGTTCCCGCGATACGTGACCTGGGTCTGCAACCCGTCATAGTCGGCGATTCCGAGATTCATCAGCACGTTGACGTTGCGCACCCCGCCGTTGACCGGGACGATTGGCCGCGTCGCGTTGGCGGCCGCGACGGTCCGCGTCTGTCCGGTCGCGGTGCGATCGAACGGCGTCGGCGCGTTCAAGTCCACGCTGCGATCGAGATTCGTCCAATGCTGGTGCACATAGTCTGCGCCAGCGAACAGCCCGGGCCTGATCTCGCGTTCAGCACCAATCGACGTCACCTGGCTGCGCGGGTTCACGAACTCGTCCGGATAGCTCGGGAGCAGATCGAAGTTCAGCCCGTAGGACGCGAACTGCGACTTGTAGAAATCGCGCTGGCCGGCCTGGATCGTGATGTTGCGGGCGGGCTGCTGGTTGAACGGCAGCGTTTTCGGATCGATCCTCAGCGGAACGCAGGTCAAACAGGTCGGAAACCCGGTCTGCCCTGGCGTCGCCGTATACGTCACGAGGCCGTCGAGACCACCCGTCAGCGCGCCCGCGATCGCGTTCGCGCGAATCTGCGTGTAATACATGGCATAGCCGCCCCGAACCACCGTGCGCCGATCCCCGCCTGGATGCCAGCTGAATCCGAGACGCGGCGCAAAGTCCTTCGTCGCATCAGTCAACGTCTGGCGGTCGTAGCGAAGGCCGGCATCGACTGTCAACTGGTCACTCAGCCGGATGCTGTCCTGCACGAACGCCACCGACATCCACTGCTTCAAGTTGTAGTCCGTGACCCCGTAGCTGACAGGCTCCGAATACTGCTGCACGTCGGCCAGCGTCAGCTGATCGAAGGGCGCCGTTGTCGTATTCAGGAACGTGAACGTGCCCAGAACCGCCGTGCCCGGCTCACTGCCGAATCCGCCGGTCGTATGGCGCGTCAGGCTGCCGCCGAATCGGACGTTGTGAGGGCCACGGTTCCATGACAGCGTGTCGGCAATCTGAAACTGGTGACCGTAGAGGTCCGACGACCGCGACTCGCCGATGGTGAATGGCGCCGATCCGCTCCGAGTGTAGGTGGTCGACAGGTCCTGCGACTCCCAGAGCGTCACCGGATCGCCGTGCAAATACGCAACCCGCGCCTCGTTCAACAGATTTGAGCTGAGGACCGAGGTGTGATTCACCTGGGTCGTCCACGACTTCCGCGTATACCGGCGCGCCACCGTTGGCGCACTCGTGCCGACGACCGCGTCGTTCGGGTTCGTGTCGTACATGTGGTCGACGTTGAATCGCCACATCAAGTTCTGACTCGGTGTCAGCTTGTGGTCGAGCCTTCCGTTCACGAGGCCCTGACGATAGTGACCGACATAGGAGAGGCTGCCGTCGGCCGGCAGCACGTAGGCCGGCAGGGTGGGCGACAGGTACGTCGTCCGATCCTGCATGGTGTAGTCGGATGTCAGGAAGAAGAACGTCTTGTCCTTCACGAGTGGACCGCCGATCGATCCTGAGAACTGATCGAGTTCGTCCGGGTTGTCCGCCGGGTTGATGGCGGTGAGCGTGGTGGGCGTCGTGCAGGTCGACACCGACGGTGCGCAGAAGCCCTTCGTGGAAAAGTTCGTGGCCTGGGTTCCTCGTGGACGCGCCAGGTAGAGGCCCTCCCCGTGGAGCGCATTCGTCCCGGATTTGGTGACGATGTTGAACGCCGGTCCGGCCGTCCAGCCAAACTCCGCCGAGAACGCATTCGACAGCACCGACACTTCCTGAACGGCTCCAACAGGCACGGCGGCGAGCATGGTCTGGCGCCCCCAGCCCTCGTCGTTGCTCGCGCCGTCAAGCATGAACGTGGTCGTGCGCCGGCTGCCCGAGCCCGTAATGAAGTAGGTCGCATTCACGAAGAGATCGCCCGTGCCCTTCCCTTGACGGAACGCGGAGTTGAACAGCGGCAACGTGGTGATCTTTCGTCCGAGAATGGGCGTCTCGTCCACGGTCTGGCTGTCGAGGCGGCCGCCGATCTGCGCGTCGGCGCGCACACCGGCGCTGGTCCCGTAGACAGTCACTTCGGACTTTTCGGTTCCGAGTACCAGCTTAACGCGCAGCGTCGCCGTCTCACCGGCGCGCAGGCTGATGTCCCTGTGCTCTTCGGTCGCAAATCCCTGCTTCGAGACAGACGCCGTGTAGGTGCCAGTCAGCGAAAGCGCCGGGAACGTCGCGCTTCCATCAGCCCCGGACAGTGCCTCCCTGACCGCGCCGGTCTGATTGTTCGTCACGGACACCCTGGCGTCCTTGACGACGGCTCCCGACTGATCGGTGACGAGCACGACGACCGTCGATGTATTCGGCGACTGCGCGAGCGCAGGCGCGGCGAGGATCCCAAACGCGGTAAACAGCAGAACAACCTTCTTCAGCATGTGCTTTTACTTGGAACTGACGACGTAGTCCTTGAAGTAACTCGTCGTATCCGTTTTCGCCCAGAGTCCGACTTTGCCGGCGACCGGCGGTCTCAGAACGGCATTGTTCTCGGGGAAGAGATCGGGGTTGGGAGGCGCCCCGTTGCGGCCGGGGCCTGGAGCGCTTCCGAGTGTGTACTCCAGCGCAAGAGCCCCGTCGAGATAGGTCTTCAGGCTTGCGCCCTCGACCTCCAGCTTCAGCTCGTGCCACGCGGCGCGGTCGAGCATGAACGGCTTCGACCGATCGCTGAACCGCAGGTTGCGGCGAATGCCGTTGTGAAATTCCCAGAGCGCGACGTTGTTCTCGGTATCGTTGTATCGCGTGGCCAGCCAGTCGCCGTTCGGCTTCACGTTGAAGAGGATGCCGGATGCGCGATCGGAATCTCCCGCAATCGTCTTGAACTTCACGCTGATGGCGCCGTTCGAGAAGCCATCGACACTCTTCAGCACGGCGACGGGGTAGTACGCGAACTGCTTCGCGTTGTCCATCAGCTCCTCGTTGGTCGTCCCGTAAAGGCGCCGCGCACTCTCGATCAGGAGCTTCGTGGGGTTGTCCTTGCTGGCGACCCACGGCCGGCCATCGACACCAATCACCTTGTCGGAGCCATCCTGCTGGACGATCCAGGTTCCGACCATCGGCTCGAATGTCGTCGGCGGCTTGCCGACCGTCTCCTTGCTCAAGTCGACCTTCACGTCGGCCGCCAGAACGAGTCCGACAGCGACGAACACAACCGGCAGTGCCATCACGATCCGTTTCAGCATCTCCATCGATCCTTCCCGTCTGTCTTCATTCATCACTGCGCCCGGGGCCCCACCCCCGGGCGCTCTCGCTCGCCGGCTTCGCGGCTCGCTCGGGCCGCAGGCGCTTATTACCCTCGTGCGACAACCGCAGCACTCACGACGAGCGCGGGCCACAACAGATAGAACACGGTCGCGGCGCCGGTGGCGCGCGTCACGAGCGGATGTCCCCGGAACACTCCTTCATCATCGGCCGCCGGCGGCGGCGTGCCGGCCAGGGAGTACAACGTCTCCAGCACGGCTTCCACCGTTACCGATCGGCCGGCGGACTTCCGGCCGCCGATGTCGTACCAGATCTCGCCGTAGCCGGCGCTCGTCTGCTCGAAGAGTCCGATGGACGTGGCCGAGACGTATCGCACATGAAGATCCGACTTGACGCGCCGCAGCTTCGTGAGCACGTGACGCTCGAGATCCACGCGCCTCGGATCTTCCGGGGCCAGGTGGACCTCGATGCTTATCGGTTCACGAATCGCAGAGAGGGCCCGTTCGTCAGCCACCGAGAATGAGTTGGCCCGGCTCTCTGAAAGATCCCAGCTCGCCGTTGCCAACGCCCCTGCCGCTACGACAGCGATTGTCATCATGGCGACGCACACCGACTCGCCGATTCGCCGACCGACCGGGGCACCGAGCCGAACCCAGATGGCGGCCAGACCAAGCCCGGAGGCGATCAACGCCAGCGCCGCTATCACGACATCGAGCCGTACCAACCCGTGCTGAAACTCCGCCACCATCGCGGTCGGTGTATATCGCACCAGTCGTTCCCAGATCCCACCCTGCACCGCGGCGATGAAGCTGAGGATCCACGTGCCAACGGTGACGCTCAGCGTCACGATTGCGGCAGTGGACGGATGCTCGGTCATCGACGCCGTCGCCGCAGCGAGTCCTATCGTCAGGCCTGCGTTCATCAGGTGACCGGCGGCCACGGTTGCGATCTCAGGCCCGTAAACGCTCCCACCGTAGCTGCGCCACAAGACGATGGCCACCGCCGCCGGCATGGACGCAATCACCCAACCCGCCAGCAGTACGAGCGCCTTGACCGCCACGCGCACGACCGGCGAGAGAGGCTGCTGAATCTCCAGCTTCAACGCGCCGCTCTGCCGGTCGCCCGCCACCAGGCGAATCGCCACAAACGGCAGCAGAAAGACAGCTGCCAGCTCGCACGCGCTGAAGGTCGGAGCCCAGATTCCTATCAGCGGCGAAAATGCCTCCCCAACACCCGCGGCAGTCCCATTGAGGCCGCTGGCTTCCGCATACGTTCGGACAGACCCGATGAATGCAAACCCGACAAGCGGCCCCATCACGACGAGGAGTACCCACCACGCCCTCGATGCGAGTAACTCGCGGGCTTCCTTCTCGAACAGCCACGACCACGCGGCTCTACGTGAGCGCAAGGAAGACCTCTTCGAGATTCGCCGGCGTCGGCGTGCCGGACGACCGCGCCAGCATGCTCAACTCGTCGAGCGTTCCCTCCCCGCAGACCTTTCCGCCGCTGAGCAACACGAAGCGATCGCAGATCCGCGCCGCGTCACCGATCTGATGAATCGACAGAAACAACGTGCGCCCGCCCCGCGCATGAGCGCCGAGCGCCACGGCGACCTCGCGGCTCTGTCGGAGATCCAGCCCTTCGAACGGCTCGTCCGCCAGAAGCAGCGGCTGCGCGGTCAGCAGACCGATCGCGAGCAGGACCCGCTTCCGCTGTCCCTTGGACAACGTTCCAATCGCGCTGTCCAGGAGCGGAGACAGCGCCAGCCCGTCGACGACGGCCGCACGTTGATCCTCTCTGCCCCCCAGGAATCCAATCGCGAAGTCGAGGGCCCAGCTGACCGTCTGCGCGGGCCACGGTGCGACCGCGTCAGGAAGGTAGAACAGCGTTTGCCGTCGTGCAGGCGCCGAAAGCGGACGTCCCTGCAACAACAAGTTACCGGCAGTGGGTGGCAGGACTGCCGCCATGCACTCGAACAGCGTGGTCTTCCCCGCCCCGTTCGGCCCGATCAACCCGAGAATCTCACCGCGACGGATGGAAAAGCCGACATCGTCGAGCGCAGTGAGATGACCATACCGCTTGGTCATCCCGGCAACCCGAAGCCAGGCTTCCGAGTCCGTCTGAGGCTGGATGGCTTTTTCCAAAATGACGGCGCCAACGTGCGGAACCCTCACACGCCTGGTCCCGGAAGTGACGCTATATAGAGGATTTGACCGTAATCTGTGAACTACTACCAGCGGTCGTAGCTGAGGTGTTCTACGGCAGGGCCGCGACCAACGTTTCCGTCACTCGATGAATCGTTTCCGCCAGGAGAGGAATCGCAACAATCAAGCCCGCAAGGCCCAATCCTATCGTGCGGAGCCGACTCGGCAGGGGCTCGGCCGGTGGGATGCGACCGCTCACAAGGCGGCGAACGCGTAGCTCGAGAAGCACGGAATCATGCAGCGTGCTCCACGAAGGAGCGGGAAGCCTGCCGGACCAGTTCGCCGAAAGCCGCGCTACCTTTATTAATGCCGACGCCAGATCGACCGCGCGACCGGTGTCCCCCTGGACCGCCCTCGAATCGGCGCGGCACTCGGCTGCTTCCCGCCATTGCTCCTCCACCCGACCGGCGATCGCCGAACCGCTGAGGAAGTCCGGTGCGCACAACATGCACCATCGCGAGAAATTATCGAAGGCGTCCAGGTGGGCGACCTCGTGGGCGATCGCGACATCGAGCTCGGGTCCCGACAACTCCGCGACGACGCGCGGACCGATCAGAATTCGCGGTTTGAGGATGCCCGCCAGCGAAACCCCGGGCACGTCGTCAACCTCCTGAACCTCGATCGGCCGGGTCGCGAAGGGCCGCCCGTGCCGGCCCAGCCGGCGGCAGACGGTGTCGATCGAAATCGCGCGCCTGATGCTTCGAAACAGAAGCATCGCGCCTACCGCCGCCAGGGCGAACCACGCCACCCCAAAGGTCTCGTCGGCGTCCCGCGGCTCGAGCGCCCACTGCGCCGGCAGGAACATCGCACCAGCAAAAACGAGTGAGGCGATTGCCGGGAACAACCGGATTGCGAGGAGTATTCGAGGCGCCGAGACGTTGACTCGAACCGCGGCCCTCGCAGCCAGAGCCGAAGCCACCGACGCCATCACATTCACGGCGGCAAACCATGCGAGCGACATCACGACGGACCGGGCCACCAAATCCATCATGGCTTCCCGCCGCCTTTCTCACGCTCGGCCTGCTCGAGCCGGCGGCGCTTGTCGCGCACCATCTCCTCGAGCGTGTCCAGCAGCTCTGCCCCTCCATCCTGACTGCCCACCGCGTCGATCAGGTTCGACAGTATTGGCACGGCGGCGCCGGAAGAAAAAAAGCCCGAGACCATTCCGCTGGCGAGCACGGCCTGGGTCTCTTCCCGCGTCCGCAGGGCCCGATAGACGAAAGCCCGTCCGGCGCGAGCCCGCGTGACGAACCCCTTCTTGAACAGTCGATCGAGCGTGGTCATCACGGTCGTATAGGCGACCGGGCGGGAAAGAGCTTGCAGCACGTGGCGAACGGTTGTCTCACCGTCCGACCAGACGACTTCCATGACCTCGCGCTCGAGGTTGCCGAGCGCCGCACGCAGCGGATCGTTGGCGTCGCGCCAGCGCGGACTCCAGAGGCCCTTGAACATTGAATGGATCAGATTCTAACCGGAGACCTGACCATCTCCAAAACCGGGCGACTGTCGGGCTGCCAAAAGTGGCTCATATGTTGCTCGTGACTGTCTGCCGGCCGCAACGGCAGAGCCAGGCACCGGAGACACCCTGAATGCCCAACCTGCGAGGACGCCCGACGCGCCTGACGGCCGAGGAACGGAAATCCCTGACGCATGGAGATTTCTGGATTCCCCAGGAGGAACGGGAAGTCTACAGGCGCGCGCTCGAGGCGGTCACCGCCGGCAAACCTGCGCTTCGTTGTCGCGGGCGCCTATGCGATCTACGAACACACCGGCATCTATCGCAAGACGAAGGATCTCGATCTCTTCTTCGAACCATCCTCGGTCGTCGCAGCCGCACAGGCCCTGCGTGCCGCGGGATTCGTCACGAGGCTCGAAGACTCGCATTGGCTTGCGAAGGCGACCATCGGGGACTACTTCATCGATTTGATCTATGGGATGGGAAATGGCGTGGCGCTAATCGACGAGGAGTGGATCGAACACAGCCGGCCCGGCATCCTGGCCGCATGCCCGGTGCGCATCGCTCCCCCTGAAGAGCTCATCTGGCATCGGCTGTTCATCAGCGAGCGCCATCGTCACGACATGTCTGACATCGTTCACCTGATTCTCTGTTGCGGCGACACGATCGACTGGGAACGCCTCGTGAACCGCGTCGGTGAGCACTGGCCGCTGCTGCTGTCACAGATCCTCATGTTCAGCTACGTCTATCCCGGCTACCGCACGAATATTCCGAGCTGGGTGCCCGAGAGCCTTCTCGAGCGGGCGCGTGCCGAGGTCGGCCGGAACAGCGACGACATGGGCTACACGAGGGGTCCGCTCATCTCACGGTTCAGTTTTGCGATCGATGTCAGCGAATGGGGATTCAACAGCCAGCGGGGCGAGTTAATCCGGCGAGTGCGGCAGCATCCGGCCGTGAAGGCCATCGCTCAGGCCGATGTCTGGGACGAGAGGGCGGACGATCCGTTCACGACTTCGCACCAACAGCAATTCACCAGCGCGGAATAATTCGGTGCTCTTGACGGGATCAACGCTGCAAGGTGAAGACCTCAGCGAGGCAGGATCTTCCGCCCGACAAAGAATGGTCCGAGGCGGTCGAGATAGAGCGCGGTCTGCTGCGTCTTGCGCATCGCCTGGACGATCGCGGAGAGCGGGTAGAGATCCTTGCCGATCAGCCCAATCACAAAGTCATTGTCGTCGCGATCCAGGCCATGACACGCGAGACGGATGTCGTGCACATAGTCCGCGGCGCCGAATGCCATCCCGATCTGTCCGTGGTCTGCGAGTATCGCGCGCTGCTGTTCGGGCGGCAGTTGCGCGAACGATCCGCTGCGGCGGAGCGGATACCAGATCGCCCAGGACCAATCCGGATTTGTGAGGGTTCGTAACGGGCGATCGATCAGCACGTCGTGCAGATCGGGCTCGTAGCCGAGAGCATACGTGCGACCCAACATCGTGAACTGCGGCTTGAACGTCAACCCGGACATCGGACCGGTCGTCAGCCGCGGACGTACCTGGTTCAGGAAGACGTTTGGATCTTCGCTGACCGTGACGACGGCGATGCCGCCAGGATCGTTCAGATCTTCGTAGACAATGACGGCATCGGCACAGCCGGCGAGATGGCCCGCGAGCGCCGACGAATCGGAACAGTTGCCGAATGCCTGGAACTGTATGAACAGCCGCCGATCGGACCGCTGCGGCTGGCCGTCCTTGAGGCCCCCTCTTTCGCTGATGTCAGGAGGTTCCATGCGCGCGCGTCCGGTCGGAGGCGCGGACGAAGCGGTTGTATTAGAGGTCACGAGAGGATTAAACCACGCCTTGCGGGGGCATCGAGAATCAAATTAGTATCGATGGGTTATCGGATCCGGCACACACATGACGACTAATACCGACCACCGGAAAGCCGCCGAGGACAGCCTTCAGTCATTGCTGACGAGCGTCCGAGCCCAGCCGGCCAGCGGGGCGAAGAACTCCTTCATCGAGGAATGCGAATCGCTGCTGATCGCGATTCGAGCCTTTCACATGGAAGCGATCCGCTTCCGCATGTTCAACGTCGACCGCTTCATCAACCGCGGCGGGATCGTATTGACAGACGACGACAAGGCAGCGTTCGCTGAGGTCAGACAGCAACTCGAGGCAGCCGGCTTCCACACGCGCTCACACCAGGCGCCCTCCTGATTCCACCGCCCCCGGGGATGGCGTTCGGGCCAGCGGCAGGGTACAATAAAGAGTTGCTTATGCCGGCCCTGCACCCACTGTCGCACATCGAGGAGCTTGACGCCGCGATCGCGGAGTCCCGCGAACGCCCTGTTCTGCTCTTCAAGCACAGCCGCACCTGCGGCGTCAGCTGCGAGGCGCTCGATGAGCTGCACGCGCACGTCGAAGGATCTCAAAGCGTTGTCACCTACAAGCTCATCACGGTTCAGAGCCACAGGCAGCTGTCCAACGAAGCGGCGCTCCGGCTGGGCGTCCGTCACGAGACGCCACAAGCGATCCTTCTGAGAGACGGCCGTCCGATCTGGACTGCGTCGCACTTCAGGATCACAAAGCGTCAACTGGATGAAGCGCTGAATCCCTAAAGGGATTGTCCCAACCATGCAGCGCCTCTGACTCCACTCGAGTCTCCAAATTTCGCGCGCACGAGGCGGGTCACCACACGGTCGGAAAACACATACGGCGTCCACAACTGCGGCACGCGCTCGTACAACATTGTGATGTTGGACAATCCCCCACCGAGCACGATGACATCGGGATCGACGACGTTGATGATCGAGGCGAGCGCGCGAGCCATTCGCCGCGCGTAACGTTGAATCGTGGCATCCGCGGCTCGGTCTCCGGCTGCGGCGCGATCAGCGATCGCTGAGGCGTCGAGTCTCTCTCCCGTAAGTCGCTCGTGCTCGCGGGACATTCCTGGCCCCGATAGAAATGTCTCGATGCATCCCGTGCGCCCGCAATAGCACGGCGGTCCCGGCCACTCCTCTGGTTCGGGCCACGGCATCGGGTTGTGTCCCCATTCGCCGCCGATCGCATTCGCACCAATCAGGACCTTGCCGTCTGCCACGATCGCGCCGCCGGTCCCGGTGCCGACTATCACGCCAAAGACGATTCCGGCGCCAGCTCCTGCGCCATCGACGGCTTCCGACAGCGCAAGGCAGTTGGCGTCGTTGGCAAGGTGCACCTCGCGTCCGAGCGCGGCGACCACGTCGTTTCCCAGAGGCCGGCCGTTCAGCCAGGTCGAGTTGGCGTTCTTCACCAGCCCCGTGGCCGGCGAGATGGTGCCGGGCATGCCGATGCCGACTGTCCCCGGTCCGACCGCGGCCTCGGCTTCGGCGACCAACGCCGCGAGCGTTCGCAGTGTCCCGTCGTAGTCGCCGCGCGGCGTCGGGATACGCCGCCGGAAGTGCTCGACGCCCGAAGGGTCGAGCGCGATGATTTCGATCTTCGTGCCGCCCAGATCAATGCCGATGCGATTCAAGAATCAGCCTCACGCCGGTGTCGGCCGGCTCGAGCGCCTTCAGCTGACCGACGTCTGCACCGGGATCCGGCAGCGGTGCACCTGACGGGTTGAACCAGATTGCGCGAATGCCTGCCGCGCGTGCGCCCTCGACGTCAGCCGCCCACGAATCTCCGACCATGACCGACTGCGCCGGCTCGACGTGAAGCCGGTCGAGTGCCATACGGAAGATCGCGGATCGGGCTTGGACACTCCCGCCTCTTCCGATACGACAAGCGCATCAACAAACGGATCGAGGCCACACACCTGCAGTTTCTCCTGCTGTTCGTCGAGCAGATTATTGGACACGATCCCTACACGAGCGTGGCGCTTGATGGCGGTCATGAGCGCCACGGCCCCGGCGACCGGTCTTCTCCGCGCCCGATACGTATCGCGGTACATCGCAGCGATCTCGCCGGCAAGATCCGGCCGGCTCTCCGCACCCACCGCCCGCAGCAATCGCCGAAACCGCTCGACGCGCGCGGCCTCGAGCGGCACGCGACCGAGCATCACCTCTCCGTGCAGATCTTCCAGAAAGCCCGCGTGCGCCCGCTCCAGCGCTTCGAATGGCATGGCGCGCAGCGCCTCGTGTGCCTGCCGGACGGCGGCAAGCGACTCACGCGCGCAACCCTGGTGGTCGAACAGTGTGTCGTCGAGATCGAACAGGACCACCTGAATCATCGCTGCCAGCAATTATAGGAGGCGCACACCGTCAGGCGCGCACGTGTGCGTGATACACTGCGGCAGATGCCAGCGGTCGTGATTGCCGCCACCAATCTGATGCCCGCGCTCCAAGAGCGCCTGGCCGGTGAAGGGGAACTCCTCGCGTTCGCGGATACGGAGCCGATTCAAGCGCTCCAGGCGATCCTGGAGCAGCGTCCCTCGCTCATCGTGCTCGAACGGCTGTTCGCGGCCACTCCGCGCGGCGCAGCGCTCATCAATCGCATCAAGACGGACCCTCAGCTCTCGAACGCCGAAGTACGGGTGATGTCGCACACGGGCGACTACACGCGTCAGGTGTCGAAACCGAGCAAGGTCGATGCGCCGGCCGACACGGGCCCCGTCGGCAGCAGCGCGTCGAGCAACGTCGCGGTGGCGCCCGCCGAACCGGCCACCAGGCCGCTCGACTGGCACGGCACGCGACGCGCGGCGCGTTACAGGGTGCGGCCGGGCGTCGAAATCCAGGTGGACGGAAATCCCGCAAGCGTTGTCGATCTGTCGGTCGTCGGCGTGCAGGTGCTGTCCTCGACCATCCTCCGGCCAAACCAGAAGGTCCGGATCAGCATTCCCAACGAAGAGTTCGTGATGCGCTTTCGCGGAGCCATCGCGTGGGCCAAGTTCGAGCTGCCAAAGCCGAGCGACGCACCGCGCTACCGTGCTGGCGTGGACTTCGCCGACGCGGACGCGGTCGCGCTCGACGAATTCGTACTCAAAATCAAGATTTAATGGGATTGCTGATTGTCGATTGCTGATTGTCGATTGATCTCGATAATCAATCATCAATCGTCCATCGTCAATCAGCAATTCATGCGGAGGTCTTGGCCCCGAACCACTCCCCCACGACCGAATCCTCGCGGATGATGGTGTCTTCGCGCGCGGAGCCAGTCGAGATGATCGCGGCGGGCACGCCCGTGATCTCCTCCAGCCTGGCGACGTACCGCTGCGCCTCCCGCGGCAGATCGGCGTATCGGCGGGCGCCGGCCGTTGGCGCGCTCCAACCCTGAAGCGTCTCGTAGATTGGCTCGCACGCGGCGAGCTGCGCGAGATCGCCGGGCATCTCGGTCAGCGTCGTGCCGCGGCATCGATACGACGTGCACACCTGGAGCTCCGGCAACCCGTCGAGCACATCCAGTTTCGTGAGCGCTAATGCGTTGAGGCCGTTCACGCGCACTGCATAGCGCACTGCGACGGCGTCGTACCAGCCGCATCGGCGCGGACGTCCGGTGACCGCGCCGAATTCCTGGCCGCTCTCACGCAGGCGGTTGCCGAGCTCACCGTGCAGCTCGGTTGGCAGCGGGCCTTCGCCGACGCGCGTCGTGTACGCCTTCGCGGCGCCAAGGACGCCGTCGATGGCGCGAGGACCGACACCAAGCCCCGTGCACACGCCGCCAATCGTCGCATTCGATGACGTGACGTACGGATACGTCCCGTGGTCGATGTCGAGAAGGGTGCCCTGCGCGCCCTCGAACATGATCGCCTGCCCCTGCGCGCGCGCGCGATCCAGAAAGACGGACACGTCGATGACCCACGGCTTCATCCGTTCCCAGGCCTTCGCCAGATCCTCGAGCAGCTGGCGCGCGTCCATCGTCGAATCGCCGATCAGGCGATTGCGCGCGGCGACGTTGTGCGTCACGGCTTCCGCCAGCGCTCCCGGATCGGCCAGGTCGCCGACCCGTATGCCGCGCCGGGCGATCTTGTCCTCGTACGCCGGGCCAATCCCGCGCGAGGTCGTGCCGATCTTGCGCTCACCGCGCCGCGCCTCGCTCAGCAGATCCAGGTCTTGGTGATACGGAAGAATGAGGTGGGCCTTGTCGCTCACCAGCAGTCGTTTGCCAATCGCGATGCCGGCCTTTTCAATCTCGTCGATCTCGGCAAAGAGCGCCTGCGGATCGACGACGACACCGTTTCCGATGACACAGGAAATCCCGGGATGAAGAATGCCCGAGGGCAGCAGGCGGAGCACGAACTTGCGGCCGTTGGCGTAGACCGTGTGGCCCGCGTTGTGACCACCCTGGTAGCGCGCCACGATTGAAAAATGCGGCGTCAGCAGATCGACGATTTTGCCCTTGCCTTCGTCTCCCCACTGCGCGCCCAGCACGGCGATGTTCATAACTGCGGTATTGTACTCAATTCATGATTCTTCTCGATGGCGGGTCGCTCGAGCTCAGCGAGCTTCGCGCGATTGCTGACGACTACGCGCGGGTCGCGCTCGCGCCGTCAGCGGCGGCCGGTATCGACGCGTCGCGCGCGGTCGTCGATCGAAAAGCCGCCGGCACTGAAGCGGTCTACGGCATCAACACCGGCTTCGGCGCGCTGGCGGAGACGCCGATCCCGCGCGATGCGCTTGGCGCGCTTCAACTGAACCTTCTGCGCAGCCACGCGGCCGGTGTCGGGGAGCCATTGCCTGTCCGCGCCGTTCGTGCCTCGATGGCGCTTCGCGCCAACGTCCTCGCGAAGGGCTTCTCCGGCATCCGGCGCAGCACGATCGAGCTGCTGCTCGACATGCTCAATCGCCGCGTCCACCCGAACGTGCCGAGCCGCGGCTCGGTCGGCGCGAGCGGCGACCTTGCACCGCTTGCCCACCTGTCGCTCGTCCTGATCGGCGAGGGCGACGCCACGGTCGGCGAGGACCCCCGCGTGATGAGCGGCCGCGAGGCGCTTGCGGCAGCCGGCCTGTCGCCCACCACGCTGATGCCGAAAGAGGGGCTTGCGCTCATCAACGGCACACAGCCGTCAACCGCCGTCGCCGCGCTCGCCGTCCTGGGCGCCGACCGTCTCGGCCGGGCCGCCGATATCGCCGCCGCGCTGTCGATTGACGCGCTTCGCGGATCGACGCGTCCGTTCGACCCTCGCATTCATGCGGCCAGGCCGCATGCCGGCCAGCGCGCGTCAGCGGCGAACATCTTCGCGCTGCTCGCCGGCAGCGCCATCAACCAGTCGCACGAACACTGCGGGCGCGTACAGGATGCATACTCACTTCGGTGTGCGGCGCAGACACACGGTGCGGCGCGCGATGCGCTCGCCTTCGCCCGCACGACCCTGACCACCGAGGCCAATGCCGCCACGGACAACCCCATGGTCTTCGCCGCAGACGATGAGATCGTCTCGGGCGGAAACTTTCATGGCGCTCCGGTCGCCATTGCGGCCGATCTCTCGGTCATTGCGCTCTCGCAGTTCGTCAACATCAGCGAACGGCGGTCGGATCGCCTCGTGGACCCGTCGCTCAGCGATCTCCCGGCTTTCCTGACCTCCGACAGCGGCCTGCATTCGGGCTACATGCTCGCGCAGGTGACCGCGGCCGCCCTCGCGTCTGAAATCAAGACGCTCGCGCACCCCGCGAGCGTGGATACGATCCCGACATCGGCCAATCGCGAAGACCACGTCAGCATGAGCATGGGCGCCGCGCTCAAGGCGGAGCGCGCGCTTGACCTCGCCACGCGCGTGATCTCGGTCGAGATCCTCTGCGCGTGCCAGGCCATCGACCTTCTCGCGCCGCTGACGACGTCGCCCGCGCTGCAACGCGTCCATGCGCGAGTACGATCGATCGTGCCGCGGCTCGCCGGCGACCGTCCGCCGGCACCCGATATCGAAGCAATTTCGAAAATGATCGCTGACGGATCGCTCGAATCGTCGTGTGAGTTGGAAGTCAAGTAAGAAATTTTTCAATTTCAAATTGACAACGCGCTCGTACGTTTCTAGATTGCTTCCTTCGCCGCGCGCTCACGCGCGCCTCGCGATCTGCGAAGATTCCGGACCATCATCGGAGATGAACATCGCCAGCCGCCATGTCAGCGCCCCTCGGGGCTCTGTGTTGTCCTGCAAAGGATGGCCACAGGAAGCCGCCCTGAGGATGCTGATGAACAACCTCGACCCCGAGGTTGCTGAAAGGCCAGAGGATCTCGTGGTCTATGGCGGATCCGGCCGCGCGGCCAGAAACTGGGTCGCCTTCGAGGCGATCGTCGAGACGCTGCGGCGCCTCGAGCACGACGAGACGCTGGTCGTCCAGTCCGGGAAACCCGTCGCCGTCTTTCGCACGCACCCCTGGTCGCCGCGCGTCCTCATCGCCAACTCGCTGCTCGTGCCTGCGTGGGCCAACTGGGACACGTTCCGCGATCTGGAAGACCGCGGGCTCACGATGTACGGACAGATGACCGCCGGCAGCTGGATCTACATCGGCACGCAGGGAATCCTGCAGGGCACTTACGAGACGCTCGCCGAGCTCGCTCGGCGTCATTTCGACGGCAGCTTGTCCGGACGCCTCGTCGTCACGGCCGGACTCGGCGGCATGGGCGGAGCCCAACCGCTCGCGGTCACCATGAACGACGGGATTGCGCTCGTCATCGAGGTCGATCCGCAGCGGATTCAGCGGCGCCTCGCCACGCGCTACGTCGACGAACGCACCGCGAACCTGGACGACGCGCTCGCGCGCGTCGAACGATACCGCGCCACACGGACCGCGCGATCGATCGCACTCGAAGCGAATGCAGCCGACGTGCTGCCCGAGCTCGTGCGTCGCGGGGTCAGAGTCGATGTCGTCACCGATCAGACGTCTGCACACGATGCGCTCAACGGTTACGTCCCCGCGGGCCTCTCGCTGACTGAAGCGGAGTCTCTGCGCCGTACCAAGCCGGACGCGTACATTGCGCGGGCCACCGAGTCCATGGCCGTCCACGTGCGCGCGATGCTCGCGCTCAAGCGCGGCGGCACCATCGCCTTCGACTACGGCAACAACATTCGTGCGCAGGCGGAAAAAGGAGGCGTGTCCGACGCCTTCGAGATCCCCGGCTTCGTACCGGAATACATCCGGCCGCTCTTCTGCGAGGGCCGCGGCCCGTTTCGCTGGGCGGCGCTCTCCGGAGATCCCGCGGATATCGCGGCCACCGATGCGCTCGCGCTGGACATGTTCGGGAGCCATCGAGCGCTCGTGCGGTGGATACGCCTCGCGCAGGAGCGAGTGGCGTTTCAGGGGCTCCCGGCGCGGATTTGCTGGCTCGGCTACGGCGAGCGCGCGAAGTTCGGGCTGGCGATCAACGATCTCGTCCGTCGAGGCGTCGTCAAGGCGCCGATCGTCATCGGCCGCGATCACCTCGATGCGGGATCGGTCGCCTCGCCTAATCGCGAAACTGAGAACATGCGCGATGGCAGCGACGCAATCGCAGACTGGCCGGTTCTGAACGCGCTCCTGAACACGTCCGCGGGAGCCACGTGGGTGTCGGTTCATCATGGCGGCGGCGTCGGGATCGGCTACTCGCTGCACGCCGGCATGGTCGTCGTGGCCGATGGCAGCCGCGAGGCGGATGAAAAGCTTCAACGCGTGTTGACGTGCGATCCCGGCCTCGGGGTCGTGCGGCACGCAGACGCCGGTTATGCTGAGGCGATTGACACCGCCCGGCGGTCCGGCATTACGATGCCTTCACTTTCGGATCATGGGGGTTCGGAGCGATGATGATTCCAGAGCGTCCGTCGTTGGAGCGACGGGTTCTCGCAGCGCTCGACGGCTCGGCTGGCGGCGGAACCCGCATCCCCGTCGTGCTCGGTGGATGTGGGTCGGGACGTACGTCCCTCCTGCTGCGGTTGCGCGACCTCATCGGACGAACGTCAGCGCAGTACCTGGACGTCGAGCGGCTCGCGACGACGCCCGAGCGTTTTCTCAAGTCGATGCGGGACGCGTCACCGTTTCCACCGGTGTCCTACGGCCACGTCGACGCCGCCGACACAGGCGCCCGCGGCGCGTTCGACGCGGCGCTCGCATTCCTCGACACCGCGCGGGCGTCGGGCGACACGCCGGCGACGTTTCTGCTGGACGAATTCCTGGAGCTGCGGACGTTCGAGAGCTTCCCGGGCTTGCGGTCCGTTCTGCGGGATCTTCTCGGCGCGTTGTCGTCGAGCGGCAACCGGTTCGTCCTCACGACGCGCTACGCCGCGCGCGCGCACCGCCTGCTGCGCGACGCGCCCTCGCAATTTGAAATCATCCAGGTCGCGCCGCTGACGCCGGCCGAGGTGCGTGCGACGCTGCCCGCCGTGAAGGCCTCACGCACGCCCTCTGGTTCGATCGTCGACGAGGACGACCGCGCCCGTGACGAGCTCGCCCGCCTCGTCCACGCGATCTCCGACGGCCGTCCATCCTACGCGCGCATGCTCGCCGAAGCCTCGACGAGCCTGTCGTCGCGCGATGCGGTGGATCCCGTCAGCGCGCTGACGGCGCTCCTGTCGCCGTCGGGCACGATCGCGGCCGCCTGCCGCTTCTCCTACGAGCTCCGCCTCCACCGCGCGCGCGGCTACGGCGCGCTGAAGGCCATCCTCGACGTGCTCGCGGAAGAGGAACCGCTGACGCTCACCGAAATCGCGCTGCGGCTCCGCCGGACACCCGGCTCGACCAAGGACTACCTGTCGTGGCTGGAAGACGTGGACCTGATCGTGTCGAAGCAGAAGCGCTACAGCTTCGCGGACCCCATGATGCGCCTGTGGGCCCGGATGCACGCGCACAATTCGCCGCCAACCGAGGACGACATCGCTCGTGAGGTCCACGCCTACGTGCTGACCCGGCTCCCGCAAGGCGAGCCCGCGCTCGCGCTGGCAGGCGCGGAGATTCGGGACGGGGAACGGGAGAAGCCGTGGGGGATAATCGAGATTGACTAAAAGTTAGAAGTTTGAAAGTTAAAAGTTAAAATACTTTTACCTTCTAACTTTTGACTTTTAACTTTCTTGCGTCACTCCCCCGCGCTCAGCAGATTCGAGCGCCAGCTTCGCCGCGGCCTGCGCGGCCTCTTTCTTACTCTTTCCTTCCGCCCTCGCGACCGGCACCCCGTTCACGACGACTTCCACGTCGAACAGCCGGCGGTGGGCGGGGCCGATCTCGCCGGCCAGTCGATACGCCGGCAGCCCGCGATCGTGCGATTGCAGCCACTCCTGAAGCGCTGACTTGTAGTCCTCGGTGAACGCCGCCTCGGCGCCTGTGCGCCGGGCCTCCTGAATCAGATCCGCGAACTGCCGCTCGAGGAACGCCTTGGCAGGCTCGATGCCGCCATCCAGGTAAATCGCGGCGATAAGGGCCTCGTAACAGTCCGCGATCAGCGCGTGCTTGCGCCGGCCTCCTGTCTTCTCCTCGCCACGGCCAAGAATCAGGAATTCCCCGAGGTTGATCTTGTCCCCGAGCCTCGCGAGCGAAGCCGCCGACACGATCGACGCTTTCAGCTTGGACTTCTGCCCCTCGTTGTGCTGAGGAAACTCGCGGAACAGCATGTCGGCGATCGCAAACCCGAGGACGGAGTCGCCGAGGAACTCCATCGACTCGTTGTCGAACACGCCGCCGCTGGCATCTTCATGAACCCGCGATCGGTGCGTCAACGCATGCTCGAGCAGCCCTCGATCCCGGAAACGGTATCCGATACGGCGCTCGAGCGGTTCGAGTTCCGATCCGAACGGCACGACCCGACCCGGGCCGCTCTCCTCGCGGTGGCTGGCGATGATGCGCTTCGCCCGGTCGGCCTCCTCTTCGTGTACCGCGATCCGCAGCTCGTTCACGGCGAGCGGAAACGGCGTCCGCGACATGTCCGAGGACACCATCGTCGCAATACCATGTGTTTCGAGCAGCCCCCGGACGATGTCGGCCTCAATCTGCGAAGGAGTTCGGAAGATGACGGTCAGACCGGTCATGGTCGGCGGGTCCGCATCTCAGACGGCAATCCGGTTCGCCGACTCAAAAGCCCTGTCGACCTTGAGCAGGATCATCGTCATGTCGTCGTGCTGATCGGCGCTGCCGACGAAGGCCTCGACCTCGCGCATGATCCGTTCGCGAAGCTCGCCGGAATCCAGGTGTCCGTGTTCCTCGACGATGCGGCTGAGACGAGACTCGCCGAAAAGATCGCTCTCGGGGTTCATCGCTTCGGTGATGCCATCGGTGTAAAGGACGATCACGTCTCCGGGCGACAGCTCGACGCGCTCTTCCTCCAGCAATTCCGCGAACTTCTCCGCGGCGCCGTCGATGCGGAGGCCCAGGACCATGCCGCTGGGCGTCAGCACCCGGGCCAACGGCTCATGCGCCGAGGGTCCGGACAGGAAGATCAGCGGCGTATGCCCGGCGCGGCAGAACGTCATGACGCCCGCCTGCAGATCAATGACCGCATAGGTAATGGTGATGAAGCTCCGGCTGTCGAGGTGCTCGGAGATGATCCGGTTCACCTCGATGAGGAGCTCGCGCGGCGACTCGTACCGCTGGCTCAGCGCGAGAATCAGCCCCTTCAGTTCGGCCATGTAGAGCGCGGCCGACGTGCCTTTCCCCGACACGTCCGCGATGAGCACGCCGAGGCGCTCCTTCGTCAGCTGAAAGAAGTCGTAGTAATCCCCACCGACTTCCCTGGCCGGGACGCAGAGCGCGGTGATGGCGAGCCCCGGCACGTCGAGCGGCCCGCGCGGAAGCAGCGACATCTGGATCGCGCGCGCGATGCGCAGCTCCTCCTCGAGACGCTTCTTCTCGGCCGCCGTCTGGAGCAAGCCTTCGATGCTGCCGGTCATCTGGTTGAACGATCCGGCCAGCTCGCCGAGCTGATCGTTGGACTGCACGTTGATGCGATGCGCGAAGTCGCCGTGGCGCACGCGCTCGGTGCCCATGAACAGCTCGTGCACGGCGCTCGTGATCGATCGCGCGAGCGCGAGCCCCATGCTGAGCGCCACCATTTCAATGACGAGGAACAGGCCCGCGATCACCAGCAGGCCGATGACCAGAGCGACCCCAAGTGCCACGCCCGTGTTGGTCGTGATCTGCTGCGCAGCGGAGAGCCGTCGATACAACTCGCCCGGTCGATAACTGAGCGAGAGGCTGACGCGTCGCGATGCGCCGCTCTCCCATTCGGTATAGTCAAGAAAGATGACGCTGTTGCGAAACAGCGTCACCCACGATTCCGTGGTGCCGTTGTCCAAGTCGGCGCGCCTCGGGAAGTTCGGCAGCGTACCGCCCCCCTGGACCAACGCCGCGGCGCCGGCGCGGACGCCGGTGTTCTGCTGGAGCTTTTGAATCATCTCTTCGCCGAGCGGCAGGTCGCCGATCACGTAGCCGGCCATCGTTCCGGAGATGACAACCGGTGAAACGGCGCGATTCACCAGCTCGACCTCACCTGGCCCTTCAGCCAGCCGCTGGACAATCGTGCCAGACCATCCGTTCCGGGTCATCCAGGAGGGGACTGTTGACGGAGGCGACATGTGTTCCCAGGGGCCGAGCGAGATACGCGACCCCAACACCCCGACTCCCTCGCGCGCGGGAATGAACTCGAACGAGACGCCGCGGTACAGCAGGGCGGCATTCCGTTGGGTGCGGGCGAGCGACTGCGCCGCAACGTCCGGTCCCCGCGAAATCTCCGCGGCCGCCCCGCTCGTGACGATCTTCACCTGGTTCAATGCCCCGTCGTACCCATCCTTGAACAGATAGGCGCTGAGATTCATGAAGATCAGCAGCCCGCCGAGCAGGAAGAAGATGATGATCAGCAGCGACGGGACGACACCGATGAAGATGTAAGAGAGGATCAACCGTCGCCGAACCCGCCACAACAGCTGCTGCTTCGTCAGCAAGAACAGCCGCCAGGTGAAGACCGACACCGAGATGACGAGCCCGATCGTGGCAGCGCTGCTCAGGATCGTGATGAGGAGCGGGAGTTCGCCGAAGAGCCGCAGCAGCGCCACGACCAGCTTGAGTGAGGCGGAGATAATGAAGAGGCGGCCCGCCCAGGTCTTCAGCAGCAGTTCGCGCGTCGAGTGCTGAAGCTCCGGTGCCGGCGGCAGCGCGGGTCGTCGACCGCCAGGCAGCCACCGGTCCGGCCCTCGTGGAGTGCTCATTCCCTTGGTCAGCGATGATAGCAGAGCGGCGCGCCTCTTCGAGCCGGATCGGCCCGGCGCCGGCAACGCTAATGATAGAGTCAGGACTGTGAAGCTTCCCCCGACCGCGAGGTTCTCCACGATCTGTATTCACGCCGGACAGGAACCGGATCCGTCCACCGGCGCGATCATCACGCCGATCTACCAGACGTCCACCTACGTGCAGGAAGAGGTTGGGCGCCACAAGGGTTTCGAGTACGCCCGGACGCAGAATCCCACGCGGCTCGCACTCGAGCAGAACATCGCCGCCATCGAAGGCGGGAAGGCGGCGTATGCCTTCGCCTCAGGCATGGCGGCCATCGACGCCATTACCACCATGCTCGAGGCCGGCGATCACGTCGTCGTCACCGACAACACGTATGGCGGCACGTATCGCCTGTTCGAGAAGGTCCTGCGGCGGTATCAGTTGTCGTTCACGTATGTCGATACGTCGTGCCTCGATCTCGTCGAAGCCGCAATCCGGCCGGAGACGAGGATGCTGTTCATCGAGACGCCAACCAATCCCGTCATGCGGTTGACCGATCTGACGGCGATGAGCGCGCTCGCGCGCCGCCATCGCATCAAGCTCGTCGTCGACAACACGTTCGCGAGCCCGAGCCTCCAGCGTCCGATCGAGTTCGGCGCGGATCTCGTCGTTCACAGCACCACCAAATACCTCAACGGCCACAGCGACAGCGTGGGCGGCGTCGTCGTTGCGGTCAGCGATGATGATATCGAGTCGCTGAAGTTCATTCAGAACTCGGCGGGGGCCATTTTGAGTCCGATGGATTCGTGGCTGATCCTGCGCGGCACGAAAACGCTCGCGCTTCGGATGGCGCAGCACAACGTCAACGGCCTCGCGCTCGCGGAATACCTGCACGGACATCCGAAGGTGAAGCAGGTGCTTTATCCCGGACTGCCTTCACATCCGCAGCACGAGCTCGCGACGCGTCAGATGAGAGGGTTCGGCGGCATGCTGTCGTTCGACATGGGCAGCATCGAGGCCGCCTTCGAGGTGTGCAAGCGGGTCAGGCTGATGTCGCTCGCCGAGAGCCTGGGTGGCGTCGAGACGCTGATTTCGCATCCAGCCTCGATGACGCATGCGTCTGTTCCTCCCGAGCGACGCGCGAAGATCGGGTTGACGGATAGTCTCGTGCGGATATCAGCCGGCATCGAGGATCCGGACGATCTCATTGAGGATCTGAAGCAGGCGCTGGAGTGAATTGGTGGATCGGTGAATCGGTGGATTGGTGAATTGATTCTTTGCCGCTAAGCAGCAACGTGACAATTCACCAATTCTGCAATTCGCCAACTCACAGATTCGCCAATTCACCAATTGCTACCTGCGTCGTCGATTCCGCCACCCACCGCAAATACGCATCATTCCCGTCCACGATCGGAAGCACGATGAACTCCGGCACGTCGTAGGGATGAACTTCGCGCACCCGATCCCATAGGGCGGGGACGCGTTCGCGAGAGGTCTTGATGACGACCTGGCGCTCGGTCTCCGTCTCGATGTTCTCATCCCATCGGTAGACGGACTCCATCGGCGCAAGCAGGTTCACGCAGGCCGCAAGCCGCTCTTCCACCAGGCTGCGAGCAAACGCCACACCGTCGGCATCGGTCGGGAGCGTCGTCAGAACCATCACATAGTCGTCGGTCATCGCATGTCCTCCGTCCTGCGACGCGCGCAGGAACCGGGAAAATCGCGCCCTGCCCTACTTTCGGGGTGGTCTGGGATCGAAACTATTGTACAAAGGACGTCGCCCACGTGATGCTGCCGGACACTGGAATCGAACCTCGTCGCCCTGCCGGACCGGAACCCTTGCGTCGCAAGCGTCTCGAGCGCCCCCCCACGTCCATCCTCAGGAGACGCGGGCTTCAAATGCTCCTGATTTTCGTTACGCTCGTGCTGATCGTCGATGCGCTGGTTGGCGACAAGGGCCTGACCGAGTCAAGGAACGCCCGGCGCCAGTACGAGGAGTTGCACGCGTCGCTCGACCGGCTTCGACAGGAAAACGCGACGCTGCGGGAGGAGATGGGCCGGCTGAACGAGGATCCGGCGACCATCGAGTCGCTCGCCCGCCAGGAACTCGGCCTCATCAAGCCGGGCGAGATCGTTTTCATCCTGAAGGACATGAAAGACAAGGACCTGCAAAACAGCCCCAAATAGCCCCGGCTGAGTTGGTTTGGCCGCGCGCTTGCACCCACCTCCGCGGTTATGCGTTGCCTGTCAACAGTGACACTCGCCCTGTTCCTGACAACGACATCGGTCGTGGCCGTTCCCGGCCGTCTCTTCGCTCAGCAGCCGACCGAACCGGCCCAATCACCACCGCCTCCCCAGGAGGGCACCGGACAGAAGGTTGCCGTGGGTGAGGAACCAGCCAAACCTACTCGAAGCTTCATCCCCGCTCTCGCCCACAACCTGGTCGACGATCTGAAGCACATCCCGCGGAAGAACTCGTTGTACTGGCTGGCAGCCGGGACAGGTCTGTCGCTCGCGGTGCACCCCGTTGACGACGACCTCAACAATCGTCTCAGCACGTCCGAGGGCGCCAAGGACTTCTTCGTCGCCGGCAAGTACATCGGATCGCTTCCCGTTCTCGCGGGTGCGGCCGTGTCAACGTATCTCGTCGGCCGACATCGAGGATCGAAGCGCGTTCAGCACCTCGGCATGGATCTCATCGAGGCGAATATTCTGTCGGAAACGATCACGCAAGGCATCAAGGTCGCGGTTCGTCGCGAGCGGCCCATCCAGGACGACGGCACGCGCGCGGGAGGTTTCGCGTTTCCGTCAGGACATTCGGCCGGCACGTTCGCAGCCGCCACGGTGCTGCAGCAGCATCTGGGGTGGAAATGGGCCGTGCCGACCTACACGATTGCCTCGTACGTGGCGATGTCGCGTCTGGTGGACGACCGACACTGGGCGAGCGATGTCGTGGCAGGCGCCGCTGAAGGGATCATCGTGGGCCGTTCGGTCACCTGGCACGGCCGCAACTTCTATGCCTCGCCGATGCTGCTGCCGAAGAGCTACGGCGTGATGATCAACGTCGTTCCCTAGTCGATGTGTTTCGTTGACCCGCTTCGCCGCTGCGTGTTACGATTAGGGTTCCTGACGCGGGGTGGAGCAGTCCGGTAGCTCGTTGGGCTCATAACCCAAAGGTCGCAGGTTCAAATCCTGCCCCCGCAACCAAGATACCTGCAAGGAGAGGTCGCCGAATCCCGGCGACCTCGTCGTTTTTCTGGTCATGCCGATTATCGGCACGAGACCTCCCTCAAGTACAGACAGGAGCGAGTCAACGAATGACAGGAACCATCAGGACACTGCGAGCAGACAAAGGATTCGGTTTTATTCGAGATGCCTCCGGCAAAGAGGTGTTCTTTCATTCCAGCGCCATTTACGGCGAGGGCATCGACATGCTGCGCGAGGGCGATGGCGTCGAGTTCGAGTTGGGCGACGGGGGCTCGAAAGGGCCTCGGGCGACGAGCGTCCGCCGGACCACAACGTAGACCGTTCGTCGCGCGCGCGGTCTGAATCGGCCTTTACCAGCTCCTTCTGAGCGCGCAGCACCGCACGGATGTCCTTGTACGCCGCCGGGGCTTCGTCGCGAAGTCTACTGGCGGGGCGGTAGTCGTACCAGACACCCTCCATCTGCCGGCGCAGCTCACGCTCGGTCACGTTCTCGCGAGCCACGGTGCGGCTCAAGGCGCGTCCCGCGCCGTGGGCACATGAGCACAGCGCCTGCTCGTGACCACGGCCTTCCACGTGGAAGCTGAGACTGCCCATCGAGCCGGGCAGAACCCCATCCTCGCCGAGCCCGGCGGGCATCGCACCCTTGCGATGCACCCAGAGATTACGGTCTCCATGGCGTTCGACCGTCACGTGGTTGTGATCGGTCGTGATGACCGTGTCCCAGCAGAGCCGGACACGTAGGACCGCCTCGATGACGGTGCCCACTTCCACGGCCATGGCCCTTCTGCTTGCGTCCGCGAAGCGTCGCGCCCAGGCAGCGTCGTCGAGATAGCTGGCGCCTTGGTCGCTCGTGGCGTCCAGCGCGCGGAACCCGCCGCCAACGTCCTCGCTGACACGCAAATGGTGATCGCGAATGGCTGGACCCATCCCACGAGATCTACTGTGGACCATCAGCCAGAGGCGACCGTCCTCATCGCTCTGCAGCTCGATGAAATGGTTTCCGCTACCGAATCACGATTGTGACGTGTGCAAACTTGAACAGCCCCTCAGGAGCTGGTCTGCTACTGTGCCGCGGATCGGGCCACTCGGCGTTCGCAGTCGAGGGACTCCACGATGGAAATGGATTCCAGCTGGCTTTCGTTACAGCCGACGCTGCCGCCCCTAGACTGACGCCGCAAACCGCAAAACCGCCCGAACCGGCTGGCGATCATAAAGCACCAGCAGCCATCGTCGACGCACAGGACGGGCCGAAACAGAGGAGTCGCATGAGTAGTACCCACATCCGGTCGAGCACAATCAGACGCATCGGTAGGTGCGCCGTCAGCGCAAAAGGTGCCGTGATGGTTGCGCTTTCGCTGATGCTCACCGTGGTAGACGCCAGCGCACAATTGTGTCCGGGAACGACAGTGACATCCGGACTGAGACGTCCGATGGGGATGGCGCTCTCGAACCAGGGCAACGTTCTGGTATCGGAGACCGGCACGGCGACACCGCAGAGCGGTCGCATCTCAATCGTGGACCCTTCGGGAGACCGTCGAACCCTTCTGGACGGTCTGCCGTCCGGGAGAAGCGATGTCGGTGATCCAGCAGGACCGGCGGGCATCGCGATGCGTGGCCGGACGCTCTACGCGCTCATGAGCATAGGCGACAGCGTTCTGGCGTCTCCGGTCCCGACGAGGAACCTGGCGAACCCCAACGTGTCATCCCCCATTTTCAGCTCCATTCTGGCGATTCATTTCAGCGCGCACGTGGAGAAAACCACCGCAGGATTCACGCTGTCGCCGGCCGATGAGCAGACGCTCGCCGCCGGGCAGAGTGTGCATCTTTCAAACGGCGGGGGCGACACCGTCGATATCGAGCTGGTGGCGAACTTCCCCGACTACGTGTCCGACCCCCTGCCGGGTTTCCCGGCGATCGTGCGTGGCTCGAACCCATTCGGGCTTGTGGTCGTTGCGGACCAGATCTACGTGACGGATGGCGGGCGGAATCTGGTGTGGCAAGTCGATATCCCGACGGGCAGTTTCTCCCCGCTCGCCACCTTCCCGACAATCCCGAACCCTCTCTCCCCGGCGGTCGGCGGCCCATTCGTCGAGGCTGTTCCGACCGGCATCGAGTACGCCGACGGTGAGCTGCTCGTCACGCTGTTCCGCGGGGTTCCGTTCGCACCCGGGACGTCCTCCGTCGTGCGGATCGATCCGTCCGCCGGGGTCCAATCAGCGTTCCTGAGCGGACTGAAAACAGCAATCGGGGTACTCGGGATCAAGGACGGTGGGGAGGAGAACTATCTGGTCCTCCAGAATTCCTCCGGGCTGGCGCCATTCTTTGCCGGGCCGGGGTTGGTACTGAAATTCGACTCACCGGGAGGCGCGCCCACAGTGCTTGCCGACTGCCTGGCGAGACCGACGGCGATGCTGCGCGATGCGAAGACCGGCACACTCTACATCACCGAGTTGTTGACCGGGCGCATCGTCGCCCTGCATTTCGGGTCGTAGCCGATCGCCCGCCCCATCGGGTGCGTCAGAAGCGCGGCCATCTCATGCCCCGCGCTCTGACGCACTGCTCGTGCAAACACCAAAGAATCGCAGTTTGGATCAGCGCTTTCCGATTCTGTCTCGGCGGAAGGGGTTGAGCAGGGTCCGAGAAGGAGCGTTATACTGCACGCCATCCAGACCATCGCTCTTGATCAGGCCGTCCGTCCGCTCGCAGCCAGTCGGTCCGCGGTCGATCGGGATCGCGTCGCGTTCCTGCTGATCCTGGCGTTCGCCGCCAGCCTTCGCCTTTTCCACCTCACCGATCCGTTCACGGATCTGCATGCCTGGCGGCAACTCGATACCGTCGCCATGGCGCGCAACTTCTACGAAGGCTCGTTCTGGCCCTTTGACCCCGAGGTGAATTGGGGCGGCCGCAATGGCTACCTTGAAGCGGAGTGTCCACTCATTCCTGCGTTGATCGCTGTGGTGTACAGGATCGTCGGACCTCACGAGATCGCTGGACGCCTCATCATCATCGCGTTCTCCATCGGGCTCGTGTGGGCGACCTACAGGCTCGCGCTGATCCTGGACGGAAGGGGTTCGGTGGCGAGAGGGGCCGCGTTCCTGATCGCCGTGTCGCCGGCTGCGATCTTTTTCGGACGGATCGTCATCCCCGACACGCCGATGGTGTTCTTCACCGTCCTGGCGCTGGTAGGCTTCGCGGAGTTCAGCCGCAGCGGTTCGGTGCGGTGGATGGTGACTGGCGCGGCGGCCCTCACGATCGCGTGCCTGCTGAAGCTGCCGGCGGTCTTCGTCGGGCCGGCCATCGTGGCGCTCCTCGTCCGCCAGCGCGGCTGGAGCGCCTTTCGAGATCGTCGCGTCTGGCTGGCCGGTGTCATTCCGCTCGCGATCACCGCCGCGTGGTACTGGCGAGCCCACGTCGTCTTCGAGCGGACGGGCCTCACAATGGGCATTCTCGGAACGCCCGCGAAGATCTATCCGGCCTACGTCAGTCCCGGTCCCTGGACGAACGTGTTCTCGAAGTGGAGCACGCCGGCGCTTCTGTCCGATTCCGGTTTTTACGCGCGGATGTTTCTGCGCTTCTATCACATCCTGCTCTTGCCGGTCGGATTCGTGGGCGCGATGCTCGGTGCGTTCCTGTGGAAGGCGCCGGGACGGCGTGCGATGACCGTGTGGCTGACATCGCTCACGGTCTTCTTCTTTATGACCGAAAATGTGCAGCGCGGTCACGAGTATTACCAGTTGCCGTTCGTGGTCGTGGCAGCCATCTTCTTCGGCGGCGCCGCGTGGCCGCTTTTTGACGACGCGTGGCTGAAGCGCCATCTTGGAGGCGGCCGGTTGCTCCTCCCGTCGTACATGGTCATCATCGCGCTGCTGGCGATCGGGTCCATTTACAGCAGCGGCGCGATCGGAGTCTTTATTCAACCGCAAGCTGGGGTCGCAGACCGGATGCGTCAGGCCGGCCGCGTCATCGACGTGATCACCGACGACAACGACCTCGCGATCGTCGTGGACGACTACGGCATCATGTCGCCCATCCTGCTGTACTTTGCTCACCTCAAGGGATGGAGCTTCGACGCGACGGACGTCTCTCCGGCCGTGATCGAGAACCTGCGCCGGCTGGGGGCGCGCTACTTCGTCACCACACGCTGGCGGGAATTGAAGACCGAGAGGCCGGAGGTGGCAGCCTTTCTCGAGATGTACCAGGACCTTTCGATCACCGGCGTGCCCGCAGACACACGACTCGTCGATCTGAGACTGAGGAAGTAAGCCGAGGTCCCACTCTTACGATTTCGCCAGTTTCTTCGCCTGGTGAATGTCGCCGGGTTCCGGTCCCGAGAGAACCGCGTGGCCATCCCGCCGCCACCAATCCAGCCCGCCGAGAAGCTCCTTGGTCTTGAAGCCCAGGCTGGACAGCTTGTACGCGCCCTTCGTCGATCCGTTGCAGCCGATGCCGTCGCAGTACACGACGTAGACCTTCGAGCGATCGAGGGTCCGCGTCGAGCTCTCGGTCATCTCACGATGCGGGAAACTGCGCGCCCCCGGAATATGCGCCTCCTCGTATGCTTTCTTTGGCCTGACGTCGAGCACCATGATGCTCGTCTCGCCGCGCGTCAAGTCCTCAGCCAAGTCCCACGCGTCGGTGTGCAGCCGCAGGCTGACGAGCATCGCCGCAGCCATTTCCGGCGGCTCCGCGCACCCGAACTCCAGGACCCGGGAAGCAACCCCGTCGATCGCGGCGTTCTCATCCCCTTCGATAATCGGTTTCGTCGTGGACATGTCGCCTGTGCTCCCTTCCGGCACGTCTCTCCGCCCTGGTCAATGCGCATCGCTTCAGTGTGCCTGTCGCGACCCGAAACACCTTACCGGTAACGGTCACGACCCGTCCAGTCTGCCTGGCGCGGAACGGAGAAGGCATCCGCAGTCCTCACGTCTGGCTCTGACCAGAAATCTCCCCCGCAAACGACGAAAACTGCCAGCGTCATCGTGCTCTGGCACGGCCTTTCAGCCATAAGGCGCGAGCGGTCAGATGCTTGCGTCGGACGAGGCGTGCTGCCTTCATGCGGCGTCGGTGTTGCTCAAGCGCAGGGAGATGACTTCATTCACGAGTCGCAAGATCCGGAGTGGATCGATTCTGCTGACGCTGATTCTCGCGCTGGCGCAGGCTGCGTGGGCGCAGACGCCGCGACTGGTCACGCGCGTGGTTGACGGGGACACGATCATCGTGTCGGGTGTCGGCTCTGTCCGGCTGATCGGTGTCGATACGCCAGAAACGGTGGACCCGCGCAAGCCGGTGCAGTTCTTCGGTGCGGAAGCGAGCGCCTACACGCGCGCCACCGCGCAGGGCAAACAGGTCCGACTGGAGTACGACACACAGCGCACGGACCAGTACGGGCGCACGCTCGCGTATGTCTACCTGCCGGATGGTGCCCTGCTCAACGCCGAGATTATCCGGCAGGGCTATGGACAGGCCTACACGGTCTTCCCGTTCCGGTATCTCGAACAGTTCCGCGGGTACGAGCGAGAAGCGCGGGAGGCTCAGCGCGGCCTGTGGGCGACGTCAAACGTCGCGCTGGTCGAAGCGACCGCACCCACAGCGAATCCCGACGAGATCGTGTATGTGACGCGCACCGGCACGAAGTACCACCGGGCTGGCTGCCGCCACCTCGCGCGCTCGCAGATCCCGATCGCGCTGAAGGACGCCGTCAAGCGGTTTGGACCGTGCAGCGTGTGTAAGCCGTCCGTGCTTGCACGAGGCGCCCAAACCTGAGGCGGTCCCGACTGCACCACCCTCGCGACCGGCGACGGCCGAGGCTCCGGACCCCGAGTCACACCAGGTGTACGGCTTCAGGACGGTGTCATGCCATCACGAAGAAAGGCACGCAGTGCTCGCGCCGCGCGCAGACGGGCAGCCTGTATTGCTGGCAGCACGCGCGATGATCGCCATGACTCGGGTGCATGGTGGGTAGTCTGCGAAGCGTCAGTTCGTATGAGGGAGCCTCTGCTCCTTCGACGGCGGCCTCTCGCCGCGGCTGCGAAGATCCCGAACACGACCGCGAGCGACAGCGACCCCGCGCGGGTGGTTGGCTGTTGCCAGGCGGCCAACAGGAACAGCAGGCAGGTGATCAGCCACAAGCGCCAGGCCCATCATGACGGCTGACGCGTTCAGTCATTCTTGGTACGGGCCGCCGGCAAGGAGCCTTGCCATCCTTTGTCGATCATTGCGGCTCTCCACTGTTCGCCGATCGTCAATACCTCGTCCTGTGTGCGGCACACCTGTGTCTGAAGGAAGTCACGATTCAACCCGACTTGCAGGCACAGCTCCCACCCGAATTGATGACTGCGAAGAACGCATCGCGCTTCGACCTGGTTCTTCCGCACCATGAACAGTTCGCCGAGATGTACAGGCGAACCGTGCCAATCCGGTCGGTGAGGGACGTCCATCGCCGAGAATTCTAACACTCAAAGCTCAGCCCGCCGAGCCACGAGACGAAGGGTGGTAGAGTCCCGACGTCCTCGCGTTCGCCACTTCATGTCCTACTTCTTACGTCCCTTGACCTCGACGGCGAACACGTGGGTCGGTCCAAACATGTTCGAGCGAAAGACGACCCACTGCCCATCCGGCGTGAACGTGACGTTCGGTTCGAGGCTGTAATCGTGGCGCGCCAGGTTCACCAGTTTCTCCGCTCGCAGGATGCCGGGCTGAATGAGCTCGGAGGAGTGTGCGAGTGCGCCATCCGTCCGATCCGGCACGAGCTCCGGGCGGAAGAGATAGATCCATTGGCCGTTGCCTGGCGCGGCGACGCTCGAAGGCCCTCCACCGTCCCCGGCGAAGAGCGTTCCGTCTGGTGAATGATTGAAGTGCACTGACCACTCGCTGCGTTCGAGGTGATACCAGGTTCGCTTCCCCGTCGCCAATTCATAGCCGGCAAGCCAGAACACTTCGCTCCGCGGCGTCTGCAGGTCGTACCAGATCTGCGTGCCGTCACCGCTGAAGAACTCGTGGCCTTCGATCTCCATGTTCATGGTGCGGTGATGAATCTGCGTCAGGCCCGTGCCGTCCGTTCGGATCGTCCACGTCCGATCCACTTTGTGCCACGGTCCTTCGTGACAGAACAGCAACAGCGCCGGATCGGTCGGCGAGAACTGGACGTGGTTCAACCAGTCGGTGCTGCGCAGGATGGTTTTCACCTCGCCGGTCCTGGTGTTCACGACGAACAACTGCATCGGCAGCCGTGCAGCGAGGCGCCGTTCCATCATCGACCCTTTGCCGGGATAGTTGTCTCGCCCGAGCTGACCCCTGGAATTCGTGCCGAGCGACGTCGCCGTGCTCGCCGGCGGTGGTGGCTCGTCCGGCACCGAGCCCTCCGTGATCGTGCCGGCGAGCAACGTCTCGTCTGCGTTGACCGTCACGACTGAGCCGTGCGCGGGAACCTTGGCGATGGCATGACTCGCTTTGGTGGCAGGATCGGTCGCGTAAACCGTACCGTCTTTGACGTAGTACACGCGTCCGGTCTTTCTTCCCGTCATGAGCAGCGAGACGCGCCCATCGACCACCTTCTCAATCGCCCGCGTCTTCAGATCGATCGCCGACACGCCTGTCGGCGTCGTGATGAGCAGCTTCTTGCCGTCGGGCGTGTAGGCGTTCTGGTGAAAGTACAGACTTCTGGCTGCCGGGCTCGTCCGACAGGCGGACGACGCGATGACCGGTGTCGGGATCGATCCACTCTCGGGGCACCGACTCCTGGGAGCTGCGAACAGCGACGCCCGCAGCCATGGCTACGGCGAGGACCAGCCACGTTTTCATGGACGTGGATGCTACACCCGCTGCGGTCGAAGGTGAAGGTCAGCCGCCGAGTTTCGCATCGCGGAACATCATGGTAAAAGCGCAGTCGTTACGGCCGAGTCGTAGCCTGCAAAACGACGTCATAACACCGGTCATTTCGACGGATCCGAGTGTCGTGATGCATTTCTCATCACGAAACACGCGCGCGCGGCGACGGGCTTGACTCACCCATGACACGGGCGTAGAACCCATCTCATAAATGGAGATTACCAACGCCAACTTCGGCAGGGTCAGCTCGCAGACGAACACGCCGCGAGTCGGGCAGATCAAGGTGCGGCTGGTGTTCTAGTTTTTATCCGAGGGGCTTCGCCCCTCGGACTCCCCTACACGCGCTCTGCGCGCGCTGACGGCTCGCTCCGATCGCGTGGCTCGCTTCGCTGCGCTCGCTCGCTGAGAGCGGTACCCTCTAAGTAAATAGGATGCTGCACGCGAGGTCATTTCTTCGGCGTGCCGGCAGGGTGCTCATGCTGTTCCGGCGTATGTTCCTCGATTTCCCCTGGCTCTGACGCCAGCTGCTGCCACGCGGCAGCCGTCTCCGGCGGCAGCTTGTCGCTGTGCTTGATGAACGCGATGACTTTCCACATCTCCTCGTCCGACATGACACCGCTCCACGACGGCATGCCGGTCATGCGCACACCATGTTTGGTCACCCAGAACAGCCACGCGTCGTCATCGTGGGGAATCTTGTTGATCAGCTGCGGCGCCGGCGGGCTGAACTTGTCCCGCATCGGGCTGACCTTCGCCTTCGCCCCGCCGTGGCAAAAGGCGCAGTGTTCCTCGTACTCCTTCGCGCCCTCGGTGAGATTTGCCGGTGTGATTTCCGTGGGATTCGCCCCCTCGGGCTTGTGTTTCTCCGCGTAAACGTCCATGGCGCGACTGGCGAGCGCGTGCTCGATTGCGCCGGGAGGATTGTCCGCTCCAATCGGGTAGAGACCCAGATGCGTGACCCCGATCGCTCCGACGCCAATTGCGAGCAGCGTGACGATGATTCCGGCGATGAAACGTTTCATGAGCAGATTCTACTGTCAGCCCAGGATTGTTCAAAGGTTGACTTACCTCAGGGCAGGATAACGGTAAGGTTCCGCTTCGGGACCTGTCCGACCGGAATGCGAGTGACTTCTTTCAGCGCGATGAGATCAACCACCGATACGGAGTTCGAGCCGGCGTTGGCGACGTAGGCGCTCCTGCCATCTGGCGTGAGCGTCACCCAATCAGGCGCCCTGCCGACGTCAACCGAACCCAGAAGCCTGAGGTTTGGCAGCGAGTACACGTAGACGGCGCTGTTCAGACGGCTGTCCACCACAAGCTTCGTTGCGTCTGCCGTCACCGCCAGGCCGTGGGACGCATTGCCTCCTTCGAGGACTGGCGTTTTGCCGGGACCCAGCTTCGGCAGCTCGATTCGCGTCAGTTCCTTGTGAGTCGCGAAGTCGACGACCGCAAAACCATTGAACTCGGTGAGCTGCACGAACATGCGCCTGGTCGAGCCGTCGGCGTTCGGCTCGAATGCCATCGGTCGGACGCCGAGGTCAAAGTCCATCACCCATGCGATCTGTTCCGTGTGCGTGTCAATGACCGTCGCGTTCTTGCCCTCGATGCTGCCAGCGACGACATAGCGCCCATCGGGCGTCATGAACGTGTTGTGCACCGCGCCCTTCACCGGAATGCTTTTGACCCGCTGCAGCGCTGAGGTATCGATCACGTCGACGGCACCCGGCGGTTCGCGAATCGCGACATACACTCGCTTGCCGTCGCGGCCGGCCGCGATGTTGTTGGGATGTCCACTCAGTGGGATCTTGTTCGTGACTCGCAGCGTTCGTCCGTCGACGACGTCGAGCGTCGAGTCGGCTTCGTTGCTGATGTAGATCCGGCTGCCGTCCGGCGACGCCGCGGCTCCATGGCCTACCTCGATGCCGCTGATCTGTCCAACGACCGTGTTCGTCAGCGGGTCGATGATATGGACGTTGTCGCCGGCGCTGTTCGTCTGGATGATTCTGACCTTGCCGTGCGCAGACGAGGCACTGTGCAGCGTCTCCCCGCGAACCCACGCCGCAAGCGTCTGCCACTCGGGGTCGTCTTTCGACGCCCAGTGCTTGCCTCCGTCATGCTGCGGATCCCCTCCGGCGCTTTCGACAAGCGGATGTCGCAGCAGTCGGCTCGCCTCCGGATTTCCCGGCACCACACGCAACCGGATCACGTCGAAGTTCTTGCGCGACTCGTCTTCATTCCACGTCCCGCTGTCCGCCGGCAACGGCTGCAACCGCATCGGCGTGCCGAACGCATGGCAGGAGACGCAGCGCGCGTTGCCCGGACGCTTCGTCGTGAACACGGGCTGGACACGTGTCCTGAAGAATTCAAAGTCGAGAGAAGGTGATGACGTCGGCTGTTGAATAATCGGGGATGGAGTGGAGACGAGCAAACCAATGACGGCCAATACGCGCCACGTCATACAACCCTCCTGTGTGCCTGGGATTATGCGCTTGCCACCTCCCCTTTCCAAGACTTCGCCATATAGTGCAGGCTCTCCTCCCCACCTTACCGGGTTGAAGCAGGGTTCATCATAGCGGCGAGCACCCTGCCGAAGAATTCATTCTGGGATTTGTCGTCCTTGATCCATCGCACGACAACGACGAGATCGTTGTCCCAGTCGATGTAGATGACGTTGCTTCCGGCGCCGACAAACCGGACGCTGGACGCGGGCAGCGCCGGCATCGGCTGACGGTCGGTGTTCAGGTACCAGTTCGCGAAGCCGTAATCCTTGTTCGCAGGTCCCGGGGTCTTCGCCATCTGGATCCACTTCTCCGACACAATCTGGCGATCCTTCCACTTGCCGTTGCGCAGGAAGAGATAGCCGAATCGGGCCATGTCCCAGGCATTGATGAACATGCCGCCGCCCCAGTGGCCGCCACCCGAGACCGACTGCACCTTCTTGCCGTCGATGTCGACCCAGGAGTTCTCGTACCCGTACCACCGCCACGTGTTCGAGGCGCCGATGGGCTCCATGATTTCGTCGCGGAGCACCTCGGGCAAAGGACGCCGCCACACCTGCAGTGCCGCAAGCGCCATGACGTTCACGCGGACGTCGTTGTATTTGAAATGCGTGCCCGGCTCGTACATCGGCCGGTTCTGCCACTCGCCGGGCTTACCCACGGGCCGATCGGCCCAGTCCGGCTTGCCCCACAGCGTCCCCGACCAGTCGCTCGACTGCCGCAACAAATGCTCCCACGTAATCGACTGGTTGTGTGGCGCCTCGAACAGATCGACACCCCATGGCATGTAGTCGCGCGCCTTGTCGCTGATGTCGCGAATAAGGCCCTTCTGCCACGCCAGGCCGACGACGGTCGTGAGGAACGTCTTGGTGACGCTGTGCGTCATGTCGATCTTCTTCGTCTCGCCCCATTCGGCGACGACGTAACCGCGGTGGACGACGATGCCGTTGAGCGGCGCCCGAACGCTGTGCGGTCCGAGGATCGAGTCGAACGGCTCGGCGGCCGCGAAACTTTGTTGATGGACGACCGCTTGATCGTGCGGCGCCGGATTGTCACTCGCAATGGCGAACTTGATCGCCTCGTCCAGTTTGGCCGGGTCGAACCCTTCCTGCTGCGGCGTATGGCGCTGCCAGTCGAAGCGGTCGGGATAATAAGCCGCGGTTTGAGCCGCGACGCTCGCGGTGAAGGTGAGCGCCACGAGACAGGCGGGCGCGAGGTGCTTGTTCATGAGGCGAGATTCTAATCTCATTTCAGGGACGCGGCAACGGTTTCGTCACGATCGGTGCGGCTCTCGATCCAGCGCGCCGCTTCAACGACGCCGATTCACCCCGAGTTCGCGGCCGTCTGGTGCAAACGTCGGCCGGCTCGTCCGATTCCAGCCGAACGGCAAGTGGTCCTTCGCGGAAGATCTCTGCAGCGTTCGAAGAGGCGGCCAATCCTGACGGCGGCGGGTTCGACTCGAACCCGTATCGGACTGCTCGCGCTGCCGGGCCGTCAGGTGTTCACCGATGCCGGTGGCAACTCGCTGAACGCCGTCGCGGCCAATGGATCGATTACCAATCTGGCATTTTTCCCGAACCGTACCGTCAGGAACAGCCACATTCCAGGCGGTTCCAACCGGCGTGGCATTAGGACCTGACGGAAATCTGTACGTCGGCCAGCTGACTGGTTTTCCGTTTCTCTGCGGGGCAGGCCAATGTCTATCGCGTGCCGGCGAACGGCGGAACGCCGGAGGTCTTCGCGAGCGGAATCCGAGGGGCTTCGCCCCTCGGGTCTCGATTGATTAAAAGGAAGGCCGGCGGATCCCCAGCTTCCGCATCTTGGACTGGAGGGTGGTCCGTCTGAGGCCGAGGAGCGCGGCTGCGCCTGCCGGTCCCGCGATCACGCCGGCGGAGTTCCTCAACGCGCGAAGGATCGTGTCTCGCTCGGCATCCTTGAACGTCGCCGCACTTTTCGGGACTGCGGCAAGCCGTCTGGTTCGCGACCGAATATCCTGCAGCGGCAGCACGAGCTCCGGACCGGACGTCAGGATCACTGCCCGTTCGATCACATTCTGCAGTTCACGAACATTTCCTGGCCAGCTCCAGGATTTGAGCGCATCCATCGACGCCTCCGAAATCACCGGCACCGTGCGCCCGGTGCGCCGCGCACTTTGCGCGGCGAAATGCCGCGCCAACGCAGCAAGGTCCTCGATCCGATCGCGCAGCGGCGGGATCGTGATCGGAAACACGTTGAGACGGTAGTAGAGATCGCTCCTGAACGAGCCGTCTTCGACCATGTGCTCGAGATCACGGTTTGTTGCCGCCACAATCCGCACGTCGACGTGCTGAGTTCTGGTGCTGCCAAGCCGTTCGAACTCGCGCTCCTGCAGGACCCGTAGCAGCTTGGGCTGCATGTCCCCGGGGATGTCGCCGACCTCGTCGAGGAAGAGCGTGCCCCGGTTTGCCAGTTCCAGCCGGCCCGCCCGGCTCGCAGTGGCGCCGGTGAATGCGCCCTTCTCGTGTCCGAACAGTTCGCTCTCGAGCAGGCTCGATGGCAACGCCACCACGCTCGTCCGCACGAACGTGTGCGCGCGCCGTGGGCTGAGATTGTGGATCGAGCGCGCGATCAGTTCCTTGCCGGTTCCGGTTTCGCCCAGGAGCAACACCGTGGTGTCGGTCGGAGCCACCGTCTCCACGGCTTTCAAGATCTTGCGCACCGCAGGACTGATCGCGACAATGTCTGCGAACTCGTTCTGGAGTTCGCCTTCCAGGTATTGCTTCTCGTCGATGAGCTGCGCGTTGAGCTTCACGACCCGCTGGTAGGCGCGCGCGTTCTCGATCGCGATCGCTATCTGCGCCGAGGTGTGCCCGAGAAGTGTCACATCGCTTTCCGAGAATTCGTCCGGTTTTGCACTGCCGACGAGCAGCGTCCCCAGCTTGCTGCCGCTGCTGGTGACGAGCGGCACGCAGCAGATCGATTCCACCCCAGTGGCTTTCATCAGCGACTTACCGTTCCATCCGAGCTCTTCCAATGCCGACCGACGGAACACAGCGGACACGCCCCGCCGAAATGTCACACCCGCGGGCGACTTGTCCAGAGAAAGCCCGGGATCGGACTTGCGGGTTCCCCGGTTGAAGCCCCCTTCCTTGTCGTAGATCAAGTCCAGCCGCAACTCGCCCGATTCCGGATCGAACAGCGCGATGCCAATCTGGTCGGCGTCGATGACCCGCTGCACGGCCTCACAGATCACTTTGAGCAGCTCCGGATAGTCGAGATGTGTGACCAGCAGGTTGTTGACGTCGAGGAGGAACCGCAGACGATCGCGCTCTTCGCGAAACTCGCGCTCATAGTGCTCGGCGTGGTCGCGGTTGATCTCATTATCGACAGTGATCGCGACACCGGCACTCACCTGCTCCATGAACGCAACGACGTCCTCGGTGTAGGGCGCGCCGGTCGAGTTGCCGAAGCTCAGGACGCCAACCCGCCGGCGCGCAGTGCTGACCGGCAGCCAACAGGTCGTCCTCCGTCCCTGACTGCGAATGAATTCGAGGTACAGGATGTAATGGACCTTCTTCGGGGATCGGAACGATCGCAGACTTCTGGGCCAACCAGACTGTCGCAGCCGGTCCCTTTGCGGCGACGGCCATCGACACGAAAGGCAAGTCGATGCCGGCTGGCTCCAGGACGACCAGACGCATTTCGGCTGTTTGTTCTTCGTGCAGGAACAGCGCGAGATAGTCGAACGCAACCAGCGGATGCAGATGATCGGCGAGGACACGAACAAGCTCGGCCATTGTGTGGCGGCCGGCAAGGATCTTCGAAATGCGCTGAAGGGCATCGTAGCGCGAAAGATGTGCCGAATCGAGCGTGGCTTCATCCGACATAAGTACCGTGACACCCGTCGGCTGTCAGGTATGAGGACTCTGTGTTGATCTGATACTAGCCATGTTGCGATCGCCCGACATGGCTGTCAAGGTCACACCGTGTTCCGTCATGCGCACCTCGCGAAGGCTGCCACTACTTGATGCCGGCGCGCCAGTTGGAAATCACGTTGATCGGCGCGTCTTCGGTATCGAGCACCATGTTGACGAGGAAGCGCTGGCCATCGGCACGGGGCACGTAGCTATTCCGCGTGTTGGCGACACTCGCGTGCATGTCGAACAGAAACTCCGGCGCGATATCTGGTGCCGGTCCGCTCTCGGGTATTCGAACCACGTAGAACTTGCGGTCGTCGTTGACAAAAAACAGTTCGCGCGAGTCCGCGCGCCACATGGCCTGCCGTCCTCCCGATCGAGAGATCCGAAGCCCCTTTTGGTCAGCAGGGGGAAACGGCGACACGTAGAGCTCATAAGTCGCGAGTCTCGCTCGATGAATATGCCAGCCATTTGCCGTCGGGTGAGACCTGCGGCTCGACGTCCGCCGATGGCGTGGCCACAATGGCTCGTGGCGACGGCGGCCCGTTGAGTGGCAGGATGAGGATGTCCATCGACGGCTGGCCGGGAAGAATCCCGAAATAGAGCAACAAGGAACCGAGTGTCGCGTCCTTCACGAACTGGCCGGGTCCGTTGACCAGCCCGTCTAATACCTTGACCGGACCCGACGTGCCGTCTGGCTCCTTTCTGAAGATCGCCCCCGTTGTCCGATCGATAGTAGACATCCTTTCCATCGGAGGACCAGACTGGCGCGGTTTCGCTGCCGGGTTCCGAGGTCAGCACGGTCGTGATCTGGGTTCGCAGGTCGAGGAGTTTCAGATTGTCGTCGGTGAGATCGGTATAGACCAGTCGCCGCCCGTCAGGTGACAGGGCTGATGTGCGATATCGTCCGGGTGCTCCGACGGTGCCTTGAGGCGCTCCCTTACGATCGACCCACGTGAATTGATTGGACGCATCCAACCCCGACCGATACGCCAGCATGCCGGTGTTGGACGCCGAGAACTCGCCGAACGCGATTTGCGTTATCACGCGCAGGCGATCGACGACGGCAACTGCGTCCCCAGACACCTGCGCCGTCTCGACGTCGAACGCCTGATGAAGAAGTCGCATGTCGCGGCCAAACAGCAAATAACCCGGAGCGACGAACACGGCCTGCGTGTCGCTCGTGACGACCTTCCTGACATCGGTGTCCGATTCGATCGACGCTAGATAAGATGCGTCCCGACGGCCCCGGCCTTGGTGCGCGCCGATGTACAAGAACCTGCGACCGTCAGGAAGAAACGACGGCCACGAGATGACTCCCAGATGGTTCTCTGTGCCGGATAGGCGGATCGGTGCCGGCTTTCCTCCTAGCGACGCCACACGCATCAGGCTTTGCGGATTGGTCGTTGCGAAGACGATGCTGCCGGTCGCGCTCCACGAACCGCCGCGCGCGTTTCCAGTGAAAGGGCAGACTTCGCGTCGCCCGCCCCTCGCCACGTCGAGCCTGTACAACTTGCGTTCGGCGAAGAAGGCGATGAATTGATTGTCAGGCGACCAGAAGGGTTGGAACCCGCCGTCTGTTTCTGGCAGCTCTCGAGCCTCGAACGACGTCGAGTTCCCGTAACCACAAGCTGCCCTTGCCAGTTTTATCCTCCGCATAAAACACGATTCGTGTGCCGTCGGGCGAAAGGGCGGACGGGCTGACAAGGCCCTGGCCCCACCCAATGCTCCAAACGAGCGCTTGCCGGGCGGCGGAATCTGAAACCGTAAAACCGGCTGCGGCAACGACTCCACTGCGCGTCCGCGCCACCACGCAAACCCAGCGAGGCCGGCGAAGGCGAGCGCGATAGCAATCCACGCGCCCCGCTCGATCACCTTAAGTCTGCGGAAGCGCTCACCCGCTGCAATCTGCGCGGCGGGCGCCAGGTCGTCCAGATCGATGCGGATATCCGCGACGTCGTGAGTACGCAGCCGCGGATCCTTCGTCAAGCAGCGCCGCAGGACTCGCTCGACTGCCGGCGGCGTGTCGAGAGGCAACGCCGACCAGTCGGGCTCTCGTTTGAGGAGGTTGGCCAGCGTGTCGGACACGTCCTCGCCATCAAACGCGCGACGCGCGGTGAGCATCTCGTAGAGCACCGCGCCGAACGACCAGATGTCGGTGCGCTTGTCGACGGCCCGCCCGCGCGCCTGCTCGGGGCTCATGTAGGCCGCCGTGCCCATGATTGTGCCCATCGCCGTGGCGGCTGGGCTCGTAATCGTCGGCGACGCCGCAACGACGGCCGGCGCGCTATCCGCCGCGATCGCCTTCGCGAGACCGAAGTCGAGCACTTTCACCGTGCCATCGTCGCGAACCTTGACGTTCGCCGGCTTGAGGTCGCGGTGCACGATACCCTGCTCGTGCGCGGCTTCGAGCGCCTGCGCAATCTGTCTCGCGATCGGCAGCGCCTCGTCTGGCGGGATCGGCCCGTGCTCGATTCGATCAGCGAGCGTCGGCCCCTCAGACCATCTCGAGCACGAGCGCCGGTACGTGATCGGACGACTCGAAGCCGTAGATCGCGGCGATGTTGGGATGATTCAGCGTCGCCAGCAGATTCGCCTCGCGAGCGAATCGCGCGAGCCGTTCGGCGTCACGAGCGAAACGCTCAGGCAGAATCTTGATGGCGACATCTCGCGCCAAGTTGCCGTCGCGCGCCCGATACACCTCTCCCATGCCGCCGGCACCGATGAGCGCGACGATCTCGTAGGGTCCCAGGCGGACGCCGGGCGCGAGACTCATGATGCGCAGAGATTATAAGCAGCGCCCATTGATGAGTCAGCCGACACCTCGCGAGTCAGCGGAGCGATTTTTCGAACGCCGTGAGCCGCGCGCGCAGGCGCGCGACGACGTCGGGGTATTCCTTCGCGACGTCGAAGCGTTCGCCGGGATCGCGCTCCAGGTCGTACATTTCGGGCGTCGCGGCCGCGCCCCCGCTCCCCTGCGGCGCGACGAGACGAAGCTTCCACCTGTCAATGCGCACAGCCTCGGGAACCGCGCCCAGGAAGTAGAACAGTTCGTGCCGCGGTGAAGGGGCCTGCCCGCCGAGCAACGGAATGAGATCGTAGCCATCCATCGTACGGTCGTCAGGGATCCGTCCGCCCGCCGCGCGCACGAACGTCGGGAAGAGATCGAGCTCGGAAACCATGTCGGCCGACACGCGGCCCGCCGGAATGACGTCCGGCCAGCGCACGATCCCCGGGACGCGCACGCCTCCCTCCCAGGTGGTGCCCTTGGTGCCACGCAGCAGGCCGGCCCACCCGACGTCCCACAGGGTCTGAGTTTCCTGGAAGCTCCGCGCCTCTGCGTTCGCCCACGGACCGTTGTCGCTGAAGAAGACTGTGATCGTGTTTCGATCCAGGTTGCCAGCCTTGAGAGCGTCCAGAACCTGACCGACACTCCAGTCGATTTCTTCGATGGCGTCGCCGTACCGCCCGGCGCGCGAGCGGCCCTGGAAGCTCGCGGGCACGCCGACGGGAAGGTGCGGCATGTTGTAGGCGATATAGAGGAAGAAGGGCCCGCCGCTCGACTCGCGGATGAAGCGAAGGGCCTCCTGCGTATACCGCTCGGTCAGAGTGTACGCATCGACGGGCCGCTCGATCTCTTGCAAGCCGCGGTACAGCGGAACAGGCGGTGCGTCCTGCACGAAGGGCAGCCGATAATCGTGCGAGTACGGCAATCCGAAAAAGTAATCGAAGCCGTGTGCCGTCGGATTGAATTCCGGCCGGCTCCCAAAATCTCCGAGGTGCCACTTGCCGAGCATACCGGTCCGATAGCCCTGCGCCTTCAGCGCCTCCGCGATCGTGATCTCTTTCTGTGGCAGGCCGACAGGCGAGCCGGGTCCCGTCGGCTGAAGCTCGCCGGATCGAACCGGGTAGCGGCCGGTCAGGAACTGCGCCCGCGACGGCGTACATGAGGGCGCCGCGTAGAACGACGTGAGGCGGATGCCCTCGCGCGCCATCCGATCGATGTTCGGCGTGTTGATCGTGGGGTGGCCGAAGGATGACAGATCGCCGTAGCCCTGATCGTCGGTCAAAAAGACGACGATGTTCGGCCGCGGACGCGCCTGCTGCGTCTGACCAGAGCCGACGGCGGCCGCGCACACAATAATGACGCCACCGAGCCGTGTCCACACGCCTGCGCGTGCGCGATCGTCCCGCATCACGCCTCCTTTCTGGCAATTCTGGCATGACGCCGATACCGGCGGGCGCCCGCGCGGAACGAGCGGACACGCTGACCTTCCTCCGGCGAGACGTGGGGTACCCACCACCGACCGTGGCTACAGGTCCGGGTACATCGTTGCTGCGGGCAAATTGGCGGAAAAAGAAGAGGTCCAGAACTTGCCATCCGGCCCGCATGACAAGAATCTACGTTGGGTTGTTCTGCGCGGTCACGCTCGCTGCGGCCGGGTGCGGCGGCAGTTCGCCGGCATCCCCCTCGAGCGACGGTTCCACAGCGAGCTAACCGGGAGCCAGGACAAGATCCTGATCTGCCATCGCACCGATAGCAAGTACGACCCGATCTTCATAAACGCAAATACCGAGGCGATCCACCGGGCCCACGGTGACGCGAAGCCGGGCGAGCCTGTGCCGGCGGATCCGACCAAGGTCTTCGATCGCAACTGCGTCCCGGTCTCACCCGTCACAATCAAGAAATTCACCAACGGCGACGATGCCAACCTGGCGCCCGGACCTACGATTGCCATCGGGGCGGCCGTCACGTGGACCTACGTGGTGACCAACAACAGTGCGTTCACGTTCTCCAGTCTGTCAGTGACCGACGACAAGGCCGTGGTGGTGGCGTGCCCGAAGGAACTGCCCGCCCCGGGGGCATCGATCACCTGCACGGGATCCGGCACCGCCACGGCCGGTCAGTACACCAACGTCGGGAAGGTGACGGTCACCGGCAACGGCAACCAGTACACCGACTCTGATACGAGTCACTACTTTGGCGGCGCGATTCAAGGCGTCAGGATTCGCAAGTTCACGAACGGTCAGGCCGCGCGCGACGCGCCAGGGCCGACGATTCCCGTCGGCAGCCCGATAACGTGGACGTACGAGGTCACCAACACCAGCCCGTTCACGTTCTCCAGCCTGTCAGTGACCGACGATCGCGGCGTGCAGGTATTGTGTCCATCGGTGTTGCCGGGGCCGGGCGGCTCGATTACCTGCACCGGATCGGGCACCGCCGTGGCCGGGGCGTACCGCAACGTCGGAACGGTGACCGCCACCGCGAACGGAACCAAGTACACCGACTCTGATGCGAGTCATTACTTTGGAGGCCCGCTGCAAGCCGTCACGATTCGCAAGCTCACGAACGGTCAGGACGTGAGTTCTGCGCCAGGCCCCTCGATTACCGTCGGCAGCCCTGTGACATGGACGTACGTGGTTACCAACACCAGCCCGTTCGCGTTCTCCAGCCTGTCAGTGACCGACGACCGCGGCGTTCAGGTCTTGTGCCCATCGGTGTTGCCGGCGGCGGGTGCCTCGATCACCTGCACGGGATCCGGTACCTCTGTGGCAGGCCAGTACCGCAATGTTGGAACGGCGGTCGCGATGGTCAATGGAAACGCCTATACCGATCGCGATGAGAGTTTCTACCTGGGTGTGGCTGCACCCACGCCGGAGGAGTCCCAGAAGGTGCAAATCTGTCATCGCACGGGCAACGGCAGTTTCCACATGATCGAGATCAGCGTCAACGCCGTTCCAGCGCATCGGGCGCATGGCGACGGCATGGTGGGAGAAGCGGTTCCGGGCAGCCCCGGCAAGGTGTTCACGGATTCGTGCGGGGTGCGCTGATAGTCTCAATCCGAGGGGCGTCGCCCCTCGGATACGACTACACGGTTCCGACGGCTGTGTACACGTCGCGCCGCAGGATCGCCACGAGTTCGCGGAGCGTGTAGAGCATGATGGGGCCGAGGAAGAGTCCGACGAGCCCGAACGCGGCCATCCCGCCGACCAGCCCGAAGAACAGCGTAATGCCGTCGAGCTTCACACCGCGTCCCGCGAGCAGCGGGCGCAGGACGTTGTCGATCGTCCCGACGACGCCTCCGCCCCACAACACCATGAACACGGCGCTCCACGTGTTCCCGCCGAAGCCGAGCCAGATCGCGACGGGCGCCCAGACAAGCCCCACGCCGCCAGGCACCAGGGCCAGAAAGAACATGAGTGCGCTCAGCGTGCCGGCGTGAGGAACACCCAGCACGAGAAACCCGATCAAGCCGAGGGCGGCCTGGACGGCGGCGGTCAGTCCGACGCTCAGGAACACGCCGCGCGTCATCTCGCCGATGTCGTACAGGATGCGCCGGGCGTCGTCGATGGGGAACGGAAGCGCCGAGGCGAGGGACTCGACCATCGCCTCCCCGTGCGCGAAGAGCACCGGAAGCCCCACGATCATCACGATGAACGAGAATGCAAAGCCGAGCATTCCGCCGACGAGCGCCGGGCCAGTCGTCGCGAGGAACGCCGCGGCACGCTGTAGCGCGGTGACGGCGAGTCCCTTCAAATTCACATCGGCGAGGCCAGTGACCCGCTTGCCCTTCTCGGCGAGTTCGACGAGCCAGGGCCAGCGCTCGGCAACCGTCGGCCCGGACGACGTGCTCTGGTAGGATTCCACCCAATGGTAGCCGGCGATCCCGCCTTGTAAGGCCTGCACCGCGGCGAGTGTCACCGGCACGATGACGAAGGCCGCCACGAGCAGCGTCAGGAGCGTCGTGGCGACCCACTCTCGGCCGCCACACGCGTGCTGGAGGCGTCGATGGAACGGGCGGAAGGTGACGACGAGCACGGCCGCCCACGTGAGGCCAGCGATGAACGGCGCAAATACCTGGCCCGCGAACCACGCCATCGCGAGGAGCAGGAGGACGAAGAGGAACCGGCTGGTCGTGTCCCGATACATGGCAACCTCCAGGCGCGAGCCAACGGACGGCCTCTTCGCATTTCTGGGCGCCCCCATAGGAGAGATGAAAGCGCGCCAGTCCGGAAATATGGCGGTCTTATGAGAGCAGGGTGCGTGCCGCTGGCGCCGGGTCTGCGGAATGCGACAGAAGTGGTGACACCAAACGAGTTGGGTCACGCAGGCGCGTGTCACAGCGCCGTGACCTCCTCCGGGAATCTGCCACTGCCTACGGCGGTACTCTGAAATAGCGGAGCCTACGCGCTCGCTCGGACCGCTCGTGGTCCGGTTCCGCAACGTTCGCTCCAGAGTGCGAGCTTTCTATCGTCGCCGACCGACCGAGCATCGCGCGATCCTGCCAGCGGCGGCGTACCGACTCAGGGCATTGATCGCCGCAACGATGGGGTCGGTGCCCGTAACGCCCACGTCGAAATACCAACCTATCCATGCGCGCTCCGGATCGCTCTCGGGCGCGGCAATGTCAGTCAATGTCATCTTGCTCGCGCGCGTTCCAGTTGCGCACAGAACCCTGAACGGCCTCATCCAGCAGGTCCAGATCGTCGATCGTGAATGCTCGACGCCCGTAAAGCACCAGCCAGATGCCCTCCCACTGTCTGACGTTCCATTCGACTGGAAACGGTACGCTCAGGGCTGGCGCGGCCTGGCTGGTATCGAGAGGTGCACTCGCCGACACCTCGTCGACCGGAAACTCGAGCCAGAAGAACTCGAGATCGTCGCGATCCTATCCGGTTGAGCGGGTTGATCGGGGGCGCCCCTGGCTCGCCATCCCAGCACGACCCGGTGGCCACACGCCGCCGGATCGACGAGATCGCCCTCGATCACGCCGATGACGCCATCGTGTGTCGCACGGAACTGGACAGTGAAGGCGTCGTCGCGCGGGAGCAACGTATCGTTGCCGGCCGCCAGTTCGTCCGCGCCGAGGATCCGCGCGTGGCTTCGAAGCTGCTGGTCCAGCTGTGCGAGGAATCGAGGTGCCATCACGATCTGAGCGGTGAGGACGTGGACCCAGCCTGCGGGCGGTTCCATGTTCATCGCCGCCTCGTGATCACGCGCGGTTCTGTTTCAATTCACTCTTGGACGTCGCGACCTTTCCTCGCATGCAGCCGCCATCCTGAATGGCGAGTCACGGGGATGCGATGTCTCCCGTCACCGAGCCGGTCGATCTGATCTCGACCTTGTCGCCAGCAACGACGTTGCCGGTGACGCCGCCCATGATGACGACGGTCTTGGCAGAGATCTCCGCTCGAATGTCGGCGTCGGGACCGATGGTGAGTGTGCACTCCGGAAGCTTGACGCTGCCTTCCATGCGGCCGTACAGAATCAGATCCTCCGAACCGCTGAGTTCTCCTTTGATCATCACGGACTTGCCAAGATTCATCACGAGCTTGTCTGCCGCGTCGCGGGAATTCGCCGCCGGCGGCGGCGGACTGTGATGCGAGGCCGCCGCTCCACTCGATTCCTCTCGTTTCCACATGGTCGTCTCCCAACCGCAGGGGCTTCGAACGTGGACTGACACGATATCCGAAATTGGCTGACGCGCGCGACTAAAGGTGCGTAACGACCCGCGAGCTCATCAAGCGTAATATCTACCTGTCGATGGAACGTCGATCCGCTGCCCTGCTCTGTCTCCTTCTCGCCTCCGCCTGCGGACGCTCCGCGGCCCAACAGCCGTACGACATCCTGATCGCCGGCGGTTCGGTACTGAATGGCGAGGGCACTCCGGCCGTACGAGCGGACGTGGGGATTCGAGGCGGACGCATCGCGGCCGTCGGTGATCTCCGCGCGGCGCCGGCGACGCGGCGGATCGATGCGTCGGGCTTGACGGTCGCTCCTGGCTTCATCGACATGCACAACCACTCGGACTACACGATCCTCGTCGAACCCAAGGCCGAGAGCATGATCCGGCAGGGCGTGACGACGATGGTGCTGGGCGAGTCGAGGTCGGCGGGGCCGATCAAACAAGGGATCGAGGAAGCGCGCGCCAGAGCCGACGGTGTGACGGTCGACTGGACGACACTCGGCGAGTACTTTGCGAAGCTCGAACGGCAGCACATGTCGACGAATGTCGCCTCGTACGTCGGCGAGGAACAGGTGTGGACGTACGTGAAGGGCTACGGCCAGTCGCCGGCGACACCGCAGGAGCTCGACGAGATGAAGCGGCTGATCGCGGAGGCGATGGCAGACGGCGCGATGGGACTCTCGACCGCGCTACTGGAGCCTCCTTCGAGCCTCGCGACGACTGCCAATCTAATCGAGCTGGCGAAGACCGCGAAGCTGCACGGCGGCATCTACTCGTCGCACATCCGTGATGAAGGCGAAGGCGTCTTCCGGGCGATCGATGAAGCGATCCAGGTCGGCAAAGGCGCCGCGATTCCTGTCGACATTCTTCACATGAAGATCGCGCACAAGAAGCTGTGGGGTCGTGCGAACGAAATCATCGCGATGGTGCAAAGGGCCCGCGACGAAGGTTACAACATCAACGCCAACGTGTACCCGTACACCGCAGGCCAGAACAATCTGTCCTCGATTGTTCCGCCGTGGGCGCATGACGGCGGCCGCGAGAAGATGCTCGAGCGGCTCAAGGATCCTGCGGCGCGGAAGCGGATGCGCGAGGAGGTCATGAACGGCCTCCCGAACTGGTACAACCACTATCTCGCGACCGGCGACGGGTGGGCCGGGATGATGCTCGTGTCGCTCAAGAGCGAGCGCAACAAGCCGTTCCAGGGCAGGCGCATGAGCGAATTGATTGCCGCGCGCGGCGGCCATCCTGCCGATGTATTGTTCGACGTGCTGCTGGAAGAAGGCGGCAGCGTGCCGACGGTCTTCTTTCATCACTCCGAGCCGGACATGCAGCTGATCTTGAAGCAGCCCTGGACATCGATCGGCTCCGACGGGAGCGCGGTGAGCCCGGACGGCCCGACCGGCCGCACGCATCCGCATCCGCGCTACTACGGCACATTTCCACGCGTGCTCGGACGTTACGCGCGCGAGCTGAAAGTGATCACGCTGCCGGAAGCCGTGAAGAAGATGACGAGCATGAATGCCGACAAGATCGGCATCACCGATCGAGGGCGCTTGAAGGAGGGGCTCGCCGCTGACGTGACGATCTTCGACCAAGACCGCGTGATCGATCGCGCGACGTTCGAACAGCCGCACCAGTTCCCGGTGGGAATCCAGTACGTCATTGTCAACGGCGTCGTCACGGTCGACAACGGGCAGCATACAGGCGCTCTGGCAGGCCGGGTCATCTATGGGCCGGGCAAGCGCCGGTAATCTCAAACCGACGCGAGCCTCGCCCCTCCCTCCGCCAGCGCAAGAACCCCAGCCGACACAGAAAGGGATCGTTGATTTTTGCTTATTGGTTTAGCGCTGCTGTGCGGCGCTGCGCACGATACATGACGGAAAGGGGATGACATGCCCAACCAGGAAAAGCCTCCGTCACCGGTTGCCGAGACCTATCGACCGCCGGCAGGAATCCGGCATCCGGTCACGGGCGGGGAAACGTGGATAGGCCTCGCCAGACGTGCTGGTCTGGATCCCTGGGACCTCATCGACTTCAATTTCCCGGGCGTGAAGCTCGTCAAACAGCGCGATTTTCAACTCGCGACACGATATGTGAACTGGTATCTGGCCCAGTACGTGGGATGCCGGGCGGTGTCGCCCGACGGTCAAAACTTTGCGTTTTCCTCAGGAGCCACCGGCGGAAAAGGCGTGTGGCGAGGAGGTGTCATCTATCTGCCGCCTGGCACTCCCCCTCCTCCACCGGTTTCGGCAACCCCTCCGGCGCCGACGTTGACCGCGCCGACATGTCAAGCAGAACCGGCCCGACTTCGCACGGGTATTGGACAACAAGGAGCAAGGTCTCGCGCGGAAGGTCTTTGGCCCAACGCTCCCACACTGTGGACCAAATCGCCATCACCAACGGATTGGGTGTCGGCGGGGCGCCATGGACGAACGATGGACCGTTTGCGACGGGCAGCAATCCGATGGTGCCGAACATGCGGTATGCCATAAATGTCGGCAATGTCGCCCTCAATGACCTGACGTCGTCTGGCCCCACAAACGGTTTGTTGTGCGACGACTTCGGCCGCATTTGCGACCTCTTCGTCCATGAAATGACGCACGTGTGGCAGATGTTCAACGATTCAAACTGGATCATGGCTCGCTCGTTCTGGGCGCAGAAATTTGGCGCAGGCTATGAGTACACTCCCGGCGATTCCTGGGACTCATACAATGTCGAGCAGCAGGCGCACATTGTCGAGGACTGGCACCACTACAAGGACAGCGCACCCACGCTCGCAGCGGAACGCTATCCATACGTCCGGCTCGTGGTGCGCTCCGGACGTCTCACATTTCCGCGTGGGCTGGATCTAGAGGCCCTGAAAAGGGACCTCCAATCCCTGCGGGATCGGCATATGGATTAGTACGCGTTCTTATCGTTGGACCGCAGCATTCGTGCGGCCATCGATCACCGTGACCTTGTCGCTCAGACGATTGGCGACATAGATCATGTTGGCGACTGGATCGACCGCCACGGCCCACGGACCCTTCTCGGCAGGCACGGTGGCGGCGATGGTATTCGTGCGGCCGTCAATGACGGACACGCTACTCGCGTGAGTGTTGACGACATAGATCATGTTCGTTTTCTTGTTGATCGCGATCTGCTGCGGCCACAATCCAACCTTGATCGTCGCAATCGGCCGATTCGACTCTCCGTCAATCACGGTCACGTCGCTGCTTCCGTAGTTCACCACGTAGACGCGGTTCGTGCTGTCGTTCACAGCCGCCGCCATCGGCGCGCTGCCGGTGCCGACGGTGGACACGGCGTTGGTCCGAGTGTCGACGACCGTGACCGCGTCGTCGTTGGGAGTCGGCAGGTATAGACGTCCGTTCGTCTCGTTGAGCGCCGAATCCCATTGGTGAAAGCCTGGCAGGATGATTCGCGCCGGCTGGTTCGTGGCGCCATCGACGACGGTCAGGAAGTTGTCCTCATAGCCGACGAAGTAGATCTTGTTGGCCTTGACGTTCACTGACAGCGCATTGCCCTCGGTACCGGCGCGAATGACCGTCGACTCCTTCGTCGTCAGATCGATGACGGAAGGGTCGGTGCCGGTGCTCGCCGAGACGTATAACCGGTTGGTGACGGGATTCAGCGCTGTCAGGCTGCCGCGATCGGCCTTCAACGTGTCGACGATCGCATCCGTGTCGCCGTCGATGACCGAGATCGTACCGGGGCCGCGGTTCATGGCATACACGCGGCCATCGCGAGGATTGATCGTCAGATCCTTCACATTGGCGCCGGTTTTCAGCGCCACCACGGGACCGGTGGTGCCGGTGACGATCTTCACGACGCCGAGGTCGGGGAACGCCGCGTACGCCTTTCCGTTACGAGGGTTGACGACGACACCCTTGGGACCGTCAGTAACGCCCACTTGAGCGCAGAGGCCTGCGGCCGCACTGACGATGACCACGGCGGCAATGGCTAGTCGGAGTATCGGCAGTGGTGAATTCAAGGCTGGGCCGTAATGTACTATGCTCGCGTGATCGGGTTCTACCAGGTTCTGCTGGATTCGAACCTTGCAGAACTTATCGGTTTTCATCCGAACATCGTAAAGCGACTGCCGGACGCGTAGCGCCGGAGACCGCGATCGAAGACCCACACGGCCACACACATGTACCCAATCGCGACGCATATCAGCATGGCCACGTTCGTGAGCGAGGGCGCGTGCAGGATCCGGATCGGCATGTAGCCCACGAATCCGGCCGGCAGCACGGTGAACAGCACGAGCCGCAGCGCTCCGCCGAACAGCGGCTCCGGATACAAGGAAAACGTAATCAGCAGCTCCCACAACTGCGTGGCCACGGTTTCCACGCGTCCCAGCCAGAACGCGAGGCTGAAGAACACCACCCCGCACGCGACGACGATTATCGCGCTGGCCACGATCACGACGATCAGCACCGGCGCTGTTCGCCAGGACACCTGCCCGGACATGGCGATGAAGATGAGGCCGGAGATCAGATCGCCGAAGCCTGACGGCTGCGCGCGCATGCCGAGCGCGTGGACGAGAACCGACCTGGGCCGCGTGAGCAGTGTGTCGAGGTCGCCGTCCTCGATGAAGCGGCCGAGATGGCGGACGCCGCCGGCAACGGTGATCGTCAATCCGAACGCCGCGGCAACCAGGCCGAACAGCATCTGGATATCGCCCAGCCGCCAGCCACGGATCGTCGTCACGCGTGCCATGAGCGCCCACCAGAACACGAAGAACGTGAAGTTGTTGAGCGCCATGAACACAACTTGAATGGCGAAGGCGCTGCGCAGGGCGAGCGCCGCCTTCAGGTTGGTCGTGACCAGAGATCGTGTGAACGACAAGGTGTTAGCCGCCATTGATCGTCACCGTCGATACGGCGCGCCGGAACATCCAGGACACCGCGAATGCCGTTGCGCCGCTCCAGAGGATCATGGCTCCGGCGAGCGCTCCCGGCGACGCGAGAGGGGTTCCCAACATGAACGATGCCGGCGCCGCGAGCAGCGTCGGAAACGGAGTGAACGCCGCGGCTCGCTGGATCAACATCGGGTACAACTCGAGCGGCAGCATCAGGCCGCCGAGCACGAACATCAGCTTCTGCCACACCCAGTAGACAGGCGCGACATCCTGGAGCCAGAAGGCAAGCAGGCCGATCGCGAGAGACCACGCAGTGACCAGCGCGCTCGCCGCAAATCCGAACGGCACGACGACCAGCAGCGCGGTCAGCGGCGGAATCCACCCGGTGAACGCGTATGCGCAGACAAACGCGGTCAGCCCAAGCAACGGCGCGCGCACCGCCAGCAGTCCGAGTCCACTCGCGAACTCTGCAGCCACGTACGAGACGGGATGCCCGAGCCGGTACACGACGTCACCCCGTCGGATGGCCTCTTGAATCTCGACATGGATCGGCGGCGCGCTGAGCAGAATCCACTCGGTCGCCGCCAGATACCAGACGAGCGACTTCGGATCGGCGGTCACGGGCATGCCGGCTTCAGCCACCGCGCGCCAGAGGCTCGAAAACACTCCGAGAATGACGGCAAAGAACAACATCCGGCCGTACAACTCGTTGCGCTCGCGCTGAGCCTGGCTCGCCGAGATGCGCGAGAACGCCGCGTACTTGGCAAATCGTGCGGCGGTCATGACGACGCGCTCTCAGGTGTGGCGGTCGCATACAGCGCACGAATCACCTCATCGAGCGGCGCGTCCTCGATCGCCATATCGCGGATGGCTGCCTGGCGCAGCGCGGCATCGACCACCTGTCCGAGCGGCGTGATCTCGAGCGCGACCTCGAGCTCCGTCCGGTACGATGCGGACGACAGCACGCGCACGCCTGGCAGCGTCAAGTCGAGGCGTTCGCATTCGCTCCACAGGGTGACGCGCTTCGCCTTGAGATAGCCGCGGCGCAAGCCCGCGATCTCTCCGTCCCACAGGAGGCGGCCGTGATTGATGACGATGGCGCGCGTGCACACGCGCTCCATGTCACCGGTATCGTGCGACGTCAGAAGCAGCGTGACCTGCTCGCGCTCGGACTCCGTCCAGAGCAGCTCGCGAATCATCGCTTTCGCCGACACGTCCAGGCCGATCGTCGGCTCGTCGAGAAACAGCATGCGCGGCGAGTGGAGCAGGCTTGCGACGATTTCGCAGCGCATCCGCTCGCCGAGTGAAAGATGACGCACCGGTGTGTCGACGAGCGTACCGAGCGCGAACGCGGACGACAGCATGTCAAGCCGCCGCCGGAACTCGCGCGGTTCGATCTCGTAGACCCGGCCAAGGAGTTCGAACGTGTCGCGCGCCGGCAGCTGATACCAGAGCTGCGAGCGCTGCCCGAACACGGTGCCGATCAGAAACGCCAGCTGACGTCGCTGCCGCGACGGGACGAGACCGAGCACCTGCACGTGGCCGGCATCCGGCCGCAGGATGCCGGCCAGCATCTTCAGGGTCGTCGATTTGCCGGCGCCGTTAGGCCCGATGAATGCGACGCGTTCACCCGGCGCGATCGAAAACGACAGCTTGTCGACGGCCGTGACCGTCTCGGCTTCGCGGCTGAACAGATCGCGAACCCGCCCGCTGAGGCCTTCCCCTCGCGCGCGTCGCACACGAAACGATTTCGACAATTGATTCAGGTCGACGGCCGCGGCGGCGGGTGGCATGGCGACGCTCCCTGTCGCCCTGCAGAAGCTTCGGAAAATGAAAAAGCCCTTCCGGTAAAGCTTCCGGAAGGGCGTTGATGACTGAAGATTCGAAACGCTTCCGGTCTTACAGAGCGATACCCATGTGCAGGGTGCCCGAAAGGACGATGCACAGGGTCTCGACGATGCTGTAAGACGGCCGCGTCATATGAACAGGAACGATTATACGACGGATCGCGAAGACTGGCGCCGTAATGTACTATGGCGCGCCGGACATGAAGCGAATCTGGTTGATCGGCGGCCTCGCGTTGTCGCTCCTCACCTCGCCGCGCCCCGTGGCGCAGCAACCCGCCGCGACACCGGGCAAGGTCCTGGCGTTTTTCACCGTTGGAGGCGAGCTCGATCACTTCCTTTTCGCTCAGCAGGCCATGCGCGCGCTCGGCGCCGGCGCGGCCACCGGGGGCTACGCCTTTGCCGCCACCAGCGACTGGGACGCCCTCAATGACGCAAACCTCCGCGACGTTCGGGTGGTGATCTGGTTGAACGACATGCCCCACACGTCAGCGCAGCGCCAGGCGTTCGAGCGGTACATGACCGGCGGCGGCGCCTGGCTCGGTTTTCACGGCTCGGGCTTTGGCAACAACGCGTGGCCGTGGTTTACGGAGTTCATGGGCGGCGGCCGCTTCACCGCAAGCAACTGGCCCTCGCTGCCCGCCCGCGTCAACGTGGACGACGTCGAGCACCCGATCGTGAAGGGTGTGCCGCCGACGTTCGTCGCGCCGATCAACGAGTGGTACTCGTGGACACCGAGTCCTCGCGCCAATCCGGACGTAAAGGTGCTGCTGACGCTGGACGCTTCGAACTTCCCACTGGGTGTGAAGAACACCCTCAACGGCGGCGACATCCCGGTGGCGTGGATCAACGGCAAGTACCGAATGGTGTATCTGAACTACGGCCACGGCGACCGGATTTATTCGACCGCGATTTTGCCAACGATGATCGACAACAGCCTGCGCTTTCTGCTCAACCCACCGAAATGACTAAAGATCCATCAGGCAACCAGATATGAGGTCATCTATGTTTCAACGACGCATTCTCGCAGTCTCGATTTCGCTCGTCGCGGTCGGTACTGTCGATCGCCCCGGGCGCCCAGACACCCGCGCCGGCTGGCCCCGCCACGTTCGTCCCTGACTGGACGTTCAAAGGATCCGCGCTGACCGGAACGGAACAGGTCGGTCAGGCGAAGTGGCGTGCCGAGAATGGCGAGATCGTCGGCACGCCGGCCAGCGCTGACGGCGGCTGGCTGCTCATCAATCCCGGTTACCAGGACGTGCAGGTCGCCGGATCGTACCGGTGTGCCGCGGCTTGCACCGCTGGCGTCATGGTGCGGAGCGAGAAGAGCGCGACAGGGATAAAAGGCATCTATACGGCTCTGGCCGGCGACTCGGCGGCGCCTTCGGCGGTGACCGTCGACGCACAGGGTCGCATCGGCGGTCGCGAGCCATTGACGCGCCCGGGCGGTGCCATGATTCGAATCCAGCCGCCTCCTCCGCCGCAGAGTGCGGGCCGTGCCGGTGGTGCGCCGGGCGGTGCGCGCGGGGCAGGCGCGTCCTCTACATTCGTGTCGATGTTTCCCCCGCGACCCTCGACGGCGTTCAAGCCGAACGACTGGAATACGTTCGAAGTGCTCGTCGATGCCAACGTCTTCCGCGCAAGCCTGAATGCGCCGGCGGGCGGCGGACTGACGATCGATGCCGAGACAGGCAGCTTCGGACCGGTCGCGCTGTACGTTGGCGGTACGGGTGAAGTGCGTTTCAAGAATCTCGCGCTCAAGGACCTGCAGCGCCGCGCGACCCCGGCCGAGAAGACCTCGCCGCATTTTCGCGCGCAGCACTTCGAGGATTTCTACTACGGGTGGTCGGCCGCGGCAGGCGACTTCAACCACGACGGCGTGCTCGACGTCACGATGGGCAACCGCTACTACCTCGGGCCGGCGTTCACAGACTCGCGCGAGTTCTATCTCGGCCAGGCGTTCAATCCAGCGAAGGAGTATGGTCCCGCGATGGTGAACTTCGCGGGCGACTTCACCGGCGACGGATGGGACGACATCCTCGTGTCGGAATCGCGCGCACCCGCGCTTTACGTGAACCCGCGTGGTGAATCGCGCCGCTGGACGCGTTACACGGTGTTTCCGGAAGTCATCTCCGAGTCGATCACCTTCGCCGATGTGAACAACGACGGCAAGCCCGACGCGATCTTCTCAGGCAGTAATAAGGTGCAGTGGGCGACGTCGGACGCGGCGAATCCGACCGGTCCGTGGAAGGTCTACGCGGTTTCCGAGGCGGGCCCGTGGGGCGCGAGCATCCACGGCATTGGCGCCGGCGACATCAACGGCGATGGGCGCGTCGATTTGATCGCGCCGCATGGATGGTGGGAGCAGCCCGCGGGCGGCGCCACCGTCACGCCGTGGACGTTCCATCAGGGCGCCTTCGGCCGCAACGGGAACGCGGGAGCCAACATCGAGATCTACGACGTCAACGGCGACAAACTCCCCGACGTCGTCACTTCACTCGCCGCGCACGGGTTCGGCCTCGCGTGGTACGAGCAGAAGCGCGACGCCGCTGGAACGATCACGTTCGTCGAGCACCAGATCATGGGGGACTTCGCCGCGAAGAATCCGGGCGATGTGACCTTCACCGAGTTGCACGCCCTGACGATGGCGGATGTCGACGGCGATGGTGTGAAAGACATCATCACCGGCAAACGCGCGTGGGCGCACCTCGACAGCTATAGCGATCCGGATGCGCAGAGCGCTGCAGTCCTCTACTGGTTCAAGACCGTCCGTGATTCGAAAGCGCCGGGCGGCGCGCGATTCGTGCCGGAGTTGATTCACAACCGGTCAGGCGTGGGCTCGATGATTCAGGTGGCCGACCTCAACAAGGATGGCGCGATCGACATCATGGCGGGGACCAATCGCGGCGGCTTTATCTTCTGGGGCACTCCGTCGCGTGGGGCGCGGCCGAGCGGACCGTCGCCGACATCCGCGCCTGCGCCAGGACGCAAGTGAGGCCGGCAATGCGAAGCGTTCGACGGGCGGCGACGGTTGCTCTCGTCCTTGCTGTGATCCTTCTGCCAGGACGCGCCACTGCTCACCCACTCGATCCGCTGACGCCTGATGAGATCCGCGCGGCGGCCCAGATCGCGCGGACGGATGCTCGCTTCGCACGCGCGCAGTTCGCGTCGATCCTGCTCAACGAGCCGGCCAAGGCCGACGTCATCGCGTGGCGGCCGGGCGCGACGCTGCCACGTCAGGCGCGGCTGGTCGTCATGACGTCGGCGAGTGTGTTCGAAGTCGTCGCCGATCTCACGGCGAGACGCATCGTCTCGGTCGTCGAGCGGCAAGGGCGTCGAACCGCCGGTCATGCAGTCCGAGTTCGAGGCCGCGAAGGTCGTCCTGGCCAATCCGCGAATTCCGCGCGGCGCTCGCGAAGCGCGGCGTGACCGATCCCGACAAGGTGTTCTGCTCGCCGATGACCGCCGGATACTTCGCCATTCCCGGAGCATGCGGGCAAGCGCATCATCAAGGTCGGCTGCTACGACCTGCGCCGAACGACGACCAACATGTGGGGCTGGCCGATCGAACGGCTCTACGCGGTCGTCGATCTGCGCGAGCGCAAGGTGCTGAGCGTGGCCGACGCCGGCGTCGTGCCGATCGCGGACGGCGATCAGAACTTCACCGAAGCGGCCGCCGGCACGCTACGCACGGCGCGCAAGCCCACGGAGATGACGCAGCCGCAGGGCGCGAACTTCACGATCAGCGGCAACGAGGTCTCCTGGGGCAACTGGCGCTTTCACGCGCGCGTCGACGGGCGCGTCGGCACGGTGATCTCCGATGGCGCGCTGGCAGGACGGGGACAAGCTGCGTTCGGTGCTCTATCAGGGCTACCTGTCCGAGATGTTCGTGCCGTACATGGATGCCGACTACGGCTGGTACTCGCGGACGTATTTCGACACCGGCGAGTACGGCGCCGGCACGATGGCGACGCCGCTCAAGCCGGGCGTCGACTGCCCGGCGACAGCCAGCGTTTCTGTCCGTCGACGTTCGGCGACGACAAGGGCGAGCCGATCACGACGCCGAACGCGCTCTGCATCTTCGAGCGAGGCAGCGGCGATCCGATCTGGCGGCACGCCGAGCCGCTCAATCAGACGTACGAGGGCCGCGCCAACGTCGAGCTGGTCGTGCGGATGGCTGCCGCCGTCGGCAACTACGACTACCTCTTCGACTGGGTCTTCAACGACGCGGCCGAGATCGACGTGCGCGTCGGCGCGACCGGGATCGACAGCGCTAAAAGGCGTGGCCACGACGAGCATGACGGACACGACGGCGGCGGCAGACACGCGCTACGGCACGCTCGTCGCGCCCAACCTCGTCGCCGTGAATCACGACCATTACTTCAATTTCCGTCTCGACCTCGACGTCGACGGCACCGGCAACAGCTTCAATCAGGACACCTACCGCCCGGTGACGCTGCCCGCCGACTCGCCCCGGCGCAGCATCTACGTCGTCGAGCCCAGCGATTGCCGCGACCGAGAAGGCCGCCGAGCTCGACACCGGGCACGAGCCATCGAAGTTCCGCGTGATCAACGAGAGCCACACGAACGACGTCGGCAATGCCGTGTCGTACGAGGTTCTCGTCGCCAATCATGCGACGCTGCTGCTCGAGCCGGACGACTGGCCGGCGAAGCGCGCCGGCTTCCTGCAGCACGACATCTGGGTGACGCCGTACGCGCCGGCCGAGCGGTACGCCGGCGGCGAATACATGTTTCAGAGCAACGGCAGCGACGGCCTCGCCGGTCTGGACCGCGCGCGATCGGCCCATCCGCAATCAGGACATCGTCGTCTGGGTGAACATCGGCATGCACCATCTGACGCGCGCCGAGGATCTGCCGGTGATGCCGACCATCTGGCATTCGTTCAAGCTGCGCCCGCACAATTTCTTCAATCGCAATCCGGCGATCGATCTGCGGAAGGATTCTGACGATCGGTAGGCGGCCGGCTATCTACGCCTTACAGCTTTGCCGACAACGTCGACAACGTCAGCGCGTGTTCCGGCCTGAGGAACGTCCGGGCGGTGCCTCCCGGCTTTTCCGAGCCGTGGTCAAAGAACACGCTGAACTTCTCCGAATCATGCGGAAACTGACCGGGTTTGGGCGTGGGTTTGGACGCGTGAATCATCTCGTGAATCAGCGTTGCGCGGCCGAAATCAACGATCTGGGAGTTCAAGAGCGCGAACGGCGGAACGATTCGTCCGTTGATCACGCGGTTTCTGAAGGTCTCCCCAGCCGAGTCGCCGACCATCTGGCACACGATGACTCGGAACACACCTGGAACGCCCGGCCGAACGTCTTCGCTGACTTTTCGGATCTGATCGACATTGTCACCGGCGGCGTCGGGGTTGTTGAGAATCGGTTCGGAGAATGGAATCGTATCGGCAAATCCACGTCGGATCTCAACCGAAAGCGAAATGCCGTGTTCGAACAGCGTGTCGCGAGCCAGTTCAATGTTTGCCGACAGCGGATATCCATCTTCCGTCGCGGACTTCAACGTGATTTGAAAAAAGACTCGAATGAAGCCACCCAACTGCTTTGGCGCGGTCACCTGTCCGGTCCTCGACCCGGTCAGGAATCGAGTCGGCTGTAGACCAGCGGGCGGCGTCGCCAGGATGCCCGCTGGACTTGGAGGTCCCGGCAGACTCTGCACGCAATCACCTGGCGGCTTGGGTGCGAGCTCGTTGGCGATCATCTCCTTGTCCAACGACGCCACCGTCATCTTCCCAACGACGTCGTCGGCGGCAGATTGGTAGCTCCGATTGACGATCTGGCGCTTCTGTTTGTAGGCCAGCACGGCCGCCGAGGTGGAGCGGCCGTATTGTTGCGACATGAGCTCTGCCCGGTCTATCAGCACCCCGTCGAGTGTAGACAGGGCGAGCTGGATTTTTCCGACATGGTCCCCGGTCGCGCCGCGGGTGACGTGCGCCGAATCCTGCACAGCGCACGCTTCGAGCGCCCGGTTGCCCTTGAATAGCCTTGATGAGAGCGCCATGAGGCAGTCCTTCTACTGAATGAAAACGTCTCTTCGAAATCGCCGAAAGCAAGAGTCTATATGGGGGAACGAATGAAGAGGTGCCAGTCGCCAGCGCGCAGCGCGCCTCAGTAGTGCTTGACCGTCATCGAGTACGTCACGGGCTCGGTCAGCATGGACGTGCACCCGGTTGCTCCCGTTGGACAATCGTAGATCTGCACGCAGTAAGTGCCTGCCGATGCACCGTTGGGCGCGAAGAGCTCCTGCCCCAGAGTTGCCACCGGGGTCTGAAGTTGAAGCGAGCAGGTCGCACCAGAGACCGTGCCAATCCCCACACCAATCGTGATGCCGGTTACCGGCGTCGAGCCGGCGACGGTGCTGAGACTGTTGACAGTGACACTGAGATCGGTCGTCCCCTGCGCGTACGCGATGGTGAACGTCTTGAAGTCGATACCCAGCGGCTGGAGGGTGCCTGTGAGGGTTTCAGTCTTGGCAACAGGCGTCGGCGCCGTCGGGCTCCCGCCGCAACCTGCACCCGCGAAAAACACGGTCGCGCACAGCGCGATCGGTAGGACTCGTCTGGCTGTACGCGTCGGCATGGCACGTCCTTGAATAGCGAGGCGCTGGCACGCCGGGCGTTGGTAGTCTATCGCGTCCGTGGGGGTTACCGTAGAAATTCGCCATCCACCGCCTCGGCATCAACGGCCAGGACCACTGCGGTCCGGTCGTCCTCCCATCCAACGACCGGAGGTGAGGCATCAGGGCCTTCCGACAAACGAAGCACCGCCTCGCACACCTGCTCGGCAGACCGATGGCTGTCAAAAGAAGCGATGAAGCGATCCAACCCGGCCGGCATGCGCTCGGTGATTCCGTCGGTCACGAAAATCACTCGACTGCCGAGTGCGAGATCCACAGTCTCCTGATCGTATGCGGCCCTCGGAAACAGACCGGCGGGCGGACCGCCGCGCGTCAGACACCTGGACCTGGCCCCAGTGACGATCGCGGGTGGATGTCCGGCGGTTGTGCTCGTCAGTTGTCGCGCGTGCTCGTCCAGCCGCACCACGATACAGGTGAGATAAGACTCGCCACGCGTTTCCGCGTACACCGCCTCCGCCAGTCGCGACACGATGGTGCCCGGATCGCGCGTCTCCCGCACGGCCTGTCGAAACACCGCGCGCACGTAGACGAGCATCATCGCGGCGGGAATGCCCTTCCCCGCGATATCCCCGACGATGGCGACCTGAGAGTGCCCGTCGAGATCGATGAAGTCGTAGCAATCGCCGCCGATCAGTCCTGCCGGGACAATCTGCACGGCCCAGCTCATGCCGCGTCGTGGACTCGGCGTGGCCGGCAGCAGGTCACGCTGGATCTTCGCCGCCACGGCAAGCTGCGTATCCACGACGATCCGGTTTCGTTCGAGCTCCATGAGAGCCGCTCTCGTGAATCGCAGGTTCAGCCACAGGTACAAGACGACTCCGAGGGTCACGGCGAGCACAAGGTCGCCGATCCAAGTGAGTTCTCCCTCGGACGGTCGCAGCAGCGAAATCAACCAGGTTTCCGCCAGTGCGCCGAGAATGAATACCGCACAGGCGGTCGCCGCGGACGTCAGCGCAATTGCCGCCCGCGGCGCAGAGGCCTGATTCGCCTGTCCGTTGTAATGGCTCAACACCGCGGTTTACGCGTCAGAACGCTTGGCCGTGTCATGAGCGAGCCGGCCCACGATGTGGTTCACGGCCGAGTCGAGCGTTTTTTCAGGGTTGCCGCTGTTCAGCGTGTCGGTGTCGTACCCGCGCCACACCAGCTGGTTCGTCCTCGCATCGATCACATCGATGATCAGCGTGGACTCGGTATACCGTACCCACACGTTGTTACCACCCGGCCAGCCCCACCGGCCACCGCGATGAAACACCGGCACGGCGTAGTCCATCTCGGTCACGTCGTAGCGATCCTGCAGGCCGACGTAGTAGGCGATGTAGAAGTCAGGCTCTCCGCCTGATGCCTCGACGTAGCCGTGGCCGTTCAGGTCCTTCCGGATGGCGTCCTTGATATCGTTGGCCCAGATCTCGTTGTTCGCAAGCCGATCGCTCGAGATGCGATGCTGATCCTTGAACGCGAAGGTCTTGAGCGTCTGCAGCGGAAAGGACTTGGTGTAGTCCGATCGCGTCGAGGCAAACGCCGTGCTGCTGCCAGCGATGAACACCAGTGCAAGCGCGAGCATCGTCGTCTTCATGGCCCCTCCTCCTGTCTTGAGCTCCTCCTATTCGTATAGACGAAGGACCCGGTGATGAACCACTGAACGCCGAATTAACTCGCGCTCATCCGCGTCCTGGCAGCCGGTCTCGGAGAGCGGAAATTAATGTCCGGTTCAGGGCCATTTCATCCCGTTGACGTCTTCTAAAGTTGACGTGATGAAGATTCGAGAAATGCGGACCGGCGAGACCGTGGTGCTGATCCTCGATGGCGACATCACGATGGGCGACACGGGTGCGAACCAGCTCGCCGGCAGGGTGCGCCGCCTGATCCAGGCAGGGCACGAGCGAATCGTCCTCGACGTTGGTTACGTGCGATACGTCGACAGCGCAGGGCTGGGTGAGCTCGTGCAATGCTCGGCGGCCGCCAGGACGCGAGGCGGGACGGTCACGCTGCTGAATGCCACGCACAGGTTGACGGACCTGCTCACGGTCACCCAGCTCCTCGCCGCGTTCGACTTGATCCCGACATGATCAATCCGAAGGGCTTCGCCCCTCGGACTCCCCTACACGCTCTCTCGCGCGCCGCTTCGTCGGCGCGCTCCGTTCGCGTGGCTCACTCGCTGCCGCTCGCTCGCGTTGCCGGTATTTGGCTAACGGGCCGTTTGGGTTTATGGGATCAGCTTCTAGAAAGTCCTGACCGGCGAGTCAGTGAGCCGCGGGCTGCGGGACCCTGATGGATCCCGCGAGCCCGCGTGTAGAAGAACGGCGGAGCGACGCCCGGTTCAGAACGTAAACCGCGCGCCGATTCGAATCTGCCTCGGCGCCTGAATCTGCGGTCCGGCCAGGATCTGAGATGTGGGCTGGCCGAAGTTCGGATTCGGGCCGCCGCCAAATGTCAGCGACGTGAACGTATCGTAGTTCTGCACGATCTGCTGATCGAACAGATTGAAGATGTCCGCGAGCAGCGTCACTCGTCGGTCGCCGGCGAGTTTCAGGTTGTAAGCGGCCTGGAAATCGAGCTGGCTCTGGAACGGCGTGCGCGTCTTGAAGCCGTCCACCGTCTGAATACCGCTGCCGCGCGCGGCGGCCGGAATCTCCCCGCCGTTGCCGTATGCCGGGTTCGTCGCCAGCGGCGTCAACGGCGCGCCGGATCCCGCAAACAGGCCGAGACCCAGGTTCAGATTGCCCCACAAGTACTGACCGTAGACCTTGAACTGATTCGGCCGATCGAGGGGCAGGATGCCGTTGGGGTCGCCGAGGAAGCGGATGTCTCCCTCGAAACCAAACTGAGGCACGCCGATCGACGTGTAGGTCGGGTCGTTTTGCGGGAAGTCATACAGGGACGAGATCCCCGGATCGGACTGCCCGTTGTCGTCGCGATAGAAGCCTTCGAAGTTTCCGCGCAAGCGCGACCATCGATACGACGCCAACGCCGACCACTTGTTCGCAAACCGGCTGTTCCAGGTGAATTCGACGGCGTCGTAGACGTGCTTCGGACTGGCGAACGCGACATCAGCGAAGCTGGAATCGGCGGCAAGAACGTCCGGGTTGATAGCCGTCGCTCCGGTCGGATTCGTGAGGATGTAAGACACGCCGGTGCAGATGCCCGAGGTCGCGTCCTCGAAGTAGGCCGCCATCGGACAGTTTGCAACGTCTTCGAGCACGCGGCCGGTGTTCCGGTGAATGTAGTTGACACCCACGCTCGTATTGGGCAGCACTTCACGGGTCATCCCGACGATGAACTCGTCCACGTAGGACATCTTCGTGTTGGGATCGATCGTGTCACCCGCCGTGCCGCCTGACAGAACGAGGTGCGTGGTCTGTCCGCCGGCGAGCGTGCCGTCGGGTACCGGCTGTGTGAGGCCTGCGTCGAAGTAATCGCCCCGTGTCACCGTCAGTTCGCCCGAAAGCGCCCGTGCCGCCAAATCGTTGGGCATCCGCGCGTAGTACCGGCCCCAGTTGCCGTACACCTTGGTCTTGCCGCTCGAATCGGGCTCGAACGTCGCGCCGATGCGTGGCGCCCAGTTGTTCTTCAGCGTGTAATTGGAAATCGCATTTCCATTCAGTGTCTGCTGCTCATAGCGCAGTCCGGGGTCGACCGTCAGCCGGTTTCCAACCCGCCAGGTGTCCTGCACGAAAAACGACTGATAGTTCTGCGTGGTTGTCGGACCAGTCGTGAAGCGCGCGCGCGTGACACGATAGATCTGATTGAACGTCGGATCGGAAATGACATCCACGATCGCGCCGGTTGCGGTCTGTTGTCCGTTCGGCGCGGTGAACGCCGGACCGGTATAGTTGTTCAACACATCCCAATTCGCGCGATCGTATTCATACCCATACCTGACCTCGTGACCGTGGACGAAGTTGGTGGCCTTGACCGCCCATTGATAACTGTTACTTCGACTACCGGCTTCATAGAAGCCGATTCCGCCGGTCGAGATGTTTGGCGTGACGGTTCTGTCGGTGACGTCCCATGCATCCACGGACGGCGTCTCCGCGATGTTGTTCAGCGCGTGCGCGAAATACCCCTCGAGGAGCCACGTCGGGCGAACTGCGCCGTCGTAGCGGATGGTCTGGTTGTGCCCGCCGTAGTCGAGTGAACTGAATCCGGCGGTCGTCTGGTTGAGCAGCGCGCTGGCACGCTGTGGGCCGTTGAGTCCTTTCGAAGGATCGCCAAAGAACGAGGCGTCGATCCGCTGACCGTTCGGGAGCTGCATGGTCGCTTTCGCCGCGTAGGTCGTGCTGTCTCTCGTGCGATCAACGTCGCCGAGGCTCAGCAGCGGAAAGTCCTGCGGGGCCTGGAAGGTGCGCACATCGCGCGACGGATCGATCGCCCCAAAGAAGAACAACCGGTCCTTCACGATTGGCCCGCCTCCCTCCGCGCCGCCGTCGTAACTGCGCGACCCCGTCGTCTGGACCGTGCCGTTCGGCGTCTGCACCTCGGTCCAGGTTCCTTCAAGGCCGCTCGGATGATCGTAATAGAAGGCCGATCCCTTGACCGCGTTGCTGCCGCTCTTCGTGATGACGTTGACGACGCCGCCTGTCGATTGCCCGAATTCGGCTTCGTATCCTCCCGTCTTCACTTGGACGTCCTTGATGAAATCGAACGGCGTGGCGTTGCCGAGGGATCCAAACACAATCGAGTACGAACCAAGCGCGCCGTACCCCTGGTTGGTGACGTTGACGCCGTCGATCACGTATTGATTCTCCAGGCCGGAGCCTCCCGACATCGAGGGGTTCGCCTGGCCCACGCTGCCTCCGCTGCTGACTCCGGGGGCGAGGTACAGCGTGTCGCTCACACGCCGCCCGACCGGCACGCGATCGAGCATGTCGCTCGATATCACGGCGCCTATGGTCGTGGACGTCCGGTCTATCAGCGGCGAGGAGGCAGTCACGTCAACGGTTTCGCTGAGGGCGCCGACGGTCATCGTCAGCGGCAGGTCGATGGTTTGTCCGAGAGCGACCTGGATCTCCTTTCGCTCGACCGCATTGAATCCCGTGAGCTCGACACGGATGGTGTACGTGCCAGGCGTGATGTGAGGAAACGTAAAGCGCCCCTGACCATCGGTGGTCGTGGTTTGGGAGCCTTGCGGTCCTGTGAGCGTGACGGTGGCGCCTGGCACGGCCAGGTTCTGCGCATCCGTCGCGCGGCCGGTAATCGTTCCGGTGGTCTGCGCCGAGACGACCCCGGCGCACATGAGAACGGCAATCAAGACGAGCGTGGGCGACCGCATACCTTCAGTTCTCCTGAGAGTAGGACTGTTACAGCGCCGTCTCCCCGCGACGTCTCCACGGCTATTTCGAGGAGGTGTCGCAAAGGAAGTGCCGGCCTTGCGTCACTGATTTGCCGGTGTTTGGGTCACTCGGATCGGGTGAGGTGTGGTCGTGTTGCGGCAGATGCCCGTCTCGCCACACCGCGCCGCGTCACGCGGGAAAACGGCTGGGACAGCACGACTCATCCGTGGCGCGCAGCGTAACTACGAACTCGCTGGCAGCGTGACCGTAAATGTTGACCCTGCGCCGCAACAACTGTCCACGCTGATCGTCCCGTGGTGGCTCTGTACGATCCATTGGGCCAGGCTGAGACCGAGCCCGGCGCCTTCAATCGTCGATGAACGAGCCGGGTCGGCCCTGAAGAAGCGGTCGAACGCCCGGCTCGCGTCCTCCGCCGACATGCCCACGCCTGTGTCGCGCACGATGACGCGTGCAGCCGAAGCCGCGCGGGACACAGAGAGCGTGACACGCCCACCCGGCGGCGTGAATTTCAGCGCGTTGTCGAGGAGATTGATCAGGAGCCGCTGCAGCCATCCGGCATCCCCGTTGACGAGGACACGGTCGCACCGCTCGCACGACAACTCGATGTCGTGCGCGTCCGCGAGGGGCTGCAACTCGTCGGCCAGCGAGCTCGCAAGATCGCCGATATCGACAGGCGCAACGTTGAGCGCTATCTGGCCGGACTCGGCACGCGCCAGCGTGAGGATCTGATCGATCAGCCGCTTCAGCCGGTCGATTTGCTCCAACTGGTTTTCCATCAACTCTCGTTGACTGCGTCCCTGGCGAAGACCAAGCTCGAGCTCGCCGCGCAGGATCGCCAGCGGCGTCCGGAGCTCGTGGGCGAGTGCCGCGCTGAACTGCCGCATCTCCCCAATCGCTCTGTCAAGACGGTCGAGCGTACCGTTGAACGCCGCCACGACTTGATCGAGCTCGTCGCCTGTCCCGCGCACCGGGAGCCGGGTGCCAAGACTTCGGACGTCGATCGAGCGCGCGGCCTCGGCCACGCGGACGAGCGGAGAGAGCGCGACACCGCCGAGCCCCCACGCGGTGAGCGCGGCGACGACGAGCGCCGCAGGCATGGAATAGAGCAGCAGATGCCGATACCGGCGGAGCGCCGCGTCGGTTGGCGCCAGCGATACCCCTACCTGGAGCAGATAGGCGGCCTCCGGCCGGCCGCCAACCACACTGTTGGAAACGCGGACGCGGCCCCGTCGCGTGTTGACATCCACCGGACGCGGCACCTCGCGAAACGCGCGAATCTCGTCGGGCGGGAACGTCAGGCCGAAAGACCGCGCGCCATCGGATTGGACAAGCGCGCAACCGGTCTCCGCGTCGTACAGCTGGTAAAATTGCGTGGCGTCGTGAATGAATGCGGATACCTCCGGATCGTGCTCGTCGAACACGATTCGAGGCGTCGCCCCGTCGAAGTGCAGGTATCCCCGCAGCCCCTCCGTCAGCTCGGTCAACCGCATCGTGGCATCGAGGTCGAGCCAGTGCACGAGAGCGCGGTAGGAGATCCCGCCGGCCACCGCGAGCAGAAGTCCGAACGTCACCGCAGAGACGATCGCCAGTCGTCCACGCAGCGTGCGGCTCATGTCGGCGTGTCAGTGAGCACGTAACCGACTCCTCGAACCGTGTGGATGAGGGGTGGGGCAAACCCGCGGTCGATCTTGTTCCGGAGGGCGTTGATGTGCACCTCGACCACGTTGCTGATGCTGTCGAAGTGAATGTCCCAGACATGCTCGATGATGAGAGACTTCGTGACAGGACGGTCGCTGTAGCGCATGAGGAACTCGAGCAGGGCATATTCCTTGGGCTTGAGCGGAATGATGCCGCCGGCACGGCGTACGATACGCCGTACCGTGTCCAGTTCGAGATCGGCAACTCGAAGAACGGTTTCGCGAGGAGCGCCGCGCCGGAGCATCGCGCGCAGGCGGGCCGAGAGCTCTGCCAGCGCGAACGGCTTCGTCATGTAGTCGTCCGCACCCGCGTCGAGGCCCGCGACGCGCTCGTCGAGCGATCCCTTCGCCGTCAGGATGATGACGGGCAGCGACTCCTTCCGCGCGCGAATGTCGCGCAGAACCTGAAATCCGGTCCGGCCCGGGAGCATCAGGTCGAGCACGACGGCATCGTAGTCAACGGCGCCTGCCTGATCGCCGGCCGCGATGCCGTCGTGCAGCACGTCCACGGCGTAGCTCTCCTGCATCAGACCTTTCTCGATGAAGTTCGCCACCCGGTAATCATCCTCAATCACAAGAACGCGCACGTCTTTGCTCCTGACGCCAGGTCTGGCCAGCGGGCACACGCCAGGTGATGTGGCCGAATCGAGTCGATCGTGAGCGTGATTCGCCGCGGCGCCCTACTCGAACGACGGCAAGACAACTGCCACACCGATGAGCGGTCAAATGGCAGATTCTCCGGACAAACACGCCGTCGCTGCGTGAGGGTGGACTGAGCGGTGGGGCAGAATGGCTGTGACGGATCGTGAATGCCGCTACTCAGCGTTTCCAGCCGCCGCCCAGCGCGCGTACCAGCTGCACCGCAGCCACAAACTGGCGCTCGGTGACCGACAACGCGGTACGCTGGCTCGTGAGAAGCGCGGTTTGCTGCGTCGACACCTGGAGATAGCTGGCCGTGCCCGCCCGATACTGATTCATCGAAATATCCAGCGAGCGCTGCGCCGCAGCGCTCGCCGCGTGCTGCCGCTCCGCTTCGTCCTTCAGCAGCCGCTCGGCCGCGAGATTGTCTTCAACATCCTGCAGGGCCGACAGCACCGTCTCGCGATAGACAGCCACCGTGGCGTCGTAGCTCGCGACGGCCTGCGCCTTGACCGCGTGTCGCTCGCCCGCATCGAACAGGGTCAGTGCCAGAGCGGGTCCAACGGACCAGAACCGCATGGGCCACGACAGCCATTGTTCGAGATGTGTGGCCTGAAGACCGGCGTCACCGGTCAGCGTGAGCGCCGGGAAAAACGCCGCGGATGCGACACCCACCTCGGCGTTCGCCGCGGCGACTCGCCGCTCCGCTGCCCCGATATCGGGGCGCTGTTGAAGCAGCCGCGACGGCATATCGGGCGGCACCGGTGGCGGTTCGCCGGCCAGCGGCGCAGCCTCGAGCGACAGGCTCGCAGGAGGTTCGCCGACGAGTACAGCAATCGCGTGCTCGAGCTGCGCGCGTTGCAGGCGGACATCGACCGCCTGAGCCTGTGCGGACGCCAGTTGCGTGTCAGCCTGTTCGACGTCTGCACGGGACACGATTCCCGCGTTGTACTGATTGAGCGTCAACGTGGCCGCCCGCTGGTACGCGTCGATCGTCTGATCGAAGAGCACCAGTTCCGCGTCGGCCGAGCGCAGCTGAAAATAGTCGGAGGCCAGCTCCGCACTGAGACTGAGTCGGGCGCTCTCGACGTCGCCGGCGGCAGCCTGCGCCGACGCCGTTCCAGACGCAACCGTCTGGCGGATGCGGCCCCACAGATCGGCTTCCCACGAGACGTTCGCACCCAGCGAGAAATCGGTAATGGTCCCGCTCGACAGATCGGCCCGCGAGCCGGAAGGTGGATGCGTGCGTGTGCCCGATGCCGAGGCGGTCACGAAAGGAAAATATTGCGCGCGCTGCTGGCGGACGAGTGCCTGGGCTTGACTGAACCGCGCCTCCGCCTCGGCAAGCACCGGGTTCGCGGCGATCAGGTCCGACTCCAGAGAATCGAGGCGCGTGTCGCCAAATACCTGCCACCATTTGTCTCGAGGCGCCTGGTCGCGCGGCTGTGCGGGCTGAAGCAGAACTGCAGCGTTTGCGGCCTGCTCCTTGTACGCTGGCGGTACCGCCACCTCCGGAGGAACGTACCGTGGACCTACGGCACAACCCGCCGCCAGCGCTCCCACGAAGAAGACGATGACCTTCCGCACTTAGCCCTCCGCGCGTGCCGTCGCCAGCCGCCCCAGCGCCACACGCCATCGCGTGAGCCGCATTCGCAATCGATCCATCACGACGTAGAGCGCCGGCGTTGTATACAGCGTCAGCAATTGACTCACGATCAATCCACCGATGATCGAAATACCGAGCGGACGACGGAGCTCGGCTCCGGTGCCGCTGTTCAGAGCGATCGGCAGCGCACCCAGCATCGCGGCCATCGTCGTCATCAGAATCGGCCGCAGCCGGAGGAGCGAGGCCCTGCGAATCGCCTCTTCGGGAGCAATCCCCTCGCGGCGCTCCATCTCGAGCGCAACGTCAATCATCATGATGGCGTTCTTCTTGACGATTCCAATCAGCAGAATCAGCCCGATGAGAGCGATCACCGTGAACTCGGTTCTCGTGATGGCGAGCGCGAGCATCGCACCGGCGCCGGCCGATGGCAGCGTTGACAGGATCGTGAACGGATGTACCAGGCTTTCGTAGAGGACGCCGAGCACGATATACACCGCCGCGAGTGCCGCCGCGATCAGCCACGGCTCGCTCCCCAGCGACTGCTGAAAGACGCGCGCGGTTCCCTGGAAGCTTCCGTGAATGCTGACCGGCATGCCGATATCACGCGCCGCGCGATTGATAGCCGTGACGGCATCGCCGAGCGAGGCGCCTCGCCTCAGATTGAAAGACAGGGTGACCGCAGGAAACTGTGATTGATGGCTTATCGACAACGGGGACGTCGACCGCCCGAATCTCGCGATAGTTGAAAGCGGCACGAGCGTGCCATTCGTTCCTGCGACGTACATGGCATTGAGGGTCTCGGGCTGCTGCGAGTAGTCGGGCGCCACCTCCATCACCACGCGATACTGATTCAACCCCTCGTACATCGTCGAGACCTGCCGCTGACCGAAGGCGTCGTACAGCGCCTGATCGATCGAGTTCGCGCTGACGCCGAGTCGCGCGGCCGTATCGCGGTCGATCTCGATCCGAATATCGAGTCCGCTGTTCTGCTGGTCCGTATTGACGTCGGCCACAATCGGCTCTTGCCGCAGCCGAGCCACGAGCTTCGGCGCCCATTGGTTGAGCGCGGCCATGTCGTCGCCTTGCAACGTGTATTGATATTGCGCGTTCGCGTTCCTGCCGCCGACCCGTATGTCCTGCGAGGCCTGCAGATACACGGCGGCACGCGGATCGTGCGCAAATGCAGGTCGCAAGCGTGCGATCACCTGGTCCGCGTCCACGCGGCGCTCGGCGAGCGGTTTCAACGAGATGAAGAGCCGCGCCTGATTCGAGGTCGCACCGCTGCCCCGGATCGCGACGATCGCGTCAATCGCCGAATCCTGCTGCAACCGGCGGACATCATCGCTGAGGATCTGTTGCATCGCCTGGAATGACGTGCCCTGCGAGGCCTGGATGGTGCCTGCCATGAGGCCGTTGTCCTGTTGGGGGAAGAACCCTTTTGGCACGACGGCAATCAGATACCCGTTCAGCGCGATGGTAAACAGAAGGAACGTCAGCGTGATTCCCGTGTGGGCCAGCGCCCACCGGAGTGTCCGATCGTAGCCGCGTCGAAGCCGCTCGAAGCCGGAGGTGCCCGGGTCGGTCGTGCGCTCGCTGCGGAGAAACCGCGCACACAGCATCGGGGTCGTGGTCAGCGAGATCACGAGCGACACGGCCACGGCAACCGACAGCGTCACCGCGAACTCGCGAAAAATCCGCCCCACGAGACCGCCCATGAACAAGAGCGGAATGAACACGGCAATAAGCGACAGGCTCATCGACAGCACCGTGAAGCCGACTTCTCGCGACCCCTCGAGCGCCGCCTCCAGCCGTGTACGGCCTTCCTCGAGATGCCGCGCGATGTTCTCGAGCACCACAATCGCATCATCCACCACGAACCCGGTGGAGATTGTCAACGCCATCAGCGACAGGTTGTCGAGGCTGTAGCCGAGGCACCACATCATCGCGAACGTGCCAAAGAGCGACAGCGGAACCGCGACGCTGGGGATCACGGTCGCCCACCCCGTCCGAAGAAACGCAAACACCACCAGGATCACGAGCCCGACGGCGATAACGAGCGTGCGCTCCACGTCGTGGACCGACGCACGAATCGTGGTGGTCCGGTCAACAGCGACCCTCAGATCGACCCCAGCCGGGAGCAGCGCGCGGTAACGAGCCAGGCTCGCGCGGATGCGGTCGACGGTCTGGATGACGTTTGCGCCCGGTTCGGTGGTGATCACCATCGCCACGGCCGGGTGTCCGTTGAGCATGCCGGCGGCTCGCACATCCTGGACACCGTCGCTCACGCTGGCAACGTCGGTGAGGCGCACGATGGCCCCTTGCGACTGAGCGACGATCAGCGGCACATAGTTGCGTGCGTGAAGGAGCTGGTCGCTGGTGTGAATTTCCCAGCTCGTGCGCTCATCGGCCACCTGCCCCTTCGGCGAGTTCGCATTGGCCTGCGCGAGGACAGTGCGGACCTGTTCGAGGGAGATGCCGTACCTGTTCAGGACGTTCGGGTTCAACTCCACGCGCACCGCGGGCAGCGCACCTCCGCCAACGGTCACCTGTCCCACGCCGTCCATCTGCGAGATCTCCTGGGCCAGCATCGACGAGGCAAGATCGTAGATGCGCGGGATCGGCACCGTGTCGGACGTCAGAGACAGAATCATGGCAGGCGCGTCTGCGGGATTCACCTTGCGATACGACGGGTTGCTTGGCAGGTTCGCCGGCAGCTGCGCCCGCGCGGCATTGATGGCAGCCTGCACGTCGCGCGCAGCCGCGTCGATGTTGCGCGACAGATCGAACTGCAGCACGACAGTGGCGCTGCCGAGCCCGCTCGAGGATGTCATCTCGTTGATCCCCGCAATGCGCCCGAACTGACGTTCCAATGGCGTCGCGACAGCGGACGCCATCGTTTCGGGGCTCGCGCCGGGCAGCGCGCCGTTCACGACGATGGTCGGATAGGCCACCTGCGGCAGCGGCGCGACGGGAAGGTTCACGAACGCCAGTACGCCGGCAAGCGCCAGCGCCAGCGCGAGGAGGCTCGTGGCAACAGGCCGGCGGATGAAGGGTTCCGAGAGGATCATCGCCGGAACCGCGCGGAAAGCCGCTCGAACGCGAGGTAGATGACGGGCGTTGTGTAGAGCGTCAAGAACTGGCTGAACAGCAAGCCGCCGACAATCGTGATCCCCAGCGGCCTGCGCAGCTCTGCGCCAGTCCCGGACGCAAGAGCCAGCGGCAGGCCGCCGAGAAGCGCGGCCATCGTCGTCATCATGATCGGGCGAAAGCGCAGGAGCGATGCCTGGTAGATCGCCTCGTGAGGCGGCGCGCCCTGCTCGCGCTGCGCGTCGAGCGCGAAATCGATCATCATGATCGCGTTTTTCTTGACGATGCCGATGAGCAGCACGAGGCCGATGACGGCCACGAGGCCCAGGTCCTGCCCCGTCAGGAGCAACGCGAGCAGCGCACCGACGCCGGCCGACGGCAGCGTCGAGAGAATCGTGAGCGGATGGATGTAGCTCTCGTACAACACGCCGAGCACGATGTAGACGGTGACGATCGCCGCCACAATCAGCCAGCCCTCGTTCGCGACCGACGCCTGAAAGGCAGCCGCCGTTCCCTGAAATCCGGCACGGAATCCTGACGGGAGGCCGATTCGACGCGAGACGTTTTCGACGGTCTTCACAGCCTCGCCGAGCGAGACGCCGTCGGCAAGATTGAATGACAAGGTCGCGGACGGGAATTGACCCTGGTGGTTGATCGCGAGGGGTGTGCTCGCGGTCGTTACCGTGGTGAACGCCTGGAGCGGCACGACTCGGCCATCGCTCGCAGGCACGTAAATGCTTGTCAAGCCATCCGGGCTGAGGCGGTACTCCGGCTTCACCTCGAGGACGACGTGGTACTGATTCAGCTGCGTGAAAATCGTCGAGACCTGCCGCTGCCCGAAGGCACTGTAGAGTGCGTCGTCTACATTTCGTGCGCTGATCCCGAACCGGGAGGCCGTGTCTCGATCGATGGCGACGTCGGCGCGCAACCCCCCGCTCTGTTGATCGCTGGCCGCGTCCTGCAGAGCCGGTTCGTGTCGCATCGCGTCGAGGAGCCGTCCAGCCCAGAGTTCCAGCTGCGTCCGATCCGGGTGCTCGATGCTGTACTGGTACTGCGTGCGACTGACGCGATCTTCGACCTCCAGGTCCTGGACGGCCTGCATATAGAGCGTGATGCCGTTCACGGCCGAGGCGCGGCTCTGGAGCCGCCGGATGATCGTGCTGACATCATCCGGACGCTCGTCAACGGACTTTAGGTTGATCTGCAGTCGTCCGCTGTTTGTGGTGACGTTGGTGCCGTCAACGCCCACGAACGACGAGAGGCTCTCAATGTCCGGGTCGGCCAGCAGCGCCTTCGCCAGCGCCTGTTGACGCTCGGCAAGCCCCTGGAACGAGATCGTTTGCGGCGCTTCCGTGACGCCTATGATGACGCCCGTGTCCTGCACGGGGAAAAAGCCTTTCGGCACGATGACGAACAAAACCGCGGTCGCGACGAGCGTGCCCGCAAAGACGACCAGCGTCGCGCGCTGCCGCGCCAGCACCCACCTCAGCGACCAGCCATAGACGTCCCGCATGCGCGTGAACCCGCGGTCGAGCGCTTGCGCGAGGCGGCCCTCGCGTTCACGGGGCGTGTGGCGAAGGATTCGCGCGCACATCATCGGCGTGAGAGTGAGGGAAACGACGGCGGAGACCAGTATCGTGACGCTGAGGGTAATGGCGAACTCCCGAAACAGTCGCCCGACAACGTCGCCCATGAAAAGAAGCGGGATGAGCACCGCGATGAGCGATACGGTGAGCGACACGATCGTGAAGCCGATCTGCTCGGCACCCTTCAGCGCAGCCTGGAGCGGCGTTTCCCCCGCTTCGACATACCGCGCGATGTTCTCGATCATCACGATCGCATCGTCGACGACGAATCCGGTCGAGATGGTGAGCGCCATGAGCGTCAGGTTGTTGAGGCTGAAGCCCGCGAAGAACATCACGGCGAACGTCCCGACCAGCGAAAGCGGCACCGCGACAGCCGGGATGAGCGTCGTCGAGACCCTGCGCAGGAAGAGAAAGATCACCGCCACCACGAGCGCCACGGTCAGGGCCAGCTCGTACTGAACGTCCGAGACGGATGCGCGAATCGTCATCGTGCGATCGGTGAGCACGGACACGCGAACTGCGGACGGCAGCGTGTCGGTGAGCTGCGGCAGAAGCGCCTTGATGCGATCGACGACGGCTATCGTGTTGGCACCCGGCTGGCGCTGCACATTGACGACCACCGCCGGCGTCGTGTTCATCCACGCCGCCTGATGCGCGTCCTCGACGCCGTCGACGACATCCGCCACGTCCGAGACGCGAACGGGCGCGCCGTCCTTGTACGGCACGACGAGCGAGCGGTAGGCCGACGCGGTCGTCAGCTGATCGTTGTCGTCGATGGTGTAAGCCTGATGCGGTCCGTCGAAAGCCCCCTTGGCCTGATTGGCGTTTGCCGCCGCTATCGCCTGCGTCAGTTGGGCTGAGGCTCAGACCGTACGACGCGAGTGCCGTCGGGTTCGCCTGCACTCGAACCGCCGGCTTCTGACCACCGCTGATCGTCACCAGCCCGACGCCCGGCAGCTGCGAAATCTTCGGCGAGAGCCGCGTGTCGGCAAGCGACTCGACCTCGCGCAGCGGAAGCACATCAGACGTGAGCGCCAGTGTCAGTACCGGGGCGTCCGCGGGATTCACCTTGCTGTAGACAGGCGGGTTCGGGAGATCGGCCGGGAGCAAGGTGCCGCTGGCGTTGACGGCGGCCTGCACCTCCTGCTCGGCGATGTCGATGTCCAGCGTGAGGTCGAATTGCAGCGTGATGACCGAGCTTCCAAACGAGCTCGTCGAGGTCATCTGCTTCAACCCTGGCATCTGTCCGAATTGCCGTTCGAGCGGCGCCGTGACAGACGTCGCGACCACGTCCGGGCTCGCGCCGGGATAGAACGTCGTGACCTGAATCGTCGGATAGTCGACTTCGGGCAGTGCCGATACCGGCAGCTGCTTGTAGGCGACGCCGCCCGCGATGATCACCGCAACCATCAAGAGCGACGTCGCGATGGGCCTGAGGATGAACGGACGGGAGGGACTCATGGCTCGATCACCGGCGAACCTCCACGGCTGCGCCATCCCGCAGGCGATCGACACCGTCCGTGACCACGACGTCCGCGGCATCCACGCCGCCGAGAATCGAGGCGCGGTCCCCTTCCGTGAGGCCGACCTTCACGGGCTGCACCCGGGCCTTTCCGTCTCGAACCACGTACACGAATGAACCTTGCGGTCCCTGCTGCACAGCCGACGAGGGCACGATGAGTTGAGCGCGCTCGGTGTCAGCCAGGAGCTGGACGTTGACAAACTGCGACGGGAAGAGCGCCTGATCGTGGTTGTCGAACACCGCCTTCAGTCGCACGGTTCCCGTGGACTGGTCTATTTCATTGTCGACCGTGAGCACGGCGCCGCTCGCAAGGCGCGTAGCGCCCGCGCGATCGAATGCATCGACGGGGAGTTTGGCTCCGGCCCGAATGCGCGGCAGCACCGTACGCAGCGCGTCCTCGGGAAGTGTGAACACGATGGCGATCGGATCGACCTGGGTGATAACCACGATGCCGGCCGTTCCGGCGGCGGTGACGACATTGCCGGCATCGACCAGCCGAAGCCCCGCTCGGCCGGTGATGGGCGCCGTGATTCGCGAATAGGTCAGGTTCAAGCGCGCGCTGTCGATGGCTGCCTGATCGACCTGGAGAGCGGCCTCGAGTTGCTTGACCGTCGATTCCTGCGCCGTGACGTTCTGTTGCGCGATCGAATCCTCTTTCCACAGCGTCTGGTAACGCGTCAGGTCGACACGCGCATTCGCCAGCTGTGCCTGGTCCCGCGACAGCTGCCCCTCCGCTTGTTCGAGTTGCACCTGGAAGGGACGGGGATCGATTTGCGCAAGCTGATCCCCCTGCTTCACGAATTGCCCTTCGCGGAACGACACGCTCACCAGCTGTCCGTCCACCCGCGGTCGGACCGTGACGGTATTGAACGCCGTCACCGAGCCGAGCGCGGTCAGACGAATCGGAACGTCAGCGCGCGAGACGGTGGCCGCCGCAACGGGAACAGCCGGCGGAGCGGCGCCCCGCGCAGGCGCCGCCCGCGCGGTCTGTACGCCTGCCAGCTTCGCCGCACCATTCAAGAGGCGTGAGGCAAGTGCCGACGAAACAAGCGCGGCGGCCACGACAAGCCCGAAGAGGATCAGCGCAAGCCGCAGTGGGGCGGCAAGGACGCCCCACTGCCCGACGTGGTCACCGGGCGGCCACGTCATATCCGTCGTCCTGCGACTCCCACACGCTCGCGAGCTGATACGTGTTTTCGACGTGGTTAAAGGTCAGAACGGGCCGATCGCCTCCTGGCTCCCGCCTTCCATCGCGGGTCGTCAGCACGAACACGGCCGCGTGATTGCTCTTTTGATCGCTGCGGATCAACAGGAGCGCTGGCTCCAGGTCGTCGCGCTGAATCAGGTACTTTCCGGCCGGCATGCTCTTGCCGTTCACCACGAACGCAAATGGCACGTTGGCTTTGACGACGGTGTCCATCGCAGCCTGTGCCGTTCCGCTCACCGAGAGCAGCATTACGCCGGCGAGGACGATTGCCGCCTTACCGATCAATTTCATGGTGTCTCCTTTCGCGCCTGATGACAGGCGCCCGATGACGAGTCGTCATCTATTCGGTTAGACGGTCGGCAAGATGAAGCCGCGATGAATTGGACATGAAATGGTCGCGGCGTGTTCGCGGCAATTCTGAGGCAACGGAAGAGATTGAGGTGGCGCGCGCTGCCTCCAGGCCGGAAGCGTTGACACAACGCGCTTCCGAGCGGTACGCTGCGGGCTGGTAGGGAGTAGCGGCCCGCTGGTACGCGGGTGGTTCAGTCGTCAACACGGAGCTTGCAGCAGCTCCCGGCTGAAACCGGCGAATCTACGCATCCAGCGAGACTGCCACCGACCGATGGAGGTCCGTGGTGGTGATCTGGATTGCCTTCCTCAGCTTCATCCTCGTCCTGCTCGCGCTCGATCTCGGAGTCTTTCACCGGCGCGCGCGCCTCGTGTCGGTACGAGAAGCGCTCACATGGACGCTCGTCTGGATTGCCACGGCCGTGGCGTTTGCCGGCGTGATCTACCTCGGCTATGACCGTCACTGGTTCGAGATGGGACTTGCGCCCGATGCAGTGGATCGCAGCGCGGCCTGGCCGGAGGGCCGCGTCAACGATGCGCGATCCGCGATGCTGAAATTCCTCACGGGGTATCTCGTCGAGCTGTCGCTGAGCGCCGACAACGTCTTCGTCATCGCCATGCTCTTCAGCTACTTCGGCATCCCGCTGAAGTATCAGCACCGCGTGCTGTTCTGGGGCATCCTGGGCGCGCTCGCGATGCGGGGCGCCATGATTGCGGTCGGCGCACAGCTGGTGTCGCGGTTCGCCTGGACCCTCCCGGCCTTTGGCGTCGTGCTCATCGCGACTGCAGCCCGGATGCTGTTCATGGGCGACCAACCCGCGGATCCCGGACAGAAGCTCCTGGTACGTCTGATGCGTCGGCTGTTGCCGCTGACAGCCGCGTTCCACGGTGAGCACTTTGTCGTGAGGCGCAATGCCCAGGACGCGTCCGCGACCCGCTGGCGTCTGACACCCCTCGTGCCGGCGCTCGTGATGATCGAGACGACGGATCTCATTTTCGCGGTGGATTCGATTCCGGCAATCTTCGCGATCACGGCCGATCCGTTCCTCGTGTTCACGAGCAACGTGTTCGCGATTCTCGGCCTGCGCTCGCTGTACTTCGCGCTGGCCGGCGCGCTCCAGGCCCTCCCCTACCTGAAGCACGCGCTCGCCGCCGTGCTGCTGACGGTCGGCGTCAAAATGCTCGCACACGCGTGGATCGAGCGGATGCTCGGCCCGAATTTCAATCTCTACATGCTGGCCGCCGTGATGGCGATTCTGGGCTCGGGCGTGATTGTTTCGATTATTGAGCTGCGATGGCACGGGCGGGTTCGACGGGGACGTCGTTGATCACGAATCTCGTGCGTCTTCGACTCGGATCGGTCGCGGCTGTCAGAAAACCCTTCACTCGGGCACCTCCGGCCGACCGAATTCGGGCCAAAAAGCGATCGCCATACGTGGCGCTTATCTTGCCCCGCGAACAATCATGGTGAATGTTCGATGGCTGATTGCCGCCGCGTTGATCGCCCAGGCGGGCGCCCCGCGACCACCGACAAATCTTCGGTTCGCCACCCAGCCTGCCAGTTGCCAAAGTGGCGACGTGGGCGTCCCTCCGAACTGTTTCCCTGCTCCGCCAGCACCCCTTAACGCAGGCAAGCAATGGAAGGTGGCGTACTCAGAGGAGTTTAACGAAGCAGCACTCGACGTGACGAAGCTGTCTCCCTGCTTCGACTGGAACTTCGGCGCCTGCACGGCGTCCTTCAACACCGGAAAAGAGCGATACCTGGCGTCACAGGTACAGGTGAGCAACGGCACCGCCAAGCTGGTGGCCGAGCCGCTCGTCCCCTCGTACGCGAGCAGCGCCTGTTATCAAGGTCAATGCACCTACAAGGCCGGGCTCGTGTCAACGGCGCGGCCACGCGCAGACAATGGCTCACCATACCTGTTCCCGTTTACGTACGGGTACATCGAGTCGCGCATGAAGTTTCCCGGCACACCTGGATTCTTCACGGCTTTCTGGCTGCTGCCCACGAACCCCAGCTTCAACTACAACACCGAGATTGACATCGTCGAGATCCTCGGCGGTTTTCCCGACTCGATCTTCATGACGTATCACTACAACGGCCGCGGCACGTCGTTCACGCCCAACAACGGCCTGCACAACAACGGCGCGTGCCAGGTCAAAGACTACTCGACCAATTTCGTGAGGTTCGGCCTGGATTGGGAGCCGGGCTACGTGGCGTGGTACATCGATGGCGTGAAATGCGGCCAGTTCAACGGGAACGCCAGCACCATCGAGAGCGGGCCGATGCAGCTGATTCTCCACATGATGATCGACAACCAGTGGGAACGCGACTGGGGTTCGGTCCTGGCGAGCCAGACGCTCGTCCGGCAACTGGAGGTCGACTACATCCGTATCTATCAGCAGCAGTAGCGTCCGAAGCCGCGGTCGTCACAGCCGCATTTCCATGTTGATGCGCCGCGCTCGCTGTTCGAGCTTCGCCGCCTCCAGCCAAACCCGCAGTGGTCGACGCCCTACGGCGTGAGCCGCGACGGTCGACGCTTCCTCATTGTTCAGGTGGCTCGAAGTGGAGGTTGATATGGGCACGCTGAGATCCGACTTGTTGAAAGACGATCCCAAGCTCGAGGCTTGCGCCACGTCGCCGGCGGGGCACATCGCGCCGGCAAAGCTCGGCCAGGTCCCGCCCCGAGGATCCCACGTCGCGAAGATTCACGAAGCGCTGGCCATTCTCGAGCCCGGCGCCGCGATTTCAGACATCGAGAAGATCGGCATGGAATACGGCACTACGACCGCCAACGCCGTGCTGGCCTACAAGCGGAGGAAAAAGATCATCAACACCTCCTACCAGCATGAGGCCGACAACATCGTCGGTCAGATGACCATCGCGAAGATGGATGAAGAGCTGTTCGGAAAACCCGCGCCCCGTACCGAGATCGTCGATCGGGCCTTCAACGACAGCCGCGCCGCGCTCCGCAATGCGCTGAGGCGTCTCCGAGGCTTGCAAAACGAGATAAACTCCGCGATGGCGGCTGACGAGACCCCGCGTCTCCAGGCACTCATCCAGATCCAACTCACTCACAATCGAGACATCGAGGTTGTCGCCCGGCGTCTGCTCATTTCACACGACGTCTCCAGCAGGCAGTTTCGGGATTCTCTGACCAAGGTGATTCAATTGCTCGAACGCAACCTGGCACAGCCGAAATCGCTCCTGGCAGCAGGCAAAACGGGACTCTGTGATCCGACACATCCCCGAAATGCTGCCGGGCTTCCCCACGCGTGGACGGTTGCAGGCCAACCGGATCCAAAGACACATTTGTGCGAGCCATTTTTCACAGGCGACAGCCGGGATCTGCAGCGTGACGTGGTGACTCACGAGATCTTTCACGTGATCGGCCTTGCCGACAACTCGGTGACCAACACGGCACAAGCCTTCACCAACGCGAACACGCTGGCGCAAATCGTCGCGTTCATCAACGACCGCTTCCGCCAGGCGAATTCTGACGGTGGCGAACGTGCGACTCCACCGTTGCCGATGCCCTGACAGGATTGCCGCTCGGCTCCTACGCCAGGGCCTTCCCGTACAACGCCAGGAGCCGGGTCCACGCCTTCTCGGCCTGCGGCTCGTTGTAGACGCCCGAATCCGGTGGGCACCAACCGTGCGCAGCGCCTTCGTACACTTCAATCTCCGCCGGGAGGTTCGCCTTGGCGAACGTGTCCTTCAGCACGGTTTTCTCGTTGGGAGACCGCTGGTCGTCGCTGGCGGCGATCGCAATCAGGAACTGCGCGTGGGTCTTCGCAGCGAGCAGGTGCGGACTGTTCGGCGTATCGTTCACCAGGCCTCCGCCATGGAACGAGGCGACGGCGCCGACGCGATCGGGCACAGCGGCCGACGTGCGAAACGCAATCGGTCCTCCCATGCAATAGCCCTGCGTGCCAATCTTCCGGTTTTTCGCAACCGAGGACTGCTGGTCCAGCCAACCGATGAATGCCTTCGCATCCGTCATCTGCATCGTCTCGTTCAGGCCTTGCGCGAGCGGGCGCACGTCTGCGATTGGCGTTGCCGCTCCATTTTCCGCGGTCGGGGCCTTCTTGGCGCGGTAGAAGGGGTTCACGACCAGCACCGAATAGCCCGATTCGGCGAGCCGTTTCCCCATCTGCCGGAACGCCGGCCGCAACCCGAAGATGTCGGGCCACACCAGCACACCAGCGGCCGCGCCACTCGCCGGATGCACGAAGTAGCAGTCCGCGGTGCCGTCGGGCGTAGTCACGTTCACGTCGGATTCGGTCACGGCAACCGCATTTGCCACTCGTGGCAGCATCATCGTAATACCCGCTCCAACGAGGACCCCGAACTGCCGGCGTGTCACCAGGCCGCGCGCTTCGTATTCCAGCCGGTCGTCCTCAAAATGATCCTGATCGCACATGTCTGCTCCTTGTGAACGGTCGGCCTTCGCGTCTTCAGAGGGTTCCTGGCAACAACCAGTGAGTATACCGGCTGATCCAGGTGTTTGGGCGAATTGTCGGAGGGACGATTCTACGGATGAGCGACCAAGGAGAAGATGAGGCTGGCATTCGTTCCGCCGAAGCCGAACGAATTGGTCATCGCGCGACTCATCGTAGTCGCCGCCGCCCGATTCGCGACGAGGCGCAGCGTGTTGTCTGAATCCGGTGCATCAAGATTGATCGTCGGCGGCACAATCTGATCTCGAAGAGCGAGTACGGTCAACCCCGCTTCGACGGCGCCGGCGGCGCCGAGCAGGTGGCCAGTCATGGATTTCGTCGAGGTGACCGCCACATTGGCTGCCTGCAGGCCGAACACTCTCTCGATCGCCGCGGCTTCGGCGCGATCGCCCGGCCGTGTGGATGTTGCGTGCGCGTTGAGATGCTGGATGTCCGATGGCGTCAGGCCGGCATCGTCGAGAGCGGCGCCCATGACCCGGGCGACACCCTCGCCATCCTGCGGGGGCGCCGTCACATGGTGCGCATCGGCGGTCATCCCGTACCCCAGGACCTCGGCAAGCATCGGTGCTCCGCGCTTTCGCGCGTGTTCCCACGCTTCGAGCACCAGAACCCCCGCGCCTTCCCCGACGACGAAGCCGTCTCGATCGCGATCCCACGGCCGGCTGGCACGTTCCGGCTCGTCGTTTCGGGTTGAGAGCGCGCGCATGGCGGCAAAGCCGGCAATCCCGAGCGGAGTGACCGCCGCTTCGGCGCCGCCGCAGATCATGGCGTCGGCGTACCCGTTCTGAATCAGCCGAAAGGCGTCGCCTATGGCATGCGCGCCAGTGGTGCAGGCGGTCGCCACGGCTGAGTTCGGTCCCCGGGCGCCAAATCGCACCGCCACCTGCCCGGCTGCAAGGTTCACGATCGAGGCGACGATGAAGAAAGGAGAAACGCGCTCCGGCCCCTGCTCGAGCAGAATCTTATGCTCGCGCTCAATGACCTCGAATCCGCCAATGCCGCTCCCGATTACCACGCCTGTCCGGCCCGCTTTATCGTCGCCAATCTCCAGACCGCTCGCGGTCATCGCCATCGAGGTTGCTGCCAGCGCGAACTGGATGAAGCGCGCGCACTTCTTCACGTCCTTCTTCTCCAGCCAGTCGAGCGGATCGAAGCGTTTCACCTCGCCGGCAAACCGCGTCGAGTACCGCGACGCGTCGAACAGGGCGATTGGCGCAATGCCCGATCGGCCGGCGAGCGCCGCACTCCATGTCTCCTCGGTACCGATTCCGAGCGGCGACACGAGGCCGATACCGGTGACGACGACACGCCGGCGCTGCTGGTCCATGCTTTGATCACTCCGAGGGGCTTCGCCCTCGGAATGGTTACTGCTTCGTGAGCGACAACTGATTGCTGGCCGGAGGCTACAGACCGAAAGGGTCACACGACGAAAAGGTCACGTCGATGACCTTCGGCCGGAGCGCGACGAATTCCTGATTCCGATCCTGGAGTCGCTACTTCGACTCAGGGAACAGCAACACCTTCACATACCGGTTGTTGTCCAGATACGTCCGCGCCGCGTCACGGAGCAGCGCCGGCGACAACTGATCGTAGATGGTGCGCAAGTTGGCGGGATCGGCAACAGGCTCGTCGTACTGATACGCGAACGCCAGCTGACCCAGGACGTAGCCGTTCTGCCGGCTGTCGGTTTCGAGGTCCCGCCGCAGCGCCGCCTGGACGTCGCCCACCTGTCCGACGCCTGGCCCGTTCGTCTTGAGGTCGTCCACGACCCTGAACAAAGCCTTGACCAGATCCTGCGTGCGAGTGGGATCGCAGGCGAAGGTGATCGTCACCTGATATTCCTCATTCGGACGCTTGGTGAACTCCGGCACCACGCTGACGCCGTAGGTGCCGCCCAGGTCTTCTCTCAACACCCGCTGCAGGTTGCCGCCCAGGGTGTTCGACATCGCGCGGACGATGATGCGGTTCCGCTCGTTGTTCTGGAACGGGCCGGTGAACACGACGCCGACCTCGCTCTTCGGCGTGTTTCCCTTCTTGATCTCTTTCTCGACGACACCGGCCGGGGGACGGATGCCGACGTCACGGCCGGCCTCCTTGCGATGGAGAGCGGGCAGACTGCCGAGATACTTCTCGACGAACGGCTTGATCGTCGGCAGATCGAAGCTGCCAACCAGGACGAAGGTGAAGTCGCTCGCATCCGCGAAGCGATCCTTGTAGAACGCCAGCGACTTGTCGAGATTCATCTGCGCGACGAACTCCGGGCTCATCGGCCGCGCCCGGAAGTGATTCTGCGTCACGGCCGCGTTCAGCGTGTCTTCGAATACCGCGTCGGGCTGCGCCTCCCGATTCGCCAGGCCGGCCGTGAGTTGCCCCGTCGTGGCGCGGAACGCTTCCGCATCGGCACGGGGCTGCGTGAATCTCAAATAGATCAACTGGAACATCGTCTCGAGATCGCGGCGCAGCGCACGGCCGCTGAGCCCTTCGTACATCTCACCGATTTCAGGCCGGACAACAGCCACCTTGCCCGCGAGCTTCTTGCTCAAGTCGATCGCGCTCAGCGTGCCGAGCCCGCCTTCGGCGACGATCTGGCCTGCGGTCTCCGCGGGGATGAAGTCCTGATCGCTCGCGAGCGACGTGCCGCCGGGACTGAACGCCCGAAACAGGATCTCGTCCTGCTTGAACGTCGTCGGTTGGAGCACGACACGGACGCCGTTGGATAGCGTCCATTCGGTGATCCCGGGCGCCTTCGTCGCCGTCTTCGCAACAGTGCCCGGTTTCGGCTCGGTCTCGAGCAAGGGCTTCGCGCTCACCGCATCCACATAGGCGGTCAACGTTCCGCCCCCGGCGTTCTTGATGATGGCCGCCAGCTTGGCTTCGTCCGGTACAGCGACGCCGGCCTTCTTCGGTCCGCTCACGGCCACCACCCGATTGCGATCGGGCAGCCAGTTGCGGGCAATGCCGTTGATGTCGGCGAGGGTGATCTCGGGCAGGAAGCGCTGGACGAGCCCATTCTCATACGCGATGCCGGGGATCGGTTCCTGCTGCATGAAGTTGCGGATGAACTCATCGGCGAGAGACTGTGAGGTGTGCTCGTCGTTGGACGACGCGAGCTGCGCGAACGTCTGCATGTAATTGAGGCGGAATCGATCAAGCTCTGTTTGGGTGAAGCCGAACTGTGCGACTCGATCTGCCTCGGTGAAGAGCGCCGCGAGTCCTTTTTCGACACCTCCATCCGGCACCAGCGCGCTCAACGTCGTCGCCTCGGCCGTGTTGACGAAGAGGCCGCGACTCGTGTCAGCGTCCAGAAACGGCGAATCCGGTTTCTGCGCGATCTCGGCGAGGCGGCCCGACAGCAGGCCGCCGAACACGCGCTCGACCGTCTGCTGCCGGTAGGCGCCGATCGTCGTTTGATCGCGGGCGGCCATCATGCTGGAGACGGTGATGATCGTGGAGGTCGCCTCGGGATCCGTCGCGACCGTGTATCGAGTGCCTGGCTGATCCGGTACGCCGTAGGCTTGACGCGGCCGCGGAGAGGCCGCAGCCGGAATGGCGCCGAAGTGAGAGCGAATGAGCGATTCGACGCTAGCGACGTCGAAATCGCCGACGGCGATCACTGCCATGAGGTCGGGCCGGTACCAGTCCGTGTAGAACTTCTTCAGCCGGTCGTACGGGAACGATCGAATGATGTCGGGTTTTCCAATCGGCAGACGCTCCGCATACCGCGAGTCCTTGAGGAGGACTGGCAGCTGGACGTCGAGCATCCGGGCTCCAGCCCCGAGCCCCGTGCGCCACTCCTCCAGGATGACGCCGCGCTCCTTGTCGATCTCGTCCGGCTCGAACGAGACCGCACGCGCCCAGTCTTCCAGGATGAGAAACGAGCGGTCGATCACGGCAGGGCTGTCGGTGGGAATCTGCAGCTGATACACCGTCTGATCGAAGCTCGTGTTCGCGTTGATGTGCGCGCCAAAACGCATACCCGTCGATTGCAGGAACGCCACGACATCCTGCTTCGGGAAATGACGCGTGCCGTTGAAGCACATGTGCTCGACGAAGTGCGCGAGCCCGCGTTGATCGTCGTCTTCGAGGACGGAACCGGCGTTGACCACCAGGCGAAGCTCGGCGCGCTTCTCCGGCTGGTTGTTCGCGCGGAGGTAGTAGCGCAGCCCGTTCGGCAGCGTGCCGACCGTAATCCGCGGGTCGACAGGCACGGGCACGGTCAGCGGCGCGTTTTGCGGCCCGGTCGTCACAGCCCGCTGAGCAAAGGTCACGGCGCCGGTCATTGCCGCGATGGTCAGCGTGAGAAGTATCAACCGTGCGCGAAAGCGAAGTGTCATGGGAGCTCCAGTACGTCAGGCCCTGTTACCGGGGCTGGTAGGGCGCCAGGTGACCAGCGCCCACATGGATATCATTTCACAGAGGGGCGGGTCGTGTGACTGGTGATATATCGGCTACAGCCTATGGCTTACTTAGGCTTGCGGCTGATCAGGGCGCTCTGCAACCGCGCGATGACGCCGTCGAAATCCTCGACGAAAGGCTGCTTTTCGTCGAACGGTGACGGCCGGCGGGATCGGGCGTCCTCCCTGCCGCGCCGCGCACATTCGAGCGCTGACAGGCCGTTGCTACTCACAGCTGGATTCGCGCCTGCCGCCAGCAAGACCGAGACGACACCCACATTTCCTCGACACGCTGCGTGCCAGAGGGCCGTCACCTGCGACGAGTCGACGGGCTCATCAACCGGCACGCCTGCCTTCAACAGGACCTCGGTCACATCCGGTGCGAGATAGGTGGCCCGATACAGGGCCGAAAACTCATTCTGGTTTCTCGTGGTTGCGATCGCGCCGGCATCAATCAACGCTCGCGCGGCCGCCGCCGATTGAACCATCATCAACGGTGTCGTGTTCGTTCCATGGAACACGTGGTTCGGGTCGGCGCCGAGTTCGAGCAGGCCTTTCACAACATCTACGTCGTCGTACTGCAAGGCTTTTCTGAGGTAATCGGCGCGTTCGTCCGCGGTGAGAGACGGACCTGCCTGGGCCATCTGCTGCAATGTCTGCGCGTCGAGCCGAATCCACCGCTTCGTGCGGGCGGTCTCGTCGATCTGCCGCTCTAGATCCTTGAGGCCGGCCGGCGCGCCGATGTAGTCCTCGACCCGCTTGGTTCGTCCACCGCGCGTGATGGTCACAAACGTTGTCGGCAAGTCGGTGACCATCGTTTCCGATCCGTCCGGATTGCGAATGGTGCGATAGCGATCGCTCAGATTGAAGAAGCCGATGCGGTCAGCGGTCGTCAGAAGGGCCGCGATACGCGACGGCTGAACGCGATCTGTCCGTTGCCCTTCGACACGCACGAACTTTTCACCCAGCCACGTGACGCCGCCTCGTGCGTCGAGGCTGACGGTGTAAACCGGACACGAGCCAAAGCAGGACGTTCGCTCGAGCTTTATGACCACATCGTCAGGAGCGTCCTGAGACAGGCCCCTTGCCGACGAGCCCGGGAGTGCGACAGCGAGCACCAACGATCCAACAATTCGGAATCTCGAACGGCAGATTGAAGGACGATCAGGCATACCGATTCAGCCGTCGGGCTACAAGTCTCGCCGTTTCGCGGCGTTGATCGATAGCAAATCTACTACGTTCCAGAATCGTGCAGCGCTCGGATTGATGGCTCTTGCAATTGGTGGTCCACTACTCAAACCTACACAATTCGTTCGATCAGCCAATAGCTTCCCGCCGTGATCACCAGCACGGACCACACGACGGCAAATTGAAACCGCGAAGCCGGCCGAGAGCGGAGCCGACAGAAGAGCGGCACGAGCACGAGCGCGACCGCCATTTGTCCAACCTCAACGCCGCCGTTGAACGACGCCAGGGGCAGCGCGATCGCGCCATTACCCTCGGTGCCCACGCCGAGATCTCGCAATACCGTGGCAAACCCCAGACCGTGGACGAGCCCGAAGCCGAACGTCAGTTTCCAGCGCGCGCCCTGCACTCCCTTGATCAGGTTCTCGACGCCCACGTACACGATCGACGCGGCAATCAACGGCTCGACGATGCGCCCTGATATGAGCAACACGCCGGTAGTTGCCAGCGCGAGGGTGATTGAGTGGGCCAGCGTGAAGGCCGTCACCGTCTGAACGACATCACGCCATCGACGAAGCACGACCAGCACGCCTGCGAGAAACAGGAGGTGGTCGTAGCCGGTGAGAATGTGCCGGACGCCGAGCGCAAAGAATCGCGCGGACGATGAGCCAGTGCCTGCGGCAACTCCTGAGATGTCCGCCGTGGCCGCGTTCGATTCCACGTCGAGCATGCGCTCAGCGAGAAGTGTCCCGTCCTGGATGCGAATGGACAGCAGTTCGCGATGACCGCGCGCGAGGCGGCGCGCGACCGAGGAGCGCACGGCCAGTTGCGATCCAGCAGGCCGAGCAAAGGACATCCGAACGTGGACGCCCGTGTTCTCATCTACCCACATGGATGTCGCCGAAGGTGAAAGCCGCCGGCCGTCGAGCGCCAGCTCAGTCGAGTCTTGTGCCATCTTCGTGACCGCCGTGGGACCGCCGGCTATCCCGGCGTCGCTTGCGGCGAGGGAGAGGACAGCCACAATCTCGCTGCCCTTGATTTGCACGTCGAAGGCACTCAACCCGGGGTCATGCGCGAGCAGAGGGACCGTCAGCGCGACGACGATCCCTGCTGCCGCGATCGTGCGCAAGGCCGGCTTCGACAGCCGGCCTCGTGACATGCTTTTCACGAACGCCTCAGTGGGTGTGATTGCGCCCATTGAGTGGTGTCGCCGCATACGGGAAGACCTTGTTGTAGGCGATGTCGTTCTTGTCCACGTTGTCGCCCGCAGGACCGCGGATGATCGGAGGACTCACGCGGAGATCGCTGATCAGCGCCGTGACCGCGATGTCGACGACGTCGTCACCGAAGCGCCGTCCGTTGGGCCATCCGCCCGGGACCACGCCCCCGCCGAACCCGGCCTGCACCTGGCTCGTCAACACGTCGCCTCCGAAGATGCTCAGGCGCGAGAAGCCGGCATCGTCAGGGTTGACGGGATCGCCCTGCCCGCCGCCGGCCAGACGTGCCGGAGCCGTAGACAGGTCCACCTTGATCAGATCGGGGATGAAGATGCCTGCGATGTCGGTGCGATTGGTCGTCGGCGCCACGTTCGCATTGAAGACCAGCGCATTGATCAGCGCGGCCAGCTCCGGCTTCTCGGCATACTTGCGGAACAGGTCCTTATCTCTCGTCGGACTCGTGCGGCTGTAGACATCCTTGTCCTCGAGCGCGACGAGTCCTTCGTTGAAGAGCGGATTGCCCTGCCGGGCCACCTGGACGAATCCGTCCGCGAGAATTGGATCGCGTGCCGACGTCAGGATAGTCACGCGCCGGCGACTCGTCGTCGCGTAGACACCAACGACCTGCCGCGCGCCACCGATTTCGGTGAGCGGGATGTTCAGCGCCATCGTGTGGACGTTGAATCCGCCCTGTGAGTCAACGGCCTTACCCGGTCCACGTAGCTTCAACAGATCGAAGACCGCCTGGATGTCACCGTAGAAGCCATCATCCCTCTGGCCGGCGAACGCGACATAGCCGTCGGACAACTCCACGATTGACTGGCGGGTATAGCGATCGAGGTCTGACTCCGTCGCGACGCCGCCGCGAGCAGGCTGTTCACCATCATCGTTCTGGTTGTACCTTGGCGTGGCATTGCCTTGATTGTTCGGTGGCACCATGCCGTCGCCGAGAAACTCGATCGCTCCCGTCCGATGATTCACACGCGTGACCGAGTAGGTCTGGATCAGGTTCTGTGCCGCATCGCCCGCATCGTGGATGACACCGAGATAAGACTGAAGGATGGTCTTCGTGTTTCTGAACCGGGTCGTGAACCGGAACTGATAACTGTAGGTCGCCCGACCGGCTGCCACGTCGGCTCCCGTGGCTACGTGAATCTGATAGAGCACGTCGTCGTCGAAGTTGTACTTGTTTGGGCCGACGCCTGGCTCTTCATGCGGGTACACTGCGAGCGCCGTCGTCAGGTAATTCAGCCCGTTCCGTTGCGACAGAAACGCGTAGACGTCCGTCGTGTTCGCGGCGTCGTCCAGCGTAATGAGCGGGGCATCCATGTGGCTCGACGCCAGCGCCGGCGACGATGAGGCCATGAGGAAGAGTCCGGCCGCGGCGCCAAGCCACGGCACTCGTCGTTGCGTGTTCTTCATGTCAGTCTCCTGAGTGATTACCGAGTGAACCGGAGTGATAGCTGTGGAGGATGTCGAGCTCCGACGGCAGCAGCGTCGAGCGGACCTTGTCGGCCCGAGCGAAGAGGCGCCGGGCATCGGCGCGGTGTCCCTTCGAGGCGGCGATGACGCCGGCATGAAGGAAGAGTCGCGCGTCGTTGGTGTGCGCCGCGAGAGCCCGCTCCATCGCGGCGCCTGCTTCATCGAAACGCCCGGCGGCCGCCAGCGCCCAGGCGTGAGCGTCTTCGGTGAAGACGTCGCGACGCGCGGTCAGCTCGCGCTCGGATAACTCGAGCGCGTGTGCCGGATTGTCGCGACGCGTCGAGAGGAAGAGGGCAACTGTCCGGGGATCGGTCGCAGGTCCGCTCGCCAGCAGTTGCTGCTCGACGGAAGCCGCCTCCTGGTCGCGTCTCTCGCGCCTGAGGGCATCGGCCAGGACCCACTGATACTCCGGCAGCGGATTGAGGCGTGCCGCGCGCTCGAGCACGGGTACCGCATCACCGGATCGCTCGAGGACGAGCAGTGCGCGCCCTCGCATCAACAGCGCCGCCGCATAGTCGGGCTGGACCGTCAGGGCCGCGTCGATTGCACGCATCGACTGGTCAGCATTGCCGCGCTGCAGCTCGTAACCGGCCAACCGCGTATATGCCCAGGCGAGCGCTTCGGGGGTTCGGGGACTGGCCGCGTCAATCGCCTTGTGTATCAGATCAATCGCGCCGTTCAGATCACCCGTCAACCAGCGAAGGTGTGCGGCGCGCGTATAGGACTGGTAGAAGGGTTTCAGGTCGATCATCTTCTGGTAGGCGGTCGCGGCCTCTGTCAGGCGCCCCTGCTCCATCAGCGCGTCACCGAGCAGCGCGTAGTCGAGGACGAACTCCCGCTTCGCGACAAGCGTGCGCGCAATCGCCTCGGCTTCATGAAAACGATGAAGTTGATGCAGCGCGTGCCCACGAAGCAGCAGCGCCGCCGCATCCCCGGGGTTCTGTTCTTCGATGCAGGTCGCCACGCGTTCGGCCAGCGTGTAGTCGCCGGGATCGTTGGCGACCCGGGCTCTGGCGATGAACTGGAAGCCAAGCTGCTCGAGCGCGTCTCGCTGGCGGGTCGATCGTTTCGCGCGCTCCTGCAAGTCGGCGATCGTGCGATCGATCGCGTGGGTCTGGCTGCCGGCTGCCAATGCAGCGTGGCACGCGGCCGATTGGGAAGAGGTTGAAGCTGACTTCGAAAGGCTCCGCGTGCAACCCGCAACGATTGCCGCTGCTGCTGCCATCAGGAGTAACCGTGAGTAGCGTTTCATGGAATTCCTCCGTGAACACCCGTTACTACGGCCCGCGGCGCCGGATGGATTTCTTAGAGCTGGCGCACCCGGATCGGATCCGGATCCCGGCCCCCGGACAAACGGACCCCGGCAGATTCCGCATCGCATCCCTGTTACACTCTTCGACCGAATCCCTCCGGGGGGCTCGTCCGTAGACTCATATGTGGCTTCTGTGGGCAGTACTGGACCGCTCGGGGTCCGCGTGGGGGTGGACCGAGGATCGCGCAGCCGACCAGGCCGCTCTCGCGCGGATGGCTCAGGGCGATGGAGATGCCGTGGCTGAGCTGTATGACCGCCATGCCCGGCCGATCTACTCGCTCGCGCTGCGAATCCTCGGCGATGTCACCGACGCAGAGGATGTCGTTCAGGAAGTGTTTTCGCAGGCCTGGAGACAGGCGTCACGGTACAGCCCGTCGCGCGGGGCCGTGGCGGCGTGGCTGTTGACGCTGGCGCGAAGCCGTGCGATCGATCGCCTCCGCGCGAAACGCGCGCGACCTGCGGGCGTCACGGATGAGCGGATGGCGGATCAGCTGGTCGATGCGAGCCCCGCCGTGGACTCGATGGTGCTCTCGTCGGAGCAGGTGTCCCGGGTTCGCGCGGCGCTCGACGAGCTGCCGCTCCTCCAGCGCGCAGCGCTCGAGCTCGCGGTACTTCGAGGGACTTACGCACGCCGAGATCGCCGACCGCCTCGAACAGCCGTTGGGAACCGTGAAAACTCGAATTCGTCTCGCGATGCTGAAGCTGCGTGACGTGTTGACCGGTACTGTTTGATGGCGATGAGCTCCGCCGAACACGACGAACTGCGGGAACACGCCGAGATGTACGTCCTCGGGGCGCTGTCCGCTGCCGATCGGGCGACGTTCGAAGCCCATATGGCATCGTGTGCGGACTGCACAGCGCAGGTGAAATCGTTGTCACCGGTCGCCCAGGTGCTGGCGTACGTCGCGCCGCAGCACGAGCCGCCATCCGCGCTTCGGGCGCGCGTGGTCAGCTCGGTCTCCGGATCGCCTTTCAAAGCGGCGCCCGTGCCCCGACCAATCAAGACGAGTTCGAGCGCGCTGGCTCCGTGGCTGGCCGCGGCTGCTTCGCTGGTGCTCGCCGCGGCCCTCGGAATGTACGCCGCAAGCCTTCGATCGCGGATCGGCGCCCTCGAGTTGCGGCTGCAGGAAGCCACGGATCGGGCGGCCGCCGGTGAGCGTCAGCTCGCGGACGTGCGTCGCGTCGCAGGCGATGCGCAGTCTCAACTTGCGGTCCTTGTCGCGCCGGATGTCTTGCGAATCAATCTGACGGGTCAACCCACGGCGCCGCAAGCGGCCGCGCGCGCATTCTGGAGCCGGTCGCGGGGCCTCGTGTTCACCGCCTCGAATCTCCCGGCGGCCCCGCCCGGCAAGACCTATCAGCTCTGGGTGCTCACCAAGCAGCCGGCCCCTATCAGTGCCGGCCTCTTCAAGCCCGATCCGCAGGGGCGCGTGGCTGCCGTGTTCGAAACGCCGCCTGACCTGCCGCAGCCAATTGGCATGGCGGTCACAATCGAGCCGGATGGAGGGGTACCGGCCCCGACCGGGGACAAGTATTTGGTTGGACTGTAACGCCGGGACCCGGGCTGCGTTCCTCTATACTTGAGCGCCATCACGTAGACGGGCTAGAATTCGCCTTCACAACGATCACTTCGAATATGGCCGCCGTGTCCTTGTTCCGCGGCCGCAGCAAGGCCTCGGAAAGCAGGTTATCTATGCGTCATCCCGGAATCTGGAGGCTGTCCACCGTCATCGCCCTGGTTGCCGCGTCGGCGAGCTCCGCCGTTGCGCAGCAGACCGAGCCACCGACGCGTGAAGCGGCGATCGAGCAGGAACAGGGAGCAAAAGCCAAGACGCTGCACCCGTATGTGCCGGGCAAGACCGAGGAACTGCTCAACAGGTTTGACGACCTGCTGGTCAGCGGGCTGCGCTTCCATCCCTTCTTCCAGAGCGCGTACTCGGGAGGCGGCTTCACGCTCGGCGCGGGCTACGCCCAGCACGTCGGTGCGTACAACATGATCGATTTCCGCGGCAGTTACACGATTACGAACTACAAGCGGATCGAGACCGAGTTCAGGGCGCCGCGCCTGTTCAACCGGCGCGGAGACTTGTCCGTCATCGGCGGCTGGCGTGAAGCCACCCAGGTTGGTTTTTACGGAATCGGGATGAAGTCATCGGTTAACGACAAGACGAACTATCTCTTCAGGCAGCCATACGGCTCGGCGACACTGAAGTTCAAGCCGATGCGACGCTACCTGACGTTCCGGCTCGGAGAGGAGCTGTCCGAGTGGTCGCAGCGGTCCGGCCAGGGGCCGGAGCCTTCCGTGGAAACTGTCTACACGCCCGAAACCTTGCCAGGACTTGGTGCCACCGTCAGATATCTTCATTCACAGGGGAGCATCGGTCTCGACTGGCGCACCTACTCCGGACTATACGCGGCGCGGCGGCTACTACGGCGTGACGTTTCACGATTACACCGATAACGACGACGAGTTTGGCTTCAAGCAGGTTGACTACGAAGTGATCCAGCATATTCCGATTCTGCGCGAAGCGTGGGTCATCTCGCTCCGCGCGTTCGCCCAGACTGCCTTCAACAAGGACGATCAGCATCATCCCGTTCTTCATGCTGCCCTCGGTTGGAGGCGGATCGTCCCTGAGAGGGTTCAGCAGCTGGCGCTTCCGCGATCGCAACAGCATGGTGCTGCAGGCCGAGTGGCGCATCATGGTCAATCGGTTCATCGACACCGCCGTGTTCTACGAGGCGGGCAAGGTGACTCAGCGCACGGCGGACTTCGATCTCAACGGGCTCAAGAGCGACTACGGGTTCGGCATCCGCTTTCACACGCCGTTTCCAACGCCACTGCGCATCGAAATCGCGAGGAGCAACGAAGGCCTGAGTCTCGTGTTCTCGTCATCCGCGGTTTTCTGAGAGCTGCATGCCATGTCTACCCCACACTTTGCGTCACGCATGCTACGCGGCCGGCTCTTGATTCTCGTCGCCGTCGCGTTCGGTCTGTTCGGCCAGCACGGTCTCGACCAAGGGTCCGCACTTCTACCCCGACGATCCGATCGCGCGCGAGCCGGAATCCCAGGACGCGTCGAAGGCGAAGGAATACGAGATCGGATCGCTCTACGAGATGACGCACAACCTGTTCATCACGGCCGGCTACAAGCCGTCGGGGCTTCGCGCGAAGAACATCAATACGATTGACGAAGTGCCGGACTCGAACTGGTTTACGAACCGGATCGGCACGACGACGATCACCATCGATCAGATCGCGCGCGGCCCAATCGTCGGCGCGCCACCGGACCCGTCGAAGTGGATGCTGATCCGGGAGAAGACGGCCGGCGTCCATCCTGGTTTCACCGCAAGGGATGCCAAGGGAGAGACGTGGTTCCTCGAGTTCGATCCACCCTTCTATCCCGGAGGGCGCGACCGGAGCCGTTTCCGTCGCGACGAAGATCTTCTGGGCGCTGGGCTACAACCAGGTGGAATCGTTCCTGACGACGTTCGATCCGACGAAAGCGGATATCGACCCGAAAGCCACGGTCAAGCGCCCGTCCGGGGAACGGACGCGATTCACGCGGGACGACATGAACGTCGTCCTCGAAAACGTCGCGCGGAACGCGGATGGAACGTATCGCGTCGTCGCCGGCCGGCTTGCTTCCCGGCAAGATCCTCGGGGGTTACCAATATGCAGGCACACGCCCTGACGACCCCAACGACGTTGTCCCGCACGAGCATCGTCGGGAGCTCCGGGCGTTGCGCGTGTTCGGCGCGTGGACGAACCTGACGGATCTCAAGGCGGCCAACACGCTGGATACGCTCCAAACCGATCAACGGCCGCTCGGTGGTCAAGCACTACCTCCAGGACGTCGGATCGACGTTTGGCATGTGCAACGACTTCCACGAGTGGGACTTGAGCTACGAGCACTTCTACCAGGGCGACACGTCGGTGAAGCGCCTGGTCTCGTTTGGATTTGCGCTGAGCCCCTGGCAGACCATCAACTACGTGGAATACCCCTCGATCGGCAAGTTCGAGGGCGACCGCTTCGATCCACGGCGTGGCGGCCGCAGACGCCGACTACGGCGTACATGGAAACGCGAGACGATGACGCGTTCTGGGCGGCGCGACGGATTGCCGCGTTCAGCGACGAGCTGATTCGCGCGGCCGTTCACCAGGGTCAGTACAGCGATCCGAATGCGGAGAAGTATCTCGGCGGACGTGCTGATCAAGCGGCGCAACAAGATTCTGAACATTTATCTGACGGCGGTGAACCCGGTCGTCTCGCCTCGCCTGGATGCGAACGGCCGATTGACCTTCGAGAACGCAGCCGCGGCGGCGGGCGTGGCGAGCGGCCCGGCCACGTATCGGGCGTCGTGGCTCCGCTTCGACAACGCGACCGGCGAGACGCAACCAATCTCGGAGACCCGAAGCTCGACGACGACGATCGAAGCGCCGAGTGGTCTGCCGACGAGCGCGGGCACCTTCGTCGCGGTGGACATCGCCGTGGACAGCGCCGGGCACCCGACGTGGGTCCGGCCGGTTCGCACGTACTTCCAGCGAGAGAGTGGCGGCTGGAAGCTCGTGGGACTGGAGCGCATGCCGGACGCCCCGGCTGCCGCCAACGCCAATCAGAAGACCGCCCGCTGACGCCCGTCGTCGGTATTACCTTGAGCTCTACCAATCCTGGCGGTTGCCGTACTTATCCGCTTCGTCGCCACACTTCTCCCCAACGATGGCTCGACCATTCCCTTGCCTGGCCTCAGGTGGAATTCGCGCGCTCGTAATCAAGTCAGCCATTTGTCCAGTGATTCGGCCCGTCGAGGTGTGTCAGCGAACCCCGAAACTGCCCCGGTTCGGATTTGGCCCCGATATTGCACTGAGCAGTGGTGGAAGGAGAAGTCGAATGTTCTTGCGGTACAAATGGCAACTCGCCACGGCGGGCCTCCTGGTAGCGGCTGGGCTTGTTCCACAGACCGCTTCAGCCGACCCGATGCTTCTGTCGGTGAACGTCGACACGAGCCTGCAGCAGACCATGAACCGACCGTGCGTCATCGGCGATCCGTCGTGCAAGGACGCGCTGGCGTACACGTTGATTGGTCCGCACATGAGCTCCGGCACGCTGAGCTCGCCGACGTACACCGTGCAGCAGATTCGGGATCTCGTCGGAGGAGACACGTTTTCGGTAGGCGTGGATCTGAACCAGGCCCGCGGGCATGACGGGGGGCATACGATCTGCTCCGCTTCAGCCTCTCGGTGAACGGAACGATGTTGTTCAGTACATCGGGAATGACGACGATCATGCCGACGAATCCCGGCAACGGATTCTCGGATGCGTCGATCATCGGCTTCGATTTGTCGGGATTTGCGCCCACGGACAAGGTCGTCTTCTCGACGTCCTTTGCCAGGGCAACGGCCGGTCGGGAGCAGTTCTTTCTACAGGCGGCTGCACCGAGCGCCGGGTCACCGGTGCCTGAACCGGCGTCGATGATTCTGCTGGGTACGGGTCTGGTGGGCGCCCTCGCGGCCCGGAGGCGTCGGGTCGAGCGTCCGTCCGAATAGGTCTACGGAAGCGGGGCTCGGTCGGGCTCCGCTTCCTCTCTCACTTTCGCGCACTGCGCGTCTATTTCTGGTTGGACTGCGGCGCGACGCCCGCCTTGGCCCGCGCGATCCTTCCTCGCAGCGCATCGGTCGCTCCGCCAACCGGCAAACTCTCCACGCTGTCGAGCGCCTCGCCATACCACTTCACCCACGCGGCCATCACGCGCTGCTCAGTGGCAGAGGCTGCCGATTGGTCGCTGGCTTTTCCCGCCAGGAGACTTCCCTGCTCGCGCTCGAGTGTGAGGCGACGCTGTGCCGCGCGCGACAGGAGATCGACGACCGCGGTTGCATCTTGCTCGCCGGCAGCCGCAAGCAGCCACGCTGAAGTTGCGACCGCGATCCCCACGTTCTTCATCTCTGCCGCACTGACCTTGTCGAGACGATCCTGGCTGGTGTGGTAGTAACGGTCGGTGAAGTGCCAGTTCAGCAGAGACGGGATGCCGGCCGAAGCGAATGCGGTGTGATCGCTGCCGCCTTCGTACGGATTGGTCTTCACTACCCAGTGCGTATCACGAGCGCGGCGGAGACAGACCGCCAGGTGGAGATCGTTGAGCAGGCTTCCCTTCAGCGTTTCCGCCTTGACCTCGCTGGCCCCCCACTCCGTGTGCGGATCGGATGGCCGCGTCCACACGGCTGACGGATCGGCCTGTTTTTCGATCAAGAAACTCCCGCCCGTCTTGGCCGTATCTTCACCAGTCATGTCCATCGCGAACATGTATTGGACGCCGCGCGCCTCGTCCGGATGCGATGTGATCCACTGGCGGCTCCCGCGCACCTCGTCCACCCACATGAACGTCAGCGTGCGGTCCGGCCGCGGAAGCGCGCCGGCCTTGATCGCCGTCACCAGCGCCCGCGCCAGGCCGTACAACGTGCCGCACCCGCTTCCGTCGTCGTTCGCACCGGGTTCCTGAACATGCGCCACCATGACGATTCGCTCGTTCGGCCTCGTGCGACCAGGGATTTCGGCAACGAGCGTGCGATTGGGGCCCTCATAGAAGGATGAGTCGATGGTGACACGCACATTGACCGCGCCTCGTTTCAGGCGCGCCCGCATCCGATCGGCGGCTCGCCATGAGGACTTGAATCCAAACGCCTTTGCGGTCGCGTCGTACGGCACGCTACCCCACTGAAGCACATCCTTCTGTTCGGTCGACATCCCTGAAGGATCTGACGGCCGGATGTAGCTCGCGATCTCAGTCGAGACGACGCCGGCGGCGCCGCGCCGCTTCACCGCTTCCTGCCAGAGGCGGCCGAGAGGCGCATCGCCGAGCACGACCGCTCCCTTGATGTCCTTTCCCGCATAATCGCTGGCCGCCCCGGCGCCAACGTCGACCAGAGGGACCAGCAGGCCGCCGGCTGGTGTGGAAAAAGAGTTGATCGCCAGCGACACGCGATCGCGGTCGCGTGAAAGGAGGGGCTCGGATCCGTCGTCAAATTCAAGAGTGCCGACGCGGTAGTCCCATCCATGTCCGGAGTTGGCAAACTCGTCCACGCGCACGCTGGCCGGGGCATTCGCCGTCGTGAGACTGAATCCAGCTGCCACGAGGCGGTCGCGGATGTGATCGATCGAGGCGTTGAAACCCGGGTTGCCGGCGAGCCGCCAATACGGATCCATGAACGAGACAACCGACAGAGCATCCTGCTCGTCGAACTTCGCTGCCACGGCGCCATACGCCGCCTCGGCCGTCGGGGGAAGATCCTCTTGAACGCCCTGCGCTACTGGCGGCGCCGGTCCCGCCAGCGCGAAAAGCATCGCGGCTGACAGAAGCACGCCTGAACGCTTCAACATGTCACTCCGTATCGGACGCTGCGACGCCCGTCAGATCGAGGAGCAGTTCAACGCCCGACGTCTCGTGATCGGAATGAGACGCGCGGCGGGCCGGGCAGGTGATGGGCGCCGGAGCAGCCTTGATGGTTTCGTAATAGCGGCCCGCGACTTCGGGCGCAACGTAGCCGAGCTTTCCGGTTTCAGCTGACACCGCGATCGCGTGGCGAAAGTAACGGTTGTCGGGCTCGACTGGACAATGTCGCCGTGAATTCCCTCTGCAGCTGGAGGATTCGTTCGACATAGGCCAGCGCGCCAACGACAGGCACTCGCGCGGAGACTGACATGAACAGCTCAGGATCTAGATTCTTGGCAACGTAACCTCTGTCTGTTTGAGGTACTTGCCCTTCTTGTCGGCGTAGGAAATCTCGCACTCTTCGTCGCTCTGGAAGAACAACACTTGCGCGATCCCCTCGTTGGCGTAAATCCGTGCCGGAAGCGGCGTGGTATTGGAAATCTCCAGGGTCACCGTGCCTTCCCACTCAGGCTCGAAGGGCGTGACGTTGACGATGATCCCGCATCGTGCGTAGGTGGACTTGCCCAGGCAGACCGTCAGCACGTCGCGCGGAATCCTGAAGTACTCGATCGTGCGCGCCAGGGCGAACGAGTTCGGCGGGACGATGCAGACGTCGGTCTTGATGTCCACGAACGATCGCGGATCGAAGTTCTTGGGATCGATCACCGTGTTGTTGATGTTCGTGAACACCTTGAACTCGTCGGCCACGCGGATGTCGTAGCCGTACGAAGACAGGCCGAACGAGACCACGCCGGCGCGAACCTGCCGATCCTCGAACGGCTCGATCATCCGGTGCTCGAGCGCCATCTTCTTGATCCAGCGATCTGACTTGATTGACATGCAGTTCCTTACCGGCGCAACACCGCCAGCAGAAGTGTCAGGATGATACTCAGCAAGAATGGACGTGACGAGCGGAAAGTAGAACGTGCCGCTCCCCCGCCGGATCACGATGTCACCCGGCAGCCGCCCGAACGGGATGCCGGCCATCATGAGCAGGCCGATGCCTGCGATCACAAGGCCGACCAGCAGGAGCAGCTTTCCCACGATTTACCGGGCGAACTCGATGCCTGGGAAGAAGTACGCCAGCTCGAATGCCGCCGTCTCCGGCGCATCCGACCCGTGCGTCGCGTTGTTCTCGATTGAGCGGCCAAATTCCTTGCGCAGCGTGCCGGCGTCGGCCTTCGCCGGGTCGGTCGCGCCCATGAGCGTCCGCCACTTCTTGATAGCGTCCGCGGCCTCCAGGGCCAGGACGATTGCCGGACCTGATGACATGAAGGCCGTCAAGCTCGGGAAGAACGGACGCTCCCGATGCACGGCATAGAATCCTTCAGCTTCCCGCTTCGACAGGTTGACCAGCCGCATCCCACGGATCTGGAATCCCTCGTCCTCGATGCGCTGGATGATCTTGCCCGCCACACGCGCGCGCACCGCGTCGGGCTTGATGATGGCAAATGTGAGTTCCATATCCGATCATTATAGGCATAGAAGTGCGCGATAAGGATTTGAGAGGAGAGACGTCAGAGGATCAACGCGGCAAGCGCCATATTGACGGTTGCTGCCGCGCTGCGGCGCAGCCACCAGAGGCGTGGCTTTGGCGGCGCGCAGACAAGCGTTTCTTCCTGCAGCCGCCCAGCCGACATGACCGGCACCACCAACGGATCTTGCGGTTCGCCATCGAGCATGACGCGAATGCCGCGCGCGAGGTGCGTGCGTCCGTAGTGCATCAGCATGGCCCACGGCGACAGCGCCGGCGAGACCGCGAAGCCCGAGAGCATCTCCTGCCCTGGTATAACGGGCCGCTCTAGCGCGAGGAACGGCTGCGCGAATCCGGCCATGTTGAGCGATATGAAATACGTCGTCGCTTCGAAGATCCCGCGTCCCCACGGTGGAAGGCGCGACGCAACTGAGGCCCTCAGCGAGCCGATGCCTGGGAGCACCGGACCCGAGACGGACCACCATCGCCGCTTCCGTTCACGCAGCGGAATAGTCAGATCGGCGGTCACGCCATCGTCTCGGTACACCACGCTGATGTCGGCCAGCGTGAGCGGCTCGAAGACACCGATGTCGTTGATTCGCGCGAGGCTGCGCCGCAGCTGTCCGACGTCGAGCCGGTCGCGCTCGTAGATCGTCATGGCGCGGCGGAGCGTGGAATCGTTGATTCCGAAGTGGCCTGCGAAGTTGATGCGCCCGACCGCATGAGCCGATCCCATCCAGATGCGCGCGGTCACGTCCAACAGCCCGCCGGTGCCAGCAAACTCCACTTCGGCAGTGAAATCAAGGCGGCTTTGCGCCTCGGCGCTCCGCCGCGCGTCTAGCAGGCACGCACACAGCGCGTTTACCGCCGAGGGGCCGGTAAAGCGCACCTCGCGCAGACGACGTGCCGGCTGTCCGGTCGCCGCGGCCGGCGCGATGAGCGCCAGGCATAGCGCGAACGCCGCGGATTTCATGTCCTTTTCGGGTTAAGACGTTCGAGCTGCGGGTTCAGCCGCACAATGCGGACTTCGAACCGCTGTCGCGGAGGCGTTGCCAGCCATCTGCTTTCTTCAATGGGATCACCCATTGCGGCGAGACGGCACGAGCCGGGCCTCAATTTTCACAGAATGCTCAGCATTTGGTGAGGCCTCGTCACGCCTTGCCAAGTCATCATCCCGACGAGGTGACGATGAGAAGAGCACCGGCAGCTGTCGTCGCGGCGTGTGCGATGGCGCTCGTCGCCAGCAGCTGCGCGCATGCCAACCGTCCCGTCGTTCTCGAACATCCCGCGGGCACCTCCGTATCACGGCTCTCGGATCTTCCCTCGATGGCCGACGCGTATGTGGTGCTGGTGTTGCGCAGCGGCGAGAGCGCCAGGGGCACGGTCGAAAGGATCGACGGGAACGTCCTTTTCTTGCGTGTGACCGAAGATGGGTTGACCACACGACGCGTGACCGAAGTGGAGATCGTGTGTCTGGCCCGGCGCGTCGGAAAATCGACAACGGCTCGCGGGTGGCTGGGCGCGCTGATCGGGGCCACCATAGGCCTGCCCTTCGGTATCAGCATGGCTAGTGACATGGTGATGCCTGCGGCGATCAGCGGAGCGCTCATCGCCGTCAACACCGGCCAGCCGAGAGCGCGCGTCCTTCTCGACCGAAGCCACCTCGCCGCAAGTGAGCGGGTTTGTCCAGACTCGCTTCGGGTCACTCCTGACTGACTGCGGACGCGCCAGCGTCAGCAGTCTGAGGAGTCACTCGTCAGTTGTTAGTAGTTTAGAAGTGAGGAGTTAAGGTAGCGCATTTTTTCGAGTTCTAACGCGTGTTTCAAACGATTGTTTGACATGCAGCGAGGCGCTGCCGATCTCAATCCCCCACACGGGCCAGAATCCGCGATTTGAAATCACAGCGGACGTTCGCTGACCGACCGAAGCTTTTTGGTCCGATGAATGCAGGCGATTCTATCGATCGGACTGAGTCCGATCGATGTGGGCACAGAAGAGCGCGACTCGACCAGTGACCCGGTGGGAGCAAACACATGACCGTCAAGCCGAAAACGCGTCCTCACGATCCGGAAGACCATATTGGCGCCGTCGAAGGGGATCGCCCCACGGACGTGCCAAATCAGGGAAACCGGAACGCGCCCGGGATCGACGACGAAGGGCTGCCGAACGATCCGGTTGCGACGTCGGAAGACGCGCTGGGCGCTACGCTGGATGAGACGGAAGGCGGTTGAAGCTCAGCGCGCTGGCGTCGTCGTCGTCGCCACTGGCTTCAAATACTTGTCGTACCACGCCAGGTAGCGCTCGAGCCGATCCTTCTTGTAGCTGGGAACCGTGATCCCATGAAACTGGTTGGGATAGATCACCAGCTCGGTGTCCACTCCCAGGCTGCGGAGCGCCTGGTACATCTGTTCTCCACCGAGCAGTGGCACATTGAAATCCTTCTCGCCGCCCATGAACAGCGTGGGCGTACGGATTCGATCCGCGTGGAAGAAGGGGTATGACAGCTTGATCCAGAGATCCTGATTCTTCCATGGGGGACCAAGCTCATTCTCGTACTGCGTGATGTACATGTCCGTGCCGTACATCGAGATCTGATTCGAGCTGCCCGCGCCGCTGATCGCCGCTTTGAACCGGCCATCGGAGGCGATGGTGTAATTCGTCAGGATTCCGCCATAGCTCCAGCCGCCGATGCCAAGCCTGGACGAGTCGACGTAGTCGAGGGTCTGGACGTAGTCCATCGCCGCGAGCAGATCCACCACTTCCTTGTTGCCCCAGTCCGCGAAGATCGCCTTCTGATAGGCGCTGCCGCGGCCGTTGCTCCCCCGGTAGTTCACGTTGACCACGACATAGCCGTTGGCCGCAAACAATTCGCGCTCGAAGCTCCACGCGTTCGAGTCCTGGCCGTTCGGGCCACCGTGAATTCTGAGCACCGCCGGATAGCGGCGTCCCGGGTAAAAACGTGATCGGCTTGACGATCAGCCCGTGGACGTCCGTGCCGTCCTTCGCAATGGCCTTGAACTCCTCGGTCGTCGACAACAGGAGCGTCTTGAACCATTCGTCGTTCTGATGCGACAGCTGCCGCAGCTTTCCCGATTCGAGCGCGTAGATTTCCGGCACCTCCCTGGGCGTCGAGGCGATCACCGCGAGACCGCCGTCCGTTCCGGGAGCGACGCTGTTCACCACGCGCTGGCCGGTCACCAGCCTGTCGATCTTGCCGCCGGCACCACTGATCCTGGCCGGATACTCGGACCTGTCGTCCACGACCGTGAAGAGGATCGAGCCGTCGGCGGTCCACAGCGGCGCGCGGACCGGGCGGTCGAGCGTATCGGTCAGGATCCGCGAGGGTCCGCCCGCGGCTGGAATTACCGCGAGACGGTTCTGATCGTAAGCGGAGTATTTGAGCTCATCACCAATCACATACGCGATCGTGTGTCCGTCTGGACTCCACGACAGCCTGCCGCCCTCGTCTGCGGTCGTCGTGGTCAGCCTGCGCTCTTTGGCGCCTCCGCGGGCCTCGATCACAAACAGATCGTGATTGGGCGCCTTGTCCACGTCCCCTTCACCGTGGCGGCGAATGAATGCAATCTGAGTTGAGTCGGGCGACCAGGCGGGCGACTCCTCGTCGAAGACGCCCGTCGTCAGCGGCTCGGCCTTTTTCGCCGCGATGTCGAAAACCTGGAGATGAGATCGCTCGCCCCGGAGGTAACCGGAAACGTCGGCCTTGAAGTAGTACCGATTGACGACGATCGGCTTTGGCGTCTTCGGTTCGCCGTCCTTCTTCTCCTTGTCCTTCTCATCGTCCGCGACGCTGGGATCGGGATCTTCCACGACAAGCACGAACCGCTTGCTGTCGGGCGACCACGCATAGTCCGAAACGCCACCCTTGATGTCGGTCAGCTTGACCGCCTCGCCGCCGGCACGATTGAGCAGCCAGATCTGCGACTTTTTCGACCCCTGCCGTGAGGAAAGAAAGGCCAGATACTTTCCGTCAGGGCTCCAACGTGGAGACGATTCCCCTTCCGCTGAAGACGTGACCTGGACTTGCTGGCGGCCGTCCCAGCTCACCATCCAGACATCGGTATCATTTTTATCGGTGTCTTTGATCGCGCGCGCGACCGTGTAGGCGACCCACTGGCCATCGGGCGATCGCTGCGGATCGCGGACTTCCTTCAGGTTGAAGAGATCGTCGGCAGTGAGCGGCCGGCGGGACTGCGCGCTCGGGTGCCCCGCCAAGACCAGCGAAAGCACCAGGACGGTCAAGACGCTCGTGATGGATCGCATCGATTTCGGCCCTTCGGGGCGCTGTGGGTCTGACCCCACGTCCTATCGCAGGCTCTCCATGATCTCGGTGAGCACTTCCCGTCCCGGCCTCACGCGCTCGACGGGCAGCGTGGCCAGCGGCTCGTCGACGACGTTCAGGAGTTCCAGGAAATCCGGCTTGTCGGGCTCTATATAAAGGATGCCGGTTGCGAACTCGCCGCGACGGGACGTTTCGTGGATCGTCCTGACCGCGTTGAGCTTGTCCGTGGGGTCGTAGTCCTCGGCCATCTTTTTCAGATAGAGCTTCGAGCCGTCGTGCATCTGCACCTGGGTCGTCGTGCCGGGGTCGTACTCAATCGAGATGTCCTCGAAAAACGGCACGAAGCTGACTTCGCCCAGGGGCTCGTCGTGATCCTTCACGTATGCGTAGCTCTTCGTCGAGCCCTCGTGATCGTTGAAGGTCACGCACGGCGAGATGACGTCGATGAGCGCCGTGCCGCGATGGCTCAACGAGGCTTTGAGGATGGACAGCAGCTGCTTCTTGTCGCCGGAAAACGAGCGGGCCACGAACGATGCGCCCAGCTCAATCGCGAGGGCGCACGTATCGATCGGCGTCAGGTCGTTGACGACACCGGTCTTCAGTTTCGAGCCGATATCGGCCGTCGGCGAGAACTGTCCCTTCGTCAGACCGTAGCAGCCGTTGTCCTCGATGATGTAGATGATCGGCACATTGCGGCGCATGAGGTGCACGAACTGACCAATGCCGATGGCGCCGGTGTCGCCGTCGCCGCTGACGCCGATGGCGATCAGCTTCCGGTTCGCCAGTACCGCGCCCGTCCCAACCGACGGCATACGGCCATGCACACTGTTGAAACCGTGCGAGGAGCCGAGGAAGTAAGCCGGGCTCTTGCTGGAACAGCCGATGCCCGAGAGCTTGATGACCTCCTTCGGATCCACACCCATTTCGAAGAAGGCATCGATGATGCGCTCTGAGATGGCGTTGTGTCCGCATCCGGCACAGAGCGTCGTCTTGCCTCCGCGGTAGAGGGTGTGGTCGAGGCCAATGCGGTTGGTCTTCTTGCCGGGCGCCGGAATGGTCGTGTCCATGGTTCCTTACGTGTAGATCCGGTTAGTCGCCGCCGGCAAGCAGCGCCTCCGAGGCGCGTGTGGGCGCCTGGTGAGCGATGCCTTCCTGCGCGAGAATCTCGTCGGTAATCGACCGGGCGTCCATGGGGAGCCCGTTGTAATGCAACACCTTCCGGAGCTTGGCTCCTCGCTCCGCGCTCAGCGCCAGCCGCATCAGGCTCAACATCTGCCCGTCGCGGTTCTGCTCGACGACGTAGATGCGCTGGTGATGATCGATGAATGCCTCGAGCTCTTCCGTGAACGGATACGCCCGCAGACGCATGTAGGCGGTTGACGCGCCCACCTCTCGTGCGAGCTGATCCCGGCTCTCCTCGATGGCCCAATGGCTGCTGCCGTAGCCCACGATGGCAATGTCGGAATCGAGATCGCCCGTCAGGATCGGTTTCGGCACGTAGTCGCGGGCGGTGTCGAACTTCCGCGCAAGCCGATCCATGTTGTTGACGTAGTCGTCCGGACGCTCGCTGTACTGCCCCTTTTCGTTGTGCCCGGATCCGCGCGTGAAATATGCGGGACCACCGGTGCCGGGGATTGTCCGGTACGGAATCCCGTCGCCGTCGACGTCACGATATCGACCCCATTCGCCGAGCCGCTTCAGCGTTGACTCATCGAGGAGCTTGCCGCGATCGAGCGGCGTCTCGGGATACGCAAACGTGGGCGACATCCACGTGTTCATGCCGAGATCGAGGTCGCTCATCACGAACACGAGCGTCTGGAACCGTTCGGCAAGATCGAACGCGGCCATCGCCATCGTGTAGCACTCCTCCGCCGACGCCGGGATCAACATCATCTGCTTGGTGTCGCCATGCGACAGCGTCGCGACCTGGAGAATGTCTCCCTGCGCGGTGCGTGTCGGAAGCCCCGTGGACGGCCCGACCCGCTGAATATCGAACACGACGCCGGGGAGCTCCGCGTAGTAGGCCAGGCCGGCAAACTCCCCCATGAGCGAGATGCCGGGGCCGGAGGTCGACGTCATCGCCCGGGCGCCGGCCCAGCCGGCGCCGATAACCATACCGATGGCAGCAATCTCGTCCTCGGCCTGCACGATCGCAAAGGTCGCCTTCCCGGTCTCCTTGTCGATGCGATACTTCCTCATGTAGGAGATCAGCGTCTCCGGCAGTGACGAGGACGGCGTGATCGGATACCACGCGATGACGGTGACCCCCGCCAGCATGCAGCCCATCGCTGCGGCGGCGTTCCCTTCCACCAGGATCATGCCGGCCGTCTTGTCCATCCGCTCGATCAGATACGGATCCCGCTTGACGAGGTGCTCGCCCGCAAACGCGAAACCTGCCTCGAGGGCGGCCAGGTTCAGCTCGATCGCCTTGGTCTTCTTTCCGAGCTGACGGCGGAGGGCATGCTCCATCTCCGCGAGATCGATGTCGAGAAGCTTCGCCAGCACTCCGTCGTAAATCGTGTTCTTGACGAGGCGCCGCAGCTTGGCATCGTGACAGACCTCCGCCACGATCTTGTCGAAGGGCACGGCATAAAACACCAGGTCGTCCCGAAGTGCGCTCAACTTCAGCGGCTCATCGTACAGGACGGCCGCGCCGGGCTCGAGGGCGAGCACGTCCTCCCTGGCCGTTTCCACGTTCATCGCGACAAGAAAATCGATCTCTTTCTTGCGGGCCACGTATCCGAACCGATTGGCGCGAATCGTGTACCACGTCGGCAGGCCCGCGATGTTGGACGGGAACAGGTTCTTACCGGAAACCGGAACGCCCATCTGGAAGATGGAGCGCAGCAGGACGAGGTTCGCCGTCTGGCTCCCGGAGCCATTGACGGTTGCGACCTGAATGCTGAGGTCGTTGATAATCCGGCGTGTCACCGGTTGCGAGGCCCCCGGGTGGGCCGCGACGTCAGTCGGAGCCATTCAGGGATCCTTCCGCGGCAATCAATGAATCAGAGGAACTGGAGCTGGTTTTCAAGACCCGTCGCGCACGGCTAAACCCTTGAATTATATCAAATAGCGCGAGGGCCCTTCGGATCCCGCCCGGTTTCACGCCTTGAGGGCCGTCTTCACGGCTGCCCCGAGATCCGCCGGGCTTTTGACCACGTGCACGCCCGCCTGCGACAGGGTCGTCATCTTTTCGGCCGCAGTGCCCTTGCCGCCCGAAATGATCGCCCCCGCGTGACCCATGCGTCGGCCCGGCGGGGCGGTCTGGCCGGCGATAAACCCGACAACCGGCTTCTTGAAATTCGAGGCAATGTACGCGGCCGCCTCCTGCTCAGCGTTTCCGCCGATTTCGCCGATCATGACGACGGCTTCAGTTGCCGGATCGGCCGAGAACAACGCCAGCGCGTCGATGAAGCTCGTGCCGATCAGCGGGTCGCCGCCGATCCCGATGCACGTCGTCTGTCCAAGGCCGAGCTTGGTGAGCTGATGGATCGCTTCGTAGGTGAGCGTGCCGCTCTTGGACACGATGCCGACACGCCCTTCCTTGCAGATATGGCCGGGAATGATTCCCGCTTTTGCCTGGCCGGCGGTGATGAGGCCCGGGCAGTTAGGCCCGATGAGACGCGTCTTCGAGCCGCGCACAACGGCAAGTGCCCGCACCATGTCGAGCGTCGGGATGCCCTCCGTAATGCACACGGCCAGGGGAACACCAGCGCCGGTCGCCTCGAGAATGGCGTCCGCCGCAAATGGCGGCGGCACGAAGATGACCGTCGCGTTCGCGCCTGTCTCCTTGACCGCGTCGTCGACGGTGTTGAACACCGGCCACCCTTCGTGCGTCGTGCCACCTTTGCCCGGCGTAATCCCGCCAACCACCTTCGTCCCGTACGCGGCAGCCTGTTTCGCGTGGAAGGTCCCTTCGCGGCCTGTCAGGCCCTGAACAATCAGGCGCGTGTGTCGATCAATGAGTACTGCCATGACTATTTCGCGAGCGCGACCACGCGCTCGGCGGCCTCGGACATCGTGTCGGCGGTTGTGAAGTTGAGGGCGCTGTCTCGCAGCATCTGCTTGCCCTGTTCGACGTTCGTGCCTTCCATGCGAATGACGATCGGCACGCGAACGCCGAGATCCTTCACCGCGGCAATCACGCCCTCCGCCAGGATGTCGCAGCGCAGGATGCCGCCAAAGATGTTGATCAGCACCGCCGTGACGTTCTTGTCGGACATCAGGATCCGGAACGCGTTCTTGATCTGTTCGGCGTTGGCCCCGCCGCCCACGTCCAGGAAGTTCGCCGGCTCCCCCCCCGCGAGCTTGATGATGTCCATCGTCGCCATCGCGAGCCCGGCGCCGTTCACCATGCAGCCGATGGTGCCATCGAGCTTGATGTAGTTCAGCGAGAACTTCGACGCTTCTACTTCGAGCGGCTCTTCCTCGCCGATGTCGCGGAGCTCCTTGATGTCCGGATGACGATACAGCGCGTTGTCGTCGAAAGTCATCTTGGCGTCGAGCGCCAGCAGCGCCCCGTCCTCGGTCACGATCAGCGGATTGATCTCGACGAGCGAGGCGTCCGTGCTCTTGAATGCGTCGTACACCGCGGTCATCAGCTTCCCCGCCTGTGCGATCTGGCTGCCTTCAAGACCGAGCGCAAAGGCCAGCTTCCGAGTCTGGTAGCCACTGAGTCCGATCCCCGGGTGGATGTACTCCTTGAAGATCCGCTCGGGAGTCTCCTCGGCGACCTTTTCGATTTCCACGCCCCCATCGGGACTGACCATCAGCACCGGGCGTTCAGTGGACCGGTCGATGACGATGCCGAGGTACAGTTCGCGCTTGATCTTGAGGCCTTGTTCAACGAGCACCCGCTGCACGACCTGTCCCGAAGGCCCCGTTTGATGTGTCACGAGGCGCATACCGATCATATCGGCGGCAGCTTTCACCGCTTCGTCCGGTCCCTTGACGACCTTGACGCCCCCACCCTTGCCGCGGCCACCCGCATGAATCTGTGCCTTGACGACGACGGTTCCGCCGCCAAGCTGCTTGGCGGCGACGTCCGCGTCGGCTGCGGCAAACACGACCTCGCCCTGCGGCACGGGAACCCCGTAGCGGGCCAGGATCGCCTTGGCTTGATACTCGTGGATTTTCATGTATGACTGCCGGCTCTCTGCACGTGCTCTTGCGTACGCGCAATCCTTCCATCATGTGCCGGGCCGGGCCAATCGATCAAGAGGAGCAGAGTCATGATCGAGGCGCATGCGAGCGATGCCACCCGCTTGTCGTTTGCGCGCTCATTCTGCGAGCAAGTACAATTGATCGGATGTTGGAGCCTCGCTGATGTCGACCTTCCGGCGTGTGTTTTCCTCTTCGGTCGGAACCAAACTGCTCATCGGACTGACCGGCCTGGCCCTGTTCGCGTATCTCATTCTTCATCTCATCGGCAACGTTCTCATCTTCGCCGGCCCCGACACGTTCAACGCTTATTCGCACCGCCTGATCTCGAACCCATTGATCGTGCCGATTGAAATCGGCCTTCTCGCCGTGTTTCTGCTCCACATCTACAAGGCGATCACCAACTACATGGCAAATCGCGGGGCGCGGCCGGTGGGCTACGAAAAGAAAACGTTCGCCCGCCACACGAGCCGCAAGAGCGTCGCGTCGTCCACGATGATCTGGTCCGGGCTCGTCATCGCGCTGTTCGTGATCGTGCATGTCAAGCAGTTCAAGTACGGCGCGTGGTACGAGACCGTCAGCGCGAACCCAATCCGGGATCTGGCGCGAACGGAGTTCGAGGTGTTCAGCCAGCCCGGCTGGGTCGTGTTCTATGTCGTCGCGACCCTCCTCGTGGCCCTTCATCTGCGGCACGGGATCTCGAGCAGCTTCCAGTCGCTGGGGCTCGACCATCCGGTCTACACGCGCCGGCTGACGATCTGGGGAATCGTATTCGCCGTGATTATCGGCGGAGGACTCGCATGCATTCCGCTCTGGCTCTACTTGACGCGGTGATTGCCCCGCCGAGGCTCGACAGCAAGGCGCCCGGCGGGCCTCTTGCGGAAAAGTGGGACCGCCACCGCTTCGAATCGAAGCTGGTCAACCCGGCAAACCGGCGCAAATACACCGTGATCATCGTCGGCACCGGCCTCGCGGGAGCGTCCGCGGCTTCGTCGCTCGGAGAGCTCGGCTACAACGTTCTCAGTTTCTGTATCCAGGACAGCCCCAGGCGCGCGCACAGCATCGCGGCGCAGGGCGGCATCAACGCCGCCAAGAACTATCAGAACGACGGCGACAGCATTCACCGCCTCTTCTACGACACCATCAAGGGCGGCGATTACCGCTCACGCGAGGCCAACGTCTATCGCCTCGCTCAACTGAGCGTGAACATCATCGACCAGTGCGTGGCGCAAGGTGTCCCGTTTGCACGGGAATATGGCGGGCTCCTCGACAACCGATCGTTTGGCGGCGCCCAAGTGTCGCGCACGTTCTATGCGCGAGGGCAGACCGGCCAGCAACTGCTGCTCGGCGCCTATCAGTCCATGATGCGGCAAGTCGAAAGAGGCACGGTGAAGGCTTTCGCAAACCGTGAAATGCTCGACCTCGTCACCGTCAACGGCCAGGCCCGCGGCATCATCGTCCGGAATCTCGTCACCGGCGCGATTGAGCGGTACGCCGGGCACGCCGTGCTCCTGTGCACCGGCGGATATGGAACGGCGTACTACCTCTCGACGAACGCCGTCAATTCGAACGTCACCGCCGCGTGGCGCGCGCACAAGCGCGGCGCGTTGTTCGCCAATCCCTGCTACACCCAGATCCATCCGACCTGCATCCCGGTGTCCGGCACGCATCAGTCCAAGTTGACCTTGATGAGCGAAAGCCTCCGCAACGATGGACGGGTGTGGGTCCCGAAGAGGCCGGGCGACAAGCGGCGGCCCGAACAGATCCCTGAAGCCGAGCGCGACTACTACCTCGAACGGCGGTATCCGAGCTTCGGGAACCTCGTGCCGCGAGACGTGGCATCGCGCAACGCGAAGTCAGTGTGCGACGAAGGACGCGGCGTCGGAGACAGCGGCCTGGCGGTGTATCTCGACTTCGCGGATGCGATTCAGCGCCTGGGTGTCGATGCCATTCAGGGCCGCTACGGCAATCTCTTCGACATGTACACCAAGATCACCGACGAGGATCCGTACAAGGTGCCGATGCGGATCTATCCGGCGATCCACTACACGATGGGCGGTCTGTGGGTTGACTACAACCTGATGAGCACGATCCCGGGACTTCACGTGCTCGGCGAAGCAAATTTTTCCGATCACGGCGCCAATCGCCTCGGCGCCAGCGCGCTGATGCAGGGGCTGGCGGACGGCTACTTCGTGATTCCGTACACGCTCGCGAACTATCTGGGCGGGACACCGCTGCCGCCGGTCACGACTGATCACGACGCCTTCAAGGAAGCCGAAGCGTCGGTTCGCGCCAGCATCGAGCGGCTGCTGTCGGTCAAGGGATCCAAAACGCCGCGACAACTTCACCGCGAACTTGGGGCCGTGCTCTGGGACGACGTCGGGATGGCGAGGAATGAGGCGGGCTTGCGGAAGGCGCTGGCCCGCATCCCGCAGCTTCGCGAAGAGTTCTGGCACAACGTCTCGGTTCCCGGGCCGAACAGCACCCTCAACAAGAACCTCGAATACGCCGGTCGCGTCGCCGATTACCTGGAATTTGCGGAACTGCTGACGATCGACGCGCTGCATCGGACGGAGTCATGCGGCGGGCATTTCCGCGAGGAGAGCCAGACGCCCGACGGCGAGGCGCGGCGCGACGATGAGAATTTCGCGTACGTGGCTGCCTGGGAATTTCAGGGAGTGGGCAAAGCGCCGGTCTTGTACAAAGAGCCCTTGACGTTCGAGTACGTGAAACCGACTCAGAGGAGTTACAAGTAGGCTTCCCGCTGGTAGCTGGAAACTGGTAAATGCGCATCAACCTCAAAGTGTGGCGCCAGCCGGGCCCGGATCAGCCAGGCCGGCTGGTCGACTACGTCGCCAGCGACGTCTCGCCGGATATGTCGTTCCTCGAGATGCTGGACGTGGTGAACGAAGCGCTGATCGTGAAGGGTGAGGATCCCATCGCGTTCGATTCTGACTGTCGTGAAGGCATCTGCGGCACCTGCGGGTTCCTGGTGAGCGGCATCCCGCACGGGCCGGATCCCGGCACCACGGTGTGTCAGCTCCACATGCGCCGGTTCAAAGACGGAGACACGTTGACGCTCGAGCCCTGGCGCGCCCGCGCGTTTCCCGTGCTCAAGGATCTGGTAGTGGATCGCAGCGCTTTCGATCGAATCATTCAGGCTGGCGGATACACGTCGGCGAACGTGGGTGGCGCGCAGGATGCCAACGCCATCCTGGTCCCCAAGCCGCTGGCCGACAAGGCCATGGACTCAGCCGCGTGCATCGGCTGCGGCGCGTGCGTCGCCGCGTGCAAGAACGCGTCGGCCGCGCTCTTTACCTCTGCAAAGATCAGCCACCTCGCTGTACTCCCGCAGGGTGCAGTTGAACGATACGCGCGCGTCGTGAAAATGGTCGAACGGCACGACGCTGAAGGATTCGGCAGCTGCTCCAACGAAGGCGAGTGCGAGGCCGTGTGCCCCAAGGAGATCTCGATCACCAACATCGCTCGTATGAACCGCGAGTATCTGAAGGCGATGCTGGTGATCGGCGAATGAACTGTTCCGCTACCGAATGAACGCTACGCCGGTGCTGATCGACGTTCCTCCCGATCCGATTGCCGCAACCGCCGCCACATAGTTGGCGGCTGCAAGGCCACTGAAGAACGGCGCCCGGTCCACGGTGATATCGCCGTTTGCGACCGGCGTCGGCTTGCCGAGATCGGACGTCGCGATGGGCGCCGCGGTGTTCGGATCGGCCCCGTTGGCATAGATTCTCAGTTCGTAGCTGATCACCATCGTCGCGTGATCGGGCGAGGCCATGAACACGACGCCCGTGGGCGGCGTGCTTGTCGGCTGCGAGACCGTGACCGTGCTGGTCGCCGAACTCGTGCTGGCGCCGCTGTTATCGTAGGCAATGGCCTTCAGCGCGTATGTCCCTGCCGCAACATTGGACCAGGTGAAAGAATACGGCGACGTCGTGTCGGTGTTGAGGAGCGTGGTGCCGTTGTAGAACTCCATGCGAGCAATCGTCCCGTCAGGATCGGATGCGGTCGCGGTCAGCGACACGGTCGCGGGGGCCGTGAAGGTCGAGCCGTTGGCGGGAGCCGTGAGCGTCGCTGTCGGAGCACGATTGCCCGAGCCGGCGCCAATCGGCGCATTCATGTCGCTCTGAATCTCGGACTGCGTGAGGCTCCGGTTGTAGAGTCGGACTTCGTCGATGAGGCCGTCAAAGTACTCGGACGCTGGCGACCAGTGGCCGAAGAGGAGCGGGTTGTTGTTGGTGCTATGCGTTGCGGCGCCGCTGCTGATGAGAGCCCCACCGACGAAGAGCCTGAGGGTTGTCCCGTCGTAGGTCATCGCAACGTGCTTCCAGGTGTTGAGGTCAGCACTGGTGAGGGGCTGTGACAGCGTGCGACTCCAGGTGCCGTTCGATCCAATGCTGGCCAGGAGCTTGGAGCCACAGAGCTCGAGCCCATAGTCCTGAGTTTTCATCACAAACGAGCCGCACGTTCCTGTGTAGAGGCTCCTTGTCAGAAGCCACCCTTCCACGGTGAACGCCCCCGTGAAATCCACGTCCCCGAGATTGACCTCACCGTTTCCCGCGAACGACAGCGCCTGACCGAAATGACCAGCGGCCCAGGTCGCCTTCTTGATGGCGCCAGACGGACCAACGCCCGAACTGTCCTTGGCGACCAAGCCCGTCCCTTCGTCCAGGCTATACGCACCGACCAGACCATTCGAGGTGACGGTCGAAACGGTGATCGTCGCCGTCGTCGACGATGCGCTCGCGCCGGCGTTGTCGTACGCCACCGCCGTGACGGTGTAGGTTCCCGCCGCGACCGATGGCCAGGAGAACGAATACGGTGCCGTGGTATCGCTGTTCAGCAACGTCGTACCGGAATAGAACTCGACCCGAGCCAGTGAGTTCTCTGGATCGGATGCTGTGGCCGTGAGTGTTACCGTCGCCGGTGCCGTGAAGCTCGCGCCATTGGCTGGCGCCGTGAGCGTGACAGTCGGCGGCTGGTTGGCCGCTGGATCGACGCGCACACTGACAACGCTTGACGTCGTCTTCTCCCCATCGTTGTCGACGGCGACGGCCGTCAGCGAGTACGTTCCAGCGGTCACGTTCGCCCATATTGCCGAATAAGGCGACGTCGTGTCTGATTCGATCGCAGTCGTTCCGACGAAGAAATCTACGCGCGCGATCGTGCCGTCCGTATCGTTTGCGCCAGCGTTGACGACGATGTTGTTTCCCGCCGTGAAGGTGCTGCCGTCCGCAGGAGAGGTAATCGCCACATTGGGCGGCTGATTTGTCGTCGATCCACTCGGTGTGACTCTAAAGTTGTCAAGCACGGCGTCCGTCGCGGTCGTGGTGTTGTGGCTCGTGGTCGCAAGACCAACGTACACCGTGTCTGTCATAGGGACGATGTCGGAGCCCATCGAGGTCCAGGTGGCGCCGTTCGTCGACTGATACGCATCAATGCGAGACCCCGTGCGAACGAGACGGACCCAGCCTGGCGCGGCGCCCGCTGATCCGGCGGTGGACTGAGTGATGCCCGCGGGATCGATTCGGCGCTCGAAGACGTAACCGGCGCCGGCCGATATCAACGCGAACGCGTGCCGCGAATCAGGCGCCAGCGTCTCGCGAATCATCACCCCGGTCTTTGCCCACGTATTCGAATACGTGATCGACTGTACGCGCGCAACGACTTCACCGTCGCCAGTCAGTGGCTGATAGACGAAATGGAATTGATCGGAAGTGCCCCAGATGTCGGACCCGCCAGCGTGCACGCCATAGACGCCCTGACGATACGTCGTCGATCCCTTGATCGCAGGAGCGCCGATGTCGGCCGCCTGCTGCGGAGCGGGGAGCGCAAGCGAATTGATCGACACCTGCGACACAGCGGCAGTGGTGGCCGCCGAGTTGTTGTGGCTGGTGGTTGCGATGCCCACGTACGCCGCGGAACCGAGCCCGATGGTTTCGCTGCCGATTGTCGACCACGTGATCCCGTTCGCTGAAGAGGACGCGGTGACCGTCGTGCCTTTTCTGACCAGGCGCACCCAATAAGGGGCCGGCACCGATGGACCGTAAGAGTTATCGCTCGATCCGCCGTCCGTCAAGCGACGTTGAAAGGCCACACGCTTGCCCGCAGACACGAGCGCGTATCCGTGGGCGGCATTCGCCGCGAGCGAGCTTCGAACCATGACGCCGCTCTTGGACCACCAATTCGCACCGGTGACGGAGTCCACACGCGCGATGATCTCGACGTCGCCGGTAATCTGTTGATAGACGAACGTGAACTGATCCGATTGCCCCCAGATATCCTCTCCAGAGGCGCTGATCGTGAACGCCCCTTGACTGAAGGATGCACTTCCGGCGATCGCTGGATTCCCGATGTCCTGCGCGCTCCAAGGTGACGGCAGGCTCCACGCCTGTTGTGCTGACAAATGATGCGGATTGGAAAACGAAACAGCGATGACAATTAGAAGGGCAAGACTCCGTCCAGCGCGTCCAAGACGCGACGCCATGATCATTTACTCGATCCTCCGTCCGAGTGCTCGCAGGGTTCCCACGAAGGAGGTCAGCAAGATGGCTGCCCAGCGAGCTCAGCTATAGAGCGACCAATGAATTCGGCCTGGAAGTAATCGAGGCTTATCTACGAGTTCTGCCGAAGAGAGAACAATGGGGGCTGGAGTGTGTCACACATTCCACGGTCGGAGCGATATGTTCGCGAGCAGGAGCGAAATTTCTTCCGCTCCTGCCCGTTCAGGTCACACGCAGATCATGTCGGTCAATTCTTTGCGGCGGCTGATCGGTGAATGATCTGTTCCGCTACCGAATGAACGCCACGCCGGTGCTGATCGACGTTCCTCCCGATCCGATTGCCGCAACCGCCGCCACATAGTTGGCGGCTACAAGGCCACTGAAGAACGCCGACCGGTCCACGGTGATATCTCCGTTTGCAGCCGGCGTCGGCTTACCGAGATTCGACGTCGCGATCGGCGTCGCCGTGCTTGGATTCGCCCCAGCTGCGTAGATGCGCAGCTCATAACTCGTCACCAGCGTCGCGTGATCGGGCGAGGCCGTGAACACGACGCCCGTGGGCGGCGTGCTGATCGGTTGCGAGACCGTCACAGTGCTGGTCGTCGAGGACGTGCTGGCTCCGCTGTTGTCGTACGCGATCGCCTTCACGGTGTAGGTGCCCGCGGCTACCGATAACCAAGTGAACGAGTACGGCGACGTGGTGTCGCTGTTGAGCAGCGTCGTCCCGTTATAGAACTCCACCTTCGAAATCGTGCCGTCAGAGTCACTCGCCGAGGCGCTCAGCGTCACGCTCGCCGGCGCCGTGAAGGTCGCGCCATTGGCCGGCGCGGTTAACGTCACCGTCGGCGGCTTGTTGGCAGCCCCACTAACAGTGATTGTCGCCGTCGCCGAGGAGGCGCTGGCTCCGCTATTGTTGTACGCGATCGCCTTCACGGTGTAGGTGCCCGCCGCGACTGACGACCAGGTGAACGAGTATGACGACGTGGTGTCGGTGCCGAGCAGCGTCGTCCCGTTGTAGAACTCGACCTTCGAGATGGTCCCGTCGGTATCGCTGGCAGTAGCGCCTAGGGTCACGCTCGCCGGCGCCGTGAAGGTCGCGCCATTAGTCGGAGCGGTCAACGTCACCGTCGGAGCCTGATTGGATGTCGGCACAGCAATCCGAACATTCGAGAACCGAGCCGTCGTCCGTGCAGTGACGTTGTGACTGCAGACCGCCAGGCCGACGTACGCCGTCGTCCCAAGCGCCAGTGTCTGCGACCCGATCAGCTTCCAACTACTGCCATCGCTCGACCAGTAGCTGTCAACCACCGTGCCGTGGCGAACCAGACGCACCCACTCAGGCGCCGCAGCGGCTGACGACTGTATGTGGGAAGTGGCGCCATTTGTCGCAAGGCGGCTGCGGAAATAGACGCCGTTGCTTCCCGTCAGAGTCGAATATCCGTCGGATCGATCCCGCCGTCAGTGCGGCTCGGATCATTACGCCAGCGTTCGTGTACGGATCCATAACCGTCAACGAGTCTACGCGCGCCACGATCTCCACATCACCGGCTATCGGCTGATAAACGAAATGAAACTGATCGGACGTGCCCCAGATATCGACGCCTCCGACGTCAACCGAATACACTGCCAGCGCTATAGCTCGAACTCCCGCTCAGCGCAGGAGCCGCCAATGTCAGCGCCGGTCCACCCAGACGGCAAGGTTGTCGCGGCAGTCACGGAGACTGTCGCCGTCGCTGAAGACGTGCTCGCGCCGGCATTGTCGTAAGCGACTGCCCGCACGTCGTAAGTGCCGGCCGGGACGATCGGCCAGGCATACACGAATAGGGCGCAGCGTGTCGCTGTTCAGCAGCGTCGTACCGGAGTAGAACTCGACCGCGCGATCGTCCCATCGGAATCCGAGGCCGAGGCCGTCAAGCGCGACTGTCGCGGGCGCGGTGAACGTCGACGCCGTTCGCGGGCGCCGTCAACGTGACGGTCGGGGGTTGTTGGCGGTGCCGACGGTAATCGTCACGGTCGCAGACGAGGCGACTGCGCCCCGCTGTGTCGTACGCCACCGCGCGCACACCGTAGGTGCCCGCGCCCACTGATGACCAGCTGAACGCGTAGGGAGCCGTCCCATCCGAGTTCAAGCAGCGTCGTACTCGAATAGAACTCGACTCGGCCAGCGAGTTCGTCCGGATCGGATGCCGTCGCGGCCAGAGTGTCACCGTCGCGGGTGCGGCGATAGGTTGCGCCGTTGGCCGGCGAGGTGAGCGTCACCGTCGGCGGCTGGTTGGCCGCCGGATCGACGCGGATGCTGACGGTCGAAGAAGACGTGCTCGCGCCGTCGTTGTCCACCGCAACCGCCTTCAATGTATACGTGCCAGCCGGCACGGCTGGCCACGTGACGGAATACGGCGAAGACGTCCTTGACCCGATGGGCGTTGAACCGGCGAAGAAATCAACCCTCGAGATCGTGCCGTCCGAATCGCTGGCCGCCGCGGTCACGACGATGTCCTTGCCGGCTGTGAAACTCGACCCGTCCGCGGGCGATGTGATCGCCGCCTGCGGCGGCTGGTTGGCCGATGACCCAGCAGGCGTGATCGTCAGGCTATCGAGCGTCACGTCGGTCGCCTGGCTGGTCTTGTGGCTCGTCGTCGCGATGCCAACATAGACGGTATCGGCCATCGGGATCGCATCGGTGCCGATCGAGGTCCATGCCTTGCCGTCTGCGGAGTAAAACGCCTGAATCTGCGGACCCGTTCGCACGAGCCTGACCCATCCGGGAGCGGCTCCGGCAGGCCCGGCGGTGTTCTCGCTAAAACCACCCGGGTCGGGCCGGCGTTGAAACGCGTAGCCTGACGCTGCCGAGGCAAGCGCAAACGCGTGCCGGGAATTGGCCGTCAACGACTCGCGAATCATCACGCCGGTTTTTGACCAGTTGCTCGCGCCCGCGATAGATCTGACACGGGCAACCACTTCGACATCGCCGGTCACCGGTTGATACACGAAATTGAACTGGTCGGACGTGCCCCAGATGTCCGCGCCGCCCGCATGCACTGTGTAGAGTCCCTGTCGATAGCTGGCGGAGCCCTTGATGGCCGGGGCGCCGATGTCGATGTCCTTCTGCGGCGCCGGCAGACTGGTCGGAATGACCGACACCTGCGAGACCACGGCGGTCGTGGCGGTGGACGAGTTGTGACTGGTGGTGGCGACGCCGACGTATGCCGCCGATCCGAGCGCAATCGTGCTGCTGCCAATGGAAGACCACGAGCTGCCGTCTGAAGAGGAGTACGCAGAGACGGTCGACCCGACGCGGACGATCCGCACCCACCTCGGGGGAGCAACAGACGGCCCGCTCGTGCTCGTGCTCGAGCCGCCATCCTGTGTGCGGCGCTGAAACGCGACTCCCTTTCCGGCAGAGACCAGCGCAACACCGTGCGCCGCGTTCGCTGCGAGCGAGCTGCGGATCATCACACCCGTCTTGGACCATGGATCGGCCGCCGAAACCGAGTCCACACGCGCGATCACTTCGACGTCGCCGGTGACCTGTTGATAAATGAAGCTGAACTGATCCGACGTCCCCCAGATATCCGCGCCCGCGGCGTTAATCGTGAACGTCCCTTGATTGGACGACGCACTTCCGGCGATCGCTGGACTGCCGATGTCCTGCGCGTTCCACGGCGACGGCAACGTCCACGCCTGTTGGGCTGAACTGTCTGATTGAAATGATGAACACCAGGCGAGACCTATCAGTAAGGCAAGGCTTCGCCCTGCGCGCTTGGAACGCGTCCTAAGCATGTACAGCTTCCTCCGCTACGTAATCGTTCGCAGGGTCGGACTGCGAGTCAGCAAGATGGCTGCCCGCTAGAGCTCAGCCACAGAAGGACCAATGAATTCGGGCGTGAGGGAACTCGGCTCGATGTACGAGTTTTATAGAAGGCGGTCTGAGGGATCTACTGAGGAGGATCAGCGCGTAAACATTCCACGATCGACTTTGAAGTCGCGGCGGGCTCCGGCATATCGCGGCCCGCCGCGTACCGCTCAGACGCCGATCACATCTGTCAATTCTTTCACCGCGGCGGCAGATTTCCTAAGCGCCGCATCTTCTTCGGGGGTGAGCGTGATCTGAATGATCTGTTCGACGCCGCGCGCGCCGAGCTTCACGGGCACGCCCACGAACAGATCGCGAATTCCGTACTCACCCTGAAGGAAGACCGAACACGGCACGATCTTCTTCTTGTCTTTCAGGATGATCTCGACCATTTCCGCCGCCGCGGATCCCGGCGCATACCACGCGCTCGTGCCCACGAGCTTCGTGATTTCGGCTCCGCCATCGGCGGTCCGTTTGCTGATCGCCGCGATTCGATCGGCGCTCATACCTGGAAAATCTGGCAGGGGGATCCCGGCGATCGTCGAATACCGTGCCAGCGGAACCATCGTGTCGCCGTGGCCGCCAAGAACGAACGCGTGAATGTTCTCGACCGACACACCGGTTTCCATGGCGATGAACGTTCGCATCCGAGCCGAATCGAGAACTCCGGCCATCCCAATCACGCGCTCGCGTGGAAATCCGCTGAGACGGTACACCGCCTGGCACATCGCATCGAGCGGATTGGCGACCGGCACGATGATCGTGTGTGGTGAATGCTTCACGATCTGCTCGGTCACCGACTGCATGATCTTGTAGTTCACGTTCAGCAGGTCGTCGCGGCTCATGCCAGGCTTGCGCGGGACGCCGGATGTGATCACCACGACGTCCGAGTTCGCCGTCGCGGCCCACCCTTCGTCGTTCGCCCCGTAGCCGACGACGCGGGAGTCGGAGCCTTCAATCGGGCACGCCTCCAACATGTCGAGCGCGATCCCGGCGGCCTTCGTCTCCGCGATATCGATGATGACGACGTCCGCAAGTTCCTTGGTGGCCACCGCGCGCGCAACCGTCGCGCCGACGTTTCCGGCGCCACCGACTACTGTTACTTTCCGGTTCATGAAAAGCCCCACACTGAATTCAGGAACCGCCGATTTGGCGAATCCGGCCGCTGCGAACTATTTACACGGACGAGTCGGATATCAAACACAGCAGTTTGACATCCTCTCGTGGCTACATGCCGCTGATCATCCGGTCCGCAAACTCCGAGGTCTTGACCTCGTGCGCCCCTTCCATCTGCCGCGCGAAATCGTACGTCACCTGTCTCGCGGAAATTGCCCCGTCCATTCCCTTGACGACGAGGTCGGCGGCCTCGCCCCAGCCGAGATGACGCAGCATCATCTCGCCCGACAGCACGACCGACCCCGGATTCACCTTGTCTTGATTCGCGTACTTCGGCGCCGTGCCGTGCGTGGCCTCGAAGATGGCATGGCCGGTCACGTAGTTGATGTTTCCCCCCGGAGCGATGCCGATCCCGCCGACCTGAGCCGCGAGCGCGTCCGACAGGTAGTCGCCGTTCAGGTTCGGCGTCGCGATGACGTCGAATTCATCCGGCCGCGTCAAGCACCTGCTGAAGCGTGATGTCGGCAATGGCGTCCTTGATGATGATGCCCGCGCCAGGCTTGCCGTCCGGGATCCGGCACCACGGGCCGCCGTCGATTTCGACCGCGCCGAAGAACTGTTTCGCGACCTGATACCCCCAGTCGCGGAACGCGCCTTCGGTGAACTTCATGATGTTGCCTTTGTGAACCAGCGTCACGCTCTTGCGCTTGTTCGCGATGGCATAGCTGATCGCGCTGTGAATCAGCCGTTCGGATCCGAGATAGCTGATTGGCTTGAGCCCCAGGCCGACCTGCACCGGCACATCGCGGTGCGGCGTCCCGATCCCTTCCAGCATCGTCTGCCATGCCGAGCCGGCCTCGGCACTGCCGAAGCGGATCTTCTTGAACTCCTTCGGGAACTCTTTCGCGAAGAAGTCGAGCAGTTTCTGAGCCTCCGGCGTGCCAGCTGCGTACTCGATCCCGGCGTAGATGTCCTCGGTGTTCTCCCGGAAGATGACCATGTCCACCTTCTCGGGATGCTTCACCGGCGACGGTACGCCTTTGTACCAGCGAACCGGGCGCAGGCAGACGTACAGGTCGAGCAATTGGCGGAGTGCGACGTTGAGCGATCGAATCCCTCCGCCGACCGGCGTTGTGAGCGGTCCTTTGATCCCGACGTAGTATTCTCGAAAGGCCTCGACGGTGTCGTCCGGCAGCCAGTTGTCAAACCGCTTGAAGCTCTTCTCACCTGCGTAAACTTCCAGCCAGGCGATCTTGCGCCGTCCGCCGTACGCTTTCGACACAGCCGCATCCAGTACCCGCACGCTTGCGCGCCAGATGTCCGGGCCTGTGCCGTCTCCTTCAATAAAAGGAATAATGGGATTGTCGGGTACGACGAGGCGGCCATCCTGTCGTGAGATCGCCGTGCCGGATGCCGGCGGCTTGATGGTTGTAAAAGTAGTCATAAGCAGCTTTAGGTCACATCACCCGGCACGTGTTACCCGATCTTCACAGAAACTGTGGAAAAGTTTGTGGAAATCGGATCCCACTGTGCGCATCGCTCCGCGCCAATCCGCAATTTTGAGCGGTTTGCACCACGATGGTGCGCGCACAGGCGACACGGTGCGCTTTCGAATCAATGGAACACGACATTATACTGACAGACTGAATCATGCACATCGTCATCGCCGATCAACTGCCCTCATCTGCCGTCGAACTGCTTCGCAGCGTTCCAGGATGGACCATTGATGCTCGAGCCGGACGGCCGGCCGAAGAGCTCACCCGGGATTTGGCCCACGCCGACGCGCTCGTCGTCCGGAGCGCCACGAAGGTTACCGCGTCGCTGCTGGCTGCGGCGCCCCAATTGAAAGTCATCGCACGCGCGGGGACCGGCGTCGACAACGTCGACGTGCCGACCGCGACCGACCGCGGCATCGTTGTCATGAACGCGCCCGGAGCCAACAGCATCAGCGTTGCAGAACTCTCGATGGCGTTCATGCTCGCTCTCGCGCGGATGATTCCGATGGCAGACGCCTCCATGAAACGCGGCGTCTGGGAAAAGAAGAAACTGTCCGGTGAAGAGCTGCGTGGAAAGACCCTCGGTATCGTCGGGCTCGGCCGGATTGGTCAGGAAGTCGGCGCCCGCGCCAAGTCATTTGGCATGAATCTGGTCGCGCACGATCCGTTCATCTCTGAGCAGATCGCGGGGACGCTCGGCATCCACCTGTTATCCCTCGACGATCTCTGTGCCGCGTCGGACTACATCACGCTCCATCTGCCGGCGACGCCCGAGACCAGGCACCTGTTCAACGCCGAGCGTCTCGCCCGGTGCAAGGCCGGCGTGCGGATCGTGAACACCGCCCGCGGAGAGCTCATCGACGAGTCCGCGCTCGCCGACGCCATCGAGTCGCGGCATGTCGCGGGCGCCGGCCTCGATGTGTTCGAAAGCGAACCGCCGACTGACTGGCGGCTTGCCAAGCTGCCGCAGGTGATCGCGACGCCGCACATCGCCGCATCCACCGCCGAGGCGCAGGAGCAGGTGGGCATCGAGACGGCGGTCGCGCTCAGAGACTTCCTGCGTGAAGGCGTCATCCGGAACGCGGTCAATTTCAGAGGCGTCCGGGGAGAAGAGTTCGCCCGAGTGCGGCCGTTCATGGTGCTCGCCGAACGTGTCGGCATGCTCGTCTCGCAGATCGCGGAAGGACGCACCCGCGCGATTGGTATTCGCTACTACGGGCCGCTCGTGTCCGAGCATGCCGATTTGATTGCGAGCTCGGTTGTCGTGGGCGTGCTCCGGCCGATGTTGTCGTCCAGCGTGACCGTGGTGAACGCGCGCGCCCTGGCCACCGAGCGCGGGATCGAAGTGATCGAGTCGCGGAGTTCGAGACCGCGCGCCCTCGCGAACATTCTCTCAGTGAAGCTTCACACGACCGGCGGCGAGCGCTGGGTAGAGGGCACCGTGTTCGAGGGAGAGAGCCCCCGGCTCACGATGCTCGACGGCGTTGACGTCGAGGTTCCCCTGGACGGCCTCGGCACCGTTCTCGTCATCCGGAACGAAGATCGGCCCGGCGTGATCGGAGAAGTGGGCACGATTCTGGGACGCCACAACATCAACATCGGCAGTTTCGCGCTTGGTCGAAGAAGCGGCGGGGCGGTTGGCGTGATTAACCTGGATCAGAAGCCCGGCGACACCGCCCGCAACGGCCCCGCTATCGAGGAACTGCGCGCCGCAAAGGCGATTACAGAAGTGAAGCTTGTAACCTTAGGAACAGCCGCCGTGTAGCACCGGTCGTGAGATCGAGTAACTCGACGGCGTCGGGTGTGACCTTCGCGACGCGATATCGGCCGGCGACGGTCTGGCCCTCCGTCGCCATCAGCAACTCCTCGCCGGAACCAATGATCGCCGTTCGAGTGGTTCCGTCCTCGGCCATTCCCATCAGCACGAGATCCGGTTCGGGAGGGACGTCCGCAATGGGGGCCCGATCCGGCGGCGCGGCTGTCTTCCGAATGGCCGTCGGAGCCAACTCGCGCGCGGCGAATGCGAATGGATTCCTGATCGCCGCGCCCGGCGCGGGCGCGACCGCTAGACGCTCTCGCAGACGCGACGCCTGTGATTGCACACCAGCCGCGACTGAATCAAGTTGAAGGGATTCCGCGGAAGGACCCGGCACCTGCGGAATCGAAGGGCGACCGACACCAGCCGCCGCCGCCAGCCACCCGGCGAGCAGGATCCCGCCGAAGAGGTACGCCGCCGCTCGTGCCGGCTTCATGATGGTCTGCGTGGAGACGACATCCTGAGCTTCGCGCTCAGTTGTCTGCCCTATGCTACTACGATTCGCGTGAATGATCACGGTGCACGAGGCGGCAACGCCGTGCAGTTGTGGTAAGATTTGACGTGCCCCCTGTTTCGAGCGTCGGGCCTTCGCTGAATTCTCCTTTCGTCTCCGCCATCGCAGTCATCCCCGCACGATACGAGTCGTCACGCCTCCCTGGTAAAGCTCTCGCGGATATCGGCGGACGGCCGATGATCGAGCACGTCTACCGGCGCACCGCCGCGGCACGTTCGATCGCGTCGGTGGTCGTCGCGACCGACGATGATCGCATTCATCGGGCCGTGCAAGCCTTTGGCGGCACGTCATGCATGACGTCTCCTTCTCATCAGAGCGGCACGGATCGAATCGCGGAGATCGCATCGTCGCTGTCCGCCGATCTGATCGTGAACGTCCAGGGCGACGAGCCGTTGATCGAGCCCGCGATGATCGACGAGGCCGTTGCACCATTCCCGAATGACCCGTCGCTGATGATGAGCACGCTGAGGCGGCGCATCACCGACGACAGCGAACGGCACAACCCGAACGTCACCAAGGTCGTCGTCGATCGAGAGGGCTTTGCGTTGTATTTCTCGCGGGCGCCTGTGCCGTTCGTGCGGACCGGCTGTCCACCCGCGCCCGCCTGGCGCCACGTCGGGCTCTACGTGTATCGGCGCGAGTGCCTGCTGAGACTTGCCGGACTGCCACCGACGCCCATGGAGCGATCCGAAGCGCTGGAACAGCTGCGCGCCCTGGAACACGGCATTCGGATCAAGGTAATCGAGACCGAGTTCGATTCTGTGGGGGTGGATACCGCAGAAGACCTGGCACGCGTTCGCGACAGCATTCGGAGCGAAGGGGCAGCCGATCGCGCCGGCGCCATCTCACGGTAGCCTGGGAATCGCTGACGGAAACGACGAGCGTCACAACGGAGACTGAAGAAACGATGCAGCTGCACACGGATGCGACAAGCTACTGCCGGCCCGGGTTCGAAGCGGCCGGTCAAATACATCCTCGTCACAGGCGGAGTCGTATCCTCGCTGGGAAAGGGCCTTGCGGCGGCATCGATTGGAGCGCTGCTCGAGGGGCACGGATACCGGGTTGCGCTGCAGAAGTTCGATCCGTACATCAACGTCGATCCGGGAACCATGAGCCCGTATCAGCACGGCGAGGTCTACGTCACCGACGACGGGGCGGAGACCGATCTGGATCTGGGACATTACGAGCGCTTCACCAGCACGGTCACGAGCCGCAACAACAACTGGACGACCGGCAAGATTTACCTATCGGTCATCCAGAAGGAGCGCCGGGGTGACTACCTCGGGCGTACCGTGCAGGTCATCCCGCATATCACGAACGAAATCAAGGACAGCATCCGGGCCGTCGCGCGCGACGTCGATATCGTGCTTGTCGAGATCGGCGGCACGGTGGGCGACATCGAGAGCCTCCCCTTCGTGGAAGCGATTCGCCAGCTGCGACAGGACGTCGGACGGGAAAACACCCTGTACATCCACTTGACGCTCGTGCCGTTCATCGGTGCGGCCGGGGAATTGAAGACCAAACCCACACAGCACAGCGTCCGCGATCTTCGCGCGATCGGAATTCAGCCCGATATTCTCCTCTGCCGGACCGATCGATTCCTCGATCAGGACATCAAGCAGAAGATCGCGCTGTTCTGCGACGTGGACGAAGAAGCCGTGATCACGGCGAAGGATGTCTCGAGCATCTACGAGGTCCCGCTCGTCCTCGCAGCCGAGGGCCTTGACCGGATCGTCCTCAATCGCCTCAATCTGCCGCAGACAGAGGCACGGATGGAGGCATGGACCGACCTCGTCGATCGGATCAAGAACCCGCAGGACGAGATCACGATTCATGTCGTCGGCAAATACGTCGGGTACGAGGATTCCTACAAGAGCCTGAACGAAGCGCTTTATCACGGCGGCTTCAAGCACCGGTTGCGGGTCAACATCCGCTGGGTCGAGGCGGAAGCGCTCGAGCAACCGGGCGGTGAACAGCTGCTCGACAGCGCGAACGGCATCCTGGTGCCAGGCGGGTTCGGCGATCGCGGCACCCGCGGCATGATGCGGGCAGCAGAAATCGCGCGGGAGCGCGGCATTCCGTACTTCGGCATCTGTTACGGGTTCCAGTGGGCGGCGGTCGAGTACGCTCGACACGTCTGCGGCATGGCCGAAGCGGACTCGACGGAGTGTGCGCCCGACACGCCGCAGAATGTCATCTACAAGCTCCGGGACCTGCTCGGCGTCGACGATCTCGGTGGAACCATGAGGCTCGGCTCGTACGCCTGCGAGCTGAAGACGGGTTCGCGCGCCCATCAGCTTTACGGCCAGCCGGTCATCCACGAGCGGCACCGGCACCGGTACGAATTCAACTGCCTCTTCGAAAAGGCGCTGACCGAGAAGGGCCTGGAGATTGTCGGCCGCTCGCTTGACGGCAAGTTCGTCGAGATCATCGAATTGCCCTCGCATCCCTGGTACGTCGCGGTTCAGTTTCACCCCGAGTTCAAGTCGAAGCCGCTCGCACCGCATCCGCTGTTCGCAGGCTTCCTCCACGCCAGCCACACGCGCAAGGTCGCCGCGCGCCAGCACGCGACCGCCTCCGTGGTAGGGTAATCGGCGTGCAGCCGATCCAGTTTGGCGGCCTCACCGTCGGGGGCGGATCCCAGCTGCTCCTGATAGCGGGACCGTGCGTGATCGAGAGTGAGTCCCATGCCGTCGACATCGCCCTTGCCGTGCGTGACATCGCGCGGCGAGCCGGTGTGCCGTACGTCTTCAAGGCTTCTTATGACAAGGCCAACCGCACGTCCGCGGGTTCATTTCGAGGACCGGGGTTGCGTGATGGCCTCCGCACGCTGGCGAAGGTTCGCGAAGCGGCGGGTGTGCCGATTCTGACCGACATCCACGAGGCATCGCACGCGCCGCAGGTGGCCGAGGTGGCAGACGTGATACAGATTCCGGCGTTCCTGTCGCGCCAGACCGACCTGCTGGTCGCCGCGGCGTTGACCGGACGCGTCGTCAACATCAAGAAGGGGCAGTTCCTCGCGCCGGAAGACATGCGTCACGCGATCGCGAAGGTCACCTGCGCAGGCAATTCACGCGTCATCGTCACGGAGCGCGGAGTGTCTTTCGGATATCACAATCTCGTCGTCGACATGCGAACGTTTCCGATCCTGCGCTCGCTCGGCCATCCGGTGGTCTACGACGTGACCCACAGCCTGCAGCTGCCGGGAGCCGGAAACGGCGTGACCGCGGGGCAGGCCGAGTTCATCGAGCCGCTGGCCTCGGCCGGGGTGGCGGCAGGGGTGGACGGCGTCTTCATGGAAGTCCACGAGCGGCCGGAACAGGCGAAAAGCGATGCGCAGAACGCACTCCGGCTGTCGCTGCTCGAACCGCTGCTGTCGCGTCTCGTCCGCATACACGCCATCGCGCACGAGGCAACCGTATGACCGACACGCTGTCGGGCCTGGACCTTGCGCGCAAGGTCCTCCGAATCGAAGCCGCTGCGATTCTCGGCCTCGTCGATCGGATCAACGGCGATTTCGAGCACGCCGTCCAGCTCCTTTACGACTGCAAGGGCCGCGTCATCGTCACGGGCATGGGCAAGTCCGGCTTGATTTGCCGGAAGATCGCGGCAACCCTTTCGAGCACAGGCACGTCAGCGTGGTTCCTGCACCCGGCCGAAGCCATTCACGGTGATCTTGGAGCGATTCGAAACGATGATGTCGTGGTGGCGCTCTCGCACAGCGGGGAAACAGACGAACTGATCCGGCTGCTGGAGTCGATCCGCCGCATCGGCGCACGGCTGATCGCGATCACCGGCAATCCGGGCTCGACCCTGGCGCGCGCGGCAGACGTGACGCTCAACTGCGGCATCGCCAAGGAAGCGTGTCCGATGAACCTCGTGCCGACGGCGAGCACGACGGCGGCGCTCGCGCTGGGCGACGCGCTGGCGATGACGCTGCTCGTTCGCAAGGGCTTCCGCGAGGATCAATTCGCGTCGCTGCACCCGGGCGGCAAGATCGGCCGCCGCCTGATGCGCGTCGAGCATGTCATGCACGCCGGCGACGCCGCGCCCGTCGTCCGGACGACGACGAAGATGCCGGACGTGTTTCACGAGATGTCGAGCAAGCGACTCGGCATGACGTGCGTGGTTGACGTCGAGGGGCGGCTCGTGGGCGTCTTTACCGATGGGGACCTGCGGCGGTTGATGAGCCGGGTCAGCAACGTGTTGACCCTGACCGCCGGCGACGCCATGACACCGAATCCGATTACGATTGGCCGAGAGGTCCTGGCCGTCGAAGCCCTGAAGGTCATGGAGACGCACAAGATCACGGCCGTCGTGGTGGTCGGAGCAGGACAGACGGTTGAGGGCGTCGTGCAGCTCCACGATCTGTGGGGAACGCAGATGTTCTGACTCGTGCTGCGGTTCGCGGTTCGCGGTTCGCGGTTCGCAGGTCGCGGGGTCGCAGAAGGCAATGAGTGCATGACTGTTGACGAACGAGTGGCGGAAATCAAGCTGCTGTTGTTCGACGTCGATGGCGTGCTCACGGATGGCGTCGTGCTGATGCACGCAGACGGATCGGAGGCCAAACGGTTTCATATCCGCGACGGCGCCGCCATGGTGTGGGCCCAGCGTGCCGGATTGACGGTGGGACTCCTGTCCGCGCGATCGTCCGGCGCGACGACGCATCGAGCGGCACAACTCGCGATTCGGCTGGTCGTTCAGGGCGCCACGAGCAAGCTCGCCGCCTACGAGCGAATCCTGCGGGACACTGGTCTCTCCGACAGCGCCGTCGCCTACATGGGCGACGATCTCCTGGATTTGCCGGTCCTGACCCGCGTGGGCCTTTCGGCGGCACCGGCTGATGCCGCGCCGGAAGTGCGGGGACGGGTCCAGTGGGTCAGCACGGTTCGCGGCGGCCGCGGCGCGGTGCGAGAGTTCATCGAAATGGTGCTGCGCGGGCAGGATCGCTGGGACGCGGTCATCCGCGAATACATGCACGCCGACTAATGGGTCCTTACGTTACGCTGTTCGTGCTGCTCGCGCTGCTCGCCGGCCTCACCGTGGGCAAGGCCTGGGAGCGATACAAACTGCAAGATGGCCGATGGATCGACCGGCGCCGGGCACGCGAGTCGCCGCACTACATGCTGGGACTCAACTTTCTCGTGGCGAACCAGATCGATCCCGCCATCGAGGAGCTGAGCACGGCCGCCGAGGCGGCCGGCGATCCCCTCGAGATCCACTTGATTCTCGGGAATCTGTACCGCGAGAAAGGCCAGGTCGGGCGCGCGATCCAGGAGCATCAAAACCTGCTTCAGCGGCCACATCTCAGGAAACTGGAGCACGCCAATGTGCTGCTCTGCCTGGGCCTCGATTACAAGCACGGCGGCTTCGTCGATCGCGCGCTCGAAGCGTTCTCGGAGGTGCTCAGGCTCGATCCCGGCAATCGATACGCGATGTCCAACCTCGAGAAGCTGCACGAGGAGCAGCATCAGTGGAGTGACGCGTATGCCATGCGCCAGAAACTCGCGGCGCGCGACGGCGCCGACGAGCAGCCGCGGCATCAGGAGATCCTGGCGTTCCTCGAGAACGAGATTGGGCTCGAGGCCATGAAGCGGAATCAACTCCCCGAGGCCGCCAGGCGATTCGCCGCCGCGATCGAACTCGACGCGAAGAACGCGCCTGCCTACTTGAGCCTGGGCGACGTCCATCTGTCCCAGGGGGACGCCGCCGACGCCGCGAGCACGTGGGAGCGGCTCGTCAGCACCTCACCCGATCGGGCGTACCTGGCCTTCTCGCGCCTGGAGAACGCTTACACGCAGATGAAGGATCCGCAGCGGTTTCCGGCGCTCTGCCGCCGGCTGATTGACGCCAACCCCCAGGAGTGGCGGGCCCGGCTGGCCCTGGCGAGATATCTGACCGCACACGGTCAGGCCGCTGAGGCGCTGGAACTCCTGTTCGATGCGCTCGTGATCAATCCGCACGCGCTGGCACTGCACCAGGCGATCTGGCAGACGCTCTTACACCTGAAGCTCGCGCCAGCGCTCGTCAAGCGATACGCCGATCTCGCCCAGGACGCCATCTTCTACGTCGATCCGCACATCTGCGTCCGCTGCCGCTACCGGAGCACGGAACTCATCTGGCAGTGCCCGCACTGCCACGAGTGGAACACCTTCGTGGAGGAACGCATCGCGCCGGCGAAGGACACCGAGGCGACGCTTACGAGCTGAACCGTTAGATTGCTGATTTTCGATTGCTGATTGCTGATTGATCTTCCCCCCCATCGCTTTTGGCGCGTCGACGCGCACGCCGAAGATTTCTATCGCGTGCATAGTTCGCGCGAGCGGTCTTGTGCGATCTGGTAAAGATTGCAACCAGTTCGTTCGACTCAACTAGCAGTTTCTTCACTGCGTGCGTCGAGAGGAGTTCCGTCGCAGCAAGATACTCCAGCCAGAGTAGCGACTCGTCGGACTCTTCGATCACCGTCCCAAGCTTGGCGATGAATTCTCTCTTCGACCTCGCTCGGCAACAGGATCGGTAATTCGCTGCGACGCTTGCACTTGAGCGCACGAGTTGTCCGGTGGGGACCCGGGCCTCTGGCGTTCGCATCAGCGGGCCACATAAGCGAAACGCTGCGATCGCGAAATCGAAAGTTCGTTTCTTCAGAATGGCGGGTGTAGTCATGCCTCACGAATTGCACAAACCCTGCCTCAATCGACAATCAGCAATCAGCAATCAGCAATCAGCATTTCATGGACCGTCCTCACCTGCGCGTCGGTGTCGCTGGCCGTGCCGTCGGTCCTGATCACGTAGTCGGCGCGGGCTTCCTTCTCCGCGATCGGCCACTGTGATTCAAGGCGGGCGCGCGCATCACGCTCGCTCAACCCGTCGCGAATGATCAGGCGCCTGAGTTGTTCGCGCGAGTCGCACGCCGCGACGACGACGCGATCGAAGTCGTGTGTGTGGCCGGTTTCGAAGAGCAGCGGGATGTCGGCGATCGCGATGCGGGTGCGAGGCGGCAGCGTCGCCAGCCATTCACCAATACGCCGGTAGACCTCCGGGTGAACGATCGCTTCGAGATCGGCGCGCGCAGCCCGGTCGTTGAACACGAGCCGGCCGAGCGAGGAGCGATCGAGCGTGCTGTCTGGCAGCAGCATCGATCCGCCAAACCGGGTGACGATGGCCGCCAGCGCGCGCGATCCTGGCTCGACGGCGTCTCGAGAAAGACGGTCGGCGTCGATGACCGGCACGCCAAGTGATGCGAATTGAGCCAGGCAGTAGGACTTCCCCGTCGCGATGCCGCCGGTCAGCGCGACTCGCAGCATCGCCTTATACCGGGAGTCGTGCTTGTGCCGCGGTCACGGTGTTCTTGAGGAGCATGGCGATCGTCAGGGGTCCGACTCCGCCGGGGACGGGCGTGAGCGCGCCGGCAACGTCGGCGACCGAGGGATGCACGTCGCCCACGATCACGGAACCGCGGCGTGTGAAGTCAGCGAGTCGTGCCGACCCTTCCGCGAACAGCCGGGAGGCAATGCGCGCGTCGGTCACGGTGCTGATCCCGACGTCGATGACGGTTGCCCCCGGCTTGACGAACGCGGGCGTGACAAACCCGGGCCGGCCGATTGCGGAAACCAGGATGTCCGCCGACGCGGCGACCGCTGGAAGATCTGGTGTCTTCGAGTGGCAAATCGTGACCGTGGCATCGCGCTGAAGGAGCAGCATCGCCATCGGCTTTCCGACGATCTCGCTCCGGCCGATCACCACTGCGCGCGTGCCCGCGATCGGAATATGGTTCCGCGACAGCATTTCGATCACGCCGGACGGCGTACACGGCATCAGGTGCGCGCGCCCCTGCACGAGGCGGCCGACGTTCACGGGGTGAAAGCCGTCGACATCCTTGGCCGGATCGATCGCGTCGAAGACCTGCTGCGCGGCACTCTTGCCCATCGCCGAGGGAAGCGGGGACTGAACGAGAATGCCGTCGTGGGCGTCGCTCGCATTGAGCCGCGAGACGAGCGCCAGCAGCGCGTCGAGCGATGCGTCGGCTGGCAGCCGCTGGAGGTCGACCCACAGGCCGGACTCGGTTCCCGCGCGCACTTTGTTGCGCACGTAGATCTCGGAGGAGGGATCCTCGCCGACGAGAACGATTCCCAAACCCGGCGGACGTCCGGCCCGGGCGGTGAACGCATGGACATCGGGGAGCACGGACTCGCGGATCGCGGCTGCGATCGCACGGCCGTCGAGCAGGCGCGCCGTCATGCCCTATCGTGACACGGCCGCGTGACCGGCGGCCGTCTCGAGATCGCGAAGGTTTTTCGCCTGCCCCAGGACCACGAGGTAGTCCCCGACACCCATGACCGCCTCGGGCGGCGGGTTGAATTCCATCGACCCTGTCGCTCGCTGGATACCGACCACCACGACTCCGAATCGCTGGCGGAGATTGGCCTCGATAATCGATCGTCCGGCCAGGGCCGCGCCGGCTCCTATCAGGACCTGCTCCATGTTGAGATCGAGATTGTCCGAGCTCGTCGCCAGCTGAACGAAGTCGACGACGGCCGGACGGAGCGCTGTCTGAGCGAGCTGCAGTCCACCGATTTGGTACGGCGACAGCACGCGATCGGCTCCGGCCCTGACGAGCTTCGCCTTCGCGTCCTCCGTCTCAGCGCGCCCGATGATGAACAGATCCGGCCTGAGCAGCCGCGCCGTCAGGATCGCGAACACGTTGTCCGCGTCGGTGCTGACGGCAGCGATGAAACCTCGGGCCTGCATGATGCCGACACGTTTGAGGACCTCCTCGCTGCTGGCGTCCGCCTCGACGGCGAGGTAGCCCGCGTCGATGGCCGCATGCATCCGCTCGGCGTCGCGCTCGATGATCACGAGCGGAACGCTCTGCCGCGAGAACTCCCGGGCCACAATCTGACCGATGCGGCCAAACCCGCAGATGATGAAATGGTGCGTGAGATCGTCGAGCATGCGTTCACGGCGGCGGCGAGCCCAGCGCGCCTGGAGGTCTCCCTCGACCAGCCGCGCCATCAGGAACGAAAAGGTGTAGAGCACCGTCGCGACGCCCAGCACGATGACGCCGCTGTTGAACACCCGCCCCGCGCGAGAGAGCGGGTGGATTTCTCCGTACCCCACGGTAGTGACCGTGGTGATCGTCATGTAGAAGGCGTCGAAGACATCCCAGCCTTCGATGACCACGTAGCCGGTGGTGCCGACGCTTATTATGGTCGCCAGCAGCACCACCGACAACCGCCAGCCAGCCCACCACGGCGACAGCCTGACCGTCTGGATCGCCCTGCCGCCGCGTCCCTCTGCGATCGCCAAGGCGCTATCGCTTGCGCGACGACCTTGCGAGCACGTGCCCGACCGCGGTCACCACGGCACCCACGATGAGGATTTTCCAGCCGAGCGCATCGGCAATCTCCGGGTTGACGTGCCCGCCGATGCGCGACAGGACCGCGTCGAGCTCGCTCCATTTCGCGAGCGTCTCGTTGGTGACGTCCAGAATCGTCAGGTACGCCAGCAGCGTGATGCAGAAGCCGTTGAAGAGCAGCATGTAGCCGCTCATCCTCAGGAAGTTCGCCAGGTTCTCCATCCCCGACCGCGCGGCCGCCTCCGCCTTGTTCACCAGCGGGCTGTGCGTCCGGCCGTAGAACCAGTAGATGACGATGCCGATGTCGAGCCACCCCAGGAAGCGGACCCACGTCATGACCGACAGGCTGACCATCAGGTAGGCGCACGCCAGCACACCGAGTGTCGGAATGACGTGGCCGCCAGGCACGCGGAACGGTCGGCGCGCTTCGGGCCGCTTGATGCGAAGCACGATGACGGCGAGGGACACGACGACAAAGGCGAAAAGCGTTCCGATGCTCGTCATTTCGCCGAGCACGTTGATCGGCACGAAGCCGGCGACCGCGGCCACGATCACGCAGGTGATGATCGTGGTGATGTAGGGCGTTCGGAATTTGGGGTGCACGCGGCTCACCCCGGCCGGCAGAAGCTGATCGCGGCTCATCGCGAAGAAAATTCGCGGCTGGCTCATCAGCATCACGAGCAGCACGCTCGTGATGCCGGCAACCGCTCCGGCCGAGACGAGGCCCGCCGCCCAGTCCTTGTTGATGACCGCCAGCGCGTACCCCACTGGCGCATTCAGGAACTGCTGGTCGGCCTTGAACTGCACGACGGGCACGATCCCCGTCAGGATTCCCGCCACGATGAGGTACAGCAGCGTGCAGATAATCAGCGACGCGATGATGCCGATCGGGAGGTCGCGGCTGGGATTCTTGGCCTCTTCGGCCGTCGTTGAAACCGCATCGAACCCGATGTACGCAAAAAAGACAACCGCAGCGCCGGTCATCACGCCCGAGAAGCCGTATGGCATGAACGGCGACCAGTTCTCGGGTTTCACGTACGTGAAGCCGATGAGGATGAAGAACGCCACCGCCGCCAGCTTCACCGCGACCATGGCCGCATTGAACCGCGCGCTCTCCCGGACGCCGATGACCAGCAGCACCATGATGCCCAGCACGATCACCATCGCGGGAACGTTGACCAGCGTGCCGGCCGCGGCATCCGGAGAGGCCGACATCCACGCGGGCAAATGAACGCCGAAGCCTGCAAGGATTCGCTGGAAGTAACCGCTCCAGCCCACGGCGACGGTCATCGACCCGACGGCGTACTCGAGGATCAAGTCCCAGCCAATCATCCACGCGAAGACCTCTCCGAGCGTCGCATACGCGTACGTATATGCGCTTCCGGAGATCGGGATCATTGAGGAGAACTCCGCGTAGCAGAGCGCGGCAAACCCGCAGGCAAGGCCCGCGATCGTGTACGAGAGCACGATCGCCGGGCCGGCTTGATTGGCCGCCGCGGTGCCCGTCAGGACGAAGATCCCGGTGCCGATGATTGCGCCAATCCCGAGCAACGTCAGATCGAGCGCCGTCAGCGTGCGTTTGAGCGCCTTGCCGCCGTGCTCGACGTCGCCGACGAGCTGCTCGATAGACTTCGTTCTAAGCAGATTCGAATCCATTCACCCTCCGGTGATCAGGCCTGGCTGGAAGTCGCGGCATTATTCCACAACTGCTGGGTTCTACAAGGTTCTGCGGGGTTCTACAAGGTTCGTTCAGGGTTCTACAAGGTTCGTTGAAGGTTCTACGACGCCAATCGCGCCAGGAATTCCCGCGTGCGCGCTTCAGGATCGTTCCCGGTGAGCAGATCGGTGATGACCGCAATCCCCGATGCCCCGGCGTTGACGAGCTCGGCGACCCGGTCGAGCGTGATGCCGCCAATCGCCACGACCGGCTTGCCGCGGCCCGCGGCGCGCCGGAGCAGGTCAACCCCGCGTGCGGAGTAGCCCGTCTCCTTCGTCGACGTCCCGTAGACCGGACCCACCGCGACGTAGGTCGCCTCGGTGCCAAGCGCCTCGTCAATCTGACGTTCGTCGTGCGTGGACAGGCCCACGACGATCGAATCGCCGGCGACCTTTCGCACATCCGCAGGACTGAGATCGTCCTGACCGACGTGCACCCCGCCTGCTCCACTCAGCCGGGCGATATCAGCCCTGTCGTTGATGATGACGGTGGCATCGAGCGGGCGCGCCAGGGCGACGAGCGAATCGGCGAGTGCCAGGAATCCGGCGCTCGCTCCGGTCTTCTGGCGCAGCTGGAGCACTCGTGCCCCGCCCGCCAGGCATGCGCGCGCGACCGACACAGGCTCCAGCCCGCGCGCGCGGCAGACATCGGTATCGATGATGGGATAGAGAAAGGGAATGCCGAAGTTCAATGGGGAACGTTAGACCGCTTCTGCGAGTCCGCCGCTGTCACGTTTTTTTTCCACCAGGAAGCGTTCCATGAAGGCGGTCCCGAGGCGGCCTGCCACGAAATCAGGCTCGGCCAGGATCTTGAGATGCATCGGAATGGAGGTCTTGATGCCTTCGATCACGCTCATCTCGAGCGTGCGGCGCATTCGCGCAATGGCTTCCTGGCGATCGCGGCCATGGACGATGATCTTGGCAATCATCGAATCGTAATAGGGTGAGATCGTGCACTCGGAATGCAGGAACGTATCGATTCGAACGCCGGGGCCGCCGGGAACGCTGAACGCATGGACGACGCCTGGCGACGGCGCAAAGGTCTCTGGATCCTCGGCATTGATGCGGCACTCAATCGCGTGGCCGTTGAAGGTCACATCCCCCTGCTTGAAGGACAGCCGTTCGCCGGCAGCGATGCGAATCTGCTCTTTGACGATGTCGATGCCGGTGATGAATTCGGTGACGGGGTGTTCGACCTGCACGCGCGTGTTCACTTCGAGGAAAAAGAAGTTTCCCTTGTCGTCGAGGAGAAACTCGAACGTTCCCGCGTTCGTGTATTGAACCGCGCGCGCGGCGTCCACGACCGTGCTGCCGAGCTTCCGGCGCATCTTCTCCGTGACAGCCACCGAGGGCCCTTCTTCGAGAAGCTTCTGATGGCGCCGCTGGATTGAGCACTCGCGTTCACCCAGGTGGACCACGGCGCCGTGATGATCACCGAGCACCTGAAACTCGATGTGCCGGGGATTCTCGACGTACTTCTCGAGATAGACGTCTCCTACGCCGAACGCCGCTTCCGCTTCGCGCTGGGCGGTCTTGAAGGACTTCGACAGCTCGCCGGGCGCCCGAATGACACGCATCCCGCGCCCGCCCCCGCCTGCGACTGCCTTGATGATGACGGGATACCCGAGGTCTTTCGCGATCTTGTGAGCCTTCTCTTCGCTGTCGACCGGACCATCGCTCCCCGGCAGCACGGGAACGCCGGCTTTCTTCATGGCGCGGCGCGCCCGCGCCTTGTCGCCGAGCAATCGAATGACGTTCGGCGCCGGACCGATGAACTTGATATGGCACGCCTCGCACACTTCGGCGAGGTAGGGGCTCTCTGAAAGAAACCCGTACCCGGGATGAATGGCGTCGGCCCCGGTGATCTCGGCGGCGCTGATCACCGCGGGAACGCTCAGATAGCTGTCGCTGCTCCGCGCCGGACCGATGCAGACATCCTCGTCCGCAAAACGCACGTGCAGGGAATTCTCGTCCGCTTCCGAATACACCGCGACGGTCTTGATCCCCAACTCCCGGCAGGCGCAAATCACCCGGAGCGCGATTTCACCACGGTTGGCGATTAGGACTTTCTTGAACATGAATACCTGGTCCGGGCCTGCCCCTAGCCCGTCTTGATGGCGAACAACCGCTCGCCGTACTGGACGGGCTTGCCGTTCTCGACATAAGCGTTGACGATCTCACCGTCGTACTCGGACGTGATTTCGTTCATCAGCTTCATCGCTTCGATGATACACAGCACTTGATCCTTCTTCACGCGCTGCCCGATCTCCACGAACGACGGAGCGCCAGGCTCCGGGCATCGGTAGAACGTCCCGACGATCGGGGACTTCACCACGGCCAGCTCCACGGTCTCGTCGTCTGGCGCCGACGGCAGCGCCGGGACCGGAAGCGATGGCGGTACCGTCACCTGCACGGTCGCGGGAGCGGCCGCAACGATCTGAGAAGCCGATGGCGGCATCGGAAACGCTGCAGAAGCCTTTCGGACCCGCAGCTTCATTCCGCCGCTCTCCACTTCGAATTCTGCCAGATCGTGCTGCCGGACGAGCTCCAGAATCCGCTCGATATCCTCGAACTCCATCGGCCCCCATGGGTGAAAACTAGAGAATTGCTGATTGCTGATTTCTGATTGCTGATTGATTGCAATCGTCAATCGACAATCGACAATCAGCAATCCCTAAAACCCTATCGGCACATCGGTGAGCACGTCACAGCCATGCTCCACGACGAGCACATCGTCTTCGATGCGAATCCCGCCAACCCCGGGAACGTAAGCCCCGGGTTCAATGGTGAACACCATACCCGGCACCACCGGGTCATCCGGTAAGGCGCCCGGAAGCTTCGAGATCCGTGGATCCTCGTGGACCTCCAGGCCGAGACCGTGCCCGGTTCCGTGTCCGAAAGCTTCGCCAAGTCCTTGACGCGATAGGACTTCCCGCGCAGCGGCGTCGATCTCGCTGGGACGGACGCCCGGCTTGACCGCCGCGATCGCCGCATCGTGAGCCTCCAGAACGGCGGCCGCAATCCGCAACAGCTCCGGACCCGCCGCACCTACCGGCAGCGTCCGCGTCAAATCCACGCAGTATCCGTCGTAGACACCCCCGAAGTCCAGCACCACCCAATCACCGCCTCGAAGCTGGCGTCGTCCAGGACGAGCGTGAGGCCTGGCGCTGTTCTCGCCGCTAGCCACGATGGTCTCGAAGGCCGGCCGCTCGAAGCCGGCAGCCCGGATTGCCGCGTCGATCTCCGCAGCAATCTCGAGCTCAGTGCGGCCCTCGCGGACGATCGAGGGAACATGGCGCGCGACCTGAGACAATCGTCTCGCTGCCTCCCGCAGGGTGTCGATTTCGAATGCATCCTTCACGGCGCGACGGCGCTCCACGATGCGCTCGGTCGGGACGAGCGTCGTGGCGTTGTCGCGGCCATTCCCCGCTCTGGCGAGGGCATCGCTCAACCGGTTGAATCGCCCCACCGTCATCGACGAGCCTTCGACGCCGACCTTACCGGCAGACGATTCGATCAGCAGTTCGGTCAGCGCATCGTCGTACGTACGCTCGACGACGCGAATCTCGACCAGGGTGTCAGGGAACGCGGACACGAGTGCGCGTGCGGCGGTTTCGTAGCGGAAGTCGATCACCAGCACGCAGCGACTCCCGGTGATCACGGCCGCCCCGGCCGTCCCGCTGAAGCCGGTCAAATACTGGAGGTTCGGAAGGTGAGTGACCACGAACCCCTCCAGGGCCTGAGCACTCAGATCCGATCGCAGGGCGGCAAGACGATGATCGACCGAAAGAGCCCGTACAGGTGTCATGGAAGTCGAGCCCGCGTCAGCGAGCGGCGGCACGCCCGGCGCGTGCCCGGATGATGGCGGTCAGAAACTCTTCAAGGCCTGCGAGCGCGGGATCGACTGGACGCGGGTACGTTACGTGCGACCCCCGTTCAGGTAACTCTTCAGGCGGAGCGATGACGATGTCGCTCGGAGGCGCAGCGATGGACAACACGGGCTCGGAAATCGTTGCAGCTGACGCAGATGCAAATACGGCGTTCGGTTCGATCGGCTGATGGGCGGTATCGGTGGCGTGCGCGATGGGTGGAGCGTCAGCGGCCGAGACAGCGATCGCCGGAACAGGCTCCGGCATGGGAGTGACCTCACCGGCGTCTTGACCGATTCGATGGTGGATCTCGGCAAGTCCCCGAATCGCCGCCAGGTTCTCAGGAGCGAGCTTGAGCACGAACTCGAGCTCTTCGCGCGCATCCTGCACGCGGCCGACTTCTATCAGTGCCCGACCAAGCGTGACGTGAGCGGAAAGATAGGAGGGATGCCGAACGAGCCCGGTCCTGCAGGTTTCGATGGCTTCCTGGAAGCGCTCGGCGCGACGATATTCCTCGGCCAGTGCCGCAAAGGCAATGGACGCCGGGTCTGATTGGACCCGGCGTTTCAATTCTTCGATGCGCGGTGAATCCGGCACGGCTGAAGGTTACTGCACCTGGACCGTTTTCGTCACCCGACCTGTCTTCCCGGCGCTGTCAGTTATCGTGAGCGTGACGTTGAAACTGGCCGCGCCCGGGTAGGTGTGCGAAGGCCCTGCGAGCGTGCTGCTTCCACCATCACCGAAGTCCCAGGCATAGGACGTGATCGTGCGTCCGGCAGCGGCGGCCGACGATGCCGAGTTGAACTGCATCGTGTGCAGAGCCGCGGGCGGGTTCGGCAACTGCGAGAACGTGAAGTCGGCCGTCGGCGCATCGGTGACAATCGTGACGGTCTGGACTCGTCACCCCCGTGTGTCCCGCGTCGTCGGTGACCACCAGTGTCACGTTGAAATCGCCGGCCTTCTGGTAGTCGTGCGTTGTAATGGCACTCGACGAGCTCTTCTGCTCGCCGTCGCCGAAGTCCCACTCGTAGGTGCGGATCGTGCGTCCAGCAGCGGGCACACTGCCTGACGCGTTGAAGTTGACGTTCTCGCCGACCTTCGGGGACGTCGGAGAAAAGAGGAAGTTCGCCGTCGGGCCGACGCCACCGCCCACTGCAACCTGCTGCGTCGTCGTGGCGGTCCTGTTGTACGCGTCCGCGATCGTCAAGGTCACGTTGTAGGTACCAGCGATGCTGAACGAGTGCGTCGCAGTCCGGCCGCTGCCGGTCGCCCCGTCACCGAAGTTCCACGAGTACGACGCGATCGGATTGTTCGGCGGCGCCGTGCTCGTTGACGCATCGAACAGCACATTCTGGTGATCGGTCGGCGAGCTCGGGGTGAAGGTAAACACCGCCTGGAGCCCGTCTGCCGGGATCACGATGCCGGGCGGGATGAGCCGGATCGACGCGAACCGGGTCAGGCTGTTGCCAAAGCCGCCGGTTCCGGACTTGTCGAGCGGCGTCACCCCGATGTCTACGACGGTGCCGTTGTCGACGGCTGGTCCTGAGGGAAGTGCTGGCGCCGTGTACCTCAACCGTGCTTCGCCGTTTGCGTCAGTCACGAGGTTGCGCGCCGACAGGGATCCAAAGTCGGTGTGAACGCCGCCCACGAAGATCTCGCTGAGAATGGATACGTCTCTTTTGGGCTTTCCATTCGAGTCACGAGCCGTAATCGTGACCAGCGACTGGGAGGATCCGTCCTGGACCAGAATCTCCGGTTGCGTACTCAGGGTGACGGACACGCCGAGCTCCGATGGGCCTGAGAGCTGAGGCGTATCCTGGCTCTTCATCGTGCAGCCCGCGGATGTCGCGGTGATTGCGACCGCACACGCGATCATCCACTGTATCAATGATGGTTTCTTCATACTTGAATCACCGGCGCTCGGCGACGCTGCAGCCACAATCTCCACCATGTCACTTGGGATCGCCGAAATTGGCGAAGCTCACGTCGATCGTTCCCATCACGCTCACTTCCCTGCCGGTCTGGTCGTGCCCGTAGAAGGTCACCCTGGCGATCGTCGATATTGCGATTGGATTTGTCTGCAGTGCCGCAAGCGGCGCTTCCTGTTTCGCCTGACTTCTCACCAGGCTGAAGCCCGCGCTCGTATCACTGGCAGAAACTGTCACGGTAATGCCGCCGTCGAACGCATACGGGACGTCCACGCCTTCGACGTTGTGCCCATCGGCACGGACGTACTGGACGTGATACTGGCTGAGCGTGATCGAGTTGTTCGGCGTCGGCGAGGCCGGCGTCGCTGCAGACCCGGGGTCTTTGAGCCCGAGTTTCATCGTGACGCGGCCGGGATCCTCCCAAATCGTCGTGACGTTGTCCTTGGTCGTGATCACGTCCGAAAAGAGCTCCCGTGCCGAACTTGCTCGGGTCGGCGCCGGACGCGCCCTCGAGCGCCGAGATGATGAGATACGAAGACGACGTGCCATCTCGTGTCTGTGTACCGCACGAGGCCGACGCCAGAATCAGCGCCAGAAGGCCTGCCCGCCGAATTCGAACACCCCAGACTGCTTTCTTCATAACTGTCAGCCCCTGATGATGCGCGGCGTGATGAAAATCAGCAGCTCGCGGCTTTCGTCAGATGTCGTATCGCGTTTGAACAACCAGCCGATTAGCGGCAGCCGGTACAGCCCGGGTGTGCGCTCGTTCGATATCTGCTCGCGGGACACGAAGATTCCACCGATGATCGTGGTTGCGCCGTCGTCCACCTGCACCTGGGTACGGGCGCGCTGCGTGTCGATGGGTGGAATGCCGTTGACCTGACGGCTGAAGTCCGGCGTCGCGTTCTCGAGCGTGATCTGCATGATCACGGTGTTCGCCGACGTGATCTGCGGCGTCACCTGGAGGGTCAGCGCCGCGTCCTTGAAGCTGACGGTGACGGTGTTGTTGGCGACCGTCTGAATTGGAATCTGAAGCCCCTGCGTCACTTCGGCCGCGACGTTGTTCTGGGTCGTCAGGCGCGGAGTCGACAGGATGCGTCCCTTGCCGCTGCGCTCGAGCGCGGTGAGCGCGACGTCGATGTTGAACGCGCCGTTGACCGCCCCCATCGCCAGGCCGATTGCGGATGTCGCGCCGGGCACTCCAAGATTCACGGCCGTTGCGGTCGTGTCGTTGGCCGTCGCGCGCGTGTCGCTCGGCGAGTTGTTGGCGCCAGTCCGCCCGCCGAGCGTACCGTTGTTCGGAAACGCCAGGCCGGTCGTGTTGCCAATGGCCGGGGTCACGCGGCCGTTGAGTCCCCACTGCACGCCCAGCGATTTCGCAAACTCACGCGTCGTCTGCACGACCCGCGCTTCGACTTCGACCTGCGGTTCCGGGCGATCCAACGCACCCAGAAGGGCTGAGACGGTCGTCAGTCGATCCGGGAGGTCGGTGATGATGATCGTGTTGGTGCGCGCGTCGACCTGAATCTGACCGCGTTGCGACAACGCGGACTTGACGAGCAGCGGTGAGAGATCCCCGGCCTTCGCGTAGCTGAGCGAAAATGTCTGGACTCGAAGATCGCCGGCGAGCGCTTTCGCCTCCGACAGTTTCCGGCGCTCCCCTTCCTCCTCGGCCAGGACCGTCAACGGGGCAATGCGGACGATGGTCCCCTCTGCGACGTATCCGAGCTTGTGTGTCCGCAGCAGCGTCTCGAACGCCTGATCCCATGGAACATCCCGGAGCACCACGTCAATCGGCGTCGCCGGCACCGACGGGTCGATGATGATGTTGAGGCCGCTGATTTCGTTGAAGTAACGCAGGACCGAGCGGAGATCGGCGCCTGAAAAATCGAGCGTAATCGGCGTGCCCTTATATTGCTTCTCGCTGCTGCCCGTAATGATCTGCTGGTTCACGTGTGACGCAGCGGCCGGCGGCGGTGGCGGCGGTAATGATGGTGTTGCCACCGGCGGATTCTGCGGACGTGCGGCAGTCGTTGTCGGACGCGCTGGTGCGGGCGCAGGCGCCTCAGCAGGCGGGCTTACTTTCGGCGCCGGCGGCACGGCGCTGGCGACCGGCTTCTCAGCAGGTGTCTCCTTCGGCGTGATCGACGCCGCGTTGGCGATCGCCTGCTCGATAGGAATGTCAGGTTCCGGAGCTACGGCAGGAGCGCCAGCCGCACCCGGCGTGGTCTGCGCACTGGCAGGTGCGAGCGGTGGTTCGAACACGACCGCGAGATCGCTTCCCTCTGTGCCCGCTCGCTCTACGTGGTACGTCGCGCCGTCAGCCACTTCGATGGCCACCCGGGTCGTCGCAGGAATCCGGCCGTTGTTCGACACGCGCACGCGCTTGACGAGCTGACCTTCGACGTAGGTCTCGGTCGGAACCTTCGACGAGACGTTTGGAAAATCCAGAAGCAGGCGTCGTGGCCTGTTTTCGGCCTCTGTCACGTCGGTCGGAATCAGGCGCCCGTTCCCGCCCAGCGTGATCGTCGTGGCTGAGGCTGTGCGACTGGCCCGCACGCGATCGAGAATCGTCGCCGCTGGCGCTTCCACCGGCACCTGCAGCGCCGTGGCCAGTTCCGGTTTCGACGGGGCCGCTGATGGCATCGCGCTCGTGACATCCGTCGCCTTCGCGCGAGCGGGCGTCGTCAATTCGAGGCGAATCATGTTCCGCGCGCTGCGAACGGCATACTCGAGCGGACGCGAGAGGGCCACGCGTACACGCGCCACCGCCTGTCCGTCCTCTCCGGATCCCTGCTCGAGCGTCACGTTGGTGATCGGATCGCGGCGCTCGCCGACGTTCGAGGCGTTGGCGACCGACACGTTGCGCAATTCGACCAGCAGCGTGAGCGAATCAGGCCGCTTGACCACGTAGGCTGCGGGTTCGGACGATTCGATGACCAGCGCCGTGCCCTGCGCCGACACGCCCAGCAGGCGAATCGGCGTCGCGCCCGCCGAAAGCGACAGTCCGCTCGTGGCGGCAAGCGCGGCGACGATCGCCAGTTGCGCCACGCGGACGCGCGAAAGAGTGAAGTGCGACAACTGCTGGCTCATCCGCGCCCCCCCTCGGCGGATCTCAGGCTTTTCCGGATTTCCTTCTGCTTCACCAGAGAGAGCGGGTCGTTGACATCCTGTGAGAACACAACCGCATCCTGGACGATGGATTTCACCGTGCCGTCCATCAATCGATCTCCCGCCTTGACCACATACGTTTTGTTGTCCGGTCCCTGGATCATCGCCACGAAGCCGGCACTGTTTCGCACGATCCCCTTGACGCTGACCTCGTTGATCAGAAGTCCCGGCACCCCCGATGGACGCGCGCCTGTGGATTTCGGATCGTTGCCGCGACCGATCAGGCTGACGAACGGATCGCGGCGGCCTTCAGGGTTGTAGGTAAAGGGCGCTCCAGCTTCCGCCGGCTTCGATGGCGGCTGGCCAGCGGCCGGTGCGGGTGGCTGCGCCTGGTTCAACACCGGGGCAGGCTGCGCTGCCCGCGAGAGCGACGCCAGCGCCATCGCCAGCACCATCCCCGGCAGCACGCGAGCGAGACGCATCATATTTGTGCTCATTTCGTCGAAGGCTGCTTTGGCACGATGCCGCGACCACCGCGGCCGGCGGCCGGCGCCTTGCTTTCCTGCAGAACGAATGTCGTTGTCACACACTCGACTTCGATGCTCGCAGTGGCGTCCTGCGGCTGCCGCGGTTTGATCACGATCTCACCGACATTGATGATTCGCGGGAACTTGCTGAGGCGATCGAAGAACAACCCGAGATTGTGATACGTGCCTTCCGCGCGGATCTTGAATGGAAGGGCCGCGTAGAGCGCCTCCTGCTTGGGCTCCTGCGGCGTGAAGCGCTGAATGTTGAGGGTGGACTGAGTCGCCAGTCCCTGCACTCGCCGGAGGATGTCGGCCACGTCCTTCTGCTCCGGCAGCACCGCGCGAAGATTGTCGAGACGCCGTTCGAGCTCCGCGACCTCCGACTGGAACTGGGGCAGCCGCCGCGCCGTTGCGACGCCCTTTGTGATGTCCCCTCGCAGGGCCGTCAGCCGGGTCCGGCGAACATCGATGTCGGCTTGCATCTCCGACACGTAGAATTTCCAGAAGCCAAACACCGCGAGGCCCGACACGACGACAAAGGCGCCGATCTGGCCGTACCACGGAAGTTTGCTGAGCGAGATGTCCATGAATGCCCTGTTAAGCTCTACTTCTTCACCGGCGGCGCGCCACGGCCTCTCGCGCCGGCTGCTGGCGGCGGTGGCGGCGGCGGCGCGTCCGGGTTGTTGAACACGGCCTTGACCGAGAACTTGAAGATGTCGCCGTTCTTCGGATCGGTCGTCACCTGGCTGTCGACGATGTCGACCGGCTTCTTGAACCAGGTGCTGCCTTCGAGGTTGGCGACGAAGTCCGACAATCCCGTCAACGACGTCGTCATGCCGGCCAGGACGATGTCGTCGCCTTTCTGCGTCATGTCCGTCAGCCAGAGGCGCTCGGGCACGGCTTTGCTGATCTCGTCGAGGATGTGAACCGGGCCGCTCTGTCCGCGCCGCAGCTGCTCGATCAGCGTCACGCGCTGCTGAAGCTGCGCCTTGCTTGCCTCGAACTTCTGCACCTGCGCGAGGACGGACCGCAGCTGCTGCATCTCGCGTTCACCCTTGACGAGGTCGTCGTCCACGCGGATGGACGCCTGATGCAGCGACCAGAACCACCAGCCGACCAGGAGCGCTGTTCCGATGAGAATCAGGCTCGCCGCGATGGTCACTCGCTGGGCGGCAGGGATCAGCGCGCCCCGCTTCGTGCGCTCGCGATCGACAGCGAGGAGATTGATGCGGATCATCGGTCGCCCACCCGCCGTAGCGCGAGCCCGACCGCAACCGCGGCCGTCGGCGACACTTCCGCCGGCTCCACCTGGAACTTCTTCGAATCGAACGCGACGCGTTTGAAGGGATCGAGGGCTTCGACCGGCGCGGCGAACCGGTCGCTGAGCATCTCGGTGAACCCTTCTGCCCGCGAGGCGCCGCCGCTGAGCATGATGCGGTCGATGCGGTCCGACGACGCGGTGGCCTTGAAGAAGTCGAAGGTCTTCTGGATCTCGAGCATCACGTTTTCGCTGACGGCACGCAGCACCGGCTTCGCATCGTCGAACGTGACGCCATCAACGGCGAGCCCGCGTTTGAGCTGATCGGCCAGCTCGAATGGAAGGTTGAGCTCCTTCTGCAGCGCCTCCGTGTAGGCGTTGCCACCGATCGAAATGTCGCGCGTGAAAACGGACTGGTCGCCGTTGAGGATGTTGATATTGGTGGCGCTGGCGCCGGCGTTGAGCAGCACGACGATCGCACCCGGCTCGATGCCGTAGTTCGCTTCGTAGGCGTTCTGCAGCGCGAAGGCATCGACGTCGACGACCACCGCCGAGCGCCCGGCCTGCGCGATCACACCGGTGTAGTCCGCGATCTTCTCCTTCTTCGCGGCCACCAGGAGGACGTCCATCGTCGGCTTCCCGCCGTCGGTGCCCTTGTCGAGGATCTGGTAATCGAGATTGACGTCCTGGATGTCGAAGGGGATGTACTGTTCGGCCTCCCAGTAGATCGACTCGGCCAGCTCGGTCTCGGTCATCACCGGCAGCGTGATCTTCTTGACGATGACCGCGTTTCCCGAAAGCGACGCCGCCACGTCCTTCGTCTTGATGCTGCCGCCGGTGAAAAGCCGGCGGATGGCCTCCGCGACGACGCCTCCATCGATGATGGCTCCGTCGACGATACTGTCCGGGGGAACCGTTTCACTACCGAACGCGGCCACCTTGAAGCCCTTACCAGCTGGCTTCAGCTCCACCGCTTTGACGGCGCTCGAACCGATATCCAGCCCGACCAGGGATTTCGCTTTGCGAAACACCGGCAATGTCCAATCCTGTAATCGTCTTAACTAGTTATTGGAGAGGTACTTCGCGCCATAAAACGCCGGCACTCGACACAAGCCACCTGCAATGCCGAGTGCTTTCCGGCTTTTTCTGGCGCGTTTATCGTCAGCTCGGGCGGCAAGCACGGTGCCACGAGGGAACTCATGCACATTTTCGGCAGAACTGGGCAGTTCTGATATAGGAGGTCTCTGGAAGAGACCCCTGGAATGTCGATTTTTGTATGGGGCTAACGAAACTGTAATGCAGAAACTGCGACGCTTTAGCGACCGTAAGACCCGCCGCTGGTTGCCTTGACAACGACGCTAATCACCAGTATCCTTTTGGTTTGCCGTCCTTCGAAAGAGGCTGACAGCCTCCGCAATGCTCCGGTGAGTTCGCCGAAGCCCCGGCGAAGGCCGCCGAAAGGGTTTTTTGAATGGGTTCGTTTGTCCCCACTGCCGGAAGTGTGCAGCGGCAGTGGCACGTGATTGATGCCGAGGAGATGGTGCTCGGCCGGGTTGCGACCGAGGCGGCCCGCCTGCTCCAGGGGAAACACAAGCCGGTGTACACCCCCCACATCGACACGGGTGATCATGTCGTCATTGTCAATGCGGCCAAGGTCCGACTGACGGGCCGCAAGGAAGAACAGAAGCTTTACCGGTATCACAGCGGGTACGAAGGGGGGCTCCGCGAGGAGCGCGCCAAGGACGTCCGCCAGAAGAATCCGGTGCGGCTCGTTGAAGAAGCCGTGCGTGGCATGTTGCCCAAGACGAAGCTGGGCGAAGCCATGTGGCGCAAGCTCAAGGTCTATGCGGGTGGTGACCATCCGCACGCGGCGCAGAAACCCAAGGCCGTGAAGACAACCAAGCGCGAGGTCGTGTAGACGTGGCATCAGGCATTCAGTACTACGGCACCGGGCGTCGGAAGACGTCAACCGCCCGCGTGTTTCTCCGCCCCGGCTCCGGTGGCATGACGGTCAATCGGAAGCCGCTCGAGCAGGCCTTTCCTACCGAGGCGCTTCGCACCCAAATCAAGCAACCGCTGGCCGTGACCGAAACGGCCGATAAGTTCGATGTGCTCGCCACGATTGCCGGCGGCGGCATCGCAGGCCAGGCCGGCGCGCTGCGCCTCGGGATCGCGCGCGCGCTCGTGGAATACAACATCGAGCTGCGTCAGCGGCTCAAGAAAGCCGGCTTCCTGACGCGCGACGCGCGTATCAAGGAGCGGAAGAAGTACGGACAGAAGGGAGCGCGGAAGCGCTTCCAGTTCAGTAAGCGATAGGACAACAGGAGCTTTTTATGGAGGCAATTTGACCGGCATCGCGTTGAAGGATTTGCTCGAGGCAGGGGTCCACTTCGGACACCAGACGAAGCGCTGGAATCCGAAGATGAAGCAGTTCATCTTCGGCGAGCGAAACGGGATCTACATCATCGACCTCGCAAAGACGGCGAAGTTGTTCCGCGATGCCGAGCAGTTCGTCTCGAACCTGGCGGCGGATGGCCGGACGGTCCTGTTTGTCGGGACCAAGCGGCAGGCACAGGATGCGATCGCCGAAGAAGCGCAGCGGAGCGGCATGTTCTTCGTGAACCAGCGCTGGCTCGGCGGGCTGCTGACCAATTTCTCGACGATTCAGCGGAGCCTGGCGCGGCTGCGTGACCTCGAAGCGATGGAAACCGACGGCCGGTACGAGTCGTTGTCGAAGAAGGAGATCGCGCAGATCGAGAAGGAGAAGCGCAAGCTCCAGAAGAACCTCGAAGGCATCCGGAACATGGCGCGCCTGCCCGACGCGCTCTTCGTCGTCGACACCCGCAAGGAAAAGATCGCGGTCGACGAAGCGCGCAAGCTGAAGATTCCCGTCATCGGCGTGGTCGATACCAACTGCGATCCGGACGAAGTCGACTACGTCATCCCCGGCAACGACGACGCGTTGCGCGCGATTCGACTGTTCGCCTCGCGCATCGCCGACGCGATTGTCTCGGGCCGCGGAATCCGCGAATCGGCACAGGCTGACGAAGGCCCGGAATCGGAAGGCGACGACCGGACCCGCCGCGGCCGCGCGAACCGCCAGGTGCGCCCGGAACAGGCCACATCCCCGGCGTCGGTCTGAGTCCAGGTTGCGGTAGGACGTCGCCGGCCTGAACGAATGGGCCGGCGTTTTTTTGTACAGTCGACACTGGAAACTGATAATCGGGAGAAAGCCATGACGGAGAAAGTAATGACAGAGATCAACGCCGCACTGGTGAAGAAGCTCCGCGACGCCACGGGCGCGGGCATGATGGAATGCAAGGCCGCGCTGACCGAGGCCAAGGGCGACATCGACGAAGCGACCACGATTCTTCGAAAGCGCGGGCTGGCGCAGGCCACCAAGAAGGCCGGCCGCTCGACCAATGAAGGCCTGATCGGCAGCTACATCCACATGGGCGGCAAGATCGGCGTCCTGGTGGAGGTGAACTGCGAGTCCGACTTCGTCGCGCGCACCGAGGACTTTCAGAATCTCGCCCGCGAGATCGCCATGCACATCGCCGCGGCCAGCCCGCAGTACGTGCGCCGCGAAGAGATTCCGGCCGACATCCTGGAGCGCGAGCGCGGCATCTACCGCGGTCAGATGGAAGGCCAGAACAAGCCACCGGCCGTCATCGAGAAGATCGTCGAGGGAAAACTCAATAGCTTCTACGAGCAGGTCTGCTTGCTCGATCAGCCGTCGATTCGTGATCCCAAGATGACGATCGGCCAGATCGTCCAGGCCTCGATCGCGAAGATGGGCGAGAACATCGCGATTCCACGGTTCGTGCGATTCAAGCTGGGCGAAGGAAACTGACGCGGTCCTTTATTTTCGGCTTGATATAATCCCCCACTATGTCCGCAGCCTACCGTCGCGTTCTGTTGAAGCTCTCTGGTGAAGCGCTGATGGGCGAGCAGCAGTTCGGGATCGATCCCGCGGTCACGAACCAGATCGCCAAGGACATCTACGAGATCCAGCAGCTCGGCGTCCAGACTGGGATCGTGATTGGCGGCGGGAATCTCTTCCGTGGCCTCGCGGCGAGCGCCCGCGGCATGGATCGCGCCACGGCCGACTACATGGGGATGCTCGCCACGGTCATCAACGCGCTCGCGCTTCAGGACGCGCTCGAGCATGCCGGCGTGAATACGCGCGTCGCGACCGCCATCGAGATGCGCGCGGTCGCCGAACCGTTCATTCGACGCCGCGCCGTCCGGCACATGGAAAAGGGGCGCGTGGTCGTTTTCGCGGCCGGGACGGGCAATCCCTACTTCACGACGGACACGGCCGCGGCGCTACGCGCCATGGAAATGAAGGCAGAGGTCATCCTGAAAGGCACCAAGGTGGACGGCATCTACACGGCCGACCCGATGCTCGATCCGAACGCCACGAAATACTCGCAGATCTCGTACCTGAAAGTGCTCGAGCAGGGTTTGAAGGTCATGGACGCCACAGCCATCTCGCTGTGCATGGACAACAAGCTGCCTATCGTCGTGTTCAACCTCCGTACGGCGGGGAACCTGCGCCGCGTCATCGACGGGGAACCGGTGGGAACCACCGTGACGGCTTAGAGGACGGTATGGATGTCAAAGATCTGAAAGGCCTGTTCGGGGAAGTCAAGAAACGGATGGACACGCAGATCGATCATGTCCGGCGCGAGCTCGGCGGCGTGAGGACCGGCCGGGCGTCGGTCACCATTCTTGATACGGTGCACGTCGACGCCTACGGGTCGTCCCTGCCGCTGAACCAGGTCGCATCCCTCTCGATTCCGGAGCCCACGCTCATCGTCGCGCAGCCCTTCGATCACTCACTGATGGGGGCCGTGGAAAAGGCGATCCGCTCGTCGAACCTGGGCTTGAACCCCACCAACGATGGCAAAGTCGTGCGAATTCCGATTCCCCCGCTGACCGAGGAACGCCGGAAAGAGCTTTCGAAGCTCGTGCACAAGCACGCCGAGGAGGGACGCAACGGCGTCAGGCAAGTGCGCCGCGACGCGAACGACAAGCTGAAGAAGCTCCTCAAGGATCACAGCATCTCGGAAGACGACGAGCGCCGCGGCCTCGACGAGGTGCAGAAGGTGACCGATCAGCACATCGGGCTCATCGACGACCTCCAGAAGAAGAAGGATGGCGAGCTGCTGAATAAGTGAATTGCTGATTGTCTGTGTCCTACTTCTCCCACCTCGAATGCAGCGTGCCGTGCGGCGAAGGCCCGTACGACCCTCGCCGCGAACAGCATCTCTGCCGCTGCGGCGCTCCCCTTCTCGCCCGGTACGATCTCGACGCGGCCCGCGCATGGAAGCGCGAGTCGCTCGCCGGCCGCGAGTCCAACATGTGGCGGTACCGCGAGCTCATGCCTCTCCTCGATGGCGAGGCGCCTCTCACGCTTGGAGAGGGCTGGACGCCGTTGATTCACGCGTCGCGGCTGGGGCAGGCACTGGGTCTCGAGCGCCTCTACGTCAAGGACGAGTCGCTCAATCCGACGAACTCCTTCAAGGCCCGCGGACTTTCGGCAGCGGTCACCCGCGCGAAACATCTCGGCGCGAGGATCCTGTCCGTCCCCTCTGCGGGCAATGCGGCCAACGCCATGGCGGCGTACGCCGCATCAGCCGGACTTCAGGCGAAGGTCTTCATGCCGAAGGACGTGAAGGTGCCGTTCATCCGCGAATGCGAGCTGTACGGCGCAGAGGTGACCCTCGTAGACGGATTGATCACCGACGCCGGACGCATTGCCGCCGAACGCGGCAAGCCGCTCGGGTGGTACGACGTGTCGACGCTGAAGGAGCCCTACCGCATCGAGGGCAAGAAAACGATGGCCTACGAGATCGGGGAACAGATGGCGTGGTCCTTTCCCGACTGGATCATCTATCCGACCGGCGGGGGCACCGGGATGGTCGGCATGTGGAAGGCCTTCGAGGAAATGGAGCGCATTGGCTGGAAGTCCGCAGGCAACAGGCCGAAGATGGTGGCCGTCCAGGCCGAGCACTGCGCGCCGATTGTGCGCGCGTTCGATCAGGGCGCGGAGCGATCGGAAATGTGGGTCGATGCGAAAACAATCGCCGATGGCCTGCGCGTGCCGAAAGCGGTTGGAGATTTTCTCGTGCTGCGTGCGGTGAGGGAGAGCGGCGGCACCGCCCTGACCGTCACCGATGCCGACATGGTCGCGGCGATGCGAGAGCTCGGGTCGCGTGAAGGCATCAGCGCAGCCCCCGAAGGCGGCGCCGCGCTGCACGCGGTCAAGGTCCTCGCTCGTGACGGTCGAATCAAATCCAACGACAGCGTCGTCGTCTTCAACACGGGCGGCGCGTTGAAGTACCTCGACGTGTTGTAGTCCTCGCAGTTCACGGTTCGCGGGCCAGGCGGAAGCCTGGCCTAGCCGTAGCTCGAAGTCTAGACAGGGGACAGTCCGCCTACGCGCTTCGCGCTCCGGCGGGACAGCCTTCGCCTGCAATCGAGAGCGAAGGCTGGTGGACGCGGGGAGGATCGAACTCCCGGCCTCTGCATTGCGAACGCAGCGCTCTCCCAGCTGAGCTACGCGCCCTACCTTGAAGGTGAGTTCGTGCACGACCGCATAGCACCCTGCCAGCGACTGAGCACGAATAACGATTCTAGCATGCTTCCCCGGCGTTACACCGCGCGGCGCGTGCGCATCGACTCGACGAACCCGCGAAGCGCTTGCGACGAGACCGCATGTGCGAGCGTCACGCGACCCAGTTCCTCGAGATCGTCAGCAGTCACCTCAGCGCCTGGATCAATCGACATGACCTTGCTCTCGATCGCTTCGAGCGCGCGAGCCGCATCGAGCGCCCCCTGAAGCGATGCCTTCAACGCCCGGATTTCATTGACATCCGTCATGACCGGTGAACTTTACCGCACTTACAAGACTGCAATCAGCCGTTACATTTTTGTGCACACCTACGGAAGTCGTCGCTGGCATGACGGTCCCGTGTGCTGATTGAAGCGCGGATTCGAGGCCCGGCGCGCACACGTTCCGGTGGAGCGGAGGTTGCACGCCACGGTCTGTTCCTGCAATGTCAGAACCATCGACGCTGCTGCCCGTTTCGTTATCGGCCTCCGGATATGAGGATGGTCTCGGCCGCCGTTCGCTCGAAATCGATCGCGAATCGGGAGTCATGCTCGAACGGCTGCATCTGCGGCCAGAGATTGGTGCCTTCGAGACATTCCTGCGGGAACGCGTCGCCTTCTCGGCTGTCGTCGACGATGACCGGTTCTCGCGGATTCGCCGCATCGAGCGCGATTCTCGTGGATCGCTGACCGTCGTCTCGCAATTTGTCGCCGGGAACCGCCTCTGCGACCTGCTGGAAGCCGCAACCGGACTGCCCGCGCACGAGGCCAGCAGTCCCAGCGTTGACGCGGCACTCGGGTTCCTTCTCGAAATCCTTCCCTCACTGGGAACGCTTCACGACAACGGCGGCTTCGCACATGGCACGCTCGGACCGGGCCGTGTCGTCCTCACTCCGGCCAGCCACGTCGTGATGCTCGACTGGGTCTACGGACCGATCGTCCAGCGGCTGCAATTCAATCGGCGAGCCCTCTGGCTCGAGTTCGGCGTCGCCGCCGCCCCTGCAGACGACGGGCCTGCGCGATTGGACGTGGTCGCGGACCTCGCGCAGGCGTCGCTGACGGCCATCATGATCGTGCTCGGCCGGCCGCTTCGAAGAAACGAGTATCAGGATCTGACGACACTCCTCGGCGAAGTAAGTGAAATCGCCCAGATTCGTGGCAGCACGCAGTTCGCAGCCAGCCTTGAAGCATTCCTCCGCCGGACCTTGCCGCTCGCAGCACGACAGCCTTACGCGACCGCCGCAGAAGCGGCCGCGGACGTGCGCCAGGTCGCCCGCGAAATCGGCGCCACGAAGTGCCGCACGGCCCTTACCGCGTTCGTCGAGGACATGAACCGGCTGATCGAGGAAGAGCGCGAGTACGAGGCACCACCGCCGCCCTCGGTCGAACACGAAGACTCGCCGATCGACGAACTGACCGCCGAGTTCGACAGGGTGCGCGAGATCTCTCTCGACGATCTCTCGCTCCTGACGGCCGAGCCCGCCATCGAAGAACCGATCGCCGACTTGATGTCTCTTCCATCGCTCACGGACATCGAGCCCTCGCCAGCGGCCGACACGATCGTCACAGACGAGGACGCCTATGTTCCGCCGCCAGTGCTGGCGCCGATCGAGCCCGAACCGATCGTTGCCAGGCCCGCCATCCCGGCGCCGCCTCCGGTCATCGAGCCCGTTGCGGTGGTGGAACCGCCAACACCTGTGGCCGTTGATCCTCCGGCGCCCGCGCCGCCCAAGGCGATCGTCATGGACGATCCCGAAGGATTCCCCGAGCCAGCCCTGACGCCAGATCGCGTACCCGAACCGGACAGCGGCTTCCAGTTCCTCGATCAAGGTGACCCGGTCGCGACCGATGCCGTTGAAGGACAGCCCGCCCAAGCGGCAGAGCCTGACGCGGTTTCTCCGGCTGTGAATGCAGCGCCGCCTGCGCCTGCCCCCGCGACCCAGGCGCAGTCGAAGGCGCAATCGAAGCGCAAACGGCGAGGATCGAAGGGACAGCGCGACAAGCTGCGATCGAACGCCGTTCCGGCGCAGCCACCGAAGCCCGTTGTTCCCGTGCACGCGCCGCCAATGCCGGCGGTCGCCGCGCCGATTCCAATGCCGACGTTCAATCGGCTTCCGGATGCGCCGAGACAGGATGCGGCGCCGCCTGCCCCGCTCGCGCTGCGCCCACCAACTCCGGCGAGGACTCCGGCGCCGCTGCGCTTGAAGAGTGACGGCGCGTCGGGTTTCAATCCTTCGACGACACGGGCAGAGCGGCGCGAGCCTCAGCCAGTCACGCCGATCCCCGCGTTCCTCGAGCGCGAAGATCCGCCCGCGACAGCATTCCCGTGGCGTCTGGCAGCCGTGGCAGCGGTCGTCATCGTTGCCGTCATCGGCGTCGGACGCGCGTACATTCCGGGCCACAGCACGCCCGCGTCAGAGACGGCGGAACCAGCGCCGGCACCCACGCTGCCCGCCCCGAAGAAAGCGGAAGCCACCAAGCCGGGCAGCCTGGCGGTCACCACGCAGCCGGGTGGCGCGCATGTGATGCTCGATGGAAAGGACGTTGGCGAATCGCCGATCACCGTGGACAACGTGGCCCCCGGCAAGCACACGCTGACATTCATCACGCCGTCAGGCACGGTCAAGAAAGCGATTCGGATGGAAGCCGGAAAGCCGCTCTCTATCGATGTTCCTATCTACTCCGGCTGGATCGCGGTGTTCTCGCCCGTCACGCTCGACATTGCAGAGAGCGGGAAGCCGATTGGAACAACCGAGCAGGGGCGCCTGATGCTCTCTCCCGGACGCCATCAGCTGACGTTCAGCAATAAGGAGATGGGGTACAAGACGACCCAGTCCGTCGACATCGAGCCGGGAGAAGAGAGTTCGGTCAGCCTCGTTCCCACGGGTGAGCTCGCCGCGAATGCGACGCCCTGGGCCGAAGTCTGGCTCGAGGGCAAGAAGATCGGCGACACCCCGCTGGCGGCGATCCGTGTGCCGCTCGGCACCCACGAGGTCGTCTTCAAGAATCCGCAGTTCCCTGAGCGGCGTGTGACCGTCACCGTTACCGCATCGACACCCGTCACCGCATCGGTGGATTTCAACAAGTAAGTCGGCTGCTCGCCGATCAGTTGTGAAAGCGAATTTCAGAACCGTAACTTTGCGTGCAAGTTCGGTGTCTTGATCGGGCAATTGCTGGGCCAGCCCAAAATGTATCATCCCGATTCTGCTCACGTTTTCATATAGGTCAAGCGCCCGTGCATGTGGCATTTCCCTTGCCTCAGGGCGATTGTGTTCTTGAGAAGGTGACCTATGTGGAGCTGGATTTACTGCTACGTGACGGGGCACGACTACAGCGTGTCGTGCGATGGCGGCGCGATGTTCCTGCGCTGCGTGGTGTGCGGACGGCAATCGCAGGGATGGATCGTGCATGCGAACCAGGCCCACGCGCATACGCACGGCAGCGACGCGTGTCAAGGCGTCTGAAGGCACGAGCGGCCTCGTAGCACACCCGCGACGAGACCTTCCGTCCCTTCCGGCCCGATTCACACGCACGCCTTCCTGGTTGACACTGCGCGTACAGGCTGGCCAGAATATTTACATGGCCGTCACTCCAACCTCGCTGGCGGCTCACTCGTCAGGTACTGCCAGGGAGTGAGTGGCGAGTCGAGCATAGGGCGTGCGCTTCGCACGCTCGCCGATCTTGCGGAGATTCGGGGAGCGGCGGCGGAAGCCACCGACCTGCGGCGCGCGGCTGACAGGATGGCCGCGCTCAGCCCCTCCGCCGCGTCCGCACTGCTTCAGCGGGCGCGCCGCGACCGTCTGCAGAACGAACCCGACATCACGCCGCTCATCCACCGGACATTGCGCGAGCTGGCCGTCGCGGGACCGGATGTCGCGATCTCCAGCTCGCGAGCCACGCTGCCGGGTCTCCACAGAAGCCTGCTCGATCTCGGGGTCGTCGAGTCGGAGGAAGCGGCCACGCTCGTCCGGCAACTCGGCATCCTGACACTCGGGGAACTTCTTCAAGCGCTCGAGACCGGGCTCGTCCAGCAGACTCTCGGCGAGAGCCTGGACGCGCGTCTCCGGCACGCCGCTCCGGCCACGGCGAGCGACGCCGGCATGATTCCCCTCGGACGCGCCCGCGACCTTCTCGAATCGTTGTCGACAGCGATCACGGCGAGTACTCCGGCCATCGACGTCATCGGCCCGTCAGGTGATGCGCGTCGATTCGAGTCCCTGGTATCCGAGCTGATCCTCGTCGTACCAGCAGACGATCCGCCTTCTGCGATCGATCAACTCTGCCAGACGCGGGGAATTGAGAACATCCTTCACCGCGGCCCGCGTCGCGTGATTCTGACCTTTCAACGCACGGAAGCAGACGTTCGCGTGGCCGCGCCTGACGAGTACGGGACGGTCCTGTTCTCGACGACCGGCTCTCGTGCACATCTGCACGCGGTGCGGACACGGGCAGGCCATCTGCGGCTCGCCGCCAGCGAGGAAGCGCTCTACACGCACGCCGGGCTTCGGTTCATCCCACCGGAAATCCGGCATGCGACGGGCGAGCTCGAGGCTGCGTCGGCGGGAACTCTGCCGGCGCTCGTTTCCCGCGAAGACATCCGCGGCGATTTGCACATGCACACGATCTACAGTGACGGCGCCGACTCACTCGAGGCGATGGTCTCTGCGTGCTGTGCGCTGGGTTACGAGTACATCGCCATCACGGACCACTCGGAACGCGCGGGCGCGTCACGAACGCTGTCGCGCAGGGACCTGTCGCGCCAGCGTGCCGAGATCGAGACGATGCGCGAGCGGTATCCGCAAATCACGATTCTGCACGGCGTCGAGACGGACATCATGCCGGATGGACGCCTGGACTTCCCCGACCGCCTCCTCGAATCGCTCGATATCGTCCTCGCGTCGCTGCACGATTCCGCCCGCCAGGATGCAAAGACGCTGACGCGCCGGTGCCTGCAGGCCATCCACCACCCGCTCGTCAACGTCGTCGCCCACCCGGCTAATCGGCTCGTGGGCCGGCGCGCGGGATATGCGCTCGACTTCGATGCGGTATTCGCGGCCGCGGCAGAAACCGGGACGGCGCTCGAGGTCGATGGCGCCCCGGCGCATCTCGACCTCGAAGGCGAGCGCGCCCGCGAGGCAATCGCCGCCGGCGTGACGCTGACGATCGACAGCGACTGCCATCGCGCACGGCTGCTCGAGCGGCAGATGCAGCTGGGGGTCGGCACCGCACGGCGCGGCTGGGTAGAACCGCGCCATGTGCTGAACACGCGGCCTGTCGATCAGGTCCGCGCGTTCATTGCGAGGAAGCGCGGAAAGCGGTAGCCGCTATTTCTTGACACTGATCTTGTCGACCACCTGGGTGACGCCCTCGATGGATCGTGCGTCCGCCACCGCCTTCTGACGCGTCGCCTCGGTCGGCACGGTGCCGGCAAGAGTCACGATGCTCCCCTTCGTCGTCACGTCAATCTGCGTGCCCTTGACGTCCTTGTCGAGGAAAAACATTGCCTGCACTTTCGTGGTGATCCACGTGTCGGAGATCTCCTTCCCCACCCGGTCGGCCGCACTCTTCGCGTGCGCCTTCACCTGCTCCGCGTTGCTCACCGGTGGTCGCGGAGACGTGTCGTGCGGTTCGGGCTTCTCGGCCTGAGGAAGCGACAGTTCGTCGACGACCTGCTTGACGCCTTCGGTCGCCTTCGCCTTGGCGGCCGCCTGGTTGCGCTCGGAGGCATTCTGAACGACGCCCCGCAGTGTGACGACACCCGACAGCGTCTCGACGTCGATGTTTCGGCCCTTGATGTCCGCGTCGGCGAAGAACTTCGCGTAGATCTGCGTGGTGATCCAGGCATCGTTCACCATCGTGCTCGTGTCGCGAGTGGCCTGTGCCCTCAAAGGAGCGGCGGTCAGATATAGGCCCAGCGCGACCACACCGCACCGGATGAGCTTCGACATCTTGTCCCTCCTGACGCCGCCGTGGCTCAGCGTCTTTTTCAGTGTAGCGCAGCCTTTCCGGCCACTCCGAAACGCTGAGCCGCTTCAGCTCCTCGGCCCGGATGCGCACCCATCAAGGTGCTACCATGGATGAGCAGTCGCATGCGCATCCTTCCATTCGTCCAGGCTCTCGCGCCATTCGTCCAGGCTCTCGCGCTCGGCTTCGCGTTGACCTCGCAACCGCCGGGGTTGCCGCCGGCGCAGGACGTGGCCACCTCGCTCCAGAAGAAGTACGACACGATTCACGACTTCACCGCCGACTTCGTCCACGAATCGGAAGGCGGTCTGCTGCGAAAGAAGCAAACCGAGCGGGGCGTCGTCCAGGTCAAGAAGCCGGGGAAAATGCGCTGGGACTACAAGTCCCCGGAGACCAAGGTCTTCGTCTCTGACGGACGGCGCATCTATCTGCACGTGCCCGCGGACAATCAGGTCATCATCAGCCCCGTGCCCGAAGAGGATCAGGCCACGACGGCAGTGTTGTTTCTCGTCGGAAAGGGCAACCTGACGCGCGATTTCACGGTCAGCTACGTTGACGGCGGCGGCCCCGATACCTACGCGCTTCGGTTGCAGCCAAAGCTGCCGAACGGGACTACGATTGGCTGCAACTCGTCGTGGACCGCCGCACGCTGCAAATACGAACGCTGAGCGCGGCCGACAGCCAGGGGGGCCGATCGACGTTCCACTTCTCCAATTTCAAGGAAAACACGGGATTGTCCGATAAGACGTTCATATTCAAGATTCCGCGTGGAGCTGATGTTACGACCACCCCGTCGCGCTAACGGCCTGCGGCTGTCGATCGCCATATGCCTGGCGGCGACCCTCGTCGCCCCGGGATGCGCCAGCACAGCCCCTTACCATCTTGGCCAGAACGCAGAGCGCGCGCAGGACTACGACCGTGCGGTCGTCGAATACACCAAGGCCGTTCGGGCCAACCCGGAAGACCGGACCGCGAAGCTGGCGCTCGATCGCGCCCGGCTGCGTGCATCACAGGAACACTACTTCCGCGGACGACGCTTGACGGCGACGGAACGGTACGAGGATGCCCTGATCGAGTTTCAGGTCGCGTCCGAACTGAATCCGACGTCGGCGGACATCGAGGCTGCCCTCCGCGACACACGACAAAAAGTCCGGGTGCACCTGGCCGCATCGCGCGGGGGAAAGACAGAACTGGAATCGTTGATCGACCGGACGCGCGCGCTGCCACCGCCGGGGCTCGATCTGCCCACGGACGTCAAGCTCCCCGATTCGCTCGTCTTCAGCAACGCCAGCAGCCGGATGGTCTTCATGGCGCTCGCGCGCTTCGCGAATCTGAGCGTCGTCTTCGACCCGGCCTTCCGGGATGCCGCGATCAGCGTGGACCTGCGCAAGAACACCCTGGATGACGCGCTGACGTCTGTCACGGCCAGTACGCACACGTTCTACCGCGTGACGGCGCAGCGCACCGTCACCATTGTCCCCGACACGCCGGCGAAACGTCGCGAGTACGAAGAGGCCGTCGTCCGCACCTTCTATCTGAGTAATGCGGACATCAAGGAAGTGATCGACCTGCTCCGCGTTGTCGTCGATGTGCGGCAGATCTCGCCGATCACGGCAACCAATGCGATCTCGTTGAAAGACACGCCGGAGCGGATTGCCGCCGCCGCGCAACTGATCAGCGCGATCGACAAGGCCCGGCCCGAGGTCGTCATCAACGTGGAGCTTCTGGAAGTCAATCGGACCAAGCTGGCCGAGTACGGGATGAACTTCGCGAGCGCGGGCTCACCAGGCATCAACGGCTCGGTGGACGTCAATCCCACCAATCTGACGCTGGAAACGCTTACCAACCTCACACAGTCCGACGTCCTGCTGTCGGGGTTCCCGTCGCTCTACTATCGATTGTTGAAGACGGACACGAGCACCCGCATTCTTGCCAATCCGAACATCCGCACGTCGGACGGTCTGCCCGCGCAGGCGCGCTTCGGCGAGCAGGTGCCGGTCCCGTACACGCAGTTCGCTCCGATCGCCACCGGCGGGCTCAATCAGCAGCCGATTACGTCGTTCGAGTACAAGAACATCGGCGTGAACATCGACATCACGCCGCGAACACATCACGACGACGAGCTCACCCTGGCACTCAAGGTCGCGGTGACGAGCCAGACCGGCACCGGTTTCGGCGGCCTGCCGACTTTCGGCAATCGCGAAGTCACCACGACGATTCGATTGAAGGACGGGGAAACGAACATACTCGCCGGTCTGATTCGCGACGACGAACGGACCGAGTTGACCGGAACGCCCGGCCTGAGCGATCTCCCGATCCTCGGACGCCTGTTTGCCGTTCATCACAAGGAAGCGACGCAGACCGATATCGTCCTGACGCTCACGCCGCACATCGTCCGGGTTTTGGATCTCAAGGAGAACGACCTGCGGCCCTTCAAGCTCGGACGCGACTCAGGCGGCGGTGGCGGTGGCGATGTCGCGCTGCCGAACATCCAGCTCCCGCCACGCGATCGCGAAGACCTGCTGGCTCCACCGCCCGCTGCCTTGCCAGGTCCGCCCGCGACTCCGTTTCCGCAGCCGCTGCAGGGGCCGTTGCCCGGCACGCACCACGGCGCCGCCGAAGAAGCCTGGTGGGGGCAATCCTAATCGCTATCCTGATCGCGAATCCTGATCAGCGAATCCTTGATCCTGGATCCTTGATGCTGGGCCATGATTGAAGGAATCCAGCGATTCAAGGATCAGCGATCCAGCGATCAGTGATCAGTGATGAGCGATTCATTCTTCACGTTCCACCTGCGCTCCGAGCGATCGCAACCTGTCCACCAGCGAGGCGTAGCCCCGCTCCACGGTTTCAAGCGGTGTCACGACGCTCTCCCCCTCCGCCGCGAGCGCGGCGGCAATCAGCGCCATTCCCGAACGCAGATCGCGCGCATCGAGCAGGCGACCGCGCAGCCTGCTTGGGCCACTGACGATGATTCGGTGGGGATCGCAGAGAAACAGTCCGGCACGCATCGCGCTCAACTGCTCGAGCGCAAACAGACGCAACTCATACAACCAGTCGTGAACGAGCGTTCGTCCATCGGCTTGCGTTGCAAGGACGGTCACCAGGCTGATCATGTCGCTCGGAAACCCAGGCCAGAGGCCTGTCGTGATCCGTCCGAGCGCCGTCAGCGGCGAAGGCTCGACGATCAGCCGGTCGTTGTCGAAGCTGCACTTCAGCCCCATCCGCCGAAGCGGCGTCGCCACGACCTCGAGGTCGAGGGTTCGCGCACCATTGACCTCGATGTCGCCGCCCGTGATTGCCGCCGTGACACCCCAGCTGCCGGCCTCGATGTAGTCGCCGTCAAGGCGATGCTCGGCGCCCGAAAAACGCGCCGGCGCCTCCACGCGAATCGTTGACGTCCCTTCGCCCGCGATCGAGACACCCATCGATCGAAGAAAGCGGCAGAGCTCGACGACGTGGGGTTCCATGGCGGCGTGCCGGATCTCCGTACGGCCCTTCGCAGCCGCCGCGGCGAGGAGCGCGGTTTCCGTCCCCGTGACGGAAGCTTCGTCGAGATAGAAGGACGCTCCGGTCAGGCCGCGCGGCGCTTCGAGCGCGTGACCCGGCTCATCGAGCTGCACGGCGCCCAGTTCCTCGAGCGCCTGCAGGTGCGTGAAGATCGTGCGGCGCGTCGGAAAATCTCCACCAGGCTGTGCGAGCCGTGCCGATCCGTGCCGCGCCAGCAGAGGTCCGAGCAGCAGCACCGAGCCGCGCAGCTTCCCGACCAGGACCGGATCCGGACGATCGTTCGTGATCGTGCGGCACCGAATGCGAAGGGTTCCTGTGCCGGCGCCTTCAACGGTCGCACCGAGACCGGCCATCAACTGCAGTAGAACATCGACGTCGCGGATCCGGGGAACGTTCGTCAGCACGCATTCCTGATCCGTCAACAGGCATGCCGCAAGAAGCGGCAGCGCCGAATTCTTGTTGCCCTCAACCGTAATGCGTCCCGACAATCGGCGACCGCCAACGATCCTCAGTTTCGCCATTAGATCCCTTCGCCGATGAACACGATCTCTTCCCTGAGCGAGACGCCAAACCTCGCGTGGACTTCCGCCTTGCAGCGATCAATCAGCGTGCGAATATCGCGCGCCGTCGCGCCTCCCTCGTTGACGATGAAATTCGCGTGGGTGGTCGAGACGCGCGCCGCTCCTTCGCGCGCGCCTTTCAAGCCAGCGCGATCGACCAGAGCGCCCGCCGACGGAGGGATGCCGGCGGGCACACGATCCCGCGAGGGATCAGGATTCTGAAAGATGCATCCGGCGCTCGGAGATTCGAGCGGCTGTGTTCGCTTTCTAAACGCGAGGGATTCCCGGGCGACGGCGCGGAGCGAATCCGGATCGCCCGGCGAGACATGAAAGTCCCCCGACAGGACGATCTCCCCTGTCCGATGAAGGCGGCTGTAGTCGTAGCCGAACTCCATTTCTCCGTGCGGCACGTCCTGGATCGTTCCGCCGGGCGTCACGAGCCGGACGCTCGCGATGAGCTCGCTGACCAGCCGTCCCCTGAAATGCGCGTTACCAAAAATCGCACCGCCAACGGTGCCGGGCGTGCCGGCCCAGGCCTCGACTCCCGCGAGGCCGCGATTCACGGTCCAGCGCACGAGCCCGTTGATTGTCACCCCGGCGTCGGCTCGCACGCAGAGTCGGGCCGAGCGCCTGTACATCGCCGCCATGAACCCGTACGACAATCCCTCTCACGCCAGCATCGGAAACCAGCACGTTCGATCCGCCCCCGAGAATCGTCAAAGGCACGGCTGCGTCCCTCGCGATGTCAACCGCCTGTTCGACGGCCTCGCTGCGGTTCAAGTCCACCAGCCAATCGGCAGGCCCTCCCACCTTGAAGGTGGTCAATGGCGCCAGTATCTGCACCGCGCCGAACTCGATCTGCGCCGAAGGCCGTCGCGAGCCGCTCGCCCGGATCCATCACACGGTTTCCCCGGCGAGCGCGGCTTCCTGCCGCTTCAGCGCCGCCACGGCATCAGCGCGCGAACATTCGACGAACTCAATCCAATCGCCCGGCGCGAGTTGTCCGGCCAGCGGCAGGTCCGCGGCGATGACCGTCCCGATCTTCGGATAGCCCCCCGTCGTCTGCCGATCCGCCATCAACAGGATCGGCTTGCCCGAGGCGGGAACCTGAAGCGAACCGATCGGCGTCCCGTCCGACAGGATGTCAGCGCTTGCTGAATGACGAAGGACCGGGCCGTCGAGCCGATAGCCCATGCGATTCGATTGCGGCGTGACCGTGAACCTGGACGAGAAGAGCGTCAGAAGCGCTTCCGCAGAGAACATCGCGTCGTGCGGTCCCTGTATCGTGCGCAGTCGCGCCCCGCCTTCCGGCAGTGTCAGCGGTAAGCCCACCGACAGAAGTTCGGCCGAACCGGCCGGACCGATCGGCAGCACGTCGCCGGCCGCGAGCGGGCGACCGCCGAGCGGGCCCATTCGACTGACGACGCTCGTCGACCGGCTGCCCAGTACGGGTGGCACCGCGATGCCTCCGCGAACGGCCAGCGTCGCTCTCGCGCCAGCTCGGCGCGTGCCGAATCGCAGGCGCGCGCCTGCGGGCACGGCGAATGGCTTCGCGCTGTCGATCGCCGTAACCATTGACGGTCGTCTCGAATTCAGCGCCTGCCACGACACAGGTCATCTCCTCGGACGCTTCGAGCTCGGGGCCAATCAACGTGATTTCGAGCGCGGCGGCATCATGGGGATTGCGGAGAAGACGATTGGCGAGGCGATGCGAATAAGCGTCCATCGGGCCTGCCACAGGCACACCGCTCTCCTGCCGCCCCCATCTCCCGAGGTCCTGAATCGTCGTGAGCATTCCGGGCCGGATCACGAGAAGAGGCATCACAGCGTCCGTTCGAATTCACCGCGATCGATTCGATGGAACCGGACTCGGTCGCCCGGCTTGAATAGAAACGGCTCGGCGCGCGAGTCGTCGTAGGGTTTCACCCGCGTCCGGCCGATGAGGTGCCACCCACCCGGCGTCTCCGTCGGGTAGATACCGGTTTGCCCGGCGGCAATCGCAACGGAACCGGCGGGCACGCGCAGTCTCGGAGTGACCCGGCGAGGAAGCGCAAGGCGGGCATCAACGCTCGCCATGTACGGAAAGCCAGGCACAAAGCCCACGACGTAGACGCGATACGTCGGAGACGTGTGCAGCGCCACGACCTCGTCTTCGGTCGCACGCGCAAACGAGGCGACCTCGGTCAGATCGGGGCCGAACTCGCCGCCATAACAGACGTCGACGTCGATGATTTCGCCTTCCGCAATCGGTCGCTCGTCCAGGTGCAGGGCCAGGTGGCGAAGATGCAGGGCCAGCTTTTCGCCATCGATTTGAAGAGGATCGAAGTACACCGTCACCGAACAGTACCCGACGACGACGTCGCGGACCTCGGCGGCATGACGGTGTTTGATGGCGTCCGCCAGTGCAACCGCGCGGGCGCTCACCGCCGGATCGATTCGAGCGGGCCACTCCACCAGCCATGCGCCATCGCCCGCCGCGGCGATCCGAAAGTCGGTCATCGTTCAGTGCGCACGCGCCTCGAGAGCCGAAAGGAGCTTCTGATGAATACCGTCAAACCCGCCGTTAGACATGACGATGACGAGGTCGCCCTCGCGCGCGTCCCTGGCAACGGTCCGGACAATCTCGGGAATCTCGGGAACATAGCGCGCATCAACGCCGGACTCGCGCAGATCGTTGACGATGCCCTCGGGTGACAGGCGCTCCTCCTCCGGAAGTGTCGATCGAAAGACGGCCGGGAGGACGACTCGATCGGCCTTTGCCAGCGCCTTGGCGAAGTCGGCCTGAAAGATCCGCCGGCATGATGTCGCCGAGCGCGGCTCGAAGATGGCCCAGATCCGGCGATTCGGGTACGCCGAGCGGACCCCCTGCAACGTCTCCGCGATGGCGGTCGGATGGTGCGCGAAATCGTCGTAGACCGCCACGCCCGCGGCCGTTCCGCGATGCTGAAGTCGCCGGCGAACCCCCTTGAACGCGCGCAGGCCGGCGGCCATCGTATCGGTACTCAGCCCGGCGGCCGCGCCGACGGCGACTGCGGCCAGAGCGTTACGGACGTTGTAGGCGCCGAGGAGCGGGATTTCGAACGTGCCGATCGTCTCGCCGGCCCGGCGCACGCCAAACTTCGTCGACGTCTCGGCCACTTGCAGATCATGCGCCTGCCAGTCGCAGCCGTTTGAGAGACCAAACGTCTCCACTTTCGATCGCGCGTGTGCCTTGAGAGCCAGGGCGTCAGCGTTGTCCGCTCCCAGCAGCAACAGCCCGCGCCGGGGAACGAGGTTGACAAACCGCCGGAATGCCAGCCGGATAGCGTCAAGATCCGCGTAGATGTCGGCGTGATCGAACTCGATGTTGTTGACCACGGCAATGTCCGGCAGGTACTTGAGAAACTTCGCCGTCTTGTCGAAGAAGGCGCTGTCGTATTCGTCTCCTTCGATCACGAAGTCGCGGCCGCCGCCAATCCGGTAGCTGCTCTCGAAGTTCTCGGCAATCCCGCCGATGAGGACGCTCGGGTCTGCGCCCCCGTGCGTCAGCAGCCAGCCAACAAGCGAGGTTGTGGTCGTCTTCCCGTGCGTTCCGGCAATCACAATCGAGCGCGCGGCCCAGAGAAAGTGATCGCGAACCGCCTCCGGAAGGGAGCAGTAGCCGGATCTTCCGATCGAGAACTTCCTCGAGCTCGGCATTGCCACGGGAGATGGCGTTGCCGACCACCACCAGATCGAGGTCCGCGGTGATGTGGTCGGCACGTGTAGCCCTGCAGGGTGATGATCCCCTGCTGAACCAGGAAGTCGCTCATCGGGGGATAGACGTTCTGGTCGGACCCCCGCACGTCGTATCCACGGCCTTTCAGGAGCGCGGCCAGCGTTGCCATCGCGGTGCCGCAGACGCCAATCAAATGAACTCGCTTCGTGTTCACGCCCTGACCGCCGCCTCCTCGATGATGAGCGAGGGCCGCGGCGACGTGAGGACACGCGCGCGAACACCGAATGGCAACGTCAGGGTCGGCCCGGCCGTATGCCCGGATGGAAGGCCGTACAGGATCGGTCCGCGGAACCCCCGGGTCAGTTCCTCGACCACTTCGCGCGCCGTCGTCGTGCCGCCCGGCTCGTCGCATCGCGGCAACTCGCCGAACACGAGCGCGGACGCACGCGACAGGATGCCGCTCAGATAGAGCTGCGTCAGCATCCGGTCCAATCGATACGGGCGTTCCGCGACCTCGTCGAGAAAGAGCACGCATCCCGCCGGCGGGTCGAACGCGTACGGTGTCCCGAACGAGGCGCAGAGTTGCGTGAGGGTGCCTCCAACGAGCATTCCCGCCGCTTCGCCCGAATGCAGCACTTCGACCTGTGGATGACTGATCTCGTCAGCCGGCTCCGGTCGAGCACAGGCACCGCGTGAACGTCGAACGGTCGTACCCGCTTCACCCGCCGCCAGACGCCCCTCGAGCATCGGGCCATGGAACGACACGATGCCGCCCATCAGGGTCAGCCACGAGAGCAGCGACGTGTTGTCGCTGTACCCGATGAAGGCCTTCGGTTCACCGAGCAGCAGCGATTCACCGAGCAGCGGCAGCAGGTGCACGCTCCCGTAACCGCCACGCACAGCGATGAGCGCCGCGATCTCCGGATCGCGCCAGGCTCGCGCAAAAGCGGCGGCCCGTGTTGCCGCCGATCCTGCCGCATATGCGCGTCGCTCGAACACGCTGTCCTCGTACACCGGGTTGAACCCGAGCGATCGCAGTTCAGCAACGCCGGCGTCGAACTCGACGCGCGCGAAGGCACTCGCCGGCGCCACAACGGCAATGCGATCGCCGGGCTTGAGCACTCGAGGCTTCCGCATGCGCTAGGCAAACCTCGCCATCTCGGCCGCTATGGCCTGGTGCTCCTCGCGGCCGAGCAGCGTGCGCAACGCGGACCCCGTCAGCGGCATTGGTCGTGGAGGCGCAAGGAAGCGTTCCTTGACGCGGCGCTGCCGCATCAGTGCGTCTTCTACCCGCTTCAGCGGCAACGTGCCCTGCTCGACGGCGTAGATCACGGCTTCGATCGCCGCAATCTGCTCTCCCTGGTCGGTACCACACAACAGTACGGCGTCGCAGCCGGCTGCAATCGCCGCCACGGTGGCCTCTGACGTGCCGTACTTCTTGCTGATGGCCTTCATCGCCAGATCGTCGGTCACGACGAAACCCTGGAAATTCAACGAGTGCTTCACCATGCCGATGATGCGAGGCGAGAGCGTGGCAGGATGCTCCCCGTCGAGTGAAGGGATCAGGATGTGGGCCGTCATGATGCACGCCACGTCCGCCTCAACCGCAGCCCGGAACGGAACGAGCTCAACCTGCTCGATGCGATCGGGTGGGTGTTCCACGACGGGAAGCTCGTGATGGGAATCGACGCTGGTATCGCCGTGGCCGGGAAAATGTTTACCGCAGGCGGCAATGCCTTCCCCCTGCAGCGTACGAATGATGGTGGACCCGAGCCGCGCAACGTCCTCGGCTCGTTCCGCGAGAGCCCGGTCGCCGATCACCGGGTTCTTCGGGTTGGTCAGGATGTCCAGGACCGGTGTGAAATCGAGCGAGATCCCTACGGCCTTCAATTCCGCGGCCAGCGCGCGCGCAAACCGCTCGGCAAGGCGAACGTCGCCGCTGCGCCCGAGCGTCAACATCGGCGGCCATAGGGTGAAGGGAGTCTTCAGGCGCGCAACACGGCCACCTTCCTGATCCGTGCTCACCCAGAGCGGCAGCTCGGACGCGAGCGCCTGGGCATCGCGTGACATCTCCGACACCTGCTCGGGCGCCTCGACATTTCTGCCAAAGTACACGACCCCGCCGAGATCGAACTCGCGTGCCAGAAGACGCAGGTCCTGCGGAATCGAGTGCCCGGCGAAGCCGGCGATCACAAGCTGTCCGGCATGGCGCCGGACATCCTTCATGGACATCCGAACAATTATAGATTGCCGATGGTGATTCTGGCGCGTCTCGGAGGAAACGGTGGAGGCAGAGCTACTGACTCCGTCCCCTCGGTGAGCGCGCACGCTGACGTATACTGCCGGTCGTGTACATCGAGGCCTCGGCGCCGACGCGAATCCGGGACGCGGCGTCGGCCGGCTAGCTGGCTGGGTCGACGTGGACAATCTGGCGATCGCGCGCGTGCTCGGAGAGATCGGCGATCTCCTCGAAATCAAGAACGAGAACCCGTTCAAGATCCGCGCGTACCGCAACGCCGCCGATACCGTTACGCATCTCGGTGATTCCGTCGCGGCGCTTGCGCCGGCCGATCGTCTGCGACTTCCTGGCATCGGCAAGGACCTCGCCACGAAGATCGGCGAGCTCATCGACACGGGGACGTGCGCGTACCATCAGGAGCTGCTGCAGGAGTTTCCGCCGACGGTTCTCGATCTCCTTCGGTTGCAGGGCGTCGGCCCGAAGACGGTCGCACTGCTTTATCGCGAGCTGGAAATCCGATCGCTCGAGGACCTGGAACGCTCGGCGCGTGAAGGCCGCATCCGGTCTCTAAAGGGGATGGGCGCGAAGAAAGAAGCGCTGATCCTGAAGGCGCTCGATGAGCGGCAGCGATTCACCGGACGCCGGCTCATCGCCGAAGCGTGGGACACAGGAGCGGCCCTCGTGTCGGACCTGCGAGCGCACGCCCCCGACGCCGAGATTCTCCTGGTCGGCAGCCTGCGTCGCGGCTGCGAAACCTGCGGGGACCTCGACGTGCTGGCGGCTGGCGCCTCGCCTTCCCTGATGGAGGCCTTCACGGGCTACCGGCTCGTCCAACGCGTTCTCGCCCGCGGCGAAACAAAATCCAGCATCCTGCTGGGGGAAGGATTTCAGGCCGACCTGCGACTGGTGCCGCGCGACAGCCTTGGCGCCGCTCAGCGGTACTTCACAGGTTCGAAGGCTCACAACATCGCCCTTCGCGACCGCGCCATTCAGCGCGGATTCAAGCTGAACGAGTACGGACTGTTTCGCGTTGACGACGACGTCAGGGTCGCCGGGCAGACCGAGGAGAGCATTTACGAAGCACTGGGGCTGGCGCTGGTCCCGCCTGAACTTCGCGAGAACCGCGGCGAGTTTGCGGCCGCGGAGCAACGAACGCTGCCCCGCCTCGTGACCGTCCAGGACCTGCGCGGCGATCTCCACATGCACACGACCGCGACCGATGGGCGCGCCGACGCCGAGACGATGGCTGTTGCTGCGCGGGCGGCAGGGCTCGACTACATCGCGATCACCGATCACAGCCAGGCCCTCGCCATGGCCAGCGGACTCGACGAACCGCGGGCCCTGGCGCACGCACTCGCGGTCCGTCAATTGAACGAGCGGCTGGAAGGCATCACCGTCCTCGCGGGAATCGAATGCGACATTCGAGCCGATGGCTCGATGGATCTCGCCGCCGACTGCCTCGCCGAGCTCGACATCGTCATCGCCTCAGTTCATTCCGCGCTGAATCAGGACCCCGAGCGAATGACCGATCGATTGCTTCGGGCGATCGCGTGTCCCTGGGTGGACGTGCTGGCCCACCCGACCGGCCGCCTGATCATGAAGCGCGAGCCGTCCCGATTCGATATCGATCGGGTATTCTCCGCTGCGGCGGCGTCCGGCGTCGCGATCGAAATCAACAGCCAGGTGGACCGTCTCGATCTCGACGATGTGCACGCCCGGATTGCGCGCGATCGCGGGGTCAAAATCATCATTGATTCCGATGCCCACTCTCCCGCCGCCCTGGCGAACGTGCGCTGGGGCGTCTCGGTAGCGCGCCGCGCCTGGATTCAGGCGGAAGACGTGCTGAACACTCGACCGCTGGAAGCATTCCGGGGCATGCTGAGACGGAATAGACATTAACATTCACGATGCCAGTCGATCATCTCAAAGAAATCAAGCGACTCTATTTCAAGACCACGCGGGCGACGATCGAGCGCGATTTCGATCGTGCGATCGATCTTTTGAAAGCGATGCCGGAAGGGGAACGCGAGCGCGCCCATGTGTTCATGGAGGGACTGGCCGAGATGCGCAGGGAATTCAAGAAGCCGGGAAAGCGGACCGAAGGTTCATAACGCGTCTTTCGGGCCTTTTCGCAGAAACTTCTTGGCGGAAAGCCTGACGGCCTCCGGCACGTTACGGTCGGTCGTCAGCATCTTCAGGTCGCGCTCGTTCAGCCGCTGCACGAGCTGCATCGAGATACCCGGCGGGGTCTTCGGATTCCGCGTGAGCCCAGCCACCACGCCGTAGTTCTTCATCCACGTCCGGTTGATCGCGATGGCCCGCAGCACTTCCTCCGCGACGTTCGCCATCTTCGCGAAAGCCTCGACTTCGCTCTCCGTCAGTTTTGGGCTGCTCAACACGGCAGCGGCGACGATCTTGTTGGAGTCGCGAATGAGCTGCGCGCGCTGGGAGCGCGTGCCCTTCGTTGCGAGCTTCATCCTTTCCACGATGGGCAGCGACGTGAGCACCTGAGGATCGTCCTCAGCGTCCTCGTCCTCGTCTTCGTCCGCATCGTTCTGGTGCTCGGTGTCTCCATCGCGCGGGGGCACCACGCCCGTCGCCGGCATGACGTTCCGGGCGGCGAAAAACTCGCGAATCTCCGAGGACACGTCGGCGCGGGCGAGAAACGTGCGCAACGACTCGAGCGGCAGCCGGTCGAGCGTCGCGTTGGCGGTTGTCGCGATCTCGATGTCGGTGTCGCTCGTCAGCAGCACGAGCAGGGCGAGCTGATCGAGCTCTCTGGGCGCGAGAGCGCCCTGGGCGGCCAGCAGACGAACGTCGCGGGCCGCCTCTCCTCGACGAAACAGATCGATAAGCGGCGAACGGATACCGGGGTCCATGAATGCGAAATCTACTGCAGGAACTGGGCGAGCGTGTCTTTCGTGAGGATGACGGTTCTGACGGTGCCCGGCCCACCGAGCGGTTTGCCTGGATGGCCGTCGACAGAGAACGCAAACGCGCCGGCGTTGCCAATTTCAATCACCACTTTGTCCTGCACCTCCTGGGTTTCCTTCTGACCAGCGGTCATCACCCGCGTAAGGACCCGTTTGCCGTCAACCGTGACCCTGACCCAGCAGTCGTCGGTCGTCTGCAGTTCCAGCGTCATCCCGGTCACGCGCGCCCCGGCCGTCGCAACGGCGGTCGCGGGAGGTGACGTGCCAATTGGGACAGCGGACGGCGTGGCCTCGTCCGCTGGCGGCTTGCTGCTGGCGACCGGGGCCGGCTGGGGCGCCGGAATTGCACTCGATACGGGAGGACCGCCACGGGTCCGCATCGAAATATACAGCGCCAGCACGATGAGAGGAATGGCGACGAGCAGCACCCTCAGGATCAGACCTGCCACCCGCTGGCGGCTCTCGAATGCGCTCTCCTCCTCCGGAATCGAGGTCTTGATCGGTGCCGCGTGCGACACTCCGAATGGGCCCGGATTGCCCTGGAATCGCTCGAGAAACTCGTGAACCGTTTCGTCGGGGTCCAGGCCGACCTCGGTGGCGTAGGAACGAACGAACGACCGGCTGAAAATACCCCCCGGCAGTTTCGAAACATCGTTTCGTTCCAGCGCCTCGAGCGCCGCGATCGAAATCTTCGTGGTAGCGGAGATCTGCCGAAGGGAGGCTCCGCGCCGTTCCCGCGCGAGGCGCAGCTTGCCGCCAAAATCGCTCATGACCAACGGGCCGCCGTCGGGGAGACTTGCCAAGATCAAGGATATTTTGACAAGGGCGCGATCAGGTGTCAAACCGCCGTCGTAGGGTGGGGACAATGCCCGAGAGAGGCTCTCCGCCGCGGAACAGGTCGATGGCGGCAACGCCCCGCGCACCGGCGGAAAACGCCTGGTCGGCGTTCTCGACCGAGATTCCGCCGATCGCGATCACGGGAACCTGGACCGACCTGCAGACTTCTCGAAGATCGACCAGTCCCGCAATTGGATGATCCGCCGGCTTGTTTCGTGAGGGGAACACGGTGCCAAAGATGAGATAGCTGCAGCCGGCCCGCGCAGCCGCCTCAGCCTGCGGGACGTCATGAACCGAGCGGCCGATGAGAAATCCTCCGGGCGCGAGGGTGCGAACTCTCTGTTCCGCGAAGGACTCTCCCCGCAAGTGAACCCCTGCGGCGCCGGACGCGAGGGCAACGTCCAGGCGGTCGTTCACCACGATGCGACAGCCCGTGCCCCGCGTTTCGGCGATCGCCTGTCTCGTGAGGGCCAGCAAGCTGCGGTCGTCTAGCGCCGGCTCACGAATCTGGACCAGATCAACGCCTGCGATCGCCGCTTCGCGAATGAGGCTCACGAGCTCACCCGGCGATCCACCGCCCGTGACGAGGCAGATGATGGGCGACTGCATGCGTGAAGGCGCTCTTATGACTCCGCCTTGTGCGCCGGCTCGTTGCTGCTTTGACGCGCGGCAAAGATGCCAGCGAGCTCCGCAAGACCCGCGAGTATCGTGAGGCCGCCGATCCCTGAGACCGCTCCCCGCACGAACACGTTCGACAGCAGAGACTCCAGGAGCGGGAGCCGTTCAATGAAGAAATTGCGATCCCAGAAGCGGACTTCCATGGAGCGACCATCAGCACGAAGCCCGCCTCGAGAAAGTAGGCGGCGAAGAGGAGACGGGAAATGATCGAGATGATCAGCCTCCGGTCTGCACACGCGCCAGCCGATCGGCCCGATCGGACACGTCGCGGTACTCACCGGCGTGCGCCTGGAGCTCGAGAAACACCGAAAGCGCCCGGGCGGTCTCGCCCGCATCCTCGAGGGCGAGGCCGAGATCGTACAAGAGGGCGTGCCCCTCTTCGGGTGTTGGCATCGTGGCCTCGGCGGCGCGCTCGAGCCACTCGATGGCGTCGGTGATCTCGCCGTGCTCCCGATACAGCCGTCCCAGCATCGCGGCGGCTTCGAAACGGCGGCGAGGCGATCGAGCCGCCACCTTGAGCGACGTCGTCGCCTCCTGCAGCATTCCCATCTCGATGTAGGTCCGCGCGAGTTTCATGTGCTGCGCCGACTGGTCTGCGCCCTCACCCTGCGACGCGTCTTTGCGGAAGGATTTGAAAACGTTACCGAGACTCGCGGGGCGTGGCGCCGTACCAGCTTCGGAGTCCTCGAGCTCGCCAAGCGCGCCGGACAAATCGATTTCCGGTCCTCCCTTGCGGGCGCTGCCGGGAGCGACAGGCGCCATTCCGGCTTCTGGGGAGGTATTCGACGATCGCGCTGCCCGGACGGCAGGCGGTTCAGCGGGCGGCATGATGCTTTCCTGCGGCGATGGAACGGCCGGGGCCTCGATTGCTCCAGAAAAGTGATCGCGCGCGACGAACGGCGTCGACCCGCTGAGACGCTCCGCGATGACGGTATCGGGATCTGAGATTCTCAGCATCACGAGCGCCCGGCGGAAACGCTCGATGTGAGCGCCTTCCCAGGGTTCCCGGGCCACCAGATCTTCGGCGATGGCGCGTGCTTCAGTCGCCTGGCCTGACGACAGATAGGCGTCCGCCAGCTGCGTCTGCGCCTCGTACATCGTTGCTTCGAGGCCGCCGTCCACGCACACCTCGACAAGCTTCATCAACGCGGGCACGTGCGCCGGCCGGCGGGTCACGAATTCCTGGAGGACCCCGGCCGCTTCGTCGAATTCACGCGCGGCGATCGCCGCGTCCACGGCCGAATCGACGCAGACGAACGCGGCATCCGGCCTGGCGTCTGCGATTGTCCACGCGAGCTCGATGACCTTCTCCCGCGCGTCATGTCCGGTCGACACGATCCCTGGCAGAATCTCCCGCGCCTGGTCCAGGCGCCCACCGCGAAGCTCGATGTCGAGCAGCGCGAGCAGGAGCGCCGGATCGTTCCCGGCGGTCGTGCGATCGAGATACCCTCGAGCGGCCTCGAGGTCGCCGGCGGCCAGCGCGGTCCTGGCAAGAACGCTTCGTCCTTCGAGATCGGCCGGATTCAGGCGCACGGCTTCGCGAAGCATGTCGAGCGCTTCGGCCGCGCGGTCCTTTTCCAGAAGATCGGCGTGCAGCTCGCGAAAGCTCGACGCGGCGCGCTTCTCGTCGCCGTTGAGCGCCAGCACCCGCGCTGCCGCGACGCGTGCCGGGAAGTCGGACGGATCGATCGCCCCGAGCCGGATGGTGATCTCGTCAGTGCCCTTCCGATCGTTTCGCGCGCGCCGGCGCGCGACGACGGCGTTGAAGTAGTACTTCGCGTCGACGAGCAGGCCCTGCTTCGCCGAGATCTCCGCCAGGTACAATTGCGCCTGCTCGTCGCCCGGAACGATCTTGAGGATTTTCTTGTAGAGCGCGGCGGCCTTTGGATAGAAGCCGTCCTGCACGAAGTGTTCGGCGATGCGCCCGTACTGTTCGACCGCCTTGGACGGTTGGTTGGCACGAACGTAGAGGTCGCCGAGCGTGTTGGCCGTGTTCCAGTCGCGAGGCTGATCCTCCGTGACGCGGACGTACTCCGCGATGGCGGCGTCGAGACGCCCCTGGCGCAGGAGTTTTTCCGCCTTCTTCAGTGTGTCTTCGCGATCGAGAGCCAACCGTTTCTCCACCGGACCGTCTGCGCGTCGGCGCGTCAGCGGTCCATCGTATCAAACAGCGAGGGCGGCCGGAACGAGCGGCGGTGCACGTGCGAATAGCCGAACCTGGAAACCGCATCCAGGTGATCGCGCGTGGCGTATCCCTTGTGGCGGTCGAATCCGTACCGGGGATCCTGCGCGTGGAGCTCGAGCATCATACGGTCGCGCGTCACCTTCGCGACAATCGAGGCGGCGGCAATCGCCGTGCATCGCGCATCGCCATGGATGATCGCCCGCTGCGCCATCATCAGATCCGGCACGCGGAACGCATCGACGAGCACAAAATCCGGCAGCGGCACGAGCTTGAGGACGGCCCGCTGCATCGCTCTCAAAGAAGCCTGATGGATATTGATGGTGTCGATTTCCGTGGGTTCGGCGGCGGCAACCCCCCACGCGATCGAATCGCGGATGATCTTCTCGTAGAGGCGCGCCCGCTCGAGCGCGGTGACGGTCTTGGAATCGCAGACGCGCGCGATATACCGGTTCGGATCGAGCGCGACGGCCGCGGCCACGACGGGGCCTGCAAGACAGCCGCGGCCAACCTCGTCGACGCCGGCGACCAGGTTGAACCCCAGCCGCCGTATCGTGTTCTCGAGCGTCCTGAAAGCGCGGACCTTGACCACAGGCAGGGTGGCCGGGCGATCAGACGGTCTGCTTCTGGCCGCGTCCTTCATCCGCGCGGCCTTGCCCTTCAGCTCGCGCAGGAAGTACAGCTTCGCGCGACGGACCCGCGCAGTCCGCACGACGTCAATCTTGTCGATGATCGGCGAATGCAGCGGGAAGATGCGCTCGACGCCCTGGCCGAACGATACTTTGCGCACGGTAAACGTCGCGCGCGCGCCGCCGCGGTGCATCCCGATTATCATGCCTTCGAATACCTGAATGCGTTCCTTGTCGCCCTCACGCACCTTCACGTGAACGCGAACGGTGTCGCCTGGCTTGATCGCCGGGCGCTTCACCATGTTTCCGCGCTCGACGGTCTCTACGGCAGTCATCTCACTATCTCCTTGTTAATACGCGTACGCAAGCGAGTTCAACAGCTTCTGGTCCTCGGCATCGAGCGAAACGCATTCCAGCAAGTCCGGCCGACGCTCCAGCGTTCGCTTCAGCGCTTCCCGACGTCGCCACTTCTCGATCTCCGCGTGATGCCCTGACAGCAGCACCGGCGGTACCTCCATGCCGCAAAACTCCGCCGGCCGCGTGTACTGCGGATAGTCGAGCAGTCCACGCGCAAACGAATCGCGCGCCACGGATTCCTCATCGCCGACAACGCCCGGTACCAGCCGGGCCACCGCGTCGACGATCACCAGGGCCGGCAGTTCGCCGCCCGATACCACGTAGTCGCCGATCGAGATCGTCTCGCTCGCGAGCCCGATGCGCACGCGCTCGTCGACCCCTTCGTAGCGGCCGCACAGGACCACGATGTGCTCGACGGCACTCAATCGGGCGGCCGTCGCGTGGTTCAAGCGTTCCCCATCCGGCGACGTCAGGATGACCGCACCCGGCGTCCCCCGCTCCGCGCGAATCGCGTCGAGCGCGGCAAACATCGGCTCGGGCTTCAGCACCATCCCCGGGCCGCCGCCAAATGGCATATCGTCAACGATCCGGTGACGATCCGTCGAATAGTCGCGGAGATCGTGAACCCGGACATCGAGCCGGCCGCCGGCAATGGCCCGTCCGACGATCCCGTCGGCGAGCGCGGCCTTGACCATGCCCGGAAAAATCGTGACGACGTCGATCTTCACCGCGACCGTCCGGCAGGGCCATTCAGGTCGATCAACCCTTCGGGGGGATCGACCGTGACGCGCCGCCCGGCGACGTCGACCGCCACGCAGATACCAGCGACGAGCGGGATCATCATGTGCTCGCCCACGACCAGATAGCTGCGATCGAGCGATCCTTCGACGGCGGTCACCCGTCCTAACACCTCGCCGCCCTTGTTCCTGACTTCGCAACCGATCAGGTCGTGCCGGTAGAACGTTCCTGACGGGAGCGGCTCGAGGTCGGCTTCACGCAGCCACAGCTCATGGCCCGATAGTGCCTCCGCATCGTTCATCGTGCCGAGGCCGGCAAATCGCACGATTGGACGGCCCTGGTGAAACCGGACTTCCTGAATCTGTACTCCTGAGCTCCGACGGCCGCTCCAATGAGCATCCGCCGCCCGGTCCGGAAACGATCCTCCATGAAGTCCGTTTCAGGATTCACGATGACGTGTCCTTTGATGCCATGGGCCCGCGCCACACGGCCGACGAGGAGCAGCCCGTCGCTCGAAGCCTTTCCCGGTTCAGGACCCACACATCACCCGCAGAGACACCTTCTAGTCGTCGTCGCGGAACTCCAGCGCGGCCTTCGTCCCTTCCAGGTCGGCGGCCGTGTTCACGAGTGTCCGCATGGCAGCGGCCGTTCTCCCCTGCCGACCGATGACCCGCCCCAGATCCCCCTGCGCCATGAACAGTTCCACGAGCGTCTGGCCCTTGTGCTCACGCTCGGTGACCCGAACGGCCTCAGGGCGGTCCGCCAACGCCCTGGCGACGACTTCGACGACGTCGCGGCAGCGGCTCACGACGCAGACGGAGCGGCCGCCGGCTCGGCCGGCGCCGGAGGCATCCGGGCGACCAGAGTCCGGATCGTGTCAGACGGAATCGCGCCCGCCTTGATCCAGTGATCGAGCCGCTCCCGCTTCAAGTCGAGCGTCTCGGGCTTCGTGCGCGGGTTGTAGTGCCCGAGCACCTCCACGAAACTGCTGTCGCGCGCCGCGCGCGAGTCGGTCACGACCACCCGAAAGAACGGCCGCTTCTTGGAACCCGTACGTCTCAGTCGAATCACTAACATTTCAGCTCACCTGTTCATCAACGACTTCATCATCCCGAGCCCGCCCTTCTTCTTGCCGGCGAGCCCCGCCATTCCGCCCATCGCCTTCAGCATCTTCTTCATCTGCACGAACTGCTTCAACAGGCGATTGATTTCTTCGACCGACGAGCCGCTGCCCTTCGCGATCCGTTTCCGGCGGCTGCCGTTGATCAACTGATGGTTCCGCCGTTCCTTCGGTGTCATCGAGTTGATGATCGCTTCCACCCGATCCAGCTGCTTGTCGTCGATCTTCTCGCGGTTCGCCGCCAGCTCCTTCATCCCGCCCATGCCGGGCAGCATGCCGAGAATCTGCTCGAGCGGCCCCATCTTCTTGATCGTCCGAAGCTGGTCCCGGAAATCCTCGAGCGTGAAGTCGTCGAGCCGAATCTTCTTCTCGAGCTTCTCCGCGTCCTCGAGAGACACGGCCTCTTCGGCCTTCTCGATGAGCGAGAGCACATCGCCCATCCCGAGCACGCGCGACACGACCCGATCGGGATGGAACGGCTCCAGATCCTGCAACCGCTCGCCGCTTCCGACGAACGCAATCGGCACGCCGACGACGCCGACGACCGAAAGCGCCGCGCCGCCGCGCGCGTCGCCGTCCATCTTCGAGAGCACCACGCCGCTGATCCCGATGCGCCGATTGAACTCGCCGGCGCTCTTGATCGCGTCCTGGCCCGTCATCGCGTCAGCGACATACAAGCGATCGGTCGGATCGACTGCCGTCTGGATCGCCTGCAGCTCGTTCATCAACTCATCGTCGATGTGCAGCCGCCCGGCGGTGTCGACAATGACGGTGTCGAAGCCGCTGTTGCGCGCCTCGGTCATCGCGCCCCGTGCCCGGCGCACCGGGTCCAGATCGCCCGAGGGATCGTGGACACGAACGCCGGCCTGCTGCCCGACGACGTTCAGTTGCTCGATCGCGGCGGGGCGTCGGACGTCAGTCGAGACCAGAATCGGATGTCGTCCCTGCTTCGCCAGCCATCGCCCGAGCTTTCCAGCGGTCGTCGTCTTGCCCGAGCCCTGGAGACCCAGCAGCAGGATCACGCGCGGGTGCGCTTGCGATGCCGGCAATCCGCCCGTCGTGTCGCCGAAGAGCGCGAGCATCTCGTCGCGCACGATTCGGACCACCTGCTGCGCGGGGGTCAGGCTTTTCAGTACCTCCTGATCCACGGCCCGATCGCGAACGCGATCGATGAACGCCTTGACGACCTTGAAGTTGACGTCCGCCTCGAGCAGCGCCATCCGGATCTCGCGGAGCGCCGCCTCCACGGTCGATTCGGTGAGCCGGAGTTCGCCGCGTAGGGAGCGAAATACCCCCTGCAGACGATCGCTGAGCGATTCAAACATGTCGTGAAAGACCGGCGCGCTCGCAGGCTCCGGCCAACTCCGACTCGGGCCGGCGCCCGAAAGCTGCAGTGCTGACAGGCCCGTCTAGACGCCTAAGCGCTTCATGCGCAAACGTTTATCGTAACTGAAGGGGCGCTCTCTGTCAAACGGACGTGAGCTTGTGGCCGAGCTTGTTCTTCTTGGTCGTCAAATATCGCCGGGTGCTGTCGGACGCTGGAATCTCGAGCGGGATCCATTCCTTGACCGTGAGCTGATACCCCTCGATTCCCACGAGTTTTCGCGGATTGTTGGAAAGCAGGCGCATCGACCGGACGCCCAGATCCTTGAGAATCTGTACACCGATTCCGTAGTCGCGCTGATCGGCCTTGAAGCCGAGCCGCTCGTTCGCCTCGACGGTGTCGAGCCCCTGATCCTGAAGCTCGTAGGCGCGGATCTTGTTGGACAGGCCGATGCCACGCCCCTCCTGGTTCAGATACAGCAGCACGCCGCGGCCCTCGGCCGCGATCTTGTTCATGGCCGCATCGAGCTGAGGACCGCAATCGCAGCGCGCGGAATGGAAGACATCTCCCGTCAGGCAACGGGAATGCACACGCACGAGCACGTTCTCGCCGTCGCCGATGTCCCCCTTCACGAGCGCCACATGTGTTTCACGATCGATCACGCTTTCGAAGGCGAACACCCGGAAGTCTCCGTGCTCGGTTGGGAGGCTTGCAGTCGCGACGCGATGCACTAGCCCCTCGGTGCGAAGCCGGTACTGAATGAGATCGGCCACCGTGATCATCAGCAGCTTGTGCCGCCGCGCAAACTTCGTCAGCTCCGGCACCCGCGCCATCGTCCCGTCGTCGTTCATGATTTCGCAGATGACGCCGGCGGGATACAGGCCCGCGATGCGGGCAAGGTCCACTGCGGCCTCTGTTTGACCGGCACGGACGAGCACGCCGCCGTTGCGGGCCTTCAACGGAAACATGTGACCGGGCCTCGACAGATCGGCCGGCCGGGTGCGCGGATCGATCGCCGCAAGCACGGTCGCCGCGCGATCGCTCGCCGAGACGCCTGTGCTCGTCATCGCCTTCGCATCGATCGTGACGGAGAAAGCCGTCCCGAGCCGCGCCGTATTGGGGCCAACCATTTGCGGCAGATCCAGCTCGGTGAGCCGATCCTCCGTCATCGGAATGCAGATCAACCCGCAGCCGTGCCGCGCCATGAAATTGATCGCGTCCGGCGAGATCTTCTCCGCAGCGATCGTCAGATCGCCCTCGTTTTCGCGGTCCTCGTCGTCCACGACGATGATCATCTGCCCGTTCCGAATCGCCTCGACGGCGGCATCGATAGGGGCGAAGGGCGACTTCTTCTTGCGACGTGTCTTAGCCATGACAATCAACCATCGGTCTCTGTCTTTGCCTTCGTCGCCAGTCCGGCCAGCTCCGCCACCCGGACGACGTACTTGCCGACAATGTCGCACTCGAGGTTCACGACGTCGTCCGGCTTCGCGTCGTGCAGGTTCGTGTGCTCCCATGTGTACGGGATGATCTGAACGTCGAAGTGGCGTTCGTCGAGTCCGGCGACGGTCAAGCTGATGCCGTTCACGGCAATCGAGCCTTTGCGAACGATATACGCCGCGATCGACGCGGGGTACTTAATCGTCACCCAAAAGGAATCGCCATCGGGCCGGATGTCTTCGATCGTCCCGGTGGCGTCCACGTGGCCCTGCACGAAATGGCCACCCAGTCGCGCGTCGGCGCGGAGCGGACGCTCCAGGTTCACCAGCAGGCCTCGACGCAGTGAACCCAGCGAACTGACGCGCGCGGTCTCCGGTGAAATGTCCGCGTGGATACCGGCTGCGTCACACGAGACGGCGGTCAGGCAGACTCCATTCACCGCCAGGCTGTCGCCAGGGACGATTTCCGGGGCGATTGGCGTCGTCAGCCTGAGCCTGAATCCCGCGGGGGTCGGCTTGACTTCCGCGACCTCGCCAAGCGCCTCAATCAGCCCTGTAAACATACCCCTCTATCAGGATATCGGCCCCGAAATGCTTTCGGGTGAGAGGACCCAGTCCGGGGAGCGGAACCGGCAGCCATTCCAGTCCCTCGGCCCCGAGGCGATGCGGCGTCATGTACATCTGGACGCGATCAACGAGCCCGGCGTCCCAGAACGCCCGGTGAAGCGATGTCCCGCCTTCCACAATCATCGACGAGACGCCTTTGGCGGCCAGCCGTTCGAGCGGCTCGATGAGAGGCACACCAGCGTCGACCGCCAGGATTTCCGCGCCTCGAGCGACGAGCGCTGCGGCGCGATCCGGGTCTCCCCCGACGCTCGAAGCCGCACACACAATTATCACCGGGCCTGCTCGCAGCGTCGAGAGCAGCCTCGCATCGGGCGGAGTGCGCAGGCGCGAGTCGAACACGACACGAACAAGCGGCCGGTAGCGAAATGCACCGCGAGCCGTCAGGACCGGATCGTCGGCCAGCACCGTGCCAGATCCAACCGCGACGGCATCGACTTCCGCGCGATCGCGATGGATCACGCGCGCGGCGGCGGGACTGGTGAGCGGCGTGCGAACGCCTGGCCGGATCGCAATCCGATGATCCGCGCTGAGCGCCACCTTCATGGTGATGAACGGACGCCGGCGCGTTATCACGCTGAAGAACGGCGCGTTGAGCGCTCTGGCTTCGGCCTCGAGTGTGCCCGTCATCACAGAAATCCCGCGGGCGCGCAGCACCTCGAGGCCGTTTCCGTTCACAAGTGGATTCGGATCGCCCGTGGCGACAACGACCCGTCTGACACCCGAGTCGGCAACCACCGGCGCGCATGCCCCGGTGCGCCCCAGGTGGCTGCACGGTTCGAGCGTGCAATAGAGTGTCGCTCCCCGCGCGCGCGCGCCTGCATCAAGGAGCGCGTGCACCTCCGCGTGGGGACCTCCGGCATACTCGTGAAATCCGTTGCCCACCACGACACCTTCGGGATCGACGACAACGGCGCCCACCATGGGATTCGGGCTGGTACGTCCGCGGCCGCGCTCGGCAATCGCCAGCGCGCGAGACATGTAGTCGGTGTCGGTGAGCATCAGCTTCCAGCTGCCAGCTGCCAGCTCCCAGCTGAAAACACGGAGCACGGAAATCCGAGCTGGAAGCGGGAAGCAGGAAGCTGGAAGCGAATCACCATTGTTTTTCTTCAAACAGCGCATCCACGTACTCGTCCGGAGAAAACGGTACGAGATCGTCGATCGCTTCGCCGACGCCGACGTACCTGATCGGCAGCTTCAGGTCGTGCGCGATCGCGACGGCGATGCCTCCCTTTGCGGTCCCGTCCAGCTTGGTCAGGATGATGCCGTTCACGCCGGCGACACTCATGAACTCGCGTGCCTGGGTAAGGCCGTTCTGTCCGACGGTCGCGTCGAGCACGAGCAGCACCTCGTGCGGCGCACCTTCAATCTCGCGCGCAGCGACTCGCCGAATCTTGTCCAGCTCGTTCATCAGGTTGGCTCTGGTGTGCAGCCGGCCCGCGGTATCGACGAGCACCACGTCCCGGTGTCGCGATTTTCCAGCCGCGATGGCGTCGTAGACAACCGCGGCGGGATCCGCGCCTGCCCTCGCCCGGATGATGTCCACCCCCGCGCGCGTGGCCCAGATTTCGAGCTGCTCGACCGCCGCGGCCCTGAACGTATCCGCGGCACAGATGAGCGGCGCCTGGCCCGACTCTTTGATGAGGCGCGCAAGCTTCCCCACCGTCGTCGTCTTTCCGGTGCCGTTCACGCCGACTATCAGCACCACGTGCGGACGACGCCCGTTGGCTGGCGGTGGATTCGCGCCGCGGAGAATGCTGCGGATCTCTTCCTTGACCAGCCCGCGGAGCGATGCCCCGCCGCTCGGTTTCGCACGAATGGCCTGGATTATCTGCTCGGTGGCGGCCACTCCCACGTCGGCCGAGATCAGCGCTTCCTCAAGCGCGTCGATCGTCTCGACATCAATAGGCTGGCTGCGCTTCTCCGGCTCGTCCGCCCGCTTGACTATTTCCTCGAATCGCTCGACGAACTGCTCTTTCGTCCGCGTCAGCGACTGTTTGATCTTGTCGAAAAAACCCATTTAGTCAGTTTCCAGCTTCCAGCTTCCAGCGAAGTCAATCAGCAATCAGCAATCAACAATCAGCAATTCACCTATTCCACCTCAGCCCGCTGTCGCCGCCCCATCAGCGTCTCGACGGCTTCGAGTGGAGACGAACGGCCGTCGAGCACGGCGGCCATTTGCGCGGCAATCGGCAGCTCGATGCCATGACGCGCGCCGAGCGCGAGCGCCGCCCCGGTCGTCCGAACGCCTTCCGCGACCATGTGCATGTCACCAAGGATGTGAGACAGCTCGCGACCCTTCCCCAGCTCGATCCCGACGTGACGGTTGCGGCTCAGGTCTCCGGTGCAGGTCGCGACGAGGTCGCCGAGGCCGCTCAACCCTGCGAGCGTGTCGCGCCGGGCGCCTTCCGCGCTGGCGAGACGCGAGATCTCCGCGAGCCCGCGGGTAATGAGCGCCGCCATGGCGTTGTGCCCGAGGCCGATCCCTTCGACGACACCCGCGGCAATCGCGATCACGTTCTTGAGCGCCCCACCGATTTCGACTCCCGGCACATCGTCGCTGGCATAGAGCCGCAGGCCGGGACCACGAAACTGATCCTGCACACGAGCTGCGGCCTGGCCGTCTGAAGAGGCCGCCAGGACTGCCGCGGGAAGGCCGCGCGCCACTTCGGCCGCGAAGCTGGGGCCAGACAACACGACGATCGGAAACCGCGAAGCGGTTTCCGTCTCGATTACCTGCGACATTCTCTGATGCGTCTCGGCCTCGAGTCCCTTTGTTGCACTCACAATCAGCGTGTGCGCAGGAATACTCGACGCGGATCGCCGAACGACCGCGCGCACACCGTGCGACGGCACGGCTACGACGGCAAACTGGGCATCTTCCATCGCCGTTTCGATCGAGCTGGTCGGACGGACGTCTGCGGGGAGTTCGACTCCCGGCAGGTAGGTCGCGTTGAGGCGCGACGCGATCATCTGGTCGGCCAGCGCCTCGTCCCTCGCCCACAGCCGGACCGCGTGCCCCGCGCGCGCCAGGTGAATCGCCAGCGCTGTTCCCCAGCTGCCCGCGCCGAGTATCGCGATTCGGCTCATGACCGGGCCCCTACCCTTCGCTCGGTACCTGAATAAAGGCGCCGAAGGTTCGCGCGATGTCGAAACAGAATCAGCGCACCCGCTCCGGCCGCCGCGGCGACGACCGCGTTGGGCGCGCCCGACCACCACGCCACGGGAGGCAGCGCGAGCGTCGCGGCCACTGAACCGAGCGAGACGTACCTCGTCAGCCACACTGTCAGGACGAACAACGCCGCCGCGATGCCCGTCGCGATCGGAGTAAGGATGCCGAACACACCGGCTGCCACTGCCACGCCCTTGCCGCCATGGAATCTCAGCCACACGGGATAGATGTGGCCGACGATTGCTGCGGCGCCGGTCAGCGCCGCAATCGAGGCTCCGCCGGCCGCGAGGCTGACAATCAGGACCGCCGATGCTCCCTTGGCGACGTCGAGGAGCATGACCACGACCCCGCGCCACGCGTTTGTCGTGCGAAGCACATTGGCCGCCCCCACGTTGCCGCTGCCTGCCACGCGGACATCGATACCCGCGCGCCGAGCCAGAAGGAAGGCAAACGGCACCGATCCCGCAAGATAACCGAACAAGACCGGAAGCATGATTAGTCCTACTGTAATGGTATCCGCAGGAGGGCCTCGTAGCTGGGCCCCTTGGGAGAGAGATGGCTCCGAAACACCGTGATGCTCGTTACATGGCAACGGCCGGCCGCCGACGGGGTCGTTCTCGCCGTTTCGCGGATGGCGCGATATCCGATCGCGCGGGACGCGTCTTTCACGCGCGCAATCGTCAGATGTGCAGAATACGGGCGCCGTTCCGGATCGAAGCCGAACGGCACAAGGCGCGCTGCCAGTTCCGAGTGCACACGGGCCAGGCAGTCCCCACCCGACCGAACGCCCAGCCAGATTACCCGCGGCGCGCCGGACGGCGGGAACATCCCGAGGCCGCCCACATCGATGTCGAACGCGGGCTCGCCGAAAGGGCGACTGAGGATCCGCAGCAGATCTTCAGAACGATGATCCTCGATCTCACCGATGAACCACAGCGTGATGTGCAGGTTGGCGGCAGGAATCCACCGCGCGTCCACGCGCGTGCCTAGCTCGCGCTTCAGGGATTCAGCGATCTGTGCGGCAGCCTCCCTGACCTGCTCGTTCAGTTCAACGCCAATGAAGAGCCGCACGGCCACACCGTTAATCCCCAATCACTGATCACTGATCCTGAATCCCCAATCCTTGAATCCCCCATCCTTGAATCCTTGAATCGTCGAATCTAAACACAGTCCACTGTGGGTGGATTCTGCGATTCAGCGATCCGGGGATTCTACGATTCACGGATGAGTGATTGGCGATCAGTGATCAGTGATTAGGGATTAGTGTCCTCGAGTGTTCTTCTGACCATGTCGAGCGCTGCCTGCGTGGCCTGGAACCGCACCTGGGGCCGGCCGCCAATGAAGGAGAACGTGCGCACACTCGCGGGGAGGCCGTTGCCTGTCAGGGCGATGGCCACGGTGCCCACTGGCTTGTCGGCCGTGGCCCCGCCGGGCCCGGCGATTCCGGTGATGCCGATACCAAAGGACGCAGCGGTCCGAGCGCGTATGCCATCAGCCAGCGCGACCGCGACCGGCTCGCTCACCGCCCCGTGCGCTTCGATCAAGTGCACCGGGACGTCCGCGAGAACTGTCTTCAGTTGATTGCTGTACGTCACCGCGCCGCCGAGCACGTAGGCAGAGCTCCCGGGCACGTCGGTGAGGCGCGTCATCAAGAGACCGCCTGTGCATGATTCGGCGGCGCTGATCGTGAAGCCGCGCTCCCGAAGCAGACCGCCGACCACTTCTTCCATGGATCGCCCGTCGGTGCTGAAGATGTCGCGGCCGAGCACCCCGATCAGTTCGTCGCGAGCCGCGCGAAGCCTCACGGCGCCCGCGTCCGAGACCGATCGGAGCGAGAGATGAAGCTCGACCTGGCCGGGCATCGCCAGGATCGTCGTTTCAATCGGAGGGCTCTCCTTCGTCCATCGTGAATAGATCGGCTGGGCAAGTTCCTCCACGTGCGATTCGCCACGTCCAGCCACGAATAGCATCTCCCGGTAGATTTTCGATTGTCCTGTTCGAGCTGCCAGCGACGTCCTGCACAGCGCGTCGAACATCGGCTGAAGCTCGCGAGGAGGGCCTGGAAGCAGCACCACGACTCGCGCGTCGTGCTCGATCACCAGTCCCGGCGCGGTCCCGTTGGGATTGTCGAGAACCTGCGCGCCCTGCGGAACCATCGCCTGCCGGCGGTTCACGTCGGGCATCCGCAGACCCCGCCTGGCGAACCGCGCCTCCAGCTGCGCGACGATGGAGGCCTGTTCGCTCATCGGAAGGCCCAGGGCATCCGACACCACCTCGCGCGTCAGATCGTCGTCGGTCGGACCGAGGCCGCCGGTCAGGATGACCAGATCGGCGCGTGACAAGGCGCCAAGAAACACGTCGCGAAGCCGGATGCGATCGTCGCCGACGACGCTCTTCGCCCGGAGGTCGACGCCCAGATCGCCGAGGCGCCCCGCCAGAAACAGCGAATTCGTATCGAGCCGTGTCGATCCGAGGAGCTCCGATCCGACCGCGATCACCTCGGCCGTGCCGAGCGGCGGGCGATCTATCGAACCCATGCTGGCAGGATCCACATCAGTAGACGGAGCGAAATGTTCGCGTACACACCAGCCATCGCGTCGTCTGCCATCACGCCAAGCCCCCCGTGCAACTGTTCAAACCGGTTTGCCGGATACGGCTTGACCACATCGAATACGCGGAAGAGCACAAACCCGGCGATCGCGGCCGACCATCCGGCCGGGATGAACGCCAGCGTGATGAGCATTCCGACCACTTCGTCGATCACAACGGGTCCGGGATCGATTCCGCCAAAGTATTGTTCCGCGGTTGTCGCCGCCCAGACTCCCGCCGCGAACAGTCCCACGATGAGAGCGACCTCAACGACTGGTGATTGCGTCCACCGCACGATCGCGTAGACGAGCAGCCCTGCGGCCGACCCGACGGTACCCGGCGCAATCGGGAAATAGCCGCAGTAGGCAACCGTGGCGATGAACACCGCGAGTCGAGTCACGCTTTGACGACGCGAGTATCGGCGAGCCGATCGTGAATGGCGCGATTGTCCGGAGCGAGAAGGATCGGCAGAAAGCCCAGTCCGGCGGGCAGCGCCGACGCGAAGTACGCCACCGCCCGCAGGACCGCGTGGCCCAATGGCACCCGCGACAGATCCTGGTTCGTCGAAACCACCCGGATGCCGGTGGCCATCTTGCCTATCGTCTGTCCGCCCGCCGCGGTGAACAGCGTGAGATACCCGCCCGCTATCAACAGCAGGAACGAAGTAAACGGCACCGGTGGAACGACTGTCAGTCGGGCCAGCGGCAGGCCGCAGATCTTCAGCGTGAGGTAGAGGACGATCGCTCCGATCGTGAGAAGGATCGCCGTGTCGACGAGCGCCGCCACGAGTCGAGGGCCCAGCGGCGCCGCAGCCGCCACGTCCCGATCGTCAGCCGCTGGCGCCGGGGCAATGGGCGCACGAACGGCTGGCGTGCTGGCCCGAACGGGCGGATCCGGATCCGCAACGGGCGGGTCCAGATCGAGGACGGGCTCATCGACCAACGCGCGCGTCGACGGCCGCGGGGTTACCGGACTCGACCGGCGCACCGACAGCGGAGGCCGCGGAACCGCAACCGGGGCAACGAGCGGCGTATCATCCGCGCGGCGTTCCTTGAAGAGCGGCAGATCGAAGGGGCTCGTGAGGGGTCTGGGAGGAGACGCTTTGAGCGCATCGGCCAGCGCGGCAGCCGAATGGTCGGTGCGTCGGGAATCGACCTCGAGGGCAAAGTCGCCGAGCGGACCGATCGCCTCTTCACCAGTCTGAATCGGCAGATCGATCGACGGGCCGGCTGGCGTCAACGAGAATTCATACCCGCAGTTGCGACAGCGATCGCCACTGTCAAAACTAATGTACTGGCACTTCGGACATCTCATCGGCTCGTGCGATCCGCGGCGTTGCCGGCCGGAAATCGATCGCTCCGCGCGGCCTCCAGAAGCTTCGCCTGAATCGTCGCCTTCAGTTGATCGGCCTCCGCGCTCAGCGGATCGCCGGGACCGACGGCCTCGAGCGCGAGCAGCGCCTCGCGAAGATGACCTCGTTCGTATTGCGCCTGCGCTCGCGCGATCGACACATCGGACGCCGCGGGAATGGGCAACGGCTCTTCGCGGAGCCGCGCCGACGACTCGGTCGATCCCGAGTCGATCGGGAGCCACTGCTCGCCCCGCGTCCAGAGAATGCCGATGGTGACCGCCGCCGCCGCCAGACCCAGAAGTACGCCGGCAGCGATCCAGCCAAGCCAGGATCGATCGGCCCGGGCCGGATCGGGCTCGGTCGCGGGCGGCCTGGGCGTGTCGCGGCGCTCGTTGCGCGCGTCCTTCGGGACGCTGGCGGCCTCCAGCCGGTCAAGCCGCTCCAACAGCGCGAGCGCTTCTTCGGTTGCCGCGCCATGTTCGACCGCCGACCGGAGCAGCCGTCGGGCGGTTTCGGGTTCACCCCGCTGAAACGCGGCTGCCCCCGTGTGAACGAGCTCTTCAGCCTCGCGCTGGCGCTCCGCAATCGCGCTCCGCGCACGCTCGATGTAGGCGCGCGCACGCGCGTGCCCGCGATCGATGAACAGCGCCCGCGTCCAGACGTTGATGGCGAGCTCGTGTTGTCCGGCGAAGTAATAGTCGAGACCGCTGAGCAGCAGTTCTTCCAGACGCGCTTCCCGATCGCGCTCGGATTCCTGAGCTGAGGATGCGAGGCCGATGGTCGGATCAGACGTCACGAATAGAAATCCAGGGCGGACCGAAGGGATTATGAGCCGAATAGCTGGATGACACAACCCAAAAGCTTCCAGCTGCTGGAAGCTGGTGTACAACTCTTCCATGCCGATTGTCGAATCCATCCCCAACGTCAGCGAGGGACGACGCCCGGAGGTCATCGAGAGTCTCGCTTCAGCCATTCGGGCGACCCGCGGAGCGCAGCTGCTCGACTACTCGTCCGACGCCTCTCACAATCGCACTGTCTTCACCGTCGTCGGCGATCCCGACGCCGTCAAGAACGCGACGCTGGCGTTGTTCGAGGCGGCGCTTCCGCGCATCGACCTGAGAACGCATCGAGGCGAGCATCCGCGGCTGGGCGCCATCGACGTCGTGCCGTTCGTCCCAATCGAAGGCGTCACGATGGATGAGTGCGTGGCGCTGGCAAAGGATGTGGGCGCCACGATAGCGGAGCGCTTCGGTGTGCCGGTCTACTTGTATGAAGAGGCCTCCGCCAACCCTGCCCGCAAGAACCTCGAAGACATTCGGCGGGGCGAATTCGAGGGGCTGGCCGAGAAGATGCGCCAGGACGGATGGGCCCCGGATTTCGGCCCGCGCGTGCCTCACACGTCCGCGGGAGCGTCGGTCGTGGGCGCACGGATGCCGCTCATTGCCTACAACATCAACCTCAACACCAGCCGGCTCGACGTGGCGAAGAAGATCGCCGCGGCAATCCGCCAGAGCAGCGGCGGCCTGCGCTACGTCAAAGCCGCCGGCTTCATGCTGGAAGACCGCAACATCGTCCAGGTATCGATGAACCTGACGAACTACCAGAAGACGCCGATGTTCCGCGTGTTCGAAATGGTGAAGCGCGAGGCCGAACGATACGGGGTGTCGATTCTCGAGAGCGAAATCGTGGGGCTGGTTCCATCGGCCGCGTTAATGTCAGCGGCGGAGTTCTATCTGCAACTGGAGCGGTTTGGACCCGAGCAGGTGTTGGAGAACAAGCTGAGATAGCTTCTGCTTCTTACACCGACTCCTCTTCCTTGCGCGCCGGCACAATCCCGTACGCCCGCATCTTGCGGTACAGATTGCTGCGCTCGACACTAAGGATCTCAGCGGTCTTCGAGATGTTGCCCTGCTGCGCCGCGAGCGCGCGCAGGATGAAGTCGCGCTCGAACCGCTCGCGCGCGTCGTGCAGTGAAAGCGGGGGCGCTCCCTCGGGCTCTGCGGCTGCCATCGCGGCCCCTTCCAGGAACTCCAGATCGGTGAACGTAATGATGTCTCCCGGGACCATGATCATCAGCCGTTCGATCACGTTGCGCAGTTCGCGCACGTTGCCGGGCCAGCGGTAGCTGCGGAGACCCGTCGCGGCGCCAGCATCGAGATGCTTGGGCCTGCGGCCATACTCACGCGCGAGCTCCGCCATGAAATGCTCCGCAAGGAGTGGAATGTCCGCGTCGCGATCCCGCAGCGGCGGCACGAAAATCGGAATGACGTTCAGGCGGAAATAGAGATCCTCGCGAAACCGGCCCGTCCGGATCTCGGACGGCAGATCCTTGTTGGTCGCTGCGAGTATGCGGACGTCGACCTTCACGCTGGTCGTACCGCCGACGGGCTCGACGATCTGTTCCTGCAGCGCCCGCAGCACCTTGGCCTGCGTCTTGAGGCTCATGTCACCGATCTCGTCCAGGAACAGCGTGCCGCCGTCAGCCGCCTCGAACTTGCCGCGCCGATCCGAGACAGCCCCGGTGAAGGCGCCCTTGAAATGCCCGAACAGCTCGCTCTCAATCAACTCTTCGGGGATGGCCGCGCAGTTCACCTCGACAAAGGGACCGGCGCGTCTGCGGCTCAAGGTGTGAATGCTGCGAGCGACGAGCTCCTTGCCCGTGCCGTTCTCGCCGAAAATCAGCACGCGCCCGTTGGTCGGCGCCGCCATCGCCACCTGCTCGCGAAGCTGCGTCATCACGTAGCTCTCCCCGACCATCGTCAGGCGCTTGTCCACGTGTGCGCGCAGCGCGCGGTTCTCCGCCTCGAGTTGCCGCTGCCGCACGGCGTTGCCGACCACGAGCACGGTTTTTTCGAGCGACAGCGGTTTCTCGACGAAATCGAACGCGCCCAACTTGATCGCCCGCACGGCAGACTCGATGTTTCCGTGCCCGGAAATCATCACGATCGGCGCGTCAACGCGCCGGTCGCGAAGCCGCGCCAGCGTCGCGAGCCCATCGATGCCCGGCAGCCAGATATCGAGCACGATGACGTCGTACGGCGCCCGTGTTGCGCGATCGAGGCAGGCCTCACCGCTGTCGACGACGTCGACGGCATATCCCTCGTCGCGCAGCACACCGCTCAGCGCGCTGCGCACGCCGGCTTCGTCGTCAACAACCAGGACGGTGGGTTTCATTTAGTCTCAATTCGAGGGGCTTCGCCCCTCGAACTCCCCGACACGCGCTCTCGCGCGCCGCTTCGACGGCGCGCTCCGATCGCGTGGCTCGCTCGCACCGCTCGCTCGCATCTTGGAGTGAGCGTCAGATTTGTGAGACAGCTTCTAGAGCTTCCCGCTCCCCGCTTCCAGCCCATTGATTTCAACTCGAGCAACTCCGAACGGCGCAACAGCGGCTCACAGCCGGAGTTACACCAAGGTGTCGGCACCAGAATCCATCTGCCGGCCTCGCGCACCATCTCGAACGCTGGTGTTCAAGAGCTGGAAGCCGGCAGCTGGAAGCTGGACACTCACACTGGCAATTCAACCGTGAACACCGTACCAGTGGGCGTGTTGTCCGCCGCCTCGATATTGCCGCCGTGTTCGGCAATGATACGGCGCACGATTGCGAGGCCAAGCCCGCTCCCGCGCCGCTTGGTCGAATAGTACGGCATGAACAGTTTGTCGCGATCCGCGAGGGGAATGCCAGGACCGTTGTCAGTAACCGTCAAACGCACCACGTCGTCACCGGAATCGTGGCGAGTCTCCACGACAATCTCCGGCAGATCGCCATTGGGGCGCGGCGGCGCGTTCGGCCCCCCAAGCGCCTCGACGGCGTTGTCCACGAGATTGATCACCACTCGCCGGATTTGTTCGACGTCGAGTCGCACGGCCGGAAGCCCGGCCGCGAAGCGCCGCTCGATCCGAATCTCTTGAAACAGGCCGTTGTACAGCGCGAGCGTATCGGTCAGGAGCGCCGTCAAGTCCGAGGGAATCGCCTTCGGCGTCGGCATTCGCGCAAACTGCGCGAACTCGTCCACGAGCGCTTTCAGCGACTCCACCTCCCCGACAATCGTCGTGGTGCATTCTTCGACGAGCGCGCGGGCCTGGGGCGGAGCCGAACTGAACTGGCGGCGCATTCGTTCGGCGCAGAGCTGGATGGGTGTCAACGGGTTCTTGATTTCGTGCGCCAGCCGGCGGGCCACATCACGCCAGGCGGCTACCCGCTGCGTGCGGATGAGCGGGGTCACGTCGTCGAACACCAGGACCGCGCCGGCAAACGTTCCCGCTTCGCCCTGGAGCGGCGTTGCGGCAGCGGCAAGGTGGATCTCGCGCCCGTCACGGGCAAGCGCGATCTCCTGCGCGGCCGCTTCACTCGAGACCGTCTGCATCTTGGCCAGCAGGACCTGAAGCGGCTTGAGATCCTCACGGGCGAATACCTCGGTTGCGGAAAGACCCACGACGTCAGCGGCGAGATCGAGCAGCCGCAGCGCGGCGGTGTTGATCGTCTCGATCCGGGCGTCGGCGCCCACCGACACGACGCCGGTGGCGATACGCTCGAGAACCGTCTCGATATACCGGCGGCGCTCATCGAGCTGGAGGTTCTTCCGCTCGAGATCGAGCCGCGACCGCTCGAGCTTTCGCTGGCTCGCGGCCAACTCGCCGGCCATCGTGTTGAACGCTTCGACCAGCGAACCGAACTCGTCCCGCGTTTCCGGCTCGATCCGGTGGTCGAGACGCCCCGCTCCGATCTCGCGCGCGCCTGCCGCGAGCAGCTGCACCGGCCGCGTGATGCGCTTCGCGAGATAGAGACCCGTCCACGTGGCGCTGACCAGAATCATCAGCGTCATCATGAGAAACAGCGAGAGGTAGACTCCCTGCAGAGGACTGCGCAGCGCGTGCAGCTGACTGTAGTTCTCGTACGCGTCCGTGATCTTCCGGGCATGCGTCGCCAGATCACCCGAGAGGAAACCGCTGGCAATGACGACTCCCACGGCGCGATTCGTCGCCGGCTCGCGGATGACGGATCCGGCACGCACCAGCTCACCGCCGCCGTCCATCGGATCGAGGGCCTGATTCTCGTCGCTGCCTGCCGCGACCCGTTCGGCGAGCCGATCCGCAATGCCTTTGGTGTGTCCTCGCGGCATCGACGGCGATTCCACGGCCACCAGTGGCGACGGCGTACCGGTGACGCCCAGCTGGTAGACCTCCACGAGCCCCAGCCGTCCGCGCGTCACCTCGGGCGCGATCGCCGCCCGAACCGCCTCGATGTTGCCCGACGCGACCGCGCCCGCTGGAATCGCTCCAGCGATGCGTTGCGCGTGATCGGCCATCAGTCTTTCGTGCTCACGGTAATAGTCGCCGCCAATCTCATTCGCCGAACGCAGCACCTCGTCGACCGGCTGGCTGAACCACAGTTGCGTCACGCTGCGAATGAGCTCGCCTCCAACCGCCAGCACGAGAAGGGACGGAACGATGGTCAGGCCGAGCAGCGCAAGCACGAGCTTCGCGCGAAAGCGTGAAAAGGGAAGCCCGCGGCGCCGTTCGACGAGCAGCTTGACGATGTTGCGCGCCAGAACGAATACCAGGGCGACGACCATCGTCAGGTCGGCCGCTGACAGCGCGTAGAGCACAACCTCGCTGAGAAAATCCGGATTCAACTGCGCCGACTTGTCGGCGAGATAGATCATCGCCGCAAGCGCGCCAAACAGCAGGACGATGCCGAGGAGGATCAGGCGGGGATTGTCGCGGAATGGCCGGCGCTCGGCCGGCGCGCTTCGCGCAGGCAGTGTCGGTCGCCGCGCCTCGCGAACAGTGCTCATGGTCCCGCAAATCGCGCCTCACGCGCCCGCCGAGCGGTTGAGGAGCGAATCATCCCTTTGATTTCTGCAATTCGTCGACCTCGCGCTTGAACTGGCCGACGTCGCGGAATTGCCGGTACACGGACGCAAACCGGACGTACGCAATCTGATCGAGCTGCTTGAGTTCCTGCATCAGGCGGGCGCCGATGTCTTCGGTCGTCATCTCGCGCTCCGGGCGTTCCTGCAGCTCCGCTTCGATGCGGTCCGCGATCGCCTCGAGCTGCTGGATGCTCACGGGCCGCTTCTCCGACGCCGTCAACAATCCGGCAATGAGCTTCTGACGCTGGAACCCTTCCCGGTTGCCGTCCTTCTTGATGACACGGTACTCGATATCCTCGAGGCGCTCGCGACTCGTGAAACGCTTTCCGCAGCTCAGGCACTGACGCCGCCGGCGAATGACGTCGCCTTCCTTGCTCTCGCGCGAATCGACAACCTTGTCGCCGAGGTGACCGCAGTACGGGCACTTCATCGCGCGCCTTTCTCCGCCGTACGCGGGAGGGGCACTGCGTCAGCACCCGCGGGAGTCCCCGCGTCCCTGTCGCCCACAATCTCCCTCGCTCTTCCGAAGGTCAGCCCTTCCCGGGTCATGAAGATCAGACCAAGGGCCGTGACCGGCACGAACGAAACCGCGTGCATCACGAGCGCGGCGCCAACCGCGCGATCGAATGGGGCGCCGAAGAACGTCGTCACGGCGAATTGGTACGCCGCGTGAAACGCGCCAACCCCGCCAGGCGTGGGCGCCGCCACACCCACGACCAGGACCGTCATCACGAGGAACGAACCCGTGTAAGGGAACGTAATGTGAAATGCCCGCGAATTCAGCCAGATTCCGGCAGCAATCGACATCCACATCGGGAACGAGAGGACGAGCGACACTGCGAGGCGCATCGGATCCCGCATGACCGCCAGACCCTGTGCGAACGTCTCGACGAATCCAGCCAGCATGCCGGCGAGCCGCTGTGGCAGGACACGTTCGACGCGCAGGGCCGCGCGTCCAAGCCGTTCGGGATGACCCGCCAGCACGAACAGCACGATCAGCCCTCCGACCGCGGAACCCGCCGCGATGGCTCCGCCGAGTTTCACGAGCGCGAGCTGTGAAGGGTCACCGGAAAGGGCTCCCGAGGCCGCACTGAACACGAACACCGCAAAGAGGATGAGCACGGCCACGAGATCCAGGACACGCTCGAGAATAATCGTGGCAAAGGCCGACGTCGCGTTGAGCGACTCGCGCCGTGCCAGGAGATACGGCCTCAACACCTCTCCCACTCGGCCGGGGATAATCGAGTTGGCCGCGAAACCGATCACGGTCGTTTCAAACGCAACCCAATACCGCGTTCGACCGATGGGTGCCAGGAGGAATTGCCATCGATAGGCACGGATTCGTGTACGTCAAGGCTGTGATCACGACGGAGAGCGCCAACAGCACGGCGTCGGCCCGGCGCACCTCAGCCCACACGGCCGCGGGATTGGCCTTGCGAAAGAAGTACGCAAGAAGTCCGACCGTGAGAAGAGAGATGACGATGGTGCGGATTCGTGGGCGCATGCGAGTCAATCAGCCGCGGGCGAATCCAGGCCCGCCGCCGCGCCGGCCCATACGTACAGGCCGCGTGAACGCCGACACGAATAAGGGCGAATGCTCAACGTTTGGATACTCAAAGCGAAAGACACGTGAATTGTGACACGTCGCGGGGCAATCAGCCGTTCAGGCCGAGTTTCGCAGCCTGCTAGAATCCCGGGAGTGCTCGGCAGGGATGGCGGCTGATCGCACCGGCCCGGGCGGCCAACCCTCGCGAACTCTACTACAGGATCTCGCTCCAAGTCTATGGGGAAACGTGAGTTACTGCTCATCGCCGCGTTCGTAATCGTCGGGGGCATAGTCTATCAACTGACCGCGCCAGCACCGGCGCCGGGTGAGCGGAGCTTCGCGCCTGGCCGAATCTTTGAGCATGTGCAGCGGGCCATGCGCGGGAATCGGGCATCTGCCGAAGTCGTTTCCACAACCACCCACGCCGTCGACGCGGGTGTCTCGGAGCTGCGTTTCGACGTCAAGTCCGCAACGCTGACCGTGGTTGGCGAAGACCGACCGAACATCGAGGCGGAAATGACGGTGCATTCCAACGGATTTGACGATGCGGAGGCGGAGCGCCTGGCGAAACAGACGGTCATCAAGGTCGATCAGGCGGGTGCACGACTCGGGTTTTCCGTTTCCTATCCTGACCCGGGTGTCCAACGAGCGAGGATCACGCTCAAGGTGCCGTCGCGTCTCGCGGTCACACTACAAGGCGGGGGCAACGAGCTCAGCATCACGCATGTGGCCGCGCTCGAGCTGGGCGGCGCTCGAGGCGTCGTGGACGTTCGCGACGTGGCCGGCCTGGTGTCCGGCACCCATCGCGGCGGCGAAGTGCACATCATCAACGCGGGATCTCTCAAGTTGTCCACCAACGGCACCGACGCGCGTGTCGAACGGGTTCGCGGTGAGATGACGATGACCATGCGCGGGGGCGAGCTCAAGTGCAAGGAACCCGCGGGTCCTATCGATCTCGACACCCAGGGCACCAGCATCACCTTGGAGAAGCTGGAAAAGACCACGGGCATGATTCGTATCAATGCCGTCGGCGAGACCCTCAAGGTGAGCGGTCTCCGAACGGAAGGCCGTTTCGATCTCCGCAGCGTCGATGTCGAGGTCAGCATCGACCGCGCCGCGACGCTCGGCATCTACAGCGAGGGCGCTGAATCCGTCGAGGTCACGACGCCGCCGGGAGGCTATCAGCTCGACGCCGTGACGAAGAACGGCGAGATCACCGTCCCCGAAGGAACGATTGAGGTCACCGCGAGCGGCGATGAGCATCGCGCCACGGGCCCCATCAAGGGAGGCGGGCCCACGATTACGATCCGCAGTGCACATGGAGACATTACGGTGAAAGACAGATAAGAATTGCAGCATTCGGGTTGACGTCGCCCCTTGGGTGCCGTAAGCTTTGCCGTCTCTCGCGAGGTCACCTGTGCTCTCCACTGCGCCCCTGCTCGAAACCACACTCGAAGGTCTGACGCTCAATCGCCGAGGCAAAGTCCGTGACGTGTACGACGTCACGCTCCGCTCGGGCAAACCCGGTCTGCTCATCGTCGCCACCGATCGCATCTCCGCGTTCGACTACGTGCTGGGCTCGGGGATTCCTGACAAAGGAAAAGTCCTGACGCAGCTCTCGGGGTTCTGGTTCGAGCGCATGGGCGATCTGACGCCGCATCACCTGCTGTCGCTGGACGTGGATGAATTCCCGGAGCCCGCGCGGCGCCACGCGGACATCCTGCGCGGACGCACGATGCTCGCGCGGCTCACCGAGCCGGTTCCGGTGGAGTGCGTGGCGCGCGGTTATCTCTCGGGATCGGGGTGGAAGGAATACCAGCAGACCGGCAGCGTCTGCGGTGTGAAGCTCCCAGGCGGCCTGCGGGAATCCGATCGCCTGCCCGAACCGATTTTCACTCCCGCCACCAAGGCGGAGACCGGCCACGACATCAACATCAGCGAAGAGGAAGCCGGGCGCCTGGTTGGCGCAGGCCTGATCCGGAAGCTGAAGCAGCTCACGCTGGAGATCTACCGGCGCGGCTGCGAGCACGCGGAGTCGAAGGGCATCATCATCGCGGACACGAAGTTCGAATTTGGGCTGGCGCCAGCCAGCCCGGACGAGATCATCCTCATCGACGAAGTGCTGACGCCTGACTCGTCGCGCTTCTGGCCCCGATCGCAGTACGAGCCCGGACACGGGCAGCCAAGCTTCGACAAACAGTTCGTTCGCGACTATCTCGAAGAGATTCGCTGGAACAAGCAGCCGCCGGTGCCGTCGCTCCCTGAGGAGGTCGTCCGGCGAACCCGTGAGAAGTACGTCGATGCCTTCCGCCTCCTCTCCGGACGAGAGCTGCGCTGACCGTGCGGGATCAACTCGAAAAGCTCGTACAGGAACTTCTCGACAAAGGAGTGCTGTACGAGGACGCCCGCCGCGAATTCGAAAAGATGTTCATTGCCCGGGCGCTCCAGCGTTCGAAGGGCAACGTGGGCGGCGCCGCCGAGATCCTGGGGCTTCATCGAAACACCATCGCGCGCAAGATTTCGGAGTACCGAATCAAGCGGAGCGCCTAATCAGTTGGTGAATTGGTGAGTCTGTGAGTTGGTGAATTGGGCTTCGCACGCGCTCCCGCGCGTGCTGTTAAAGCGCGGCGGTAGCCGCGCGACGTTCAATTCACGAATTCACCAATTCACGAATTCACCAATTCACCAATTGTTAGCAGTCTCCACCCCTGACTGCTTGACACGCGATTGCAGCCTTCCATACAATTAGCAGTCGGCCGGGCTGATTGCTAAGCCGCAGGGCCACAAGGCTTCATTTACAGAGGATTTACACCTAGTAACACCAGGGCTGGGCTCCTCCGCCGAACCGGGGCGGGTCCCGGAGCCGCCCACAACCCGGAGAGAAAAGCACCATGGCAACGACCGCAACGAAAGTAGGAATTCGTCCTCTGCACGACCGCGTCATCGTGCTGCGCATCGATGAAGGCGAGCAGAAAGTCGGCGGGATCATCATTCCCGACAGCGCCAAGGAGAAGCCCCAGCAGGGCAAGGTGATCGCCGTCGGCAAGGGCAAGGTCGAGAAGGACGGCAAAGTGACACCGCTCGACGTCAAGGAAGGCGACACGATTCTCTTCGGCAAGTACTCGGGCCAGGAGATCAAGCTGGACGGCGAGGAATACCTCATCATGCGCGAAGAGGAAATCCTCGGAGTGATCACGAAATAGCACCCGTAGCGCGGCGCTTCAGCGCCGCGTCAGCGATGCTCGATTAACTATCAGACGGAGATTCAAAGACCATGGCTAAACAGATCGTTTACGGCGAGGAATCGCGCCAGGCCATCCTGCGCGGCGTCAACCAGCTCGCTAATGCCGTCAAGGTGACGCTCGGTCCGAAGGGCCGCAACGTCGTCCTCGACAAGAAGTTCGGCTCCCCCACGATCACCAAGGACGGCGTGACCGTCGCCAAGGAGATCGACCTGAAGGATCCACTCGAGAACATGGGCGCCCAGATGGTGCGCGAAGTGGCGAGCAAGACCTCGGACATCGCGGGCGATGGCACGACGACCGCGACCGTGCTCGCGCAGGCCATCTTCCGCGAGGGCGCGAAGAACGTGGTCGCGGGCGCCAACCCGATGGAATTGAAGCGCGGCATCGAGCGCGCCGTGGAAGTCATCGTCGCCGAGCTCAAGAAGGCAGCCCAGCCTGTCGGCGGCACAGCCATCGCACAGGTCGGCACGATCTCGGCCAACAGCGACGAGACGATCGGCAGGATCATCGCGGAAGCGATGGAGAAGGTCGGCAAGGACGGCGTCATCACCGTTGAAGAAGCGAAGTCGATGGAGACCTCGCTCGAAGTGGTCGAGGGCATGCAGTTCGACCGTGGGTATCTGTCGCCGTACTTCGTGACGGATCCGGAGCGCATGGAAGTCGTGCTCGAGAATCCCGTGATCCTGATCCACGAGAAGAAGATCAGCTCGATGAAGGACCTCCTGCCGCTCCTCGAACAGGTGGCGCGCGCGGGCCGTCCTCTCGTGATCATCGCCGAGGACGTTGACGGTGAGGCGCTCGCGACGCTCGTGGTCAACAAGCTGCGCGGCACGCTCCAGGCCGTCGCGGTCAAGGCGCCGGGCTTCGGCGATCGCCGCAAGGCCATGCTCGAGGACATCGCCACGCTGACGGGCGGCCGTGCGCTGACCGAGGATCTCGGCATCAAGCTCGAGAACATCAAGCTCGAAGACCTCGGCAAGGCCAAGAAGGTCACGATCGACAAGGACAACACCACGATCGTGGAAGGCTCGGGCGTGCAGAGCGCGATCGAGGGCCGCGTGAAGCAGATCCGCACGCAGGTCGAGGAGACCACGTCGGACTACGATCGGGAGAAGCTGCAGGAGCGGCTGGCAAAGCTCGTCGGCGGCGTCGCCGTCATCAAGGTCGGTGCAGCCACTGAGACCGAGATGAAGGAGAAGAAGGCGCGCGTCGAGGACGCCATGCACGCGACGAAGGCGGCGGTCGAAGAGGGCATCGTCCCGGGCGGCGGCGTGGCGCTGCTGCGCGCGGGCAAGGCGCTCGATTCGCTGAAGCTCACCGGAGACCAGGCGGTGGGCGCGAGCATCATCCGCAAGGCCATCGAGGAGCCGCTCCGCTGGATCGCGACCAACGCGGGCCAGGAAGGCTCGATCGTCGTCCAGAAGGTGAAGGACGCGAAGGGCGACGAAGGCTACAACGCGGGCAGCGACAAGTACGAGAACCTGGTGGCGGCGGGCGTCATCGACCCGGTCAAGGTCGTGCGCACGGCGCTCCAGAACGCCTCGTCTATCGCATCGCTGCTGCTGACCACCGAAGCGCTGGTCTCCGAGATACCCGAGGAGAAGAAGGACGCGCCGTCCATGCCGGGCGGCGGCGGCATGGGAGGCATGTACTAATTGTCGATTGTCGATTGATGATTGCTGATTTTTGCGATTGGCGATCGTCGATTGAAATTGACGATTGGCGATTTGGCCGGCCGGGAGCAATCCTGGCCGGCCTTTTTTCTTTCGGCACAGCCGTAGCTCGGACCTGGAAGCTTCGCGAACGCGGAATCTGATTTATCGGAGGGTGAAGGAGATCTCGACCAGAATCAGGACCGGGACCGGCTGACCGAGGCGCATGCCCGGCTTGAAACGCCACTGCCGCAGCGTCCTGATGGCTTCTTTATCGAGTCCAAACTGCTGATCGAGCGAATGGACGACGCGGACGTCGCCGACGGACCCATCCGCCATCACGATGGCTTCGAGCTTGACGAGGCCCTGAATCCGGGCGCGCATCGCTTCGCCAGTGTAGTTTGGCTTGGTTTCGTGAATGAGCACGGGTGAACTGACCCCGTTTCCTTCGCGATAGGCCCCGCCGCCAAACCCTCCACCGTACCCATCGCCGTAACCAGAGCCGGTTCCAGGACCCACGCCCGAACCGGTTCCCGTGCCGCCGCCACCGCCAGTTGACGGACCTTGCGCAATCGTCGCATCGGGTGTCGACGTCGCGGCGCCTGGCAGTTCTGTGACCGCCGTGACGGCCGGGATATTTGCCTGCGGAATCTTCGGAGGTTCAACCGCTGGCTTGGGCGGAGGTTCCATCGAGCGCGGCTTTGGTGGCGCGATTTCGGCTTTGCGCGGGGGGTCTGGCATCTTGTTGCCGCCGCCACCACCACCGCCACCGGGACCAGGCTGGGCAATCCAGGTAATGTCGGGCGTGTTGATCACTTTCTTGATCGTGTCCATCGCGCCGGCTCGCGTGATCCCATAAAGGAAAATGCTCAGCCCGAGCACGTGCAGGATGACAGACCACGACGATTTGAGCAGATAGCTCTTCAGAGACTCGTCGCTTTTGACGAGTGTTCCCGCGAGAAAACGTGCGTTAGGGCTCGCGCCCGGGAAACTATCGGCCATCTGGAGGTTAGAAAGTGCTTGACTAGCCATTGTCGCCGACTCAGTCGCTATCCGCAAGTTGCAATAAGGGTGCCTCAACCAAATCCCGACAATCTTCGATTGCGGCAACAGATAGCGCTATTCGCGTCACTACTATTGGACGCTCAAAAGGGCGAAGTGGACGACGTCCGGAATCCCGGAACTGCGCGGGACCCCTTATTCGATCCAGTTGGCGATTTCCAGGTCCGTCGCGCCAGCGGCCCGAAGGACGGAGCGAATGGCCTCGACCCGCGATTCGACGGTGTGGACCCCCAACAGGATCGCCCCGGCTTCGACCGCGCTTTGGAACGCGTCCGCGCGTTCTGGCGGCACGCCCGCCCCACGTAGCGCCGACGCCACACCGCCCGCAACATGGCCTGCGGCCTCTCCAAGCCCTGCGGCCAACGGGCCTGCCGCGACGATGGGTCCTACCCCGGGCAGGACGAGGGCGATTGCGGCGATCAGATAACCGGAGAGTTCGCCGAGTCGCGCAGCGGCCAGTGAATCTTCAATCTCAGCGCCCGGTGTGCCGCCGACATCGGCAGCGAAGCTGGACGCTTCGTCGTGATTCCGGCCGATGATGGAGAGTTCTTCGCGCGTCACGCCGGCACCGTGGAGTTCGCGGGCGGCGGCGGCCGCTGCGGCGGGATCGGGAAAAATGGCAACGACGAGTGGATGGGACATTGTGATGAATTTTAGCGTAACGTGACAGCGATGAGTCATTTCGATGTCGCGATCGTAGGCGCGGGGCCGGCCGGTTGCCGGGCGGCATGGCGCCTCGCGCGTGCGGGGACTCGTGTCGCGTTGTTCGACGGCAGTCACCCGCGTGAGAAACCGTGCGGCGGTGGCGTCACCGGCCGCGCGCTGGATCTCGTGCGGGATGCTATCGACATCAGCGCGCTTCAAGGCGTCGCGATCGCTGACGTGACCTTTGAACACGCCTCCCGCCGGGCTCGCGTCGACCTGGGCCACGCGATCCGGCGGACTCCACAACTCATCGTGACGTCGCGGGCCGCGTTCGACGGCGCGCTGCTCGCGGCTGCGCTCGAGGCGGGTGTCACGCTCCATGGCGATCGCGTGATCAACATGTCGCGCGAAGCCGACGGATGGTGCATCTCGACGGCCGAAACCACGGCGCGGGCGGACTGGGTGCTGGGCGCCGACGGTCCCAACAGTTTCGTCCGACGTCGGGTTGCCCGGCCCCTGCAGCGCGAGGACCTTTCAATCGCTACGGGTTTCTTCGTGCACGGCGTTCGGTCGCGCAGCGTGGCTATCGCGTTCGAGGACGAGCCGGCCGGCTATCTCTGGTCGTTTCCCAGGCCGGATCACCTGGCGGTCGGCGTGTGCGCGCAGGCGGATGCCTCGCAGGCGTCAGCGCTCCGCGCCGCCGCGTCCGCCTGGATCGCGCGCAACGTCGATGGATCGTGCCGGCTGGAACGCTACAGCTGGCCGATTCCTTCGCTTCGCGAAGCGGCGATCGAGCGCGAAGAGCCGTCGGGAGCGCGCTGGCTGCTTCTTGGCGACGCCGGGGGAATGGTCGACCCGATCACGCGCGAAGGCATCTTTTTCGCCCTGCTCGCAGGCGACGCGGCAGCCGACAGTCTCCTCGAACCGGGTGACGCGTCACGCCGCTATGCGGAACGGATCCGTGAGCTGGTGCACACGGAACTCATTCGCGCGGCGCGGTTGAAGGCCCGCTTCTTCAGCCCGCCGTTCACGGCGCTTCTCGTCCGCGCGCTTCAGCAAAGCGCCTCCATCCGGGCAATCATGACGGATCTCGTCGCCGGTCAGCAGTCGTATCGGGGGTTGCGCCGGCGGCTGCTCGGCACATTGCAGGTCAGTTTGTTCGTCGAAATGATGAAAGGATAGTTCCCGGGGCACTCAGCCTAACGGTGATACAATCGAGCAAATCTCCAAGGAGCTCGAATTATGGGTAACCTGGGTTTTCCAGAGCTCGTCATCATTCTCGTCATCATCATCATGATTTTCGGGGCCAATCGTCTGCCCGAAATCGGCCGCGGTATCGGAAAGGGGATCCGGAACTTCAAGGAATCCACCCGGGAAGGCATGAAGCACGACGACTGAGCAGCCCGCGTTCAGCGCACGTGCTTAGAGCACGACCCTCGAATCCCCCACCCGTCGAGTCAGCCGCTCTCGATCCAGATACTCCAGCAGTGGAATGGCATACTTCCGCGTGATGCCGTAGCGTTCCTTGAACGCCGCCACATCGACGCGCGCGTTGCGCTCCAAGCCCCGCACATCGGCCTTCAATCCTGACAGCGCGTCGGCATGAAAGAGCAGCGTATCGAGCTTGACGAGCGTCTTCTGACGCACGAGAAGCGCGGCGATCCGATCCATGACGGCGGCTGACACGTGAGCCCCCGACTGGACGGCCGCCGAATCCGGCGGCGCGAGACCGGCATCCTTGAAGATCCGTTCGATGGCGTCGCGCGCCTGTGACTCCTCGGCCGACAGCGACACCTGGTGTCCGGCGAGCGCCAGTCGATCGCGCACCACGACCCGCCCCTCGTCCGCGAGCCTCGACAGCACATGCTCGAACACGTGAGGCGACGCTCGGCCGAAGAGGCGTTCGCGCGCCTCCTCCCGAGGCAGCCCCTCAGAGAGCGGTTGCGACGCGTGGTGAACCTTCAACGCCGCGAGCAGCTGCCCGGACAGGCTCACGAGAACGTCGGGTGCCACCAGCAGGTCAGCGACGAGGGCGGCCTTTCCCTGGTGGACGAGCCGCGCGATCGTGGCGTCGGCCGTGGGACGGGACAGGCCAGCGCGGCTCAGCAACGCGGACGCCGGGAGCCCGGCTCCCCCGCGTTCAGCGACGAACGTCAGCACGGCGCTGTCGATTCCAACATCGCCGTCACCAGCATCCAGCCGTCTATAGCGACCGAGGGCCAGCGTTGTCCTGATGCCTGCGCGCGGCGGATGCGGATCGAGCACGTGACCACCGCCGATCGTGATCGACGGAGAGTACGCGCGGACGATGAACCGATCGCCGCGCGTCAGCACGGCAGGACGTTCGAGACGAATCCGCACGTAGGCCGAACCTCCAGGCGGCACTTCCGCCGCCGGCGCACCGTCGGAACGTTGCGCGGCCACGGCCACGCGGCCCAGGAGCTCGGTCGTGCCCTGATGAAAACGAACGCGCGAACCATGTCGCAGCGGCCGGCTGCCGGCGACCAGTTCCATGACCGCATCGATTCGCCGGGTTGGCTCGAACGTGCCGGGCGCGCACAAGGTGTCGCCGCGCGAGAGGTCGCCGACCTCGACCCCGCCAAGATTGACCGCGACCCGATGTCCGGGATCGGCCGCACGCTCGCGTTGTCCATGAACCTGAAGTCCGCGTACCTTCACGATCCGCTCGCGCGGCAGCACCACGAGCTCGCTGTCTTCGTGGATCGTGCCCGCCACCAGCGTACCGGTCACCACCGTTCCGAACCCCTTGATAGAGAACACCCGGTCGATTGGCAGGCGGATCTGCCCGTCGCGATCGCGCGCGCGGACACCCGAACTGACCTCGACCAGCGCGTGGCGCAGTTCGTCGAGACCTGTGCCGGTTTTTGAAGACACGACCACGACGGGGGCGCGCTCCAGGAACGACCCCGCCGTCAGCTCCCGCACTTCCATGCGAGACAGTTCAATCGTGTCGCCATCCGCGAGGTCGGACTTGGTCAGGGCGACAACGCCGGCCGGGATCTGGAGCAGACGACAGATCTCGAAGTGCTCGCGGGTCTGCGGCATCACGGACTCGTCGGCCGCCACCACCAGAAGCGCGATGTCCACGCCGCCGGCTCCGGCCAGCATGTTCTTCACGAACCGCTCGTGGCCCGGCACGTCCACGAACGCCAGGTTGACGCCGCCGGTTTCCAGGTGCGCAAACCCGAGATCGATCGTGATGCCTCGCGCCTGCTCCTCCTTCAGTCGATCCGGATCGGTTCCGGTCAACGCACGGACGAGCGCACTCTTGCCGTGATCGATGTGGCCGGCCGTGCCAATGACAATGGATCGCATGACGGGTGTCAGCGTTTCGGGCGCTTCGCCGCGCGCTCTTTGCGGCCGGGCCGCTGTGCGCGTCGCTTGTCGGACTTCGGCCCCGCCTTTCCGGCTTTTCCCTTGTTCTGGCCGAAGGGGCGCGGGCCGGCAGAATGGCTCGCACGGGATGTCCGCGGGCCGCGATTCCGCTCTGATTCACGCACGCGATCGAGTATCTCGGTCAATCCAAGATCGACTTGCCGCCGTTCCATGTCGACCTTGATGACCTGCACCGACACTTTGTCGCCAAGCCTGTACACGCGGCCCGTGTTCTCACCCCGGAGAATGTGCGCGCGCTCGACGAACCGGTAGTAGTCATCCGCCATCGTCGAGACGTGCACGAGTCCTTCCACGAAGTGTTCGACCAGCTCGATGAACAATCCAAACGCGCTCACGCCGGTGATGTAGCCGTCGAACTCGTCGCCGACCTTGTCGGCCATGAAGCGGACCTTCTTCCACTGAACCAGCTCGCGTTCCGCGTCGGCGGCTCGCCGTTCCCGCTCCGAGGTGTGGCGTGCCATCTCGGGCAGATCGTCCGTGAGCTCGTCTTTCCGCTCGGTATCCACCAGATCGTGACGAGACTCGCGCAGCGTACGGTGGACGACCAGGTCGGGATACCGGCGTATGGGCGAAGTGAAGTGGGTGTAGCTCTTCGCGGCGAGACCGAAGTGGCCGCGGTTCTGCTCGTCGTACCGCGCCTTCTGCATCGTGCGCAGCATCAGGAAGGCGATCGGCTTCTCCTCGGGCGTGCCGCGCATCTTCTCGACGAGCTTCTGAAAGTGTCGAGGCTTCACCTCGTTCGGGGGCGCGTCAAGGCTGTATCCCAGCGTCGAGACGAATTCCTCGAATTCCTCGACCTTCAGCGGATCGGGATCTTCGTGGACGCGGTACAGGGTCGGAACGTCGTGATCGTCGAGGTGCTGGGCAACCGTCTCGTTGGCGAGGAGCATGAACTCTTCGATGATCCGATGCGCGATGTTTCGTTCGGCGGCGATGATCGCCTCCACCATCCCCTCGTCGTCCAGGATGATTTCCGGCTCCTTCAGGTCGAAATCAATCGACCCGCGGCGGTGGCGGCGCTTGTTGAGGATCTCGAACAGGTCGCGCATTGTCTCGAACAGAGGCACGAGAGCCTCGTATCGCCCGATCGTTTCCGGATCACGAAGCGTGAGAATCGCACTCACCTCCGTGTAGGTCATGCGGGCCTTGCTGTGAATCACGCCGTCGTGCAGCTCGTATCGGACGACGCTGCCCCGCCGGTCGACCTCCATCAGGCAGGACTGGACGAGGCGATCGACACCGGGATTCAGGCTGCACAGCCCGGTTGACAGCTCGGCGGGAAACATGTGGACCGCACGATCCGGAAAGTAGACGGACGTGCCGCGGTCATACGCCTCTTCGTCGAGAACCGCTCCCTCCTTGACGTAATGCGCGACGTCGGCGATGTGCACGCCGAGCCAGTAGTGGCCATTCGGCAGTCTCTCGAGACTGATCGCGTCGTCGAAGTCCCGCGCGTGCTCGCCGTCAATCGTGACGATCGTGAGGGGTCGAAAATCCGTTCGGCCGCGAAGATCCCTTTCCTGAACCGACGCACCGATACGACGCGCTTCTTCGACCGCCTCGGGACTGTGCTCGTCCGGAATGCCGTACTTCCGGATGATGATCTCGTTGTCGACGCCTGGCTCGTCGATGTCGCCGAGCACCTCCGTGACCCGACCGAGCGGTCCACGCGTTGGGGTCGGCCATCGCGTGATTTCCACGACGACCATGTCGCCTGGCTTGGCGTCCAGGTGCTCATCCGAGGGAATCTCGACATCCATGATGAGGCGGCGATCGAAGGGGACCACGAAACCGAGCCCGGAACCATCGAGGTCGAATCTGCCGACGACGGACGCGGACCCGCGCTCCAGAATTCGAACGATGCGTCCTTCGACCCGGCCGTCGCTGACACGTTCGATACGGGCCACCACCCGATCACCGTGCATCGCCTGATTCAGGTTGCTGCCGGCGATGAAAATGTCGCCCTTGGCATCCTCGAGCGGGCGATCGGGAACGACGAAACCGAAACCGCGTGGATGGGTCGTCACCTTGCCGACGACGAGGTTCATGCGGTCCGGCAGCCCGAACCGGCTCCCGCGCGTCTGGACGAGCGCGCCCGTTTCTACGAGTTCCGCGAGCAGCTTCTTGAACGCCGGCCGCTCGTGGCGGGGCAGCTTCAGGCGCTGAAGCATCTCCCGAGGCGTTGCCGGGTGGTCCAGCTTGTCGCGAATCAGCAGGAGAAGCTGATCGTGGGTCAACATTGTTTCGATTCTAGGTTACCTTTTCCTTCGCTTTTATTTTCCAACCGGGGTTGAGGTGGTTCAGTCTACAGACTGTGTGACCGGAACCGAGCCTTCCGCCGTGACCGACCTGGACCTCGTCCGTCTGGCCCAGGCGGGCGACGTCGACGCGTTCGGCGAGCTGGTCGAACGAAACCGGCGCGCGGTGTTCCGCGCCGCGCTGGCCTGCGTCCGCTCCCCCGCCGAGGCCGACGACGTGGCCCAGGAAGCGTTCGTCACCGCGTATCGCAAGCTTGCCACTTTCAGAGGCGAATCGCAGTTCCGCACCTGGCTGCTGTCCATCACCTGGCGAAAAGCCATCGATCGCCGCAAGAGCGTTTCCAGGTGGCTGCGTACCGCGGTCGGTGCGTCGCGGACGGACACCGGAGAGGACGCATACGATCAAATGGAACGGGTCCCTTCGTCGAATCGATCGCAGGAAGAGACATTCGTCGACGAGGAGCTGCAGCAGAACGTGACGCGGCTGATCGGCACGCTGCCGAAAAAGCTTCGCGACGCGCTGCTCCTCGCCGGCACGGGCGACCACACCTACGAAGAAATCAGTCACATGCTTGGGGCGCCGCTGGGAACGGTCAAGTGGCGCGTGTCGGAGGCCCGGCGCGTCCTGAAAAGGAAGCTGGCCGCGCTCGGATATGCCTATGAATAGCCATACCTCACTGAACGATGCGCGGCTCGATCGCGCCATCGATCGCGCCGTGCGCGAGATGATGCAGGTCGACCCGGCGCCTGGATTGAGCCGCCGCGTGCTGTCGCGGATCAACGCGCCCGCTGAACATCGTACGTTCCCGGCCCTGCGCTATGGGTTCGCGGCGGCAGCGCTCGCCGTCGTGCTCTCGATCACGATGCTCCCGGGTCACGTCGAACCGCCTGCGCCTCCGAAAGCGCCGTCACCGATTGTTGCCAGCGGGATTCGGCCCGTTGATCTGGAGGCGCTGCTGTCCACATCCACAGTTGCCGTACCCGCGGTGTCCATTCCGGCGGACTCAGTACGAACCTCAAAAGAACCGATCCGCATGCCTCGCATCACAAACGTGTTTGGCGCACAGCCACCCGGCGTATCAGCCGCCAGTGTCCGCGAGCCCGGTGTCCCACGAATTGCGCCCGAGACCCTCGCGCCCCTCACGCTCGTGCCGCTCTCGGCCCGGCCGATCGTGATTGAACCGCTTGTCGTGGGCGCACCGCAGAAAGGCGGGCGCTGATCATCGCTCCACGAGCGCGACGTGCAGGTCGCCGACGTTGGTTCCTGTCGGACCCCACATGATCAAGTCGCCGAGCGAACCAAAGAAGTCATACGCGGCGTTTGCGGCGAGCGCCGCGTCGACGCTGACGCCATGCTGCGCGGCGCGCTCGGTCGTGGTCCGATCGACGATGGCCCCGGCGGCGTCGGTGGGCCCATCGATGCCGTCCGTTCCCGCGCTCGCAAGCACGATGACGGTTCCCGCAGGCGCGCGGTCGATAAGAGGCAGGGCTCCGAGCGCGAACTCCTGATTGCGACCGCCACGGCCCCGACCGCGCACGTGCACGGTCGTTTCACCCGAAGTGAGAACGCACACACGGCTCGACGTCTCGAGACGAAGTACGTCCGACACAAAGGCGGCGCCGGCTTCGCGCGCTTCGCCGCTCGTCGCGGCGGGAAAGACGTGGACGGCATAGCCGAGCTGTTCGGCCGCACGAGCCGCGCCATCTACGGCCATGTGCCGGTTGCCAATAACCTCGTAGTAACAATCCTGCAGTCGAGGATCGCCCGGTTTCGGCGACTCGGCAGCGCCGCGCTCGAGATGCTCGAGCGCGTGTCGCGGGATCGAATCCTTCACACCGGCGTATCGCAGGATGTCGAGGGCATCCGCATACGTCGTCGGATCGCCCACGGTCGGTCCCGAGCCAATCACGGCCGGATCGTCCGGGATTGGCCCGTGAACGTCGGAGATGGCGAGCGTGACCGTTCGGCGAGCGGCAGCTGCGAGTCGTCCGCCCTTGATCGCGGAGAGGTGCTTGCGCACGCAGTTGAGTTCCGCAATCGCCGCCCCGGCATTCATGAGCGCACGGGCGGTCAGCATCTTGTCGGCAAGCGACAGCCCGTCGGCCGGCGCGGCCATCAGAGCCGACGCGCCACCCGACAGCAGCACGAGCAGTCCGCCCCGGGATCGACTCTCATCTGCAAGCGCCAGGGCTCGGCGCCCCGCCGCTTCGCTCGTGGCATCTGGCGAAGGGTGAGAGGCGTCGAACCACTCGAACGCCGGCGGCAGCCCGGACGATCCGACGCGCGGACCTGTAATCACTCCAGAAATATCAGTTCGCAGCTGACCGGACGATCGCGCATCCGCGAGCGCCAGCGCCATCGGCCACGCGGCCTTGCCGGCCGACACGACGGAAACGGGACCATTCGAAAGGCGGTCCAGCACGCCGCGCGAAAGCGCCGCGCGGACGAGATGAAATGGATCGACGTTGCTGACACCTGCCCGCAGAATCTGCTGCAGGTCAGCGCGGAGGGTCTTGAGAGAATCTGTCAGTGAAGCTGTGTGGGATCCGACCAGCCTGAAAGGCCGGTGACTGCGTTGAACTTTTTGAGGAGCTGGCACAACAACTGGTCCGCATCGTCTTGCGCGCACAGTTGTTCGAGATGTCCCAGCACGAGAGCCAATGCGTGATCCGCATCGGTGATCGCACGTTCCGAGAAGTACTCACGCTGTCGTTTGAGACATTCGCGATGTCGGATGAACTCCTCGCGGTAGAAGTCGGAAGCTAAACTGACAGGGGCGCTCAAGACCCGATCCGGGCTGACAACGCGTGCCATGCGACTCCTAGGCTGGGGCATTCGAAAGGGTAAAACCAGTGTAAGTCGGACGCGACGGCCTGTCAAACGCGACAGTAACGCTCACACGTCACCGGACCGCGCGCGCGACGATCAGTCCACCGAGACATCCCAGAACCATCCCGACAAGAACCATGAACAGGCTCAGCCACAATGGCAAAAATGTAATCGCACCCAGGCCGACGGCCTGAGCTGCGGCGATGCCGTACTGGGCCTTGGCGGTGGCAAAGACCAGCCAGAGTAGAACCATCGCCAGAAGGGCCCCTGCGCCGCCTTGCAGCACGCCCTCGACGACGAACGGACCGCGCACGTACGCCAGAGGCGCCCCGACGAGCGTCATGATTTCAATTTCGTCTTCCCGGGCAGAGGCCGCGAGCCGGACGACACTCGCAACTGTAAGGGCTGACGCAAAGCCCAGCAGGGCGATGATTCCGACGCCCAGCCCCCTGAGGAGGCGCACGACAGCATTCAATCGAGACAGCCATCGGCGATCGTAGCGGACATCGGCAACGCCTCCCATCGCAGCGAGCGTCGTCGAGAGGTTATCGACAGCCCCTCCCGCGTCACGAACCTCCGGCTTGAGACGGATTTCAAACGACGCAGGAAACGGGTTCCCCTCCAACCGGTCAGTGGCCCCGCTCAGATCCGGGAAGTCCTGCTTGAAGCGGCTCATCGCCTGGCTCTTGGACACATACTCCCGTTGCGCCGCAAGGCCGCTTCCCGCAATGAGCTCGTCCACTATCCGCATCTGGTCGGCGGTCACATCGTCTTTCAAGTACACCGACAGCTCGGCCGACTCGGTCCATCGCCCCACGACGCGCTGAAGGTTCGCGTTGAGGACGAGGAAGAATCCCAGCACGAACAAGCCGCCGGCAATCGTGATCACCGAGAAGATCGCAGCCCTGCGGCCACGCCATAAGCTGGCCGACGCCTCGGATAGGAAATAGGTGAACGCCCGCATTTTACGTCACTTCGACAATGTTGCCGTGATCGAGCGTCACGGCTCGTCGTCCCACACGCCGGATCAGCTCACGATCGTGTGTGGCGACCACCACGGTCGTCCCGCGCGCGTTGATCTCCCGGAACAGATTCATGATTTCCAGCGACAGGTCCGGATCGAGGTTGCCGGTTGGCTCGTCGGCCAGGATGATCGCCGGATCGTTGACCAGCGCGCGAGCGATCGCAATGCGCTGCTGTTCACCGCCCGACAACTCGAGCGGATACGCACTCATCCTGTGTTGAAGCCCCACCCACTTCAGCACCTGGAATGTGCGCCGCTGCTGCTGCGAATCCGCCATGCCGAGTACACGCGGCACAAAGGAGACGTTCTCGAGAACGGTCTTCGCCGGCAGCAGTTTGAAATCCTGGAAGACGAAACCGAGCGACCGGCGGTAGGCCTGGACCTGACGTGCCGTCAGAGTTGAGAGGTTACGGCCGCCGACGATGAGTTGCCCTTCGCTGGGGACGTCCTGGCGAATCAGGAGCCGCAGCAGCGTTGATTTTCCAGCGCCGCTGGGGCCGGTCAGGAAGACGAAGTCCCCCTTCTCGATGCGAAGGGAGAGGTCCCGCAGTGCGTAGACGCCCCGGGCATACGTTTTCGAAACGTGATACGCCTCGATCACGCGGGCGTCCCGTCAAGCTCCCGCCGCACGAGCGTGTTCACCAGGGCCGGATTGGCTTTGCCACCCATAGACTTGATTACCTGGCCGACGAGAAACCCGTACGTCTGCTTCTTGCCCGCGCGGTACTGCTTCACCGCATCGGCGTGCGCGGCAAGAACCTTCTGCACCGCTGCCTGGACCGACGCTTCATCATCAATCCGCGCAAGTCCGTCGGCTTCGACGATGTCGGCGGCGGATCGACCCGATCCGTACATCTTCTCGAACACTTCCTTCGCGGTCGGACCGCTGATGGTGCCGGAGTCCACGAGCCGGATCAGGCCAGCCAGCGCGTCAGGAGTGAGCCCCACGGACTCTATATCGGCCCCAAGCTCGTTCAACTTGCGGGTGAGCTCACCCATGATCCAGTTGCTGGCCGCCTTGGGATTGCCGGCCGCCGCCGCCGTCGCTTCGAAGTAGGCCGCCAGCGTGTGGGACTGCGTCAGCAGCGCCGCGTCGTAGTCGGGCAGGGCGTATTGGGCGACGAATCGGCGTCGCCGGGCGTCGGGAAGCTCCGGAAGCGCTCGCGTCAGATCCTCGATGATCGCTGATGCGATCTGGAGCGGCGGCAAATCAGGTTCTGGAAAATATCGGTAGTCGTGCGCCTCTTCCTTGCTGCGCATCGAGAAGGTCCGCCCGGCGGCCGTGTCCCACAACCGCGTTTCATGTTCGACGACTCCCCCGGATTCGAGCACGCCCATCTGACGATCGATTTCGAATTCCAGCGCCCGCTGCACATGGCGGAAGGAGTTCAGGTTCTTGATTTCGGCCTTGACGCCGAGGGCCTCACCGGGCCGCCGCACGGACACGTTCGCGTCACACCGGAGGCTTCCCTCTTCCATATTGCCGTCGGTCACGCCGGTCGCGACCAGGATCGCGCGCATGCGGCTGAAATACTCGCCAGCCTCCGCGGCCGATCTGACGTCGGGGTGACTGACGATCTCGATGAGAGGAACTCCGCTGCGGTTGAAATCGAGCGACGTCATCCGATCGGAATCGGGCAGGCCTTCGTGCAGGGACTTCCCGGCATCCTCTTCGAGATGCACCCGGATGATCCCCACGCGGCGCGACTCGCCGTGCGATTCGAATTCGAGCGCACCTTCGGTCGCGAGGGGCCGGTCGTACTGGGAGATCTGGTACCCCTTCGGCAGATCAGGATAGAAATAGTTCTTGCGCGCGAAGATCGACGTCGGATGGACCGTGCATCCAAGCGCGAGCGCAGCCTTGACCGCAAGCTCCACCGCACGCCGATTGAGGACCGGCAGCGCGCCAGGCAAGCCGAGGCACACAGGACACGTGTTGGCGTTGGGCGGCGCGCCAAACCGGGTGCTGCAGCCGCAGAACAATTTGCTCTCGGTCAGAAGCTGCGTGTGGATCTCGAGGCCGATTACGGGCTCAAAAGGCATTGCTGATTGCTGATTGTAATAGCTAATACACGATCGGCAATCGTCAATCAAATCGCAATCGAGCAATCGACAATCATTCGTCTGAAGGCTTCGACCACGAGTGGATCGAACTGGGTGCCGCTGCAGCGCTCGAGCTCGAGCAGTGCCTCGGCTGGCTCGATCGCGTGTCGGAACACTCGTGGCCTTGTCATCGTGTCATAGCCGTCCGCGACGCACACGATGCGGGCGCCGATCGAGACCTCCGCCGCGCTTTATGCCTCCGCCATTTCCGCAGGCTCGCGTCGGCGCGTGATCGTGTCCGACAGATCGAGACGCTCCAGCCTTCGATAGAGCGCGCGACGGCTCAAGCCGAGCATCTTTGCGGCCGCCTTCTTGTTGCCGCCAGCCCGGACGAGCGCACGCTGAATGTGCTCCCGCTCGACCGTCGCGAGCAGGTCCTTGCCGGCCGCGTCATCCTGGGAGACACGCGCAGCGCCAGCGGCCCCGTTGATCCCGGCCTCTCGTGCAGCAGGGGGCATGCTGATCGCCAGCTCGCGCTCGGTGATGAACTCGCCGTCAACCAGGATGCACGCGCGCTCGATCACATTCCGCAGCTCGCGCACGTTGCCTTCCCAGTAGCCGGCTGCGAGGAGCCGCTCAGCGCCCGGCGTCAGCCCGGCAACCGGTTTTTGCAGGCGCTCGCTCGTCTCCCGGACGAATGCGGCCGTCAGGTAGGGAATGTCTTCGCGGCGCTCACGGAGCGGCGGGAGCTTCACTTCAACGACGTTCAACCGGTAGAAGAGATCGCTTCGGAACCGGCCTGCGGCGATGTCGGCGCGCAAGTCCCGATTCGTTGCGGCGACCACGTGAACGCTCACGCGGCGCGCATCCATCGACCCGACGCGGTGCATCTCGCCGATCTCGAGGACCCGAAGCAGCTTGGCCTGAAGGGCCGGCGACAGCTCCCCGATTTCGTCGAGAAACAACGTGCCTCCATCGGCGAGCTCGAGCAGGCCGGGCTTGTTCTCGGTGGCGCCGGGAAATGCACCCCGGACGTGCCCGAATAGTTCACTCTCGAACGTGCCCTCCACCGCCGCCGAACAGCTGACGGTGACGAACCGCCGATCCCGACGCGGACCGGTCTGATGCAACGCGCGCGCAACCAGCTCTTTCCCCGTGCCCGTCTCGCCGGTCACGAGCGCGGTCCGCACGTGCGGCGCCAGCCGACGGATCATACTGAAGAGCTCCTGCATGATCGGTCCCCGGCCCACCATGCCGCAGAACTCGAGCCGCCGGGCCACATCGCCTTCGAGAGACAGCAGGCTGCGTCGCCGCTCGGTCTCCTCTCGAATCGTCGTCAAGAGGTTATCCAGCCGTCCAAAGTCGAGCGGCTTGCTGAGGTAGTCCATCGCACCGAGCTTGACCGCCTCCACCGCGGTCTCGACGGCGGCGAACCCGGTCATCAGCACGGTCTGGCAGCGGGGATCCATATCGCGAATTGCGCGAATCACGTCAAGCCCGCCGAGATCAGGCATTCGCAGATCGACCAACGCCACATCCGCGTGCCGCGTGGCGAGCTCGGCGATCGCCTGTCGCCCTCCCGCGCAGGCGATGACCTCGAAGCCTGCGCGTCGGGCGAACCGATCGACGACGTCCCGGATTCCCTGCTCGTCGTCGACGACGACCAGGACTGGTGGCTGAGCGGTCATACACACTCCTTGGCAATCGCACGGACCGCGGATCGAATGGCACGCAGTTGAAACGGCGGCGCAAGCACGGCGCTCGCATGGTCGCGTCCGAAGCTCTCGAGCTCTCCGTCGTCGGCCGACATCGAGACCAGGACGAGCGGCAATCCCGGCTTGCTGCACGTCGCCCGCCACGCAGGCAGGTCGGCCGCGATGATGCCGCGATTGACGAACGCGGCCTGGAGGTGGCGGCGGCGGCAGGTGTCGAGCGCCTCGGTGCTCGATGCGGCGGTCACGACGTCGCAGCCCCAGCCGGCAAGCGCGGCGGCCAGATAATCGCGTTCCCCCTGCTCGGCGTGCGCGACGAGAATCGAGTCCCCGGGCCGTCCCTCGTCGACACGGGCGGGCAACGACAGCGAGAACGTGGTTCCGGCGTTGACGGCGCTGTCGACGGTTATCTGACCGCCATGGTCCCGAACGATTCCGTAACAGATGCTGAGGCCAAGGCCCGTCCCTTCGCCGACATCGCGGGTCGTGAAGAACGGATCGAAGATGCGGGACAGGTTCGCACGGTCGATGCCATGACCGGTGTCCTTGATGAAGAGTTCGACGGCGCTGGCCTTGTCGTCGAATCGAGCTCCGACCTGCAGGCGCTTGAGAGGGCGCCCGCGCATCGCCTGCTCGGCGTTCAGCACCAGGTTCAGCAGCGCTTGCTGCAATTGACTGCCGTCGGCCACAACCGGCGGGAGCCCCGGCTGGAACTCCGTCACCAGCTCGATGCCGTTCAGGCGGAGTTCGTACGAGCGCAACGCCATGACCCGGCCAAACAGATCGGCGACGTCCTGCGGCGCGCGCGCCGCGGCCTGCCGCCTGGCAAACGCCAGCAGGTTGCGGACGATCTTCGCCGCGCGCTCCGATTCCTGGGCGATGCGGCGCATGTCCTGCGCGAGCTCAGCGGCCGATCGCATGTCCCCCGGCGTGTCGAACTCGTCCTCGAGCAGCTGCGCGTAGCCGATGACGCTCGTCAGCGGGTTGTTGAGCTCGTGCGCGACGCCGGCGACGAGCTGTCCGATCGCGGAAAGCTTTTCCGACTGGAGGAGTTGTGCCTGAGTTGACTTGAGACGATCGAGCGCCGCCATCGATCGATCATTCGCCAGCGTGAGCTCGTCGCTCATCTGCTCCAGGCGGCGCTTGCTTTGAATGTCCTCCGTGACGTTCTTGGCGACCTGCACGACCGATGCGCCGTCCGGGCCTCCCTCGACCGGGAACGTGGTCACGCTGAATATCTGTCCGTCGGGCAACGTCACCTCGGTGTGGCTGCCATCGTGCGCCACCGCGCGCGCGATGACGCATGCGCTCCCGGTGGCCGTGCAGAAGCCGACGTCATGGCACGCCGCTCCACGCAGCGCCCGCACGTCGCGGCCGAGGTGATCTGCGAGGGCGCGGTTGCCCCGCAGCAGCAATCCGTTGCTGTCGAACACGGCAATGGGATCGGCGATCGCGTCAAAGGTCTGTTCCCATTCGCGCTTGCCACGACTGACGAAGTCGTGGAGGCGCGCATTCTGGACGGCCACACCGATTTGCCCCGCAATGACCCCAAGCAGGCGCTGATCGGCCGCCTCGAACCGTCCGGGGATCTCGGCGCAGACGGTCATCGTACCCTGCAGCTCGTCGCCCGCGAGAATGGGTACGGTGAGCGTGCTGAGCGCGGGCATCGCGTCGCCCCCGCGTGCGGGCAGCAGCGTCCGCAGGTCGTCGACGAGCAGCGGCGTACGCGTGCCGATCACGCGGTCGGGCGGGCGCAGCCCCAGCTGCTTCAGCCGCGTCCATACCTCGTGGATCGCGCGCGAACCAATGAACGCCTTGTCGACAAAGGCGCCGGCGACTTCATCCTTCAGATAGATTGACCCGCCGGCCACGCCCAGCGCGCGGACGGTGCACTGCAGCGCGCCGGCCAGCACGTCGTCGAGTTCCTGCGAGCGCGCGATCCCGTCGGCAATCTGGTTAATCGTCTGAAGTTCCCAGACCAGCCGGCGATTATCGAGATTCATCCCCCGGCGCTCCATCGCACGTTCGATCGTCGTGAACAACTGATCGATGTCGAACGGCTTCTGGACGAATGCGAACGCGGACAACTCGTACGAACGGATGGCGGAGGCGAGCGACGTGCTCGCCGACAGCACGACGATCTCGGTGTCCGGCGTCAGGTTCTTGATGCGGCGGATGACGTCGAAGCCCGACTCGGCTCCGAGCACAAGATCTACGAGCGCGACGTCGAACGCGCGCTGGTCGAGCGCGGCGTTCACGGCAGCCAGCGAGGTCGAGCACTCGGCTCGAAACCCCCGGGCCAGCGCCGCTTCGTCCAGCATCCGCGCAAGCGACTCATCGTCGTCGACGATCAGCAGAGAGACAGGACGAATTGGCATGGCTGACTCGGGTGGCAAGAGCCGCGCCGAACCCGCTCACGCTGTGCGCTTCACGCCAAGACGCTGAGTGGGCAAGAGTTATCTGCGAATGAAAAAGTGTGCAGGGAGGCGTTTGTTGCGAGGACGAAACGTGCGCACTGTTTCAGGACTGAAACATCGGGTTCTGCTCGGGTTCTACCGGGTTCTACGAGGTTCGCCGATCTGCCATCCTGCGAAGCTTCGACGAACGAACGTACGAACCGCAGCGCGAACCCCGAAGAACCCCGAAGAACCCCGCAGAACCTTGTAGAACCCTGTAGAACATTGGTCTGAGAGCGGCATTAGGGATTCGGAATGCCGTATTTCTTCATGAGCCGCCACATCGTCGTCCGGCTGATTTGCAATTCGCGTGCAGCCGCGCCGATCTCGCCGGCGTGCCGCGCAAGCGTCGACACGATCGTCTCGCGATCGGCGCGTTCGCGCGCGGCCGCCACGGTGCTTTCCCGCGGTTGCGCGGCCGGCGGCGGCGCGACGACTTCTTCAGCCAAATCGTCCAGGTCGAGCTCCGGACTTCGCGCGATCGCAACCGCCCGCTGAATGATGTGTTCGAGCTGACGCACGTTCCCGGGATAGGAATACCCTGCCAGCCGTGACCACGCGGCTTCGCCGCAACGTTCAACGCCGCTCGCGGTGCCGTACTTACGGACGAAATGATCGACGAGGAGCCGGAGATCGCCGGCGCGCTCGCGGAGCGGCGGCATGTGAATCCGATGCACGTTGAGACGGTAGTACAGGTCGCTACGGAACTGTCCGGCGTCCACGGCGGCCTTCAAGTCAACGTTGGTCGCCGCGACGAACCGGACATCGATCTTCCGGCAATCGTTCTCGCCGATGCGTCGAACTTCACCCGCCTCGACTGCCCGCAGCAGCTTGGCCTGGAGCGTCGTGGACATCGTGCCCACCTCGTCCAGGAAAAGCGTACCACCCGATGCGTGCTCGATGAGTCCTGCTCGCGCGCCTTCCGCACCGGTGAAGGCTCCTCGGCCGTGGCCGAACAGCTCGTTCTCCAAAAGCGATTCCGTCAGCGCGGCGCAATTGAACGCCACGAAAGGTCCCTCGGCACGCGCGCTGGCCGCGTGAATCGCGCGCGCGGCGAGTTCCTTCCCTGTTCCCGTTTCGCCCGTGACGAGCACGGTCCCCGGAGCTGGTGCGGCTCGCTGAATGAGCGCCTTCACCTGCTGCATCGGCACGCTGTCCCCGATGAGATCGTCCAATGGTCCGTCGGCCCGGATGTGACGCTGCAGGAGATCGACCTGCCGCGCGAGCTGCCGCCGATCGACCGCCGCTCGGACGCGCATCAGCAGCTCGTCCCTGAAGAACGGTTTCTGCACGAAATCGACGGCGCCGAGCTTCATCGCTTCGACCGCCGTTTCAATCGTGCCGAACCCCGTCATGATGATGAACACCGAATCGACGCGCAGCTGGCGGAGCTTCTGAAGGACATCGAGACCGGAAATGCCCGGCATGCGCATATCGGAGAGGACGACGTCGAAACTGCCGTCGCTCGCCAGGGCGTACCCCTCCTCGCCGCTCGCGGCCGATCGCACCGTGTGGCCGGCAGAGCGCAGCATCCGCTCCATGCTTTCACGCACGGCCGTGTCGTCGTCGATGACCAGGATTCGCGGCATCAGGGGTTGCGGCGCGCTAAGTTTATAACGACGTTGGCCCGATAATGTGGATATGAAAAGCTCGGCGTGTCTCCGGGGGCTGCTCGTCGCGCTCGTGCTCCTCGCGGCCGGCTGCTCCGCCCCCGCTACACGCGCGACGCTCCCCTCGGCACGATCGGCCGCTCCGTCAACCATCCGCGTCGGGATCAGGGAAGGCAACCGGATCACGATCCGGAAGGTGCCGCTCGAAACATACGTGCAGGCAGCGATCCTGTCGGAGTTCGCTCCGCCCTCAGGCGACACCGACGTCGTCGAGCGAATGCTCGAGGTCCAGGCCGTCATCGGCCGAACGTATGCGCTCGCACATCTCGGCCGTCACGAGGCAGAAGGGTTCGACGTGTGCTCGACGACTCACTGCCAGCTGTTCGAACCCGGGCGCCTCACGACGTCGAGATGGGCGCCTCAGTCCGCTGAGGCGGTTCGACGAACGATCGGGACGGTTCTGTGGTTTGGCGGCGCGCCGGCGGAAGCACTCTTCCACGCGGACTGCGGCGGGCGAACGAGTCGAGCGGATGACGTCTGGACCGGACCAGGACGACCGTACCTGATCTCTGTCGTGGACGACGGCCCGGCCGAGACGGCTCACACGTCGTGGCGCTACGAAGCGAGCGACGCGGCCCTGATCGCGGCGCTCAACAAGGACGCGCGCACACGCGTCGGCGCACGGCTTCGTGGCATCCAGGTTCTGGATCGGGATGCCGCAGGGCGAGCCGAACGGATTGCGCTCCACGGATCGGAGGAGCGAGTGGTCCGCGGCGAAGACCTGCGTGATGTGCTCGGACAGAGCTTCGGCGGCCGTTCGATCAAGAGTACCCGGTTCACCATCGAGCACACTGCCGGCACGTTCGTCTTCGATGGCAAAGGCTTCGGCCACGGGGTGGGGCTCTGCCAGGCGGGCGCCCTCGCCCGCGTCCGCGCCGGCGCAAAGCTTCCGGCGGTGCTCGAGACCTACTTTCCCGGCACGAAACTCGTCGCGCTGCGATGAGGGATTCGAGCGGTATAATACAGACGCGACTTTCGCCTGTATTTTCACCCCACGGTAAACGGTCCCCGGGTCGAGGCGTATTTCATGACAGGAGCTCAGGCAGCCGGCTTCAGCGGCCGGGAAGCGGACAGTGGCGCCGCGTCGGCCGTCAAGGCCCTGCAGGCTGAAGGGCGACACGCAGAAGCCCGCGAGCGGTACGCCGAACTGGTGGGCAGGCACCAGCGGCGAGCGTCACGCATCGCCTTTCACTACATGCGTGATGTCGCCGAGGCGGACGAGGCGGTCCAGGATGCCTTCGTCAAGGCGTTCTCCCACCTCTCTTCCTTTCGCGAAGAGCTCCCGTTTGAAGTCTGGTTCACGCGCATCCTGATCAACGGGTGCCTGGATCGCATCAAGGCGCGGACCCGCCGCGAGCGTTGGATCGCGCCGATGCCGGACGGGCCGGCCGGGGAACGGGATTTCGGCGAGCGCTTCGCCGGAAGCGACCCCTCTCCGGAGGATCAGCTGCTCGCGCGCGAACGGCGGGAGCGGCTCGCGCAGGCTCTGGTCAAGCTTCCCGAGCGCCAGCGCTCGGTGTTCATGCTGAGCCACTACGAGGGATGCACCTCGCGCGAGGTCAGCGCACTGACCGGCTTGAACGAATCAACCGTGCGTGTGCATCTGTTCCGTGCAATTCGCAAGCTGCGGACGCTGCTGGTCGACGGTCGCGCGAGCGAAACGAAAGTGGTGAAACGCCGTGTCCATTCTTGACCGATTGAGGCTCAGTGCCCACCTGGACGACGCCGGGCTGGCCGCGATCTGGACCGACGAGTCGACGAGCGGCGTTCGACAGGCGCATCCTCATCTCGAAGGTTGTGCGATATGCCGGGCGCGTTTCGCCGAATTGTCCGACTGGCTCCAGAACGTGCGCCACGACGCGGTGTCTGAGGCCGACGCGCATTTCCCTGCCGAGCGGCTGGCTGCGCAGCAGGCGCTGATCTTCCGGCGGCTCGAAGCCGCCGAGCGCCCGGCGCGCGTCATCGCCTTTCCCCGATTTGCGCGGCCCTTGACCTCTCGCACATCGCACGTCTCGCGCTGGATCGCCGCCGCGGCGGCCGCCGGTCTCATCGTCGGCGTCGGCCTTGGACAATTGATGGATTTGCGCCGCCCGTTTGCTCCGCCAACGCCTCCGATGGCTCAGGTCAGTGTGAGCGCGCCCATCGCCACGCTGGGAGCGGACCTTCGTTTCCAGACGGTGAGCGCGACGCGCGACGAGGCGTTTCTCTCCGAGCTCGACGCGTCGCTCTCGCGCGCCGGCGTTCCCGAGCTCCGGGCGCTCGACGCGTTCACCCCGCGCGCCGGCGATCGACCCAGGTAGGTTCGGTGAGTGCTCCACAGCCCTTGATTTTCCGCAAGGGCCTCGACATGAAGGAAGCCGTCGCGGGTGAGCTCGCCGCGGCGTACGACAGCGCACTCGTCGATCGGGTCCGCGCGGGCGATTTCCAATACGCCAGCGGCCGGCTGATCGTCCACCTCGCTCGCGAGTTCGGCTTTTGCTATGGCGTGGACCGCGCGGTCGACTACGCCTACCAGGCGCGGCGGCGCTTCCCCGGACGAAACGTCTTCCTGACCGGCGAAATCATCCACAACCCGTACGTCAACGATCGGCTGCGGGGCGAGGGCATCCGCTTCCTGTCCGACGCAGGCGAAAGCGCCGACCGTCTCGGGAAAGACGACGTGGTGATTCTTCCTGCGTTTGGCGTGACCGTCGGCGAGATGGCGCGCCTGTCGGGCCAGGGCTGCACGCTCGTGGACACCACGTGCGGTTCGGTCCTGAATGTCTGGAAGAACGTCGTGCGGTACGCCCAGGACGGGTTCACGTCCATCATTCATGGGAAAGTGAAACACGAGGAGACACGCGCCACTGCCTCGCAGGCGCTCAAGTACCCTCAGGGCCGTTACCTCGTCGTCCTCGACCGTGCCGAGGCCGCCATCGTCTGCGACTACATCCGGCACAACGGTGACCCGGCCGCGTTCCTCAGCCGATTCCACGGCGCCATGTCGCCCGGCTTCGACCCGGACCGCGACTTGCTGCGCATCGGCTGCGCCAACCAGACCACGATGCTCATGACGGAGTCGCTGGAGATTGGCGAGATGTTCCGCCAGGCCATGCGTGATCGGTACGGCGACGCCGCTCTCGGGTCCTGCTTTCGGGCGTTCGACACCATTTGCAGCGCCACGCAGGAGCGGCAGGATGCGGTGATCGCGCTTCTCGAGCAGGAGGCGCTGGACCTGATGCTCGTCGTCGGCGGCTACAACAGCAGCAACACCTGCAACCTGGCGAGAATCTGTGCGACGAAGGTGCGGACCTATCACATCGCCGATCCGCACTGCATGTTGTCGGCGGACGAGATCCGGCATCGGCCCGTGGGCGCACCATCAACCACCGCCGGCATCGAGGATGTCACCCGCGGCTGGCTGCCGCCGGAAGGGCCGATCGTGGTCGGCCTGACCGCGGGCGCCTCCACCCCCAACAACATCGTCGGCGAGGTGATTCGGAGGCTCGAAGCCTTCTGCGATGTGCAAAGCGCCGGCCATCCCACATCCCTTCCCGAATCAGTGACTTAAGTGTGACAAACGGTCGCGAGAACGACAATCGGGTCACAATAGTAAGGTAAACGGCTCGCCTCACCGGGGCGTAATACACCGCGTAGACCATCCCCGGAGAAAGTCAGACAGTATGGCAAGCCGAATAGCCTGGGTTTTCGCAGCCGCGCTCGCATGCGCAGCGCCCGCATCCGCCTCGTCTTTGTGCGAACAGGGAACCGGTCAGAAGCCTGACCAGGCCGCCCACGGAACCGACGGCAAGGCGCCCGATGGCAAGAGCGATGGGCGAAAAGACGAGCACCGGATGCCGTGGTGGAAGGCGCCGGAGACGCGCGCCGAACTTGGCATTTCGGACAAGCAATCCAAGGATATCGACGACATTTTTCAGGCCACGCTTCCAGCTTTGCGCGCAGCCAAGGAGGAGCTCGACAAATTGGACGATGGGGTGGCGAAGCTCATCAAGGAGGGAACCGCGGATATCTCCGTGGTCTTCCGGCAGGTCGGACAGGCGGAACAGGCGCGGGCCAACCTCACCACGAAGCGCACGGTGATGTTGTACCGTATGCATCGCTTGCTGACGCCCGAGCAGCGCACCAAGCTGGACGCAATGTTCGCCCAGCGTGAGGCCGAACGTCGCAAGAATGATCCCAACGGCCGCCGGTAGGCGGCAATCTCTCTAGCTCGCACCACACTTCTTGGAGGCTTTTCGTGAGTAAGACACACATGCTGGCAGCAGCCGGCCTCGTTTTCGCGTCCGCCTGGCCCGCCGCCGCGCAGGACACCAGCGTCGAACATGTACGGGCGCTGATGGCGCAGGCTCAGGCCCAACAGGGTCAGCCTCAACCGGGAGTCACACCAGTTCAGTCGATGTCGGCGCCGTTCAAGACTCCGGGTCCGCAGGTCGATCTGCCGATCGAGGACGCGGTGGCGAAAGCGATGGACAAGAACATCGACATCGCCGTGGCGCGCATCACCCCGCGTCTGACGGACTTCACGATCGCGGGACTGGAGGCGAACTACCGGCTCAACCTGACCTCGGGTCTGAGCAGTAACAGCACAACCGATCTGCCGCGTCTGACCACGCAGGGTATCTCGGCGGCCACGACCAGCTCGCGCGAAGCCTGGTCGGCAGGCATCGCCCAGAACCTCTGGAAGGGCGGCGGGAACTACAACGTGGCGTGGACGAACAGCCGGTTCGCCGGTCAGAGTTCGGTCAACATCCGGAACCCACAGTTCCAGAGCGGCATCACGGCAAACATCACGCAGCCGCTGCTGCGCGGCTTCAAGATTGACAGTACCCGCGCCTCGCTGCAGACGAACCGGATCTCGCAACAGAACGACGAGATCTCTCTGACCGCCACCGCAGCAGGTACCGCGGCGAACGTGCGCCTCGCCTACTGGGATCTGGTCTACGCGATCCAGGCGGTGGAGGCGGCACAGAACTCGCTCGATCTGGCCAGCCGGCTGGTTCAGGACAACCAGTCCCGAGTGGAAATCGGCACGCTGGCGCCGATCGACGTCGTGTCGGCGCAGGCCGAGGCGGCCTCGCGGCGGAATACTCTCGTGCAGTCGCAGGCGGCGGTTCGGACCTCGGAGCTCGTCCTCAAACGGCTGATCGTGAGCGGAACTGAAGACCCACTCTGGACGTCCTCGCTCAACCCGGTCGATCGTCCGACGGCCAATCCCGAACCGATCAACATCGAGGCGGCCGTCGCGCGAGCGCTGGCCGATCGCACCGACTACCAGCAGTCGAAGAACAATCTCAAGATCAGCGACATCAACCTCCGAAGCCAGGTTGACGCCACTCGGCCGCAGCTGAATCTGACCGGGACTTACGGTCTGTCCGGACTGGGTGGTCCATTCCTCCAGCGCACGGGCGCTGTGGACCCACTCACCGGTGGTCAGGTGACGAGCACCATTCCGTCCGGGTATTTCGACGCCCTGCGTAACATCAGCGGATTTGACGCGCCGACCTGGACGGCCGGGGTGACGTTCGCCTTTCCGCTCGGCGCCAGCGCCCAGGAGGCGACGGTCGCGCGGTCCAAGCTGTCGTTGCAGCAGACCGAAGTGAACCTGAAGGCGCTCGAACTCCAGATCGCCACCGAGGTCATGAATGCCGGTCTGACCGTGCAGAGCAACCTCGAGAGCGTGCAGGCCACCGTTGCGTCGCGTCAGCTGGCGCTGAAGCGCCTTGAGGCGGCGCAGAGCAAGCTGGACGTCGGCATGGCGACCAATTACGAGGTCGTCCAGGCGCAGCGCGACTTCAACGATGCGGTCATCGCCGAATTGCGCGCCCAGTTGAACTACCGCAAGTCGATCGTCACCTACGAGAACGTCCAGCGCGTGGGCACGCGCGGCGTCGGCGCGGCGGTGACGGGCGGCGGTGCCGCCACCGGTACGACCGGCGGTCAGTAGGTTCCGATCCCTCGATTACAGAAGGTCACGTGAATGCGTAAGACTCTCCTCCTCGTCGTCGCTGCGGTCGTGCTGCTCGCGGGGTTCCTCATCACCCGCGAGGGGGACACGCCGACGGATGCGGCGACCGCGGCGGCTGCCGCGGGAGGAGGACGTGCGGGCGGCCGCGGTTCCGTGCGGCCGCCCATGCCGGTCGAGTTCGCGACCGCCAAACGCGCACCGCTGACCGAACGCGTCCTGGTCGTGGGCAACCTGATTGGTGCGGCAACGGTGCAGGCCGTTCCAAAGATCAACGGCCGGCTGCAGTCGGTTGACGTGCAGCTCGGCGATCAGGTCCGTCACGGTGAGGTGATCGCGAAGGTCGAGGATCGCGAGATTCAAGAGCAGGTCCGGCAGGCGGAAGCGGCGTATCGCGTCGGCGAGGCCACGATCAGGCAACGAGAGGCGGACCTGAAGCTCGCACAGACCAACCTGGAACGGAACAAGAGCCTCCTCGATCGGCAACTCCTGCCGAAGCAGACCTACGATGATACCGAGGCGCGCGAGCAGGCCGCGGTCGCGCAGCTCGATCTCGCGAAGGCGCAGTTCGAACAGGCAAAGGCGCGTCTGGAAGAGCTGAAGATCAACCTGGCGAACACCGCCATCGTGTCGTCGGTTGACGGCTTCGTCGCCAAGCGTTTCCTCGATCCTGGCGCAACGGTCAGCCCGAACGTGCCGGTGGCGTCGCTCGTGGACATCCGGACCGTGCGGATGGTGGCGAATCTCGTCGAAAAAGACCTGAAGCGCGTCGTCGTCGGCACGCACGCCGACGTGGACGTTGACGCCTTCCCCGGCGAGACCTTCAGCGGCCGCGTCAGCCGCGTCGCGCCGGTATTCGATCCCGCAACACGCACGGCGGAAATGGAAATCGAGGTCCCCAATTCGGCCTTCCGGCTGAAGCCGGGGATGTACGCGCGTGTGCAGCTGACCGTAGCCACCAGGGCGGATGCGATCACAGTTCCGAGCAACGCGGTCGTGCGGCTTGACGGCAAGCCGGGAGTGTTCACGGTTCAGGGTCGCGGCGCCGCTGCGGGTTCCGACGGCGGCGACAAGACGATGAACGTAAAGTTCCTGCCCGTGGCGATGGGAATCCGTGACGGGGAGAACGTCGAGATTGTCAGCGGCCTTGGGGACGGCGTCCGCGTCATCACGACCGGGGCGGGGGCGCTCAAAGACGGCGACCGTGTCGTCGCCAGCACGACATCCGAATCCGGGCGGCGCGGCAGCATGAGCGAAGCCAGCAACACCCCTCCGCAGAAAGCGGTCGATCGATGAGCATCCCGCGTCTCGCGATCCATCGCCCGGTCACGATGTTCATGCTCTCGGGCGTGATCATCCTGCTCGGAACCATCTCGCTGCTGCGTTTGCCCGTTGACCTGATGCCGGATGTCACCTACCCGAGCATCACCGTCCGCGTCGGGTACGCCGGCGTTGGTCCTCTCGAGATGGAAGAGCTCGTGACGCGGCCGATCGAGCAGGCGATGAGCGCCGTCGCCGGCCTCGAGCGGCTCGAATCGACGTCGCAGGAAGGCTCGAGCCGCGTCACGCTCAACTTCGCCTGGGGGATCGACCTCAACGAGGCCGCAGACGACGTGCGGAACCGGCTCGATCGGGTGCGGGGCCGGCTCCCCGAAGAAGCGGACGCGCCGGTCATGTTCAAGTTCGACGCGAATGCCCAGCCGATCATGGGCGTCGGCGTCGAAGGCGATTTCGACCGCGTCACGCTCCGCGAAATGGCGGAGCACGATCTGTCGCCGCGCCTCGAGCGGGTGCCCGGCGTCGCGTCGGTGAGCGTCGAAGGCGGACTGCGGCGGCAGATCCACGTCGAGCTCTCGAAGGAAAAAGTTCGCGCGCTCGACCTCCCCGTCGATCGCATCATCAACCTGCTCCGCAGCGAGAACCAGAACATCCCCGTCGGCGAGATCGACGAAGGGGACATGACGTATCTCGTGCGAAGCCAGGGACAGTTCGAGAACCTGGACGAGATCCGCGATCTGGTGGTGATGACACGCCAGGGCGTGCCGGTTTACCTGAAGGACATCGCGGACGTGAAGGACTCGACCGAGGACCTTCGCGCCTTCACCCGGATCAACGGCAAGCCGGGCGTCCGGCTGCGGGTCACGAAGCAGTCGGGCCAGAACACGGTGGCGATCGCCGACGACGTCCGCGCCGAAGTGGATCGCATCAATCGCGAAATCCCCACGCTGCGGCTGGCCGTGCTCGACGACAGCTCGATCTTCATCAAGCGCTCCATCGCGGCGGTCAAGGAAGCGGCGATCGGCGGCGCGGTGCTGGTCATCGCGATCATCTTCCTGTTCCTGCGCAACGTGCGCTCGACGATCATCATCTGCACCTCGATCCCGATTTCGATCATCGGCACCTTCGCGCTGCTCTACTTCGCCGGCTACACCCTGAACACGATGACGTTCGGCGGGCTCGCGCTCGGCGTCGGGATGATTGTCGATGCGTCCATCGTCGTGCTCGAGAACACGTTCCGGCACATGGAGCACGGCAAAGAACGGATGCAGGCCGCCATCGACGGCAGCGAAGAAGTCTGGTCGGCCATTCTGGCGTCGACGCTGACGCACATTGCCGTCTTCATCCCGCTGCTCTTCCTGACCGGCGTCTCCAGCATCCTCTTCAAGCAGCTGTCGATCGTGGTCATGTTCTCGCTGACCATGTCGCTCTTCGTGGCGGTCACGATTGTGCCGGTGCTGTGCTCACGGCTGCTGAAGCTGCCGCCGCCGGTCGACGAGCGCACCGGCCTCGGGGGCCGTCTCTATACGGCGAGCGAGACGTTCCTGAACAACATGGACCACGCGTACAGCCGGCTGATCTCGCGGGCGCTGCATCACAGGCCCACGGTCATCGGCGCCGGCGTGGCCCTGGTCGCTGCGGCATTCGTCATCCTGCCGTCCATCGGGTTCGAGCTGATGCCGGCGACCGACGAAGGCGAGGTCCAGGTGACCGCCGAGCTGCCCGTCGGCACGCGTATCGAGCGCGCGCAGGACGTCGCGGCGCGTCTCGAGTCGCTGATTCCCGAGTACGTCAAGGAGTCCGACACGCTCATCACGCAGGCAGGCGCCGGCGGCGGCGGCTTTGGCGGGGGCGGGACCAACCGGACGCAGGTCACCATCCGCCTCGTGCCGAAGACCGAGCGCTCGCGGACGAGTGAAGAGATCGCGCGCGCGCTGAACAAGCAGCTCGCCGGCGTGATTCCCGGCGCCATCATTCAGACCCGCGCGTCAGGCGGCAACCAGCAGATGACGCGGCTGTTGGGCGGCGGCGGCGACAGCCGGATCTCGCTCGAGGTCCGTGGCGACGATCTCGTCGAGGCGCAGCGGCTCGCGGTGGCTGCGAAAGCGGTCATGGATCGCGTGCCCGAGGTTCGCAACGCGCGCGTCGGCCGCGACGACGGCCGCCCGGAGCTCGCGCTGCAGATCGATCGTCCCAAAGCGGCGCTCCTTGGCCTGTCGGTCAGCAGCGTCGCCAACAACATCCGCACGAGCGTTGGAGGAACGCAGGCCGCGTTCTTCCGCCAGCAGGGCAACGAGTACCCCATCATCGTCCGCCTGCGTGAAGAGGATCGCCAGCGCGTGGACGACATCAACGACATTCTCGTCAACACGCCGCAGGGGCAGGTTCTGCAAGCCAAGAACCTGCTCGCGCTGCGCAATCAGTCCGGCCCGACGGAGATTCAGCGCAAGAACCAGGAGCGGATTCTGCGTGTCTCGGCAGAACCCGAGGTGGCGTTGAGCGACGCCGTAAAGGCCGTCAACGAGCGGTTGCCCGACATTCGCGTGGGACCCGACTTCTCCGTCGGTTTCGGCGCCGAGGTCGAGCAGCAGGCCGAAGCGTTCAAGCAGCTCCAGGGCGTGCTGCTCCTCGCGATCCTGCTCGTCTACGCCGTGATGGCGTCGCAGTACGAGTCGCTTCGCGACCCGTTCATCATCATGTTCTCGGTCCCGCTCGCCGCGATCGGCGTCGTGGCCGCGCTCAAGCTGACCGGCACCACGTTCAGCCTTCAGGCGTATATCGGCGTGATCATGCTCGCGGGCATCGTCGTCAGCAACGCGATTTTGCTCGTGGACTATACGAATGTGCTGCGGCGCCGCGACAACATGCCGCTGCGCGAGGCGGTGGAAACCGCCGGGCGGACCAGGCTCCGGCCCATTCTGATGACGACCCTCGCGACGATCCTCGGGCTCGTGCCGATGTCGCTGGGGATTGGCGAGGGTGCAGAGCTTCAAGCACCGCTCGCCCGCGTCGTCATCGGCGGACTGACCGCCTCAACGCTCATCACGCTCGTCTTCGTGCCCACGGTGTACACGATCTTCGAAGAAGGCTGGAAAGGACTGCGCTCGGGGCTGCCCAGGCACTCGTAGCGACCAGACGCACACATGAAAAAGCTCATAACGATCATCATCCTGCTCGCAGTCGTCGGCAGCGCCGGCGGCTGGTACTACATGAACAAGAAACCCAAGGATCCCGAGGTGCGCACTGCGCAGGTTTCCCGCGGCGACGTGGTCCAGACCGTCCAGGCGACGGGCACGATTGAAGCCGTCACGACCGTGCAGGTGGGCACGCAGGTCGGCGGTATCGTCCAGGACCTCAATGCCGACTTCAACGACTTCGTGAAGAAGGGCCAGGTCATCGCGCGCCTCGACCCGACGATCCTGGACACGCAGATCGAACAGCAGCGAGCGAACGTCACGCGCGCCGAGGCGGATCTGGAGCGGCTGAAGGTCTCGCGCGACGATGCGAAGCAGAAGCTCGAGCGTGCGAACGCGCTGTCCGAGAAGAACCTCCTGCCACGGACGGATCTCGAGACCGCACAGGTCAATCTCCAGTCGGCCGAAGCCCAGATTAAATCGTCCGACGCTGCCCTCGTGCAGGCAAAGTCACAGCTGCACACCGCCGAAGTCAATCGAGAACACACCGTCATCACCGCACCAATCGATGGCATCGTGATTCAGCGATCGGTGGAGCGCGGGCAGACAGTGAACGCCGGCATGTCTGCTCCGACGCTCTACATCCTGGCGGCGGACCTGACGAAAATGCAGATCAACGCGAACATCGATGAAGCGGACGTGGGCACGATGCGCACCGGACAGAACGTCACGTTCCGCGTCGATGCGTTCCCGGCCGAGACGTTCACCGGCACCGTCCAGCAGGTGCGCCTGCAGCCGACGACTGTGCAGAACGTCGTCACGTACCAAACGGTCATCAACGTCCCGAACCAGCAGTTCAAGCTGAAGCCGGGCATGACCGCGAACGTCACGATTGAAATTACGCGAAAGTCGAATGTCCTCCGCATGCCGGTGGCGGCCAGCCGCTTCAGGCCGACGACCGAGGTTTTTGCAGCGCTCAAGCAGGAGGTGCCTGCCGACTTCGGGCGAGGCGGAGGCGGACGCGGGCGCAACGCGAATGGCACAGGTGGTGGTGGTCAGGGAGGATTCCCGGGCGGCGGCCAGCCCACTGGCGCCACGGCGCCGACAACAGGTGGAGCTCCTGCCGCGGCGATAACGGGCGCGCAAGGTTCTAAGCCGACGCAACAGGCGACGGTGTCGCCCCAGGGCCAGCAGCCGAACGGACAAGGACAGGGTCGTCAACGTCAAGGCAATGGTGGCTCGCCGGCCGAGGCTCGAGGCGGCGGCGACCGCATGGCGGCGAATGGCGCGCCGGGCGGTGGCAACAATCCTGGCGGAATGCAGGGTGGGGGCCGTGGCAGCTTCGATCCGAACATGACGCCGGAAGAAGAACGGCGCAAGCGGATGGAAGAGCGGATGGCGGCGATGACGCCGGAGGAGCGCGCAGCCTTCCAGGAGCGCATGGCCCAGCGCCAGGCGCAGGGCGGCGGGCGCGGCGGCTTTGGCGGCGGCCAGGGTCAGGGCGGACGCGGCGGCTTCAACGGCGGACCGGGTCAGGGCAACGGCGGTAATCCCCAGGCGAACGCGAACCGGCAGGGCGCCAGCAATCAGGGACCAGCTCGAGGCGGTCGCGGCGACAGCACCCCGACGCAGGCGACGGGCGCAACGACGATTGACTCGCTGTTTGGACCACTCCCGTCTGTCGAGACTCGAGGCCAGGCATGGCTCTATGAGAACAAGCAGTTGAAGCAGGTAAGGATGCGCCTCGGCGTGTCGGACGGCACGAACGTCGAGATCATCGACTCGAATCCGGAAGTGAAGGAAGGCAGCGAGATCGTCACCAACGTCATCATCGAGACCGCGACCACGGCACCCGGCCAGAACAACGCGAACAACCCGCTCCTCGGCCCGCAGCGCGGACGCGGCGGTCCGGGCGGAGGATTCGGCGGTCCAGGCGGCGGTGGAGGTGGTGGCGGCCGAGGCGGAAGGTAGCTTGGAATTTGTGAATTTGTGAGTCGGTGACTTGGTGAATTGTTTTCAGTGCGTCTACGAGCACCGGACCTCAATTGCGCGCGATGCACCAATTCACCAATTCACCAATTCAGTGATCATCGATTGTGACTTCTTAGAATCAAAAGATCCAATGCCAGTTATCTCTATCCGCGATCTCGTCAAGACGTACCACGTCGGCGAAGTCACCGTCCGGGCGCTCCGTGGCGCCAACATCGACGTCGAGGCCGGTGAGTTCGTGGCGGTCACCGGGCCCTCGGGTTCGGGCAAGTCGACACTGATGCACATCCTCGGATGCCTGGATCGTCCAACGAGCGGCACGTACATTCTCGACGGCAAGGATGTGTCGCGGATGTCGAAGGACGATCTCGCGCTCATCAGGAACCGGAAGATTGGCTTCGTGTTTCAGGGGTTCAACCTGCTCTCGCGAACGACCGCGCTCGACAACGTGGAACTGCCGATGCTCTACAACGGCGCCGAGAAAGTTCAGAACCGCCGAACGCCACAAGCGCGCGATGGAAGCGTTGGGGGCCGTCGGTCTCGGCGAGCGGTTTCATCATTTCCCCAACCAGTTGTCGGGCGGACAGCAGCAGCGCGTGGCGATCGCGCGCGCGCTGGTGACGAGACCGACGATTCTGCTCGCAGACGAGCCAACAGGCAACCTCGACACGCGCACGTCGATCGAGGTCATGGACATCTTCCAGCGGCTCAACGTGGAACGCGGCATTACGGTGCTGCTCATCACGCACGAGATGGACATCGCTGAATATGGCACGCGGCTGGTCCGATTCCGCGACGGCCGCATCCAGGTCGACCAGAAGATCGCGCACCGGCGGAATGCGGCGCAGGAACTTGCCAAGCTGCCGCCGCCAGAGCCCGACGACCCCGTCCCTGCAGACGAGGCGCCCGTGGAACACCTCGGCGGCGTGGTGTAGGAGAACCAGATGTCGATAATCATGACGCTGCTGATCGCGCTGAAGGCGCTGAACCGCAACAAGATGCGAACGATGCTGACGATGCTCGGCATGATCATTGGCGTCGGCGCCGTGATCACGATGGTGGCGATCGGCAAGGGCGCGCAGTCCACCATCGAAGAGCAGGTCAAGGCCGCCGGCACGAACCTCATCACGATCAACGCCGGCAACTTCACGCAGGGCGGCGTCCGCCAGGGCGGCGGCATGTCCACGACGCTGACGCCGGACGATGCGGCGGCGCTTCGCACGGTGCCTGGTGTGCAGTACCTCGCCGCGGGAGTCAATTCGCGAGCGCAGCTCATCGCCGGAAACCAGAACTGGTCCAGCCAGATTCAGGGGACCGATGTCGACTTGCCGCTGATCAGAAACTGGCCGCAGAAGTACGGGAGCTTCTTCACGGCGCAGGATGTCGCAACCGCGCAGAAGGTCTGCGTGCTCGGACAGACGGTGTCCGACAACCTGTTCGGCCCTGACGTCGATCCGACCGGACAAATCATCCGCGTCAAGAACCAGCCGTTCAAAGTGCTCGGCGTCATGGCGCCGAAGGGCTCGACCGGGTTCGGGCAGGATCAGGACGACGCGGTGTACACGCCGTACACCACCGTGCAGAAGAAGCTCCAGGGCATTCAGCACATCAACAACATCACGGTGTCCGCCGAAACGCCCGGAGACTGCGCCGGTGTCTGCGTCAATCACGGAGATGCTGCGCACCAGGCACAAGCTGATGGGCAGCGATCCCGACGACTTCATGGTGCGCACGCAGGAGGAGATGGCGAGCCGTTCGCACGGAGACCACCAAGACGATGACGACGCTGCTGGCAGCGATCGCTGGCGTGTCGCTCCTGGTCGGCGGCATCGGCATCATGAACATCATGCTGGTCTCGGTGACCGAGCGAACGCGCGAGATCGGATTGCGCATGGCGATCGGCGCGAGGGGCAAAGACGTCCTGATGCAGTTCCTGGTCGAGGCTGTCGTCCTGAGCCTGTTCGGAGGTCTGCTGGGGATCGCGATGGGCTACGGACTGTCGGCGGCTGCCGAGAACTTCCTGAAGTGGCCGACGTCGATTCCGCCGAACGCCATCGGAATGGCATTTGGCTTTGCGGCGGCAACTGGGGTATTTTTCGGGTTTTACCCGGCCAAGAAAGCGGCTGGGCTTGACCCCATCGAAGCGCTTCGCTTCGAATAGAATTCCAGGTCGGCGGACGGACCGCCGGCCGTGTCTGCGGGAAATGGAACAGCCATTGGTCGCGGGTGTAGTTGGAGTCGTTCTTTTCATCTTCAAAGGAGCAGAGGCATGAAGCGGGCAAAAATTGGAATGGTTGCAATCGCCGCACTGGCGGTGGCAACGGTAGCCTTCGCGCAGGCGAAGCCGGACTTCTCCGGGACCTGGACGCCGGATGCCCCGGCTGCGCCGGCTGCGCCGGTGCGCCGCCGGCGGGTGGAGGTGGCGCCGGCGGTGGTGGCGGTGGCGGCGGCCGGGGCGGCGGCGGCCCCATGACAGTCAAGCAGTCGGCCACCGAGCTGACCGTTGAGAGAACGGGCCGCAATGGCGCCATGTCGACGGTCTACAAGCTCGACGGCACGCCCACCAAGATCACGATGGGTCAGATGGAAGCCACAGCCACGGCGAAGTGGGATGGCGACAAGCTCGTCATCACGACAAAGACGGACAACGGCGAGCAGACGGCGACCTGGTCGCTGGCCAACGGTGTGCTGACGGTCGACAGCACCGGTGGACGAGGTCCATCAACGCGGACCTACAAGAAGAGCACGTAGTCTCTAAGTGCTGAAGGGCCGGAGGGCTTCGCTGTCCGGCCTTTTTCTATTGTAGCTGTCAGCTTTTATCACTGCTCGCGGGGCCCCACGCCCCGCTCGGGCCGCAGGCGCTGTCCCTTGTCCCGTCTCCGCTTTGTTTACCGACTCTCATCTCTGAGGAGGTTCCTCAGCAGCTCCCACACTCTGAGTCCAGTGATCGGATCGACCAGGTCCGGCGCAATCTCGGCCAACGGACCCAGGACGAAAAAGCGTTCGCGAAAGCGTGGATGCGGAACGTCAAGACCCGGCGAAATTTCGATCGCGTCGCCGAGAAGAATGAGATCGAGGTCGAGAGTACGCGCGGCACCTGGGTACGGGCGCTCGCGTCCGTAGTCATGCTCGATTGCGAGGAGACGATCGAGGATGTCGCGGGCTGACAGCGTCGTTCGGCCTAGCGCGACGGCGTTCAGGTAAAGAGGCTGATCCTGAAGACCCTCCCCTTCGGGTTCAGTTTCAATGTAGTCGGAAACGACGAGATCGGTGATGAGCTGCGAGAGCTGCGCAACCGCAAAATCCAGCGCGGCGCGTCGATTGCCAAGGTTTGCGCCGAGTGCGATGGCGACGTGGGTCAGCGCTCAATCCAGCGAACGGGCAGCACGCCGCCGCCAGTGCCGGCGCCGTCAGCGCGGCGTCCGAGCAGATCGGTGCGGCCCGCGACGGCCTGTTCGAAGAAGCGCTTCTGCTCGAGCGTCTCTCCCAGAATCACCCGCAGCAGGCTGCGGTGCCGCGCGTTCGGCATCGCCTCGACCCGCGGCCGCCACGTGTCGACGAAGCGCTGGGCCCCGTCACGGTCCTCGCCGATCAGCCTGGACTGAGCCTCGGTCCCCTTTCCGGCCGACGCAACCTCCGGTTCGGAGACCTCGTCGAGCGGGCCACCCATGTCGGTGATCGCGTCGCGAAGCCAGTTCAACTGCACGTCCTCGCGGGCGATGATGTACTGGTAGGTGTTGTTGAAGTCGTAGTGGGGCACGTGCTTCGCCACCGCCACGTGGCGCTGCCGCATCGACAACTTGTCCTTGTAGAAGTCGCGCAGCAGCGCGACGAGTTCGGTCGCTTTCACGAGCTCTGTTTTTCCTTGCAGGTGATGCAGACTCGGGTCCACGGGATCGCATTGAGCCGCGCCGGGGCAATCTCTTCGCCGCAATCGCGGCAGATGCCGTAGGTGCCCTTCTCCATTCGATACAGGGCTTCCTCGATGGCCTGCAGAATCTTGGCGTCGGTCTGCTTGAGCTTCAGCTGGATATGGACTTCGTTGTTGCCACTGGCCTGATCCGCCAGGTCCCCCTGCCGCGAGTTCACTTCAATGGTCGCGGGCAGCGGTTTGACGCCTCCGCCGGTCGACAGGATTTCGCCGCGCTTGCGCAGGAGCGCATCCTTGTGTGAAGCGTTGTCCATGTTGGCCCTGTCTCCCCGGTGGCCGCCCTCTCCGGCTGTTGGGACCACCGGCAAAACCTCATATTACCAACCCGCGGCCTGTCGAGGCAACGGAGGGGGCGTCACTCCGCCCTCAGCGTCGACAACGGCTTCTTTCTGAGAACATCCGCGCTCGCCAGCACGCCGATCGTGCACACCAGCGCCATCGTGAGGACCGCACCGATCGTCAGGAGGCCCGGAGCCGGGCGCCAGGGAATATCGAACACGTGCCGGGTCACGCCCCAGCTGAGCCCGAGAGCGCCGGCCGCGCCGATGGTGCCGGCCAGCAGGCCGAGCGCGCTGTATTCCAACGCGAGCGTCATGGTCAGCAACCGCGTGCTCGCACCGAGGGTTCGAAGGATGGCCGATTGGTACACGCGCTGAAACTTCGTCATCGCCACGGCGCCGATGAGGATCAGCACGCCGCTGAGGAGCGCGATCCCGCCGACGACCGAAATGCCGAGTACCGCGTTGTCGATGACTTTCTGAATGCGGCTGATGATCTCGCGGCCGTCGATGGCGGTGATGTTCGGATACCGGGCGATGAGATCGTATTGAAGCCGCGCGCGGGCGGCCGGATCGTCCGGTCCCTTCAGAAACCCGATGTAGGTGTGAGGCGCACTCGCGAGCGCACCGGGACGGAAGACGAACATGAATCCGCCGCTGCGGGCGTCACCCCATTCGACGTGCCGGATGCTCGTCACGCGCGCGAGCAAGGGGCGGCCCAGGATGTCGAACCGCATCTCGTCGCCGACCTGGATGTTGAAGCGCTCGTGGATGCCCTCCTCGATGGAGACTTCAGACTGCACCCCCTGATTGTCTCCCGCCTTCCAGAATGCCCCCTGGACGATCCGCTCGTTCGACTCCAGGTGGTCGCGATACGTGATGGTGTACTCGCGCGCGAGAGAGCCGCGGCCGCGCACGTCGCTGAAGTTTTCCAGGTTGACGTCGCGCCCCTTGACGGCCGTCACGCGTGCGCGAAGGACCGGCACCAGGCGCGCCGGGCTGGCGCTCCGGTCCTGGCGTCCGCGGAGGAGCGCCTCGACCCCTTCCGCCTGATCGCGCTGGACGTCGATGATGAACATGTCTGCGCCGCCGCGATCCATGCCGACCGAAAACTCTGCCACCAGGTTGCTCTGCAACGCGCGGACGCCGAGTACGAAGAAGCTCCCGAGCCCGACCGCCAGCAGGATGACTCGGGTTTGATTGCCGGGCCGCCGCAGGCTGATCACCGCGTGACGCAGCGGGAACCACGGCGCCGACGCCAGCGGCTTGACCATCCGCATCAGGACAAAGGCAGCCAGGTAGAGGACAGCCGCCACGACCGCGAAGCCAACGCTCACGGCCGCGCCCGCGCGCCAGGAGCCCGCCTGCCAGGACGCCACTCCGACGAGGGCGCTGCCGACCGCCAGCGCGACAACAACCTGCAGCCAGTCGGCTCTGCGCAGCCGCTCACGAAGACCGCCCCCGCCAGCGCCGGTCATTGCGGTCGCAGGTCCATCGGCGCCGCGAATCAGCAGCAACGGCTTGATACGCCGCACGTCCAGCAGCGGCACCAGCGCGAACAGCACCGATACGAGCAGACCGACGGTCAGCCCCTGGAGCACCGCCGAAACGGTCAGGCCGTATGGCAGGCCGCCAAACGACTCGGTCAGCGACGGCGGAATCGAACGAATGGCTGCCGCGGCCAGCCCGACCCCGATGAGGCTTCCGGCGATCGCCAGCAGCGCAACCTGGACCACGTAGGTCGCAAGCACCTGTCCTGTCGATGCGCCAATGCACTTCAGGATGGCGACGCTCTTGATCTTTTGTCGCACGAACACCCGCGTCACGCTCCAGACGCCGATCCCCCCGAGCACGACAATGATGAATCCCACGAGGCTCAGGAAGTTCTCCGCCCGCTGCAGGCTCTCGCCGATCTGATCCTCGGTCGAGCGATACGATCGCGCGGAGACGAATCGATCCCGGAACCGCTCCCGCACGTCGCGCGTCAACCGATCGACACCGTCAGATCGCACCTTGAGCAGGAGCTGGTAGTTCGCGCGGCTGCCGAACGCGAGAAGGTCAGTCCGGCGGAGATCTGCCAGATCCACCAGCACGCGCGAGCCCAGGGTGAACCCGCCCACTCTCCGCCCAGGCTCCTGATCGATCACGCCGCGAATGGTGAACGGACTGCCCCCGATGAGAATCCGGCCCCCGACGCTGATGCCAAGCTGTGTGAGCAGTTCCGGCCGGACGAGCGCGCCACCGCCCTCCAGCAGCGCGTGCGAGTACGCCTGGCCGTTCTGCAGAACGAGCGTGCCATAGAACGGATAGCTGGCCTCGACCCCGCGCAGCTCCACCATCCGGGCCACCGCATTCCCCGTCTCGGCCCGCACCATCGTGGCTGTCTCGATCGATTCGCTTCGCGCCTCGACCGGCGCGCTCGCGAGTTGCTGCTCCAGTTCGGCACGGACGTCTGGCACCCAGGGACGGTTGCTTTGCACCAGCACGTCGGACGCAATCGTGGCACGCGCTTCCCGCATCAGCCCCGTCCGCAGGCTCTGGATGAGCGATCGCAGCGTCACGATCGCCGCGACGCCAATCGCCACGCAGATGAAGAAGAACAGTAGCCGCCGCCAGGATGCCCGAAGCTCGCGCACGATCATCTTCAGGACGAAGCTCATGACACCGAACCCTGAGCCCTGAGGCCTGAGCCCTGAGCCGTGAGCCCTGAGCCCTGGGTCTGCGACACCACCCGCCCGTCGCGAAGCGCGATCGACATGTGCGCCATGCTGGCGAGATCCGGATCGTGTGTCACGAGGACCAGCGTCGTGCCGCGCGAGCGATTGACGTCCAAAAGGAGATCGATAATCTGACGCCCGGTCGAGCTGTCGAGATTGCCTGTGGGCTCGTCGGCCAGGAGCAGCGGCGGCTCGTTCGCCAGCGCGCGCGCGATCGCCACCCGCTGTTGCTCCCCACCGGAAAGCTGAGACGGATAGTGATGGCCGCGTTCCGAAAGGCCCACCTCGTTCAGCAACGACTTCGCGCGCGCGCGAGCGTCCGGCAGTCCCGCAATCTCCATGGGCACCAGAATGTTTTCGAGCGCGGTCAGCGACGGAAGAAGATGGAAGAACTGAAACACGAATCCGATGCGCCGGCCGCGCAGCCGCGCAAGCGCATCTTCATCCAGGGCGGTGATGTCGACACCGTCAACGATGATCCGTCCGCTCGTCGGGGCATCGAGCCCGGCGATGAGCCCGAGCAGCGTCGACTTGCCGCTGCCGGACGCGCCCGTGATCGCCACGACTTCGCCCGCCGGAACGACGAGATCGATCGGATGGAGGATCGTCAGTGTGCCCGAACCGCTTGGAACGGATTTCGAGACCCCGCGCAGCTCAATCATGAGACGGATATCTGGTCCAGGAGCGGCTTCAGCGCGGTCCAGACCGTGTCCGCCACGATCGCGGCGCCCTGTGGATTGGGATGGATGCCGTCCGCCTGGTTGAGGGACGCCTGACCCGCGACCTTGTCGAGGAGAAATGGAATAAAGAGCACTTTGTACTTCACGCGCGAGCTCACGATAGGCCTGTCTGAAGGACGCCGCATACTCGGCGCCGTAGTTGGGCGGTGCTTCCATGCCGGCCAGGATGACGATCGCGTTCTTCGATCGCGCGGTCTCGATAATCTGACCCAGGTTCTGTTTCATCTCCGAGACCGACAATCCACGAAGGCCATCGTTCCCGCCCAGGGCGACAATCAGCACGCGCACATCTTCCTGGAGCGTCCAATCGAGCCGCCGGAGTCCACCGGCGGTCGTGTCCCCGGAGACCCCGGCGTTCACCACTTCGTAGTGGAATCCGTCCCGATCGATTTTTTCCTGCAGGAGATGCGGATACGACTGCGTCTCGAGAAGCCCCAGGCCGGCGGTCAGACTGTCGCCCAGCACGACAATCTTCGGCCGCTCGTCATCGGTTCTTGACGCTGGAGAGTCAGCGGGAGTTCCACCCTGCGGGGTGGCCGCCTGCTGCGGCTCGCGGCTACACCCGAAGCCGAACGCCCCACATGCGGCGCAGAACACCGTCAGAAGGCACAAGACGAGCGCGCCCTTCACGTGGGACCGCCACGGCGCAAAAAGCATGTACTTCCATTATAGGTTCTGAACGCGCGGTCTCTTGTGCTGCGTCGGGTCTCGGACCACGGATCCCGGATCACGGATCCCGGCTCGATCACCCTAGAATGAGGCCATGGCGCGAGGATTTGAATCCAAGTCGGTGGAAGCCCAGCAGGAGGAAGCGGCCAGGGGGAAGGTCAATATCCGTCCACAGATGACGCCTGAACAGCAAGCCACGGAACAGCGTCGCCGTACCCTCGAACTGGCGCGGACGCGCGCCTGCCACGACCTCATCCGCGTAAGTGCGCCCGCACACAGGCGAATGCTCGAAGAAGCCATCGCGGCCCTCGACCGGCAGATCAAAGACCTGGAGGCCTGACCTCAGTATCCGCACCCGCTTGCCCACGGTATGCATCTTGCTCCCTCACACATGGGAGGGTCATGCCTACCGTCAAGGACGTCGTACGCATCGGCGCGATCGGCGATCTTCACTACGGTCGCAATGCGGCCGCAGGTTCATTACAGCCGCTTTTCAGTCAGATCAATGAGCGCGCCGACATCCTCGTGCTCTGCGGCGATCTGACCGACTACGGCCTCCCCGAAGAAGCGCGTGCACTCGCGCGCGAACTGAGCGTTGTCAAGATTCCCACTGTCGCGGTCCTCGGCAATCACGACTACGAATCGTCACGTCAGGACGAGATGCGCGCCATTCTGGCCGATACAGGCGTCGTGATCCTTGACGGCGACAGCACCGAGATCCTCGGGATCGGCTTCGCCGGCGTCAAGGGATTTGCCGGTGGCTTCGGGCGGCGCGCGCTCGGTCCGTGGGGCGAAGACATCATCAAGAGATTCGTGCGTGAGGCGGTCGATGAAGCGTTGAAGCTCGAATCGGCGCTCGCGCGGCTTCGAAACGACAAGCGAATCGCGGTGCTGCACTACGCACCCATCCAGGGCACCGTGGAAGGGGAGCCGCTCGAGATCTTTCCATTCCTCGGGTGCAGCCGGCTCGAGGAGCCGCTCGGACGATACCCGGTCACCGCCGTCTTCCACGGCCACGCCCATCACGGACGACCCGAGGGACGCACGACAAGGGGTGTGCCGGTGTTCAACGTCTCGATGTCGCTGATGCGCGAAGTTTTCCCAGAACGGCCCTTCGGGCTGCTGGAAGTCGATATGACCACTCCGTCTGACGATCGTCAACCGACACCTCGCGAAGGACTCACTGTATGACCAAAGTGGTGACGTTGTGGATTCTGCTGACGGTCGCGCAACACCCCACGCCGACAGTCGGCGGAGCGATCGCACGACCGCAACAGAAACAACCATCGTCGGCCTGGGCAGTCGAATTTGGAAAGGTGCTGGCGCTCCAGGTCATGCTGGATCGAGCAGGCTTTTCCCCCGGTCCGATCGATGGCCGGATGGGATTGACCACGAAGAAGGCGCTCGAGCTCTTTCAGAAGAGCGCCGCCCAGGCCTCGGCCGATCTCGATGCGACGACGAGATACCGCATCACTGAGGAAGACGCGGCAGGGCCGTTCATTCAACAGCTGCCGCACGACATGATGGAGACGGCGAAGCTCCCGGAGCTTGGCTACACGTCGCTGCTCGAGGCTCTTGCCGAGCGTTTTCACTCCACACCGGCGTTCCTTCAGCTGCTGAATCCAGACGCCACGCTTACGGCCGGGCAGGAGATTCAGGTTCCCAACGTCGAGCCGATGGCGCTGCCGCAATCTGCGGCACCGACGCCGGGCGACTCCGCACCGAGCGCCTCCGGCAACAGGCATAACGCGCCGCAGCCCACCGGCACATCGGGCACGATCGGAGAAACGCGGAAACCAGACGTGACGGTCACGGTCGCGAAAACCACATCCTCGTTGACGGTCACCGATGGGTCGGGCCGGGTCCTCCTCTACGCGCCGGTGACGACGGGAAGCGAGCACGACCCTTTGCCGATCGGCCAGTGGAACGTGACCGGCGTTCAGTTCAATCCGACGTTCCGCTACAACCCGGATCTGTTCTGGGATGCCGACCCGGCACATACCAAAGCCACGATTCATTCCGGTCCAAACAATCCGGTGGGTCTCGTCTGGATCGGCATTTCGAAGGAGCACTACGGCCTGCATGGCACCCCCGAGCCGACGACAATCGGCCGCACGCTGTCGCACGGCTGCGTGCGATTGACGAATTGGGACGCGTTGAAGCTGGCGGCGCTCGTGAAGCCGGGAACGCCGGTGGTGTTCATCGAGTGACGGAGGGCACGTGCTGAATCGCGAGCTGAAGCGAACGCTCCGCACGTTTGGGATCGGCGCCGCATGCGGCTTCGTCGTTGGTGCGGCGCTCGTCTCCATCCTGATTACGCGATACGGACAAGTCACAGGTATCGGAGCCGTAGCCTCGTCCCGAACGGGCTCGAGCGCTGACGGGCTCGCCGATGTCGACTCACCGGTCATCCAGGCGAGGAAGCCGTCCCCGCCATTGCCGGTCGCGACCAGCGGAAGCTCCACGCCAGTGCTCGAGGCCGCTCCCCCCGAGAATCTGGCGCGGCGAACATTCGACATGCCCGTGGAGGGAGTCAAACCTGAGCAGCTGGTGCGCTCGTTTGAAGACCGTCGCAGCGGGTCGAGGGCGCACGAAGCGCTGGACATTCTGGCGCCTCGAAACACGCCGGTGAAAGCCGTCGAAGACGGCACGATCGCTCGACTCTTCGAAAGCAAGCTGGGTGGGACGACCATCTATCAGTTCGACCCGACAGAACGGTACTGTTACTACTATGCCCACCTCGAGCGATACGCCGACGGCCTCAAGGAGGGCGACAAGGTCCGGAGGGGGCAAGTGATCGGCTACGTCGGGACCTCTGGAAATGCGCCCAAAAACACGCCCCACCTGCATTTTGCCATCTTCAAGCTCACGGCGGCCCGGCACTGGTGGGAAGGCACTCCCATCGACCCTTACGATATTCTTCGGTAGGGTTTCCAACCTTTCGGCGCGCGCCATCCGTCCAAGCTGGTGCAGGAAAGGAGCTTGGAAGCATTAGCGCTGCGGTGCGCACCGGTCCTGGGCACGGCCGGCATGACTGACGACGTGGCGCGAGCCGCGGCAGGAGACGTGTCGGCGTTCGAACGCGTGTATCACGCGCACTTGCCGCGTGTGCACAGCCTCGTCCGGCGCATGACCGGCGGGCGGGACGCAGACGAGGTGACCCAGGACGTGTTCGTGCGCGTCTGGCAGAAGCTCGGTTCCTTTCGCGGCGATGCCGCCTTCTCCACCTGGCTCCATCGACTGGCCGTCAACGTCGTCATCGAACGATTCCGCGCCGAGACAACCCGGCGGCGGCGGCTTCGTGAGGGAGACGATCTCTTCGACACGATCGCAGCGCCGTTCAGATCCCGCGATCTGTCACTGGATTTTGAAACCGCGCTCACGACGCTTCCGGATGGCGCGCGCGAGATTTTCGTCCTGCACGACGTGGAAGGCTACAAGCACCGCGAGATCGCATCGCTCCTCGACATTTCGGCCGGGACGTCGAAGGCTCAACTGCATCGAGCCCGAATGATGCTGCGTCGCCAACTGGGACGCGGGAGATCTGGTTATGACGACTGATGCTTTTACCGACAGGTTATCCGAGTACCTGGACGACGATTTGCGGCCAGAGGAACGGCGCCAGGTCGCGGCGCACCTCGCGCAGTGCAGCGCGTGCCGTGCCACGCTCGATGAACTTCGAAGTGTCGTCTCAGAAGCCAAAGCCCTGGGGGATTCTGCCCCGTCGAGCGATCTCTGGAGTTCAGTCGCAGCGCGGATCGAGCCCGCCGGCCAGCTTCGCTTGCGGGTATCCCCGTTCCGCCGTGCAATCTCCTCACGATTGTCGTTCACCCTGCCCCAGCTGGCGGCTGCGGGCCTGGCGTTGATGGTGTTGTCGGGAGGGCTGGTGTGGATGGCACGGTCTGGCAATCCCCGCGCGGATTTTCAACCGATCAGCGCGCAGGTTGACACGGATCCGGTCATTCCCGCCCACTTCGCGGATCGGCATTACGACGAGGCCGTCGCCGATCTCCAGGGCACACTCGAGGCCGAGCGCTCGAAGCTGGATCCGGAAACCGTGCGGGTGTTGGAGAAGAACCTCGCCGCGATCGATCAGGCGATCGACGAGAGCCGACGCGCGCTGCAAGCTGACCCCTCGAACGTGTACCTGAACACGCACTTCGCGGATGCGCGCCAGCGCAAGCTCGTGCTGCTCAGGCGCGCCACGGCGCTGGCGATGCTTGGAAGTTAAAAGTGAGAAGTTAAAAGTTAAAAGGGAAACGCCAGGACGGAGGGGCGGGGGGCTAAGGGGCGAGGGCGGAGGGCCCCAGCGCAAAGTAAGGAATGACGACAGAATGCATGCATTGACACTGCTCTTCCTGACGACGTTGATCGCGCAGGCCCAGCCTCCCAGCGAGGCGAAGCAAGGCCGAGTCCCACAGACTGATCAGAGTGTGCCTGTGTCGCGCGGCGCGCGGCTGGCGATCGACAACTACGCGGGCGAGGTCGTGATTCATGCCTGGGACAAGGACGCGGTCCGGGTGCAGGCCCGGCACAATGCCCGCGCGAAGGTGACCATCCGCACCGACTCAAACATCGTAAGCATCGGCGCGGGGTCAAGCGGCTCGGTGGACTACGAGATCAATGCGCCGGCCTGGATGCCGGTGAACGTCGAAGGACAGTTCGACTTCGTCACGATTGAAGGTGTTCAGGCGGAAATATCCGTCACCACGGTGCGTGGCGACATCGTGTTGAAGGGCGTCGGCCCGGCGACGGCAAAAACCATTGAGGGCGCGATCGAGGTCGACGGCGCGCGCGGAAAGGTCACGCTCAGCTCGGTGAACGAGGACGTCAAGGTCACGGGCGGGACGGGCGACATCGCCGCAGACACCACCAACGGCTCGATCACGCTCGAGCACGTCCAATCGAGCAGCGTCGAGATCACGAGCGTGAATGGTGACGTGAGTTACGAGGGAACGTTCACCGACAAGGGGCACTACAGCTTCAGCACCCACAACGGCGACATCACGATGACCGTGCCCGCGACAGGGAACGCGACGTTCAACGTGCGGACCTACAGCGGAGAGTTCTCCACCTCACTGACCGTCAAGGGCCCTGACACCTCCACCGTCCGTCGCGGCAAGCGTGTCTCGTACACGCTCGGCAACGGAAGCGCTGAAGTCGAACTGGAGTCGTTCGGGGGCGACATCAGGCTTCGGCGAGCGGGCGCGAACAATCGCGAGTGAGGAGTGATTCATGCCTTGGCGCTCAGGCGCGCGCCCACCGGCGGCGGCTCCCAGCCGGCATCCATCAATGCCCGCTCCAGGCGAATCGAACGTCGTGTGATGGCACTCGGATCCGCGTAGTGCTCGACCTCCTGACGCCCGTCAGGAAACGTGATGACGAGTTCGTAGGCAGGCCCGTCAGTCTGACGCCTGATTTCATAGTGCAGCCGACCATCGTGGCGCTCGAAAAACCAGATCATGCAGATGGATTATCGGCACAGCTGAGGTGGACTTTAGCGAATTCACCAATCGTCTCGCGCCGCTTGTGGGACGGCCATGTGCGGAACCGGACACCCTCACGGGCGTGGTGCGGCACCGAGAATCCATCATTTCAGTTGAATTCGGCGAGCCTCCTCCCCTGCGGCGCGTGGCACGCGGTTTGGACGATGCGACCTCGTCATGACCACTGCGTGCGCCGTTCAACCGCGCATTCTCATCGCGGATGATCAGCCCGATCTGCTCGACGCGCTCCGGCTTCTGCTGAAGGGCGAGGGCCTCGTCATGGACGCCGTCACGTCGCCGGATGCCGTGATAGACGCAGTCGCGCGCGGGTCGTACGACCTCCTGCTGATGGATCTCAATTACACGGGCGATACGACATCGGGCCGGGAAGGAATCGATCTCCTCGCCCGCGTGCAGCAACAGGACAGCCTGCTGCCGGTTGTCGTGATGACCGGCTGGGGCTCGGTGGATCTTGCGGTCGAGACCATGCGCCGCGGCGTCTGCGACTTCGTGCAGAAGCCGTGGGACAACACACAGCTTCTCGCCACGCTCCGCACGGAGATCGACAAGGGGCGCACACGGCGTCAGGCGCACGCGCTGGAAACCCGCGAGCTCGATGAAGCCCGCCGCATCCAGCGAAAGCTGCTGCCGGCGGCGCTTCCTCAGATCGACGGCTGCGAGCTCGCGGCATCGTGGCAGCCCGCTGCTGGCGTGAGCGGAGATTGCTTCGACGCCATCGCCTTTGGACCATCGCGCCTGGGACTGTCGATAGCCGACGTGGTCGGCAAGGGCATTCCCGCCGCGTTGCTCATGTCGAACCTGCAGGCTGCCGTGCGCGCGTTTGCGACGGAATCCACATCACCGGGCGACCTCTGCCAGCAGGTGAATCGGATCCTCTGCGGCAATATTGCCGAAGGACGTTTCATCAGCTTCTTCTACTGCACGGTGGATACGGCCCTCGGCCAGCTGACGTATGCCAATGCCGGTCACTATCCGGCAATCCTCGTCCGCACCGACGGATCGGTCGACCGCCTCTCGAGCGGCGGCCCCGTGTTGGGGGTGTTTGCCGACGCCTCGTACGACCAGCGACAGATCCCGGTTGCCGGCGGCGACCGCCTGGTCCTCTTTACCGACGGCATCACGGACGTTCGACCTGCCGGCGCCGATCCGGAGGATCCGGTACACGTCGATTTCGGCGAGGAACCGCTCATCGCGCTGGCGATCGAGCATCGCGCGTGCAGCGCGCCCGCGCTTCAGGCCCGCCTGACCTCGGCGGTCTCGACCTTCGCCGGTGGCACGTTTCAGGACGATGCGACGCTCATCGTGCTCGCGATGGACTGAATCGTCCACTTCGGGACGAATGGCGGCATTTCTGTGACGAATTATCTGTTCGCAGTGACGAATTCCTGGCCAAGAATCCAAGCTTGACGTGGACCTCATCGGGTCACATAGTCTTTCCAATGCAGAGAGCCTGGACGCCGAGGGTGCGGTACGTCTTTGCCGCGGCGACCTTGCTTGGAATTTTCTCGACGCTGCAGGTCTATCGTCTCGCCACGCTCGACATGAGCGGACCGATGACGATCGTGGTCTGGCGCCAGCTGGTCCTGAACCTCACATATTGGTACGTCCCTGCGGCCCTGACGTCGATCATCTTCCGAATTGCCTATCGATTCCCGCTGGACGTTCCCGGGTGGCCGCGCTCGCTGGCCGCTCACGCACTGGCTGCCGTGGCCTTCTCCATCGTGCACGTCGCCGCCATGACGGGCGCACGCACCGCATTATGGCCCGCGCAATGGTTGTCCATGACGTACAGCTCGTGGGTCTCGTCGGTGCAGCGCACCTACCTCTATGATCTCGACTGGGCGCTCATGACCTACTCCGCAATCGTGGGCCTGTGTTATGCGCTCGCGTACTATCGCGAATCGCGGTCGCGCGCTCTCCGCAGTGCGCACCTGGAAGCGCGGCTGGCTGAAGCGCGATTGAAGACGCTCGAAGCCGAACTGCATCCGCATTTTCTGTTCAACACGCTGCACGCGATTTCCACGCTGGTGCACACGCAACCGGAGTCGGCTGACCGCATGATCAGCCGCTTGAGCGATCTCTTGCGGATCACCTTTTCGCGTTCCGGCGCGGCGTGCATTCCCCTCCAGGAGGAGCTCGAATTCCTGCAGAAGTATCTCGAGATCGAACAGACGCGTTTTCAGGATCGCCTGAGCGTGGAGTTCGATATCGATCCCGACACGCTCGACGCCGAGGTTCCCCGGCTGATTCTTCAGCCGCTCGTGGAGAACGCGATCAAGCACGGTGTGGCGCCGCGAATGGGGCCCGGCGCGGTCTCGATTGGATCCCGGCGCGACGGCGAGCGATTGTGCCTGTCGATTCGTGACAACGGTGTCGGACTGACCGGCGGATCTCGGGCCCAGCTGACGAGCGGCGTCGGCCTTTCGAATACGCGGGATCGGCTCGACTGTCTCTACGGCACCGATCACTCGCTCAACTTCGTGGAATCCCGACCCGGACTGACGGTGGAAATGCGCATGCCGTTTCACCGGGTCTCGGCTGGGACGGACGAATCCAGGACACGGGTCGCATGACGGACACGACGCAGACACGAATCCGGGCGTTGATCGCGGACGACGAACCGCTTGGGCGCGCGCGGATCCGCATGCTCCTCTCGGAGGAGCCGTGGGTGGACGTGGTCTCCGAAACGGCGGATGCGCCCTCGACGGTCGCCGCGATCGAGAAGCACCAGCCCGAACTCGTGTTTCTCGATATCCAGATGCCCGGGGGATCGGGATTCGACGTCATCGAGACGGTAGGCGCCGGGCGCATGCCGTTCGTGATCTTCGTGACCGCGTTCGATCGCTATGCGCTCCGCGCGTTCGACGTCCACGCGCTCGATTACCTTTTGAAGCCGTTCGACAAGAGTCGGTTCCGCGATGCGCTCGCGCGGGCGCGCGAGCGCATCGAGCACCGCTCCGATTCCGATCTCGAGCGCAAGCTGCTGGCTCTCGTCAACGATCTGAAGCCAGGGCCGCAGCCGCTCGAGCGTTTCGTCATCAAGTCCGGCGGGCGGGTGTTCTTCCTGAGGGCGCGCGACATCGAATGGATCGAGGCGGCAGGCAACTACGTCAAGCTGCACGTGGGACCCGAAACCCATGTCTTCCGCGAGACGATGAATTCGATCGAAGCCAAGCTCGATCCGGCAATCTTTTTCCGGATTCACCGATCGCACATCGTCAACATCGAGCGCGTGCGCGAACTGCAGCCGTGGTTCAACGGGGAATACGTCGTCTTTCTGACGAGCGGCGCGCGGCTGACGCTGAGCCGGGGATATCGCGAAAAGCTCCAGGATCGAATCGGCCGCACGCTCTGAGTCTTCTCCTGTCCCCGTTAACTTTTCACTTTTCACTTTTCACTTTTCACTTCTACCTTCCCCAGCCCATCGACACCGCCGTGCGTCCGTCGCCGAGGCCGTGCGCGACGTCGATTCGCAGCACCCCTGATCCTGGCACCGCGAGCCGGAATCCGCCTCCGACGTCCACCTGACATCGCTCGTTCGAGGAATCCAGGCCTCGATACGCTCGCGCGACGTCCACGAAGAGGGCCGGCGCTATCCGGACGGGCTTACGGCGCCGGCTGTACCCAGCGGCGCCATTCGAAGCTGCCGTCGACGACGTGCCGGCCAAATACCCCATCGCGGATCACGCCATCGTCAATCAACGGATGCGCGCGGAGCAGTCCGTCCCGCCCCTGGCCGGTCCCTGCACCCGGCCAGAGCGCGAGCGGGGCGTCCGGCGCCGCAACGGCGTCGGCGCCTCGTGCAATCAGGACGGCGCCCTCGTTGTGCGTGGTCGATCTCCATTCGGCGCCAACTGCGAACGTCCAGCTCGCCAGTTGACCGCCCCACAACCCCGCGCGTGCCTCCACGAACGCGCGATCGTCGAGCACCCGCCGCTGCAGCGAACCCGAGGCTGTGATGGCGCGACTCGCAGAGGCGACACCCGGATCGCCGAAGCGATCCATCGCCACGGCGCCCTCCCATCGGAACCCACTGAGCGTCCAATTGCTGACATGGACTTCCGCCTGGCGGCGTGACTCTTCCGAGACCCCACCAGCTACTCCGTACGATTGACGTTCATCAAGGAAGCTGACGCCCCACACGCCTCCGAAGGGCGCCGGCGATTCGAAATCGAGTGCGACCTTCGGGCGACGCTCCCACCAGCGCCACGATGCGCTCCACGTTTCTCCGCTGCCGGACGGGCTCGCAATCGTGACGACCGCTTCGCGGTCGCTCAATGCGCGCAGTCCGATGGCGCCGAGCGCCACCGCCGACCTTGGGAACAAGGGGCGCTCGATCACGGCCGCATCGACTCGCGCCCGGCCGTTTTCGCCGGGTCTCATGGCGATCCGCGCAGCCTGAGCGGACGGCAGTTCCGAGAGTCTGCGCCGTGCCGCAGTCAGATTTCCACGCGTCAGCTGCGTCCGCGGCTCCAGCGCCATCGTGCGCGCCGCAACGCCGTATCGAGTCCGATCGAGCCCCGTGATGCGGACCAGGTCGATGATCGGTTCTCCGACGCGATTCCAGGCGTCGAGCGCTCCGTCGGTATCGTCCGTGAGATAGAGCGACGTCGCGAGAATGCGTGCCGCGAGAGCGTCACTCGAGTCCCGTGCGAGCGCCTGCTGCGCGTCTGCCGCCGCCGCCGGCCACTCCTCGGCAAGCGCATGCAATCCAGCCATCTCGCGCCAGGGATCAGCCGAAGCCGGACAGCTCGCCGCAGCCAGTTCAAACAGACGACGAGCCCCGTCGGTGTCGTCGGCATTCGCCAGCCGTACACCTGCCTTCACCAGATCCGAGCACGGTGCGTCACGGCGTGCGATGGGTTTGGCTTCGGCGTCCGGTCGAGTGACGGACGTCGGATCGGCTGCGATCGACGGGGGCGGGCTCGCGATCAGGGCCCAGTAATCCGATGCTTTCCACGATTCCTCGAATGACTGTCTCATCGAGGATTCGAAACGGGGTACGCGCCGGATCGTGCACGATGACACGTCCTGCCGACCAGCCGACGATGACGACGTAGTGAAAGCGCCCGGGCCGATCCTGGACGAGCGCGACGACCGGCTGCCTGGCGTTGAGATTGGCCCTGACCTCGTCGCTGTTTCCGCGAAACGACTTCGCGTCCCATCCACGCGAGCGAAGCGCCTTTAGAAGATCCGAGCCATGAATTCCATTCGCGGCGGGATCGATCAGGTCGGCAAATGTTTCAGCGTAAATGTTGTCGGCACCCCAATATCGCATCACCATCGCTATGGCGGCGCCGCCGCACAGCGATTCGCTCTGGGGCAGGTACGGAACATCCAGCAGGTGCACTTCGCCTGCGGGCGACTGCGCGGACGCACGGGAAACCGGGATCGCCGCCGTCACGATGCCGGCGGCGATAGCCAGGGCTGATGCGAACCGACCGGTCACTGTGCAATCACGAGGACCAGGATGAGGAGAAGAAGGACGATGATGATTGTGGTGGTCGAGACGGTGACGTTGCCGCCGCCCGCAATGTCGTCCTGAACCGCCCGCGCCTGCTGGGCGATTTGCTGCAAGTCATTTCCCTGCAACATCGAGACGGCTGTCCGGGCCCTGTCGACGGACAGTCCAGCTTTGCCGGCGATGTCCCGAACATCCTGGCGCTGCAAGAGCGACAGGATTACTTCACGGTCCGCCTGTTCCCGACTGACGCGTTGCTGTACGGCCTTTTCGAGCGCCGAGATGCCGATCACATGATCCTGTGCGCCAGCCGACGGCGCCACGATCAGAATCGCCAGACACACTGCGAGAACACGCCGAACCATTCTCATCTGAACCTCCGTCAAAACAGACTCCCGGGAACGCGTAGCAAGCGCCAGACCACGCTCAGACTGCTTTTCGAGACGTTGAGCCTCGCGCTTTAGGGCACAGAACCCGTAGAACCTCGTGAACGAACCCTGGAGAACCCGGTAGAACCTTGCAGAACCCTGTAGAACCCAGGTTTGCTAAGCATGAGATGGCGGTGGTGCGGCGGGGGCGAGCTGCTCGAATTCATCAACGTGCGCGGCGCGGGCCTGAGCGTCACGCCAGTCGACCAGCCCGTCCTTCACGAGGCGCGCGAGCGATTCTTCGAAGGTGAACGAGCCGTTGCGCCGGGTAATCGTGATTTCCTGGTGTAGATGCTGCAATGCGTTCCGGCGGATATGCTGCCGGGCACCGTAACTCACCATGAGTAATTCGGCCGCCGGGACGATGCCGCCGCCGATCCGCGGCAGCAGCGTCTGCGTCATGACCGCCGCCACCGCCATCGCCAGCTCCTGGCGAATCGTGTTCTGCCGTTCGGATGGAAACGAATCGGCTATCCGCGAGACTGTTGACGCGACATCGGTCGTATGAAGCGTGGACAGGACCAGGTGTCCCGTCTCCGCCGCGGCAAGCGCGATCCGCATCGTCTCTGGATCCCGCATCTCCCCGACGACGATGACATCGGGAGCCTGACGCACGGCGGCCCTCAGCGCCGTCGGAAAATCGGGCGCATCGACACCGATTTCCACCTGCTCGATCACCGATCCGTGGTGCTGGTGTTCGTACTCGACGGGATCCTCGATCGTGACGATGTGACGCGCTTCGCGACGATTGATGGCATCCACCAGCGCCGCGAGCGTTGTCGTCTTGCCGGATCCAGTCGGCCCTCCGATGAGCACGAGGCCGCGAGGGAGCTGCGAGAGCAACTCGACCGACGGCGGGAGGCCGAGGGTGTTGAGACGAGGCACTCGCGTCGGAAGAAGCCGAACAGCCGCCGCGGCGCGCCCACGCTCGCGGTGCAGGTTGATCCGGAATCGTCCGACGCCTCCAATGCGGAACGATGCGTCGACGATGTGCGCGTCACGATAGATTCGACGCGCGTGCGGAGGCAGTGCCGGCAACACGGCGTCCTCGATATCCACGCCGTCGAGGGGGCCTTCGGCGAGAGGCTGCACCAGCCCGTCGATCCGGATCGACGGCGGAGCGCCGGCCACGAGCAGCAGGTCGCTGCCATTGCGCGAAGCCACGAGCCGCAGCCATTGCTCTATCCGCGCGATATCCCCGGGGCCCGTCACGGACGCATCGGTCGCGTGAAGTTCGAGAATCAACCGGTCGATGTCGTCGTCGTTCGGCATCTATTTCTTAACCGAGGGGCTTCGCCCCTCGGACTCCCCTACACGCTCTCTCGCGAGCCGCTTCGCCGGCTCGGTCCGTTCGCGTGGCTCGCTTCGCTACGCTCGCTCGCACCGTAAGAGAGCTGCTACTGTTGACGGCGCGTGCAGGCGCCTTCCGGCATTTTACAGGAGTGCGGCAGCGGCAGGGACAATCGTCAATCGGCGATCTCAATCGACAATCGGCAGTCTCGAAAATCGACAATCAGCAATCGACATCGAATCTGCACTCGTCCCTCAGGACCACCATCGGGTCCACGCGCGTCGCACGGCTGGCTGGGATATAACACGCGGCAAGCGCAACGAGGGCGATGAACACCGACACGGCGGCCATCGTCGATGGATCGGAAGGCTTGACGTTGAAGAGCTGCGTCTGAAGCAGGCGTGTCAAAGCCAACGCTGCAACCAGACCGGCGAGCAGGCCCACAATCGTCAGACGCATGCCCTGCTTGAGCACCATTCCCAGAACCGTTGTCCGGTTGGCGCCGAGGGCCATGTGGATCCCGATCTCGCGGCGGCGCTCGGTCACGGAATACGAGAGGATGCCGTAGGTTCCAATCGCGGCCAGGAGCAGCGCCAGTCCCGCGAATACCCCAAGCAACTGCGCCAGAAAGCGCGGACGAGAGACGGATTCCGAGAAGACGTCGTCCATCGATCGCAGCTTGACGACCGGCAACGTGGGATCCATGGACTGCGTGATCCGCCGGATTTGAGGCGCCAGCACTTCCGGCGTAAGCGTCGTCCGAATGACGATGTTCATGTTGCGCGACGACGAGCGCAGGGCGGCTGGCCCTTGCGCATGGAGAAAGTAAAGTTCGGTGCCGGTCTTCGCGTTCACGCCTCCCTGCTTCACGTCACGCACGACGCCGATGATGGTGAACCAGGGTATCTGAGGGCCGAACGAAGGCTTCAACCGTTTTCCGACCGGGCTCCCATTCTTGTAGAACGTCCTGGCCAGCGTCTCGTTCACGAGAACGACCGGGGCACCCGTCGTGTCCGACAGCGTGAAGTCGCGGCCATCGAGCACCGGAATACCCATCGTCTTCAGGTAATCGAGAGTGGCGGTCTGGTAATAGTCCACGTTTTCGAACGGACCTTCCTTGGGCGCCACGTACCCTTCGAAGTCGGTGTCGTTCGCGTTCACCGCGCGCATCGGGGGGAGTCCCGACATGCCGGCCACTCCCTGAACGCCGCTCTGCGCAGAAAGCTCGGTGGTCAGGCGCGAGAAGAAATCGACGCCGCTCTGCGGCGTGCGGTACGTGGAGGCCGGGAGCACGATGCCAAACGTCACCAGGTGGCTTCGATTGAATCCGGCATCGACGGAGACGAGATTCCAGAAACTTCGGAGCAGCAGGCCTGCGCCGATCACGAGCACGACCGCCAGAGCGACCTCCGCCATGACCAGGCCGCTGCGGACGCGCGCACGCGCTGAGCCGGCCGTCGTCCGCTGGCCGGATTCCTTCAGCGCCAGCGTGACGACTCGCTCCCGCAGGTGCAGCAGCGGCGCCATGCCGAACAGCACGCCGGTTAGAATCGACACGACGACCGTGAACAGGAGGACCACCGGATCCAGCGCGATCTCACTCGATCGCGGAATGCTGCCGGGATTGGCTGCCAGCACGGACCGCAAGCCGCCGAACCCTATCGCGGCTCCAAGCGCTCCACCAAGGAGCGCCAGCAAGACGCCTTCGGTCAGGAACTGGCGCAGCAGGCGTCCGCGGCCTGCGCCGAGCGCAGTCCGGATGGCGAATTCGCGCTGGCGCGATTCCGCCCGAGCTAGCAACAGGTTGGCCAGGTTCGCGCACGCGATCAGCAGCACGAAGGCCACCGCGCCCTGCAGCACCCACAAGGCTGTTCTGATCCCTCCAACGAGATCGTCCTGCAACATGTCCAGCCGAATGCGGTGACCCTCCAGACTGGGCACGTGTACGCCTGGATTCAGCGTGGGCCATTTCTGCAGTATCGTCTCGACGTCCGCCTTGGCCTGCTGGAACGTGACACCGTTCTTCAACCTGCCGACCAGATACAAGAAGTGTCCGCCACGATTCCCGGGACTCGCGGGATCGAGAGTGAGCGGCAGCCAGACCTGGATCTTCTGATCGTGGACGTCGTAGCCGGGAGGCATGATCGCAACAATCCGCGTCGGAACGCCGTCGATCGGAATGACGCGCCCGAGGACGGATTCATCGCTGCCAAACGCGCTTCTCCAGATCTCGCTCGACAGCGCCCCCACATCTTCGGCGCCGGGGAGCGTATCGGCGCGCGTGAATTGCCGGCCACGTAGCGGCGCAACACCGAGAACCGGCATCAGCTCGGACGTGATCACCGCAGACACGACGCGTCTCGGCTGATCGGCCGTTCCAAGGTTCACGGCTCCGGCCCGATACGCGCCGACATCGTCGAAGCTCTGGTTCCGCTCGCGGAACTCGATGAATTCTGGTGCGGAAACCCAGAATTGATCGAAACCAAGCCCCGGAAACTGGCTCGTGATGAACACGAGGCGTGAGGCATTCGGATACGGCAGCGGCTTCAGGACGACGCCGTTGACGACGCTGAAGATCGCCGTGTTCGCGCCGATCCCGAGCGCCAGCGTCAAGACGGTGACGAGGGTGTAGCCGGGGTTCTTGCGCAGATGACGAAGCGCGGAGACGAGGTCCTGTCTCATGACCATGCTTGGACGGGCAGGATCATGAAAGGGTTTCGTCAGGATCGTCTGTTACAACGACTCGGGAGCCAATCGCCCCCAAGGCGGCGCCGATGACTCCCGCCGTGACGTCGGTCGCTGACGGAAAACGATCCGTGCTGAAGAGTTGTGTCGCCTCCGCGGTAACCGATACCACGGCGGCCATGAGGATGGCTTTCCACCACGGGCCTCGCCGCGCGTACGAGTAGCCGAACGGGACGAACAACGCGATATTGGCCATCACGTCGCGGGGCCGGTCGGCAGGATCAGCGAACGGGATCATGTGGACGCGCGACCACTGGGGCCGGGGAGCGAATCCCACCCACGGGAAACTAATCACCCAGACGAGCGGGATCCACCAGACCCACAATGGCGCGCGCTTTATCGCCAGCAGAACCCGCCCTTATTGAGGCCTTTCCGAGAGATTCTTCGGTGATCGCTGATTGAGAAGGTCGATGAGCGGCTGCACGTCGGCGGGCATGGGCACCGCGCCGGCGCCGGCGCGGACGATCTCCTTGGGCTGAACATGCTTCCCGTAGACAGAATCGTTCGCATCGCCGTCCGGCCGAAGCGTTGACCCTTCGAGCGAGACCCCGGCAAAAAGGCCCCGCGATCGCGAATACGTCAGAATCTCCGCCTGCATGGTCAGATCGGTCGAGGCTCCGGCCGTTCTGCCCTTCGGGCCGGCGGCCGCAGAGGCGTCGCCACCCAGCTTGACCTTGCTGCTCAGGATCGAGTCCGCTCCCCGATCGTTCATCACGAGGAGCACGTAATCGGTCGCCTGGCCACCGAGCTGGAAGCCCAGGCTGCCGCCTTCGAGCGCGATCATCGTTGGAGCGCCCCAGGGTCCGTCGAACGCCTGGCCGCTGCGGCACGTCATGAGGCCGCGGCCGTAGCTGCCGCCAACACCGACCGCAAACTTTTTCACCGATGGAACGACGATGACGCATTCGGCCCTGTCGAGGAGATCCTTCGGGATGCTGTCGGGCATGCCCAGAATCTCTTTCATGACAATCGCGCTGTTCTGAAGCCGGTCCACCTCCCGGTGCGCGACGACCTGAGCTGCAGCCGTTCCATAGGTCAGACCGATCAAGAGACCCGTCACCAGCACCCGGGTCTGGACGGAGCCCTTTCGTGACGCCACACTTATATCGAAATCCGGATTCACGCGTATCCTCCTCGTCCTACATTAGACTGCTTAGTGCATACAGGGTTCAATGTCGCTGCGCACACGCCTGATCATCGCGTTTCTATTGTTATCGGTACCTCCCGCTGTCGGCGGTCACGCTGCTGTCGTACCTCTCGTCGGTGCACGCGTTCGAGCTGGCGGCCCAGCGAGAGGCCACGCAGAGCGCGATCGACGTGAGCCGGCGGATGGAGATGATCACGGCCGACCTCGGCCGGCGAATGGATCGCCTGTTTGCGGCGCCCACCGCGACGTCCGGAGACTCGGCGGGCCCGGATCCCCAGATGGTTCGCCAGAGCGTGGCCCCGATGCTCGGCGACACGGCGGCGCTGGTCGATCGCGTTGAATTCCATCCGAATGCGGATACTCAGCCGCCGGCGGCCGTCACGAACGATCCGAACAGCGTTCCGATTCCGATCCCCGCGCCCCGTCGAGGCGGGCCTGGCGGCGGCCGGCGACGTGGACCCTTTGACGCGGCTGGTGCGCCGCGTCCGCCCGGAGGACCCGGACCTCCAGGGATGCCGCCAGGGCCCCCGCCGCCCGGCTCCCAGGTCATCGTCATGGACATCCCCCGCATCGTCGCCGACGCCACACGCGCGGCCAGCGAAGCCGGCATGGCGGCGGCCGATCCCAAGGTCCGGGCGATGATCGACGACAGGATTGAGAAACAGCTCGCGGCGAACGAGCAGGGACTCAAGGCGATGGCGGCCACCCTCAGTCGCGAAGCGGCTGCCCGGGGCGCCGGCGAACGCATGACGATCGATGTCCAGGGGAGAAAGGTCGAAGTCGAGGTTCAACGAGACGGCCGTGTCATCGGACACGCAAACGCCACGCTGAACCTCGATCGCATGCTCCGCGGCGTGCTGGGTTTCGCGCGGCGGGATCAAGGTGAGATCCCGTTCGCGCTCGATCGACAGGGTGAGCTCTATACCCAGGAAGCCTCCGACAAGGACCGGCTGCAGGCTCTCGGCATCGAGCGCACGGCAACGGTCGCGGCTGAAGGGACGCCTCGCCGAAGCGGCAACTGGATCATCGTTGCGCGCAGGGCACCGAGCGGCATCATTTTCGGCATCGCGCGACCGATCGGCGACTCGCTCAGCGAAATCCGGCGCGCATCGGTGCGAAACCTCGGGCTTGGCTTGCTCGTCATCGGCCTCGCGTTCGTCGGCATCATTCCCATCTCGCATCGGATGACGCAGCACCTCGCCAGCCTTACGCAAGGCGTGCGCCAGCTCGCGGGCGGCAACTTCAGCACTCGGGTGGCCGTGCGATCGAAGGACGAGTTTGGCGCGCTGGCGGGCGCCTTCAATCAGATGGCAGCCGACCTCGAGCGTCATGAAGCGCTGATGGTCCACCAGGAGCGCTTGCGACGCGAGCTCGAGCTGTCGCGTCTCATCCAGACCGAGATGCTGCCGCGCGGGTCTCTTCGATCGGGGCCGGCGGAGATCTGCGGCCTTTCCATCCCGGCGCGCGAGGTGGGCGGAGACTTCTTCAACTACTTCGTACTGCCCGACGGCCGGCTGGCTCTGCTCGTCGGCGATGTGTCGGGCAAGGGCGTGAGCGCGGCGCTCTTGATGGCCAACATCCAGGCGACGCTGCGCGCCCGCCTTCCGCACGAGACGGATCTCGCCGGGCTGGCCGATCGTCTCGACCGCGAGCTCGATCAGAACACGCCAGGAGGCGTCTACCTCACGCTCTTCCTCGGCATCCTCGAGGCCGACGGCCGGATCCTCCGATACGTCAACGCCGGACACAATCCCCAGTTCGTCCTGCGTGGATCGTCCGGCATCATTCCCCTCGGATCGACCGGCATGCCCATCGCCCTGTATGCCGGGCATGGCTACACCGAAGCGCGCGTCGAGCTGGCTGCCGGCGACTTGCTCTTCTTCTACACCGACGGCCTCGTCGAGACGGAAAACGAGCAGTCGGAGATGTTCGGCACCGAACGGCTGCAGTCCATACTCGAGTCGGAACGTGCGGAAAGCATCGGCACGCTGCTCCATCTCGTCGAGCAGCGTGTGACCGCCTTCCGCGGCGGTGCCGAACCCTTTGACGATGCGACGCTGATGGCGTTGCGAATCAGCTGAGCGAGCCACAGACGAGCTTCTGCACGGCAGAGCTTCGCATTCGAGGTGGCAATAATTCAATCTTCAATTATGATGATGCGCAGTGAGGCGCGACACCGTGCTGATCGTGGAAGACGATGTTGCGGTACGACGGATGTACCGCACGGCACTTGGTTTCGCGGGCTTCGACGTCATCGAAGTGCACGACGGCACGGCGGCCCTCCACGTGCTCGAACAGCGGACGGCAGACCTCGTCATCCTCGACTTGATGCTGCCAACGCTGAGCGGCCTCGCCGTACAGCAAGAGATCGCATCACACGCGCGAACGCGCGATATCCCGATCATCATCGTCACCGGCTCGGACATGCGCCTGGATGATGTCAAGGTGACGTGCATCCTCAGAAAACCCATCTCCCCCGAACTACTCGTCTCCACCGTGCGCGCCTGCGTGCGGAGCGTGCCTGGCGTCACGGACGTGACGAAGGCAACGGAGAAGACTCAAAACTTGTGACCTTCCTCGCCCCGGACTAGACTGTGCCACCCGCGACAACTGAATAGCAGGAGGATGGCATGGCAAGCTTTGCGGAACGCATGACGGGCGCGATGAAGGCGGATGTCCACACGTTCGAGGAGATCGAAGCCGATCAGACCGCGCTGCCCCAGGCGATTGCGGTCATCGTGATCGCGGGCATCGCATCGCTCATCGGCAACTCCTGGCGGTTCGGCCTGTCCCTGGGATTCATGTCGCTCATCATCAGCCTGTGCGGCTACGCGCTCTGGAGCTTGCTCGTCGTCCTGATTGGCACGAAGGTCATGCCCGAACCGACGACGAAGGCGGACTTCAATGAAGGGTTCCGCGTGATCGGCTTCACGGCGGCTCCCGGAGTCTTCAACGTCCTGGCGATCCTCCCCTATCTCGGACCTCTCATCTCCCTCGTCATCTGGATCTGGATGGTGGTCGTCGGGGTGGTAGCGGTGCGGCAGGTGCTCGACTACTCAAATACCGGCCGCGCGATCATCGTGTGTCTGATCGCCGCCGTCGTGTGCTGGATCGTGACGACCGTCGTCCTGGTGCCCCTGCTGATTGGCGGCGCCATGATGCGCGGTATGTCAGGGTACTGACGGCTCGCAAACCGGCTGCGGGCCGATCAGCGACCCACAGCAGACTGCGCGAGGAGCTCTTCAACGGGCTTGATCTCGGACTTGCTGCCGCCGAACCCGCGATTGAAGACGGAACGGATGACCACGCTGCGGCTGGTATGCGGCAAGCGTCCGAGATTCGCGATGAAGCGCTGGTAACCGGCCGGCCGGTCCAGATAGAACTCGACGTTCGACGCGTAAAAGGCCGACAGGGTCTCGCCCCTTTCAGCCAGCACCCTGGCGATTCCGGCCAGGGCGGACGGTCCGCTCAGATTGCCGACGACAGGAATGATTCGGTTGCGCTCCTGAAGCGACTTGACGAATTGGAACGACGCTTCCGACGCCAGGTAGTTCCGCTGATTGCCGTTGCCGTCAGTTTCGAGCAGAAGCTCTTCGTACGTCGGGTAATAACTCTGCGGCGGACGGCCTGCGCTCTGAAACTGGAGCGCAAGCCCTAGTTCGATGAACCGTCCGTGAAAGTGATCGATCGTCAGCAGATCCTCTGCCGAGAGCGGCACCCCGAATCCCTGCACCAGGGCCTTCAGCCGGGCGTGCGCGGCATCGATCGACTTCGCATCGCGCGCGTGCCCGTTGATGTACTCGACCAGCCGCGCGACGGGAGACTCCCGCCAGGAATCAATATCTGCTGGAACAGGACGTCCAAAGAGCAGCGCGAGATACTCGACGCGCGTCCGCGACTGCTGAAAGAGCGCTTTGAAGAGCAGGTGCAGGAGCAGATTGTCGCGGCGGATGTCGAGGATAAACGCGAGGGATGGTCTGATGTGGGCGATGTAGGAGAAGTTCTGATCGGGGCCCACGCCGATATACGCCCCGCCCCGGACACTGCGCCGCTCCAGCTCGGGCAGGACTTCGAGATACGAGCGCTCGTTGGAGATCAGGTTGTCGGTATCGAAGTAGCCGTCAGGCTCGGAGAGCGCGGCGATTTGCGCCGCGAAAGGGTCCCGCGCCTGCGTTCCCTGACGAAACGTTGCTCCGTATCCAGCAATCGCTGCGACGGCAACGAGCACCGTCGCCGCCCGAAAGACAGGATCGTCTCTGCGCCTCCAAATTCGGTGAGTCACGGCCTTCGTTCCGACAAGCTCAGCACAGTATAAGCCCTCAGTCTGCAATCGGTTAACCCATCTGCACGGCCGGTATGCAACTTGCGTTGGTCCCCCTCACCGGACTCGTCTGTCCTGGAGGGGGCTTCATGCATCGCACACGGTTTATCTTCGGCGTCTCGGTGCTGTTTCTGGCAGCCGGCATCGTCGTGACCGCGCAGCAGGGACACGGGAACACGCCGAAGTCCACGCAAGCACCAAAGCCGAACGTGGCGAAGCCGACTGCAACCAAGCCGGCCACTCAAAAGGTGACACCTGCGCCACAGGCAGCCAAGGCGCCACACGCGCCGGCCGCCCAATCGAAGGTCAAGCCACAGGCAAAGCCGGCGGCAACGGCGTCGAACACGAACAAGTCGCAGACGAAACCTGCGAAGCCTGTCGTAACGGCCTCGAAGACAGCCGCGAAGTCTCCGGCCGCACCGACCGCAAAGACCGACAAGACTCCGGCGGCCAAGGTGGCGAAGACCGAGAAGAAATCGGACAAGCCGGTCAAGACGGCAGCGGCGCCAACGCCAACAACGCTGACGCCCGTTCAGCAGAAGCTGAAGGAGAACACGAACCTCGCCGCGAAGGTGGAGTCACGGCTGCCGAAGGGCACCGACCTCATGGCCGCATCAGCGGGATTCAAGAACCTCGGGCAGTTCGTGGCCGCGGTGAACGTGTCGAACAACCTCGGCGTCTCGTTCGAGGATCTCAAGACGAAGATGGTCACGAACAACATGAGCCTCGGTCAGGCCATTCAGGCCGTCCGGCCGCTGACCGCGAGCCCCACCATCGAAGCGCAGCGTGGTGAATACGACGCTCGCGGAATGATCAGCGAGAGTGAGCAGGCGCAGTCGACGACAACAGCCAGCGCAACCGCCAAGGCCAAGCCGAAGCATCCGGCCCAATGATTAGGCGCGCCGCTGTCACGCTTGCGTGCCTCGCTGCAGCAGTCGTGCCCGTGGCCGCGCAAGGGAACGGGCACGGGCATGCCTACGGTCTCCTGAAGTCCAGTGCCCCCACGCCGTCGAGCGGAGGCGCCGCGCAGGTGCAACCGGCGGTCGCCGGCGGGGTCCGCAACTTCGGATCGTGGCTCGATGATGCCTCCATCATGACGCCGGGCAGCGGGTCGCTGACCATGTCCTTCGCGTGGTTCCGATCGCCGGCGTACCACGAGTTCGACGCGCCGATCGGCGACGGTGCCATCGGTCTCACGTCCAAGATTCAATTCGGCTTCAGCGTGCCGTATTACCACGTCAGCGCGCCGGGAGGCCCTGCCATTCGCGGGATTGGGGATCTGTACCTGACCTCGAAAGTTCAGCTTCGCGAACCCGACGCCCGGCACCACGGGTTCGGAGTGGCAGTTGTGCCCATCCTGACGCTGTTGAGCGGCGAAGCCGACATCGAGCGGCGTCGCGCCAGCTGGGGTCTGCCGATCGCGATGGAGCTGCAACAGAACGGTTGGCGTGTTTTCGGAAGCGCTGGCTATCTCTCCCAGGGATCAGTCTTCGCGAGCGGCGCGGTCGAGGTATCCGCGTCACCGCGCCTGACGATCACCGGAACGCTGACTCAATCGCACTCGACGATCGACGACGATCCGGCATCGACGCTCGTCCTCAGTCGTACACGCACGGACGTGGGCGGCGGCGCGACGTGGATGATGCGGCCCGGCCTCGCATTCTTTGGCAGCCTGGGACGCACCATCTCGCAGCAGGACGCGAACGCCGCGAGCCTGGTCCTCAGCGGCGGCGTGTCATTTGCGTTCGACGCGTGGCAGCCTGCGGCAAAGAAGTAAGTTCCCAGTTTCAGTTCTGACTCTTGCGAACCGCGAACTGCGAATCGCGAACCGCGAATCGCGTTACTTTCGGGCTGGCTCCAGCAACCAGATCTCATCCGACACATGAATCGCGTTGGTCGTGACGAGCGTCTTGCCATCAGGCGAGATGTCGAAGGGGTGATTCGTTCCGCTGAACGCCATACCGGTGATCGGCCGAGATGATCCGCCCGACGACGGGACGACCTGGATTTCCTGATCTCCGTTTCGCCCTGTCACCACGAAACCGATCTGTGTTCCGTCGGGCCACCAGACGGGCCAGCCACCGATGTCAGTAACCTTGCGAAGACTGCTGCCATCCGCGTTCACGACGAAGACGCCGCCGTAGTAGCCGCGGTTGCCGGCAAAGACAATGTGTTTCCCATCGGGCGACCATTTAGGGACAGCGCCCGGCGACTCCGCCAGCAGCTTCGGAGTTCCGCCACCAGAGGCAGCGACATAGATCCGTTCCGCGTTCCGATCGGTGCGCGTGAACGCGATCGACGCCCCGTCCGGGGAGAGATCCGGGAACGCGTCGCTGCCTTCACCGAACGCCATCATCGTCGGCGCGCCTCCGGTACGGGGGACGCGGCCGATTCGACGCGGCGTGCTCCACGTGTGAAACACGATGAAAGAGCTATCGCGAGCGTAGCGCGAGTACACTTCGCCACTTCCCGTCTCGGTCAGCCTCTGCGGTGTGCCGCCTGACGCCGGAATCTTCCACAAGTGCCACGACCCATCGACCTCGCTGCGGCTGAACGTGATTTCACTGCCGTCCGGCGAGAACGCCGGACCCCACATGAACGGCGAGTGCGTCGCAAGCGTGCGCGTAGTCCCCGAGCTGAGGCTATGAAGGTCGAGGGAGTTTCGCCAGCGCGAGTTGATGAAGGCGATCGTTCCATCAGCGGCGACAGTAGGCCCGGCATCCGGCCCCGGCCCCGCGGTAAGCCGCACGGGGACGCCGCCGCGCCGCGGATAGAACCAGATATTCGTCGCGCCGCCCCGGTTCGAGGAATGAACGATGCCGAGGCCGTCTGCGGTGTATGCCGGAGAGTCGGAGAACACTTCGGGAGGATCGAACATGGCCTGGCGGGGCGCACCGCCGGCTGCCGGGACAAGCCAGATCTCGCCGGCAATGCCTCCCGAACCGCGCACGACTGCCAGCTCGAGGCCATCCGGGGACCATGCCGGATCGCGAAGAAACGGAAACTGACTGTCACCCTGCAGCACAACGTGTGAATTGCCGCCGTCGGCGCCGGCGATCACGAGATCGATGTTCCCCTCCGGCGTGCGACGCAGGAATGCCAGCTCTTTTCCGGATGGTGACCAGACTGGTGCGGCGGCGGACTGAATCACGGACGTGGAGTTACCGCCGAGGGTGGACACGATGCGAATCTCTGGCGTACCGTCGCGCGACTCGCGCCGCGTGAACGCGATGCGATCGCCGTCAGGTGAAAATCGCGGCCACGACTCGCGCGCGTCGTCGTTCGTGACCCGCACAATCGCGCCGCCGGCCACGCGGCGGACGAACAAATCCGTGCGGCCATCCTTGCCTTCGACCGCGTAGCAGAGCATCTTCGCATCGGGCGAGATCGCCGGATCGAAAACCGGATCTTCTGACGGTAGTGTCAGCGTCAATCGTCCGTCGCTGGCGACACGCTCCCATGCCGATCGCGTGTCGCGTTGTTGCCAAAGGAGGACCAGCGCAATCAGCACGACCGCGCCGATGCCGATCATGACGGGCACGGCGAGCCGCCACGACGACGGTTCCGCTGCCATTGGCGTCGACACCGAATCGACGCCTGACTGGATGGCCTCGAGCGCGGCACGCACCTCAACCGCCTGCTGATAGCGCTGCGACGGCTCCTTCGCCAGGCACCGCTGCACGATGGCCCTGATCATCGGCGGAACCGATGGTGGAAGCGGGATCATCGGTTCGCGCAGGATCGCGGCGGTCAGGTCGTACTCGTTGCGTCCCTTGAACGGCAGATCGCCCGCGGCTGCTTCATAGAGCACCACGCCCAGCGCCCAGATGTCGCTCCGCTCGTCCGCGTCATGCCCGAGGAGCACTTCCGGCGCAAGATACGCCAGTGTGCCGGCGATGCCCTGCCTCGTGTGCGCATCGCTCGACCGTGTTGCGGTCGCCTCGAACTCGGTCGGAATTCGCCTGGCGAGGCCGAAGTCGAGCACCTTCGCGCGACCATCGCCGCTGATGACAACGTTGGCGGTCTTGAGGTCGCGGTGAATGACGCCCCGCTTGTGCGCGTGCGCAAGCGCGTCGGCGATCTGAATTCCATAGCGAATCACCGCATCGGTCGGAAGCCCGCCTGAAGGAATGGACTCTGAAAACGCCTGGCCCTCGACGAACTCCATCGCGATGTACGCCTGGCCCTCGATGTCGCCGGTTTCGTAGACGGTGCAGATATGCGGATGGCTCAGGCCTGAGGCGGCACGCGCCTCCTCGACGATGCGGGCCCGATCCGCTGGCGTCGCTCCCGACTCGCGCGAAACGACCTTGATGGCGACCGTGCGCTGCAGCTTCTCGTCGTGGGCGCGGTAGACCACGCCCATTCCGCCCGAACCAAGCCTGGACAGGATCCGGAAGTGGCCGAGGGTCTCGCCAATCATCGAAGGGTGCTCACCGGCTTCGAAAGGTCATGGGTACACGCCCATTTTCGAGCACCATCATGCGCCAAAATGCGCAATTTCACGCGCCTGCACACGTTCGCACCGTTTGAGGCGTGGCGGTTTGACGGAAGGGCGGACGACCTGTATGGTTGAGTCTCACCAATTCAATGTCCATCGCGCGCCCCCCTGAGGTCCAGGTGTCTCTTCGTCTCCGAGCTCGAAGGGGCCTTTGGACTCTCGCGGTGGCAATTCTGTGCACCCCCCTGCTGGCTCAGCGTCCGGCTTCCACTCCCTTGGCGTCCGTAGACGGCGTCACGATCACAGCCGAAGAACTCGACTCGGTCGTCGGTTCGATGACGTGGCCGATCGAGGAGCGTCTCTTTCAAATTCGTAAGCAGGCCGTTGACGCGCTGATCAAACAGCGGCTGCTCGAACGTGAGGCGGCGAGACGAAAGGTCTCGCTGCAGTCCCTCATCGACACTGAAGTGACGGCCAAGGTCGCAGTGACCGACGAGGACATCGATCGGGCCAAAGCCAAAGGGGATCCCGCGCTGTCGCGGGATGAGATCCGAAAATCGCTCCTCAAAGAAAAAGTCGCTGCGCAGCTGACAACATTCGTCGCCACACTGGAACGAAGGAGCACGATTCGAGTGTCTCTCGAGCGGCCGCGCGCGCCGCGATCCATCCTCGAACCGGCTCGAGCTCCGTCGAAAGGTCCAGTCAACGCGCCAGTAACGATCGTCGAGTTCACAGATTTTCACTGTTCGCACTGTCGTGACGCCGAAGCAATCGTGCGTCAGGTGCTCGCCATATACCCGGTACGTCTGGTGCATCGCGACCTGCCACTCGACAGTGTTCATCCGCGTGCGCGGGAGGCCCACGAAGCCGCGCGGTGTGCCGAGGCGCAGGGTCGCTTCTGGGAGTATCGCGACCTGTTGTTCGCCGGGGAACCGCAGACCGGCGACATCTTGAAAGCCTCTGCCGGCAGGGCGACGCTTGATCTCGCCGCCTACGATCGCTGCCGCGCCGCGGGAACGGGCCGTGCCGCCATCGAAGCGGACACTGCCGATGCGAAACGACTCGGCGTGAAAACGACACCAACGTTCTTCGTCAACGGGCGGGAGCTCGAGGGGCCCGCGACCTTGGATGCCTTCGCGGCGGCTATTCGCAGTGAGCTCCCGCGAACATCCCGAAAGAAGTGAGGCATGATGCGTCAGGCTGGACTCGCTCTCCTCGTCGGAGTGTTGGGCATGTTCCCCACTGCCGCCCACGCTCAGGCGCCAGGGGATCGCACTGAGGCGGTCCACCCGCTGCTGTTTCAGCTGATGAACGACAACATCACGCTGGATCCCGCCGCCAATGTGGCACCGGCGAGCCGAATCGAGTTCACACGCGGCGTCGACGACAACCTGATCAAGAATCCGTCGCTCGGCATCGACTTGCTGATCGGCATCCTCGACAAGGTGGGAGTCTCCATCCCCGGATGGGTCGTGGACTTCATCGATGGTGTCGGAGACTTCTCAAACGTCAGCGTCGACGCTTTTATCGGGCCCTACTTCAACGCGGATTACGGCGGTTACTTCCAGGTGCAGCCCTCGTCACAGGAAGGCCTCCACCTCAGTGCCGCCATCAACGTCACGCACAATGCCCCCGCGATGAACAGTTTCAAGTGCGGCGACGAGATTGCGATCTACACGAGCTCGCAGGGTGGCAGCAACGCGTCGCTCACCGTGCAGCCATCGACCTACGACTTTCAGCTCGGACCAGTCTTCAAGAACATAGAGTTCGGCGCGCGCGTCGGTGTCAACGTCGATCTCTGCGTCGGATTGCAGATTCCGGTCGTCGGCTGTGCCGGCTATACGGCGAGCTTCAACGAGGGCCATACGTTCAGCCTCGGTATACCGCTGCCGTCGTTTCTGGATCCGATTCCGCCGCTCGTCAACGTGTGCAAGGCGGCTTTCCGCCCGGGCGCGACTGAGAGCGACCTCCTCGGCTGCAGCGCCGGGCAGGCGACGCCGCTCTTCAACATCTGGCAGCACCAGCTCGATGCGTTGAATTCGATTCCGGGCGTGCACTATTCGTTTGCCGAGTTCAGCCCGGGTAAGGTCAAGCTGATCGCGCCGGATCTCCCAACACCGGTCAGCTTCACGATCCCGCAGGTCGAAGCGCTCTTCCAGCAGCCGTCGCCGGTCGCAACCGTCGGCGCTGCGCCCGACGGCAGCCTCACCATTGCCACGACACAGGCAGACCTTGCCACAGCCAGCCTGGATCTCATTTCGCTTCTGGAGTACGCAGACATCCCGACCAGCCTCAGCCTCGGCGGCGGGTTGGGCTCGATCGATCTCGGGGACGTCTCTCCGATCTTCCACATCGATCAGCACATGCGATACGAGTTCAAGCCATCGCTCAGCGAGTCCATGACGCTCGGCGCCCCGATGGCGTTCAAGGTCATCGATCCTTCGGCCGGCCAGGTGGCGTCCGGCACCGGCTCGGTGATTAATTTCAAGCCGGGCCAAACGGTCCAGCTGTCATTCCCGCAGACGATGCACAGCCCGGTGACAGTCTCGAATACGTACTCGATGAACGGCACACTGGCGACGCGCACATCGCAGCAATACCGGCTGTCGGTGAACTTCAAGGCGCTGCACCTCGCCGGGCCAGGCTTCGACTTCAGCGCGCTCGACGAGAATCTCGATCTGAGCGGCTCCATCCTTCCCGAGCACGTCATCGAGAACAACACGATGAATCTCCCGGCATTCGCCCCCGTTGCGCTGCCGGGCCTGACGCTCGACCCTGAAGACCCGCGGATTGATGTCACCGAACACTCGGTCCGCGACATGGTGAACATCGGTGGCGGCGAACGCGCAGTCGTTTATCGAACGTCGGTCGCCAACACCGGCGACGTCAACGTGCTGAATGCCGGACTCGACTTCGATCTCGCCCGCATCTTTGGAAGCGCGGCAGCGTTCCAGGCGGTCTGCGTCGCGAGCGCGGACCTGCCGCTCAATCCGTCCTACAACGGCCGGGCGGCCACGGCGCTCCTCGCGCCCGGCACGACGATCCAGCCAGGACAGCAGGGCACGGTCGACGTTCTCGTTCGGGTCACCCCTGAAGTCGCCCGGATCAACGCCAACGGCTGCTTCACGCCGGTTTCTTACAACTCGTCGTCTTTCGCCAACGGGGTGAGCCCTATCGGGACGCCGATCCGCAGTAGCTTCGACCAGTGCACACGCACGTCGACCGGACCCGATCTGGCCGGCACCGTGGACCTTGGCGCCAGCAGCATCACGCGGGTCGCCGACTTCGCCGTCTTCGGGTCAGACGCGGTGGTGTTCGACCGGGCAACGGGCGCGTCCTACGGAAACGTCGGCACCGCCGGCAGTGTTCAATTCAAGAAGAGCGGGGGCGCCGAGCCAGTTCGCATCGTCGGCGACGTGCACGCGGGACACGATCTCCATGTCGAGCAGTCGCAGGTTCTTGCGGACTATGTTCAGGTTCACGACCACGTCCACATGGACAAGAAGTCCTCGCTGGTCGTGAACGGCGCACTCAGCGAGTCGTCGGACTGTGCGGAGGCATTCGACCTGCCGTCGATCGTGTTCATCCATTCGTCCGCATCCTCACCTCGCATCGTCGTTCCCGACGGCGGATCCGTCACGCTCGATGCGGGAGACTATCGGTCGATTCAGGTGCGGAACCGCGGCACCGTCACGCTGCGCGCCGGAATCTACAACATCGACGATCTCGTCATTGCCGGCGACGGCGCGTCGTTCGTGTTCGATATCTCAGGCGGAACAATCACGTTGAACATCGGCGCCTGGAAGAACGGCAACACTCAGGGGCTGCGGTTCTTGGTTCCTCCCGGCGCGAGCCGTGCCGTGCGAATCAATTACGCGGGGAACGGGGAGCTCTCCTTCAGGAGCGCATTGCTGCAGGGCACCCTGGTCGCGCCCGACGCGGGAGTCAGCCTGGACGATGGCACGCAGCTGCTGGGCTCAGTCCGCGCGCGACGCGTCACATTTGGCGCCGGTTCGATGTTCATCGATCATCATCATCTGGAGCCGCTGAAGATCGATCCGGCGTGCGCGACCGCGCTACAGTCGCCGACGGTGCCGGTCATCGTGGGACGCTGAGTCGAGCAGGCCCCAGACCTCGTCTCCCTTCCTCGTAGAAGGCACCTGAGGACATCCCTCACTGCGGGCACAACGCCACGGGAATAAACCGCGACCGTGAGGGGTTGTACCCGGATCGAATCCAGAATGGTGTTCGGTCCACGCGGAGGAGTCATGACCAAGCCAAGCGCATCGCCGGTGTGCCTGATGGCAAGCGTGCTAGCCGCTGCCCTGCTGCACATGTCCGGAATCGTTTTCGCGCGTGGCGCCGCTGACGTCGCGGTGGCCGCCACGCGCAAGCCTGCTCCCGCGCTATCGCTCAAAAACGCCAACAACGGCACAATCAAGTTGTCGGACCACCAGGGCAAGGTCGTGCTCCTCGACTTCTGGGCCACGTGGTGCACGGGATGCAAGCTCGAGATTCCGTGGTTCATGGAATTCGCAACGAAATACCGATCGAAAGGCTTGATCGCGATCGGGGTGGCTGTAGATGATGAGGGTTGGCAGACGATCAAACCCTACCTGGCTCAACATCCCATCTCCTATCCGATTGTCCTCGGGGACATGGACGTGCTCCAGAAGACGTTCGGATTGCCGGCGAGCCTGCCTGTCACGCTGCTGATAGACAAGCGCGGCAGGATTGCGACAACACATCCTGGCGTCGTGGACAAGAACGCCTTCGAGAAAGACATTCAGCGGCTGCTTGCAGAGCCGGGGTAAAAGGAAAAGGGTAAAGGGAAAAGTAAAAAGTAAAAACGCTGGGCGAACGTGGAAGGAAACGTCGCATAATGGCCGCCGGCTGAAGGACGGGATTCGACTGATTCTTCGGACAATCCTATGACCAAGATCTTTCGCGTCGGCCTCGCGGCACTTGCGATCGCGGCGGCTTCCCTGGCTTGGTTGCATGGCCAGGAGCCCCAGTTCGACCTGATCATTCGCGGCGGACACATCGTGGATGGCACCGGCAATCCCTGGTTTGCCGGGGACGTCGGCGATCCGCGGCGATCGCATCGCCGCGGTCGGCCGGCTCGCCGAATGCGACGGCGCGCCGCGAGATCGACGCGCATGGCCTCGTCGTCGCGCCAGGCTTCATCGACATGCACACCCATTCGGATCAACCTCTCCTCGACGACGGCAATGCTGAAAGTAAGGTCCGGGAAGGGGTGACGCTCGACGTCATCGGCGAGAGCGACGACCGTGGCGCCGCGCGATGGCCTACCCGAAGCGAAGGGCTCGTGGACCGACTTCACCGGCTACTGGAACGCGCTCAAGGTGAAAGGCATCTCGATGAACGTCATCTCGGAGGTGTCGTTCCAGCAGATTCGCCTGGTGGTGAAGGGCTACAACCCGGGGCCGGCCACGCCTGCCGAACTCGAGCGCATGAAACAGCTGGCCGCGCGATCGATGCATGAGGGGGCGTGGGGTCTGGTCACACGGTTCGAAAGCGGCGGGCCGGAGTACCGGGCGAGGTGATCGAAGTTGCCAGGTCGTGGCGTCGCTCGGCGGCATCTACACCTCGCACATCGGCAGCGAGGGCATGCAGCAGGACAAGGAGATCGACTTCGCGATTCGGGTTGCCGACGAAGCGAAGATTCCCGTCCACATCTTTCATCTGAAGATTCGCGGCAAGCCGAACTGGGGCACGGTCGGCCGGTACGTGGCGAAGATCGAGGCGGCGCGTGCACGCGGCCTCGACGTGACAGCCAATCAGTATCCCTACACGGCCATGCAGCACGGCTGGAGCGCGTTCTTTCCCGGTCTGGGCGCGCGAGGGTGGTCCCGAAAAGTTCGCCGACGATCCTGCCGCGATCCCGCGATGCGCAGGAAGATCAAGGAGGACAAGGATTTTCAGACCTGGGTCATGGAGCACGGCGGCTGGGACGGCATCGTGCTCGGCCGCGCGCGCAAACCGGAGACGAAGAAGTTTGAAGGGATGCGCATCGCCGAGATTGCCAAGGTTCGCGGCGACGAGGATCCTGCCGACACATGTATCGCGCTGATGTCCGACGAAGGCGGCACGATTACCGGCATGTTCCACACGATGTCCGAGGAGGACGTCCGGCTCGTCATGAAGCAGCCGTGGGTGTCGATTGCCAGCGATGGATCGGCGATCAATCTCGAGGCCGACGGCCTGCCCCACCCGCGCAGCTACTCGACGAACCCGCGCGTGCTGGGCTACTACGTGCGCGATCAGAAAGTGCTGACGCTCGAGGATGCCGTCCGCAAGATGACGACCCTGCCGGCGCAGATCCTCGGGCTGCGCGATCGCGGTCAGATCCGCGAGGGCTTCGCGGCTGACCTCGTCGTGTTCGATCCGGCGACCGTGCGAGAGACGAATTCTTTCGAGAAGCCGAAGTCATATCCGGTCGGCATTCCCTACACCATCGTCAACGGCGTCGTGGTCGTTGATGGAGGCAAGCACACGGGCGCGAGGCCCGGGAAGGCGCTGATGGGCCGAGCGTTCCTCGCGAAGAATTGATTCGAATGACTTTGGCGGTTCCGATCGTTCGAGCTCAGCGCGGCGGGGCTGTTTTCCACAGATGCGCGACCACCGCATCCGCAACCTTCCGCGCGGATTCCGCCGTCTCCCCTGTCGCCTGGATCATCAGGTCGCCGCGCTTGAGCACATTGATCTTGAAGCGCCCGTCTCCTTTGTCCTGGAACATGTAGGCCCCGTCACCCAGGCCCGTTAACGTCGTGCGCGGCTCCTCGATGGACTTCTTGAGTTCCTCGAAGTCCTCGGGCGGCTGCATCCACACGACGTAGCCCAGTCGCTGCCCGGTCGCCGCCAGGACAACGAAATACGTGCATCGACTGAAAGCCTTGTCGCCGACGGGGCGCGCTTCGGCAAGCTTACCGCCCAATGCGCGCGCGATCGTTTCGCCAGGCATGGCCTGACACACGTTGAACGTCTCGTAGTCGCGGCGCTGTGGCGGCCCGGCCGAGCGACCAAGCGCCTGAGAGTCGACCGCGAGCAACACGCACACCATGAGCGCGCCAATTGATGTCGCCATGGAATACCTCCACGTCGTCTTTCCTGTTGCGATCCACAAGAGACAGGATCGCGAAGCGGCCGATCCGCCATCCTGTCAAGCGACCTCGCGGAATTGAATCACATTCCCTTCAGGATCCAACGCATCGCAAATCAAGACCCCGGTGTACGCCCATTCCTTCTCGGCGGGCTCCATGACGCCGCCCAAAGTTGTCGCCAGGGCGCGAGTGCTCGCGAGACTCTCAACGAAGAAGACCGGTTTGAAGGCCGCCTTTGCACGGCGAACGGGTGGTTTGCCAGCATCGCCGATCGGCGCCGCCGGGCCTGCGGTCCGATGCACCGGCCGACCATAGCGTCCATCCGTTCGCGCAAGAACAACGGGCCAAAGTGTTCCCGCGCCTCGTAGGCATTGTGTGCGCGGCACCGAAGCTGCAGATTTTCAGCCGTCGCCTCGCCGCCCTCCGCAAATGGGATCACGTGGTGAAACTCGAGGAACCCGCGTTCCAAGCAGCGGCCTTTTGCTCCAACGAAACCGCACTGCCCCTGATCACGCGCCCACACCTTCCGCTTCACGATTGCAGGCACATACCGGCCACCGGGGTTTGCAACACCACCGCTGCGAGGATGGTCGACCCGCGAGAGCTTCTGCCGCTCGATCTCACGGAGCAATAACGTGAGGGCGCGATCGAAGATTTCTGCGATATCGCCGTTCGGCACAATGTGGCGCATCAGGTTCTGAAGCGTGCGGAGCTTCTCCTGTGTGTCGGCCCCGATAGTGAACTGCACTTTATAACGTTCAGGTGACAAAGGACGCATCACCTGAGGCGCTGGGGTCGGAACGTATGGTTGAGAGTGTTTGGCCGTCGTCAAGCCGCTCGCGATGGTCGGCCGGGCAACTTCGGGCGGCACAGCAGGCGCGCTCGTCGTGACATGTTTCGGCTGGGGCAGTTTGCGGACTGCAGACGGAACCGCGGGCATCGGATGAAGCGCCGCAATTTGCTGCTCGACCGCGCGTCTCGTCTTGAGCTTCGCCGCATCCAGCAGTTGCTGATGATTGTCAGCAGAGAGGTGATTCGACAAGAGACAGATCGCGGTCAACGTGATCGATCCGTCCGCAAGCCGATCGAGGACGACCGGAAACTTTCGCGCCGCGCGTGCGGCCTCGATGCGTCCGTACGCGGCGTGCTCCGAGAGGTGCAGACAGCCCGTGCAATACGTGAACAGAGACGAATATCCTTGCTGTAAATACAAACGCCGCGTATCCATCTCCGCCAGGAGCGCGATCAATTGAGCCGTCGCGCCGCGCTCACGCATAACGGCTGTCTCCAGATCGTGAAGCAATTGTTCGTCTGACAGGGACTGAAAGGACTGCGTGTTCATGAGTCCTTTGTAGCATCGCAGTTTCTGCCACGCGACAATCAGCGTAGACGCGTTTTCCGCAGGCCAGCGCGCGCCCTCGAGGCAACTGCGCAGGCGTGACGCGCCAGCGCCTACCTGACGCCATTGGCGACCTTCTCAATGCGATTGTTGAGACGGCTTTGACCTTGATGTGGAAATCCTGTCAAGTGATTTCAGTCTTCGGCGAACAGTTTATTTCGAGCGGCCGTAACACGCGTTCGATTGCCAATGACCGCCAGCCAACTCGGTTCAAACCGAGTTCGGCGGATAAATGACAGGTTTGGGTCTGCGTCTGCCGTTGGAACTGCCAGCCATTTGGGTGTATTTATCTGGCGTCGGAGGGTCACGACATGCTTGGAAGCTTTTCGATCGCGATTCCCGTCTGGCTGGTGATACCGGTCTTACTGCTGCTCGTACTCGGTGGGGTGAAGCTGGTAAAAGTGCTTCTGACGGCGCTGAGGGGATGAGAGTGCTGCACGGGTCCGCATTTCTTCTCGGCGCCACAACCAGGAGGCGTTCCTTTCGGTCGGGTGCGCCCTGATCTGGTGGCTTGGCTGCGGAAGCGTTGGGCAGCCTAAGTCCTCTCCCCTGGTCCAGCTTCCGAAGCCGGGCCCGACCCACTACAATGTGTGCCTCTCGCAACAGCAGAGCTGCGCATGGCCCTTTCTGTCGGAACTCGCCTCGGCCCGTACGAGATCCTGTCCGTCATTGGTGCGGGCGGCATGGGTGAGGTATACCGCGCGCGTGATCCGAAACTCGGACGCTATGTCGCCATCAAGATTCTACCGGGCGCGTTTACCAGCGATCCCGAGCGCTTGGCGCGGTTCGAGCGGGAAGCGCGCGTACTCGCCGCGCTGAATCATCCACACATCGGCGCCATTTACGGTTTCGAGGAATCGGACAACGTGCAGGCGCTCGTACTGGAGCTGGTAGAGGGGCCAACGCTCGCCGACCGCATCGCACGGGCGCCGATCCCGCTCAATGAGGCGCTTCCGATCGCGCGGCAAATCTGTGAAGGGCTCGAAGCCGCCCACGAACAGGGAATCATTCATCGCGATCTCAAGCCAGCCAACATCAAGGTACGCGCGGACGGCACCGTCAAAGTATTGGACTTCGGGCTGGCCAAGGCTTTCGTCAGCGACGGCCCGAGTCCCGATCTGTCGCAAGCGCCAACGCGGACACCGGCGGGGACCCAAGAAGGGCTCATCCTCGGCACGCCTGCCTACATGAGCCCGGAGCAGGCCCGCGGCACGCCGGTTGATAAACGCACGGACGTCTGGGCGTTCGGTTGCGTTCTCTACGAGATGTTGACGGGACGCGAAGCATTCCCCGGCAACACAGTTTCTGACATCATCGCTGCGATCCTTGAACGGGAACCGAATTGGGAAGTACTGCCCACCCGGACACCCGCACCCATTCGAAGATTGTTGCGGCGGTGCCTGGATAGAGATCCCAAGCGGCGGCTGCGCGATATCGGCGATGCGCTCGCTGACATCGACGATACGTCCAACCCTGGCGCTCTTGAAGTTCAGAAACCCCCGAGTGCTGCGTTTGCCCAGCTGGCCCGGTACATGGTGATACTTGCGACGACGGCCGTCGCCGCGGCCATTGTAACGGCCCTTACTGTTTCAAACCTGACACGGCCGCCTCCACAGCAACCGACGCGCTTCACAATTCCAGCTCCTGCAGGTGCTCAGATTACTCGTGCCGTGCCCGCCCTCTCACCCGATGGCCGGACCCTCGTCTTTGCCGCCTGCACAAAGTGCAATACCGAGGATCTTGACGACTGGGTGGCCTACCGTCGCCCACTGGATGGGTTTCAGGAGGTTCCCATCCCCGGCGTTAAAGGGGCGTTCTTTTTTTCTTCTCCCCTGATGGTCTATCGCTGGGATTCTGCACGCGCGACGGACTCAAGAAGGTATCACTCGCCGGAGGCCCGCCCGTAACGTTGTACGAAGGAGCCGTCCTCGGGGCGGACTGGGGAGCGGACGACACGATCGTGTTCGGATCGCCTTCCGGTCTAATGCGTATTTCAGCGACCGGCGGCAAGCCGCAACCGATTACGACCCCGATTCCGGGAAAGGCGCAACTGTGGCCGACGATCCTGCCGGGAGGGAGCGGCGTCCTTTTCACAGTCTGGGAGGGATCGCCAACTGCAGGCATCGGACAAATCGCGGTTGTGTCGCTCGAGACACGCAAGGAGCGAATACTCATCAAGGGGAGTGCCCCCCGCTTCTTCGCTCCTGGTCACGTTATCTTCGGACGCGAGGGATCGCTCTGGGCTATTCCGTTTGACGAGCGCCGGCTGGACGTAACCGGCGAGGCGGTGCCTGTGCTGGAAGGTGCGGCATTCCAAGCCCAGTTCGGTCAGGTCGCATTGACCGTCGCGCGTAATGGATCGCTCGTGTATTTGACTGGCGACTTGGTTAGGCCTCCTGCACGTTCGCTCGTCTGGGTAAACCGTGAGGGACACGAGGAAGCGTTCAACCTGCCCGCGGCTTCTTACGGTTGGGCGAGGGTGTCACCAGATGGCGCGAGCATGGCGATTGACATAGTAGAAAGTCCTGGACATTCGGCCATTTGGATTTACGACATTGCGCGCGGTACGAACCGCAAGCTGACCGATGGTCCGGGGATGAACCTCTGTCCTCTCTGGACCCGGGATCAACGCGTGGTGTTCGCGTCGGGCCCGCCCTTCTCCCTCTTCTCGCAGCGCGCCGACGGCATCGGCCCAGCCCGTCAGCTCATCACCACGCGTGTGGCTGGAGGCAACGCACTCCTCGCGGCTTCAAGTTGGTCACCCGATGGGAGGACGCTGGTCTTTAGCTATTTGACAGGGCCCCAAGGCGGGGAAAGTGCGTCCTCCGACATTGGCGTGCTCACCATGAACGGGAACGGAGCGTGGAAACCGCTCCTCCAGACCGAAGCGGCAGAAGTGGCTCCGGCGATCTCACCGGACGGCGCATGGATCGCGTACAGCTCCAATCGGACGCGCCGGTTTGAGATCTACGTCGAGCGGTTTCCTGATCTCGGCGGGCAGATTGTTTCGACCAGCGGTGGAGTCGAACCGCTCTGGTCTCCAAGCGGGAGCGAGCTTTTCTATCGCAGCCTCGACGGCCGGCAGCTCCTGAGCGTGCCCTTTGACGTCAAGTCCGGACGTGCTCGCGGAGGCCCGACCGTGGTGTTCGAGGGCCCTTACGCATCCTATCTGGGCGGTTTTCGGCTGCGCGACTACGATGTCACTCCCGACGGCAAGCGCTTCGTGATGCTGAAGGAACTGCCAGGAACTGGTGGGGGCCTAGCGCCCACCCAGATCAGCGTGGTGTTGAACTGGTTCGAGGAGCTGAAACAGCGCGGGCGGACGAAATAGTCGATGTCACTGCGATCAGGTGTGCGCCTCGGTCCGAACGAAATCTACGATCCACTCGGCAGCGGCGCTCTGGGGAGTCTAGTCTACCGAGCGCCACGCAGCTCGATCGCACGGCCGCAATTAAGCATATCCGTTCCCTGATCGTGATCTGCATCCGCGGTTCGAGCGCGAGTGCATTCCTCGTCCGGTGATGGGGCGGCATCTTTCTCGCCTCAACCCGGAGATTCGGAATCAGCGAACTTGCGCGCCAGCCACGGTGCGTCTGTTCGCGATGCAGAAATTGCAGATCCACAGACTGCATCCTGGATCAATGAGCAACAGCGCTTCGAATAGCGCTTCGTTAGCTACGCGATGGAGTCTCGCTGACTCGCAGAGTAGGGGTTTTGTTAGAGGCTCTGCAGGCGGGCGGAACCATTCAGCCAAGCGAACGTGCGCTCCACGACCCACCGCCACCGCCCCAGGCCACTCCCGTGTGCCGTGCGACGCTGCTTTCGTCCCATTTACCTCTTAAAAGATCCGCCGGGTGCCACCAGAGACTTCCCAACCGAGCTTGATGCGCACCTGACGCTGCTGTTCGTGGAGCGCGACGACGTCCGGACGCTCGGCATGGAGTCCCATCCACCAGGTGTCGGTTTTCGCGAATCTCAGCGCACAGCTCGACGTGTTGACCGCAGTAAGGACATCGGACATCGATCGTCATCGTTTTATCCCTCTTCACCACGTGCAATCGCTCGTCCCGCCGACGTCGCGAAAATCAAACACCACCGGCTCCGCGAGCACGAGGTCCACGGCGCCTGCGACGCTGTTGGGCCAGTCATCGTGTTCGCCCTTTGGATGGTCGATCTTTCCGCCGCGCCAGACGGGGCCCAGCTGCTGCTGTTCGAGCAGCGGGATGTTTGGCAAGCTAACGGCGATGAAGACGGTCGGCCACAAGACGGAGTCGATCTACCGACGCTACGCCATCGTCGACGAGCAGATGCTCCGCGAGGCCGCCGAGAAGCTCGACGCGTGGACCGACGATCAGCTGGTCAAGGCCAAGGCCGAGAAGAAGGGGCAGATCAAGCGCTTCAAGAAGCGGCAGGCGAGTTAACCCGAATGCCGTGCGCTAGCTCGAACGGTTGTTCCAGAGGGTTACACCCGCAACCCGAATCGGCATTGGCTTTGGGCGCACTCGCACGATGGTCTGAAGGTTCTTTTCAACGTTCGTCGCCACTGGGCTAGCTGGTAGGCCCTCAACGATTCGGATCCAACTCCGCACACCACTCTCGTACTCCGCTGAGAGCTTGCCCACGTCCAGAATGAGCTTCTTCCCTTCCACTCGACGATGGTCGACCTCTCCGTTTGCCGCTGGCTGCCCAAACGCGAACCCGCTGTATCAACTTGATGAATTTCCCGTCTGCGCACGCCCTTCGTGCAGGACCTTACACCGCATCTCGTAGCGTTCTTCTCCCGTCAACATTGTGTCCTTGAAATACGGTTTGTCGCACCACTCTATGTACAGCTTTGGGGCCGTTCGGCCGTCACTAGACTCCAGCGCAGCGCAAATATCAGGGAGACAAACGGTGACGTGCAGAAGTGACCAGTAGGCACCTCCCACGCGACAGCGCTCCATGTCGTCCCAGGACATCTGAAACACTTCGTCCAGCGCTCCACGAGTCAGTATTTTTTTGGATGAGTTAAAGAATGGTTAAAGTCAGCCCAGAACCGCCTCGCATCGAGCAGCTGCGTCGGTGCAGAATCGCCGAATTTCTTAGCAGAATAAAGTGCCGGGGGCGGGGATCGAACCCGCACGGCCTTACGGCCACGGAATTTTAAGTCCCGAGCGTCTGCCAGTTCCGCCACCCCGGCTCGCCCTTATTCTATGCGGCGTGCCGATCTCCGCGAAGACCTCGGCGGGGTGCGTGTCGCACGAATCGAGGGAACCCGCCTTGGCCCGCGCGTCTGACAATCGCCCACGTGCGCCTCGCAGGTCTCTGCTGCGAACACCCAACCCGGATCCCGGACTCCGGATCACGGATTCCGGATCCCGACAAGAATCACACTACGGTGTGCAACTCACTGCGGGCCCGTTCGTCTTCAGCTTCCCTGGCGAGCTCCAATTCACGATGTGATACGTGGCGGGCGTCGTGCCGACGTTCCTTACGCCGTGGCAGCTGTTCGATGCCTGAAACACTATCGACCCCGGCCCGACTCTCTTCCACTGCCCATCGACGAGCGCCTCCAGCGTGCCCTCTTTCAAGATGAGGAGCTCCTCGTTCGTGTGCCTGTGCGGCGGATGCGACGCGAGACCCGCGTTCAGCGTCGTCACGTGCATCTCCAGCTCGTCGAGCGTGAGTGTGGGCTGGCGGACAACCTGGCGCGACTGCCCCACGTCCGTGTTCCGGACCGGCCATGAGTTCCAGTCGAACACCGTCGATTTCAGGATCGCCGGTGGCTTCTCCTGTGCGTGAGCGACAAGCCCCAAAGTCGCAGCAGCGGCAACGACCGCGACCACCACATCACGCATCGTGATTCGTACCCGCATCAGTCTGCTCCTTCCAACGTCCGTATGACTCGCCGACGAAGCATCGTCGACACCGAGCGGCGGGAGCGTAACACACGCGCACGGCACCCGCGAATCGCGAACTGCGAACAGCGAACCGCAATTCGCTCACTTGACCCACACCCCTGAGTCCACCTAAGTTACTGACGTCCCAAACCCGTAAGGAGGTTTCATGCGCCACGGTGTACTCCGGTCCGCCATCATCGCGCTCGCGCTAACGCTGTCATCCGCGGCTCCCCTCTTCGCCCAGACCGACACGTCGTTGAGTGGAGCGCTCAGCGGCCGCGAACTCTGCGAACAGGCCGTCTGCGGCTCAGCGATCTTCGTTGCCGCCTTCGCCGGACAGATTGACCATCGGCCGGCAGTCGGCCTCGCGATCGGCGGCATCCAGCACACCGCGCTGCCGACAAAACCCGGGGACTGCGCCACCATCGTCGGCGGCAGCTGGTCACTCAACACGCTTCGTCGTGCCCTTGGCGGCAGCGTCGAACCCGGCGGCTCCGTGTGTTACATCAACGGTATCCAGTACATGGTTTCCCTGACGATGAACATCGATCGTGGCGGAGAGGGCACAGCCGAACTCAATGTGATCCTGGATCACGGCCCGTTCCCACCGACGGTCAAGGGCGCCATCACTCAATAAAACACTTGGGTTCCACAAGGTTCTACTGGGTTCGTTCGACGACGGCCCATACTCGTCGGCTTGAAGCAACGAACCTCGTAGAACCTGAACGAACCTTGTAGAACCTTGTAGAACCCTATAGAACCTCGCAGAACCTGATCGATCTATGAAGCCTGCTTGTGTGTTCGGTGCCGTGCTGTTCTGCTTTACCACAGCAGTTCAGTCCCAGCAGACCCACCGCTTCACTCCAACGACGTTCTACACGACGTACTCGTTTGCACATCCGCCGGCGTTGCGCATCAGGCCGGGCGACCGTGTGGTCACCAAGACCATTGACGCGGCCGGGACCGACTGGAACAACAAGCCCGTATCACCCGGCGGGAACCCCCAGACGGGTCCGTTCTACGTCGAGGGCGCCGAGCCGGAGGACATGCTCGTCGTCACGATCGAGAAGATCGATCCCAACCGCGCGACCGGATATTCGGGAAGCCTGCTTGCGCCGTATGCCACGACGCCGCAGGCCATTTCCGCGCGCACCGATCGCGACGCGAAGCGCATGATCTGGAATATCGACAAGACGAAGGGAATCGTGTCGCTCGACTCCACCGACATCACGCCGGCACACCTGGAGCTGCCGCTGAAGCCGATGCTGGGGTGCATCGCGATCGCGCCTGCCCGAAAGGAGGCGATAGCGGCGATCACGCCCGGCGCCCACGGCGGCAACATGGACTACGCAGGGATGACGGCGGGCGCGAAGCTCATGCTGCCGGTCAACGAACCTGGTGCCTTGCTCTTCCTCGGCGACGGGCATGCGAGAATGGGCGAAGGCGAGGCGGCGGGCACCGGTGTCGAAACGTCGATGGACGTCGAGTTCACGGTAGGCCTCGTCAAGAAAAAGCCAATTTCCTGGCCCAGGCTCGAAACCGAGACGCACATCATGGTCCTCGGAAGCGCCCGGCCGCTCCTCGAGGCATTTCAGATCGCCTCGTCCGAAATGCAGCGGTGGCTGATGACGGACTACGGATTCTCGGAGCGCGGCGCCTCGACTTTCATGGGACAGGCCATGGAATACGAGATCGCCAACGTAGTAGACCCGAATTTCACAGTTGTCGCAAAGATGCGCAAGTCGTTGTTGCCGGGACGATAACCAAGCCTGGCTGTCACGCCGAAGCGGCGCGAAGCGCGGACGCGGACGAGCCGGGAATCAGACCAGAACCACCATCAAACCGTCTTAATTACAGTGGCGAGCCTGCGGACGACTACTCTTGCCTTTACGCTCCCGGCGATGCTGTTGACGCTCTCTGCCAGGGCCACAGCCGCACCGCAGGACCCGGGCGCAGCGCCGCCTACTTCGTTCGAGCGAGTGCAGGACACGCTCAACCGGACCCCTTCCAAAAGCCTGAAGTTCGACGTGAAAGTGCCGGTGCCGGCTGCGACTTTCAGGGTCACGGTTACCGGGCGCCCCTTTGTCGTCCCCATCATGGATTCGCTTCGCAAGGGGTTCGAGCTGACCCCCTTGCAGCGGCAGTCGGCTGACTGGTCGTCCAAGTGCTGCGGGCTCAACCTCGCGACGCTGACGGAAAGCCTCGACCGGGCGTTCCGGCGTTGGGAAGAACGCCGGGTGCACGACCGGGTCGCCCGCGAACTCGCCGAGGTTGTGGCAGCGAATAAGTGATTCCCATCCGGATCCCGGATCCCGGATCCCGGATCCCGGCAAGCGCCTCTCCTTACGGGACGGTAAACTACATAGGTGACTGATCAGGAACTGGTTCGGGGATTCGAAGCGGCATCCCTGCCAGCATTCCCGCACGCGGATCACGTGCGGCTCACGATCGTCTATCTCGCGAGGCACGGACGCGCAGAGACGGAGCGGAGGCTCTTCGACGGGCTGCGGCGCTTTGCCGCCGCGAAGGGTGTGCCCGAGAAGTTTCACGTCACGATGACGCTGGCCTGGATCGACCTCGTGGAAGACGCCGGGCGCCAACATCCCGACGCTCGCAGTGCAGGGGACCTCGTCGCGGCATGCCCGCAACTGCTCGATCGCGATGCGTTACTGCAGTTCTATTCACCCGAGTGCCTGAAGAGCGACGAGGCCCGCCGGCAGTGGGTTCCCCCGGACCGGGCACCGCGAATACAGTCCATGTCTCCAGCGGCCCGGCAAACAGAAATCGAACGCATATAATCGCCGGATGGCGAGCGCCGATCCGATCACTGAGTTCCTCAACGCCGTCGAGCGCGCGAAAGCGCACCAGGTGGACACGGCGCCCGTAGTCCTCGCCACGGCGGATTCTGAGGGGCGTCCATCAGCCCGCCTCGTGCTGCTGCGCGGAGCGGATCCGCAGGGCTTCGTCTTCTTCACCAACTACAACAGCCGCAAGGGTCACGAGCTGACGGACAACCCGCAGGCGGCGCTGTGCTTCTATTGGTCATCTCTCGACGAGCAGATTCGGATCGAGGGACGTGTCGAGCGTGTCTCGGACGATGAATCCGATACCTACTTCGCGGGACGACCTCGCGGCAGTCAGCTGGGCGCCTGGGCGTCGGATCAGAGCCAGGTGCTGAGCTCGCGCGAGGCGCTCGAGGAACGGTACCGCGAAATCGAACGCCGCTTCGATGGCCAATCCGTTCAGAGGCCGGCATTCTGGGGAGGCTTTCGCCTCATCCCCTCCCGTATCGAGTTCTGGTACGGACGCCCGGATCGCCTTCACGATCGCGTCGTGTACGCGCGCGAGGCTGGCGCCTGGCGTATCGAGCGTCTCTATCCGTGAAGTGCGAGGCGTGACGTTCAAGCGCGCGCTCGGACCATTCGATGCCACCATGGTCGTCATCGGCGGCATCATCGGTTCCGGCATCTTCATCAACCCGTACATTGTTGCGGGCCGGCTGGACAGCCCGGTTCTCGTGCTCTCCGCGTGGGCCGCGGGCGGTGCGATTGCCCTTGCCGGCGCGTTCGCATATGCGGAACTTGGGGCGCTCTTCCCACGCGTGGGAGGCCAATACGCCTACCTCCGCGACGGTCTTCATCCACTCGCCGGATTCCTGTACGGGTGGGCGCTCCTGGCTGTGATCGAGAGCGGCGCGATTGCGGCCGTCGCGATCGCGTTTGCGAGCTACACGCTTCGTCTGGCTGGCCATGCGGAGTGGCCTCCGGCGCCGCTCGCCATCCTGGCTCTGCTCGTGCTGTCGGCGATCAACGTCGTCGGCGTCAAGCCGGGCAGCCGGGTTCTGAACGTGTTCGTCGTCCTGAAAGTTGGCGCGCTCGCGATCCTCATCGCTTTCGGCTTCTTGGCGCCGGCTCACAATTTCTGGTGGAGCGCGACCCGCTCGCACCCGGACATCTCTGGCTCGACCATGGTCGCGTTTGGCGCCGCGCTCGTGCCAATCCTGTTCGCGTACGGAGGCTGGCAGAATGCCAACTACGTCGCCGAGGAAATCGAGAACCCGCAGCGCAATCTCCCGATCAGCATCATCGGCGGGACGATCGCTGTCGTGGCGATCTATGTCCTCGTGAACGTCGTATACCTGCGTGCGCTCGGGCTCGAAGGACTGGCGGCCACGACAACGCCCGCCGCGGATGCGGCGAGAAGAATGTTCGGCCAGGTCGGCGATCGGTTCATCACGGCCGCCATTGCGGTGTCGACGTTTGGCTTTCTGGATCTGGCCATCCTCGCCCCGACGCGTGTCTATTACGCGATGGCTGCGGACGGATTGTTCTTCCCCGCTCTCGCCTGGCTGCACCCGAGCTATCGAACACCCGTCGTCGCCATCGCCGTGCAGACCGCGTGGTCGTGCATGCTGACCCTCAGCGGCACCTATGGTCAGCTGCTCAACTATGTCGTGTTTGCTGACTGGATCTTCTTCGGGGCGACCGTCTTCACGCTGCTCGTGTTCCGGCACCGCTTCCCAGTCGGGAAGCGTACACCTGGATTCCTCGCGCCTGGACATCCGATCTTGCCGGCTCTGTTTGTCTTGACCGCAGCCGCGATCGTGCTCAGCGTCGTCTGGTCCGACCCCCGAAGCGCGTCTCGCGGCGCGCTTCTGCTCGCGGCCGGCGTTCCGGTGTTCTACTGGTTCAGGAAGTCAGCGCGCATGCGGAAATCACCATCATGACGACCACGCTCAGGTTCCACGCACCCTACATGGAATGGGCCAAGACACGACCGGCGGCTCGATTCGACCTGGCCGGCAGCAATATCCAGGCCTGCCGGATCGATGAGATCCCCGGCGTGGTGGAGGCCATCGGCTTCGAGGGCAGCAACGAGAACGGATATGAACCGCTGATCGAAGCCATCGCCGCGCGATACGGCGTCGACACCGCGCAGGTCACGACCGCACAAGGAGCCTCGGGCGCAAATTTTCTGGCGTGCGCGGCGCTCCTCGAGGCCGGCGACGAAGTCCTCGTCGAATCGCCCGGATACGATCCGCTTCTTGGCGCCCCTCGACTCCTCGGTGCTCGCGTGAACCGGTTCGCACGCGAGTTCAACGACAGGTTTGCGCTGGATCCGGAACGCGTGCGGCGGGAGATGACCTCGAAGACCCGTCTGATCATCATCACCAGCCCGCACAACCCGACCGGCGTGCGGGCCGACCCGGACGCCCTCGAAGCGATCGGACAGATCGCCCGGGGACACGGTGCGCACGTGTTGCTGGACGAGGTCTATCTCGACGCCGCAGAAGCCTCGACGGGTGGTCAGGGGGTCGTGACCCACCAGACGTTCGCCCGCCGCAGCGACGTCTTCGTCTGCACAAACAGTTTGACCAAGTCGTATGGTCTCTCAGGCCTGCGATGCGGGTGGATTCTTTCGTCGGCTGATGTCGCCGAGCGGATTCGACGCGCGCGCGATGTCGTGGACGGGACTGGATCGATCGTGTCCGAGCGCCTTGCGGTACAAGCGTTCTGCAATCTCGATCGACTCTTGCAGCGCGCCACGTCGCTCCTCGAAACCAATCGGCCCATCATCGAGGGCTTTCTCCGGTCCCGCACGGACCTTGCCTGGGCTCCATCATCCGGCACCGTCGTGTTTCCACGCCTCCGCGGCGCAGACGATGCCTCAGCGTTTGCAGAGCGCCTGCTGACGGAGCGCGACACGGCTATCGTTCCAGGCCGGTTCTTTCAGGCCCCCGCCCACGTGCGAATCGGATTCGGAGGCCCCACGGACGCGCTGCGGAGTGGACTACAGGCGATCGCGCAGTCGTTGGATCGGATCTGATACCTGGCGGGAGAAGCAATCAACGACAGCCACTGCCACAAGCCAACAGGAGAAACGAGAGAAACGGGAGCAAGAAACCAGTTTTTCTTGAAGAACAAGAGAACTCCTTTCTCCCCTTCTCCTGTTTGTCTCTTGAGACAGGATTGCAGCGTGAGAGTGAGCGTCTCGGACCCCGGATCCCGGACCACGGATCCCGGCAAGCCTCAGTTTTTCAGTGGCGCAGTTTGAGCAAACGTCGGGGGCTTCCGATGCTTTGTGGCCTGCTCGTACGTGTACGCCAGGCTGATCAGCTTCGCTTCGCTCCACTGCCGTCCGATGAACGACAACCCGACAGGCAGCCCAAACGCAAATCCCGCGGGCACCGTGATGCTCGGGTAGCCGGCCACGGCGGCCGGTGTGGAGCTGGCGCCGAGGAAGTGATCGCCGTTCACGAAATCGGTCGTCCATGCGGGGCTGCCGGTGGGCGCGACGAGGGCATCGAGACGGAACTTCGTCATGACGGCATCAATTCCCAGCGTACGCGCGCGCGCGCGGCAGGTCGTCAGTGCCTTGCGATACGCCGGCGACGTCAGTGGGCTCTTCTTCTCGGCCTGCATGAGGATCTCCTGCCCGAAAAACGGCATCTCGCGTTCGCGTTCGCGATCGTTGAATGCGATGAGCTCCTTCAACGAATGAACGGCCGTCGCGGACGCGCGAGATGCCAGGTACTTGTTGAGATCCGCTTTGAACTCATACAACAGGATTTCGAATTCGCAGTCGTCCAGGCGGGCGGCCGTAGGAATGTCCGCGGGATCGATGATGACCGCGCCTTGCGCTTTCATGTCCGCAATGGCGGCGCCGATCAGCTTGTCCGTCACGGCGCTGTAGCCGAAGTACCGTTTGCGCGCGACGCCAATGCGGGCGCCTTTCAGGCCGTCAGCCTTCAACGCCGATCTGTAGTCGGTCTGAGCCGTACCGCGCCAGCCGGTGGTCGCCTGATCCTGAGGATCCACGCCGGCGATCGCGCCGAGGAGCAGCGCCGCGTCCGTCACAGTGCGCGTCATTGGCCCGGCGGTATCCTGCGAGTGCGAGATCGGAATGATCCCGGTCCGGCTGACGAGACCAACCGTCGGCTTGATGCCAACGAGCGCGTTGGCGCCTGACGGGCAGACAATCGATCCATCCGTCTCGGTACCCACGCCTATGGCCGCAAGATTCGCCGCAATCGCCGCGCCGGTCCCAGAGCTCGAGCCGCAGGGATTTCGATCGAGCGCGTAGGGGTTGCTCACCTGCCCGCCGCGGCCGCTCCACCCGCTCGTGGACTTGGACGATCGGAAATTGGCCCACTCGCTCAAGTTCGTCTTGCCGAGGATCACCGCGCCCGCCGCCCGCAACCGGGCAACGATGAACGCGTCCCGCGGTGCAGGCGATCCTTGAAGTGCCAGCGATCCAGCTGTCGTCATCATCCGATCACCAGTATCGATGTTGTCCTTGATGAGGACTGGGACACCGTGCAGCGGCCCGCGCACCCGTCCGTTCTTCCGTTCGGCATCGAGCGCATCGGCTATCGACAGCGCGTCCGGATTCAATTCGATGACCGACCGAAGCGCCGGACCGCTGCGATCGATCGCGTTGATGCGCTCGGTGTAGAGCTCGACAAGCCTGCGGGCGGTATAGCGGCCCGCCGTCATTGCATCCTGAAGCTGCTGGGTCGTCACCTCGTCGAGCGGAAACGCAGCCGGTGATCCCTGCTGACCGTGCAACGACAGGACGCCGCCGATCGTGATCGAGAGGATTAGTACGAGTGCTGTGCGCATGCGCGATTGTAGACGAATTCGTCCGCCTTCGCGCCTTGCGCTTCGGCGAGACAGGCGGGTTCGATCGAAGCTGGAAACTGGGAACTGGAAGCTGGAACCTAATTCTACGCGCTCAGTCGATCGACAATCGCGCGCCAGGTGCGCGCGGCGGGCGTGCTGTCGGCCGTCAGCGTGGCGCCGCACATCACGCCGCCATCGGCTTCCGGATGGCACCACACGTTTTCAACCGGCAATTGAAGGCCGATACCGGAGATCTCGATATCAAACGTCGCGGGCATCGTGCCGCCGTCTGGCACTTCGAGACGAAGCCCGCCGTAGCAGACATCCACCACCGCGGCCGGGCGTCCGTTGGCGGTCACGCGGAAGCCGCCGACGACGCGCTTGCGCGGCCAGCGGCGTTGACGGCGGACATCGCCGAGGCAGCGGGCAACGGTTTTGAGGAACTCGACCGGCTTGATCGGCTTGCGCACGAATTCCGCGCCGTATCGGCCAGCCTCCACTTCCATCATCGTCTCTTCGTAGCCGGAGATGATGATGAGCCCCATCTCGGGGCGATCGCGATAGGCCTGGCGGACCAGGTTCAGCCCGTTGAACCCGCGGAGCCGGATGTCGGTAATGAGCAGGTCGTAGGATTCCGCCGCGAGCAGACCTTTCGCGGCGTCGTACGTCGTCGCGCCAGTCACGAGATACCCCATCTCGCGAAGCATTTCGACGATGCCTTCCAGCGCGGCATCATCGTCGTCGAGGACCAGGATCTTGTACGGCAATTTCATGTTTTCTGCCGGGAGCGGGCACACCAACACTATTGTGGGGGCGGGCAAAGCCCGTGCCGCTGAGTCGGCATTCAAAACTCTACGCCAAATGGCGTTTTTCGCGGGTTATTTCCCAAAAACGGCCGCGGAACTGTAAGCCGTCGGAAAACTCTGAAATCCATCCCGTGCGTGCCCCCCTGTGCCGGGGGCACCTAATGAACAACCGGAGAGTCCGTGCGCACGGCTGCCAGCGCACGGGTGATGAGCGAGTCGAGCCTGGGCTGTGAAATGTCAAATGGCCCCGCAACTGCAGCACCCATTGGAATCTCGATCGCGATGACGACCCCTCCTTCCGACGGTTCAACAATCCAACTGAAGCCGCGGAGCGCAACAAAGCGTTCCTCCGAACCGGGATTCTTCGCGCGGTCGATCGCCAGCAGCATCGATTTCAACACCGCATGCACGTCGAGCTCGGTCCACTCCGACGCCACATTGCCTTCGTGCTCGAGACGCTGTGCGATCGCTGATTCACGATCGCGGAGGACTATCTCTATGTCGAACTGCATCGTTCCCTCAATCAACGACAGCCACCCTCAAGAGCAAACAGGAGAAAGGAGAAGGGAGAAGTGAAGGTTGCTGATAACAGCGTACTACTATTTCGCAGCACCGAGCTCCCCCCGCAGATCGTGAGCGGTCGCAACCGGCTGCCGGCACGTAAAGTCGCGGCAAACGTATGCCGCCGCGCCGGCGCCAGACGTCATCGCTGCGGTAAACGGCAGGAGCTTGGACAGGTGATCGCGTGATCCCCCTGCTGAAACCGGAACGACAATGCTGAACGGAAGATAGTGACCCGCGAGTTCGATCATGAGCGGCTGGCGTCGGTCGGGATCGCCGACGACCACAATCTGACCGTGCCCGGCGTGCCATGCTGACAGTGCGCACATCATCATGGGAATGGTCCGAGCAGCGGTGCCGATGCGTGGGCCATACCGCGCGATTGTCCGCTCGGCTTTTCGGCGAAGCGCTTCGTCCCCAGTCAGGTGCGAAAGCGTCAGCGTGTTGAGCGCAGATACGGAGCCGGCGGCAGGCTCGGCGCCGTCGTAATCCTCTTTCAAACGAAGAAGCACCGTCGGATCCTCCCCGCTCGTGCTGAACCAGCCAGCGTCCTTCTCGTCCCAGAACCTGCGGTCTTGTTCGGTCTGAAGTGCGAGCGCCCACTCAAGCCATGCTGCCTCGCCCGAGGCTTGGAACAGTTCGAGCAGACCCCAAATCAAGTACGCATAGTCTTCAGCGTACGCCTGAATCGCGGCTTCGCCATCGCGATACCGCCTCAGCAATCCATCGGCCGACCAGAGTGTTCGCCGGATGAACGACGCCGCGCGCGTCGCAGAGTCCAGGTAGGTCGATGCCGTTGGCTGCGCGACGAGCACTCGCGCAGCTCGCGCGAACGCAGCGATCATCAGACCGTTCCAGGCGGTCAGAATCTTGTCGTCGAGGTGCGGTCGCGGACGTTTCGAGCGGGCAGCGAAGAGCCGTTCGCGAATCCGGCCAAGCGCTGCCACGACCTCACCCGGCGTCTTCTCGCTGCGGATCGCCACGTCCTCGATGGACTGGGCCGTGTACAGGAGGTTCTTGCCGGTGAATTCTCCCTGTGGATCGTGCGGTGCATTCCCGCCAGGTTCGATCCCGAACCGCCGGCGCGCGATGTCGGCCTCCTCTCCCAGCACCTTCGCCAGTTCCTCGTCTGCCCAGATGTAGAACGCACCCTCCGACTTGTGGGCACCGGGCGAATCCGCGTGTTCTGGCGGGATGCTGTCTGCGTCCTCCGCGGAATAGAAGCCTCCATCCGAGTCGGTCATCTCGCGACGAACGTACGACAACGTATCCTCGGCGACGGTGGCGTAAAACTCGTCTCCCGTCGCCTGCGCCGCCTCGAGGTAGGCCAGCACGAGCTGCGACTGGTCGTACAGCATCTTTTCGAAATGCGGGACACGCCAGTCACCGTCCACTGAATAGCGGTGGAAGCCGCCGCCAACGTGGTCGCGCATCCCGCCGAGCGCCATCGCCCGAAGTGTTTCGGTCGCCATCAGGAGCGGAGACTCGGACGATCGTCCTGCGATCGCGCGGCGGGCATGCTCGCGCAGCAGGAACAGCAGCTCACACGGGCGCGGGAATTTGGGGGCGTCGCCGAAGCCGCCACGACGGCGATCGAAGGCCCTGTGAAATTGATCGACCGCGACGTCGAGGGTATCCGCCGGTGCCAGTTCCGATTCCGCACGCGAAGAGCTGTCAGTGGCCGTCACCGTCCGCAGGCGCTGCAGGAGCTCCGTGGCCGCGTCTTCGACGCGCGACCGCTCTGACTTCCATACGCGAGCCAGCTCGCCGACGAGATCCGAGAAGCCCGGGCGGCCCCACTTCGACGCCGGCGGGAAGTACGTGCCGCCGAAAAACGGCTTCAACTCCGGGGTGAGAAATACCGTCATCGGCCATCCGCCGGAGCCCGTCGTGGCCTGGACGAACGCCATGTAGACCCGATCGACGTCGGGCCGCTCCTCGCGATCCACCTTGATCGACACATAATCGCGATTGAGGAGCTCGGCGATGGCAGGGTTCTCGAACGATTCGTGCTCCATGACGTGGCACCAGTGGCACGTCGAGTAACCAATGGAGAGGAAGATCGGCTTGTCCTCGCTGCGGGCGCGTGCGAAGGCCTCATCGCCCCACGCGTACCAATCAACGGGGTTCGCCGCATGCTGCAGCAGATACGGGCTGCGCTCCTTCGCCAGCCTGTTCAACGTCCCATCCTCATCGCGCCATCGTACCACGCGCATACAGATAGAATCCTTTGGATGACTGCTGCGGAGTTCCGAATCGCCGTGCTGCTCGAAGATGGATTCGAAGACGACGAGCTGCGGACTCTCATCGAGCTGTTCGAGAGCGCCGGAGCGCAGTTGACCCTGGTGTCTCCCGTCGCCAGGCGCGCGTGCAAGGGACGCCATGGCCGGCTGACCGTGACGTCTGAACTCGCCGCGAGCACGGCCCGGGTCGAGATGTTTGCCGCGATTGTGATCCCGGGTGGTTATGCCGCTGACAAGCTGCGCATGCGCCACGCGATGCTGGATCTCGTCCGTGACGCGATCAACCGCGGCATCCCGGTAGGCGCCATCGGACACGGTCCCCAAGTGCTGATTTCCGCGGCGGCCGTGGCCGGACGCACAGTCACCTGCTGGCCCTCCATTGCCATCGACATCAAGAATGCCGGCGGGTTGTACGTGGATCGCCCGGTGGTCGACGATGGGGGCATCATCACCGCGAGGAAAGCAGACGACGCGAGGGCGTTTGCCGAAGCAATCCTCCGGCGGATCGGCGATTCGCGCTGAGCCGGGCACGGACGATACAATCGGGGCCCATGCCTGCCGACCTCGCCGTTCAGACAACCGGACTCACGCGAAATTTCGGCAGCTTCCGCGCGGTGGACGGAATCGATCTGGCGGTGCCTGCCGGCAGCTTTTACGGATTCCTCGGACCGAACGGTGCCGGCAAGTCCACGACCATCAAGTGCCTGACGGGACTTCTCCGGCCGACTGCAGGAACGATGACGATCCTCGGCACCGACCCGGCGGCCGATGCGATCTCGGTGAAGAAACGCATCGGTGTGGTGCCTGAAGATCTGGCGCTCTTCGATCGGCTGACCGCTGATGAGACGCTCAGTTTCGTGGCACAGGTCCACGGTATCGACGCGGCAACCGCCAAGCAGCGTTCGGCGGATCTGCTCGACCTCATGGACCTGAAGTCAGCCGGCACGACGCTGGTGACCGACTTCTCCCACGGCATGCGCAAGAAGCTGTCGCTCGCCGCCGCGCTTCTGCCGGCGCCCCGGCTGCTCTTCCTCGACGAACCGTTCGAGGGCATCGACGCGGTGGCGTCACGGCAGATCAAGGACCTGCTGCTCTCGTTCATCTCGCGCGGCGGAACCATCTTCCTCACGTCGCACATTCTCGAAATCGTCGAACGGCTCTCGACGCACATCGGGGTCATCGCGCACGGGAAGCTCGTGGCTCAAGGCCGGATCGACGAGCTCCGCGCTGGCGCGGGAAGCGGGAAGACCCTGGAGGAGCTGTTCATCGAGCTCGTGGGCGGTGAAGCGCGGGCCCACGCGCTCGACTGGATCTGACATGCTGAGAATCCTGCGGGCGTTCGCCTGGATGCGATGGCGGATGTTCATCAACTCGCTCGAGAAAACGGGCGCGCGCGACAAGATTGAGCGCTTCTCGATCGCGATCGAAAAACTCGGTCCCATCATGGCGGGCATCCTGGTGATCCCGTCCGTGCTCGTGCTCGCCGCGGCCGCAGCCGCCACCGGCTTTGCGCTCGCTCGGGGCGATCAGCATTCGCTTTTCTTCTATGCCGCGCGATTCATCCTGATGGTCATTCCGATTGTCAGCATCTTTGGACCGCTTCTGCTTCCGGCCGCCGACCGGACCAATCCGGTCCGGCTGCTGCTGCTGCCCATTCCGAGAAGCACCTTGTACGCCGCACAGTCGTCCTCCGCATTCGGCGACATCTGGGTGCTCGTCATGCTGCCCATCGTGCTGTGTATCCCGGTCGGCCTCGCCGCGGGGGGTGCGTTCGCCGCGGCGGCGCTGTCGCTCGCCGCAGGTGTTCTCCTGGTGCTCATCGTCGTCGGACTCTCTTCGCTCTCGACCAGCGTGCTTCACCTCCTGGTGCGCAATCGACGCCGTGGCGAGCTGGTCACGCTGCTGTTCATCCTGATCCTTCCGGCCATCAGCATGCTGCCGGGGCTGCTCAATGCCAATCGACACCTGCGCCAGCACGACGGCGTCACCCCGCCGGTCGAGACGAAACTTCCCCGGTGGGCGGTCACGGCCGGCGGCCGCGCATTCGCTCTCTACCCGACGGAGCTGTACGTGCGGTCAACACAAAGCGCCGCACTCGGTGAACTCGCGCCAGCGGCTGCGGCGCTCGGCGCCCTCGCCGTCTCGGGGCTGATCCTGCACGCGTTGAGCTTGTTCGTGTTTGCGAAAGTGCTCGAGTCGCCGGGCTCGACTGGCGCTCGCAGGGTTGTGACCACTCGCGCCGCGTGGGGGCGAACGCTGCCAGGGCTGTCCGCGGGCGCGTCTGCGGTTGCGCTCGCGCACCTGCGCCTCGGGCTGCGCACGCCGCGCGGCCGCTCGATCCTGCTCTCCCCGATCCTGATGGTCGGGATCTTTGCCTTCGTGATGCGCAGGCCCATGACTCGCATGGACATGGGGCCGTTTGCCATCCACAGCGGGCTCTCGCTCGCGGCCCTCGGGTCGTTCATCTGCTTGATGGCGATCATGCCCATCGCGATGAACCAATTCGCCGTCGACAAGGCCGGCCTGACCATGACGCTCCTGTCGCCATTGACCGACCGTGAGTACCTGTCGGGAAAGGCAGTCGGGAATGGGTTGATTGCCGCCATCCCGGCGACCTTCTCGATCCTGGTTTCGCTCGCCATCCTCCCGGGCGGATCGCCAGCGCTGTGGCTGGCCCTTCCGGTCGGCCTCCTGGCCATCTACTTCATCGTGGCGCCGGCTGCCGCGATCTTCTCGGCGCTCTTCCCCCGAACCGTCGATTTGAACAGCATTGGCCGGGGCAGCAACGCACATGGCCTCTCGGGTTTGCTCGGGTTGCTCACGTTCCTGGCGGCGGCCGTGCCATGTGTCCTGATCGCGCTGGCCGCGTCAGCATGGCTGCACCAGCCAGCGCTTGCGCCGCTGCTGATGCTGGCCTGGTGCGCAATCTGCTACGGCATCGGCTGGCTGCTCTTCATCCCCGCACGCCGTATCTTTGCAAATCGGCGGGAGAATCTTGCGATGCTCATGTGAATCGCGGTTCGCAGTTCGCAGTTCGCAGTCCGCGGTTCCGCGGTTCGCGGTTCGCTGTCCGCGGTTCGCGGTTCGCGGTTCGCTGGGTCGTTACAGCGAGTTGGTAAATTGGCGAATTGAATGGCGCCGCTCCCTTCGTTCGGCGCCAATTCACCAATTCACCGACTCACCAATTCACCAACTGAAGTGATTCAGAACGACACCCGTCGTTCAGCCCACCACCACATGCCAAGCGCGGTCAACAGCAGGCCCGCAGCCGCGATGTAGGTGTCGACGACCGGAAGCATCCGCTGGCCGAGTTGACTGCTGAGGGTTTGAAGCGTGGCCCACGCCCCGTCGGAGGCGGCCACGACCCCGCTCAGGTTCATCAACCCGAACACGCCGACGGCCACGATGACGAGCGCCGCGATCATGGCGGCGTTGAACAGGCGATCGACATTCTGTTCCATCCGCCATCGCTCCCGGCGCACACGCTGCAGCACGCTCGCCACAAACCGATCGGGCACGGGCGGAGGCGCGGTTGACGCAAGGATCGCCTCCAGCCGCCGGGCGGAGGCCAGCGCGGCGGCACACGACGGACAGGTTTCAAGGTGCGCACGCACGTCTGATGTCGGCTGGATCTCCCCCGCCGCGATCGGTTCGATGAAGTCAGCTACGTCCTTGCACGTCATTGAAGTAGTTCCCGCAGCCGGCGCTTCGCGCGATACAAGTGCGTCTTGACCGTGCCGATGGGGATGTCCAGCGTCTCGGCCAGCACGTCGTATTGGACACCATCGAGATAGTGCGCGGCAATCAGTAGACGGTACTGCTCGGGCAGCTGTGCGATCGCCTTGTCGAGGCGATCGCGCAACTCGAGATCGGCGAACGCGCCATCCGAGCGGCCCGGCTCCCGGACGGAAACCGCGCCAGGGATCTCCGCCGTGCGCCGGCTTCGAGCCTCGCTGCACACGTTCGAGACGATCCGGAAAATCCAGGTCGACAGGCGCGCCTCTCCCCGGAAATACGGCAGGCCGCGATGCACCTTCAGGAAGACCTCTTGCGCGAGGTCGTCCGCCTGCGATCGGTCGATCGTCAGCCGCCAGACCATGCCGTAGACGAGGTGCTTGTACCGCTCGACGAGCTCGCCGAACGCGACGTCATCGCCACTCCGACACTGCTCGATGAGCGCCCGTTCGTCGAAATCGGTCATCCGCCAGCCCTATTAGAGGCCGCCGAGGCCTGGTTTGTTTCAATGAGCCGGCTGAAACAATTCATCGGAGGGCCCGGTCTAATGCAACTGAATCGGTCGAATGGAGGCAATCGTATGGGCGACGGCGGACTCATTATCTTTCTGGTCATGACCATCCTGGCTGGCGTGGCGCTGATGATGACAGCGATGAACAACCGGCGGAAGGTTCACGAGTTGGAACACCGGGAACGATTGGCCATGATCGAGCGGGGCGTCGCACCCGCTCCTGAAACCAATCCCGCGGGCTTCGAGGCTGCTGTCGGATTCCATGAACCCCCGAAGGAAGAGACGCAACGGATCCAGCGCTACCGGACAGCGGGCGTGATGCTCATCGGGTTCGGATTCGGGCTGATTTTCGTGATCGGCGCCGCCGCCGGAGCGCCTGAGGTCGGCTGGGGAATCGGGGGCGCCTGGATCAGCCTGGGCGCGGCATCGCTCCTCAACTACTGGCTGATGTCACGTCGAACCGAGGGCGACAGGCGGACCACCTGGTCGACTCCTCCTGCCCCCCGGCCTGATCCTCCAGCTAACATCAATCCCTAGCCCATCTACATACGGTCCAGTTCGACGACGTGCCCTCCCGTGTGTGTCGGGCGTTACCCAGTCTCATCCAACGATGGTGGTTTGCTTCCACCCACCACAGCCGGAAGCGGACAAATCCTTACAGTACCCATCACAAACAACCGAGAATTGGCTTGTTTTCCGGCGGCCCGGGTGGCATCGCGGTTGCTCTAAAAGAGGGCGTCGGGCGGCTTCAGCGGCCCGGCCAGCCGCTCCGGTGTTCCGCTGGAGCATCCGCCCTACCATAAACTGCCTGCCTGGCTGCAGGGAGAGTCGCGAGACACTCCCTGCCCCGCCATGTACCTTCAGGTTCTACAAGGTTCTGCGGGGTTCTACAGGTTCTACAAGGTTCGTTCAGCGCCGCGAACCTGAAGAACGAACCCCGCAGAACCCAGTAGAACCTCGCAGAACCTGTCAGAACCCGATCTTTAGAGGGTCGTCCTCGGTGCCGGTGCGGCGGGGATCTCTTCAGGCCGGCGGCGACGGAGCCGTGCGTATGCGGCGGTCACCTCGACGCCGTAGAGGAGAATCACGGCGCAGATGTACACCCACACCAGGAACACGACGACTGCCGCAATCGATCCGTGAACGCTGAAGCGATGCAGGTCGCGCACGTACCGCGAGAACGCGGCGAGCGCGGCGCGCCAGAGCAGGCCCGTGAGTATCGCTCCCACCCAGACGTCGCGAAACCGGACCGCGGCGTTCGGCACGAAGTAGAAGATCAGGCCGACAAGGACGATGAAGATGATCGTGCTGGCTGATTTGATCGCCCAGCCTTGAAGGACCAGCAATCCCGGTGCGCGGGTCAGGATGACCTCGAACCACCGCGCTTCGACCACGTTGATGGCGCTGACGAGCAGTAACCCGACGAGCAGCAGCAGGCTCGCGGCCACGAGCATCATGAACGCCATGAGCTTGTGCTTCAGGTAGCTGGGCTGCTTTTCAACGCCCCAGGCATGATTGACCGCCGAGGTGATGGCGCCGAACACGCCCATCGCGGCCCACACCATCAGGACGCTGCCGAAGATCCCCAGCCGGACCCCGGCGTCCTGCATGAACTTGAGCTGGGCATTCACGAAGTCGAACTGCCGCGGGAAATAGCGGAGCACGAAGTCGAGCACGGGGGCGCGATCGATGTCGTTGCCGGTGACGCTCGCGAGAACCGCGAGCACGAGAAGAAAAAACGGAAACAGCGACAGGAGCGCGTAGTACGCAATCGACGAGGCGAACGTGAGGTCGTTGCTGTGGTAGATGCCGGTGACCCCGCGCCAGATGGCGAGCGCGGTCAAACGGATTTCAGCGTTGGCGCGCGTCCACGCGCGGCGTATCCACGGAAGCCGGGGCGGATCGACGGACTCCTCAGCAGCTCGAGCACCCACGGCGCCATGATATCCGGTCGTTCCGAGATCCGGGATCCGGGGCCTGGGGCCCGGGATCCGCGCGGCACAAACCGGTGGGTGCGACGCGTACTACGTCGCACCCCCGTCACGCTCGCGCGATTACGCGCGGTTAGCTCGAATAGCCGCCGGTGCCAGTGGGAGGCATCGAGCCGGTCTGGCTTCCGCTGACCGGCGATGAAGACGATGGCGTGCCGCTAGCGGCCCGCGACTTCGCGCGATCGTAGGCTTCCTTGCCGCGATCCACGATCTGGCTGACCTTCTCCGACGCCTGCTGATAGCCGTCGTTCGCCTGCGACCGGAGCCGGCCGGCCTGCTCGCCCAACTGATTCCGCAGCTCGGATCCGGTCTTCGGCGCGAAGAGCATTCCGAGACCCGCGCCGAGCACCGTGCCCGCCAGCAGGCCCATCAGGAACGATCCACCGCCGTCCTCCCGCTCGTAGCGATCATATTCGTACGCCATGCACCCTCCTGTTTCGAAGTCTGGAATCACCGGCAAGCCGGCGACATTCGTGGTTCTTCCTCACACCCGCCCGGCGGCCGACGCCGGCTGGTCATGTCCGTTCAACAACGAGCTGATCACCGCGCGCACCCCGCGCACCACCCCCACAGCCTGACTGACCTTCTCGCGCACTGACCCCCTGAAGCGATCGGCGGTTTCGTCCACGCGGTGAATCGTCCCCGAGACCGCGTGATCGAACCGCTCGGCCTGCTGGTTGACGCGGGCGGTGACCGTCTTCACATCGTCGAGGATGTCGTCCAGCTTTTCACGGATCGGTGCAATCTGCCTCGTCTCCAGATCCTCCACGAGCTGCATGGTCCGGCGGTAGATCACGAAGGCGCCGATGCCGATGCCGATGAGCAGCAGTGCTTCAGTACGCTCACCGCCGCCATGATGCCGAGGAGAACGTTCGTCGTATCCAGGGTCCCCATCAATCCTCCTGCCTCCGCTACGCCGACCAGCGGCCCTGGGAGCCGCCGCCAGTGACGTCGTTCAGCGACCGCCAGCCTTCGCTGGCCACGCCGCGCGCCTTCTGCACCGTTCCCCGCACGCGGGTCAGCTCGCTCATCACATCGTCGAGCTTCGGTTCGATCTGGTCACGGACTCGTCGTCCGCTTTCGGTCATGTACAGCCACCCCCAGACCCCTCCCGCGACAGCCCCAAGACACGTCGCCAGCAAGACTCGCGATCGTTCGTCCACGTTCCCCTCCTTGGTCACGCTTCGGACTGCTCCGCGGCAACCTCTCGCTCAGTATGTATCAAATGACATGCCACCGATTGCGGCCGACAGCTTGGCCGTTTGCAGGCACGTGCGACTGTCGCCTACGGCAACCTCTACATGGTTGACGGAGGCACAGAGCTATGGCTCTTTTGACAGGGAATTCGAATGGGTCGAGTGCGCGGTGAGCCGTGATGAGGCGCGGCCGACGCCGGCGGATCGACACGGCTGCGCCGTACTTGAGCTACTGCATGGGGGCCACACGCCGTGCCGCACCTTTACTCCCATCCTGAATCTCGTGTTTCTTCATCTTGCTGTACAGCGTCGGGCGGTACAACCCGAGAATCTGCGCCGCTTCCTGCTTGTTCCAGTTCGTCCGCTGCAGCGTCTGCAGGATCGCCATGCGCTCGATTTCCGCGAGCGTACGGTGCGGCGGGATGACGAACTCGGTCGTCGTGGCGTTTTCGGTGCGCAAGGATTCCGGCAGATCGTTGACGGTAATCTCCGATCCCTTTGCCACGAGCACGCCGCGCTCGATGACGTTCTCGAGCTCGCGTACATTGCCAGGCCAGCGGTGGCGGATGAGGACGTGGTACGCCGCCGGCGCAATGGTCTTCACGCCACGCTGATGACGCTGTCGGTACTTCTCCAGGAAATGCTCGCAGAGAAGCGGAATGTCTTCGGTCCTCTCGCGGAGGGACGGCACGCGGAGCGTGATCGTGTTGATCCGGAAGTAGAGGTCTTCGCGCAGCTTGCCGTCGCGAAGCGCCGCGTCGAGATCGATGTTCGTCGCACAGACCAGCCGGAAGTCGACGCGCACGATCCGATCGCTGCCGATAGGCCGATACTCGCGCTCCTGAAGCACACGCAACAGCTTGGTCTGGAGATAGGGCGGCATCTCGCCAATCTCATCCAGCAGGAGCGAGCCGCCCTCAGACATCTCGAAGAGGCCTTCCTTGTCCGTGGCCGCGCCGGTGAACGCGCCTTTCTTGTAGCCGAAAAGCTCCGATTCGATCAGGTCCTTCGGAATCGCGGCGCAGTTGATCTTGATGAACGGCCCCTTCGCGCGCTTGCTGTTGTAGTGAATGGCGTTCGCAATCAGCTCCTTGCCGGTGCCGTTCTCTCCCTGGATGAGGATGTTCGCGTCGCTTCCGGCAACGCTCTCGACCAGCTCGAGCACCTCGTGCATCTTCTTGCTCTTGCCGATGATGTTGCCGAAGCGGAACTGTCCCTCGAGCTTCTGCTTCAGCAGCAGGTTTTCGCCGACAAGGTCGCGGCGCTCAATCGCGCGCTCCAGCATCTGCAGAAGGGTGTCCGGTTCGATCGGCTTCTCCACGAAACTATGCGCGCCTGCTTTCATCGCCTCGACCGCCTTCACGACGCTGCCATGGCCGGTGACGACGATGACTTCGGTATCGGCGTGGATTTGCTTGAATTTTCGCAACAACTCGAGCCCGTCGGCGTCGGGGAGCATCATGTCGGTGACCACGACATCAGGTTTCCAGGTCTTGAAGATCTCCTCGCCGCGCGTGCCGATCATGGCCGTCCGGACTTCATACCCCTCGTGCTCCAACAGGATCTTCAGCCACTCAATCATCGAGGGCTCGTCGTCGATGGCGAGCACCCGGTTGCGTTTCTTCATGGTCATAGCCTGCCCCGTCGTTCCAAAAGGTGGATGGCGCTTTCCGCGAAACTGCCAGCCGCCGTTTCGTAGGATCGGACCGCCGGGCTCCAAACTCGACGGACCAAAACGAGCCGCGCTTCCATACACGGCAGTATCATCGCCCAGCTAATAAGTATACATACTTTGGAATTAACGTCCACCGGCCGACACTTGTCGGAAATAGATACACCCTGTTTTACCATTTTACTAGGATTTCCAGCCGTGTCGGCCGATCAGCGGGACAAACACGCAGGCGTCATGCTCATGCTGTTCGAAGCCCAAGCTCGTGCGATCAACCACGGTCAGGTACTGATGGCCGGAGGGTCCAACGGGTACCACGAGCCGGCCGCCGAAGGCCAGCTGGTCCTTCAGCACCTCTGGAACCGCCGGCGCGCCAGCAGTCACGAGGATGCGATCGAACGGAGCCTCATCCGGCAGCCCCTCGGTACCATCTCCGATCCGGATGTCGACATTCGGGATTCCAAGTGTTCCAAAGACGCGGCGCGCCTGCTCGGCCAGTTCCGCATGGCGTTCGATCGATGTCACCCGGGAGGTGAGCTTGGAGAGGACGGCAGCCTGATATCCGGAACCCGTACCGATTTCCAGAACACGATGAGGCGGTTCGGGCCCCAGGAGTTGGGTCATGACCGCGACGATGTAGGGCTGCGAGATCGTCTGACCGTTTGCAATCGGAAGCGCGCGATCCTCGTAGGCGTGACGCCGCTGGTCCTCAGGCACGAACAGGTGCCGGGCAACGTCGCGCATCGCCTCCAGCACCCGGGGGTCTCGAACGCCGCGATGAGCAATCTGCCGCTCAACCATCTGGACGCGCAGCTCGCGATCGTCCATAAGGAGCATTATAGGGTCTATAATCCCGCGCATGCCCGATCCCACGCGGAGTCCGCAGCCTTCCACTCCTGCTACTCCCCCATCGTCGTGCACATCGCAGCGGGCTGCCTCCAGCGATGCGGTGATTTGCGAACGATGCGGAGACGAAATGTTCCGGATGCACGCCGTCTGGCGGTGTCCGAAATGTCGGTACAAGACCGATTGTTGTGGCTGGTAACGAGTCCAAGTTGCCACCGTCAATCAGAAATCAGCAATCAGCAATCAGCAATTCTCTTTGATGGATATTCTCGACACCCACGTCGACACCAATTCCGCTGTGTTCAAGGCGAACAAGGATCGGATGACGACGCTGGTGTCTGAACTGCGTGAGCGGACGGCTCTGGTGAAGCAGGGTGGCGGCGCCAAGTACGTCGAGCGGCATCGCGCACAGGGGAAGCTCCCGGTCCGCGACCGCATCGATCGGCTGCTGGACGACGGGTCACCGTTCCTCGAGCTCTCGCCGCTGGCCGCGTGGGACATGTACGACAACGACGCGCCCGGCGCGGGGCTTGTGACCGGCATCGGGCGGGTGTCCGGTCGCGAAGTACTCGTCGTGGCCAACGACGCGACGGTCAAGGGAGGGACCTACTACCCGCTGACCGTGAAAAAGCACGTGCGCGCGCAGGAAGTCGCGCTGCAGAACCGTCTGCCCTGCGTCTACCTGGTCGACTCAGGAGGGGCATTCCTACCGCTTCAAGCCGAGGTGTTCCCCGATCGCAACGACTTCGGCCGCATCTTTTTCAATCAGGCGCGGATGTCGGCGGAACGGATTCCGCAAATTGCCGCGGTCATGGGATCCTGCACGGCTGGCGGCGCCTATGTGCCGGCGATGTCCGACGAAACGATCATCGTCAAGGGCACGGGCACCATTTTTCTCGGAGGACCGCCGCTCGTGAAGGCCGCGACCGGTGAAGAGGTCACGGCCGAAGAACTCGGTGGCGCGGATGTCCACACGCGGCTGTCCGGCGTGGCGGACTACCTGGCCGAAGACGATGAGCACGCGCTGCAACTCGTCCGGACGATCGTGGGCACCGTCAACACGGTCAAGTCGCTGCCAGCCGATGTCGCTGCCCCGGAGGCGCCTCTCTATGACTCGAGCGAGATCTACGGCATCGTGAACACGGACACCCGCAAACCTTATGAAGTGCGGGAGATCATCGCGCGCCTGGTGGACGGTTCGAGATTTGATGAATTCAAGGAACGCTATGGCAGTACGCTCATCACGGGGTTCGCGAGGCTCCAGGGCTTCCTCGTCGGGATCGTGGCCAACAATGGCGTGCTCTTTTCGGAATCAGCGCTGAAGGCGACGCACTTCATCGAGTTGTGCAACCTGCGCCGGATTCCGCTGATCTTCCTGCAGAACATCACCGGCTTCATGGTCGGCCGCGAATACGAACGGGGAGGAATCGCGAAGGACGGCGCGAAGATGGTCCACGCCGTCGCCAACTCCGTCGTGCCGAAGTTCACGGTGATCATTGGCGGGTCCTTTGGCGCAGGCAATTACGGGATGTGCGGCCGCGCGTTCGAGCCTCGACTGCTCTGGATGTGGCCCAACGCCCGAATCTCGGTCATGGGTGGAGAGCAGGCCGCCGGTGTCCTCACGACCGTGAAGCGCGATCAACTCGCCCGTGAGGGGCGCAGTCTGTCGGCCGCTGAGGAGGACGCCATCCGCGCGCCGCTCGTCGAGAAGTACGAGCGAGAAGGCTCCCCCTACTACTCCACGGCCCGTCTGTGGGACGATGGCATTCTCGATCCGGCCGAGACGCGCACGGCGCTCACGCTTGGGCTGGCGGCCTCGTTCAACGCGCCAATCCCGGAAGCGAAGTTCGGCATCTTCCGGATGTAGATCGGGCTCGGCCAATTCTGATTCTCGGACATGTCGTCAATCCTCATCGATCGCGACGGGCCGATCCTGCGGCTCACACTGAACCGGCCGGAGGTACGCAACGCCTTCGACGAAGAAGTGATTCAGGCCATCAGCGCGGCTGCCGCCAGCGCGAGCGAGGACCCTTCGCTTCGCGTGGTCGTGCTGGCCGGCAAGGGAAAAGCTTTTTGCGCCGGCGCCGACATCGCGTGGATGGCGAAGGCGATCGCGTATTCGCGCCAGGAGAACCTGAGCGACGCCGAGGATCTGGCGCGCATGCTCGAGCGTCTGGACACGCTTCCGGTCCCGGTGATTGGACGGATCCAGGGCTCCGCCCTTGGCGGCGGCGTGGGACTCGCCGCGATCTGCGACACCGTGATCGCCGCCGACACCGCGGTCTTTGCGCTCACCGAGGTGAAGCTTGGCATCCTGCCCGCCGTTGTCGCGCCGTACGTCCTCAGGAAGATCGGCATTTCAGCGGCGCGCGAGCTGTTCCTGACGGGCGCGCGATTCGACGCCGCGCGAGCGCGTCAAATCGGCCTCGTCCACGAGATCGTGCCAGACGCCGATCTGGACGCGGCCGTCACGCGTCGGATCAGTGAAGTGTTGACCGCCGGCCCTCAGGGAGTCGCAAAGGCGAAGGCGTTGATCAGGGAAATCGCCGGAGCGCCACCTGACCACGTGATCGGTGTCACGACCAACGCAATCGCCTCGCAGCGCGTGTCCGACGAAGGCCAGGAAGGCCTGCGGGCGTTTCTCGAGAAGCGCAAGCCGAGCTGGACGGCATGACGCTCCGGCGGGTGCTGATCGCCAATCGGGGCGAGATTGCGATCCGCATCGCGCGAGCATGCCGCGAGGCCGGCATCGAAAGCGTCGCCGTCTACTCGGAGGCCGACCGCGACGCGCCACACGTCCGCGTAGCCGACCGCGCGGTCCACGTCGGACCCGCACCTTCAGCGCAAAGCTATCTCTCGATTCCAGCCATCGTCGAAGCGGCCCGCTCCACCTCCTGCGACGCCGTGCATCCGGGATACGGATTCCTGTCGGAGAACGCCGCGTTCGCCAGGACATGTGAGGCGAGCGGCCTGGTCTTCATAGGACCTCCCGCAGACGTGATCAGCCGAATGGGCTCGAAGATTGCGGCGCGCGAGTTGATGAGTACGGCCGGCGTGCCCGTCGTCCCTGGTGTTACGCCGTCCGATCAATCCGACGCCGGAATCCTTGCAGCAGCCGAGCGCCTCGGGTTTCCGGTACTGGTAAAAGCGTCTGCCGGCGGTGGCGGCAAGGGCATGCGAGCGGTCCCCCAGAGGGACTCGGCTCTCGAATTGATCGCGGCTGCCAGACGGGAAGCCGCCTCGGCGTTCAACGACGGCACGCTGTATGTCGAGCGCCTGATTCAGCAGCCGCGCCACATCGAAGTGCAGATCTTCGGCGATGTCCACGGCAACGTGGTCCACCTCTTCGAGCGGGAGTGCTCGATTCAACGCCGGCATCAGAAGATCGTCGAGGAAAGTCCGTCGCCGGCCCTGACACCGGCGGTCCGCGCGGCCGTGACCGGCGCGGCCGTCGCCGCGGCACGCGCCGCCGGCTACGTGAATGCCGGCACCATCGAGTTTCTTCTCGAGGGTGATGGCGACAATGCCCGGTTCTATTTCCTCGAGATGAACACCCGCCTGCAGGTTGAGCATCCGGTCACGGAGGCCGTCGCAGGGGTCGATCTCGTCCAGGCGCAGTTCATCGTGGCCTCTGGCGGACGGTTGCCATGGGCGCAAGCGTCCCTCACTCAGCGGGGACACGCCATTGAGTGCCGCATCTACGCCGAGGATCCGGCGGCAGGGTTCCTGCCGCAAGCCGGAAAGCTCCTCGTCTATCGCGAGCCCGCTGGTCCGGGCCTCCGCATCGACTCCGGCGTGGTCGAGGGCGGGACGATCCCTGTTCACTACGATCCGCTGCTGGCCAAATTGACGGCATCGGCTGAAACGCGCGAAGCGGCGGTCGCGCGCGCGCGCGCGGCGCTTCATGCCTATCCGATCCTGGGCATCCGCACCAATGTGCCTTTCCTGATTCGCGTGCTCGAGCATCCTGAATTCAGAGCCGGCCGCCTGCACACGAGGTTCATCGACGATCATGCGACCGAGCTGCAGGTGAACGCTGCTCCGCCGCTCGAGGCCGTTGCCGCGGCAGCGGTCGCCTCTGGCGAGAGTCCCGATCCCCACGGTCCCGCGCGATCGAGCAGCGTCGATCCCTGGGAGACGATTCGCGGATGGGGGCGCTAGGCTGACTATGGGGCGCCGGGTGATCATTCGCGACGAGTGCGGCGAACATCGGGTCACAGTCGATGAGGGCGGAGTTGTCCTCGTGGACGATGTGCCGGTGCACGTCAAGGCCATGCCGGGCGGCGAAGTGCGATTGGGCGAGCATGAATCGGTACGGGCGTGGGTGGCAGCAGCCGGTGATGCGCGGTGGGTTTACCTTGATGGTCGCGTCTTCGAGATGGACGTCGAGACCGCGGGGCGACGCAGGCGCACGGCGAGCGGTCACGGCTCGCTGTCCGCGCCAATGCCGGCAACCGTCGTCCGGGTGGACGTCTCGGCGGGGGCCAAAGTTCACCGGGGTGATACGCTTGTCATCCTGGAAGCTATGAAGATGGAACTGCCTATCCGCGCAGCCTCTGACGGAACAGTCGCATCGGTGAGCTGCAGGCCCGGAGATCTCGTGCAGCCCGGCATGCCGCTCATCGAGCTCGAGTGATGCGCTATCCGTCCCGGGTCACGGTGGTGGAAGTCGGCCCGCGCGACGGGCTCCAGAACGAATCCGCCGCGATTCCGACCGCCGACAAGATCGGCTTTGTTGACAGGTTGTCGGTGGCCGGTCTGCCGGTCATCGAAGTCTCGGCATTCGTGAGTCCCAGGTGGATCCCGCAGATGGCGGACGCCTCCCAGGTGTTTGCCGGCATCTCGCGCCAAGACTCCATCCGGTACACCGCGCTGGTCCCAAACCTCGAGGGTCTCGAACGCGCGCATGCATCCGGCGTCAAAGAGGTTGGCATCATGGCGGCGGCGTCGGACACCTTCAGCCTTCGCAACATCAATCAGGATGTTGACGCGTCGCTCGATACCTACCGCGCGGTCTGCGCCCGCGCGTCGGAGCTCCACATTCGGGTGCGCGGCTACGTCTCAACCGCGTTCGGCTGCCCCTTCGAAGGCGAAGTGCCACCGGCGCGCGTCGCTGCCGTCGCCGAAGCGCTGATGAACATGGGCACCTTCGAAGTGGCGATCAGCGACACGATCGGCATCGCCCATCCAGGCCGGGTTCGTGGCGTGGTAGCCGTCGTCGCTGACCGGGTTCCGCTTCATGCGGTAGCGCTGCACTTTCACGATACGCGTGGGACCGCATTGGCCAACGTGTTGACCGCGCTCGAGCTCGGCATTTCGACGTTCGATGCATCTGCCGGAGGACTCGGCGGTTGCCCATATGCACCGGGCGCAACGGGCAACCTTGCGACCGAGGATCTGATTTACATGTTGAACGGGCTCGGCATCGAGACCGGTGTCGATCTCAACGCACTCGTCCAGGCTTCTGCCTTCGTCGAACCCAGGGTCGGACATCCACTGCCGTCGCGGTACTATCGGGCGACGATGGCGACGGCGCAGACGCCGGGGTAATCGGAGCCAGCAGCCAGAGACTAATTCACTTCCGTTCAGCCATCCACTCGCTGAGCGCGTCGTTGCTCCAGCAATTGATGACCCGCGCCTTGGGAATTCCGGCGAGACGTGCGTGCGCGATGGCGTACTCGCTGAACCGCAGCTCGCCGACGGAGTGCGCATCGCTGTCGAGCGCAAACACGCACCCGGCGTCGAGCGCAACGCGGGCAAGCTCGAAATCGATGTCCTGCCGATGCCAGTTGCCATCGAGCTCGATGGCCACCCGCCGTTTGGCTGCCGCCTCGAACACCCGGCGCCAGTCGGCGCTCACGCCGGGCCGGGTATTGAAGACGCGCCCGCGCGGATGACCCAGGATCGCGACACCGGCGCTCATCACGGCTCCAAGCATGCGCGAGGTCTGATCCTCCGTGCGTCGCAGCTGTGAGTGCGGAGACGCCACCACGAACTCGAAACACGATCGCTCGGACGGTTTCAGATCGAGGCTGCCGTCCGACAGGATGTTCGCCTCGATTCCCTTGAACACCCGAAAGCGTCCCGCGAGCGTCGCGTTCAACTTGTCGATTTCCTGGTGCTGCCGACCGGCGTCGGTCATGCTGATGCCCCGCGCGATCGGCAGTCCATAGGAGTGATCGGTCATGCCGAGACACGTGTGTCCCAGCGCCATGCAGGCTTCAGCCATGCGCGCGATCGTCTCGCCCCCGTCGCTCCACGTGGAATGCATCTGGAAATCGCCCCGGTAGTCGGCACGCGAGACGACGCCTTTTCGCACTCGAGCGTTGAGCACCTGCTGCAGGGCGAAGTGACTGAGGTAGGCGTTTCGATATTGACGGCGTGACGTCACCTGCGAGGGGGTGCTCGAGCCGGCGATCGCCGCTTCAACCGTCGGCGATCGCCCCTGCTGAACGACCTCGGTGACAATGCGTGCGCTCGCCGGACCGACGAACTCGATCTCCCGCAAGGTGCCGGCCGCCACGAGGTCCGCGACCGATACCGGCAAGCCGACGATCGCTTTCGCGGCGCGTTTGTATCCGAACTGGCTTCGCTCGTTTGGCTGCAGTGCCGCCATGTCGTGGAGCAGCGCCGCGGCCGCCATGTTCTGATCGTCATGCACGACGGTCTCCGCCCACTCCGCGTGCGGGTCGGCGCGTCGTCTGGTGGGCACGGTCACGCTCCCCGGAGAGCAGGCGCCGGGAACACGCCTACGGCCGGCAGAACTGCGTCACACAACCGAGGAGTTCGTCGAGGTCGACCGGCTTCGACAGGTAGGCGTCGGCCTGAATCTTCTCCAGCCGTTCACGGCCGGCCGCGGACACCACGATGACGGGAATGCCAGCGAGCGACGCATCGCGGATCTGTGCCTGGCGGAACTGCCAGCCGTCCATGACGGGCATCATCAAATCGAGCAGGATCACACACGCGCCGACTCCAGAGCCCAGCCGCTCGAGTGCCCGCTTGCCGTTCTCGGCGGTCTCGACCGTGTAGCCCTCGAGCTCCAAAAATCGACCGAGCATCTCCCTCGTATCGTTGTCGTCTTCGACAATCAGGACTGTGGCGCTCACGCGTTGCTCCTCCGGTTTGCAGCGTCCTGGATCGTCTCTGCCACGACCTCGGCCAGCATGTCGGGCATACAGGGCTTCTGGAGGACCCGATTGCAGCCGGCCGCCAGTGCACGCTGCTCGTGCTCGTGCCCACCGTATCCGCTCAGACATATCACGGGAATCGCTTGAAGCCGTGAATCGGAGCGAACGCGGGCGATCAACTCGAACCCGTCGATACCGGGCAGCGACAAGTCGGTGACAATCACATCCGGCGGCTGCAGGCGCATCATCGTCAGTGCGCCCTCGCCGTCGCCGGCGGTCATCACCTCGAAGTCGATGCCAAGGAACTCGGCGTACATCTGCCGGGTGTCCAGGTGATCTTCTACGAGAAGCACGCGCGACGTGCCGCGCCCCCCGGTGCCTGTGTCCACCATCAACGGCGTCGGGCCCGTGGGCGCCGCTCCCGAGTGGCCGGCTGACTCTTGAGATAGTTCCCGATCTCCTGCACGAGATCGGATGGCAGGCAGGGCTTCGCGATGAATCCGTCACACCCGGCCGCACGCGCCCGGTCCCCCTCGGTGGCGAGCGCGTGCGCGCTGAGAGCCACGATCAGGAGATGGTTCGTGTCGGGAGACGCCTTCAGCATCCGGGTCGCCTCCCAGCCGTCGATACCGGGGAGCGACAAATCCATCAGGATGAGATCGGGCTGCAGGGCCCGCGCCTTGTCAATCGCTTCGCGTCCGTCGCGCGCCGTCTCGGTCCGAAAGCCGCTGAACTCGAGATAGTCTCGATACATCTCGCGCGCGTCGTCGAAATCCTCAACCACGAGGATCAGTGGCTTGTGTTCAGGATAGGTCATGCTGCCAGATCACGGCTGACTGGAGCGCTCACGGATGAGATCGCGGATGGCAATTTCGAGATCTTCCGGCGAGCAGGGCTTCGGAAGAACGGCATCGCACCCGGCTCGGCGTGCGCGCCCCGGATCGGATGCGAATGCGGCGTATCCGGTTACCGCAATCACGGGTACGTCCCTGGTCCGGGAATCCTGCCTCAGGCGCCGGGTCAGCTCGAACCCATCGATCCCTGGGATGTTAAGGTCGGTCACGACAATTTGTGGGCGAGAATCCAACGCCCGCTCGAGCGCCTGCAACCCGTTGTGTGCCTCATCGACACGAAATCCGGCGTTCGTCAACCAATCCGCGTACATGCGGCGACCGTCCTGGTCATCTTCGACGAGGAGCACGACTGGACCTGATTCGCCCGCTTGCACCTGAGTCTCCCGGGGACAGTATATGGCGCAAAGTCGGCCAAGACCAGATGCGACGGGATATTACCTCAGCGGGCTTTCCCGCACGGAATAGCTGAGCTTAGAGCTAGTCCGAATGGGTGCCCAGCGATAGCGGTGAAAATCCTGCCCGCGAGCCGTGGTGGGAACACGCAACCTGATTCGTCGAATCGTGTCGTCATTTCGCCGCGGCCACGATGGCGATTCGATCACCTTTCGGCGAGACCGCAAGCCGGGTCACATCACGAAGGCCAAAAGCGCCAAGGTTCGCCACGGCAGTCCACGCCGAATCGCCCGCGCGCCATTGATACAGCGTGGAGCTGACGGCAGCCAGCGCCGATCCATCCGGCATCCAGGTCAGGAACGGATCAGCCGCCCCGCTAGGTGCCGCAACGAGGGTCTCGGTTTGAAACGATCCTGACGAGGCACTCCTGCCGAGGCGCTTGATCGTGAGTGTGGTCGCACCGGCCGATGAGTGTTCACGCTGCACGAAACTGACGCCGCCGGATGGCATTCGCTGAATCGATCGACCGATGTCGGAGGCGCACGTCTGCGCCTTACCAGTCTGGAGGTCGGCTACCTGCAGGGTGGACGGCTGGCCATTCTGTCCAAGGACGAACAAGGCAACCGTCCGGTCGTCCATCCATGCGTAGTACCCAACGGGCTTGATTTCGGCAAGGATGACCGACGATGCCCCGCGAGCGTTATCGGTGTTTGCGACCTGCCACAGCCGCTGCGTGCCATCCGCTTCGACGCGCACAATGGAAATGTTCTTGCCATCCGACATCATGAGCGGCGAGAACTCTCCCTCGGGCGTATTCGTCACATGCCACTTCGTCCGCGAAGAGATGTCGTATCGAACGATGTCTGTGGCTGGTGTCGCTCGGGACGCGCCACGGCCGTCGCGAGGCGGTGCAGCGTCGCCACGAGAAGAGGCGAACAGGATCTCATTGCCGTTCGCTGTGAACGACGGTTGATTGTCGTAACCGGGATTGTTCGAGATGTTGATCGGCGGCCCGACGATCAGCTTTCCGCCAGTCGATAACAGCGACGCCAGAAAAATCTCCGTGTCGGAAGGGGATGGCGTGGAAGGCTGAGCCGGTTGAGCCGCGACCGCCGTCGACGGGTTCTGCAGGTCGATGGTGATCTCGTGATCCCGGGCCAGCGTGACGCCCGGCAGGTCGCCCAGCAGGGTCAGCAGTTCATGAAAGGTTGACGGCGTCGCCGCAAGCATGCCGATCTCCTTGCTGAACAGCGCCTTCGGCAGATCGGCGTCAAGCAGCGTGACCCGATTCTCGCGGCGGAACGGGCTGTTCGTGCGGACGATCGGCGCCTCGGAGTCAACCGCCAGGGTGATACGCGATCCCTCCATCAACTTCCTGAACGAGGACATTTCGGCCGAGGACCCCGTCGCCCACGATGCGGGTGGCTCCGCCGACGGGTCCACCGCGAAGTTCGGAAACCGGAATGTCAATCGTTCGAGCCCATCTGGCAATGGATCAAGTGTCGTCCTGAGCCTCGTGACGGCAACGGTCTCCTTTGCGGCCGGCACAAAGCCGTACGCACCCGGGATCTGCGGCAGCAAATCCAGGTTCACCGCGCTGACGTCGTCGAATTCGTAGGTCATCACCCAGCCGGTGGCGTCGGCCGTGTCGATGGCCCGCGACGAACGCAGGCGGAGGTTCGTCCCCGCGCGCAGAGCCCGTGCCGAGTCCTCCAGTCCACGACGAAGGTCCCGGAACGCGGCCACTGGATCGGGATGACTTGCGCCAGGCTCCGGCGATGCGAGCTTTTGAAACTCGATGATCGCTGCGGGGTGAATCGTTGTCGTCTGTTCAACCGTCCCGGAGCCATCAGGCCGAATCGTGACGAGCACATTCGACGTGAAACAACCCGACAACCCGGCCGCACAAAGGACAATGGCAACTGCGTTCTTCATCAGCGACCCGACTCATTCGCCCGTGATTCGCATCTCAGCCACTGACCAGTAGTACGTCTGCTCGGTGCCGAGCTGGGTGAACCGCACGTAGCGCGCGGCGCGCCGCTCGAACTCGAACGGCATGGGTATATTGAGCGGATCTTCGAGTGCCGCCGACAGCGCGAGCGCCCCCGAATCACCGGTCCACGCCGGCGACCACGAAGTGCCGTCAACAGACGTTTCAATCAACAGCTGGCGCGGAAAATCGGCGACGAATCCAGCAATCATCAACTCGGCGCCCTCGACCTGCCGCGTCGCTCCAAGATCCGCGGTGAAGCTGTCGCCCGGCCGTTGCTCGCGGCCGCAACTCCACCTCGTCATGATGTCGTGGTCGATCATTGCACCCACGGTCGCCGCGTTGAACTCGGCGGCGATCGACGCGATCGGCAGCGCCTGCCCCCGCAGCTTCGGCAGCGCTACCGCATGGGGCCCTCGTTCGACCCTGAAGGCTGAATAGCTATCGTCCTGATAGATGAGCGAGGTCTGGGGAGCGCTCGACAGGAAGCGTCGCAGCCCGGCATCAGGATCCCACTCGTGATCGATCACGACCTCCAGGGGTCCAAATGACGAGAGACGCGTGAGCACGGCGGGATTGTGCTGCTTGATTAGATACTGGATCGGCCAGTAGTGCGGCGCGAAGTACCCGCTGTAGCCATTGAAGAGCGGGCGTCGGTGTTCGGTCGCGCGAAACAGGGCAATGCTGTCGTGAGGAGGAACCGGCGGAAGGTCGAGACGCGCCACGGCCCGCGTATGGCTCGGCCGATCCGCCGGGCGCTTCGGCATCGCCATCGGGACTGGCCAGGCGTCAACCATGACGCCGACGCAGGCGACGATCGGAATCGCGCGCGCGTATCGGGGCCACCGCGCGATGATCTGACGAATCGCAAGTGCCGCCGCAATCGCCAGGCACAACGCGGCGAGCATCCAGAAACGTGCCGGGACTCGAATGCCCTCCACGCCTGGGAGCAGCATCAACCAGGCGTAGGGCGCCTTGTAGATGATCGGCCTGTCGAGGAACGTCGGCGCCGGGCCAAGGCTCAGCAGCCACATGACCGCGGCCGCGAGCGCATAGAACGTCATGGCCGACCGCCGGCGCCACGCCGTCCGGACCGACGGATGCATGGCTCCAGCGATCACGAGAAACACCAGGCCGACCGACAGCGGCTTGTGCGGCACGCCAACCGACAGGAGTGTCACGCGTCCGATCTGGACCTTCCAGGGGCCAAAGACGAGCGGCGTCGCGGCAATCGCAAAGAAGACCAGCGCGAGCGCCACACACACTCGCGCCATCTTGAGGCGGCCGATCTGCTCCTTCGCCGCGTTGCGCCAACCGATGACCAACCCCATCGTGGCGAGGACCACGATCGTCAGGCCGGGAAATATATCTGCCTCGGGATGTTTGACGAGGTTGAGCCAGCCCCAGACCCGCAGATTGCTGGGGGCCTTGAACAGGCTGCCAACGTCCGCGCTGAACGAGATGATCTCGTCGATGCCTCGTCGCAGCCCATACGCATGCTGGAAGTGCCAATACCCGTACAGAACGGGAATGAGCAGGATGGACGCAATCGCCCAGGCCACGCCGATCTGCATGAATGCACGCAGACGATTCGGGCCCGTCATGAACCACGGCAGCCACAGTCCCACGAGAACCGAGAGATAGAACAGGTAGTACCCGCAGGCCAACGCCTGCATCAGCCAGGCAAGCGCGAACAGGGCGGCCCACCGCGCCCGCCGATCGTCGACGTACCGGTGCAGCGCGGCAAGCGCCACGGGCATCCAGTAGGCCGACAACACCTGCACGTGCGCGAATTGCGCCATGCGGTACGGCGCGAACCCGAATGCCAGGCCAGCGAGAAACGCGACGTCGTGGCGGCGCGAGATTGTAAACGCCAGCAGGTACGCCGCGAGCGCGGACAGCACGAACGACAGGAAGAAGACGGCGTTGTAGGCCAGGAGAGGGTCGCCGGTGAGCGCAATGATGGGCGTCGAGAATATCGACAAACCCAGCAGGTGCTCGGAGAACGCCAGCGTTCCCGCCATCGGATAGAACTGTGGACTGTTCCACCAGGCAGCGGTCAGCGGGGCGACGCGCGCGTCCCACGCGAGAATCCACGTGTTCAGGAGCGGATCACCGAGATCGCTCGGCACGAGGCTGGCTGGATGAAGCACGAGCGGCCAGGTCAGCGCGATGGTCAGCAGAACGTAAACGGCGGCAGCAGCAACGGGAGGAGTAAAAGACCGACGCATCAGGATTCACGAGAGTATAAGGCACCCGCCTTCGCGCGGTGACTCGTTCGCGCTACGGCGAGGCAGACTGCCGAGCATCGTCTGCAATCAACGCGGAGGCGGGCGCGTTGACTATCGACGCGCTTCGGCAGCCTGCCCCGACGAAGCGCGCACGGGCAAACCGCGCGAAGTAGGGCGGCGAGCTCAGACGCCCTATAATCCAGCTATGCAGCGTAGACTTGCGGCAACCATCACACCGCCCGGCCTGATCAATCGCTGAGCGACGGAGTTTCTTATGAGTGACGTCCCGAAGAGCGCCATCGATCTCGTCATGGAACGGCTTCGCCGCAAGGACGCCGAGGCCGGTACGGAGCAGCAGACGCTGACCGACGCCCAGCGCGCGGCCATTGCCGAGGTCCGGAGCGTCTACGAAGCGCAGGTGGCCGAACGGAAAATCATGCACCGGTCCGCGGTGGCCAGCGTCTTCGATCCTGCCGAGCTGTCAGAGCGAGACGGCGAGCTTCGCCGCGATCTCGATCGCTTCGGGCGCGAGCGGGACGAGAAAATCAAAAAAATTCGGGAAGCCTGAACTGCCAGGTTCTATCAGGGTTCTGCGGGGTTCTACAAGGTTCTGCCGGGTTCGTTCTGATTCGACCAGTCGCGCGGCGTGTCGGTGACGGGCTGAAGAATCACGTAGCTGACGACGATCAGCGCCAGGAGCACGAGCACACCAATCCCCTGTCCGACATTGGGCTCCATGCCAAACGCCCCGATGGTCAGGCGCGTGACGATCGCCCAGATCAGGGGGCCGGTGATCGCGGAGAATCGGCCCACCATTCCATACAACCCGTAGAACTCGCCGATGCGCGTGGGCGGCGTCAGCCGAAGCATGTAGGGCCTGTCCGCGGCCCAGACTCCGCCGAGCGCAACACCGGCCGAGCAGGCGACGATGTAGAGCGTGGCGAGCGGAAGGCCGAGGATTCCAATCGCCGCCGCAAGCACGAACACCCCGACCCAGAGATACAGCACGTAGTTGAGCGTGCGCTTCGGACCGACCCGATCGACGACCCAGCCCCACACGAATCCGCCGACCACCGCGAAGCTGATGGCCGTCAGCATGACCACTTTCCCGGTGCTCTCTCCCTGGTCGTGCGTCAGCCCGGTGTGCTCGGCCACGTTGATCGTGTAGAGCATCATGATCGAAATGACGGTGTTGATCGGATCCGTGTAGAAGACCCTGCCGACGAGGAACCGCACGAGCCCGGGATACTCCTTTCCGGATCGGATCGTCCGCAGGGTCTCGCCGGTCGATTCGCGGAGCATGGCGAGGCTGAAAACCTCACGCGGATGGGGATTGCCTCGCTCTTTCACGAAAAGAAAACATGGCAGCGCGAAGAGCAGGAAGAACAACGCGATCATCCCGAACAGGAACGGCTTGTTCTGGGAGCCGAAGACCGAATCCATCCCCAGGCCAACCGCGATGTACGAACCGAGATAGCCCACCCCAACACCGATCCCGCTGATCTTCCCGCGGTTGCTTTCGTGGCTGACCTCCGGGAGCATCGCGTCGTAGAACTGCAGCCCTGCCTGGTACGCGACGTTGGCGATAACGAAACAGCCCGCGGTCCAGTAGAACCCCCCGCGCGCCAGCAGCGCCGTGAAACCGACGCAGATGATCGTGCTGACGACCAGAAACGGCATGCGGCGCCGGGCCCGGTCGGTCATCGCTCCGAGGATCGGCGACGCGATGAAGATCAATCCCATCGAGATCGCCGTGATGACGCCGTACACGTAGTCGGCACGCAGCGCGCCGACCTGGTCTCGAACCCAGGTGGAAAAGTACACGGACACGACGCCCATCGAGAAGATGGTGTTGGCCAGGTCGTACAGCACCCAGCTCGCGACCGCCCGCGTGGGAATGACTCTGGTCTGGTTGGCGGGCACGACAGAGGCTACCACGCTCAGGTTCTACTGGGTTCTGCGGTACTCGATGCCGCCCTTCATGACATAACGAACGCGACGGAGCGCCGATATGTCTTTCGTCGGGTCGCCATCGACGGCGATCAGGTCGGCAAGCAGGCCCTCCTTGATCCGACCGATCCGCGTCTCCATGTGCAGCACGTGGGCGGCGATCGATGTCGCGCTCCTCAGTGCCGCGTCGGCAGGCATTCCGTAATTGACCATCAACTCGATCTCGCGCGCGTTGTCGCCGTGGGTGAACACGCCGACGTCGCTGCCGCTGAGGATTGTGACGCCGGCATCGAGCGCGGCCTTGAAGCTCGCGCGCTTGCGCGAAATTCCTGCGGGCTCCGGGGCCGATCCCTTTGCCCAGCCGGCGTACTGCGCGGTCGCGTCGCCCGCCGCGAGCGTCGGACAGAGAGCCGACGTTTTTCTCCTTCATCAGCTTGAACACGTCTGGCGTGCCGCCGTCGCCGTGCTCGATGGTTTCCACTCCGGCCAGGATGGCGCGGCGCATGCCCTCGGCCGTCGCCGCGTGCGCGACCACGGGCCGGCCGCTGCTCCGGGCGGTCTCGACGATCGTGCTTCAGCTCCTCGATCGAAAACGTGGGCGCCGCTTCGCCGCGCGCGCCCCAGCGATAGTCCGCGTAGACCTTGATCCAGTCGGCACCGTGTCCGATCTGATCGCGGACGACGCGAACGAGCGTGGTGTCGTCGGCCTCCTCGGCGCCTTGCGGGACGCGCCACTCGAGCGCGAATCCCTTCGGGCCATAGCTCCCGGTGGCGACGATCGCGCGCGTGGCGACCAGCATCCGCGGGCCCGGCATGATGCCCTGCTCCACCGCCTGCTTCAGTTCGGCGTCAGCGTAGCCTGCCCCTTCGGTGCCGAGATCGCGGATCGTCGTGAACCCCGCCATGAGCGTCGCGCGAAGATGATTCACGGCGCGGGCGGTGCGGACCCCCAGCGATTCGTGAAGCACCTGATCGTTCCATTTCGTTTCGTCGTAGGGATGCAGGAGCACGTGCGAGTGCCCTTCGACCAGCCCCGGCAGCAGCGTCGTCCCCGGCAGGTCGACAACCGTGGCGCCCGGCGCGGAGACGCTGGACGCCGGGCCGGCTGCTTGAATGCGATCTCCCGCACGCGGACGGCCCATCCGTCGTGAACGGCGTCGCCATCGAAGACGCGCGCGGGCTTCAGGATCGTCACGGCCTGGCTGCGCGGCGGCGGCGCCTGGGCATATGCCGCGAGCGGCACCAACAGCGCTGTCAGCCAAATTGCCGGGCGATTCATAGACGGCACAACCTAGCGGCCACCTGGCATCGGCACTTCCTTGTAGTCCGCAGGAATCTCGAATGCATGATCGGGAGCGGCCTCCTCAGCGATCTGGGTGACGGTCATTCGCATCTCCATCCCGCTCATCGACAGGGTCTGCCGCAGCGCGATGCCACCCTGGTTGATCTTGTCGAAACCCATCGCGGCCATCATCACATTGGCTCCCTTGTTGATAACGTCCGCGTATTGCTTGTACGCGTCGGTCGTCACACAGCTGTCTCCGGTCATGGCGATTGTTGAGGGAAAATCAGGTGGAAGCGTCGCTCGCGCACCCTCGGGAATCGGGAGGGCCATCTTCCAGTCGAACGTCAAAACCTCGCACTTTGCCCCAGCCACCGTGTCGAACTGACCGGTCCGCTTGACCGCGATATCGGGCATTGGCATCCCGGCGGCCTTCATTTTGTCCAGCGTCTCCGTCATCGTCGTTTTCCAGTACGTCTTTTCTGCGGGGTTCAGAATCGTCATTGTTCCGTCGAGCGTTATCAGGTTGATGGTGCCGGCCGGCAGCCCCATCGCCGCCTGTAGATACTCGACACGAGCTCCCTTGTCGCCGACCAGGTAGACGAGGTCGGCCGCTCCGCCGGGCACCATCTGCTTCATCACCGCATCGCCCATGATGCCGATCATGGGGTTCATCGGCTGCGCTGGCGCGGCGGTCTTCTTGACCTCCATGTGCGTCGTGTATTTCAGGTCGGCATGGAGCGTGGCTGAGACTGAGGCCGCGATCACCAGCGCCGCCAATAGGTTTTTCACAAAGTCCTCCGAATCACTAATCTCGGATCCGCGAACTGGATCCGCGGATCCCGGATCCCGGCATCCCAAAGTAGTTATGCACCCCAGTTCAACGGCGATTCCCGGCCACGATCCTGTCCAGCTCTGCGCGCATGTCGTCGAGCTCCTTGCGGAGCGTCGTGTAGCGCTCCACCGCATCACGACCGATCTTCTGATCGGCCCCCGTGGTCATCCCGGCTAGATAGGTGATGTGGGCCTGCAGGCCGGGCTTGCCATATCGGACCGGTTCCGTGAAGAGCCTGCCGGCAATCGCGTCCACGCCTTCCGTCTGGTTCGTCTTGTCGCTGTCGGCGCCAGTGCCGCGCAACTTCGCCTGCAGGTCACGGACTCTGGACGCCAGCTGACCCGCGTCGGTCACCAACTGACGCATGCGCACATTGTGATCGAACTGCTCCTTCAAGTCCGCAACCGTCACGCCGTCTGCCGCCACGTTCGGATCGATCAGGACCGTGAACGGCTGCGTCTGCACGATGCCGCCGGTCTTGAGGCGAGCCTGGTAGGCGCCGGGCGGCGCGACGACGCCTGACTGATGCCGGACGTCCCAGACGAACCGGTTCAGCCCTTCGAGCTTCGTGACCCGAGGCGGCGGCCCGCCCCGGCCGCGGCCGAACGCCGGGGCTGCATCGGGGTCGTCCGGCTCGGCGGTTGCCGCAGCCGCGCCACGCCCCCTTCCTCCTCGACCACCACCGAGAGGCGCATCGCTATTGTAGGAGTTCACGAGAGCGCCCGATGAATCCAGGATCTCGATCGTGACCGGCCCGGACGGCACGGAGGGGAGGTAGTAGTCGATGTTTGGTCCGAGCACCGTTGGCGCGGTGCGCGTGCGATAGCCGTCGCGGGGCTTCAGGAGGCGGACGTCGGTGGACGTCGTCTGCGCCGTGAGCTGATGGAGCGGCGTGATGTTGTCCAGGATCCAGAAAGCCCGACCCTGCGTCGCCACTACCAGGTCCTTACGATGCACCTTGATGTCGGTAATCGGAACGTTGGGCAGATTCAACTGAAGCGACTGCCAGTGGCTACCGTTGTCGAACGACACATACATGCCGAACTCGGTGCCCGCATAGAGCAGGCCTTCGCGATCGGGATCCTCGCGCACGACGCGCGTGGGAGTATCGGCCGGGATGCCGTTGGATCCATCGGTCAGGCGCTTCCAGCTCTTGCCGTAGTCGTCTGTCCTGTAGATGTAGGGACGGTAGTCGCCGAGCAGGTATCGATACGCCGCGTAGTAGGCCGAGCCCTTCCGATGCGGCGATGCTTCGATGTACTGCACACGGCCGCCCGGCTCCATGTCCTTGGGCGTGACGTTCGTCCAGGATTTTCCGTTGTCGCGAGTCACGTAGAAAGGACCGTCGTTCGATCCTGTCCATATGACGCCCTTCTCGAGCGGCGATTCCGAGATGGCGTACAGCGTGCTATAGAATTCTTCGCCGGTCACATCGCGCGTGATGGGCTCCCCGCTGACGCCCTGGCAGCAATCCGGGTGTGCCGTCAGATCGGGCGAGATTTTTTCCCACGTGACGCCCTTGTCACGCGTCCGGTGCAGGTACTGCGATCCGTAATACAGAACCTCGGGGTCGTGCGGCGACAGGGCCATCGGTGACACGCGCTGCATGCGATAGATCAAATCGCGCGCCGGGTTGCCGTACAAGCGACTGCGCTCCGATCCAGTAGTTCTTCTCCTGTCCCGTCTTCAGGTTCAGCACGCTGTATTGCCCCTTGCAGGAGCCGTACACGATATCGGGATTCAGCGGATGAGGCATGATCGGACCCGTCTCGCATCCAGGCCCGCTGCGCCAGTCGTCGCGCGCGTAGGGATCCGCCTGGCTCGTGATGATCACGGTCGAGTCGTCTTGCTGCGCGCCATACAGCTTGTAGGGAAACTGATTGTCCAGCCAGACGCCGTAGAATTCGCCGGTCACCTGATTGAGCTGCGATGACCACGTCCGGCCGCCATCGGATGAAACGTTCGCTCCCCCGTCGTTCGACTGGATCATCGCGTTTCCATCTTTTGGATTGATCCAGATGTCGTGGTTGTCGCCGTGCGGCGTGCGCATCGGGGTAAAGGTTTTCCCGCCGTCAATCGATTTGAAAAAACTTTCGGCGCCCGCGTAGACGACATCCGCGTTGGTGGGATCGGCCCCGAGCGTGGTGTAGTAGAACGGCCGCTGAATCAGGGACGGCTGTGCGTTCACAACGGCCCATGTCTGGCCCGCGTCGTCCGATCGGTAGAGCCCGCCGCCGGGGAGGGCCTCGACCAGCGCGTAGACGCGATCCGGTTTCGCGTTCGTCACCGCGAGATTGGCTTTGCCGATGAGCTCTCCCGGCAGGCCAGTGGCGATCCGGGTGAACTTTTCCCCTCCATCAGTGCTCTTGAAGAAACCGCCGTCGCGCGATCCGCTGATGATCGTCCACGGCTTCCGCTCCAGCCGCGACATCCACGCGTACACGACGCCGGGGTTGCCCGGTTGGATTTCGACATCCATGGCACCAACGCCATCGTTGATGAACAGGACCTTGCGCCAGGTCTTGCCGCCATCATCCGTCTTGAACACCCCACGCTCGGGATTCTGCTTGAAGGCGTCGCCGTAGGCGGCCACCCACACCACGTTGGGATTGGACGGATGGACACGCACGGCGCCGATCTGACCGGCGTTGGGGAGGCCGGCGAATTGCCATGTGGCACCGCCATCGGTCGTCTTGTAAACGCCTCGACCGGTGGACACGTTGCTTCGAACACCGTCGGATCCGGTGCCGACGTAGATGATGTTGGGATCGGAATCAGCGACGGCGATCGAGCCCATCGACCCGAGCGGAATCCTGCCGTCTGCGATGGGTGTCCACGTCGCACCGCCGTCCGTCGTGCGGAAGAGCCCGCCGCTCGCGACGCCCATGTAGAAGGTGCGCGGCTGCGAGGGCACACCGGTCACCGTGGTCACGCGCCCGCCGCGCGAAGGCCCGACAAGCCGGTACTTCATGCCTTTGAGGAGCGCTGGATCGACTGACGCCATCAGAGACGCGGCCGCGCGACCTGGCTGCCGCGGCTGGGCGCTTGGATAGGCCACGGATCCGGCTGCCAGCAGGAGGGCAAACAGGTGAAGGGGACGACTCATGGGCGCGCTCTCCAGTCAGGTCGAAAAGCGCGTCTATCATACTGGTTCGCGATTCGCAGTTCGCGATTCGCGGTTCGCGTCAATCAGCAATCAGCAATCGCCAATCAGCAATTCTTCTAAGCCCTCGGATGCATGCCGAAATGCCAGCGGAGCTTTGAGAGCGGATCGCGCTGGCAACGCTCGGCGGCGATGGTGACCGCGTCGATAACCGTTTCGCGCGCGAGTGGTTTCCGGAGCAGCCCGACCACGCCTAGGTCGAGTGCGCGCCTGACGTGCTCGGTGTCGGACAAGCCGGTCATGAGGATGACCTGCGGAGGGAGCGGATTTCGAAGCGCGGCGCAGACGGCAAAGCCGTCGGGCGGCGGCATGATCAGATCGAGCAGAACAATATCGGGATAGTAGACCGATGCGGCATCGAGGGCCTCACGGCCGGTCGTGGCAGTCACAACCGCGTACCCTTCTTCTTCCAGCCACAGCGCAAGCAGCTTCGTCAGTTCATTTGAATCGTCGACTACGAGAACCCGGATCGAACCACGTCGGCTGCGGGGTCCGTCCGACCCCGAGAGCGAGGCGAGTGTCGTCGCCCACACGCGGTTACATTTCGGGCATTGATAATACGCACGTGCGTCTTCATGCCCGGCAGGGGTCGCTTCGCATCCACAACGAGGGCACCGGATGTCCATAAACACGACGGCGGCCATGCCGCCTTTGCATTACAACCTGACGGCAGTGGGCCGGAGGTGCTGGGGTTGACGTACGACAGGCAATCGCCACGCCAGATTTGTGACAAGCCCGACTACGGAGAGCAGATTCAAAACTGTAAGGGGTGTGCGCGGCTTTCGTGCAACCATCCCACGTTTCGTCGCGGACAGCCGCACGCTCATGTGGTACTCCAACCAGCTCGCGATGCTACGATTCCCGACGTCCATGTACTGGTTTCGGCGGCCGCGCGTCGCCTCTACAGTTCTGTCGGCCACGATCATCGCGGCCACTGCCGCCATCCTGCTCTCAATGGGACGGGTGCCGATCTGCAAATGCGGGTACGTCAAGCTCTGGCACGGAGTTGTGCAGAGCTCGGAAAACTCACAGCATCTGACCGACTGGTACACCTTCACACATGTGATCCACGGCTTCGCCTTCTACGCGCTGCTCTGGCTGATCGGCCGGCGATGGAGCGTCCCGGCGAGACTGGTCGTTGCGGTATTGGTCGAGTCCGGATGGGAGATCGTCGAGAATACCGACTTCATCATTAATCGCTACCGCGAAGCGACGATTTCGCTCGACTACTTCGGCGACAGCGTCATCAACTCGGTGTCCGACATCCTGTCGATGATCGTGGGATTCGTGATCGCCGCGCGCGTGCCGGTGTGGCTCACGGTATTTTTGACAGTCGCGATCGAATTGGTACTGGCGTACTGGATCCGCGACAACCTCACCCTGAACATCCTGATGCTGATCTATCCGCTGGACGTCGTGCGAAGGTGGCAGGCCGGATCATGAATTGTTGAATGCTGATTGCTGATTGCTGATTGGCACGAATCACAATCGTCAATCGACAATCGACAATCAGCATTCAGCATTCAGCATTCAGCATTCGACTAGATTCTGCTGCGCTTGTCTATGCCCAAGGCGCCCACGCCCCGCGCGGCGATGTAGAGGAACACGAAGCAGTACAGCACCGCGAGCTCGCCGCCATTTTGGATAGGCACGTTGCCCTTGGGCCGGTGCATGGTGAAGTACGCATATGCCATTTCGCCGCTGGCAATGAAAGCAGCTGGGCTGGTCAGGAACCCGAGGGCTATCATCAACCCGCCGAAAAACTCGATGACACCGGCGAGTCCGAACTTGGATACGAGCGGCATCTGCTGGCCGCCGAGCAAGCCAAACAGCTTCTGCGCCCCGTGGCAGGCAAACAGCAGGCCGACGACGATTCGCATCAGGGCATATAGTTGCGGCGCAAAGCGTCCAAGCAGACGTTCCATTCAGCCTCCACGGCGAGCATAGATCAGCGGCTGCGCCGGAGCCGAGTCAGCAAGTCCTGAAAGTCTCCCGGCAGAGCTGCCTCGAAATCGAGGGGCCGTCCGTCGGCTGGATGACGCAAGGTTAGCCGTTGGGCGTGGAGCGCCTGGCGGCCAAAATCGATCGGCCGCAAGGACTCGGGGCCGTAGGTATATCGCTCTTCCCCAACGAGCGTGTGACCACGGAGTCGTGCCTGAATCCGAATCTGGTTGCGGCGACCCGTGCGCAGACGTACTTCGATCAGCGAAGCACCGGGAAACGACTCGATCACCCGGTAGTCGCTGAGCGCCTCGTTGCCTTCGGGATCGTTCGGATGGGTTTCTTTCTGGATCAGCGCTCGCTCGTCCCAGACGAGCACGTCTCGCCACACGCCGGACGACGGCGAGGGTTGCCCGTATACGATCGCCCAATAGATGCGGGCCGGTTCCCGGCGCCTGAACTGATCCTTCAGGATCCCTTGCGCCTCCGCCGTCTTCGCAAACACGACGAGGCCCGACGTATCCTGATCGATGCGATGCACCGGGAACGGCCGCCGGCGGCCATGCGATCGCCATCGCGCCTCGATCTGATCGAATACCGAAGGAACGTCCGGCCGGCGTTCGAGCGGCACCGTCAAGAGGCCGGGCGGCTTGTTGACGACGATGAGCGCGTCGTCTTCGTACACGATGTCGAGATCGCCGACGGGTCCGGTGCGGCTCGGCCGCCTGGAACTGCCCGGCCTGTCGAGCCATGCGCGAACCACGTCGCCCTCCTGCAGCCTTCGGCCCGCGTCCGGCAACGCCGCTTCCGCGTCGTTGACGAAAATCTTGCCGCGCTCCAGAGCCGCAACCGCTCGTCCGCGCGAACCGAGGCGCGCCGCATCGGCGAGATATTTATCCAACCGCATCCCGGCGGCTTCATTCCCGACACGCCATTCGGTAATCGACATCCATCGCCTAGAATAAAGGTTCTGCTGGGTTCTACGGGGTTCTGCAGGGTTCTACAAGGTTCGTTCCCCGACATCGATCGATTCATTCGAAGGAGCACCGCATGCGCACTCGCAGAATCCTGCTACTCGCCTGCTCGATCATAATCGGCGCGACCACCGCGGCCGGTGCCCAGGAAGCCGGAACGGTTGGCATCACCATGGGTTATCCGGCGGCGATTGGCCTGCTATGGCATCTCTCGGATCGCGTCGCGCTCAGGCCCGAGTTCTCCTTGACGCTGACGGACAGTTCCAGCGAGAGCCTCGTGAACGATGAATCACACTTCTTGTCGCTTGGAACCGGCGTCAGCGCGCTGTTCTACTGGCCGGCGACGGATAACTTGCGCACGTACGCGGCGCCGCGCTTCTCTTACGCCAGAACCCACGGCGACAGCACCACCACCGAATCGACGACCGATGTGTACACCATCGCGGGAATGTTTGGCGCACAGGTACTCGCTCGGCCGTCGATTCGCGGCGTTCGGCGAGGTCGGGCTCGGCTACTCGCGGCAGAATGGCAAGGCGACGACGAGCATCGTCAACGTGACGACGACCATCGCGAATCACGGGAATGCGTTTGGCACCAGGACGGGAGTCGGTGTTGTGCTGTACTTCTGACCCAACTTCAGCTGCACGACTGACGATCGATCGCACTGACGACAGGGACGTGCGAACACGCCAGGTCGTCCTTGCACTCGACGGCGAAACCATTGCCACGCTGCTCTTCGGCGAGCGCACGAGCCGGGAGATCGCGCCAGGGCCTCATCGCCTTCGGGCGCACAATACGCTCGTCTGGAAAACTGTGGAGTTCGATGCCAAGCCAGGCGAGCACGTCAGGTTTGCCACGGTGAACAGAGCCGGGCTGGGCAGCATGGCGCTCGTGGCGCTGCTCGGCGTCGGCCCGTTGTTTGTGACGCTCGAAAGACTGCCCTCGGAGTAGTCAAGCGGCCCCTCTGGGACGAATGCAGGCCGAGCGCATTCGGCGCTGGCTCGATGCCGATGCGGTCGGCGGCCTGGACTCCGCCACCGACGTGCATCTCGGTCTTGCTCCCGCGGACGTCGCGTGGAAAAGCCGCGCCCTTCGCATGGTCTTCTGCGACCCGCGTTGGGTCCCCAACCCAACGCGGCAGTCACGCTACGGGCGCGCTTTACCCCTTCGCGTGTCACGCGAGTCCGAGGTCGCTGCGACCGAGACGCACGCCGCTGGCGGAGTCGCCCTTCCGGCCTGTCGTGGAACGCGCTGCGACAGTTTTGAAAACCACGCTGCAGGCGTTCCGATCCGCGGCGGCGCTGTTTCGCCAATGACGCCCGCATTAGCTCGTAGCGCGAGTGATTGTTGGCTGTGGCTCGAGAAACCCGAGCCGACGCGGCAACCGTAAGGCATGCGCCGGAGGCGTGGTTTTCCGACCGTAGGCCGAGGCGCCGGGGAGCTGACGTGCGCGACCCGTCGGCGCGTTCCGGGGACGAAAAGTCGACGGTTATCGATTTTGTCGCCGCCGGCTCTGGCATGATTGCCAGCCGCCCGGTTCCGGCTAGCTCGTTTGACACGCACAAGAGCCAGCACGTAGGCTCCAAACGGACGGAAGGATTCCATGAGTGGGCGTGATGTGTACATCGGCACCGACGGCGGTGCCACGACGTCGAAGGTCGCAGGCGTGTGGGCCGACGGACGAGCCGTCTCCACGAAGCTTCTGCAACGGCCGACAAACTCGGAAGCCGGACCCGAAGGGACGGTCGGCACCTGGGTCGATGCGATTGGCGAGTACCTGACGTCGAACGGCCTCACATGGGGCGATGTGCGCGGCGTGGGGCTGGCGATTCCCGGACCATACGAACGTTACGGCGTCTTCGGACACTCGCCGAACCTCCCGGCAACCTTCGAGGGGTTCGACGTCCACAACTCTTATCAGCGCGCGATCGAGCAGCGTGCCGGCCGGCCGATTCCGCTCGTGGTCGGAAACGACGGCAACATGGGAGGCGTGGCCGAGGCACAGCGCGCGCGAGGGAACGTGGAAGCGGCCGTAATCATGCTCGCACCGGGATCGGGTCTTGGGTGCGCGTATGTGGACCGCGAAGGTCTCCCGCTCGATGGCGACACGATCTCCGGGATGGAAGCCGCGCACATGCCGGCCCCCCTGCACCTGCTCGACGCCAAGGCGTATACCTGCGGATGCGGACGGACGTGGGGGTGCGTTGAAATGTATACGTCGCTCGCGGGCCTCCCCAATCTCCTCGCCGAGCGGCTCGCGCGCTATCCGAATCACGAGCTGGCCACGTCAACGGCAAGCCTCAAGCAGCGTGCATTCGCACTGCGGGGCCTGGCACAGAAAGGGGACGCGCTCGCCGTCGAGATTTTCGACTTCCAGGCGCGCGCGCTCGGCTTGCACGTCGCGTCGTTGTCGATGGCGCTCGACGCGCAGTTCGTCGTAATTGGCGGCGGCCTCATGGATCCAGAGTCGACGACCGACGCCTTTCGGTCCCGTTACCTCAGGATCATCGCCGAAAGCGCCGCTCCGTATTTGTGGCCCTCTCAGCGCACGACGCTCACGATCGTCCCGGCATCGCTGGGCGATCTGTCTCAGGCAATCGGGGCGGCCCTGGTCGCGTTGTACCGATCGAAGAGGGGTTAGCCGGTTATCAGTCGCAATTGCTCAATCAGCATTCAGCATTCAGCATTCGACTCAGTCCGTCCAGTCCCTCGAATAGCCCCTGAGGTATCGACTCGTATGCGGGCGGCGCGGAACGTTCGAGACAATCACGAGAAACCCCCAGCGTTGCCGCCGCAATCCGCGCCCCGTTGTCCCAATGACCGCACGATGTGCCGTCAAGAGGTGGACGGGAATGTGGTGATCGCACAGTTCAAGATAGTCGCGACGGAGCATGACGACATAGACCGGTTCCGATCGCGAGAGGTAGGTTGAGAGTTCTTCGAAGGTCTCCAGCCGTTCGATCGGACGATTGAGATAGTACCGAAGGCTTCCCCGCCAACGCTCCAGGCGATACAGGCCGACCGGCGCCGTCGGAGCACTTAGGCGCGCAAGATGGCGCGCGACGCGCGCGGTGGGCCGCACCTGCTCGAGCACCGGGAACCCGACTGCGACCACCGTCGCGTAGCTCACCAGCAGCATCGCCAGCAATGCGCCGGCGCCGGCCGGGACCCGCCACCCGACGCGCTCGGATTGAGCCAGCAACACGGCACCGCCGACGAACACGGCGAATGGCAGGACGAAGGCCCAGGCCGACAGGCCCAGGTTCAACTGGGACAGCGCGACTCCGCCAAAGCTGCCTCCGACGATCAGCAGTCCAGCAATCAGGAGCACGCTGTAGCGGGTGCCCCAGAAATAGCCGTCGGCATCTCGCGAAGCCTCGCGCCACGCCTTGGCCGCGATCAGGCAACAGGCCGGCGCGGCCGGGAAGATGTAGTGATCGAGCTTGAACCTGGCCACGCTGAAGAAGCCCACGACGACGAGCGTCCACAGCCACAGCAGCCGCTCGCCGCTTTCGACCGCCTCATTCGCTCGGAGCCGGCGGAAAATGTCGATGCCCCGTCCGACCGCGACGATGCTCCATGGGAAGAACGCGCCGGTGAACGCGCGGATGTAGAACGTGTGATTGATCGCGCGCGCGGAGAACTCGATTGGCTGCGTGACGTACCAGAGATTGCCTGCCAGCAGGTAGCCCTTCACGAATTCGTCGCCGAATCTCCACTGCATCCAGAGAAACCACGGGGACGCCGCGAGCGCCACGATCGGCAGCCCCATCTTCCAGTGCAGGGCGCGAAACACGGATCGGCTTTCGCTCGAGGCGGCGTACCCCGCACCTACGAACAGGCCGACGATGACCAACGCCACCGGGCCTTTGGTCATCACCGCGAGCGTCAGCAGCGCATATCCGCACAACTCGGTGCGAACACTGGAGCGCCGGGCCGCCACGAGCAGACAGCTCACGGCGCCGAACAGAAAGAGCGCGAACACCATGTCGAAGATGGCAATCGACGACAGCGCAAACGTCGCAGGGATGGTCGCGAACATGACCGCGCCGAGTCGAGCCAACTTCTTCGCCGAAGAGCACGATGCCCGCCCATCGCGTGATGGCAAAGAGACCAACGGCCGAGAGCGCGGTCGGCAGCCGCGCGGCGAACTCCGTCTCGCCCAGGAGCAGCACCGACGCGCCCTGCAGCCAGTGAAAGAGAACCGGTTTGTCGATGAAGGGCTTGCCGTCGAGGAGTGGAACGAGCCAGTTGCCCGAATGCAGCATCTCGCGCGTCAGCTCGGCGTAATGGGCTTCATCGGGATCGAGGAGGCTCGCATATCCGAGCCGCCAGAAGACGACAATCCACCCAATCGCCATCCACGCAAAGGTGGAGGACCAGCGAGTCGACACGCGGCGCCACGACACGCGTGACGTCAACCAGTGGTATCAGCGCGTCAGGAGTGCGAGCTCAGGCATGGCGGACGCACACTATACCCAACGGCAGAGCTTGCGCAAGAGAATTGTGGGCGCTATTTCTTCGATTTGAAGATAGCCAGGTCCACAGCGTCTGCCATGGCCTTGTAACCCGCGTCGTTTGGATGCAGGTGGTCGCCCGGATCGAATTCCGGCTTGAAACGCTTTGGATTGCCAGGATCACGAGTCGCGGCCTCAAAATCAACGACCGCGTCAAACGCACCCGATGTCCTGATCCACTGATTGACGGCCGATCGGATCGCTTCGCCGTTTTCGCGAGCGTAGCCCGCCCCCTCGTAAGGTGTCAGCGTGCAGCCGACGACCTTGATCCCATGCGCATGCGCGCGATCGATCACCTGCTGGAGCACCCAGATCAAATCCTCTTTGGTCACCTGGCCACTTGTCGGATTGGCCGCGCCAAGCGTCCCGATGTCGTTGATGCCTTCGAGAATCATCAGCCACTTGACGCCAGGGTGGCTGAATGCATCCCGGTCGAGCCGCGCCAGTGCGCTGACGCCAGCCAGGCCGGCGGCGTCCGTGAACAGACGGTTGCCTCCGATCCCCTCATTGAGGACCGCGATGTTCGCCGTGGCTTTGTCTGCACCCAGGCGCGCCGCGAGGAGGGCTGGCCACGAATTGTTCGTGTCTGATGTCGATCGCGCCCCATCGGTAATCGAATCGCCGAACGCCACGATGGCCGCTCCGTCGGCCGGTGCCGCCACTTCCACGCTTGAAACCCAGTAGTACTGCTGCGTCGTCCCCGCAAGCGGGAACTCGGATTGCCCGGTGAAATCACCTTCGCTCGACACATAGGTGGTGTGCAACGCCGTCGCATGTGTCGTCGGGGCACCGGTGTCGCTCGGCAAGTACAGGCTGATCGCGAGATCACCGAGCGCGGGAACGTCGATGTCGACCGGGTCGCTGACGACCACCACGCCCGGCATCATCGTGAATGACGCGCTGCCTGAAACCGTGAGGGCGCGATCGGTTCCCGGCACGATCGAGGATCCGGTGCCTCGTCGCGCGAGGTGTGCGGCCCCCACGATCACCGGCGTCGATCCAAACGCATTGGACAGTTTGACTCGCGCGCGTCGGCCACCAATGCTCGTTCGCACGACCATCCGCACGGATTGATTCGAAAGACTGGTCACGCGGAACGCGGCGCCCGCGGGACCCCTGCCTCGTTGTGCCGAGGTGGAGGTCGCCGCCAGCCCTGGCGTTGCAGCCGGTGCGGCGCGGGTCCCGGTGTAAGGACCGGAGGAGGGGTGCGGATGAGTTGCTGTGCAGTGGCCCACGTCGGCACCCAGTTGTCCTGCTTCGGCGCATTGACCTGCGCGGAGCTCGCGGACACCTGAATCGCAATCGCCGTGACGATCGCGAGAACGTGGATATGCCTGCTTTTCATATGAAGTCCTCGTGACATTTCGTTACTTCTCTTGCTGTCGGCCCGCGGCTGCTTGAATCTCGATGTAGTCCAGAGCAGCCGTTTCTGATCCGTCCGGCGTGCCTTCTACGATGATCTCGTCACCGGCTCGAAGCACAACATCGCGCAGCACCCGCCGTGACGACGATGATCCGTCCAGGCGCCGCGTCGGAATCCGATCGGCGGCCGTCCATTCGCCCACGACGCGATCGCCAACCCGGACGCGAAATCGCGCGCTGCCGGTATTGACGTCAAAATACTGCACCACGAGATCGTGCCGCCCGCCGGAACCGCTGTATCGGAACGTCGCGCTGCAGTTCGCGGCCGGACATTCCACCGCACGATCGCCGGATGCGGTCTCCCACGGAGTCACATCCTTCACGACATATCCATTCAGCGTCGCGGATTCCGCCTCGATCCGTCCAGAATAGTGGTTGACCCGCTGCCTGTTGTCGGCGACTCCAGACGCCCGTTGGAACCACCTGGTGACCGCGTCGCGCCACACGATCGCCTGGCCTGCCTGATACTCGAGCTGTGCCCGGACCTCGTTGAACCGCTCGTCGTCCACGCGGCCCTTCAAGGAGTCCCAGCCGCTCAGAAACTGTGCGACTTCGGCGGCGCCGTCATAGTGCGAATCATAGATGTACTGAACGACCGTCTTCCCGGACTTCAACCGGTGCGTATATGGCACGTGATGCATGAAAAGGAGCAGGTCGTCCGGGCAGTTTGCGATCGATTCGTATCGCTGGCTGACCGTGGGCGAGTACTGGCCGACGAACCCGGTGCCCGAGGCCACGGTGCGATCCATCCCGACACCCGTGTCGTCGGCGCGATGCCACTGTCCCCATCCATTCCGCTCGGACGCCTCGACCGCCACGCCGTAGTGGTTGCCCACGATATCGGTCAGCGTCTGAAGCCCGAGCGGTCCGGTGTAGCGCTCGTAGGTCGGCCACGACTCGAGCTGGATCCTGGTGATCGTTCCCACGACCTGCGGATCATTCCCGAAGGTCAGTCGCGTCCATTCGTCGGCGATCTGCGCGGAGGTCAAATCCGGATTCCACGCCAGCCGTCCGTAGCCATACAGGTTCGCCTGCGACAGGTGATTGCCGTACCAAGTCGCGTTCAGGCCAACGTTTGACACACCGACAAATCCGCCCGTCGGCCGGCGAAATGTCCGGCCCGAGACGATTGCCTTCACGGTCGATGGTCCGCCGGGACCGACATGCATGTCGAAATCGAGCGTTTCCTTCCACATGGGCGGCAGGAAGACCGTGTGCCGCGCCTGGCCCATGTACTCCTGCGTGATCTGAAGCTCGATCGCCTGGTTCGTCCGCTCGAGCGCGCCGAAGAGGGGTGACGATGGTTCGCGCACCTGGAAATCGATCGGTCCGTGCTTGATCTGGATGACCGCGTTCGCATCGAACTGTCCGTCGAGCGGATGAAAATTGTCGTACGCGGCCCGCGCACGATCGTTCTTCGGGTTGTTCCAGTCCATGTGATGGTCGTACACGAAGCCGCGATAGAAGATGACCCCGCCATGCGGAGCGAGTGCGCGCGCCACGACATTGGCGGCGTCGGCGTGCGTGCGGCCGTAGGCCGAGGGTCCGACCCGCCCCTCGGAGTCCGCCTTCAGCACGAACCCGCCGAAGTCCGGGATGGCTTTGTAGAGGTCGTCCGCCCTGGCCTTCCACCAAGCGATGACCGTTGGATCGAGCGGATCGTAGGTCGGCAGCTTGCCGAGCGTCTGCGGACTGCCGAAGTCAATCGCAAGAGCGAGGCGGACACCCCACGGTCGAAGCACGTCGGCCACCCGCGCGACCTGGGGTATGAACTCCGCTGACAGGACGAGCGGGTTGGCATTCACGTTGTTGATCGAGATTCCGTTGATCCCGAGTGACGCGAGGAGCCGGCCATAGTCGTTGACGCGGCTCAAGTCCTCACGAATGTGCCCACCGTCCCAGAAGATCGAACGTCCGCCATATCCGCGTTCGATGGACCCATCGATGTTGTTCCATTCGTTGACCCATCGGAGTGGTGCGTAGGGCGCGTCCTTCTGATCGAGCGACGCCATCGGCTCGCCCACACCGAGCTTCCTGAGGAGCGCAAACGTGCCGTATAACACACCGCGATTGCTTTCACCGGCGATCACGACGTGACGCACACCGCGGAGCGACACGGCCTTGAGCCAATATCCATCGGGCTCAAGCGTCCCCTCTGGCAGCAGTCCGGGGTCCAGTTGCCGCACTCGCGGTAACGTGCCGACGATGATCGCGCCCTCAGCGGCCAGCTCGGTCCCGAGTTTCGGCTCGACGCCCAGCATTCCGCGAAGGCCCGCGGCAAGCTCGTCGCGCGCCTTCTCGATGGGCGGCGCTGACTCGAGGGTCACGATTGTCCGGGGAATGTTGCGGGCGTTGCGCGCGGCCGTGGCAGCATCCAGCCGGGCGTAGCGCAACCACGCAGCCTGACCTGTGTCCGCGATCACGTTTTCGGTGCAGGCAACGAGAAGAGCCGCAACAGTCAACAGCCGCTGGATTGATGGAGACGCGGTGATTCGCATGTTCAAGCGCACATATAATAGCCAGTCATCGTGCCAATTGGTGAATTGGTGAATTGGTGAATTGGTGAATTGGGAGGGGCCGTGCCGAAGATCCTGATCATTACTGGAGACGGTGGCGAAGCGTATGAGACCTGGTTTGCCGTACATCGGTTCCAGGAGGCAGGATACGAGACACGCGTTGCCGCGCCGTCGAAGCGGCGGCTGCACCTGGTGATGCACGATTTCGAGCCCGGGTGGGACACCTACAAGGAAGGCCCCGGTTACGCCATCGAGTCGGATCTGACGTTCGACGAAGTCAAACCGGCCGAGTACGACGCGGTGCTCTGTATTGGTGGGCGCGCGCCGGAGTACTTGCGCAACGATCAGCGGGTCTTGAACATCCTTCGCGAGATCGACGCCGGTGGTAAATGGATCTTTTCTATCTGCCACGGCATCCAGCTGCTCGCGTCAGCCGGCCTGCTGAAGAACAAGCGCGTGACCTGCTACGAGCACGTCCGCACCGAGGCGGAGGCCGGCGGCGGCCGATTCACCACCGCCGAGAGCGTGCGCGATGGCAACATCGTGTCGTCACCGACCTGGCGCGAGCATCCCGCCTTCTATCGCGACATCTTCGCCTGCCTGAAGCAGGGCGTGGCGGCCACCGCGTGATTGCTGATTTTTGATTGCTGATTGCTGATTGATCTCAATCGACAATCGACAATCAGCAATCAACAATTCTTCACTTCCGCTTCTCGAGCGCTTCGAGTTGCGCGTTAAAGGCCACCCAGCGCGCCTGTTCGTCCGCAAGCTGACGTGAAAGCGACGCCTGCCGCTCGCTCAGCACCGGATCGCCGTTCTGGATCTTTTCGAGCTGCGCCCGAATCCCGGCGAACATGTCGGGCTCTCCAGCCTCGCGCGGCTCTTGGTCGAACTGCTTGATCATCTGCTCGAGCATTGGATTGCGAGCGCCTTCGAGCGCCCGCATCTGCTGCTCGGTCTCCGACAACTGTCGGGCGAGGCCAGCGATCCGCTGCTCCTCGACCTGGAGCCGTGCAACCAGAAGCTGCGCGCGAAGGCCTGCGTCGGCCGTTTGCTTCATCTCGACCCGAAGCGCGTGCACTTCCGCCACGACATCGTCCATGGACGCCGGGCGAGGCGCCGACGCCGGAGCCTGACCAGTGAGAAGCGCAGCCCCCATCACCATGGGAGCGATCACCATCTGTCTCATCATGACTGTTCCTCCCGGGCGACTACGACGCGCGTCTTCGAAAGCAGTTCAAAAGCGCGCTGATGCTTGTCTGTAAACAGCGCGAAGAGCACGTCGATCCACCACACCTGCGACAACATTGGAAGCTGACGCACGACAGACTGACCGAAGCTGATGCGCGCGCCGGATTCGCGAACCACGCGCAATCCCATCAAGTGTTTGCCAAGCGTTTTTCCGTACTTGTATTCGGCGATGACCGGGTAGAGCACGCCGGCGACCAGCAGCGTCCCTACGACGACGATGACGACGATGAGCGCAATTTCTGGCCGCAGCGTGAGGAACAGTACGCCCGCGATTGGTACGGCGAGCGCCAGGAATCCACAGAAGTCCATCAACCGCGCCGCTGCGCGCGGCCAGAAGGGTGCAGGGACGAGCGGTATGGCCGCGAGGTACGACTCAGCCAGGACGATGGGGTTACCAAGTTGGCGCAGCGCCTCTTCGACGCTGTCCCCGTGCTCGACGCGCTCGGCGATGTGGCTGCGCAGCTCCATCGCCACCTGTGTGCGCAACGATTCAACCTGCGGCAGCTGTGCGATCACCTGATCGACGTACGACTGGTCGGCGCTCATGTTGTCTCCGGTTGCTGGCGAAGAAGGCGCGCCATGGCATTCGCAAACGTGTTCCACTCGTGCGTCAGCCGAACGAGCTCGGCCTGGCCAACTTCTGTGAGGCGGTAGTACTTGCGGGGGACGCCGCGCTGCGGCGTTTCCCATCGGATGGCGACGAATCCTGCTCGCTCGAGCCGGTAGAGGACGGGGTAGAGGGTGCCGTCGGTGACTTCGAGGCCACCGTTGGTCCGCCCGGTCAGGTTGGCCACGATCTCGTAGCCGTACGCCTCGCCGAGCGACAGCAGATGCAGCACGATGAGCTCGAGCGACCCCCGTTTGAGCTCGCGTTCGATCCCTTTGCGGTCGTCGTCTCGACCCGGTCCCGGGCTCATGGAAACGCATTGTAGCGCAATATATCTTGCCACGCAAGGTATATTGCGCTGCCAATGCTAACGCGTCGACGCTTTAGCGTCGCGTCAGAGACCGTATCTCTATGAAACGAAGGGCTTTTCTCCAGCCAGGAATCGATCGACCCGGGCCGAGACATCCTTCAGGTAGGCAGCATCCCCGCCGTCCAACTCGGTCGTGACATAACCGGCATATTTGATGTCAGCCAGCGCGCGACGAACCTCCGGCCAGTCGATATCCCCCTCGCCGATGTTCTTCCACGTGAACTTGCCGTTCCGGCGATCGAAGTTGAAGTCCTTCAGGTGCATCTTGACGATGCGGGCGCCCAGCGTGCGGATCCAGTCCTGCGGGAACGCGTAGATGACGACGTTGCCGACATCGAAGTACGCGCGCACCAGGGGCGACTGGAAGTCGTCGATGTATTTCGCGAATTCGATCGGGCTCAACAGGAACTTGTTCCACACTTCCTCGACCGCGATCGTGACCTTCATGTCGCGCGCTAGTGGCAACAGCCGCTCTCGAATCACGCGCTGCGAGCGTGTCCACGCATCCTGGTACGACGTCTTCGCATCGACCACCGCCGGCACGAGCAGCACGGTATCAGCCCCCCAGAGCATGGCGTTCTTCAGTGAGGTTTCCATGCCCTTCACGCTGTCGGCGACGACCTTCGGATCGTCACTCGACAGCGGGAACCGCCAGTGGTCGGAGTTCATCACCGAGTGAATCCGCAGGCCGGTTTTCTTCGAGGCCTCCTTGATCTCTGCGGCCTCCTCGTCTTTCGTGATGGTCTGCATCTCGATCGCCTCGAAGCCGGCCTCGCGCGCGAGCGCAAACCGGTCCGCGTAGGTCATGCCCCTCGGCAGCATGGAGATGAGCGTCGACTTGTGAATGGTTGATGATGCCGGCTTCTGCGCCGCCTGTGCCTGAGCGGCGGCAACGGGCCGAAGCGGCATCACGGCCGCGGCCGCGGCAATCGTCTTGAGGAATTCGCGACGGTCAGACATGGGAGTACTCCTTTTCCATCATCAATCAACGACGTTCACTGTCGCGCTGCATTCGTACTAAGAGCCAACAGGAGAAAAGAGAAAGGAGAAGTCTAACTCCCTTCTCCTGTTTTTTCCTTGTAGCCTGATCGCAGCGTGAGGGTGGCTGTCGGTGATTGATCGCTGGCGCAAATCACCGATCACTTCGCAAGAGGCCCCGGACCACCCCCAGTTCATCTGCGCTGACCGTGTGCCCCATCCCCTTGTAGATGCGCTCGTCAACCGTCGCGCCCATGCGGCGGAGGACATCAGATGATTCGTGCACACGTTCGAGCGGGATGTGAGCGTCCACGTCACTGCAGCCAAGGAAAAGCGGCGTGCCCTCCAACGACCCCGGGTAGTCGCGTGGGGTTCCGGGGGGACCGATCAGGCCCCCGCTGAGTCCGACGACCGCAGCGTAGCGGCGTGGATTGCGGGCGACGAACTCGAGGGTGAGACAGGCGCCTTGCGAGAAACCGAGAAGAACGAGTCGCTCAGGACCGAAGCCGCGCTCCCCGAGGTTCGCGACGAGCCCCGCCAACACGCCAAGCGCTGAGGTGAGAAACGGCTCGTTCTTCTCAATGGCCGTCAGAAATGAATACGGGTACCACGTGCGGTTGGCGGCCTGCGGCGCGACGTACGCCACGTCGTCCGCACCGAGTTCCGGCGCCAGACCGAGAATGTCTTCAGCTGATGCGCCTCGACCGTGCGTGAAAATGGCGGCGAGTCGCGCGGATTCGATCGGCGCTCCGTAGTGCAGGACCGGTTGACCGTCGTGAGGATCGTTCGGCGAAGGCATCACCCATTCTTGCGCATCCTCGAGGATTCCGCATTCCAATCCGCGCGGCCGATCGTCCAGGCGGCCGCGCCGAAGACCAGGAGATTGGCCGCGACGACGGGCGATGCGCCGATCAACAACCCGTACACCACCCAGATCAACGCGCCGACCATCTGAACGCGCTTCAGCGCCGAGGGCCGGGCGCAGAAATACGAGCCGACGAACACCGCCGTTGCGGTCCACCCGAGATACTCAATCACCGCAGTCTCCCCTTCACACCGTCGCGTCGATCGCCGCCGAGACCGATCGGACCGTGATGCGATCCGTTCGGGCGCGTTCCCATTCGTGCAGCGCCAGGCCATTCGATTCGAACAGCCCTCGGATCTCGCCAGAGTTCCATCCGAGCACCTGATCGAGAACCGGCACCATCACCGAGAACGCGTCGTCGCTCAACACCGTGCTCTTGGCGATTCGCACGAGCTGCTTGTTCTCGGAGACGGCAATCGTAAAGCCGTCGCGATTGTTGACGTGCAGCATGACGTGCACGTCGGAACTGCCGTCTCCGACGTAAATCGTGCGTTCCGCTGGAATCCCGAGGCGCGACTCGAGCTCCTCGACGACCGCAACCTTTCCGTAGCCGGCCGGCACGCGCACGACCGATCGAACCTCGCCGGTGGCCGGATCGTAGTCGAGCTCCGTGCCGAAGATGTGATCCGGGGCCACAACTCCCTCGAGCGCCGATTGAATGACTTCACGCGGGGCCGCGGAGATCACGAAGAAGGAGAACTGGCAGCCGTCGATGCCACGATCGAGGAATTCGACCAGCGCGGGAATATTGCTGCGTAGCCTGACGCGCTTTCCAGTTTCCTCGAGGTGCTCGCGTCGAACGCCTCTGAACTCGGGGTCGTGGCGAAGCAGGTAGGCCAGCTCCCCTCCCTGCTGCACGAGGTTGGTACGCGCAAGCCCTTCGACCTTGTCCTGGAACCGTGAGGCACCTATCAACTCGCTGAGGGCAAGTCCTGAATCGTTAAAACTGAGCGTCTGATCGAAGTCGGACGCGAGAAGAAAATGCCTGGGAACGCCGGTGGTCATGAGTGAATATCCTCGCCACAATGATATATCAGCATTAACAGAATAAAGCATATCACCGCTCAACGTAGCTACTCACGAATACCACTAAATAGACGTAATTGTAGACAAAATTGACATATTTGTTGTACGTACCAGACAAAGTTGTTATATCATTTACAGCATGGAATCGACCGACGTCCTGTCGCCAAAGTATCGGCAGGTCTACACGGCATTGAGAAAGGAGATCCAATCCGGCCGCTTGAAAAAGGGCGATCGGCTTCCGAGCGAAGCAGAGCTCGTGCGCACGTTCGGCGCCTCGCGGATTACGGTCGGTCGCGCGGTGCGGGAACTTCAGGCGGCGGGCCTCGTCGAGCGGCGTGCTGGATCCGGCACGTTCGTTCGCAGCCTGCAGGCTGCGCGGGCTCTGTCCTTCGGCCTTCTGATTCCGGACCTCGGCGAGACTGAGATTTTCGAACCGATCTGTCAGGGGATGATGGCCTCGCCCCTGGCTCGCGAGCATGTGCTCGTCTGGGGCAGCCCGTCAGGCAGTACCAAAGAAGAATGCGCCTGGCAACTGTGCCGCCAATACATCGACCGTGGTGTCTCCGGCGTCTTCTTCGCGCCGCTCGAATCGCCCAGCGAAGACAACGACGTGAACGACCGCATCGCCAGAGCGCTGGACGAAGCGAGGATTCCGATTGTGCTGCTCGATCGGACGGTCGTTCCCTACCCTGGGCGAGGCCATCACGATCTCGTCGGCATCGACAACCGGCGCGCCGGCTACATCATCACCGAACACCTGCTGCGGCTGGGATCGCGGTGGATTGCATTCGTTTCGATGCCGAACGCCGCGGCGACCGTGGACGCCCGCCAAGCAGGATATCGGGAAGCGCTTTACACGTGGCAAGCACCGGTTGAACGGACACTCGTGCATCGGCTCGATCCCTCGGATTCGTTCCAGGTGCAGGCGATGATGGAGCCGCAACACGTCGACGCCATTGTCTGCGCGAACGACCGGACGGCATCCCGACTCATTCCAACCCTGCTGCGGCTCGGTTACGCGATTCCGAGCGACGTCCGCGTCGTCGGCATTGACGATCTCGAATACGCGAAGCTGCTCCCGGTTCCATTGACGACCCTGCGTCAGCCGACCCGGCAGCTCGGTGATGCGGCACTCGCAGCCATGCTCGAGCGAGTTGCCCGGACTCACCTGCCGACCCGCGATATCCTGCTCAACTGCGACCTGATCGTTCGAGACTCGTGCGGCGGCAAAGACCATCGCAAAACCAGCGACAACGACCTGCCTCCTGTGTGATCGTTGTAGGCTGGGAGGAGTCATCATGCCCGGCTTCACACGGCGGCAGTTCGGTGTCGCGTTGACGACAGCGGCGGTTGTGGCACCACGAAGTTTCCGTCGCTCGCAGGTATCCCCCGCCTCCGCAGGATCATTAACGGATGTCGCGGGCATCAAGGTCGGCCACTACACGGACACCAGGCGCCCGACCGGCTGCACGGCCATCCTGTTCGACCCGGCAGCCACGGCGGCCGCCGACTACAACAGCTCCGCACCGGGTGAGTCACAGGGCGTGATGTTGCAACCGGTCAGCCCGGTCGATCGCATTCACGCGCTGTTCCTGACAGGCGGAGGCATCCTGGCGCTTCCCTCCTCTGGCGGCGTCCTGCGATATCTCGAGGAACACAAGGTCGGCTTCGACTGGGGCACTCCGGACCTGCGGATCCCGATCGTCGTCGGCGCCGTCATCGACGACCTGGCCGTGGGCGATCCGCACATCCGGCCCGATTCCGATGCCGCGTACAAGGCGTGCACGACGGCATCCGCCGCCCCGGTCCCTGAAGGGAATGTCGGTGCGGGCGCCGGCGCGACCGTTGGCAAGATGCACCGCGGCCGGGGGCTCGCAGGCATGAAAGGCGGCCTCGGCAGCGCCAGCATCAAGCTTGGCGACGTCGTCATCGCCGCGCTGGCCGTCGTCAACGCCGCCGGAGATGTACTCGACTGGCGATCGGGCCGCATCGTCGCCGGCGCACGCCGCGCGGACGGAACCTTTGCCGACAGCGTGGAGTTCATGCGCGGCATCGTGACCGGCGCAAGCGGTGACGCCCCGGTGGACGATCCTGCGCTCGGCAGCACCACGCTGGCGGTCGTGGCGACGAACGTCGCGCTCGACAAAACGCCGCTCACCAAGATCGCGATGATGGCCAACTGCGGAGCAGCCAGAGCCATCCGGCCGTATCACACGACCGGCGACGGGGATTCACTCTTCGCCGTCTCAACACGTCAGTTGCAACGACCCAATCTCCAGCTGACCGTCCTCGGCGCGCTCGCCGCCGACGTCGTCGCCGAAGCGATCGTTCGCGGCGTCCGGGCGGCGCGAAGCGTCAATGGCTGGCCGGCGATCAGTGGCCTGTGATCTCGCGATTCGTGGTTCGCAGTTCGCGGTTCGCGGCGAACGAGCGCAGCGAGCGAGCCCACGCGAGCGGAGTGGGGCTCGCGGGGCCCCGCGAGCGAGCGTGTCGGGGAGTCCGAGGGGCGAAGCCCCTCGGAGTGATTAGTGAGGAGCATTCATTGACGCTGTTGTGTATCGCGACCTATCGAAAGGGCGACGAATTCCTGAAGGAGTGCGACCGGCAGGGCTGCCGCGTGCTGCTCCTGACCGAGGAGAAACTCAGGGATTCCGACTGGCCGCGCGATGCTATCGACGCGTTCTACTTCGTCCGCCGCGACATGCCGGAAGAAGACATTCGCAAGGGCGCGGCGTTTCTCGCGCGGACGGAGCAGATCGATCGCATCGTGGCGCTGGATGACTTCGACGTCGAGATGGCGGCGATGTTGAGGGAGTACCTGCTCGTCGCCGGCATGGGCGAGACGACCGCGCGCGCCTTTCGCGACAAGCTGGCGATGCGCTCACGTGCACGCGCCGCAGGGATACCATGTCCCGACTTCGTGCACACAGCCAACAATCGCGCGGTCGCCGAGTGGACCCACGCCGTGCCTGCCCCGTGGGTGTTGAAACCGCGGGGACAGGCTGCAGCGATCGGGATTCGCAGGCTCGACTCGGTCGACGAGATCTGGTCTGCCCTCGAGGCACTCGGTGATGCGCGCGCCGATTACGTCCTGGAGCGATTCGTCCCCGGCGACGTGTTCCACGTGGACTCGCTCGTGTTCAACCGGCAGGTCGTATTCACGGTTGCGAGCGCGTACGGATCGCCGCCGATGACGGTCGCGCACGAGGGCGGGATTTTTGTGACTCGCACGCTTCGAGGCGACGACCCCCTTGCACAGATGTTGACGGCGGCCAGCGCGCGCGTCCTCGACGCGTTCGGCTTGCTACGTGGGGTGTCGCACACCGAATTCATCCGGGGGCGCGACGGCACGCTGTACTTCCTCGAAACATCCGCCCGCGTCGGCGGAGCATTCATCGTTGACGTCGTCGAGGCCGCAACGGGAGTGAACCTATGGCGCGAGTGGGCGAAGATTGAGATCGCGGGCGAGCATGGCTCGTACACGTTGAACGCGCCCCCGATGCGTTCCGCCGGGATCGTGTTGTCACTGGCGCGCCAGGAGCAACCGGACCTGCAGGCGTACGACGACCCGGAGATCATCCGTCGCATTCGTAAATCGCACCATGCCGGATTGATCGTGGCATCCGAGGATGAGCGCCGGGTCCGGGATCTCCTGGAGTCCTACGTTACGAGGTTCTATCAGGACTTCCACGCATCTGCGCCGCCTCCCGAGCGCGCCATGGACTAGCGCTGGCCCCTCATTCCTGATCGTCCGAGGTGTGGGGCGCCAGCCGGAGCGTGGATTCGCGTGTCTGCTGTCTGCGGTCGCCATGTTGTCGCGCCTGTTGACGGCGGTCGGTTCCGGCGGTGCGCCGCTCCTCCTTCAGCGTGACGTTTAGCCGCTCGGCCAGCTGGCCGAACGCGCACGATGCCTCGCGCAGGTGCTGATTCTCCTCTTCCAGCTCTTTGACTTTGTCCTCGCATTCTTGCAGCGCTTTTGGGGAATTCTTCTCGGTCTCCATGGGCTCCTTTCTCGCTGCCGCCGCCCGTGCAAAAGCCGGACCCGGCTGTTTGAGCCCTCAAGAGACCGCGAACGCGCCCGCTGGCGTTTGTTTGGGTGGAATCGTTCCGCGAATGTGTAGACCTCTTCCGGAGTACCTGTGCATGCTTGAGGTTGCCTCACAGCGCTCTCAGGAACGCCGCGAGATCCAACTTTTCCTGAGCAGTCAGACCGAGCTGAAAGCGCCGCTCGTAGAAATCAATCACATCCTCGAGTGTCGCGGCGGATCCGTTGTGGAAATAGGGCGGCCTGGCGGCGAGTGCCCGAAGCACCGGTCCCTTGAACTTGCCAATGTCGGCCCACTTCCCCGTCTGCATGGCCCGACCCGGGTCGGTTGTCTCGACGGTGTCCTGAGTCTTCACATTCCTCAGCGTGTAGACAGGCAGGTATGGTGCCACCCCGGGATCGGTGAGGCCGATGTTGAGCGGCGCTTTGACGGAGTGGTTGCCCGCGTTCGGAGCATCGTGGCACGTCGTGCAGGTTCCAACGAATGAATCAGGAAGCGTGACACCGTTCGAAAAGGTCTGGCCGTTCAGACCTGGAATTCCGGCGAGCGTGATGGGCCTGGTATTGAAAATGGCCTGTCCACGTGCAATCGCCTGACGGGCGGCCGTGAACGGAGTGTCGTGCGCACCGATCGGCCGTACCCATGCGTTGAAAATCGTGAAGGCCCTGGAATCGAAGAGCGCTCCAGTGGGATTCAGCCCGACGGGATCGTTGATGCCGATAAAGAACGGCTGCTTCGCCAGCGACTGCGGACCCCCGTCTGCTCCCTGCGATTGGAGATTGCCCGCATCGTTGTCGAGGGTCTGAGCGGTCGTCAGTCCCATCTCGAACGCGACGATTTGACGCGCCTGTTCGCCGGTCAGGTCGGCACCGGCCTGGGCGTGGCCGCGTGTCGCGGCGTTCGCCTGGTGCAGCAGGTCCTGGTCGATCGTGGTCGTCAACGATGATTCGCGGCCGTCCCACATGACGGCGCTTATGAATCGCAGGTTGGTCGAAGGCAGCGGTCTCCGGTACAGCGACGTATCGGTCGTGGAGGGCGCACACTGATTCGGGTCGACCACGCCCTCGATGACGAACTCCGCACCGTCGGGAACGTTCAATCCCACTCGAATGAGGCCGCGCGACAACAGCAGGCTGTAGGCGGCGCGCCTCTCGTCCAGCGACTCCGGCCGTGCGGCTTCGCAATTCGATCCGTCATTCGCGGTGAATATCGGATCCGATCCGTCCGACGCGTCGAAGCGCCCTTGCACATTCGCCGGCGTGATCGTCCAGGCACTGTCCGCCTGGTGGCAGGACACGCACCGGCGGCCATTCGTTCCGAGATCCTGAAAAAATGGGTTATCCAGATCAATAGCGCCATTCATGTTGAACGTGCGCACCTGCCCGGAGGGGTTGGCGAACGCGAGGAGGTTGGGCTCTTGGTCGCCGGCCGCTGCCCCATCGCCCAGCACCGTCAGCAGGCTCGCGAGCGATGCCGTGCACACGGCGACCGTTGACCCGATGAAGACCCGATTGATCATGTCTGCCCCCTTACACCGGGATAAGACAGATCACTCGGGAGTCTGTCAGCGGGTACTCGTGGCCGCTCCTAACGGGCGCCAATCGCCGGCCTGAATGAAGCTCGCCCAGTAAAAGGGATGGCGACGATCCGGTCGCGCGAGCATCGCCAACTGCGCCCGGCGCAGCGCATCTCCCCTGCCCTGCCCCGCTTTGAGACCCGTGTAGTACGCCGTCATCACCTGACGGGTCACGTAGTCGCTCACTGGCCACAGGCTCATCACAAGCGTCTCCGCGCCGGCGAGGAAGAATGACCGCCGCAGCCCGTACACGCCTTCGCCGTTCCGGACTTCCCCAACACCCGTATCGCAGGCGGACAACGTCACGAGCTCGGTCCCCCAAAGGTTCAGGTTGGCCGCTTCGAGCGCCGTGAGTACCGACGAACCTTTGTCCATGTTTGCTCCCGCCAGTGCGAGGCCGGATCGCAGGAGGGGATTCGACGCGGCAGTACCGGAGGGCTGGAGAAAAAACCCGTGGGTCGCGATGTGCAGAAGGCGCGGCGCAGCCACGTGCGCGAGTGCCGCCTTGCTCGCCTCGCCTCGGGTGAACAGCGTCGCATCCGGAAAGAGCGCACGAATCGCTCGCGCTTCCTCGCCCGTGCCGGCAATCGGCGCGAAGTAGAGTCCCGAGAGTTCCGGACCGGTGGTGACGCTCCGGCGTTGCGCTGATGCCGGACCGGACCGGGAGGCCTCCGGGCCGGTCGGCGAACTCGGGAAGCCGAACGCCGGGTTGGCGAACACGATGGGGCCGCCGCCATCAGCCCCTCGCACCTGCATGCGGAGCAAGTCGCGACCGCTCGTGAGATAGCTGATCGCATAGCGTTCGACGGCGAATTTTCCGCGCCCATCGACGAGGGCTTCAAACGGGATGAGGTTCAGGGCGCCGTCTGGTGAAACCAGCAGCCGGGTCGCGTTCCCAATCAGTGCGCGAAGCGGTTCGAGCAGCCGAGCATCGACGGCACGCGAAAGCTTCGAGACGTCAGCGCGTCGAGGATCACGAAGCGCCTGGCGCAGCGAGTCGATCGCGGCATCGAGCGCGGCGGTCGGTCCGAGGCCCACACCTCGCGGCTCGCCAGTTGAACCGAGGACATAGGCCGCGTAGTGAGGCGGACCGTATGCCTCGCTGTTCGTCTCGGCCTTGGGGTCGAACGGACGGTACACGGCGAATTCGAGCAGCACGGAGCCCGCAGGGATCGCCGACTGCACGGCCTCGAGCGTCACTTCGCGAGAGACCGCCCGAAATTCCAGGTTATGGTCGCTGATGGCCGCCTCGAGCCGTTCTTTCCTGGCTTCGAGATCCCTCAACGCGCTTTCTCGATCCGCGGGAATGACCCGCGGGTTTCCGTTCAGTGCCAGCTCGGCGATCTTCGCCGTCGTGGCCTTCAACTCATCCAGCAGTTGACGGTCAGCCGGGGCTGTGACCCGCTGACGCACCGCCGCAAGGGTGTCCGTCATCGCATCCAGGACACGCCCCTTCCGCTGCAGAATGACCAGCGCCGCGAGCCTGGTCGCGTCCGTCGACTGCGGGGCAAGGTCCAGGTTGAGCGAAATGGTCCGATCCGTGCGGTCCGACATCGCGACCGAAAACGCCAGCTTCTGCCGCTCGGACCCAACGGCGATATTCAGGACCAGTGCTTTTTCGAGCACCGCGTCCGTGCGCTGCTGGAACGCGATCGCATTGGGGATATCGCTGATGCGAGCGTAGGTGCGCGCGATGTTGCCGAGCGAGACCAGCGTCGGCGCGGCGTACGGTCCGGCGGACTGTTCCCAGATCTTCAATGCGCGAAAGTGGGTCTCGAGCGCACGGGCCGAATCCCCTTTGTTGTTGTAAACGATCGCCAGATTGTTCAACTGCATCGCGACGTCTGGGTGGTCCGGCCCCACGGCCGTCTCCTGAATCGCCAGAGCGCGCAAATAGTAGGCCTCCGCCTTGTCGTACTCCTTTCGCTGTCGCGCGATGATGCCGAGGTTGTTGAAAGTCGTGGCCGCCCACTTGCTGTCCACACCATGCAGCCGTTCGCCCAGAACGAGCGCGCGCCGCAACAGGTCATCGGCTTTGGCGTAGTCCCCCTTATCGAGGTTCAGAATTCCCAGATTGTTCACCAGATTCGCGTAGATGAGCGTATCGGTGCTCGATGACGCTTCCAGGATGGTGAGCGCTCGCCGGTCGTAGGCCTCGGCCTGTTGGATGTCGGCGGCGGCATGCCGGACCAACCCAAGGACCATGAGGGTCCCCGCGACGCTCGGATGATTGGGCCCGAGCGTCTTCTCGAGGCTGTCGAGAGACGGCTGCAGCGCGCGCTCCGCTTTGACCCGCTGTCCCGTCTCCTCGTAGAGGGTCCCCAATCCCTTGACCGCGAAGACTGTGACGGGATCGTCCTTACCGCGCTCGCGTTCGAGCGTCGTGAGTGCGCGTTGAAACAACGGTTCCGCCATCGCGAAGTTCCTTTGGTCCAGAACGCAGGTGGCGAGCGCCCACACAATCCTCGCCGCAACGAAATCCTGCGGGCCTTTGACGCCCTCCACGATCTCCAGCGCCCGCCTGAGCCGCGCCGTGGCGTCCTCAAATCTCCCGGCGTCGTACAGCGACACTGCTTCGGTGCGAAGAGCCGCCACTTCCTGGAGGGAGCGATCCTCGGCGGTCGCCTGACGGACTTCGGCGATCCGGATCGTGTATTCGCCAGCCCCCTGCCCGCTGTACGCGGGGGTGACGACAAGAGAGTACGTCCCAGTGGTTGCCGCCACGATCGTCGGACGTTCCTCTCCGCTTTTCAGGTACTCGTCCTGAAACGTCGCGATGGTCGCCCCATCGGGATCAAGCGTCCGCACGAACACATCAATTCCCCGCTGCTCCACTGTGACCGATGCAAATTCACCAGCACGCAGCGCCACTTGATAGGTGTGCCGCTCCCCGGTATCAAGCGACCGCTCGACTGTCTGGCCGGCCACCAGCACACGCACGTCGCGGTCCCCCTGAACCGACGACGAAACGAACACGGCAATCGTCGCAGCCAAGATTCGCGTCATCGAGTTCTACCCCCGTCGACAACCCGGGATCCGCCTGCTCGTCAGCGGATAACCCGAAACGTGTAACTGGTGATGACTTCGCCACGTCCCGCGCCGCGATAGCCGATGAGGTCCAGCGTGTACTTCGTGGAGCTTGAGCAGCGTGGCATCGATCGTGACCGAGAGGATGCGGTCTCCACCCGACGCCGATGACGACAGCCTGGCGCTCTGCCAGAGCGTCCGATCCGTTTCCGACTGCTTCAAGACGACCTGATAACTGCGATAGTCGTCGGACTCGAGCACCAGGCTGATCTGCACCTTTGCGGCGCCGCCCGGAAGCCTAAGCGTCGGCGACTCGCGGGGTGCGCGCGTCGGCGGCACCAGGACCATCGCGATCACCGATTCGGTTGGAGCGGGCGCGGAAGCAGTGGGAGTCTCAACTGTCGGTGGACCAGGCTGACTTTTGACGACCGCGGGCGGAACCTCGGGTTGGGGCGGGCGGGCCGTCGTCCGCTGGAGCAGCACATAACTGGCGACCGCGAGCACGATCGATGCGGCAGCGGCCAGCGTCCACATCGGCAACCGTCGCGACCGGGCAGCCTGATGTACGGCTCCTGCTGGTTCCGAGGCCGGCGACCCGCCTCGTTTCTGATGGACCTCGAGCGCCTCGGCAAATCGGAGTCTCTCGCGGCCGGCAGGCGCCGCCAGATACCGCGACTCGAATCGCGTCCGGGCGTCGGCGTCGAGATCGCCTCGCGCGTACGCGTCCACCAGATCGTCCTCCACGACCCGAAGCCTGCCGGCAAAATCGTCGTCGGTCATGCTCAGTTCGTCGAGCGCTTCCGCTTCACTCGCGGTGAGCGTCCCCAGCAGGAACCGGATCAGCCGCTGGTCATCGTGGTGGCTGCCCCCTGTATCCGACATCCCTATCCTTTATGAGACGAAAACCGCGGTAACCGTGTCAGACGTGCCTCGGCCGGCCCCGACGCACTGTTCCAGCCTGGCCCGAAGACGCGAGGCGCGAAGGGCAAGCGCGTTGGGCGTCGTGGACAGTTGCGCGGCAAGCTCCCTCCGCTGCTCGATTCTTGCGCGTTGATCGCCGCGATAGTAATCGAGGATCAGGCGTCTATCGGCCGCTGTCAGCTGCTCCAGGCACCGGTCGAGCCGCTCGAGCCGCTCGTCATCCACTTTCGCCGGAGCCACGAGGGCTTCCGGCACCAGGTCGGTTCGCAGCCGATCGGGGTTACGCAACGATTCGAGAAAGACGAACTTTGCGACGATGTAGCAGTAGCGCTCGGGCGGGCCTTCGGAGATGGTGCCTGCTTCCTCGAGCCGCCGCGCAACACGATTCAGCACGTCGTCTGCGAGATCGTCAGGAGACAGCGAGTCTTTGCGCCTGAAGTAACCAACGAGCCTGCGCCGTATTTCCAGGTACCTCTCGCCGTTCGATTCAATGCCTCCGTCGAACCAGACAAGGAGCTGCCGAAACGCCTCCGGTGTGGGATTCCACTCCTTCTTCGAGCGCGCCTTGGCAGTCGCCGGGTCGCCCGTCGTCATGCTTGAATTCTAGCGAGGCTCGCCTCGGACCCTGAACTGGTTTCAAGACCGCTGCAGCGATTCAACGATGTTCACGCTCACGTTCACATCGCTCCGAGCCGAACAGGAGGAAGGGGGGTTATCTGGCTCTCCGCTCTCGTCCCGCACCGGTTTAATACGTAGCTCCGGGTCCTCAGAACCTGAACAAATAGCTCGTCTTCACGAAAAACTGTCGTCCCGTGGACGTCGTGGGATGGCTGATGGGAACAAGGCCGGACGAACCCAGCTGCACATTGTCATACCCGTCGGTGTAGCCCACGTATATCGCGGTTCCGGGATGGGTGAGATACGTCAGGAGGAAATCCATCGTCAGGTGCTTGGTTCGATCGAGCGCGACCAGCGATGGATCTGGCAGGACCGCGTTGTAGTCGAGGATCGCGCGCAGCGACAGCTCGCGCGTGAATTGATAATTCGCACGGGAGCGGACGATGTGGTTGTCGAAGATCGTGCGGTTGTCAGTCGTGCGCATGCCGAGATGGCTGTAGATGTAAGTCTCGTCGAGCAACAGCCCGCTGAGAGGCCGAAACGAGAGACCAACCTGCGCATCACGGAAGTTGGCGAGAAATGGCGCCGTCCCATCGGGCGGGTAGTAGTTCGGACGGGTGCCTGTCGCAACGAAGGCGTTTACGTCCATCCATTTGAAATAACTGCTGTTGGCCGTGAACAGATTCTCGTATTCCCGGAACTCGATCCCGGCAAAACGCTCCATGCTCTGGGTGTGGCGGGCGAAGATTCCGCTCTGTGCTTTGAAGTTCATCTCGAACGGATAGCGCACGGTCCAATCCTGGAGCTGGCCCGTGTGATCCCAGGTCCCCTGCACGAACGAGTTCGGACCGAACGATAAGACCCGCCCCGACTTCGGGTACCAGCGATAGGTGGCGAACTGAGTAGCCTGACGAATATCGGTGCGCGGGACGAATCCCAGAGCAGTCTGGAAGTCCTTGCCGATGTCGGTGTAGTCGACTTGGTACGCCAGTGTCCGCGAACTGCGGCTGAGATTGGCGTCGTAAGCGGCGTCGCTCGAGTCAACGCCGTCGAGGCCCTTGGTCTCGGCGGCGGCCGCCTGTCCTTGCACAAACCACTGCGGAGTGAGCCGCAGACGTGCATCGGCTGATGCGATCGTGTTAGAGGAAGACCCGAAGCTGCGCGTGGTCACGAGGCCGCCGATGCTCGAGTCGCCAAACTCGCGCTTCGCACGGATCACGCCGTTGAACGCACGGTCGTCGTGCAGCGGATCCGCCTCATCCACCTTCTGGCCAGGTGCCCGATCGTCGATCGCCAGCGTTCCGACTGCCCACCCACCCATCTTTCCGGTCACTCGGCCGCCGAACTGCGGATCCGCGATACGCCGCGAGAAGAAGAGATTGATGGGCGTCTGGAAATACCCGGAGTTCTCGAGAAAGAACGGGCGCTTCTCGGGGAAGAAGACTTCGAATCGCTGATTGATGGTGACCTGTGGTTCGTCCGATTCAACCTGGCTGAAGTCGGGGTTCAGCGTAAAGTCCAGCGCCAGCGAATCGCGCGCGACGACTTTGGCATCGATGCCGGCGCGGCCGTCGGTCTGCGAGTCGTACGCCGCAAGGTCTCGATTCAAGAATCGCGCACCGGTGAACGTGCCGTACGGAATCAGCTGGATGTTGCGCCCCGGAGACACGCCCTCGAGGCCACGCACGTCGGCGAATTGACCCGTGAAGCTCTGAAGCCGCCTCGTGACCCCCGGCCAGAAATCATTCTCGCTTTGCACCGGGATTCCACGCATGAACGCGATGCCCCATGTCTGCGGTCCGCTCGACGGCGGAAATCGCAGGCTCTTGAACGGGATCGCGATCGACGTGATGTACCCGAAATCGGTCACCTCGCCACGACTCTGCCAGATGGTGTCGAAGCTGAAATCATCATTCTGTCCCTCGGTGATGATGCCATCGAGCTGAATCCCGAGCGGTGACACCAGGAAGATGTAGGCTCGCTGCCGATCGTTGAACGTGTCGAGAAACACGCCGACGAAATCATCACTGAACACCTGTTCGCGACGGTTCATCCGGGCTCGAACGGTCGACGGATCCTTGGCATGGCAGACAAAAATGAAGTAGAGATTGGTGGCGTCGTACGAGGCGTAGACCTCGGTGCGTTCGGTGGAAGGCACGAGGTCCTTGGGTTCCCGCTGCAGAAAGGCATCGGCCGACACCCCGTCGCGGCGTTCGCCCGAACGATAGTCCTCGAGCCGCGGCGGCGTGCTGACCTTTGAAATGGTGATCGATTGGCGTGGACTGCCCGGTTGCTCGGCGGGAAGCGCAAGCAGGGCCACCAAGAGCGCGCTCCCGAGCATCCAGCCTAGAATGTCACGGAATTGGTGAATCAGTGAATTGGTGAATGGGCGCGCTGAGTTGAGACGCGCCTTCCTTGTAAAAGCACGCGCGGTAGCGCGTGCGAAGCTAATTCACTAACTCACCGATTCACCAATTCACCAATTCACTGATTCACCAATCCACCAATTCACCAACCGGCTCTACTTCACAACCAGCCGGTCGTTGACTGACTTGACGCCGTTCGTCTCGCGAGCCAGTTGGACGGCCCGCGTGCGCTCGGCCTCGGAATGCACGGTGCCCGTCAACGTGACGACGCCCTCCGCGGTGTCGACATTGATGTCGAGCGCCTTCACGCTGTCGTCCAGCGCCATCTTGGACTTGATCTTCGTGGTCAACGCGCCATTCTCCAGCGCGTGCTCGGCCTGATTCGCGCCTTGCGCGACCTTCTCGCCGATGGCCGCTCCGGTCTCACGTGCGCGACTCGTATCTATGGCCGGGCTTGAGCCGGTGGTCCCCACGGGGCGATTCGAGGGTAGATCGTTACCATGATCCCCAAACCGGTAACCCATGAAGAACGCGACCGCCGCGGCGATGACGATGAGGATCAGCACCAGACGGAAGAAAGTTCGGAACATGGTTCCCTCCCCCTCGAGCTGAAGCACGCCGCGTGCCGGGCCTCCGCCTGAGCCGCCGTCCGAGGTTCTAGAGGGATTCGGGGATGAGGGATTCTACCCGCCCGCTGTCGCGCCGACGACCAGAAACGGTTCGGCGCCGCTGACCACCGCATCAGGCAGCGGCGTCTCAGGAAGCTCGTGCGACAGATCCAGCTCGCACGCGAAGAAGCGCACGAACGGCCGGCGCTTCTCCGTCACGTGATCTCGAATCGTTCCGCGGAGCACCGGGTAAGACCTTTCGATCGCATCCAGCACGGCGCCAAGCGTGGCAGGTCCGTTTACCTGCACCTGTACTTCGTCGCCGCTCACTCGCGCGAGCGTTCGCAGATGGGCGGGCAGCACGACTCGAACCATACGCGTCTTCGATTATGACAGCGTCTGCGCCTCGACCGAAACGACCGGGGGCAGATCGCGCACGATGGCGTTCCAGTTGTCGCCACCATCCGCTGACGCATACACCTGACCACCCGTCGTGCCGAAATAGATGCCGCATTTGTCGAGCGAATCGACCGACATCGCATCGCGCAGCACGTTGACGTAGCAGTCCTTCTGCGGCAGACCTTTGGTCAGCGGCTCCCACTCGTTGCCGCCCGTCTTGCTGCGGTACACGCGGAGTTTTCCGTCGGGCGGATAGTGCTCGCTGTCGCTCTTGATCGGAACGACGTAGATCGTCTCCGGTTCGTGCGCGTGCACGTCAATGACGAACCCGAAGTCGGTGGGCAGATTGCCGCTGACCTCAGTCCATTGATCGCCGCCATTGTCGGTCCGCATCACGTCCCAGTGCTTCTGCATGAACAGCGTTCCAGGCCGCGAGCGATGCATGGCGATTCGATGGACGCAGTGGCCCACCTCGGCGTCCGGGTCCGGGATGTGTTGTGAACGCAGCCCCTTGTTGATCGGCTGCCAGGTGGTTCCACCATCGTCGGTGCGAAACGCACCGGCGGCTGAGATCGCGATGAACATCCGTTTCGCGTTGGATGGATCGATGAGGATGGTGTGCAGGCACAAGCCCCCCGCGCCGGGAGCCCAGTGCGGACCCGAGCCGTGCCCGCGCACTCCCGGCATCTCCTCCCAATTCTGCCCTCCATCCGTCGTCCGAAAGAGGCCCGCGTCCTCGACGCCGGCATAGACCGTGTCGGGGTCGCTCAGAGAGGGTTCCAGGTGCCACACCCGCTTGAATTCCCATGGATGGGGCGTGCCGTCGTACCACTGATGCGTGCCTGGGACGCCGTCGTAGACAAACTTGTTGCCCACCGGATCCCACGTCTTGCCGCCGTCGCTCGAACGCTGGATCATCTGCCCGAACCAGCCCGATGACTGCGAGGCATACAGTCGATTCGGATCCGCGGGCGAACCCTTCAAGTGGTACAGCTCCCAGCCGCCGAAGAGCGGACCGTTCACGTCCCACCGCTCGCGCTTGCCATCCGAGGTCAGGATGAACGCACCCTTTCGCGTACCTACCAACACTCTTACCCCGCTCATCCGCTACTCCTATCTCGTGTTTCCGTGATCCGCGCCGGGATCGGGATCCGGGATCCGGGCCGGGATCCGGAACGGTTTGCTCACGCATCCTCTTTGTAGTCGATCCGGCCAGGCCGAAATCGACACGAGTCTGAAAAAAACGTCTCTGCGCTACGTGAGCGCCGGCTGCTGAGCATGCAGAAACCAACGGTCGAGCACCATGTGCCTGACGAACAACGGGTTGGCGAGAAGCCGCCGAGCCGCTGCGGCTGTCAGGCCAACGGGGAGCACGCGCGACAGCAGTCCGGCAGCCTTCGACGCACCAAATCGCTTTCCCAGATTACGTTCGTACCCCTCAAGCCGTTCACGTGTGTACCTTCCCTGCGTCGCAACGATCGTGGCAGCGGCCATCAGGCCAGATTCGATTGCCGGTCTGATTCCCTCGCCGCTCTGCGGATAGGCCAGCCCCGCAGCATCGCCGACCAGCACGACGCCGTCTGCCACGACCGATCGGCCGGTTTCGCCAGCGAGCAGATATGCATGCCCCTTCCAGCGCCACGATCCGTTCCGCGGAATCCTGCCCTTCGCCCTCAGAAAATCGACGAACTCGGCAGTCTGCTTTGGCAGCCCCCTTGAGTCCAGTCGTCCGAAACCGACATTGAGATAGCCCTCTTTACGAAAACACCAGCCGTAGCCCTTCAGGTCCTGGCAGAAGTAGAGCTCCGGCACTTCCTCCGCGATCGCAAACGCCGGAGCAGACGCTTCAACGGCAAACTCCACTTCCTGTGCCGCGATAACCGGTGCGCGATCGCTTTCTCCTCCGAGCGTTCGCGCAACCGCACAGAAGTGGCCGCCCGCGCCCACGAGCATGGAGGCACGGACCGATTCGTTCACAATCCAGGACTCGCCGTCGCGCCGTAGTTTCGAAACCGGTGTGCCGAGACGCAAGCGGGCATTCGATCGTCTGAGCAGGTAGTCGTCGAACTCGCACCGGCGAATACCGTAGCTGACCGGACCTTCATACCGTGTTTCGAGTGCGCGATCGCCGTGAATCAGTCCAACGCGGAAGCCCGTGATCGGTTGAAAGGTCCGCCTGGCGCGATAGTCGTCGATGTCGAACGCGAGATCCTCGACAACCTGCGGGGTGATCCAGCCGGCGCATACCTTGTCGCGCGGAAACACCGCCTTGTCCATGACGATCACGTCGAGGCCGGCCTGGCGCAGCTTCCAGGCGCAGGCGGATCCAGCCGGTCCGCCGCCCGCAATCAGGATTTCGCAAGTCTCCACGTCGGACGGCCCCGTTCTTCAGCCACCTACACGGCTAAAAGGCGCCGCGGCCGTATTGCCGCGGGCAAACACGACCTGGAACAGCTGCAGCGAACCGGTCGAAAACGATGCCTGCGAGCCAGTCAGGTACAGTCTCCACGCGCGCACGAAGGTCTCGTCGAACATCGCCAGCACCTGCCGGCTGGATTCGTCGAATCGATGCCGCCAATGCTCCAGGGTTTTCGCGTAGTGCCAGCGCAGGTTATGAACGTCCAGCACCGAGAACGCGTACGGCTCGAGCACGCGATTGAACACTTCGGGCAGTGTCGGCGCGTACGCACCTGGAAAGATGCGCTTCCGGATCCAGGGGCTGAGCGGCGCCGGCTGATCGCGGCCGATGAAATGCAGCAGCCCCCGTCCGTTCTTCGAGAGCGTGCGATCGATGACGCGGCCGAGCATCGCATAGTCGGAGGCGCCGACGTGTTCGAGCATGCCAACGGAAACAAAGGCGTCGCAGGCGCCCTGGACATGCCGATAGTCGTCCTGGATGAATTCGACGCGGTCGGTCAGTCCCTCCTTTTCCGCGCGGCTTCTCGCATAGGCGATCTGCTCGGACGAGATGTTGAACGCGCGTACGCTCACACCGTATCGACGGGCCATGAAGAGCGCCAGCGAGCCCCACCCGCAACCCGCCTCGATGACCCGCTCGCCCGGCTTCAGGTGAAGCTTGCGGCAGACGAGATCCAGCTTGGCGATCTGCGCCTCCTCGAGGCTCACATCCGGCGTGGGGAAGTACGCGCACGTGTAGACCATCTCGCCGTCGAGCCACAGGCGGTAGAAATCATTGCCGAGATCGTAATGATGATGAACGTTCTCGCGTGCCGCACGGGTATCGTTGGATTTCTGCCAGAGCCACCACGCTCGCCGCTTCGGGCGGGCAAACGCGCGGTAGATGGCTTCGAGCAGCGCCAGCAGGTCCCCCTCGACGGTGACGAGGCCTGCCATGTAGGTTTCGCCGAAGTTGAGCTCCGGATCCCACATCCAGCCGTATAGAGCCGAACGTTCTTTGAACAAGAGTGTCGCCACGGCCGAACCCGCGGCCAATGGCAGTTCGAACCCATCCCACAAGACAAACCTGATTGGCGCTGTCTTGACGACGTTCTGGATCCGGCTGAGCGCCCAGTGGTCGAACGCAGTGGATGGATAGGGCGCGAGGGTCGATTGCGCTTCGGCGGATACTTCGATCGCTTCCTTTCCGATCATGAGTTCCATTCCTCCGGCTTCAAACAGCGATGGCAATCCCTGGTGGGGTAAACGATCCGGCCGGCACAAGCTCGGCAGCGCGGATCGGGGCGGTGTTGTCGAAGGAGACCGATAGGAACGTCGTGATGGCCATTGTCAACAGACCACACGCGAGGATTGTGCCGGCCGTGCACAAACGGAAAACTCGACGGTGCATACGGATGACCATCAGCTCTTCGTCACTTCGAAGTCCGGGCGGATGAGTATAGCCGGGCTTGGCACTCGCTGCCCGATTGCGCGACACTCCGTCCCACGACCGGGTACATCCTTACTCCACCGGCGCGTCGCACGTCACCTAAAAGGCATTACAAGTCAATAAGATACGACATCTCCGGCTCGCCCTTCGACGATTTCGATTCAAGCCGGCCCACTCGGTGTTGATGATCCTCATCCTCGGCATCGGGATTGGCGCGACGACGGCGGTTTTCAGCGTGGTCGACCAGACCGTGCTTCGTCCTGCACCCTTTGCGTACGCGGACCGTCTTGTTGATGTGCTCGACATCGATCGCGCGAGCCGTTGACGCCGCACGGAGTATGCTGGATTCAGCATGCGTCGAACCTGCGCAACCGTCGTCGCACTAATCTTTGCAATCACCCTCGGCTCTGCTCAGACACCGCCGCAATCACCCTCTGCTCCACCGAATCCGTCAGCGGAACAGGCTCCGGTTTTCCGGGCGTCGGCGCACCTCGTTCAGGTCAACGTCGTCGTGCACGACTCTCACGGCCAGCCGGTTGATGATCTGAAGAAGGAAGACTTCTCGATCACCGAGCAGGGAAAACCGCAGCCGATCAGCTTTTTCAGCATGACGTCGGCCGACAAGGCGCCCGGCCCGGCACCAACTCTTCCACCGCACATCTTTTCGAATGTCCTGTCAGAGAACCGTGAAGTGCCGACGAGCGTCTCCGTGGTGCTCCTCGATCTGCTGAACACGTCCTGGACCGATCAGCAGTATGCGCGCAAGGGACTGCTCAAGTTTCTCGAGCAACTGCAGCCGCAAGACCGGGTGGCGATTTTCTCGCTGGGCAGCCACAGCCTGACGTTGCTGCACGATTACACGACCGACTCGGCCTCGCTCCTCGCGCGCCTGCACAAAGCCACCGGGGAGATTCCCACGGAGCTCGATGCTTCCACGGTCAACCCGAATGCCCAGAGCGAGCTTCAGCGTCTCGGCCTCGATGCGCTGGCTGACGCGAGCCAGCGCGAAGCGGACTTCTTTACTTCCGGCCGAATCGTGAATACGTTGGCCACGCTCGAGGCCATTGCGCAACACCTGTCGGGTGTGCCCGGACGCAAGAACCTGATCTGGCTCTCGGGCGGATTTCCGCTCACCATTGGTTTCGACGAGATGCCCGCGATCGGATCGACACGCGACCGCCGGACGTTCACGCGTGAAATGGACGCAGCTGTTCGCGCCCTGAACAACTCTGGCGTCGCGGTGTATCCGGTCGACGCCCGCGGCCTCATGGTGCTGCCGGGATTCGATGCATCGGTCCGGGGGATTCCCAGAGTCGGTCCCACGTCCGGTCCGCCGAGGTCCGCGGCCATCACCGCAAACCAGGATTCGATGAAGGAACTCGCGTCCAGGACCGGGGGACGAGCGGCGTACAACACGAACGATCTGACCCGCGCGATCCGTCACGCCCTGGACGACTCGCGCGTGACCTATACCCTCGGCTACTACTCGACCGATGAGGCCCAGGACGGGAAGTTTCGCGAGATTCACGTCAAGGTGGACCGCCCCCACATCGACGTCCGCTACCGCAAGGGTTACTTCGCGCTCAAGCCTCCAGAAGACACCGCCAAGGCTCGCAAGGACGACATCCGCGGCGCGGTCTGGAGCCCGCTCGAATCGACGGCGCTCGCGGTAAACGCTCGCGCGGATCTGATCGATCAACCGGCGCCGAACACCGTCAACCTGTTCGTCCAGGTCAGTCCAGCAGGCATCGGTTTCAAGAAGGACGGCGATCGCTGGAAGGCCGAAATCGACATCGTCTACGTTCAGAAAGACGAGCATGGCCGCCTGCTCGGCGACGGCGTCACGGACAACCTCTCGCTTGCGCTCACCGACGCGACGTATGCGAAAGCCGCCAAGGACGGATTCATTCGCCAGCACCGCATCCCGCGCCAGCCCGGCGCCACCAACATGCGCGTCGTCGTGCGAGACGTGGGCACGGGCTCGGTCGGGTCGGTGACGATCCCGTTCAGCCAGATCGCCGGTCAGCCGCAGTAGCAACAAACCGCTGGCGCTGGCCCTCCGACCCGCGATAGGCTCCCCTGACCGTGACCGCCTCGGGCCCCAGCCGCGCCACATCTCCGTCGATTCCAGACGTCGCCATCAGGCTCACCAACGCCCGCCGATGGTCGGTCGTCGGCCTGCTCTTCACGGCGTCGCTCATCAACTATTTCGACCGCGCGACGATTTCTTTCGCGCTGCCGATGATCTCCAAGGAACTGCACCTCGGGCCGGAAGCCAAAGGCGTGCTGCTGTCGGCGTTCTTCTGGTCCTACGCGTTGCTGCAGATTCCGATGGGGGTGCTCGCCGATCGCGTGAACCTGCGATGGCTGTATGCCGCGGCGTTTACGCTGTGGTCGATCTCGCAGGGGCTGATTGGATTTGCGAACAGCCTCGGCATGCTGATCGTGTTCCGGATGATGCTTGGCGTAGGGGAAGCCATCTATCTGCCCGGCGGCTCGAAGGTCGTCAGCCTGCTGTTCCGGCCCGCCGAGCGGGGATTGCCGTGCGGCCTGTTCGATGCGGGCACGCGGACCGGACTGGTGGTCGAAGGCGTGCTCGTGCCGTGGATGCTGATTCACTATGGCTGGCGCGCGAGCTTTTCCATCGTGGGTTTTGCCGCACTCGTGTGGCTGATTCCGTGGTTCCTGATCACGCCGAAGCAACTGCGAGGGAGCGCCGATCCAGCCGCGCCACTGGCGCGCTCAGGATTCTTGCGAGACGATCGGGACGCTGGTGACCAACCGCAATCTTCTCGGCGTGTGTCTCAGCTTCTTCTGCTTCGACTACTACTGGTACTTTCTCGTCAACTGGCTGCCCGACTATCTCGTCACGTCACGGGGTTTGACGATTCTCAGTGCCGGCCTCTACGCGGCGCTCCCCTATTTCGTTTTCGGTGCGAGCGAGCCGATTGGCGGCTGGATCGCGGATCGGCTGATTCACCGCGGCTGGAGCGAGACGCAGGCGCGCAAGGGCGTCGTGACGGTCGCGTTCCTGACCGGGTTGTTTCTGATTCCCGCCGCACGCGTCGACGCAGCCTGGCACCGCGGTCGCGCTGATCGTCGGAGGCTGCCTCGTCGGTCTCGCGACTGGTAACCTGCTCGTGATTCTTCAGAGCTGCGCGCCGCCGGCCGAGATCGGACTGTGGACCGGCGTCTACAACTTCATCGGCAACATCGCCGGCATTCTGTCGCCGCTGGTCACCGGATTCCTCATCGCCAAGACCGGCTCGTACACCGCGCCTTTCTTTTGGCCGCGTCGCTCATCGCCGTCGGACCGCTGGCGCTGTGGACGGTGGTCGGGGACTTGAAAAGTTAAAAGTTAAAAGTTAGAAGTTAAAAGTTCGGAGCGCGCCTGGCGACAAGCTCTCGGAAGCGCGAAGACATCACCACGTTTGTTGCTGCGTTGGTGCGCTGGACGATGAGCGCGGCGACGCCAGGACGAGATTCGATCAGCGCCAGCCCGCGCTCGGAGCCAAGCACGCTCACGGCGGTGTCGAGCCCGTCGGCGTCGAGGCCGCTCGGCGCGATGACGGTCACGGTGATGTCGTCGATGATTCCCATCGCGGATGACGGGTCGATGACGTGCGAGTATCGCTTCGCACCGATGTCGAGATGCTGTTCGGCGCTGCCAGACGAGGAAACCGCGGCGTTGGTCAGCTCGAGCGCCCGGGGCACATGGGCAAGCGCCGGATCATCCGGATGGATGTCGACATGCCAGCCGCGCTCGCCTGGCGGCGCGTCGCTGAACGCCAGATCGCCGCTCACCGCGACGAGCGCGCTGCGAAGGCCAAGCCGGCCCAGCACTTTGAGCGCCTCGCTCGCTGCGTAGCCTTTCCCGATCGCGCCGACGTCCAGCCCCATGCCAGCCTGATCGAGCATGACCGTGTGAGCCGCTGCATCCAGATGAAGTTTGCGGTGTCCGCTCCGGCTGGCCGCTTCCCGTAACGTGTCGGCATCCGGCAGCCGCGACACTTTTCGAGCCTCCCGCCACACGCGGATAACCGGCCCCTGCGTCACATCAAACGCCCCGTCGGTCGCCTCGGCGAGATCCTGCGATGCGGCGAGCACGGTAAAGAGATCGTCGCTCACCTTGACGGGGTGACCGACTGCCGTCGACGTGATCTGGTTCAGCTCGCTGTCAGGTTTGTAGTCCGACAGGATGCGGTCGAGATCGGCGATGCGATCAAATGCCGCGCGAAAGGCTCTCGTGGCTGCCTGCTCGTCGGTCGTGTAGAGCGTGATCTTGACGAGCGTGCCCATCGAGGGCTCGACCGATTCGTAGCGATGGAGTGTGGAAGGCTGAACAGCCAGCAATGAGCTGAGGCAGATGGCGAAGTACGGTAACCAGCGAGCCATCCCCTTGTCCTTTTGCCTTTTAACTTCTAACTTTTAACTTTGCAAGCATCAGTACGGCTCCTGTGCGACACCGTTGTTCCACGCGCGGTACATCTCTTCGGCCGTTGGAAGTTTGGACGGACGAACGAGGCGAAAGCCGAGCCATTGCGCGTCGGTCAGGTACCAGATGCTCTTCGGGAGCTGCGGATCCTGCTTCTTCCACGACGCGTCGGATTGCACGCGGGCCGTGCACGTCACGCGCGACTCATCGTCGTGCCACGAACCGCCGCGAACGGCATGGGGATAGGACGTCGTCGACTTGACCCACGGATTCTCCTGCGCCGCGGCGGTGTACGGCGCGTATTGATCCAGCGTCCACTCCATCACGTTCCCGAGCATGTCGTACAGACCCCACGCGTTCGGCTTCTTCGTCCCGACGGCGTGGTAGGTACCCGAGAAAAACTGCGCGGCCGAATTCTTCGAATCCCACGCATAGTCGTCCAGGCTTCCCGATGTCATACCCGAGGCGGAACCGGCGCGGCACGCGTATTCCCACTCGGCTTCGGTTGGCAATCGATAGTACTCGCCAGTCTTGGCGCTGAGCCACTCCGCAAACTTGTTGGCGGCGTGCTGCGTCATGCTGATTGCTGGAAAGCCCTTCAGGCCACGACCGAAGCTCATTTCGACATAGGGCGCGGTCGGACGGCTCAGGGCATCCACGATGGCGTCTGGCTTCCCGCGTTCGTTCGCCTGATCGGCAAACATGAACATCAGGTACTCGTCCCACGCCACCTCGTGAGCCTGCATCCAGAACGCGTCGAGCCGGACCTTGTGCAGTGGTTGCTCGTCGGGCTGCGCGCCCGCGCCAGTGGATCCCATCTGAAATTCTCCAGCGGGCACTGGAACCATCGTGTAGCCGACCGTGGTGTCGGGAATCGTGACCTTGTAGGCGCCGGCGGAGGCCTTCTTCGACTGCTCTTCGATATGAGCCCGAATCCGTTGCACGGCGGCGAGCTCCTTCGGATCTGGCGCTTTGTCAGCCTGCGCCGAGACGACAAGCGTCGCCGCGACGCAGGCTGCGGAAATCACGAGTCCCGGATGCTTGACCATTCAGCAATCAGCATTCAGCATTCAGCATTCAGAGTTAAAACGCCTGCGTCCGTCCCGGAATCGCCAGCCCGGGAACTTCGTGTTTGGCGTTCCAGTCCACCGGCTTCGGCACCAGGCTCACCTGGCGAGTTGAGCGCCTGCTCCCACGTCACCTGCTGACCCGAGTACGCCGCGTGGCGCCCCATGATCGCGAGGAGCGTGCTCGTGGCCAGGTTCAAGTCGTCGTTCTTCGGCTTGCCGGACCGAATCGCCGCGAAGAGCACGTCATGTTCTCGCTGATACATGTCGTATTCCTCACCCTGCCACTGCCACTTGACCTTGCCGTCCGGCGTTTCGATCCTGGGTGGTCCGCTCCCGAGCATCAGCGTGCCCTCGGTGCCCATCACGAAATCGAGCGTGCCGTTGAAACAGCCTGTCGATTGGCGGTTCGCGAGGGACACGCGATAGCCGTTCGGGAAGAGGTAGTTCACCTCGAAATGGTCGTAGATGTTCCCGCCGTTTGCCGGAACGGAACGGCCGCCGACGCCGACGACACTCTGCGGCGGCGTGTCGTGCGCGATCCACATGATCTTGTCGGCGTTGTGGACGGCCTGTTCCACGAGGCTGTCGCCGCACAGCCACGTGTAGTTGTACCAGTTGCGAATCTGCCACTCGATGTCGCTCATGCCGGCCGGGCGGGTGTTCTCGGGGGGCAGCGGCTTGACCGGGTTCGTGTAGTAGGTCGAATAGTGCGCAACCAGCCGGCCGATCGCGCCGTTGTGCACCTGCGAGACGGCCTCCTGGATCATGTTGTTGTAGCGCCAGCAGAACCCCGCCACGAGACAGAGGTTCTTCGTCTGCGCCAGCTTCTGGGCCGCCATCACATCGCGCACGCCGGGCGAATCCGTTGCGCAGGGCTTTTCGCAGAACACGTGCTTGTTGGCGTTGATCGCCGCCGTCAGGTGCTGCGGCCTGAAGCCGGGCGGCGTCGCGAGCAGCACCACGTCGACCGCGTTGATGACCTTCTGGTACGCGTCCAGCCCGACGAACGCGCGGTCGATCTTCACGCGGCTGCCGTACTTCGCGCTGCCCTTGAGCCGGTTGGTGGCGGTTTCCACAATCGCCTCATCGACGTCGGCGATGTGCGTCAGCTCGTTGTTGGGATCGGCAGTCAGCGCCTGCCCTGCCGCGCCGCTGCCTCGTCCGCCGCAGCCCACCAACCCCAGCTTCAACGAGATTCGTCACCGACTGGCGCGAGATGATGCCGGGGAATCCCGCGGCAATCGCGCCAGCTACGCCGGTCTTGAGGAAGTCGCGGCGCTCGATCTTGTCCGGTTCGCTCTTCGGAGTTGTCATGATGTCCTGCCTGATGAGCTGTTGCCGTGTGCAACGCCGAATCATATCAAGATTGGCTTCTGACGGCTGGCTTCCGGCTGCTGGGCGCCCTGCGGTGTAGAATCCGCCGCATGGTGACCCCCTTTCCTCTTTTCCGCCAATCGGTGCCGATGCTGTGTCTTTGCGCGCTATCGACAGTCGTCCCTGTCGTTCTTGCCCAGGGGACCAAACCCGCCGATTCGAGCTGGCAGGCGCTCTTCGACGGCAAGACGCTCGGGAGCTGGCAGCCGTCTAAGTTCGGCGGCGACGGTGGCGTCAAAGTGGAGAACGGTCAGATCATTCTCGAAGCCGGCAAGCCTTTTACCGGCATTACATGGGCCGGGCCGGAGCTTCCGACGACCAACTATGAGATCGCGCTCCAGGCGATGCGGGTCGAAGGCCGCGATTTCTTCGCGGGGGTAACGTTCCCTGTCGGCGACTCGTCCTGCTCGCTGATTCTTGGCGGCTGGGGCGGCACGGTGATCGGTCTGTCCAGCGTCAACAGCGAAGACGCATCCCAGAATGAGACATCGCAATCAATGGAGTTCGAACTCGGACGCTGGTACGGCGTCCGCATCCGCGTCACGCCCGCGGCGATCGAGGTGTGGCTCGACGATCGTCAAATCATCAAACAGGAACTGAAAGGGAACAAGATTACGATCCGGATGGAAATGGATCCGTCGGTGCCGCTTGGCATCGCCTCGTATCGCACGAAAGCGGCGCTCCGCGATCTGCGGATGCACAAGCTTTAAGTCCTGCTGTCCTCACATGAACACCAGACGACAATTTCTGATCACCGCCCACATGGGCGCGCTCGCGGCGATGACCGCATGCCGTGGCGAGCAGCAGACCACACCGTCGAGCACGTCGCCATCAACCGCAGGAGCGCCGCCGACGTTCGGCACCGGCCCGGTTTCGGGTCCGCCCGTGTCACCCTCGACGTTCGCGGAAGCCGAAAAGCTCGTGCAGGTCACGATGACGCAGGCCGAGCGCGAGATGGCAGCGGCGAGCTGGCAACGGTCGATGGCACCGCAACTCGAGCGACGCGTGGGACCACGGAAGGTGGCGCTCGATTCGAACATCGCCCCGGCGACCGAATGGAATCCCGCATCGATTGCCGGATACACCGGCCCTCGGCGCGACAGCTTCGTTCGCAGCGCGGGTGAATCAGTCCCGTTGCCGGCAAACGACGCGGACATCGCCTACGCTCCCGTGACGCGGCTCTCTCGATGGATCGAGCAGAAGCAACTCACCTCGGAGAGGCTGACGAACATCTACCTGAAGCGGATCGAGCAGTTCGACTCGAGGCTCCGCTGCATCATCACCCTGACCAGAGATCAGGCGCTTCAGCAGGCGAAGCGTGCTGACGCTGAGATTGCCTCCGGCACGTATCGCGGTCCGCTCCATGGCATTCCGTTCGGCGTCAAGGATCTTCTCGACACGGCGGGCATTGCCACCACCTACGGCGCGGAGCCCTACCGGAATCGCGTGCCGAGTACTGACTCGGCCGTCGTCAAGCGTCTCAACGATGCGGGCGCGGTGCTCCTCGCGAAGCTCAGTCTCGGCGCCCTGGCGCTCAACGACATCTGGTTCGGTGGACAGACGATGAACCCATGGCTGCTCGAAGAGGGGGCCTCGGGATCGAGCGCAGGTCCTGGAGCCGCCACGTCGGCAGCGCTCGTCGCCTTCTCAATCGGCAGCGAAACCGGCGGCAGCATCGTGGCTCCGGCCATGCGGTGCGGAGTGACAGGCCTTCGCCCGACGTTCGGTCGCGTGGCGCGCACCGGCGCCATGACGTTGTGCTGGTCGCTCGACAAGCTCGGGCCGATGACGCGCAGTGTGGAGGACGCCATGCTCGTCCTGCACGCGATCTCAGGGCCGGACTCCGGCGACCCATACAGCGTGCCAAGCCACCTCGAGTTCGATGCGGCCGCAGGCGTCGGCGGTCTGCGCGTCGGCTATTTCCCGGCGTGGATGAAAGAGAACCCCGCGACGGACGTCGATCGGGTCGCTCTCGACACCGTCAGAAAATTGGGGATGACGCGCGGTCGAAGTGAGCGTGCCTGACTGGCCGTACGGATCGCTGATGCCCGTGCTCTTCAGCGAAGCGGCCGCCGCATTCGAGGAGCTGACGCTGACCGGCGGATTGAATGCGCTGAAAGTGCAGGTCCCGGACGGCTGGCCCAACCTCTTTCGCCTGGCGCGGTTTCTCTCGGCCGTGGACTTCGTTCAGGCCGATCGGCTCCGCAGGCGCGTGGCGCTCGAGATGGCCAGGGTCTTTTCGCAAGTGGACTTGCTCCTGGTGCCATCATTGCGCGACGAGATGCTGACGATCTCCAACTTCACCGGACATCCGTCGCTGACGTTTCGAGCGGGCTTCGTCGAGGTGGGTGAAGCCCGCAGCGACTGGGCACCCGATCCGAAGAACCCGCTGCCGAAGTTCTCCCCTCCCCGGCGCGTGCCGCATGGCGTCACGCTGCTCGGACGTCTCTTCGACGAAGGCACGGTCGCTCGCGCGGGAATTGCGCTTGAACGCGCGTTTCGAGTCGTTGACGAGCGGCCGGCCGGATTCTGAGATCGAATCACGCCGTCGGAGCCGAAGGCGGTGGTGTTTTCGGTCTCCTTGACACGACGTAGATCACCAGCCCCAGCACCGCTCCGATGACGCCACCGATCGACTGCCCCATGAGCAGCCTGGAAGTGGCGTAACGAATGACCTCGGGAATCTGTACGACTGCCTGCACCTGGGCGCCCTGCGGCAGTCCGCCAGGAGAACTGTACCAGCCAAGCATCGGCGGCACGATGAAGGAGGCGGCGACCACCCCGACGAGCGCGCCAATCAGCACGAGGAGGAACGCGTTTTTCACAGCCCCAAGTGTAATGGAACGCAACATCGCCAGTACTCCGCCGCCCACGATTCTCTGCTGGAAGCGGTCTCAGAAGCCTGACGCTCGTTCCAAGGTGCGAGCGAGCCATGCGAGCGAGCCACGCGATCGGAGCGCGCCGTCGAAGCGGCGCGCGAGAGCGCGTGTCGGGGAGTCCGAGGGGCGCAGCCCCTCGGATCAAAAATGCACGCTCAGGCCAACCGCGAACGGCATGGACCAGCGCGCGCTGTTGTCGTTGATGGTGTCGAGACCTGTTCCAATAAGGTTATCGACCTTGGACATTCCGGTCACGAATCGAAGGCCGAGCTGCGTGAAGACATCGACCTGCTTTGCCACGCCAAACATCACGCCAACATTGGCGCCGAAGGTGAATGCGGCGGTCTTGTCGTAGAAATCGGTCGCATTCCCGGTGAAGTTGATCTGCGGAGCCGAGAGCACGACGTCTGTTTCATCGATGAACGCGAGTCCCAGCGTCCCCTCGCCGTAACCACGAATCTTGGGCGTCAGCTGCTGGTAGCGCCGGTACCCGACATCGAGGCCGAAGCTTTGATAGTCCGCGTACTGCCCGTAGAGATTGGCCACGCCCAAATCGCCCATGCGAGTCAGATCCGCATCGAGCGACTGGAAGGTGAACGTCACGCGAACCTCCGAATTCTCGCGGAATTCGAACCCTCCACCAAAGCGCAAATAGAGACCGGTGCCATAGACGTCAGAGTAGGTGTTCTTGAGGATGACCACCGACTGATTGTTCAGTGTGCCGATCGCGCCCGAATTGATGTTGCCGCTGATCGTGTTGTCCCAGCCGATGCCGAACTCGACTTTCCACGGCCGATCGGGCATGTAGGGCTGCGCGTAAGCGGCAGGCGCCAGTCCCAGAATCAACGCGGTGAACAGGAAACGGGTAAAGCCTTTCTGTCGCATTTCTCTGCACCTCCAGCTCGTGCATTTTCGGGTGAACCCACGAAATGCAGTGGCGACTCGCGGGCCCGAGGCACCTGTTGAGTTATGTTCGCGTGGCTTTCCGACTGAATGACGGTCGCGCCGGCGCGTCAGGACGCGCGTTGTGCAAGAGTGGATCCGCGGTCGGTCGCGGCTATTGAAGAGACGAGCCTCGAAGGAGCGATCGATGCTCCTTCGAGTCATGCACGCGAGCCGTGTCACCGCACGTTGAGGTCGACGCGGCCTGAACTTTTGTGGCCATGATCGTCCTGGGTATCGACGACCACGACGATGCTGCCGGTGTGGCCGACCCCGCACCCGACACCAGTCGACAGCGAGAAGAACTTGTCGCCTCGCGCGTTTTCGAGAGCCGTTCCGATCTGAGTCGTGGGCACGGGGGCAGGCAGTGTGATCTGCGGCGCCGTGATCCCGGCCGAATCCGTGAACTGCACGCGGAACCCGGTCACCACGACACCGGTCGTGCCGTTGTCATTGACGACCACGACAAATGGAACGGTGAAGGGAGTCACTCTCGGGCAAAGAGGATTCGCCACAGGTTGCGCGATCACCGTCGTCGATTGCGCACCGAACGTGACGGCACTGCTCGAGAGGCCGAACGTAATCGGTTCCGTTGGTAACTTGTTGTCGTCGCAGGATGCGGCCGCGACTGACGCTCCGAGGAGAAGTACACAGGCGATGTGTCGAGAGAGACCGTGAGCGCCGCGGTCGAGGAGAAAGGGCATGGGGAGCCTCCTTGGTCCGATCGGCATCGATTGGACGTACCAGCTTGTTCGCAGCCGCTGGGGGTCAGCCACTTGGAGGTCGGCCCACGACGGCCCTTTGCGCGATTCTATTCGACAACGTCTCGAAAGAATCCAGTAGTTCGTGTACGTCGCGCGATACGCGCGCCGATTTCAAAATTGTTGCGCGTGCGGTGAAGTCAGATGTGGATCAGCCGACGCACAGCCGTCGATCGCGTGACAGTTTTGTAAGATAGCCGCTTCTAAAACATCCACGCGCAGACCGCGACCGCCGCGATCGCGGCGACGATGTCGCCGATGAGCGCGGCCGGGACCGCGTGGCGCGTCCGCCGAACACCGACGGCGCCGAAGTAGACGGCCAGCACGTAGAACGTGGTCTCGGACGATCCGTAGATCGTGGCGGCCATGCGTGCCGATCACGGAATCGGGTCCGTGCGTCTTGATGAGATCGGTGGTGAACGCCAGCGAGCCGCTGCCGGTCAGCGATCGAAGCATGGCCAGCGGCACGAGCTCGGCGGGAAAGCCCGTCGTGGTCGACGAGCGGGCCGAAGCGCGGCGATCGAGCAGGTCCATCGCACCGGATCCGCGGAACATCCCGATCGCGACGAGGATGCCGACGAGGAACGGGATGATGCGCACGGCGACGTCGAAGCCCTCCTTCGCGCCTTCGATGAAGACGTCGTACACCTTGACCTTGCGAAGCAGCCCGACGAGCGGGATCGCGACGAGCAGGACGGGGATCGCCCAGAGCGAGATCGCGTCGAGCGCGGCGCGGATCACGACCGCACCTCCGAGGGCCCGGCCGCGGCGTCTGCGGGTAGAAGCGCTGCAGAACTCTCGCGGCGAGCGACCGCCGCCACGGTGCCGACGAACGTCGCCACGATCGTCGGCGCAATGATCGCCGTGGGATTGGTCGATCCCGCCGCCGCAAGCACGCCGATCATCGTCGCCGGAATGAGCTGCACGCCCGAGGTCGTCACCGCCATGAACGTGACCATCGCGTTGGTGGCCGTCTCCTTGTCGGGATTCAGCGCCTGCAGCTCCTCCATCGCCTTGATGCCGAGCGGCGTCGCGGCGTTGTTGAGGCCGAGCATGTTCGCGGCGAGCGCGACGACGATGCGCGCCGGCCGGCCGGGTGTTCGGGCGGGACCTCGGGAAACAGCCAGCGCAGCAGCGGGCGCAGCGCGCGGCCCACGAGCGACACCAGACCCGCCGCTTCGGCCACGCGCATCATGCCCGAGCCAGAGCGTCATGATGCCGACGAGGCCGATGGCGATCTGCACGGCCGTCGACGCCGAGTCCACCGCGCCTTGCGTGACGCGCGTCCGCCGTTCCGTTGATCGCGGCGACGACGAGGGCGATGGCCATCAGGCCGAACCAGATGTAGTTGAGCATGCGGTGATGGTAACGTAGAGCCTTCCGCCATCACGGCGGTTTCCGGCTCGCGAAGCCTCGAGCTACGAGCCTGTAACGCGGATTTCAATTCTGGAGCCGGCACAGCCGGGGCTCGGGGCGGGCCCGCACTGGCAGGTCCCCCCAAACCTTCTGGTGTGAATGGCTTGCGCGAGGGCGATGCTTTCCGCGCGGTGGCACTACATTTGACGGCAGGAACCCGATGTTTCTCCCAGGTCTTCACCGGTGGTCTGGACGTACCAGCGTCCTGCTTTGCGCGGTCGCGCTCCTTTTCGACCAGGCGGTTCACGCGCAGCGCGGCGACGTTTCACCGGCCGAACGCGCTCGCGGCTCCGAATCAAGTCGTCGTCGGCCACGTGTCCTCGGTCACGTCGGACTGGCGCGACAACGATTTCGGCGATCGCCTCATCACGTCCATCCTGCATGTGACCGTTGAAGAAACCCTCAAAGGCGCCGCGCAGCAGTCCGTCGATGTGGAGGTCGAGGGGGGCACGATCGGGATCCTCACGCTGCGCGTCTCCGACCTCGAGACGTTTGCGGCAGGGGACCGCGCCGTTTTCTACCTGACGCACAACAGGCGCGGAGCGCTGGTGCCGCACCTCAGAGGGCTGGGACTCCAGAAAATCGATCAGGCAGGCCGGATCCGCGGCAGCAACGTGACGCTCGATCAAGTCCGCCGCGACGTGCGAGCAGGAGCCGGGCGGTAACCATGAGGCTGAAACCGCTGACCGCCTTCATCGCGTCGATCATTGCTCTTGGGACGATCTTCTCGAGCACGACCCGCGCCTACACGGTGTTCGGCTACATCTGGCCGGCTGCGGCGATGCCAGTGCCCTATTACATCAACCCGGCCAATATGGATGTGCCGACATCGGCGATCGAGCCGGCCATTCGCGTTGGCGCTGATGCCTGGAAGCTGCAGTCGGGCGCGTCGTTCGCCTTCACTTTCGCTGGTTTCAGCACGCAGACGACCAATACCAACGATGGCATCAACCTCGTGATGTTCCGCAACGCATCGAGCGGCTCGGCGCTGGCGACGACCTATTCATGGTTCTCGGGCACACGCATCATCGACGCTGACATCGTGTTCTGGGATGCGGGCTTTCAGTTCGTCACTGGAACCAGCGGGTGTTCCGGCGCCTTCTTCATCGAGGACATCGCGACGCACGAGTTCGGGCACGCGCTCGGCCTCGGACACTCAACCGTGGCCGCTGCCACGATGTATCCTTCGATTTCCACGTGCAGCCAGCAGAGCCGAACCCTCGATCCGGATGACATCGCCGGCGTGCTCTCGCTGTATCCCGGGTCCACCCCGCCCACACCGCCGACCGGACTGCGGATAATCAAGTAACTAAGTGACGCTGACTCCTACAAGATCAAACAGGAGAAAAAGAGAAAGGGAGAAACAAAGTTTACTCCCTTTACTCCCTTCCTCCTGTTCGTCTCGGGACGATGATGCAGCCGTCGGACGGCGATTACCGTTCGGTTCCCGGACCACTTATCGCTGCTGGCTGCGTTTCTCGATCGACGCCGCCAGATCAGTGACGATATCGAAGGCCGCCTGCTCAACGTGCAGGGCAAAGCCACGTCGCAGAGCAGGGACCGCACCCACGTTGAGCGCATCATCAGCTCGTGCTTCTTTGACACCCCGGGACTTCCCAACACACTTTCGCCGCTCGGCGGTCAGCTGGCCTCGGCGCACCTCCTCGACGGCTTTGACCCGGTGCGACTGGAGCGGCGCTCGGATCAGCTCGACCCGGTAGTACTGGTTTTTCGCGCCTACGATCACTGGGATCGTCATCGATGGCCAGGCAGAAACGGCCGCCTGGCACTGGCGCAGGCTCTGTATTGCGTTTTCATCCTGCAGCAACTGGAGCTGCTCAGCCTTCGGGTGTGGGATGACGGCAACGCCGCTGCTGGTGACCGCCTCCGTGAGGTCCAGTCGCTTCTCGACAAGTTGAACGGGACGACCGGCTCGACTGTTTTCCTTCGCGATGCCCGCTGGCTGATTCAGACAGCGCAAGGTCCGTTGACCAGGCACCTGCAGCCATATTTCAGGACGGCCGAACTGATTTCATCTTCGTTCACGGAGCCTGACCGCCTCGAAATCCACAAGGCTGGCCTCAGGCTGGCGGGAGGTCACCTCCGGTCGCAACTCCGTTATCGCGCCGGAGAGACGGGTCGCACGTCTGACGATCCGGAAGTCCTGGCCATCACCCGCAACTCGAACTCCATGGACGCGGCGCTGCTCGTGGGCGATCTGGTCCCTCTGCTGGAGGCCTACAAGGATGCGCGCGCCGGGAGCGTGTGTGTTCAGCGCCTGGAACTGGCTGACGCGATCATCCAGGGCGTGTCGGCAGACCCTGCGTTGTTTCTCACGCGACTGGATATTCTCGGTCCGTGCACCATGATTGAGGAGGTGTTCATCGAGCGTTCCGGTAGCACGTCGCGATATTCGGCGGCGGGCGACACCTACATGGCTCGGCTGACTCGATACCGCCAGCTGATTTCGGAGCTCGCACAACCGCTTCGCGAGGACGCGCTCACGATCGCAGAACGTCTCAGTGTTTACTCACCGTTCGGCATGGCTTATGGATTCTGTGCGGATCTTCTGTCGAACATGGTCCTGGATGCGCTGTTGTCGCACCCTTCGTTCGGCCTGAGCCTCGAAGACTTCTTCACCAGCGAAGGCCAGACCGAATCCAAGGCCCTGCGATCCAGTGCGTGGGCCAAACTGCAGACACCAGGCGGCGGGCGGGAACACTTCGACCATTCACTCGCGTGGGCCCGCGAAGTTCTCCAGCGCACCGTGGATGCCCTTCAGGCTCGCGCCGGGCACCCGGATGCATTGAACGCCTCAGGGCATCGAGGTGCCCGGCTGTTTGTGATTCCGGATTCTGTGTCACGGGAGTCAGTGCCCGCCGAGCTCCTGCCCGACGGCATCGTTTCAGCACAGGAACATTGCGTAACGTCAGACCTCCAGCGCGCGCTGGCCAGCGGCGCGACGGCCTTTCCGAAGAGTCAGATCCTGCTCGACCGCAAGGAAGGCCGGTTCCTTGCGAGCGCCGAAGCCGATGGCAAGTGGTTCGGCGTGTCAAAGGTCTTGCTGACGGCGTGCATCTGCCAGGGCAAGGATGCCGTGATTAGCGATGTTCCCGACCAGGTGATCGAGCTGTTGCGGCTCACCTGCCCTGAACTGTTGTCGGTCGTGCCGGGGCGCTGATGGGAGACGCACATGCAGGTCGGTGTTAACTATCCCTGGTTCGACTACGGCTGGGACTTCGGTCTCGGACCGCCGTCGTGGCGAGGCGGGCGCACCACTCCGCGGTGGTACGACCCCATCGATGCGGATCTTCAGCACCTGAGCGACATCGGGATCACCGTCGTGCGCTGGTTCATCCTGGCCGACGGCCTGACCTACGGCACCGGTGACGATGCCCCGCGATGGTCCGGCTGGTTTCGACGGAGATGGCATTTCAATCCGCCTGCGCTGAGCAACGAGTTTCTTGCGCACTTCAGCACTCTCCTGGCGCGCTTCGCGAAAACGGATCAGGCTGGCGCTCACCCTGTGCAGCTGTTGCCCGTGTTCGTGGATTTTCATTTCTGCCAGCCAGGTGTCACGCCGATCACGACTCCGGCGGCGCCTGGTTCATCGACGATGATCCCGGATCGCGCGTGGGTCAAGCAGGGCCGCGCAGACGCGATCAGCAATGACGGGAAGCGCGCGCGCTTCCTGGACGGAGCGCTCGACCCGCTCCTGCGAGCCTCGCAACAGTATCCGGATGTCATCTACGCCTGGGAATTGATCAACGAGCCGGACTGGGTCACGCAAGGGTGGCAGCCCGACCCCACCAGCAGACCGCCGGTTCCGGCATCATCCATGCGGGCATTCATCGAGGATGGCAGCGAACGCGTTCGCCGAGCAGGCTTCAGGCCGACGGTGGGATTCGCGTCAACCGGCACGCTTCGCCACTGCGGCGTCGCCTCTGATGTGAGCCAGTTCCATCACTACCCGGGCGGCGCGGGCACGCTGGACCGGCACGAGTTCGACCTCGGCATCATCGGCGAGTTCGCCACAGCGTCGACCGACATCTGGCCAGATCTCCCCGACCAGGGCCAGACCGTGCTCAATCGCCTTCGCCTCGCCGACGCCTGCGGGTACGCGCTGGCGATTCCGTGGGCTTTTCGGTCGCAGGATCGCCACACGATATGGTCGTCTGATGTCGAAAACGATGTGCGGGCATTCACGCGGGGATCGCGAACAATTTGAGCCGCGAAGCGCTTCCGCGCTCAATCAACGACAGCCACCACAAAGATCAAACAGGAGAAAAGAGAAAGGAGAACTCATCTCTTTTCTTTCTAAATCAAGATTCTCTCCTTTCTCCTTTCTCCTGTGATCTCGTAAGACATAGTCGCAGCGTGACAGTGAACATCGCTGATTCGTGATCGATCCACGATCAGTCCGTGCGCAGCGCTTCCGCCGGGTCGATCCGGATAGCGCGCCGCAGGGGGGACCACATCGCGACCAACACCACGATCAGCAGGCAAAGCACGGGCAGGCCAACGCTGGACACGCTGAAAGGCTCCGTCTCGTACAGAAACGCCTGGACGAATCTCGCGAAGTACACACCACCGGCGAGACCGGCCACCACGCCGGCAGCCACTGCGAGCGCAACGCGACCGGCGACCGATCGGACGACAGAGGCAGCCTGTGCACCCAGCGCGAGTCGAATGCCGATCTCTCGCGTGCGCCGCACGACGGCATAACTCGAGACGCCATAGAGTCCGACGGCAGCCAGCACGAGCCCAAGCGCAGCGAAGAAGCCCGACAAGACGGCGAGAAGACGCTCACGCAGCAGCGTGTTGCCGACGAGCGAAGCCTGCCGCGTGACGTCAACGAGTCTGAGCGATGGGTGAATGAGCGGGAGTTCCTTGCGCAGGTGGTCAGCGAGCGTATGGGGGTCGAGCGACGACCGGAGTTCGACGGTGCCGTCGGCGTCACCAATCAACGAAAACAAGTACGGACCCACGTCGCCACGTACGGAACCATCCCTGGCATCCGCCGTCACGCCGACGACTTCATACGTGATCGGCTCCCCGCGGCTCGTGGTCGTGAGGCGTCTGCCAACGGCACGTTCGCCGGACAGATACTTACGGGCGAACGTTTCGTTGAGGATCACCGGCATGGGATCGAGCGCCTCCCCGTCCTGCGGTACGAATTCGCGGCCGTCGAGGATCCGGATTCCCATCGTCCTGAAGAACCCGGGTGATATCGCCAGTCGACGGGATTGGGCAGATCCTCGTCCGGGGAGGTCAACGTTGCTGCCCGAGGACCATCCTCTGAACAGCGCCCAGCCCGACACACTCGCACTCTCGACGCCTGGCAGTGTTTGAACACGCGCGACGAGCTGACGGCCAACCTCGCGCGCCGTGGAAGGCTCGAGGCGATCGCGGGACTCGACCGTCAGCAGCACCAGGCGGTCCGGCCTGAACCCGAGATCGACCTCGAGCAGCCGATCGAAGGAGCGCAGAAGAAGGCCAGCCACGAAGAGCAGCATCACGCTGAACCCAATCTGTACGGCGACCAGCGAGCGCGCCATCCCGGCACCTGCGGTGTGATTCCGATCGCCGAGTGCCACGATCTCGGCCGGCATGGCGCGGGACGCTCGAAGAGCGGGCGCGAGGCTGAAGAGGATCGTCGTGAGACATCCGATCGCAGCCACGAACACGAGCAGGCGCCAATCCAAATGCGCTTCGAGGTAGACGGGGTTCTCGTTTGTCGTGAGCATTCCCACAACCAGCGGAACGACGGCATACGCAGACAGGACGCCGAGTCCGGTGGCCGCCAACGTCAACACGCCCGACTCCATCAGCACCTGCTGGACCAGGCGAGTCCTCCCCGCACCTATCGACGCCCGGAGCGCCATCTCGCGCCGCCGGGCGGCTCCACGAGCGAGCAGCAGATTTGCCACATTCGAGCAGGCGATGAGCAGCACCAGGCCAACGATCGAAGCGAGCGCGAGCAGCGGGCGTTCGAAATCAGTGCGGACCTGCGAGAAGCCTGCTGAGGCGTCGCGGACCTCGATCGCGGTCTCCTCCCCCTGCGAGCCTGAGCCTGGGAGTTTTCCGTCAGGGTGATCGCCGTCGAAGGCGCTCAGGGTGGTCCGGACGATGGGCTGGACAGTCCTACTGGTTTCGTTCGGCGCGAGCCGTCCCCAGATCTGCAGCCAGTTCCAGTGCGGCGCCACCAGGCTGTCCGCCTGGAACATCATGTTGGGAAGCCAGACGTCAGTCAGGACGCCCGGCTGTGCACCGATGAATCCGGCTTGCGTGACGCCGACGATTTCGTAGGACCGTTGCGCAACCTGAATCCATGTCCCAAGCGCGTTGGGATTCCCACGAAGGCGCCTCGTCCAGAAGGCGTGGCTGACGACCGCGACCGGATGTGCACCGGGCCTGAGATCATCGGACGGCTGCAGCACGCGCCCAATCGCGGCGGTTACGCCGAGCGCGTTCAGCGCATTGCCCGAGACGAACTGCGTCAGCAGCTTCTCCTCGGCTCCGCCGGCATCCGGAAGGATGGCCTGTCGCAGCGACTGATGGCTCATGCTGAAGACTTCCATGTGAGGCGGCAGGGTCTGTCGAACGCGATCGAAGAATGGGTAGCTGTAGAGCGCAGTGAACCGCAGGTCGTCCTTCTCGCCGCCGCGGTTCACGTAGACGAGCCGATCAGGTTCGCGAACCGGTAGCCGTCGCAGAATGACCGCATCGATCAAGGAAAACGCAGCCGTGCAGGCGCCAATCGCAAGGCCAAGCGAGATGACCGCCGCCGACGACACCACCGCGTCCTTGTAAAGAAGCCGAAGCCCAAGCCGGAGATCGCGGCCGAGCGATTCAAGCATGGTCAGGATCATGGGACATCTCCCTGGCTAGATCTGATCGATAGCTCGATCGGCGCCCGGAGATCAAGAGGGGGCATGCGGATTCGCCAGCGCGCGCGGATATAATCCGCGCATGCGGACGCGGGCGCGGATTCCCGCCCCCCGCTCCAGGCAGCGACCCTCCGGCGACGGAGCAGTTGATCGCGGCGGGATGGGGATATGCGTCTCTGAGTCCTGCAAGCATCCAGGCCGATAACGGCGGCGCACTGACCAAGGGCATCATCGGCCTCGTCAACAAGGGCGAACGGCGGAAGCCGGCGCTGCGGAAGCCACGTTCGGTTCGAAAAACGCCGGTGATATCCCGGTGGACGCCCACGAGCTCATCGCGCTGTGCGCGCCGCGTCCGACGTTCATCAGCTATGGAGTACCCTGAAAAGGGCGATGCCAAGTGGCTCGATCACCAGGGCAGCTTCATGGCCGCGATTGCGGCGCAGCCGGCGTTTCGTTTGCTCGGCGCGAAGGGACTCGGCCGATCGGATGACTACAAGACGGAGAAGATGCCGGCGGTCAACGAAGGCCTGCTCGACGGTCAGCTCGCGTGGCGGCAGCACGACGGCGGCCACACGGATGGACCGAACTGGAAGTACTTCATCCCGTGGGCTGATCGAATGCTGAAGCGCGAGAAGACGGCTCTTACGAGTCAGAGGTAAGAGCAATTACCGACATTCAGCATTCAGCAATCAGCATTCAGCAATCTAGTTAACGCCGCTCGTCTTTGAAGCCGAACGCGTACACCGTTCCGTCGTGGGTGCCGACATACACTTGTCCCAGCGTGCTCCAGAAGCTTCCGGGCGCTGCGAACGTCGTCATCGCCTGGGCGCTGTTCCACAGTGGCTTGCCCGTTGCGCCGTCGTACGCATGAAGGACGGCTGGTGTGCCGCGGCCCGTTGCCGTCGAGGGCATGCCGGTCGACATCGCAAACACCACACCGTTGACGATGATCGGCGTGGCCGGGGACGACAGGTTGTGGGATACCCATGCGGGCTGCAGGGAGAACGCACCGCCAGCGCCGGTCAACTTCAGTGCCACGACTGATCCCGCGCTGACCGGCCCGTTCGTGGCCGGGCTTCCTGCGGCCAGCCCGCCCGTCACCGGAAGCAGAATCCATGTCGCTTCGGCTTGCTGCCACGCCGCCAGTGCATCCTTGCTCACCGATGCTCCAGATCCAGGAACAGGCCTCGACGCGTAAAGCGGCGTCGAGTGATTCGAACCGCCCAGTGCTGAGCCGTCGAGCAGGATAACTCGACCATCCTTTGTTGCCGCCGCGACGACGTCCTTGTCGGCGTGCCTGACAATCGTCGGTCCAGTTACAAACTCCGTCGTGGTCTGTGTGAACCAGTCCTTCAGTTGCAGCGTTTTCGGATCGAGCGCCACGATTGCGTTCGCCTTCCCGTCACCGTTCGTCTGGCCGGCACCAATGGCGGCGATCAGGGTGCCGTCCGGAGTGAAAGCCACCGCGCCGACGATGCCGCCGCCGTTCGTCTTCCACGACACAACGGGCTTGGCATCGCTGTCCAGATCGATCGCCCACACCCCGCTCGGCGCGCCGCCGCAGTCCGACGACGTCGCAGCGTACAACGTGGTGTTCACGGCTATCGGCGACGTCCAACGGGAGTTGGCCGGCAGGAACGGCGCGGGACGCTGGATGTCCTTGCCTGACGGAAGACCGACGACGTGCAACATCCCGTCGCTCGAGATCACGTAGCCAACGCCGGAAGGGCGGAAGAGCATGCCGAACGCTCCGCCCTGCTCGACGGGCGGTGCGCCAGGTATTCGATCCGCCGGCGGTGGGCCGCCACGTGCGCCGCTCTGTGCTGGAGGCGCTGCGCGGCCGCCGCCAGCTCCGCGTGCAGCGGCGCCCGGATCTCCAGCGCCCCGTGCCGGACCGCCGGCGCGCCCTTCGAGCGGCACGCCTTCACCCGGCTCTCCAAGCAGGCTGCGATAGCCGACCGCACCACGGCCGAAACTCAGCCCCTGCGCGGCAGCGGTGGCCGATGCATCCAGCCGGACGATGCGCGTGGCAGCAGAGACGATCCCTCCTGCGCAGGCCGGTGTCGCAGCAGGCATCGGGGCGTCGAAGTGACGCTGCCAGACGACGTAGCCGGTGTCGTTGTCGATCCCATACACGTTGTTCGAGCTTCCGGTCACGATCGACATCGGGACGAACAACGTCACGCCGCTTGCGCTGACGCCCTGCGCCAGACCTTGCAGGCCGCGCGGCTGATTCTCGAGTTTTTTCTTCCATTGCACGTCGAAGCCGGGCTTCGACAACGTGTCGACCGAGATCTTGTCGTCAGCGCGAATCCATGAGGTGCGCTGCGCATCGGCCAGTGCGGTGAGCCACTGCGAACCGCCGCGCCCGGGCTGTGCGAGGACGGCGCTCGCCATGACGACGGATGTGGTGAGCGCGACGAATAATCGTTGAGTGCGCATCATCATTACCTGGCGACACCAAAGCAATAAAGGACCCCGTCGAAGGTGGCGATGTACGCGCGGCCGTTTGCAACGGTCAGCCCGCTGAAGTGATTCCACGATTCGATCTGCGTGCCGCTCGACCACAGCTCCTTCCCCGTCTGACCGTCCAGCGCGTAGAGCGCGGCGCGGCGCGAAGTTGGAACGCGGCGGGCCGGTCCTGAGCTGAGGCCTCCGCCATAAACGGGGCCACCTGGTTCGTTCCACGCACGGTCCGGCATGACCTGCGTGGCATCCTCACCGGCGGCGTAAGCGAACACCACTCCGTTTGCGATCACCGCTTCGTCCGCAAGATCCATGTCGCGCGACAACCACGCAGGCGTGAGCTGCCATTTCCCCGATCGCTCTTCGAGCTTGAATGCGGCGACGCCTCCGCCAGTCGGACGCGCGTGCTCGATGGGCGCTTTGAACTGTGTGCTGACGGGACCCCAGAAAGGCACGAGCACCCATTGCGCGCCCTTGTCGTCCTGCCATGCGCTCAGGGCACCCCAGACGCCTCTCGCATCGAACGCTTGCGCATCGTTGCAAATCAGCGGCGTCGTGTACGCGCTCGTCCGGTGATCCTCGCCGCCCAGCCCGTCGCGATCCAGCAGCCACAGTCGGCACTCCTTGCTGGTCCCGACCAGGAACTTTCGATTGCGGTAATCGATCACGACCGGAGTCGTGTTGACGTCGAGGTCGCGCCGCCACAACCAGTTCGCGTTGGGCGCTGCGAAGTAGTCGCCGAGTTGCAGCTGCTTGTTCGCATCGAGCTTGACGCCGACGATCCCGTTGCCCAGACGCCGATTCTGCGAATCGAATTGCGCATCTCCCGTGCCGAGATACACGGTCTCGTCGGCCGCGATGGCCGCACCGCGGCGGCCCCACAGCCCGCCACCCGCAGGAATGAAGGCACTCGCGCGCCGAGTGGCGAGGTCGTATGAATAGAACGCGTTGGTCAATCCGCCGCAGCCCTGTGCCGTCGCCGTGTAGATGACACCGTTGTGGAGGTTGAGCGCATACGGTTTGCCGCCCCCCGGTATGAACTTCTCTGGAGGCGCAACATCCTGCCCGTCTGCCAGATTCACTTGCCGAAGGCGGCCGTCCCACGACACGGCATAGATCGTGTACTTGCCCGGCGACGACTGCACCATCGTCGGCACGGCCGTTTGCCCGCCGGGACACAGCGTGTCGTTCGTGCCACCAGGATTGGTCAGCGTGCTGTCGAAATGACGATGCCAGATCTGCTTGCCCGTTGCGACGTCGATCCCAAACAGGTCGTCGGATACCCCCGTAACCACGGCAAGTTCCCGCGTGCCCTGCGTCGTAGTCACCCGCTCAGCGACGAGCGGCGCGAAGAGGTTGTGCATGGCGCGCGGCGTGCTCTCGAGCTTCAGCTTCCAGAGAAGCTTCGTGTTCCCGACGTTGGCCGCCGTAAACACCTTCTCGTCGCGGACCCAGCCGGTCCGCGCGTTGTCGTAGCCCTCGGTCAGAAAATCCGAGGCCGCCATCGTGATTCTCGACAACAGCAGGACCACAAGCCCTACCCTCGCAACTCGCATGGATGTGTCCTTTATTTGACGCGGAGACGATGAATCATACGCGATATCATTGCTGTTTCATTCGGTTGATCAGGGAGAGTCAAACTGTGACCCACCTTATTCTCGCGGCCCTTGCACTCATTGCCACTGGCGCCGTCCAAACGCAACCGGCATCGGTCGGCGGGAACTGGACGGTCAGCTCGAACGTTTCCGGAAATGCCAGCGAATCGACGTGCGCCTTCACCCAGAAGGACGCGGACTTGACCGGCTCGTGCAAGGGCGAGCGCGGGCCCGTGGCCATCACCGGAAAGGTGGAGGGCAAGACGGTCAGCTGGCAGTTCGACACGCAGTATGAGGGGCAGACACTGACCGTCTACTACAGCGGGACGCTCGATTCAGCGGAGAAGATTGCCGGAACGGTGAACGTGCAGCCTATGAACGTCAGCGGCGAGTTCACGGCGACGAAAGCCAAGTGAAGGACGGGGTGCTCAATCTTGCCTGAGCGCGGCGATCGGATCGATTCGTCCCGCGCGCAGCGTCGGAATCAGCGCCGCGCACGCGCACGCTGTCACGATACAGAGAAGGCTCGCGAAGTAGGCGACCGGATCGAACAGACGCACGATCGACCCGATCGATCCGGAACCAGGTGTCGCTAGAAGCACGGCACTGAGCGCGCCCGTAAGGCTGCCACCGAGGAGCAGCCCGATGCCGACGGGACCAGCCATCTGCGACAGCACGAGCGTGGCGATGCTCCGGCCCGTCGCGCCGAGCGCAATTCGAACGCCTATCTCCCGGGTGCGCTGCTCGACCAGATAGGACAGCACGCTGAAGAGTCCCGACACCGTCAGGACCAGCGCGAGCGCTCCGAGCGACACCGTCAACCAGAATGCGATCTGCAGAAGATACGCGACGGTGGCGGCAATAGTCCGCAGCGTCGCGACCTCGCCGATGCCCGGATCGATTGCCGCGAACCGATCAAGGAGCGCGAGGCGCGTGCGCTCTGGATCGCCGTGCACCCGAACCGCAAACGACGTCTGAGAAGACTCCGCGTCGATCGGCACGTAGACAGTTGGCGCCTTGGCCTTGCCGAGTTGGAGACCCGCCACGTCACGGGCGATGCCGACGACCACGAACGTGCGGGAGAGAAGCGGCGGCTCACTTGAGCCAGGCGGCTGGTTCGTGTCCGCTTCGAGCTGCAGCACCTGCCCGACGGCGTCACGATCCGGCCACAGCTGGCGCGCAGCGCTTGCCGATAGGACCGCCACCGCAGCGCTGGCGCTCCGTTCGGTCTGGGCGAAGCCGCGGCCGCGCACGATATCGATGCCGAGGACGTTGAAGTATTCGGGCGAGGCGAACTTGTACCCAGCCGCCAGCTTGCCGCTCGCGCCGATGGCAGAGCCCGCACGGTCGTCCATCGGGCCCGGCCACGAGGCCGCAACCGAGGCGACCGACGGCTCGTTCTTCACGGCTTCGAGCAGCGCACCACGCATCCGTTCGTTCGTGACGCTCACGAACACGGTATCGGCCGTGCGTATACCGGGATCGATCGTGGTGGTTCCCAGCGCGCTGCGCAAGAAGACGGCGGCGCAGATGAGGAGCAGCGCGGATGCGGTCACCTGAAGGACCACGAGCACGCTGCGGGCGCGGCCGGGACGGCCGTCACGCACCACCTCGCCGCGCATCGCCCGCACCAGCTCGAGCCGCGTGGCCTGGAGCGCCGGTACGAGCGCGAAGAAAATGGTCGATACGATCGCACCGACAACCAGGAACAGCGCGACGCGCCAGTCCGCTGGCGGCACGGCAAGACGAATGTCGCCAACGGCCGGCGCCCAGGTGGTTGTCACACCATACACGATGGCTGCGAGCACGAGTCGTGAAATGCCGAAGGCGAGTCCCGCGGACACCAGCGCCAATAGCAGGCTCTCGATCATCAGCTGTCCGATGAGGCGCCGGCGCGACGCGCCAATCGCCAGCCGGACCCCAATCTCGCGCTGTCGTGTCACCGCGCGCGCCAGCAGCAGGTTGGCAACGTTGGCGCACGCGATCATCAGGATGAGGCCGAAGGCAAAAAAGAGCGGCGTGAAGAGCGCCATAACGTCGGCCGACAGCGGCACCGTCCCCTGCCTCTGTTCGAGGATGAGAGGATGGGCCGGCTGGCCGCTCGCGGCCGTGCCCGGCTGGCCGACAGGATTCGGAGCGGGTTGCCGCGACTCCCAGACGTGCAGCCTCGCGACCGCCTGCTCGCGTGATAGCCCCGGGTTCAGTCGCCCGATGATGCTGACGACGACGGCGTCCGTGTTTCCGGGATCGTTGCGGCGAACCTGGTCAAGGAGCGACAGCGGCGCCCAGAAATCCGGCGCGGAGACGACGAGCCCTCGAAAGCCCTCCGGCATCACGCCGACGACGTCGACCGAGATCCCGTTCACGAGGAGCGGGCGGTCGAGCACAGCGGGATCGCTTGCGAAATGTCGAGACCAGGCGCGATGGCTGAAGACGATGGTCGGATGGCCGCCGAGATCGTCCGATGGCGTGAGAGTTCGTCCCCGCGCGGCGGCCGTGCCGAGAACCTGGAAGAAGTTCCCCGACACGAGCGAACCCTCCAACCTCCGGCCATCGATCCGGACATCGAGGTCTGGCCCCTTCGCGAAGGCATCAGAGAACAGGCCCGTCTCGCGAACGAGCGCATCAGAGTGCTCGCGGGTGAGCCGCTCGGGTTCCGCGTTCGCCGGTCGTTGACGTTCGACCGCGAACAGCTCGCCCGGGTTGCGCACCTCGTCCGGGCGGAAGATCACTGCGTTGAGGAACGTAAACACGGCGGCCACCAGCCCAAGTCCGACCGCCACCGTCGTGACGATTGTCAGGGCCGCCAGGGGTGCGTGGCGGAACGAGCGGACCGCGTATCGGACGTCTCGGACCACGCTTTCGAACGGCATTTGAAGGTTCATGGGCCGTCCAGTATGACGGCCTCACTGCCGCGCAAGTTCGATTTTTTTGGCCAGCCTTCGCTCACCTGCGGGCGAGGCTCCGACTCCTCCGTTCTGCGGTAAGCTCTTGCGCATGAAAACCATTCGACGCGCGATCGTGCTCCTCTTCGTCGCGACCTCGTGCTTGGCACAGGACACCGCACGCATGGAGGAGGTCGTCCAGAGCTACGTCCGCGACAAGACCTTCATGGGGACGGTGCTCGTCGCCCGCGGCGGCGACGTCGTTCTCAGCAAGGGCTACGGATCGGCAAACCTCGAATGGGACATTCCCAACACGCCCGCGACGAAGTTCCGGCTCGGCTCGATCACGAAGCAGTTCACCGCCGCGTCCATTCTGCTGCTCGAGGAACGCGGGAAGCTGAAACTCGACGATCCGATCAAGAAGCACATGCCCGATGCACCCGCGGCATGGGACGCGATCACGATCTTCAACCTGCTGACGCACACGTCAGGGATTCCGAATTTCACCAGCCTGCCGGACTACAAATCGCTGAAGCTGGACGACACGCCTGTCGCGAAGACGATCGCGGCCGTGCGCGACAAGCCGCTCGATTTCGTCCCCGGCGAGAAAATGAGCTACAGCAACTCCGGTTATCTCGTGCTCGGCTACGTGATTGAGCGGGTCACCGGCGCCAGCTACGAGAAGTTCGTGACCGACAACATCTTCACGCCGCTTGGGATGAAGGACTCGGGCTACGACTCGAACACCGCCATCATCCCCCGCCGAGCCGCCGGATACACGCCGTCGCCGACGGGTCCCGTCAACGCCGGCTTCGTCCACATGAGCATCCCGCACGCGGCCGGCGCGCTCTACTCCACGACCGAGGATCTGCTCCGCTGGGAGCAGGGTCTGTTCGGCGGCAAGCTGATCTCGGCCACGTCGCTCGCGAAGATGACGACGCCGTTCAAGAGCGACTACGCGCTCGGGGTCGTCGTGCAGACCGCGAGCGGCCGACAAAGTGGTTCAGCACGGCGGCGGCATCGACGGGTTCAACACGTTCCTGGCGTACTACCCCGACAACAAGCTGACGGTGGCGGTGCTCGCCAACCTCAACGGCCAGGCGCCGAACCAGATCGCCACGAAGCTGGCCACTCTGGCGCACGGCGGCGTCGTGCAGACTCACGTCCGAGCGGAAGGAGATCGCGCTGCCGGTCGCGACGCTGTCGAAGTATGTCGGAACCTACGAGCTCGGGCCGGGCGCCAACATGATGATCAGGCTCGCCGGCGATCATCTGACGACGCAGCTGACCGGTCAGCAGCAGTTTCCCATCTTCGCGGAGTCGGAGACGAAGTTCTTCCTGAAGGTCGTCGACGCGCAGGTCGAGTTCTTCACGGATGCGAGCGGGGCGGTGACGCACGCCGTGATGTACCAGAACGGCCGCGAACGCAAGGTTCCGCGCACCAGCGCGACCGTGGCCGACGCCGCAGCACAAGGAGACGACGGTGCCGGCGACCACCCTGGCTCGCTACGTCGGCACGTATCAGATGCCCGCCAACGCCGAGCTGTCGGTCACGCTCGACGGCAGTCAGTTGATGGCGCAGCTGACCGGTCAGCCCGCATTTCCGATCTTCGCCGAGTCAGAGACGCTGTTCTTCTACAAGGTCGTCGAAGCGACGCTGGAATTCCAGAAGGACGCAAGCGGCGCCGTGACGGGGTCCGACTGCGCCAGGGACCGATCAATTCGCTCGCGCCGAGAAAGTAGCGCGCATCGGGGCCTCTTTGCTACGGCTCCACCGAGCGGCCAGTGCTGATACCCTTTCAGGGATCAAATGTTCTTCGGCTTCCGGCAACGAATGACTCGCCTCCGTGCGTTCCGCCTGCAGGACGAATCCCCACGTCTTTCTGACGAGAGTCGCTGGTATACGGAACACACCGCGCTGCTCATCAGCACGCTGAAGTGGGCACTGCTCGGCGCTGGTGCCGGCCTGTGCGTGGGGTTGAGCACGCGGCTCTTCTTGTGGTTATTAGCGCGATCGGCGGAGCTCGCCCGTGGGATCACGTTCGGTCGTGTCCCAGTGTTCGTGCTTCTGCCGCTCGCTCTTCCCATCTGTGTCTGGATAATCCGCACGTTCGCGCCCGATGCTCGGGGTCATGGAACCGAGGCGGTCATTGCGGCTGTGCACCAACGCTCCGGCCGGGTGGACTGGCTGGTCGCTCCAGTCAAGCTCGGCGCCACCGTCGTGACGCTCGCATTCGGAGGATCGGTCGGCAAAGAAGGCCCGGCCGCGCAGATTGGCGCGGCCCTTACCAGTCTGTTTGCCGACGTGTTGCGTTTGCCCGATGAGGACCGCCGACGCCTCGTGATTTGCGGGATCAGCGCCGGCTTTGCCGCCGTCTTCGGCACTCCGGTCTCTGGCGCCTTGTTCGGGATTGAAGTCCTCTACCTCGGCCGGATTGACTACAGCGTCATCTTTCCCGCGCTCGTCGCCGGCATCGTGGGACATCTGGCCTGCGGCGTCCGCCCTCCATTTCCCGCATTCCAGGCCCCGTTCGCCGATAGCAGCCAGACGCGAACAATCGTGATCATGCTGATGGCCGGTGCGCTATTCGGACTTGTGGCGCTGCTGCTCATCGAGTCGTTGCGCTTCTTCGAGCGTGGCCTGAGGCGCTTCGAGCGCCACCCCTACATCCTCGCGGCGGCGGGCGGCGGTGCGCTTGCGCTGCTGTACATGGCTGTCGGTGACACGTACTCAGGCCTGGGGACGGAGACGATTGAGGGCGTGCTCACCGGCAGTACATCCGTCGTTGCCGCCGCTTTCCTGCTCAAGATTCTGGCAACATCGATCACGTTGGAATCCGGAGGCAGCGGCGGGATTGTCACGCCCGTGTTCTTCGTTGGCGCCACAAGTGGCGCGGCGCTGGCGCGCATCTTCGCCGTGCCATCACCGTTTCTGGCCGCCGTCGGTTTGGTCGCCGTCCTGGCCGCCGCCGCGAATACGCCGATCGCCGCGGCCGTCATGGCCATGGAACTGCTGCCGGCGCCAGAGGGCGTCTACGCCGCACTCGCCGCGTCGACAGCCTTTCTGATGGTTGGACACCGCAGCGTGTATGCGAGTCAGAAGTTGGGCATTTCCAAATCGGCCGGACTCGACATCGAACTCGGGGGCGCGATCGGCGAGGTGACCCGATCGTCTGTTCGCATTCGAAAAGGCAGTCTCACAGAACGCGTGCACAAGTGGACTGGGCACGACCTGCCTGAGAGGAAAGACTGACCGACGGCATTCCCAACCGGACATCAAACGCGACGTTGGACAGCAACCGACATCGCCGGCACTGGAAGTCGAAGATCCTGTGCAGAGAGTCCGGGCGCAGCCAGTTCCCGCGGCAGGAAGGGCACCTGCGCTAGCGTTCAGCTTTATCACTGCTCCGGCTTTCAGGATTGGTGCCCAGATGCTTCACCTTCGGCCGCTCGACGCCCACGCCCGCCAGTTCTCGAAGCCTCTTGCGGACCCAGTTATCAGCGACACGGTCGGCGAGCGCGCTGCGCTCAGGAACGCTCACGGCTACGACATAGCCGCCTCTGACTCTAGCCAACGGCGTACGGCCCTCGATGACCTGACCGTTGTGGGCTAAGGCAGCGAGGTAGCTGTGCACCTTGTCGAGTCCTTCGTTTTGGTTTCTGCTATTCGCCGTGCGAAAGAAGATTTGAACGGTGTCCATGAGTCGCAGTACGTCAGAATGTTTTGCTGATGCTGCTGTCGGCAGTTGTAGTCTCGCGACTGCTGTCAAAAACCACTTGACAAGGATTTGGCGACGCGATCATTTCGCTCGCGTATCGTTCACCGGCCACTTCCCAAAGCCATTACCCGCCCGCGAAAAGCGCGATCGTCAACCAGGTGGCTACGCCGCAGCCCTGAATCCGAGTCGCTCCTCAGCGGGCAGCCCAAGCCGTCGAAAATCTCCGTGATATACCGGGGACATGAGGGAATTATCTACGGGCCACGAGCAATTCTCAGATCAGCAATTGGTCGCCGAAATAAACCGCCTCGCGCTCGCCGAGCGGCGAGCAACGGCCGCGCTGATTTCCGCCCTCGCGGAATTCGACGCACGGCGGCTCTATCTCGGGCAGGGCTGCTCGTCAATGTTCACGTACTGCACTCAGGTGCTCCATCTCGCAGAGCACGCCGCATTCAACCGGATCGAAGCCGCTCGAGCGGCGCAACGGTTCCCGATAATCCTGGAGTTGCTTTCGGAAGGCCGCGTTCACCTCAGCGCAGTCCGTTTGTTGTCACCGCATCTGACCGAAGCGAATCATCGCGGGCTGCTTGTCGAAGCCTCTCACAAGAGCAAGCGACAAATTGAAGAAATCGTTGCGCGGATTCAACCGCGAGCGGATGTACCGTCATCGATTCGCAAAGTGCCGTCAGCGCCGGCGCCTACGCTGATATCAACCTCCTCATCTGCGGCGGCTGCTCCCCAATCGTCCGAAACCCGACTCGATCGGATTTCAGTGTGCACCCCACGTCGCGAGAAGGTCGAGCCGCTCGCCCCGGGGCGATACAAAGTGCAGTTCACGGTCACTTCCGAAACCTACGAGAAGTTCCTGCGGGCTCAGGATCTGCTCCGCCATCGTGTGCCCAACGGCGATCCCGCGGCTATTTTTGACAGCGCACTGACTGTACTTCTCGACACGCTCGACAAACAGAGACTTGCTGCGACCGGGCTCCCACGGGCAGTGCGGCCTACAAAAAAGCTCTCGCGTCATGTCCCGGCGGCCGTTCGGAGGAAGGTTTGGGCACGGGATGAAGGCCGTTGCAAGTTTGAAGGACCGGCTGGTCGTTGCCGGGAGACCGGTTTTCTCGAAATTCACCACGTCATGCCGTACGCTTCCGGTGGTCCGACGACGCTCGAGAACCTGGAGCTTCGCTGCGCCGCGCACAACCGGTACGAGGCGGAACAGCATTTTGGCCTCTTCGTTCGAGAGCGGCCGCCACATTGGCCATCTTCGCGAGGGATCGAACGCTCATGGTGAAACTCCGAGTCCTCGCAGGGACGCTCGTCGCATTTCTTGTCATGTCGATGGCGGTCTTCGCATTGAGCATCGCACCATGGCTTCCTGCAGTCCCTGCTCGGATTCTGAACCGAATGGGACGGCTTGCGAATACCATCATCGGTGCTGGTTCGATCGCCTGATGAGAAAACCGCTCATCGCGCTCCTCGCCGTCGTCCTGCTGAGGCCGCTGCCGCTGGCGGCGGAGAACTGGCCGCAGTGGCGCGGGCCATTGTTGAACGGGGTCAGTCGCGACACCGGGCTCCCGGTGCGATGGTCGAAAACAAGCGGCCTCGCGTGGAAGCTGGCGCTGCCCGCCTGGTCGGGATCGAGCCCGATCGTCTGGGGCGATCGCATCTTTCTCAACGTCGCCGAAGGTCCCGGGGTGTTCCTCTGGTGCATCGATCGGACGAACGGCTCGGTGCGCTGGAAGCGGCCGGTCTCCGGCGGCAACCGGCAGATTCGCAAACAGAACATGTCCTCCCCCTCCCCGGTAACCGACGGCGACGGCGTGTGGGTGATGACGGGCACGGGCATCCTGAAAGCGTTCGATTTCGACGGCAACGAGCGGTGGGCGCGCGACATCCAGCGCGACTACGGCCCGTTCGGACAGCTTTACGGCTACGGTTCGTCGCCACTGCTGTTCGAGGATTCCCTCTACGTGCAGGTCCTGCACGGATCGCATACCGACGCGGCCTCGTACCTCCTGCGTATCCGCAAGTCGGATGGCCATACGATCTGGCGGGTCGAGCGCCGCACGTCAGCCGAGCAGGAATCGCCGGATGCCTACACGACACCGACGCTGGTGCATCACGGTGGGACGACGGAAGTCGTCGTGTCAGGCGCGGACGTGGTCACCGGCCACGATCCGTCGAGCGGCACGGAATTGTGGAGAGCGGAAGGGCTCAACCCGGACCACGAGGGCATCTACCGGATCATCGCCTCGGCCGTCGTGCACGACGACGTCATTTACGTGCCATCGCGCGAGCGCCCGATGCTGGCGCTCAAGGCGGGCGGCCGCGGCGACGTCAGCCGCACGCACCTGCTCTGGCGGTTCATGAACGGACCCGACGTGCCCATGCCCGTGACGGACGGCACCTACGTCTACGTCATCAACGATCGCGGGATCATGTGGTGTCTCGACGCGAAGACCGGCGCGGCGGTGTACGAACGGCAGCGCCTGCGGTCGGCGACCTACACCGGATCTCCCGTCGTGGCAGACGGCAAGATCTACGTCACCGATGAGGACGGTGTGACAAGTGTCGTCCAGGCAGGCCCCAGATTCGCTGTGCTCGCTGAAAACGATTTCGGTGAGTACGTCCTCAGTTCGCCCGCCGTGTCCGACGGACAGATCTTCATCCGCACCGACAAGGCGCTCTATGCGATCGGCGAGCGGAAGCGTTAGGAGCCATATCGATTGCCGATTGCGGATTGATGACTGCCGATTTTTAGATTGCCAGATTGTCGATTGTTGACTTTTAGCTTGTCGATTTTCCATTGTCGATTTGAGCGTGCCCGTCAATCGGCAATCCGCAATCTCAATCATCAATCGCCAATCACAAAATCCGCAATCTGCCATCCGCACTCCGCAATCGTCTAATCCGCTCTCTTGAACTTCACCGTGGTCAGCACGCTCGGGCACTCGCCGCGGCCGCAGATCTCAGTATCGCCGATGACCAGCATGCCGTCGGCATCGAGCGACCATCGCAGGATGTTGGAGAGGTAGGTCTGGCCGTCTGGAAGCGCTGTGTCGGTGCTGATGAGCAGCGTGCTGCCGTTCCATGTTGCGCGTGAATTCCTGATCAGCCGCTGGCTGTTCACGACGTGCTCATTCCGACTCTCGTCGCCGTCGAGCGTGAACCGGGCATCCCGTTGCGGGAGCGGGGCCAGTCGTTTAATGCTCAGGCTCGACGGCGTCTGAGTGATGGTGGCTTCGATGCCGAGCCAGAACTGCTCGTAGCCGGGCCGCACGGGCGCCGCAGATACGAGAACCCATCGACCTGAGAAATCCACAGCCGCGGTGACGCGCGTCTCGGCGTTGGCGGTCAGCAACCCGACGTATGCCAGCGCGAGAAGTGCGAGCGACAGGGCGCGCAAGGGGGCGTACACGTGGTGCACCATAATTCGACCTCTGTGAACTGGTGGAGTCGAGCGGAGGGTACGGAGCACACGGAAAAAGATCAACACGGAGACACGGGGACGCGGAGGAATAATGGTCAATCCAATCAGTTCAAGATTTTTTGAAAACCGTTCGTCTCCGTGCCTCCGTGTCTGCGTGGTGATCTCGTTCCGTGTGCTCCGTCGCCTCCGCCTGGCATTCCCGCGATTACGCACAACCCGCAGATCCTCCTCACCCGAGAAAGCGCCGCATCGCGTCCGTGACCGCATCGGCCGCGGCGGGCTCGCTGTGCGGGCTGTGGAACGCTCGCGTAAGGACCGCAATGTTCGCGTGCGGAAGCGCGGCACGGAGCGCTTCGAACTCTCCAGGCTCGGTCCTCGGGTCCGCCTCTCCATGAACCAGCAGAACTGGCGATCGAACGTCCGCCAGCCGTCCGTCGTAGAGGTCGGCCTGGCCGTCGCCAGACGAGTCCGCCAGGTGAAGCCAGGCTTCGCCGTTGATCGTGAGCAGCGCCCGCCATCGGCTTCCATGATCGACCTCGAGCGCCTTCGAGACGCGACCGCCGAATTGTTCGGGCCGGTCTCGCATGGACTCGAAGAACTCGCGCGATCGCGGCTTCCGCCGGAAGAAGTGGGTCGCCTCCGCAACGATCCGATCCACACGATCGGGCGCCATCAGCGCGACTCTCAAGGCAATCACGGCGCCGTCGCTGTGTCCCCAGAACGAGGCGCGCCCGAGCCCCAGCGCGTCGAGCACGGCGAGCGTTTCCTCTGCCGCGCGCTGGTGAAAATCTGCTGGTAGCCCATCGATCGTTTCGGAGGTGCCGTAACCCGTCCGATCGGGCACGATGACGCGATGCCGATCAAGAGCCGCGATCTGGCGATCGAACGGATAAATGCGAGCGCCCCACCCGCCATGCAAGACAACGAGCACGTCACATCGACCGATCTTGCGGCCGTCGTTCGAGTCCCGATAACCGATGCGCACCGGCGAGCGACCGGGGACGAGCGGCGAACGTGGTAGCAGAAGGTGCGGCATTGGCGAGGGCCGCCTGCATCATAGATCCAGGCACCCAACAGTGGTTAGCCGACCGGCGTCGGCGCGAGATCGCTATCATCGGTTGGCTCACCACCGATCGCCTTCGCACAGTCATCAACTCGCGGCCCGTCCGAGCCGCGTTTGCGCGGTCTCTACGCGATGTGCTAGGTTACATGTAACCACACGGAGTCTCCATGCCAACGACTGCTAGATCCACTTCCCGCGATAAGGTCCGTGCGCATCGCACGCGATTGCGGAAGGCGGGGCTTCGCCCCGTTCAGATCTGGGTTCCTGACGTGCGGTCGAGGTCCTTCGCCCAGGCCGCACACCGTCAGTCGCTTGCGGTAGCGAAGAGTCCTCACGCCAAGCGGGACCAGGCGTTCGTCGACGCGATTTCTGCCTGGAATGCAGAATGAAACGCGGTGAGATCTGGACTGTCGCGGGTGGAGGGGCCTATGCGGGCAAGCCGCGACCCGCGGTCATCGTCCAAGACGATCGATTCGACGCGAACGATTCCATCGTCGTGTGTCCCTTGACCACCGACCCGACGCCGGCACCGATCTTCAGGCTTTCCGTTCAGCCCAGCGCCCGGAGCGGACTGCGTGCACCATGCCGGATGATGGTAGACAAGTTGACTGCCGTGCCGAGGAAACGCCTCGGAAGGCTGGTGGGCTCACTGGCCTCCGAAGATGTGAAGGCGCTCAACCGCGCCATTTTCGTATTCCTGGGCTTGTCGGAAACGGAAGCGTCGTAGCTCACGCGCCCGAGGCCATGCGATTCTGTCATCCAGGTTTCGCATTTGCTCGCCTGGAACCCACCCGGTCGGGAACCCTCTTGACCGAATTCGTGCTGCTGCAACGCGTTACGCGCCAGCACGGGCCCGGAACGCCCGTTGAAGCGGCTCAGCATCGATCGAGCCTCGCACAGAATACCTTTGACTCACACAGAGGTCTGAACTCCATGAAACCGACAGCCCTCCTGACGTGCCTGGGATTGGCGTGCTCGGCGACCTATGTGTCTGCACAGATTCTCTCCGCGGATCGGACGACCGTATGGCACCCGGGCGTGCCCGGCGGCGTTCCCGACCGTACGACGGTCTGCGCCATCGTGAACGCCTCGACGTACGGCAACGGAGCGGATGCCAGCTCAGGAATCCAGGCGGCCGTCAATGCGTGTCCCGTCGGTCAGGTCGTGCAACTGTCGGCCGGAACGTTCACGGTGAACAACTACATCCTCATCAACAAGGGCATCACGTTGCGCGGCGCCGGACCGACGGCAACGGTTCTTCAGAAGACCAATGGCGCGATAGCGGGCGTCGATCACGGCGCGACCGACAACCAGCCGATCGTGGTTGTCGGGCCCAATCGCTGGCCGAAGCCGAACGACGCCACGTCGCAGAATCTAATCGCCAACGGTGCCAGAGGGGCAATGTCGGTCGCGGTCGCGAACTCCGCCGGCTTTGCCGCGGGGCAGTTCGTGCTGGTCGATGCGAATCGAGTACAACGCCGCCGCCTGGACCAGCCTGCCCACTCGCAACGGCGCACCCACGAGCGTCACAATCTGGGCGTCCGACCGCGCCGTGTTCAATGCGGCACAACCCCACCGACTCGATCATCGACGATCCGTTTCCGAGCTCGCTGACCTGGTTCAGCCGTGCCGCCCGTCCCATCAACGAGGTCAAACGCATTGCATCGGTGAGCGGCAATGTGATCACCTTCACGACGCCACTGCACATCGACTACCCCACCACGAAGGCATCGCAGGTGACCCGGTACCAGGACGTCCACGTCCAGAACGCCGGCGTCGAAAGCTTGAAGATGCTTCGCGGCAGCGACGGCACCATGCGCTTCGAGGTCGCAGCCTTCTGCTGGGTCAAGAACGTGGAGATCACGGTCTGGGAGGGCGAGGGTGTCGCGATCAACAACGCGTTCGGTGTCGAGGTCCGCGATTCATACATCCACGAGGCGGCCTACTCGACACCCGGCGGCGGCGCGTACGCGATCAGCTTCGCGAACGCGAGCTCCGAGACGCTGATCGAGAACAACATCGTGATGAAGGCGAACAAGGTGATGGTTGCGCGCTCGGCCGGCGCCGGCTCCGTCGTCGCGTACAACTACATGGACGATGGGCTTATTCAGTACGACCTGACGTGGAACGAGGTCGGCATCAACGCCAGCCACATGGTTGGCTCGCATCATGTGCTCTTCGAGGGGAGTCGATCGCTCCGCAGACGATCCCCAACTCGCTGTATCTCTCGGCCAAACCCGCCTTCTTCGGGGCGTATGCATGGCCGTGGGTCGATCCAGCCGGACTCGTCAAGCTTTCGACGCTCCCGGCGAAGGCTCGATTCGACGCGGGCACGCCCTTCGCTCCTCCGCCCGGCAACCCGCCGACCACGCCGACCGGCCTCCGCATCGTCGGAGGGTGACAGGCCGGCGCGCACTATAAGCTACGCTCTAGCGTGCTTCACGACGTGCGGTACGCAATTCGCCAGCTTCGCAACAGCCCGGGCTTCTCGGCTGTCGCGATGGCCACCATCGCGCTTGCGATCGGCGCGAATACGGCCATGTTCAGCTTTGTGAATGGCGTGTTGCTCAGTCCGCTGCCGTATCCCGAGTCGGACCGCATCGTGCGCGTCCTCGAAACGCTTCCGACCGGCGGACTCAATGGGATCTCCACACTGAACTATCTCGATTGGACGAACCAGAATGCCGTCTTCGAGTACATGGCCGCGGAAGTGGGGTGGCGTGCCACGTTGACCGGTGGGGACGAGCCGGTCTCGATCCGAGCCGCGCGCGTCTCGGCACACTACTTCGATATCTTCGGCGCGAAGCCAGCCTTGGGCCGCTTGTTTCTTCCGGGCGATGACCAGCCCGGCAACGATCGTGTGGTGCTGCTGAATCATGTGCTCTGGGAAAGCCGCTTCGGTTCCGATCCCGCAGTGCTGGGTCGGGACATCGTGTTGAACGGCGAGCCACACACCGTGATCGGCGTCCTTCAGAAAGGCGGACCCTTCGATCGCGCCGCAGCGCAGATGTGGAAACCCCTTGCCTTCCAGCCTTCAAACATGACGCGTGATTATCGCTGGCTCGGCGCGAGCGCCAAGCTCAAGCCGGGCGTGCCGCTCGAGAAAGCACGAGACGAGATGGGCGTCATCGGGCGGCGTCTTGCCAACGCCTATCCCAACTCGAACAAGGGCTGGGGCGTTGCCGTCGACCGTCTCGGCGACGTGCTGATCGGCCCAGGGTTGCGTACCGCCGTCACGGTCCTGTTCGCCGCCACTCTGTTCGTGTTGCTCATCGGGTGCGCCAACCTGGCGAACCTCACGCTGGCCCGCAGCCTTTCACGGGAAAACGAG
>CAVTIL010000020.1:0-21715 GCA_963734695.1 uncultured Acidobacteriota bacterium
CTACGCATTGTCCCGCATGCCGGAGGTCGCCCTGGACGACGAGCGCCGCGAGAAGTTCCTGGAGACGATCGAATCCGAAACCCTGCGGCTCGACCGCATCGTCAAGGATCTGCTCGATCTGCGCGAACGAGAACAACGTCGTGCCGATTCAGGTGCGTGTCTTCGACGTCGGGCGCGTGTTCCATCATGTCGCGCGCCGGCACGAGCACGAGACGCGGTCGCGCCACATGACGGTGTCGATCGAGATCGAGCCGGGCGCCGATCAGCTCGTCGCGGATCGACTGCATCGAGCAGGTCATCGAGAATCTCGTCACCAACGCCGTACGTCATACCCCGGACGGAGGCCGCATCGGGCTGCGGGCGGCCATCGTGGACGGATCGGCGGTCCTCTCGGTGGCAGATTCAGGCGACGGGATCGCGCCGGAGCACCTGCCGTACGTGTTCGATCGCTTCTACAAGGTGGACCCGGCGCGCGCGGCCCGCCCCGAGCAAGGCCGAAGGGCCGGGGAGCGGGAGCGGGCTCGGGCTGTCGATCGTCAAGGCCATCGTCAGCCGGCACGGCGGCACCGTGGACGTGGCGAGCGTTCCAGGCAGGACCACGTTCACGGTCACGCTGCCGCAGCCGGCGCAACGCGCAGGCTGACAGCCTCCGCCAAGGCTACGGAGGTCGCCGGAAGCTCTTTCAGCTGAAGGCGGAAGCCTGCGCGCTACGGATGTCCTGCGTTCATTCGGCGTCGACGAACTTGTAGCCGACGCCCCAGGCCGTGAGAATCATCTCGGGGTCCTGCGGATTGCGTCTGATCTTCCTGCGCAACCGGCTGATCACGGTGTCCACCGTGCGGTCGGTCACGTAGGTGTCGTCGGGCCAGACGTTCTGCAGCAGCGCCGCGCGGCTGTAGACGATGCCCGGCCGTTTTGCCAGCTGATAGAGGAGGTCGACTCCTGGCGCGTCAGCTCGACCGCGAGCCACGGACTATCGCCTCGCGGCGATCGGGATCGAGCTGGACGTCCGCTGCCGCCGTTCGGCCGGACGGAGCCGGACGATCGGCTCGCGTCCGTGCCGCCGCATGATGGCGCCGACGCGCGCGAGCAGCTCCCGGATCCCGAATGGCTTCGTGAGGTAGTCGTCGGCGCCGCTTTCCAGTCCGAGGACCTTGTCGGACTCGGTATCCCGCGCCGTCAGCATCAGGATGGGCGTGCCGAGGTTGGGGCCTTCTGCACGAATCGCCCTGCAGAGCGACACGCCGTCGAGCCCTGGAAGCATCACGTCGAGGATGACGAGGTCGAAGGCGCGTTCGCGCAGGCGGCGAAGGGCGTCGCGGCCGTCCCCTGTTTCTTCGACGGCGAAGCCCGTCAACTCGAGGTGCAGCCGCAACAGCTCGCGGACGGGTGGCTCGTCTTCGACGACGAGGGCAAGGCGGGGGGACTTGTTCTCGGATTCACCGCATTGCAGAAGTCAGGTGTGCAGATGGCAGATTCATGTCGAAGTCTGCTTGCTGAGTGCTGAATCGAGTGTCCGAATTATTCAGCAATCATCCCTCAACTTCAGCATCGAATCTGCCTAACCGAGATCGAGAACTTCTGCAATTCAGGCTGTCCGCTATCGTGTGCCTGTCGGCGTCGTCGTCACCCTGACCGGCTGCACCATCGCGCCGTTGCCGGCCGTGTCCCACGCCGCGAAGCGCACCCACTTCTTGCCGGTGGCGTCGAACGGGATTTCGAAGCGCTTGCGCCCGAGCGGCGCCAGGTCCGTGGCGGGGATGATCTGACGATCGATCTTGACCCCGTCGCCCCAGACGACCTCCACGAACTCGAGCGGGAACGTCCACTCGAGATCGGCGACGATCGTCCGTTTTGCGCCTGCGCCCTGGACCGCATAGTTCGAGATCAGCACCTCGCCCGACGTCCAGAAATACTCACCGCGCTTGATGGAGTCGATGATCGGGTCCCAGCTGCCGCTGCTTGCGAGCGGCAGCGTGTCGAGCTTCACATACTGCACCGGGCTATTGGCATAGAAGTCGTCGCCAGGCCCCTGCTCGTATGTCTCCGTGATGGCCTGGATGTACTTCAACTGGCCCGGCTTGTCCGCCATCCAGTTGTTCATCTCGTCCAAGAGCGTCTGGCAGCGGATCTCACAGAGGCGCTGCTCCGAGCCGTCGAGCCCCATGCCCCAGCGCATGCCGATGCCGCGGTAGTTGTCGTCGATGAAGTAGCCGCGATCCTTGATGGCGTCGGGATAGCCGGTGGAGCCCTTCGATCGGGGATGCGGCATGTAGATCAGCAGGTTCTCGCGACGGACCATCTCCATCATCTCGTCCGGTCCCGCTATGCGATAGACCTTCCCGTACGTCGGATGGTTCTCGACGAACGGCTGATCCGGCGTGCGACCGGGCAGCCAGTACACCGGCTTCGAGACGAGCAGGTCGTTATGGCCGCCGATGCCGCCGGCGGCGCCTTCCTCGTTCGGCATGATCAGGAAGTTCTTGTCCGAATGACGCTTCGCGACCTCGTAGTAGTCGGCCAGCGTCTTCAGGCGGTCCTCGCGCGGCAGGCCGAAGCCGAGGCCGCTGCCGTCGATCGGCGCGAAGATGTTGACGCCCGCCGCCTTCACGACGTCGAAGTCATGGAGGCGCACGTCGAGGCTGTCGCCCTGCCGCCGCAGGCGTCCCACCAGCGCCGAGTGGAAGTGCGTCGCCATCACCTGGTAGCCCGGCAGCGGCTTGAACTTGTCGTCGCGCGTGAACGTCAGCGCGCCCCGCGCTGCGCCGTCGGCCGGTGTGGCGCTGACGTAGAGATAGATCGGCATTCGCTGCCAGGTGCCCGGCCGCGCGCTGCGGAGCGCGAAGTTCTGCCGGGTGTCCTCGGCGCCGCGCCCCATGTCCTCTGGGTGCGATTCCGACTCCGGCTGCCTCACGCCGAACGAATAGCTCGACGCGTCGTCCTTGCGGATACCAGACGTACCCCTGGTTGAACGAGACCTCACGCGACCAGAAGAAATTGTGCGGGGGCGGAAAGGCGGCTATCGATCCGCCGGCGCCCTCGGCGACGACGAGCCGGTTCTGCGCGCGAAGCGGCACGATGTCGGTATTCGCCGCCCCGCCGAACCGGTAGTCCTGCCACGTGTTCGACACATCGCGCCAGGCAACACGCGAGGCGCCGTCGATGCGCAGTCCCTTGAGCCCCGCCTCGTACCTGTACGCCACCGAATCGACGTCGGTCTTCGCAATCACTTCCTGCTCGATCAGGTTCGTGCCCTTGTAAATCGAGTACTGCAGCTGGCCGGTGAACACGCCGAGCTGCACGCCCTCGAAGCTGACCTCGAGCCGCGCACCGTTGGTCCGTACATCACACCCACGCGCGGCGAACGTGGCCGTCGCGCGCTTGATCTCCTCGGGGCGCCGCGGCAGTCCCGGCTGATCCAGGAGGCCCTTCGGCGGAGGAATCGCGTTCATCCGCGTGTTCTCGAGCGACTCGGTATTGAGCGGCGCGTCCCAGAAGGCGTCCCACTTGATGCTGTCGATCAGCTCCTTCGTGAGCTCCACTTTCAGCCCGCGGAGCGGCTGGAGCTGCTGTTCCGTCACGCGACGTACGCCGCTGACGACCCGGTAATCCGGCGTCAGGCCGGCGGCGACGACTCTCCAGTCGCCGCGCGGCGGCCGCACGGCAAGCTCCGCGATCGTGGGGACGCCGCTCATGACGGTCAAGCGCAGCCGGACCTGCTGGCCGGCATCGCCGTCCCAGGCGATCGTGAGCGCATCGTTGGCGGCCGCGGCCGTGAGGCCTGGCGTCGGCCGGTAGTCGGCCAGATTGCAGGTCAGCGGATCAGCGGAGACTGCCGAGGCGGTGAACAGCAGTCCGGTAATGACAAGTGCGGATGATGTCTTCATCAAGGTCTCTCTCCAGTCAGAAAGTTTACCTTTGACCTTTAACCTTTGACCTTTGACCTTTGACCTGACTCTTGACCTATCTCGTCTTCACATCCTCAGCAACACAGGAGAAGTTCGCTTCGTCATCCGTGCTGCCGGTGCCATTCCATCGTGCAACCTGCCCGTACGGGCACAGCGGGCGCGTGCGATCCACTTTGCCGTCCCGGACGCGGGAGGCGGTGATCCGCGCCGGCTTCCGGCCGTTCTCGACCCACTGCTCGATGGCGGCCATCCGATCGAAGCGATCGGTACCCGGTCCCCCCTGGCAGTGATACACGCCGGGGAGCATGAACAGCGCGATCGACGCCTCCGCCTCCCTTCCAACCGTGGCGAGGACGTTGTCGAAATAGATCGTGCTGTTCTGCGGCGTCACCTGGGGATCCGCCCAGCCATGCCACATGAGGAGCTTCCCTCCGCCATCGAAGAACGGCTTCAGGTTGAAACTGTCCGATGCCAGCAGGCCATTGATCGGCCCGCGCCACGCGCTCCATGTCGGCGGCCACGTCGAACTGCTCCGGTTTCCACGAGCGATCGAACGCGATGTTCTCCAGCGCCGTCACGGCGTTTCGCAGGGGCTCAGGACCCCCAATCGTGTCCCACTCCAGCTCGGCTCCCGGCCAGAGATGCCCCTCGAAGAGGGTCGCCCCGGTGGCAGGATGCTTGACGGGCGAGAGCATGGCTCTGGCCGACTCGATCTGGGGCGCGGTCAGACAGGAGGGGCCATCGCCGCTCGTGCACGCGAGTGCCTTTGGATCGAACGTGCACTTCGTCGGGTTCTCCAGCACGCCATCCTTGACGCCGTCGAGAGCGTCGCACGCCTGCAGCACCGCGCTGTGGATCATCGGATACTTCGACGCGGGGATGGCGCTCTGCGGCGTCCGGTTCATGTACTGGTTCACCGCGAGGCGCGCGGCGTGCATCCGCATCGAGTTCCATGCCGACGCGCCCGCGACGATGCCGTCGAAGTCTTCGGGATAGCGCTGGGCGCTCGCAATGCCCTGACGGCCTCCCTGAGAGCACCCGTTGAAGTACCAGTACCGCGGCGCGTTGCCGTAGAAGGCAGGCACGACCGCCTTGGCAGCGACGGCCATCTCGTGTATCGCCCGGTACGCGAAGTCGATCACTTTCTCGGGATGACCCGGCGCGAAGTCTGCGTTGTTGCCCACGTGGCCCGTATCGGTTCCCGCAGTGGCGTAGCCGGCAGCGGCCGCCGCAGCCATCGCCGGGTACGGGAGGGTGCCCGCCATGCCGCCGTTGCCGACAGCCTGCAGCTTCCCGTTCCAGCCCGCCGAGGGAAGCCAGACCTCAACCCTGATGTCCGAATCGTGGCTGGGTGTCAGCGTCGCCGCGACCCGACAGAACTCGGGCAGCGCGGCATACGCCTGTGCCGCGGCCCCGCCAGGTGGCGCCGCGCCGGGAGGGACGAACCTGCCGGCGGCGACTGTCTGGGCGTGTGTGATGGTGGTGTTCGGCAACTTGAGACCTGCGAGCTCTTCGCACGAGGCAGCCAGCGCCGGCGGCGGCGCATGCAGCAACACGACCGCCACGAGCAGTCCGAGGGCTGATGTGGATCTCACGGTGTGTCCTTGTCGGTTGGTAGTTGGTAGTTGGTAGTTGGTGGTTCTTGGTTCGGGTTCGACGTTCGCTTACCTCGTCTTCACCACCAACCACTAACCACCAACCACCAACCAGTCGTTACCTTGCCAGCGGATCGGGCCGCGTCTGGAACTTGTAGACCTTCGGCAGCGTGCCCTTCCCGCCTTCGATATGCCACGGCGTCCGGTTGGCTGACGTCGTCCACAAGCCGCGACCCTTCCAGCCGGCGCGCGGATCGTCGATGCGGCCGTCGATCTGCTTCACGAAGAAGCCCATCGGGTACGGCACGCGCGCGACGGCCCACCTGCCGTTCTGCAGGACGAGCAGTGAGTCCGACAGGTTGCCGGTCGCAATCGGGACGTTCTTGCCGGCGCCGAGACGAGTCGTACTTGTCCACCCAGTTGTAGTAGTTGGAGTCGGCCGCGGCCGACTCCGGGTTGCCCTTGAAGTTCGGGCCCGGCACCGTGTAGAACGACCACCCCTCCGCGCAGTGCTTGCCGGTGGCGTTCGGGCCGTTCAGCGGCGCCTTGCATTTGCGCCGGTCGAAGCTGGCGTAGTGACCGCTGGCGAGCACGGTCCAGAACACGCCGTTCGCGTCGACGTCGATGCCGCGCGGGTTGTACACGTGCTGCCCCGGCACCTGCCCGTACGGAATCTCATAGATTTCCGCGAGCGTCGTATAGGGCGGGTTGGACCCGGGAACCACGCGAACCGCGGCGCCGGGGAACGCATTGGCGTTGCCCCAGACGGAGCCGTCCACCGGGCTCACGGCGATGCCGTAGAAGCTCGTGTCGATCCGCTTGTCCTTGGTCGGATCGATCGGGTCGTCCGGCTCGACCCACGCGTCCTGCTTGCCGTTGCCGTTGGTGTCGAGAATGAGCGGCGCCCATCCCTGCGCCTTCTGCTGGTCGCCGGTCTCGTCGAGCACCTTCGTGTTGACCCACCCCACGACGCCGCCGTTCGCCAGACCAGATCGTGTTGTCCGCGTCGTGCGCGAAGTTCAGGTGGAACGTACCGAAGCAGGTGTCGACGACCGTCAACTGCTTGGTCTTCTGGTCGTAGACCGTGTACTGCCTGCCGCTGTTGTTGAGCGGGAAGTGCTTGGCCGACGGATGGCTCGAGCCCTCCTTGCAGAACGCCGGCTGGGCGGCGGGTCCACGAGTGCGCGACGTGTTCCACAGCCGTCCCTTCTGATCCATGACGTTGCTGTGGGCGATGACTCTGCTGGTCCAGTAGATCTCCTCGCCCCAGTACGGCGACGGGACGCCGATCTTCGACGGCTGCGGCAGGAGCTTCTCGTCGATCACCGGGATCTTCACCTGCGAGAACTTGTGCTGCATCGGATCGAGGATGCGTCATGTTGTCCGAGCTGCTTCTCGTGCACGCCGTAGACCGGCCCGTTGGCGTTGACGCTCGGGTTGCGCTTGTCGCTCGCCACGGCGTCGTGGAAATACTCGCGATCGGTCGCCCAGTCCCACACGGTCACGACGAAATTGCGCTCGACGCCCTGCGGACGGGGCGGCGCCTGCTGCGGGTACTCGCCGCCGGCGATCCGGTCGGTCCAGTCCGCGAACATCTTCAGCACGCGGTCCCGGCCGAAGCGGTTGGTGTAGGCGTACATGTCCGGCGCCGCCGTCGATGCCGACCTGCAGTCGATGGTTCCAGGCTTCCACCGATGACCCGAACTTGCCCAAGGCTCGCCGGAATCTCCCGCGTCGCCTTGTTGCCCATCTGGTGGCACGGGCGTGCAGCTGGTCGTCTTGACGTTGTTGATCCACTGCGCCTGGCTGCGCATCGCCTGCGGAGATGCCGTTGCCGCTTGGCGGCCGGTGCCGGGGAACTCGCTCTTGTCGGGCAGGCTCGACCAGCGCGTACCAGTAGTTGGCCGGGTAATACTCGGCCGCGGCACGCGGGTTGGGCGCAAGCGTGGCCGTGAGGTTCACGGTCCGCCCCGGCGCGCTCGTCACCTTCGGCGAGTCCACCAGGCCGTAGCCGCGCACCCAGACGCTGTAGTTGCCCTTCGGGAGATCCGGAACGACGTAGCGGCCGCGGTCGTCGGTCACGACGACCTTGGCCATCTTCGTCGGCAGGTCGGTCGTTTCGGCGATCACCCACACGCCGGCTTCCGGACCCTTCGTACTGGTTACCACGCCGCCGATGTCGTCGCCGTCGATGCGGGGGGCATCGCCGCCCTGGGCGGCTGGTCCCGAGATCGAGGCTGCGAGGAAGAGACCCAATGCGATCGAAAGCGTACCGAACGAGCAGGCCCTTGCGTTCATCGTCATCGCCTCCACGTGCTGCAGTCCGTTTTGGAGCCACCAGCCAAGGGGCTTTCCTTGATATATGCCGGTGAGAATCGCCCTTGGCTGGTTGTCAGTTTCTCTGGCGCGCTCCGCGCGCTTAGAACCGCCATGCGGGGCACAGAGTATACGAAATTCGCGCATCGAACCGCATAGCGGTTCAAACAGTAGACGACCCACCAGACACTGTCAAACGTCTGATTAGGGCGCGTCCGGCGGTTGTGCTAGCCCGTCTTCAGGGTCAGGCAGAGGGGTTCGAAAGGGGAGGGGTCCTCTCAAGACTGCACCACGGCGGAGCGAAAACCGCGCTAACGCGTGAAGACGTACACCGCGCCGGCCTCGTCCATCGAGTTGTCGGCCTGGTTGCCGTTGACGCCCGTCGCCGCGCTGTCTTCGCCGCGCGCGCCAACCACCATCGTCCGGCCGTCGCTCGACATGGCGACCGAGCCGCCGAATTCGTCGAACGCGTCGGAGTTCGCGCTCTTGACGTACGCCAGCTGCGACCAGCTGGTGCCGGTGCGCGTGAAGAAGTACACGGCGCCGGACTCCAGGCCTTCGTTGTTGTCCTGCCCGTTGATCCCCCTGGCTGCGCTGTCTTCGTTGGGTGCGACCACGGCCAGCGTGTTGCCGTCGCCGCTCAGCGCCAGGCGCACGCCGAACCAGTCGTCCTGCCCGGTGTTTGACGCCTTGAGGTACGCCTGCTGGATCCACGTTGCCGCCGGCGCGGACGAAGATCGCGACGGCGCCCGGTGGACAGGTCGGCTTTCTGATCGTCGATGCCGATCATGGGACGGCATGTCACGACCCCGCGCAGACGCAGTCTTCGTCCAGCGATCCGACGGCGAGCGTGTTGCCGTCGTCGCTGAGCGAGACGAGACGCCCCACGAGTCGCCGCCCTCGGCGTTCCACGTCTTGAGGTAGGCCTCGCGGGTCCAGGTCGCGCCGGTGCGCGCGAAGACGTAGACGGCGCCCGACCCGCCACGCATGCGGTCGACCGGCGCGTTGACACTGCGGCCGGATCCCGCTCTCGTCGTAGACGCCGACGGCCAGCGTGTTGCCGTTCGGCGCTGAGCGCCACGCGAGAACCCGAACTGATCGCCGAGCCCGGTGTTCGTGTGACGCGTCGGCCTTCAGGTACGCCTGCTGGGCCCAGGTATTCCCTGTCGCGCGTGAAGACGTAGACGGCCCCGGCCGAGCTGAACGAATCGTCCTCCTGGTTGCGCGTTGACGCCGGTGGCGATGCTGTCTTCGCTCGTTCGCGCCGACCGCGAGCGTATTGCCGTCGCCGCTGAGCGCCAGCGCAGAAACCGAACTGGTCGCCTTCGCCAGGATCCTCGCCGACTGCCCCGCTTCGCCGGTGTTCGACGCCTTGAGGTACGCCTGCTGCGTCCAGCGTGGTGCCGCTGCGCGTGAAGACGTAGACGGCGCCCGCCTGCGGAATCGAGTCGTCGCCCTGGTTGCCGTTGACGCCGGTCGCGGCGCTCGCCTCCCAGTGCGCCGGCACGGCCATCGTGTTGCCGTCGGCACTCAGCGCGACGAACTGTCCGAAGTAGATCGCCGACGCCGGCGTTCGACGCCTTGACGTAGGCCTGCTGCGTCCACTGGCCGCCGTTGCGTGCGTATAGACGTAGACGGCGCCTGCGTTGTAGCGCCGAGTCGTCGTTCTGATTGCCGTTGATGCCGCGTGGCAGCGCTGGCTTCGTGCGGCGCGCCGACCGCGATCGTGCTGCCGTCGCGGCTGATCGGCGGCGGTGTTGCCCGTGTGCCGGGCAGCGCGCCGCCTTCGCCGAAGTGGTCGTAGACATGCCGGGATTCGACGCCTTCAGGTAGCCGGTTTGCTTGAACGGGGCAGCCGGCCCTTGCGCCAGCGATGATGGCGCCGAGATCCGACGCAGACACGACCGCGACTGCACCCGATAACGATCTCGATGCCCATTAGCTCCTCCAGGAAAAAAGTAGGTCGAACGACCCGCTCCAGACGTGCGCTATCGTGTGAAGACGTACACGGCGCCGGCTTCGTCTACCGAGTTGTCCGCCTGGTTGCCGTTGCGCCTCGCGCGCTGCTGTCTTCGCCGCGCGCGCCGACGACCATCGTCCGGCCGTCGCGGCTGAGCGCCGACCGAGCCGCCGAACTCGTCGAACGCCTCGCGTGTTCGAGCCCTTGACGTAGGCCTGCTGCGCCCACGTCGTGCCGCGTGCGCGTGAAGAGGTACACGGCGCCGGCGTCGTCGCGCTGATTCATCGTTCTGGCTGCCGTTGATGCCCTGCGCGGCGCTGTCCTCGTTCTGGGCGCCGAGCGCCAGCGTGTTGCCGTCGCCGCTCAAGGCGAGGCGGACGCCGAACCAGTCGTTCGGTCCGGTGTTCGACGCCTTGACGTACGCCTGCTGCGTCCAGGTCGTCCCGTTGCGCGTGAAGACCGCCGCCGCGCCGGTCGACAGGTTCGGCCTTCTGGTCGCTGGCGCCGGCGTCCGACGGGCGTGTCACGACTCCGGTGCAGAGGCAGTCCTCGTCGATCGATCCCATCGCCAGCGTGTTGCCGTCGTCGCTCAGCGCGACGGAGACGCCCCAGGAGTCGCCGCCTTCGGCGTTCCAGGTCTTGAGGTACGCCTGCGCGGCTCCAGGTCGCCGCCGTGCGGGCGAACACGTAGGCGGCGCCGGATCCGTTCCGCATCGTGTCGATCGGGCCGTTGACCGTCCGCGCCGATCCGCCTTCGTCGTAGACGCCGACCGCCAGCGTGTTGCCGTCGGCGTTCAGCGCGACGGAGTAGCCGAACTGATCGCCCGCCGGTCGCCATCGGCGGCGCGTCCGACTTGATGTACGCCTGCTGCGCCCAGGTGTTGCCCGCTGCGCGCGAAGACGTAGACGGCGCCGGCCGAGCTGGCCGAGTTGTCCGCCTGGTTGCCGTTGATGCCGGTGGCGTCGCTGTCTTCGCTCGTCGCGCCCGACGGCGAGCGTGTTGCCGTCGTCGCTCAGCGCCAGCGAGAAGCCGAACTGATCGCCGTCGCCCGGCACGTCGCCGACGCCCGGCGTTCCCGGTGTTCGACGCCTTGATGTACGCCTGCTGCGTCCAGGTCGTGCCGCTGCGCGTGAAGACGTACACCGCGCCCGCCTGCGGGATCGAGTCGTCGTTCTGGTTGCCGTTGACGCCGGTGGCGGCGCTCGACTCCCAGTACGCGGCCACGGCCATCGTGTTGCCGTCGGCGCTCAGGGCGACGACGTTGCCGAAGTGATCGCCCGCTGCCGGCGTTCGACGCCTTGACGTACGCCTGCTGCGTCCAGTTCGCGCCGTTGCGCGTGAAGACGTAGACGGCGCCGGCGTTGTAGGCGGAGTCGTCGTTCTGGTTGCCGTTGATCCCGCGCGCGTTGCTGCTCTCGTGCTGCGCGCCGACGGCGATCGTGTTGCCGTCGCCGCTGATGGCGATCCCGAGCTGCCGATGTGGCCGTCGAGCGCGCCACCTTCGCCGAAGTGATCGAACATCCCGGGGTTGGACGCCTTCAGATAGGCGACCTGCCGCAGCGCGCGCGCCGGCGCCTGTGCCGCGCAGCCAGGCACTGCCGAGCGACATCCACGCCACACCGACACACAGCGACCGCGAGCGACCTCGACGTCTCATTGAGGCCTCCAGACGGACGGAATGTGAAGATGGAGAATGACGGGGGAAGGATATGAAAAAAAGGCCAGGGAGTCACCGAGACCCAGGCTGAATCGCTGTGCTCGCGGTCGTCTCGGGACTGGCGCGCTGTGAGCTGCTTCGCGGGTCGCCGGCGGTCGCGGGCCGCCGACGTCCGACGTGCCGCCGCCGCCCGTAGGCGCCGGCTGCCCGAAGTTCGCGTTGCGCAGCACTTCCTTGCCGGTGTCGGTCAGGACGACGCGGGCGCGTTCGGTCAGGTTCATGTACGGCGCGCCGCTCTTCAGCCGGCGGCCGGTGAGCGTCACCTTGGTGCCCGGCTTCACGTCGGTGGTCCAGCCGCCGCGGATGAGCCCCTGCGCGCCGCCCATTTCGGCCTGCCACCGGACGTTCTTGCCGCTCGCGTCGGTGACGTCGAGCACGAGAATCGCGTGCGGGTTGATCAACTGGGTCTCGACGACCGTCCCGGTGATCTCGACGACTTCTTCGATGTAGCGGCCGGCATCACCGTGATGTGCCCAGGACCGACCCCGAGAGGGCCAGCGACGCCACGGCCACGCAACCCGCGAAAAATGAGCTCTTCTTCACTGTAAGACCCTCCTGCCTGTGCACGACATCCGCTGTTCAGGGATGCCCGTCGGCGTGTTTTCACTATACTCTCCGGCTGCCTTGGCAGCAATGCTGTCCATTCCGGCCACGCTTGTAGCAACTGCACCCTCGCTACCTCGAACTCGACCCTCGCACCCTCGAACCTCGAACCGCTCGAACCGTCGCTACCAGCTGCCTAGTACGGCTTCGGCGGCGCCGGCCTGTCGAATCGCGCCGCGTCGATTGGCACGTTCGGCTGGCACCTCGGTCATCTCGAAGTTCGACCGGCCATCGAGCCACTTCATCGTCCACTTGAACGGCATCTTCAACCCGTTGACGTCGCGGTAGTCCGAGTAGTCGATCCGCACCGGGCAGCCGGCCGACGGGCGACGGCGTCGACCGGACCGCCGCGTCAGCAGCCCCGTCTCCTCGTCGAAGTAGAGCGTGACGATGCGCGGCGCCCTTGTTGCCCTGCACGACGAGCACCGTGCGGTCGTCGATGAAGTCGTTGCTCGTCCGCATGCCGGTGAGCAGCGTCTTGACGTTGGCCGGGAAGATCAGCTCCGCGTCCGCCCGGGCCGAATCGAGCTCCGCGCCGTGCAGCTCGAGCACGTGCGAGCGGCTTGAACGGCGCCGACACCCATCCCGCCGTGCCGTTGAACGACGGTGATGTTGTCGCCGGCTGTCGGATCGACGCACGATCACCGTCTTCTGGTTCGGCGCCTTGCGCGTAGATCTCCACCGGCCGCGGGAATCGCCTTCCGGCCCGTAGCCCGAATACATCCCCTTGGCGACGAAGCTGGTCAGCGTCGGCGGCGCGTTGCGCGCCGCCGATGGCCTGCGAGGTACTTGTCGAGGATCTGGACCGCGGTCGGGCCGCCCGGCGGCGCCTGGCAGAACGAGCACGTCGAGCTCGTCCGGCGGCGGCGCGCCGTACAGGATCGTCGAGGCTGGCCGTGACCTTCGGCCGGTTGCTGCCGCGATGGCACGTGAAGCAGGTGACGACCTGACGGCCGCCGAAGTACTGCTTGTTGATCCCGGCCATCATGGTGACCATCTGGCGCGCCATGGTCTTGCGCGGGCTGACGTCCTTCGCGTAGTTCGCCCAGTCGTTGGATGACGCCGTATGGCAGTCCTCGCACGAGAAGCCCGAGGGCCGCGGAGAACACGCCCATCGTGCCCATGAACTCGTCGACCGGAATGCCGCGCAGCACGGTGACGTTCTTGAACACGTTCTCGGCCAGCCATCTGGTTCTGCGCCGGCGCTCGAGCGCCGGATGCGGCGCCTGCCCGCCGACGAACGCCACGCTCAGCAGCCACACCGCCGCCGTGCCGATGGCGCCACTCCAGACCATCCGCCTCGATCCGACCCTCATGCCTGCCTCCGATTGCGATCGTCTGCCCATTGTCCATCACCGATGCGGTGCCGCGAACGAAGCAGTTTATCCGGTCCTGAACCTGTTCAAAGCTGCGTCAGATCGTCGTCATGCGCGGACGCGCCATGAAATACACGAGCGTCAGTGTGTCCTGTGGCATTTTCCGCGCAGCGTCCGGATGTTCCACCGGGTAGCGGCGGTCGGGACGGATTTTGCTTTACGATGACCCACTGAGGAGCCGCGTATGCGAAGAATCGTGTGGGTGGCCGCCATTGCCGCTTACGTGGCGACTTCGGCGGCTGTCGCCACGCAGCAGGCGCCAGCGGCGCTGCACCGCCGACATGCCGTGGGCATTTCCCGCAAGGTCGAGCAGGAATTTCCCGCAGGATCCCGCGCCGAAGACTGCACCCGGCAGCACCAAGAAGTACACGCAGGCGCAGATCGACGATCTGCTCAATCCTCCGGACTGGTATCCCGACCAGCACCCGACGCCGCCCTCAGATCGTCGTCAAGGGACACGGCGGCGCGATGGCGTGCGGCGCGTGCCACCTGATGTCGGGACTCGGCCATCCCGAGTCGTCTGACCTGACCGGGCGTCGCCGCCGTACATCGTGCAGCAGATGATCGACTTCAAGAGCGGCGCCCGCAAGGATCCGACCGGCAAGCGCATGAACGGGATCGCGATGGAAGTCACGGACAAGGAGGTGCGCGAGGCCGCCGAGTATTTCGCGTCGCTGCCGCGCAGGCCGTTCCAGAAGGTGATCGAAGCCGCATGGTGCCGAAGACGTTCCTCGGCAACGGCCGCATGCGCTTCGTGGATCCGGGCGGCGCGATGGAGCCGATTGGCAGCGCATCATCACGGTGCCCGAGGATCAGCCGCGCGTCCGCCTGCGCGATCCGAACTCGGGCTTCGTCGTCGTACGTGCCCACCGGGCAGTCTGGCGAGAGGGAAGGCCCTCGTGGAGAACGGGCGGCGGCCGGACGATCGCGTGTGGCATCTGCCACGGCGCAGGATCTGAAGGGGTTGAGCACGATGCCGCGCCTGGCCGGCATGCACCCGATCTACACGGCGCGCCAGCTGTACTGGTTCAAGGACGGGACGAGAAACGGCGTGAACGCCGCGCAGATGCAGCCGGTCGTCGGCGTCGCTGACCGACGACGACATCGTCGCGATCTCGGCGTATCTCGCCTCGCTCGCGCCGTAAGCGTCGGTAGTCGGTTGGTGGTTAGTGGTTGGTGGTTAGTGGTAGGTAGCTCGTAACTCCAACCACCAACTACCAACTACCAACCACCAACTAGTAACTACGTTCCCGACCGCAACGGCCCAAACGCCGGGGGTGGAACGCGACGCCGCGATGCGGCTTCGTACGCCGACGCCACTCTCAGGATGCGATCCTCAGCTCCAGGTTCCGCTCTGAACACCAATGAAAAGGGGAGTCCTGGCGCGGGCAGCGACGTCGGCGTGTTGTTGTTCGTCGCCACATATCGTCGCTTGTCAGGGCTGAGCACAAAGGTCGCGTCGTACGCTTCACGGACGAAGCCCGCTGGAATGAGGACTTCCGTTTCGCCCGCGTATGGTCCCATGCGGAGGTCGCCGCGAGTGTCGCCCTGCGGTCCGGGCTGCGGCGCGAGCCCAATCCTGCCCGGTGGCAGCGACGTGTGGAGGCGGACGACGACGTCGAGCCTGTTTTCCTGAATGACCTTCATCTCCACCCGTCGGAGCAGCTCGCGCAGCATGAGGCGCTCCGCGACACCGTCGCGCTCTCCAGGCGGGCTCACGACGTTCTCGGACTCTTCCCAGTTCTTCCACTCCGCACGCTGCTCGTCGCTCCAGAACTTCGACCGCGCGTTGAGCGCAGCCCAGTCGACGAGTGTCTCCTTGAAGCCCCGGGCCTGCCAGTCAGCGGCACGGCGCGAGAGGTACTGGCTGACATGAAACCGGAATTGCCGTTCCGTGGCGAGCGTCTGAATCGTTCGAATGTTGAGGTTCTTCGGCGGCGGGATCCGGCCGTCGGCCAGAGCGACCATGTAATCGGCTGGCGCCATGGTTCCCGAGCCGAACACCTTGCCCGAGGCAAACTCGGTCGGCTTGATCATCGCGGCGAAGTCGGCGAAGACCGGCTGTCCGCCGTTGTTCAGTCGAAACAGCAGGCTCGGAAAGAAGACAGGAACGAGCTCGGCAAGCGCTCGGGTATACGTCGTCCGCATGTTCTCGATGTCGGGATCGTCGGGCCACGCCGGGTCTACCGACTCGACGAGGGTCGCGCCGAGCCGCCCGCCGAGCACCTCCTTGATTTCGCGCGCTGCAGCTGCGGCGATGGGCTCGTCCGCCTTGATGCCGGGAAAGACCAGCATCGACTCCCGAATCACCCCCACGCGGACGCCCTTCAGCGAGCCGGGCGTTCCCGGTGTCGCAGCGCTTGCAGCGTAGCCGCCGTCGCGCACGCTGGCCCGCGGGACCGTCGTAAAGACATCGCGCGGGTCGTAGTAGCCATTCGCAGGATCCTTCAGCGCGTCGAGCACCTTGGCCGCATCCGTGACGTTGCGGCAGTGGATGCCGGCGCGGTCGTTATGGATGTCGGCCCCGATTGCCCCGCCCAGGAACGACACCATTGACTTGTGCGGAAGGATCAACGCCACCCCATTGTGGTTGGCGGGTCCGCGGCACGACATGCTGGTTTCTTCGCAGATGCTGCACATCACCAGGTTCGTGCTGACCGATGCCCCCGACCCGGAGCTCGATCCGAGCGATGCGGCTCGCGTGGTGTCGTACGGATTGGCGACGTTGCCGCCCCAGCTGCTGCGCTGATATCCGAGATCCGAGACGAGGACCCTGTCGGGCTCGTGACGACCAGGCGGTGCCGCGGGAATTCCGTTGTATTCGGTGTTGACCGCCTTCGCGTAGATGATTGCGCCCTTTTCGCGAAGCTGGGCGACCAGCGTGTGATCACGGGCCGGGAAGTCGATGTCATACCGGGCGTCGGCGGCGGCCGTCGTCCGCATGTCCTTGGTGTCGTACGGGTCCTTGAATGAAAAGGGGATGCAGTACAGCGGATGCGTCGCCAGATCCGGCTGCCTGCCGAACTGCGCGTCGAGCTCCGCTGCGCGCTCCAGCGCGTCCGGCTGCTTGCGGAACTCGTCGCAGACGGCGGGTGAGCCGGGTGGCAGCGGGCCCGCCGATGGATGCCTGTCGCGATCGCCCTTGCACGTCACCGAACGCTCGCCGCGGAGGTTGAGCGTGCCCAGTGCGTTGACCTGCCCTGAGTTCGGCGTCCCGACGGTCATCCCGTACTGCTGGGACACGTCTGGATCGGATGCGGTCGGCTCCATGCGGCCAAGGTCGATCGGAGGACCTGCGTACTCGTTGTAATTCGGCAGCAGGGACGAGACGGCAACCGTCTCTCCCGGAAATTTCAGCGGTGTTCCGGCGCGCAAGGTTCCCGCCGGCGGCGACACGGGGGCGCCGTCTCGTGTCACCAGACGGTCGCTGGTCCCGTCGTAGGCTCTGGCGCGCTGAACGTACGCTTCGACCAGCGCTCTGCAACTGACCTGTCCCTGCTGAATCGCGCGATGAACATCGGCGATGGTCGCTTCCACGAGCTCGAATCGACCTTGCTGCGACTGGGCGTCAGGCGACTGCACGAGCAGAAGACTGACGAGGGCCACGATGAAGAGCGCCGGCGGGACGATGAAGAGGACGCGCTTGCCTGTCGACATGGAAGCCTCCTGCCCCAAAAAAACACGAGGCGGGGAGCACCCTGACGATCGGCATCTCCCCGCCTGCGAATTGCGCTTGCGCGATCGGTTGGTGGTTGGCGGTTAGTGGCTAACTACCGACCACCAACTACCAACCAGCCTTCAGTTCGATTCGTTGAAAACCGTCTGCGCGTTCGAGCGGATGCGCGCGGGCTGGGCCGTGTATCCAGCCGGCGGCTTCCAGCTGTTCGCGACGTCGTCGACGGTCCTGCCGGCCTTCTTGGCCTCCTGTACCGCCGCCACGTAGCCGCGGATGAACTGAATGTAATTCTTGAGGTCGGCGTTCGTGCTCGTCGTGTTGCTGTGACCGTTGACGATCACGTCGGCGTTCTTTTCCGTGAACGCCAGCGCCTTCGTCAGCGTATCGGCATAGCCTACGCCGGTGCCGCCGTTGTTCGAGTCCATGATCGGCAGCTCACTTCCCGGGAACACATCGGCGATGTGGAACACCCGGTGCGCCGGAAAGAACACCATGGCATCGCCATTGGTGTGCGCGCGGCCGAAGTACATGAGATCGATCTGCTCGGCGCCACGGCCGATCGTCATCCGATCGGTGAAGGTCCGCTTCGCCAGCCCCTTGCCGTTGTTGTCCCTGAAGATGTTCGGCGGGTTCGGGTTGGGCGCCGCCGACGAGTTCGGCCGCATCTCCTTCATGTTCGCCGCCGTGTTCACGTGCGTCACGACGTCCACTTCGGCGGGGAATTCGACGTTGCCGCTCACGTGATCACCATGCGTGTGGGTGTTGACGATCATCGTGACGGGCCGGTCGGTCACCTTCTTGATGGCGTCGAGCAGCGGCTGCCCCCATCCGGGATTCTTCGTGTCCACCACGATCACGCCGGTCGCGGTGACGAAGACCGAGCTGTTGCCCCCGCCGCCTTTCATCACGAAGAGGTTGTCCTTCAGCTTGTCGATCTCGACGATGCGCGGCGCCTGCTGCCCGGCGGGCGGCTGCTGAAACGCCGCGACCGTCAACGACAATGCGCCAGTCGCCACCAGAAGGGTCAGCACCGTGACTCTCCGCATCAGTTCCTCCTCAGCCGACAGATGATAGCGCGTCCGGTCGCTGCCGCGTCAATTGGTTGCGGTCGGACGCGGACCTGTATACCGGAGAACCCACATGCCCTGGTTCTTGTTGGTGATGTAGACGTATCCCCGCCGGTCCACGAGCACGTCTTCGGTCTGCTCGACGAGCTTGTCCGGCACAGGGCCGTAGCGCTTCACCGGGTCCGGCGGAACGAAATAGCCGACTTCCTTCGGAAGTCGTGCGTTCGAGATGTCGTACACGCGCAGGCCTGCGTTGAAGTAGGTCAGATACATCAGGGAATCCTGCTTCTGCACGTCAGGGTGGTGCTGCAGGTGGTTGATGTTGTGCGGTCCGAACCGAGCGCCCTTCTCGCAGAAGTCCCGGTATTTCGCGCCGGGTGGTGGAACCGGCAGCGGCATGATGGAAAGCAGCCGCGGGCGCGTCTCGTTCGAGATGTCGACGAGGGAGGCCTGGCCGAGCCCTTCGCGGCAGTCTTCCGCGATGGCCTCGGAGTTCACCCACGCCAGATTCCGGCTCTTGATCGGCAGAATCGAATGCACCGGGATGCCGCCATCGAATGGTCCGGTGAAATCGAGGTGGCCGACCTGGCGCGGCTTCGTAATGTCGCTGATGTCCAGGATGAACATCCCGGCCGCTCCGTAGTCGAGATACAGCCCGGTTCCCGTCGATGATTGCCGGGCCATGCAACTGCATGCCGTCTTCGGGTTTCTCGCCGGCCGCGACGTGCTGACCTGGCGCCGACCATCGTCCGACCTCTTTGGGGTTGGCCGGATCCGAGATGTCGACGATCACCAGCAACTCGTCCTGGTACCCGGAAGCGCCGCGGCGGCGTACACGTATCGGCCGCCCGGGTAGCCGTTGCGGTGCGTGCCTCGCCCACCGGTCTTCCATTGTCCGAGCTTCCTGGGATTGACGGGATCGCTGATGTCCCAGATCAGAAACCCTTCATCATGCGGCTTCGAAGGATCGCCGCCCCACCGGCGCGACACCTGCTCCAGTCCGGTGATCATGATGTTGTCGTGGAGGTCCATCTGAATCGACCAGGTATTCTCGGGACCCGGGATGAACTTGAGGACCTCGGGCTTCGACGGATCCGTGACATCGAGGATGGTCCACCCGCGATGCCACAAGTGGCCCATGTACATGTACCAGCGGCCGCTGACTTCACGGATGGCCATCTTGAAGCCGGGCCTGCCGCCGGTTTCGCTGTAGCCGACTACCTCGAAGTTGGAAGCGGCAAAACCCTGGGGAACGCTCTGCGTATGGGACGACTGCACTGAGAAGACGACGGCAGCGGCCGCGATCATGAGGGCGATGGGGCGTTTCATGACATTTCTCCGGGGTTGTCCGATCTCCGGCCGCTTCGGGCGGCCGGAGATCGGAATCTGACGAGCGGACTGAAACGGGAGTCGGAGACTTCTAGAAGGTCAGCCGGAACCCCGCCTGCATCGACCGGAACTGGCCGTTCACCGGCCGGAGAAAGTCAGGCGCGCTCTCCTGAGCTCCCAGCGAATAGTTCGTCCGGTTGAAGACGTTGAAGACTTCCCAGATGGCGTCGAGCGCCACGCCACCAGGCAGCGGCACGCGCTGCTGGAAGCGAAGGTCCGTCCGGTTTTGAGCCGGCGCGAACACGGAGTTCAGCGGCACGATCGAACCATCCGGCCGCAGCCGCTGACTGAAGTCGCCGCCGGTGTTCCGCAGATCGCCTCCATAGAACGTCTCCATGCGGATCCCCGCCGCCATGAAGTGGAGGGCACTCAACTGGAAGCCACCGCCCACCTGCCAGATACCGTTGAAGACGAGTCGATGGCGCTGATCGTCTGCCGAGGGACCGAACTCACCACCGAGATCGCGAGCGGTCGCGAACGAGACGAACTCGATGCCGCTCACTGGCCTCGAATCGGCCGTCTTGAGGCTGGCGAGCGTATAGGTGACAGATCCCTGCCAGTTGTTGCTGTACCTCTTCGTGAACGACGTCTGCAGGGCGTGGTACTCCGAACGGCCGTTGTGCGTCATCATCGTGACGACGCCCCATTCCGGGAACGCGCGCCGGGACACATCGGAGAACGGATAGTTCGCGCCCGTGGCAGGGTCGTAGGTCAGGTTGACGTTGTCGATGACGTCCTTCTCGTCGCGGCCCTTCGTGTAGATGTAGTCCGCCTCGAACGCCATCGTCTGGCCGAACTGCCGCTGGAAGCCGATCGAGTTCTGCCAGGTGCGCTGGAGCCTCATCATCTCCGGCGGACCGGTGACCTCGAGTGCGTCGCGGATCAGGCAGCCCGGACGATTGCTCACGTGGCAGAACGTCTGCAGCGCCTCGTCGAGAGTCGGCAGCGGACGCCCGTTCAGCGGGTCGGCTGTGAAGTTCGGGCGCCCGTCGTTGGTCACGCGGATCTGCGCGATCTGTACGTTGCCGCGCGCGAAGCTCGAGTCGCCGCCGAGCGCGTCGCCGTAGTAGAGGCCCGTGCCGCCGCGAATCACCGTCTGATCGTCCAGCTGATATGCGAAGCCGACGCGCGGCTGAATGTTGTCCGTGTCGTTTGGACGGTCCGCGCGCTGCCAGGGCAGGAACTCGATGTCATTGGCAAAGATGTTCAGGCCCAGGTCGTAGCGGACGCCGAGGTTCAGGGTGAGGTTGTCGGACACCTTCCAGTCGTCCTGCGCCCACACGCCGAACTTCTGCGAAGGCACCGGCACGACGAAATCGCCAACGCCGATCACGTACGACCGTGTGATGGACGAGAGCGCCGCCAGGTTCCACGTATCCACGTTGAACGCATCCGGGAAAATCGCCTGCAGCTGAGCGTCCGGTGGCCGCGGACCGCCGCGCGCGTCGATTACCCCTCCGCACTGACGGCAGTTCGCCTGGATCTGATTGCGGTCGAGGTACTCGGCTCCGGTTCGCAGGTCGTGGCGGCCGCGCGGCGTCGTACGAGAACGTGAAGTCGTCACGAACGCTCAAGACGCGTTGATCCTGATAGCGCGGCAGGTACTGGTTGGGCGTGTTGTTGAACCCGGTGAACTGAATACGGGGCGATCCGTTCGTGATGCCGTTGACACGCTGCCAGTGGTTCGACCACTGGGTCAGTCCGGCGTTCGCGAACTTGAAGTACGCGTAACCGACCTTGATCTCGTTCAGCGCTCTGCTGCTCAACACCTGCGTCAGCTGACCGAGTAGCTTCGTTGTTCTCCTCCTGGGTGTTGTTGGTCGCGGCGGGATGGTTGTTGCTCGATCCCGCTCCGAACGGCTGGAAGAAGCGGCCCGCGCTCCCTTTGCCCATCAGGCGCATCGACGGCGACAGCTGGTAGTCGACGCGGGCGCCGCCCATCTTCTTCGTTTCCTTCCCCTGCAGCTCGACGTTGAACGCAGGATACGGCGTGTTCCAGATGCTGCTGCGCGGCTCGCGCTCGTACTCGTAGTTGCCGAAATAGTGCAGCTTGTCGAGGAGAATCGGTCCGCCCAGAGACGTGCTGATCTGCTGGTTGTTGATCGGT
>CAVTIL010000021.1:0-123453 GCA_963734695.1 uncultured Acidobacteriota bacterium
GCGTGAGCATGACGTTGCTTGGCTTCAGATCGCGATGGACCACGCCTTTCTTGTGCGCGGCATCGAGTGCCTCGGCGATCTGGCTGGCGGAAACAAGTGCACGATCCATAGGAAGAGGACCGCGCTCCAGGCGTTCGGCGAGCGTTTCCCCCTCGAGGAGTTCCATGACGAGAAACGGCACGCCGTCTACTTCACCGACGTCGTGGATCGTGCAGATCTGCGGATGGGTGATTCGCGCGATGGCCCGCGCTTCACGTTGAAATCGTTCGAGCTGCAGCGAGGTCGCGTCTCGGGACGACGTCAGAACTTTGATGGCAACCGCACGCTCGAGTTCGGGATCGCGAGCGTAATAGACCTCGCCCATACCTCCAGCGCCCAGCGGCGCCAGGATTTCGTATCGGCCGATTCGCTCTCCAACCGCCAGAGTCATGGGCGCCCTTCGTGGTGAATGGCACCTATCTTACGCTGAGGAATCCCGTCAGCCCTGCCAAACTCCTGCCGTTTCGCTGCCGCACACGTGCGACTTGCGGGCAGCCGCACCGTAAGTTGTCGAGCGTCTGAACCGTCGCCGATCGACGCTGATCGGCCTACGTCTCTGTTCAGCACGAAAGCAGGAGGCCACATGGACGCCACCCGTCATCCGCTCCCCGCTGCCAGACGTGTGAATACGCGGCACGTGGCTGTCATTTCCGGCGGCATCGCCTGCACCCTGTCGGCTTGCTTAACGGCCGGGCGTTTCGACGTGCATCAGATGCTTGCGCGTGGTCGATCCCACTTACGGTCTCGGCCGCTGAAAATAGTGAAGGCCAACGCTTGTTCGATCACGAGACCTTTGGCGGGAATGGCCGCACGTGCCGCACCTGCCATTCGAGCAGCAACGGCACGATCGACCCTGAAGAGGTCGCGAAGCGTTTGGCAGAGAACCCTTCGGACCCGCTGTTTCTTCACGACGGTCTCGACGACTTTGTCAGCGGAACGACCCGGATCACCGCGAACGCAACGATTCTGATCGAACGCGAACTGCCGCAGGGAGTGGTCCTCCTGGATGATCCGTCCGCGACAGCGGTGGTGCTTGCTCGCGGTGTGCCAAAGTGCCATGAACACACCGGGCGCTCGATCCCGCGCTGATGTAACGACATGCGGAACCCGGACCTGCAAGATCAGGCGTCGGGAGCGATCGAGCGACATGCGCACGCCACCGTTCAGCCCACGGGAGCGCAACTCGACGCAATCGCCGACTTCCAGCAGACGAATAACCAGTTCTTTTCGAGCAAGGCTTTGAAGTCCTTCGCTCGAGGTGGCCCGCCGCCGAGCCTTCCGGAAGGACGAACGGCGTCAGAGAAACGAGGGCGCGAGTTCTTCGTCGATGCCCCTTGGAACCCGCCCAGCAAGAAGGGGGTCTGTGCGCTCTGTCACGGTGGCCCCATGCTGAACACGGCCAACGAGTTCACGACCGACGCAACCGGCGCGCCGCCGGGATGGCGAGCGTTCGACATCCTTGTGAGCTCGCGAAACCTTCTCAACAATCCGGTTCACACGTACGCGGTCACCGATCGGTGCAATAACACGCTGGTCGTGAGTTCGCCAGACCCCGGAATCATGATCACGGGCGTGTACAACATACCGCTGCTGGCGCAGTTTCTTCCCCCCGAAGAGGCCTGCATTCTGCATCCCGGGTTCTTTGCCAACATGTTCAAGACACCACAGTTGTTCGGCGTGAGGCACACGGCGCCGTACTTTCACGACAACTCGGCGAAGACCCTGGAGGACGTGCTGCGCCAGTACGTGTTCTTCTTCACCTCGAATCAAGGGTTCCCCATCACTGACTCGAACATCTTGCTGACGCAGCAGGACATCGACGACATCATTTCATTCCTGAAGATTCTCTGATAGAAACTGATCGTTATCCTCATGTAAGCCGAAAAATGCCCTCGTAGATGACAGGCGCGCCACTGTAGAGTGCTCCCGGCTGCGGCAGGTTGAGTTCGCGCAAAGTAGTCGATGGATCACGAACGAAACCGACCGCCCCAAGCTCTGTCGCGAGCTGCTGCGCCGTCAGGAAGCATTGAGGCTGGCCGGAGAACTGCGTAAAAACGAAAGACTCATTCACGACCATGTTGCGCATCTGGCGGCAAGGCATTTCGCGAGAAGTAAACACGAACAGCGCGCTCGGTCTTCGCGCCACGCGAGCCGCTTCTGCGAGCGCGCGCCTGAACTCGCGGCCGGAGCGCGCGAGATTCCAGATGCCGTGTGCGACGATGAGGTCGAAGCTGCGGGCGGCGAAGGGAAGCTCGTGCATGCTGGCCAGGGCGAGTCGCAGGCGGTTTTCGAGATGTTCGTCTCGCACACGCGCGGCGGCTGCGGCGATCGCTCCGATCGAACAGGCTCACGTGGCGATTGTGAGTGACGCCGCCGCGCGGCGGCTCTGGCCGGCGCAGGATCCGATTGGCCAGACTCTGCGGCTTGGCACGGCGGGACAGTTTCACACGCCAAACGAACTACTGCCCGATGGTCAGACCTGGCAAATCATCGGCGTCGCGCGCGACACGCGCGGTGTGACCATCGATGGTAGTGATTCTCAACAGGTCTATGTGCCTCTGCCCACAAGCCGCGTGAGGGACTACCCAATCCTCCTTCGAACCAGTGTCGACCCGAACATGGTCGTCAGCAGGCTCGCGCCCGTGATCGCGAAAGTGGATCCTGCACTGGCAGTCACGACCGCAACCTTGCAAGCCATGCTCCGTCGTACTGATGCCTTCCTCATCGCCAGCATCTCGGCGGCGATTGCCTCCAGCATCAGCTTGTGTGGATTGCTGCTCGCGTCGATGGGGATCTACAGCATGGTGAGCCACGACGTAGTCCTGCGGACCCGCGAAGTGGGAATCCGGATGGCGATAGGGGCTCATGACATTCTCGGCGTCGTGATGCGAGGAAGCCTTCGCGCGGTGCTGGCGGGCCTGGCGGCGGGAGTCGTGCTCGCGCTTGGCGCGGCACGCCTCCTGCGCGGCGTTCTATACGGCCTTGGTGCACTCGATGCGGTCTCATTCGTCGTCGCATCATTGCTGTTTCTCACTATTGCGCTGGCAGCCAGTTGGCTGCCGTCGCTGCGCGCGACGCGCATCGATCCACTCGTCGCGCTCAGAGATCAATAACCCCTCGACGCTGGTCCTGGCGGAGGAGTCGGCAGGTTGCTCCGGACGATTTCCGCAATTGACCGGTCACCGCGGCCTGAGTGGCCGACTCATCCGGACGCTCGAGGGCCTCTCGACTCCGACGTCACTCGATTGAAATAATTCCGTGGTAATCCTACCTATAGAACATGCCATTCCCTCTACGTCATGTGCTTCCTGCAGTAACCGCGTTGAACCTGTTGTTGATGGCCGGCTGCGGTGGAAACGGCGACATGCCACCGGCTGGTCCATCTCCGTCGCCATCTCCGTCGCCGCCGCCGGTGACCGTGACGGCGAACGTGTACGTCCTGCCAGATGCCGTCTCACTGAATGACTGGGCGTTCGGTGACGAGGCGATCGTCATCTACACACACGAGCGTATGCACTGGGTGAACGCGGACGGGCTTGCGCACCGCATCGTTGCTGACTCGCCCGATGCGACCGATTTTCGCAACACGGACGAGCTGCGCCCGAACGGCGGCGAACAGTTCTTCACGATGACCAAGAAGGGCACGACCGGCATCCACTGTTCCATTCACCCCAACATGACCGGCACCTTGATTGTCCGCGACCATTAAGGGTCATCCTTCCCCTGGCTTGACAGGCCGCTCTCGCAGCGCGCATTGTATTTCAGCGCGCACTGGGGCGCCTCCTGTCCGCGGCAAGGGATTTCCCACCCAGCCGGTTCGACCACTACGTTCGAACCTTCTTCCAGCCTGGCGATCAGCGGACCTCAGGCAGCTTCGGAGGAAGGTCATGCCTCGACCAATCACGCCCGATCTCACGCTCGACGGCCTCAAGAAGGAAGCCAAGCGCTGGCTGAAAGCGCATCCGCGCGCATGACGCGACGCGCGCGCTCGGTTCGTTCGCGCGCTGTCCCGACGCGTCGACTTCGCCGACCCTCCGCGATGTGCAGCTCGCGCTCGCGCGCGAGTTCGGGCTCGACGGTTGGACGACGCTGAAGCAGACCTGGCGGACGGCGTCGGCGACGGCCAGCGCGGCACGTCGCTCGACGAGGCGGTCTCGCGCTTCCTCGACAACGCCTGCCCCGATCATCACGTGCGCGGCGGATCCGATCACGTCCGCGCCGAGCACACGGCGATGCGCCTGCTCGCTCGCTATCCGGAAATCGCGACCGCGAACTTCTACACGGCTGTCGTCTGCGGCGATCTCGACGCGGTGAATCGCGCCCTCGCGGCCGATCCGGGTTGGGCGACGCGTCGGAACGGCGAGCCGGGTCCCGGGCAGAACCGGCGCTGGCGGCGAAGGCGATCTGGTCAAGCGAGACTGGGGCTCGAAGGGCTGGGAGCCGCTCTCGTACTTGTGCTTCACGCGGTTGCCGCTGCCGTCGGTCACCGACAACGCCGTCGCGATCGCGCGCGCGCTCCTGGACCATGGCGCGAATCCCAACGTGTATTTCATGGCCGGCGACAGCCGCGTACACGCCGCTCACCGGCGCGATCGGCGAAGGCGAAGAGGGCCGGCCCGCGCATCAGCAGCGGGACGCGCTCGTGCGGCTGCTGCTCGAGCGCGGCGCCAACCCGTACGACGAACAGGTCGTCTACAACATCCATTTCAACGGCAAGGTCCTGTGGTTTCTCGAGCTGATCTACGAGCACGCGCTGCGAACGGGCCGGGCGGCGGACTGGGCCGATCCGGAATGGCAGATGCTCAACGCCGGCGGCTACGGAACCGGCGCGCGATGGTTCCTGGACATCGCCGTCGAGCACAACGACGTGCAACTGGCCGAGTGGTGCCTGTCGCACGGCGCGAATCCGAACTCGGCACCGGGCCCGCAACGGCGAAACCGCCAGCGCTCGCTCTACGACGAGGCCATGTTCCGCGGGCACGTCGGCGTCGCGGAGCTGCTCGTTCGCTACGGGGCCACGCGCTCCTCGATGGCGCTGAGTCCGATGCAGAGCGCTCATCGCCGCGTGCCTGCGCGACGACCAGGCGGCGATCCGCGACGAGATCGCCAGACACCCGGAGTTCCTGAAATCCCACGAGGCGCTCTTCGCCGCGACGCAGTACAACCGGCGCGACGCGGTCGAGCTGCTGCTCGATCTGGGCACGTCGCCGAACGTCGAAAGCCCCGCAGGGCGAGCGCGCGCTCCACATCGCGGCGTACGACGATGCCGTCGACGTCGGCGAGCTCCTGATCGCGCGCGGCGCCGACGTCGATCCGATCGGCCGCCAGTACGACAACACGCCGCTCGGCGGCGCGATGCACTGCCAATCCACCCGAATGATCGACCTGCTCGCCCGGCACAGCCGCAGCGCCTGGGAAGTCGGCTACGCCGGCCACGTCGATCGGCTGCGCGAGCTCCTCGCGGAAAAGCCCGAACGTGCCCGCGGCTACGACGGCGAGACGCTGCTCATGTATCTGCCGCCCGACGACGAGGCCAAGGCAATGGAAGTCGCCAGGCTGCTGCTCGAGCACGGCGCGGACCCGACGATCAGGGACCCGCAGGGAAAGACGGCAGCGGATCGGGCGGAGCGGAATGCCATGTACCGGGTCGCCGCGTTCTTGAGGGACGCCGAACGACGACGGTAGAGGGGATGTGCCAGTTCTTGTCGCTTGCCGTGCGCAGCGTGCGGGTTTAGCATCTCGCACAAGACGAGGCGGTGAATTAGGAGAGACGCATGATGCGTGGACTGGCGTCGACCGCGATTGTTGTCGCCACATTCGCGGCGAACCCGGTGCTGGCGCAGCCGCAGACTGCTGGTTCCGGGCCGCCGATTCCGAACCTTTCCGAGCCGATGCCGCTCCAGGCTGCGGCCCTGGGCACGTTCTCGCGGAAGATCTCCTCGCAGAGTACGTGAGGCGCAGGCGTATTTCGATCAGGGCTTCAAACTGATGTACTCCTTCGGGAAGTACGACGCGGTCCGGTCGTTTCGCGAGGCCTGGAAGCGCGACCCCGCGTGCGCGATTTGCTACTGGGGAGAAGCGTGGGCGTGGGGCTCCAACCTCAATCAAGTGATGACACCTGCCGACGCACCGTTTGCATATGCGGCCGCTCAGAAGGCGCTCTCGCTCAGCGAGAAGGCGACGGATCGCGAACGGGCGCTGATCGGAGCCTTGACATACCGATACGTCGAGCGATTCGATCCCTCCGCCCGCGGTGAGCAGGATATGGCGTATGCGCAGGCCATGGCGAAAGTCTACGACCAGTATCCCGACGATTCGGACATCGCCACTTTGTATGCCGACGCACTCTTCCACACCGAGCCGCGGCCCGGGCCTCCGCCAGGACGACGGCCGCGTCTGGTGAATCTCGACGCGCCGAATACGAAGCGGATCCACGCTGTCCTGGAAGGTGTGCTCGCGCGCGATCCCCGACATCCAGGCGCGTGCCACTGGTACGTCCACGCAACCGAGGCCACGGCCAAAGCCCCGGCCGCGCAGGCGTGCGCTGAATTCCTCGGCAAGAGCATTCCAGGCGCGAGCCACGTCAATCACATGCCGTCGCACACCTTCAATGAGGTGGGACGATGGGGCGACTCGGTGCGCGCGAACATCGAGGCGTGGCATTCGGATCTGAAGGCAGCCGCCGGCGAGGGGTTTGCCATTTATCCCGCGCATAACCTGCACATGCTGGTCTATGCCGCCTCGATGGATGGACAAGGGGCCATCGCGATGCGAGCGGGCAAGGACTTCGCCAAGCTCACCGGAGGCGATACCACGTTCCAGTTGTTGACGCTCATTCGATTCGGTCGATTCGACGAGGTGCTCGAGATCACGGCGCGTCCCGAGGCGGACATAGCCGCGGGCGCGTGGGAGTTCGCGCACGGCTACGCCTCGCTACGAAGCGGCGACTCACCGCAGGCCGCTGCACACCTCGCTGCGCTGAAAAAGCTCGCCGAGGTTTCATCAGCGACGACGAATTTCGGCGCGCGTCATCCGGCGCGCCGGCTGCTCGGCGTGCTCGCGGGCATTCTCGACGGAGAGATCGCTCGAAGTTCCGGCAACGCCGAAGCCGGGATTGCCTCGCTCGAAGGCGCGGTCGCACTAGACGATGAGCTCGACGTCGACGAACCGGAGCCGCTGCCGTTTCCGGCGCGGCATTGGCTGGGTGCCGCGCTGCTCGACGCCGGACGGGCCGCCGATGCCGAACGCGTCTACGGCGAAGATCTGCGACAGCACCCGCACAACGGCTGGGCGCTGCTCGGACTGCAGCTCGCGCTGAAGGCGCAGAACAAAGCGACCGGCGATGTCGACGCCGATCTCCAGGCAAGCTGGAGCCGCTCGGACACGTGGATCCGCAAATCGCGTTTTTAATCCGAGGGGCTTCGCCCCTCGGACTCCCCTACACGCTCTCTCGCGCGCCGCTTCGTCGGCGCGCTCCGTTCGCGTGGCTCACTCGCTGTCGCTCGCTCGCATCGCCGGATTTGGCGTACGGAGCCTGTTTGGGTTCATGAATAGGCAGCGCTCCCTTGTCACATCGGTCGCGGGTCGTATCGGCGGGCGAGCGAGGTCGGCGGCCGACGCGATGCGGAGCACGCCGACGCGCTGCGAAGCGGGAAACCGCGCGCGGCGATTCCTCGCGCCGACTTCCGTGATTGTGATCCGCGTCGCCCAACCGCACGGCCGGCGCACCTGCGCGCCTGGCATGTGTCGCACACACGCATCCCTTAGTCGGCGCGGAACCGGAAGAGTATGAGGCGCGCGCGGTTTCCCGGCGTGCGGAGCGGCGGCGGCCGCCGACCTCGCTCGCTCGCCGCCGCCTCCGCAGGAAGTGACAGAGTGGTCCGAGCCTTATCCTACGGCAGTCCGTACAGTGCCTTCAAAGTCGTGACGTCGCCGGACGAGAGCCCTGACACCTTCGCGATGTCCGGGCGCGACCGAAGCTGTGCCCGGTAACGGTCGAAGTATTTCGGGATGTCGCCGCCGTAACCGAAAAAATACATGATGTCCCGGAAGTCGCGCGTGTGTCGCAACCCCAATGCGTGCCCGAGCTCGTGGACGCAGGTGAGGTAAACGATGCTCTCGCGGAGGAGCGGGTCGCGAGCGGCGCGCTCGGCAATGTCGGGCCCAAGCGAAGTCATGTCAGGGCGGATGTAGACCGCAGCGCCGAGCCGCCCGTCGACGACGATTCTTTCCATCTCGCCGTACTGACCTTCGGACGGTTCAGCCCAATAGAGCCGCACGAGCGCCGATGATTCTGCTGCCGCCTCGAATCGAATCGCTCGACCTGACGACCGCTGCCAGTCCTCGAGCGCCCAGCGCGCGAGTTCCGTATCGGTGGGCCGGAAGCCTTTCCCACCCTTCCCGTCGGCGATGAAATACGGAACCGGACGGGAGATGTCGAAAGTTGCCAGGTTGCCTGGGATGGCGCCGCGAGGACACCGGCGCCTGTCGTCAGACTCGCAATCAGGAACCACCATATTTCGCGCATCGGCCTTCTCGTTCTCATTTTGTCACGGGAGAAGGTCGGTGGTTTCAGCGGACAGGTCGCTCTGACGTTACGATCTCGGTCAAGGCGGAGGTTGATTGAATGGACACATCGCTGGTGGTGACCGTGATTGGGAACGACAGGCCTGGCATTGTCGAACGGCTGTCGGAGGTCGTACTCGCGGCTGGAGCCAATTGGGAAGAAAGCCGGATGGCACGGCTGGCCGGCAAGTTTGCCGGGATCCTGCGCATCAGCGTTGCGGCCGCAAACGCCGACGCGCTGGCCTCCGCGCTGCGCGCGCTCACGAGTGACGGTCTCACCATCGTCGTCGAGAGCAGTGCCGAGGCGCTGGCGGACACGTTCCGTACCGTCCGGCTCGAGCTGGTCGGCAACGACCACCCGGGGATCATCCGCGACATTTCGAAGGTGCTGGCGCAGCACCACGTGAACATCGAGGAGCTGGAAACCGGCGTCTCCGGCGCGCCGATGACTGGCGAGCAACTGTTCCGCGCGCGCGTGCAACTGAGATTGCCGGCAGCGGTGACGACTGAGTGGCTGCGCGGCCGGCTCGAAGCGCTCGCCGGTGAGCTGATGGTGGACGTCACGCTCGACGAGCAAGCCGGGTAAGGATCGCGAGGGTGCCAGGGTGCCGGGACATTGGCACCCTGGCGATGCTGCGTCTAGCGAGCCGCTTCCGTTTTCGTGCCTCCAACGTTCGGCACCGCGAACGGGGATCGATACTGCGCGCGCGTGAACATGGCCGTCGCTTCCGGATCGCCCTTGCACGTGTACGTGACCGGATCGAAATACAGCGTGCGGCCGGTCCGGTAAGAGATATTGGCCAGGTGGATCAGCATGGTCGAGATCGCGCCTTCTTCGACCTCCGCCAGCTGGTCCTCGCGTTTCCTGCTGCGTACGACGTCGATGAAGTTCGTGAACCCGGGATACACGGGGTCCGCTTCCGACTTCGGACCTGGCGCCTGTTCCGGGCCCATGAACGTCTGCCATCCGTCCCGGGTCGTGGCCAGATATCCCTTCGATCCGTACCAGATGTTGCCGACCGTCTGCAGGGGCTCACCGGTTCCGCCGCCCGTCGGCGCCGAGCGCTCGCCGATGCCGGCCTCGTTGTTCGAGATCCAGTGGCGGACTTCGAAGGCGAGCAGCTTCTTCTTCCCTCCGTCCTCGAACTCGAACGTCACCAGCTGCGTGTTCGGCGTCTCCTGATCGTCGTCGAACATGTAGTGCCCGCCCATCGAGCTGATCTTGGTCGGGTACTTCACGCCGAGTGCCGTGCGCGCCGAATGGATCTGATGGGCGCCCTGGTTGCCGATGTCGCCGTTGCCGTAGTCCCACTGCCAATGCCAGTTGTAGTGGAAGCGATTCTTCGTGAACGGCTTGACCGGCGCCGGACCGGTCCAGAGATCGTACGAGACGCCCGGCGGCGCCGGTTCTTCCTTCGCGCGACCGATCGTGTCGCGCCACTTGAAGACGAGCCCGCGCGCCATGTAGACGTCGCCGATGATGCCGTCCCCGATCTTCTTCTTCGCTTCGTGGAGCCACAGCTGCGCGCCGGTGCCGTTCTGCACGATCCGGTTGTACTTCCGCGCCGCCGCGACGATCTGCTGCGCCTCGAACATGTTGTACGAGACCGGCTTTTCGACGAGGACGTCCTTGCCGGCCTGGACCGCCCAGATCGTCTGCAGCGTGTGGTGGAAGTTGGGTGTGGCGATCGAGACCGCATCGATCGTCTTGTCGTCGAGCAGCCGCCGGAGGTCAGCGTAAGTGGCCGGCCGCTTCTTACCCGCAGCTTCGATGGTCTTGAGGCCGCTATTGATGACCGACTGATCGACGTCGCACAGCGCGGCGATCTCGACGTTGGGCATCTTGAGATACGCACCGATGTGCGCCTTGCCGCGGCCGTTGAATCCGACGACGGCGACCCTGACGGTGTTGTTCGGACTCTGGATCGCACTCGCTTTGAGGGCTGCTGGCAACGCGACGGAACTCATGAGGAAATGCCGTCTATCGACGTTGGTCATCACGAACCTCCGATTTGACTCGGGCACCCGGACGCGGGCGGAACACTCCTGCTGCGGGCGAGTATACGCCCGGTCGATGTGAAGGGTGGATTTTTCGTGGTCGGCTGGCTCTACGATTCGCTGGCATCATGCGGACGCTGTAACGCCCATGCTCAACGTCGCAAGGACGAGCTCTTGAGCACGTCCGGGTTCACCACGTTCATCGGCGCGCCCGCGGCGTAGGCGACGATCTGATCGAAGATGTCCGAAAACTGGAGTTCATACTCGTCCTGGGTCACGTACCCGATGTGCGGTGTGCACACCACGTTGTCCAGGGCGAGCAGCGGATGGTCGGCAACGACCGGCTCCGACTCGTAGACGTCTACGGCCGCCATGCCCGGGCGCCCCGCGCGCAATGCGCTTTGCAGCGCGCCGGGCTCGATCAACGGGGCCCGGCTCGTGTTCACCAGCAGAGCGGTCGGCTTCATGCGCGCCAGGTCGGTGGCGGTGACGATGCCGCGGGTCGCCTCCACGAGGCGCAGGTGCAGGGACACGACATCGCATTCTTCGAAGAACGCGGCCCTGCTTTCCGCCGGCAGGTATCCGTCCGCCCGGGCGCGGGCCAGCGACCCTTCCCGCGACCAGACTCGAACGCTCATTCCGAAGGTCTTGCCGTACTCCGCCACCACCGCGCCGATCCGGCCGTAGCCATAGATGCCGAGGGTCTTGCCCCGCAGCGTGTGCCCGACGCCGATTTGCCATGCCCCGTTTTTCATCGCGGCCATCTGCTGCGGGATCTGCCGCATGGCGGCGAGCACCAGGCCCCACGTCAGCTCCGCCGCCGCGTAGGAAGGCGTGCCCGGGTGCATGTTCGACGAAACGATGATGCCGAGGCGCGTGCAGGCCTCGACGTCGATGTGAGGGTAGACGCTGCGCTGGCTGATGAGCCGCAGCCTGGGTAGGCGCTCCAGCAGCGGCGCCTGAATCTTCGTCCGCTCGCGAATGAGCACGAGCGCCTCCGCGCCGAGGAGCCGGCCGGCGAGAGCATCCACGTCCTGCACGTGGTCCGTCCAGATCGACACGTCGTGACCGGCGAGCTTCTTGAAACATGGAAGCGTCCGCAGCGTGTCGTGGTAATCGTCGAGGATGGATATTTTCATGAATTCTCGCCTCGAATCGTAACGGATCGATCCCGGTTTCGGCCCTATACTCTCGTTGAGTATCCCCGTGAGTCCCACGGCCGGTATCGGAACCCCAGTATCGTGACGAAAGGAGCGCACCCCATGCTTCGGAACTACGCGCCTTCTGCCGTTCTTGCCATCGCTGCCGTGGTCGCTGTCACGGCGGCCGACCCTCCCTACGTTGGCAAGTGGAAGATGAATCCGGCGAAGAGCGATTTCGGCGAGACCACGGTCACCTACGAACAGCTGCCATCCGGCGAGATGCAAGCGACCCAGGCAGGCGTGTCGTACAAGTTCAAGCTGGATGGCAAAGAGTACCCGGCCATGTTCGGCAGCACTGCGGCCTGGAAGACACTGAGCGCCAACAGTTGGGAGGCCACGTTCAAGTTGAACGGCAACGTACTGACGACCGACACGTTGACGCTGTCCGCCGACGGCAAGTCCCTGACGGTCAACTCGAAAGGGAAGAAACCGAATGGCGAGATGCTGGATGACACCGTGGTTTCGGAGCGCGTCTCTGGCGGCCCCGGACTCGCTGGCAAGTGGAAGACGAAGAACGTGAAATCCGCCGCGCCCAGCGTGCTCGAGATCGCGTCATCCGGGCCCGACGGCGTGGTGTTCAAGATCGTGGATATGGATCTGACGTGCAACGGCAAGTTCGACGGCAACGACCACCCGTGCAGCGGGCCCACGCTTGGGCCGGGATGGACGGCGTCGTTCGCCAAGGCCGGGCCACGCACGCTGGACATGAACGTGAAGAACAACGGCAAGGCGTTCTTCAGACTGTTGTACTCGGTCTCTCAAGATGGCAAGACCCTCATCGAGAACGGCACGACGACAGGGCCGAACGAGAAGACCAAGGTGGTCTACGACAAGCAATAACCAGCTTTGAATCTTGCGGCGATAATTGAGCATGCGAACAACGCTTGCCGTCCTGGTCGTGCTGTCTTCGCTGGTCGCTCATGTTCAGGATCGCCAAAGCGCAGGGGTGACCACTCTGTTGTCGAGCATCGACGCAAAGCGTTCCGCTTACGCCGATGTGGCCAAACAGATCTGGACCTTCGCCGAGGTCGGCTACCAGGAGACGAAGAGCAGCGCGCTCTTGCAGGAGCAGCTGCGCGCGAATGGGTTCTCGGTGCGCGCTGGCGTCGCCGAGATCCCGACCGCGTTCGTTGCGACGGTCGGATCCGGAAAGCCGGTCATCGCGATCATCGGTGAGTTCGACGCACTGCCCGGGCTGTCGCAGGACGCGGCGCCCCGCCGCAACGCGCTCGTCGCCGAGGGCGCCGGCCACGGTTGCGGCCACAATCTGCTCGGCACCGCCGCTCTGGCCACCGCGATCGCCGTGAAAGAGTGGCTCGCCGCCGGCCATCCTGGCACGCTTCGCTACTACGGCACGCCGGCCGAGGAAGGCGGCTCGGGCAAGGTCTATATGGTCCGCGCGGGCCTCTTCAACGACGTGGACGCGGTCGTCACCTGGCATCCGGGGGATCGCAACGAGGCGAGTCCCTCCACGAATCTCGCCAACATCACCGGCAAGTTCCGCTTTCATGGCGTCGCGGCGCATGCCGCGGCGGCGCCGCATCGCGGACGGTCGGCGCTCGATGCGGTCGAAGCCATGGACTACATGGTCAACATGATGCGCGAGCACGTGCCGCAGGAAACGCGGATCCACTACATCATCACGCGCGGTGGCGCGGCGCCCAACGTCGTGCCCGACTTCGCCGAGGCCTACTACTACGCGCGCCAGCCCGACATGCGGATCCTCGACGGCATCTGGGACCGCATCGTCGACGCTGCGAAAGGCGCGGCGCTCGGCACCGGCACGACGATGGATGTCGAGATTACCGGCGCAGTGTGGAACGTCCTGCCGAACGAAACGCTGTCGGCGGTGATGAACAAGAACCTCGAGCGGATCGGCGGCTTCACTTATACAGCGGAGGAGCTCGCCTTCGCCGAGGAGATTCGCAAGACGCTGACCGATCCGCCTGATCTCGCGATTGGATCCCAGGAAAAGATCCGGCCATCGCGCGCCGGTGCTGTGGGCAGCGCGTCAACCGATCTCGCCGACGTCAGCTGGAACGTGCCGACGGTCTCGATGACGACGGCCACTTTCGTGCCCGGAGTGCCGGCGCACAGCTGGCAGGCCACGGCCTGCGCCGGCGGAACGATTGGTCAGAAGGGGATGATCGTCGCCGCGAAGTCCATGGCACTGACGACCGTCGATCTCTTTACCGACGCGTCGATCATTCAGAAGGCCAAGGCGGAGTTCGATCAGAAGCGCGGGCCAAACTTCGTCTATAAGACGCGGCTTGCCGATCGGAAACCGGCGTTGGACTACAGGAAGTAGCCACGCGATCAACTGGAAGCAGTCGGCGTGGCGGTATAGCACCACGCGTCACCCTCCAACACTACGACGTCGTCTGCGCGGACGATTTTCATTCCAAGCCGTGAAACGGGCTTGGTCTTATGCACCTCGAGGATCTCGACCTCGGCGGTCACCGTGTCGCCGATGAACACCGGATTGACGAATCGCCAGTGCGTTTCGAGAAAGACCGTCCCGGGTCCGGGCAGATCCATCGCCACGATCGCATTCAGCAGACCACTGGTCAGGCCGCCCTGCACGATGAGCTTCCCGAACCTCGTGGCAGCCGCGAAGTCGGGATCACTGTGAAGCGGGTTGTAGTCGCCGGTGATTTGACTGTAAAGACGCACGTGTTCGGCGGTGAGTGTCGCCGTTCGCTTCGCTTTCTGACCAACCGTGAGTGACATGCCATACCTCTCATCTGTGTGCGGGCAAACTGAGCTACTGCGCCTGAAATCGTTCACCGTCCTGCTTGATCGCCCACCAGGCGAGTCACGACCGCTACAAGGACGCACGTACCCCCCACGAACGTGCCGCCGGGCAGGCGCTCGTTCAGAAACGCTGCGCCCAGCAGCACCGCGATCGGGACTTCCGCCACGCCCATCATCAACATCGCCGACGCGTCCATGCGCGCCAACAGCCAGTAGTTCAACCAGAACGCAACGACGGATGCCGCCACTGCCAAATAGGCGAGCGCGCCCCAGGCAGCGGGAGACCAGCGCGAAGGCGCGGGGATTCCGTCGGTTACCAGTGCCAGGCAGAGGAGCGGCACGACGGCGGCTCCGCTCTGAATCGTCGTCATGGCCAGCGGCGGAATCCGGCTTCCCGTAGCCCTTCATCCAGACATATGCAGAGGCCACACAGATCGATGAGCCGAAAACGGCGGCCGTGCCGGTCATGGCCGCTCGACCGGAGGTGAACGCCTCGGAACCAAATATTAACGTTACGCCAACGACGCCGAGTATCAGTGTCAGCAGTTTCCGAGCCGTTACGCGTTCCTGACCGACGCCGCAAGCAAAGGCCAGCGCGAGAAGTGGCGTTGCGGACTGCAGTATTGCCACGAGGCCGGACGGAACGAACTGCGCGCCCCAGAACAGCAGGGAGTAATTCACGCCGAGAAGTAGCAGCCCCGCGGCCGCCACACGGCGCACATCGGTCGAATGGAGTGTCCGCAGGTCAGCGCGTAAGAGAGCGATTGGCGTCAGGATCGTGAGCGCGAGTGCCAATCGCATCCACGCGAGCGTGAATGGACGAATTTCGGTCACCCCCACACGAATGAACAGAAACGTCGTGCTCCAGAGGAGACATGCCAGGCACCACACGGCCACCAAACGGATTCGCATGTACGCTGCCTGAGCATGATTACATGCCTTCATAATTCCTTCATCATTGATTGCGACACTGCTCTTGTCGAACCGTGTGATGGCGGTTCGACCTACAAGGAGCAAGTGACACATGGACAATCGATCGTTACGCGCGCTGACAATCGGAACGCTGGTCATCGCTGGCGCGGCTGTGATCGGGATCGGTGCTTACAATGCAGGCGTAGCTCAGGGGATTGTCGAGAGCGGTCGGATGATCGCGGTACCCCCGACAGGAACACCGTATGTATATGTGTGGCCGCGACCATGGGGATTCGGGTTCTTCCCGTTCGGCCCAATTCTGTTCTTCCTGTTCTTCTTCGTCGTCGTGCGGGGTCTGCTCTGGAGAGGGCGGTGGCACGGGGGCTGGCGTTACCGCCACGACGGTATCCCTCCGGTCTTCGAGGAGTGGCACAGGCGTGCGCATGCCGGACAGTCGTCGTCGACAGGGACAACCTCGACCGCATCGGAGGGAAATCGTGCCGGGTGATCCGGCCGCATCCCGGATCCCGGACTCCGGATTCCGGACTCCGGATCCCGGACCCCGGATCCCGGCGTGTGTTCTGACATAGAGCGATGAAGCAGATCCTGGTCGTGGACGACGAGCCGAGAATTGCCGAGATCTGTCGTGATTATCTCGAGCGCGCGGGTTTCAAGGTGATGCTCGCCGGCAACGGCGCAGACGCCGTGACGCTCGCGCGCACGAAGCAGCCGGACCTCGTCGTTCTCGATCTCGGCCTGCCGAAGATGGACGGCCTCGACGTGACGCGGGCGCTGCGCAAGCGCTCCAACGTGCCGATCATCATGCTGACCGCGCGCGTCGAGGAGAGTGACAAGTTGATCGGCCTCGAGCTCGGCGCCGACGATTACCTGACGAAGCCGTTCAGCCCCAAGGAACTCGTGGCTCGCGTGCGCGCGGTGTTCCGCCGGACCGACATCGGAGCTGGCCACAGCGAAATGGTGCGCGCCGCCGGCGTCACGCTTGACGTGCCGCGCATGCAGGCAAAGGTCGGCAATCGTGCTGTCGAGCTCACCTCCACCGAGTTCGAGCTGCTGGCGATGATGATGCGGCAGCCCGGACGCGTGTTCACGCGCGGCCAGTTGCTCGACGCGGTCCGCGGCGACGACGTGGAGTCGCTCGATCGGGTGATCGATGCGCACATCAAGAATCTGCGTCGAAAACTGGAACGTGATCCCGGCAATCCGCGCTACGTGCTGACGGTGTACGGAGTCGGCTACAAGTTCGTCGACGAATGATGGGTAATTCCTGCAAACGCGATGGGGCGACCGAGTGGCCCCATCCCGAGCGGCCGCCACGGCGCCATGGCCAGTTCGTCACGAACCGGCGCGCGCGCGCATGGTTCTTTCGACGCCTGGCGTTCGGCGTGTTCGCACTGTTCCTGATCACCATTTCGAGCATGTCCGCGGCCGCCTGGCTGATTGCCGGCAGAATTGGCCCCGCCGATGCCGCGGCAGCGCTTGGCCTGCTGGTGTTGTTGTTCGGCGTCGGAGCAGTAGCGGTTGCGGTGTTCGGCGGAATGCGGCGCATCGCCTCTCCACTCCACGCGGTCATGGACGCCGCCGATCGGGTGGCCGAAGGGGACTACGGCGTGCGGGTGCAGGAGTACGGCCCGCCGCCGATGCGTTCGCTTGCGCACTCGTTCAACACGATGACCGAGAGGCTGCAGAACGCCGATCGGCTGCGGCGCAACGTCATGGCCGATGTCGCACACGAGCTCCGCACGCCGCTCAGTGTGCTCCAGGGGCGGCTCGAAGGGCTCATCGACGGCGTCTATCCTCGTGACGATCGTCAGCTCGCCGAGTTACTCGAGGAAACGCAGATCCTCTCCAGGCTAATCGAAGACCTGCGAACGCTCGCGCTGTCGGATGCTGACGCGCTGCCGTTGCAAAAGGAACCGACCGACGTGGTCGGATTCGTGCGCGAAGTCGTGCACAGCCTGACCCCGGAGGCCGACAAAAAGTCGGTGTCACTCGACACGAGCTCCTCGACCGAGAGGTCTGTCGTCGATCTTGATCGAGTCCGAATCCGGGAAGTGCTGACGAATCTGCTGTCGAACGCAATCCGGCACAGCGCAACCGGGAATGCCGTGACCGTCTCGATCAGTGAGACGAGTGAACGCGTTGCCGTAGTCGTGCGCGATACTGGCGAAGGGATGTCGCCCGAGGAAGTCGCTCGAGTCTTCGATCGCTTCTACAAGGGGTCGGCCTCGCGCGGGTCGGGCCTTGGATTGGCCATCGCAAAGAGTATCGTCGCCGCTCACGGCGGCGACATCCGAGCATCGAGCGAACTCGGAAAGGGCACGACGCTCGAGTTCACGTTACCGCGATGAACTGCACTAAGCTATGCCCGCTATGCGACCCCTCAGACTAACGGTCATCCTCATATGTAGTGCGATCGCCACGCTATCGTCCCAGCCGATTCCTCAAGACACCGGCGCCGACCGGCGCATGGCAGAAGATCCAGAAACTCAAAACCACCGCGAGCGTGCTGCACGGGACTGCGCATCCGGATGACGAACACGGAGGCGTCCTCGCCAAACTGAGTCGCGGCGACGGCGCGCGGGTCATGCTGCTGACCCTCACCCGCGGCGAGAGCGGCGACAACGCGATCGGCCCGCAGCTGTTCGATGCGCTTGGGCTGATCCGCACCGACGAACTCCTGACCGCGGACAAGTATTACGGCGTCGACGAGCAGTACTTCTCGACGATGATCGACTACGGTTTTTCGAAGAGGCTGGACGAAACGACCGAGAAGTGGGGACTCGACAACGCCTTCCGCGACGTCGTCCGGGTGATCCGCATGGCGCGGCCGTGGATCGTGCTGTCCCGTTTTCAAGGCAACGCGCGCGACGGCCACGGCAATCACTCAGCCGCAGGCCTCCTGTCGCAGCAGGCCAGCGAGGCCGCGGGCGATCCAACCAGGTTCCCCGAGCAGATCGTCGAAGGGCTGCGGCCCTGGTCGCCGTTGAAGGTCTACATGGGCGGCGTGCGCGCGGACGAGAACTGGACGGTGCGGATCGACAGCGGGGAATACAACCCGGTGCTCGGCGATTCCTACGCGAACATCGCGAGCCTTGGCCTCAGCTTTCAGCGGTCGCAGAACGGCGGGCGATACGCTCCAACCGCCGGGCCAAACTACTCGTACTACACCCGCACGGCGTCGCGTGTGGCGGCGCCGGACAAGGAGACCTCGATCTTCGACGGCATCGACACGAGTTACGCTGGCCTGTTCAAGACGCTCGGTCGCACGGCACCGGCCGGTGTCGACTCGGCACTCGCAGCAATCGACGCCGCCGTGGCCCGCGCCGTCTCCGACGTTCAAGTTCACCGATCCGGCGTCTGCGGTGCCGGCGTTGACGGAAGGTCTCAGGCTGACGCGCGAGGTGATGGCGAAATCCGGCGAACGAGCCGGAGGTCCTGCACGTACTGAGCAGCGAAGGAACGCCAATTCCAGGATGCCATCAGTGCCGCGCTCGGCGTGGAGTTGTCGGCGATTTGCCGATCCGAGCCCGAAGCCGCCTGCTGCCGACAGTGCGAGGACGTGGCGGCGGTCGAGGCAACGTCTCGACGATGACGGCGCCGATCCCCGGCCAGACCTTCGGCGTCAGCGTGCGTTTCACGAATCGAGGGACGATGCCGATCCAGCTCGAGAGCGTCCTGATGATGCCAACGCCCGGCTACACGCCCACAGTCGTGAGCGGACAAGTGTCAACCGTCGGGGAGCAGCAGTCGGGAACCTTTTTCTTCGCGGTCAAGGTGGCCGACGACGCACCGATCAGCACGAAGCCGTACTTCAGCCGCGCCGCGTTCACCGAGAATCGCTACACGCTGTCAGATCCATCGATCTTTGGACGGCCGTTCAATCCGGCGCCACTGGTCGCACTCGCGAATTACACCGTCAACGGCGTCGCAGTCCAGATGATGGAAGTTGTCAAACGCCGCGAGCCGAACCTGCCGTATGGCTTCGTCGTTCGCGAAGTAAGGACCGTGCCGCGGATCGCCCTGACGGTCTCGCCAATGACCGCGGTCGTTCCTCTGTCGTCTCCCACGCGCACTGTCGATCTCGATGTGACGGTGATGCACAACGCGAGCGCGCCGACGAACGGCCAGCTGGCACTGACGTTGCCAACGGGCTGGACATCGACGCCGCAACAACACGCGTTCGCGTTTCAAAGAGCAGGGGAGCGCACGCACCTACCGCTTCAAGGTCACCCCAAAGACGATCGATACGGAGTTACGTGATGTCGTCGCAGTCGCGACGGCTGATGGCAAGCAATACGCAGAGGGCTACGAACTGATCGAACCGCGAGACCTCGAGGCCCGCTATCTCTATCGCCCTTCCATCGCGAAGGTTCGCGGCGTCAACGTTCAGGTCGTGCCCGACCTGAAAGTCGGCTACGTGATGGGCATCGGCGATCAGGTGCCGATCGGTCTTCAGCAGCTCGGCGCCACGGTCACGCTGCTCAGCGAGCGCGATCTGGCCACGGCGGATCTCTCGGTCTACGACGCCATCATGACCGGCACGCGCGCGTATGCCGTGCGCGAGGATCTGAAGACCTACAACACGCGGCTGCTGGACTACGTCAAGGCCGGCGGCAACATGATCGTGCTCTACAACACGTTCGAGCTGGTGCCGAACCAGTTCGCTCCGTTTCCTGGCGAGCTGCTGGCGAGCGCCGAGGAGGTGTCGGAAGAGGACTCGCCGATCACGATCCTGGCGCCCACCGAGCAGTCGTTCACCTGGCCGAACAGGATCACGCAGGCCGACTTCGACGGCTGGGTCGAACAGCGCGGATCGAAGTTCTTCACGACGTGGGACAAGGCGTACACGCCGATGATCTCGACCTTCGACAAGGGTCAGGCGCCGCAATCGGGCGGCTGGCTCACGGCGCAGGTACGGAAAGGGACACTGGACGTACTTCGCGTACGCGCTGCACCGTCAGTTGCCGTACGGAGTGCCGGGCGCGTTTCGCATTACCGCGAACCTGCTCGCGTTGGGAAAGACGCCGAAGTAGTCTCAGCCCTTGTCGACCTGCTTCAGCTTGATGACGACGCCCACCTCGCCGCGATGCTTGACGTACTTGTAGGTTGGCGGTTCGCTGCCATGACGATAACCGATGGAGAAACCCAGAGCTTTGCTCACCATCAGCGCCCCGGTGATCGTTATCAGGTGACGAGCTTCATCGGTCCGTGTCGTGCTCGAGACGCCATCGACGAGCTTCGTCATCGGCTCGTCCTGGGCGAGCAGTCGCACCACCCACGACGCAGTGATATCGATGCGTTTCACCACCGAACCGCCCTGCAGCAGCGCATAACCACCCGCACCGACAAGAGTCCGCCAGATGCCTGTGGCCGATGCGTCTCCCTTTTCGGTCCGGCCGGCTTCGTATCCGAGCGTCAGGTCGCCGGTCACGTACGACCGGGCACCCACCTTCGCCGATGGGACGACGAATTGTCCGCGCCCGGCGCTGCGGAAGTTCCGAGTGTCGTTTTTGGAGTCGAGCTCGAGGCCGGCAGGATCGACGTCGAGGATCAGCCCCGTCGCGGCGTTCCACACAAACACTTTCGAATAGGCGGTTGTGACCGTGATCGTGTCCGGCCCGATGTCGGATGCCTTGTCGACGTTATAGGTCGTCGCGGCGCCGAACGACCCTCCGTTCGCGCCGAGCGTTCGCTGATACGCGAACTTCGCGTCGATCGTGTACGCAGGCTTCGATCCTGTCGTGCCGACCGCCAGGCCCTTGAAGTAAATATCGGCATCGTCTTTTCCCTTCGATGTTCCGTAGAACGCTGACACCCCAGCCTTCCTGGGCTGTGCCACGATCACGTCGGGAAAGTTTCCTTCCAGCAGCCGCACGCGTATCTGGTGGGTCGCAGGATCCAGCGGCGTTGCGGGCTTCACGGCGACGAGGCGGTTGAGTGCCGGGTCGGCGGCCACGAACACTTCGGCGACGGCGACGGTCTGCAGATTTGCAGGGTTGACTCGTTCGCGCGTCTCGATCGTCCACTCGGTGCCGGTCGGCAGCGTCGTGTTGCCGGCAGTGAGATACCGCCTGGGGATGGTCCGGCCGAACTCAATGACGATGAAGCCGGCACGCGGCGGCGTTTGGGAAATCGTCGCGGAGACGAGCTCGTACGACAGCGTGTCTTTCGCGGGCTGAGCGAGGGCAGGCGATGCCATGCTCAGCGCCGCGAGGCCACACGTGACGAGAATGCGAAGTCGCATCGTAGATCCTTCCAAGGTGATCAGCGGGCGTTCTGCTGAACCGCGGTTCTGTACGTCCCGCAGTGTCGTGGCCGCCGAGTTGGGCACCGCGTCCGCGTCGATCGTGCAGCCACGCGCGCTGACCCTTTCGACGACATCGGAGCGGAAAATGGTTCGCTGGCCCGCGCTGATCAAGCCCGCGTTTTCAAGCGTGGTGTCGATGTCATGAGGTCCGCCGGGTACTGCCTCCTGAACGATTTCACCCGCCGAGATGAGGTCCATGCAGGGACCGACGACTGCTCTGGCGACCGGCGCCGCCTTTTTCTTTCTCTTTTTGACGGGCTTCTTCGCAGTCTTGCTCGCGCGCTTTACCGTTCGTTTCTTCGCCATGACGATTCGGCCTCCCGCAGATCTAAGGATCACCTCTGCGTCAAGAGGTACGCGAGTACCGACCTGGACCGCCTTTGCAATCTATGTGGGGCAGGGTCTTCCAGGCGACGGAGGACTAAGCAGCGGTGGAGACGTCTATCGCACGATCCGTGCACGTCCCGACGTCCACGTCGCTGATATCCTCCGCCGAACCAGATTCTGGGTAAGCACAGGCGAAACCGTCAGGCCCGGCCGTATGTCTCGGCCGTCACGGCGAGCTTTCGCGCGGTATCGAGGGACAGCTGACCAGGAACCAGCCGCCATCGCCAGTTGCCGCTGACGGTGCCGGGCCGGTTCATACGCGCGTGGCTGCCCAGGCCCAGAAGGTCCTGCGCTGGAACGATCGCCGTATCCGCGACCGATCCCAGCGCCGCGCGGATGAACTCCCAATGCACGTCTCGCCCGTCGAGCCCCAGATAGCGGCGGGCGAGCTCGCGCTCGCGTTCGATCTCGGTGTCCGATCGCGTGCTGTGCCCGGCTGCACCGGTCCACCAACCCACCGTGGTGTCGTTGTCGTGTGTGCCGGTGTAGACGACGAGGTTTCGTGGATAGTTGTGGGGCTTGAAATCGTCCGCGTGGGCGTCGTTGCCAAACGCGAACTGGAGGATCGCCATCCCTGGGAATCCCAACTCCTCACGCAGCGCCTCCACTTCCGGCGTGATGACGCCGAGGTTCTCGGCCACCATGGGCAGCCGATCCGTGTTCAGCGCGGCCTGGACGGCCTCGAAGAGCGACGTGCCCGGGCCTTTCACCCATTCGCCTCGCGTCGCCGTCGAGGCGCCAGCCGGCACTTCCCACGACGCCTCGAATCCCCGGAAATGATCGATGCGGACGCGATCGACCATCGCCAGCAGGGCGCGAAACCGATCGATCCACCAGCCGTATCCCGTCTGCGCGAGAACATCCCACCGATAGTGAGGGTTCCCCCATAACTGGCCGGTCGCGCTGAAATAATCCGGCGGCACGCCGGCGAGCACTGTCGGCTCTCCCTCAGCGTCGAGGCGGAACAATTCGCGGCGCGCCCAGACGTCGGCGCTGTCGTGCGCGACGAAGATGGGAAGATCGCCCATGATCTGGATCGATCGCGCCCGGCAGGCGTCATGCACCCGTTGCCACTGCTCGAAGAACAGAAATTGCGTCAGCTTGTGCAGACGGATTTCCCGGGCGCAGCGTCTCGACCACTTCACGATCGCCGATGGCTCCCGCTGCGCGATGTCGCGCTCCCACATCGTCCAGGCAGTCTGACCGTGCGCATCCTTGACGGCCATGAACAGCGAGAAGTCGTCCAGCCAGCCCGCCTCCGTGCGGCAGAAATGATCGAAACGATCCTGCATCGCGCCGCCGGCGGAGGCGTCGAAGCGATCGAGCGCTCGCGGCCAGAGCGCCCGACGATGGGCGATCACGGTGGGGAAGTCGACGTCGCCGGGTTGGCGGAACGGCTGGCTGTGCGCCTCGGTCTCCGTGAGCAGCCCCTCCTCGATCAGCAGGTCGAGGCTGATGAGCAGCGGATTGCCTGCAAAGGCTGAAAAGCACTGGTACGGCGAGTCGCCGTAGCCTGTCGGCCCGAGCGGCAACACCTGCCACAGCCGCTGGCCGGCGGACGCGAGAAACTCGATGAATTCGAACGCGCTGGGACCGAGATCCCCGATGCCGAATGCGCCCGGCAGCGATGTCGGGTGGAGGAGCACGCCGCTCGCACGACTGAACGGCATCTCGATTACAGGTGAGGCGCGGCGTCGGCGTCGCGTTCCTTCTTTGCCTGAAGCCGCCGCTCGATCACTTGCTTCGCGGCGTCTCGCCCGCCCAGCCCGAATGCGATGGCCAGACCCAGCATTACCGCGCCGAACGTGATCGCGAACGCGGTCAGCACGACAGACGTCCTCAGCCCCAGTTGTTCGAGGGCCATCACGGCGCCGACCGCAATCACCAGGGCCCGCAGGGCGCCGCTCAGCAGACGCGCGCCGGGCAGGCCGGCATTGACCGATGACAGCAGCGTCGCGCGCCAGAGGAAATTGCCGACCAGGAACGCCAGCGACAGCACCAGGAGCGCGACCAGGAAGCGGGGAACCAACCGGAAGAACTCATCGACGAGTCCCTGAAAAGGCCTGAACTGCAGCGTGTCGACCGCCGACACGATGAAACCGATCCAGACGATCCAGAAGACCATCTTCCCGATGAGCACGTCAGCGGTTGGCATCTCGGCTTTCCGGAGCAGGTCGCTGGCGCCGGTGCGCAGCGACAGGCGGTCGACGTGCAGCCACACGAGCAGCCGCTGGACGGCTCGGCGGGCAATGAGCGAAACGACCAGTCCTCCGGCGAAGATGATGGTGGCGGCGACCAGTCGGGGCACGAACAGGACGAACGCACTGGCAAAGTTGCGCCACGATTGGACCAGCGCGTCGGCGATGTCTTGAATCATCGTGACCTCACGCTTTGGCTGACCAGTTGGCGACGAGCACTGGTTTCAGCCGTTCGAACGTCTCACAGAGCGAGTCGAGCCTTGCTTGCACCATGGCCGGAGATTCGAGCGCGGTGTGCGACGCGAACGCCGCCGCGCGCCACATGTAGAGCGGCGCGAACATGTCGGCGAGCTGCTCGACGCCGATGCGTCCCTGGCGCGTCCCGGCGGCGAACGCGTACACAGTCCTCACCCACAGCTCGTCCTGAAGCGGGACGCCGGCACCGGCGTTGTCGTTCAAGACTCGGGCGACCACGCCCGGCTCGAGCACATCCTGAAGCAGCGCCTCGATCTCGCTGATGTCGTGGCGCGCCTGCTCGGCGAGCGCCTGGTGGTCCCATGCGACGACGTCGGGCGCCACCATCGGGTCGCTGCCCCATGTGTGCAGCGTCGTGATTCCGCTGGCCTTCAGCCAGAACGACTCGTGCGCGCGAAGACTCTCGACCAGCGACAGAACGACCTGATGCACTGCCTCACGGAGAGTGGTCCGGGTGCCCGCGGCGGTCGTGGCCGGTCGCCAGATCTGGCCGACCGTGAACCGCCCGGCCACAGCCTCGGTGCGGAGCCACAGATCGATGGCGAACCTCACGGCGTCGTGGCTCCAGATGTCCTGCTCGAGACAGTGCGACGCAAAACGGCCCGAGCACGCGAACTCGGCGCCGAGCGGCTCATCGAGAGCGACGCCGTAGAGCGCGCGCACGAGCGGGCGCACGAGCTGCGTGATGAGGACGCCGTCGCGAGGATGACGCCGATAGCGCGGCGCAAGGAAATCCGCGTCGGAGCGGCTGATCGGGCCGATCAGTTCGGTCACGCGCTCGGCGGTGGTCGCGGGACCGTTGGGATCGATCACGACGACCACCTTCGCCTGCGCCAGCTCTCCCGCGGCAAAGACGGTACGCAGTGCCGCGTGCTTTCCCGGCAGGCCGTGATACGGCACGACGACGCGGTGGTGCGTTCGCAGGGAGTGCGACGTCTGGACCACATCCTCCTCGCTGAAGGACGCCGTACGAATCAGCTCCGGCGTGCCATCCGTGGAGCCGCCGTCGGAATTGATCATCACCGTCCGCAGGCGGGGAAAGTCGCGCGTGAAACACACGTGAATCGCGCGGACGACGTCGAGGATCGTCGCCGCATTGTTCAAGGTCGGCAGGCCGACCAGGATGTCCACCTGACCGACGGCGATCAGCTGCCGGAGCAAGGCATCGGAGAGCGCACTCCCGTTCTCCACCGTGTTCTCGGCCGCGATCGGGCGGTTGTCGGGCGTCGCCATCCTGTCTGCCGCTTCTACAGCCAACGCAGCCGGAACCAGTAAAAGTTGTACGGGCCCATCATCATGACGTACGGTTCTCGGTTGATTCGCGGAAAGACGCTGGCGCCAAACATCTCGACAGGGATGGCGCCGGCGAACCGGGACAGGTCGAGTTCCACCGCCTGCGCGGTTCCAGCGAGGTTGTTGACGGCCAGCACGCTTTCCCGTCCGATCGTTCGCGCGAACGCCAGCACCCGGTGATTGTCGGGCTTCAGGAATTCGATTGACCCTCGGCCGAAGACACGCGTCGAACGCCGTACCTCGATGAGACGCCGTGTCCAGTTGAGGAGCGAGGTCGGGTTCCGTTGCTGGGATTCGACGTTGACGGCCTGATAACCGTACAGGGCGTTCGAGATGAGCGGCAGCCACAGGCGTTCGGGATCCGCGGCTGAAAAGCCGGCGTTGATGCCGCCGTTCCACTGCATCGGCGTGCGCACGCTGTTCCGATCACCGAGATAGACGTTATCGCCCATGCCGATTTCGTCGCCGTAGTACAGGATCGGGCTGCCGGGCAGCGACATGAGCAGGCCGCTCATCAGCTCGACACGCCGTCGATCGCCTTCCATGAGCGGTGCGAGCCGGCGCCTGATTCCCAGGTTGATGCGCGCTCGCGGATCCTTGGCGTACTCGTCCCACATGTACTGCCGCTCGACCTCCGTCACCATCTCGAGCGTCAGCTCGTCGTGGTTGCGCAGGAAGATGCCCCACTGGCACGAGTCGGGGATGCTCGGCGTGCGCTCGATGATGTCGATGAGCGGCTTGCGGTCCTCGAGTCGCAGCGCCATGAACATCCTGGGCATGATCGGGAAGTGGAAAGACATGTGAAACTCGTCGCCGTCGCCGAAGTAGGGGCGGACGTCCTCCGGCCCCATGTTGGCTTCGGCCAGCAGCACCTTGTCAGTGAAGTGCGCGTCGACGCGGGCGCGTAGTTCCTTCAGCACGGCGTGCGTCTCGGCAGGTTCTCGCACGACGTGCCCTCACGCTCGACGAGGTACGGGACGGCGTCGACTCGAAACCCATCGACACCGAGGTCCAGCCAGAACCTCATCACGTTCCAGATCTCCTCTCGAACCGCAGGGTTGTCGTAGTTGAGATCCGGCTGATGGCTGAAGAACCGGTGCCAGTAGTACGCCTTCGAGACTGGGTCCCAGGCCCAGTTCGAGAGCTCGGTATCGATGAAGATGATGCGAACGCCGCGATATCGTTCGTCGCTGTCGCTCCAGACGTACCAATCGCGGCGCGGGCTATCAGTGGAACTGCGCGCTTCCTGAAACCATGCGTGCTGATCCGACGTGTGGTTCAGCACGAGCTCGATGATGACACGCAACCCGCGGGCGTGCGCCTGAGTCAGGAAGTGCTCAAAATCCTGCAGCGTGCCGTAGCATGGATGGATGCTCGTGTAGTCCGAGATGTCATAACCGTCGTCCTTGAACGGCGAGGGGTACATCGGCTGGAGCCAGAGGCAGTCCACGCCGAGCGATGCGAGGTGATCGAGCTTCGAGGTGAGCCCGGGAAAATCGCCAATGCCGTCTCCATTGCTATCGGCGAAGGACTTGACGTGGAGCTGATAGAAGACGGCATCCTTATACCAGAGAGGACCGGCAGATCTCGAAGTCGGCATCGATGTCTCGTCGCGCGCGCAGCCCGTTGGCGCGTGTGGGGCGCACGCGATACCAGTGTAAGGGCCCCAGCCCGAATTGCGGAAATCGTCCTGTCCGCCAATTCCGGGGGCTGGTGTCTAAGAAAGAAAGACGCCGCCATGTGGCTGCTCGCCTTTGCGTTCGTCGTGATTCAGCACTCGACCGCCGATCCTGCGCTTCTGGCGCAAGCACTTCGCGATCGCTCGACCGACGACCGAGCCAGACAGCAGGCGGCGCTGGATCTCGGATGCATCGGTGGGGACCGTGCCGTCCGACACCTGGAGGCTGCGCTTCGAGACGCAAGCCCGAACACACGCGCATCCATCGCGACAGCCCTGGGCCACACGCGATCTCGCCTGGCGGTTCCGGTGCTCATAAGCATGTTCGCTGACAATCCGGCTCGCGACGAGGTGTGCGACGCGCTTGTCACCCTGACGCACCGAACATGGTGTGATGGCAGTGATGATGACGATGCGTCGCTGCGAAGGGCGTGGCGGCGCTGGTGGAGTCAGATGAAATCTACTGTGGAGATTTACGGTTCCGATACGTGCCAGACGACCGCGCGAGCCGACCTGTCGGCAGTCCGATAAGAACTCCGCTAACCGGCTGCTGTAGGATCGACTGATGATTCCGCACGCAGATACGGCAGTGGCGGAGGCGCGCGGCTGGGTTGACGAGTCCTCGCGAGTGGTCGTGCTCACGGGCGCCGGCATTTCCACGGAGTCCGGCATTCCTGACTTCCGCGGGCCGCAGGGCATCTGGACGAAGAACCCCAAGGCGGAGAAGCTCTCCAACATTCATTACTACATGTCGGATCCTGAAGTGCGAAAGCTCGCATGGCAGAGCCGCGCCGAACATCCAGCCTGGACCGCCGTGCCGAATGCGGGCCACCGCGCGTTGGTAGAGCTCGAGCGTCGCGGCAAGCTGCACTCGCTCGTGACCCAGAACATCGACGGTCTGCACCAGCGTGCGGGCAACTCACCAGATCGTGTGATTGAAGTCCATGGGACGGTGCACGAGGTCGTGTGCATGGGCTGCAGCTGGCGCGGCCCGATGCGGCAGGTGCTCGAACGCGTGCGTACCGGTGAGGAGGATCCGCCGTGTGTCGAGTGCGGTGGAATCCTCAAGAGTGCCACGATTTCGTTCGGCCAGGCACTCGTGCCAGAAGTCATCGACCGCGCGATGCAGGCAGCGGCCGATGCCGACCTGCTCATGGCGATCGGCACCAGCCTGCAGGTGTATCCCGTGGCGGGCGTCGTGCCGCTGGCGCGCGACGCGGGCGCTCGCGTGATCATCGTGAACGGCGAGCCGACGCCGTTCGATCGGCTGGCAGGCGCCGTGTTTTCGCAGCCGATTGGGGAGGTCCTCCCGCTGATTTGCGGGGTTCGAGCCGAGTAGCCACAGAAAAACAGGCCACAGAAGAACACAGAAAAACACAGAAAATTCGCGGATAGCCGAAGTTCGGAGCCAGTTCGCGGTTCGCAGTTCGCGGTTCGCGTAAACAACGAACCAGCGAACGGCGAACCAGCGAATAACGAACAGAGTTAAGAGGCGAACGGATTCTCGTCGGCGCTCGGCCCGTAGATCGACGGGATCGGCACGCCGAGCTCGCGCAGATACACCGACAGCTGACCGCGATGGTGATACCAGTGGTTCAGCATGATCGATCGCAGCAGCGCCGCGCGCGGCATCGCCAAGACCTCCTGTCCATTGCGCTTCATCCGCCACGTTCCGTTCAGCGTCGCATCGTCCATGTGGGCGAGCATCCGCTTGGCCGTCGCGATGCTTTCATCGAGCGCCGGGATCAGTTCTGCGGCGCTCTTCGGAGTGGCGTCTTTGAAATCAGGCTCCTGGATCTCTGAGTGGCTTGCGAGAGTGGCCACGGCCCCGGGCGTTCCCGCGACATGCATCGCAAGCTCGCCGAGAGTCCGGGCTTTCTTGTGCGGTCTCCATCCGAGCTGATCGCCAGGCACGCGTTCGAGCACGCGCCGGGTTGTTTTGGCTTCCTGTTCAAGCTCCTGCAGCATTCCATCGATCATTGCCATTGGTGCCTCACTTTCTTTATTAGTCCGAGGGGCTTCGCCCCTCGGACTCCCCTACACGCGCCCTCGCGCGCCGCTTCGCCGGCGCGCTCTGGTCGCGTGGCTCGCTCGCCATGCTCGCTCGCTTCTTGGAACGAAAGTCAGTTTTATGTGACAGCCTCTCGAGGGTTAGACCATGGTCAGACCCCAGCTTCACGCCGTTTCCGCGCGCTTGCGCACCGACTCGTGCATGTGGTTCCAGCCCTCGGCCAGCCCGGTTCGGTGATCCTCGGGAATAAGTCCAAACGCCGTATGACGGAAGGTAAGGAGCGTTCCACCGTCCACTTCGGTGAGCCGGTACTGCATGTTCGACGTGACGGGATACGACATGAAGAGCGGGCCGCAGATCTCGAGGAGCGTTGGCTTCTTGATCGCCTGGACGACGCCCCAGAAATGACCGTTGTTGTCGCCGAGATCGCGGAACCACCGGCCGCCAGGCCACGGTTCGATCTTCATCCGCATGGGCCGTCCGTCGGGTCCGGCATTGAACGGTCCGAGCTGTTCGAGCAGCGATGCGAACGTTTTCTCGAGCGATGCGCGGACGTGAATCTCCTGGTTGATGTTGAGTGTCAGGTTCTCGATTTCGTGAGCCACTGCGACCATACCGCCTCCTGTGATGTCGATGTGCCGCGCGCTAGTCGCGCTCGGCGCGTTCCTTGATCTGCGTCAGCTGAGCCCGCCAGTAACGCTCGAACGTGCCCGCCCACTCGTGCAAGGGTATGAGACCGGTTGCGTTCGTTCGATACATGACGTGTTTCCCCTCTCGGCGCGAGCGCACGAGCCCGACGTCGCGCAAGACTCGAAGATGCTTCGAGACCGACGGTTGAGCCAGCTCGAGCGCATCGACGATGTCGCCGACCGGGCGCTCGTCGCCGGCGAGGAATTCCAGGATCGCCCGCCGCTGAGGTTCGGCGATGGCGTTGAACACGTCGGAACTCGTTGCGGCCCTGGGCATACACCGGATCATATTCCTATGTGGGAATATGTCAACACTTTAATCACTGATCCTGAAGCACTCCCTCCGGACGCCCGGCAAAGTTTCGTGGCGACCCCGCAAGGCGTTCCAGTCTCGCCGGACTGGCAATCAAGAACTTCAACCGTGCGGGCATGGCCAGCCAGTGGGATGTTCCGCAGAATCGCTCCTGTGATTTGGAGGGTGCTCTGACAAAGACTTCCTTCGCACAGGCGCTCGTCGTTCCGCTCCTCTTTGCCACCTTGCTTGTGGCTCTGCCGGCGACTGCACAGTCGCCACTTTCGCTTTCGGAGGCGATTGCGCGCGCCAAGGCCCGAAACCCCGACGTCGGAACGGCGGCGGCAGCTGAGCAGGAAGCGGCCGAACGGATCACCCAGGTTCGCGCCGGCTACTTCCCGAAGGTGGACGTCGCGGAGTCGTGGCAGCGCGGCAACAACCCGGTGTTCGTGTTCAGCTCGCTGCTGGCGCAGCGGGAGTTCACCGGCGCCGACTTCGCACTTGATGCGCTCAATCACCCCGCCGCCACGGACAACTTCCGCGCGGCGTTCTCGGTTGAGCAGTCGCTCTTCGATCGCACCATCTCGGCGAATGTTCGAGCCGCGTCGATCGGGCGAGACATCGCGTCGACCGGCAGGCAACTCGTCGACCAGGACCTGACGTCGGCGGTGACTGACGCGTATGGCCGCGTGCTCACCGCTGCCGCGGCTGTTCGGTCGACAGCGGCCATAGTCGAGACCGCGCGCGCAGACCGCGAGCTGGCGGGCAACCGCCGCGACGCCGGTCGGGTGACCGATGCGGATGTCCTGCAGCTGGACGTCTACCTGGCACGCACGCTCGAACGCCAGGTTCAGGCGACGTCGGACGAACGCATCGCACGCGCCCGGCTGAATCAGTTGATGGGCGCGCCCCTGAGCACGATCTTCTCGCTCGATCTCACGCCACCGGCGATCGCCATAGACATCACGAGTCCTGCGGGCCTTGAAGAGGAAGCGGTGAAGAACCGGCCCGAAGTCGCACGTGCCATGCAGCAGGAACAGCTGGCAGCCGCCACGGTGGATGCGGCGCAGGCGGCGTTTCTGCCGCAAGTGGCCGCGCAGGGCGGATGGGAAATGAACGGCGGCACCTGGAATTCGCGCTCATCGAGTTGGGTGGCCGGCGTGGTCGCCAGGTTCAATCTGTTTCGTGGTTTTGCCGATAAGGCACGGCTCGCTGAAGCGCGCGCGCAGGCGACAGGTCGAGCGCACGAAAAGGAAAAGGCCGAGACCATGGCGCGGCTCGATGTGCAGATCGCGATCGCCCGGCTCGAGGCCGCGCGCGCGAGCGAAGCGGTCGGACGGACGGCCGCCGATCGGGCACGAGAGAGCCGCCGCATTATCCGGGACCGCTATGAAAGCGGCCTCACGGACGCGGCCACGCTGCTGCGCTCGGCCGACGACGTGCTGCAGGCCGAGGCGCAACAAATCGCTGCGCGTGTGAGCGTGCTCACGGCAACGGCAACCCTGCAACGAGCGATAGGACGGCCATGAAACCCATCACCTCGAATCATCACGCCATCCTTGCGTGCGTTACAGCAGTACCTCTCAATGAGTGCTGCGCTGACCGGATGCTCGGCTCGTCAGGCCGATGCTGCTCCGGCCGACGGGGCTGAGCCGATCGCCGTCACCATCGCCCAGGTGGCGATGACCGACGTGACCAGTGCGATCGACTCGGGCGGCGTGGTGCAGGCTCGCACCACGGCCACGATCACGGCGCGCATCCTGGCGCCGGTGCGCGAAGTTCGCGTCTCGCCAGGCGATCAGGTCCGTAAAGGCCAGACGCTCATCGTGCTCGACGGCAACGATTTCGCCGCCGGCGCACGTGCCGCGCGCGCAGCCGCCCTTGCTGTCGAACAGGGGTCAGAGGCGGCCGCCGCCGAGCGCCAAGCCGCGGACGCAGGCCTGACCCTCGCGCGCGTGTCCCACGATCGCATTGCCGGCCTGGAGGCCAGGCGGTCCGCCACCGCGCAGGAACTCGATGATGCCACTGCAACACTGCGGAGCGCGGAGGCACGCGTTGCCGGTGCGTCCGCGCGGGCATTGCAGGCCGTGTCCGCACTCGAGAGCGCTCGCGCCGCCAGCGACCAGGCGAGCACCATCGAATCCTTCACCACGATTACGGCGCCCTTCGACGGCATGGTCACCGGGAAGATGGTCGAGCCCGGAAACATGGCGTCACCAGGCATGCCGCTTCTCCGTCTCGAAGACACTGGCGGATTCCGCCTCGAGGTCCGCTTGGACGAATCACGCATCGGCCCAATCCGAAACGGAGACAGCGTCCCCGTCTTCCTCGGGACCGGGCCCACGTCGATCGACGGCACGGTGGTCGAGGTCAGTCGGGCGGTGGATGCAGATGCCCGCGCGTTTCTCGTCAAGATCGCGTTGCCCGATGCACGTGACCTTCGATCCGGCGAATTTGGCAAAGCGCGATTTGGCGGGACACCGCGACGCGCCTTGACCATTCCATCGTCGGCGATCGTGCGCCGCGGACAGCTCACCTCGGTATTCGTGGTCGAGAGGGGCGTGGCCCGCGTGCGTCTCGTCAACCTCAGCGAGTCGGAAGTGTTGGCAGGCCTCACAGAATCAGAGGTCGTGATTCTTTCGCCGCCGGCGGCGGTTACCGACGGACGCCGCGTCAGCGTGGGAGGCCGGTAATGGCCAAGACCTGCGGCGCTGCCGGCCGGATGGCCGCGGCATTCATCCACTCCAGGCTGACGCTGCTTTTTGTCCTCGCCTCGTTGGCGCTTGGGGCCCTGGCGGTTGTGGCGCTGCCGCGCGAAGAGGAACCGCAGATCATCGTGCCGATGGTGGACGTGTTCGCCGAGATGCCGGGGGCAACACCCGCGGATGTCGAACAGCGGGTCACGCGTCCGATGGAACAGCTGCTCTGGGAAGTGCCGGGCGTGGAATACGTCTACTCGACCTCGAGTCCCGGACAGTCGATGGTCGTCGTCCGATTCAAGGTGAACGAGCCGCAGGAAGCCGCGCTCGTTCGCCTCAATCAGAAACTGGCGGCGAATGCGGACCGCATCCCGCCCGGCGTCATCGGGCCGATCGTCAAGCCGCGCTCGATCGACGATGTGCCGATTCTTGCCGTCACGGTGTGGTCGGCGCGTTACGCGGACGATCAACTGCGATCGCTCGCTGTTCAACTGCGAGATGCCATCGCTGAAGTCAACGACGTGTCGGAGGTGACCATCATCGGCGGGCGCCCGCGACAGGTTCGAGTGAACATCGATCCCGCGAGGCTGTCGGCCTACGATGTCGATCCCCTCTCGGTTCAGCAGGCGATCGCCCGCACCAACGTGCGTGGCACAGCGTCGGGCCCGGTCGCGAACGGTGTGACGATCGGCCTCGAGGCGGGGAGCCGCCTGCGTACCGCCGACGAACTGCGCAACACCGTCGTGACCTCCGCACGCGGACGTTCCGTGTTCGTGCGCGACGTGGCGGACGTGGTCGATGGCGACGCCGACCCCACGTCGTATGTCACCTTCCAGTCGAAGACGTCCGGCGCGCAGCCGGCCGTCACCATCGCCGTCGCGAAGCGGACGGGCACCAACGCCACCGACGTCGCGCACCGCGTCGTCGAGAAGCTCGACACGCTCAAGGGATCGCTGGTACCGTCGGACGTGCATCTCACCATCACTCGTGACTATGGCGAGACCGCCGCCGACAAGAGCAACGAACTGCTGTGGCACATGCTGCTCGCCGTCCTCTCGGTGTCGGCGCTGATCTGGCTGATCCTCGGCCGGCGCGAGGCGGCTGTCGTGCTGATCGCGATTCCGGTCACGCTCGCCCTTACGCTCTTCATGTTCTATCTCTACGGCTACACCCTGAACCGCGTCACGCTCTTCGCGCTGATCTTTTCCGTCGGCATCCTGGTGGACGATGCGATCGTCGTGGTGGAGAACATCGTCCGCCATGCGCGGATGAGCGGTGATGGGCGGGGCGGGCTGGCCGCCATCGCGATTCGCGCGATTGACGAAGTAGGCAACCCCACGATCCTTGCGACACTCGCCGTGGTAGCGGCGATCCTGCCAATGGCGTTCGTCCGCGGATTGTCGGGGCCTTACCTGCGGCCGATTCCGGTCGGCGCGTCGGCGGCGATGGTCTTCTCGCTCGTGGTCGCCTTCGTCGTGACGCCGTGGGCGGCGGTCAGGCTGCTCAAGCCCTCCTCGTATCACGATCACGGCGAGGAAGATCTCCTCACGCGGCTCTATCGCCGTGTGATGGGGCCGCTCATCGCCAGCGGCAGGAGGCGCGCGATCTTCCTGTTGAGTGTCGCGGCCTTACTGCTGGCGGCCACCGCTCTGGTACCGCTCGAACTGGTGAGGCTGAAGATGATGCCGTTCGACAACAAGAGCGAGTTCCAGGTCATGATCGACATGCCCGAGGGTACGGCGCTCGAAACGACGGCGCGCGTCGCGTCGGCACTGGCGTCGGCCACCCTGGACGATGAGACGGTCGTCAACGTCCAGCAGTACGTCGGCGTGTCGGCGCCCTACAACTTCAACGGCCTCGTACGGCACTACTTTCTGAGGCGCGCGCCGCACCTCGCCGATCTGCAGGTGAACCTCGTGCCGAAGGGCGCACGCTCGGCGCAGAGCCACGAGGTGGCTGGACGCATGCGCGAGCGACTCTTGCCGATTGCGAAGAACTTCGGCGCGACCATCCAGGTGGCGGAAGTGCCACCGGGCCCGCCCGTGCTGCAAACCCTTGTTGCGGAAGTCTACGGGCCGGATCCGGCGAGGCGGATGGCCGTGGCCGCCGAGATCAAGTCGATCTTCGAGCACACTCCCGGCGTGGTCGATACCGACTGGTACGTCGAAGCGCCCCACGCAAAGATCACACTCGCCGTGGATGGCGAAAAGGCTGCAGCCGCAGGCCTCTCGGCGGAGGCGGTGGCGACCGTTGTACGAATGGCCGGCTCGGGAGAATCCGCGGGCCTGCTCCACGACGAACGCGCGCGTGAGGACGTGCCGATCGTGATCCGTCTCCCCCGCGACGATCGCAGTCTCGAGGCGGTCCAGTCGATCCGGCTTCGCGGCTCGTCCGCCGAAGCCTTGGCGAAGGCGGATACCAGGCCGGTCGCCGTGGGCGAGCTCACGAGCGCTGTGACCACACAGGAAGAGGCAAGCCGGTATCACAAGAATCTGCAGGCAGTCACGTACGTCACGGGCGATCTGGCAGGAGAGAAGGGGAGTCCGGCGTACGCCATCCTCCAGATGAACAAGCCGATCGGGCGCCTGTCGTTGCCCGAGGGCGATGGGCTCGAGGTCTTCAACGCGGTCCAGCCGTTCGACACCTCGCGTTATGCGATGAAATGGGACGGCGAGTGGCACCTCACGATCGAGGTGTTCCGCGATCTGGGCCTCGCGTTCGCGGCGGTGCTCGTGCTCATCTACGTGCTGCTGGTCGGCTGGTTCCAGTCGTTCAAGACGCCGCTGCCGATCATGGCTGCCATTCCATTCTCACTGGTCGGCATCCTGCCGGCGCACGCGGCGATGGGGGCGTTCTTCACCGCCACATCGATGATCGGCTTCATCGCCGGTGCGGGCATTGTGGTGCGCAATTCGATCATCCTGGTGGACTTCATTGAGCTGCGGTTGCGCGAGGGTTTCCCACTCGAGCAGGCCGTCGTCGACGCCGGCGCGGTGCGGTTCCGCCCCATGGCGCTCACCGCTGCCGCCATGGTCGTCGGCGCGGCGGTCATCCTATTCGACCCGATTTTCCAGGGCCTGGCGATCTCGCTGATGGCAGGCGAGGTGGCGTCGCTCCTGCTCTCGCGCATGGCCGTGCCCGTCCTCTACTACATGGCGAAGCGTCATGAGCGTACCAAACCGGTGCCCACTGCAGCGCCGATGGACGTCACCTCGGCGATCGCGGCGAACTCGCAGGAACCCTGCTTTGGCGCCGGTACCGGGCCGGCGGCACTTCGAATGCGCGCTTGAAGGCCCGGTTGAATGCCGCTTCAGACTCGTAGCCCACATCGGCCGCGATATCCGCCACTCCCTTCGGCGTCGACGTCAACGCCTCGGCTGCCAGACGCAGACGCCAGCCCGTCAAATACGCGATAGGGGGAACCGAGAGGTAGCGCGTGAAACGCTCCACGAGCGCGGAGCGAGATAGACCGACGTCCGTGGCGAGCTCGGCGATGGTCCACGGGTGGTTCGGGCGGCTGTGAAGCAGCGCGAGGCTCTTGCCCACGACAGGGTCTCTTGCGCCCGCGAGCCACCCGGTCGTCTGATCGGCGAGGCCCATGACGTATCTCCTCATCGTGTCCACGAACAGGACTTCCGACAGCTTGGCGAGCATCACGTCGCTGCCTGCGCCGCCCGACGCGGCCTCCTCGACGAGATGCAGGATCGAATGTTCCAGCCACTGCCCGGAGCGGTCGGTCCTGATGTTCACCTTGAGCATCCGCGGCAAGCTCTCGAGGATCGGACCGCAGAGCAGCGGGTCGCACGTCAAGTACCCGCACACGAACCGGGTCGTCACGCCACCGCCACCGGCGCGCATCGGCGAAAGATCATGTGTCGCGACCTTCCGCAAGATCGCAGCGCCGTCGATCGGGTTCGATCCAGATCCCCCGCTCAAGCTGTGAGGATCTCCGTGCGGAAACAGCACGACGTCGCCAGGCGACAGGTCGACATCAGACTCGTCGTCCAGACGGACCCGCGCTGAGCCATCGACGACGAAGTGGTAGATCAACATGTGCGGCGCGCCGGGCGCCAGCGTCGGCGCCAGTACGCGACAGTGCGGTGTCGAGAGGCGCCAGGGAGCGGAGAACTCCGCCCTGAAGAACATCGCCCCCTTCAACCGAACGCCGTTTAACACCTCTGAGAACGCGTCCATCCTGCTCCGGCTTCTCCGGGCGCCCGCAACGTTTCGTGGGCGCCCGCGCACAGCATTCTAAGCCACCCGGCGTCGAGGTTGACGGTGGGGGGAACAGGAACGTGCTGTGACGCCCGACACGCGTTTCTACTTGGGTGCCTTCCCCGTAATGGCAGTCTCAGTGGACAGCTCCGTCTGTTCCTCTTCAACGATCTTTGTCGCGGTAACTTTCATGCCTTGCTTGAGCTCATGGACGGTCGCGGGTTTGCCTTCGACCATGAATTTGAAGGACGCGGGCACCTTGTATTCCTTCTGCTCGCCGTTCTCGAGCGTCAGGACGACGTAGTCGCCTTGCGCCCACCACACGGTGCCGTTGAGCGTGCTCGTCGTCCGAACGGTGACGGGTGTCACTTTCTTAATGATCGTTCCGGTGAGGACGGTTCCCGGCTTGAGATCCGCGATGTGCTTTGCCTGCCCATCAATCATGAACTCTCGCCCCGGCTGCACGTGGAAGAGGCTGTAGTTCCCCAGCGGCTGCATCTTCGCGAGGAGCCAGTCGCCTGAAACCTGGACCACTTCACCCGTCATCTTTACCGTTTCGACCTTGGCTTCGCCCTTAATCTTTTCGGTCTGTGACGTCGCCTGGGCGTGTAATGCCGTGGCCATGCCCAGCACCGCCAGACCAGTCGCGATCGCTTGTCTCGGGTTCATTGTCTTTTGCTCCTTCAATTGGTTGAGTGGCTCACTCCACTGGCAATACTTACAGGATTCGTCGAGCGGCGCGGGGACTGCCGGGAAGACTCGGAGTTAGCGTCGAGCCACGACAATGCGTGGGGCCGCGACGATCCGTGGCGGATTCCGACCTGAATCTCCACAAATCACTACGGCGATACCGCACTACAGCACGGTCCTGGCTATCTCGGCTGTGCCCCCTTCAAACTGACGGCCATCGCAGGAGTGAGGCTCCTTACTTTCATAGGTCCGCGCGCATGGTGGCCGGACCCTGAAATGGAACGGTCGCGCTGATGTCGTTCCAGCGGTTGTCGAGCACTCGAATCGTGTTGTTCTGAAAGTCGGTCACGTACAGGTGATTCGCCGTCTTCGGAATAGTCCTTCATGATGATCGCCGCGTTCATGCGCTGCGCGGTGCAAGTAGCGCACCGAGCCGCTACGCATCATAGGAGGCCGTCCAGATGTGGGCGGCCTCTTTCTTTTTCTGCGGCTCAACGCCGTATGCTGAGCCTGTGGCTGTCATTGCCCCGCCTGGCCAGCTCGTCGACGTCGGTGGTTTCCGGCTGCATATGCACTGCGCCGGCGAAGGATCTCCTGCCATCGTCCTGGACGCCGCCCTCGGTGGATCGTCGCTCAGTTGGTCGCTCGTGCAGCCCGAGCTTGCGAAGGTCACGCGCGCCTGCAGCTACGATCGCGCAGGCTTCGGCTGGAGCGACGCCGGTCCCATGCCGCGGACCGCAGGCCGGGCCGCCGACGAACTGCGAACGCTGCTCGACCGCGCCGGTGTACTGCCGCCGTACGTCCTCGTCGGACACTCGTTCGGTGGCCTGGTTGCATTGATATTCGCCCAACGCTTCCTGAAGGACACAGCGGGCCTGGTGCTGGTGGATCCCGCACACGCGGAGGACTGGGTCAAGCCGGCCCCAAAGGAACAGATCAGGATCGACCGCGGCGTGCGCCTGTGCCGCTACGGGGCGATCTCCGCGCGCATCGGTGTGGCGCGCGTCGTCGCCGCACTCGTCGGCCTCGGCCAGCTCACGCTGGCACGCGGCCTGGTCGCAGTCGCAAGCCGGGGTGGTCTCTCGCGCCAGGACGAAGGCATCCTCGCGCCTATCTGGAAACTGCCGCCGGACGTCCGGCCAGTGCTCTCGCAATTCTGGACGAAACCGAAATTCTTCGAGGCGCTCGGAAGCCAGATCGCATCGATATGCGTGAGCGCCGCGCAGGTGCTCGACGCGACTGCGGGTGGATTCGGGGACCTGCCACTCGTTACCATCTCATCGACCGATCCCGGCAGCTATCGATTGCGGCAGCAGGACGCGCTGGCCGCGCTCTCGACACGTGGCCGCCACATCGTCGCCTCGAACAGCGGTCACTGGATTCCGCTGGATCAACCTGATGTCGTGATCGGCGCCGTGAAGGATGTGCTCGACTTGAGCCGGGATCCGGGACGCGGGATCCGGGATCCGGATCAGCTTGATTGAGATGAATGTCGATAAGTGCCCCGCGGCTCCGACTTACAGACAAAGGAGATCGAAAACCGTGAAATACATGCTGATGATGAATGCCAAGCGCGGGAGTGGAGGCGGCGAAGACTGGCAGATCATGAATTGGGCGCCGGAGGACCTCAAGGCGCACATCGGTTTCATGATGCGCTTCAGCGGGGAGCTGAAGCAGTCCGGCAACCTCGTCGGCGCCGAGGGGCTGGCCGGGCCGTCGCAAGCGAAGATCGTGCGCGCCGGCAGCAATGGCGCGCCGGAGGTCACCGACGGGCCGTTCGCGGAATCGAAAGAGTTCCTGGCCGGATACTGGATCGTCGATGTCGAGAGTGCGCAGGAGGCTTACGACATCGCCGCACGCGCCTCAGCCGCGCCTGGACCTGGAGGGGCGCCGATGAACATGCCAATCGAAGTGCGTGAGGTGATGAGCGGGCCGCCGCCAACGGATTGACAGAGAACTCATCCGGGCATTCGAGAATCTGCGGCGCGATCACGCGCCGCAGATTCGACACCAGTTTCTCATTGTTCGCACGTGGGCCGGACGACTTCGAAGGATGTCACCCGGAGAGTCGGATATGACTCGGGCTTCCCCTGCTCCGTTACCTCCGGTCTGCCGTCGCCAGCGTACACGCTCAGCCTGCCCATCTCCTTGCTGCGCACGGTGCTCGTGCCATTCGACGTAATCTCGCCAGCCACCTCGAGCAGCTGATCCTCGTGTTCCTTCCGGATCAGCTGTATCAGCTTCTTTTCACCAGTAAGGCGATACACGACCGCGGTTTCGGGGTTCTCGGCCGGCATGTGCGACTCTTGTACACGCAACTGCCGGAGCAGCGGTCCCGACACGCACCCTCGGACGACGATCGCTTCCTGCTTTGCTGACGGCGGTCTTCCACCGGTGTCGGGCGTCTGGGCGGCCGAGCCACTCAGTCCAAGCGCAATGGCAGCGATGACTGCGACGGGACTCATATCCATCTCTTCCCACCTCGAAGGCAGCCTGGCGCCTACATCATAGCGCCATCAAAGAAATCACACCCGGTCACCGCATCTGCTGAAAGTCAGCGCCCGATGCGTCATTGTGCGCACCCCGGCCGGACGACTTCGAAGGACGTTACTTTGAGCGTCGGGTACGAAGGCGTCTTCGCCGGATCGGATGTCTCCTGCGCGCCGGCGCCGACGAACACGCGTGTCTTTCCCATCGTCTTGCTGCGCACGGTGCTGGGGCTGGCCGGATTCGACGCGAGCACGCCGCTCACGTCGAGCACCTGGTCCTGATGTTCTTTCTGGATCGTCTGAAGCAGTTTCTTCTCACCGGTCAGTCGATACACGACCGCGGTTTCAGATCCCGTGAACGGTTCTGTCTTTTGCGCGCGGAGATCTTTCAGGAGCGATCCGGAGACGCATCCTCGGACGACGACCGTGTCGCCCTTTCCAGACGGAGGGATCCCGCCGCCTTCAGGTTTCTGCGAGGCCGAGGCGCTGAATCCGAGAGTGATAGCGGCGACGAATGCAAGAGCGGTCGTCGTCATGTGGCTCCCCACTGCAGGCTGGCGTCGCCATCATATCGCGACTGGGTGCCCGATGGTCATCCGCCGGCTCTACAATCAACGCGATGACGAACGCCATGGATCCGGCGATGGAGAATTTGCTTCGCGAGCTGACGCCGTCCGTTGTCGGCGCGGTGGTCCGCCGGTTTGGCGATTTCTCAGCGGCGGAAGATGCGGTCCAGGAGGCGCTCTTCGCGGCCACGCTCCAATGGCCGAAGGAAGGCCTGCCCGAGAACCCGCGCGGATGGTTGATCCACGTCGCGGCACGCCGGATGACGGATCACATCCGGTCGGAATCAGCCCGTCGCCGTCGCGAGACGACCGTGATGATGCAGGCCCCGGTAGACGAGCAGGTCGCGCCGGCACCCGACGAGACGCCGTTCGATCTCGGGTCGAGCTTCGGCCGGGCCGGCAGCCTCGTGCAGGAGGATGGCGACGACACGCTGATCCTCCTGCTCATGTGTTGTCATGCATCTCTCACGCGTTCGTCTGCGATCGCGCTGACGTTGCGAGCGGTTGGAGGTCTGACGACCGCCGAGATCGCGGCGGCCTTTCTCGTGCCCGAATCGACGATGGCGCAGCGGATCAGCCGGGCCAAGCAGCGGATCAAATCGTCTGGCGTGCCTTTTCGGATGCCCACGCACGCAGAGCGTGCCGAGCGCCTGGACTCCGTGCTGCATGTGCTCTACCTGATCTTCAGCGAGGGGTATTCGAGCAGCAGCGGCGCGACCCTGCAGCGCACGGATCTGTCGAACGAGGCCATACGACTGATGCGGGCAGTCCACAGACTCCTGCCGGCGGATCCCGAGGTCGCCGGACTCCTGGCGCTGATGCTCCTCACCGACGCCCGGCGTCTTGCGCGAACCGGCAAGGATGGCGAGCTGATTCCGCTCGAAGCGCAGGATCGACGCTTGTGGGATCAGTCAGCGATCGTGGAGGGCACGGCGCTCATCTCGAGCACGCTGTCACAAGGATCGGTCGGCGCGTATCAACTGCAAGCTGCGATCGCCGCGCTGCACGACGAAGCACCGCGTGCGGAAGATACCGACTGGCCGCAGATCCTCGCGCTCTACGGGTTGCTCAAGCGCATGTCCGGCAATCCCATGGTCGCGCTCAACCACGCAGTCGCGTACGCCATGGTTCACGGGCCAGATGGGGGGCTGACGCTTCTGAAGGAACTGGATGCCGACGAGCGCCTCGCCGGTCACTATCGTCTCGCCGCGGTTCGCGGCCATCTGCTCGAGCGCGCCGGCGATCGCGAGAAAGCGATCGAGCAGTACCGCGCAGCGGCAGCCGGAACGACGAGCCTCCCGGAACGAGACTACCTGTTGACGAAGGCGGCGGGGCTTCGTTTCACTTCACCGGCGCCGCGCTCCTCAGAAACGCAGCCAGGTCCAGAACCTCACGATCGGTGAGGGAATCGAAGAGGCCCGTCGGCATCATCGACACCGATGTGGCTTCGCGCGACTGGATGTCAGACTTGCTGATCACCGCGTTGTCGCGGCCGACCACTCGAAGCGTGAGCTGACGATCGGTCTCCGCGATGACGTTGCCCGAGAACGTGCGGCCGTCGCGGGTGGTGACCAGCACCATCTTGTAGGCGTCCGGCACGTCGCCGTTCGGGTTCAGGACGTTGGCGAGCAGGTACTCGAGGTTGGCTCGATTCGACCCCGTGAGGTCGGGGCCGACGGCGCCGCCTTCGCCGTACATCATGTGACAGGGCCCGCACGTGCGCATGAACACCGCATGGCCGCTCCGCGCACTTGCGCTCTGCATCGCCGTGTCGTTGATCAGCCCCTTGTAGCGCGCGTACGCCCTCTCCTCGGCGGCGTTGTCGGTGATCGGTCCCCACACATCGGCGAACCTGGTGCCGGCGAGCCGCCGCAATTGACGCGCGACATGCGGCGGCACATCCTGCCGGGGAACGGTGCCCGCGGCCAACGCGTCGGTCAGCATCCTCGCGTATCGGCCGCGTGAAGCCAGCGTCTGGATGGCCTCGGTCTTCTCGGCCGTGCTGAAGGTCCGATACCGCGCGATCAGCAGTTCTCCGAGCGAGTCATCGTCAAACGCCGCGACCGATCGGATTGCGTCAACCCGGAGCGGCGCCTCATCCAGCAACGCAGGCAGCACTGGCGCGAGTTGAGGCCTGCGTTGCAGCGTCAAAGTCTGGAGCGCGTTGCGGCGCTCATCGATCGACGCCGTGCGGCTGCGAACGATCTGCACGTTCCCGGACGTCGTGTTTGCATCGTTGAACTGCTGGTTGACGCCAGAGGCGAGGCGGGCGAGATCGGCGTCCGATCGCTCGAGACGCTCGTACACGGCCGGCCATCCTGCCGGCGGCGGGACATCGTAGCGCCCGTCGAGCCCATCGCGCATGCCTTCCAGCATGAGGCCCGCCTCCGCGTTCCGCTTCGGCGAGGCAGGCTCCGCCTCCGCATTCTGCTTCGGCGCGACAGGTTGGGCGGCCGCAGGCGACTTTCCGAGAGCTGCAACGACGGCGTCAACCGCATCGGCATCAACCGCACGTCTTGCGATGAACCGTGCCAGCACTGGCATACGGCTACGGCCTGCATAGTCGAGCGCCAGAGAAGGATTGGCCGCGACGAGCGGTTCGACGCCGAACCAGAGCATCTTCGGCAGGTTCTGATCCGATGCGTCCTCGGAGTGGGCCATCAACCCGCTCGCGATGCTCCATCGGGCACCCGGGTCGAGACGCTGAAGCGCTGACGCGAGATAGAGGTGCACCACCGATGAGCGATCGTCGCGGGCGAGCTGCGCGAACTTCTGGATCGCGGCTGCCGGAGGCGATCGGTCCTCGCACAATAACTGGATGGCCCATCCGCGCACGTACTCGTCAGGATCGTTCAGCACCTGGACGAGCGCGTCCGGCGTCCACGCGCGCACCACGTGCAGCGCCCACATCGCGCGCAGGCGGTGGTCGGGGTTGTCACTCGACTGGAAGAGTTGTCGCAGTCGAGATGCTGTGTCCGATTTCAGTGTCCCACTGGCCGCGCGATTCTGAAGAATGATCCGCGCTCTCCGCGCGTGCCAGTCGCTTCGACTGGATTGCAGGCCGACGAGCTCCGCATCGCTCAGCTTTCCGAGGTCTCCGTATCGGCCCGGCCACTGTTCCGCGAGCGAACGCTGTGGCGCGATCCGGAAGATGCGCCCGGTCTCCTTCTGACGCACGTCCGTGCCGCAAATGTCGCTGTCGTGCCAGTCGAGCACGTAGACGGCGCCATCGGGCCCAATCTCCATGCTGAACCCGATCCACTGGGCGTTGTTGGCCAGCATGAAGTCGTCGCCGTGGTGCGCCGTGAAGCCGGAGCCTTTTCGCTCGAGCACATCCGACAGCACCGCGTGCTCGTGGATGTTGGCCATGAAGATGCGGCCCTGCTGCGATGCCGGGAACGCGTCTGACTGATAGACACGCGCGCCACCGTGCGCCGAGCGATGACGATGATCCGCGATGGTCTGGATGTCGCTGTAGACGTATGGATTGAAGTGCTGGCCACCCTGGCGCTGGTAGATCCCGCCGGGAATGACGTGGAAGAGATGCGGGATCACGCACGCCGTGATGAAGAGCTGGCCCTTGGCGTCGTAGTCGATGCCCCAGGGATTGCTGAATCCGTGGGCAACGACCTCAAAAATGTCCTTCGTCGGGTGATAGCGCCACACGCCGCCGTTGATCTCGACGCCGTCTCCTGAAAGCACGTCTTCAGGGAACGGCTCATCGCGATTGTAGAGACGGCCCTTGCCTGCGGGTTTCCTGACCTTCGAGGACGTGGCATACCCCTGGAGTCCATAGAGCCAGCCGTCAGGTCCCCAGTGCAGGCTGTTCACCACCTCATGTCGATCGCGAATACCCCATCCGGTCAGGCGCACTTCGATGTCGGCGACATCGGCCTTGTCGTCGCCATCCTTGTCCGGAATGAACAGCAGGTTTGGCGGCGCCGCGACGAACACGCCGCCGAAGCCGACGGCGATCGCCGACGGAAAGATGAGGCCCTCCATGAAGACCGTGCGCGTATCGGCCACGCCGTCGTGATTCGTGTCCTCGAGAATCACAATGCGGCTGTTGCCCGCGGCCGAAAAGCCCTGGCCGCGCGACTCATAATCACGGTTTTCCGCGACCCACAGCCGTCCGCGATCGTCCCAGCAGAACGCCATCGGCTGAACGATCATCGGCTCGGCGGCCCAGGCGTTCACCCGATATCCGTCGACGACGGTCATCTGTGCGACCGCTTCGTCGGCGGTGAGGAACTTCGCCTCGCGTCCTTCTCTCTGCGCCACGGTCCACAGCGCCGAGGTGGCATACGCAGATCGGTTGCCGCTGTACTCCGCCCACGCGGTATCCATCCGCACGTCGTCGAGCACGCCTGTGTAGATCAGGAGCTGATTGCGGACGACCTCCGTGTCGCCTTTCCTGATCGTCCAGGTTCCAGAGCGCGACCGGGCAGCACCGATACCCGACTGCCGATCGATCTGCCACGCCTGCGGATAGCCGGCGTTGTCCGGATAATCGAAGATCGCGACGTGGGTTTGATGGGAGCTTGCAGCTGTCGGGACAGTGGCATCGATCCACATCGCGCGCTGGCCTGCGGCCCGGTCGCCGCGCTGACGGGCGGCGTTGACGATGTCGCCTGTTCGGCCGTTGCGCCAGGGCAGCCGCAGGAACAATCCAGCGTTGTCGGTCGTACTCGGCTGTGATTGCGTTGTGTCAGAAGAGCCAATCGTGACGTCTGTCTTCGCCTGCCCTCGCCATTCCAGGCTCAGCACGAACGTGCCGTTCGCCTCGCGCAGCGTCCACTGTTCGGTTTCCGTCAGCGTCGCGTTTCCGGCTTGATCGAGCAGGTCGTAGACCGTCTGCCATCGGACTTCAGCGCCTGACGCCTGGGTGATCGTGGCCGACACCCGACGCCAATAACCGCTCTGCGAATTGTGGAAGTAATCGCGTCCGTTGAGACTTGTGAATCCCCAGAACACCCCGGTCTGATCGGTCAGTACGCTCGTGCCGTCAGGAGCGACGATCGGATGTATGTATGGACGCGCGTCCGGCCTGGCATTCTGAATGAGGATCGGCTGGCGGCTGCCAGCCTTGAACACGGAAATCGTCCCCGCCCGCGCATTCTGACGAGCGACGAGACCGGCCGCCGATCGCGATGACGTCTGATCGGGTTTGAGAAGCTCCAGCGATGCGCGGCCCATGACGGCTGTGCCGGCCACGATCGCGACGACAAGAGGGAGATGCCGGTTGAAGCGAGTCATGTCGAGTGCGGATTATGACATTTTCGCGGTTCGCGGTTCGTCCGCCTTCGCGCTGGCGCTTCGGCGAGACAGGCTTTACCGGGTCCCGGACCCCGGATCCCGGATCCCGGCAGAATTACTTCACCACCACCGTCTTCGCATTCACGAACTCTTTGATGCCATAGGCGCCAAGCTCGCGTCCGTAGCCCGACTCCTTGATGCCGCCGAAGGGAAGGCGCGGATCGGACGCGACGAGGCTGTTGACGAACGTCGCGCCCGCGTCGAGCCGTCGCGCGACACGCTCGCCGCGCGAGCTGTCCTTCGTAAAGACCGCCGCGCCCAGGCCAAATATGCTGTCGTTCGCAATGCGAATGGCGTCCGTTTCGTCCGCCGCTTCGATGATTGCCGCAACGGGCCCGAACAGTTCCTCGTCGTACGCCGGCATGCCCGGCCTGACGTGCGTCAGCACTGTAGGAGGGTAAAACGCGCCGTCGCCGGGAGGAATCTCTCCGCCGAGCAGCAGCGATGCCCCACGTTCGATCGATGAACGGACCTGCTTGTGCAACGCGTCGCGCAAGTCATGCCTGGCCTGTGGCCCGACATCCGTTCCCTCGATCAGCGGGTCGCCGACCGTCTTCGATTTCATGAGCTCGACGAATCGCCGCGTGAACGCGTCGAGCACGGGCCGCACAACGATGAACCGCTTTGCCGCGACGCAGCTTTGACCGGCGTTGATCAGGCGCGAGTTCACGCACGTCGCCGCCGCCGCTTCGACGTCCGCGTCCTCGAGGACGACGTAGGCGTCGGAGCCTCCGAGCTCGAGGACGGTCTTCTTCAGTACCGCGCCAGCCTGGGCGGCGACGGCCTTCCCCGCGGGCGTGCTGCCGGTCAGCGTCACCGCTCGCACGAGCGGATGTTCGATCACTGTTTGCGCCTGGTTGCTTTGAATCAGCAGCGTGCGAAACACGTCGGCAGGGAAGCCCGCCTGTTCGAAGGCGCTCTCGATGGCGAGCGCGCAGCCCGGGACGTTCGAGGCGTGCTTCAGGAGGCCGGCGTTGCCAGCCATGAGCGCCGGTGCGGCGAAACGGTAGACCTGCCAGAACGGGAAATTCCACGGCATGATTGCCAGCACCACGCCGAGCGGCTCGAACGCGACGTACGACCTGGAGCTCTCGGTCTTGATGACGTCGTCGGCGAGGTGCGATTCGGCATTGTCGGCGTAGTAGTCACAGACCCACGCGCATTTGTCGACTTCGGCATTCCCTTGCGCGAGCGGCTTGCCCATTTCGTCGGCCATCAGCTTTGCGAACTCGGACTTGCGGCGCCGCAATGTTTCAGCGGCTTTCTTCATCAGCGAGCTGCGCGCGCCGAACGACGTCTCGCGCCACGACAGCCACGCCTGGTGCGCTCGGACGATGGTGGCGCCGACGGCTTCGGGCGTCATTTCGTCATATGTCCTGATCGCCTTGCCTGTTGAAGGGTTTACGGAGGTAATGGGCATGGGCGGATCCTGACGATTGCGGATTGCCGATTGTCGATTGCTGATTTGTCGATTGCTGATTGATGATTGTGATTTTCGATTGTCGATTGATCTTAGCGCGTGCAGCCAGTTCGTCCACGACCGATAATTCGTGAAACAATTTCGCTCTAATGTGCGGGGCAGGTGAGTCACCACTCGTGAGGCGGGCCCGGGTCGCGATCCTTCCGACAGCGGTGGCGTGCGCGATCGCGCTGACCGCTGATTCGGCGGGGCAGACGGCGGTCACACCCGTTCGAATGACGTTGCGCGCGGTCACGATTGCGCCGACGCGGGACGGTGCGACGGTTGTCATCGAAGCGGGCGGGCCGTTGCCGCAGCCCGTGAGTGGATTCGCACCGAGTCCGCCGCGGATCTATCTCGATCTCTCCGACGTGCTGCCCGGTCAAGTGGTCCCGGCCGCTCAGAATCCGATGGTGTCCCGCGTGCGTGTTGCCACACACAGCGCAAGCCCGCTCGTGACGCGCGTCGTGATCGATCTTGCGCGGGCCACGCCCTACAGGATCGATGCCTCAGATCGCCAGCGCGGGCGGATTGTGGTCATGCTGGGGGTTGGCGATCCGCCAGTCGTGTCACCGCCGCAGACGGCGCCTGCAGCATCGCCTTCACCAAATGCTCAGGTGACAGAGCCTCCTGCGGCCCGGCGCAACCTGTCGGCCGAGAACACGTACGACCTCCGCGTCTCGGCGGCGCTCGTTCGACTTCATGCGATGCGTCCGCTCCTCGAGTCAATCGACCGAAGCGTGGAGAGCCTTCCGGCCAATCTGGACGCAGCCGTGAATGAGTTCGAGGCAGTAGGGAAAGTGCTCGTTGCGATCAAGGCCCCGCGATCGCGCGAAGGGACGCATGCGCTTCTGCAGAGGACTTGCACGATGGGCGAGCGCGCTGTGCGCATGCGGCAGGACGGCGCGCGGACGAATGATCCGACGGCGGTCCCGAACGCGGCGTCAGCGGCCGCCGGCGCGCTGATGATGCTGGACAGAGCGAATAAGGATCTGGCGGGGGAGAAGTAGAAACAGCTTCACTTGTTCTGCGCGTGAGCCACAATCCAGTGCCAGCCGCAAATGGTTCTTCGTCCGATCCATTCGCCGACGAGCTCGATGAAGTACGAGTCGCGGCAAATGGACCGACGGGTTCTCAGCACCACGGCCCGCAGATCGAGCGCTGTCGGGCAGCTCTGTGGTCCCAAACCGGTGAGATATTCTCCCGCGGTCTGACCGAGGATGCCGCCGAAGAAGACGAAGTAGCAGGCGGTCAGCACGATCGTGACGACGAACAGCGGACCGCCGGCCGAACGGTCGAGCGCGTTGATTGGCAGTCCCATCCCGACGGTGCACGTGACGACGACGAGAAACGTGAAGGCCATCACGGCGGCATCGATGATCGAGGCAGCAACGAGGCGCCAGTCCGGCAGCGGCGGTGTCCGCGAAGACGACTCGACGATCTCCGGTGCCGGCGCCGGTGCGGGCGCGGGCACAGCGAATCCGTTCAGCCGTCGCATGGCTGAAATTGGATCCTCGACCGACCGCAGCTCGGTCGCGCACGCCGCGAGGACTGCTGCCGCGTCCAGGCCGAGTGCGTTTGCGTGGGCCCGGATCGCCGAACGCCCGTAAATGCCCGGCGGGAGCTCCTGAAAGTATCCGGCCTCGATTGCGCGCAGCCATTCAATGCGGACACCTGTGCGTTTTGACAGGCTCTCGCACGATTCCCCGCGCGCCACTCGTGCCTGCCTCAGCCGATCCAGAACGGGTACTTCTGACACGTGACGCCCCCTTTATTTGCCTATCGGCAGTCCGCGCCACGTGCATTACTCAGCGGCGCGGAAGGGAAAAGGGAAAGGGGAGCGACGCTCAGTGAATCAGCGAATTCCCCCGCGCCAGAGCCTGAACGGTCCGCATCAGTTGTCCCGGCTCGAAGGGCTTGGCCAGGTGCAGATGGAAGCCGGCGGCGAGCGCTTGACGACGCTCCTCGTCGCGCGCATGAGCTGTGACGGCTGCGGCAGGAATGGTCGCGATTCGGCCCGCCGGCGAGGAACGAATCTGTCTGATCAAAGAGTACCCGTCCTGGTCGGGCATCGCGATGTCGGCGAGGAGCACGTCCATTTCCGCCTGCTCGAGGATTTCCAGCGCTTCACGCGCGTTGCCGGCAAGGCTGACGCTGGCGCCGCAGTCTTCGAGCGTGTGGGCCATCACTTCACGGCTGTCCAGCTCATCGTCCACGACAAGCACCCGGATGCCGTCGAGCCGGATGCCGCTCGGAGCCTTCGCTTCCGGCGCCGCGTCGCTGTCGACGCTGTCGTGCTGTATCGCGACCGGCAATCGGACGGTGAATGTCGAGCCGTGATTCTTGCCTTCGCTGGCGACCTCGATGGTGCCCTGGTGCGCTTCGACGAGCTGCCGGGCGATCGAGAGTCCCAGGCCCACGCCGCCGTGGACTCGCGTGGTCGTGCTGTCGGCTTGGCGGAAGCGATCGAACACGTGCGGGAGAAACTCGGGCTCGATGCCCACGCCGGTGTCCGTCACGCTTGCGTCGACGTGCCCGTCACGGCACTCGAGGGCGACGTCGATCCGGCCGCCTTCCTCGGTGAACTTCACGGCATTGCCCAGCAGGTTGAAGAACACCTGCTCGAGCCGGTGAAGATCACCAAGCACGATGGCGTCGGGCGCCGCCGAGAACTGCAGTTCGATCCGCTTGGCGGCCGTTGCCGGCACCATCGATTCGATGACGTTACGAAGCAGGTCACGAAGATCGATCTGCTCGCGTTCGAGCGCCATCCGCCCGCCGATGATGCGCGAGAAATCGAGCAGGTCGTCGATGAGCTTGGCCTGACGCGTCGCGTTGTCGTGAATGGACCGCAGCGCGCGTGCCGTAATCGATGGGGCCAGAGTGCCCTTCTGGAGCAGCGCCGTCCAGCCGAGCATCGCGTTCAGCGGCGTGCGGAGATCGTGCGACACGATCGAGACGAACTCGTCCTTGAGCCGGTTTGCCGCTTCGGCCTCCGTGCGCGCCTTTTGCGCGGCCTCGTACAACCGCGCGCGATCGAGCGCCTGCGCGCAGTGCTGCGCGACCGAGACGAGGAGCGCCTGATACTCCTCGTCGAATTTCACCGGCGCCGTGAAATGAAAAGCCAGCACGCCGACGGCCTGTCCGGCCACGAAGAGTGGAAGCGTTGCGGACGACACGTACCCGCCATCAGCCGCGATGGATGCCGATCGCCAGTAGCGCTGCTGCCACTCGGCAAACGATCCGATGAAGACGGGCTGGCGCGTCTGCACCACGTGTGTGGCGCAGAGGCCCGTCTCGGCCGGAAACCGCGAGCCCGCCAGGGCATGCTCGCCGCCGACATCGGAATGCACCGTCTCGAACGCCTCCGCTCGGTCGATGTGCAGCGCCACTTCGCCCGATGTCGCGCCCACGGCGATCTTGCCCTGCCGGACGACTGCTTCGGCGACGGCCTTGACCGTGACGGCTTCAGAGAGCGCTGCGGTCAGCCCATGCAGGCGGTTCGTCCGCGCCGCAAGCGTTCGATGCCGTGCTTCGCTCGCGCGCAGGGCCAACTCGGTCTGCTGGTGCCCCTCCAGCTCCTCGGCCGCGCGTGCGCGAAGCGTTTCCGCTTCCGCGCGGGCGCGCTGCGCGGATTCGTACTGCCACGTGCGGTCGAGCGCCTGGGCGGCGCGCGGGCCGAGCACGAAGAGATAGTTGCGATCGTCGGTGCTGAACGTTCGCGATCGGCCAAACTCGAGCTGGACAACCGCGACGACCCGGCTGCCGATCACGAGCGGAACCGCTGCCACCGCGTGGTAGCGCATCGCTCCCGTGCCGCTGAGCCCGCGATACTCCGAGCTCGATCCCTCTCGTGATTCAACGATCACCGGGGCGCCGCGGCCGACGGCATCAGCGATCGGGCTCTTGTCTGACAGGCTGATTGTCGTGAGCTCCGGTGTGTCCTGGTGCTGTCCCACGACGCGGACGATCTCGGCCGTTTCGCCGTCACTCCGCATCAGCACCATGACGCCGGCTTCCGCTTCCAGCGCGTGCAGCGGTTCCTGCACAGCGGCTTCGATTACCGCTCCGGGCGTGCGCGCCTGTCCCAGCGCGGCCGTGAGCTGCGCGACTCGATCGGACTGGCGGGCGGTCTGTTCTGCCATGCGCCGCAGGTTGCGGTCCCGACGGAGGACTCGATAGGTGCGTTCGGTCAGCAGGCAGAACCCGAGCCACGCGGCGATGTAGCACGCGAACAGGGCGGCTTCGCCAATGCTGGTGAAATGCAGAAACGTGCCGGGCACGACCACGAGATAGTCGATCGCGGCGGCCGAGAGGATGAGCGCGAGCACGCCCGGTCCGGCTCCGCCATACCAGGCGCTCACTGCGATGCTGACCGCAAAGAGCGTTGTCGAAGGCGACGCTCCCGGCAGCTTGGACACGAGAAGCTCGAGGCAAAGCGCCAGCGCGACCACACACACAGCGGCCGCGTACGAAAATGGACGAGCTTCGCCCACGAGCTTGCGCAAGTCAACAGGCATAGGCTTTCGCGATCCCGCAGGAGGATCTTATTATGACATGACTCTCAGACGTCGGCTGCTGGCTTCTAGTTATCCCGGCCCCGCGCCCTGTGTCCCAACGTAGAGCGCGTAGATCGACTGGCTGGCGGCCATGAAGAGACGATTTCGTTTCGGTCCGCCGAACGTGATATTTCCGCAGACCTCCGGGATCCGGATTCGGCCGAGCAACTTGCCCGCGGGGCTCCACACGGTGGCGCCGCTGTAGCCCAGCGCGCGTCCCGCATTGCTCGACGCCCAGACATTGCCTTCGACGTCACAGCGCAAGCCATCGGGGCCGCATTTCACCCCGTCGATCGTGCACTCACTGAACAGTTTTCGATTCGAGAGCTTGTTGTCGGCGCCGACATCGAAGGCATAGATCTCCCCCTTGCCGCCTGCGATGGTGTCGCCCGGGCCCTTCCCCGTACTCGCGACGTAGAGCTTCTTGAAATCAGGCGAAAAGGTCAGACCGTTCGGGTCCGGCACTTGATCTTCCGTGACGACGAGATCGACCCGGCCTGACGGATCGACGCGATACACGCTCGTCGGCAGTTCCCGCTTGAACGTGCCGATGCCCGCCGGCTGTCCGGCTTTCGGGTTCAATCGACCGGCGAGATTGCTCGGTCCTCCGCTCGCATCCGGTGCCCCTTCGTACAGCTGCCCGCCGTAGGGCGGATCGGTGAACCAGATGCTGCCGTCGCGATGCACCGCGACGTCGTTCGGCGAGTTGAGACGCTTGCCCTGAAACGACTCCGCGATCACCGTGATCGATCCGTCGTGCTCGTATCGCACGACGCGCCGCGTCAGGTGCTCGCACGACAACTGCCGTCCCTCCGCATCGAACGTGTTGCCGTTGCTGTTGTTCGACGGGCTCCGGAACACCGTCACCCGCCCGTCGTCTTCGAGCCAGCGCAGCTGACGGTTGTTCGGAATATCGCTCCACAGCAGGTACCGGCCCTGGCTGCTCCAGGCAGGGCCCTCGGCCCAGAGCGCGCCGGTCCACAGACGCTTGATCGATGTATTCGCTTGAATGAGTCCGTCGAATGCCGGGTCGATCGTCAACACATCGGGATCGGCGAAATATGTCGTCGGCGGGGCGTCGGGACCGAAGTCGCGCGGCGGATTGGAAATGACCGTCGGCGCGGACTGCGGCTTGCCCTGCGCGCGTGCGCCCCGCGGCACGGCAAGGGCCGCGCCGGTGACGGCGCCGAGGGTCGTGAGGAGATGCCGTCGCGTGATCGCTGTCGTCATGGGCCAACATCTTAGACCGATCTCGGAATTGGTGAATTCGTGAATCGGTGAATTGGTGAATTGTTTTCGTGTTTGCCCCAGCGCCGGGGTTTGCTCCCCCTAATTCACCAACTCACCGACTCACCAATTCACCAATTTCTGGCCCCTGCCTTGCGTAGCTCACAGACGTGGCGACTTCGGGCGTGAGCGTGATCATCAACGAGCGGTCCGGCACGGCCGCGAAGCCTGAGGCCGGACCGGAGATCCAGTCGCTCTTCGAAAAGCACAACATGCATGTGCGGCTTGAGCGCGTGCGCGATCCCGGCGATCTTGCGGCGCGGGCCCGGCAGGCCGCGTCACGTCACGATCTGCTCGTCGCCGCCGGAGGCGACGGAACCGTGAGCGTGGTGGCCGGCGTGGCGGTCTCCACGGGTTCGAGCCTTGGCGTCCTGCCGATGGGTACGCTCAACCATTTCGCGAAAGACGTCGGGCTCCCGTTGGAGCTTGAAAAGGCAGTCGAAGCCATCGTGGCTGGACGGGTTCACCAGGTCGACGTCGGTGAGGTAAATGGACGAATCTTCGTCAACAACTCGAGCGTCGGCCTCTATCCGCGGATGGTGTGGGAGCGCGAAGCGGAGCAGCGCCGCGGCCACCGGAAGTGGGCCGCTTTCGGGATCGCCATGCTGAACACATGGCGCAACTATCGGCTGACGGCTGCGCGCCTCGATGTGGACGGCTCGGCGACGTCAGTGCGAACACCATTCATCTTCGTCGGCAACAACAATTACACTGCCGAAGGTTTCCGGCTTGGCGGCCGGTCGAGGCTCGACCAGGGACGTCTCTCGATATTCGTGGCACCCGAATGCGGGCGGTTCGAAATCCTCTCCTTGCCCGTGCGGGCTCTTACCGGAAGGCTGCAGATTGATGCCCGGCCGTTCCTCGGTTTTCAGGCGGATACCGTCACCGTTGACGTGACGTACCGGCGCATCAGCGTCGCGCTCGATGGCGAAGTCGCGATGCTGGCGCCGCCTCTGGTCTACCGCATCCGTCCACGCGCGCTCAAGGTCATGGTCCCCGAGGCGCCGGCGTAGGCACACCGCGATGCGCACGATCGTTCATCTGTCGGACATTCACTTCGGCCGTCTCGATCCGGCGACAGTGCCGCCGCTCCGCGAGGCCATATCGCGCCTGACGCCAGATCTGCTGGCGGTGTCCGGCGATCTGACGCAACGCGCCCGACGCGAGGAATTCGCCGATGCGAAAACGTTTCTCGAGAGCCTGCCGTTCAAGCGACTTGTCGTGCCCGGCAACCACGACGTACCGCTGTACAACGTCTTCGCGCGGTTCCTAGCGCCACTCCGGAGATACCGGCACACGATCACCGCCGACCTGTCGCCGGTCTATCGCGACGATGAAGTGATTGTGGTTGGCGTGAACACTGCGCGCTCCTGGACATGGGGCGAAGGCCGGATCAATGCCGACCAGATCGACGATGTGGTCGCACATCTGTCCGGCGCGCCGCCCGACTTGATCCGCATTGTCGTGACGCACCATCCGTTCGATTTGCCGGAGGGGGTTCGAGAGGAGCGCCTGCTCGGCCGTGCCGCGATGGCGATGGAGAAGCTCTCGACAGCAGGCGCCGATTTGTTTCTCGCGGGCCACCTGCATGTCAGCCACATCGGTCACACGGCCGAGCGATATCAGATCGCCGGCCACTCCGCGCTCGTCGTCCAGGCCGGCACCGTCTCCACGCGTTCACGCGGCGAGCATCCGTCGTTCAACGTCCTGCGTATCCAACGGCCGCACATCTCTGTCGCGCGGCTGGTCTGGGCGCAGACGGCTCGAGCCTTTACGGAGACGGCCGAGACTCGTTATCGACACACTGAAGATGGATGGGTCATAACGGACTGACTGACTTCGCCGTGTGCAGCGATCGCAGTTGTCGCGTGGGCGGGGTTGCGCACGTCAGCTCCCGGCGCCTCGGCCTACGGGCGGAAAACCACGCCCTCCGGCGCAGTGCCTGCACGATGGCCGCGTCGGTTCGGGTTTCTCGAACGTCAGCCAACAATCATTCGAGCAGCAGGCTGGTGTGGGCGATATTGTCGAAACAGCACCGCCGCGGATGGGAACGCCTGCGGCGTGGTTTTCAAAACTGACGCAGCGCCCTGGCCGCATCGCGCCGGGGAGCTGAGGTGCGCAACCCCGCCCGGCGCGTTCCGCGGACGAAAGGTCGACGACTACCGACTCGTCGTCGCCGGCTCTGGCATGATCGCCAGCCGCCCGCGCAGCACCTGGGTGCAGCGCCACAGCGCGTTCGCCAGGATGACCACCACGCACACCATCATGATGATGGTCAGGCCAGTATTCAGGTATCCCGGAAAATGTCTCGTGGCGTCAGGGCCCGTCGCCATCGGCCAGAAGTTGTTGCGGACGCTCAGCACGCCCGCGCTCAGCGTCGTGATCGATACGAAGGCCAGAGGAACGGCCGTGACCCATGCGTATCTGGCGCGGCCCATGTTGATGATGATGGTGGTTCCCACTGCGAGAGCGACCGCGGCGAGCAGCTGATTGGCGATGCCGAACATCGGCCAGATCGTGTTGATGTTGCCGGTCCAGATGAAATAGGACCACGCGAAGACGATGGCCAGCGTCGAAATGAGTGACCCTGGCAACCACTCCCTCCGCCCCAGCGGCTCATAGAAACGCCCGAGGAACTCCTGCAGCAGGAATCGACCGATGCGCGTGCCCGCATCGATGGTCGTCAGGATGAACAGCGCCTCGAACATGATCGCGAAGTGATACCAGTAGTCCATCAGGTGGCGCATGCCGGGCAGCCCGCTGAACATCTGTGCGATCCCGACGGCGAGCGAGACGGCGCCGCCAGGGCGCCCGGCCACGTGCTCGCCGACGGCAGCCTCGAGGGCCGGCAGGTTCACCTGGGGGATACCGAGGTGCGCGAAGACCGCCGGCGTCGTGTTGATGGCGAAGTAATCTCCAGGGTGCATCGCGGAGGCGGCCAGGAGCGCGACGATGCCGACGAGGCCTTCCATGAGCATCGCGCCATAGCCGATCGGCCTGATGTCGGACTCGCGATCGATCATCTTCGGCGTGGTCCCCGACGACACCAGCGAGTGGAAGCCCGAGATCGCGCCGCACGCGATGGTGATGAACGCGAACGGGAACAGCGGACCAGGAATGATCGGACCGCCGCCGCCGATGAACTGGCTGAAGGCCGGCATCTCGAGTGGCGGATTGACGATCACGACAGCCAGGACGAGAAAGGCGATCGTTCCAATCTTCATGTAGGCGCTGAGGTAATCGCGCGGGACGAGCAGCAGCCAGACCGGCAGGACCGCGGCGACGAAACCGTAGGCCGCCATCGCGATGATGATCCCCTGTCGCGACAGTAGGAACCAGTGGCCTAGAGAGGACGCAGCGACCGGTTTTCCGAGCACGACGGCAAGCACCATGCCAATGACGCCAACGACCGTGGCCTCTGCGATCCGCCCTCTGCGGAATCGGTGCATGTAGAGACCCATCGCAATCGCGAGCGGAATCGAAGCACCGATCGTGAAGGTGCCCCACGCACTCTCCTGCAGCGCATTCGCGACGGCGAATCCGAGGCCTGCAAGCGCGATCACGATGATGAAGAGGATCGCGATCGCCGCGGTGACGCCGGCCGTCGGGCCGATCTCCGAGCGCGCAATATCCGCGAGCGACCGGCCTTTTCTCCGGACTGATGCCCAGAGAATGACGTAATCGTGCACCGCGCCCGCGAGGCAGACGCCCGCCACGAGCCAGATGAGGCCGGGGGCATAGCCGAACTGGGCCGCGAGGACCGGTCCGATCAGCGGACCCGCGCCGGCTATGGCGGCAAAGTGATGACCGAAGAGAACGAGGCGGTGCGTCGGGTGATAGTTGCGCCCGTCGTTCAGCTCGTGCGCCGGTGTGACCCGCGTATCGTCGAGCACCATGAGGCGCGCCGCGATGAACGCGCTGTAGTAGCGGTACGCGACGGCGAGGATGCCGAGGATTGGAAGGATGAGGTACAGGGCACGCATCTTTTGCGGAGTGTAGCAGACCACCACGGCGGCCCGTTACGGCCGGTACATCAGTTGCAATCCCAGGTGTTGATTCGCCAGCGTCCTGCAGCGGCGGCGCAGCCGTACGCCTCAACGAAAACCCGGGGTAGCAGGAATCACCCATGCGATTGCCAAACCGCCTCACCTCGTCGCTTCTCGTACTCACGCTTGCTGCTCTGACGTTGCCCACCGGGGTCTCGGCACAGAGCGGCTACTTCGGCCGCAACAAGGTTCAGTACCAGGAATTCAACTTCAAGGTCCTGAAAACGGATCACTTCGATATCTATTACTACCCTGAAGAGGAAGACGCGGCCCGGATGGCGTCCCGCCTGGCCGAGCGATGGTACACGCGCCTGGCCGGGCTGTTCGATCATCAGCTGCAGAACCGGCAGCCGCTCGTCCTGTACGCGAGCGGCCCGCACTTCCGGCAGACCAACGTCATCGAAGGCGAGCTCGGCGAGGGGACCGGCGGCGTCACCGAAGCCGCCAAGCGCCGCATCGTCATTCCGTTCGCGGGACCGATCGAGTCAACCGATCACGTCCTTGGTCACGAGCTGGTTCATGCGTTCCAGTACAACATCACGAACACGTCAGCGAACTCCGGACCGAATAGCGCCTTGTCCCTGCCGCTCTGGTTCATCGAAGGGATGGCCGAATATCTGTCGATCGGTCCGGTCGATCCGCACACGGCGATGTGGATGCGCGAAGCCACCCGCCACGAGAAGCTGCCCGACATCGATCGTCTCGACGATCCGAAGTACTTCCCCTACCGCTACGGCGAGGCATTCTGGGCGTTCGTCGGCGGCAAGTACGGCGACCGTACCATCGGAAATCTGCTCCGGTTTGCTATTGGGCGCGACGGGTACGACGCGGCATTCAAGAAAGTTCTCGGCGTGGATTCGAAAGAACTGTCCAGGGAATGGCACGATGCGGAGGTCACGGCTTACCGCCCGATTGCCGAAGTGACGAAGATGCCGGCGTCGTTCGCGCGCCCGCTCATCACGAAGCAGCACGGCGGCGGACAGATGAACGTGAGCCCCGAGATCAGCCCGGATGGTTCACGGCTGATGTTCTTCTCCGAGCGCGATCTGTTTTCAATCGATCTGTACCTGGCCGATGCGCGCACGGGCAAGATTCTTCGAAAGATCACCAACACGGCCACGAACCCTCACTTCGAGAGCCTCCAGTTCCTGACCTCCGCCGGTGCGTGGGATTCCGAGAGCAAGCGGTTCGCGTTTCCCGGCATCAGCGCGGGCAGCCCGGTGCTGGAGATCGTCGAGGCCGATAGTGGCAAGAAGGTGGACGAGATCACGTTGAAGGAACTGGACGAGGTGTTGAACCCGGCCTGGTCGCCGGACGGAAACCAGATTGCGTTCTCCGGCCTGGTCGGTGGATACAACGATCTCTTCGTTTACAACCTCTCAACCAAAGCATTGCGTCGCCTGACGAGCGACGCGTACGCCGAGCTGGATCCGGCCTGGTCGCCAGACGGGCGGCAGCTCGCATTCAGCACCGATCGCTTCTCGACGAAGTTGCCGCAGCTCGCGGCCGGGCACTTGACGCTGGCGATCATGGACGTGGCGTCCGGACAGGTTCGCGAGGCGGGCGGATTCGATGGCGCGAAGAACATCGATCCGCAGTGGTCACAAGATGGGCGATCGCTGTATTTCCTGTCGGATCGCCAGGGGATCACCAACGTCTACCGGATCCCCGTCGATGGTGGCGAGCCGATGCAGCTGACGAACATCCTGACTGGCGTGAGCGGGATCACGTCGCTCAGTCCGGCGCTGTCGGCCGGCAACGGCCGCATCGTGTTCAGCGCATATGAAGATGACGGGTACAACATCTATGCGCTCGACGGCGACAAAGTGATGGCCGAGACGCAGCCGATCCAGCTGCCGATCGACGCGGGCGTTCTGCCGCCGCGGCGAACTGGCGAGGGTCCGGTGTTCGCCGCGATCCAAGACGAGACGACCGGCCTCCCGGCAGCGGCACCAGCAGAGGCGCAGCCCTACAAGCCGAAATTCTCCCTCGACTACGCGGGACAGCCGACGATCGGAATCGGGACCGGTGCATTCGGCACCTACGCATCCGGCGGCGTGTCGTTTCTCTTCAGCGACACGCTGGGAAATCATGTCATCGCCACGTCGGCGCAGGTCACGAACCGGTTCGACGAATTTGGCGGGAGCGCGTTCTACCTGAATCGTACACATCGCTGGAACTGGGGCGTTGGTGTCGATCAGACCCCGTACATCGCGCGCGCCTTCGCCACGGGATTCGACACGGCCAACGGCCAGCCGGTCCTGGTCGAGCAGGAGTTCCGTATCAAGCAAATCGATCGAGGCGCATCCGGAATCCTGTCGTACCCGTTCAGCGCCGCGCGGCGCGTGGAGTTCTCCGGCGGACTGCGTCAAATCACGCTCAGCGAGGATGTGACCGCTCGCACCTTCGATCAGTTCGGGCAGCAGCTCTCGCAGGACTCGAGCACCCTCGCGTCGTTCCCCAACTTGAATCTCGGACAGGCAGCGGCCGCGCTCGTCTACGACACGTCAATCAGCGGGGTCACCAGCCCGATCAAGGGCACGCGTTATCGCGTGGAGCTGTCGCAGAGTGCCGGTTCGCTGACCTACACGGGCGCGCTCGTCGATTACCGGACGTACCTCATGCCGGTCAAGCCATATACATTCGCGCTCCGCGGGTTGTATTTCGGGCGCTTCGGCGCTGATTCCGAGGACGAGCGGCTGCCGACGCTCTTCCTCGGCTACCCGGGCCTGGTGCGCGGCTACGACTCGGGATCGTTCGAGGCGGGAGAGTGCGGCGCCCAGATCAACGGATCCTGCCCGGCATTCGATCGACTCATTGGCAGCCGTGTCGCAGTCGCGAACGCCGAGTTCCGTTTCCCGCTCTGGGCGTTGTTCAGCCGCGATCGCTTCTATGGGCCGCTACCAATCGAGGTCGGCGTGTTCGGCGACACCGGGGTCGCATGGAATCGCGGCACATCGCTGTCGTTCACCGGCGATCACAAACCTGCCTCGAGCGTCGGCGCCGTCGCACGCGTCAACGTGTTCGGCTTTGCGATCGCGGAGTTCGATTACGTGCATCCGCTGAATCGGCCCGGGCGCGGATGGCTCTGGCAGTTCAATCTCAGCCCGGGCTTCTAAAAGATCAGGTTCTGCAGGGTTCTACAAGGTTCTACAGGGTTCTACTGGGTTCGTTCAGGATCAGAACCCGGTAGAACCTGAACGAACCTCGCAGAACCCGGTAGAACCCAGCAGAACCTGGCAGAACCTGATCTAGACCGACTCTATCTGCTTCAGATGATGAATGTCATGCCCGGCCAGCTGATTGGCGACCCACCAGACCGTCAGCGCGCCGTAGTCGGGGTGTGAGAACGTGCGCTCGCGCTGATCCGGCGTGAGATTCCTGAACATCGCGAGGTTGAATCGTCGAAGCGTGGTGTAGGCGTCGAGCGCTGTCCGCGCGTCGGTCTTCTCGTCGATCGGCATCCAGTCATCCTGGTCGAACGACTGCGCCGCGTATCCTGGCTGGCTCAGGGCAAATCGCGCTCGTGTCGGGAGCGCGAGCTCGGTCTGCGCAAGGTGGATCAGCACCTTTCGAATGCTCCACTTGCCGGGTGCGTAACTTCGCTCGAAATCCGAGTCGGTCCATCGCTCGACAATCGCGCGAATGCGGCCGGGTGTGTCCGCGAGCGCGTCGAGGGCTTCGCGATGTCCGAGATCGGCGGCGTAGGGATTTGGTGTCGTTGTCATGACCCATGCATAATCGCGCAAGTCTCTCTTTGATGCCAAACGATCCGGAGAATCTTTCCACAGATCCGAGGCGGCGCCTGCCGCTGCGCTACGTCCTTGCCCTCATCGTCGCGTTGTTCGCGCTGCCGATGGTCACGTGGCTCGTGTGGGGATGGATCGAGTCGGTCAGGCTCGATCACACGCTCGAGGCGCTCGAGGCGCGGCACGAGCCGCTCGACCTGGGGGAATTCGCCGTCAAGCCCACGACTGACGCTCAAAAAGAAGCGTCGCACCTCTACGCCGCTGCCGGCAAGCTTATCGGAGAACGCGCGATCCCGACCGCGGAAGCGGCTCGCATATCCGTAATCATCGCGGAGTTGTGTACTGCGCCTTCCGATCTGCCGTCGCGCACCACTCAGATCCAGGCGCTGCAGGCTTTCGAAGAGCCATACACCGGGGCGTTCGAGCTGATTGACCGCGCAAGGCCGTTGAAGGCCGTCGGTTGGGACGACGTGGATCGGCCTGCGCGACCGATGGGTCTGGACCTGCAGGCGATGACGCTGTCTCGCGCAAACGTGGCGCGAATAGCGAGGCTGGCCTGCACCGGAGATAACGACGGTGCGGCCTCGGCGCTCCTTTCAACGCTGCGCCTGCGGCACATCTGGACCTCCGGTCCCGTTCCGACTGTTACGGCTCACAGTCTCGAGCTGACGCTGACGTCAGGATCTCCGCAGGCCGGGCTCCTGCGGGAGATTCAGGATGAATACACGGCCGCGGTTGACGATCGCACGTTCGAAAACTGGATGCGCCGTGAACGAGCCGTCTGGCTCGCGTCCATGATGCCAGGCGCCTTCAGTGATCCGCCCGCTGGGTTCGAGGCGCGCCGGGTCACTCCGCTGGAAGCCATCGCGACGAAACTTGCGCGGCCGCTTCGCGATCATCGGGCGGTCGCCCAGCTGGAGGAATTCAACGAGGCCATTGAGATTGCGAAGCTTCCCTGGCCGTCGAAGTTCGATGCGATCCGCGCGTTTGCCGAAGCGCGTCCTTCCAGGCGGTCGCAATCAATGCGGGAGGGCTTGCTGGAGGGCCTGACGCAGCCCTTAGGCGCACACATGGCGGCCAACGTGCTCGCAAGCTATGTGAACGGTGTCGCTGAGGCGCTGGCACGCACGCGAGCGAGCGCGGGGGTCGTCGCCGTTGCGCGATATCGACGCGACCATGCGGGTGCAATGCCTGATACGTTTCAAACACTGGTTCCTGGTTACCTCCCTGCACCTTTGATCGATCCATTCAGCGGCGGCGAGCTGAAGTTTCGTCACGACGGTGGCGGCTACAAGATTTACAGCATCGGCAGCAATCGCAAGGATGATGGAGGAGAGTGGGAACGGTCTTCGGATTTGCAGCTGAGTCGAAGGGGCAATCCACTCGATGTCGGCATTGAAGTGGGCTCGTGGCCGCGGAAAGCCAACTGAATCGGATGCTCGAGACACACGAACTCCCGAGTCTTCACCTGAACACCGTCCGCCGTCTCACGGTGTGGATGCCGCCGCGGTCACGTGCGAGGCGGGCTGGCCCGTATCCGGTGCTCTATCTCAACGACGGCCAGAACCTGTTCGACCCGGCGCGCGCGTTTGCCGGGAATACCTGGCGTGTCGCAGAAACCGCGACACGGCTCGTCCGCACCCGCCGCGTGCCGCCGATGATCATCGTCGGCATCGATCACGGCGGCGTTCGCCGCAACCGCGAATACCTGCCGGTCGAAGATGCGCTGAATCCGACGGCGAAGGATCCACTCGGACGTGAATACGCGGAGTTCGTGACTCGCGAGGTGATGCCCTTCATCGCGCGTCTCTATCCAATCGCACGCGGTGCGTCGAACACGGGGTTTGGCGGGTCGTCGTACGGCGCGATCGCCGCGCTCAACACCGCGATGACCAAGCCTGGAGTCTTCGGGAAGCTGCTCGTGGAAAGCCCGTCACTTTACGTGGGCGGCGAGTACCTGCTTGGGAGGGCATCTAACATCCAGCGATGGCCCGGGAGGATCTATCTCGGTGTCGGTACGAGCGAGACACGAAATGCGGAGCGCAACGAGGAAACAGTCGCCAATGTGCTGAAACTGGAATCGATCCTTCGTGAAGCCGGCCTTGGCGCACGCCGCCTGCACGTCATCGTCGAAGAAGGCGCGACGCACTCCGAGGGAGCGTGGGCGGGAAGATTGCCGGCGGCGTTGGAGTTTTTGTTTGGGAATTAGCCTCCAGCGACGCGCCGTAAAGCGCGGCGCTTTGAGTGCCGCGTCAGCGACTGCTGAGTAGATACTCGCGAAGCCGTCTGAACGCTTTCCCCCTGTGACTCACCAGAGCCTTCCGCTCGCGGTCTAGCTCGGCCAGCGTGCAGCCGAATGGAGGATAGAAGAAGATCGGATCGTAGCCGAACCCATTCGTTCCGCGTGGTTCCGCCACGATCTCTCCTTCAACTGTACCGTTCGCTTCGAAGAGAATCGTGTCGCCGCTGGCTACGGCGACGGAGCACACGAATCGCGCAGTGCTTCCCGGTACACCCCGCTCTCGAAACAGTTCCTGAATCTTCCTGAACTTCGTCGGATAGTCGGTGCCATACCATCTGGCGGAGTGCACGCCGGGGGCCTTGTCTAGCGCGTCAATCTCGATACCCGAATCGTCCGCCACGCTCACAAGGCCCGTTGCGTTCGAGTAGTACCGCGCCTTCAACCGCGCGTTCTCGGCAAAGGTGGTCCCCGTCTCTTCCGGCTCGACGATCGGTTCGCGATCGCTCAACGCCAGGAGACTTACGGGCACACCCTCGAGGATGCCTCCAATTTCTTTCAACTTACCCGGATTGGTCGTAGCGATCAGCAGCGACGTCATCGCAATCTGGTAGGAACGACACCCCTCACCCGTAGCGCGTTAAGAGTTCGAATCAGCTTAGTGCCAATTATGAGCGGATGTCGCCAACGATTGAGCGTTGGAGCTGGACGAGCAGTCACATCGCAGTTATCGCATGGGCGGGGTTGCGCACGTCAGCTCCCGGCGCCTCGGCCTTCGGGCGGAAAACCACGCCTCCGGCGCGTTCCTCACGATTGCCGCGTCGGCTCGGGTTTCTCGAACGTCAGCCAACAATCATTCGCGCAACAGGCTGGTGTGGGCGCCATTGTCGAAAGCGCGCCGCCGCGGATCGGAACGCCTGCGGCATGGTTTTCAAGACTGACGCAGCGCCCTGGCCGCATCGCGCCGGGAGCTGACGTGCGCAACCCCGCCCGGCGTAGTGCAACTGGCAGGGCAAACCGGATTCGCCGCTGGGCGACAAAGACGCCACGCCGTTGGCGGAGTCGTGTCTCTCCGCCGGGGAGCTTTCGAATCAGCTTAGTGCCAATTAAGAGCGAATGTCTCCGATGATGGAGCGTTGGAGCTGGACGAGGTCGCGAATCCCGGCGTCCGCCAGCTCGAGGAGATCGTCCAGCGCCCGGCGTTCGAACGGCGGGCCTTCCGCGGTGCCTTGCACCTCGATGAACCGGCCGTCGCCGGTCTTGACGACGTTCATGTCGACGTCGGCGCGGGAGTCTTCGTCGTACGCGAGATCGAGGAGCGGCGTGCCCTCGACGACGCCGACGCTTGTCGCCGCAACGTGATCGATGATCGGCAGCGTCTTGATCTGACCGGCCGATCGCATTTTCTTGAGCGCGAGCGCCATCGCGACGAAGCCTCCGGTGATCGACGCGGTGCGTGTGCCGCCGTCGGCCTGAATCACGTCGCAGTCGATCCAGATGGTGCGCTCGCCAAGCTCCGCCAGCTTCGTCACCGAACGGAGCGATCGTCCGATGAGCCGTTGGATCTCCTGCGTCCGTCCGCCAACTTTCCCTGCCGACGCCTCACGTTGCGTGCGCGTCGAGGTCGCCCGCGGCAGCATGCCGTACTCGGCCGTCACCCACCCCTTGCCTGTGTTTCGCAGAAAGGGAGGCACCCGGTCCTCGACGCTGGCCGTGCAGATCACGCGGGTCCGGCCGGCTTCGACGAGCACCGACCCTTCAGCGTGCATCGTGAAGTCGGGTGTCATGCGCGTCGGCCTGAGCTCTCCGGCCGCGCGCCCATCGAGTCGCGTCATCGTCATTTGTCGTTATCCGTCTGAAGCTCGGTCCACTTGAGGTTTTTCTGCAGCGGGTGGCGTAGATCGACGTGGCCTGCCAGTGTATCCGCTTCCTTGCCGTCGATGAGGATCTGCACGCGTGTGATGGCCGGCAGGTTTACCGTCAGGGCATTGACGATCGAGTAGGCCGTAAAGATCTCCTCGAGCGATCCGCCAGGGTGTTTCGTTCGAACCTCACCGCCCAGGTCCACGAACGCTTCGCCGCGATCACCGATGAACAGGGCGCGAAGTGGTGTGCCCTGGGGAATTGCAGAGGCATACGGCGCGGGCGCGTCGCCAAGCTGGGCTTCGACGATCCGGCGGGCCTGGTCTGCGATGTTGTCAGCGAAGGCGACCTCCCGCTGCACGCCAGGCAACCTAAGACCGTCCTCGGAGACGTAGTACAGGGTGGCGTTGATTTTTCGCTCGGGAGCGGATGGAGCGTTTGCTGCTGGCGACGCAGGTGCACGCGCGCTTCGCACGGGCAGCTTCGGCGCGATGGCGGCGATCATCCAGACCAGCGCCACGACAACCAGCACCACAAGAGCGCCGATCGCCATCCGGCGGATCATCGCGCACCTGCCGCATGCCCGCCGCTATGGGCGTCACGAAACCGCGAGATGCTCTCGACCAGCGCCTGGACGATCAGGTTCTGAAAGTCGTCGGACTGAAGTTGCTTCTCCTGAGCCGGGTTCGTGATGAATCCCATCTCGACCAGGACGGCCGGCATGTTGGCGCCCACGAGCACCCGGAAGGGCGCCTGTTGTATCGCGCGCGCACTCATGGGCACGCGCTGACGAAGCGACGCTTCGACCGACTGCGCCAGGGCGGACGACTCCTTGATGTAACGGGCCTGGGCCATGTCCCACAGGATCAGCTCGATGTCTCGCGAACCGCCGCCGAACACGGGAAGCGAGTCGCTATCAGCATGGGCGGCTCGCTCGGCGGCGTCTCCATACTCGTCCAGGCTCAGATAGAACACTTCAGCGCCGGCGGTGCCAGGCCGTGGCGACGCGTTGGCGTGGAGGCTCACGAAGAGGTCCGCCTTGTTGTTGTTCGCCACGGCGGCGCGTTCATCGAGGCCCATCGTCGTGTCGCCGTCGCGGCTCAAGATCACTCGGAGTCCAAGCCTTCCTTCGAGCGCAGCTTTCAGCCTTCGAGCGACGTTGAGCGTCACCTGTTTCTCGAGAGTGCCGCCGGGTCCTTTCGCTCCGTCCTCCCCGCCGCCGTGTCCGGGGTCGATGACGATGGTGCGCAGTGTGCCCGCCGGCGCGAGATTCGATGAGCGGTGGCGCCTCCGGTGAAGGTGGTGCTGCCGGCGCTGGCGACGTTGTCGGTGCTGGCGGCGTTCCGGGCTGCACCTCGGTTGCCTGAGCCGCCACATCGATCACGAGCCGCGCGGCGCCGCGGTCGCCTGGCGTGTCAACCGTCCGGAACGAACTGAAGCGCGGCCCGAGGTCGATCGCAATCGCGGCGGGTCCGTCGCCGGGCCTCACGTTCACCACAAGCTCGGGTGATGTCGTTGCTGGCAGGGCCGCATCCAGGCTGTCGGCCTCGAACCGGACGCTCAGCCGCGTACCTTCCTGCGTCACGGTGTGCGGCGTGCCCGGCGAAATGTCGAGCGTCAGCCGCGCGAGGCTGCCGAGCGCTTCCATCCGCCCGACGATGCGCGGGACGCGGATGTCGCCGACAAGGATCAGGCGAGATGGCTTGCGGAGCTCGAGCCGGCCCCCGAAGGCTGGCGCCAGCGCCCGAACGAAATCAACCGGGACGTACCAGGCGCGTCCGTCGCGAACCGGCGGCGAGGGAAGCGAAATCAATCGGCCGTTCACCGACGCGAGGCTCTGACCGGCGGAGAGGACGATCGTCTGGTTCCCAGCGGTAACGGTAAGTCCGCCGGCGGCCGCGTCTTCGCGGACCGCCACATTGAAGAGCCGCGCCAGATCGTCGAGCGCGACCATCTCCTGGCCCGACATTGTCCGTGCCGCCAGCGGTCGCCGTCCTTCACGCGACAGCACGGTGTACGGTGCTGCGCTTGCCGGCTGCTGTGCGGCTGAGGCGCTCTGCAACAGCGCGAGCAGCACCGCTGTTGCAGCGGAGGTGAATCGACCGCGTGACACTCGATCATCATACTGAATCGAGTGGGTTTCGGCTTGCGGCTTCCAGCTTCGCGGAGCGAAAGCTCCGCGCTACGGGCGTCGGATCCCGGATCCGGCCTACGGATCCCGGAAGAATTACAAGCGCGGCAGCGACAGGCCCCCGTCGAGATGAATGACACTGCCGGTCGCGTATGGCAGATCACCTCTCAGCAGCGCGCACACGGCGCGGCCGACGTCGTCCGGTTGACCCCAGCGTCCTTCGGGCACGAGCCCATCAACAATCCGGCGGTCGTAGAGATCTTTGACAGGAGCGGTCATGTCCGTTGCGATGATGCCCGGACGCACGTCGTAGACCGGGATGCCGGCTGGCGCGAGCCGGACGGCGAAGAGGCTGGCGGCCATCGCGAGGCCCGCCTTGCTGACGCAGTACTCACCGCGATTCGGAGAAATCATTTCGGCTGACACCGAAGTGACGAAGACGATTGACGCACGAAACGAGGTGTCGGCACCGGTGCGCTCGAGCATGTCGCGGGCGATGGCCTGGGTCAAAAAGTATGGACCTTGCAGGTTGGTCCGGAGGACTTCCTCGAAGCTGTCCTCGGTCGCGTCGATGATGTCGGCCCGCACGCGCGGAGCGCGGCCGGCATTGTTGACGAGCGCGTTGACCGCGCCATGGTTGGCTCTCGCACGTTCGACTATCGCGGCTCTGCCGGCGGCCTCGGAGATGTCAGCGGAAACGTAATCGACCCGGCCGCCAAGCGTCTGCAGTTCTTGCACGAGAAAGGCGACATCCGTGGCCGGGCGTTGACCGCTGAGCAGCAGGTCCCAGCCATCGCGGGCGAGCGCACGTGCGACACCCAGGCCGATCCCGCGTGTGCCGCCGGTCACTAACGCAGCTTTCCGCGTTGTCGATGCGCCGGATGCGTGATCAGCCATTTGCCGGTGAAGGTCCATAGAAGGCCAGGTAAGTGTGATCCTGCGCGAGGCGCATCAGGTAGAGTGCGACTTCTCGCGCGTGGTAGTCGCCCCACTGGCTCGACTCACCGCGCGGGATGCGTGAGCCTCGAGGCACGTAGTCCCAGCCGTTCGGCCAGTGATACACCGAGTGCAGCAGCAGCCCCTGATGCGAGGGATCCTGGTTCAGGTAGGGTCTCTCCGAATCGAACAGGGTATCGACGACGCGCAGGCCGGCCTGCCAGTATCGGGCGCCGTCGTCTCCGCGTTCGTTGAGGAAGTGCCCCAGACGCAAAAGACCCTGGGCCGCGATGGCAGCCGCGGAACTATCGACGGGTTCGCGATCGTTGAAGGGGTCCGACTCGCGCTCGCTCCAGTTGCCAAGCGCCATCAATCCTGGCGCTCCTGTATCCCAGTAGGGGACGCCATCGGCGCAGGCCGCCTTCTCGATATAGAAATCACATGTCGCGCGGGCCGCGTCGAGCATCCAGGGGATCGGATCCGTGTCACCTGCGCCGGCTAGAGCGTCGCGAGACAGCGTCGCCAGGAATTCGAGCTCCTCGGCGAATCCGAGCATGGCCCAGGCGAGGCCACGCGTCCACGTGGTGAACGGAGAGTAGCCCTGCTGGGTGCTCGGGCCCCGGTAAGTGCCGTTTGCGGCGTTGAACAGGCTTTCATGCGCGACGCGCCCCCGGACGTCGAATGGTCCGCCGCCACGTCCGTCGAACACGTTGTAGGTCGCCGTCGCGCGCGCGTGCTGCAGCAGCCGGGAGAGCAGGTTCACCTGTGCGTCCTGTTCCTGGACGAGGCGATGCCCCAGCTTGTGCGCGAGCGCCAGCGGACGCAGCGAACGGATCGTGTCCACGAACAGCGAGTGCGCTCCGTTGAATGAGTGGATGAACCCGCCGCCAGGAATCGGCGTCCACCTGCTGGCCTGCACCGCGCCGCTCACTTTGAGCGCGAGCTCGTAAAAAGGGAGTTCCCAGTCGCCGACGTCGATGCGTCCCTCCTGCGCCATCCGCCATAGCGCGCCGTAGGTGCTCACGTTGTTGAAGCCGTGATCGTGGACGCCGGTGTGGGTGAGATGGGGCGCCATTCGGGTCAGCGTGCGCTCCCGGCCAAGATTCAGGAATTCGTTTGCGCCGGTCGCGTCGAACTGCAGCAGCGCGGAGCCGTACTGAAACCCTTCCGTCCACTCGGTCCACCCGCGCGCGGTGTAGCGTCCCTGCACCGTGAACACGGGTGCGCCGTTCGCCGGATCCCAGGATTTCTCGAGCGAGTGAATCTTGGCGGCGGAGAGTTCGAAGAGCGTGTTGATCTTTCCGAGCAGGTCGTTCGGCGTGCGCGAGCGATCGATGTGGATCATTCCAGGGACGGTATGATAGCTGATTCCGCCGGGCTGACCGCGCCGACCGGGTCGCGCACGTCAGCTCTCCGGCGCCTCGGCCTTCGGGCGGAAAACCACGCCTCCGGCGCATGCCTAACGACTGCCGCGTCGGCTGGGGTTTCTCGAACGCCACCCAACAATCATTCGCGCCACGAGCTAATGCGGGCGTCATTGTCGAAACAGCGCCGTCGCGGATCGGAACGCCTGCGGCGTGGTTTTCAAAACTGACGTAGCGCCCTGGCCGCATCGCGCCGGGGAGCTGACGTGCGCAACCCCATCGGCGCGGTTGTCCGACGCGCTCGGCGTGCGCATGGGACGGGCGCCGCGCGCGGCGGGGTTGCGTCGCCGCGACCTTGAGCGGCGTGACACGCGATAGTCCTGAAATCAGCTTCGGAGGTGTTCCGATCCGCCGGCGGCGATGAGTACGCTATCAGCGTAGCGGCCAACCCCGCCGTTGAACAGTCGGCTCACCGGAGATCAGCCAACCCCCAACCGCCGGCGGCATCGTCAGGCACGCACCGGAGAAGCTGATTTTCCACGCCGCGAAACGGGAGCAAGACGCAACCCCGCCGGCGCGGCTATCAGGTCTACTCACGGTACGCAGGGCAGGCGCCGGAAGCGCGGTTTTCCGCCCGTTAGGCCGAGGCGCCGGGGAGGTGAACGTCGCTCGTCCGTCGAGTTGCTGCCTGCGATTCCGGATCCGCTCAGGCGGGCATCGACTTCCGCATGTACTCAATGCTCTTGGTGGTGATGGTCTCGGGATCCGGCTTGTAGTCGAACACCTCTACGGAAACCCAGCGGTCGTAGCCGCTCTTGCGCAGCGCCTCGAAGATCGGCACGAAATCAACGTCGCCAAACCCCGGTCCGCGCCGGTTCGCGTCGTTCGCATGAAAGTGGTGAGCGATCGGCCCGTAGGTGCGAATGAGTTCCGTGACGGGCGTGCTCTCGCTGTACATCGCCTTCACATCGAGATGCAGCGCGAAGCTTGCGTGGCCGACGGCGTCAATCAGCTCCGAGGCTTCCGCGCACGTGTTGATGAAGTCGGTCTCTGCGGTCGAGAGCGGTTCCATACAGATCGTGATGCCGTAATCCGCAACTTGCGGCATCACCTGTCTGAAGAGCGCCGCGGCCCAGTCGAACGCCTGCTGGCGCGAGACACCGGGTAGCAACGAACGTTGCTTGGGCGATCCAAAGACCATCAGATCGCCGCCGAGGTCTCGCGCCGCTTCTGCGAGACGGACGATGTATTCGGCCGTCGCCGATCTGACCGCTTCGTCCGGCGAGGTCAGGTAAAGCCCCTGTGTGCCGGCCAGCAGCCAGTGCAATCCAATAATCTCGATCCCCGCATCACCCGCCAGTTTGCGCAGCTCGGATCGGCGCTCCCGCGTGACGTCGGTGATTCGGGGCGCGAGCGTGAAAGGCGCGACCTCGATGCCGTCGTATCCCGACTTCTTCAGGAACTGGCACGTGTCGCCGAACGACCAGTTCTCGTACAACTCGTTGCACATGGCAAAGCGCATGCTGCGATTCTACAGAAAGGGACAAAAGAAAGGAGACAGAGAAAGCGCCCGCTACAAATGCCGACACCCGGCCGTCCGGCCTTTGCAGGTGTCTAATCCGCAGGCCATTCGAACGTCCAGTTCCCAGGAGAAACTGATATGCGCCGTTTTCTGATCACGCTTTTCGTCGCTGTCCCCATCATGCTCTGTGCGCAAAGCCCGGGCACGCCCGCGCCGGAGCGGCAAGCTGCCGAAATGGCCGCGGCACCATCGCTTCCGGTCCGCCGCGTTGTGCTCTACAAGGCCGGTGTCGGCTACTTCGAACATCAGGGCAGCGTGCGGAACCGCCAGGACGTAACGGTCCGGTTCACCAGCGCGCAGTTGAACGATGTTTTGAATTCCCTCACCGTGCTGGACCTTGGACGCGGGCAGATCACTGGCATCAGTTACAACTCGGTCGCACCGCTGCAGCAACGCCTGGGTGCACTGCGGCTCTCGGTGGGCGAAAGCACGACCCAGTCGCAGATGCTCGACTCGCTGAGGGGCGCCCGAGTCGAGGTCACGACCGCGTCTTCGGCCACTGAAGGGCGATTGTTGAGCGTGGAGCAGCGGCCCACCCGTCGCGGCGAAGAGATGAGCGTCATCGACACCATCTCGCTGGTGACGGATGCGGGCGAACTACGAAATTTCGAGCTCACGCCAGCCGTCCGCGTGCGCATCGTCGAGCGAGATCTTCGGCAGGAAATTGGCCGTTACCTGGACCTCGTCGGCTCAACGCGAGAGCAGGACGTCCGCAACATGGTGATCTCGACGGCGGGACCGGCGACCGCCAGCTCTTCGTCAGCTACGTCAGCGAAGTGCCGATCTGGAAGAGCACCTATCGTCTCGTCCTCAGTCCCAAGGGAAAGCCGCTGCTGCAGGGCTGGGCCGTCGTGGACAACACGATCGGAGAGGACTGGCGCAACGTCGAGCTGTCTCTCGTCGCTGGCGCACCGCAATCGTTCATCCAGAACATCTCGCAGCCGTATTACGGGCGCCGTGCGGTCGTTCCGCTGCCGTCAACCGCACTGCTCGCTCCACAGACGCATCAGGCCTCGCTTGGCGAAGGAGCCGGCACTGTGCGGGGTGTCATTCGCGACAACTCACGCGCGGCGATTCCGGGGGCGACCGTGCGGCTCGTCGGGGCCTCTGGCATCGTCGCAAGTACCGCGAGTCGCAGCGACGGAAACTACGAGTTGACCGCGCCTGCCGGCGTTTACACGCTTCGATTCGACGTGCCGGGATTCAACACGCAGTCTTTCGAGGACTGGCGCATGCCCTCCGGCTCTTCGGTCCAGCAGGATGTGACGATGCAGGCCGGCAGCCTCTCGGAGAGCGTAACGGTGAACGCCACGCGAGACAGTGTGATGGGGCGCCGGGGTGGGGTATCTGGCGGCACGGTCGGGGGTGTCGTCGGCGGTGTCCCGGAACCGCCGCCGCCACCAGCGGCTCCCGCGCCGCTCCGGCCGGATGTCTACGATCAGGCAAGAAGCCTCGATCCGCAGGCGTCGACCGCAGCGCTTGGCGACTTGTTCGAATATCACATCAAGGAGCCGATCACGCTCCGCAAGAATCAATCGGCGCTGGTTCCAATCCTCAGCGCCGAGATCGAAGCCGAGAAGGTTTCGTTGTGGAATCGGCCGTCGGGGAGCGGGCGGCCTCTTCGCGCGGTGTGGCTCACAAATTCGAGCAGCCTCACGCTTGATGGCGGCAGCATGACGCTGATCGACAGCGATGCGTTCGCTGGCGAGGGCCTGCTCGAGCCGTTGAAGCCGGGTGAAAAGCGACTGTTGTCGTACGCGGCGGATCTCGGCGTCCTCGTAGACGCCCGCCAGCAATCGACCGACGGGCGCATCTTCCGGTTGCGCGCCCGCGAGGGCATCATCACGCAGGAAACCGAAGAGCGAATCAGCTGGGCCTACAAGGCCCGCAACGAGAACTCGACACCCACGACTCTCATCATTGAACATCGGCTCGGGCCTGGCTGGCGGCTCGCGGAAGGCCAGACGCCGGTAGAGTCCACTGCCGATGCGCAGCGGTTCCGCGTGGTGCTTCCCACGGCGAAGGAGACGGTCCTCGAGGTGCGCGCGGTCCGCCAGGGCGAGACGCGCATCCAGGTCGGCAACGTTGACGAAGTGCTGATGGCCCAGCTCGTGAAGTCAGGCGTTCCGGCTGGCGCTCTCGAAAGTGCGCTGAAGCCGGTGCTGGACAAGAAGGCAGAGCTCAATCGGATCGAGCGTCAGCTGGCGTCGCTGCAAACCGAACGCAACACCATCAACCAGGACCAGCAGCGCGTGCGCGAGAACATGAAGGCGCTGCGCGGAAGCGCCGAGGAGAAGCAGCTGTTGCAGCGCTACACGAAACAACTCGACGAGCAGGAAACGCGACTCGCCACCCTGCAGGCGGATGTCACGAGGACAACCGCCGAAATGGAGAAGCTGCGCGGGGAGCTCGAGACGCTCATCGGAAACGTTTCGTTCGACCTTGCTGTGCGCTGACTTTTAACTTTTAACTTCTAACTTTTGCCTTTCTTAGGCCCCCGATCTCGTGGCCTTGAGGAACGCCAGCAGATCGGCCAGCTCCTGACGCGTGAGCTGGTCGATCAGCCCCGGCGGCATCAACGACGCCGTCCCGGGCTGCATGTCAACGATGTCGCGCCGTGGAATCCGCGTCTCGTCGCGCTCGGTTGCCAGCACGACCTCATCGGGCAGATCGTTGTTGCGCAGAACCCCGGTGGAAATTTGTCCGGATCGCGTTCGGACGACGACCGGTTCGTAGCCACGTGCGAAGCTGGCGCTCGGGAACGCGATGGCTTCGAGCAGGTCCCGCTCGCTGCGCACTTGTCCGATTCGAGTGAGATCCGGACCGATTCGTCCGCCCATGTATCCGATCGCGTGACACGAGAAACACGCGACCTTGGGATTGTTGAAGACCGCCTGACCCCGGATCACGTCGCCACCCTGGATCGTTGGTAAGAGTTCTTCGAGACGCCGGAGCTGATTCGCCGTGTCTTGAGTAAGCGAAGCGAGTAGGGCTTCTCCGGCTTTCTGCACCGACTGCGGATACTTGGCCAGGAGCGGCCGCAGCACGTCCGGCCGCAGGCTGGAGCGGACCTTGGACTGGTTCAACGCCGCGATCATGGCGAGCCCGGTCGCCTCGTCGTTCGCACCGGCAAACGGACGAAGCAATCGCGACAGCTCCAGGGGGCCGGCAGTCGTAAGCGACGACGTCAGCGTGTTGAGCTGGGCCTGATCGAACGTGGATTTTTCGATGATGCCCGCGGCGGTCGATCGAACCGAGACTGGTTGACCAGGCTCGAGCGCCGAACGCAGGAGCGCGAATAGAACGGGATCGACGACCGGCAGCCCCTCCTGAATCGCGGCCAGCGCGCCGAGTCGGGTCTCGATTGAGCGCGCAGTGTCGTGAGCCAGGCCGAGCAAGGTGGTCTGGAACGCCAGAGCCTGATCCTTCGCGACGGGGACCGTACGCACGACAGACAACCCTGCCGCAGCGACTTCGGCGTCGTTTGACGCAAGCGTCCTGAACAGGGGAGCCAACCACGGCGACGGCAGCGTCTTGACGCGTGTTCGCGCGATCGTGCCCATCGTCCGCAGCGTCGAGAGCGTGTCGTCTTTGGACCTTGCGCGATCCAGGTTGCCGGCCAGCAGATCCTGGATGGCGCTGTTATCGCCGAACAGCGCGAGCTTCTGATCGAGCTCGCTGCGCTCGGCCGCGCTGACACCCGGCTTCTGGAGGTGCTCCGCGACGTATCCTGCCAGCGCCCCGCCCCAATCCGGGTGATGCCCGGCAATCCACCACGCGGTGTCTTTGAGCACCGGGTCGGCTGAATCGAGCAGCGGGATGACGCGATCTGATTGGAGCCTGCCATTGTCCATCTGATCGAGCGCAATGAGCGCGGCACGGCGAGAGCGGGAGGAGCCCGCCTGCAATCCGGCGTCCGATGTTGCAGCCGGATTGTTGATTTCGATGAGCGCGTAGGTGACGGAATGCTCGAGCACGCGATCGAGCGGCGATCCCGCCACGGCGATCAGATCCGGCACGGCGCCAGGGTCGCCAATTCGCCCCAGCGCTTCCGCTGCCACGCGCTGGATTGACGGAGAGCCAGACTTCAGAGCCGCCTTGAGCAGCGGCACTGCACCAACATCCCGCAAGAGGCCAGCCGAATGAATGGCGGCGTGACGGACACTCTCGTCGCGATCGCTCAGCGCAATGCGAACGGCCTCGCGCGCCTGCGCACCATCGATGCGTGTCAGGGTCCACACGGCGTTCCGCCGCGCATCTGCTGACGTTGTCTGTTTCAAAACCGTTGACAGCGCCGGCACGGCGTCGCTTCCGTGGGCCGCAAGCGCACCAATCGCGCGATTCTGCACGGCTGTCCGTTCATCTCCCAGGTGCGCGGTGAGGTCCGAGGGCTTCAACGTGGTCCACGCGACTGCGCGACCGCGTGGATCGCGCACGACCGGCGCTCCCACCCGCCGCACGCGATAGATCGCGCCCAGCACATCAGGCTTTGCCAGCTGAGACGTCGGGCAGCAGAGTTTGTACCAGGCGCCGGTATCAATCACCAGGAGGCTGCCGTCCGCGTCTTCGATCACGTCCGTCGGATGGAAGTCGCGATCCTCGGAAGCCACGAAGTCGGAATCGTGAACCTTGAAGGTGGCGCCGCTCGGTTCCAGCACGTGTCGCGTGACCTTCCGCATGTTGAACATCGCGGCGAAGAAGTTGTCGCGGAAGCCGTCGCCGAACGCGCGCGACGAGTAGTGCGTCAGCCCCGCCGGCACGGCCGGACCGAGCTGGTCGAGTATCGGCATCAGATCGCCGGTCCGCTTGTGGCCGTCGATGACCGAGTGCACCTTGCCGTACAAACCGCCATAGATCGCGTGAATCAATCCGTCGCGCCGGCCAAGCTGCGGCTGCTCGACAAATGTGGACGTCAGGATTCGCTCACCCGACTCGGTAAACGCCACGTCGACCGGATTGTCCATGCCGCCGGTCATGACGATGTCGACGACGGGGTCGCCGGGACGCCGGCGGAGGATGTGAGAGGCGTGGGTCACGAAAGGCGGCTTGCCGGGCCGCTCGTAGGTCTGCTCGGCGAACGCGCCCTTGGTCCAGTAGATCCAGCCGTCAGGACCGAGATACGGCCCGTGCAGATCGTTCGCGCATCCCGTCAGCGTTTTCCCCTGCCACCATTCTTCGCGCTGGTCCGCCACACCGTCGCCGTCGGTGTCCGTCAACTTCCAGATGCTTGGCGGCGCCGAAACGTACAGCGATCCCGCGAGCCACATCGTGCCCTCGGGAAACATCATCTTGTCGGCAAACACCACGCTCTTGTCGAACCGTCCGTCGCCATCGGTGTCTTCGAGACGCACGATGCGATGCGGCCGATCGACCACCTGCTTGTCAGTTTTGTCGTTCGAGCCCGAGGAGTCGGCGACGTAAAGCCGCCCCTCGTCGTCGAAGTCCGCGACGATCGGCCGGTTGACGAGCGGAGACCCGGCGACGCGCTCGACGGCGAACCCGGCCGGGACGGTGAGTGCGGGGCCAGGTGGCTGAGGCGGCTGCTCCGCACGTGAAGCGCCGTACGACACGATGATGACGGTGAGTATGCCGCTCGCGAGCGACAACGAGTTGGTGCGATTCATGGCGCGCCTCGTATGGCCACCGAGTGTGGACAGCGGTCATCCTAGCCGAGAATTGGTTTTTCAGCGGTTCGATTCGACGCGCCGGCGGGATTGCGTCTTGCTCCCGTTTCGCGTCGTGGAAAATCAGCTTCTCCGGTGCGAGAGCGCAGTCTCGAGGTGCCGCGTCGCCGTGGTCACGTTTGTCAGCTCCCCGGCGCCTCGGTCTACGGGCGGAAAACCACGCCTCCGGCGAGTGACTCACGATGGCCGCGTCGGCTCGGGTTTCTCGAACGGCAGCCAACAAGGCTCATTCGCGCCACGAGCTAAGGCGAGCGTCATTGTCGAAACAGCGCCGCCTCGGATCGGGAACGCCTGCGGGGTAAAGCGCGTTCGCAGACTGACTGCCGCGCCGGCTGGGGACCGCATCGCGGGTCGGGGAGCTGGCGGAGGGCGCAGCCGTCGACGCGCCGTGCGGGAGCTTAGCAGAGCACGTCGCCGGCGCGTCGTAACGCCATTTGCATGCCCAGCTCAATCGAAGTCGTGATCGTACCGGGGGCGCTCAGGGATTTGAGGGTACGCGTCCCGCGAAATACTCTTTCCGCGCGCGCACTTTCAGCTTCTGCGGCGTGACCCGGATCTCCAGCTTGTGCATGCGATCGTCGAGTCGAGGCGGCTCGAAGCCCAGCGCGTATTGGTGGTGCAGCTCATCGGCGACCGCGCGCGAACGTCGAGCCGAGGTCGTCTGCGCGCGTCAGCTCGAAGTAGCCGCCGCCGGTTTCATCGGCGATCGCGACAGCCCCGGATCGGGCCTGACCGACGGTCATCGAGCCCGTGAGCGAGCCCATCCCGCCCGCGGCAGCGTTCCGACCCCGGCAGCACGGTCGTCTGCAGGCCAATCGCATACACCATCACATCGTCCTGCTGCGCGTCACGCATGACGTCCATGATGCTGCTGTTCGACTTGGTGAAGTTCGCCGGCGAGTCGCCACCGTCGCTGAAGACGAGCACCACCTTTCGGCCCTCGCGTGTCCTTGAGCGCCGTCGAGCGCCTGATTCGATCGCATTCCAGAGCGGTGTTGGTCCCGTGACGGGCAGATCGGACCGCAGGATTCTGAGCAGCGCATTCTGATCGCTGGTGAACTTCTTCGGGTTGAATGACGATGCGATCGGCGAAGGTGCCGATTCGCGCCGCGTCGGCGGGACGGAGGTCGCGCACGAACGCCGCGGCTCCTGCTCGACCAGTCGCGTGTTGCCTCGCATGCTGCCGCTGCGATCGAGCATCATCACGACGCTCACCGGCTGGACGTCGGTTGGAGAAGACGGTCACCGGTTGCGGCTTGCCGTTGTCGCGGATCTCGAACGCGTCGCGCGTCAGGTTCGTGATCAGCCGCCCGTCCTTTTCGGCGACCGTCGCGTACACGGCAACCGTCTTTGCGCCGCTGCGGAACGTGCGGTTGCTGCTGGGCAGGCGCGGACGACTGGACGGCTATGTAGGCCAGGACAATTACAGGCGCAAATCTCATGGATGTCCGTCAACGGCCAGATGAGTGGCCGCGAGTCGGCAGGCATTTCTATCATCGCACGACTTGACGGCTACTGACGGCTGGCGACTGGCAGTACGGTAGGCGCGCCACAGGCGCGCCCGCCGGAGCGGAGCGGGGCGGTGGGGCCCCCGCCCTTCGACAAGCTCAGGGCGTCCCGAGCGGAGTCGAGGGACGCGAGCGAAGGCGTGGGGGGTCCGGGGGGCAAGCCCCCCCGGATCTAGTTAGAAAATGTACTTGATGCTGAACTGGCCCTGCGTGCCGGCCTGCCAGAGGTCGGCCTTGCCGTAGCGCGGATCGAAGGCATTCGCGCTCGATGGCGAAGCCGTGATCAACGCCCGGTAGTCGTAGCCCTTGGCCAGATCGACATTCGACAGGTCGATGGCCGAGTCAGCTCGCGCGAGCCCTGCGCCCTTGTTGAGCGAGTTGAAGATGTGGGTTGCCGTCTTCTGGTTGAAGAGGTTGATCACATTGAACTCGAGCCTGACGCGCTGCGTGCCGGACATGTGCAGCTCGTGCGACACGAGCAGATCCGTGCGCGACAGGAACGGCGTGCGGCCCATGTCGCCGCGGCCCTCGACGAGAACCGGGATCGTGTTCAGCGTATTCACGACCGTGCTCATGGGCGTGCCGCTGCCGGCGTAGACGAAGCCGCCGATCTGCGTGCCGAACGGCATGGTGTAGGCGCCATAGAACTTCGCGACGACTGGCCTATCGGTGGCCAGGCGGCCGAGGGTGTCAAGGTTCCCGTGCGAGTCCCACTCGAGCTCGTCGAGGTCCCACGCGCGCCCGGCCGCAGTGCCCGGGCGAGCGATGCTGCCGGCCTGCTGCTGGGCTGTCGCCGACGAGACGCCGGTCGTGGGCGTCTGGATTTCATCCGAGTTCGCCAGCCCGGAGTAGTTGCCATAGAGCCGGCTGATCGTGAGATTGCGCGCTCCCGAACCAGTTGTTCGAGAACCGGCGGCTGAGCGTAATGTCCAGCGCGTCGTACTGCCGCAGCGGCTTGGGTGTGTTGAAGGGCGCGGTCAGCCCCGTCACGAACATCGTCGTCGCGATGCCTTCGCCGGGGTTGGCGGCAAAGTACACCTCGTTGCCCGTGGCGTCGAGCGAGCCGACGTCTTCGATCGCGCGCGTCAGCTTGTTGTGCACGTAGTTGACACCCAGCGCGGTGGTCGGCGTCAGCTGATACTCCATTCCCAGGTTGGTCGAGTCCTGGTACATCGGCTTGAGGTCCGGGATCGATCGTGCTGAAGTTCGGCACGCGCCGATCGCGGGCGCCGCCCCAGAGGTCGCGGCCCGGCATGTTGGAGAGGTTCAGGCTGTTGACATCCAGCGTGTCGAGCGACCGATAGTTCACCAGCCACGTGTCGCCGCCAAACGATCCGCGCGCGAGCTCGTACTTGACCCAGTCGAAGTACCGGCCCCAGCTGCCGTACGCCTTCAGACGCCCGTTGCCGAGCACGTCGTAGGTCGCACCGAGCCGCGGGGCGATCTTCTTGCCGAAACCGAACTCGAACGCGTCGGCCTTGATGTCGGTGCGGAACGAAGGAAGGGTTTCACGCTCGGTTCTGACGCCGAGGTTGAGGGTCAGCCGGTTGTCCAACGATCCAGGTGTCCTGCACGTACAGCGACGGCATGTTCGCATTCACGCTGCCCCGGGTGCCGCGGTCGTTGACTTCGTAGTAGCCGTAGGTGCCGGTGCCCGTCTGCCCGCTGTTGTTGACGAACGACGTGCCCCAGTTCAGCAGCACGTAGCCGCCCGGGTACGTCGAGTCCACTTCGTTCACCGTGTGACGAACGCCCGCGCCACCCTTGAGGAGGTGTGACCCTGCGGCGTTGAACGCCTGCGTGTAATCGACCTGGAAGAAGCTCGATTTCGTCTGATCCTTATTCGTAATCTGCACGCGCGGCGTGTTCTGCGCGCCTTTCGGCAGCTGCAGTTCGGGTGGCACTCCGGCCACGCCGATGGACGGCGTATTCCAGAGCACTGAGGTCGTCGTCGAGACGCCGGTGTCGTAGTAGTTGTCCGAGAAGATCCCGCCGCGAACGCTGAGCGAGGAGCGGCCGCTCAGGATGAAGTCCAGGTTTCCGCTCCCGTTGAGCTGATCCTGGTTGAACCCGCGGGGAATCTGCGCGGCATTGCCGGCGAGCGAGCTGCTGATGAAGTTGGCCCCCGTGCCGTCGTAGGCCGACAGTGTGCCGGTCGAACGGACCGGGGTGTAGAGGACGCTGCCGTTGGCCGTCATCCGACGATTGGAGTAGGTGACCTTGCCAAACGACTGCGTCGCCGTCTGCGACTGCGGAATCGATCCAGGCTCGGTTCCGTTCGAGAAGAGGTAGTTGTTCGTTCGATCGATGAACCGCGGTGACACCGATGCGAAGAAGAACAGTTGTCCCGCAGGATCGGGCCGCCGAGCGATCCGCCGACCTCGTTGCGGTTGTTCGTCCTGTTTCTCGTCCTGGACGTTCAGCACCGTCGTGTCGTCGAGCGGGCTGAGCTGCAGCCGCTGGACAGGGCTCGCGGAGATGCTGTTGCCGGAAAAGTAGTAGTGGCCTTCGCCGGAGAACTTGTTGCCGCCCGACTTGGTGACCGCGCTGATCACGCCGCCGAGCGCGCCGCCGTACTCGGCCTGAATGCCGCCCGTCTTGACCTGGACTTCCTGCAGATACTCGAAGACCGTGTCCTGACGCGAGCTGCCGTAGATCAGGCTGTTGGTGTTCACACCGTCGACGGTGAAGCTGTTCTCTGCGCCGCTTGCGCCGTTGACCTGGAACCCGCCTTCGATCTCGCCCTGATTCACGCCGGGTGACGTCAGCGCGATGCCCTGGAAGCTGCGCGTCTTGGGCATGCGGTCCAGTTCTTCGGCCGTGACGTTGTGAGCGACCGTCGTGCTGTGCAGGTCCACCTGCGTCTTGGTGTCGCTCGTGACGGTCACGACTTCCGTGACCCCGCCGACCTTCAGCGTTGCCGGGAAATCAGCGGTCTTGCCGAGCAGCACGAGCACATCGTCTGCCTGGACTTTCTGGAAGCCAGAGAGCTCGACGGTGACCGTGTATCGCCCGGGATCGAGATCCGGAATGCGATACGCGCCGTCCGTACCGGTGACTGCGACTTTCTGCGCACCGGTCTGTTTGTTGGTTGCCGTGATTGTCGCTCCAGGAACGGGAGCCTGACTCGAGTCGGTGACAATTCCGGCAACGCCGCCGAATCTTTCCTGTGCTGTGGCCGTAGCCGTCGCCACGACTGCCAGCAAAGCCACGAGGGCGCTGACAGCAAAACGCAATCGCATGTCGACTACTCCTTGAATGAACCGCACGCTCATCGGTCCATCCTATGGATGGATTTGCGCTCGCCACGTGTTATGTGACGGTTGTATGACGCCCTGTGACGAGATGCCCTGTCTCGGTGGCGGGACTTGGGACGAAATGCAGCGTCCTTTCGGCGAAAGGACCTTTCATTGGTGATTGGTGATGCGTGCCTGAGAAGCGCTACGCTATGGCGACCTCATGCGCCTCGCTCTCCTGTCTCTCATCGCGCTGCTCGCGACTCAGCAGCCGTCAGGTCCGCAAGCCACGTTTCGTACGGGCGTCGATGTCGTGCAGCTCGATGTCTCCGTGCTCGACAAGGACCGCAAACCGGTCCGCGGTCTGACCGCGTCGGATTTCACCATTCTCGAGGACGGCAAGGCACGGCCCCTCGTCGCGTTCGTCCCCGTTGATCTGACCGCGCCTGAATCGAGTACTGCGCCGGCGCGGTGGGTGCGCGAGGTGGCTCCCGACGTGATCACCAACCAGGTGAGGCCGGAGGGCCGCCTGGTCGTGATCATGTTCGACTGGTCGATCAGGTTTTATGATCAGCTGCTGGCCAAACGGATTGCCGTCGCCGCGGTTGACCAGCTGGGACCTGACGATCTCGCCGCCGTCGTTTTCACCAGCGCCTTCGGCAACAGCGGCGCCCCGCAGAACTTCACGGCCGATCGCGCGCGGCTGCTCGCGGCGATCAATCAGCCTTTCCCAGTGGCGGCTCAGAATCCGCCGCACGGTCCGGGCCACGACCCCCGCAACGGCAACCTGGTGATGATCGACGATCCGGAGGGTTACGAGAGCGGCGACTGTCATTGTCGCGTGTGCGTGCCCGAGACGATCGGTCGTGTGGCTGACGCGGTCCGCGATGTTCAGGGTCGTCGCAAGATCGTGCTGTTCATCGGCACCTATTTCCGGGCCTATGAATCGTTGCGTGGGCCGCAGACTCGGCAGGGTCCCGAATTCAAGCCCGGACTGGGTGGCAAGCAGGTCATCTACCCGGGCGAGTGTTCCGCCCCGCTGAAAGACGCTCGCGCGAAAATGGAGCGCGCGACCGCGCTGGCGAACTTGACGATCCACACGCTTGATCCGGTGGGCGTCGAGACGGGAGGCAACAGTCCCCTCGGGGGATCGTCTACAGGCATTCACGAACGACAGGACGATTTGCAGTTGCTGGCCGACATGACGGGCGGCCGAACGGTGATGAACACCGGCACGCCGGAAGCGCACCTCCCGGACGTGTTCGCGGAGAGCAATTCGTTCTACCTGCTGGCGTTCGCGCCGGCCGATCGCCAGACCAATGGCAAGTACCACAAGATCGAGGTGAAGGTGAACCGGCCGGGCGCCAGCGTGCGGACACGGTCGGGATACTTCGCAGGCGAGACCCGGCGTGCCGGACAGTAAGCCGAGCGTTGTGTCGCCGGAGACCGCCGCGGCACTTGAAGGCGTCCTGCCACGAACGGATCTTCCGCTCAGCGTGACCGCGGCGCCGCTGGCGATGCCAGGCAGGGAAGAGTCAGCGGTTGCCGTCGTGCTGGGCGTGCGGCAGCAGGTTCCGCGGGATCGTTCCGAGGTCAGCGAGCCGGTGAAGGTCCTGGCCGCGGCGTTCGATCGGAACGGCCGATCCGTGCACTCAGAAGAACAGACGGTCGGTATTGCGCTGCCTTCGAATTCGGCAGGGGACTTTTCGTATGAAGTGCTCTCGCGTCTCACGCTGAAGCCGGGCCGCTACGAGATTCGGGTGGCGCTCGATGCCGCACCCACTCAGCGCGCGAGTGTGTACACCTACGTCGATGTCCCGAACTTCAGGGATCAGCAGTTGTCATTGTCCGGTATCGTGCTCGGCGTGTCGCCGTCGCTGCCCGCGGTGCCCTCGGACGCGTTCAAAGATCTCCTGCCGGTTGTTCCAACGGCGCAGCGCGAGTTCGCGCGCAGCGACCATGCGTCGGTGTTCCTCCGCATCTACCAAGGGTCGAAGGATGCGCTTCAGCCAGTCGGCGTCACGGCGCGAATCGAGGACACGAGCGGCCGCGTCCTGATGACGGATGCCGCGTCGTTCGAGTCCGCGCAGTTCGGATCAAGTCGCGCCGCGGACTATCGTCTCGCACTGCCGGTCGAGCGATTGAATAGCGGTGAGTACCTCCTCACCGTCGAGGCCACGCAGGGCAAGTTCACCGCTCGTCGCGACGTGCGATTCAGGGTGCGATAGTGGGGTAAAATCCGGCGACGGCTTCCTCGTGACCTGGAGTGCTATGACACGCCTGGGGTTCGGCCTGGCGCTCGTAACGCTGGGCGCATCAATACTATCGGCCCAGGCACCGGGGACCCGGCCCGCCCACGTTTCACCGTCGCGGCCGGCCTTTCAGCCACCCCCGACCTTCAAGAAATACTGCTTCGAGTGTCACGGCGGCGAAAAGCACCGGGGCGACCTCAGCATCGAACGCTTGATCCAGCAATCCGCGCAGACCTCCATCGGCGACCACTGGGACGTGTGGGACAAAGTGGTCGAAAAGATCGAAACGCGGGAGATGCCGCCTGAAGACAAGGCCGAGCTGTTCCCGACCGACGCGGAACGAGCGGCGACGACATCGTGGATCCGATCCTCGCTGCGCAAGTATCAGGCGGCACATGCCGGGGAGCCGGGGCGCGTCACTGTCCGACGACTGACGAGCGCCGAGTACGCCTACGCGATTCGCGACCTGACGGGCATCGACATCAAGGTTGGCGTCGACGCGTCGAGTGATTCGGTCGGCGGCGAGGGATTCACGAACTTCGGCGACGTGCAGTTCGTGCAGGACACCAGTATCGAGCGCTATCTCGAAGCAGCCAAGCAGGTCGCCGATCACGCCATCATCGGCGCGGGCCCGCTGGACTTTTTTGCGGATACCGGGAAGACAGGACTGGAACTCTCGGCGCTGACACGCATCGACAATCTGTACGCCGCGAAGGGCTTTCGCGTGGTGTCGGGCGAAGGCGGCGGGCCAGTCGGCCTCCAGCGGATTGGCAAGGCGTTCTTCGTGGCCTGGTACTACAAGCATCGCGTCGCGCTCGGCGATCCGTCGGCAACGCTTCGCGGGCTTGCGGCGCAGGAAGACATCACGGGCCGATTTGCCGAACACATCTGGACGGTGGTCAACAGACCGAACACCGGCTACCCGATACGGATGACGGTTGACGGATGGATGAAGCTGCCGGCGCCGACCTCAGACATCAAAGCGTCGATTGCGAAAGCGCGAGCCGGATGCGACGACTTGTACAAATCGTTGACGACGTGGCCCAGCTGGTTCTTCGCGAGAGGCGATCTGGCCGCAGGTGGTGCTGGTGACGAGAGCCCGCTGACCTTCGACGACAAAACGCTGAAGACCGAGCCGACGCATCACTACACCTATCTTGTGGGCGCTCGAACTGGACGCGGTCGCGGAGGTCCACCTGTTGCGGGTCCGACCAGGGTGTTTCTGACGTTTGCGGACGTGAATCCTGGATCGGGCACGACGCCGGCCGTCATCTGGCGCAATCCGAGGATCGTGACGCGCGCGGCGGTCGCGCCAGGACGAGGCGCACCAGGCGCCGCGGGCGCCACTGCGACCGCGGGCACGGGACCGGGCCGCGGCGCCACGGGTCCGGTTCTCTCTACGCAAACGCTCCGTGCCGCACTTTCGCCTGACGCCGCCGCACCGCTGCGATTTGGTGCGAGCGCGGACGGATCCGCCATCGGTCCAGACGACTTCGCCACGACGGGTGCGGTGTCGTTCACGATCGACGTGCCGCCGGGTGGCAACGTGCTCGAGTTCCAGGCGGATGCCGAACTCGGCAAGGATCGCGATGCCGTGGTCCGCGTCACGATCTCCGATCGCGCAGAAGGGTCGCCACGCGATGCGGCACAGCGCGTGGTGTTCGGCGATCCGCACAGCGTCGGCTACGAGACGTTCCGCAAACACATCGCAGAATACGTGTCGCTCCTGCCTCCGAACTCTCACGGCGAAGCGAATCCGGCGGACAAGGACCCGGTTCCGCCTCCGTTCGACGACACGTACAACAGCCCCGAGCACGACGCGTTCGTGCTCAAGGTGAAGTACCAGCGCAACGACACGTTCTTCACCGAGAACATGGTGGACGGCGTCGATCGAGAGCGGCTCAACGCGGCCTGGAACGATCTTTTCGGATCGTGGCCGTACCACGATGCGTACCTCGGCATGCTGGCGGAGCACTACGGGCTGAAGCTCAAGAGCAACAAGATCGAAGACTTCGGTCCTGCCGATATCGCGGCGCTGCCGGTCGCGGTGAGACCCTATGTGAAATCGCTTCGCGAGAACTATGACGATGTCACTCGGGCTCAGACGCTCGCTCAGCCCCGTCATGTGACCGATGCGCTGACTTTCGCGAGCCGCGCGTGGCGGCGGCCGCTGACCCTGGACGAGAAGGCAGGCCTTCGCGCCTTCTATCAGAAGTCACGCACGGTGACCCGTCTCGATCACGACGCGGCGATTCGGGCGCTGGTCGCTCGAACGCTGGTGGCTCCAGAGTTCCTTTACCGGGTCGAGGCTGTCGGCAGCGGTCCGGAACGGCCGCTCAACGGCTGGGAGATGGCTAGCCGCCTCAGTTTCTTCCTCTGGTCCTCCATACCAGACGACGAGTTGCGGCGCGCGGCGGCGGCGGGCGAGTTGAGCAATCCCGCTCTCGTCGCGAAGCAGGTGAAGCGCATGACGGCCGATCCGAAGGCTCGTCGTCTCGCGACGGAGTTTTTCGGTCAGTGGCTCGGGTTCTATCACTTCGACGAATACCGCGGCGTGGACACGACGCGGTTCCCCGAGTTCAAGGACGAAGTGAAGTCGGCGATGTACGACGAATCGATCTCCACGTTCGAGTACCTCGTGAGGCAGGGACGCCCCGTCAGGGAAATCCTCGATGCCGACTACACGTTCCTCAACAAGCCGCTGGCTTCGTTCTATGGTGTCGGGAAGGATCTGAAACTGTCAGACAAGATGGAGAAGGTCGACGGCGCGAACGCCTTCAACCGCGGCGGGGCCCTGCGGCTCGGATCGGTGCTGACGACGACGTCGGCGCCATTGCGCACGAGCCCGGTCAAGCGCGGGGACTGGGTCTTGCGGCGGATTCTCGGGACGCCGACACCTCCGCCGCCAGCCGACGCGGGAACGATTCCCGCCGATGACAAGACGTTCAACGGCCTGACGGTACGCGAGCGGCTCGCACAGCACAAGCGCAACGCGACGTGCGCCAATTGTCACTCCCGCATCGATCCGCTTGGCTTTCCGCTCGAAGGATTCGACGCGGTCGGCCGTCCACGAACGACCTATGCAGACGGCAAGCCGGTGGACGTCACCGGCGAGTTCGCTGACGACACGAAGATCACCGGCACCAGCGGCCTGCTCGAGTACCTGCGAAACAAGGACAAGCAGGTGATGACGACGCTGTCGAAGAAGATGCTGGGCTACGCGCTGGGGCGCACGGTCAGGGGATCGGATCGGCCGCTCATCGAGACGATGACGGCGCACGGAGGCAGCGCCTCGTTCTCCGATCTGGCCATCGCCATCGTCAACAGCCGTCAGTTTCGAAATCGCGCCGCAGAAGAATCAGTCACGACCGGGCCGGCCGCACGAATCGAGCACCCGTCATCAGCGCAGTCAGGGACAGGACATCAATGAGCATGTACGACACGTTGCGTCACCCGTCACGGCGTCATTTCCTTCGCGGCGTAGGCGTCGCGCTGGCGTTGCCATGGATGGAGTCGTTGCCGGTGTTCGGCCAGGCGGCTGAAGTCGTGAAGACGAATGCGCCGCCGCTGCGGCTGGGGATCGTGTTCTTCTCCAACGGCGTCGAGCCGACCGAGTGGTGGGCGAAGGGCATAGGCGCGAACATGCAGCTCGGTCCGGCGGCGCTGCCCATGATGCCCCATCGAGAGGACATGGTCTTCATCCAGGGCCTCTTCAATCAGACCGCGGCGGTCTCGACGAGCCCTCACCTGGGCCGCATGAACGTCCTCTCCGGTGTGCCGGTCAGCCTCGATCCGAATGAAATCCGGGTCGGCACCTCGATGGATCAAGTCATCGCCTCGCAAGTCGGCAGCCGCACGTCCATCCCGAGCCTCGTGCTTGGCATCGAGCCGAACGAGCTGAGGCTCGAGGACGGCCTGTCGATGATCTATGGCTCCAGCGTGTCCTGGGCTTCGCCCACGAAGCCGGCGACGAAAGAGATCTATCCCTCGCGCGTGTTCGACCGCCTGGTGGGCGACGGCACGAGCCGCAAGGTCGATCGGAGCATCCTGGACGAGGTTCGGCGCGATTCACAGAGCCTCCGGCCGAAGATCAGCCACGGCGACAACGTCAAGCTGACCGAGTACTTCGAATCGATCCGCGACATCGAGAAGCGGATCGACAAGGCGTCGAACGAGGAGCGCATCGAGGGCTGGCGCCCGACGCTGGCGCAGCCGGACATGCCGCGCCCGAAGAACGAGCTGCCGCAGAACGTGCCCGATCACATGAAGCTGATGCTCGACCTGATCGTGCTCGCGTTCCAGATGGACAAGACACGCATCGCGACCGTGATGCTCAACAACGACCTGTCGCAGATGAACTTCAAGTTCCTCGAAGGCGTCCAGGGCGCGCTGCACCTCGATCTCACGCACAACGGCCACGCCCCGGACAAGGAAGCGATGTACCTGAAGACGAATCAGTTCCACATCGCGCAGTTCGCGTACATCACCCAGCGCATGAAGGACATCTCCGAAGGCGAGACGTCGCTGCTCGACAATTCGATCCTCATGTGCGCCTCGAGCCTCTTCGACGGCGACGCCCACACCGCCAATCAGCTGCCGATCCTGCTGACCGGCAAGGGCGGCGGCACGCTCAAGGGCGGCCGCATCCTTGATTACATGGGCAAGGGAGACGAGAACCGCAAGGCCTGCAGCCTGCACCTCTCGCTCATGGATCGCATGGGCGTGAAGCTGGATCAGTTCGGCGACGCCACCACACGCCTGGCGGAACTGTGATCGATCGTTAACGCGACAGCCGGAGCGACAAGTCGCTCACCGCAACACCCAGCAATCGTGTATCGGAGGAGAGCCCGACTGCTGCAGGACTCGCGAGGGTCGAGGCACTCACGAGCAAGCCGATTGAATCCCTGACGCCAGAGCGGTGCCGGCACTGCCCACTCGTACACGCCCAATTCAGCCTGCATGGGCCGTGCAGTCAGTGTTTCACCATTCACTTTCAGACCGAGTGTCATCCGCTGCGACCCCGGGTAGGTGAACGGAGCCGCGCGGACTCGCACGGTGATGGTTCCGATCTTCGTCAGGGGAATCAGGACTTCGGCTTCTCGCGCCGACGTCCACCGGAAGTCCACACCTTCATTTGAACGTTCGGCGCCGTGCCAGCCGGTGCCAAAGGAGTTCTCGCCCGACGGCCCGAAGGGCACCTGCTCTTCGAGCCCCGACTCGAACAGATCGCGTCCAGACCATCCGCAAAAGCTTGCTCGCCGGGGATTGTTCAGGTCGACCGACGCACGCGCCAGCACGAGGTCCGGGTGTCCGCCGAGGTCGAGCGCGGACCATGAGAAATCGCCGTGATCGTTGACCCTCAACTCGATCCGCTCTACGGTCGCCTCCCGGTCGAGCGGATCGGCTGTGATGAGGCCGTCCCGTTGCACGGCAGCGGCGAGTTTCGTTGAATCGGCGCCATGAAACATCGTGACCGCCATTGACGGCGCTTCGGGACCGTGGGAAGCCGCGAGCAGCGGATTGGCAGCGGTGGCGGACTGCTGCCCGGCATACAACACGACCGCGGAATCGAATGGCCGGTAGTTGTCGATGCGAATGAGGAGGCGGCCATCACGCGCCAGGTTGGTGATGTCCTGCCAGCCGGTGTTTCCAATATCCTGGCAGGTCGTCAGCCTCGTCAGATGGAAAAGGGGAAGCGGCGACATGTCTATCGGCTCTGTGGCAGGTGTTCCCACCGTGGACAATGGAACGGGTTCGAACCTGTATCCGTTGCTCTCCAGAGCTTTACGGCCTTCCGCGAACGCGTACACGGCGAAACCGTCTGCCGCGTGCTGGCGCACGGTCTCGACGTCCCGCGTGATGAGGCCGATCGTACGACCGCGGTTTGCGTGTTCGCCGGCGAGCTTGTAGAGCACCAGCTGATCGACCGCATAGCTCTCGGTGACGATTGCGGAGCGCGCTTCGAGTCGATCGAAGAGCGCATCGAAGTATCGGATCTCGTAGGAGCGTAGGTGATGGTCGTTGGCGCGGTAATTCCGCGCGAGCTGCATCGACGGCAGTACAACGGCCGCCACGATGGCGGCGACTGCGCCGTGCCTCACCATTGCCGCCGCCCGATCTGAGAGCCACCCGACGCCGATGCCCACGACGATCCAGGTCAGCACAAATGCGGGAATCAGAAACCCGGCCACATCAGTGGCGCCGACATTGAGTGTCAGGAACAGGATCCCTCCGGCGCCGAGGGTGAGCAGGACTCCGATTGTGGTCCGCCGCGCGATCACCGCGGCGAGCCCCACGAACGCGAGAACGATGCCGAGCGGTGTGAGTTCCAGGACGGAGAGATGCCACAGCTCCGGTACTCGCTCGACGATGAGCTGACGCAGCGAGAAAGCGAAGATTTCGTCCGAGAACCGCGAAGCCCGCATGACTGCGAACAGTTCACGCAGGTTGGAGGCGCGCGCTTCGAGGTATGGGGCATTCTGTGCCGTCCGAAGAAGGATGAACCCGTACTGGCAGAGACCCGCGACGACGATGAGCGCGCTGATCCCGGCCGTCCGCCAATGAATCGCGCGTCGGTCAGTCAGCAGAACAAACGCGATCAGCGCCGGGGCCATCGCCGCGGCTGTTAGATGGTTCCCAAGACTCAGCGCGAATATCACGACCATCAGATACAGATCGCGCTCGCGCCGCGTGGCTTCCCAGCGGACCGCGCACAAGAGAAGGACCGCCGTGAGCGCTCCTGTCAGCGCATACACCTCCGCGCGAACCGCAAACGGCCAGAGGGCGTAGTCGAATGCCAATGAAAGGGCCACGCACGCCGAAATTGCGCGGCCGACACCCAGGCGTCGCAGCACCAGGACACAGACGGCAGAGGTGACCGTGGCGAAGAACGCTGACATTGCGTTGATGCGCCAGGCCAGGGTGCCGAACGGAATCTGTGCGAAGCAGAACGACACGAGGACGTAGAGCGGGTAGCCGGGTGGATGCGGCGTGCCCAGTACGCTGCCGACGTACTGAAACTTGGCGGAATCCCCTCCGCCGCCGAGGCCGGGGAACAGGGTCTTCAGGTAGACGCCGAATGCCGCGAGCGCCACGATGGCGACAAGGAACGAGTCACCCCGACGTATCGCCCCGGTCTTCCTCTGCACTCTCGATACCACCTTCCCTGTCAGTGGAAAACCGCTGTCGGAGAGGCTATTCTCTCTCCGTCTTGCCTTCCGACGCACAGACGATGACACGTCGACACCGGGGATCAAGGAGCGGCTCGATTGAAACGCACGGCGCTGTGGCTCGTTATCATCGTCATTATCCTCGTCACCGGCGTCGCATTCGCCGAAATCCGTCGCGAGCGGTGGTATCGCAACACGGCAGAAGGGCGGAGACAAGCGCTGCTCGAAGATTTGCAGCCTGTCGCGCTTGCCAACTGCGAGCTGAAACGATTCGGCGAATCGAATGACGGGGGATACCTGTTATGCGCGAACCTGCTGAAGGACGTGCAAGCGGCCTATTCCTACGGCATCTCCGGGTATGACGGGTGGGGTTGCGATATTTCGCGCCAGCTCAAGGTGAAGGTTCACGAATACGATTGCTTCAACGTGCAGCAGCCGGTATGTGACGCTGGTGCGCTCGTGTTCCATCCGGAGTGCGTGGCGGGAGGCCGATCGACCGACAGCGACGGACGCCTGTTCGATACGCCGGAGGCTCAGATTGCACGAAACGGGGACGCGGGGCGTCACCTTGTGTTCAAAATGGATGTGGAGGGTGCTGAGTGGGACACCTTCTTGAACACTCCCCAGTCGGTCTTCGATCAGATCGATCAGCTGGCAGTCGAGTTTCACGGCAACGACGAGCCGCGATTCGGTGAGGTGATTCAAAAACTCAAGCGGGATTTCTACATCGCCAACCTGCATTTCAATAACTACAGCTGCGCACGCAGCAATTGGCCATTTCCGGCCCGGGCGTACGAGGTGCTGCTCGTCAGCAAGCGTGTCGGCATTCTTGATCGCAACCAGCGTGCACAGTTCAGCCCGTTAAATGCTCCGAACAAGCCAACCGCGGACGACTGCCAATCCATCACATGGATCCCCTGGCTCCGCACGATTACCCATTAGCTCGGCGAGTTCGCTCGCCGAGTATCATGAGCACGGCCAGCCCGGAGTTCCTCATGCGTAATGCGGCCGTTGTATTAGTCTCGGCGATCGTGTGGTCGGTTTTGACGTTCGCTCAGGACACGAACGTCCCGCAGCTGACCTACCGGACCGGCATCGATCTGGTGCAGGTCGATGTGTCGGTGCTCGACAAGGATCGCCGGCCCGTACTCGGCCTCAAGCCGGGCGACTTCGTCGTGAAAGAAGACGGCAAGGTGAAGCCGATTGCCGCCTTCAGTACTGTGACGCTCCCCGAGCGTCAGCCGGAACCCGCAGCCCCGTGGCAGCGAGAAATCGGTCCGGATGTCGTCACTAATCTGACCCCTAAAGAGGGGCGCCTCGTCGTCATCCTGCTCGACTACTCGATCGGCAAGTCGAATTTTCCCGAGGTGCGGCACACCGCTGAAGCCGCGGTAGACCAACTCGGGCCGAACGACCTGGCCGCCGTCATTTACACCAGTGTGGGTGTGCCGCAGAACTTCACTGCCGATCGCGGCCTCCTTCGTGCGGCGATTAATCAGCCGTTTCTAGGTATCGACGCCGACCCGGACGACCCATTTGGCGGTCATCGAGGCGAGTGCCGGTGCGGCGTGTGCTCGCTGGAAGTGATGACGAACGTGGCGGACGCGGTGCGAGAAGTTCCGCACCGCCGCAAGATTCTCTTGTTCATTGGCAGCAACGTGTCGGTGAGCGCCACGACGATTGAGTGTTTCGGCGAGGTGCGAGAGGCGAGGGAGAAGCTGCTGCGGGCCGCGGGCGCGGCCAACCTGACCATTCACACGTTCGATTCGGCGCTGCTGCAGTCTTTGGGATACAGCGCCTCACAGTCGGACGGCATACCCGGCGTGACGGACGCGAGCGCGCGGTCGGGACCTCTCATCCGACAGCTCAACCTTGCGTTCTTCCCCGGCGAGACCGGCGGCCGCGCCATCAAGAACACCAACGCGCCGTGGGAGCCAATCCCCGAGATCTTTGCCGAGACCGAGTCTTATTACGTGCTGGGATTCGCGCCTTCGTCGCAGAAGGATGACGGTGCCTTTCACAGTATTTCTGTCGAGGTGAATCTTCCTGGAGTCGTAGTCCACCCGCGCAAGGGCTACTACGCACCTGCGCCACCGGCGGCCGCGCCGGCGCCGCTGCCCAACGCGGCTCCAGCCGCGCTCAGCGCAGCATTGCGGAATATGTGGCCGGCGACACAGATTCCCATGGGCGTGACGACCGCCGCATTCGCCACGCCCGGTGCTTCCGGGGCGACCGTCCTTGTCGTCGCGCGCGCGCAGGAATCAGGCGCGCAGAATCAACCGACCCAGGTCAACGTGCTGACCGGCGCCTACGACCGCGATGGAAAACCGTTGGCGACCCAGGTGCAGACCGTGATGGTCGCGCCCTCACCGGCTGGACAGAAAGTGTTTCAGTACGAAGCGCTGTCGCGACTGCGTCTCGATCCCGGCCGTCACGAGATTCGCGTCGCTGCGGAGGATCCATCGCGCCATTTAGTCGGCAGCGTCTACACGTATGCCGATGTTCCCGACTTCGCAAAGGCGCCCATCTCGCTATCCGGCGTGGTCCTTGGCGCGCGACCAGCCAGGCCCGACGGCCCATTCCGTGATTGTGCCCTCTCGAACCTACCGCGAGACGTGAGTTCGCGTCAGCCAGTCATGTGACGGCATTCGTACGCGTCTATCAATCCGAACACGATGCATCGCTCCCGGCCACGTTGCGCAGGCGCATCATCGACGCGTCAAACCGTACCGTGCATGAATCGAGCGAGAAGATCTTCGAACAGGGCAAGCAGGGAAGCCATTCGGCGGACTACCTGTTCGAGCTGCCGCTCGCGTCGTTGGCGCCGGGGCAGTACCTGCTGACCATCGAAGCGACCCGCAAGGAGAAGCAGACGGCTCACCGAGACGTCGTGTTCTCGGTTCGGTGAGTGAAGAGAGTTGCCGACACTGCCTTTCGCTCTGCGCGAGTGACGAAACCCTGCTGACTTCGGGCGACAGCCCCAGGTCGAACTGCACGAGCCGACGGCTCGCGTCGAAGAATCGAAGATCCGAAGATCCGAAGGGAACAGGGCGAGATAGCCGCACCGCGCCTTGGAGGCGACGTCAGGAACGCCTCGCGGATTTCGCCAGGCCGTGATCCGGCGCACAGGCTGCAGGACGCCGGCCTTCGGCAGCCTTCGGCCGGCGTGCGCGACGCGCGGTCCTGCAGCCCTCAGCGTGACGATCTTTCTTCGGATCTTCGATTCTTCGGATCTTCGACGTCGCCGTCAGCACGTGCAGCGTGACTGCTGTGAATGCAAGTCTACCAGCGGTTTCATGACGTGCTCGGTGTGCCACCCAGCTCTCTCGCGAAGATCTCTTTGCGTGCTCCGCGGTCTCTGCGCGAGGCTGGTTTTCTCCGCCCACTCCGCGGAAGACCCGTACTCAACGAGTGATTTAGTCAGAATGCGAACCGGACCGCCAGCTGCATGATCCGCGCGTCGCCGGACAGGCTCGAGATCGTCCCGAACGTCGTCGCATCCGACAGGTTCCGATTCGGCAGGCCGAAGTTGGTCGTGTTGAACAGGTTGAAGACGTCCCACCGCAACGTCGCCGTGTAGCGGCCGCCGAACTTGATCAGCCGCTGCAGCGTCATGTCGAAGCTCTGGTAGCCCGGACCGCGCAGACGGTTGCGCACCTCGTTGCCGAACGACGCCCGACGCCACGGCCTGGAACGCGGCGGTGTTGAACCACTGATCGACGGTCTCGGCTCCGTCGGGGTCGCCGACGAGATTCGGCAGGCCGGTCATGTTCTGGCCGACGTTGTTGTTGCTCTGGTTGACGGTGAACGGCCGGCCCGAGCGCCACGCGTAGACTCCCGAATACATCCAGTCGCGCGCGAAGACGTTCTCGCCGAGCGGCAGGTTCGACGACGAAGTTCGCGGCGAGGCGGTGACGGACGTCGTAGTCGCTCGGCCCGTACCAGGCGCTGAAGTCGCGCGAGTTCTGCGGGAACGCGTTCGACCCCTGCGTCGTCAGCTGCTCGGACGTGTTGTCCTTCGAGTCGCCGAGCGTGTACGCGACGCCGAACGCGTAGCCCTTCGCGAACCGCTTCTCGAGGCCCATGTCGATGCCCTTGTACTCCGACTTGCCGTTCTGCGCGCGCCACTCGATGAAGCCGAAGTTCGGATACGGCAGCGCACCGAGCGCGTTGTTGCGCCCGGCGCATTCGGCAGCGGCTGGTTCAGGTTGACGAGCGACGCCAGATTCGAGCCGCGGGTGTAGACGAAGTCGGCGGTCGACGATCATGCCCTGCGCGAGCTCGTGCTGGATGCCCGAAGCTGGCCTGGTTGATGGTCGTCTTCGGCGCGTCGTTCGAGACCGCGCGGATGCGCAGGCGCCGCAGCTGGCCGTTGGCCGGATTCAGGTCGGGCGGAGTCGAGGAACGTATCGGACGGCATGCCCTGCTTCAGGAAGAACACCGGCGACGCCGGACGTCTGCGTGACGTTGTTGTTGACCAGTCCCGGCACGTTCAGCGCGAGCTGATCTTCGCTGCCGACGCGATCGAACAGGTTGTAGAAGATGCCCCAGCCGCCGCGGACGATCGTCTTGTCGTTCGAGCCGGTAGACGACGCCGATACGCGGCGCGAAGTTGTTCGTGTCGGACTTCACGAGGCCGCGGTCCTGCGAGCGAGCCGTCGCTCGCGAAGATCAGGCGACCCGGTCCCGGCCGGATCGAAGTTCGTCTGGTTGTTGTTCGCTTCGAGCGCCGGCGTGATGAAGTCGTAGCGCAGGCCGAGGTTCAGCGGTCAGGTGCGCGTTCACCTTCCAGTCGTCCTGCACGAACGCCCATCGTCGCCCAGTGCCGCTGCTCGACCACCCAGACGTTCGACAGCTGAAGGTCGGAGACGTAGCCGAGCAGGTAGTCGGCCATCGGGTTGCCGGTGAAGGCGTTCCGGAATCGCAGCGCGCCGCGCGTCGCGGGCACGTCCATGTACTGGTTCTTCATCGGCGCGATGATGTCGGCGCCGACCTTGAACGCGTGGTTGCCGCGCAGCCACGACAGCGTGTCGAGGAACTCGAACTGATCGGTGTGCTGGAACTTCGGCAGGAAGTCCGGCGAGCCGAGACGGCCGAGGCCCGATCCGCCGAAGAAGCCGTCGATCGTGATGCCCGGGAAGCCGCCCGCGACGAGCGGATCGGTGATCGATGCCGGGAATCTGCGCGTCGGCAGGCGGGAAAGGCCGAACGCCTGGTGCACCGCGTCCGAGCGCGAACGCGACCACGAGACGCGCGCCTCGTTCACCATGGTCGACGACAAGACCCGCGTCCAGCCGCCGACGAAGGCGTTGGTCTTGATCGTCTGGTTGCCGAACGCGGAGGTGCCGGTGCCGTCGATGACGCCGCCGAATGCGCCGGGAATGTCGCGATCGCGGGTCGAGTAGATGTAGCGGCCGAAGACGCTGTCCTTCGCGCTGGGCCGCCAGTCGCCGCGGCGCGAGCAGCCGGTCCGAGTTGTCGATCAGGTCGCCGGTGCGGAAGAAGTTGTTGGCGCCCGGCTGATTGGGAAGCGGCACGAGCGCGATGATCGACGGCCGCATACGGATCGATGCGGCCGGCCGGAATCGTGTTGTTGTCGAAGTTCAGGCCGGTGGTCGGATCCTTGATCGGCCGTGGTGAAGATGCCCGCGCGCTGGTCGGCCGTCGGCACGCTGGTGAGCCGCGTCACGCCGCGGGTGATGCGCGTCCCCTCGTAGTCGGCGAAGAAGAACGCGTGGTCCCTGATGAGCGGGCCGCCGACGTTGCCGCCGTACTGGTTCTGCTTGTTGTCGGGTTTGGCGGCGTTGGCGCGCTTCGAGAAGAAGTCGATCGAGTCCATCGCCTGGTTGCGGAAGTACTCGTACGCCGTACCGTGGATCGCTGTTGGTGCCAGACTTCGTCGAGACGCTGACCGCGGCGCCCGGCGATCGGCCGTACTCCGCCGAGTACGGGCTGGTGACGACCTTGAACTCCTGGATCGCGTCCACGGACGGACGCGAGACCTGCGTCGTCAGCTCCTGGACGTTTTCGGAGATGCTGTTGTTGTCCACGCCGTCGAGCAGGAAGTTGTTCTGCAGCGCGCGGGCGCCGTGGACGTTGATGCCGCCGGTGCGGCCGAACGACGTGCCGCCGCCCTGCTCGGTGTAGCGATCGCCCTGCACGCCTGGCACGAGCGCGAGCAGGTCGTCCCAGTTGCGGATCGCGAGCGGCAGGTTCGACATCTGGAACTGCGGAATCGACCGTGCCGAGCGTGCGCGTCGTTCGAGTTCAGCAGCTGCGTCGTCTCGCCGACGGTGACGGTCTCGCTGACGGCGCCGACTTCGAGCGTGGCGTCCACACGCGCCCGCTGGCCGACTTCGAGCGTGACCATCTGCGACACTCTTCTTGAAGCCGGTCAGTTCGACGTCGATCTGATACTTGCCCGGAATCAGGTTGACGAGAAGATACGACCCCGTCTCCGTCGTCGGCTGCCGGATGGCGACGTTGGTCGCCAGGTTCGTGATCGTCACCGTGGCGCCGGCGATCACCGCGCCGCCGCTATCCGTAACTGTGCCGGTGATCGTTGCCCGGTCTACCTGGGCGAACGCCACGCTCGAGAGCGCCAATGTCAGCAGCGCCACGACGGTCAGAACTCGTCTCATGGGGTTCTCCTCACCCTGAAATCGCACCGATCCTTCACGCTATGGCGCGAACGGCGAGGATGTCAATCTCCACAACGCAACAAGTGTGGAAATTCGGCTTGTGCTGCTTGACGTCTCCCGGGCGGTTCGCCTTTGAACCGGCCCAGCTCGAAGGATGCCGGGGCCGTTCGGCCCTCTCATACCGCGGTGGTCCGCCCAATCCAATCCACCACGATCACGGTGACGTCATCCGCAAAGTCGGCGCCTGTCCACTGCCGCGCGCGGTCGATCAGCGTCGCCAGGAACCGATCCGCGGGCTAAGATCGGCCGATCGTCAGCACCTCGCGAAACTGACAGTCGCCGAAGAATTCACCGTCACTGCGAGACGCCTCCGTGATGCCGTCCGTGTAGAACACGAGCCGGTCGCCGTCCGCGAGATCCCGCACGGTCGTGGATGTATAGGATGCGTCCGGAAGAAAGCCCAGCACCATGCCGCGCTCGTCGAGCGAGTCCACGCGTCCCGTCGCGCGCACCAGCAGAGGAGATGGATGGCCGGCGGCTGCATAGGTGAGCGTTCGAGCGGCCGGGTCAATCAGCGCAAATGTGGCGGTCACGTATGCCAATTCGAACCGGCCCCACAGCGCGCGGTTCATCCGCGTCAAGACGAGCCCTGGATCCGTAATATCCCCCTCCTGGACTGCCAGGGCGATCTTGACCATCGACGCCACAATCGCCGCAGGCACACCGTGCCCTGAGACATCTGCGACGAGCACACCAACCTGACCGGAAGGTGTGACGACGAAATCGTAGAAATCGCCGGCCACCTCTGCCATCGAATCGTAATGGGCGGCGATCGACAACCCCTCGATCGCCGGCGGACGCTTCGGCAGGATCGAACGTTGGATTTGCCGGGCCGTTTCGAGCTCTCGGCCGACCGCCGCCACGCGTCGCTCGGTCTGGAACACGCGATTCACAACCACGTAGCCGAGACAGGCGACCAGAATGAGCATAGCGAACGGCTCTGGGTCGACGCGGCCGAGCAGACCCCCGCGAGCGTTGTTCACGACTGCAACGGCAGCGAAGACGGACGCGCCCGCCAGCACGATCCAGCCGTCGCGGGTCCACCTGCGGTGTCGAGTATCGAGCGCAACGGAGACAACGGCGGCAGCGATACTGCCAACGACGAGCGCTCTGTTCAACGGCATCGCGGCGCCTGAACGACCAACGGCCAGGTCCCACGCGATTGCGACGGCGGCGCCGACGAGATCGATCCTCCACACGTAGCGGAGGATGCCGCGCTGACCTCCCGCGAGCGCCGCGGAGGCGAGGAGGGCACCCACAATCAGGATCAGGTAGGTGATCACGTCCGACACCCTGTGCCAGGTTCCTGTCGACACGTGAAGAACGGCTTGAACGAGATCGCTCCGGGCGATCAGCCTGAGACCGTACAGGAAGGTGAAGACGCCGAACCAGAGGAGCGTGCGATCGTGCCGCACGGTACGGACCGCAGCCGCTGCTCCCGCGGCCAGACCAAGCGTGAGATAGAGCATGCCGAGCATCGCGCCGACCAGATCCGCCGCTGAGATCATCGTGCAACTAAAGAATACGCCGTTCGGATTAATCGACGGGATACAGCAGCACCTTCAACGCGCTGCGGTCCTCGACCATGTCAAATGCGCGCTGCCACTCCGTGATCGGCAGGGTCGCCGACACCATGTCGTCGAGGCGCACGTGCCCCTGCGCGAAGATATTCATCATGCGGGACCACGTTGCGGCGGTGTAGGTGATAGACCCACGGACCGTCAGCTGTTTGTAGAACACCTGGTCCATCGGGAATTGGATGTCGCGGCCGCAGATCCCGACCTGCGTGTATCGCCCCATCGGCCGAAGAGAGTCCAGGCAGTTCCGGACCGAGTCGGGATGCCCTGAGCACTCGAACGCTACGTCGGCCCCGACGCCCCGAGTGATGTTACGCACGGCATCGCCCAATCCACGTTCTCCGACGTTGACGACGTGCGAGGCGCCGAACCGCTTCGCGGCGGACAGACGGTCGGCGTCGCCCGGGGTGCCGGCCACGATCGTCTGAATGCCTTCAGCAACCAGCAGCTTCACGCACAGGAGGCCAATCGGCCCAGGTCCGGACACGACGGCCGTCTCGCCCAGGCGCACCTGAGTGATCTCGGTGACCGCCTGGACGACGGCGGCAAACGGTTCGCTGAGGGCGCCGGCCTCGAGCGACATGTCATTCGGCAGCCGATACAGCTGGTCGGGACGCACCACGAGGTAGCGTGCGAACGCGCCGTCGACGCCGTGTCCCATTCCACGGCGTTGTGGACAGAAGATGAAGTATCCCGAGCGGCAGTAGGCGCATCGCCCGCAGGTCACGGCCGTGGCGCCAAGCACCGTGACCGGGTCGCCCACGCTCACGCGGCTGACGCCTGCTCCCACCTCGCGCACGGTTCCCGCGCATTCGTGTCCGAGAATCACCGGGGGATAGTTCCGGAACGTGTCATGCAAGACGTGCAGGTCGGTTCCGCACACGCCGCAGAACGCGACCTCCACCTTGACCAGCCCAGGCCCGCACGCCGGCTCCTTCACATCGCGCACGTCGATGTTGCCGGAGCCGGGTGCGTACTTGACGACCGCTTTCATGCGGCAGCCTGGTTCGTCTCCGTGCCGACCCGCGCCGTCGATTTGAAGAAGAACAGCACCAGCAACGTGATCACGAACGACATCGCCGCTGAGCTCAGCCAGAACGACGACCAGTTGCGGGTGACGCCGGTTGACGTGGTGGTCGAGAAGTAGTCGAGGATGCCGCCCGAAAGGAGCGAGCCGATCAGCATGCCGATGCCGTAGGTGACGAACGTGATGAATCCCTGGGCAGTGCTGCGCAGGTGTGCCGGCGCCGCTTGATCCGTGTAGAGCTGGCCGGCGACGAAGAAGAAGTCGTAACAGACGCCGTGCAGCAGGATCGCGATATAGAACATCCACATGCCGGCGCCGGGATTGCCGAACGCCAGGAGCACGTATCGAAGCGCCCAGGCAGACAGGCCCAGAAGCAGGATGCCGCGTACGTTCAGTACGCGGAACGCGATTGGCATCGCGAGCATCATGACCACTTCCGACATCTGCCCGAGCGTCATCTTGCCGGCGGCGTTCACGACACCGACGTCGTTCAGATACGGATTGGTGAACGAGTAATAGAACGTCAGCGGGATGCAGGCGAGGATCGACGCGATCACGAACACCAGATACGACCGGTCCTTGAGCATGGCGAGCGCATCGAGACCGAGAATTCGGCCAATGGTCACCTGCTGACCGCGCGCGGGAGGCGGCGTATGGGGAAGCGCCGCCAGGCTGTAGACGCACATCACGACGCACGCGCCCGCGGCGATCAGGAACGGAGTGTTCTGGGCCTCGACCGCCATGAATCCGACGACGAGGTTCACGGCAATCCAGCCGAGCGTGCCCATGACACGAATCGGTGGGAAGTCCCGTCCTGGATTTTTAACCTGCTGCATCGCGATCGAGTTCGAGAGCGCGATGGTGGGGAAGTAGCAGAGACAGAATGCGAGCAGCAGTCCGAACACCCCCGCAAACGTCGTGGTACGGCTCAGCAGAATCATGCACAGCGCGCCGAGCGCGTAGAGCACTGCCATGACGCGTTCGGTGGAGAAGAATCGATCCGCGACGAGGCCGACGAAGAATGGTGAAACCAGGCAGGCGATCGAAACGGTGCTGAATGCCGCGCCCGCCTCTGTTCCGGAGAAGTGCAACGTGCTTGTCAGGTAGGTATTCAGCGTGACGTACCAGGATCCCCAGATGACGTACTGCAGAAACATCATGGCCCCGAGGCGAGTCTTGACGAATCCCATGTGGGTCACGTCTCCTTTCAGACGATGACGCTGGTGCGCGGTGAATCATGCCACAGGATGGACGGGTGAAATGCTGAATGCTGATTTCTGATTGCTGATTGATCGGCCTTCAATCAGCAATCAGCAATCAAAAATCAGCAATTTTGCACTATGCTCCGTGCCATGACGGACATCGGAGGATTCTTTCGACTGGACGGCAAGGTTGCACTGGTGACCGGCGGATACGGCGGCATCGGCTCGGCGGTGTGTAAGGGTCTTGCGGCCGCTGGAGCGCGGGTCGCGGTGGCCGGACGCGACGCGGAGAAGGCGAAGGCGTGCGCCCAGGAGATTCAGGCCGCTGGCGGCGTCGCAGAGCCCGCGGTCTTCGATGCGCTCAGCGCGGCGGACACGCGCCGGATGGTGGACGAGGTGGCAGCCCGATTGGGGCGGCTGGACATCCTCGTGAACACCGTCGGTGGCAATCAGCGGGCGGAGCTCGCGGACGACGTCACCGAGGCCGGATTCGGAACGACGTCATCCACCTGAACCTGACGAGCGCGATGTTTCAGTCGCAGGCGGCGGCGCGCCACATGATCGCCGGCGGACGAGGGAGGACGACAGGTGCACATCGGGTCCGTGCGCAGCCTGCTCGCGCTTCGCGGAACGCGGCTTCGCCGCCTACTGCGCCGGCAAGGCCGGCCTGGTCGATGCTGTGCAAGCAGCTGGCGGCCGAGTGGGCGCCGGACGGCATCACGGTCAACGTGATCTCACCGACATTCGTCCGCACGCCGCAGGGCGAGCGCTTCCTGCACGGATCCCGCATTCCTCCAGAGCGTCCTCGCGCGCATCCCGCTCGGCCGGATTGGCGAAACAGCGACGTCGTCGCCGCGGTCGCCTTCCTCGCGTCGCCGGCGTCGTACTTCGTGACGGGGCAGACGCTGTACCTTGACGGCGGGATCACGGCGACGCAGTAGCGGTCTGAAGGGTGCTGTGAAGAAATCGATTGCTGGCTTCCGGCTTTCCGCCTACGCCAAAGCCGGTTGCGACAGGCGTTGAATCCGCCACGGAGTCACGAAAAGCCACGCAGTCACGAGAAGCCACGCAGTGACGAGGAGCACGAGAAACAGATGGCGAGATCCCTGATCGACTTGAGTATGCCGGTTCACAACGACATGGTGGTGTTCCCCCGCGTCGTCCGGCCGGCACTGGTGATGTACGAGACCTGGCAGGAGTTCGCCGAGCGGGTCGGCGCGGCGAAGTACGGCGCCACGTCGCTCACCGCCAGCTACATGGTCGTGCTCGGCGATCACGTCGGCACGCACATCGATTCGCTCCGCCACTTCGCGAGACCGCCGGCCGGGCGCGGAGGCGATTCCGCTCGACTACTGTTACGGCGACGGCGTCGTGCCTCGACTTCCGGCATCTGCCGCTCGGCGCCGGGATCTCGGTGGAGGACGTGAAGAGCGCGCTGACGAAGATCGACTACACGCTCAAGCCGCTCGACATCGTGCTGATCCACACCGGCGCCGGCAAGCTGCAGGACAGCGAGGAGTACCTGACCGACCAGGTCGGCATGACCGGCGAAGGCGACGCACTGGATGCTCGATCAGGGGATCAAGGTGATGGGCATCGACGCCATCACGTTCGACCCGCCGATCTGGGCGATGTTCGAGCGCAAGCAAGTTCTGGGAAGCGCATCGCGTGATGTGCCAGCGCGAGTACTACCACCTCGAGAACATGACCAACTTCGATCAGCTGCCGCCGCACGGCTTCAAGCTGTCGGTCTTCCCGGTCAAGTGGGTGAACACGACGGCCGCGCCGGTCCGGGCCGTCGCCATCATGGACTGAGACTGAAGTGGCGACCGTTGTCGTCCTCGGCGCGCTCGACACCAAGGGGTGAGGAAGTCGAGTTCCTGACCGGCTGATCGAAGCACGCGGGCACCAGACGTTGATGGTCGACACCGGCGTGCTCGGCGAGCGCCGCGTTTCGCGCCGATCATCTCGCGGCAGGAAGTGGCAGAGGCCGGCGGCTACTCGCTCGACGACGCTGATCCGGACGCGGATCGCGGCGCGTGCGGTCACGGCGTGAGCCGTGGCGCCATGCGCCTCGTGCAGCGCATGCTCGACCCGGCGACGCTCGACGCCATCGTCGCGATGGGCGGTGGCGCAGGGACGACGGTCGGCACGGCGGCGATGCGGGTCGTTGCCGCTCGGGATTCCGAAGGTCATGGTGTCGACGCTCGCGAGCGGCGACGTGCGCGGGCTTCGTCGGCGTCAAGGACATCGTGATGATCCCGACGATCGTCGACATCAGCGGCCTGAACCGGATCAGCCGGACGGCGTGTTCGCACGCGCGGCAGGGGCGGTCTGCGGCATGCTCGAGCCGCCCGTGCCGACGAGTCCGAGGACAAGCCGCTGATCGACGGCGTCGATGTTCGGCAACACGACGCCGTGCGTCGAACGCGGCCCGAACCATTCTGGAGACGCAGGGCTACGAGGTCCTGGTCTTTCATGCGACCGGAAGCGGCGGCCAGACGATGGAGAGCCTGATCGAGGCGCGACAGGTTAGCCGGCGTGCTGGACGTCACCACCACGGAGTGGGCCGACGAGCTGGTCGGCGGCGTGATGTCCGCAGGTCCGCACGCGGCTCGAAGCGGCGGCCCAGACCGGCACACCGGCGGTGATCGCACCGGGCTGTCTCGACATGGTCAACTTCTGGGAGCCGGAAGACGATCCCCGAACAGCTGGCGGCCGCCGGCTCTATCAGCACAACGACAAGCAGACGCTCGTCCGCACGACGCCGCGAAGAGAACGAGCAGCTCGGCGAGATCATCGCGGACAAGCTGAACGCGTCGACGGGGCCAGTCGCCGTCTACCTGCCGCTGCGCGGCGTGTCGGTGATCTCCGCGGACGGGAAGCCGTTCCACTGGCCCGAGGCGGATCGCGTCTGTTCGACACGCTGAAGACGCGTCTCCGACCGGACATCCGGTGCCACGTGATGGACTGCCACATCAACGACGCGCCATTCGCCGAGGCCTGGCGAAGGACTTGCTGGCGATGTGCTCGAGCGTGCGGGCTCGATGATGGACACGCCGCTCATCGACACCGCGCGCGCCTGGGTGATCGAGCGCTACCCGTACAATCGGCATCACCTGCTGAAGGCGCTCGAATGGCTCGATCGTGTGGCGCCGGATTCTCTCGAGTCCGTTCGGCTTGCGACGTTGACGCACGACATGGAGCGCGCCTTTCCAGGCCCGGATCAGCCGGTGATCACGACGCTGAGCGATCCGCAGTACGAACGGCTCCATTCACTTCGAAGCGCGAGGATCGTGGGGGCGTGGCTGCGCGAGCAGCATGCGAATGAGTCGCTCGTTGAGCACGTGGAGGCCCTGATTGTGGCGCACGAATTCGGCGGCTGGCCCGAAGCCGATCTGGTGCAGGCCGCCGACAGCTTGAGTTTCCTCGAGACGAACATCGATCTGTTCCTCGGGTTCGTTCGGAGCGGAAAGCATCCGGCACACGAGGTGCGCAAGAAGTTCAATTCGATGTTCGGACGGATCCAGATTCCACGACTCAAGCAGCTGGCGCAGCCGCTTCTCGATGATGCACTGGTGCAGCTCGATGCGGTCGAACGATCGGTCCAGGGCGTGCCCGACTGAGCCCGGCTTCGGAGCCCATCCCCTTGCGTCCGTTTGCCTACCTGCGTCCGACAACCCTCGATCAGACGATTGCCGCGCTCGTCGATCCCGGCTCCAAACCTTACCTGCTTGCCGGCGGGACCGATCTGATCGTCCGGCTGAGACGGGGTCATCTTCGTCCGACAGTCGTCATCGACACGAAGCACGTCGCCGATCTGCACGATGAAATCGTTGCGATTGACGACGGGCTGAGATTCGGCGCCCGGGTCACGATGACATCCATCATCCGGGACTCCAGGGTGCGCCAGCACTTCCAGGCGCTCGTCGAGGCGGCGGCGGTCGTCGGCTCGGTGCAGATTCGCAACCGCGCGACGCTCGCCGGCAACATCTGCAACGCTTCGCCGGCCGCCGACACCGTGCCGGCACTGCTCGTGTACGGCGCCGTCGCGAACGTCGTCGGACCGGCAGGGTGGCGCACGGTTCCGCTGTCCGAGTTCTTTACGGGGCCCGGCCGCACGGTGCTGACCCGCGGCGAGATCGTCGAGTCCATCGACCTGCCAGATCCCGAAGTACCACGTTGGCGCTGCGTTCGGCCGGGTGACGCGTCGCCGTGGCGTCGATCTGGCCACGATCAACCTGTGCGGGCTTATCGCCTCGGACGGGAGCGCTCGCTTCGCGTTCGGCGCCGTCGGCCCGACGCCGTTTGTCGCCACCGATGATTCCGGCGCGCTGGCCATCGACGGCACCGACACTGCGGTAAGGGCGGCGGCGCTGCGCGCGTTGTTCTCACGCGCGCGCCCGATCACCGACGTGCGCGGCAGCCGGGACTATCGGACGGCGATGCTGGACGTCATGACCGCACGCACATGGGAGGTTGCCGTCGACACGGCTGAACGCCGCGACTGCGGAGCGGCGCCTCATGAGCACGCGAGAACGGTGCCCGTGACGCATGCAGGTCAACGAGCGCGCGTTCGACCTCGAGGTTCCCGCGCACCACACGCTGCTCGACGTGCTTCGCGACGACGCTCCGGCTGACCGGCACGAAGGAGTGCTGTGCGGAAGGCGAGTGCGGCGCGTGCACCGTGCTCGTCGACGGGCGCGCGGTCTGCTCGTGCCTCGTGCTCGCCGCCGAGATGGACGGCGACAGATCACGACGATCGAAGGGCTCGTCGTCGGACGGCCGGCTCGATCCGCTTCAGGAGGCGTTCGTCGCCAAGGGCGCCGTGCAGTGCGGCTTCTGCATCCCGGGCATGATCATGTCCGCGAGTACCTGCTCCTGATCTCGAATCCGCAGCCGACCGAGGCGGACATCCAGGAAGCGCTCGTCGGGAATCTCTGCCGGTGCGGCGGCTACATCCGCATCGTCGACGCCGTGCACACGGCCGTCGGAAAGAAGTCGACGCGCGATGAGCGACCGGACACGACAAGTGGATCGGGCGATCGCACGAGCGCGTCGGCGGGCGCGATCGCGTGACCGGCGCGCAGCGCTACATCGCCGACATCCGTCTCGACAACGTCCTGCACGTCAAGCTCGTGCACCTCGCCGGTCGCGCGCGCGCGCATCAAGACGATCGATCGCGACCGCCGCCGCTGAGCGGTGCCGGGCGTGCGCGATCGTCCTCACGGCCGCCGACCTGCCGCAGCCGATGCCGCGCTTCGGGCCGGCGTTCGCCGATCGGCCCGTGCTCGCCGTCGGCGAGACGAAGTTCTTCGGCGAGCCCGTGGCGGCCGTGGCGGCCGAAGACGGAGGATGCCGCCGAGGAGGCCGCCGCGCTGGTCCAGCGTCGAGGCCGAGGAACTGCCGCGCGGTCATCACCGTCGAGCAGGCGCTCGACCCGGCGTCGCCGCTCGTCCAGGATCCCGTCGATGCCGACCCGGCGATCCGCTCGCCGGACACGAACATCCTTCGCGAATGGACGTTCGGCTGGGGGAACGCGCGCCGCGACGGCCGACCTCGTCATCGAACACGACTATCGATTTCCGATGGTCACGCACTTCGCCATCGAGCCGCACGTCTTCATGGCGGCGCCCGACGAGAACGGCGTGACGATCTGGAGCCCGATGCAGCACCCGTTCGTGCTGCAGCGTGTCGTCGCGGCCTGCGCTGCAGCTGGCCGCTCGCGCAAGGTGCGGATCGTCGCGCCGGATCCCGGCGGCGGCTTCGGCGGCAAGGGCTGGCCGAAGTTCGAGCCGCTGCTCGCGTACCTCGCGCTGCGGCTGGGGCGGCCCGTGCGCCTGGTGCTCACGCTCGAGGAGACGTTCCAGCAGGTGCGCCGCACGTCGGCGCGGATACAGGCGCGCACGCGGCTTCAATCGCGACGGGCGCATCGTCTTCCAGGATCTCGAGACGAACTTCCTGCGTCGGCGCGTACGCCGACATCGGCGTCCGCGTCGTCAGCAAGGCCAGCTACGCGGCGTGCGGTCCGTACCGGACGCCGCAACGCGCGGGTCATCGCGCGCGCGCTTCTGTCGCACACCACGCCGACCACCGCGTTTCGCGGATTCGGAACGCCGCAGGCGTCGTGGGCCGTCGAGTCGCAGCTGACCGAAGCCGCGCGCATTCTCGGCATCGATCCGGTCGAGATTCGACTGCGCAACCTTCCGCGCAAGGGCGAGGCGTTCATCCCGAACGACACGCCGTCCGACGGCGACTGGGGCGCAGCACTCGCGGCGGCCGAGCGCGTCGATTGTGGCAGCGCCGCTCGGCGCCGAACCGCGGACGCGGCATCTCGCTCGGGCTGAAGAGCTCGTCGACGGCGTCGGCGTCGCTGGCCATCGTCCGGCTTCACTATCGACGGCAGCGTCTCGGTGCTCTCGGGCACGTCCGACATGGGGCAGGGCGCGCGAACCGTGCTCGCGCAGATTGCCGCGCAGGAGCTCGGCGTCGAGCTCGATCGCGTGGCCATCGTCATGGGCGACACGTCGGTCGTGCCTTACGATTCCTCGACGTCGGCAAGTCGCTCGACCGTGTTCATGGGCAATGCCGTGATCAAGGCGTGCGCGGACATCAAGGCCCAGCTGCGGGCGACTGGCCGCCAGGGCGTTTCGGCGTCGACGAAGACACGGTCGAGGTCGGTCCCGGCGACGGTGCGAGATCGCCGGGCAAGGAACTGACGTACGTCGAGGTGCTCAAGGCGGGCTTCGGTCCGCCGCGCGGCGAGGTCATCGGCGTCGGCGAGGAGCGCGGCGGTGGCTATCGTCCCGAGCACCCGCTCGGCGGCCGTCCGGAGTTCTGGGAGTTCATGTGCACGGCCGTCGAGGTCGAGGTCGATCCGGAAATCGGCATGGTCGACATCACGAGGCTCGTGCTCGCGAGCGACGTCGGCAAGGCGCTCAATCCGCTGCAGGTCGAGGCACAGGACGAAGGCGCGGCGGTGATGGGGCTGGGTCACTCGCTGATGGAGCATCTGATCCTGGACGAGCAGCGGACGCATCCTGAATCTCGGCGCGCTGGACTATCGGATTCCGACGACCCAGGACGTCCCGCGCGAGCTTCACTCGATTCTGATCGAGAACGAGGACGGACCCGGTCCGTACGGCGCGAAGGGCGCCGGCGAAGGCGGCATCCTCGGCATCGCCGCGGCGGTCGGCGCGGCGATCAACCAGGCGGTCGGCGTGGAGATTCGCGAGCTGCCGCTGACGCCGGAGCGCATCTGGCGAGCGATTCAATCAGCCCGCGCGGAACTGCTTTGAGAGATCGCCAATCAATCGATCCGGCAACGCGCCGTCGAACGTGACCACCCGGTAGCGCAGCGTCAGCGACTGACCCTGGGGCACCTCAAATGGCTTGTTCGCGACGATGCAGGGATTGATCATCCAGACGTAGCGCGGGTTGTGCCACGTCGACGGCGGATTCGATGGATGGTCGATTACCGCGCAGCCGATCGACTTCCCGCTCGTCAGCGTGATCAGAAACGCGTACCAGTCAGCGGCCGGCCAGTTCAGATCGGCGGCCGAGTAGTGCGGATCGGGCCGAGTGACGCGCCCCTTCGCGTCGGCGTACCAGGATTGCCCGTCGTTCCGCGCGCGCACGCAGAATCCGCCGAACGGCGTCTGGTTGAGGACCAGCGTGCCGTCCGGCGTGAGCCGATAGGTCAGATCCATGAGGTTCGCGCCCTCGGCAGCACGCCATGCCGCCGTTGTCTTCTCGTCCATGACCTTGCGGGTGGCGATCATCCAGTCATTCTGGATATCGACCGTCGCGGACTTTGCGTCCGACTGCTGAAGCTGCAGGCGCTGGTTGGTGATGACGCGTTGGTCTGTTGGCGCGAACTGGCCCCATCCCCAGAAATCGGCTCGGTTGATGTCGAAGCCATGAGTCGGACCCAGTGGACCGAGCTTCGAGAAATCGGCTTTCCATCGGAATTCCATCGAGTGCCACGCGAGGAACACGCCCCGATGATGAACGTGGTCGCCTGGAGCCAGGTCGGTCAGACGTTCGCCGGACGGAGTATTCAGCGGATGGAAGCAGCAGGCGCTGTTCGCTTTGAGGTTGGACCCGGCCGGTTTCTTCGTGAGGTAGGTGAAGCCGACACGTCCATCAGGCCCCCGCAGAGTCTGCCCATCCGCTTCGGGGACGAGCGTATAACCCGGTGCTTGCATTCGTGCTCCCATGGCGGCTGTTGTCAGCACTCCGCCTGCCGCCGAAAGAAACTCACGTCTTCGCACAAGAGTGATCTATCACGGATCGGGTCCTTCCAAAGGATTCCCCGGAACGGCCTTCCACGGTATAAGATTTCGGCGATTGAGCGGCCGGGCCCGGATCCCGGATCCCGGACCCCGGATTCCGGAAAGCTCTACTTGCTCTCTGAGGAGGTTGTCGATGAATCGTCGAGTGTTCCTGACGCGATTGTCCGCTGCGGTCGGAGCGGTTCCTGTCCTGTCTTCGACTCGCCTGGCGGCCTGGCAGGGAGCCGGCGCGCCGTCGATTCCGCCGGCGGTCATGCAGCGTATCGGCATCACGACGGTCTGCTTCCGGAATCGATTCAAACAGACGGCTCCGAAAGAGGCGGTTGACAAGGCCGACCTGCTGCTGCTGGATGCGCCGAAGTTCATCGCCGACTCGCTCGGGATCCACAACGTCGAAGTGTGGAACGCGCACTTCGAGAACGAATCGCTCGACTACTGTGCTCAGGTCAAGGCGGCGGCGGCGAAAGTCGGCTCGCGGATCACCAACATTCAACTCGACGCGTCGTACGACCTGTCAGCGCCGGACGCCGCGAAGCGCGCCGACTCGATCAAGTTCGTCAAAGGATGGATGGATCGGGCGAAGGCGGTGGGTGCGCCGATGTTGCGGGCCAATACCGGGCCGGAAACGCGGGGCGCGGCGTTCGAGCCGAACACGATTGCCGATTCATTCAAACAGCTTGCGGCGTACGGCAAGACCATCGGCGTCAAAGTTCTCATCGAGAACCATACGGGGTTCAGCGCTGACGTCGACAAGGTCCTCACCCTCCTCAAGGCCGTCAACGATCCGAACTGCGGGGCGATCACGGACTGGGGGAACTCGACGGCCACGGATATCGAGCACCGTGTTGCCGACATGCAGAAGCTCATGCCGTACCTGTCGCTCGTGTCGGCCAAGGAGCTCGATTTCGACGCCAACAACAATCACACGAGCTACGACGTCGTCCCGCTCATCAAGGCGACCGAGGCGTCCGGGTATCGGGGCATATACTCGATTGAGTTCTACACGAACAAGAATCCTCCGTCCGACGTGGTCGCTGCCGCGAAGAAGATGATGGGGGCGATCGCGGCGAACATCAAAGGCTGAATGCTTTCTTGAGGAGCCCATGCTGCACGGCCTCTCGTACAAAAGCCCGTTACATCGGATGACGCAGTATCATCCCCTGGCCGATCAGGATCGCCTCGCCGAGACCCGTCTTCATCTCCGCCTCCGCAAGGCGCTCCGTGTAGGGCCGCAGGTCGAAGAAGTCGAGCGGGTCCTCGGAGCGGGGCTCGGCCGCTTCCTCGACGAACGAGCCCTGGTCGGCGAGGGACGCGATTCGCGCACGGGCGCGCATCGTGAAGTGGTGGCCGCAGTGCGGGCAGACCCAGAGCGCCGCCTCGAGCTCGTCGTCCCGGTAGTGCGAGGAGCACGAGGGACACGTGTTCGGGTGCTTTCCCGGTGGCTCTGGGACGTTCCGATGCTCGATGGAGACGTCGATCCGGGATGACATGGAACTGACGAGTTTAGACCGGCGATGGAGGCGGGCCGGTTACAGCCCGAGCGCCGCGGCCAGGCGGGCCAGGGGCGGGACGTTCCCCGGCTCGAAGGTCGCGCCCGTGAATCCGGCGCCGAGGACGTTGGTGCGGGCCGCGATCCCGGCCAGAATCCGCTCCCCGTCGGCGAGGGAGATCCCGTCCGGTTCGGGCATGAAGACCGCCAGCTCGGACGGCTCGAGGACGTCTGCGTCGAAGGCGACATACGTCGACGACACACGTTCTCGAGCGCCCCTCCGATGCCCTCCTCACCGAGGCGGATGCCGTGAGAGCCGATGAACTCCTCCTCCGCCGGATCGAGGCTGCGCGCACCGATAAGCACAACGTCGTCCGCCTCGACCGCACCGGAATCGATCAGCCGGCAGGGGGGTCGCCCACTGATTCCCGGACGGCGAGGTCGCCACCGTGTTGAGGTCGCCGTGTGCGTCGAACCAGATGACTGCGACTCGATCCTGCCTGGCAGCGAGACCCTCGACGGCACCGATGTGCGCGCAGCAGCAGCCACCGAGGACGAGCGGCTTTTCCGGAAGATCGGCCGCGAGCGCGAGATTCTGCTCCTCGAGCGTCTCCGCCTCGATCACAGACGTCTCGGGATACGGGAGCTCGAGCCATGCTGCTTCCGCCATCGCCTCGCCACCCTCGCCCCAGGCCTGAGGAACGCGCACGAGACCTGCGCCGAAGCCACGGCCGCACGAGTGGCATTCGTACTCCGGACCGAGTGCGACCGCCGTGTAGGTCTTGCAGTCCGGGCACTTCGCACGAAGCCGGCTCACGCGAGCGCTCTCTCGAACGCGATCGCCTCGTACGCAACGTGCATGCCGGCGCGCTCGTACAGGCGCGTCGCCCCGGTCGGATTTTCTGCGTCGACACCGAGCCCGACGCGCGGCTGGCCACGACGGTAGACTCGCCGAAGGCGTGGAGCAGCAGCGCGAGGCCTAGACCGCGCTTTCGCCACGGCTTGCGAACACCGATGACGCCCACCCAGCCGGCACCGCCCCGGTCCGGGTCGCCGCGGAGGACGGCGGCTAAATCCCGTCGCCGTCGCGCACGATGAACCACAACGTCGGATCGAAATCAGGCGCCTTCACACGGTGCTCGACCCACTCCTCGAAGGGCATCGAGATGAATGTCCACTCGTCGACGAAGGCCTCGTCGAGCGCGGCATGGAAGGCCCTAGCGTCGTCTGGCTCGAACGTGCCGATGCGAAATCCTTCGGGCCACGCAGGCGCGGGCGGCGGCGCGTCGAGCTCGATCAACATCCGGTAGTACCGGCGTACCTCGCGAAAGCCGCGCTGCTCGAACAGCCGTCGGGCGGCGTCGTCCGGCGCAAGACACCACGTGCGTGCGACCGGAAGCCCGCGTGCGCGGGCGCGAGCCTCTCCGCTCGCAAGGAGCCACGCCCCGAGCCCGAGCCCCATCTTCGTGGGATGGACGAAGCCGTCCAACTCCGCGTTCTCGCCGTGTGCGAAGAGCCCGCTGTAGGCCGCGACACGGCCGTCGCGCTCCACGACCCAGGAGTCCTGCTCGAGGTCGGCGAGCCGCCACCAGTCCAACAACTCTGCCTCGGTCGAATCGGACCAGCCCTGAACCGCTTCATCGGCAGCAACGAGCTCGTTGATCGCCGAGGCGTCCTCACGCGTCGCAGCACGCACACTGAAGCCGTCAGGCAGCGACAAGCTCATCAACGGTGTCGGGGAGCGCGGACAGATCCGCAAGCTCGCGGGTCGGGGGCGGATCGTGCTGTTCCCCGTAGCGATTGATCCAGATCGACTGTAAGCCGAGCTCGTTCGCCGGAACGATGTCGTGGTAGTGGCTTTGCGCGACGTGCACGTGCGCGTCACGCGGAGCCCCCGTCTCCTCGAGGAACTGCAGCCAGTGCCGGTGGCGCGGCTTGTACGAGTCGATCTCCGACGCGACGATCGCAAGCTCGAAGGGAACGCCGATCCGCGCGATCGACGCCTCGATGAAGTCGCGATCGGTGTTCGAGAGGAGCGCGAGCTTCCAGCCGCGCGAGCGTGCCTCTTCGAGGGACGCCCGAACCTCCGGAAAGGGGCCCCACTCGGGCAGAGCTGCCGCGAGCCCACCCTCCTCACCCTTCGGTGCGCCGAGCGTCGCCATTGCCTCGGTCATCACCTCCCGGTAGCTTCGCCCGCCGCCCGCCTGCAGCGTCGGCTCGAGCTCGTGGTAGCGCTCGAGCTGCGCGTCGGCGCGTTCCTCGCCGAAGACGCGCGCGAGCTCGTGGCGGATGCCGCCGTTCCAGTCGATCAGCGTGCCGTAGCAATCGAACGTCGCCCACCGCTCTCTGGACATGTCGTGACGAGCCTAGTCTTCGACGCGCTTCAGGACGATCGACGCGTTGTGACCGCCGAAACCGAACGAGTTCGACACGGCGACCCGCACGTCCGCATCGCGCGTTTCGTTCGCGATGTAATCGAGATCGCATGCCGGATCCTCGACCTCGTAGTTGATCGTCGGCGGCAGCTTGCCGTCGCGAATCGCAAGTGTCGAGAAGATCGCTTCGAGCGCTCCGCCGGCGCCGAGACAGTGGCCCGTCGCACCCTTCGTCGACGACACCGGAGTCTTGCGGGCGTTCTCTTCTCCGAGTGCGAGCTTGATCACACGGGTCTCCGCGGCATCGCCGAGCGGGGTCGATGTTCCGTGAGCATTGATGTAGTCGATCTCGCCCGGATCGATGCCGGCGTCGTCAAACGCCATCCGCATCGCGCGGGCGGGATTCTCGCCGGTGGGATCTGGCTCGGTCACATGCTTCGCGTCGGACGAAATGCCGTAGCCGGCCACCTCGGCGTAGATCTTGGCGCCGCGTGCACGGGCACGCTCGAGCTCTTCGAGCACGAGCAACGCCCCCGCCTCGCCCATCACGAAGCCGTCCCGCCCGGCGTCGAAGGGGCGGCTGGCCCCTTTCGGATCGTCGTTCCGACGCGAAAGCGCGCGCATCGCTCCGAAGCCGGCGATGCCGACCTGGTTGATCGCGGACTCGGTCCCGCCGCAGAGCATGACGTCCGCTCGGCCGAGCCGGATGTCGTCGAGGCCCTGGCCGATCGCCATGTTCGACGCGGCGCACGCCGTGCATTCAGACGAGAGCGGCCCGCGCGTCCCGAGCTCCATCGACACCCAGCCCGCCCCCATGTTCGGGATGATGCAGGGGATCGCGAACGGGTTCACGCGGTCCGGGCCGCGTGAGATCAGCGTGTCGTAACAGTCCTGGAAGGACTTGATCCCACCGATTCCGGTGGCGATCGAAGCGCCGACGCGGTCGCCGTCCGCCTTGATGTCGATGCCCGAGTCGGCCTCCGCCTGCCGCGCCGCGACGAGGATCAGCTGCGCAAAGCGGTCCATGCGGCGCGCCTGCTTGCGATCGATCCAGAGGGACGGGTCGAAGTCCTTCACCTCGCAGGCGAAATGGACGAAGTAATCCGTCGAGTCGAACTGGGTGATCGGTCCGGCCCCCGACTCTCCCGCAATGAGCGTCTGCCAGGTCGTCTCGGCATCGTTGCCGAGCGGTGTGACCGCACCGACCCCGGTGACGACAACGCGTCTTCGTCCGTTGCTCGACATCTACATCCCCAATCCGCCGTCGACCAGAAGTACCTCACCCGTGATGAACGAAGCCTGCTCGGAACAGAGGAAACGTACCGCTCCGGCAATGTCCTCCGGCCGGCCGAAACGGCCGAGCGGCGTATTCGCAAGCATGAGCTCCTTCATCTCGTCGGCGATCACCTGCGTCAGCCGGGTGTCGACGTATCCAGGTGCCACGACGTTGGCGCGGACCCCGCGGTTGCCGAGCTCGCGCGCGAGGGCCTTTGTCAACCCGATGATCCCCGCCTTCGAGGCCGAGTAGTTCGCCTGCCCGGGGTTTCCGTGCAGGCCGACGATGCTCGACACGTTTACGATCGAACCGGAGCGGCGCTTCATCATCCCCCGGGCCGGCCGCCCGGCACGTGTGAAATGTCCCGCTCAGGTTCGTCTCGATCACGACGCGCCAGTCTTCGTCCGACATTCGCGCGATCAGCCCGTCACGCGTGACGCCTGCGTTGTTGACGAGGATGTCCAGCTCGCCGACGCCGTCGACCAGTGCCTTCGCCTGCTCGGGGTCGGAGACGTCCGCTTCGACGGCCCGCGCTCCCGCCTCGCTCGCCACCTGTTCGGCCTCGTCCTTGCCGGAGCGGTAGCTGAGCGTGACGTCCGCGCCCGCGCGCGCCAGCTCGACAGCGATCGCACGCCCGATCCCACGCGAGCCGCCGGTGACGAGGGCGACCTTCCCCTCGAGCGACGCGAACGCGTCAGCCAGAGGAGAGCGTCTCCTCGAGCTTGTCGATCTCCTCGGGCGTCGAGACGGACACGGTTTTCACGTTGCGGTCGATTCGCTTGACGAGGCCGGCGAGAACGTTGCCCGGACCGACCTCGACGAAGGTGTGCACGCCCTCCATCATCAGCGCCTGTGTCGCCTGGGTGAAACGAACCGGTGCCGTCAGCTGTTCGACCAGAAGCGGTCCCATCCGCTTGGCCGATTCGACACGGGCGGTCACGGTGGACATGAACGGCGACGTCGGCTCGGCGAACTTCACGCGATCGAGCGCCGGGCGCAGCCGGTCGGCCGCGCGCGCGACGAGCGGACTGTGGAACGCGCCCGAGACGCGAAGCTTGATCGCGCGACCGAGCACCCTCCCGCTCTGCCTCGGCGCACGCCTCGTCGATCGCCGGATTCTCACCCGAGACGACGATCTGGCCCGGGCAGTTGTAGTTCGCGGGCCACACGTTGAGGATCCGGCGGCAGATCCGTTCCACCACCTCGTCGTCGAGACCGAGGATCGCCGCCATGGAGCCCGGGTTCTTGCGCGGCGGCGTCGGCCATCGCGAGGCCGCGCTCACGCACGAGCACCACCGCTTCCTCGAATCTCAGCGCCCCCGCGGCCGCAAGCGCCGCGAACTCGCCCACCGAGTGGCCGACCACGAAGTCCGGCTTGATGCCGCGCTCCCTGATCGCCGCCAGGACGGCCAGGCTCGTCGCGACGAGCGCCGGCTGCTGGACCTCGGTCTCGACGAGCTCTTCTTCCGTCCCCTCGAAGCAGAGGCGCATCAAGTCCATTCCGGTGGCCGCGCTGCAGCGCTCGAAGACGTCCCTCGCCTCGGGCACGGTGGTGGCGACCTCGCGACCCATCCCGACCTCCAGGTGATCCCTGGCCGGGAAAGCAGAAGGCGACGCGACCGGGCTTCATCCCGTCCACTCCATCAGTGTCGAGCCCCACGTGAGGCCCGCTCCCATGCCAGTCATCAACACCAGGTCTCCTTCCTTGAGCCGCCCGGCTGCCTGCGCTTCCGCCAGGGCAAGCGGAATCGACCCCGAGGACGTATTGCCGTAGCGGTCAACGTTAACGACCATGCGCTCCCGCGGGATGCCGAGCTTCGCGGCGGCGTGATCCATGATCCGGACATTGGCCTGGTGAGGGACGTAGAGGTCGATGTCCTCGACCGAGACGCCGCAGCGCTCCAGGACTGCTTCCGCCGACGACACGAGCACCCTGGTCGCGAACTTGAAGACCTCGCGGCCGTTCATGTGAACGAACCCGTTGGCGGAGGCGTCCTCGATCCGGCGGGAGCCGCTTCCGGGTAGCGAGAGGTGAATGCCGCCCCCGCCGTCCGCCCCGAGCTCGAAGCCGAGGAAGCCCGGCTTGTCGACCTTCTCCAGGACGACGGCGCCGGCCCCGTCGCCGAAGAGCACGACCGTCGAGCGGTCGGTCCAGTCGAGGATCCGCGAGAGCACGTCTCCGCCGACGACGAGCGCGCGGTCCGCAAGCCCAGCCGCCATCATTCCGTAGGCCTGCACGAGGGCGTACATGAAGCCGGTGCAGCCGGCCAGCAGATCGTAGGCGGCGGCGTCCCTGGCGCCGAGCGTGTCGGCGAGGAGTGCGCTCGACGTCGGGAACATCATGTCGGGCGTGACGGTCGCGCAGAGCAGCAGGTCGAGGTCGGCCGCATCCAGCTCCGCCTGGTCGAGAGCGGCTTTCGCGGCCGGCAGCGCGAGGTCGGTGAACGCCTCGTCGGGCGCCGCGATGCGGCGCTCGCGGATGCCTGTGCGCTCCATGATCCACTCGTTGTTCGTGTCGACCATCTTCGAGAGCTCGTCGTTCGTGACGATGCGGCTCGGCACGTAGGCGCCGAGACCGGTGATCGAGATCGGCGCGCCCTGCGCCTTGCCGATCACTGCTGCTCCACCGCGAAAGTCAAGGTTGCGCGACAGGCGAGCTCGTCCCCCACACGCGCCTCGGCCTTCCCGCGCCCGATCGGTCCGCGCATGCGCTCGAGCTCGCAGCGCAGCTCGAGCACGTCACCCGGCCCGACGATGCGCTTGAAGCGGCACGCATCGATGCCGGCAAAGAGCGCGAGCCGGCCGCGGTTTTCCTCCTCGCTCAGTACGGCAAGCGCGCCCGTCTGCGCGAGGGCTTCGACAATGAGCACGCCCGGCATCACCGGCCGGCCGGGGAAGTGCCCGCTGAGATACCACTCGTCGGCGCGAACGGTCTTGCGGGCGACGGCGCCTTCGCCCGGCCGCAGGTCGAGGACCTCGTCGATCAGGAGAAAGGGCTCTCGGTGGGGCAGGATCTGCTCGATCGCCTCACGCCCGAACGGCGTCGTAACGCTCACGCGACATCCGAGAGCTTGTCGCGCAGGTGGTTGCGGCCGCGGTGGGCATAGCACTTGGCCGTTCCGACCGGCATCCCGGCGGCCTCGGAGATCTCCTCGAAAGAGAGACCGAGCGCATCCTTCAACACGACGACGCGCGCCTGCTCCGGCGCGATCTCCGCGAGGCAGCGGTTCAGCTCGCTCCGCAGCTCCGCGCGATCGGCCTCGCGCGCCGGATCCGCGTCGGTGGCAGCGCGGCGGTCCTCGAGCAGCGGCTCGCAGGCGCGCGCACGCTGCCGGTTCGCCACGTCGCGGCAGGCGTTGATCGTCAACCTGTGGAGCCACGTTGCGAACTGCGACTCGCCGCGGAACTGCTTGATCTTCACGCAGAGCTTCGCCAGCGCTTCTTGCGCGGCGTCCCGTGCATCTTCAGGGTCGCGCAGCAGATGGCCGGCCAGCTTTTCAACGCGTGGGGCGTGCCGCTCGCAGAGCACCGCCAGTGCCTGCGCATCGCCGTCTTTTGCTCGTTTCACCAGGATCGGATCGCTCAGCCGTGCATAGACGAGGGGCCCTTCCGAACGGGAGGACTGCTGGATTGGACGGCGGCGGCCGCGAGGCAGTTGCATCTGTGCGCTCTAGTCTAGGAGCGTGGCCGATTCGCTCGCCCCGGACGCAGTGAGGCCGCTCCTTCGTGGCCGTTTCGGCAAGGTCTACCGCTACGCAGAAGTCACGCCGTCCACCCAGCGGATGCTGGGCGAGGACAGCGCCGAGGGGGCGGTCGCCGTCACCGAGGAGCAGACCGACGGGCGAGGCCGTCTGGGCCGGCGCTGGGAAGCGGCGGCGGGCTCGAGCATCCTCGTCTCCGTCCTGCTCGTCCCCGCGGTCGAGCCGGCCCGTCTGCCCGAGCTGTCACTCGTTGCAGGAGGCGCGGTCGCGCAGGCGATCGCAGAGACCACCGGGATCGAGCCGGCGATCAAGTTTCCGAACGACCTGCTGATCGGCATGCGCAAGGTGGCGGGGATCCTGGCGGAGTCGAGCGAAGGCCGGGTGGTGCTCGGGATCGGAGTGAACGTCAATCAAACCGCGCAGGAGCTTCCGGCCGACACACTCACCCCGCCGACGTCACTACGCGTGGTGCTCGGCGAACCGGTCGACCGCGCACGACTGCTCGCAGCGATCCTGTTGCACCTCGAGCGCGACTACGACGCCTGGACTACGGGAACCGCAGCGTCCGGCTGAGGTTGCCGGCTGCGTCGCGGGCAACGATGCGAACACTCCGCACGCGAGGCGCGCGAAAAGAGAACACTCCGGCGCGCACGCTGCGGGTGACGAGCTTTCCGTTCACGATGAGCCGGATGGTCGCGGGCTCGCTAACGCGGAAGCTCAGCTTGCGGAACGAAAGCGCGCGCAGCGTCGGAGCCACGGTGTCAATGCGGAACGACATCGTGTGCGCCACTGTGCCGAGGTCGTTGGTCGCGGTCAGCACGGCGGCGTACTTGCCGTCCTTCAGACCGGATGGTGTCCAGGACACGGACTCGACTCCGACCTGCAGGTCGGCGGAGTAAACGGGTACGAGCGTCTTTCCCGCCTGAGCGACGTCGAGCCGGACCGACGCAGCTTGTGTGAGCTCGAACCCGAAGGTGAGCGCATCGGAGTTGCCGTCGCCGTTCGGCGACACCGCGGCAGGTGTGCCGGTGAAGCCGCGAACGGTTCGGTCGACGAGAACGGGAATCACGGTCGTAACAGTTGCGATGCCGTCGGTCGCGCTCAGGACGATCTCGTAACGGCCGTCGGCGACCCCCGCCGCCGTGAAGCGGAAGGTCTGCTTTCCCGGTTTGCGCGTTTGCGAGAAGAGCACGGAGAGATCTCGCCCGTCGGGACCACGCAGCGTTGCCGTCACGGTTGCGGGAGCGCTGAGCGTGTACGTGATGAGGCTCGAGTCGGTCTGCCCGTCGCCGTTCGGCGTGATCGTCCGCGGGACCGCCGTCGCCGAGCGGATCGCCAGGGCGACAGCCTTCGCGCCGATGGTCCCGGTCGCGCTGCGCACCGTGTCGCCCGCCGCGATCGTCCAGGAGTACGAGCCCCGCGCGACCGCTGTGGCGTCCCACGTCCAGTCGACGTCCTGGCTCGTGCCGGTGCCGGTCGCCACGATCGTCCCGGTCGAGCCCGCGATCGTCACGGTCCAGGGCAGCGCCTGCGAGAGATGTGCGCGAAGCGCACCTGCCCGCCGATCGCGCCGCGGGCCGTAGGCGCAAGAGCTTCGGCAACCCGATCGCCCGTGCCTGCTGCGCGATCGCACTGGAGCTGGGCGTAGAGCGCAGCCCCGGGACACGTCGTGAAGCCCGTGTCGCGATGGCCTGAGACGGTTCGCAACGCGACCGGAACTCCGGCCGCATAGCGCTCGTTGCCGCCGGAGACCCACGTCAGGCTCGACGTCGGATCGACGTGCGCGATGTCGAGTCGCCAGGCGAGCAGATTTTCGCCAGCGCAGCCCGCGCGACCTTCGGCGGCGCGCTCGAGCCGTAGCTGCCGAGCACCGCGACCCCGACGGAACCGGTGTTGAACCCTTCCGCGTGCGCGCCGATGACCGGCCTGTCGACACCGCCGTACCTACCCTCGAACACCTGCCCGTACTTGTCGACGAGAAAGTTGTAGCCGATGTCGTTCCAGCCGTTCCCCTTGACGTGGTAGATCTCGATCCCCCGGACGATCGCCGCGGACTGCGAAGCGGAGTAGGAGTTCGTGCCGGCGGTGTGGTGCACGAGCGCGAATTGCACGCTCGGTGCATAGCTCGGCGGCGCGCGCCTGATCGCCTCGTTCGCGCCCCAGACCTCGCGCGAGAGCATCAGGGGTGAACCGACCATCGAGACTCGCCGCAGCGGGATCCGCACCTCAGGGCTACGAACGAAGTACGCCCGGAGACGGTCGACACGGCCATGCAGCCCGTACTGGATCGCATCGGCCGCACCGGTCCAGTAGGGATTGCCGATGCGCCAGCCCCCCTCGGCACGCGCCTCCGCCGTTCCGGCGTTCGGGAGGTCCTCCGCTTCGGGATCAGCACGCCGCCACGCGCTCCACTTCCCGGCCGGCGCCCTCGTTCGAAACTGAACGGCGCCAGAGCCGCGCCAGTGCAGCCCGACCAGATCGAACTCGGGTGTCGCCGCCGCGAGTGTCCGCTCGCCGTGCAACGGCACCTCGCGCATCGTCAGCGACGCGCCTGCAAATGCTGCGCCGGGCGCGGCGAAGAAGAGAAAGACGGCAACGAGAAGAGGCTTCATGGCGACGGCGACCTGCTGCTCAGGTTGCCTATATCCGCGTTCGGCCTCAAGGGCGCACGCCCTCCCCTGATAGAATCCTTACGAGTTGAAGAGGGCCTTTTTGCGGGTACTTTTGCTCGCCGGAGCGGTGCTCGCCTTTGCCCCGTCCGCCTCGGCTGCGGTTCCGCGCGTGCTGGCGATCCACTTCGACGCAGAGGTCAATCCCGTCACTCAGAACTACCTCTGCCACAACTTGAGCCAGGCAGCGAAGGACGGCTACGCGGCGGCGGTGATCGTGCTCGACACTCCGGGCGGCCTGGTGGAGTCGAAGGACAAGATCGTGCTCTGCGAGCTCAACGCGAAGCTCCCGGTGCTCGTCTGGGTAGGCCCCGACGGCGCGACCGCCGGTTCGGCGGGAGTCTGGATCGCGCAGGCGGCCGACTGGGCATGGCGCCGCAGACGAACATCGGGTCTTCCACACCGATCGACTCGGGCGGTAGCAATATGGCTCGGATCTTCGCCGCAAGCTGATCAATCACCAAGAGGCGGCCTCGCTACGGGCACTTGCACAGAGTCACGGGCGGAATGTCCTGTGGGCCGATCGTGCGGTGCGGGTGGCCACCAACGCCAGACGGCGGAGGAAGCGCTGAAGCTGAACGTGATCGAGGCGGTCGCACCGACGATCCGTCGCTGCTCGAGCAGTCAGACGGCGTAAAGACCAAACCCAAGGGTTACATCCTCCACCTCGCCGGCGCACAGATTCACGATGTTCACCTCGGCTTCTTCACGCGCCTGCTGAACACGCTGATCGATCCCAACATCCTCCCGCTCCTCTTCCTCGCGGGCCTCGCGGGGATCGGCTTCGAGATTTTCCATCGGGAGTCGTGCTGCCGGGCGCGCTCGGGGCGGTCGCGCTCGTCACTGCCCTGTTCGGCTTCTCGGTCCTGCCCATCAGCTGGGGCGGGGTGCTGTTGATGCTCCTGGGTGTTGCGCTGTTGGTCGTGGACGTGAACGTCCCGACACACGGCGCGCTGAGCTGGCCGGGCTGATCAGCGTGGCGGTCGGATCGATCATGCTGTTCCAGAACGCACCGGGCTACCACACCTCGAAACCGCTCGTGATGGAGTCGCGGTCACCCTGGGAGGGGTCTGGGTGTTCGCGCTCGGCAAGGCTGTTCAGGTAAGGCACCCACCCGTCGAGGTCGGGCCGCAGCTGATCGCCGGCTCGGTCGGCGAGGTGCGAAGCGGCGGTCTTGTCTATGTGAACGGGGAGCTCTGGCAGGCGCGCGCTTCAGGCGGCCAGGAGCTTCGCCTCGGGGAGCAGGTGCGGGTCGAATCGCTCGACGGGCTCGTACTCACGGTCCGTCCACTCGGCAGCGCATAGGATCGAGCCCGTGAACGCCGCGCTCATCATCGCCGCGATCCTCGTGTTGCTCGTGGTCGCTCTTCTCTTCGCGGCGATCAAAGTCGCTCGGGAGTACGAGCGCGGCATCGTGTTCCGGCTCGGGCGCCTGTTGCCGCAACCGAAGGGCCCCGGTCTTTTCCTGCTGATCCCCGTCGTCGACCGGATGGTCAAGGTCG
>CAVTIL010000022.1:0-66505 GCA_963734695.1 uncultured Acidobacteriota bacterium
TCAAACGACGCACCGGCGTTGGCGCAGGCCGACGTGGGCATCGCGATGGGCATGGGGACCGACGTGGCGATCGAGAGCGCCGGGCGTCACCCTGGTGAAGGCGCCCGTCTTGTCGCGATCGCGCTTTGTGGAGAGCCTCACGCAGCCGAGACCGGGAATTCGCATTCCAAGATCGTAATCAGGTGCTGCGGTGCCCCAGACTCTGGGGTGAACGTGCCTTCCTTCGGACCCCTGAGGCTCTTGTTGATCTGGCGGATCGCGCCGAGGTGATACGCCAGGTGGGCGACGCTGGGGATCATGCCGGTGAGTTCGACGGGCCCGAGCTCGCGTGGCGCGTTCAACGCCTCCAGCCAGCCGTGCGCCTCGGCGCGGAGCCCGCTGCGGATTTCATCCACACGGCAGCGTCGACGGTCGAGACCCTCCACGCTTCCTCCCACTTCGCATTGGCGAAGGGATTGCCGCCCGCGGCCGCCCACTGGTTCATCAGCGAGAGGCCGTAGCGCACGTGCTGCGCGTGCGCGGCGATGGTGGCGCCGCCATCGGTCGATTGGGAGGCCTCGGCCGCTGACAGCCTGTCGAGGCAGCGCAGCAGTCCTGGTCGCCGGAGTTGAGCATAAACGCGTCGCCCCGGGCGGGAGCGCCGTCAACGAGTTCGGAGAAGAGTCTGACGAGAGAGGGACCAAGTTCTTTATCTGCATCGCACCTATTGTGACGTGGCGCCACCGCAGAGTCGACTCGTCCGAGGATTGAGACGCGTCGACCGCTGTATTCTCGGGAAGGCATCGTGCCTAGAACCATCAATGCCGGCGGGAGTTTCACCACGGACTGATGCGCGCCGGCTGGGCCGAGCCTCGCACCGGACTGCTATCGTCTACAATCTCAGCCGTCAGCAGCCGCTGGTTGGTTCGACTCAGTCCGCTCGGAGTGGAATAGCGATGTCATACGAATTCTTTTTCAGCTACACACGCGGCATCTCCGGCCAGTACCTGCAACGGTTCTTCGCTGACTTGAGCGACGAGTTGCGGGAGCAGATGGGACTGCCCAAAGGGACTGTGGTCGGGTTCTTCGATCAGCAAGAGATCGAGCTCGGCGAGGAATGGCAGGAGTTGATCCTCGACGCGTTGCAGGCGAGCAAGGTGATGGTATGCGTCTACTCGCCAGGCTATTTCAAGAGCCCGTGACCGCGGCAAAGAATGGCAGTTCTTCCAGATGCGTCGCGAAGCCTTCCGGCAATCGAAAGCCAAGGCCGGCGTGCAGCCTTCTCTGCCGCCGACGATCAAGCCGGTGTTTTGGTTGGCGCCGCTGCCGACCGACCGACGACGCCGTGAAGGCCAGCCAGGACCCCCTCGGGCGATCCCAACGAGGAGCACAATCGAGAGGGGTCAATTACGTCCTCCAGAGTTCAATGTCAGCACGCCACTGTACTGGAATTACATAAAACGGCTTGCGACGGAGATACGTGAGGCTGCAGCAGCCTATGAGATGCCACCACTGAAGCAGCGCCCGTTGAGGGACGTGCCCTCGGCCTTCGTGAGACAGGTGATCGCCATTGCCCAACCGCAGCAAGCGGCCTCACCTGTCCACGGGCAGGGCGAGCCCAGGCACGTGCGCTTCGTGTTCGTGGCGGGAGATCCCAACGAGTTCGGCGGCGTGCGGTCCCCTGCAGCATACGGCAGCACTGGCGCGGGGAACTGGCGCCCCTTTTACCCGCAGATCGCCAGCCGCATCGGACCGTTCGTCACGAACTTCGTCTCGATGATGAGCTGGACTTCGACAGCTCAGAACTGGGACTCGACGGCAACCTCATTCAGGAGATCGAAAAGCCTACAACGAGAGAAAGATCGTGATCATTCTCGTCGATGGTTGGAGCGCGAGGTGGAGCAGGATAACCAGCAGATCCTGCAACAGTTCGACAGGGACCTTAAGCCGTACATCATCAATTGCAGCGTGCTCGTCCCCTGGAATGAAAGCTGACCGGAAGTCGCGAGCCAGCGCGAGGCGATTGAGGAAACCGTCAGGAACACGTTTGACATCCGCGCCAACGTATGGAAGAACCCCATCTTCTATCGCGACTCCATCCGGTCGATCGACGAGTTGCGTGACACGCTTCGTGAAGTGCTGACTCATATCAGGTCAGAGATGCACAAGCGCGTCGACCACAGGAGATCGTTGCCAAACAGCATAGCCAAGCCAGTCGTCAGCAACCAGCCGACAAAGGACGAGACGGCGTTGTGATGGACGCGACATTTTCCGGCACGCCGGCAGGCAGGATCGTCACCTTCTACTCGTACAAGGGAGGTACGGGCCGCACCATGGCCCTGGCCAACACCGCCTGGATTCTCGCCGCCAACGGCAAGCGGGTCCTGGCGGTCGACTGGGACCTGGAGGCCCCGGGTCTGCACCGGTTCTTCCACCCCTTTCTTCGACCCCTCCACCTCGTCCAACGGGCTCATCGACTTCGTCATCGAGTTCGCCGATCAGTGATGCGCCGGCTGGCCCAGCGTGCAGCCGTCCGACGATTGGCACGCGCGTACGCGCGTTACAGCCGCACGCGTTCTCGGTCAACCTCGGCGGGAGTTCCCGCCCCGGGGCACACTCGACTTCGTTCCGGCGGGAGGCAGGACCGGCGTACGCGACGCGGTCTCCACCTTCGACTGGGACAACTTCTACGACCGGCTCGGCGGCGGGCACTTCTTCGACGCGTCAACGCGCCGACATGAGGCGAACTACGACTACGTCCTGATCGACAGCCGCACCGGTCTGAGCGACATCGCCGACATCTGCACCGTCCAGATGCCGGACGCGCTGGTGGTCTGCTTCACTTACAACAACCAGAGTATGGAGGGCGCGGCGGCAGTGGCGCACTCATCGGTGCAGGGGCGACGGAAATTTCTGGGCACATCCAGGAACAACGCATTCAACGTCTTCCCCGTGCCCACTCGGGTCGAGCAGGCCGAGCAGCAGAAGCTCGGCATCCGGCAGCGATACGCGCGCCGCCTGTTCAGTGACCTGCTCGCACCGGGTATCGACCGCGACGCCTACTGGAGCAGCGTCGAAGTGCCATACGTGCCATTTCACGGCTACGAGGAGACGCTCGCGCCCTTTACTGACGATCCGAACGACACAAAAAAGATTCTACGGGCGATGATCAACATCGCCGCGTACCTGACCGAGGTAAAGGTCAAGGATTTCACGTTCACGTTTCCGATTTCGCCGGAGTTGAAATCGGAGGTCCTCCTCGATTTCGCCGCGACGCCAGACGCCGCGGATACGGACCAGAGCGTGGCCGGCCCAACGAAGGAGACGGCGCTCGAAGAACTGGTCCGGGTCGCCGAAGCCCACTACCTGCACCTGCCGCGGGAGCAGCAGGAGGAGGCCAGGCGGGTGTGGACCCGTCTGGTGCACGTCGTGCGCCCCGACGAAGGTGTGGGGCACTCCAGACAGCGGATCAATCTGCAGGCGTTTGGCGCGACGGCCACCCCCTTGGTCCGCGCGCTGGCGCAAACGACGCTGCTCTCCCTTACGCGAGACGACACGAGCGGCGAGGAGACGGTCGTGATCGACAATGAAGCGCTGATCGGCGCCTGGTCACGGCTGCGCGGTTGGCTCGACAAGGACCTCGACTTTCTCTTCTGGCGACAGCGGCTTCGTGATCCGATTCAGGATTGGGAAGCCAGCGGCTATAAGAACGACTTCCTGCTGCGCGGGGCGCCGCTTCGGACTGCTCAGCAGTGGGCAAGCGATCACGGCGCCGAGCTCAATGACGCGGAACAGGCATTCATCAACCGCGCCGTCCAGATGAGCCTCGCAGCTTCGAGCCATTCAGATGACAGGCGACCGCGGGCCGCCATTCTTCGGCCGTTCGGAAGAAGACAGGAGATCGACTTCGATGAAGTCGAACGCTCGCTCATCCTCCCCGCGCTCGAGCGCCTCGGCATCTCAGGACGGAGTATCCAGATCCTCGAAGCAGGCAACATTCGCGCCGACATGTTCCAGCAGTTGGTAGCCGCCCAGATTGTGATTGCGGACGTCTCGATTGACAACGCCAACGTGTTCTACGAGTTGGGGCTCAGGCACGCCTTGCAACCCAATCGGACATTCCTGCTGCGCGCCAGGAGTCGGAAAGGGCCAGGGGATCGCGGTCTGCGGGACGAAGTGCCGTTCGACCTCCGCACGGATCGATATCTCGAATACGAACCGGATACGCCAGCGGGCAAGCTGGAACCGCTCACGGAAGCGTTGCGGTTGACGCTCGCGAACGATCAGAGTGATAGCCCGGTCTTTCAAATGCTCCCCAACCTAGAGGGGCAGGATCGATCGCGCTTACTGCCGGTGCCTCAGGCCTTTCGAGAAGCTGTGCAACTGGCGTTCAAAGGCAGACAGCTGGGACTGCTGAGTCTGCTGGCGATGGAGGCCGAAGAGTGCTTGTGGGCCTCGGAAGGACTGCGGGTCATTGGTCGCGCCCAGTTCAATTTGAGGGCCTATCTTGGCGCAAAGGCGACCTGGGAGAAGTTGCAGACGCTGATTCCAGAAGAGCCAGAAGCGAATCATCGCCTCAGCACGATCTATCAGCGCCTTGGCGATCTCGACGCGTCGGACCGTGCGTTGCAGCGGGTGTTGAGTGACAAGAAGATTCCCCGCGACTTGCGAGCTGAATCGCTCTCGCTTCTCGCCCGGAATATCAAAGTCCGATGGCGTTCGTCGTGGCAAGGTTTGAGTGGCGAGCCAGCGTCGTCCGCGGCACTGGCATCACCCCATCTTTTCAAATGCTACGAGTTGTACCGGCAAGGGTTTCAAGAAAGCCTCGATAGCTTTTATGCGGGATTGAACGCCCTAAGCATGCTCACGATCACGATCGAGCTCGCAGAGAGAGATTCGGTGGCTTGGGAGACTCGGTTCGATAGCGACGGGCAGGCCAAGACGGAGCTGGACGGATTGAAAGTGCAGCGCCAGCAATTGGCCGGCGCGGTGGCGATCTCGCTGGACGCCCGCAAGGATGACCTGAAGCGGAGCGGTCGAGAAGATCGATGGGTCGATATCAGTGCGGCCGACCTCCTGTTACTGACCGGCAACCGCCCGACAAGGATCGCCTTCGCGTATCGATCCGCTCTGAGGGACGCTCCTGACTTCTACTCCGACTCCGCCCGTTCTCAGTTGGAGATTTTCCAGCACCTGGGAGTGCTGCGCGAAAACACCGCCGCCGCGATGGAGGTGGTCAAACCACTCTCACCGCCGCCGCCGGAGACTCGGCAACTCGGGCGCCGGATCCTTTTTGTCAGCCACGCCATGGACGCGCCCGGACAATCCGCGCTGCAATTCCCGATCGAGAAGGAGCCTGCCGCTCGGCAAAAGATCGTGGAGACAGTCAAGGCGGAGATGGCACTTCCGGATGGGGTCGACTGCGGCTTCGCCTTAGGCGTGAGTGGCGGCGACATCCTGTTCCACGAGGTGTGCGAAGCTCTCGGTATCAAGACGCAACTGTTTTTACCTGAGCCGGCGTTTCAGTTCGTCAACGACTTCCTCAAGCTCTCAGGGCCTTCCTGGGTCGAGCGCTTCACTCGACGGAGCCAGGTGCTCCCGACGCGCGTGCTCGCGGACTCCGCGGAGCTGCCTCGCTGGATCCTCGAGAAGCCTGGTTACAGTATCTGGCAGCGCACACGGTACTGGATGCTTTTCGAGGCGATCGCCGAGGGCGGCGCTGACAACGTCACGGTCATTGCAGTCTGGGACGGAGAGCTGAGCGCCGAGGGATTCGACGGGCCAAAGGATCTGCTACAAAAAGCCAGCGAACTCGGGGCAAAGGCTGTCGCCATCCCTTCGCTGCTGCTCGACACCCAAGACTCGAAATAAGCCCGCTGTGGCCGGGAGGCGGGCGGCGGGTCCGATAAGCCCCGTGGTTTCCATCCTTCCTGTCGGTTCTGGGTGCGACATGATCATCTTTCGCGCCTGCATGGCGCTGGCGATTTATTTTCGGAAGCGGCCCGAATACCCATCGTCGCCTCGTTTTCATGGCCAGTTGCCAACTCATGCAAGCTGCTTTCGTCAGATCCTCGGTGGACACCCAAAAGCGGCCATTAATCGACACCTCAAAACCGGCCATTTCCTGACACCCGTCGACCGAGACGTTGACCGCGACGAGGGGCTTCGTGCTCCTCAGTCGCTATGGGAAACGTCTTGGATACGAGCACACAGCAGCAAGTCATCGCGCTGGGCCGACTCGGATGGACGCTGCGGCGCATTGAGCGAGAGACCGGGCGTCCGTCGCGAGACGGCCAGCGACTATCTGAAGGCGGCCGGCATTCCGGTCCGCGGCCGCGGGCGACCAGGGGAAGAGAAGGGAAAACCGGCCATTTCCGCGGAGGTGTCCACCGACTCCCCGCCGTCGCCGTGGCCACCGCCGCCGACGCGCGCGCCACAGGCGAGTGCGTGCGAGCCGCTATCGGGATCGCATCGACGGGGCGCTCAAGCTCGGGCGCAATGCGATGGCGATCTGGCAGGACCTGGTCGACGAGGGCTTCACCGCCCGGTACGCCAGTGTCCGGCGCTTCGTCCGGCAGTTGCGCGGCGCGACGCCGGCCGAGGCGCGCGTGGTGATCACGACGGCGGTCGGGCGAGGAATCCCAGGTCGACTACGGGGACGGACCGATGGTCCGCCATCCGCAGACCGGGAAGTTTCGCCGCACGCGTCTGTTCGTCCTGACCCTCGGCTACTCGCGCAAAGCGGTGCGGCTGTTGGTCTGGCAGTCGAGTGCGCAGACGTGGGCCGAGCTGCACGAACGGGCCTTTCGCCGACTCGGTGGCTCGACCCGCGTGGTCGTCCTCGACAACCTCAAAGAAGGCGTGCTCACGCCTGACGTCTACGAACCGGCCCTTAATCCGCTGTATCGGGATGTGCTCGCGCACTACGGCGTCGTCGGCCTGCCGTGTCGCGTCCGCGATCCCGATCGCAAAGCTTATGTTTCATATTGCACCTCATCTCGGTTGTGCAACGGTGAACACCGGCTGCGCGGCCCGACGCCCTCCGTGGCCCTTAAGAATCGCATGCTCGTCCAGCGGTTCGTAGAGACAGCGCCGAGCATTGTCGTACCGGTGTTTTTGCAGTCGGCCCTCTCTTGCCCAGAGATTGATGGTCGTGGGCGTGACACCGTGCCGCACGCTCATCTCTTTCGCCGTGAGCAGTCCCCTGGCTCGTAGGCGCTTGAAGCGGCACGTCAGATTGAACGCTTGCCGGATATGCGCAATCTTCTTCAGGCTAAACGGCTGCCCCTGCCACGTCCGCCGTCCTTGTCGATTCAGCACGTCTGCGACCTCGCGATCACAGTATTGATCCAACAGGCGGTCGATCTCGGCGACCACGTCCGGCTTCGTCTTTCGAATCTGCGCGATCGGCAATGGCTTGGCGAGCGTGAGACTGCGAGTGGCGCCACCGCGGAGGCGCACGTGTGCCTGGATCATATCGCCGTTGATCAACGTCACATCCTCGATGAGCAGACGCAGGATACGTTTTCGCTCGCGGGGCTCGACGCCGGGATCATTCCAGACACGTGGAAAATCCGCGGCCAGGGAGAGCAGCTGCTCCCTTGTTTGAGCGTCAATCAAGAGACGCTGCTTCTGTGTCTGGTGGTCGTACTGTTCCTGCACCTCGGCCAGTGTCCGGAGTTTGTTATTCCATTCCGCTTCTAGGCTATCGATGACGAGGCGATTCTCGGGATCGACGTTCATGTAGCGACGGCGGGCGAGTTCGACCTCGTAGCGTGTTCGCTCCACGTGCTTCTGCCGCAACGTGTCGGTCTCGGTCACGCGTGCCTCAACTTCCTGCTGAACGGCGAGGGCCACGTGGAGCGTCATCGGCTGCATCAGCTCCAGTAACAGGTTGCTGATCGCCTGATCAACGACGCTGCCGGGCACGCGCTGGCAGACCTTCTCTCCTTTCGTAGAGAGGCTTCCTGGCAGACATAGATGGCAGTCACTTGATGGTACGCCATGCTGTAATGGATGCTCATCCGCTCACCGCACACGCCACAGATGACGCGGCCCTGCAGGAGCGCTGGGCCTTCGCGTACCGGCCCGGCTTTCCGTGCGCCTCCAAACGCCAGCGCGTTCTCGGCGAGGCGCGTTTGATTCGCCTCAAACTGGTCCCAACTGATGTAGCCGGCGTGAACAGCAGGCATCACGAATTGCCATTCCGACCGGGGAACCTTGGTCGTGCTGTGCTTTCCATCTGGCAGACGGCGGGTGCGTACGCGACCGTAGACGAACGCGCCGGCGTAGCGGGGGTTATGCAACACCTGGAGGACTCGAGAGTGCGCCGCCCGCACCCAATGCAACTCACCCGTGTTCAGTCCCTTGCGAATGCGGCGGGGGAACCGGAGACCTTGCTCGCAGAACAGCTTCGCGGTCTGCATCGCTGAACCGGTCCTCTCGAAGGTCTTGAAGACCAGGCGCATCGCCGCCTGTACTTCGGCGTCTGGATCGAGAATCAGCACGCCGTCGTCCCGATACATCAGCCCGATGGGCGGCCGCATCTCGAGCTCGCCGCGTCGAGCTTTATTGATCACTCCACCTCGCATTCTCGCCTTCAGGAAGTGCAGTTCCGCCTCCGACATCGTTCCTTTCAAACCGAGCAGAAGCCGATCATTGAAATTCGCCGGGTCATAGATGCCATCCTCGTCGAGGATGAGCGTGCCGGCCAGTGAACACAACTCGATCAGCCGGTGCCAGTCGGCCGAGTTTCTGGCCAAGCGTGAGACCTCCAATCCCATCACCAGGCCTGCCTTGCCGAGGGCGACCTCACCGACCAGCTTTTGAAACCCGTCCCGGCCGGCGGAGTGTGAGCCCGACTTGCCAAGATCGCAGTCAATGACCTGGATACGTTCGCGCGGCCAGCCCAGCGCCATGGCGCGGTCCCGCAATGCATACTGGCGTTGCGTGCTCTCCGTATTCTCCAGGACCTGGCGCGGTGTGGACTGTCGAATGTAGAGATAGGCATCGTGGTCAAGATGCCGCTGGCTTACTTTCAGGTCAGGCATGCAGAGACTCCTCCAGTCGAGGTACCGAGAATCAGACCGGCGACCAAGCGGACGAGTTCGGCGCCGACCGAATCGAGGACTGGCGCGGCGGACAATGAAGGCCGATGAGATTCGGGTGAACGTGCCGGTACGGCCGCGGGCCTGATCGCGGCCCACGATGCCAAGCCACTTCGCATGAGAGCGCTGAGGCCTCCCAGGTGGTCGCCGCGCCCATCCGGCTGGACTACCTGTCGGCGGAGTCCTTCGTAGGCTGCGACGCTTCCCTCTGGAATGGATGATCGTCCGTCGGCGTGCGCCGTTTTTTTTTGCTCGCCAGCGCCCGCTCCAGACTCCGGCGGTGAACCGTGATGCCGAATCTGTCCTGAACGGCTTGGACACAGGCGACGGTCGTCAAGCCGGGCTCGGCCGCTCGCAAGGTCCGCACGTACGAGGACCTGGGTGGACAGTTTGTGCCCCTCTTTGGGCCCACGAGCCTTGGGAAGCAGGGCGCTCAGGCCGCCGTGCTGGAATGCCGCCTGGGCCTGATAGACGGTGGGGCGCGACACGCCAAACGTGGTCGCCACATCGACAATCGAGACGCGCTCGACGCTGTGGCGGCGCAGCATCTCGTAGCGGACCTGAAGCAGATCTTTGGGATCGAAGAACGGATTCTCCCTGAACAGCGGGTCGACGATCGCGTCGGGGCGCGGGTTGAGGGTCCCCGTCTGCTTCAACGCCAGTGTTTTCTGATCGGGCTTCTTCCGTTTGGCCATCCGGGCGCTCGACCGTTGCTATGTAAGATAGATTATGCCTCATATATATGTCAAGTCAAGTCGAAACACCCAATCAAGGTCCATTTCACATGCGCGGAACCAAGTCGTTCGTAGCCGTGAGATAGAGATGGCGACACAGCTGTACGGGGATGCCTTTTCGATCGGCCCCCCGTGCGGCATAATTCTTCTGTCTAGTGAGGCGATATTTATCTTACACCTCCTGCGCTCCATTACCGGCTTGTTTACGCCTGTCGAACAGGTGCCAGAGCTCCAACAGATCCTCCACGCGAAAGGCTGACCGGCCAGCCGAGACGCGATGGAAGGCGTCTGTCGACACCACGTCCGTCACGTTGGTCAACAAGGACTTCAGCTTCCCGTTTGGGTCGTAATAGAAGACCCGATCCTCACCCCAGGTGAGCTTCCGCGTCACCAGCTCGTACTCGGCACCACGAAGCGGGTGAAAAGGATGGGTGATGCGGAATCGGCCTGCGGTGGGCCCCACACAACCTGCAGTCGATGACTTTCGACAAAGGCAAGGTCGAATCCGGCATCGGCCACACGCAGAAGACGCCGCTGCAGGGCCAGCGCTTCGAGACGCTCGAGCAGGCCCAGGCGTATCTGGATCGCTGGGAGGCGCACTGGGCGGATACCCGGATCCATGGCACGACCAAACGCCAGGTCGCCGACATGTTTGCCGAAGAGCGACCGGCGCTGCAGGCGTTGCCGGTCGAGCCGTTTCGCTACTACCGCTTCGGCGTGCGCACGGTCCATCTCGATGGCTGCGTCGAAGTCGACGCCGCGTACTACTCGACGCCGCCCGGGTGGATCGGCCAGCGCGTCCAGGTGCAATGGACCGACCTCCACGTCCGGCTCCTTGATCCGAAGACCGGCCAGCTCCTCCGCGAGCACGTCCACGCGCCGCGCGGCTGGCATCGCATCGCGGACGCGGACCGGCCGGCGCGGACACCGGCGTCGACCGTGGCCCTCCTCGCGCGGGCGCGCCACGCCGGCGCGCATCTCCACACCGTCTGCACCTACATCCACGACCACGAGGGCGCCGCCGGCGTGCGCCGCATCCTCGGCGTCCTCGCGCTCGCCAAGAAATACGGACCGGCCGCCGCGGACGACGCCGCCAAGACCGCCCTGGAACTCCAGGTCCCGACCTATCGCTTTCTCCGCCGCTATCTCGAACGACGGCCCGCCGCGCCGCTCACGCTCACGCAAGTCGACCCCCTCATCCGCCAGCTCACGCTCTATCGCGATCTGATTGATCGCCAGACAGGAGACCCCACATGAATCTCGTCGAACTCGATCACGCCCTGCGCAAACTCCGCCTCTCCGGCATGGCCGACGTCCTCGAGGCCCGCCTCCGCCAGGCGCAGTCGGAGAAACAGACGCCGATCGACCTCGTCTCGGCCCTGGTCAGCGACGAACTGCTCCGGCGCGCAGGATCGACTCATCACCCGACGCCTGCAGCAGGCCCGCTTTCGCGACGCCGACCGCTCGCTCGACACCTTTGACCTCGACTTCAACAAGAAGATGAATCGCGCGCTCATCCACGAACTCGCGACGGGCCGCTTCATCCAACAGCGCGAAGACGTCCTCTTCTTGGGCCCACCGGGCACCGGCAAGAGTCATCTCGCCCAAGCGATTGGCCGCGCCGCGATCCACCAAGGCCACCGCGTGCTCTACCGCGAGGCCCACACCCTGCTGGAGGAGCTCGCCGATGCCACGCTCGACGGGACCCGCAAAGCCTTCGTCGCCGAACTGACGGCCGTCCCGTTGCTCATCATCGACGACCTCGGGCATGCGCAAGCTCCCGCACACCGCGGCCGAAGATCTCCTCGAGATCATCATGCGCCGCTATGAGCGGGCGTCCTCGCTCCTGACCTCGAATCGACCGGTCGACGACTGGGGAAAGCTCCTCGGCGACACCGCCGCCGTCACCGCGCTCCTCGACCGGCTGCTGCATCACGCGCACGTGCTGAAGTGCGGCCCTCGAAGCTGGCGCACCAAGGTCCACACCGACTTGCGTCCCGAGGAGCCGACGAAGTAGAACTCACTCGTCTCGGTCACCGGTCAGTTAAATGGCCGGTTTTGCCCGTCGACGAAATGGCCGGTTTTGTTCACTACATCGGTGACCACGACCTTCCCTACCCGGCGCTCGATGTGCTGATCGTAGCTGGAATGTTGCGCGACCTCGAAGTGGATGGCCGACTCAACAGGGTCTATCTCTGCGTCTTGCCGCCGATGATTGTTCTGCAGTTTTGGGCCACGTACTTGGCGCGGGTGAATCCGAGTTGGTGGCGAGCCGTGACACACGAGATTCTGGTGTGGTGAAGCGAAGCTGGTCCGACTTTTTAGATCGACAGGCGGACCAGGCGCGGGCGGCCGCTCGAGGTGCGAATCGGCGGCGGCGCAGTCACGATCCGCCAGTATCTGCAGGCCGGTCTACTCGACGAGATGCACCCGCCATCTCGCCGACCTGCTCGGCCAGGGCGAGCCCTTGCTCGAAGGCCTGGGACCTTCCCGCGCTCGGCTACAGAGTGAAGGAGCACGTCTCCACGCGGAGGCGGCGATGCATCTGGTGGTGGGACGATGAGCGGGACGCCAATTGATTCGCGACCTGCTCCTAGCGGTCGGCAGGACTCGACGTTAGGTGGGAACCGGCGTTCCAGCCAACATGGGGCGGGGATCGCAGTAGCCTCGAATGGAGACGATCTGTCCGTTCGCGACGTGAATGTGCTCGGCGAACGGAATGACGCCGAAGACGGTATCGATGTTGACGATCGCGACGCAATGCTCACCGTCGACAACGAGGCGAATGACCTCGATGCTCTTCATGATGCGGGCGAAATCATCGAGTCCTTTCCGAAACGATGCTGCGCCTCGGTACGTGTTGGTCGGGAATTCGCAAACGGCATCTGGATGAAGGGGAAGAGCGGAGGCGTCGTTGTGGCGCACCGCGTCGATGTACTGCTCGACGACCTGTATCACCTGTTCGCGCATGAGGCCTCCCGCAAATCATGAACCTGCTCGATGTCGGCACAATTACGCCGACGATCCTCGCTTGTTGAACACGTCACTCAATCACTTCGATGTGCGCCCGGTGACCTGGCGCTCTGCCGAGCGGCGCGTCGCAGGTGACGATCGGCGCATCGAGCGCTTCGGCCAGGGCGATGTACATGGCGTCGTACGCCGTGACGTTCTCCCGCAGCTTCCACGCGCGAGTCAGGAGGTCGAGATGGGGGTGACGGTGGAGATCGAAGTCGGTGAGATCGGCAATCGCGTCGGCCGCTCGGTCATGTGACACCTCGCCGGTCCGGACGAGGCGTCGGAGGCCCTGAGTCACTTCAACGTCTGCAAGGTGGGGCGAATGGAACTCGTCCCGGTCTCGAAAGAGGCGGGCCTCGACCCTGGTGCCAAGCGGAGTCTGCAGCAGAAATTCGAGGAGAGCCGAGGCGTCGACGACGATCACGCCGACTCACGCTCCTCCCGGATGACGACCGCGGCCGGCGTCTTCAACGTCACGCGCTTTCGACTGTGGATTCGGGTCAGCATCTCGTCGCGCGTCGGTCGCGCGGCCAGACGTTCAAGTTCGGCCAGGAGGAAATCGGAGAGCGTCTGTCCTGAGTCTGCCGCCCGGCTCTTGAGCTTTCGGTGCAGCGCGTCCGGCACATTGCGGATTTGGACCATCTTGGACATGTGATGAGCATGCTCGCATGCTGTTCGCATGTCAAGCCTCAGGCCGCCTCATGTCCCGGTTTCACGGTCTTGCTCCGTCAGGGCATGACCGCGTGATTCCACGCATGGGCCGTGTGCCCTCGTTCGCTGGCCCCAGGATCATCCACCGTCCCGGCCGCCGCGATTCCATCTCTCATCCACCGCGAAATGGCCCAGGTGTGGGCCCACATCGTTCTGTTGCATCAGGAGGCCGCATGGAGGTAACCGGCGGCCGCTGGCACACAAGATCACCCACGGCCTCTCCGGCGTCACGCGTATCTGTAGATTCGGCAGTCGACGCTGCGGCAGGTCGTCGAGAACACGGAGAGCACCGACGCCAATATGCGCTCCGGCAACGCGCCGTCGCCTTCGGCTGGCCGATTGAGCAGGTGGTGGTGATCGATCGCGACCTCGGGCAGTCCGACACGTCGGCCGCCGATCGCGAAGGCTTTCAACAGCTCGTCCGTGACGTGGGGCTCTGGCGGGCCGGGCTGGTGATGGGCTGGAAGTCTCCCGCTTGGCCCGCAACTCGACGGACTGGCATCGGCTCTTGAAATCTGCGCCTGACCGAGACGCTCATTTTGGATGAGGACGGCCTCTATGATCCGGCCCATTTCAATGATCGCTTGCTGCGGGCCTCAAAGGGACGATGAGCGAAGCCGAGTTGCACGTGCTGCGCGCGCGCCTCCGCGGTGGCATTGTGAACAAGGCTCGACGTGGACGGACGCGGTTGACGCTGTGGCTTACATGTAGGTAAGATATGTCAATATTGTAAGGAGCAGCATGCCGACGGCGACACTGACCAGCAAGGGCCAAGTCACGATTCCGAAAGAGGTACGGGATCATCTGGGTGTCGACACCGGTGATCGCCTGAGCTTTGTTGTGCAGGACGACGGCACGGTCATCGTGAAGCCAATCACGCGTCACGTTCGAGAGCTTGGTGGACTTCTCCAACGTCCGGGCCAGCTGCCGGTGTCGGTCGACGAGATGGACGGGGGCATCGCCAGGCGCATGCACGCGAAATTCGGACGGCGGCGATGATCGGGCTGGACACCAATGTGCTAGTGCGGTACCTGACTCACGACGATCCAGTCCAGTACGCGAAAGCGGCAGCCTTCCTCGACGCCGCGACCGGTCGCGGGGAACGGTTTGCCGTGAACACGGCTGTGTTGTGTGAACTAGTGTGGGTGCTCGGAACCGCGTACCGCTACTCACGAGACGAGGTCGCCACGGCGCTCGACCAGATCTTCGCTACCGCACAGTTCGACATCGAACGACTCGACGAGGCGCGTCAAGCGCTGGGCGACTTTCGCGCGACGAAGGCAGACTTCAGTGATGCGCTGATCGGCCGCATCAATCGCTCATTGGGCGCGGAGCACACGGTGACGTTCGATCGTGACCTGAAGTCCCTCGAGACGTTCCGCTTGCTGTGATTCCAGCGTGCAGTGCGGCGCGGTCGCGGGCGCCAACGTGTGCCACATATTCAACGCCGCGATTCACGGGCAGGGCGTACCGGAACATCTCAGTACGGATAGCGATCTGCTGTTCAAGGCGCACCGGTGGATGGCGAACCTGCGGATTCTGGAAATCGAGGAAATCAAAACCGTCCCCCACGTACTGCTTCTCACCCCGTTCGTGGAGCGCCTGATTGGGACGGTGCGGCGAGAATTCCTCGATCAGATGCTGTTTTGGCATGCACGGGATCTTGAACGGAAAATGGCCGAGTTCCAGACCTACTACAACGCGGCACGCTCGCACGCGTCATTGGCGGGCCACACGCCGCTAACCTTCGCAAGTGGACACGCGGCGGCGGCCGCCGACCTGAAAGCGTGTGTTGGGTCTCCGATTGCCGTAGCCTCGTCCAGCTCCCCGGACGCCGCTTGACGACGAATTCGAGAGTGCGCCGTGAAAGGTGAATCAACGCAGCCGGTGCAAGTCCGGCACAAGGAGGTGTCGGTACGCCTTGGTAGCTACCTGGGAGCCGGCGAGGGTGACCGAGCCGTCGAAGCTCCGGGGACAGAGGTCCGCCATGGGCGGGCCAGCAAGTGTGCGGGCCGCAACGCGAGTGAAGCCTGAGCAGGCCTCGAAAGGTTGAATGCGAGCGCCGAGTCTGCTCTCGAATAGACGAAGGCCGTCGAGGGCGACTGAATCTACCGACGTGTGAGGTCGTCCTGCTCGCCGGGGTAGTGGGCGCGGCACGTGCACACGCGGTGATTCGCAACACGGGAAGCCTGTCGGGCACGCGACGGCTGGGCACACTAGCTCTACCGTAGTAGGCGCTGGCAACGTAATTCCGCAAAATCCTTAGCAATTTCGACACGGTGAGGTGGCTGAGCGGCCGAAAGCGGCGGTTTGCTAAACGGATTACAGCCTCTCGAACACCTCTGATTTTCCTAGCAAATCCAACCGTTTCAACAACTTCTCAATCGAGCGATTTGGCTGCTGTTGGCTCCGCGAAGCCCCATATCGTGGGCTGGCAGGGACGATTTCAGGGACAGGCCGGGCAAAGTAGGGACAGCGCCAACCTGGCTAGACTTAACTAGCCCGAGACTGCTGTATGGGACGCGGGGGATCGCTGGTTCGAATCCAGTCGCCCGACCAGCTGCTAACTTCGTTGCAGCTGGTCGGATCGACCTCTCGGGCGTGGCGAGGACTACTGAACTTTCTGAATGAAGTAGACCCGAGTCACAGGTGGCAGGCTACTGGCCTCCTTGGTCGTGCCCGCCGGAATTTCATGCGAATGATCGGCCAGATCCGGGCCGTGCACAGCCTGAAATGCATGCCCTAACGTGAATCCGCCAATGTCAGCGCCGCCCGTGCGCGCTTTGGCGTAGTCGTGACTGTGCGTCAGCTTCCCGTCCTGGGAACCAAGCTGGCCGTCGTTCCCCGCGCCGATCGGCAGTCTCGCCACCAGATTTACTGTGTTGTTCGTGCCATCGCAGAGACGCCATCCAGCAGGAATCGCTGAAATGGGGCCGGCATACGGCAGGATGGTTCCTTTCGGATATGCCGCCATGACCTTTGCGGTGTCGGCAAGCGGCTCTCGGAACACGACTGGACGAAAGAACGCGTTGAACAATCCCGCTGACGTCTGCAGCGTCAACTGAGCCCTCGTCGCGACAACCTGGAGGCCTCCGTCCTGAAACGGTGCCGGCTTGATGTCGCGCTTACAGGTCATGCCCATCTGACTGTTGACCAGTTTTCCTGGCTTGCCGGCAATCGAATGTAAGTCCGCCTGGGGCGCCGGTGGCGGCGTGCAGACCCATCCATCAGTGGACATGAAGTTGAGCGTGGCGTTTGGCGACGGGACACCCAGGGGTGCGTCGTACGCTAGGCCCACAGTCAGCGCGCTCTCGTCGTCATTCACGCGAAAATCAATCTGGAGACCGCCGCGCAGGGCCTTGACGCAATCGACGAACGCCTGCGTTCCACCGGGATTGAGCGTCTGATCGATGTGCTGCCACATCTGATCCGATGACGACGTACTCGTGGTGGCACTGCACAACCCTTGCGACACCGCATCGGCCTCACCGTACGTCATACCCCCAGAGAGTCCGATCGGAATGTCGACGATGGGAATTGACAAGCTGGCATTTGCGCTTTGATGTGTCTGCCGGTACGAGCTGTACCAGCTGCAGAAGTCGTGCTTGAAGGCGCTATAAGTCTGCGTCGACGCTTGCGCGGCGTGCGTGTCGTAGATGCCGTGCTGCAGAATCGCGATGCACGCGTCCTGCGCATTCGCGGCTGCGGCCGAGAAGACATACACAATCGTTCCAACCCATCTGCACCAATGCGATACTCTTAGGTTCATAACTCCCCCTCGTGCCAGCCGGCACATGGCCGATGAACGTCCAGCACTGAGATAAGCGGAGAGTTGGCCCCATCGGGGCCATCAGAAGATTTTCTCGAAGAACGAATTCCTCAGGATGCCGGCTGGATCCAGATCTGCTTTGATCCGTGCGAAATCCCCGATCGCGGCGGCGAACATCCGTTGCACGTCCGCCTTTTCCGCGCGCAGGTTTTTCACCAGGTGGATACGTCCGCCCATATCCGCGCAGAGGCCGCTCAAACCCCGTAAGAGCGTGTCGACTGGCTGCGGGCGGACACGGTCCCTCGTAATTCTCGAACGCGAGGCTGACGGCAAAGCCATTCTGCTTGAACGTCGCCGAGAGCAGGCAGTCGTCCTCGGCCACAAACAGGAGGTCCAACTCAGTCGGTTCGAGATCGAGCGCAGCCAGTCGCACCAGACATTCGTTTACGAAGCGGACGGTTGATTTAGCGTCGGGAATGACGAAGGTCTGCTGTGTGATCGGAAACACCCGGTGCGGATGCTCGCGCTCAAACCGCTCCTTCGCGAACGTGTTGCCGTCCATGAAGAATGAGAACTCCGGGATATCGTTCTGAAATGACTTGAACATCGTTTCCATCAACGCGAAGAGGCTCTCGTGAAAGAGCCGGTTCAAGTCGTCATGCCGCGCCGCTGACTCCGCGGCGTATCGCAGGCCGCCGTGCAGGTTGTCGTAGAGCGGAAACGGCGGCAGCGGCGGATCGGCAGGCTGAGCGTAGAACGATTCGAACACGGCGCCTTTCACGATCTGCCCCGACTGGAACGCTACCGACGACACCGCACGAATGTCACGCGTTGCCTGCGGATGCAAGACTTTTCGGCCGGCGCGCGTCGCCGTCAACGCATCCCTCACGCTCGCGGCGTTCGAAAAGGCCTCGAGCGCACGAGGGATCTGGGCATCGACCAGGTCAGACAGGGACCGAAAAGTGACGACCTCGGTTCGGGCCACTGCGCCAGCCGGTAAGTGCATGAGGCGATACGTAATGTCGGTAGCGAAGCCCAGATAGCCATGACCGCCGATCGCCGCGTGGAACGCCTCAGAGTTCTCGGTCCGCGAGCATGTCATCGGCGGCTGCCCTGGGGAAACCAGCGTGAACGACTCAATCCACGCACTCTCCTTGCCGAGCGCGCCCGAAAACCGCGACAGGCAGTCGCCGGCAAGCGTGCCGCCGGGCGTCGCTCCGCTGGCAGTCTGGATGATCGCGGGAATGAATCCGCGCTGGATTGACTGCTCGAGGATGTCGCCCCACTTTGCACCGGCACCGACGGTCACGAGCGGACCCGGTCCGAAGTCGATTCGTGTAAACGCGTCGGTTCGAAGGACGATCTGCGAACCGGTATCCCCTTCGTGCAGCGCCTGACCGTCGAAGGAATGCCCCCCGCCGCGGATTGTGACCTGCCGGCGCTCCCGCCCCGCACGGTCGAACACAGCGCGCACACCATCGATATCCCGTGGGCATTCGACCGTCGACTGGCCAGACGCGCAACGCCCGAAGCTGGCAAAACATTCAATAGTCATCGATCCCTCCTCATGGGCGCCATCATCTGGCAGAACCGATCGGGCTTCATGAGGCCCTCAGTTTTGAGCGCGACTTCCACCGCCTCAACGTCTGCCGAGGACGTGTCGGGCGTGAGCAGCAACCGGGTGCGTCGTGCAATCAGGCCGTGGAGCAGCATTCCAGCTATCTGCGCGCGACTCTCCGCACGGATAAGCGGAGAAATCGCGGCGGCGGGGCCATGGGCTACCTGCTCGATCGATGCCTCAATCAGATCCGCGAGCGCGTCACCCCAACCTGTCCCCTCGCGGCGAATGGTCACCATGTCGCGCCTGGCCACCCACATCAGCCACCGTCGGTTGCTTGCAGCTTCGTGAGCCGCACTCACCGCGGCCCGCGCTCGAAGCGAATGCATCTGGATCCGCAGCGTCTGCACGCGTAGCAGCAGTGACTTGCGGAGGACGGGCCATTGCTGTGCGATCACATTGAACGCGTCACGTCCATGGCCTTCATAGAGTGCGATCTCTACCTGGTTGTGCGTCTCGACGAGATGCTCGACGTGAAACCCCCGATTCGACCAGCGACCGAGCAACCTCAGTCCCGCACGCGCTCGATCCGTGTCATCGTCTGCAAGCGCTGCACACGATCCAGCGTGCATCTGCAGGATCGCCTCCGCGTACAGATCGCCGCGGCTACGGGCATCGATCAGGAGCTCAGGCAGGATCGCCTTCATCTCGGCCCACCGGCCGCTCCAACGCAGACCGTCGACTTCGAAGATGGCGGCGGTGTCCCGTTCCCAGGTCACACGCTCGTGCGCGCCGTGAAGGATCTCTTTGGCCGCCCGGGCACGACGCACGCACTCCTCCCAGTGCCCTACGCTCCACGCGCAGGTGGCGCTCATCACCGCAACGAGACCGAGTGCGCGTGGATCTCCGCGTTGTTTTGCGAGTTCACGCGCCTGCTCCAAGATCTGTTCGGCGCGTCGGTTCGCGGCGATCCCGGCCGTCGAGCGATAACCCGCTTCCATCGCCAGGGCCCGTGCCAGCCGCGCGGGTTCTCCTGCTTTCATCGCCAACAGCAGACTGGTCGTCTGGAGTACCGCGCCTCTCGCGACGTCGACCAGCGCCAGGCCCGTCGCAACGGCGGAGCACGCGTCGAGCGTCAGGAGCGCGTCCGCCGGCAAGGCATCCGCCTTTCGTTCGCGCCACCGCAGACCGTGGAGTCTCAGCTGCACGCGCCGTAGCAGTAGGGACAGGGACACGGTCCCCACTCTGGTGGGAAGTTTCATCCCGACCTGGGCGATAAGTTGTTCAAAGATCGCGAGCCCCTCGTCTACGCGTCCGCTGAACAGGAATTCTTCGGCCGCACGCTGCTTCAGGGTGAGCTGATCACGGGCGGCGCCGTCTGCGGCAGCCACCAGATATTGCTCGGCGGCTTCGGCGCCGCGGCCGGCGTTCGCTAATGCGTCTGCGAGCTGGCGCTGCGCATGACGCCGCGTGTCGGCCTGAAGGCTGCCTGTGGACAAGGCGAGCTGTAGAAGCTGCGCCGCTTTGTTGAACGCCATCACCCGAATGGCTCGACGGGCCGCCTCCAACGCATAACGGCTGCACAATTCGTGTTCGAGCGCGTGTTGAAAGTGCGCCGCGATACGCTCCGGATCGCCGCCGGTGGTCTCCAACGCATAGGCGAGTTCGCGATGACGCATCACCCGAGTCTGAGCGTCTATCGTTGACACCAGGGCTTCCCGGATTCGGTCGTGGTAGACCTCCAGCTCCACCCGTTCCTCAACAAGCCGGGATCGAACGAAACGGGCGGCCAACAGATCATCACGCGCGGCAATGAGATTGCCGACCTCCCCGACACTGCGAAAGACGCGGAGCTCCGTGGGCTGGCCGGCGATCGCGACCAGTTCGACGAGGCGGCGGCTTGGCTGGTCGAGCGTGTCCAGCCTGGACAGGACGGCGCGTTCGACGCTGAATCCGTCAAGCGGCGCATCGGCACCTTCCGCATTGAACCAGCGCACGATCTCGTCAAGCAGGAACGGATTCCCCGCCGACTGGGTGACGATCTGCTGCATGGCCGCTTGATCAAGCGGACGCGACGACGCCGTAGCCGCAATGCGCCGACAATCGGGATCGCTCAATGTTTCGAGATCAATGAACACGTCGAGCCGCGAGGACGCACTTCTCTGCCCGTCCCGCAACGCGCGGATGCACGCGCTCGAGGACACGTCTTCCGATCGATAGGCCACCGCGACGAACATCGGCGGCGAGTCCGGCGCAGAGAGCAGATCGTTGAGCGCAGCACCGCTATCATGGTCACCCCACTGCAGATCGTCGATGACGATCAACACGCGGTGGCGCTCCGCAATGCGCCCAAGCATCTCGCGAAGCGCCGCGACCCCGCGCATCTTGAGCTCAGCGGACTCACTGGCCACTACCGCGGCTGTCTCACGCCGCACGAGCTGCCCAAGCACGGGAAACATGTGTGCGAGCACAACAACGTTGCGCGGCAAGAGTTCACGAGCCTCGCCAGCCGGCAATCCACGTAGGAAATGGGCGATCTGGTCGATCACGTCATCGAGACCCTGGTACGGGATCGACTGGCGCTCGTAGCACCTGCCTGGGAAGACGACGGTCTCTGTGTCGCCGATCTCGCGCAGGAACTCTCTCAGGAGCACGGTCTTGCCGATTCCCGATGGGCCACACACGTGAGCCACAACCGGCTTGGTCGAGGCTGCTGCATGCGCATCAAACAACTTTCGGAGGTGAACGCTTCGCCCCACCAGCGCCGTGCTGCCGGCCCTGCTCGGGACTGCCGTGGGCCTCGTGCCGAGCGCCGTCGCGACATCTGTGTACGAGGCCCGCTTGGCCGGATCCCGCTCCAGGAGTTCCATGCACAAGGCGTCGAGCACCGGAGGCACGTCGGCTGCACGCGACCGAGGTGCGACCGGAACCTCCACTTGCTTACGCCGCAGTACGTCCAAAAACTCGCCGTCGAACGGCAGGACTCCCGTTAAGGCCTGGTACAGCATCACGCCGACCGCGTACCAGTCGCTTGGCTCGCCCGTCTGCGCGGCGGCCGCCTGCTCCGGCGACATGTAGTTCGGTGTGCCACCAAACGTCAGCGTCATTTCGTCGGCGAGGAGCCGCACGAGGCCGAAATCCAGAATGACGAGACGCCCGGAAGAGGTGACCAGCACGTTTGAGGGCTTCAAATCCCGGTGGAGCAACGAACGCTCGTGCAGCGCCTGCACGCCAGCGGCGAGCTGCATCAGCAATGTATGAAGAGCGGCCGATCGCATCGGAGCCGCTTCGCGGGACAAGCACTGAAGGAAATCCACGCCGTCGATCAGCTCCATGCTGATCATCCATTGATCGCCGACGCCGACGAAATCGTGCAGTCTCAACAAATTGGGGTGGCGGTTGGGGTGATGCACATCCGCGAGCTTTCGGAACTCGTCCTTGAAGTGCTTGAGCGCGACCGGCTGGCGTGAGCGCAGGACCTTGACGGCGACTTCAGCTCCTGCTTTTTCGTCTATCGCGCGGTACACGTCCCCGAAGGTTCCCGAGCCCAGTCGTGCCAACACGCGGAATCGATCGCCAAGCACGCGTGGCAACTCCGGAGCTTCGGACTCGGGGCCGGAGCTCCCGGCCGCCACGTTGGCACGCCTGAAGTGTTCGGCGACCAGCACCCGCAGCGCTTGCGCCATTTGGGCATCGCCGCGGCATACTTCGGCGATCGCCTCGGCGACGCCGTCGGGATCTCCCTCGACGACGACTGAGAATGCGTCCTTCAATCGCGCCCATCGAGGATCCATTGGCGCAGTGTTACGTGCTATGGATTCGGCGCGTTGCCGTTGAGTGCGGCCGACAGCCATGCGTGCGCCATCGCCCAGTCGCGTTTGACGGTTCGCTCAGATACGCCCAGGGCGCGAGCGGTCTCTTCAACACTGAAGCCACCGAAATAACGCAAGTCGACGACCTGCGCTTGCCGCGGGTCCAGTTCCCTGAGCTTTCGCAACGCGTCGTCAAGGATCAACAGCTCGTACGCGCGGTCCTCCGAATACGTCACCACGTCGTCGAGATTGATGCGTTGTCCCGGATGCGGTCGGCGCTGGGCGTTTACAGCGCGCGCATGGTCGATGAGGATCCGGCGGATGGTCCCGGCCGCCACCGCGTAAAAGTGCGCTCTGCTTTGCCACTCGATCGTTGGATCGTGCAGGACACGCAAGTACAGCTCACTGATCAGCGCCGTCGGTTGGAGTGTGTGCCCCGGCCGCTCGGACCTGAATTGCCTTTGCGCGATGCCGTGCAGCTGGTTGTAGACGAGCGAGAGGAGTTCGTCTTTGGCACTGCGATCTCCGCTCGATATACGGCCGAGTAAGAGCGTGATGTCTCCGTGAGAGACGTCCATCGGAGCCGCAGACCTCCCGGATTACCCGCTGCGGACAGATTCTACGCTAAAGATGAACGAGGGACCACGCTGTCATCTTTCCTCTGTCTCGGTGACGCCTGCAAAGCGATCGCCTTCAACTGGGACGCTGACGCGCACCGAGTGTGCGTATGCAACCGCTCCGATCGGCACGTCCGTGTCACCGCGCACGGATGGTTCCTCTCATTCGAGATCACGTTGCGACCCAGAGAGCTTCGCCTGATCGACGCCACCGAAATCGAGCTGCCCATCTACGCGGAATATCTCCTGTAGTCGGACCGCCAGGCCTCGTGGCCCGCATTTCCCGGTTTGCACGCTTATCCCAGAGACCGAGCTGTTGAATGCGCCGCGCTGAGCGCAGAAGGGAGTCGCTATGCGAAATGTAGTCATCGTCCGGCGGGTGGTCCCCCGTGCTGGTCAGATTGTGATTGGCGTGCTGGCAGCCATCTGTGTCGCTTGTGTTCCGGATCTCGAGCCTGCCTCGCCACACGTCGAGACGGCTCCGCTTCCGGACCCGCAGGTATCAAGCGTGCAACTGCCGCTGTCCGTTCCCCTCGAGCGCCTGCGTGCTGTGGCCGAGCCGCAGGTCCCGCAACATCTAGCGGACCAGCCGTGGTATCACCTCGAAGGCGGTGGCCCCGACGCGCCCGCCTGCGGCGTGGGCCTCGGTTACAACGTCGACCGCGATCCACTCGGCCTGACGGGCGCGGGGAATGCGATCACGACGTCGCTCTCGCTGCGGTACTGGATCAAAGCACGCAAGCGCATTCCGTGCCCGGGTCCCCTGGCTTACCTCAGCTGTGGTGTCGACGGCGAAGCATCACGAACGCTCAGCACGTCGTTCGTGACGACGCTCGGCATCGCGGATAACTGGGAGGCGCAAGTCACGACGAAGGCCGGTGCGATCGTACCCGGCAACAACTGCACGCTCAGCTTTCTGAGCGTCGACATAACCGGAAAGGTCATGTCGTTTTTCGGCGACAGGCTCAATCAGATGGTTGCAACACTCAACGGGCGCGCGAGTTCGGAGATCCGGCTCCGCGAGCGTGCCACTGAAGCGTGGATGCGCCTTCAGAAGCCCATTCGTCTGGCAGACGGCGTGTGGCTGACGATCGCTCCCGAGAGCATCGGATACGTCCCGATCGTGGCGAATCAGACTGCAGTGACGGGCGGACTGCAGTTACAGGCCCGACCGCGAATCCTCCTTGGCGCCGAGCCGCCCGCGACCACGCAGCCGCTGCCAACGGCGGCAGCAGTGGCTGCCGGGAGCTCTTTCCACGTCACGATGCCCGTCGATGTGGGATACGCCTCCATCGACCAGCAACTCCGTCAGGCGCTGGCGCTCGACAGCGGGGGCACCTACTTCCCACCGACTGGCAAGAAACGCGTACGCATTGTTGCTGCTCAAATCTATGCGTATGGCCGTCAAGCCGTGGTTCGCGTTGGGTTCGACGGTTCCGCGAAGGGGCACGCGTACCTGGTAGGCACGCCGACCTATGACACCCTCGGGCAAGCGCTGTCATTCCCCGATCTCGATTACAGCGTGGAAACCCGGAACGTGCTCGTGAGAGTCGCCGATTGGATGAAGCACGACGAACTGCGCACGTATCTACGTGGACGACTCCGCTTCGATGTTGCGGAATACGTGCAGAGAGCACGCACGCAGCTGCAGTCAGCGATGAACCAGAGTATCGGCGAGATCACATTGTCCGGAAGCGTGGACGGCCTGATGCCGTTGGGATTGATGGCCAACCCTGAGCAGGGTCAGTTCCGCGCTGTGCTTCAGGCCAATGGCACACTGAGTCTTCGCGCCAACTGAGGGTAACCGGCCTCCGACCAGCTGCTCAACTATCTATCGGTGCAGCTGGTCGGATCGCCGTCTTCATGCGTCGGTCCGCTCGCGCTTACGGCTGCAGCAGTTCGGCCTCCCGAGACACCTGCTTCTCAAGGAGCGCCTCACCAAGAACGGGCAGGAACCTCAACAACGTGCAGGAACCTGAGGTCTGAACCGAGCACGGACGCGAACTTGGCGCTTCCTCGCATTGCACGGCCGCGGAAAACAATTTCAATAAGTAGACGTGTTCTCTGTTTCAGCCCTTCGTGCGCCATCCCGACCGCCTTCGCGGCCGACTAGCGTAAGCGGCAGAAGGCTGCACGGGACTGAGAACGCGCGTTTTTGCAACATGCAGCGGTTTCAAAGACCGGTGCCCGCCGGCGGTGTCGTTGACGCGCCAGATCCGCGCGCGCTTCAAGCCTTGACCGGGCGACCGACCAGAGAAGTGGACGGCAGCACAAGCGCGCAAAAGCGGCGCGCGCCAATCACTTGCGGGAATGCTTGTCGGCGAAAAGACCGCTGCGTTCGGAACACCCCTCCGGGCGCGCCGGCGACGCCGTTCCGCCGCGGGTCTTGAGAGCTGGCAGGGACGATTTCAGGGACAATCGTGGGGACAGTCGCGTCCGTGTAAGTCGCGATGTCGTATATACTTAGGTTTCTCTTCGCGGTGAGGTGGCCGAGAGGCTGAAGGCGGCGGTTTGCTAAGGCTGCCGGGGATCACAGAACGGGCCTGAAATCGATGATTTCAGGCCCGTTTTTTACTTGGGACCTTAGGTGCCCTTGGTTGCCGATTGATGGGCCTCGGATCGAGTTTGGGCACACTGGCAGGCACACTCGAGCCGACGCCGACGTGTACCTAACAGGCACACGTTACGTTACGCTGAGAGCCGAGATGTCCCGAACCGATCGACGTCGCGAAAAGTCGGCCTTGTCCGCATCACGAGCGCGGCTGAAGGCCAAGACGATCGACGCGAGTGAGAGACGGTTTGGTCAATGCCGTTGATCGTGGCGAATGGGCAAGTGTGGCACGTCTTTCGGCCGCTCGATCTCGCTACGCCGGTATCGCAAGGGCGACGCGCCGCCGCCTTCGAGAACGTCGCAACGGGACTGACGGGGCTCGTGCGTCGCCACTGGTTGGCATCAAGATTCAACATCACACGCTTGTAACGGCCGGGTCCTGTTGCCCGAGGTCGTCCCCAGGACTCTCCGTCCGGGCGTTCGGAGAGATCACGAATTACTCGCGCGATCGTCGTCGGCGTCGTCAGGCCATGCCCAGCTGCCGCTTCAACGCGGTGAGATCCAGCTCGAACACGTTCCGTCCACCCGCCTCATGCTGGCCATAGCTTGCAAACAGCGCCTCGAGGCGCTCACGACCAGACGCGCTCTTGGCGGCCTGTCGCGGCGTTCGGTTGCCCAGGGCCGGAATCTTCGTATCGAGCCACGCTTGCCAGTGTTTCCGCGCCAATTCGGCCCCGAGGGCCTGGATCTCTGGCGACGATGGGGCCGTGTCTTGCGGCGGCGGGCTGGCGAATGACCCCAGCGGCAGACGCGGACCGCCGCTCGAGCGCCTCGGCAATGTCGGTGACCGTTGTATCGACGAGCGTCGCCGCTGACCCGAAGTGCTTCGCGATCTCTTTCTCGATGCGTCGCCGACGCCGCGCGGAGTTGACTTCAACGACGAGTCGGGACTCGTGGACCCGCAGTGTCCCGAGCGTCGTGTTGTCCCAATCTTTCATCTTTCGATTGCCCGCCTTGATCCACGTCAGGGTCGCGGCGCAGAGGACGCCGGTGGCGTCGTAAGCTTCGTCGGCGACGTGCGCCTCGTCGCGCAGCGTGGCGAGCGGTGTCAGCCGCCGGACGGCCTCCGCCACCGGAACCCCGAGCTCGTACGTCAACGTGGTCAGCTCGAGTGGGTCGCCGTCTGTGTTCTGCATCACGGGGAGCTTGGGGTGCGTCAGGGCATTCACGATCTCGAGGTAGGCCTGCCGAATCTCCACGTCGTGGTCCAGCAGTTCCTCGCAGGTGAGCAGTCGCTTCGGACGGAACTTCTCCCGCATGTCGATGATGGGAATGTGCCATGACGCCGGAATGACCCATGGGCAGGCGCCGATCAGAATACTGGCGCCGCCGGCCGTGATCACCCTGGTGAACATCAGATCGCCGACCTTCAGTGTTTGAGACGCGCTCTGTTCCAGTACGTGAAAGCGCCGGCCCGTCAGCACGTCTTTGATGTCGAGCGCCCGGCCGGGCGCCACCGCCTCCACGACGAAGAAGCTCGCCGGGCTCTTGCACGCCTGTTCGATGAACTCGCGATGGAACTCCGGAGCGGACTCCACTTCGTGATGCAGAAAGTGCAGGGCGACCGGCTCGGTCGGCCACCCGGCAGGCAGCTCGTCGGCGGCGGAATCCGGCACGAACGCGAACACGAAGAAGGGATCGAAGGTCGTCCCGAACTCCTTGGAGCCCGCAACGTCATCGGGGACGTCGTTCCACAGGAAGAACTCGTCCCACGCCTCGTCTAGGAACTCTTTACCGAATTCCCGGACGACGTAAGAGAAGAGTGCGGGTACGAGAACGCCTTCGGCTGACCGCAGCCTTATGCGCTGACTGTCTTCTTCGTTGTGGGCTCGAAGGCAGCAGCGCTTGAACTTGCGTCCGCTACCGCACGGGCACGATTCGTTGCGACCCGGTGAAACCATGGATGGGGGCGGCCTATCGACTTCTGCCTCGGCCTGGGTGAGCTGATGCACCCGCTGATGCGACAGTCCCAGGAGACGGGCTGCATCGCGCGCGCTCATCTTCAGTGTTCCGGTTCGCAAGACCCGGACGGCGCGTCGAGCCGCCCGGGCTGCACGTCGGTCTTCTTCATCGGCCTTCTTGCGAAGACTCGCGTAAGCCCGAATTGCCCTTGTCGCGGCAGTCGGCAGCTTCACGTCGTCCACAATGGTGGCCTTGCGGGCGTCGTTGACGAACAGCCCCAGCGCTTCTCGAATGCGGCGCCGAGCCTCGTCGACGGTGCGACCCTGCGTGTGGCAGCCGCGTACACCGCGTACGGTGGCCACCCACCAGCCTGATTCGTCTCGGTCGTAGGCTACGCGATAAGACTTCACGGCTTCTTCAACCATCCCTTTCCGAGCACGGTTCCAGGTCGCGCTCGATACGGCGCAACAGACCGGGCCCGATGTCTTCACCCGCATGAACCGGTACGGTCGTCACACACCGGCCGCATTCGATGCGCAGATGCGAGCCTCGTTGCCGGCTCTCGACGCAACCGAAGGACCTCAGGATGCGCCGAAGGTCCTTCGCCGTCACGGAATCAGGATAGCCGATGGCTGCAGGATACGTCTAGGGCGATAGACAGACAGAGAGTCATGTCGTCTAGCGCGCGATCGATGTCCAGCCTTATCCCATCCGGCTGGTGAACTGGTTCATGTCGAAATAGTCGCGCCAGGCGTTGATCTTGCCGTCACTGACCTCGAAGGTCCCCATGACCGGCAGCTCGAACGACTTGTCAGGGAGCTTGAAGACGTCCACCCGCTCGGTCATCACGACCGGACCATTGGCTGCGATGTTGATGACGCGGAACTCGATGCCCTCGATGCCTGGCGCGCCAGGGCGGATGAACGAGGCGATCGTGTTCGCGATGGCCTCCCTGCCGGTGACCGGCGCCAGCGGGATGTTGTGGTAGACGGCGTCGTCAGTGAAAAATGCGGCCAGCTCGGCGGCCCCGATATTGTCGGACCACGCCGCGCAGAACCTGCGCACTACCTCGATCGGGCTCTCCATCTCGGCTCCTCCTGCGGTCGATCTTGTGGCACTCCGCCGAACACCTATCAACGCCAGCCCAACCGACTGCGGCGGCCGCAAGCATGAGACGTACGGCGCGAAGAAGTTCCTTCGCGTTCATGGTCGTCGTCATCAATCGTCGCGACGCCCGGACTGCAGCCGCGGGAACAGGTCTGACGCGTTGCGGCCGAGAACGGCGCCTCGTTCAGCATGTCGCGAAGCGTGCCGCAAGATAGGGGATCGACCCTCCGGCGTGAGAGAAGATGTATTTCACGCTCGGTGTGCGCACAAACCCGTTCGTGTAGTGCATCTGGGCGACCGCGCGATTCGTGTCCGTCGGAAAGTCCAGCAGATTGTCGGGTAGTCTCAACGAGTGCGCCGCGGCATCTGGCGAAGGATCGGGGTGCACGAAGACGACGGTTTCGCGACGTTCCAGCTCTTCGAAGACCGGCTCCAACACGGCATCGCCCAGGTACACGCCGTTGGCGTTCGTGAACAGCACGACCCCATCGAGCTTGAGCACATCGAACGCGTACGCCAGCTCACTCAGCGACGCATCGATGTCGGGCAGCGGGAGGCAGGCGAGACTCGCAAACCGATTGGCCGCAACGCGCTGGAGTTCGGCCGCGAATTCATTGCAGCGGCGCGCCAACGCCCGAGCTTGACGCTGTCTCCAGGGTGCACGCCTGGCGGTACTCACCGACACGACGGCAACGTCGATGCCGGCGTCATCCATGAACGAGAGGCTTGCTTCCTGGGACCACCGAAGCGGCGCAAGCCCTCCGACGGGAGCATGCGCGTTCTCCGTCTCCTGCCAGAAGAAGTCGGGCAATCATGTGGTGATGGGTGTCGATCGTCAAGACTGTCCTTCGATTGCCGGTCATGGCGGATTCCCTGTTGTCAGCCGAGAATCAGCGTGGCGGCGCGGCCCGCAATCATGTGGGTCGACGCGTTTGTCCCCGGCCCCGTAATGATCCGTGGCATCACGGAGGCGTCCGCCACGCGTAAACCCAAAATGCCGTGCACGCGAAGCTCTGGGTCGACAACAGCGAGCTTGTCCACGCCCATTTTGCACGTGCCAACTGCGTGTCCAAAACTCGCCGAGGCAAGTCGGGCAAGTTCCCGGATCTCCTCGGCGCTCGCCTTGGGCCCTGGAATGAGTTCGCTCTCGCGCAAACTGTCGAAGGCATGCTGATTTCCGAGTTCACGCGCGGCTTCGATGGCGCGCACGATGGCCGCAAAATCGTGATCCGTGCCGAGATAGTTGCCATCGATCACGGCGGCATCCTGAAAGTTGTTGCTGGCCAGACGGACGGAACCTCTGCTGGTGGGCTGCACAAGAGCTGGCGCGATTGTGAACGCGTCCGGTGGAGGAGTTCCAAAGCGCGAGGCTACTTCGGGCGTAACCACTGGTAGTTGATGAAGCACAAGACTGATGTCTGTGTCACCCGAAGGACCGCTCGACAAGTACGCCTCTGCCTCGACGGCGTTGCTGTCGGCCGGCCGATCCGGCATCTTGCCTTTGTACTTGAACACGACGCCGGACACGAGCACATGGTCCTGCAGATTCTCGCCAACGCCGGGCAGGTTCTCGACGACGTCGATTCCAAGGCTGCGAAGCGCCTTCGCTTCCCCGACGCCTGAGAGCATCAGAAGCTTCGGGCTATTGATGGCGCCCGCGGCAAGGATCACTTCCTTGTCGGCCGCGATATCCTTTACGGCGCCGTCTGTCATTAGCTTGACGCCCACGCAACGAGTACCTTTGAAGTTCAGTTTCACGACGTTGGTGTTGAGCAGCAGCGTGAGGTTCGGCCTCGACAACGCTGGGCGCAGGAAGGCGCGAACGGCGCTCACGCGAGTCCCATCCGCGGCGATGTTCATGTTGATGTAGCCGGCGCCGGGGCGCATCGGTCCGTTCACGTCATCCAGAATGGGCATGCCCATCTCGCGAGCTGCGTCGATGAAGGCTGGCGCTGTGGGATGAGGATCCTTTGGGCGGCGGATGTGTATGGGGCCGCCGGCTCCGCGCCATTCATTGGCGCCGCCCTCCCAATCCTCCTGACTCTTGAAGACCGGAAGCACGTCGGCGAAGGCCCAACCCTTGGCTCCGTTCTTCGCCCACCCGTCGTAGTCCCGTTGCATGCCGCGCATCCACACCATGGCATTGATGCTGCTGCCGCCACCAAGTACGTGGCCGAGGGCCATATTGAATTTGCGATTGTTCAATCGCGGCGAGGGGGTGACGGGCAGGTGGTAGTCGAGCGGGCCGCCGACGTTGTAAAACCAGACGCTCGGGTTCGCGATGGTCGGCGCGTCGTCGGGTCCTCCCGACTCGATGACGAGTACTTGCGCGCCGGACGCGGACAATTCCGCGGCAAGAACCGAACCGGCCGCGCCCGCTCCCACGACGATGAAGTCGTACCGACCCTGAAGCGAAGCCGGGCGTCGGCTTGATTCGATGTGTCGATCATGTTGCGCCCTCACGTCCACATTCTGGCTTCGCCGAAGGTCCTGTTGGAAGGTCGCGAATGAAATGGTGGAACCGGTTTCACGCGCGAGCACTTCAGCGATCTCGGTTCGGCGGCGCCTGACGATCTCGGCCGCCTTCAGGAACAGGCGGGCTTTCTCGTCCGGCGCGCTGCCGGACCATCCGGCGAACGCCTTTGATGCGGCATCCACGGCGAGGCGCGCATCCGCGCGAGAGCCTGCCGCGACACGGGCAAACAGTTTTCCGTTGTAAGGCTCGTGGACCTCGAAGAGGTGCGTGTCGTCGGCGTGTCGCCGCTGGTTGTCAGCGAAATAGCCGTACTCTTCGACATCGACTTGCGGGACGGTCATGGATGGATCTCCCGTCAGCATCGTCCTGAAAAGCCGACTTCGACCGGTGGGCATGGGACCGTCTGTTCAGTGGTCGCGGGTCTACGCAGGCTTCGCCACCACCTGCGAATCGATCGAGATCTTCACTTCGTCGCCAACGACGACGCCGCCGGTCTCGAGCAACTGATTCCAGCCCAGACCAAAGTCCTTGCGACTGAGCTTTCCGGTTGCACTGAAACCGGCGCGGTTGTTCCCGTACGGATCCTTGGCGAGTGCCCTCGAGCGTCACCTCGAGAGCGACTTCCTTCGTGACACCGTGTAGCGTCAGATCGCCGATGAGCCGGTATTGGTTCGCGTCGCGCGACGCGTGCTCGACACGTCGGCTTCTGAAGGTCATCGTTGGATACTTGTCGACTTCGAAGAAGTCGAGCGATTTCAGGTGCGCGTCCCGCTGCGGCTCACGCGTGTCGACGCTCGCGACGCTGACGGTGGCCTCGACCTGAGCGCGCGAGAAGTCGTCGTCCGGAACGATCACGGTGCCGGTGACGTCGCTGAAGCGACCGCGGACGGTCGCGATCATGAGGTGTTTCACCGCGAACTCGACATGTGTGTGCGCCGGATCAACCTGCCACGTGGTCACGTTCCCGAGCGTTGCTGCCTGCGTCGTCATCTCATCGCCTCCGCGTTCCAGTGCACACCGCCGGTTTCAGCACGAATCCTGATGTGTATGCCCGTGGCAATTGCCGGTCCATCGTAAGATGTTGAATCTAAAGGCTTCGCGGCCATCGTGGTGGCGAGATTTCGCCAGTGGCGAAATACTGGACAGATCCGGCGGAGAGAGGCGGGCATGGATCAATCGCTTGAAGCACAGTTGCGAGCCACGCTGAACATGATTCCGGCGTACACGTGGTACGCGGCACCGTCAGGCGGGCTCACCTTCGTCAACGAGCGAAGTGCGGACTACCTTGGGCTGGCAGCGGATCATCCGCTTCGATTCGGAACGGACACGGGCGCAGCATGGGATTCGCATATCCCGCTGCTGCATCCGGACGATCAAGAAGAGACGCGGAAGGTCTGGTCGGCGTGTCTGACGCACGGGCCGCCCTGGTGAGGTGACGTTTCGGGTTCGTAGCGCCGACGGCAACTACCGGTGGTTCCTCAGTCGCGCGGAGCCTCTTCGAGGCAACGACGGAACGGTCCTCTACTGGATTGGGATCAACTTCGACATCGAAGAACGCAAGCGAGTCGAAGGTCGAACTTCGGCGGAGCAAAGCGTATTTAGCCGACGCGCAGAGGCTCAGTCGCACGGGCTTCGTCGGACATGGAAGCACAGCACGAAGCGGATCTTCTGGTCCGACGAGGCGGCGCGGATTTACGGGTACCCTCCCGGCACGGAACCGACGCCCGATCTGATACTGCAGCGCTCTCATCCTGACGATCGTGGGCCTGGTCAGAGACGCGCTCGAGCGAGCGGCGCGGAGCGGAACCGACTTTGACTACGAGCATCGGCTGCTGATGCCGGATGGTTCGATCAAGCATCTTCACGATCTCGCCCATCGCGTGAGAGACGAAGCCGGCGACGACGAAGTCGTCGGCGCGATCGTCGACATCACGGACCGCAAGGTCTCGGAGGAAGCCATTCGACGAAGCGAAGCGTATCTGGCCGAGGCCCAACAACTGAGTCACACCGGCAGCTTCGGCTGGAAGGTCTCGAGCGGCGAGATCTTCTGGTCCGACGAGACCTTCCGAATTTTTCAATGCGAGTCCTGACACGACGCCGACAGCTGGACCTTACTCTCTCGCGCGTTCATCCCGACGATCGCGAAGCTGGTGCAGCAGCACATCGATCGGGCGCAGCGTGACTCCCAGGCGTTCGATTTCGAGCATCGCCTGCAATTGCCCGACGGGGCTATCACAGCACGTCCGCGTGACCGCTCACCCCGTTGCGGCATGGCGCGGAGCACGTCGAGTTCGTCGGAGCGATGACCGATGTGACGCAGCAACGTCGTGCGGAAGCGGTGATCAGAGCACAAGAAGCGGAGCTTCGCGACGTCGTCGACACGATTCCAGCGATCGTGTGGAGTGCCACTACCCGACGGCGCGAATTCTTACGTGAACAGTCGATTCGTCGAGTACTGCGGGATGCCGTCCGAGCAGATTGCCGGATCCGGTTGGCACGCGGCAACGCACCCCGACGATCTCGAGCGACACAACGCGAAGTGGCTCGCGTGCGCGGCCAGCGGCGAACCGTTGGAAGACGAGGTGCGGTTCCGCCGCGCGGACGGGACCGTATCGCTGGCATTTGCAGCGTGGTGTTCCCCTGCGCGACGAGGGCGGTCACATCGTGAAATGGTATGGAGTCCTCACGGACATCGAGGACCGGAAGCGGGCGGAAGACAAGATCCGCGACCAAGAGACAGAACTGCGGCAGATGTTGGACCTCGCGCCGCAGATCATCGCGGTGTACTGGGCCCCAGCGCGAACGTCTCTATGCCAACCGCGTGGCGCTCGCCTACTACGGCGTCACCCTCGAGGAATGGCGCCAGAGAAGCTTTGGACCCGAGGTGCATCCGGACGACTTCGATCGCGTCAAGGCGGTCGTCGATCGTTCCGTGGCGAACCCCGCCGCTTACGAGTTGGAGATGCGGCTACGGCAAGGGCGACGGAACGCTATCGTTGGTTTCTGGCTTCGGTACAATCCGCTCCACGACGACCAGGGGCAGCTGATTCGCTGGTATCTCGCGCTGTACCGATATCGACGATCGCAAGAGGGCCGAGGAGCGACTGCAGCAGGAAAACGTCGCGCTGCGAGAAGAAGTCGACAAGGCGTCGATGTTCGAAGAGATCGTCGGCGCGTCGCCGGCGCTGACCGCCGTGCTGTCGCGAGTCTCCAAGGTCGCCGAGCAGCGATTCGACAGTCCTCATCACCGGCGAGACCGGCACCGGCAAAGAACTCGTCGCGCGAGCGATCCACCGGCGGTCCCGGCGGGCCTCACGAGCGTTCGTGGCCGTGAACTGCGCGGCGATTCCGCGCGACTTGATTGCCTCCGAGCTCTTCGGTCATGAGAAAGGCGCGTTCACCGGGGCCGTGCAGCGGCGACTCGGTCGGTTCGAGTTGGCGGACGGCGGCACGATCTTCCTGGACGAAGTGGGCGAACTGTCGTCCGAGACGCAGGTCGCGCTGCTGCGGGTGCTCCAGGAACGAGAATTCGAGCGGGTCGGAGGACGAGATCGGATCCGGGTCGATGTTCGCGTCATCGCCGCGACCAATCGTGACTTGTCCGCGGCAGTCGCCGACGGCACGTTCCGCCAGGATCTCTTCTATCGACTCAACGTGTTTCCCCTCGACATGCCGTCCGTTACGGGAACGGCGGGAAGACATCCCGTGCTGGTGGAGTACTTCATCGGTCGCTACGCGCCGGAAAGCGGGCAAGACGATTCAGGCGCGTCAGCAAGCGGACACTCGATCGCCTGCAGTCGTATCCGTGGCCCGGGAATGTTCGCGAGCTGCAGAACGTGATCGAGCGGTCGGTCATCGTGTCCGACACCGACGAATTCACGGTCGACGAGAGCTGGCTCCCCGGCAGCTCCGTCGTCGAGAGCCGGCTCGGCCTGTCTCGGCACGTTGGCGGCGCACGAGAAGGCGATCGTCGAGGAGGCGCTGCGGGCCAGCGGCGGCCGCGTGGCGGGTCCGTCAGGAGCGGCCGCCCGACTCGGGACTCCCGCGTTCGACGCTCGAATCGAAGATTCGCCTGCTGAAGATCAACAAGAGCCGCTTTCGCTCGCGAGCCCCGAGAGAGTTCCTGATCCATTCGGCGCCTCGCTCAGGCCTTTCAGGTCGCAGAGTCGCGTGCACCGTCCTGGAGCCTCGGACGCAGAAACCCGCCGATGGCATCCAACGCCTGCGCGGATGCCTTCAGACGACCGATGCCGGCAACGAAGCCGTGCGGCATGCCCATCCAGATGTCGAGGTGCGCGTCACCACCTGCCGCCACCATCCGCTCGATGTAGCGCCGCGAGTCGTCGAGCAGCACCTCGTCGTCGCCGACATGAATCCGAACGGGCGGTAAGCCGTCAAGTCGGCTGCGCAGTGGCGACGCCAGGGGATTGCTCGCGTCGGCCGTCTGCAGATAGGAGCTCACGAGCTCGGCGACTTGCGGCTTCGTAAAGTAGTGATCCGCGTCCGCACGTGTCTCATAGGTGGCGCTCGAGAGTGTCACGTCGGTGATCGGCGACAACGCGACCACGCCAACGAGAGACGCGTTGGTGAACACGTCGTCGCTGACACAGGACGCGAGGACGAGCGCGAGGTTCCCTCCGGCGGAATCGCCTGTCACCGCAACGCGGCGTATACCCCGACCGACGAGGCCTCGGTACACCGTTGCCGTATCGTCGACGGCCGCAGGAAACGGATGCTCGGGCGCGAGCCGATAGTCCGGCACGAACGCTTGTGCCCCAACCCTCGCGGCGATCTGCGCTACAAAGTGACGGTACACCGTCGCGCTGCCTGCATGAAACCAGCCTCCGTGCAGATGCAGAAACGCCTCCTCGGATCGACGGGCGGGAGGGCGCACCCAAAGACCCGTGACACCCGCAACGGTATCGGACTCGAAGACCACGTCCCGAACAGGCGGCACACGCTCCATCAGCGCGTCGAGCGACGCGCGCGCCTCGACGTTCCAGCGCAAGCCCTTCGCCGTACGCGCAGCGGCACGGCCCGCTTCGACTGACGACGCGTCTTCGGGGTCGAGGGGATGTATCGTGACGGCTGTCCTCGGCATGTCACCGCCTCCGCCGTGTTCCATGTAGTCATCCTGAGGCAATTTCCGGGCCGTCTGTAATTCGTGCAATCTCAGGAACGCTGCGTTATTGCGTGATGTCGAGATTTCGCCAGTGGCGAACTCTTGAACACTATTGACGTCTCGCTCGAACACCTCGCCTCCTCTCTTCGCGTCCCTCCGATCGAATAGGTCCGAGGCGCAGCACGTGGGATTCGTAGGTCGCCAACCGTCTGCGAGCGAGCTCGTGGGCGAGATCCAGGCCGGGTGACAGTCGTGCGCAAGAGCTGGCAACGGCCGTGCAGTCATCGAGCACGGAGAATCAACTCGTGATCGCAGGCACTACTGCACCGTCTGCGGCAGGGCTCGCAACCCGATCGGCAGAAAGGACGTGTACGTAGATGAGCGCAAATGAAGCGGCGATTCGGAAGGCATACCAGGTGGCAGAACGCAAGGATGTTGACGGATGGATCCGGTGCTTCACAGAAACAGGTACGTTTACCGACGAATCGATCGGGGTCACGTATCGGGGCGAGGAACTCGGTCGCACGGTCGAAGTCTATGCAACGGCGTTTCCCGACATGCATCGAGAGTTGTTCCGATTCTACGAGGCTGGGGATACGGTGATCGTGGAGCTAGCACTCCAAGGAACCCACAAGGGACCATTGGCTCTACCAGCCGGCACGGTGCCAGCGACCGGAAAACGGATGGATGCTCCATGCTGCGACGTCTTCCGCCTCGTCGAAGGCAAGATTCAATCATTCAATTGCTATCCCTCTGGCACGATCGTCCTGGCTCAGCTCGGGGTGTTTCCAAGTCAGGGTGGCGTTTGAAACACGCCGCCCCGTCTCTCCAAGTCGTCAGCAAGATCGAGAAAACCAGAGGCAAGGAGAGCATCGCTAGATGTCTGGCAGACTCGCGGACAAGGTGTGCGTGATCACTGGGACGGGCGGGAGCGTGGGGCGTGCTGCGGCGCTCGGCCTTCGCTCGAGAAGGCGCCTCCGTTGTCGGCTGTGACGTGAACGTCGCCGCGGCAAAGGCGACAACCGCGATGGTCGGAGCCGACGGTGGGACGATGGTGTCTCTACAGCCGTGTCGGCTTACCGAGCCGAGTGAGTGTCAGGCGCTGGTCGATCTGGCGGTGCACGCCCACGGTCGGATCGACGTGCTGTTCAACAACGCCGCGATGGCGTACTTCAACTGGCTCGAAGACATCACGGACGAAGAGTGGCACCGCGATTTGCGCGAAGAGATCGATCTCGTGTTCTATCTCACCCGCGCCGCTTGGCCGCATCTGAAAGCGAGCCACGGTGTGGTCGTGAACACCGCATCTCTGAACGGCCTCGTTGAGCTTCAAGTACCTCGGCTCGCTGGCACATACGACGGCTAAGGCGGGGATTATCGGCATGACTCGCCAGCTGGCGATGGAAGGACGAGACCCACGGCATTCGCGCGAACTCGATCTCCCCGGTTTGATCGAAACCAACCAGACGCGGGAGCAGCTGAAGGACCCCGAGTGGGCCGGCGCGATGCTCGGCAAGACGCTGCTGGGTCGCCTGGGTCGGCCCGAAGAGGTCGCGAACGTCGCGGTGTTCCTGGCCTCGGACGAGAGCTCGTACGTGACCGGCGTCGACATCGTCGTCGACGGCGGCATGAAGGTGTGGTGAATCCGAGATGTGCAATGAGTGCATTGAGTGACGACGAGAAGATCACGCTATTGCTGGAGTACTTCAGGTTGGCTGATCAAGGCAGCCCGGAGGTTCTTGAGCTATTTCACGAAGACGTGGAGCTCTACTTCCCGAAGTTCGGCTTCGGTGTCGGTCGGCAGGCGTTCGTCGAGTTCGTGGAGGGATTTGAGGGCGCTCTCGAGTACAACCGGCATGACTACGACAAGCTGACGTTCATTTCGGCCGGGGATCACGTCGTCGTGGAGGGAACCTCACACGGAAAGCTGTCTGGACATGCATGGGTCGGCGGAAAGACGTCGGGTGGTCGCTTCTGCAACGTCTTCAAGTTTCGCGACGACCGAATTGCGAGCATCCACATCTACCTGGATCCCGATTACACGGGAGAGGATGCGCCACGATTCAGATGGGGTAGGAATCGCAGATGGTGACGCCGGGCAAGAGCATCGCCGATGGAAACAGCCAGTCGGTCCGTGGCATTAGTCGATATTGGCCAGGCCACATGGTCGATGACCGGATGCCCCGTCGCGCGCGCGTGCTTCGTCGCGTGACGGTTGGGCGAGTTGTCGCAGCAATGCGTGCCACCGCACTCCTGACAGGTACGGAGATGAACCCAGGTTCCGCCGATCTTGACGCACTCCTGGCACTCCCGTCGTTTTGGGTGCTTGACGCTGGCAATGGCAGTGATGTGCACACAACTCTGATCGGACATGACATCCTTTACGGTCGAAGCACCTGATGCACAAACGCGACGGCGATCGACCCTTCGCCGACGGCAGACGCCACTCGCTTGATGTTGCCGCCCCGCGCATCGCCGACCGCGAAGATGCCGGGTCGATTTGTCTCGAGCAGATACGGTGAACGAGTGTGCGGCCATTTCGCAGCCGCGAGCTCCTCGGACGAGAGGTCCGGGCCGGTCTTCACAAATCCCTTGTCATCGAGGGCGATACATCCATCGAGCCAGCGCGTGTTGGGGTCCGCCCCGGTCATCATGAACACGTGGCGGATGTTGTGCGTCTCGATGTCGCCGGTTCGCTCGTCGCGCCACCGGATCCGCTCGAGCCGTCCGTCCCCTTCCAAGCCAACAATCTCGGTACGGGTCCGCAGCACGATCGATGGCGTCTCTTCGATCCGGCGAATGAGATAGCGGGACATGGTGTCCGCCAATCCATCTTTCCGGACCAGCACGTGGACGCGGCGTGTGGTCTGCGCGAGAAACACCGCGGCCTGTCCGGCCGAATTGCCGCCGCCGACGATCACGACCTCGTCACCGAGACAGAGCTGGGCTTCCATGGGCGTGGCGCCGTAGTAGACACCGGCGCCTTCGAACATCGACAGGTTCTCGAGCGCCGGTTTCCGGTACTCCGCTCCAGTCGCGATGATGACGGCCCGTGCGAGGACTTTCGGCCCTCCATCGATTTCCACGGTGTATCGCTGCCCGTCGCACGCCAACCGCGTCGCGCCTTTCGCGACCATCACCTGGGCACCAAACTTCAGTGCCTGCGCGTAGGCGCGGCCTGTCAGGTCTAGCCCAGAAATCCCTGTCGGGAATCCAAGATAGTTCTCAATGCGGGAGCTGGACCCCGCCTGTCCGCCGGGCACGTTCGATTCGAGGACGAGCACACTGAGCCCTTCCGACGCGCCATACACCGCCGCGGCGAGTCCTGCCGGCCCCGCCCCGACGACGACGAGATCGTTTATGCGCGTTTGGTCGACGGTCTCATTGAAGCCGAGGCAGTCCGCGATCTGCGCGTTCGTCGGATTCCGTAACACCGTCTCGACCCCGCAGATCAGCACCGGCACGTCTGCGACGCTGACATGAAACCGGTCGAGCAGCTCCTGCGCGTCCGCATCCTGATCAAGATCGACGAAGTGGAACGGATGCCCGTTCCGCGTCAGGAACTCCCTGATCCTGAGCGTTCCGGCGTTGTACGTGGATCCGATGACCACGACCCCGCCCACGTCGCGCGCGAGCAACTCGAGACGACGCAGAATGAAGGCGCGCATCAGGATCTCGCTCAGCTCCGCATCGGTCTGCACCAACGCAAGCAGTTGCTCGCGACTGAGTTCAATCACTTCGCCTGGTTCGCTGACGCGCAGCCTCGCCATCGACGGCCGACCCGAAATCAGGTTGGCTTCTCCCGTGAAGCTCCCGGGGCCATGGCTCACAATGAGCGTCTCCGCCCCGTCGGAGACCTGCAGCGCCTGAATCTCGCCCGCGACCACGACAAAGCACGGCACGATCCGATCGCCGACGTCAACCAACACTTCGCTGCGCGAGGTCGCTCGTCGTCGGCCATGCGAGGTGATCCGGGCCAGCTGCGCGGGTGTGAGCTTCGGAAACAAGCGCTCAGGACGCGAGACCGTCACCGCAAAAGGCGTTTGAGTTGTCACGGGATCAGGCGTGTCCATGGTTAACAGCGGGAAACAATCCTTTTAGTGTCGCAGTTGAATCTCGTGAGCTTGTTGATCGGTCAGTGGCGCGGCTCGCTTTAGAAGGCTTCGGCTTCGAGGGTGGACTTCGTCATGTGCGTGCCTCCAGTGCGGCGAGCAAACGCTATGCTCACCCCTTCAGACGCGTTTTCGCAACCGTGCGTTTCCGAAATACGCGACTTCGCCGGATTCGCATACGATTGATTCGTGGCCGTTACGGACTCATCGTTCACTTCGCCACGCATTCGCGATTCGCTGGCCGCGATTCACCAGCGAACGCTCGAGCTGATCGTCCACGGCGCTTCCCTTCAGGACGTCCTCGACGCGCTCTGCGACGGCATCGACGCACTCGATCCGGACGTCATCTCCAGCGTCTTGTTGGCGGACGCCGATGGCCAGCATCTGTGGCCGGCCGCCGGTCGGCGAGTTCCTGATGACTACAAGCAGCTCATTACGCCATTGCCGATCGGCCCGGCCATTGGGGCGTGCGGCACCGCAGCATTCCGCAAGGAGCGCGTGATTTCCTCGGACATCGCCACCGACTCTCTGTGGTCAGGCCCTGCGGAGAAGTACCGAAGGATGGCGCTGCAGCACGGACTGCACACCGCGTGGTCCGTTCCGATCGTGTCGGAGAACGGCACGCTGCTCGGGACGTTCGGCCTGCATCACACGAAGGCACATCCGGTCGACGGCGACGAACTCGAACTGCTCGAGCAGGCCGAGCACATCGCGCTCATCGCGATCGAGCGGGATCGTGCGCAGACGGCGCTGACCGAGGCCTCGCCGAAGTGAGAAAGTCCGAAGCGGAGCTTCGGACGATCGTCGACATGATTCCGCAGCTGATCGCCGTACTCGCTCCTGATGGCCAGGCGCTCTACGTGAATCAGTCGACTCTCGAGTACACGGGCCTTTCGCCAGATCAGGCGACGGGGCTCGAATTTCGGCGGCGCGTCTTTCACCCGGAGGACGTGGAACGGCTCAGGGACGAGCGCGGCAGCGCGCTCGCGCGCGGTGAGCCGTTCGAGAACGAACAGCGTGCCAGACGTCACGACGGGCAGTATCGATGGTTTCTCATCCGCTACCGCCCACTGCGCGACGAGCACGGCCGCGTCGTGCCGCTGGTATGCCACCGCGACCGACATTGACGATCGCAAGCGCGCGGAAGAGCGGATTCGCAACGAGAACCTCGCGCTCCGCGAGGAGATCGATCGCTCGTCGATGTTCGAGGAGATCGTCGGATCGTCAAGTCCCTTCCGACGCGTGCTGACGCTCGTCGAGAAGGTGGCCGACACCGACTCGACCGTGCTCATCACGCGGTGAAACCGGCAGCGGCAAGGAGCTGATCGCGCGGGCCATCCACAAGAAGTCGCACCGAGCCGCTCGCGCGTTCATTCGCGTGAACTGCGCGGCCATCCCGGCGTCGCTCGTCGCGTCGGAGCTCTTCGGCCACGAGAAGGGCGCGTTCACGGGCGCGCTGCAGCGGCGCCTCGGGCAGATTCGAATCCGCCAATGGCGGCACGATCTTCCTCGACGAGATCGGCGATCTGCCGGCGGAAACACAAATCGCGCTGCTCCGCGTGCTTCAGGATCGCGAGATCGAGCGACTCGGCAACAGTCATCCGATTCCGGTGGATGTCCGCATCCTCGCGGCGACCAACCGCGACCTGGAGAAGGCGGTGGCCGCCAGGAACGTTCCGACAGGATTTGTTCTACCGGCTCAACGTGTTTCCGATTCGCGTGCCGTCGCTCCGCGAGCGCGCCGAAGACATCCCGTTGCTGGTCGAGTACCTGATCGAGCGGTATGCCACGAAAGCCGGGAAACGCATCCGGAAGATCAACAGGAGCACTCTGACGCTGTTTCAGGCCTACGACTGGCCAGGCAACATCCGAGAGCTGCAGAACGTCATCGAACGCGCCGTCATCTTGTGTGACGGCGACACGTTCTCCGTCGACGAGACGTGGCTCGCGCATGATCCGAAGGCATCCGAGGGCCCGAGCATTGCCGATCGGCACCTCGTTGGCGCAGCAGCAGCGCATCCAGTCGGAGACCGAACGACATATGATCGAGGCCGCTCTGGCCGAAACACGGTGGACGTGTCGCCGGTCCAAAGGGCGCAGCGGCAAAGCTGGGGATTCCCCGTCAGACGCTCGATTCGAAGATCACGGCTCTGGGTATCGACAAGCATCGGTACAAGAGTCGCTGAGCTTCACCGTCGCCGCCTGCAGTTCCGCCGAAATGCTGACCGATCAGCAAATTCTGAACGATTCAGCACGCCACCTTCCTGTAAGTCATTGGCTGCACACAGATCGACGGCAGGGACTGCCCATTGCACGACCGCCACGCGATTGCCTGGTCGCGCCCATGACGCTGAGGATCGTCGCCGACGTCCGCGAAGACGGGACCACGATTCGTCTGATCGGCCGCATGCGGGCGGAACACGTCGAGCACGTGCGCGCGGAGATCGCCGCAGGTCGCGCTCCGGCGGCGCTGGACCTGGACGAAGTGACCCTCGCTGACGTCGATGCGGTTCGCTTCCTCGTCGCTGCCGAGCGGGAAGGCATTGTCTCTGCATCACTGTGCGCCGTTCATCCGCGAGTGGATGACCAGAGAGTCGGATCGATAACGTCAAGTACGGAGGAATCTCATGCAGACCAAGCCAAGCATCGTGTTCGTCCACGGACTCTGGGCCGACGGGTCGTGCTTCAGCAAAGTGATCCCGCCGCTTCAGGCGGAGGGGTATGAGGTGATGGCCAGCCAGCACAGCCTCGACTCGGTCAAAGGTGACGTTGCCACGGTCAAGCGTACGCTCGGACGCGTCAGCAGTCCCGCCATCCTGGTCGGGCACTCGTACGGTGGGACGGTCATCACGGCGGCGGGAACAGACGACCGTGTGGCGGGGCTCGTCTACATCGCTGCGCTCGCACCCGACGAGAACGAGACATCCCAAAGCCAGCAGAATCAGTTTCCCAGGACGGACGTCTTCTCTTACATCGAGGTCGCGGACGGTCGCGTCTGGCTGCGGCCGGACGGCATCGGCTGCTTCGCGGGAGACTTGTCCGAGCAGGAACAGAAGCTGGTCTGGGCGACGCAGATGGTGCCGGTGGCCGACCTCTTCGATCAGAAGGTTGAAGGGACCGCGTGGAAGTCGAAGCCAAGCTGGTACATCGTGGCCGCGAAAGACCGCACGGTGAATCCCGAGTTGGAGCGGTTTGTCGCGAAGCGCATGGGCGCCGCCACAACCGAGCTGGACAGCAGCCACGTCCCGATGCTCTCCAACCCGACACTCGTGCTCGATGTGATCCGGAAGGCCGCGCATGCAGTTCAGCATTCCGCGGCCGCTCAGAGCGTGTAGCGAGGAGGCTGGACTGAGGTTTGCGATGCCGATGATTGATGTCTACGCGCCCAGCGATCTGCTTCCCATGGGATCCGACCGCCGGATCGGTGAGGCGCTGACGTTGGCGGTGCTGCGCGCCGAAGGCGTCAGTGCTCCTGGCACCGTTCCATCTAGAGAACACGGCGGCGTTCATTCATCGGATGGATCCCGCGACGCTCCAATCCGCGGCTCACGCGGTCGCGCGTGCCATCCGCGTTCAAATCATCACGCCACCGGGTGCCCTCACGAGGAGCGGCCAGAAGCAGCTGGTGCAGGACGTGACGAAGATCTTGGCGGATATTTGCGGCGACTCGTCGCAGGCCGCACGCACGTGGGTGCTGCTCACCGAAGCGGCCGAAGGTGGCTGGGGCATCGCCGGCACGGCGTACGGTCGCGAGGAATTTGCCGCTCTGGCGGCCGCGGCCACAAAGAAGTGAGGGTGTGGCGACAACATGCCGGGTATGCAGCCCAAACGGTGCTCCTGGGTAAATGTCGACGATACGCTGATGCGCGAGTATCACGATCGCGAATGGGGCGTGCCAACCCACGATGACCGACCCATTTCGAATTCCTCGTTCTCGAAGCCGCGCAGGCAGGCCTGAGCTGGTCGATCGTGCTCAAGAAACGCGATGGCTACCGCCGCGCATTCAGCCAGTTCGATCCGGCGAAAGTCGCGCGATATTCGGCGGCTCGGATTGACAAGCTGACCGCCGAGCCAGGGATCATCCGAAACCGGCTGAAGATCGCCGCTGCAGTGAAGAATGCGCGAGCGTTTCTGGCCGTGCAGAAAGAATACGGAAGCTTCGACGCGTATTGCTGGCAATTCGTTGATGGCCGGCCGCGGCAGAATCGGTGGAATTCTCTGCGTCAGATTCCTGCAACGACCGCCGAATCGGACGCATTCAGCCGCGATCTCAAGCGCCGCGGTTTCAGCTTCGTTGGATCGACGGTCATCTACGCACACATGCAAGCGGTCGGCATGGTCAACGATCACTTAATCGACTGTTATCGATATCGAGACGTGCGCCGGCTCGGGACGCCGACATAGATATGAGTACCGTGAGCAAGGACATTCTTCAAGAGCGGCAGCCGTTCGACGTCGCATGGCGGACCATCGACGGACTGAAGATCCGCTACGCGACGGACGGGAAGGGCGACGAAAAGGTTGTGCTCTTCAGTCCGTGGCCGGAGAGCATCTTTGCGTTCGCTCCCGGTGTGGCGCGGGCTGACGAAGCAGTTCGAGGTGCTGGCGATCGACCTTCCCGGCTTCGGGCGGTCGGAGGCGCGCGACGATCTGTTCGCGCCGCAGACGATGGGCGAGTTCATCGCGAAGGCGCTCGATGCGTTTGGGCTCACGTCGGTCCACGCCGTTGGACTTGACATCGGATCGCCGTCGGTCCTCTTTGCCGCACTCGCGCGCCCAGAGCTCTTTCGCAGCCTCATCGTGGGCGCCGGAGCCTCGACGTACCCACTCGTCGTAGAGGGCACCCTCAAGTCGATGATCGAAGCGGAGGCGTTACCGCCGCTGAACGCCGTCGATGTCGTCGGCGGGTTCCTGGGGTCTATTCGCGGGTACGCGGTGCCACGCTTCGTCCGCGACGACTATCTCGCGTCCTACGAGGGCGATCGGTTGACGCGGTCAGCGGCGCTCGTTCGCGCGTACCCGAAAGACCTGGCGGCACTCGCACCGCATCTTGCGTCGATCGAGGTGCCCGTCGCGATCGTGGTCGGTCGGAACGACCCGTACGGCCTCGCTCGTGACGCGGCGCTTCTGCGCGAACGACTGCCGCATGCACGCCTGGATGTTCTCGAGGCCGGTCACTGCGTCTGGGAGGAGCGAGCGCCCGAGTTCGAGTCGATCGTCACGCAATGGGTGAGTGGCGGCTTTCGAGGATAGCTGCAGTTGGAGACGCCGATGTCATCGACCGCGACCGCCAGCAATACGACCGCTCCCACGCAGATCCTCCAGGTGAGTGGCCATTCCTACGCCTACCGGCGCTTCGGCAATGGCTCTGGGCTACCGTTGCTCTGCCTGCAGCACTTCACCGGGACGCTCGACAACTGGGATCCGGCGGTGAGCTGATCCGCTCGCCTCCGGACGGGAGGTCATCCTCTTCGACAACGCGGGAATCGGGCGCTCGAGCGGCGACGTGCCTGAGACGATGGCCGGAATGGCCGCGCACGTCATGGCCTTTCTCGACGGGCTCCGTCTCGACGGCGTGCGACGTCCTCGGTTTCTCCCTCGGCGGCATGATCGCCCAACAAATGGCGAAGGACCGTCCTTCGATCTTTCGTCGGATGATCCTCGTCGGCACGGCTCCGCGCGGCGGCGAGGACATCATGCACCTCGAGAAACCGAGCCTCGCGAAGCACCTCCAGGATCCGCAGAATCGCGGCTATGCCGTTCTGCAAAAGATCTTCTTCGCGCCGACGACCACGAGCCAGGCCGCTGGCGAGGCATTCATCGCGAGACTCATGCAGCGAAAGGACGACCGCGATCCGCCCTCCGGGCCGAACGTGGCCAAGGCGCAGATCAGCCGCGTTTCGCGAGTGGGAGCGCTTCACCGGCGAGCGCTTCGCCGACTTGAGAGGTCTACGTCATCCCACGCTGGTCGTGCAGGGCTTCCATGACGAGATGATTCCGGTGCGCAACTCGTACTGGTTGGCCGAGAACCTGCCGAACGCAGTCTTGCTCGTGTACCCGGACGCGGGGCACGGCTCTCTGTTCCAGTATCCGGAGTCCTTCACGAGACACGCGGCGGCGTTCCTGTCCTCCGACTCCGAGTCGGCCGTCTTTTGAGCGCGAACTTCGTTTGTATCTTGGAGCCAAAGATGGACAGAGTTGACGAAAGTGAAGGCAGCAAGGCGATCGCGCTCAAGGCAATCCGTGGCGTTTTCATTGAACGCGATGCGCGCGTCGTCCAGGAACTATTCGCGCCGGACTACATCCAGCACAATCCAACCATCCCCAGTGGACGTGATGCCATCAGCGCTCTTGTGGGCTCACTTCCGGAAGGATTTCGATACGAGCCGGGAATGGTCGTGGCAGAAGGCAGCATCGTCATGATCCATGGGCGTTACGTAGGCTGGGCACCCGAGCCGATGGTAGCTGTGGACATCTTTCGCGTCGACAACGGCCGGCTCGTCGAACACTGGGATGTCATGCAGGCCGAGGTCCCGGCCCATGAAACCAAATCGAAGAATGCAATGTTCACGTCTTGAAGTTCTCGATCATGGGGCCGATCGATGCCAGAGCCTCCGGTCAGTTCAAGATCGGAGACCACGATCAACCGTCTCGGCTACGGCGCGATGCGTCTCACCGGCCCGGGCATCTGGGTGCGCCTTCTGACCGTGGCGCAGCGCTTGCGACGCTGCGCAGGCTTCACGAGATCGGCGTCAACTTCATCGACACGGCCGACAGTTACGGTCCCGATGTTTCGGAGGAATTGATCCGCGAGGCGCTTCACCCCTATGAAGGGCTGCTGATCGCTACCAAGGCGGGCCTGACGCGTCGGGTCCGGACCAGTGGATCCCCAATGGACGCCCCGCGTATCTGATTGCACAGGCCAAAGGCAGCCTCAGGAAGCTCGGCGTCGAGCAGATCGATCTCTGGCAGCTCCATCGAATCGATCCGCGCGTCCTCGCGACGAACAGTTCGGCGCCGTGCGCCGACTGCTGGACGACGGCATCATTCGCCATGCGGGGCTGAGCGAGGTCTCGGTGGCCGACATCGAAGCCGCTCGGGGGGTATTTCCGGTGGCGACGGTGCAGAACCGCTACAACCTCGTGGACCGCGGCAGCGAACCGGTGCTGGCGTATTGCGACGCCAACAACATCGGCTTCATTCCGTGGTTTCCACTCGCGGCCGGCGAGCTGACCCGACCGGTGGTCTTGTCGACCGCATCGCGAAGGCGCACGGCGCCACGGCGGGACAGGTAGCGCTCGCATGGCTGCTGCAGCGAAGCCCGGTCATCCTGCCGATCCCCGGTCGCGTACGCGTCGCCCATCTGGAACAAAACGTGGCCGCGTCGAGCCTGTCGCTGACACCTGAAGAAGTCGCGGAACTCGACGCCGCGGCCTGAATGCCAAACGTGATGTTGGAGGGAAATCGTGAGCATCATCGATCGCATCGGGATTCGGCGCGTCGCGGTTGAACGTACCACGGTGATTTCAGAACAGTCATTTGAGACCGTTCTCGCAAGGCTCACGGCCGCCGTCGGCCATCCGGATATGGCGGCGTTTGCGCAAGACGTCGCGGTTGCCCGCGCTTCGGCCGATCTGGAACGGATCGTCAACGCGGCCATAGGTCCTGCCGGCCTGATGGAAATGGCACGTTTCGACATCGGAGATGTGCTAAGCAAGGACAGCAGCGCCCCGAAGAGCGTTCGCCTTGTCATCGGCAACCCTCTGATCATGAAGGAAATGGTCAAACATGTGCCGGATGCGGCGTCATATGCGCCGGTGACGGTGCTGATTGACGAGCGCGCCGATGGCGTGTGTCTCTCCTACGACCTGATGGCGAGCTTCCTCGCGCCCTACGAAAATGCGCAGGCCTCCGCCGTCGCGAACCAGCTCGATGAAAAGGTTCTCGCCCTGTTGACGGCGGCCGCGGAGTGAGCGTCGCGTGACGGATTCTGAGTCTTCTCGGTTGACGCTGTTCAGTTGGGCTGGATGTTCGCGGCTCCTACTTGAGCGACAAACTTCTGCAGCAAGGGCGACGAGTTGTCCTTCTTCCAGATCAGGTTGAATGCGAGTGCGGACATTCATGTCCACGACTGGAAGCAACACGACACCTCGCGGGCAGTGCCAACGTGTGGACTCGGTTGAGCCATGCGATTCCAATCTGGCACTGGACAAGGCCCAATTGTGTGTCGCGATCCGGTGCCTCCTGAACAATGCGCGGAGTTTTGAGGCCACCGCGAGCACAGGCCTGCATCATCTGATCATAGAAGTTCGGATTGACCCACCGCTGAAACCAGATGAACGGGATGTCCTGCAGATCCCGTAACCGAATCCGTTTTCGCCTGGTGAGAGGATGCCCTTTGGGCACCGCGAGCACCATCCTGTCCTCCGCGAATTGCGAATGCGCCAACTCCTTGTGCCACGGCGTCATGCTCGCAGCAAAGCCGGCATCCAGTCGGCCTGACAGCACGGCCTCAATCTGATGAACAGAGAGCAGATGATGCACGACGAGCTCCACGTCTGGCTGACGACGGCGGAATTCGCGAAACGTGTCCGCAACCATCCCGTGCCACGATACAGCGGTCGCGATTCCGATTCGAAGCGTCCCCGCTTTGCCGAGGGCGACCCGCTCGGCGCGGCGCTTCGCGTCTTCGACGTCTTGCAGGATGCGTCGCGCGTCGTTCAAGAACAACGATCCAGCCGCACTCAATCGAACGCCGCGCGGTAATCGGTCGAGCAAGCGGAAAGCCAATCTCCCTCTCCAAATCCTGGATCTGCCGCGACAGTGGCGGCTGAGCGACGTGGAGGCGAGCCGCCGCCCGTCCGAAATGCTGCTCCTCGCCAACCGCGACGAAATAGCGCAGATGCCGTAGTTCCATTCGATACCTTCCTGGTATTGGATGAATACGAACAAAATCTTGGACGTATCGGTCTGGATTATCACAGAGTCGCGCCACATGAAAGCGCTTGTCCTGAACGCACTCGGTCGCGGGTTCGATTTCGAGGACGTCGACATCGCCGCGCCGATACGGGCGCGAAGTTCTCGTCGACGTGCAAGCGTCCGGGCTGTGTCACACCGACCTGCTCTTCGCCACGCACGACATCGTTCCGACGCCTGCGGTGCTCGGCCACGAGGTCGCGGGAATCGTGGCTGCAGTCGGTCCCGACGTCACGCAATTCCGTGTCGGAGATCACGTCGTCGGGTCGCTCGCGCAGTCGTGCGGCGGGTGCGCTCGATGTCTGTCTGGCCGCTCCTTCCAGTGCCAACATCCGGAGTCGACGCTGCGCCGGCCCGCCGATGCCCCGCGTCTGAGCCGCAACGGGGTTGGCCTGTTCCAGGGGTTCGGGCTGGGCGGCTTCGCCGAACGGGCGCTCATCCACGAGAACCAACTCGCGGTCGTGCCCGAAGGAGATGCCCTTCGCCCAGGCGGCGCTGCTCGGCTGCGGCGTTGTCACCGGCGCCGGCGCCGTCTTGAACACCGCGAACGTGAGCGCCGGCGACACGGTCGTGATCTTCGGCGCCGGCGGCGTCGGGCTCAATGCCGTGAGCGGCGCGCGCATCGCCGGCGCGTCGAGGATCGTGGTCATCGACATCCAGCCAAAGCGGCTCGAGGCGGCCCGAACGATTCGGCGCGACCGACGTCATCGATTCCACCAAGACGCAAGCCGGTCGAAGCCGTCCGCGATCTTCTGCCGGGAGGCGCCGATCACGTCTTCGACTTCGTCGGGCTGAAGGCGGTGGCCGAGCAGGGGCTCGCCATGCTCGGCGTCGGCGGTGGCCTCTATCTCGTCGGCGTGGCGAAGCCCGAGGTCGATATCGACCTGAACATCTTTGACGCGATCGGCGGCCAGAAGCGCGTCCAGGGCGTGAACTTCGGCTCGACCAACTTCAAGCGCGACATCCCGATGTACGCGCGAGCTGTACCTGCAGGGCCGGATGAACCTGGACGATCTGGTTTCGAAAAGGATCGCACTGCGTGACGTCAACGACGGTTACGCAGCGCTCAAGGACGGCTCGCTCAACCGCGTCGTCGTTACTTCGTTCTGACGGTACTTACGCAGATAAGGAGACGACCGATGAACACAGTCGCAGAAAAGACACGATCAAGACGCATCACGCACGCACTACATCGATGGAGCGTTCGTGGAATCTCACGGCCGCGAGGTCATGGACATCATCAGACCGACCGACGGTCAGGTCATCGCCCGCGTCACGCTGGGCGACGAGGAGGATACGCGGCGCGCGATCGCCGCGGCCAAGCGCGCATTCGCGACTTTCGGCCGGACGACGAAGGAAGAGCGCGCCGAAGATCTTGCGCCGGCTGCATGAGGCCGCCTCGGCGCGCATCGACGATCTGACGGCCGCGATGGTCGAGGAATACGGCGGCGTCGTCCAGTTCGCCGGGCTCATCGTGCGAGTCCGGCGTCAACGCGTTTCCGGCCGCCGAAAAGGCACTCCAGGAACTGCCATTGACACGAGAGCTGGGACAAGACGACTGTCACCTTGGAGCCGGTCGGCGTCGCCGGTCTGATCACGGCGTGGAATGCGAACGCGCTGTTCATTTGCCTCAAGCTGGCCTCGGCCGTCGCCGCCGGTTGTACGGTCGTGATCAAGCCCAGCGAGTTGAGCTCGCTGCAGACGCGGTGTTGGTCGAGGCGCTGCACGAGGCCAACCTCCCGAAGGGCGTCTGGAACGTCGTCACCGGCCTCGGCAACGTCGTCGGCGCCGAGCTCGTACGCAATCCGGACGTCGCCAAGATCTCGTTCACCGGCTCGGTCGCCGTGGGCGAGAGCATCATGCGCGACGGCGCGGCGACGATGAAGCGCGTCACGCTCGAGCTGGGCGGAAAGTCACCCACCATCCTGCTCGATGACGCCGAGCTCGACACAGGCGATTCCGGCGGCGCTCATCATGGCCTTCATGAACAGCGGTCAAGCGTGCGCCGCCGGGACGCGGCTCCTCGTGCCGAAAAGCCGGCTTGACGCGGTCAAGCGGCGCATTCGGGACGCCATGCGCGCTTTCCCGTCGGCGATCCGGCCGATCCCAAGACCGCCGTCGGACCGATGGTGTCGCAGAAGCAGTACGAGCGCGTGCAATCCTACATTCGCAAGGGCATCGAGGAAGGCGCTGAGGTGCTGGTCGGCGGCGAGGGCCATCCGGAAGGATTCGAAGCGGGTTACTTCGTGAAGCCCACGGTGTTCGTCAACGTGAAGAACGACATGACAATCGCGCAGGAAGAGATTTTCGGCCCCGTGCTTAGCGTCATCGCCTACGACTCCGAGGACGATGCGATCCGAATCGCCAACGACTCCAAGTATGGTCTCCACGCCGCCGTCCTCGGGACCGACCTCCAGCGCGCGCGTCGCGTGGCCTCTCAGATACGGGCCGGCCGCGTCGTGATCAACGGCATGACAGACGATCCGCAGGCACCCTGGGGCGGATTCAAGTACTCCGGCGTTGGCCGCGAATATGGCCGGTACGGGATCGAGGCGTTTCTCGAGACCCGGGCCATCCTGGAGTCCTAAGGAGACTCCGTCAGATGAGCCAACACGTCACGATCTCGCCCGAGCGAAGCCGCCGATCGCCTCGCGATCCGGGAACTTGTTGAGGCCTACGCGCACTGCGCCGATCGTCGCGATGCGAAAGGTCAGATGTCTCTCTTCACGGCGGACACCCACTTCGTGGTGTACATGAACGCCAAAGATCCGACGCCCTCGCAGGAACTGCACTCGCGCGAGGCGCTCGCTCCGGTCTTCGCCGATCTGAACAAGTACGACGCCACCATGCACTTCGTCGGACAGAGCACGATCCTCACGTCTGACCGGCGACCGGGCCACCGGGGAAGCCTACTGCCTGGCGCATCACGTCACGGTCGACGGTGGAAAGCGACGCCTGATGATCGCCTCGCTCCGCTACCACGACACGTTCGTGAAGACGGACGGCGCGTGGCTGTTTGCGGAGCGCCTGCTCTACGTCGACTGGATGGAGGAGCGCGCGTTGTCATGACGCTCGGCGGCGGGGAAGCGGCTTGTCATCGTCGGCGCGACCGGAATGGTCGGCGGATACGCCCTTCGCTACGCGCTCGACCACCCCGCCGTCGGCCGTGTGACGGCGATCGGCCGCAAGCCGTCTGGCATCTCGCACCCCAAGCTGACAGAGGTTCTGCATCAGGACTTCGCGGACTGCTCCGCACTCGCGGAGGCACTCTCGGGTCAGGACGCAGCGATCTTTTGCCTGGGCACGTATACCGGCGCGGTGTCGGACGCGGAACTCCGCAAGATCACCGTGGACTATCACGATCGAGTTCGCGCGCGTTCTCCGCGGCAGCAGCCCCGACGCGGCTTTCTCGTTCTTGAGCGGAAGTGGCGCGGACCCGACTGGACGAAGTCGGATGGCCTTCGCACGCTACAAGGGAGAGGCCGAGAAGGCACTGACTCGCAGCAGGATTTCCCGCCGTCTATATCTTCCGGCCCGCATACATCTATCCCGTCGAGCCGCGGAGGAACCGAATTTCAGCTACCGGCTGTTGCGCGCGATCTACCCCGTGTTTCGGGTGCTGTTTCCGAACCAGGTGATTCGGGCCGACGACTTGGCCCGCACGATGGTCGACGCCGCCCTGCGCGACGTCGGAGCCAAACGACAGACGATCGTGCTCGAGAACCGAGACATCCGCGCGCTCGCCACGTCGTGATCCGCAGGGCAACCTCTCTCGCAGTTGTGTTGCTGTTGATACAAGGATGCACAGCGAAGACCGTGCCGGCTTCCGATGTACGCTGCGTCTCCCATTGCCGAGGCCTCGTCCAGCTGCCGGTCGCCGCCTGACCACGAATTCGAGACGGACAGGGATCCGCTTCGCGCTATCGCTGCACTTTGACCGCGCGCCGCAATCGCGCCGCGTCGTCGTCGGAGAGTTGCGCACTGGTCAGGCGCTCTGCTTCTGACCAGCCTCCTCCGAGCGCTTTGAAGATTGACGCGGCCTGCCGTGTGACCTCCACACGGCTTTGCGCCAACCGGTCTTCGGCATCCAGGCGCACGCGCTCGGCGTCGAGAACCGTCAAGAAGTTGTCAACGCCGAACTGGAATCGCTGGCGAGCGAGGTCTGCCGCCGCACGCGCGGCTCGAGCGGCCAACTCGAGATGACCGAAGCGTTGCCGCTCCTGCAGATAACTCGTGATGGCGCGCTCGGCCTCCTCGAGCGCGACCAGCGCCGTTCGCTCATAGTTTGCGAGAGCGATTTCGGCAGTGGCATCGGCGGCGAGGATTCGCTGACGAATGCGGTTCCACTCGAGAAACGGCAGCGTGACACCGAGTCCCAGGCTGAACCGGAGGCCTCGACTGCCGACGTCGCCCACGCTATAAGACTGGAGCCCAACTCCTCCCGTGAGCACCAGGCGCGGGAACAGATCCGCTGCCGCCACGCCGGCGCGCGCCGCGGCGGCGAGCACTGCGGATTCGGCGGCTGCGACATCCGGCCGACGACGCAGCAACGTCACCGGCTCGCCGATGGCGAGCACGTCCGGCGGGGGCGGTAGAGGCTGCGGAACACGCAATTCGGCCGCCAGCGCCTGCGGGTCGGCGCCCACCAGGACACCGAGCCGATAGATGGCAGATGATTCCGCCGCCAGCCAACGGTGGAATCGACGCTCGCGTCAACTCGAGCAGCGCGATCGCCCGGTCGACGTCCAATTGGGTGCCTCGCCCCGCTGTGAGCAGCTGCTGGGTCAACTGCGACGCGCTCTCCTGGTTGGCGACGTTGTCGCGCGCCACCGCGAGCCGCGCTTGTGTGCCTCGCACATCGGCGTACGCCAACACGACTTCGGCGGCGACGGAGACCAGCGTCAGACGGCGAAGCGACCGTTGACGCGCGAAGTCTGCGCGCGCGGCGGCAATGGAGGCGCGACGAGCGCCGAACACGTCGACCTCCCAGCTCGCATCGACGCCAGCATCGAACAGGTCGACGTCGGCCGCGGCGAGGCCGGCGATTTGAGACTGGCTACGCTCGAATCCTACGTTCGCGCCGCCGAGTGGCCAATTCGCGCCCTCTTGCTCCCGCAGCCTCGCTCGCGCCAGCCTCACGAGCGCGGTGGCTTCACGCACGTCGGGGCTTCCGCTCAGCGCCCGCTCGACAAGCGTCGTGATGGTGTCGTCAGCAAACGTCGTCCACCACGCGTCGACGGGAGCGTTGAAGCGAGTGCCGGCGTCCGCCGAGGCCTCGAAGGAGAGTGGCGCAGTCGGTGTCGACCGGCTTGATGTGTGTACCCGTCACACTGCACCCGCAGACCGTTAACGCCAACGCGATCGCCAGGTGGGCGCGGCGGGTCATGAAGGCAGCTCCCCGCCTGGCGCCGCCATCACCGGTGGCAGAGGCGTCTCGCCGGCGCCCGATGGCTGAGTCCGTGGTGATCTTCTCACGGCCAAGCGCGAGACGCCGACAAACGACGTAGAACACTGGCGTCAGCAGCAAACCAAATAGAGTGACACCGAGCATCCCCGCGAAGACGGCCGTCCCGAGCGCTTGGCGCGCCTCAGCGCCGGCACCGCTGGCGATGATCAGCGGCACGACGCCGAGGATGAAGGCGAACGACGTCATCAGGATCGGCCGCAGCCGCAACCGCGCGGCGTGCGCTGCCGCCTCGAATCGATTGAGCCCGAGCTGCTCCTCGGCTTGCTTCGCGAACTCGACGATCAGGATCGCGTTCTTGCACGCAAGGCCGACGAGCACGACGAGGCCGATTTGCGTCAGGATGTTGTTGTCCTGCCCACGCAGGAGCACGCCCGTGATCGCGGCCAGCAAACACATGGGGACGATGAGCACGACCGCGAGCGGCAGCGTCAGACTTTCATACTGACCGGCGAGCACGAGGAAGACGACCAGGACGGCAAACGCAAAGACGAACGCCGCCGTGTTGCCCGCCTGCTGTTGTTGGTAGGCCAGCTCTGTCCACTCGTACGAGAGTCCATCGGGCAGCGTCCGTTTCGCGAGCGACTCCATCGTTTCCATACGCCTGGCCGAACGACGTGCCGGGGCCGACGTCGCCGAGGACTTCGACGGCCGGATACAGGTTGTAGCGCGTCACCCGGGTGGGACCACTCACATCGCGGAAGGTGGCGACCGATCCGAGCGGCACCATGCCGCCGGTGTCGTTACGCGTGCGCAGCTCGGCGATGCTCCTGGCATCACGGCGGAACGGGGCGTCGGCCTGGGCCGTGACCCGGTAGGTGCGGCCGAGATAATTGAAATCGTTCACGAACGCCGACCCCAGGAAGACTTCGAGGGCCTCGAACACTCGTGAGGGCGGTACGCCGAGCGCCTGGGCGCGGGCACGATCGATGTCGACGTACAGCTGCGGTGTGGAGACTTCGAATTGAGAGAACACACCGCGCAGCCGAGGCTCCTGCCCCGCCGCAATCGTCAGCGCGACAGCGGCGTCGTGCAGCGCCGACAAACCGCGCGCGGCGCGGTCCTGCACGATGAACTTGAAGCCACCCGTCGTGCTGAGGCCACGCACCGACGGCGGGGCGATGACGAAGATGTTGGCCTCGGCAATGGCCGCCATCCGCTCTCGAGCGAGGCGTACGACGGTCTCGGCGTCGATGCCACGTGCCCGACGTTCGGCAAACGGTGTCACCGTGAAAAACAGGGTCGCCGAATTGCTGGCATTGGTCGACGTGGCGCCGTCGAATCCGCTGAAGCTCGCGATGTGCTCGACGCCCGCGATCCCGCGAAGATCGGCGATGGCGCGCCGCACCACGGCGTCGGTGCGCGCCAGCGACGAGCCCGGTGGCAACTGGACGATGGTGATGAAATACCCCTGGTCCTGCGCCGGGATGAAGCCGGCGGGTGCCCGCCAGAACTGCACACCGGTCAACGCCAGCAGCGCACCGTATGCCACGAGGACGAGCGCCGCCACGCGGACCAGCTTGCCGACCACGGCGCCGTAGCTGCTGGAGACCCGATCGAACGCGACGTTGAACCCGCCGAAGAACTTCGCGACGATGCGTCCCGCACGCGACCGCGGTTCGTCGCCGCGGCGCCGCAACAGGAGCGCGGCCAGCGCTGGGGAGAGCGTCAACGAGACGAGGCACGAGATGATCGTGGCGGAGGCGATCGTCAAGGCAAACTGACGGTAGAACTGACCCGAGATGCCGGGAATGAAGGCGGTGGGCACGAACACGGCCGAGAGCACGAGGGCGATGGACACGAGCGCTCCGCCCACTTCTTCCATCGTGCGCCGCGCCGCGTCGAGCGGCGTCATGCCCTCGTGCAGATTCCGCTCGACGTTCTCCACGACGACAATCGCATCGTCGACGACGATGCCGATCGCGAGCACGAGACCGAAGAGCGACAGGGTGTTCAGCGAGAATCCGAACGCCTGCAGTACGGCGAAGGTGCCGACGAGCGAGACGGGAATCGCCAGCAGTGGAATCACCGATGCGCGCCACGACTGGAGGAAGACGACGATGACGACCACGACGAGGATGGCCGCTTCGTAGATCGTCTTCTGAACCTCGGTCACCGATTCGGCGATGAACTCCGAGGGGTTGTAGACGATGTCGTAGTCGAGCCCGGGCGGGAACTCCGGGCGCAGGCTGGCCATCAGCGCCTGGACCCGCCGCGCCGTCGCGAGCGCGTTGGATCCCGGGCGCTGGAAGACGGGTATCGCGACGGCGGGCTTGTCGTCGAGATACGCATTGGTCGAGTAGTCGACGGCGCCGAGCTCGATGCGACCGACGTCGCGCACGCGGACCAGTCGTCCGTCGGCACCACTCTTGAGCAGCACGTCGCCGAACTGGGCCGGGTCGGTGAGTCGTCCCAGCAGCTGGACGCTCGTCTCGAATGCCCCCTGCCGCGTCGAGGGAGGACGATCCAGGACGCCGCCGGCCACCTGGACATTCTGGCCCCGGAGCGCCTGGACGACCTCGCCGCCAGTCATGCCGAACGAGGAGATGCGTTGCGGGTCGAGCCAGACGCGCATGGAATATTCGCGCGCACCGAACAGGCGGATGTCGCCGACGCCATCGAGCCTGACCAGCCGGTCCCTGATGTTCTGCAGCGTGTAGTTCGACAGATACAGCTGGTCGCGCGAGTCGTCGGGCGAGTAGATGTGCACCACCATCAAAATGTCGGGTGTGTTCTTGGTGGTGACGACACCGAGCCGGCGCACGTCTTCGGGCAGGCGTGGCAGCGCAATGTTGACGCGATTCTGCACCAGCACCTGCGCCTCGTCGAGATTGGTCCCGAGCGCGAAGGTGGCGGTGATGGTGACGCGACCATCGGACGTGGATTGAGAGGAGATATACAACATCCCCTCCACACCATTGATTTCCTGTTCGAGAGGAGACGCCACGGTGGCGGCCACGGTTTCCGCGTTGGCTCCGGGGTAAGCCGCTGTCACGGAGATGCTCGGTGGAGCGACTTCAGGGTATTGCGAGATCGGAAGGCTGATGTAGCCCACGGCGCCAACGAGCATGATCAGCACGGAGATCACGCCGGCGAGAATCGGGCGGTCGATGAAGAGCCTGGAGAAGCCCATGGTCTGCTCGCTAGCTGCCGGGCGGGGGCTCGACGCGGCCAGGGAACCTGCAATTACCGGCCATCGCGCGCGGCGACGGAGGATCCGGTGGAGGAATTCGCCCGAAGCGCGCGCGCGGGAGCGCTCTCCGCGGATGAGTTATTGGCGCAATATGTCACCATCGCGTACAGCCGCTCCGGCAGTTACGAGAAAACGGCGCGCAATTTGGGCTTGGACCGCAGGACCGTCAAAGCGAAAGTGGACCAGGGCCTGTTAGCAAAACTGCGGCCGGTAACGAAGTAGTCTACTTGGGCTTGTACGCGATGGCGTCGATTTCGACTTTGGCGTCTTTAAGCGGCAGTGCGGCCACGATAATGGTGGTCCGCGCCGGCTTGCCTTCCGGGAAGAACTCCGCGTAGACTTCGTTCATCGCTCGAAAATCGCCGGCGTCCATCAGAAACACGCCGCATTTGACCACGTCGTTCATGGTGGCGCCGGCCGCCGCCAGGATCGTGCGGATATTCGTCAGCACCTGGCGCGTCTTCCGCTTTCACGTCGCTTCCCAGCACGGCCTGGCCAGCCACATAGATGAAGCCCGCGCGTACCGCCGGAGTATAAGGCCCGCCGGGCTTCGGCCCGTCGGTTGGGAAAATGTACTCGATCATCGTTAGTGTCCTTCCGCTTCCAGATAACGCTCGGCTTCCATGGCCGCCATGCATCCCGCGCCGGCCGCGGTGATGGCCTGGCGGTAGACCCGGTCCTGCACGTCTCCGCGTGAAATACGCCCGCGATGTTCGTGCGCGCCCCGCCTTTCGAGAGGATATATCCATCCTGATCCGTCTCGATCTGACCCTTGAATACCTTGGTGTTTGGAATGTGGCCGATGGCGACAAAAGAAGCCATCCACATCCTGAGTCTCGAAACCTCGTTGGTTTTCAGGTTGCGCAGCCGCACGGCTGTGACGAGTTTCTGTGAGACGTCGAAGACTTCCTCCACCACGGTGTTCATCACGAACTTGATCTTGGGATTATGATGCGCGCGATCGAGCATACACTCTTGGAGGGCGCGGAACTCCTCGCGGCGGTGGACCAGCGTCACCTCGCGGCCGAAGCGCGTGAGAAAGTTGGCGTTCCTCCATGGCGGAATCGCCGCCGCCCACCACCATGATGTTTTTACCCCGGTAGAAGAATCCATCGCAAGGGCGGCGCACGAACTCACGCCGTGGCCGATCAGCTTGTGCTCGGATTCGAGGCCCAGCCAGCGCGCGGAAGCGCCGGAAGCGATGATTACCGTCCGCGTCTCGGGATCCATTCGCCCTCTATGTTGAGACGAAATGGGCGTCGTCAAAAGTCGCTATCGAGGACCGCGCCGTGCAGGTATTCCGCGCCGAAGTTCTGCGCCTGCAGCTTGATGTTCTCCACCAGGTCCGGACCGTTGATGCCTTCCGGAAACCGGGAAAGTTCTCCACCAGAGTCGTCATGGAGAGTTGACCGCCCGCCTCGTGGCCGCTAACGACCAGCGGTTTCAGATTTGCGCGCGCGGTATAGATTGCAGCCGTATTTCCGGCGCACCCCGAGCCGATAATCACAACATTTCGCATGGTTTGGGCAAAGCATCAGGGTATCACGCAAGTCCACTTACCTGGTGATGACGTGCGCATATGCCTGTCTCGATCACGCCCTTGGTCGCCGAGTCGATTACCGTCTAGCTTACGTTCGCGAGGGCGCCGCGCGGCATCGCCACGGGGCTCCGGCGGCCGAAGCACTACCGGCTCCGGAAGCGTTCCCGAAAGAGGTTGGCGCTGGCTGCGCGAGCAGGCAAATCGGCAACGGCTGGTATCGAGGCGAGGGAAAGGCGGAGCGTAGATATTCCACACATCGTAGACCAGATTTTTTGTCAACGCGCGGTGACAGGACCGCTGCCACGTGAGTGGTCAAAACACTGGGCGCTACAATGTCCCATGAATGCGGAAAATCCTGCTCCTTGCACTGTTGGCAGCGACCCTGGCGGCAGCGGCCCAACCGCCAAAGCTGGTGTTGTTTATCGTGGTGGACCAGTTCCGCTATGACTACATGACCCGGTTTCGCAGCGAGTTCCGCGGTGGTTTCGATCGTTTGCTACGGGAAGGGGCGAGCTTCACAAAAGCCCATCACAACTTTTTCCCGACTCTTACGGCAGTGGGTCACGCGACTCTGATTACCGGCGCGATGCCCTCTGTAACCGGGATTATCGGCAACGACTGGTTTGATCGCAAGGCCGGAAAGCAGATCTCCAGCGTCTCCGACGACAACACAAAGCCCATCGGCGCAGCCGCCAAGGGTGCCTCGCCTCACCAGCTTCTCGCGCCGACGATTGGCGACGCGCTTAAATAGGCGAAAGGTGGCTCTGGGCCGCGCGTTTGGCATTCCATCAAAGACCGCAGCGCAATCGATGGCGGGCTGGAAGGGGACGACCTATTGGTTCGATGACGAGAGCGGGATGTTCGTCACCAGCAGCTATTACCGGTCCGGCCTGCCGGATTGGGTGCAGCGCTTTGACGATAGCCATCCAGCCAACCAATATCTGGGAGCAATCTGGCTCAACCACGTCGTCCCTGCGGACGGCAAGCCGCGCTAACAAGCGGGTGGCCTGGAGTCCTTTCGGAAATGAGTTGATTGCGACATTGGCCGGGCGCGCGATCGAGGCGGAGAAACTGGGCAGTCGGAAGGATCCGGATCTGCTGGCGGTGAGCTTTTCCTCGACGGATTATGTAGGCCATGACTACGGTCCGGGACTCGCCCGAAGCACGCGAGGTGATCCGCGAACCATGGACCTGTTGCTGGATCAGCTTTTTCAAGCTGTGGACCGCGCGGTTGGCATGGGAATCCGTTCTCGTGGTGCTGAGCTCGGATCACGGTGTTCCGATGCGGACGGACACGAGCAGGATCCGCCGATCAGCGGCGGGAGCGTGCTGCTGACCGTGGTCAGCGACGCCGTTCAGGCCGCACTCGAAAAGACTTATGGTCCCGGCAAGTGGATTGCGGGCTGCTATGACGTTCTGATCTACCTCAACCGTGAACTGATCGCGCAGAAAAAGTTGGATGCGGCGGAAGTCAACCGGCGCGCCGCCGAGGCAGTGCTTCAAGTGCCTCACATCGCGCGAACGTACACGCGCGAGCAGATCCTGGACGGTCGTACGCTGAAAGACGAAACCGGCCGCATGATCCTCAATGGCTATCATCGGGCAACGGGCGCCGATATCGCGTTTCTGCCGGAACCATATTGGGTGTTTACGGATCTCTATACGACTCATGGGACAACCTATCAGCTACGATACCCACGTGCCAGTGATCTTCATGGGTCCGGGCATCCGCGCGGGAAGTTACGACACACCTGTCGTCACTAACGACGTTGCGCCGACCGTGGCGAAAATGCTGGGGAATTCCAAAGCCCGCAGGTTCGACTGGGCGCGTGCTTACCGAGATGTTGGTGAAGTAACTGGTCTGGCAACAAACTTAGTCAGGGTTATGGACTAACTGCACGTACCGGGCCTGTAATAAATAAACGCCGGTACTGCCCCAGGCCATGATTTCGTTCGATAAATAAACCAGTACGCAAGCTCATTCCGTCGAAACCTTTGTTGGGTTGGCGTGTTGTGACTTTTTCACCCTGAAAACACTATACGCCAGAGACATGCGACGACTTAATCTTTTCTATTCCAATCATATTAATTCTTGAGAATTCGCTTCCGATCCAAGCTCAGACGCAGCAATTTTACGTCTCGCCCAGCTCTTCCCGCAGGGAACGGAAGCATCAACAGCCCCTGGGATCTGGCAACGGCACTCGCCCATCCGCCCTCGGTCAAACCGGGAGCCACCATCTGGCTTCGCGGCGGCGTCTATCACGGAATGTTCTATAGCACCTTGACCGGCTCTCCAACCGCCCCGATTATCGTGCGAGCATACGCAGCAGAGCGGGTTACCCTCAATGCCGGTGAGGAGGAAGACGAGTTTTGGGGATAGCCTCCTCCTATACCTGGTTCTGGGGCCTCGAAATCACCACCAGTTCGACCAAGAGATTTTTAGGACCTCGTCAACATCTCGCCGCTCGCAGCTGGGGTTTCCAATGCTCAAATACCCGGCGGCGGAATGGGCGTCAAGCTGATCAATCTCATCGTCCATGACACCGCCCTGGGCTACGGCTGGTGGAAGGAGCGAATCAATTCCGAAATATACGGAAACATTATTTACAACAACGGCTGGGACATGGATGACCGGGGACACGGACATGCCATCTACGCCCAGAACGCATCCCCCACAATGCGCATCAGCGAGAACATTCTGGCCAACCAGTTCGGCGAGGGGATCACGCTTTATGGATCGGCGGCCGCGCCTCTGAATAACTTCCACGTGGAAGGAAATGTGTCGTTCAACAACGGCGCCGTTTCCCGGCACGGGTACAGCAGAAATCTGCTGCTCGGTGAGGCACCGTCGCACAGAATAATACCTTGACTAACAACTACACATACTACCCGGGCCAGTGTTGCGGAACCAACGGCGTTGGCTCTATGCCGGATGCTCGAATTTGCGCATGACCGGAAACTATTTCATCAGTAACGGCGACACTGCGCTCCAGATGGACGCCTGTACTGCGGCGGTGATGACGGGGAATACGTTTTACTCTCGGCGCGACCCTCGGCTTTTCTCCAGAACGGTATCCCGGCAATATGCGAACGTCGTCAACCGTCCCACTGCAAATCAGATATTCGTAAGACTCAACAAATATGATCCCAAGCGCGCGCATATCGTCGTCTACAACTGGACCTTGCAGCCAACGGTGCAAGTGAATATCGCGTCCACGGGAATTGCAGTGGGTCAAACCTATACCATTCGCACCGCGCAGAATTACTATGGCAAAACGATTACCGGAACATACAACGGCGGACCGATCTCGATTCCGATGAGCGGATGGGGTGTTGCGGCGCCGCATGGCGCAGCGCCGGCACGCTCAGCCCTTCCGGAATTCGGCGCATTTATCATCACGCGCTAGCGCAGTATTACGACAAACGGGCACGGACTGTGGCCGCGGCTTCCGCCACCGGCACGTCAGCCGACTTCTTGCCGTGGCGCTCCACCAGCTCCACCATGCCCTGCGCCAGTTTCTTGCCGACCGTGATGCGGAACGGAATACCGATCAGGTCGGCGTCCTTGAACTTGACGCCGGGCGCTCGTCGCGATCGTCCAGCAGCGCATCAAGGCCCAGCGCAAGGCAGTCTGTAGATTTCTGCGGCGGCGCGCCGCTGCGCCGGCTTCGGAGCTGTTCACCGGCGTCACCACCACCTCGAACGGCGCGATCGAAGCGGGCAGCGCCATGCCGTCGTCATCGTGATACAGCTCGATGGCCGCGCTCAGAATGCGCTCGATGCCAATGCCGTACGAGCCCATGATCACCGGGACTTCCTTACCATCCGCTTGCAGCACGTGCAGCCCCATGGACTCCGAATACTTGTAACCGAGCTTGAAGATGTGACCGATCTCGACCGTCTTCACGAGCTCGAGCGGCTCGCCGCAACGTCGATGCAGGCATCGCCGCAGCCACTTGCCGCAGATCGTGAAACTCCGCGGCTGAAATCTTCGCCGGGTGTGACGTTGCGCAGGTGGTAGTCGTCTTGTTCGCGCCTGCGATCATGTTGCGCCGGCCCTCGCAGCGCGCTGTCCGCGACCAGCCGCACGTTCTTCACGCCGACCGGACCGAGCGAACCTGCGTCCGCGCCGAACCACTGGCGCATCTCTTCGGGATGCGCCGCACGAATACTCGGCTCGCGCCCACAGCGCTGCCAAACTTGGTTTCACTCAACTGATGATCGCCGCGCAGCAGCGCGAGCACCGGCTTGCCGTCCGCCACCATCACCAGGCTCTTCATCTGCGACGTCTCGGGCAAGCTCGGTGAAGTTCGGCTACGTCGGCGATCGTCTTGCGGCCGGGCGTGTGAAACTCTTCGGAGCGAGATCGCCTTCGGGATCGGGCACCAGCCGGCGCCGACCGCTTTCGAAACCGCTTTCTCCAGGTTCGCCGCGTACCCGCATCTTGTTGCACAGCGCCACGAAATCTTCGCCGGCGTCCGACGCCACCATGAACTCGTGCGACTGGCTGCCGCCCATGGCGCCGGAGTGCGCTTCCACCACGATGTACTCCAGGCCGCAGCGGTCGAAGATCCGGCAGTAGGCCTGGTGATGCTTCTCGATACGCGGCATCGAGGCCCGCCGCGTCCAGATCGAAGGTGTAGGAGTCCTTCATGATGAACTGCCGCACGCGCAGCAGGCCGGATTTCGGCCGCGGCTCATCGCGAAACTTGTTCTGGATCTGATACCAGATCTGCGGCAGTTGCTTGTAGCTGCGCAGTTCGCCGCGCGCGATCGACGGTCATGACCTCTTCATGCGTCATGCCGAGGCACAGGTCGCGCTGAAGCGGTCCTTCAGCCGAAACATGTTGTCGCCCATCACATCCCAGCGGCCGGATTCCTGCCACAGCTCGGCGGGATGCAGCGCCGGCAGCAGCATCTCCTGCGCGCCGATCGCGTCCATTTCTTCGCGCACGATCTGCGTGATCTTCAGCAGCGAGCGCTGTGCCAGAAACAGGTAGCTGTAAATCCCGGCTGCAAACTGGCGGATATAACCCGCGCGCAGCAGCAACTGATGGCTGACCACCTCGGCCTCGGCGGGATTCTCGCGCAGCGTGGGGATGAATAGTTTGCTCCAATGCATAAGTAAGGGTGTTCGGGCAGGAATGCCTGTCCTGCGTTTTTCGGGAAGCCTTGTCTCTAGCAGAGCCGTCGAGGGGGAGCCTGACAAGCACCAACGCGTGCGTCGCCCGCTGCTACAATCGTGTTTTCCTATGAACAATCCGATGGCGCGGCCGCTGGCCGAGGTGGATCCGGAGATTTTCGAGGCCATCCGGCACGAGACGGAGCGCCAGAATTCGCACCTGGAACTGATCGCCAGCGAGAATTTCACTTCCGAAGCCGTGCTCGAAGCGACCGGCAGCGTCTTCACCAACAAGTACGCCGAAGGCTATCCCGGCAAGCGCTACTACGGCGGCTGCGAGTTCGCCGACGTCGTCGAGAATCTGGCGCGCGAGCGCGCCAAGAAGCTGTTCGGCGCCGAGTACGCCAACGTGCAGCCGCACTCCGGATCGCAGGCCAATCAGGCCGCCTACGCCGCGGTGCTGCAGCCCGGCGACACCATCCTCGGCATGAACCTGGCGCACGGCGGCCACCTGACGCACGGCCATCCTCTGAATTTTTCCGGCAAGACGTACAAGATCGTGCCCTACGGCGTGCGCCGCGACGACGAACGCATCGATTACGACGAGCTGGCGCGCACTGGCCGAAGAGCACAAGCCGAAGATGATCATCGCCGGCGGCAGCGCCTATCCGCGCATCCTCGATTTCGCCGCGCTTCCGCCAGATCGCCGACACCGTGGGCGCGCTCTTCCTGGTCGACATGGCGCATTTCTCCGGACTGGTGGCCGCCGGCGTGCATCCGAATCCCTGCGAGTGCGCCGACATCGTCACCTCCACCACGCACAAGACGCTGCGCGGACCGCGCGCGCGGCATGATTCTGGCCAAGGAGAAGTACGGCGCCGGCCATCGACAAGACCGTGTTCCCCGGAATGCAGGGCGGACCGCTGGTGCACGTCATCGCGGCCAAGGCGGTCTGTTTCCTGGAAGCCATGCAGCCGGAATTCGTCGCGTATCAGCAGCAGGTGGTGGCCAACGCGCACGCGCTGGCCCAGAGGCTGATCGACGAGGGCTTCCGCATCGTCTCCGGCGGCACCGATACGCACTGCTGCTGGTGGATGTGTTCTCGAAAGGCGTGCGCGGCAAGGAAGCCGAAGCGGCGCTCGACCGCGCGCACATCACCGCCAACAAGAACGCCATTCCGTTCGACACGAATCCGCCGATCAATCCGAGCGGCATGCGCCTCGGCAGTCCCGGCCGTTACCACGCGCGGATTCGGCGAGCCGGAGATGCGCGAAGTGGCTGCGCGGTCGCCGAGGTCCTCAAACATATCGAGGATGAAGCCGTCATCGCCGGGGTACGCCAAAAGGTAGAAGCGCTGACCACGCGATTTCCGCTATACAATTGGAAGCTCGATAGCGTTCGAGCTTAGGATGCCGCTCCATATCGTGATGGATGCCCGGCGCATCCAGGACTTCGGGTTCGGAACATATATCCGCAGCCTGATCCAGGCGCTTGGCAAAATCGACGGTGCGAACCCATACACCTTGGTAAGCGGTCCGGAGGGCACGCGCGCGCTCTCCGACCTGCCTGACAACTTTC
>CAVTIL010000023.1:0-859251 GCA_963734695.1 uncultured Acidobacteriota bacterium
TGCAGATGATGACGCCGAAAGAAGAGTTGAAGACCTACCTCCGTACGAACATTCGCGAATACACCATCCTCGACAAAGGCCTGATGCCGTCAAGTCAGGGCAAGTTGACCGACCAGCAGGTCGCCGACGTCGTGGCGTATCTGAGTTCGTTGAAGGGCGTCTAAAGCGAAGTCCCTCGCTCGGGCCGCAGGCCCCTACCACCTGAAGCTGAAGATGCTGGCCGTTGACCGTTCCGCATCCGGGTGTCTCTGATCTTCCGCCTTGTATCGATTGGGCACGCTGGCCCAGTCGGCGTAGATGTTGCCGCCGACGTAGAAGCGCGACTTGCTGTCCATGGGCCTGGGCTTGGACGCTCCCGGGTCGTCCAGGAAGAGCGTGTAGGCGCTCTTCGGCGGCGTGGTGCCCGCGCGATCGCTTTCCGGCACGAACTCCGGGCGGCCGTCGCCGTCGATGTCTGCGCTGATCCAGGGCACGTGCAGGAGCTTGTGATACGTGCGGTCGGCAATCATCCCGCGAAGCTGTGAATTGAATCCCTTGATGATCGATTCCGCGTCGGGACGCGCGCGCCTGACGGCGAAGTACAACGGCCGCGTCATCAGGGGCTTCGAGCCAACGTTCAGCCTCGTCTTCGCCTCGTTGGGGTAGTTGTTGACGATGTACTGGACGACCAGGTCGTCCATGAGCACATAGTCGGCCTTGTTCCCGAGAAGCAGCGAGAGGCTATCCTCTTCGCCCCGCGAGCGCACGAGGATCGCTCCCGACTTCTCGATCGCGTCACCGTACGCATAGCCCTCCACGATCGCGATCCGCTTGCCCTTGAGATCGGTGAGCGCCGCCGCCGACACATCCTCGTCCTTGCGTCCCACGAGAATCAGTCGATTCTCGAGATACGGCTGCGAGAAGATCAGCGCACGCTCGCGTTCGGCGTCTTTCCACGCGGCGGCACTGCCGTCGAACGTATTGCTGAGGAGGGCCGGCGTAAAACGGGCCGGTTCGACGATGGTCGTGTTTGCGGTGAGCTTGATCCGTCCGAGCGCAGCCTCAACGAGATCCAGCGCGAAGCGGGGTTGTCCCGCCTCGTTCGTGAACGGCGTCCAGGCCGTTGAGACGAGGCGCAGCGGAGTCGCCTGCGGATTGGGCGCCTGGGGTGTCGGCGCGATCGCGAACAACGACAGGAGAAGGACGGCGAGTGTTGGAAGACGCATAAAGCAGTTCCCCCTTCCCAAGCCTATTCCACTCTTCCGCTGGCTTCAATGAGCGGCCGTTTGTGGGTTTGCCAGGTCACTGCTTTGCGAGCTGGGAGCTGCTTACTGGTGCGTCTCAGCTTTTCGGAACGTCAGAGAGAACCCAGCGAGATACGTGTCGCTTTGGACACCTGCCGCGTCCTCGGCCTTTCCGAACAGCCATACTTTCGCCAGGTTCACGTGCAGCGTGGCTGGACGCTTCATCCGCGGCATCGTGAAATTGGCGAGGCGATAACTGAAACCCCAGTCGGTCGCGGGCTTCCATTCGCCGTTGCCGCTCGGTCCCGGCACGCGCATGAGAATGGCGCCGGGGGCGACGAACAGTTCCACACGACCGGTCAAGTCGATCGTGGTGTGAAGACCGAGGATGCCGTAAACGCCTGACGTTCCCTGCGTCATCGGCCAGAGCGCGTCCAGGTGGATGTGTTGCCACCAGACGGTCTTCTGATCGTTCTCCCTTTGCATCCGCGCGGCCGCCGCCTGCTGTTTGAGGATCTCGGTGGCGACGTCGTTCGAGCGCCATTCGTCGAGCAGCCGGCACGCATCGGCGAGCGCTCCGGTTTCACCGGTCGGGACGGGGCAGGCCAGGAACAGGGAGTCTGGCGGATCGGGGCGCGGACGCCGGGAACGTGTTCCGAACAGGCTTGGTTCACGCTTGTTCCGCCACTCGGCGAACCACGCCTTCCAGGCGGTGTAGTCGCGGGCCCATCGCTCGATTGCGGTCATCTCGTCTGCGGACGGTGGAATCGTCGTCGGCAGCTCGGTCAACGCCGGAACGGGACGCAGCGGCAATGACTGGGCGAGCGAATCCGCCATTCCGACCGGAATGCTCGCGCACAACCCAATCAGAATGATGACGAAGCGTCGCATCAGCGCATCCAGTTTTCGCACGAACCACGAAATATCGTGGGTTAGGGGTAGTGAGTATCCTCCTGCCGCAGCCGGTTTTCCACAGTTTTTTCAGACTGAGCGGGCTGAAACTGCGGTGGGGGGTGCGGGGGGACCAGCTGCGCAAGACCTGGGGGTGCCCGCCATGGGAGATCACCAGGGAGAGCGACGCGTCAGTTTCTGACGGGGTACGTAAAGCTTGACGGTGGCGCCCCTGCCATCGGAGAGCAAGGCGAAAGCCACTCCCATGTAAGGTGGACGCGAGTCTGGCGGCATCATTCATAGCGGAGCGCGACGAGTGGATCGACTGACGCCGCGCGCCGGGCGGGGACGATGGAGGCCGCGAGTGAGACCAGAATCAAAATCAGCGCGGCGGTCCCAAGGTTGACCGTGTCGGACGGCTCGAGGCCGAAGAGCAGTCCATCGAGCACACGGAGGACTATGGCCGCGCCGATGATGCCGGCAACGCAACCAGTAACCGCCAGCGACAGGTTCTCCCGGACTGTCATCCACATCATCTGACTGGGCCGAGCTCCCAAAGCCAGCCGAACCCCAATCTCGGGCACCCGCCTGGCGATCACGTGAGCGAGCAGGCCGTACGCGCCAATCGCCGCCAGGGTGAGCGCCACGAAGGCGAAAAAGCTGCCGAGCGTGGCGAGCAGCCGCTCGGTGAGCAGGCGGCCGTTGATGACGCCGGTCATCGTGCGGATGGCAAGAATCGGCGCGTCAGGACGAAGCCGCTTGATCTCGCTTCGTGTCATGTTGATCCAGTTGGCGGGGTTGCCGTCAGTTCTCAGGACGAACTCGAACGGCGCCAGTCTGACCTCGCGTGCCTGAAACCACGGCAGATACGCCAGGCGTTCTGAGGGCGTTCGCAGGTTCTGATACCGGACGTCCCGCGCGACACCTACGATTTCGTAGGTGACAGCCGAGTCGCCCCGCCCGGTCGTGAACCGCTGTCCAATCGCCGCTCCGGTATCGCCGAAATAGCGTCGCGCAAAGGCTTCACTAACAACAGCGACCGGAGCGCTGCTCAACTGATCGCGTGAGTCGATCGGCCTGCCTTGCAGGATCGGCACCTCGAATACGTCGAAGTAGTCCGGGCCGACCAGGTTGACCTGGATAACGGTATCGTCGGCATCGCGAGGCGCAATGCCGGGCACCGTGAGTCGCTTGCCGTCGATGTTGCCGTTGAACGGCGACGACGTGGACAGGCTGACGCGGCGTACACCGGGCAGGCTTCCCAGTGCCGTGAGCATGTCGCGCTGGAAGACGCGCAGGCGTTCGCGCTCGTAGCTCGTGCCCTGCGGATCCATCTGAACGACGAGCACATGTCCGCGGTCGAAGCCGGTGTCGACTCGCGAAAGGTTCACCAGGCTTCGAAGCAGCAGGACCGCGCCGGCCACCAGCACGATCGATAATGCAAATTGTGCGACCACGAGCGCCTGTCCCACGTGGACACGCGCCGTGCTGGTCCGCGGATTGGTGCGGTGCAACACCGGCGAGACGGCAGACCGGGCGGCCTGCCATGCTGGCATGAGACCGAACAGCAATGTCGTGCCCAGCGTCGCCGCGAGCGCGAACGTCAGAATCCGCCAGTCGGCAGCCACGGAGATCGAAACCGGTCCAAAGTCTTGCGGCAGGAACTCGAGAAGCAGGTTGCCGCTCCTGATCGCCAGCAGCACACCCGGAATCGCGCCCAATAGCGCCAGGACCGCGCTCTCCGTCAGCAGTTGCCTCATGATGCGGGTTCGGCTCGCGCCGAGCGCGACACGCATGGCAATCTCGTGCTGCCGCGCGGCGTTGCGCGCAACGAGCAATCCGGCAAGGTTCACGCACGCGATCAGCAGGAGGAGGCCCACGGCCGCCATCAGCAGCCGGAGCGGGCTGGAGAACTCGGCGCGCAGATCGCTGATCCCCTTTGCGGCGGAGCCAACCGCGACGTGCTCGAGATACCGATGGCGGAACCGCTCACTCACGCCTGTTGCGACAAACCCCTGAAGCATCGGCTCGATTTGTTGGCGGACGCGCGCGACGTCCACGCCCGGATTCACGCGGGCGATGAGCGGCATCGTGACCCAGTTGTGCGGGTCCATGAATTCTGAAGAATCGAGCGGCATCGTCACGTCCATCGTCCAGCCGACGAGGATGCCCCTGAACTCGGGAGGCATGACACCGATGACGGTGTATGGCTGCTGATCGACCGTGATCGAAGCGCCGAGAACGTTCGCGTCGCCTGCAAAGCCTCGCTGCCACAAGCCGTAACTGATGACGGCCACCGGGCTGGCGCCGTTTTCAGGCCGGTCCGCGGGAACGAACGTGCGGCCGAGAATCGGAGAGACACCGAGCAGGCTGTAGTAGTTCGTCGTCACGCGCTGGCCCGTGAGCGGCTCGACACGCCCACGGATGCCGACCTTGTAGAGGTCGTGCCTGACCAGCATGGCGTCTGAAAAGAGATCCGTCCGCGAGGCCACTTCTCGGAACCATGGATAGTTTGAGGATCCTGAGCTGCCTTCGCTGCGCTCGCCGGTAGTCGTGATGTGAACGAGCTCGTGCGCATTCCGGACTGGCACAGGCCTGAGGAGCAACAGATCCACGAGGCCGAAGATGGCCGTGTTGGCGCCAATCCCCAGCGCGATGGATACCACGGCGGCGGCGGTGAAGCCGGGCGTCCGGCGCATCGTGCGCGCGGCGTAACGGAAGTCCGCGCCCAGATCGTCGACAAGTCGCAGCCCGCGCGCATCGCGGCCGGCTTCCTTCCATCTCACGACGTCCCCGAATTCAGCGGACGCACGGCGTTCGGCTGCGTTGCGGGGAAAACCCTGACGTTCTAGGTCCGCCACGCGAGCCTCCAGGTGGAACCGCATCTCGTCGTCCATTTCCCGCTCCATCCGCGAGCGTAGAATCGACGCACGAGCGAACGATTTGAGCGACGCGAACAGTTTCATCGCGAGACCTCCTACACGTCGCCGGGAGCCGCGCCGAGGACGAGCCCGATCGCCCCCGATAGACGTTGCCAGTAGTCGGTCTCCTCACGCAAACGCCTTCGGCCAGCGGCGGTGAGCGAGTAGTACTTCGCCTGTCGCTTGTTGTCTGACTCGCCCCACTCGAACGTGACCAGACCCTGGTGCTCGAGTCGATACAGTGCCGGGTAGAGCGATCCCTGCGGAATCTGGAGCGCATCCTTCGAGATCTGCTGCAAGCGGAGGAGCACCCCGTACCCGTGGAGCGGACCGAGCGAGATGGCTTTCAGGATGAGCAGGTCGAGCGTGCCCTGCAGGAGTTCTGTCGTCTTCGGCATCCCACTCTCCTAGTGTCGCTAGGAATAGTAGACCTGTTCTCCTAGTCCGTCAAGGAGAGAGCCTGTTCAGTCGAACTGTGGCCACGACTGGCGGCCTGGGGGCCGCCGATGCGTCATACTGTCACCGACCCATGACACGCGGCCTGGTAATGCTCGCCTTGGCTCTCGCTTGCCATCCGTCGGGTGTTTCGGCGCAGACCGTGGAAGTGTCGCCGTTTGCAGGCTACCGTTTCGGTGGCGGTTTCTTCGAGCGAGTGACGAACCAGCCCGTGGATCTTGACGGCGCGACGGCACTGGGCGGAGTCCTCAACGTCGCGATGCACGACGGCCTGTGGTTCGAAGGGCTGTTCACGCGTCAAGAGGCCCGGGTCAGCGTGCCGGGCGGATCACTCCTACCAGCGATGCGATGGAAGATCACCGTTGACCACTGGTTCGCCGGCGGCCTCCAGGAGTTCGGGCAGGGTCGCGCCCGCCCGTTTCTGACAGGGCTCGTCGGCCTCACGCGTTATGGCGCGGAGGGTGACAACGAGATCCGTTTCGCGATCGGCGCTGGTGGTGGCGTCAAGCTGCGACCGACGCGTCATCTCGGCGCCCGCCTGGATGGACGGGTTTTCACGACATTCGCCGACGTTGAGGGACGCACCATCGTGTGCTCGCCGGGCTTCTGCCTCGTCGCCTTGTCGACTGACGTCGTCTGGCAGGCGGAGCTCAGCGCTGCGCTGGTCATCGCGTTCTGATCTGGCATCGGGATCCTGGATCCGGGATCCGAATCCGGGATCCTGCGGGTCCGGCGGTCCGAGATCCGGGCTTGCTTCTGTCACAGCGTGGGTTTTTCAGTCCGCACGCGTCATTACAAAAGAACCCAAACGGGCTCGGTGAAGAAATACCAGTAACGCGAGCGAGCGACAGCGAGTGAGCCACGCGAACGGAGCGCGCCGGCGAAGCGGCGTGCGAGAGAGCGTGTAAGGGAGTCCGAGGGGCGACGCCCCTCGGATAAGAAGAAGCGACGCGAATGGCAGCCATGCAGGGCGGCACAGAAGACCAAATCCTCGCAACCTACCGCCAGACCATCGGCGCGCTCTACGGATATGTCTCCCGTCATTGCGGCGGCGATCGCACGCTGGCCGAGGACGTCACGCAGGAAACCTGGCTGCGCGCGGTTCGTGAGTGGCGCCGGAAAGGTGTCCCGGCACGGCCGATAGCCTGGCTCACAACCGTCGCGCGAAACCTTCTCGTCAGCTACTACCGGCGCAAACGGCCGTCGTCGCTTGATTCCGATTCGACCGGCGAGGTACTCGCCGCCCTCGACGAAGGCCGCGCGGCCGGCTCGTCGGCGCGCACCGCCGTTGTGTGTCACGCGCTCGCGCGTCTGCCGGCCGATCAAGCGCAGTTGCTCGAGGACTTTCATTTCGAGGATCGGCGGATGTCGCAGATTGCCGAGCAACTGGGTTTGTCCGAGCGCGCGGTGGAAGGACGCTTGCGCCGTGCGCGTCAGAAACTGCGCCGCGAGCTGGAAGCCATCATGAAGATCCAAGGAGTCAGTCGATGAATCCCTACGTCGAACCACACGAGCCGACGCCCGAGTTCTGCGCGCACCTCGAATGGCAGATCGAGACGGCGCTTCGCCGCGAAACGCGGCTGGCTTCGCCGGTGACGGGTGGAACACACACGCTGGTGGCTGTCCTCGTTGTCGTCGGGGCGCTGGCGACCGGCGGCATCGTTGGGATTGCAGCGGGACGCGTGCAGGATGCCCGGCAGCGCGATCGGCTGGTCGAAGCGGCTCGATCGGAAGAATCGCTCGCTGGGGTGCGGTTTGAGCTCGCACGAACCGAGTACCAGGAGGCTCAGCGCCGGTTCGAGACAGGGACTGCCGGCCGGGAAAGCCTGCTGGCTGCGGAACGGCAGATGCACGACATGGAAGCGTCGCTTGCCCGGATTCGACTCGACATTGAAGAGATTCGCGCGACATCCGCGGCGCCGCGCAATGAACTGCAGGCGCCTCTCGTCGGCCAGCGCGATTTCGTTCGGGAGCGGCTCCGTCTCGAGCTCGAGTCCTCGCAGCACGCACTGATTGCGGCCGAACAGGCCGTACAACAGGCGCACAGTCGCATAGAGGCCGGCGTCTCAGCTCCCACTGCACTGCTGCAGCCCGAATCAGATCTCGCACAGGCGCGCGCCCGCATGCAGCTCGCCCGTGGCACCATCGATTTGCGGGATCGGTTCGTCCGTGGCGAGATCAAGGCGGAGACACTTGCGGCGTCCGCCCGGCGCGTCGAGTTGACGTCTCGGCAAGAGCGAGCACAGCGTGAGCTGGAACTTGCGCAACGGCGAATGGAGGAACTCCGGCGCCAATTCGAGATCGGCCAGGCCAGCGAGCTCGACCTGAAGCGATCCGAGGTCGAGCTGCTGGAAAAACAGATGGAATTGAAGCGGATCCAGCAGGAGATCGAGGCGCTCGCCTCGGTGAAACGGTAGCTCAGCCGGTCCGCGCCGTTTTCGCTGCCACCGACGCTGTTTAGCAGTAGAATGCCGCGCATCATGCACGACACCGTGACGGCTCCGGCGTCTGCGGTCGCACAAGTTCCTGCCGCTCCAGCAGCCACGTGGACGCGGATCACTTCAATCGACGCATTCCGCGGCTTCGTGATGTTCCTCATGCTCGCCGAGGCCATGCGACTGTGGACCCTCCACACGGCCTTTCCGGAGAGCCGCTTCTGGTCGATCGTCGCGTATAACACGACGCATGTCCCGTGGCAGGGATGCTCGCTTCACGATCTCATTCAGCCGGCGTTCTCGTTTCTCGTCGGTGCGGCGATGCCGTTCTCGATAGCCAGCCGCCGTGCCCGCGGAGAAACGTTCGGACGCATGCTCGGTCACGCCGTCTGGCGGAGCGTGGCGCTGATGCTGCTCGGCATCTTCCTCCGCTCGCTCGAGCGTCAGCAGACGTACTGGACGTTCGAAGACACGCTGACGCAAATCGGGCTCGGCTACACGTTCCTGTTCCTGCTCGCCTTTGCTTCGCTCCGCGTCCAGGCCATCGTTTTCGCGACGATCCTCGTCGCGTTCTGGGGCGCGTTCGCGCTGTATCCAATTCCGGGTCCCGGCTTCGACTACACGAAGGTCGGTGTGCCGGCGGACTGGCCGCATCTGTACTCGGGATTCCTCGCGCACTTCAACAAGAACTCGAACCTGTCCTGGGCGTTCGACGTCTGGTTCCTGAACCTGTTCCCGCGCGAGAAACCGTTCCTGTTCAACTCCGGCGGATGGTCGACCCTCAGCTTCATCCCGACGCTCGCGACGATGATGCTCGGCATGTGGGCGGGCCTCTGGTTGAAGTCGCCGCGCACGACGGTCGAGAAGCTGAAGGGTCTCGTCATCAGTGGCGTGGCGCTCACGTTTGCAGGCCTGCTGTTTCAGTGGCTGCACATCAACCCGATCGTGAAACGGATCTGGACCTCGTCCTACACGCTGTACAGCGGTGGCCTGATCCTTTTGATCCTGGCCGGCTTTTACGCCGCCATCGAGTGGAAAGGGTGGCGGCGGTGGTCGTTCCCGCTGCTCGTGATCGGCGCCAACTCGATCGCGATCTACGTCATGAGCTGGACGATCGAGCACTTCATCTCGTCAGCGCTCGTCCGGCACCTCGGTCGCGCGCCGTTCGCGATCATGGGTGAACCGTTCGAGCCGGTGCTCCGCGGCTTCGCGGTGCTGACGGTGTTCTGGCTGATCCTGTTCTGGATGTACCGTCGGAAGATCTTCCTGCGGATCTGACGGGGCATCCGGGAGCTTGCCGCGCTACCTGATCGCGAATCCCCAGAACAGCCGCGCCTTGTCCTCGCCTGAAATGGCCTCGATCTCCATGATGTAGCTGCCGGCTGCGAGACTGGCCGGCAGGAACGGCACTTCCCGTTGTCCGCCGGGCCGTTGCTCCGGTGCTTGCAGAGTGGAAATCACCTCACCCTGTGAGTTTCGCAGGTTGACGGCGACCGTGGGGGCTGTCCCTCCCGGACCATACGCCCGAAAGCGCAGGAGCAACTGATCAGTTCTCACGAACTGGTGACTCGCCGTGGGCAGCGCCGCGGCGGACTCGCGGATCTGCATGAATTCGCGGGCGGTTCGGGCACGATAGATTTCGGGAATCGTCAGGATCGGGCCAGGGGAGGTGAAATCCGGCACGCGTACCTCGCGGTCCTCGATGTCGAGCGAGTGTCCTGCCGCGTCTTCTGCGGAGACGCGCACACGTATCGTCCCGGGGCGGGTCGTAAACGTCACGCGGCCCGCCGGTGAAGAGGCCGATGCGTCTTTCAAGGATTTGCCGCGGAACACCGGCTCGCCATCGTTCGAGCTGACGGTCACGCTGACGCGATCGAACGGTTCCGCGACCGAAGTATTCGAGTTGACCTCCCATACGATCGCGACCGACGACCGGCCATCACCCTGTGTGCGATCGAATCCAATCCAGCTGCGAACGATGTGACCGTCCGCAGGCGCCGCCGCCGATGCGAGCGCGTCAGTCATGCCGGCAGGCAGGGGAGCGGCGCCCGGCCGGTCCGCGCGTGCGACATCGTCCGCCGACATCGCCCAGTAGCCCCTGCGCGCGCGCACGTCGATTCCTTTGCGTTTGACGCGGACGGCAATCTCGTGAAACTTCCCGTCGCGCGGCGCCTCGGTCGAGGTGTACCCGAGCAAATAGTACGCACTGCTGTCCACGAGCATCTGACGGAGCAGCGGAGTGGGATCGTTGGTGTCGACGATCGCCCGGCCGCCGGTCTCGTCTGCGATCATTCGCAGGGAATCCGTGCTCTCTTGCAGCAATCGTCGATCGGTCGTGCTGTCGACGACGGGTTCGGAGATATCAAACTCGGAGACCGGGAGTCCGCGTGGATCCCACGTGTAGACGGACGTGTTGCTGCGGGCGGCAGCTGTGAGAATGTCGCGCATCCGGTTCTGGAGATCGACCTGTCTGGACAGCGAGCCGAGATTTGCAATGGCACCCGCGTTCGCCGTTGCAGCATTCGCGGGAGACCCGCTGCCTGTTTGCCCGCGCCTCGCCATCGCGGAGCGGCAGGAAGCTGGCCATCCCCTCACTGACCATCAGGATAGTCTTGCGACGGTCGTTAAACGAACCCAACACCGTGTTGAGGCCTGCGACGGCTTCGATAACGATTCGATTACGCAAGTCTTCGATCTGCTGCGGAGTGAGCCTTGCGTAGATCTCTTCCTGCGGATAGCGGATCGTGTAGTCGTACTTGCGGCCTTCGAATTTCCGCACTGCGCGTGCCGTTCCCTCATGATCCCGTGAGAACGTAAGAAGGCTTGAAGGCGTCAACGGGTACATGACCGCGACCATGTCGCGCGGATCGAGTCGGGTGATGAAGTTTGCCAGCTGTTCCCGCACCACCATCGCATTGCCGAGGCGCGTGTGGTAGTCGTCGAGAAACACAGCGATCAGCCGTACATCGTCTCTCGCAGCTTCGCGATCCTGCGTGTCCAGTGAAGTGATCGGCGCGGGCGTGACGTCAGTCGGAGCCTCATCGATCGTGAATCGTCGAAACGAGTTGATCGATTGAACTTTGCCGTTCTCCTTGACCTCGAAGTCGGTAGCGGCGAGATCCGTAACAGGGTGGCCATGAGCATCGGTCGCGTTGACGTCGACCGTGACGGCGTCAACTCGGGTGCGGAAGGTTGGGGTCTGTCCGGACTGTCGGGGAGAAACAGGGGTGCCGCCCGCGGCGACGATGGCGAGCGCGATCAAAAAATGTCTCGCGCAACCTCGTCCATTCGCAGCGCCCACCGCAAGGCGAAACGCGGTGAAGATTTGATTCATTCCTCCTCGAGGATGTTTGGATTCTGTTCGGTTGGCAGGCCAAAGTCCAGCACGCGCCGGTTTCTGTCGCCTGAAGTCCCGGTTGGGGAATCAGAATCAGTCGGCGTCCTACTTCCCGCACTCGGCAGTGACGGATACACTAGCCGTCTTGCGCCCGCTACGCATCTACCTGCTTGTTCTCGTGCTGGGCGCCATGCTTCCCGGCGTGTTGCTCACCGGCGTCCTGGTCTGGCGCTCGTTCGTGAACACCCGCGCGACGAGCGAGCGCCGGCTGCTCGAATCGGCGAGGGTGGATGCCTCCGCGCTCGATCGCGAGTTCGACGGCGCCATTGGTATCCTGCAGACGCTCGCGACGTCACCGTCCCTGGATCGCGATGATCTCGCGCAGTTCTACCTCGAGGCACGGCGGGTACACGACACGCAGCCTGGCTGGTACACGATTCTGTTGCTGTCGAACGAGCTCCAGCCAATGCTGAGCACGCATGTTCCCTGGGGGACGCCCCTGTCATGGAACGCGGAGACCAGCAGCCTGCAGCGTCTGATCGCCTCGCGACGACCGGTAGTCGGCGTTGTGCGCCCGGAGGCCGGCGGGCCAGAGCAACTCTTCGCAATTCGTGTCCCCATCCTGCGGCGGAGCGCGGTCAAGTACGCGCTATCAGCGATCGTCAACGTCGGGTCGCTGGCACGCATCGTTCCCCGGCGGTTGTCCGACTCCGAGGAGTGGACCCGCACGGTCCTCGATTCCGAGGGAACGATTGCGGTGCGAACGCGCGGGTCGGAGGATTACGTCGGCGCCAAGGCGAACGAACCGTTTCGCACGCGCATTCAGCAGGAGCCCGAGAACGTCGCGAGTCTGACGACGCGGGAAGGCGTGAACGTCTATGCCGCCTTCAGCCGGGGCTTTTACGGGTGGACGGCCGTGGTCGTCGTTTCGCGCCAGGTGCTCGATGGACCACTGTGGGGATCGATGGCGGGCCTCTTCATCGGCGGCACGCTGCTGATGCTGGGTGGCCTCGGGGTCGTGCTCTTCGTGTCGCGGAGATTGTCGATGGACCTCGCGGCGGCGACGACAGCCGCCGAGGCCGTTGCCGATGGCCGTCCGCTGCCACAGAGTCGTGCGCACGTAGAGGAGACGTCGCAGCTGCAGCGGTCGCTGAGGACCGCGGCATCCCTGCTCGAGCGACGAGCGGGCGAGCGAGACGACGAGATGGCGCGCGCGGAGGCGGCGCGGCGCGACGCCGAAGAGGCCAATCAGACCAAGGATCAGTTCCTGGCCGTGCTCGGTCACGAGCTGCGAAACCCTCTCGCGCCGGCCCTGACCGCGCTCGAGCTGATGAAGGCGCGCGACCCGGACGCGTTCAGGCGTGAACGCGAAGTGTTAGAGCGGCAGATCGCGCACATGGCGCGGTTGGTCAACGACCTGCTCGATGTGTCGCGTCTCGCCAGCGGTAAGGTTCAACTCGACCGGGGCCGATTCGAGTTGCGTGAGGCCGTCGACCGGGCCGTCGACATGGCGCGGCCGGCGATCGCCCAGCACCGGCACACGCTGGATGTCTCCGTCCCTGCGAGCGGACTGGTCGTGGATGGCGACATCGGTCGGATCGTCCAGGTTCTGTCGAACCTCCTGACGAATGCGGCGAAGTACACGCCCCCGGATGGTCAGATCGCACTGGTTGCCCGCCCGGCCAGCGATCGCGTCGTCATCGCCTGTGAAGACAACGGTCCAGGCATTCCGGCGGACCTCGTGCCGAGAATCTTCGATCCGTTCGCGCAAGGTCCGCGTGATCTCGATCGCCGTGAGGGAGGGCTCGGACTCGGATTGGCGCTGGCGCGAACGTTCACCGAGCTGCATGGCGGTACGATCCGCGTCGAGCCGCGTGATGCGGATGGCGGCAGCCGGTTTGTGGTGACGTTGCCGCGCCAGGGATCCACCGGGGACGGCGACACACCAGAACTGGTTCCCCGGGACGTCGGCTCGGATTCGCAACGAATTCTTCTAGTCGACGACAACGCGGATGCCTGCACGATGCTGCGTACCGCTCTCGAGCGCGCGGGTCACGTTGTGCAGATCGCCGGAAATGGCCAGGAAGCCATCGATCTGGCCGCCGGCTTCCGTCCGGAGATCGGCGTGCTCGATATTGGGCTCCCCGGGATGAATGGATACGAGCTGGCGTTGCGTCTGCGCGCGATGGACCCCGGGATTCGGCTCATCGCCTTGACCGGGTACGGCCAGGCCGGGGACCTCAAAGCGGCCGAGACCGCTGGATTCGACGCGCATTGTGCGAAGCCGGTTACCATTACGGGGCTGCTCGATCAGATCGAAAGACGAACCGCCTGAGTCACGCATGCATGGAGAAGCCGATGGCCCTCGATGACCGTCTCTAGCTCGCCTGCCTCGCTCTCCTCGAAAACGCCGCAGAGTTCCGTTGACGGTGCGCACCTGGTCCGTGGCCTCACGCTGACCGCCACCATGGCGCTGGTGGTGGGAACCGTGATCGGCACCGGCGTCTTCATCAAGACCGCCATCATGGCGCAGGACACCGGTTCGGCGGCCGTGGTACTGCTCGCGTGGATTGCTGCGGGCATTCTCTCGATGTGCGGCGCGCTGACCTATGCCGAGCTCGGCGCCATGCTGCCGCACGCCGGCGGCGAGTACGTCTACCTGCGTCACGCCTACGGCGAGCTCGCCGCGTTCCTCTACGGATGGATGCGATTCGTCGTGGCTGGAACGGGATCGATTGCCATTCTTGGCGTCGGCTTTGCGACGTTTCTCTCGGCAATCATCCCGATGACGTCCGTGTGGGCGAGCTCGCGTTTCGTGCTGCTCGGACAGACGATCGACTGGCAATTCGGATCGAAGCAGGTCGTCGCCGTGGCCGCGATCATGTCTTTCGCCGTGATCAACTGCCTGACGGTGGCGTTCGGCGGCCGGGTGCAGTCGTTGCTGACCGTTCTGAAGCTCGGCGGCATCGCCGCGGTCATCGTCGGTGTGTTCGTCGGTTCGGGCACGGCCGACTGGTCACATCTCGCCGCGACGGGCAGTGCGAACAGCAGTGGCGCGTCGGCGTTCGGTCTCGCCATGCTCGCGGCGCTATGGGCCTACGACGGCTGGAACAACATGCCGATGGCGGCCGGCGAGGTGAAGGACCCCGGCCGCAACGTTCCGTTCGCGCTGATTGGCGGGATGGCGGTCGTCATGCTGATCTACTGCACCGCGAACCTGGCCTACTTCTACGCGCTCCCGTTCAGCGACGTGGTGACGGCGAATTCGACCCGATACCGTGAAGCCCTGCCGGTTGCGACCAAGGCTGCGCAGACCGTTTTCGGCGACAGCGGCGGGCGCCTGATCTCGCTGGCATTTATCTTCTCTGCGCTCGGGGCGCTGAACGGCGCGACACTGACGGGCGCGCGCGTGCCATACGCGATGGCGAGCGACGGCGTGTTCTTCTCGAAGGTGAGCGTTCTCAGTCGGCGCACGCATGTGCCGGTGTATGCGCTGCTTCTCCAGGCGGTGTGGGCGAGCGGCCTGGCCATTTCCGGCACGTTCGATCAGTTGTCAGACTATGTGATCTTCGCGTCGTGGATCTTCTACGGCCTGGTCACGTCGTCGGTGTTCGTCCTCCGCCGGAAGATGCCCGACGCACCGCGGCCCTATCGAACGCTGGGTTATCCGATCATGCCCCTGGCATTCGTGCTCGTCGCCGCGTGGCTGGTGGTCAACACGCTCGTGAACAGGCCGGTGGAATCGGTCGCCGGGCTCGCGCTGATCGCTCTGGGCCTCCCGATCTACTTTTACTACCGGCAGACTCGCCTGTCGCATCATCCTTCGTCGAACAAGCGAACGTAGGGTTCGTAGCGAAAGCGCCGGTGGCGCGCGTATCCGGTGATTTCGTGAAGGATGCCGATCGCGACGAGACGGTGCACGATCTGGTTCGCCGCCGCGAACGTCGTTCCGATCAAGTCCTGCACCTGCTTTGCGCTGACGATGGGATGCTCGTAGAGGTACTCGAGAATTCGATGGCCGTTGCCTGCTGCGCGCCCGAGCCCTTCGGCGATCGATGAACGATGGTGCTCGCGAAGCAGCAGGATCCGGCGCGCCGTTTCAGTGGCCTGCCCGCTGACCTCAGCGACACCTCGCAGGAAGAACTCGAGCCAACCCTCCCAGTCGCCCGACTCGCGGATCGCCTGGAGCCGGTCGTAGTACGCCTGTCGATGAGCCTTGAAATAGTGCGAGAGATACAGCACGGGCTTGTTCAGCGTTCGTCGCTCGCACAAGAGAAACGTGATCAGGAGCCGGCCCACACGGCCGTTGCCGTCGAGGAACGGATGGATCGTCTCGAATTGCGCGTGGGCGAGCCCGATCTTGATGAGGAGCGGCATGCTGTCGTCTTCGTGCAAAAACGTTTCGAGATCCGCGAGCGCGCGAGGCACTTCGTCTGGCGGCGGCGGCACGAACGTGGCGTCTGCCAGCGAGGAGCCCCCGGGCCCGATCCAGTTCTGGCTGCGCCGGAGTTCGCCAGGCGTCAGGTGCGATCCGCGAACGCCATGCAGGAGATCCTGGTGAATCTCACGAATCAGGCGAACCGAGACCGGCAGCGTCTCCAGACGCGCAAGCCCGTGGTTCATGGCCTTGACGTAGTTCACGACTTCGTCGACATCGCCGGGGATCTCTCCGGATTCCACCGCAGCCTCGGCAGAGAGGAGATCCTGCAACGAGCTTTGGGTGCCCTCGATCTGGCTGGAGAGCACCGCCTCCTTGCGGACGTACATGTAGATGAAGAGGTCTGGATTCGGCAGCGTGTAAATCGATCCGTCCAGGCGGCCCAGCGCTCGGTCGGCGTCGGAGAGCAGGCGCTGAAGACTGCCATCTATTCGGACAGAGGGTGCTGGTATCAGCGTGGCAGGGATGAACGCGCGGTATCCTGCCGGCTGCATGACATATCGGCCGGCTCGACTATCGACCTTACTATCGTCAGCGTTGTACATGAAGGCAACTTGGTCGTATATGATAGTCTGCGCATAATTTATATGCAACAACACGTTTAGTATGGATTCATTACGCCTTCATAATAAACGCTCGCATTAGTAAGGACCGTCAGTTAGCCGCTTCTACCGCCCCTTAAAAAGCCCGTTTCTGCACGCACCGGCGCGCCTGCAGTTCAGCCAGTGTCAAACCGATAACTGGTGGGCATGGGTCTGCACCCGATGGCGCGGCGGCGCTTGCGGCTCCTCTATGTGGGTGATGCTGCGCTCGCCCGGGAGTGTCTCGGCAGGCCCGGCGGGTCGATCGAAGTGCTCGACACGACCCAGTTGTCAGACGGTGCGTTCGCCCCCATTTCACCCGGTGGGTCGCTTCCGTTCGACATCCTGCTCGTTGAACACGGCCATCCTGGTGTCGATGCGCTTGCGATTCTGACCAACCTCACGTCCCGACGTCTGCACGTGCCGGTCGTGATTGTGGCTGAATGGGACGAGGACCTCGCGGTGGCGGTTCTCAAGCTGGGCGCCAGCGACTATGTGGCCAGGTCGAGAGCGTCGCTCCGAGCCGTCTACTTCCGGCTTCATCGTTTGATGGCGCACGCGGCGCTGCTGGCCGAACAATCCAGCGCGCCAGACGCCGGCCGCGCCGCGCTCGAGCAGCAGGAAAGCGCGCGCGACGAGCTCCTGCCACGGCTGCTGGAACTCCAGGCGTTGCGTGATGAGGCGGAACACCGATTCAACGACGCAGTCACTGCACTCAAACAGGCTCGTGCAGATCGATTTGCTGACGCCGTTACCGCTGCGCGAGAACTCGCACAACGCGAATCAGACTTTGCCGCGAAGCTGAGAGCGGCCGAGGCGGTAACGCGGAGCCTGGAACAGCAGGTTGCCGATCGGAACGCAGCCCTCGAGAGCGTCGAGGAACGGGCAGCGACCGACCGGATCGCGTTGCAGGACGCGGCCTGCCGTACGAACGAACTGGAGACGGTGGTCAACCGCGAGTCAGCGCGCTGCCGCACGCTCGACGCGGACCTCGAGCTCGCAACGGAAGCGCTTCGCGTCGCCGAGCAACGCAGGCTTGCCGAGGCGGCGGGGTTCGCGGACAGACTCGCGCAGTATCATGCGGAAGTCGCCGCGAATGCCGCGCAGATCACACGACAGCGCGATGCAGCCGAGCAGCGACTGACCGAAGCGATTTCAGCCCTCGAACAGGCGCGCGTGGATCGCGCCGCGGATGCGGTCACGGCTGCAGACCATCTTGCGACTCGCGAGGCCGAGCAGCTCTCGGAACTTCGCGACACGGCCATCGCCCGCGATCGGCTCCAACAACGGCTGATCGACGCCGACACGGCCCTTCGGTGCGCAGAGCAACGGGTGACAGCCGAGCAACACGCGGGCCACCAGAGAATCGCCGAACACCAGGCCGAGTTCCAGGCCGAGCTCTCGCGTCAATCAGGCATCCGGGACCTGCTGCGGCAGCAGCTTGCTGAAACACGGCGCGCTGTCCAGCAGGCCGAGGATCGCCGCGCCTCCGACGAGCTCCTGTCGGCGGAGAGACTGGCGGCGCAGCAAACGGCGCACACCGTCGAACTATCGGCAGCCGCCGAGGCGCACGACGCGCTTCAAGGCCGCCTGGCATCGGTCGAAGCGGCGCTTCGCGAGGCGACCGAGCATCACGCGGCGGAGATGGCTGAAGCCGCGGCGCGATTGGCCGATGAGCAGACGGTCCATGCGGCGCGCATGTCGGAGGCGGCTGCGGCGCAGGATGCGCTTCAGAGCCGCCTTGCATCGGTCGAAGCGGCGCTTCGCGAGGCGACCGAGCGTCACGCGGCGGAGATGGGTGACGCGACAGCGCGATTGGCCGACGAGCAGACGGCGCACACGGCGCGCGTGTCGGAGGCGGCTGCGGCGCAGGACGCGCTTCAAGGCCGCCTGGCATCGGTCGAAGCGGCGCTTCGCGATGCGACTGAGCGTCATGCTGTGGAGATGGCTGAGGCTGTCGCGCGGTCCATCGAGAGTCGGGAAGAGGCCGATGCCAGGTCGGCGCAGGCGGCAGCGGCCATCATGGTGGTCGAGAGCAAGCTGGCCGAGTCCGAGGCTCAGCGTCAACGCGCCGAAGAAGTGCATGCGGCGGCCTTGGGCGACGCGGCGGATCGTCTGGCCGAGCACGAGCAGGCGACGGCAACGTGGTTGTCAGAAGCCGCGGTGTTTGCGAACGCGCTCGAGACCGGTCTCGCAGATACAGTTCGAACGCTCCGGCAGGTGGAAGAGCAGGCCGCGGCTGACCGGCAGGCCGCGATCGAAGCCGGATCGCAGCAGCAGGCGGTCTTCGATGGACAGCTCACAGAGGCGGAGGCCCGGTATCAAGAACTCTCCGGGCGACTCCAGATCGCCGAGGCTGCACGTCAGGCCGATCGCGAGCGGCACTCGCTTGAAATGAGCGAGGCCGCCGCGCACCTTGCAGAGAATCAGAGGAAGGCCGATAGCCGGTTGGCGCAGGCTGACACGGCGATCAAGGTGGCCGAGAGCAAGAGGGCCGAATCGCTTGCGGCGCTGGACCGTGTGGTGCGGCAGGCATCTGCCGAGCGGCAAGCGGCGTCTGCCGACGCTCGTCAGCGCCAGATGAACTTCGACGGCAGCCTGCGCGAGGAAATCGGCCGGCGCCAGGCGATCGAGAAGGACCTCTACGCTGCGCGCATCGGAGCGGAGGAAGCCCGCCTCCAGTTCGTGAACGAGCTGGCTGCCGCGACCGAGCGCGGTCTCGAAGCGGAGGCCCGGCTGCTGGCGCAAGCGGCGGAAGAGCGGGCGGCGTGGGAGGCCGCGCGCCTCCGGGCCGAAGAGGAAATCGAGCACCTCCAAAAGGAGGGCGACCGCCTTCACCAGTCCCTCGTAGCCGCGGTACAGCAAATCCGGAGGCTGGAAAGCGCGCAGCAGGAGGAACGGTCGGAAGCCGAGCGCACGCGCCTTGCGATTGAGGCGGATCTCGCGCGACAGCATGAGGACTCCGCGGCGCTTCGACGGTCGCTCAATGAAACGCGCACGACGTCGGCGGAGACCCTCCAGCGCCTCGCAGCAGAGGCGTCGAGCGAGCGCGCCAGGCTGGAAGCGCTCGTGGCCGATCGCGAAAGCGCTATAGACGAACAGGCGGTTCGCGCCCGGGCATCAGCCGATTCGGCGGCGGCGGCGCTGGCCGACGTCGACGAGCGCCTGCACCTGTCGATCGAAGTCCGGAACCGGGAGAGCGCCGCGCTTGCGGATCTGCAGAATCGACTCGAGTCGACCGCCCGGGAGCTCGAGGCCACGAGAAGCCAGCGCGAAGCCCTGAGAACGACCGCCGGCCAGGTGCCCGTCCTGCAGGAGCAGTTGGACACCATTCGAGCGGCCAGTCGCCGTGAATTCGATGACTTGCAGGTCAACCGGTTTCGCTGCCTCAGGAGCGGCGCGATCACGCGGGTGAACGGCGCCCTCGCAGGCATGCTGGGCTACGAGACGCCGGGCGAGCTGCGGAAGCTCGATTTCCGCGAGGCGGTTTTCGAGTCGGGCGACGAGCTGCAGTGGCTCGTGGATCGATGCCTGTCGTCGCGAGCCTGCGAATCGATCGACACGACGTGGAAGAAGAAGGATGGCAGCCGCACCATCGTACGCGTAATGGCCGTCGCGACTGGCGGCGATTCCATCGATCTGGTTGTCGAGGACATCACGCCTCTTCGCACGCTCGAAGACAGGCTGCACAGCGCGCAACGCATGGAAGCGGTCGCCCGGTACGGCTCCGAGGTCGCCGTCACATGCCATACCCTCCTCACCCACGTCAAGCAGGAGGGACAACAGTGGCTGGCCCGGATGGAGAACGACGTCGCGCGCTATCAGGGTCAGCTGCTCTTCGACGATGTGACGCGGGCCGCCGGGCTCATGGGGCAGTTCGCCGCGTATGGCGAGGAGCAGAGAAACGCGCCCGAGGTTGTTGATGTGACGAAGGTGCTGCGCGACCTGGCGCCGGTCCTGAAGCGCGTCGCAGGCGAGGACATCGATGTCGTGCTGCCGAAAGTCATGGCTCCTCTCACGCTGGACGTTGACGCCAGACCCGTCGAACGGATGCTGGTCAACGTGGCGGCCTACGGTCGCGAGCGGATGCCGCTCGGCGGCCGGCTGATGATCAACGTGGACTCCGTCGTCGTGGATCGCGACTTCGTGGCCAAATACCCGAACGTGCGCCCCGGCGCCCACGTGCTGCTGACCGTCAACGAGGTGAGGAGCAGCGTACGCCCGGAGCTGGCCGCTACGGCGCGGACGCGATCAAGCGATGTGCGTCAGACCACCGGCAACCTCGGCGTAGACCTCGGGACGTTGCAGGCGCTCGTCAACGACTGTGGTGGCCACCTGTGGATGAAGGCGGAGCCGCCCGGCGACATGGTGCTGAAGATCCATCTGCCGCGACGGGTGCTGGACCGAGCGCAGTCACCCACACCTGTGGAGCCCAACCGTCCACGCTGGTTCCAGCGCGCCTTTGGCGCTCGTCACTAATCTCAAATCCGAGGGGCTTCGCCCCTCGGCACGCCTCCGCTGAAGCTTCGGCGATGTCCGCCGTAGCCTTGGCGAAGGCGGAACTCCCCTACACGCGCTCTCACGCGCCGCTATCGCCTGATCGTCGTCTCCCGGTACTCTCCCGGCACCACGAGTCCAGCCGCTCCACCCTGGTCGGACTCCCGGAGGAGCGCCAGGAGATCGCGTTCGAGCGCGGCCTGGCCGTTCGCGTCGAGCGCGAGGAACGCTTTGTGCGTCGGCCCGTAATAGGCCCGGAACACTTCCACCCAGTGCTCCGGCGACCGATAACGGAACGCGAACGATCGCACCCGATGCCCGATGGTTGACGCGCCTTGAAAGAGGTCCGCGACGTGCCATTCGGTGCCCCACAAGAGTGGAGACATGACTCCCGCAGGTGGCGGGACGTGGCGGCCCATCACCTCGAAGAGACGGCCGAGAAAGCCTTCCGGGGTCCAGCTTGCCAGCCCGATGCGTCCCCCGGGCCTGACCACTCGCAGCAGCTCTTTCGCGGCCTGCTTCTGATTGGGCGCGAACATGACGCCGAAAGTCGACAGCACCACGTCAAAGCTCGCGTCCGGAAACGGCAGCGCCTCGGCATCCGCTTCCTGGAACGTGACGTCGAGCCCTTCTGCCTGGGCGCGCTGGCGCCCGCGCTCGAGAAGCGCCGGTACGTAGTCGGTGGACGTGACGGTCGCAAACCGCCGCGCCGCCGCGAGGGTGGCGTTGCCGTTGCCGGCGGCCACGTCGAGCACCCGCTCGCCCGCGCGAAGGTCGATGCCTTCGCAGAGCAGCTCGCCGACAATCTGCAGCGTCGTCCCGACGACCGCGAAGTCGCCGGATGCCCACATGGCCTGTTGCCGGGTCTTGACCGCGGCGAGGAAATCCGACTTAGCCCCCGGTTCAACGATTGCGTCGTTCGACATCGATGGTTCCTTTCATGGCAGGCGGCTCAGCGGACGCCGTTCCCTACTCCCGGTCAAACTCATAGGAATTGACCAATCTTTTCTTTCTGGAACTGCCCTTCTTGACTCACTATTAATTACGTTGACGGTCGCCGCGATTCCATGACCGATCGTCCGGCTGACCTTGCAGTTCGTCTGAATCGTGATAAGAAGTCCGTAAGGATCGAAGCGGCTTCTCGACAGGGGCTGTTCGAGCAGAAGCAGTGGTCTACAGCGTCCGATTGAACTATGCGTTCCGGACCGGCACCCTGACAGGCGTCGCCGGACGCCAGTCCGTCTGTCTGCAAGGGCGATTGACACCAGGGCACATCCAGGCGTGGGAGCACCAGTACGAGTTCCGTCCTGGGCGCTGGGCGACTACCGACTATGTTTTCGCCCTGCCCAGTGAGCGCGGGCGCGTGCTGCATCTCTCGAAACCCGGCAGCTGGCCGAGCAGTGTTCGATTGGGCACAGTCGGGTGTAATGCCACGGATCTCGACCACGCGCTCTTCGTTGACGATGGCGCGGGTGGATGTTTCATCCATGGCTGGCCGCCCTGCCGCTGCGAGCGGTGCATCGTGCTGCCGCATGGAATCGGCGCGCTTCTGACCGCGGTCGACAGAGACGGAACGCTCACCATCGTCTCATGACCATCCGAGGGGCTTCGCCCCTCGGACTCCCCGACACGCTCTCTCGCGCGCCGCTTCGCCGGCGCGCTCCGTTCGCGTGGCTCACTCGCTGGCGCTCGCTCGCGTCGCCGGTATTGGTTTACCGAGCGCGTTTGGGTCGATGAGATAACTCCTTCATGTCCGGGCGAGCGGCACGTCGACCACATGCTCGGCGACGAACCATGCTTGAAGCTCGTTTGTCCGGATGACATTGCTCACGAGCAGGTCGTTGGTTCCATCGTCGCCCTTCTCGTCTGCGCGCCCGGCCATGGACCGCGCCTCCTTGAGGATGATCTCGTGGGCGTGGAGGAGGCGCGAGATTTGCGCAGCCGGTTCCTCCCGGCCCTTGGGGGGACGCGGAATGATCGTGGTCTCAGCCACGTCTGGGGCCATGGCCACGCTGACCCCGCCCAGCAGCTGGATGCGCTCGGCCACCGCGTCCACCAGCGCGCTCTGCTCGTCTGCATGCTTGTCGAACAGGAGGTGCAGCTGATAGAAGGTGGGGCCCGAGATCTGCCAGTGATGCTTCTTGTAGAGATCGCGAAGCGTGATCGTGTCGGCGAGAACCTGATTCAGGTTCTCCACGGACTCCCGGCAAACAGCCTCGGATAGTGCAATCGGCATCCTGACGAGATGACCGAACGGCTGAATTTCCGGCGCGTGCTGGTACGCCTTCGGCGTCGCGCGTCCCAGGATGATATCGGCGTCGAGTGTCTTGGTGGTGTCGAGTGTCTTGGTCGTCATGAAATCGGCCTCCTGCGATGCTCGTCGTGAGTGGATTGCACACATCGGACCATCGAGGATGGTCATGTGCCCGGGCTGTAGTCAATACCAGTTTGTGGGTATCGACGAGCGCGATGACCTGTGATGCATCAAAGAGTCGCGAACGGTAGAGTCAGCCGGCATCTTGACGGATCGTCAGGCTGTGGCACTCTTGTCGCATGAGCTAGTGAATTCAGTCTGAGAAACGGAAGCCGGCCCTTTCGAGCAACGGACGATCGGCATCCAGGTAGACGAAATACTTCCTGTCGATTTCTGCGATCGCCGGAGGATTGGACACCAGGTTTTCCAGTCCGCCGGTGAAACCGACGTATCCGACCACCGCGACGCGTTCTCCGCTAGCCAGTGCCCGATCCACTTCGCTCACGTACGCGGGGTAACGATCGATGTTCGCCGTCCACCTCGCAATGACCGATTCACGGCTGTAGAACATGATCTGCCACTGCAGCAGTGCATTCGTCGAGAACGCGCAGGTTGCGCGCTGCGATCGCATGCGGTCGATGACCCTTTCCAGCGTTTGCGCCTCGCTCGGACCGTCGGGGACGTTGGTCCACCACATGTACGAGAAGTGCGCGAACTCAGCCATGGACATCGCCTCGAGAGCGAGCACGAACAGGATCGCCGCGATGCCCCGTTGATACGGGAGTCGATGTCGATCGATCAAATCGAAGAGCTCAACGCCAGCCATGAACACCATCAGCACGTTCACCGAAAGCAGGTAGCGGACGTCCCGGGCGTCGAGCAGGATCCAGTTCGCCAACAGGGTGGCTGCCATCGCGACAAAGAGCAGGTGCGACCACGGCAGGTATTGGCGTGTAACGATGCGGTAGGCCTGGAGTCCGAGTGCCACGATCAGAATGCCGAGCCAGAGCCAGGCGACAGCGGCGGTGATCGGTCCCGGATCGACCGCCGAACGCAGGAAGTACGATCCCGTGAGATTCACGTAGAGCTGCTCGAGGACTCGCGGAATCGAGTGAAAGAGGTCAGGATTGCCTGCCGCGGGACGGGTCCACGACTCGGCGGCGCCGATGAGCACGAACGCTCTGATCGCAGCGACTGCAGCCAGTGTGGCAGCGGCCCCAGACAGGTAGGCTGTCCAGGATGACACTCTGCGCGAAGACCAGAGAAGGAATACGACGATTGGCGCGAGCCCTGGCAGCCACGAGGGCTGCGAGAGGTAGATGAGATAGGTGAGAATGCCTGCGGTCACCCAGTGCACGGCGCGGCGCCGGTCGTGGCTGGCCATCACGTAAAGCAGGGCTCCCGTCAGCGAGAACGCGGTGAGATATCCGCTCCAGGCTTTCATCGACGACACCGCCCACGCGGGCATCAGCACCAGCACCAGCGTGATCCAGAAGCTCCGGGCGCGACCGAGGGTCCGCGAAAACGCCAGAAAATAGAAGAAGATTCCTGCGAGCCAGACGGCGAGCATCGCCACCTTCAGGGGCACCGCTCCGACGCCAGCAATCAGGAAACTGAGAGCGGCCGCCGGCGCTTCGACGATCGCAAGCCCATAGCGCTGTCCATAGAAGAAGATCGGAAACTCCCGTCCCTCCGCGAGATGCTTGGCCATCAAGCCGAGAATGCACTCGTCGCCGTCGAGCAGCAGATCGGGGCTGAGGAGCTGCGGAAGACGGGAGGCGAGGGCGATCGCGCCGATCGCGGCGAGATAAACCCACGTGGGGACGGTGCGGCTTGCCGTTGACCGGGTCGTGGAGGCCATTCTGTCACGAAAGTTTCGTCCGGTTCCCGGGTTCCATATGAGACTGTGTGCGGTCTGACGTCATCCATCGCATGAAACTTCTCACTGCCGGCCTCTGCGTATTCTTCCTCGCGTTTGCCACGCTCAGGGCTGTGCGGGTTCCACTGACCTACGACGAGGCCGCTTCGTACATCAGGTACGTCGACACCAGCACTCCTTCCGTGTTCGATACCAGCGCGCTTTCGATCTTCAATTTCGAGGTTGCGACGAATCACTTCCTGAACACGCTGCTCACAAAGCTCTGTGACGTCGTGGCCGGCGGCAGTGAGATCGTGCTCAGGCTGCCAAGCGTAGTCGGCTACGCGATGTTCCTTGGATTCTCGCTGCTGATCCTGCATCGCTCGGTTCGTCCGGCCATCGCGACGCCGGGATTCCTGCTGCTGAACCTGAATCCCTACGTGCTCGACTTCTTCAGCTTGAGCCGCGGGTACGGATTGTCCCTCGGCTTCCTGATGGGAAGCCTGTTTTACCTCTTCAAGTTCCTGGACCATCCGCCGCGGGGCGAGGGCGCCCCTCGTGACGTCTCGCGCTCGCTCGCGTGTGCGCTGGGCGCGGTGATGTCGAACTTCGCGATGCTGAACGTCTGGCTCAGCCTGGTGATTGTGTTGCTGGCGGCAATCGTGTTGCGGAGCGTTGTCTTCGGCGAATCCCGGACCCCGGATCCCGGACCCCGGATCCCGGCTGTCCTGCCAGCAGGAACCCGGCGTTCGTTCACTGCCGTGTTCTGGCTGGCCGCGCTCTTCGCTGCCCTCGTGTTTTCTCAAGATCCGGGGTTGTCGAACACGCTGTATGAACCGGTTCGCGTCAGAATTACAGGCCTTGATCCTGGTCAACGCGAACGGGCATCAGTGGTGCGGGTCGACCTTCGTGGCCGGGACCTGCGGGTCCCGCGAGATGCCGACACGAATGAATGGCGGTGGCCCGACCCGGTTCCGTATCGCGGTCTCCGAATCGAATTGCCGGTCCAGGACGCCGGCAGCGTCGAACATATCGACGTCCTGACCGGCAGTCGCGTTTTCTCATTCGATCCCCGCCGCCAGAGTGGCTGGAGTCGCCACGACAGGGACACGACTCGTGTGTTTGAGCCAGACGCGTCGCTGTCGCTGCCGCGTTCCCGGGTCCCGCGATTCCAGGCCGTGATGAACTGGGCCGGTGATTCGCGCTATGCCGCTCGCATTGCCGCGCGGACCGCGGAAGCGCTGGGGATCCTCGCGGGCCTCGCGCTTCTGCTGAAGGCCGCCGGTTGGCTTGCCGCGCGCTGGAACATCGTGACCGCCGGCCAATGGCGCCCGCTGGAGATGGCGATTCTCTGGGTGGCCGCCTTGGCGGGCCCGCCACTGTATCTGCTCAGGCGGAACGGCGAGCTGTACTTTGGCGGCACACGCGGCATTGTCGAGGACACCTTCTATTCGACGATCGAAGGCTCATTTTATGGCCGGATCTATCACCCCGCTCAGATTCGCATCGTGTTCGTCGCGGCGCTCATCAGCGTTGCGATATCTGGTGTCGTGCTCTTTCGCCATTCACGGCGACGCTCGATGCCAAGCGTGGTCCCTTTGGCCGCGGTCCTGTCGATCATGGCCGTGACGTCGCTGCTGTTGGTCGTCCAGCACTCCGTGTTTCAAACGGTCTACCTCTCCGGCAGAACAGCACTGTTCTACATCCCGCTGTTTGTGTTGTTCCTGACGCTCTTGTGCGAAGCCATCGCCGCGTTCGGCCAGACGGCAGAAGCCCTCGTGATCGCACTTCTCGCAAGTGTGGTCTTGTGTTCGGCGTATCACTTCGCCGCCACCGCGAACCTGCGATCCGCCAGGGACTGGCGGGAAGACGCGAGCACGCGGATGATGATTGAGGATCTGGAACAGGTCCTCGAAGCCGAAGGAGCCGGGCGATCGCATGCGGTGCTGGGAGTGGAGAGCAGGTACGTGCCCGTTGCGGTGTATTACGCGCACAGGGCGCCGAAAGCCGGCATTGAAATCGTCAGCCTGCCGTCGTCTTCGGAGACGGACTTCCAATACCTCGAAGACACAGGCCATTCCTCGAACGTCATTCGGCGATACCCGCCGGTCCGTAGTGTGCTCGTCAGGATGCGCCGGGCGCCCTGACGGAACGGCTCCAGCCGAAGAAGAATCGAAGGTTCGAACAGGAAGGCCTCAGTTTTTTCTCACAACCGAAGTACCCGCTTGACCAGATCCGGTCCTGGGCGTATTCATGGCTCCGTCCTTCGATCTTGTCCGCGGTCGCGACCGCCAAGGGGTAGCCATGCGAAAACTCCGGATTCTGGTCCTGCTGCTGGTTCCGTGCGTCGGGCTCGTCACGTCCGGCGCCACGTCGGATCATGTGTCGTCTGCTGGCGGCGTACCCGATGCGGCACAAGCGGTCGCGGATGTGGTCGCGACAGGTATTCCGGGCGCCGGAGCGATCATGCAGGTCGGGACGTTCCATCCTGGCGGACCGCTGCACGACAACACGGCTCTCATCGCCGGTTCGACGGATCCGGGACACGTACTCGATCGGACGCGCCTGTTTGTCGCGAGCACGTCCAACTTTGGCGCCTCGCTGGCTATTCCGAATCAACCGGAAGGATCCATTCTGTCCCTCGACGTCAGCGGTGGCCGCGTTGATGTCCCGAATGGGTTTGCCTGCGCTCTCTGCGTCGGTCAACCGCAGCCGTCCAGTGCCGGGGGCGCCGTCATCCTGTACACGGCGCAAAGCCCCGCGTTCATCAACAGCGCGAACGGAAACGTGGCTGCCGCCACGAGCGCACTGCCGGCAGTCAGTCTTCCTCGAGGGATTTCGTTCAACAGCGGGTTCGGGCGTCCATGGTTTGCCAATGCGCCAGCCGGCGCCGCGGGAGATGGCACGATCACCGTCATCGATCCCAACGGCGCGCCGCTGAAGGGCGCCCCGAGCGCTGTAGCGGGCGGCGTCTTCGCGGGAATGCTGACGAATCGGACGTCCGCCACATTGAATGGGCTGTCGACCGGAGCGATGGCCACGGCGCTCATCACGAAATCGCCGGACCCGGCGACGAACGGCCGCGCCGTGTTCCTGGCCGCGCTGGCCGACGGCAGCGTCGCGCAGGTTCACGTGCAGCTCGGGGTCGATGACCTCGCGCCACCGGGATCGTTTACGGCACTGCCGGACATTTCACCTGAGCGCGCCGAGTCCAATAGCGCCGCAGTGGCCACGCGTGTCGGGATGCTCTTCAACTGGGTACCGACACGGACGATCTTCGTCAGCGATCCACTCGCCGATCGGATTCTCGTGTTCGATCTGATTGACGACGGCCACTTCTTCAAGACGGCGAACGTGCGCTACCTCCGGTCGCCGGCGCTGAATCGGCCCGTGGACCTTGCGCCGGCCGCGCGTGAAGTGTCGGCACGGAACTTCGCCAGCAATACCACGCTCGGCGGCGGCTCCGATTTCTACGCGCTCAACCGTGGAAACAACTCGGTCGTTCGCATGACGCAGAACGGCGACGTTGTCGCCGTCCGTCAGATCGTTGCGGCTCCTCAAGGGGACCTCGACGTCAGCGGAATCCGCCTCAATGGCATCGCGGTGTCCGAGGATGCGAAGACGATCTGGATGACGGCGACGGGGCCGGGCAGACAGGGATTCGTGCTGCGGACGGCCGCATTTGGTGGCGGCACGGTGACGACTGATCTCCTCAACCAGGCGAGAGGCAATCTACCGCCCGATCAGGGGGCCGATATCTTTTCGCACGACATGGCGACGAATCAGGCGCTCGGTCCGCTGTTCAACGAGCAGTCGTGCAGCGGCTGCCACAACACGCCGGGCGCAGGGGGTATGGGCGCCGACGCACCAAGCTTTGTGACCCGCATCGGGCGCACGATACATGGCGACTTCGAATTGTTGGCCGGCCACCACGCACCGATCGCGCGTCAGCACTCGATTGCCGAGCTCGGCTCGGCCTGCGGGTTGCCAACCGGCGTGCCGCCGCAGGCCAACCTGACGTCGTTGCGGAGCGCGATGACCCTCAGGGGAACGGCGTTGATCGACAACATCCTCGTCAGTCAGCTCCTGGCGGCCGCGAACGATCCGAGCGTTCCAGCCGCGCTGCGAGGACGCGTCAATACGCTCGCCGATGGCCGGGTCGGACGGTTCGGCTGGAAGGCACAGACGGCAACGCTCGTCGAGTTCATGGGCGAAGCGTTTCGCGACGAGATTGGCGTCACCAATCCCCTCGCGCCGGACGACCTCGTGAATGGCTGCGGTGCCAGCATCATGAAACCCGAGATGGACGCCGTGCCGCTGACGTCGCTCGTCGCGTTCCTGAATACGATCGATCCACCGGCGCCTACGGCAGCGTGCACGGCCTCGCCGGGCGCGGCTGTATTCGCATCAGTCGGCTGCGCCAACTGCCACAAACCGTCGTACACCGTTCCCGGCAGCAACAACGTGCTCACGGCCCGCCTCTACTCCGATCTCCTGCTGCACGACATGGGTCCGGGACTGGCTGACGGCTTCGAGCAGGGCTCGGCGACCGGCGCCGAATTCCGAACCGCGCCGCTCTGGCGGGTATCGGACCGTGTGCACTTTCTGCACGACGGCCGGGCGACAACGATCCTCGACGCGATTCTCCTGCACGGGGGCCAGGCGCAAGATGCCGTCGCGTTGTTCAACGCGCTGAGCGCGTCGGACCGGCAGGCCCTCCTGGCCTTTCTGAGCTGCATATGAGGAATTGCTGATTGTCTGATTTGCTGATCGCTGGTTGGGGGGCAAAGGGCCCTGCCTCCCGCCTGCAAGTCCCTGAAAATCAATCGACAATCGGGAGTGCCGGATTTAGACAGAGCGAAAGATCCGGGCCTGCCAATCCCTAAGATGGATGAACCGTCGGGCATCACCAATTCGTAATTACCGACTGATGACAGCGACGACGAAGTGGTGCACAATACCGCATCACTTCCAGTTCATTTCTCACGCGGAGGGCACACATGCGTCCGTTTAGTTTCCGGGGGATTCCTGCGACTCTTCTCTGTGTCTCGTTGTTTTCAGTTTCCGCCCTTGCGCAGGGGATAACGCAACCCAAGCAAGGGCAGGGTGGCAGCGTCGTCAAAGGCGCCGCCGGCACTGATGGATCGACCGGGGACAAGCTCGAACATTGCGTGGCGCCAATGGGCGCCATGGCCGTCGTTGAACCCCAGGATGTGGTACTTACGGCGCTGCTGCATTACAACCTCAGGTCGCCCAGCGGCTTGATTCGCATGATGATCCAGCAGTCCAACTGCTTCATCGTCGTCGAACGCGGCGCGGGGATGCAGAACATGATGCAGGAACGCGCGCTCGCCGATTCAGGTCAACTTCGGAGCAACTCGAATGTTGGCGGCGGACAGATGGTGACGGCTGATTTCATCCTGACGCCGGCGGTGGCCTTCTCCGAGAACAACGCCGGCGGCATGGGCGGCGCCGTCGGTGGTCTGCTGGGTCACAAAGCTGCTGCAGTGGGTGCGGTGGCGGGCGGTATCAAGTTCAAAGAAGCACAGACGAGCATGCTGGTCGCAGATTCGCGGAGTGGCGTGCAGGTCGCGGCGGCTGAAGGCAGCACGAAGAAGGCCGACATTGCCGTTGGCGGTGCGCTCTTCGGCGGCGGCGGTGGGGCGGCAGGCGGCGGCTATGGCAACACGAACGAAGGCAAGATCATCGCGGCCGCGTTCATGGACAACTACAACAAGGTCGTCACCGTCGTGCGCAACGATCCGTCGCTGCAGCGCAAGGTCGGTACGTTGAAGCAGGAAGCCGCGGCCGGCGGAGCGACGAAGGCAGGCGGTGGATTCAACGAAGGCGACGTCCTCATGCCGAAGATTGCCAACGTCAAGCTGATGGCACAACCGTCGGACACCGCGAAGTCGCTGGGCGTTCTACCCCGTGGAGAAGAACTGGTGGTGGTCGGCGGGGAAAAGGACGGCTACGTCAATGTGCAGGGCGCCAACGGCACAGGATGGGTGAAGGTGGTGTTGATGCAGAAGCGGTAAGATCGCCGCCCGGGACGCTGCAGAGGAATGCCATGGGACAGCTAGGCGCATTGGTGCTTTCGCTTGGGACGCTTCTTCTTCCGCAGTCACCTTCGAATCAGGCGACTGATGCGGTTTCGTGGCCTGTCACAGGTGTCGAGCGTCCCGGGCAAGCTGTCAGTTCGCCAATCCTGCTGCACGAGACCAAGCCGAACTACACCGCCGCGGCCATGCGCGCCAGGATCCAGGGCGTCGTGGTCATGGAGTGCGTGGTTGAAGTGGACGGGTCAGTCGGTCCCGTGCGTGTGACCCGTTCGCTCGATACCGTCTACGGCCTCGACGACGAGGCGGTGAGGAACCTCAAGCAATGGCGATTCCGACCCGGCACGAGGGATGGAACGCCGGTTCGGGTGGCTGTCAGCATCGAGATGTCGTTCACGCTGCGCGATCGCAGGGAACCCCTTGTTGCAAACGCCGCGGCGCCACTTGATTGGCCTGACGCCTTCAGCGACGCGAGCGCAGTCTCGGACACGCTCCCTGCGGGCTGGGTCGAGGAATCGGCGGAGACCCCTCATATCTCCGTCCGCTTCGCCCGTCCCGCTGACTGGTTGATCCTGAACTCGCCTCAGGATGGGCGCCTGGTGACGCTTCATGCGGACAGTGCTGCCGGCAACCGAACCGTCACGATATCGCAGTCTGGTCCGGCGCCAGTTTCGCTCAATACTCCCCTTGCGCAGCCGGCGCTCGACGCGTTCTTCGGTCAGATGGGGCAGCGGGGATATCCCGCAGGTCTCAAACCAATCAAGTCAGGGCAGGTCGGCAGATCGAACGGAATCTGGGTCTGGTTCGAGATGGCCGCTCCTGCGATGGACTTCTCCAACGCTCCACCAGCGGCAGCGGAGTACATGAAATCCAGATACTCTGGTGCGCACGCTTGGGCTTTCGCCACGACGGTCAACGGTCAGGTCGTGGACATCTTCTGCACGGTCCTTCACCGCTTGAACGCGCCCGACCAGGAGAAGGCGGACGAGGTTCGACGCGCGGCCCTCGAATTCGGCTCGATTCTCCGGCGAATCAACGTTCAACCGCGCTGAATCGCCGGCCTCAGTGACTGCTGGCGCACCACCACCGCCGCGCGTACACGTAGGGGTCAGACCCCGGTCGTCCGGTTACACACTGTGCGGTAGGTCTTTTGTGGAGGTGGGACTGTTTCGCTAGGCGCGCGGCGTGACGACGTGGTTCGAGCGTTCGACCGCGGGCGCGGCCGGCCGGTTTGCTCAGCGCCGGTAGGGAAACCGGCGGGCGACGCGCGATGCGGCCTGCAGCCGGCCTGAGTTCCAGATTTCGCCGCAGGCGCAGCACCGCCAGTAGCTTTCCGACGTGACCACCTTGCTCGTCGTCTTCAGGTCCTTCGAGCCGCAGTCCGGACAACGCGCGGGTACGGCGGCGGCGGCGTCCGAATCCGTCGGGTCCGTGCTGTTGGGTCTCAACCGTGAAGCTCCATGTCCAATCGTTCCGTCCTGCTTTCAGATCCGCTTGGTCACGAGCGCGATCCGATCTCGGCGTCGTGAATGATCTCGCTGGTGCTCGTCGGCGCCTGGGCGTTCTGCCACGCGTTGATGGCGATCGCCGCACTGGCGATGACAATGGCCGCGAGGATTGTGTACGTGGATCTGCTCATGAAGGTGGGCTGCACCATCAGCCAGATCGCCGCCATGAACGGGACCAGCAACGCGACCGCAACGATACTCGTCGTCCGACCGGTGAGAGAAGTCATGAACTCCCTTTCAAGCACAACAAACGGATTGACCACCGCACCTGGTGACGCGAGACTGAAGCGGGGAAGATCGCTATCCGCCCGTCACTTTAGTGAGCTTGGCGGCTGGTGTCGGCCGGAAGTTCAGGAAAGGATCTCGAGGATATCACAGATCGCTTAAACTCTGCCTCGTCCCATGCATCTCTCGACCCTCGACTGGCTGATTGTCCTGGCGTCCCTGCTGATTTGCTTCGGGCCGGCGCTGTTCTTCGGCAATCGCGCTGGCCGCAGCACGTCGGAGTTTTTCGCCTCCGGCCGTGCCGTACCGTGGTGGCTCGCGGGCCTGTCGATGGTCGCGACCACATTCAGTGCCGACACACCCAATCTCGTGACCGACATCGTCCGCCGGAACGGCGTGGCGGGGAACTGGGTGTGGTGGGCATTCGTGCTGACGGGTGTGGCGACGGTGTTCTTCTATGCGCGCCTGTGGCGTCGCTCCGGCGTCCTCACGGATCTCGAGTTCTACGAGCTCCGATATTCAGGCGCCGCCGCCTCCGCGGTCCGCGGCTTCCGCGCCCTCTACCTCGGGTTCTTCTTCAACTGCATGATCATGGCGGCGGTCAACCTCGCTACGTGCAAGATCGCCGGGATCCTCTTCGGCCTCGATCGCTGGCAGACGCTGGTGATCGTCGGCGCGCTGAACGTGACCTTCGCGGCGTTCGCCGGGCTCTGGGGCGTACTCGTCATCGACATGATTCAGTTCTTCATGAAGATGACGGCGGTGATCGCGGCGGCGTACTTTGCCGTGACCTCCGCCGAGGTCGGCGGCCTCCATGGGCTCGTGACGAAAGTGTCTGCGATCCACGGGCCGGGAGGACTCAACTACCTGGGACTGCTGCCGGACTTCAAGAGCAACTGGGATCTGGCGGTGGCGGTCTTCATCATGCCCATCGCCGTGCAGTGGTGGGCGGTGTGGTATCCGGGATCGGAGCCGGGCGGAGGCAGCTACATCGCGCAGCGCATGCTCGCGTCGAAATCCGAGAAGGATGCGCTCAGCGCGGTTCTCTTCTTCAATGTTGCGCACTACGTGTTCCGGCCGTGGCCGTGGATTCTGGTCGCGCTCTGCTCGCTCATCGTCTATCCGGAGCTCTCCGACATCCAGAAGGCCTTCCCCAACCTGGAGCCTCGATTGCTCGGTCACGACATCGCCTATCCGGCGATGTTGACGTTCCTGCCCCACGGGTTTCTCGGTTTGATGGTGGGCGGGCTGATTGCCGCGAGCTCGTCGACGATCCTCACGCATCTGAACTGGGGCGCGTCGTACCTCGTGCACGACTTCTACCGGAGATTCATAAAGAAGGATGCGGATGAGCACCACTACGTGCGAGCGGGCCGCGTAGCAACGGTCGTGATCTTCATCGGCGCGGCGCTGTCGGTTTACCTGCTCGATACCGCGAAAGACGTCTTCGACGTGATCCTGCAGGTCGGCGCTGGAACAGGATTGCTGTACCTGGTGCGATGGTTCTGGTGGCGAGTGAATGCATGGTCTGAAATCGTGGCGATGGTCAGCTCGTTTGCCGTCTCGATTGGCCTGCTCGTGCTGCGCGCGCAGGGCATCACGTTCAGCACGCATGTAGCGCTGATCATCACCGTGGCGATTACCACGGTGTGCTGGGTCGCGACCGCGTATCTTGGCCCTCAGACCGATCCTGACGTCCTCGTGAGGTTCTGGCGACTCGTGCAGCCCGCGGGCCCCGGCTGGGGGCCCATCCGGAAGCTTGCCGGCGCGAGCCCGAACGCGGGCGTCGATCGCGACAACATCCCGCTCGCGCTGCTCGGATGGGTCTCAGGCTGCACGGCGATCTGGTCGGCGCTCTTTGCAGAGGGGAATTACCTCTACGGCCGTTATCCGCAGGCTCTACTGCTGACGGCCGTCTTCGCCGTGTCGAGCGTCGTCCTCGCGCTCATCGTCAGGCGCACGTGGACGTCTGTCTAGCCCCTACTGGAGGGCTTTCTCGATTGCGCGCTCGAGTTCCAGCTCGTCGCCTGCCTTGTATCCGGAGTGTTTGGAGAGGACCTTCCCGCGCGAGTCGAGAAGATAGTGCGTCGGTGTTTCGTTCAGCTTGTAGTCGTTCTGGATCGAACGGCCACCGAGCAGGATGGGAACGCTGTAGCCGTGCTCCGTGCGCCAGCGCTGTATCAGCGAGTTCTCTTCCGGAACGATGTTGATCCACACCATCGAGAGACCACGGTCTTTGTAGGCGTCGTAGATCTTCTGGATCTCCGGGAATGCCACGTTGCAGTACTTGCACGTCGGAAAGAAAAACACGACAACTGTCGCCTTGCCGAGCACGTCGGACAACGAGCGCTGAGCGCCCTCGAGCGTTTTCAGTTTGAATGGCTTGAAGCTCTCGTCAGCCATAGCGCGATTCGGCGCCGCGAAAGCGGACAGGAGCAGAAGGCCAAGCACGGCCTGACGCACGAACCTGGAACTCATGGGCAAAAACTGTATGATGCCGACGGCGGACATTTCAATAGCTCCAACACAGTAGCTTCGGATTAAACCTTCTGGGTTGGGTCCGGTCTAATCCGTTAGCCAGTGCCCGAAGGAGGAACGCATGTTGGTTCGACGCATCGTCGCCGCCGCTTTTGGACTTGCGCTCGCGGTCCCCGTGTTTGCCTTCGCGCAGGAGCAGACACCGGCGCAACACCCGAGAGGCATCAACGCGCGGGAGCATCGCCAGGTGCAGCGCATCAAGGAAGGCCGTCAGAACGATGAGCTCACGCGCGGCGAACTGGACAGGCTCCGCGCGGACGAAGCGGCCGTCCGGGCCGAGGAACGCGTGTACCGGCGGTCGGGTGACGGATTGAATCGCTCTGAACGCCGGGATCTCCAGAGAGATCTGAATCGCACGAGCCGCGAAATCTACCGGGCGAAGCACAACGATCGAGAGCCGAAGTAGAAAACCGGGATCCGTTCTCCGGGGATCCGAAATTCGGGCACACCCTCACCCGGGGACTGTGCTCCGGAAGCGGACCCCGGATCCCGGATCCCGGTACGTATTCATCCCTCACACGCTTGCTTCGATCGCATTCTCCCGCTTCACAAATCCCCGTCGCAGTCCTAAGATGCACAGGTCCCGACAACAATTTGGAGGATTCAATGAATCCCATCCTGTCTGCCGGCCTGCTGATCGGACTGCTGTGCAGCGCCTGGACGTTCGTCATGGGCTTCACCGGCTGGTACAAGGACCCGGCGCTCGCGAACGTGCTGTTCATCGGCGTCGCAATGGTTATTGAGGTCGTGGGACTGATCTGGGGTCTCCGACAAACGGCCCCGGTCCGCACCTACGGTGGACAGATTCTCTCCGGCACGATGATGGCCATTGTCGCCGGAGTGATCATCATCGCCTCGTCTCTGCTTTTCACGACGGTTGTGTTCCCGAACTATTTCTCGGACATCGAGCAGGTGTATCGGGCCACGCTGCAGCGGCAGGGCCGGACCGACGCGGAGATCTTCGCGGCGATTCAAGCTAGCGCCGCCAGCGCGACACCGATGGCGCAAGCCATGAGCGGATTCATCGGCACGCTGGTCACGGGGATCGTGGCGTCGGCAATCATCGGGCTGTTCCTCCGAACCCGTACCGGAGTCCCTCGAATCCGGTCAACCACCAGTTGAGGTGCTGCTACAATTAGACATGACGCGTGTCGTTGCCATCGCCATCGCGCTGATCGTTGGCACCGCTGCGCTCATCGCGCAGGAACCGCAAGCGATAGCCCCCGTTCCGCCACTGCCCCCACCCTTCGACGAGTGGCTGGCGGCTGTACGCACCGAAGCGGCCACGCGGGGAATCCGCCCCGAGATCATCGAACAGGCCTTTACCGGCATTGAGCCCGTTGAGCAGATTCTCGAGCGCGATCGGGCGCAGGCCGAGTTCACGCTCAATCTCGAGTCGTATCTCAGACGCCGGTTGACGCGGCCGCTCACGAAGACCGCTCAGCAGATGTACACGCAGTACCGGCCGCTTCTTGCGAAGATCGGGGATCAGTACGGTGTCAGCCCGCGGGTTGTCGTCGCGGTGTGGGGACTCGAATCCAACTTCGGCCGATTTGCAGGTGTGCGCCCCACGATTCCCACGCTCGCCACGCTCGCGTACGACCCACGGCGCGGCCCCATGTTCCGAAGCGAGCTGTTCAGCGCACTTGAAATCCTGAATCGTGGAGATATCGAGCTCGATCGCATGAAGGGCTCGTGGGCCGGGGCGCTCGGTCAGCCGCAGTTCATGCCGTCGAGCTACCTGCAATACGCGGAAGACTTCGATGGCGACGGCCGAAGAGACATCTGGTCGTCCGAGCCTGATGTCTTTGCCTCGGTCGCCAACTACCTCAAGCAGCATGGCTGGGCGAAGGATGCCGCCTGGGGTCGCGAGGTCAAGCTCACCGCGAACGCGCGCACCGAAGTCGGCAAAATCGCTATGCGCGAGAGCGGCTGCCGTGCCGAACGCGCGATGACCGATCCTCAGCCACTGAAGGCCTGGAGAAAAATGGGTGTGCAGACGATGGGAGGCGCGCTCGTGCCGTCAGCGGCGACCGAGGCGTCGCTCGTGCGCGCCGGCACCCGAAGCTTTCTGCTGTACTCCAACTACGACGCCATCCTCGCCTACAACTGCGCGCACACCTACGCGCTTGCCGTCGCGTTACTGTCCGATCGAATCCACTGAGGACCGCAGAAGAAGGCCACAGAAGAACACGGCACGGATAAAAGCCACAGGAAAACACAGAAGAACACAGCTAGCCCGCGGTGTGGATCAGCAGCCGCTTGCAATGTTGGTGTGCCCCCGCAGATGCACGCGGCGCATGCCGCCCGTTTCGTAGAGATGCGCGAAGGGCCGTTCCAGACGCTCCCCGGCAGTCGCAGCAGACGCAGGCCTCGCGGCCCGCGAATCCGTCGACGATTGCGATAGACGGCGGTCCGTGCCTCGGGCTTGTCCTTCCAGTTGCGCCGTCCCCGCGATCGGGTTCGGAGATGTAACTGCTGACACCCACGGCTTCGAGGTCCACGAGCGACTGGTTGCTCCGGGGAAGCCTCCGGCAACACCAAGCCGAGGAATTCACGCAACGCAAACGAATCGGCAGCCCGCGACCCAATCGCGCGCTCAGCGTCCAAGCCCTCGAAGTAGCCGATCGCCAACAGCCGGAAATAGCGTCCGGGCGGCAGCCCCGGTCGCCCCTCGTCCGAGTAGAATCGCTGGCATAGTTCTTCGACGTACTTGTCAAAGTCGTGCTCGTCGAGAATCTGATTCAGTCGCGTGTAGAAGGGATGAGCGGCACTGCGCGGCAGGTCTTGGGTCGCCACCCACCATCGACGCCTGCTTCGCGTGCCGCTTTCGTTTCCCCATCGCCATCGGCGACCGTGTAGTATGCGCGATCGATCGCGTCGATCCCTAAAATCACACGACGCGTGTTCGAAGGACATGTTTCTGACTGACCAGCGATTCCTCGGGCTCTCGGCCGGTTCTCCAGAATGGTGATGCATGGATCCATGTGTCTTTTGTCGAATCCTCGCCGGCCAGCTCCCGTCCAGTCCGGTCCTCGAGAGCGACCTCATCGTGGCATTTCTCGACATCCATCCCTGGAATCCGGGCCACACGCTTGTGTTGCCGCGCCGACATGTTGAGTCGTTCACGGATCTGAGTCCGCTGGAGGTGGAGCAGCTGGCACTTCGCGGTCAGCAGATAGCGACAGCGTTGAAGCAGGGATTCGATGGGTGCGAAGCCGTCACGTTCTCATTGGCCGACGGTGTCGCCGCGGGACAAGATGTGCCCCACACTCACTTGCACGTGGTCCCACGACGAACGGGGGACGGGATCGGTTGGCGAGCGGCCGGTCAGCTCCAGGACCGAGAGACGCTGGACGCCATCGCCTCTCAACTCAGGACGGCTCTGGGCGTCTCTTTACGGGTTAGCTAAGCAAGAGTCCGACGCGACACTTTCACCACGGGCTGCTAGGGATTTGTGAATCTCTTCCGGCTGTGTTTATCGGTGTTCTTCTGTGGCCTTCTTAACTGTGTTCTTCTGTGATCTTTCTGTGGCTTTCATTTTCTGTTTTTCTGTGGCGTGAGTCCCGCGGCTCTCGTGGTCGCCGGCTCGATGAGCGACAGCGACGCAAGCATGACGGCGGCCAGGGCGACGAATATTGCCGCGACGCCGTCATGGTCGTCGCCGACTAGCGCAGCAGTCACGAACAGCAACAGGGCGAGCAGCGCATCGATGACCGCTATCGCCGGAAAGAGGCGAGCGCGGTGCTCGACGAGCATGGCGGGGTGCACGCGCGACGTGAACGCCAGGTTCAGGCGCAGCGCGACCGAGATCGTGGCAAGCGTCAGGGCGGCGAGAAACAATCTGGAGCCGCTGGACCCTGCCCCGTGCCGAACAGTCCAGATCGCCGCCGGCGCGGCGGCATTGACGATCGCGACGGCATACTGGTGAAACTGCCACCACCAGAATCCGTCATGGCGCGGCGGTGCGAATGTCGCGCCGCCGCCGGCCGCGTCGAGCGCCCGCAAGTCGACCAGCAACGCCTCCGCACTCGGGTAGCGCTCGGCCGGGTTTGCGCGCATGCATCGTCGAGCGATGCGATCGAGTCCCGGCAGCGGCAGCGCTCGTGACAGGCCGGTCGTCCGTCCCTCGATCAACTCCGTCATCCGCGCCAGGACGGAGGCCGGGTCCGTTCCGAACGGATGCTCTCCGGTCGCGAGCTCCCAGGTGAGCACACCGAAGGCAAAGAGATCGGCGCGCGCGTCCACATCGCTCCCGCTCAGTTGTTCCGGCGACATGTACCCGGGCGTGCCAAGCGCCGAGCCCGCTTCAGTCAAGCGCGTGGACGCGGGCGCATCGCGTCTCGACGGGCTCCGGGCCAGACCGAAGTCCAGCACCTTGATCTGGCCGTCGTCCCGTCGAATGATGTTCTCCGGTTTCAGATCTCGATGGACGATGCCGCGTTCGTGAGCGGCGGCGAGCGCGGTCGCAATCGTCACGAGCACGGGAACGAGCTGGGGCGGCGGCAGCGGTCCATCGCGCAGCTCCTCGCGGAGCGTGCGACCTCGAACGAGCTCAGAGGTGATGTACAGCTCGCCATCGATCTCCTCGAGGGCAAAGATCGTGGCGATCGCTGGATGCAGGAGGGCAGCGGCGGCCCGCGCCTCGCGGGTCAGCCTTTCGCGTCGAAGCGGGTCGCGCGTGTATTCCGCTGGGAGCGCCTTGAACGCGACGGTTCGCCGCAGCTTCTCGTCCTCGGCGGCGTAGACGACGCCCATCCCGCCGCGCCCGACTTCTTCGAGGATGTGATAGGTGCCGATGCGTTTCCCGACGAGCGAGGCGTCGTCGCCGAGCGCCAGATCCGGTGCGACCTCCCAGGCCGGCCGATCGAGAAACTCGCCGGCCTTCGCATGACTCGTCAGCAGCGTCCGGACTTCGCGGAGGAGCTCCGCGTCGCCGCCGGTGGCCTTCTGCAGATACGTGTCGCGGGTCGCGGCGTCGCGCTCGAGCGCGTCGTGAAAGATCTGATTGATCTGCTGCCAGCGGCCCGCGTTCACGCCTGCGCGTGTCCTTCCAGCTCGCGCGCGAGCCAGGCACAGGCAATCGTCCAGTGCCGCTTCACCGTCGCCGGTGAAATCTCCATCGCTTCAGCGGTCTCTTCGACCGTGAGCCCGCCGAAGAAGCGCAGTTCGACGAGACGGGCCTGATCCGCGTCGAGGGCGGCGAGCCGCTCGAGCGCTTCGTCGAGCGCGATGAGATCGATCGACCGTTCGCCGCCGGGCATCAGGCCTTCGTCGAGCGTGACGCGCTGCCGTTGTCCTCCGCGCTTCTGCGCACCGCGCGCACGCGCGCGCTCGATCAGGATTTGCCGCATCGAGTGCGCGGCGATTGCGCAGAAATGCGCCCGGTTCTGCCAGCGCCCCGGCTTGTCCTTCATCAATCGAAGGTAGGCCTCGTGGACGAGGGCGGTCGGCTGCAGCGTCTGCCCGGGACGTTCGCGCCGCAGATAACTCGCCGCCAGGCGCCGCAATTCCTGGTAGACGATCGGCAGCAGCGAATTGACCGACTGCCGGTCGTCGTCCATCAGGCGATCCGCTGGATCGTGACGGAATTCATGACGACCGGCTTGACTGGACGATCCTGCGGTCCGGTCGGGACCGCACCAATCTTCTTGACGACGTCGAGTCCCTCCACGACCTCGCCGAACACCGTGTGTCGGTTGTCCAGATGCGGAGTTGGCCCCAGCGTGATGAAGAACTGGCTGCCGTTGGTATTGGGGCCGGCGTTGGCCATCGACAGGATTCCGGCGCCCTTGTGGCGCAGGGTGGGGTGGAACTCGTCGCCAAACTTGTAGCCGGGGCCGCCGGTGCCGGTGCCCAGCCGATCCCCGCCTTGAATCATGAATCCGTTGATGACCCGGTGAAAGACGACGCCGTCGTAATACGGGCCGGTCTTCTTCTCGCCGGTCGTTGGGTCGCGCCACTCCTCGGTCCCTTCCGCGAGGCCCACGAAATTGGCGACGGTCTTCGGGGCTTCCTTCTCGAACAGGCGAATCGTGAAGGCCCCTTCGGTCGTGTTGAATACGGCATAAGTGCCAGGCTGCACGCGCGATCTCCTTCCAGTCGGTGAAGCGACCGTGAAAGGGGGATTATAGGCCGAAGAGCCAACAAAACTCGAAGGACCCTCGTCTAATAGACGGTTCAGGTCAGCGGCTCGAGCGCGTCTACGAAAGTTGTCGTTGACATATACGAATGTGTTCGTACATATTGGCCGCATGACGAAGATCCCCCGACCGACCGACGCCGAACTGGCGATTCTGCGCATTCTCTGGGAGCGCGGCGACAGCACGGTCCGGCAGGTGCACGATGAACTGTCCCGCGAGCGGCCCTCCGCATACACGACCGCGCTGAAGATGCTCCAGATCATGACGGAAAAAGGGCTCGTCCGTCGCGACGACAGCGAACGCACCCACGTCTATCAATCCCGGCTGACCGAGGAGCAGACCCAGCGCCAGCTCGTCCGCGACCTGGTCGATCGCGCGTTCGGCGGTTCCGCGTCGAAGCTCGTCATGCAGGCACTTTCGGCACGCCGCGCGACGGAGGAAGAGCTGGGAGAGATCAGGAAGCTGATCGAAAACAGCCGCGACGGAAAGGAGATTCGTGATGACCGCGATTGAACACCTGTTGCGCGAACCCGCTGCGCAGGCCATCGGCTGGGCGCTGCTCCATTTCGTCTGGCAGGGGACTCTGGTCGGCGCGCTGACCGCCATCGCGCTTGCCACCCTCCGCAAGGGCGCAGCCGACGTTCGATATGTCGTCGCGGCCATCGGACTGTCATTGATGGTCACGCTCCCGGTCGTCACCGCCATTCAGCTGTGGAGATCGGCCGCCACACCGCCATCGTCGTTCGCGACGGGCATCGACGTGTCAGACGCCAGCGCCGTTCGGGCCTCCGCCTCGCCGAACCTGATCCGCGAGGACCGAACCATCAGCACGGCAGCGCCGTCTGGTTCACGTTTGCTGAACTCGATTCGCGTCGAGCCGTGGCTTCCCATGCTCGTGATGGTCTGGCTGACCGGTGTCATCGTCCTGTCCCTCCGATTGATGAGCGGCTGGCTCTGGGTGCAGCGCATGAAAACGCACGGGACATCGCCAGCAGGCGAGGGCTGGAGCCACATCGCCGACCGTCTGTGCCGTCGGCTGCATATTGCTCGATCCGTCCGGCTCCTGGAGTCCACGCTCGTCGACGTGCCGACCGTTATCGGATGGATGAAGCCCGTGATTCTGATGCCGGCGAGCGCGCTGGCGGGCCTGAACCCGCATCAGCTCGAGGCCATTCTCGCGCACGAGCTCGCGCACATCCGGCGGCACGACTATCTCGTGAACTTGATGCAGACCGTCGTCGAAACGCTGCTGTTCTACCATCCCGCCGTCTGGTGGCTGTCGCGGCGCATCCGCGCAGAACGCGAAAACTGCTGCGACGATCTGGCCGTGAGCCTCTGTGGCGATCCGTATTCGTATGCGCAGGCGCTCGCCGATCTCGAAGAACTGCGGACCCCTGGCCGCCACCTTGTCATGGCGGCGAGCGGTGGTTCTCTCGTGCGGCGCGTGCGCCGTTTACTGGGTGCTCCCAGCCACGCAGGCCGTGCGCCTGGCTGGCTCGCTGGCAGCGCGTCGGTCCTCGTGTTGCTCGGCCTGGCTGCCGGAACGGTGACAGATGCGTTTCAGACGCCAAGCACGCCCGCGGTCGTTGCCGCTCCGACCGGTCCATCTCCAGCGGCGGTGATACCGACCGCTCCTGCAATCGCGGCACAAGCCTCGACGCCGGCCCCTCCGAAACACGCGAGATCGGGCGATTCGGCAGTCCCCGAGAGCCAGATTGCGAAGCAGGATCGAGCGCTGCAGCTTCTCAGGACGGAGCAGGATGTCCTGCTCGAGCAGCAGGCGCGCGCGCACATGTTCACAGCGATTGCTGGAGACCGCCTCTTTCCTTCTACGCCGGCAGGGTTACCCGCGCTCGCCGGTGCCAATCGCGCGCTGGTCGCGCTCGATGCCGCGTGGGTGGCGTTCACTCCGGTCGCCGCCCGGTCGGCGGCGGTTGCCGGTGAGAACGTCGCGGTGGCGAGTAAACAGTCGCACGGCACCTACAGCTGGTCGAACAACGGCGAGAAGCTCGAGGTCAGATACGACGGGGAGGTCGAATTCTCTGACGACGACACAGATGTGAAGTCGCTGTCACCCGGCGGTCTGCTGCGAATTCGTGACGGCGGCATGATGACCTCGCTCCTCGGCGGCCACACCGTTGAATTTCGGACCGATGGGTCGGGCGCCGTCACCCGCCGCTACTGGGTTGGCACGTCAGAGCGTCCGTTCGAGCCGGAGGGACACAAGTGGCTGGCGTCGGTGCTGCCTCGATTCATCCGTCAGTCGGGAATAGGCGCGTCCGCGCGGGTGGCCCGCATCCTGAAGCAGAAGGGCCCGGCCGGGGTCCTGGCAGAAATCTCGCTGATCGAAGGAAGCTGGTCGAAACGGCGGTACTTCTCCGAGCTGTTGAAGACCGCGACGCTCGACGCAGGGACGGTGCGCCAGGCGCTCGGTCAGGCCGGGCGTGAAATCGATTCCAATTTCGAGCTGGCGAGCCTGTTGATCGACAACGCCGACAAGCTGCTCGTGGACGATGCCACGCGGCAGGCGTACGTCGACGCCTCGCGATCGATCGATTCGGACTTCGAGATGCGTCGCGTCTATTCGGCCGCACTCAAGCACGGTCCCGTCCCGGCTGGCGCGCTGGTGTCGATGCTCAACGCCAGCCAGAAAATCGATTCCGATTTCGAGGAGGCGTCGCTGCTCGTTGAAGTGGCCAGGACGCAGGCGCTCGACAACACCACGCGTCCTGCTTTCTTCGCGGCTCTTGGTACCGTGCAAAGCGACTTCGAACATCACAGGGTCCTGACCGCGCTGGGCGGGCGCAGCGATAATTCTCCCGAAACGACGTCGGCGATGCTGATCTCCGGTGCGAATGTCAGCTCCGACTTCGAGGCCGCGTCGTTCCTCATGCAGCTGGTGAAGCAGCAATCCATCGAAGGCAACCTGCGTGCGCCGTTCTTCAAGGCCGTCGATTCGATTGATTCATCCTTCGAGCGTGGCCGTGTACTGCAGGCAGTCGCCAAACGCCCCGATGCGTCGCCGGAGACGATCCTCGGAGTCTTGCGTGCGGCGTCGGCCATGGGCAGCAGCTTCGAGACTTCGCAGGTGCTCCTGACCGTCGCGTCGAATCACCCCATTGAAGGCCCGGCTCGCGACGCCTACATCGCCGCCGCTGAGAAGCTGGGCGACTTCGAACAGGGACGGACACTTTCGGCGTTGGTGAAGAGTGAGCGAAGAAGGTAGTTGAAGTCATGATCCGAGATCTCCGTCAAGGTCTCCGCATGCTGCTCCAGGCCAAGGGCTGGACGACAGTCGTCGTCCTGTCTCTGGCACTGGGGATTGGCGCGAACACGGCGCTCTTCGGCGCCATCAACGGCCTCCTCCTGAAGACGCTGCCCGTCCGCGATCCCGATGCACTCGTTCGGATCCGGTGGTCCGGCAAGAACGACATGGTGACGAGTTCCAGCGACTACGGGTTCTCGGGAACGGACGAACGCGGGAGCAACATCCGAACGACCTTCTCGTATCCGATGTTTCGACAGTTCGTGACGGACAACCAGACGATGACGGATCTCTTCGCGTGCGCGCCGTTCGGCCGCGTGAGCGTGGCCGTGGACGGGCAGGCGGACATCGCGACGGCGTTCATCTCGACCGGCAACTACTATCGAGTGCTCGGCACCAACGCCATCCTCGGGCGGACGATCGTGCCTGACGACGACCAGCCGTCAGCGCCGCCTGTGGCCGTTGTGAGTGCGCGGTACTGGCGTTCGCGTTTCGGCAGCGATCCACAGACGGTCGGGAAGGTGATCCGGATCAACAACGTGCCGGTCACGATCGTCGGCGTGCTCCCGCCCGAGTTCACGGGAATTCAGCTGACCGTCAGTGACCCACCCGACGTGGCCGTCCCTCTTTCGCTGGACGGTCAGCTGAGCACCGGGCCCGCCGAGCAGAACACTCGCATGAATCAGCCGACCTATTGGTGGCTCCAGGTGATGGGCCGTCTGAAGCCGGGCGCGACCCCTGCACAGGTGCACGGGAACCTCGAAGGCGTGTTCCAGCAGACCGCGCGCGCGGGACTCACCGCGTACCTGGCATCGATCCCGGAAAGCGAGCGTGGGACGATGCGGAATCGAAACCGGACCGAGGTGCCTCGGCTCAGAGTTGATTCGGCAAGCCGCGGCGTCTACGACGTCAACCCCACGGACAAGCGCGCGGTAGCCATCCTCAGCGTTGTCGTGATCCTCGTGCTGCTGATCGTGTGCGCGAACGTAGCCAATCTCCTGCTCTCGAGGGCGACCGCTCGAAGAAAGGAAATCTCCGTCCGGCTGTCGCTTGGTGCGACGCGCCCGCGACTGATTCGCCAGCTCCTGACGGAGAGCCTCCTGCTGGCATCACTCGGAGGTGTTCTCGGAGTTCTCGTCGGCTACTGGGGACAGCGACTGCTTCCAGGACCGCCGGGGCAGGCGACCGCGCTCGACTGGCGCGTTCTCGCATTTGTCCTCGGGGTGACCGGGCTGACCGGCCTCATCTTCGGCGTGGCCCCCGCATTCAGGGCGACGGGCATGAGCGTGAGCACCGCGCTCAAGGAGAACAGCCGCAGCGTCGTCGGAACGCGCAGCCTGCTCAGCCGCCTGCTGCTCATCGTGCAGGTGGCGATTTCGCTGGTGCTGCTCGTGGGAGCAGGGCTCTTTCTCCGGACGCTGAACAATCTCCGTCAGGTCGATGTGGGTTTCAACCCGCAGAATCTCGTACTGTTCCGTGTGAATCCGCAGCTGAATCGCTACGATGAGCCCCGCACCCGCAGGCTGTACGACGATCTCGCGGAGAGCCTCAGGGCGGCGCCTGGTGTACAGGCTGTCACGGGATCGAACCCTGCGCTCCTGACGGGCAGCGTCAACGGCACGGGGATCTTCGTGCAGGGGCGAACTTACCAGCTCGACGCGAAGGTCGACATCAATCGCCTCGTTGTCCTTCCAAGCTTCTTCGACATCATGGGCGTCCCACTATTGGCCGGGCGCGGCTTCACCGCCCGCGACGACGACAAGGCGCCGAAGGTGGCGATGCTGAACAGCGCGGCGGTGCGGAAGTACTTCCCGGGCGAGAATCCCGTAGGCCGGCGGATTGGCCAGAGCCCGGAAGAGAACGCGACGATGGAAATCGTCGGCGTCGTGCGCGACGTCAAGTACAACAGCGTGCGCGACGAGGCGCCGCCGACGATGTACGTGCCGTACGCGCAGACCCGCGGCGGCGGCGTGATGCTGGAAGTGCGAACCGCAGGCGATCCCGTCCGCGCGATGAGCACCATCCGGGAGGCTGTGCGGCGAATCGATCCAAACCTGCCGATCATGGATATGTGGACGCAGATGGAGCAGATCGAGCGCCGGTTTCTGCAGGAGAAACTCTTCGCTCAGGCGAACGCGTTCTTCGGCGGCCTGGCGGTCCTGCTCGCGGCGGTCGGGCTCTTCGGTCTGATGTCCTATAGCGTTTCGCGCCGGACAAACGAGATCGGGATACGAATGGCGCTTGGCGCCAGGAGCCAGGACGTATTGCGGCTCGTCATGCGCGAGTCCATGACGCTCGTCGTCGTGGGAATCGTGATCGGCCTGGCCGTCGCCCTCGGCGCGAGTCGGCTCATCGCGACGCTGCTGTTCGGCCTTGCGCCGACTGATGTCCTGTCGATTGCCGCCGCGATCCTGGTGATGATCGGAGTGTCCGCGTTTGCCGGATACCTGCCCGCACGTCGTGCGTCACGGGTCGATCCGATGGTGGCGCTGCATCAGGAGTGACGGTGAATCATGAGAATTGCTGATTGTTGATTGCTGATTGCTGAATGGCCGAACGCTTGCGTTCGGCTTTGAGTTTTTCATTCAGCATTCAGCATTCAGCAATTCTCAGTTCGCTACGTCAAAGTCGGATTCTTCGTGTGCCAGTCCGTGCCGCGCTCGTACGCGAGCGCGACGCGTAGTATCGTGGCTTCGTCGTAGAGCCTGCCGGTCACCATCAGTTCGACCGGCCTGTTGTCCAGGAATCCCGCCTTCATCGCAATCGCCGGATGTCCCGTCAGGTTCGTGACCCCCAGCGTGGCGCTGGCCGTGGGCGAGAGGAACACGTCGTACTGCGACATGAACGTTTCCATCTCGCGGATGAGCAGCGTGCGCGCGCGCTGCGCGCGGATGTACTCCACTGCCGGGACGAAACGGTGCGTCCGAAACTGGTTCGGCCAGGTATTGAGCGTAGGGTCGTTGGCGTCCTTGCTGCGAATGAGATCGTCAAAGGCCGCCGCGCCTTCGGTGGTCAGCACGAAGCCGATCGTGTTGGCGATGCTGGTGATGTTGGCAGGGATCTCGACTGGTTCGAGCTGCGCCCCTGCCTTGCGATAGACGTCGAGCACGTCGTTGAAGATCTTGAGGCGAGCCTCGCGCTGGCGTTGTTGCTCTTCCGGCGAGAGCGCCCCGCGGCCTCCACGGCCCGCGCCGGGTGCTCCGGCGCCTGGAGCGCCGCCCGGCGCACCAGCGGCACCTGCAGGAATTCCCCCTCCGCCCGCGGTGGTTCCTCGACCGCCGCGTCCCTCTCCCGGAGGTGGCGGATTGAATTCGTTTTTCACGTATGCAATTCGGAGCTTCGACAGCGGAATGTCCGGGTTCCAGGTGAACGGCGCGTCCGCTGTCGTTTCATCGCGTCCATCGGGGCCATAGATCGCGTTGAACACGATGGCGCAGTCCTCGACCGATCGGCACATCGGGCCGATCTTGTCCATCGTCCAGCTGAGTGCCATCGCTCCGTAGCGGCTGACGCGTCCGTAGGTCGGCCTGAGACCGGTCACTCCATTTTCAGCGGAAGGGGAGATGATCGATCCGCGTGTCTCGGTGCCGATGCCAAACACGACCAGTCCTCCAGCGGTGGCCGATCCTGGTCCGGCAGACGATCCGCTCGAGCCCCGCTCGAGATTCCAGGGGTTGTTCGTGCGCCCCTTGAACCACTGATCGCCCTGCGCGAGGGCGCCCATCGACAGCTTCGCCACGAGCACGGCGCCGGCAGCGGAGAGCCGTTCCACGATCGTGGCGTCGTAGTCGAACACCTGGTTCTGAAATGGCGCCGCGCCCCATGTGGTCGGGATGCCTTTCGTCGCGAACAAATCCTTCGCACCCCACGGAATGCCGTGCAGCGGGCCCTTGTACTTGCCCGCGCGGATGTCGCGATCGGCCTCGGCGGCCTGCTTCAGCGCCAGATCCTCCGTCAGCGTGACGACGCAATTGAGTTTCGGGCCGTACTTCTTGAGACGGGCGAGGTACATCTTCGTCAAGTCGGTCGCGGAGATGTCCCGGCGCTGAAGGAGCGGCGCGAGCGACGTGATTGGGAGGAAGGCCAGGTCCTCCATCGACGAGGATCGCGCTGCCGGCGGCGTGAGCGTGACCTTCATCTTTGCGCCCGGAGTGGCCGGACCTTTCGGTCTCTTGCCCGGCAGGTAGGGGTGGAAGGTGACGGCCGGTTCGGTGTCGAGCGGAATATTCAGTTCGCGCAGCTGTTCGAACGACGCGAGGTTGCGGCCGACGCCCGCGGCGGCGGCCTGCTCCTCGGCGTCAGTGAAATCCACGCCAAAGATCTTTTCCGCGCAGTCGAGCGTCGCCGGCTCGATGCGGGCCTGTTGCGCCTGCTGCCTGGCGATCGCGGGAGCGGCCAGGCTCCCGGCGACGGCAGCGGGAATAGCGGCAAGAAATCTCCGCCGCGCCACGCCGCGCGGACGCACGCCCAGATCCATCCTGTCGTTCATGACACCTCCAGAAAATGGGACGAGGCGGGCTTACTTCTGTTTGAATCCTGCAGGGATTCCGACATCGTCCGCAGCAACCGAGGTCTGGATCTCCTGCACCTCGTGCTCCGCGGTGAAGATGGTTGCGCGGCCTCCCGCGGCGGCGGCGTTGTCATCCTTCTTGGCCATCTTGCGCGCGATCAGGCCGCCCAGCCCTCCGACCGATTTCGGCGACTCTGACGACGTCTGCTGCTGCTGCGCGGCGGCTTCTTTCGACGGCACTCCCTCAAACGTGATGGTGGATGCGAGAGTCGTGCCCTGGAGCTTTGGCGCTTCCTTCTGCATCCGCTCCATCGCCGGCTTCATCATCGGATACATTGCCATGGCGGCCGCCATCTGTTCGGCGGAGATCCCGGCCACTTCGGATCCCTGGAGCTGTTTCCAGTACTTCATGTCGAAGTCCGTCAGCTCCTTCAGCGCGGCAATCTGCGGGCCCATCCAGGAGTCCGTCGTCATCACGATTCCGCCGGCTTCCTCGAGCGTCTTGCCCTTTTCGCGCACCGTGATCGTGATCACGACCTCGTGCGTGTCGTAGCCCGCGAGCTGCTTCTTCTGACCGGTTTCCTTCACGCTGAAGTCGATTTCGTACTCCTTCTGGGGCTGGTCAGGCTTCTGTTGTTTTTCCTCTTTGCCCTGTTGCTCGGACGCATCCTTCTGCGCGCGCTCCCTCGCCTCGCGCATCTTCTGTCTCAGTTCTTCGAACGTGGTGACCTCGTAGGTCTTCTTCTTGAGGTCGAGTTTGTAGATCTTCTCTTCGGTGAGGTCGATGATCTGCCCCGTTGTATCGTTCATCGTCGCCTTGCGGTTGCCCTTGACGGCCGTGGTGGCGACGACTCCTTCCTTCGCGGCTTTCCCCCCGAATAAATTGAACACCTTCCCCATGGCCCCGCCGAGGGAGACATGGGTCTTTTCACGCGTTTTGACCTCGGCCCATGCCGGGCCCGACGTGAGCGCCACGAGCGGCAGCGCCACGACACAGGAGATCAGGAGACGTCTCATCGAATCCTCCAGCTGCGATAGAATTTCCGAACGAACTCGTCAATTGTAGCCGCTGGCTGAGCCAATTTTGCGTGGCTGATGACGATTCTGCTCAGCTCAGCCGTTGCTAACGAATCCCCGCGCACCTCGTCCTTCAAAGTGGTGGAGATTGCGAGCTCCGGCACCTGCATGGCGCTGACCATGTTTTCGGCCGCTCATGCGTCGGAGGACGCACGACTGGTGCGCGCGGCGCGAGCCGGTGACCAGCCGGCTTTCAGCGCCCTGTATGAGCGCTACGCGAGAGTCGTACATGGCCTATTGCTCGCCCGCGCACCCAGGGCTGATGTCGAAGACCTCGTGCAGGACGTCTTCCTCTCGGCCTGGAGTCGGCTCGAATCACTGCGCGATCCGGCCGCCTTTGGCGGCTGGTTGTCGACGATCGCGAGAAATCGCGCCACGGATTTTCATCGCCAGGCGGTCGATTCGGTGGAGTTGCCGGACGATTTGACGACACCAGAAGGATCCTCGACGCGCGCCGAGGCGCTCGGCGTGCTCGAGGTCATTCGCACGCTTCCGTCCGCGTATCGTGAGACGCTGGTATTGAGGCTGGTTGAAGGCCTCACCGGTCCCGAGATCGCGGAACGCACGGGGCTCACGCCAGCGTCGGTTCGCGTCAACCTGCACCGGGGAATGGCCATGCTTCGAGAGAAGCTCACGTGATGAAGAAGACCGAGACCGACGAGCGGTCGTATCTCTGGGACGGCTCCGGCGAGCCGGATCCGGACGTCGTGCGTCTCGAGACGGTGCTGGGTCAACTGCGTCATCGAGGGAATCCGCCGAAGCTTCCAGACCGACAACCTCGCGGATTCCGGACGGCATGGCTCGTCGGCGGGCTCTCGGCTGCGGCAGCCGTGCTGCTCGCTGCAGCCGTTGCGTGGTATGCGTTCGGAGGGTTCAGCAGCGGCTGGTCCGTGCAGCGGCTTGCCGGCACGCCCGTGGTCGATGGCGTTCGAGTCAATGGCGACCAACCGCAGGCTGGACGGTTGCGAGTCGGCAAGTGGCTGGAAACCGACGACGTTTCACGGGCCCGCATCGAGGTCGGCCAGATTGGCCGCGTGGAGGTCGATCCGAACACGCGCCTGCAGCTCGTCGACGCGCGCGGACCCGAACATCGCATGTCGCTGTCGAAGGGCACGATTCACGCGCGCATCTGGGCGCCACCGAAACGCTTCTTCGTCAACACACCGAGCGCGACCGCGGTCGACCTTGGCTGCGAATACACGTTGCAGGTTGACCTCAACGGTGCCGGACTCATCAAGGTCACGCTCGGCTGGGTCAGCTTCGAGGGCTATGGGCGCGAATCGTTCATTCCGGACGGTGCGATTGGCACGACGCGTCCGGGTGCCGGGCCTGGTACTCCGTATTACGAAGATGCGCCGTCTGGTTACGGCGATGCGTTGGCCATTCTGGACTACGGCCCCGCGGATGATGCCCGGCGCACGGGAGCGCTGGATTTGATTCTGTCGTCCGCTCGTCCCAACGATGCGCTGACGTTGTGGCACCTCTTGTCCCGGGGCACGTCAGCCGAGCGGGCCCGCGTCTACGAGCGCCTGGCTGTGCTCGTTCCGCCGCCACAGGGCGTCAGCCGTGAAGCTGTACTTGGAGACGATCGGCGTGCGCACGACGCGCGCGACGAGTGGTGGGACTCGCTCGGTCCGGACGCGACCTGGTGGAAACTTTGGAAGAAGGCGCAATGACCCGACTACAATCCCCTCATGCCACCACGAGCTGTTGAAAGCGGCGAGTTCATCTACGTCAGCGGCGTCTCTCCAACCTCGCGCGGCAGCGTCGCGGTCGAGACGCGCAGCGCGCTCGACGAGTTGCGCGCGGCGCTTGCGGACGCCGGGTCGTCGCTCGACGGGGTCGTCTCCGTCCTCGTCTTCATTCGAGCCGCGGCCGACTTTCAAGCCATGAACGAGGCGTACCGCCTGTTCTGGGCAAAGGACTTTCCGACCCGTACGACAATCGTGTGCGAGATTCCCACGCCTGGCGTCATGGTCGAGATGAGCGTGGTTGCGGTTCGCACGGGTGCCGAGCGGATCGTCGTGCATCCAGGCAACTGGGTCTCGTCGCCGAGCCCGTACAGCTACGCGATGACGTCTGGTGACACGGTGTTTCTGTCGGGGTTGGTCTCGCGCAACGGGCGCGACAATTCGGTGGTGTCAGGCAGTGTCGGGGAGCAGACGAAAGTCATTCTGGACAACGCTGGAGAGCTACTGACGGCCGCGGGCCTCTCGCACGCGAACATCGTCTCATCGCGCGTCTACTTGACCGAAACATCGTCGTTCGGGCCGATGAACGAAGCTTATCGAACCTACTTCCCGTCGGCGCCACCGGCCCGCGCGACGATTCTCACGGGTCTCGCGGGGCCGCAGTACACCGTGGAGATGACCTTCATCGCGTCATCGTCTTCGCGTCGCACGCTCATGGAAGGACTGCCGCCGAACCTCAATCTTCCGCTCAGCGCGGCGGTGGTTGCGGGCAATCGGGCGTACTTGTCCGGCGCGCTCGGCAACGACGAGACGAACAAGGGGAATGCGGGCGCACAGACCCGCGCGACGCTGGCCAAGCTCGGTCGAACGCTTGCGGCTGCGGGCGCGTCACCGGCAGATGTGGGCGAGGCGATCGTTTACGTCACGGACTTGAAGTACCTGCCGGACGTCGACCGCGAGTATGACGCGTTTTTCACTTCCTCGAACCGGCCGTCGCGGACGACGATTCGGTCGGGGCTCGTGGCGCCAGACGGGCTGGTCGAAATCATGTTGACCGCGGCGGGACGAGGGATTCGTTGAGCCTGATCCGTGTGGGGATCTCCGCGTGCCTCCTCGGGCAGGAGGTCCGCTTCGACGGTGGACACAAACGGGATTCGTTGCTGATCGACGAGCTCGGAAAGTACGTGGAGTGGGTGCCGGTCTGTCCGGAAGTCGAGGTCGGCATGGAGACGCCGCGTGAACCGCTGCGGCTCGTTCGCGATGGGCACACGACGCGGATGCTCTCGACACACACGCGCATCGACTACACCGATCGGATGAATCGCTGGGCCAGACAGCGGGTTGCCGCGCTCGCGCGGGAGGACCTCGACGGCTACGTGCTGAAGTCGAAGTCACCCAGTTGCGGGATGCTGGGGGTCAACATCTTCAACCATTCAGGCCAGATGTCGAGTGACGGGCAGGGCCTCTTTGCCGCAGTCCTCCTCGAGACGTGTCCGATGCTGCCGGTGGAAGAAGAAGGGCGGCTGCATGATTCGCAGCTGCGCCAGTTCTTCCTCGAGCGTTTGTTCGAGTACAGGCGCTCGAAAGTTCACGATGTCTGAGCTGCTGTCGCCGTTCCGTCGTGTCCAGGTCACTCGAGTCGGCAGAGGCTCGGACGGCCGGCGCGAGGATCTCGCGGCGGCGGAAGAACCGCTCGAGGTTCGACTGCACGGCAAGCCGTTCGCCGTCATCATGCGGACGCCTGGCCAGGATCGCGAGCTCGTCGCCGGGTTCCTGCTGTCAGAAGAGGTGATTCGATCGTCCGACGATCTGGGAGCCGTTGAACACTGCCGGCACCCGGATCATCCCGACGTCCACAACGTCGTCGACGTCTATCTCGTCGGCGATGCGGCCGCGCGAGTCAGCGCAACCCTCGAGCAACGGCGGAACATTCTCACCTCATCGTCGTGCGGGTTGTGCGGCCGCCTGACGATCGAGTCGCTCCGGTGCCGCTTGAATCCCCTGGAATCGAGCGGCACCATCAAAGCGGACGTGGTCGCCGCGCTGCCGCGGGCGCTTCGCGCCCGGCAGGCGATCTTCGAGGAGACCGGGGGACTTCATGCCGCCGGGTTGTTCACGCTCGACGGCGAGTGCCGCCGGTCGGCCGAAGACGTCGGCCGTCACAACGCGGTCGACAAGGTGGTCGGCGCGATGATCTTCGAGGACAGCACCCCGCTGCCGGATCATGTGCTTGCCGTCAGCGGACGTACGTCGTACGAGATCGTTCAAAAGGCCTGGTTTGCAGGCGTGCCGATCGTGTGCGCGGTATCGGCGCCATCGAGCCTCGCAATCGAGCTGGCTGAAGAAGCAGGGATCACCCTGCTCGGGTTCGTTCGTGACGGCGGATTCAACCTCTACACCCATCCGCAACGCATCGCCGGTGTGTGAAGCGCATTACACACTCCGGCTCCGCACGCCTGCCTCAGCGACAAAACGCCAACTAAATCGCGCTCTTGCATCGGTTCAGTCGGTGGCACTCCGGTTGCTCGAACACCGTCTGGGTGCCGATGAAGCGGAACGCACTGGTTACGGCGGTGTTCGCGATGGCAGTCGTCGCATGGTATGCGACGGTGACGGCTGCTCTCGCGGCGCGGTCGATCGTTCATGAGCTCGAGCGAGCGAAATCACTGGCTGACCTTGCGCCGCGGCCTCAGGCGACCATCGTGTACGACCGACTGGGCAAACCGGCCTTCTCGTTCTTCGTGGAGCAGCGGATCTCCGTGCCGCTCGATCGGATTTCGCCGCGCATGATCGAGGCGCTGCTCGCGGTCGAGGATCGACGCTTCTATTCTCATCATGGAATGGATCCCGTTCGCATTGCCGCCGCGGCCTGGCGAAACTTCCGGGCCGGGCGGATCGTCGAGGGCGGCAGCACGATCACACAGCAGCTCGCGAGAGCATCGCTTTCCTCGGAACGCACCTACGACCGCAAGATTCGAGAAATCCTGATTGCGGCTCAACTGGAGCAGCGCTACACGAAGGCACAAATCCTGGAGCAGTACCTCAACACGGTCTACCTCGGTGACGGATATTACGGTGTCGAAGCGGCATCACAAGGCTACTTCGGGAAGCCCGCATCCGACCTCGAACCACACGAGGCAGCGCTCCTCGCGGCGCTAGTCCGGTCGCCATCGACCGACGCGCCTTCGGTCGGATCGACTCGTGTGATCAGGCGTCGCAATCTGGTCCTTCGACTCATGCGCGACCAGGGCGTTTTGTCAGCCGTCGCCTGTCAGCAGGAAAGCGCGGCCCCGCTCATCGCCGCTCAGCGCTCCGGCGAATCGCCATCACGCGCAATCACGGCCACCATGGGCGGCTCGGGCCTTTACTTTCAGGAGGAGCTCAGACGCCAGCTGTTTGCGCTCTTCGGCGCCGATCGCGTGCTGCGCGGCGGGCTTCGCGTCTACTCGACCTACGATCCCGAGCTTCAGCGTCAGGCGGAAACGGCGGTGACGACAAGGATTGCCGAGATCGTGAAGTCCCGTCCAGCTGCACGAGATCTGCAGGGCAGCCTCGTTGCGATGGATCCCGCAACGGGCGACGTGCGAGCGCTCGTCGGCGGCAGCGATTTCAAATCGAGCAGCTTCAACCGCGCCACCCAGGCCCGTCGTCAGGCCGGTTCGGCGTTCAAACCGATCATCTACGCGGCGGCGCTCGAACGTGGGTATTCGCCGGGAACGCTCTTGCACGATCTGGATGCGCCGATTGCGTCCGGCAACGAAACCTGGCTTCCCGGCGGTGGTCATGAAGAGGCTGAATACACGCTGCGCGGTGCGCTGAAAGTCTCGAGCAACCGTGCCGCCGCACAACTTCTTCAGCAGATTGGCATCAGCACCGCCATCTATTACGCGCAGCGGCTGGGCATCGAATCACAACTGCCGATGGTGCCATCGCTGGCGCTCGGCACGGGCGACGTGACGCTGCTGGAGCTGACGACCGCGTACACCGCGTTTGCGAACCAGGGCAGTGTCGCCTCGCCCCGCTTGATCACGCACGTCGAAGACTCCGGCGGCACCACGATCTACACCGCGGGCGAGCGCCACACGCAGGCGATCAGTCCGACCACCGCGTATCTGATGTCCAGCATGCTTTCGGATGTGATTTCCGGCGGCACCGGATCGGCCGCGCGGGCTGCCGGATTCAAGTTGCCGGCAGCAGGGAAGACGGGGACGACGGATAACTATGCGGATGCGTGGTTTGTGGGTTATACGCCACATCTCGTCGCCGGAATCTGGTTTGGGCTCGATCGGCCGACGCCGATCATGCGAGCCGGCTTTGCCGGCGTCGTAGCGGTTCCGGCCTGGGGCCGCTTCATGCGTGCCGCCACGGCGCACGACAAACCCGATTGGTACGCGATGCCTGCGGACGTCGAGAAGGTCGCGATCTGTCGGTTGAGCGGAGCCCGGGCGACCGACGCCTGCCGCCATCAGGCGGATGTCTACACCGTTGCCCGCGATGGTGCGCCCCCACAGCTCGTACCCGTGGATGGGCTGTTCGATCGGGACGATCAGAAACCGGTTCGCACGCTCGCAGCTGGCGAGCCGCCAGTCTACGAGGACCTCTTCGCGGTTGGCTCGGTGCCCGCTGAAATCTGCCCACTGCACAATCCTACGCCGGGGTCCCCGGATATAGCGTCATCGCCGTCAGCCGCTGACTCATTCGTATCCTCACCGTCACCGGTCGCGACATCCGGAGGATTCAGGTCAACGGACATCGTGCTCGACCGTGTGCTGGGCCCTGATGGCGTCATGAGGATGATCATCAGACAGAAACGACCATAGGTTCTTTATTGGCCGAGCCTCGCGAGGAGAGACAGTAAGAGGACCGCATTTGCGACGTGGCCCGTCCAGCAGATGCGGCATTGAAGACGCCGTGAGATGAGGCCATAACCGAGGAACCCGCTCATGGCTACCGCTGGGAGCGTCATCACGAACATCAGCAGCGCCGGCCAGTGGAGCATCAGGCCGCACGCAATGAGCGCGTAGAGAATCAGTCCGAGCAGCGCGTTCGGAATTCCCAGGAGTGCCGAGCGTGGACTGCGGAAGAGCACTGCGCAGCCGCCATCCTCCAATTGGCACACCTCGGGTCCCGTCAACCATGCCGGAAGCACGAAGTAATGTCCGTACAGCGCTGACGCGGCGGCTGTAGCTCCGGCGGCCAGGGCAATCCAAATCAGCATCGCTTCGCTCGCTCAGGACAGGCCGTCGCCTCGGCCCGCGCGTCGCGCCACGAAGGCCGGCCGTCCCTCTGCCCTCACAAACTCGGACACGGAGGGCGGTCTGCGCATCTGAAAGCCCATGGCGGACGGATTGAACCCCGCCTCGATCAGAAACGAACCCAGCGCATGATCTGCCGTGGGCATGCCATTAATCTCCGAGATCAGCAGTCCGCCTCGTCCGTCCTCGCCGCGAGCGATGGCTGCCAGCCGACCAGCGAGCGCGCGTCCAACGATTGAGCGACCCGGTTCGTCCTCGGGCAAGTACGCGAGCAATTGGCGGCCGCCTCGGGGGATGTAGGCCGCGAGCGCGCCATTCACGAGCAGCACAATCGATCCCACGGTCCGCGTTGGTCCGCGTCCTGCGGCGGTCTCGACATCGCTCGAGCCGGGCCACTTCAACATCGTCCCGAAGGGATTGGACGGATCGGTCGCGGCCAGGACTATGGTTTCAGGATCGTCGGGTGTGTGCTTGAACGACCGCATCAGCTCGAGCGCAGCAGGGAGCGCGAACTGGGTCGCGCCGACCCCGCCGACGAAGTAGCCGCGGCGGATCCGGCCGGCATCCTCCATGGCTTTCAGCACGTCGTACACCGCGCTGAAGCCGCCCGCGACGGCTTCCGCTCCAGCGACCTCGCGCGTCAGCACGCCGTATCGGGTCAGAAGTTGCTGCGCCGTTGCGGTGGACCATTCGGTCGGCGAAACTGCCTCTCCCGCGCGATCGGCCACCAGCGACCACCGTCCTTCCGACGAGGGTGGCGCCACGCGCCGGCTGCGGAAGTTGCGCCCGGCGACAGGCTTCCGCTGTCGCCGCTCCCGCGGCCGCGTGAACGCACGAAGCGCATGGAACGTGTCGTTTGTCAGGAGACCCTTCCAGACGAGATCCCAGATGGCATCAACCGTTTCGCCTGGATAGCCGCCGCCGCAGGCGTCATGGAGTGGCCCAAAAAACGACGCGCCCTCAGATTCGAGATGTGCCAGGATGGCACGCTCGCGCGAGGAGAGTTCAGTCGGCGCCTGTCTGCGCCAGAGCCGAGGCAAACTGTCGGTAAGGAAGAGCGCGAGCCGTCCGTCGCGATCGCCGAGCGGTTCGAGGCCACACCATGTGACTTCCCCCGCCGCCGTCAGCGCGTCGAGATCGGCAGGGTTGTATCCCAGCACACGCGCTGACAGGATCTCCGATTCGAAGATCGACGCGGGGAGTGGGGCACCCTGGAGATTCTCGATTGCATCGAGCAGCGCATCGAGCCCGAGCCGCGGGCGTGAGACGCCCTGCCAACTCGTCAGCAACCGTCCAAAGACGGCTGGTTCCACCGGCTCGACTTCCTTGCGCAACCGCGCGAGCGATCGCCGACGTACGGACTGGAGCACATCCGGATCGCACCACTCGCGGCCCGTTCCTCCGGGTCTGAATTCTCCTTCCAGCAGCCGGCTCGAGGCCGACAGGGCTTTCAGGATCGCTTCGGCTGTCGCCCGTCCAAGCGCATATCGTTCGGCGAAGTCCACGGTCGTAAAAGGGCCATGTGTCCTGGCGAATCGCCGGGCGAGATCCTGCGTCGCCTGCGGCGCAGGCGCGAGGAGGGACTCCGGCAGGCCGACCGGCAGCGGCACGCCGAGCGCGTCACGGTATCGTCCGGCGTACTCCACAGGAATCACGCGCGGGTGGCCTCCAATGTTGACGACGATCGCCCGGCGCGCACGAAGAAGCTCCTGCAGCGCGTCTCGCGGATCGATGCGCGCGCGACCGGAGATCTCTTCTTCGGTCAGGTCTCCTAGACGTAAAAGCAGATCGTGCAGCCCATCCACCGATCGCGCGTGATGATCTGGATCGAGATGCTGCAGCTGGCGCTCGATCTGCTCGAGGGCATCTGCGTCCAGTAGCTCCCGGAGCTCCGCCTCACCAAGAAGCTCGCGCAGCTGCACCTGATCGATCGCGAGCGCCTGCGCACGGCGTTCCGCGAGCGGCGCATCACCATCGTAGATGTAATTGGCGACATATCCGAACAAGAGGGCGGCGGCAAACGGAGACGGGTTGGTCGAGTCAACCGTCGCCGTTCGAATTTCACGGCGCTCGATGCGTCTCAGCGTTTCGACAAGCGACGGGATGTCGAACACATCGCGGAGACATTCACGGTACGCTTCGAGGAGCATCGGGAAGGAGCCATACCGGGAGGCCACGCCGAGAAGATCAGCGGCACGCTTTCGTTGCTGCCAGAGCGGGCTCCGCCCGCCTGGACGGCGCTTCGGCAGAAGGAGCGCCCGTGCCGCGGCTTCCCTGAACTTCGCTGCGAAGAGCGCCGTTGCGCCGAGCTGCCGCACGACCAGTGCCTCGACCTCCTCCGACGCGGGAATCATGAGGTTCGGATCGGGCGGGTCCTCCGTCTCGGGAAATCGCACGACGAACCCGTCGTCGGTCCACATCGTTTCGACGTCCAGGCCCGTTTCTGCGCGGGCGCGCTCGACTGCCGCCATTGCCCATGGAGCATGGATGCGCCCGCCGAACGGCGTCAGCACGCAGATGCGCCAGTCGCCCAGTTCGTCTCGACATCGCTCGATCAGGATCGTTCGATCGTCGGGCACGATTCCGGCGGCGGCCGCCTGATCCGCGAGGTACCGCAGCAGGTTCTCCGCGGCCTGCGCATCGAGGTCGTGGTGCTCGACCAGCCGCTGTATGGCGGCAGACGCCGGCATGTGCCGAAGCGTGCGTATCAACTCGCCAATTTGGCGCCCCAGTTCCAGCGGCCGGCCGGCTGCGTCCGCCTTCCAGAACGGCATCTTTCCGGGTTGGCCCGGCGCGGGGGAGACCAGGACGCGATCGTGCGTGATCTCTTCGATCCGCCAGCTCGACGCGCCGAGCAGGAACGTCTCGCCGACCCGGCTCTCGAAAACCATCTCCTCGTCGAGCTCGCCGACACGGGCCTGCGGCCCGCGCTCACCGACAAGGAACACGCCGTACAACCCGCGGTCCGGAATGGTTCCGCCGTTGATGACCGCGACACGTTTGGCGCCCTCGCGGGCGGTCAGCCTGTTCTTGACTCGATCCCAGGTCAGCCGCGGCCGCAGATCCGCGAAGTCGTCCGACGGGTAGCGTCCTGACAGCATGTCGAGCACGCCTTCGTAGACGGTTCGGCTCAGATCGGCAAACGGCGCGGCACCTCGGACCGCGTCGAACAACCGATCGACATCCCATTCGTCGGTCGCCACCATCGCGACGATCTGCTGCGCCAGCACGTCGAGCGGATTTCGCGGATAGCGGCTCGACTCGATGCGGGCTTCGTGCATGGCCCGCGTCACGGCCGCGCATGCGACGAGATCTCCACGAAACTTCGGGACGATCACGCCGCGGCTGGCAGCACCGATTGTGTGACCAGCGCGGCCGATGCGCTGCATGCCGCTGGCAACCGACGGTGGCGCCTCGATTTGCACGACCAGGTCGATTGCACCCATGTCAATGCCCAATTCAAGGGACGAGGTCGCGACGAGACCCCGAATGGCGCCGGCCTTCAACCGATCTTCGACCTCGATGCGTTGCGCGCGCGCGAGCGATCCGTGATGGGACCGGACGAGCGTCTCGCCCGCGAGCTCGTTCAGCGCGGACGCCAGCCTCTCAGCGGTCCGGCGGTTGTTGACGAAGATGAGCGTGGAGCGATGTGCCTTGACGAGTTCAAGGAGCCTCGGGTGAATGGCCGACCAGATCGACGTCCGCACCGGACCCCGAGACGCCGGCCCGCTTGGAATGTCGATCGGCTGGCCGATCTTCGCCATGTCCTCGACCGGTACTTCAATGCGCAGTTCGAGGTTCTTCTTCTCGGAGGTGTCGACGATGGTGACTGGGCGGTAGCGAGGCGCGACGCCGTCCGACCCGAATTCATCGTGAATAGCTTCGTCGGGCTCTTGGATCTGTGCAGGTCGACGCCCCGGTCCGCTTTTTTCACTGCGCGCGGGGCGCTTTCCCTTATCCCTTGTCACTCCGCCACCAAGGAAGCGTGCGACTTCGTCGAGTGGACGCTGCGTCGCCGACAGTCCGATCCGCTGAAGTCCACGGTCGGCGCTCTCCTGACTCCGCAGAAACTCCAGTCTTTCGAGCGACAAGGCCAGATGGGCGCCGCGCTTGGTTGGGACCAGGGCATGGATCTCGTCAACGATGACCGTGTCGATTGACCGGAGCGCCTGACGCGCGTTCGACGTCAGCAGCAGGTAGAGCGATTCGGGCGTCGTGATGAGAATGTCGGCCGGTTCGCGGAGGAACCGCGCGCGCTCGATGGCTGGCGTGTCGCCTGTTCGGATCGCCACTGCCGGCTGGTGGTAGGCCTCGCCGCGCGCGACCGCCTTGTTCGCAATCCCGGCGATTGGTGCGCGCAGATTGCGCTCGATGTCCACGGCCAGGGCCTTCAACGGCGAGATGTACAGCACGCGGCACCGGCGATCTTTGGGCGGCACCGGATCGAACATGATCCGGTTGATACACCAGAGAAAGGCCGTCAGCGTTTTACCGCTGCCGGTGGGCGCGAGAATGAGCGTCGAGTCGCCCTGCGCGATCGCTGGCCAACCCTGGGACTGAGGTGGAGTTGGACGGGCGAAGGAGTCGCGGAACCAGTCGGCCACGGCCGGCTGAAACAGCGCGAGGACGTCAATCCGTCGTGCCACACATCTATTTTAGCGGTCTCTCGTTGACCCTCGGCTCTTAACCGGTCACAATGGATGCCCAACTGTAGCTGCCGAGGTGGCGTGAGCCCCCTTCGGTGTTGTGTGATGTCAGGCCCTCTACAGACCGCGAGACCGCGCGGCAGGGGGCAGTCAAGGAAGCCAGCATTTACTTATGGGTGATTCCGGAGAAGGCCTCGTCGACGCAGAAGCGCGCATCCAGGAACAGATCGAAGAACGGGAAGCCGAACGCCGGCGGCGCGGCGGCGGCGGCCCGAAAATCGATCCCGAGAAGGTTCGCGAGCTCGAATCGCTCCGCCTCGCCAAGTCCAATCTCGAACAGCAGGCTAAGACGACCGCGCATCCCGTGCGGAAGCAGCAGATCAAGCTCGCCATCGCTGAAATCGACAAGCGGCTCGCGCAGCAGTAGCCGGCAATTGATCAGGCCCTGAATTCCAGGTCGCCGATGGCCTCCCTAATACGAAGCCGAAGTGTGTACTCGAGCGCCGCGGTGATCGCGAGCATCAGGAAGACCACGGCCGCAGTCATTGATGCGCTGACGTAGACGAGCGGCAGGAACGTGGGGATGATGGCGGCGATCAGGCTGCCGAAGAACAGCACGACGTAGAGCCGTGCCGAGCGTTCCACCTTCCTCGGTTCTGCGGCGAACGGCAGCGACGGCCGCGCCATGACCGTCAGCTGCAGGAGCATGTGCGCGAGCAGCCCGATCACGGCCGCGTGAAAGAAGGCGTGCCATATCCGCTCGTAGTAGTAGCTCCAGATCGCCGCGAGCAGCAACAGATAGCTCCCCAGGAACCACATCGTCACGATATTCTTCGCAGCCACAATCAGGCGCGCCGCGGAAGCCGGCGTGGCGAAGAAGATCCAGGCAGCCCGCCAGGAGTCGCTGTAGTTGAGCGACGCGTGCAGGGTCATCGGCATGAACACCACGGCCATGTAGAGCGGCACGCCGCCTGACCTGGCTGCGTCCGGCGAGAAGGGGTCGGCCAGCGCGCCCTGATTCAGTCCGAGCAGCAGATAGAACAGGATCAGCGGGACGATGCCGAGGATGGCCATGCGGAAGCGCTGATCGAAGCGGAACTGCGCTGCGACGAGCAGGGCGACGGCCCGCGATTCCGCGTGTCCGAAGGCGGGCACACGAAAGCGTCGGCGTGTGGCCGGTTCTCCCGCGACGGTTGTTTCTGACAGGCGCTGCGCGTAGTCCAGCGACAACCGGCCAGCCGCCAGCGGGACGCAGGCGAGCGAGATGGCGAATGCCAGGCCGGACGCGAGCCACACCGTCAGTGGCACGTCGCCTGCCGCGAGTCGCACGAATGCCGCGAACCACGCCGCCGGGTTCCCCCACATCCATGGTTGATCGCTGAAGGACAGACGGAACAGGAACGAGTTCCGAAAACCTTCCAGCGAGAGGTAATACGCCACGTAGAAACCCATCATCGAGACGAGCTGGAGAGAGGACAACGCGCGGCGCAGCCGGTGAGGGTGCACGATCGTCAGCATCATCGCGTAGACCGTAATGATGATGACCGTGACCGATATGTCGCAGAGAAGGACCGCCGCAAACGTCGCCGCCAGGCCCGCGATGCCCAGGTGCCACCAGAACGCGTAGCAGATCGCTGGCAGGAGCGCGAGCACCGCGCTGATGAAGCCGACATAGGCCAGGATCGAGGTCAGGCGCGACGCAAAGTAGGTGCGTGACGAAACCGGCCGATGGCCCAGGACTCCATGGTCGTCGGGCGACACGACAAGACCGGTAAAGTCGACCAGCAGCAGCATGACCGTGTTGACGCCGCCGTAGGTCGTCAGCAGCGTGGCTGACACCAGCAGGTCGGGAATGCGGATCGCCAGCGTCGCGAACATGGCGCCGCCGAAGCCCGTGATGATCGCGACACCGATGAGCGGGTTGCGCCGCGGACGGCTCGATCCGGATCGCGTTGTGGCGCCACCGCCGGCTCGGAAGTCCATCCGGAGGTAGGTGCGCACGAGCGCGCGCCATTGAACGGGATCGACGCCGAGCGCTTCGACCGCCCGGTCGATCATCAGCGTTCGAGCGCCTCGAGAAGCTCGTGTGTGACCTGCGCGGTGTCTCGCGTGCCGGTCAGCGCGACGAACGCCTCTTCGAGCGACTGCGCGCCGGCCTGTGCGGCAATCGCGGCAGGCGTCCCGTCCGCAATGGCGAGCCCGTTGTTGATGATGATGATGCGCGAGCACACGCGCTCGACGACCTCGAGCACGTGCGAGCAGAAGAAGATCGTGCGTCCCTGAGCGGCGAGCGACCGGATCAGCTCCTTGACGATCAGCGCGGCATTCGCGTCGAGCCCGGTCAGCGGCTCGTCGAGAAACAGCACCTCGGGCCTGTGCATCAAGGCGGACGCGATGAGGACCTTCTGCTTCATGCCCTTTGAGAACTCGCTGAGCCGCTGATCCTTGGATTCTGAAAGCCCGAACCGATCGAGGAGCTCGTCGATGCGCTGCCGGGCGGATTCGCGCGGCTGGTGATAGAGCGATCCGATCACGTCCAGGAACTCGCGCGCGGTCAGCGACTCGTAGAGCGCCGCCGACTCCGGCACGTAGCCGATTCGGCGCTTGACCTCCAGTGGATCAGTCGAGACGTCGAAGCCGGCCACCCGCGCGCGGCCCGCGGTCGGCTTGATCATGCCGGTGAGCAGCTTGACGGTCGTGGATTTCCCCGCGCCGTTCGGCCCGAGGAAGCCGAGAATCTCGCCGGGGACGACGCGGATCGATAGCGGATGCAGCGCGACGCGATCGCCGTAGTGCCGTGTCAGGTTGTCGGTTTCAATCATCTCCGCCTGCGCTCCGCTTCGGCGAGACTCCGCTTCGGCGCGACTCCGCTGCGCTCCGTCCTGGAACAGCGTACAAGGTCCGACGTACAAAACAAAAGGCGGCCAGGCGGCCGCCTTGTCGTGAGCAATAAGCTTGATGAGTTCAGCAGCGCGCGGCGCCGGACCTCTCGAGCAGCGTCTTGATTTCGTCGGCCTCGAGCGATTCCTGGTCGAGCAGCGCGTCGGCAAGCGCACGTATCGGGCGTGTGTTGTGCTCGATGACCGTTCTGGCCCGATCGTAGCCGCTCATCACGATCTTCCGAATCTCATCGTCCACACGCTGGGCCGTCGCTTCGCTGACGGCGTGAGGGCGGTCCGCCTCGAAGGCGTTTCCCGGCTTCCGATAGGCCAGCGGACCCAGGTCGGACATGCCCCATTCGCACACCATGTGCTGCGCGATGTCGGTGGCGCGCTCGATGTCGTTGGACGCGCCGCTCGTCATGTGATTCATGAACAGCTCTTCGGCGACCCTCCCGCCCATCAGGACGGCGATCTGCGTCTCGAGGTAGTCCTTCGTGTAGGTATGCCGGTCGGCTTCCGGCAGCTGCATCGTGACGCCCATGGCGCGGCCGCGCGGAATGATCGTCACCTTGTGAAGAGGATCCGCTTGTGGAAGCATCGCCGCGACGATGGCGTGGCCGGCCTCGTGGAATGCACAGTTGACCCGATCGAGCTCGCTCAGGACGATCGAGCGGCGTTCGACTCCCATCAGCACCTTGTCGCGGGCTTCCGAGAGGTCGGCGTCAGTCACCCGGTCCCGGCCGGCGCGCGCGGCAAAGAGCGCGGCTTCGTTGACGACGTTGGCCAGGTCGGCGCCCGAGAATCCGGGCGTGCCGCGGGCGATGGACCGCAGGTTCACCGCAGGATCCATCGTCACTCGTCGTGTATGCACCCGCAGGATGGCTTCGCGTCCCTTCAGATCCGGGTTTCCGACCGTCACCTGTCGATCGAACCGGCCCGGGCGCAGCAGCGCCGGGTCGAGGATGTCCTGGCGGTTGGTGGCGGCAATGACGACGATCCCGAGATGCGGCTCGAAACCGTCCATCTCGACGAGAAGCTGGTTCAGCGTCTGCTCCCGCTCCTCGTGGCTGAGCGAGTTGCCGCCGCGGCTGCGGCCAACGGCATCGAGCTCGTCGATGAACACGATGCAGGACTTGTGACGGCGGGCATCCTTGAACAGCCGTCGCACGCGGGCGGCGCCGACGCCTGCGTACATCTCGACGAAGTCGGAGCCGCTGGCAAACAGGAACGGGACGCCGGCTTCACCGGCAATCGAGCGGGCCAGCAGGGTCTTTCCGGTTCCCGGCGGGCCAACGAGGAGAATGCCCTTCGGGATGTGTCCGCCCACGCTCGAGAAGCGATCGGGATGCCGAAGGAAATCGACGATTTCCTTCACTTCGTCCTTCGCCTCGTCCACACCCGCGACGTCCTGGAAGGTGATTACGGTGTCGCCGCGCTCGGCCACACGGGTGCGGCCGGAGTTTGGAATGCGGCCCGCGGTCGTCCGATACACCGTGAAGCCAATCAGGCCGAAGAACGCCGCAACGGTGGCAATCATCCCGTAGCTGAGCGCCTGCGGATCGGCGATCGGGTTCACTTCGACACGCACGTCGTGCTTCACGAGGTCCGTGATAAACGACGAATTCGCGGACAGGAATTCGGGCGGTGCGATGGTCTGCATCTTCCGCCCGTCGCGCATGGTGATCTGGATGTCGCGCTCGCCGAACGTGACGGTGGCCACCGCTCCCTTGCCAACCTGCTGAAGGAATTCGGACAACGCCAGCGATTCGATCGCGGGCGTGCGGGTGAGATAAATACCGGCGGGAACAGCAATGAGTGCCGCAATGGCGACAATCGCCAGGATGATGTACCGGGGCCGTCGAAAACGCAGTGGAAGCACGAGTTACATCCGTTTCGCGAAGTGCTGCCGGATACTCGAACGGAAGACACATCCGAAAGCATGCGCTTTCAGACGGGCGCTTCCGGCCAGAATGCCGGGGGCAGACCTGGAGCTTTAAAAAGAAACCACTCCGCTGGGGATTGGAATGTGCTCCCATTTTACACCGGGCATGCGTCTCAAGTAAACGCACAGCTCAGCGATCGATGCGCGGAACTGCATGAGACCTCAGCCACAGTCAGCTCGACCGTTCAACGTGCTTGCCTGGATGGTTCACGCCTACACGGCATCCGGCGCCGTCGCCGCGCTTGCCATGACCGTGGCGATCATGAACGACCGCTATCGAACCGCCTTCTTTCTCATGGTGGCGGCAACGGTGATCGATGCAACCGATGGCATGCTGGCGCGTTTCGCCCGGGTCAAGGAAGCCACGCCTTCGTTTGACGGCGCCCGCCTGGACGATATCGTTGACTACCTGACGTTCGTCTTCGTTCCAACTCTCCTGGTTTTCCGCGCGGGACTGTTACCTCCCGGCTGGGGCGTCGCGGCTCCCGGCGCCATGCTGCTGAGCAGCGCTTACGGTTTTGCCGCGCTGGATGCGAAAAGCGACGATCACTACTTCACAGGATTTCCTTCGTACTGGAACGTCGTGGCGTTGTATCTGTACGCGGCGCACCTGCCGGGTGCTGCCAATGCGGGCATTCTTCTGATGCTGAGCGGACTGGTTTTCGTCCGGATCGGATACGTGTATCCGTCCCGGACGCCCGTTTTCCGCGGCCTGACCATTGCACTCTGCGTGGTTTGGGGCCTGATATTGCTGCAAATGATCGCGATGCTGCCGGACGTGCCGCCCGCGCTTCTCGTCGGCTCGCTCTTTTTCCCCGTTTATTACATCGTGCTCTCCTTGATGTTGCACGCGCGGCGGGCTCACCGGCCGTGAACGTTTTCCGCCTGAACATGCCTCGCCGGACCCGCGACAGGATTGCCGCGAGTGTTTTCGGGACGCTGGTGGTCTTGATCGCGATCTCGTTCGCCTGGACCCTGAAGCAGGCATGGGCCGTCTACAAGCTGCGGCGCGGCGTGGGCGACACCTGGTTCATGGCGGCGGACGGCCGCCCATGGTTCCGGATGGACGAACGCCGACAGGACGTGCCCCTCGCCGACGTTCCCCTGGATCTGCAGCATGCGTTCGTCGCGATCGAGGATCACCGCTTTTTCAGCCATCTCGGGGTTGACCCGATTGCACTTGGACGGGCGATCTATCGCGACGTGCGTTCCGGTGGAGCGGTGGAAGGGGGAAGCACGCTGACGCAGCAGCTCGCGCGGACGCTGTTCCTGTCGAACCAGAAGTCGTACGGCCGCAAGGCGCGCGAAGCGGTGCTCGCGCTCATGATCGACTCGCAGCTCACGAAAGACCAGATTCTCGAGCTGTATCTCAATCGCATCTACTTGAGCGGCGGCGTCTACGGCGTCGAGACGATGTCGCGTCACCTCTTCAATCGTCCGGTCAAAACGTTGAACCTGGCCGAATGCGCCTTGATTGCCGGGCTGGCGAGGGCCCCGTCGTCGCTCTCGCCGTGGACCAACCCGGATGGTGCGGTCGAGCGCAGCCACGTCGTGCTGACGCGCATGCGCGAGGAGGGCTTCATCACGGAGGCGCAGGAGCGCACGGCGCGCGCCACGCGGATCCGCATCGCGCCGTTTCCCGGACCGACCGATCCGCGCGGAGGCTACGCCAAGGAGTTTCTGCGCCAGCAGTTCCGCGACCAGTTTGGCGGCGATCATCCGCCGGACTGGCAGGTGCGAACCACTTTCGTGCCGGAGCTGCAGGACATGGCCGAGCGCGCGGTCGCCGAGACGCTCCGCCGGTTCAACCAGCCCGACCTTCAGGCGGCGCTTGTCGTGATTGATCCCCGCACCGGCGACATCCTCGCGCTCGTCGGCGGCCGGGATTTCCGCCAGTCTCAATACAACCGCGCGTCCCGCAGCCACCGGCAGCCGGGATCGGCGTTCAAGCCGTTCCTCTTCGCCGAGGCGCTCGAGCACGGATTCTCACCTGTCTCGGTGCTCAAGGGGCTGGCCAGCATCCAACCCCAGGGACCTGACGAATGGGCGCCGCGCAACGCGAGCGGGGACACCCCCGACGAGCTCACGCTGCGTGCGGCACTCATCGAATCGAACAACCGCGCGGCGACGTCGCTGCAGCAGCAGGTGGGGTCGAAGCCAGTGCTTCGACTGGCGTCGAGCGCCGGGATGCGCGACCTTCCGGACGTGCCGTCCCTGTCGCTCGGGACTGGCGAGGTCACACCGCTCGACTTGACCGCGGCCTTCGCCATGTTTCCAAACGGCGGGTTCGCCGTGAAAGCCCGTGGCATCGTGCGCGTCATCGATGCCGACGGCGGCACGACCTACGACAATCCTGCGCAAAGCGAGCGTGTGATTTCGCCCGAGACCGCGTTCCAGATGGTGTCGATGCTGGAAGACGTCATGGACCGCGGGACGGCGTCGGCCTCCCGCGGCATGGGCATACGGTTTCCGTCGGGTGGGAAAACCGGAACGACCGACGATTTCAAGGACGCATGGTTCGTGGGATTCTCCTCGTCCATCGTGGCCGGTGTGTGGGTGGGATTCGATCAGCCGAAGACAATCGCGCGCGAAGGCTTCGGCGCCCGATTCGCGCTCCCGATCTGGAGCGCCTTCATGCAGCGGGCCTCACAACGTCGTCCGCCTCAGGAGTTCGAGGTGCCGCCGGGCCTTCATGCCGAGCAGCTGTGCCACGTGTCGTACCTCCGGCCGGTCGAGGAATGCCCGGTCTACGTCGAGTACTTCAAGGAACAAGACGATGTGCCGTCGAGGCTGTGCCCGCTGCATCGGGGCACGGTCAAGCAGCGTGTGAAGCGCGCGTTCGAAGGATTCCTGAGCGGCATTGGCCGGAAGCTGAAGGGGATCTTCCGATGAAGGGCTCCCGGTTGGATCAAGGAGCAGGGGCCTTCAGGCGCATACGCTCGAGCAGCGCCTCGTATCGTGGATCGTCCCGGACGATGTCGTAGATCGGTTCGACGCGCAAGAACTGCACACCGTCGCAGTGGGATTGCACTCCACTTTCGAGAAGGTCCAGGGTGCGTGCCTTGTCTCCCAGGTGGGCCATAAACGACATGTCCCAGCAAGCGTCGAGTGGTTTCCCTTCCTCGGTCCTCTCGCGCTGGTAGAGCCAGTAGCCGCGCAATCCTTCCTTCTCGTAGGCGCGTCTCGCACCCAGCAGCCAGGGTGACTCCGGACCGGGCGGCGGGTGGAGGTACGCTGCGGCGGCGCGATCGTTCATCCCCTTTTGCTGATACGACCGGCCGAGCCAGTGATACGCGGACCCCGAGAACGGGTATAACTCCAACGTCTTGTTCGCCTGCTCGATGGCGCGATCGAACTGATGACTGAGGTAGAAGACGTAGCTCCAGACGACGTTCGTCCGTTCCGAGACCGGATCGAGCTCGTGCGCCTTCTCCATTTGGGCGAAGCCCTGCTCCTGCCTGCCCATGGCGACGAGGAAAATAGCGTACCGAGGCGCGGATGCGCCCATCGTTCGGCTCCAGCTCGGTCGCGCGCGTGAATTCCGCATCGGCCTTGGGCCAGTCCCAGTCCTTGCGGAAGGCGAGGTCGCCCAGCACCGCGTGAGCCGCCGCCAGACGGGGATCGTCGTCAAGCGCTTTGGCCGCCGACAACCTCGCCTTGCGAAACATTTCCTCCTGCGGTGAGCACTGCCAGTCACCCAGATGCAGGTATGTATCCGCAAGCGCGGCATGCGCTGCGGCATACGCAGGGTCTGTCGCTACGGCCTGCTCAAAGTACTCCGCGGCCTTCCTGAAGCCGACACAGGTCAACTTGCTCCAATAGAACGTGCCCTTCAGATAAGCCTCGTGCGCCGCAGGACTCACGAGCGCGCTTGCGACGCGCTTCTGGTCCGCCGTCAGCGTGATGCCGATCTGGCTCGCAATGCGCGCCGCCACGCGGTCTTGCAGCGCCAGAACGTCGCGAACGTCGTCTTCATACATGTCCGCCCAGAGGTGGATGTCCGTCCGGGCATCGATCAGCTGGGCAGTGATCCGAACGCGATCGCCTGAGCGGCTAACCGAGCCTTCGACCACCGCATCGACGCCGAGTTCACGCGCGATGTCGGGCAACGGCCGGTGCGAGTCCTTGTAGCGTCCGACCGAAGAGTGGGAAATCACTCGCAGCTGGCTGATTCGGGCGAGCTCGGTAATCAGCTCGTCGGTCATCCCGTCGCTGAAGTACTCCTGTTCCGGATCGCTCGAGAGATTTTTGAGCGGAAGCACCGCGAGCGACCGCACCGATGGTCGATCTCGCGTGGCCGGACGCCATGCGCTCGCCTTGTAGGCAACGAGGACAACAACCGCCGCCGCGACAGTCAGCGCGACGAAGCCAAAACGGCGTGACCTGCGCCCGAAGCGCGTGGACGGCGACGCCGGGGGCAGAGCCTCAATTGGAGGAAGCGCGGGAGGAACGACGGAGTGCGGGGCTTCAATTGCAGGGCCTGCACCCCTAGGGGCGACGACTTTGCTGACCGGCCCTCTGAATCGATACCCCTGTTTCGGGACGGTTTCGATGTACTGACCGTCGCCGTTCCGGTCCCCCAACGTGCGCCGCACGGCGGAGATGTGCACGGCCAGATTGGCTTCTTCCACGACGACGTCGGGCCAGACGCGCTGCATCAGGGCGTCTTTGGTCACGAGATGTCCGCTCTGCTCGACCAGCACCACGAGCAAGTCGAAGGCCTTCGGGGTCAGGGGTACTGGCGTACCGTCGCGGGTCAGGCGGCGCTCGGCGGCGTCGATCTGGAAGGGTCCAAACGCGAATAAGTGGTTCGCTTCCGGCATTCGCGCACCTTTAGAGAATTTTTAGACTTCTTTTGGGCGCCCTTGAGGACAGTGGTCCCGCCTCGCACTAACGTTCCCGCAACAGAACTCAGTACCTGTTTGGCGATTGACTCAGCGTGTGGGCCGAGTATGCCACAGGTCGGGGATGGGCGGCGTTTCGCTGAAGTGGTGCCTTACGCGCCAGGGAAATGGAGACTCCTCATGAAAACGAAGGCAGTTTTCTCTTTTGTGTCAGGCACGCTGCTCATCGCCGCTCAGGCCCTCGCGCAGCAATACACCTACTTTCCACTCGATGTCACGTGCGGCGCCGAAGCGACCAGCTGTCCGGCGGGCCTCGCTCGGGGTGAAGTTGCCGCGCAAACCTCTGCGAGGGGCATCAACGCGCGGGGAGACATCGTGGGGTTCTATGTCGATGCGGAACGCAGGCAGCATGGCTTCCTGCTGCAGGACGGACGGTACTCGACGATCGACTATCCAATCACGGGCGTCCGCGCGACCATTGCCAACGGCATCAATGCTCGAGGCGAGATCGTCGGGCAACTCGTAATGCCGATCAATCCCAGTGCGCCCCAGGATTCGCCGCTCTATTGCCCGGCCAATCTTGCCAACAACACCGCCGATCCCGCATGCATCAAAGGCTTCTACCTGGGACGTGGCGGGTTCTCAATCATCACGTTCCCCAAACATCCGGGAGCGATTCCGCAACGCATTACCGCCGATGGTGACATCTACGGTTGCCTGCATGACCACGATTTGGACATGTCCATGTTCGGGGCCGTCTGGCGGCGCTCCTACCAGGGTAAAGACGCGGTCGAAATCACAGCCACCATGAGCCTGATGGCCGACGGAGGCGAGCTGTCGAATCCTACAGTGGACGTTCCGATGTCCATGAACAACGCCGCGACTTTTGATGCCCAGTTCATCGCCGGCCTGTTTGTCATGGACGGCCAGCAGCACGGATATCTCGTGCGCAACGGAGCGTTGGAAACCTACGATCCTGTCGCTGACGCAAATCTGACCGCCATCTGGGACATGAATCCCGCCCAGCAATTCGTAGGCACGTATCGCAAGAAGGCTGAGACCACGCTCAAGCGACATGGATTCCTCCAGCGCGATAACGACTCCGCCCCGGTCACGCTCGACGTCCAGTTCACCGACGGCTCCGGCAACACCGTGACAGCGTTCGCGACTGTCGCCTTCGGCATCAGCCCGAACGGCGTGATCGTTGGTCAGTACTCCTTGGTTTCGGGTGGTCCCCCACACGGCTTTGTGGCGGTTCCGCCGGGCCGCAACTGAATTCTCGAGGTATTGCGGAGTCACGACTCATCGCGGGAACCCGGAAAGGCGCCTGGAGGCACTGACCATGATTGCTCGAAGACTCATCGTATTAACGCAACTGCTGCTTGTCGCGCATTTGACGGCGCCGTTGGTTGCCGCACAGGACGCCGTTCCCGCCCTCATTCAGGTCAGCGGTGAACTCATCGATCAAAGGGGCAAGCCGCTGACAGGCCAGCAGACGGTGATGTTTGCGCTCTACAAGGAGCAATCCGACAAGGCGCCGTTATGGGTGGAGTCACAGGTTGTCGCCGCGGACGCGAAGGGACGTTTCATTGCGCTGCTCGGTGCGACGTCGCCGACAGGGTTGCCGGTCGACTTGTTCAGTACCGGCCAGGCGCGCTGGCTCGGGATGCAGGCGGCCGGCCAGGCCGAGCAGCCGCGTTCGTTCTTGGCGAGCGTGCCGTACGCGCTGGCGCCACTCAGCGCGCTCTCGAACGATGGCAAGACGGGCCAGACCGCGCCAAGCGCGACCCAACCGGCAACAATATTTGTGGAATCTACAGCCCAACTTGCACCAGCGGCGGCGGCCGCCGCCGGACCACCGACATCTCCAGTCTTCACGATCGTTACTGACGCGACCAGCGGTCTTACCAGCACGCCGTCAAACAACGGTGCCACAGTCACTCTGACCCTTATCAAGAGCTGCGCAACAGGTCAGTTGCTGAAGTGGAACGGCACCGCGTGGAGCTGCACGGCCGACACGGACGTCAAGATCGGCGTCACCGGCGGCGGACTCAACGTGCTCGCGAACGCGACGAGCCCCAACATGGTGGGCGGATTCGGCGGGAATTCCGTTCCGAGTGGCGCGGTCGGCGCCACGATCGCCGGTGGCGGCGAGAGCAGGCCCGATGGCGGGCTGTGTCCACCATTTCCTGCTCCGTGTCGGGCAAACAATTCCGTAGTCCAGAGCTTCGGCACCGTTGGCGGCGGAGAGGACAACCAGGCGGGTGACGGCGCCGGCGCGGTAGCGTCTCGCAGTTTCGCGACCGTCGGCGGCGGCCACTCGAATACCGCAAGTGGGCAGTACTCCACGATTCCGGGGGGTTACCAGAACGCGGCCGCTGGCATGTTCAGCTTCGCCGCGGGCCGGAATGCCAAAGCGAATCACCCCGGCTCATTTGTGTGGGGAGACAACTCGTCAACGGATGCGCTCGCGTCAACGGGGCCTAACCAGTTCTTGATTCGAGCCGCGGGAGGTGTCCGCGTGCGCGGGCCGTTCAATCTTGACGATTCGACCAATAACGGCGTCGGCGTACTGCAATTTCCGACCGGCGCGGGACTGTTCTTTCGATCCGGCGCCGACAACGCCCCGTACGTTGATCGGATGTTCATCTCAGGATCGACCGGACGGGTGGGCATCGGGACCACGACGCCGACGACGATGCTCGACGTCCGGGGGCATTTGAATCTGCAGGATGCCGGCAACAACGGCGTGCTGGCATTTCCATCGAGCGGCGGCGGTCTGTTCCTTCGTTCAGGTGTCGACAACGTGAACTATGCGGACCGGATGTTCATCTCCGGCGCCACAGGGCGGGTGGGAATTGGGACTACTGATCCGGCGCAGATGCTCGACGTTGCGGGTAGCGTGAAGGGCAACGCATTGTGTATCGGTCTGGATTGCCGCAGCGTATGGCCGAATGGCGGGAGTGGCGGCGGTCTCGAGGGATCTGGCTCGGACAACCATCTCGCGCGATGGCTGAACGGACAACTCGGCGACTCGCATATTTCTGACAGCGAATTCGCGATAAGGATTCAACTGCCGGTGAATGGCGGCGGTATCAACATCTTGCAAGTATCAACCCTCAATAGTCCGGCTATTGTCAGCGGAAATGCAAACAATAACATCGATATCTTTCACGCGGACGGTGCAACTATTGCCGGCGGTGGGATGTTCGCGCTGCCCAATTCTGTGACGCGCAATTTTGGCGCCGTCGGTGGTGGATTTGCGAATTCAGCAGGTGAGCAAGCCGTCGTCGCTGGCGGGAGTCTCAACACCGCTAGCGGGTTTGGTTCAACTGTTCCGGGCGGCGCGCACAACGTCGCGTCGGGTGACTTCAGTTTCGCCGCAGGCCGGGCGGCGAATGCACAGCACCTGGGCTCTTTCGTCTGGGCTGGCGTAACGGATGCCAGCTTCCCAGATGATCGAAGTGGACCGTTCGCTTCGAGTGGCCCTGGTCAGTTCCTGATTCGCGCCGCTGGGGGAGTCGGCATTACTCGGGGTGCCAACGCGGTCACCACGTACACGCCGACCGAAGCGCTCGACGTCGATGGCAACGTCAAAGCCAACGGATTGTGCATCGGCAGTGACTGCCGAACGGCCTGGCCATCAGGCAGCGGCACGATCATCGGCGTTACTGCCGGCGCTGGCCTCACCGGCGGTGGCACCAGCGGTAACGTGACTCTCAAGATCGCGCCCGCGGACGTCACCAACGCCATGCTGCAAAACAGCGCCGTGAGCGTCAATGCCGGAACGGGTTTATCGGGCGGCGGCACGGTGGCGCTCGGCGGGTCGAACACCCTCAGCGTGGACTACGCGGCAACGCAACAGCGCGTGTCTGGCACCTGCGACAGCGGCCGCGCAATCGATATCGTGCATCAGGATGGATCAGTGCATTGTCAAACGGTTATTGGCAGCGGATTGACCGGCACGGGCAATGTCAACTTCCTGACCAAATTCACCGGCCCGGTACGCTCGGTAGTGGGACCGTCTTCGACGACGGCAATAACGTAGGCATCGGCACAACGACACCGAGCGTAAAACTGGACGTGGCGGGAGCCGTGAAGGTCACGGCGAGCCCATCAACGGTTTCGTCGCTCTTTGTCGGGGCGCTTACGGCGACCAATCCTGCGGATTTCGGGTCTGGTATCGTGGGGATTACATCCGGAATTGAGAACGGCACTACCGGAGTCCTGGGCTTCGCGTCAGCAGAGTCGACATCTGGTAGCCAGACATTCGGGCAGACGCTCGGCGTTTCGGGAATCTCGGCGGCGCCCAACGGCATCGGCGTTGCCGGCTCTGCCGCTCAACCCTCTGGCGCGAACGTTGGCGTGTTTGGTCAGACTGTGAGTCCTGATGGAATGGGCGGTGCCTTCCAGAATGCGAACCCCAATGGAGTGAGTCTGTCAGCGCTGGGGCCTGTCGGCGATCCGGTGTTCTCGGTATTTGCGAATGGAAAAACCGGCATTGGCACGAACGCTCCGACCGAAATCCTCGACGTGAATGGCAATGTAAGAGCGACGAAATTCATCGGCGATGGTTCGATGCTCACAAACCTGCCGTCGGGCGGCGGCGGGACAATCACCGGTGTTACCGCAAACGGTGGACTGACCGGCGGCGGCACCAGCGGCAGCGTGAGTCTCGCCATCGCCAACAACGGCGTCACGAACGCGATGTTGCAGAACAGCGCGGTGACGTTGACCACACCCGCAGGCAGCGGTCTGACGGGCGGCGGTTCGGTCGCGCTCGGCCCCTTTGGGGGCTCCTCCGGGCTGACGTTGAGCATTCTCTCCGGCGGAGTCACGAACGCGATGCTCCAGCACTCCTCGATCGATTTGAACCTGAGTCCGATCAGCGGCCTGACGGGCGGCGGCACGATTGCGCTGGGATCCGCTGCTCCGCTCAGCGTCGACTTCGCGACCACGCAGAAGCGCCTGTCCAACAACTGCGCAGGCGGCAGCGCCATCCAATCCGTGAGCCAGGATGGGACTGTGGTCTGCGTTCCGGTCGGCAGCTCCGGGATCGGCGGGGCCGGTGCCCCGGACAACATTCCGAAATTTCTCGCCGGCGGCGTAACCGTTGGCGACTCGCGCATCAGCGACAACGGTACAGATACCAAACTGGGCGACGACGCGTCGGGTCGATTCAGCGTCCTCGGGAACGGTATCAGTCCAAACATTGTTGGCGGATACAAGGACAACAGCGTCTCTGCGGGCGGAGTTGGCGGGACCATCGCCGGCGGCGGAGTGTTGTCCGCGCCGAACGTCGTGACGGCCCCGTTTGGTGTTGTCGGCGGCGGATTGGCGAACTCGGCTGGCAATGGAGGCGTCGTGGCGGGGGGTAATCACAACAACGTCGCTGGCGACTACGGAACGATCGGTGGCGGAAGGGATAACCGCGCGAGCGGAGCCTATTCGACCGTGCCGGGCGGCCGCCAGAACATCGCGTCAGGGATAATGAGTTTCGCGGCCGGATCGGGCGCGCAGGCGGCTCACGACAGCACGTTTGTCTGGTCTGATCAATCAGCGCCCGGCGGCTTTATGTCTACCGATATCAACCAGTTCCTCATTCGCGCGCAGAATGGCGTCGGCATCGGCACGCCCAGTCCGACACAAGCGCTCGACGTCGCCGGTAATATCAAGGCAAACGGGCTGTGTATCGGCACCGACTGCCGGAGCACGTGGCCATCGGGCGGGGGGACCATAACCGGCGTCACAGCAGGTGGCGGCCTCGTCGGCGGCGGCACCAGCGGCAATGTAGATGTGAGTGTGGATTTCGGGGCAACTCAAAAGCGCGTTACTGGCAGTTGCTCGAGTGGCATTCAGTCAGTGAACGGCGACGGCACGGTCGCATGCGCAAGCGGCGGCGGCGTCACGGGCGCGGGCACGATGAACAAGGTACCGAGATTCGCAGGGTACGACAGTGCTAAGTGATTCGCAGATCTCCGATGACGGCCTCAATGTGACGATCGGAGTCACCGGTGGTGGGTTGCGCGTGTTGGCCAACAGCACCAGTCCGAATATCGTCGCCGGATTTGGCAGCAATATCGCGAACGGCGTGGTCGGAGCCACCATAGGAGGTGGTGGGAACGCTCCGTTGCCCAACAAGGTTACCGGGGACTACGGAACGGTGGGCGGAGGGTTCGACAATCATGCCGGCGACCTGGCCGCCGTGACCGACGTCCAAAGCACAACAGTAGGCGGAGGCGACAGTAACATCGCCGACGGAACCGATGCCACCGTCGGTGGAGGCCACGGCAACCACGCGGGACCCGGCGTTGGCGTAACCGTGAGCGGCGGTCAGAACAACACCGCTAGCGCGGCCTACGGGACCATTAGTGGAGGGGACTTCAACACGCTCAGCGGTGGAGGCGCGATGATCCCTGGAGGGTTCTCGAATTCGGCTGCGGGGGTTCACAGCTTCGCGGCCGGTCGGCAAGCGAAGGCCAATCACGATGGTGCCTTTGTGTGGGCTGATAACCTCGCAACGGACTTCGCCTCCACGGCAGCGAATCAGTTCGCCATCCGGGCGACAGGCGGAACCCGGATATTCTCCAACGCCGCCCTGACCGCGGGTGTCTCGCTCGCCGCAAACGCCAGCGCATGGTCCACGGTCAGCGACCGCAATCTCAAAGAGAACTTCATCGCGGTGAATGGGCAAGCACTGCTGGATAAGCTCAACGCAATTTCCGTCAACAATTGGAATTACAAGGCGCAGGATGCCTCCATCCGGCACATGGGCCCGACGGCGCAGGATTTTTACGCGGCGTTCGGGCTAGGCGAAGACAATACCCACATCAGTACCGTGGATGCAGATGGCGTCGCGTTGGCGGGCGTCAAGGCTTTGTATCAACTCCTCCTAGAGAAAAACGAGGAACTCGTGCGACAGCAGAGCGAACTGCGCAAGATGCGGGGCGACCTCGATTCGCTGCAGGAGATCGTCAACGAGTTATTGGCCCGCGCTACTAGGGCTCCCCGATGAGGGTGAACCGCTCCGACATCGGGCCCTCGGGCAGGACGACTGATGGAAGGTTTCTTGACACGATCCTCGCGTCAGCGTAGCGTTTCAGGATCATGACTACGCCTCTCCGCATTCCTGAAACAGGTGCGCTCGACTTTCTGGCTCTGGGCGCGCTCATTCACCGGCTCGACCCGGGCGTCATTCCGTTTCGCAAAGCCACGACCTGCGCGATTCACGTCAGCGGCGGCGAGTTCAACACCGCAGCCAATCTGGCCGACTGTTTTGGGCTCCGCACGGGCGTCGCGACCGCGATGGTGGAGTACCCCATCGGCGAGCTGATCGCCCGGCAGGTGCGCTCCATGGGAGTGACCCCTTTCTACAAGATGTTCAAGCACGACGGCGCCTGGGGGCCGAACATGGCGGCGGTCTACAGCGATCGTGGTCACGGGGTCCGCGCGCCCATCGTGTTCTACAACCGCAGCAACGAGGCGGCCGGCCGGCTGAAACCGGGCGATTTCGACTGGGCGTCGATCTTTGGCTCCGGCGTCCGCTGGTTTCACAGCGGCGGGATTTTCGCGTCGCTGTCCGAAACGACGTCGGCGCTCATCATCGAAGGGATGCAGGAGGCTCGGAAGCGCGGCGCCGTGGTCTCGTTCGATCTCAACTATCGCGAGAAGCTGTGGAGCGCGTCCGGCGGCGCGTCACGCGCAGAGGCCGTCCTGGGACAAATCGTGCAGAACGTCGACGTCCTCGTCGGCAATGAAGAGGATCTCCAGAAGGGGCTGGGCATCGCCGGTCCCGAAGTCGCCGGAAAGTCGTCGCTCGATGCGAGCACGTTTGTCGGCATGATCGACCGGACGATCGCCAAGTTCCCCCAGCTCAAAGTGGTCGCGACCACGCTGCGCGAGGTGCATTCGACGACGAGGCATACCTGGAGCGCGGTGGCGGGGATCAACGGCGACACGTTCGTGGCTCCCACGTGCGAGATCGACGTCTTCGATCGCGTCGGCGGTGGCGACGGGTTTGCGTCCGGCTTGTTCTATGGATTGCTGAGCGGCGAAACGCCCGAGCAATCCGTGAGGCTCGGCTGGGCGCACGGCGCGCTCATCGCGACATTTCCCGGCGATACCACGATGGCAACGGCCGATCAGGTGCGGGCGTTCGCGAAGGGAGGCTCCGCGAGAATTCAGCGATGAGACTTCACCGGCAGCGCGAACACGAGGTATGCGGCCTCCTCCTTCGGCGCTTCCTGGTCCATTGGCGATCCGGCAATCACGACATACTGCCGGCCCGCGATCTGATACGTCGCGGCGACGCTCAACGGGTTTATCGGCAGCCTCTTGTTCCACAGCTCCTTTCCGGTGTCCTTGTCGAACACCCGGAAGGTGTTGTCGGGTGTGCCCGTGAAAATCAGACCCGAGGCGGTGACGACGGCGCCGCGCGGCGCACCGGACCCCGTGTTCGTGATGCCTTTTGCGGCGAGCTCCGGAACTTCACCAAGCGGCACGCGCCACGCGATTGTCCCCTTGTTCAGATCGTACGCCGTCAGCGTCGACCACGGCGGCGTCTGTGGCGCCGGGCCGACGTTCGGCACCATGTACCCGTATCCACTCCAGTAACGCACCGGCCCGGTCGGTTTGGGCGCTTCAGCAGGTCCGGATTGCGGTGCGACCTCGCGTCGTCCTTTGCCGGCGGCCGCATTCGCGGCAGCGGGATCGGTCAGGAAGGCGATCAGTCCCGTCAGCTCACGGTCGCCAAGCTGGAATCCCGGCATCCGGCCTCGTCCGGTGATCACCGTCCGCTTGATCGTCTGGCTGTCCAGGCGTTTGGTGACGCCGACCAGCATCGGGATCTCCGGAGGCACGCCCCGTAGCTCTTCTCCATGACACTGCTGGCATCGCTGACGGTAGACGCTTCGGCCGACTTGATCCGGAGGTCCTGTGGCGAGTCGCTGGCCCGGGCGGCGGCTCGGGTTCCAGCTTCAGCATCGTCGGCTCGTCCTTGCTCAGGACGTAGACCATGCCGGCGGCCGGATCGGCCGCGGTCGAACCCCAGTTGGCGCCGCCCGCGTTGCCTGGAATCTGCATCGTGTTGGAGGTCGCCGGCGGCGTGAACAGTCCCTTATTGACTGAAGTCCTCACCATCTCGGTCCACTTCTCGACGTTCCGCGTCGTCCGACAGATACGGACTGATGTCGGCCACCGTGAACGCCTGCCGCGCGAAGGGCGGAACGACGGTCGGGAAGGGCTGGGTGGGCCACGATTGCTCGCCTGGAACGTCGGTTTGCGGCACTCTTCGTTCTTCGATCGGCCAGAGTGGCTCGCCCGTCACGCGGTTGAAGACGTACAGGAAGCCCGTCTTGCCGGCCATCGCGACGACGTCCACTTTCTTGCCGTTGTGGCGCACCGTGGTCAGCTGCGGCGGTGCGGTGTTGTCGTAGTCCCAGAGATCGTGATGGACGACCTGATAGTGCCAGAGCCGCTTGCCCGTCCTCGCATCCAGCGCGAGCAGACAATTGCCGAACAGGTTGCTCCCGATGCGATCGGCACCATAGAAGTCGTAGGTTGGTGAACCGGTCGGCGCGTAGATGATGCCGCGCGCCTCGTCCAGGCTCATGTCGCCCCACACGTTGATACCGCCCACTTCTTTGTAGGCGTCCTTCGGCCATCCGTCGTAGCCGAACTCTCCGGGGTGGGGAACGGTGTGGAAGCTCCAGACCCGCGCGCCGGTGATTACGTCGAAGGCGCGAATGTCTCCTGGGGGCGAGCCGTAGGCCTCGCCGGTCCTGGAGCCGACGATCAGCAGGTTCTCGTATACGCGACCGGGAGAGTTCCAGCCGAGTGATCCGAATCCAAACTCGATGATCGATTTAGGATCGCGGCCGAGGCCTTCGCGCAGATCGACCTTGCCGTTCTTCCCGAACGTCGTGATCAGTTTGCCCGTCTTCGCGTCAACGGCCTGCAGATAGGCGCCCGCCGCAAACAACAGCCGGCGCTGCGATCGATCCTTGCTCTCCCAATAATTGATGCCCCGGTCTGTGATATCGCGCTGGAACAGCGGGTCGTGTTCGTACTTCCACAACTCTTTCCCGGTCGCCGCATCGATCGCGACGATCGCGCGGTCCTTCCCCATCACGTACATCACGTCGTCTACGACGATCGGGTTGAACCGCAGCCGGCTGTTCGGCCCGGCCCGATACGTCCAGGCGACTTCGAGCTCGGTGACGTTCGACCGGTTGATCTGCGTGAGCGACGAGTAGGATGCCGAATCCTGTCCGCCGAGATAATGCCGCCATTCTGCACGTTTGTCCTTGTCGGACGCTGCTACGGTCGCTCCAACGGCGATCAACCCAGCCGCAAGGATGGCGTGTGCTCGTCCGGTTTCGTCCGACCATACTCACAAGCGCGCGCATCGAATTCTCCATGAGAGAACGCGATCGTATACCAACGACGATTACCGTCACGCTGCATTCTTGTCTTAAGAAACAACAGGAGAAAGGAGAAGGGAGAACCTATTCTTTCTGAAAAGAATTCTCCTTTCTCTTTTCTCCTGTTTGCTCTTGGCCATGAATGCAGTTTCGAGAGTGGATGTCGGTGATTGTGACCGTTTTTGGAAGTCGGTTCTATTCAACGCCCAGCATCGAGAAGACAAACGAAAAAATGTCCGCGTCTTCCTCGATCGTCTTCGACAGCGGCTTGCCCGCCCCGTGACCTGCCTTGGTCTCTACCCGGATCAACACCGGCGCTGAATGTCCGGCGGCCTGCAGGCGCGCGGCGAACTTCTTGGCCATTCCTGGCGCCACCCGGTCGTCGGTATCTGCCGTGGTGATCAGGATCGGTGGATACGCCGTTCCGTCCGACACGTTGTGAAGGGGAGAGTATTTGTAGAGGAACGGAAACTGCGACGGGTCGTCGGCCGAACCGTACTCCGATATCCAGAACCGGCCCACTGTGAAGAGGTGGTACCGCAGCATGTCGGCGACTGGCACGCGGCAGACAACGGCGCCGACGAGATCCGGGCGCTGCACCATGACGGCCGCCGTCAGCAGCCCTCCGTTGCTGCCGCCTTCGATGGCGATGCGCTTTGGACTCGAATAGCCGCTCGACACGAGCCACTCGGCGGCGCCAATGAAGTCGTCGAACACGTTCTGCTTCCGGCCGAACATCCCGGCTTCGTGCCAGGCCTCGCCATATTCGCCGCCGCCGCGGAGGTTTGCCACCGCGTAGATGCCACCCCGTTCGAGCAGGACGAAGTTCGAAGGATCGAACGCCGGCGTCAGGCTGATGTTGAAGCCGCCGTAGCCGGTGAGAAGAACCGGACGATTCCCGTCTTTCGCCAATCCCTTCCTGGCGACCAGGAACATCGAGATCGGCGTGCCGTCCCTGGACGGGTACCAGACCTGGGTGGTCTCGTATTCGGCGTGAGCCGCGCGTGCATCTGTCTCGCCAGAACGCTCCAGTCGAGTCGTCAGAAAGTCGAACCGGTAGTTCGTCGCCGGTTGCGTGAATGACGTGAGGCCGAAGAACATCTCGGTATCGTCGGGGCGTCCGCTGACACCAGTGAGCGTTCCCAGCGTGGGCAGATCGATCTCCCTGGTCGGGCTCCCATCCAGCGTGAACAGCCGCAGCCGATCGCTGGCGTGATGAAGGTACGCCGCGACGAGGGTGTGGTGAACCACGATCGCTGACGACAGCTTGTCTTCGCTCTCGGCGACGACTTCCAGCGGAGGCCGCCCGGGGTTCAGCGGATCGATCGAGATGATTCGCCCGCGAGGCGCGCCGTCGTCGGTCCTGAACAGGAGCCTGGTACCGGCCGACTCGATGAACGCATAGGCTGCCTTGAATCCCGAGACGAGCGGAACAGGCGACGCACGCTCGACGTGCCGATCGATGACATAGACCTCGCTGCGATCGCTCGACCCCTGAAACGCGGTGATCACGGTCCAGCGGTCGTCGTCGCTGACCTCGACGCCGAAAACGGTTTCGCGCTCGTTCGGCTTGTCGAAAATCAATCGATCGGCATCCTGAGAATCCCCGAGCCGGTGATAGTAGACCTGGTTGAAATAGTGTTCATCCCCGGGGGGGACGGTCCCCGGCACGGGAAAGCGGGTGTAGTAGAAGCCGCTTCCGTTCTTGACCCATGCGATGCTCGCGAACTTCACCCACCGTAATCGATCCGGCAAGTCGACACCATCGTCGACGCGGCGTACGAAGATCTCCTGTCGGTCGCTGCCGCTTTTCGAGAGACCGTACGCGGCAAGGGCGCCGGTGTCGTTGATGGCCAGCGCAGTCAGCGCCACAGGGCCGTCCGCCATCATCGTGTTGGGATCGATGAGGACGCGCCTCTCGCCGTGCGGCGCCTCCTGGACGTAGAGCACCGGCTGATCCTGCAATCCTGTGTTGTGGGTGAAGAAGTGGTAACGCCCACGGTGGGCCGGGACGCTGGTGCGGGGGAAGTCGTAGAGGGCCGTGAGGCGTCCGATGAGCGCATCACGCCGAGGTCCGTCGAGTGCTTGTCGGGTCAGCCTGTTCTCAGCCTCGACCCACGCGACGGTTTCGGGAGAGTCTGGGTCCTCGAGCCAGCGATACGGATCGGTGACACGAATGCCGTGATAGCTATCGGTGACGTCAGCTTTGTGAGCAGGAGGGTACTTATTCACGCGATCGACATCTGCTGCGCATGAACCGCCGCGCCAAGGAGTGCCGCGTCGGGATTCAGGATCACGGCGATTGGAATCGTCGCGACGAAGTCGGCCATGGGCTCCTTCGATCGGAACGCATCGAGAAACGACCCGGACTGGAGCGCCGGGAGGATCTTCGGCGCGATGCCGCCGCCGATGTAGACACCGGCGGTCGCCACCGCGCGCAGCGCGATGTTGCCAGCCTCGGCGCCGTACACCGACACGAAGAGGTCCAGTGCCTCGACGCAGTGTTCACAGGTTCGCTCCATCGCCGCGCGGCTGATGCGGGCGGGCAATTCCTTCGGATCGGAGACGTCGCCGATCGCCGGGCACAAACGATCGGGAGAGATGGCGCCCAGCGTCCTCTCGGGACTCGTGCCAAAGGATTGGTGCGTGAACTGATACACGTTGACCAGCCCGGGACCCGAGAGAATCGCCTCGTAACTCACCCGCCCGTAAATGCGGGTGAGATCGCGCAGCAGCTCGATCTCCCGGGGCGTGCGGGCGGCAAAGTCCGCGTGTCCCCCTTCCGAGGCGCCCGGCACGAAGCGGCCGTTGACGTTGAGCAGCATCGCCTCGCCAAGCCCGGTCCCTGCCGCGATGACCGCGGCGTTTCCCTCCGGATGCGGCACGCCTCGCTGGATCATCGTGAGCTCGTCAGCCTCGAGGACCGTCACGCCATACGCGAGCGCTTCGAGATCGTTCACCACGTGCGTTCGGCGGAACTTGAGGCGTTCGGCGACCGACGTCGCGTCGACGAGCCATGGCACGTTCGTCATCCGGGCGACCTGATCGGTCACGGCGCCCGCGGCGCCAAAAGTGGCCGCGTCGATGTGCCGCGGCTCGACACCGCGCGAGTCCAGGAAGGCCTCGATCATCGGTTCAAGGCCGTCGTAATCAAGGGTCACGAACTCACCGACGTCGATGGCCGCCGGCCGATCCGGCTTCGGCGTGAACAGCCCGAGCAGCGTCTTGGTGCCGCCGATGTCTCCTGCCAGTAACATGGAACGACATTCTAATAGACTTGACTTTCCACCCCGAGTGGCCGATCTTCGCGATGAATGGCGTCGCTCCCGTCATCAGCTGGCGGTCCGTACGGCTTCCGCGATATTCGCAGCCTCTATCCCGCGGTCACCGAGAATCACCTGCGTTACCTCGTGAAATGGGGTCTCGTGCGGCAGTCGACCAAGCCGCGGGACAGGCGCGAGTATTCCTTTGCCGACCTCACGACGATCAAACAGGTCGCGAGCGAGCTTGGAAAGGGAACCCCGCTTCGCGTGGTGCTGCGGTCGCTGCTGGCGGAGCGACAGGGTCAGCTGGAGCTGAACTTCCTCGAAGGCCACGCCGGCGTTGATGCGCCACGGGCCAAAGTCGTCAACCTCGAGGCCCGCAAGCCCATCCGAGCGACCACTCCGCAGCCGCTGTCCGCATCGGCGCTGCCGTATGCCGCCGACGATCCACAGGGAGCCCTGGCCGCAAAATACTTCCTGGACGGTTCACGCCTGGACGACGGAGATGAAGGGCACCTGGACGAGGCCGCCGCGGCGTACCGTCGAGCCCTGATCGTCGACCCCGACCTGGTGCCGGCAATCGTGAATCTCGCGAACATCCGTTACTCGCGCGACGAGCTCATCGAGGCACAGGCTCTCTACGAGCGCGCGATCGGCCTCGACCCCGATTGCTTCGAGGCTCACTTCAATCTGGGCAACATCCAGCATGACCTCGGCCGGTACGATCGCGCCCTGGGCTGCTATCGGGAAGCCGTCGCGCTCAACCCCGGCTATCCCGACGCGCACTTCTACCTGGCCGTCACGCTGGAAAAGCTCGGACACTCCCAGGAAGCCAGACCGCACTGGAAGATTTACCAGGAGCTCGCGCCAAAGGGCGAGTGGGTGGAGCTGGCGCGAGAGTTTCTCGAATAGTCCTGACTAAGCGGACAGTCGCAAGGTAAGAAAAACTATCAGTACCGAGAAATCCAGCCTCTCGCGCTTCTTCGGCGTTCGGCGCAGCTTGTAGAAGGCGCAGTCAGCGCACCACGAGTCCGCGACGAACCCTTCCTTCCCCGCAAACGGCAGCACGTCTCGATGCGTGCAGAAGTCCCCGACGTCCGGGGTGGCACGCCACCGGCAGGACTTGAATCGTTCAAGGGCAGGAGACCCGACGGCTGAATCGGCGGGAGCCGACTGCTCGTCTTGTTGTGTGGAGACCGGTAGCTCCGCCGAAGTGTTGCTGTCTGGCGACGCCCCTGCCGGCGAAAACGGATTAGTCTCGTCCATCATCCCTGCAATTCGAGTCCAAACGATTTCTGAAGTGCCTGGAGTGCCCGGGCTTCTTCGGGTGCCACCAGGGTTAACGCCGTGCCCGTTGCGTCTGCGCGGCCGGTCCGCCCGACACGGTGCACGTAGGTTTCGCGGCTGGACGGCACTTCGTAGTTCACGACGTGGGTGATGCCGTCGATGTCCAGGCCACGCGCGGCAACGTCGGTCGCCACCAGCACGTGGTAGCTGCCGCTCCGGAACCCTTCCACCGCCTGCGTCCGCTGCTGCTGCGTCCGATCGGCGTGGAGCGCCGCGGCCCTGAGACCAAACGATGCGAGCTTGCGGGCGAGCCGTTCAGCGCCGGACTTCGTGCGTACGAACACGAGCACCGGGCCATGAGTGCGCCGAAGAAACTTCGCGAGCCACTCGGTCTTCTCGGAAGCCGGCACGTTCTCGACCGTGTGCGTGATGCTCTTCGCCGGACCACCTGCCGTCCCGATCTGCACGTACTTCGCGTCCCGCACGACTTCGTCGGCCAGCTTCATCACTTCTTCCGGCATCGTCGCCGAGAAGAGCAGCGTCTGCCGTGCCGCGGAATCCGGCAGCGCCTGCACGATGCGGCGGACGTCTGGCCAGAACCCCATGTCCATCATCCGATCGGCTTCGTCGAGCACGAGCGTGTCGAGCTTGTCGAAGGCGACCGTCTTGCTCCGCATGTGATCCATCAGGCGTCCCGGCGTGGCGACGACGATGTCGACGCCGGACTTGAGCGCGCGCTCCTGCGGGCCCATGTCGACGCCGCCGTACACCGCGATGCTCGTGATGTCCGTGTGGTAGATGAAGCCCTGCACGTCGTCTTCAATCTGGCCGCAAAGCTCGCGAGTGGGCGCGAGGATGAGGACGCGCGTGTAACCGCGCTCCTCTGGCGCGGCGGCCCGCGCTTTGAGCATCCGGTTGAGGATGGGCAGCAGGAACGCTGCGGTCTTGCCAGTCCCGGTATCGGCGCAGCCAATCAGGTCGTCGCCGCTCATGACGATGGGGATGACGGCGCTCTGGATGGGCGTCGTCGCGGCGAATCCGCGAATGCGGATTCCTTCGATCAGCGAGGGTTCGAGCCCGAGTGTGTCGAAGGCGACAGGTTTGGGATCGTATGCGGCCTGTGGCCGGGTCACAATCCGAGTCGTCGCCGGCACCTGGAAATGCGACGCGGAGCGTGCGCCGCCCGGGCGCGGACCTCGCCGGCCTCGTCCTCCCCGCGGCGCTCGGCGCTGTGCTGTATGTGAATTCAAAATCGTGGTTTTAGCGAGCGCGGAAGGTAATGATGCCCCGGACCGGATCGTAGGGTGAGACGCCGACGGTCACGCGATCTCCGGGCACCACCTTGATTCGAAAGCGGCGCATGCGGCCGCTCAACTGGGCAAGCACCTCGTGGCCCTGATCACACTGGACGCGGTAAAGACCTCCACTATGAACCGCCACGACCGTACCTTGCACGTCAATCAGATCATCCTTGCTCAATTGCTATCCTTTCCAATCAAAGATTGTGCCATACGGCGGCCGTGTTTAGCAAACTCATCCGTTCAGGGCGCGGACTGCTTCCTCGACATTCCGGCTCAACGCCGCGTAATCATTACCCTTCAATGATATAGGAGCCCCAAAGCTGACGCGTGCCGGCCCGCGGGCCGGGAACTTCCACGTGTGGTGAAGTACTCTGTCCAGCCCGTCGAGCCGAACCGGGACGACCGACACATCAAGACGAGACGCGATCATGCCGATTCCAGACCGGAAGGGGTTGATCTCGCCGGCATCGGTCCGCTTCCCCTCTGGAAAAATCAACAGTGAGAAGCCATCGGCGAAGAGGTCGCCGATGTAGCGCAGCGTCTGTCGGGTTCCGCTTTCGCGCTGAGGCAGCGGAAACGCATTGAAGAACGCGCACGAGAGATAGTAGTTGAGGCTGTTGGTGAACCACGCTTTGCGGCCGAACTCGCGGGGATAGAAATGCGCTTTGAAGAACTCCTTCGCCATGGCGGGCGCAACCCGATAGCGCCAGCGCGTCGGCAGTGCCATCAGAATCACCGGCGTATCGAGGTGGCTTTGATGATTCGCTGCGAAGATGACGGGGCCCGGGATCCCTGCCAGGTGCTCGAGCCCGCGAACCTCGAGTGTCACAAAGGGTCTGGCGAGCGGAAGAATCCACGTCGGCAAGCTCGCCCGCCTGAGGGCACGAAATAACGCGGATCGGTTCCACGCAGGAAACTCGATCGGCTCCTGGTGCACGCTGAGGGCAGCGGCCTCGCCGGTCAGCGGACGCGTGAGGGCCTCGAGGTCGGCGACGGTTGCCGCCGCAGCAAATCGCGATTCGTCCACGGTGCACTGCAGCGATTCCTCGAGCGCCATCATGAGCTCGACGCGTTCGAGCGAGCTCAGGCCGAGCTCGTCGATTGTGGTCGATGAATCAATCGTCCGTCCCGGAGCGAACCTGGCGATGACCGATTCTACGGTCGGCCCGCCCGCTCCGCGCGGCTGGCCCGTTGCGGGCGATCGATCCGATTGCGAACGGCTGTCACTGAGCCACTGGCGCAGCTCACGCCGTTTCAGTTTGCGCGTGCCTTCCGTGCGCGGCAGCTCGGCGCCGGGCCACGCGGCCACCGCACGAATTTTCTGATGATCCTGGAGCCGTGCATTCGCCTGCCGGATCACATCGTCCAGGTCAGTTCCCGGTGACGTGACCATGACGGCCTGGACACGCTCAGCCGTCGAGCCGGCAAGCGGCGCGCCGACGACGGCCGATTCGACGATGCCGGGGATTTCATTGAGGACCCGTTCGACGTCCTCCGGAAAGACATTCAGTCCCTCCGGCGTGACGATCATTTCCTTCTTCCGTCCGCGGATATGAAGTTGTCCCTTGTCGTCGAGCTCGCCGATGTCGCCGGTGTGGAACCAGCCGTCTTTGAACGAGGCCCGGGTTTCCTCGGGGGCGTTGAAGTAGCCGCTCGTGACGTTCTCGCCCTTCACGAGGATCTCGCCATCGTCGGCGATCCGCACCTCAACGCCGGCGATCGGCTTTCCAACTGCGCCGCGTGACGTATGGAACGGGTGATTCAGCGTCACGATCGGTGCGGTTTCAGTCAGGCCGTAACCCTGAACCACGAGGAATCCGAGCCGGCCCCAGAACGCTTCGAGCTCTGGATCGAGCGGTGCCGCGCCGACGACCATCGCCCAGAACTTGAAGCCGAACATCCTGTGAATCCGGCGGTACTTCCACCACCGCATCATCCAGTGCATCCGTCCCGGATCGCTGGCTGCCTCGGGGGCAATCCGCAGCACGTGCTCTTTCAGCACTTCCAGAATCTTTGGTACGGAGACCAGCACCGAGATGCGACGGCTCTTGATCTGCGCGAGGATGTCTTCGGGCGCGTAGCTCCTGGTGAAGACGACGACCCCGGGAAGCATCGGCGGCACGAAGGTCGCCATGGCCTGCCCGAACATGTGGCTGAGCGGCAGAAGGTTCAGGAAGCGAATCGGCAGAAACGGTTTCGCGTACCTCTTGTACTTCGCGACCTCGCGTTCGATGGGGACGATGTTCGCCAGGATGTTGCGGTGAGTGATCACGACACCCTTGGGCTCGGCCGTTGCGCCGGAGGTGAAGATGATTTCGGCAGTGTCGCCCGCCGTTGCGCTTGCCTGCGATTCGGGCTCGGAAGGCCTGTCGCGCCGAAGCGCGAGCCGGTCGTCAGCGCGAAGGCGGGCGTCCCTCAACGCCGACACATGCCAGATCGGTCGCGAATCCCCGAGCGCCTCGCGATCCACCGCATCCCCGACGAGCACGACACGCGCATCGACGATGGAAGCGACCCGAAGCAGAAAATCTGCGGAGGCGCGATAGTCAATCGGAACGAGCACGACGCCCTCGAGCAGGCAGCCCCACATCGCGATGAGCCACTCGGCGCGATTCTCCGACCATATCGTGACGGCCTGTTCCTTGCCGATGCCTTCCCTGCGAAGCCGCCCGGCGAATTCCCTGGCGAGGCTCGTGATCTCGGCGTACGTGTACGACCAGCTGCGATAGCCGTCGTCGTAAACAACAAATTCGCCTGCGGTGGATGACAGATCCGCGTAGAAGTCGATGAGCGTGCGGCGGGGCATCTGTTTGTGAATTATGATTGAAAACTTATGTCGCTTCCGCCGGTTTTCGCGGCCAGCGCGCTGTACGACAACCTGTTGCAGGCGGCGCTCCGGCAGTTCTTCGGCCGCGCGACATTCGAAACCGAGCCGATCCCGTCCCTTTCTTCGGACGGCCGCCTGGCCATCGAGCCCACCAACGATCCGTCGGTCCTGACCATCCGCTGGTTCGGTTCGCGGCACGTGCTGCACGTGCCGGCGAAGCGGCCGTTTACGACACACGAAGTCCGGCTCGCCCGGGCGATCGGTGCCGTGCTGGCTTCGCGGTATCGCGCCATCTTCGATCCCAAGCAGATGCTCGAACGCGGCGAACTGTTTCGCGGGTCAATCGAGGATCGCTACGTTGCCGCGTTTCTCGATGCGGCCGTGCCAAACGAGAAGCAGTCGCGCGCCGATCTGATTGCGACGGCGATCGAGGTCCTGCGGGTTGCGGCGCTCTCGAGCTACGAGAACCGGGCCATTTCGTCCGGCGTGCTCGTCCTCGACGGAGACGACGATGCACTGGGTTCGCGGCGGGTACCGGCCGATCAGCCGTATGCGTATTCGCAGGCCCTGACCGCGATCAAGAGCTTCTATCGCCTGAGCGACGGCATGGAAACCGTTTTTCTGATCAATGGCAAGGGCGAGGTCCTCGACATCGTCGAGATCGCCCGGTATGCCGAGCCGTTGAAGCTGCCGGTGCCCTGCACTGCCCGGTATCGGCCGCACTCACTCGCGACAGCCGGCAACGGCCATCTGTGTATCGTCCTCAGCCCGTCGCACGAGATCAAGGTGTTTGCTGAAGGCCTGCAGATCTTCAGTTTCCGGAACGCGCGCTGGCACCTGCTCGACCTGCAGGCCAAGTACGACATGTGGCAGGAAGCCATCGGCAATGCCGCGCTTTCGGAGCGCCTGTTCCGGACGGCCGGCGATCTCGCGGACTCGCGGGAAGGGGCGTTATTCGTGGTCCTGAGCGATCCAGAGGCGTCGCTGTCGCAGCTGGTTGCGCCGGCCGATCAACTGGACGCGGTTCGTCACATGGGAGGCGCGATGCCGAGTCGCGCTCAGCTCTTGCACATGCTTCGCGGCCGCAACGTCCACGAACTGGACCCGGCGGTCCTCAGAGGCCTGGCGCGAACCGATGGCGCGACGGTCGTCGATCGCAACGGAAGGCTCCTCGCCGTGGGTGCCATCCTGCTGCATTCCGAGCCACCCGAGCCTCACTCGAGCCTCGCGGTCGAGGGGGCGCGCACGACCGCAGCGATGGCGGCCGCCAGGTTCGGTGCCGTTCTGAAGGTCAGCGAGGATGGGCTGATTACCTTCTACGATCAGCAGGAAAGGATATGGGACATCTAACAATTGCTGATTGCTGATTGCTGATTGCGGAGTTGTCACCGGACCGAGATTCCGCCACTCATCGACAACAGCGTCATCCGCGGGAAAGCCGGGCGAGTGGCTGTTGCGAGCTGCGGGTTCACGGCGTAGAACCTGATGTCGAATCCAAACGCGAGGTGCTTTTTGGCGAACCATCTCGCCCCCCCGCCGTAGTTGATCGTCTTCGTGGCTGACTCGGGATCGGGCAGCGGAGTATCGGCGCGCTCGGATGTGAACGTGGACCAGCCGAGCCCACCGCTGATGTAGCTGTAGCCGTCGCGCGCGCCGAAGTTGAATGAAATCTGGGGCGACACCGCGGAGAATCGCGTGTTGACTGCCACCTCGACAGGAGCCGTGTCCGTGCCGGTGTTCATGGTCTTTCCCCGGCGGGCCTTGCTGAACTCTCCCCCGAGTCCCAGCGTCATGAAACCGAGCCGCAGCGGATACCAGTGCGCGCCGGCCACGAGCCCGAATCCCCGTGTGGGCAGGTTCTCGGTTGCCACGCCGATGCTGGTCGCAACGTTGGGGTCCTGCTTGAACTTCGGGAACTCGAACCGCAGGTCCGCCACGTAGTGGCCGATGGGCAGGTCTTCGGGTTGGATCTCCTGCGCAGCGACGAAGCGTGGCGACGCGAACGTGATGAACAGGATGGAGAGAATCAGGGAAAGCTTCGCGGATGGATGCATGCCGTCAGCAATAGCGTATCAGGATCGCTCTGCAAGGATCTCCCGCGCGAGCGCCATACCTTCCTCGATCGATGCGATCGAGCCATCCAGCTGCTTTTCGTAGATCTGCCGGAGCACTGCACCGACGCGAGGCCCCGGGGTCAGACCAAGCGCCAGCAGGTGCCGGCCTTTGACGATGGGGTCGGGAGGTGCGTGCTGAACACCCAGGTCTCGCGCGCGCTCGAGAAACCAGTCCATAGCTGAGCAATCAAAATTCCCGGTGCGCCCGAGGCAGTCGGATTTTGCCACGAGGGCGAGCAGTTCGAGGTCCACCTTCTCGGCGAGACGCCTGAAGGCGCCGTCCGACACCGGAGTCTTCGATTGCCGGAACATGCCTGGCTTCAAATGGTGAGCGACGATCCCGAGGATCTGCTTCCGCACATCGTAGCCATCGATGCTGTGGATGTTGAGCCTGTCGAGCACGGCGGTTGCGGGCGCGACGCCGGCCTGCTCGTGGTCGATCGAGCGGATCCGTCCATCGAGGAACGCGGTCGTCGGCGGCTTCCCGAGATCGTGACAGACCGCGCCGAGCATGATGACGATCTGCCTGGCCCGGTCGAGATCGTGAATCCGCGTCCGCGCCTGATCGATCACCAGCAGCGTGTGGACCCAGACATCCCCCTCGGGATGCCACTCAGGCTCCTGTTCGCACCCGACCAGCGCCTCAATCTCGGGAAAGAGGCGGCGGATGACCCCAAGGTCGAGCGCGAGCGTGAACCCGGCGGAGGGTCGAGGAGCCTGAAGCAGCAGCTTCTCGATTTCCATCCAGATTCTCTCGGACGGCAGGTCGTCCAGCGCAATCTCCCGGCACAGGTCGCGCGTCGCCGGGTCGAGCGCGAACTCGAATCGAGCGGCGAACTGCACCGCGCGAAGGACACGCAGGCTGTCTTCGCCGAAGGTCCGGAGGTCAACCGCGCGCAGCAGCTTCGCGCCGATGTCCGCGCGCCCGTTGAAGGGATCGATGTACTCAGCGGTCAACGGATCCCAGGCAATTGCGTTGACCGTGAAGTCACGCCGGCGTGCGGCCTCGTCGAACGGCAGGCTCGGATCGCCGATGACCGCGAATGACTTGTGACCGCGGCCGGTCCGGGACTCTCGTCGCGGCAACGACACGTCCACACCCGCGACCTTGTAAACAGTAAAGCTCTCGCCGACCGTGTTCACGGTGCCGAACGCGCCGAGCAGATCCTTGAGCCGACCGGCCGGGAGTCCGTACACCTCGAGATCGAGGTCCTTGGACGGCCTCGACATCAGCTGATCGCGCACCCAGCCGCCGACGATCAATGCCCGTCCCCCGGCGTCGCGCACGCGTTGTGCGATCGCGACGGCGAGGTCGAGGGCCGGGCTGGAGTCGATGTGCACGTCCACCTATTGGTTCTCGCGGCGACGCCCGTACCGCCGGACGACCCTGTCGGTGAATCCTGGCGCCACGGCGTTGACCACGGTCAGCGCGCGTGATTTCGCGAGGGGGTAGACCTCGGCCTTCGGCTTTCGCACGCACGCCACAATCGCGCGCGCGACGTCGTCCACAGACTGCTTCGGTCCGAGCCCGGTGACGGACTGCCCGTAGTCCCGTTGCATCGCAGAGCGAAACTCGGTCTCCGTCGACACCGGGAAGACCACGCTGACGGCAATCGATGTTCCGCTGAACTCCGTCCGCAGCGACTCGGCGAATCCGACCTGTGCCGCCTTCGTCGCGCTGTATCCGCTCATCTGCGCGATGCCACGCTGTCCGACGATTGAGGAGACGATGATCAGATGCCCGCTACTCTGTGCGCGGAACACGGGAAGGGCGGCGCGGGTGCCGAAAAACGTACCCATGAAATTCACGTCCATCATCTGTCGCATGATGTCTGCCGGCGTCTCCTCGACGGTACCGTAGTAGCCGAACCCCGCGTTGCAGATCATGATGTCCAGCCGCCCGAACACTTCACGCGCGCGCTGCACGAGGTGCTGCATGTCGTCTTCGACCGTGACGTCCACGACGGCGGACTCCGCCCGTCCGCCAGCGTTGCGGATATCTCGCACCGCGGAGTCCAGCCTGTCCTTGCGCCGCGCGCCCAGCACGACCGCCACACCTTCGCGCGCGAGATGCTGCGCGGATGCCAGACCGATGCCGGAAGATGCGCCCGTCACGGCTGCGACTCGTCCCGAGAGTTCCATGCGGCATGATACAGTCGCGAGCAGACAAAAGTTAAAAGTGAGAAGTTAGAAGTCAAAAGTTACTTTCACTTTTAACTTTTAACTTTTAACTTTCGACTTTGTCCGATCCATGCCTGATCCCGTCATCTCTCTGCTCAGCGATCTCGTTGCGATCGACTCCGTCAATCCATCGCTCGTATCGGGCGCCGCAGGGGAAGCGCAGATTGCGGACGCGATTGCCGCGCACATGCGCGCGATCGGCCTCGACGTGCAGAGAGAGGAGGCCGCGCCGGGCCGGCCGAACGTCATCGGCGTGCTCGAAGGTTCTGCGCGCGGCCGCGCGATCATGTTCTGCGGGCACACCGATACCGTCGGCGTCACGGGAATGGACGCACCGTTCGATCCGGTCGTTCGCGACGGGCGCTTGTTCGGCCGCGGCGCGCAGGACATGAAGGCCGGCGTCGCCGCGATGATTGATGCCGCGCGTGTGGCCCGCGAGCGCGGCTTCCGTAAGGGACGCATCGTGATCGCCGCGGTGGCCGACGAGGAGTACGCAAGCATTGGCGCCGATGCGCTCGTTCGCAAATGGAAGGCGGATGCGGCGATCGTGACCGAGCCGACGGACTTGAAGATTGGTATCGGTCACAAGGGCTTTGCCTGGGCCACGATCGAGACGCGCGGCCGCGCCGCTCACGGCAGCCGACCCCAGGATGGGCGCGACGCCATCATGCGGATGGGCAGAGTGCTGACGCGCCTCGAACAGCTCGATCGCGAGCTTCAATCAAGACCGGCGCATCCGTTGCTCGGCACCGGGTCGCTGCACGCCTCAATCATCTCGGGCGGCCACGAGCTGAGCAGCTATCCCGATCGCTGCCGGCTCCAATTGGAACGGCGCACGATTCCGGGTGAAGGCGTTGGTACGTTTGCCGGCGAGATGGAAGCCGTTCTCGCGGCGCTCTTTGAAGAGGATCCGGAGCTCGAGGCGTCGATGAAGCTGATGTTCTCGAGGCCGCCGTACAGAGGTGCCAGCGACGCACGAACTCCCTCGCGCGCTGCAGTCTGCCGCGCAGTCGTCAGGCGCCGAGACGTCCGCCGTGGGAATGAGTTTCTGGACCGACGCCGCGATTCTCGGCGGCGCCGGAATCCCTTCTGTCTTGTTTGGTCCGGGCGGCGCAGGACTGCACAGCCTGGAGGAGTACGTCACCCTGTCCGACGTGATCACCTGCCGCGACACGCTGGCGAAGCTGGCGCTCGATTGGCTGTAACTCCGGCGCCGTCTTGCGACTCGATGACAGCGGCCCACGCAATGTCGTGGCAAGAAGACCGTGGTTCACTCCAAGATGCGAGCGAGCAGTGCGAGCGAGCCACGCGATTGGAGCGCGCCGTCGAAGCGGCGCGCGAGAGCGCGTGTCGGGGAGTCCGAGGGGCGAAGCCCCTCGGATTTAGAATGCTGAGAACATCAGCGTGCGTTCACGCGGTCTTGCGGAGCACCAGCCGCTTGGCAAGCAGGTGCCGGCGCGCATCGCCTTCGTAGCGGCGGCGCGGTCCGCGTCCGCTGATCTCCCATCCTGGCGTGTCGTGCCCGCACGACGTACACCGCATGTTCACGCGGTTGCCTTCGAAGTGCAGAACCGCGTCGTGGCCACGAAGCCCGCACACGAACTGGCCGAGCCGCCCGAGCGTCCGGGCCGCAAGTCCTTCCGTACTGTCATGTGCGAGTTCCGCGGTGGCCGTGAGCTGCTGGGGGTAATTGGTGACCATGACGATCTCCGTTCCTTCCTCCTGTACCCTGTCGTTATGACGCCGTTGGCGGCTCGGCCGTTCCATTGCCGTCAGCCTCATGAATATCCAAGAGATGTGCCACGAAAAGTGACGGGCGCGGATCAGCTGGAGGCGCAGCCACTTACGGTCGGACGTCACTTTAGGGGTTTGGAGTGAGAGAACAGAGTGTACAGTTTTCACGTACACAGCGGCACCTCAGATGGTCGTCCGACTACACACTGGCGCCGTGGCGGCGGACTTTAGTCAATGCGCGGTGCGGGTTCGTCGTTCCCCGAGCAATCCGCGGATTACAAATCCGACGTTCGCCGGCCGTTCACCAAGCCGCCGCATGAAGTAGGGGAACCATTCACGTCCGAATGGGACGTATACGCGGACGCCGTATCCCCGGTTTCGGAGATCCGACTGCAGATCGCGGCGGACGCCGTACAGCATCTGGAACTCGTAGCGCGCCGGCGGGATGCCTCGCGCTGCGGCGTACTTGCGGGTCGCGGCAATCATGTCGGGATCATGCGTCGCAATGGCCGGTTGATTGCCCTGATCCAGGAGCAGCTGCATCATCGTGACGAACGCGGCGTCGACATCAGGCTTTCGCTGAAATGCCACGCTCTTCGGTTCGCGGTAGGCGCCTTTCACGAGCCGGACACGCGCGCCGATCGCGTTCATCCGCGCGGCATCATTCGCGGTTCGCTTCAGATACGCCTGGAGCACGATGCCGGCATTGCGATAACCCAACTGCCAAATCGTTTCAAATACGTCGAGGGTGACCTGCGTGTACGGCGAATTCTCCATGTCGATGCGAACGAAAAAGTCGCGCGCACCCGCCCCGTCCAGGATCCGTCTCAGGTTGTCGACGCACGTGGCGCGATCGATCGTCAGGCCGAGTTGCGTGAGCTTCAGCGAGATGTTGCGGCCGATGTCCGCGGCGACAATCCGATCGAAGATGCCGAGGTACGCGCGGGTGGCCGCGTCCGCCTCCGCCATGGTGCCCACGCTCTCGCCGAGGAGATCGAGCGTTTCGGTCATCCCCGCCGCTTCAATTCCGCGCGCGGCGGCGATCGCTTCATCGATCGTTTCGCCGGCGATGAAGCGACGCGCGAAGCTGGAGGGACGCCGCATGCCGTAATGAGAAGCCAGTTGCTTGAGAGCGCGGCTGCCTGCGAGCGTGTGGAAGAAAACCCTGGAGACGTAGCCGATCATGACGGTACTGAAAAGTGGTGGCGGTCAACTGAAAAGGGAGGGTTCAGTGTGTGCGCGGTACCCTCCTGGCCCCCGACAGCAGGTGCTGGAGGCCACGCGCGTAGTACCGCAGGACCGTCCGCTCGCGTACTCGGAACCGTCCACCCCGCTCGACGTGAATGATGTTGCGCGCGGCGAGGGCCTCCGCGCCTTCTTCAATGGCCTGGCGGCCCGAGGCCACGCCGAGGTTGCCGCCCGCGGCCCTGACCGCTTCGACGATGGCTTCGGCGCGCGCTTCGAGCTCACGGCGCGTGATCGAGGGTTTCAGCGCCGCTGCGAGAACGGCCGTCGGCAGCACCTTGTGCAACCTGCCGATCGTGTCGCGAATCTGGTGCGCCAGCCCCATCACCTCCCGGCGCGATTCCGTATCGTACCCGTCGAGACCGATCGGCGCGCCGAACGTGACAAACGCCCGCGACTGGTAGCCGACCGCGTACCGGACCATTTCGGCCACCTCGCGCGCGAACGGGCGCTGCCGCCGCTTTGCGGCCTGGTGCGCGAGGATGTGGTCTTCGAGGACCACGTCATACGCCACGCCCATCGGCACGACGACCGCACGCGCGTCGGCCTGCATCGCGGCATGGAGCAGGCCGGTCTTCGGCGCCTTCATCTCCCCCGAGTAGCTCCGGCCCCCTTCGAAGTAGAAGAGCAGATCGTGCCGCTGCAGAAGTTCCGCGACGTACGCCTTCAGCGTCACCAGGTAGGCCGGATCCTTGGCGTTACGGCGGATGGGAATCGCCCCCGTCACGTGCCGATGAATGAGCCCGAGGGGGCCACCAAAAAGATTGATGCCGGCTGCGATCACGGGCGGACGGATGCCGTTGTCGTCGAGCACCAGCGGTTCGACCAGGTAATCGAGGTGCGACTTGTGATTGGAGATGTAGATCACCCGGCCGGCTGTCGTCGCCTGCTGGGCGATGGCCACGTTCTCGTCGATGCGGTCGATCTTGCGGAGGATTGGATAAAGCGGGTGCTTCAGCGCGCGGTAGATGGGGTAGCGCTGGGTGGTCCGGAGCTCGTCGAGATATGCATGGATGCGCTCCCGCGCCTCGAGCTCGGTCTGCCCATGCCCGCCCCGCAGATATCGCGCCACGTCGTCGCGCGCGAGGACTGCCTGCGTGATGTCATCGAGCATCACGGGGTGGAACTATATCATCAGTAAGGGGTTTCGCGGCTCGCAGTTCGCGGTTCGCTGTTCGTTCGCGTGAGCGGGACGCGGGGAGCTGAAAGCCGGAAGCTAACTCTCGATCTCTTTACAGATAGCGTCGGTGAACTCGGTCGTCGAGGCCGTGCCTCCGAGGTCGTGCGTTCGGACAATACCCGCACCCAGCACCCGATCAAGGGCGGCGCGGATGCGGGCAGCAGGTTCACGTTCGCCGATGTGCTCGAGCATCATCAGCCCTGAGAGTAAGAGGGCAGTCGGGTTTGCCAGATTCTTGTCGGCGATGTCTGGGGCGCTGCCGTGCACGGCTTCGAATACTGCGATGTCGAGGCCGATGTTCGCGCCAGGTACGACGCCAAGACCGCCGACAAGTCCGGCACACAAATCCGAGACGATGTCGCCGTAGAGGTTTGGCAGCAGCAGCACATCGAACTTGTCGGGCCGCATCACGAGCTGCATGCACGCCGCATCGACGATGCGCTCGTCGTACGTAATGTCGGTGTACTCGCGCGACACGTTCCTCGTGCTCTCGAGGAACAACCCGTCGCTGAGCTTCATGATGTTGGCCTTGTGGATCGCCGTGACGCGCGCGCGGCCGTTCCTCCGGGCATGCTCGAACGCGAACCGTGCGATCCGCGTCGAGGCCTTCTCGGTGATGATCTTCAGGCTCTCGACGACTCCGGGCACGATCTGGTGTTCGAGGCCGGCGTAGAGATCTTCCGTGTTCTCGCGAACGATCACGAGATCGACACCGGAGAATCGGCTGTCGACGCCGGCAAGATTCCGGACCGGCCTAAGGTTGGCGTACAAATCCAGCGACTTGCGCAGGCCGACGTTCACGCTGGTGAACCCCTCCGCGATCGGCGTGGCCACAGGACCCTTGAGCGCGACCTTGTTCCGCCGGATGGAGTCGAGCAGCGCGCCGGGCAGCGACTGGTTGTACCGTTTGAAGGCGGTCACGCCCGCGTCGTGGCGATCCCATTCGATTTCGATCTTCGCGACCGTGAAGATGCGGACAACGGCCTCGGTCACCTCCGGCCCGATGCCATCGCCGGGGATCAAAGTGATCTGGTGGATCATTGTCTTCAGGTTCTACAAGGTTCTACGGGGTTCTACAGGGTTCTACGGGTTCGTTCCAGGTTCTACGGGGTTCGTTCGAGCGTCGTTGCGAGGCGCGACGCGATGGCTTCGAGGAGATCTCTGTCCGCCGCACCAAACGCCGACTGCCGATCGCTGTCGATGTCGATCTCGCCGAGCACGCGACCGCCGCTCATGATCGGTACGACGATCTCCGATCGTGTCTCGAGGCTGCAGGCCAGGTAGCGCGGGTCGGCATTCACATCGTCCACGACGATCGTCTGTTTCTCCGTGGCGGCGGCGCCGCAGATGCCGCGTCCGAGAGGGATGCGAGTGTGTGGTGACGGCTTGCCGAGAAACGGACCCAGCACGAGCTCGCCACCTTCGATGAGATAGATGCCGACCCATGTGTACGACGGCATCTCGCGTTTGAGAATTGCGACGACGCGCTCCATGGCGGGCTTGGGCTCGCGTTCCTCGGTCAGTGCATCGTCGACACCTTCGAGCACCGACTGGTGTGTCGCGGTCTTCATGTTCAATCCTTCAGTTCGCGAAACAACAGGAGCAGTCCCCCGAGGATCGGCACCATCTGCAGGCCGGTCGATGTGGCGTGCAGCCGTCCGAAGGCCACGCGTCGTGGATCGGTCTCCGGGAGGCTCGAGGGTGCCCCGCCGATTTGTGACTGCGTTCGTGCGATTTGAGCAGAGACGACCAGGCCTGAATAGGCCGTCGCCGGCAACCATCAGGCACGCCGTTCCGAGTCGCGCGGCGAACCAGATCGGACGCGGCCCGAGAATGCCTCGCGCGAGGAGCGTCGCGAGCAGCACGAACCCGCAGAGGTAGCTCAACAAGTGAAATCGCCGCAGCGTTTCGCCGAAGATCGCGCCGGCCAGCACTCGATCGTCAGCCACGTGGCGGATCGCGAGCACCTCGAAGATCGAAGGCGCGGCAATTGCGCCTAGAACCAGCAGGCCACCCACCCAGAGCGTGAGCGCGAGCACACCAGCGTACCGCAGCGCGAGCATCCTCTCATTATAATCAGGGGATCTCGATGTCTTCTCTCAGGGTTCTTTCGAATGGCGTCGCGTGGCAGCCGTGGGGCAGCGGGGCGTTCGCACGGGCTCGCAGCGAGCAGAAGGCGGTGCTGCTCTCGATTGCGGCGACGTGGTGCAGCTCCTGCCACGAAATGGATCGAACCAGCTACACCGATCCCGACATTGTCGCGCTCATCAACGAGCGGTTTGTTCCGGTTCGCGTCGATGCAGACGATCGGCCGGATATCAGCGAACGCTACGGGCTCGGAGGCTGGCCGACGACCGCGTTCCTGACGCCCGGGGGCGAGATTCTTGCCGGCGGAACGTTTATCCCGCCCGATCGGATGAGGGACATTCTCGTCCAGGTTGCCGACGCCTTCAGCTCACAACCGGATCGAACGGCCCAAGTCCACGAGCGCCCCGTCGCCGCAGCCGTGAGCCCGCCGCTCAGCGAGGCGGAGTTGACGGCGCGGATCTTTGCGGCATTCGACGAGGATCACGGAGGATTTGGCGACGAGCCCAGGTTCCCGTTCACCGCGCCCCTTCACCTCGCCCTGGATCTGTTCACTGACACGCGCGACGCGTCATGCGAACGGATCGTCATCGCTTCGCTGGATCGAATCGGCTGGGGCGGGCTCTACGACGGAGTCGATGGCGGCTTCTTCCGCTATGCGACGACGCGCGACTGGCAGCAGCCGCACTTCGAGAAGCTCCTGGATGTCAATGCGGCGCTGGTGCGGCTGTTCCTCGAAGCGGGCGAGAAACTGCAGATTGCGCGGTTCACCGAGCGCGCCGCCGATACGCTCCGCTACATCCAGACATGGCTCGCCGATCCGGTGGACGGAGGGTGGTTCGCGTCACAACGAGCTGACGACATCTACTACCTCGCCGACACGCCGGAGACGCGTCGAGCCGTGCCCGCGCCACCGGTGGCCAGGTCGCTTTACGCCGACTCGAATGCCGCGATGGTCTCGGCGGCGCTCATCGCGGCGCGGGTGTTCAACGACGACGGGCTGCGGGAGTTTGCGGTGAAGTCGCTCGAACGAATCCTGACGACGTGTTACAAGCCCGGTTTCGGCGTCGCTCATGGGTATGACGGCCAGCCGCGCATCAGAGGTCTCCTGGCCGATCAGTGTGCCATGGCTGACGCGTGCCTCGATGTCTTTGATCTCACCGGGAACGTGGTCTACGAGATGATGGCGGAAGAATTGGCCCACTACGCGTTGCGCCTGATGTGGGACGAGGAGGGCGGCGGTTTCTTCGATCGCGCACGCGACGATCACGAATCCTCGATTGGGCTTCTGAGCCAGCCCTTGAAGCCGTTCGTCACCAACTGCGAGGCGTCACGCACGCTGCGACGCCTGGCCACTGCTTCAGGTGAATCAGAATTTGCTCGTGCCGCAGACCGGACACTGGACGCGATGGGGCCTGTTGCGCCGACTCAGGGGCCGCTTGCCGCGCATTATGTCCTGGCGGTGCGAGCCGCCGCAGCGCGGTGATACACTCGGTTTTTTGAGGCCGCACCTGACGGCTCGGATTTTCGAATATGCCTACGATGACGACGTCTCTCGCTACGCTCAAAAACCTCGCGACCCAGCTTCGAATCGATTCGGTGCGCTCGACGAGCGAGGCCGGCAGCGGCCACCCGACGAGCTGTCTCTCGGCAGCTGAGATCGTCTCCACGCTCTTCTTTGCCGAGATGCACTACGAGCCGAAGAATCCACAGAACCCCGATAACGATCGCTTCGTGCTCTCAAAGGGACACGCCGCTCCCATCCTCTACTCGGCCTGGGCTGAAGCAGGGCTGTTCCCGCGCGAGGAGCTGTTGAAGCTGCGCCGCATCGACTCGGATCTGGAAGGGCATCCGACGCCACGCCTGTCCTTTGTCGACGTGGCGACCGGCTCGCTCGGGCAGGGGATCTGCGCCGCGATCGGCACGGCGCTGAACGCGAGGCGGATTGGCTCCGAATACCGCACGTACGTCGTGCTCGGCGATGGCGAAATGGCCGAGGGATCGGTCTGGGAAGCCGCCAATGTCGCGGTCTACCACAAGCTGGACAATCTCTGCGCGGTGATCGATGTCAACGCGCTCGGGCAGAGTCAGCACACGCAGTTCGGCCATCACATGGACGAGATTGCCGCGCGCTGGAAGGCGTTCGAATGGCACACCATCGTCGTGGACGGGCATGACGTGCAGGCGCTTCTGAATGCGTACGATGAAGCGCGCGGCACGAAGGGCCGTCCGACGATGATCCTGGCGCGCACGGTCAAGGGTAAAGGGCTGGCGGCGATCGAAGGCAAGGATGGCTGGCACGGCAGGGCGCTCAAGAAGGGTGAAGAAGCCGACAAGGCGATTGCCGAGTTGGAGAACCAGATGGTTGGCGGCGCCTCGCAGCCGGAGATCCCGGGTCCGCGATCCAGGAGCCGTGCGGACGCCGCTGCTGACTACTCGAAGATTCCCGCGCCCGCCTACAAGAAGGGCGATCAGGTTGCGACGCGCGAAGCGTGGGGGGTTGCGCTTGCCGCTGTCGGCGCCGCCGACCCTCGCGTCGTCGGGCTCGACGCGGACGTCAAGAATTCCACGTTCAGCGACAAGTTCGAGAAGGTTGCGGCCGGGCGCTTCTTCGAGAACTTCATCGCCGAGCAGGTCATGGTTGGTGCGGCGATGGGCCTGGCTGCGCGCGGCGCAATTCCGTTCCCATCCACGTTTGCGTGTTTCCTGACGAGGGCCTTCGACTTTATCCGGATGGGCGCGATTTCGTTTGCGAACGTGAAGTTCACCGGCTCGCACGCCGGCGTGTCGATCGGAGAGGACGGGCCTTCGCAGATGGCGCTCGAAGATCTGTCGATGATGCGGAGCGTCCACGGCTGCGCGGTGCTGTACCCGTCCGACGCCGTGAGCACCGAGCGTCTCGTCGTCGAGATGGCGAAGAACAGAGGCATGGCCTACATGCGAACGTCGAGACCGAAGACGCCGGTCATCTACGGGCCCGACGAACAGTTTCCGATCGGGGGACTGAAGGTCGTGCGTCAGGGCGCGACTGACAAGGCCGTCGTCGTCGGCGCCGGCGTGACGCTGTTCGAGGCGTTGAAGGCGTACGACACGCTGAAGGCTCAGGGCATCGACATCCGCGTGATCGATTTGTATTCGCTGCAGCCGGTGGATGCGAAGACGCTGACGGAGGCCGGCCGGGCCGCTGGCGGAGTGTTCATCACCGTCGAGGATCATTACGCGGTTGGAGGGATTGGTGACGCAGTCGCTGAGGCGGTCGCGCCCGCCGGTTTCACGGTCCGGCGTCTTGCCGTCGGTGAGATTCCGCGAAGCGGTCAGCCCGACGAGCTGCTCGATCGGTACGGCATCTCAGCGAAGCACATCGTCGAGACGGTGAAGCAGATGATGGACTGCGGCCTCGACGGCGCCAGAGAGCGGACGCGATGAGATCCGGAACTCGATCGTCGATCGGCCAGGGCCGCGGAAGGCTCGCGCGTGCCGCATGACCGTGTGGTGCAGTGGCTCCGCACGTGGGGCCGCCGGGTTTCGACCGTGGCCGGGCCAGTAGAGATCGAGTGGTCGCTCGACGCCTCGCGACCTCGATCGATTGCGCATTCCTCCACGACGGTTCCCGACTCGCGGCTCGCGTCGCGAACGAACTTGTCGAGGGCGACGTCTCGCGCATCCGAAGCTGGGCGACACGCAGGCGCGAGATACGCGAACTCCTCTCAGTGCTCGGGGCACTACGCCTTCTCCGTACGAGGCGCCATCTGATGCTCGTCCGGCAATCAAGAAGTAGCGAGCCTCGCCTGCTGTAGCGCCGACAGTCTGCGCTCACGCGCTTGCCGGTGCTGTCGCGGCCTCCGTTCCGATCCTGAACATCCCTTCGAACAGCTGACGCAGCAGTTCGGGGCGCTCGCCCAGCAGATCGAACAGCTCGTCGCGATCGAGCTTCAGGGCGATGCCGCTGCGCAGGACATCGCCTTTCTTGCCCAGCGACTCTCCGGAGAGCATGCTGAACGAACCGATGATGTCGCCCGCCTTCGCGAGAACCTGATCGCCGCCCGCCGCGGCGTCGAGCGCCACTTCACCGGACAGGATGACCCACAACGCGGCCGGTGCGGATGCGGAAAAGAGCGCCGTGCCCGCCGTCATGGGCACCCTGCGGACGATGGCGGCGAGCGCGCCCATCTCGTCTGCCGCGATCCGTGCAAAAACCGGCACGCGCTGAAGCGCGAGGATTTTCTCGACCGGTGACAGGCCGTCAGCGGTCAGCTCGCGGAATTCAGATACGGATCCGGTCGATCGCAGGTCGCTGATGGAGGCCGGGTCAGCGCGCTCGGCGAGCGTCGTGAACAACCCGCGGACGAGATCGGTGTTATCGGCCAGGAGCGTCCGGAATTCGTCAACGGTCAGCGCCAACGTGACGGCCGTGTCGATCGTGCGGATGGTGTTCCGCACGGCGACACCCTGCAGGGCGTGAACGAACCCGAGCGTCGCGGGGGCCTCGATCGTTTCCGGGGACGCCTTCGTCCCGCTCGACGTGACGCGGCCGTCGAGGAGCACGTGAATGGTCTCCGGTACGGCCCCTTCCTGCAGGAGAACCGTTCCCGGCTGATGCCTGACTTGTCGCGACGTGCTGGCCAACCTGAACAGCTCGTCCACGCTGATCGACGCAAACAGCGGCAACGTGCGCAGCCGCGAGGCAATTTCCGCGGCGGGCAGCGGTTCGAGCCAGAGCTCGCGGCGTCGATCGGCCGGCATGCGCCGTTCGGCCAGCGCCCAGGACGCGGCTTCGAAGACGTACCAATCGTGGGCGTCCCTGTGCGCGAGCACGTGCTCGACGTCGTCACCCAGCGTCCACATCTGATGCTGGCGGACCACGTCGATGGCGACGGCCGCCACCACCTGGTCGTCGTCGTTGATGAGATGCAGCAGCGTGTCTTCCTGGTCGCGCGGACGTGTCTTGAGCAGCACGTTGCCGCGCCGGACCCGTTCGTCGGCCGGCAGATCCTCCAGCACCGGCATGATCCGTTTGCGAAGCTGGCCGGTGAGGATGTTGTCGAGGTACTCGGATGCGCTCGCGCGGCTGCGCCCGTCGCCGTGCGCGAGCGTCCACTGTGCCGCCCCGATGTCCCGCCACGGATAGATCAGCGCCAGGAGCCGATAGACACGATCCCTGGTCCGCTCCATCTTTTGATCGAGCGTCCTGGACAGGAGATCGCTCTCGAAAGACTTTCGTCCGAACAGGTTGCTGTGCAGCGACAGGTAGTTGAAGAAGTGCGCTCCCTCTCGCAGCGCTTCCGTTTCGAGCCTCTCTTTCGGGAACGCGAGCGGCGCATCGGAGCGTCGCAGGCGCTCGAGCGCGGCGATGACCTTGAACCTCAGGAATCCATCAGGTTCGTCGAGCGCCGCGACGAGCACGTCAACAGACTTCTGCGAGGGAATCTGCGAGAGCGCGGTTGGAATATGCCGCCGCACCCAGATGTCTTCGTCGGGATCACGCAGGAAGTGGGCGAGGACGTCCACGACCGGCTCGCCGTAGCTGACGAGCACCTGCCGCGCGCGGGCTTTCAATTGACGGTTGCGCAGCAGCGCGACCAGCGTCGGGACAAAAATGAAGTCCGAGGTGCCGGCGGCCTGCACGCTTTCCATCGCTTCGTGCGCGACCTCGGGAGCTTCGTCGTACAAGAGTGGAATCAGCAGGCGTCTGAACCGCGGGTTCTGGATGTGACGGATGGCGGCGGCCACATCCCTGCGTACCGTGCGCGATGACTCGCGGGCATCCGACGCCAGATCCAAAAGCGCAGCTTCCGCGGCATCCACGTCAGCGGGGAGCGGGCTTGCGGCGAGCGCCACGGCTGCCGTGACGCGGATCCGTGCATCGGGATCACCAAGGAGCGGACGTGACAGCGTTGCCGCATCCTCGTTGTTGATGTCTCCGATGGCCACGATGGCGGCTGCGCGGACGCCCGAGTCGCCATCGCTCAGCATGCGGCGGACCTGCGGAAGCCAGCTGACCGCAATGTCCCGGCGCACGGCGCCGATGGCCCGCAGCGCCCTGCGTCGCACGTCCGGTGATTCGTGATAAAGGAGCAGCGGCGTGACCAGACTCCGCTTGTCGAGCGACTCCAGCATGTCGATGGCGTATACGACGCGTGCAGGATCCGGCTGCGACAGTTCCTGGATCAACGTTTCGATCGTCGAGAGATCCGCCATGGGTGCCTTGAGGTCGGTGACTTCCATCACCTGCGTTTCCAGGCTGCGGCGGAAGCTCCGGAGGTACTCGCGGCGCGCCCGCATCGCCATCAGCATCCAGACAGCGGCCACCACGAGGCTGATCCAGCTGAGCTGCCACCAGGTGAACCCGAAACCCTTGATCGCAATGATCAGCAGCGCGGCGCCTGCTCCCTTGGCAAAACGATCGACCGCGACGTCGGCGAACGGCTTCGCGCGGTATTTCATCGCCGTCGGCAGCGGCATGAAGAGAATCTCGCGCGTCGTTTTGTCCACCGTGTAGCGGAGCGACGTGTCCAGTACTCGCGCGGTTCCCGCGGTCCACAGCGCGGGAATGGCGAGCATGAGCACGCCCGTTCCACCGAGCGTGAAGGGCAGGAGCAGCAGCGCGAAGCCGATTCCGAGCAGCCGGTGCACCCGCGACGTCAACGTCATCTGAATGATGAAGCCGCCAATCGACGAATAGAAGATGACGTTGGCGAGAAACGCGGTCCGTCCATCCTTGCCCGGGATCGCCGCCACGGCCGCCATGTTGACCTGCTGCTCGACGATGCCGGCGCCAATCGCGGCAAAGCTGATGACGAGCGCGATGATCTGAAAATGCTTCGACTTGATCAGGAGAGCGACCGCTTCGCGCGGGCTCATCCCTTTTTCTTTTGTTCCAGGCGCCGGGGCCTCGGTGGGGCTCGGCTTTTCGCGCGTGGCGATGAGCGAAACAATCGCCCCGCAGAAGCCCAGGAGTACAGCCGCGACCAGAAGAAGATTGTTCGTGCCGATGGTCCGCGCGAACTGCCCGGCTATCCCCGCTCCGATAATGCCGCCGAGGCTTGCGCCGCCACCGATGAAACCGAAGATGCGCTTCGCCTGCCGCGCGTCGTAGATATCGTTGGCGAGCGACCAGAACTGGCTGATGAGCAGGCTGCCGGCCAGCACGCCCCACAGATAGAACGCGACCGACACCCAGCTCTGCTCGGTCTTGAACAGTGTCCAGAACACCAGCAGCAGCCCCACCATGACGGCCTGCGTCGCGGCAAACACCCACCGGCGCGGCAGGAGCCGCATCGCGCTCGTGTAAGCCTGGATGACGAAGCCCATGATCATCCCGGCGACGAGCTGGACGTACGGGATGTTGTCCGCGCCGAGCGATTCGATGAACTGCGATCGCGTTGCCGGTTTGACGACGTTGTAACCGGCCATCGCCAGAAAGGAATACGCGAACATCAGGACGGCCGTGAGTCCTTCCTCCTCCCGCACTTCGACCAGGGGCGCCAGAATCCGCTGCAGCATGCGCCACAGGCTATGACATGCGGTACCTGAAGTAAACTGCGGCCTCCGATGGTGCTCCGGTTGCGGCGCTACTTCGACGTGCGATCCGGCGAGGGGCGCCGGGTGTTGTTTTCCTTCCTGCACGTCGCCGCCGTGGCGGCCGCGTTCCTCCTGGCCAGGCCGATCCGAAACGGCCTGTTCCTTCAGCAGTACGGGGCCTTTGCGCTCGTCTACGTCTATGCGGCCGTGCCGCTGGTGCTGTCGATCTTCGTGCCGATCTACGCGCGCGCGACGGCCCGTCTCGGTTCACGCGCGGTGACCGTGGCCTCGCTGATCTTCTTCAGCAGCAACGTCGTGCTGTTCTGGTATGCGTTCCGGTTTCATGCCGAGGCCATTGCCGTCAAGGGATCCCTGGCGTGGTATCTGCCGGGCGCCTTCTATGTCTGGGTGAACTGCTTCGGCGTGATCGCGCCGGTGCAGGCCTGGACCTTTGCGAACCAGCTGTTCGACACGCGGCAGGCCAGGCGGCTGTTCGGCCTGATCGCGGTCGGCGGATCCCTCGGATCCATGGGCGCGGGCCTGCTGGCGCGCGTGCTCGTCAGGCCCATCGGCGGGACGGTCAACATGATGCTGGTGCTGGCCGGGATCATTCTGGCCGCAGCCATCATCGTGTCGATCGCGCAGCGATACATTCACGTCCCCAGCCCGGCGCGTCGGGCTCGCGCGACGAAGTATGCCCTCGGCGACACGCTGCGGCGAATTGCGGCAACGCCGTACTTGCGGCTGATTGCCGCGATTGTGTTTCTGGCGGCGATTACGACGCAGTGGACCGCTTTCCAGCTGAGTGTGGCGGCCGATCAGCACTTCGGCGGTGACGCCGATCGGTTGACGAGGTTCTTTGGCACCTTCAATTTCGTCCTGGGCGCCGTCAGCTTCGTGCTGCAACTGCTGCTGGTGGCGCCCGCGCTGCGGCAGTTCGGCCTGGCGGTCACAATTCTCGTCCTGCCGTTCGCACTGAGCAGCGGCAGCGCGCTGGTGCTGATCCTGCAAACGTTCTGGAGCGTGCTCCTGCTGAACGCGATGGATCAGGGGCTGCGATTCTCGATCGACAAAGCCACCTACGAGCTGCTGTACCTTCCGCTCACCCTGGCGCAGCGCGCGCAGGTCAAGACCGCGATCGACATCGTGATCAGCCGTGTTGCGGATTCAGCGGGCGCGGTGCTTCTTGGACTCGCGACTCAAGGGTTCCTGATGATGGGCGGACTCGGGCTGGGGGTTCGCGGCACGGCTGCGTTGAATCTCTTTTTCATCGGCGCGTGGATAGCGGTGGCCGCCCGGCTTCGTGGCGAATACGTCCGAACCATCCAGTCGAGCATTCACCGTCATCGGATCGACAGCGAGCAGGTACCGGAGGGCTCGCTCGACCGCAGCGCGGCGGGCATCCTGGGCGAGAAGCTCGCGTCGCCCGATCCCGCGGACGTCAGCTATGCGCTGGACCTGCTCGAAGGCCAGGGCCTCCTCGGGCTCGAGCGGCACCTGCGCTCGTTGCTGTCGCACGAAGATGCAGATATCCGGCGCCGCGCGCTCGCGATCCTGAGCGCCGCTCGCGATACGTCGATCAGCCACGCGGCCACCGACCTGCTTCACGATCCGGATCTCGGCGTCAGGACCGAAGCGCTCCTGTACGTCACACGGGAAATGCGAGTGGATCCGATCCGTCAGCTCGAGGAGCTCGGCGAGTTCGAGGACTATTCAATCCGCGCCGGCATGGCGGCATTTCTTGCCTCCCCGGGTCCTTCACAGAATCTCGATGCGGCGCGCCTGCTGCTCTCGGCCATGGCCCACTCGGACGAGGAGGGCGGCGTGCGCGACCGCCTGCAGGCGGCCCGCGTCCTGTCTCTCGTGCCCGGATTGTTCACCGATCTGCTGGTGCACCTGATATCCGACCCGGACCCGGCGGTGGCCAGGCAAGCCGTCGCTGCGACATCCGTCGTCATGCGCGACGAGGTTGTCTCGGCGCTGCTCGGCGCGCTGGCCAGGCCCGAACTGACTGCCGATGCAGCCGACAGGTTGTCGCGTTACGGCAACGCGATCGTGCCGCGGCTGTCACAGTGCCTCCACGACGAGCACACGGCGGTCGAGACGAGACGCGAGCTGCCGCAGGTGCTCGTGCGCATCGGCACCCCTGTCGCGCTCGAAGTGCTGATTGAAGGGCTGCTCCAGTCGGACGTCACGCTCCGGCATCGCGTGATCGCTTCGCTCAACAAGCTGCACGACCTGCATCCCGAAGTGCGCATCGATGAGCAGCTCGTGGAACTCGTCCTGGCTGCGGAGATCGCCGGGCACTACCGCTCGTACCAGGTGCTCGGGCCCTTGCGCGAACAGTTCAAGGAGGATGAGCAGGCGCTGGACGGAATTCGGCAGTCGATGGATCAGGAGCTCGAGCGGATGTTCCGGCTCATGGCGCTGCTCGTTCCGGGACCCGGACTTCACGATGCCTACGTCGGCGTGCGGTCGACCAATCTGACTGTCCGCGACAACGCGCTCGAGTTCCTGGACAACGTGCTGAAGCCCGATCTTCGGCGGCTGCTGCTGCCGCTCCTCGACAGCCAGGTGAGCATCGATGAGCGCATCAGGATCGCCAATCAGCTCGTCGGCGCGCCGCTCGAGACCGCCGAGCAGGCGGTCACGACGCTCCTGGCAAGCGAGGATTCGTGGCTCAAGACATGCGGGGTGTTCGCCGTCGGCGCGCTGCGGATGCAGAACCACGAGGGCGATGTCCAGAAGCTGGCCGATGCGCCCGATCCGACGCTCCGTCAGAACGTGCAGGTCGCTCTCAGCCGGCTGACGGGCGAGCCCGAGACGCCGCAGCCGACGGTGTCAGGCGGGATGGACACCGGGGTGGGTTAGAACCTAGCAGAACCTATTTTTCTGGCATGAGCGCCGGCGCTCGCTTGTGCTCAGTCGTGCGCATGAGCCGCTCAATCCGCATTGCGAGCGCCGGTGCGACGCGTTCGGCCCCATCCGTCAGGTAGCGTTCGAGGTCCCCGTAAGAGAAGCCCATCTCGTCTTCGTCCGTCTGGCCCGCCCAGAGGCCGGCGCTCGGCGGCTTGTCGATGATGGACTGCGGGATCTCGACATCGGTGGCAAGCTCCCGAACCTCGCTCTTCAGCAGCCGGCCGAGGGGCAGGAGATCGGCTGCGCCGTCGCCGTGCTTGGTGAAGTAGCCGATCGCTCAGCTCGCTGCGGTTGCCGGTGCCGACGACCAGGTAGTCGAGCGAGTTGGCGATGAAATACAGCGACGACATGCGCAGGCGCGGCTTGATGTTCGCGAACGGCACGCGCGCTTTCAGATCCGAGGATCCATTGTCGGGAGCCTGGTCGCGGGGCAGCTGCAGGAACAGGGTTTTCAGATCGTTGACCAGCAGATCGTACGCCGGCGCGAGATCGATCCGGACGACGGGCAGACCGAACTGATGGCCGACGAGCTCCGCATCATGCTCGTCACGCGGGTCGCTGTGGCACGGCAGGATGGCCGACAACCGTTCGCGCGGGCATCGCGATCTGGCACAGCGCGCGCGACGACCGCAGAATCGAGGCCGCCGCTCAGGCCGACGACAAGCCCGCGGGCGCTCGCGGCAGTGACCTGCTGCCGAATCCAGTCCGCGATGTCTGAAGCGCGTCTGCACGATCTTACGTCACCGGCTCTTTCGGCTCGCGCTGTTCGATCACGCGGAGAAAGGCGTCGACGAGCGCCGGATCGAACTGCTGCCCGCGCTGGCGATCGATTTCCGCGATGGCCTCGCCGACCGTCCATGCGGCTTTGTACGGACGTTTCTGCGTCAGCGCGTCGAAGACGTCCGCGACCGCGACGATGCGGCCGGCCAGCGGAATGTCGGCGCCCTTGATGCCGGCGTAGCCGCTGCCGTCCCATCGCTCGTGATGGTGGTAGGCGATCTCCTCGGCGAGGCGCAGGATCGTGAAACGGCTGCCCGAAAGGATTCGCGCGCCGATGGTCGTGTGGGTCTTGACGAGCTCGAACTCCTCGGGCGTCAGCTTGCCCAGCTTCATCAGGATCGAATCGGGAATTCCGATCTTGCCGACGTCGTGCAGCGGCGCGGCCCGCCGGATCAGGGACACCTGCGTGTCCGACAGGCCGATCTGCGCGCGCCAGCAGCGCCGCCATCTGTCCGACGCGCTCGGTGTGCTGCCCGGTGTTGTCGTCGCGGAACTCTGCGGCTCGCGCCAGCCGCTCGATGATCTCGATCTGCGCCGCCTCGAGCTCTCGCGTGCGGTCCCGCACCTTGGCTTCGAGGATCTGGTTCTGGCTCTGAATCTGAAGATAGAGGAACCGCGTCTCGAGCAGCGTGCCGATCCGCAGCAGGACTTCGTCGCTGTGAAACGGCTTGTTGAGAAAGTCCTTCGCGCCGCGCGACAGCGCTTCGCGCTTGGCTTCCGGCGTGTCGTCGCCGGTCAGCATCAGGATCGGCAGATAGCTGGCCTCGGCGATCTGATTGAGTTCGTCCATCACCTCCAGGCCGTCGCGGTGCGGCATGTGGAGGTCGAGCAGGATCAGGTCCGGCCTGAACTTGACGTACAGATCGAGCGCCTGCCGCGAGTCGTTCGTGCTCTCGATGCGGCTGAAGCCGGCGCGCTCCAGCAGTCGGCGCAGCAGGTCCGACGTTCACCGGTTCGTCGTCGACGATCAGGATGCGGGCGTTCCGGAAGACCCGGGAACTCAAATCAACGGGACGACCGCTCACGATTGCCCTGCGGGGTCGACGTTGCCGATCATTTCGGCCGCCGGCGAATCCGGCCAGACAGGGACGGCGCCGCCGTGTAACGCGGCGTGCGCCAGCGCCCCCTGAAAGAACGCAGTTTCTGACGCGTAGAACAACAGCTTCAGGTAATGCCGCGCCGAGGATGTACAACTCGCCCAGTCCCAGCGTGATCCACATCGCCAGCCCCGATCGCGGCGTCCCGGGGACGAGCACGCGTACAGCGCAACGAGTACCAAGAATGCTAAAGCATTCAGCGCGTATAAGCCCAAGTACTGCCGACGGGTGGCGGCCCACGAACCGCGCCCCGGCGAGAAGGGCGCCGATCGCGCTCCGGCGGTCCTCGACGACGATTCGGACGCGCGCGTAGTCGAAGACGAGATTGCAGACGAGCAGGAGCGCACCGAAGATCGCGTAGCCGGCCAGGCGGACGAAAAGGCGGTCCGCTCGACGGTGACATCACGCGTCAACAGCCGTAGGCGTCGTCGAAGATCCAGCCGTGCACGTAGCCGAAGAGAAAGGCGTAGGCGATCCCGGCGACGATCGCGAGCCGAAGCAGCCGCCAGAAATGCATGCCGCAGGCGCCGAAGAATCCGTGCGAGCGCGTGCGTCTCGCCCGCGCGAGACGATCGACGACGCCGCCGCTGAGAAACGACCAGAGGACCATCCAAGCGCCGTGGCACCGACGATGGTTGCGGCGGGCCGGCTGTCGTCGAGGAGGTCGCTCAGGTTGTTCAAGCACCGCGCCGAATCCGGTGATCGACGGCACGAACGTCGTGCCGAGCCCGGTCGCCTGCGCGGAGAACTCCTGCCACCACTCGTAGTTGGTGCCCGACGCGGCGGCTGTCCGCCGCCAGGCTGCGTCCCAGGTGCGCCGCGATCATGCCGCGCAGCGCGTACGACAGCGGCAGCGACGACCAGGAGCGTGACGGCGAACGTTCCCGCCAGCAACGCGCGGCGCGCCGTCGACCCGTCGAATCCCCTCTCGAAACGCGGCAGTGGCTGACATCAGACGAAGAACCCGTAGGTCAGCAGATGATCCTGCAGCCAGATCGAGCCAGGCGAGCGACCATTTCCGCGCCGCGCGCGGCCTGCGGCGCCAGCGTCATCGAGTTGTTCGTGTACTTCACGTCGAGCAGCAGCACGTGCTCGGGATCGACCTCGACGTACGCGGCGCGCACGGGCTTTTCGATCTCGAACATCTTCCAGCGATCCTTGCCGTCCCAGTGCCAGCGTTGCTCCTCCTTGTTCTCGAACACGACTCGCACGTCGACCGGGAAGATTCCCTCGCCGTATCGGCGCACGACGACCGTCGTTCGATACGGCTGCGCGGACGCGGATTTGTCCCCGGAGCCCGCGACGCTTTTCATTTCGCTCCGCAACGTGTCCACGCCGTAGTCGAACACGTTTGAGCTCCGGTACACCTGGTCGAAGAACCACGTCAGATCCTGGCCGCTCACCTCGTTCGCGACGGCGAAGAAGTCCTCCGGCTTCGGATGCTTGAACGCGAATCGCGTGAAGTAGGTCGACAGGATGCGCTGCAGCGTGTCCCAGCCGAGCATGCGCTCGAGCGTGTGCAGCCACAGCGCCGTCTTGTCGTAGGTGATCGCGCCCGCCGTGCCCGGCCAGTATCGCCAGCGTCGGCGTCGACTGGCGCATCGCCTTTCGCGCCCGGTTCGATAGGTCGTCAGGCGATCGCCGTCGATTTCCCGGCTCAGCGGGAGATCGTGGAACACCCACGGCACGAAGCCGCCGAAGTAGCGCTTGACCATGTAGGTCGGGGTGAAGCGCTGCTCGATCACGCGCGCGGTCGAGAAGGTGTTGAGCCCTTCGTCCATCCACGCGTCCTCGAACTCGTTGGTGGCGACGACGCCGTACCAGAACTGATGCCCGGCTTCGTGCACGGTGACGTCTTCCGGGTCCTCGGTGTGACGCGGCGCGAGCCAGCGCGTGCCCGGCTGTGAACAGCGTCGGGTACTCCATGCCATCTGCCTCGCTGTGCCACGCCGGATCGACGATCGTGATGTGACCGTAGGGATAGGCGCCGAACCACTCGCCGTAGTACTTCAGCGCGGCGCGGGTCGCGTCGAAGTGGCGATCCTCCTGGCCCTCGTGCTCCGGCTGCAGCAGCAGCCGCATCTCGACCGGCGGCAGCGTCGGGTGCTCGAACGTCGCGCGACGCTCGACGTAGTCCGGGCTCGTCGTCCACGCGAAATCGTGGACGTCCTCCTCGGTAGAAATGATGCGTCGTCGTGCCATCCAACTTCGTCGCGGCTGTCGCGTTCGGTTCCGGTGGCGCCGACGATCCAGCCTCGCGGCACCGTGAGCCGCACGTCGTAGGTGCCGAAGTCGGCGAAGAACTCGGTCGTCGCGTGGAACTGGTGGCAGTTCCAGCCGCTGTCCTCGAGGACGCCGATCTTCGGGAAACCACTGCGCGAGGAAGTAGAAGTTGCCGATCGCGCCGGTCCGCGCGAACGTGCGCGGCACGCGCGACGTCCAGGCGATCTGCACGTTGATCGTTTCGCCGGGCCCGACCGCGCGATCGAGCGGCACTTCCATCACCGTCCGGTCGTCCGCGTTCCCGTCGTCGGGCGCGATGAAGCGCAGGCGCTCGTCAGATCACCCGCGCGCCGTCCGCTCCGATGATTCGGATCTTGGTGATGTCGATCCAGCCCCAGTCGGCGCTCGGCGGTCTTCGAAGGGGCGCCCGCTGAGCTTCCGCTCGCGCATCCACGTCGAGTCGCCGTTGCGCCAGGCGTTGTAATAGAGGTGAAACCGAAGTGTCGAGGTGCCGGCACTCGAGGTATTGCGCCAGGTCAGGAGCTCGTCACCGGTGATCGTGCGGCTGCCGGATCCAGGCGCGCCGTGATGGCGTAGCTGGCGTTGCGGGGCGATCGCGGTGCGGAGACCGGCGCGATTCGCAGGCGCCACGGCTGCCGGGGACTGCGGCGCAACCGTCGTCGCCGCAGTGCCGAGGATTACGAGCGCCACGAGCGGCGCGAATCGCCCGAACACGCGCCAATCCTATACCAGAACGTTCGGTCCGCCGTGCCCGGCGGAGCCGCGCCCCGGGTATAATCAGGCGATTGCATTCATCTACACGAGGAGATCAGAGGATGGCATCAGAGACGGGACCGATCAAGGTCCTGCACGTCGGCCTCGGGCCGATCGGCGCGGCGTCGTGCGGCAGGTCGCCAAGCGCAAGGGGTTTCGCATCGTCGGCGCCGTCGGACATCGATCCCGCGAAGGCCGGCCGCGATCTCGGCGAGGTCGCGGGCCTCGGCCGGCCGCTGCGCGTGAAGGTCTCGGACGACGTGAAGACGACCATCAAGACGACGAAGCCCGACGTCGTCGTGCTGTGCACGAGCTCGTCGCTGAAGAAGGTGCTGCCGCAGATGGAGGAGATCCTGAAGCTGAAGGTGCCGATCGTCTCGACGACCGAGGAGCTGGCGTATCCGACGAAGGCCAACATGAAATACGCGCGGATCATCCATCAGCTGGCGAAGAAGGCGAAGGTCGCCGTGCTCGGCACCGGCGTGAACCCGGGCTTCGTCATGGACGCGCTGCCGATCACGCTGACCGGCGTGTGCGAGCGCGTCGAGCGATCCGCGTCGATCGCGTCCAGGACGCGCGCATCCGGCGGCTGCCGTTCCAGCAGAAGATCGGCGCCGGGCTGACGCGCGAGCAGTTCCAGAAGAAGGTGGACGACGGGAGCGTGCGGCACGTCGGGCTGGCCGAGTCGGTGTCGATGATCGCCGACGCGATCGGGTGGAAGCTGGATCGGATCACCGACGAGATCCAGCCGAAGATGGCGACCGAGACGGTGGCGAGCGAGTTCCTCGCCGTCGACGCCGGCTACGTCTGCGGCATCGTGCAGGACGGCATCGGCTACCGCAACGGCCAGCCGATCATCACGCTGCACATGGAAGCGTATCTGGGCGCGCCGGAGTCGTTCGACGCGGTGGAGATCGTCGGGATCGCCGGCGCTGAAGATGAAGCTCGCGGGCGGCGTGCACGGCGACATCGCGACGGCATCGATCGTCGTCAACTCGCTGCCGAAGATCCTCGAGGTCGCGCCGGGGCTGCACACGATGCGCGACATGCCTATGCCGTCGTTTTTCGGTGGAACGCGCTAACAAGCGCCTGCAGTGAGTAAAGCAGACACAGGAAAGGCTACGGGATGCACGGAGCCCAGGCGGCGCACATGACGCGGGTTCGACACCTGCGTGAAGCGTTTGCGTCGGCGAACGAGCGGCTCGTGGCGCGCCTGCGCGGAGCCACAGACGAGGCGGCCGAGCGGCACGTGCCAAACGGCTGGTCGGCGTCGCAGATCGGGTGGCACGTCGCAACCGTGTCCACGAGATTCGCCGGGTTGATCTCGGGGGACCTCACGGGCACTCAGCCGTTGCCGGACTCGTTTTGCGAACGTCCGTGGGGCGAAATTGCGGCGTCGATTCCAGATCGCCTCCAGGCCCCCCCGTCGTCGCATCCACCTCCGGCCGTGCGACGCACCGACGCGGTCGCGGCGCTCGAGGCGTCAGGCACGAAGATGGCGCGGGCGTTTGACGCACTCACGTCGGAGCGCGGTGCGCGGTTGGGCATCACCAGCGCCATCGTCGGGACGATCAACGTTTACCAACTCGCGGAGTGGGCCACCGCTCACATCGCCCGGCACAACAAGCAGGCAAAGCGAGTGCTGGGCGAGGGGTGAGCGTCAGCCAGCCGTGCGCAACCACACGTGGCCTACGGGAACGAATTGGGTTGCGCCGGATGTTGTTACGCCGGATGTTGTGCCCGCCTGTTCAGCTCGACCGGCCAATCGTCTTTTCTGACCTTGTCAGCCGCCACATCGATGTCCCACATGTAGCTGCAGTCTGAACAGTAGTAATACGAGCAATTCGTCGATCGAAACGCGGCGACTACCCGGGATGATTCACATCTGGGGCAATTGTCGACGGGGACCGTCGCCATGCCGTCACTCCAGCATTTCGGGTGCCAGCTTGGCGCAGAAAGGGTGTGGCATTGGGAGAGGCGGTGGTCAACGTCCGTCATCGTCACAGACGTCATCGAGCAATGCTGTTTGTTCGGTTTCCGTGGAGGGGGAGGTCGGCAGTTGGTCCAGCAGAGAACCAACTGCCGGCATCGGTCACTATCGTTTCCGGCCGTCAACCTGCTTGCTGCAGAATGGCATCCCGCGAATCTCTCCAACTTCCACGAGGAGGACAGGGACCCCCTCCAGCTGACGCGGCGCGGCCGCCTGCGCCCCCGGCGTCAGTTCCTGAACGAGGATCTGGATCACGGGGCTGTTGCCCGCGCCCACAGCGTGTCCAACGGCGCCCGGCACGTTGAGCAACTCGCGGGCGTGACGTTGTTGAATCGCCATCGCGCGCGCGAGCCCTCTGCCGCTCGTCGGCCCCGTTTCGAGACCGGACGCGGACGCGGAGGCTGTTCCTCCGACCATCGAGACCCCAAAGTGAGTGAGCACTTCGTCAATCGGATTCGCGACGGCGATGCTGCTGCTGCCCGCGTAAAGCAGGCCGACCGCGCGCGGATTCGTGGCCACGTCCTCGACCATGAGCCGATCCTGAATCGCCGCTGTTGAGGAAACGGCTTGCCTTGTTGCTGACGAGCATCTGGCCCGTGTAAGTCACGTTGAAGCTGCCCCCCGCGCACTCGTCGGTGTAGCCGACGGTGACGGTCGCGTTCAGCGAGCTGATCGAGCTCCGTGTCAGGCCGGTCGTGCGACCGCTTTTCTTGACGGCCTGGCCGACGAACCCGGGCACAGTGGTATTCGCGGGAGTCCCGATCTCCAGGATTGAACCATCCGAGCGGACCTGGCCCCCCCGGACTTCTGCGATGGCTGCATCGATATTGAACTGTCCGAAGGGCGCCCACTCGGCGACGTCCGCGACGATGTCGCTGGCGATGTACTGACAGCCGACGTCGACGAGCCCGGACTGATCGACATCGTCGCCTACGCTGGAGATCCGATTGTTGCCGCCCGGGGTGACGTCCCCGGCGAAGACGTGAGTATTACTGAGAATGAATTGCCGTTGTCCGTCGGTGACCAGCGCGCCCAGCGTTCCCGAGCAGCAGAAACCGTTGGCGATGTCGCTCGCGTTTCCTCCAGAAACTCCGAGTGCGATCGGGCGCGCCTGACGGGCTGTGTGATCAGGACGCTTGTTGGACCTCCGCCCCGCTGGGCGGATCCGTTCATCGACAGCGCCAGCAGGGACGCGACGACTGTTCCGACAAGTCGGAAACCGTTACGTGTCATGGACTCTCCTCTGTGGAGCGTGAGGCTGGGGGGCAACAAGTATGCGCCCAGACAGCACTGCCGTCAAAGCTGCCATCCCGGCATGCCCTGAGAGGCCATGTCAAAATCGTAATTCGAGCTGCCTGAGCCATTGCATGAGTCGCCCAATGGCGATACCCTGCGGCTGATGTCCGACCATACGCTCTCACGCAGAAAGTTTCTCCAGACCGTCGGCGCTACCGCGGCGGTCGGACCGTTCCTGTCCATTCGTTCGCGCGCGGCCGGTCCCGATGCTGCGCCACGCCAGCATCGGCGCGTCCGGTCAGGCGCTCGCCGATCTGCTGTCGTTCGCGCAAGCATCCCGCGTTCGATCTCGTCGCCGTCGCCGACGTCGATCTCTGCCGCATCGAGCCGCTGCAGCAGCGCTTCCCGAAGGTCCGCGTCTACCAGGACTGGCGCGAGCTGCTCAAGAAGGAGCAGAAGAACATCGACTCGGTGAACGTCTCGATTCCCGATCACATGCACTGCCTGGTCGCGCTCGAGGCGATGAAGCACGGCAAGGCCGTCTACGTTCAGAAGCCGCTCTGCAACACGCTGCAGGAAACGCGCCTGCTCACCGAAGACGCTCGCCGACGCGGCCTGACGACGCAGATGGGCATCCAGGTGTCGTCGAGCCGCTCGCAGCGCTACGGCGAAGCGCTCGTGCGAAGCGGCATCGTCGGCAAGATTCGGGAGGTGCACACGTTCTCGAACAAGAGCTGGGGCGACGACAAGCCGCTGCCCGACGCAGAGCGATCCGGTGCCGGCCCCGCTCGACTGGGACGAGTGGCTCGGCGTCAGCGCGACGCGTCCATTCAAGAAGGACGTGCTATCACCCGGGCGAGTGGCGCCGGCGCGTCGGATTCGGGACAGGCACGCTCGGCGACATGGGCTGCCACATCTACAGTCCGCCGTATCGCGCGCTGAAGCTGACCTCGCCGATTTCGGTCACCGCGTACGGTCCGGCGCCGACCGCAGAAAGCTGGGCGACGAAGGCGCGCGTGAAGCTGACGTATCCGGGCACCGAGTTCACGGCCGACAAGACGGTTGACGTGTGGTGGTATGACGGCGGCGAGCTGCCGCCGGACTCGGTTCGCGAGCCGGTCGGCGCCCGCTTTCCGGAGCAGGGCAGCGTCGTCGTCGGCACCGACGGCCTGCTCGTGCTGCCGCACGTGACCGCCGGAGCCGTTCGTGCTGCCGGAGTCGAAGATGGCGCTCGCTGCCGACGATCGAGCTGCCGGATCGCGATCACTACGGCGAGTTCATCGACGTCGTGCTCGGCAGGCGGCAAGGAGAAGTGCTCGGCCAACTTCGACTACGCCGGCCCGCTCACCGAATCGGTGATCATCGGCAACGTCGCGGCTCATTTTCCCGGCGAGACGCTGAAGTTCGACGCGAACGCGCTTCGGTTTCCGGACAAGCCGGAGGCGACTCAATATTTGTCGCGCACATATCGGAACGACTGGAAGCCCAGAGACTGAATCAAGCAGTTGGGTTCACAGGTCGTCCTAATGATGATGCATACCCCAGCGGCGTCGCTTGAGGAAAAGCCCCTTCCTGGAAATTCCGAGCATGCGCGCGGCTTCCTCGACGCGCCCGTGCGTTCGATCGAGCGCGCTCCTGACCATTGTCTGTTCCAACATCTCCACCGCGACGGGGAGTGGCTGGTCGATCCGGACTCGAACCTCGGGATCCGCGCTGGCGACCGCGGGAATCGTGCGTCGTGACGACTGGATCTCCGGCGACAGCTGCGCGGGCGTGAGCGTGGCGTCCATCTCGGCCATCGCGACCATCCGGCGCACCTCGTTCGCGAGTTGCCGGATGTTGCCCGGCCACGAATAGAGCAGCAGGTATTCGAGGGTTTCGTCGCTCAGTGCCAGGCGGCCTTTCTTCTGCTCGTCGCCGTATTTGCGCAGGTAGTGCTCGACGAGCGGTGGAATCTCCTCGCGCCGCTCCCGCAGGGGCGGAAGCTTGAGCTGCACGACGTTCAGCCGGTAGTAAAGATCTTCCCTGAACTTGCCTTCAGCCACGAGTTGTTCCAGCCTGCCGTTCGTTGCGGCAATCACCCGGACATCGACCTTTATCGGCTGCGTCTCGGCGAGCGGATGGATTTCGTGGGTTTCCAGGAAGCGCAGCAGCTTCGGCTGCACATCGAGCGGCACATCGGCAATCTCGTCGAGAAACAACGTGCCCCCGGCGGCCGACCGGATCACGCCTGCGAACGAGGCGTCCGCGCCTGTGAACGCGCCTCGACGGTACCCGAACAACTGGCTCTCGATCATGTCGCGGGGCACCGCGCTGCAGTTGAACGGGATCATCGGCTTGTCGGCGCGATCGGACGCGCGGTGAATCGCGCGCGCGAGCATCTCTTTGCCAGTGCCAGTCTCGCCGGTCACGAGGACCGAGAGCGGCGTGGCCGCGATTCGCTTCGCCACGCCGAGCACCTCGGACATCTGCTCCGAGGCCCAGATGCTCTCGGGATCTCCATCGAGGGCTTCGGCGGGCCACAGCGCCGCGCGCTGCTGCTCCTCACGACGATAGTGCTCCAGCGTCAGGGCCGTTCCAATGAGTTTGCGAACGGCGATGAGCGCGCAGCGGTGCTCCAGCTCCGGCTTCGGATCGACGATGAGCTCCCAGGGCTCGTCTCGGTGTTCGCCAAGGGGAACGACCTCGCAGGGCTGCGGCTTTCGGGCCGCCGCGAGCGCCAATGCCTCGTCCCAGCCGCGCCGGTCGATGATCTTCGGGCCGCCCGGCCCGCGCGCCACAATCGCGGCCGCCCGCGCGCACTGCGCCGCGTCGACGACCGCCAGGGCCTCGCGTGCGAGGATGTGCGGGTGGCTGCCAAGTTCGATCAGCGCCACGGCGCTATCGAGGTCGGGGGGAGGAACGGAAGACGTTTCCAAAATCGACGAGTGCACATTACCAGTCCCTTGGCCCTCAGCTCGGCTTTCGCTGACAAAGTCGCGTCCCGTACCCGTTGCGACTCGGTCTGCTCTTCGAAGTAACTCTCGACCTTGTTCAGTTCTTCCGGAAGCCATAACAGCACTCCCCAATACGCGGTTCCTCTCTCCCATTCGCTCGACTGTTTCGCATTGATCGAGCCTCATCAGGACTTGCCCGGCTTCCGCGAACTTACCAACCGCTGCCAATCCCTCGAGTTTCAGCAACAAGAACCGATTCTCCCAATAAGTGTCCCTCTGTTTGAGTGATGCGGCGATCGCTTTACTCACTTCTTCGTCCGCCACACCCCAGAGTTCTTGTGCCTGCAATAGTCGAACGCGAGTTTCCGAAACGGTCGATGCCACCCACCTTGTCCGCAGATCAGTGGGCATCAAGTCGACCAATCGACAAATCTCCACGACTGTCGTTTCGGCTTCTTGGAGTCGCTCTTCGCGTATTAGTAGATTCGCTCGCGAGTCGAGCGCTGCCATCATAATCTCGACGTCGTCACGCGACTTCGCCAGCACTCTATCGATTGCTTTTTGTGCTTCTTCAAACCGACCTATCGCCTGCATCGCATGGGACAAATTGATCAAACCTCCCAACTCAGTTCGCGCGTGTCCAGAGCTCGCCGCACACTGTATTGCCAGTTCCGCTTCCGCTATCGCTCTCTGATAGTCACCGCTCAGAGTGTTCACGATGCAAAAGCCAAGGTGCACTCGTCCTTGCAACCAGGCGTTCGGAAATCTCTGGAGCAGAGCGTTTGCAGCTCTCAGGTGACGCCCTGACTCTCCGGGGCTGTGCCTGGACGCTTCAACTCGTGCGTAATGAAGTCTGAGGCCGACCATGAGGTGTGGGTCCCCTGTCCGTGCGATGACCCTTCGAACGTCTCGAAGCAAAGGGACCAAAGCGGTGCCAGAGTCGGCTACAAGCCGCAGCAATCCCAACTGCGCAATCGACAGGACATTTGGGTCGCCGCTAGCTTCAGCGAGCCGCAGTGACTGTCGAATGTGTTGCAGGCTATCTGCAAAGTTTCCTCCTTCGAAGGCAGACATCGCCGCGATGTATGCACCCCTTGCACCTAGTTCCGGCGGTAACGACTCGTCGAGCAGACGAGCTGCGACAGTTGACGCAATTGCAATGCGCCCGGTGTGGTAAAGAAGCTCTGCACGCACAGTATCAAACCGAAGAGTGTCAACGTGCCGGAGGCTTCTCGTTTCACCTTCCAAACGCTCGAGGGCTCGAGCAAACTGTCCAACTCTAATATCCGAATCGACTTCACCAAAGTTCGCCGGCACGATTTAACCCTCAATGAATAGACTTAGGCGGCGGACCGAGATCGCCTCTAGATTTGGCATCGCGAGAATCGAGCCGAAGTTCGGCGGCCAATATCAGTTCATCAACCGAATGTCCATCATCAGGCATGCGAGCTATGCTCACTTTGATCCCGACACTAGCCTGAGCACGGAGCTCAACCAGTTGCGATTCAGCGGCTTGGCTAATGCGATTCGCGATTAAGTTCGCCTGCGAACGATCTCCACTAAACTGGATGACTACGAAACGATTTGCGACACTGCGAACCAGAATGTCAGACGGCCGAATCTGTTTCTGGATGCACTGAATCAAGCTGGTCTCAAAATGTCCAGACAGCGCCGGTGCGGGCGAGAGGGAATCGTTGTCGACCTGAACGCGAACTAGGATTAGGCACAGCTCAGTAGAGGCCCTGGTAGAGAGAAACGGTTCAAGCATTTCGATAGTCGCGAGGCTCCCAGGTAGAAGCTCGCCATGACTGGATGCCTTAGGTTCTGGTGAAACGGCGTGCTGAATCGCGGGAGAAATCTGCCTTCCGATCACTTCCACGATCCGCTGATGCTCGAGTGTGAAGGCATGATTGATCTCAGAGTACACGGAAGAGTACGCCAACGAGTGAATCCTTAATCAGTAGCGGAGTGCTTAGGCAACTCCGGAGTCGTGGTGAGACGGAGCGAGCAGTATCGCCAAGATCAAGGACTGGATCCGAGTTACTAATGGTCTGTCTGTGCGCTCCCACCCAACCAGTCAGGCGTTGGCCCAAAGGAATACTCAATCCAGCGACTATGCTTGAATGCTCCCCAGCTGCATAAGCGGCGACTAGCTCACCAGTTTTTGAATCGTAAAGATACAAAACGAAAAGCGATGAAGGCACGACTCGTCGTAAGTGCTTCACTACCAAATCGCCAACTTCAGGCAGGCCAAGCCGCTGGTTCATGCCGCGCGCCAGTTCAAAGAGAACGAGCATCTCCTCGCCACTCGCAGTGATATCTTCCAGCGGATTCACGTCATGAGAGGCTATCAGCGACGCTGCAGGAGCAGTTGAGAATGTTGAGAAAGAGGCTTCTTGTGTGGCGTCTGCGACGCTCAATCCACCATCCGCATGAAGCCTCATAAATGTATCCACAACTAGCGGGTCGTACATCCGGCCACGTCGTTCAGACAGAATTCGAAGCGCGTCGTTGTCGGAAAGGCGGGGACGATACGGTCGATCAGAGGTAAGTGCATCGAAACAATCGACTACAGATAGTATTCGTGCTCCGATAGGGATTGCGGCACCGAGTAGCTTATCGGGATAACCGGTTCCGTCCCAGCTCTCATGATGGTGCCTGACTATCGGTAACTACCGGATAGGGGAAGTCAATGGCAGACAGAATGTCCGCCCCAACGCTAGCGTGGAGCTTCATCTTCTCGAATTCAGCCGCAGTCAATGGCCCTGGTTTGTTTAAAATGTACTCAGGAACCGCCAGTTTCCCCATGTCATGCAAAAGCGCAGCGGCCTCGATGGCATGAATCTGTGCAGTGTCCTTGACGCCCATTGCTTTGGCGAGCGCGACAGCTTGCACCTGAACGCGGCGTATGTGTCCATGCGTAATTTGGTCCTTGGCGTCAATGGCCATCGCCAGCGTTTCGATCGTAGAGAGATAGAGATCGTTGAGTTCCTTGAGATGACGATGCGCGTCATCCACTCGTCCCATAGTCGTCTTGAATGTCAGATAAGAAATGAGCAGCAGCGGCAGGAGAACGCCTATTACTCTCGCGAACTCCCGTTGTTCAGGCTGAAGATACGGGAGAAGTAGAGCGGCAACTGACGCGCCGCTGAGATAGTTGAGTAAGAGCCAAAGAAAACTGTCTCGCCAAACCGTAAACGCTGAGACGTGCTTTTCAAAAGCAATGGCCCACGCTACAAGAATGCTATTAAGCAGGAAATAGAGGACTGCCAGGACAATAATCGGCACGAGCAGTGGGAGGATGTCCTGTTGATGCTCCGCAAGAGGCCGAATTCCTGTGATCCAAAAGAAGCTGTGGGCCGCCAGCCAGATCGCAACCGATGGTGCAGCGACGTTGAACAGAATGCGAGACGTCCGGCGGACGCGGGTCTTCTGCCACAACGAAATTACAAGAGTGTCGAGCACCACGATCATCGTCGCCGCGGCCGGGCCAAATAGGAGTACTGCGGCGAAGACGAACGTTTCTGAGACTGATAGCCTTGCCGGAATTGTGGGAATCCTTACGGTAAACGATCCCGTTAGGAGCGTCAGTCCAGCAAGGACAGCCCAGTGGTAAGTGACAGGATGAAGATGCAGAAAATAAACTGAGTGCAAAAGCGACACTACGCCGACGCCAATAACGGCTCCGACGTACAGTCGACCACTTACGGCCAGTCGCTCTTCCTTCATCCTTTGACTCAGCCCCACGAGCTTATCGAATCAGTCTCCCCAAACGATTAAGCGACTCATGGCTTTTCTCCTTAAGAGTGTCGGCTTTGTACAATCCATTCGTGAGCCTCTAGTCACCAGGGATGGCAGCTTCGCATTCTCCCCAAACTATCGTTTCACCCCATACAATGGTCTCGCCCCACACAATAGTCGCCGGTGTGAGCGCCTCTCCCCAGACGATTGTCTTGCCGCTAATGGTCATTGTCGAAGTAAAAGCTGCCTCTCCCCACACGATGGTTTCGCCCCACACTATGGTTTCACCCCACACTATCGTTTCGCCCCAGACAATGGTCTCGCCCCACACGATCGTCTCGGGAAGCAAAGTGATCGTTCCCAATCCGGAGTACAGCGAGATCGAAGCTGGAACCTCGTATTCTCCGTTTTGCGAACGCTTGACGAAGGCTATTCCGCCAGCTCCTTGATTCATGAATGTGTATGCCTCCGGCTTCGCCCCCAGCACCACCGCCGCCGCTGCATTCAGACTCCCCGCCCCCGCCTCAATCAATCCCGCCCCCGCCACACGTGAACTCGTCAGCTGAAGGACGAGCTTGGCGTCAGCCGGCGTGAGCGACGGATTGGCCTCCAGCAACAGGGCCACGGCGCCCGAGACGACCGCCGCCGCCATGCTCGTCCCGCTCAGCTCGATGTACGCCTGCGAGCCCTGGCCGGCGACGATCCGCTTCGGGATAGGTCTGCGTCAGGTAGGCGCCAGGCGCGGCCGGACCCGCAATCTTGTTGCCCGGAGCCGCGAGTCCGGCTTCAGCACGCCGTCGATGGAGGTCGGCCCGCGCGAGCTGTAGGTCGCCATCACGTCGTCGGACCGCTGCGCGGTGGCGACGCGTGTTCAGCGCGCCGACGGTCAGCGCCGCCGGGCTGTTGCCCGGCGAGATGACGCCGCCCACGATCGGACGGCCGTCGTCCGTTTTCCCCAGATTGCCGGCGGCCGCGACCACCACCAGTCCCGGCATCGACCGCGCGCTGCACCGCCTGGCACAGCGGATCGTCGCGGTAGGACTCGAACACCGGATGGCCCAGCGACAGGTTGATGATGCGGAGCGCGTACTTCGCCTTGTGCGCGATGGCCCAGTCGATGGCGTTGATGACGTCGCTCGTGTCACCCGATCCGTCCGGTCCGAGCACCCGCAGGCTGACGATGTGCGCGCCGGGCGCGATGCCCGAGTACTCGCCGTCGCTGTTGCCGGCGAGGATGCCCGCGACGTGCGTGCCGTGGCCGAACTTGTCGACTGCCGATCCCTTCTTGCCGGTGAAGTCGAATTCGGCGACGACGCGGCCCTCGGAGCGCCGCGTGCGTGGCGACGCCGGAGTCGATGACCGCGACGCCGATGCCGCGGCCGGTGTAACCGTGGAGGCCCGCGATCCCGTTCCAGACCTGATTCGCCCCGGTGGCCTCGTTCGTGATCGACATGCGCTGGACGGGCACGTCGCCCGAGAGGTGGTCGACGGACGGATCGTCGCTGAGCGCCTCGAGCTGGCCGCCGGTCACCTCGAGAACCGCGCCGCCCCGGACCGACTTCTTCACGACTGCGCCGTATCGTGTGGCGAGCGCTTGAACGTCGGCGTCCGTGCCGGAGACGATGACCGTCGTCTGCTCGCCGCGCCCCGATGCGATGCGCGACTCGAGATCCCTGGAAAGGCGGGCTCGATGCGGGCCGGCTTCAGCGGCCGCCGCGAACAGCGAAACAAAAATGATGAAACTTGCAGGACCATGGGCGTGCCTTACGAACCATCTCGAAGTGTGGGTCATGGCTGTGGTCCCGTTTTTTCGCAGGGTTGGAGTTCTGCGCGCGGCAGAGGCACGCTGCGTGCCACGAGGTGTCGCGGCGAGTGAAACCGAGCGAGCGTCGCACAGGACCTGTCAGTAGGCGACTCTATGGGACAGGCTGACAGCAATTAGTCGCGCGTTCGGCATCTAGTGAAGCCGCTCTCGACAGAAGCCGAAGATCAGGTCAGCCAATCAGATTGGCTCACTGGTACCTGCGTCCCGTACGGGTATCGCTTACCCGCGGTAAACGCCTGCAAAATCGACGTTTTTTGAAGGCGGCCAAGTAATTGGCCGGTCAGGTCATCTGTGGCCCCGACTACGCCTTGACGATGTTGCTACGAGCTTCGACTTCCACGTCGGCTACGTCGAGGCAGGCTCCGACTACGCCCTTGACGATGTTTCAACAGCCTTCGACCTCCGCGTCGGCTCCATCGAGACCGAGGCTCGCCTGTGCTGCACTCGTCGTCACGATTGCCGCGCCGCTTTTCGCCACGGCGTGCCGATCCGAGCGTCCGTCGTCCTCTGGCCGCACCGGGAGTGTCGTCGCAGACGCAAAGCCTTCGCGTGGCGGGGAACTGGTGGCCTCGCTTCGAACGGAACCAGCCACATACAACCGGTTCGTCGATCACAGCACTGCGGGCGAGGCCCTCGCGCTCCTCACGCAGGCGCCGCTCGTGTCGGTGAATCGCGCAACCGACACGCTCGAGCCGTGGCTGGCCGAGAGCTGGACCGAGTCCGCCGATCGACCTGACCTACACCATCAAGCTGCGCCAGGGCGGTCATCTTCTCGGACGGCACGCCGTTCACGTCAGCCGACGTCCTGTTCTCGTTTCGCGCGCTCTACGACCCGAAGGTCGACGTCGCCGCTGGCGGCGGATACGCTCGTCGACGGCAAACCCTTGCAAGTCGAGGCGCCAGACCCTTCGACGGTCGATCATCCGGCTGCCGTCGCCGTTCGCGCCGGGGCTGCGGCTGATCGACAGCATCCCGATCCTCCCGCGCCACAAGCTCGAACGCGCGCTCGCGGACGGAACCTTCAACGACGCGTGGTCCGTCAAGACCCCGCTCACCGAGATCGCCGGTCTCGGTCCTTTCGTGCTCGCCGAGCACGTGCCGGGCCAGCGGCTCGTGTTCACGCGCAATCCGCACTACTGGCGCAAGGACGCCGCCGGGTCGCCGCTCCCGTATCTCGACAAGCTGACCGTGCTGATCGTGCCCGACCAGAACACCGAAGCGCTGCAGGCTGCAGTCGGGCGAGATCGATCTGATGACCAACGCGGACATCCGTCCGGAGGACTACGCAGCGTTCAAGCGCGTCGCCGATCAGGGCCGGCTGCGGCTGATCGACGCCGGCGTCGGGCTCGATCCGAACCTGCTGTGGTTCAACCTCTCCCCGGCGCGACGCCGCGGATCCGCGCAGGGCGCTGGTTCCAACAGAAGGCCTTCCGCCAGGCGATCTCCTGCGCGGTCGATCGGCAGGCGATCGTCAACACCGTCTACCTCGGCGCGGCGGTGCCCATTTACGGCCCGATGACGCCGGCCAACCGACCTGGTTTGCGGACGTTCGCCCGACCTGCGAGCGCGACTCGCGCCAGGGCGCGCGACGCTGCTCGCCGCGCGGGCCTCACCGACCGCAACGGCGACGGCATGCTCGAGGACGCGTCGGGCACCCCGGTCCGGTTCTCGATCCTGACGCACAGGCCGATCACATCCGCGAGCGCATCGTGGCGGTGCTCCAGGAGCAGCTGCGCCAGGTTGGGGCTCGGCGTCGACGTCGTCACGCTCGACCCGGGCGGACTCTTCCAGCGATTCGGGCGAAGGGCGATTACGACACCATCTACTTCGGCGTCGCAGTCGAGCGCGACCGATCCCGCGCTCAACCCGCAGCTTCTGGTTCAGCTCCGGCGACTTTCACTTCTGGAATCCGGAGCAGAAGACGCCCGGCGACCGACTGGGAGCGCCGCATCGACGAGTTGATGCGTCAGCAGGCGCCAGAGTCCGAGCCTGGCTGAGCGCAAGCGGCTGTTCGCCGAAGCCCAGCGCATCCTGGCCGACGAACTGCCGGCCATCTATTTCGTCACGCCAAAGGTGACGCTCGCCGTCAGCTCCCGCGTCGTCAATCCGCAGGCCGGCGCCGTAGATTCCGCAGCTGCTCTGGAGCGCCGAGTCGCTCGCCGTGGCGCCGCAACGTCGTTAACCGTCCCGGATCCCGGATCCGCACCCGCACCCCGGATCCCGGATCCCGGCACGGATCCACCTCCTCAAGCATGCGGCCGTTCCGGCCGAAACATACTGAGTGAACACCGGTTTCGCGCGCTTCCTGCTCCGCCGTCTCGGGTTTGCCGTCCTGCTCGTCTTTGCCGTGTCGTCCGCCTCGCTGCTGCTCGCGCGCCTGGCGCCACCGGACGACGCGTTCGGGACCGATCCGAGCGGTCCTGCTGGCCGAGCGTCATCGGCTGGGCCTCGATAAACCACTCGCCGAACAGTACGTCGCCTGGCTCGCCCGCAAGCCTCCGGCTCGACTTCGGAGAGTCACTGCAGATTCCGACGGCCCGTCGCCGCGCTGATTCGCGAGCGCGCGGGCAACACGGCGCTGCTCGGTTTCTCGGCGCTGGCGCTCGCGACGGTCGATCGGCATCCCGCTCGGCGTTTTCACGGGCAGCCACGACGCGGAGGCGTGCTCGTGCCGCGACCGCACGAGTCGCGTCGATGGTGGTCCTCTCGATGCCTTCGCTCGTGACCTCGCTCCTCCTGCTGCTCGTTGCGGCGCGGACGGGATGGTTCCCGGCCGGCGGGCTGCCCGGATCTGCCCGCGGAAGCGGCGCGTTCGAGTCGGCCTTCACCGTGGCGCGCTCATCTCGTGCCTGCCATCGCTCGCTCTCGCGCTGCCGATTGCGGCCGTCGCTCGAGCGTTTGCAGTCGCGCGCGATTCGCGAGGCGCTCGACGATCCGTCCATCGTTGCGGCGCTCGCGCGTGGCATTCCGAGGCGCCGCGTCGTCTGGCGGCACGCGCTTCGGCTTGTCGCTCAAACCGGTGCTCGCGATCTACGGCATCATCATCGGCTCGGCGCTGAGCGGATCGTTCGTGGTCGAGATCGTCATGTCCTGGCAGGGCCTTGGCGACCTGATGTACGAGGCGCTGCAAGGCGCGCGACCTGTATCTCGTCGCCGGCTGCGCCGCGACAGGAGCCTGCGTGCCTCGCTCTCGGAATCCTGGTGTCAGATCTGGCGCTCGTCGCGGTCGATCCCCGCCTCGAGGAACCGGCCTGATGTCGCGCACCACGCGCGCCGGAATCGTCTGCCTGTCGCTCATCGCCGCGATCACGCTCGCGGCGTCGGCCATCGCCCCGCACGATCCAGGGCGTCAGTTTGCCGATCTCAGCTACGCACCGCCCATGCGCCCGCACTCGTCGACGAGGACGGGCACTGGCACCGGCCCGTTCGTGTATCCGCTTGCGGCTCGTCGATCGGCTCGAGCACCGATTCGCCGAAGATCGCGACCGTCGCCGGTGCCTCTCGAGTGGTTCTCGCCGGGCACGCTCGTGACGACGGATGAATCGCGCGGACCGTGGCTGCTGCTCGGCGGCGGATGCGCTCGGCCGCGACATCTTCGCGCGAGTCGCTGCTTGGCGCCCGGTTGTCGCTTGGCGTCTCGGCGCTTGCCGCGATCGGGGCGCCGTCCTTCTGGGCGCGACTCGTCGGGGCGATCGCCGGCTTCCGGGGCGGCTCGCTCGACGACGTGCTTGATGCGGGTCGCCGACTTCGTCCTCGTCCTGCCCGGCCATCTACGTCGTGATCGTTCTTCGCGCCGCGATGCCGCTCGTCCTCGAGCACCGGGACTGTCTTCTGGACGATGGCCGGCGTCCTGGGCTTGGCGGGCTGGCCCTATCGCGGCGCGCGGCGTGCGGGCTGTCGTGGCGGCCGAGCGCAGCAAGGAGTACGCAGAAGCTGCGCGGGCGCTCGGGGCCGGTCCGTTGCGGATTCTGCTTCGTCATCTGCTGCCGGCAGCGACGGGGCTTCCTGGCGGTCCAGGTCACGCTGCTTGCTGCCGGCCTTCATCCTGGCCGAAGCCACGCTGTCGTTCGTGGGGTTCGGATTCGCGGAACCTACTCCAAGCTGGGGAGTTATGCTCCATGAAGCAGGTCAGGCCGGGGCCCTTTCCGAGGCCCCCTGGCTGCTCGCGCCGGCGGGAGCGATCGTCCTTACAGTTCTGTCTCTCCAACTGGTCTCGTCGACTGCTGCTGATGTGCCGGTCGAATGCTGTCTAATAAGCCGTGAGTTCTCAATAACTTAAGGTCATCATTTTCGAACACCCCCTGTCTCGATCCGGCACAGCTCGAATAGCAGCCTTTTCCATCGGGTTTTTTCGGTCAGAAACACTTACGGCGTGTGGCTGTACCACAACGGACCACGAAGGGGGCGCCCCGCACACTTGTGCGGCTGTTTTCTGCCCCTGACCAAACGCAATAAGCCCTTTATCCAAAGTAGTTAGCAGGCGCGGCTCGTTCGGGTTGCCGGGCTGGCCCTACGCTTGCTCTGCCGTTAGCCGACTCGACTTGTGACTTGGACTTTTTCGAAAGGTAATCCAGTGGTTCGATGGTGTGCGGTTGTTCGGGGCGGACTGGCGACGGCGCTGGTCTGTGCCTTGGCGGGGGCGACGCCAGCGTTCGCTGCCCGTTCAGGAGATCACCCCAAGCTCGATCGAGTGCTGAACGATCGCGCTTCCAATCAGGGCAAGGGCAATTCGAACGGGAGATCACAGGTCATCGTGCTTCTCAAGCCCGGTTGGAGCGCGGACGCCGAGACGAAGAAGCTCGGCGGCAGGCTCGGTCGCAGCTTTGGATTCCATCAACGGCAAGGTCGTTGAGCTGCCGAACGGTCAGCTCAGGAAACTTGCCGACTACGCGGGCGTGGACCGCATCGTCTGGGACCGTCCGACCGGTGGCGAGATGAACCGGGTGGCGGTGACGGTCGGCGCGCGCGCCGTGCAGCAGACCTACGGTTACACGCGGCGCCGGCATCGGCGTCGCGGTGATCGACTCGGGGATCACGTCATGGCACGACGACCTGACGTACCACGGCAGCGTCGTCGCTCGTGCGGACGAAGAACGGCCAGCGCGTTCCCGCGTTTGTCGACTTCGTCAACGGCCGGACGTCGCCGTACGACGACAACGGCCACGGCACGCACGTCGCGGGGATCATCGCCGGCAACGGCTACGACTCCCTGCGGCGCACGCGCCGGCATCGCGCCGCGTGCGCACCTGGTGAGCCTGAAGGTTCTCGATCAGCAACGGGCGCGGCGTCATCAGCGACGTGATCGCCGCGCTCGACTGGGCGGTCGCGAACAAGGCGGCTCTACAACATCCGCGTCATCAACCTGTCGGTTGGCGCGGCGGTGACCGAGTCGTACAGGACCGACCCGCTGACGCTCGCGGCCAAGCGCGCCGTCGACGCCGGCATCGTCGTCGTGACGGCGGCGGGCAACCTCGGCAAGAACCGGCTCGGTCAGATGCAGTACGGCGGCATCACGGCGCCGGGCAACGCGCCCTGGGTGCTGACGGTCGGCGCGTCGAGCCACGAGGGCACGGTGAGCCGCGCCGACGACATGATGGCGTCGTTCAGCTCGCGCGGACCGTCGGCGATCGACTTCGAGGCGAAGCCGGACATCGTGGCGCCGGGCGTGGGCATCGTGTCGCTGTCAGCGATCCGCGCGAGCCTGATGTATGTCGACGAAGACCACGGCGCTCCTGACGGGCTCGCTCTTCGTCAACTACAAGCCGTATCTGAGCCTCAGCGGGCACCAGCATGGCGTCGCCGGTCGTCGCCGGCACGCGTCGCGCTGATGCTGCAGGCCAACCCGAAGCTGACGCCGAACCTCGTGAAGGCGATCCTCGAGTACACCGCGCAGGTGTATCCGGGATACAACGCGCTGACGCAGGGCGCCGGCTTCCTGAATACCAAGGGCGCCGTCGAGCTGGCGCGGTCTACTTCAAGACCGCGCAGCCAGGCCAGCCCTATCCGCATCCATCGGAATGGAGCCAGAAGTCCTGAACTGGGGCAACCACCGGATCTCGAACGGCGTCATCAAGCCGAACGCGACCGGCGTGGAAGCCGGGCGTGGTCTGGGGCGCGGCGAAAGACAGCGACGGGTCACAACATCGTCTGGGGCACGCTGTGCGAGAACGAGCTGCGACAACGTGGTCTGGGGCACCGATCGACAGCGAAGACAACATCGTCTGGGGCACCGCCTCCGCCGAGTACGACAACATCGTCTGGGGCACCGTTCGCCGCGCTGGACGAGGACAACATCGTCTGGGGCACGATGGCGACGACGACGACAACATCGTGTGGGGCACCGACTGCGGCGGCGCCGACTGCGCCAACGTGGTCTGGGGCACCGCCGCGATGAGTGACGACAACATCGTGTGGGGCACCGCGAGCCGACGAAGACAACGTCGTCTGGGGCACCAGCGGTGACATCGACCAACATCGTGTGGGGCACGTCGAGCGACGAGAGGACAACATCACCTGGGGCAACTCGGGCGAGGACACTCCGCTCTTCGACGACCCGGACGTCGACCGCCGGTCGAATCGTTCGACGTCGTCGGTGCTGACGACAACCTGTTCGGACCGGCAACGCCGGCTCCCGACGCCCCCCGGGCGATCGGAGGGGTACTCTAATGGAAAAGATGCCATTCCGAGACTGCTGAGGCCGTCATGGACGTCAACGCTGTGATCAACGCGGCTCGCGCGACGACGACGGAAACGAACTGGCGGCAGGCGCTGCCGGTGCTGACGGGCTCGATGGTGACGCTGCGGGAGCTGCGGCTCTCGGACGCGCCGTCGCTGCTGGCGATGCTCGCGACCGACGAAGTGGCGCGATTCATTTCGCCGCCGCCGACGACGGTCGACGGGTTCGAGCGCTTCATCGCGTGGACGCATCGCGAGCGCGCGGCAGGCAACTACGTCTGCTTCGGCGTGGTGCCGCACGGCATGGATACCGCGATCGGGATCTTCCAGGTCCGGCAGCTCGAGCCGGGTTTCGCGAACCGCCGAGTGGGGCTTTGCGATCGGGTTCGCGTTCTGGGGCACGGGCGCCTTCATCGACGGCGCGAAGATGGTTGTCGACTTCGCGTTCGACGTCGTTGGAACGCACCGCCTCGAGGCGCGTGCTGCGGTCGCCAACGGTCGCGGCAACGGCGCGCTCCGCAAGGTGGGCGCACTTCAGGAGGGGATCTTGCGGAAGTCATTCCTGCGCAACGGCGAGTATCTCGACCAGACGCTCTGGACGATTCTGGACGAGGACTGGCGCCGATCGAAGTCGGTCTGGGGTCCCCGGATTCACTAGGACGCGAGCCCGGCTTCGGCCGGCCGCGTCTCCACCTTCCGGTCCACCGGAGGTCACAAACCGGAAGCGGGCGCGTCCCGCTTCCGGTTTTCTTTTGCGGTACCCTCCGATCACATGCGTCTCACCTCCGTGTTTCCTCCGATGCCGACGCCCTTTCGCGACGGTGAGGTCGACGCGTCAGCCATTCGTTTCAACGTCGAACGATGGATGCGCGCCGGGCTTGGCGGTATCGTCGCGCTCGGCACCAACGGCGAATCAGCTCTGCTGGACGACGACGAATCCGATCTCGTCCTGAGTGCCACGCGTGACGTGGTGCCGCGGGATCGCGTCGTGATCGCCGGCACGGGCCGCGAGTCGACACGCGCGACCATTGCGCGAAGCAGCGCGCCGCCGCGCTCGGCGCCGATGCCGTGCTCGTGCGAACGCCGTCATTTTTCAAGAGCCTCTGCACGCAGTCGCTCCTGGTTCGTCACTACAGCGCGGTGGCTGACGAATCGCCGATTCCGGTACTTCTCTACAACTTCCCGGCATCGACCGGGGTGAACTTCACGCCAGACACCGTCGCGCACCTTGCCGAGCACAAGAACATCGTCGGAATGAAGGAGTCGGGTACGGACTCAGCGGCGTTCGCAGCGTTTGCGGACGCTGCACCGTCGACGTTTTCGATGCTGGCCGGAACGGGAACCGTCTTCTATTCGGATCTGTGCCTCGGTGCCGTTGGCGCCATCCTCGCGGTCGCGGCGGTGGAGCCGGAGCTCTGCCTGCGGCTGATGGCTGTCGTGAAAGCTGGCCACCACGAGGAGGGGCGCCGGCTGCAGGCGCTCATGTCGCCGCTCGCGCGCATGGTGACCAGCGGCTACGGCGTGCCAGGCTTGAAGGCCGCGCTCGACCTCGCCGGCTACAAAGGCGGAGATCCACGGGCCCCGCTCGCACCCGTCGCGCCCGAGGTCCGGGAACAAATCCGCGGGGAGCTCGCACGCGTGTCGGAGGTCGTATGAACGTGCCGGAGCGGTTGCTGCTCGGACCCGGACCGAGCCCCGTTTCGTCGCGTGTGATGCAGGCCATGGGCTCGCCGGTCCTGAGTCATCTCGATCCGGCGATGGTCGTCCTGCTCGATGGCGTGCGGCAGCGTCTCGCGTCTGCCTTCGGCGCTGGCGACGGCGCGTTGAACCTGGCGACATCCGGAACGGGTACGTCCGGCATGGAAGCGGCCGTGGCAAACCTGACGAAGCCTGGCATGCGCGCGCTCGTGGTCGTGACGGGATACTTCGGGGATCGGCTGGCGCAGATGCTCGAGCGTTATGGCGCCACGGTCTCGCGCGTGCAAGTCGAATGGGGACGCGCCTGCGATCCGTCGCAGGTCGAGCGGGCGCTTGCCGAGCCCACCGACATCGTGGCGATGGTGCACGGCGAGACGTCGACCGGTGTCGTCAATCCCGTGAAGGAAATCGCGGCGATCGCACAGGCGCGTGGCGCGCTGACGATCGTCGATGCGGTGACGACGCTGGGTGGTGTGCCGCTGAAGACCGGCGCATGGGGGATCGACGCCTGCTACAGCTGCACGCAGAAAGGACTCGGCGCTCCGTCCGGCCTGGCGCCGATCACGTTCTCATCGCGCGCGCTCGAGCGCCGCGCGCCGTCGCGCAGCTTCTACCTCGACATCACGCTCCTCGAGGACTTCTGGGTCCGCCGCAAATACCATCACACGATCTCGGCGCCGCTCGTGTATGCGTTGCACGAGGCGCTCGAAGTCGTCGAGGAAGAAGGCCTTGACGCGCGATGGGCGCGGCATCAGCGGCATCACCAGGCGCTGGCTGCCGGCCTCGACGCGCTCGGCGTGTCGCTGCTGCCGCCACCAGCCGAACGACTCTGGACGTTGAACGCGGTGCGCGTGCCCGACGGGATTGACGAAGCGACGGTGCGGCGGCGCCTCCTGGACGAGTTCGGAATGGAGATCGGTGCGGGCCTCGGGCCGCTGGCTGGAAAGATCTGGCGGGTGGGTTTGATGGGAGCCGGATCGACGCGGTCGAACATCCTGTTGTTTCTGAGCGCCTTCGAGCGCGTGCTCCGCGGGGCCGGTCATCGGTCGGGTTCGGAGAGCGCCGCGCTCGCAGCGGCTGAGCGCGTGGTGGCAGCGGTCTGACAGGTCCATGAAAAAGGCCGGCCGCGCGCTCCTTGCGATCGCCGCGCTCGGCGTCGGCTCCGCGGGGTTCATCTACCTGACACTGCCCGATGTGCGCCCGCTCCGCACGTCCAATCCCGCGAGCACGGCATTCATCGATCTTCGCGCCCGCGAGTCGCGCGCCCGGGGCGAGCCGCCCAGGCGCGTGCAGCGCTGGATCGACTACGCGCGGGTGTCCTCCAATTTGAAGCGCGCCGTGCTGGTCACCGAGGATGCGCGGTTCTGGACGCACGAGGGGATCGACTTCGACGAGCTGAAGGAGTCGATGGAGGTGAACATCGAGCGGATGGAGTTCGCGCGCGGCGGCAGCACCATCACGCAGCAGCTCGCGAAGAACCTGTACCTCTCGCCGTCCAAGAACCCCATTCGCAAAGTGCGCGAATTCCTGATCGCGCGGCAACTCGAATCGGAGCTGTCGAAGCAGCGCATCCTCGAGCTGTATCTCAACGTGATCGAATGGGGCGACGGCATCTACGGAGCGGAGGCCGCGGCACGCACGTACTTCCGCAAATCTGCGAGCGAACTGTCAGCATCGGAGTCGGCGCTCCTCGCCGCCGCGATTCACAACCCGCACGCGTTCAACCCGGCGCATCCAAACGCGCGCCTGCTCCGGCGTCAGCAGATGGTGATGCGCCGGATGGGCGCCGTGACGCCGCCGCCGGTGGTCGCGGGTCCACCCATCGCTCCGCCTCCAGACGCGGCGCACGACGTTCCCGCGGTTCCAGACCTCCCTCCAGCCGCGGCGACCCCTGATGCCCTGCCAGGGGCGCCCATGGCGGTACCCAAGGGCCCGGGCGGCAAGCCGCCCGGCGGATCGTGAGAAAAAGCCTGTAAATACCTACAGCTCGGCCATTAATCGCTTTTTGTTCACCTTGACAGTTGGTCCGATCTAGCCCCATACTCGGCGAACGTTTCAGCATCAATAGCTCCCCCTGAAGCGGCAAAGGCGTCGCCGGGATTCCTGTGTCTTGGCGGACGTGTGTCGATGATTAACTACACCGAGCGCATCGCGCTGCTGATGCACGACATTGTCGTGCGTACGCCGCGTCTCTCGTTCATCGATCTCAGAGAAGTGATCGTGTTTGGTCGCTTCGGCCGATCGGACCGAGAGGGAGCATTTGCCACCTGCCACTGCCTGACGCTTCCTGAAAGCGAGCCTGGTTACTTCTTCTGGCGCGACCGTTCAACGGGCCAGCTCACGCGGCGATCCGAGTGGTTCGTGACGAAGTCGCCCAGGGTTCGAATAGGCGGCACGCGCGTGAAGTACCTGATCTCGTTCGTGCTGCCTCGCTTCTGCGATCAGTCGCTCGAACGATCGCGCAAGTCGGACCTGTATGCGGCCGACGCGCCGGGATGGCTCGCGAAGCTCGATACGATCGTGCACGAGCTCTATCACATCGACCCGGACGAATCGGGAATCCGCCGGGTCGCGCGATCCGATGGCACTGACTCTCCGCGCTCGCACGGTCCGAACTTCTACGAAGACGTCGCCGAGATGGTTCACGGCTATTTGAGCTCCGGCGCCGATCCGTCCTTGTACGATTTCCTCGAGCACGATTTCTCCGCGCTCACGGCGCTTCAGGGCGGGGTCGCGGCGACCACGTTCAAGAATTTTCCGTCGTTCCCTCAGCGATACATGGAGGCGGTCGACGTGCCGTCGGCTGAACCGATGGTGAAGGTGGAGCCACTCAAGCGGCTCACCCAGCCCATCGTCTACACCGAAGACGATCTGCACATGCGCCAATTCACCGAGAGCGGCGCACGGCGACTTACTCGGAAGGGACAGCACCGGGCCGCGTAGGAATGCTGAGTGCTGAATTCTGAATGCTGAATTGACGGCGTTCGAAACTCATTCAGCACTCAACATTCAGCATTCCCTAAGGCACCCGTCTCGCACCAACGTAACGAGGCGCCCAGTACGTCGAGCCGAGCCTCTCGACCCGGACTTCACCTGCCGTGCTGGGCGCGTGCACGAATTCATCCCCCCCAATCGAAATCCCGACGTGTGTCGCGGTCTGACGCGCGGGCCCGTTCACCGTGTCGAAGAAGACGAGATCGCCCGCGCGAAGATCTGCGGGGTCGACATCGGTGCCAGTCCGGAACTGATCTGCGACGGTCCGTGGAACGTGGACACCGTTCTGATCGAACACGTACCAGACGAAGCCGCTGCAATCGAACCCCGAAGGGTCGCGTCCGCCGTTCCTGTACGGCGTTCCGCGGAATTGCAGTGCGGATCCCGAAATCGCATAGCCGTTGGAGGCAGCTGTCGTCGGCGGCGGGGGTGGCGCCGGCTCCGCGGCCGGATTGGGTTCGGGCGGAGCATTCGGAGTCGTGGCCGGTGGACCGCCGGGTACCGGGAACGGTTGTGGAACCGCTCCAGTAGTGGCGCAAGCCGTCGCGGCAGACGCCAGGAAAGCGAGCAGGAGACGACGCATGGGATTCCCTAGATACTTATCGGCAGGCTCCGGCTCGCACGACGCTGAGGTTCAAGATTCACGTTTTTAGACTCGGCCCCGCACCCGAAGGCCTGCCCTGGCTTTCCAAAACTTCTCACGGCGACACCGGCCCTTCCCGTGTTTACTGGCTAAAGCATTGCAAACAATCCTGTTACACGCCAATCGTCCTTGACAGGTAGCCATCCATCGGGCAAAATAATCTCAGGTTTATGGAGCAAACGCTCCTGCTCAACGCCACGTACGAGCCGCTGAAGGTCGTCCACTGGCAAAAGGCAATGACCCTTTGGTGCCAGGGGAAGGTCGAGGTTATTTCTGTGTACGACCGCGAAGTGCGGTCGGTTTCCTTCAGTTTCAAGCTGCCATCGGTTATCCGCCTGCTGCGCTACATCAAGATCAAGCGCAACATCGACTACGTGCCGTTTTCGCGGGCAAACATCTACGCCAGGGACGATCACTCCTGTCAGTATTGCGGTGAGGTGTTTGCCACGTCGGACCTGACCTTCGATCATGTCGTGCCGGTCGCCCAGGGCGGCCGCAAAGACTGGGAGAACATCGTCACCTGCTGCATCAACTGCAACCGCCGGAAGGGCGGGCGGACGCCGGCGGAAGCCCGGATGCACCTGATACGGGTCCCCAAACGTCCTGACAAGGCGCCGGCGATCCGGATTACTGTCGGCCTCAAGAATGCCCCGGACAGCTGGCGCGACTACTTCTACTGGAATATGGAGCTCGACGAAAGCTGAGCCCGATCCGGCACGGACAGCCCCACGTTCGGATATCTCCGCTGAACACCACTCGATGACCTCGTCCAGTTCGTCCTGCATTTCCGCGGTCCACCCGTTGTGGGCCGTGGAAGGTGGCCGTGTCACGATTGAAGGCAGCGGCCTGCCCATAGAGCCGTCGCTGCCTCGAGTGACGATCGGCGGTGCATCGGCGCGTCTCACATCAGCGTCGCCTACGGCCTTGACGGCGGTCGTTCCGGCCGGACTCGACGGCGGACACACCTCCATCCGTATTGACGAGGTTGCCGGAGAGACGGCCTACGTGGAAATCGGCGCGCCGCTGGCTACCGGCCTTCACCAGGTCGACAGCCCGGCCATTGACACCGCCGGCAATGTCTTCGTGACCTTCAGCGGATCACGCGGACAGCAGGGGCCCGTCGCGATCTTCGTGGTGAAGCCGGATGGCTCGCGCGAGCCGTTCGTATCCGATCTCGCCAACCCGACCTCGCTCGCCTTCAGCCCCGACGGCGTTCTGCACGTGTCGAGCCGTTTCGAGGGCAGCGTGCACAAGGTCGACGCGTCGGGCCATGTCAGCACCGTCGCGACCGATCTCGGTGTCGCCTGCGGCATCGCGTTCTCGGGCGACGGCACGTTGTTCGTCGGCGATCGATCCGGATCGATCCTGCGCGTTCGCGACGGACGCGCGACGATGTTCGCGAGCATTCCGCCCAGCGTGGCGGCGTTCCACCTGGCGTTCGGGCCGGATCAATGGCTGTATGTGACCGCGCCCACACTCGGTGCGCGCGACTGCGTGTATCGTGTCTCGCCCGGCGGAGAGGTGGAGGTGTTTTACGACGGCTTCGGCAGGCCGCAGGGGCTGGCGTTCGACGATCACGGGGACCTTTACGTGGTGGATGCGATGGCTGGATTGAGCGGTCTCTACCGTCTCTCGATGGATCGGCCCGGCGAAGCCGAGCAGGTCGTGTCGGGAGGCTCCCTCATCGGCCTGGCCTTCGATCCCACCGGCGGGTTCATTCTCGCCTCGAGCGATACGGTGTACCGGTTCGGCCGCAGCCCGACGGCCGTACGACGCGCTTGATTCCCGAAGCGCTCGCGGATACGCTTCCCAATCCCTTGCCATCCGATCGCGTCACGCCTCCGGCACAACTCTTGTGCCAACGGGGTCAGACCCCAATAGACTGGGGTCAGACCCCGGTCGATTGATTACACACTTTCATGAGCCAACTGTTCCGGCGCAAACCCATCTCCGAGTTGCTGCCCGAGGGTGCCCAGTCGCTGAAACGAGTGCTGGGCGCTGGCGACTTGATCATGCTGGCGATCGGTGCGGTCATCGGCGCCGGTATTTTTGGCGCGATCGGCACGGCAGCCGCGGGTCAGGTCGGTCCGAACGGCGCGATCATCCGCTACGGCGCAGGGCCCGCGCTCGTGTTCTCGTTTCTCCTGCTGGGAGCCGCGTGCGCGCTGGCAGCACTGTGCTACGCGGAGCTGGCGTCGATGATCCCGCAGGCAGGGAGCGCCTACGCCTACTCCTACGCTACGCTCGGCGAGCTCGTCGCATGGATCATCGGCTGGGATCTGATCCTCGAGTACGCGGTCGGCAACGTGGCGGTCGCGATCTCGTGGGGCGACTACTTCAACACGCTGATCAAAGGACTCAGCATCAGCTTGCCCGCGTGGTTGACGACGGGGTACAGAACGGCGCTCCTGAGTGCGGACCCCGACGTTCACGGACTCCTGCAAAGCGCTCCGCACGTCGCCGGTATTCCGATCGTCGTTCACATACCGGCGTTTGCGATCGTGATGTTGATCACCGTGCTGCTCCTGCAGGGCGCGAAGGAGAGCGTCAGGGCCAACAACGTCATGGTCGTGATCAAACTCCTGGCGCTCGCCCTGTTCATCGCCGTCGGCGCCACGAATCTGCACCCGGCGAACTACCACCCGTTCGCGCCGAATGGCTTTACCGGCATCCACCAGGGAGCGGCGATCGTCTTTTTTGCCTACATCGGCTTCGACGCCATATCGACCGCCGCTGAAGAGACGAAAAATCCGCAGCGCAACCTGCCGATCGGCATCCTCGGGGGCCTTGCGATTTGCACGTTGATCTACGTGGTCGTGGGCTTTGTCCTCACGGGCATGGTGCCCTACACCGAGCTTGCCGTTGCGGATCCGCTCGCACGCGCTTTGCAGCTTGCCGGGTTTACCACGGTTGGCTGGATCGTCGCGCTCGGCGCTGCCGTCTCGATGTCGGCGGTCCTGCTGGTGTTTCAATACGGTCAGCCCCGGATCTTCTTTGCGATGGCGCGGGACGGCCTGCTGCCGCAATGGGCGGCAAAGATCCATCCAAAGACGAAGATCCCCTTCGCCACGACGCTCTTGACCGGCATCTTCGTCGCCGCGTGGTCGCTCGTTGGCGACGCCGGCGAGACTTACGATCTCACCAACATCGGGACGCTCTCGGCGTTCATCCTGGTCAGCATCGGCGTGCTCGTGCTGCGGTATACGGATCCGTCGAGGCCACGGCCATTCCGGGTGCCGTTCGTGTGGGTCGTGTCGCTGCTCTCTTCGGCCGCATGCCTGTTCATCATGATCGGTCTCCCGCGCCAGGCCTGGGAACGGTTCGGCTACTGGCTGGTGATCGGGCTCGTCCTCTATTTCGCCTACGGATACCGGAACAGCAAGCTCAGACACTCGTAGCGCCAGAGCCGCGTGGTAGAATGGCTGTTTGGATTTCGGCCGAAAATCCGGACAGTAAGAATGGCGCACGACTGGATTGCGGTACGCGGCGCACGCGTCCACAACCTCAAGAATATAGACGTCGATCTTCCACGCGACCAGCTGGTCGTTATCACCGGGCTCTCAGGCTCCGGCAAGTCGTCGCTGGCGTTTGACACCATTTACGCCGAAGGCCAGCGACGGTATGTGGAGTCCCTTTCGTCGTACGCCCGCCAGTTCCTCGAGCAGATGGAGAAGCCGGACGTCGATTTGATCGACGGCCTGTCGCCAGCCATCGCCATCGAACAGAAAACGACCGGATCGAACCCGCGGTCCACCGTGGGAACCGTCACCGAGATCTACGACTACCTGCGACTGCTCTTTGCCAACATCGGCGTTCCGCACTGCCATCTCTGCGGGCGCGCGATCGCGTCGCAATCGCTCGAGCGGATCATCGACATGGTGATGCTGTCGCCGAACGAAGAGCGCGTGAACGTGCTGGCGCCCATCGTCCGGGGACGGAAGGGTGAGTTCAAGAAGGAGCTTGCGGCGCTCCGCACGCGAGGATTCACCAAGGCCCGGGTTGATGGCCAGCTGCTCGCGCTCGAGGACGACATCAAGCTCGATCGGCGGCGCAATCACACGATCGACGTCGTGGTCGATCGACTCGTGCTGAAGCCCGGGATCGAACGGCGCCTCACCGAGTCGGTCGAGATCGCCCTGAATCTCGCCGACGACATCGTCATCATCAACACGCTCGACGGCGGCGATCGCCTGTTCTCGCGGCGGCTGGCCTGCACCTACTGCGGCGTCAGCATGCCGGAGATGACGCCGCGCGCCTTCTCGTTCAATTCACCACACGGCGCGTGTCCTGAGTGTCAGGGTCTCGGTGCGGTCTACGATTTCGATCCGGCGCGTCTCATTCCGGACGAGTCCCTGTCGCTGCAGGACGGCGCCATCGCACCGTGGGCGAAAGGAGACCGGAAGCTGGTTCGCGAGGCCCTGACGTCGCTCAGCCGGACCTTCGGGATCGATCTCGCGTTGCCGTTCCGCAGGCTGCCCAAGAAGCTGCGCGACATCCTGCTGTTTGGTGCGCCGGGCGCCGCGCGCCGCGCTGAAACGGACACGCCGCGGAAGAAGACCAAGGGTCAGCCTCCGAAGGATCCGTTTGGCGCCGGATTCGAAGGGCTGGTTCCCAACCTCCGGAGACGGTACCAAGAGGGAACCTGGCTCGACCAGGAGAACCTGGAGCCGTATCGAGCGCTGCGTCCCTGCCCGACCTGCGGCGGCGAGCGGCTGAAGGCGCAGAGCCGCGCGGTTCGCGTGAAGGGGCGCACGATTTCCGAGTACGTCAATCTGCCCGTTTCCGAAGCCGTGAAAGTGTTCGATGAGCAGGAGCTGAGCGATCGCGAGGCGCTCATCGCCACCCGGATCCTGCGCGAGATTCGCGACCGGCTCCACTTTCTCAACGACGTCGGCGTGGGATACCTCACGCTGGGCCGAAGCGCCGCCACGCTCTCGGGCGGGGAGGGCCAGCGCATTCGCCTGGCCACGCAGATTGGCTCGAACCTCACCGGCGTGCTGTACGTGCTCGACGAGCCGTCTATCGGCCTCCATCAGCGCGACAACCGGGCCCTGCTGTCAACGCTCGCGCGCCTGCGGGATCTAGGGAACACGGTCGTGGTCGTGGAACACGACGAGGAGACGATTCGCACCGCCGACTACGTGATCGATCTCGGTCTCGGCGCCGGCGAACACGGCGGTGACGTGATCTTCCAGGGCACTCCCGCCGAACTTCTCCGCGATGGCCATGGATCCCTGACCGGCGCATATCTTCGCGGCGAACGCACGATCCAGACACCGGCGTCACGTCGTCCGGCGAACCGCGGTCAAATTGTCATCAAGGGCGCGCGCGAGAACAACCTGAAGGACATTGATGTCGTGCTGCCGCTGGGTGTGCTCACGACGGTGACTGGTGTCAGCGGCTCGGGTAAATCCACGCTCATCAACGACATCCTGTACAAGAGTCTCGCACGCGTGTTGTACCGGGCAGCCGACGAACCGGGCTCGCACACGTCGATCGACGGCATCGACCAGCTCGACAAGGTGATCCAGATCGATCAGTCGCCGATCGGCCGGACGCCGCGATCCAACCCATCCACCTACACCGGCCTGTTCACGTTCATCCGCGAGCTGTTCGCGATGCTGCCGGACGCCAAGGCCCGCGGCTTCAGGCCCGGACGGTTTTCGTTCAACGTCAAAGGCGGCCGGTGCGAGGCCTGTCAGGGAGATGGCGTCATCGCCATCGAAATGCACTTCCTGCCCAACGTGTACGTGACGTGCGAGCAGTGCAAGGGACGCCGGTACAACCGGGAGACGCTGGAGATCCGATATCGCGGAAAGTCAATCGCGGATGTCCTCGATTTGACAGTGGACCAAGCCCTACCGCTCCTCGAGAACTTTCCGCCGATCGCGAACAAACTGCGAACGTTGCAGGATGTCGGACTCGGATACATCGAATTAGGTCAATCGGCCACAACGCTGAGCGGCGGAGAGGCGCAGCGCGTCAAACTGGCCAAGGAGCTTTCGCGGCGCGGCACAGGCCGCACACTCTACATCCTCGACGAGCCCACCACGGGCCTTCATTTCGAGGACACCCACAAGCTGCTCGACGTGCTGAACAAGCTTGTCGATCAGGGGAACACAGTTGTAATCATCGAGCACAACCTGGATGTCATCAAATCGGCCGACTACGTCATCGACCTCGGACCCGAGGGAGGCGAGGGCGGCGGACGAATTGTTGCCAGGGGGACTCCTGAAGAAGTCTCACGCAGCCGAGAATCCTTTACGGGGCGTTTTCTGGCGGATATCTTCCACGCCCCTCGGGCCGACGGCGTCGTCTCACCTGCCGCGGAGAGATCGCTACGCCGTGCTTAGTGGCCGGGAAACCAGGGTTTGACGTGCCTCGTGAGGTTTGACGTGGAAACGTCCTGCAGCCCGTTCCCGTGTGGTAATTTAGCCACACTTTTCACCGACAGAGTTGTGGCTGGCGGGCCACATCACTCTCGATCGGGCCGGAACTTCCTCCCGGGGATCGCAAGCAACAGTCAATTGAATCAATCACTTACAGCCATCGTCGGCTGTGCTTGCATGGTGGCAGGCGCCTTGCTCAGTTCCGGGCGGCTTCCCCAGCGGTCATCAGAGAGGTCATGAGCGCCCAGCGTACCCTTCGTCGATCAGTCTCCTGCACCGGAATTGGTCTTCATTCCGGAAACAAAGTGACCCTGTCGTTGAAGCCGGCGCCGGCCGATTCTGGCATCCGATTTCAACGCACTGACCTTGGCGGTCTCGAGATTCCCGCCACCGTCACGCACCTGGGCGGGATTCAGTATCAGACCGGCTTGACGCGCGAAGCGGTGTCAGTCGAGACGGTCGAGCATTTGCTGGCCGCCCTGACCGCACTCGGGATCGACAACGCCGTTGTCGAATTGAACAGCCCCGAAGTGCCAATCATGGACGGCAGCGCCGCCCCCTTCGTGTATCTCGTCAACGAGGCGGGCGTGAAGCGTCTCCAGGCGCCAAGGCGATACCTGAAAGTCCTCCGCCCGATTTCCCTGACGCAGGGGGACAAGCGGATTGCGCTGTATCCGTCGGATCATTTCAAGGTCACGTACAGCATCAGCTTCGACCATCCGCTCCTCCGGCATCAGTCGCGGACGATGAGGATTACGGAGGAGAGCTTCGTCGAGCAGATCGCGCCGGCGCGCACGTTCGGGTTCCTGAAGGAAGTCGAGATGCTGCGGCAGCGCGGCCTCGCGCTGGGCGGCTCGCTCGACAACGCGATCGTGCTTGGCGAGACCGGCGTCCTCAATAACGCGCTGCGCTTCGAGGACGAGTTCGTCCGCCACAAGATCCTCGACGTCATCGGCGATCTGTCGCTCGTCGGACACCCGGTCGTGGGCCATCTGGTCGCGCACCGCGGCGGCCACGCGCTGCACACCGCGTTCGCGGCGCGCATTCTCGAAGAGTCCGATGCCTGGCGCCTGGTTGATGCGACGACGGAAGGTCACCTCGTCGGGGTGCCGGTGTCCGCGCCAGCCAGCCGTGCGGCGAGTCTGGCAAACTAGATCGATTGCTGATTGTCGATTGTCGATTGCTGATTGAGGGCCTTTCAATCGTCAATCGGCAATCGTCAATCAGCAATTCCTAAATCACCACCAGCGACTTCATCGTCGTCTCGGAGCCGCAGGCTTCGAACCAGTCAATTCCTTCGCTGACCAGATCGAACTTCAGGTTGTAGCGGCCCTTCGTGGGCGGGGCCGTGACCGTCATCGGCACGGTCACGCTCGCGTGCGGCGGGAGCGTCTCGGGCAGCCAGGCACGCTCGTAGTCACGATTGACGAGCGACCCGTCGCGGGCACAGAGTTGCGCGCCGAGGCGGACCAGCCGGCGTCCGTAGCTCGCGGCGGCCGGGAACGGCCTCGTGGATAGATTCCGAACGATGGTCCGCACCGTCACCGGGCGGCCGGCCCGGGCGATCAGGGGCAGGCCCGGGACGCGTCCGCTGACCTCGATGCGTGCGCGCGGGGTGGCGCCTGGAATCGCATTGCCCAGGTTGTTGTCGTCCCACACTTCGCGCCTGATTGCGGCGTGCGCCTCGGTGCCCGGCACGAAGCGTCGTGAGAACAAGTCCTCCGGGTGATCGGTGAGCTCCCAGCACAGTCGATCGACGCCGATCTCCGACGCCATCTGCCGGGCCCGCGCCATCTCTTCGTCGCTGTCGTTGTGCGCGAACAGGATGTAGCGCCAGTTGATGAACGGCACGTCCCGTCCGGCGCTGCGCTTCTCGCTGACCGCGGTCGTGAGGTTACGAATCGCCTTGTCGAAGTTGCCGCGCTGGCGGTATTTCACGTAGCTCTCGGCCGTCGCGCCGTCGATCGAGAACGTTACCTCGTCTATTCCCGAGTGCACGAGCCGCCGGGCCTGCTCCTCGGTCAGCGCCAGTCCGTTCGTGCTCGTGTAGAGGTAGATATGCGGGAAGCGCGACTTGATGTACTCGCACATCTCGATGGCCCGCTTGTGCAGGAACGCTTCGCCGTAGTTGAAAAAGTCCACCCGGACCAGCGTCGGTCCGGCTTCGTCGATGACTCGCCGGAACAGCTCGAAATCGAGCATGCCGGCCTGCCGCGTGCGGGTGATCCCGGTCTCGGGTGCGCAGCAGGCCTGGGCGCACGAGATGTTGCAGGCCGCGGTGCACTCGATGTAGAGCCGCGAGGGCAGCGATGACACGTTCAGATCGCGCTCGGGCGGCGGGTCGTCCTTCTTCAGCGGAAGCTTCAACCCGCAATCGCCGCAGAATTTCGATCCTCCCGCGTTGATCTCGCGACGGAGCGTCGAGGCCCTTTCCCCGGTCCAAATGGCTGACACGCCGTCTGTCCGGGTATCTCCGAGCACGCGCTTGCCGTAGGGATCCGCACAGCCGCAGACCATCCTGCCGTCGCAGAGCATGATCATCGTGCTCCACGGCCAGCTGCAGGTGAAGCGGGTGGCCAGGTAGTTGAGAGACACGGGGCCCGCGGTGGCTACTTCCTCTTGTTCAGCTTTCTCATGTATGCGCCGAGCCGTTCGTTCTCGTAGGACACCGTGTTGAGAAAGAGGCTTTCACTGAGGTATTGCCGGCGTTCGGCGTCGTTCATCTGCTCGATCAGGTGCTGGATTTCCCGGACCATGTCTTCGAACGTGCGCTCGAGCTCGCGCTTGGCGGTGACTTCGACGTAGAGCGCCTCGAGTACGGACAGCAGATCGCCGTCGAGTACGACCTCCGAGCCGTTCGTCATCTTGATTTTGCGCATCGCTACGCTCCGAAGCTTTTGACGGCGCTCGGTTCGTCGGGGTGCACCTCGATGAAATTCTGCGCGCCGGTCATCGTCAGCATCGTTTCGACGCGTTTCTGGACGCCCGCAAGCTTGAGCGTCCCGCCGGCGGCGTTGGCCTGACGGTAGAGATCCATCAGGCAGCCAATCGTCGCACTGTCGACGTAACCGACCGACGACAGATCGACGACGACCTTGCGTTCGCCGGCGGCGATGAGCTGTGTGACCGCTGTAGAAAACTCGGACAGCAGCGGATACATCAGGCGGGACTCGCCGATCCGTACCACGGCCACGCCGTTTGCGTTCTCGGTTGTGAGATTCATTCGGTACTCCGCATGGTTCCAGGAGAAAAGAGAAAGGCGTCCTTTGGGTGTCCCGAGGATTGGTTTTCTCCTTTTCTCCTTTCTCCTGTCTGCTCTTTGACGTGGCTGTCGTTGAATCGTGCTCGATTCTGAAGCCTCAATGCGTTCTGCGACTCCGGGTACCGGGCGCGCCGCGGCGCCGCCGCAGGACCGGCTGCTTGTCCTGCAGCCGCTTCAACTGGCGCGCCAGCTCGAGCCGGCCGCGATTGATGCGCGACTTCACCGTGCCCTCAGGCAGCCCGAGATGGTCGGCGATTTCCTGATACGACAGCTCCTGGAGATCGCGCAGCACCACCGCCGTGCGCAGCGTATTCGGGAGCGTCTCGAGCGCCTGTTTCAGCTGCGCGCGGAGATCCTGGTGCTCGGCAAGCGCATACGGGGTGCGCTCGCGCGAGGCGGGCTGCAAGTCGGTCGTGTCGACCTCGCGCGCGATCGTCTGCCGTTCCTTGCGCACGCTCCGGTAGTGATCGATGCACAGGTTGCGGCTGATGCTGATGATCCATGTCTGAAAGTTGGCCCGCCTGTCAAACGTATTCAGCGCCTTGAAAATCTTCAGGAAGATGTCCTGGGTCAGATCCTCCGCTTCGTCGTGCTTGCCGACGAACTTGTACGCGACGTTGAAAACCTTCCGCCAGTTCTGGCGAACGATGGTTTCCCAGGCAGCCTGATCGCCGCTGAGGCACTGCTCGATGAGGCTGTCAGGCGTCGCCGGTTGCGCGGCGGGAGAATCAACAGACATGCGGCGGCTCGGGAATCATATCAGATGGATTCTTGACGGTTTCAGGTTTTAGGCTTTCGGCTGCCTGGAATGCGGCCACAGAAGAACACAGCTCAGAAGCGCACAGAAGAACACAGCTCAGGAAGCCACAGAAGAACACAGAAAACACAGCAAGAAAAGCTCTACGATAGAATTGACATCCGGTGGAAGCATTTCAACGCACCAACCACGCGCTTCACTGTGAGAGTGTGCCCCTTGTCACGCTCGCCGACGAGGAGGGCACGCCGCTCTACGTGTATAGCGCCGGCACGATCGCGAGCCGGTACCGCGCGATCGACGACGCGTTCCGCGGGTATCCGCACGCGCTGCATTACGCGCTGAAGGCCAACTCGACTCTCGCGATTGCACGCCTCCTCCGGAGCCTTGGCGCCAGCGCCGACGCGAACTCCGGTGGCGAGATCGACGTGGCCCTGCGCGCGGGGTTCATTCCCGAACAGATCGTCTTCACCGGCGTCGGCAAGACCCCCGCCGAGCTCGCGCAGGCGATCGATCTCGGCGTGAAGACCATCAACGCCGAATCGGAAGGGGAACTGGATCGCATCGATCGCCTGGCTCGCGAACGGGGCACGCGCGCGCGGGTCGCCCTGCGCGTGAACCCCGACATCGATGCCCGCAGCCATCCGCACATCTCCACGGGGCTGAAGGCGAACAAGTTCGGCATCCCGGCCGATGCCGTCAGGGATATCGGCCGTCGATTCGCGACGCGGGACGGGATCGAGATTGTCGGGCTGCACACGCACGTCGGATCGCAAATCACCGATCTCAATCCGTTGCGCCGCGCCGCGGAGACGGTCGTCGCGCTCGCGAAGGAACTGCGTGACGATCGCATCCTCATCGATCACCTCGATATTGGCGGCGGGCTTGGCGTGTCGTACGACGGATCGAACGTGCCGACGGCCGGCGAGTACGCCGGGGCCGTGCTGCCGATCCTGCGGGACTCGGGTCTCGCCATCGTGCTCGAACCCGGGCGCCATATCGTGGCACCGGCGGGTGCGTTGCTGACCAGGGTGGTTGACGTCAAGGATCGGCCCGACGGCAAGTCGTTCGTGATTGTCGACGCGGGCATGACCGAGCTGATGCGCCCGATGCTGTATGGCGCGTTCCACCGTATCGAGCCTGTCGTGTGCTCGACCGCGTCCGAGATCCTCGCGGACGTCGTCGGTCCGTTGTGCGAGACCAGCGATACGCTCGGCAAGGATCGAACGACTCGGGCGCCCTGAGCCCGGCGATCTGTTTGCCGTGCTCGATGCCGGCGCCTATGGCGCGGTCATGGCCTCCAACTACAACCGCCGCATGATGCCGGCCGAGGTGCTCGTCGACGGCGCCAAATGGTCGGTCATTCGACGGCGCCAGACCATCGACGATCTGCTGGCGCTGGAGATTTGATCGTCGGTGATCCCTCCGTCGTCGAAATACGCACCCGCATGACCGGCCTCCTGATCGCATTCGAAGGCCTCGACCAGAGCGGAAAGCAGACACAAGCGGAAGGCGTCAAGGCGCACCTTGTCGCGCGCGGCCGCGAGTGTCATCTGCTGTCGTTTCCGGACTACGCCACACCGATTGGCTCCGAAATCTCGAAGGCACTCCACGGCGAACGCGAGTACGGTCCGGACGTCATGCAGCTGATGTACGTGGCGAACCGGTACGAAAAGCGAATCGACATGGAGCGCGCCCTCGAGGCTGGGCTCGTCCTGGTGTGCGATCGGTACCTGGCGTCCAGCATCGCCTACGGTGAAGCGCAGGGACTCGATGCCTCGTGGCTTCGCGACATGCAGCGCTATCTGCCAGGGCCGGACCTCACGATTCTGCTCGACATCGCGCCCGAGACCGCGGTCAGCGGAAGGCCGCGGGTCGCGATCGCTACGAGCGGGATCTGGCACTGCTGTCGAGAGTCCGTCAGAGCTACCAGCGCCAGGCGGCACACGGTGGCTGGCTCCAGCTTGAACGGTGAGCGCCCCCGCGACGCCGTGTCCGCCGACGTCGTCAGCGCGGTCGAGAAACTACTCGAGCCGCGGTAAGCGCGCGAACTTCCCGCGCGCCTCGCGTCGACGAGCACGCGTGCGCACGACTCGAGCGTCGCACCGGTTGTGCTCACGTCATCCACCAGAACGACAACCAGGCCCGCGACGTCGGCACGCGGACCGAGAACGAAGGCATTCCTGACATTGGCATGCCGCTCGGCCGCGGGAAGGTCAGTCTGCGAAGCGGTTGGCCGCACGCGTTTCAGCACGTTCGCGGCAGGGACAGGCAGGTGGCGTGCGATTTCCTCGGCCTGATTGAACCCGCGGGCGCGTTTCCGCGATCGATGGAGCGGGACCGGCACCACCACGTCGGCGCCGTCGAGCAGGGATGCTCCGTGCTGAGTGAGCAGCGCGGCCAGCGAACGACCTAACGAGCGGCGTCCATCGTACTTGAGCGCATGCACGATGGCCCGGAGCGGGCCGTCATACTCGCCAATCGCACGGCTTCGCGTGATGTGATGCGCGGCCCGCCTGCAGCGAGGACACTCGGCGCGCTCTACGCCGCTCACACGCCACGATGGCAGAGGATCGCCGCACACGTCGCAAAGCGGCGGAGTGAAGAGTCGGATCGCCTGCCAGCAGGATTGGCAGACCGGTCCGCGCGTGGGTTCGTCGAGAGGCTTTTCACAGGCGGCACAGACGGGCGCAAGGAGAACAGCGAGAAGGGCGTCGGTGATCTTGCGGCTATTCGTCTTCCGCGACTTCGATCCGTACGGCATCGCCCCACAGCCGCTCGAGTGAGTAGAAGGCTCGAGTTTGCGGTGTAAACACATGAACGATGAACGTGAAGTAGTCCATCAGGATCCACTCCGCCCGATCGTAGCCCTCGATATGAGACGGGCGGACCTTGGTCGTGCGGAGCGCTTCCTCGACGGAGTCGGCGATTGCCTTCACCTGCCGTGTGCTCTGTCCCGAACACAGCACGAAGAAATCAGTGAAGGCCGGCGTGTGGCGCAGATCGAGCAGCACGACGTCCGACGCCTTCTTGTCGAGGGCGGCTCGAACCGCCCGTCCGATGTCCCCCGTCAGTCTCTTGGGTGCTCGCCGCTTTTCAGTTCTGGTCATGCAAGTGATCTGCCGCAAAGGATTCGACGCTGGCCGAATACAAACCGTGCTGCGCGATGTGGCGCTCGACGGGTGCCGGAACGAGTCCGCGAATCGAACGGCCCTCAGCCAGCCGCTTTCGAATAGCTGTTGACGACACGTCAGGCGTCCGCGCATCGACGAGAAAAATCGTGGTGTGGCTGTTTTCTGCCTGCCGGCTGCCGGCTCCTGGCTGCTGCGCAGGCAGACTGACCAGGCGTTCGGCAAGCTCAGGCAACCGATCCCTCAACACGTCAACGGGAAAGCCCGGCCGCGAGAGGACGATGAAGTTCGCGAGGTCGAGGACCTCGGGGTACCGGTGCCAGGTGGCAATTTCTGCGAAGGCATCGGCGCCGGTGATGAAAAAAATCTGCGACGCGGCGAGCCCCTGTGCCTCGCGAAACCGCATGAGCGTCTCCGACGTGTAGGAGCGGCCGGGCGCGGTCATTTCGAGATCGCTGGCAAGAAGGCCATCGACCCCGTTGACAGCCAGAGCGGTCATCGCAAACCGGTGATACCCGGACGCGACCGGCCGCTCCGTGCGATGGGGCGGGACGTTGGACGGCAGCACGTGGACGCGATCCAGGGCGAGTGCGATCCGGGCGGCGCTGGCCGTCTCGATGTGGCCGAGATGAATCGGATCCAACGTTCCGCCGAGCAGGCCGACACGAAGACCCGGTGTCATTCCGGTCGCGAGTCCATAGGCGCGATCGAGGCGGCCCGCTCGCGTGCCTCAGCGATCCGGCCCCATATCGCCTCGAGCAGTTCGTCGACCCCCTGGCCCGTTACCGCTGACACAGGGAACAGCGGAACGCCCTTTTTTTGCAGGTGAGCCTGGAGCCGTGCCAGCCGTTCTGGTTCGTCCAGCGCATCAATCTTGTTTGCCGCTGCGACGATCGGCTTCTCCGCGAGACGCTCGCCGGAATTGTCGCGCCCCGGAAACAACTCGAGCTCACGCGTGATGATGTCGTAGTCCTCCACCGGATCACGACCGCTCATCGACGACACGTCGACGAGGTGCACGAGCACCTTCGTGCGTTCGAGATGACTCAGGAACCGATGCCCGAGGCCGTGTCCTGTATGCGCGCCCTCGATGAGACCCGGAACATCTGCCACGACAAACGATCTCTCGCCCGACAGCCCGACGACACCAAGGTTCGGGACGAGCGTGGTGAACGGATAGTCGGCAATCTTCGGGCGCGCCGCGGAGATGCGCGAGATCATCGTGGACTTGCCGGCGTTCGGGAAGCCCACCAGCCCGACATCGGCCAGCAACTTCAGGTGAAGCCGCAGGTCCTTCTCCTCGCCGGGAAGGCCCGGCTGCGTCTTGCGCGGCGCGCGATTCGTGGAGGTCGCAAACGAGGCGTTGCCGTGGCCGCCGAGGCCTCCCCGCGCGATCAGCATCCGCTGCCCCTCCTCGGTGAGGTCCGCCACGAGCACGTACTCGTCGTCGCCGGTGCGCGCGTATACGGATGTGCCGGCAGGCATCTTGAGCTCGATGTCCTGGCCGTTCTTGCCGGTGCGGTTCGAGCCTTCGCCGTGGCCGCCGCGACCGGCTTCGAAGGACTTCTGGAAGCGGTAGTTGAGGAGCGTGTTGAGGTTTGCGTTGACGACGAGAAAGACGGATCCGCCAGGACCGCCGTCGCCACCGCTTGGCCCGCCGCGCGGAACGAACTTCTCGCGGCGGAACGCCATCGCGCCCCGGCCACCGTGGCCGGCCGCGACGTGAATATCGACTTCGTCTACAAACACGCCAAGGGAGATCTTACTGCTCGGGCGAGGCCTCTAGCGGGATCACGCTGATCACACGGCCGCGCGCGCCGTGATCTTCGAACTTGACCTTCCCGTCGACCTTCGCGAAAAGCGTGTCGTCTTTCCCGAGCCCGACGTTCAGCCCCGGGCCGGAACCGCCGGCCGCGCTGCCGCACGAGGATCGACCCGCCGGTCACGACGTTCCCGTCGTGCCGCTTGACGCCGAGACGCTGTGAATTGCTGTCACGGCCGTTCCGCGAACTGCCTTGACCTTTCTTATGTGCCATGACTTTTTCTCTTCGGTTGCCGTGGGCCGGGATCCGGGGTCCGGGATCCGAAATGCGGATCCGGGATCCGGGACCGAGCGATTCAGATCACGATGTCCGTCACCCGAACCCGCGTGTATGTGCTGCGGTGGCCGCGTGTCTTGCGGAAGCCCTTGCGCCGCTTCTTCCGGAACACCCGAATCTTCGGTCCGCGCGACTCGCCGTCCACGATGCCGACGACCTTGGCGTTGGCCACGAATGGTGCGCCCGCGAGCATCTCGCCGCCGTCCTTCTCGAGGAACAGCACCTGGTCGAAGGTGATTTCCTTGCCGACCTCGGCCTCAACGCGGTCCAGCGTGACCACGGACCCGGGGTTGACCTTGACCTGGCGCCCGCCGGCTTGAATGATTGCGAACACGATTCCAACCCTCCGCCAGCCCGCTCTGGGCGGGCTTTATCGTTCTGTGCAAAGGAATTAGGGTAGCACGGAACGCGCCGGCTCCCGCGCTCAAGGCGTGAGGCGGCCTCGACGACGCTACCGCAGCAGGACGCGGGTGCCGCGGATTTTCTGGGTGCTGAGCGTGCCGAGGAACACCGGGATCACCTTGTCCATCAGCTCGAAATAGGACGACAACGCGGGGGTGTTCTGCTGCGAGCTGTAGAGGATCTCCTCGTGCATCGACTCGGTGTGCAGGGTCGCGCCCGTTCGTCCGTCGATGAAGATGAACTTCGGCGTGATCGCGAAGCCCTTGCGCTCCATGTAGAGGCGCGGCGGCACGACGGTGCGGCGGCCGAGGTGGTCGTGAACTGCTCGACGTTGCGGGTCACGAACCCGGCGGTCTGCTGCGGCGTGAAGAGGATCGTTCCGGTCACGATGAGCGGGATTCTCGTACTCCTCGCCGATCTTTTTCCAGAACGCCACGTCCGCGAAGATCGACTGGATACTTCTCGAGATCCTTCTCGGTGCGGATTTTTGCCGCTTCGGTATTCGAGGATGTCGCCGGCGCCTGCGGAGCGGGCGGCGCCATGGTCTGCACGTCGGCGGCAACCTTCGGCAGGTTCCCATTCGCGCTGGTTTCTCCTGACGCGGAGGGTCCACCGCCGCTGCTCGCAGCCGCTTTTGCCTTGTCGACGCGAGTTCCGCGAGCGGCAGAACGTCGGCTTCGATGACGCGAAGGGCTCGACTTCGTCCGCAACTGGCTGCGCAGGAGACGCACGGTTTCCAGGTTCGCATCGACGTCGTCGGTGCCGCCGCTGATGAAGCCGGCGACGAGCACGCGGCGGAAAGCCGTGACGTCCATCTTCGGGGAGATGGGCGTCTCGATTGGCACCTCGAAGAAATTGGTGCATCCGCCCACCGCGGCGAGCAGGACGAGGCTAGCGATCGTTGCGGCGCTTCGCGCGGTCATTGATTTCTTTGAAGAGATCGTAGTTCTGACGAATCAGAATGTTCTTCGGATCGAGCTTGACCGCTTTCTCGTACGCCTTGCGCGCTTCCTCGAACTTACCCTCGTGCTCGTAACCGATGCCGAGATTGTTCCAGGCCGCCGCATAGGTACGGATCGATCTCGACCGCCTTTTCCCACCGGTAGCGTCGCCTCTGTCCAGAGCCCGTTCTGCGCGACCTTGATGCCGAAATCGACCTGCGACTTTGCAGTCGCGCGCGCGTCTGCGAAGGCAGGCTGCGCCAGGCCGACGAGCAGTCCGGCGATCACCGCGGCTCGAGCAAGAAGCGAACCTCGGGTGAACATGGGTGTAGGGTCCACTATAGTCACCCTCCTGAAACACCGCAAGGTGTTTTCCAGTCCCGTCCGCATGTGATCCAACGAAATTTCCGAGCAATGCATGTACCATGGCGTTGGCCCGAAGAAACGTCCAGAATCCTTCGAATCTCGGCCTTTTCCGTAAGTCGCTGACGGTCCTCGTAACACGCGGTCCATTGTGGCGGAGACACCACTCACCTATAATGGGGACAAGGGGTCGGGCCGGCCGGTTGCGCTGCAGCCGATTTGGCGCCGGCCCTTTTGCTTTGGGAGGCAGTCGGCCCGACAGACCGTCGGGTCGAATCGACGGCGCCGGGAGGAAGGATGGACCTTCAGACCGCCGTCGCCGTCTCGATGCTTGGCCTCTCGCGCGCTCGCGTGTGCAGCGCATTTCAGAGGAGCTTCGACAACAGGATCCTGATAGTTCGCTGGAGGCCCTGGCCGACGCTCTGCTCGTGCCAGACACGGAACAACGCGAGCTGATTGACAAGGCGCGATCCCGCGCCGACGCTGCCCGTCGCTCTGGCGCCTCGGCGGGGATGGATGTCGTACGCCTGGTTCGACGTGCGCTATCCGGCGCTGCTGAACTGCGTCACCGACCCGCCGCCGGTCCTGTGGACGCTGGGCACTCCGGCCGTCCTCGGCAGGCCGGCCGTCGCGATCGTCGGGTCCCGCGCAGCGACGACATACGCGCTCGACGTCGGGGCACAGGCTGGCGGGCGAACTGGCAGGGCGAGGCGTCGTGGTCGTCAGCGGGCTGGCCCGCGGAGTGGATTCTGCGGCCCATCGGGGATGCCTCGAGGCTGGCGGCCCGACGGTCGCCGTTCTCGGATCCGGGCTCGACCGGTGTATCCGCCGGAGCACGCGATCTCGCTGCAGAAATATTGCAAAACAGGAGTTGTCGTCAGCGAGCTCGGCCCTGGCGCGGTGCCGCTTCCCGAGACACTTTCCCGCTGAGAAATCGGATCATCAGTGGGATCTCACTGGCCGTTGTCGTCGTCGAAGCGTCCGAGAAGAGCGGATCGCTCATAACCGCCAGGTGCGCCATGGAGCAGGGGCGCGACGTCATGGCGGTCCCCGGCAGCGTTCTGACCGGCCGTAATCGTGGCTCCCACAGTCTTTTGAAGGACGGGGCAAAGGTCGTCGAGACAGCGGACGATATTCTTGAGGAGCTGGGTTGGCCGGCGGAGCACGCGCGGGCATTGAATCCGCTAAACAATTGACGACAGACCCCTTACTGGCTCGGATGGAGCCCGGGGAGGTGTACCGTCTCGAGGAGCTGGTTGAGGCGACCGGCCACGGCGGCCTCGAAACTGCTGTCCGCGATTGATGGAACTGGAACTGCACGGGCAGATTACCGCGGTGGGCGGCGGACGGTTTACCCGGCGCGCCGCTCCGGTCGACGACGGCCGTCCCGGACGGTGGTATGGTTTGATCAGGTTTCTTATGGCAAAGGCACTGGTCGTGGTGGAGTCGCCGGCCAAGGCGAAGACCATCAACAAGTATCTCGGCACGCAACTACAAGGTCATTGCCTCGATGGGCCACGTCCGGGATCTGCCCAAGAGCAAGCTGGGCGTCGATATCGAGGAAGACTTCGAGCCGTCGTACGAGGTGATTGCGAGCCGCAAGAAGGTCTTCAAGGAACTGAAGGACGCGGCCAAGGAATCCGATGACATCTACATCGCGACCGACCCCGATCGCGAAGGTGAAGCCATCGGCTGGCATCTGGCGGAGGAACTTGGCGCCGGCAACAGAAGAAGATCCGCCGGTTGATGTTCAACGAGATCACCAAGAAAGGGATTCTCGCGGCGCTCGAGCATCCGACCGCCATCAACAAGCAGATGGTGGACGCGCAGCAGGCGCGGCGCGTGCTGGATCGTCTCGTCGGCTACAAGATCAGCCCGCTGCTCTGGGACAAGGTCCGCCGCGGCCTCAGCGCGGGCCGCGTGCAGTCGGTCGCGTTGAAGCTCGTGTGCGACCGCGAGCGTGAGATCGAGCGTTCGTTTCCGAAGAGTACTGGAACATCACGGCGCGCCTGGCCGGCCGCGGTGCCGCCGGAGTTCGACGCGAAGCTGCAGAAGCGCGACGGCTCGAACATCAAGGTCACGAGCCAGGCCGAAGCCGACGCGGTGCTCGCCGACCTCAACGCAGGCGCGACTGGATTGTCGGCGTCGGTCACGACGAAGGAGCGGAAGAAGAGCGCCGTTCCTCCGTTCATCACGAGCAAGCTCCAGCAGGCCGCGCGGTTCCCCGTCAAAAAGACGATGATGATCGCGCAGCAGTTGTACGAAGGCATCGAGCTTCCGGGCGAGGGAGCCGTCGGCCTGATCACGTACATGCGAACGGATTCGACCCGCGTCTCGGAGCAGGCCATCACCGAAGTTCGCGAACACATCGGCGGTCAAGTACGGTCCCGATTTCGTTCCGGACGAAGCCCGAATCTCTACAAGACCAAAGCGGACGCGCAGGACGCGCACGAAGCGATTCGACCGACCACGCTGCAGTACGACCCGGAATCCGTGCGCGCGCATCTGACGCCGGATCAGCTCTATCTCTATCGGTTGATCTGGAATCGATTCGTCGCCTCGCAGATGCCTCCGGCGACCTTCGACGAGACCACGGTCGACATCAATGCGGCCAATTACATGTTCCGGGTGAAAGGCTCCGTCCCGAAGTTTGCCGGCTGGATGGCGGTGTACAACCAGGAGACCGTCGAAGCGAAGACCGAAGGTCCGGGCCCTGATGCGGTGACGCCGGACGATGAAGATGGAAGCGGGATTCTGCCGCCGATGCAGGAGGGCGACACGCTGCAGCTGCCGCGAGCTGAAGCCCGAACAGAAGTTCACCCAGCCGCCGGCGCGCTACAGCGAAGCGACGCTGGTGAAAGCGCTCGAGGAGAACGGCATCGGACGTCCGAGCACCTACGCGTCGATCATCAGCGTGATTCAGGCGCGCGACTACGTGAACAAGATCGAGAGCCGGTTCAAGCCGACCATGCTCGGGCGGATGCTCGTCGACAAGCTGCTGAGTCCTGCGTTCGACGACATCCTCGACGTCGAATACACGAGAAATCTCGAGGAGGATCTCGACAAGATCGAGGAAGGCACCTCGAACTACAAGAAGACGCTCGGGAGCTTCTACAAGAAGTTCGAGAAGGATTTGAAGCGCGCGTCGAAGGAGATGATCAACCTCAAGGAAGGGGTTGAACCCGATCCGCCGGTGACGTGCGACAAGTGCGGCAAGCCGATGGTGATCAAGGCGGGCAAGTTCGGCCTGTTCCTCGCGTGCAGCGGCTATCCGGAGTGCGAGAACACGCGCGAGCTGGAGACGCCCGAGCCGGGCGCCGACGGCGAAGGCCTCGACGAAACCTGCGAGAATTGCGGCCGGCCGATGGCCATGAAGCGCGGGCGCTTTGGCCAGTTCCTCGCGTGCACCGGGTATCCCGAGTGCAAGACGACGAGAAAGATCATTACGACCAAGCAGGGAATGACGGCCGCAAAGCCCGACCAGATCCTGGACGAGAAGTGTCCGAAGTGCGAGTCGAACCTCGTGCTGAAGCAGGGGCGTTTCGGCGAGTTCACTGCGTGCAGCAATTATCCGGCCTGCAAGTACGTCAAGCAGAAGTCAACCGGGCTCGTCTGCCCGAAGGACGGCGGCGACGTCGTCGAACGGAAGTCGCGCCGCGGCAAGGTGTTCTACGGTTGCGCGAATTACCCGGACTGCGACTTCGTGCTCTGGAACAAGCCGATCCTCGAGCCGTGCCCGCAGTGCGGCGAGAAGTTCCTGATCGAGAAGATCACGAAGCGGCACGGTCGTCAGCTGATGTGCCACAAGGAAGACTGCGATTATGTGCGCAGCGAGGAGCTGACGACGGTATGACTGAATTGCTGATGGTTGATTGCTGATCTTCGATTGCAGAATCAATCAGCAATCAGCAATCAGCAATCAAAAATCAGCAATCCTATGATCCACGTAATCGGCGGCGGTCTCGCCGGCAGCGAAGCAGCCTGGCAGGCTGCTGAACGCGGCGTTCCCGTCACGGTTCACGAAATGCGACCGGTGCGCGGGACCGCGGTTCACAAGACCGATCAGCTCGCCGAGCTCGTCTGCAGCAATTCGTTCAGAGGCGACAAACTCGATAACGCCGTCGGGCTCCTGAAGGAGGAGATGCGGCGGCTCGGATCGGTCGTGATGCGCTCCGCCGATGCCGCGCGTGTGCCGGCCGGGGCGGCGCTTGCGGTCGATCGCGAGCGGTTCTCAGGCGGCGTGACCGAGGCGATCGGAACCCATCCGCGCATCACGCTCGTGCGCGAGGAGGTTCCGCGGGTGCCGCAATCGCTCGACGGTCCCGTGATCATCGCGACCGGCCCGCTCACATCCGACTCGCTTTCCGCCGACATCGCCGCCATGGTCGGCAGCGATCATCTCTATTTCTACGACGCGATCAGCCCGATCGTCCTTGCGGAAACGATCGTGATGGCGAAGGTTTTTCGCGCGTCTCGGTGGGGCCGGAGTTTCCGCGGCACACGGAGCGCCGGATCTTCAGATCCGGCGAACAATGCCGCGATCAACCCCGCAGTCGGATGCGCAATCGACGACGGGGAAGGGGACTACCTGAACTGCCCGTTCACGAAAGAGGAATACGAGCGCTTCTATGAAGCGCTGATGAGCGCCGAGCGGGCGCCGCTCCACGAATTCGATCAGGCAAAGTTCTTTGAAGGGTGCCTCCCGATCGAAGTCATGGCCTCGCGAGGTATCGATACGCTGCGATTCGGTCCCATGAAGCCGGTCGGGCTGGTTGATCCACGAACAGGGCGCGAACCCTATGCCGCCGTGCAGCTGCGCCAGGACAACCTGGCCGGCGATCATTTCAGCCTCGTCGGATTCCAGACGCAGATGAAATGGGGCGAGCAGGCGAGGGTGCTCAAGTTGATTCCGGGACTGGAAAACGCCGAGTTCGTGCGTTTCGGGATGATCCACCGGAACACCTACATCAACGGGCCCACGGTGCTCCGGGAGACGTGGCAGACGAAGAGCCGGGGCGATCTCTTCTTTGCCGGGCAGATTTCGGGCGTCGAAGGATACGTTGAATCAGCCGCGTCGGGGTTGATGGCGGGTCGCAACGCGGCAGCCCTTGCGCTCGGCGCGCCGCTCTCGGCGCCCCCGCGCACCACGGCCATCGGTGCGCTCGCGTACTACGTGTCGCACGCGGAACCGCGCAATTATCAGCCGACGAACATCACGTTCGGGATCATCTCGCCGCTGCAACCTGTGCCCGGACGCCGGGTGCCGCGCAAGAAAGCGGAGCGCAACCGGGCGCTGTCGGAACGCGCGCTGGCGGATTTGGAAGCGTGGGTCCAATCCACCAATTCGCCGATTCACCAATTCGCCAATTCACCAATTGAATGAAAGCCCAGCTCGCTGACTTTCTCGATCACCTGCGCTTGAACGAGAACGCGTCGGCGCACACCGTGCGCGCGTACGAGAGCGACCTCACCCAGTTCATCACGTTCGTCGCCGCGCAGTTGAATCGTCGTCGTCCCGATCTTCTCGCGAGCGAATTCAATCACCTGCACATCCGCGCATTTCTCAGCGACCTGCACAAGCGCGGGAACTCGCGCTCGTCGGCCGCGCGGAAGCTTGCCGCCATCAGGACGTTCGGACGCTACCTGCGGCGCGAAGGCGCGATTGAGGGAGACCCGGCTGGTCTCGTCGGCACGCCGAAGCGCGAGGAGCGCTTGCCCGCGCACCTGGCGGAAGCCGAAATGTCCCGGCTCCTCGAGATGCCGGACACCTCGTCTCCGCTCGGCCGGCGGGATCGCGCAATCCTCGAACTCTTCTACGCCTCCGGCCTGCGCCTGAGCGAGCTTGTGGGCGTTGGCCTCGAAGACGTCAACCTGAGCAGCCGTGTAGTCCGAGTACTCGGCAAGGGCGGCAAAGAGCGCATCGTCCCGTTCAACCGATCGACCGAGGCGGCGATCAGGGCATGGCTCAACGACAGGGAGGCCATCGCTACCGCGATTCGCGATTCGCGATTCGCGGTTCGGAAGAGCCCGAGCGCCCGCTTGCGGCGCTCGTCGGAGCCGCTCTGTTCTCGAACTACCAGGGCGGGCGGTTATCAACTCGCAGTGTCGATCGGCTGGTCAGGAAGTACGTCGCTGCGTGCAGCACGCGGTTCGGGATCAGCCCGCATGCGCTGCGGCACTCGTTCGCGACGCACCTGCTCGAACGAGGAGCGGATCTTCGGGTTATCCAGGAATTGCTGGGTCATGCACGCCTGAGCACCACGCAGCGCTACACGCACGTGAACGCCGCGCAGTTGCTCGACGCCTATCGGAAGGCCCACCCAAAGGCATAGGGAATTAGCTTGCGACCGCGCTCTCCATCGGCGGCTGCGGCATCGGCCGGCGTCCGCCGCGTGAGTAATCGATCCCGAGCGTCTTGATCTTGTAGTTCATCACGCGCGGACTGATCGCCAGGAGTTCCGCGGCGTCCTTCTGCACCCAGTTCGACATCTTGAGCGCTTCGATGATCGCCTGCCGCTCGATTTCCTCGAGCGCGATCCCCGTCGGCGGAATCTTGACGACGGGACTCGATTCGCCGGACGGCTGCCCGGTCGTCAACTCGCCAAGCGAAAGATCCGACGCGGTGAGCTGCGGACCCTCCGCCAGCAGCACCGCGCGCTCGATGGCGTTCTCGAGCTCACGGATGTTGCCAGGCCAGTTGTAGCGCATCAAGAGCTTCTGCGCGTCCATCGCGAGGCCGTCGACCCGCTTCTTCAGCTCGCCGGCGAACCGGCGGAGGAAGAACGTGGCAAGCTGCTGGATGTCTTCCTTGCGTTCGCGAAGCGCCGGCATCTCGATCGACACGACGTTGAGCCGGTAGTACAGGTCCTCACGGAACAGTCCGCTGGCGACCATTTGCGACAGGTTGCGGTTGGTCGCCGCAATCAGCCGCACGTCCACGCGCAGCGTGCGGGTGCCGCCCAGGCGCTCGAACTCGTGCTCCTGGAGCACGCGCAGGATCTTCGCCTGCGTGTTGGCGCTCATGTCCCCGATTTCATCGAGGAACAGCGTGCCGCCATCGGCCTGCTCGAACCGTCCGACGCGCTGCTTGTCCGCGCCGGTGAACGCCCCCTTCTCGTGTCCGAACAATTCCGATTCGAGGAGGTTCTCCTGGAGAGCCGCGCAGTTCACCTTGACGAAGTTGCGCGACGCGCGCAGCGAGTTGTGGTGAATGGCGCCGGCGATGAGCTCCTTGCCCGTGCCCGTTTCGCCGCGAATCAGCACCGTCGTGTTGCTCTTCGCCACCTTTTTCACGATGGAGAGCACGCTCTGGAGCGCGCCGCTCGCGCCCACGATGCGATCGAAGTCGTAGATGTCCTGCTGCGTGTGCCGCAGGTATTCGATCTCGTGGCGGAGCCGCCGATGCTCGATCGCCTTCGCGATCTTCAGCTCCATTTCCTCGATTTCGAACGGCTTCTGCACGTAGTCGAAGGCGCCGATCTTCATCGCTTCGACTGCCGTGTGGATTGAGCCGAACGCGGTCATCAGGATGACGGCGGTATTCGGCTGAAGCGACTTGGCGGTGCGCAGCACGTCCATGCCGTCACTGCCGCCCATCTTCAGGTCACTCAGCACGACGTCATATTGCCCTTCGTGGAGCTTTTCGATGGCGACGTTCCCGTTCGGCGCTTCGTCGACCTCGTGATGCGCGTCCGACAACGCGCGCACGATGCCGCGCCGAAGTGAGTCGTGATCGTCTGCTACCAGAATGCGACCCATACAGATGCTCCTGATCCGTTTATGCTCGAACCGCCAACCGCTGGCGAACGACGAACTCGCGAACTAGCGAAACAGCTCGTGGCTGCCGCTGACCGGCAGCGTGACCCGGAACCGCGTGCCCCCTTCGGCACGCGCGCTCACGTCGATGCGACCATCGTGCGCGTCGACGATTTTTCGGACGATGGCCAGGCCCAGCCCGGAGCCCTGGGGCTTGGTCGTGAAGAACGGGCTGAAAATCCGGTCCATCACATCGGCCGGCACGCCCGGACCGTTGTCGGCAACCTCGACCTGAATCATCGGGACGGCGTGCGTGTCGGCTCCGGCAGTGGCCTCTTCTTCCGCAGCAAGTTGCTGCGCGGCCAGCCGCACGTGGCCCTTGCCCGGCATCGCTTCAAACGCGTTCGTGAACAGGTTCGTGAAGAGCTGGCGCAGCTGATGCGGGTCGCCCTGAATGGGCGCGAGGTTCTCCGGCAGCACGACCTCGACGCGCACATCGCCGCGCGGGACATGGCTCTCGGCCATCGAAATCGCATCGCGCACGACATCGTTCAACGAGATGCGCTCCACCTGCAGCCGGATGGGCCGCACGAAGTCGAGCACCTCCAGAACGATGGCATTCGCCATCTTGGCTTCCTTGATGATGTCGCGAAGGATCGATTGCGCGTCCTCAGATTCAGGAAGCTGACGCTTCAGGATTCCGGCCATCACTTCGATGCCGGCCAGCGGGTTCTTCACTTCGTGAGCGATGGCCGCCGCCATCTCACCGAGGGCGGCAAGGCGATCGCGAAGCCGCTCGCGTTCCTCGAGCTGCTCGACTCGGGTCAGGTCCTTGAAGAAGAGGGTCGCGCCCGTGATCTCGCCGCCCTGATCGCGCACTTGCGAGAGCGTGTAGCCGATCACTTTCCCGGTGCTTTTGAGCCTGAGCTCGGCACGATTCGGCAGGTGCGACAGATCAAATGCCCCCGCGACGATGCGCGAGACATCGGGGCGGCCCTTTAGTACCTGCGTGAAGGGCAGGCCGATGTCGCTGGTGCGGGGCGCCAGCCCAAGAATCCGGTACGCCACGTCGTTCATCACTGCGACACGTCCGTCGCGGGTGACGGCGAGCACGCCGTTGCGCAGGTTCCAGACCAGGTCCCGATAGAACCCGTCCGGGACCCCGTCCGACTTGGCGGAGGCCGGAGACGGCCGGGACTTCGGCCTCGGGCTCACGGGACCGCGCGACCCGCGTCGAGCGGTGGCCCGAGGTTTTCGAATCGGCATAGTCGTTGTCGCCGGCGTGTACGGGCCTGGCTCCGTCGCCAATATTGTAATCGCCCGATTGTTGCCCGCAAAGGTCTTATGCATCTGTAGCTTAGAGAATGTCTCCCTGTCACCGGCAGGAGCTGGGCACAATCCCGCCGGCGTCGAGGCAGCCCTCGGCTGCCCCTCCTCGCGCAAACGGTGTGCCCCGACCTGAACGGTTGAAACGTCTTAAATTACTGAGAAAAAAGAGAAAAAATGTGCGGGGTGTGCGGCAGGGGTGATTACAACTCTAACACTCGATTACAAATCTGTTTGTTGCAGCTCTTCCCATTGGTGCATGAGGTCTCCGACCTCCCACATGAGAGCCTGATGCTTGTCGATGATCGGTTTGGCTTCTTCGTGGTTCTCGTAAAACCCAGGGGCCGCCATGGTGGCCTCGATATCCTTGATGGCCTGCTCGCGTTCGGCAATGCGGCTCTCGAGGTCGTCAATCCGCTTCCGGCGGGCGTCCAGGGCCTTTCTCGACTTTCTGGCCTCGGATTCCTGGCGCTTGCGGTCCTCGTAAGCAAGCGGGCCAGCGGGCGCCGACCCGTCCGTCGCTTCCGTAGCCTGCGGCTGGGGTCCAGAGGCCCCCTCTTTCTTCGCAGCCGAAACATGTCCCGCGGGCCGCACCAGGCGTGGCGCACCCGGCTTGGGCAGCGGTTCCGCGGTCTTGAGTGTTTCAGCCGGTGCGGCCGGCTTCGAGGGGACTCCGGGGGGCTCCGCGGCAGCCCGCGTGCGCTCGACCCGCCTAACTTTGGGGGCGCTGACGACGCTCGAAACGGTCTCGGCAGCCTTGTTTTTCTGGCTCCACAAAAACTCCTCGTAGTTCCCCGGATACACGAGCGCCTCGCCCCTGCCGATGCTGATCACCTTCGTCGCGAGCTTGTCGACGAAGTATCGGTCGTGTGACACGAAGATCAGCGTGCCGCCGAAATCCTCGAGCGCTTCGAGGAGCACATCTTTCGAATCGAGATCGAGATGGTTCGTTGGTTCGTCGAGCAGCAGCGTGTTGGACGGCCGGAGCAGCATGCGTGCGACGGCCAGCCGCGTGCGCTCGCCTCCCGACAGCACCCGCACCGGTTTGTCGACATCGTCTCCCGAGAAGAGAAACCCTCCGAGGATGTTGCGGATGTTCGGCACCATGTGAATCGGCGCGTCCCCGGCGAGCGTTTGATAGACAGTCAGCGTCGGATCGAGGCGCGTGGCCTCGTCTTGCGCGAGGTACTGCGTGATGACCTGATGGCCCTCCGTCCGCGAGCCGCTGTCGGGGGCTTCCACGCCAGACAGCATGCGCATCAGCGTGGACTTGCCGGCGCCGTTCGGGCCGATGAGCGCGATACGGTCGCCCCGCTCGATGTGCGCGTTGATGCAATCGAACACGACGTGGCCGCTGTAGGCCTTGTGCACGTCACGCAGATCGAGCACCGTTCGCCCGCTCTTCGCGCACGCGGGGAAGGTGAAGCGGACCCGTTTCCGCTCGGGAGGAATCTCGATGGGGACGATCTTGTCCATCATCTTGATTCGGCTCTGGACCTGCGCGGCCTTGGTCGCCTGATAGCGGAATCTGTTGATGAACGCCTGCATCCGCTCGATCTCGTCGTCCTGGTCGCGTTTCTGCTGGCGCAACCGTTCCATGCGCGCCTCGCGCTCGACGAGAAAGCCGCTGTAGTTGCCTGCGTAGTCGGTGAGCTTGCGCAGGCCGATTTCGGTGATGCGCGTGACGACCGCGTCGAGGAAAAAGCGGTCGTGCGATACGAGGATGACCGCGTGGGGGTAGTCCGCGAGATACTCCTCCAGCCAGTTGCGCGCGTCGAGGTCGAGGTGATTCGTCGGCTCGTCCAGCAGGAGCAGCCCGGGCGGGTGAGGAGCAGCTTCGCCAGCGCGATGCGCATCTGCCAGCCGCCCGAAAACGTCTCGCTCGGTTTGTCGAGGTCGTCCGGAGAGAATCCCAGGCCGCGCAGCACCGTGGTGATTTTCAGGTCGATGCTGTAGCCCTCGAGCCGCCGGAAGTTTTCCTGCAGCTCGCTGTACCGCGTCAGCATCGCGGCGTGCTCGGACTCGGCGGCCGAGTCGTCTGCCAGGCGTTCCTCGAGCGAGCTGATTTCGTCACGCATGTCGAGGAGCGGTTTGAAGGCGAGCCCGGCTTCCTCGACGAGCGTGCGGCCGCTATGGATCAGCCCGTCCTGCGGCAGGTACCCGACCGCGAGTGCTGCGGGTTTCACGACCGAGCCGGAATCCGGTTCGTCCAGCCCCGCAAGAATCTTGAGCAGCGTCGTTTTTCCGGCGCCGTTCGGTCCGGCGAGCCCGACGCGTTCACGATCGTCGATCTGCCAGCTGACAGCGTCGAGCAGCACGCGATCGCCAAAACTCTTGCTCAGTGACGACAGTTGGATCATTCGGGAGGGAGCACGGTGCCGGACAGGCACGCGCAGAACTGTAATTTTACCATAGCGATGGAGGCGTACTCATGGCGACCCGTCAGCCTGACGGTATTGTGTGCCGCCACAACGGCGCATGGTGCCGTGAAGAAGCGCTACTTGTCCGCAAGAGTCCCAACCAGGGAGGTCGCTGAAGGCCTAGGAGTTTGGCCGGGGGGCACATAGCATAAGGGTCCCCGGCACCATGCGCTTCCTGTCGTCTGTCGTCGTCACGTCGGCCCTGCTGAGCGTCGCGACCATCGCGTCCGCCGAGACAGCCTCGGGGACGGTGGTGGTCGCGGCGACGTTCAACAGCCGCACGTCGTTGACACGTCTCTGCTGACGTGCTTGAATTTGAGGTCGTCGCCGCGAGTCAGCCGGCCGTCGCGACGGTTGATTTTTCCGCGGGCGCACGGACCGTCGGTGGCGCGCAGGGGGTGCTGTCGATCGAGCCGACTTCAAGAAGTGCAGGGCCCGCAGGCTCGGCAGACGCCGAGTCCTCGCTGACGTTCTCCGGCGACGGGAACGGCACGTTGCGGGCACGGTTGCGACTGTCGGCCCTACGGTCGCCGGGCGCTGGACCGGAAGCGGTTTGCGTCAGGGCCGATTGATCTTTGCGCTGCGCACCACCGCGTCCGGCAATTACAGCGTGCCTGTTCGATTTGTCCTGACGGCGCCATGAGACGCAGGGCTAAAGCCCCGCGCTACGGGCGTCAAAGGTCAGTCACGATTCAACAATCAGCAATTATCTGTTCTCGCGCACGACCCACAGCCTCTCTCCGCGTTGAGCTTCGAGCCTCGCCGCGACCTTTTGCGCTTCTTCGCGAGACGGGTAAGGACCAACGCGCACTCGATAGGGTGCATCCGGATCGGTCGCTGGAGGTTCCACCAGATAGGCAGGGAGACCCGACGCCTTGAGGTGACCGACGAGGCTCCTGGCTCGAACGGCATCGTTCAGCGCGGCAATCTGAATCGCGAAGGTTTCAGCGCCGGTGTCGCGCGACGGCTCGGCGGCCGCGGTCGCAGCTGGAGGCGATGCCCCGCGCCCGGCGCTCGACCGTGGTGGTGCGGCACTGCTGGACGTGGTCCCGCCGCGCGACGGGAACACCCTTCGAATCTCCGGTCGCTTCTCCACTGAAACGAGAAAGGAGACGTCTGCTGACAGCGCGCCCTGCGAGAGCGCCGCCGGTCGTTCGGCGTCTCCCGCGATGATCGCGCCTTCCGGGAGCGACTCGATCAGCAGCTTGACGAGGTGTGTCCCGCTTCGAACGGCCTCGAACCGGTATTGACCCTTTCGCGCCTGCTCGGAACGCGCGCCGCTGTCGAGAACCACAACGGCGCCGTCGATGGGTTCCTCGTTCGGGTCGGCCTTGCCGTTTCCATTCACGTCCCGGATGACCCGCCCTTCGATCAACCCGAGCGGCACCAGGCCAAATGCGACACGTTTGGCGTCCCCGCGTGACAATTCGACCTGGATCTGCGACACCGCGGGCGGATCGAAATCGATCGGCAGCGCCCCGGTATCCAGTCCAATCGACCGGGTTCCGACCGGCACGTTCACAAACGCGAACTGACCATCGTGCCCCGTGGCCGAGTGTCCGGTTGCCCAGCCGCATCGGAATGCCCTCCAGCGCGCGCTCGCCTGCGTCCTGCACGCCGTTCGCATTCCAGTCAGCGAACACCAACCCGCTCACGGTTCCGGTTCCGCGCCCCGACTCGGCCGCGGCGCTCGCGATCGTGTTCGCCATGTAGACGGAACCGGTCGGGAGATTCCGCGTGACGCGCACCATCGATCGGGTGACCCAGGGGCTGCCGGCGCTCGCGAACACCGGCGTTCGATCCAGGTTGACGTTGAACGCGAGCGTGGTGGACCGCGACATCTGCCCGTTCACGCCGACGATGAGCGACTCGCGCGGGACATACACGCGCGTCAGCAAGTCCATGTTCCTGGCGATCGTGCTCTCGCCACGCAGCCAGAGATCCCTGTTGCCCATCCTGACCTGGCCGCCCCCGCCCGTCTGCCAGTAGTTGTTCCCGCCGGGGCCGGCGGCCGTGTGCGTGAGCATCGCCGTGCCGAAGATCTGCGATCGGCGCGTCACGTTTGCGTAGATCTGCGCCAGCGCATCACGCTGATCGTACGACCCTGTCTCGTTCAGGTGCTCGACGTTTTCGCGGCCGGAATAGCGGACGAACGCGGTCGTGCCGCCGACCGCCGCCTGCCATTCGGCGGCCCACATGCCGGTGTCGCTGTCGGAGTAGAAGCCCGGCCCTACCGGGCGGGATTCGCGATCGCCTCGTTCGCCGCGGACGGTCACGGCTGAACGGGAGGTCAATTGCACGCGGAACGCGCCGAAGCCGCGCGTCCCCGCGCTTTCGGGAACGGGCGTTGTCGAGGACGCCGACCGTTCGGGATTCAGGTTCGATCGGAACTTCTCCCATCCGCCCGATACGCGGGTTCGGGAGGTGAGGTCTTGTTCGGCGGCGGCAAATACCTCCTCGCGATCGTGGAGCGGATTATTGAGCGCGGGAAAGTCCCCGGCTGAAAAGCGAGACGCGTTGACTTGTATCCATCCGCGCGAGTGCAACCAGCTCAGCCCGCCCAGATACGACCCATCGCGTTCACGCGACTCGACACCCGCTCGCCGGTACGACACGAGGCTTGCGTCAGCCACGAGCCGCAGCGACGACGTCAGGCCGACTGTCGCACCGGCGCCCACTTGATCGCTTGCGTCAATCGTGTAGCTGAACTCGCGAAGCGACGACGTGCGCACGCGCGATCCCCGGGCACTGAGCTCGAGCCGGTTCGTCGGGCGATGGGTGATGCGGGCGATGGCCAGGGACTGCCCGAGCCCTTGAGGATCGTTGCCGAAGATGCTTCGCCACGCCGTGCTCCTGCCCGCCACGACGGTCACGACGTCGTGCTCGGTGCGGCCGGTCACGGCGGCACCGTTGAACGTCACCGCGGGCGTGAACAGATTCGAGAAGCGGTAGTCGCTGACGCCAGGGGAGAAGTAGGCATCTCCCGCTTCGATCGTCCAGGCGATGCCGCCGTACTTGGCATCGCGCAGCGCGCCATAGATGCGGCCCGTGTGGAGCGTATCGCCCCGGCGCGCGCCGCGAATCTCGATCTGGAACATCCCGAAGCGAGATCCCGGCTGTAACCAGGAGATACCAATGTCGGGCTCCAGCGGATGCTGACCGGCAAATCGTTGAGGATCGCCGTGAAGCGTCTGAACCGCCGTGGAGACTTGCAGCGATCCCTGCTGGGCGAGCGCAGGCATCGGCTGAACCACCAGGATAGCCGTCAGCGCGCCGAGTGAAACCAGTCGGCCGGTCGGCCGCATCGAACTACTTGGGGACCCTCAGCGTCGTCTCGCCGACGAGCAACGCTGGAAGCCCGACATCTATTCGAACCTCGACGCGGTATTCGCCCGCGGCGATCGCGAGGGGTTTGTCGGGATCGGCAACCGCGATCGCGACCTCGCGTTCGCTCTCGGGCAGAAGCGGTACATCGGGAACGGGTACTTCCCGAACGTTGCGCCCTTCCTGATCGTAGAGAATGAGGCTGCCGCGCGTTCGCACGGATCGGCGGCTGGTGTTCTTGAGCGCCGCGACCACCTGCAACTGGGGTGTCTGACGCACCTGCAGATCCGTCAACTCGGCGGCCAGCGCCGGCTGACCGATGTTCACGTAAATCAGCGTGGCGATCCGGCTCTTGAACATCACTTCGCGTGCGCGCCCCGCGGGGTCGCCATTGGCGGGACCGAATTCGAAGAGCACACCGGTCCGATAGCCGCCGGGCTGCATCGTGGCCGGCACGGACATGCTGAAGCGCACCGTCGCTTCCTTCCCGGGATCAATGACCTGTTCGGGCGGCGCGAGACGCGTCCACGCGGTCGCGGAATACGGGCCGTTCGGGACAGCGCTCTCGAACTGTGGCGCTCCGTCCCTCGACAGATCCCAGTCGGTGACCCTGGCGCGGACCCGAACCGGATCCTTCCCGGCGTTACCGACCGTGATCCCCTGCGTCGTCGTGCTGCCGGGACCTGCCGTCAACTCGACGCGCAACGGCGCGACTTCGACCGAGATCTGCGCGGCGGCTGGTGCGGCCGCGAGCAGGACTGCCGCAAGCGCCATCGTCACGGTGCGCTGAGCGTGAAGAGAACGGTCTGGGTGTAGATCCCCGTGCTGTAGGTCCATGAGTTTGCCAACCTGAATGTGATCGACCCGATGGTGTCTGGATTGACGTTGCCGGTTCCGCCGGCTACGCGCTGCGCGACGGTCTTGCTGAGCGTTCCGTTCTGAAAAGGGGGAGCCGGCGTGGCGGCCCACGTGACGTTGGAGATGTCGATCTTCGATCCGCCGGCCACCAGATCTCCACCGGCCAGAACCGTGAGCGACCATGGCGCGCCGTTGTTCTGTCGAACGCGATAGGTCACCTGCAGTGGCGTGGCACTGACGAGGGGGACGGTGTCGGGATCGCTCGAGGGAAACGTGATCACCTGGGTCGAGAGCGAGAGATCCAGCCTCTGCGCGGATGCCGGAGCGGCTATCGCAATCAGCACGCCTGCCAGGATGGAACCCTTGAGCGCCAGGGAACTCATGCGGCGCTCAACGTGTAGGTCATCGTCAACGTGTAGGTTCCCGCCGCGTACGACCACAGGTTCTTGAAGATGAAGGTCTGGGTGCCGGTGCGGACGCCCGAGCCGGTCCACGCGGCGACTGTCTGTGCCGAAACCGCATTCAGGGTGCCGTTCGTGAATCCGGCACCGGCCGCGGTCCAGGTGATGTTGGACTCGGGAATCGTCTTGAGACCCGAACGCAACGGGCCGCTGGCCAGAACCGTGAGCGTGACCCCGCCGTTTTGCGAGGTCCGTGCCTTCGCCGTAAGCGTGATGGGCCCCTGCGAAGCAGTGATCGTCGGGACGGTATCGGGATCCGCGTCCGGAAACGAAATGGTGGCCGACGAGAGTGAGAGACGAGCGAGGCCGTTCACCGAGGCGTTCAATGTGGCATTCGCGGTTTGCGCAGCGGCCGGCTCCGCGCCGGCCGCTACGACTATCAGGACGAGGGCGATGAAGAAGACAGGTTGTCGCATCGGAAATGCGGGCGGCCGCGTCAGTGCCGGCCGATTGCCCCGCATTTCTTATCGGCTACGGGACCGTCAGTGTGTAATTCAGCGTAGCCGTGTAGGTGCCCGTCGCGTACGACCAGCTGTTCGGCAGCGAGAACGTCTGCGACCCGCTCGGGTTGCCCGAACCTGACCAGGATCCCACCGTCTGCGCCGTCGTCTTGTCGTTCGCCCCGGCGACGAATCCGCTGCCGGTGGCCGTCCACGTCAAATTCGTGACGGGGATGTTGGCCGATCCGGTCGTCAGGTCGCCGCCGGCGAGGACGGTCAGCGTCGGGGTGCCCGACGTACGCGCCTTGACGTCAATCGTGACGGCCGACGAGGTCATGACCGTGACCACGTCGGGGTCCGCGTCCGGGAAGGTGATCGACGCCACGCCGAGCGTGAGCTTCGCCTTCGCGTTCACGTTTACCGTGACGCCCAGGGACGCCGTCGCCGTCGTCTGCGCGAGCACGGGGGTGGATATCAGCAACGCCGCCGCCGCCGCAATTACTCCGCTCCAGACTGCCTTCTTCATGATGCCCGGCTCCAGTTTTGGGTCCTTACGGTCACACTCGAGTTGGTCACTATAGATGACTCTATAGGACATTAACGACCATTAAGGTAAACCCAGCCGTAGCGTCCGTCAAGTGCTTTTTCGGCGGCCATGCCTCCAGCTTTCAGAATTGTTGGCAAATTGCGGTGAAATGCGGAAAATGCGTGCAGTTTTGTAAAAGGGAAAAGGGATGACACGTCAAGACACTTCGGATCAATAACTTACGCCATAGGTGCCGATAAGTCTGATAAGAGTACGCTGACGCCACCATGGAAGAGGGTTTCCTGACGACCGAGGAGGTACTCGATTACCTCCAGGTCAATCTGCGCACGGTCTATCGGCTCATCAAGGCGGGGAAGATTCCCGCGGTTCGAGTAGGCCGCCAATGGCGGTTCCGGAAGCGCGACATCGACGCATGGCTGGAAAGTCAGCGGCCTCGGACGACGCGGGGTACCGCCACGGCGGCGCCTCGAGCCGTGCCGGCCGCAGCGGCCGGCCGCCCGCGGGTGCTCGTCGTGGACGACGAAGCGACCATTCGCGATCTGCTGTCGAAGACGCTGGCGCTGGCGGAATACGACGTGGATCTCGCGCCGGACGGCCGCACCGCGCTCGATCGTCTGCGAATCATCCCGTACGATCTGCTGATCACCGATTTGAAGATGCCTGGTGTGGACGGGTTGGCGGTGATCCGTGAAGCTCGCCGTTTGAAGGCCGACATCCCGGTGATCATCATCACCGGGTTTTCCACTGAGGCCAGTGCCATCGAAGCCGTCAATCTCGGCGTATCGGGGTACTTGACGAAGCCTTTCAGGGTGCCGCGCGTGCTGGCGGTGGCGGCAAAGGCACTAGGGGAGTAGCGCCGGTAAATCAATCGTGAAACGTGCGCCGCCGTTCGGGACGTTGGAGGCGTGCACCGTGCCTCCGTGCTCCTGGATGATCCCGTAGGTGATCGCCAGTCCCAGTCCTGTTCCCTGCCCGACATCCTTGGTCGTGAAGAACGGATCGAAGATCCGCGGGAGCACGTCTTCCGGGATGCCGGCCCCTGAGTCCTCGATCGTCAGTCGGACAATCTTTCCGTCGTCGGCTCGTGCAATCGTCGTGTGGATGTGACCGGGTTTGCCGGTCGAGGCAATCGCGTGCTCCGCGTTGATCAGGATGTTCAACAGGGCCTGTTGCAGGAGCAGCGGATCTCCCGAGATGCGCAACGCGTCCTCGTGCTGACGCGAGACCTCGATGGCGTGGCGTTTCAGTGAGGCTGCGCGGCTGGTGAGCGCGCGCGCCAGCACGCGATCGATCCGGAGTCGCTGGCGCGACATGCGCTGCGAGCCGGTAAAGATCAGCAGGTTGCGAACGATCTTCGCGGCGCGATCGCCTTCCTGATAGATGCGGCGCAGCGTGGGACGCACCGGCCTGGCGGCGTCCGATGTTTCGATCAGCAACTCGAGGTGGCCCAGCACCCCCTGCAGCGGGTTGTTCATCTCGTGCGCGATTCCGGCAACAAACTGCCCGAGTGACGCAAGCTTCTCTGACTGCGCGAGCCGTCCCCGCAGCGCCTCGCGGTCGGTCTCGAGTTGAACCTGCGCCGTAATGTCCCGCGCAACGAGCACCCGGCCCGTGGGATTCCCTTCGTGATTGATGAGCGGGGTCACCGTTGCGGCAAAGATTCCCCCGAGCCGGTCGTCGGTAAACTGTCGCACGCGCACCGATCCGCTTGCCGGTGATCCCGCCATGGGCTCGCCGCCGCGGGTGCCCGGTTCCGAAGCGGAGACCCACTGTGCGATCTCCGGGCTCACCAGTTCCGACAACGGACGATCGATCACGGTGCGCCTGGGGCTCCCGACGCGCGCCGCAAACGCGTCGTTCATCTGCACGACTCGCGAGCCGTTGTCGGTGACGACGACCAGATCGATCAAGGCGTTGAAGGTGTCCTCGAGCAGACGGCGCTGCTGGAGCACTTCCTCGAGCAGCTGGACGTTCTCGAGCGCGAACGAGAACTGACGGCCGAAGTCGTAGATGGCGTCGACGAACTGGGCATCATCAAGATCTTTTGGCTCGCCTTCGACGACGACCGTGCCGAGCGCGCGCCGCCAGCCGCGCAGAGGCGCGACCAGGATGCGGCCGCCATCCGGGGCGGGTCCGGCGAATTGCGGCCCATCGAGCCTGAGTCCTCGCGCCGGGATGGTGTCGGACTCGGTTTGCACGCGGGTATCCGACGCGGCGTAGGCCCGGTCTGATGAGCCCGCCAGGGCAAGCTCACGGGCGCGGCGATAATGAATCCAGACCGACACCCGGCGGGTGCCAAAGAGGTCATTCAGCTCCGAACACAGGGCCTCGAGGGCTCCGCCAACGCTGAGGGTCGCGGAGATTCCCCGCGAAAAGCCTAGTAACAGCTCCTGGACGCGGCGATGCAGCGAAAGGGCAGGCTCGAGGGCCATGAAGTGGCGGGTCGCACGCATTCTAAGAGCTTGAGCTGAAAAGGTAAAATGGGTGTCCGACTGTGCCCGCCCGTGCGGCGTCTAAACCACTAGAACGGGCGGGTGACAGCGAAGTCCGACCGGTCGATCAGGGCATGCCGTCCACAGATGAAGAGCTGGTCGCCCGCTCCATGGGGGGCGATCTTGACAGCTTCAACCAGCTGGTCTTGCGCTGGGAGCGGCCTATCTACGCCTTGGCCTACCGCGTCATCGGCCGGGAGGAAGACGCACGGGACGTCGCCCAGGAAACGTTCCTGCGGGCCTTCCGGGCCCTCAAGGGTTTCAAAGGACAGGCGAAATTCTCGTCATGGTTGTATCGGATTACGCTGAACCTCTGCCGCGACTGGATCCGGCGCGAGCGCCGGACGCCGGTGGTCCAGGCGCCGGAGGGGGTCGACGTCATCGAGCTGGCCGGGGAAGCCACCCCCTCCGAATCGATCGAGGATCTCGTCTCCCGGCACCAGATCGGGCGTGCCGTGGGTAAGGCCATGTCCCAGCTGCCGGAGGAGCAGCGGACGGCGATCATTCTCAAGGAGTACCACGGGCTCACCTTCCAGGAAATTGCCGATCTCCTGGACTGCCCGTTGAGTACGGTAAAAACGCGTTTGTACCAGGGACTCACCGTGCTCCGGAAGCAGCTGCGCGAGGCGGGCGTCGAGAGCACGTTTGGAAAATGACCGGGAGGCCTGACCCGGTGAGGCGATATGCATATGTGCGATAGCAAGGAACTGCTCGTCGGCTTTCTCTATGACGAGATCGATCCCGTCTCGAAGCGAACGTTCGAGCGTCACCTCGTAACGTGTGCGGACTGCCGCGAGGAACTGGTGGAGCTGGGCGCGACGCGCGAGCAGATTGCGCTGTGGTCGCCGCCGGATGCCGATCTCGGGTTTCGCATAGTGCGCGACGCGGACGCGCCCAGGCCGTCGCGCTTCCGTTTCTTCTCGTTCTCGCCGGCATGGGGCGTGGCGGCCGCCGCCATCATCGTGCTCGCCATCGGCGCCGCCGTTGCCAATCTCGATGTGCGGTACGGCAGCGACGGGCTGGTGGTGCACACGGGCTGGAATCACAGCGCGGAGAGCCAGGCGGGCGTGACACCGGTCGACTGGAAGGCGCAGGCGCAGGAGCTCGATCGGCGGCTTCGCGATCTGGAGCAGTCGGCGTCGTCGAGATCGGCCGTTCAGCATGCGTCGACATCCTCCGAGATGAGCGATGCGGAATTGATTCAGCGCGTGCGTGACATCGTCGGCCAGAGCGAGACCCATCATGACCGCGTGGTGGCGACTCGCCTCTCCGAATTGATGCATGAGGTCGACGCGCAGCGGCGGCTCGACCTGGCCACCATCGATCAGCGCATGACCAGCCTCCAGAACTCGAGCAGTCTGACAAAGGATCTCGTCCGGCGTTTAAGCACGAGCGCGCTGGTGAAAACGGCGTACGACACGAAGTAGGTGAGGTGAGGCGTGAAGCGAGCGATCGCGGTTGCGATGATCACGATACCGGTGCTGGCGTTGCCGACGAGGGTGGCCGCGCAAACGCCGGTTGCGCCCGGGTCGGAACAGATCCGCAGGCACGAGCAAATCAACCTGTTCGAAGGTACGCTCGAACGGGCGGTGACCAACGCCGCCCGCCGTGTGGCCAAAGACGTCCAGGAACACACCAGCAACGCGAATTTCATGACCACCGACGCGCACGCGAAGGGGTTCATCCTCGACGGATACGGCGTCTTCGTCTACGTCGAGATTCCCGCGCTCGATCTCAATCTCACGGTCGGCCTGATGCTCGACCAGATCGAACGCGATGCGCAGCAGAAGGCGGAAGCCGATCAAGGGAAGGGCGAAGCGAATCCCGTCAGCAACAGAACTGAGATGAAAGTGGATCCGGTTCCGGTGATTCCAAAAACCGCGAGAGAAGCGTTGAAGTCCGTCATGGACACGGGGCAGAAGTACCGAAACGAGGTCAAGCTTCAGCTGACCGACGCGATGCTCGACTTCTCCAAGAACCTCGAGTTGAAACCGGACGAGTGGCTGTCGGTGGCCGCCCGCGGGAGTGACGGAGCGCTGACGCCTGGAGAAATCCTCCAGCTGACCACAGTCGTGCTTCGTGTAAAGGGCAGCGACCTGGCGGACTACCTCGCCGGCCGGCTTACGAAGGACGAGGCTCGCGCGAAGGTCGAGGTTCGTCAATTCTAAGCCACAGAAAAACACAGAAAAACACAGCACAGACGCATTCTGTGTTGTTCTGTGTTCATCTGTGGCCTAGAATCCACGCCATGATTCGGCGCCGCACTGTCGCCGCACTCTCCGCAGTCCTGTTTGCCCTCGCGGCGAACGGCTGTGGTCCACCGGTCGATCTGAAGCAGTCGCTTCAGGTCACCGACGTCTCGTCAGGCTGGTTCGATGCCGGCATCCAGGCGGGCAAAAACAAACTGATTCCGAGCGTCACGTTCAAACTCAAGAAAAACGCGGACGTGAAGCTGTCGTCGGTGTCCCTGAACCTCGCCTTCATCCTCGCCGGCGCGACGGATCACATCGACGACGTCTACGTGCAGAGCGTGCCGTTCGAGTCGACCGAAACCAAGCCGATCACCGTGCGAACGCAGTGGGGCTACACGGGTGACCCCCCACAGACGCGCGCGGAGATGCTGCAGAACAGTCACTTCCAGGACGTGGAAGTGCAGATTTTCGGGAAGCAGAGCTCGTCACAGTGGGTCGAGCTGCAGCGCGTGAAGGTCACGCGGCAGCTGGTGACTCAGTAACCAGCGCGTGTCGCGTCACGTGCCCCGTCCCTCCGCGCAACCGCCATCCTCGTCCACGCTCGATCGACGGCTCGGCCCGATTGATGCCGCCGCGATCGTCGTCTCCAACGTCATCGGCGGCGGAATTTTCTTCGTCCCGATCATCGTGGCGCAGATGGTGGGGAGCCCTGCGGCGATTCTCTGGGTGTGGCTGCTCGGTGGTGCGCTCGCGTTTGCGGGCGCCATGGCCTACGCGGAGCTTTCGGCGCTGCGACCGCGCGCCGGCGGCGAGTACATATACTTGCGCGAAGCGTTCGGGCCGCTCGCGGCATTTCTCACCGGGTGGACCTCGTTCGTTGCCGGCTTTTCCGGGGCGATCGCGGCCAGTGCCGTCGCGTTCGCGGATTACATCGGGCGGTTCGTGCCGGCAGCCGCCGACACGACGTCGATCGTCACACTGCCGCTGCCGCTCGTACCGCTGATTGTTTCACGGCGGGCGATCGTCGCGCTCGTTCCGATTGCGGTGCTGTCCTTCATTCACATCCGCGGCCTCGGACCCGGGCGCATCGTCCAGAACGCCCTGGCCGCGTTGAAGGCGAGCGCGCTCGCGATCATCATCGCCCTGGGTTTCATGGTTTCATCCGGTGGCGGCGCGAGTGTCGATCCGGGCCCGGCGCTCATGACGGCCGTTCCATTCTCCGGCATGCTGCTCGCGCTGGTGCCGATCATGTTTACCTACTCTGGCTGGAATGCCGCCGTGTATGTCGCGGAGGAGGTGCGAGACCCCGGCCGAAACGTGCCGCTCGCGCTCGGTCTCGGCACGGCCACGGTCATCGTCATCTACGTGGCGCTCAACGCCCTGTATCTGCACGTGCTGAGCGCGCCGCAGCTTGCGCAGTTGCCGGGGCGGCTGCTCGACGTCGTGGGCGAGCGCCTCTTCGGCACGGCGGCGGCGAATGCGATTGCAATTTTCACGATTGTCAGCCTGAGCGCGAGCATCAGCGCGATGACGCTCGCCGGCCCGCGCGTCTACTACGCGATGGCGAAGGACGGATTGTTCCTTCAGTCCGCCGCGCGGGTCCACCCGCGATTCCACACGCCCGTCGCGGCGATCATCGCGCAGGCGATCTGGAGCACCGTTCTCGTGCTGTGCGGAAGCCTCTCGCAGCTTGTCAGCTACACGGGCTTTGCGGTCGTCCTCTTCTCAGCGATCGCCGTCGTCTGCGTCTTCGTTTTGCGACGCCGCGAGCCTGATGCCCCACGGCCGTTCCGGGCGTGGGGCTATCCCTGGGCGCCGGCGATCTTCGTGATCGCCTGCAGCGCGATGGTGGTGAACGAGATGATCCGCAATGGTGCCACCGCGCTTGCGGGCGTTGCAGTGATCGCTGCAGGGGTACCGGTCTATTTCCTGTTCAAGCCGCGCGTGGCGAGGAGCGCATAGAGCGTGATGAGCGCAAGCGCTCCGTCTGAAGCCGCGAAGAGTAGAAACGACGCGTGAGAACCCCGAAGGGAGTAATCGAGGATGAAGGCCAACGAGCCCGCTCCCTTCAGCAAAGGCCCCATCACCCAGAGATACCCGCGATAGCGGACCGGATCGCGCCAGGGCAGGTAGTAGCCGGCTGCTACCGACAGCAGAAAGAGCGCGTTCAGGTCTGAGAAGATTCGCGGGTTCGCCGGCGGAACGCCGAACGTGGCCGCGAGCCAACCGGGGACGCAAATTAATAGGGCCCCTACGATGGCATCGTAGAGGCCCGAGATTGCGGCGATGCGAGAGAGCACTGGCGCGCTTACCGGCGCTTCAGGTCTCCCTTGTAGGTGACCGTTTCGCCATCCTTCAGGATCACGTCGAACTGCTCGGTCTGGTAGCCCTCGGCTTTCAGTTCAACCTTGTGCGGTCCGGCCTGCACATCGAGACGCTGGAACACGCCATCAAAGCTGTCGATCGTGCCGACGGAGAATCCGTCGATGAAGACTTCGGCATTCCGCGGCTTGACCTTCAAGCGCAGCGATCCAGCTCCCGGATAGACCTGCGAGGACGAGCTGCTGCTTCCGCCACCGGTGCCGCCTCCCCCGTAGCCAGAGAAAGAGGGATCGTATCCGCCGTAGTAGCCCATCGCGCCGAACAGGAACGGATCGTAGGAGAAGTAGCCCAGCCCGTAGCCGTACCCGTAGGGACTCCAGTAGCCATAGCGCGTGCTATAGAACGGGTCGTAGTAGTACGAATAGTACGGGTTGTAGATGTAGCCCGGATAGTACCCGTAGGACCCACCATTATGGTGGTTGTGATCATCGTCCGGGACGGGCCCGGTGCGGGGCACCGCTTTTCCGGTCACGTTTCTGTCGTCGCGCGGTCGACTGTATGTCGGTACGGCGGCGCTGCTGCGGTCGCCAGATCGCGATCCATCCGATCCGGATCTCGAGCTGCTCGCGTTCGGGCTGCCAGCCGAACTGCCACCGGACTCGCTCCGCGGGACCGCTTGTCCGGAAGAAGTCGAGCCGTTGCTCCGCCGCTGATCGCCAGAAGTCCGCCGCGTCGAAACGCGACGGGTGCACCGGTGCCCGCGGCGCTTCATATCGCTGGGATTGATTGTCCATCCACGAACCCGACGAGCTCGGTGAACTGCTGCCGCTCGAGCCGGAATTGGATGAACCGGAATTGGATGATGATGAGGAGGACGTCGATCCCGAGTCGCTGCTGCCCCTCGGGACCGCGGACCCAGTGGTCGGGCTATCGGCTGGCCGGCCGCGCTCCTGCGCCCAAGCGGGCGAAAGGCCGAGCACCACTGCCGCCGCCAGCCCAATGGAGAATCGTCGAAGCGTCATCACAAGTCCCTCCCCGGAGACTACTGCTCAGAGCAGCAACCATTCTGCCAGCTGAACTTACGCTCGTTCCTCAGGCTTTCCTTATTGTACTGCGTTCTCGTGCCACAGATCTGTCACATTTCGATGGCACGGGAGACACTAGAAAAGGACAACCGACGGGGGCTAACGAACACTCAGGCAGGAGCCGCGAGGGCGATGTTCTGGCAATTGGAGCCAGAGGTTGAGACGCCAGCGCCTGCGGCCCGAGCGAGGCGCGAAGCCGCCGAGCGAGAGCGAGCGGGGGTGGGGCCCCGCGAGCAGTGAGTAATGCCCTTTGATAGACTCGATGAAATGTTTAGGGCGACGACGGTGCTGGCCGTTCGACACGGCGGTCAGACGGTAATGGCCAGCGACGGGCAGGTGACCTTCGGCGACACGGTCGTGAAGCAATCCGCGCGGAAGATTCGAAAGCTCTACAACGACAAAATCCTCGCGGGATTTGCGGGCTCTGCGGCCGATTCTTTCGCCCTCTTTTCACGCTTCGAGGCCAAGCTCGAACAATACCGCGGCAACCTCGAACGCTCGGCGGTCGAGCTCGCGAAGGACTGGCGGACCGATCGCCTGCTGCGCCGGCTCGAGGCCATGTTGATCGTCATGGACTCCCGCATGACGTTCCTCTTGTCGGGCACCGGCGATCTCATCGAACCCGACGACGGGATTATTGCGATCGGATCGGGGGGCGCGTATGCGCTGGCCGCGGCCAAGGCGCTGGCGCGGCACACGTCGCTCGACGCCCGGACGATCGCCGCCCAGGCCATGGAGATTGCCGCCGGGATCTGCATTTACACCAACGCCACGATTACGCTCGAAGAACTGTAGTCGGACGTGCGACAAGTCACGTAAGTACGATCACGATGCCCATCTACCTTCCCGAAACCACGGCTTCGACCAGCGAGTCACTCACCCCGCGCGAGATTGTCGTCGAGCTCGACAAGTACGTGATCGGTCAGGCGCAGGCGAAGCGCGCCGTGGCCATCGCCTTGCGGAACAGGACGCGCCGTCAGAAGCTGCCGCCCGAGATTGCAGAGGAGATCGCGCCGAAGAACATCCTGATGATCGGCCCGACCGGTGTGGGCAAGACGGAAATCGCCCGCCGGCTTGCGCGACTGGCCCAATCGCCATTCATCAAAGTCGAGGCCTCCAAGTACACCGAGGTCGGATATGTCGGCCGCGACGTCGAATCGATGGTGCGCGATCTCGTCGAGCTCGCGGTCGACATGGTGAAGGAAGAACGGCTCGTCGAAGTGCGTGAAAAAGCGCGAGAGGCGGCGGAGGAGCGCGTCCTCGATCTGTTGCTGCCACCGCTGCCCCCCGCACCCGACTACGACGATCAGGCTGCGGCGATCCGCGAACAGGCGCAGCGCACGCGCGAGAAACTGCGCGAGCAGCTTCGGGAAGGGCGGCTCGATCACAAGCAAGTGGAGATCGACGTCAGGGAAAAGAGCTTTCCGTCCTTCGAGATCATTGCCGGCTCGTCCGTTGAAGAGGTCGACATCAACGTCAAGGACATGCTCCCGGGGCTCTTCCAGGGCAAGACGCGGAAACGCCGGCAGAACATCCCGGCGGCGCTCGAGTCGCTCGCGCAGGAAGAGGAACAGAAGCTGATCGACATGGAGAGCATCGCGCGAGCGGCGGTCGATCGGGTGCAGCAGGCCGGGATCATCTTCATCGACGAAATCGACAAGGTTGCCGGACGCGAAGGTGGGCACGGGCCGGACGTCAGCCGCGAAGGCGTGCAGCGGGATATCCTCCCGATCGTCGAGGGCACGACCGTCAACACAAAATACGGGATGGTGAAGACCGATCACATCCTTTTCATTGCGGCCGGCGCGTTTCACGTGTCGAAGCCGGCTGATCTGATTCCCGAGCTCCAGGGACGGTTTCCCATCCGCGTGGAACTCGAAGCGCTCAGCCGCGGGGATTTCGTCCGGATCCTGACGGAACCCAAGAGCGCGCTCATCAAGCAGTACACGGCGCTCCTGTCGACCGAGGGACTCACGATGCAGTTCACCGAAGGAGCCATTGACCGGATCGCCGACTTTGCGTCGCTCGTGAACGAGCGCACGGAAAACATCGGGGCGCGGCGGCTCCACACGGTCATGGAGAAGCTCCTGGACGACGTGTCGTTCAACGCACCCGACCTCACCGACAAGGCCATCACCATAGACGAGGCGTACGTCGATCGCATGCTTGCCGACATCGTGGGCAACAACGATCTGTCGCGCTACATCCTCTGATGTCCGCTGCGCGACGACTGGCCGTCATCGCGGTTGCGGCGTGCGCTGTGGCCTGCGGCCGCAAAGGACCGCCGCTTGCCCCCCTGCATTTGATCCCGGTTGCGCCCGCGAATATTTCGATCGGCCGCGTGGGGAGCGAAGTGCACGTCCGGTTCGATGTTCCGTCAACGAACGTGAATGGTCCGGGCCCTGTCGTGGTGGACCGCGTTGAAGTGTTTGCGGCGACCGTCGCCGCCGGAGCCATCCGGCCTCCGAATCGCGATCTGTTGTTGCCGAAGTATCGCGTTGCGACGATCGCCATCAAGCCGCCGCCCGTTGAAGGAGAAGCGCCGCCGGAGAATGTGCCGGGCGACACGCGTCCGTCTGCCGGCGAGCGGACGACGTTTGCTGAGCAGCTGACCGACGACAGGCTGAAGCCGGTCTTCACGACCATGCCGAAGCCGTCGGCGTTGCCAGGAGCTGGCACGGTGGTGCTGCCCGGAACGCCATCCGCTCTGCCTTCGGCGCCCGGAGCGGCCGGCGTCGAGCCAGTTACCGCGCCGACTGCACCCATTGCACCCGGAGCGGCTGGTGTCGAGCCGGTTCCATCGCCAACAGCCCCGACGGCGCCCGGAGCGGCCGGCGTGGCGTCAGCGCCACCCATGCCTCAGCCTGCTCTGCCTGGTGAGCCGCTGCCGATCCCGACGGTGCCCGGCACCACAGCTCCGCCACCGGCGCCGGTTCTCGCTCCTGTTCCGCCTCTTCCCGCCTATCCAGCTCGCCTCTACATCGTCCGGGGCGTGACGAAAAAGGGCCGGCCCGGTCCGCCGTCTACGCGAGTTGAGCTGCCGCTCGTCGAACCGCCCGCGGCGCCTCCCGTTCCGGCCGCAACCACGACGGAGACCTCGATCCTGATCACGTGGTCGCCGCCGCCGTCGGAGACGCCGATTGCCTACAATGTTTATAAGAAGGGCGGCGTGGATCCGATCAATCCCGCCCCCGTGACCGAGGGGAAGTACGAACGCACCGGGGTCATATTCGGGACGGAGGAATGCTTCACGTTGAGGGCCGTGCAGAAAGTGGGGTCCGTCAGCCTCGAAAGCACGCCCTCGGATTCGGCATGTCTGACGCCGCGGGACACGTTTGCGCCGGCCGCTCCAAAAGGACTCTCGATTGTGGCCGGCACGGGCACGATGAATCTCGGATGGGACGCCAATACCGAACCCGATCTCGCAGGCTACCTGGTCTTGCGCGGCGACGCGCCGGATGGCACACTGCAGCCGCTTACGCCGGCGCCGATACCGGCCACCAGCTACGAGGACAAGACCGTCAAGCCCGGTGTGCGCTACGTCTACGTGATCCTCGCCGTGGACAAAGCTACGCCACCCAACAGGAGCGCGCCATCGGCGCGCGTGGAAGAAACCGCGCGATAGTCGTGCAGCCCGGTTCGGGCTGCTGAAAGGTACAGCCATGAAACTCTTTATTGATTCGGGCAACTTGAAGGAAATCGAAGCGCTGGTGCCGCTCGGCATCATCGACGGCATCACGACGAATCCGTCGCTTCTGGCGAAGGAAGGGGGCGACTACAAGGCGATCCTCAAGAAGATCTGCCAGATCGTCAAGGGGCCGACGAGTGCGGAGGTCGTCGCCACTGACGCGGACGGCATGATCCGCGAGGGGCGCGAGCTCGCGGCCATCGACGAGCACATCATCGTGAAGGTGCCGTTCACGAAGGAGGGCGTCAAAGCCTGCAAGACGCTGTCGTCCGAAGGCAAGAAGGTCAACGTGACGCTGGTCTTCTCTCCGACACAGGCGCTGATTGCCGCGAAGGTTGGCGCGTATTTCGTCAGCCCGTTCGTCGGCCGCCTCGACGACATCGCGACATCCGGCATGGGCCTGATCAGGGAGATCGTGGACATCTACGAGAACTACCAGTTCAAGACCGAGATTCTCGTCGCGTCCGTCCGCCACAACATTCACATTGTCGAAGCCGCGCGCATGGGCGCCGACATCTGCACGTGTCCCGCGGCCGTCATCGATGGCATGTTCCGGCATCCGCTGACCGACATCGGTCTCGAACGGTTCCTGAAAGACTGGGAGAAGGCACAGGCAGTAAAGGCGTAGGTGGACACACTCAAGTATCTCGAAGACCTGGAACGGCGGGCGGAGCTCGGCGGCGGCGCAGATCGGCTGCGGAAGCAGCACGAGGCCGGCAAGCTCACGGCGCGCGAGCGGATCGAATTCCTGTTCGATCCGGGCACGTTCGAGGAGGTGGACAAGCTCGTCACCCACCGCTGCCGGGACTTCGGGATGGAGGAGCAGATCGTGCCCGGCGACGGCGTGGTCGCAGGCGTCGGGCGCGTGGACGGCCGGCCCGGTCTACGCCTTCGCGCAGGACTTTACCGTATTCGGCGGGTCGCTCTCGGAAACGAACGCCGCGAAGATCGTGAAGATCATGGATCTCGCGATCAAGATGGGAGCACCGGTCGTCGGTTTGAACGACTCCGGCGGCGCACGAATCCAGGAAGGCGTGCTGTCGCTCGGCGGCTACGCCGACATCTTTCTTCGCAATACGCTGGCCTCCGGCGTCATTCCCCAGATCTCGGCCATCATGGGCCCCTGCGCCGGCGGCGCGGTGTACTCGCCCGCGATCACCGACTTCAACATCATGGTCGAGGGCACGAGCTATATGTTCGTGACAGGGCCCGACGTCATCAAGACGGTGACGCACGAGGAAGTCACGAAAGAGGAGCTCGGCGGCGCGATGACCCACAACGCGACCAGCGGCGTGGCGCACTTCGCCGTTGCCGACGATCGCGAGTGCCTCCGGCTCATTCGCGAGCTGCTCGGATACCTGCCCGGCAACAACGTCGATGATCCGCCGCGCCGCGACACGTCCGATCCGCTCGATCGCGAAGACGAGGCCCTCGATCGGCTCGTTCCCGAGTCTACGAATCAGCCGTACGACATGCACGACCTCGTGCACTCGGTGTTCGACGAGGGCGCGTTCCTGGAAGTGCACCGGCACTTCGCGCGCAATCTCATTGTCGGGTTTGCGCGCCTCGGCGGCCGCCCGGTCGGCATCGTGGCAAATCAACCGGCGTACCTGGCCGGAACGCTGGACATCGATGCCTCGGTGAAGGGCGCGAGGTTCGTGCGCTTCTGCGACGCCTTCAACATCCCGCTCGTCACGTTCGAGGATGTGCCGGGGTTCCTTCCGGGCACCCGTCAGGAATACGGCGGGATCATTCGACACGGGGCGAAGCTGCTGTACGCGTTCGCGGAAGCCACGGTGCCGAAGATGACCGTGATCGCCCGCAAGGCCTACGGCGGGGCGTACTGCGTGATGTCGAGCAAGCACATTCGCACCGACGTCAACTTCGCCTGGCCGACTGCTGAAATTGCCGTCATGGGGCCCGAGGGGGCCGTGAACATCCTTTACAAGCGGGAAATCGACGCCGCCGACGACAAGGAGTCGGCCCGGGCGCGCCGCGTCGCGGAGTTCAAGGAGAAGTTCGCCAACCCGTACATCGCCGCGTCACGGGGTTTTGTCGACGAAGTGATCAGGCCGCGGCAGACGCGGGCGAAACTCATCACGGCGCTCTCCACACTCGACACGAAGCGCGACAGGAATCCGGCGAAGAAGCACGGGAATATCCCGTTGTAGAACGACTCTTGCCGGGATCCGTGATCCGGGATCCGGGATCCGGATTCCGACTCGGATCCCGGATGCGGGTGTTACAATTACGTCAGATGCCCGAGCCGTTACGCGTAGTACGGCCAGCCCCTGCCTGACGCGTTTCATGAAAATTCTCATTGCCAACCGCGGCGAGATCGCCGTCCGGATCATCCGGGCGTGTCGTGAAATGGGATTGCCGACGGTTGCCGTGTACTCGGACTGCGATCGCACGGCGCGGCACGTGCGAGAAGCCGATCAGGCTCTCCACATCGGCCCGAGCGAGGCGGCCAGGAGCTACTTGCGCATCGACGCGATCATCGATGCCGCCAGGCGGTCCGGCGCGGACGCGGTTCATCCAGGCTATGGCTTCCTCGCCGAGAACGCGGCGTTCGCGAGTGCCTGCCGCGACGCGCGACTGACCTTCATCGGCCCATCTCCAGAGGCGATTGCCTTGATGGGCAGCAAGACCGCCGCGCGTGACGTCGCGCGCCAGGCAGGAGTGCCCGTCGTTCCGGGCACCGGGAAACCGCTCGATGAACACCTCTCCGACGGGGAGATGGCTCGGATGGCCGAAGACATCGGATTCCCGCTGCTCGTGAAAGCTGTGGCCGGCGGTGGCGGCAAGGGCATGCGCACGGTTGACGACCCGGCGTCGCTCCGCTCCGCGATCCAGTCCGCGCGCTCCGAGGCGCGCTCGTCGTTCGGCGACTCGTCGATATATCTCGAGCGGCGCCTCGGGCGCCCGCGGCACATCGAAATACAGCTCCTCGGCGACGAGCACGGCACGATCGTGCCGTTCGTTGAACGCGAGTGCTCTATCCAGCGACGCCACCAGAAAGTCGTCGAGGAGTCACCGTCGATCGCCGTCACACCGGACGTGCGGCGCCGGATCGCGGCGGCGGCTGCGGCCGTTGCCCGCAAGGTCAACTACTCGAGCGCGGGAACGATCGAGTTTCTGCTCGACGAAGACGGCGCCTTCTACTTCCTGGAAATGAACACGCGGTTGCAGGTCGAGCACCCGGTGACCGAAATGGTGACCAGCACCGATCTCGTCCAGTGGCAGATCCGCATCGCGCGGGGTGAAAAGCTCGACCTCGATCCCGACCTGGCGCTCGACGCCAACGGGCACGCGATTGAGTGCCGCATTTACGCCGAGGATCCCGATCTTGGCTTCATGCCTTCCCCGGGTGTGATTCGCGGGCTCCGGCCTGCGTCGGGCCCTGGCGTCCGCGACGATGGCGGGGTGAGCGTCGGATACACGGTCCCGGTGTTCTACGATTCCATGATTGCGAAGCTCGTGGCGTGGGGTGGCTCCCGGCGTGACGCGATCGACCGCATGTCGCGCGCGCTTCGCGAGTACGAAGTGCTTGGCATCCGCACGACCATCCCGTTCTTCGTGTGGTTGATGCGCCAGCCCGATTACGTCGCCGGCCGCTACGACACGACTTACCTCGATCGGCTGCTCGTCGATCGCAAGGGGGAGTCGTTCAGCGAGCTGACGCCCGGCGACGAGGAGGTGGCGTCGATCGCTGCAGCACTCGACGCGTACTTGCGGGCGAACGTGCCATCGCTCACGCCGGACGCGGGTGGTGGCAAGGCGCACTGGAAGCAGGCCGCGCGGCGCGAGGCGCTGCGCGAATGACGTTCGATATCGAGATCAACGGCCGTGCACGCACGGTCTCGGTCGAGAGAGGCGTAGCCGGACGCTACCGCGTGACCGTGGACGGTCAGGCGCACGTGGTCGACGCGGCGCGCACTGGCAGCTTTGGGTTGTCGCTGCTGATGGACGGCGACGGCCATCTCAGTCGCGATGTGCACGTGTCGCCCGCTGGTGCACCTGGCGAGATGCTCGTGCGTCTCGACGGTCTGTCGGTGACGGCCCTCGTCGACGGTCGCCGTACGGGCCGCGCGTCGGCCGACGGCGGCACACACGCGCGGGGGGAGCAGGCCGTCGTCGCGCCCATGCCGGGACGAGTCGTCCGGCTGCTGGTTGCCCGCGGCGATGACGTCACGGCGCGGCAGGGTGTCGTGGTCGTCGAGGCGATGAAGATGGAGAACGAACTGCGGTCGCCCAAGGCGGGCCGCGTCAAGGAAATCGCCGTGACGGCCGGCGCGTCGGTCGAGGCGGGCCGGGTGCTCGTCGTCATCGAGTGAGAGCGGGTAATCCTCCAACACGTCATGCACGAACCGCTGCCAGACCACGACGAGCCTGAGGCCCTGCCGGAGCCAGGGCAGCCGTCCGCCGGCCGGCCGCGCTGGCGCCGCCTCTCGCTCGCAATCCTGGCGTTCATCGTCGCCATCGTGGCTGGCGCCTTCGTCACCTTTTTTACGGTCGACCTCGGTCCATCGCTGCGCGAGCGCGCGGAACGGGAGGGCTCGAACTTCATCCACCGCCCGATGCATATCGGCCGGCTCTCGGCGAAGGTGACGCCGGGCGTGTTCGTCGTCGAGGATCTCGTCATCGAAGGTCTGCAGCCGAGCGATCGCCCCTTCCTGAAAGCCAGGAAGATCGAAGTGGTACTGCCGTGGTGGACGATTGTCCGCCGCGATCTGATTGTGGAGTCGGTCGAGATGACCGACTGGGACATGGTCATCGAGACCTGGCCGTCGAGCCCCGAGTTTCCGCGCGGGCGCCACAACTTTCCCAAGTTCACCCGCGACTCGAAGTCCACCGGTCCCAAGCGGTTTACGACGACGGTGAGAGACGTGCTCGCGTCACGCGGCACGTTCTCGTACGAGGACCACGGGACGCCGTGGGGCATCGCCGCGCGCGGGTTGCGCGTGTCGGTGACGAAGGGCATCGCGGACCGGGTCTATCGAGGCGGCGCGTCGTTCGGCGACTCGGTCATCACGATTCAGAAATACGAGCCGTTTCACGCGAACATGCAATCGCGCTTCACGATCGAGGGATCACACCTGCAGTTCAGCGGGATCGATCTCGTCAGCGAGGGTGCGCGGTCGAAGCTCGTCGGGCAGATCGATTTCAGCCGCTGGCCCGAACAGACCTATCAGGTTGTGTCGTCGATTGATTTCTCGACGCAGAAGAGCATCTACTTTCATCAGTACGCCTTTCAGGCGTCCGGCCAGGGACGGTTCCAGGGAACGTTTCATCTTTTCAGCGGCGGGCGCGAGCTGAAGGGAACGTTCGACAGCCCGATGGCCGGCGTGAATGCGTGGCGCTTTCCGAACCTGAAGGGGTCCGTCCTGTGGCTGCCGGATCGGCTGGAGGTCACGAACGCGACCAGCGGACTCTATGGTGGCACGGCGCGGTTCGACTACAAGCTGGCGCCGCTCAACGTGCGCGGCGTGCCGACCCACGCCCTGTGGGACGTCACGTATCGGGACGTCGACCTGCCGCAGCTCACCGACTTTCTCGAGACACGAGGACTTCGGCTGGGCGGCAGCATCTCGGGCCGGAGTCATCTCCTCTGGGACCTCGGCAAGTGGAGCGAGAAGCGAGGCGACGGGGAGGTGTTTGCTACCCCGCCAACTGGCGTGACGCCGATGACGAAGGCGCTCGACGGCGGTGCGGTCGCGCGTGAGGCCGCGATGCCGAAGGAGGCCGGCCCGTTCAACCCGCACGAGTCGCTGGGCTATCTGCCGATCGGCGGTCACGTATCGTATGCGCTCGATCCCGAATGGATCACGCTCGGGTCGAGCGCGGTAGCGACACCGAAGACATTTGTCGAATTCGAAGGACGCACCGCCTACGGCGACCGATCGCGTATCCCCTTTCACGTCACAAGCCTCGACTGGCAGGAAAGCGATCGCGTGCTGGCCGGCATCATGACCGCTTTCGGCGCGCCGACGGGTGCGGTTGCAGTCGGCGGCGCCGGGCAATTCGATGGCGTGATGCTGCTGGCCTTCACGAAGCCGCGCGTTGAGGGCACGTTCACGGGCGAGCACATGCGGGCCTGGGATACGGAATGGGGGACGGGCAGCGCCAGGGTCGTGATCGAGAACAGCTACGCGATCATCAGCGAGAGTGTCATCACCGACGGCGCGTCGGAGATCAAGGCCGACGGCACGTTCTCCCTCGGCTATCCGCGCAAAGACAACGGCGACGAAATCAACGCCCGTATCTTCATCGCGCGAAGGCGGCTTGCGGATCTTCGGCATGCATTCGAGCTCGACGTTTATCCGGTCGAGGGCCTGGTGTCCGGCGAGTACCACTTCTACGGGAATTACGAGACGCCGTTCGGCTTCGGACGCCTCGTGATCGATCGAGGCACCGCCTACGGCGAAACCTTCGAGACGGCCAACGCGTCGCTGCGGTTCGAGGGATCGGGGGTCAGGCTCGACGCGATCCAGATTCGGAAGAACACTGGGAATATGACGGGCGCTGCCTGGGTCGGCTGGGACGGCACGTATTCCTTCAACGCAGACGGCTCGAGAATCCCGGTCGAGTCGATGCAGACTGTCGCGTTCCCCCGCGCGCCCCTGTCAGGCCTGCTGCAATTCACGGCCAGCGGCACCGGCACCTTTGACGTGCCCAGGTACGACGTGCGCGTGCGCGTTGATGATCTCTTTGCCCGGGATGAGGGCATCGGCCAGCTCACAGGGCGGCTCGCGCTGCGCGGCGACCTCCTGACCGGCGAACTCGAAGCCGCGTCGCCACGCCTGGTGATGTCCGCATCGGGACGCATTGCCCTCACCGATGAAATGGACGCCGAGCTGACGCTTCGGTTTTCCAACACGTCGCTCGACCCGTACCTGCGGTTTTTCGAGCCGCGCCTGTCGCCCTTTACGAACGCCATCGCGGGTGGCACGGTCCGTGTCGTGGGCGAGCTGGCGGACGTCGATCACCTGGTCGTCGACACGCGGGTGGAGCAGCTCGAGCTGAAGCTGTTCGACTACAGGGTCACCAACATCGATCCCGCGACACAGGCGAACCGTCCCATCGAGCTGACGCTCGATCATCACGTCCTCAGCATTGCGCAGCTGCGCCTGTTCGGCGACGGTACGCGGCTCGATCTCGATGGTCACGTCAATCTTCACGATTCAACGATCTCGGTGTCCGCGGCAGGCGATGCCAACCTTGGAATCCTTCAGGGGTTCTACCGGGATATTCGCAGCTCCGGCGCGGCGACGCTGAAAGCGACGGTCGATGGCCCGCTCGCCAAGCCCGTGTTCTCAGGCAGCGCGGCGATCGTCAACGGCCGCATCCGCCAGCTTTCGCTCCCGCACTCGCTCGAGTCCATCAACGGCCAGATCTCCTTCGATCCCGCTGGAATCCGTCTCGACAGCGTCCGGGCCCGACTGGCCGGAGGGGACGTCACGTTTGGCGGCCGAGTCGCGATCAACGGCTTCGCGCCGGGCGATCTGAATCTCACCGCGAGCGGCCAGCACATGCGCATCCGTTATCCCGAGGGGTTCGTCTCGGACATCGACGCGGATCTGTCGCTCATCGGCCTGCCGTCCTCGCCGCTGCTGCGAGGCACGGTGACGGTTCACGACGCGCTTTATTCGAAGCGCTTCGAGCCCAACGCGGAACTCTTCAACCTGACCTCGGGAGGCGCGCCGCTCGTTGGAGCGACCACGTCCACGACGCTGCCGATCCGTTTCGATGTCCAGATCGATGCGCCATCCTCGCTGCGGGTGGAGAACAATCTTGCGCGGATGGTGGCGAGCGCGGATCTGCAGCTGCGCGGCACGTACGACAAGCCGCTGCTCTTCGGCAGTGCCCAGATCGATCGCGGGGACGTGATCTTCGAGGGCAACCGCTATCTCGTGACGCGCGGGACCATCGGGTTCGCCAACCCGTCACGGATTGAGCCCTACTTCGACATCGAAGCCGAGACGCGCGTCCGCATGGTCGGACAGGTGGTCGGGCAGAGCGACGCGTATCGCGTGACGCTCGGGTTCACGGGGACCGCATCGAAGATGTCGATGAACTTGAACTCGGATCCGCCGCTCTCCTCGGTCGGCATTCTGCTGCTGCTGCTCGGTCAGAGCTCCGCGCAGGATCTACAGAACGCCGAGCTTCGCACGCTGAATCCGTCGGCGTCTTCGCGGTCGGAGGAGGATTTGATGAAGGCCGCGACGGCTCGCTTGCTGACCGGCAGCATGACGGCTCCCGTCAACCGCGCGGTCGGGCAGACGCTTGGCGTCGATCTTCAGATCACGCCATCGATTGGCAGCTCCGAGACGGATCCCCTCACCGCGTCCGCCCGGGTCATCGTCGGCAAGCGCCTGTCGAACCGCGCCTACGTCACATTCGCGCGTCCGCTTGGCACGACCCCCAGCGCCACCCAGATCCTGGTGCTCGAATACGACCAGAACGATCGGCTGGGCTGGGTCCTCACGCAAAACGGCGATCGGACCTTTTCAATCGACTTCCGCGTGCAGCATCGGCGGTGATGATCAAGACGCTGGTTTCCTTGTCCCTTGTCTGCTTTTCTTACTGCAGGCGCGTTCCCTTTTGCCTTGTCCCTTTTGCCTTACTCATTTCTTCAGCCGTCTCTGCGCAGGCCCCCGCACCCACCTCGTTCGTCGGCCAGCGGATCGTCCAGGTGGAGATGGTCTCCGAAGATCGCCCGGTGGACGATCCCGCGATCCGCGCGCTGATAGAAACACGGGTCGGCGATCCGCTGTCGATGGCCCAGGTGAGAGAGTCCATCACGCACATTTACGGGCTCGGTCGATTTCAGGACATCCAGGTCAACGCGCTGACGGCACCCGGAGGAGTCTCGCTGCGCTACAACCTCGTCCCGCTGCACACCGTTCAGGCGATGGATTTCCGCGGCACGCCAACGCTGGCCTTGTCGAGCGGCCTCGTCCGGAGCGCGGTGATCAGCCGCTTCGGCGCGTCCCCGCCGCCCGGCCGCGCGCAGGAAATCGCGCGGTTCATCGAGCAGTTCTATCGCGACCATGGGTTTCTCGTTGCCAGCGTCTCTGCTACGGCAACCGAGCGGCACGATCCGGATCGCACCCTTCTGGAGTTCGACGTGACCCCTGGCCGCCAGGCGGTCATCGGAAACGTCGCGGTGGACGGTGAGCCGCCTGAGGGCCGCGCAGCGTTTCTCGGTCACATTCATGCCGTGCCGGGGCAGCGCTACGAGCCCGCGGTAGATCGCGGACGCGCTCACCACCTACGTACAGAAGTTCCGCAGGAAATCGCACTACCTGGCCTCCGGGACGTACGTGCCGCGGCCTTCGACGGATAGCACGTCAGTCGACCTGGCGATCACGCTGCAGGTCGGGCCGGTCGTGACGATCGCGTTCGAGGGCGATCCGCTGCCCAAGGAGAAGCGGGCCGAGCTCGTGCCGGTCGCGCGCGAAGCGTCCGTGGACGAAGATCTGATCGAGGACTCGATCCAGCGGATTCGGACGTTTCTCAACCAGCAAGGGCACTGGAAGGCCGACGCCTCCGCTTCGCGTGAGGAAGGAGACGGCACGCTTCGCATCGTGTTCACGGTCCGCCGGGGGCCGCAGTATCGAGTGGCGGAACGGGGCGTTGAAGTCCGCGGCAACCAGGCCGTCACCGCGGATCAGTTCCGGACGATGCTGGTCAAGCTCCAGGCGAACGAAGTCTTCGTGGAGTCGAACCTGTCTGCGGCCGTCAGCGCGATCGCCGGACAGTATCAGCGTCTTGGCTTCGCCCAGGCGAAGGTGTCCGCCGGCGTAAACGAGGCGGGTGCGCCGACCGGCGCCCTGGCGCGCGTGCAGCCCGTGATCACGATTGTCGAGGGCCCGCTGACGCGTATTGGTGACGTGACGTTCGAGGGGAACACGCAGGTGCCGGCCGATCAGCTGCGCGCGCTGGTCACGTCGGTCCGCGATGCCCCGTATTACGAGCCGAAGGTCGTCGCGGACCGCGAGTCCGTGCAGCTCGAGTACCTCAATCGCGGGTTTGCACTGGCAAACGTTGTCGTCACCCCGGCGGTGAGCCCGGATGGCGCTCGAGCGGATCTGCGCTTCCGGATTACCGAAGGGCAACAGACGATCGTCGATCACATTCTGATTGTCGGAAACACGCGTACCGACGAGCGCGTCATCAAGCGCGAGCTGCTCCTGCAGGAGGGAAAGCCGCTCGGGCTGGAAGATCTGATCGAGAGCCAGCGGCGGCTGGGGGCACTCGGGTTGTTCCGCCGGATCAGGGTCGAAGAGCTGTCGCACGGCAGTGCCGCCACCGACGTGCTCGTGAGCGTTGAAGAAGCGTCCGCGACCACGCTGAGCTACGGGGGCGGGGCAGAGGCCAGCCGGATCCTGAAAGAAGGGCCGGAAGGGCAGGCCGAGGAACGGCTCGAGTTCGCGCCCCGGGGATTTGTCGACATCGGCCGCCGCAATCTCGGCGGCAAGAACCGGACAGCGGATCTCTTCGCGCGTCTCAGCCTTCATCCGAGTGACGAGTCCGATCCGGCGAAGTCGAGCAATCCTTTCGGGTTCAGCGAGTATCGAATCGTCGGCACGTACCGCGAACCCCGCGCGATCGGCCTCAATGCCGACCTGTCGCTGACAGCCGCCGTCGAACAAGGCCGGCGGTCTTCATTCAACTTCGCGCGCAAAGGCGTGAACGCGGAAATCGGCCGTCGCCTCGGCCCGGGCGTGCGGGTCAGCGGCCGCTACTCGTTCGGAACGACGCGGACGTTCGACGAAAAGCTCAGCCTGGCGGACCAGGCGCGCATCGATCGCGTGTTCCCGCAGGTGCGTCTCTCCGGCTTTTCGGGAGCCATTTCGCGCGATTCGCGCGACGATATCCTGGACCCGGAACGGGGCACGTTTCTGAGCGGTGACGGCACCGTGGCGGCACGCGCGCTTGGCGGCCAGGTTGGATTCCTGAAAACCTACCTTCAGGGTCTCTGGTTTCATCGCCTGCCCTCGAGCCGGCGCGTGGTCTTTGCGTCCCGGGTTGCGATCGGCCTGGCAAACGGATTCCCGCGAGACGTGCCGGCGACCGACATCGAGGGAAACCCGACCACGATCACGGTCGACGACCTTCCCGCGAGCGAGCGATTCTTTGCCGGCGGCGACACGACGATTCGCGGCTTCGCGCTCGACACCGTCGGCGCGCCGAACACGATCAGCTCGACGGGGTTTCCGAGAGGTGGGAACGCGGTGCTGCTGATGAACGGCGAGCTGCGCGTGCCGGTGTGGGGCGACATCGGCGCTGCGCTATTCATGGATGGCGGCAACGTCTTCGATCGGGTGAAGGAGCTGGACCTGGGCGAGCTGCGCGGAAGCGTCGGGTTCGGGCTCCGCTATCGCTCGCCCATCGGATCCATCCGTTTCGACGTGGGTTTCAAGCTCGATCGGCGATTCATCGGCGACGTGCTCGAGCCGCCCCGCGCGTTTCATTTCAGCATCGGACAGGCCTTCTGAAGACGTGAAACACTTTCTAACAGCCACGTTGCTCGCCGTCGTGCTGTCGTTCGCGGCAGCCGCACGCGCCGAGATCATCGATCGGATCCTCGCGGTCGTGGACGGGGCGCTCATCATGCAGTCGGACGTGGCGCTGGCGGCTCGGCTCGCGCTCGTGCCTCCGCGTCCCGCGGCTGACTCGATTGCGTCGACCCTCGATGCGCTCATCGAGCGGCGCCTCGTGCTCGCGGAAGTCGATCGCTACGCTCCGCCTGAACCGGCCGACGCGGATATCGACCGGCGCGTGGGAGAGATCCGCGCGCGCGCCGGGAATGGATTCGACACGGCCCTTCGCGAAACCGGCATCTCCGTCGATCAACTGCGGCGCCAGGCGCGTGACGACCTGCGCATCGACACGTACTTGCAGCAGCGGTTTGGGGCGATGCAGCCGTCGGACGAGGAGATTCAGCAGTACTACCGCGATCACCAGTCGTCATTCATCCAGAATGGCGTGGCTCGCCCGTTGGAGCAGATCCGCGACCTCGTGCGGACAGACATGATGGCCAGTCAGCGGAGCGCGACGATCAAGGACTGGATCGCCGGTCTGCGTCGGCGCGCCTCCGTCAACATCCTGCCGCGATAGAGTCGAACGATCAGGGAACGACCTTCAGGATGCGCATCTCGGGGCCCGGCATGGCGGCGGTCGGCGTGATCTTGTGAATCTCCCGGGTTTGCGTGAAAAGGCGCATGTATTCGTTGTAGTCGTCTGGATACTGATGGGGGGCGACGAGCGCCGGGCCGTAAGACTCCGAGTTGGCCACGAGGTATTCGGCGCCTTCACTTCGCCACTGTTCGTAGGTCTTGCGTCGAAGCAGCCCCACGTAGCTGGCGTGGTACTGGTTCGGGAGCAGGAGCGCACGCCGTTCGAGCACGATCGTGGCGCCGGCCGGGATGTTCTGGACAATCCACGAGTACGCCTGATCGATCGTGCTCTCCTTCGCCATCTCGCGATCGCCGCTGACCGAGATGAGCGCCGGGGGAAGCAGGGCCGCGATCGTCAACCCCGCGATGAGCGCCGTGCGCGCGGCGCGCGGGATCTCGTAACGACGCAGCAGGCTGACGCCGGACACGACGCCGGTCGCCGCCAGCACGCACAATGACGGCGTCAGCGGCAGCAGATACCGCGCGAAGACGATCCGCTGCGTCGTCAGCATCGCGTAGTACACCAGCGGAAAGACCACCGCCAGCGTCCATCGCACGCGACCCGGTCCCCGCACGAGCCGCACGACACCGAGTCCCATGCCTCCGAGTGCCAGCAGGAACGCCGGCCACCCGAAGGCGTGGCGCACGAGGTACTTGAAATAGAGCACCCAGAGCGACTCGCCAATCACCGCCACCCGGTACTGGTTCGCCAGACGCGCGAAGTTGTCGAGAAACGCCGGGAGATCGAGGATCGTGTAGGGCGCAAACAGCAGGAAGGCGACACCGGATGCCCCGACTATGGCAAACGCCGTCTTGAGGCGGCCCGGGCGAAGCGGAACGGTCATCCAGCAGGCCAGGAGCGGCATGATCAGGGCAACCCCGCCGTTGTATTTCGTTGCCGCGGCAAGGCCGGCCGCGGCGCCTGCACCGACGAAACTTCCCAGCGTGCCGCGTTCGTGCGCAACCAGTGACTGCAGGAACGTCAGCGTGACAAAGAACGTCAGCGGAGTATCCGTGAGCACGTAGTGGGAATAACGCACGTGGAGAGGAAGGACGGCCATCAACCCCGACGCCAGCAGTGCATGCCGCGCGCCCCAGCGCATCCCGACCTGATAAACCAGGAGAACGGTCGCCACACCGAACGTCGCGGTGACGATCCTTCCCCAGAGATAGAAGGAGCCGCCGGTGGCCTGGCTAAGGGAGTACCACTCGCCGCCGATCGCGCCTCCAAGAAAGCGAACGATCGAGACGAGAAGCTGAACGTAAATCGAGAGACCCGGATAATCGAAGAAATGCGGGTGCAGCGAACCCGAGCGCATCATGTTCAACGCGCGCTCGACGATTTCAGGTTCGTCTACCTGGACTGCGTACGGGATGCCCCGATGAATGGCCCAGTAACGGAGGACGGCCGCGGCGACCAACACCACGGCCAGCGCCATCCGCGACGTGCGCAGATCGCTTGCCTCACGCCATTCGCGCTCGACCAAATCGGTTGTCCCTCAGGTTCCACAGGGTTCTACACCTAGTAGAACCTCGTAGAACCAGGTTTTATTTAACTCTACTACAGCGTTAGCGGACCAACTCGTCGTAGAGGCGCAGGGTTGCGGCCCCGGCGGCCTCCCAGGAAAACTCGTGTTCGACGATCGCCCTGCCGGCGGCTCCCATCTCTGAGAGACGTTCCGGCTGGCCGAGCGCGCCGCTGATGGCTGCCGCGAGTGACGACGCGTCGCCGGGCGGTACGAGCCATCCGCTGATTCCGGGCCGGATCTTGTCCGGCAGTCCGCCTGCCGTCGTCGCGATGACCGCCCGGCGGTGTGCCATGGCTTCGAGCGTCACGAGCGAGCTTCCTTCGTACAACGTCGGGTGAATGAACACGTCTGCGCCTTCATACCAGGCATGAAGGTCGCGCTCGGAGGCTCGTCCCGGCATGCGGGTTTGCGCGGAGATCCCGAGGTCGCGAATGGTGGACTCGAGCGCGCGTCGATACGGTCCCTCGCCGAGGAGGACCCATTTCCATCGCCCATCGCTGATGCGCCCGGCGTGATCCCGAAGGGCCGCCAGCGCGGCCGCCAGCACGTGGAATCCCTTGTTGTGTTCCAGGCGACCGACGCTCAGCAGCACCGTCTCATCCGGTGCCACCCCTGCGTCGCTCCGCACGCGGCGGGCATCCTCAGTGGTGACGAGTCCATCGATGCCTGAGAGATCGAGCGCGTTTGGAATGACACGCACCTTCGAGCGATCGACCTTCAAGTGCGTGAGCACCGCAGGTTCGAGCGCCCGATCGGTGGCGATGACCCGATCGGCCGCGCGTGCGCAGGTCAGGACCGCACGGCGCAGCGGCAGGTACGCTGCCCGCTTCATCCGCGCCCGGGACGGATCGGTGGCGCCGAACTCTTCCAGGCCTTGCGGGTTCAGCACGAGCGGCGCAGCCGCCCTGGATCGCCGCCGCGCGTAGCCGAGCACGCTTGCGCCGAAACCGTGTACAACGTCGATGTGGCCGTCCTTGACAAGGCTCCACGCGAGGCGGCCCGCTCGCTCGCCAAACAGCGGATACGCGGTGCTGCGATCGAGCACCGTCGTGCCGCGCCGGCCTGCAAGGGGGAAGGTCCGGTACGTGACGAACCTTGTCGTGATGCCAGGTTCGTCGATGGATGAACCCGCCTGCGTCGGCGGCCGCGTGATCAGTGTCACCTCCGCCCCGGCGCGTGCCAGATAGCGAACGAGATCGTACACGCTGCGTTCGAGTCCGCCCAGCCCGTGAAGGGGGAAGACGGCGCGGGCCACCACGGCGACACGAATGGCGGACCTCAACCCCGCTTCTCCATCAGGTCGGCATACAACCGTTCTATCTGCGGGACGACAACGGCGGTGTCGAATTTCGCGGCAGCGTGCGTTCGCGCGTCCGCGCCAAGCCGCGCGCGAAGGGGCTCATCGTTCCGAAGGCGCCGAATATCTTCCGCGAGCGCATCGGGAGTCTCTGACAACAAACCCGTGCGGTCGTTGATGATGACATCGGGCGTACCGCCAGTATTCATGGCGGCGATGGGGACGCCGAGCGCACTCGCTTCGATGAGCACGCGGCTCAGCGACTCTGGGCCCCGTGAAGGAAACACCAGCAGCGACGCGTGCGCCATCCACGCCGTGGCCGCTCGTTGATCGACCCATCCGACGAACCGGATATCGCGGTCCGATTGCGCAGCCTTCTGCTCGATCGTGGCGCGCTCCGGGCCGTCGCCCGCCACGACGAGCGGCCAGTCGAGATTCGCGCGCTCCACGATGCGAACGAGATGCGTGGTTCCCTTGTTCGGCGCAAGTTTCCCAAGATACAACGCGTACGGTGTCGCCATCGGCGGCGGGTTCGAAGCTCCGGCCTCCCGGAGCGCCCCGATGTTCACGGCATTGGGGATGATCTCCATGCGGGCTGCTGCGAGTTCAGGCGATCGAGCCCGGAGGTCCGCGGCGATCGTCGAGCTCACCGCCACAATCGCATCGGCCGCGCCGAGCCCCCGCTGCTTCCGGGCCAGATTGCCCCGCATGTACGGAATCATCGGCAGCGTCAGCGGCCACAGTCCGCGAGCGTGGGGCCTGACACAGTGCGTCATCATCGACGCGGAGCATCCAGGACAGAGCGTCGCGCCGTCGGACGTATGAATCAGGTCAGACCAATAGCACACAGGCCAGTAGTCGCGCACGGTACACACCGCGGGAATCGACGATCGGTGTGCGGAGCGAACCGACGGCACGGAGGTCATGACGTGCTGGCCGTGGACGATCTGAATCCGCTCGCGTGCGATGAGATCGGTCAGAAAGCTCGTGAGGTCCGCGAAGAGTTTCTCGTTCTTGAAGTAGTTCCTGAGATAGGGCACAGGCGGCGCGGGTGCGCCGTACTCGATCACCTGAAATCCGTCGAACGTGCGCTCGCGGATTCCCCGCGGAGTCTGAGGCCGCGGTTGCACGACCCGGACGGTGTGCCCCCGTGCTCGCAGGCCGCGAGCCAGCTCGTACGTGCTCCAGCCGCTGCCGCCGCAGACTGGCGGGAACGCGTCGGTGGGCAGCAGAATCCTCATGTGGTCGTGGATTGATCCTCCGGCTCTTCAGCCTTCGACCCTGATCCATGATGTGGGGAACCGGCACCGAGCGCCCGGATAGCGCTTTCGAGCGCCGCACAGTGCGCCGACCAGCTGTAATCCCGCACCGCGCGTTCGCGAGCGGCGCGGCCCAGCCGGGTGCGCAGCGACGGGTCGGTGAGCGCCTCGAACGCATGCGGCAGACCGCTCCGCATGGCTGAATCGTACAGGAGGCCCTCGCGATTGTGTCCGACAAGACCCGGGATGCGATCGATCGCCGGCGCGACCACCGGAAGGCCAGCCGCCATGTATTCGAAAATCTTCAGCGGCGACCAGTAGAAGCCCAGCGACAGGGCAGGGTGGCTGTCGGGATCGAACGGCGCCACACCGATATCACACGCTGACAGGCACGCGGGGAGCCGATCGTGGGGCAGCGCACCGGTGAAGATCACGCCATCGAGGCCGCTCGCGGCTTCGCGAACACGGGATAGTTCGGGGCCGTCGCCGATGAAGACCGCGCCGATGTCGCGCCGGCCACGGGCGCGCAGCTCACGCAGTGCCGTCACGATGTGAATCGTGCCGTGCCAGTTGCGAAACGCGCCGGCAAACACCGCGACCGTCTCAGCCGGCCGTTCGAACGGGACGCCGCCGGCAGCGCCGGGATGGAAACGATCGGTGTCGGCTCCCCACTCGATCTCGAGGATCTTCGATGCCGGCGTATCGGGCGGCAGAATGGCCGCGTTCGGGGTCACGATCAGATTCGAGCGCCTGCAGATGCGCTCCCGCCACCGGCGCATCGGCTCGAAGATAAGCGCACGATCCAGAAGCCGTTTCCCCGAACCGGGATAGTCGACGACCGGTGCGTTGACCTCCAGAACCGCGATGGCCCCGACGTCATTCGCCGCCGCGATCCCTTCGCCGCCGAAGTTGTAGTAGCGCTCGATCACCGCGTCAGGGCGGATGGCTCTCGCGATGGTGCGCAGCGCGCGCGTGTTCGCCCAGCGCAACTCCTTGCGTCCCGCCGGCGGGGGCAGCGCTATCCAGTGAACGGCGCCCGCGGGGAACTCACGGCCGGGCGTGGCCACGACGTGCACATCATGTCCGAGCCGGGCCAGCCCGTCAGCGACCGCGGCGACGTGGATCGATCCGCCGGTCGTGCCGGGTATCGTCTGGTCTGAGGCGACGTACAGGATCTTCATGCTATGCGCGGACGCGAAACACCGGACGAGTGGCCGCTACTCTTTGACCAGCAGCGCAAAGAATGGCCCCGAACGAATCCGTCCGAAAAGAAGCAGGTCGAGCTTCATCACGGCTGACAACAGGCGCAACGCCAGATACGTGGTGCGGCTGCTGGCGATGCGCGCCTTGGCCGACGTCCGCGCTTCTCGGATCGCCCGGGCATCGATCTCCTCGGCCCTGACCAGGGGTTCGAGGCGTTTTGCGGCGCGTCTCGCCATCGCCCGCTCTGCGACCCGCATCATGATGTTCTCCACGAACCCTCCGATAATCGGCGTGTAGTACCGGATCCGCCGGATTCGAAATCCAGCCGCATGCACGACCTGCTCCAGCTCGGGGATGTCTCTCAGCGGGTTCAGGTGGTCCGACTTACGCAGCCGCTCCTGGCGCGCATCGATCAGGCCCCAGCTTTCGAGTCGTCTCCCGAACGCGTTGATCCACCGGAGGCCCATGGCGACCGGCGCGTTCTTGCGCACGTGGGTGTACACGAACAATTCCCCCCCAGGGGCCAGCACGCGTGACGACTCGGCAAGCATCTCCTTCAATGCTTCCGGCGACAGGTGCTCGAGCACGTCCAGCGAGAACGCCTTCGTAAACGTGCCGTCGTCGAACGGCAGCTTCCGGAGATCGCCGATGAGGAGGTCTACCTCGCGCCGGGCATCGGTCGAAAAGAAGGGACTGATGTCGATCCCGACCGTCTTCGATCCCCAGTCCCGGTTCCACAGCAAGGTGCGTCCGCTGCCGCAGCCGAGATCGACGACGAGGTCGTGCGGTTCGGGAGCCAGGAACGATCGAAGCATGTCGTTGCGAATCCGCGAGCCCAGGAGCGGCGGCGACACCCTCTCGTGCCTCGCGTCGGTGTGCAGGGTTTCGTCGAGGTACTTCGTCTGTTCCGCGTACTCGACGCGGGGTCGAAGGTCCAGATAGTCCGGCGACGTGCTGTGGTACGGGCGCCCGCAACCGCGGCAGACGAGCGAACCGGGCGTGCCGGCCAGCACGCCGTGGCAATCCGGACACCGAACGAGCGAGAGCAGCGAGGTGGAAATCATCGGCTGGAAGCGATCACTTCCGCGAACAGCGCCTCCAGCCGTTCAGCCCGCCGTTCCCAGGAGTACGCAGGCACCTCGCCCGTTGCGGCCCGCGCGAGTTTCGCCGCGAGCTCCGGGTCGGCGAGCAGTCGTGCGATCGCATCGGCCAGAGCTCCCACGTCGCCGGGCGGGATGAGCAACGCGTTCGAGCCGTCGGTCAGGACTTCCCGAATCGACGGCAAATCGCTCGCAACGATTGGCCGTCCCGCGGCCATGTATTCGAAGAGTTTCAACGGCGACGTGAATCGGGTGGAGATGGCAGACGCATGGTTCGGTAGCACCAGCACGTCGGCTTGCGTCAGCAGTCCGGCGACGCGCCTCGGCTCGACCAGCCCGGTGAACGTAATCCGTCCGCTGAGACCGAGCCGTTCGGCGAGCGACTTCATTCGTGCAAGGTCCGGCTCCGCCTGGTGTCCACCGACAATCAGTCCCTGCACGTCCGGCAGTCGTGCGAGGGCCTCGAGCAGAACGTCCACGCCCTTCCACGCGTAGAGGTGCCCGGCGTACCCGACCACGCGGCCGGGCGTGCGAGAGGATTCCCCGATGGGACCGGCGGACCTGACGCCATCCGGGACGACCGCGATTCGCGGCCGCGTGCCGAACCGGCGCTCCAACTCGGCGCGGAGCCCGGAAGTAATCGTGACATACCCGCCGGCGGTCTGCCACACGCGAGCCTCACGCCGGGCGAGCCGCTGCAGCTTTCGGGATGAAGGCGATGTCGCGGTGGCGACGAGATCAGGAAGCGCAGCGGCGACGTCAGGTGCGTAACCGTGCGACTCGTACACGAGCGAGGGGCGCACGGCGCGCGGCAGCCCGAGGAGCGCCGAGGCGACACCGAGGTCACGGGTCATCAGCAGGTCCGTCCGAGCCCGCCCCACGGAGCGTCCGATCGCGAATGCGAGGTAGCCGATGCGCCTGGCGGCTGACGGTCCGGCAACCGGTGCGCGCTCGATCGTCAACCGCGCGTCGGGAGCGAGCCCGTAGTAGGCAAACGGATCGCGCGCGGGCGCGTGGGTATCCGGCCTCACGATCAGATCCACGACGTGTCCGCGGCATGCCAGCGCATGACAGGTTTCCATGGTTTGAATGCCGTTGGCGCGCTCGAGAGGGAACCGTACGTCAGCGAAGTAGGCGATGCGCACTGAATCGGATCAGGATACTGCGGACGGTTCGCGTCAGCGCCCCGGCTCGGCAGGTTTGTAAAAGGAGGCGCGCTCGGCGAAGTACCGATACATCAACCCGGGCGCGATGCGAGGGAGTGTCACGAAAGCATCATAGGCGTTTTTGCGCAGCTCGAGTCGCTGGCGATCCATCATCGACGTACCGAACTGCGCGATTAACGCGAGATTCCACCAGATACACGCCGCGATCGCGACATGGGCCGTGATCTGTGCCGCGTCTCCGCGTATCCGTGCGCGCAACGTCGCGAGCCCGATGACCAGGAGGATCGTCAGGGCCACGAACCGCCGCTGGCCGAAGGCCCCTGCGACCGTCCAGGATTCGACTGCGCCGCTGACGTAGACCTGTGCTGCAGTCATGAGCACCATGCACCAGCCAATCCGGCGAATGTCTGAAGGCGTGACCCCTCCTTCGCTCACACCCTCGGTCGACGCGGGTGCCACGGTCATCAGGATCAGGCCCGCGACGGCTAGCACCGCGAGCGGGGTCCAGAAGAAAAAGCCGTGTTCGTTGTCGGCCAGCACCTGCAGCGCATGCGGAGCGTGCCAGAACATCTTCCGCATCACGAGCGGCGACGGACGCGGACGGCCGTTGAGCGCCTGATACGCGATGAGCTGCGGCAGCGAGCCGAGCGCAAAGGCCAGGCAGCCGGCGACGGCAGCTTGAAGCCCTTTTGCCTTTTGCCTTTGGCCTTTTCCCTTGACGAACGCGAGACCGAAATCGACAGCTGGCCCGAGCGCGAAGAATATGTCTTGCTCCCGGACCATCGCCATCAGCGCGCCCGCCAGCCCGAGTGCGACCGCACCCCTGGCGCTCCACGTTTCCCGCACGTGCAGCCAGACCGTCACGAAGAGCGCCACGGCAAATGCCGAACACGCATGCGAAAACGGCGGCGCGATGTACATGTAGAAAAAGAGCGGCGTGCCAAGCCAAATCGCGATGCCTGAACTGACCGCATGCCCGCCGGCAAGCCGGCGCGCCGCGATGATCGACAACACGATCGTCGCGAATCCGTAGAACGCCGATCCATACGCGACGGCGGACAGGTACGGCTGCGAATACCCGTCAACCGCGACGTCCCGGCCAGCGGCGCGCATCACGCGGGCCGAGGCGTCACCGACCGCATAGAACGGCGACCACAGGATGGCGCAGCCGATCGTCCCGTAGTTGATTCGCCGGTGGGCGGCTGTCTCCAGCTCGAGGAATGTCGTGTGAAAGTCTGGTGTCCGCGCAATCTGATGATCGTAAAAATATCGATACTCGTTCTCGAACGACACGTCGTGGTCGAACCAGAGCGAACGCAGATAGGAAAAGTACTGGACCTCGTCCGAGGAGTAGAGCCGCGCCGTGACGGCGGGGAGCGAGACAACGAAGAGCGCGGTCAGGAACAGCCATTCGCGTCGCGAGAGCATCCGTGGGCCTACCTCGCCGCAAACGCCAGGTATTTCAAAAGCTGGGCGAGGTTGAACATCGCATGACTGACGAGGGGGGCCATGATGCTGCGCCGGGAAATGTACAACAGTCCCCAGAGGAAGCCGAGGAGTCCAATCGCGAGCATGGCGTCGTATCCCTGATCGGCATGCCCCGCGCCAAAGAAGACGCTGTACACCGCGATGCCCCCGAACGCGCCTCCCAGATACTGATCGGCTCGATGCGCGATGAATCCGCGCTGCACTTCTTCGCGTACCCCGCCGGCAATCATGACCACGACCGCGAAGATGATGGCATCGGTGCGTGTCCGCAGCATGTCCTCGAACGGGTTCGAGGCGACGTTGTGGAGGCCGGGCGCGAAGCGCAGGACGAGGACCAGCACGAGCGTGACCAGCATGAACACGGCGGGCAGCGTCGCAATCCCTATCAACGCTTCCCGGATCAGCCTGACTCTCCCGAGCAGCACGTCCCGGGCGGATTCGTGGTGCGCGCGCAGAAACATCAGTACCAGGCCGATGACGAGCGCGGCGTCCACGAGCGACAGCGCGAAGATAAACGGAGGAGACAAACGGCCGTCAACCGCCCGCATGGGAATGCCGAACCCGCGCATGACCAGGATCAGCAGGACCTGCGTGGGAAAGCCGGAGCAGATAACGATTTCAACCAGCGCGCCCACGCGCTCGATCGGCAGTACCCGCCGGCGCTCGGGAATGCAGGGAGGCTCCGGGACCGGCAACACAGAGCTAATGTACAAGGGAGAAGGGACACGGGAGAAGGGAAAAGGGTGTTACCTCACGCGTACACGGATGGTGAGCGGCGCCGTGAGCTTCACCGACACGGGGGTTCCCGCAGGAATGCGAACCTCGTCGCCGCGCGTCGCGAGGACCGTCGCCGTTCCGGCGCCACCACCGATCGCGGCTCCTGCTGCGGCGCCGCTGCCGCCGCCGGCAATCCCGCCGATCACGGCGCCGATGCCCGCGCCGACGCCGACCTTTGTGGCGTCCTTGCCCTTGGTGGATGCCGCCTCCTGAACGATCGTCGCGCTGCTGAACTGCTCGGGGCCCTCGTGGAGGTGGGCCGAGTTGAAGCGGAACGCGATCGACGCGCGGCCCTTCACCTTTGCGGACTGCTGGACGCTCGTCACGTGCCCGACGATCGTCGTGCCCGACGGCAGCAGTTCGAAGCCCTCGATGGACACCGGTGATTTCAGCGTCGCGCGCACCGCATCCTCGACCTTGCTCGTATCCGACGCCAGCGATGTGGCCAGCGTGGCCGAGAGCGTCGTTCCCGACGGGATGGTCAGCTCACGATACTCGGGCACCGGCGGTGGCGGAGGCGTGGCTTCCTTGACGGCCGCCGGCGGAGCGTCCGCAGGCGCCGCCGCAGAAGCAGCCCGCGAATTGTCGACGCCACGGGGCGCAGGCTTCGTTTTCGACGCCGCGCCGGCTGGCGCGTGGGCCGCTGACGATGGGGATGCGGCAGGGGTTGGCGCCGGGGCCAGGGCTGTCGGTTGAGCAGTTGCGGGAGGCGTGGCGTCCGCCGTCGCGGGAGGCGTCGTCGCCGGCGTGGCCTCGGCGCCTGGACTTGGGGCGGCGGCGGGCGTCATCGCCTTCAGGGATGTAATCTGAGTTTTGAGGACTTCCGTGTTCAAGCCGTCGCGGCCCTGGACGACGATCCGGTCCGGTTTCACCTCCACCAGCCTGCCGGACACGCTGCCGCCGCCCGCCTTTTCGACCGTGACGTCGGTGCCGAGCGGATAGGTCTCGGTTCGCGTGCAACTCGCCAAACCTATTGTCAGTGCCAGGATTATGGTCAGGTGTTTCATGCGGCCTCCGGATGCTGGGACTTGCTCAGCCGTGCAAGTGACGTGCCCCAGTGTACCTGGGGTCAGACCCCGTCCGTCGATTTACCCACTTCCGAGCGGCCCGAATAGGGGCCCGCCCGGAAGGAAGGGCGGGATGGATGTCGGATTCTTCACAGAACTGTGTAATTGATACGCTGGAAAGTGTAAGAATGACGTGGGCAGGACTGGTACCAAGATGAACGACATTGAAGTAGAGTCGACCGTCGGCGAGCGTGTGCTGATCGTCGAGGACGATCCCGCCACCCGCAGCGGGCTGGCCGAGCTGGTGCAGGCCTGGGGATTCCAGACTGCCGAAGCGGCAGACGGTGAGGAAGCGATGCGGAAGGTGACGACCTTCCGGCCGGCGATCATCGTGTCCGATCTCGTCATGCCGCGAATGGGCGGTTCGGAACTCTTGCGGGCGCTGAAAGATCAGCTGAGCGATATCACCTTCATCCTCCTGACGGCGCAGGGCACCGTCGACAGCGCGGTCGAGGCGATCAAAGAAGGCGCATACGACTATTTGAGCAAGCCGGTCGAGCCGCAACGTCTGCAGATCCTCCTGCAGAAGGCGGTGGAACGTCAGGACACGCTTCGCGAGGTGCGCGCACTCCGTCGCCAGTTGCGCGAACAGGGGAGCTTCGGCCGGATCATCGGCAACAGTCCCGGGATTCGCACCGTGTATCGCGTGATCGAGCAGTCGGCGCCGACCGCCGCATCGGTCCTGATATCGGGTGAGTCCGGGACAGGCAAAGAGCTCGTGGCGCAGACGATTCACGAGCTGAGCCCGCGCGCCACGTTCCCTTTTGTCGCGATCAACTGCTCGGCGATCCCGGAAACGCTGCTCGAGAGCGAGATCTTCGGTCACGAGAAAGGGGCGTTCACGGGCGCGAGCGATCGGCGCACGGGCGTCTTCGAGCTCGCCCATCGCGGCACGCTGTTCCTCGACGAGATCGCCGAGATGATGCCGGCCACTCAGGTGAAGCTGCTGCGCGTGCTGCAGGAGCGCATATTCCGCCGTCTGGGTGGGCGGCAGGAGATTACCGTCGACGTGCGCGTGATTGCCGCCACCAACGTCGTCCCTCAGGATGCGGTGAACACCGGCAAGCTGCGCGAGGATCTGTTCTATCGTCTGAACGTCTTCGCCATCGATCTGCCGCCGCTCCGCGAGCGGCGCGAAGATATCCCGCTCCTGGTCCAGACGTTTCTCACCGAGTTCAACCGGACGAACGGAAAAGGGATTCGCGCGGTCGATCAGGAGGCGATGTATATCCTGGAACGCTACCCGTGGCCGGGAAACATCCGTGAGCTCCGCAACGTGATCGAGCGCGCGACGATCCTGGCGGAGAGCGAGTTCATCGAGCCGCGGCATCTCCCGCCGACGCTGATCACGCGCGGCGAGGCGTCGCTGCCCACGATTGACGATCGCGCCGGGCACCACGGTGGACGAGGCGGAACGGCGGTTGATTCTTCTGACGCTCGATCACACCCGGAACAACAAGACCCGCGCGGCAGAAATCCTCGGTATCAGTTTGAAGACGCTGCACAACAAGCTGAATCGGATGAAGGACGAAGAGAGCATGCGGAGTCAGGGGGCTGGAGACAGACGGTAAGGATGGAGAGACGATGAGGCTGACATCCAGGAGCAGCGTGCGTGGGCATTAAAGCCAAGCAGGTCGCCGGCGTGACCTCACTGGTCGTCCTGGTTGTCGTTGCGCTGAGCACCTATCACGTCGCGACGCTGGTGCGTTTGAGCCTCGAGGACACCTCGTCGCGGGCGCAGATGCTCGCCGTCGCCATCTTTCAGCGCGCAAAGGAAGTGGTTGCGCAAAGTTCCGACCGATCCCTACGAAGCGCTCCGCACTGATGGCGGCATTCGGTCGATGATCGAATCGAGCACCGCCAACTGGCCAAACGTCACGTACGTCGCCATCGTCAATAAGGACGGCGTCGCGGTGGCGCACAATTTCGTGTCGCAGGAAGGAAAGCTGCAGCCGAAGCAGGATGACTTCGTTCCCCTGACGACCGACTTTCCCTGGAAACAGATCGGGGCCGTGTACACGGAGGATCGTACCTTCGAGATCTCCCTGCCGATGAACGATGAGCGGAACACGAACTTTGGCGAGATTCGGATTGGCGTGTCCACGACTCTCGTCCGCAGCGATTTGAAGAAGGCGGTCCGAAACACCGCGGGCGCCATTCTCATCGCGCTGATCGCAGCATCTTTGGTCGCGATGCTCCTCTCTCAATGGATGCTGCGCCCGATTCACGTCATCCAGAGCGGGCTGTCACGGCTCGGGCGCGGTGAACTGGACGTCACGCTGGACCTGCAGGAGGAGGAGTTCCGCGATCTCGGGAGCTCGTTCGAGGCGGTCAGCGCGCAGTTGTCCGCCCTTGGTCGCGGGGCGAGGGCGGAGGCCGCGACCGGCGAGGTCGAGTCCGGTTCGGCGACCGACCTCGAGTCGGTCATGGACAACCTCGAGGATGCTGTCGCGTTGTTCTCCCCCCGCGGCGAGTTGATTTTCTCCAACAAATCGATGAACGCGCTGCTCCGGGCCAAAGCGCTCGACAGCTTGCCGGCAGACAGCCCGGTCAAGCAGGTCGTCGAGCGTACGCTGGCAGGCCGGAAGTCGCAAGGACCGGTGGTCGATTTCCGGCGAGTGCGATCCGGCGGATACCGGCTGAACGCCTGCTCATGACGCCACGCGATCGAGGACACGAGCGGACGGTTCCTTGGCGCGATGCTGGTCGCCGGAACATCGGGTATCTGAGTCAGGTGCAGTCGACGCTGAACTACTCCCGCAAGCTCGCGGCGCTCGGCCGCTTGATGGCGGGGGTCGCCCACGAGGTCAAGAACCCGCTCAACGCGATGACGATTCACCTCGAGCTGCTCAAGCAGAAGCTGCGCGGCAACCGGCGAGCCGCTGCCGCGGGCGCGGCGGCCATGGAGCCCGGATCGCGGATCCCGGCTACGTGTTCGCCGTGGACGTCGCCGAAGCACGTGGACATCATTCGAAGCGAAATCAGGCGGCTCGACGACGTGCGTCAACGGGTTCCTGAAGTTCGCACGGCCGGATGAGCTGAAGCTGCAGCCGGTTCACCTCGCGTCGCTCGATTTCCGACATGCGACCTCGGCGCGCCGGAAGCCGGCGCGCCGGGCGCATGACGATGAAGATCGAGTGTCCCGACAACCTCCCGGAGATCAACGCGGATCCGGGGATGCTCGGCGCAGGCGCTGCTGAACCTCGCGCTCAACGCGTGCCAGGCGATGCCCGACGGCGGTACGCTGAAGATTGAGCTGCCGGACGGCGTCGCGGCGCCGGGTCGAGATCGACGTCGAGGACACCGGCGTCGGCATTCCACCGGAGCATCTCGGCCGGATTTTCGATCTGTATTTCACGACCAAGGAAAAGGGAAGCGGCATCGGTTTGTCGATGGTCTACCGGATCGTCCAGCTGCACGACGGGGAAGTCGAAGTGCGAGTCGACGCCCGGGCATGGCACGAACTTCAGGTTGATCTTTCCGCCAGGCATGACCATGAGTTGTTCGTGGCATTCAATTGCTGGATATTGAGATGACGAAGGTATTGCTCTAGCCTGGTGGTTGCTGGCCGCCGCTGCAGGTCCGCGTGCGCGACGGCCAGCGCGAAGTCGCACGCCGATCGGCCGGCACTCGAGAGTGCCTGCGCCGCCGACCAAGGTCGTCGAGTCGGCGCCGATGCCTGAACCAACCACGCCGGAGCCGGTTCCGGACTTGCCGCCGGCGCAACCGACGAATGCGCGTCCATCGCGGCCGCAGTCGCGAGAACCGGCGCAGACCGATCCGAAACCGGACGCGACGGCGACGGAATCGGCCGCGCCCCCGTGGCGCCCGTCACGCCGCCGCCACAGCTGCGCACCCCCAACACTCAGGACAGCGCCGAGGCCGCGAAAGAGGTGAACGGTATTCTCGACCGCGCGACAAAGACGCTGAATTCAATCGACTACGAAGCGATTCAACGCGACGCGCAAGGAGCAGTACGACACCGCGAGGAACCTGATCACTCAGTCCCTGGATGCCGTGAAGAAGTCCGATTTCGAGAATGCCAAGAAGCTGGCCGATAAAAGCTGATGATCTGGCGAACGAGCTGAAAGGCCGGTAGTTTTTGCCTTCTGTTCGCGGCTTCCCGGGCATGACTTGACCGCTCGTCCGGAAAGCCTGAGCTGGAAGCTGGCAGCTGATCCTTAAAATAGGGCGATTCGAAAAAGCGCCCCGCCAATGTCAACATCTTGCGCGTGCCCTAAATAAAAGGCACAATATCTAGTAGATCGACCCTTGACATCCTTGTAAACAGGGTCCATAGTTTCCGCCGGCGCAACGAACCGAACGAGAACTTCCCGGCTCTCGTGGGTCACGTCATGCGGCAGTTCGAAGCCTCGTGCTCGTCACCGTTCGCGCGCGCCCATCCATTTACAGCTGTTGTTCCGGGTCCTGGCCAGGGGCTGGCCGGTGGCTCTCGTTTTCGGAGGGGAAGATGCAGAGAGGCGTTGCTCCGCAGGTGGAGTCCACCAGCCCAGACGCCCTGGCTCGCCCGGCGGCGCCCATGGCGCCGGCCGCGCCAGGCCTGGAATACGACCGGTTCTTTACTCGAGAGGGGATCGATCCGTTCGACGAGATCGAATGGGACATCCGCTCGGCCGTCATCGGCAACGAGAAGGGCAACCTCGTATTCGAGCAGCGCGACGTGGAGATCCCGAAGTTCTGGTCCCAGCAGGCCACCAATATCGTCGTCTCGAAGTACTTCCGCGGCACGATTGGCATGCCCGAACGCGAGCGCAGCGTGAAGCAGCTCGTCGGCCGCGTGGTCGATACGATCACGACGTGGGCGCGTGCGCAGACGTACTTCGCGAGCGAGGACGACCTTCAGGCGTTCAGCGACGACCTGAAGCACCTGCTGGTCTATCAGAAGGCCGCCTTCAACAGCCCGGTCTGGTTCAATTGCGGGTTCGAGAAGGCGCCGCAGTGCTCCGCGTGCTTCATCAACTCGGTGCAGGACACGATGGAGTCCATCCTGGGCCTCGCCAAGACCGAGGGGATGCTGTTCAAGTTCGGATCCGGCACCGGCTCGAACCTGTCGTCGATCCGATCGTCGCAGGAGCTGCTCGCGGGCGGCGGGACCGCGTCCGGCCCCGTGTCGTTCATGAAGGGCTTCGATGCGTTCGCGGGCGTCATCAAGTCCGGCGGCAAGACGCGCCGTGCCGCGAAGATGGTCATCCTCAACGCGGATCACCCCGACATCGTCGAATTCATCAATTGCAAGGTCGAGGAAGAGAAAAAAGCCTGGGCGCTGATTGATGCCGGCTACGACGGCTCGTTCACGGGTCCCGCGTATTCATCGGTCTTCTTCCAGAATTCCAACAACAGCGTGCGCGTGACCGACGAGTTCATGCGGGCGGTCCTGGACGATGGCGACTGGACGACCAAGGCGGTCCGCGATGGTTCGCCGATGCAGACCTACAAGGCGCGGGATCTGATGCGGCAGATTGCCGAGGCGACGCACATCTGCGGCGACCCGGGCATGCAGTTCGACACGACGGTCAACGACTGGCACACCTGCCCGAATACGGCGCGCATCAACGCGAGCAATCCGTGCTCGGAGTACATGTTCCTGGACGACTCGGCGTGCAATCTGTCGTCGATCAACCTGATGAAGTTCCTTGGCCCCGATGGTGAGAATGCCGGTGAGCTCGACGCCGTCGCGTTCGAGGCGGCGTGCCGGACGATGATCACCGCGCAGGAGATCCTCGTCGACAATTCCAGCTACCCGACGCCGGCGATTGCGAAGAACAGCCACGAGTATCGGCCGCTGGGCCTTGGCTACGCGAACCTGGGCGCGCTGCTGATGTCGAAGGGACTTCCGTACGATGGCGATTCCGGCCGCGACTACGCGGCGGCGATCACCGCGCTGATGCACGGGGCCGCGTTTGCACAGTCGGCGAAGATCGCGCGGGATCACGGCGGTCCATTCGCGGGCTACGAGAAGAACCGCGAGCCGTTCCTGCGCGTGATGCGCAAGCACCGCGCGGCGCTCAAGGACATCAACAAGACCCACATGCCGAAGGATCTGTTCGAGGCGGCGAAGGACGTGTGGGACGAGGTGATCGAGCTCGGCGAGCAGCACGGATTCCGCAATGCGCAGGCGACCGTGCTGGCCCCCACGGGTACGATCGGCTTCATGATGGACTGCGATACGACGGGCGTCGAGCCGGACATCGCGCTCGTGAAATACAAGAAGCTGGTCGGCGGCGGGCTGATGAAGATCGTCAACCAGACCGTGCCGATGGCGCTGGCCAAACTGGGGTACACCGCTCAGCAGGTCAAGGAAATCGTCGAGTACATCGACGAGAACGAAACGATTGAGGGCGCGCCCCACGTCAAGGACAAGGATCTGCCGGTGTTCGACTGCGCGTTCAAGCCCGCGCGCGGTGTCCGGTCGATTCACTACATGGGTCACGTCCGGATGATGGGCGCCGTGCAGCCGTTCCTGTCGGGCGCGATCAGCAAGACCGTCAACGTGCCGAAAGAGGCGTCGGTCGAAGAGATCCAGCAGGCGTACATCGATTCGTGGCGGATGGGCGCAAAGGCCGTCTCGATCTATCGCGACGGATCGAAGCGCACGCAGCCGCTCAACACGTCGAAGGACAAGGAGAAGGTGGCAGCGGCCGCGGCGGTGGCCGGTCCCACCCGCCGACGCCTGCCGGATGAGCGGAACGCGATCACGCACAAGTTCGACATCGCCGGGCACGAGGGCTACATCACGGTCGGCCTGTTCGAGGACGGCACGCCCGGCGAGCTCTTCCTCGTGATGGCGAAGGAAGGCTCGACGATCTCCGGCTTCGCCGACGCGTTCGCGCAGGCGATCAGCTACGCGCTGCAGTACGGCGTGCCGCTGCAGGATCTGGTCGACAAGTTCAGCCACGTGCGCTTCGAGCCGTCCGGCATGACGAAGAACCCGGACGTCCGCTTCGCGAAGTCGATCGTCGACTACATCTTCCGGTGGATGGCGGCAAAGTTCCTGTCGCCCGAGGCTCAGTTCCGCGCAGGCGTCAACAACCGCGAGGAGCTGGTCACGTCGCCGGAGCAGCTGCCGCTCGACGTGGCGGCTGCGGCCGGCGCCTCCGCGACGGCCGTCATCGCGTCGGCGAAAACGTCGTCTTTTGCGGCGATGCAGAACCAGGAAGACGCGCCGCCGTGCTCGACGTGCGGGTCGATCATGGTGCGCAGCGGCTCGTGCTACAAGTGCGCGAACTGCGGGACGACGTCAGGGTGCGCGTGATCTCGTAGCGCAGCCCATCAGAGCTGCTGTCTCCCCAGCAAAGGGCCGGCGAAAGCCGGCCCTTTCTTTTTTCCGGCTCGCGCGCCGATCGGCAACCCACATGCATCCAAGCGTTCCCAGCCCCGGGTCTTCGCCCGCGATCGGCATCCGTCCGGCAATGCTGAGCGCGGCGAATACCTGAAGGGGCAAATCTGTGCTCAGTTTCCGTGTCAGCGGCCGGAAACAGCGGAGGTGAACGATGCGGAACGTCTGGAAGGTCTTGACGGGTACGATCGTCAGTGCTGGGGCTCATGTCTGCCGCGCAGCCTGCGCGAGCAGATCCCATTCAGCCAGACCTCTCGAGCGTGGTGGCGAGTGGTGCCTACGTCGTCAATTCAAGGACAGACACGTTCCGATTGGCGGGCTCGTGGTTCAACCTCATCCAGGACTCGGGCGCCAGCCCCGAGAAGGTATTCGCGAACACGTGCGGGACCTGCGTGGCTGGAGACACGGTGAACCTGAGCTTCCGAAATCCCCCGCTGACTCCCGCCGGCTTCACGATGTTCGTGGACCTCGGCACCGGAAGTGGGACGATTGACGGCAGGACGTCGCCTTTCATGGCGTTCGGCGGATCGTTGAAATTCAACGTCGTACCGGTCGTGTTCCCCGATACGGATGCCAGTGTCGTGCAGATCGCCACGCCGTTTTCATTCCGCGGTTGGTTTCAGACGAGCACATCCGGGGAGCCCTTCCCGTTCCACGGTGGAACCGAGTTCCGGCTCAGAGGCCTGGGCATGGCGACCACGTCGTTCATCCGCGATGGCGGCGTCTTCCGCCCGAGTGGTGACACGACCTATGCGTTCCAGACCGTAACACCGGAGCCTTCGAGCCTGTTGTTGCTCGGAACGGGCCTCACCGTCTTCGGCCGGAGCGGGTGGAGGCGAATTCGTCGTCAGTAGGCGGCACTACGTGCGCGGCCGTTCGGTGTGACAAATAACGGCGGCCGCGCGCCCGTGGTCTTGTCTCTCCTGCGATTCGCGGCTCGTGACTTCCTCGGCGAGCCTTTCCCTCGTCGTGTCGAGTCGTGCCATGAGGGCGTTCACGCGCTGCTCCTGAAGCTGCAGTCGCCCAAGTACCAGCTGACCACTCGCGCCCGCTCCAACCGCCAACGCTATCGTCGTGCGTAAGGCGCGAACCTCGGTGAGCAGAGCCGCAGTGACATCTTGTGATTGTGTTTGCGTGTCCACTCTCGCGTCGGCGGCGCCGCGATGTTGCAACCTGACGGACGACCTCTACCTGAGTGGTTTGACACCCGTCTAGGCAACCGGGTCCATTCCGCCTTGCCGCGCGAGGGCAAAGGGAAAAGGGCAATTGCACTCCCGCTCTGTGTGGGCCCATAATCTGCCATTCACGACAGGGCGGGTTCTCCACAACACTCACGGGGGAAGCGATGAATCGACGGAGGTTTCTCGCACGGACGGCCGCGGGCGCGGCGGCCATGAGCGCGCTCGGCGGCGCGGCGTTCGGGAAAGGCCAGGGACCGGCGACGACCACGCCGCCGCAGGGGCGAGGCGGGCAGGGCAGGGGTGGACGCGGCGCCGGCTCGCCGGCCAACGTCCCGGCGGCCAAGCTCGCGCGCGTCTCGCTCATGACGCTGAACTTCGGCAACATGCTGAAGTTCCCGTGGACGCAGAATCCGAACGAGAACCAGACGCTCGACGTGTTCGATTTGCCGAAGATGTACCAGGACGTCTATGGCGTCAGCCATATCGAGTTCCAGCACGGCCATCTCGTGAACGGCGGCCAAACGCCGCCCGATGCCGCGTTCTTCCGCGAGATGCGGGCCAAACTCGACGCAGCAAAGGTCACGGCCACGCAGGTCAACATCGAGATCGGCGAGATTCCGAACCTGGCCGGCGAGGCGCGCGACGAAGTGGATGACGCTCGGCAGGCAGTGGGTCGACGCGGCGCCGATCATCGGCGTCACGCGCCTGATGCTGAATCAGACCGGGCTCAACGAGGAGAACAAGGCCAACTGCACCTCGGTGTGGAAGGAGATTCAGGACTACGCGAAGCCAAAGGGGATCAAGATCTCGGCGGAGACGAGGGGCACGGGTGGCGGGCGTCGCGGCGCCCAGGCTGGCGGGCAGGCGCCGGCAACGCCCCCGGCGACGCCTCCCGATCCCCGCGCCGCGGCGACGGCGGCCTTCACCCTGCTGAGCCAGGTCATTCAAGGCAGCCGGCGCCTACTCGAACGTGGACATCGGCAACGTCGGCGCGCCGGACCAGCAGACGCTCCACGACGCCATCAAGGCCCTGTACCCGACCTCGTCGGGCAACATGCACATCAAGTCGAGCCCCAACTGGGACATCGGCGCGGCCGTGCGGTTCACCGAGTCGCTTGGCTATCGCGGGCTGTACTCGATCGAAGTCAACGGGCATGCCGCGGTCGGCAGGTCTACAGCATCATTCTGGCGAACGTCACGAACCAGCTCGCGTAGAAGGCTGAGGAGACGACACATGAATCGACGGGATTTCTTGACCGCGGTCGCGGCGGCCGCCGGCATGGGCGCGACGGGCCTTGCTCAAGCGCCAGCACAACCTCCGGCGCAGGGGCGCGAGGGTGGACGCGGCGGACGCGGCGGCGGACGCGGACGTGGCGGTCCGGCCAACGTGTCTGCCGAGAAATTGGCGCGGATCGAGATCATGACCCTGAACCACAGCAGCATCATCAAGCTGCCCTGGCAGGAGGCGACGCCGGAGCGCACGCTCGACATCTTCGACCTGCCGCAGTACTACGTCGACGTCTACGGCGTCCGGAACGTCCAGTTCCAGAGCAACCACGTCGCCCAGAACAACGACAATCCGGACCTGTCGTACATCCGTGAGCTCAGGGCAAAGCTCGACGCGGCCGGCGCGAAAGCGCATCAGATCAACATCGAGATCGGCACGATGGCGCAGATGGGGCCGGACGGCAAGGCGGCGGCGCTCTCGGGCGATGCGCGCGCGGCCTGGCTCGAGCGCGCAAAGAAGTGGGTGGATCTGTCGCCCGTCCTCGGCGTGACGCGGCTGATGCACAATCAGGGCGCGCTCACCGACGACAGCAAGGCCGGCGTCACCTCGCTCTGGAAGGAACTACAGGACTACGCGTCGCCGAAGGGCATCAAGATTTCCGGCGAGACGCGCGGCAGCGGCGTACCGACCCAGGGCAGGCGGCGGCCAAGCGGCCGCGCCCGCGGCCGCGCCGGACATGCCGGAGCCGGAGCGGCTCCGCTACGTGTGGGGCATCCTCTGGGAATGCACCATCGGGAGCGGCGGCTACACCAACCTTGACTTCGGCGGCGAGACCCGCTTCCACAACCAGCAGCAGCTGCACGATGCGATCAAGGGCCTGCTCCCGCGTAACGCCGGCGGCATGCACACGCGGGTCAGTCCGACGTGGGATCTGGGTACGGCGATCAAGTACGCCGAGTCGCTCGGCTACAAGGGTATGTACACCATCGAGGTGAACGACGATTCGGCGGTTCGGATCGTGTACAACGCGATCCTCGCGAATCTGGTGTAAGAGACCAAAATCCAATCTGTGGTGCACGCCTCTTCGGCGACCATCTTGGTGGGCTGCACGCTCAGCCACTACAAGTTCCTGTCGTTGATCGGGACCGGTGGCAATGGCGAGGTCTATCTCGCCGAGGATGAACGGCTTCATCGGCAGGTTGCGGTCAAGGTCTTGTCGCCGCACCTGCTCACCGATCCCCGGGCACGTCGGCGCTTCCGGCAGGAAGCGCTGATGCTCTCACGCTTGAATCACCCCAACATCGCCACGATTCACGACTTCGAGTCCGTGGAGGATCGCGATCTGCTCGTCATGGAATACGTGCCGGGCGAAACCCTGAGCGATCGAATCGCGCAAGGGCCCATGGCGGAAATGGAGGCGGTGCACCTCGGGACGCAGCTGCTGCAAGGCCTCGCCGCCGCCCACCGGCAGGGGATCATTCACCGCGATCTGAAACCTCGCAACCTCCGCGTGGGACCGGACGGACATCTGAAGATCCTCGACTACGGCATCGCGCAGTTTGCGGCGACGGTTTCCGATCTGACGACCCACACGGGCGGCGCAGACGGCAGCCCCTTCGAAGGGACGCCGGTCTACATGGCGCCCGAGCAGATTCGCGGATTGCCAGCGGACGAACGTTCGGACCTGTATGCGGCTGGCGAGATCCTGTTCGAGATGGCGACGGGGGAGCGGCCTTTCAAGGCGCCCAACATGATCGGGCTGATCGATCAAGTCCTGAATCAGCCTGCCCCGTCTCCACGTGCGATCAATCCAGCGCTCTCGCCGCATTTCGACGCCGTCGTCCAGAGAGCGCTCCAGAAGGATCCGGACGACCGTTACCATCACGCAGACGATTTCGAAGCGCAGCTCGGCGGCCGGATGTTGCGCCCTCGCCGCCGGCCAGTCATGAGGGCAGCGGCCTATCTCGTCGCCGCGGCTCTCCTGCTGACAGCCGGGTATGGACTCTGGCGGTTCGCGTCACTCAGAACCGCGGCACCGATTCTTGCGTTCAGCCCGCGAGACTGGGTGCTGATCGCCGACACGACCGGCGGCGATATGCAGTTGGGCCAGGCCGTGCGTGAAGCCTTGACGCTGGCGCTGCGGCAGTCTCGACACATCAATGTTCTTCCGCGTGACCGGGTCGTCGCGGCGCTGCAGCGCATGGAGAAAGCTCCGACCTCGCCAGTCATCGACGCGACGGCACTCGATCTCTGCCGGCGCGAGAACGCCAGACTGGTCCTCTCGCCATCGATTGCGACTGTTCCAGGCGGTGGCTGGAGGCTCGCCGTGCTGGCTCTCGACGCGGCGGGCCGCCCGGTCTTCGTGCGGCAATCGGATATCAAGTCGACCAGCGGGATCCTCGCCGGCCTCGACACCCTGGCCGGGGAGGTCAGGCGCGCGCTCGGCGAGTCCGTCGCTCAAATCGTGGGTGCGCGGCCGCTCGCCGAGGTCACGACGCCCTCGACGGAAGCCCTCGAGCGCTATTCGCGGGCGGTCGACCAGATCGTCCAGGGCAATTTGTCGGAAGCCGAAGCGTCGCTCCGCGCTGCCCTCGTTCTCGATCCGGAATTCGCGATGGCGCACTTCAACCTCGCGCGCGTGTTTCTGAGGCGCGGGCTGGCGGCGGAGGAGCGGCAGCATCTCGAAGCCGCGTACATCCGGCGCGAAAGGCTGACCGATCGTGAGCGTCATCAGATTGAAGCCGCCTATTACGACAACCAGGAAGACTACGACAGGGCGGAGCAGACACTGAGGACGCTTGTCGGGCTCTATCCGGATGATGCCAACGGCCGCTACGAGCTGGGGCTTGGCCTGGCCTCCAACGGCAAGCCCGTCGAGGCCGCGAAACAGCTGGGCGAGGCGCTGCGTATCGATCCGTTTCTCAGTCCGGCGTATTCGCGGCTGATCCTGACGCTCACCGAAGCGAACCAGAACGAGCAAGCGCTATCGGTGTTCGATCAGGCCGCTCAGCGGAATCTGGCCACACCGGAAGTGCGATGGGGCCGGGCGATGGCGCTGTTCGGCCTCGACCGGTTGCCGGAAGCGCGACGCGAATTCGACACGATGGCGGCCAGCCCGCAGCAAGCCGAGCAGGTCATTGGCCGGTTGTACGCCAATCGTCTTCTGATCTACGAAGGCCGGTTCACGACCGCTGGCAGCGCCATCGATCAATCAGTTCGCTCAGATCGACTCTCCAACAATACATATCCCGAACGCGTAGGCCTGTACCTGCTCGGAAGGCTGGCGCTGCTAAGAGGTAATCGCGCAGAAGCACTGGCTCGGGCCCGCGACATGACATCGGGCCAGGACGTGAAGGTCGAGCACCTTCACCACGCCGGTCATTTGCAGGTTCTCGCGGGCGACCTGACGGCTGCGGAAGGCACGCTGAAACGGCTCGCCGTGATTTCCAAGGAACGGCCGAACGCCTTCACCCGGAGCTGCACGATCCAGCTGCAAGCCGGGATTGCCGCGTTACGCGGGCGCGACGCGCAGGCCGCAGACCTGTTGAAGGAAGCAGACGCGGCGTACCCGAGCTATCACGCGCACGTCGGGCTCGCTGAACTGGCGGAGAAGCGTGCCGATTGGCGTGCCGCAGCACAGGAATGGCAGCAGGTGGCCGGGGCCCGCGGCGACGTTCTGCTTCATGGATTCCCTGCGGACCTCGTGCTCGCGAGGCTGCAACTGGCCAGGGCGAGCGCCCGGCTGGGACTGATCGCGGACGCACGCGCAGGCTATGACTTCGTACTCGAGACGTGGCAACAGGGGGATACGACTCCAATCCGGCGGCGAGCCCAGGACGAATCGTCACACCTTTCTGACAGGAGATTGAGATGACACCGATGGCGCAGCAACAACTTATCTTCGGAGCGATGTGCATGGACGACGGGTTCCGGAACCAGCTTTTTGATGCCGGTGCGGCTCCTCCCGCCGGGCGCCGAGCGCAGATCGCCTCACTGATTCAGAACTATGCTGCCGGAGCCGGCGTGACGATCGACGATTCGGTGGCGGATAACGTGATGAACGTCGTGAAGTCCGAGTCCCCGTGCAGGCTGGCGTCCATGAGCATCGTTCGAGGATGCGAAAGCTGCCGCCTGCCCCTGCTGGCCGTGTCTTTGAAGCGCAAGCAACCGCGCGCCGTTTGACATCGTGCTCGAACAAGAGGCCGGCGAAGAGCCGGTCTCTTGTTTTCCCGAGTTAGATCCCCTTCGCCAGGTAAGCGAGGCAGGCAGCGACTTCCTCCGTCGGCGAGTGGAGGCCAACGTAGTCGTACTCGGCCAGAGCGGGAATGGGAAAGGTGGATCGCTTCAGGACGTCGAGCACACCCCGGATCGGCGTGTCCCCTTCTCCGAAATGTTGACTCGCCCCGCCGTTTCGCAGCCGATCCTTCACCAGCACATGTGACACGCGAGGTTCAAAGTCGCGCAGTTCGGCGACGGCGTCGCAATTGGACGCGGTCAGGTTGCCGATATCGAGCTTGAGTGTGAATGCCGGCGAGAGCGCCAGCGCTTCCTTGAGCTGCGGCGTTGCAATGGCGCCGGCGCTGCCATCCGGTTGATTGTGAATCGCGACCGAAATCTCATGCCGCTCTGCGAAGGGTCGCAGGCGGGCTGCCATCGACAGCGTCAGTGGCGACGCGACGGTCGCGGCGCCGAGCGCCTTCACCTGCCGGAACGTCGCCTCGATCTCGTCGTCGGTGAACGAGTCGTCGTACGATACCGCACACGCGTGAACCGAAAGGCCGGCGGTGGTCAGTTTTCGCCGGACTGGATTCAAGGCGTCAGGGGCTGTCTGGATTCGCCATGTTCGCAGGGCCGCACGCGCGACGGCGTTGGTTGCCGCGATCTGTTCCGGCGTAAACGTAATTCGCTGCGGGTATGCGGGTGTGCCGCCCATGAACGACCTGGTGCTGGGCGGAGCGGGCTCGACGTTCGAAAGGGCGAGCTCCACGAGCGTGATGCGTGAGGCTTGCAGCGCCGCAATCACGTCGTCCATGTTGTCGCGGTCCGTCACCCTGGGAAAATCGCGGAAGCTCGACGTGCTGACGCCGAGGCGAACGGTCCCGGTGGCGTCGAGCTGGGCTGAGCTCAGGAGTGTGGCAAGCGGCACGCCTGCACCGACAACCCTTCCGAATTCACGCCGCGACAGCAGGGTCATGAGCGGGTCCTCTCAAATGTCCACGAGGTTCGGCCGTCCGGTTCGGCGATCGTTCCCGATTATAATCCCGCCATCGTGGACGCGCGAAAGGCCGTCGTTGTCGCTGCTGGCGTGGCTGCCTGTGTGGCGTTGCTCCGGGCGGGAACCGCCTCGCGCCAGGGCGGTCCGGCATGTCCCACCAGCCCGGTCCCCACCGTGTCGTCCGGGATGCCCGCCGATGTGTGCATTCCGGACGGGTTCACCGACATCGCGGTGGACTACTTCGACGATTACTCCTGGCGGGCATTCATTGCACTTGTCTGGCCAGCGGCTGCAGGCCATCGTGGAGACGCACAATCGACGACGGGTCTTTCGGCGAGCGGACCGCGTGTTTTCGATACCTACAAGGCGTTGTGGGAGATCTACCACAGCGACGGCTCGCGCGCCTGAGGCGGCATACGATCGGTATGATGCTGCCGCGCACAACCCGTGTGGCGTGGCCCAGGAGTTTGGTGATCTCACCGTCGGATCGGCCTCAGGGATCGACGACCTTGGACAGGCCGGCATCGGTATGCTGGATCCTCCGGTCGTCGCGCAAAACGGGCGATACGTCCGGACGTTGACCTTCTTCAACCGGGTCGCCTTCGATCACATCGTCAGGAATCGTTTCTATCTTCGGAGCGCGCTGCCTCAGATTCCAAGCCCGCGCCCGGAACTTCCAGTCATCCAGTTTCCAACCGGATCGATTGCGGTCAAGACCGCGTGGATCGACGTCAGCGGGCTGCCGTCCGTCCTGGCGAAACGGCTCTACACGCGAACCGCCATGGTCAAACGCGCGACCGGCGGTGGATGCGCGAAGGCGACGATGGGGCTCATCGGTTTGCATATCGCTCAAAAGACGGCAAGCCGACCGCAATGGATTTGGTCCTCGTTCGAGCAGAAGGAAGTCGTTCCACCGAAGTGGGCCGACTGGCCAGGCGCCTACTTCATGCACGATGGCACCGGCACGCCCATGCCGGAACGAAATCCGCTGTCGCTCAGTCCGGTGGCGCCCGAACCCGTTCGGCCATTCAACGTCGTGCGATCCAGCGACGCGCCTATCCTGACCTCCACCGAACTGACCAGCCACGCGTATCAGCGATTGCTCGCCGGTACGCCCTGGGAGTACTACCGCCTTGTTGTGACGCAGTGGCCACGACTCGAAGGAAACCAGGCCACGCCGATGCCTGCAACTCGCGACGGAACTGTTCCGAACACGTTTCCCGGCACTGGTGCGTTCTCCGCGTTTGCCAACGTCACGATGGAAACCTTCGATCAGCGCGGCGTGCAGCTCGGGTGCATGAGCTGCCACAACCGCGCGCGCATGACGAGCGACTTCCTGTGGACGGTGGTCGATCACGCCTACCCGCCACGGCTCGCACCTCTCACGATGCCTGCCAGTCCAGCGGCGCGGCCGATCGCAGACAGGTAACGGCAAGAACGTCTCCAGGCACGCCCATGGAAGAAGCATTTCACCACGTCGCGGAGATCATCGCATCGCTCGTCGAGATGGCGGCAGTGCTCATCGTGGCGTACGGCTGCGGAGAAGCCTTCGTGCGGCTGCTGGGTGTCATGGTCAGGCGCAACGTGACCCATGGTCAGCGCAAGATCATCTGGCGCGGTCTCGGCGTGTGGTTGCTGATCGGTCTGGAGTTCGAGCTGGCGGCCGACATCATCGGCAGCGTCATCTCGCCGACGTGGCAGGACATCGGCGAGCTGGGGGCGATTGCCGTGGTGCGCACCTTCCTCAATTACTTCCTCGAGAAGGACCTCGACCACGCCGAGGAAACGGAGCAGATCGAGCCCCCGCCACCCGCTCGCGTGAAGGGCGCTCGAACCCGTAGACTGAGATTTAGAGCCCTAGCTGCAGCGGCTGATCGGGAAGGTCGTCATCGAAGATCAGCGGCGTTTCCTGCCACATCGCGAACCGCCTCCGCCTCAGCATCCATGCAATGGCGAAAAGAATGGTCGCAATCACCAGGCTGATCGACGGCTTGATCGTCGACAGGTGCACCAGCAAAGCGCCAAATGACGTGAACAGCGCAAACGCGGCAAAGCCAAGAACCAGAGTGTAAGCAGCGAGGCGCTTGCCTGGAAGATACGAGCATGTGAACGGGATACGGCGCCAATCGAGCAGCACTCCGTGGACGAACACCAGACCGACGAGCGTGATGATGACGGCTGCGGTGATCGCGCTGGCTGTCCCGAGCGCCAACCAAAGCACGGGAACTGAAGCCGCGACCGGGAACCCCACGACATAGGACGTCACCAGGTGATTGACCGCCCGCATCTGTTCGCGGCGTCGGGGGTCGGATTCCGTGAGTCGAAAAATCCAGTTCGCGCGGTGTGTCATCGGCAAGGCAAGTGCGGCCCTGATGCTGACGCCGCAGACGAACATGACAAAGAACGGCATCCCGATCGCGATGTCGATCAACGTGGAGCTGGCAGGTTCGTCGGCGACGATTCGGTCGATCAGATGCGATCCGGCGAGGCGCTTCAGTGCGATCGCCAGTCCGCACGCCGATAAACCGAGGACGACCCCTTGATGCAGAGGGCTGCGGGCGAATGTCGCCGTCGTGAATCGGTGGACGGCGCGAAACCCCGTGGTACTTCTCATTGCCCGACGGCTACGCCTGCCGGAGCCGCTCGCAGCCTTCGAAGTGGCCTCGCGCCGCCGACTGAGCCAGCCCGAAGAGGCTGATGCGGGGCGCAGCAGCAGCCGTTCGAAGTGTTTGAAGAGGACGATGTAGACCGTGGCGACGATCGCAGCCGATATGAGAAAGGTCGCGGCCGCAATGCCGGCTAACCGCGTGAGCCACGGGTCGCTGGTGCCGAGCAGCACACGCTCCAACCCCACGAACCAGGCTGGCGGCAGCAGCGTCAACCATGGAACTCTCTGTTCCATCGATGATCCCATTGCGGCGAGGCGAAACACGAAGGGCACGACCAGGACAAGTCCCGCGAGGATCAGGCTTCTGCTGAGCGTCATCAGCGCGTGCATCCGGGTTCGCGACGAGAACAGCATGAGAACCCCGATGATCGCGGCGATGACGAGCAACGAGAACAGAGAGGCCGCCAGGCTGGAGACTGCCCACGCGGCGAGTCGCGACAGGACCACGTGCTCGCGAAAGCGATTCAGTGAGATCAGCAGCATCAGGGGCGCCAGCGCCACGTGAATGACGCCGGCGAAGAGACCAGTAAAGGCCAGCATCGACGCAAACTTGGCGCCTACGACGACGCGACGGCGTACCGGTAAGGGTCCGAGGATCCGAAAATCGTTTTCATCTGGGAATAACGATTGACTGACGAGGAGCGTCACCAGGGCCACGAGCAGCATCGGAAGGCCGATGAAAAACAGGTCGTCGCCGATGACCGCGGTGCGGTAGCGCTCGGGTGTCGTGCCGGCAAGAATCGCGTATTTGATCCCGTACGCGCGTATCTGCCACAGGCCAACGGCGATGAGCGACCCGATTCCGCCGAGCAGGAAATGGGTGAACGAGTCCGCCCCCTGCGGAGTCAGAATGCCGAAGTCGAACATCGCATCGAAAAAGTGAGCGGTCAGCCGCCACTCAGCGCTGCGCGAGATACGACCCCAGATCGCCCAATGCCGCACGTCCGTCAGTTCTCCTGCACCAGATTCAGGATTTGTCGTGCGAGCGGTGTGAAGTCGTCCTGGCCCGTCGCGCGGACGAACAGCTCCTCGAGCGAGAGCGGCCCATCACGTAACGACGCCACGTCATGCTCTGCAACGATGCGTCCGTTCGAGAGGATCACGACGCGGGAGCAGAGCTGCTCGACCATGTCGAACCGGTGGGTGCTGAAGAGGACCATGCGATTGCCAGCGACGAACATCCGAAGCAGCGTGCGAAACAGCAGGCCAGCGGTGACGTCGAGCCCGGAGAATGGCTCGTCGAGGACAAGGAGATCCGGGTTGTGGAGCAGCGCTGCCGCCAGCAGCACCCGCTGACGCATGCCTTTGGAGTACGCCGCCATCGTCGCGTAGCGGCTGTCCCACAACAGCAAGAGCCGCAGCAGTTCCGGCACTCGGGACGAGAGCGTGCGCTCGGAGAGATCGCGCAGCCGGCCGACGAGCATCAGATACTCGGTGGCGGTGAGGTGTGTGTAGAGGTGCGGTTCCTCCGGGACATATCCGATCCGGCGCTTGTAGCCCTCGGGGTCGTCCAGGATGTGCACGCCGTCGAGCCGCAACGATCCGGCGCTCGGGTCGATGAGGCCGACGACCGCATTCACCGTCGTGCTCTTGCCGGATCCATTCGGCCCCAGGTAGCCGAGGATTTCTCCGCGCCGCACGTGGAAGTCCACGCGATCGAGCGCGAGAAATCCGCCGTATCGTTTGCTCAGGCCTCGTGCTTCGAGCATGGCGTCATGTCCCCTTGATCTGTCCTGTCAGATCAAAGTTTGACACCGGAATCAGGCAAACCGCCGGAATGAGGTCGCGAGGGAACGACGGGATTTGACCAGCCCGGATGTTCAGATCACGGGCCGGCTGGCGCGAGCGGGCTACTGAACGGTCGGCTCGTCCTGAGCGGCGGACACGCGCAAGACGTCAGAATCAGCGGCGATCGAACGGAGCATGGAAGCGGGCAACTGAGCTGCGACGAGGTCCGGCCCCGCGACGCGACTGGATTTGACACCGTGCTGGACCAGATGCGAGACGAACCGATCGGCCGAGCCTGGACGAACGTGAATCAGCGATGCGATTGGACCTGCGCCGTCCTGTTCGGCCGCGTGAATGACGACAGCGTCGACTTTCTCGGTCCATTGACGTTGATGTTTGACCGAGACCGCGGCAGTCGAGGCAAACAGGGCGGCGACGACAACGACGACGGTGAGGTTTCGCATGACGTCCAACAGGCAACCCGGATGCCGTCGTGCAATCGGCGTTTTCGCTAAGGAATCAGTGACCGGCCGCCGCCAGCTTTATCTGGATGTTCCGGTTTGGAGCATAAACACCCGAAAAAGACGTTGTGGCAGCGTCATATCGAGACACGCTCGTCGGATAGTGCTGATTATCTGAATGATTTTGCACCCTGTGAGTGTAACGATGTGTCACACGATCAGATCGAGGCCGAGATTCGCGCAACACGTAACGTGTAGACTCGACGCCTCATCGGAACAGCCGCGCGTCTTCCGTCGCAGGAGGCGTATCCGTGGGCATGCTTCTTCAGGACATCCGTTTCGCGCTCCGCAGCCTTCGCCGCTCGCCTGCGGTGCCGCTGGCCGCGATCGCGACGCTCGCGGTTGGCATCGGCGCCACGACCGCCATCTTCGCGACGCTCAACGCGGTACTGCTCAAACCGTTGCCGTACCCCGGCGCTGAAGACCTGTTCAACATCCGCACGACGCTCATCGACGGTCGCGTGACGACAGGCATGCTGTCCAACGGCGAGATCTCCCGCCTGAACGATACGCACCTGTCCATCATGCGCGCGGCCGGGATGCAGACGACCGAGCTGACGCTGCTCCACGAGGATGGGACGCCACAGCACGTCACTATCTACGGCGTGACCGAAGGGTTCTTCGAGTTGTTCGGGTTGCCGATGACGCTCGGCGGGTTCACGCGGCAGCACTTCGTGCCGCCGGCACCGCCGCCGCAGGCTCCGGCGGGTCAGGCACCGGGCCCACAGGCTCCGCCGCCGGCTCCTCCGGTCGTGGTGATCTCGTATCGCATCTGGCAGGATCTGTATCGTTCCGATCCGAACATCGTGGGCAAGCCGATCCGGTTTGCGGAGGTCGCGACGACGATCGCCGGCGTCGCGCCTCGCGACTTCGACACGCCGCACGGCGGCGACTTCTGGTTCAGCCAGCAGCTCGACAAGGACGACATCAATCACTTCCTGGATGGCTTCATGCGATTGAAGCCGGGTGTCACGCAGGAGCGCGCAAACGCGGAGATGGCGTCGGTGATGCAAGGGCTGGCGCGCGACTTTCCGGCGTCCGACTTCAACCGCGCGTACGTGACGAAGCCGCTCGTCGCCTCGGTGGTCGGGGATCTCGGGCCTATCCTGATCATCGTCATGTCGGCGACCGGCCTGCTGCTGTTGCTCGCGTGTGTCAACGTGGCCAACCTGCTGCTTGCGCGCGGCGCCGCCCGCGCGCGCGAGATGGCCGTCCGCGTGTCACTGGGAGCGGCTCGCGCCCGCATCATCCGCCAGCTGCTCACAGAGTCGGCGTTGTTGTGCAGCGCCGGGGCGGTTCTCGGCACGCTCGTCGCGTACGTGGGCGTGCGTGGACTCCTGATCATGGGCGCGTCGAGTCTCCCGCGGCTGGATGGTGTCGCGTTCGACTCGCGCGTCCTGCTGTTCGTGCTCACGACGCTCGTGGTGAGCGGCCTGCTCGTCGGGTTCGCGCCGGCACTGAGGCTGGCGGCGACGGACGTGCGGACCCTCATGAACGAGAGCGGCAGCCGATCGACGAGCGGAGGGCGGACACGTCGCGATGGCTGAGCGCGATGACCGTCGTCGAGATCGCGCTGGCGATCGTGCTCGTGGCGGGCGCCGGCTGGCTGGTGCGAGGTTTCGCCAGCCTTCGAAGCACGGACCTGGGTTTTCGCACCGACAAACGCCTGATCTTCGACGTCGCATTCCTCGGTGCGAAATATCCAAACGGGGATGCGGTTCGCACGGCGGCCGGGACCCTGGTTGAACGCCTCGGCAGCTTGCCCGGCGTGACGGCAGTCGGCAGCGACCTCGAACTTTCCGATGAGGAACACGCCGGAGAACTCGCTCATCGCGCAGTTCCACGGCGAGACGATTGATCCTGCGCATCCGATTGGTACGCGACAGCGCTTTGTCAGCCAGGGCTACTTCGCGTCAACCGGAACGCAACTGCTCCAGGGCCGCGATTTCGGGCCTGACGATCGCACGTCCACGATGCCTGTGGCGATCGTCAACATGACATTCGTGAAACGATACCTGTCCGGCCGCGATCCGATCGGTCAGCAATTCTCGGCTGGCTATCCGGCACCGAATCCCCGCAACGAAGTGGTCGTCGTCGGCGTCGTTGACGACGTGCGGCAGAAGAGCGTGAGGGACGAAGCCGAACCAGCGTTCTATTCGCCGCTGACGCAAGTGCCCCTGAGGCGGCAGACCATGGTCGTGGCATCGTCATTGGCCGACGTCGCCACGCTCGAATCGGCGATTCGTGACGAAGTGCGCAAACTCGATCCCCAGATTGCGGTCGAGTTCGAGCGAGTGACCGATCTCGTCTCGGCGACGCTTCGCCGTCAGCAACTCGGCATGACGTTGATGCTGATCTTCGGCGTCGTCGCGGTGCTCCTCGCGGCGGTCGGCATCTACGGCGTGGTGGCGTATGCGGTCTCGGAGCGCCGCGGCGAAATGGCCACGCGGCTCGCGCTCGGCGCCACGCCTGGCAGCGTGTTCTGGCTGGTGATGAAACAGGGAGCGACACTCGCCCTCATCGGCACTGCGATTGGACTGGCGGTCGCCTATCTGTCGGGAGAGATCGTCGCGAGCCAGATTTACCTGATCCGCGCGTCCGATCCGCTGATGCTCACGGCAGCCATCGTCCTCGTGGTCGGCATCGCTGTCGCCGCCACGATGATTCCCGCCTGGCGGGCGTCGCGCCTCAGTCCGTCTGCCGTTCTGCACTCGGCGTAGGCGTTGGATCCCTCACCCGCGCAAACCTCGGAGCCCCACGAGATTTCGTAGCCGGGTTTGCCGCGAAGCCGTTCCCGCCGGCTCCAGTCCGCTGTAACTCATTGAATTCGTGAGACCGCGGGCTGGCGGCTCATGCGGCGAGCCACCCGGGTCTTGGCATCGATTCTGCCTGAGTTGCTGGTTTCCGTAGGTAATCGAACGTCCGGGGTCAGACCCCTGCCGCCCGGGCGTCAGGGGTCTGACCCCATTTCGAGAAATCCGTGCCAACGGGGTCTGACCCCGGGCGTCGGCTTACCCACCAGCAGTCTTTTGAGGAGCCACGATGATTGCGTCCTGCCGCCAGCACCGATTCCTGCGAGTCTCTCTCCTCCTGTCACTTTCACTGCTCCTGCTGCCGTCAACCGCGCGAGCCCAGGCCGCAGTGCAGAAGCCGGTCCCGGCTCAGGATCCGCTGGCGCGGATCAACGAGTCAGTCGACGCCCTGACGAAGAAGGTGTGGCCGAGCGTCGTCCAGATCCTGGTGACCAGTTATGGAGCGCGCGAAGAGAGCGGTCGAGCCGATACCAGCGTGGTCGTCGGAAGACAGCGATCGAGTGGCTCTGGATTCGTGATCGATCCGGACGGCTACATCATGACGAACGCGCACGTGGTCAGCGGCGCGCAGCGAGTACAGGTAGTGCTGCCTCAGGGCAACGCAGACGGAACGTTATCCACCGCGCTCTCGGCCCGCGCCACCATCGTCAGTGCGCGCATTGTGGGCATGACCAGCGAGCTTGACCTGGCGCTTTTGAAGGTCGAGGGCATGAAGCTGCCGGCGCTGCCCCTCGCGACCTACTCGCAGGTCAGGCAGGGTGAGACCGTGTTTGCGTTCGGCAGCCCCATCGGGATGCGGAATAGCCTGTCGCATGGGCTCGTGTCGGCAGTGGCAAGACAGGTTGACCCTGATTCGCCGCTCATCTACGTGCAGACTGATGCGCCAATCAATCCGGGAAACTCCGGCGGCCCGCTGGTCAACATCCGCGGTGAAGTCGTCGGCGTCAACACGTTCATTGTTTCGCAGTCAGGAGGAAACGAGGGCCTGGGTTTCGCGATCCCGAGCGCCACGGTGAGGACGGTGTACCGCCAACTCAAACAGTACGGCATCATGCGGCGCCAGGAAATCGGGATGAGCATCCAGACCATCACGCAGAGCATGGCAGCGGGCCTCGGCCTGGCAAGGGACTACGGCGTCATCGTCTCGGATGTCTGGCCCGGCAGCCCGGCGGAAGCCGCTGGCCTGAAGGTCGGCGACATTCTGGTCTCCGTCGATGGTCAACCAGCCGACAACCTCCCGAGCGTGAACTACCAGTTCCGGCTCAGAGACTCCCCGGAGAAAGTTCAGCTGATCGTTCTCAGAGGCGGCGTACAGCAGGGCATCGGCGTGACGGCGGTCGAAGACCGGAACGAACTCGACTCCGTCTCGGCGATGGCCGATCCTGAAAAGAGCCTGGTGTCGGAACTCGGCATTCTCGGCGTTGAAATCGATCGACGCATCGCTTCGGCGGCGACCGGCCTGAGAGATCCGTACGGCATCATCGTCGTTGCCCGTGCCGCCGGCGCCACGAGCGAAGTGCCGCTTCAAGCGAGGGACATCATCCGTAGCGTGAACAACCAGCAGACGACGACGCTGCAGGGTCTCAGGGACGCTGTCCATGCGCTCAAGCCGGGCGCGGCCGTCACCCTGCAGATCCAACGCGAGGGAAAGCTCATGTTCGTCCCCTTCACGCTTGAATGACGAAGCATTCACGCGTTTAATCGTCTCCAGTGATGTCTGGTCAGGCCTTTGACTCGACAGCGTGGAGGTGAGTCGTGCGAAGCGGATCGATGTGGACAGTGGTAGCCGTTGCAAGTGTGTCCGCAATCGCGCTGGCCGCGTGTGGCCGGTCTCCTTCTTCGCCTCCTGAAGCCGCATCGGCCGAACCGTTCGTTCCAGGTCTTGGCGAGATCATGGGTCTCCAGCAGATGCGGCACGTAAAGCTCTGGTTTGCTGGACAGGCCGGCAACTGGAAGCTCGCGTCGTACAAGCTCGACGAGCTTGGTGAAGGCTTCGACGATGCGGTCAAGTTTCACCCGACGCACAAGGACTCGCCCGTGGCGCTGAAGGACGTCATTCCTCGAATGGCCACGCCGCCGCTCGACGAGTTGCGAAAGGCGATCGAGAAACGGGACGTAACTTCGTTCAACGCCGCGTACAATCACCTGACCGAAGCATGTAATGGTTGCCACGTTGCCACGAACTTCGAATTCAATCGCGTGCAGCGTCCGGCTGCCAATCCCTATCCGAATCAGGCGTTCGAGCCAGTCCAGCCGTAATCTGCGGAGGCTTCGTGAGACGCGCGTTCCCGCCGCGAGTGTTGGTGCCGTGGAGTAGAATCGGCGCCATGACGCCGCTCTGGCGGCTCGTTCTGGCCACTCTCCTGACGGCTTCCATCGTCGTGCCGGCTCCCGCCGCGATGGAGGTCCAGGGCGTCGCTCAGGGTGTCGCCCCGACCGACCAGCAGATCTACGAGAAATTCCGGTCGTGGCTGGACAAGCAGTCGGAGGCGGTGACGGACATCGAGGCTCAGTATGGAAAGGTGCTCGCGGCCGAGGGATTGACGGCCGCCGAGATCGATCGACGGTTGCGCGTCATCGGTGAGCAGTTACAGAAGTCCGAGAAGGAACGGTGGAATCGGATCCTGACGTCGCCCGCCCCGCGGTTCAATACCAAGCCAAACGCATTTCTCGTGGACGTGACTCGCGGGCTCACACCCGGCAAGGCGCTCGATGTGGGGATGGGGCAGGGGCGCAATGCGCTGTACCTCGCCCAGCAAGGATGGGCCGTCACAGGCTTTGATCCCGCTGACCAGGCCGTTGCTGCCGCGGAGGCGGAGGCGAAGCGGCTTGGCGTCACATTGAAGACGTATGTTTTGCGGGACGATCAATTCGACTTCGGTACCGCACAGTGGGATCTGATCGTGCTTAGTTACGTTGGCGCCCGCGAGTTCGCCTCCCGTGTCTACGACGCGCTGAAGCCAGGCGGATCGGTCGTCGTCGAAGCATTCCATCGAGACGCGACGACGAACAGACCGATTGGCGGCGCCGTCGTCTTCGACACGAACGAATTATTGAGGGTGTTCGAGCGCTTTCGGATCCTCCGCTACGAAGACGTCAACGCCGTCGGCGATTTCGGGCTGGAGAACACCCGCGTCGTCCGACTTCAGGCGCAGAAGCGCTGATGTCGCGCGAATCATGGCCGACGCGCGCATGCCGAGCTGATCAAACCCTGCCAACGTTTTGACGCGCCTTCTCGTCTAAGCCTGCCGTGGGTAACTTCTTCGGCGAGGTCCGCTATTCCTTGCGCCAGTTCTGGTTGGCGCGCGTGTTCACGGCCACGGCGGTTTTGACGCTCGCCCTCGGCATCGGCGGCACCACGGCCATTTTCACGCTCATCCACGCGGTGATGCTGCAGTCCCTGCCGGTTGGCGATCCGTCTCGCCTCTACCGTATCGGCGATGGTTCCTCCTGCTGCGTGCAAGGAGGCCCGCAGGATCGGTGGGGGTTGTACTCGTTCGCGCTCTTCGAGCGGCTCAAGGCGGAGCTACCGGAGTTCGAAGCGCTCACGGCATTTCAGGGGGGCGGCTCGCGCCTGAGCGTGCGCCGGCAGACCGTTGACACGACCGCGCGACCGCTGCGGTCCGAGTACGTGACCGGCAACTATTTCTCGACCTTGGGTGTCGATGCCTTTGGCGGACGAGTCTTCACCGAAGCTGACGACAAACCGTCGGCGCCGCCCGTCGTGGTGATGAGCCACCACGCGTGGGAGAGCACCTACGGCGGCGATCCGTCGATGATCGGCGGGACCGTCTTCATCGAAGGCAATGCGTTCACGGTCGTCGGCGTGACGCCGCCGGGCTTCTTCGGCGAAACGCTGCGCGGCGATCCCCCAGACCTCTTTGTTCCGCTCCAGCAGGAGCCGCTCATCAACGGCGACACGTCGATTCTCCGCCAGCCGGTGTCAGCGTGGCTGCGTGCGATTGGACGACTGCGTCCCGGCGCGACGATCGATGGGCTGGACGCGCGGCTCACCGGTGTCCTCCGCCAGTGGATGCAGCAGGACTCCGGGTACCCCGCGAACTGGATGCCCGACGTCATCCAGAGCCTGCCGCGGCAAGTCATTGCCGTCGTGCCCGCGGGTGCAGGCGTCGGCATCATGAAAGAGCAATACGGACGAAGCCTGCAGATTCTGTTGGCCGTGTGCGGGCTGGTGCTCCTGATCGCGTGCGCGAACGTGGCGAACCTCCTCCTGGCAAGAGGAGTCGCGCGCCGGGCCCAGACCGCCGTCAGGCTCGCGATGGGTGCGTCGCGACGGCAGATCGTGACCCAGGCACTCGTCGAAAGCATCCTGCTCGCTGTCGGCGGTGGCATCGCCGGACTCTTCGTCGCGGTCGGCGCGGCGCGTCTCCTGCTCGCGCTCGCCTTCGCCGGAACCACGTTCCTTCCGGTGGACACGCGTCCGGCGCCGATGGTCCTGGCGTTCGCATTTGGCCTGGCGCTCGTCACGGGCATCGTGTTTGGCGCCGCCCCGGCGTGGTTCGCGACGCGCACCAATCCAATCGACGCGCTCCGTGGCGCCGGGCGCAGCACGAGCGATCACTCCTCGTTCGCGCGAAATGTGCTGCTCGTCGTGCAGGCCACTGTGTCCGTCGTGCTCGTTGCGGGGTCGATGATGCTCGCCCGGAGCCTGGGCAATCTGGAACGCCAGGACTTTGGGTTCGAGATTCCAGGGCGTGTCCTCGTGCAATTGAACCGGCCGCCATCGACCTACAGCCTGGAGAAGCTGGCCGCGATTTACCGCGACATTGAAGAGCGGCTCAATCGCCTGCCAGGCATTCAGGGATCGGGGCTGGCCATCTATAACCCGCTCACCGACAACTGGGGGGAGCTGATCCTGGTCGCCGGACATCCGGCGCCGAAACCTGGCGAGCAGGCCGGTGCATCGTGGGACCGTGTGAGCGTGAACTACCTTCAGAACCTGGGCGTGAAGCTCGTCCGCGGGCGCCACTTTGCTGCGACGGACAACGAAACGAGCCAGAGAGTCGCCGTCGTCAACGAGGCCTTCGTCCGGCGCTTTTTCAAGGGCAACGAGGATCCGCTCGATCAGCACTTCGGCCTCGATCTCCCGGAGAATGCCGGCATCTATCGCATTGTCGGAATCGTGCGCGATGCCAAGTTCGCGGGCTTCGCGCTCGATCAGCCCGCGCGTCCGATGTTCTACGTGCCGCTGACGCAGACGGTCAGTTACGCGAACCCGCTGTTGCAGCGGCTCGAACTCAATTCGCACTTCGTACGCGGCCTGCTGCTCGTCACGAACACACCGGCCGGTGCGCTCGAGCCGCAGGTGAAGCGAGCGCTCGCCGATACCGATCCAAACCTGACGGTGACGAGTGTCCGGACGCTGCAGCAGCAACTCGACCGATCGTTCGATCAGCAGCGCGCCGTGGCGAGCCTGTCCGGGCTGTTTGGAATCGTGGCACTCGTGCTCGCCGCGATCGGATTGTACGGAGTGACCGCCTACAAGGTCGCACAGCGGACGAACGAGATCGGCTTGCGCATGGCGCTGGGTGCGGATCGGCGGAACGTGATCGGATTGGTCCTGCAGGGCGCGTTTCGCCGCGTGGCTGTCGGCCTGGCGATCGGTCTTCCACTCGCGGTTGGCGCCGGCCGCCTCTTGTCGGCGCAGCTGTATGGCGTTCAGTACTGGGATCCGCTCGCCCTCGGCGTCGCTGCCTTCGCGCTTGCCGTCTGCGCCTGCTGTGCTGCAATCATCCCGGCCGCGCGCGCGGCGTCCATTTCTCCGATGAAGGCTCTGCGCGCAGAGTAGCGAATCCCTAGCGATTGCTGGGCAGCGAAAACGCCACGTAGACCCCGCCCGGTCCGCCCGTCGGAGACTTGCCGCCACCGGCGGCGACGACGACAAACTGCCGGCCGTTGACCTCGTACGTCGCGGGCGTCGCATTCCCGGACGAGGGCAGCGTCGATTCCCACAGCAGCGCACCCGTGGTTTTGTCGAACGCGCGAATCTTGCGATCGTGGTTGGTGGCGGCGATGAACACCAGGCCGCCGGCCGTGACGACTGGCCCGCCGTAGTTCTCGCTGCCCGTGTTCGTCAATCCCTGCTTGACGAGATCGGGATATTCTCCCAGCGGGATCTTCCACGCGTACTCACCGGTGTTCAGGTTGATGGCGTTCAAGGTCCCCCACGGCGGCGCGATGGCGGGATAGTTGTCGGGATCGAGAAACTTCCGGTAGCCGGTGAAACGGAAGTCGTTGTTGATCCGTGGATCGACGGGCACGCCCCGACCGCCACCATCGCCCTGGCTTCCGCGTCCGGCCGGAACGTCTTCACCCGTGAGCACGAACTGCGCGATCGCATTGACCGTCGTCCCCTCGAGTTGTGGAAAGGCCGTCATTCGACCGCGGCCTTGCCTGATCACGGCCACGACATCCGAAAATGAAAGGCGATTCGCGATGCCGACGAGCGATGCGATCTGAGGCGGTGTCCCCAGCCGATCGTCGCGATGACAACTCGCGCAGTGCTGCAGATACATTGCGCGCCCGCTCTGCCCGCCGGTGTTCGGCGCCAACCCTCCCGTCCACACCAGATCGTTTGCGTTGACGTAATAGAGTCCCGTCTGAGGATCGAAGGCCTGCCCGCCCCACTCGGCTCCGCCATCGAAACCCGGGAACACGACGGTCTGCTGATCCACCGCGAGCGGAACGAATTGTCCGTCACTCCGGAAGGTCTTGAACTGATCGACCGCCCACTGATGAACCGCGGGCGTTCGATTCGTCAAGAGCGCGGCCGTCAGCAGCTGTCGCGAAAACGGCGCGGGCTTTGTTGGCAGCGGCTGCGTGTCGTTGGTGACCTCGCCCGGGACAGTGCTGCGCGGATATTTCTTGTACTCGATTGGAAAGAGTGGTTCGCCGGTGACGCGATTGAAGACGAACACGAATCCGTGTTTCGTTGCCTGCGCGACGGCGTCGATGTCCTGGCCGTTGCGCCGCAGCGTCAAGAGGGTCGGCGGCGAGGGGAGATCCCTGTCCCAGACATCGTGGCGCACGAACTGGAAGTGCCACACCCGCTTGCCCGTCGCGGCTTCGAGCGCGATCAGCGAGTTCGCAAAAAGATTGTCGCCCTGACGATCGGCCCCGTGAAAATCTGACGCCGCCGATCCGGTCGGGACGAATACCAGCCCTCGCTGTTCGTCGAGCGCCATCCCCGGCCAGCTATTCGCGGCGCCGCTATACTGCCACGCGTCCTTCGGCCACGTGTCGTAGCCAAACTCCCCGGGGTGCGGGATCGTGTGAAACGACCAGCGCATCGCCCCGGTCCTGACGTCGTACGCGCGAACATCACCCGGAGCCGTCGGAAGGCTTTCATTAAGCCGTCCGCCGACGATCATCAGATCCCGGTAGATGACGCCGGGCGAGGTCAGGCGAACGTTCTGCAGCTGCGGATCGCGTCCGAGATTCTCACGGAGATCGATTCGCCCGGCGGTTCCAAAACCGTCGATGGGTTTGCCGGTGGCCGCATCGAGCGCGTAAATGAAATTGTCGACCGCGGCAAAAACGCGCCGGTCGCTTCCGGACGCCCAGTACATCAGCCCGCGGTTTGGTCCGTTGCCGCGAATCCCCGAGTCGAACACCCAGAGCTCGGCGCCTGTTGCCGCGTTGACCGCGAAGGTCTTGTGCGTTGGCGTGTATCCGTACAGAACGTTGCCCACCACGAGCGGCTGGGTCTGCATGGCGCCGGGCTCACCAGTGTCGTACGTCCACGCAACCGTCAGTTGTTTCACATTGTCGCGATTGATGAGTTTCAGAGCGGAATACCGATTCTGCTCGGGACCGCCGCCATATCCCCAGGCAGGGGTCGTCGCAGACGGCCGCGCGGACTGCTGCGCGAGGGGTGCGCTGGCGCTGGCGAGGCCGCAGCCCAGTAATATTGAGAGCCAGTACGCTCGAGTCGAACGGTTCATCCAGGTCTGCCTGCCGTGAAGCATCCTACTTGGCGGCCTTGATGTCGAGACCCGTGAAATAGCCTTCCGTGCCGGGGCCAATCCAGAGAGCCACGCCGCCCGTCGAATCACCGAGCTTGAGATCGTTCACAATCAGACACGGCTGGCTGGCGCCGTGGACATACAAACGTGCCTTGGTGCCATCGACCGTAATGCGATAGCGGGTCCAGACACCAGGCTCCAGGTCCACGTAGCTCTCGTATTTTTCGGGCGCCTGCTGGCGCGAAACGGCGAAGCTGAAGTCGGGGTGCGCGCTGTACTGGGTGGAATGATTCCGGCGAACCTGGTCATCGGCGCGGCCGTTGGTCGGGCGCAGATAGATGTACTCGAATCGGCCGTTCTGAAGACGAAAGGCGATTCCGATGAAGCCACGAGCACCGCCGGCTGCTGCGGCATCGCCCGCAGGACGCCCCGCCAGTTCCAACTCGATTGCGCCGTTATGAAAGACGGCGTCCTTGACCACGGCGTAGGCTTCACCGTTTGGTACGTTGCCGTCTTCCGTAATCTTGACGGCCTTCTTGCCAAGGTAATCGACCGACTCCAGTTTCACGTTGTGCGCCGTCAGCTGGCCGGTGGTTTGAGCGGACACCGGTGAGGCAAGTGTGACAAGAACCAGGAAAGCTGCCTGGCAGGCGCACATCGACAGCGTCTTCATCATCATCTGTGAACTCCGTCGCATAGGCTTCTCCAATTCCGGATGACCATTCTCGAGAGACCACTCACGTTTGTGCGTTGGCGCCTGCCTGATACTCACTCGAGCTGCCGACCAGTGGCAGCCTGACAACGAATCGATCCCCTTCGGCGCCCCAGACGATACTCCGACCCGTCGCCAGCCGGAACCGCTCTCGCATGTTGGCCAGACCGATTCCATTCGACCGTGCCGGCCCGGGTGCTGACCGGAGGTTGTTCTCGACAAGCAGCGTCCCGTCTTCGACTCGAACCTGGATGAGCAGCGGGCGGTCGGCGGCGATGGTATTGTGCTTCAACGCGTTCTGAAAGAGTTCCCCCAGCGAGACAGGGGGCAGGAGCAGACGGTCCGCATCCGCGGGTTGCACCTGCACGTCCAGGTGAACGTTACCACCGTACCGAATCTCGGCGAGTGCCCGGTGACGCTCGAGGGCCTGGAGTTCCTCGGCGAGACGAACGAGCGTTCGGCCCCGGCAGTCGAGTACGTACTGGTACGTCGCGCTCAGGGTCCGGACGAACCACGGAGCCGCGTCGCTGCGGCGCTCGATGAGGTGAGTCAGCGCGTTCAGGTTATTGAACAGGAAGTGAGGATCGACCTCGCGCCCGAGGCTCTCGAGCTCGATCTGGAGGCGAGCGTGCTCCAGCCGCACGCTGCGCAACCGGTCGCTTTCCCAGTCGCGGAGCAGGAACACGGTTTCGTAAACGTGAGTAATGGCAATCACGAACGCGACGATGGCGAAGAGCGCTGTCGCCAGTGCGTGCTGGCGCGTTCCGGTGTCGCCGGTAGCCGCACGCCATCCCAGCAGAGTCGCAGCGGCGAACGGAATCGTGAAGAGGCTGATGAGCGCCAGGAGTACGCCCAGACGGCGCCAGGGTCGCAGCAACCAATCCTCGCGCCGCGGCAGCCGGAAGTACAGTCGCCGATTGCCTTCCCAGATGAGGAACGCGACCATTGCGAACCACACGTACGACGCGATCAGTCCTACGGCCGAGTGTTGCCTGTGATCGATCAGGCCCGAGAGGTTCACCACGAGAGCCCCGAGGATCGGGCTCACGAGCAGTCGTGGCCAGAAGTCGTGTACCTCACGCGGATTGACACTCGTCCCGTCTGCGCGCTCGTCCATCCCGCGCTTACGGTATCAGCGAAGGCTGGACTCTCGACGATGAAGGGACGAACGTCGTGACGAAACGCCGGCTCGCGGGAGCGGGATGTGCGTCGGGCGACTCTCGAGCCCTTTTTGGTTCTTGTATCTCCGTTGTGTAGACTGCAGGGTCATGCTTCACACCGGCCGGCACTTCCTCCAGATTCCAGGTCCGACCAACGTTCCCGATCGCGTCCTGCGCGCCATGGACCATCCGGTCATCGATCATCGCGGGCCGGAATTCGCCGCGCTGACGCACGAGGTCCTCGAAGGACTGCGGCCGGTGTTCAAGACCAGCGGTCCGGTCATCATCTTTCCCTCCTCCGGGCACCGGCGCCGCCGAAGCGGCGCTCGTCAACACGTTGTCGCCGGGCGATCGCGTGCTGATCTTCGAGACCGGCCATTTCTCGCAGGTCTGGCGCGCAGATCGCGGAACGGCTGGGCCTGGAGGTCGACTACGTGCCGGGCAACTGGCGCCGTGGCGCGTCCGAACGCGAGCTCGAGGAGCCGGCTCTGGCGCAGACGCGCAGCACACCTTCAAGGCCGTCGTCGTCGTCCACAACGAGACGTCGACCGGCGTGACCAGCCGGCTCGGCGCACTTCGCGGCGGCGATGAACGCGGTCGGACATCCGGCGCTGCTGATCGTCGACGCCGTGTCGTCGCTCGGCGTCCATCGACTTTCGCCACGACGAGTGGGAGGTCGACGTCACCGTCGTCGGCTCGCAGAAGGGCCTGATGCTGCCGCCGGGCCTCGGTTTCAACGCCGTGTCGGAGAAGGCGCTGGCCGCCAGCCGGAACGGCGCAAGCTGCGCAGGAGCTACTGGGACTGGCAGGAGATGCTGACGCAGAACCGCACCGGCTTCTTTCCCTACACGCCGGCCACGAACCTGCTGTTCGCGCTGCGCGAGGCGCTGCGGATGCTTCAGGAGGAAGGGCTTCACGAACGTATTCCGCCGGCACGATCGACACGCGGAAGCGACGCGCGCCGCCGTGCGGCGTGGGGATTCGAGCATCGTCTGCGAGGATCCGCGCGAGTACTCGAGCTCGATGACGGCCTTCTTCATGCCCGAGGGCCACGACGCCGATCGCTTCCGCGCCGATCGTGCTCGAGCATTTCGACATGTCGCTCGGCGATCGGCCTGTCGAAGCTCGCCGGGAAGGTCGTGCGGATCGGTCATCTGGGCAGCTTCAACGATCTGATGCTTGCCGGGCACGCTGAGCGGCATCGAAATGGGCCTTCGGCTGGCGGGCGTGCCCCACCGGGCGGGCGGCGTGATGGCGGCGCTTCGAAGCCTCGCCGCAGGAAGTTCCCGCCGTACAGCCGATTGCACAGTGCTCGTTCCGCTGCCGCTCAGCTCGCACGCCAAACCGATCGATTCGTTTCCCCAGGCCGCCGATCTCGAGCGGGAGCTGAAACGCGACGTTCGCGGCGAGGTGCGCTTCGATCGCGGCAGCCGCGCGCTGTACGCGACCGACGGCTCGAACTACCGCCAGATTCCGATCGGCCTCGTCGTTCCCCGCGATGCCGACGATGTGATCGCGGCGGTGGCCGCGTGCCGGCAGTATCGACGCGCCGGTGCTGCCGCGCGGCGCCGGCACCAGCCTCGCCGGCCAGTGCTGCAACGTCGCGGTGGTGCTCGACTTCACGAAGTACATGAACCGGATCCTCGAGATCGATCCGGCCAGCGCTTCGCGCGCGTCCAGCCCGGCGTCGTCCTCGATACGCTGCGCAACGCGGCGGAAGCCCACCAGCCTGACGTTCGGGCCCGATCCGTCGACGCACAGCCGCTGCACGCTCGGCGGCATGATCGGCAACAACTCCTGCGGCACGCATTCGCTGCTCGCCGGCAAGACGGTCGACAACGTCGAAGAGCTGAGCATTCTGCTCTACGACGGCACGCAGCTGACCGTCGGCGCGACCAGCGACGCGAGCTCGACGCCATCGGCCGCGGACGGCGGACGCCGCGGCGAGATCTATCGCCGGCCTGCGCGCGATTCGCGATCGGTACGCGCGATCAGATCCGCGACGCGCTTCCCAAGCATTCCGCGGCGCGTCTCCGGCTACAACCTCGACGAACTGCTGCCCGAGAACGGCTTCAACGTGGCCCGCGCGCTCGTCGGGACCGAAGGCACGTGCGCGATCGTGCTCGAGGCGAAGGCTGAGGCTGATCCACAGCCCGCAGCACCGGGCGCTGGTCGGACTCGGCTACCGGACGCGTTCGCGGCGGCCGATCACGTGCCGGAGATTCTTGGAGTTCCAGCCGATCGGCCTCGAGGGCTTCGAGGGCATCATCGTCGACGGCCTCCGCAAGAAGGGCGCGCCGCATCTCGACCTGATGCCCGAGGGCCGCGGCGTACCTGCTCGTCGAGTTCGGATTCGACAATGCCGACGAGGCCGCAGCAGACGGCGCAGCGGTTCATCGAGCTGGGTGAAGCAGATTCCCGGCGCGCCCGAGCGTCACGGCTGTACTCGACGACCGAAGCGCGCGCGATGTGGAGGATCCGCGAAGTCCGGCCCGCGCGCCGCCGCGGCCGCGCCCGGCGCGCCGCTCGAGTGGGAAGGATGGGACGACGCGGCGGTCGCGCCGGAGAAGCTGGGCGCCTATCTGCGCGACCTGCGCGCGCTGCTGGACGAATACCACTACCGGACCGGCGTTCTACGGTCACTTCGGCCACGGCTGCATTCACATGCGGGTCAACTTCGATCTGGAGACCGAGGAGGGCATCCGCAAGTACGGCGAGTTCGTCGATCGCGCCGCCGACCTCGTCGTCAGCTACGGCGGCTCGCTCTCCGGCGAGCACGGCGACGGCCAATCGCGCGGCGCGCTGCTGCCGAAGATGTTCGGCGACGAGCTGATGGCGCGCGTTTCGCGAGTTCAAGGCGATCTGGGATCCGGACAACAAGATGAATCCGCACAAGGTGATCGACGCCTATCTGCCGACCGAGAATCTGCGGCTCGGCGCCGACTACGCGCCGCGTCGGCCGCGCACGCATTTCGCAGTTTCCCGACGACGGCGGATCGTTCGGCGAAGGCGACGCTGCGCTGCGTCGGCCTGGGCGAGTGCCGCAAGCACGACTGCGGGATCGATGTGCCCGAGCTACATGGTGACGCTCGAGGAAGAGCACAGCACGCGCGGCCGCGCGCACATGCTGTTCGAGCTGCTGCAGGGCGAAGTGGTGCGCGACGGCTGGAAGGACGAGCACGTCAAGCAGTGCGCTCGACCTGTGCCTGTCCTGCAAGGCGTGCAAGTCGGAGTGCCCGACCAACGTCGACATCGCCACCTATCGCGCCGAGTTTCTGTCGCACTACTACGAGGGCCGGCGCCGTCCGCTCCACGCGTACGCGTTCGGCATGGTCGATCGCTGGCTGCGGCTCGCGGCGATCGCGCCGTCGGCTCGCCAACGCTGCATCGCAGGCGCGCCGGGCGTCGCCACGCCCGTCAAGCGCGCTTCTGCACCTGGCGCCCGAGCGGCAGCTGCCGCGGCTGGCCGCCGTCGAGCATTCCGGCAGTGGGCGCGACAGCAGCGGCGTCCGCACGGTGGGACGCCATCGCGGTGGACGCGCGAGTCGGCGGCCGGCTCCGACGTGGTCTCTGTGGGTCGACACGTTCAACAACTACTTTCATCCGGAGACCAGCCAGGCGGCGCTCGAGGTCCTCCAGGCCGCCGGATATTCGACGTCGTCGATTCCGCGCAGCGACGTTGTGCTGCGGCCGTCCGCTGTACGACTTCGGTCTGCTCGATCGCGCGAAGCAGTATCTGCGACCGATCATGGACGAGCTCGGCGAGCGCGATCGATGCCGGCGTGCCGATGGTCGTGCTCGAGCCGAGCTGCGCGTCGGTGTTCCGCGACGAGCTGCGCAATCTGTTCCCGACCGATGCGCGCGCGACCCGACTGCGCAGCCAGACGTTTCTGCTGTCCGAGCTCCTCGAATCCGGCCGCCGGCCCTATCAGCCGCCTCGTCTCGACAGGAAGGTGCTGCTCCACGGCCATTGCCATCAGAAGGCGATGATGAAGATGGGCCACGAGGAGTCGCTGCTGCGGAAGATGGGCGTCGACGCTCGAGTCGCCCGACTCCGGCTGCTGCGGCATGGCCGGCGCGTTCGGCTTCGAAGCCGAGAAGTTCGCGGTGTCGCAGGCGATCGGCGAGCGCGTGCTGCTGCCGGCGGTCCGCACGGCGTCGCCGGATACGCTGATCGTGTCGGACGGCTTCAGCTGTCGCGAGCAGATCGAACAGGCGACCGGCCGCCGCGCGATGCACCTCGCGGAGGTGCTGAAGATGGCGACTGCTGCGTCGCCGAGGTGTCAATGCGATCGGACGATCCGACGATACCGTCGAACCGCGAACCGCGCATTTGCTCAATAGATTCTGATCTGCACCTCGATTGCGATCTGGCGCAGCGCCGCGATCTCGTCCTCGGCCTGAGTCCGAATTCCGGCGAGCACTTCGTCGCGTGTGCTCGCCAAGCAGCGGGCGCGCGGCGGCTGGCGATCGGCCGGCGTCTCGCTCAGCTTGATCGGCGATCCGAGCGTCCTGAGCCGGCCCGAGCACCGGATGATCCGTCTCGAGCACCATGCCGCGCGCGGCGACCTGCGGATCGGCGAACACCTGCGCGTAGTCGTTGATCGGTCCGCACGGAATCTCGGCGGCGTCGAACAGCGCGAGCCAGTGGCGGCGCGGCTGCTGAGCCATGACGCCTTCAATCAGGGCGCCAGCCTGGATCGATTGCGCACGCGGCTGCGGTTGTCCGCGAACTCGCGGTACTCGGCCCACTCCGGATGACCGAGCACGCCACACAGCCGCTGGAACAGCCGATCGGTGTTGGCGCCGATCGTGACGTAGCCGTCCGCGCACCGAATGGCCTGATACGGCGCGTTCATCCGGTGAGCCGAGCCCAGCGGCGCCGGCACGCCGGGACCGGCGAAATACTCGGTCGCTTCCCACACCGACAGCGCGACGCCGGCCTCGACGAGCGACGTGTCGATCTGCTGGCCGACGCCCGTGCTCGGTGCGATGAGTGCAGCGCGGCGAGGATGCCGGTCAGCGCGAACAGCGCCGCGCCGAGATCGGTCAGCGGGATGCCCGCTTTCACCGGCGGCCGGCCCGGCTCGCCCGGTGATCGACATGATGCCGGAGACGCCCTGCGCGATCAGATCGAAGCCGCCCTTCGCGCGATCCGGCCCGGTCTGGCCGTAGCCGGAGATCGACGCGTAGATCAGCCCCGGATTGATCGCCGCCAGCGTCGTCGTAGTCGAGGCCGAAGCGCGCTGCATCACGCCGGGACGATAGTTCTCGATTACGATGTCCGACGATCGCGCCAGCCGCTTGAAAAGCTCGCGGCCATCCGGGCGACTTCAGGTTCAGCACGAGGCTGCGCTTGCCGCGATTGACGGCGTTGAAGGCCGGGCTCTCGGTGCCCGACCGCCCCGACCATCTGTCGCGTCGAGTCGCCGGCCGGCGGCTCGATCTTGATCACGTCGGCGCCGAGGTCGGCGAGGATCATCGGCGCAGAAGGGCCCGGCCATGAACTGCGTGACGTCCAGGACGCGAACGCCCTCGAGGGCGCGCGGCCTGTGGCTGGGATAGTTCGGTTGTGATCAGATGACATCGAGTCATTCGTCGAACGCCGACTCGACTTTGATTCTTGGTCTTGTACCTAGAGGGAGGAGTCCTTGTCCACCACCCACGCGATCTACGAATCCGACGGCCCGATCGCGACGCTGACCTTCAACCGTCCCGAGGCGCGGAACGCGATGACCTGGGACATGTATCAGGCGCTCGTCGACGCCTGCGATCGCGTCGACAACGACGCCGACGATCCGGGTGCTGATCCTGCAAGGGCGCCGGCGGCAAGGCGTTCGTCGCCGGCACCGACATCGCCCAGTTCGAGAGCTTTCGCGACCCCGAGGACGGGATCGCCTACGAGCAGCGCATCGATCAGGTGCTCGACCGGCTCGAGCGCGTCACCAAGGCGACGATCGCGCAGGTCCAGGGCGTGGCGGCGGGCGGCGGCTGCGCGATCGCGCTCACCTGCGATCTGCGCGTCGCGACGCCCGAGTCGACGTTCGGCATTCCGATCGCGCGCACGCTGGGCAACTGCCTGTCGGGCGCCACCTACAGCCGGCTGGTGGACCTGATCGGGCCGGGACTGGTGAAGGACATGCTGTTGACCGGCCGGTTCATGCCCGGCGCCGAGGCGCACGCGCTCGGGCATGGTCGACGCGGCTCGAGCCGGCCGAGAGCATCGACGCGGTCGTCCGCGAATACGCGCTGCGGATTGCCGCGAACGCGCCGCTGACGATTCGCGCCACGAAGGAGATGATTCGCCGCATCATGGCCGGCACGCCGCCTGCCGCCGGCGAGGATCACGATCTCGATCACGATGTGTTACACGAGCGCGATTTTCGCGAAGGGTCGCGGCGTTTCTGGCGAAGCGCCCGCCGAAGTGGACGGGCAGTAGCATTCACGGTCGGAGTCTTCGCGGCAGTCGCAGTCGCCAGTCGCCAGTCGACAGTCGCGGTCCAGTCGCAGATCGGTCGAAGCTCGGCAGTTCGAGCGGCAGTCGATCACTCAGGCGGCGGGCTGAGGCGGCCCGGCGACTTCCTGTTCGAACGGCACGCTCCGGATGCATCGTGGACGTCAGCGCGGCGCCGGCGAGCAGCAGGCCCATCGAGCCGACGAACGGCAGGTTCCAGTTGCCGGTCGCGTCGATGATGAATCCGAACGCCAGCGGCGACAGCACGGCCGCGAGCGCCGACCCGGTGTTCATGAATCCGCTCGCCGTGCCCGGAGTACTGCGGGGCGATGTCCATCGGGATCGCCCACATCGGCCCGATGACGATCTCGGCGCAGAAGAACGCGCCCGCCAGGCTGATGACGATGACCGTCAGATCGTGCGTCAGGAAGATTGGAAGCACGCACAGGAACGACGCCGAGGAACGCCCAGCATCACGAGCCGGCATCTCGCCTTCCGGACATCACCGGTGCGTCGCAGGATCGCGTCGCTGATGCACGCCGCCGAGGTAGTCGCCGCCAACGCCCGCCGAGAACACCGCCGACGAGAACAGCGCCGAGCGGCTGATCTGGAGGTTGTGCTCGTGCAGGAAGTACGACGGCAGCCAGTTGAGGTACATCCACAGCGTCCAGCCGTAACAGAAGTAGACGACCGTGACCGGCCACATCCGGGTGGCGAGCCGCCGCCACGGCACCTGCACCGGCGACTTCCCGGCGTGCCTGGCGGCCGGCCACGATTCGGCAGGCGCTCGAGTTCGGCCGTCGTGATCGCGCGATGCTCCGACGGGGACGTCGCGGAAATACCAGACCCACGTCACGACCCACAGCAGGCTCAGACATCCGAGCACGACGAACGAGCCGCGCCAGGTGACGATGGCCGATCAGCCACGCGACGATCGGCGGCGTCATCGCGTTGCCGAGGCGCGCGAACGCGTGCGTGATGCCCTGGGCGAACCCGCGGCGACTCGGGCGGTCCACGCCTGCATCGCGCGCGTCGCCACGGGGAACGTCGCGCCTTCGCCGACGCCGAGCATGATCCGGACGAGAAACAGCGTCGTGAGGCTGCCCGCGAAGCCGGTGAGAATCGTGGCGGTCGCCCAGATCAGCCCGCAGACGAAGAGCGTCCGTCTCGGCCCGACGCGATCGCCCAGCCAGCCGCCGAAAACCTGAAACAGGATGTACGGATAGCCGAACGCCGACAGGACGAAGGCGAGCTGGGTGTTCGACAGCGCCAGCTCGCGCTTGATCTCGCTGGCGGCCGTCGCGATGTTGACCCGATCGACGTAGGTGATCAGGTACATCAGGCAGAGCAGGCCCAGCACCGCTTCGCTGGCGGTCGGCCGTCGAAGTCGCATCGCGACCTGGAGCCTAACACACGCGGGTGCGTCGTCTCTCTACGGGATCGTGCGGAGACCGAAGAAATCCGCCGCTTCGACGACGGCCGGATCGTCAACGGTCAGCGGTCGCACGGATGTGGCGCCGAGCTGCGATGCGGCACGATCGAACACCGTGACGTTCATCCAGCGGGCCTCATAGATCGACCACCACTTCAGTCCGGCAGCCTTGCGATGACGGCTATGCAGAAGGCGCGCCTGCGGCTGCGTCGTGGACCGATCGCGTGTCGCGACGCGCGATGGCCGCAGCCGCTCGCGGCTGAGGACGACGGGGTCGTCCAGGTCGACGAGCTCGGCGCGATCGTCGAGCTCGAGCTGGGCGAGCGCGAGCGGCAGGCCGCGCCGCCGCAACAACGAGGGTAGAAGCCGTTGACCGCGGAAGCGGGCGAGCTGCTCGACGAGCGTCGACAAGTAGTGATCAGCGAGATAGAGGCAGCCGTAAACGTCGGGATTGTCGTGACGCCCCTCGCCCTGGTACGCGCGTGGGAACCAGAGCGGACCGTCTGCGTCCCGATCGCGGGCGCGTTCGTCCCACGCGAAGCATCGATAGAGGATCACGCGTGTTGGAGGAGGGTTATGCGAACGAATCGGATCGTTCGGCCCGGATCGCGCGCATCAGCTCCTCGGCGCGCCCCGTGCGAATCAGGTCGACGGGGCGGCGATCGCCGAGCGTCGGGTTCACGCCGAACAGCCACGACAACGCGGCATCGCGATCGTACAACCGGAGGAGACTCGACCAGACGAGCTCCAGGAGGTCGACTTTCTCGGCGTTGAGCGGGTCGATCCCGGCGCCGCGGAGCCAGCGGAGCACCTGGGACCGGTTCACGCCCAGCAGGTCGGCCAGCCGGGCCGACGAGCGGAAGTCGGCGCGCAGCGCCTCGACCTTGTGGGCCAGGGCAATCGGCATGCAACCACTATAGCGCAACAGAGTCTGTTGCGCAACGCGCCTTGTTGCGTCAGTTCCGGAGCTCGAGGCCCGGGCCAACGTGTTAGCATCCCGCTCGTGCTCATCCGCTCGACGCGAGCCGCCAATTGGCTGATTGCTGCCGGGATCGTGTCGTGTGCGTTGGTCATCGTCCGGGCCGGTCAAGCACCCTCGCTCCCGTCCACGCCGATGCGCTACGGCGCCTTCACCCTGAAATTCGGGACAGATGGGGGTTTGTCGCTCGACGGGCAGGGTTGGCCGTCGTTCAAGGGCACGTGGAAAGCGGACGGGGATGTGCTCACGCTGTCTACTCCCATGGAGCGCTGCGACGGCTCCGGCCGTTATCGCTTTCGTCTCGAGGGCACCCATCTCCTTCTGACGCTCATCGACGACGGGTGCGAGCCGCGGAAGATGATCCTCCACGACAGCAGCTGGCTGCCGGATGGGGAGAAGCCGCCGGTGGCGGCAAGACAGATCGTCCGCACCGGTGGTGACAGGGTCGGGAACTTGCCGCTTGCCGGATCCAGCAAGGGCAGCTGGCCCTCGTTCAGGGGGCCCAATGCGTCGGGAGTTGCCGACGGACAACACCTTCCCGATCGATGGAACGGCACAACTGGAGAGAATATCCTCTGGCACACCCCGGTTCCCGGCCTTGCGCATTCCAGCCCCATCGTCTGGGGCGATCGCGTCTTCGTGACGAGCGCGATCAGCAGCAAACCAAACGCGACGTTCAAGCCGGGACTGTACGGCGACGGTGATGCGTCGGATGATCGCTCACGGCACAAATGGATGCTCTACGCGATCGACAGGCTCACCGGATCGATTGTGTGGGAGCGTGTCGCGTTCGAGGGGGAACCGGGTAACAAGCGGCACATCAAGTCCACGTACGCCAGCGCTTCTCCCGCCACAGACGGCCGCATCGTCGTCGCGTGGTTCGGTTCGCAAGGGGTGTATGCCTACGACATGAACGGTGCGCCGCTCTGGAAAGTGGATCTTGGCCGGATGGACATGGGCGCGTACGACATTCCGTCGTACGAGTGGGGACCGGCGAGCTCGCCGATCATCTGGAATGGACTCGTGCTGCTCCAGTGTGACACGCAGGCCGATTCGTTCGTGCTGGCCCTGGACGCATCGACCGGAAAAACCGTGTGGAAGACGGACCGGCAGGAGCTGCCATCCTGGGGCACACCAACCGTGATCACCACGACCGGCCGCGCACAGCTGGTGACGAACGCCGCGAACTACATTCGCAGCTACGACGCGCGTACGGGCCAGGAATTGTGGCGGCTTGGCGGAAGCTCAAAGATTACTGCCCCGACTCCCATCTTCGCCGACGGCCTCATCGTCGTGGCGAGTGGACGGCGGCCCGAGCGGCCTATCTTTGCCGTGCGACCCGATGCGCGCGGCGATCTCACGCTGGAGAAGGATCGGACGGGCAGCCCCTCGATCGCGTGGAGCAAGACGTTGCGCGGTCCATACATGCCCACGCCTCTCTGTTATGACCGCATCGTGTACGTTTTGAACAACGATGGCATCTTCGACGCGTACGACGCTGAGACCGGGGAGGAGATTTATCGGAAACGGCTGGAGCCGGTGGGCAGCGGATTCAGCGCATCGCCGATCGCGGCGGATGGCCGTCTGTATCTCTCGAACGAAGACGGCGAGATGCTGGTCGTTGCCGCCGGCCGCGACTTCCGCCTGATTTCCACCAACACGATGGGTGAGCTCCTGATGGCGACGCCGGCGCTCTCGAATGGCGTCATGTACGTGCGCTCGGCATCCAGTCTCTTTGCGATTGGCAAACGCTAGAGGCTATCTTATGGATCCAACGGATACCGACGATGCGAACGGCCCGCCTACGCCAAGGCTTCGGCGAGGTCTCGCCGAGCGCTCGGCGGGGGAGCGACGGCGAAGGGTATTGGAGATGGTCGTATGAAACGAGTACTTTGCCCGGTGTTCATTGGTGTGGCGCTGACCGGCGCGATTCTGGCCGGGCAAGAGAAACCAAGCTTCGTCGGGACCTGGAAGCTCTCCGCCGACGCCGCCCCGGACATGTTCACGTCGCCGCAGTTGACGGTCGCCGAGGAGGGCAAGACGATGACCGTCACCAACACAAGCCAGATGGGCGAATTCAAGACCACCTACAGCCTCGACGGCACCGACACCAAGAGCCCGATCGACTTCAACGGGACAACCATCGAGCGCGTCACGAAGACGGCCTGGGATGGGAGCAAGCTCCTGTTGACCATCACCTCGAACTTCAATGGACAGTCTTTTGAGACCAAGCAGGTCTGGTCCCTGGGCGCGGATGGGACGCTGCTTGTCGAAGTGACCCGGCCCGACTTTCAGGGAGGCGGTGCGCCGGTCACGACGAAGGCCACCTACAAGAAGGGCTGACGCCCGTTCAGCTGATCCGCTTGGGCATATCCTCCGCCTGCTGACTGGCTCGGAATTCGATGATTCGGAATTCCGCGAGGCCGTTCCTGCAGAACGGGTCCTCGCGGACGATCGCTTCGACGTCCTCCCGGCTCGCGCCAGTCGCGACGATGATCCCGCCATTCCTGGGGATCTTCCGCCCCGAGATCAGGAAGTGACCTGACGCGTAGTACTTCTTCAAGTACTTCACGTGCGCGGTCATGTGTGCATCGATCTCTTTCAGGCTGGCGGTGTAGATCAGCTCGATGACAAACATTGAGGACACCACGAGACAAGGCTCCGAGCCATTCTAGCTCCGCCGATTGAAGTATTTGTCACTTGCCGCCGACAACACGATCAGCGCGTGCAGGCCTGCGTCATTATTTTTATGTGAAATTAAGACACATAATCATATAATCCATATAAATACTTGAAGAGACCTGCCCTCGATATCGGCCGGCGGCGCGGCCGGCCGCGGAAGTTTCAGGCACCGTCGCATGCGGTGACCCTCACCCTGCCCGACCACGTCATCGAGGCCCTGGAAGGGTTGGACGGTGATCTCAGCCGCGCGGTGGTCCGGCTGACGCAGCCGGAGGTCGCCAAACAGCCGCATCCGCCAGCCGAACTGGCCTCGTTCGGCTCGCGTGCCGTCATCGTGGTCAATCCGACCCGCACGCTTGAACAGCATACGGGAGTGCATCTCATCCCGTTGCCGGACGGCCGCGCGCTCATCTCGTTCGATGCGCCGCTCACGATCGCGGAACTGGAGCTGATGATCGAGGACGCCATCGACGACCACCGGCTCTCGGCAAGCGATCAGTCGGTCTTCAAGGCGATTGCCGATCTGCTGCGGGCCGCGCGTCGATCCAGGGACGTCGAGCTCCGCCAGCGGAACATCATCGTGCTGGAGTCACGGCGCGCGACACGCGCGCCGCGCGCACGGACCCGGCGGTCCAAGGCTTCGGCCTGATGGTGATTCCATAATCCTGAGGAGAAGAACGTTGAACACTCGGTTGTATGCCTCATCGATCGCGCTCGCCGTGCTCGCGCTCGGCGCTGGATGCGGCGGCGACAAGCCCGCGGCGCCCACCGCACCCACGGTGGTGAACGTCACGGCGCCTGCGATGGACTCGCCGGCCGACAACGAGCAACTGGACACGTTGCGGCCGACGCTCACGGTGCGGAATGCCACCGCCGACGCACAGGGCACGCGGATGTACGAGTTCCAGATCTCCGACAATACGAATTTCACGGCGTCGACCGCGGGCATCCCGGGGCTCGCCGTCACGGTCGGCAAGGTCAATGTGCCCGAGGGCTCCGGCGGCAAGACCTCGTTTACCGTCGACCAGGATCTGCAGCCCACGACGGTGTTCTACTGGCGCGCGCGCGCCCTGCAGGGATCGACGACCGGTCCGTGGTCGGCGACGGCCCATTTCAAGTCGAAGCTCGTGGGGTTCAACCGGCCAGGCGAGCTCTACGATCCGCTCATCTTCGGTGAGACGGTCGGCGATCGCATCGGATCGACCGAGTTCGTGCCGGGCAAGGGCATCAGGCTGAACACGAACACGAGCTACGTCCGCTACCTGCTGCCGCAGACGGTTCAGAACGGTGAGTTCTCGATGGAGGTCGAAGGGCTGCGCGCGAACGGTCCGGGGGACAAAGCCAAGGTCTTCGGGATGCAGGAGGGCCAGGACGACTACATCACCAACCGGTATCGCGTCGACATTCAGTATCGCGGCACGGCCGGGTTCCCGCCCAACGCGATTACCTATCGGGTGCTCTACGGCGATGATCCCTGCTGCAAGGTACGAACCCGATACCGACACGCGCTTCCGCTCGGTCGTGCTGCTGGACCCGACGGTCGTGTATTACTGGAAGTTCACGTGGGGCCGCGAGAACGGAGAAGTCCGGACGCTCCTGCGCGAGGGCGGCATCGGCGGCACCACGACTCTCTACAACGTCGGCGTGCGCACGCCTGACGGCCGCTATCAACCGAGCCCGCACTACGCCTATCTCGGCGCCCCGACCGGGCGCAGCGGATCCGAGTCGGCCTCGATTCCCGGTGTGATCTACCGCAACGTCTGGATCGGCAGCGGACCGCGTCCCTCGTCGCTCGGCAGCGCACTCCGGTAGCCTTAATCACTGGTCGTCACGGCCTCACGAAATACCGTGACTCTCGCGGTGAACCGCCTCTCCGTCAGGTCGGCTGGCTTGCGCAAGTCATTGCATCACAACGAATCCGGCCTGGCCTGAATCACGGGACTCGATGTTGCACCGCCGGCCCCGAGTGGTACTTCGGTACTACAAGGAAGGACGGTTTCGTGCGCCGAGTTTTCCGCGTCCAGGTTGTGCTGGTTGGTTGTCTGCTTGCGCTGCTCACCATCAGTGTCCCGCCCGCGCACGCGCAGTTGAACACACAGCACATCAAGGGGACGACAGGGCTCAAGGCGGGTTCGATGCCGCCACCCCACACGTATATCCCGACCCTCTATTACGTCTACAAGACGGACTCGGTGAAGGATGTCAACGGCAACACCCTGCTCGACAACGTCAAGTTGACGAGTCACGCCTACGGCACCGGCATCTTCGTCGTCACGCCGAAGAAGATCCTGGGCGGCGACTACGCCTACCAGGTGCTATTTCCCGTCGGGGCCAACAACCGAATCCAGGGAACCGAGATTGACAAGAATCCCGGCGCCGGTCTCACCGACTCGGTGATTTCGCCGATTGAGCTGGGTTGGCACTTCAAGCAGGCGGACGTGTTGGCGGGGTACACCCTGTTCGTGCCCACCGGCCGATACGAAGACGGCGCGAGCAACAACACCGGCTTCGGGATGTGGGGCCACGAGTTCTCGATCGGCACCACCGTGTTCCTGAATGAGGCGAAGCAGTATCACGCCGCCACCATCCTCACCTTCGACGTTCAGTCAAAGAAGGAAGATAGCGAAACGAAAGTCGGCAACGCCTTGAATCTCGAGGGTGGCTTCGGCGGCGACTTTCTCAAAGGCGGGCTCACGGTCGGACTCGACTACTACGCGTCCTTCAAGGTCAGCGACGATCACATCGAGGGCTTCCCGGACGTGCTCATCCGCGGCAAGAACAAGGCCTTTGCCCTGGGCCCCGAGGTGCAGCTGGCGCTCGCAAAAGGCGGAACCTTGTACGGGTTCCTCAAAGTGAACTACGAATGGGAGGCTTACGCGAGGGTGGCGCCGCAGGGGAGCGAGCTGACGATCATGGCGACGTTCCTCTTGAAGCCGATCAAGCTGCCGTGATGAACGTTTAGCGGCCCTGGGCATTCGACCCTCGAGCGAGCGGCATCGCCGCCCGCCGCCGCTCCGCGCCCCGGGAAACCGCTCGCGGCTCGTACTCTGACGGTTCCGCGGCGACTACGGATGCGTGTGGACGACATATGCCAGGCGCACCGATGCGCCGGGCGTGCGGTTGAAACAACGCGGATCACACAGACCGAAGTCGCCGCGAGGAATCGCCGCGCGCGCTTTCCGGCTCCGCAGCGCGTCGGTGCGCTCCGCATCGCGTCGGGCGGCGATGCCGCTCGCTCGAGAGACTCGACCGCGCGGACATGAACGACAGGCTGAGTCGAGTTGTTCGATTCGGAAACGATGCGGAGCAAGCCGTAACCGTGCAGGAAAAATGCTGCGCAGGCCTGCGACAGCGCGCGGAATCCTTAATGGTTCCGCGCGGCGTTCCGAGGACGATAAGCCGGAGCAGCGTTTTTCCGGCTTGCGGAGCGGTTTCCGAATCGAATAACTCGACTCGGCCTGACTGGCTGTGAGCTGTAGATCGCGCTGCGCGGTCACGAGTTCTTTCTTCGCGGCTGCGATCTGGTCCTTCAACCGCGGATTCACTCGAAAGCGCGGCCTGACCACCGCGCCTGACTATCGGCGCCGTTGTGGCCTCGCGGCCGAGAGGGACGGCTTGGCGATCATGACCTCGGTTGACTTGACGATCGCCATCGCGTCGTCCCCGCGGCGCAGTTTCAGCGCTCGCACCGCGTCGGCCGTGATGACGGCCGTCAACGACTGATCGCCGACGCGCAATTTCACCTGGGCCAGGAGCCCGTCGATCCGCACCTCGTCGATGAATCCGTGCAGCCGGTTGCGGGCACTGAGACCGCCGACGGATTCGTCCGGATCGACCGCACGCGCTCGGCGTCGTCCACCAGGTTCCTGCCGGGCCAGCAAACGGTCGATCTCGGCATCCGACACCCGGTGATGCCCGCCCTCGGTGCGGGTCGTGCGCACGTGTCCTGTATGGATCCACCGCTTGAAGGTGGAATAGCCGACACCGAGACGCCCGGCCGCCGATCTCACCGTTACAAGTGCCACGTCAAGTCCCTCTCACTTCACCGCAGGCCAGCCTCGCGCGCGCCCGCAGACTTCGGCTCGAATCGTATCACCCTGAGCCGATCTTCGATCAGTCCCGCGTGCATCGGGCTGATTTGGTGCCATGCGCATGTGACCTGACTTAGTCTCTATTGAGTCGATTTGAATATCATTTCGAGACGTTCTACAGTCACTGGCAGTGAAAAGCATGGCGTGGCGTGTCGGAGTGGCGAGTCTCTGTGCCGCGATGTCGTGGGCGTTCGCCGCCCCGGCGGATGCGCAGATTGGCAGAGGAACGCTCGTTGGGCGCGTGGTGGATCAGGACGGCGACGGCGTACCCGGTGCGTCCGTGACCCTGACGGCGGCTGGAACCAGCGTAACCCGGACCGTGGCGGCCGACGACAGCGGGGGTTATTCCTTCCCGGGGCTCGCACCGGGTACCTACCAGGTGCGAATAGAGCTGAGCGGGTTTCGTCCGCTGACGCGCGAGGGCGTTCGACTCGCAACGGGCGAAACCGTCAGGCTGGATCTTCAACTCGAGATCGGCCGGCTGACCGAAGGCATCACCGTCAGCGCCGACGCGTCGCTCCTGCGGAGCGAAACGTCCGGGCTCGGTCACGTCGTCGATCAGAGGCGGGTGACCGATCTGCCGCTCAACGGCCGGAGTTTCATTTCGCTGGCGAGCCTCGTCCCCGGCATTGCTCTCCCGCCGCCTCCAGCGGCGCCGCTCCCGCGCATCAACGGCGGGCGGCCCCGGACCAACGAGTACCTGTTCGACGGCATTTCGGTACTGCAACCGGAGCCTGGGCAGGTCGCATTCTTCCCAAATGTCGATGCGATTCAGGAGTTCAAGATCGAAACCAACAGCCCGCCCGCGGAGTTCGGGCGCTTCAACGGCGGCGTCGTCAACCTGACGACCCGATCCGGGACCAATGAGTTTCACGGCACTGCCTTCGAGTTCTTTCGAAACGAGGCACTGAACGCGAGGAACTTCTTTGCCTCGACCAACCCGGTCAAGCCGAAGTTCAGACGGAATCAGTTCGGCGGCGTTGTCGGCGGTCCGATCCGGCGTGACCGGACCTTTTTCTTTGCCGACTATCAGGGTCAGCGGCAGACCATCGGGCGCACGGTCCCGTCGACTGTGCCAACAGTGCTCCAGCGGCAGGGCATTTTCACGGAGACGATCGGGACGCGCGTGCCGCTCATCTACGATCCGGCGACGACGCAGCCTGGGTCAACGAGCGGCACGGCGACACGGACGCAGTTCCCGGGGAACTCGATCCCTATGGACAGGATGGATCCGGTCGCGTTCACGCTGCTGAACCGCTATCCGCTTCCGACGAGCGGGAGTACCGCCAACAACTATCGGCGCACCGGCGACGAGACGGTCGATCAGGACCAGCTCAGTGTGCGTGTTGATCACCGGTTTGCTTCCAACCGCGATCAGCTTTTCGGACGCCTGACTCGATTCCATGAGAACTTCATTCCGGTGACGCCGCTCCCGGAAGGCAGCGGCCTGACGACGGGGACGCTGGGTCCGCAGGGCACCGACTCCTGGGCGTTCGCGTCGAGTTATCAGCGAACGTTCTCGACGAACATCGTGAACGAGGTTCGTGTTGGAGACACTCGCCGGCATGTCGATCGGGCGGCTGCCCAGCTCGGAGGCACACCGTTCGAGGTCCTCGGTCTTCCCGGTATCCCATCCACCGCGCAGTTTCCGACCACCGTTCCGACCTTTATCATCGGCGGGTATCAGCAGCTCGGATCGCCGACGAACACGGCGTCTGACTTCGGGACGAGCGTGACGGAGATCGCGGACTCGCTCACGTGGCTGAAGGGCGAGCATACGATCAAGATGGGCGCGGACTTGCGATGGGAACGTCTGAACGTCATCCAGCCGCCGTCGCCCACGGGTCAGTTCACCTTCAGCAATCTCTTCACGAACCTTCCGACCGACGCGACCACGGCGGGGAACACGGGAACGCCGCTCGCGAGCTTTCTCCTCGGCCAGGTCCAGCAGTTTTCAATCGATCTGCAGGGCAAGCAGGTTCGGAACCGGGCGCATTTCTGGGGAGTACTTCATCCAGGACGACTGGCGGCTTTCGGATCGCGTCACGGTGAACGGCGGCTTGCGCTACACGCTGAACTTCCCGTCGATCGAGACGGACAATCAGGTTGCGATTTTCAACCTCGAGACGCGAGCAGCTCGAGTATGCGGACCGGGACGGCCAGCCTCGCGCCGCGCGCCAGCTGCACAAGCTCAACTTCGGTCCGCGCCTTGGCATCGTCGGCCGTCTCACCGATCGAACCGTCGTCCGAACGGGTTATGGGCTGGTCTGGATCGAGATGGCGGGGATTACGACGCCGTTCACGACGCCGGTGTTTCCGTTTCTGCAGACGGTGACGCAAAGGACACTGGACAACATTACGCCGGCGTTTGTGCTGGCAGGCGGACCGACGGTGGCACCGATCCCGCAGACGCCGGATGCCGGACTGGGCCAGGGCGTGTTCTCCGTCGATCGCGATCTCGGCTCGGGATACGTGCAGCAGTGGAACGGGTCCGTCCAGCGCGAACTGTCCCGCAACATCTCACTGGAGCTGGCGTACGTGGGATCAAAAATCACCCGTGTCGGTCTTCCGGATACAAACCTGAATCAGCTGACGGCCGACCAGCTCGCTCAGGGGCCGTCCCTGCAGCAGCGCGTCCCGAATCCATACTTCGGCACGATCCCGCGGTCGTCATCACTGGGCGATCCAACGATCACGGTCGCGCAGCTGATGAAGCCCTACCCGGAATACACGACGGTCAGCCTCTACCGAAACAATGTCGGCACCACCGTCTACCATGGCTTTTCCACGAAGCTCGAACAGCGTTTCTCGCACGGCTTGTCCTATCTCGTGAGCTACACGCGCTCGAAGCTGATGGACGATGCCTCGTCTGTCTTTGATGCATCGATTCTGACGGGACCTGTCGCGAGCTTTCCGGTTGCCGACAGCTTCAATCGTCACCTCGAGCGCGACTATTCGACCGGCGATACTCCGCACGTGTTCGTGGCGTCGGCGATTTGGGATATCCCGTTCGGCGCGAATCGCCACAGCCATCCGACTGGTGTCGTGGGAGCCCTCGTCAACGACTGGACGTTGACCGGCATTGTCACGCTGCAGTCGGGTATGCCGCTCGCGATCGCGCAGACGACCAATAACAATGCATTCGCGGGGTTTGGCACTCAACGGCCGAACCTGATTGGCGATCCCGATCTCCCGGCCAGCGAACGATCGATCAGCCGCTGGTTCAATACCAGCGCGTTTCAGTCGGCTTTGCCGTTTACGATCGGTACCAGCTCGCGCAATCCCGTCCGCGGGCCTGGTTACAGGAATCTGGATGTTGCGGTCATGCGTCGAGTGCCGCTGGCGGCGAGCAAGGCGCTCGAGGTGCGGGCGGAGATCTTCAACCTGACGAACACGCCGCCACTCGGTGCGCCCAATACCACGGTGGGCGCCGCGGCGTTCGGAACGATCGCGTCAGCGGGCGATCCGCGGATCGTTCAACTGGCCGTGAAGCTGGTGTTTTAGGCGCCGTCAGACAATGTGGTGCGTGACGGCATATCGAATCAGTTCCGCCGTGGACTTGATTTGGAGCTGCTCCATCATCTGGTACTTGTGAAAGGCGACCGTCCGTGGTGTCAGTTTCAACACCGCCGCCGCTTCCTTCATCGAGTTTCCTTCAGCCAGCAGCTGGAGCACCTCCCGCTGCCTGGACGTCAGCTCGTGGGAGGACGGACTCTCGTCGAGGCGCATCAACAAGCCGACCAGACCCTCGGTCACGAGCGGCGTCACGTACAAGCGCCCCTGCATGACCTCACGAATGGCCGTGACGAGTTCCGATGGCGCAGAACGCTTAAGTAAATACGCAGATGCTCCGGCCCGGAAAGCCTCCGCCGCAAGATGGGCTTCTTCGTTCATCGTCACGAAGATCAGCTTGATGTGTCCAAGCGCCTGCTTGATCCTTCGGCCTGCTTCGAGGCCGGTCAGGTGCGGCATCGAGATGTCGAGGACAACGACGTCCGGTCTCAGTTCCGCGGCTGCATCGATCACCGAACGGCCATTGGCCACTTGACCGACGATCTCGCATTCAGCCGTCAGCTTTTCGAAGGCTCCCAGAAGGAGCTCATGATCGTCCGCCAGTAACACACGCGGGCGTCCCATGGGTCACGACCTTAACTCTATCCCCCACGCTTTTCCCGCGTTTCCACGGTATTCCGGGGCGGATGGCTGGGGCGTGGCTGGCGGGTTTCCCTCGAGCCACACCGTTCACTACATCGGCAGACCTGGCCAGCCGGCCTGTAAACCGGCACATTCTGGGCGGTCAGGGCCTTTTGGGCTATCGGCGAATTGAACCGCCGGGCGCCTCGCTCCGACCGCTGTGTCCTCTCGTCTGCACATGCAGTACCCGGAACGGAGACATCCGCTCCCGATGCCGGGTCGTGGCGTGCAGCGCCTGCTTTACGATGCGGCACAAACAGTGCGTGATATCGTGCCGAAGGAGGATGAACATCATGTCCTGTCGCCCATGCGTCGCTGGCTTCCTGCTTGGTGTCGCCACATTGTTGCTGTTGGCGCCGCTCGGCAGGCTCGAAGCCGCGAAAACGGATATCACCGTTGAATACGACAAGAAATTCTCGTTTGCCGGGCTGAAAACGTGGAGCTGGCATCCGGAAGGCAAAGGCAAAGTGCTTCTCGCGCTTACAGCCGATAACGATCCGAAAAAAGTCGCTGACCGGGTTGATCCCGTCATTATTCCGGCCATCGAACGCGAGATGGGCGCCAGGGGATTCGCATCCGCGGCGGCCAGTCCCGACCTGTACGTGCACTACTACGTGCTCGGCACCCTCCAGAATTCAACGCAAGTCCAGGGACAGTTTCTCCCATCGGTGACGCAGTGGGCAGTGCCGCCGTTTCTTGCGTCGACCACGGCCACCAGTACGTATCCGGTCGGGACGCTCATTGTCGATGTGACCGCTCCCGCGCAGCAGAAGCTGGTCTGGCGCGGCACGGCCGCGCGCAAGATCCAGATCGACCGTCCCGACGAGGAGCGTCGCAAGGTACTGGAAGAGGCCATTCGCGAAATGCTCAAGAAGTTCCCACCGAAGAAGTAGTGTGAACGGAGCGACGACGGCGATCTGCTGACAGCCCTAACTCCTGCCAGTCGTGCGCGATAGCCCGGGCCGCCCCACGAGCGGTTGCGGTTCGACCACGTCCTACCGTGATCCTACCGGAATCCAACCCCATCCTTGCGCCGAAGCGTGGAAGAATCCACGCCATTACGTGGTTATTTAGCGAGCGTTTCGCAGGAGTACCCTATGCAGTCAGCCTACCGCACCGAATCGGTTCCCACGCCGTCGCGGGCGTTTCAGCCAGTTCGAACCGACGAGGACGAGCTCATCATCGGCGCCAGCGACGCGATGCGCTACGTCATGTCCCGCATCGACCAGGTCGCTCCGACCGACGCCACGGTTCTTCTCTACGGTGAGACCGGCACGGGCAAGGAGCTGCTCGCCCGCGCGGTTCATCGTCGCAGCGCCCGGCGAAATCATCCATTCGTGGTCGTCAATTGCGCGGCGATGCCGGCCGCGCTCATGGAAAGCGAGTTGTTCGGCCGCGAGCGCGGCGCGTTCACCGGTGCGCACACGTCGCAGATCGGCCGGTTCGAACTCGCCAACCGAGGCACCATCTTCCTCGACGAAATCGGTGAGCTCGCGCTCGAAGTGCAGCCGAAGCTCCTCCGCGTTCTTCAGGAGGGTCAGGTCGAACGGCTCGGCAGCCCGCGAACGGTTGACGTCGATGTGCGTGTGATCGCGGCCACGAACAGAGATCTCTCGGAAGAAGTCAGGGAAGGGCGATTCAGGAGGGATCTGTTCTACCGGCTGAACGTGTTTCCGATCACCCTGCCGTCGCTTCGCCAGCACCGGGAGGACATTCCGTTGCTGGCGCGACATCTCGTCGGTCGCCTGGGCCGCAGCTTGAACCGCCCCATCGAGAGCATTCCCGACGATGTGATGACGACCTTGCAGGCGCACGACTGGCCTGGCAACGTCCGCGAGCTGGAGAATGTCCTGCAGCGCGCCATCATCCTCTCGCGCGGCAATACGCTCGCGGCTGTTGACGCGGGCGTCTCGCCTATCGAAAGCATCTCCGCTCCGGAGAGCGCGACGCTGACCGAGATCGAACGGCGGCACATTGTTCGCGTGCTGAGCGGCGCGAGGTGGCGCATCGAGGGAAGCGGTGGCGCTGCGCAGGTTCTCGGGTTGAAGCCGAGCACGCTGCGGAGCCGGATGATGAAGCTGGGAATCGCGCGCCCGCGTTGATTCAGCGGCGCCGCAGTCAGAACCATGCTGGCTCCCTGCCGCTGAGCGGTGGCGACAAGCCGCCGTCGGCGGTCAGGGGGTCCGCAGCAGCCGCACGATGCGCGAATGCACTTCATCGAAGACGATGACCGGTTCGTCGCGCAACAAGATCCGAACCCCTTTGAAGATCTGAAAATCGCGTGAGTTGAAGAACACGTCCGCGGTGTCGGCCGATTGCCATTCAGACAACATGGTGAACGCGTTCGGGTCGTCTGCGTCCGCCATCAACCGGCTTCGCGCGCAACCTGAAGCGCTCCGCATTCGCCGGACCGTCTCGTCCGCCGCGCTCAACACTTCATCGCGTTTGTGCGGCTGTACCCGGAAACCGATCGACGCGAGAAGCATCCCACGCGCAGAACTGACAGGCGGAGACGTCATGTCGTCCTCTTGCGGAGCGCGCAGAACTGCGCGTTCCATTCCGTAGCGATCCTTGTCCAGCGGCCGGCCGACGCCGTCAACCTGGACGGCCCGGAGTGAGCCCGGGCGCAAATTCTCCCGGTCAGAGCGGAACGGGTGAGCGTACCAATCTTCCATAAGCACAAACCCTGATAGCGGACCGTCGGGTTCACGGCCATCCCCGCCTACGGTGTCCCACCATGTGCAACCGGTTTGCCGTATCGACAGGCGCAAGAGTGGCCGGAAGGCGACGAATTGATGACGTTGTGACGACAAATGCCACGAAGGGTCGCGGGCTGGCTACGGTATTCCGCAGAAGCGTGGGCACCCGAAGGCGCCGCGCCGGAAAATGGCCGTGATGGCCGGATAGCGGGTCTGGCTCGCAATTTGAGGATCCCGTCGGCATGAATGCCGGACTCCGCTTCATCTCATGGGTCTGTCTGATTTGCGCCGCCTCGATCGCCGTTACCGCCTGCAGCGGCTCGAGGGGCGATCCACTGGCCCGAGGCAAGCAGGTGGTGCAGCGGATGAGCGACGCGCTGGCGGCGGCGCCCGCGTTCACCGTCACGACCCACGAAGCGCGGGAAGCCGTCAAGAGCGGCGGAGCACCGGTCCACCTCACGCTCGATCACCATGTGACCATTCGCCGGCCGGATCGCTTTTATGTCCAGACGACCGGGGATCGCAGAAACGACGTGTGGTACGACGGCGCGGGACTGACGATCGCCGGACATCAGGACAAGGTGTTTGCGCAGTCACGGATGCCGGAGACGATTGACCGGACGATCGATGCGCTTCAAGAACGTTTCGGATTCTATGTGCCCGGCGCCGACATCTTGTATTCGAACCCGGCGCACGCGCTGCTGACCGATACCACGACCGGCGGCTGGGTCGGACGCGAAACCATCGATGGCAAGGCCTGCGATCACGTCGCCTTCCAGGATCGCGGGGTCAACTGGGAGCTCTGGGTTGCCTCTGATGGCAGCCCGCTGCCTGTTCGATCGAAAGCAGAGTTTCCGTACCAGAAGCGCATCCGCAAGTTCGAAATCGCATTCTCCGACTGGAACCTGTCTCCCACGATTGCCGCAGATCGGTTCACGCCGAACGTGCCTGCCGATTACGAGGGAATCGCCATGATCCAGCGAGCGGCCGTGCTCGCGAACGCTTCAGAACCACCCGCGGCGGCGAGCGATCAGAAGAAGTAGGAGCGCCCGATGCCAATGCCTTATTTGAGAAGAACGATAGCAGTCATGACGGTGTGCGCCGTCGCCACCGTGACCATGCCGTTGACGGCGCAGGTACGGAGCACTCACCGGGGAACCGTCGCGCACGGCAACGACGGGAAGGCGGCAGCCGCCGGGCCCCGCGGTGTTGCGGTCAAAGGCGAGGAAGGGTATGCCGCGGCCGGCCGGCGCGGCGCGGTCGCCACCGGCGAGGAGGGTTATGCGGCGGTGGGCCGTCACGGCGCGGTCGCGGCGACCGACGATTCGTATGCGCGGGTCGGCCCCCGTGGCGCCGTCGTGGCCGGTGAAGAGGGCGTGGCGGCTGTCGGGCGACGCGGCGTGGTCGTTGGCGATCGCTACGAGAGTTACGACGCCTGGAAAGTGGCCGCGGGAGTGGGGGCGGCGATCGCCATCGGAACGATGCTCGCGAAGCCGCCGGCCGCCGCAACGACCGTGGTGGCCAGCGGGTCGTCGTACTATTATGCCGACGGCGTGTACTACACGCGGGTCATGTCCGGCGACGCCGTCGTGTACCAAGTGGTGTCGCCTCCCGCCGGGATCGTCATTCAGACGCTGCCTGCGGGGTGCACGTCGGTGAAAGTCAGCGGAGTCGCGTACAGCCAGTGCGGACCGACGTACTACGAGCGGGTTGATACCGGATACCGCGTGGTCGTGCTCCACTGATGCAGCTGCGCCTCCTGCCTCCTGCGGTTCTGCTCGCGATCTTTGCGACCGAGGTTGCCCTCGTGCGAACGACGGCACTGACGCCCTGGAAGGGAGGCGGCTTCGGCATGTTCTCCACGCTCGACCACGGAGCGCACCGCCGCGCGACCGTCGTCGTGCACGCGCCGGATCGGTCCGAGGCCGTCGAGATCGCCCCATCCATCGAAGAAGACGAAGCGCGCGCCGTGGCGTGCCCGTCCGATCGTCTACTGCGGCGGCTGGCCGTTGCCGTCGCCGAAAGAGAACGCCGACATGAGCGTCCTGTATCGTCAGTGGCGATCACCGTCTGGCGCGTCGAGTTCGAACGCGGATCGCTCGTTCCCTCGGAGCGAGTCCTTCGTTCGTTCGACTACAACGCTTCCAGATGACACGACGTCGCGCGATCTGGCACTGCGCCTGACGGCGATCGCGCTGCTGCTGCGCCCGATGGGCGACTGGTACGTGCGGCCGATCGTGCTCGGCCTTGCGGTGCTCGCGCTCGTGTCGCCTCGTATTCTCCGCCGTCCGGAGACGTGGCTCGCGCTCGCGGTCCTGACCGCGTGCCGCATCGCAGCCGACTGGCCGCTGGCCGACAATCACATCTATCTCCTGGGTTACTGGTGTCTCGCCGCCGCCATCGGCCTTCGAACCGGCGAGCCTGCGACGTCGCTCACGACGATCAGCCGTCAGCTGATTGGGTTCGCGTTTGCGTGCGCGGTGGTCTGGAAACTGTTGTTGTCACCGGATTTCATCGATGGCCGTTTTTTCAGGGTCACGCTGCTCACGGATCCGCGCCTCGTGCCGGCCGCGCAACTGATCGGCGGGCTGACCGACGCCGAGATCCAGTCGAACCGGCAGGCACTCGAGCCGCTGCCGGGTGGGGCCGAGCGCCTCGACCCGCTGCCGATCGTCGAGCCGGCGCGTTTGCGCGCGTTTGCCCTGGCTGGAACCTGGGGGGTGCTGCTGCTGGAAGCCACAGTGGCCGTGTTCATGCTGTGGCCATCCGCCCGGTTGGCGGGCGCGCGGCACGCGGCATTGTTGACGTTTTGTTTCACGACCTATCCATTCGCCCCCGTTGCGGGATTCGGGTGGCTGTTGCTGGTCATGGGAGCGGCGCAGATCTTGCCGCACCAGCGGTGGCTGCGGAACACGTACATTGCGGCGTTTGTGGCCGTGCTGTTCTTCGCAGAGGTGCCGTGGTCCGCGATGGTGGTCAGTTGGATTGCTGATTGACGATCGACGATTGTCGATTGACCACTGGATGCGAAACAGTACCAATCAGCAATCGTCAATCGTCAATCAGCAATTCCGTGAGGCTCCCTGATGAAGGTTGTTGTCGCTGCGACGATCATGCTGCAAGTCCTGGCGGTTGGAGTCCAGGCGGATCCGGCGGGACTTCTGACGTGCGTGCGGCGACCGTTGTGGCTGGTCCGCATCATCGTGGCGATGTTCATCGCCGTGCCCCTGCTGGCAGCCGGTCTGGTCAAGATCTCGAGCGCTCCGCGCGGGATGAAAGTCTCGATCCTCCTGATGGCGATGGCGGCGGTTGCGCCTTTGCTGCCGAGGAAGCTGCTGCACATCGGTGTCGGCGCGGCGTTTGCCGATAGTCTCTCCGCGGTCACGATGGTCCTCGCGATCCCGCTCGTGCCGATGACCGCGTCTGCGCTCGGCGCGATCTTCGGGCGCGAGACGGTGGTCTCGGCCGCTTCAGTCGCGGGTACGCTGGCGTCCACCTTCCTGGTGCCCTTCGCGGCCGGTCTGGTGCTGAAGGCGGTGCTCGGCGATCGCGCCACGCGCATCGGCGAGTGGGCCAACACCATCAGCACCATCATGCTCGTGGTGATCGTGCTGGCGCTTGTGGCCGCCCAGTTCGGGACGATCTTGCCAATGCTCTGGGAATCGTGGCCGATCGTGATTGCGTTCGCTGCCGGGTCACTGCTGATCGGGCATGTGCTCGGCGGCCCGGATCCGCGGGAGCGAACAGCGCTGGCGATCGCCACCGTGACCAGGCATCCGGGCCTGGTGCTCCTCATCGCCACGTCGAGCTTTCCGAACCTCCAGGTGCTTCCGCCGATTCTCTCGTTGATCATCGGCTGCGCGATCGTCTCGATTCCTTATACCGTCTGGCGCAAGCGCAGCATGGCTTCGCTGCCGAGCGCATCTGTTTCCGCCGCGACCGCCCGCTAGGCAAACAGAGAGGACCGCACCCACCCCACGGTGAGCACGGTCTCTGCCGTCACCCGATCATTTCCCTCCGGCCGGCTCGATCGCCATGAGTGCCGCCTGGGTGTAGGTGATGTCAATCTTGTCCCCCGCTTTCACGCCTTCGATGTTCTTCTTGTCCTCAATCTTGCGCGTCACGGTGCGGCCGTCTGCGGTCTTGACCGTGATCGAGGGCACCGACGGATCGACCGCGACGACATCGACGGTGGCCGTGAGCTGCCTGGCCATCTGCGCGCCCGGTTTCGCGCCGGGTGTGCGCGAAGCAGTCGCGGAGTCGCCGGGCTTGTTCGACGCTTCGCCTGGCTTGCGAACCTGAAAGACGAGCGACTCGTGATAGCGAATCTTGAGCTTGTCGCCGACTTTCACCTGGTCGAAGCGCTTGACCTCCGCCGGCACGTACATCATGTCCTCCGTGCCGTCGTCGCTACGAAGCGTGAGAATGCGACTGGTGCTGTCGATCGCCTGGACCGTCGCGGTCGCTGTCGCGGTGTCGCTCTTGGACACCGTCTTTTGTGGAAGGGCACCTGCCGCAAGGAATGCCGAGAGACACACAATGGATATCGAATACATACGTCCTCCTGCATCGGCGGCTGCAACCAGAGTGCCGACATTCGTGATCCGGTGCTCTCGATTGAAGGCCGCAAACTGCGCGTGTGAGCGACGGTGCGACCACGAGAACGACGGTCGATCGGAGTGTGCCGCGAATCGTCGTGGCATCGACGGCAGGCCGCGGCTGAACGCGGCGTGTTCTCAAAAGTACGGATGGTCGATCTCCCACTCAGTGGCGCGGAGGCGGAATACGAAACAAGACATGGTCGAGCGTCGTTAAAGAGACTTAAGTAGCCGACGCTGAACGTTGCTGCGTAAAAACCCTCCAAGGGCAGACAGAGACCGTCGGAACTCCCTACACGTTCAAGCTCAACTGTATGGTTATGCTAGAATCCGTGAAACTTTTTGAAGGTCTCCGAGGGCACGCCTTCGGACGGAGGGACCTTCTCCGGAGGGGTGTCTATGTCCGGAGTTTCCCTGCCCCGGTCGCGGTGTCGCCGGCCCGTCGTCGTTCCGATCGCGATCCTCCGGTCTCGGGGAATCAGCCGATCGTCGATGCCATTTCCTTACTTCAGTCGCGAACTCGCGCGGGGTATCCAGGTCAGATGGTAAACGTGCCCACGGTTTTCGTCGTGGACGATGATCCGTCCGTTCGCACCGCGGTAGAGCGGCTGCTGCTGTCCGTGGGCTTGCCCTGCGAGACGTTTGGCACGGCACCCGAGTTTCTGCGGCGCGCCGAGTCGGGTCTCGTCGGATGTCTCGTCCTGGACGTCAGAATGCCGGGTCCGAGCGGCCTGGATCTTCAGCGCATGCTCGCGAGCGCCGGTCACGTAATCCCGATCATCTTTGTGACCGCGCACGCGGACGTGCCCCTGACCGTACGCGCGATGAAGGAAGGGGCCCTGGAAGTCCTGACCAAACCCTTTGACGACCAGGCCTTCCTCGATCTGGTCAACCAGGCGCTGGAAACCGCCCGGCATCGCGACGAACAGCGCGCGCGGCTCGGGAAACTGTCTTCACACTTCGAGACCCTGACGCCCCGCGAAAGAGAGGTCATGGCGCTCGTCGTCACGGGGATGCTCAACAAGCAGATCGCGGGCGTTCTCGGGACGACCGAAAAGACCGTGAAAGTACATCGTGCGCAGGTCATGCACAAGATGCAGGCCGATTCTCTGGCGACGCTGGTCCGTATGGCGGATTCGCTCGGGGGAGTGGCTGTCCGCAACTGACTGTGCGGTACCTGCTGGACCAAAGTCCTACCCCACTGCCCCCTAAGTCCAATGGAATTCGAGTCGCCCACGGCATAGCGTGGCGGCGCCCAAGAGTTGTCGAAGACCATGAATTCCCCCGACCGTATCCCGAGCTCGATCGCGCGGCGAGCCCGGCGACGCTCCACCCTCTTGCTGGTGTGGGCGATCATCGCGATGACGCCCGGACGTTCCCTGGCGGCCGACGGGGACGGGCAGAAGAAGATCCTGGTCCTGTACACCGACCGGCGCGATCTGCCCTCGACCGGCCGGGTCGACGATGCGCATCGAATCGTCCTGACCGAGGGCCTTGGAAGCCGGCTGGACTACTACAGCGAATACATTGATCTGATTCGCTTCGAGGATCCGAAGTACCAGGCCGCACTCCACGAATATCTCCACACGCGGTACAGCGACGTCCGGCTGGACGCGGTCATCGCGGCCAGCACCGCAGTACTCGATTTCGTCACGGCAAACCGCGACCTGTTTGGCGACGCGCCGATTGTGTTTGCCGCCAATGAAAAGGTGCCGCGGCCGCCAAACTCGGCCGGCATCAGGACCAAGACGGAGTTCGGAGGGACCATCGCTCTGGCCCTCACGCTTCAACCCCAGGTGAAACATGTGTTCGTCGTCAGCGGCGCATCGAAGTTCGACAAGTCGTACGAGCAACTCGTGCGCGCGCAGTGCTCGACCTACTCGGATCGACTGACCTGCCATTACCTGTCAGGGCTGCCGCTGCCGGATCTCCAGGGGCAAGTCGGTCACCTGCCGCCTGATTCGATCATCTTTTTTTCGTCCTTCCTGTACGACGGCGCCGGAAACAGCATTCCCCCGCTGGAATTGTTCGACCGTCTTTCGGTCGCGGCGAATGCGCCGATCTACAGCGTCGCTGAACAATCGATCGGGCACGGCGTGGTGGGCGGCCGCGTGCGGGCGTCCTCGATTGTGGCCGAGAAGACGGCGTCCATCGCGTTGCGTGTGCTCGCGGGCGAGAAGCCTGACACCATCCCGATAACTGACGAGAATGTGTTTCGGTCGCAGGTCGATTGGCGTCAACTTCAACGCTGGCATATTGCCACCGAGCGTGTGCCCGATGACTCCGTCATCCTCTTCCGCGAGCCGACAATCTGGACCACGCACAGGCCTTATGTCCTCGGCTCAATCGCGGTCTTCATCGTGCAGCTCGGGCTTATCGGTGCGCTGCTGGCGCAGCACCAGCGGCGGCGCCGGGCCGAGGGAGCCTTGGAGCGCACCGAAGCGCGCAACGCCGCCATCCTCCGCACCCTCCCTGATCTGATGTTCGTCCTCAGTCTCGACGGTGTGTATCTCGACTACCACGCGCCCAACCCGGAGGCGCTCTTCGTGCCTCCCGAGCGTTTCATCGGCAAGCACATGCGCGATGTCCTGCCGGCGGACCTCTTTCAGGCCTTTGAACCGCTTCTCCAGCGGGCCATTACGGCCGGGGAGCCGGTGTCGTTCGAGTACTCGCTGCCAATCGGCGGCGAAGACCGGCACTTCGAGTCGCGCCTCGTGCGTTGCGACAACGACACGGTGATGTGCATCGTCCGCGACGTGACGGCCAATCGTCAGTCCGCGGAGCAGTTGCATCAGGCGCAGACGGAGCTTGCGCAGGCGACGCGCGTACGGTCGCTTGGCGAACTGGCAACGGGCATCGCGCACGAAGTGAATCAGCCCCTCTCGGCCATCATCACCAATGCGCGGGCCGGCCTGCGGGGGCTCGATGGATTCGAGCGGCGCCGTGGACCTGCGCGATGTGCTTCAGGACATCGTCAGCGACGGCAAGCGGGCGACGGACGTCATCGCGAGGATACGAGGACTCGTCAAGCAGTTGCCAACACGCCCCGGGCCGATTGACATCAACGAAGTCATCGACGACGTGGTGGCGCTCAGCCGGCGCACGCTGCATCAGCACCACGTGGCGGTGGAGGTCAATCGCGCGGAGGATCTCCCGCTCGTGACCGGCGACCGCATTCAGCTTCAGCAGGTGCTGCTGAATCTCGTGCTCAACGCGGCGGACGCGATGCAATCGGTCAACGCGGACGCCCGCGTGCTCGAGATCAGCACGGCGCGAACGAACGGCGTGGTCCGCGTCAGCGTCCACGACTCCGGGCCCGGGCTCAACGAGTACAGCGTGCGCCGCCTCTTTACGCCGTTCTTTACAACCAAGCCCGATGGGATGGGCGTAGGACTGTCGATCAGCCGTTCAATCGTCGAGGCACACGGCGGACACCTCGCGCTCAGCAAGAACTCGGACCGGGGGGCGACGTTCGAATTCGAGCTACCGGTTTCATGAGGCCAATGATGTGTGACGTCATTGGAGCGTCGCCGTGCTGACGGGACCGGTTGTGTTCGTCGTGGACGACGATTCGTCGGTGCGGACGGCAATCAGTCGGCTGCTTGCTTCAGTGGGCCTGCCGGTCCAGGACTTCGCGTCCGCGGAGGAGTTCCTGGCGCAACTCGTATGCTCGCCGGCCGGTTGCCTGATTCTCGACGTCCGGATGCCTGGCTGCAGCGGCCTGGAGTTGCAGCGTCGGCTGCTCGAAGAGGGGTACGAGCTGCCAGTCATTTTCATTTCCGCCCATGCCGACGTGGCACTGACCGTTCGAGCGATGCGAGCGGGGGCCCTGCAGGTCTTCACGAAACCCTTTGATGATCAGGCGCTGCTCGACACGGTGTATGAGGCGCTCGTCCAGGATCGGGAGCGCCAGTCGGACCGGGAGGGACTCGTCGACGTACGGTCCCGATTGTCCCAGCTGACCGCCCGGGAACGTCAGGTCCTCACACTGGTCGTCACAGGCATGCCGAACAAGCAAATCGCATCGGAGCTCGGGACATCGGAAAAGACGGTCAAGTTCCAGCGTGGCAGGGTGATGCAGAAGATGCAGGCGCCCTCGCTGGCCGATCTGGTTCGGATGGCCGATCGCCTGGCGGTGTCAGGAGACCTGGCCCCGTGGCACAAGGGGTAGAAGTGACCCGTTTTTGGCGTTGGACCAAAGTCTCATAGTGGCAGGCCCTAGGTCCTATGGATCAACTGCGTATGGCCGCCATATAAAGAACCGTATTCCTGGAGTCAAATGAAACATTTTCTGGCGTATCGATTCGACGAGCGGGAGCGCACCTTGTGGCGTGGCACGGAGGAGATTCGGCTGACGCGCAAGGCGTCCGCCATCCTCCTGTGCCTCATTGAGGGCGCAGGCCGAATCGTGACCCACGAGACAATCCTCGCGAACGTCTGGCCGGGGACGCACGTGCAGGCGGACAACATCAAGGTGCTCGTGCACGAAATCCGTGCGGCGCTCCAGGACGATTCGCGCGATCCCCGGTTCATCCGCAGCGAACCGGGTCGCGGCTACAGTTTCATCGCGCCGGTCCTGGATGCGGCGCTGCCGCAGACCGACGCGCGCGACAGCGCCATCTCCTCGATTTTCGTCAACCATCACGACGATCTGGCGAAGCTGAAGTGCGCACTCACCGATCCCTCTCGAACCGATTGCCGCGTGATTCTCGTCGAGGGGGAGCGCGGCATGGGCAAGACCGCCTTGTGCGACGCGTTCATGCAACTCGCCAGGGAAGTTCCCTCCGTACGCATCTGCTACGGGCAGTCGGTCGCGCACGCAGGCAAGGCCGAGCCGTATCAGCCGATCGCTGACGCCCTGCACCACCTGTCGCGTCAGTCGCCGGCCACCATGCCGGGGCTCCTTTCGCAGCACGCGCCCACGTGGTTGACGCGGCTCCCGCCGTGGATCGCCGACGCGGCGCCTCCAACCGACGAGTCGCTCTACGAGCCGTCGCGCATGCTTCGCGAGATCAGCGCGCTGCTGGAAGCGATGGCCCTGGAGGTGACAACGGTCATCGTCCTCGACGACCTCCATTGGGCGGACCTCGAAACCGTGGAATTGCTCCGGGCGCTCGCGCGGTGGCACGCGCCGCTTCGCACGATGATCCTCGCGACCTACTCGCCGGGTGCGACCACGGTGACGGCCGCCGCGCTGCGAAGCCTTGCCACGGAACTCCGTGCGACGGGTCCCACGCCGCCGATGATGCTCGGGCCGCTCCAGGAAGATCACGTGCGCACGTATCTCACGAAGCGGTTCGGCGCCGGATCGATAGAGGCGCTGGCGCGGATGGTTCACCGGTTGTCCGGCGGCAACCCGCTCGTGATGGTCTCGGCGATGGACGCGCTGATCAACGGGGGTTCGATCGTCATTCAAGGCGACAGCTGGCGACTGCGTCATTCACCGCGGACCATCGAACGATCGCTGCCTTCGTCCGCTCAGGATCTGATCCTCTGGCGCTTCGATCAGCTCGAGGCCGAAGACCGCGGGGTCCTGGAATCAGCGGCCGCGGTCGGCACCGAATTCTGTGCGGCTGATGTCGCGAAAGCCGCAGGCGCTGAGTCGTCGCTGTCGATCGTGCGGCGCCTCGAAACGCTCTCCGATCGCGGATTCATCTCGCGTCGCGGCAGGAAGGCGTCCGGCGCTCCCGCGGCGGACGGCGTGTATCGGTTTGATCATCCTCTCCATGCGCAGTTGCTGGCCGGTCATGCCCCGGTGTTCGATCAGCTTCGTGCGAAAGAACGACTCGCGTCCGAGGGAGGCTCCCACCAGCGTTTCGGTTGAGTTCACCACAGGCGACCTCCGCAGGTTGTGAGAGGATTACATACTCCGCGCTGGCCGGCGTGTCGGCCTCGCACTAGTCCGACCCACGCCGCATGCACGCGAATGATTGTTGACGAACCGACCTGGGCGCCTTCGACGCGCATCCGGATCGCGCTGCCGGCGCTGGCGTTCGCCACCTGCGTCGGCTATTACCTCGGTTCGGTCCTCGGACTCCAGCTCCGATTTCCTCCGGCCACCACGTCTATCCTCTGGCCGTCCAACGCCATCCTGACCTCCGCGCTGCTGCTGACCCCTCCACGGCGCTGGCTGGCGATCCTGCTGCCGGTGCTGCCAGTACACGTCCTGATCCAGATGGGCACCGGCTGGCCGCTCTCGCTGATCCTTGCCCTCTTCGTCACGAATTGCCTGGAGGCGCTCATCGCCGCTGGCGGCATGTCCCTCCTGAGCGACACGCCGTGGCGCTTCGACACCCTTCGCGGCCTGGCGGCGTTTTTTCTCGCCGCCGTCCTGATTGCTCCCGTACTCTCTTCCTTTGCTGATGCGGCGGTGGTGAACCTGGTCCGTGGCGAGGATTACTGGCAGGTCTGGGCAACCGCACGGTGAGCAACATCCTGGCCGAGCTGACGGTTGTTCCCGCAGTCGTCGGAGGCACTCTCGCGGTTCTGGGCTGGTGGCGGCGGGGTGTCCTGATGCCGCGATTCGAGGCGGTCGTCCTCGGGTTCAGCCTGTTCGGCATCGCGTGGCTCAATTTCAGGACGCCGTCGAGCCGGATTCCGGCGCTGCGCGTCATGTCGAGTCAGACGCCGCTGGCCGTGCAGTTGCCGTTCCTGCTCTGGGCCGCGATGCGGTTTGGCCCGACGGGCGCCGGCATCACGATCCTCATGACGACCATCGTCACCTCCTGGGGCGTCGTGCACGGCGTCGGCCCGTTCGCGTCGATTGCCCCCGCCACAACGGTCACCGCGCTGACGCTGTCGCTCATCGTGGTGGCGTCAACGCTCCTGTGTCTCGCGACGCTCGTCGAAGAGCGCCGGCAGGCGCAGCACGCGCTTGCGATCCGCCTCGAATTCGAAGGCCTGCTGTCGCGCTCTCGTCGGCGCTCGTGCAGCAGCCGAGCGACGAGATGCATCGAGCGTTCGAGAAGTGGCTCAGCCGAATCGGGCCGCGTGCTCGGCATCGACTGGCTGACGGTGTTCACCGCGTCCACACCCGCGGCGATCTCGCCGGCGTTTGCCTGGCGAGATCCGTTGACACGCCGCGGATGCCGGAGCGGTCGACTCGGAACACGTGAACTGGGCGCGACGCAGCCTGCAGATCCAGGATGCCGTCCTCATTCCTGAATTCGACGAGGCGTTGACCGACGCCGCTCGGAAACAGCCGGGACCGCCGCGCCTCGATTTCAGGGCCGGTGGTGCGATTCCGCTGGTGGGCGAGGGGCAGCTGCTCGGAGTGCTCACCTTCAGCTCGTTCAGCGAGCCGGCGGCGGGGGGAAACCTGCCGGCCAACGCGTGGCTGGTCGGCGAGGTGCTGGCCGGGGCGCTTCGACGACAGCGATCCGAAGACGCGCTGAGACAGAGCGAGGTGATGAAATCCGCGATCCTGCACTCGCTGACGACAGGCGTGGCGGTGATCGACCGCGACGGGTGCCTGTTGCAGTTCAACGGCAAGTGGCGGTATGCCACGCGCGGATGCGACTGGATGAACCTCGACATCGGAGACAACCTGATCGAGACGAGCCGGGTCGCAGGCGAACGTGGCGATGAGCTCGCGCGCGACATCGGAAAGGGCGTGGCGGCGGTCCTGGAGCGCTCGAGTGATCGGTTCATCGTCGAACGCACGTCCGACCCTGGCGCCGACACGACCTGGTGGTCGCTCACCGCGGTGCCCCTGAATCGGGCCGAGGGGGGCGCCGTGCTCGTGCGCGCCGACATCACGGAGCTGCGGCGCGCGGAAATGGAAGCGCAGCGCAGCCGGCAGGAGCTCGCGCACGTGGCGCGCGTCTCGACGGTCGGGGAGATGACCGCGTCGCTGGCACACCAGCTCAATCAGCCGCTCGCGGCGATCATGACCAACGCACAGGCTGCGGGCCGCATGCTCAACACGTCGTCGCCGGACGTCGACGAGGTGCGCGCGATTCTGCAGGACATCGTTCGCGACGACCGCCGCGCGAGCGACGTGATCCAGCGGCTCAGGCAGTTGCTGCGCAAGGGCGAGCTCGAGATGATCGGCGTCAATCTGACGGCCGCCATCCGCGAAGTCGTCGATCTCGTCAGCACCGAGGCGATCATCCGCAACATCACCGTGTCGTTCGAGTTCGTGCGCGAGCCGGTGTTCGTCAGAGGCGATCGCGTTCAGCTGCAGCAGGTCATCCTGAACCTGCTGTACAACGCCATGGAAGCGATGGTCGATCAACAGTCATCCGCGCGCAGAATCGTGATTGGATGCCGCGAGGACGACGCGCTGGTGGTTGTCAGCGTCCACGACTCAGGCCCCGGCCTCCGCGCCGGAACCGAGGAAGTCGTCTTCGAAGCGTTCTATACCACCAAGAACGGAGGCATGGGCATGGGACTGTCGATCGTGCGCTCGATTGTCGAGGCGCACGGCGGATCGATCCATGCGAAGAACGATAGGGACGGCGGAACCGTCGTCGAGTTCCAGCTTCCGGCCAGTGCGGGAGCGGCGGCGTAAGCCGCCGTTACTTTCCCGGGCGCACGATGCACCGGAATCCCAGATGACACGTCGACGTGTCGATTGGCTCCGGGAAGCGCGCCGCCGGCCGATAGCGCCGGCAATAGTTGGGCGCGCAGAGGTGCGACCCGCCTTTGATCACCTTCCGCGGAATTCGAATCTCCGGCTGGCACGAATCGTAGCTGTCCGCTTCCTTGCCCCCGCGCGGGTTGTGCGGCGCGCAGCAGGCTTTCGTCGGTTCCGAGCCCGAGCGCGGCGTGTACCAATCGGTCGTCCACTCCCACACGTTTCCGATCGTATCGACGAGCCCGTAACCATTCGGCGGAAACGATCCCACCGGCGACGTGCCTTCGAACCCATCCTCCGCGAGGTTCTGCCAGGGGAACTCGCCCTGCCAGAAATTCGCCATCAGCTTGCCATCGGGCTTGAGCTCGTTGCCCCACGCGTAATCGGTCTCCTCGAGTCCGCCCTGAGCGGCGAATTCCCACTCGGCCTCGGTCGGCAGCGTCTTGCCGGCCCATCTCGCGTAGGCCTCGGCATCGCTGAACGCGATCTGCACGACCGGGTGCTGCGCGAACCCCTCGAGCGACGTGATCGGGCCGCGCGGATGTTTCCAGTCGGCGCCAAAGACGAACTGCCACCAGTTGTGAAAGTTTTGAAGATCCACGCGGTGCGGCGGCTTCACGAACACGAGCGCGCCGGCCTTCAACATCTCCGGCTTGGCGCCCGGGTAGTCGGCGGCGTTCGGAGGAATCTCGGCAAACGTGACGTACCCGGTGTCCCGGACGAACTCGGCGAACGACGTATTGGTGACCGGCGTCCGGTCCATCCAGAAGCCGTCAACCGAGACGCGCTGGACCGGCCGTTCCTCCGGATAGTGCTTCTCCGAGCCCATGCGAAACGTGCCGCCGGGGATCCAGATCATGTCGGGAGACGGCGGTGGACCGGGCGCGGGAGAAGGCGTCGATTTGGAAGTCTCCACGTTACTCATGGTGCACCGTTGAATTCATGAATAGGCCCGGACAGACCGTCCGATCACCGGCCGATGCTGCACGCGGTCATGTGGTCACGATATGTCGTGGACAGCCGTGGGGACAAGGACACTCTTCGCCTGTCGCCCCCGTGTAGAGCCGCGACTCCCGGTGAAAACGCTGGTGAACGTCGCAAGCGTTGTACCCGACGCCGTTTGGCTGTCCTTGAGTCGGAAGGTCACGTCGACTGACCGTAGGGTCATTCGTCGCGCATGATCGTGAGCGGATCGGTGGCCAAAGCCTGCCGTGCCGGGAGGACGCTCGCAATTCCGACCGCTGTCAGCAGCGCGATCGGAGCAAGCAGCCAGACCCAGACCGTCAGCGGGCCCGCATTCGGCGTTACACGAGCGAGCCAACGCTCGACCAGTAGCGATCCAGGGAGTCCAACCGCGATGCCTGCGGCGGCGAGCCGAACGCCTTCTGACAGTACTTCTCCGATCAATCGCCAGCCCTGTGGCGCCGAGCGCGACGCGGACACCGAACTCACGGCGGCGCTGACGTGTCGAGTCGCTCATGGCCCCATACAGTCCCCAGCACCCCGAGTGCCAGCGCAGCGGCCGCTGATGCCCCGACCAGGACTGTCGCGATCCGCTCCGGCGCGAGCGCGATCCTGCTCAGATGCTGCTCGAGTGTCCGCACCGCGACTGGCCCGGCGCCACCTGGTATGCCGTCGAGCGTGGTGCGCACGGACGTGACGGTCGCGTCGTTTGCCCGGCGTGTCTGAAGCGTCAGCGTCATGAGGGGAAGGAAATCATCCTGCGTCATCGGGAAGTAGATCGCAGGCTCCACCCTGCGCTGCGCCGTTCGGAGCAGGAGCGAGCGAACGACACCGATGACCGCGGCGCGGCGTCCTGCGGCATCGATGACGGCCGCCCCAATGCCGTTGCCACCGAAGTACAGTTCGTTCGCCTCCTGGTTGATCACGCTGATGCGGCAACCGTCCGGCGACGTGAAGTTCGAAAAGACCTTGCCGGCGATGACGGCCAGGCTCATCGCATCGAAATATCCTGGCGAGACGATGTGTGACTCGAGCACGGCACGCACCGGCTGCGATTGAACGGGAAACTGAAAGTGTGCTGCGCCCGGGCGATCCAGCGGGAGAGATGTCTGTTCGGCGTAGTAATAGATTGTCGGTGAAATCGGCGTCCCCGTGCCCGCGCTCTTTGCCGCGACGACGCCGACGATTTCGGCTCGCAGCCCTGAAGGATCCAGGATCGAACGGCCGACGGCATCACCGCCAAGGCGATCCTTTGCAGCCTGCTCGTTCACGACGACGACCCGGCACGACTCCGCCGTATCGCTGCCGCCGAACATTCGGCCGGTGACCGGTGGGACGACGATGTGCGCGAGCGACGCCGGCGTAAAGGCCGCGACGTCCATCACGACATCACGCGTGGGCAGCATCGCGGGTTCGATTCGGAACGACTGCCAGCCGGGCCGGCTCCCTGGCGGGGTGCTGGACCACGCCGTCGAGACGACGCCAGGTAACGACAGGGCCGCCCGCTCGGCGTCGTGGAAGTACTGCAGACCGAGATCCGGACGACTGAAGCGTTCGCGCGCTTCGAGCGTCGCCAGGATCGATTCGCGGAGATGCTGGCCCATCTTCGTCTGGAGCGCCGCGCGGAAACCCGTCAGGAGACTCGCTGCCGATATGACGAGCACGCAGCAGCACGCCATCTGCGCGATCACAAGCCCCGCGCGCACGCGCCGCATGACCACTGAAGGCCCCGCGCTCTCGCGACGGAGCACCGCCGCGGGATCATCGTGCCGGGTCTCCAGCAAGGGCCCGAGCCCGCACACGATCATGATGACCACGCACGCGGCCGACGCCGTCAGGGTGCCCGGGAGATTGGCCACGAACACCAGGTGCCCGGCATCCTGCTCGAACAGGAACGACGGAATGACGCGCATGGTCCAGAGGGCCAGCAGCATGCCGAGTGCGCCGCCGCTCACGGACAGGACGGCGGCATCGGCGAACAGCTGGCGCGCGAGCCGGCCCCGGCTGGCGCCGATCGCGATGCGCACGGATGTTTCCCTCGAGCGCGTCGACGAGCGTGACAGCAGAAACGTCGCGACATTGACGCACGCGATGAAGAACACCGCACCGGCTGCGGTAGACAACAGCGTGCCCATGCGCAGCATCCCACCGGACACTTCGGGCGTCATGCCTGTGTAATCGAGCACCGCCACGATGTCGGCGCCGTTGCGCGTCCGGTTCAGCGCGGCCTGGGCGCCATCTCGTGACAGTCCCGGGCGCAACCGCCCCAGCGCCCAGAACACCTGGCGGCTGCGGTCGCGAGGCTGCAACGACGTGTCGTCGAGCGGGATCCACACGTCCACGTCACTTCCGGCGTAGAGCCCCTCGAGCCATTCCGGCGCAACGCCCGCGACACGGCTCCTCGTGTCGTCAACCGATATCAGTCGATCCTGAAGATTCGCCTTGCCGCCGAATTCGCTCTGCCAGATGGCGATGGCTGATGACGAACCCGCCGGCAGGTGACAGTTGAAAGAGCGAGGCGAGCTCGGGCGTGATCGAAGCGACCGACAACACCGACGATCGCCCATCCAGCGTGACGCTGCTTCGCGAGACGCGCGCCGCGCCCAGCGACTCGAAGACGTCGGCTGCGGTGCCGAGCGAGCGATACGCATCGTACGACACGGGGCTGAACCCATCCTGCGCATCCCGGGCGAAAACGGACACCATGCGATCGACATCCGGAATGGGCAGATCCCGCGTCACCAGACCTCGGACGAATCCCGCTATCGCGGCGTTGCCCCCGATCCCGATGGCGATCGTCAGCAGCAGCGTCAGCGAGAGACCGGGGCTGCGGGTCAGTGTGCGAACCGAGTATCGGAGATCCGCCCAGATCATGAGGTTGGGGACGTGCCAGTGACATGCCAGGCTGGAGAAGAACGAATTCGAATATTCAGCAGGATCTCGTGTGCCCTGGTGTTCGGCTTCGGGATCGGGTGTTGGGAATTGGGACGGAGACGTGTCGAGCGCCAACACTTCCTGGACCTTCGACCGAAGAAAATCGCGTTCCGCAGTATTGGTCGGTGCAGGCGACTGCTCGTTCATATTCTGCAGCCGCTTCTCCCTGGCGTCCCAGGCGCCGAAGGAAATCGGCCCGAATCGCGTGATACAGATGATACCGATGGAGATGATGGCGATCCGCATCGAGTGAATCGACGAGCTGAAGCGCCACGTCGGGTCCGTGCACTTCGCAAACCGCGACCGCACGATTGAGCGCGACGATGGGGCCGGGAACGAACGCCAACAGCTGATCGTACAGCTGCAGAATCTGCCGCCAGTCGGTGGCGGCCGCGGTCGCCGCGTCGCTGTGGACAGCGTTGATGGCGGCTTGAATCTGATACGAGCCCGGCTGATTGCGGCGGAGACAGTGGCGCACGATTCCCTGGCCTTCGGCAATCAGCGCGTGATTCCACAGGGTGCGATCCTGATCCGCCAGGGGCACGAGTTGGCCTTCGATCCCGATGCGAGCGGCCCGCCGGGATTCAATGAGCAGCATCAGCGCCAGGAGCCCCAGCACTTCCGGTTCCTCGCGTATCAGATCCGCGAGGACCCGCCCGAGCCTGATGGCTTCGGCGCACAGATCATCGCGAACGAGTCGATCGCCCATTGATGCGACGTAGCCTTCGTTGAAGATCAGGTAGATGACGGCAAGGACCGCGCGGAGCCGTTCCGGCAGATCGGTCTCGCCCGGTACGCGATACGGGATGCCGGCGTCGCGAATCTTGGCCTTGGCTCTCACGAGCCGCTGCGCCATCGTGGCTTCCGGCGTGAGAAACGCGCGCGCGATCTCGGCCGTCGTCAGCCCGCCGAGCAGGCGCAGCGTCAGCGCCACCTGCACGCTGGTGGCGAGTGCCGGGTGGCAGCACGTGAAGATCAGACGCAACCGTTCGTCGCGCACGGCACCCTCCTCGTTCTGCTCCTCGTCCTGGCTGGCGTGCAGCAGCGCGGCCTGCGCGTGGCGATCCTCGCGCGACGACTCGCGGCGCAGGCGGTCGATCGCGCGATTGCGCGCCGCCGTGATGATCCACCCAACAGGACTCGGCGGCATACCGCTCGATGGCCACCGTTCGATCGCCGCGGTGAACGCGTCCTGGACTGATTCCTCGGCGATGCTGATGTCGCCGAACGTGCGAACCAGGACGGCCACCGCGCGACCGTACTCCTTCCGAAAGACCTCTTCGATGTCCGCGATGGAGGCGAGCGACATCGCCGGCGTCAGTGTCCCGCTTCCTCTCGGAACGGCCGCACCTCGATCGGAAGGGTTGTCGCCTTGGCGAGCTTGCGTCCCCAGCCCAGCGCCGCGTCGAGATCGGCCGCTTTGATGATCGTGAAGCCGCCGATATGTTCTTTCCCCTCGGCGAAGGGGCCATCGACGGTCAGGATCTCACCTGCCTGCGGCCTCAGGACGGTGGCCGTGCTCGCTTCGTGCAAGCCCCCGGAGAAGACCCACACGTTGGCGGACCTCATCTCGTCGCGAAGCGCGTAGACGTCGCGCATGACTTTCTGCAGCGACTCAGGCGGTGGCGCCGGTCCGTCGGGCTGGTAGACGCTGAGCAGATACTGTTTCATCGGGCCATCTCCTTGGTTCGCAACCGGCATTATGCCGGCTTGTCACCTTCTATACGAACGGATCTGGCCGGGATCGACAGGGGGCGCCTTCGGCGCGAATTGCTGATTGTTGATTGCTGAATGCTGATTGAGGAACCGGACGTCTTCGGAACCGCCTCACCAAGCGGACAGTCGTCCCGATGAGCCGGCGCGAGCGAATGAGCGAGCGCTGGCAGGCGCTGGGGGTGGGGCCCCAGCGCAAAGTAAGAAAAGAAGACAGAGATTCCCAAAATACTTGAGGCGTGCCGTTGAGCAGCACGCCTCAAAGTTCCGCCATCGGTGAGAACCGGACGTTACCGTCGGCGCCCGCCGCCGCCGCCGCCGCCCCGGGACCGCGCGCCACCGCCGCCGCCGCCGCGATAGCTGCCGGTCCCGCTCGTGCCGCTGCCGCCGCGGTAGTTCCCGTAGTCGTGCGTGCGGGTCGCGCCTTCGCTGCGCGCCCGGGCGTCGCGATTGAGCTGGTCAGTGGTGCCGCGATCGACAGAACCGGTCGTTCCCGCTCGATCTCCCGTACGTTCACTGGGTGTGGGTCGTTCGCCGCTTGGCTGGTTGGGTGTGTTTTGCCAGCCGCCGTTGTCGTACTTCTGCCACGTCCCGTCCTGTTTCCGATAGGCGTTGCCGTCCTTGCCGGCATAGACGTCGCCGCCGCTTCCTGCGGCGACTCGGCCGCCATCGGGACCTTTCCGGGTGACAGCGTTGCCCTGGTCGGTCCGGACGGTGCGTGTCGTGGTGCCAGTCCGGTTGTTCGTGTAGCGATTGGTCTTCGCCCAGTCGTCGCCGCGTTGAACCGCGGTCGATCCCCAGCTGCCATACACGTTCGAGCCCTGTCGAGTCTGCGCGTAGGTTCCCGTGCGAGGGTTGTAGGCCTGCGCGACGCCACGCGCGCCGTATGGGCCATACGCAGCTGCGCCGCGCGCGTACGTTCCGGTGCGCGGGTTATAGCGTGCGCCGACGCCGGCGCCGCCATACGGCCCGTAGACTCTCGCGCTCCTGCCGTAGGCGCCGGTCCAGGGGTTGTAAAACGCCGAGTACCCGTAGGTCGGGAAGTGCGGGTAGTAGTACGGATAGAAGCCGCCATAGCCGTAGTACGGCGGGTAATACCAACCGCTGCCCCACACCGTGCAGCCCCAGGCGATCATCATGCCGGTGTAGCCCGCCGCTGCCGCGAAGGTGACCCACTCATCGTCGTTGTCCTCGACGGTCACGTAGGTCACGTGATTCGCTGGAGAGCTGACTGGAATCTGGTAGATCTCCTGCGGCACCGAGCTGGCGACTTCCCACACGCCCGTCGGCGTTTTCCCGACGAACCAGACGCCGTTGTAGCACATGTAGTACAGGTCGCCGACCTTGAAGACGTCCTTGTCGGTGTTGACCGCGCGCTGAACCGTCGTCTGTTCGATCGGTTGGAACTGGGGATCGCCCTGGAATGCCACCTCGGGAGCCTTGAGCTCCTTCTTGTTCACGCGCGCCGTCTGCGGGATCTGTGCGACCAGCACCGCCTCGGCCGCCTGATCGGTCCCCGGCACGGACGCCAGCACGCGCGAGCGTTCGTGTTCGAGCGAGATCTTCTTGAAGTCCTCGGGCAGCGACGTCGTGGCGAACTTCCACGGTCCCGTGAAGTCCGGTGCAGAGAACCAGCGGCCCGCCACCAGGTAGTAGACGTCGCCGGCCTTTCCCATGCGGAACACATCGCTTTCGGTGTTGCTCACCCAGAAGAGGCTCGTACCTTTCACAGCCTGATAGGCGGGCTCTCCGGTCAGCAGAATCATCTCCGCCGGCTGAAAACTCGTGAACACCTTCGGCACGGCCGACGCCGCGACTGCTTTGCCGGGCAGGTTCGCCTTGACGTCTTTCCAGTTATCTTCGGCTGGCAGCTTCGTGAAGCTGCCGGGCAGTTTCCCGGCCGGCGACCATGGACCTTTGACGTCGGTCGCCTTCAGCCACGTGTCGTTGTTCCGCAGATAGAGCGTGCTACTGGGGCCGTACTGGAACAGGTCCCAGTTCGTGTTGACGGCATATTTCAGATCGTTGTCCTTGATTGGGCTCCAGATCGGTTCGCCGTCGATATTCATGATTACCGCGGGCGACTTGCTGAAGAAGATCGTCGGGGGATCGGCCTTGATGCCCTCGACGTTCTTCGAAACGATCTGGCTCTTGTCGATATTCGCGAGGACTCGATCGAGTGCGATCACCTTCTCGTCGTCTGGAATCGCGTTGTCGATGGCCTCGCTGATCGCCCGTACCTGCTCCTTCGAGAGCGTCTGGAAGTTGGCTTCGGTGACCTTGATGGCGGTAAGGCTCACCAGCCGATCGGTGACCGACACCTTCGTGTCGGCTTCGAGCTTGATGGTTCCGACCGCCGGCTTCTCGGAGGCGTTCTGTCCTGTGTTCGGCTGTCGGAACGACACGGCGCTGAACGCGACCAGGTGCTTTTGATTGTCCCAGGTCGAGATCTGGGGCTGATACAGCAGGATGCTTCCGCCAGCGGCATCGTAGTACCTCGGCCATCCGCCGTCGATGGGTGCGGCGGCCGGTGCGGGAGCCGGCGGCTTGGCGCCGGCCGGCTGAGCGGTCGGCTTCGCCGCGGCCTGTGGAGCCGGAGCGGCGGGCTTTGCCGTTTGTCCTGCCGCCACCAGCGGCGTCAACGGCTGAACGAGCAGACTGAACGCGGCGAGGACGGCGGCTGCCGCGTGCCGGCGTTGATGTTTCTTCACTCTCGATCCTCCTGGTACTCGACCGAGCCCCTTCGTCACGACGAAAGCCATGTGCGCGCCTCGGCGACGGCGCCTTCCGGAAAGAACTCCACTGGCGCTTTGCGCAGCCCCGCGCCGGCGAACATCAAGGCCTGGCTTTTCCACTTGTCGTTGCCGACAATCGCGATCTGCTGAATGCTGTCGCCGTGCTGGATGAAGAACTGCAGGTCGTTCCAATCCGAACGGGTTTCCCAACCCTGGAAGTCCGACAGATTGAACAGCAGCTTGACCGGCCCTACGCGGCTGATCTCACCGGCCAGCCTTTCTTCGCACTTCTTGAGTTCCGCCTTTTTCAGCTGCCCCCAGATCTCGAGCAGGTAAGTGTTCTTTCCATCGGGCTTCATGTCGATCGGCATGATTCCGTTCACCTCTAGAATCCCAACGGCCTGCCGGGGGGTCCCACGCCATGCCGTGGGCCTCGCGATCATGGATCCCGGAAATGCCGTGCAAACAGCAGCAGGTGCTCTTAATAGAGCAGAGACTGTGCCGACCCCGACCGTCGCGGAGAGTTCGGGAGGCAAAGGTTTGACGACCGAATCTAGCGGAGATACAGCGGGTTGGGCGGCGGACGAACCTCTCCGATTCACCGGAGGATCTCCGGGATAGCGGACCCTGTCCACGGGTCTTCTGCGCGAGTGCGCGGTCCGTCTGCATCCAAGGTCGGCTTGACTGTTGCAGCGGCCGTGCACACGCAACCCGTCGACCGAAAGGATCAGTCGAATATGAAGAAGCAACTCGTGATCTCCATCGTGACGCTCGTCTGCCTGTTGCCCGCCCTCGTGATAGCGCAGAAAACCAGCTACGACTTCGACAAGAGCGCGAACTTCGCGGCTTTCAAGACCTACGGACACAAGGATGGCACCAAGGTCGGGCAGCCGCTGATCGACGACCGGATTGTCGCCGCGATCGACTCAGCCCTCGCGACGAAAGGGTTCACCAAGAGCGACAAGCCAGATGTGTTCGTGGTTTACCACGTGGCGTTCGACAAACAGAAAGACATCTCGACCTACAGCTCCGGTTACGCCGGTGGCTACGGCGCCTACGGGTGGGGTTATGGCGGCGGCATGGGCTCGACGACGACGCAGGTGCGGGACATCCTGGTCGGGACACTCGTGATCGACATGGCCGACGCAGCGAAGGGACAGCTGGCGTGGCGCGGGATGGCCACCAAGGAAGGCATCGACACGCAGGCGAAGCCGGACAAGCGGGACAAGAACATCATCAACGCGGTGAACAAGATTTTCAAAAACTATCCGCCCAAGCAGAAGAGCTAGTGTCTCTACGCGCAGCGGATACACGGGGGCACGATCGTGAGACGGACGTTCGCGACAATCATCCTGTTGATGCTGTGCGGTCTGGTCGTGCACGTTCAGTCGCCGGCCGCCTCTGACCGCGAGACCCGCACGACCAATCTGACCGCGTACGCCGAGTTGCTTCGCAGCGATGTGCGCGCGGAGAAGGTCGCCATCCTCACCGAAGTGATGGGGTTTACGGAGGCAGAGGACAAGGCCTTCTGGCCGATCTATCGCGAGTACGACGCGGAGATGTCGAAGCTTGGCGACGAGCGCGTCGCGCTGATTGACGACTTCGCGAGCCACTATTCGCAACTCACCGACGCGATGGCCGACGAGATCGGGACGAAGGCGATCGACCTCGAGTCGCGTCGCCAGGCCGTCAAGGCCAAGTACTACGATCGCGTCAAGAAGGCATTGTCACCTCGAACGGCGTTGCGCTACCTGCAGGTCGAGCATCAGTTGCAGCTGATCATCGACCTGCAGATTTCCGCGGCGCTTCCGATCGCCAGGTAACAGGAGTTGGCCGTGCGTTATCGACGCGCCCATTGGATCACCGCGCTGCTCATGCTGATGGTCGGGGCGACGCTCTCCGCGGACCGGGTCAAGCTGAAATCGGGAAAAATCATCGAGGGCATGTTCGTCGGTGCCGACAGCAAGACCGTCCGCATTCTTCTCGACAACGGGAAAGTCACCGAGGTGGGGATCGCAGACACGGTGTCCGTCGAGTTCACGCCGCGCAAGCCGCCTCCCCCTCCGCCACCTCCGCCAAATCCAGCGACGCGGCCGAAGCCGGTGCAGGTTCCCGCGGGCACGACCCTCAACGTCCGGCTCACTCAGGGGATTGACGTCGATGCCTCGAAGGCGGGTCAGTCGTTCAAGGCCATTGTCGACGATCCGGTGATGCTGAACGGGTCGATAGTCATTCCGCGCGGCGCCACCGCGGAGCTCCAGGCAGTCGCCGTCCAGCAGTCGGGGAAGATGAAGGGCAGCGACAAGATTTCGCTGAAGATGAACTCCGTCGGCTTTGGCGGCAACGTGTATCCGGTGGCGACCGCCTACGTGGAAACGAAAGGCGGAGGAGAAGGCAAGAAGACCGCGCGCAAGGTCGGCGGCGGCGCGGGCCTCGGTGCCATCGTCGGCGGCATTGCCGGCGGTGGTTCAGGGGCAGCGATTGGTGCCGCTGTCGGCGGCGCGACCGGCGCCGTGGTTGCCAGTGGGGGCGAGGAACACCTGACGCTACCAGCCGAGACCCGCCTGCAGTTTCAACTGACCGCAGCCGTCAACGTTCGACCGTAGACCCTCCTGCCTCGCGTAGAGTACCCAGTTGGCGCAGGACTCCTCGGATATACACCTCCGGGCTGTTTCGGATATCGTTTCTGATCGGCTGGAGAACCGATGGGCAAGCTGGCGTTGATCGCGTTCGGCGTGCTGCTGGCTGCGTCTCAGGAAGCGGCGTTCACACCGGCGCGGCTTCGCGACGGGAGGCCCCCGTCCATCCCGGTGAACGCGATTGGCGGCGGCGAAGTTCGTGTCGAGCTCGACGTCAGCAGCGAAGGAACCGTGACACGCGCGACCCCGCTGCGTGGCACGCCTCCATTCACAGACCTCGTGACCACCGCTGTTCGCGAGTGGCGGTTCTTTCCTGCCAGGGAAGTCGTCAAGGCCGATGCGAGGCAGGCCGGAACACCAATCTCACGTGTGGCAGTTGCGTCCACAGTTCTGGTTGTCGGGATCTTTCGTCCACCGGCGCTCAACAACCCGACGCTTGGCGAAACGCCGAAGGATCTTGCGTCGGGATCCGACGCCGTGCCATTTCCGATCGCGACGACGATGCCACCGTATCCACCACGAGCCTTCGGCGGGGGCGTCGTGGTTTTGGAAGTTCACGTAGGAGCGCTCGGTGCGGTCGAGGACGTCGGCGTCATCAGGTCAGCGCCTCCGTTCGACGAGCCAGCGCGCGACACGGTGCGTCAGTGGCGGTTCCGGCCGGCGAAGGTTGAAGGAATTCCCGTCGGCTCGCTGGTCTATGTGATTGCCGGGTTCAGGACGCCCGTCACCGCAGGCCGCTAGCGAGCGACCTTCTCGGGCCCGATGACCCGCCCAGGCCCTGGGAGTCGGGAATGCGCGCGAGCGCGAGGTCTTCCGGGATCGGATAAAGCTCTATGATCATCCGATCCAGGCGTGCACGCTGCTGTTCCAGCGCAGGATGACGATGCGGCGGCAGCGAGTCGAGTAGGTTCTCGAGCATCGCCCTGAGTCGACGCGCGATTTGCACGCTGCTGGCGCCACAGCTGGCGATCTCGATGCACGAGATGAACACGAAGTCTTCCCAGTTCGGTGTGTGAAGAATGACGCGCGGCTGTCCACTTTGATCGCGAATGGTATTCCCCCGCAACCGCCGGTTCCCCACAACCCGTAACAGACGGTGGACTTGATCGAGAGCCAGCACGGCGGTCGTGGGGTCGTTGATGGCCGGGGAGAGCGCCTTGAGCCCGATATCGACCAGGATGCGGAAGGCGAACATCGGGTCCTGCTCCATGGTCCGTTCGGAGCCGAAGGCGACACTCTGCCTCAAGACCGCATCGTCTATCCTGCCGGCGCCGCGATGCAGCGCGAACAGCGGCTCGCCGTTGGCCAGGAAGTCCCCGACCTGGAACAGGCATTCGATGACGCCGTCGGCCAGACGTGACGCTTCCACCAGCGAGTCGAGTTCGACCGCCAGCACAATCGCGGACGTGCCCTGGTGACGGACGATCCGGGAAGCCCCGTCGTTCGAGACGAAGGGGACGTGGCCCTCATCGGCCGTGGCGTCCACTTGCTTGGGGTAGACGGCATCGATCACCGTCCGCCCTTCGTCGCCGACTCGCGCGACCACGCTCACCGGGCGCAGCAGGCGTGCCGCGTAGTCGATGAGAAACAGAAACGTGGCCATGCACGCCAGGCCGAGTACCGCGCACACAAGCGGAACGATCTCGTTGACCGTCGTGTTCACGCGGTTCAATGCCATGACGGCAAAGACCAGTGAGAACACGAACAGCCCCACGCTGTACCTGACAACGTTGTCCCGCAACAGCGTCGTCGCGATGATCCGCGGCGTCAGCTGGCCGCTGGCGACCTGAATCGCGACCAGCAACGAGCCGAAGGTGAAGACCACGAACGACAGCGTCAGGGTGATGACTGTCTGGTACAGCGACGTCGCGCCGGCGGGCCCGAGTCCACTGATCCGCCACCCGAGCCAGGCGTCGAGTGCGCGAAGCGCCGGTGCGGTTGCGAGGACGAGCAGGATGGCGACGAAGGGCACCACCCACAGCGCCGACTTGAGATAACTCGCGGTGCGGTACAGACGGTTCCACACCAGCCTGCTGTTGACGAACTGTGACGCCCGGTTCCAGAGCCTGTCGGCCGTGTCGATCGCCGCAGCCAGCGTGCCTCGCCCCGGCTCGACGTTGTCACCGGACGGTCGCGTCATGTCATCGTCTCAGGGCGTACCCGCACGTCCACCTGGGAGCGCGGTACACTCGCTGCCGCGGATCGCCGGCCGCGGCAGCGGCGCCCGTTCACTTAGAAGCGAATACCGAATGTCGTTGCCAGGAACTGGCCGTTGGCATTTCCGCCTCCGACGGTCGTCCCGGTGAGAGGATTCACCTGCGCTTCGGTTTTCGGGCCCCAGATGTAGTGGTAGCGAATCTCGGCATAGATGGCTCTGAACGTCACACCGCCGCCGAAGACCATCCCGAAGTCAGTGGAACTGCGGTCGCCGACGATCTTGTCCACAGGAACGAAGCCTCCGGGAACGCAGTAATACCACCACGGGTCGCAGTACCCAGGAATATAGCCAACAGCCGGCGTCGTAACCTTGACCGGGCGATAATAAACACCCATTCCGATCAGGCCGTACGGCCTGGCGTTGCCCGACGGAGCTTGAAACACCACGCTCCCCGTTCCGTACTGCATGTTCATGGTCCCGAAAAAGTCGGTCGGGACCGCACCTGAACCGTCAGGATTTCCGCTCACCGGAATGGAAATTCTCTTTTCACCCAGGCCGTTAAAGCTGTACAGCCCTTCGATTCCGATCGTCGGTTTGACGTTCACCTGGACGCCGAAATTGAAGTTGTAGCCATTGCCCAGATGGTCCTTAATGTCGGATTGCGGAGCCGTCCATCCGCCGCCCAGTGAAACATTGACCGGCCTTACGTCCTGCGCCTCGGCGGCCGATGCCGAGAGCCCCAGGCAGATTGCTACCACGATCAGTCTTGTGTGCCGCATAGAGAGGTATCCTTTCTGTGCCTTTCCGAACAGCACCCGTCATGCCAGATGGGATGTCGCTACGCCAGAGAGCGAAAGCGCGTCCCTCACAAGGACTTGCGCTATTTCGTGGCCATCGATGAATCGGCCCACGTCATATGGTGGTGACGGAGATTCGTAGATCCTCCGGAATGGCGGAGGGCGGCAGCCAGGAAGGGGGTCGAGTTACTGATGCCCGGAGTTGGAACTGACCGACGGCCGGACTCTACGACACCTCGGCCAGTGGCTGTATCATACGGGCCTGCCGAAGATCCTTCGCCTTCTCCTCTTGCTGATATTCACTCTCCACGGACGCGCGGACGCGCAGGGTCGAACCGACGTCGTCACCCTTGCCAATGGGGATCACATCACCGGTGAAGTGGTCGTTCTCGAACGAGGCCGGCTCGAGTTCAAGACCGACGATGTGGGAACGCTGTATCTGGAGTGGGACAAGCTGGCGAGCCTCGTCGCCGCCCGCTTCGTCGAAGTCGTCACCGAGGACGGCCGGCGCTTCCTTGGAACGCTCGGCAAATCGGCGGATCGATCGATCAGCGTCGTCGGTCCCGACGGGGCGACGTCTCTCGCAATGTCGGAGGTCGCCCTGATCAGGGCGATTGGGCGGGGGTTCTGGAAGAAGCTCGATGGCTCCATCGATGCCGGCTACAACTACACGAAGTCGAGCGGCGTGGCGCAGTTCAACCTCAATTGGGACAGCGTCTACCAAAAACCCGCTTCGCGGTTCCGGCTGACCGCTTCCACGACGATCACGCAAAAAGACGATGACTCCGGCCGCGACGATCGGGGCACGATCGAGATGTCATACCTGCGCTATCCCTGGCAACACTGGTTCTTCACCGGCGCAGGCAGATTTGAAAACAACGAGAGTCTGGGTCTTGTGCTCCGATCGCAAGTGGGCGGTGCCGTCGGTCCGCGCCTGGTGAACACCAGCAGAGCGCAGCTGGCAGTGGGCGCGGGACTGGTCGTCAACGAAGAGCAGGGCGTGGACGTCGAGCCGACGCAGAACCTGGAAGGGCTGTTGGTGTTTCGGACGTCGTATTACACCTACGATCGCCCGAAGACGAACGTCGACATCAGCTTTCAGTACTACCCGAGTTTGAGTAACAGCGGACGCCAGCGCCTGCAGGCCGACGTGGGTCTCAAGCGCGAGCTCTGGAAGGACTTCTTCGCGTCGATGAATTTCTTCAACACCTTCGACAGCCGTCCGCCCAACCCGTCGGCCGACCAGAACGACGTCGGCTTCGTATTTTCGCTGGGCTGGAGCTATTGAAGAATTGCTGAATGCTGATTGCTGAATGCTGAGTGCTGAGTGCTGACCGGGCCGGATCTCGGATCCCGGATCCCGGATCCCGGTATTCCCCTACATTGTTACTGTGCGCAGAATCAGCGATGCCACAGCAAGCCCCAGCATGAAGGCCGCGTTGCCGATGCCCTTGAAATCGCCGACACGGATGTGTGAAACGACCGCGCCGACGAAATAGATGACGAGACCGGTGGCTGCTGTCAGGCCGAGCGGCGGATACCAATAGCCCGCGACCAGGCCCAGGGCACCAGCGATCTCGCACGCCGCGAGAAGCGGCAAATACTTCATCGGCACGCCAACGGTCTCGTGAATGACCTTCACCACCATTGGGTTGCCAACAAGCTTCAGCGTCGCTGAACTGGCGCAGATCACCGCAAACACTGCGGTTACAACGAGGTAGGCAATTGCCATGGACGCGTGACCTCCTTGGAGGCGCCTGGAGGGGAGTCCAAGTCTGCCGTTGTGACCACCCGAGCCAGACGGCTAAAGTATGCTGAATACAGGAGTCGGCGCGACGGTCTTTTTACCTACGGGAGGTTTTCTTGATTCCGCGACGGTGGCGGCTCTCAATTCGTCCTCAGATCGGTTCCATCCTGCGCACACGGATCACCGGGATCCTGCTTCTTGCCACCATCGCGTCCGCGTCGACGCTGCTCCTCAACGCGCAGACGCGTCCGCCGGCATCAGCCGCTCGACCCGAGCCTTCCACGCCGACAGTCAAGTTCGTTCCGGATGACGTCCAGGACTCACCCTGGCTGCCGCGGCTGAAGAACGAACAGATCAAGGCGATGAGTGGTGTGGCGGCATTCCATGATTTCCAGTTCTCGGACCACGTGGCCCAGAGCGGCATCACGTTCAAGCACCAGATCGTGGATGACGCAGGGAAGACTTATAAGGCGGCCCACTACGACCATGGAACCGGGATCGCGGTGGCCGACGTTGATGGCGACGGACTGCTGGACATCTACTTTGTGAGCCAGGCCGGCGGCAATCAGCTCTGGAAGAATCTCGGCGGCGGCAAGTTTCAGAACATCACGGAATCCGCCGGCGTGGGAGTGCCGGGCAAGGTCAGCGTGTCGGCCTCGTTTGCCGACATCGACAACGACGGCGATCCGGATCTCTACGTGACGACCGTCCGCGGTGGAAACATGCTGTTCGAGAACGACGGCCACGGCCGGTTCAAGGACATCTCCGCGCCGGCAGGGGTAGGGTATGTCGGTCATTCATCAGCCGCTCGTTTTTTTTGATTACGACAAAGACGGCCGGCTGGACCTCCTGCTCGTGAACGTTGGGAAATACACGACGAGCGTGATCGCCGGGAACCCCTTCAAGTATTACGTGGCCTTCGAGGACGCGTTTTCAGGTCACCTCAAGCCTGAGCGCGCCGAGCGAAGCGTTCTCTATCACAACGAAGGAGGCAACCGTTTCAAGGATGTGACACAGAGCGCAGGCCTTGTCGATCTGTCATGGTCCGGCGACGCGAGCGTGGTTGACGTCAACGACGACGGCTGGCCCGACGTGTTCCTGTTGAACATGCTGGGCGACGACAACTACTACGAGAACGTCGGAGGCAAGCGGTTCGTCAAGAAGAGCCGCGACGTGTTCCCGAAGACGTCGTGGGGCTCGATGGGCATCAAGGTGTTCGACTTCAACAACGACGGGCGCCTGGACATCTTCATCACCGACATGCACTCCGACATGAGCGAACCAATCGGCCCTGAACTCGAGCACGTGAAGTCCACGATGAAATGGCCCGAGTCGTTCCGGGGCAATGGCAGTACGAGCATCTGGGGCAACTCGTTCTTCATGAAGGACGGCCCCTCGAAGTACCGCGAAGTGTCCGACGCCGTCGGCGCAGAGAACTATTGTCCGTGGGGACCGAGCATCGGCGACCTCAACGCCGATGGATTCGATGACGCGTTCATCGCATCCGGGATGAACTATCCGGAGCGATACATGATCAATTCGGTCAAGCTCAACGATCGCGGCCAGAAATTCGTGGACGCAGAGTTCGTGCTCGGAGTTGAACCGCGCAGCGGCGGCCTCGCGACACCATGGTTCGAGCTCGACGCCTCAGGGAAGGACAAGGGCCACGCCGACGCGAACGGGATGACAGGGCGCGTCGCCATCTGGGGTGCCCGCGCCTCGCGCTCGGCAGTCATCTTCGACGTCGACGGCGACGGCGATCTCGACATCGTGACCAACGAATTCAATGCAGCCCCCATGGTGCTCATCAGTAACCTGACCGAGAAAACGCCCGTCCATTACCTCACCATCAAGCTCATCGGAACGACGTCGAATCGGGATGGGCTCGGCGCACTGGTCAAAGTCACCGCGGGCGGGGTGAGCTACACGAAGGTAATGGACGGAAACTCGGGATATCTCTCACATAGCGTCTACCCGCTCTATTTCGGACTGGGTTCTGCCGCAAGCGCCGACAGCATCGAAGTGACCTGGCCGAGCGGCAAGAAGCAGATCGTTCAATCACCCAGGATCAATTCGCGGATCGAGGTACGCGAGCAGTAAGGCGCCAGCGTGCCGACCGCGAGATGCCGCGTTGTCCCCACCATATGACGCGGACTTCGTAAACCCACCACGACCGCTGCGCCGGTTTCTCGCGTAAATCCGGGGCCTCGCTCTCTGGGCCATCGGGTGCAGGAGTTGGAACCGGAACAGCGGATGGCTGCAATCTTTTCCACGCTCCTCCTCACTATCGTTGAGCTGGTCCTCATCGTGGGGCTCTCCAGACTCTCCTATGCGGCGCTTTCGCGCGGATTCGAAAACGCCATGTCCGGAAAGAGTGATGCGCTGATCGAGTCGGGGCGCCGCCTGCGCTCGCGTATTCGCAACCTCCTCGCCGTCACGTGCCTCGTGCTGAGCGTGGTCGTTCTGGTCTTCAACGGATGGCTGGCCAGCCGGGGCATCAACGCGTGGACGTACGGACTGGAGAGGCTCGGAGCGATCGGCGCGGCCGTGTGGATTCGTTTCGGGATTGCCCTTGGGAAGCTGGCTGCGGCCGCGATTGGATTCCTTGTCGCCGTTGCCCTCATTCGCCGCGGCCTCGGTGCCGTCGAAAGAGTCGCCATCCGGCGGGAGGAGCTCCGGGACCATGAAAAAAGCGTCCGGGCTGCATTCCACCGGCTCGTTTACGCGATCGTCAATACCGGATGGCTTCTCCTGATCGTCTTCGCATTCCAGCTGTTTGAGGTCCCCGACCGCGTCGTGGGCGTCTTCGTGATGATCGTCCGTGCGTATGTCGTCATTACCGTGGGCGTACTGCTGATCCGCTCATCCGTGATGATCGTCGATGTCCTCGACAGCGTGGGCCAGCGCTACGTCCGAGGAAAGGACTGGCAGCGCTACTACGACCACCTGCGAGGGCTCGTGCCAACCTTCCGCGCCTGCCTCGAGTACGCATTGTGGATCGGCGTCGCATCGCTCGCGATCGTTCAGCTCGCAGGGCTCAACAGTGTGGTGGCGTGGGGCCCTCGTCTCATTGAGTGCGTCGGTCTCTTCCTTCTAGGCCGGGTGGTGATCGAACTGGGTCACCTGGAGATCGCGCGCCGGATGCTGCCCGACGAGGGCCTGGACGATATGTCCCGGCGTCGGCGCGCGACGATGGCGCCCATCATTCGCAACACGTTTGCCTACGCGGTGTATTTCGGAACAGCCGTCCTGATTCTCGCGTCGCTCGGCTTCAATCCGATGCCGTTTTTGGCCGGCGCCGGGATCATTGGCCTCGTCGTGGGGTTCGGCGCGCAGGCGCTGATTAACGATGTGGTGTCCGGCTTTTTCATTCTGTTCGAGAACACGTTTCTCGTCGGCGATGCGATCGAGGCCGCCGGCGCGAAGGGCATTGTCGAGGCCATCGAATTTCGCACGACCAAGATCCGGGACGGCGATGGACGCCTTCACATCGTGCGCAATGGCGACGTGAAGCAGGTCATCAACTATTCGAAGCAATATGCCCTGGCCGTGGTGGCCATCGATGTCCCGTATCACGCGGACCTTCCCCAGGTGTTTGCCATCCTGCGCGAGGCCGGCGACCGGATCCGCCGTGAGAACGGCGACGTCCTTGGCGAGACTCAGGTGGAGGGCATCAGCAACTTCGGCCTCGAGACGATGACGGTCCGGACGTCCACGAGGGTCAAGCCCGGGCGGCATGACGCGGCGGCCTCGGCGCTTCGCCTTGCGATCAAGGAAGCGTTCGACCGTCGTTCGCCCACTGCGCCTCGCCGCGCGCTCGTGCCGGAGAGGCTCTCCGCCATGGCGCCGCAGATTCAGGACGCGCAGCAGCTCATGCGGCGTCGCCTGGGTGATCGGTAACCTGTCAGAAGTTCCAGTAGACCAAAGTCCAACTTGTGAGCTGCCCGTCCCGCGACTAGCCTCAGGGGAATCGTGCCCGCCAGCCCAGCCGGTCCGTGCAAGGTGTGACCGCATCCTGGATGTGCGGGACCTGCGACATGCCCATCGACCGGTGAGTGTGCCCGAAGCGTGGTGGTCTGGCCCGCCGGTGGTCGGAGAACGATCGATGACGGGACAAGCGCGGCTACGCGTGTTGATCGAACGCTTCGCGTGGGTCGTTGGCCTGGCGTTGATCGCGATCTGGGTTTTCGCCACCGCCTTCAGAGCCATCGATTCGCGCCAGCAGATTGATCGACTGGTTGCTGTACGCGCGGCGGGCAGCTCTTCGATCACGACGCCCGATCAGAGTCTCTGGTCTCCCGAACGGATACTCGCCTGGAAAGACACGTTCAACAGCAAGACCCCGCACGCTCTCGCGGTCCTGCGTATTTCGCGAATTGGATTGGAGGTGCCGGTGCTCGAGGGCACCGACGACTGGACGCTCAACCGGGCCGTCGGACACATCGCCGACACGGCCACGCCTGGCCAGGACGGCAATTCCGGCATCGCGGGACACAGAGATGGATTCTTCCGCGGGCTGAAGGACATCCAGACGGGGGACGAGATGTCGCTCGAGACGCCACGCGGTCAGGAGATGTATCGCATCGAGCGAACATGGATCGTCGATCCGACCGATGTATCCGTGCTCGATCCCACGCCGTCTCGCGCGATCACGCTGGTCACCTGTTATCCGTTCTACTTCATCGGCTCCGCACCGCAGCGCTTCATCGTCCGCGCGGTTGTGAAAAGTACTCCGACGATTCAATAAGGAAAGGGAGGCGTCATGCCATACGAAGCGAAAAGAATTGTTGCACTGACCGCGCTGTGTCTCTTCGGCCTTGCCGCGGGTGCGGCATCGGCTCAAACGAAGAGCATGACCACCGAGACGAAGCAGTTCCAGATCATTTCGGTCGATGGCAATACCCTGGTCGTGCGAGGTCCTGAAGGAACTCGCGAAATCACGGTCCCGCAGGACTTCACGTTCACCGTCAACGGGAAGCCGATGTCGGTCAGCGAGCTGAAGCCCGGCATGAAGGGGACGGCGACGATTACCACGACGACGACCGTCCACCCGGTCTACGTGACCGAGGTGAGGAACGGCACCGTTGTGCAGGCGACCGGAGGCTCGATTCTTGTAAAGACAGCCGCGGGGTTCAAGAATTTTACGCAGGGTGATGTCGACAAGCGAGGCGCCAAGATCATCAAGGACGGCAAGCCGGTCCAGATTTCAGATCTTCACACGGGCGACACCCTGACCGCGACAATCGTCACGGAGAAGCCACCGCAGGTCATGACCTCGCGTCAGGTCGATGCGACGCTCACGCCGGAGGAGAAGGCCGCAATGAGCAAGGCGGCACCGACGACCGGAACGGCTCCTGCGACTGCAGCCGCGACAACAGGTACGGAATCTGCTGCGCCGAAGAAGACGCTACCGAAAACGGCAAGCTCGCTGCCCCTGGCCGGTCTCGTCGGACTCGTGTCCTGCGGAATTGGCCTCGCGCTGACCCTGCGGCGTCGCCGCGAAGCGGGGCAGAACGCCTAGCAGTTATGGTGCGCTTCGAGCGCTCGAGGGGATGCCGCGGTGTCGAACGGCTGTTCGGATCGGCCGCGGCATTTCCTGAGCGGCGGAAGTCGAGGGGAATGGAATGCCTGCTCCTGTGATTGAACCGACGGCATCGCGCCTGGCGCGGCTGACGGGGCGCGAGCGCGAAGTCTGTGACCTCCTGGCGAGAGGGCTCGTCAACAGGCAAATCGCTTACGAGCTCGGCACAAGCGAGCACACCGTCAAGTCTCACCGCGGCCGGGTCATGCACAAGCTCGAGGTGGATTCGGTTGCCGCGCTCGTGGAGATCGTGCGCTTCAGCCCGGTGAGCCGCAGGTTTTCCGATCGGTGACCGCGTCAGCGCGTTTCGCGGACCGGCGTCCGGGACTTCACCGGCCGGTACCCGACCGAGGCGTACGGCGGCGCTTGCGGGACAAACTGGGCATCGAAGCGAGGATCCGGCGGATCCATCGTATTCACATCCCGGTTGATCGTGCCTCTAAGATCGTTGACGTCGCCGTGAATGAACGAGCCTCGCACGCCGGCGCCGTCCACAATATCCAGCTCGTAGCGGGACTCTGGTGAAATTCCACCCTTGAGGGTGTTCTTCCAGAAGATCGAATCCACGTAGGTGCTTCCGGCTCCGTTGTCGTCGACGCCATTCCAGTTACCGGTGAACGTGCTGCGGCTTACCACCGCGCGCGATCCGTCGAAAACGGTCAGCGCACCGGATCCGTGCTCCGGCCGGTACTCCGCGCCGCCGAGGAGGCCGACAACGTCCACGCCCATGTTGGCCACGTTTCCGACGAACAGGCAGTTCTCGATCGTCGCGTGGCTGCCATGCAGGAGATCCACCGCGGATCCGGTCGTCTGGGTGCGATTGTCGCGAAAGATGCAGTCACGGAAGAGCACTGATTCCTGGATGACGCCCAGGTGCTCGACCGACACGCCGCCGCCGCACGGGCTCGTGTAATTGCCGAACACGTCGACCGCTCGATGGTCGGATACGATCGCGCATAAACCTTGATGCCGCCGCCATCGGTGTAGAAAAAAGTCGTCTTTCGAATCTCGTCTGATTCGATGGGGGACTTCTCGCCGATACCGCTCGTGAAGTTCCTGGCGCCAGTGATCTTGAAGCCGCCGAGCACGGTCTTCCGCGACACTCCGTCGCCGAAATACACGACATGATTCACGGCAGCGGGATAGCTGGGGGCCTGCATATCGGCGATGGCAGGGTTGGCGGCCGTCAGGGTCACGTCGCCGACGGCTTCCAGCGTGATGCCGTCGTGCCGCGCATTGAACCAGATGAGCGCCTGCCCCCGCACCGATGGCCTGTAGGTCCCGGCGTGAACGTACACGGTCTTGTTCACGGGGTCCTTCGCCGCCGCTTCGAGCGCGTCCTGAATCCGATTGTCGGGGTAGACGTGATATGCGCGTGTCTTCGGGTCGAGAGTGACCGGGGTTGGCTGAGCCCTGTTCCGGTCCTGGCGCGCGGCGCCGGCGAGCGGCAGGGCACCAGCTGCCAGCAAAGACTGCAGGAACGCGCGGCGATTTGTGCGGGTGTTGACCATTGAAGAATTGCAGCCAGCAGCCACCAACCGGGAGCCAGAAGCCGCTTCGGCCAATCTAGCACAGCTACTCGAGGCCACCGTCGATAGATGATAATTGGTCCTCATTCAGGAGCATCGATGGCACCTTACAGAGTTCACGTCCAAACGGTCCGAGCGCTGCTGGTCGTCCTTTTCGCGGTCTTTGTCTCGGCTGAGCCGCGCGGGGCGGCGTCCGATGTGCTGCCGTTCAAGGCGACCGAGCGCACGCTGCCGAACGGCCTCAAGGTGATCGTCGTACCGAGTGGTTTTCCGAACCTCGTGACCGTGGAAATCCCGGTCCAGACGGGCTCGCGCAACGAGGTGGAGCCGGGCAAGTCAGGATTCGCGCATTTTTTCGAGCACCTGATGTTCCGCGGTACGCCGGAGAACCCGCCGGAGAAATACCGCCAGATCATGAGCAAGGCCGGCGCGCGAGACAACGCCAGCACCAGCGACGACTACACGCATTACTACTCGACCTTCGCGAAGGAGCACCTGGAACGGGTCCTCGCGCTCTACGCCGACATGTTCCAGCATCTGGCGTATTCGGAGGCGGACTTCAAGACCGAGGCCCGCGCGATCCTGGGCGAATACAACAAGAACAGCGCCGAGCCGATCCGGAAGCTGCTGGAGGTGCAGCGCGAACAGTTCTACAAGGTGCACACTTATAAGCACACGACGATGGGGTTCATCACCGACGTCGAGAACATGCCGGGCGAGTACACGTTACTCCAAGACGTTTTTCGATCGGTGGTACCGGCCGCAGAACACGACGCTCATCATCGCCGGCGATGTCTCGCCTGAAGCCGTCATGCCGCTCGTCGAGAAGTTCTGGAGCGGCTGGAAAGCGGGCAGTCCGAATCCCGTCACGATACCCAAGGATCCACCGCCTGCCGGCCCGAAGTACGTGCACGTGCCCTGGACGAGCGACACGCTGCCGTACGTCACGGTCGCCTTTCCGGCTCCAGCCTTCTCCGAAACGAGCAAGGACACACCGGCGATGAACATCCTGGCTGCGTTGTACTTCGGCTCGACTTCAGAGCTTTACAAGCGGCTCGTCGTCACTGAACAGAAGATCGATCAGCTCTTTGTCGATGTCCCCGCGAACGTCGATCCGTCGCTCTTCACGGTCTTCGCGCGGGTCAAGAATCCGGCGGACGCCGTCGACGTGCGCGACCAGATTCTGGCGACGATCGCGACCGCCCGGACGACGCTGGGGCCTGCCGAGCGGCTGGCGGATGCGAAGTCGTTCAATCGATACGCCTTCGCGAGGTCACTGGACAGCACCGAGCGCATCGCGGCCACCGTATCGGCTTTCGCAGCGTACCGGCGTTCGTACGACACCGCGAACGCGTACTACCGCACGATGGAGTCGCTGACGCCGGCAGACCTGCGATCGGCCGCCCAGAAGTACTTCACGGACGCGGGCCTGATCGTCACGACCCTCGCGAAGGCGCCACTTCCGAGCGGTATCGAGCACACACCCTCGCTGGCCTCGTTGAAACCATCGGCGGCATTCACGGCGGAACCAGACGCCCCGCCTGCGCCCGCTCCCGTTCGATCCTCCAATGCGAACGTCGAGCTGCGCCTGCTGCAACAGAAATCCGTCCTGCCGCAGCTCAACATGAAACTGCTCTTCAACGGCGGCTCTGCGCACGATCCCGCTGGCAAAGAGGGGCTGGCTGCGCTGACCGCCGCGATGATCGCGGATGCCGGCTCGCGCGTCGCGACGATCGAGCAGATTCAAGCGGCCCTGTACCCGGTCGCGGGCTCTTTCTCGGGCCGTGTCGATAAAGAGATGACCACGTTCACCGGCGTCATCCATCGGGATCGATGGCAGACGTTTCTCGGCGTGGTGCTGCCGCAGCTCCTGGAGCCCGGTTTTCGCGACAGCGATTTCAGCCGGTTGAAGGACGCGCAGCTGAATGCGCTCGTCCAGAACCTTCGATCCAACAACGAGGAGGAGCTCGGCAAGGAACGGCTTCAGACGAACATTTTCAAGGACACGCCGTACGCGCATGTGGCGCTCGGCACAGTCGCCGGGATCAAGGCAATCACGCTGGACGATGTGAAGCAGTTTGCAAAGACGATGTACACGAGGTCGAACCTTTCGATCGGCCTGAGCGGTGACGTGCCAGATGACATGCTCACGTCTCTCCGCGTGGCGCTGAGCGCACTGCCCCCCGGACCAGGGGCCGCGAAGGCAGCCGTGCACGTCGCCAGATCGCCAGGCATCGATGTGGAGATCCTGGAGAAGGACACCCGCGCCACGGCGATCTCGTTCGGGTTTCCACTCGAGGTCACGCGTGCGCATCCGGATTTCGCGGCGCTGTCGATTGCCCGCGCCTGGCTCGGGGAACATCGAATCGCCTCTGGCCAGCTGTACCAGCGCATTCGCGAGATCCGGGGCATGAACTACGGCGACTACGCCTACATCGAGGCGTTTCCGCGCGGGATGTTTCAGTTCTTTCCCGACCCGAACGTCGTGCGCCAGCAGCAGATCTTCGAAGTCTGGATTCGACCCGTCGTCCCGGCCAACGGTCACATGTCTCTGCGCATCGCGTTGTACGAGCTCGACAAGCTGATTCAGAACGGTCTGACGCGGGAGCAATTCGAGGTGACGCGCGACTACCTGATGAACAACGTCTATGTGATGACGGCGCGGCAGGACCAGCAGCTCGGGTACGCGCTCGACTCGGAGTGGTACGGTATCGGCGAGTTCACCGCCGCGATGCGGAAGGCGCTGCAGTCGCTGACTGCGGATCAAGTCAATGCGGCCATCAAGCGCCATCTGACGGCGCGCGATCTGTCAGTGGTGATCGTAACCAAGGATGCCGCCGGTCTCAGACAGGCTCTGGTGACCGATGCCTTCTCGCCGATTCGCTACGACGGGGAGAAGCCGAAGGCCCTGCTGGATGAGGATCAGGTGATCGGGAACCTGAAACTGGGTCTCTCTCCGGACCGGGTGAGAATCACACCAATTGCTGAGGTGTTTTCGAAGTAGGCGCTCGGCGTTGCAGAGATGGAGAGTGTCGAGCTGCGATCGCACCAAGAGATCACAGGAGAAAAGAGAAAGGAGGAAGAAAAGAAAAGGAATTTCTCCCTTCTCCTTTCTCCTGTGCTTTCTTGATCCAATCGCAGTTCGACGCTTGACAGGTTCTCTGTAGAGCGAATATATTCGCGCAAGGCGAAATTATTCGCCTACCCGGAGTTGAACGCCCGACCATGCCGAACTTCACGAACGTCGACCTGACTCGCCGCGAGAGCCAGATCATGGAAATCCTGTATCGCCGCCGCCGCGCGACGGTCGAGGACATCCGCGCCGAGCTGCCGGACGCGTCCAGCCCGTCCAGCGTGAGAAAGCTGCTCGACATCATGATCGATCGCGGCCTGCTCGCGCGCGAGTACGACGGCCCCCGTTTCGTGTACTTCCCCGCGGTGAAGCCCGAGGACGCCAGCCGGTCGGCACTCAAGCAGCTCGTGCGCACCTTCTTCAACGGCTCGCCCGGCTCGGCCATCGCGGCGCTGCTCGACATCCGGTCGACGCAGCTGTCGGCGGCCGAATATCGCGAGTTGAGCAATCTGTTGAAACGCGCCCGCGAACAGGGAGGCGAGCGATGACCACGTTGTTTGCTGATTCCCCGATCTCCGTCGCGACCTGGATCGTCATCAAGGCCTCTATCCTGCTGGGCGTGGCCACGCTCGTGCAGATGGCCTTGGGCCGCCGCGCTTCTGCGGCCACACGCCACAGAATCTGGATGCTCGGCCTCACGAGCATGCTCGTTCTACCCGTGGCGACGGCCATGTTGCCGCAGTGGCCGCTGGCCATTCATGTCGAACCGAAGGCGGCGGACGTTGCGCTCGCCGGGAGCGCACTCGAGCAGACCTTTGTCGACAGCGCCGCCGGGGCGCCCGGTACGCTGCCGACGCCTGATGCGCCATCGGCGTTCTCCCTGTCCCCGTCTGTCGCAATTACCGGCATCTATCTGGCTGGTGTCGCCGCGCTGCTGCTGTTCCTCGCCGTCGAACGCCGGACTTTGAGGCGTCTTGCTCGTTCCTCCACCATCGTCACCGACGCCGACTGGATTCGCACGGTAACCGAATGCGCCGCGGCGTTGAGGGTGGCTCGTCCCGTGCGCCTCCTCCGGAGCCGCGAACGCAATGTTCCAATGGCATTCGGCACCCGCCGGCCGTCCATCGTGGTCCCGGCCATTGCCGATACCTGGGACGATGACAGACGGCGCGCGGTGTTGTTGCACGAGCTGGCGCACGTCGCCCGCTACGACTGCCTGACCCAGATGCTGACCGCAGGGGTTTGCGCGATGTACTGGTTCCACCCCGCGGTGTGGTGGACGGCTCGCCGCGCTCGGATCGAGCGGGAGCTGGCGTGCGACGACCGGGTCATCGCCGTCGGCACCGGCCCGCGCGAGTATGCCGGTCACCTGCTGGAGATTGCGTATTCGTTCGGCGGACATCGGGCTCCGGCGCTCGCGGTCACGATGGCTCGTCCGCGGCAGCTCGAAGGCCGGATGCTTGCCGCGCTCGACTCGAACAGGAATCGCCAAACACCGTCCAAGCGAACTCGACTTGTGCTGACGGTCATCAGCGTGGTTGTGCTTGCGGCATTGTCTGCCGTCACGCTGACACTGGACGCAGCACCTCCCGCCGATCGGTCGGGTTCGGACGGTCTCGAGAGACGACCTCAAGCCCGCCGCAAGACTTAAAACCCTTGTGGGATTCGCCGAAAGTCACCAGTGCCCTGCGCCGCGTCGTCGACTCGCTTGCTCCTATCCTGCAGGAGAACGCGCCCGGCACCTGGGAAGTCCGTCCCTCTAGCACGAAGGGCATGGTGCACCTGCGGATCGTCGAGCTCAACTCGTCGAGCGGAACCGACGTGGCGATCGAGCAGCTCGAGGGACTCGCTGGTGCACAACTCACCGGCGCCGGCGGGCCGGTGCAATTCAAAGTACGTCGCGATGCCGGCACGTTCACGTTCGAGGGCGTCATCCGGAACGGCGTCGGCGCGGGCACGTTTTCATTCACGCCTGACCCGAACTTCCCGGCGGAGCTCGCCAAACGCGGGTTCGCGAGGCCCACACCGTCCGAGCAGTACCAGCTCGCGCGGCATGATGTGGGGTTTGCGTTCGTCGACGAGCTGAACCGCCAGGGCTACGCGAAACCGCCAGACCGCGGATCTCGTGCGGGCCGGGCAGCACGGCGTTCAGGCCACGTACCTTCGCGAAATGGGTGCGCTCGGATACCGCCTGGGCACGCTCGATCCATTGATCACGCTCAGGGACCACGGCATCACGCCGGCCTACGTGCGCGAGATGGCGGAACAGGGTTACAAGGGGATCTCGGCAGAAGACATCCGGCAGGCGCGCGATCACGGCATCACGCCGGAATACGTGCGAGGAATGAAGGACGGCGGCTATGGTTCACTGCCGCTGCCCGAACTGGTCAACGCCAGGGACCATGGCATTACGCCGGAGTTCGTGCGCGAGCTGGGCAGCGCGGGCTACGCGAAGCTGCCGCTGGACATGTTGCTCAAGGTTCGCGATCACGGGGTCACGCCGGAATACGTGCGGGATATGAAGGGCCTGGGTTATTCACTGTCGCCCGAGGAACTCGTGCGCGCTCGCGATCACGGCGTCACCATTGAGTACGTTCGCGAGATGGCCGCGCTCGGATACGGCAATCAGCCGATCGATGCGTTGATTCGTGTCCGCGACCACGGCGTCACGGCCGAGTACACCCGGGAGCTGAAGACGCTCGGCTACGACAAGCTGCCCCTCGAGGATCTCATCACGCTGCGCGACCACGGCTTGACGGCCGAGCGCATTCGCTCGGCGAACTCGCGCGCGGGGACCAAGCTGCCGGTCGACCTGCTCAAGTCCCTGGCGGCAGGAGGCATGCGATAGAAAGTTAGAAGTTAGAAGTTAGAAGTTAGAAGTAAAGTGACGAGCCCAGATGCGCTTTACTTTTAACTTTTGACTTCTAACTTTTAACTTTTTCACCTCCCCGAACGGGTGATCCGTCGCGCCGGCGGCACGCGAGAGAATGGCTCGTATGACGAACCTTTCTCTCGCTTCACTCTCGAACGAACTCGCTGACCTCTCAGCTGCGCACGCACCATCCGTCGTCCAGGTGCTTGGCGGACGCCGCCCCGCGAGCGGAGTGATCCACGGCCCTGACACTATCATCACGAACGCGCGCGCGCTTGGGCGCGAAGACGGACTGCACGTCCGCGTCAACGATGCCGACCCCACTGAAGCCGATCTCGCCGGCTGGGATCCGGCGACGGGCATCGCTGTCCTGCGCACCCGCGCGAAACTGGAGATCGCCCCGCCGGGGATCGCCGCGTCGGAGCCTCGCGTTGGCCAGATTGTCCTTGCGCTGGCTCGTTCCTGGTCCAATGCGCTCACCGCCAGCGCCGGCATCGTCGCCGTCGTAGGCGGACCGTTGCGGACGGGAAGACGACGCGAGATTCCCCGGGTGATTCGTGTGACGGCGCCGATGCACGATGGTTTTGCGGGAGGCGCGTTGTTCGATGCAGCCGGACTGCTGACCGGCATCACCACGGCCGCCGTCATCCGCGGATTTGGCGTGGCGATTCCCGCCTCAATCGCGTGGACCGCCGCGCATCAGGTCCTGACCGTAGGAACATCCAGGGGATTCGTCGGCGTCGCAGTTCAACCAGTTCAGCTGACGGGCGCGCAGCGAACAGAGGGTCGCGAACGGGGGCTGCTCGTCGTGGGGGTGACGTCTGGCAGCCCCGCGGAAGCCGCCGGAGTGATTGTCGGCGACATCCTCCTCCAATTCGGGGACAAGCCAACAGAGTCTTCGGAGGACCTGCTCGATCGGCTGACCGGCGACCTGATTGGCCAGAAGGTCCAGGTGCGCACGCTCCACGGCGGGGTGCCTCGCGATGTAGAAGTGACCGTGGCGGGCCGGCCGCGCGACTGATCGCTGAGACCTCGGCGCGGAATACGGCGTCCTTGATCTCATGCGAATTGTTCTGGTCGGACCGGCGTCGCTTCGGCAGCGGCTTCGTTCGCAGCTTCCGGACAACGTCCTGGTTGTGGGCGAAGCCGCGACGATCAGGGCCGGTCGATCAACGGCCGCAGAGTTGGACGCCTGACGTACTGCTGACGCCTGACGCCCCTGATGCGCCGCTGATTGAACCGCTCACGCCGCGGGAAACGCAAGTGCTCGAGCTCGTTGCCGACGGACTGTCCAACAAGGCGATTGCGGCACGGCTTGGAATTGGCAGTGAAACCGTGAAGTTTCACCTCGGTTCGATCCTGGGCAAGCTCGGCGCCTCGAACCGAACCGACGCCGTACGTGTCGGGGTCCAGCGCGGGCTGATCACGCTGTGAATGAGTTCAAATCCTGCCCCCGCAACTCCCACTTTCTAAATCCCTGAAAACAAAACACTTGCATGGAGTCGCGAACTGAGACGCGATTTGAACCCTACGTTGGGCGTCTCTGTCGCGCCCTGCTCTCTTGAGCAGGCGCGTTCCTCACTGGTCGGACACGTCACCAAGCGGCCGAAGGAGCACGCTTGGAAAACGATTCGGGCCACGCTCACCGAGCGATACCGAGATTCTTCTTCGCACAATCGATTCAACGACTTCCCGCCACAGAATGCTTCTCGATGTGAACCAATAAACGTCGGTGTTTGTCGGCGGTTCTAAGGCCACCTTACACAGTTTCTACACAGTTCTCCTCTTCACTTATTCCCGTACGTGTCTGTGCTCGTCGGCATGCGTCGACGGCAACACGCCGGCCATTCGATCAGCGCAGGATCACGCGCGTCCATGTAGCTCGCGTGTGAGCCATGCGCGAGCCAGTCGCCAGTCCCGGATCACCGTTGGCGGCGAGACGCCGAGTGCCTCGGCGGTCTCTTCGACCGTGAGCCCTCCAAAGAACCGCATCTCGACGATCTGTGCGCGGCGGGGATCGAGCTGGGCCAGGCTCGTCAAGGCAACGTCGACCGCACAGAGTTCGGCCGGCTTATCCGTCGCCGGCGCAGGAAACTGGTCAAAATCGATGTCGGTCGCGTGCGCCGCTTGCGGCACGTGGCCACCGCGCTTCGTCGACAGCCGCTTGCGCGCGGCGTCCACGAGCACACGCCGCAAGATGCGCGCGGCGACGGCGAAAAAATGCGCGCGGTCACGCCAGTCCAGCGCGCCGATCTTCAACAAGCGCAGGTAGGCCTCGTTCACAAGCGCGGTCGTCTGCAGCACGTGCCCTTGGCGCTCCTTCCTCATGTGGTTCGAGGCCAGGCGATGCAGTTGCTCGTAGACGAGCGGCGTCAGCCGGTCGAGCGCACCTGGGTCGCCGTCGCTCCACGCCCGGAGCAATTGCGTGATTTCTGAGGACATCGGTAAGGCCCGCATCCCGATTGTAGCGTTCCGCCTCGTTTCTCGCTTACTCTCTCGGGGATCCACGATGCTCATGGCCTTACCGTCGCCGCCTGACCGCTGGAGCCGTGTGGCTGAGCTATACGATGCGGCCACGACGCTGCCGAATGACCAGCGTAACGCGTTCCTGTCGAGCGCCTGTGTCGGCGATCAGGCGCTGATCGTCGAAATCGAGTCGTTGATCGCGCAGGAGAATGTGGCGAGTCCAATCGACAATCCGGTGTGGATTCCCGACGATCTACTCACGCAACCTGCGGCTCTGGCCGTTGGCGCCTCGCTCGGCCCCTACGTGATTGAAGGCGTCCTCGGAACGGGTGGCATGGGCGAGGTGTACCGAGCGAAGGACACCAAACTCGGTCGCCGCGTTGCGCTCAAGGTTCTTCCTGCAGGGCTCTCAGACGATCCCGAGCGCCGCGCGCGGTTTCAGCGCGAGGCGCAGGTCCTCGCCGCGCTCAATCATCCGCACATCGCCGCCATTTATGGGTTCGAGGACCGTGACGCCACGTATGCCATCGCGCTGGAACTCGTGGAAGGTCCGACGCTCGCGGAGCGGCTCGCGCGCGGGCCGATGACGTCCCACGAGGCGATCCCCATCTGTCAACAGATCATCGACGCGCTCGAGGCCGCACACGACCTGGGCATCGTCCATCGCGATCTGAAGCCATCGAATATCAAGATCAAACCGGACGGGACCGTCAAAGTACTCGACTTCGGCTTGGCACGGTTTGCATCCGCTCCCGATGACATCAGCGCGGATACCGGTGTGCTATCGCCGACGGACGCGGTCGTGAGCGCCGCAGGCGCGCTCCTGGGAACGGCCGCGTACATGAGCCCGGAGCAGGCGAACGGACGCGCGGCCGATGTCCGCAGCGACGTGTGGGCGTTCGGGTGCATGTTCTACGAGATGCTCACCGGCAAGCGCCCATTTGCGGGTGAGGACGTCGCGGAGACGTTCGTTTCGGTCCTCAGCACCGAACCGGATTGGGACGCGTTTCCGTCCGAGACACCTCTCCCCATCCGCAGGTTGCTTGAACGATGCCTCCACAAGGATCGGAAGCGCCGGCTGGCCGCCATCGCTGACGCCCGGTGGCACATTGATGAAGCGAGCCAACCAGCCGAGCGGCCGCGTTCACCCGCTCGCCTGGCGTGGATTGCCGCCGGCGCGAGCACAATCGCAGCGGTCGCTTTGATTGCGTACATGTTTCGAGGGCCGACCGAAGTCGTCACTCCAAACCCTGCCGTGCAGTTCACGATTGATGCGCCTGACGATGTGTCGTTCGGCGGTCTTCGTAGCCCTGGCAGCGGAGTCGCCGCTCAGCTGGCCATTTCGCCGGATGGGCAACAGGTGGTGTTTGTCGGCACGCGCGACGGGGCGTCACAACTGTGGCTGCGGCCGCTTGGCAGCCTGACGAGCACGCCGCTCGCCGGTACGGAGGGGGCGGCCTTTCCGTTCTGGTCGCCCGACAGTCGGGTCGTGGCGTTTTTCGCGGGTGAAAAGCTGAAGAAGGTGACGCTCGAGGGTGGCAGTCCGATCGTGCTTTGTGATGTCATCGCCGGCCGCGGAGGCAGCTGGAGCCGTGACAACGTCATCATCTTCGCGTCGCTGCGTACCGATGGCTTACGGCGTGTCTCGAGTGCGGGAGGCGCTCCGGTCGCCGTGACCTCCCTGGCCTCTGGGGAAGACGCCCATCGCTGGCCCTTCTTCTTGCCAGACGGTCGCCACTTTCTCTTCACGGCGATATCGGGGCCCTGCTGTCCTCCCGCACAGCCATCCGTCGTCAAGATCGCGTCCTTGGACGCGAGCGCATCGACACAGACGCTCATGCGGATGGAATCGGCCGTCGGCTATGCCGCGGGTCATGTGTTTTATGGCCGCGACGGGACGGTATTCGCGCAGCCGTTTGACGTCGGCACACACGCGCTGATCGGTGAGGCCGTGCCGATTGCCGAGCACGTCGGGTGGGAAGGCAGCCGTTACGTCAGCGCCTCGATGTCCACCTCCGGAACCCTGGTGGTTTCGGAGGGCGGGGCGCCGGGCCTCCAGCAGATGACTTGGTACGATCGCGCTGGGACCGTTCTCGGCACATTGGTCAATCAGACGTACGACACGTTGGCGTTGTCGCCCGACGAACGCCGCGTCGCTGTCTCGATGCGAAGCGCCGGCCTGCTCAATCTCGACATCTACGTCTTTGACGTCACGAGCGGCAACTCCACCCGACTGACCTCGGACCCTGGCGCGGACAGGTCGCCCGTCTGGTCTCCAGACGGCACTCGCATCGCGTTCGAGCGGGAAACGGATGGCGTGTTCTCGCTTCGCCAGCTGTCGCTCGATGGATCGCGCGAGGAGCTCCTGGCCAAAGACGGTGGCCGGTATATAGCGCCGAGCTGGGCGCCTGACGGTCGATTCATCACGTTCACACGCACGGGAGTCTCAGGATCAGCCGACGTGTGGCTGCTGCCGCTGGTTGGCGATCGGCGGCCGTATCCCATTATCCAGACTGCCGCCGGGGAAACATCAGGAACGGTCTCTCCCGATGGACGCTGGATCGCGTTCGTCAGTGACGAGACTGGCCGTCCGAATGTGTTTATGGAGCCCTTCCCGGGCGGTGGCGGGCGGCGCCGGATATCGCGAGACAGTGCCAGTCATCCGGTATGGCGTCGTGACGGCAAGGAGCTGTTTTATACGGCAGACAACCCGTCACGCGGTAACGGCCTGTTCGCGGTCTCCATCGATTCGGCCGGCCAGGCTGGTGAAACCACGCAACTCTTTTACGCCGGCGTTCCGAGGTTCAGTGACGGTCAGATTTATGCCGTCTCGAACGATGGGCAGCGCTTCCTCGGCGGCGGCGGCCCAGGGCCATCCCGATCAGCGGTCGGGCCCCTGCACGTCCTCCTGAACTGGCCCGCGGGCGTGCGCAATCGTTAGATAGCGTGATCGTTTCACCGATCGTTTCGCGCTTACCTCGATAGAGGAGGGGCGACATGACGGTCCCTCCTAGGCCGGCACAGATTCTCCCAATCACGTCGGCCGATTCCTTGGCGATGGTGCGTGTGTGCGACTGGCCCGGCCGGCTTCGCGTCATGCGTTTTCGGAGGCAATAGCGGTGCGACGCTGCGTTTTCATGCTGTCATGTGTTTTGCTGCAGCCGCTCTCGACGTCCGCAGAGGTGACGAGCGTCACCATCACCTCTCGAAGCGTTGTCGCGGATGGGCGGACGTTCGGATCGACCGGCTCGTACGAGAGGCTCCTGGGTCGGATCGAGTTCGCGCTGGATCCCGGCGATCCTCACAACATCGGCATCGTCGACCTGAATCACGCCCGGCGGGATGCCGATGGCCGCGTGCGGTTCTCTTCGGATCTCTACGTGCTTCGGCCGACAGATCCAGCGAAGGGGAATGGCGTCCTGCTGTTCGAGGTCCCCAATCGGGGCCGTCGGACGCTGCTGGCCCGGTTCAACCGGGCGACGCGATCCGGCAACGATCCGACCACCGACTCCGACTTCGGGGACGGCCTGCTCATGAGGGACGGGTACACCCTCGTCTGGGTCGGCTGGGAGATCGACGTCCCCGCTCCGCTGCTCCGGATCGATGCTCCCGCGATGTTGCTGCCGCCTGGCGCCGAGGATCGGATCAGCGTCGAGATCATGAATAACGAGCGGGTCTCGGAGACGTTTTTGGTCGATGATCCGACATTCCGCCCGCCCGTGATCTACGTGCCGGTGGACGCTCGGAGCGCGGCCGATACGTTGACCGTACGTGATCGGTTTTGGGATATGGGCGAAACGATTCCGCGCGATCGATGGCGTTTCGTACTCGGTCCCAACGGTCTTCCCAAGCTACGCCTCGATACAGGATTTGAACCGGGTCGGTACTATCGTGTGACCTATCGCGCGGCGGGGCCAGTCGTCGCCGGCGTGGGACTCGCCGTGACTCGTGACGCCGCAGCCGCATTCCGTTACCGATCCGACTTGCCAATCCACGGACAACGCGCGTACGTAACGGGCACGTCTCAGGCCGGGCGGTTCCTCCGTCAGTTCCTGTACGACGGGTTCAATGTCGACGAGCGTGATCGCCGCGTGTTCGATGCCCTGTGGATCAATATCGCTGGCGCGGCGCGAGGTTCGTTCAACGAGCGATTTGCGACGCCCACCCTCGGTGCTGTCTTCAAGCCCACGCAGTTCCCGTTTTCCGATGTCGAGCAGGTTGATGTCGATGGCACGCGCGCCGGCTTGCAGTCGCGCTACCAGGCCGATCAGTGCGCGAAAGTGTTCTACACGAACACGCCGGTTGAATACTGGGGCGGAGGACGAGCCGCGGCCCTCACGCACACGACGGTTGACGGCAAGCGGGATCTTACCCTGCCGGACAATGTCCGGATCTATCTGTTAGCAGGGACGCAGCACGGCGTTGGGGCATTTCCACCGCTACGTACTTCGCCGACGTCGTCAGCAGGCGACGCGGGTGCTGCCCGGAGCGGTGGGCAGCAGTTGACCAATCCAACACCCCAAGCCAACGTTTCGCGGGCGCTCCTCCGAGCGTGGCATCAATGGGCCGTCGAGGGCACTCCGCCGCCACCAAGCCGATACCCGCGGCTCAGCGATCGGACGTTGGTCCCCGTTGCCGACGTCCAGTTTCCGTCGCTGCCCGGCGTGTCCGATCCGCGTCGCATTCAGGGACCCGCGCGAATCATTGGGGGCAAGGTCGTGGCGCTTCCGCATCTGGTGCCACAAGTCGATCGTGATGGAAACGAATTGGGTGGCATCCGCGACCCCGAGGTCGCGGTACCGCTTGCGACGACGACCGGCTGGAACTTCCGCGATCCATCAGTTGGGAATCCGGGAGACATTTATCAACTGTTGGGGTCGTATATTCCGTTCGCGCCGACCAAGGCGGCGCGGCAAGCCAATGGCGATCCGCGATCGTCAATTGAGGAGCGATATCGAGGCGTGGACGACTATCTGCAGCGAATCCGATCGGCAACGATGGATTTGATTCGACAGCGTCTTTTACTTGCGGAGGATGCCGATGCGATCATCGAGAGAGCGAAGAGGCACTGGAACTTCTCGCTCCGGGAGCAGGTCTCCCGGGCCGCGGGTCGCCAATGACTCAAGCGCTTTGCTCCTCTATTATCCGAGTCGTCGCCATCAGCCGGCGCGCTCGCCGCTCTCATCGAGACGCTCGGTATCTGTAGAACGGAGAGAGAAATGAGGCTTCGATTCTTGGTTCCGCTCCTCGTTGTTGGCGCCCTCGGCACGTCAAACCGAGCGGCTGGACCTGCAAAAATTGAGCTACACGTTCTCCAAACCACGACTCTAACCGATGAACAGTTCCTGGTCGGTGCCCGAGACGGTCGTCCCGGGACGATAGCCGCCGAACTGCGACTACCGGCAGCCGGTACTGCGCGCGTGCCGGCCCTGGTGATGGTACACGGATCCGCCGGAATCATGGGGGGCGACGATCGGTGGTCGCGCGAGCTGAACGACATGGGCGTCGCGACCTTCCTTCTGGATGGCTTCACTGGGCGGGGCATCGAATCGACGACGGCTGACCAGTTTCAGTTCGGCACGTTGACGATGATCAATGATGCGTATCGCGCACTCGAACTCCTCGCGAAGCATCCGCGCATCGACCCGACACGGATCGGAATTTTCGGCGGCTCGCGTGGCGGAAAGGTCGCGCTCTACGCCAGTCTCAAGCGATTTCAGCGCATGTATGCGACGCCGGGAACAGCGTTCGCCGTCTACCTGCCGTTTTATGCCCCGTGTTCTACCACGTTTGTCGACGATACCGACGTTGTTGATCGACCGATCCGTCTCTTTCACGGCACGGCCGATGATGCCGCGCCGATCGCTCAGTGCCGGTCATACGTGGAGCGCTTGCAGAGAGCAGGTAAAGATGTCAGCCTCACGGAGTACGCCGGCGCGCACCACGCATTCGACAACCCTGCTGCTTTTCCAGTGAGGCGATTGGAGACCCGGTCGCGTAGCCAGTGCCTGCTGAACGAGAATCCCGTCGGGCGCATCGTCAATCGTGATACCGGCGTGCCGTTGACTCCCGCTGATGCGTGCATCGGGCGCGGTGCGACGGTCGGGTACGACGCTGCGGCACACGTCAAAGCCATCGCGGATGTGAAGGCGGTTCTCACTTCGGTATTCGGACTCGATGTGGCACGGTGACGGTTCTCTTTGAGACAAGCTAGATCAGGCATCGGAGACACACTCGCCACAAACTGGCCGCCTGGCGAGCGAGTGATCAATTAGCCACGACGCGAGCCCTTTGACGCACTGCGTCTTTTCGCGGAGGATCTGCCGTAGGTGCGATGGCCATTCGTCCCCTGCTGCCGAGTGTCAGGTTTCGCAGCGCAGAGCCGTCCGACGAGCCTGTCCTCCGCGACATGTTGTACCTGGCGGTGTTCGTTCCACCTGGGAGCCCTCGGCCGGACTACTCCGTCGTGACGCAACCAGAGCTCGCGCGCTACGTCAGCTCTTGGGGCCGGCGAGGGGATGAGACCATCATCGCCCTGGACTCGAATGGCGATGCGATCGGTGCGGCGTGGCTGCGGCTCTGGTCTGATCACGATCACGGCTACGGTTTTATCGACACCGTGACCCCGGAACTCAGTATCGCTGTGCGTCCCGACGCTCGTGGCTGTGGAATCGGCACGCAACTGCTGCGGCGGCTTCTTCAACGCGCAGACGAATCGTATGACAGGGTTTCGCTGAGTGTGTCGGCGCAGAACCCAGCCGTCCGTCTGTATCAGAGGCTCGGTTTTGCGTCGGTGACGGGCGATGGAGCCTCGATTACCATGGGCCGGGCTAGACCAGCGATTGAACGATGAACTCAACGACCCTGCTCAAGGCGCCGTAAATTCAGGGCGTTTGGCGATACGACGTGAATGGCGTCTGCAACCCAGCTACGTTGAGTGCTGATGAGGGATTGCCGTCACGCTGCGGGCCGCCAAAGCTGCAGATAATGTTGGTTGCGAGCCCCCGCAACCATCTTGACCGACAGCCGCCGGGCTTGAGCCGTTTCGGGCACCGGCGGCGGTCAACATCTCCCCCAGATTCCCGACGACCGCCGCGAGGGCTTCCGCCTTCTCCCGGAACACCTGCGCCATGTGCGGGTGCAGTGCCGCTTGGAGGATTCCGGCGCAGGAAAGATCGAGCTGAGGCGGATAGAAGCGCCCGACGAGAGGTCAAGCGGTTTGCCGCGATCGCCGATAGACGACGATGGCACCGAGCATGAGGGGAATCTCTGTCAGGAAGTAAGTCGTCGCGAACAAGGCAAACTCGACGCGTCCGGCCAGCGTCAGCGCGATGGCGGCGGCGTGCCCGCACAAACCAACCTCGGGCTAGCTCGTCTCGTCGGGCTCGCCTGGCGCTTCAGTGGCCGCCGCGCGGCGTCCGATGATCCGCTGAGCCATTCCGACCTTCCGTCCGGCGCTCCGGATCTTGCGCCCAACCTTACGCGATGCGCGGCGTGTCTTGCGCGCAACTTTTCGCCCCGTACGACGCACCTTGCGTGCAACTTTCCGCGCGGTGCGGCGCGTCTTCCGCGCCGCCTTTCTTGCCTTTCGTTTCGCCTTAGCCATCAGATGCCTCCTGAAGTCACTGCGCTCGAGCCGCCCTCTTCGAAGCCCCAAGCTGGTGAGTTCCGAATCAAGCAGCGGTCCCCGTCGCATCACCGGGGAAGCGCGAAGAAGCATACCGGAAAACTGCTCCAGAAATCAGCAACGCCTTAAGCCGGGGAGCGCGTGCTGGGCGAGCTCCTTCCGGGCTCGCCTCAAGTACCGTTCGTGCACTTGCTCGGCACAGATGCTCCACGAGAGTCGGCGATCAGCCAATGACGCCGAGCCGCGACGGGCTCGTAATTTACCGCCTGAATTGGAACTCGGTTGGTGATGAACTGCCGAAGGCCAGCAATTCCTACCGGGATGCCGTCGCGGCCGCCCGTCAGCGATCGTCGACGTCTCTACCCGGCGTCAGATCACCAGGCGCGTCTTCTGTTTGATCGCTTCGTTCGCGCGAATGCACGGGCGCGCCGACGCGATGGCCTTGTCAGGACCGCAAGCGATCGGCGTTCCAACTCGAATCGCGGAACAGAACCGCTGAATCTGGATGCGGATGGGGCGCGGCCCGGTGCTTTGGGTCGACGTGGCGGCGCTCGACGCGGCACTGGTATTGGTGTGTCCGGCCATGGTCTCCGACGAGAGTGCGACCGCGCCGCCATCCCGCGACGACATGGCGATCGTCGTCGATCGTTTGCTCGCTTCTTCGTCGAACAGCATGGCATCCGATTCGTGCAGCAGGATCAAGGTGCCTTTCGTGCCAAAGTACATCTCGTAGTAGTCGTCGAACGCGTTCGATTCAATTGATGAGAATGTAACGCTTCGACCGCCCGGGTACTCGAACGTCGCGTAGACGTGATCGTAGACTTCGCGACCTTCCGGGAATCGATAGAGGCCACCCGACGCCACGACGGCTTCGGGTGTCGACCCGAGGAACCAGTTGACCGCGTTGATCTGATGGCTGCACAGTTCCGCCATCAGTCCCTGAGAGTATTTCCAGTACAGCCGCCAGTTCAGCAGATGATCGAATGTCGGGTATCCCCATTGCGACGCGTTGAAGTCGTGCGAAGGTGGATCGCCCTTACGACGCCAGCTGCCGTTCCGATGCCAGGCCGTTCGCACGTGGTAAACCTCGCCGATAGCGCCGGTCTTGATGACGCCCTCGTACGCCGATCGATACAGCGGGCTGTAGTTGCGCTGATAGCCAAGTTCGAGAATTCTTCCATTGCGGTGCGCCGCATCGCGCATGCGTTCGCAGCCCTCTTCGTCCCACGCCATCATTTTTTCACAGAGCACGTGCTTCCCCGCCTCCAGGCAGCCGGTTGCCAGATCGGCGTGGGCCCAGAGCGGCGGCGCCATCACCACCGCCTCGATGTCTTCCTTCTGAAGCATCTCCTTCCAATCGGCATAATGTGTCGCTGGCGGCACCGAGTTCTTTTTGAGAACCTCGTCGGCCTTGTCGAGCGACGACGGGTTGATGTCGCAGATCGCCCGGACCTGCGCAGGCCGGATCCACGTCCGCGAGGTGAGTGCGTCCGCGCGATCCGACGCCAATGAACGCGATTCGCACCGGCCCGCCCCGAACCGGGCCGCGAAGCCCGGCCGCAACACTGAGGGTCGCGACGGCCGGCACGCCGGCCAATACCCGCAGGAAGTTGCGACGGCCTTGATCCATTTGCTCTGAAGTCAGGTTCATACCGTCGCCTCCTTCACCGCATGCGCGACGACCCGCGACCGGGACCGCCACACGTCGAGACCGGCAATACGGCCGGTTCGGAACAGGAACACCACCAGCGCAGACGCAAGCTCGACCAGGTTCTTGTTGACGATCAGGTACGAGCCTTCCGCTCGTGCTTCGGGCAACCCGAGTGGAATGGCTGCGACATAGAAGATCGACAACATCACAACGGCGCCCGCGCAGCCGGTTTGCGTGAACAAGCCGAGAAGCAGGCTCAGTCCGATCGCGACAAGTACACCCGCCACCACCAAATCGACGCTACCGATCCACCTCGAATCCGCTATCGAATGGAATGCGCCGGCGAGCGGTCCCGTTGCGGCCTTGAGGTAACCCGCCGATGTCCACTGTGCGATCGGAAGTCCATCGCGACCCCAGGCAGGGTGCAGCAGCTTGACGTATCCCTCGTACAGAAAATGCCACCCAATCAGCGTGCGCAGAATTACGAGTGCAAACTGCTGCGGCCCGGACATCCGTGAGACATCAGTGTTCATGCGGCCTCCACGCGGGCACCGGGGTAATGGCCGAGGACGACCGTGACGCGGTTCGCCTCCGGCGTGATGATTGCCATGACGTTGGAGTGGGTGGCGCAGTAGCGGTGTGCGAGTGGGACACCGCCGATGAAAAACGCCGTCGACAGCGCGTCGGCTTTCGCCGACGTTGATGCGATGACGGTCGAACTCAAGATCCCCGAAGCCGGCCATCCAGTGCGCGGATCGATTACGTGGCCGTAGCGAACGCCGTCCACCGCGACCGACTGTTCGGCCGCGCCGCTCGTCCCGAGAGCAGCGTTGCGGAGCCACACGCGCGCCAGGGGGCGCTCGGCCAGCGGGGAAACCAGGTCGATCGACCAGCCTTTGTCCTGGCCACCGAGAGCAAGCAGACTGCTCCGGCCCGCCGACAGCAGCGCATGCGTCACACGGGCGGCGCGCATGTCAGCCGCGACGCGATCGAGCGCGTAGCCCTTGCCAATCGCGCCGAGGTTCAACTCGATCCCCTCCCGGGAAAACCGCACCGTGCTGGAATCCGGATCCAGAACCAGGGCGTCCAGGCCGACCTTCATCCGTGCCGCGTCAATGCTCGACTGTGACGGCAGCCGTGCGGCGCGACGAAGAAAGCCCCAGCATCTGCTCAGAGGTGTCGAGCTGATATCGAACGCGCCATCGGTCGCTCGATGAATCTCGACGCACTCGCGAAGGAGATCGAATAAAGCCCGGTCGACGGCGACTGGCTCCAACGCGGCGCGCCGATTGAGATCGACGATCGCGCTCCTCTCGCGGAAGATGGTGAGCTGATCTTCGATGGCGTCCACGCCGTCCAACGCCGCTCCTGCTGCCGGCACGTGGTAGGCGTCCTCCGAGCCGAGCGTGACCTCGAACGAACAGGCCATCGCACGGCGCGACAGGCGAATCCATGCATCAGCGCTTGCGCGTGCACTCCACATCGATCCGCGGAAGATCGCACGTCGGCTAAATGTGCGGTCCGCGAGGCGATCGGCGCTGGTGGCGGCCATCTGGGGAAAAAGGGTTTCTTCCGGACGACGCAACCCAGGTGCCAGCCGAAACCCCTCTCATTTACGTGCGCGGCGTAACATCGTGCCGGGAATCCGGCAGTGAGGACAAGATCGACCAGGAGAGACGGGAGAAAGGGAGAGTGGGCCAACGGTCGTGGTAGATTCCCGCGGGAGTCACCTGGATGAGACGACACGAGAGCCCGGCGATCTGACGTGGATTTCTCCCATCCGACCTTCCTGCAGATCTTCCTGACGGCAAGTCTGCCCATCATGGGTCTGGCGTATGCGCTCGTCGGTGGACTGAAGCTCTCGCTGGTCGATCGACTGCAGATCGATGAGGGCAAGGTCGGCCGTCTCGTCGGGGGGTTCGGAATGATGTTCGGCCCGACGATTCTGCTCTGCGGATTCCTGACCGACGCGGTGGGCCGAAAGGGGGTCTGGCTGGCAGGGTCGGTCGCGGTCGCGGCCGCCATTCTGATCCTCGCCCGCACACGCACCTACCGTGGCGCGCTCGTCGCCGTGGTGCTGTTGGGAATTGGCTGGGCAGCGCAAGTCAATGTGAGCAACGTCCTCATGCGGGTCGCGGTTCCGGCCGATCGTCCACGCGAACAACTCGTCTGGGCCGCCAACTTCTTCGATTTCGCCTTTGGCTTCGGCGCGTTCGTGACGCCCATGGTGCTGGCGCTGATTCTTCGACGGCTCGGGTACTCGAGAGGCCTCCTGCTGCTGGCTTTACTCGCGACAGCGCCTGTGGTGCTCGGTGCCGTCGTCGAGATGCATCCGCCCCCGGCGGCAGCGCAGGCGCTGGCCGCATCCGGGCCGATCGCGCAGACGACGGCAGCAAGCGGATCGGCGGCACTTCTCTCGAGCCCGGTTTTCTGGGTGCTTGGCTTCGCGTTCCTGTTCTTCGTGCCGCTGGAGACGTCCACGGCCGGGTGGGCGACGACGCTGGTCCTTCGACAAACGCCGCCCGATGTACCAGAGCCACGCGCGAAGCGATTTGCCGCGCTGACGCTGTCGGGTTTCTGGCTCGGCTTCACGGGTAGCCGCCTGATCGCCTCAATCCTCGGCGCCACCGGCATCCTGACGCGTCTTCTTGGAAACACCAACGAACAAGCGCTGCTCGTGGCGCTGGGCGTGGGGTGCCTCGTGTTCATGCTCGCGCTGGTATTCGTGCGAGGACGCGCCGCAACGTCGGTGACGATTCTCCTCGCCGGGTTGGCCTGCGGACCGGTGTTCCCCACGATGATGGCTGTTGTCCTGCTGAGCGTGCAGCCCGACACCATGGGACGCGCCGTGGGGTTCTTCTTCTTCTTCGCCTCGGTGGGCTGGACGGTGGTCCCGATGCTCATCGGCCTCGTGGCGCGGAAGACCAACATCCACAGAGGATTTCTTGTCGCAGCCGCGTCCGGCGCGGTATTCCTGACGCTGATCGTGATCCGGGGAATGATGATCGGGTGACCGCGCGCCCATTCAACATTCAGCAATCAGCATTCAGCAATTCAGTATAGAAGGCGTTGGCCGTGAGGTGACCATGCGGATGATTGCGTCGCTCGTCGCGATCGTGATGTGGAGCGCGGTAGGGCAGGAGACTCAGTTTCAGGTCGGCCTGGCCGAGATCGATATCACGCCGCCGGTCGGCTACCGCATGGACGGGTATTTCTACGAGCGCCTGAACACCGGGCAGCGCGATGCGCTCATGGCAAAAGCGGTGGTGTTTCAGCAGGGAGCGATGCGCGCCGCGCTCGTCGTCTCTGACCTCCTGGGCATGCCGCAATCGATGTCGAGCGAGGTTCGCGCGCTGGCGGCCAAGCGGACGGGCATCCCGGCGCCGAACATTGCCATTACAGCCACGCACACGCACACGGGGCCGCTCTTTGCCGGCGAGCGGGCGCGAGTCTTCAGTGAACAGGCGGCGGCGAAGTTCGGAACTGATCCACTCGCGGCCGTGAAGTACCCCGAAGCGCTGCGCGACAAGCTGGTCGAGGTCATTGCGGCCGCGAGTGCACGGGTATCACCGGCGGTCATGGAATTCGCGCTCGCCAGGGAAGACCGGCTCTCGTTCAACCGGCGTTTTCATCTGAAGGACGGCTCCGTACGGTTCAACCCCGGAGTGTTGAATCCGGACATCGTGGAGGCGGCGGGCCCCATCGATCCTGATCTGCCGTTTCTGCTGTTCACGAGGGATAAGAAGCCGATCGGCTCGTTGAGTGTGTTCGCGATGCATCTCGATACCGTCGGCGGTACCGAGTACTCGGCCGACTATCCCGGTCATCTCGCTGCCGAGCTGCGCCGGGAGTTCGGCGATGAGTTCATCTCCATCTTCGGCACGGGTACCTGCGGCGACATCAATCACATCGACGTCAGCGGCCAGCGGCGGTACACCGCCCGACTGATCGGACAGCAGCTCGCCATCGACATCCTGTCCGCACTCTCGAGGGTGGCGCTGGATCTCCCCGCGTTGAGCGTGTCGTCCGCGCAACTGTCGCTGCCGCTGAGAAGCGTCTCCGCGGAGCAGGCGGCCTCGGCGAAGGCGAACATGCCAAAAGTCGGCACGAACGACCTGCCGTTTCTGGAGCAGGTCGAGGCCGTAACGACGCTCGACCTGGTGAGGCGGGGCGCGATCCTCGATACCGAAGTCCAGGTGCTCCGCCTCAATCCAGACGTCGCCGTCGTCCTGCTCCCCGGCGAGGTGTTCGCCGATCTGGGTCTTGCGATCAAGCGCCGGTCACCGTTCAAGCACACGCTGGTGATCGAACTCAGCAACGACAATCCGGCCTACATCCCGACGGAAAAGGCGTTCAAGGAAGGCAGCTACGAAACCGTGAATTCGCGGATCGCGCCCGGCGGCGGTGAACGGCTCGTCGAGACCGCGATTCAATTGTTGAACGAGATCGCGGAAAGAAAGTAGAACCCATCTCATGAACCCAAACGGGTTCGGTGATCAAATACCGGCAACGCGAGCGAGCGACAGCGAGTGAGCCACACGAACGGAACGCGCCGGCGAAGCGGCGCGTGAGAGAGTGTGTAGGGGAGTCCGAGGGGCGAAGCCCCTCGGAATTACTATGGACGCGGGTCTGCTTTGAGATAGCCGATCAGGTTGGCCAGATCCTGCTCAGACATCGTGCGTTCGAGCTCGTTTGGCATCAGCGAGTAGGTCGAGGCCGAGATCGAGACCACCTCGCTTCGCAAGATCACGTGCTGCAGCGACGAGCCGTCGCGGATCGTCACGCTGTTGGGCGCTTCCGATTCCAGCCGGCCGACGAGCGTCCGTCCGTCCCGAGTCTGCACCGCGTACGCCTGGTAGCCCGGAGCGATCTCGTAGTCCGGCACCACCACATGAAGCAGGATGGCATCGGCTGGCTGGTTGCGGATGCCACTCAGGTCCGGTCCCACTTGCCCGCCCGTACCATCGACCGCGTGACACGACGCGCAGTGCCTGGCAAACACCAGTTTGCCGATGCTCGCGTTTGCCGTCCGCGTCAGGACCGTCGCGCGCAATCGCTCGTAGACCTGCATGCGATCGCCGCGATCCGGAGCAGCGAACAGTGCGCGGGCGCGCGTCTGAATGTCGGCGTTCCGGTGATTCATGAGCCGGCTTCGCCGGGAGTCGCCCAGGTCCGTGGCAGTAATGGTCCCCTTTTCGACGGCGTCGAGCAGGACCACCGCTTGCTGCTCGCCGGTCACGAGCGCGGAGAGCACCGCCTCGCGGACCTGCGGCGTGAACGCCTGCCAGCGACGTGATTCCACGAGTGCGGCTGCGGCAACAGGCTCGGGCAGCTGTGCCAATGCCCTGACGGCCGCGACCTGGATCTCGGACGGCTGCTGCGGCGCCAGCAGACTCTCCAGCGTCTTTCCCGCCAGTGAATAGTCGGTATGGCTCAACAGTCTGATCGCGGCCAGGCGCTGATCCGCAGGCGCGTTCGAGTCGAGTGCCATGATCGACGATCGCGACCGAAGAATCTGTACCCGGCCCAGAGCTGAGCGCGCTTGCGGGGAATCGGCGGACAGGAGCGTCATCAATGCGGAACGGCTCTCCTGGCCGAGCCCACGCGACCTTAACCCCTGCGCGATGCCGGCGAGCGCCGCAGGCTGCCAGCCGAACTCTGTGCTCGGCTCGGTGATCTGGATGATCAAATCGAGGCAGCGTTCCGGAGTCTCGCCCGCGCCGAACAGTTGACCTAGATCCTGCATCACCGCCGCCTTCACAGGAGAAGACGCGGGGGAGGCCACGAACGCGCGAAGGAACTCGGGCGATCGATCTCTCACGGAGCTGAGGACCGCGGCGCGCATCCACGGCTGCGCGCCATCACGACGAGCGATGGAGGCGAGCGCGTTGATGGCACCCGGATCGTCCGTCTCGCCAAGAGCGAGGGCCACGCGCAGGCGGACGCGGTCGTCAGCATCGTCAACCAAACGAAGCAGGCCGCTCACGAGATCCCGAGAGGCTCCCACTCGCGCTTCAGCGAGGAGCACCGCATTCTCGCGCACGGGAGCATTCTGGTCCGACAGGGCCGTGACGATGTCTGCGCCCTCGAGCCCTCCCAGCCCTTCGAGGGTCCAGAGCGCGTGGATGCGAGCGACCTCAGCGCGGCCCTCTCGCGCAAGCGTGCGAAGAAGCGGAATCGCGGCGCGGTCGTGGCGCTCCACGAGCAGACGCTGCGCGGTCTCGCGCCACCACGCATTGGGATGCTCGAGAGTCCGCGTCAGTTCGTCGGCGCGCATCCGACCGAGATCAATCGAGTTCCGATCCGCTTTCCAGTCCCGGGCCGCGAGCCGATAAATCCGGCCGCGCTCCTTCCCCGCTTCGAAATCGAGCAGCGCGCGGCTCTGTTCCGGCACGTACTGCGGGTGATCGATGATCTTGCGGTACATGTCGACGATGTAGAGGGCGCCATCGGGACCGTTGGCGGCAAAGACAGGCCGGAACCAGGTGTCGCGTGACGAGAGGAAGTCGCGGCCGGTCTGCGCCGGCCGCGATGTGAACGTCACGCCAGTCGACGAGCGGATCTGTCTCTGCACCAGGTTTTGCGCCGATTCGCAAATGAAGATGCTGTCGCGGTGATCAGCCGGTAGTGCGTCGCCGCGGTGGATGTGCACACCGCTGGCCGCCGTGAATGTGCCGGCGTGAGGCGCGCTCATCAGGCCCGGCATGAACGAAGCGGTCGTCGTGTCGCCACTGATCGGCCAGACCGTCGCGCGAGCGCCAACGGCAGACACGTCTTCCACCGTCTCGGAAAACGCCAGGTGTGGGTTGCGTTTCAGGTAACGCGGCTCGAGGACGGCATGCATGACCGGACGCCGGTTGGAGCAGGTGAACCGGCGGCCGTAATCATCGAACGTCAGTCCGTACTGCCCCTGCCCTCCGGTCGGTTCGAACGCCAGCGTGAAGGGATTGAAGCGTGAGTCGCTCGTCGCGAAGACGACCGGGGGGCGCTCGGGATGATCCGGGATCGACACGCGGCCGCCGGTGAGTCCGCTGGTCAGATACACCCAGTTGTCGATCCCGAGTGTCGGGTGGCTGAACCGAATCTGCGGCGTCCGTGTCGCATCGAACCCCGTCAGGATAACGCGCCGTTCATCCGCGATACCGTCGCCGTTCGTGTCTTTGAAGTACAGGAGATCGGGCGCGCACGTGACGAACACGCCGCCGTTCCACGGCATGATGCCGTTCGGATACGTGAGACCTCGGGCAAAATCCGTTCGCTTGTCGAAGCGTCCGTCGCGGTTGGTGTCCTCCAGCAGCGCGATCACACCCTCGCCGGCAGCAGGTTGAGGAGACCCTTCCAGCGGGCCGGGATAACCCCGATTCTCCACGACGTACATGCGACCACGCTCGTCGAACGCGATCGCCACAGGGTCCTTGATCAAGGGCTCCGCGGCTGCCAGCTCGATTCTGTAACCCGGCTCGAGCTCGAAACCGGCCAGAGCCTCGTCCGGAGACAACGGTCCGGCCGCGCGCTGACTGTGACGATCCGGACCCTGGGTCTGAGGCTCGATCGTAGAGGGCGCAGACGAACCCGAGCCCAGCAGGGCCATCGACACGCAGAGGGTCCAGCGGCGCGTCGCGCTCATCGGCGCCAATCCTATACCCACACCGGTGCGCCGAGCTCCGTCGCTTTTCCCTTGTCCCTTCTCCCTGGTCCCTTGTTACTGCTCACGTCTCAGCAATTCCGCGATCGTGTTGACGCCATCCACCATCAGATCTGTCTCCTCGCCGAGGAGATGGCTCACGGATTTCCCCAGGGCAAGTTGGGTCTGACGGAGCGGCGGAAGCGGCGGCGGCGGAGTGCTCGACCGCACCGCGTCGGCCAGCAGCGTCAGGCTCGCCTGCATGTCCGCCGAGAAACGTGACATCTCTGGCGCCGGTCGATCGATGCCCCGCTCGATACCGGCATGCAGGGCCAGCGCGGCGAGCGCATGCCGGCGAAGCGCGGCGAGAAGGCCGACAGCCGTGCGCGACTGGAGGCCTCCCCGCCTCGATGGTTCCACGAGCATGCGCTCCACGGCCGCTTCGAAATTCGAGCGTGCCAGCCGCGCATCCGCCCGCAGATGTGCCAGGCGCCCGAGATCGGGCATGCCTGCGCTGGCGTAGGAATCGAGGAGCCCCCCCACATACCGGCTGTGTGCATCGAGCATGGCTGCGAGCGCGATCCTGATCGTCGCGGCCGCCCATGTTGGCCAGACGGCATAGACGGCCAGCGCCAGGAGACCCCCGGCAATCGTATCGATCGCCCGTGACGTTGCTGCTGTCATCTCGCCGACGCCGCTGAGCATCAGGATGAACACGACATACCCGGTGACCGAAATGGTGAAGATCGTGTAATTCATCCTGAAGACGGCATAGCATCCCCAGGCAAAGGCCAGCACGAGGATCGTGAGGGCCGACGCGCCGGGCGCGAATTCCCTGACGATGAGTGTCGCGACACCCGCGCCGAGAATCGTTCCCGCAATACGCGCGACGCCGCGCGCGAACGTATCGTGAAAATCCGGCTTGAGCACCAGCAGCGCGGTGAGCGGCATCCAGTATCCGCGTTGAAGCCCCATGACGCGATAGATCGTCGTCGACACCGCGATTGCCGCGGCAAGCCGCAGCGCGTGGCGGCATGCGGTCGACTCGAGTGTCAGGTTCGCGCGAAGCGTGGTGAACGCCTCACGAATCGGAGGGCGCGGGCGCAATGGCGTGAGACGCGAAGGCACCGCGTCTCGACTCGCTTTTGACGAGAGAAGCCCGGCGGTCCGCCAGGCGGCGCGAATCTGCCCGAGCAGGGCGTCTACGGCGGCGGACTGTGGCAACGCAGCTACGCGTTCGTCGATCGGTGCCCAGATCGGCTCGCTTTCCTCGTTGGGATCCCGCCCATCCTCGAGGGCCGTCGCGATCTCAGTGAGCGCGCGGCTGCAGAGGAAGGGAAGGGTGGGAGCGCCCGGGGACTGCGTTTGCGTGATCCGGCGTCGTTCTGTGGCGACGCTGGCGAGGCTGGCGCGAATGCGCTCCGCTTCGTCGAACAGCGCCTGGAAGACAAGGACGGCGCCCGCATGGGCAAACGGGTGCGGATCCTCGAGAGGCGGCGACATGGTCGCAAACGTGTGCGGCTCGGGCGCGGTACCGTCGACGTCCGTCAACCGCGAGGCATAGCCGGCCAGACTGCGATACGCCGCCGCGATCGTCTGGCGCTCAACGGAGAATCGGCGCAATGGCCAGATGAGCACGACAAGAAGTGTCTGGACCAGCCCGCCACCGAGGACGATCGCTGCGCGGATTGCCGCGCCGGCCGGAGCGGCCGGGAATCCGCCCGCGACTAGGACTGCGACCACCGATTGCAAACCGACGAACGCGGCCGACGGGCCAAGAGCCACCAGGAGTCCGCTCGCGAACGCGGCCAGCGTCGCCGCTGCTATGGACGCCAGATTCGAGTGGCCGGCGAGCGATCCGGCGAAGATCGAAATCGCCATGCCGAATGCCGCGAAGACCATCACCGCCGCGCGGCTGCGGTAGGCCCCCTGGAACGATCCGAATCCGACCGACATCGCACCGACTGCGCCGAATGCGCTGATCGACGGTTGCGCGAACACCAGACCGGCCACGAGGGGGATGGCGACGCCAACCGTGCAGCGGAGCGCGGCAGCACCTTCGAACTGCGACCAGTCGATTCGGACGGCCGGTCGGAGAATCTGACGCAGGAACGCCAAGGGCTCGAAGGTCTGACAGGGTTCTGCAGGGTTCTGCAAGGTTCTACCAGGTTCTACAGGTTCGTTCTACCGCCTCAGAACCGGGGAGAACCCCGTAGAACCTAGCAGAACCCAGCGAACCTAGAACGAACCTTGTAGAACCCAGCAGAACCCCGTAGAACCCAGCAGAACCCGGATTCTGTTAGTGTGTGTGAATGTGTCCGCGGGTGCCGTCCTGGAGAGCGTCCGCAAGAGCCAACGGATCGCTCCAGTCGCCGTCGAAGCGTCGGCCGTTCACGAAGAATGTCGGCGTGTGTCGAACGCCGCTGCGACGGCCGCTGCGAATGTCGCGCTGGACCCGGCTCGCGGCTGGCTCCGGTCGACAGGTCGTCGGCAACGGCGATTGGATCGACACCGGAGGCGGCCGCGTATTCGACGAGGTCGTCGTCCTGCAGCGCGTCCTGATTCTCGTAAAGCAGGTCGTGCATGCTCCAGAAGGCATCTTCGCCGCCGCGCGCCCCCACGGACTCTGCCGCCAGCGCAGCTGAGATTGCGTGAGGATGCTCTTTAGTTTGGGGATAATTTCGAAACACAAAACGCACGGCGTCGCCGAGCTCCTGCAGGACGTCCGCAAGGACGAGGTACGCAAGACGGCAGTCAGGACATTCGTAGTCGCCGTACTCGACCAGAGTAATCGGTGCATGAGCCGGCCCACGGCTGTGGTCGTCCGGGCCGACCGGTTGAGCGAGGATCTGCATCATGAAGGCGATCGAAGCAAGAGTCCGGCCCGCCTTCCTGCGGAAGAGCTCGGGTTCTGCTGGGTTCTACTAGGTTCTACCAGGTTCTACGAGGTTCGTTCTAGGTTCTGCTCGGGTTCCGCCACGTCCGAACCCCGCAGAACCCGGAATCGAACCCCGCAGAACCCTGCAGAACCTGGCAGAACCTCGTAGAACCCGATCTTACATGGCCGGTTCGTCAGCGCTCGGGCCGTAGATCTGCGGCACGGTCGAGCCCATCGGGCGCAGATACGTGGACAGTTGTCCGCGATGATGAATCATGTCGAAGAAGAAACCCCAGGCGTTGCCGGAACCGCTCTCGCTCATGACCTCCTGCCCCTGAAACATGAATGGCACCTTGCGTTCCCAGTTCGCAGACGTGAGCGCCTTGAGCTTCTTCGTTGCACTGGCATGCTGCTGTGTCGTACACCGCCAGCACCTCGTTCACCGACGCCGGCGCCGACACCTCCTGCCACTCCAGCGTGCCCTTTTCCAGTCCGTCGGCGAGCACGGTTTCCTCGCGCACGATCAGCCAGGCGATTTCACGCGCGGTTCGTGACTTCGGATCCGGCCGGTAGTCGGATCCCTCGGGGATTCGCGAGATCACCTTGCGCGTCGCGGCAGACTCCTTGTCCCAGAACTGCAGAAACAGTGCTTTGTCGTCCATCGTGATTTCTCCTTGCAGAAGATCAAGGGCGATACGGTAGCGAAGAAAACGCGAAAGTCAAGGCGAGTGACCGCAAGCGACTGTAAGAACGAAAGTCAAGCAGAGCGTTCGGAGCGAGACGCGAGACCACGGCGACAGCGCATCGCCACGCAAGACACGGAGTCACGGAGAAAGCGGCGTTTTTCTTCGTGTCCGGCGGAGTCTCCGAGGTGTCGCGGAGCGTGCCTCGGCGAATCCCCCGGACTCTACGTCCCGAACTGCCAGATCGCTCCCGACTTCGTTTTGTTCGCCATCGTCTTGCTGACGATTTTCCAGTAGTAGGTGCGGCCGGCGGCGAGCGGCGGCAGCGCGTAAGAGGCGGTGGTTTTCGGCGTCACGGCCACGTCGCGTGCGACGAGCGGCGGATTCGACGAGGTGCCGAAATAGATGTCTGCCTTGTGTGCCCAGTATCCCGGCTTCCAGGTCAGCTTGATGCCGGTCAATGGCTGCTTGCCGCCGTTGCCCGGACCGACGTAGACCGGCGAGTCCGGCGGCAACGGCGTGAACCACGCCGTCTCGATGTGGCCGGTCTTGTTGTTCCACTTGCGCACGAACTGCTGCCGGAAGTACTCGAACGTGGCCGCATCTTTCCGGAACTCGTTGTGCTCCTGCTGCGAGCTGGTTGACGCGGTGGTCCAGTTCGAAGACCCGAAAATTGACATGACCTGGTTGTAGAGGAGGATCAGCTTGCCGTGATTCAGTCCCTGGTGCGCGCGCATCTTGACCTCGACGCCCGCCATGTACATCCGGTCGACATTCCACGCATCCCAGACGTAATTCGGATCGCGGTACTGGTCGGGATCGGTCAACAGCCGGACGATCAGGCCGCGGGCGGCGGCCGCGATCATGGCGTCGGTGTGGCGCCGATCGGTGACGCGGAACATCAGCGCGTCGATGCGCGAGGTCTCGGCGTTGTACAACTTGACCGCGCGGGAGGCGTAATCGTCACTCGGAGGAAAATTCAGCGAGGGATCCTTGATCGCGATCGGATGCGTCCGAATCGGCGGAGCGACCATGTTGGCGTAATCGTCGAACAGCTGGTCGTTCGTCCACAGATCGTCGAACTTCGTCATGAAGCTCTGGACGATCGACGAATTGTCGGTAAAGTGGATCACCTCGTCGGTGTAGTTGACGTACGGTTGCACGGGCACGAACGCCCACGCGCTGTAATTGGCTCCGCCGAATTCAACGGTGTTCTGTCCGGCGAAGATCATCGCTTTCCAGTGCAGGATTCCGCTCGAGATGCACTTGCGCATCGGAATGCCTGCCGCGGCCAGCTCCGGCAGCCGGTTGGCGTTCTCCGGATTCTTCACGTTCGCGCGCGGATCGACGAGCACCCGGACCGGTACCCCTGCCTGAAACCTCTTGATCAGTGCTGCCGTGTATCGCGCATCCTCCATGAACCAGAACCCGAGGTCGATCCCGACGCGTTCGTTCGCGATGAGCGACAGGAGCGGCGCGCGGCAGTCTTCGAAGGATGGATCGCAGAAGCGGTCGGCCGCGGCGGCGCGGCGTGACGGTCGAGCCCGCAATCAGCAGAGCCAGCGAACAACGTATGTCGAAACGAGCGGGCGCAGAACATCCCGGGCCTCCCGAGGTCCCTTCGCAGGCGTGTCGGCCTCGGTGGAAACGCAAACGGAATGCCCGGGAAAGACGTCTGTGAACGGAAGCGAATTGCCGTTAGGGGACAGGGCAGCGACACACAAAGGGAAAAGGGACAAGGGAAAGGGGATAAGGCAAAGGGACAAGGATCGGAAAATTGACAGCGCGATGAGCAAGACTATCGTCCGAAGCGGGCCGAACGGTCGCGGTTGATATGACGTCGGTGTCACACACAACCGGGACACGGGTGCGGCGCATCGAAACGGCCCGCCCGCGTATGCCCCGACATCCTTCGACTGCAACGACCCGCACCACGCGCTCGCTCCATGTCGCACGTCCGCGCGGCGATCGGTTCCTCGAACCCGGGCCAGGTGGTCGAGAGTCCGGAAACCCATCTCCGCTACCGCACCGAGCGGCTGATCGGTGAAGGGGGCTTCGGACAGGTGTATCTCGCAACGCGGCTTGGAGAGTCGCCTATCGTCCCGGCCACGGTGTGTCTCAAGGTCAGCTCGCGGATCGACGGATGGCTGCGCGAGGCGTACCTCGGCCAGCTGCTCGACGACCATCCGCGCGCGATTCGAGTGTTCGACGCCTTTCCGCACATGCGCGGGGACGCGACCGTCATCTACTACCTGGTGCTCGAGTACGCCGAGCATGGTGATCTGGTCGCCTACCTGCATCGGGAGGAACAAGGATGGCCCGAGCGCGCGGTGCGTCGCGAGATTGCCGGCATCCTCGACGTCCTCCGTAAGCTTCACCGTGGCCAGCTGCTGCATCGCGACCTCACGCCCGTGAATGTGTTCGTCTGCGACGGTCCCCGTCTCAAGCTCGGGGACTTCGGGATCGTCAGGGCAGCAAAGCGATCGGCGCGGCATCACCGCGCACACGATGAACGCGATGACGGCCCCGAGCGACATCCTGGCCCGGGCGGCGCCCAAGTGGCAGGCGCGAGACGACGTGTATCAGGTTGGTCAGCTGCTGGGGATGTTGATTCGGGGCAACGCGAAGGAGCGGATCCGGCCGCCCGACGTCCGGGGGTTCACGTGCAGCGATCAGCTCAAGGAGATTGTGTATCGCTGCATCGGCGAGCGGCGGAAGCGATATGAAAGCGCAGACGAGATGATTGAAGCCCTGCGCCATCCGCCGGCGGAGCTGAAGGCAGGCGTCCTGCGGACATTGAAGGGCGTGCACCTCGCATTCACCGGCATCCTGACCAGGCGGCGTCGTGACGCCGTCATCGCGGCCAGGCGCGCCGGAGCCATCGTCCACGGCATGCCTTCGGCACGCACCACGGTCGTGGTTCGCGGACGGCCCAATGCGCAGCAAGCCGCCGGGCGCGAGGGCGGGTTGAAGCTGATGGAGATCAAGCGGCTGCGCGAAAAGGGCCATCGCATCACGCTGCTCAACGAGACCCAGTTCTGGCGGCTTGCCAGCAAACGGTGAGCGCGGCAAGGAGCCCGGCTACCTGAGCCGCATCGGCTGACCGCCGGCTTCCTTGCTCCGTTGAGCGGCATCGAGGAAAGCTATCAACTCGAGCGTCTCCTCGTTGGGGACCGGCGGAGTTCCCGAGACGAAGAACTTCACGAGCGCACGATCGAGCTCGGATGGTGACGAGCCGATCGCGTGCATTTCAGACGCCTGGTTCTTTTCTGTCTTTCGAAACACGACCGCGCCATAGTCCGCGTATGGCCTGAGCGCTCGCATTGTCCCGATGCGTCCGTCCTTCCAGCGGCAGGCGACGACCGACGCGTCGGCGGATTCGACGCGCGTCACTTCTTCGCAGCCGGTTCCGAGAAGCGTGAACAGCATTTCCGCTTCATGAATGGCGTACCAGGAAAGATCGAGGTGATGATGTTCCTCGAGGGGCCCTGGGCCCCAGACTTCAACTCCGGTCAACCCTGGCGTCCGAAGTGTGGCCACCGCGTACCGGAGCGTGGAGGTGCTGAACCACGGTACGCCGGCCTCTTTGGCCAGCCTCGCGATCTCGCGCGCATCCTCCAGCGTGGAGGCAAGCGGCTTGTCGATGAACATCGGCTTGTGCGCCGCGATGATCTCGCGGGCCTGAGCGAGGTGCACCCGCCCGTCATTGCTCGTGAGGAGCACGCCATCGACGCGGCGGCAGAGTTCCGCAATGGTGCCCACGATCTCGACGCCGTACTTCTCCTGCAGCTGCCGGGTGAACCCGTCGATCCGGTCGCGGCTCGCCGGAATGTCGGGGCTGCCTCCTCTGAATGCCGCGACGATGCGGACCCCCGGTACGTGGTCAGGGGAGGATGAATCGTTGAACGCTGTAGCGAAGCCGATGACGTGGGAGGTGTCAGTGCCCACGATCCCGAGCCGGAGGTCGGCACCCGATGCGGACGTTGCCGTCAGGAACGCAAGGATGGCGGCGATCGCGAGAGGTTTCATAGGCCACATGCTCCGAAAGTGCGACCGGATTATATAATTCAATATTCGGTATCGACGTTAAATCGGCCCCTGGGCAGTGAACCACCACTACGACATCATCATCATCGGCACCGGCGCAGGCGGCGGCACAATCGCGCAGGCGCTGGCAGACACATCGGCACGCATTCTGATCGTCGAACGCGGCGACTTCGTTCCCCAGGAAGAGGAAAACTGGGATCCCGAGGCCGTGTGGAAGGACCTGCGTTACCGCGCCCGTGAACGCTGGCTCGACGAGCGCGGCAAGGAATTCACGCCTTACACGCACTACGGCGTCGGCGGGAATACGAAGTTCTGGGGCAGCGTGCTCTATCGACTCCGGCGCGAGGATTTCGAGGCCACCGAACACGTCGACGGCGTGTCGCCGGCCTGGCCGATCGACTACGACACGCTGGCGCCGTACTACGATCGCGCGGAGCGTTTGTATCACGTGAGAGGGGCGGACGGAGTCGATCCCACGGAGCCATCGCGCGCGCCGTATCCGTACGAGGCCGTGCCCCACGCGCCCGAGATGGCGACCATCGTGGAGAAGCTTCGCGAGCAGGGGCTGCATCCATCGCCGCTCCCGCTCGGGCTCCTCAGAATAGGGGAGGACGACGGCTGCATCCTGTGCAACACGTGCAACTCGTTCGTGTGCAAACGGCACGCGAAGAGCGAAGCCGATGTGTGCTGCGTCCGTCCTGCGCTTGCGCACTCGAACGTCACGCTCTGGACGAATGCGACGGCCGAGCGGCTGTTGACCGATCCGTCGGGCCGCCGGATCGAATCCGTCGACGTGCGGCGAAACGGCGGCGTCGTCCGGGTGCACGCGCCGATCGTGATCGTGTCGTGCGGCGCCGTCAACTCGGCTGTCCTGCTGTTGCGGTCCGCAAGCGATACGCATCCGGCAGGGCTGGCGAACTCCTCGGGCTTCGTTGGCACCCGTTACATGGCGCACCTGGCGACCATGATGCAGGGCTTCCACCCGCTCAAAAAGAACTCCACGGTTTTTCAGAAGACCGTCGCGATCAACGATTTCTACCTGCGCGGGCCGAAGACCGAGTATCCACTCGGTCAGATCCAGTCGCAGGGACGGACGCACGCCGTCATGGCACAGACCGTTGTTCCATGGATTCCGTTGTGGGCGTACGAAGCCTGGGTCTCACGCGGCGTCGATTGGCTCGTGATGTCGGAGGATCTGCCGGCGGCCTCCAACCGGGTGACGGTGGATCCCGACGGTCGAATCAGGCTGCGCTACAAGCCGAACAACCTGAGAGCGCATCGCCGGCTCGTTTCCGAGACCAAGCGAATTCTGCGCCGGCTGGGGTACTGGCTGGTCGTGACCCACTCGCACGGACGCACGAACACGACCCATCAGTGCGGGACGCTCTGTTTCGGCGCCGATTCCCGTTCGTCAGTCCTCGATCCATACTGCCGCACGCATGATGTGGAAAACCTCTTCGTCGTCGACGCGTCGTTCTTCCCGTCGTCGGCAGCCGTGAATCCAGGGTTGACGATCGCCGCCCAGGCATTGCGCGTGGCGGATCACATCAAAGACACGAAACTATGAAAGCGCGATCCTTCAGCCACAGCGGCATTACCGTTTCGAATTTCAACCGCGCCGTGAAGTTCTACTGGGAGATCTTCGGCTGCCCGCTCGTGGGTGTGGCCGACACTCCGCCCGATCGCGTGCGTACGTTCTTTGGAGTCGACGCGGACCACTGTAGCTGCAAGATTGGATGGATTCGCGTGCCGGGAGGAGCGGTTCTCGAAATCTTTGCCTTCGAGCCGCAGATTCCGCCGGGCGCAGTTCCGTGGAACCGGGTCGGGCTGACGCACATTTCGTTCGACGTGAGAAACCTCCAGAAATGGTACGAGTACCTTCAGTCGAAGGGTGTCGAGTGCGTCAGCAAGCCGGAGCGCTCGCCTCGTGGCCACTCGTTCTTCTTTGTCAAAGACTTCGACGGCAATCTGATCGAGCTCATGGATCTCGGCTACATGTATCACGTGCTGAAGTGGCTGGGGCCGCTCGGGGGATGGATCTTCCGGAGAAGGATGTATAAGAAGTACTACACCTCGTAGATCCTGATGTTGATGCCCCCCCGTCTTGCCGTCATCGCTCTTCTCGCTGTGGCCGCGACGTGGATGCTGGCCACCGGCCTTCGCGCCCAGCCGGGGCGGCCGCCAAACTTCATCATCATCCTGGCCGACGATCAGGGCTATGGCGATCTGGGAAGCTACGGGCACCCCACGCTCCGGACGCCGAACCTCGATCGCATGGCGGCGGAAGGGCAGCGCTGGACGAGTTTCTATGCAGCGCCGGTCTGCACGCCGAGCCGCGCGCAGTTGATGACGGGAAGGCTGGCCGTGCGCACCGGCCTTGCCGGCGGCGTGTTGTTTCCTGATTCCGCGGGCGGCCTTCAGCCTGGCGAAATCACGATCGCGGAAGTGCTCAAGACGCGAGGCTACGCGACCGCCGCGGTCGGCAAATGGCACCTGGGCGTGCTGCCGGAGTACCTGCCGATGAAGCAGGGCTTCGACTCCTACTTCGGGATTCCGTATTCGAACGACATGGATCAGACCGGCGGGGATCTGTCAGCCGACGAACGGTTCCGTCGTTACATGAACCCGAAGATCGAGTACTTCAACGTGCCGTTGATGCGAGATGGTGCGATTATCGAACGGCCTGCCCAGCAGACGACGATCACGAAGCGCTATACGGATGAAGGGATTCAGTTCATCCAGTCGCACCGCGATCAGCCATTCTTCCTCTACCTCGCGCACAACCTTCCGCACATGCCGCTGTTTCGGTCGAAGGAGTTCGAGCGTCACAGCCAGCGTGGCCTCTATGGCGATGCGGTCGAGGAAATCGACTGGAACGTCGGGCGAATCCTGACGGCGCTGCGGCAGTTGAAGATCGAGAAGAACACGCTCGTTCTCTACATGAGCGACAACGGCCCGTGGGCACCGTACTGGAGCAGGGCGGATCGGCTGGACTGCTGCGAGGTGCGAAAGCCTCGACGTGGGAAGGCGGCATGCGTGTGCCGGCGATTTTCTGGTGGCCCGGCACGATCGAGAGCAGCGTTGTGTCGGGCATCGGTTCGGAGCTCGACATCCTCCAGACGTTTGCCAGCCTCGCAGGCGCCCAGCCGCCCACCGATCGCGCGCTCGATGGCTACGATCTCTCGCCGGCACTGAAGGGCACCGGCCCCAGCCCCCGTCATGCGCTTTTCTACTACGCAAGCACCGGAAGCGGTGTCCTGAGCGCGGTTCGTCGCGACGCCTTCAAAGCTCACTTCGTCGTGCCCGTCACCACTACCGGTTCGGCTGCGTCGTCGGATCCGGCGAATCCACAGCTTTACAATCTCGACGAGGATCCGTCGGAGAAGTTCGATCTCGCCGCCAAACGGCCCGACGTGTTGCAGGAACTGCGTGCCGTCGCGGACGAGCACCTCAAGACCGTCGTGCCCGTCAAGAATCAAATCGCGACGCGCGCACAGAGCAAGGGCCCTCGTCCGTGAGCCCTCGTCGTACGGCGATCGCCTGGCTGTCGGCGGTGTTGCTGGCCGCCAGTAGCTGCAGCCGTGGGGCGCAGGAGTCTCCGCGCCAGAATCCGTCTGGCGATGCGCACGCCGCTCACCAGAAGACATCGGCGGGGCGTCGCGCGCCGAACCTCAGCACCACGCCAGCCCCTGGCCCTGCCCCATCCGGGATGGTCTGGATTCCAGGTGGCGAATTCTGGATGGGATGTGATGGGTGCGGCATGCCGGACGCGCTGCCCGTCCATCTGGTTTCAGTCGCTGGATTCTGGATGGACGCGACGCCGGTCACCAATTCCGAGTTCGATCGATTCGTGCGCGCGACCAACTACGTGACGGTTGCGGAAAGAAAACCGGATCCCAGAGACTTTCCCGGCGCGCCGCCGGACAAACTCGTGCCCGGCTCGATCGTATTCACTCCGCCTGCACATCCGGTTTCACTCGATGATTTCTCCCAGTGGTGGAGCTATGTCCCTGGCGCGAACTGGAGGCATCCCGATGGCCCGTCGGGCTCCCTCGAGGGAATGGACCGTCACCCGGTTGTGCATGTCGCATTCGAGGACGCACGCGCGTACGCCAGGTGGGCAGGGAAACGCCTGCCGTCTGAAGCGGAATTCGAGTTCGCGGCTCGCGGCGGACAGGACCGGAAGCTGTACCCGTGGGGAAATGAGCTGAGGCCGGGAGGCAAGGTCCCGGCGAACATCTGGGAAGGCCACTTTCCGGATGCAAACAGCCGGGCGGATGGATACTTCAGGACGTCGCCCGTGACCGCATTTCCCGCGAATCCCTATGGGCTGCACGATGTGGGCGGCAACGTGTGGCAGTGGTGCGCAGACTGGTACCGCCCGGACTCCTACGCCTCGTTCGCGGATCCGAATGCCGCTGCCCGCAATCCTGGCGGACCGGATTCGAGCTTCGATCCCGACGAGCCCGGCGCTCAAAAGCGCGTGACGCGCGGCGGATCGTTTCTCTGTAGCGGAGAGTACTGCTCGCGCTACCTGGTGGGGAGCCGCGGCAAGGCGGAGATCAGCAGCGGATCATCCAATCTCGGTTTTCGGCTCGCCAAGTCCGCGGAGTAGCATCGCTGAACCTTGTAGAACCTCGAACGAACCTCGCAGAACCCTGTAGAACCTTGTAGAACCCGGTAGAACCTGTTCTGAGTCCGTTATCGTTCGCCGTCGTCGCTCACGGCCAGATGGTGCGCGCCGAGGAACGTCCGAATCGCTCCGTAAAAGTGCTCGGTGTCCAGGGTGGTGGCGTCGACATGACCGCCGCGAACCTCGACGAACGTCTTGTCGCCGCGTGCGGCGTCGAACAGTCGGCGTCCTTCCGAAATGGGAATGACCGCATCCTCAGGGCTGTGCAGAAAGAGCATCGGCGCGCGGACGCGATCGATCCTCTGGATCGACTCGAATGAATTGCGCATCATCAGGCGGACGGGAAAAAACGGATATTGTTGCTTACCGATGTTCACGAGCGACGCGGGCGCTCCTTCCAGGATCAGCCCTGCGGCTTCCACCTCTGAAGCCAGCGTGACCGCCACCGCGGATCCAAGCGACCAGCCGTAAATCACCAGCCGCGACGCCGGAACTTTTCGAACGGTGCGCAGATAGTCGTACGCGGCACGCGCGTCAACGGCCAGCGCGGCTTCGGTCGGCACGCCCTCGAGTCCGCCGAACCCGCGATACTCCGGCGCCATGATGCTGACCCCGAGTTTTCTGAGCTCCGTGTAGTGGGCGATGTTGACCCGTGCAGCAATGGTGGCCGCGTTGCCGTGGAAGAAGAGCACCCATGGCGCATCCGGGCTCGCGGCGGGCTCCGGCATGATCCACGCGAACTGATGCGCACCGTCTGCCCGGGGAACGTCGATCTGTTCGAAAGGAAACGCCGGTCTCGAGGCGCTGAGCGTCCGGCCCGCCTGAAACACGAGCTGCGTTTCCTGGCTGACCAGATACAGCACGGCGGCGCCATATCCGATCACCGCGATGACGAGCAGCGCCAGGATGACGCGTAGCGGCCGGGGCCGCCAGCGCGGCTGGCGTCGTCGTTCGGGTCCTGTGTACTTCTCGGTGGGCCAGATCATCGGTCTCGGGAATTATAGTGTTGGGATATTCTTCCAGCATGACCGAATCGTCGCGCCGACTCTTTATCCGGCATGCCGGCCTCGTTGCCGCAGCCGCCGGTGTTCTTCGATACCTTCCGCACGTGCACGCGTCGAATGATTTCCACGAGATGCTGCAGTCTGCGACTGCGCCGTCCGATCCCGTTGCGGCGATGCGTGCGCAGATGGGAGCCGCGCCGATCGCCTCCACGAAACTTGCCGATCGCCTGGTGATGCTCTCTGGCCCCGGCGGCAATGTCGTCGCGTTGCATGGGCCCGACGGAAAGCTCGTGGTCGATTCATTCGTTCAACCAGCGTGGCCCGGGCTGAAGTCCGCGCTCGACGGTCTCGATGGCGGGGCGATCAAGACCCTGATCGACACCCACTGGCACTTCGATCATACCGACAACAACATGCGTTTCCGCGAGGCCGGCGCCGGCATTGTCGCGCACGTCAACACGAAGGCACGTCTGACCCAACCGCACGATTTGCTGGGCATGCATTTCGATCCCGCGCCGGCTGAGTCTCTGCCGACCGACACGTTCACCGACAAACGATCGCTGAACATGAACGGGGAGCTGGTGACGCTGGTGCACGTGCCCCCGGCGCACACCGATACCGATATTTTCATCCACTACACGAAGGCGAACGTCCTCCACATGGGGGACGTGTTTTTCAACGGCACGTATCCGTTCATCGACGCCAGCACCGGCGGCAACATCAACGGGATGATTGCGGGCGCAGATCGCGCGCTCGCGATGACGAACGCCCGCACGAAAATCGTCCCGGGCCACGGCCCGCTGTCCGATCACGCGGGGCTGCTGACGTACCGGCGGGTCATTGCCACGATTCGCGACCGCGTGCGGGATCTCAAACGGTCCAAGAAAACACTCGCCCAGGTGCAGGCCGCCAGGCCCACCGCCCAGTTCGACGGCAAGTGGGGCAAGGGGATGATGAAGCCGGACGACTTCATCGCCCTTGTCTACAGCACGCTCTGATCAATTCCCCTTCGTGCCGCAGGACGACGCGCGTGAACGGACCGAGTCGACGTCGAGCACTGGGATGTACTCACTCGGAGCGGGCGCGTGTCCTGGGGTACCGGCCACAGGCGGCCCGCCCGAAATCGTGATGCCCTTGCCGACTTTCATCCCCGGCTCGACGAGCGACGACTTCTTCACGATGCCGATGACGTCGACGAGATGTCCGTCGTAATCCTTCACGTCGCTCATCACCTCTTTCTTGCCGGCCAGCCGGAAGGAGCGCGCTTTCACGATCGGACCGGACTGAGTGTCCTCCTGACGAACGTCCGAGACCGCCAGCACCCGCCCCTTCAGGCAGCCGCTCACGACCAGCCGGACGGAATCCTTGGGCACCTTGGGCTCCTGCTTGCCCTCCTGTGGCGTTCCCTCCTGGGCGACGAGGCCGCTCAGAGCTACAACCAACGCGAGAATCATCATGGTTCGGTCCTCACACTACACGGCAGGCGCCGCGGCAACGACGGATGAACGGCCGGTCCAGTTCAAGAAGTTTTCGGAGAACAGCCTGCGAACGTCGCGCGTGATCTCGTTCGCGGTGATCGGGCGGCCGTTCTCGACGATACCGGCATACTGATCGGCCAGCGCATTCGCGATATCGCGGCGCGAGTGCGGCCACTTGTAGAGCAGCTGCTCGAGCACGCGCGCGTCGGAATGCTGCGGAACGAACGTGGGCCCGAGCAGCTCGAGCCGCTCGCGCGTGATCTCGGAGACGATCGACGGGTTGTTCAGAAACCACCAGCACCCGAACGGCATCAGGTTCGCGAACTTCCTGCGCGGCCACGCACAGTTCGTGCTGGTTCTCGCGCGACAGCATCGTGACGAGGAACCGGTTGTCCGGGTATGCGCGGCACAGAGCGGTGAATGGCCGACACATCGGCGCGCCGCCAGCCCGTCGCCGGCGTCTCCGAGCGCTGGATTCACGCCGCGCCGCACGCCGATCATCATCGCGAATGGCAGGCCGTGATCGCGGCACGCCGGCAGAACGACATGCTCGATCAGCTGGCTGCGGGAACTCTCTTCGGGCCACGGAAGTCGTCACGGCAGCGAGACGGCCAGGTAGAACGGATCCATGCGCTCGATCCACTCGTCGACGAACCGCCGCGCCTCGCCGATGGTGTGGTTGTCGACCAGGCTTCCGACGGGGTATCCGGCATCCGACAGCACGCGTCGTGCCGTTTCCCAGTCGTTGAGCAGCGGGTCGATGCGGAGGGCCGCCTTGAAGCGCGCATCCGTCGGCCGTCCTCTGAGCCACAGGGCGGCTTCCGCGGGGTCGAACGGATCGTTGGTCATGACGACGGCCGAGACACCCGCACGGTCGAGCACGAGGTCCAGCTGTCGTTCGGCCGTGGTGTCGCGGAAGAACTCGCGCGCTTCCCGCAGGTCCGGACGCGCGGGATCGAGCCCGAGCGCCGACATCACGGCAATCACGCCGCGTGTGGCCTCGGACAGCGGCGAGCTTCGCACGAACAGCACGTCCCAGATGAGGTCCGCTTGTGCCTGCTGCGGTCATCCCGCGGAACTCGTCCGGCCGGATCTCTCCGGCGCGCATCACCTCGGCCACGAGGTAGTGATAGGTCAGCAGATTGTCGATCCCCCACCGCGAAAAATCGCCGAATCCTGGCGGGAAGAGGTGCGTGTGCATGTCGAACACCGGCATCTCGCGAGACGATGCGGCGGGTCGTGGCACGCAGGTCCTCGGGCCGGGCGAGTGATTCGGTGTCGGACGGACGAAGGTTCAGTTCAGTCAACGAAAGGCTCCAGGTCGTCGCCGGGATCGGCCCAGCGGTCGTTCGGCACGAGCGGCGCCCAGCCGGGTCGTGCCGGATCCTGATCGTACGCGTAGTTGCCCAGTTCGCGATACAGCTCCGCGTAGGTGGCCAGCTTCTCGCGGTCGAGCCGGACGCCGAGCCCCGGTCCGTCCGGCACGCGGATCGTTCCATTCTCGTACTGCCAGCTTCCCGCCCTCGATGATGTCGTCCACGAGGTGGTGATAGTGCGCGTCGGCCGCGAACGACAGGTTCGGCACGACGGCGCCGAGGTGCAGCATGGTGGCGAGCTGGATGCCGAGCTCACCTGATGAATGGACGGCCACTCCGAGCTGGAATGTTTCGCAGACGCCGGCGGCCTTGACGCAGGCGCGGATGCCGCCCCAGAACGTCGTGTCGAGCAGGATGACGTCGACTGCACGGTTGCAAGACGTTGGCGGCCAGCTGCTCGAAATTCACGACCACGGTGTTCGTGGCGAGCGGAACGCGAAGCCGCTCGCGCGCGTGGCGCATGCCGGTGAGCCCGTACACCGGATCTTCGAGGTAGTCGTTGTTCAGGTCTTCGATCGCGCGTCCGAAGCGGATGGCCTGTTCGGTCGTCCAGACCGCGTTCGGATCGAATCGGATCCGATCGCCGGGCAGCGCAGCGGCCAGCGCGCGATAGCATTCGAGGTCGTAGTCCGGTGGAAAGACGCCGCCCTTGAGTTTGTGCGATCGGAACCCGTACTTCTTTTTCAGCGACTCGCGCCTGCTCGACGACCTGCTCGACGGTGCGGACCGTTCCACGGCCCTGCGCGTTCGCGTAGCGAAAGAACAGGTACGACGCGAAGGGCACCCGGTCGCGAACGCGGCCGCCGAGGATGTCGCAGACCGGTACGCCCCAGGCCTGACCGAGCAGATCGAGGCACGCGAATTCGAGTGCCGCGACGACCTGCGTCCGGTTGTTGTAGAGCGACGCCGTGGGATTGGCGAGCACGAACCGCATCTCTTCGAGCCGCGCCGGGTCGCGTCCCACGAGCGACGGCTTCAGCGCGAGGACGGTCGCAATCGCGGACTCGCCGCCGCCGCCCATTTCGCCGAGCCCCACCAGGCCCGTGTCGCTTTCGATCTCGACGATCGTTCTGACGAACCGGCCCCAGTGGCAGCCGTTTGCGTGCCGGAGTGGCGCCTCCAGCGGCACCGTCACCGTCGTCGCGCGGACGTCAGCAATCTTCATGGCTCTGACTGCATCATAAAGGGACAAGGGACAAGGGAGAAGGGACAAGGGAAGGGACGAGGGAATTCAGCCGGAGACGATAGAGGTAGAATACCTGCTCGTTCCATTCCTGGAGTCCCTGCATGATCCTTTCGAAGCTCGTTCGGGCCGCGGCGTTGTGCGCACTTGCGGCTCTCTCAGCGACGTCCGCCTTTGCGCAAATCGATGCGCGAATGCTCCGCCAGCCTTCGGTGTCGAAGGACCAGATTGCCTTCGTCTACGCCGGCGACATCTGGCTCGTGTCCAAGAAGGGCGGCAATGCCGTTCGCCTGACGTCGTCGCCCGGCGAAGAATCGTTTCCGCGGTTCTCGCCGGACGGCACGAAGGTGGCCTACAGCGCTTCGTACGATGGAAACGTCGATGTCTACGTCGCTCCCGCGCTGGGCGGCGAACCGAAGCGGCTCACGTTTCATCCGATGGCCGATCGAGTGATTGGGTGGACGCCGGATGGCCGCCGCGTGCTGTTTGCGTCGGGACGCGAGAGCGGACGTCAGCGCTACAACCAGTTCTACACCGTCTCAGTCGATGGCGGCCTGCCCGAGAAGCTGCCCGTCCCGTACGGCGAGTTCGGCACCTACTCGCCGGATGCCCGCCAATTCGTCTACATGCCGATGTCGCAGGACTTCCGGAACTGGAAGCGATATCGCGGCGGGTGGGCCCCGGATCTGATGCTCTTCGATCTGAAAACCTTCGCGACGAAGAACCTCACGAACAACCCGGCGAACGACGCGCAGCCAATGTGGCACGACAACACGATCTACTTTCTCTCGGACCGTGGAGCGAACGAGCGCAACAATCTCTGGGCCTACGACGTTGGCAAGAACGCCACCCGCCAGGTGACCCAGTTCAGCGACTTCGACATCACGTTCCCCTCAATCGGTCCCGACTCGATTGTGTTTCAGGCCGGCGGGCGGCTCTATCTTCTGGACCTCGCCTCGGAAAAGCCGTCCGAGGTTCTCGTTCACGTCGTCACCGATCAGACGACGCTGCGTCCGCGGACCGCGAAGGCCGAGTCGCTCATCCAGTGGGCGTCCGTATCGCCGACGGGGAAGCGCGCCGTGTTCGAGGCGCGCGGCGACGTCTTCACGGTACCGGCGGAGTTTGGAGCGGTCGTCAACGTGACGCGCTCGTCCGGCGTGTCCGAGCGCTATCCTCGCTGGTCTCCAGACGGCAAGACCGTGGCGTACTGGAGCGATCGCTCCGGTGAGTACGAGCTGACGCTCCGCCCGGCGGACGGCTCGGGTCCCGAGAAGAGCGTCACGACGCTCGGCCCCGGCTTCCGCTATCCGGCGTTGTGGTCGCCCGACAACAAGAAACTGGCGTTCATCGATCAGGCGATGCGCATCAGGATCTTCGACATCGCGACGAACCGGGCGGCCGAGATCGATCAGAGCCCCGAGTGGATTGCCCATCCGGGGCTCGAGACCTTCCACATGCAGTGGTCCCCCGACTCACGATGGCTCACCTACGCGCGGCCGACCAAGGCTGGAAACAGCGCCGTCTTCCTGTACGACACGAAGGCCTCGAAGCTCCACCAGGCGACGACCGGATATCTCAACGATACGCAACCGACCTTCGAGCCTGAAGGCAAGTACCTGATCTACGCGTCCGATCGCGAGTTCGATCCCGTTTACGGCAGCTTCGATAACACGTGGACCTATCCGAACCCCACGAAGCTGGTGGCTGTACCGCTTCGGCGCGACGTGAAGTCGCCGCTGGCCGCCAGAAACGACGACGAAAGCGCGTTGCTCGACACGGGCGCGAAAAAGGACGACGCGAAGAAGCCTGAGGAGAAGAAACCTGAGGAGAAGAAGGCGGAGGACGCCAAGGCCGGCGAGAAGAAACCGGACGAGAAACCGGCAGAAGAGAAGAAGACTGACGACAAGGCGGTTGCGCCGCCGATCGTGGACATCGAGCTCGACGGGTTCGAAGCGCGCGGCGTCGTGCTGCCGCCGAAGGCCGGCAATTACGCCGATCTCCAGGCGATCAAGGGCAAGCTCCTGTACCGGCGCCAGCCGCGTACCGGCTCCGGCGACGAGAAGAACGCGATCGTCTACTTCGACTTCGCGGAGCGCGAGGAAAAGACCGTGCTGGACGACGCGGACGCGTTCGAGGCCACGGCCGACGGCAAGAAGATGCTCGTGATCAGCAAGCGCAAGTACGCCATCCTCGACATCAAGGCGGGACAGAAGTTCGAGAAACCCATGGTGACGGCGGAAATGGAGGCGCCGGTGGATCCGCGCGCCGAGTGGCGCCAGATCTTCCGCGATGTGTACCGCTTCGAGCGCGATTTCTTCTACGACCCCAACATGCACGGCGTGAACTGGGAAGCGATGGGCGAGCGCTACAGCAAGGTGCTCGAAGGCGCGGTGACACGCTGGGACGTCGATTTTCTGATTGGCGAGTTCATCGGCGAATTGAACGCGTCGCACACTTATCACGGCGGCGGCGACATGGAGCAGGCGCCGCAACGTTCGGTGGGCCTCCTCGGCGTGGACTGGGAGCTGGCGAACGGCGCGTACCGGATCAAGCGCATCATCCGCGGAGGTCCGTGGGACTCGGTGATCCGCTCGCCGCTCGACGAGCCCGGCGTGATGGTGAAGGAAGGCGACTACGTCCTCGCCGTCAACGGTATTCCGATCGACACGAAGTCGGATCCGTGGGCATCGTTCCAGGGGCTGGGCGACAGGACGGTCGTCCTCACCGTCAATTCTTCGCCATCGGCCACCGGATCGCGGCAGGCCGTCGTGAAGTGCCTCACGAACGAGACCGAGTTGCGCTTCCGGGCCTGGATCGAAGAGCGCCGCCAAATCGTGGACAAGGCGACCAACGGCAGAATCGGCTACATCTACGTCCAGAGCACCGGCGTGGACGCGCAGAACGAGCTCGTCCGACAGTTCATGGCGCAATGGCGGAAGGACGGGCTCATCATCGACGAACGGTGGAACAGCGGCGGGCAGATCCCCGATCGCTTCATCGAGCTGCTGAACCGTCCGATCCTGGCGTACTGGGCCGTCCGCGACGGCGCGAGCCAGCAGTGGCCGCCGGTGGCGCTCCGCGGACCGCAGGTCATGCTGATCAATGGCTGGAGCGGCTCGGGTGGCGATGCGTTCCCGACCTACTTCCGAGAGGCGGGACTCGGACCGCTAATTGGCACACGGACGTGGGGCGGGCTCATCGGTATCAGCGGCGCGCCGACGCTTGCCGATGGCGGTGGCGTCACGGTGCCGACATTCCGGATGTACGATCCGAAAGGGCAGTGGTTTGCCGAAGGACACGGCGTCGATCCCGACATCGTCGTGGACGATGATGCCGCGCAGCTGGCTGCCGGGAACGATCCGCAGCTCGCCCGCGCGATCAAAGAGGTCACGGAGCGCGCGGCAAAGGCTCCAAAGATTCCGGCGCGGCCCGAATACGAGAAGCGCGTGCCGAAGGCTGGCGGTAGTCAATAATCTACGAAGGCATCGTCCGGGAAGCAGTACAGCCAGCGTTCACCCGGTTCGGCTGATGCGACCACGGGGTGCTGAGCTGCTCGAGCGTGAGCGCTGGCGTGGCGCTTGGGCGACGAGTCGCAGCAGAGCGTGACGCCACAGGTCTGGCACGTACGGAGGTGCACCCAGCGAGAGTGAATCTTGACGCACTCCTCGCATTCCCGGCGGCTCGGCTGCTTCACGGAGTCGATGCTTCCAATGTGCGCGCACGCGGCATTCGTCATAGGAGACCCTTCAAGTGTCATCACTCAACACGCGCGCGGACTGGCCTGAGCTTCCGCTGGCCAGCTGGATAGAAACGCGCGACGCTCTCCATTTGTGGCTGCAGATCGTCGGAAAAGTGCGACTGACTCTCAGCCCGCCCGTCAACCACTCCTGGAACTGTACCTTCTATCTTACGGCGCGCGGCATCACCACGTCGCCGATACCGCACGGTACTCGATCGTTTACCATCGACTTCGATTTCTTCGATCATCGACTGATCATCGCGACAACAGATGGCCGGCGTCGAGAGATTCCGCTCGAAGCGCAGAGCGTCGCGGCATTCTACTCGCGCGTCATGGAGGAACTGGCGCATCTCGAGCTCCCGGTCCGCATCGTTGCGAAGCCGAACGAACTTTCAGTTGCCGTCCCGTTCGCGAAGGACGACAAGCCGCGGCCGTACGACTCGGATGCGGTGAATCGGTTTTGGCGCGCGCTTTCCCAGGCGGACCGCGTGCTGAAGAAGTTCCGGGCCGGCTTCATCGGGAAGTGCAGCCCGGTGCACTTGTTCTGGGGCGCGATGGATCTGGCGGTGACACGATTCTCGGGACGCACCGCTCCCGTGCATCCTGGTGGTATTCCAAACCTGCCCGACCGGGTAACCCGCGAGGGCTATTCTCACGAGGTCAGCAGTTGCGGATTCTGGAGCGGTACAGCGCCAGTCGATTACGCTGCGTTCTACGCATATGCCTATCCGCAGCCAGCGGGTTTCGCCGAGGCGCGGGTCAGACCGGAAGGCGCGTTCTACAACACCGACTTCGGCGAGTTCGTCCTGCCCTACGATCGCGTGCGCGAATCCACGTCGCCCGACGACATGTTGCTCGAGTTCCTGCAGTCCACGTATGTGGCAGCCGCGGACCTCGCGAAGTGGGATCGCGCCGCGCTCGAGAGGTGACTGGGTCGGACCCCGTCAAAGACCCTGCAGCACTTCGATGAGCCGCTGAAGCGGCTCGGACATCACAGGATCGCACACGACGATGGTGTGCTGGTGCGTGCCGTCATGAACCGTAATGCGGTACGTCTGGCAGTCGGCCGGCCCTGGAGGTAGAGCTGGCGAAGGCAACGAGAAAAACCGGCTCTCCGCAATCAGGCTGGTCAGCTCGCGGCGGGTGGGTTCGGGCAGCGTATCCACCTCGATCGTGCGTGGAGCGGCGAGGCCCGGGAAGAACGCGAGCCCGCCGCTCACCTGAAAACTCACGCGCGTCATCCCCGCATCCTACCGCAGGCGGGGCATACCGAGTCTCCTATTGTGTGGTGGTGGTGCTCTTGGTCACGGGCAGGCCCACCGTTGCCCAGGCGTCAGCCACGATGCCCTGTTCGACGCTGCCCGGCCCGTACAAGCGTCCTGCCGTCGAGACCGTCAGTTGCGCGAACCTGGCGAATCCGGTGTTTGGCCGAAGCGCGGAATCCCGGAGCGTCTCGTACCAGATGCGCCCGGCCTTGTCCCACGCGAACCCGTCGAAGGCGTACGCCGCGAGGTAGAACGCCCGGTTCGGGATTCCCGAGTTGAGGTGAACGCCGCCATTGTCCTCGTAGGTATTCACGTACTTGCTCATGTGATCCGGTTGCGGATCTTTGCCGAGGACGGGATCCGAATACGCCGTCCCGGGAGCCTTCATCGATCGGAGCGCCTGACCCTGGACCGCAGGCGTAAAGAGCCCTTCACCGATCAACCAGTCGGCCTTCCGCGCGGTCTCGCGGTTTTTTCTCTGCTTGATGAGCGACCCGAAGACGTCCGAGAGCGACTCGTTCAAGGCGCCCGCCTGAAACATGTAAACGAGACCCGCCTCGTCCTCAGTGACGCCGTGGGTCAACTCGTGCCCGATCACGTCGAGCGCGATCGTGAAGCGGTTGAACAGCTGGCCATCACCGTCGCCGAACACCATCTGGCGGCTGTTCCAGAAGGCATTGTTGTAGCGGTTGCCATAGTGCACCGTCGCGTTGAGCGGCATCCCCTCGTCGTCGATCGAGTGACGATTGAACACGGCCGAGTAGAAATCCCAGGTCGCGCCGAGGCCATCGAAGGCTTCTCTCACTGCCGCGTCTGCAGTTTGCGCAGGCGGCTTCGCCTCGCTCGCAACCACCGTGCCGGGGAGCTGCTGCGAATGGTTCGCCGTGTAGATGGTGCGGTTCTTGACCGTCGGATCGGCGACGATGTCGGCGAGCGTGCGTGACTCGAGTGCAGACGGCGTCACGCGCAGCGAGCGGAGCGTCATGTCGAGCGCAAGAGTCTGTGTTGCCGTGGCGCGTTGCTCAGGCGTGCCACGCTCGGCGATCGCGCGCAGGATGTAAGGCGGCAGGATGCAGGAAATCGAACGTCGCGTCGAACACATGGAAGGCCTCCTTCCGCAATGAGGACGTGCGCGAGAGGCGAGAGGTTCAAATGGTGCGCGAGCGGGTAGCTCGTGCTCGCGCGTGGGAACGGAGGAGACGAAGGGAACGAAGTTCACGACCGCGCAGCCACCCGCAGGCCTCTCGACTTCCAACGCAGCGCGTGGGCGACTTCGATCTCGATCCCTTCATCGAGGCTCGTCAACTCCCGAACGACATCCCCCTCCTTGACCGCGAGCGGCACGCCGTCGCGATAGGCGATGCGGGAGCGGGCTGCGGCCCGGATCCGTTCCCCGGCGGTGATGATGCCGGCGAGGTTCAGCGGATCGGCGGAGCTGATCGTGCGCAGCACCCCATCCGGCGTGCTGCGACGCACCTCCCGCAATCGCTCGACTGCTTCGGTGAGGGCGAATTGCTCGCCCGACATGCCCGAGACGAATCGCCCTCCGCGGATCTCGCCGCGGGCCTCGAGGCGTCGATACACGCGCGTCAGGTCGCGCCAGGGAACCCCCGTCGGTTCGCGGGTCAGCACGCGGCGGAATACGACGCCGTACCGGCGGAGGAGTGTGCGCGCGAGCGTCTCGACGTCGTGATCCCTGTCCGTTGTATCTCCCAGCGGGAGCGCCGTCCAGCGGCCCGCGAAGTGGGTGCGCCGATCACGCACGGGCGGAATACTGTGTGACGCGGCTATCAACGCGCGCAAACCTGAAAAGCCGTCTGACGCTGCAAGCCCCGCAGCGACGAGCGCGCCAATGGCCTGGCGCACGGCATCGGCATCGAGCGCAGCCGCATTGACGAGATCGTTGAAGAACGATGCCCCGCGCGCGGCGAGCACGTCGAGCACACGGCGCGCACCGTCGGAGAGCCCTGCCGTCCGTGCCCCGGTTGCGTCGCCGTGTTCGCGCAGCCGCTGCCACACGTCCGCGTGCTCGCGCAGAAACAGCGAAATGGGCGTCGCGGACACGAGGCGTGCAGGGTTGAGGGGATCGGTTGGCGGCACGGACAGCCGCGCCCATCCGACCTCTCCTGCGAGACACAGCATGTCCAGGAGTTGAGGCTCGTACCTATCCATTCTCGCCGGCAGAATGGCGCGTTCCCACGCCGAAGCTGACAGCTCGAAGCCGTCGAGTTGGGCCACGATTTCGCGGAGCCCCTCGATCGACGTGACGAGACCAGGCGCGCCGACGTGCTGCCACGCGAACAGAAACCGCATGAAGTCCGCCGGGGTGACCGGTTCGATCTCCGCCCGCAGCCGATTCAGGGTGTATCGATGAATGCGGGCCAGCAGGGAGCGGTCGCACCATTCAGGTGCTGATTGCGTGCCGGGATCCGGGATCCGGAGTCCGGGATCCGTTGACCGGGATCCGGGATCCGATGAGAACCGGCCGCGCAGCACAACACCGTCGGCTTCCAGTGCGAGCAGCGCCGCATCGACAGTCGTCACGTGAATCGCGAGAGCACCGGCGAGCTTCGCTGAGGTCGCCGGTCCGATGATCGTCAACCGCCCGCGCAGGATTTCTACGAGCGCCTCCTCTCGACTCCACACGCGGGAGGCTCTCGAAGGTGGCGCCTCGATGTCCGGCTCGAGGGAGCCCGATGGAACGACCGCGAGCAGTTCGGGAATCCGCTCGGCCGCAACAGCGACGATTGCTCCGTCGCCGAATCGCGCCATGCAGGCGCGCCGCTTCGCCGCGAGGTGGGCGAAGAGGCCTTCAGGCATCACGGCCATCTCGCGTGACGTCAGGAATCCGCACGACAGCAGTGCATCGTGCAGTTCGTCGGCATCACGTGGCTGAGGGGTCACCTCGGCGCGCACGCGATCGATCGCTGACGGGTCCAATCGTCCGAGGTCACCACCGTTCGAAGGCTGCCCGGTTCGCCTCGACTGCACGGCGTGCGCCCGCCGCTCTTCGAGCGGCGCGTCATCAAGGAACGCGTAGGGACGGGCGTTCAGGATTTCGTGTGCGAAAAACGACGGCTCCGGCGTGTCGCGCGAGACGAGCGTTACGTCGCCGCGATGAATGCGCTCGAGCACGCGCGAAAGGCCCTCGAAATCCATCGCCTCCTGGAGGCAGTCGCGCACGGTCTGGCTGACGAGCGGATGGTCCGGAATCTGGCGATCGCCAGGAATGTTTTCCAGGCACGCGGCCGCGTCGGGAAACACGGCGGCCATCAAGTCGTCGGCCAGCATCCGCTGAAGCTGTGGCGCGATCTTCTTGCCATGACGGTTGCGCGGAACCGCCAGCGAGATCGTCGTATTCCAGCGCCACCGCGTTTGAAAGACGGGCGCGTCGAGGAACGCCTGCACCAGCACGTCACGAGCCGTGTGTGGATGCAGGTACCGGAACACGTCGGCAAGCGGGAACGAATGCTGCGGCCCGAGCGAGAGCAGCACCGCATCGTCGGTGGCAGCCGCCTGCAGCTCGAAATTGAATTGACGGCAGAATCGCTTCCGCAGCGCCAGGCCCCAGGCCTTGTTGATTCGGCTCCCGAATGGCGCGTGCAGCACGAGCTGCATGCCGCCGGCTTCGTCGAAGAATCGCTCCAACACCAGCGTGTCTTGCGAGGGGATGACACCCAGCGCCCGGCGCCCTTCTTCGAAATACGCGATGACCTGCCGCGCGGCATCCGACGAGATGCCGGTCTCGTGCATCAGCCATGCGGCCGCGTCGACATCCGCAGACCCGAGCTGCGTATCGATGCTCGTGCGAAGTTCGCTGACGGCCCTCGAGAGCTCATCGCTCCTCGCGGGCGCCTCTCCAAACCAGAATGGAATGTTCGGCGGCGTGCCCTTCGCGTCTGCAACCCGTACCGTCCCCGGGGTGACCTGCAGCACCCGCCAGGACGAGTTGCCCAGCTGAAAGACGTCGCCACCCATGCTCTCGATCGCGAAGTCTTCGTTCAGGGTGCCGATGAACGTGTCGTCCGGATCGAGGACGACCCGATAGTCGGCCACTTCGGGAATCGCGCCGCCGGATGTTTGAGCGAGGAGGCGCGAACCGCGCCGGCCACGCACCAAATGGTTGACCTCGTCATGGTGCACGAGGGCGGCGCGGCGCCCGCGACGCGTGTCGAATCCGTCGGCCGTCATCCGCAGGACCGCCTCGAAGGTGCTTCGCGAGAGTTCGCGGTAGGGCCAGGCCCGCGTGACGAGCGAGAACAGCTCGTCCTCGCTGTACTCGCGGCTTGCCGATTCCGCCACGATCTGCTGGGCCAGGACGTCGAGCGGCGCGTCGTGCGGGACGATGGCGTCGAGCTCGCCCTGATGAATCGAACGCAGGAGTGCCGCGCATTCGACGAGGTCGTCTCTCGACATCGGGAACACGCGTCCCTTCGGAATGCCGTTCACGGAATGTCCGGACCGCCCCACGCGCTGCAGCAGTGTCGCGATCCGGCGCGGCGATCCGATCTGGCAGACGAGATCCACGTGGCCGATGTCGATTCCGAGCTCGAGCGACGCCGTGGCGACCAGCGCGCGCAAGCTGCCGGCCTTCAATCTCGTCTCCGCATCCAGGCGGGTCTCCTTCGACAGGCTGCCATGATGTGCGGTGACCACGTCGTCTCCGAGTCGATCGCTCAGGTGGCGCGCGATGCGCTCCACCATTCGACGCGTGTTGGCGAAAATCAACGTCGTCTTGTGGCCCGCGACGAGCTCGGTCAGCCGGTCGTAATACTCCTCCCAGACTTCGGCGGACATCACCGCATCGAGCGGCGAGCCTGGAATCTCCACGCCAAGATCCAGGCGCCGTCGATGCCCCTCGTTCACGATGGCGCAGTCGCGCTGCGACCAACGCGTGCCCAGAAGGAATCGCGCGACCTCGTCGATGGGCTTCTGCGTCGCGGACAGGCCGAGCCGGAGAATCGGACGCTCGGCGATCTGCTGGAGACGTTCGAGCGACAACGACAGGTGAGCACCGCGACGCGAACCGATGACGGCGTGAATCTCGTCGACGATGACGGTCCGGACCGTGCGCAGCATATGACGGCTTCGCTCGGCCGTCAGCAGCAGATACAGCGACTCGGGCGTGGTCACCAGGATGTGCGGCGGCGTGCGCAGCATCGCCGCGCGTTCTGATGCGGTCGTGTCACCGGTGCGGACTGCGGCCGTGACCTTCGGGGCCTCGAGGCCGTCACGCTCGGCGATGTGTCGGATGCCGCGTCGCGGTTCGGCCAGGTTCTTGTGGATGTCTGCGCTGAGAGCCTTCAGCGGCGACACGTACAGCACGCGCACTTCGTCGGGCAGCGGCTGCTGCGACCCTTCCTTTATCAGTTCGTCGATGGCGGTCAGAAATGCCGCGAGCGTTTTACCGGAGCCCGTCGGCGCGGCAATCAGCGTGTGCTGTCCGCGAGCGATCGATTCCCAGCCCTGCAGTTGAGCGGCGGTCGGGGACCCGATCGCTGTGGTGAACCACTCTCGAACGGCCGGGTGAAAACTCGCGAAGGACATTCTAGTTGGACGACCTTGGAGAATCAGACTCTTACGGCTTTTCCTCCGACGAATCTGACGGATCGGAAGGGTGTGGCAACGCGGTTCCCGACCACGGCGCCAGAACGCCCGCCTTGACGTACGTGAACAGCTTGTCGCGCGTATCCACGATGTCGAGGTTCCTCATCGTGAGCTGCCCGATGCGATCCTGCGGCGAGAACATCGACTCACCCTTCTCCATGGTGAGACGCTCGGGCTTGTATGTCAGGTTGGGAGACGTGGTATCGAGGATGGAGTAGTCGTTGCCTCGTCTGAGCTCGATGCGGACCTCGCCCGTGATCGCTCGGGCGATCCATCGCTGCGCGGTCTCCCGCAGCATCATGGACTGCGGATCGAACCAGCGGCCCTGATAGAGCAAGCGGCCGAGCCGCCGTCCCTGATCGCGATACTGCTCGATCGTGTCTTCGTTGTGAATGCCGGTGATGAGACGCTCGTAGGCGATGAAGAGCAGCGCCATGCCTGGCGCCTCGTAGATGCCGCGGCTCTTGGCTTCGATGATGCGATTCTCGATTTGATCGCTCATGCCGAGCCCGTGGCGTCCGCCGATCCGGTTCGCCTCGAGCATCATCTGCACGCCGTCCTTGAAGGTGATGCCGTTCAACGCGACCGGCTGGCCCTCGTCGAATCGAACGCTGACTTCTTCGCGCTTCACGGCCACGTCGTCGCGCCAGGAGGCGGCGCCCATGATTGGCTGCACGATCGTGATTCCGGTATCGAGGCGCTCGAGGTCCTTGGCTTCATGCGTCGCGCCCAGAATGTTCGAGTCGGTCGAGTACGCCTTTTCGGCGCTCATCTTGTAGTCGAATCCCGCCCGCCGCATGTACTCGGACATCTCGGCCCGGCCGCCGAGCTCGTCGATGAACGTCTGATCGAGCCAGGGTTTGTAGATGCGCAGGCCGGGGTTCGCGAGTAGCCCGTAGCGATAGAACCGCTCGATGTCGTTCCCTTTGAACGTGCTCCCGTCGCCCCAGATATTGACGTCGTCTTCTTTCATGGCGCCGACCAGCATCGTGCCGGTGACGGCGCGGCCGATGGGCGTGGTATTGAAATACGGCACCCCGGCGGTGGAAATGTGAAACGCCCCGCACTGCAGGACCGCGAGGCCCTCGGAAACCAGTTGCGCGCGGCAATCCACGAGACGCGCCTTTTCTGCGCCATACTGCAGCGCGCGCCTCGGAATCTCGTCGTAGTCCGGCTCGTCTGGCTGTCCGAGATTTGCGGTGTAGGCGTACGGAATCGCGCCCTTGGCGCGCATCCAATGCAATGCCGCGCTCGTATCGAGGCCGCCGGAAAAAGCGATGCCGACCTTTTCGCCGGCAGGAAGGTTCTGGAGGATATTGGCCATCGTGAAGATCCGCCCTTACATCATATCCGGCCTCGCGCTGGTGCTCCTTTCGCTCATGTCGCGAGCGGTGGACACGCAATCCGCGACGGTCGAACAGACGATGCCCGGATCGCGATCGCCGGCCGAGCTCGTCGAATCGTTTGACGGCCTGGGCGCGGGTCTCACAGCATCGGTCCCGCCGCGCAATCCCTCTGATAACAGCCTCGCAGTCGGCCCGGATCACATCATGCAGACCGTGAACTCGCAGATCGTCGTGTTTTCCAAAAAAGGAAAACGCTACGACACAACAGGGAAGGTGCTGTATGGGCCGATAGCCACCAACACTGCCTTCGCTGGTTTCGGTGGCGTTTGCGAGGCGCGGCCGAACGGAGATGCGGTCGTGCGCTACGATCAGCTTGCGGAGCGCTGGCTGATCGTGATGCCCATCTTCAGGCGCGTCGTTGAGCGATCCGATGGGGGTCCGATCCCCAGTCTGACCCCACCAGCTCCGCCCGGAGAGGCGGCGCGGCCCGGCCAGGCCGCACAGCCCGGTTCTCCCGCGCCATTCGGTCCGCCACCGCCTCTTCCACCGCCGGTTGCCAGAGGTCAGGCTCCCGCGATGCCTGCTGCACCGCCGCATGGTTCGTACGCGATGTGTTACGCGATCAGCGTCACGGCCGATCCGCTCGGCTCGTACTATCGCTACGCGTTCGAGCGGCCGCTCTTCCCCGACTACCCGCGCCCTGCCGTCTGGCCTGATGGCTACTACACGCCGACAAGCACAGGAGACGATGTTATTCAGAAGCACGTGTGCGCGGTCGATCGCGCGAAGATGCTGATGGGCCTTCCTGCCACCGAGCAGTGCGTGATCATCGACGGCGCCAACTTCCTCAATACGGCAGACGTCGATGGGCCGGCGGCACCACCTGCCGGCGCCCCGAACATCGTGATGGCTGCCGGAGGCACTCAACTCAAGAACGATCTGGACGACGACGCGATCTTTGCGTGGTCGTTTCATGTCGACTGGAAGAATCCGTCGAAGACGCGGATTGCCGGGCCGCAGAAGATCCCGGTCTCGCCGTACCGGTATCTGTGCGGCGGACAGCTGACCAACTGCGTGCCACAGCCAGGCACCGATCGAAAGCTCGATGCGCAGGGCGACAAGATCATGGCGCGCCTCGTCTACCGGCGCATCGGGCCGCGGGAGTCGATTGTCGCCGTTCACTCGGTCGACACGGCTGCGGGTGGCGGCGGAGTTCGGTGGTACGAGTTCCGCCTCGATCGGCAGCGCTCACCGCAGCTCTACCAGCAGGGCACGTATGCCCCCGACTCGTTCTATCGATGGATGGCCAGCCCGGCGATCGATCGATTCGGCAACATCGGCATCGGCTACTCGTTTGGAGGCAGCCCGCACTTCCCGGGCCAGCGCTTTGCGGGACGGCTGGCCGCCGACCCGCCCGGTCAGCTCACGATGAAGGAGACGATACTCGCGGAAGGGGAAGCGTCGCAGGCGAGCACCTTGCGATGGGAGGATTTCACGCAGACCGCCCTGGATCCGTCGGACGACTGCACCATCTGGTACGTGGGCGACTACTTGAAGAAGGATGCCGCGACGTACTCGACTCGCGTTGGCGCGTTTCGGATGACGGGCTGCGGGCAGAGCCCAAAGTTATGAGTGCAATCACCGATTGGACGGCGGGAAACATCGCGGTCTGATATCTACTCGATCCATGCCTGCTCGATCCATGACTGAACGACTCAGCGATCTCGAAAGCGCGGCGCAGGTCGTCTACAGCGCCATGCACCCGACTCCACAGCAGCCGTGGCCGCTGCTCGACAGGCGGTGCGGTTGCAAAGTCTGGGTCAAGCACGAGAATCACACGCCGGTTGGCGCCTTTAAGGTACGTGGCGGGCTGGTGTATTTCGATCACCTGCGTCGAACGGAACGAAACCTGAAGGGCGTCGTCGCCGCCACACGCGGAAACCACGGGCAATCGATTGGTTTTGCCGCCTCGCGAATGGGGATACCGGCTGCTGTCGTCGTGCCCCATGGCAACAGCAGGACGAAGAATGCAGCGATGTGCGCGCTGGGCGCGGAGCTCATCGTGCGCGGACAGGATTTTCAGGCGTCGCTCGAGGCGAGCGCCGAGATAGCTGTCGAGAGGGGCTGGCACTCCGTGCCGTCGTTTCACCCGCTCCTCGTTCTCGGCGTGGCCTCGTACTCATTGGAGTTGTTTCGCGCGGCACCACACCTCGACGTTCTCTACGTCCCGATCGGACTTGGTTCCGGCATCTGCGGCGCGATCGCCGTCCGTGACGCGCTCGGCCTGAAGACGACGATCGTCGGCGTCGTATCGGCAGCGGCGCCTGCCTATGCCCGCTCCTTCGCGCTCGGACGTCCCGTCGCACACGATGTCACCACGCGGATTGCCGACGGCATCGCCTGCCGGACGCCGGACCAGAGCGCCCTGGACACAATCCGAGCCGGCGTCGATCGCATCGTGGAAGTGACCGACGACGAGGTGGAGGAGGCGATGCGGGCGCTCTTCACCGACACCCACAACGTCGTCGAAGGCGCCGGAGCCGCGAGCCTCGCCGCGCTTCTCCAGGAACGCGATCGTCTTCGCGGGCTCACCACGGCCGTCATCCTGACTGGCGCGAACATCGACCCGGAACCCTTCGCGCGGGTCCTCGGTCACGAAATTTCGTGACTTCATGCGGGTGTGACTCGGGGACTGCGACGATCAGGCCTGCGGATCTTGTGATCGCCCGATCATTGTGCACCGACGTGCGGCTGCCTCGCTGGCGTCGTTCTTGCCAGTTCCGGCGTCATGACCACCGCGGAGCAGCCAAAGCTGGACTCGGGAACCCGACTCGCAGTCGATCGTACCCGGCTGGCCTACGAGCGGACGCAGATGGCGTGGGTCCGCACTGCGGCGTCGCTCATTTCATTCGGTTTCACGATCTACAAGTTCTTTCAGTTCGAGTTGAAGAGTGTGGTCGAACCGGCGCAGCGCGTCATTGGTCCGCGCGGGTTTGCGATCATCATGATTTCAACCGGACTGCTTGGCCTGATCATGGCCGATTTTCAGCACCGGGCCAGCATGAAGCTCCTGAAGGAACTCTATGGCGATACCACGCGCTCCGTTGCGGGTCTCGTGGGGTGGGTCGTCGGTCTTCTGGGTGTGCTGGCTCTCCTGGCTGTCCTGATCCGCGCGTAGAGCGCACGCGGCAGCCGATCAAATGCCGGCTTTCGAGCCCGAGCCGGCACTGCTATCTCCCGTCTTTGGCGCCGCAGGCGCCGCGAACCATCGATCTCTCGGGACAGTTTTACGGGCTTCAGGATCGGCCTCGTAATTGGGAGACGTGATCTGAACCTCGAACTCGTTGAACGCGTCGAGGATGTTCGCGTGAAGGCGATCGAGGATGGGGCCCCGGCGGCTCGGGTGCTCGAGCGAGACGAGCAACGTGTACTGCACGTAGGAGTTGTCGAGCGCCGCCTGGCGGACGACCGGCTCGGGTAGCTTCCGCACACCAGCCGTGCGCCCGGCGGCCATCAGCAACAACGCCTGCACCTGGCGCCACGGCGTGTCGTAACCGATCGTGACGGTGGTTGGAAAGAACACGCCCTCCTCCTCGTGGTACCGCGTGTAGTTCGTCGTGATGTTCGAGACGACCACCGCATTCGGGATGGTGATTTCCTCAGCACGCGGCGTCTTGATCTTGGTGGACAATGGCCCCACATGCGTAACCGTGCCATCGACCTCTCCAATGCGCACGAAGTCCCCCACGCGAAGTGAGCGCGAGTAGGTGATGGTCAGTCCGCTCATCATCTGATTGACGACGCTGCTCGAGCCAAGCGAAACCATCAGGCCTACGAACACGCTGACACCTCTGAACGCCTCCGAATCACTGCCCGGCAGATATGGATACGCGACGACGAATCCGACGAGCCACAGGAGCGTCGCGACGAGTCGTCGAGTGGGCTGGGCGGTTTCCGGGTAGACCCAGGGAAGGACCACCCGGCCCTGCTCGGCTGCTTCGAAGAGCAGATTCGACGCCTTCACCACCAGGCGCGCCGTCAGCAGGACGATGAGGGCGGTGAACAATGCGGGCAGCGAATGAACAACCTTCAAAGCCAGCAGCTCGAAGCGCCCTAGCAGGAACCCGCGCAAGGACTCGCCCCAGGGCCTGGTGTAGGGGAAGCTCCGGAGCACGAAGGTCAGCCAGCTATAGGCGAGCAGCAGAGCAATCAGGATCGTCGCAAAGGTGACCAGCACCCGCAGCAGGTAAGTGGCCCGCGAGGCGACGACAATCGAGGACGCCGTCCCTGGCGACATCTTCTGCAGTTTCTGCTCGGCCCGACTTGGGAGACGCGCCGCCAGGCGGCCGTGCCCGCGCACCAGGACGACCAAAAGGACTACGAAGAGAACCGTGGCAACGGCTGTCCGTTCGGCGCCCCTCACGAACGCCGCCGGTGTGCGCATCTCGATCGCTTCATCCAGCGCCAGCTGAAGATTGCGCACGGTTTCGGCCGTCTTCCCCGCGGCGGTTTCTCCTGCCAGGGTGTCGAGGTCCAGGGGAAGAATCGCGAAGACCTGGCGGTCGCCAACCAGGATCACGTTGACGCCCTGGGTCTCCCGACTGCTGACCGGCCCTGGCCGGCCGTCGTTCATCAGGCGGTCGAGCAGCCTGTGTATGACATCGGCGCGCTCGGCAGGCGTGCGCGACAGGACCGTCGCGCGGAGTGTCGCGATCGGCCGATTGTTGTATTCGACGACCGCCGGCGTGCCGGGACTCTGTGTTGCGAGGATCTGCGTGAGATCCGGGCCGGCGGGGACGGTCTGCCCTGACAGAGGCCCGGCTGCCAGGGTTAGAGCTCCTGCGAGAAGGACAATGCGAATGAAAGCGCGCTTCATGGGTTGTCGGCGAGCGCGTCTGTGGCAACGTCCATGCCGACGAGCTGGATAGCGCGATCGTCGTAGTGGCTAGAGATATTGGCCTCGGCTCGAGCCGGGTCCATCAAATGACCTGAAACTGCATCCGGGAACACGATATATCGTGGGGAGCCCCGGAGGAGCGTCCGAGATAAGGCGATCTCCCCGACACGAACGGCGACGGTCTTGCTGAGAGTTCAGGACCGACAAGGCAAAAGGCAGCTCAAATGGCTCAGACCCCCAAACATTCAGTCCTCGACCGCGCGCTTGGTGTGTTCACTGACGTGCACGCCGGCGAAGGACTCACGGCCGTGCTGCTGTCGCTGAATGTCTTCCTGATCCTGATGGCGTATTACGTGCTCAAACCGGTGCGCGAAGCGCTAATCCTGGGTGAAGGATCCCCCGAGCTCAAGTCGTACATGTCTGCCGGGCAGGTGGTGCTGCTGGCGTTCGTCGTGCCTCTCTACGGCCGTCTGGTCTCGCGATTCGTGCGGATTCGCCTCATCAATGTCGTCACGGCCTTCTTTATCGCCTGCTTGTTGCTTTTCTGGGTGCTGGCCCGATTCCATGTGCCGCTCGCGATTGTGTTTTTCCTCTGGATCGGCATCTTCAACCTGATGGTGATCGCCCAGTTCTGGTCCTTTGCCAACGACATCTACACGAAGGACCAGGGGGAGCGCCTGTTTGCCATTGTCGGGTTCGGCGCGTCGCTGGGAGCGGTGGCGGGTTCGCGGGTGGCCGACACGCTCATCGAGCCGGTCGGGATCTATCAGATGATGCTGGTGGGCGCGGGAATCCTCGTCTCACAGCTTTTGATCACGAACTACCTCGATCGACGCGGGCCGGGACATGCCAAGCCCACGGGCAGCCAGGCGGCTACTGCGCCGCCCAAGACGTCCGGGTCGGATGCGTTCTCGCTCGTCTTCAAGACTCGGTACCTGCTGCTGATGGCCCTCATGCTGATGCTGGCCAACTGGGTGAACACGACGGGCGAGTACATCCTGGGCAGCATCGTCAAAGACACCGTCGCGAAAACGATTGCGGCTGGGCAGGCGGGGGGCCTCAGCCAGGAACAGATGATTGGCGACTTCTACTCGAAGTACTTCACGTACGTGAATATCGCCGGTCTCCTGCTTCAGTTGTTCGTGGTGTCCCGGATCGTGAAGCACCTCGGTGTGTCGAAGGCCGTCCTCTTCCTGCCGATGATCTCCCTGGGCGTGTACAACGTGATGATCTTTCTCCCCATGCTGACCGCGGTCCTCTCGGCGAAGGTGGCGGAGAATGCCACGGACTATTCGATCAACAACACCGTGCGGAACATGCTGTTCCTGCCGTGTACCTACGAGGAAAAGTTCAGCGGCAAGCAGGCGATCGATTCGTTCTTCGTTCGAATGGGAGACGTGCTCTCGGCGGGTCTCGTGTTTCTCGGGACGGCGGTCTTTTCGATTCAGCCCCGGCAGTTCGCGCTCGTCAACGCCATCATCGTTGTGGCGTGGCTTGCGCTGGCCTGGCGGGTCGGCCGGCGGTACGACAGCCTGACTGAAGCACGTAGCCACGCGGCTGCGGTATAGCGCGCCGCCCTCACTTGCGGCGGGCCGCGCCGCGCCGCGCGGCGCGCTGCTCGGCGATGAGCGTGTAGGTGACGTAGTACTTGTAGATGTTGCTGACGTATTGAACGGTTTCGCGGCCAATCTCGCGCGCGGCAACGACCTCCACGTTGCCGAACCACTTGTTGGGGTCAAGGCCCTGACGAGCGGCTTTCTTCCGGAGCCCGGCCACCCGGGCCGGCCCGGCGTTGTACGAGGCGATCGTGAAGAGGCCTTTGTTGATGCGGGTCATCGGCTCGTCCTTGTAGTACCGATCGACCATGAACCGCAGGTACTTGGCGCCGGCTTCGACGTTACGCTCCGCGCTTTTGTCGACACCCACGATGTTGATGGGATTGCCGGCCGCGGTCGCCGGCTTGATCTGCATCACACCCACGGCCCCGACAGGGCTGCGCTTGCTCTGGTCGATCGTTGATTCCTGATAGGCCTGTGCCGCGAGCAGCAGCCACGGGAATTTGTAGCGATCGCCGTACCGGCGGAACAGAACAGACATTTCATTGAACTTGCGCTGCTCGCTCTCGCTCGCCGAATTCTTCACCCATTTCGTGTCCTCGAAGTATTTCTTCAGGAGTGTGTTGTAGGTCAGCGAGCCCTTGGGATTGGCCTTGATGAACGCGTTGATCGCTTCCTGGAGCTGCGGCGTGCCGCGGCGAGCCGCCCAGGCGATTTGGCCGCCCGTGCGGACGGCCGCGTCAGTGACCTGGATCTGATTGAAGACCTGCTTCCAGAGTCCGGCCACATGATCGTCAACAATCGTGGCGGGGATCAGTCCCGCATTGACCATCTCGAGCAGGTCTTCGTCTTCGAGCGGCTCGGGGGCTTCGACGATGTCGACGGGCGCTTTGCCGGATTTCTTGAGCGATTCGTTGAGCGCGGTCAGGCTGGCGTAGTAGCTGCTCGAGCGGCGAACCTCAACCTTCCGGCCCGAAAGATCCTCGGGGACCTTGACTGCTGGCTGGCCGGCCCCGATCACGACGACTTCGCGAACGTCACCCACGATGGGCAACGAGAAGTCGACCTTTTTCTGGCGTTCCGGCGTAATCGTGAGGTTCGCGGCGGCGATGTCCCCCTTGCCTTCCGCGAGCGCGTCAAATATTCGATCGCGGCTCACGGGGATGAACGCGATTTGCACCTGGATGGTCTTCGATTTGAGTCGATTGTTGAGAAACTTTTCGAACAGCTTCGCCCCGTCGTAGGTAGCGCCACGCTGGCTCGGACCGTCGAGGAAGTAGTTCGTCTTGCTGAAGGTCACGAGCAGGCGGATGTAGCGCCGCTTGACCATGCCGTCGAGGTCGCCGGTCCAGGGCTGCAGCATCCCCGCAATCGCCGCGTCGTCGGGCGCAGGCTCCGAAGGGGTCTCCGCGACGTCACTCGGCCCGGCCGAAGTCGGTAAGGGTGGCGCCTTTGAGGGGCTTGACGCCGCGGCCGGTGGCGGTGCCGAGGTCGCCTGCTTCTCGCCAGATCCTCCACACGCAGCCCAGGTCAGGGCAGTCGTCGTCAGGGCGACCGCAGCAAGTCGTCGAAGACGAAGTCCCATGGCGATGTCACTCCTCAAAGATTTGCCGTTTTCTCCTTTGGAACTGGTTTCGAACCCGACGCTCAATCCTCGGAGCTGCTCACGAGCTCTTCCTCCACTTGGCGATGGACAGCGGCTTCCCGTTGTCGTCCTGAATCGTGAGCGTGAGCTGGCTTCCCTGCACTTCCCAGTGTCGCGGCCGGCTGAGCGAGAGCGGACCCTGACCGGTCTGACCCGGAACGACGTAGGTCAGCGTGCGGTTTTGCATGTCGACGGCAGTTCGGCCGTTGGACACGAGCCCGCCCTCCTTGAGATTGATTCCGGCATCTCGCAGCAGATCGGTCGACGCCTGGTCGGCGCGGACGTCGATCTTGAGATTCCCGAATTCGTCGTAAACGAGGGTTCCGGTTCCCTTCAGCTGGATGGGCGGTTTTCCTGGGGGGTAGATCTGGTACGACTCGAGCGACCAGGTTCCCTGCAAATACTGCCGCGCCGCGGTGAGCGATCCCGCTCCCGTATCGACCGGTCCGGCCTTCATCGGCCGCTGGCTCGGCGCGCCGTGACAGCCCACCATGGCGGACACGAGCGCGCTGGCAGCGATCAATACACCGAGTGGACGCCGTTCAGCCAATCGTCGTCGTCGACGCGAGCGACACGTCCCGCGTTCCGTCTCCATTGAGGCCTCCAGTCAGAGCGGTGTCAACCCGTTAGGTCAGCGATCGGCTGATCGAGACGAGCTTGATCGGCTGGTCGGCGTAGTCGTCGATCACGAAGCCGTTCGGTCCGCCGGGCTTGATCCTTGCGGCTGCCGCCATCGTTCCCGAGCCCATCCCGGCATCGTCAATGTCGAACTGCATCACGGCCAGTTCGTATCCCTCGCGCGGTTTCGCGTTGACGCTCGCTCCGCCTATAAAGAACATCGGCTTGTCGGTCACGACGGAAATCGTGCGCTTGTTGGTCCCGGATCGCTGCTCTCGGGCCCAGCGAATGGTGTATTTTTCCTTGCCGACGGTGACGGTCCCCACTGCGGGCGCCTCGCGCACGGCCGTCAGAAGCGCTGGATACCCCCCGGTCTTGAGCGCGCTCGTCATTTTGTCGCGGTCGGCATCCCTGGAGTACTTGTCGATGTGGATGTCGACGTACGTCGCGGCTGATGCCCCCTCCTTACTGGTGACATTGGCATTTGCGCGGAACGTCTCCGGAGCCGTCGGCAGCCTGGGCTCACCGGGTTTTTGCATCGGCGGAACCAGGGTCAGCAGGATCAGGGCGGTGCTCATACGAAGGGACATACAGAATCTCCTCAAGTCAGAGAGGCCACGAAATGCCGTGCCTGCCGGCCGAGTCCCGGAGCAGCGCCGTGGCCAATACGCCAAAGGTCTCGCGTCTTTGCGTGGTTGATGTCAGGTACTGTGCATCCTACTGCATGTTTGTGGCCAGATTCACTGAACTTTCAGCCTAACGATTGTATGCTCCCGCCGCGTACCTCGTTCAGCGTTCGCACGCTTTGGTGGCACGACGCCTGCAGCTTGTGGTGATGCCGCTGAATCCGATGAAACGCATCCTGGTGATTGACAACGATTGCACCTGGGTCTCGCAGGCGCCTGTTCTTCCCTACGAAGTGGAAACGGCACACGGCTCGCTCGATGCCCTCCAAAGGCTGCGCAAACGCGCGTTCGACGTCATGGTGACGAGCGGCCGCAGCCATATCGACGAGGATCTCGCCCTGCTCCAGGAATCCCGCCGGGTTCGGCCCGGCTTGAAGGCGATCTTCCTGGCGCCATCCGCGACCGCGCCGGACGTCATTGCCGCCCTGCGCGCTCACGTCTTCGGGTGCCTGGTGGCGCCATTCACGATGACCGAGATCGCGGACATGATTCGCGGTGCAGCGGAAGCCGTCGACTGGCACGACGGGATCCAGGTGATCGCGGCGCGGCCCGAATGGATCTCGCTGCGAGTCACCTGCAGCCTCATGACCGCCGAGCGGCTCACCGGGTTCATGTCGGCGATGCGCCGCGATGTCTCCGAGAGCGTTCGGGACGAGCTGCTGTTCGCATTTCGTGAAGTGCTGATGAATGCCATGGAACACGGGGCCGGGTTCGATCCGGACAAGGTGATCGATGTTTCAGCGGTGCGAACCGAGCGCGCCGTCGTCTACTACTTTCGGGATCCGGGCGATGGATTCGATACGGACGAGGGGTCCAACCCGGCCATCGCGAATCCGGCGACCGATCCAATCGCCCACCTCGAGTTCCGGGCCGCCCAGGGCCTTCGTCCGGGTGGCTTTGGCCTGCTGCTCGTGCGCCAGCTGGTGGACGAAGTGATGTACAGCGAAACGGGGAATGAAGTCCTGCTGATCAAGCACACGCAGTAGCTCGGTGGAGTGATTTCGTTATGGTCGAAAAAGATGCGAGAACTGCTCGACGACGGGCGCTGTCACCCCTCCTCGATACCGAGGGGTTTCAAACCCTCTCGTCCGCCGTGCGCGTGGAACTTGGGGCCACGTCACGGCGCGGTACGCTGCGGCCGCACAACGACGATCACTACCTGGCCATCCGGTTGGCGCGCAGCCAGGCCGTCATCACGACGAGCCTCGCAAGCACCGATTTGCCCGACAACTTTCACGAGCAGGCCTATGCGTTCCTGGTGGCCGACGGCCTGGGCGACAGGGGCGTCGGCAGCCTGGCCAGCCGGACCGCGCTGAGCACGTTCGCCCATCTCGCGCTTCACTTCGGCCAGTGGAATATCCGAATCGACAGCTTTACCGCTGAGCAGGTGATGGAACGGGCAAAGCGGTTCTACGAACGGATCAACGAAGCGGTGCGTCAACGCGGGCAGGAGAATTCGGAGCTCCGCGGAATGGCGACCACGCTCACGGCGGCCTACAGCGCTGGCAACGATCTCTTCATCGCGCACGTTGGTCACTCGCGCGCGTATTGCTTTCGTGAGGGGGATCTGCTGCCGCTTACGGCGGATCACACGATCGCAGGCAGGAACGCCAACGGATCAAAGCCGCAGGCCGTTCCGCGTTCGAGCCAGGATCTCCAGCACATCCTCACCGATACGCTGGGGGGCAAGGCCGGAACTCCTGAGATTCTGATCGAGCATTTCCGCCTGCAGGACGGAGATCGTCTCTTGCTGTGCACCAACGGCCTCACGGATGTTCTGGACGAAGAGCAGATCGCCGAGACGCTGAGTTCCCGGCGCCGGCCTCAGGAAGACTGCACGGCGCTTGCGGATCTCGCCGCATCACGCGGCGGTGAGGACGATGTGACGGTCGTGCTGGCGGATTACCGGATCCCGAAAATTTAGCGATTAGTGACCCCGACTCATGCACGATCAAACAAGAGAAGGGGAGAAGGGGAGAAACAAAAGTTCACTCTCTTTCTCTCTTTCTCCTGTTCGTCTCGGGACGATGATGCAGCGTGAGGGCGAACAGCCGCGTCAGCTTTTCTTCCCCGGCACCGAGATATACCCATTTCTCGACCGAACTTTGTACCCATCGCGATTGACCCGCACGCGAATGCTGTGGTACTTGCCGTCGCCCGGATGCGGCGAGGAATAGCCCATGACGTACTGGCTATTGAGCTCCTCGGCGATCCGTCCGGTCGCCGCGGCCAGTTCGGTCATGTCGTGAACCACCTCGGTGTGGCCGCCGGTCTGATTCGTGATTTCGCTGAGCGCGTCCGGGTTCACGCGCGTGTTGATCGCCTGCCTCAGCGGTGAGTCGATCGCGACCGCGTAGATGAACGCGTCGGTTCGCAGCAGTGCCGATCGCACGTCGCGCAATGACGCATCGCTGGCCGTGTCGGCTCCGTCCGAGATCAGCACGAGCGCGGCCCGGTCGCGTGGGCGATGGTCGATCAGCGTCAACGACGCAATAACCGTGTCGTAGATAGCGGTGCCGCCCGACGGCCGCAACGTGCCGAGGGCGGTCCGAACCGTCGCTGATTCAGCCGGTGTGATCCACGTCGTCAGAAGGTTCGGCGCGTGATTGAACGTCATCACGAACAGCGCGTCGTCTTGTGCCAGCAGCTCGAGGAGAAAACGTTCAACGGCGGCGCACGCGTCCTTGATACGCTGGCCGTACATGCTGTCGCTGACGTCGAGCAGAAGGCCCAGTCCGACCGGCACGCGATCGTGGGTAAACTGCGTGATCGTCTGCGGCTCGCCGTCTTCGTAGATGGTGAAGGCCTCAGCAGGAAGATCGGGGATCAGGCGGCCATCCCCGTCGCGCACCGTCACGGTGACGACGGTGAGGTCTACGCTCGAACGAAGCGTTCGAGTGGCCCGCTGAATTGGTGGCGCTTGCGCGGCGAGCGCCGTCAGACCGATTGCCGTCGCGACCATGGCCAGCGCGGTGAGGCGGCGGGACGACGGCAACACCCCAACAGTGTACTCTGCCCGGCCGGAAACGACCGCCGGCGTTCAAGTGAAAGCGAGATGCATTCGTCGAGAGTCAATCTGGTTGTCGTGGCCGCGATGCTGATGGCTCCTGGTGTGGCGCAGGGGCAGAACGGTGGGCCGGCCCAACCCGCTCCCTCGAACACCGCGGGATGGCAGGACGCGTTTGTGCTGCAGTCTGCAAACGGAGAGAACCGGGTCGTGCTGGGTCTGACGCTTCAAGCCGATGGCCGTTTCCTGTTCGATGAGGATCAGACCGTCCCCGACACCTTCACGATTCGCAAGGCACGGCCCACGTTGTCGGGCCAGGTCGCGAAGTACTTCGATTTCCGGATCATGCCCGACTTTGGCGCCGGCGTGGCAACGCTGCAGGACGCATACATCGACGTCCGATTCTCGCCGAGGTTCCGCGTGCGTACCGGCAAAGACAAGACCCCGATTGGCTACGAGCTTCTCGAGGGGGATCCGTATCTGCTCTTCCCTGAACGTTCACTCGCATCCAACCTCGTGCCGAATCGCGATGTCGGCGTACAGGCGCAGGGCGATTTGTCGCCGAGGTTCACGTACAGCGGCGGCGTATTCAACGGTGTTCCCGACAGCACGAACTCATCGACGGACGTCGATACGAACGGGTCAAAGGATGCTGCCTGGCGCGTTGTCTGGCAGCCGTTTCGATCGACGGGCGCGCCGACCAGCCGGCTGAACGGCCTGGGCTTCCATCTCGGGGGATCGATCGGCGACCAGGAGGGGGCCTTGCCCGCCTACAAGACGGGTTCGAGCCAGCTCTACTTTTCATACGCAGCTGACGTGACGGCGGATGGACACCGGGATCGAATCACCCCCGCGGTCTTCTACTACTGCAAGTCCTTCGGCGGCTTTGCCGAGTACGTGAGATCAGCGCAGGATGTCGGCCGAGCGGGCTCGACTTTCAAGATCGCCAATCAGGGCTGGGACGTCACCGGATCGTTCGTGGTGACGGGAGAGGCCGCATCGGATCGCGGCGTACGGCCGCACCACAACTTCGATCCCACGAATCACGAGTGGGGCGCGTTGCAGGTCGCGGCGCGGTACTCGGCCACGCGTGTGGATCCGGACGCATTTGCCAATGGGCTCGCCGCCGCGTCGGCGAGCCAGAAGGCCGATGCCTTCGCGGTCGCGGCGAACTGGTATCCCAACACGTTCATCAAGTACTACGTGGCCTTCGAGCGCACGTCGTTCAGCGGCGGCGCCCCGGCCCGTCACGAGGACCTCCTCACGCTCCGTGCGCAGCTGTCGTTCTAATCGGAGTCACGGCCTGTGTTATTTCCATGGCAACCCTCTGTGCCGTAGAGTCGTACGGTAGGATGTCGCTGTGTCAGAGGCAATTGACACCATTCGTCGATTGCTGCTGGCCATACTGCTGATCGGACTGACCGGGACGACGATCGAGCTTCTTCTCCTGAAGCACGACGAGCAGGCGGCTCAACTCATTCCATTGGCGCTGATCGGGCTCGCCTACGGGGCGATCGCCTGGCACGCGCTTGATGACGGTCGCGCCAGCCTCCGGGTGTTCCAGGCGGTCATGATGCTGTTCATCGTTGCCGGGGGCTTGGGGATCGTCCTGCACTTTCGTGCGAACGTAGAGTTTCAGCGCGAAGTCGATCCGTCCATCGCGGGCCGGGCGCTCATCGTGAAGGCGATGACGGCCAAGACGCCGCCGGCCCTGGCTCCCGGATCGATGGTGCAGCTCGGGTTGATCGGCCTCGCGTACGCGTATCGCTATCCATCGCGCCGTCGTCCATCAGGAACCACCGCTCGAGCCGGTTTTCGGCCGGGCACGACAGGAGAAGAGTCATGACTGTTCGAACACGCTGGGCCCTTGCCGTGCTCGTGGTGATTACACTCGGGATGGTCGCTCCCGGGCGGGCGCAGGTTGGAAAGTCGCAGGGGGTTGTCGACGCGAACACCGCGCCGGAAGTGGACCTGGCAAAGATGCCCCGCATGACCCCCGCGATCGCGAAGGCGCTCGTCGGTGTGCGACCCTTCAAGAGCATCACCGAGCTCAATACGTTCCTGATTGGTCAGGGTCTGACCCAGGACCAGGCCATGGAGTTCTACCAGAAGGCATTCGTGCACATCAATCTGAACACCGCGACGCGTGACGAAATCCTGCTGGTGCCTGGCGCCGGCACGCGCATGGTGCGCGAGTTCGCCGAATACCGCCCGTGGAAATCCTGGGCGCAGTTCGACAAGGAGATCGGTAAGTATGTGGGCGCCGACGCGACGGCAAAGCTCGCGCAGTACCGTTTCATTCCCGTCAATCTCAACACGGCGACCGATGAGGACATTCTCAGCATTCCGGGAGCCGGCCAGCGCATGGTGCGCGAGTTCAAAGAGTACCGGCCCTGGAAGTCCCTGGCGCAGTTCGACAAGGAAATCGGGAAGTACGTCGGGCAGAAAGAGACGGACAGGCTCAAGAGGTATGTGGTGATCGAATAGGTCAGAAGCTATCCAGTGTTCCGCATGCCCGCCGCAATGCCGTTGACCGTCACCATGAACGCGTTGGCGATCTGAGGTTCCGCCTCCTCGGTCTCGCGGAGTCTTCGAAGCAGTTCGATCTGAACGAGGTTGATCGGGTAGACGTACGGGTTACGCACTTCGATCGACCGTCGGAGCACCGCGTTTTCGGTCAACAGTCGCTCCTTGCCCGTGGCCTGCAGCACCGACTGAATCGTGGCATCGAGCCGACGCCGCAGGTCCGCGCCGACTGGTTGCAGCTCCTGGGAGACGAGGCGCCGGTCGTACTCCGCGGCGATCCGCGCGTCCGATTCAGCGAGAACCATCGCGAGCAGGTCGAGCGTCGATCGGAAGAACGGCCACTGCTCGTACATGTGCCGGATGAGGTCGAGCTCCCCGGTGTCGATCGCCTGCTGCAGCGCCTCGCCGGCGCCCAGCCATGACGGCAGCAACAGACGCGTCTGGGTCCACGCGAACACCCAGGGGATCGCTCGCAACGAGTCGACGCCGCGGTCGGCGCTTCTCCTGATTGGACGGCTGCCAATGGGCACCGACGCGAGCTCGACTTCCGGGGTAGCCGAGCGGAAATACTCGATGAACCGCTGGTCGTCGTACACGACCTCGCGATACACGCCATGGGCGATCTCAGCCAGCCGGTCCATCACCGGCCGCCAGGCAGGATTCGGTTGATCGGGCATTTCGAGCGTGGCGCCGAGCGTCGCGGTCGTGTACAGCTCGAGGGTTCGCGCGGCGATCTCGGGAAGGCCGAACTGGGCCTGAATCATTTCTCCCTGTTCGGTCACACGCAGCCGGCCCTCGATCGATCCGGGCGGCTGTGACTGGATTGCCAGGTACGTCGGTCCGCCACCGCGGCTGATGCTTCCGCCGCGGCCATGAAAGAGCGTCAGCTCGACGTGTGCGTTCCGGCAGATCTCGACGATGGATTCCTGCGCGCGATAGAGGGCCCAGTTGGAGGCGAGCCGTCCTCCGTCCTTGGCCGAGTCCGAATACCCGATCATGACTTCCTGTCGCCCGTTGATGCGGGCGCGGTACTCCGGGATCGCGAGAACGGTCCGCAGCGTGTCGGCGGCGCGTCCGAGATCGTCGATGCGCTCGAACAGCGGAACGGCGCGCAGGCGGTTCTTCGAGTGCACCTGAAACGCTTCGACGGCGAGGACGTCCGACGGAGCCTGCGCCATCGACACCACGAATGCCGACAGCGACTCGGGGTTCATCCGTCCGGCCAGCTCGAACGTCTCGAGCACATCGCCCACCTCGCCGCCCGGTTCGAAGCCGGAGGGGACCAGCGGTTGATGATCGCGGAGCGCGGCGGTCAGAAACGCCTGCCGCCGAGGCTCGTCCCACTCGAGGTACGACCCCAGGCCGCGATGCCGCGTGATCGCGTCGATCGCCTCGGCGTGCCGCTGCGCATGCTGTCTGAGATCGAGCCGGACGAGGGTCAGGCCAAATGCGGCCGTGCGTCGCAGCACGTCGGTCAGGCGCCCTTCCGCGATGACGTTCTGACCGGTCTCGAGGAGCGATCGGTAGCAGAGCTGAAGAGGCTCGACGAATTCGGCGGTGGAGAGATACGGCTTGACCCGCGACGAGGGAGATCGCTCCGAGTCCCCTTTGAGCAGCTCGGCGCGCGAAAGGTCGGCGCCGAGTGCCTCGCGCGTCGCTCGAAGACGATCGCGCACTTCCCGCAGGACGGCGCGATACGGCTCCCTGGCGCCGTTGGCTCGTGCGCGAAGTTCCGGTGTGGCCGCGGTGATCGACAGCTCGGACCGGAGCGCCGCAATTTCGCGCTCGTAGAGATCGGCAGCCATCCATCGGGCCACGCTGCACGCCAGACGCGTCACCTCGGGTGTGACGGTGGGATTCCCATCGCGATCGCCGCCCATCCACGACCCGAATCTCAGCGGGGCCGCATCGAGAGGAAGGCTGCGGCCGGTGGTACGCGCCAGCGCGCCGCCGAGCGTTCGCAGGAACCGCGGCACGGCGTCCCAGAGGGTCTGCTCGAAGATCAACAGGCCCGCAATCGCTTCGTCGACCGGCGTGGGGCGCCGGGAGCGAATCTCGTCGGTTTCCCACGCCGCCAGGATCTCGCGGCGCAGCGACGCGACGATCTCCGCCCGCTCCGGCGCCGTCAAATCGACGCGATCCTGGGACGCCAGCGCGCCGGCGATCCTCAGATGCTTCTGGATGAGCGTACGGCGTGTGATCGCCGTGGGGTGTGCGGTGAGAACGAGCTCCACCCGCAGCGACATCGTGGCGGCGTGCAGGGCGTCGGGCGTGATGCCCGACGCCAGGAGCCTCTCGAACGTCTCTTCGCACGATCCTCGTTGCGGCACCGCGTTCGGGTCGCGGAGATAGTCCCGACGCCGGCGTACGCGGTGGTGCTGCTCCGCGATGTTCGCGAGCGTCAGAAAGTGGGAGAAGGCGCGCGCGATTGGCACGGCCGATTCGACCGGTAGTGCGCGAAGGAGCTCCGCCAGCGCGTCCAAATCGCGGTCGCTTCCTGCCCGCCCGCTCTTGGAGAGCGCACGCACGCGTTCGACAATGTGGAAGAGCGCGGCGCCCTCGCGCTGCCGCAGCGTCTCGCCGAGCAGCCCTCCGAGAAGGCGCACATCGTCCCGCAGGCGCTCATGGGGATCGCGGACGTCGGTCGGCATGGTCACACATTATCGCTTGGCGCTCGACGGGTTGCTGCGCTCCGGCTTACCATAACCCGCAATCCACCATGGGCCGGCCTTTCTATCGCAGCCTCTACGCGCAGGTGCTCCTCGGGATCCTGCTCGGCGTCATCCTGGGTGTCGTCTCGCCGGAAAAGGGAGCCGCGATGAAGCCGCTTGGCGATGGCTTCATCAAACTCATCAAGATGCTCATTGCCCCGATCGTGTTCGCGACCATCACGGTCGGGATCGCGAGGATGGGGGCGATGCGCGACGTCGGGCGCATCGGCATCCGCACCCTGGCGTACTTCGAGGTGGTTTCAACGCTCGCGCTCGTCATCGGGCTGATTGTCGTCAACGTGCTGCAGCCCGGCCGCGGCCTGCACGCGAATCCATCAGCGGCCCTGCCGTCAGCGGCGACCGGTGCCCCGACCGGCACAGTGGATTTCCTCCTGAACATCATTCCCACGACCGTGCTCGACGGCTTCGTGCGAGGCGACATTCTCCAGGTATTGGTCGTGTCGCTGCTCTTCGGGATTGCGCTGCTGACGCAGGGCGACCGCGCGAAGATGCTGGTCTCGGCGATCGAGCAGCTCTCTCACACGCTCTTCGTCGTCGTCGGGATGATCATGCGGCTCGCGCCGATCGGCGCCTTCGGCGCCATGGCGTTCACCGTCGGCAAATACGGCGTTGGCTCGCTGCTCCTTCTGGGGAAGCTGATGGCCGGCGTTTACGTGACCTGCCTGCTGTTCATCTTCGTCGTGTTAGGTCTCATCATCCGCCTCGCTGGCCTGCGGTTGCTCGCTCTCCTGCGGTACATCGCAGAAGAGATTCTGATCGTCCTTGGTACCTCATCGTCTGAGTCGGCCCTGCCTCGGCTCATGATGAAGCTCGAGCAGCTCGGATGCAGCAAACCGGTTGTCGGGCTCGTCATCCCGACCGGCTACTCGTTCAACCTCGACGGCACGTCGATCTACATGACGATGGCGGCAGTGTTTGTGGCGCAGGCGAGCGGGGTACAACTCTCGCTGCGCGAGCAATTGTCCATGCTCGCGATTCTGCTCCTGACGTCGAAGGGCGCAGCGGGCGTGACGGGCAGCGGGTTCATCACGCTCGCAGCGACGCTGGCCGCCATCCCGTCGATTCCCTCTGGCGGGCTTGCGCTCCTGGTTGGCGTGGATCGCTTCATGTCCGAGGCGCGCGCGATCACCAATCTGATTGGCAACGCGGTGGCGACAATCGTGATCGCCCGATGGGACGGAGCGCTGGACCTGCCTCATGCGCGACGGGTACTCGCGGGCGATCGTCCGGTGCCGGCCGCAACCTCGCAGGCGACGGGTGAGCCCGCGGCGCGTTAGAATGTTTTTGCATGTCACGGCGTGTGATTTGGATCAGCCGATCTCCGGCTCTTGCGATGGTGATCTTGCGTCCGTGGGAACTCCGAGTGTCTACGCCCAGCTCCCCGACGGTCCGGGGAAGGACACGGTCGTGAAGGTCTGCGGAACCTGTCATGAACCCGTGCGTGCGGCCGCGCTGCGACTGACCCGCGAAGGCTGGGAGCAGACGGTGGCCGACATGCGATGGCGCGGCGCCAAGGGCACCGACGAAGAGTTCGCTGCCGTCATCGAGTACCTCGTCGCGAACTTCCTCGGCGAGGCGCCCGCCAAGCTGAACATGAACCGCGCGACCTCGGTCGAGCTCGAGAGCGTTGTGCTGCTGCTGCGCAAGGAAGCCGCGGCCCTCATCGCGTATCGCGACAAGGTGGGCGGGTTCAAGTCGATCGACGATATCAAGAAGGCGCCCGGCGTGGACTTCAAGAAGATCGAGGCCGCCAAGGATCGGATTACCTTCTGATCGCCGCTACTTCCTCACACGTTTGACGCCTTCGAGGCTGGCCTGTGCCTCCACATAGTCGGGCCGCAGCCGGAGCGCTTCTCTCAATTCGGTCTCTGCCTCGCTGAATCTGCCCGTCGCCGCCAGGGCTGCTCCGAGGGCCTGGTGCATCTCCGGCGATGCGGGTGCATAACGCGCGGCCTCGCGGAATTCCTCGATCGCTTCGTCCGCCAGCCCGGCCCCCGCGAGGGTGACCGCCAGCTTGTAGTGCGCGGGTGCATAGTCAGGCTGGATCCGGGTGGCCGTCTTGAATTCGGTGACGGCGTCGGGAATCTGACCGGTCTTGAGCAGCACGAACCCGAGCCCGTCGTGCGCGGGCGCAAACTCGGAGCGCAACCGGATGGCTTCCCTGAATCGGGCGGCGGCCTCTTCCATGTTGCCCATCGCGATCGAGCGTCGTTCCAAGGTTGTAGTGCGCCATCGCGTAATCCGGTTGTGCGTGTATCGCTTCGACGTACTGAGCCCGGGCTTCGCCCAGGCGGTTCAATGCCTGATAACACACACCCATGTTGTAGCGCGCTTCGACCAGCAGAGGATTGAGCCGCAGCGCTTCTGCGTGCTCCTTCAGGGCGTCTTCGTACTTTCCCATCCGCTGGTACGCGCCGCCCATGTTGTTGTGCGCTTCGGCGTCGGACGGATTGAGCCGCAGGGATTCGCGCAGGTGACCGATCGCCTCGTCCAATTCCGCCGGCGACCCATGAAGCTTCGGGGTCGCGAGGTTGTTGTGGCACAGCCAGCAGCCAGGATTCCGTTCCAGCGTCGCTCGATAGAGGGTCACCTCGTCTGCGTACTGGCGGCTCTGGCCCCACGTCAGCACCCCGAGCGGCATCCCGAGTACGACACACAGCACGATTTCAGCGCGTCGACCCAGGACCGCGTTTCGCTCGAAACGGTGGAGCAGCCACGCCGAAAACGCTGTGAACAACGCGATGCTGGCGAGGTACTGGAAGTGATCGGCGACGAACGAGTAGCGGAATGGGTAGAGGTCGAAGAAGCCGAGTGCCGGCACGAGCGTCCCGCAGAACAGGAGCGCCGTGGCCAGGGGGGCGTGGGACGCCTTGCGAACGAACCAGCAGATCGCGACGACTCCGAGGACCGCAACGAGCGAGAGGTACTGCGGCCATGCCGTCGAATCGATCTGCCAGCGCGGATAGATGAAGGAGAGCCGGAAGGGCCACACGAGCGTGAACAGATAGAAGCAAATCGCGCGGCTGGCGATCAGCAGCCGGTCGATGGCGCTGAGCTGGAACTCGATGCCGCTCGCGCCGTTCAAGGCGCGTTCGAACCATGCCGTGACGATTCCGGCGGATATGCCAACACAGAAGAACGGAACCAGCGGCCGAACGTCCCGCCGCCACTCAATCGTTCCACGCTTCCACCAGAAGACAACAAGCAGGGCGGGCGCCAACATCGCGACGACGGTTTTCGCCAGCAGTCCGACGACGAACAATCCGAGCGCTGCGATGTAATCGCCGGATCGCCGGCGTTCATCGAATCGAAGATAGGAGTACGCCGCTCCGAGGTAGCACACGCCCGACAGCGTGTTCTTCAGTTCCGTCATCCAGGCCACGGACTCGACCTGAACGGGGTGCAATGCGAACAGAACCGCCGCGAGAAGAGCGCCGGGGATCGCGAGGCGGCGAAGGATCACCGCGACGAGACAGGCAGACGACGCGTGAAGGGCGATGTTGACGAGATGGTAGCCGAGGGTCGCATCGCCCCAGAGACGATGCATGAACCAGAAGGCTGAATGCGTGACGGGGTAGTACTGCTGTGTCGCGCCGATGTCGAACCAGATGCGCCACAGTCCGGCGGTCGATTGGAGGTCGGGCCGCGTCAGGTGCGCGTTGTCGTCCCACAACACCCCGCCGTGCCACGCCGGGTAGTACGCGACCAGCGTCGCGGCTATCAGGACGAGACCTAGAACAGCTGCGGAGTGAACTCTATGAGGTAGTTTCGCCAGTTGAGCCACGTGTGCCCGCCTGGGCTCTCCTTCATCACCGGCTCGAATCCATGTTTCTTCAGCAGCTCCACGGTGTTTTTCGTCGTCGGCATCAAGCCGTCTTCGACGCCGGTCGAGAACCACAGCACCTTGAGCCCCTTCTTCGTCGCCGGATTGTCGAGCGCGGCGAGATTCTGTTGTTCCCATGCCGCGCCAAACGGAGGAGCCGGGGCCGCATCGGCGGATGCTGCGCCTCGACCGCCTCGTCCACCACCCAGGATCCCAGAGCTGTAGACGCCGACGTACGCAAACTTGTCGAGATTGGGGATGCCGATATTCAGCGTTTGGCTCCCGCCCATCGAGAGCCCTGCGATCGCGCGGTGCGATCGATCGGCAATGACGCGGTAGTGCTTTTCGACATACGGCATCACGTCCTTCACGAAGTCGTCGACGAATTCGTCACGCGGCGGCGCACCGCCGGGTCCAGCGGCGCCACGTCCACCGCCGCCCGCGTTCGTGTGGCCGGCCGGCATCACGACGATCATCGGCTTGACCTTGTTCGTCGCGATCAGGTTGTCGAGGATGAAGTTCGCGCGACCGACCGAAGTCCACGAATCGTCGCAGTCTCCCGCCCCGTGAAGAAGATAGAAGACGGGATACTTGTCCTTGCCCGACTCATAGCCCGGTGGTGTGTAGACGTGCATCCGTCGCGTGCGGCCGAGGGCGGTCGACTGGTAGTACACGGCCGAGACGGCGCCGTGAGGCACGTCTTTCGTGTCCATCAGATCCGATCCGGGCACCGTCGCCACGCTCCACGTGGTCGTGTTCGATTCGCTGATCGCGGTGTTCCTGGGATCGATCACGCCGACCCCGTTCACGACGTAGACGTACCGATACGCGCCCGGCACGACGGGACCCGTGGTCATCTCCCACACGCCATTCGCGCCCTTGGTGAACTGGGCATTTTCGCGGGCCGGCGCCGGAATGTCGCCCCCGCGCAGTGCGACGCTTGTCGCCTCGGGCGCGTACAGACGGAACGTGATTCGCTTGTCGGGCAGGATCTCAGGCGACGTGAATTGAGGCGCCTGGGCGGCTTGACCACCCCGTCCCCCGGGCGCTTGCGCTCCTGGCGCCGGAGCTGGTGCCGGCGACTCGACAAGGCCCTGCTGCATGGCGGCCACAACAACAAGGGACAGAAGACGCGTTGAGATGCTCATAGTGGGTCCAGAGTGTAACACCGGGACCTTCGCAGGCTAAGCGCCCTTGACTTTCGTGTCGTATAGACGACGATATGGGATTCGTGAAGGAGGTCTGAGAATGCGTTCGACCTATCGAAATGGCGTGCTGGCTGCCGCTTTGGTCCTGGTTGCCGTGGGATGGACGCCCGCCCGGCCGAGCGCGGCTCCGCCGCCCGACGTCGGTCCAACCCCGGAATCCCTTGGTGCACTGACCTTTGGCCCCAATGGGGTGCTGTTCGCCGCCGATACGCAGGCGGCCACCATCTACGCCCTCGAACTCGGCGATCAGGCGATGGGGGCCAAGGCCGGCGCGGCTGACGTGGCATCGATCGACCAGAAGATCGCGTCGGTCCTGGGAACCGCGGCTGGATCAGTGGCCGTCAAGGACCTGGTGATTCATCCGGTCACGCACAACGCCTACCTGTCGGTCATGCGTGGCGTCGGCGCCGAGGCGCGGCCGGCTCTGCTGCGCGTCGACGGAGACGGCAAGATCGCGGTCATCGCCCTCGATCGCGTGAAGTACTCAAAGGTGACGCTGCCCAATCCGCCGGCTGCGGACGGCGCACGCAACGCGCGCGCGGACGTGATCACCGACATGGCCTTTACCGACGGCAAGTTGATGGTAGCGGGCCTCTCGAACGAAGAGTTTGCGTCGAAGCTTCGCGCCCTGCCGTATCCGTTCAGCGCGACGGATCCTGGCACGAGCGTCGAGATCTTCCACGGCAACCATGGCCAGCTCGAGACGCGGTCGCCCGTCTACGCGTTCATCCCGTACACGATTAACAACAAGCCGTACCTGATCGCGAGCTACCTGTGCACGCCGCTCGTTCGCTTCTCGCTCGACAGCCTGAAGGGCTCGAAGGTGGTGGGCACGACGATCGCGGAGCTTGGCAACCGGAATCGGCCACTCGACATGATCCTGTACAAGAAGGATGGACGCGAGTTCCTCCTGATGTCGAACAACGCCCGCGGTGTCATGAAGATCCCGACCGACGCTTTCGGGACCGCGACGGCCATCACCGAGCCGGTCAAAACTGAAACGGCAGGCATCGGCTACGAGAAGATCACGTCGATGACGGGCATCGAGCAGATGGATCTGCTCGACGCCGAGCGTTCGATCGTGCTGGCGCGCACTGCCGCCGGCCTGAACCTGTCGGCCGTGCCGCTCCCGTAACGGGGACGACATGCGAATTGCGGAAGGCGCCGTGCGCCGCAGCGTGCGCGTGCGGCGCCGCGCCTTCTGTCTTTTCGCGATCGTCCTGGCCGCGTCGGCCTGCGGCCCATCCCAGCCCTCGATCCGCCTCGATGCCAGCAATCCCTCGCGTGCGTTCATCGAGGTTCGAGGTCTTTCCCGCGGCGATCTCTCCAGGCTTGCGAGCGCGAATCTGACCCCCGACGAGTGGTCTGCAATCCTCCGCGTCAGCGTCCGGACGGCCAAACCGGCTGCTGCAGGCGATCTGCCCGCAATGGCTGGACGCTACACGACGGACGAGACGCTCCGGTTCTGGCCGTCCTTCCCGCTCGATCCGGGGCGCGAGTACGACGTGCGGTTCCAACCGGCGAATGTCGCGCGCCTGGGTCTCGATCGAGCGAAGGCCATCGCCGGAACGGTGTCACTTCCGGGCGTCAATCTGACGCCGTCCACGGTGGTGTCCGCCGTGTACCCGAGCGGCGGGGTGATTCCTGAAAACAATCTCAGGCTGTACATCCGTTTTTCTGCGCCGATGGGTCAGCAGGGAGGCCTCGACCACATCGCGTTCGTCGATGACGATGGCCGCGAGGTTCCGGATGTCGTTCTACCACTCGATACGGATTTGTGGGACGCCGAGCGCACTCGATACACGGTCATTCTCGACCCAGGCCGGGTGAAAAAGGATATTCTGCCCAACCGCCGGATGGGGCGGCCGCTGCACGCGGGCGAAGGCATCACGATCGTCGTGAAGAAGGATTGGCCGGACGCGCACGGTGTGCCGCTCGCGTCTGAATTCAGGCACCGCTATCGCGTCGGGCCGCCAGACGAGGCCGCGCTACACACCGCGGAGTGGCGAATCGCCGCTCCCGCCGCAGGCAGCCGGGAGCCCGTGACCGTCACGTTCCCGCGACCGCTCGACTACGGCCTTCTGCAGCGGTCGCTCAGCGTGTCGCACGGTTCGACGACGCTCGCCGGCGAGGCGCGCATCGGCGAGGGAGAAACGCGCTGGGAGTTCGCCCCGCGCTCGGAGTGGGAGCGCGGTCCCTACATCCTCACGGTTCAGCCCATCCTCGAGGATCTCGCGGGCAACCGCATCGGCCGGGCGTTCGAAGTGATGTCCAAAGGCGACGCCGTTCCTCCGGAGAGCAGCATGCCCGTGTCGGTTCCCTTTATAGTGCGCTAGCGGACTGACTTCTTACTTTTGACTTTTAACTTTTAACTTTTCACTTTAGTTGACCGGTCCAAGCACGTACTCGCGGGGCGGCTCCATTCCGAGCAGATTCCGTACGAAGTAGTCCCATCGCCGGCGCGTCATGTAGTTGGCCGCCTCGCCGTATCCGTGCGCCGCATTGGGAATCATCAGCAGATCGAAGTCCTTGTTGGCCTTGATCAGCGCATCGACGACGAGGAGGGTGTTGTTGGGCGGAACGTTGTTGTCCATCGTGCCGTGCGCGAGCAGCAGCTTGCCTTTCAGGTCCTTTGCGAAGTTCTGATTGGCCTGGCTGTCGTAGTTCGTGAAGCCGCTGCCGCGGTGCTCGAGGAGCCCGGTCCACTTCTCCGCCCAGTCGTCTTCGTACACCCGGTTATCGTGATTGCCGGATTCGGCTATGCCCACCTTGAAGAAGTCCGGGTAGCGGAACATGGCGGCCGCCGCGGCGTAGCCGCCGCCAGAGTGCCCGTAAATCCCCACTCGGGTGATGTCGATCCATGGATAGCGGCGGGCGAGCTCCTTCATTCCGGCTATCTGATCGGGCAGCGTGTTGTCCCCCATGTCGCCGTAGTACGCCTCGTGAAACTTCTTCGATCGCCACGGTGTGCCCATTCCGTCGATTTCGACCACGACGAAGCCGAGTTCCGCGAGCGCCTGGGCGTCCCCGCGTGCCACCGAGAAGTTGCGGTTGCCGACGCTGCCCGCTTGCGGCCCCGGATAGATGTGATTGACGATCGGGTACTTTCGCCCGGGGACCAGCCGCGTGGGCTTGTACATGAGGCCGTACAAGTCGGTGACGCCGTCGCGGCCTTTCACCGTGATCGGTTGTGGGGGCTTCCAGCCCGCGGCGACGAGCTTCGAGATATCCGTGCGCTCGAGCTCCAGGAGCTTTGTCCCGTTCACGTCACGGAGCACGGTGACCGGCGGCACATCCGGCCTGGAGTAGCTGTCGACGAAGTACCGGCCGGAGTCTGAAAGGGAGATGTCGTGGTTGGCGTCTTCCGGCGTCAGCAGCGTGGCCGGTCCGCCGTCCATGTTGATTCGGTACAAATGCGTGAAGTACGGATCGCGTCCCCGCTCGCGCCCGACCGCCTGGTAGAGCAGCAGGCGATTCTTCTCGTCCACGCGAAGGAGCTGCGTGACGTTCCCGTCACCCGTCGTGATCGGCCGCTTCAGGTTTCCCGTCTGCAGATCGTAGAGATACAACTGGCCCCAGTTGTCCCGTTCGGAGAACCAGATGACCTCGTTCGATGCCGGCAGATAGCGCCAGTTGACGCGGCCGTTGCCTGATTCGAAAAACGTCGAGACGGTTTCCTCGAGCACGTCACGCACATTACCGGTTGATGAATCGGCCACGCGCAGCACTGTTCTCCGGTGGTCGCGGGATGTCGAGGCGTAGGCCAATGAAGACGAGTCCGGCGCCCACTGCACATCACCCCAGTCGCCGCCCCGGCACGCCAGGTTGTCGCAGAGCGTCGAGCGGTGCTGATCCGGCGAGGTCTTGAGCTGAATCACCTTCGCTGATTCCACGTCGATCACGACACGGTGCAACATCGCGACCGTGTCGTCCCCGGGCAGCGGGTATTTCCAGGCCTGCAACTGCGGGTGGCCCACCTGTGTGCTCACCAGGTACATCTCGCCCACGCCCCGCTGATCCTGCTGAAAGGTGGCGATCCGCTTCGAGTCGGGCGACCACACGACGATCGGCCGATCGCTTTTCGACCACCCGGCATTGTCGGTGGCGTAGCCGAAATCCTTGACGCCGTCGGTCGTCAACGGGCTTTCCTTGCCAGACTCCGTGTCGCGCACCCACAAGTTCCAGTCGCGAACGAAAACCGCATGGGTGCCGTCGGGCGCCATCACCGAAGGAACGGCCACCGCACCACGGCCTCCGCGCCCGCCGCGCCCTCGTCCCGCCCCACCGCCTCGTGCCGTCGTTGCACCCGGCGCGATGCATGCCGGCAACGTGCACGGCTGCTTCTCCGCGGTGGCCGGATTGACGAGGATCGTCTCGTTGCCTGCCGGCGTGGTGACCCGATACCAGAAACGATCGTCGGGGAGCCAGGTCGGGCTCACTCCCGATTGAAACACCAGAGGCGTCGTGTTCCACGTCATGAACTTCTCGGCGTGAGCGTAGTCGGCTGCCGTCAGGCTCGTAGCAGCTGGCGCCGGTCGCTGCCTCGCGATGGTTGGAACCGTCCATGCCGCAGCCGCGGCGATGGCCAGGGTGATTCCTCGAACGACGTTTTGGTACGACACGCGGGCAGACCTCCGTGAGTTGACGAGGATGATCTTACGCCACGACGGGGGTCAGACCGGGGTCAGACTGGGGTCAGACCCCAGGCGTGGGCTGATTCGCCGCGGACGAGGCGCCGGTTGCCGCCACGGGAGCCCCCTCGGGCAGCGCAGCGAGTCGCCTGTGACCCGCTTCGAACGCCGCGCGAACGTCTTCGGCGTTTTCGAGATCGCCAAGATCGACGCGCCGCACACGGCCGTCTCGCGTTCGAACCTCGACAGCCCCCGACGTGATCGATGACGTGATGGATATGGACGCGAGATCGGGCCATGACGCCGAGAAGGTTCGAAACGGCTTGCCGCCGATGTAAATCCCATCCGGGTTGATTCTGACGGCGCGGCGGCGTTGCCGTCGCGCGGCGAGTCGTTGATGAAACAGCCCGAGCCCCAGCGTCACAAGGCCAGTGAGGATCGTCGGCCGCGCGAGATGATGGTTCAGATGCCAGCGTTCGGCCGCCTCCGCGAACAACACCCCGGCCGCCCAGATATCGATCCAGTCGACGCCATGGGCATGGTGGCCTCGCGAGGGCTGACGCTGACGCATCTCCCGCATCTCGCGGCCGATCGTGATCACGAGCATGACGCTCGTGACGATTTCGACTCCGGCAAGCGCCAGATCGAGGCCTCGGGCGCCCCCAGTCAGCGCCTGCACTCCGGCCGCCAGCAGGCCCATCGCCGGGATGGCGTGATTCAGCTTCTGCGCAAGCAGTCCCCGGCGAGCCCGGCGCGACAGCAGGGGCACCGAAATCGAATCCATCGGGTTCGAAGTCTAAACGATATGCGCAAGCACGACCGTACCGAACGTGTGCCGGAGGCGCGCCCGGTCAGAGGACTCGATCTTGCTACAATTTAGAAACCCCTGAGGGACCATGCGCACCGGACTTCCCGTGCTGATCGTCAGCTGTCTCGTGATCCTCGTCGCTGCACAGGAGCAGGCCCCGCAGCCCGGGCAGATTTTCAGGAGCGGCTCGCGGACGGTCGCCGTTTACGTAACCGTCTCGGACGAACAGGGACGCCTCATTCCCGACCTGACCCAGGACGATTTCGAGGTCTACGACAACGGAAAGAAGCAGGAGATTACGTTATTTGAAAGTGGGGTCCAGCCGATCACGCTCGTGATGATGCTCGATCGCAGCGGAAGCATGGTTGGCAATTTCGGGCTGGTGCGGTCGGCGGCGGAGCAATTCGTCGGACTGCTCCAGGCGGGCGACAAGGCGCGCATCGGCAGCTTTGCAAACCGGATTCAGGTCGATCCGCGGGATTTCACCGGCAGCCAGCACGATCTTCTCGAGATCCTGCGGACCGAACTGCAGGAGCCGGGACCGACGCCGCTCTGGAATGCCGTCAACGTGGGCATCACGTCGCTCCTGCACCAGGAAGGCCGTCGCGTCGTCCTCGTCTTCACCGATGGCGTGGATCGCCCCATGGGAAGCAATAACATCAGCTATCGAGACGTCGAAAAAAACGCCGAACAGGAAGATGTGATGATCTTCGCGGTCGGCCTGGCGAGCCGGCAGTTCGGCGGACGGCGGGGAGGTCGAGGTCCGGCCATTGGGCCGATGATCCGGTTGCCGCCCGAGGAACCGAAGGTAGACGCCGGCTTGCCGAAGATCGCCGCCGCTACCGGGGGCGGCTATTTCGAGCTGACCTCGACAAACAATCTGGGCGCGACGTTTCGCCGTATTGCGGACGAGCTTCACCGGCAGTATGCGCTCGGATTCACACCGGAGAAACTGGATGGCAGGACGCACAAACTCGAGGTGCGTCTCAAGAAGCCGAACCTGGTTCCGCGGGCGCGCAGGACCTATATCGCGAAGAAAGATATGTGACCCTTCGAACTCGAAGCTGGAAACTCATTTATGTGCCGAAACATCAAACCCCTGTTCAATTTCGAGCCCCCGGCGACTGACGACGAAGTGCGCGCCTCGGCGCTGCAGTTCGTACGGAAGGTCAGCGGTTTCAACAAGCCATCCAAACTGAACGAGGACGCGTTCAACAGCGCTGTCGACCAGGTGACCGAAACGGCGCGCAAGCTGATCGAGTCGCTCGTGACCACCGCGCCGCCGCGGGATCGCGAAGAGGTTGCGGCAAAGGCTCGTGAGCGGGCCGTCGTGCGATACGGACGCTGATCGTCCCCGGCGCGTCGGCAGCCGGCCAGCGGCCGGTATAATTGACGCCGAGGCGCGCGTGAGACCCATCAGCGACACGATTCTCGGGGCCATCGGCAACACGCCGATGGTACGAATCAATCACATCCCGCGCGGCGTCGTCCCGGCGACGGTCCTTGCGAAGCTTGAAACCTTCAATCCTGGAAACTCCATCAAGGACCGCATGGCGGTCCGGATGATCGAGGACGCCGAGAGGAAGGGACTGCTCAAGCCTGGCGGCACCATCATCGAAGGCACGTCCGGCAACACCGGCATGGGGCTCGCGATCGCCGCCGTCGTCAAAGGCTACAAGTGCATTTTCACGACGACCGACAAGCAGTCCAAGGAAAAGATCGACGCGCTGAAAGCCTTTGGCGCCGAGGTCATTGTCTGTCCGACCAACGTCGATCCCGAGGATCCGCGTTCGTACTATTCCGTGTCGTCACGCCTCGAGAAGGAAGTCCCCAATTCCTGGAAGGCGAACCAGTACGACAACCTGTCGAACACCGCGGCACATTACGAGGAAACCGGTCCGGAGATCTGGGAGCAGACCGGCGGCCGGGTGACACATGTCGTCGTGGGCGTCGGCACCGGCGGAACAATCAGCGGCGTGGGACGATACCTGAAGGAGCGGAATCCCCGGGTGAAAGTCTGGGGAATCGACACCTACGGCTCAGTGTTCAAGAAGTACAAAGAGACCGGCATCTTCGACAAGAACGAGATCTATCCGTACATCACGGAGGGAATCGGCGAGGATTTTCTGCCGGCCAACGTTGACTTTTCCGTGATCGATCACTTCGAAAAGGTGACCGACAAGGACGCGGCGATCATGACCCGCCGCATCGCCCGGGAGGAGGGCATCTTTGCCGGCAATTCCGCCGGGTCAGCGATGGCGGGACTGCTGCAGCTGAAGGATAATTTCACCAAAGACGACGTGGTCGTCGTGATCTTCCACGACCACGGGTCGCGCTACCTGGGCAAGATGTACAACGACGACTGGATGCGCGAGAAGGGCTTCCTCGAGAAGTCGGGCATGACGGCGCGCGACCTCGTCGCGGCAGGCGTGCCCGGTGAACTGCTCGCGGTCGAAGGCAGCGAGGCCGTCGAGGTCGCCGTGAAGTTGATGGGCGAGCACGACTTCTCGCAGATCTCGATCACCCGTGACAAGCGGCTCGTCGGATCGCTCAACGAAACGCACCTGTACGCCGCGCTCGTTGCGGATCCAGGCGTCAAATCGCAACCGGTCGAGATCATCATGCAGCCGGCGTTTCCCTTCGTCGACGTTTCGACCCCCGTGGAGCTGCTGGCGACGATGATCACTCCGGCCAATCCAGCGGTGCTCGTTCGTGATTTCAAAACGGACAAGACGTTCATCATCACCCGTTCGGATGTCATTCGCGTGCTGTGCTGATATGAAGCTCCAGGAATTGACACCGCTGCTTCGCACGAACGATCTGAAGGGATCGATTGAGTTCTACACCAACGTGCTCGGCTTCGAGTGCGATGGCTCGAGCGAGGAATGGGGGTGGGCGTCGGTCAGGCGCGACAACGTGACGATCATGTTTGCGCTGCCCAACGAACACGAGCCGTTCGACGGGCCGACGTTCACCGGATCGTTCTATATCAATCCGGACGATGTCGATGCGTTGTGGGAACGGGTGAAAGACAAGGCGCGCGTCTGCTACCCGATTGAAGACTTCGACTACGGCATGCGCGAATTCGCCATTTACGACAACAACGGATACCTCCTCCAGTTCGGCCACGAAACCCCCGAGGCGCTGCAGGCCGCCGAAGGCGCCTGACCGGGGTTCATGCGCATTCTTCGCAGCATCGCGGCGATCGTCGCGGGACTCGGGTTCATGTCGGCGACGACGACCGTCGGCATGCTGGTGACGTCGGTTGCGTTTGGCGAAACACGCGAAGGCATTTCGGCTCCCACGCCACCGAGCGAGTTCTTTTACGTCAGCCTGATCGTACTCGGAATGGGTGGCGTGATCGGTGGCTGGCTCGCGGCACGAATCGCCACGTTTGCGCCATACGGTCATGCGGCGGCGATGGCGGGAATCGTCGCCGTGGTGTCGATTGAACTAGTCGCGGCAGCGCCTCCGGTGCCAGGACAGCCCGGATGGTATCCGTCCGCTATTGGCCTGGCTGCGGTCATCGGCATTCTCCTCGGAGGAAAGCTTCGCTCAGCCGCCAGCGTTCCGCTGGCGAATCGGGCTTGATACTTCGTACAATGAGTGTGTGATGATGAACGGTCTTGTCTCGATGAATCGGTGTTTCGGCGGAATCCTCTGTGTGTTGGCGTTCAGCGCGCCCCTCTTCGCGCAGGAGGCCGATATTCTCGGCAACTGGGACGTCACGGTGACAGCGGGCCAGGGCAACGAGACGTTGGCCCCGATGGTGCTGAAAAAGGACGGCGAGCAGATTGTCGGGACATTCTCGGGCCCACAGGGCGATCAAGGCGTCGAAGCCAGCATCAAGGACAAGGCCGTCACGATCTGGTTCAGCGTCCGCACGCAGAACGGTCTGATCAGCGTCACCATGAGCGGAACCGCTGACGGCGACACGATGAAAGGATCGATGGACTTTGGTGGTCGCGGACAGGGGCAGTGGTCGGCGAAACGATCGTCCGCCCTTGGACCATCGGTCCAGGCTGCCGAGTCGAAGGCCGACGTGACCGGCACGTGGGCGTTCCAGGTCGATACCGGCGCCGGCACCGGGACACCGACGATGACGTTCAAACAGGAAGGGGAGAAGCTGTCGGGTCACTATAGCGGGCAGCTCGGCGAAGCGCCCCTCACCGGCACGATGAAGGGCAACGCCATCGAGTTTGCGATCGACGTCGAAGTCCAGGGCGTCTCCGCGCACATCGTCTATTCCGGAACAGTGGAGAAGGATTCGATGAAGGGGACCGTCAAGCTCGCTGATTTTGGCGACGGGACCTTTACAGCGAAGAAGAAGTCCTAGGCGATACAGTGCCCTTTAACGCGCTGCGGCTTCACTCCGCTCTCGTCAAGGGTATCCGGGAGCTGGGCTTCGTTCGGCCCACCGCCATTCAGGCCGACGCGATTCCGCCAGCCATGGACGGCCGGGATGTTCTCGCATGCGCCCAGACCGGGAGCGGGAAGACCGCGGCGTTCCTCCTGCCGATTCTTCACAAGCTCATCGACAAACCGCGAGGAACGACTCGTGCGCTCGTCCTTGCGCCGACCCGCGAGCTCGCCGCCCAGATCCTCGACGACCTGAACGATCTGGCCGTCCACACGCCAATCACCGCGGCGTCGGTGTACGGCGGCGTCGGCATGGGGCCGCAGGAACACGCATTCCGCAGCGGCGTGGACGTGTTGATCGCCACGCCCGGGCGACTCCTGGATCATCTCCGCGCACCGTACGCAAAGCTGACCCATCTCGAATTCCTGGTGCTGGACGAGGCGGACCGCATGCTCGACATGGGGTTCCTGCCGGAGATTCGAAAGATCCTGCGACACGTTCCCGCGAAGCGTCAGACATTGTTCTTCAGCGCGACCATGCCGCCGCCGATCGCGGCCCTGACCGGCGAGATGCTTCGCAATCCGGTCACGATCCAGCGCGAGCGGCAGGCCGTCCCCGCCTCCGGCATCACCCAGGCGCTCTACCCTGTTCAACAAGCGCTCAAGGCTGCGCTGCTCGTTCATCTCCTGCGTCAGGGTCATGTGAAACAGGCTCTTGTCTTCACGCGCACGAAGCACCGGGCGAACAGGCTGACCGAGCATCTCGTCACGGCCGGTGTTCGGGCGGAGAGGATCCATGGCAACCGCTCGCAGTCGCAACGCACGGCTGCGCTGGAGGGCTTCAAGAACGGCACGTTCCCAGTCCTGGTTGCGACCGACATCGCCGCGCGCGGGATCGACGTGGAGGCACTTGGACACGTCGTGAACTTCGACGTGCCGGTGGTACCCGACGACTACATTCATCGGGTCGGACGGACCGGGCGGGCCGACGCGACCGGGGAAGCGTTCACCCTCGTCTCGCCGGAGGAGGACACCCATGTGCGCGACATCGAGCGCGCCATCGGGCGCCGTCTCCCGCGGGTCAGCGTGCCGGATTTTGACTACCAGGCGAAACCGCAGCAGCGACTCGAAGTTCCTCTCGCACAGCGGATTGCCGAGATTCGGGCGCGCAAGCGCGAGGAGCGGGCCCGCGCGGCGATGAAGGCGGCGCACCGCTCCACCGTTCAGCGTCAGCGGCCGCCCGCTCCTGCGGACTCGTCCGCGCGTCCACACCGTCCGCCCCAGAACAGTCGCCACCACCGTCGTCCTCGCCGGCGGCGTCCGTAACTGTCACTTTTTCCCTTGCAAAAGTGAGCTAAAGCCATCCCTGTGTTATGCTTAAGGACGCGGCGCAAGCGGTTTTTCGGCGCCGATTTTTGATGGCAGCGTCACCGTCAGAATTCGCGCTCGAGTTGACCCCTCGAGCCCGCGTCGATGTCTTCGACGTGCGCGCCGAGGTTTCCTCGCGTTACGGCGACGCGCTCTCCCCCTATCCTCGAGCCCTTTGCTGTTCCTTTCACACGACCGCTGGTTATCTCGACCGCGGCGTCGCGGCCCGGCTGAATCAAAGTCCCGACGGTGTGATGCCTTACATCGACGTGTTCCGGACGATGTTTCCGGAAGGCGCCGGGTATGAGCACGACAAGATCGAGCGCCGGACCGAGCTTTCGGCCGCACAGCGACCGCAGGAGCCGCTGAATGCCGACTCGCATCTGGCCTTCATGGCGGGCGCCCTCAGGACCTGCGTCGCGTATCTGAATCGGCCGAACGAGCCGATGTCGTTCATCGATCTCGACGGCGTTCATGCCGGCCGGGCCCGGACCCGCCACACCAGTGTCATCGGATACTCGGGCGAAGAAGCCGTCGCGACCGCGCGCATCGTCGTTCCGGTTTCGGGCCACAGTGTCGAATCGGTGAACCTGAAGGATCCGAATCTGGGTGTGTACAAGCAATGCGCCGATCTCGTGCGTCAGCACGGCGTGGCGAAAGGGCGCATTCGCCTTTCACTGGCGCCAGGCGAGCGCCATGCGGGCCTGACCGTCAACGAGTACGAGACGCTCCTGATGCGTCACGACCTCTCGGAAGTGCTGCGCGATCCGCTCCGGTTCATGGCGGAAAAGGCGGGACACATGCTGGGAAATCCGCGCGCGATTCCCGCGCGGACGCTCGACTACGCGAAGTACGATCTCGTGCGCGTCTTCAATCGCCTCGTTGACGCGCTGGGACTCGGACAGTCGCGCGTCGAAAACGTGCTCTCGCGTGCCATCGCGATGCCGGCGTCACGCTTCCTCAGGATGAAGCGATCGGTCAGCCTGCTGGTCTCCGACCGCAGACAGCGCGGCGAAGGCGGGATCGTTGAAGGCACGTATCAGAGCCCGATCCTCGTGCAGTGGCATCGCGGCAAAGGGCGCATGCGCGTGCTGGACGTGACGGTCACGCGGTTTATTTAAGGTTTCCCTTTCTAGTACCTCCACGCCTTCGCGCCTGGTGGCGCGCCTTTGTCCACCTGTGCGGCGAGCTTTTGCAGCAGCTCTGAGCCCCTCGGCCCCCAACAATGCGGTGCGCGGCGCTGGAAGACAATCTCTCCGGTGAACTTGGGATTGTTCACCTCTGTGAGAAACTCGTTCAGCTGTTCGACGGCGTCGTTCAGGTAATAGGTATCCATGTCGCCGACGTAGAGGTGCAGCTTGTCGGCCACCTTCGGTCCGAGCGTTGACCAGTTGGTTCGCAGGATATTGAGCAGATCGTACTTCTTCCACTGCTCGGCCACCGACTTGTCGATCACGCCGGTCGTCTTGTTCCAGAGACGCTTCGGATACCCATCGGATCCGACAGGCGAGTAAGTGGCTTCCCAGATGTCCCACTGGCCGCCGGATCTGGACTTGTCGCCGACGACGAGCTCGAACCAGTTCTCGTCTTTCATCATCCCTTCGATGTTGCCGTCGGGACGCCGTTCACTGGGCCGTTCCACTCGCGTCCAGCCCTTGTCGATGTAGTAGGCGTTCGCATCCTTGTAGATATTGACGATCTGGTGGTACTCGAAATCGACGGAATCAGGGCAGAGCGCGAACGAGCCGCCGTAGAAGTCCGGATAGAAAATCTGGTGAGCGGCTGCGATCCATCCGCCTGTCGATCCCCCCGACACCATGCGCGCCCACGGCTCCCTGATGACGCGAAACTTTTCTTCGACGGCCGGAATGAGCTCTTTGATGATCGCGTCTCCGTACGGGCCGTTGTTCTCTGAGTTCACGCCGTACGAGTCGTCGTAGTAGGGCGACGGATGCTGGAGCGTCACATAGAGAAACCGCGGAGTGCCGGCAGCCATCCACAGCCGGTCGAAATCCCCGCCGCGGCCGTACCCGCCTGGGGCCGCGAGCGAGAAATGATCCTGGATGTAGTTGACCGGATACCGGACGTCGGGGTGTTTGTCGTAGTCCTTTGGGAGCAGCACCGTGGCACCGAGATAGATGGGCTGCCCCCACCACTTGCTGAGGATCGCGCTCTGCAAGCGGATCCGCTTGACCATCGGCGTGTCGGCCGGGATCTGGATCGGCGGAATCGCTTTCGCGGCGACGAGGCGGATCGGTGTGCTCGACTTCGGATCAAACGCGACCTTGACGGGATCGCCGAGGAGATTGCCCGGCGATCGCTTCCAGTCCTGGCCCTCCCATTGATCGTTGTGCAGCCAGACGGTATGTCCATCGGCCCTTGGAAAGCGGGTGTAGACGTTGACGAAAGGCTGCATCCAGTATTCGCCCGCCGGCAGGTCACGAAGGCTCTGTACGGGGTGACCTCGGTCGTCGGCTGAAATCGTCGCAGCCGTCCCTGGCGCCAGGGCATCCGACCGAATGGGAAAACAGCGGTATGCCTGTCGGAGACGCCTGTTCTATCGGCGACCGTGCGTTGTCCCGGCTGATGGCGACGTACACCATTCCGGTCACCGGTTCCGCCCGCGCCTCTTTCGCAAACACGATCTCGATGCGCGGGCCGTCAGATCGTGGTTGCTCGGCGGCCGCCAGCCGCTCGAGCGTGACAGCGCCGGCGACGGCGACGAGGATTGCAGACAGTAACCGGGACAATGAAGGCATAATGCTCAATCCTATCGCATGGAGTTGCGCCCTCAACTGCGCCCGGGCCGGTTCATCCTCGCGATTGCCGTCTCGGTATCGCTCGTACTCTCAGCGCCGTTCATCGGCTTTGTCAGAAGCTGGATCCGCACGACGTTTCCCGGGCAGTTCGTCCGCATCATTGGCGGCGCGATTGCTGTACTCGCCGTCGCCGCCGTGGTGGCTGCATTGCTGCGCATCCGGACCCACCGTCTCCTGCGTTACGGTGCGATCGCTCTGTCGCTGGCGTGCGCGGCGTGGTATTCAGTCGCTGAAGCGACGGGTAACCCCGACGTGGACGTCGTCCAGCGATTTCACTTCGTGGAGTACGGCGTCATCACGTTCTTGTTTTACCGTGCGTGGCGGGCGCTTGGCGACCCGGCCATCCTCGTGCTTCCTGTTCTGGCGGGCCTGCTCGTCGGCACAGCCGACGAGTGGCTGCAGTGGTTCATTCCGAACCGTGTCGGGGAGATTGCGGACGTCCTGTTGAACGGCGTCGCGATTGGGTGCGGGCTGCTGTTCAGCCTCGGTGCCGATCCGCCCGCGGACTTTCTCGGCCGCCTCCGTCCCGGCTCATCTTCGCGAATCGGGCGGCTGGCGGCCGTGACGCTCCTCGCGATCGCGGTGTTCCTTCACGCCGTGCACCTTGGATACGACGTTCGCGATGACGAGGCTGGAACATTCAAGTCGCGCTACTCGAAGGCCACGCTTCAGTCGCTGGCTGACGCCAAGCGCGACGAATGGCGAGTTCACCCGTTTCCGCTCGTACTGCAGCGTGTGTCGCGCGAAGATCAGTACATGACCGAGGGCGTCACCCACGTGCAGAGGCGCAACGAGCTGCTGGCCGCCCATGATCCGAAGGGCGCGTGGATGGAGAACCTGATTCTCGAGAAATACTTCGCGCCCGTGCTGGACACACCGTCGTACGTGTCACGCACCGGGCATCGATGGTCGGCCGACCAGCGTCAGTCGGTCCAGGCGCTCGCGGCCGGAGCGGATCCGATGTTTCTCAGTCAGGCGAACCCGTATCCGATTTTCGCCTGGTCTGGTACGCTTTTCTGGCTTGCCGCACTCGCCGTCGCGGCCGGTGTCTGGATGGGGGCCCGCGTGATGGATCAATCCTCCCGTCGCGAGTGATCCATCTTCAGGCGCGCACCAGTTCCGCCCGGCGTCGCGCGCGCCGGTGCCGAACGCGCCACGCGCTCACGATCACGAACACGGCCGCGCAGATCTCGATGTACACCTTCTCGCCATCGATGTAGTCGATGGCGCGTCCCGTGACGGTCGGATCCGCGATGAGGCCGTGCACGAAGAAGATGCCGGCCGCGCCGTACGTGGCGTAGTGAATCGTGCGCCAGAGATGACGCCCCAGCGCACGGCGGAAGTACGAGGTCGCAACCACGACGAGGACGAGGTAGAGGGAGATGGCGCCGAGCACGTTGGAGACCGGCTGAACCGGCGACCAGATGGGAAGAACGAGATCGACGATCCGGAACGGCGGTGACGTGGAAAACAACAGAATCGCTGGGTGAACGAGTGCGGCTGTGAGCGCGATGTAACCGGTCCAGTTGTGCAGCCTGAAGAGCTTTACGGAACGGTGCGGCCAATGCCTGGCCGGGTTGAATCCACCCGCCAACAGCAACCCGAGCAGGAGATTGGCCGCCAGCAGGCCGACAGCGACAAGGGCGACGTAAGCGGAGATCTCGACGGCCGACGGCATCGGCGTGATCTTACGACGATCCCTTTTCCCTTGTCCCTTTTCCCTTGTCCCATAAGATCGTTCACATGTTCCGTGAGTCGCTGGCGCACGTCGATGGGCGGGTGATTCGCTACCTCGAGGCAGGAAGCGGATGGCCTGTCGTGCTGATTCATGCGTTCCTGTTGAACGCGGACATGTGGCGGCCGCAACTCGAACGCGTGCCCGACGGGTGGCGCTTCATCGCGCCGGACATGCGTGGATGTGGACCGGTGGCGATCCCTGAATCCGGGCAGACGACACTGGATCAGATGGCGTCTGATGTTGTCCGGCTCCTCGATCACCTGGCCATCGATCAGGCCGTGATTGGCGGGCTCTCGATGGGCGGCTACATCACGTTCGCGCTCTTCCGTCGCGCTCCGGAGCGATTCAACGCCATGATTCTCGCAGACACGAAAGCGCAGCGGGATACGCCCGAAGGGCTCGAGGGCCGCCGCCAGATGATCGATCTCGCGCGCACCCGGGGAGCGCGTGCCGTGGCGGACTCCATGATCCCGAAGCTGCTCGGCACGAGCACATTGACGCGGCGGCCCGGCCTGGCGGAAACGGTCCGCCTGATGATCGAAAGCGCTCCCGTCCCAGGTATCGTCGGAGCGATCGAGGCCATGATCGGTCGAGCAGATTCACGTCCGGATCTGCCGAGGATTTCATGTCCAACGCTGGTGATCGTAGGCGAGGAGGATATCGTCACGCCGGTGTCGGATGCGGCTGAGATGCAGAACCACATCAACCGATCCCGTCTCGTGATCCTGCCCGAGACCGGCCATCTCTCCAACCTCGAAACTCCGGATGGGTTTGCCCTCGCGCTGTCGGACTTTCTCGCATCGAATCTGTGACGGTCCCTGAACTAAGATCGGGATATGGGGCATTCCAGGCTCGGCTTGACCGCCGCAATCCTTGCACTCGCGCTGCTCAGTCCGATCGCGCGCGTCGACTCCGCCAGCCAGGGCGCCGCGGCCACAGAAGCGCTGCACCGCCCGCTGGATCAGATTCTTGACCTGAATGTCCGCGATGGACTCGTGTACTACCGCGCGCTGCGTTCTGACCGCGGCCGGCTGGATCGGTATATCGCTTCGCTGAACGTCGCATCGGAAGTCTACGACCGCTGGTCCCCCGAGCAGAAGATGGCGTTCTGGCTGAACGCGTACAATGCGCTGGTCCTGCAGACCGTGATCGATCACTATCCCATCAAGGGCGCGAGCAAGAGCTATCCCGCCAACAGCGTTCGACAAATTCCCGGCGCGTTCGAGCAGATGAAACACCGCGTGGCCGGGCGCAGCCTCACGCTGGACGACATAGAGAAGACCGTGCTGCCGCCGTTCAAGGAGCCGCGTCTCTATCTCGCCCTCGGCCGCGGCGCCGTCGGGAGCGGCCGGCTTCGGAGCGAGGCCTACGCGGGCGATCGGTTGAAGCAGCAGCTCGACGATCTTCAGCAGGAATTCGTGTCGGAAGAGACGATGATCAAGATCGATCGGGGAGCCAACCTGGTGTCCGTGACGCCCATCGTGAGCTGGCGCAGCGCGGAATTCATCGCGACGTACGATCCGGGCGCCACGGGTGCGCTGGCCGAGCGGTCGCCGGTCGAGCGGGCCATCGTGGCGTTCGTGACGCCGGTGATCCTCCCGCTCGAGAAGGAATTCCTGCAGAAGAACGAATTCAAGGTGACCTATCATCCATTCGACTGGCGGCTCAACGACCTGACGGGCGGGACGCCACAGTAAATGGATCTGCAGCTCACCGACAAGATTGCCATCGTCACCGGTTCAAGCCGCGGGCTCGGCCTGGCGAGCGCCCGATCGCTCATCGCCGAAGGCTGCCGCGTGTGTCTCTGCGCGCGTGGGGCCGAGCAGCTGGCGGCGGCGGCCGTGGAAGTCGAAGCCGTCGCTCGACGCCCAAACCTGATCATGACGGTGCAGGCGGACGTGTCGACGCCCGAGGGCATTGCGCTCGTCGTGGAACGGGCCGTCGAGCGGTTTGGCGGACTGGATATTCTCGTCAACAACGTGGGACGCGCGGCCGGGACCGACCTGCTGGATACGACCGACGCCGAGTGGCAGGCCGCGTTCGACGAAACGCTCTTCCCGGCCATTCGCGCATCGCGGCTCGCCGTTCCGCATATGAAGCGGCGTGGCGGCGGTGCGATCGTCATGATCGCATCCATCTGGGGACGCGAGTCGGGCGGCCGCATGACCTACAACGCCGTCAAGGCCGCGGAAATCAGCCTGGCGAAGTCTCTCGCGCAACAGTTGGCGCCCCTGAACATCCGCGTCAACAGCGTCGCTCCGGGATCGATTCTCTTTCCCGGCGGCTCGTGGCACAAGCGCCAGCAGGCGGATCCCAAGGGGATTGCGGAGTTCATCAAGCGCGACCTGCCGTTCGGCCGCATGGGCCGCGCCGACGAAGTGGGAACGGTTGTGGCGTTTCTCGCATCGCCGCGCGCGAGCTGGGTCAGCGGCGCATCGATCACGGTGGATGGTTGTCAGTCCCGGTCCAACATTTGAGAGCCGTCCTGACCAGTCCTGACCGGTTTTCAAACCCCGAGTCACGAGTCACGAACCGCGAACTGCGAACTGCGAACCGCGAGCCCTGATTGATCTCCGATCGCATTCAGTCGCTGGCCGATGCGCTCTTCATGCCCTGGGTCGTGGGGGTGCTGCTCGGCGCCGGCCTCTTTCTGACACTGCGGCTCCGATTCGTGCAGGTCCGGCGCTTTGGCGACGCCTGTCAGGCGGCGTTTTCGCGGCGGGGGAGCGGAAGCGCTGGCGCGCTGACCCCCTTCCAGGCGTTCATGACGGCGCTGGCCGCGTCCATCGGAACCGGCAATATTGCCGGTGTTGCGACGGCGATCGTATCGGGTGGCCCTGGCGCGCTGTTCTGGATCTGGGTCTACGGTTTCGTGGCGATGGCGATCAAGTTCGGCGAAGCCGTCCTGGGGATCACCTTTCGGGAAACCACTGCCTCTGGCGTCCTGTCGGGCCCGATGTACTACCTGCGCGATGGATTGAAATCGCGCTGGCTCGCCTGGACGTTCGCGTTCGTGGCCGGCGTCGCGGCGCTGACCACGACACCCTTCACACAGCCGAATTCCATGGCGCTCGTCTTGAACACCGTAGTCGGGATCCCCAAGATCGTCTCGGGGATCGCCATTGCCGTCCTGACGTGGCTCGTGATCATCGGGGGGATCAAATCGATTGGACGCGCGGCCGAGAGACTCTCGCCGCTCAAGGTCGGCCTGTACCTCGCGAGCGGCGCGATCGTCATCCTGGTCAATGCCGCCCGCATCCCGGCCGTGTTCAGCCTTATTGTCGAGCGCGCGTTCTCGATGCGCGCCGCCGCGGGCGGAGGGCTCGGCATCCTCATCGCCATGCGCTACGGAATCGCGCGCGGGATCTACGCGAACGAAGCGGGGTATGGAACGGCCGCCGTCGCCTACGGCACCGCGCAGAGCACGCAACCGGTGCAGCAGGGGCTGAACGCCGTCATGGAGGTCTTCATCGTCTCGTTCGTGACCTCCACGATCAGCGCGCTCACGATTCTCCTGACAGGCGCCTGGGAATCAGGTCTTACGAGCACCGCCGCGGTGGCCGCCGCCTTCAACTCGACGATGCCGATCGCCGGCGGCTATGTTGTCGCGTTCTGCGCGTTTCTGTTCGGGTACACGACGCTCATCGGCTGGGCCTACTACGGCGAGCAGTTCTTCGAGTACATCCTCGGCCGCCGCGTGACGACGCCGTATCGGTGGATTTACTGCCTGCTGATTCCGTTCGGGGCCGTCTCGAAGGTGGCGACGGTCTGGGCGTGGGGCGACTTGATGAACGCCTTGCAGGTTTTCCCGAATTTGATCGGCGTCATCGGCTTGAGCGCGCTGGTGGCTCGCGCGTCGAATGAGCAGGTGAAGCGCTAACGAGGCGATATTTGGTCAGTTTCGCCTCTTGATCGCCCGCCGCGTGCCTGCTACGATGGCTGCGCCAATTCCAACAGCCTCAACAGTTTCCATGGCTCACTCGACCCTGCCAGTCGTCTCCGGAGACAAGGACCGTTCGCTGCAGGAGGTCCTGACTCGACTGACCGCGTCCCCGGCACCCATGGGGCGGGACGCCGATCCGATCGTCACCGCCGCTCATCGCCTTCCAGCAATCGCCGCATCGTTTGCGCCATATCCGCAGGGAACCGACGAACGATTGATCGCGGCGCTTGCGGGGCGGGGGGTCGAGCAGCTCTACACGCATCAGGCCGAAGCCTTCGAGCATGTGCTCGCCGGCCGCAACGTTGTCGCCATCACGCCAACGGCCTCGGGGAAAACGCTCTGTTACAACGGGCCGGTCCTGAATGCCATCCTGCAGGACTCGGCAGCTCGCGCGCTCTACATCTTTCCGACGAAGGCGCTGGCGCAGGATCAGCTCGCCGAGCTGCACGCGTTGTCCGAACGCGTCATGCACGGCTCGGATCTCGAGATTGGGGTGTTCACCTACGACGGGGATACGCCGTCCGATGCGCGGCGCGCGATTCGCGGCAAGGCGCACATCGTGCTCAGCAATCCCGACATGGTCCACTCCGGCATCCTGCCGCATCATCCACGCTGGGCGAAGCTGTTCGAGAACCTGCGGTTCGTGGTGATTGACGAACTGCACGCGTACCGCGGCGTGTTCGGAAGCCATCTCGCGAACATCATCCGGCGGTTGCACCGTGTGTGCCGGCATTACGGCTCGAATCCGGTTTTCATCTGCTCTTCCGCGACGATCGCCAATCCTCGCGAGCTTGCTGAGGGCCTGACCGGCCTTCCGTTCGAGCTCGTTGAGCGGAGCGGCGCCCCTCGCGGCGAGAAATTCTTTTTGTTCGTGAATCCGCCGGTCGTGAACGCGCAGCTTGGCATTCGACGGTCCTATCTCGCCGAGGCACGACGGGTGGCGATTGAGTTTCTCCGCCACAACCTGCAACTGATCCTGTTTGCGCAAAGCCGTCTGGCCGTCGAGATTCTCACCACGTACCTGAAGGATGCGTTCCACGGTCCGCCCGGGGCGTCAGACGTGATCCGCGGCTATCGAGGCGGCTACCTGCCGAACCGGCGCCGCGAAATCGAGCGGGGCCTGCGCGAGGGACAGGTGCGCGCGGTGGTTTCAACCAATGCGCTGGAGCTCGGCATCGACATCGGCGCCCTTGACGTATCGGTGATGGCCGGATATCCGGGGACGATCGCGGCGACATGGCAGCGCGCGGGGCGCGCCGGGCGGCGCACGACGCGATCGGCGGCGGTGCTGGTCGCGAGCAGCGCGCCGATCGATCAGTTCATCATCCGTAACCCGTCATACTTTTTCGATGCGTCGCCCGAGCATGCACTCATCAACCCGGACAACCTGCACATTCTCCTCGACCATGTGAAGTGCAGTGCGTTCGAACTGCCGTTCAGGAGCGACGAACAGTTCGGAGGCGAGGTCGACCTGCAGGCGATCCTGTCCGTTCTGTCCGACGAAGGCTTTGTGCACCTGGCCGACGGCCAGTGGAACTGGACGAACGAGTCGTACCCGGCGGATGCCGTCAGCCTGAGGTCCGTCTCGTCGGACAACTTCGTCATCGTGGACTGCACCACTGGTGAGCGAGTGATTGGCGAGACCGACTTCACGAGCGGCCCGTCGACGCTCCATGAGAAGGCGATCTACATTCTCGAGGGCCAGCTGTTTCAGGTCGAGCGTTTCGATTTCGATGGGCGCAAGGCGTACCTTCGCAGCGTGGATTGCGACTACTACACCAACGCGATCACGCACACGAAGGTGACGATACTGGATACTTTCGAGTCAGCTTCCAGCTCCCAGCTTCCAGCTTCCAGCGATTCTGGAACTGAGCTCGATCGGATCCCGGATCCCGGATCCCGGACAACGGGTCCCGGCGGCGTCGGTGTGAGATCCCACGGCGAAGTGCATGTCGTGTCCCGCGTCGTCGGCTTCAAGAAGATCAAGTTCTACACCAACGAGAACGTGGGTTCAGGCGAGCTCGATCTGCCCGAACAGCAGATGCACACCTCGTCGTACTGGCTGACGATTCCTGCGGCGGTCATGGGGTCATTGCCGTTTGCGGGCGACGACCGGCGCGACGGGGTCGTCGGGCTGGCGTTTGCGATGAAGAATATCGCGCAGCTGCTGCTGATGTGCGATGGCCACGACCTAGGGCTGTCGATCGATGGAGGATCGCTCGATAGGACGACCAGAACCGCCGGGATGGGAGGCGTCCCGGAGGCGCTGGCCACGGATCCGAATGTGTTCATCTACGACAACTACCCGGGCGGCATCGGTTTCAGCCGGCCGCTCTACGAGATGCACGGACTGTTGCTCGAGCGGACGCGCGATTTGATTGCCGGGTGTCCCTGCGAATCGGGATGTCCGTCGTGCGTCGGGCCCGAAGGCAACACCGGTCCGCATGCGAAGCAGGTGGCGTCGCGCATCCTCGATCACCTCCTCCTGGCCGAGGCCGTGTGATGGATCTGTCGTCGCGCCTGCGCGCCATCGTGAAGAGCGGTCCGCCGAAGCTGGTGCCGCCTGCCCTGAGCGAGCGCGATGTTCATGCGAGTCGAAAGGCCGAACTGACGTACGAGCCGGACACTGGCCGCTATGAAGCGTCGCTGGATCTCGATCAGGTCGCCGCGGTGCTGGGCGGCCGCCCCGCCGACACGCCCTTCGGCCGTTGCCTGATCGTCGACCGGCGGTATGAGGCCGATCGCTGGCACGGCGGCGTCCGCATCGGCGACTGCGAAGTCCAGGACTTCGGCGCTCTCGCGATCCTCGATCCGGCGCTCACGGACGGTACAGGGGGTCTGACCCCGGTACCCGGGGTCAGACCCCGGACGTTCCGTTACGTACCTTTCGGCGGACGATCTTCATCGATCTGGAAACGACCGGTCTGAGCGGCGGCGCGGGAACGGTGGCCTTTCTCGTGGGGTGCGGATACTTCGATCTGGGCGCGTTTCAGGTGCGGCAGTTTCTGCTCACCAGCCACGCGTCCGAGCGCGCCCTGCTGCACGCCGTGGCGGAATTCTTCAAGGGCACCGACCTGATCGTCAGCTACAACGGCAAGACGTTCGACGTACCGGTGATGGAAACGCGATGGCTGTTTCATCGCCTGCAGATGCCGCTCGACAACGTGCCGCATTTCGACGTGCTGCACCCTGCCCGCCGGTTGTGGCGTGCACGTTCGGGATCTGCCGACGCCGACGATGGCGGCTGCCGGCTGTCGACGCTCGAACGGACGCTGTTCAACGTGAACCGTGTGGGGGATGTCGGTGGATTCGAAATACCGGGGCGCTTCTTTCAGTTCCTGCGCAGCGGAGATCCGCGTCCGCTGGAACCGGTTCTCGAACACAATCGCCTCGATCTCGTGTCGCTCGCCGCGGTCATGGCGCGTGCGGTGGCGCTGACCCGGGGCGGCCATGAGGCGTGTCGGGACTGTCATGAGGCGCTTGCCCTCGGGCGCATCTATGAGCGCGCCGCCTCGGACGAGCGCTTGAGCGATCGGGAGCGCGTTCGGTCGCATGCCGAAATCTGCTATCGCCGCGGTGCCCAGTCACGAACCGCCGAGGTGAAAGCGGAAGCCCTTTATCGGCTGGCGCTGTCGCACCGCCGTGAGCGGCGATTCGGCGAGGCAGCAGCCACCTGGCGGGAGATCCTGGATTTAACCGAGCCGAAAGCAGTCCAGCGAATGACCGGAATGACGGTGCTGAGACGATTCGCCGCAGAAGCCCTCGCGATTCATCATGAACATCGCGATCGTGACCTGGACAGCGCGCGCGAGCTGGCCTTGTTTGCGCTGCAGGACTCCGATGGCCGTCGGGCGGACGACGTGCGGCACCGGCTGGCAAGGCTGGATCGAAAGATCGCCAAAAAACAGACGCTCAGCTCTTCTGGAGCTGAGCGTCTCGTCTTACATCGCGAAATGTCTGCGAAGTCGGTGCCCGCAGTGACCGGTCGCGACGCTACTTCGCTGCCGCTGTTGCCTTCTCGGACTTCTTCGTCTTCGCGGCGGCCTTGCGGCTTTCGGAGGTCTGGACGCCAAAGCGCTTTGTAAAGCGCTCGACGCGCCCCTCCGTATCGACAAGCTTCTGCCGGCCGGTGAAGAACGGATGGCAGTTGTTGCAGATTTCGAGATGCAGCTCCGGCTTCGTCGATCTGGTTTTCCAGGTCGCGCCGCACGCACACCGCGCCTCGATCTCGTGGTACTTAGGATGAATCCCTTCCTTCACAGCAGGCTCCTTGCCCCTAACGGGAAAAGATCATTATATCAGACGCACGGGCCTCCGTAAGTTCTTCCTGGACCATGTCTTAGCAACCAGTTGGCGCTGTTCGCGCCCGGCCCGGCTTACTCTTCGTATCGCCTAACAGCGCCAGGTCCTTTAGCTCATCCGTGCAACTGCTGGATGGCCTGGAACATCATTCGATGTAATCCACCGTGCGGTCCCACCGGTGCTTCTTCAGCTCATCCATGAGCGTTGCGGAGAGCTGACGGCCGTCGCTCGCGCCGATGTTCTGCTCGACGTGCGTCAACTTCCGCATGCCCGGGATGACCGTGCTCACGTCCGGACTCTGAAGGATATGACGCAGTGCCATCTCAGGCATCGACATGTCGCGCGGAACCGCGGGGCGCAGCCGCTCGATTCGGTCGAGCGTCGGAATCAGGTTCTCCGGGCGGAAATAGATGTTCCTGAAATCCCCTGCGGGCCAAGTCGATGTGGGAGTCAACGAACCGGCGAGGCTGCCTTCATCGAAGGGCACACGGGCGATGACTGCGATGTCGTGTTCCCGGCAGTACGGAAAGAGCTCGTCCTCCGGATTCTGATCGAGGACGTTGTAGACGACCTGGACCGCGTCGATCAGTCCACTATCCAGCGCTCGAAGCACATTGGCCGGCTGCCAGCGGTTGATGCTGATGCCGAGGGCCCGAACCAGTCCTTCTTCTTTCAGCAGAGAGGCCGCCCGCTGCCAGCGGTCGTCGTTGGCCCAGGTGTCGCTCCAGACGTGAAACTGCTGGAGATCGATCGTGGAGACGCCGATGTTCGTCAGGCTCTTTTCGGTGTATTCACGGATGTATTCGGGCGGGTACACGTCATCCAGCGAGTACTCCGGCCTGGCCGGCCACCGACGGTTCTTGGGCGGAATCTTTGTTGCCGAATAGAGCCGTTTCCCCGTGTGCCGCTTCAGGAGTTTCCCGAGCAACTGCTCGCTGTGCCCGTCGCCGTAGGCCCACGCGGTGTCGAAAAAGTTGCAGCCTAATTCCACCGCTCGGTCGAGCGAGGCGAGCGACTCTTGATCCTCGCTGCCCGTCCACCCCGCCATCCCCCACATCCCGTATCCGATCTCCGAGACTTCCCAAGCCGTTCTGCCGAAACGTCGATAACGCATCCTCAAATCTTACAAGAGGTTCCACGTCAGGTGGATCGGCTCGAGTACAACTCCCGATTAGCAAGTGCCGGCCGTATGCGAGCGAGCGATAGCGAGAGAGCGTGTCGGGGAGTCCGAGGGGCGAAGCCTCTCGGATGAGAGAAGTGGAACGGCGTTTGAGTACAAAGCCTGGATGGTACTGCGAGCCACCCGCTGGGCTATTGCGATCGTCGCGGGTTTGCTCGTGTTCCTGGCGATCCTGGCGGGCACGGGGTCACGAACGGACAAGCTCCGGCAGCTCGTCATCGACACGCTGGCGGAACGCCTCGAAAGCGACGTTCAACTGGACACATTTAGCGTCGACACATTCCCCACGGTCCACATCACGGGCAGCAACCTCATCATTCGCCACAAGGGACGACACGATGTGCCACCGTTGATCACGGTGCGCGAGTTCACACTCGACGGAGGCCTCATTGGACTGCTCAGCCGGCCGAAGCGATTTCGGACCGCCTCGCTTGCTGGGCTGCAGATCAACATCCCGCCGGGGTTCAAGAAAGAAATGGGCCCGGCCGCCCACGCCCCAGGCGCCGCGGAACAGCCGGTCGATCGGGATCCAGACGCCAGTCCGGCTGCGATCGTCGTCGACACCCTGACCGCCGTTGACGCGACGCTGACCCTGATTCCGAAGCGCGCAGGCAAGGAGCCACGCGTCTTTGCCGTTCATCAGCTCACGATGAAGCAAGTCGGCCGCGCGGCACAGATGACGTTCGAGGCCATCCTCACCAATCCCATCCCGAAGGGTCAAGTGAAAGCGGCAGGGACGTTCGGTCCGTGGCACCGGGACGACCCGGGCGGGACACCGCTCGGCGGACGATACACGTTCGAGAACGCCAATCTCTCCACCGTCAAGGGCATTGGCGGCACCCTGACCTCTACGGGAACATTCGATGGGCGCCTCGATCGAATCGGCGTGAGAGGTGAAACCCGGACGCCCGACTTTCGAGTGAACGTCAGCGCCAACCCGGTTCCGCTCAATACCCGGTTCGAGGCCGTTGTGGACGGAACCGACGGTGACACCTATCTGAACGAGGTATCGGCCTCCTTCCTGAAGACGTCGCTCACCGCGCGCGGTGCGATTGTGGGCGCCGAGGGAGTCAAGGGCCGCGCGGTGAGGGTGCACGTCAAGATCAACGACGGGCGTGTGGAAGACGTCCTGCGTCTGGGCATCAAGGGCGACTCGCCTGTCATGACAGGAGCCCTCGCGCTGCATGCGGATCTGAATCTTCCGGCGGGGCCTCAGGACGTGATGGAGCGATTGCACCTCGCGGGGGACTTCGACGTCTCCGGCGCTCGGTTCAGCAGCAAGGACGTGCAGAAGAGACTCTCAGATCTCAGCGAGCGTGCCCGGGGGCTCGACCCGGATGAGCACGACGAGCCAGTCGCCTCAAATTTTCGAGCGCAGTTCAAGCTGGATCGCGGCGTCCTGGACCTTCGCGACGCGACGTTCACCATCCCTGGTGCTGTGGTGCAGGCGTCCGGCACCTACGGCCTCGACGCGGAGGCGCTGTTCTTTGACGGGACCGTGCGCATGAAGGCGACGGTGTCCCAGGCGGCGGGCGGCGGGGTCAAGTCCGCGCTGCTGAAGATCATCGATCCGTTGTTCAGGAGGGATCATGCGGGCGCCGTGATCCCGATCAAGATCCGCGGCACCCGAAACGACCCGAAGTACGGGCTGGACTTCGGGCGAACGTTCAGGCGGAAGTGAACGGCTTCTAGTGAGTCTGCGACCCGCCGGTCGGCCACGTGCGCCAGTCGGCCGCAACAATCGCCCAGAGCACCTGATCGTGATATTCCGCGTTGCGCAAGAACGATTGGCGGAGCACGCCTTCACGCGTGGCGCCGAGCTTCTGTAGTGCGCCGTTGCCTCTGCCGTTCTGCACGCACGACCGCGCCTCGAGTCGATCGACGCCGATCGACGTGAACGTGAACGCGACAATCGCGCGCGCCGCCTCGATAAAGATCCCGGTTCCCCAGAAGTTGGAACCCATCGCGAATCCCCACTCGGCCGTCTGGAACGACGCATTCAGCTGCCGGACCTGGAACAGCCCAACCGCCTGGTCGTAGCCGTCCGGCACGATCCCGAAGCAGACGTAGTTGCCGGCCGCGCGTTCGCGATGCGTCCACTCGATGAACCGCTCGAATCCGGCGACCGTCGTCGGCGGCGGCGAAATGAACCGGGTCACCTCTTCGGTCGTGAGAAACGCCAGCAAGGAGGGCGCGTCGGACAGCCGCAGCTCGCGGAGCGTGACGCCCTTGGCCTTGAGCACCGGAAGGGCGATGCGCCAGTTCGAAGCCGCGGGCGGCTCTTTCGATCCCGTGACGGGCGCCACGCGTGCCACGCCGGGTTTCGCGTCCGTCTGAATCACAGGGACTTAACCTTAGCAAGGACAGGTCCGTTTTCTGGATTGCGCAAGATTTTTTAAGTTGAAGACATTCTATGACTTACGGCCCTCACAACTTTCTGAGGGACTGACACTTCCCGGCGATGCGCGGTTCTGAACCAGCGCGGATCCGCGCAGTCGTGTCCAAACAGCCCTATCCCGTTCGAAATCAGATGCTTATGAGTGTGTTCAGGAATGGAGCAGCGACTGACGGATTTGGTGGAGGGCTGACTGGCGGCGGGGGGTCAGACCCCCCGAATCATCGGGCTCCGTTGGTCATCGACCCCAGGAACTCCGCGTTGCTCTTGGTCTTGCCCATCTTCGACAGCAGCAGCTCCATCGCCTCGGTTGGTGACAGCGGCGTCAGGACCTTTCGCAGCACCCACACGCGATTGAGATCGTCCTTCGGGATGAGCATCTCTTCCTTGCGCGTGCCGCTCTTCTGGATGTCGATCGACGGGAAGACACGCCGATCGGTGAGCTTCCGATCGAGGTGGATCTCGAGGTTGCCGGTGCCCTTGAACTCTTCGAAGATGACTTCATCCATGCGCGATCCGGTGTCGATGAGCGCCGTGGCGATGATCGTCAGCGAGCCCCCCTCTTCGATGTTCCGGGCCGCGCCGAAGAACCGCTTCGGACGCTGCAGGGCGTTGCTGTCGACGCCGCCTGACAGGACCTTCCCGGACGGCGGCACGATGGTGTTGTACGCACGCGCGAGGCGCGTAATCGAATCGAGAAGGATGACGACGTCCTTCTTGTGCTCGACGAGCCGCTTCGCCTTCTCGATCACCATCTCGGCGACCTGCACGTGACGGGTCGCCGGCTCGTCGAACGTCGACGAGATCACCTCTCCCTTCACGGATCGCTGCATGTCGGTGACTTCTTCAGGCCGCTCGTCGATGAGCAGGACGATGAGATACACCTCGGGATGATTGGTCGTGATGCTGTTCGCGATGTTCTGCAGCAGCATCGTCTTTCCCGTCCGCGGCGGCGCGACGATGAGCCCGCGTTGTCCCTTGCCGATCGGGACCATGAGATCCATGACGCGTGCGGACAGATTGTCGGAGGCCGTCTCGAGGCTGATCCGGTTCTGTGGATACAACGGCGTCAGGTTCTCGAAAAAGATCTTCTCGCGCGCCCGCTCGGGCGGTTCGAAGTTGACCGCTTCGACCTTGATGAGCGCGAAGTAACGTTCCCCCTCCTTCGGCGGCCGGATCTGCCCTGACACCGTGTCGCCGGTATGAAGATCGAACTTCCGTATCTGTGAAGGGGAGACGTAGATGTCGTCGGGGCCGGGCAGGTAGTTGTAGTCGGGCGCGCGCAGGAAGCCGAATCCGTCCGGCAGCGTTTCCAGCACGCCCTCCGAGAACAGCAGCCCGCTTTTCTCGGCGCGCGATCGCAGGATCTCGAAGATCAGCTCCTGCTTGCGCATGCCCGACGACCCCGGCACGTCGAGCTGCTTGGCGATCTTCGTCAGCTCGGTGACGCCCATGTCCTTGAGCGTCGACAGCTCGACAACCACCGGGGCCGGCTGACCGTCCACCGCGACCGCCGTCTCCTCGTTCCTGCTACGTCCGCGCGGAGGCCTGTCGTTCGCGGGCCGCTCCGCGCTCACCGGTGTTGATCCCTCGCCACTCTTGCTATCAGTTTCCACAGTTCTTCCAATCCTTCGCCGCTCGATGCCGAGACCGGCACCGGGGCACGTTCGAATATCCGTCCGAGCTCCCTGAGATTCCTGTCGCGTTCCGTGCGTGTCAGCTTGTCGATCTTCGTCGCGACAATGTGACGATCGACGCCCACCGAGTCGAACCAGCGGCCTGCTTGTAAATCCGATTCGAGGCCAGGGTGGCGTGAATCGACTAAATGCAGAACCATTCGATTTGGCGCTGCGGGCGTCGCCGACTGAAAATATGCCGCGGCCACGCCCGCCAGTTCCGCCGCGGCGTCTGACCCTCCTCGCGCATACCCATACCCGGGAAGATCAACGAAGTAGACGCTCCAGCGGCCGGGGCCACCGGCGCCCCCCTCGGCATTCAGCCGGTAGATGTTCGCGAGGCGCGTCTTGCCGGGTGCCGCGCTCGTGCGCGCGACGATCTGTCGGGCCAGCGCGTTCAGGAGCGTCGACTTGCCGACGTTCGAGCGCCCGGCGAACGCGACCTGCGCGAGGCCGTCGGCCGGAATCCCGTCGGTGCGGCCGCCCGCGGCGGCGCTGGTGACGAATTCGGCGCTTAAGACTTTCAATACTGGTCCGGGATCCGTAATCCGGGATCCGGGATCCGAGGAGATCGAAAACCGCGATCCGGATGCCTTCGGACCACGGATCCCGAACCACGGATCCCGATGAGACTCAGTGCGTAATGGTATCGTCCGAAATGGCGGGCTGAACTTCGGCGTCCGGCGTCGTGGCTGCGATCGTTGAGGGCAGCGGGCCGGCCAGCGCTATCTTCAGCACTTCATCCATCGTATCGACCATGTAGATGTCGAGCGTGTCGAGTACACGTTCTTGGGAATATCCGCGAGGTCCTTCTCGTTGTCGCGGGGCAGCAGGATCGTCTTGAGCCCTGCGCGGTGCGCGCCGAGAACCTTTTCCTTCACGCCGCCGATCGGCAGGATCTTCCCGCGCAGCGTGATTTCGCCGGTCATCGCGACGTCCTTCCGCACGGCCACCCGCGCGAGCGCCGACACCAGCGCGGTCGCGAGCGTAATGCCGGCAGACGGACCGTCCTTTGGAATCGCCCCTTCGGGGATGTGCACGTGGACGTCGGTCGTGCGCGTGAAGTTCTTCGGAATCCCGTATTCGCTCGCCTTCGACCGCACGTAGCTCATGGCCGCCTGGGCCGACTCCTGCATGACGTCGCCGAGCTTGCCGGTGAGCGTCAGCCGTCCCTTGCCAGGCATCAGCGTCGCTTCGATCACCAGGATCTCGCCGCCCACTTCGGTCCACGCCAGGCCGGTGGCCACGCCGATCTCGTTCGATTCCTCGGCGAGCGTCGGACGGAACCGCGGCACACCGAGATACTCGGTGACCTTCGTCGCGGTGATCTCCTCGCTGAACGCCTTGCCCTCGACGACGACCTTGCGCGCGATCTTGCGGCAGATGGAGGAGATCTCTCGCTCGAGGTTTCGCACGCCTGCTTCACGCGTGTAGCGCTGGATGATCACCTGGAACGCCTCGTCCAGGAAGGTGATGTTCGCGCTCGTGAGGCCGGTGCCCTCGATCGCCTTCGGCGAGAGGAACTTCTTCGCGATCTCGACCTTTTCCTGCTCGGTGTACCCGGCGAGCTGCAGCACTTCCATGCGATCGCGAAGCGCCTGCGGAATCGTGTGCAGGACGTTGGCCGTGCAGATGAACATCACGTTCGACAGGTCGTACTCGACGTCGAGGTAGTGATCGAGGAACGTGCTGTTCTGCTCCGGATCGAGCACTTCGAGGAGCGCCGCCGACGGATCGCCGCGGAAGTCCATCGACATCTTGTCGACTTCGTCCAGGAGGAACACCGGGTTCATCGTCCCGGCCTTCTTCATCATCTGGATGATCTGCCCCGGGAAGGCGCCGATGTAGGTACGGCGATGCCCGCGAACCTCTGCCTCGTCCCGGACTCCGCCGAGCGACAGCCGGACGAACTTGCGGTTCATCGAGCGCGCGATCGACTTGGCCAGCGACGTCTTGCCGACTCCCGGGGGGCCGGAGAAGGTCAGGATCGTCGCCTTGGGCTTCTTGACCAGCGCGCGGACGGCGAGGAATTCGAGAATGCGATCCTTGATTTTCTCGAGGCCGTAGTGATCTTCGTTGAGGATCTGCTCGGCGCGCTTGAGATCGCGGCTTTCCTTGGTCTTCTTGAACCAGGGCACCGCGATCAGCCAGTCGAGATAGTTCCGCGAGACGGTGGCTTCGGCCGACATCGGCGGCATCGCCTCGAGCCGCTTCAGCTCCTGGACCGCCTTCTCGGCGACCTCGGCGGGCATCTTCGCCTGCTCGATCTTCTTCTTGAGGTCGTCGACTTCGTTGCCCTTCTCGTCCTTGCGTCCCAGCTCCTTCTGAATCGCCTTCATCTTCTCGTTGAGGTAGTACTCCTTCTGCGCCTTCTCCATCTGCTTCTTCACGCGAGACTGGATACGGCGATCCACCTGGAGCTTGTCGACCTCGGCTTCGAGGATGCCCGCGATGCGGTTCAGGCGCTCGACCGGAGAGATGATTTCGAGCAGGTTCTGCTTCTCGTCCACGCCGACGAGCAGATGCGCGGCGATCGTGTCCGCGAGCTTGCCGGGATCGTCGACGCGCACGGCGGCAATCATCGCGTCGTAGTGCAGGTTGTTCGAGAGCTTCACGTACTGCTCGAACAGCGACACGACCCGGCTCATCGTGCTCTCGGCATCCACGCCGGCTTCCTTGTGCTTCGGGATCACCTTGACCACGACGCGGTAGAAGCCCTTGTCTTCCTTCCACTCGACCGCGCGGGCGCGCTCGATGCCTTCGACGAGCACCTTGATGTTGCCGTCGGGCAGCTTCAAGCTCTGGACGATATTGGCCACGCAGCCCATCGTGAAGATATCGGCCGGCTGCGGATCATCGACCGCCGCGTCGTGCTGCGCCGCCAGGAAGATTCGCTTGTCCTTCAGCAGCGCGTGCTCGAGGGCGCGGGTGGAGGACGGCCGCCCGATGACGAACGGCATCATCATGTGCGGAAAGACGACGACGTCGCGGAGCGGGACGATGGGAAGAGTCTCGTAGAGTTCCATAGTAGAGTCGCTGAAATTGATGATTGCTGATTTCTGATTGCTGATTGATCGACGTTAATCAGCAATCAGCAATCGACAATCAGCAATTCACCTATCCGGCCTTCTCAATGAGCGTAATGGGCTTTTCCTTGGACTGCACGACCTCGCGAGTAATCACGCACTCGCGGATCTTCTTCTGGCCGGGGAGGTTGTACATCAGGTCGAGCATGAGGTCCTCGATGATCATCCGGAGGCCGCGCGCGCCAATCTTGCGCAGGAGCGCCGCTTCGGCGATCGCCTCGAGGGAATCATCCGTGAAGCGCAGCTTCACGTTCTCGTACTCGAACAGCTTCTGGTACTGACGCGTGATGGCGTTCCGAGGTTGCGTCAGGATTTGCACGAGGGCGGCCTTGTCGAGCTCGTGCAGCGTGCCGACGATGGGCAGGCGGCCGACGAACTCGGGGATGAGGCCGTACTTGATGAGATCTTCGGGCTCGAGCATTTCGAGCGTCGTGCCGACGTCGCGGTTCGAGACCGACTTCACGTCCGCCTTGAAGCCCAGCGTCTTCTTGCCCGTGCGCCGGTCGATCTGCTTGTCGAGGCCCACAAAGGCCCCGCCGCAGATGAACAGGATGTTCGTGGTGTCGACCTGGAAGAATTCCTGGTGCGGGTGCTTGCGGCCGCCCTGCGGCGGCACGTTGGCGACCGTGCCTTCGAGAATCTTCAAGAGCGCCTGCTGAACGCCTTCACCCGACACATCGCGGGTGATCGAAGGGTTCTCGTCCTTGCGGCAGATCTTGTCCACTTCGTCGATATAGATGATGCCCTGCTGGCATTTCTCGATATCGCCGCCCGCGGCCTGCAGCAGCTTCAGGATGATGTTCTCGACATCCTCGCCGACATACCCCGCCTCGGTCAGCGTCGTCGCGTCGACGATCGTGAACGGAACCGAGAGCAGCTTCGCTAGCGTCTGTGCGAGGAGTGTCTTGCCGGTTCCGGTGGGGCCTATCAGGAGGATGTTCGACTTGGTGAGCTCGATGTCGTTGCGGCTACGGGTCTGCTTCTGGATTTCGATCCGCTTGTAGTGGTTGTAGACCGCAACCGCGAGCTTCTTTTTCGTCTGCTCCTGGCCGATGACGTATTCGTCCAGGAACTTCTTGATCTCCTGCGGCACCGGCAGCGACGTCCGGGCGCCGCCGCGCGCCTCGAACTTGTTGTCGTCGGCGATGATGTCGTTGCAGACTTCGACGCACTCGTCGCAGATGAAGACCGTCGGGCCCGCAATCAGCTTGCGGACGTCGTTCTGGTCCTTGTTGCAGAACGAGCAGCGGAGAATCTCGCCGTCGCCGGCTTTTTTTACCATGGGGTTATCTGCTAGTTCCCAGTCGCCAGTTTCCAGTTTCCAGTCTCAATCTCGGTCCCTCCAACTGGGAACTGGAGACTGGCAACTTCACGAGGGCAGCCCTCAGGCCCTCTTCCGGATGACATCATCAATAATACCGTATTCCTTGCCCTGGTCGGGGCCCATGATGTAGTCCCGTTCCGTATCGTCCTGGATCCGCTTCAGGGGCTGTCCGGTGTGCAGCGCCAGGATCTGGTTGAGCCGTTCCCGGGTCCGCAGCAGTTCCCGCGCGTGAATATCAATATCCGTCGTCTGGCCCCCCAGGCCCTGGACCCAGGGCTGGTGGATCAGGATCCGTGAATTCGGGAGCGAGTACCGCTTTCCCTTGGCGCCGGCGGCCAGAAGGACCGCCGCGACCGACGCGGCCTGTCCGATGCAGTAGGTGGCGACGTCCGGCTTGATGAACTGCATCGTATCGTAAATGGCCATGCCGGCCGTGACCACGCCACCCGGGCTGTTGATGTAGAGCAGAATGTCGCGGTCGGGATCCTCAGCCTCCAGGAACAGCATCTGGGCGATGACCAGGTTGGCGACGTTGTCGTCGATCGGTGTGCCGACGAAGATGATGCTGTCTTTCAGCAGCCGCGAAAAAATGTCGTAAGCGCGTTCTCCGCGGTTGGTCTGCTCGACCACCATCGGGATGAGCTGCATGCGTTCGGCCATAAAAAATCGAACCCCGAAGTGTGTCGTCGGTGCGTCGGATTGCTGGGGGTGCCTTTGTTCGACAGGGCAGGTGTCTTGGAAAACCTGGCACCAATTGTACCATGCCGGTCCGCGATCTCAACCCTGTTTCTCGCCAGCCGCGCAAATCCGGAACCGACTGGTGTATCGGCTCAACCTGCCTGAATCTTTGTGGCCTTCGACAGAAGGAACTCCACGGTCTTTTCGCGGCGCAACCCCGAGTAAAGGCGTGCAATTCCACCGTCTTTCTCGAGCTTGGCGCGGACGGCGGCCGCGCCGCGGCCGCTCCGTTCGGCATACCGCTCCACTTCCGCATTGACCTCGGCGTCGCCGACCGCGATGCGCTCCCTCCGCGCCACCTCGTCGAGCGCAAGCGCGCCGCGGACCGCCTCGGCTGCCGCGTCGCGCTGCTTTTCGCGGAACTCTTCCCAGTTGATGTTGACCTTCATCGGATCGATCTGCTGATCCATCAACCGCCGGACGAAATCCTCCATCCGCCGATCGATCTCACGATCGAGGAGCGCCGTCGGCACGTCGAAAGTGACCCGCGAGGCGAGCTGTTTCAGGAGTTCGCCGCGGGCGTCGCGTTCCGACTCGTGCTTCGCTTCGTGCTCGAGATCGGCCCGGACTCGGGCGCGGAGTGCTGCCAGGTTCTCGAAGTCGCCGAGGTCCTTCGCGAACTCGTCGTCCAGCGCCGGAACCACGCGCGTGCGAATCGCCTTGATGTTGACCGCGTAGGTGACCGTCGTCCCCGCCAGCTCCTCGATGGCGTAGTCGTCCGGGTACCTGTACGTCGAAGGTCTTCTCCTGGGCCTCCTGCAGGCCGACGAGTTGTTCGTCAAACCCGGGCGGGTTCGCGGCGGCGCCGATTTCGACGGTCACATCGTCATGCTTGTCCGTCTGCGGTTCGGCCCGCGGCGTTGGCGGCGTGGGTTCGCCCGCGAGCACCACGAGCGGCTCATCGGCCGCTGGCTTCGGGATGGCCGTGCGGACGAGATCCAGGACGACGGAGTCGCCGTGCTGAATGCCCCTGACCGCCACGGGCTCGAAACGTGCCGCGCGCTCGCGCAAGTTGGTCAGCGCCTCGTCTACGGCGGCGTCACTGACCGTCGTGCTCTTCTGGTTCAAGGTGATCGACGAGTAGTCGCCCGGCTCGATGGGCGGAACCGTCTCGAACGTGGCGGTGAATTTGAGCGGCTGCCCCTCTTCGACCACGACATCCCGGATGTCCGGCGTATCGACAGGCTCGACGCCGCGCTCGCGGAGCGCTTCATCCACGGCCCGCGGGATCAGCCCGTGCGCGACGTCGTGCAGAATCTGATCGCGAAAACGCTGGCGCACGACCTTGGCCGGCACCTTGCCAGGCCTGAAGCCCGGCACGCGCGCGGCCCGGCTGTAGTCCCGCGCCACCTTGTCTATTTCCGCGTCGACGATCGTGCTCGGGATCTCGACGACGAGATTTTTCTGCGTATCGCTGACGTCAATGAATTCTGTCTTCATCTTCTATCGTCTTCAGGCTCAGGGTTGTCCAAACGCTGTCAGGTTCCCGGGCAAGTACGTCTTAGTGGTCGCCTTCGCTATCGCTGACTGCGTAGCTACGGCGCGACAGCCTTCGCATGGCCGTCGCTTGGCGATTTGCTCGTCAAAACTCGCGCGTCGCGCATAGTTGCAGCTAGCGCGACGCGCCAGCCGTAGCCTCGCCCAGCGGTAGCTCACGAGGCGAAGGCTGGCGGCGGAGGGACTCGAACCCCCACGGCTTGTGGCCAAGAGATCCTAAGTCTCTCGCGTCTGCCAATTTCGCCACGCCGCCCCGACCTTTGATTCTACTTCAAGGCTCAAGGGACTCATGGCCCCTTGAGCCTTGAGCCTTGGATCGGATTCTGCACACCTTTGGGCGGAGGTTTCGTCATGGCTCGGTCAATCTGGAAAGGGTCGCTGGCCTTCGGCCTGGTCAATATCCCCATAGAACTCTACAGCGCGACCCGCGATCACCGGCCGAAATTTCGCCTGCTCCACGCGAAGGATGAATCGCCCGTCCGCTACGAGCGCGTCTGCCAGACGGAAGGCAAACCGGTCGCCTGGGAGGACCTGGTCAAAGGTTACGAGTACTCGAAGGGCCAGTTTGTCGTCATCACGAAAGACGACTTCAAGACGGCGGCGCTCGAAAAAACGAAAACGATCGACATCCTGGATTTCGTCGATCCGACTGACATCGACGAGCGGTATTTCGAAACCCCGGACTACCTGCTACCGGCAAAGGGCGCCGACCGATCGTATGCACTCTTGCGGGAAGCGCTTCGGGACTCGGGCAAGCTCGGGATCGCGAAGATTATCCTGCGGGACGCGCAGCACCTGGCTGCGGTTGAAGCGATTCGCGACGCCCTGGTGCTGACGATGATGCGCTTTTCCGATGAGTTGGCGGACTTAGAGGACTTTCGATTTCCCAGAGCCGAGGGAATCCGCCCGGCTGAACTGAAGATGGCAAAGCAGTTGATAGACAGCTTGAGCGCCGAGTGGAAACCCGACAAATACACCGATGAATATCGCGACAACCTGATGAAGGTGATTCAAGGCAAGCTGAAGGGGCGCCAGCCGAAGCTCAAGGAACGCGAGACGGCACAGTCTGCCGAAGTTGTCGATCTCATGGCACGGTTGCGCGCCAGCCTTGAAAGGAAGAGCGGAACTCGGCCGAAGGCCCGCACCACAGTAAAGAAAACGAGCAAATCTGCCGGGCGAAAACCCAGGCACGCGGCGTAGTCCGCCCGCTTTCTCGAAGCTGATCCGTGAAACGGACCCCGGACCCCGGATCCCGACATGTCTTTTCGAAGTCATATACTTGCCTGATGCGCTCACTTGCGATCGACAGACCATCGGTCGTTGACTGGTATTTGCGCAACCGCGCACGTACTCGCGCGATCTTCGACCTCATCGATCCGGCCGCGTACTACTCGCGTCCAATCGCGCTCCGCAATCCCATCGTGTTCTACGAGGGCCACCTGCCCGCGTTCAGCATCATCTCGTTTCTGCGCCGCGGTCTCGGCCGGCCGGCTATCGACACGCGCCTCGAGAAACTCTTCGAACGAGGGATCGACCCGGACAGCACCGACGCCGCAGTTCCACGCAGCGGCGCCGATACCGCCTGGCCGTCCCGAGACGAAGTGCTCGACTTTGCCGATCGCGCGGATGCCGCGATCGTGTCGGCGCTGGAGGAAGCCGAGTTTCGCGACGACCGTCCCGCGATGCAGCGAGCGCAGGCGCTTTACACCGCGCTCGAGCACGAGGCGATGCACCAGGAGACGCTGCTCTACATGTGGCATCGGCTCCCGTATGCGCAGAAACGAAGGACCGGTCAAGAAGACCAGCGCCTTCCGCCTTCGGGCGGACGATCGTCGGCCGGCAGAATGAGCGAACGAATTCGTATTCCCGCCGGCACCGCAACACTCGGCGCCGACCGCGATCGCATCACGTTTGGATGGGACAACGAGTTCGACGAGCACCGCATCGAGGTCCCGCCGTTCGAGATCGACGCCGACAACGTCACCAACGCGCAGTTCCTGGAATTTGTCGAGGCGGGTGGTTACCGCGATCGATCGCTGTGGCCGGCCGAGCACTGGAGCTGGGTTCAGGAAAACCAGGTGACGCACCCGGCCTTCTGGACTCCCCCGAGTGGTCCGGCGGCGTCCAGGTCCTGGGTCGGGATGTTCGAGGAGATTCCGCTTCCACCGGATTGGCCTGTCTACGTCAGCCAGGCAGAAGCGGCCGCGTACGCCCGCTGGAAAGGCCGGCGTCTGCCGACCGAGGCGCAGTATCACCGCGCCGCGTTCGGGACACCGGACGGAATCGAGCGCTCCTATCCGTGGGGCGAGGCGCCGCCGTCTGCCGAGCACGGGAATTTCGACTTTGCCCGATTCGAGCCGCTGCCCGTGGGATCGTTCCCGTCGGGCGCGAGCGCATGGGGCGTCCACGATCTCGTCGGAAATGGCTGGGAATGGACGTCCACGATCTTCGGGCCTTTTTCGGGATTCGCCCCGATGCCGTCGTATCCCGAGTACTCCGCCGATTTTTTTGATGACCAGCACATCGTCATGAAGGGCGCTTCACCAGCGACCGCACGGGAGCTCGTGCGGCGCAGCTTCCGAAACTGGTTCCGGCCGAACTATCCGTACGTGTACGCGACGTTCAGAACCGTGAGATAGACACGCGATTCGCGAACCGCGAACGACGAACGCATCATGATCACCACAGCTTCGCAAAAGATCGAATTCGCCGCAGACGTTCGCCGCGATCTGCAACTGACGCCGAAGCAGTTGCAGTCCAAGTACTTGTACGACGCACTCGGATCGAGCCTGTTCGAGGCCATCTGCCGATTGCCGTGGTACCGGATTACGCGGGCGGAGAACCGGCTGTTGATCGCGCACGCGGACGAAGTCGTGTCCGCGCTCGACAGCGAACCAGCCACGGTCGTTGAGCTCGGATGCGGCAGCGGAGAGAAGCTTGCCGTGCTTGCGGAAGCGCTCCAGAGCGCCGGCGGTTCTGCACGCGTCCACATTATTGATATCTCGTCCCAGGCGCTCGAACAGACCGAACAGCGGCTGACAAAGCTTCAGCACGTCTCGGTCGTCGGGCATCAATCGACCTACGAGGTCGGGTTGCGACGCGCGGCACAGGGTCGCGAGGGGCGCGGCCCGATGCTTGTGCTGCTCCTCGGATTCGAACATCGGCAACTTCGATGCGCCGGCGGCCCTGACATTCCTGAGTCGAATCCGCGATGTCCTGCGACCCGGTGATCTGCTTCTGCTGGGCGCCGACCTCGTCAAATCCGAGCGCGAGCTGCAGCTCGCCTACGATGATCCCCTCGGCGTCACCGCCGCGTTCAACAAGAACCTGCTCGTCCGAATCAATCGCGAGCTTGGCGGCACGTTCAATCTGGACACGTTCGCGCATCGCGCGGCCTGGAACCGCGACGAACAGCGCATCGAGATGCACCTGGTGAGCCGGGCCGCGCAGGCGGTGACGATCGCGGCGTCGGGCATCTCCGTCGGGTTTGCGCGCGGCGAGCACATCTGGACCGAGAGCTCGTACAAGTACGAGCCCGATCAGATCGAGCGCATGGGTGTCGAGACGGGGTTCGCGCTGCGCGACCAGTGGATTGACGGCGCGGCGAGGTTCGCGCTGTCGCTGATGATCGCGGTGTAGCCTCAGAAGAAGTTAGAAGTACCAAGTTAAAAGGGAAAAGTGACTTTGCGTTTTTACTTTTAACTTGTTACTTTTAACTTGTTACTTTTAACTTGTTACTTTGCCCCCAGATCTAAAGCCTGCGCTCACATCCTCCGATATCCCATCGCGTGAGTACCCGCCGAACGTGTGTGGTCAACGCCGAGCAATGGGGAAAGCCTGAGCGCAACGCCGCCGGTGAGCCGATTTGCCGCTGGTGCCACGGCCTCGTCCAGCTTCCACGCCGTACGTTCTGCAGCGACGCGTGCGTGCACGAGTGGAAAATCCGGAGCAGTCCGTGGTACGTGCGTCGGCAGATCAAGAAACGCGACAAGGGGATCTGTCAGATCTGCGGGTTCAACGTCGTCAAGGCTCATCGCGAATGGACGCGATCGAAACCTCCAGCCGATGATCGCGCCGCGCGACGAGCCTGGCGGGCCGGGCGCCCGCGGTGGGAGGCCGATCATATTCTCCCCGTGGCTGATGGCGGCGGCGAGTGCGGATTGGAGAACTATCGTTTGCTGTGTCGGTCTTGTCACGTCACGGTCACGCTGACGTGGCGGGCGCAGCGGTCCTTAAACCACGAGAAGCAGGCCCTTCGACTCGCCCGAGAATCCCCTCGCTCAGGGCCAGTAGCGAGTAGCGTCATTCGTCCCACCGCTCGTCCCTGAACGACCGCTCGACTGTGCAAGTGCTCGCGGCGGTTGCCAACCTTCACGCCTCCGAATTCGTCTAAGCCACCGTTCGTAGAGGCGAGAACGAACCTCGTAGAACCCAGTAGAACCAGATACCAGTAGAACCGGATAGATGAGAGTCGCCGTTCTTTTTGTCGCCGTCGCCATTGCGACGACGGCCGTTGAGGCAGCACGACCGCCAGCCCGGGTCGCGGCTACGCCAATCCCCGGGGCCACCGCCGTCAAGGTCGATGGAGAGCTCAACGACGCGATTTGGCAGACGGTGCCAGCAGTCAAAGAGTTTCTTCAGCGCGAGCCGCGCGAAGGAGCGGCTCCGACATTTGAGACCGAGGCGCGGATCGCATACGACGCGACAGCGCTCTACGTAGCGGTCCAGGCCTTTGACACGGATCCCAATCGCATCGTCGGCATCCGGACACGGCGCGATGAAGGGTCGCCGTCGGACTGGATCAGCGTGCTCGTGGATTCGTTCCACGACCGGCGATCGGCATTCGAGTTCGATGTCAATCCCGCAGGCGTCAAGCAGGACAGCTACTGGTTCAACGACACGAACAACGATCAGGGCTGGGACGCCGTGTGGGATGTGGCCGTGTCTCGCAGCGAGCGCGGCTGGCGGGCCGAGTTCAGGATTCCGTTCTCGCAGCTTCGATACCGGCCGTCCGACACGTCCACATTCGGTCTTGCCATCATCCGGAAAGTCGGCCGGCTGAATGAAACGGTGACCTGGCCGCTCCTGTCCAAGAGCGCCAACGGATACGTCTCCTCCTTCGGTGAATTGACAGGTCTCCAGCTGAATAGTTCTCCAAAGAAGCTGGAGGTTGTGCCCTACGTAGTTGCGGATGTGACCACGCAGCCGGGCGACCCTGGCAACCCGCTGATCAATTCAACCGATCCTGATGGATCACTGGGTGTCGACCTGAAGTACGCGCTGAAGCCAGGCCTCACGCTTACCGGCACGATCAATCCGGACTTCGGCCAGGTTGAAGCCGATCCAGCAGTCGTCAACCTGTCGGCGTTCGAAACATTCTTCTCCGAGCGGCGGCCGTTCTTCGTCGAGGGCGGCGGCATCTTCAGCTTCGACATCGACTGCAACGATGGCAACTGCAGCGGGCTGTTCTACTCGCGCCGAATCGGCCGGACGCCGCGCGGTGAGCCCGACGTGCCCGAGGGCGGGTACTCGTCAGCTCCAGCGCAGACGACGATTCTTGGCGCCGCGAAGGTGACGGGTCGGATCGGCAGCTTTTCGGTCGGCGCGTTGAATGCGCTGACCGCCGGCGAGGATGCCGTTATTGCCAATGGAACAATCCAGACGCGCCAGACGGTCGAGCCGCTCACGAATTACTCCGTTGTGCGCGCCCGGCGGGAGTTTACGAATCAGTCCTCGCTCGGATTCATGACGACGCTCACCAACCGGAATCTCGACGCGTCCACGAAGTTCCTGCCGGGCGAGGCCTATACGGGCGGCCTCGACGGCGACTGGCGATTGAGCCCCAGGTACGCGATCCGCGGGTTTCTTGCGGGAAGCACCGTGCAGGGCGATCCCACGGCAATCGACGAGCTGCAGCGCAACAACGTGCACAGCTTCCAGCGTCCGGACGCCGACAACCTCACCTACGATCCGACGCGTACGTCGATGAACGGCTACGGAGGGTCGGCATCGGTCTCCAAGATCGCCGGCGCGCGCATGGTGTTCAGCTCGAACTTCGGGTTCAAGAGCCCGGGTTTCGAGATCAACGACGTGGGCTTCATGCAGCGCGCCGATCAGCGGTCGATGAGCAACTGGATGCAGATCCGGTACGAGAAGCCGTCGCAGAAATGGCTGCGCAGCTTCCGCTACAACCTGAATCAGTGGGCGTCCTGGAACTACGACGGCGATCGGTTGTCCTCGGGCTACAACGTGAACGCCCACGCCGTGTTCAGGAACAACTGGGCAACCGGAACCGGTGGCAACATCAACCCGCAGCCGTTCGACGATCGCGCCACGCGCGGCGGCCCCGGCGTATACGGAAACGCCCAGCGCTCGATCTGGGCCTATCTGCAGAGCGACGAGCGCCCTGCCGTCGGCGTCAACGTCTTCACGTTCAACTCCACGGATGGCAAGGGCACCTCCTTTCACGACATCAACCCCGATGTGTCGTACCGTCCGTCGTCGTTTCTCCGGGCCAGCGTCGGGATTCGGTTGAGCCTGAACCACGACGAGTCCCAATGGGTCGAAGCGACCGACGACGGGCGATACGTGTTTGCCCGTATCCAGCAAAAGACCGTCGGCTTTACCACGCGGCTCAACTACACCGTGACGCCCAACTTGTCGATTCAGTTGTATGCGGAGCCGTTCGTGTCTGCTGGCGACTATTCGAACTTCAAGGAGCTGGTGGACGGCCGATCGAAGTCGTACGAGGGGCGATACAAGCCAACCGACTACACCGGCAATCCGGACTTCAATTATCGATCGTTCCGGACGACGAACGTGCTGCGGTGGGAGTACAAGCCAGGCTCCACGTTGTTTGTCGTGTGGCAGCAGGGGCGAGAAGACAGCGCGAGCTACGGCGATTACAGCTTCAGCCGCGACTTCGGCGCGGTGTTCGATGCACCGGCCAAGAACGTCTTCCTGGTGAAGTTTGCGTACTGGTTCAATCCCTGAAGAGGTAGCGGAGTGAACTCCGTTGCCTCCGGAGCCTCCGTTCACTCGATCGCCGCGTACTGCAGCCGCGTCTTGTCAGCCTCGTCCTGAATCTGCCTGACGAGCTCCGGCGGCGAGACGACGCGCGCGAGCGGGCCGAACCCGAGAATCCAGCTGCGGAGCGCGAAGTCGTTACAGACATTGAGCGTCATCGCGAGCCTGCCATCCGTCTCTTCCTCGATGTGCTGTGACGGGTGCCAGACACGCTCCTTGATGTGGCGCGCGATGCGCGGCTCGAACGTGATCTCGATGCGCTCGGGCGTCCCTTGATTGACGCCGAGCGAATTCGCGAACGTATCGGCCGGCAGCTCCATCGGCTCGAAGCGTTCCTCGCTGACCGACAGCGATTGGATCCGTTCGACGGCGAACGTCCGCAGCTGCTTGTATTCCGGCACGTACGCGACCACGTAGAACCCGCCTTGCGCGAAGACGAGCCGGTACGGATCGATTCGATAGTCCTTCTCGCGGTCGCTGGAAAACGAGTGGTAGCGCATGATCGCGCTCCGGTGGTTGAGCGTGGCGTCCACGAGCTGCGCCACACGCGCGCTGCGCGGCGCCGACTGGCGCGAGGCCGTTGCGGGCGTCGAGGGTTCGTCCATCAACGATTGCGTACCGGGTTCGGCTTTCGCCTGGATCACCAGCGGCAGGCGATCGAGGAACTGACGCATGCCCGGGGTGAGCGCGGCGGCGAGCTTGTCGAAGGCGCTTCGTACATCGCGCTGAAACGGCGTGGCGGCGAGACATTCGACGAGCGAGCGGGAGAAGTAGATCGCGGTCAGCTCCGCGAGCGTGAAGCCCGTGTCGTCCAGTCGCCGGAATGCGCGCTGTTCGAGCGTCCAGTACTTCTTGCCGTCGTGCACTTCATCGAAGAGCGGAAATCCTGCTGACTGGAGCGCTTCGAGATCGCGCCGGATCGTCCGGGTCGAGACGCCCGTGCGTTCGGCGAGATCGTCGATGGTGACCCGTCGCGACGACTCGAGGTCGCGAAGGATCGACCACTGGCGGATGACTTCGGCGTTACGCATGGATTGAGCAGCGTTCCCGGGGTCGATCAGGCGGCGGACGCAACGATGTCCGCTCCAGGTGCGAGATTTCATGTCGCCGTGCGATCACGAGCCGAATATAAGGGCAAAAGCCAAAAGCCAAAAGCCAAAAGGCAAAAGGGATCTGGGTTGTTTCGGCTGTTGACCTACCCTGTCACGGCCCTTTTCTAGACTGGTTGTACGGAACGACTGGTTCGGCCGTTTCATCAGGAGAGGCGCAATGCTCAGATACGAGGGCTCGGTCGCGAGGACACTGGACTTCGACGACCGAACGACGGACAACCGCCTGGTGCGAATTGCCGCGGTGAACCGCGCCCGCCGCCGCCTCGGGCTGCTTCGCGGCCCGGACAAGTACACAACGCTCGAGAAACGCCGCCGGGCGGCGCAGATCAAGGCGCGTCACGCGCTCGATCTGATCGACCTGATGGAGCGGTAAAGGGAGAGAGCCGATGTCACGTTGCGCGCATACATCCGGGGAGTCCTCGCCGCACACCCACGGGCGAACACTCTGCTTCACGTGTTTCCGGGCAGGTATCGAACGCACTCGCGCCCGACGGGAAGCCTGGGCTCAGCGTTCGTTGCCGTTCGACGATGCGAGTCAGGCGCCCAAGCCGCTGAGCAAGCAGGCCATCGCCCATCGGCAGCGGATGCTGGAGTACCTGGCGTCGGTCAGTCGTAAGCGCGCATGACTAGCTTCATTCCACGACAGCCGTCGTCACGCTGTAATCATACAAAGAGAAAACAGGAGAACTGAGAAAGGAGAATTACTTTGTGTCGAACAAATAAGGAAAACTCCTTTCTCCACTCGCTACAACTGGTCTCAAAACCGAATAAGGAGACCGGCGAACGAGCGAGTTAGTGAGGCCACGCGACCCGGCTTCGCACGCCGTCAGATCGACCGGTGCTTACGGCGAGGCGAGGTGGCGCGACAGAGGACGCGAGCGAGCGCAGCGAAGCGAGCCACGCGAACGGAGCGAGCCGACGAAGCGGCTCGCGAGAGAGCGTGTAGGGGAGTCCGAGGGGCGAAGCCCCTCGGAGTAATTACGAAGCTCCGGACGATCCCCCGCCCGCGGCCGCGGCCGCGCCGCCATGCCCGCCCCCGCTGGCGCCGCTCCCGCCCGATCCGACAAAAGCAGAGAACGCGACGGCGCTGCTGTGGCCGGCATCAGCCGCCGCGCGGAACCAGGGTGGTGCGGCGGATCGGTGTCGCTTGAGATAGGCCGACCACACCGGAGCGATCCCGAAGGCCACGGCGAACGGGAGCATTTGCCGGACGACGGCCTCGCCCGGAGAGGGTTCGCGATCGCGCGCGACGGCGCGCAAGTACCCGCGGAACCCGCGCCATGCGTGGGCCCGGCGGACTCCCTCGTTCGACAGGGGCGTGTGCGCGGCGAAGCAGATTAGCGCAAGCACGCCGACCAGTCCGAGCGCGAGCGGGATCAACATCGGCCATCCGCCGAATCGATCGGTGATGAATGCGAAGGCGATAGACGCAAGGCTGGCGCCTATCAAACACCCGATGGCCACGGCCACAAAGCGGTGACGAACTGCGCGGCGATCCTGATCGAGCAGGCCGGCCGACACCATGGCCGGCTCGAGCGCTGTCTTGAATCTGCGAAAGTGCCGCAGGACGCGGTTGCGAGCCTTGCTCAGCGAGACTGACGGGCTCTGGTCGTGTCCGCCCGTGAACATGATTTCGAGCAATCGATCTTCATAAGGGGCGAGCGGACGTCGCGTGGGAGTCCTGACGATCGTGAAGTCGCGGGATCCAAACACTCCGGATCGCTCGTCTATCCGCAATTCACTGCGATCCGCCAGCGCGAACAGGGCAGCCATCGCGTGCTCCAGACGCGGACCGCCATTGGTCAGCAATGTGCCGGCAATTGAGGGCGGCAGGGGATCGGGCGGTACCGTTGACCAGGGTGTGGCCGCGGAAGATTCGCTCGGCGGCGGATCGTATCGCTGCCGAACGAAGAACAAGAGCGCCAGCCCCGAGACGAACAGGAGCGCCGCCGCGTACACCCATTGGATCGAGAGCCGTCTGATCTCCGACTGCCGTTGCTGCCACTGAGGAGGTGTGTCGATAACACTACCGCGAGGGAGCCGAATCGATACCCGCAGCCACCCGTTGGCGCGAATACCGTCGGCTTCGACCCGAATGCGCCTGCCGTCCGCGTCTACAGACGAGCCGCTCAAGCGTCGCACCTCGATCAATGGTGTGGCGGAAGGCGCCTCCGGCAGAGTGATGTCGGTCGTGCTCACTGCGATGCGATACGTGTGTTCGGCCGGAACGATATTCCACGCGACGAAGTCTGCTTCCTCCTCGCGACGCACCGTTCCTCGGGCAAGATAGGTGACTTCAAATGTATGGGTCGCCGGCGATGTCACGGCAAATCGCCACGTCACCCGCAGGTTCGACGAACCTGAAATCTGGATGTGCCCCGGGCCGCTTCCTTGTGGCATCGGCGTGCCGTCCATCGATGCCGACACGATCTCGAGGCCGTCGGTCATGCGAGCGGGAATGGCGCGGTAGAACTGCGAGAACGAGCCGGTTTCAAATTGGATGGCGATCGTTTCGGTGACCCGGATCGTCCCACCGCGGAGGACTTCGATCCGCGAGTCGTAGCGCTCCGCCGAATACCGCCCGGCGGCCATTGCCGGCACGGCGGCAAGCATCAGGAGAGTGCCGAGCACGAGACGGCGGATCATCGGACGCCAATGATAGCGAAGGTCGGCTCGGCCACGCACAATTGTGAAGAAACGGTGAATCGAGGCTGGGCGATGAACTAAAGCCTCCCCTGCTCTTGTCTAAGCAAGTGTAGGGAGGACACACATGAAACGAACCATATGGACGGCCGCTGCCGCAATGATTCTGGCTGCGGCGGTGGCGATTCCGGTGATAGCCCAGCCGCCTCAGGGTCGCGGGCCGGAAGGGCCAGGGGGCCCAGGGGGCGCCGGGCCCATGCCGATGTTACGCGGTTTGAACTTGACGGACGCGCAACGGGAGCAGATCAGAACACTCAGCGAGCAGCGCCGCGCGAGTGGGGATCCGAGACGAACACTCATGGATCTCGAACGTCAGCTCCAGACAGCGATCCTGGCTGATGCACCTGATCAGCAGAAGATCGACGACCTGAAGAATTCGATCGCGACAGCGTCCGCGCAGGAGCTCGCCGCGCGCATCGACTTTCAATCCCGCATCGCGCAGATTCTGACACCGGAGCAGCGAGCCCAGGCCCGCGCGTCGGTGGAGAAAGGCCCCGGCCCAGGCCGTCGCGGCGGATTCTCCCGGCCGACCCACGGACTCCGGCCGTCGTCCTAAGAAAGCGGCTGGCTGGATTTCGCGAGTGCTTTTGCGCTTTGATTGACTTGTGGTGGCTGGCACCCCGGGGAAAGTGCCAGTCACCTTTTGGAGTATGAGGCGTCGACCGGGTTCGAGGTTCTCTATGCGACGTGCGTTTCTGGGTGTGGCGGGAATGATCATGGTTGCGTCGGCTGCCGGCCTGCTCGCGGCCAAGAAGGCGACGATCGACAGTCATTGGCGGGATCGGGAGATCGCGATCGACGGCGACAGCGGCGACTGGCCAGGGCCGCTTCGACCGATCGAAGAGAACCATCCGTTGATGGCGGCAGCGATGAATGACGGTCAGTATCTGTATCTGGTCCTGAGTGCGAGCGACACGACGGCGCGACGCCAGATCCTCCGCCAGGGGCTGATCGTCTGGTTCGATCCATCTGGCGGCGAGAAGAAACATTTCGGACTGAAGTACCCGGTCGGCCTGCCGCCCGAAGAGAGGTCCGGCCGCGGTGGCGGCGGCGGTGGATACCGGCGCTATCCAGGCGGCGGCGGAGGTGGTAGCGGACGACCTCCGGGTGATTCCGGTGGTGGAGATCCAGCGCAGTCGAGACCGCCCGATCAGGTCGAGCCGACCAATCGAATCGAGATCTACGGCCCGGAGAAAGACGATGCCCACAATTTCGTGACGGAGATGGCGCCCGGCATTACGGTGAGGATCGGCCAGGCGGAGGGCTATCTCGTCTACGAACTGAAAGTGCCGCTCGCAAAGACGGCGGACACACCCTACGCGATCGAAGCAAAGCAGGGCGCCCTCATTGGATTCGGGATCGAGACGCCGAAGGTGGAGCATCCGGCGGGTGAGGGCCGCGGCGGGATGGGCGGATTCGGCGGCGGGATGGGCGGACGCGGCGGTGGCGGAATGGGCCGCGGAGGCGGGGGTGGCCAGCGCGGAGAGTCCGAGCAACCCAAACCGTTGAAGGGTTGGGTGACGATTCAGCTGGCGAAGGCCGCTAGCTGATATCCTTCTTTCACGGCCGCGTAGCGCGGCCGTTACCGGTGACCCGGCACGGCGTCCGGGAGGGAGTTCTCCATGGCATCTGGTTCGTCTCTTCACATCCTTCAGAGTTCAGAAGCCGCCGTCCGACTGCGCGCGGCGCAGGCGTGGTTGTCGGCGCGGATGGACGGCGGAGCGCTGGTCGTTTCGGCGTCCAGGGGCGCGGCCGACGATCTGGTCAGAGCGGCAGCATTCGAGCGCGGCGCCGTCGCCGGCGTTCATCGATTCAGCTTCGCTCAGCTTGCCGCGCACCTGGCGGCACCCATCCTGGCCGCCCGGGGGATCGCGCCCGCGACCCTGATCGGTTCTGAAGCCGTCGCAGCCCGTGCAACATTTGACGCCCGTCAGGATCAGGAGCTGACCTACTTCGGTGGGGTTGCGGGCACGCCAGGATTTCCGAGGGCCCTTGCGCGCACGTTCCATGACCTGGAAATGGCCGGCGTCGAGCCAATCGACCTGGAGGATCTGCCGCTGGGGGGACCCGATCTGTCGCGGCTATTGCGCGGGTTCGACGACTACTTTGGTTCAGCGTCCGCGGCGGGGCGGTCAGAGATCTTCCGATCCGCGTGTGACGCGGCGGATTCATTCTCCCGATTGCCACTGCTGTTGCTCGACGTTCCGCTCGACTCGGCGCTCGAGTACGCGTTCGCCACGCGGTTGATTGCCGCAGTCCCCGAAGCGTTTATCACCGTTCCGTTTGGCGATCTGGCGACGCTCGACCGTCTCAAGACGCTCGGCGTCCCGATCGAGACGCCGGAGCCGGCAGGGGATTCGGACTTGACGGCGTTGCGCCGCTCGCTCTTCTCGACGCGCCAGCCGCCGGAGCGCGAGCCTCACGGGGACGTTCGACTCTTCTCGGCTCCCGGAGAAGGCCGGGAATGCGTGGAGATTGCGCGTCGGATTCTCGCGGAAGCGCGGCAAGGGGTTCCGTTCGACGAGATGGCGGTGTTCCTCCGGTCGCCCGCCGAGTATCTCGGCCTGCTCGAGAACGCGCTCGATCGCGCGGGCATCAGCGCGTGGTTCGATCGCGGAACCTGCCGCCCGCATCCTTCTGGCCGTGCCTTCCTTGCCATGCTCGGGTGCGCCGTGGATCGTCTGTCCGCTGTGCGTTTCGCGGAGTATCTCTCGCTCGCGCAAGTGCCCGACGCGGCTGCGGCCGGCCCGGTTGAGATCCTTCCGCCCCCCGACGATGTGATTGCGGGGTTCATGCGCGGGGACAGCCAGCCCGACCCGCCTGATGCGGAGACGCCTGAGCCGCAATCGGTCGGCGACGAGGCCGCGGTGATCGAGGGAGCGCTCCGCGCGCCGTGGAAATGGGAACGATTGATCGTCGATGCATCGGTCATTGGCGGCGATCCGGAGCGCTGGCGGCGCCGGCTGCGCGGACTGCGGGAGCGGTACGAACGGCAGATCGGCGAAGAACGCCTTCGTGAAGGACCGGATTCGCCGAGGCTGGCCGGGCTCGAGCGTGATCTGCGCAATCTCGCGCACCTGGTGAACTTTGCGCTGCCGATCGTCGAAACGCTTGCGTCGTGGCCGGCGCACGCCACCTGGGGCGAGTGGCTCGATCGATTCGGGGATCTCGCGCCGCGCGTTTTGCGCAGACCCGATCGCGTGAGGCGGGTCCTCGGCGAGCTGCGCGCGATGAGCGCCATCGGCCCCGTGTCGCTCGACGAAGCGCGCGACGTCCTGTCGGAGCGCCTGAGGACGTTCGACGAACAGCCTCCGGCAGACCGCTACGGCCGCGTCTTTGTCGGCATTCCGCATCAAGCCCGCGGTCGATCGTTCAAGGTCGTGTTCGTGCCCGGACTCGCCGAGCGGCTGTTTCCGCAGAAGCTGCGCGAGGATCCGCTGCTGCTCGATCAAGAGATGCGCCGGCCGCTCGACGCGCACCTGGTCCTGCAGGACGATCGCGCGAAGACTGAGCGCCTCCTGCTGCGACTTGCGGTCGGGGCAGCCACCGAACGTCTCTGGCTGTCGTATCCCAGACTCGACGTGGCTGGCGCGCGTCCGCGCGTGCCGTCGTTTTACGTGCTCGATATCGTCCGGGCGATCGTGGGACGCATTCCGCACCACGAGGTTCTGCAGCGGGAGGCCGCGGCCGCCGGTGGCGCAAAGCTCGACTGGCCCGCACCGTTGAGGCCCTCCGACGCGATAGACGAGCTGGAACACGATCTCGCGACGCTGAGAACGCTCATCGATGCACCGGATCGGGCGTCCGTCCGCGGCCAGGCCCATTACCTTCTGGGTCTCAATCCAGCACTTCGCCGGTCCGTCACTCGACGCTGGGCTCGCGCACGGTCACGCTGGTTGCCGCAGGATGGTCTCGTGCGCGTCACGCCGGCGATCAAACCGATGCTCGACACGCAGCGGCTGGGGGCCCGGCCGTACTCGGTTTCAGCGCTTCAGAAATTCACGACGTGCCCGTTTCAGTTCGTCCTGTCTGCCATCTATCGCTTCGCCCCGCTGGATCCGCCTGAGCCGCTTCCGCGGATCGATCCGCTCACGCGTGGGTCGCTCTTTCATGAAGTCCAGGCACGCGTGCTGCGCGCAATGCGGGAGGGCAAGCATTTGCCGCTCACCGCCGACGGTGTGCCGAAAGCCCTGCAGCTCCTGACACAGCAGCTCGACACGACGGCCTCCGAGTACAAGGAGAAGCTCGCGCCAGCCATCGAACGTGTGTGGCGCGACGAGATTGCCGCGATTGGCCGCGATCTTCGGGTGTGGATCCGCAAGCTCCCTGAGTCCGCGCCGTGGACACCGGAGTACTTCGAATACAGCTTCGGCCTGGAAGACGAGGGACGTGACGAGCGCAGTCAGCGCGAGCCCGTGCGGATCGACGATCGCTTCGTGCTTCGCGGATCGGTGGACGTCATCGAAACGAAACCCGGCTCGCAGGAATTGCGGATCACCGATCACAAGACAGGCCGCAACCGTACGACGCCGCGAATGGTCATCGGTGGCGGCGGGACTCTTCAGCCCGTGATCTATGGCCTGGCGGTCGAGAAGATCTTCGGTCAGCCCGTCCGCGAGGGCCGGCTGTTTTACGCCACCACGGCCGGGGGTTTTGCTGAACACCCCGTGCAGTTGTCGGAGGCCGCCCGCCGGGCGGGTCTCGAGGCGCTCGAAATCATCGATCGGGCGATCGAGCTCGGCTTTCTACCGGCCGCGCCCTCCGAGCGCGCGTGCACGTGGTGTGACTTCCGGGCCGTCTGCGGGCCCGACGAGCCGCGGCACGTGTCACGGAAAACCGCCGATTTGCTGGCCGACCTCACGGCGCTGCGAGCGATGCCATGACGGCCGGTCACGTCATGCCGATCGATGACGCCGCCTCACGGCAGCTCATCGAGACCGCGCTCGACACGACGTTTGTCGTCGAGGCCGCCGCTGGCACGGGCAAGACGACGGCCCTTGTCGGCCGAATCGTGCGGATCATCGCCGAAGGCAAGGCACAGGTCGGCGAGATTGTGGCCGTCACTTTCACGGAAAAGGCGGCCGGCGAGCTCAAGCTTCGACTTCGCGAACGCCTCGACCTCGCTCGCGCCGCTGCGGGATCCGATCCCGAGGCCAGGGCGCGCCTCGACAGCGCACTCACTCGTCTGGAGGAAGCTCATGTCGGCACGATTCACGCCTTCTGTGCAGACCTGCTCCGCGAGCGCCCGGTCGAAGCCGGCGTCGATCCGCTCTTCGAAGTGCTGACCGAGCCCGCGTCGGCGCGGCTCTTCGATGACGCATTTGGCCGGTGGCTCCAGGACGTACTCGCAGATCCCCCGGAGGGTGTCCGTCGCGCGCTTCGGCGATCCGCGTTCGGTGGCGAGGATGGACCCGTCGATCGGCTGCGCAGGGCCGCGTGGGATCTCGCCCAGTGGCGCGATTTCGTCGAGCCCTGGACGCGCAACCCGTTCGAGCGCGAGCGCGAGATCGACGCGCTCGTCATGACACTTCACGAGGTCGCGGATCTGACGCGCAACCCGGCGTCAACCGGTGATCCGCTCGCGACAGGGACCGAGCCCATTCGACGGTTGAGCGATGAGATTCGGTTGCAGCAGGCGTTTGGCGACGGGGGAGAAGCCGACTACGACGGATGGGAAGCCGGCCTTGTCGATCTGTCGCGCGACCGGCTGCTTTCGAGAGTGAAGCCGGGACGCGGCCCGTCGTATCGCCAGGGTCTTCCCCGCGATCGGGTCATGGCCGCGGTGACGGACCTGCGGGGAAGCCTCGAGCAGTACCGGATGGCGGCGGACGCGGATCTGGCCGCGCGCCTGCAAACGGAGCTCCGTGGCGCCCTGCGGCAGTATGAGCTGCTGAAGGCCGGACAGGGTGCGCTCGACTTTCTCGACCTGCTGCTCGTTGCACGCAATCTCGTACGCGACAACCGTCAGGTTCGAGAAGGGTTTCAGCGTCGTTTCAAGCGAATCTTCGTCGACGAATTCCAGGACACCGATCCACTGCAGGCGGAGATCATCCTGCTCCTCGCTGCCGACGATCCAGGCGAAACCAACTGGAGACACGCCAGGCCGCTTGGAGGCCGCTTGTTCCTCGTCGGTGATCCGAAGCAGTCGATCTACCGCTTCCGCCGCGCCGACGTGGCTATTTATCGCGAAGTGTCCGAGCGGGTCGAGGGCTGGGGAGGCACGCGGCTTCACTTGAGCACGAGCTTTCGCAGCGTGCCCGAGATCCAGGCGGTCGTCAACGCCGCATTCGGGCCGGTCATGACCGGGGATGACTTGACGCTGCAGGCCGACTATGTGCCGCTCGCCCGCAGCCGGCCAGCCCTCGAGGATCAGCCATCGATCATCGCGCTGCCGGTTCCCGAGCCGTACGGAGGACGTTACGTCCGCGACCGTGCCGTCGAACAGTCTCTGCCCGATGCGGTCGGCGCGTTGATCGACTGGATCGTCAACCAGAGCGGTTGGAAAGTCACCGAGCGAACTGGCGGAGGCCCCGTGGCGGTTTCCGCGAAACACATCTGCCTGCTGTTCCGCCGCTTCGTGAGCTGGGAGACGGACGTGACCCGTCCGTACGTCGAATCGCTCGAGGCTCGCGGCATCGCGCACGTGCTCGTCGGCGGCAGAGCGTTTCACGAGCGCGAAGAGGTGGAGGCTCTTCGAGCCGCGATGGCCGCGATCGAGTGGCCCGACGATGAGCTGTCAGTGTTCGCGACGCTGCGTGGGCCGCTCTTTGCCATCGGCGACGAGGAGTTGCTCGAGTGGGCGCATCGCTTTGGCCGCCGCGTCCCCGGGAAGTTTGTGCGAGGAACATTCCATCCTTTCCGCGTGCCCGGCGTGTTTGAGCAGAACGCGCCACCGGAGATTGCGCATCTCCGTCCGATTGCCGAAGCGCTCTGGCTGCTGCAGCGGCTGCACCGGCGGCGCAACTACGTGCAGCGGGTCGAGAGCGACGGAGGAGCCAGGACGTCCGGCGGCGTGAGCGGTACGCTGCAGGAACTGCTGACGGCCACCCGGGCACACGTGGGGTTTGCATTGAGAACCGGCGGCGAGCAGGCGCTCGCCAACGTCCTGCACATCGCGGAACTTGCGCGCCAGTACGAAATGGGCGGCGGCATTTCCTTCCGCGGCTTCGTCGAGGAGCTGAGGATGGCTGCCGAAACGGCACAGGCGTCCGAGGCGCCGATTCTCGAGGAGGACAGCGACGGCGTGCGAATGATGACCGTCCACAAGGCCAAAGGCCTCGAGTTTCCAATTGTCGTCCTGGCCGACCTGACGTGCCAGCTGTCTCGCCCTGATGCGAGCCGCTGGATCGATCCGGCGGCAGCCTGTGCGCGCTGAAGCTTGGGGGATGGGCGCCGACTGACCTGCTGCTGCACGGCGGCGAAGAAGCCGCGCGCGATCGCGCCGAAGCTATCCGCCTCGCGTACGTCGCGGCCACCCGCGCGCGCGACGTGCTCGTGGTGCCCGTGATCGGCGACGAGGTCTACCAGGGCGGCTGGCTGGATCCGCTGACGCCCGCAGTCTATCCGTCCTTGATCGCCCGGGAGACGCGCAAGGCCGCACCACGCTGTCCTGTGTTTGTTTCGAAGGATTCCGTTCTCAATCGCCCCGACGGCGATCCGGCGAAACCAACGACGGTTGTGCCGGGCGCGTATGAGTTCTCGGGACCGGATCCCGGATCTCGGATCCCGGATCCCGGATCCCGGATCCCGGCACACTACTCAGTCGTGTGGTGGGATCCCCATGTCCTCGCGCTTCAGCGCGATGCCGGCTACGGCCTCCGCCGGGACGACCTCATCGTCAAAGATGGCGATCCCGATAAAGTTGCGACGCGCCTGTCGGAGTACGACGCGTGGCGGGTTGAACGCGATCAGGTGATTGCCAGGGCACGCGTGCAATCGCGGCGGATTCGAACGGCGACGGCCGTGGCGCTCGACAAGTCGTTTGACCAGCGCGCGGGTGAGCCTGAGATCGAGGTGCTCGATCTGGCACGCTCGGCCGAGCGGCCATTCGGACCGCGGTTCGGAAGTCTGGTGCACGCCACGCTGGCGACGGTTCCGCTCGATGCCGGCGAGCGGGTCATCGCGTCGGTGGCTCAGGCTCAGGGCCGCATCCTGCCGAAGGCCGGCAAGGATCCTGTACGCGGATGAAGAGGTGTCTGCCGCTGTCGAAGTCGTCACGTCGGTGCTGGGCAGTCCGTTTTTCGACCGCGTCCGGGACGCGGATCGCGCGGGCAAGTGCGAGCGTGAGCTCCCGATTGTCTGGAAAGCTCCGGATGGCAGCCTGATCGAAGGCACGATCGACCTCGCGTTCGACGACGGCGCGGACCTCATCGTCGTGGACTTCAAGACCGACCGGGAGCTGGCCGCAGATCTGGAGCGATACAAACGCCAGCTGGGAGTCTACTGCCAGGCGCTGGGCACTATTCGGAAGAGAAGCACTGTCGGCATTCTGGCCAGGGTGTGATCGGATCGGTCACCTCAGTCCTCAGCCCCTGGTTTTCCTCCCCGGGTGGACTTCAACTCTCCGCGTTTCTTCTTGGTGGTCAGACGCTGTTCGCGCGAAGCCTTGCTGGCTTTCGTCGGCCGGCGTTTCTTCGGACGCCGGGATGCCTGTTCGATGAACGACGCCAGCCGCGCGCGCGCGGCTTCTCGATTCTGCGCCTGGGTCCGATGCTCTCGCGCATCAATCACCAGGATGCCTTCAGATGTCATCCGGCTGCCGGCAAGCGCCGAGAGGCGGGTCTTGATGTCGTCCGCCAGAGACGAAGCGCCTACGTTGAAACGAAGTTGGACGGCGGTCGCAACCTTGTTGACGTTCTGACCGCCTGGCCCAGAGGCGCGAACGAAGCGCTCTTCGATTTCGGCGTCGGGGATTGTCAGGGTATTGGTGATCTGCATGGGAACGTATAATTAGTCCTTTTGCGGGGTCTTTTTGTGTCCACGGTATCAAACCCCCCGGACGAAAGCTGACATGCAATCGTTCAAGAAACACGCCCATCGGCCGATATTGACCGTCATCGGCTACGTGCTTGCGATGATCGCGCTGGTGTCGTTTGTCCAGCGCTGGCGCGCCGGTGGAGGCGAGTCCGCCGGCCTGGTCGCCCTGTGCGGGGCGGTGCTCGTGCTGCTCCAGATTAGCCGCAGATACACGACGAAGTTGCAGGACCGAGTCATCAAGCTCGAAATGCGCGTGCGAACGGCGTCGCTGCTCACGCCCGAACAACAGCAGCGGCTGTTCGGTCAGCTCGACAACAAACAGATCGCCGCGCTGCGGTTTGCGTCCGACGCGGAGTTGCCCGCGCTTGCCGAACGGGCCGTCCGGGACAAGCTGCCGCCGAAGGACATCAAGCGCGCCGTGCAGACATGGGTTCCGGATTTCGATCGAACATAGCGGCAAGTCTCACGTTCCGAGTCAATACCGAAAGTCGTCGCCCGCATGCAACTTTGTAATCGACGCTCGCCGCCGCTGGAACAGCTGTGTTCCGCTTCGGATAAATCGCTGTAGCTTTTGAGGTTCCGTGCCGAAACGTAGTGGGAACAAATCATGAATGGCGCGGTGATAACTTCCCTAAACTGCTAACGAGGTCGAATTGTCATGAGCCTGATGTCCGCTTTTGCCACAGACGTGGCGATCGATCTCGGTACGGCCAACACCTGCGTTTTTGCCCGCGGCCGCGGCATTGTCGTCAACGAACCGTCAATCGTGGCCTTCAACATCGCCAGGGGGGAGATCGAAGCGGTCGGCATCGAGGCTCACGAGATGCTCGGGCGCACCCCGTCGAACATCAAGCCGGTCCGGCCCATGAAGGACGGCGTCATTGCCGACTTCGACGCGGCTGAGAAGATGTTGATGTATTTCGTCAGGAAAGCCCACGGCAAGCGCAGCCTCGTGCGTCCGCGCCTCGTGATCGGCGTGCCGCCGGAAATCACGCCCGTCGAGCGCCGCGCGGTCAAGGACAGTGGATTCCGTGTGAAAGCCAGCGAGGTCTTCCTCGTCGACGAGTCGATGGCGGCGGCCATCGGGTCTGGCCTTCCGGTGACCGAGCCCGCGGGGAACATGATCATCGACATCGGTGGCGGGACGACCGACATCGCGGTCATCTCGATGGCCGGAACGGTTTACGGCAAGTCGCTTCGCGTCGCCGGGGATGCGATGGACGAAGCGATCATCCAGTACATGCGGAAGTCCTGTAACCTTCATGTCGGCGAGCGCACCGCTCAGCAGATCAAATACGAGGTCGGATCGGCCGCGCCTCTCGAGAAACCGCTCGTGATGGAAGTCAAGGGCCGTCACGCGATCGAGGGCGTGCCGCGGACCGTGACGATCAGCGACTCTGACATTCGCGAGGCCCTGACAGAACCGCTGCGGCAGATCGTGCAGGCCGTCCGCGATTCGCTCGAGCGCATTCCGCCCGAGCTCTCGGCCGACATCTACGATCGCGGCGTCGTGCTGACCGGTGGCGGCGCCCTGCTCAGGAATCTCGACAAGCGGCTGCGCGAGGAGACCGGCCTGCCGGTTCTCGTGGCCGAGAACCCGCTCACGTCAGTCGTCATGGGCGCCGGCATGATGCTGACGGACATGGCGCTTCTCAAGAAGGTCGCGTGGGAATAGAATTCAGCAATTCTTTCTAGGGCTTCAGTGCCGTCGCCAGCCACACCTCGACCTCCCGCTGAAAGTCGTCACTCGAAGGACGCGGCGTGGCTTGGATGGCCGCCCGGACTGATGCCTCCGTCCCTGTGACCTCGAACAGGTTCACGAAAAACTCGACGAGAAAAGCGCGGTCGGTGATCGACGAGCGAACACGCGTGGGTGCCTCGCCGGACGTTTCGATGCCGAAGGCCTGGCCTCCGGTTTCGGCCAGAGTCTGAAGAAAGACGCGATCGTTTTCGTCCCCTTCGTTTCGTCCCCCTGAAGCCAGGAGCCGCGTCTCCTCTCCGTCCGAATCGCAATAGAGCTTCGTCTTCGATGGGAGGGCGATAACCCACGCATCCCAGCGGGCCTCGGTGCCCCACTCCAGGTGCAGGAGCGTCCGGCTCCGCAACGTGCCGGCGTCGAAGCGTCTCGAATCATCTCCCAGTGCCTCCTCAATCACATCATCGAGCGCGATGGGCTCGACGGGAATCCGAATAGGCCACAGCTCCTCGCGGCGCCGGAACTGCTTCACACGGCTCTCGAGCGCCGCGAGCACGCGTGCGGTGAGCTGTCGCTGTTCGAATGCCCTCATGGCTGGTGCTGAATGGCCTGGCAGTGCACACGGTGACACAGGAGCGTGTGCGGAACCCGCGCAGGCCGCACGATACCCGAACTCGTGATCGAACGCCGGAATCGTCACCTGCCTCGCTCCGGCTGTGGAAGCGTTCACCCACGTATCACATACGGTCGCAACGACTTGCGTCCCATCGGATCGTCCGGGCACGTTCGTTGCTCCTTTACCCCTTATCGGTAATTCCAGTGGAGGTGTAGTTCCATGACCCGCACATTTGGCGCCGCGCTTGGTGTCGTGATCGTCCTGTTGTTTTTCGCGTCGCTCACGATCGAACAGAATCGTGTGCTTTCGGTCGCGCGTGCCACGGTGGGTTCGCACCGGTAAGACAGCCCGACTAGTCGACCGCGATCTTCACGATTGCCTTTTTGAGGACCCCACGTCCGCCGAGCGGGGCGTGGGCATCCTCCGGAAAGAAGATCGCAAACCGGCCGGCCGGGACTGACAGCCAGCTCTCCGGACGGTCGTTGAAGAACGTGATGTCTTTCACGGCGTCGAACGCCTCGGACGTCGAAACGCAGTCGCCGATCGGTTTCCATCCAATCTCCTCGAGCCCGTCGATCGTGAGCTGGATGTCTATGTAGCGCCGATGCGCTTCCAGTCGCGCGCCTTCGCGGCCGCGCCCCTGAATGCGATCGATCGAGACATACATCCGCTCACCATCGATTGAGTAGCGCGTGTTGCTGCTCGCCTCGCCCGGCGACGCAGGAAGCAGTGTCGCCCAGTCTGCATGTGTCAGGAACTCGAACGCCCGCGCAAACGCCGGATGGAGCGCAAGGTAGCGACGATGCTCGGTCAGGCGATCAAGGATCATGACTCTTTTCGTCAGCGACCCGGCAATGCCGTGATCGTATTCGGCTGGCCCGGATTGAGACACAAACTAAGAGCCCGCGTTTCAGTATTTTATCGCTGGCCACGCTCTGGTATGGCACTTGCGCTGTCCACCCGACGCGTCAACCGGGAGGGAGGCCTATGCAGCGCTCAGTTCTGGCGTTTGCGATAGCGGCTGCGATCCTCGTGATGGGAGCGACGGTCGCCACGGGTCAGCGCGTAGTCGGTCCGGCGAAGCCCGTGACCGTCAAGCGCGCTCCGGCCAAGCCTGTTCCGACACCCGTGCAGAAAGAGCTCCAGAGCAACCTGGTGCTTGCCGATGGTCTTCGTGGCCGACTGCCGCGCGGCGCCGATCTGGCTGCCGCCGCCGGAGGATTCCGGCGCCTCGAGTTGTTTGTCGCAACCGTCCACGCATCGAACAACCTGGATATTCCCTTTGCCGAGCTGAAGCGCCGCATCGTGAACGACGGGATGACGCTTGGCCAGGCGATCCAGGACATCCGGCCGAAGTCGCGCTATTGGGACGAGGCACGTCGAGCGGAAAACGACGCCGCCTACACCATTCGAACCAGCGAGTCCGTCACGCTGGCGGCCGAAAAGAAGAATCACTAATCCTCTCCTCGTTTGCCATTCACCTCGCTGTCGAGCTAGAGTGACCGCGGAGGACACGCAGTTATGAAGCGATTGATAACGCTATTGACATGTACAGTGCTCGTCGCATCGAGCTCGGCGCTCGCCCAGGCGACGAAAACCGTGAAGGGATCCGTGACCAACGTGGGAGCCAACACGATCACCGTTGCGGTGGCGGGGAAGGACATGACCTTCAACGTCGACGTCAAGACGACCGTCGTGGCGCGCGGCGCCGGCACCAAGGCGAAGGCCGCCGAAGCCGCGGGAAAAACGGGCCCCGGGGTCGCTGAAGTTCTGAAGGCGGGAGAGGCCGTGGAAGTTGTGTATCACGAGGCGGGAATGCACGCCGACACCGTGCGCGGGATTGCGTCGGTGCCGCCGCCACCACCGGCGCCGAAAGCTGCAGAGGATCAGAAGACGAAGGCCGCGACCGAGTCCGGTGTCGTGACTGCGGTCAGCGGCACGAGCCTGACGATCAAGGGGAAAGCCGGTGAGACGGCGTTCACCGTGGACGGCAAGACAGTCGTGTCCGGCACCGGCTTGGGCACGGCCGGCAGGAAGATCACCGACGCTGGCGGAAAGCCGACGCTGGGTGAATTTCGTGCACTCGGGCGATTCAGTCAGCGTGACGTATCACGACACGGGCGTTGCGAAGATGGCCACGAACGTTCGGGTGACGAAGAAGGCTCTGAAGTAGCCTTATCTGATCCCTTGCCCGTCCATGTCCATCTCGTTCAGCGGGACGTCCCAGTGCGCGTCGAGGATCTCGAAACGCCTGCTGCTCCTCCCGTGCAAACGCCGCCGCGTCCGGATAGAGTCGCTTCACGATTTCCGCATCGTTTGACGGTCCGGTCATCGCGGCCGTATCGCGGTAGACGATCACGACCGCGAAGGTCCAGTCGGCCCGTCCGTCGCCGTGGTACGTCGGCACGAACGTGCGGACGTCCTTGATGCGGCCCGACTTCATCTCTTCCTTGAGGACGGGGTAGTGATTCTTGCGGAATAACCGGACGAATTCGTCCTGGAAGCCCCACTTCACGCGGTAGAAGTACCAGACCGTTCGCTCGGTTCGGGTTGAGGACTGCGCGGCTGGCGCCTGGGCGCTGACCAGCGTGTGACCGGGGAGTGCGAGCGTGGCAACGATCGCCGTCGTCAACAGGATGCGTGCCGTTATCAAGGTTTGCATCCTGGAAAGATAGCACCAGGTGGTCAGCGCTTCTTCACGGCCTGCGCGATTTCTGCGATTGCGGCCCTTTCTTCGGGCGACACCCTGCCGATGCCGAAGAGCCCGCCCGAGGCGTGAGCGATTTGATCGCAATGAGCGATGAGTTCATCCGCCGTGAGGTGCAGCGCGCCGCCTCCCGGGGAATCGACCATGGCGCTGATCAGGCGCGTCGCCTTGTGAAACGTGTCGTCTGACGGACGATGTTCGAGCCAGTCGGTGAGTTGGTGATCGGCCGCGCTGCCGGCCTGGATTCCGCTCGAACGAGCCATCCTGGTGACAAGCGCCCGTTCAGCGGTGCTGATGCCGGCTTTGGCCCATGCGACTTCCAGGACGGGAATCAGAGGGAGCAGCACGATGGTGTCGGGCGTGAATCCGAGGTCGCTCAGTTCCTCGAGCATGGCGGGATCGTGAATGCCGGTCTCCTGTTCGAGCGCGCGCCGTGCCCTGGCTTCCGCGTCGGCCCTGCGCAGCTTCTCGATGAGTTCGCGGTCCTTCTTTCGGAAGTGCTCTTCTTCCCTCGCCCGGATATGGTCGGTAATGCCATCGGAATTCGTCACGGAGTGCCTCCTCCGGTCTGTCTTCCATCCTAGCACCTACACCGGGGTGGCATACAATGCCCGGACTGATGCAGGACCTGACGACTGGCTCGCTTACTCGTCATCTGCTCAAGACGACGAGCTACATGCTCGTGACCATGGTCTTTCAGACACTCTATTACCTCATAGACCTTTATTGGGTCGGGCGGCTGGGGAAGGAAGCCGTGGCCGGCGTCGGCATCGCGGGCAACCTCACGTTCATCGTCCTCGCCATTACTCAGATGCTGAGCGTTGGCGTCACCACACTGGTGTCGCACGCGACGGGACAGAAAGGACACGACCGCGCGCTGTTTGTCTTCAATCAGTCGCAGGTTCTGTCGGTTGTTGTCGGGTTCGTGTTCCTGATCCTCGGCATGATCGTGCGGATCCCGTACGTGAGCGCGCTTGGCGCGGACGCGCGTACAGCGACGATGGCATCTGATTATCTGCTCTGGTACATCCCGGCGATGGCGCTTCAGTTCGGGATGGTCGCCATGGGGGCGGCGCTTCGCGGTACGGGCAATTTCAAGCCCGGCATGGTCGTCTCGACGGCGTCGGTGATCCTCAACATGGTTCTGGCGCCCTTCCTGATCTTCGGATGGCTGACCCACCATCCCTTCGGCGTCGCTGGCGCGGCCATGTCTACGTTCGTCGCGATCGCTATCGCATCCGTCTGGCTGACGCTGTACTTCCTGCCGGCAGATGCGTACCTGAGGTTCGTGCCGCGTGATTGGCGGCCCGACCTGTCACTCTGGAAGAAGATGCTTGGAATCGGCCTCCCGGCGGGAGCTGAATTCGGGCTGCTGGCCGTCTACCTCTTCATCGTCTACCTGATCAGCAGGCCATTTGGATCGGCCGCGCAAGCCGGATTCGGCATCGGGATGCGGATCGTCCAGGCGGGATTCCTGCCGGTCGTCGCGCTCGGATTCGCCGTCGCGCCGGTGGCCGGACAGAACTTCGGTGCGCGCCACCCGGAGCGCGTCCGGGCAACGTTTCGATCGGCTGCATTCATGGCCGGCGGCGGGATGATCCTCTTCACCGCGATCTGCCAAGCCGTCGGTGCCTCAATGATCGGGTTCTTCTCCAGCGACGAGCAGGTCGTGGCGGTCGGCGAGGAGTATCTGCGGATCGTGTCGTGGACCTTTGCGGCGTCAGGCGTGATCTTCGTCGTCTCCAGCATGTTCCAGGCGCTGGGTCACACGTTGCCGGCGCTCATGGCATCGTTCAGCCGAATCGTCCTTGTCGCAATTCCGGCATTCTTCCTGTCGCGCATGCCAGGATTCCAGCTGCACTGGATCTGGTGGCTTTCGGTCGGCGCGTTGATCGTTCAACTCGCCCTCGGACTCCTCCTGCTCAGGCGCGAGATGAGGCTTCGCCTCAACTTTGCTCCCGCGCCTGCCGGAGTGGCCTAACTGATCGGGTTCTACAGGGTTCTCCGAGGTTCTACAGGGTTCCCGGGGGAGAACGAACCTGGTGGAACCCAGTAGAACCCTGTAGAACCCTGCGGAACCTGAGGAATATCCCTACCCCGATCGCATTCGCGATGACTATGACGCTGCTAATCTTCGCCGCGAATGCGAGCCGGCTCTCGACCTGCACAATGGGCAGAATCGAGATCGCGACGAATAAGAGCGTGGACAGAAAACCGGAGAGTGCCGCGATCTTGAGCCAGCCAGGTGCCCGCCCGTCCGCCATGGGCAGCGCAAACATCACGAGATACGTCAGCCCGTAGAAGATGCCTGACGCGTTCCACAGCAGCTGAAACGCCTCCTGCTTGCCCACGCCAATCAATCCCAACACGCTGAATCCCAGCGTGACCGCACCGACAAACACGATGGAATTCACCGGCGTCTGATACCGATCGTGCATTCGAGTAAACCATGGCGGCAGGAGCCCATCCCACCCGGCGACCATCGGCAGTCGGGTATTTCCTGCAAAGAGCACGCTCGCCTGGGCGACGCGAATGCACAGGAGCGCGACGATGGTGAGTGTTGCCACCACCCCGGCCGGGCCGAATGACCGGAATCCCTCCGCCAGCACTTGCGGGATCGGCGCGATGAGATCGATGCGGTCGATGGGCACCAGCGCCAGCACCGCGCTCGTGCCCAGGATGAACATCAGCCCGATGACGGGCGAGGCCAGCGCCACGGACCGGGCAATCGTGCGCTCGGGATTGCGGCATTCGCCGGCGTGAATGGCCACATATTCGAACCCGCCAAGGGCCCCGAACCCCATCTTGGCCGCGATGTTCAGGCTCATGATCGACATGACCGGCATAGTCGTCGCGAACGGATCGAACGCTGGCAGCGTTCCGTGCGCGACGTTCAACCACGGGAGCGCGATGAGCATGGCGAAGGTGGTCAGCATCAGGATGCCGCCAATCTTATGCACCCACTTCCCTATGCTCAGGCCTCGTATCGTGACCAGGACCAGCGCTGCGCAAATGACCGTGTTGACCGCGGTCACGAACCAGAAGGCTCCTGTCAGCCACTCGCCGCCGGGTCCGAGCACATATCGGAAATACTGGGTGACCTGCAGGCCGATCTCCGACGTGTTGAGAATGGCAAACAGCCACAGATTCCACGCCACCAGGAAGCCGGTCAGCTCGCCGAATCCCAGCTTGGCCCATTGATACAGTCCGCCCTCGAGGGGATTTGCGCGATTCAGATAGATGACGACGGCGGCGGAGGGCAGGTAGAAGAACACGATCGCCGCCAGCCACAGCACGACGTGCGCGGGCCCCTGTTTCGCCGCGACGCCTACCCAGGGGAGCCCGACGACAAAGAGGATCTGCGTGAGGGTGAGGTCGAAGAGACCGAGATCCTTCCGAAGGTGTGCGCTACGCGCCTCAACCGACGCCTCGCCCGCCTCTGCTGTCGCCATGGGCGGGCTAGTATAAGCTTTCGCGGTTCGCGGTTCGCGGTTCGCGGTTCGCGGGATTCGTTGGTTCTCGAGGCTATGGGTCGGTAATCAGCGACTGTCCGGTCTCGGCCGTCGGCTCGACTTGGGAGGCTGGGCCGTGCTTCACGCCACTCTTGCGCGGGATCGACCGCGCGACGCGGGACAGGACCTGGTATCCAATGCTGGCCGCGGCGAGGCAGATCCACAAGCTCGCGGTTGTGAAGAGCACACCGGTGGCCGCGAGCACCGCGATGGCCATCAGATCAAGCATGACCAGCGCGACGATCCGGACGGCACGTTTCTCTGATTCGTAAGGATCGGGTTCGATTCGGATTCTGAGCGCCGAAGGCGTTGGCGTTTTCTCGGCGACCCCCACCGCCGGATCGACGGCCGCGATCGCTGGCGGCGGCTCGTGGCACTCGGCGAATTCGGCCGCGGTTTCATCCGGATCGAGTCCGACCGCCTGCGCGTACGCGCGGATGAAAGCGCGGTTGTAGACGCCGCCGGGCCATCGCGAACAATCGCCTCTCTCGAGCGCTGTGTAGTGCGAGGCCCCCACCTTGGTGATGGCCGCGATCTCGGTGAGTGAGAGGTTCTTGCGCTGTCGCTGTCGGCGGAGCCTGTCTCCAAATGCGCGACGCTCTGCGATCACGGATGATCCTCGTGAATCTTCGCAGTGGCGAGCCATTCACTGCTCACCTGATCGTTTGTGAAGGATCGACGCCGGCGTGAACGGGTGGTGATGCTATACGCGGCACGCACGGCGACGACGGCGAGCGCACCGCACGCGAGAAGCCAGAGTTTCATGGTGTACGCCCAGGTTCGGATTTGTGTCACTGGGCTCGTGCAAGAACAATTCCGGTGATCGCGCCGGAGTTTCTCGGCACCAATCCTTCGAGCCGCTTGCCCAGCGTCTCATTCTACTGCGGTAAGAATTACAGGCGCACTGAAATGTGACGGGTGATGTCTGTCGCCTGATTGATGATTGAACGCGCCGAAAACGTGCAGCAAGGATTTCGACTTGGTGACGCGAGCCCAGCTCATGTGCGCTCGGCCCGACACCGATCAGACTCTCAGGGAAATTGGACCTGACGCACAGAACTCGAGACGATGAAGATGCGGATGTTGTTTCCCAGCGAATCGGCGGGCATCACGAAAAACCCGTAGCCGTCCGGCCGGTAGCTCAAGGTCCGCCCCGCGACAACTTCGTCGTCCATCAGCGTGACCTCGATGCGGCGTCCGTGCCCTGCCTCGTTCGTGTCCGCGCGCTCGACGTAGCCGGGGTTTCCGGCGAAGTCCCGCACGAAGAACACGCCTTTCAACCGGGCGAGCGGCACGATCACGCGCTCTCGGGGTGCGGCATTGATCGAGGGCCACAACGAGAACTGCGGGCGCGCAGGGCTGAAGTCGTGCGTGTAGCCCTTGAGAATCTGCCCCTCCTGATAGCGAACCACGATCTTCTGCCACGCGGAAGTCTGAACGGCCGGCTCGGCGGCAGCCGCGTCGCGGGCTTCGATCTGCGCCGGCACTTCGGCTGGCAGCGGATCCGAACCGCTCGTCGTCGTGATCACAGGCTCCATGCGCTGCAACAGGGCAATGAGCCGGCCGGTCACCCGCAGCACCCGGGCCTGCCAATCGTTCAGGACAACTCCACGCGGCAGATCGATGCTGACGAGTGCCGATCCATGCGCGGCTCCCGGCACGTTGATCAGAACCGATTTCTTCCCCGCCGCCGGCGAGCCGGCGGAGGCCACGAGGCGAAGGCTGACCTGGGGAATGGTCTGCCGCAGCCGGGTTTCGATCCGCCCGATGATCTCTGCCAGGCCAGGGTACTGGTCGAGCGCCGGCACAACCTCTCCGAGGAGCGCCGCCAGGGGATGACCCATCGGATCCAGCGGCGTCTTGAGCGCGCGATCCCGGAGAGACTCGAGCGCGTCACGGACGATAGGGGCCTCCAGCGATCCGAACGTCCCTGACGCACCCGTTCGTTCGACGAGATGCTTGAGCGCGACGTCCAGTCCGACGAACGCGCCGGCACCTGGATACAGAACCTTGGCCCCGCCAATCTGCTCGATCGGCAGCTCGATCGCGCTGGTGAATTCGCATGCGCCGCGATAGATGGTGCGTTCCGGCAGGAGCGACCCAATCTGGCAGCGGACAACGCGGAAGGGGATCGACTTGTCGAAGCCGCGCCCGTCGATCTCGAGCGTCAAGAGGGAGTCCGGACGGAGGGGCACGGGCGAGTCGAGCAGTGCGCCGCCCGACGATAAGTCCACGATCGCGACGTTGTATCCAACGCTCAGCCGCGCGCTCCGGATCCAGCGCAATGCCTCGTCGCGATGTCTCCGGTGGGCGCGGCGGTCGCTCCGCTCTTTCTCAATGGCCAGCTCCCGCTCGGACGCGATCTGCACCTGGTCGAACAGCTGTTCGTCGTTGTCCGGACCGACCGGGATGCGGAGCGCGGCTGTTCGGGGACTCACGGCTGAACCTGTCTCGGCTTTCAGACGACGACGGCCGGGACTTCGAGCTCCCCACGGCGGAAGGCGTCAAGGAAGGCGTCGACCACGCGGGGATCGAAGTCGCTTCCCGAGCCCTTCGCGATGACATCGCGGGCTTCGAAGAGCGACATCGCCTTGCGATACGGCCGATCGCTGGTGATGGAATCGTAGACATCCGCGACCGAGATGATGCGCGCCTCGAGCGGGATGTCTTCCCCGCCGGTCGGGTGATACCCGGACGCGTCGAACTTGTCGTGGTGCGCGAGGACGATCGGGATGATCCGCCGCAGTGAGCCGCCGACCGGTTCCAGCAGGGCGACGCCCTTGCTGACGTGCTGCTGCATCTCCTCGTATTCCACCTTGCTCAGCCGGGCGGCCTTGTAAAGCAGCTCGCGGCTGACGTCCAGCTTGCCGATGTCGTGCAGAAGCGCGGCGGCGCGAGTGTCCTCGATCCTGTCATGCGAAAGGTCCATGCTCGACGCGATCTTCGCGGCGTAGACCGACACACGATAGCAGTGGTTCTCGGTGTATTCGTCTTTGGCGATGAAGTGCCGCAGGATCATCAGGATGCCGTGATAGGTTTCGCGCAGCTCGGACAGCTGTGCGGCCTTGTGCTCGTACAGCGACCCCATCGTGTACCCGGTGATGATGAGTACGCCGCCCCAGACCGTGATGTCAATCCAGCGGGCGGTCGTTGCTGGAAGGCGCGTCGCCGCGGCGAAGAGCACGGGGTTGTACCACGTCATGATGCAGACGAGCAGCACGCTCCCGAGCGCGGTCAGGGTGCCCTGGCGGCGTCCGTAGAGATATGCCGCGCCGAGGGTGGGGAGCGTGTAGAAACTGAGGACCATGCGCTGGCCGTCAACCACCAGATTCAGCATCAGGCAGATGGCGAACAGCGACAGGAGGATCCACAGCTCCTTGTTCACCTGTTCGATGCGTCCGATTCGTGGCACGTGTTTCATTCCTGGTAAGGGGTCCGACGGACGGCAACCGCAAGAACAAGGCCGGGGAGCGATCGGCTGTAAGTTGTTGTGTTTGTGATGCTTGGCGAATTCATTCCGAAGATGGCGGGGGCGTCAGTGTGCCAGTCCGGCACAGGCGCATTGCATTTCTGGAATCGGCATCTCACTTTTGGCGTACGGCTCATCTCCTAATTTCTTTTCTGTTGTCCTTTGGCCCTTGTTTCGATCAGCATTTCTTCATGCGTCATCCTTTTGGCCCTGTGCTGCTCGCCACTCTGGCGGTTTCGTTGGCTGCCTGCAGCTCACCCCCGCCCTCGAAACCGGCGCCGGAAAACAAGGACTCGGCGTTCACGGCGCTCGCTGGCGAGTATCTCGAAGACCTGTATCGGCGACAGCCGACTCAGGCCACCGATCTCGGCGTCCACAAGTACGACGATCAGCTGGAGAACTACTCGCGGCAGGCCGTCGCGGAGTCGGTCGCCAGCGCGCGGCAGTTCCGCGATCGCGTCGGCGCCATCGATCCGTCGACGCTGTCGCTCGACAACCAGCTCGATCGCGAGCAGCTGCTGCACGCCATTGATTCGCGCACCCTCATGCTCGACGTCGTGCGCCCCTGGGCGAAGGACGCCGACAGCTACAGCAGCGGGCTGACGAATACCGCCTACGGGATGATCAAACGCAACTTCGCGCCGCCCCAGGAGCGGCTCCGAAAGCTGATCGTTCGCGAGAAGGCGATGCCCGCGGTTCTGCAGGAAGCGCGGAAGAACATCGAGCACGCGCCGCGAATCTACACGCAGATTGCGATCGATCAGATTGACGGAAACCGCTCATTTTTTCAGACGGCCGTCCCCGGCGCATTCAAGGACGTCACCGACAAGGCACTGCTCGACGAGTTCGCGAAGACGAACGACGCCGTCATCGCGGCGCTCGGCGATTACAAGAAGTGGCTCCAGACGGATCTGCTCAAACAGTCCACAGGGGACTTCGCGTTCGGCGGAGAAACGTATCGGAAGAAGCTTGCCGCAGACGAGATGATCGACGCACCGCTCGAGGACTTGCTGGCCCTTGCCGATCGCGATCTCAAAAAGAACCAGGCCTCGTTCATCGAAACGGCGAAGCTCATCGACCCGAAGCAGGCCCCCCAGCAAGTGCTCGCGTCGATTCAGCGCGATCATCCGCCAGCCGCCGGGCTTCTCTCCACAACGCAGCAGGAGCTCGACGCCATCGGCCGCTTCATGACCGACCACCACATCGTGACGATTCCCCAGGCTGCGCCGGCGCGAGTGCAGGAAACGCCGCCGTTCCTCCGCGCAACGACCTCAGCGTCGATGGATATTCCGGGACCGTTCGAAAAGGTGGCGACCGAGGCCTACTACAACATGACGCTGCCCGACCCGAAGTGGCCGGCCCATGAAACGCAGGAGTTCATGAAGCAGTGGTACTACGCGGCCATCACGAATGTCTCGGTTCACGAAGTCTGGCCGGGCCACTACCTCCAGTTCCTCTACGCGAAACACTTTCCGTCAGACGTGCGCAAAGTTCTTGGCGCCGCGACCAACTCCGAGGGCTGGGCGCATTACTGCGAGCAGATGGTGATCGATGAAGGCTTTCACGGCGACGATCCCCGCTACCGCCTCGCGCAGCTCCAGGATGCACTCCTCCGCGACGCCCGCTTCATCGTCGGCATCCGGATGCACACGAAAGGGATGACCCTGGAGCAGGCGCAGGATTTCTTCGTGAAGGAAGCGTATCAACCTGTGCCCGTCGCGCGCTCCGAGTCCAGGCGCGGCACAGCCGACGCGACGTACGGTTACTACACGATGGGAAAGTTGATGATCCTGAAGCTGCGCGACGACTACAAAGCGAAGATGGGTACCCAGTACTCACTTCAGAACTTCCACGACACGTTTATCAAGCTCGGCCCGCTGCCGTTGCCGTTGATCAGGAAAGCGATGTTGGGAGACGCGGGAACCTTGTTTTAGCGGATCCCGGATCCCGGATCCCGGATCCCGGATCCCGGATCCGGATCCCGGAACAATTCACGCAAGGTATAGTGGCGGTCTCGAAGGAGACGTTCATGAGAATTCCAGCGTCGATGATGTGCATGGCCGCAGCGATCGGCCTTTCAGCTCCGCCGGTCATTCATGCGGAGCAGGGCGTCGCCTCCGCTTCCGCTGCCAATCCAATCAGCCAGGCGATCCGGGATACGTGGGAGGGCGCCAAGCGAAACATGAAGGAATCCGCCGAGCAGATGCCGGACGCGGATTACAACTTCAGGCCGACCGATCAGGTTCGGACGTTCGGCCAGATCATCGCGCACGTGGCCGGCGCGAACTACGTTTACTGCTCCGCCGCGCGCAAAGAGAAGACACCGCACGAAGAAGCTGACTTCGAGAAGACCGCGACGACAAAGGCACAAATCATCAAGGTGTTCAACGACTCGCTCGCCTACTGCGATGCCGCCTATACCGCTCTCACGGACCGGACTGCGGCCGAGGTCGTTGCGATGCCATTCGGCGGGAAGGATGCGGGCCGCGCGTCACCGCTCATCCGCAATGTCGGCCATCTGAACGAGCACTACGGCAACCTGGTGACCTATTTCCGGATCAAGGGGATGGTACCGCCGAGCAGCCGACGATAGGACAATCAGCAATTAGCCGCTTACTTCTTGCCTGGGACGGCGGCCTCCGCGAGCGGCCGCAAGTCCGCGTGCCACCACTGTTCGGAGTCCGCGCGCTGTGCCTGGTCGATGCCGATCACGATGATGTCGGATGGTTCGACCGGCGATCCGTCGAGCACAATCGTCGAGTATTTCGTTTCGTGCGCCTCGAGCGTCCGTCGCCCCGGCGCCGTCTGGCGTGCCCGAGGAGTTCCATCAGCCTTGAACACGAACGCCGTCACCGTGAACTGTTCGAGATCCTGATCGATTTGGCTGACCGCGGAATACAGGACAATCGGCGGGCCCTCGGTCGGCGTGATGATCGTCGCGTGTGTGAGGCGTGCGGGCGGCTGCTGGCCTTCGACGATGATGGCCTTTTTCTCGGCGGGCGCGGCGGCAAGCGCGGCCGTCGTCGTCAACGCGAACAGTAAGGTCTTCATACCGTGGAGAGTAGCATACCCTCCATGTCTAACCTCTGCCGCGACGCTGCGCGATAATCAGATCATGGTCGACGCTGACGTCGCGATGCGCATCGTCTGGTTCGTGTGGTGGATCTCTTGGCTTGCCGCGGCCGCGTGGAGCGATCGCGCGGTGAAACGCCCGCCGCGCGGCAGCCAGATCATCTACCGTGTGATGGCGGCCGTCGGCGCGATCCTGCTCTTCGGCCTCTACCAGCACGATCTCAGCGCCGAGCTCGTCCTGTGGCACACGCCAGTGTCCGCGGCCTGGGGGATGGTCGCGATCGCGGGTGCTGGTTTGCTCTTCACGTGGTGGGCGCGCATCCACCTCGGACGGCTGTGGTCAAGCAGCGTCGGACGCAAGGCCGATCACCACGTCGTCGACACCGGACCGTACGGCATCGTGCGGCATCCAATCTATACAGGGATTACGCTCGCGTCAGTTGCCACCGCGGCCATGCGCGGCACGGCCGCGGCATGGTTGGGCGCAGCCGTCATGACGCTCGGATGGTACGTGAAGGCGCGGATGGAGGAGGAGTTCCTGCGCGACGAACTTGGTGCGGAGGCATATGGGGCGTACGCGCGGCGTGTCCCGATGCTCGTGCCGCTGACGCGGCGGCCCAGGCCCTGAGCTCTACGAGCTGCGCCCTTCGAGTGTCGTAATCCGCGTTTCGTGGTCGTTGAGGCGTTCGGTGTTCCGGGCCGTTCCGTCCGCGAGAACCTTCGTGTAGTCCTTGAACTGCTCGGCGACCCCGTCGAAATGGAGTCGAGTGGCTTCTCCTTCCGCCTTGACCGCCGCGTCCACGTGCTTGCGGAAGTCCGCGGCATCGGCTTTGATCGCGTCGACGTGCTGACGGGTTTCCGCGGCATCGTCCTTGATCAACTCTAGGTGTCTACGGGTTTCCAGGGCATCCGCCTTGATCGCCGCGTCGACGTGCTTGCGGAATTCCACGAGATCGCCGGCGATTTCAGTGCGGATCGCTTTGAACCCCGCCTCCATCTTCGTGTGCAGTTCGTCGACGGTCATGACGCCTCCAGTCTAGCATCGTCATGCCAGGACCGAGCCATACCGGCAGACGCTGATCGTATGGGGTTTCCTCATGACGTCGCGGCCGCGTTGCAAAGACCGCAACCCCCGCCACAGGCGCCCGTTGCAGTTTTGCTCAACCAAGCCGTGAGCCGATTGCGGGTGCGTCCGCGCATTTGATCACGGGAGGCCAAATGTCGCGCACGCATCTACGAGCCTTTGAGATGCTGGTCGAGAAACCGCAGGACCGCTGAGTAGCCCTCGATCTGATTCTTCTTCTTGGTGAACCCGTGGCCCTCGTCCGCGAAAACGAGGTATTCGACCGGCACGCCATTCTTCTTGACGGCCGCGACGATCTCGTCGGACTCGACTTTGAGCACGCGCGGATCGTTGGCGCCTTGAAGCACGATGAGGGGCTTGCGAATCAGATCCGCGTGCAGAAGCGGGGATACTTCTTCGAGCATCTTTCGATCTGCGACCGGATCGCCCATTTCCTCATACAGCGCCTTCCGTTGCGCTTCCCACCAGGCCGGCATGCTCTCGAGCGTGCGGATCCAGTTCGCGACGCCGAAGAGATCGACGCCGACGTTGAATTCCTGCGGCTGAAAGGCAAGCGCGGCCAGGACCATGTAGCCGCCGTAGCTGCCGCCGATGATGCCGATGCGGGCCTGATCGACGTAGGGCAGCGACTGCAGGTACTTCTTGGCATCCACGCAATCGAGCAGCGGCTCGTGGCCGTGTTTCTTGTCATCGGCTGCGAAGAACGTCTTGCCGTAGCCGGAACTGCCGCGATTGTTGATGCCGAGCACCACATAGCCATGGTTCACGAGATACTGCGACAGCGCGCTGTAGGCCGGCGTCGTCTGGCCGCCCGGCCCGCCATGTACCAGCACGAGGGCCGGCGCCTTGCTGGATGCCGACGCCTGGTGTGGTTTGAGCAGGATGTTGGGAATCGTCATCCCGTCGCGCGACTTGAAGCGGACGATCTCGGCGTCGACGAGGTCGTTCGGGTCGATGTCGGGGCTGAGCGATTCGGTCAGCTTCGCCAGCTTCTTCGTTGCAAGATCAAGCACGTAGAGATTGTTGGGCGAACGATCGCCGTTGACATACAGCGCCGCTCGTTTTTCGCTTCGCGCGATGCTGATGTAGGTGATCCCGCCGTTTGGCGCCGCTGGCAGCGGAACCAGCCGGTTGGATGCCGCCTCGTACATCCGGACCTCCGGCCGCGCGTCCTTGTTCACGATCGTTGCGCGGTACTTGCCGGTGTGTGAGAACTCGTTGTTGACGATGTCCCAGTCCGCTTTTGTCTACGTCTTCCTGTTGTCCGCCAGCAAGCGTGTACCGGCGAAGTCGAGCGAATTCTCCCGAGTCATTCGTCGTGTAATACAGGTGGGCGGACGGCGGATCAAACCCCGTGGGCGAGAAGGTGGCCTGACCCTGGTGGGGTGAAACGCGGGTCGTCTGTTTCGTTGCCGCGCTCCACACATAAACGTCGGAGTCGTTCGTCGTAATCACCTTGGCCAGCGACACCCACTTCCCATCATCCGAGACCTGCTCGGGGAGGTAGGCGTCCTTGTTTTCGTAGAACAGCGTCCGCGCGTACGTTTTCGAGTCGTAGCGATAAACGTCGAAGGCCCTGGCGTCGCGTTCGTTCGTCTGCACGTAGAACCCCGAACCGTCGGGCGCCCACTGCATGAAGCTCGCTTTCAGCTTCTCGCCCGGTGTCAGATCCTGCTCCTCGCCTGCCGGTGTGCGGACATAGAGGTGGTTCAGCTCGTTGCCACCTTGGTCGCGCGTGATCAGGATTCGGTCGTCCGCTGGAAAGAAGGAGACCCCGTAGGTCGAGTCTGTCGTGGACGAGGTGACGGGCGTCCACGTGCCGCCGCCCATGGGGATCGTATAGGCGTTCCAGATGCCGGTCTTGTTCGACGAGAACAGGATGCGCGACTCGTCTGCGGAAAACGAGGCGCCGGCAACGGACGTCGTATTCAGGAACTGCTCGATCGTGTACTGCTTTGGCTGTCGCGGCGCCTGCGTGGGCGAGGCGCCGAACGGCATCCACGCCACGAGCAGCAGCGCGACGACGGTGTGGGTGTGGCTCATGACTCCTCAGGTTTGCCGATCACGACGGATTCGGGGTGATTCGTGAATGGCGCGATATTACTCCCGATAGGGCCCTGCTGAATCCGGTAGAAGCGGATCGTACCCGGCAGAACCCGATTTGGTGACGGAAATCCGGCAGCGGCCGCCGGGAGAGCTCAAAATCGGGCGCAACACGGAAATGATCCGATTGGCACGATTGCGGCACCCGCACTGGCGCGGGAGGCTCCTTCCATGAACCGCTTCATTGTTGCGTTGATCGTCGCTTTCGTCGTCGCGTTCGCGCTCGTCAGCGTTCGGGCCGAAGAGCCATCGCAGTCGGCCGCTCCTGCAGCCTCGGTCAAGGCGTTGCTCGAGCAGCTCAAGATGGACTCGATCGCCGCGCGTGATCCCGAAGAACCGCGCCGCTACATCGCGGCGCTGTACATCCAGGATTCGCAGTTGCTCGTGATCAGCGCACCTTACTCGGTGCCGGCCGCGCTCGATCGCTTGATCGCGACCGGCAGTTACAGGGATGCGTATCTGAATCTGCAGGCTGTCCAGGAGCACAGAGGGCACTTCTTCGTTGTCGATTCGTTAGCCGATGGATTGAAGAAGGCGCCGGACGTCGATCAGCCGTTCGACAGCACCACGATTGACGGCGCCGTCATGGTGATGTTCGACGGCAAGTGGGATGCGCAGAAACTCAACGAAGCGGCCTACAACTCGATGTTCGCGAAAGACGACGCACGCTACGCGCGGATGCTGATCATTCTGGCCAATGAGCTGAAGAAGAAGACGACGGCGCAGTAAGAGCGCGGTCTTCAAATGGTCCGAAACGGCATGACCGGGCCGTGACATGACTCCTCGGGTCAGCTGAAATTTCGGGTACAATTGTGCTGGGGCGCCTGATATACGATGCAATCACGCCTTCAAGAACGCGTTTTCCAACATTCAGATTCAGGTCGATCGCGCAGTGACGCAGGGCGACGTCGTCGCGGTGCTGTGCCACATCACCGCGAACCATGCCGGCGATGCGTTCGGTCCCGCGACCCTCCGCGACGTGGACTTCTGGGGCACGACGTTCATCCGCGTCATGGACGGCCGGATCATCGAGGGCTGGAATACGTTCGATTTCCTGACCATGTATCAGCAAATGGGATGGGTGACGAACCCGGTGACGCCGGTGGGTAGCGCGGTGACTTAGGAGCACGGACAAGAAGGGATCCGCGAGATGTCGACACTTTCCTCGTTGGAGAGCGTGGGTCAGGACGTGCGGTATGCCTTGCGGACGCTGCGACGATCGCCCGCCTTCACCGTCGTTGCGGTCCTGGTGCTTGCGCTCGGCATTGCCGGGAACACGGTGATGTTCAGCCTGATGGATGCCGTGAGGCTTCGCGCGCTGCCGTACGCGGAATCCGATCGGCTCGTGATCCTCTGGGGGAACGTCATGCGAGCGAAGCTCGAGCGGCGCGGCGCGTCGTACCCGGATTTCCTCGACTGGCGTTCCCAGGCGACAACGTTCGAGGGGATGGCGGCGGCGGATGAAACGCGCATGACCCTCTCGGGCGTCGGCGAGGCAAGCCGCATCCTCGTGGAGACGGTGTCGGCGCCGTATTTTTCCCTCCTGAAAACGAGCGCCGGGGTTGGCCGGACTTTCACGGCCGACGAGGATGTCGTCCCGCAGAAGATGGCAGTCGTGGTGTTGTCGGACGCGTTCTGGCGCCGGCAGCTGAGCGCGGATGCGCAGATTGTCGGGCGGTCGCTCCTGCTCGATGCGCGTCCATACACCGTCATCGGCATCATGCCGCCCGGGTTCCGCGGCCTCGGCGATCGCGCCGACGTCTGGATTCCGTTTGTCATGAGCACGTCAGCGGAAGGGCTGGCGCAACGAGGCAGCCGCGGCTTCCAGGTGCTTGCGCGGCTGAAGCCGGGGATGTCGCGCGCGCAGGCGCAGGCCGAGCTCGACGCGATCTCGCGGCGCCTCGAACAGGCGTACCCCGACACGAACGAAAAGCGCGGTGTCGAAGTGAGCCCGCTCGATCAAGAGCTGCTCGGCGGATTCCGTCCGGCGCTGAGCGCGTTGATGATCGCCGTGGCGTTCGTGCTGCTCATGGCCTGTGCGAACGTCGCGAATTTGTTGCTCGCGCGATCCGAGGCGCGGCAGCGCGAGATCGCCGTGCGCACGGCGATCGGCGCCGGATGGCTGCGGCTGCTCCGTCAACTCGTCACCGAGAGCTGCGTGCTGACCGGCATCTCCGCGGTCGCCGGCCTCGCGCTGGCGTCGGTCGGACTTCGGCTGCTGTTGCAGGCCTCCCCCGTGACGTTCCCGAGCTTCGTGCATCCGCAGATCGATCTGCGAGTCGCGCTTTTCACAATCGGCATGGCCAGCGCGTCGGGCATGCTCTTGGGCCTTGCGCCCGCGATGCACGGACGCATCTCGCGGCTGGGTGACGCGCTCAAGGAATCGGCGCGCGGCAGCGAAGGCGCGCGCGCGCGCTCGGTACGATCGACGCTCGTGGTCGCGGAGGTGTCTCTCGCGGTGCTGCTCCTCGCCGGCGCAGGGCTGATGATTAGAACCGTGCAGCACCTCGTCGCCATCGATCCCGGCTTCAACCCGGATCGTGTGCTCATTGCGCGCGTCAGCATCCCACGTCAGGCAACGGCTGCCACCTCGGAGGGGCCCGCACCGCTCGTCGTCGCCGCGCAGACACTCCTCGAGCGCGTGCGGGCCCTTCCTGGCGTCACCGCGGCGAGCCTTGCTTCGGATCCGCCGCTCTCGGGCCTGGATTCCGCCGTTTTCTACGCGGCGGAAGGCGACGAAGCGACCGACGCCCAGACGAGGCCGCGTGCCTATGTCCACCGAGTTGCGCCGGAGTTCTTTGCGACGATTGGCATTCCACTCCGTGGTGGCCGCACGTTTCTCGATTCCGAGCTGACGCCAACGTCCAACGTGGTGGTGGTCAGCGAACATGTGGCGGCCCGTTTCTGGCCGGGGAGAGATCCCATCGGCAAGCGCATCAAGATCGGTAATCTGGCGTCGCCGAATCCTTGGCTGACCATTGTTGGCGTCGCTGGCGAGGTGAAGTACCGCGGGCTTCCGGAAAATCCAACAACCGATCCCGACTTGTATTTTCCCTTCATCGACCGGGCGCAGCAGGTCTCGATGGTCGTCCGCACCAGCGGAGATCCCGGATCCCTCGTGCCGTCCGTCCGCCAGGCGATTCGCGAGGTGGATCCGGGCATTCCACTCTTCGGTGTGTTCGCGATGACCGAGCGGATTGCCGACGAGACTGCGCAGTTTCGCTTCACGACGTGGGTCTTGGGCACGTTCGCCGCGATGGCCCTGATCCTGTCCGCAATCGGTATCTACGGGGTGATGTCCTATCTGGTGTCTCAGCGCACGCGCGAGGTGGGTATCCGGATGGCGCTCGGCGCAACACGCTTGGAAATCGTGCGGCTGATCGTCGGCCGCGGTGCGCGCCTCATCGGCATCGGCATCCTGATTGGCGCCGTTGCTTCGATTGGACTGCAGCGGCTGATGTCGGCGCTCATCTACCAGGCGTCCATCCTGGACGGTGTGACGGCGGCCGCGATTACCGCGCTCGCTGCCACTGGTCTCCTTGCGTGCTATCTGCCGGCGCTCCGCGCGTCGAGAATCGATCCGTTGGTGGCGCTCAGAACCGAGTGAGTGCCGCGTCCGGCCATTGCGTTAAGCTTTAGAGAGGAGTCGTCGACCGCCCAGGAGAATGCAGGTGCCGAGCGTGCGTCTGCCGCTCATTTGTGCCATCGTCGCCGCGATCGCGTCGCATCCCACGCTGCGAGCGGCGGACAAAGAAGAAGTCTCCGTTTCCGTCCGCGGGAAAACGCTGACGGTGACGATCTACACGTCCAGCGTTCACTCGCGTGGAACGGTCGTCATGGGTAGCGGAGACGTGGGCTGGGTGGGCCTGGCCGCCTCGATGGCTGACGACCTCTCCACGCAGGGGTATACCGTCGTCGGCATCAACGTCCGACAGTATCTTTCGGCGTTCACAACTGGCCGGAACCATCTGTTGACGACCGATGTGCCGAAAGACTTTCGCATCATCATCGACACGCTGAAGCAATCGCGCCGTCTCGACCCGCCCATCGTCATGTCGGGCGTGTCGGAGGGCGCCGCGTTGGCGGTCCTCGCGGCGTCCGATCCGGCCAATCATGGATGGATTGACGGAGTGATCACCATGGGCCTGCCGGCGACGGCGGAGCTGGCGTGGCGGTGGACCGACGTCGGCTCCTGGATCACCAAACGCGACTCCGATGAACCCGACTTCGCGCCGAAAGACGTGATTGCGACGGTCACGCCGCTGCCGCTCTACATGATCCAGTCGACGAAGGACGAGTACGTCCCGAAGGCGGAATGGGAGCGGCTTCTCGCCACCGCGCGGGAACCCAAGAAGCAGGTCCTCATCGACGCGAGCAACCATCGGTTTACCGACAAACGCCCGGAGCTTGGCGCAGCGTACACCGCGGGTCTCGCGTGGATCGCGCAAGCGGCGCCCCGGAGGAACCGCTGATGGAGCAGCCGCGCTGGCGTGCACGTCCGGTTGTCGACGCGGTGTCGGCGTGGATTATCGTGCACGCGGCGCGTCTATGGGGCGCGCTGCTGTTTGCGGTCGTCCTCGCGCTGTCGTGGCAGGCGCTGCGCGGCATTCATACGCACGAGGTTCGCGGGATTCTTCGGACGCTCTCGACCGGCCCCCTCATGCTCGCGGCGGTCATCACGATCCTCAACGTCGCCATCATGGGCCTCTACGACGTGATGGCCTTCGCTGAAACCCGCACGCGGGCCGTCGAGCGATGGAAATACGGCGCGGTGGCGTTCTGCTGGAGCAACTTCCTGACGCTTGGTCCGCTCGCCGGCCCGGCGATTCGATTCTGGCTCTACCGCCGTAGCGTGACCGAGTTGTCGGAGCTGCACGCCGGCATCGTCTCCGTGATCATTGCATTCACGTCGGGTCTCGCCGGGTGGACCGTGGCCACGTTGATCGTCCCTCGCGCCGGCGGCGGCCTTCCCCTTCTTGTGATTGTCGCGCTGGCCTTCGTGATGATCGCGGCGTGGTGTGGCCGCGCGATTGCCCGGCGCGCGGATCGATTCGGCAGCCCGCTCGCCGGATCGGGCCGAATCTTCGAGATGGCCCTCGTTGGCTGGCTCGATTGGCTTCTCGGCGCCGTGGTGTTCGTCTCCTGTCTCCGCGCGACCGGCCGATCGGCGCCGGCCCTCGATCTCGTGAGCGGGTTCTTCATCGGGCAGGTCATCGGGCTCGCGAGCCTCGTGCCGGGCGGATTCGGCAGCAGCGACGCCTTCTGGATCGCGCGGCTTCCCTTCGACCAAAACGTGACCGCCGCGGCGCTCGGAGCGTTCCGTCTCATCTACTATGCCCTGCCATGGTTCGCGGCTTCCATGCTGCTCTTGTCGTGGGCGACGCGGGTGTCGTCACGCCGCATCGACATCGCGAGGCGGATCACCGCGTGTCTCGTTGGCGGGGGCGGAGCCCTGATGATCCTCAGCAGCGCGTCACCGGCGATCCACGCGCGCGTCCAGCTGATGGAACAGTATCTCCCGCTTCCCCTCGTGGAAATCGGCCAACATGCCGCGGCGCTTGCGGGGCTGGTGTTGCTCGTGCTCGCGCGCGGTCTCTCGCGGGGATACGCGAGCGCCTACAAACTGACAATCACGCTGCTCGTGCTCGCGGGATTTGCGTCCCTGCTGAAGGGACTCGATTGGGAGGAGGCGGTCATTCTCGCGACCATCGGCGCTGCCGCGTGGTCGCAGTCAAAGCTCTTCGATCGGGCCAGTCGCGGTGACTTCCTGGACTGGGCGGATCTCGGTGTGGGTTTCGCGGCGCTCGCGGTCTTCGTGATCTTCGGCACGTTTTCGCACCATCTCGACCTCACCGCATTCGAGCGCTGGACATCGATCGGCTATCGGCTTCAGAGCGCGCGGTTCCTGCGCACAGCCGCCACGATGCTCGTGGTTGTGAGTGCCGCGACGCTGTATGTGATGATGCGGACGCCGGTACACTTCGAACCGCCGGAGGAAGAGGAGATTCAGCAGACGCTTGCGGCCCATGTCTCATATGGCACCGGGACGACGCCGATCATGGTTGCGGTTGGCGACAAGTCCGTGTTCTTCAACGGCACCGGAGGGTTCTGCCTCTATCGGACGATTGGTCCATATCTGGCGGTATTTTCCGATCCGATGGTGCCGTCCACCTCCGAGCGCACGGCTTTCCTGAACGCGTTGTTTGCGTTTGCGGCAAATCTCGATCGACGGCCGCTCTTCTATCAGATCTCCATCGACTGGATTCCGCTGCTGCACGATCGCGGCTACCACTTCTTCAAGCTGGGGGAGGAGGCGCACGTCCATCTCGATCGCCTGACGCTCGACGGGCACGCCGGCAAGCTGACACGGCAGATTCTCAGGCGAGCCGATCGCGACGGCGTGGCGTTCCGCGTCATGCAACCGCCGGAGATTGCCCAGCGGATTGGCGAGCTGGCCGATATCTCCGCGGGCTGGCTCCGCGCGAAGGAGGTGGTCGAACGCCAGTTTTCGATTGGCTATTTCGACGACGACTATATTCGTCGGTTTCCATGCGCCGTCGTCGAACCGAAGGAGGGCGGACGGTTGCTGGCCTTTGCCAACCTGCTGGAAGGTCCGCGCCGTGAAGAGTTGTCGGTGGACCTCATGCGCTATCGGACAGACGGCCCGAGTGTGATGGATTTCCTCCTGCTTTCGACGATGCTTTACGGAAAGACTGAGGGCTATCGCACCTTCAACCTGGGGATGGCGCCGCTCGCGTCTGTGGGCGAGCACCGCAGCGCGCGGATCGGCGAGCAGCTGGCCGGCCTCCTGTTCCGGCGCGGAGACCATTGGTACAACTTCCAGGGCGTGCGTTTCTACAAACAGAAGTTCGACCCTGAGTGGATGCCGCGATACATGGCGTATCAGCGCGCGATCGAATGGCCCGTCGCGCTGGCCAACGTGAGCGCGCTCATTGCCGGCAGCTGGGGCAGCGCGCTCTTGCCCGGACGGGACTTGTCGAAGCAGCCGGAAGGCAAGCTCGCGACGGTTGGGCGGGCGTGATGATCGAGTCCCGTGTCCTCTCGCTTTGTCTGCTCACGCTGGGGTGGGGCTGCGCGGCGCATCCCGCGCCGGCGCTCCCCGATCAATTCGTCAGCCTGAACAGCCACTCGCTGCGATTGCATTTCGAGAACGGTGATGCCGCGCCCGCGCGCCCCCTGCTCGTCTATGCCACGGGCGATGGCGGCATGCATCGGAAGGACCTCGATACCTATCGCCACCTCGCGGCGCTCGGCGATCCGATCGTCGGGTTCGATGCTCGCGACTACGTGAAGCATCTCGGGACACCATCGGCCACCACGACGCCTGAGCGGCTGGCGGAGGATTACACGCGAATTATCGAGCGCGCCCGCGGCGCGCTCGGGGTTGACGGCCATCGGCCTGTCGTTCTCGTCGGTGTCTCGCGCGGTGCGGGCCTCTCAGTGGTGGCTGCCGGCCGGCTTTGCAGCGCGATCGCCGGCGTCGTGGCAGTGGCGCTGACCCAGGAGGAAGAATACGTCCGCTGGTATCGGCATCTGCCGCGGCCGCACGAAGCACGCCAACCGGTCATGGTGGACGTCTACGACTACCTCGGGCAGCTCGGCCATCTGCCGGTTGCCGTCGTCCAATCGACGCACGATCATTATCTGCCCGCGGCAAAGGCCCGCGACGAGTTTGGTCCGGATACTACCTACCGATGGCTGCAGCCCATCGACGCGGCGAATCACAACTTCGGCGGTGCAAGGGACCGGATGTACGACGCGATTCAATCGGCGCTGACCTGGGTCATGGCGCGGCCGGCCGGGCCGGCGGAATGAGGGTCAAGGCCCCGCGAGCACCCTTCGTATCCAGTCGACGACGCGCTGCTTGTAGAACATCCACTCGGGGTGACCTTCCCAGTTCTCCATCCCGTGCGGCGCACCGTCGAGCGCGACGACCTCATGCGGCACGCCGATCTCTGACAATCGACGGTCGAAGCTCTGAGCTTGTGTCCAGAGGCGCTCTCCAGTGCCGTTGACGAGCAACATGGGTGGCATGCCTGTGTGCGCCTGATACAGCGGCGAGTATTTCCGAAGCTCCGCCCGGGACTCGTCGTCCAACACCTGTCTACGGAACAGGCGCACGAGAAGCGATCGTGGCGATGCGTCGGTCACCATGGCCGTGAAGTCATACACACCGTAGAACGACACGACACCGGCAAGCGAGCGATCTTCGGTGGCCATCTGCGCCACCATTTGTCCGCTCGCAGATTCGCCCAACAGGAAAATCCGCGAGGGATCGACGTGGAAGCGCTGGTGCCCGGCGCGGATGAACCGGATTGCTTCGCGAAGATCGTCGAGCTGATCCTCGTGTGTGAACGCCGGGGTGAGCCGGTAGTCGATGGAAAACCAGGCCAGGCCGGCGCGGGCGAGCGGCTCGAGAATTGGCGTGATGTAGGTGACCTTGTCGCCCGCTTCCCAGCCGCCGCCGTGCGCCACGATCACGGCGGGAACCGGCGCGCGTTCGCGAGGGACGTACGCATCGAGAGCCAGCGTCGGCGACGAACGGTATGGAATGTCCTTCTGGACCACACCGGCAAGTGGTCGATATGGTACGGAGGGTAGACTGCCGATCTTCGCCAGCCACGCGGCCATCGTCTGCTTGTAATGCCACTGATTTGGCCACCAGTTCTCGCTGCGATGGCTCGCTCCTCCGACCTCGACGAACTCGCAGCGGGCACCTGATTGCACGGCCCGATCGCAGAAGCGCCGAGCCTGACCTGCCGGCGCTTCGTCATCGGCTCCGCCATGGATCACGAGCAAGGGTGTCGCTGAGGCCGTCGAGGTAACGGGCGACGCGTGGGTCAAGAAATCGCCACCAAGGCTCCCCACGAGCGATGGAGTCTCATTGAGACTGTAGAAGCCGCCGATGAGCACCGCGCCGATGACGCCTGGCTGCCGCTCACCGGTCAACAGGGCAGCCAGGTGGGCACCGGAGTCCTCACCGAGGACCACCAGTTGATTGGGATTGATTCGGAAGTCCTTTGCGTGGCATCGAATGAACGCGATGGCCGCGCGGATATCCGCCAGTGAGTCATCGAATCTCGTCAGCCCGCCGAGGCGGTAGTCGATCGAAAACCAGTTGTAGCCTGCGCCCGTCAGAAACTCGAGAATCTGTCCGACATGTGCGATTCGGCTGCCCGACGACCAGCCGCCTCCATGGATGACGACGATGGACGGCGGTCGAGCCGGTTCCTGTTGCACGTAGGCATCAAGCGCAAGATTGCCCGAATAGCGGATGTCGCCTTTGACGCCGGGGATGATGTAGTTGCCTGCGGGATTGCCGACCTTGAGCGACGGGCATGGTTGCGCGGCGGCCGGTGCCGCTGATGTCAGAAACCAACAGCCGGCCGCCAGCAGCCATAAGCGACTCACCGCTCCTTCTCAAATCGCGCCTGCTCCTGCTGAAGCTCGTCGCGTCCGAGACGGCTGTCGCGAATGAGAATTCGATAACGGAACGTGGCCGATTGGCCCGGTTGCAGGGTGAGCGTTCGCTCGGGCTGCTTGGGATCGTACGCATGACGGCCGATCGGGTTTGCGGCAAACAAGCCGTACCCGCGCGCGTGCCAGTACGTCGGATAGTTGGTGCTCGACGGGTGATTGAGAATGGCGATCGTGACCGGCTTTCCATCCACATCCCCGGTCAGGCCCATCCATGGACCCGTGGTTCCCCACACGTCGTCGCCGGCCTTTCCATCGCTCCCGATGTAGTGTCCGGTGACGCCAACATTGTCGTCCGGCTTCGGGGATCCACGTTTGCCGTCAGGACCGACGAACGCATCGCGCTGCTGAACCGGAGAATCGAGCGATCGCGCCACGCGAATGCCGAACGCCCCTTCCTTGGTGTCGTTGAACGTGAGCGGCTTGTCCGCTGCCGTCCAGGTCGAGGTGCGATCGATCGAGCGCGAGCCGGGGCCGCCTGCGAAGATGAATCGCGTCTGTTCGCGCAGGAGTACCGATCCATCCGCGATCACCCAATCGGCGTTGATCGACAGCTCGCCTGACTTGTCGCCGCCCGCCGCGCGCGTGACCGCTTTGTGCACGATGACGCCGGTCTTGGGCTTCAGGTTCGCGGGTGTCTCGCTGGAGTTCCCCCAGAAGTCGTAGCCGTTCACATCGCCGTAGTTGAACCAGTGACCGACGTGATGCGGATGATCCGCGCGCTCGCCGGGGCGTGGCTCGAGCGGATAGCCGCGCGTCACGACGAGGCCGGCCGCGCTGCGGATTGGATAGAGCACAGGCTTCTCGAACGACTGCGGGTAGAGGTAGGACGTGAACGGCTGGCCGTCGATCGAGATGTCCACGCGACGTTCGGCTGTCCGGGTTGTGATCGCAACACCGCGGGTGTCGGGCGCGGCCACCCTCGAGGCCACGCCAGCGGTCGCCACCGTTACCAACATCAGACAGGTCAGCAGCTGCTTTGACATGCCGGTATGATCCGCGCCCCCGGGGCAACAGACAAGAAAAAAGTCAGCCGACCCACCGAACGGTTCAGACGAAGCTGGTCAGCCACCCGGCGGTCTGGAGCCAGGCCGGATTGTTCATCAGCACCAGCCGCGTGACGTAGGACGCGATCAGCAGCAGCGCGCCCACCAGGAAGACGATGTTCACGCGCCGATGACGCCAGCCATCGAGGACGAGGCACGAGAGCACAAGCACGGTTGGCAAGCCGAAGAACCACAGCGGACCCAGCGCCCGCAGCGGCGCGATGGGGATGCGGGCAATAGCGGGCGGCAGGAAGTTGATCGCCGTCAGCAACATCAGCATCTTGTGCTGAGCCGGCTTCTTTCGATAGTAGATCGCCGCGGAGAAGAAGATCGTGAACATGATCAAGTCGAAAAGCGGGACGATCATGAACCCAAGCGGGTTTACGCCGGGCGGCGTCGACGGCGATCCGTATTTGGCGGCCCGTACGGCGGCGACGAAGCCGATCGGCAGGATCAGCGCAGCGAGACCGATACCCATGAAACCAAGTCGCTGGTGCACACGCACACGTTTCGACGAGATCAGCCAGACCTGCGTGACAAACAGCGCGACCCAGGCGGTCATCGTCACGCCATGGAGGTGGACGATGAGCGACGGCAATGGCGGTACATCGAATAGTTCGCGCAAGTAGTACGTGCGCGCAAAACCAGCCACTACCAGCAGCGGAAACGCAATCGCGGCCACCTTGAAAAGCCCGCGATCGAACAGGCGACGATCGACCGGCTTACTTACGGCAACGTGCCCAATCATCGATACTCCAGGCGCAACTGTACGTCCATGTGGTGAGCGGGGTCAGAATGGGTTATGAAGGCCCGCCATGGTGCCCGCGGATGAGCTTTTTTGTCAATGGCGACGCCAGTGGCAGCACCTCCACGCGCAGTTAGCAGCCTGCGCGCGGTTGAGGTCGGGCGGCACGCTTTCTGCCATGTACACATGCAGGAGGCTGACATGCGACCTCGAGTATTGACGACCGCACTCGCGATTGCCTTGCCGCTGACGGTGGCACCGCTCGCGCACGCGCAAGATGACGATCAGCGGGCGCGGCCGCGGACTTCGCAGTCACGAGAAGCGATGCGATTTCAGGGCATGGATACAAATGGCGACAGCGTCATCACCAGGCGTGAATGGCGAGGCAGCGACACATCGTTTCGTACCCACGACTGGAACGGAGATGGCGTCCTGTCAGGGGACGAAGTTCGGGTTGGTGCGTCAAGGCCGATGAACAGGAATGATGACTACACGCCGTCTCGCGCTCCGGCCTTCTACGACTGGACGCAGGCGGGCTTCGACCGTCTCGACACGAATCGTGACGGTCAGATCGCACGGAGCGAATGGCGCAATGACTACGAGTCGTTCCACAGGACCGACCAGAACGGCGACAACCTGCTCTCGCGGAGAGAGTTTCTGAATGCCGACACGGACACGGATCGCGAAGACCGCTTCGACTATCTCGATGCGAACAACAATGGCCGCATCGAGCGGTCGGAGTGGCACAGCAGCTCCGACACATTCCGGTGGCTCGATCGGAACCGGGACGGCGTTTTGAGCCGGTACTGAAGTTGCCGGGGAAGGGCAGACGCGCGAGACGGATCGGTTCGACGCCATTGACTCAAACGGCGACGGACGCATCACCGCCGGCGAATGGCAGTGGTCGCAGAGGAGCTTCGACAGGTACGACCGCAACGGTGACGGCGTGCTGAGGCGCGACGAGTTCGCAGCCGCCGATACCGCCGCCGGGCCTGTTGGAACGAGCGGCTCAAACACCGTCGACGTAGTGGTTCCACCGACTCAGCGTTGGTTCGATACGGGCATCGACGTTCGTGCCGGCGAGGTCGTCAACTTCCAGGCGGCGGGGACGATTCGGATGTCCACCGGCAACGACAACGATGCCGCCAGTCCCGCGGGTGCGTGGAGCGGCCGGCATGCCGACAACGCTCCGTTCAGGGACAGACCCGCGGGCGCGCTGATTGCCAGAATTGGCAACGGATCACCGCTGTTTCTCGGCGAGCGCGGCCAGGTGAATGTCAGGAACACGGGCCGCCTGTACCTGAGTGTCAACGACGACTACCTGCAGGACAACAGCGGGGAGTACCGGGTGACGTTGACGGTGCGATAACACCGGGGGACAAGGGAAAACCACATCGCGTGGGCAGAGAATTCCGTTAGGATGAGACCGCCCACGCGAGATGGCTTTAACCACTGGTACTCGTCTCGGTCCCTACGAAATCACCGGCACGCTCGGCGCCGGTGGCATGGGCGAGGTGTATCGGGCCCGCGACACGCGGCTCGACCGCACGGTCGCCATCAAGGTGCTGCCCGAGCTGTTCGCCAGCGATTCGACGTTCCGCGCGCGATTCGACCGCGAGGCGCGCGCGATCTCGGCTCTGAATCATCCCCACATCTGCACGCTGCACGACGTCGGCACGGAGGGCCCGACCGCGTACCTGGTGATGGAACACGTCGACGGCGAACCGCTGGCCGGTCCGGCGCCAATCGAGCGGGCGGTGGCGATCGCGATCCAGATCTGCGATGCGCTAGCCGCAGCCCATCGAACCGGCATCGTGCATCGCGATTTGAAGCCATCCAATATTCTGATCTCGAAGTCGAGTCCGCCCAATGTGAAGCTGCTCGACTTTGGCCTGGCGACACGGGCGGACGCGCATGCGAGCCAAGCCGCGGACGCCACGATCAGCGCGCTGACCGGCGAGCACAAGATCGTCGGAACGCCCCAATACATGGCGCCGGAACAGATCGAAGGCCGCGACGCGGATACTCGGACCGACATCTTCGCGCTGGGATGCGTGCTGTACGAATTGGTAACCGGTAAGCGCGCGTTCCGCGGAGAGTCGCCGTCAGCCGTGATGTCCGCGATCATCGCGACCGAACCGCGGCCGATGCGCGAGCTCGTACCGATCACCCCGCCAACGCTCGAGTGGATCGTGACGCGGTGTCTCGCCAAGAACCCGGACGATCGCTGGCAGACGGTTCGCGACCTGCGCGCGGCGCTCGAACGTATCCTCCAAGAACCGGCGGCGCCTGAGAGTCAGAAGGCCCGCGCGTCCGCTGTGCCGTGGATCGTGGCGGCATTGGCGGTGCTCGTCACCATCGGCGTCGCCGCATGGTCGGCCGCGACCCTGGGCAGGGCACCGGCGGGAGACACCCGGATGTTCATGTCGGAGTTCGTTGCCCCGACGACGCCGACCGGTCCGCCCGCCTTGCGCTTGTCGATTTCACCGGACGGCCGGCGTCTCGCGTACACCGCGCCTGATGCCAGCGGTCGGATCGCGCTGTGGGTCCATTCGCTGGACACCCTTTCGACACAGCCTCTGCCAGGAACCGCCAATGCGTATGCGCCCTTCTGGGCGCCGGACAGCAGGCGGCTCGCGTTCATCGCCGACGGAAAACTGAAGAAGATCGATATCTCTAGTGGCACGATCACGACCATCTGCGAGGCGACGACCGGACCTCCTGGAACCTGGAACAAAGACGACGTGATTCTGTTCACTGGAGACACGGGTATCACGCGCGTCGCCGCGGCAGGCGGGACCCCGAAGCCGGTACTGGCGGTCGACGAAACGCTTGGTCCGCGTCTCCAAATTGTCCCGTCATTTCTTCCCGATGGCCGTCACTTTCTCTATGCCTCCGCTGTGCCGGGCGCTGGACCCCGCGGTGTATTTCTGGCATCGCTCGATTCAGCCGGCACCATCCGGCTGCTGGCCGACATGGTGGCGAACGCCAAGTACGCCGACGGCCACCTTTTGTTCGTTCGCGGGACGACGTTGTTCGCCCAACCGTTCGATGTGGATTCGTTGAAGCTATCTGGTGACCCGGTTCCGATTGTCGAACAGCTCCAGGTCAACCCCACGTCCGGTACCGGAGCGTTCACGGTCTCCGAGAACGGCGTGCTGGCCTACCAGTCGAGCACTGGCGGCGGCGGAACGACACTGGCCTGGTTCGATCGGTCCGGTCACAAAACCAGCACGCTCGCCGAGCAGAGCGGCTACCTGGACGTCGAACTCTCGCACTCCGCCAATCGCGTGTCCGTTTCGAAGGCTGGCGAAGGCGGCGGCGCCATGGACATCCACGTCTATGACGTCGCGCGAAAGTTCCCGACCCAGGTCACGTTCGGTCCAGAAAAAACCGGTTCTGCGATCTGGGCGACCGGCGACACGCGATTGATTTACTCGGCGCAGCGTGAGACGGGTGCGGCGTTGATGACGAAACCCGCCGCTGGAGGTCCCGCCGAGGTGCTGTTCGAAGACAGGACGCACAACATACTTCCGTTGAGTGTGTCGCCAGACGGCAGATTTCTCCTCTACAACGAGGTGACCCGGGCGCTGCAGGGAAAAATTGCCGTCCTGCCCCTGACCGGTGAGCGCAAGCCATACCTGTTGCTGAATTCCGGTTTCAGCGAAATTCCGGCCCAGTTCTCGCCCGACGGAAAATGGATTGCCTACGTCTCCAATCGCTCAGGCGGACGGAAAGAGGTCTTTGTCGCCTTGTTCTCGCAGCCGACGACCGTCATCCCGGTTTCCTCGACCGGTGGCGACTTTCCACGCTGGAGCCATGACGGCACCGAGCTCTTCTTCCTCGGCCCAGACAAACTGATGGTGGCCTCAATCTCGATCCGAGGCGACGAGCTGAAGGTGCAGGACGTGAAGCCGTTGTTTGACGTTCGGTGGCCGGTCGTCACCCGATCCGTGTATGACGTAGCGCCAGACGGTCAACAGTTCCTGATGAACGTGTGGGATGTCGGCGCGTCGCAACCGTTCACGGTCGTCGTGAACTGGATGGAGAAACTGAGACGTTAGAAAGTTAAAAGGTAATAGCTAAAAGGCAAAAGTTCGATGTCACACTACATCGATGGTTCAGCTATCGGTGCTCGATCTCTCGCCCATTACCGACGGCAGCACAGCCGCGGTCTCCTTTCGCAACTCACTCGATCTCGCGCAGCACGCTGAACGCTGGGGTTACAAACGCTACTGGATTGCCGAGCATCACAACATGCCCGGCATCGCGAGCGCCGCGACGAGCATCGTCATGGCCCACGTCGCGGCGGGCACCAAGACGATCCGGGTCGGTGCCGGCGGGATCATGTTGCCGAATCACGCGCCGTTGTTGATCGCGGAGCAGTTCGGCACGCTCGAGTCGTTGTTTCCCGGCCGCATCGATCTCGGTCTCGGCCGCGCACCGGGCAGCGATCCGACGACCGCGCGCGCCCTGCGGCGCACGCTGCACAGCGACCCGGACGACTTTCCACACGACGTGCTCGAGCTGATGTCGTACTTCCATCCGGAGGACGGACAGACGGTCCGCGCGGTGCCGGGGAGCGGGCTGGACATTCCGATCTGGATTCTGGGATCGAGCCTGTTCGGAGCGCAAGTCGCCGCGATGATGGGGCTGCCGTTCGCGTTCGCCTCGCATTTTGCCGCCGCGCAAATGACGCAGGCGATCGCCATCTACCGCGATCGCTTTCAGCCGTCCGGAATCATCGACACGCCGCGCGTGATGCTCGGTGTGAACATCGTCGCCGCTGACACGGATGCGGAGGCTCGCTTCCTGGCGACGTCAGGGAGGCAGTCGTTCGCAAACCTGCGACGCGGCATGCCGACCACGCTGCCGCCGCCGAACCGGGAGTTCGAGAAGGACGTGACGCCGTTCCGAGGCATTCCGCTCCAGGAGATTCAGTCGGTTTCGATCGTGGGGGCCTCGCAAACGGTACGTGACGATCTATCAGATCTCGTTGCGCGCACGCAGGCAGACGAACTCATCGTCGTGTCGCATGTTTACGATCACGCGGCGAGGCTAAGGTCGTACGAGATCCTGGCCGAAGGGTAGGGAAACTCGCAGCGAGCGAGTCCGAGGGGCGAGGCCCCTCGGACTGAGACTAGATTGTCGACTTACTTTGCCTTTGCCGCACAGCTCTGGATCTTGCCGTGGTCGATCGTGTTGAGGAAGCCGGTGGCCTTGAGCTCGCCGGCGGCGTGCGTGACGCAGCTCACGTACTCTCCGTGGTTTGTCGCGTCCACCCCGCACTGCGAGATGACGTCTGACACGGTACAGCCGTCAGGCTGAATCGCGTTGGTGACGCCCGTGTCGCAGTCCTCGATCATGACCGTCGGTCGAAGGTCCGAGCCGATGCAGTGATCGATCCCGTCCGCCACGCCGTCCCGGTCGGAAAACCACCCGATGTCGGTCAACAGCTTCGTGGTGAGATCACGCGGGACGTCGACCGCCGAGGTCAGGTCGGGGTTGATGGCCGGCTCCATGAGCTGATTGGGAAATGCGATCGGTTCGAAGTGCGAGATAGACGAACCGGGTATGACAGGGTTGAAGGCCGCGAGCATCATCAGCCCCTTCACACGATCCGTGCCGGCGAGGACGGACTCGTCGATGCCCAGTTTTACCGACACGCCGGGCAGGCTGGCCTTGATCGCATTCGCGTCCGGCAGCGAGATTCGAACCGCGGTGATCGTGATCGTCGGGTCGGTGCCGCCCAGCCCCAGTGGCGGCGATCCGGCCACGTTGTCAGCAATGATGACCGCTTTCGCCCCGGCGTTCTGCGCGTTCTTGACCTTGATCGTGAACCCGCACGTCCCGCGATCGATCATGGCGATCTTGCCGCTCACGTCGTTCTGAATGGCCGAGCAGCCGTCAGTCGTCAACGGCCCGGCTGCGTCGGCGGCATCGAGCGCCAGGACGACATCGCCCGTGATCCCCGCACTCGTCAACGGCGCGCCGAATGACGCGTCGCCCACTGGAAGCGCGAGAACCGGGTTCGCGCTGAGGACGAGCATGGAAGGCTCGCCGGGTTTCAGGACTTCTGGAACGGCACCATTCACATTGACGCCGTTCCAGGAAACGTGGCGAACGTTGAGCGCCGATGCCTGGCGCTGAGTGTTGGTCATGTCGTTCCAAATCTGGTTGCTCGTCACGTCGAGCGTGGACCGCGAGTACACGTCCGGGAGATCCAACGGGCGCGTGCCAGTCGACACGTTGACGAAATTGGCGAAGCCGAGCCCGTGCGCGAGCTCGTGCTGGATCACGACGAGCAGATCCTGCTGCCCCGTTCCTTCGTTGTTGTCGAACCCCATGTAGAAGTTGAACGTCGTGGCGAATCGCGCCTGGATGTCGAAACAGGCCACCGTCAGCGGTGTCCCGCAGGGATTGAGGTCCTGGTTCGCGAGATGCTTCGCCAGCGCGACCGGGTACCAGGTCGTCGAGAGCTCGGCCCCGGGAAAATTGGCAAAGATCTGGATGGCTCCGGCCGATCCGAGCACGTTCGCACCGAGCGCGCGGAAGTCGGCGAGCACGCGGATGTCCTGCCTCGGATGGAGCTTCGCTTCCCAGATCGACGCGGCGCGCAGGAACACGTTGATGCGCTGCTGTCCCAGCGTCGTCCCTGGATTGCCCCCGACTGGCGCGGCCGGAGTCGGGTCGTTGAAGCCGACGCCGGGTGCGTTGTTATTGAAGATGATGATGTGGCCTTGCGCCGATGCCGAGGCACTCACGCCCAGGATCGCCGCAACGGTGATACCGATGAGGTGGCGGCGCATGTTACTTGATCTCCCGGACGGCCGTGGGTGTCAGCACCGGGACAACCGAGGCCTGTGCGTTCGTGGTCCGATCCGCGGGCGTTTTCTTCCCGAGCGCGTGTGCCAGAGCGTCCTCGCCGGTTTCGCACGAAACCGCCTGGCTGCCGTCCTTGTTCGTCTTGACGATCATGACGCTCATGAAGCGGCCCTGGAGATCCATGGAGATCGTCCCATCGGGGTGTCCAATCGCCACCAGATCATCGGACACCTGGCTCGTCATCTCCTCGAGCAACGCGTCGCCGGCCGCCTCTTCGGCGGTCGCGGGCGCGGGCGGTTCAGCATCAGTCTGCCGAACCTGATGAGGCTTCTGCTTGTTCGGCTTCTGCGCGGCGGCGGTGCCGGAGAGTCCAACCAATGCCGCCAGCGTCAGCGCGCTGGCATGGCGCCACCCGATGTTCATCATGTGTTTCCCCCTTGTGGAGTGTGGTCAATCAGGCACGAGTCGGCCTCGAGCCGACCCGGACGCTATCATCGACTTGTCGGCATCCGCAACGGCGAATCTTGTAATCGCTGAATAATGAAAGCCATGAGCAGCCACCCGCATCTCTTTGCGCCGTTGCGAGTCGGGTCATTGGAACTTCGCAACCGGATCGTCATCGCCCCGATGTGTCAGTACTCTGCGGACGAGGGACGAGCCACGGACTGGCACCTCATCCACTTGGGGCATCTCGCATTGTCAGGAGCGGCGCTGCTGACGATTGAAGCCACCGCGGTGCTTCCTGAAGGCCGGATTTCCGGTCGCGACCTGGGGTTGTGGTCGGACGACACGGAAGCGGCGCTGGCGCGCACGCTCGAAATCGTTCGCCGGTGGTCCGACATGCCGATCGCCATTCAACTGGCGCACGCGGGACGCAAGGCGTCTTCACGGGTTCCATGGGAAGGTGGTTCCCAGATCGCACCGGCTCAACCCGGCGGATGGCAGACGGTCGCACCGTCCGCGATCCCGTTCACGGACACACAGAATCCACCCGTCGCGCTCGATCGCACCGGTCTCGCGGAGATTCGAAAGGCATTCGCCGCGGCCGCCACGCGGGCCGCTCGACTCGGCATCGACGCGGTCCAACTGCACGGCGCACACGGGTACCTGCTCCACGAGTTCCTGTCGCCGTTGTCGAATCGCCGTGAGGACGAGTACGGCGGCAGCCTCGAAAATCGGTTGCGCTTTCCGCTGGAGGTCTTCGATGCCGTGCGTGCCGCGTTTCCACCCGAGCGTCCGGTGTCGCTTCGGGTATCAGGAACGGACTGGGCGCCGGGAGGTTGGGACATCGACCAGACGATTACGTTTGCGAAGGCGCTGGAGGCGCACGGCTGCAGCGCTCTTCACGTTTCGAGCGGCGGTCTGACACCGACGCAGCAGATCCCGCTGGGGCCGAGTTACCAGGTGCCCCTCGCGCGCGCCGTCAAAGCGGCGACCGGCCTGCCGGTGATCGCGGTTGGGCTCATCACGGATTTCGATCAGGCCGAAGCGATCATCGGCACCGGGGACGCAGACCTCGTCGCGCTGGCGCGCGCCATCCTTTACGACCCGCGGTGGCCATGGCACGCGGCGGCTCATCTCGGCGCGACCGTCAAGGCACCGAATCAGTATCTGCGGTCGCAGCCGACGCGTTACCGCAATCTGTTCAGTGCATCGTAGCTGGCGCCCGACCCTGCAAGGGCAGGTGCTCCACGAAGTATCGTGCGATGAGTTGATACACGTGCGCGCTCGTGCCAGGGCCCTCCGAGATCGCGTGCGTGCGATTGGGATAGACCATGAGGTCGAAGGGCTTGCTCAACTCGACGAGCCGATTGACCAGGCGTTCGGTTCCCTGGTAGTGAACGTTGTCATCGCCGGATCCATGGACGATCAGCAGCCTGCCCCTGAGTCCCTCCGCGAAGTTGATGGCTGATCCGGCCCGGTAGCCCGCGGCGTTGTCCGCCGGCAGTCCCATGTATCGTTCCTGGTAGATCGTGTCGTAGAGCCGTTGATCGGGCACGGGCGCGACGGCCACGCCGACCTTGTAGACGTCAGGAAAACGGAACATGGCGTTGAGCGTGTTCGTGCCACCGCCGCTCCAGCCCCAGATTCCGATGCGGCTCAGGTCGATGAATGGCTGGCGTGCCGCGAGCGCGCGGATCGCCGCCGCCTGCTCTTTCGACGAGAGATCTCCCACGCTCCCGTAGACGACCTTTCTCCACGCGGCGCCCTTCGGCGCAGGCGTACCGCGATTGTCGAACGAAACCACGACGTAGCCGGCGTTCGCGAGTGCGCGGTTGAAGAGTCCCTGCGCACCACGCCAGCTGTTCGTCACGGTCTGACCGGCAGGTTCGCCATACACGAACACGATGACCGGATATGTGCGCGAGGCGTCGAAGGCCGGCGGTTTCAGCATCCAGCCGTCGAGCGTCACACCGTTTCCGATGTCGATCGTCAGGAATTCGACAGGAGACGTGATCAGCTCGCCGAGTTTCGACTGCAACGCAGATGGGTTGGTCAGGCCCCGCAATGACCGATGCGCCGGCAGCGCCACGACGTCCATCACCGGGGGCCGATCGAACTGGGACCAGGTGTGGAACGCCATCCGTCCCCCTGGTGCCAGGTCATACGCATGGGTGCCCTCTTGATCTGCGGGTGTGACGCGTTCCGGAGCACCGGACCCATCGAGCTTCGATCGATACAGGTAGCGTTCGGTCGCGTTGGACGGCGACGCGAGGAAGTACAGCCATCCTTCCGCATCGTCGGTGCCCACGACGTCGATGACGTCGGCGTCGAAGCGCGTGATCGAGGTTCCCTGGCCGCCGCCGCGAGGCACGCGATACACGTGCCGCCAGCCATCCCGTTCGCTCAGCCACAGAAAACTCTTCGACGTTCCGCTGGTCCACCGCACGTCGTCCACGACGTCGACCCACGTGTTCGACATGTCGCGAAACACCCGGGTTGCCGCGCCGGTCGTCGCGTCCGCGAGATAGAAGTCGTCCTGATTCTGGAGCCGGTTCAATTGCTGAATCGCGACGGTATTCCGGTCCAGCCATTCGAGGCGCGCAAGGTAGTTGTCGCGTGGTTGACCGGGAATGTTCATCCATTGCGTGGCACCGCCGCCGACGGATGCGACACCCATGCGGACGGCCGAGTTCGTGGTGCCGGCCTTGGGATAGGGGATACGAATGATTGCGGGGTAGAGCGCCGCCGTGTCGTTGATGAGCGTGAACATCTCGACGCCGGTCGAGTCGAACTGCCAGTACGCGATGCGCTGGCTGTCGGGACTCCAGCGGAAACCATCCCGGACGTCCAGCTCCTCCTCGTAGACCCAGTCAGATGTGCCGTTGATCGTCGTGGTCGATCCATCGCGCGTGACGGGCGTAATCGTGCCGGACTCCAGTTGCTCGACGTAAATGTTGTTCGCGCGTACATAGGCCACGCGAGAGCCGTCTGGCGAGAACTTGGCAAACATCAAGCTGGATTCCGGGGATTCGCCGCCGAGCTTCTTCAGGCGTTCGGCCGCGACGTCAAGGACCCAGTAGTCCCCACGCGTATTCTGCCGCCAGACCTTCTTCGTGTTCGTGAAGATCAACAGCCGCTTTCCGTCGGCCGACCAGTCGTAGTTGTCGATCTCCAGGCCAGCCTGATTCGTCGAGCCCGGCGGAATCAGTTTCGAAGCGGGTACCAGGATGGATCGGGCGCCCGTCGCCGCGTCGTACCTGACGATCTCCGATCCGCTGCCACGAGCGGCCTCCTCGACGATTGCGTACGCCGTCCCGTCGGGAAGCCAGCGAGCAGGACCGAATCGTGGTGTGCTGTAGTCACGCGTGTTGAAGATCCGATCGATCTGCGCGCTCAACGCACTGACCGGGGTCGCCTGCCGCGCATCGATCGCGACGGCCAGCGCACACGCGAACACGGCCGTCAGGCGCAGAGACGCGCGATTCATGGCAGGCGCGGAGCGAACGGCCCCGCCTCCGGCTTGGCCTGCGTATTGGCCAGGATGCCCACGAACAACAACTGCCTCATGATGAATCTCCTCTGCGATGTCCGGGAGAGAATATGCTGCCGAGGGCGGCAACAGTGCAAGAGTGCTGGCAGCCCACCTCAACCTTCAGCTTGCGCAGAGGAGCACGACTGCGCAACAGTATTCGACATGCGCAGCGGGACGGCACTGATCATCAAGGGCGACTTGAAGGCGGGTGAGGACGTGACGATCGACGGCCTGTTCGAAGGCACGATCGATCTTCAGGACCATCATCTCGTGGCCGGAACCGGCTCGCGCGTGCGCGCGGCCGTCACCGCGCGCAGCGTCACGGTCGACGGGCATCTCGAAGGCCACATCACGGCCGAGCGCGTCGACATCGGTCCGAACGCCACCGTTGAAGCCAACGTCATCGCCCGGCACTTTGCGCTCGAAGAGGGTGCGCAATTCAAAGGGGCCGTGAATACCGAGCGCGCCCGCGCCGCCGGCAACATCGCGCGACATCGACAGCTGTCGGGGAAGATGGCGTAGCACTCAAAGTGCTAAAAGAGGCGCGAAGTGAGCTGGTCGGGGTGCAGGGGGCCCCGACGATTCAAGAGAAGTTGGCTGGCGCGGGGTTCTGTCGCCCTTGTGAGTGGGACCACGTGCCCGGATTGAGCATCCGAAAGCCGCGTGGTGCGCGTGCGGCAGAACCCCGTGACGCCGATCTCAGCCCGGTGGCGTATCCATCGTGCCTCCTTGACCGAAGGCGATCGAAAACAGCATGGACCCGCCAGCGCACGATGTCAAGATCGATTCCGGGTTGCTGATTGCGAGTTCACCACCAGCGCTGCGCCCACACCGTGGATACGGCGATGGCGTGCTGCCACGCAGGCCGGCTGAAGGCCGTCGATCCCTGATAGGCGGCGCGAAGCGTGATCGTTGGCGTCAGCCGATATCCAAGTGTGGCTTCCGCGCTTTTTGCGACCTTGTGTACCGGTGTTGGTGTCGTCAGGACAGGAGTGGACGCGCCGACGATCCGTCCGGCCGTGAACCAGCGCGGTGAGAGCGTGCGAACGGCCACGACGTTGAAGCCGCGCGTCACGGCGGGCGAGATCAACGTCTCGAATCGATCGACGACGAGCTCGCCGCTGACCCGCGTATAGCCAATCGCGTATTCACCTTCGACATTGAACACGGCGGCTGTTTCGTCTGGAAGCGGCGCGCCTCTCGGGATGACGCCGCTTGTCGAGGCTCCGGATCCGTAGCTGCTGTCGGGGATAACCATGTTCTTCTGCGCGGCGGCATCGACGCGGTAACGCCCGAGCGCGAGGCCGGCACCAAAGCGAAGCCCGGCTGCAGGCGTCACGCCCCCTCCGAGCACGAATTGCGGAGCGGCCGGCGCTTTCGAGCTGCTGAACACGCTTCGCGCACGCGCCGGTGTCGCATCCGTCATGCCACCACGGATATCCCAGCGCGTACCAGACGCACTGAGGATCGCGCCCAGCGGGTAGCCGCCGGACATGATCGTCACCCGATCGAAGTTGCCGTCGAACGGGGGAAGCGGCACAAAGTAGTAGAAAGGCGCTCCGATCGTCGGATTGCGATCGGGCCTCAGCTCGAGCGTCGTCAACCCGAGTGGCGATGAGATGACGCCGGCGTCGAGTCGAAATGGAACCCGTGTAGACGAGGTGTAGCGCATCTGGAGCTGGTACATCTCCGCGCCCCAGTCTCCTCCCGGCATGCGGCGCGCCCACGGGCGAACCACCACGTCCCAGCCTCGTCCCACTCCTATCGTGCTGACCTGATCGAAGATCAGGAACGGATCCCCGCCGTCGGCCGATGAAACCGAGATGGAGGCGACGGCTTCCATGGCCACCCGGCCTGTCACGTCCTGTGCGCGCACGCCGGTGGCGTGGAGCACGAGCACCAGGGTGGCTGCGCCCGCCAGCGCCGTCCGGTGCAGCTCGGTGACCGTCATGCGCGGAGAGCCCTCAATGCCACAGGAACGGGCACGAGTTGCGGCGCGGCGTCGTGCGTGTCCGGAGACCGCGCGATGTCAGGAAGCGCCTTGGCCAGCGCGTGCACGACTTCGGCATCGAACTGGGTGCCTGCGCATCTCCACAGCTCCCGGAGGCCTTCCGACGTTGCGCGCGCGGGCCGATACGCGCGGGCGCTCGTCATCGCATCGAAGGCGTCCGCGACGTGGACGATGCTCGCCACGAGCGGTATTTCGTCGCTGCGGAGTCCGTGCGGATATCCCTTTCCGTCCGGCCGCTCGTGGTGCAGCTCGACGATGGGAATGTGCGCCTCGAGAAACGGCACGCTGCGCAGGATCCGCGCGCCGACGACGGGATGCTCCTTGATCGTTTCGTATTCTTCGGCGGTCAAGGAGCCAGGCTTCATCAGGACGTGATCGCTGATGCCGATCTTGCCGATGTCGTGGAGGAGCGCGCCGAGCCGAAGCACTTCGAGCTGCGCCTCGTCCAGCGCCATCGAGCGCCCGATGGCCAGCGACAGCGCACTGACGCGTTCGGAATGGCCGGCCGTGTAAGGATCGCGCGCGTCGAGCGCGAGCGCGAGCGCGCGAATCGTGCCGACGTACGCGCTCAACCGCGCGGCTTCCGCAGCCTTCACCGACCTGATCATCGTATTGAACGTCACCGTCAGCGCGTCGACTTCGAGGCTGTCGCCACCCGGTGTGAGCTCCCCGTCGAACTCGCCCGACGCGGTCATGCCGGACATCGACGCGGACAGCGAGTGGATCGGGCGCGCGATCGTGCGTGACAGCCAGACGCTGGCGAGCGCCGCGAGCGCAAACGCGCCGAGCGCAATCCAGCCCATCGTGCGCAGCGCGCCCTGTATCACCGGGCCTGCCGACGCGTTGATCGAGTCGAGCACGTACACCTGTGCGTCCCCCTCGTCGAGGAGAAGCTGCACGGCGTACTCCGAATCAGCGAGCGGCAGGCCCTCTTGACCCACATTCGCGCGAATCATCTCGGGCTTGAGCGCCATCCGGGGCAGGGTCGAGGCAACGACACGATCGTGGGACAGGATCACCGTCTGGGCCTTCGACAACTTGGCGAGGTCTTCCGCGTAGCCCTGGTCGAGGGCACTCGCCAGGCTCAAGGTTCCGAGTTCGGTACCTTGCAGGACGATCGGCACCGACGCCAGCCGGAAGACGCCGCCCGATGGTGTCGTCGCGATCGACGCCCCCGTTCCCTGACGGGGCGCCGTCACTCGCGAATAGGCCGGCCACTCACCGGCGCGCCGGCCTGCGATGCCCAGCACCTCGCCGGACTGATTGCGCACCTCCAGCACATCGGGCTGGATGCGTGCCGCGAGTTTGTCCAGCTCTCGCGCGATCGTGGCCACGAGGTCCTGCCGGCCGGCCGGGTTCGTCGTCCTGAGCTCGCTTTGATACGTGTCGACCGCGGCCTTCAGCGTGGAGTTTTCCGCCAGCATCGTCACCTGTGCGCGGAGTTCGTCCGCCCGCCGCTTTTCCAGCTCGCCGATCAGCAGCTGTACGGTCTTAAGCCGCTCCACGACCCCTTCGCGCGCGCTCTTCCTGACGCTCAGCGTGACCACCAGCAGAACCGCCGACAGCACGAACGCCACGGTGGCCAGCGTTGCGATGAGTGTGCGAGTGACGAACCGAGGGGGCGTGCGGCGGGGCATGGCTACTTTTCGACGACCGGCAGCGCGAACTCGACGCTCGCATCCTCGCCGGCGACGACCTTCAGGGACTTTGTCGTCTCGCCGATGCGCTCGTGCCACGCGCTCAGCTGATAGGTGCCGGGTGGTACCGCGTCGATGGCAAACGAGCCGTCGGAGACCGGTGTCGTATACAGGCGGTGATCGAAGACCAGAATCGTTGCTGCCATCTCCGAATGGATGTGGCAGTACACCTTGATCACGCCGGCGTGCGAGAACACGCGCTCACGCTTCTCACCCTTCCGGAACCGGCCCAGATCGAAGGTCAGCGCGCGCGACAGCGAGAAGACGTTATGGAAGTACGGATCGAAGTTGGGGAACTCGACCGTCGATCCGCGCGTGATGGCGGTGACACGCGGGACGAACGCTTCATCGCGCTGGCTGATCGACGCGCGTGTCCCGGGCAGTTCAGGGTCTGCGGGCGCGTCCTTCACGAACACGACGACGTTGCCGATTTCAGCCGCGTCGGGTGTCTTGCGAGTCACCTGTCGTGCCGGATATGCACCCGAGCGCAGTGCCGTGCCAGTGAGTGCAACCAGGTGCACGACGCCCGTGATCCGGCCGTGCGCGCGCGTCGCGTGACCCGGCGTCGGGTGTACGACAATCAGTGCGCATCCGCCGAGCACCGTCGCGACGAAACGCCGAAATGGCACACGGCTCAACATATCTGTAATCGTTTTGCGGCTCTTCGACCGATTGGGCCAGGCGTGTGCTGATTGCGTGCCAAGGAGGGGGCCGGAGCGCGAAGTAGATCGGTTTTCGCGTTCTGAACCATAATTTAGGGGCTGTCGCGCACCCAGGTACGACACGACAGCAGAATGCTACCCGAGGATCAAAGAGGAGAAATGCAGGCATCGAAGGAGCGCGGATGATGAAACCCATGCGGCTGCTCGTGGCAGCCGCGCTGTTTGTACTGGCTGGAAGCGGCATCGCGCGGGCCCAGACCGTTATGGTGCGAAACGCGCCGCCGGGTGAGACGATTGAAGTTTTTCTGAACGCAACGAAAGTGGCTTCGGCCTCCGTGCAGCCCAGCGGCGAGACGACGCTGCCGCTGAACCTCAAGGAGAACAACGCCGGCAAGCTCGAGATCGACGCCAACATTTTCATCGATGTCTGCGACAAGATCCGCCGCATCATCGTCGTCGAACGTGGGCAGCCGGCGGCGACGCAGGAGCCGGGCTGCGATCGACGTGATATCGCGGGCCTCTACTGGGTACGCCAGGTCAACACGCTCGTTGTCGACGTCGGCGGGCCGAATCCGACGATGATGCTGGTCAAGGGGAGTTACGATCCGGGGAAGGCCAGGAACTGGTCGCTGGCGCCGACGGGCCTCATCGTGTTCGGTGGTGCGGGTCGCGCGGACCTTCGCGACTTTGTGTTGATCGCTTGCGGCAACGCGGCGACGTGCAATGGCGACAAGGCAGGAATGATCTATTCGGGCGGCGTCACGTTCTGGCTCACCCGTTACCTGGGCGCCGAAGCGAGCTACGCCAAACCCTCAAAAGCGAAGGTGAGCGGCAACAACACCGGGAGCACGTACTCGTTCGACAGCTCGCTCGATCCTCAGGTCGTGATGATTGGAGGCCGCTTTGGGATTCCCGCCGGCCCCGTACGCATCTCCGGTCTCGCGGGCTGGAACTGGCAGGATTCGGTGTTGAAGACCCACGACACGATCAACGGCGCGTCACAGGACAGCGAGTTCGAGCTGCGCGGATGGGGGTGGATGTGGGGCGCGGGCATGGAAATCTGGGTCAACGAGAGGTGGGCGATTTCGGTCGACGGCGGGTTTGCCGCGCTCAAAGGGACACCGACAGGCGGTGGCGAACTGCGCCTCGACGATCGACTCCGTTACGTCAGCGGAGGGGTTCGGGTCCGAATTGGAAAGTGAGTGCGATTCGAGCGGTCGACGCTCAGGGCACCTGGGTGATCTGCACGTCCACGAGCTCGATGTCGAAGACCAGCGTGGAATCCGGCGGGATGGGTCCGTACCGAGCGGTCCCGTAGGCGAGCGAGGGTGGAACCACGAGCCGGCGGAGCCCTCCGGTCCTCATGCCGGGAACACCTTGATCCCACCCGGCAATCACGTTGCCCTGACCGAGCGTGAACGAAAACGGTCCCGCGTTGGCTGAGGAGTCGAACTGGATCCCTTTCCCGTCAATCTTGGTCGGGTCCCAGAGCCAGCCCGTGTAGTTCACCGTGATGACTTCACCCGACGTGGCCTCGAGTCCGGACCCGATGTGCAGCTCGGTCTGGCTGTACGGGGCTGATGACGGCCTGGTCGGGGAATCCCCGCAGCCGGCGGCAATTACAAGGGCGCTGACGAACACAACGAAGAGGCCTCGAAGACGCATATACCTAATGATATTGCTGATTGTCGATTTCTGATTGTTGATTGATCATTGAGTGAAAAATCAGCAATCGACAATCAGCAATCCAACGACTATGAACTGTCCGAACTGCGGCGCCGCGATGCCTCTGAACGCGAAGGGTTTCTACGTCTGCGCGCATTGCGGGACGAACGCGTTTCCGGAAACGGTGGACCGGGAGGGCATCCGCATTCTGGGGCCGGGTGATTCCCCGCGACAGTGTTCACTGTGCAAGGTCCCGTTCCTGCGCGGCCTGGTCGACAAATGGCAGGTCGACTTCTGCGACACGTGCCGCGGGATTCTTATCCCGAGACGGGACTTCGCGGAACTGGTCCGAAGCCGTCGCGCCTGGGCGCAGAACCCGTCGGTGATGCCCACACCTGCCAGGGCCGACGAGCTCCGGCGGAAGATCAGTTGTCCCAAATGCCGCTCGCCCATGGTGACCGACTGGTACTATGGCCCCGGCAACGTCATCATCGATCGGTGCGTCGGCTGCGATCTCGTCTGGCTCGATTACGGCGAGCTGAAGCAGATCATCGACGCGCCGGGCATCGACCGGGGGTCGCACGACCTGACCTGAGTCCACGAACGGCCTCGTGGAACCCAGCAGAACCCGCGAACGAACCTCGTAGAACCTGGCAGAACCCAGTAGAACCCAGCAGAACCTATTCTTAGAAGCGCTGATCGTCGGCGGACGGTCCATACACCGCCGGCACGGGGACGTCATTCAGCCGAAGGTAGACCGTCATCTGGCCGCGGTGATGCGCCAGGTGATTGATCGAGTCTCGCATCATCACATACCGTGGATGCTCCGCCACGGTTTTGCCGGAGACGAGCAACCGCCACAGGGTCATGAGGTGAGCGTCGCTTGTTTCTCGAAGCGCGGCGCGGGCGGCCGACACGCCGTCGTCCAGGGTCTTGAGGAGATCCGCGTTCGTCCGGAAGTTCGTTTGAAAGGATCCCGACGACCCGCCCGGCGGATTCAGGTCGAATTCGTCCTTGTCGATCATCATGGCCAGCCAGGACGGCATGCCGGCGACGAGCGCTGCGAGGCGCCCGAGCGGCATCGACTTTTCGTGCGGGCGCCATTCGTTGCGGCCTTCAGGAACCCGCTCGAGCACGCGGCGGGTCAGCGGCCCTTCGCGCTCGAGTTCGTCCAGGAACAAATCGGTCAGCTGCATCGCACATTCTCCACGGCTACGTCCGGGATGCGGACTTCATCTTTACCATCGTTGCCCCTAGTTGCTGCAGATCCTTCCGGCTGAAGATCCCTCGCGCCCTGCGGAACATGTCGCTCTCTTCTTCCGCGATGTGATGCTCGAGGCTTTCCTTCAGCACCTTGAATTTTGCACCCCATTTCTCGTCGTCGGTCGGCAGATCGTGAAGCTCGCGTGTGAGCACGTCGGCCACGTGATGTTCCTCGTATCCCTCGAGCACGATATCCCTGGCCTCGGGGTGCGCCTTCAACGCTGGATACAGAATCTTCTCTTCAACGAGCTCGTGGAGGTGCAATTCAGCCGTGAGCGTTCTCAGGAGATCCGTACGCCCCTTCACGGCCCTCTCGGTCGTTTCCTCGCCCCGTTTCAGCAGATCCTCGAAGCGCCGGTGATCCGTTTCAAGCAGCGTGATGGCATCCTCGGCGTTCGACGACCACGGAAGCCGATTCGTCACCGCGGCAACTGCGCCCGCGACTGCACCGCGTGCCGCGGTCGCGGCGGAGGCCAGACGCGATGGTTGGGTCACGCTCTTTTTCCGGTTTGACCTCGACGCTGCGGCGCGGGCTGCGGTTTTCTTCCTGGCGCTGGCGCTCGCCGCTTGGGTTGCCTTCTGCTTGCGGGCCGTCGACTTCGATCGAGCGCCGGAGGATCTTTGCGGGGCAGACCGTTTCGCCCGAGGCGGCGTGCGCGCCGCACGCTTCGTCGTGTTCTTGTTTTTTCCGACGCGCCCGCTCGGTACTCGTTTGGCCACGCGTGCCTCCCACGCAGTCGATCACTCGCCGTCAAAGAATGAGCGGCGTCTGCACACGCCGCTCGAAACGGCATCGTGCATCATGTGAAGCTCAGCTGACGCCCGTCATCTCCGGAGCAGTTTTGCCGGATGCGTGACGCCCCTCGGCAAACTCCTCAATCATCTTCGCATTGAATGCGGGATATCGTCGGGCTTGCGCGAGGTCACCAGCCCGTTGTCCACGACGTGAGTTGGTGACCCTCGGAGGACACCTCAGCCGGGAGATGTCTGGAAACGTTCAGGAATTGCTTCCTTTCTGAGGTGGTGTCCGGCTTGCACAACTGGGGGTATGGCTTTTCAGACACGACTACGTCGCCCAGTCCTTACGGTCGCGGCGCTTTTCGTGAGCGCGACGCTGACGGCTCAAACGCCAGTCCAGCTACGGCACAACAGTTTCACACCTGCGCAGGATGTGCAGGTTGGTCGACAGGCGGCGGCCGAAGCGCGCCAGCAGTTGCCAATGCTGAACGATCGATCGACAGAAAGCCTGGTCGAGCGTATCGGCGCGCGGCTGGTTGCCGCTGTGCCCTCTCGTTTCCGCCAGCCCTCGTTCCGCTACTCGTTCGATGTCGTGAATCAGCCCGACATCAATGCGTTCGCCCTGCCGGGCGGCCCGATGTTTCTCAATCGCGGCATGCTTCAGGCCGCGCGCACCGACGACGAGGTAGCCGGTGTGATGGCGCACGAGCTGAGCCACGTCGTCTTGCGGCACGGAACGCTTCAGGCCGCCAAAGCACAAAAGTTCCAGCTTGGTGCGCTTGCGGGACAAGTGCTTGGATCCATCGTGGGTGGACGGACGGGCCAGGTGATCTCGCAGGGATCGCAATTCGGGTTGGGCACCTACTTCCTCAAGTACAGCCGCGAGTACGAGCGAGAAGCGGATCTGCTTGGTGCGCAGATCATGGCGCGCGCGGGCTACGATCCCCGACAGATGGCGAGCATGTTCCGCACCATCCAGCAGCGTGGCGGAGGCAGCGGGCCGGAATGGTTGAGCGATCACCCGGATCCGGGCAACCGGTACGCGGCCATCAACCGCGAAGCGACAATGTTGCGCGTCAATGGGTCGGCCAACACCGGCCCTGAGTTCGATGCCGTCCACACTCGCCTTTCGCGGATGCCTCCGGCGCCTGCAACGCGACGCGGCAACTAACCGGCATTTCTTCCTTTGCGCTGGGGCCCCACCCCCAGCGCCTGCCAGCGCTCGCTTGCTTCGCTCGCGCCGGCTCATCGCTACGACTTTCCGCTGAGTCTACGAATCCTCCGGCGGATCCCGGATCCCGGATCCCGGATCACGACGGCGCTATGAACGCGTTAGAATCCCGCGGCATGCGCACCAAATCATTGCTCGCAGCCGTTGTCCCAATTCTCGCGCTTCTTTTTGCCGACCTGTCAGCCCAGGCGCCCGCCGATCGACCGGGCGGCGCTCAGTCGGGCGGGCAGACCATCGATGCCCGGACGGCGGGCTTCCAGAAGCTGGATGGCTACCTGCCGCTCTACTGGGATCAAAAGACGGGATCCCTGTGGATGGAAATCAGCAAGTTCGAGACCGAGATGCTCTATTCGACCGGCCTGACCGCGGGTCTCGGCTCGAACGACATCGGTCTCGATCGCGGCCAGTCAGGACAGGGCCGCATCGTCACGTTCCAGCGTATCGGTCCGCGCGTGCTGATGGTGCAGCCGAACTACACCTTCCGCGCCAACAGCGCAAACCCGGACGAGCGCCGCGCGGTCGAAGATGCCTTTGCGAAATCGATTCTGTGGGGCTTCACGGTGGGCGCAGAAACAGACGGCCGCGTGCTGGTGGACGCGACCGATTTCTTCCTCCGCGACGCGCACAATGCGATCCCGCAACTCCGGCCCGGCACCTACCGGGTGGATCGCACGCGAAGCGCGATCGATATGCCATGGACGAAGGTGTTTCCGAAGAACACGGAAGTTGACGTCATCCTGACGTTCGCGAGCGATGGTGCGGGCGCTGGCCGCGGCGGGGGCGGCGGCGGGCCCGCACAAGGGCCGCCGCAGGTCGGCGTGCCCATTCCCGGTGGTGGCGGCTTCGGCGGTGGCATGTTCTCCGGCACCGTCGGCAGTGTAACCCCGACTCCCGACGCGGTGACGCTCCGCGAGCATCACACGTTCGCGGAGCTGCCCGACAGCAACTACAGGCCACGCATCGACGATCCGCGCGCTGGTTACGGCGGCCTTCAGTATGTCGACTACGCCGCGCCCCTGGGCACGCCGATGGTGCAGCGATTCGTTCGGCGCCATCGTCTCGAGAAGGTCGATCCGTCCGCGACGGTCAGCGACGCGAAGAAGCCGATTGTGTATTACGTCGATCGCGGAACGCCCGAGCCGATCCGCAGCGCGCTGCTCGAAGGCGCCGGGTGGTGGAACCAGGCGTTCACGGCGGCGGGCTATCGCAATGCTTTTCGCGTCGAGCTGCTGCCCGAAGGGGCGGATCCGATGGACATCCGTTACAACATGATCAACTGGGTGCACCGATCGACGCGCGGGTGGAGTTCGGGCGCGACCATCTCCGATCCCCGCACGGGTGAAATCATCAAGGCCACCGTGACGCTGGGATCGCTGCGCGATCGACAGGACTATCTGATCGCCGAAGGCCTGCTCGCGCCGTACAAGACAGGCACCGAGACCCCGCCCGTTCTCGCGCAGACGGCGATCGCGCGCCTCCGGCAGCTCGCTGCGCACGAGGTCGGTCACACGCTCGGGCTCGGCCACGAGTACTACAACAGCTCGAAAGGGCGGATCTCGGTCATGGACTATCCGCATCCGCTCGAAACGCTCAATGCGGACGGGACGATTGATCTGTCAGGCGCCTATGCCGTCGGCATCGGCGAGTGGGACAAGGTCGCCATTGCGTACGGTTATCAGGATTTCCCCAAGGGCACCGACGAACCAGCGGCGCTGAAAAAAATCCTGGACGACGGGTGGGCTCAGGACCTGCGGTACTTGACGAACCAGGATACGGACACGAGCCCGCGCTCCGACCAGTGGAACAACGGCACGGACATGGCCGCGGAGCTGAATCGGATCATGAAGATCCGGCGCGCGGCGCTCGATCGTTTCGACGAGACCGTGATCAAGAAGGATCAGCCGATGGCCACGATGGAAGAAGCGCTGGTCCCGATCTACATGTATCACCGCTACGCCGTCGAGGCCGCGGCCTCGGTGATTGGGGGGCAGGACTACATTTACGCCTTCCGCGGCGACGGCCGGGCGCCGACCAAATGGGTCCCCGCCGCCGAGCAGCGCGCGGCGCTCGAAGCGCTGGCCGCCACACTGAAGCCTTCGGAGCTGGCGCTGCCGAAACACGCCCTCGACAAGATCCCGCCGCGGCCGTCAGGGTGGGGCAGGCACCGTGAGTTGTTCGCGCGCTATACCGGGGATGCCTTTGATCCGATCAGCCCGGCATCGATCGCCGCAGACGTGACGATCGGGTTTTTGCTGCAGGCCGATCGCGCGGCGCGCATGGTCGCGCAGCATGCGATCGATCCGTCGCTGCCCGGGCTGACGGAGGTCATCGACGCGATCCGCATCGCGGCGTTCAAGGGCGCGGCCACGAGCCCATACGAGCAGGAAATCCGGCGCGCCACGGCGCGCGCACTCGTCGAACGCCTGATGTGGCTGGCCGGAGGCGCGCCGATGCCGCAGGTCCGCGCCGAAGCCTCGAGCGCGCTGGCGAAGATCCAGGCTGGCGACGGGTGCGGCCGCTGGAGCATCAGACCGGGCGGCGCAGGCGCTCATGGCTGCCGACATCAAGCGTTTCCTCGAACGCCCTGTCGACCCGGTCCGGACGCCCACGGCCTACGACGCCCCGCCCGGCGCGCCGATTGGCGACGGCGGGATGGACTGGCTGACATCGCCGTCCTGGTGCGCGTGGGAGCGGGATCTGTCAATTGCTGTTCGTTGACGTCGCGGTTCGCAGTTCGCAGTTCGCGGTTCGAGGGTGGCGGTTCATTGGCTAGCGAACCAGTGAACCAGCGAATCGCGAACCGCGAGCCGCGAATCGCGGGTAAGATTCCGCCATGCGCAGAAGAATGTTTGCCGTCGCTGCTTTGTCGGTGCTTCCGTTCGCGGCGCTCATGGCGCGGCAGGACGTCGAGGCCGGGCGCAAGGTTTTTGAAAGCCGTTGCGCCAGGTGCCACGGCGCTGACGGGAACGGCGGCGAGATGGGGCCGCCGATCGTGCTGCGGCTCTCGACGCGCGATGATGCAGGCCTCGCTGAGCTGGTTCACCAGGGCATTCCGGCACGCGGGATGCCGCCAAACGACGTCGCGGGAACCGAGCTCACGGATCTCGTCAGGTTCCTGCGTTCCATTGAAAAGCGCCCGGAGGCCAAGCCGATCGTCCGCCTGACGGTTCGGACAACCACGGGCGCGACGCTCGACGGACAGGTGCTTGCTGAAGGCTTCGACGATCTGCAGCTCCTGGCCGACGACAAGCGTGTCCATCTGCTCCGTCGTGTTGGCGATCGCGTGCGCGAGGTCACGTCGAGCGTTGACTGGCCGACCTACAACGGCGATACCCGGGGCAATCGCTACACCACGCTGATGCAGATCGACAAGACCACGGTCACGCGCCTGGCGCCGAAATGGGTCTTCGCGTTCCCGGGGGCAGGTTCGTTGCAGGGAACGCCGATCGTCGTCTCGGGAATCATGTACGTGACGGCGCCGAACGAGTGCATCGCGCTCGATGCCGGAACTGGCCGGCTGATCTGGCAGTTCAAACGGCCGCGGACCACCGGCATCACGGCCGGGAGCGCCAACCGCGGCGTGGGCGTTGCCGGCGATCGCGTGTTCTTCGAGACCGACAACGCGCACATCCTCGCGCTCAATCGCTTCACGGGTGACGTGCTGTGGGAAACCGTGCTCGAGGACTGGAAGAAGAACTACGCGGCTTCGTCCGCACCGCTCCCGGCTGGCAACCTCGTTATTTCGGGCGTGACCGGTGGCGAGCACGGTGCGAATGGTTTCGTCGCCGCGCACGATCAGGAGACCGGCAAGGAACTGTGGCGGTTCTGGACCGTTCCCAAGTCGGGCGAGCCCGGATCGGAGACGTGGCAGGGCAAGGACATCGAACACGGCGGCGCGCCCACGTGGTTCACGGGCAGTTACGATCCTGAGCTCGACATCGTGTACTGGCCGACCGGCAATCCGACCAAGGAGTACAACGGCGACCATCGGAAGGGTGACAATCTCTATTCCGACAGCATCCTGGCTCTCGATCGCAAGACGGGAAAGTTGAAGTGGCACTATCAGTTCACGCCCCACGATCTGTGGGACTGGGACGCGACTGAAACCTCCGTGCTCGTCGATGCCGACTGGCAGGGCCAGCCGCGCAAGCTGATGCTGCACGCGAACCGCAACGGCTTCTTCTACGTGTTCGATCGACAGAACGGCAAGCTGCTGCTCGCAAAACAATTCATCAAGACGCTGACCTGGGCCAGCGGTATCGGCACCGATGGGCGGCCGATCAAGATCGCGGGACAGGATCCGTCGCCGGAGGGCACGAAGGTCTGCCCGTCGCAGGATGGCGCGACGAACTGGTACTCGCCATCGTTTAGTCCGGTGACGCGTCTCTACTACATCCAGACCTTCGAGAAGTGCAGCGTCTACACCAAGCGAGATCAGGGCGACTGGGAATCGGGGAAGACGCTATCTCGGAGGCACGCAGCGGACGGCGACCGATCCGAAACCGGAGCGTATTCTGCGCGCCATTGATATCCGCACCGGCGCAATCGCGTGGGAACTGCCGCAGCGTGGTCCGGCGTTCTCGTGGGGCGGAACGCTGGCGACCTCCACCGGCCTGGTGATCTTCGGCGAGGACGGTGGCGCGTTGATGGCCGCTGACGCGGTGACCGGCAAGCCGCTGTGGATGTTCCAGACGAACCAGACCTGGAAAGCCTCGCCTATGACCTACATGTTCGACGGGAAGCAGTACATCGGGGTCGCGGCGGGCGGGAACATCATCGCGTTCGGGGTGGAGTGAACCGCGCGTCGAATTATCGCCGCCCCCTCGACTCGACGATCAGCGCGAGCATCCGATCCAGTTTTCGCTCCAGCCGGGTGATGCCCCCGCTCAGCGCCTGGAGCGCTTTGTCGAGCCGGTCGTACCCGCCGTCGGTGCACGCGCGCTCGTCGGCGAACTGTTCGTCGACCGCGCGAAAGCCGTCAACCATCCGGTCCTCGATCTGTCCGAGTCGCTCGTTCATTTCGTCTCTCAACGCTTCCTCGGGCACGATCTCTCCACGCTGACCTCTTCCGGTGTGCGCGTCTCGTGCCAGCTGACGTCGGGCGCCAAACGCACGCGATTTCGCCGCCGCCTGGATGAAGTGCTCGAGAATCCGCCACGTGCCTCATTCGACCTCCATTGCCGTTTTTGCCACCTTTACCGCACACGTGCCTTTCCCGGCAGTTTTTTCGCCCCGCACACAAAAACCGTACAATCTGAGCTGTTGATTGTTGGGTTTTCGGCCTGAGCGCGCTGGCATCTCGCTTGCTAATTGATGGAGCAGGGATGTGATGATGACCAAGGAACTGAGCGGCTCCGACGCGCTACGCTACCTCGACGCTGACCACGTCAAGCATCCGTCAGGAACGTTCGCGGATCTGACGATGTTCAGTCCGGACGATCACAAGCTCGGCGCCATCTCAGGGGTACTGGTCGAGCCTGCCAGCCGTCGCATCCGTTACTTCGTCGTCGAACGCCGGACCGCGCTGGTGCCCCGGCGGTACATTCTCGACGCGGACACGCCGGCGGTGCTGGAGGCCTACGACGGGAAACTTCGCGTCCTCGCGACGGAGGACGACCTCGAACGCTTCGACGCCCGGAAGATCGAACGGTACTCCGAGGAAGACGCCATTACCGCCATGTTCTCGCAGCCGGCCGCGTGATCATCCTTGCGTGAAACTGTTGATCGCTTCCTCTTCTGATTCGAAGGACTGAAAGATTTTCAGGAGACCGCTGATCCGCATGACGCGGCGGCTCCGAGGCGACAGGCGCAGCAGCCGCACATCCCCACCTTTGCGCCGGACGCTCACGTATTTCGCGGCAATCACCCCAACGCCAAAGCTGTCGATGTAGGTCACGTCCGTCAGGTCGAGCAGGAACTTGAGGCGGGCCTCGTCGATAAGATCGTTCATCCGCGAACGGAGCTCCGCGGCGCCATCACCGAGGACTATCCGGCCTGCGACCTGCAAGACCGTTACGTCTCCGATCCGGCGTTCGGTGATCCTCGTCGGCATGAAAATGTCGCTGATGTGCCGAGACCCAGGCGGCGGTCGAGTTGTCGGCGAATTATACCCTCCAAGGGGGCGCCCGGCTCCGCAATCCCTTCATTTTTGAACGATTCAGCAAACCTTCTGACCGGGAAATCCGTCTCAGGGTAGAAGCGGAAACGGAGAATCCATGTCATTCCTGAAAAAGCTGTTTTCCCGGAATACCGAGCCGCGGCAGCGCGTGCGAATCTGTGTCGAATGCGGAATGCCGGTCGCCGAGCACAAAGACTGGTGCAGCATTCTCCGGACCCAGCGCGAGATGGACGCCCGCGCACAGGCAGCCGCCGAGCGCGCCTGACGGCCTCCGGTCGCATCCTACCCGGCGATCTTCGATCAGGCACTCCGGAGACGGCCGTGCTGTGCGACAATCGTCGGTAAATCTGCGAGCAGGAGGCGTTATGAATCAGCCTCAGCAGTGCGCTCACCCCGGTTGTTCCTGCACGGTCGCTCCAAACGGTGAATTCGGCAAGTACTGCTCGGAACACTGCAAGGAAGCCAAGAACATGACCGAGCTGCGCTGCGGCTGCCGCCACCCGGGCTGCAGCTGGTACCGGCGTCGACTCCAGGATCGAACCGAAATCCTCGCGGCCGCATCGCGCGGGTCGCGGTGTCGCCGCCACGCGCTTGACTCCACCCGCAGATCCCCTCTGACGTGATGCTTATTTCGTAGTTGAGTTTTGACGGTCCTGCGGCATTCCGGGATCCGCGGTGCGTCCCTCGACAGGCTCGGGACGCCCTGAGCTTGTCGTCCCTCGACCTGGCTCGGGACGACCCTGAGGTTCTCGAAGGGTCGAAGGGCGGGATCCCGGATCCCGGGATATCCACCAAATAAAGAGAACGATCAGAACGCCCGGCACGACTGCGCCCCAGATGCCGCTGATGCCGGCATGCTGAAGCAGGCTCGGACCGACGCGCGACACGAGTGTCAGGAGCGCTGCCGCCCAGGCGAACGCGCCAATCAGGTTGAGCGTGGTGAAGCGAAGCGGTGAGACGTTGCCGTAAGCGCATGCGGCGGTGATGGCAATCCTCAGGCCCGGCGCGAAACGGATGGCGAGAATCATCAACGACTGGTGGCGCTGGACGCGCGACACAATCGACGCGTGCCGGGCGGCGATCGTCCTGGACCGTGTCAACCAGCCGGCGATTCTGCCGCGCAGCGCATAGAAGAACATCTGATCGCCGGTGGCTGCGCCCAGTGCGCCGAGTGTCATCACCGCCAGGGCATTCAGCTTCCCGGCGGCGACGAGCACCGAGGCCGCGACGAAGACGACCTCTCCCTCGACAATGGCCGCAAAATAGACGGCGGCATACGCGAGGGGGCCGCTGAAACTCACGTATCGACAGCCTCAACAGGTGACGGTCCTTGCCATTTCCTGGCGTTCGTTCCGTTCGTGCCGTGCGAACACGCTGGAGTCGAAGCGCGCGACAGCACGGAGGCCCCGGCCCCGCAGCCGCAGGAATTGGGCGAGGTAGGAGGGCCGCAGGTAGAAGCGATTGTACGCCGCCTCCAGCAGGAATCGAAGCTCGTCTGCAGATAGCGACGGGTGCGTAAACGTGGGGGTGAAGCCGTCGAACTTCTGCCAGTCCGTCTCGTAGACCCGCGGCTGGAGCTGCCGCCACATCGGCGTCGCGGGATACGGGGTTAGCAGCTTGAACTGTGCGGCCGTGGATCCCAGCGCAATGGCATAGTCAATCGTTGCGGCAATCGAAGACCAGTCGTCCTGGAGGAATCCCAGCACGTAGAACGCGGCGGTCACGACGCCGAGCTCGCGGCACTCCGCCATGATTCGCTGCTGATGCTCGGGGGGAATCGGTCGTCGGCCTGAGCGCTTCAAAGTCTCGGCAGACGAGGTCTCCACGCCGAAGCTGATCGCCGCGAGTCCTGCACGGCGCAGTGTCTGCAGCAATTCCGGGTCGAGTCGATCGAGGCGCGTCTCGCATTCGAAACGCAGCTTGAGGCCTCGAGACCGGATCTCGTCGCACAGCGAGAGGCACCGTTCGCGATCCTCGGAAAACAGCGGATCCCTGAAGACCACGTACGGTTCTCGCTTGAGGCCGCAGAGGTGTTCGATCTCGTCGACGATGTTCGAAGCGGGCCGGTCGCGGTAGGACGCGAGGATGCGATGGGGACAGTAGGTGCAGAACTCCGGGCAGCCGCGGCTCGCGAGAAGTGGAAAGGACCCGCCAACGGGACGGCCGGTAAAGGGTACCGACATCCCTCTGCGCGAGCCGGCACCAACGAGATCCCATCGCGGAAACGGCAGTGTCGAGAGGTCCTGGATGGGCGGGCTGGGCACGCGGCCGCTGAGCCGTTCACCCGCTGCGAGCCGTGCGATGGCGTGCTCCGGCTCGCCCAGGACGATGAAATCGGCATGCGGCTCGAACAGTTCCGGAAGCTTCGACGCCGCAAGGCCGACAAAGCCAGTTCGCAATCCACGCGCCCGCTGCGCCTCGGCCCAGGCGCACTCTTGGCGGTAATCCACCAGTGAGCTGAGCACGATCGCCGCGTCCCCTTCCGCAGGCTTTCCGTCGGTGAACACCACCTCGTGCCCCGCTTCGGCACACATCGCCGCGATGTAGCCCAGCTGCACGCTCGGGAGAGTGTGCAGGTGCTTTTTGAGCGCTGATATCACGCGCGTCACTTTGGAGAAAGGTCTGAGCCTCGATCCGTATCCACCCGCGACCGTGTCTTTGCTGACGAAGCCGTCGGCCGATGCCAGATCGGCCAGAACAATCCGCATGTGAATCTCCTCATCTGGCGCGCGCACCGTGGACCGATGACGCGCGGCATGGCACACCCATGACGACCGGAGGTCAATGAACACCGAAGCGCGACGTGCCCGCCCCGCTCTTCACGCGAAGGCGGACGTGTTGAATCAGGAAAAGAGGAGGAAGGGAGGACCGCGCGCCGCGCGGCGACGATGAGTGAACTTCGAGAGCGGAGCGCTCGCGGCCAGCGCGATTGGATCCGCCGCGACCAGCGCGTCCCCGAATGGCGACGGCAGGACCGCCAGGAGCCGGTTCGGATCGTTCAGCGCACTGTCGGCCACGCGGAGTTCCTGGACACTGCGTACGGCCGGCTTGACATGGTGTACGCGAATCGCACGGTGGCGCACCTTCAGCGATCGAAACTCGAACCGTCCGTGTCCTTTGTTAATCCAGAAATGCAGACCCGAGTGCTGCGTCTCTGCCACGACATCAGGGTCGCCGTCGCGATCGATGTCCGCGACGACAAATCTGACGATGAGATCGTTCGTACCCAGGTGGAGCCAGTGGCGTGTGCCCGAAAGCCGAACCGCGAGCAGCCCGGGGTGGCGGCCTGGCTCAATCCGATCGTGGAGACCATCCCCGTCGAGATCCGTCCGCAGCGGCTCGGCCCCAGCTGCAGCCGGAATCGTCAGCGCGAAGAGACTGCAGACTGCGGCAACCGCGTACCGGCGGATGCCCGCCGTGTGTGTGCGGAGCATGGTGTCGGGTTCGAGGTCGCCGACGACCTCAACCGCGCGGCTGTGATGCAAGATCCGGACTCATGAGCCGCTCGCGAATCCGTTCAGAAGACGGCAACTCGCGCACACTCACTGACGTGATGATGGTTGAAGCTGATTGCGACTGGTCAGCGGCTCATGTAGGCCGGAATTGCGGCGTTCGCGATGTTTGAATCGATTTCGAGGTCCTCGGCCGTGCAGCATCTCCGTCACACTGCAGGCACCTCGTCCCGGTGTGCCGGGACCAGCGGCACGTGGCAGCGCACACCTGAATCGTCTGAACCGCCACAAGGACCCGCAAACCCGCCACAGTCGGTGTTCAGGCGACAGTGCCTTCAGTCACCCGCAAGATCGTCGTCGTGAACCGGCGTGCGAACTCGTCGTCGTGCGTCGAGAGCAGGATTGTGCGTTTCCGATCGGCGAGGCGCGCGAGCAATTCGCCGAGCTCGTTCCGTCGGGACGGATCGAGCGAGGCGGTGGGCTCATCCATCATCAGCAGCGGTGGATCGACGGCAAGCGCCCTGGCGATCGCGACGCGCTGTGCTTCGCCGCCTGAGAGCTCCCGGGGCAGCGCCGACGCGCGATGTTCGACGCCAAGCGCTGCGAGCAGCTCTTTCGCGCGCGACTCGGCGGCCGCCAGCGGCACGCCAAGAACCTGGGTTGGCGCGAGCGTGATGTTCCTGAGCGCCGTCAGATGGTCGAACAGGTGATGAAACTGAAATACGAGACCGACCTGGCGCCGGAGGCTCCTGAGCAGGGTGGCCGACGGTTTCGTCCCGCCCAGGAGCCGAACACCCTCGACATCAATCATGCCCTGATCGAAACGTTCGAGCCCGGCGATCGCCCGAAGAATCGTCGTCTTGCCGGACCCTGACGGTCCCATCAGCGCCGCCACGCCGCCGTGCGCGAGGGAGAACGTGGCGCCGTCGAGGATCCTGCGGTCGCCCCGCCGCAGGTGGAGATCGCGCACGTCGAGGATGGCGCTCATGCGGTCGGCGCCTTCCATCGCTCTTCCAGGCGGCGGGCCAGCGCGCCGAGCGGGAGCGACATTACGAGATACATGGCTGCGCAGAGCGTTCCGGGAATGACCCAGCTGCCAAGGTTGGTGGCAAAGATCTGCGTCTGCTTCGTCAATTCGACGACTGTCAGCACGGACACCAGCGAAGAGTCCTTCAACAGCGCGACGAAATCATTGGTCATGGGCGCAAGCGCGATACGGAAGGCCTGTGGGCCGCGGATCAGGCGAAGCACCTGGCGTTCCGTCAGGCCGAGCGTCCGCGCAGCTTCGAGCTGTCCGGCCGGGACGGCCTCGAGCGCGCCCCGATAGATCTCGCTTTCGTACGCGGCATAGTTGAGCGCCAGCCCGGCAAGTGCCGCGACGAACGCCGGCAGCTTCACGACCGACGCGAGCCCGTAATAGATCACAAAGAGCTGGAGGAGCACCGGTGTGCCGCGCATCAATTCCACGTAACCGGTGAGCGCGAGCCGAACGGGCCCCGTCCCATAGACGCGGCCGCTCGCAATCGCGACACCAAGGGAGACCGCGATGGCCATGGCGAGACACGACAGAATCAACGTGACGCCTGCGGCTTTGACGAGGGACGGAATGTACCGAAGCGTTGCCTCCTGGCGGCTGAGCGTCGCGACGCCAATCTCGGCCGCCGATCCGGCAATCGAGACGGCTGGAACAGTCTCCCGCGCAATCAGGCTGGCGTAGAGCGCGGGTTGGTCGTCGTTCCACACGCTCCACTTCCGAAAGATGCGTTCAAGGCTTCCGTCACGCATCGCGCCGCGAAGGATCTCGTCCACCACATCCCGCAGCCGAGCGTTCCGGGCGGCGAGCACACCGACATAATGGCTCTGAGCCACTGCCGCGGGCTGCACGGTGAAGCCGGGCATGTTTTTCCGTCGCCGCTCGGCAAGCACGTTGTCGAGGAGCACCCCGTCGACCCTGCCCAGCAGCAGATCGCTGTAGGGATGCACGTCGTCGTCGTACGACACCGCCTGCAGCCCGTAGCGCCGCTCGCCCTGAAGCAGGATTTCATAGGCGAGTGTGCCGCCAAGCGTGCCGACGCGACGCCCTCGAAAGTCGCCGAGCCCGCGGAGTGTGCCGGCATCACCGTCACGGACAGCCAGGACCTCGCTGAACGCATAGTACGGAATCGTCGTCGCCATGGCTGCGCGGCGCGCGGATGTGTCTTCCATGCCGCTCAGGCCGATTTCCGCGGTTCCCCGCTCGATGGCCTGATCGATTGAGCCATACGGGACGAAGAGAAAGTGCGGCGTCCGCTTCAGCCCACGCGCGATCAGCTCGGCGATCTCGACATCGAATCCCGTGAGCTTGTTCGGATCGGCCGGATCCGCTTCAACGAACGGCGCGCCGCCTTCAGGATCACCGGCCCACAGGAACTCGGTCTTCTGAGCATGAACGGTGATGGCAACGGCCGAAAGTGCCACGGCCAGAAAGGGACAGCGCACGCGGCCCATCACAACAGTCCCACCAGCCGCAACGCGGCGACGGCGGCAAAGACGAGCAGCAACCCGTCGAAGAGCCGCTGCGGAATACGCGCGGTCAGCCAGCGGCCGATGAACATGCCTGCAAGGATCGCGGGGCTCAGGATCGCATTCAAGGCCAGCGTGTTTCCGTGGATCAGTCCCAGCGCGACGCTGAACGGGACCTTGAAGGCATTGATGATGAAGAAGAACCACGCACTGGTGCCCACGAGCTCGAACTTCGGCAGCGCGACGGCGAGGCAGTAGATCATGAAGATCGGCCCGGCGGCGTTGGCCAGCATCGTGGCGCCGCCCGCGATGAGACCGATAGTCCAGGCGAACCAGGCTGCATGCGGTACGTTTCCAAACCATTCCGGCTTGTACATGCGCGCGACCTGCAGCGCGGTCAGCGCGAGAATCGTGGTGCCGATGATCGGCTTGTACACCGCTTCGCTGAGCCCGCGCATGATGAGGGCGGCTGCGATGACGCCGATGCACGCGGGAGGCAGCATCCGGCGGATGTAGACCCATCGGGCGTGCTGGTGAAAGATGCGGACGGCAAACACGTCGCCGACGAGCAGCATGGGAAGCACGACACCGGTCGATTCACGCGCCCCGAACAGGAACGCGAAAATCAGCACGTGCACCAGGCTCATGCCGGCGAGCCCCGACTTGCCGATGCCAATCCCGGCCGCGGCCACGGCCGCCAGGATCCACTGGGCTGGACTGAGGTGAGGCAATTGAATGGCTGATTGTTGATTGCTGATTGTCGATTGATCAAGCCAAACCGATCAGCCATAGCAATCGACAATCAGAAATCTGCGATTCCGCACCGCCAGTGCCGGTATACTGGACGGCTCTACCTCGATGTTCATCAAGCCCCTCAGTTCGCGCGTCAGCCTGCGCACCCGGGTCAAAGGCTCTGACTACTACCGATCGGGTAGTGTGATCGAGATCGGGGGCGGGGAGTGGAGCGCGCATGCGATCGTGCGCGGCACACGCGACTACCGCGTCGATCTGCTTCGCGAGAGCGGGACCGATCGTTTTACGGCATCGTGCGAGTGTCCCTACTACGCTGACCGCGCCGAGATCTGCAAGCACATCTGGGCCGCTCTGCTCGAGGCCGAGAGACGAGGATTGCTGGGGGGCGAGGGCGCGATTCTTCCGACCGCGACGCTCGAGCCTGAATATCGTCCGCCGGCCGAGCCTGCGCCCTCGGTCACGAGCGGGCAGGGCTCGGCAGCTCGTTCGGCCGGCAAGACTCCGGTGTGGGAGAGGTTCCTGCACGAGCTTCAGCAGGATGCGGCCGCGACGGAACGTGCTCGCCCCGCGCCCCGGTTTTCGAATGGGGAGATCGTCTACACGATCGACGTCCGGGATACGCTCAACGGCTTCGGCACGGTGCTCAACGTCCTCTTCCGTCAGCGTCGAAAGAACGGCGCCTGGAGCAAGCTCAGGCCTGCCAGCGTCACGCCGAGCGAGGCGGAACACCTGGTGGATCCGGTGGACCGCGAGATTCTGTCACTACTCCTGGGAGCCGGAAATCCGTGGTCGTACGGTTCGACCTACGAGCCTGGCTTCTCCCGCTCCCGCTATGTCCTCAACGGGCCGCTGGAGGATCTCATCCTCCCGAAGATTGCCCAATCTGGTCGAGGAGGCCTCGACCGAATCGGCGACGAACAGGGTTTCTTTCCGTTCGGCTGGGACGACGGCCTGCCGTGGCGGTTCGATATGCAGATTGCGCCGGAAGAGGGAAGCGAGTCGATCAGGGTCGATGGACGGTTCGTGCGAAACGGCGAGTGGCTCGAGCTTCGCGAGCCCGTCCTGTTGCTGGGCCGGGGATTCCTGTTCACGCGAACGGCGATGGCCCGGCTCGACGCCGACGGCGGCTTTTCCTGGATTGCACGTCTCCGAAGCTTCGGGCCCATCTCGATGCCGATCGGGTTGTCGGACGCGCTCGTCGAGACCGTCGCGCGATCGGGCCTCGATCCGTACGCGCTCCCTCCCGACCTCCGGTACGACGTCGTCGACGGCACACCGCTGCCGCGCGTACGGGTGGGCCGCCCCGAGCGGAACAACCCGTACGCGTTGCGGCAGGATCTCCGCGCAACGGTGCAATTCGACTACGGAGGCGCCATCGTCGAAGGACCGGCTGGCGCCGCTGCCTACGACAAGGCGAATCGCCGCCTGATCAAACGGGATCGCGAGGCCGAACAGGCCGCGATCGATCGTCTTCACGAACTCGGCTTCCGGTACACCTGGAGCCATTTCGAATCACGTCAACTGCTCGGCATCTCGCCGGAACAGTTCCCGCGAGTCGTCCATACGCTGGTTCACGAAGGCTGGCGCGTGGAGGCCGAAGGGCGCCCGTTCCGCTCCGCCGTGAGCATGCGCCTGGAAGTGTCATCGGGCATCGACTGGTTCGATCTGCATGGCGCGATCGATTTTGGCGAGGGCCGCTCGGCTCCCTTTCCGCAACTGCTTGCTGCCGTGGCTCGCGGCGAAGACGTCGTGGTCCTCGACGACGGGAGCGTGGGATTGCTGCCGGAGGAATGGCTCCGGCGCTACGCGGCAATCGCGGGATTCGGGACGGCCGACGGAGACAGCATCCGGTTCGGTCGTTCCCAGGTGGCGCTGCTCGATGCGCTGCTCGCGGCGCAGCCGGCGATCACCTACGACGAGACGTTTGCGCGAGTGCGGTCGGAGCTTCAGACGTTCGGCGGAATCCAGCCAGAGGATCCGCCCCGCTCGTTTCGCGGCACCCTGCGCGAGTACCAGCGGGACGCGCTCGGATGGTTTTCTTTCCTGCGCCGCTTCCAGTTCGGAGGCTGCCTCGCCGACGACATGGGACTTGGCAAGACCGTCATGGTGCTGGCGCTGCTCGATGCACGCCGGCAGGCGAACGGCAGCCACGGGCGTCTGCCGTCCATTGTCGTCGTGCCCCGCTCGCTCGTGTTCAACTGGCGCGACGAGGCCGCGCGCTTCTCGCCGAAGTTGAAGATCGTCGACTACACCGGGACTCAGCGGGATCCCAGCTCGCTTGCGGGCGCCGATCTCGTCCTGACCACATACGGAACGCTCCGTCGCGACGCCGCTCGACTGCACGCGATTGAGTTCGACTACGCGATTCTCGACGAAGCGCAGGCGATCAAGAATGCCGCAACCGCTTCGGCGAAGTCAGCCCGGCTCCTGCGCGCCCGCCATCGCCTGGCTTTGAGCGGCACACCGATTGAGAATCACCTCGGCGAGTTGTGGAGCCTCTTCGAGTATCTGAACCCGGGGCTCCTTGGATCGGCGAAGGCATTTCAGCACGCCAGCGCACCACGCACCAGGGGAGACGAGAGCCTCGACTGGCTGTCGCGCGCGCTGCGACCCTTCATCCTTCGCCGGACGAAAGAGCAGGTGGCTCCAGAGCTGCCGCGTCGCACCGAACAGACCCTGCAATGCGAGCTCGAGCCGGCGCAGCGGCGGCATTACGACGAGCTGCGCGCGCACTATCGCCAGACACTGCTGTCGCGGATTGCGCGGGACGGCGTCAACCGCTCGAAGATGCAAATCCTGGAGGCGCTGCTGCGGCTTCGCCAGGCGGCGTGTCATAGCGGCTTGATCGATCCCTCGCGAGCTCACGAGCCGTCCGCGAAATTCGACGTGCTGATCCCCCGGCTGCTCGAGGTGATCGCCGAGGGGCACAAGGCCCTGGTCTTTTCACAGTTCACGAGCCTGCTGGCCCTGCTGCGGCCACGCCTGGAGTCGCTGGATATCACCTATGAGTACCTCGACGGCCGCACCCGCGATCGCGCCGAACGCGTCCAGCGGTTTCAATCCGATCCCGCGTGCCGTCTTTTTCTGATCAGCCTGAAGGCGGGTGGGCTGGGGCTGAACCTCACCGCCGCGGAGTACGTCTTCCTGCTCGATCCGTGGTGGAACCCCGCCGTTGAAGCGCAGGCGATCGACCGTGCCCACCGAATAGGTCAATCGCGGCATGTCTTTGCCTACCGGCTCCTTGCCAGGGATACGGTCGAGGAAAAGGTTGCAGAGCTCCAACAGACCAAGCGGGACCTGGCGGACGCCATCCTCAAGGCGGACGCGGGATTTGTCCGCGCTCTCAAGGCTGAAGACCTGGAGATGCTTCTTTCGTGAGCCCTTTTGTCTGCCTGGAGGTAGTCGATTTCAATACTGTGATCGGTACCAGAGCCTGATCGGGATAAAATAAAGGGTTGGACGCCGGAACGACGCTTGCTCTGTTGTGACTGGGACGACCGATAGGAACTGAACGTGCTGAAAGTAGACCTGCATCTGCATACATCGGAGGATCCGGCTGACGTCATCGCACACGACGCTTACCAGCTGGTTGATCGCGCCGCTGAGCTCGGGTTCGACGCGCTGGCCATCACCCTTCACGATCGGGTTCTGGCAGATGCTCGACTCGTCGAGTATGCCCGCGACAAGGGCATCCTCCTCATTCCGGGTGTGGAGCGCACGATCGAAGGACGCCACGTCCTGCTCATCAATTTCCCGACCGGGACCGACCACGTTCGAACATTCAGCGATCTCGCGGCGCTACGGGCGCGCAGCAACGGGCTCGTGATCGCTCCGCATCCGTTCTTCCCAAACGGCAACGCCTTGCGTTCGCGGGTGGTCGAGCACGCAGATCTCTTCGATGCCGTGGAGTGGAGCTACTTCTGGACGCGGGGGCTGAATTTCAACACGAAGGCCGCGCTCTGGGCCCGCCAGCACGGCAAGCCTCTTGTGGCCAGTTCCGACCTGCACGATATCCGGCAGCTCGGACGCACGTTCTCGTTCGTGTTTGCCGATCCCGATGTTGACGACATTTGCGCGGCTCTTCGGGAAGGTCGCGTGTCGATTCAGACGACTGCCGTTCCCAAGATCGAGCTCGCCCGCGTCGTGACCGGGATGATACGCCGCGGCAACAAGTCTCCGGTTGCCGTCGACTCGCCGACCCTGGCCGTAACAACCTAGTGGACAGACCACCAGCCGCGCTCAGGATTCAATCTTGATCAGCTCGATGTCGAAGACGAGCGTGCCCTGCGGGCCGTCCTTGCCTTCGTAGGCGAGCCGCGCCGGAATCCAGAATCGGCGTTTCTCTCCGACGACCATCATCTGCACGCCCTCCGTCCACCCGGCGATGACGCCATCCAGACTCATCGGCGCCGGTTCACCTCGCGAGCTGTCGAACATCTTTCCGTCCGTCGTCCAGCCGGTGTAGTTCACAACGACCTGTGAGTTCGGACGCGGATGCCGCGTTCCTGTCCCGGGTGTGAGCACCTTTGATGCGAGACCAGTGGGCGTGCGGCTCGCGTCAGCCGGCGGAGCCGCGACGTCCGGCGGCGCGGGGATGGGTGGCGGCGATGGTGGAGGAGTGGTCTCGCGCGATTGCTTACCTGACGAGCATCCAGCGGCCATGACGATGATGAAACAGAGGAGAGCGCTCGTTCGAATCCGAGTGTGCATGCTTCATTATCGCTGGCTTACTGACTCTTGTCGGTCTTTAGGGTTCTACAAACTACTGACATAATCACCCCATGGATCTCCAACAGCGGGCGGTTGAGCTGGCGAAGAACAACAGTTTTGGATCCGAAGCGCTCGATGTGAACCTCGAGATCACGCGAAGCGATCCCTCGAACCAGGGCGCCTGGACGCGGCTCGCGCGATGCTACCTGGAACAGCGGCGTTTCTCCGATGCGGCTGGCGCGCTCGCGACCGTGCTCGATTTGAACCCGTCCAACACCATCGCGAAGAGCCTGATGACGGAGGTCACCAAGCGCCGCGCGATGGCGTTGCCAACCGCCGACGCGATGACGGGTTTCACCAGCCACGACTTTGATGCGTTGACGCATCTCGCGCCGGTCGAAGCCGCGCGCGCGCTCGGCCCCAAGATCGAGACGCTCCTGATGTCGTTGAACGATCAGCGCACCGCCGCGCGCATTGTGCAGGCGCGGAACCGCGCGGGAGAATCCGGATCGAAGCTGTTTCACCGCAACAGCTATCACGACGGGGGCGACGGCTACTTGCACGCCCACCATCATGGCGGGCGCTGGGAGCCCCAGTTCGACCTCGGCTTCATGGGCGGCAGCGCGTGGGGCGGCAACTGGATGCGGATGGGACTCGGGTTCAACCTCGGCACCGGCGGCCGAGACGAGCAGATCGATGGGCACGAACGGATGGTGCAGTACTTCGAAACCTTTCAGCAGCAGCTCTCGTCTGCCTGGAGGCGGCACCTGGCTGACTGGATGTCGACGTCCGGAGGGTTCATCCAGTACGGAAGTCGGGGACCAGCCGTCGAGGTACTTCCGCCGCAAGCCGTCGAGTGGTTGATCAGCTGCCGGAACCCGGCGGCACAGGGCTGGATCTTCGTAGGACGCTGGTTATCTCTGTCCGAGCCCGCCGATGCCGCGATCATGGGTGACATGCGGCAGCTCGTCGCCACGGTCGAAGACACGTTTGCGGCGCTCTTTCCGCTTTGGGCAGCAATATATTGAATCCCTGATCCCTAATCGTGAATCGCTCGTCTGTGAATCGTTGAATCGTTGAATCTCCAGCAGCCAGCAGCCAGCAGCCGAATCCCGGACCCCGGCACGGACGAGCTGGACGTCGCGAATCAGAGCCCGATCGCTATCGCCACCACGATCGCGACGGCTCCGAGCCCCATCAGTGCGGCGAACAACGGCACAGCGAATTCAAGCCAGTCGCCGTATTTCACGCCGGCTGCTGCGGCGACGGCCATCAGCGCGCCATTGGTCGGCGTGAGCAGTTCGGTCAGGCCGGCCCCGTATTGGAATGCGAGGATGACGACCTGACGTGAAAGCCCCATCAGATCGGACATCGGCACGAGCACGGGCATCGTCAACACCGCCTGACCGCTGACGCTTGGGACGGGACCGTGCACGGCGGCCTGGACGATCAGCATGCCGAGCGCGGAAAAAGTCACCGGCAGGCTCTGGAGCGGCGTGACCAGCGCGTTGACGATCGTGTCGATGATGCGGCCTTGATCGAGCACGACGAAGATCGCTCTCGCGAAGCCGATCAGCATCGCCGCGTAGGCCATCGATGCGAACCCCGTGACGAACGCCTGCGCGGTGCGTCCTGGACCCAGGCCGCCGATCAGTCCGGCCCCGACACCCATCGCGAAGAACAGCGCCGACATCTGGTCGAAGTCCCAGCCGAGACGCATGACGCCGTAGACGAACACCACGAACGTCAGGATCACCAGCACCAGGACAGCCGTGCGGCTGGCATCGAGCGCGATCGGTGGTGTAGCGGCGTCGCGGTGCTCTTCGGGAACGACGCGAGTCTTTGCGGCGTGGCGCCACGTCCCCGCGATCCAGCCCGCGAGCGCAAGCGCAAGCACACACGACCGGAAGGCGAAACCGGACAGCAACGGCACGCCCGCGAGTTTCTGTGCGATCTGGACCTGGAACGGATTGATCGGACTGAAGGCCGCGCCGACGCCGGCGGCGCCGATGCTGATGGCCACGGCCGTCAGCGCGTCGAAGCCGAGACGCCGCGTCACCAGCAGCAGCACCGGCACGAGCGCGATGATCTCTTCAGACATGTTCTCGAGCGCGCCCCCGGCGGCGAAGGCCAGGGACACGATTGGGATGAGCAGTGTCTCCCGATTCTCGAGCCGCCGTACGAGCCACCCGACAGCCTGACGCAGCGCACCCGTTTCGTCGACGACCGTGAACGCGCCGCCCACCAGGAATACGAGAAAGACAACCGACCCCGCCGCGGCCAGGCCTTTCGGGATCGCGACGAGCGCCTCAAACGGACCCACCGGCTGTCGATCCACGTGGTGATACGTGCCAGCCACGACCACGTCACGACCCGTCACAGGATCGGTCCGCCGTTCGTACTGACCGGCTGGAAGCAGGTAACTTCCGATGGCGGCAGCTATGATGCAAGCGGTCAGCAGGGTCAGGGGATGAGGGAAGGAAAGTCGCGCCACTCGCGCGCATCGTAGCACGCCGGTGACGCACCCCTTTTTCTCCCCGCACCGTAGTCAGGAGCCAGAGGCCAACCGGGGTAAGATGGGCATCCCGGCGCCATGATGCCCCTCTACATCCCACTTCTAGTCATTGCTCTCAACTTTCAGGATTCGGCACATGAGCGCGTCGACTGCAAGGAATGGCACGAGTGCCGCCAACTGGCCCTCGATGCGGCGGACCGGCAGGACTACGAGACGTTCCATGACCTTGCCTGGCGTGCGGTGCAGACGGGGCCCAGGAACGATCCTGCGCTCCTGTATCTACTCGCGAGAGCGCAGAGCCTGAGCGGCCGGCCTGGCGATGCCCTCGTGATGCTCCATCGTCTCGCACAGATGGGTTCGAAGACGGACGCTGCCACGAACGACGACTTTCGGCGCGTGCGCGCATTGCCCGCCTGGGCGGACATGGCAGGAACCGCTCCTTCGACAGCCCCGGACGCCGCCTCCGCGACGGCGGCGTCGCCGAACCCGGCGCCGGCGGTGGGCGCTGACACACGCGCAGGTCAGCCGAAGCCGAATCTGACCGCCACGCCAGGTGCACCGGCTTCCGGTACGCCAGCGGCACCGACGTCTCGTACCCCTGCTGCACCGGCTTCTCATGCGCCCGCGGCGGGTCCGGCGATGGCGTCGGCCGAATCGCTCCGCTTCACGTCGACGCCGCTCGCTCCCGCCGGGCTCGCATACGACGCCGTGTCGCGCCGATTCATCGTCGGCGATCGCGAAGCGCGAAGGCTGACCGTCGTCGACGAGTTCTCGCAGCACGTTGCAAATCTGGCGAGTGCCCAGTCGGCCGGTTTTGGCAATATCGCTGCGCTCGAGATTGATCCGCGGCAGGGAAACCTGTGGGTGGTCAGCGGTGGCGACGGGACGTCGGCCGCGGATCCACCCGCGCGGACCACCTTGCACAAACTGCAGTTGATTTCCGGACGTGTGCTCGAAAGCTTCGGGCTTTCGGATCGGTTCGCGTCGGCTGCGTTCGTTGACGTGGCCGCCGCGGGCGACAGCACCGTACTCGTGCTCGACGCTTCTGGCCACCGCGTGTTTCGCCTGCGGCCGAAGTCCTCCGATCTCGAAGTCGTTGCGTCGCTGCCGGACGAGCGCCCGTTGAGCATCGCGCCGGCAGGCGATAACCTGGCGTACGTCTCAACCGATGCCGGCATCGCCGTTGTCGATCTAGTGGCCCGCACCGTCACGCCGGTGAAATCCGCGTCGAGAGTGAACCTGGCTCACGTTGCCCGATTGCGCTGGCACAAAGAATCGCTCATCGGTATTCAGCAAGTCGACGGATCGTATCGGGTCGTCCGGTTTACGCTCGATCGTGCAGGCCGGCGAGTGACGGCCGAGCGAATCCTTGACGCCCCGCTGCCATCGGTTGCTCCCACCTCGGCGACTATCGCTGGTGGCGTCTTGTACTATCTCGCCTCGGGCGAAGGCTCAGAAATGATCATCCGAAAGATCACGTTGCCGTGAACCCCGTAGAACCCAGTGATCACTCGTTTTGCTCCAGCGCCGACCGGCTGGCTTCATCTGGGTCACGTGCTGAATGCGGAGTACGTGTGGAAGCGCGCCGAGGCGATGAAGGGCCGGGTTCTCCTGCGAATCGAGGATCACGATCGAAGCCGATCGCGCAAGGAGTTCGAAGCGGGCATTCTGGAGGACCTGGACTGGCTTGGCTACCGTCCCGATATCTTCCCGACCGAGGCCTATCGCTCTGGCCGGTGCGATGGCCGGCAGAGCGACCGGCGCGCAGTCTATTCCGAGGCCTTCGAAATACTGCGCGACCAGGGTCTCGTGTATGCCTGCGACTGTTCCCGCCGCGTTGCCGGGCTTGCCGCGCAGGCCGCACCCAACTCAATCAGCGAACCTGCGGAGCTGCGATACCCGGGATTGTGCAGAAACAAGCGCCTCCCGTTGATCGATGGCTACGGCTGGCGTCTGCGGATGGATCCAGGCGTCGAGGAGTTCGACGACGACGGGCTCGGGCCGCAGCGGCAGGATCCCGAGAAGCAGTGCGGTGACGTGCTGCTCCGCGATCGGCGAGGCAACTGGACCTACCAGTTCGCCGTCACGGTCGATGATTGGCGGCAGAGCATCGACTACGTCATCCGCGGAGTGGATCTTCTCGCATCGACCGGCCGCCAGATCAGGATCGCGCGATTTCTCGGCCGCCAGAAGCCGCCCACATTTCTTCATCACCCGCTGATCATGAAGACGCCGGATCAGAAATTGAGCAAGTCGGATGGAGATACGGGGGTCCGCGATCTGAGGGCGAGAGGATGGTCGGCGAAGGAAGTGATCAGAGCCGCCACGCAAGGATTGCTGAATGCTGATTGCTGAATGCTGAATGTTGATTGAAGGCGCCAGAAACTCAGCACTCAGCAATCAACAATCAGCAATCCTTTACCCTTCCCGCAGCACCTGCGCCGGATCAATGCGGGAGGCCCGGCGCGCTGGCAGCCAGCCGGCGATCACACCGATGGTGCCCAGGATCGCTGCGGCTCCGGCGAGCGTCAGGGGATCGTGGGGCTCGAGACCGTAGAGCAGTGTTGAGACGAATCGTGCCAATAGCCAGCTGATGACGCCGCCGCCGACCACACCGGCGGCGACCAAAATCCCAACTCGACGCAGCACAAGTCCGATCACGCCCGCGGGCGCCGCGCCGAGCGCCATTCGGATGCCCAGCTCGGTTCGCCGCCGATTCACGGCGTACGACGTCACGCCGTAGAGACCCAGGCCGGCGAGGAGCAGCGCCAGCGCGCCGAAAAACCCGGACATGATGGCGACGATGCGTTCCTGAATCAGCGAACTGTTCACCTGTTCCGCGAGCAGACGGAACGTCATCGTGATATTGGGATTCACCCCTCCGAGGGCGGCCGCGACGCTCTTGGTGAGCCGCGCCGGCGAGCCGCCGGTCGCTCGCACCGAGATCGAGATTCCGGACGGTGCCTCCTTCTGTTGCGCGATGGGCACATACATCGTCGGCGGCACCGGCGCTCGAAGCGAGCGGTAGACCGCATCCTGCACGTAGCCGACGATCTCCTGATCGACGGCGGGCCTGTCGGGGTAGTCCGGTTGCCTGAAGTGATGGCCGATCGGGTTCGCTCCGTTCGTGAACTGTCGCGCAAACGCTTCGTTCACGATGACGACCTGCGGCGCCGCCTTGGTGTCGCGGTCGTTGAAGTCGCGCCCACCGAGGATTCGGGTGCCGAAGGTCTGAAACCATCCAGGGCTGACGAGGTTCACGTAGACGCCGCGCTCCTTTTCGCCCAGGACTCTGTCGTCGATGCGCTCGATGGCGTACTGCCAGGTGCTGCCGCTGACCGGCGTGACGGCCGACGCCGCAGCGCCTGACGCGCCTGGCACCTGCGCGGCTGCCTGACGCAGCCGCTCGTACAACCCCGCCCGCTCGTCAGGGCTAGCGGTCGCAGGTGAGGCACTGACGCTTGCGACGAGAATCGGACTGCTGTCGAATCCGAGCGGAAGATGCGAGAGGGACATGAACGTGCGCATGAAGAGTCCCGCCCCGACGAGCAGCAACAGAGACAACGCGACCTGCACAATGACCAGAAGGTTGCTCAGCCCAAGGCGGCCGTCGCCGACCACTCCTCTTCCGCGTTCCTTCAAAGCGTCGTTCGGCGTCACGCCGGAGGCACGGAACGCCGGGGCTGTTCCGAAGATGAGGGCCGTGGCGACCGCAATCAGCGCCGTGAAGCCGAGCACGCGCCAGTCGGTTCCCATGTCCAAAAACACCGTGTTGGTGGACGTCGACAGCTGTCGTACCAGCAGTCCGGCGCCCCAGCGGGCGAACAGAATGGCTAATGCGGCGCCGCAACCCGCCAGCAGGAGACTCTCGGTGAGCAGCTGTCGAATCAATCGCCGGCGCGATGCGCCCAGAGCAAGCCGTACGCTCATTTCGTGACGGCGTGCGGTGGCGCGCGCGAGAAGGAGGTTCGCGATGTTGGCGCACGCGATGAGCAGCACGAGCGCGACGACCCCCATGATCGTCAGGAGAGCGCTTCGATAACGATCGCGAAGGTAAGAGTTGCCGCTCGCCGCCGGGACCAGGTTGAAGGCCTCCGTCAGGTACTTGGCCTTGTCGTCGGCTCGAAAGTTCTGCGGAATGGTGGCTTCCCGGATCTGCGGCTGTACGCCGCGGATGGCGGCGGTGCCGGCATCAACCGATTGTCCCGGCTTCAGCCGGACAACCACGTTCAGCCACCACGAGGATCGCTTATCGAGCATGCTCTCCCTGCCCTGAATAAGCGGCGCCGTCCCAAAAGGGATCGCGACGTCGAAAGTCCGTCCGACTTCGATGCCGAAGAACTCAGGTGGCGTGACCCCGACGATCGTGTACGGCACGCGCCCGATCGTCAGCGTCTGACCGAGGACGTTGGCCGCGCCGTCGTATCTTGACTGCCAGTAACGGTAGCTGATGACCGCGACCGGACCGTCGGGCCCTCCGCCGCGTCGATCGTCCGACTCGCTAAAGGTGCGGCCGAGGATGGCCGGCACGCCAAGCACATCAAAGATTCGCCCGCTTCCCCAGAATCCATCGACGTACTCCGTTTGCGCGGTGCGCGACAGGTTGAATCGGCTGGAGGAGTAGGCGAATGCGCCGTCGAAGAGATCCGATCGATCCCGGACTTGTTCCCAGATGGGATAGGTCCACGCGTCAATTCCCTGTCCCGTGCCGAGGCCCGCCAGCCGGTCGGGCGCCTGCACGGGCAGCGACCGCAGCATCAGGCTGTCCAGGATGGAAAAGATCGCCGTGTTCGCGCCAATGCCCAGCGCGAGCGAGAGGATCGCGACGAGCGTCACGACCGGCGTCGCTTTCAACGTGCGAAATGCGTCTCTCAAATCGTTCATGAATCGCTTCCCGGGTTCCAGTGTCTCAGCCTTGGACGAGCCAGTTGGTTGATCGGTTGGTCGCCTCGGATCGCCGACTTGATCAACAATGCTCAGTTGCGGCTGCGCGCACCCGGTGCTCCTGGCACTCGAGACAGCCCGCGCAGTCGCTCATAGAGGGATTCTACTTGCAGCTCGAAGGCGTCTATTCCGTCCTGCCCACGCCGTTTCAGCCGAACGGCGATCTTGATGAGCTCAGCCTCCGGAAGGTCATCGACCTTTTCATCGGCGCCGGCGTGAACGGCGTGACTGCGCTCGGCGTGACCGGCGAGGTCGCACGGCTCGACGACGGGGAACGGCGTCGGGTGCTGGAGGTGGTCGTCGACCAGGTGAAGGGGCGCATCGGGGTGGTCGCGGGAACGACTGCGGAAGGCACGCGCCTCTGTATCGCGCACAGCCGGCACGCGCGTGAAGCCGGCGCAACCGCGGTGATGGTCAGCCCGCCCCGGATGCCCAAGCTGAATTCCGATGCAGTCGTCCGGCACTTCAAGGCGCTCGCAGAAGCCGTCGACATCGAGATCGTCGTGCAGGACTACCCTCCGATTTCGGGGTTCGCCATGGAGCCTTCGCTTCTCGCACGGATTGCCAAAGAGATTCCACGCGCACGCACGATCAAGCTCGAGGATCCGCCGACACCCTTCAAGACGTCGCGCATCCTCGAAGCCGCGGGTGACACGCCCGTCAGAATCTTTGGCGGGCTGGGCGGCGTGTTTCTGCTCGAAGAGCTGCTGGCGGGTGCGACCGGGGCCATGACGGGCTTCGCTTACCCGGAGATACTGGTGGGAATCGTGTCGCGCTTCCGGGCCGGCAAGCTCGACGAAGCGGCTGACATGTTCTATCGTGCGGTCCCGTTGATGAGGTTCGAGTTTCAGGAAGGGATCGGCATGGCGATCCGCAAGGAAGTGCTCCATCGCCGAGGTGCTCTTGCGAGCCCGGCGACACGGCCGCCTGCTGCCGCGCTCGATCAGACGACGAGAGAAGCGCTCGATCGCGTCATGCAGTGGGTGGAGGCGAGGGCGGGGAAGTAGAATCTTCGCGTCCGCCTTCGCGGCTACGCCGCTTCGGCGCGACAGCTTTCGCGTGCGCATGAGCGAAAGCTGGCTGGAAACTGGAAACTGGCTACAGGACACTGAGATTCATGGATCTCCAACTCAAGGGCAAAGTCATCCTGGTCGCGGGGGCCAGCAAGGGGCTCGGATTCGCGGTCGCTCACGCGCTCGCGAAGGAGGGTGCGAGTGTCTCGATCTCGTCGCGCGATCAGGCGTCGATCGAGGCCGCGGCGTCCCGGATCGAGCGCGATACGGGATCGAAGGTCTTCGCGATGGCGACCGACGTGCGATCCGCAGAAGCGATTCAGAAATGGATCGCGGCATGCGCCGACACGTTCGGGGGCATCGACGGGCTGATGACCAATTCGGGAGGACCCCCGGCTGGCCAGGCGATCGCGTTCGACGACCAGGCGTGGCAGGACGCTGCCGATCTGCTGCTCTTCAGCACGATCCGCATGGTTCGCGCCGTCGTGCCGATCATGCAGGCCCGCGGCGGCGGCTCAATTCTCGTCTCCACCTCGTCTTCGGTGAAGGAGCCGGTCCCGAACCTCGGGCTGTCCACCGTGCTACGCGCGTCGGTCTCGGCGCTGTCCAAGACCCTGGCGATCGAGCTCGCGTCGTCAAAGATTCGTGTGAATCAGATCATTCCCGGCCGCATCGATACCGACCGCGTCCGCCACCTCGACGAGGTCAACGCGAAGAAGCAGAGCGTATCCGTCGAAGAGGCGAAAGCCAGAGCCGTCGCGGCGATCCCGATCGGACGTTATGGTGAAGCGCCTGAGTTCGGCCGCGTCGGGGCGTTTCTCCTGTCGGACGCGGCGTCCTACATGACGGGCGCAACCGTCCAGGTCGACGGTGGACTGATCAAGGGCGTGCTGTAGCCGTGATGCGTCAACTGCTGCTCGCCGGCTCGACCAATCCCTGGCTCCGGGAAAAAGCGACGAAGACGGCCTTCGTCCGGAGGTCGGTCTCGCGTTTCATGCCGGGTGAGCAGGTTGAAGATGCGCTGCGGGCGGCCGCGGAGTTGAAGCCGCAGGGCATCACGACCATCCTCACGAAGCTTGGTGAGAATCTGACCGGCGTGGACGAGGCGGAACAGGTCACGCTGCACTATCTGGATCTGCTCGACCGGATCGCGGCATCGGGTCTCGATGCGCACATTTCGATCAAGCCCACGCAGCTTGGCCTCGACCTCGATCGGGCGCTGTGCGAGCGCAATCTCGATCGACTGATTGAACGCGCCGAGGCGCGCAACCATTTCGTGTGGATCGACATGGAGAGCTCGCCGTATGTCGACCCCACGCTGGAGCTCTATCGTCGCGCACGCAGCCGAACGGCGCGCGTCGGCATCGCGCTGCAGGCGTATCTCTATCGCACGGAGAAGGACGTCGAATCGCTGATTCCACTGGGCGCAGCCGTCCGGATCGTCAAGGGCGCCTATCTCGAGCCGCCCGATGTCGCGTTTCCGAAGAAGTCGGACGTCGACGCGAACTACTTCCAGCTCTGCACGCGACTCCTGACGGCCGACGCACGCAAGCCAGGCTCGCTCCTGCACATCGCGACACACGACATCCCTCTTGCGGATCGCCTGGCGGCGCATATTGCGCAGCAAGCCGTCCCTGCGTCCGCGTACGAGTTTGCGATGCTGTACGGCATCCAGCGCGGCCAGCAGGCGCGTCTCGCGCGCGAAGGGCGCCGCTTGCGTGTTCTCATCAGCTACGGCGAATATTGGTTCCCGTGGTACATGCGTCGTCTTGCGGAACGTCCGGCGAACATGTGGTTCGTCGTGCGCACGATGTTCGGATAGGGTGGCTGCAGGTCACGGCCGGGAGAGGCATTATGAAGACCACGCGAATGATGCAGGCGGTCCTCGTGGCAGCGGTTTGCGCGCTGACGATCGGTGCAGCGGGCGCACGGCAAGGGTCGACGGCAACCGTCGCGGTCGATGGCGACGATATCGGCGGCGTCGTGACGGGACCGAAGGGCCCCGAGGCCGGCGTCTGGGTCATCGCCGAGACGACTGAGCTTCCGACACGCTTCGTCCGGATTGTCGTCACCGACGATCGGGACGGTATCTGGTCCCCGATCTGCCGAAAGCGACCTATAGCATCTGGGTTCGGGGATATGGCCTCGTCGATTCCCCGAAGACGAAAGTGCAACCCGGAAAGAGCCTGAACCTCACGGCTGTGCCTGCCCCGGATCCGCGCGCCGCGGCGGCAATCTACCCGGCGGGCTACTGGCTGTCGCTGCTGAAGGTGCCCGAGAAGAGCGAGTTTCCGGGCGGCGCGGGCATCGGTCAGAGCGTCAGGAATCAGGCCGACTGGATTCGCCTGATCAAGTCTGGTGGCTGCACGGCGTGCCATCAGCTCGGCACGCTTGGCACCCGGAAGCTCCCCAAAGAGTTCGACGACTTCCCCTCGTCGGTGATGGCGTGGGAGCGACGGCTGCAGTCGGGCCAGGCCGGCAGCAACATGATTCAGACGCTGAGCGGCATCGGCCACGATCGCGCGCTCGCGCTGTTTGCGGACTGGACGGATCGGATCGCCGCGGGCGAAGTGCCGAAGACGCCGCCGCGGCCGCAGGGCCTCGAGCGCAACGTCGTCATCACCGAGTGGGACTGGGCCGATCCGAAAGCGTACCTCCACGACGAAGTGTCGACCGACCGCCGGAACCCGACACTGAACCCAAACGGGAAGATATACGGCTCGCTCGAGCTCAGCGCGGATTACCTGCCGGTCCTGGATCCGCAGGAGAACGCGATCGGCCAGGTGAAGCTGACGGTCCGAGATCCGAACACGCCGGCGACCCCGGCGTTCATGATTCAGCCGTCGGCATACTGGGGCACGGAGTCGATCTGGACGAGCAAGAACAACGTGCACAACCCGATGCTCGATGAAAAAGCACGCGTCTGGATCACATCGGCCGTGCGGGCGCCGGACAATCCGGCGTTCTGCAAGGAAGGGTCTGATCACCCATCGGCGAAGCTGACGCCGATCGCTCGATCGAGCCGGCAGCTCGCGATGTACGACCCGCGGAGCGGCAAGCTGACCCACATCAGCACGTGCTTCAGCACGCATCACCTGATGTTTGCGGAGGACGCGAACAACACGCTCTGGACGAGCGGCGGCGGCTCGGTCGTCGGCTGGTTGAACACGAAGATGTTCGAGGCGACCGGCGACGAGGAGAAGTCGCAGGGGTGGACGGCCCTCATTCTCGATACCAATGGCAACGGCAAGCGCGACGACTACGTGGAACCGAATCAACCCGTGGATCCGGCCAAGGACAAGCGGTACGGCAGCGCGTTCTACGCGGTCTCGCCTGCGCCGGACGGCTCCGTGTGGGGTTCAGTTCTCGGGTTCCCCGGCGCGATCATTCGACTGAGCCCTGGCGCCAATCCTCCAGCGACCGCCCTGGCGGAGGTGTTCGAGCCGCCGATGAAAAACGGCGTGCCGGTCGAAGGCTACTCGCCGCGCGGCATGGACATCGACCGAAATGGCGTGGCGTGGGTGGCGCTCGCCAGCGGCCACATGGGGAGTTTCGACCGGCGGAAGTGCAAGGGGCCGCTCAATGGCCCGAACGCAACCGGCCAGCATTGTCCTGAAGGCTGGACCTTCTATACCGAGCCGGTTCCGCAACTGAAGAACGTCAGCGATTCGGGCAGCGCGGAGGCCAGCTACTACACCTGGGTCGATCAGTTCGATACCTCCGGCCTCGGGGCGGGCACGCCGATCAACACCGGGAACGCGTCCGAGGGTTTACTCGCGCTGAAGGATGGCAAGTTCGTCGTGCTCCGCGTGCCGTACCCGACCGGGTTCTACACGAAATGGATGGACGGCCGCATCGACGATCCGAAAGCCGGCTGGAAGGGAAAGGGACTGTGGGCTACCGTTGGCACGCGTGCGCCGTTCCACATGGAGACCGGCAAAGGCACGACCAGCAAGGTGGTTCACTTCCAGATGCGTCCCGATCCGCTCGCCAAATAGGGGCCTATACCGACTGAGGAGACCAAATGCGTCGACTCGCGCTGCTTGCCCTGGCGCTGGTGTGTGTGTGCTCAGGCCCGGCGCCGCAGGCACAAGCGCCAAAGCCGAACATCCTCCTGATTCAGGCTGACGATCTTGGCTACGGCGACCTGAGCGTGTATGGACAGGCGATGTTTCAGACACCAAACGTCGATCGCCTGGCGCGAAACGGGCTCCGGTTCATCAGCTATTACTCAGGCAGCACCGTGTGCGCACCGTCCCGCGCGGCCTTGATGACCGGCCTGCACACGGGCCACACCTGGATCCGCGGGAATGTCGCCGGCATGTCGCTGCGAGATCAGGATCGCACGATCGCGGCGCTGCTGAAGGACGCCGGGTACCGCACGGCGCTCATCGGAAAGTGGGGGCTCGGCGAATCCGACGCGCCAGGACGCCCCGATCGCAAGGGGTTCGAGTACTCGTTCGGCTACCTGTCACAGACGCACGCGCACCGGCAGTTCACCGATCACCTCTATCGGAACGGGCAGCGCGTCGAGGTCAGCCCGAACGACTATTCGAACGATCTCTTCACGCGCGAAACGATGTCGTTGATCGAGAAGAGCGACAACCGGCCGTTTTTCATCTATCTCAACTACACGGTGCCGCACGCGGAGCTTCGAGTGCCAGACGACTCGATGGCGCCGTTCAAGGGGCATTTTCCGGAGAAGCCCTTCGTCAACGCGGCGGCGGACGCAAAGCAGACGGGTCCTGACGAGCCTTCGCTCGGCTATCGATCGCAGCCCACGCCCCACGCGGCCTTCGCGGCGATGGTTTCGCGGATGGATCGGGACGTCGGCCGCATCGTCGATCTGTTGCGCGCGCGCGGACTCGACCAGAACACGCTGGTCCTTTTCACGAGCGACAACGGGCCGCATCAGGAAGGCGGGGCCGACCCGGATTTCTTCAAGAGTTCTGGCGGGCTTCGGGGAATCAAGCGGGATATGTACGAAGGCGGCATTCGTGTGCCGATGATTGCCAGCTGGCCCGGCACGATTGCGGCCGGCACGTCCACGACCTTTGCGGCCGCGCACTGGGATCTGTTCCCGACGTTTGCCGAGCTTGCGGGCGTGTCCATTCCCGCGGGTCTCGACGGCATGTCTATCGTTCCCACGCTCCGCGGTACACCGCAGCGCGCGCACGACTTCATGTACTGGGAATTTCACGAGCGCGGCTTTCAGCAGGCGGTCCGGATGGGAAAGTGGAAGGCTGTTCGGTTGGCGAAGGACAAGCCGCTCGAGCTGTACAACCTTGCCGACGATCCCACCGAGTACACGGACGTCGCGTCGAAGCATCCCGACGTGGTGGCACAGATCGAAACCTACCTGAAGACGGCGAGGACCGATTCGCCGAATTGGCCGATTAAATAGCGGAAACATGCATCGACGCGACTTCCTCAAGGCGGCCGGTGCGGCGACGCTGATTCCAGCGTCGCATCCGGTCGGCCGCGCGCCGCAAACCGCAGCCGCGCCGCAAGACGATCGCGCGATTTGGATCGGTCACCTCCGAAGGCTGGCCGACCCCGTGCTGACGAATCTCGCCGCCGGCACGCTGAAGGCACGCATGCCTGTCGAGCAGGCGGACGGCGCGAATCGACAGGGCGTGACGCACCTCGAGGCGATCGGCAGGCTCCTGTCCGGAATGGCGCCGTGGCTCGAGCTCGAGGCCGACGCGAGCGCCGAGGGAAAATTCCGGAGCGAATACGCGGCCCTGGCCCGGCGCGCCATCGATCGGGCCGTCGACCCATCGTCGCCGGACTTTCTCAATTTCACGCGGGAGCGGCAGCCGCTCGTCGACGCGGCCTTTCTCGCGCAGGCGCTGCTGCGCGCGCCGCGAGCGCTCCGTGACTCACTCGATACCGCAACGAGGCGAAACCTGATTGCGGCGCTCGAATCGACCCGGACAATTTCGCCCGGCTTCAACAACTGGCTGCTGTTCTCGGCGACCGTCGAAGCCGCGCTCGCCAGGCTTGGTGCGACCTGGGATCGGCTGCGCGTGGACTACGCGCTGCGTCAGCACGACCAGTGGTACAAGGGCGACGGGATGTACGGTGACGGCCCGTCGTTCCACTGGGACTACTACAACAGCTTCGTCATTCATCCGATGCTGCTCGACGTGCTCGACGTGTGCCGCGACGAGATGCCCGCCTGGAAAGAACTGTCGACGCGCGCAGACGAGCGTGCGCGACGTTACGCGGCGATCCTCGAGCGGCTCATTTCGCCGGACGGAAGTTTCCCCGCGATAGGGCGATCGCTCGCGTATCGCAGTGGCGCGTTCCAGCTGCTGGCGAGCATGGCGCTTCGCCGTGCGCTGCCCGACGGACTGTCGCCGGCGCAGGTTCGTGGCGCGCTGACGGCCGTCATCAGGAGAACACTCGAAGCGCCGGACACATTTGATGCGAACGGCTGGCTTCGCATCGGCTTCTGCGGTCATCAGCCCGGAATCGGCGAGACCTACATTTCGACCGGCAGTCTGTACCTGTGCTCGGTTGCGTTCCTGCCGCTCGGCCTGGACGGTAACGAGCCGTTCTGGTCGTCGCCGCCTCAACCGTGGACATCGGTCAAGGCGTGGGGCGGACAGGCGTTCCCGATTGACCATGCGATCTAAGCTTCCAGTTTCCAGCCGACACTTTTTCTTGTAATCTCCTGCCCATGAACAGACGCGACTTTCTCTCCAGCGTTGCGGTCGTTCCCGCCCTAGCGATCCGTCAGACACCATCGCCGGCCGCGGCCAAGCCCGGTCCGCACGGGCTCAAGCTTGGGACGGTCACCTACAACATCGCGAAAGACTGGGATGTTCCCACCCTCATCAAGAATCTGACCGAAGCCCAGTTCGATGCCGTCGAACTCAGGACGACGCACAAGCACGGCGTGGAGATTACGCTGACGCCGGCCCAGCGCGCCGAGGTGAGAAAACAGTTCGAGGGTTCAGCGGTGAAGATCGGGGGCCTCGGGACCACCTGCGAGTTCCACGCAGCCGACCAGGCGGTCGTGCGCAAGAACATCGACGAGACGAAGGAGTGGGTCAAGCTGGCGAAGGATCTGGGCTCGCCGAGCGTGAAGGTGCGACCCAACGGTCTCGTCAAGGACGTGCCTGAAGAGAAGACGCTCGAGCAGATAGGCAAGTCCCTCGCCGAGTGCGCGACGTTCGCGCAGGATAACGGGATCAGAATCCAGCTCGAGGTTCACGGCACGGAAACGCAGCGGGTGCCGCGCGTCCGGAAGATCTTCGACTATGCGGGCAATCACCCGTTCCTGCGCGCGTGCTGGAATTCGAACCAGACCGACCTTCTCGATGGAGGGTTCGACGCCAACTTCCAGAACCTCAAGAATCAAATCGGCCAGATCCACATGCGCGATTTGATGCTCGAGGAGTATCCCTGGCGCAAGCTGATCTCGAACCTCGCGGAGATGAAATTCCAGGGCTACTGTTTTGCGGAAATCCCAGAGTCGAACGATCCGGTGCGGGTGCTCAAATACTTCAGGGGAATGTTTCGAGCGTATCAGAATCTCTGACGCCCACGGGATTGCTGATTGTCGATTTCTGATTGTTGATTTGGGCCGAACGCGTGCGCGTTCGGCTTTCTGTTTTCAATCAGCAATCAGCAATCAGCAATCAGCAATCAGCAATTCTTTTAGACTCGTCCCATCCAGTGGAGAATGCCCAGCGTCAGCCACGGCACGTAGGTAATCAACAACACGCCGATCGCGAGGATGCCGAGCATCGGCAGCGTGGCCCAGGTCACTTCGAGCACGGGCTTCTTGAAACGCACGGACGCCAGCAACAGGTTCAACCCGAGCGGCGGATGCAGGAATCCCAGCTCCAGGTTGGCGACGAAGATGATTCCAAGGTGCACGTAGTTGACGCCATAGATCTCAGCGATCGGCAGGATCAGCGGCACGACGACCACGATCGCGGAGAAAATATCCATCAACGTGCCGACCAGCAGCAGGAACACGTTCAGGCCGAGCAGGAATACCAGCCGTGAATGAATGTGCGACTGCGTCCACGCGACGAGCCGCGTCGGGATCTCGGCATATACCAGATAATCCGTGAGGCCTGCGGCCACTGCGAGAATGAGCAGGACGCCGCCGACGAGCGCCACGCAATCCGACGCGACCCGCAGTACGTCCTTCCACGTTGGCAGGTCTCGGTGGATGTACCGCTGCACGATGAGCGTGTAGAGTGCCGCCAGCGGGGCGGACTCGACGAGCGTCGCCACGCCGCCGACGAACGCACCGACGACGAAGATCGGCAGGAACAGCTCCCACTTCGCTTCCCACGACGCGGCAATCGCTTCCGACCATTGGAACGGCCGCCGCTCGGCGTGTGTCAGCAGCCCTTCGCGGACGCCGAGCGTCGCGAGCAGTCCCAGCATGAGGAGCCCCGGCAGCAGTCCACCGATGAAGAGATCCTCAATTGACGCTTTCTGCGACACGATGCCGTAGAGCATCAACGGCAGCGAGAGCGGAAAGAGCAGCCCGAGCGAGCCGGATGCCGTGAGCAGGCCGATCGAGAAGCGCTCCCGATACCGATCGCGCGTCAGCGCGGGCAGGAGCAGACCTCCCAGCACGAGAATCGTCACGCCCGATCCGCCCGTGAAGAGCGTGAAGAATGCGCACAGCGTCGCGGCGGCGACGGCGGTGCCGCCGGGAGCCCACCCAACCCAGGCGCGGAAGACGCGCAGCAATCGTTCGGACGACCGGCCCTCCGCCAGCAGAAACCCGGCGAGCGTGAACAACGGAATTGCCGCGATGCCCGTCGACGTCGTCAGCTCCTGATACGCCATCATCGGGAGCACGACCGGAGGGTTGCCGCCGGTGAGCGACGCGAACAGCGCGAACCCGCCGAGCAGCGTAAAGATGGGCGCGCCGACGATGCCGGCAACGAGGACGAGGAGGAACCAGGGGAGGACCGACTGGTTTTCCAGCATCGCGCGGTTGTAGTTCAGCACGATGCCGGCGAGGATGCCGATAGAGGCAATCGCGCGTCCCTGCCACCGCGGCGAGGCCCGCCAGACAAGGCGAAGCGCGATCAGCGTGAAGCCGATCGGCAGCGCGAGGTCCGCTATCCAGGTGGGGAGGCCGGCTGTGACTTCACTGCCGGCAATCCGATCGCTCCGAACGAGCGCGCTCCCCCCGAGCGCAAGGATCGTGGCGATCAGCGCGCCGACCGTGGCGGCCACGATGTGGGCAATGTCACCGATCAATCCCTTCGGCAGGAATTCGCCAGTGGCGAGCGTGAGCAGCTTCCCGTCGCGCGCCGCAATGGCGCCGCCCAGCATGCCGAGCCATAGTGTCAATACAGCGGCGACTGATCCTGACCCCGGTATCGCGGCGCCGAAGAATCGCCGCGAGAAGATCTCGGCCAGCGGCAAGATCATGATGCCGGCGAACGCCAGGCTCGCGATGCGATTCTCGGTGTCGGTGGCGAACGCCTTCAGCAATTACTTGCCTTTGGACTTCCGGAGCGCGTCCCGCTCCTGCACCGCCATGTCGAACACGTCCGCCGGCACCATGGTGCCGCGCATGGTCAACACCAGCTCATTCGCGGCGGTGCGGAATTCCGCAGCCGCCTTGGGATCGAGCGTGATCACCTGCAGTCCTCCCTTATCCACCATCGCCTTGACCGATGCCGCGTCCTGCGCCGGCGCTTCGGCCCGCACACGCTTTTCGAGCGCCTGGGCAGCCGCGGTGACCTTCGGTTTATCTTCCGCGGTGATGTCGTTCCAGGCGGTATTGGAGATGATCATGGCCGCAGTGAGCGGAGCGATGTGGAGATCGAGCATGTATTTCGCGTGCTGGTAGATCTGGAGAGACAGCGCGAGGTACGGCGGGTTCGGCGCCGTGTCGATCAGGCCGTTCGGGACCTGCATCTGTGACGGGATATCGGCTGGCAGCAACGCCACCGGGTGAAAGCCGTTCTTGACGTACCACTGAAGCCACTTGTCCGCCCCCTTCGTGGTGAAGAGCTTCGCGCCCTTGACGTCGGCGAGCGAACGCAGTGGTTTCTTGGAAAACACTTGAACCCAGCCGCCTGTTCCCCAGCAGACCAGATGGAATCCCTTCGCCTGAAGTTTCTGATCGAGGAGCGGCATCAGCTTCTTTTCAACCGCCATTTCCTCTTCGTCCGATTCGAAGAAGAACGGCATCGCGAAGACGTTGAACGCATCATCCAGTTCGGCGAGTCCAGCCGCGGTAAGGAATGACGCTTGAAGCGCGTCGGTGCCCGGCCGCATCTTCTTGATCATCGTCGACTCGTCGCCCTGGGTGCCACCTGCATAGACCGTCAGCTTGACGCGGCCTGCGGTGTCCTTATTCCAGGTATTGCCCATATCGAGCAGCGCCTTGTGCCAGGAGGTATTTGCTGGTACGAGCGTGGCCAGCCTGATTGGGCCGGACGCCTCCATCAGCACGGCAGGCGCAGCCGCGAGCGACGCGATCATGAAGAACCGTTTCAGGGCGGACATGGTCGTGAGCCTCTCCTTCACGCGGATACCATTGGCGGCGGCCGCAGTCATTTCGTGAACATCGTGTCGATGTGATCGAGCAGCGCGCGCGCTCGGCGCTGCTGGACGAGCGTGACGAGCCGGACGGACGGGTCCTTCTCAGGGTCGATGGCCAGCGCGGTTTGCAGGAGCTTTTCGAATTCCGCACGGTCCTGCGCCGGCACGACCACGCCTGTAGCGAGTGCGACGTACGGGCCCGGCGACTGTCCATGCTGAAGTTCGACGGCTTTCGCGAAATGCTCACGTGCGCGCGCCGGCGATCCACCGAGGGCCTCCGGCAGGCTGTCGAGCGAGACGAACATCTCGTGCAGCGCCCCCTTGCTCCAGGTTTCGTCGAGCGCCAGCGCCCGCTCGGCCAGCGCCCGCACGACCGGCATATCGATCAGCAGCTCGGGCCGATCGAGGCCGAGGCCGATGGCCGATCCCCATGACGCTGCCGTCCAATATAAGAGCGGCACGTCTTTCTTTTCCGCCTTCGCGAGCGCCGCCGCCGTGTCGGCCTGCAGCTTTGCACCGATTCCAGGGAAACGCACCTCCATCGCGCGCATGCAGTAGCCCTTCGCGCGGAGATACAGCTTGAGCGCTCGCTCGTTGAGGTGCGCCACCTCGTCGTGGTGCTCCGCCTCGCCGAGGACCATGGCCTCGGTCTCGAGATAGGCGACGCCATACTGCGTGAAATTGCTGCAGGTGGCGATGAGCAGGTCCTTGTTCTTCGGCGCGGAATCGAGCAGCGACTCGTACAGCTTCAAGCCGAAGGGAATCGCATCGCCCACGAGCTCGAGATCGTCATCTCTTGTAAAGACGTCACCGCTCGATGCGAGCGTGCTGGCGACCATTCCGACCGCCTTCCGCTGCACGAGCCCGCAGGCGGAGAGGGTCGCGATGACGCACGCGAGGACGGTCAGGCGGGACACAGTGGCCAGAGTTCGGGCAAACGTCAGCATGCTGAATTAGAAATTGTACAACGTCCACGCCGGATTCCTTCACTATCGGCCCCGGCGGCTCAAGAGTGGTGAGGAAAGCGTGAAGAAAAGATGATTGTCAGTCCCAATCCGGCGGGATCTCCACATACGAACGATCGAGCGCAGCGACGGACGGGCAACCGAGCAGCTTGATCGTGCGCATGAGGTCGGCCCGGAGGATCTCGATCGCGCGCGTGCACGCCGGCTCCGCCGGCGGCGCCGAGCCCGTACGCGTACGCGCGGCCGACCAGCACCGCCCGCGCGCCGAGGCACAGGGCCTTGGCGACGTCGCTGCCGCGCCGGATGCCGCCGTCGAGCAGCACCTCGGTCCGGCCGTCCACCGCGTGCGACGACCTCCGGCAGCGCGCGGATCGTCGCCTGCACGCCGTCGAGCTGTCGTCCGCCGTGATTCGACACGACGACGGCGTCGGCGCCCGCGTCGACCGCGCGCCGCGCGTCCTCGCCGATGTGGACGCCCTTGACGACGATCTTTCCCTGCCACGCTCGCGGATCCACTTGAGGTCGGGCCACGTGACGTCGAGGCCTCGAGCGCGGTGCCGACGTCGGCGTACACCATCGGCCCCTCGCCCGGCAGCATCACGTTCGGAAACTTCATCAGGCCGCCGTCGCGGAAGAAGCCGGCCAGCCAGCGCGGCTTCGCCAGGAACTGCTGACGAACGGCAGCATCTTCAGCGGGATTGCACGTGACAGCAGCTCCTTCATCCCGTTGCGCAGGTCGCGCTCGCGCATGCCGGCGACGGCCGTGTCGATGGTGACGACGAGCGCGGAGTAGCCGGCCTTGCTCGCGCGCTCGATTGCCGCCCGGGCCACGTCGCGCCCGCCGACGAGATAGAGCTGATACCAGGCCGGGCCCGGTCGATCGCCTTCTTGACGTCCTCGAGAAGGCAGCCCGACAGCGTCGAGAGCGATGTAGATCGTGCCGACGAGCCGGCGACGCGCGCCGCGACCTCTTCGCCGCGCGGTAGAACATCCGGGAGCTGCCGACCGGCGCGAGGATGATCGGCATCGCGACGGCGGTCCCGAGGACCGTCGTCCGCAGGTCGTACGCCGGGTCGCCACGGCGCAGCGCGGGCGGAAGGTGAGTCGTCGTAGGCGCGCGCAGTTCTCGCGCAGCGTGATGCTCGCGGTCCGCGCCGCCGTCGATGTAGTCGAAGACGGCCCGGGGCAGCCGGCGCTGGGCGGCCGCGTCGCAGATCTTCGATGTTGACCATTCGGGGACGGCATCGATTTCGGCATGGGACCATATTATGATGGCGGCCGCCGCGCGTGTGCGAAGGCCTCTGACATGACGTGGACACCCTGGATTCAGGTCTACGACCCGCTCGGCAGCCCGTGGCTCAGCACCGCGGCCGCGGCGCTTCCCATCGTGCTGCTGCTCGTGGCGCTGGCGTCCTCGAGTGGCGCGCGCACCTCGCGGCGCTCGCGGGCCTCGTGTCCGCGCTCGGCCGTCTCGATCGCTCGTCTACGGCATGCCGGTGCCGACCGCGGTCGCGACGGCGCTCTTACGGCGCCGCGTACGGCTTCCTGCCGATCGGCTGGATCATTCTCAACGCGGTCTTCCTTCTACAACCTGACCGTCGAGACCGGGCAGTTCGAGATCGTCAAGTCGTCGGTCGGCCGGCTGTCGAACGACCGCCGGATCCAGGCGCTGCTCGTCGCGTTTTCGTTCGGCGCGTTCATCGAGGGGGCCTCCGGCTTCGGGACGCCGGTCGCGATCTGCTCGGCGCTGCTCATCGGTCTCGGATTCACGCCGCTCTACGCCGCGGGGCTGTCGCTCATCGCCAACACCGCCCCGGTCGCCTTCGGCGCCATCGGCACGCCGATCCTGACGCTCGGGGCCGTCACCGGCATTCCGGCGCACACGCTCGGCATGATGGCCGGACGTCAGCTGCCGTTCGTGTCGCTGATCGTTCCGGCCTGGCTCGTCGTGACGATGAGCGGCTGGCGCGGGCTCGCGCGGCGTCTGGCCGGCGGTCCTCGTCTGCGGCGGCACGTTCGCCATCGTGCAGTTCTGCCTGGAGCAATTTCGTCGGCCCCGAGCTCGTCGACATCGCCGGCGGCCTCGTGTCGATCGCCGCGCTGGCGCTGTTCTGCGCGTGTGGAAGCCGCGCGACGTCTGGGAGTTCCCGGAAGAGCGGGTCGCCGAGGCTGACGGCCTACGCGCCGTCGATCCGGGGTCACGGTTCCGGCGCGACCGGCATCGACGCCCGGGACCGGCATCGATCGCGCGCCGGTGAGGCGCGCGTGGATGCCGTGGCTGTTTCTGAGCGTGGCGGTGATCCTCTGGGGGCTCGCGCCGGTCAAAGCACTTCTCAACGGCGGACCGCGCGGGCTGGCGGCGTACCGCGCCGGCGACGCGGCCGGCTGTCGAGCCAGGTGCTGTCGCCGACGTGGAACGTGCCGCTGCTGCACCGCGGCGGTGTTCCGCGATTACCCGGTCGTGCCCGGCCGCGGTCGATCGCCGCGCATGATCGACGACCGGCGTATCGCAACGCAGCGCGCCGAGGCGGCGGTGTTCACGCTGAACTGGGCGTCGGCGACCGGCACCGCGATCCTGCTCGCGGCGCTGGCGACGGCGCTGTTCCTGCGCGTGTCCGTTCGCGCAGTTCCTCGCGATCGCCGCTCGCGACCATGCGCCGCATGCGCTGCGCCGCTCGCGACGATCATGCTGATGCTCGCGCTCGGCTTCGTGACGCGCTACGGCGGCACCGACGCCACGCTCGGGCTCGCGTTCACGAAGACCGGCGTGGCTCTATCCGTTCTTTGCCGCGCTGCTCGGCTGGCTGGGTGTCGCGCTGACGGGATCGGACACGAGCTCGAACGTGCTGTTCGGCAGCCTGCAGAAGATCACGGCGCAGCAGCTCGGGTTCAACCCGGTGCTGATCGTCACGGCCAACAGCACCGGCGGCGTCATGGGCAAGATGATCGACGCGCAGAGCATCGTCGTCGCCACCGCGTCCACGGGCCAGGTCGGCCAGGAAGGACGCATCCTGCGGTTCGTGTTCTGGCACAGCGTCGCGCTCGCCATCGATCATGGGCGCGATCGTGATGCTGCAGGCCTACGTGTTTCCGTGGATGGTGCCGAAATAGCTTTCTGGCTGCTGGCTCTTGGCTGCCGGCTTCTGGCTTGCACTTGCGGCCGAGTGGTAATAGAAAACCAACATGATCGAACAACAGTTCCTGCACGATGCCGTGCGGCAGCTTGGCAAGCTCAAAGCACAAGCAGACAAGGCACTCGCTCAAACTTCAGACGATCACTTCTTCGCGATGTTGGACAGCGACGCCAACAGCATCGCGCTCATCATGAAACACATCGCGGGCAACATGCGATCGCGATGGACCGATTTCCTGACGACCGATGGTGAAAAGCCCAATCGGGATCGCGATCGAGAGTTCGAGACCGCTTCGTCGGATACTCGGGCTTCGATTGCCGCGCAGTGGGAGGATGGCTGGAAACGGCTCTTCGACGCCCTGACCGCCTTGAAACCGGACGATCTGTCCAGAACGGTTCATGTCCGCGGAGAGGCACACACGGTGCTCGAAGCCATCACCCGCCAGACGTCACATTACGCCGCGCATGTGGGACAGATCGTCTTGCTGGCGAAGCACTATGCCGGAGCGCAGTGGCAATCACTGAGCATTCCCCGCGGCAAGTCACGGGAGTTCGACGTGTCAAAGAGTGGCGCGCCTTACGAAGTGAAGGAGAGGAAGTAAATGTGCCGCTCGCTCAGGCCAGGCTGGGCGCAGGGAAGCTAAAAACTGAACCCCGTCCCCAGGTGCAGCCGCGTGCCACCGCCGTTGAGGCCGTGGGCGACGTCGAGGTTGATCTTGACGAGCGGCGCGATGATGAAGAGGCCCGCGCCGGCGCCGCTTCTGCCACGCCGCGTCCTTCAGGCTCGTGCCGAAGTCGACGGTCTTTCCCGCGTCCATGAACACCGACACGCCCAAGCTTGGCGCCGTTCAGCACCGACGTGATCGGAACGCGCAACTCACCGGACGTGACGACCATGCGATCGCCGGCGAAGGTGCCGGTGCCGGAAGCCGCGCAGGTTCGACGAGCCGCCGAGCAGCAAACGCTCGTAGGGCGGAAGCGTCGAGTCGGTGTTGAAATACTGGATGCGTCCCGCCAGGACCGACTGTCCGATCAATCGCAGGTAGCCCCTGGCGTCGCGTGTGTACCGGTTGATCCGATCCAGATCCGCGCACGTTCAGTTCCGACCATCCGGCGCCCAGCACAATCGCGTTCGCGGGAAATGTGGGATCCGCTCGCGTGTCCAGCACGACGTTCGTGCCGAGCGTCCAGATGTCGTCATTCTGGTGCCGAATTCCACCGAGCTTCGTGACGCGTCCAGGCCGACGCGGACGACGTGGGCGAACTGCCGTTCGACGCGCCCCTTCAGTTCGACGCGCTGATCGTCGATCTCGTAGTGCGGGTTCTCCCGGTTCCAGATGCCGAAGCTGGAGAGCACGCCGGCTGACGGGCCGCGGTCTTGAAGCGTGCGCTCGAACTCGATCGCTGCGCGCTTGGTACCGCCCCACGTGAGGGGCACGGACAGCCGCTCGCCGGCGCCGAGCAGATCGATGGTGCTGACGCGGCCGCCATAAGTGAATCCGTATCCATCGGCGTAGCCGAGGATTGGCAGGAACATCAGCCGGTTCGTGAGCGCCGTTCCAGGATCGCTGAGATCGGATTCGAGCCGGTTGACGTCGCGGAGGTGACGCCCGGACGTTCGTGCACGACGAGGACAATCGCGACGTCGGTCGGGTCGTCCAGCGAGCGATAGCGCTTGCGGACTTCGACCGTCTCGAAGCGGTCGCTGTCCTTCAGTCGCTTTTCGATGGCACTGAGCGACTCCGCCGCTGACCGTGTCGCCGAGGGCAATTCCGGCGAGCTTGATGACATCGGCATCCGGCACGACGGCATTGCCGTGCACACGGATTTCATGGATCGTCTCGACAGGCTCCTGGTCGTCCTCGACGAAAGGCCCCGAGTGCATGCTCGGTGTCAGCGGCATCGGCCTGCCCTGAGCGAGCGGTTGACTCATGCGAGTCGAAGGGCAGTCTTATGACGCTGGTCTCGAGCTTCGGCACCGTAATCTTCGTCTTGACCTCGCCGACGCGGTAATTCGTGAACGTCCGGCCGTAGCTGGCCTCGAACGACCCCGATGGCGAGCGTGACGCCGGCGTGGATGTTCATGCCGCGCGGCAGCCATACGCCGGGAAACGGCTGTCCCATCGTCATCGACGCGCGAATGTCGTCGATCTTCACGAGCCAGCCCGCCGGGAGGAAGTCCATCCACACGTTGTCGAAGGTGTACTTCACGATCTGGTGCTCGACCGGATCGACCCAGAGCGTGACGAGCGCCGTCTTGTTCATCTTGCGGTTGATGTCCTTCTTCCGCCTGCTGCTGGCGCTGTTGCTTCTTCGGATCCTTCGACGAAGGCTTCTTCTTCATCTCGTGCGGCGTCTTCTCGTCGTCTTCGTCGTTGAAGAGATTCGTCGGGTAGTACTCGATCTGCAGGACGTCCTGGCCCTCGAGCTTTTCGCGGCCGGCGAGGTAGTAGTTGCCCGGCTCGAACTTGAAGTCCATGAAGTAAGCTTCTGAAACGAATCGGGGTTCGGTTGTGACGGGACCGCCGACTGCTCGACCTGCACGCCGTCCGGGCCGATGCTCACTTCTCCTTTCTCGCGCTGATTCTTCGCCCTTCTGTTCCTGGCGCTCCTTCTCGTGCTGGATCCAGTTCTGTCTCGTACTCGCCGCGTTGCTCTTCGCCGACCGTCACGCCGTCGAACCGCACGGGACTGCGCACGTGCATGCCTTCGCGCTCGTACCAGGTGAAATCGCGCTTCGTCCGATGCAGCGGCCAGCTGGCCCGGGACCGAGGACTTCGAACGTCTCGGTCTCGTCCAGGACGTACTGCTCCAGCAGCTTGCGATTCACTTCACGGCGCGCGAGCACCTTCTCCATGAACGCGTCGAGATCACTGCGCGGATCTGACGACTTGGCCTGATTCGTACCCGCTGACGTCAGGCGTTTGAGCGGCGATTGGAGCTGAAGCGCTAACCAGGAGAACGAGCGCCAGAAGGACGCTCGATACGGGAAGAAACACTGGGCCTCCGAGCAGGCAGGCTGGCACGTCGTTTAGACGACAGTGTGGCTGGGCTGGTTCCTTGCCGGCAGTTTCGCTGCCGGATACCTCTACACCTTTAACTTCTAACTTTTAACTTTTAACTTTTAACTTTTAACTTTTAACTTCTAACTTCTAGACATTCTCCCACGTTCCTGTGGTTCCCGAGCGGAACAGCGCGTCGATGACCCGCATGTTCTTGACCGAGTCCTCGAGCGGATACGGCGCAGCTGTCCCCTTCATCGCCGCTTCCGAGAACCGGTCGCCCTGAATCGTGTATTGATCGCAGGTCTCGAACTCGATCGTGTGACGATCGGGCACGGCGCCCAGGGGGGAATCCTCGACGAAGATGCGGCACGGCCGATCCGGTGGCGCATTGAAAGGGATTTCGACTTCGACCCGGCCCGCGGTCCCGGCAATCGTGATGCACTGGGCGTGGGCCAGCCGCGTGCTGCAGGTGCCAGCCGCATGGCGTCCGCCAAAGTCCATGATGATCGAGGCCATCCAGTCGACGCTCGTGTCCGAGTTTCCTTCTATCAACGCGCACACCCGGCGCGGCTCGGCCTCGAAGATCATTCTCGCGGTGTTCACGAGATAGCAGCCGATGTCGAGGATGCCTCCGCCTCCCCACGCTTTGACCTGCCTGATGTTTGCCGGATCATCCATGAAGAAGCTGAAGATATCCGGTCATCGATCGCGCCTCGCCGATCCGCCCGGACCGCACGATGTCACGCGCGCCGAGCCATTGCGGGTGCGTGCGGATCATGAACGCTTCCTGGATCAGCACGCCGGTCCTGTCTCTGACCGCGATCAGTCGTTCAGCGTCGGTAGCAATCAGGCCGATCGGCTTCTCACAGAGCACGTGCTTGCCCGCTTCGGCCGCTCGCGTTGTCCACTCGACGTGCAGGTGGTTCGGCAGTGGATTGTAGATGGCGTCGATATCCGGATCGGCGACGAGCGCGTCGTATGATCCGTAGGCCTTCGCGATGCCCAGCTCTGTGGCAGCCTGGCGTGCTTTCGCGAGGTCCCGTGAGGCGATCGCGTCGACGGTCGTGAACGCACCCTGCAGCATGGCAGGGATGACCTTCTTCGTCGCGATGCGCGCCACGCCCAGGACACCCCAGCGAAGTTTCTTGGTCATATTGGTTGGGGGAGCCTTCTGATCGTAAGCCGTTACGTCGCCCGTAAACTCCGACATCTGCTCTCCTCTGCAATTTCAGTGATTTCCCGCCGTAGCCGCGTGGTACCCGGGTTGCTCTGGAGGAAACCGATTCCCGACGTCCCTGGCCGGGCGGCGGTACCGGGTCCAAAGCCGCGTCCTACCCCACGCGGCCAATGACAACCGGGCTGGCCGCTCGTGCCGGTGACGCCGGGATCCTGTTCGAGGAGATCCATGCGAGCCCCAGTACCTGTGTGTATGTCTGGCCGCGCTGCTCTGTGGCAGTTGCGGCGGTTCCGGCGGATATGGCGGCAACAGCGCTGCGGCGCCGCCGACCAATCCATCGCCCGTCGGCAACTCGAACGTGACGACAGTCACGATCAGCGGCCAAAAGGGAGATCAGTCGTTCTCGCCCAATCCCGCGATGTGCGCGACCGGCCAGACCGTGGTCTGGAAGAACAACGACACCACCACGCACCGAATCGTGATTCCCGAACTCGGTGTGGACACCGGCAACATCGCACCCGGCGCATCGTCTGCACCAGTGTCTCTGGCGAACGTGTCGAAAGCGTACCACTGCTCGCTCCATCCGACGATGGTCGGCGCGCTCAACGACGCGTCGATGCCGTCCGACGGAGGCAACTGCGGGCCTTACGGATGCTGATCGCGCTCGTCCGCGCCTCCTGACTGCGTACCGCGCGTGCCGCGCGGTTTGAAGGACTTGTCCGGATACTTCGGCGCGACCGGGGCTGGAATCGGGTTCTTCTTGATCTCCTCCTGGAGATACTTGATCGCTGCGTCGAGCTGCGCGTCCTCGCCGCCGAACGTCGCGTGCGGCAGGTTGTCGACGACGATGTCGGGATCGACGCCGTGGCCTTCGATCAGCCAGTCGCCTTCCGGTCCGTAGACGCCCGTCTCGGCGGCCGTCGCGATGCCGCGGTCGACCAGGAAGTTGCTCTGCGAGAGCCAGATCTCGCCGCCCCAGGTGCGCGTGCCGATCACCTTGCCGAGGCCGAGCCGGCGGAAGCCTTCGGCGAACGCCTCGCCGTCGGACGCCGTGTACTCGTCGCACGAGCACGACGACGTGGCCGCGGAAGGCGTACTGCATGTTCCAGGTCGGGTTGCCGACGCGCGGCTGCCAGTAGAACCACGCCTTGCGCAGCAGCTGCTCGAGGATCCAGCTGTCGATGTTGCCGCCGCGGTTGTGGCGCACGTCGATGATCAGGCCCTCGCGGTCGAAGACCGGGTAGAACTCGCGCGTCCACTGCGCCATGTCGCTCTGCGCCCATCGCGCGCAGGTGCACGTAGCCGATGCTGTTTGCTGCCCGCCTTCTCGACCGCCAGCCGCCGCGTGTACTCCCACTCGTCGTAGCGCAGGTCGTCTCCGCGCACGGCGTGATCGGGGTCACGACGACCACGTCGCGGGTGGCGCCACCGCCCTTCGGGCGTCACGTCAGCAGCACCTGCTTGCCGGCCTGATCGCGCAGCAGCGGCACGAGGTCGCGCGCCGACAGCGCCGGCACGCCGTTGACCATGCTGCGATGACGTCGCCCTCCTGCACGTCGACGCCCGGGCCGCGCGAGCGGCGACGAGCTCCTCGGGCACGTCGGGATCGCGTCTGGTAGATGTGCGTCGACGCGGTAGCCGCCGGCCTTCTCGTCGCGCGCGAAGCGTCGCGCCGAGCGACGCCGGCTGCGACCTCGTCGGCGCCGCGCGCGCGGTCGCCGCCGCGGACGAAGATGTGCAGCGCCGACAGCTCGCCGACCATCTGCGCGAGGACGTCGGACAGCTCGGCGCGGTCGGTGACGCGATCGACCAGCGGCACGTACTTCGCGCGCATCGCCGGCCCAGTCGACGCCGTGCATGCTGCGGTCGTAGAAGTAGTCGCGCTCGAGGCGCCAGGCCTCGACGAACATCTGCCGCCACTCGTCGCGCGGATCGAGCCGGAACGTCCAGTCGCCCGAGCGGCGACCTTGTTCTTCGACGATCGGCCGGCGCCTTCGCGCCGGCGTCGACGACGAAGATGTCCTGTGCCTTGCGGACGAGCAGCTTCTTGCGGTCCGGCGACAGCTCGTAGCTCGGCACGTCCTCGAGCGAACGTCTCGGGCTTCGGGCTCTTGTTCGTCGATGGCCAGCGTCTTGAGCGGCTCGCCGCGTCGCGACTCGACTCGTCGCCGACGATGAACGTAGAGGCGCTTGCCGTCGAGTCGCGAGCGTGCCGTAGTTGCCCGGCGGGCACCGGCACTTCGAGCAGCCGCGTCTCGATGCCCGTCAGGTCAGCGCACGGCCGGCAGCGCTTGAGGCCTGCACACCCTGGCGTCGGCTTGCGCGGTCGCGGCTTCTCGGTCGCCTTTGTCGTCGCTTCTTCTCGTCCTTCTTCTTGTCGTCGCTTCTTGTCTTCCGCCGCTGTCGGCGATCAGCTCGTCGTCCGGCTGGAACGGCGAGCGCTCGCCCTGGCTTCAAGGAGACGTGGTAGATCTTCGTCTGCTTGTCGAAGAACGGCTCGGGCTGGCGCGATCCCCACGGGCTGCCGACCAGCGACACGAAGTTGCGGTCCGAGAGGAAGTAGAGCCACTTGCCGTCGGGCTCCACGCCGGGCTGTAGCTGTCGTAGCGATCGGTCGTGACCGGCGTGATGCGTGCCGGTGTGCGGCCTCGTACAGGATGCATGCGCGTCATCTGGTTCGCGTCCGGCGCGGTGTAGGCGAGCCACTGGCTGTCGGGCGACCAGCGTCACGTCGTCGAAGTCGCCGTCGCCGCACTCGGCGATCCTGCTGTCTGCTGTCTTCGACGCGACGTCGTAGCACCCAGAGCTGCTGGTCCTTGTCGTAGTGCGCGATCCACTTGCCGTCGGGCGAGGGCATGCCGTCCCAGCGCAGCACCGTCGCCGTCGGTCGTCAGCTGCGTCGGCGTCGCCGACGCCATTCGCCGGCACGTTCCAGAACTCCACTTCGCCGCTCTCATCCGAGAGCGCCAGCAGCGACTTGCCGTCGGGCATGAAGCGGCCGTTCGCGGTAGCGCACCTTCTTGTCCCGCGTCGCTTCGACGATGCCGTCCCTGCTGCGGCGGGCGCGACGAACACCTGGCCGCGCGCGGTGAGCACGACGCGGTCGCCGGTCGGGCGAGAGATGCGCGCGCGGTGACCCAGTCGATCGGCGTCTTGACCCAGCTGCTCGCGCATCTGGTCGAAGTCCGAGACGAGCGTGATCGGCACGGCGCGGTCGCTGCTCGGCTGGCGATGTCGAAGAGCGCGCAGGTCGGCGCCGAGCTGGTAGACGATCCGCCCGTCCGAGAGCGACGGCGCCTGCACATCGAAGTCCGCTGTGCCTGCGTGTGCTGCTTCGGATCGCCGCCCGTTCGGCCCATCGACCAGAGGTTCATCGTGCCGTCGCGGTCGCTGAGGAAGTAGACGCGGCCGTTCCACGACATCGGCGTCTTGCTCGTGCCCGCGAAGTCGGCGGTGAGCGGCGTGGCTTCGCCGTCGCCCTCGCGCGAACCGCCAGAGGTTCTGCGCCGTGCCGCCCTGGTAGCGCTTCGTGTGGCTGCCCTGGAACGGCAGCCGCGTGAAGAAGAGCGTCCGCCCGCTCGCGTCGTAGGTGCCGTCGCTGGCCTGCGCGAGCGGCATCGACCGCGCGCGCGCCGGTCGCCGGGTCGACACGCGCGAGCTGGGTGTTCGGGCAGCGTCGAGAACCGGCGCGTGGCGTAGAGGACCTCGCCCGCCGGGCGTCCAGCCGACCACGAGCGCGTTGCCGCCGTCGTAGGTCTGCCGCACCGGCACGCCGCCGTCGAGCGGCAGCGTGTAGACCTCGGTGGGTCCCTCGTACGCGGCGGAGAACGCGACCGTCCTGCCGTCGGGCGAGATCGCGGCCCGCGACTCCTCGGCCGGATGCGTCGTCAGCCGCTGCGGCGACGCCGCCGTTGACGCCGACGCGCCACAGGTCGCCTTCGGCGGTGAACACGATCGTGTCGCCGTGGATCGCGGGGAAGCGGTAGTAGCCGAGCGAAGAGGGCTCGGCCGCCGCATGAGGATGGGCGAGCGCGACTGCCGCAAGAAAGGCCGCCGCGAGGCCGAACGCAAGATGTTTGGTCATAGGCTGGGAATTCTGGCGCAAGCGGTTGAGGCAGTCAAAACGATCCAATACCAGGCCCCCTTGGCTCACAGCCCGGGCGAAGGCAGACCCGAATCGCGAATTTGACGCGACACGCTCGCAGCCGCTATACTGCGCCACAATCGTGACGTCCACCACAAAGCGGCCCATCACTCGAAAGCGGGTCAAGCGACTCGGCCGGCCGGCGGTGTGTGTGTCCTAACGTAGCGGACTATTAAGCGAAGTCACATCACCCGTCGGCCCTTGCAGGGCGGCGGGTTTTTTTTCCTTGACGGAACATCATGGAATCAAAGCGCATCGACGTCGGAATACTCGGCGCCACCGGCATGGTGGGTCAGCAGTTCATCCTCCAGCTGGCGAACCATCCGTGGTTCAGGCCGGTCTGGCTTGCCGCGAGCGAGCGATCGGAAGGCAAGGCCTACGGAGACGCGGCGACCTGGCGTCTCGCCTCGCAGCTGCCGGACGAGATCCGCGTGGCGCGCGTCGAGGCCTGCACGCCCGGTCGCGGGCCGCGGCTGATCTTCTCCGCGCTCGACGCGAACGCGGCGAAGGATCTCGAGCCGGCGTTCGCCAAGGCCGGCCATCTCGTGATCAGCAACGCGCGGAGCTATCGGATGGATCCGCTCGTGCCGCTGCTCATCCCGGAGATCAATGACGACCACCTGGCGCTGCTTCCGGCGCAGCGGCGCGCGCGCGGCTGGGCCGGCGCCATCGTGACGAATCCGAACTGCTCGACCGTGGTCCTCTCGATGGCGCTGGCGCCGCTCAGGCAGTTCGGGCTGCGGTCCGTCATGGTCACGACGCTGCAGGCGGTCTCGGGGGCCGGCTATCCGGGCGTCGCCTCGCTCGACATCATCGGCAACGTGGTGCCGCACATTTCGGGCGAAGAAGAAAAGATGGAGAGCGAGACCCAGAAGATTCTCGGCGCGTTGCAGGGTGACGCGCGTCTCGCCGCACCCGGTGACCGTCAGCGCGCAGGCGACGCGGGTGCCGGTCATCGACGGCCACACCGAGAGCATCTCGATCGCCCTCGACTCGAGCCCGTCGATCGCCGACGTCGTGGCGGCGCTGCGCGGCTTCCGGGGCCGCCCGCAGGAGCTCGGGCTGCCGAGCGCGCCGGCGGCCCCCATCGTCTGCGTCGACGCGCTCGACCGGCCGCAGCCGCGGCTCGACGTGGAACGCGACGGCGGCATGACGGTCACCGTCGGCCGCGTCCGTCCCTGTCCGGTGCTCGACGTCAAGTTCGTGGCCCTCGGGCACAACACGATTCGCGGCGCGGCCGGCGCCGCCGTGCTCAATGCCGAGCTGATGCGGGCCGAAGGCCTGCTGCGGGGCGACTGACGATGGCCGCAGCTGGTCCCATCGTGATGAAGTTCGGCGGCACGTCGGTCGCCGACGCCGAGGCCATCGGGCGCGTCGTCTGCATCGTGAAGGGCGCGCGCGACAGCTCCGGGCTGCCGCCGGTCGTGATCGTCTCGGCCATGAGCGGCGTGACGGATAGCCTGCTCGAGCTCACCGAAGCGGCCGGGCACCGGCGCGACGCCCACGTGCTCAACGGCGTCGCGGAACTGTCGCGGCGGCATTTCGAAGCGCTCGAGCGCCTGCTGCCGCCGGAATCCGCGCACGACGTGCTCTCGGAGATCGCCGCGCACCTCGACGACCTCCGCGCGCTGCTCAAGGCCACCGCGATCCTCCGCTCCGCATCCCCCAGCGCCCACGACGCCATCGTCTCCACCGGCGAGCTCATGAACAGCCGCCTCCTGGCTGCCGCCCTGCAAAACGGCGGCGTCGCGACCACCTGGGTGGATCCGCGGCGCGCGATCGTGACCGACGATGCGCACACGAAGGCGGCGCCGCTGGCCGACGCGACGCGCGTGGCCGTGGCGCGCGAGATCGTCCCGCGCGTGGCGGACGGCCGCGTCCCGGTGCTCGGCGGGTTCGTCGGGGCGACGCTGCAGGGGGTCACGACGACGCTCGGCCGGGGCGGATCGGACTATTCCGCGGCGATCATCGGCGCGGCGCTCGATGCGCGCGAGATTCAGATCTGGACCGACGTCGACGGCATGATGACCGCGGACCCGCGCGATCGTCTCGGGACCGCGCGTCGTGCCGCACCTGTCGTTCGGCGAAGCGTCCGAGCTGGCGTACTTCGGCGCCAAGGTCCTCCACCCGAGCACGATCCTGCCGGCGGTCGCGAAGGACATTCCGGTGCGCATCCTCAACAGCCGCCGCGCCGACGGCAGCGGCACGCGGATCACGGCCGATCCGCCCGCGGCCGACCGGGCGCTCGCGGCCGTCGCGTGCAAGCGCCACGTCACGATGGTCGAGATCACCTCGACCCGGATGCTCATGGCGCACGGCTTCCTGCGCCGCGTGTTCGAGGTCTTCGAGCGCCATCGTACGGCCGTCGACGTCGTGACGACCTCGGAGGTCAGCGTCTCGGTGACCGTGGACGACGCGGCGCGGCTGGGCGGGATCGTCGAGGACCTGCGCGAGTTCGCCGAGGTGACCGTCGAGTCCGACCTCGCGATTCTGTGCGCCGTCGGCGACAATCTGCGCAACGATCCGCGCATCGCGGCGCGCGTCATCGGGGCGCTCGAGGGGTTCCCGGTGCGCATGGTCTCGCAGGCCGCGTCACGGCGCAACGTCACCATCGTGCTGCGCGACGCGGATCTCGCCAAGGGCATGGCGCAGCTGCACCGGGAGTTTTTCGAGTAGGACGGCTATCAAAACCGTCCGTGGCCTCCGGCTTTAGCCGGACCCTGCGGTTTTGCAGCCGTCCTTGGTCGGATTGCAGGAGTGAATCACGAACATGCGCCTGCTGATCATCGGGTACGGGCGGATGGGCAAGATGGTCGAGGCGTCGAGCGCCGAGTTCGGCATGCAGGTGGCCGGCCGGATCGACATCGACAATGTGGCCGGCGAATGGCCCGAGGCGGACGTCGCGATCGACTTTTCCGCGGCCGATGCGGTCCCGGCCAACGTGCGGCGGCTCGGCGCGCGCGGCATCGACATCGTGATCGGGACGACCGGGTGGGGCGCGCACGAAGCGGAGGTCCGCGGCGAGGTCGAGGCGCACGGCATCGGCGTCGTCTCGGCGCCGAACTTCGCGCTCGGGGTGAACCTGTTCGTGGCGCTGACCGAGCGCGCGGCCGAGCTGATGGCGCCGCACGGCGGGTTTTGGCGCCTGGATTCACGAGGCGCACCACGCGGCCAAGAAGGACGCGCCGTCGGGCACCGCGCTGCTCCTCGAGGCGGCCATGCGCGGCCGCGGCTTCGATCGCGGGATCGACGTCTCGTCCACGCGCGCCGGCTTCATCCCGGGCACGCACACCGTCGGGTTCGACGCGGCGGGCGAGACGATCACGTTCACGCACACCGCGCGCGACCGATCCGGATTTGCGCGCGGCGCGCTCGAGGCGGCACGATGGGTCCACGGCCGCAAAGGCTGGTTCACGATGCGGGATGTGCTCGGGCTCTGAGATCTTGAACAGGAGATCAGAAGATCAGGAGTTTTTTATCTTGGTTTCTTCTGTTCTCTTGATCTCCTGTAATTCGCGTGTCACGGTTTCTACGGAGGAGACGTATGCGCCAAGCGTTCACCGGCTGCGGCACGGCCCTGGTCACACCGTTCACGTCCGGCGGGGGACTCGACGAAGCGGGCGTGCGGCGGCTCGCGCGCCGGCAGATCGACGCCGGCATTCACTTTCTCGTGCCCTGCGGGACGACCGGCGAGACCCCGACGCTCACGCCCGACGAGCGGCGGCGCGTCGTCGAGATCGTCGTCGCGGAAGCGAAGGGCCGGGTCCCGGTGCTCGCCGGGGCGGGCGGCTACAACACGCACGAGGTCATCGAGGCGGCGCAGCAGATGGCGCGCGCCGGCGCCGACGGCATCCTGTCGGTCGCGCCGTACTACAACAAGCCCACGCCGGAAGGGCTGTTCCAGCATTACAAGGCCATCGCCGACGCGGTGCCGCTGCCGATCATCGTCTACAACGTTCCGGGCCGCACCGGCGTCAACGTGGACGTCGCCACCATCGTCCGCCTGAGCGAGGTCGCGAACATCGCCGGCGTGAAGGAAGCGTCGGGCAACGTCACGCAGATGTGCGAGATCTGCCGGGCGGTCCCGGACGACTTCCTGGTGCTGTCGGGCGACGATGCGCTGACGCTGCCGGTGATGTCGGTGGGCGGCCACGGGATCGTCTCGGTGGTCTCGAACGAGGTGCCGGCCGAGATGTCGCGCATGGTGGAGCTCGCCGAGACCGGGGATTTCGCCGGGGCGCGCCGCCTGCACCGCGAGCTCATGCCGCTGATGCAGATCAACTTCGTCGAATCGAGCCCCATCCCGGTCAAGGCGGCGATGGCGATGATGGGCCTGCTCGAAGAGGTGTATCGCCTGCCGATGGTGCCGCCGCGGCCCGCCTCGCGCGAGCGGATCGCGCAGGTGCTGCGCGATCTCGGGCTGCCGGCCGGCGCGGCGACGGTGCGGGTTTGAAACAGGAAATGCGTCAACTCCCCCGCTCGCGCCAGGATAGGCGCGCTTCGGCGAGCTCGCCAAAGCTTGTCGCCGGTGGTCATCGCGACAAGCGACGGCGGGCGATGCTACTGAGAGTTTTACAGCTCAGGAGGCCAGGAGGCTTCTAACAAAAAGACTCCTGATCTCCTGATCTCCTGTTGAAAAACGAAACGTAGTTGGGAGTTGTCACGGCATGCACGAGCTCGAATCTGAGATCACCGCGCTCTTTGGCGCCGGTTCGGCGGCCGACCGCGATCAGGCGCGCGACGTGTTCACCCGGCTGCGGGCCGCGTTGTCGGCGGGCGAGGTGCGCGCGGCGGAGCCCGACGCCGCGGCGCCCTCGGGATGGCGCGTCAATGCCTGGGTGAAGCAGGGCATCCTGCTCGGTTTCCGCTTCGGACAGGTCGTCGACGCGTCCGCGGATCACGGGCGCTGGCCGTTCTTCGACAAGGACACGCTGCCGCTGAAGCGGTTCGACGCCGGCGTCGGGCGTGCGGATCGTGCCGGGCGGATCGACCGTGCGCGACGGCGCCTATCTCGGCCGCGGCGTCGTCTGCATGCCGCCGATGTACATCAACATCGGCGCGTACGTCGGCGACGAGACGCTCGTCGACTCGCACGCGCTCGTCGGCTCGTGCGCGCAGATCGGCCGCCGCGTCCACATCAGCGCCGCCGCGCAGATCGGCGGCGTGCTCGAACCGGTCGGCGCGCTCCCGGTGGTGATCGAAGACGATGTGCTCGTCGGCGGCAACTGCGGCGTGTACGAAGGGGCGATCGTCAAGCGCCGCGCGGTGCTGGCGTCGGGGACGATCCTGACCGGCTCGACCCCGATCTACGATCTGCCGAACGGCCGCATCATCGAGCCGTCCGGGCGGACCCGCTCATCGTTCCCGAAGGGGCCGTCGTCGTGCCCGGGTCGAGGCCCGTCACGATCGGGCGCGGGCCGCGAGTGGGGCCTGTCGGTCGCCACGCCCATCATCGTCAAGTACCGCGACGAGCGGACCGACGCACGGACCGCGCTGGAGCAGTGGATTCGGTAGGTCTCGCGTCGTCTCAGGTCTCAGGTCTCGGGTCTTTGGTGGTTTCGGGTAGTTCGACGAGACGTAGCCAAGGACCAAGACAACGCAAAGCCAAAGACCAAAGATCAAAGATCAAAGACCTGAGACCGTGAGACCAGAGACCTGAGACCTGAGACACCCAGACCTGAGACCTGAGACCTGAGACCGGAGACCTAGACCACAGCCCCGGGACGTTCCGTGACAAAATCATGACATTGGCGTTCGATCCGATCGCGTTCGCGCGCGCGCTCATTAATATTGATTCGACGACGGGGCGGGAGGCGGAGGCCGGGACGTGGCTCGCGGGCGAGCTTCGCGGGCTCGGCTACACCGTCGTCGAACAGCCGCTCGATCGCGGGTGCGCGAACGTGATCGCGACGCTCGATCCGCCCGGCGGTCGTCTTCTCCACGCACTTCGACTGCGTGCCGCCGTTCTTTCCGAGCCGCGTGGAGCATGGCCGGCTCTACGGGCGGGGCGCGTGCGATGCGAAGGGCATTCTGGCGGCGCAGGTGGCCGCCGCCGAGCGCCTGCGCGACGAGCGGCGAGCGCCGGGTCGGCCTGCTGTTCGTCGCGGCGAAGAGCGCGGCAGCGATGGGGCGGTCGGCGGCGAACACGGTGGCGCCGCGGCTCGCGCTTCCTGATCAACGGCGAGCCGACCGACAACCGGCTGGGACCGGCCACCCGCGGCGTGCTGCGGCTGCGGCTACGCGCGGCGGGACGGGCCGCGCATTCGGCGACCCCGGAGCACGGGGAGTCGGCGATCGACAAGCTGATCGATGCGCTCGTGGCGCTGCGGTCGATCCCGCTGCCGTCCGACCCGGAGCTCGGCACGACCTTCTACAGCGTGGGACTGATTGAGGGAGGGATCGCGCCGAACGTGATTTCGCCCCACGCCTCGGCCGAGGTCTGTCTTCCGGACCATCGGGCCGCCGAGGACGTGCTGCGATGCGATCCGGCCGCTCGGACCGGTTCGTGACGTCTGAAGAAGTGCTGCGCGTTCGCGGAGGTCAGGACTGCAGCACGGTCCCGGGGTTCCCGACCGCCGTGTTTCCGTTCACCACCGACGTGCCGTTCCTCGATCGCTGGGGCGCGCCGCTGCTGTTCGGGCCGGGGTCGATCCTCGTGGCGCACACCAGCGACGAGCACCTGGCGCTCGACGAGCTGGACCGGGCGATTGACGCGTACGAGCAGCTGGCCCTCGCGTGTCTGGAGGCACGAGCTCGAGCCGGTCAGCACAGGTAATCTTCGCCGTGAACAACGAGCGTACCGTCCCACGCCTCGACCCTGGCGCCGCGGTTCTCTGCGGACGGCTATACAATCACCGCGGAGGCGGCAGGCGCCGAGCCACCGGAAGTGACCTTGGATTCGCTGTTCCGATTCCTCTTCGAATACCGGCCGGTCATCTTTCAGCAGGGAGAGTTCCGCCTCGCCCCGTCGACCGGTTCGTACGTCGCGGCGGTCGCTGGCCGTCGCGGCGGTGCTGATGACCGTCGTGACGTACCGCGGCGTGGCCGTCCGCGGCCGCGCGCGCGATCGCGTCGTGCTGACGGCGCTGCGCCTCGCGGCGCTCGCGATCGTCGCTCTTCTGCCTGTTCCGTCCCGTCCTCGTCGTCAAGGCGGCGGTGCCGCAGCAGAACTTCCTCGCCGTTCTGATCGACGATTCGCGCAGCATGCAGATTGCCGACTGGGGGACCGAGCCGCGCGGCGACGTTCGTCCGCCAGGCGTTCGGCTCGAAGGACGCGGCGCTCGTCAAGGCGCTGTCCGAGCGCTTCGTCCTCCGCACGTTCCGCTTCTCGTCGTCGGCGGCGCGGCTCGGCTCGCCGGAGGAGCTGACGTTCGCCGGCGCGCAGACCAAGCTCGGCGCGGCGCTCGACGGCGCGCGCCAGGAGCTGGCCGGCCTGCCGCTGGCCGGCATGGTGCTCGTCACCGACGGCGCCGACACGACCGATGCCTCGCTGACCGAGGCGCTCCTCGGCTTGAAGGCGGCGGCGGTTCCGGTCTTCACCGTCGGCGTCGGCCGGGACCGGCTCGCGCGCGACGTCCAGGTCGACCGCGTCTCGACGCCGCGCACGGCGCTCAAGGGCACGTCGCTCGTGATCGACGCGGTCGTCACGCAGACCGGCTACGCCGGGGAGACGGTGTCGCTCGACGTCGAGGACGACGGGCGCATCGTCGGATCGCAGGAGGTGAAGCTGCCGGCCGACGGCGAGCCGGCCGCGGTCCGCGTGCGCTTCACGGCGGCGGACGCCGGCCCGCGCGTGTTCCGCTTCCGCATCGCGCCGCGCCCGGGCGAGCTCGTCACGCAGAACAACGTCACGCGAGGCGCTGATCGACGTCGTCCGATCGCCGCGAGAAGATCCTCTATTACGAAGGGGAGCCGCGCTTCGAGATGAAGTTCCTCAGGCGCGCGGTCAACGACGACAAGAACCTCGCCGTCGTCACGCTGCAGCGCACGGCCGACAACAAGTACCTGCGGCTGCTCGACGTCGACGATCCCGAGCAGCTGCTCGCCGGCTTCCCGAAGACGCGCGAGGAGCTGTTCGCGTATCGCGGCCTGATGCTCGGCAGCATCGAGGCGGGCGCGTTCACCGGCGATCAGCTGCGCATGATCGCGGAGTTCGTCGAGCGGCGCGGCGGCGGGCTGCTGATGCTCGGCGGCCCGCGCGCGTTCGCCGAAGGCGGCTACGCCGGCACGCCGGTCGCCGACGCGCTGCCGGTGACGATCGAGCGGCCACCCGTGCGCTCGACACGGTGCCGGTCGCCCGGCTTCGCGTGCAGCCGACGCGCGCCGGCGAGGCGCACGCCGTCACGCAGATCGCCGCGACCGAAGCGGCCTCGACCGCGCGCTGGGACGACATGCCGACGCTGACGAGCGTCAACCCGATCCGCGCGGTGAAGCCGGGCGCGACGGTGCTGCTCAACGGCACCGACGAGCGCCGCCGCGACCAGGTCGTGCTCGCCTCGCAGCGGTACGGCCGCGGCAAGACGATCGCGTTCCCGGTGCAGGATTCGTGGCTCTGGCAGATGCACGTCAAGATGACCGTCGAGGATCAGACGCACGAGAACTACTGGCGGCAGCTGCTGCGCTGGCTCGTCGACGGCGTGCCCGATCAGGTCGACGTCCACACCACGACCGATCGCGTCGAGCCGGGCGAGCCGGTCACGCTGGTCGCCGACGTCGTCGACGCGGCCTTCGTCGAGCTGAACGACGCGCGCGTCGTCGCGCACGTCACCGGCCCGAAGGGCACCGTCGACGGACGTGCCGATGCAGTGGACCGGCGAGCGCAACGGCGAGTACCGCGCGACGATCCCCGCCGCCGGACCAGGGCATGTATACGGCGCAAGGTCGAGGCGACGCGCGCCGGCAAGACGCTCGGCACCGGCACCGCGCAGGTGCGCGCCACGCCGAGCGACGCCGAGTACTTCGACGCGACGATGCACGCGCCGCGGCTGCAGCGGATCGCCGAGGAAACCGGCGGCCGGTTCTACACGCCCGAGACGGTCAACGGCATGCCGGAGGATCTGCGCTACACGGGACGCGGCGTGACGACGATCGAAGAGCGCGAGCTGTGGCACATGCCGATCGTGCTGATCGTGCTCGTCGGGCTGATGTGCGCCGAGTGGGGCTATCGGCGCGCGGTGGGGCTGGCGTAGACGCTCGGACTCGACTCGGGACTCGGGATGCGGGCCCGCGGATTCGGGGATGCGGGGATTCGAGGATCGTAGTCGATTAGGTCAGTGATCAGTGACTCGTTCTGCGCGTTGCTGTTCGTCGCCGCGCTCGCCGCCGCTCCGGTTGCGGCGCAGGACGCGCACCTGGCCGTGATCGTCGGGCTGGCCGGCGAGCCGGAGCACCGCGAGCTGTTCCAGCGGTGGGCCGCGACGCTCGTCGACACGCGCGTCGGGCCGGCTCGGCGTCCCGCGCGACCACATCGTCTATCTCGCCGAGCAGCCGGAGCAGGACGCGAAGCGCGCGACGGGGAAGTCGACGAAGGAGGAGATCGACGCGCGCGTTCGCGGCGCTCGCGAAGAGCGCGAAAGAGGACGACGTGGTGTTCGTCGTGCTGATCGGGCACGGCACGTTCGACGGCAAGGTCGCGAAGTTCAACCTGCCGGGGCCGGACATGACGCCCGCGGACTTCGCGCCGCTGCTGAAGAGCCTGCCGTCGAAGCACGTCGTGTTCGTCAACACCGCGAGCGCGAGCGGGCCGTTCGTGGCCGAGCTGTCGGGCCCGGGCCGGACGATCGTGACCGCGACGCGGACCGGCGCGGAACGCTTCGCGACGCTCTTCGGCGGCCAGTTCGTCGACGCGCTGACGAGCGACGCGGCCGACGCCGACAAGAACCGCCGGATCTCGGTGCTCGAGGCGTTCGACGCGGCGAAGCTCGGCGTGGCGCGCGCCTACGAGCAGCAGGGGATCATGCTGACCGAGCATCCGCTGCTCGACGACAGCGGCGACAAGGAGGGCAGCGCCGATCCCGGGCCGGACGGCAAGAACGGCCGCGTCGCCTCGATCCTCGTCGCTCGGCACCGCGGCAGTCCGCCGAGCCGCTGCCGGCCGATCCGAAGCTGCGCGCGCTGCTACGACGAGCGGCGCGACGCTCGAGCGGCGGGTCGAAGCGCTGAAGCTGCTCAAGACCGGCATGGAGCCGGCGCGGTACGCCGCGGAGCTCGAGAAGCTGCTGACCGAGCTGGCGCTCAAGAGCAGGCAGATCAAGGAGCTCGAGGGGAAGAAGTGAGTGGCGCGCGTCCGGCGCCGCGTCGCGCTCGTCGTGCTCCTCGTCTCCCTCGCGGGGGCGGTGACGCTCGCGCAGCGGGGCCGGAACCGGCGGTCGTCGCAGCTCGACGTCGAGGTGCAGGGCAACACGCCGTACGACGGCCGGTTCGCGTTCGTCCGGCTGCGGTACGACAGCCGGGTTCGGCGCGACGGGTTCCGGACGGCGGCGGCGGGCTCCCCTGGGCGCACGACTACCCGGACGGCGAGGTCCACTTCTCGAAGATCCTGGAGGAGCTGACGCTGCTGAGAGATCCGGACCGACGGCTCGAACATCCTGTCGCTCGACGATCCGGAGCTGTTCAACTATCCGATCGCCTACATGGCGGAGCCCGGGTTCTGGGGCGTCACGGACACGGAGGCCGACGGCGTTCCGCAGCTACCTGCTCAAGGGCGGCTTCGCGATCTTCGACGACTTCCGCGGCGTGGACTGGGACAACCTGCAGGACCAGATGCGCGCGGTGCTGCCGGAGGCGACACTGGATCCAGCTCGACGGCACGTCGCGAGGTCTTCCACTCGTTCTTCGAGATCGATCATCCGGAGGACCTGCCGCGCATCCGACTATGGGCAGGCTTCGTGCCGACCTACTGGGGGATCTTCGAGGACAACGATCCGGCGAAGCGGCTGATGGCGATCGCCAACGTGAACAACGACATCAGCGAGTACTGGGAGTTCTCGGACACGGGGATCGCGCCGGTCGATCTGACGAACGAGGCGTACAAGTTCGGCGTGAATTACGTGATCTACGGACTGACGCATTAGAAAAGTTGAAAGTTAGAACGTTAGAACGTTAGTCAACGTTACATGGAGGCTCGTCTTGAATCGCTCCGTCACTGACACCGTCGACTCTCGAGTCGCCGGACGACGTCGCGCTGGCGGACCGGATGAAAGCGGGCCGCGACCGCATCGTCGCCGAGCTGCGCAAGCTGATCGTCGGCCAGGACGACGTGGTCAACGAGGTGCTGCTGACGCTGTTCGTCGGCGGCAACAGCCTGATCGTCGGCGTGCCGGGGCTGGCCAAGACGCTGCTGATCCACACGCTGGCGCGCGTGCTCGATCTGAAGTTCAACCGCATCCAGTTCACGCCGGACCTGATGCCGTCCGACATCACCGGCACGGACATCATCCAGGAGGACACGGCGACCGGACAGCGGCAGATGGTGTTCGCGCCCGGGCCGATCTTCGCGAACATCGTGCTGGCCGACGAGATCAACCGCACGCCGCCGAAGACGCAGTCGGCGCTGCTCGAGGCGATGCAGGAGCACCGCGTCACGATCCAGGGGCGCACCTACAAGCTCGAGGAGCCGTTCTACGTGTTCGCGACGCAGAACCCGATCGAGCTCGAAGGCACCTATCCGCTGCCCGAAGCGCAGCTCGATCGGTTCATGTTCCACATCGTGATCGACCATCCGCCCGAGGAGGAGGAGTTCGAGGTCGTGCGCACGACGACGGCGATCCTCGATCCGAAGTTCGAGCGGACGGTCACCGGCGAGGATCTGGTCGCGTTCCAGCGGCTGGTGCGGCGGGTGCCGGTGGCGGAGCCGGTGATGCGCTACGCGCTGAACCTGGTGCGCGCGAGCCGGCCGAAGTCGCCGACCTGCCCCGACTCCGTGAAGAAGTGGGTGGCGTTCGGCGGCAGCGTCCGCGCCGCGCAGTACCTCGTGCTCGGCGCGAAGGCGCGGCGCTGACGAGCGGCCGCTATCACGTGAGCTTCGACGACATCCGCGCGCTGGCGCACCCGGTGCTGCGCCATCGCGTGCTGACGAACTTCCACGCGCAGTCGGAGGGGGTCACGACCGACACGCTGATCGATCGGCTGCTCGAGGCGGTGTCGGTGCCACGATCGGGGATGTGACGAATTGCTGATTCGAGTGCGTGAACGTTAACAGACGTCGCTCCGTTCCCGGCGCACGCTTCGTCGATCCGGTCGTGCTGTCGCGGATCGGCAACCTCGAGCTGGTCGCGCGGCACGTCGTCGACGGGTTCATCAACGGGATGCACCGCTCGCCGTACTTCGGCGCGTCGGTGGATTTCGCGGAGCACCGCGGCTACGTGGCCGGCGACGACATCCGCCGCGTCGACTGGCGGCTGTACGCGCGGACGGATCGGTTCTACATCAAGGAGTACGAGGCGGACACGAACGCCAACTTCTCGGTGCTGCTCGACGTGTCGAAGTCGATGGGGTTCGGCAGCCGCGGCATGACGAAGCTCGACTACGCGAAGATGCTCGCCGGCTGCCTGACCTATCTGGTCCACAAGCAGCGCGATCGCGTCGGCCTCGTCGCGTTCGACTCCGACATCGTCGAGCACGTGCCGCCGTCGGCGAAGCACATGGACGTCGTGCTGCACGTGCTCGATCGGCTGAAGCCGGCAGGCGCCGGGCAGCCTGCGCGGCGCCGCTGCACAAGATGGCCGAGCACTTCGGGCGGCGCGGCCTGCTCGTGCTGATTTCCGATCTCTACGAGGATCCGGACGCGGTGCTCGAGGCGGTCGCGCCGCTGCGGTTCCGCGGCAACGACATCATCGTGTTCCACGTGCTCGATCCGGCGGAGCTCGATTTCACGTTCGACGCGCCGTCGGCGTTCGAGGATCTCGAGAGCGGCGAGCAGATTCCGGTGGTGCCGGACGCGCTGGCCGAGCAGTACCGCTCGCTCGTCCGCGCGCACATCGACGGCCTGCAGGAGCGCTTCTCGGCCAACCGGATCGACTACTCGCTGATCAACACCTCGTCGCCGCTCGATCACGCGTTGTTCAGGTATCTGACGACGCGCGAGCGGCTGGCGAGGGTTCGATGACTGGGATTGCGGACTGAAGACTGCGGATTGTTGAATGCGGATTGTCGATTGAGATTGCGGATTGGTGATTGAGAATGGCGATTGTCGATTTGAAAGGCGGATTGTCGATTGCGGGGCGACCGAAAATCCGCAATACGCAGTGTCAATCGCCAATCGACCCTCTCAATCGTCAATCGTCAATCGCAATCGCCAATCGTCAATCTGCCAAATCCGCAATCATCAATCGCCAGTCGGCAATAGACTGATATGTCTTTCTGACTCCCCTCTTCCTGCTCGGGCTGGCCGGCCTGGCGGTGCCGGTGATCATTCATCTGATCCAGCGGGAGCGGAAGAACGTCGTGCAGTTCCCGTCGCTGATGTTCCTGCAGCGGATTCCGTATCAGTCGGTGCGGCGGCGGCGGATCCGCAACTGGCCGCTGCTGCTGCTGCGGCTGGCGGCGCTGGCGCTGATCGTCGCGGCGTTCGCGCGGCCGTTCCTGCGGCGCGAGGCGCTGCGGCGGCGGCCGCGGGCGGCGCGCGCGAAGTCGTCGTCCTGGTCGACCGCTCGTACAGCATGGGCTACGGCGATCGCTGGACGCGCGCGACGCGGCGGCGCGCGACGCGATCGGCGCGCGTCGGTCCCGCCGATCGCGCGTCGGTCGTGTTCTTCGCGTCCGGCGCCGAGGTCGCGCTGCGCTCGACGCCCGATCGCAGCCGTCTGAATGCCGCGGTCGCCACCGGCAAGCCCGGTGCGGGCGCGACGCGGTACGGCCCGGCGCTGAAGCTGGCCGGCAGCATCGCGAGCGAGTCGGCGCTGCCGCACCGCGAAGTGATCCTGATTTCCGATTTCCAGCGCGCCGGCTGGCAGGGGGCCGAGGGCGTGCGCCTGCCCGACGGCGTGACGCTGACGCCGGTCCGATCAGTGGCAGACGGCGAGACGGCGAACGTGAGCGTGACGCCGGTCTCGCTCCAGCGCTCGACGTTCTCGGAGCAGGATCGCGTCACCGTGACCGGCGGCGTCACCAATCACGGTCGCCGAGGCGGTCTCGAACGTCGAGATCACGCTCGAGGTCGACGGCCGCGCCGGTCCAGACCGAGCACGTCAACGGTCGAGCCAGCAACAGCTCGGCGTCGGTGACCTTCGCGCCGTTCACGCCGGCGGCGCGCGACACGCGCGGGACGGTGAGGATTGCCGCCGACGCGCTCGCCGCTCGACAACGCCTTCAACTTCGTCGTCTCGCCCAAGGCGCCGCTGCGCATCATCATCGCGGAGCGGCCGGGCGCGCACGCGCGACGCGAGCCTGTACCTGTCGCGCGCGCTGGCGCTCGGCGAGGCGCCGCCGTTCGACATCGCCGACCAAGTCGATCGACGTCGCTGACGGCCGACGATCTGCAGCGCGCGTCGGTCGTCATCCTGAACGACGTGCCGGTGGCGCAGCTCACCGCCGAGCGGCTTGGCGCGTTCGTCGCCCGCGGCGGCGGGCCTGCTGGTCGCGCTCGGCGAGCGGGCGTCATGGCCGGCCGTGAACGGGCGGCGCGCGGACATCCTGCCCGCGGTGCCCGGGCAGCCGGTCGATCGCACCAGCGGACAGGCCGGCACGGCTCGGCGCGCTCGAGTACGGCAACGCGATCTTCGAGCCGTTCCGCGCGCCGCGCAGCGGCGACTTCTCCGGCGCGCGTTTCTACAGCTACCGCGCCGTGACGCCCGGCGACGGGCGCGCAGATCATCGCGCGCTTCGACGATGGCGCGCCGGCGCTGATGGAGCGGCGCGATCGGCAACGGCCGCGTGCTGCTGTGGACGTCCACGCTCGATCTGCAGTGGAACGATCTGCCGCTCAAGTCGGTGTTTCTGCCGTTCGTGCACCGCATGGCCACGACGCTGGCGTCCTACACGGAGCGGCCGTCGTGGCTGACCGTCGGCGACGTGCTCGAAGCCGGCCGCGCCCGCGCCCGTGCCGGGCGCGACCCGGCAGGTCCAGCCGCGCGTCGTGCTCACCCCGTCGGGCGAGCGCGTGACGCTCGACGGCGAAGGGCCCGGACGTGCTCGAGCTCGACCGAGCAGGGGTTCTACGAGGTGCGCGCCGCAGGGGCGCGACGCGGCGCCGCCGATGACCGTCGCGAGCAACGTCGATCTGACGGAATCGGATCTGACCGCCGATGGATCCGCAGGAGGTCGTCGCCGGCGGCGATGGGACGGGCCGGCGGCGCCGCGGCCGCCGGGACGAACGTCGGTGGCGACCGACCAGGAGCAGGAGCGCACGCAGCGCATCTGGTGGTACCTGCTGTTTGCCGGCATGGTCTTGCTGGGCGCTCGAAACGCTGCTGGGGAACCGGATGTCGCGGCCGGCACCAGTGCGTGTAGGGCTGGCCTAGGCCGCACGTGGCCGCGGAAGGCGCGTCTAGGGCCTGTGGCCGCGCTGCTGAGCCGGCCTGAAGGCCGCCTACGAGACTGGCCTAAGCCGATGCTATGTGCGGCAACGCTTCGTGACGAAACGTGGCAGCGCCATTTGACGACGTGGCCGGGCCGGGTGCTAAGCTGTTGTCGAGGAGAAACGGCGCCTATGAGCTACGACAATTCGGGCCCAGGGATTCCTCTTCCGAGCTGGTCGAGATCATCCACGAGGTGCGGCGGCGCTGGCGCATGAAGCTGGCGCTGCGCGGCGCCCTGGGCGTCGTCGGGGCTCGGCCTCCTCGTCCTGCTGCTGTCGGCCTACGGCCTCGAGTCCTGGCGCTTCACGCCCGGCTCCATCATCACCTTCCGCGTCATCCTCGGCGTCGCGCTCGCGGGCCTCGTCGGCTACCTGCTGGTGCGGCCGCTGATGCGGCAGCGCGAGCGACGAGCAGGTCGCGCTCTACCTCGAGGAGCACGAGCCGTCGCTGCAGGCCGCGATCATCAGCGCGGTCGAAGCCGAGCGCGGCGGCGCCGGCTCGCCGTATTCGGCGACGCTCGTTCGCACGCTGGTCGAGTCGGCGGTCGAGAAGTGCAAGCGCGATCGAGAGCGGCCGCCGCGTCGAGCGCGTGCCGGTGCGCCGCTACGGCGCTGACGCTCGCCGCGCTCGCCGTCTGGCGGCGATTGCGCTCTTCGTGCTCGGTCCCGCGTACCTGCGCCACGCGCTGTCGGCGCTGTTCATCGTGTCGCGCGACGTCGAGGCCGCCGCGCCGTACCGCATCGAGGTCACGCCCGGCAACGCCACCGTGCCGCGCGGCGCCGATCAGACCGTCACCGCGCAGCTCTCCGGATTCGACGCCGAGCAGGCGTCGCTGCATGATGCGCAAGACGCCGGACGCCGCCGTTCGAGCGCGCTGCCGCTGCTCCGCGGCGACGAACGGCAAGTACGAAGGCATGCTGTTCGACCTCGCCGGCGCCGATCGAGTACTTCGTCGAGGCCAACGGCGTCAGCTCCGAAGCACTTCACGCTGAAGGTCGTCGACCTTCCGTACGTCCAGCGTCTCGAGCTCGAGTATCACTTCCCGGCGTACACCGGGCTCGCGCCGCAGAAGATCGAGGACGGCGGCGACATCGCCGTCCTCAAGGGCACGGAGGTCCGCGTGCGCGCCGTGCCGACGATGAGTCGCCCGGCGGACAGATCGTGCTTGTCGGACAAGGAGCGCATCGCGCTCGCGCCGGCGGCCGAAGGCGGATCGCCGGCGCCGCTGACCGGCGCGTTCAAGGTCGACAAGGACGGCTTCTATCGCATCGAGCTCGACGCGCCGTCGGGCGAACGCGTGACCGCCTCGCCGCAGTACACGATCGACGTGCTCGACGATCAGCCGCCGACGGTCTCGATCTCCAAGCCCGGACGCGACACGTCCGCGTCACCGATCGAAGAAGTGTTCGTCGAGGCGCGCGCGGACGACGACTTCGGCGTGCAAGCGATCTCGATCTCGTGTACTCCGTCAACGGCGGAGCGGAGAAGACGCATCCGCTTGTTCGACGGCAAGAAGCGGATGACGGAGGTGTCCGGCGGCCACACGTTCTATCTCGAGGAGCTGGACGTCAAGCCGGGCGACTTCGTGTCGTACTACGCCAAGGCGGCCGACAACGACGGCGTGCAGGGCCCGAAGCCGGCGATGAGCGACATGTATTTCGTCCGCGTGCGTCCGCTCAGCAAGGAGTTCCGCCGCGCGCCAGTCCGACGCAGGCGGCGGCGGCGGCGGTGGCGGCGGGGGCGGCAGAACCAGGTCGGCGCGCTCTCCGAGCAGCAGCGCCAGATCATCGCGGCGACGTTCAACGTCCAGCGCGATCGCAAGAAGATGACGGCCGACAAGCTGCGCGAGAACTCGATCGTGATCGCGCTGTCGCAGTCGCGGCTGCGCGAGCAGGTCGACGGGCTGCTCACGCGCATGAACAGCCGCCTCGTCGAGCAGGATCCGGCGTTCAAGAAGATCGCGGAGCTGCTGCCGCAGGCGGTCACGGAGATGAAGACCGCCGAAGCGAAGCTGCAGGCGTCAGTCCGGAGGCGGCGCTGCCGCCCGAGCAGAAGGCGCTGCAGTACCTGCAGAAGGCGGAAGAAGAGTACGAGATGCAGGTCCAGATCCAGCGCCAGCAGGGAGGCGGCGGCGGCGGCGGCGGCGGCAGCAGATGGCGCAGGATCTCGCCGACTTGTTCGAGATGGAGCTCGACAAGATGGCGAACCAGTACGAGAGCCGCCAGCAGGCCTCGCAGCAGCAGTCCGATCAGAAGCTCGACGAGCTGCTGGAGAAGCTGAAGGAGCTCGCGCGCCGGCAGGAGCAGGAAGCGGAGCGGCAGCGCCGGCGCGCCGCGCTCGGGCAGCAGGCCTCCGGCGGCGGATCCGGACAGTCGCAGCGCGAGCTCGCGGATCAGGCGGAGGAAGCGGCGCGCCGGCTCGAGCAGTTGTCGCGCGAGGAGAACCGGCCGGAGCTGATGCAGTCGGCGCGGCAGCTGCGCGAGGCGGCCGACGCGATGCGCAAGGCGGCCGCCAACGGTCAGCAGGCATCGGCGGCGCAGGCGGCCGCGGCGCTCGAGCGGCTGCAGGAGGCGGAGCGGCGGCTGCAGCAGACGACAGTCGGGGCGCGCCGATCGCGACGTCAAGAACGCGCTGCAGCAGGCCGAGGAGCTCGCGCGCGAGCAGCGGGCATTGCCGACGACGTAAAGGGGCTCGAGTCGGCGGGCGACCGGCGCCAGGAAAAGGCGCAGCAGCTCATCGAGCGGAAGAGCGCGCTCGAGCAGAAGGTCGGCGAGCTCGAGAAGCAGCTCGATCGGACTGCGCGAGCGATATCCGCGGCGCAGGAGAAGGAGGCAGCGCGCAAGCTGGCCGAGGCGGCCGAATCGGGATCCGCGACAACAAGGTCCGCGACAAGATCCGCTACTCGAGCTCGATGCTGCGCGCCGGCGTCCCGCCGACCGATCAGCAGGCGATCGAGAGCTCGATCGGTTCGAACCTCGATTCGCTGAAGAGACACGCTCGGCAAGCCGCGTCGGCGCTCGGGACGACCGATCGCAGGCCGACGCGATGAACCAGGCGCTCGACAAGGCGCGCCAGCTCGCGCGCGGCGTCGATTCGCTCGATCAGCGGATGCGCGAGCGGCAGGGTCAGAACGGCCAGCAGGGTCAGAACGGCCAGCAGGGCCAGGAAGGCCAGCAGGGTCAGCAACGGCCAACAGGGTCAGCAAGGCCAACAGGGTCAGCAAGGGCAACAGGGTCAGCAGGGCCAGCAAGGCCAGCAAGGTCAGCAGGGCCAGCACGGTCAGCAGGGCCAGCAGGGTCAGCAAGGCCAGAACGGTCAGCAGGGCCAGAACGGCCAGCAGGGCGGACAGGGCGGCACGCAACGACGGCAACCGCAGAACGGCGCGGCCGGAAACGGCGACACGTACGGCGGACGCTTCACCGACGGCGGCGGCTACGGCGATCGCCGGCCAGTGCGCTTCGGCGGTCACGCTTCGATCCGGACGACATCCGGCAGTGCCGCGGTGAGGCGCGTCAGTTCGCCAACGACGCGCAGCAGCTCCGGCGCATGCTCCAGGGGCAGGGCGTCGATGCCAAGGCGCTCGACGAGGTGCTGCGCAACCTGCGCGCGCTCGACGACGATCGCGTGTACCAGGACGCCGCCGACGCTCGAGCGCCTCCAGTCGGCCGTCTCCGAAGGCATGAAGCGCTTCGAGTTCAACCTGCGCCGGCAGGCGGAGGTGAAGGGCACCGAAGTGTTCCTGTCGGGCTCGGACGACGTGCCCGAGGAATACCGGAAGCTCGTCGAGCAGTACTACAAGTCGCTGTCGAAGGGGCCCGAAAAGCCGAGCTGCCGACGGACGCCGAAGAAGGACGATCCCAAGTAAGGCGATGCACGAATGCCACGGCGCGTTCCCGCTGGTCGTCGTTCGTGCTGGTCATCGTGCGGCGGCGCCGTCGCGGGCGCGCAGATTCATCCGGCGCGAGCCGCGTGCCGCTGCGTGAACCGACCGCCGACAGCTTCGACGGCGGGTTCAATTTCTGCCGCGGGATGTACACCGCCGGTTCGCCGCGATGCCGCAGCGGCATGGGCTGGGCGCACCGACTATCCCGACGCCGACATCAACTTCTCGATCCGCCTCTCGGAGCTGACCAAGACGCGCGTCAGCCGCCGTCCCGACGGCGAGCCGAATCACCTCACGCGTGCGGCTGACCGACGACAATCTGTTCAACTGTCCGTACCTGCACATGGAGGACATGGGCGCCGCGCAGTTCACCGAGGAGGAGGTGGCCCGCCTCCGCGAGTACCTGCTCAAGGGCGGGTTCCTCTGGGTCGACGACTTCTGGGGACACGCCGCGTGGAAGTACTGGGTGGAGCAGATCTCACGCGTGCTGCCGCCGAAGGAGTACCCGATCTTCGATCTGAAGCCGGATCATCCGCTGTTTCACACGCAGTATCCGGTCAAGGGTGTTCCGCAGATTCCTTCGATCCGTGTCTGGACGCCCCGGCGGCAGCACGTCCGAGTATGGCGAAGACAGCATCGACGTCCACGGCCGCGGGATCAGCGATAAGAGCGGGCCGACTGATGGTCTTCATGACCCACAACACGGATATCGCCGACGCGTGGGAGCGTGAGGGAGAGGATCCGCGGTACTTTCTACGAGTTCGGCCCGAACGGCTACGCGCTCGGGATCAACGTGGTCCTTTACGCGCTTAGCCATTGAGTTTAGAATCGGTGAATTCATGAAGCGCCTGGCATCCTTGCCTGCCTGCCTCGCGGCATTCGCGGCCGGCCGTCGCCGGCGCGCAGGGGTTCGACCAGGGGTGGGGACGCATGCGGTACGGCGCCGCCGCGCTTTCCCACAGCCGACAGCTTCGACGGGTTCGTACAACTTCTGCCGCGGCATGTACGACAGCGATCGCCGGGAGGCTGGCGGCATGGGATGGTCGACCGACTATCCCGACGCCGACATCAACTTCTCAATCCGCTTGTCCGAGCTCACGAAGACACGCGTCAGCAAGCAGTCCAACGGCGAGCCGAATCATCTCGTCGTGCGCCTGACCGACGATGCGCTGTTCAAGTGTCCATGGATCGAGATGGAAGACGTCGGCGTGATGCGCCTGAGCGACGCCGAGGTCGAGCGTCTCCGTGAGTACCTCGCTCAAGGGCGGGTTTCTGTACGTGGACGATTTCTGGGGCGAGTGGGCGTGGGATCAGTGGGCGGAAGAGATCGGCCGCGTGCTGCCGATCCGAAGAAGTATCCGATCGTGGATATTCGCGCCGTCGCACCCGCTCTTCCGCACGATGTTCGTCGTGCCCGAAGCTGCCGCAGATTCCCTCAATCAATCCTGGATGCGCAGCGGTGGCGCCACATCGGAGCGCGGCGAGGAAAGCGCGAGTTGCGACATCCGCGGCATCACCGACGAGCACGGCCGCCTCATGGTCCTGATGACGCACGACACGGATATCTCGGATGCCTGGGAGCGCGAGGGAGAGGATCCGAGATACTTCTACCAGTTCTCGCCCGACGGCTACGCGGTCGGCATCAACGTCGTGATGTACGCGTTGACGCATTAAGGAATCACTCGCGACAACTTGCCGAGCGCCGTGTCGGTCAAGAAATAGATCGCTCCGTCGGGCCCGACCGTGACGACTCGAAGCGGCCCGACGCGATTCTGTAGCAGCCGTTCCGCCCGATCGATCCGGGTGGGATCGTCGGCTGCGAAGTGAAGGCGGAGCAGATAGGCCTCCGCCGACACAATCAACGCTTCGTCGCGCATTTCAGGAATGGCATCGCTCGTGTAGACCGTCATCGACCCCACACCAGGTCGAAGGGTTGTCCTGCCCCGGACGATGGCCTGAATGGGCGGCGCAGAGAGCGAGACGGCGCTCAAGTGACCTGACTCGGAGTCGTCATCGACAATCCACAGGATGGCGGACCTGGCTGCCCACCCCAGTCCACGAGCCCCGGTCACACCGGTTGCTACGGCTGGTGTCGTGCCCGCCTGATCGCGCGGCAGCGTGCCGTCCTGATTCATCCGAAACAGCCGACCATTCTGGTCGTCGCCGCTCACGACGACATACAGCTTGCCGTCAGGCCCGAAGCGCACGACCGCCGCGGGATCTGCGGAACCGGAAGCGGGTGCCTGGAACAGCGAGGCTCGTTCGGCAAGCCTTCCCCTGAACTCGCGGTAGCGCGCCAGTCGAACCACAGGCCCGTTAGCGGTTGCTGCCGATTGCAGAATGAAGACGAATTGTGTGCGGGCGAAGTCAGGATCGATGGCGATTGACAACGCGGCCTGCTGGATCTCATCGTCGTCTTCCGGCAGCACCAGTGCGTCTGGTTTCAGGAGGGCGCCGTCGGAGACGACACGGACACGGCCCGTGCGTTCCGTAATGAACAGGCGACCGTCGGGCGCGAATGCGGCGTCGGTCGGCCGATCAAGATCCTCCGTCACCTTGTCGATGCGAAGCCTCACGCCGTCGCGCGTGGGGTCGATCTCACCGCTTTGCCAGTCGGCGGTGGGCGCGATGTCGGACGCGGTGATCGCCGACACCACCACGTGCAAGTCCGCAGACTTGGGACTTTCTCCTGAGTCTGCGTTGACGTTGCTGAACGCGGCCAGCTGCAGAGTATGCGCGCCGTTCGACATAGGCGGCAGCTTCCCGGTGCAGGCGAAACCAGACGCTCCCGCGGCCCCCGAGCATGACGGGTCGGCAATCTCGTTCCGCGTTCCATCGACGTAGATCAGATAGCTGAACGTCGCAAGTTCTGCGCTGTCTGCGGCCGGCTGATCCCATCCGATACGCTCCCGCCCGGTGATCGTTTCGCTCGTGCCGCTCCCCGGCCCCGGAGAGGGAGCGGGGGGCGTGCTCGAACCACAGGCGGCCGCAAGAAGAGTGATCCCGATCCAAGAACGGCGCATTGAACCACCATGATAGCCCGTCTGCCCCGCATCGGCATCCTTCGGCTCGATTCCTGCATACGCCGAGCCCACCATGCAAGCGCACCGACATGTGGCGTTCCTGGTCATCGTGTTTGCCGTTATTGCGACGGCACGGCCGATTGACGCCCAGTCATCGCTCAAGAGCCGGGTATACGCAACCGGTCTCAGCGCGCCTGTCGCATTCGTTCAGGATCCGACCAGCAGCTCGAGACAGTTCGTGGTCGAGCAGGGTGGCCGGATTCGGGTCATCCAAAGCGGCGTTGTGCAGGCAACGGACTTTCTCGACTTGAGGGGGGTGAGTACCCCGGGCGGCGGCGAACGTGGTCTGCTCGGGATGGCCGTTGCTCCGAACTACGCGACGAGCGGCCGGTTCTATGTCAACTTTACCGACCTTGCAGGAAACACCGTCATCGCGCGCTTTCTGCGTTCGAGCGATCCGGCAGTGGCCGATTCCAGTTCGCGGTTCGATCTGCAGTGGCCGTCCGGCCTCAAGTACATTCTTCAGCCTTACGCCAATCACAATAGCGGCAACCTGGCGTTTGGCCCTGACGGCTATCTGTACATCGCCATGGGGGACGGCGGGTCCGGCAACGATCCCGAGAACCGCGCGCAGAATCCCGCGGAACTGCTTGGCAAGATGCTTCGCATCGATGTGAGCGTCAGCAATGCCACGGGCTACGTCGTTCCATCCACCAACCCGTTCGTCAGCGGGGGACCAACCGGAGTGCTGAAGGAGATCTGGAGCTTCGGTCTCCGCAATCCCTGGCGCTACTCGTTCGACATGCCGTCACGAGGCGGGACGGGGGCGTTGATCATCGGAGACGTCGGACAGGGCGCGTGGGAAGAGATTGACTATGAGCCGGCCGGGCGTAGCGGACGAAACTATGGCTGGAGAGTTCGAGAGGGCGCGCACGACAACATCACGGATCCAGCGCCTGTGTACATCCCGCCGACCGGTTTGACCAATCCGATCTGGGAGGTACAGCCACTCGGTCGGACAGTCAATTACGGGCGGGTTCGTGTATCGCGGCTCCGCGCTTCCCGCATTCCGCGGTCGGTACTTCTTTGCCGACTACGTGCAGGGTCGCGTGTGGTCCATGGCACTGACCATCAACCCCTCGACCGGTGAAGCGACGGCCTCCACGCCGATCGATCACACCGCCGACCTTGGCGGCAGCGCCGTGATCGGGAACATCAGCTCGTTCGGCATCGACGGGGCCGGCGAGCTGTATGTCGTCAATCACACGGGAGGCACCATCGTCCAGGTCGTCGCCGCGGTGCCTCCAACAGCGCCGACGAATCTCAGGATCATTCGGTAACGCAAGAATCTCAAGCTAAAACCTGAAACCGAATCGATTCCTCTTTTTCGTTAACCACACTCGATCCGTCCTGATCGGTATGCCCGCGCGATACCTCTCGTAATCCTCCGGATCATAGATTCGCAGCATGTGGTTGATGTCGACGAGAGGTGGCCACCCGAGGCTGCCAAGTGGTGTCCTGCCTTCGAACTGCTGAACGAACTCCGGCTGCTCTCCCGTTTCAATCAGGAGAAACGGCCGGTAGCCGTGTTCCCGGACGAATGCGAGCGCCTGGTCGAGCGCGCTGCCTGGGAGCGCTCGCCAGGCGAGCGTGGGCCTGCCCGAATAGAAGCGGACGCTGCCGGTCTCCTGCGCGGCGATGATCAGCGCGTTCTGCGGGAGCTCGGAGGCGACGTACTCTCCCGCAAGACGAAAACGCCGCTCGAATTCCCATAATCCGAACGCGTGGCGCTCGATGCCTTCGCGAACGAGAAAGGCCGCGAGCAGGGCGACGGCCGCAACCCCGGCCGAACGCCAGAACGCGCCGGTGCGCGCAAAGAAGTGCGGTCAAGGCTGTCGCGGTCAGCGACAAGGAGCGCAGGATACGCGGGCAGAACGAACCTGAGGTACCACCACGCGTCGAAGACTTCATACGGGATGTAGCACGCGAACACCGCGACGACGAATGCGAGCAGACAGACGGCGCGCCGCCGCGCCAGGGGATCCGGCAACAACCAGGGACCGAGCAGGGCGACGAGGACAATCGGTGTTTCCGTCTGGAGAAGCCAGACCGGATAGCGCTGAAGATTCGGCCACACGTGTTCGAGCTTGAAGAGAAGCCCGAGGCTGCCGTAGCCCGATCTGAGCGGCGATCCGTACATCGCGTTCTGCAGCAGGGCCACGAGAATCACGAACGGCGCCAGGGCTGCCGCGAACATCGTCCACGTGCGGAGCACCGCGCGTGGTTGCACAGGGCGTTCGCAGAAGACCGCAAGCGCGACCACGCCGGCGAGCGGTGCGAGATTGGGTCGCACGAGAAGCGCCGCGCCGGTCGCCACGCCTCCGAGAGCCGCCCACGTTAGCGCCGACGGGAACCGCGGGTTGGTGACCGCCACCAGCGCGGCCGCCCACAACGCTGCCGCCGGGACATCGCTCATCGGCTGGACGATTTGATACAGGAACGGCGGGCTTGCCGCCATCAGCACCGCGGCGACTGCGCCAGAGGCTGGTCCGCTGATGCGGCGGCCGAGTATGAATGTCAGCCAGACGGCAACCGCGCCAAGGATCGGGACCACGCCAAACATCGCGGTGCGGCCACCGGCGTGCCGCACTAGCGCCATCGCAATCGGATAACCCGGTGAGCACATCGGAACGGAGCCGTCCGCGCGGTCGAACGCCGGCACGTGTCCGACCGGGACGAACGCGTCGGCGCCGTGCTCCCAGGGTGCCATGGCTGCGAGCGGCTCGACGTGCATCACATGACCGGACGCAAACAACTCGGCCTGGCTCAGATAGCAATACGAGTCGGGACCGCCCGCCACGTGTGTGCCCCAGACGAGTCCTGCCACGGCGGCGGCAATCGCGGCAGCCGCCGCGATCAACCGTGCCGCTCTACCCTGAGCTGGATGACGGCTCTCGAGCGGGTGAGGCCCCCCGCTCATACATCCTGAGGGCTGGCGGTGGCGCGAGACGAGGACGCTCCTGACGGAGTGGCGTACTTGCGCTCGAGCCGGTGGGCGGTCATCTGCGTGATGTGCGCGAGCGTTGGTTCACCGAAAGTCGTTCGGACCAGATTCAGGTATCGGTCGCTTTCAAAGTACCGATGAAACGCTTCGTCTCGAAAGCGAAGCACGTCCCCGGCCGGCACGTGACGGGTCGGCAGCGGCAGCGTGTCCACGGCGTGCTGCGAATATCCGCTCCACGTGTGCGGCAGCTGCCAGCCCTGCTCGCATCGCCTGTTGATACAGCGGCGAGCCGGGATAGGCCATCGCGCAGTAGAAGTTCGCGAACTCGCAGTTGAGATCGAGCGCCAGGTCCAGCGTCTGCTGCATCGTGTCCGCCGTGTCTTCCGGCAGCCCGAAGATGTAGTTCCCGATGATGTTGATGCCGGCAGACTTCACCTTCTCCACCGTCTCGTAGACCTGATCGACCCGGTAGCGCTTGTCCACGTCGGTCAACACACCTTCGTTGGCCGCCTCGATGCCGAACGCCAGCCAGTTGAAACCGGCGCGCTTCAGTTTGTCCAGCATCTCGTCCTTGACCGTGTCGACGCGGGCGTAAGCCCAGATATTCAGGTCGTAGCCGCGCTCGATGATCGCGTCGCAGATGCCGATCACGTGGCGCGGGTGGAGCACGAACATCTCGTCAGCGAACTTGATGTTGCGCACGCCGTAACGGCGGACGAGGACGTCGATTTCCTCGATGACGCGCGAGGCAGGCCAGAACCGGTAGCTGTTGACGCTGTCCTTCAAGCCGAGCGCCTGCTCTCCGGATCTTGAACGGTGCCTGAATGCAGCAGAACGAACAATGATACGGGCACCCCAGGGTCGTGTAGATTGCGGCGTATGGCTCGCGCTCGACGCCGCCGAAGCAGTGCCAGTTGTGCGCGCGGTAGCGCGCCATGGGCAGCAGGTCCCAGGCGATGCCCGGCATCTCGTGCTCGACGTCGTTGACGAGTGGAGCGGCCGCATTCGAGACGATGCGCCCCTCGCCGCGGTAGACAAGCCCCCGCACGGCGCCCAGGTCCGGCGTTTCGCGTTCGCGAAGCGCCGCGAGCAGATCGCTGACGCCGTACAGTCCTTCGTCGCGCGTCACGAAGTCGCAGGCCTCCTCGCGAAGCGTTCGCTCGGGCAGCGCCGCGACGTGTCCGCCGAGCATCAGAACCCGCGACTCCGGGTTCAGCTTTTTCAGCGCGGTCACGATCGCCGAGGCGCCCGTCATGTTCTGCGTGGAGGCAGAGGGCTGATGGCCGTAAACCACGACCGTTACCAGCCTGGGATTTCGCTCCACGATCCGCGCGGCGGTCTCGTCGGGCGTGAGGTCATCCGCCTCGGCGTCCACAATCTCGACAGAGAATCCCCGCTGTCGAACGAAACGTCGCAATCAGCCCCGCCCACACCGGGTTCTCAACCGCCGTCAGCCGTTTTCCAAGCGCCTGATACAGCCGCATCCGGCTGCCAGGATTCACGAGGACGAGATCGAGGCGGCCTGCGCTCATCGCGTCGCCCTTTCGGCCAGCACATCCTGGCTCGCCTGGGACAGACCGATCGTAGACGCGACGATGTACGGGGGACGGTTGCGACCGTCCTTGTAGATGCGGATGACGTAGATGCCGACCGCCGAAATGGCCGCGAGCGTAGTGGCCCAGAAGACGGCGCCGATCGTAGCCAGCGCGAGAGCCGCCGGGACGGTGCCGCGCGCGATCAGGAGCACGGTCGTGGTCAAAACCAGCGCGAGGGTCACGACACAGGCTCCCGCCGCCAGGCCTATGACGCCGAAGATGGGCATGAACGAAAACGACGTCAGCCCCATTGCGAACGTCTTCCAGGGATTGCGGCTGAAGAACGGAAAGTGCGTCGTGCCCGCGTGTCTCGCGTCGCGCTCGTAGGGCACGAACGCCTGCTGAAAGCCAATCCACACGACCAGGCCGCGCAGGTACGGATCGGACTCGCCGAGCGCGAGCAGATGGTTGAGCGCCGGTCGCGACAGCAACTTGAAATCGCCCGCATCCACGGGCAACTCGATCGACGATCCCAGGTGAATGATGCGATAGGCGAGCCGTGTCAGCATCATCTTTACCGCGCTCTCGCCGCGCCTATGGGTCCGCACCGTGTGCACGACGTCGGCGCCGGCGCGCCACTTCTCGATGAGCTGCGGGACGACCTCGGGTGGATCCTGCAGATCCGCGTCCATGATGATCGTGGCGTCGCCGCTCGACGCCGACATGCCCGCGCGGGCGCACTCCGACACGCCGAATCGCCGTGACATGTTCACGACCTTCACACGCGAATTCCTCGATCGCGCCTCCACCAGCGCCTCGAGCGATCCATCGTCCGAGGCATCGTTGACGAACAGCAGCTCGTAGTCTACGCCGGCGCGCGCGAACATTGCGTCCAGTCTGGCAATCAGTGTCGGAATGTTCTGCCGCTCGTTCCGGAAGGAGAAGACGACGGAAATGAGCGGGCGCTCGGGAACGCTAGACATTCGAATATCGGCTATTTCGGATCATCGCAAACCCCTTGATCAGTTCGCGTATCCCGTCGTCCAGGGAGTATTTCGGACGATATCCGGTCCTTTCGACCTTCTCGTTCGACACGATGTAGTCGCGCTTGTCTGGATCCGAGCCGATGGCCGACTCGATGAACACGAACGACGGCAGATGCGACTGGATCCGTTCGCAGAGTTCGCGCTTCGAGAGGTTGGCGTCCGACAGGCCGACGTTGTAGGGCCCTCCTTTCATCGCGTCGAAGTGTTCGATCCCGTGCAGGAATACGCGAGCCACGTCCCGAACGTGGAGGTAATTACGCTTGAAGTGGCTTTCGAACAACACGATGAAGCGATCCACATACGCGCGATAGGTGAAGTCGTTGACCAGCAGGTCCAGGCGCATGCGCGGTGAGATGCCAAAGACCGTGGCAAGCCGGAAACTGATCGCACCGGGATGGCGCTCGAGCAGGATCTGCTCGACGGCGACCTTGTCCCGCCCGTACAGCGAAATCGGCCTGATCGGTGTGTCCTCGGTGCAGAACTTGCCCGCTTCGCCGATGCCGTAGCCGCTGTTCGTGATCGGCAGCAGCACCATCTGATCCCGGCTGAGCCAGGGGAGCATGTTCACGATGGCGTCCTTGTTGGTCGTCGTGGCCGCGATCGGATCGCGGTCGCAGAGCGGCGCCCCGACAAGCGCGGCAAGCGGGATGATGATGTCCGCGTCCTTGACGAGCGGCCGCATGACGTCCGCCGATCGCACGTCGCCGCGCACGAGCGAGAACGCCGGGTGATAGCAGACTGCCGCCAGGCTGTCCTGGCCGATACATGAAATTATCGACGGCCGTCACCGCGTAACCGGCGTCGAGGAGCGCTGGCACCAGGGTGGATCCGATGTATCCGGCCGCTCCGGTGACGAGAACTTTTCTCATGGTGAAAAGCTGTCAGTGTAGCATCACCGCTCGCGATTCCCGCGTGTGTCAACGTCCCTCACGCGTGTGCCGCACCGTCGAGCACCTCGCGAAGCCGATGGATCTCGGCGGTCAAATCGCGAGGATGGTTACCGACGAAGAAGCCGCGATCGTGCGCGATGTTGGCGTTGACGATGTCGCCGACCGTGTCGTAGTCGAAGATACTTGATGGCCTCGTGACGGAGAAAGCATCCACCGGTAATCATGCGGAAGCCGATATCTGCTTTGCGGAGCGCGTCCATGATCCGCCCGCGGTCGAGTGGCATCGCCGGGTTCAGCACCAGCGTGAAGCTGAACCACGAGCTGCGGCCGTTCTCGCGCTGAATGATGAATCGCTCGTCGCCCTCGAACAGCTTCACGAACAGCGCCGCGTTTTGACGACGAGCCGCAACCATCGTGTCGAGCTTCTTGAGTTGCTCGCGTCCGACCGCGCCGCAGATCTCCAGTGGACGAACGTTGTAGCCGGGCAGCATGAAACGGTAGGCCTCGAAAAATGGATCGTCTTGACGGCCGGTGTTGATGGGCGAGTCCGCCGGCAGATCGCGCGCCCAGCCGTGATTGCGGATTGCCCGCGAGAGATGCGCAATCTCGGTGTCGTTGGTCAGGAGCAGCCCTCCCTCCATCGTCGAGATGTGGTGCGAGTAGAAGGTGCTGAAGGTATTCACGTCGCCGAACGTGCCACACGGCTTGCCGTTCAGGCTGGCTCCCATCGACTCGCAGTTGTCTTCGAAAAAATACAGGCCGTGGGCGTCGCAGAACGCGCGTACGGTGTCGAGTGGCGCCGGGTTGCCCAGGATGCTGACCGCCACCACCATTCGCGTGCGAGGCGTCAGCGCTGCCTCGAGCTGCGAGGCGTCGAGGTTCAACGTGTGCAGGTCCACGTCCACGAACCGCAGCCGCAATCCGTACTGTTGCAGCGGGTGATACGTCGTGGCCCAGGAAATCGACGGGACGATCACTTCATCGCCGCGCTGGAGCGGACGGTCGCGCTTGTAACACAGCGCCGCAACCCCGACGAGATTTGCGGAGGAGCCGGAGTTGACCATGACGGCGTGCGACATGCCGAACTTCGCGGCGAAGGCTTCCTCAAAGCGCTTCACTTCTTCGCCCATCGTGAATCGTTCGGACTGACAGACGCGTCGAATGGCCTCGAGCTCCTCAGTCCTCCAGGTCGTGCTCGCGAGGTCGTAGAACATCAGCGCAGAAGCCCTCGTGCCGCCGCGGCGATGCGGGCGGCGTCGGGATAGAAGTACTGCTCCAGCGTGAAACCGGCGGGTGTGGGAATGTCAGGCAGTCCGACGCGCGCCACCGGCGCTTTCAGGAAGCGAAATCCTTTTTCGGCGGCCAGGCATCCAATTTCGGCGCAGACGCCCCCTTTCATCCACCCGGTGTCGACAGCGACGATCCGGCCGGTCTTCTCGAGCGACTCCAGGATGATGTGTTCGTCCATGGGCTTGATGGTCCGGAGGTCGATCACCTCGGCGCTGATGCCCTCCGCTTCCAGCTGAGTGGCTGCCTGAAGTGCCAGCTCGATCGCGTGCGAGGCGCCGGCAATCGTCAGGTCAGTTCCGCGACGACGGTATGTTCCCTTGCCGAGCGGCACGCGATAGAAACCGTCCGGCACGATGCCGTCTTTCTTCATCAGCCATCTGTGCTCGAAGAAGCAGACGGGGTTGTTGTCGAGAATCGCCGAGAGCAGCAGTCCCTTCGCATCGTACGGCGTGCTGGGCATGACGATCTTCAGTCCAGGGACACCGAGGAGCAATCCCTGGATGGCCTGCGAATGCTGGGCGCCTGACCCCCAACCACGCCCGATGGCCGCCCAAACGACCATCGGCACATTCGTCTGGCCGTTGTCCATGAAGTGGAACTTTGCCGCGTGCGTGACGAGCTGATTGAACGCGAGCAGCACGAAGTCCGGCCGGTTGTGCATGAACACCGGCCGCATGCCATTCATGGCTGCGCCGGTGCAGACGCCCATCATGCCTTCTTCCGACAGGGGCGTGTCGAAGACCCGGTCGGCGCCGAATTGTGCCTGCAGCCCGCGCGTCGTACCGAACATGGCCGACGGATCGTCGACGCCCTGACCCATCACGAATACGGCCGGATCGTTCGCAAGCCCAATCGTCAGCGCTTCGTTGATCGCCTTGACGTAGCTGATGACACGGCCCTCGGATGGATCCGGGGCGTCGTAAACGAGCGAGTTGACGAGGCCTTCATCCCAGGGCATTTACAGAGGTCCTTCGCGTGTCAATCCGCATACACATGTCGCGCGAGATCTTCCTTCGTTGGATTCGGGCTGTTCAGGGCGAAGTGAAACGCTTCGGCGATCTCGTGCGCGATCCTGGATTCGATCTGTTCAATCGCCTTGTCGTCCAGCAGATTCTTCTTCCTGAGGAAGTGTTCGAACAACGGGATGGGATCGAATGCCTCCCAGTGTTCGCGCTCATCGATGTGACGATAACCCGTGTGGCTATCGTCGCCCGATCCGCCGTGCGCACGCAGCCGGTAAACCGGCGCCTCGATGAACGTGGGCCCGCCGCCCGATCGTGCGCGCGCGACCGCGTGCGTCGTCGCGTCGTGCACCGCGAGGACGTTGACACCATCCACCGCGACCGCGGGCATCTGATACGTCGCTGCCCAGCGGCGCAGATCCCGCGGCGGCTGCCTCGTGGACAATGGTGACTGCACGGAGTAGAAATTGTTTTCGCAGAAGAACACGACCGGTACCTGCTTGAGCGCCGCGAAGTTCAGGCTCTCTGAGCAGACGCCTTCCTCGGTCGTGGCGTCTCCCAGAAACACCATCGTCACGCGATCTTCCCCCTTCATCCGGGCTGCGAGCGCGGCGCCGACAGCAATGGGCACCGCGCCGCCGACGATCGCTGACGTGCCTGCCATGCCGACGCGCTTGTCGATGAGGTGCATCGATCCGCCTCGCGATCCGGCGCATCCGGTGATGCGGCAATGCATCTCGGCGAGCATGGCCTTCAGGTCGCCTCCCTTTGCCAGGTAGTTCCCGTGCGTCCGGTGACTGGAGTACAGAAGATCCGTCTGAGCGAGCGCAGCACATGCGCCGACCGACGTCGCTTCCTGGCCAATGACGAGATGAATCGGCGTCTTCATCTGATCCTGGTGGTAGCGCCGCTCGATTTCCTCCTCGATCCGCCTGATGCGCAGCATGGAGACGTAGAGCCCGCGAAGAAACGTCGGAGTGTGAGCGCCGTGGTAGCGCTCGAACCCCGCGGCGCCTTCACCCGTGTATCGGTAGCGAATCGTCAATGCCAAATGCTCAATTCTTGCCGGGCGCTGTCCTACCACCCATCCGGCTGATACAACACGATTCTGCTTCCTGACGTCTCGAACCGGAAGGGGACGTCGAGCAATTTCGGCAGCGCCGCACGGATTCTCGGGCGATCCTCGGGTCGGACGAAGAGCAGCAGGAATCCGCCCCCGCCGGCGCCGAGGAGCTTTCCGCCGATAGCCCCTGCGCGAAGCGCCGTCTCGTAGATCCCGTCGATATCCGGAGTCGAGACACGGTCCGAAAGACGACGCTTCAGCGTCCAGCCTTCGTTCAGCAGGCGGCCGAAATCGGTGAGATCGCTCCGCGATCGCAGGATCTCGATGGCGCCATCCACCATCTGAGCCAGCGCGTGCAACTCGTTTGCACGCCGGGGCAGGTTCTCGATCTGTGTTCTGGCGATCTCGGCGGCGGTGCGCGACAGCCCGGTGAAAAGCAGCATCAGGTGCCCCTGCAGGACCTCGAGGCGATCGCGCGGCACGACGAGCGGCGCGACTTGGTACGACCCGTCCTGCCGGAACGAGATGTGGTTGAATCCGCCAAAGGCCGCGGAAATCTGATCCTGCGCGCCGACCGGTTCGCAAATGACGTTGTGCTCGACGTGAATGGCTTCCTGCGCCAGTTCGTCCTTCGAAATATGGCGGCCTTCGAGCGCGCGCACGGCGCTGATCAGCCCGACGGTGAAAGCCGAGCTCGATCCAACGCCGGATCGCGCCGGGAGGTCGCCATCGTGATGGATCTCCAGGCCCTTCGAGATGGCGAGGTGCTGAAGGACGCCGCGCGCAGCCGGATGGGCCAGCTCGGACACGTCCTTCACGTTCTCGACAAATGAATAGACCAGCCGAAACCGGTGCTCGAAGAACGGCGGCAACTCCCGGACGCTGATGTAGCAGTACCTGTCGATCGTCGTCGACAGCACGGCGCCGCCGTGCTCACGATACCAGTCCGGATAGTCCGTGCCGCCGCCGAAGAAAGAGATCCGGAACGGTGTGCGGCTGATGATCATTCCGGAATCTCGTACAAGAGATACGACGCGTTCTCGGCCACGATCGGCAGGCGGAGTATCCAGTTGTTGTAGGTCAGCACCTGCGTCACATTGTACGCGCGACGAATCTCCTGCCAGCGATCGGTCGAGTACTTCTCCCACACAATCTTGTTGTACGACGACGGAATCATGCCGAGGCCGTGTGCTTCTGGAGGTGGATGAAAGAAGTCGATGCCGTAGACGTCGCGGAGGATTCGCTCGGTTTCCGGCGCGCCGGCGACCGCATAGGGCAGGCCGTCAAGACCGCCGCCGTCGACGAGCACCGGCCGTCGTGTGCGCAGCTGCGCCAGGTGGATGTCGCCACCGGTGAGCAGCATGCCGTTAGCTCGCGACGCGGTTGCGAAAAGGCCGTCGTTCGTGCGATCGCGAAAGCCAGCCATCTCGGTTCGGGGAGGGAGACGAACAATACCAGGGACGAGGGCGACCGCTGCGATCCCGATCACCGCCAGATCCCCCACGACCCGAACCAACGGCGATGTACGGGAACCATCACGTGACGTCAGTGTCATCCACGCGGCTCCGGCAGCGAGCCAGCCTGCCCCAGCCAGCAGAATGGCCAGCGTCAGCAACCTCGGCTCGAGCGCGACTGACGTCAGGCCTTCGAACCTTGGAGAGAGCAGCCCCTGGTGGTTCAGGAGCAGGCCTGCGATGAGTCCCACGACGAGAATTGCCCCCCAGAGGTGCGTTCGATACGTTGCTGCCATCCCAAGAATCATCGCTGCGAACATCATGGCATCCACGTTCACGACGCGGGTCGGCATCAGCACAATCAACAGGCCGGGGAGTCTGTCGGCCGCCACGTGTGATATCGCAACGCACGCGAGGCTGACGAGGCCACTGACGGTCACGAACCTCAGGATGAACGACGATGCCGCGGGGAGGGCCGGTTTGAAGAGCGTCAGCCACATCACCCCTGCGACCATTGCAGCAACGTTCAGGACGATGCCGGCATTGGCGAATCCCATGGGCTGCCGGTGCTCGTCCCAGAGCTCGGTGAATGCTGAGAGGTAGCGTGACGCCGTGGCGGGGTCGATCGCCTGCACGCCCCGCCCTGCCCAGAGATGCAGCGCGAGGCTGACGGCGCTCACGAGCGCACCCGCGGCGAACCACCGCCAACGCGGCACGATCGAACTGCGCGTCATTTCAGGATTCCAGGCGAGCGACAGGGCGGCGATGAGCGCCAGCCACACGCCAAGCGAAGGATGAATCGCCGGCGCCAGGCCGAGCAGGAAAAGACCCGTTCCGTAGCATCCGCAGCCGACCAAGGCCGCGACGAGCACCAGCCAGGAGAGCCCGAGGCTCCCGTACGTGTGCGAGGTGCCAAGCAGAAAGATCGGATAGCGCACGCCGTAGTCGGTAGCGCGGCCCGCGAATATCACAATCGCGGCAATCGTGGCGAACCACGTACTGCGACTGAACGCATACGCGGTCATTGCCAGGGCCTGAAACGACACCATCCCCGTGACGCCGCTCAGCATCGCTGAGAGCCGGATCTCGGAAACGCCCGTCGTCAGCAGGGCGGCAGACAGCTGGTGGATCAGCGTCCACAGCTTCACGTGATAGATGAAAAATGGATTGCCCGGCGGGTAGCGCACGATTCCGGCAACGACTTGCGCCGTTTCCACCGGGACCTGCCACGCAGGGAATCCGTGTGCCCCTACGTAATAGCCGAGTACTCCGCTGACCGCGAGTGTCGCGAAGGCTCCGGATCGCGACGTCGAATGCGTCACGGTCATCGCGTGCGGAACCGCTCGGCAATCAGAACGCGCAGGGCCATCCAGCCATCTCGCCAGCGCATCTTCTTGCCGGCCGACCGTGACCGCGCCGCGAACCGCACCGGCCGCTCGACGATCCGGTGGCCGCCTCGCAGCAGGCGGGCGGTGATCTCCGGCTCGATGTCGAATCGATCGGCCGTCAACACCAGCGATCTGGCGATGTCGCCGCGCATCACCTTGTAGCAGGTTTCCATATCGGTGAGCGACGAGCCGAAGAGCACGTTCGTGATGGCCGTGAGGGTCTTGTTTCCTGCGACCGTCATGAACGGCGCGTCGGTCGGGCCGAGAAAGCGCGAACCGTAGATCACCTCGGCTTCGCCGCTGAGGACCGGCGCCACGAGGGCCGTGAGTTGCGCGGGATCCAGTTCGAGGTCGGCATCCTGGATCGCCACAACGGATCCGCGCGAACGTGCGAGGCCAGTTCGAACCGCATGGCCCTTTCCACGATTGCGATCATTGTGAATGACGTGGACCATGGGATTCGCCGCCACTGTCTCCAGCGCCGCGCGCGTTCCGTCCGTGGACCCATCGTCGATAACGATGATCTCCCGCGAGCCCGGAAAGTCAATCTGAAGCAGGCGGTCGATGACGATCGAAACGGTTTTCGCTTCGTTGAAGACGGGGACGATGATGGAGACAAGCGAGGGCTCAGGAACCACAGACTAAGACAGCCACAGAAGAACACAGCTCAAGATCAGCCACAGAAAACACAGAAGAACACAGCTCAAGATAGCCACAGAAAAACACAGAAGAACACAGTTCAAGATAGCCACAGAAAAACACAGAACGAACACAGCTCAAGGCAGCCACAGAAGAACGCAGAAAAATAATGAAATGCGAACTACTGCTGGGCGCGCAAAGCCGGCAGACTATCAGCAGGGTCGCCCATAACGAAACGTCGATGAGCGGCCTCCCGCCCGAAGTTCAACAGCATGCCGACTCCACCGCCAGCTGCTTTCAGATAGTTCAGTATTTGCGCCTGCGCGTAGTTTTCGATCGAGGCAGTGGCTTTCACCTCCACCAGGACTACCCCTGCCACCACGATGTCAGCGTAGAAGGTTCCGATTCGCACGCCGTGAAACGTTACCGTGATTGATTGTTCCTCGACCACAGCGAGGCCTCGACCCCGCAAAACAATTGCGATCGCGCGCCGGTAGATTGTCTCCGAGAACCCGTACCCAAGCTCCCGGTAAACCTCATAGAAGGCATCGATAATGTGCTGTGTGATTTCTTTATGAGGGAAATCGCGTTCACTGTGCTGCTCCATGCCGATCGCTCCAGCAACGGCCAGGCCAATGAATAGTCCTCGACCTTTTGTCTGAAGCCGCCACAACAATGTAAGTTTCAGCGACCTTTCCCTCGCTTGCTGTTTGCAGTTTCTCCACTCTTCACCGATCTGTGTTTTCTGTGTTCTTCTGTGGCCTGTCTTTCCTGTGTTGTTCTGTGTTCTTCTGTGGCCGTGTTTTCCTGTGTTGTCTGTGTTCTTCTGTGGCCTGTCTTTCCGTGGCGCTAGGTCTCCGCCACGTCGGGCTCCGTCATCGCGGCCCTCAGCAGCGTCATCGACGTATAGACGACAACGACGATGACGAGCCAGCGGACCCAGTAGAGCGGCAGGGACTTGACGATGAGGGCGGCGAGCAGGACGGCGGGAATGCCGCCGAGCGCCAGGCCCAATGCCGCGCGCAGGTGATAGCTGCGTTCACGGATGAAGCGTACGCTGCCGACCGGCATCAGGAACGCGCAGGAGCCCATCATGATCGGAAAGGCCGTCTTTTCGCTCATGCCAAGAAGGCTGACGAGGATCATGCACGGCGCGTAGAGGCCGATGCCCAGGCTCATCAGCGCGCCGAGAAAGAAGTTGCCTGCAATCGCCAGGACGAGCGCCAGGCCATGGACGCCGATCGCGTCGCTGCCGGCGGGGAAGAGTCCCAGTTGTTTCATCAGGAAGAACACGGCGGCCGCCAGGAGCGCCGCTCCCATCCCGAGCTGCACTTTCCGCTTCGGCCATCGAGCCACGATGCCCGCGCCAAGCCAGGCCCCGAGGATCGCCGCGGCAATCATCGAGATCAGCGTCACGACGTCGACCGGAATCACTGCCGTGAAAATGAACGCCTGCGCGACGGTCGGCAGCGCGTGACCGACATTCAACGTGCCGGGAATGACCCTGTCCGGGACCAGGCGCAGGAACCGGAACAAGGCGGTCGTGGTGGCGAAGGACCCGATGCCGAGCGTGTCGAAGAAGTTCGTCACCGCGCCGATCGCGATCTCGGCCAGCGCGGGTCCCTGTTCGGCCCGCGACCAGCCGACGACGAAGCCGGCGGTGAGCAGGCCGAGCGCGGCCATGAGCGCCGTGATTGGATTCATTCCCATCCGGGAGTCTCCATCTCGATTGAGTGCTTGGATGTGGTCCCGGAATCATACCCGACCGTCCCTAGCCCTGCAGCTTCTTCTGAAACTCCACGAACGACATCAGCATGTTGCGCTCGAATGCGCTCGCGAAAGGCACACCCCGTCCGAGGTCGCCGAGCAGGCCCACGAGTGCGGGCGCCCCGGCTTCTTCGAGGAGCCTGTGAACGGCGACGGCGCTTTCGGCATAGGCGAGCGACGCGTCCTTTGCGGACAGATCCGAAAACGAGTTCTCCAGGCGGGTGAGCGGCAGCCGTGTTTCCGACTCACGCACCTGCTGCTCCTTGCGGCGGAAATCACTGCCGTCAAAACAGTCAGCCAATCCCTCGTGCAGCCAGGTGGGAACGCCGCGGGCCGCCAGGCTTTGAATCAGCGCATGCGTGAATTCGTGCGCGAGAACCCGCTCGAACTCGGTGCTGTTCTGGAGAGCGCCCTGCACCGGCACCTTGATCCGGCCATCGAATGCGCCACCGGCCCATGCCGGCGATCGGGTGATGTCGCGAAACTGATCGCGGGTGTAGAGGATGACCGTGATCACGCTCGTGGGATACGTGGAGAGCGCCGTGCCGATCCGCCAGTAATCGGCCTCGAGCCAGGTCACGACCCGATCCGCCAGTTCCGCTTCAGCTGGTCCCTCGAACATCACCGTGAAATGGTCGCCGAGTGTTTGCCGGAAGCCGCTGTGCAGATCGGCTTCCTTGCGCCAGGCTTCGAGCTGGCGGGCGAGCTGCGGATTCTTCGGATCGAGCGCGAGCGCTCGCTGATAGGTATCGATGGCCCCGTCGAGATCGCCCGTTTGATACAACACGCTGCCGAGCAGCAATGAAGCGGGCGTCAGCGACGGTTCGAGCTTCAACGCATCGACGAGAAACCGCCGGGCGTCGTCGTTGCGGCCCTGCAGCCGCGCGGTGACGCCGGCGCCGAGGAGCACCATGGCCTGCTGCGGGCCGGATCGAAGGGCTTCGTCGAACGCCGCGGCGGCTTCCTGAATGCGTCCCGCGTTCAAAGCGTCCCAGGCCGCCCTCGACTGTTGAGCGGGCGATGGCTGCTGGCCGAGCGCGGCGAGCACGGTTAACGAAAGTATGACGACCCTGTGCATAAGCTGGCGATCCAGGCTAGACGGCCACGACGCGCCGGTCTTCTTGGGGGGACCCTTTTATGGTACTCTTTATCTCTTAATTTCTTCGAGGTGCGCATGTTCAAACTGATGTCCGTCTGCTCCGCGTTTGGCCTGCTGGCCATGGCGGCCGCAGTGTCGGCACAGGGTCAGCCCCCCGCGCAGTACCCCGTTGAGCTCAAGGTTGGCGACGCCGCGCCGGCATTTGCGCTGATGGGCTCAGACGGCAAGGTTCACAAGCTGTCGGAGTACAAGGGCAAGACCGTTGTGCTGGCATGGTTCCCCAAAGCCTTCACCGGTGGTTGAACCGCGGAATGCAACTCGCTCCGTGCGAGCGGGGAAGCAATTCGCGACTACGACGTGGCCTATTTCATGGTCAGCGTCGACAAGCCTGAAGACAACAAAGCCTTTGCCGAAAAAGAACAGGCAGACTTCCCAATCCTCTCGGATCCCGAAAAGACGGTCGCGAACGCATACGGGGTGATTCCTTCGAATCGTCCACCGGAGCGCCAGTTTGCGTCGCGCTGGACCTTCTACATCGATCCGCAGGGGAAGATCGCCGCGATCGACAAGAGCGGACAGACCGCCACGGCAGGTGAGGCGATCATCAAGAACCTGACGGATCTGAAGGTCCCGAAGTCGAAGAAAACCGCCCCGAAGAAGTAGCGCTTCATTACAACGCTGCGCGCAAGGTTACACGCTTGCGCGCAGCTTCGCCTTTGTTCGGACACGGCTTCTCCGCCAAAACCCCAAGTTTACAGGCGGTTCTGGTCGTCATCCAGACCGGCATGGTATGTGATTATCGGGTCGGTGTGTCCGTGCGTACACCGCTGACCGCCATCGCGATCATCTGCACCATTGCCGTGGTTCATGCTGCGGCGCCGGTGCTCAACGAACCGCTCGTCGGGCGCCAGGTCTTTCCGGCGACCAACTGGTGGAACCTGGACGTCACGAACGCGCCGGTGGACTCGCGGTCCGCGGCGCTCGTTGATTTCATCAGCGGACGAACACCCACGAACACGACCGCGGTTCGTCATCTCCACCCCGACTTCGGTCCTCCGCCCTACGGTTTCCCCTACGTCGTCGTTGATCGCGATCAGCCTCGCGTGCCGCTGGCGTTTGTCGCGTACGGAAGCGAGAGCGACGCCGGAGCGCCGGGATTGCCGGGCTATCCGATTCCCGACGAAGCCCGCACCCAGGTGCATTACATCGAAGGCGATGTCATCGGCGGCGGAACATCGGGCGATCGGCACATGCTGATGATCGACCGCGATCGATGGTTTCTTTACGAGACGTTCGCGACAAGATGGAATCCGACGGCCGGCCGATGGGAGGCGGGTTCAGGGGCATTCTTTGACCTCAACCGAAGCGACCGCCGTCCCGAAGGATGGACGTCCGCCGACGCGGCCGGACTGGCGATCTTTCCCGGGCTGATCCGCTACGACGAGGCGTTCGGCACCGGAGAGATCACACACGCCTTCCGCGTGACAACCCGCGACAGCAACGGCTATGTCTGGCCGGCATCGCATGCCGCGGGGACCAACTCGAGCGCGCCACCGATGGGCACGCGCCTTCGACTGAAGTCGTCGAAGAACATTTCATCATTCACGCCCGAGGTACAGCGGATCTTCCGCGCGATGAAACGTTATGGGCTGATCGTCGCGGACAACGGCACGGACATGTACATCAGCGGGACGATGGATGCGCGATGGAACAATGGGGTGCTGAACCCAGCCTTCAGTAACCTGACCGCGGACGATTTTGAGGTCGTGCAACTCGGGTGGAAGCCGTCACTGATAGTGCCCAATCCACCGACGAACCTGCGGATAGTACGGTAGATCCGGGATCCGGATTAGCGGTCGAGATTCACACGTCAGCTAATCATCAACAGTAAGAACGGGCCTGAGAGGCCCTGGGCCGGCGTCACCCTTGTAAAGCACCGCTTCGAGAAAGAGTCCCGCCGCCGGCGCCGACAGGGCCGCGGGCGTGACCGGGCCTTCGTCATGTTGAAGCAGGCGCGCTGCGTCGGACGGCTTCAGCTCCCCTCGCCCGACGGCAGCCAGCACTCCGACCATCCGCCGCACCATCTTCCACAAGAAGTGCGATCCCTGAACCCGGATCAACACGAGCGCGCCCGATTCGGCGATCTCGATTGAATCCACGAGCACGCGCGTGGACTTCTCATCAGGTTCGTCATCGGTGAATGCCCGGAAGTCCTTCATGCCAACGAAGGCGGACCGAGCGGCGCGCATCGCCTCGACGTCGATCGGCTCGCGGATCCACCAGACGACGTTCTTCCCGAACGCGGTGCGGCGGCGGGCAATCTGGTAGAGATAGCAGCGCGAAACCGCGTCGTGGCGCGCGTGAAATTTGTGCGGCACGGCCTGGATCGCGCGGACGTGAATGTCCGAGGGAAGTTCGTCGTTCAGTTTCCGCCGGAGCATTTCAGGCGGCAGATCGGTATACAGCTCGAGATGCGCCACCTGCGCCAGCGCATGGACGCCCGCGTCGGTTCGCCCCGAGCCGTACAACTCGAACTCGCGTCTCTTCGTGACCTCGCGAATTGCCCGGTCGATCTCTCCCTGCACCGTCCGCGCATTCTTCTGGATTTGCCATCCCCGGTAGCGGGTGCCCGCGTACTCGATCAGAAGTTTGAATCGAGGCATTGCTCAACATCTCACAGATCGAGACTCGGGCTCTGGTTCTCCGGGATCCGGGATCCGGGATCCGGGATCCGAGGTCCGGGGTCCGGTATGGATCCGAATCGTGTTTCGTGGTTCACAATAGGAAGAGCAGGTGTGCCATATGAGACGAGTAAACGGGCTCCATCACATCACGGCGATTGCCGGCCAGGCGCAGGAGAATCTCGATTTTTACGCCGGCGTCCTGGGCATGCGACTCGTGAAGAAGAGCGTGAACCAGGACGATCCCGGCACATACCACTTGTTCTACGCGGACGCGGAGGGACGTCCCGGAAGCGATCTCACGTTTTTCCCCTGGTCACATCTGGCGCCGCCGCGTCTGGGCCACGGCCTCGCGGTCGAGGTCGGGCTGGAGGTGCCAGGTGGGAGCCTGGGATATTGGGGCGGACGGCTGGAGAAGTACGGCGCGCGCATCGAGGCAGAGGAGACGCGGTTCGGTGAGCGTGTCCTGCCGGTGACCGATCCGCACGGCCTCCGGCTCACGCTTGTCGAAGCCACCGATTCCAAACGTCCGTTTACGCCGTGGGAGGGCAGCCCGGTGGAGGCGGAGCGGCAGATCCGCGGCCTTCACAGCGGCCGGCTCTGGGAACGAAGCGAGTCGACGACCGCGCAGTTTCTCACGACGGTGCTCGGGTTCGAGCGGCTCGGCAGCGAAAACGGCTGGACGCGCTATGGATTCAAGGATGCGTGGGGTGTCGTCGACATCCGCGAAGCGCGCGACGCGCCCCGCGGCGCGTGGGGTGTAGGCGCCGTGCATCACCTCGCATGGCGCGTAGACGATGAACAGCACCAGCTGGCCGTGAGCGGGCAGATTGAGGGAATGGGGACCGGTGTCACACCGGTGATCGATAGGTTCTGGTTCAAGTCCGTCTATTTCCGCGAACCCGGCGGCGTGCTCTTCGAGCTTGCCACCGACGGCCCCGGCTTCGCGGCCGACGAGGATCCCGCTCACCTGGGTGAGTCGCTGGTGCTGCCGCCGTGGCTCGAGGGATCGCGTAGCCGGATTGAAGGCGTGCTTCCGAAACTGCGAATGCCTGCCGAGACTCAGACGCGGTAGCGCCCTCGGTCGTTGTCAGCTCGTGGCGGGCTGGATCTCGATCATCTCTCGGGCGGTAATTCCACCGAGTACAAGATCTTCCCCTCCGCGTTCCGCAGCGTCACCTTCAACGCGCGTGTTTTGGCCGATGCGGTCAGCGTGCCGAAGAACTGCAGTCCGTCGCTCGGTGGCCGATTCTGCTTCATCCCGGGCGGGATGCCGATGAACTTCAGCTCTGGGCCGAAGGTGCGATCGAGCTCGGCAGGTCCGTACGTGCCGGCATGCGCCGGACCGGCCACGAATTCCCAGAACGGATGGAATTCGGTGAATGCGGCCCGCGCCGGGTTGTAATAGTGCGCGGCGCAGTAGTGCACGTCGCCGGTCACGAAGACGACGTTCGGGATTCGCCGATCGCGCAGAAAGCGGAGCAGGCTGGCAATCTCGAGCTCTCGTCCGAGCGGCGGGCCCTGATCGCCATTGGCCACGGCCTCGAAGAGCGGGCCGTCAACGACCGTCAGCCCCAGCGGCATGTCGCTCGCCACGATCTTCCACGTGGCCGTTGACGTCAGGAGCCGCTGCTTGAGCCAGGCCAGTTGTGTGGATCCGAGAATGGCCGATTCTTCTGACAAGACGGTCTGGCGATTCGCGGAATTCGCGCCCCGGTAGCTGCGCATGTCCCACCCGATGATGTCGACGAGCGGTCCGAGCCGCGACGCTCGATAGATGCGCTCCGGATCGGCCGGGTCGAAACGCATCGGGGTGTATTCCTGGAACGCGCGTTTCGCGCGCGCGGCCAGGAGCGCGACGCTGTGCTCCGAATGCGGCATGTCCGCGCCGAGGATCTCGGTGGGATACCAGTTGTTGAGCACCTCGTGGTCGTCCCAGATGACGAACTGCGAGGTGGAGGCGTTGAAGCGGCGCACATTCTCGTCGAGCAGGTTGTACCGGTGATTGCCGCGGAACTCGTCGAGCGTTTCCGCCACCTTGCTCTTCTCCGGCGTCACCACGTTCTTCCACACGCGGCCATCGTCCAGCTTCACCTCTGATGCGAGCGGCGCGTCTGCATAGATCGTGTCCCCGGCATGGATGAAGACGTCGGCATCCACCTTCCGCATGGCCTCGTAGAGGCGCATCCCGCCGAGCTCGGTGTTGATGCCCCAACCCTGGCCCACCGTGTCGGCTGTCCAGGCGACGGTGACGTCGCGTGGCGGGCGAACAGATCGGACGATCGGCGTCGTAAAGGCGCCGGAGACTGGCTCGCTCCACGCGCGCAGGTCCGACAGGCTCTGGAACCGGACGCGATAGAAGATTCGCTGGCCCTCAGGAAGGCCTGACAGGTCCAGGCGAGCCGTGAAATCGGTCGCCTCCAGGGCGGCAGGGCCCACGACACGCCGGGGGTCCATGAACGATTCGGTCGTGGCGTATTCGACGATGAGTCGTGATGGCCGATCCGTGCGGCTCCAGACGATCGCCCGTCCGCCGTCGACGTCTCCAGCCGTCGCGCCAAACGCAGTCGATGGCCGCGCAGCCTCCGACGTCACGATCGCGGGGGCCTGGCCAAACCGCGCAGGCGCGGCCGCGCTCCACAGTGCCGTCCCCGCCGCGCGGAGGAATGTGCGCCGATCGAAACCGCTCGAACTCATCGAACCTCGGCGACGAACGCTCCCGCGAGCATCTTTTCGACCTCCGTGAGCGCCGGCGCCGAATTCATGGCGCCGAGCCGCGTGCAACTAACCGCCGCCGCGGCATTCGCGAACTTCAGGATCTCGAGCGGCGGCCACCCGGCGAGCAGCCCGTAGACGAACCCGGCGCGGAACACGTCGCCGGCGCCGGTCGTGTCCACGGCGTGAACGCTGAATGCGGGCACGTGAATCAGGCGGTCGCCGTCGAGCGCCATCGATCCGGCCGTGCCGAGCGTCACGCACAGCAGGCCTGGATACTGCTTTCTCAGCTTGCGCAGCGCACGTTCAGGATCGCGCTCGCCCGTCAGCGTCGGCGGTACGTGCTCGGCAAAGATCGGAATCGAGACGCTGGCGACCAGTGCCGGCGTGTGCTCGGTCACTCGATCGAGGTCGCTCGTGACCGTGATGCCGCGTGCGGTCGCCATTCGCGCCGTTCGAATCGCGGCCTGTTCGTCGACGTCGTCCACGTGTAGGACTCGCGCGGTCAATACGGACGGGTCGATCTCGCCTTCCGCGATGTCGAGCCCGGGGTCCCGATGCCAGAGCACGGTGCGCTCACCCGTAGACTCGTCCACCAGGATGATCGCGAACCGTGCCGGCGCGTCGCGGACCACGACGTGGGTGAGGTCCACACCCCGGCTTTCGAGCTCGCTCCGAATGAGCCGTCCGTTATCGTCGTTCCCGAGGGGGCCGAGGTATCCGGCGCGCAGTCCCAAGCTCGTGCACGCCGCCAGCATGCTGGCGATCTGCCCGCCGGCGGCGTCGAACGTCGAGGAAATACGCAATTTAGAGGCCGTGCCGCGCGCCAGCGGCGCGGCGGGGAGCAGATTGACGTGATCGACCGAGCTTTCGCCCAGTCCGAGAACGTCCAGCGCCACGCGGTCGGGGGTGTGCGGCATCGAGACTCCAGCCGAAATCCTCTCCGAAAAGCAGCGCCCGGAGCAAGTTGCCTTTCAAACAAAAGGGTGGCTTCGAGCCTGCCGGTGCTGTACGCTTCACACGCAATCCCGTTCACGCAAGTCGCCCCCGGTCACGCAAGTCGGAAGTCGCCGGTCTGGCCGATGAAGCCACTCTGAGAGGAGACGTCTGCTTGCAAGTGCACCTTGTCAATCCCAGCCATCTGGCGTTCGGTGTGGGCGTCATAACACCGCGTTGGCTGTACGTACTGGCGGCGGCGACGCCGCGCCAGTACGGCGATCCGCTGATTACCGATGAAACGCTGGAGCTGCTCGACCCGTCAACCGTGCGGCGCGGTGACGTCGTGGGCATCGGCATCCACACCGGCAACGCGCTCCGCGGATACGAGGTCGGACGGATCCTCCGGGAACAGGGCGCCTGGGTCGTCTTTGGAGGCATTCACGCAACGCTCTACCCGGATGAGCCTCACGCCCTCGGCGGGGCGCACGCGGTTGTGAAGGGGGACGGCGACGTGGCCTGGGGACAGGCGGTCGCCGATTGCATCGCTGGGGCGCCGAAACGGGTATACGAGGGCGGCCGCGTCGAGGCGGACGCGTTTCTTCCCGCGCGGTGGGATCTGCTTCCCAGCGGCCGGTACATGTGGGCGTCTGTCCAGACCGTCCGGGGATGCCCGAAGCATTGCTCGTTCTGTTCCGTCTGGCGAACGGATGGACAAAAGCCGCGACAGCGAGGGGCAGACGCGGTCGTCGGCGAAATCGTCGAGCTCCGGCGGCGCGGATTCCGGTTCATCGCGCTCGCAGACGACAACTTCTATCCGGTCACGCTGACCGACATCAAGATGGCGTCGCGGCGTGCCGATACAAGTCAGCGCCAGAACCTGGAAGCGCAACGCGCCGAACGGTTTGAATTGATGGAGAAGCTGGCAAAGCTGCCGTCCGACACGGTGTTCTTCACGCAAATCACCATGGAGGCTGCCGAAGATCCGGCATTTCTCGACGCCATGAAGCGGGCCCATATCCGCGGCGCGCTCGTCGGGGTCGAAGCGGTGACGCCGGAGGGACTGAAAGACGTTTACAAGGATTTCAACTACGCTGGTGAAACACTCGTTGAACGGCTGCGCGCGTTCAAGACGGCCGGCATTCACGTTCTCGGGTCATTCATCTTCGGGTTGCCAAGCGATCGCCCCGAAACCTTCGAAGCGACGTCGACGATTGCGACTCGCGCCGGTGTGACGTTTGCGCAGTTCGTCATGCTCACGCCGTTTCCCGGCACCGTCGATTTCGCCGCGTGGGAGAAGAGCATGGAGCAGGACCAGACGCGCATCGGCGGGGTACCGCTGACGCGCCACTGGCTGATTCCGCAGGAGCTCCGCCCGAAGGTCTACACCCCGCACCCGGTCATGGATGCCGACGAAATCCGCCGCCGCACGCAGGCGGTGTGGGACGATTTCTACAGCTTCCCGAAGATCTGGGACCGATCGCGCTGCGTGACGTCGGTCAAGGCCCGGCTGACCTTCGTGCTCATCTCGAAACTGTACCGACAGATGTACGCCAACACGGGCATCGCGACCGACAGCGCGCGCGTCAACCGCTCGGCCCGTTGGGCCCGGATGATCGCCGCGCCCTGCCGCCGCCTCTTCGCGGGCCCGCTCCTCCCGGATCTCGAAGTCCCCCAAAACTAGGGGTGCTACAGGGTTCTGCAAGGTTCTACAGGGTTCTGCAAGGTTCGTTCAGGGTTCTACAAGGTTCCCCGACACGTCGAACCTCGCAGAACCTTGAACCCCGTAGAACCCTGAACGAACCCCGTAGAACCTCGTAGAACCTGGTAGAACCCCGCGGAACCTGCCCTCCCATCGCCTGTCGATGGGTCTTGATTTTGTGGTGGAACCGATCAATCCTTCCCATCGTCTTTCGATGGGAGAGCCATGGGACTGACGAATCAACCGCCCGACCTGCTGCCCGGCACGCTCGACCTCCTGATCCTTCGCACCCTCGTCGCTGGCGAGCTGCACGGCTATGGAATTGCTGAACGCCTCAAGATCCTGTCGCAGGATGTGCTGCAGGTCGGCGAGAGCTCGCTCTATCCGGCGCTGCAGCGGCTGCTGCTCAACGGCTGGGTCAGGGCCGAGTGGGGTGCCTCGGAGAACAATCGGCGCGCCCGGTTCTATACGCTGACGGCGGCAGGCAAGAAGCGTCTGTCGGCCGAGCGCGCGGAATTCGAGCGGCTCGTCGGCGCGATTCAGCGCGTCCTGCAGATGGCGTAGTAGGCCATGGTGAAACTCCTCCGACGCGTGCGTTACCTGCTGCGGCAGCGAACCCTGAACGACGAGCTCAGCGAGGAATTGGAATTCCACCGTGAAATGGAGGCCGAACGTCTGGAACGCGCGGGACTGGATCGCACGACCGCTCGCCACGCAAGCGTGCGGGCCATGGGAAATGTGACGCTTGCCCGCGAGGATTCACGTGGCGTCTGGATCGCGTCCTGGGTCGAGAGCGTGCAGCGCGACATTCGATACGCGCTGCGCTCCGTCGTGCACCGCCCAGGTTTCGCCAGTGCCATGATCCTTGTGATGGGGGTCGGCATCGGCGCCTCGACAGCCGTCTTCACCCTGCTCGACTCCCTCGTCTTGAAGAGCCTGCCCGTGCGCGATCCGGAGCAGCTCGTATTCCTGGAGCAGCCGGCTTTCTCGTACCCGCAGTATTCGGAGGTGAGATCGCGTACGGGTGATCTCTTTTCCGATCTGTTCGCGTGGAACATCGATCGTGCAAGCGTGCAGTGGTCGGATTCGCTCGAATCTTCAGACGTGTTGATGGCAAGCGGAGAGTTCTATTCGACGCTGGGGATCGCCGCCGAGATAGGTCAAACCTTCGAGCCGTCCGACGACCGCGTTGGAGGAGGACCACGAGGACCTGTCGGCGTGATCAGCTACTCGTGCTGGCAGCACCGCTTCGGAAGGGATCCCGGTGTCGTCGGAAAACGCGTGCGGCTGGGCCAGCAGGTCTTCACGATTATCGGGGTGACGCCTCCTGGCTTTTTCGGCGTGGCCGCCGGACTTGATCCGGAAATCACCGTCCCCCTGACGACGACGCAGGATGATGCGGCGCTTCGCTCGCCGTCCTCCGCGTGGTTGCACGTGATGGGACGACTGAGGCCCACGCTGTCGCTCACACAGGCGAACGCCGCGTTTTCTGCGATCTGGCCTGCAGTCCTCGAAGCGACCACGAATCCCGGGATGCCAGCGGATCGCCGGGCCATGTATCTCGGCCGAAAGACCGCGCTTGGATCCGCCCGGACCGGTTTTTCACGCGTGCGCAACCAGTTTCAGGAGCCGCTCTGGTTGCTTCTCGGGCTCGTGGGATTGCTGCTGGCCGTGGCCTGTGCGAGCGCCGCCAACCTGTTGCTCGCGCGCGGCGTCGCTCGACGCCGCGAGATCGCGGTACGGCGCGCCATCGGGGCAAACCGCGGCCGTATCGTCCGGCAAATGCTCACGGAGGCATTCATCTGGACAGCCCTCGGCGGTGGCGCGGGGCTGTTGTGGGCCTGGTGGGGAAGCGCGATGCTCGTGCGGATGATGGCCACCAATGCCGAAGCTATTGTGCTCGACGTCGATCCAAGCATGCGCGTGATTGCCTTCGTGATGACGCTCTCGCTGCTTTCGACGAGCGTGTGTGCCGTCGGTCCGGCGCTGCGGGCCACCAGGCTCGATGCAGCCGCGGCTCTGAAGCACGGCCCCGTCAGCGGTGGGCTGTTGCGGAGATGGTCTACCGGAAAGGTGCTCGTCGCGATTCAAGTGGCCTTGACCCTGCTGCTTCTGACGGGCGCCGCACTCTTCACACGAAGTCTCCAACGCATACTGGCCCAGGACGCTGGGTTCCATCGCGAGGGACTGACCATCGTCTCCACAGACGCACTAGGCGCCGGTTATTCGGGTCCGCGGCTGCAGGGCTTTCACGACGCGCTGCTCGATCGACTGCGGCGGATTCCGGCGGTCGAGTCGGCGGGCCTGTCCTGGTATCCCCCGATCAGCGACGACATGGGGTCCTGGACCCAGAGTATCGAGGTCAACGGCGTTCCCGCGGACGCCGTGCGGCAGGTCTACTTCAATGCGGTTTCGCCAGGTTACTTTGTCACGCTGCGCATGCGGCTCATCACCGGGCGCGACCTTACCGACCTCGACACCGATTCCGCGACGCGCGTCGTCGTGGTCAACGAGTCGCTGGCGCGCAGGGCGTTCGGCGATCGCGATCCGATCGGCCAGCGGTTGACGGTGGGCCGCAACAAGTCCCGGCGGGATCTCCAGATCGTGGGCATCGTCCAGGACGCGAAGTATCAGCGGTTGCAGGAGTCCGCGCGAGCCGTCGCCTATCTGCCTTGCGCCCAGCTGGCCGAATACCTTGCGGATTCGAATCTCGTCGCGGAAATCCGAAGCGCCGGTGACGTCGATATCCGTAGCGCGATATCCCGGGAAGTGCGGACCCTTGACGGCATCGTGCCGTTCAGGATTGAGACCGTGGACGATCGAATTGCGGAATCGCTGGTCAGGGAACGCGTGATGGCGTTGCTGGCTGGAGTGCTGGGATTGAGCGCCCTGATTCTCGCGTGCGCCGCAGTGTATGGCCTGCTGGCGTATGCGGTGTCATGTCAGACCAACGAAATTGGATTGAGATTGGCGCTCGGAGCGTCCAGGGCCAGGGTTCTATGGGCCGTCCTCCAGGAGTCGCTGATGGTGGCTTCGATTGGTGTCGCACTCGCCATTCCCGTCGTGATCTGGCTGGGACGCTTCGTGCGCACGCTGCTGTTCGGGGTGACGCCTCTCGATCCCGCGTCGCTTGCGGGCGCCGCCGCCCTGTTGGTGACGATCGCGGTCTTTGCCGGGCTGCTTCCCGCCCGTCGGGCTTCGCGAATAGACCCGGTTCAGGCTCTCAAGATCGACTGAGTCATTTACAGCCTGCTGGAAGCTGGAAGCTGGGAACTGGAAGCCGGAAGCTGTTACGGCCCGAACCATCGGAGCGTGACTTCCACGGCCAGGATTGCGAGGGCCACCACCGCCACGAGCGCGATGAACACCCACTTCATCATGAGGCGAAGACCGGGATCTTCAACCGGCGGAGGGTTCGGATCAGGTGGCATGAGCGGCGCCCGGAGCATCGGCATCATCGACGCTCCGGGCATCCGAATCGAACTGGTTTACTTGACGACGAGCGTTCCCTTCATTCCCGCAGCGTAGTGGCCCGCGAACGTGCACATGTACGGATAGCTGCCTGGCTTGGCCGGAACCTTGAAGGTCGCTTCCACGGTCTCGGTCGGTCCCGCGAGCTTGGTCGACGCGAGGACCTGCGCCTTCTTGTCCGCGGGGATGTAATCGGTGTCTCTCGCGTTCATCGACGCCTTGATGAACTCCGCGACGTCAGCAGTCAGCGTCAGCAGCACGAAATTGTGTGCCATTGCAATCTTCGGAATAGTTCCGGTGTTCTTGAGAACGATGTGCAGGGTTTCACCCGGCTTCGCCTCGATCGTCGCCAGGTTGTATTTCATGTCGTCGCCGCCTGTCAGCTCGACCGTTCGAGTTCCCTTGGCTGCGGCAGCCGGCGCTTTGGCCGCGGGTGGTTTTGCCGTCGTCGCTTGGGGTCCAGGGATCAGCGCTACAAACAGAGAGAGAACGCACAATAGCTGCATGTCGATATCCTCGAGGAAAGAGATCCGACGGCCGGTGGGAATTCTGCAGTCCGCCTAGCCAGACTCTAAGTGTACGCGGAGGCGTGGAGCGACACAAGTTTGACAGGACGTGTGCGGATTCGTACGGCTCATGCTGGGGTACTCAGGCTATCCGGAACGCGCTCCGAACCTCGACAGACAATCCAGTATTCGACGTCGATCCGGGTCCGGGCCGGAATCCATCGAAACGACGGCACGCCAAACAGTTCGCCGCGCCGAATCATCTCGCGCCGTGATTCCGGAAACGGCGACACGCCGAACTCCATTCCCCGCGTGATCGTTCGTCCGTTCCACGGCGGCTGATGTCGGCTGCGGTTCTCTTCCCAGATCCCCATCCACGGAAAGTCTCTCTGTTTCCACACGTAGCCGAACGCGATGCGATATGCGGGTGAGAAGGCGACGAAAAACGCGTCCGGCTGGCCGGGGTCCATGAGGTGCGCCGTGTAGGCCCCCGACCTCGAGCTCTCGTTGAAAATGCAGAGGTCCGCGGTTCCGCCGCTCTCGCGCGGTGCATCCGGCCAGTCGAAGATGGCGCCTTGCTTCAGGTAGTCGGCGGCTCCAAACGGGTGTTCGAGCACTTTCGACCGCGTGGCCGAAGCCCTGAACTCGGTCGTTCCATTCTCGAGAAAGGGCGGACCGAGCGTGACGTGCTCGGTCCATGCGACCGGCCGATCGGTTGCGCTGAGGTTCTCAACCGATTCCTCCACCCGGACGGCAGAACCGTTCAGCCGTAGCCGGCGCTCGACACGAAGGCTTGCTTCGCGAAGCGTGGCCGCGGCCGTGAATCTCGCTGCCCTTCGCGTCAATCTCGTACGCCACGACTGACGCCTCTCCATGGGGCTGGAGTCCAGCGGCGTGCTCTTCCGCGGACGGTCCGCCGAAGATGTCGAGGCAGAGATTGTGGCCCATGATTCCCGCCAGCAGGTGAGACTCGACGCCGGCCCCATAGGTCGTGTCCGCGCCGGCCACGTAGTCAGCCGGCTCGATCGATGGCCACGGCGGCGTCCATAGCGGATTGACGCCTGTTGGCTTGTGAAGCACCTCGGCAATGTGTCCGCCTCCTTCGAGAACGGTCAGCCGAAGCTCGCTGTTTTCAATCGCCGCCGCGCGGCGCCCGCGGTAGAGAGTGCTCGGTGGCATCGAGCCGTTATTAAGCCACAGAAAAACACAGAATATACAAGCCACAGAAAAACACAGATGAGCACGGCAAGAATGGCCACAGAAAAACACCGCCGAGCCCTCACGGCGCGCGGCAGCTCACGTTCTTCGTCTTGTGACGAGCCTGTCTGGCCGGATGCTCAGAACGTCACTCGACGCGTAATCATGACCGCACCCGCTCCCGCGGTCAGGTCGGCATGGATCGGGAGCGCGCCTACAACTGTTAGAACCGACCCTGCGAGAATTGCGACAGCCCCGGCCGTAAGCAGCCCGCCATTCACGTTTTCGTCGCAGCCACGCACCGTCGATCCCGGACAATAGGAAACATTGGCCTCATGAAAGGCGATTCCCGTTAGCGCCACACCGGTCCCCGCCACGGCGACACCCGTCCACAGCATCCGTTTGCTCGCATGCTTTTGACGCGAAGAGGCCGCGGCGAGTTTCGCTGCTTCGCGTGAGGCAGATTCGGAAAGCGGACCACGCGCCTTTGGAGATGGGGCAGTTGGCGGGTTCTGCTGGGTGAGCGCCAGTCGGACGGCTTCGCTGACAGTGGCGCGGGTCATCGGTCCCTGCGTCGTCTCGCGAAATGCTTCCTGAGCTGAGACCGGAAGGGTCCACCCAACCACACAAACGATCAATGTGAGCGACAGGGCCGATTTCATGGCGTGTTCATCCTCGCTCCCTTATGCGAAAAAGGCGACGCCGAAGGCTCAGTTGAAGCCAAACCCGGCCGCTTGCAGGGCCGCAAAAGGGGGACGGCCTGCAGTGTCCTCTCCGCGTTGTCAAACACGCTCGGAGGGCACATTGGATTGCAGCGAGAGTGTACTGTTTTTCTGTGGCTGACTTTTCCTGTGTTCTTCCGTGGCTCATTTTGCAGGCCGCAACATCACTGGCTGTTTTGCTACGGCGCGGGGGATCAGCTGGTTCTGCCGAACGGCATGCTTGATATAGAGTTAACAGCCGTCGCCCCGGCTGTCATGCGTTTGTTGGAGTGAAACGTCTCGGCCGGGCCGGCACACGCTTGCTGCGGTTGTTGACCGAGTTGTATCGTCCGCGTGGACGATGGTGTCTCTGATCGCTCATTTGATGTCCATTGAACCGAGAGTGACATGCCCGATCGATCGCAAATTCAAGAGGCCATAAATACCGGCGGAGGACTCCTGCGCCTCGAGCCTTGCTGGGTGCCACGTTCCTTCATGATTCCCGGAAGGCGCCTGCGGCTTCATCCCGACGACTACTACGCGTTCGGCGGCAATCGTGGGGGCATCAACGAGCGATGGTTCTCATCCACGACAAATGCCGACAACGGCCCTGGCACCCCCGCTGATGAGGGGCTCAGCTACGTCCGTCTCGCGGATGGCAAGAGGTTCCTGCTGAAAGAGGCGGTCGAGAAAGCCGGCGACCTGCTGATTGGCCCCGACGTCATGCAGCGCGAGAAGGGGTGGAATCTTCTCTGCAAATTCTTCGACAACCTCGGACCGATTCCGCACCACATGCATCAGAGCGACGAGGACGCGAAGCGCGTCGGCCGTCGCGGCAAACCGGAGGCCTACTACTTCCCGCCCCAGTACAACCCGACCGACAACAACTATCCCTATACGTTCATGGGTCTCGAGCCCGGTACGACGAAGGACGATGTGCGCCGGTGTCTGGAGAACTGGAACAAGGGTGACAACGGGATCACGTATCTCTCCCGTGCGTATCGCCTCGAGCGCGGCACGGGCTGGCAGATCAATCCGGGAATACTGCACGCTCCGGGGTCGCTCCTGACCTACGAGCCGCAGGTGAACAGCGACGTCTTTGCGATGTTCCAGTCCGAGGTCGAAGGCCGGATCATCGGCTGGGATCTGCTGACCAAGGACGTGCCGCCAGACAAGACACGCGATCTCGATTACATCATCGCGATGCTCGACTGGGAGGCCAACACCAACCCCAGGTTCGGCGAGAGCAATCGTCGATTCCCCAAACCGGTGAAGCCGTTTGCAGAGACCGAGCCGGAGGGCTATCGCGAACAGTGGGTGACCTACGGCACGGGCTGGTACTCGGCAAAGGAGCTGACCGTCCTGCCAAAGCACAGCGTCACCATCAAGGACGGCGCAGCCTACGGCATCATCCTGACCCAGGGATACGGCACGTTCGGCAAGCTGGCGGTGTCCACGCCCGCGATGATTCGCTTTGGACAGATGACGGAAGACGAGTTGTTCGTCACCGCCGACGCCGCGAACGCGGGAGTCCGCATCGAGAACAAGAGCGACGTCGATCCGCTTGTCATCCTGAAGCATTTCGGTCCGGGGAACCCGGATGCGGAATCGTTTCGCGGCAAGTGAAAAAGCGCCTGCGGCCCGCGCGAGGATAGCGAGTCTTCGAGCGCCGGAGCGCGAGCGAGCGGGGGTGGGGCCCCGCGAGCAGTAAGAAAAGCTGACTGTAACCAAGGACTCTAGAGAATCCGATGTCCCACAAATACCCAGCACTTCATAACGCGATGTGGCCGGGCCTGGTCGGCAAAGGTGGCCCGGGCGCCGAACCGCCCATCGATCTCGACACGATGCTCGACATGACCGCGAAGGCGAAGTCGGGTGGCGCAAAGTTCGAGGGCGTCGATCTGTTCCTGTTCGATCCTCACGTCAGCATCGATTCCACGGATGACGATCTCAAGCGGCTGGCCGACAAGATCCGCGGAAAAGGCCTGGCCGTCGGATCGGTCGTGGCGCCGGTCTGGCCGCCAACCGGCGGCGGCTCCGCGATGGGGAGCGATGAGGATCGCCAGAACTTCCTGACCCAGGTCAGGAAAGCATGCGCGATCGCGAAGAAATTGCGGGACACCGGTGTTCGCAAATACGGCGTCGTCCGCATCGACTCGGCGGCGAGCCCTTCGGACTGGGCGAAGGATCCCGCCGGCAACACGAAGAAGATTGCCGAGACGTTCCGGCAGGCGTGCGACGTCGCGGAGCAGTTCGGTGAACGGCTCGCGGCGGAAGGGGAGATCTGCTGGGGCGGCATGCACAGCGTGAAGCGCAACGTCGAGCTGATGGAAATGGTGAACCGGCCGAAGACGCTGGGGTTCCAGGCCGACATGGCCCACACCCTGCTCTTCACGATGGGCTACAACGCGCCCGACGATCGGATCCTGCCGGAGAACTTCGACTGGTCCGATAGGAAAGCGCTCGACGAAGGCCTGAAGACGATGACGCGCGCACTGCGTCCGTGGACGATCGACTTCCACGTGGCGCAGAACGACGCCACGGTCAAGGGTTCCGGCTCTCACGACAAGACCGGACGCCATTGCCTGCCGCACGATCCCAACGGCAAGCTCGACATCGTCCGGCACGCGGGCTTCTGGCTCGAGGACGATAGCGGCAAGCCCACACGTGCCGTGCAGCACGTCTGCTGGGACGGCTGCATGTTCCCGAACGCCACGATGACCGAGCAGAAGACGTGGGACGACATTCTGGGAGTGATGGTGGCCGTGCGCGACGCTCACGGTTGGGACTGAAGAATTGCTGATTGTTGATTGCTGATTGCCGATTTGTCGGATTGACGATTGTCGATTGAGATTGCTGATTGCTGATTCTGTTACTTATGAAGAATCTCAACATCGGTTTGATTGGCTACGGGTTCATGGGGCGAACGCACTCGAACGCCTTCCTGCAGGCGCCGCGGTTCTTCGATCTCGGTTGCAAACCGGTGCTGAAGGCGGTCGCGGCGCGGAAGGAAGACCGCGTCAGGAAGTTCGCCGAGAACTGGGGATACGAATCGTTCGAGACCGATTGGCGAAACCTGGTCGCCCGAAAGGACATCGACGTCATCGACATCGCCAGCCCCAACGATACGCATCACGAGATCGCGATTGCGGCCGCGAAGGCGGGCAAGATGGTGATGTGCGAGAAGCCGCTGGGACGGAACGCGAAAGAAGCCGAAGAGATGGTGGCCGCGGTGGAGAAGGCCGGCGTGCCCAACACCGTCTGGTACAACTACCGCCGCGTCCCGGCCGTCACGCTCATCAAGCAATTGCTCGACGAGGGCAAGTTCGGCCGCATCTTTCATTACCGCGCGAAGTTCCTGCAGGACTGGACGATCTCGCAAGACCTGCCGCAGGGCGGCGAGGGACTCTGGCGTCTCGACGTCGCGGTCGCGGGCAGCGGCGTGACCGGCGATCTTCTGGCGCACAACATCGACACGGCGCTCTGGCTCAACGGCCCGATCACCGAGGTCACGGCGATGACCGAGACCTTCATCAAGGAACGCAAGCACAACCTGACCGGCAAGGTGGAGCCGGTGGGGATCGATGACGCGAGCGCGTTCCTCTGCCGCTTCGAGAACGGCTCGCTCGCGATGTTCGAGGCGACCCGTTACGCGCGCGGGCACAAGGCGCTCTACACGCTCGAGATCAACGGCGAGCACGCCTCGGCGTTCTGGGATCTGCACGACCTGCATCGCATCCAGTACTTCGATCATCGCGACGAGGGCCGCGTTCGCGGCTGGCGCAACGTGCACGTCAGCGACGGCGATCATCCCTACATGAAGCACTGGTGGGTGCCCGGACTCCAGATCGGCTACGAGCACACGTTCATTCACCAGTTCGCCGACTTCGCGGCCGCGGCGATGAAGGGACAGAGTATTGCCCCCACGTTCCGCGATGGACTCGCGACCGACTACGTCACGGATGCGGTGCTGAAGTCGGCGAAAAGCGGAAGGTGGGAGAAGGTGTGAGCGCCTGCGAGAGCGAGTGGGAGCCTTCAGCCGCCGCCGAGCGCGAAGCGCGAGGTGGCAGCGCTTGGGGGTGGGGCCCCAAGCGCATAGAGAGAGGTGGGGCCCCACGCGCAGTGAGAAAAGCAGACAAGGAAATCGAATGAGGATCAGAAATGCGACGTTGTGGCGCGGCGGGTGCGCGCTAATGGCCTTGGTCTGCGCTGCTGGGTTGTCTGCGCAACAGCAGCCGCCTCCGCCGGCATCAGGTGGGCAGCAGCCTATTGCCGGCCAACAACCGGCCGGAGCACCAGGCGCTCCAGGCCAGGGACGCGGCCGCGGAGGTGGCTTCCGTCAGCCGGACCCTATCGACTTCCAGGAGCACGAGGGCTGGACGTCGCTCTTCGACGGCAAGACGCTGAACGGCTGGTCCGGCGACCAGAACTGGAAGGTCGAAGACGGCGCGATCACGATCGAGTCGACATGCGAGAAACCGACGGGCACGGTGTATCTCGTCTGGAAGGGTGGCGAGGCCGCTGACTTCGAGTTGAAGCTCGAGATGAAGGGCACGGGCAGCATCAACGGCGGCGTGCAATATCGCGGCTGGATTGCGCCACGCCCGCAGCGCGGCGGCGGGCCCGGGCGCGCTGGCGGCGCGCCGGCTGCCGCTGCCGGTGCCGCTCCCACAGGAGCGGCCGCTGCTCCAGCGGCCACCGCGCCCGCTGCACCGGCTGGTGCTCCTGGCGCGCAGGCTGCGGGTGGCGGTCAGGGTGGCGGCCGCGGCAATCAGGGGCCATGCCCGAGCGGTGCGCCGCGAGGAACGCCGCCCGACGCAGCCTCTGAAGAGCAGTGGAACATGTGGGGCCCGCAGTACGACTTCGACGCCGGCAACCGCTACACGGGCCAGTTCTACGAGCAGTCCACGGGCCGCGGCATCGTCGCGTGGAAAGGCCAGATCGTGCGGACCGAGAAGGGCAAGAATCCGCGCCTCCTCGCTTCGCTCGGTGAGCCCGCCGTGATCGATTCCTACTACAAGCCCGACGAGTGGAACGAGCTCCACATCATCGCGATGGGGAACATGCTGACGCACATCCTCAACGGACACATCCTCTCGGTGCTGATCGACGAGGATCCGACCTACCTTCGGAAGTCCGGAGTCATCGGGCTGGAAGTCGAAGCGACGGGAAAGTTGTTCACGAGAAATATCTGGTTGAAAAAGTTACCGTAATTCGCGGACATGAGGTTCACATGATTCCCGATACTCAGAAAGCGCGCCCGGCTCTAACCGCACTCGCGGCCCTCGCGCTCGCCATCGGATCGGTGGCTGCGCAGCAGGCCCCGCAGCAACAGCCGCCGCAAGGGCGTGGCCAGGGACGCGGAGGTGGTCCCCCCGGCGCGCAGCCGCTCAACTTCGAGGATCGCGCCGGCTTCCAGCCCATCTTCGACGGAACGATGAAGAACTGGGACGGTGACCCCTCCATTTGGAAAGCGGAGGGTAACGTGCTCGTCGGCACGACGACCGAGGCGAATCCGCTCAAGGAAAACACGTTCGTGATCTGGCGTGGTGGCGAGCCCGCGGACTTCGAGCTCAAGGTCGAGTACCGGATGAGCGCAACCAACAGCGGCATCCAGTTCCGCAGTGTTCACCTGCCGCAGGGATCAGCGGCACCGAGTCCGAACAATCCGGACGCCAAGATCGCCGGCAAGTGGGTGCTGAAGGGTTATCAGGCGGATATCGATTTCGCCAACCAGTTCACCGGGATGATCTACGAAGAACGCGGCCGCGGCTTCCTGATGCAGCGGGGACAGGCAGTCGAGATCGGGCCCGACGCCGTCTCACGCCTGATTGGCAATCTGGAGATGAACGCCGGCGAGCTGAAAGACCTGATCAAGGCCGGCGAATGGAACACCGTCCACCTGATCGCGCGTGGTAACACGATCATGAACATCGTGAACGGCCACGTGACGGCGTTCATCGTGGATGACGATGCGAAGGGACGCGCGATGAAAGGCCTTCTCGGCTTCCAGATTCACGTCGGGCCGCCGATGAAGATCGAGTTCAGGAATATCTTCCTGAAGGGACTGTGAAAGTTAGAAGTTAGAAGTTAAAAGGAAAGAGAGGAGAGCTGAAGAGAATGTTTTAAATGCGGCCACAAGCTGATCGCGCGCATAAGCGGATACCGATTGCGCCGACGCGTGCCACGCCTGCAACGCGTGCGCGCGGACTGCCGAAGCAGCGCGACTTTCGCGTGAATGGCTCGAATTCGACGCGCAACGATTGGTCCACACTGCGCGAGATCAAGGTCGCTATGCCACGCATAAAGCCACTAGCGATCACGCAAACGTCAACACACGCGCGAGAATATGGGCCTTCTCCGCTTACAGAACGCGTACGTTAGTCGCTCTGTTTGGCGAAGAAGGCCGTGGCTTTTTTTAGGATGTCGCGCTATTTCCATTTTTTTCTCTTACTTCTTACTTCTTACTTCTAACTTCTAACTTTTAACTTGCTGGCCGCGTAGCGGCTTTGAGTTCCACCTGCTTGTACCCGCCCTGGGCCTTGAAGTACAGGATCAGCCCGATGTAGCAGAAGAACATAATGGCTGGCAGCACCGCGAACTTGGCCAGCGTCTTCTGGCTGTTGCTCGTGGTGATGTCCTCGACCGTCTTCTTCTGCGCTTCGGGCAACGTCCCAACCTTCGTCCGATCGACCGGCTGGAACGTCATCAGGTACGCACTTTGAGTAGGGCCGGCCACCTGCGTGTGGATTTCCGGCGCCTCGGTCTTGAGCCTCGCGTCGAGCGCCTGGTCCTGAATCGTCCCGAGGATCGGGCCGCCAAGAACGCCCACCGAGATCATCCCGACACCGGCAATCGCGTTGATCGTCATCGCGCCGCCTCGCGGGAACTGCTCCGTCACCACACCGAGCGTCGTCGGCCAGAAGAACGCCTTGCCGATGCCATACATCGTTCCCGCCAGGAAGATGATCGGCGCGGCGTCGCCGGCGTTGGCGATCCAGAAAAGGCCGGTCGACGCGACCGCGGCGCACGTCGCCAGCAGGCCGAGGGGCGAGAGGCGATGCACGAGCGGCCCCGCGAAGAACCGCAGGATCGCCATGATGAGCGATGTGTAGAGCAGCAGGTACAAGCCGCCGTACTGGCTGTACTTCGCGAGCACCGGCGTCATCAGGTTCGTGATCCAGCTGTCGACCCCCAGCTCGGTCGTGGCGAGCAGGACCATGACGAGCAGCAGGAAGACGAACATCGGTCTGCCGAAGCTCTTGTAGTACGCGGCGAACGCGATGGTTGGTATTGCCGCGAGGATGACCGCCGACACCGTGGCGACGGTGCCGCTATACATCCCTAAAGAGCCGAACACGCTGTCGAGGGCATACACCACGAAGATCGAGACGATGAAGCAGCTGCCCCATCCGAATTCCTTCAGCATGTCTCTGTAGCTGACGCCGGAGGCCACGCGTTCCTGAACCGGGAATTTCTGTCCGAGCATCAGGTATCCATAGATCGCGGTCGGGAGCAGGAACAGACCGATCTTCCATCGCCACGACGCCGCACCGAGCGCGATCATCAGGATCCCGCCGAGCACCATGCCGCCCGGCCATCCGGAGTGCAGCATGTTGAGGTGGTGCGTCTTGCTCTTCGGATACAGCGTGGCGGTCACCGGGTTGATGACGGCTTCGACCGTCCCGTTGGCGAGCGCGAAGATGAGCGTGCCGACATAGAGCTGCTGGTAGCTGTTGGCCGTGACCGTGATGATCGCGGAGATGACGTGGCCGAAGAACGCGAACGCCATGCAGCGGCCGTAGCCGATGCGATCGATGATGAGGCTGAAGAAGACGATGCTCAGCGCGAAGGGGAAGAGGCCCGCTCCCTGAATCGCGCCCACCTGACCCTGGGTCAGGTTGAACTCGGTCGCCCACTCGGCCACCAGGAACCCACGCACGACGAACCCGAACGCCGTCGCGATGAGCGCGACGATGCACGCGATGAACAGCCGTGTTTCCCTGGACATGCCCCCAGTCTGGTCACTCATCTGTCAGCTCCTGCCTTGTGGGCTTAGCGTTTGCCTTTCGTGAGGTTCTCGACGAAGAAGAGCCCGCTCTTGCCGGCACAGACTATATCGAGATCGCCGTCGCCGTCGATATCTATCACCGGGATCTGCATTCCCCCGCCCATGCGGCCGCCATAGTCGATTACATGTTTGATCCACTCGCCTGGGGCCTGGCTCGCCGAAGCGTTCGGCGAAGTGGGCGCGGAGGCGGCGCTGATGAATTCGTACCAATAGACGCCCAGGGGCTCCTTTTCGCCGGGATCGCTGCCGTTGTGGGCCATGAACCGCTTGCCGGTGACGATGTCCAGGCGGCCATCACCGTTCAGGTCTACGAGCGTGGACGCGTGCGCCTGGGACCATGAGGTATCGATCGTTCGGCGCGTCCATTTGCCGTTGGGTCCCTGCTCGAACCAGAACAGGCCGTAGTTGTGGCCCGCGCCCGCAATGACGTCGTTGCGGCCGTCGCCGTTGACATCCATCACGTGCATGAAGCCGAGTTCGAGCAGTTTGGGCTGGGCACCTTCGGCGGCGGGTGGCTGCCCCGCAACTGGAAGCGCCACGTTGATCGCCTCCCAGTCGGCGTGGAAGGTCCAGTTGCCCGCACGCGGATCGACCGGCGCTTCGAGCCAGCCACGTGGCGTCAGGATGTCGGTGCGCTTGTCGCCGTTGACGTCTCCAGCGCCAATGCCGTGGCCGTAGCTCTTGTCGCTGACTTCGTGCGACACCCACGCGCCATTTTTCACTTCATACCAGGCCTGCGGCGTGCCGTTCTCCTGCGCGACCACTTCGTTGGCCTTGCCGTCGTTGTCCATATCGGCGAGCACGGCGAACTCGATGTTGAAGCCGGTATGGATGTCAGATTCCTGCCACGACTGCGAGGCGGTGGGGCCGGGATTCTTCCACCACGAGATCTTCTTCGCGAACCACGTCACACGGACGAGATCGGGATAGCCGTCGCCGTTCACATCCACGGGCAAGTCGCTGAAGTTGTCGTAGTAGTTGTTGGTGAAGTTCAGGTCGCGGAACTTGTGTTTCGTCCACGAAGGCGCCTGGTACCAGTTCTCGCCCGAGATGATGTCGAGCTTCCCGTCTTTGTTGACGTCAGCCACGGCTGCCGTCTCGCTCGCGCCGTCATCGATCAGGAGAGAACGGAAGTGGATGTCGGGCGAACGGCCCGGAGAGCCGACGAAGATTGCGATCCCGACGACGACGATCACAGGTACGCATCTGACACGGCTCCTGCTTGGAGGGGACGGGGGAAACGGGATTCACAACGAAGAAACGAAGCCAACGAAGGCACAAACGAAGAAGATGTATTTTCTTGGAAAACAATATATATCTTCGTTCGTCTCGGTTAACTCCGTTTCTTCGTTGTGAACTCCGTTATCTCCGTCACCTCCGAGGACAGGCAACATGGCTCAAATAGGCGTGAACGCGTGGGTATGGACGTCCCCTGTGAATACCGAAGAGTTCGGCCGCCTGGCCCCGATGGTCAAGCGGATGGGATTCGATCTCATCGAGTTCGGCATCGAGAGCACGAGCGATCTCGACTACGCACGCGCGGCGGAGGTGGCGAAGGCGAACGGTCTCGGCGTCAGCGTGTGCGCGGCGATGGGGCCGGACCGCGACTTGATCCACTCGGACGAAAGCATCCGCAAGAACGGCATGGACTACGTCCGCCACTGCATCGACGCGGCGAAGACCGTCGGCGCGAAGAACGTCATCGGTCCGCTCTACAGCGCCGTCGGCCGCACGTGGCAGTCGACGGATGACGAGCGCAAGCGCGATACGGACCTGCTCGTGCGCCAGCTCAAGGATCTGTCGCAGTACGCGGGCGACCGCGGCGTCGGGCTCGCCGTCGAACCGCTCAACCGATTCGAGACGAGCTTCATGAACCTGTCCTCGCAGGCGATCGAGGTCGTCGATCGTGTCGATCATCCGGCGTGCGGCATCCTGCTCGATACCTTCCACATGAACATCGAGGAGCGATCGATCGGCGACGCGATTCGCGCAGCGGGCGAGCGCGTGCGCCAGATGCACACGTGCGAAAACGATCGCGGCGCACCCGGGTCGGGTCACGTGCCGTGGCAGGAGGTCGCGCAGGCGTGCCGCGATATCGGCTTCAACGGTCCGTACGTGATCGAGTCGTTCACGAACAAGGTGAAGTCCATCGCGCGTGCCGCCGCCATCTGGCGCAATTTCGCCTCCACCCAGGACGCGCTGGCCGAAGACGGCCTGAAGTTCCTGCGGAAGCTATTGGCCTAACGATTCAGCACAGCCGCGAACTGCGAACCGCGAACCGCGAGGCGCGAGCCGCGATTTAGGCGTTTACTTTACCGCTAAAGTTTGTTATTACCCTACCTCGTCGGGGGCTCAGCCATCGGGCCGCGACTTCGTTCGCGCCGTTTCCCGAGGAGGATAAATGTCCAGACTGAGATCAGGATTCCTGTCCGTGCTCCTGGTCGCCGGGGCAGTCGTGGTGCCTCGCTTCGTATTCGCCCAGGCCGTCACCGGGACCATCTCCGGGACCATTACCGACTCCCAGAGCCAGGTCATTCCAGGCGCCACCGTCACGGTCGTCGCCGAAGCCACCAACGAGTCGCGCGAGTCCGTCAGCGATTCGAAGGGAGATTTTCAGGTCACCAACCTGCATCCGGGCCGATACACCGTCCGGGTCGCCCTCCAGAGTTTCCGCACGCTCGAGCGTAAAAACATCGTCCTCAGCGCCGGCGAGCGCCTGGCGGTCGGCAATCTTGTGCTCGAGGTCGGCGGGATCGGCGAAACGGTCGTGGTCGAAGCCACGGGCACGCACGTCAACACGGCCGAGACGCAGCACAGCGGGCTCATCACGTCCACGCAGATTGAACAGGTGCAGGTGCTGGGACGGGATGTCACCTCGATCATGCGCCTCCTTCCCGGCGTGCGCTACGAGAACACGGTCGATTCGCTGGGCATGAGCTTCGGCACATCGGTGCCGAACGTCGGCGGCGCGCGCCGCGACTGGAGCAACGTCATCGTCGACGGCGTCGTCGCCAACGAGGTCGGCAACGAGCGACCTGATGGCACAGCAAATCAACCTGGACGCGATCGCAGGAAGTGCGTGTGCTGCTGAACTCCTACCGCGCCGAGTACGGGCGCGCGGGCGGCGGGCAGGTTCAGATCGTCAGCAAGAGCGGGTCCGTCGCGCCTATCACGGCAACATCTATCACTACCTGCGCAACGAGGCGCTCAATGCCAACAACTTCTTCAACAATCGCTCGAACATCAAGAAGCCGCGATACCGCTTCAACACGTTCGGCGCGAACCTGGGCGGCCCGGTGCCGGGGCTGAACAAGAACGACAAGAAGCTGTTCTTCTTCTATTCGATCGAGGCGCCAATCGTGAATCGTCCCGGTCCCGTGCGAAACTGGACGATGCCGACCGATCGGCGAGATGCAGGGTGACTTCTCGCAGACGCTCGAATGCCCAGGGGCGGCTCATCTTCATTCGCGATCCCCTGGCCAGCGGCGCGTGCAGCGCAACGTCAGGGCGGCCCTGCGTGCTTCCCGGGCAACATCATCCCGGCGAACCGGCTCAACTCGAACGGCAAGGCACTCCTGAACATGCTGCCGCGGGCGAACAATTTCGATCGCACCTTCACGCAGGGGCAGTTCAACTACACGACCCAGGAGAACGCCGAGAACCCGAAGATGAACAACGTCGTCCGCGTGGACTGGAAGCCGACGATCCACGACAGTTTCTACTTCACGTTCAAGGACTGGTACTCGGACCAGCGTGGCAGCGAGATCACGGCCGGGCCGAACAAGTGGGGCTTTTTCAACACGCACTACCTGAACACGGACCGCGGCGTCAGCGCGAACTACACGAGGATTCTGAGCCCGACGACCTGGTCCTCGAAAGCGATTTCGGCATCCGGCAGCAGACCGAGCAGTTCTATCCGCTGACCGAGGACGACTGGACGCGGATCAATCGCAACACGATTGGATTCACGCGTGGGGCAGTTCCACCCGGAGCTGAACCCGCGGAACGTCATCCCGAAGGTCACGTTCAACGTGCCGAACTCGCCGAACTTCACGTTCGACAACCGGCTGGTCGATCAAGGGCGAAGCGTGGCTGACGTCGTTCCGAACGAGCCTGACGTCGATCCGCGGCAGCCACTCGCTCAAGGGCGGCTATTACTTCGAGCTGTCGCACAACTCCGAGGGCAAGGGCGGCGTCGGCGCGGGGCCGTGGGCCGGGCAGTTCAAGTTCAACACCGACGTCAACAACCCGTTCGACACGAACCACAGCTACGCCAACGCGCTGCTCGGCTCCTTCGGCGACTACACCGAGATCGACGCGTTCTCCGAAGTGGTCGGCAAACGCAACATCGCCGAGTTCTACGCTGCAGGACACGTGGAAGGCGAGCCGCCGTCTGACGGTCGACTACGGCGTGCGCTTCCTGTGGTACACGCCGTGGACGTCGAGCCAGCCGGCGTCGGTTTTCGTGCCCGAGCGTTACGATCCGGCCAAGGCGCCGCGGCTCTATCAGCCCGCGGTCGTCAACGGCGTCAACGTCGCGTTCGATCCGGTGACGAATCAGACGCTGCCGAACGTGTTCGTCGGCAGCTTCGTCCCGGGAACCGGCGATCGCTACAACGGCATGGTGAACAGCAACGATCCGAATTACCCGAAAGGCTTCCGCGACAGCCAGGGCATCGAGCCCGAGCCGCGCGTCGGCCTCGCGTGGGACATCGACGACGGCAAGACGGCGCTCCACGCGAGCGCCGGGCTGTACCACAACCCCCACGTCAACGCGAACGGCATGGACGCGATGGCGAGGAATCCTCCCGCGCAGAACACGCCGAGCATCTTCTACGGGACGATGGACACGCTGCTGGCGGTGGGCGCCGCGGGCGCGTTCTCGAATCGTCCCAGCACGTGTTCGGCATCGAGCGCGACGCGAAGACGCCGAAGAGCTACAACTACTCGGCCGGCGTGCAGCGCGAGCTTGGCTGGGGCACGGTGCTCGATGTGACCTACGCCGGGTTCCAGATGCGGCACGGCGAGATGGCAACCAACATCAACTCGGTGCCGGACGGCGCCCGGTTCCTCGACGTCAATCCGCAGAACCGGAATCCGCAGACACGCGAACTCGCGCGAAGCCGACCGAGTTCCTGCGGCCGTACTCGGGCTACCAGGACATCACGATCCGATCGCACTTCGGCACGGCGCACTACAACTCGCTGCAGGTGCAGCTGAATCGCCGCTACATCAACGGCCTGCAGTTCGCCGTCGCCTACACGCTCGCGAAGACCGTCAGCCTGGGACCGAACACCGATCCTCCGAGCTACGTCCCGAATCGCCCCGGAGACGCGTGGAACGAGGCGCCGTACGAGTCGACGCAGCTCCACAACCTCGTCGTCAACTACACGTGGGACGTGCCGAACGGGAGCCAGCTTGTGGAACAACGCGCTGACGCGCGGACTGCTCGACGGCTGGCAGCTCTCTGGCGACACCGCGCTCGTCAGCGGCGACTGGTCCGGCGCGAGCACGTCCACGACGGACAACTTCGACTTCACCGGCGGCGACGGCGGCACGCGGCCGAGGATCAGCGGCGAGGTGATCTGCACGAGCGGCAACTGCGATCCGACGCCGGGCGGTGCGGGCAGCTTCCTCAACGCGGCCGCGTTCAGCCGTCTGACCGGCCGCGGCGACTATCGGCAACGCGCCGCGCAGCGTTCTTCCAGCTGCCGAGGATCGTGAACACGAACCTGTCGGCGTTCAAGAACTTCGCGATCGGCGGCAACAAGCGGATCCAGTTCCGCTGGGAGATGTACAACGTCTTCAACCAGGTGAACTGGTCCGCCATCAACACCAACGCGCAGTTCAACCCGGCGGGGCAGCAGGTCAACGTGAGCTTCGGCCAGGCGACGGCCGCGCGCGAGCCGCGGATCATGCAGGGGGCGATCCGGTTCACGTTCTGAGCAGCGACAGCGTTGTCGAGCTGAACGCGCCGACGGCTTGCGTCGAAGATCCGAAGATCAGAAGATCCGAAGGAGTCGCGAAGGAAAAGCAAGAGCGTTTAACAGGACAAGGATGCTCTTATTAGTTGTCTGACGACCCGGTGGCGCAACCGCGCCAGCCGGACACGAGACAGCGACGTCCGCCGCCGGCCTTGTCGGCTGGTGGCGTACAGGCAGCCAAAGAATCACGTGAAGCGCTCGCGATCAAGTGCCGCTTGCATTGCGACTCGACTGCCTGACGCGCGAAGCGCGTGGCGGCGGACGCGAACCACAGCTTCGGATCTTCGGATCTTTTGATCTTCTACGTAACCGTCGGTGCGTTTACCGTTGGATTAACTCAGATGCTGAAGTTTGTGATGTCGCTGTCGCTCATCGCGTTGCTGCGCCGCTCCGGCGGCGGCGCAGAATCCGCATCTCGTCGTCTACGAGGGCGAGAAAGGGCCCGGCTCCGGCAAGCACATCGTGCTTTCTTGCCGGCGACCACGAGTACCGGTCGGAGGAGTCGCTGCCGGCGCTGGCGCGGATTCTCGCGAAGCACTACGGGTTCAAGTGCAGCGTGTTCTTCACGACGGATCCCGAGACCGGGTTCATCGAGCCCGGCAGCTCGAACATCTCGGGGCTGGAAGCGCTGAAGACGGCCGACCTGCTGGTCGTCTTCCTGCGCTTCCAGGATTTTCCCGACGCGCAGATGCAGCACATCGTCGACTACCTCGATCGCGGCGGGCCCGTCGTCGGCTTCCGCACGGCGACGCATGCGTTTCAGATCCAGCGGCCGGACGCGAAGTTCCTGAAGTACACTGGAAGGGCGTCGAGGGGTACACGGGCGGCTTCGGCCGCCAGATCCTCGGCGAGACCTGGGTCACGCACTACGGGCACGAACCACGAGCAGAGCTCGCGGCTGGTGCTGGAGGCCGACCAGTCGACGCATCCGATCCTGCGCGGCGTGAAGGACGTGTGGGTGCAGTCGGGCGGCTACACCGCGAATCCGATCGAGGGCAGCCACATCCTGGCGATGGGGCAGATTCTCGACGGCATGACGCCGGATTCTCCGCCCGCCGACGGACAAGGCAGCAGCATGCCCGTGGCCTGGTATCGCACCTACACCGGTGCGTCCGGCAAGTCGGGCCGCGTCTTCACGACGACGCACGGCGCGTCCGAGGATCTGCTGAACGACGGTTTCCGGCGGATGTCGGTCAACGCCATCCTGTGGGCCGCCGGTCTCGAGGCGAGCATCCGGCCCGACGGCGACATCAGCTTCGTCGGTCCCTACCAGCCGACGACGTACAGCTTCGGCGGATTCGTCAAGGGCGTGAAGCCGGCCGATCTGGCGGGATGGGAATCGCCGATCCTGCCGAAAGCGCAGAAGTAGCGCTTCGAGATTCGGCATCGTGGAGCCTTGCAGACTGACGAACCTGGCAGACCTGGACCTTCGCGGCGTGAACCGTTCCGGACCAGGATCTGTGACTGGCCAGCGCTCGGACCGGCGCATTCCGCGATGCGTCGCTCGGCTGTGCCGATGCCCGCCGCGGTCGGGCGGCGACCGTTCCAGCTCCAGCCCAAGGATCACATCGGCATCATCGGCAACACGCTGGCCGAGCGGATGCAGTACGACGGCTGGCTGGAGACGATGCTCCACGCGCGGTTTCCGAGGCACGAGCTGGTCATCCGCAACCTCGGGTTCAGCGGCGACGAGGTCGCCACGCGGCTGCGCTCGAAGAACTTCGGCACGCCGGACGAGTGGCTGAGCGGGACAGCGCGGCGCCGATCGGCGGCTACCAGGACAACCGCTTCGACGGGCGCCAACACGAAGGCGGACGTCATCTTCGCGTTCTTCGGCTACAACGAGTCCTACGCGGGGCAGGAAGGACTGGCCGCGTTCAAGAAGGAGCTCGGCGACTGGATCGACCCATACGCTCGCGCAGAAGTACAACGGCAAGTCGGCCCCGCGCGTCGTGCTCTTTTCGCCGATCGCGCACGAGAACCTGGGCAATCCGGATCTGCCCGGACGGCGTCGAGAACAACCGGCGGCTGGAGCTCTATACCGAAGGCGATGGCCGACGTCGCGCAAGGCCGCAGGCGTCACGTTCGTCGACCTGTTCACGCCCAGCCAGCAGCTGTACGCCTCGAGCGACGGCGCCGCTGACGATCCAGGGCATCCACCTGAACGCCGAGGGCAACCGGCGGATCGCCAGGTCATCGACCGGGCGCTGTTCGGCGCACGCGCCGGCGCCGACCAGCAGGCGCTGCTCGAACGGGTGCGGCAGGCGGTGCGTGGACAAGGACTTCTACTGGTTCAACCGCTATCGCACGACCGATGGTTTCGCGACGTTCGGCGACCGCGCGTTCCTGACGTTCATCAAGGGCAACCCGCGCAACGCCAACGCCGCAGCAAGCGGCGCAGCGAGCCAAGGAGGACATTCTGCCGACCAACTACGAAGTGCTCCAGCGCGAGATGTCGGTGCTGGACGTGATGACCGCGCAACCGCGATCGGCGGATCTGGGCCGTCGCCCGCGGCGCGGACCCAAGTCAGCGGTCGACGACTCCGACACGCCGCCGTTCATCGACGCGAAGACGAACGAACCGGGCAAGGGACCCGATGGCGCGCACATCTTCCTGGACGGCGACGAGGCCATCCAGAAGATGACGATCGGCAAGGGCCTGAAGGTCGAGCTCTTCGCGTCGGAGAAGGAGTTCCCGGAGCTGGTGAATCCGGTGCAGATCGCCTTCGACACGCAAGGGCCGGCTCTGGGTGGCGGCGTGGAAGAACTATCCGCACTGGGAGCCGAAGACGCCGATGGACGACAAGCTGCTGATCCTCGAAGACACGAACGGGGACGGCAAGGCGGACAAGCGGACGGTCTTTGCCGGCGATCTCAACAACCCCACCGGCTTCGAGTTCTACAACGGCGGCGTGATCCTCGCGCAGGCGCCGAATCTCGTCTTCCTCAAGGACACCAACGGCGACGATCGCTACGACACGAAGGAGATCCTCCTCACGGCTTCGACACCGCCGACACCCACCACGCGATCAACAGCTTCACGTTCGATCCGGGCGGGGCGCTCTACATGGGGGAAGGCATCTTCCACCGATCGCAGGTCGAGACGCCCTGGGCGCCCGACGACGCGGCAGGTCGACGGCGGCGTCTTCCGGTTCGAGCCGCGGACGTGGAAGTTCGAGGTCTACGTCCCGCACAACTTCCCCAATCCGCACGGCCACGTCTACGACTCGTGGGGCCGCGACATCGTGTTCGACGCGACCGGCGGGCAGCCGTTCTACGGCCCGTCGTTCTCGACGAAGAAGTACTTCCCGGCCATCGAAACGAACAAGGCGCCGCAGGCCGGGCAACGTGCGCACCCGCCCGGTGGGCGGCGCCGAGATCCTGTCGAGCCGCCCCTTTCCCGAAGAGATGCAGGGCAACGTCGTCGTGCTCAACATGATCGGCTTCAGAGGGCTCTTCAACTACAGGCTTGAGCGAGGACGGCGCCGGCCTCAAGTGGACCGAAGCGGAGCCGATTCTGCAGTCCGCCGACGAGAACTTCCGTCCGGTCGACGCCGAGGTCGGGCCGACGGCGCGCTCTATATCGCCGACTGGCACAACCCGATCATCGGCCACATGCAGCACAACCTGCGCGACACGTCGCGCGATCACGCTGCACGGCCGGATCTATCGCGTGACGTACCCGGGCCGTCCGCTCCTGAAGCCGGCCAGGATCGCGGGCGAGCCGATTGCCGCGGCTGCTCGACCTCCTGAAGGAGCCCGAGGATCGGGTGCGCTATCGCACGAAGATCGAGCTGAGCGGCCGCGACAGCAAGGACGTGCTGGCGGCGCTGCAGACGTGGATGGACGGGCTCGATCCGAAGGACCCGAAGTACGAGCATCACATGCTGGAGGCGCTCTGGGTGCAGCAGTGGCACAACCGGGTCAACGAGACGCTGCTGAAGCGCATGCTGCGCTCCAGCGATCCGCTGGGCCCGCGCCGCCGCGACGCGCGTGCTGTGCTACTGGCGGGATCGCGTCGCGAACCCGCTGGCCCTGCTGAAGGTGCAGGCCAACGATCCGCATCCGGCGGTGCGGCTCGAGGCCGTGCGCGCCGCCAGCTTCTTCCAGACGTCCGACGCCGCGGCGGTCGCCATGACTGTCGCGATCATCCGACAGGATCGCTTCCTCGACTACACGCTCGATCAGACGATGAAGACGTTGACGTCGCTTGGGAGGCCGGCGCCGACGGCCGCGGCGCCGCCGGATGCGCCTCCAGCCGGACTGCTCCCGGATTTGTCGGCTGCCGCCATGCGGCGCAGCCTGCGCGATCAGGGCGTGCAGGTGGTAACGGTCGGGACGATCCCGGAACAGATGCTGTTCGACGTCAAATGGTTCGTGGTCGAAGCAGGAAAACCGGTGCGCGTGGTTTTGACGAACACCGACGCGATGCCGCACAACCTCGTCATCGGCCAGCCCGGCTCAGTGAGCGCCATTGGCACCGAGGCAGCGACCATGACGCCGCCAACTGATCCGAACGCGCGCGCCTACGTTCCGACGAACCCGAGCGTGCTGCAGGCCACGAAGCTCGTGCAGCAAGGCCAGTTGGATCAGCTCAACTTCACCGCGCCGGCAAAGCCGGGCGAGTACGCGTTCCTCTGCACGTACCCGGGCCACTGGGTGCGGATGTATGGCGTGATGCTCGTGGTTCCGAGCCTCGATCAGTTCGAGACGAAGCCGACGCCGCCGAATGACCCGGTATCCGGAAAGCCGTTTGATTCACAACGGCAGCCCGTTTCGAAGTGAACGGGATCGTGAGCTGAATTCAGCGACAGCCGCCCTCGAGCTGCACGCGCCGACGGCCGCGGGCGAGATCCGAAGATCCGAAGATCCGAAGGAAAGACAGAAAAGACAGACCGGCTGGCGCCACCGCGCCAGCCGGTTACGTTACAGCGGCGTCCGCCGCCGCCGGCCTGCGGCCGGCGTACAGGCAGTCAAAGAATCACAGATGCAAGCGGCCTTTGATCACGAGCCGTTTGCATCTGAGATTCTCTGGCTGCCTGACGCGCGAAGCGCGTGGCGGCGGACGCGAACCGCAGCTTCGGATCTTCGAGTCTTCGGATCTTCGACGTAAGCCGTGGGCTCGTCTCAGCGTGACTGCGAACCAGGCTGCAAATCAGCTCACTTCTCGACATTGACTGCGTAAACATGTCTCGCGCCCGCCGCGAACTGGCCGGTGAAGATGACCCATTTCTTGTCCGGCGTGATGTGGACGTTCGGCTCTACGCCTCCCTTGCCAGTGACGTAGTTGTGCGTCCCCATGTTGACGAGCTTCTCGCGGCTCAGTGTCCCGTCCGGCCGCACTCGGAATAGATTGATCCACTTGCCGTCGGTCGAATACGCGACCTGGGACGCGTCGCCGCCATCGCTGGCGAAAAGCGTATCGTCGCGCGAGCTGGTGAAGTGCACGCCCCACCAGTCGCGCTCGAGGTGATACCGAATCTCCTTGCCGGTGTCCATATTGATGCCCGCGATCCAGAAGTCCTCGCTGCGCGGCGTCTGGAGATCGAACCACACGGTCTTTCCATCCCAGCTCCACCACTCGTGCCCGTTGATCTCCATGTCCATGGTCCGCTTGTGCATCAGCCGCATCCGAGTGCCGTCGCTCCGAATCGTCCAGGTCCGGTCCAGCTCGTGCCAGGTGCCTTCGTGACAATAGAGAAGAAGGCTCGGATCGACCGGGTTGAACTGCATGTGATTCAAGTCGCCATACTGAAAGCCGGTCTCGTGTGCGGCGCCGGTCTTCAGGTCCGTGAAGACGAATGATTGCAGGCCGGGATTGAGCGCGCGTGGCGCAAGGCCGTCCTCCTTCGTCACCGAGTACCGCTGATCGGGTGTGAGATCCTCCATCTTCTTCCCGGGGAACATGCGCTGGAGTTGAGGCACTGCCACGCGAACAGGAGGTTTCGGGTACTTCCGTCGGGGTCGGCTGCGCTCCCGTTCTTCACCACCGACAGGCTCTCGTCCGCGTTGATCAGGCCGCGAGCGTGCGGCACGGTTCGAGTCTGCTTCGTATCCACGTTCACGGCGCTGACAGAGGCGTCGCCGCGACCGCCAGCGTTGAAATAGATCTCCCGCGTTCGCCGGGCGAAATACCCGCCGCGCCCGCGCGCGACACTCTGCTGAACCAGGTCCGGCTTGCCGATCTTTGCGACCTCAACGACGGCGATGCCGTTGGGGGTGTTGAACATCAGCGTGTCCCCGTCGCGCGAGAACGCATTGTCATGGAAATAGAGTGTCGATCCGCCGGCGGCGTCGGTCAGACGGACCACGCGATGCCCCGTGTCAGGGTCGATCCAGTCAGTTCTTCTCGCGATTGAAGCGCGGCAAGTGCGACGACGAGCGCAATGGTCACGAGCCAGGGTTTCATGGCGCGCTCCTACTCCGCCCGCAACGAAACCGAGGGATCAATTCGCGTCGCCCTCCGCGCCGGCACGTAACTCGCGATCAGCGCAAAGAGCAGCAGGCAGCCGGACGCAAGCGCGAACGAGACCGCATCGGTCGGCGTGATGCCGTAGAGAAGGGCCGTCAGCGCCCGTGCGGCGGCATAACTGATGGCAATACCGAGCGCAACACCGGTGGCAGCCATCGTCATGCCTTCGCGGAGAACCATGGTGATGATATTGACGGACGAGGCGCCGAGCGCCATGCGGATTCCGATCTCGTTCGTCCGCTGCGTCACCGAGCGGGAGATGACGCCATACAATCCGACCGCCGCAAGCGCGAGCGTGAGCATGGCCAACCCGACGGTCACCAGCGTCCGCAGACGCGGCTGTGCCGCGGCATCGAGCACCACATCGTCGAGCGTGCTCACGGCTGAAACGACAATGGCCGGATCGACCTGCGCGATGCGCCGCTGAAGCGCCGACGTCAGCGCGCCCGTGTCGCCTCCGGTCCGGGCAATCAGATAGACGTTCGGCCACGGCTGCTGCGCATACGGGCGGAAGATCGCGTTGTCGGCCTGGCGCTCCAGGCCTGAATACTTCACTTCAGCGATAACCCCCACGAGCGTCATCTCGGCATTCCGCGTCGCCCCATCCTTGAAGACGGGCAACGAGAGCGTTCGGCCGAGCGGATCGCCTTCCCCGAAGAAATGCCGCGCGGTGTCCGCGCTCATGACCATCACCGGCGGATGATTCGCATCGTCTCCATCCGTGAAGAGCCGTCCCTTCAGGAGCCGAATGCCGAGTGCCGGGAAATACCCCGGGGTTGCTGGAATCGCGGCGGCCTGGTAGGAGAGTCCCTGGTTCCCTCTCAGCGAGAGGACGATGCGGCTTTCGGCCGGAGGCAGGACCGTGCCGATTCCGATAGCGTTCACGCCGGGGAAGGTCTGAACGTCCTCCAGGACGCGATTGACGACATCGATCTGCTGCGCGCTGCTGAGATCGCGGTTCAACGACAGGCTCATCGACGCGGCCACCGCGTGATCGACGTCCACACCCAGATCGGTGTGCAGCAGGCGAACCAGGCTGCGGCCCAAGCAGGAGTGCGCCAACCAGGAGCACGACGGACACAGCGAGCTCGCCGATCGTCAGCGCTCGACGGATGCGGGTTCCGGCAGCAGTCTGTGTGGCGCCGGCGCCGCCGACGCGCAGCGCTTCAGGCCTGGTCGATTGCAGGGCGGGGATGACTCCTGTCAGGAGCGTCGTCAGTGCGACCGTGGCGAACGTGAAGAGTAGAACCGTGACGTCCACGTGGACCGCGTCGAGCCGCGGAATCTCTTCGGGCTTCACGCGCCGCAACGCTTCGACCATTCCCATCGCGATGATGATCCCGGCCGTGCCCCCAATCGCTGCCAGCAAGCCTGTCTCGATCACGGACTGGACGATGAGTTGCCGCCTGGACGCTCCGAGCGCAAGCCTGACGGCCATGTCACGGGCACGGCCGGTATTCCTGGCGATCAGCAGATTCATCGCGTTCGCGCAGGTCACGCACAAGACCAGGGCGACCGCAGCGAAGAGCACGAGCAGCGTCGAGCGCACCGTGCGGACGAGCGAATCACGGAGGCCGACGACCCTCGTGCGCACCCCGTTGTAGCCAGGATCCGCCGCGATCAATTCCTGCGTCAACGTGCTGCCTGCGGTACCGGCTTGAGCGATGCCGACGCTGTCTTTCAGCCGCGCGATCGGTGAGAACGAACAGCATCGCGGGCTGAGCGTTCGCACAAATCCCGCCGGCGTCCAGGCGTCTGTCTTCGGCGCCGGAAACTGGAAGCTGCGATCGGCCACGCCGACGATGGTGAATGGCAGCCGGCGCCAGGCGGCGCGCTGGGTGCCGTCGCCCCGCGAAGAGTTCAGGATCACCGTGCGTCCGATGACATCCGGCGAGGCCCCGAACGCGCGGCGCCAGAGGCGCTCGCTGATGACCAGCGACGGCGCGGCGTCGTCCGAGCGGTCGAGCCCGCGGCCCAGCCTCAGCTGTCCGCGCATCGTTGAGAAGAACGAGTCGGAGACCGTCGCGAACTCCACGGCTTCGGGCTGCCCTTCGGCCGACACCACGCCTTGATCGGTTGCGTAGAACGCGACGGATTCGAATGCGCCTACTCGCCGGACGATGTCGAGATCTTTCAGCGGGAAATAGCTCCGGACCGGCTCGCGCGAACCGCTCACGGTGCGTTCCGCTTCCACGAGGACAAGCCGATCGGGCCGCTCGTATGGCAGCGGGCGCAGGAGAATGCCGTAAACGAAACTGAAGAGGCCCGTATTGGCGCCGATACCAAGTGCGAGCGTGAGAATGACCGCGAGCGAAAATCCGGGCCTTCTGGTCAGTGTTCGTGCGGCGTAGCGGAGATCGCGCATGGGGGATTGTAGCGCGCCATTCATTGCCGGGATCCGTGATCCGGGATCGACAAACCCTTCGACTCGCGCGTCGAGCGCGGCTCGCTCAGGGCAGGCTGGAAGCTGAAACCCAGCCCCCAGCCTCCAGCGGGAAGCTGGAAGCTGGGAGCTGGAAACTTACCCGATCAGAATATGAACCTTGCGCCGAGCTGGATGCGGCGGGCGCTCTGCGTGCTGCCGTCCAGACGGCCGACGGTGGCCGCGTTGGTCACTGCGCCGGTCGTGAAATCGAACGTCGCGTTTCTGTTGACGCCATTCCACTGGTTCGAGTTGAACGCGTTGTAAACCTCGACGCGGAGCTGGAGACGGCGGGTCGAGCCCATCGGGATGTTCTTGAACGCGGAGATATCCCAGTTCACGAAGCCGGGGAGCAGATACTCATCGTTCGTTGAATTCCCGAGGCGATATTGATCGCTGGGCGGCTTGATGCACGATACGTCGAACTGATGTTCGAACGTGCGTTCGCTGCGCGCAATATTCGGGTCGCAGACGATGTCGGGCCGGCTTGTGCCGCCGTTGATCGCGCCGGTGCCCGACAACGCGCCACTCGGAACGTTCGAGTAGCTGTAAGTGAGGTTGGTGAACGTTCCGCTGAGAATCGAGGTGATCCCTGACACCTGCCAGTTGTCGAGGAGCGCCTTGACCGCGATGTTGTCCCACTTGCGGCTCAGGTTCGGCACTTCATAGGAGTAATTGATCACGAGAGTGTGCGGACGACGACCGTTCGAGTTGTAGTTCCTCGCGTCGTTGTCGGACACGAACGGATCGATGGTCCCCAGCGTCTTGTTGACGAGCTGATAGGTGTACGCGGCTCCGACCGACAGTCCATCAGACGTGCGGCGGCGGTTCACCGAGAACTGCAGCGAGTGATAGTCGGAATAGCCAGTGAACTCGCGGTTGGTGATCGCGCCGTATCCTTGATACGGGCGGAGGAGATCGTCGGGAAGCGGCTGCGCCTGGCCGTTGATGACATTCGTGGAGTCCAGGCTCGATGCCTGATAGGCGTAGCCGTATGGCCGGCCGTTGATCGCACGAGTGATCAACTGGTTACGCGCCGCATTTCCGACATAGGCGACGTCGCCAACGAGGTTCCAGCCGACATCACGCTGAACCCCCAGGCTCCAGTTGTAGACCACCGGCGGATGAGTGAAGTCCTCTATCCGGCGGACCGCTGTCGGCGTCGCCGTCAGCGGGCTGGCGAGCACTTCCGGGATGGTCGTGTAGTTGGTGGTGTAGGTCAGAAGCAGTGGCGGCAACTCGACCAGGTCGAGGATGTTGTCGTCCGAATACCGATCGTAAAAGGTCCCTGCCCCGCCGCGGATCGACGTCTTGCCGTCGCCGGTCACGTCCCAGGCGAATCCGATTCTTGGCGCCGCCTTGAACGCTGACGTTGCCTGGGTTGTGCCATCGTAGACGATTGTGCCGTTGATGAAATCGCCAGAGTTCGGCACCAAGCGGCCGATATAGACTGCCGGGAAGGTTTCTCCGGTCAGCGGATTCTTTGCACTGCGCGTACTGCCAACCAGCGTCGGCTGGTAGAGCAGCGGCGCTTTAGAGCTCGCCCACTGGCCAGGCTCGAACTGCGCGACCTTGTCGCCGTGGCTTGATGTCGGTGTGATGTAGTAGAAGCGAACGCCCGCGTCGATCGTGAAGTTGCGTTTCAGCGCGCCAGTTGTCCTGTGCGTAGAACTCGGTGTTGTAGAACTGGCCGTGTGCCGACGGATGCGCGTTCGATTCCTGATACTGCGCGATGTTCCCGAGCAGACCGTTCGCGAAGCCGACGTTGGTGTTGGCAGGGTTCGATGACCCGACTCCGTTCGCGTCAAAATTGATCGTCCCATTGAAGGCCGACGAACGCTGCGCCGGACGCGTCGTGTGCTCTATGAAGATCCCGGTCTTCATGTTGTGCGCGCCCTTCAGCTTGGTCACGTTACCCGACACATTAAACGGCGCGTTGAAGCCGTAGAACCCGAAGCGCTGTTCGTAGCCGAACGAAGCGACGGTGCCCGGCGTGCCGCCAGCGTATGTCGCCTGCGGCAGTAGGTACAACGGATTCGGCACTCGGGAAAAACTGCGGCATCCCGGGCAGCACGAGCCGGCGATCGTTGGCGTCGAGCGCAGGTTGATCGAACGGCGTCGTGTACTGATGCGACCAGTTCACGCCGATCGTGAACTCGGAAAACGTCGTGTTGTTGAACGTGTGCAGCAGCGTGTTCACATAGCTGACGGTGTCGATTTCGTATTTGGTCGCCATCTGTGGCCATCCGCCGGCGGACCCAAGCAGAGAAACGCCGCCCGCGCGCTTCTCATACCCGTACTGCAGGCGGCCGTATGCCGTCGTCTTCGGCGCGATGTTGTAGTCGATGCGCAACACTTGATCGTTGCGCGGCCAGTCCTGGACCGTCTGGAACGTGTAGTTGTTGCCGTTCGCGTTCTGCGGGATGGTGGGCATCGGGAACAGGTTCATCAGAGCCTGCGCCGTGGGATTGATTCGGTTACTCGGAATGATGTTGTTCGCAAAACACGCCGGGCCGCCAGCCGTTGTGCTGCAGGATCCCGAAAGGAGCGGGTCGCGCACCCAGATCAAGCGCCCTTGCGTGTCGAACGTCTGCGAGAAGTCTCCCTTGCGCTCCAGCGCGGTTGGCATCCGGCGTTCGTTGAGTCCGCCCGGATCGGTGCGCTGCAGGATGTCCTGCGACCAGAAAAAGAACAGCTTGTTGCGGCCCTTGTTGAATTCCGTTCCCGGGACGAGGACTGGACCGCCGATCGTCCATGCCTCGTTGTCGAACTGATAGAGGGGCGGGCTGCACTGGATCGTCTGACCGGCTGCGCATGCCGTCTTCCGCGCGAACTCGTTCGCGTTCAGCGAATCGTCACGCTTGTAGTACGCCGCGCTCCCGTGGAAGTCCTTCGAGCCGCTGCGCGTGATGACGGTGATCGTTGCGCCGGAGCTGCGGCCGTACTCGGCCTGGAAGTTCGACGTCTGCACGCGAACTTCAGCAATCGAGTCGAGCGCAGGGGCGGCGTAGTTGCCGCTGTTGGAACCGGTGTCTTTGTTGGTGACGCCGTCGTAGGAGAAGTTGAAGCCGCCGCTCCGCCCGTTTATCGAGAGGCCGCCCATGCTGCCCCACCCCGGCGCTTCGCGGTTGCTCGTGTCGATGACGCCTGGCAGCAGCTTGAGCATGCCGGCGAAATCGCGCCCCTTCAACGCGATGTCGTCAATGTTGTCGCGCGTGATCAGGCCCGAGCGCGCGGCGTTGGTCGTCTGCACGGTGACCGCTTCGGCCTGCACCGTCACCGTTTCGGCGACGCCGCCAACTTCGAGCGAAATCGCCCGCAGCGCCATGCGCTCGGTGGACGCGAGGTTGATGCCTTTCTGTTCGTAGGTCTTGAAACCACTGACGGTGACCGTGATGTCGTATTTGCCGGCGAGCAAATCAGGAAACAGGAACGCGCCATCCACGCCGGTCACGGTTTCGCGCGTGCCGTTGGTCCCCGCGTTCTTGACAACGACGGTCGCGCCGGGAAGCACGCCGCCGCCGGAGTCGGTGACCGTGCCGGAGATCTGGCCGGTCAATCCCTGCGCCTGCACGGAACTCATCGTTCCGCCCATCGCGACGAGCAGCGCGATGCCGAAAACGATCCTGCAAAGACGAGATATCACTGTTGCACTCCTCCCGGCGCCGCCGATGGGCGCCGATTGCCATCCACCTCGGAGAACCCCACTGACGCCCGGAAATCCGGGCGGCGCGAACTTACGCCCCTGTCACACAACTGTCAAACAAACACCGGCACAATATGCTCTTTTCGGGGTGACAAACAGCGAATACTCAGCAACTGCTATATTTCTCAGCGAGTTATATAGATGAAACGGGAAAACACGTCGCCAGCCTCGGGACGATGTTGTTTCGCAATGCGCGACGAATGTGACGACCGGCTGTGACAAACCAACAGAGGCGGAGTCACGACACGTCTAAATCAGCGATGTTTTTCGGGCCGTCGCGGCTAACTCAGCCGCGCGAGTTCATCGTTCGCTGCACCTGACCGCGTTGCGGATTGTCAAACGACACAGCCAGGCGAAACTTTTTCGCAGTGTGTAAGGATCGGCGTATGCTGTCACGGCCGCGCGGCCGGTGCTGTGCGGTCGTGGGATCCTGCGCCGTATGAGTGCTCATTTCCTGGCCATCGATCTCGGAGCCGAGAGCGGCCGCGTCATGCGTGGCCGTTTGTGCTCAGGCGTGCTGACGCTCGACGAACTGTGCCGCTTCCCGAATGGGCCGGTTCGCGACAACGGCTCGCTCCACTGGGACATCCGGCGGCTCTGGAGCGAGATCCAGCGCGGTCTCGATCGCACAGCCGACCGGCGTGCCGACAGCATCGGCGTCGACACGTGGGGATGCGATTACGCGCTCCTCGATGCGCGGGGGAATCTCGTCGAGCAGCCGTATCACTATCGCGACGTCCGGACCAACGGCGTGATGGAAGCGGTCTGGCAGCGCGTGTCGCGCGAAGAGATCTATTCGATCACCGGCATCCAGTTTCTCGTCTTCAATACGCTCTACCAGCTCTACGCCGCGTGCCGCGCCACACCGTCGGTGATCGACTCGGCCGCCTCGTTCGGTACGATTCCCGATCTGCTGAACTACTGGTTGACCGGTGAGCTCCGCGCGGAGTTCACCATGGCGACGACGACGCAGTTCGTGGATGCGCAGACTCGCGACTGGGCGAGAGGCCTGTTGTCGGATCTCGAGATTCCGACGAGGCTGCTGCCGCCGATGATCGAACCCGGGTCGATTCTCGGGGCCATCACGCCCAAGGCGTGCGCCGCGCTCGCCGGAACGCCCGTGGTAACGGTCGGGTCTCATGACACCGGCTCGGCGGTCGCCTCGGTATTTGCGGCGCCGCCGTCGGCGTTCATCAGTTCGGGCACGTGGTCCCTCCTCGGCACGGAGTTGACGTCGCCGATCATCACGCCGCGGGCGCGGGATCTGAACTTCACGAATGAAGGGGGCGTCTGCGGGACGACGCGGCTGCTGAAGAACATCGGCGGGCTGTGGCTGCTGCAGGCATGCCGGCGCTCCTGGTCGGCCAGTGGACAGGATTACGGATACGACGGGCTGCTGTCGGCCGCGCGCGATCACGATCGGCCGTTCCAGTCGCTGTTCGATCCGGATCATCGAGGGTTTTTCCAGCCCCCCGACATGGTGTCCGCCATTTCCGACTACTGCCGGCAGACCGGACAGCTCGTGCCCGACTCGCCGGCGGCGTTCGCGCGTGGCATTCTCGAAAGCCTCGCCTTCAAGTACCGCGTCGTGATCGAGGCGCTCGAGTCAGTCGTCGGCAGCCGCTTCGAGGAAATCCGGATCGTCGGCGGCGGATCGCGCAACCGTCTGCTCAATCAGTTCACCGCGGACGCGACCGGCTGCACCGTGGTGGCCGGTCCCGTCGAAGCGACGGCGCTCGGCAACATCGCCATGCAGATGCTGGCGACCGGCGCGGTGTCGTCGCTGGACGATGCGCGCGACGTCATTGAACGCTCGTTCCCGGTGGAGCGGTTCGAACCGCAGTCCGCCGACGCATGGGACGCGCACTACGCCCGTTTTCAGGACTACGTGGAGATGACCTGTGTCTAATACGACGGCAGCCGCTGATTCGTCCGCCGCATCATCATCCGGGCGGACGCCTCGGCTGCTCGAGAATCTCTGGAATGATTCGGAGGCGGCGAAGCTCGAAGCCAATCCGCTCGACCTGCTGCGTTATCGATCCAATCGACTTGGCGACGACCTGCGCATCACGAACTTCGGCGGTGGAAACACCAGCTCGAAGTTCGAGATGACCGATCCGCTGACCGGCCAGCCGCAGCGAGTGATGGCGGTGAAGGGCAGCGGTGGTGATCTTCGTTCGATCACGAACAACGGGTTCGCGGTCCTCTACCTGGACAAGCTGGACAGCTTGATCCCGCGCTACCGCGGCGAAGCCCACGAGGACGAGATGGTCGGCTTCTACCCGCTGTGCGCGTTTGGCGAGAACCGTGTCGCCGCCTCGATCGACACGCCGCTGCACGCGTTTCTGCCGTTCGACCACGTCGATCACCTGCATCCCGACTGGGCGATCGCCCTGGCCGCCAGCGCGAACGGCGAGCGGAAGATGCAGGAGTTCAACCGCAAGTACGGCCGGACGATCATCTGGGTGCCGTGGCAGCGGCCCGGGTTCGAGCTCGCGCTGATGCTCAAGCGCGCAGTCGAGGGCACGCCAGGGTGTGACGGTCTGATCCTCGGCGGCCACGGGCTCTTCACGTGGGGCGACACGCAGAAAGACTGTTACCTGAATAGCATTCGTACGATCGACGAGATGGGCGAGTTCATCCAGGAGCACGCCGCCCGCAAGGGCGCGCCGCCGTTCGGCGGCGCCGCGGTCACGGCGACGGTTCAGGATCGTCAATCGGTCGTCGCGGAGATCCTGCCGTATCTGCGGGGTGTCGTCTCGTCGAACCGGCGCGTCATCGCTCACCTCGACGCGTCGGAGGATGCACTGACGTTTGCCAATTCGCGATGGGCGGAAGACCTCTGCCAGATGGGCACGAGCTGCCCGGATCATTTCCTGCAGGACGCGCATCTCTCCGATGTTCATCCCGTGGGACTCGGCGAAAGAGGACGTCGATCAGCTCAGCAAGCGGATCGGCGACCGCGCCGGGAAATATCGAAAGGACTACGCGGAGTACTACAACGCCTGCGCCGACACGAGCTCACCGAAGCTGCGTGACTCGAATCCTTCCGTCGTCGTCGTTCCCGGCCTCGGTCTCTTCGGGTTCGGCAAGGACAAGCGAGAGGCGCGCATCACGTCCGAGTTCTTCGTCAACGCGATCCACGTGATGGCGGGAGCGAACGCGCTGGAAGACGGCACGCCGATCGAGGGTCAGCTGCCGCAGGTGCGCCGCGTCCGAGCAGGCGCGCGACTTCAAGTCCTTCCACAACTACGTGGCCCTTCCGCGCACCGAGGCGTTCCGCATCGAGTACCGGGCGCTGGAGGAAGCCAAGCTCCAGCGGATGCCGGCCGAGAAGGAGTTCAGCCGCAAGGTCGTCGTGGTGCTTGGCGCCGGCAGCGGCATCGGGCGTGAAGTCGCACTTGAAATCGCGAAGCGTGGCGGTCACGTGGTCGTGGCGGACGCGAACCTCGCGGGCGCAGACGAGGCGAAGGCGGAAGCCGCGCGCCTCTCGTCGATCGAGATGGTGATGAGCGCGTCGATGGACTTGACGTCGCGTGACTCGATGGCGGCGGGCCTGCGCGCGACCGTGCTGCAATTCGGCGGCTTTGACTGCGTGATCAACACCGCCGCGCTCTTCCCCACGCCCGATCCGGCCGTGCCGACCGAGCAGGTCTGGGGACGGACGCTTCAGATCAACCTGACATCGAATTTCGTGCTCGCGCAGGAGGCCGCTCGGGTGCTCAAGGCGCAGAACCTTCCCGCGTCGATCGTGCTGACGAGCTCGGCAAATGCCGTCGTACCCAAGAGCGGAAGCGAGCCGTACGACGTCAGCAAGAGCGCGATCAATCACCTGATTCGCGAGCTGGCGATTGGCCTCGGCCCGCTGGTCCGCGTCAACGGCATCGCCCCGGCCACGGTGATTGCCGGATCGTCGATGTTCCCGCGCGACCGCGTCATCGTCTCGCTGAAGAAGTACAGCATCGACTTCGACGAATCCGAATCGACCGAGGATCTGCGCACGAAGCTGGCCGAGTTCTACGCGCGGCGCACGATCACGAAGCGGCCGATCCTGCCGATCGACAACGCGAACGCGATCTGCTGGCTGGCCGGCGAGCAGAGCGCCAAGACGACCGGTCACGTGATTCCGGTCGATGGCGGGTTGCCTGAGGCGTTCCTGCGATAAGCCATTGCTGGAAAAAGAGGAACAGGATCCACTCCCTGGATTGACACGCGCGATTCGGCGGCTGGCGTCCGCCGGATCGGATCAGCCTGCCCTCTTTCCCGACGTCAATCTCAACGCGTCCGAACTGGTCCGGGATTTCGATCAGCGCGCCTCGGTTGTCCACGAAGCCCACGACGATCAGCTGTCCTCATCCCAACTTGAGTCTCTGACAGCTCTCGAGCAGAAGCTTTCGACCATGGCCCGAGACGGCGTCGAATTCGACGCCGACATCTGGACCGACGATGCGATGCGCACGAGCGAGCACTGGGCCGAGGTCCGGAGCCTGGCGAATGCCGCGCTCGACGAATTGAGCGACGGTTCCGAGTAATCCGCGCAACGCGCCGATACTCCTTTCGCAGAGCGAAACGATCCTCTTGCCCCAGAATTCCGATCGGTCCACGGCGCGTTTCTGATAAAAGGCAACCCCACGAGGAGTGAACCCATGACCCGACGATTGCTCGCAGGTCTCGCGGCGCTGGGAGCGGCCATGGCCTGGAGCATCGCGCCGGCCGCTCAGACGAAGAAGGCTGACTGGCTGACCGACGGCGGCGACCCCCAGCGGACGGCCTGGCAGCGCAACGAAACGATTCTGAGCAAGGCCAACGTCAAGGACATGAAGCTGCTGTGGAAGGTCAAACTGGACAACCAGCCCCGGCAGATGCACTCGCTGTTTCCGCCGCTCATCGCGGGCAATGTCGCGACCGCGGACGGAAGCAAGGAGATTGCAATAGTCGCGGGTGTGTCGGACAACATCTTCGCCATCGACGTCGACAAGGGCACACTTCTCTGGTCGAAGCACTTCGACAGCACGTTTCAGGAGCAGACCGGCGGTCGCGGCGGCGGAACGCTCTGTCCCGGAGGACTGACCGCGACGCCTGTCCTCGATCAGATCTCACCCGGAAAGTACATCGCGTATGCCGTGTCCTGGGACGGGCGACTGCGGAAGCTCGACGTGGCGACGGGTAACGACGTCGAACCGCCGTCGCTCTTCGTGCCCCCCAATGGCAAACCGTACGGTCTCAACCTGGTGAACGGAGTGATCTACACGTCCACCGCGCAGGGATGCGGTGGCAACCCGAACAATTTCTATTCGTACGATCTCGCAACGAAGAAAGTTGGCAACTGGGCGCCCGGAAGCGGCGGGCTGTGGCCGCGGACCGGACCGTCGGTCGGCAAGGACGGCACCGTTTACGCGGGCAGCGGCGATGGCGACTACGTCCCCGCGCAGCAGATCTACGGTCAGGCGTTCATCGGCGTCAAACAGAACCCGCAGACGAAGGCGTTGGAACTGAAAGACTGGTACGCGCCAGTCGACGCGTACTGGATGCGGAAGCGCGACCTCGACTTCAACACGTCCTCGCCCATCTTCGAATACAAGGGCAAGGAATACATCGTGTCGTCGAGCAAGGAATGCCGCATCTGGCTGATGGACACCTCGTCGCTGGGCGGGGAAGACCATCGCACGCCGGCGCACCGCACCCCGCTCATCTGCAACGAGGAAGTGAATTTCACGATGGGGGTGTGGGGCGCGTTGGCGACGTGGCAGGACGCCAAGGGCACGCGATGGATCCTCACACCGTTCTGGGGACCCAAGCACACGCGATTCGAAGCCCCGATCGAACACGGACAAGTGGTCTACGGCGCGGTCGCGGCGTTCAAGGTCGTGGACGATGCGAAGACAGGCAAACCCACGCTCATCCCGGGGTGGATTTCACGTGACATGTACATGGCGGATCCACCGGTGATCGCGAACGGCGTCGTCTATGCCTACGGCAGCGGCGAGAGCACGACGCAGCGCTGGGCCGAGCCCGGACACGTCGGCGGCAGCGAAGGACGCATCCAGGAATCGACGCATGCGGTCCTCTACGCGCTCGACGGTGAGACCGGCGAAGAGCTGTGGTCGAGCGGCGATCAGATCAGGTCCTGGAACCACTTCAGCGGTCTGTCCATCGCGAACGGCCGCGTCTACATCGGGACGTTCGACGGGATGCTCTATTGCTTCGGCGCGGCGAGTCTTCCGGTTCGCACGTCTACCTCTGAGGCGCCTGTCGCCGTCCGAAAGGAGCTTCGATGAAGAGGCAATGGACCCTCGCGGTGGTTGTCGGCCTCTGCGGCGCGTTTGCCACGTCGATTCTGCATGCACAGGGCCGGGGCGGCGCCGAGTGGACGACCGGTGGCTACGACGCGCAGCGAACGGCATCCATTCGCAACGACCCGAGGATCTCGGTTCAGACGATACAGAAGCCTGCTGACTTCGGGCCGTTCAAGTTCCTGTGGAAGTTGAAGCTCGAATACGATCCGAAAGCCGCGACCGCGCTCACGCAGCCGATCCTTCTCGATCGCATCATCGGCTTCCGCGGGTTCAAATCGATCGCGTTCGTCGGCACGCAGTCAGAAACCGTGCATGCGATCGACATCGACATGGGATCGCCGCTCTGGAAGTATCACATCAACTATTCCGCGAGTCCGCCACCCGTGTTGAACGTGACCACCGAGTGTCCCGGCGGGCTCGTTGCGTCGATGTCGCGCCCGACGACCGTTGCGCCGGCAGTGGCGGGTGCAGGGGGTTTTGGCGGCGGGCGCGGTGGGCGATCGGGCAGCGGTGTCGGCGAAGCGGGGATGGGCGCGGCCACGCTGGCGACCGCGGGTCAGCAACGGGGAGGTGGCGCAGGGCCCGGCGGCCGCGGTGCCGGCCGGGGCGCGGCTCCCGGATCTGCGGCGGCAGCGGCAGGGAACACACCAGGTGGATTGCCGCCGGCGGCGCGTGGCGGCGGTGGTTTTGGCGGCGGCCCGTTCGTGCCCGGCAACGATGCGGCGTATGTCGTCGGCAGCGACGGCTTTCTCCACGCGCTGAACGTGCAGAACGGCATCGACCTGATGCCGCCCACGTTGTTCGTTCCAGCGAACACGCGCGCAGCAGGCCTCGTGATCGCGAACCTGGGCGAGGCGGGCTCGGTCGCCTACGCGGCGACGATTCACGGCTGCGGCAGCCAGCCGGATGCCGTGTGGGCAATGGAGCTCGGCGCGGACAGCAAGAAAGAGGTTGTCGCGTTTCAGCCGAAGGACGCGAAGATTGCCGGCAGCGGGGGTGTGACGCTCGGACGTGACGGGACGGTCTATGTCACGACCGCCGGCGGCTCGTCTCCGATGTCGAACCAGTTCATCGCGCTCGAGTCGAAGACGCTGAAGCAGAAAGCAGCGGCGACTGTCTCCAATGCGAACTTCAATTCATCGCCGCTCGTGTTTTCGCAGAAAGACAAAGACGTGATCGCGGCGACGGGTGGCGGGAAGCTGTACCTCTTTGACGGCGCGGCGCTCGCCAGCGGGCCAGTCGCCTCGACCGCGGTCGCCGGCAGCGAGAAGCTCGAATCGAGCGCGCTCGCAAGCTGGGAAGACGCGCAGAACACCCGGTGGATTGCGGTGCTGTCCTCACGCGGCATCGTGACGTTCAAGGTCGCCGACGACAACGGCAAGCTCGCGCTGCAAACCGGATGGACGTCACGTGACATTCCATCGCCGCTCCCGCCGCTCGTGGTCAACGGCGTGCTCTTCACGGCATCGAGCGGCACGAAAGCCGTTCCCTCCGTGCTCTACGCGATCGACGCCTCGAACGGCAAGGAACTCTGGAGCAGCCTGCGCACGATTGCGACGTCGGTGCGCGGTGGCCTGTCGGCCGGCCAGGGCAACGTGTACGTGCCTGGCGCGGACGGGACGCTTTACGCGTTCGGCTTCGCCATGGAGAAGTAACAAGTTAGAAGGTAAAAGTATGAAGTCAGGGGGAGGACAGCGCGGTCACCCTCCTGACTTTTAACTTTTAACTTTTAACTTCTAACTTTTATTTACGCGCTTCTGTCGCTTGGCGCGGCAGCGATCCCGCCAACTCCACTAGCCTCAGGAACTCCGCGCGATAGCCGTCGGGATCCGCGCCGCGGAAACGGCGCGCGAGCGCGGCCGCATCTTGAAGCGTCGACGATCCGCGATGCTCGGACTGGCGGAGCACCATGCCGAACTCCGCGATGGCGGCGGCGAAACCGACGTTTGCCGACAGATCAGTGGTGCGATTCTTCACCGGCACCGTGATGAGCCGGCTCTCGTCGCCGTCCGGCGCCTTGTAGCGAAGCTTGACGGTCATCAGCTCGTCGTGCGCGGCCGACACCGGCGCGTTCGTGGGACGCTGATACTTCAGACGCGTCGACGCTGGGCGTGTCGATCTCCACGCCGGCCGGCACGATTTCGTACAGGGCGGTCACCGTGTGCCCGGCGCCGATTTCGCCCGCGTCCTTCTTGTCGTCGTTGAAGTCCTCGTTGCGCAGCAGCCGGTTCTCGTAACCGATCAGGCGATACGCGGCGACGTGCGCCGGATTGAACTCGACCTGGATCTTCACGTCCTTGGCGATGGTGACGAGCGTCGCGCCGGCTTCCTTGACGAGCACCTTGCGCGCTTCATGCAAGCGAATCGATGTACGCGTAGTTGCCGTTGCCCTCGATCCGCCAGCTTCTCCATCGTCGAGTCCTTGACGTTGCCGGTGCCGAAACCGAGGACGGTCAGGAAGATGCCGCTGGCGCGCTTCTCTTCGATGAGCCTCGTGAGATCGCCCTGGTTGGTGACGCCGACGTTGAAGTCGCCGTCGGTCGCGAGGATGACGCGGTTGATGCCGCCCTTGACGAACTGTTCCTGCGCGACCTGATAGGCCAGCGTGATGCCTGCGGCGCCGTTCGTCGAGCCGCCTGCTTCGAGCCGGGCGATGGCCTGGTGGATCTGTTCCTTCTGCGCGCCGCTCGTGGATGGCAGCACGAGGCCGCTCGAACCGGCATAAACGACGATCGCGATGCGGTCGCGTTCGGTGAGCGTATCGACGAGCATGCGCATCGCGGTCCGGATGAGCGGGAGCTTGTCCGGTGGCATCATCGAGCCCGACACGTCGATCAGGAACACGAGGTTGCGCGCCGGCACCGAGTCCATGTCGAGCGGGCGCGCCTGCAGTCCGATGAGCGCGAGCTGGTGCTTCGGGTTCCAGGGACAGGCGGCGATTTCGGTCGTGACCGAGAACGGCTGGCCACTCACCGGCCGCGGGTACTCGAAGCGAAAATAGTTGACGAGCTCTTCGATGCGCACCGCGTCGCGTGGCGGCAGAGTGCCGCCATTCAGGAAGCGTCGGACATTCGCGTAGGAGGCGGTGTCCACATCGATCGAGAAGGTCGACAGCGGATCGTGCGCGACGCGGCGGAACGGGTTGTCGTCGATCCGGTCGTAGGCTTCGGTGTTGAAATCGGGGGACGGCGTGCGCGGGTAGGGGCGGTCGCCACGTTCGACAATTGGCAGCGGCGACGGAAATGGCGGGCCGAGCGCGTCTTTGGCGATTCCTCCTGCCACTCCGGCCTCTGTCCGAAATTTGGCCTCGCCATTCCGTCCGCCACCCCCGCCGCGCTGCGCGAGCTCCGACGAGACGGCCACCTGCTCCGCAAGGGCTCCGGGCTGCAACACGATGTCGAGGTGAATCGCGGCTGAGGCGACGGTGATGCGAGTCTGAAATGTCCTGAAGCCGGCGAACAAGGCCGTCACGTCGTAATCCGCCAGCGGCACGCGCTCGAACGTAAACTGACCGTCCTTGTCAGACGTCCGCGTCAGCGGTGCGGCCCCCCGGGCCTCTATCTTGATCACGACCCCGGCAACCGGCGTGCCGGCTGCATCTCTTACTGTTCCCGTGACACGGCCGAGCGTGGTTTGCCCCGTGGCTGCCATGAACAGGACCAGGAAACATCCCGCAACCGCCAGCGAAATCGAGCGCATATCGAACCCTCCTGCACTTAGAACGCAGGGCTCGAGGTTTCTTGCAGAGCGCCTGCGGCCCGAGCGAGCGGGGGTGGGGCCCCGCGAGCAGTGAGTAAAGCTGACAGGGCGTTGCGCGGAGCTGGTTGCGCGCGAGACCGCGACCGCGACTAGACTGTCACCTGCATCAGGTGGTCGTTCGGATAGATGTGATCGACCGTCTCCGGTGTCACGAGCTGATGCTTGACGAACACCGCGGGCGGGACGGAACGGCGATGGAGAATATCGAGCGCGACGGCGACGATGTCGGCGCCGTACTTTTCGGGAAAATACGCGACTGATCCAATCAGTCGGGTGCCCGGCGTGCGGAGCTCGGCACGGCCTTCGGGCGACGCGTTCTGACCCATGATGGCGCAGGACTCGCTGCGGCCCGCCTCCTGAAGCGCTCGCAACGCGCCGAGCGCACTGGGATCGTTGATCGCGCCGATGAGAAACCGCTTGGCGCGTGTCGCGCGCAGGTGCCGGCGCATCGCTTCGAAGCTCTCGCCGAGCTTGCCGTCCCCTTCGAGGTAGGTGACCTGGCAGTTCTCGAGCGGCGGACACGTTTCCTTCATGCCCACGAGCATGCCGGTCAGCCGCATCTTCGGCAGGCTTCCGGCGCGTTCGAGCGCCATCAGCACGATCTCGTTCACCTCGGCATGCCAGTGCTGCTTGGCCCATCGACCGAGGTGTCGGCCGCCGATCAGTCCGGCCTCGTAGTTGTTCGCCCCGAAATACGTCGCGCCGGGGTGCGGCACTTCTATCGCGATGAGCGGAATGCCGGCCTCTCGATACTTCGCAGCCACGATGGGCGCCACGTGCTCGTCGGTCTGGAATTCGATGACGAGATCCACCTTCTCGCGAACGAGCACGTCGGCATTGCGCTGAGCGATCTTGGGGCTGTAGCGGTTGTCCACGCAGATGAGCTCGATGCCCTGCGCCGCGGCAGCTCTCTGCAGTCCGGCTGAAATCTCCTTGGAGAACTGATAATCCGTCCCCTGCGCCGCGTAGCCCAGTCGATACGGCCGCTGTTTGAACGGACGCAGGTGCGAGCGGTAGAGATTCTCCCCGACCTTTTCGATCATCCCGCAGCGCTCGAGCGTATAGAGCAGCCGGAACGCCATGCTCTTCGGCAATCCGCTTCGCGCGGCCACCTCCCGCAGCGGCAGCGCCTCGCCGGACGATCGGAAGGCCGACAGCAACTGGGCCGAGTGGACGACCGACTTCACGAGATAGGGATCTCTCGCCGGACTCTTGTCCGAGGTGCTCATAGGTTTGCTTCCGCGTTGAGACCGGGTACCGGAATGCGCGCGCCGCTCGCGGCCGCGGACGACAGGTTTTCAGAGGCCGGAATTATGCCATGGCGTTTCGCGTTGCGCAATGCTCGAAATTGCACGGCCTCGAGAATGCCGCCGGACTATGGGGCATGTGTGCAGGTTTTGCGCTTACTTTACCGGTTTCGCGTTGCGAGGTGCGCAACGAGGCCACGAGGCTGGTATTTCGACTCGATATGGTAGCATCCACGCGCTTCGCGAGTCCTGAGACGTGGCCAGCCTTCTCCTCGACGCTCGAGACATCAGCAAGTCCTTCGCCGGGCTTCGTGCGCTCAACCGCGTGTCGTTCGATCTGCGTGCGGGGGAGGTCCATGCGCTGGTGGGCGAAAACGGCGCGGGGAAGTCCACGCTGATCAAGATCATCACCGGCGCCGAGCACGCTGATGCCGGCACGCTCATCGTCGCCGGCGTTCCGGTCGCGCATATCGACCCGCACACGACACGCGAGCTTGGCATCGCCGCGATCTATCAGCAGCCGGCGCTCTTTCCCCACCTGACCGTCGCCGAAAACATCGCGTTGTCGCTCGAGCGCGGCGGAGGATGGCGGCGGATCGACCGGAGGGCGCGGCGCCGACGCGCGTCCGACTTGCTCGAGCGTGTCGGGTACGACCCTGGATCCGGATCGTCTCGTCGGCACCCTGACGATGCCGGAGCAGCAGGTCGTCGAGATCGCCAAGGCGATTGGCGCAGACGCGCGAATCCTGATCATGGACGAGCCGACCGCCTCGCTCAGCGAGCGTGAGGTGACGCGGCTGTTCGGCGTCATCGCGCGGCTGAAGGAGCAGGGAGCCGGCATCATCTACATCTCGCATCGCCTCGAGGAGATCGCGGCGATCGCCGATCGCATCACCGTGCTCCGCGATGGCGAAACGGTCGCGACGCGGGAGGCGCGGGAGGTGTCGCGCGCGGACCTGATCCGGATGATGGTGGGCCGCGAACTCGATGCGGTCTTTCCGAAACGAGAGATTCCGCTCGGCGAGACGGTTCTGTCCGTGCGTGACCTCTCGAACGCGCGCACCGGCGTCCGCCGCGTGTCGTTGTCGGTCCGGCGCGGCGAGATTCTCGGAATCGCCGGGCTCGTCGGATCAGGCCGCACGCAGCTTGCAGAGACCATCTTCGGGCTGACTCCTGCGACAGGCGGACAGATCACCATCGACGGTAAACCCGTGCAGCTTGGATCCCCGGCCGAGGCGATCGGGCGTGGTATCGCCTACGTGCCGGAGGATCGACGACAGCACGGCGTGATTCTCGACATGTCTGTCGCCGCAAACGCCAGCCTTGCGAGCCTGCCGGCGGTCTCCCGGAATGGCCTGATCGTCCGTGAGGCGGAGTCCGCCGCGGCGAGCCGATACGTCAACGACCTGCGCATCAAGGCCTCATCGGTCGATGCGGAAGTCGGCTCGCTCTCGGGCGGCAATCAGCAGAAAGTGGCGCTGGCGCGATGGCTCGCAACTCAGCCGTCGGTGCTGATCCTGGACGAGCCCACGCAGGGCGTGGACGTGGGGTCCAAAGCAGAGATCCACAAGCTGATGCAGGATCTGGCCGAGCGAGGCATGGCGATCATCATGATCTCGTCCGAGCTCCCGGAGATTCTCGGCATGAGCGATCGGATCGCGGTCATGCACGCCGGGACGATCGTGACGACGATGGGGCGTGGTGAGGCGAACGCGGACAATGTCATGGCTGCTGCGCTGGGGCATTGACTCGCGGTTCGCTGTTCGCGGGTCACGGAGGAGACGGAGGGCACGGGACAAGATCAACACGGAGACGCGGAGACACGGAGCTGGCCGGACGGCGGCCTTCGGCCGCCGTTAGAGCGCCGAGCGTGCCTCTCTGATGACAGAGCCTGCCTCCGTGCCTTCGTGTCTCCGTGTTGATCTCGTTCCGTGTTCTCCGCTCTCTCCGTAAGCGCGCCGCCGGAATGGAACCGGGCCGCAGGAAGCTGACACGACCATGATCCAGAGACGCGAAATCAGCCTCATCATCGTCATCGCCGCCCTCGCCCTCGTGCTGGCGGCGGTGGCGCCGGGCTACTTCGCCCGCGAGAACCTCAGCGACCTGTTTCTCGGCAACATGCCTGTGCTCATCGTCGCGATCGGGACCACGCTCGTGATCCTGACGGGGAACATCGATATTTCCGTGGGATCCGTGTTCGCGATCTGCGGGGTCGTCGCGGGCATCACCGCGAAGGCTTCCGGTTCTGTTGCGGCAGCGGCCGCCGCGGCGTGCGTGGCCGGCGCGGCGCTCGGCGCGCTCAACGGAAGTCTTGTCGCGTATCTGCGGATGCCGTCGATCGTCGTGACGCTGGCGACGATGGTCGCGCTCAGGGACGGCCTGCGGTGGTGGACCGAGGGAGCGTGGGTGCAGGATCTCCCGGCCGGTTTTCAGTGGTTCGGTCTCCCGCAGTCCTACTATCCAGTTGTCGCGTGCACCATCGTGATCATCTTGCAGTCATCGGTGGCCTGGGTGATGAGGAGCCTTGCGGTCGGGCGAGCGGTCTACGCGACCGGCTCCAACGATGTTGCTGCGCGCTTGACCGGCCTCGATACCGCGCGCGTCAAATGCGGTGTCTTCGTTGTCGCCGGCGCCCTGACCGGGCTGGCGGCGTTATTGAACTCCGTGCGGTTCAATCAGATTCCGAGCAACGCCGGTCTTGGCCTTGAAATGAAGGTCATCGCGGCGGCGGTTGTCGGCGGAACGGCCATTCGGGGCGGGGAAGGCGGCCTGTCCGGAACGCTTCTCGGCGTCGTACTGCTGGGCGCGATTGGCCCGGCGCTGACCTTCCTGGGTGTCAGCGCGTACTGGGAGCGCGCGCTGCAGGGAGCGATCATCCTCGCGGCGGTTGCCCTCGACGCCGTGCGCGAGCGCCGTGCGTTTCATGCCGCGGTCGCGGCGTCGAGTCCTGCTTGATGCCGGCAGGCGTGCGACGAGCGCTCTCGACGGGCGAATGGATCCTGCTGCTGGCGCTCTGCGCAGAGATTGGTCTCTTTGCCGCCATCGCGCAGAATTTCTTCACGCTCGGCAATTTCTTTGAAGTCGTTCGTTTGAGCGTCGAGCTCGGCCTGCTCGCGATTGCGTTGACGCCAGTGATCGTGAGCGGCGGGATCGATCTGTCGGTCGGATCGATGATGGGGCTGGCTGCCGTGCTGTTTGGCGCTGCCTACCACGAGTGGGGTTTGCCGATTTCGGGCGCGGTAGCGATCGCCTTGCTCGCCGGCTGTGCAGGTGGCGCGCTGAACGCCCTTCTGATCGCCCGGTTCAACATCCCGCCGCTCATCGTCACCCTCGGAACTCTCTCGTTGTTTCGCGGGGTCGCGGAGGGCCTGACTCGCGGCGCCGTCAACTACACGGATTTTCCCGCGGGCTTTCTGTCACTGGGGCAGGGCTATCTCTGGGGCGTCATCCCGACACAACTGTTATTGTTCGTGCCGGTCCTCGCCGCCTATGCGGTCATGCTGCACCGGTCTGTTGCGGGCCGCGCCTGGTACGCGATCGGATTCTCGGCAGCCGGAGCCCGCTACGCGGGAGTGCCCGTCGCCCGGCGCGTTGCGACGCTTTACCTGCTGTCCGGGCTGATGTCGAGCGTCGCGGCGATCGTATACGTCGCGCACCTCGGTCAGGCAAAATCGGATGCCGGCTCCGGTTACGAGCTCGACGCGATTACGGCCGTCGTTCTCGGCGGCACGTCGGTGTTCGGCGGACGCGGCACGTTGTGGGGCACGGTCCTGGGGTTGTTTGCCCTCTCGGTGCTGCGAAACGGATTGCACCTGGCCGCGCTGCCGTCGGAGCTGACCGGCGTGCTGACGGGCACGCTGCTCGTCGCCACGATTGCGATCGATCGTCTTCGTGATGTGCCTGCCTCCGTTGCGCAGGCCGGACAGGAGGAGGAGATACCGGTGAAGAACAGCCAGGTGGCGGTCCTGTGCGGCACGATAGTGGCCGGTTCGCTGATCGTGGCAGCGACGAACGTGTGGCTCGTTCGATCGCTTGGCTCGTCCGGGGCCACCGCTGCTCCAGCCGCGGCGGCAGCGCCTTCGAATGGGAGGCGCCCGGTCATTGCGATGATGCCGAAGGCGAAGGGCGATCCGTACTTTGTCAGCTGCCGGGCCGGGGCCGAGGAAGCGGCACGGGAACTGGGTGTCGATCTGATATGGGACGGGCCGACCAGCCTCGATGCGGTCAAGCAGAACGAGCTCGTCGAGAACTGGATCACCCGCAAGGTCGACGTCATCGCGGTGGCGGTCGAGAATCGCGGGGGGATCTCGAGCGTTCTTCGGAAGGCTCGCGAGCGCGGCATCAAAGTGCTCACGTGGGATGCCGACGCCGAGCCAAACGCGCGGGATTTCTTCGTCAACCAGGCGACCTCCGAGGGCATTGCGAACACGCTGACCGACGACGCGGCGCGACTGTTGGGGGGCAAAGGTGACTTCGCAATCATTACTGGCGCGCTGAGCGCGGCAAATCAGAATGAATGGATCTCGTTCATCAAGAAGCGGCTCTCCGAGAAGTATCCGAACCTGAAGCTCGCCACCATTCGGCCGAGCGACGACGATCGCGACAAGGCGTTCGCCGAGACGCAGACGATCATGCGCGTCTTTCCATCGGTCAAGCTCGTGATGGCGATCTCCGCTCCGGCCGTGCCCGGATCGGCTGAAGCGGTACGCCAGGCGAACCGACACGACGTCAACGTGATTGGACTCTCGCTTCCGAACATGAACAAACCGTACGTGCATGACGGCTGGGTGCAAACCGTCGTCTTGTGGAATACGAAGGATCTTGGCTACCTCACGGTCCTGGCGGGATCGCGCCTCACGCAAGGCAAAATATCGCCCAGCACCACATCATTCGAGGCGGGGCGCCTCGGGACCATTCAGATGCGCGGCAGTGAAATCATTCTCGGCGCACCGGTCATGTTCACGAAGACGAATATTGATCGGTTCGATTTCTGACATCTCAAAAAGCAAACAGGAGGAAGGGAGAAGAGGAGTTTCTCCCTTTCTCCTATTCTCCTGTGTGATCTTTCCAGTGAAAGGCTGACATGAGCGACAAGCAGATGCAGGCGGCGTACGACCTTGCAAAGCAGCGCTACGCGGATCTCGGCGTCGACACCGAGGCGGCACTGAAGACGCTCGCGACAGTCCCGATCTCGATTCACTGCTGGCAGGGAGACGACGTGGGCGGATTCGAGTCCGCCGGGCAGGAGATTGGCGGCGGGCTGGCGGCCACGGGGAACTATCCCGGCAAAGCCCGCACGGCCGACGAGCTTCGCTCAGACGCGGCCAAGGCGCTGTCGCTGATCCCGGGGAAGCACCGCTTCAACCTGCACGCCTCGTACGGCGACTTCGGAGGACGCAAGGTCGAGCGCGACGGCGTGCGGCCGGAGCATTTCAGCCGCTGGATCGATTGGGCGAAAGGGCTCGGGATCGGTCTCGATTTCAACCCGACGTTCTTCGCACATCCGCTGGCCGCGAGTTTTACGCTGGCGCATCCCGACAAGGCGACGCGCGAGTTCTGGGTCCGCCACGGTATCGCGTGCCGCGCGATCGGCGCCGCAATCGGGAAGAGTCTCGGCAAGCCCTGCGTCACGAACCTCTGGATTCCCGACGGCATGAAGGACACGCCAGTCGATCGGGTGGGTCCACGCGAACGCCTTGTCGAATCGCTCGATACGATCTTCAAAGAACCCATCGATCGCGCGCTGAACCTCGACGCCGTGGAAGGGAAGTTGTTCGGCATCGGGTTCGAGAGCTATACCGTCGGATCGCACGAGTTCTATTTCGGCTACGCCCTGACACGGCGTGTGCTCTACACGCTCGACACCGGGCACTATCATCCGACCGAGACCATCATCGACAAGCTGAGCGCGGTGTTCATGTACCTGCCCGAGATCCTGCTGCACGTGAGTCGGGGGGTACGCTGGGACAGCGACCACGTCGTCGTCCTCAACGACGATCTCGAAGCGATCGCGCAGGAACTCGTCCGTGGCAACTTTCTTGGCCGCACGCACATCGGGCTGGACTACTTCGATGCCAGCATCAACCGAGTCGCGGCATGGGTCATCGGCACTCGCAACATGCTGAAGGCCCTTCTCAAGGCGCTCGTCGAGCCGTCGGCAACCCTGCGGCAACAGGAAGCAGCCGCCGACTACACCGGACGCCTCGCGCTGCAAGAGGAGTTCAAGGCCCTTCCGTGGGGTGCGGTGTGGGACTACTACTGCACGAACGCGGGAATGCCTGAGCGCGCGTCGTGGCTCACGGAGATCAAGCAGTACGAGAGCCACGTGTTGTCCGCCCGAGGATAACGAGCACGAGATGCGGTGGGCCATCCTGATCGGATTGATGTTCGCGCTGATCATCATTCCGTTCCTGATATTCGAAAAGCAGTTCGAGGCGCTCGGGGCGTGGCTGGCCGCGGGCCATGCCTCCGGCTGGCTCTCGGCGCTGACGATCGGCGGATTGCTCGCGCTCGATGTGTTTCTCCCCGTGCCCTCGAGCATCGTCTCGACCGGCGCCGGGGTGCTCCTGGGCTTCTGGCGCGGAGCGGCGGTGATCTGGGTGGGGATGACGGTCGGATGCGCCATCGGGTACGTCTTCGGCGCAAAGTCAGCGGGCGCTGCGCGCAGGCTCGTCGGGGCAGACGGGACTCGCCCGCGCACATCAGATCATGGATCGGCACGGCAACTGGGCGCTCGTCGTGTGCCGGCCGATTCCCGTGCTCGCCGAATCGAGCGTGGTTTTCGCCGGCCTCGTCCGCTCGCCGGTCCGGCCGTTCGTCTGGATGACGACGCTCTCGAATCTCGGCATCGCCATCGTGTACGCGGCAGTCGGTGCGTTTTCAATGGAGATGCAGTCGTTCCTGTTGACGTTCGCGGCCGCGCTCGCGTTGCCTGGTGTTGCGATGCTCGCTGGAAGGAAATGGTTAGTGACCCGACCCGGGCAGAGATCAAGACAGAAGAAGGGGAGAAAAGGAGAAAACAATTAGACTCTCTTTTCTCCCTTTCTCCTGTTCCGTCTCTGGATGATGCAGCGCTACGGCGAACATCGCTGATCGCCAACATCGGTTTTGAAGCACTTGTCGTGACTCGCCAGAAGCCATCTTGAGGTTAGACTTCGCCCATGTCTCTGTATCTTGGTTTGGATTCCAGCACTCAGAGCCTCTCCGCGATCGTTCTGAAGGTCGACGGGGATCGGCGCCGCGTCGTCTTCGAGTCCTCGATTGCGTTTGCCGAGGCCTTTCCGCAGTACGGCACCGAGCATGGCGTGCTTCCGAGCGATGACCCGACGACGGCGGCATCGCCGCCGCTGTTGTGGGTCGAGGCGCTGGAGCTCATGGTCGCGCGCCTGACGAAGAGCGGCCTCGATCTGACTCAACTGGCCGCGATCTCCGGGTCCGCACAACAGCACGGCAGCGTCTATCTCAACGCGAAGGCATCGGAGATGCTGGGCGCGCTCGACCCGGATCGTTCGCTCGTCGAGCAGGTCAGGCCGATGCTGTCGCGCAACGAGTCCCCGATCTGGATGGACTCGAGCACCTCTGTGGAGTGCAGAGAGATAGAGGCGGCGGCAGGCGGCGATCAGGTGCTCGCCCAGCGGACCGGATCGCGCGCGTTCGAGCGGTTCACCGCAGCCCAGATCCGAAAATTCTCCAAGCGCGATCCGTCGGCGTATGCCGCGACTCAGCGAATCCACCTGGTCAGCTCGTTCCTCGCATCGCTTCTGGTTGGCCATCATGCGCCCCTGGATCCGGGAGATGGCTCGGGCATGAACCTGATGGACCTCGCGTCGCGCGAGTGGTGGATTCCCGCGGTGACCGCGACCGCGCCCGATCTGGCGGCGAAGCTGCCGTCGATCGCCCTCGCGTCCACCGTCGTGGGCACGCTCGCACCCTACTGGCAGGCCCGATACGGGCTGCCGGCCGCGAAAGTCGTCACGTGGTCCGGCGACAATCCCTGCAGCCTCGTGGGTGTGGGACTTGTACGCGAAGGCCGTCTGGCGATCTCGCTCGGCACGAGCGACACGGTATTCGGCCTGATGCGCGAGCCGCGCGTGGACCGCACGGGCACGGGCCATGTGTTCGGCGCGCCAACCGGCGACTACATGGGGCTGACCTGTTTCAAGAACGGTTCGCTTGCCCGCGAGCACATTCGCGACCGGTTCGGCCTGTCGTGGCCGACGTTTGCCGAGAGCCTCCGCCGGACGCCTCCGGGCAACGGAGGCCGCATCCTGCTCCCGTGGTTCGCGCCGGAGATCACGCCCACGGTGCTGACGCCGGGCGTGCGCCGGTATAGCCTCGATCCCGGCGATGCCGACGGCAACGTCCGCGCGGTGATCGAGGGGCAGCAGATGGCGATGGCGCTTCACTCGCGATGGATGAACGTCACGATCGACACGATTCATGCGACGGGCGGCGCCGCGGCCAACCGCGACATCCTGCAGGTGATGGCCGACGTCTTCGGCGCGGTCGTCTATCAGCTGCAAGTCGGCAACTCCGCCGCGCTCGGCGCGGCGCTGGCCGCCTTTCACGGCAGCGCCGTTGCCGGTGGGTCGTCGATGTCGTGGGAGGAGGCGATCGAAGGGTTCGTGGAACCCATCGCCCAGAGCGCGCTGAGGCCCGACCCGGCGCGCCATGCCGTGTATCTCGAATTGATCGAGGTGTACGCCGCATGCGAGGCGCACGCGCTCGGAAAGGGTCCTGACCCCTCGCCGCAGCTTGCGGACTTTGCTGCGGCGCAGGACCAGATGTGATTGTCGATTGCTGATTGTCGATTGTCGATTGAGGTTACTGTCTTTCAATCAGCAATCACGCAATCAGCAAGCAATCAGCAATTTCAGCGAACTCCCAACAGCACTTCCATCGTCAGCTGGTCGAGCTTTTCGTAGCCCAGACCCTGGCTGGCGACCTCGACGCGATCGATGTTCGCCGCGAGCAGTGTGTCTCGACCGCCGGCTGAGTACTTGCCCACGGCTGGCGCCTTGCCCGCCGTCGTCTCCGCGAGCAGCGCCTGGATCTCCTTGTCGGCATTCCAGCGCTCGGCGCGTTCCTTGAGGATCAGGTAAGTGCGCATGCAGCCGCGCGCGAAGTCTTTGACCCCGTCGTAGTCCTCGGTCCGGTACGCGTGCGCGTCGAAGTGGCGCGGGCCGTCGTACTTGACGTCCTCGAGGAACTTCACGAGCCAGAAGCACGCCTTGATGTTCGCGGCGCCGAAGCGGAAGTCCTGATCGTACCGGCCAGGCACCTGATCGTTCAGGTCGATGTGGAACAGCTTGCCGGCTTCCCATGCCTGCGCGACGGCGTGGAGGAAGTTGAGGCCCGCCATCGTTTCGTGCGCCACCTCGGGGTTGACGCCGACCAGTTCGGGATGCCCGAGCGTCGGGATGAGCCCGAGGTAATTGCCCGTCGTCGCCATGTAGATGTCGCCGCGCGGTTCGTTCGGCTTGGCCTCGAGCGCGAACCGGTAGCCGTACTTCTTGTCGATGGAGTACTCGCACAAGTAATCGATCGCTTCGCGCAGGCGCTTGACCCCGTCGTCCGGTCGCCGGCACGCGTCGGTTTCCGTCCCTTCGCGCCCGCCCCAGAGCACGAAGATCTTCGCGCCCAGTTCAGCGCCGAGATCCATCGCCCGCATGGTTTTCTGCACCGCGTAGGCACGCACACGCGGATCGTTCGCCGTGAACGCGCCGTCGCGAAAGACCGGATCGTAGAAGAGGTTGACGGTGGCCATGGGCACGACAAGGCCGTGCTGCTGACACGCGCGCTTGAAGTCCGACACGATGCGGTCGCGTTCCTGGGCAGTCGCGTCGATGGGGACGAGATCGTTGTCGTGCAGGTTGACGCCCCAGGCGCCGACCTCTCCGAGCATCGCGACGGCGTCGACCGGCGGCAGCGCCGGGCGCACCGCCTCCCCGAACGGATCGCGGCCGCGGTTGCTGACGGTCCAGAGACCAAAAGAGAACTTGTGTTCAGGGCGGGGAGTGAAGTCTGACATAGGCTTGGGAGAGTATCACGACGCCTGCAGCAACTTCGTCTTCTTCAGATTGTGAACTCCGTTGTCTTCAAGGTATGCTTTTCGGTCGCGCACTCTTTTTTGTCTCTGGAGGCTTGATCGTGAAACGGATCGGCATGGGAATCGTCGGAGCAGGCTTCGTGGGACCGCATCACGTCGACGCCGTGCGGCGGCTGGGCTTCGTGGATGTGGTCGCGGTTGCGGGCAGCAGCCAGGCCTCGGCTGACAAGAAGGCGGAAGCGCTCGGCGCGCGCAAGGCCTACGGAAGCTACGAAGCGCTGCTGAACGATCCGGATATCCAGGTCGTGCACAACGCCACGCCGAACTACCTGCACTACCCGGTCAACGCCGCGGCGATTGCCAAGGGCAAGCACGTCGTGTCCGACAAGCCCCTCGCCATGACCGCCGCGGAAGCAAAGAAGCTGCTGGACCAGGCGACCAAGGCCGGGATCGTTCACGCGGTGACGTTCAACTACCGTGGCAACCCGCTCGTCCAGCAGGCGCGCCACGCGATTGCCCGCGGCGACATCGGCAAGCCAAACTTCCTCGTCGGTCAATACCTGCAGGACTGGCTGCTCAAGGACACGGACTACTCCTGGAGGCTCGAGCCCGACAAGGGCGGTGCATCATCGGCGCTCGGCGACATCGGATCGCACTGGTGCGACCTGGCGCAGCATATGAGCGGCCTTCGCATCACGCACGTGCTCGGCGACATCACGACCGTCATTCCGACGCGAAAGCGGCCGCTCGGATCCCGCGAGGCGTTCGCCGCGGCGGACGCCAACCAGAAAGTCGAGGATGTCCAGATCAAGGTCGAGGATCTCGCGTCTGTGCTCCTGCGATTCGACAACGGTGCAAAAGGGGCTTTCTCTGTCGGGCAGGTCTGTGCCGGCCACAAGAACGATCTCGAGATCGAGATCTGCGGCGCCAAGGCCTCGCTGAAGTGGCGCCAGGAGCACCAGAACGAGCTGCTCATCGGCCACCGCGACCGCCCCAACGAGATCCTCCAGAAGGACCCGTCGCTCCTGTATCCCGAAGCAGGCAAGTACGCGCACCTGCCCGGCGGCCACCAGGAATCATGGGCGGATGCGTTCGCCAACCTGATGCGCGACATCTACGGATTCATCGCCGAGGGCCGCAAGGCCAGCGATCCGCATCCCCCCGCGTTCGCGACCTTCGAGGACGGCTACCGCGCGAACTGTATCGTCGAAGCGATTCTCCAGAGTGCGTCGAAGGGAAGCGTCTGGACAAAGGTGGAGTAACTGAAGCGCCTGCGGCCCGAGCGAGGCGCGAAGCCGCCGAGCGAGGCGAGCGGGGCCCGCGAGCAGTGAGTAATGCAGACAGAGTCTGCGACGCACAAAGGAAGTCTCCGAAGTTATGACCATCAAAGCGTTCGAGCCGAAGTTCATGAAAGTGGGCGTCCTCACCGCGGCGCTCCAGGAATTGACGCCTCGTGAAGTCCGCGATCCGGATCCCGATCGGGCGATTGAGGAGTGGGTGGCCTTTGCGAAGGACCTGGGTGTGAGCTACATCCAGCTCTCGTCGGCGCTTCATCCAACGGAATCGGACGTCCCGCCCGAAGCGATGCTGGACCCGGTGGCGAACACGCTCGACCTGCGCAAGCCGTTCGACAAGGATCGCGCGAAGCGCGTCCGCGCGGCGATGGACTCGGCGAAGGTGGGCATCTCCGAGGTCGGGTACTTCGACAACATGCTCCACGACGACCCGGCGATTCGGAAGAAGAAGCACGACTTCATGCTTCGCGCGTTCGACGCGGCCGCGCTGCTCGGCGTCGACGCCATCTGCGGGTTCGTCGGCCGCAATCAGAAGCACAGCATGGACCAGAACCTGCTCGATTTCGAGGAGCAGTTCGTGCCGCTGCTCAAAGAAGCCAAGACGCGTGGCTTGACCTATCGCGTCGAGCAGTGCCCGATGCCCGGCTGGACGACGCTGGACAACTGGCACAACAACATCGCGTACACGCCCGGCGCGTGGATCGCGCTGCATCGGATCTGCGAGAAGCACGGCGTGGGCGATCAGTTCCGGATTCACTACGATCCTTCACACGCCATCCTCATGGGGCAGGATACGCGATCGATCTTCCAGTACCTGAAGGACACCGGCTACAACTTCCTGATCGGCGGGTTCCACGTGAAGGGCCAGGTCGCGGACGCGAAGGGATGGTCCGCGTGGGGCAGCGGCGGCCAGACGATGGAGCGCGGAGACTGGAAAGGCGGGAAGCCCTCCGACAATCCTGTCGATCAGCTGAATGCGTGGAAGAAGCAGGTCGTGCTCGCCGAACACGAACTGCCGGGCACGGCACGCCACGATCCGCTCGCGTATCTCCAGAATCGCACCGTTGACTGGCTCGATCATCAGCTCGCCGCGCGAGAGCTGCTGAAACTGGACGTCGCCAACACCCATCTCGTCGTCGAGCACGAGTACCCGAAGGCGCGCATCCAGGACAAGGAACGGGTCAAGCCGATCCTGCAGGGCTCGATTGCGTTCGTGCGCCACATCGACGAGGCAGCAGCCTGCATGTACGCGCTGCAGCACGAAGTGCTCGCCGCACAGAACATCCCGGTTCAGGGCGTGGGGCGCGAGGCGTATCGATCGTAAAACGGCTCAAGGCTCAAGGCCGAAGGCTCACGGCTCAAGGCTCGAACACAATGGACAAGAACAACAACCTCGCGATCCTGGTCGGCGGCGGCCCCGCGCCCGGCATCAACAGCGTCGTCGCCGCGGCGACGATCCGGGCCGCGCCTGCAGGGGATCGACGTCATCGGCGTTCGCGACGGCTTCGAGTGGCTGATGCAGGACGACAGCAATCACGTGATCCCGTTGTCGATCGAAGCCGTCAGCCGCATCCACTTTCGCGGCGGGTCGTACCTCGGCATCGCCCGCGCGAACCCCACGAAGGATCCGCAGCTGCTTGAAAACACGGTCAATGCGCTGCTGCGATTGAACGTCTCGCAGCTCATCACGATTGGCGGCGACGACACGGCGTTTTCAGCGATGAAGCTCGAGCAGCACGCGGCTGGACGGATTCGCGTGGTGCACGTGCCGAAGACCATCGACAACGACCTCGATCTGCCCCCGCACATCGACACCTTCGGGTTCCAGTCGGCACGGCACTACGGGGTCGACATCCTGAAGAACCTGATGGTCGATGCGAAGACGACCTCCCGCTGGTACTTCGTGATCGCGATGGGCCGCAAGGCGGGTCATCTTGCGCTCGGGATCGGCAAGGCCGCTGGCGCGACGATCACGCTGATCGGGGAAGAGTTCGATCCACCCATCCGCGTGAAAGAGATCGTGGACACGCTGACGGCGAGCATCATCAAGCGCCTCGCCGAGGGCCGGCGCGATGGAGTCGCCGTGATCGCCGAAGGTGTGGCGCTCGACATTTCGCCCGACGACCTTGCGGATCTCAAGGACGTCGAACGCGACGCGCACGGTCATGTCCGGCTGGCTGAAGTCAACCTGGGCGACTTGCTGAAGGCGAAAGTCTCCGAGCGGCTGCGGGCACTGGGGATCAAGACGACCATCTCGGAAAAGAACATCGGCTACGAGCTTCGCTGCGCCGATCCGATCCCGTTCGACATGGAATATACGCGCGACCTCGGGTATTGCGCGGCGAAATACCTCCTCGCGGGCGGAAACGCCGCGATGATTTCCATGCAGGGCGGCCACTTCATCCCGATTCCATTCTCGGAGATGATCGACGGCCAGACGGGCCGCACCAAGGTCCGGATGGTCGACATCAGTTCGACCCGATATGCCATCGCCAGGCGCTACATGATTCGGCTCAGGCGCGACGACCTCGAGCATCCGCAGGAGGTCGCGCTGCTCGCCAGGACAGCAAATCTGTCCGAGCAGGAGTTCCGGGCCCAGTTCGAGTACCTCGTGTCCCACGAGCCGCCACCGCTGGCGGTCGATGAACACGGCGAGCGCCTCGCCGCGTCAAAGGGGTAGAATCGGGCGGAGCGGCACGAGCCTGCCGCGCCGAAGCGCATAGCGCGAAGGCGGGACATGCGTCACCTGTGTGCGTCGTCAGCAGCGATCGCCATCCTGTCCGTGAGCCTTTCCGCCGCTGGATTCCAGGAGTCCAGACAGGAACCCGCGTCTCACGACGGGTTGACGCGCACGGTCTATGTGACCGTCGTGGACAAGTCCGGCGTGCCCGTCAGCGGTCTCGGGGTCGATGATTTCGTCATCAAGGAAGGGGGCAAGGATCGCGACGTCGTCGGCGCCGGCGTGACGGCCCAGCCCCTTCGTATCGCGCTCCTCGTCGACGACAACGGCACCGGCATCTTTCGCTACGGCATCGCGAAATTCATCGAACGCCTCCAGGGGCGTGCCGAGTTTGCCGTGACCGCCGTCACAGGACAGAACCTCAAGCTCGTGGACTACACCGCGAACTTCGATCTCCTCAGAACGGCCATCAACCAGCTGAACGCTCGGCCGGGCACGTACGACGGCGGGCAGCTCCTCGAAGGGATCTTCGAGGCGGCAAAGGATCTCCAGAAGCGCCGGGCGCCCAGGCCCGTCATCGTCGTCCTGACCGTGGGCGGGGAGGAGCACAGCACGCTGCCGGCGCATCACGTCCTCGAGGAACTGCAGAAGAGCGGAGCGGCGCTGCACGTGTTCGCCATCAACAGCCAGGCGATCCGCGCGACGGCCGCAGTCGCGAAACCGGCTGCGTTGCTTGGCGAGAACCTGAATCTCAGCGAAGTGCTCGGAGATGGCCCGAAGCAATCAGGTGGAAAGCGGGAGGAGATCGTTCCTTCCGCCGGCATCGTCAGCGGGTTGCAGCAGCTTGCCGAGACGCTGCGGAATCAGTACGCGGTGTCTTTCTCCCGAGCCGACCGGCCCAAAGAGAACGACAAACTCTCCGTCTCGGTGAAGCGGGCGGGCCTGACCGTCCGGGCGCCGGTCAAATTGAGAAACCCCTGACGGATCCGGATCCCGGACTACGGATCCCGGATTAACAACTCACAATCGTCGTGCTCTTGCGCACGATCAGTTTGTGCGGCAGCGTGACCGACGTCGGCACGATCGTCTTTCCGCTCAGGATATCCAGCAACAACCGAACGGTGCCTTCGCCGATCTCGCGCATGGGTTGCGCGATGGTGGTCAGCGGCGGATCCATGTGCTGCGAGAAGCGAATGTCGTCGAACCCGACGACCGAGAGATCGTCGGGCACGCGCAGTCCAAGCTGGCGGGCGATATTGACGACTCCGAGCGCCATTTCGTCGTTGAAGCAGAACACGGCAGTCGGCCGTTCGCGGCGGGACAACAGCCGCTCGCCGGCAATCGATCCGGATTCAATCGAGAAATCGCCGTGCATGATCACGAAGTCCTGCTCGGCCCCTTCCGCCCGCGCACGCGTGGTGGCGCCGCGGAGGCGGTCCCGGCTGAGCGGGCTCACGAGCGGGCCGGTGACGATGCCGATGCGGCGATGGCCGAGGCTGTAGAGGTGATCCATCGCCTCTGACGCGGCGGCGGCGTTGTCGATGTGGACGCTCGGGATCCGCAGCCGCGGATTGAACTCGCACCCGTTGACGACCGGAGCGCAGGCCGGGGCCATCGAGCGAACGAGGTCGCCAGCTGACTTCGGGAGCCGGTGGCCGAGAAAGATCAGGCCGTCGGCCTCCTTCCGCTGCAGCATCAAGGCGTAGCGCTCCTCGCGCTCTTCGTCGTGCTGCGTATCGCCAAAGAGCACCGCGTGCCCTTCGCGCTGCGCGGCGTCCTCGATGCCCTGGAGAATCAGCGAAAAAAACGGATTCGAAATGTCGGGGACCGTGACCAGCAGATTCCCCGACCGCAGCGTTCGAAGGTTCTTGGCGGCCGAGTTCGGCGCGTACGCCATGATCTTCACGGTGTGCAGCACACGACGACGCGTCTCGGGTGATACGACCTGAGGCCGGCTCAAGACCCGGGAAACCGTCGCCGTGGATACCCCCGCCCGTTTTGCGACCTCGTAGATGTTCGGCATACAGGCGCCCCCCGGCGGCCGTCATCATATCGTTGTGACCCCGGTTTGACAATTTCATGACAATGCCTGTAAATGGTCGCACTCCATACACCGTATCCGGCTAGCGAAGCCCTGAAATCACAGTTTTGTCCGTCAGGCGCTATGCCCCCCGTGTGTGTGTGTCACTCGGATCGAGGAGGAACCTACAGGATGGTGAGAACGGCAGTCAGAAGTATGGTGGCCCTTGCCGCAGTCGCGCTCTTTGCGCTGCCGGCAGCCGCCCAGATCACGACCGGAACGGTCACCGGCACCGTCAAGGACGCGCAGGGCGCGGTCATTCCCGGCGCGGCGGTCACGCTCACCAGCGACACGCGCGGCACGAAGCTGCCGGACGTGTTCACCAACGCGGAGGGGGACTTCACGTTCGTCAACGTGCCCGCCGGACACAGTACACCATCCAGGTCAGCATGCCGGGCTTCAAGCCGTCGAAGCAGACCGGCGTGGCGGTCAGCCCCGGCGACCGCTTGTCGATCGGCGTCTTCACGATCGAGAGTCGGCGGCCTGACCGACACGGTCGTCGTCAAGGCGGAAACGCCCATCGTGCAGTCGCGCAGCGGCGAGCGCTCGTTCACGATTCCGACCAGCACCGTCGAGAACCTGCCGATCGCCAACCGCAGCTTCACGGCGCTGGCTTCGCTGGCGCCCGGCGTCACGACGCACCGGTGCGACCCGATCACGCATCGGCGGCGGCGGCGACACCAACATCATGATGGACGGCGTCGGCGTCATGGACACGGGCAGCAACCGCCCGCTGCTCCAGATGAACGTCGAGTCGATCGCCGAAGTGAAGGTGCTCACGTCCGGTCTACCAGGCCGAGTACGGCCGGTCGAGCGGCCTGCAGATCACGGCCGTCACCAAGAGCGGCACGAACCGGTTCCGCGGATCGGTCTACGACGTCGAGCGCGATTCCGACTGGTACTCGAACACCAAGGTCAACAAGCTGAATGGCAACCCGAAGAGCGGTCCTGAAGGAAAAGGACTGGGGCTACTCGATCGGCGGCCCGATCGGCAAGCCGGGCGGCACCAACAAGATGTTCTTCTTCTACAGCCAGGAATTCTCGCCGCGCACCGGCGGGCAACGACGTGCAGCGCTTCCGCTTCCCGACCGCGGCCGAGCGCGACGGCGACTTCTCGCAGACGCTCGATCAGAACGGCGCGCTCTACAACTTGATCAAGGACCCGTCGATCGCCGAACCCCTGCACCGCGGCCGACACGAGCGGCTGCTTCGCAGGACGGCGGCGTGCTCGGCAAGATCCCGGCGATCGGCGCTCTATCAGACGGGCCTGAACATCCTGAAGCAGTATCCGATGCCGAACGCCAGCGTGCCCGGCGTCGGCTACAACTACGAGATCACCCGGCCGAACGGAGAGCATCCTGAGCTGGCAGCCGGCGGTCCGCGTCGACTACCAGCCGACCGACGAAGCTGCGCGCGACGGCAAGTACTCGGGCTGGCAGCAGCGCCGGGACGTCGTTCTCGGCACTTCTGCCCGGCTTCAACGACACGCAGATGCAGCGGCCGGTGATCAGCAACCTGGCGTTCTCCGGCAACTACAACCTGAACAACACGACGTTCCTCGAGGCGACCTACGGCCGCAGCCGCAACGAGCTGGCGGGCTGCGCGCTGGCGCAGACCGGCACCGGCCCGACGCTTCTGCCGGAACGCGATCCCGATGAACGCGAACTCCAACCGGAACAACGTCGGCCTCGGCGGCCTGCCGATGCTCTTCCCGGACGCGAACAAGCTGAACCCCGACTACTACGCGAACGAGGCGCTCAACAGGATGAACCCGGCGCCGCCGGCGTGGGTCAACGGCGACTTCCTCAAGCCTGCCGATCTTCCGCGTGGGGCAGCCGCGTCGGCAGCGCGCCGCCCGAACATTCCGTTCCCGTCGTACTTCAACGTGAACGCGACGCAGGACCTCGTCGGTCAGCCTGACGAAGGTCAAGGGGCGCCACACGATCAAGACGGGCTACTTCAACACGCACAGCTACAAGGCGGAGCAGGCGACCGGCACCGATTCGTTCGGCACCCTGAACTTCCAGCAGGACACGCGCGGGCGCAACGCGTTCGACACGTCGTTCGGATTCGCCAACGCCGCGATCGGCTCGTTCAGCTCGTTCACGCAGGCGTCCGAACTACGTCGAAGGCAACTTCGTCTACGACAACCGCGAAGCCTACATCCAGGACAACTGGAAGGTGAACAACCGGCTGACGCTCGACTACGGCATGCGCTTCGTGAACGCCGCGCCGCAGTACGACAAGCTCGGGCAGGGAACCAACTTCCTGCCCGAGAAGTGGACCCAGTCTGCAGCGCCCGTGCTCTACCAGCCGGGCTGCGCCGTGACGGTCGCGCCGGGGACCGCCTGTCCGGCCGCCAGCCAGCAGGCGCTGGAATCCGAGTGACCGGGCAGCTGCTCGGTCCGAACACGTCGCTGGCGATCGGCACGCTCGTGCCGGGCACGGGCAGCCTGACCAACGGCTTGTTCATGCGGCGGCGAACGGGATCGTCGACACGACCTACACGTTCCCGACGCTCGCGTTCGCGCCGCGCTTCGGCATGGCCTACGACCTGACCGGCAAGCAGACGATGATCCTGCGCGGCGGCGTCGGGCTCTTCTACGACCGGCCGTTCGGCAACTCGGTCATCAGCATGGCGGGCAATCCGCCCTCGTCGAGGCTCGTGACGGTCCGCTACGGACAGCTGCAGAGCCTCGGCCAGGGCGGTCTGACGACGCAGGGCGCGCCCGGCCTCAACACGATCGACTACGAGGCGAAGCTGCCCGTCGTCGACGCAGTGGAGCGGCGGCATCCAGATGGCGATTCCGTGGGCGATGACGCTCGACGTGGAGTGGGTCGGCCAGCACAGCTACAACACCGTCCGCACGGTGAACATCAACACGGTCGATCTCGGCTCGGCGTTCCTGCCGCAGAACCAGAACCCGACCCTGGTGAGCACGACGCCTGGCGGCGCGGCGCTGTCGAACGATCTGATGCGGTCGTATCGCGGCTACGCCGCGATCAACATGCGGCAGTTCAACGGCTGGCGCACGTTCCACTCCCTCCAGATGTCGGTGAAGCGCCGGTTCCGCGAACGGCGTGTCGTTCGGCTTCAACGACACGTGGGTCCTCTACGATCACGCGATCGCCGGCGCCGCGCCTGCAGCACGCGGCGGACGGCTCGTGGTCCGATCGCGACGACCAGGACCAGGCGAACGACATGCTCGCGGCCGTCAATTCCGCAACAAGCAGATCTTCAAGGGGAACTTCGTGTGGGATCTGCCCGACCTGCACGCCAGCGGCGCGGCGCTGAAGGCGCTCGGCCTGATCGTCAACGACTGGCAGCTCTCCGGCGTGTGGACCGGCGCAACAGGGAGCGCCTACAACGTCACCTACAGCTACTCGAGCGGCGGCGGCAACGTCAACATCACCGGCTCGCCCGACTTCGGCGGCCGCGTCCGCATCGTCGGCGATCCCGGGGCGGCTGCAGCAACGACATGTACCGCCAGTTCAACGCGGCGGCGTTCCAGGGCCCGCTGACAACAGCGACGGCCTGGAGTCGCGCAACGGCTACCTGCGCGGCTGCTTCCAGAGCGCGCTCGACCTGACGATCGCGCGCAACATCCGGCTGGGCGGCGCGCGGAACCTGCAGCTCCGCGTCGACATGTTCAACGCGCCGAACGCGCAGGGGATCACGAATCGGGCCAGCTCGATGACCTTGAGCAGCCCGGCGGATCCGGTGACGATCACGAACCTGCCGTACGACGCGACCGGGGCGATCATCCCAACGAGGGTCAAGCCGTCGAACGCCGGGTTCGGGCAGGCGACCGGCTGGCAACAGGAACGGCGGATACAGGCGCAGATACGATTCTCGTTCTGACGAACGGGCGGGTCTGAAATGAGAAGGGCGGGGTGTGAACACCCCGCCCTTTTTTTGTCACTGCTCGCAGGCGCTTTTTATCGTCCCTGTTCGAGAATCTGTCGTATTGCCGGCACACTCGGATCGCTGACCGGAGCGTCTCTCAGGTACGCCTCGAACTCACGTCGCATCGGAATCTGAAGCGACGGATCGCTCGGCACGAGCTGCTGGTAGACGATTCCCAGATCGCGGTGAAGTTCGTGAGGCGCTTCAGGCCAGCCCGCCAGCATCGTCTCCATCAGCGTCGCGGCTCGCCGAAGCGCGGCCTGATCGCCATGCTCGCCACCCCAGCGGGCAAGGCTGAGCGCGTGCTTTCCCATCTGCTTCCAGTGGTACTTGAGCGCCACGTTTTCCCACGAGTCCACCGGAGCCCGCCTCAATGCATCGACGGGCACACGGTCGAAACTGGCGCGGGCCGAGTCTATCCACGTCGTCACATTCGGTTGTTGCGATGCAGGCAAGACCGAATCGACCAGACCCGTAGGCCACGGCGTATAGCTCCCGCGCGCGTCGTCCCACAGGTTCACGTCGCACAAATAAATCGGGTGCCGATCGCGATTCGCGTCGAAGAGCGCCTTCATGCCGTAATCGCCCGAGCGCTCGGCGCGCGGCAGCAGACGAACGCCCGGAAACACGACGTCGGAGAAATACTTTTGCGCCAGGCGCTGATGCCACGGATACGCGAGCACCATCTGATCCAGCACGCGCACGTCGGGCCGGTATCCCTCCACGATCTGCAGATATCGGAGGCCATGGTAGATGTAGTCCCCGGTTTCGAGCAGCAGCGCCTGTGGCGGCGCGGAATCCAGGATGTCTTTCAGGAACTCGTGAATCTGAACGGCGCCGCTCCTGTCCTGCGCGCGGAAGTTCACGACCGGCTGCGCGATCGCGATCGACACGGCGACTACGGGCAAGGCCCTGACGCCGGCGCTGCCAAATCGCCCAGCGATCGCTGCCAGCCCCAACGCCGCAAAGACGCAGAGCAAGAGATGCGGCTGCTGCCAGAATCGTCCCTCGACGAAGCGGGAGACGCCTGGCTCGAGTGGCCCATTGGCCAGCGCGTTGAACGTAACCAGAAAGAAGAAGAACGCGCCTGTCCAGCACCACAGCAGGGAACTGGTTCGATGACGACGCATCAGGATCAGGCCGGCAATCGCGAGGAGCGGGACGATCCAGAAAAGGTCACCGAACGACCCTGCGACATACGCCGCCAGGCGATCGATGAGATCAGGCCCCTGCTCCTGAACCCCCAGCCTGAACGTCCCGTACTCGCGGCGCAGCAGATGATCCAGAAAGCCTGAGAGCGTCGTTTGGTCCCCCCAGCTCATGAGAGGGACGCGACCGGATGCGATCGGGATGTATGCGTAGGGGAGAAGGCCCGCGAGACCGCACAGCGCGAAGATGCCGATCTGCCGCGGCGCTCGCATGGCGGGATTGCTCGTCAGAACCAGCAGCGCCGCCGGGATTGCATAAAAGATCAGCGTGTGATGATTCGTGAGGCCGAGGCCGATCCAGAAGAACAGCAGGCACGCGGCCAGCCCCATCAAGCGCTTTTGGTCATCGTTGCCGTGGCCTGATGGCGTTGCGGCCTCACAGAAGCGGACTGTCAGGTACACGAGGCCCGCGATGAACAGGTTGTTCAGCGCAAACACCTCGGCGGTGACGGCATGCGGCCAGACACGCGGCGAAAACGCGAAAAGCGACGCCGCCGCGAGCGCCGCCCACAGACTTCCGGACCAGCGAGCTGCCGCAAGGAACAGCATCGTGGCGGCTCCGGCGCCGCAGACCGCCGAGAACAGGTTCACCCGCCACGCGATCGTTCCGATCGGGATCAGCGTGAAGAAGCTGGCGAGGAGCGTGTAGAGCGGATAGCCCGGCGGATGCGCGACACCGAGCGTATAGGCGACCGTGATCAACTCGCCGCTGTCGCCTCCGGCAACAGTTGGCGCCAACGTGCGGACGTAGATTGCCAGGACGACGACGCCAAGCGCCGCGGCGGTGAGCCGGCGGGTGGCCGGATTCGTGGAGGGGAGAGGAACCGCCGGTCTCTGCTGCGTGGATCGAACGGGTCCGGGCTTTGTGCCCGATCGCTGTCGTTTCCTGGCGCTCAATCTGTCCTTTCGCGATTATAGCGACGACCGAGTTCGATAAGATCGTCCGCTCATGCCTCGCAGACGTAAGCCTTCGTTGTCGCCGCGCCGGCCGTCCGCATCGCCCTCTCGAACTCCCTCCGGGAAGGTCGGATGGTTGCTGGGATCGGTCTTCGTGGCGGTCAATCTCCTGCTGTCCGCCTACTTTCTCGACGCGGTGCCAAGCCCGAACCCGACCTCCCGGGCGCTGCCGGTTTTGACCATCTACGAAGAGGGCCGGTATGCCATCGACACCTACGAAAAGTCCACGATGGACAAGAGCTTCGTCAACGGCCACTACTATTCGGACAAGGCGCCGCTGACGACCTGGATCGTGCTGCCGTTCTACGGCGTGCTGAAGTGGCTTCACGTCGCGGAGCCGGCCAGCGGAAAGCCGCGATGGCTGCCGGCCACGCTGCTCGGTGACCTTTTGTGCGGGAGCATTCCGTTCGTCCTGCTGTTGTGGTTCGTCCTGCGCAGAGTTGTACGCGACGTTCCTGCCGCGGACGCCGTCCTCCTCTGCATGCTGCCGCTGTATGGGTCGTTCGTCTTCGCGTACGCCGGCGTGTTCATGAGCCACGTGCTTGCTGGTGTCCTGCTCTGCGCGTCTTACATTCTGCTGATCAACGGACGGCTACCGGCGCTCTGCGGGCTTCTGCTCGGACTGGCCGTCCTGGCTGAGTTTCCGGCCGCGCTTGCCTTGCCCATCTGGGCGTGGGCGACCGCACGTCGCGATCGCCGCGATCTGATCCCGTTCGTGCTCGGCGGCCTGCCGTGTGTGGCGGCGCTGCTGTTCTACAACCACGCGATCACGGGCACGTTTACGAAGATGCCGTACGACTTCATTGCGGACAGCGCGTTCTCCCAGATGCGTTCCGGCTACGGCATCAACCTGCCGCAACCCGAGGCGATCTGGGGACTCCTGTTCTCAACCTATCGCGGCCTGTTCTTCTACGCGCCGGCGCTTGCGATCGTGGCGTTTGCGTATCTCCTGACGAAAGGCTCTCGCGTGTTTCGCGAAGCGGTCTCGACGCCGCTGGGCCTCCTGAGCCTGTGTTACGTGCTGCTGATCTCGTCGTACTTCATCTGGTGGGGCGGCTGGGCGTACGGCCCCCGTCACCTGATTCCCCTGGCGATGCTCCTCTTCTACGAAGGAATCCCCGCGCTCGCGCGCACGGGACGATTTCGAGGATGGCTCTACGCGGCGTCAGTCGCCGGCCTTGGCATGGTCTGGATCGCGAAGTCGACCGCGCTCTACATCATGCCTGAGCAGTTTTCGAATCCGGTCTTCGACATCGCATTGCCGGCATTTCTCAACGGCCAGCTCCGTCACGATGCGATTCCGTCGCAGATGTTCGGAATGGACCCACTGATCGCGGCGTGGATGTGGATCGGGCTGTTTGTCGTGAGTCTGGTTGGGTTGAGGTTGTTGGCGTGGCGGGAGCGATCGGAATAGAGGCCCCTATCGGGGCTTCGCCCCTCCCAGCCCCGTCCGCAGCGCATCCAGCAGCGTCCCGTCGTCGTTCGACAACTCCCAGAACATTGCGCCCGCAAGGCCCTGCTCGACGACGTACGATCCCTTGATTCGCATGGACTGCGCGTCCTCGTAGGTGATCCACTCCTTCGTCTCGGAGTTATAGAGCCACGGCACCTTGGCCACGTCGTCCCAGCGGCGCACGAAGCCGGCCGACTGCAGCTGATTCGTGGCGATCGCCCGGTAGCCGCCGATCTGCATCGTGCCGGTCCCTTCGGTCCATCCCTTCTCTGATTCGATGCCGCGCCAGCCTCGTCCGTAGAACGGCACGCCGACGACGAGCTTCGCGCGAGGCACCCCCTTGGCGAGAATTGCCTGAACGGCGGCATCGGTATTCGAGCGTGGGTTCGAAGGGTCGTCGTGGTTGTAGAGCGCGGAGTTGAAACCGGCGCGCCGTCCGCCCGAATGGAAGTCGTAGGTCATGACGTTGACCCAGTCGAGAGACGTGGCCATGTCTGCGTATTCGAGCGGATCGATAGCCCGCGCCCCGGCGCCGACCGCGACGGTGAGGAACTTCCCAGGCCCGATCGCGCTGCGGAGCGCCGCCAGGAGCAGCACGTAGTTGTGCGCGTCGCGCGGCTGTCCCGGCTGAAGGCCGCCGGCCACCGGATGTTCCCAATCGATGTCGATGCCGTCGAACTGCGGGTACGTCTTCAGAAACTCCGCGCAGGACCGCGCGAACGTCTGGCGGTTCTCTTCGGTCGCCGCCATTTCGTAGAACGGCCCGGAATCCGTCCAGCCTCCAACGGAGATGATGAACTTCAGGTGTGGATGCTTCTCTTTGAGCAGTGTGATCTGATGGAAGAGTCCGTGCGCGCACGCGGGCTCGCTGCAGTCGCCGGGATAGACGCGGTCGATCGCGATGGCCCGGTTGAAGGTCAGCTTGTTGTCGGCGTCGATCTTGCCGAATGCGTAGTTGACGTGCGTCAGCTTGTCGGCGGGGATGTCAGCGAGCGGATACCGTTCCGCTGTCCAGTCGGCGTAATAGCCGACGATCTTGAGGGGTGCCGGAGTAGTCGGCGACGTGACGTTCTGCCCGCCGATCGTCGGTGACAGAGCGCTGAGGACCGTGAGGATGAACGCAATCATAGGCATAGAGGTGTCTCAAGAAGCGCTAAGACCGTTTCAAACCGCTGTGGCCATAACAGTGTTTGTTTCCACGCTGCATCATTGCCCAGGGACCAACAGGAGAACGGGAGAAAGGGAGCGAACTTTGTGTTCTCCCCTTCTCCCATTCTCTTGTTTGATCTTGTACCAGTCGGGGTCACCAGCGTTCTCTGCGTTCTCCGCGCGAGATCATCCGCGCGCTGTGCGCGAGATCAACCAACGTGAATACTGTCACTGCCCGCGATACCCGAGCACCGCCGCCTGGCGGAACTCCGTCATGGCGTCGTCCCGGCGTCCGAGCTGTTGCAACGCCAGGCCGTGATTGTAGCGGTAGAGCCCGTTCGTCGGCTCGCGTTTCACGGCTTCTCCGAACGCGTGCTCGGCCTCGGCCATCCTCCGTCCGCCACCGAGCACGGTTCCGAGCGAATTCCAGGTACCTGCGCCGGACCGGGATCGATCGCCAGCGCCCGCTGGATGGTCCGTGCCGCCTCGTCCCATCGTCCGAGGTCGCGATACGCTTCGCCGAGCTGCATCAGGGCCACCGGATCCTGCGGCGCGATTGAGACCAGCGTCTCGAATGCGCGAATGGCGCCCCGTGAGTCGCGGAGCGCGACGCGGCCTTCACCAAGTCCGCGCCAGGCCTCGACGCCGGCCGGGAACTTCGCCGTCGCTTTTTCGTACTCGACGCACGGCCTCGCGCCAGTGTTGCCCGGCGGCGTACGCGCGCCCGAGATAGAAGTGCAGCTCGTAGCTGTCGAGCCCGCGGCGTTCGACCTCGCGCAGGTGCTGGACCGCATCGGATGCGCGTCCGGCTCGCATCGCCACGAGTGCCTGCTGCATCAGCCCGCTCAACGCTTTGTATTCGTCGAGCTTGTCCTTGGGATCGGCTCCGGCGCTTTTTCTGTCAGCAGGTCCGCCCGGGCTGACGTAGCCGAGCGAGCCCAGTCGCTCGAGGAGATCGGGCGATATCCCGGACGTGTCGCCCGGTTTCCGGGGAGACGTGCGTTCCTTCGCCAACTGAGCTTCCATGCCCGACCGCATGGCCTGCGCCCGTGTCTGCTGTTCGCTGGCAAGGTTGCGGACTTCTCCGGGATCGGTGTCCAGATCGTACAACTCGGGGCGTGGTGCCAGGATGTACTTCCAGCGTCCGTCGCGTACCGACCGCAGATCGCTCCAGCCATAGTGGAGAAGCGGCACGAGTGATTCCGCGAACGCCGGTTCGTCGGTCAGCTGTCCGCCTCGAAGAGCCGGCGCGAGGCTCCGGCCGGATGAGGGCTGATCCCGGCCGACGCCCATCAAATCCAGGATTGTCGGGAACAGGTCGATCGTCCTGGCCACCGCTCCGATGCGGGTGCCGGGCGTGACCCCGGGGCCGCGCATAACGAGCGGCACGCGAAGCGTCGCTTCGTACACGAAGTAGCCGTGCACGTCTTCGCCGTGGTCGCCGAGTGCTTCGCCGTGGTCCGACGTCACGATGACGAGGGTGTCGTCCAGCTTGCCCGCCTCGCGCAGGGCCGTGACGATCCGCCCCACCAACTCGTCGCACCACGCGACCTCGCCATCGTAGGGCCGCCCCGCGTAGCGGGACGCGTACGGTTCAGGGGGCGTGTAGGGCGCATGCGGGTCGTACAGGTGCACCCAGGCGAAAAACCTCGGCTTCGGCGGCGATCGAAGCCAGCCGATGGCTTCGGCCGTGACGGCGTCGCCCGTTCTCTGATCGGCCCCGCGTTCGAAACGATCCGAATAGACATCGAATCCGCGCGCGAGGCCTGACTGGCGATCGAGGACGGAGGAGGCGATGAACGCGGCGGTTGCGAAGTCCGCTTTTTGCAACACGCTGGCAAGCAGCGGCACGTCGTCGCCGAGCGGCGCCGACAGGTTGTCGCGAATGCCGTGCTCCGATGGGTAGCGGCCCGTGAAAAGCGAAACGTGCGAGGGCCGGGTGAGCGGAACGGGTGCGTCCGCCCGCGGTGCCCATGCGCCTTCGTGCGCCAGGCGGTCCATGTTCGGGGTTTCGACGTTCGTGGCGCCGTAGACGCCGACCCGGTCGGCGCGAAGGGTGTCGATCGTGACGATCACGACGTTGGCCGCCACGCGAGGGGCCGCGGGTGCCGCGCGTTCCGCGCAGGCACAAAGCAGCGTCAGGGCCGCGCCGAGTGCCAGCATGACGGCGGTCCGGGATGAGAGTCGCATCAAAAGGGTTCTATTGCCTCAGGTGTCTGGAATCCGGTATCGTCCTCGCTATTCCAGCACGAGCGAACGACCGAGGCAACGTGACGAGGCTTCCCATATGCATAAGAACAATCAGTCGACCTTGACCCGACGTGACTTCACCAGGCTGGCGCTCGCCGGTGTTCCGGCGTCAGTGCTCCTCTCGCGCCTGCCGCTGTCGGCTGCCGCGAAGATCAATTCACGCATCAACGGCGTCCAGATCGGCGCCATCACCTACAGCTTCCGGGCGATCACGGACGCCGAAGAGATCATCAAGGCCTACGTCGAGATCGGTCTCGGCGAGATGGAGCTGATGTCGAACCATGCCGAGCAGCTGGCGGGCGCTCCCCGTGCGGGGCGCGGCGGTGGACGTCGAGGCACTCCGCTAACCCCCGAACAGCAGGCCGAACGAGACGCGGCAATCAAGGCATTCAACGACTGGCGCAAGAGTGCGACGGAAGCCACCTTCAAACCGGTACGCAAGAAGATCGAGGACGCCGGCATCGAGCTGAAGCTCCTCTGCTACAACATGAACGTCAAAACGACGCCGGATGACGAGATCGAGTATGCGTTCCTGATGGCGAAGGCGCTGGGCGTCAGCGCAATCTCGACCTCGACTCAGGTGAGCATGGCGAAGCGTCTCGCACCGTTTGCCGACAAGCACAAGATGCGCGTCGGCTTCCACGGTCACGCGAACACGACAAATCCCGATGAGGTCGCGACGCCGGAAAGCTTCGAGGCCGTCATGGCCGCGTCGAAGTACCTGGGCGCCAACCTCGACGTCGGTCACTACACGGAAGCGGGCTACGATCCGATTCCGTTCCTGCAGAAGCATCACGACCGCATCACGAACCTGCACCTGAAGGACATGAAGAAGGCCACCAACGGCGGCGGCTACACGCCGTTCGGCCAGGGTGACGCGCCGCTCAAGGACGTGCTGAAGCTGATGCAGAAAACCAAGTGGGACATCCCGGTGAACATCGAATTCGAGTACCCGGGCGATGCGAAGGTCGAGGTCCCGAAGTGCCTCGCGTTTGTCAAAGAGGCGCTCGCATGAGCACGGCCATTCTGTTGTTTGCGCTCCTGGCGCAGGCGGCCAGCACCGCCGGAGCGGTCCAGACGCCTTCGCCGACGCGAGCGCCGCAAGCCGCCGCGCCAAAGCCGCCGGGCGAGGATTGGATCGTACTGTTCAACGGCAAGGATCTCTCCGGCTGGACGAACATCGGCAAGGAGAAATGGGAAGTGGAGGACGGAACGCTGCACGGCATCGCCGTCACACGCGAGTATGGCTACCTGCAGACCGACAAGAGCTACAAGGATTTCCAGCTCTCGTTGCGATTCAAGTGCGAGGGCGACGGCAACAGCGGGGTGTTCTTCCACGTCAACTTCAAGCCGGGCACGCCGAACGTCACAAAGGGACCGCAGTTCGAGATCGATTGCACCCTCGGCCACCACACCGGCGGTGTGTACCGAACAGGCGCGCAAGTGGATCGTCTGGCCCTCACCCGAAAACGAGAGCGTCGTCCGGCACGGCGACTGGAATGACTATTTGATCAAGGTTGAAGGCAACCACTACATTTCGCGGCTGAATGGCGTGCTGATGGTGGACTACACGGATCCGCAACCGGAGAGCGAGGATGGACCCATTGCGTTGCAGTTGCACTCGGGCGGCCAGGGCAACATGCGATTCAGGGACATTATTGTTCGCGACCTGAGTAAGCGGTAGAGGTCGCCAAGACGTATTGCGGATTGCGGACTGGCGATTGCGGATTTGTTGATTGCGGATTGCCGATTGCGATTGTCGATTGTTGATTGAGAGAACTCCCATGCACGAACACGATAAAAACGGCGTAGATCGACGTGAGTTTTTCAAAACGGCTGGTGCCGGGCTGACGGCCGCGACCCTCATGATGACGCCACGCGAGGCGGCGCTCGCGCAGGCGCAGGCCGAGAAGAACCGGCTCGACCGCATTGCCGCCTGCTCGTATCCGATTCGCTACATCTTCAAGAATCGCGCGGGTGGCGGTCGCGGTGCGGGCGGCGGCGCAGGCCGTGGAGCCGGCGCGGGGCAGCCAGCCGCTGGACCGGATCAGCCGCCGGCGCGCGGTGGAGAGCCAGCCGCAGCGGCAGCCGCACCGCAGGCGGCGGCTCCGGCCGCTCAGCAGCTCCCGCCGCGTTCGCCCGTCAACGGCGGATGGTCGACGGCGCAGATGAAGGAGAAGTACGGCGAGATCACGATGCTGGACTTCCCGCAGTTCACCAAGGACACGTTCCCCGGCGTGACCCACATGGACATCTTCTCGGGGCTGTTCGGCGACGTGACCGACGACACGATGTTTGCCGGCCGGACGTTCGATCCGATGAGCCCGTCGGGAAGAAAGTGGCTCGACCAGCTCGCCAAGAAGCTGGTGACGACGGGCACGAAGGTGCAGCACATCTCCAACAACGCCCCGTCGAATCTCGCAGGGCCCGATGAAGCCTTGCGAAAGGCAGGCGTCGAGATCGCGAAACGATGGCTGGAAGGCTGCGCGGTGCTGGGCGTCAAGTCGATGCGGATGAACTCGCCGCAGGCGCTGGGGCCGAGCATCAGGCCGAACGCGATTCCGCGATCGAACGACGGCTACCCGCGCAATCTCGACATCGTGCCGCTGCTCAACGCCGCCATTGAGTCTTACAAGGAGATGGCGGATTACGGCGGCAACCTCGGCATCAAGGTCACCTTCGAGAATCACTGGGGCCTGGCCGCCGATCCGATGAACATCCGCATCATGATCGACGCGGTGAATCACCCGTACTGCGAGGCGTCGCCGGACTTCTGCAACTGGGAACACGAGTACATGCTCTTCAACGGCTTGAAGGCACTCGCGCCGTACGCGCACACCAACGTCCACGCGAAGTACTGGGATCGCTGGGGCGACAAGAACGACGTCCAGCGCTCGACGCGCGTCATGCTCGCGGGCGGTTTCAAAGGGACGTTCGCGCTCGAGTACGAGGAAGGACCGCTGAATGGTGTCGAGGGCGCGAAGTATCTATATAAAGAAGTGCTGACGGCGCTGACGACACCCACGCCGGTCGAATAATGTTGAATGCTGAATGCTGATTGCTGATTTGATTTCAATTCAGCATTCAGCATTCAAAATTCAGCATTTCACGGGTCTGCCCTCCCGCGCTGACTGATACGCCGCCATCGCCGCACGGAACGCGCTGCGCGCCTCTTGCACCGTCACGTCCGGCGGGCACTTCTTGTCCAGGCACTCGACGAGGTGGTTGAGCGCGACCGGGAAGTTGCCGGAGAAGGCTTGTTCAGGCTGACGCTGGAAGACCCAGTCGGCGGCGCCCGCGCCAAGGATCGCGCGGCCGGGGGAGCGGAACCATTGATCGATGATCTCGCCGCGGCTGCCCACGAGCTCCAAACGGACGACGGCGTTCTGCTTTGGTGACGGGCCCGTCTTCTTCGGCGAATTGATCGTCCACGAGGCTTCGAGCGTCGCGACCACGCCGTTGCCGCACGTGAACGTCGCCATGCCCCAGTCTTCGACCTCGATGTCCTTGTGAACGAGGTTGGCGACCTTGGCCTCGGCCTTCACGATCGGGCTGCCGGCCATCCATTCAAAGAGCTCGATCCAGTAGATGCCCTCGTCGATCAGCGCGCCTCCAGGGACGTGCCGCGGATCCGCGAACCAGCCAGCCTTGCCCGAGCCTGGACCGTCTTCCGCGATCGACCAGCGCGACGTCTGATGAATGACCATGACGTCGCCGATCTCTCCGGCATCGACCCTCGCTTTCAGGTCGGCGGTTCGAAGACGTGTCAGCCCGGAGTACGGCACGCACGTCACGCCGGCGGATTCGACCGCTGCGACAATGCGATCGGCTTCCTCGAGAGTCATGGCCATTGGCTTCCCGAGCAGGATGTGCTTGCCCGCCTTCGCGGCGGCAATCGCGAGTTCAGCCAGCGATGAAACTGGTGCGGCGAGATGGACGATGTCGACGTCCTCCCGTGCGAGGAGGTCGTGGTAGTTCTCGTACCCGTGAATGGAGAACGTTTTGGCGAACGCATCGAGCTGCCCACGGTCCGGCCACGCCGCGGCGACGAGCTCTGCCCGGGGATATTCGGGGAGCGATCGCCCGAGGTTGTATGCGGAATACCAGTGACCGAGACCGAGGACTGCGACGCGGTATTTGCGATTCATTGAATTAGATGCTCCGGTTTTGGCTTCCAGCTTCCAGCTTCCCGCTTATGTCGAGCAGCGATTAGCAAGAGCTAGTAGCTGTAAGCTGGCAGCTGGAAGCTTGATTGTGCGACAATGCCGGCCGCTCTGAGGTCTTTGTCATGAACCAGATCACTCGTCTCCTCGCCGGCATGTGTGCCCTGTCGTGTGCCGCCACCCTCGCGGCTGCTCCGCAGTCGCCGAAGAAACCGCCCAAAGGATTCACCAGTGTATTCAATGGGAAGGATCTCAGCGGGTGGCGTGGCCGGCAACCAAACTATAACCCGGTTGAGGAGGCGAAGCTCACCCCGGACGAGCACAAGTCGAAGCAGGCGGAGTGGAACACGGCGCGTGATGCGCACTGGAAGGTGGATACCGCCAAGCAGGAGATTGTCTCAGACGGACAGAGTCCGCACCTCGCCACGGCGAAGGACTACGGCGATTTCGAGTTCTACGTCGACTGGCTGATGGTCAATCACAACGGGGATTCGGGGATCTATCTGCGCGGATATCCGCAGGTGCAGGTGTGGGATCCCGGTAATGATCGCGAGGTCAAGAACGGCGCGCCGAAAGGGTCGGGCGCGTTGTGGAACAACAACGCGGAGAATCCCGGCAAGTGGCCGCTCGTGAAAGCGGACAATCCGGTCGGCGAGTGGAATACGTTCCACATCAAGATGGTTGGCAATCGAGTCTGGGTCTGGCTCAACGACAAGCTCACCGTTGACGGCCAGGGTCTCGACAATTTCTTCGATCGCGCGCAGCCCATCGTGGCGCGCGGTCCAATCGAGCTCCAGACGCACGGCTCCGAGATTCGGTTCCGGAACATCTTCATTCGCGAGATCCCCGAAGCTGAGGCGAAGAAGACACTTTCACAGGCGCCCGCAAAGTAAGCGTTCCTCTCGAAGGGCCGGCTCCCTCCTTCAGAATCAGTGAGCAGCAGGGTACAATTCCGTCTGCTCGTTGAGTTTGCTGCCTGGAAACATCGATGACCATGTCCAAATACCGCCTGATCGCCCTCTTGATCGCCGCCGCTGCAGCCACACTCTACGGCCAAAGCTCCCCGGCGAACCGTCAGTGGCCGCCCGACGTGCAGAAAGTCGGCGACGACTCACCGGCGCTCTCACCTGAGGACGCGCTGAAGACGTTCTACATGGCGCCCGGCTATCACCTGGAGCTCGTCGCGAGCGAGCCGCTGGTCCAGGATCCGATCGTCATGGACTGGGATCCTCAGGGGCGGCTCTGGGTGGTGGAGATGCCGGGATTCGTCCCAGACCTGCAGGCGCCTGAGCCCAACGAGGAGCGCATCGGGAAGGTCGTCGTGCTGGAAGACACGAATCACGACGGCCGGATGGACAAGCGAACGGTCTTTGCGGACGGTCTCGTCCTCGCTCGAGCGATCAAGGTCCTCGACGCCGGGGTGCTGGTGGCGGAGCCTCCGAACGTCTGGTTGATGAAGGACACCAACGGCGACCTGAAGATGGACAAGAAGGAGCTCGTGACCGATCAGTACGGCCGTCGCGAGGCGCGCGTCGAGCAGAACGCCAACAGCTTCTTCTGGGGCCTCGACAACTGGATGTACACGGCGAACGGCGACGTGATGCTTCGCTTCAAGGATGGTAAGTTCGAGGTCAGAAAGACGTTGTCGCGTGGCGAATGGGGCGTGACCCAGGACGATGCTGGCCGGATCTATCGGAATACGAACGAATCGATCCTCCATGTCGATCTCGTACCGACGCAGTACTACATGCGCAATCCGAACTTGCTCCGCACGCGCGGCAGTTACGAACGACTCGCCGACGAAGCGAACGTCGCCAATATCGTCTGGCCGATCCGCAAGAATCCGGGAACGAACCGGGCGTACCAGCTCGGAATCGATCGCGAGGACGGCACGCTCGCTCACTTCACATCGGTCTGCGCGCCGATGATCTTTCGAGGCGATCGCCTCCCGCCAGACGTGTACGGGAACGCTTTTGCGGCGGAGCCGGCGGCGAATCTGGTCAGCCGCGCGTTCATCGACGACACCGGCTCGGGACTGCGCGTCCGGAAGGCGTACGAGCGCGGTGAGTTCCTGGCGTCAACGGACGAACGCTTCCGGCCGGTCTGGATCTCCAATGCCCCCGACGGCACCCTCTACATCGTCGACATGTACCGCGGCGTCATCCAGCAACGCGCGGACATCACCGAGTACCTTCGAGATCACATCATCAAGAACAAACTCGAGAAGCCGACTGCTTACGGGCGTATTTACCGCGTCGTACACGAAACGACGAAACGCGATACCACGACCGGGGCGGGCGGCAAGCTGACGACTACACAACTCGTCGACCTCCTGTCCCACCCGAACGGATGGTGGCGCGAGACCGCACAGCGACTGTTGATCGAGCGGGGTGATCGGACGGCAACAGCGGCGCTCTCGAAGCTCGTGGCCTCGGCGAAGGAACCGCGCACGCGGCTTCATGCGCTGTGGACGCTCGACGGCCTCGACGCGCTGCAACCGGATGCCGTTATCAAGGCGCTCGATGATGCATCGCGCGACGTGCGCATGTCGGCGCTCCGCATGTCCGAGCGATGGCTCGCTGAACCGACCAGTCCAGTGCAGGCAGCCGTCCTCAAGCACGTGAACGACGCCGACTGGAGCGTGCAGCTGCAGCTGGCCGCGTCGCTTGGCGCGCTGCCGCAGGGACCGCGCGAGCGCGCGCTCGCGACGGTGCTGGCAGCCCATGGGGACGATCCCATCGCGCTCGATGCCGCGGTCAGTGGCGTGCGGGGGAGCGAAGGACTGTTGCTCGATGCGCTCATTCAGGCGACGGATCAAACGCCGCAGCGCGAAACCGCCATCACGATGATCGCGGCGACGATCGTCCGCACGGGCCAGGACGACGGGATCCAGAAGATCCTGGCCGCGACCGCGGATCCGAATCGGCCTTTGTGGCAGCGATCGGCGCTGCTTCGCGGAGCCGAGGTTGCATTGCTTGGTGCGGTGATGCCCGGGACCGCGGGGCGTCGAGGCGGCCCGAACCTGCCGGCGCCTCCGTGTCCGACGTGCCCCGGAGCTCGAGGCGGGCCCGGTGGCTCTTACGCATTTCCGCAAGTGCCAGCCGCTCCGCCGGTCGCGCGTCGGCCCACGCGCCTGAGCAAAGAGCCGCAAACGTTTTCCGCGCTGGCCGCGACGACGACCGATCTGGGTCCGCGCGCGGCGGCGGTCCTCGCGCGGGTCGAATGGCCGGGGAAGCCAGGTGCGTCTGCGCCGATTCCACCGCTGACCCCTGACGAGCAGCAGCGCTTCGATGCCGGCCGGGAGGTCTACCGCAACATCTGTCAGGCGTGTCATCAGCCTGACGGGCGGGGTCAGGAAAAGGTCGCGCCGAGCCTCGTTGGATCGCCGCTCGCGCTCGCATCTCCCGATATTCCGGCGCGGATCCTGATGAACGGCAAGGAGGGTCCCGTCGGCCTGATGCCGCCGGTCGGGTCGACCCTTACCGATGAACAGATCGCGGGAGTCCTGACTTACGTTCGCCGCGAGTGGGGGCAGGATGGAACGCCTGTCGACGTTGCGACGGTCAAGCAGGTCCGGACAATGACCGCGGATCGCACGCGTCCATGGAAGCACGACGAGCTGATGGCGCTGGTTGCGGGCAAGGGAGGCAAGTAATCAGGCTGTTGCGCGCCGCGATCGTGAGCGTCGCGGCGGTGGTCGTGATCTCCGCGCGTCCGCAGGGTGCCCCCGCGGCCGTCCGCACGATTCCCATTCCATACGCTGATGCTCGCGCGGCCATTGTCGGGCGTGCGGAAGCGCTTCCCGCGGAGTTCAAGGGCAGGACCGGCGCCGAGATCGAGGCGGCGTGGCCAGCCTGGGTGGCTCAACACAATGCCGCAATCCGGGCTCGACTCGAGCGCGGCGACGAGGATTCGCTCGTCAACTTCTGGCTCTACGGCACGTCGTTCACGCGACAGCCACGCGCAACCGATCGGCGATCTGGTAAAGCTGGGGGACAAGGAGAAGGCGGCTGACCTGCTCTCGGATCGGCTCGACGACCTTGTTACGGCGATTGCCAGGCCGGGAACGAACGATCGACTGCGATTTGCCCGCCAGGTGATCGAGCGCCACGGCATCAACCCCGCGACGCCGGCCGGCGAGGATCAAGCCCGCGCATACCTCATCGACCTGCGAGCGCGAGTGATCGCCGAGAACGATCGCTATCGGCACGCGTCGCAATCTGCGGCCCAGATCACCGATCAGGCCGCCCGATTGAGCGCGTACTCGACGATGTTCAGCGATCGCGGGCTGTCGTCGGACACGTCTCTTCGACCCGGTTTCGCGATCGAGACGACGCTCGCCGCCATGAAGTCGAGCGGCAGTCTCGGTGAAGTGCGCCGCGTCGGCATCATCGGGCCGGGCCTCGATTTCTCGGACAAGGCAGAAGGCTACGATTTCTATCCCCAGCAGACGATTCAGCCGTTTGGCGTGCTCGATTCGCTGCTGCGCCTGGGACTCGCGCCGGGCGGTCAGGTTGCGCTGACCACCTTCGATCTCAGCCCGCGCGTGAACCAGCATCTCGAGGCTGCGCGCCGGCGCGCTGCGAGTGGTGGCACGTACATCCTGCAGCTTCCCCTCGACATGAAGGATCCGGCGCACGAGTGGGACGCCGGCCTGGTGGACTACTGGCGGAAGTTCGGCGATCGGATTGGCGTGAACGTGCCGTCACTTCAGCCGCCGCGCGGCTCGGAAGGCATCCAGGTGCGCGCCGTGAAAGTGCGCCCGTCGATCGTATCCGCCATACAGGTTCGCGACCTCGACATCGTCCTGGAGCGGACCGACGATCAGCCGTTCGATCTGATTATCGCGACGAACATTCTCGTTTACTACGACGCGTTCGAGCAGGCGCTCGCACTCGCCAACGTGTCGAAAATGCTGCGGCCCGGTGGATTCTTCCTGACGAACTATGCGGTGTCGGCGCTGCCGCCGATGGAAGCAGAGGCCAGTCTCGTCACCCCGGTGTTCTGGGATCGGCAGGGGAACGGTGACACGCTGTTCTGGTATCGGAGACGGTGATTCCTTTGTACGTACGGTTCGTCCTGCCTAGTCCGAGCACCGTCCCGATCGTGCCGCTCTCGGCGCCACTTCACGCACGAGGAGGTACGGAATCGCGCGACAAAAGTGCAGGAGGTCCGAACGGTTATAATCGCCTCGCGCCAAGCATGGCGCCTTGCGGGCGGTATCCTCCGAGGGCGGCGAGCCGAGGCGGCAAGCGACCGGCAGTCGCGGCGGTGGTGGACGGCAACGGAGGCGCGGGCGCTCGGCCAACTCTCAAGGAGCCCTGCATGAAGCCGAGGAAGACCTTCACGCTCTTTGCATTCCTGGCTCTCACCGTTTGGTGTGGCACGCTCTTCGAACCGACATCAGCGGCTGGACCCGCGGCGCCGATTTACGAAATTGCTTTCTCGAGCTTGGGTCCCATCAACGCCGATGTCGCCATCGCTGATGCGGATGGTAGTCACGCGAAACCGTTGTTGCCACACGCTGGGTTCGACGGCAATGCTTCGTTCTCGAGCGATGGTCAGTGGGTCGTGTTCACCTCCGAACGTGACGGGTCGTACGACATCTACCGCGCTCATCCTGATGCGTCTGGGCTCGAGCGCCTCGTGGACCATCCCGCGTACCGACGACCAGGCAGCGCTGTCGCCCGATGGACGGTCGCTGGCATTTGTTTCCACGCGCACGGGACAAGCGGACATCTGGATTCTGGATCTGGCGACGAAGAAGCTGCGCAATCTCACCAACCAGCCGGCGAGGGGACTTTCGGCCGGCGTGGTCGCCAGATGGACAGTGGTTGGCGTTCACATCGGATCGGGATTCACGGAAACCGATCATCGGCGGTTTTCTTGTCCAGCACTCGACCGAGATTTATCTGATCCGCGCGGACGGGACAGGACTGCGGCGCGTCACGCAAACACAGAGAGTCGCCGGCAGTCCCACTTGGTCAGCCGACGGCAAGCACCTGCTCTTCTACGAGGCGGAGCTCGGTGAGCTAGCAAAGATCGGCAGCGTCACGCGACTGCGTGGCACGACACAGATTGCCACGATCGACGTCGCGACCAACGAACGAGCGCGTGTTGACGACCGGTCCCGGCGAGAAGTGGTCGCCGCGGTTCGTGGCGGGAGATCGCATTGCCTACGCCAGCGGCGGACCCGAAGGCGGTCTCGAGTTTATCGATGGGACACCGGGCGTGCGCGGCGAGGTGAGCGCGCCGAGTTGGTCGCCGGATCGGCGGCGCATGGTGTTTCACCGCGACGTCGACCACGCGTGGCCGCCATTCCAGCGCTGGCACAGCAAGGATTCGCAGTTCCGCCTCGTGCGCACCGGGATCTTCCCGACTGTACGCGCCTTCGGGCAACCGGCTCCTGACCAACGATGAGTCCGGGGCCAAATTGTCGAAGAAGATCCTGGCGATGAACGCCGATGGATCGCAGCGATCAGTGTTCTTTGACGGAGGAGAGAAAAACGCGCTCGGTCCCGTCTGGTCTCCGCGCGGCGACCGCGTGGCCTTTGCACTCGGAAGTTTCTTTCCGATGCAGCTCGGTCCCGCGATCGCTGACATCGCCGTGGTGAATCGCGATGGCTCCGGGCTCAAAATCATCACCGACGGTTCCGGTAACGTGGGCTTTCCGAGTTGGTCGCCTGATGGAGTCCAGATCGTCTATCGCGCCTCGGACAAAGATCGCCAGGGACTCTTTGTCATCACCGTCGCAACAGGAGAAATCCGTGCCCTTACTGGAGATTCGAGTCACGATAACTTCCCCGCGTGGTCGCCGAAGGGGGACCGTATTGCGTTCACTCGGTTCTTTGAGAGCGACTATGAGTTGTACACCATCAAGCCGGATGGCACCGGCGCCAGGCGCTTGACGAACCAACCCGGCAATGACGCGCATTGCGCCTGGTCACCCGACGGCGAGTGGCTTGCCTTCACTAGTGCCCGCGGTGGGTTCAAAGACGAGGCTGCGCTACATCCCGGCAATGCACAGCAATACGGCGATATTTACGTGATGCGCCCCGACGGATCCGACGTTCGGCAGTTGACCGACACGCCTTTCGAGGAGGGCACCGTTGCGTGGGCGCCTCTGCATCGATAAGCGCGTCTGCCGCAACTTTCGTGTCTGGGAATCGCGACATGTCGATCGTGAGCGCCATCGCGCCCTGATCTTCTTCCTCTGCTGAACGTGACCTCGTCTCACGCGATCACGTTGGTTACGCTGCGCGTCGCAGAGACTCGACACGCCCGCAGCCACCCGTTCAGCTGGTTCCAACTGGCGAAATTTAGGCTCACCGCCTAACTGCTTCTATCCGTTCACCTTTCCGATCGCGGGATCCTCCGTCTCCACAATGTCTCCACGCGCGCCGTGGTCGCTCACCGGGGCAACAGCGTCCGCCAGTTCAGGACGACGCGAAAATCATCGGTCGGCCGCATCGTCGGGACGAGGAATCGCTCGCCATCCCGGGTCACGTCATACGGTCGGCTCTGCCAGTTCCGCCTGAGTCCAGTTGGAAACAGTCCGCGTGGCACGCCCACGGTGGTGCCCGTCGCCGGAGCGATGGCCACCGCCATCACCGTGCTGTCCAGGCTGAGAAAGAAGAGCTCCTGTCCGTCGCCGCGCCACCGCGGCGCCCAACCGCCGGCGCGCGAGACGGGGTGGGAGGCTGTGTCATCTCGGGGAAAGGCTCGAATGTACACTTCGTCGGTGCCTGAAGCGTCCGAGACATAGGCAATCCACCGGCCGTCGGGTGAGAAGACGGGTTCCTTGTGCTTGGCTGACGTCTTGAGGAAGATTGACGGCTTGCGGTCCCCGGCCGTCGGCACTGTCCACAAATCGTCGCCGTCCCTGTAGACGATGTTCTTGCTGTCCAGGGACCAATCGGGCGACGCGACAAATTGCACGGGTTCCACAAGGGGGACGTCCTGGCCGGTGCCGTCCGACGAACGCACGAACAAGCCCCGTTTTCCCGCCAGGCGGTCCGGCCGGATCGAACTGAACGCCAGCTGGCGTGCGTTGCCAGACCAGGCGGGATCGGCCTCATAGGCCGGGTCATCGGTCACGCGGTTGGCGCCCCCACCTGGCTTGAGATCGATTGTCCAGATGTCCATCTGTAGCGGTTTTCCCGGCTCCTGTGTTCGTCTGGATACGGCCACACGCTCGTCATCCGGGCTGATGTCGAGATGCACATAGACGCCGGGATCCCCGACGGTCCCCACCTTCTCCCCGGAACGGTTGTGCCAGATCAGGTCGAAGATTTCGGCAGTCCTGGGCAAATACACCAGGCGATCCAACTCTGCTGAGACGGAAAACGCTCCGAGCGGATAAGGGGAATAGACGGCGGCCGGAAGGCCCAGCGGAATCGGGTCTCCGATCAGCCGGCGTCGATCGGGGTCGAACGCCTGAACCGTGAGGCTGCCGCCGCCGGCGTGTCCGCCGCGGACAAAGAAAAGATATCCGCCGGCGTACATGACGTTCGATTCGACTGGCCCCAATGACTCGAACTTCTCCTTCGACTCGAGAGACCCTACTTGCAACTCGAGCTGCTGGGTGCTGGCCTTGCGTGCCAGGTAGAGGAAATGGACGCCGTCGGGAAGGAACGACCGGGGCTGCGTGAACGCGATCCTCACCGGTCAGCACTGTTGCGGGTTCCCACGTGCCGCCAGTAGCGCTGACCTTCTGGAGTCCGTGGCCCAGTTTCATCACGAGTATCACGTTGCTTCGACCCCACGTGCCTGTGTCGATCGACGGGAAACCCGTTGCGACGACGATCGATGAACCGCCGCGCAACGTCACTGTCTTCAGCTGATCATTTACGAAGTAGGCGATTTCCTGGCTATCGGGCTTCCAGAACATTCCGCGGGCGCCTTCCGTCGACGGAAGCGCCCTGGTTTCGCCGGTGACGAGCGAGTGCACCCAGAGCATCGGGCTGGCTGACCAATCGCGGCGTAAACGCCAGATAGCGGCCGTCCGGCGACAGCGCAAAGATGCGAGACCCCGACCCCCTCAGGCGGATGGATGGTCATTTGCGCGGGCTCTGTCGGGAGGGCGCCGGCCGCGCGGTGGTAGAGCCATCCGACCCAGGCGAGCGCTGCGGCGAGTACGATTGTTGCCAGCCAGGGCAGCATGGAGAGACTGGATCGAACACGACCTGACGACGCGGTCGCGTCTGCACCGGGGCATCGTCGCGGCATCGTCGATGTCGAGGATCGCATCGGCGACGTCGTGCAGCCGCTTCAGCGGATCCTTGCGCAGGCACCGCCGGAGGAGCGTGCGAATGACGCCCGGCGTCTCGCGAGGCAGCACGTCCCAGTCCGGGTCGCGCTCCAGCACGCTGACGACGGTGTCGGACATCGTCTCGCCGTCAAAGGCGCGGCGCCCCGCAAGCATCTCGTAGAGCACACACCCGAACGCCCAGATGTCGGTGCGCTTGTCCACCGCCTGTCCGCGCGCCTGCTCGGGACTCATGTACGCCGGCGTGCCGAGAATCCGTCCGTCCGCCGTGCCATCGAACGAGCCCGATGGCCCCTGCGTCGGCCCCGCCGCGACATCCAGCGCCATCGGCTTCGCCAGGCCGAAGTCGAGCACCTTCGCCCGCACGTCGTGTGACGGGACGCCTGCTGCATTCGCAGCGGTTTGCAGCACGATGTTGGCCGGCTTCAGAGTCGCGATGGACGATCCCTTTCTCGTGCGCGGCCTCGAGCGCCTCGGCGATCTGATGGGCGATGGCGAGCGCCTCGGCAATCGGCAGCGGTCCGCGCTCCAGGCGATCGGCCAGCGTCGGTCCTTCGACCAGTTCGAGGACCAGCGCGGTCACACCATCCGATTCTTCCAGCCCGTAGATGGCGCCGATGTGCGGATGATTGAGCGTCGCGAGCAGGCGCGCCTCGCGCGCGAAGCGGGCGCGGCGCTCGGGATCGGCGGTGAAATGCGATGGCAGAATCTTGATGGCCACGTCGCGCCCGAGCTTGCTGTCGCGCGCGCGATAGACCTCGCCCATGCCGCCGGCGCCGAGCGGCGCCAGGATCGTGTACGACCCGATCTGCGTGTTCACCATCGATGTACCGATGGACGCGCCAATGACCGCCGGTGTCTCGAGGAACCGCGCCGACGCCGACTCGAATTCGAGCAGCGATTCCACTTCCTGGCGCAGCCCGTCGTCCCCGTTGCACGCCTCAGTCAGGAACGCACCGCGCTCCTCGGGCGCCAGGGTCAGCGCGCGATGGTACAGGTCCGAGATCAGATCGGGACGTTCACGCGGCATCAAGGGCTCTCGGAGTGGTAAGGCGCAAAAACTCCTGGTCCACTGTCATGTCTTCCGGGCGGTGACCCGCGACAGCTCGCGCAGCAGCCAGCCCTTGGCGAACTTCCAGTCCCGCATCACGGTTTCCTGCGAGATCTTCAGCACCTCGGCGGTCTCTTCGACGCTCAACCCGCCGAAAAACCGCAGCTCCACCACCTGGCTCTTTCGTTCGTGCTGCGCCGCGAGCGACCGGAGCGCCTCGTCTATCGCGATGACGTCTTCCGGCGTCTCGGTCGACACCTGCAGGTTGTCGTCGAAGGTGACGCGGTGGAGCGCGCCGCCGCGCTTCTGGTTTTTCTGGGCCCGGGCGAAGTCCACGAGGACACGGCGCATCACTCGGGCGGCCATGGCAAAGAAGTGCGCACGATCCTGCCACTGGACCCTGCGGACATCAACCAGGCGGAGATAGGCCTCGTTCACGAGTGCCGTGGCCTGGAGCACGTGATCGGGGCGCTCGCCTGCCATGTGGCGCCTGGCAATCCGCCGGAGCTCGTCGTGCACGAGCGGCAGCAGCTCCTGCATCGCCTCTTCGTGTCCACCCCTCCACTCGAGGAGGAGCGCTGTCAGGTGATGGGTTCGCGCATCAGACACGGCAGCTGGCCTCGCACGCGGATTCGCGGGATTCCGGTCGGTTTTGCCCGCCCATTCTACGCCCGTGACAGCTGATTCCCGCGGATTCCGCCTCCCTCCCCGACACGCGGGAACGACCCGCGGGGAGGAGCGACGTGACGACGCGGTCTGCGAGCTGTTTCATCCTGTTTCTGTCGGTCTCCGCCTGGGTGGGCCTGCCCGCCAACGGCGGCGCCCAGTCGGGCAGTCCACCAGTGCTGGTCGAACTCGGTCACATTGTTGTTGTAATGAGTGCGGGAGGCAGTAGAGGCTCAAGCGGCGCAGCCGAACTGGTCTATTGCTCGCACGAAAGGAACGACTTGGTTCCAACTGACGAAACTTAGGGTCACGAAGTCGACATCGATCCCAAGAGTTGTCGTTCCTCTTGCACCTCGAACAAGAGAAGACGTATGCTGCTCCTGTCGAAGCGGAAGGGGAGCACAGTGGACGCGGATCGAATGAACTTACCTCAAGGATCCCTCGATTTGCTCGTGCTCAAGACGCTGGCGCTCGAGCCACTCCACGGGTGGGCTGTGTCGGAGCGGCTTGGGCAGATGTCGGGCAGGGCGGTGCAGGTACGTCAGGGCTCGCTGTATCCGGCTCTGCACAGGCTCGAGAGGCGGGGCTGGATTCGCGCAAGATGGGGTACCTCGGAAAACAATCGACGCGCCAAGTATTACGAGCTGACTCGAGCGGGCCGCAAACGATTAGAGACCGAGTCCGAGGCCTGGAAGCGTCTGACAACGGTCGTCAGTCAGGTCCTGGATACGCCCTGAAGGAGCTCGTCTGATGCTCAGCGACTGGATGTATCGGTTGCGCGCGTTGCTCAGGCGAAGCACCGTCGAGCGCGAACTCGAGGACGAACTTCGGTTTCACATCGAGCAGGAAACGGCCAAATACGTGCGCACCGGAGAGAGTCCCGAGGATGCAGTCCGCCACGCGCGACTTGCATTGGGCGGCCTTGAGCAAACGAAGGAAGAGTGCCGCGACGCCCGCGGCACACGTCTCATGGATGACCTCGGCCAGGATTTGCGGTACGCCATCCGGGCTCTGTTGCATAACCCTGCGTTCGCGCTCGTGGCGGGATTGTCTCTGGCCCTCGGCATTGGGGCGAACACCGCCGTGTTTACGGTTATCTGTGGCGAGTTGTACCCGGTGCTCACCTATCCTGACACCGCGCGGCTCGTCAAATTAGTCGGAGTAACGAGCGGCGCCAACACGGCCCCCCCAACTCTCCGACACTGAGATTCAGTTTGCGGCGAGCCTCCCTGGCGTTGAAGACGTCACGGCGGTAAGCGGTCGCGCCTTTCACCTCACTGGGGGCGGGGCCGAACCGGAGCGAGTGTTGGGCGCAGGCGTGACCACAAACTTTTTTCAGGTTTTCGGTGTATCACCCATCCTCGGCCGGGGCTTTGTTCCTGGCGACGCACAACTCGGGGCCGAACGTGTCGCGATTATCAAGGATAGCCTGTGGCGCAGCCGTTTCGCGGCGTCACCCGGTGTCCTCGGACAGCGGATAACGCTGAACGGCGAACCGCACACCGTCGTGGGAGTTGTTCCATCGGACTTGTGGCTACTGCCGGAGGTCTCGAAGGTGTACCTGCCGGCGCTAGTCGATTCCTCGCAATCCGCCTGGGCGCGGAACAATTATGACTGGGAGGTTTATGTCAAGCTGCAACCGCGCGTCGCGCCCGACACGATACGCGTAGAGACCGCATCGCCGTCATCCGATTTCAGGCGCGTCGGAAACGGAACACGCTCGCTGCGAGCGGTGCCCCTTGGGGAAACCGTTTTCGTCGACCGTGAGGAAACTCGCCAGCAACTACTTCTCCTGCAGACCGCCGTTGCGTTCGTGTTGCTGATCGCATGTGTGAATGTTGGAAGCCTGCTCCTCGCCCGCGCGACAGCGAGGCAGCATGAGTTTGCCCTCCGTGCCGCTCTTGGAGCAGGCCGCAGCCGAATTCTTCGTCAATTGCTGACGGAGGGCCTACTGCTTGCTGGACTTTCGGGCTTGGGTGGGCTGTTGCTGTCGATTGTTGCCACCCGTGTCATCGCCGATGTGTGGGGGTGGCATCAGACGTCATCGTCCGATCCACGCGTGCTGGCGTTTACGACCACCATCGGTCTTTGCACCGCAATCCTCGCGAGCCTCGCTCCGGCGCGGCACCTACTGCGGCACACTGACCGGACCGCGCTAAGCGGGAAGGGCAGGAACGGAACCCTCAGCGAGACATCACGTCGGACCTTAAACGCGCTCCTCGTCTGCGAAATCTCCCTTGCGCTTGGCCTGCTCGTCGGTGCTGGAGCGCTTATCAAGAGCCTCTCCCTTCGCCTGCAGATGACGCCCGGGTTTGCCACGGAGAATCTATTGTTGGCTCGCACCCATTTTCTCGGTGTGCGATATGCGGGCAGAGAGGCCAGGGCTGACTTCATCCGACGTGCGCTTGACGAAATCGGAGCCCTGCCGGGTATCCACGCCGCCTCGGTCGTCGATCCCTACCCGCCCGCGGGCGAAGCCAGGTTTCCCGTTGTGAAGGCCGGCCGTCAGGCGCTCAGTGACCGCCCTACCCTCGTGCGGCATCGTTCGGCGACGTCGGGGTATTTTCGAACGCTAGGGATAACAATGACCCGCGGCCGCGACTTTGACGTGGGTGACGTGGGATCAACACCAGGCAAGGTGATCATCAACGACGCCATGGCCCGCCGATTCTGGCCCGGCGAGAACCCCGTCGGAGAAACAATCACGACGACACGTGCCGGACAGTCGGTAACGCTCTTCGTGATCGGCGTCGTTGCGACTCGAGATAGTAATCTTGAGTATCGTCCGGAGCCGCGACCCGAAATCGTCGAACTCACCGCTGTACCTTCGGACGCCCCCTGGTTCATGGTTCGCACCGATCGCGATCCGATGCAGTTGCTTCCCGCCATTCGCGGAGCCGTCCTGAGGGTCGATTCGAATCAGCCTCTCGCTGCGATTCGGACGGTCGAAGGATGGATTAGCGAACACGCGGCCAGCCATCGCTCACTCGCGCAGTTTGTGACCGGTTTTGCCGTACTCGCTCTTGCCCTGGTTGCGATCGGGATCTATGGGATCGTTTCCTACGTGGTCGCGTTGCGCCGCCGCGAGGTGGGCGTCCGTATCGCGCTTGGGGCGAACCCAGTTTCAATCGTTGGCCTGCTGTTGGCGGACGCTCTTCGTTCGTTGATGGTGGCAATCCCACTTGGTCTGGCCGCATCATGGGCGCTGACGGGTTGGATGGCCGCTTTGCTGTACGGCGTCGGGCTAGCTGAACCGACCATTGTGGTCACCGCAGCCGTATGTGTAGTCCTCGCCATATCGCTGGCAGCCATGCGGCCTGCTTGGCGCTGCACACGGATCGATCCCGCGTCCGTTCTGCGCGCGGAGTGAGCCAGTGAAAGGCCATCGCGCCGCTTCTTTGCGCACAATTGGTTAGTTCAAACGCCGCAATGTTCAGCAATCGGCTCGCCCGCGCCGAAACCCCAGCCTCACTCAGCTGCAATTGTTCGTAAACTCCAGCCCCGCTTGACTATGCGGCTCGTTGGAGCCCTTGGAGCTGGCATAGCCAGCTCGACATCTGGTTCCAACTGGCGAAAGTTAGGCTCACCAGCTCCAACCTCTTGAATCCAAGCGATCCGAATTCAAATCCCAAATAGTCAGTCGAACCAGCGCAGCCGACGACAGAGCAACCCACCAGGTTTGTGAATCAAGAACTCGTCTCGCAACGCATGTCTGGTTGCCTTCTGCTATGCTGCGACCCGCGCAAATGAGACGGTCCCGCGAGGAAACACCGGCGAATGGTTGTCCCTCGTTATCATTCCGCGGATGTGCGAGATGACCTCTCATCACGGCTATGGCATGTTGCGGTTCATCGTCCGGCTGGTTGGCACAGCACTGCTGGCCGTGGCGCTCGTGCCGATGGGTGCGGCACAGTCCAACATCCCGCGATTCGAGCGCGGCGACTGCTTGCTGAATGGCGACTGGGCGCGCGACGTCCGCCGTGAGTGTGGCTGGCTAGTCGTGCCGGAGTCGCGCAATCGCCCCGACACGAAGACGATACGCCTCGCGGTGGAGATTCTTCGGGGCAGCGAGCCGAACGGTGCGCCGCCGCTCGTTCTCCTGCATGGTGGGCCGGGTGGCCGCGGCGGAATCCGGATGTACTCCGCCGGAGTCGCGATGAGTTCGTTGTCCAAACATCGGGATGTCATCATCTACGATCAGCGGGGCGCCGGACTCTCGGAACCGACGCTGTGCCCCGCTTACGACCGCGTTGCCGAATCGGCTTACAACCTTCGCGATGGCGCCGAGAAAGATGCAAGGATGCGCGCCGCCCGCCGCGCGTGCATCGCGGAACTGGACGCGAAACACATCGATCGACTCGCGTACAACACAGCGGCGAGCGGCGCCGATCTGATCGATTTACGACGCGCGCTCGGCTATGCCGAGTGGGACATTCGTGGCGTATCCTACGGCGCGCGTCTGGCCCAGGAAGTCATGGTGCGCGATCGGCCAGGGATCCGTGCCATCGAGCTCGCAAGTCCCGTCGCGCGCGGCTTTCCATCGCGTGCCGAACAACCACTCTCCACCCAGCGAGCGTTCGAGCGTTTGTTCGCGGCGTGTGTACTTCAATCCTCGTGTCATGATGCGTTTCCCGATGTCGAGCAGGACTTCTATGCTTCGTACGAGAACCTGACAAAATCGCCCGTTCCCGTGCCGGTTACGAGCCTCGGCGGGCGAATGAATACCATCTGGGTCGATGGTATTCGTCTCGTCGCCTACATCCGCGACCGCCTGTTGTCAGGCTTGGTGATCGGCCGTGTGCCGCTGCTGCTGCACGAGCTGCGATCGGGGGATCGCTCGAGGGCCGCTCGCGAGATTGCAGGCGACGGCTCGGTGTCGGAAATCTTGACGGGTCGTGTGGTCCGCGAGCTCGTTAACTGTCACGACAGCTACGGTCCTGATTACCGCAAGTCCCTTGGATTGGTCAACGGAATGGCCCGTCCGCCGTTCCGGCGCGCCGATGATCGGGAATGCGAAGCCTGGCTTCCGCGATTCAGCGATCCGTCGACGCAAACGCCGGTACACAGTGACATTCCGACGCTGATCGTGACCGGCTACTTCGACGACAGAACTCCGGCCGAGCAGGCTCGTCGCATCGCCGCCACCCTCAGCCGGGCCTACCTCGTCGAACTGCCGAACGAGGGCCATGACGCTCGCCCCGGTCCGTGTCACGCCGCGATTGTCGCGCAATTCTTCGAGGACCCGACGCGCCGGCCTGACACATCGTGCGTCGCGACGATCGCACCGATACGATTCGTGACGGCGTGGGAGCCGGCAAAAATCCCGTGAGTGGCCAGCGGACTGCGCTGCGGCTCGGGCACCGGGTCGGCACACGAGCTTGGCTCGAGCGTTAACGCACGATAAGAGTTTGCCGCCGCAAGGAAGTGTGGGTGGCGGCGGACACAACGAAAGATGCCGGGCGGCTCGGGTCGCATCCTGCGCGACTCGGACGAAGGCATCGCGCTGACGCGTCGCCAAAGCGGCTGTATTCCGACGTCACTCTCTCGTCCGGTAACCTTCTCTTCGGCTGTCATCTACCTTCCGGCGTTTGCGGCCTTTGTCAGCGCGATGACACTCGAAATGACACTCGGCCCAAACAGATCGCGAGCACCTCTCCGGAACAGGCTCCGTGCGTGCCGAGTGCGAGCGCGTGCGAGATAAACTCGGAGTTGATTGCCGGACGATCTGCACAGTGGATTCACGACGGCCTGTGCCGTGTCGCAGTAGATGCGCTGCGGCAATCCGCGCGCGTAGCGCAGCCTTGCATTGAGGCGTCATCTCAGACGCCAGAACCGCATGATTCCTATTGGGGGGTCATCGGCGAATAGTGATTAGCCACCAGCTGCCACCTCCCGTCCGCCATGACCCAGACGCGCGTGAAACGATTTTCGCGCGGAACGGCCTTGCCCCTATCCTGTCCGACCATCGTGGAGCGACCGGTTTCCACCGCGGTATTTCCATAGACGCGCACGCGAACCTCGGCGGTGGTAATGGATTGGTACGTCAGGGTATGCGCTGTGAAGTCAGCGATGACCTCTGTCTTGTTGCGCACGACGCCGGTCGGACCGATGCCGAGAAAGTCATCGGCATAGATTCGGCGAAGCGCGATGGTGTCGGCAGTGATCTGCGCGCGAATCCGCTCCTGATCCTGCTGCTGAACGGCCTGTTCGGTGCTCGTTGCATCTCGTGTCCGCACGCTCTGCTGCTGCGCGATACCGGTCAAGACAGCCGACAGCAGGAGCGCAGCGATGATCGACGTTCGTATCATTAGACCCTCCATGGGAGCCTAAATCGTAATCGGGTTCGCCGGCTTCAGAGATCGGTAGAAGACCGCAGAGATGCGCGACCCGCGAGAACGGCACTCAAATCGACACGACGAGCGTCTCCTCGGAACCCAAGAGAGGTGAGGAATGGATTGGAGCGATCCGACGGTCGCCCGACGTTCAGAGTAGGCAGACACAGAAGCCGCTTGTGGATTGCGGTGACGCCGACAGGACGACAAGGAACGGTTCCATCGGACCGCCGTGATGCAGCTTCAACAGCAGTATCTGGCTGTACAGCCAAAGGTCGACAGAGCGTACGACGACCGTCTGGCCGCACGCATCACCGACGAACTCTGGGTGAGGAAATCCGGATCGAACTCGACGTTCGATCGCGGAAGCCTTTCAGTTGCTTACGTTAAGCCTTTCGACCTGCTTGTCGAAGGCAACGAAACTGAAGATTGGCTGGGTGGCAGGGATTCGAACTAAGCCGCGCCCCGGAGGTGATCGATTCGCCGAAGCCAGCTTGTCAGTTGGTTCCAACGGGCGGAATTTAGGCTCCCCGTCCAACGGAGTTTGGACGGGGAGCAGAGCCGCCTCCACTCGTCTATGCGGCGAGATGAAACTGCAAGAACGCCAGTATGTGTTTGACGATGTCGCGCGAGATTCTCGTGTCATCAAACAAGTCGAACGCGTGCGACCCTGTCGCGTGGTTCGTTACCGTCACGGGCAGGTTAACGGCCAACGCGGCCCCAACGAATCGGTCGAGTGCGTCGTTGAGCCCGGGCATTTGGTCCCGACCTGCCCTCGCAACGAACAACGCGAGATCACGCGGGAGATCATTGACGGATTTACCGGCGGCCGGAGTGACGAAATGGAATTGTTTCGCCGCATCGGTGATGCGTGTGGACCCGTCGAGGTCGAGTGTGTACGTATAGGCGAGAACCGCGCACGTAAGACCCTCGCGACCGTGTTCCATCAGCAGTGACAACGCGTTCGGCCCATGTCCAGAGCAGGCCCATACACCAATCCTGTTTCCGTCAATCCCCAACGATGCGGCGTTCTGTTGAACGTGGTGAAGCACTTCATACACATCTCCGGGTTCACTGTTCGCATATGTGATGCCCACGAAACCGGAGATAGCGACCAACTGTGCCCAGGACACGAACGATCCCATGTCTTTGAACTTTGAGCCGAGCATCTTTTCCGCGCCGAGATCTGAGAATCCGGTCACGAAGATCACTGCGGGTGTGCGTGCGCCGGCCTTTGAATCAGGCGGGCAGTACAAATCCATCGTGAGAGGACCAGCAGCCGTGACACGATACTGCTCGTCTCGCCGAACCGGCACGGCTTCCATGCCCGGGATCGTATAGACCACTCTTTTCTTCGACATCTGAGCGCGCTGCGTGTCTTGGCTCATGTGCGTGTCTCCTTGGCCCCATGAGGGGTATGAGCGTGCCTCAGAAGATGCCCATGAAAATGCAAAAGCCGCCGGGCATCGCCTGCCTCGACGGCTTGTCAATGAGCACTGCACTGAGGACAAAGTCCCGTGGCGCTGTCTGATGACTTTGGCCTACATGTAAACCTCCTTGCGCGAGTGCCCGCGCGAGCGCGAGTTGTGGTCGAACGGCCGCCGCTCACGGCGGTGAACCGCTGGAAGGGTATCAGTCTGAGACGTGAACTACAATCACGGGGTTGGGGGCGACCACCGAGGCGGCGGAGCCGCCCGACTGCGAGGGCACTCCGATCCGGTTGGGCGGTAAAGTAGCCGCGGACGAGAACGCAGCCGGAACAGAAGAGGACGCTCAGGCCGCGCGTCGGAGCGCGTCTAGCCGCCTGAGCCACCCGCGAATCCGGTTCCAACTCGCGAAATTTAGGGTCACCAGCCGCAACTTACTAATTTCAAACGGCCGGAAACTCGATCCCGAATAGGAAATCGAACCGCGCAGAGTGTATCTCCGTACGCTAGTGCCTCGAAAGCAGCCTTCACCTGCGCACAAGCGCATGTGCGCAGCTTCGTTTGGTGCTCGTGCAATACAAGAAGTCGGAATGAATTGGCGCGCTGGTCAGCGCACCGGTTCGCTTCCGCTTACCCGTCCTTACGTGTTCGACGGGTGATTCATGAGAATCTGCACGATCGCCGGCTGTTGAAAGTGCTCGGCCCAGCCGAGCGCGTCGCCGTCGTGCATGCTGTCGCGGATGCTTGGATCCGCTCCGGCGCCGAGAAGCAGGCGAACCATCTCCGCGTGGCCACGCGAAGCGGCCAGGTGGAGCGGCGTGACTTCCGCGCCCCCGCTCGCCCAGCGGCCGTTGATATTTGCGCCGTGGGCGAGCAGCCATTTCACCGCCGCCACGTCGTGGCGCTGGGCCATCAGATGCAACGCCCCGCCACTCGAATCAATCAAGCTGGGATTCTCCTGCAACAGGTGAGTGGCCGTGTCCCAATCGTTCAGCGCAAGGAGCGCAACGAGGTCCATCGAGCTGCCGCGTGGCGGACGATGTCCACGAACGGCACTCACGAGTTCCGCCGATACCATCGCGCCGATCTTCTCCATTACGCGCCGATCGGTCCCTGGTGCACTCGCGTAGACCGCCACCGGCTGCCCTGAGCCATCAACCGCCAATGGATCGGCCCCGAGTTCGAGCAACAGCGTGATCATCTCCTGGCGATTCTTGAGCACGGCGAAGTGCAGCGGCGTCCGGTGATTTTCGTTGCGACTCTGCCGCCGAGTGAGGGCAGACGGGTCGGCTGCCACGATACGGCGCACTTCGTCCGCAAGGTTCATCGCGATGGCGGAGAAGATGTGATGACGCGCGCCGCGACCGACGAGAAAATCCGCAATGGCATGATGCGCGTCGTCGTCGCAGCCGTCCCAGCACGTGGCCCAACCGATGACCTCGAGCTCGTGGTCGTCACCGTGCCCGACGACATCACCGCCTGCGTCAGCCAGCCGCCGCACTACGCCTAGGTGACCGGCTGCCGCGGCCCAATGCATCGCATAGGTGTTGTCTCCCTTCTCGCGGGTGTTCACGTCCAGGCCGCGGCTCAGCAGGAGATCCACGGCGGCCAAGTGCCCTTTGCCCGCGGCGTGGTGCAGCAGCGACCACTCGTACGGCTTCGATCGGACGTGCAGTTTGTCTGAATCTTTGTCGAGCAGGAGCGTCAGAATATTCACGTCGCCGTTCCGTGCCGCGTCGATGAGCTGTCCATTCACCGTCAGCGAGTCGACATGGGTCTTGAGCGCCCGCCAGCTCGAAAACCCGTACTGTTTGGCCAGTTCGAATTGCGCGTCGGCGAGTTGCGCGTCCGCGTTGGCCTCGCGCAGTTCTGCGAGACGGCGTTTCGCCTGCTTGCGGAGCCAGTCGAGATTGGGGTTATCGGGCAGAGGCACCGGAGCGGGCACAGACCGAGGCGTCTGATCGGACATGACACACCTTCTTCCTTTGGAAAGGGAGCAAGCCCTTTCGGCACCCATGATCCGCAGTCTGGGCGAGGAACGAAGGTTTAGGACGAACGGCGGAGGGCGGGTTGAACCCTTTACGCGGACAGTCGGCCGCCCTCGCGGCACTTGGCCGGATGGTAACGCACAAAGGACGGTGGGACAAGCAAAGTTCGACCCCTGACGGTAATCGAACCGCCCGAGTCGATCACGGCGGCCAAGGGTTAGCTTAAACTACCCCCACGCCATGCGCCGCGGCGATCGCTGGACTCGACGTTGAGTCCTGACGTTCTGAAAACACGCTGGACGTGCCCGACCTGTCGCGAGGAGTGCGCCACGCATTTCTGCGGCAGATGTGGTGAGAAGCGTCTCGACCACCACGACCTGACGATCGCTGGCCTTGTCGGGCACGCTCTCGAATCACTGACACACGTGGACGGGCGGGTCTTCCGCAGCGTTCGCGACCTGGTCATCAGGCCTGGAGCCCTCACCGCAGCCTACATGCGCGGTCAGCGAAGGCCCTACTTCGCCCCCTTCCAGATGTTCCTGGTCACTAACGTGTTGTTCTTCGTCCTCCAGTCGGCGCTGGGATTCCAGGTACTGAGCAACGACCTCGGGTCGCACATCGGGACATGGAAGGGATCGCGGCAGGTACTACAGCGCCATCGCGCGGCCGATCGCCGAACGACGCCTGGCCGCAAGCGGCCGCACGATCGACCAGTACACGGATGTCTTCAATCACGCCGTGCGGGTGAATGCCAAGGGACTGGTCGTCGCGATGGTCCCCCTGGTCGGGCTCGTGCTGCTTGCATCTTTTCCGCGCGCCCGCTATCCGGTGACGACCGCCATCGTCTTGGCGCTGCACTTCTTGGCGTTTTTCCTGCTCCTCGAAACGCTATTGATGCCGCTCCTCGGCGTGCCTGCAGGCATGCTGCTGTCCGCGCTCTCGGTCGGGTGGCTGTGGGATCCACTGACGTCGACCGTGTTGATTGCCATTTGTGCCGCTTGGCTTTACAAAGCGTCTCGGGTCGTACATGGGGCGTCGCCAAAATCCGCGGCGCTCAAGGCGGCAGTAATCGCCGGTCTTTTGATACCGATCATCGTCTGCTACCGGTTCATCGTCTTTTTGGCCACGCTATTCACAACCTGACTTGCGCAGGCGATCACAGGCTTTACACTCACGCGACTTGTCGAATGCGGTCAAGCCGCCTGAGCCATTCGCGAATCCGGTTCCAACTGGCGAACGTTAGGCTCACAGGACGCCGGGCCGCGTAACTCGCCACAACGCGACCAGGCGGGACTTAGCTCGCAATCCGAAACTCCCTTGTGAGGTTGCAAGCCGGTGTGGAGTTTCCCGACCAATCAAGGGCCGGCGGGCGTCGCGCCTAGGCTCTGCGGAGCTCGTCGAGTTGGATTTGCAGCAGCCGGCCGCGCTGTCGCGACCTGATCAACACAAAGGCGAAGATCGCCAAGACACTGGCGGCGAGCGGCAGCGCCACGCGCAGTCCTGGTCCGCCGGTCGCCCACATGCCCGCGAATAGCGCGAGCTCGCCGATCCCGGCCGGCAGCAGGAACCACAGCCATGCGCGGGCCGCGAACGCCCGTTCCCGTTCGAGCGATGCGCGCAGAAACGCCAGCGACGTCATCAGGCCGGCTTCGCCAGGCGCCGTGATCGGCGCGCTGCGCGTCAACGCTTCGATCTGTGCCAGCGACACCGCCAGAAAGAACACCGCGACAAACGGCCGCGTCTCGGGCCTGAGCCACGCCAGCACGGCGCAGATCGCGACGTTGTTCACAATCGACAGCCGGAACACCAAGCTGCGCCGCCGCGCGGCGGCCTCGATCGTTACTGCCCGGCGCCGGACGCTGGCGACCGCCACGTCCTGTGGCTCCTCCTGCTGTCGTTGCCAGAGCGCCTTCACGTCGCCGCCTGGATTCTCACCTGCCATCGGATGCTCCCTCGAAAAAACGCGCGGCCAGAACTTTCTTGATCCTATGGACCTTGGTGGCGACGTTGACGGCCGACATGCCGGTCACCTCTGCGATTTCCAGTGCGTCCAGGTCTTCGAGGTAGAGCAGCATGACCTGCCGATCCAGCGGCTTCAGCTCGTGAATGACCGCCAGCAGACGCGCCGAGGCCCGTGCTCGATCCAACTGATCCTCGCGATCGCCCGACTCCGCCCGTAACTCCAGCTCGTCGACGCCGACCAGCGTCGGCATCCGGGTGCGCCGGCGAATCACTTTCGAGATGGCGAGGTTGTGGGCCACGCGGTAGGTCCACGTCCGCAGCGAGCACCGGGCGTCGAATCGATCCAGGCTCTGCCACAGCGCCAAGTGGATGTCCTGAAGCAGATCGCGCCGCCGTTCGCCGTCCACTTCGTAACCGCGGGCCAGCCGTCCCAGCGCGGATCCGTAAGCGGCGACCGCATCCGTGTACAAATCGTCCTGCTTAGACAGCGTGTGGCCCTTTGAATGGGTGATGCATGGAGAGGATAGTCGCCGGAGCCGGAGTTCTCTTACATCGAGGAGGCGGCTGAGCGAATCTTCGGACCCTGATCCCGCATTTCACCGACGGTCAAGCGGCCTCACGCGCTGCGTCCTTGATGTTGTCGAGTGCCTTGCTTGGGCGAGCTCAGAGATCCCCCGTATACTCTGCCAGCGTCTTTTCGCATCGGTGGTTGACCGTGGCTGAGGAGCACTTGAGGTTGCATGAAATATCAACACCGGGTGCTCGGCATGCTGTCGCTGCTCTCCGTCATCACCTACCTGGACCGCGTCTGCATCGCCGTCGCCGGCCCTCGCATGCAGGACGCTCTGCACATCAGTCCCCAGGCGTGGGGCTGGGTTACCAGCGTCTTCTTTCTGTCGTACAGCGCCTTCGAAATCCCGAGCGGAGCGTTGGGCGATCGCATCGGCCCACGCCGCGTTCTGACGCGGATCGTCGTCTGGTGGTCGGCCTTCACGACGCTCACGGGGACGGTGTCGAATTACTCCGTCTTGTTGCTGGTGCGGTTCTGTTTTGGCGCGGGCGAGGCCGGTGCCTACCCCAATGCGTCCGCGGTGATCGGCCGCTGGATGCCGGTCACCAAGCGCGCCCGCGCCTGGGGCACCGTGTGGATGACCAGTCAAGTCGGCGCCGCCCTGTCGCCGCTGCTCGTCGTCCCGATTCAAGTGCGTTACGGCTGGCGGGCGCCCTTCTTCGTGTTCGGCCTCGTCGGCATCATCTGGAGCCTGGCCTGGTACGCGTGGTTTCGGGATTCGCCTCACGAGAAGGCCGGGGTCACCAAGGCCGAACTCAGCGAAATCGGTCCCGCTCCTCCGGTGCAACCTCACGGCCTGCCATGGGCCACGGCGTTGCGCATGCCGGCGCTGTGGCGCATCGCAGCCATTGGCGCCTGTTATGTGTATACGTTGGGATTCTTCCAGGCGTGGCTGCAAACGTATCTGGTGAAGGGCCGCGGCTTCACCGAAGCTGCGCTCGTGCTGTCCTCGCTCACTTACGTGGTCGGGGCCACGGCGAACGGGGTCGGCGGGCTGGCAGGCGATTGGATGGTGCGGCGCCACGGCCTGCGCAACGGCCGCCGGTGGCTCGGCGTCGCGGGACTGACGCGCAGCGGCGCTGTTTCTGGCGGCGGCCATCGTCGCACCCGCCGGGAACCTGGCGTTGGTGTTCCTGTCGTGTGCTTACGGCGGCATCCTGTTTCAGCAGCCGACCCTCTGCGCGCTGTGCCTCGACGTGGGACGCAAGCACGCCGGCGCGGTCTTTGGCTTCATGAACACCGCGAGCAACGCCGCGTCGGCGCTGTCCGCGGTCGTCTTTGGTTACATGGTGGGTTATTTCGGCAACTACAACGCGCCGTTCGTCCCGATGGTGGCGCTGCTCTCGGTGGGGGCGGCGCTGTGGCTGCAGGTAGACGCAACGCGCGAACTGTTTCCCGACGAGCGTCCCGCCGAATCCCTCATCGGTTCCGCCTTCGGATTGAGCCCGGCCTTGCAAACGACTGGTGGACTCCAACCGGATAGGTGAACGCTTGGCGACAACTTACGCCCTAATTCTTCAGTCCCGACTTCCAATCCGCCTGCGGCCTGCTGAGTCCGCTCAAAGAACAGACGTCAACGTGATCACGTTGGCTGCGGCCGGCTGCCGCCAACGACGCCGCTCGTAGGCAACCAAAGGACGGCTCGTGTAGCGCCCGATGCTATCATCCGGCCACTCTGGGAGTTGCCGCAGAGGACATTGCGCCAGGGCGGCCGCGGTTGGCTGCAGAAGACGCTCGGCGTCCACTTCAAGAGTCGTTAGCCGGACACCGGTACCACCGAGGAAGGGCACCATGCATCGCATCGTGGATTCCCGCTGCGTTCTGGCCGTGCGCGATTTGCAAGCATCCACGCGGTTTTATGTCGACGTACTCGGATTTCGCAGGGATTTCGGCGACGGTTCGGATGGCTGGAGTTTTCTGTCGCGGGATGCGTTCAAAATCATGCTTGGCGAATGTGCTGGCGAGAAGCCAGCAAGCGAGCTGGGGGACCACTCGTACGTGGCGTACCTGATCGTCGAGGGCGTCGATCAGTTTCATGCGGAAGTCGCCGAGCGAGGAGCAGAGGTGTTGTCCCAACCTGCGACCGAACCCTGGGGCCTGCGGGAGTTCAGCATCCGAACACTGGACGGGCATCGCATCCGATTCGGAGAACCGACCGGCGTTGCCGGCTAGCTCCCGGACGGCAGCTGGAGAGTCTTCCGCGCGATGGGGATCACAGAATGAGTTGCAAAGATCTACGGGACTCCCTCGACCGCGAGCTCATGGAGAAGTGCCCTCAGATCCGTGTCCGCCCACCTGAAGCGATTCCTCGAGGGATGACTACTCAACTTGCCCGTGTCGGAGTAAATCTCCAACAGGCGGGCCTTGTTGAACATGAGCAGGCCTTCACCGTAATGCGGCTGGTTGGCCCATGAGTTCGTATCCGGATCGAAGTAAGACGTGCATATCTTGAAGGATGGACTTTGCTTCGGAGTGACGGCCGCGTCGCGCAGCTCCTCGGCAAACGACTTCTTCTCGACACTACTCAGTTTGCTGCCAGTGTGATTGCGGTCTTTCCAATAGTCCTCGTCCAGCCACTTGTCGTGCACGTTTCCGAAAAACAGCCATTGACGCTTTGTACCCTCCCAGCCGACATTGCCCGCAGTCTTGTGCTTGATAGTTCGGTGCCCGTTCCGGTAATACACCGTTGGGTAGGGGGTCCCCGAAGACTGCCCCCCCATTAGAGCCTGAAACATGCTGGCGTTCAGGGCGAATTCATAGGTGTAACCAAGAACAGTGGCTGGCGTCGCCCAGTTCGGCACATTCTGAAACTTGCCGTGAACCTGGCGAACTGGTGCGGTGGGCTTTTGCCCCCCAGGTTTCGTCGGTGGGTACATGCGTAATCCTCCCGCTTCCACAAGATGTGCAGTCGTGAACTGGGATGTTCGAGAGCTTGAGTCTCCGACCAGGACGTCCGTCTGTCAAGATCGCCGCCGGAGGGGTTGACCTTCGTTCCGGAAACCAAAGACTTGACGATCTGGGACGGAGGGCTCCTCGACGCTCATTCTCTAGGATCGTCTGAGAGAGATCAGCGGATCGAGGTTCGCGGCCCGCCAGGCTGGCAGCCACGCCGCAACGAGGCCCGCAGATACGAGCGTCAGCGCGACCAGCGCGTAGACCTCGACATCGTAGGAATGGACCCCGAACAGAAAAGTCTTGATGAGTGTTGCCAGTCCGGCCGCGCCAACCAGGCCCAGTGTAATACCGAGAATGAGAAAGGCGATGGCGCGAGTGAGCACTTGCCCGACAATCTGGGACGGGCGAGCGCCGAGCGCCATCCGTACGGCGATCTCCTGGGTACGCTCAGCGACAGTGAAGGCCATCACGCCGTAGATTCCGACGGCGGCAATGACAATCCCGACCAGGCCAAAGATGCTGAGCACCAGCATGTTGAACCGTCGCTCCTCGGTCAGGTGCTCAAATATTGTCGTGAGGGTCGTCGCATCGCGAATGGGCAACTCCGGCGCGACCGACCAAATTGCTGACTTGACCTCTGGCAGAATCGAGAGCGGATCGGCCTGCGTGCGGATCACCAGGTCGCTGCCGCGCACGGCCTGACTTTGTTCTTGTTGCAGGGGCTCGTAGGCGACAGGCAGCCCGTCGGTCTCCGGTCCGCCAAATCGGACGCCGCGGACGATGCCAACGATGGTGCGATCCCGTCCTTCGATCCTGATGGTCGCTCCCACAGCATCGGCATGACCGAAATACTTCCACGCCGCCTCCTGGCTCAGAATGATCACGAATGGAGCCTCTCGCCGGTCGGCGTCGGTAAACATACGCCCGTGCTCCAGCGACATGCGGAGGACCGGCATATAGTCCGGCGATACTGCGCGAAGTTCGATCGGGTCGGCATCCCCAGCGAGCGTTGCGTCGGAGGGTACGTTCACGGAGACGCGGTGCCGGAGTCCCAATAGGGGCAGGCCACCTGAGATGGATGCCACGGACTCGACGCCTGACAGTTGTTTCACGCGGCTCACGATGTCGCCGATGAGTAGCGCGCCCGGCACCTTCCATCTCGGATCATCTGCGCGCGGATAGACGGGCACGGTCAAGACATTGTGATAGTCGAAGCCAACGTCGACTCGCATCAACCGAACGAAGCTCGAGACGAAGAGCCCCGCGCCCACGAGAAGGATGACGGCAAGGGCGACCTCCGCCACGACCAATGCGGATCGCGTGAGTTTCGGCACGCGGCCTGCGGTCGACGAACGTCCACCCTCCTTCAACACAGCGCTGAGACTCGCCCGCGACGCCTGCCAGGCCGGAATCACGGCCACACTGATGCCCGCCAGGGCGGATGCGAGCACGGCGAAACACAGCACACGGGAGTCGAGCGCGATCGAGGACACGCGCGGAACGCTGGCAGGTATCGCGGCCCGCAAGACACTGATGCCCCACCAGGCCAGCACGAGACCGCAGGTGGCACCGAGCGTCGAGAGGAGGAGGCTTTCGACCAGCAATACCTGACCAAGCCTGGCGCGGGAGGCTCCGAGCGCCGCGCGCACGCCCAACTGCTGCTCGCGGGCGCTCGCGCGCGCGAGCGTAAGATTCGCCACGTTGACCGACGCCAGCAGCAACAGGAACCCGACAGCCCCGAGCAGCATCAGCATCCACGTGCGTACGCGCCCGTTGCCCAGAATCAGCTCTCGAAGGGGCGTGACGCCGATAATTCCCGTTACGCCGAACCACTTCGGGTACTCCTTTACCATCGGCGCGGTGATCTGCTGGATGCGCGCCTGCACCTGCGCAACGGTCAGCCCTGGCCGCATTCGTCCGAGGACCTGGAGGGAAAAGACGCGATTCCCGGTTGCACGCTGGCGATCGCGAGCCGGGACGACATACGGCACCCAGACATCGGTCGACCGCAGCGTGCCAACCGGATACGAGAAGTCTGGGGGCATGACACCCACGATCACCCGTGTCCCGTCCTCCGACGTCATCGCCTTCCCAACGATGTTGGGGTCAGCGCCGAAGTGCCGCTGCCAGAGTCCGTCGCTGACAATGGCGACGCGGTCGCCTCCTTCCGCTTCATTGTCAACCGTGAACGCCTTCCCGATCCGAGGGCGCACACGCAGCAGGGGAAAGAACTCCGCCGTGACACGCTCGACACGCAGTTCTTCAGCGGCGGTAGTCGCATTCAGGATGAGCGTCCCATCGGCAATCGCGGCAAACGATTCAAATACGTCTTGCCGTACACGCCAGTCGAGAAACGTCGGCGCCGTCTCGAGACCGGGCCGCCCGTTCCACAACGAGCCGACCACGACAATCCGATCACTCTCATCGAATGGAAGATCACGCAGAACGACCGCATCCACCACAGAGAAGATCGTCGTGCTGGCGCCAATCCCAATCGCGAGGACGAGGAGCGCAACGACGGTGAACCCACGACTCTTCCGGAGCGTACGGGCGGCGTAGCGGAGATCCTGGGCGAGGGCACTCAGTCTCGTCCATCCCCATTCAGCACGGGCGTCCTCGGCAGCGAGCGTCAGATTGCCGAGTTCCAGCGGTTCGGCCATGGCGGCGATCGACTGCAGTTCCTCTTGCATGTCCCGTTCGGCCGCGCGCCGCCGCCAGGGCAACAGAAAAGCGAGTCGTCTCCAAAGAATCATCACTCCGCCTCGCCTGAGGCCGGTTTCAAGAGTCTGGCGACACCGGCTGTGAACTCGGCCCACTCCGACGTCTCCTGCCGCAGTCGTTTGCGGCCGACCGGCGTGAGCCGGTACACCTTCGCGCGACGGTTGTGCTCGGACATCTCCCACTTCGCGACGATCCAGCCCTTCAGCTCGAGTCGCTTCAGGGCCGGATAGAGCGAGCCGAACTCGATCTGCACGGCATCATCGGAGCCCTGACGGATCGCGCGGGCAATGCCATAACCATGCATGGGGCCAAACAGGAGTGTGCGCAGGACCAACATGTCGAGAATGCCGTAGAGGGGTTCCATATAGAGACAGTCTATATTATGTCTGTCTGCTGCATGTGACGCAAGGCCGTTGCCTCGTCATCACCTCACGATCACCTGGCCCTGCGCCTGCCACTTTCCGCTCGTGCTCCGCACGTCCAGCCACATCAGTCCGCGGCCGGCCGGGGCGGTGTACTCGAAGTCGTAGGTTTCGCCGACGGCGATCGTCACCGTCGCCGGAACCGGTGGGCCGTCGATGATTGGCACCGGCGCCCCGTCCTTCGTCAATGGCCGCCACGACACGGCCGCGTCCCCCTTGCGCAGCGACACGGAGAGGATGTCGTCCGGCGTGATGTTGATCAACCGGATCCGGTGGCGTTGGCCGCCACGCCACACCCACCGGGGCGAGCGTTCGCCGTTCACGACGACGGAAGCTGGATCGCTGAGAACGCTCGATGCCTCTGACGCATTCCGTCGTCCCAGGACGATGACGTGGTCTGCGACAGGGTCGAACGCCTCTTCTGGCTCCGTCACGATCAGCGCCCCGTAGAGACCTGCCGACAACTGGCGGTAGTCGTGGACGTGCGTGTGATAGACGAACGTGCCGGCGCGCGGCGGCGTGATCCGCACGACGAACGTGCCGCCGGATTTGATCATCGGCGCGGTCTGGCCGCCCATGCCACTCCAGCCGTGCACCCCGTCGTAATAGCTCTCGACCTCGAGCCCATGCCAGTGGATCGATGTGGGCTCCGTCAGGTGATTCAACACCGTGATCTCGGCGAGTTCGCCGCGGCGGAGCACCAGCGGCGGGCCGGCCCAGGCGAGCGGTGTGCCTGGATCGCGCGCCGGCGCGTCGTCCACAACGACGCGCATCGTCGCCCCGCCTTCTGGGTCATCCTGCCGGGGCTCGATGGCCATCGTGATCCGTCGTCGTGGTGAAGCGACGTCGCGGACGTCTGTGGCCGCGTCGCGACGAGATCACGGTGATCCCGAGCACCATGCCAGCCATGCCTAGTGCGGGATCGATCTGGCCGTGATCGTGGCTCGCGGCATGCGCCGCATGAGAATCGTCAACCGCCGGGTGCGCGCCGAGGCTACGCCTCGGTGAGACATGGGACATGATGTGACAGTGGAACAGCCAATTGCCCACGCGCTCTGGCGTCCATTCCAATGTCAGCGTGCCGCCTGACGGCATCAGCTGCGTGACGACCCGCTGCCCGTGTCCGCCGCCCACCGGTTCGTCGCGCTGGCCGTCGCCGAGCCGCAGCACGTTGAAATAGAACCCGTGCAGGTGCATCGGATGGCGCTGTGAACTGAGGTTGATGACTCGCCACCGCGCGACATCGCCGCGGCGGTAGACCAGTCGTTCTGTCGCCGGCCATGACAGGCCATTGATCATGAACGCGAAGGCCGGCCGCAACGCGAGAAAGCGCTCGCTGGCGTCATCGGCGGTGATGACCTCGGCGAGTTGTGCCGCAGTGAGGGTGTTCCACTCGGTGATGACGAAGATGCGGTCTGGACCGGTCGGGCCGTTCAGGGGATCGACGACCAGCGCGCCGGCCAATTCTCGGAATGGCACCGGCGCTCCCATGGTCGTGGCCCAATAGTGATACGTACCGGCACGCCCGCTGGGAAAGCGCACGTGCTGAGTGCCGCCCGGTGCCACGTCGAGCGGAACACACGGGCCGCCGTCGCGGGCGCAGAGACCGTGCACGCGGAGCGCCGCGCCGAGGTCGTTGCGGATCGAGACCTCGACCAGGCTTCCCTCCGTGACGCGAATGAGCGGGGCCGGCACGTTGAGCGCTACGCCTTCCTCGCCAAAGGCGTCGACAGTCAGTGCCGGACCGGCGGGGCCTTCGGGGCGCCATAGTCCCGAGGCGGCGCGAAGACGAATCCTCACCGTGTTGCCGTCGGCCATCCCGGCGGGTCGCGTGTTGTCGTTGGCAACGATGCGTGTCGGTGCCTCGCGAGTGGCCGCGCGTGCCGCGATGGGACTCGAGGCGAGGGACGCGGTTACCAGCGCGACGATCAGGCACCGCCAGGGGATGCCGGGAAGGCTGCGGACGCCGGCACACTCATGCGATCGCGAGATTTGAATGTCTGAACATAATTTGTCTAAACACATATTGCACCGCCAAATACTATGTCTCGTCGCTATAGATACGTTCGCAGAGCGCGCTCAACTGTCGCCATTCGGCCGCCGACAACCGCGACGCCAGCGCCGCGTGTTGGGCGTCGTTGGCAACTTCGGCGCGCTCGAGCAGTTCCACGCCCTTCGGGGTAATCCGCGTGAGGGACACTCGCCGGTCCGTGCGCGCGCGCAACCGGCGCACGAGTCCTCGACGTGCCAGGCGGTCGATGAGCCGCGTGACGTCCGGCGACGGGTTCACCATCCGCCGGGCGACTTCGCCCCGCGGCAGGCCGTCTGGCGATCCACGGAGGATGCGCAGCACGTTGTAAGCGCTCGTGGTCAGGCCGAACCGGGCGTATTCAGCGTCCGCCCGCTGGTTGAGGAGCCCGCCCGTCACGAGCAGGTTCAGCATGCCCTCGACCACGGGGTTCTCGATCGCCCGCATCTTCAGGCGCTGCTGCAGCCCTCGGCCCATATCGAGAGCTTACTCAAACTTGAAACGTGTTGCAACACGTATCTGCCAACGCCGACGAATTCCAGCGGACACCTACCAATTGAGGATGTCTCGTGAGATGCCGGGACAGTGCTGCTCTGATCGCTCTATTTCTTCAGTCCCGCCTTCCAATTCAGCGTGACGACGGCCTCCGGCGCCTGGTTCGCAACGGGCACCGCGAACAGAAACCGGCCGTCGGCCGAGACGTCGAAGTCCGGTTGGCCCGGCAGATCGAAGAGCGCCGTGGGTTGGCCAATACTGGGATCCCCGCTGGTCGTCGACACCGGGACGGCCATGAGTCTGGCCCCGGCCACGTAAAAGAGTTCGCGGCCGTCATGGCTCCACACCGGCGCGTCGCCGCCGCCCTCGGAGATTTGGAACTTCATAGCCGGCGTCGGGAAACTCTGCAGGTAGATCTCGCGGAGGCCGGCATTGTTGCCCGCATAGGCCACCCAGCCCCCGCCAGGAGACAGCCGAGCCAGGCCAGCGTTCCTCACGTAGAGTGTTGGTGTTCGTTCAGGGAGTGACAACACCCAGAGGGCGGTGTTGGTCGGCGTCGACTCGGTGGTGTACAGCAGGGAGTGCCCATCGGATGACGCATCCAGTGGAAACTTGTACTCCTTCTCCCTGCTTGGGAGCAGCGCTTCCTGCGACGCACTGCCGTTGGTCGGCTGGCTGAAGAGATCCGCGACGCCAGTAGCGCCCGTCGTCAGCCCGAAGAACATGGAAGTCGCGTCTCGTGACCACACGGGACGTTCGTAGACGCCATCCGTAAATGTCAACCGCTGAGGCCGTCCGCTCTTCGCATCGGTGGTCCAGAGCGCTCCGCCACTGGTCGCGCCGGTGGCCGTTGCCGACGACGTCACGACGCGCAATCCGTCGGGCGAAATCCTGGGGCTACGCTGATTCCCGGGAACGCCCAGATCCGCGATCCACCGGCCTCCCCGATCGAACCATTTCAACTGGAACCGCAAGGGGGCCGAGAGCGGCACGACGATCAGCACGCCGCCATCCGACACGGCGAACGCCTTGCTGCCCTCGTTTCCTGCGTTCGACACGGACGAGATGACGACGGGATCGGCCGGGCCCAGCACCTGACCAACCGCGTCAAATGGCTGCGCCATGAGCGTGGTGTCGCGCACGAACAGGAGCGTGCCGCCGCTGTACCGCGCCTCGCCGAAGCCGCCGACGATCCGTCTCGCTCCCGTCTCGCCAAGCGATCCGGCGTAGACGCCGTCCGTCTCGGTCTGCCGCGCCGACGCGAAGAATAGAAAGTGCCGGCCATCGGGCAGGAAGTGCGGCCAGCGCTGCAGCGTGAGCTTCGGGAGCGACAGGGGTGTCAGCACGGCCGGCGTGCCGCCGCTCTCGGCGACCTGCTGCAGACGCTCGGCGTGGTCCGCGATGGCGCTGAACAACACGATGCCGGCGCGGCCCCACGTGCCCCCGCGTGCGCGGACTGCGGCGCACACGGTTTGGGGCGGTCCCCCGGAAACCGGAATCCTCTTCAGTGTGTCCTTGGCAAAGAAGGCGATCGACCGGCTGTCGGGCGACCAGAACGGGTAGGTTGCGCCCTCCGTGCCCGGCAGTTCCTGAAATGTCGCCGCGTCCAATGGTCGAATCCGAATTCGAGTGATCGCATCGTCGCCAGGCACGACGACCGCGATGGTGCGGCCGTCAGGCGAGACCTCGGGGGGACCGAGGGCAACGGTCGATGCCGTCAGCGGGAGTTCGAAGCGAGTGACCGCCGGTTCGGGCGCAGGTCCGGCGAGTCGCTTGACGGTCAGCGGCGCCGACACCGCGGCAACGATGACCAGCGCGGCCCACGCGAGGCGTTCGCGCGTGCGACTGACGACGGCCGATGCGGTGTCGCTGTGCGGTCCAGTTGCCGGGTCGGCCGGCTCGTCGAGTTCCAGGCGCGCGTCGCTGAGCGAACTGAGTCGGCGCTTCGGATCCTTTTCGACACAACGCCGTAACAGGCGCCGAATCGCCGTGGGCGTTTCAGGAGCGAGCCTCGCCCAATCGGGCTCCTTGCTGATGATGGCGGCAATCGTGTCGGCGACGCCGTCGCCACGAAAGGCCTGCGTGCCGGTGAGCAACTCGAAGAGCACGCAGCCAAAAGCCCAGACGTCCGAACGGTCGTCGACCGCTTTGCCGCGCGCCTGCTCGGGCGACATGTAGGCAGCGGTGCCGAGAATCGCGCCCGCAGACGTCACCGGCGCGGGACTCGTCATTGTCGGCGAGCTCATCGCGTTCGCACGCGACGCCCCTGTCGGGTCCATCGCTTTCGCCAATCCGAAGTCGAGGACCTTGACTGTGCCGTCAGCGCGCAGCGTGATGTTCGCGGGCTTCAGATCGCGATGGACGATGCCCTGCTCGTGGGCCGCGTCGAGCGCGTCCGCGATCTGCTTCGCGATGGGCAGGACCTCCTCGAGCGGAATCGCGCCGCGCGCGATCCGTTGCGACAAATCCTCTCCGTCGACGAACTCCATCACGAGCGCCGTGAAGCCCCCGCTCTCTTCGAGACCGTAGACCGCGGCGATGTTGGGATGATTCAGCGCAGCCAGGATCCTGGCTTCCGTACGGAAGCGCGTCAGGCGGTCCGCATCGTGCGCGAACGCCTCGGGCAGAATCTTGATCGCGACGTCGCGATCCAGCCTCGTGTCCCGCGCGCGAAACACCTGGCCCATCCCGCCTTCGCCGATCGCTGCGATGACTTCGTAGACGCCGAGGCGCACGCCGGGCCTGAGTGGCAAGTGTAATTCGAGTATAAGCGCACAGCGGTGGCGTGGTGTTCATCAATCAGCGGCCTGGCGGACCTGCTGACTCGTCGACGTTCGGGGTACGCTGCGAGCATGCCGGATAGACGACTTCGCGTTCAATCCGACTACGACGTCGTTTATCGCCGGTAACGCCCTGCTGCGCGCACGTAGTGGCTTCCGACGACAGGTCCAGTTCGAAAAACACTTGGCGACCACTCAGGAGTAATCTGACCGCGATGTCGCATCTTGAACTCGTCGCGCTGGTGGTGCGGGACTACGACACCGCTATCCGTTTCTTCGTTGACGTCCTGCAGTTCGAGTTGGTGGAAGATACACCGTCGCGGACCAATGATGGCCGCCCGAAGCGTTGGGTCGTGATTCGTCCCGAGGGAGGCCAGACAGGCATCCTGCTCGCGCGTGCCGACGGCGACGAACAAACGAGCATGGTGGGTCAGCAGTTCGCGGGTCGCGTCGGAATGTTCCTGCGCGTCGACGATTTTGACAAGGCCTACCAGCGCATGGTCACCTCGGGTGTGCGGTTCGTCTCGCCGCCTCGCGATGAGCCATACGGCCGACTTGCCGTGTTTCTCGATCTTGAAGGGAACCGCTGGGACCTCTTGGGACGAGACCCGAGGCGATAAGCGCCAGTCCGCGACAGCGAGGATTCGCTCAATCGGTCCGCCCTTGCGACGGTATCTGAGCCGGACCGCTTCGCGCACGGATCTCTTTAGGGGGTTGGAGGGAGTATGAAAGTGCTTTCACTTGCTGTAGTTGTCGGCGCGTTGACCGCGTTCGCAGAGCAAGTGGTTCAGAAACCGCCCGCGTCGGTTGGAAGCGACAGGGGCCGCGATGCGGACCGGGCCGCCATCGAGAAGCTCCACCAGCAGGACATCGCCGCGACGTTGTCGCGAGATCCTGTTGCCCTGACGGATCTCTGGACCGATGACACCGTTCGTCTCGGCCCAGGCCGGCCGGCAGAAGTCGGCAAACAAGCGATCCGAGTGAGCAACGAACGCTGGTCGGCTCGCCCTGGTGTCAAGGTGTTGACCTACGTTCCGGAAACCAAAGACGTGACGATCTTGGACGGCTGGGCAATCGAGTGGCGTAACTTCACTGCTTCGTATGTCGAATCGCCGGGTGGCGAACCGAAGCACGTTCGTGGCTCGGGGTGTACAGGGAGCTCCCGGACGGCAACTGGAAGACCTTCCGCGGGATGGGGATCACGGAATGAATGCTCAAAGATCGCTTCTGATAGTGCGGTCTATTTGGAGGAGTTCGACCGGAGCGCCGGCAACCTTGATGAAAGCGACTATCACTCCCGCACTTGGGCTGTTCGGCGGAATGATGACTTCCTGACCGCGCAGGAACCTGCTCCAAGTCGTCCACCTCGAAGGCCACATGCGCGACCGTCTTGACGAGGTCGGGATAGGGCGCCCCCTCCCAGTACCGCTGCCATTGGATGCCGAAGGGATTGCTCTGATGGTCACTCACGGTGACTTTCAGGTGGGGAAGATCGATTTCCCCTTCAAAGCGAGCCGTTGTGGGGATGCCGACGTGATTGAACCTCATAGCGCCGTCTCCAACTGACGGGTCCGACTCACCCCTCGTACCGAAACGCCTCGACGGGGTTGATGCGACTGGCCCGCCAGGCGGGCGCGGCGGCGGCGATGATCGCCGTCAGCAGGATCACGATCGGTACGCTGACGAACGTCAGCGGGTCGAGGGGATCGACCCCAAAGAGGAACGTCGCGACGACCCGTCCTGAGAGGGCCGCGACCACCATGCCGGACGCGGCACCGGTCGCGATCATCCAGCCGGCGTCACGGAACACGAGCCACGTCACACGAAAGGAGGTGGCGCCCAGCGCCATGCGTACGCCGATCTCGCGCTGCCGCTGCTGAACGGTGTAGGCGAGCACGCCGAATACGCCCACCATGGCCAGCACGAGCGCCAGCGCCGCGAACGTCCCGACCATCTCCGCTCGGAAGCGATAGCCCGCGGTCGACTCAATCGACAGCGTCTCGAGCGTCCGGTCGCGCCGCACGGGCGAGTCGGGATCGATCCGAGCGACGACGCGCCGCACGAGCGGCGTCAGCGTCTCCGCCGCGCCGGCCGACGGCTGCACCACCATGTAGACGTCGCCGGTCGGGAACTGCGCCAGCGGCACGTAGACCTGGAGCAGCTCTTCGGGCGCATCGGGCTCGCCGCTGGTTTGCCGCGCCACGCCGACGATCTCGCGGATCTGGGTGGGCCCGTTGAAGGGCGCGATGAGCGAAAGACGCGCGCCGATTGGGTTGCGGCCCTGGAAATGCCGGCGCACGAACGCCTCGTTGACCAGACACACAGGCAGGCTGTGCAGCGTGTCGCGGTCGTTGAAGCCGCGCCCGCTCACGATCGGCAGATCGAGCGTGCCGAAGTATCCGGGATCGGCGGTCGTGTACTCCGCGCTCGGCCGATCGCGCGCCTCGACCTGCGGATCGCCGATGATCTCGAACGCCCACCGGCCCAGCTCGCTCGTGCCGTACGGCAGGCTCGACGCCCAGCCGACGCGGCGCACCTCGGGCAGCGCGCTGACGTCGCGACTCACCGCATCGTAGAACTGTGTGACCGCTTCCGCCGTTGGATACCGTGAGCTCTTCCCCGTGGGCACGCTGAAGTCGAGCGTCAGGACCGACTCGCTCGTCGCGCGATAGCCGGTGTCGCCGCCGACGAGTTTCAGCAGCGTCTGCAGCAGCAGCCCGGCGCCGCATAGGAGCACGACCGCCGCGGCCACCTCGCCCGACACGAGCAGGCTGCGCAAGCGCCTCCTCGTCGAAGTCGAGGACCGACTTTCGGACGCCATCACACCGGCAAGCGACCCGCCCGTCGCCTGCCACGCTGGTATGACACCGAACACGACGCCCACCGCCAGCGCCGCGGCCAGACCGAACAGCACGACCCGCGCGTCGAACGCGGGTGTGACGGCCGCCGGCAACAGACCCGGCGGAATCAGCGCTGGCGCGGCCCGGAGAATCGCGGCGCCGACGCCGATGCCCAGCATCCCGCCGACCAATGCGAGCACGAGGCTCTCCGTGAGCAGCTGCCTGATGATGCGTCCGCGCGCGGCGCCGAGCGCGGACCGCACGGCGATCTCACGAGTGCGCGCGGCAGCCCGCGCGAGCAGCAGATTGGCGACGTTCGCGCAGCACAGGAGCAGCACGAAGCCCACCACGCCCAGCAGGAGCATCGACGTCGTCGCCAAATCACTCCCGACGATGCCGGCGCGGATCGGCTCGACGACTCACGCCGGTACCCTTGTTCGCTTCTGGGTATGCCTGCGCGAGCCGGTCGGCAATGACGTTCAGCTCGGCCTGCGCCGCCTCGATCGACACACCGGGCTTCAGGCGCGCGACAACCTCGAAGGCGCGCGCAGCGCGCAACGTTGGGATGTCGGGGAACTGCCCAGTCAGCGTCCAGATCTCGGCTGGCCGCGAGAACTGCACAGTGTCGGCGACGACGCCGACGACGGTGTACGGCTGGCCGTTCAACCGCACGAGACGGCCAACAATCGAAGGATCGCTGCTGAATCGGCGCCGCCACACGGCTTCGCCGAGCAGCACCATGCGCGGCGACGGACCGTCGTCTTCGGGCTTGAACGTGCGGCCCACAATCGGGACCACCTTGAGGACATCGAAGAAGTTGGCACTGGTGCTCTGACGCTCCGCCGTTTCGATCGAGCCGTCAGGCGCGGTCAGCAACGGCCCGCCGCCCATGCCTCGCTGGACGAAGGCGATGCCCTCGAACGACCGGCTTTGCAGGTTCCAGTCGCGCATGTTCAGCGGCGAGACACCGGTTTTTGGCGACGTCGGTGTGCGCTCCCACAGCATCACCAGTCGCCCGGCCTCGCCAAACGGCAGCGGCCGCATCAGCGCGGCATCGGCGAGCGAGAAGATGGCGCTGTTGACGCCGATGCCGAGCGCCAGGGTGAGCGCTGCCACCAGCGTGAACCCACGAGCCGAGATCAATTGCCGCACTGCCAGGCGGACGTCGCTCAGCAGTTCTTCGAGCCGTTGCATAAGTTGTCATTACCTCAGACGGAGCAATCCGGCAATCCGTTGCCTTCACCCGCCGCTGCGTTGAGGTTTAAAGAGGCGTTACTCGGAAGAGACCTGGGACGGCACGGTTTGCGACCGGATCAGGGCGTTCGTCAGTCCACGTGCGGACCAGCACTCAGTGCCGATTCCGATTGGCAAACTCGGCGTGCCAGTCTTGCACGACCACCATGGCGCGTGACGTATCGTGCTTGCCCACACGCTGGACCATCAGGAACCGTTGACCGTCTGGTGAGACCCCGAACAGAGACCTGCCTGAGAGCGGCGCGGCTTGAAGCGCCGCTTTGTCGAGATCGAACAACTTCTTCGGGGCGCTAAGAGTCAGGGACGGCTTCGCGACGACGTCCACGGACATCATGCTGCCCTTCGAGGTAAAAAACACCTCACCACCGCGTGGGTTCCACATCGGCGATTCGCCCACGGCGGTCACCTCCCATCTGCCTTCGCCGCTGGGAAAGCGCGAAATACAGACGCCCATCTGCTTTGCGTTGCGTGTCACATAGGCAGCAAGTGTCTCGTCGGGGGAAATGTGGAGATCGATCTTGTAACTGGGATCGTCGAGAAAGATGCGAGGTTTGAGAGGATCGGGAGGCAGCCTGCCGCTCTCCAACGGCAGATAGTTCAGCTTGCCATCCCCGGTGACCGCGGTGAATTGGAGATAATTGCTGCGCGGAGAGAGGTGAGGCCAGGCGCCCGGGAACAGATTCTGCGTTGTCCCGGTTCCATCGGCAGCCCGAAGAGCGATCGTAGACGAAACGTTCGTGAAGTACGAGAAGACCAAGCGGCCGTCCGGCATCCAGCCAGGTGCGTTGTATTCGGTCTGCGCGGAAGAAGTGAGCGGAACGCGGCTGCCACGGGCGAGATCGTCGATCGCAATGAACTCTTTGCCATCCTCATCCACAGCCGCGACGGCCAGTTTCTTACCGTCGGGCGACAACGCGGGATTTTGCAAGCCGAGTTCCGGTTTGCCAACGCTGGAAAGTATCTCGCCGTTACGACTGACCCACACAGCCTGACGAAGCTCATCGGGTGCCGGCAGGATGTACAACAGCGTCCCGTCAGAGGAGACCGTCGGCGCGGTGCCCCTGGCCGCGATTAGGAAGGGCTCTCCGGTCAGTTCCATCTTCGCGAGGGAAAAAGGGTGGGCCCAGATGCCATTCCCATCGTGCTCGATGAGCAGGTAACCATCCGGCGCATAGGCGGGCAGAGCGGTCGACAGGTCGCTGGAGGAGAACACTGTTTTCGGATTGCCATCGAGAAGAACATCCACCCTGGTGCCAGGGCCCACGGTGTGCACCATGTACATCAGGTGTCCATCCGGGAGCATGCTGAGACCATGGAAGTCCACTTCGGTTGAAGGATGGAAAAGCCCAAGTGGCCTGGCATCGCCTCCCCCATCCGATAGTTCATAGATGTCTCCGAAGTGTGCGGCCAAATAAATCTTCCCCGCAGGACTCCAGGCTCCGCTCTGCAGCAGGTTGAACGGAAGCTTGCATAACTGTACGGGCTGACCGCCCGCACCAGGGACACGGAGCAACTTGTCCCGGTTTCGAAACGCGAGAGATGCGCTGTCGGGCGACCAGATCAGCGGGGTTGACGTCTGGCCGGTTCCTTCGATTTCAAACACCTGATGCACATCCAGCTGATCGAACTCCCAGACGAAGATGCGATTGCCGCTCTGATAGGCGACTCTCTTTCCGTCAGCGGAGATGGCCGGACCCCCAACGCCGTATATCCCCGCCTGAAGGTTTTCCACGTTGCGCTGAAACTTGCGCAGCGGCAACACACGCGGCGCGGGACGCAATGCAAGAAACAGCATCGCAGCGCAGACGCCGGCCACAGCGACCGCCCAGGGCAAAACCCGGAGCCATCCGGCAGGCCGAACAGGCGCCGGGGCCGCTTCGGTGTCCTCGACCCCGCGTGCGAGTGTTTCTTCGATCGCGATTCGCGCATCGCCGATGGCTTGCATGCGCCCCTTTGGATCTTTGGTGAGGCAGCGCCGAAGGAGGTCGCGGATTTGCAGCGGAGTGTTCTGGGGCAGAACGGTCCAATCGGGTTCGCCACGAATCACCGCCGCGAGTGTGTCCGAGATCGTGTCTCCCTTGAACGTCATTTTGCCCGTCAGCATCTCGTAGAGCACGCAACCGAACGCCCAGGTATCCGTACGGCGATCGACGGACTTGCCTTTGGCCTGCTCCGGAGACATGTAGGCGGCCGTCCCCAGAATGATGCCGGCTTGAGTGGCCACCCCGCTGGCGGTCGGCGAGGTGGAGGAGTCGGCCGTGGCAGCCTCGATGGCCTTGGCGAGGCCGAAGTCCAGGACTTTCACTGCCCCGTCGGGGCGCACCTTGATGTTCGCGGGCTTCAAATCGCGATGGACGATGCTCTGCTCGTGCGCCGCTTCGAGCGCGTCCGCGATCTGCTTCGCGATGAGCAGGGCTTCATCGATCGGAATCGCGCCACGGGCGATCCGTTGCGACAGATCGTCGCCCTCGACGAGTTCCATCACGAGGGCGCGCAAGCCACCGGACTTCTCGAGTCCGTAGATCGCGGCGATGTTCGGATGATTCAGGGACGCGAGCGTCTTCGCCTCGCGTTCGAAGCGCGCCAAGCGTTCAGGGTCCGAAGCGAAAGCGTCTGGCAGGATCTTGATCGCAACCTGGCGACCCAGCGTCGTGTCCGTCGCTCGGTACACTTGCCCCATTCCGCCTTCGCCGATCCGCGCCGTGATGTCGTAGACGCCGAGGCGCGTGCCGGGGGCAAGGGCCATCTTTAAGGCGATTATACGGGCCTGGCAGCAGGGCGGACGAGGATAGTTCCTCGCTGACGCCGCAGCGCGGCTCGGCGTGTGACACCAGGCGAACGTCCTGAACACCAGCGGACTACCTTCAGACACTGACGCAAGTAATGTCGTATAGACATGTGTTACATTACGACATATGGTTCGCGGACTTCCCGCACGGGAGCTCAAGAAAGGCAGCGCCGAGCTGCTGATCCTCGCCCTCGTGGAGGATCAGCCGCGGCATGGGTACGACATCGGCAAGCTGATCGAGGCGCGATCCGAGGGGGCGCTGCGTTTCAACGTCGCGTCGTTGTATCCCCTCCTGTACCGACTCGAGAAGCGCGGCTGGATCGAAGGACGTTGGACCGAGAAAGCCGGCCAGCGCAGGCGACGGCTTTACCGGCTGACCACCGAGGGTCGCAAAGTGCTGGCCGCGCAGCGGGGCGGCTGGCAGGCGTTTGCCCGCGCTGTGAGCCGCATCGCGGGCGTCGAGGCGTAATCCCGCGTCCAGCGGATCGGTGTACGGAGGTCGCCCTATGTCACTCTGGCGACGCGAATTGATCGAGCGGCTGGCGTCGCTCGGCTTGAAGCCCGAACACGAGGCAGAGATCGTCGAAGAGCTCGCACAGCATCTTGACGACCGCGTCGAGGATCTCGTTGCCCAAGGGGTCGAACCCGCAGCCGCCCGGGCCGCGGCCCTCGCGGACCTCGACTCACCGGGAGAGCTCGCGCGGCGCCTCGAAGAGATCGTGCCGCACCCGCTGAACCTGCCGCCGCCGGGCGCACCGGCGCGCGGACGATGGGTGCAGGCGTGCTGGCAGGATGTCCGCCATTCGGTCCGGTCGCTCCGCCGATCCCCCGCGTTCACGGCAGCCGTGATCGCCACGCTCGCCCTCTCGGTCGGTCCCACGACCGCGATGCTCAGCATCGGCAATTGGCTGCTCTGGCGTCCGACGCCCGGCGTCGTCGAACCCGATCGCCTGGGCGTGGTCTATGTGGGCCAATGGATCGGGCGCGGCTTCAGTCCGCGCGGCGTGTCCTACTTGAATCTCGACGATCTGCGGCGAACCTCGAAGACCATGACTGCCATGACCGGGATTCAGGAAGGCACCGGCAGCCTCGCGGCTGATGCGTTGTCTCCCGCGGTCATCGAGACAGGGTGGGTCACGGCCGACTTCTTCGACGTGCTGGGCGTCCGCGTTCAGGCAGGCCATTCGTTTCGTCGTGAAGACGATCAGCCGCCGGGCGCGCACATCGCGGTGATCAGCGACGGGCTGGCACGTCGTGCGTTCGGTGGCGCAGTCGGCGCGGTGGGTGGTCGCGTGACGCTCAACGGCCTTCCGCTGACGATCGTGGGAGTGCTACCAACGGAATTCGTCGGCACCGAGCCGTTCAGCCATGTGGACGTGTGGTATCCCGGCGCGACCTACGGATACGTCAATCACTTTGGCGGACCGGACAGATGGACGACGCGAGAAGACGGTCTCTTCTATTCGTTCATCGTCCGCCTGGCTCCTGGTGCGTCGTTCGCGATGGCGCAGGCGGAGCTCGATGCGCTCGTGCGCGGGCTGGCCGCGAATTATCCCAAAGAGAATCAGGAGCTCGAGGGCGTGCGTGCGAAGCTCGTCGAGGGGCTCGGCACACCCATTCTGCAACGCGAAAGCTATCAACGCCTCGTCTCGGTGCTGCTGGCGATCGGTGGAGCGTTGCTGCTCCTTGGCTGCGCCAACGTGGCGAACCTTCTGATGGTCCGCAGCGTCGGCCGCCGGCGCGAACACGCCGTGCGGCTGGCACTCGGCGCCGGTCGAGGGCGTCTGCTTCTCTTGCAGCTCACGGAGGCGATGCTGCTCGCGGCCGGAGGTACCGTGCTGGGCGTCGCTCTGGCCGTGTGGCTCAAACAGTTCGTCGCGGCGCTCCTTCTCCCCGCCGTCGCCGCACGACCGGACTTCACGGTCCCACTCGATATGCGCGTGCTGGCGATGGCGCTCGGGGTATCGATCGGATGCGGCTTTGCGGCGGGCTTCATGCCAGCGGTGTATGCCGCGAGGCGCACGTCGGCAAGCGCCCTCGGTGACGCCGGCGGACGATCGGTCACGACCACACGCCGAATTCGGACGGGGTTTGCGGTCGCGCAGCTCGCCTTGTCCCTGGCGCTCGTGACGGGCGCGCTGATGCTGGTGGCAACGCTCCGGAACCTCAACGGGATCGATCTGGGATTCAACGCTGACGGCGTCACGACGCACGGGATGGAACCGAGCGGCCACGGCTACCAACCCGATCGCGCCTTCGCGTATTACCGAACCGTGATGGACAGATTGCAGGGCACGCCGGGCTTGGAGGCTGTCTCGATCAGCGCGCGAGCACCATTCGGGTCGGGGCGAATCATGCGGCTGCAGCATCCAGCCGGGACGGAGCACGAACCCATCGAGGTTTACGCGAACGCGGTCAGCCGCACATACTTCGACGTCCTCGGAATGCGCCTCGTCGAAGGTCGCGCGTTTACCGATGCGGAGGCATGGACGCCGACGAGTGCGTCGGCCATCGTCGGCGCACGGTTGGCGCGCCGGTTGTTCGGCAATACGAGTCCGATCGGCCAGCGCATCGTGTTACCCGCGAGGACCCCGTCGCGTCCGGCCCACGAACTCACGGTCGTCGGTGTGGCTCCAGACGTCCACTGGCAGAGTGTGGCGGGAGATCCGGAGCTCTTCCTCTATCTGCCGTTTAACAGTCCGGACTTCGGCGTTCGATCCGCCACGCTGCTCGTCAAATCCGCCCTAGCGCCGCGCGAAGTCACGAAACGGGTGGAAGCGTCGGCCAAGGACGTCGACCCGACGCTTCCGGTTCATTACTCCAGGACACTCCGAACGAGCATCGACATCAGCCTTCGAGATCGCCGCGTATTTGCGTGGGTGCTCTCGATCCTTGGCTGGCTTGCCGTTGTCCTCGCGGCCGTCGGCCTCTACGGGCTGCTGGCACAGTCGGTCGCGGAACGGACACGCGAATTCGGCATTCGCATGGCGATCGGTAGCGGCCAGCGCCACATCTTCGCGCTCGTGATCACGCAAGCCCTGTGGATCGGCGTGCTGGGTACGGCGCTGGGCATCGGCCTCGCGTTCGTGGGATCACGCCTCGTTGAGGCGCAACTCTATGGCGTGACGCGACTCGATCCTGTCGTGTACGTCATGGCCGCGGCATCACTCGGAGTCGTTGTGTTGCTGGCCGGCTTGTGGCCGGCCCGGACCGCAACCCGCATCGAGCCGGTCGAGGCGTTACGGATCGAGTGAGACAGCTACCGGACGAGCGGCAGCCCGTTCAAGGTCGGGGTTCAGCAAATCGATCGCCACTTGGCGACTACTCATTACTTCAACGCTTCATTCACTCGCGCTCCAATTCGGCCGACGTGAGAGTAACCTCTGGCCACGGGCTTATGATGTGACTCGTCGAATCGGATGGCCTGGAAGGGAAGCCTGGGCGCCCGTCAAAACCGGAGAGTCTGATGGCCTACAGCGGTGTTCGCGAGTTGATTATCGAGAATCGGCATACGGGCGAGCGGTTGGCGATGCGGCGTGTAAAGCGGGGCGACGAAGTGTGGCTGGAACTGAAAGGTTCGCTCCCCCCACATCGGCAAGGGCCTCCTCTCCATATTCACGTCGCGGAGGATGAAGAAGGGGTCGTCAGATCCGGCACGCTGTCGGCTGTGCTCAATGGTCGCCGATTCACCGCAGGCTCGGGAGAGCGGGTGTCGTTCCCTCGCGGATCGACCCACCGGTGGTGGAACGACGGGAATGAGCCCCTGGTGTTCGAAGGCTATGCGCGGCCCGCAGTGGACTTGGACCGATTTCTTCAAGCGATCTTCGAAGTCCTCAACGCAGGCTCGGCCGGCCGGCCTCCGCTCTTCTACATGGCCCATCTCCTCTTACGGCATCGTCATACGCAGACCTTACTCATCATGCCGCGGCCGATTCAAGCCGTGCTGTTTCGAGTGATCGTCACGGTTGGCACCCTGCTTGGGCGCTACCGCGGGGATGGCTGGCCCGGGTGTCCATCTCGTTGTGTTGGTGCGCCGCTCGCTGCCGAAGAAGTCACGTGACGCGGCGTTCCAAAGCGCGTCGCTCGCCCATTCGCGAAGGGCGCAGTGAGGGGTCGTTCGAACGACTGCATGCGGTATCGTATGCTGACTTCACATCGCAGCGGACGCAGGAAGGCATCTGATGATTCTTAGATTACGGACTACGCGGCGTCTGGCCTCTACGATCGCCCTCGGTCTGCTTCTCGGCCTCACGGCCCAACGCATTCACGCCGCACAGTCCCCGCCCAAGCATCCCCTGACTGGACGGCAGATTGCGGACGTCTACACGGATGCCGCTTGGCTCGATCGCCCCACCCGCGAGCAAGAGGAACAACCCGATCGAGCGTTGGAGCTGATTGGGATCAAGCCCGGAATGATCGTCGCCGATGTGGGGGCCGGCAGCGGATTCATGACGATGCGGCTTGCACGCTTGGTCAGTCCCGGAGGAATGGTCTACGCGAATGATCTTCAGACGTCCATGCTCCAGCTCCTTGAACACAGGGCCTCGACACAGCACGTAGCCAACATAAAGTTCGTGCAAGGGACGGACAAGGATGTGCGCTTGCCCGCTGCGGCCATAGACTTGGCGCTGCTCGTGGACGTTTACCACGAGTTCTGGTACCCCCAGGAGATGCTGCGCAGCATCCGGGGTGCGCTTAAGCCGAATGGGCAACTGGTGTTGCTGGAGTATCGGAAAGAGGACCCGAAACTGCCCATTCATCCAAACCACAAGATGAGCGTCTCCGAGGTGCGCACCGAACTCGAAGCGGAAGGCCTCGTTTTTGACCGTCTGCTCGATGGCTTGCCCATGCAGCACATCCTGATCTTTCGCAACCCAAGTCGCTAATCGTTCAACAGGGAGAGCGGTCACTCCCTGACGCAACGCACGGAAACGGCCATCTGCTTCTGGCTCTGGGGCTGACGATAGAGCGCTTGACTGCCTTTGCCGAAGTTATAGGCCGGTGCGGTGATCGGATCGTTTTCGGATACCGTCCAGTAAATTCCGTGTGCCTCCAGTCGGTCGTACTGTCCATCAATGGAGCGATTCCCACCCAGCACGGCATTGAAGCCTGACGTCCCTCCGCTCAGGAGTGCCGTGTACGCCGCTTTACCTTTGGCAGGCGAATCGTTCCCAAGTCCACCATAGTGCGTCGCCATCTGACGCCATTCGTCGTCGGTCGGCAACCGCCATCCATCTCCTAGCGACTGACATCCTCGCTGCGCCGATTCCCACGTATACAGACGGCCATATCGACGGCAGTTCGGTTCCGCATCGTCGTAACAATAGGATGACGACGTGTTGACGTTCAGATTGGCAGTCGTCCACTCTTTACCGTCCGTCATCCGTTTGGAAGAAGCGATCGGGGCGGACAGGTTCTGGTCTTTCGCTGAACGCGGCGTCGAGCTGGCGTCGCCAACAAATCCGAACGCAATACTCAGCGCGATTGCCACGGCACTAATGCGACTCGTCGTCATGTTGTCCTCCCCGCCATGGTGTGATCGCGGAGTGTGCCTTCGCACCTTTGACATCGCCGCACCTAACGGGGGGGAGCCTAACACGCATTAACTCGCGATACACGCCGCAGGGAGGGACGTTCTACGTAGCCAAACGGTCACGTTCGGTTAAGAGTTAACGCGCTCGATTGGTGCGAGCAGATCCTCCAGGAAGAACGCCGAGAGCGCGGCACGGCCGCTCAGGCCGGCCTTCGCGTAGATCGATCGTGCCTGCGCGCGGATCGTTCGTTCGCTGGTGACCCGCGTTGCGGCGATTTCTTTCAGGCTCAGACCCTTCAATATCAAAAGGCCGACCTCCCGCTCCGCCTCGGTCAGTTTCCACGTCAAGAACTGGCGATCGATCGCCTCGCCGAGGCCTTTCAGGAGCGCCCGCGTTTCGTCGCGCCACTGCCGTCCCTGAATGCGCGCCACGTCCAGGTCCCGGACTAGCGCCAGCTGATTCTTGTAGACGAGAAAACTCCGGTAAGCGAGCAGGACGGGGATAGCGAAAAGCGCCACCAGTGAGACGACTCTGACAAATTCGGTCATGCGGCTTCTTGAGCCTCCCTAAGCTGTCGCCACCCTACCAGCGTCGATTCGTGCTGTCGATACGCCGGATGCCGCACGCGCCGGGGAATCAGGCCGGGATTGCCGCACGTACTCCTTTTGGCCTATGGACGGTGACACGTTCACTGCTTCAACGCGACAGCCGACTTTGTACTTGGGGGGCCCACTCGCGGGGTGTCACGGTGTCAATGCTGACGAGCGACTCCGAGGTGGGCTTTGTGCCCGGGTTAGATCCTCTACTGTGCGGGACGGGAGTTCACGATATCCTCGCAGCCATGTCCGCAGGAGAGCCAGCAATGCAGCGGGGACCCGACGCCCTCCCTCTTGCCGCGCTGGCAGCTCTGGAAGAGTCCGGCTTCGTCGTGCTTTCCGGCCCTTTCCCGTCAAGCAGCTCGGTGCGGTGGCAGACGCCTACGACGCGGAGGTCGGGGCCGCAGTCGGAGATGACATCCACGTGGGATCGACGTCGACCCGTGTGGTGGACTTCGTCAATCGTGGCCCGTTGTTCGATCCGTTGTACGTCTATCCTCCACTGCTGGGTGCCGCCGCTCTCACCGTAGGCCTGACCTTCAAGCTCAGCTCACTGCACGCGCGGACCCTCCGGCCAGCGTCGACAGTGCTAGACATCCACGTCGACGTCGAACACGACTCCACTGACTGGCCGCTGCTCGGCTTCATCTTCATGGTGGACGCGTTCACGCCCGACAACGGCGCCACGCGCTTCATCCCCGGTTCCCATCGGTGGGGCCACTCTCCTCGGGACGCTCGGTTGCAGGAGTACACCGCTCAGTTGGTGTCGGCATGCGGGCCGGCCGGGTCACTTCTCGTGTTCAATGGGTCGACATGGCACGGCCAAGGTGTCAACGGCTCCAACCGGCCACGTCGGTCGCTGCAGGGCGCGTTCATTCCGAGAGGTGGTCGGGCAGGTACAGACTTCTCCGGACGGATGAGTCCCGAGACCCGCGCGCGACTTGGTACCGTCGCGCGTCAGGTGCTGGCGCTCCCAGACTCGTGCTCCCGCGCACCGGCAGCCTGTGCCGACGCACGATAGACGCTCACAGGGCAGTCGTTGCAGCCTGCACGATAGCAACTGATTGCTGTTGGTGGAGTTGCGGGGCGCAACTCGGCAAACTCCCCGAAAACGCCGTAGTAGCGACCGAACGCTCAATCAGTGTCGCTCCCATATGGCGGCGACACGGCACCCATACGACGTGACGGCGCGTGCCGGCGTGGCGTAATGCAGGTCGGCGTAACCGCTTAGCCGATATCGGTGCCCACGCTGAGTCGAGTGGCGGCCCATTGGGCCGTTGCAGCCGACGAGCGGCACCGATGTTGTGCCAACATTCAACTCGTTCCAGAACGAGTTGATGACCCGCCGCTCGCAGCCTGCCCGCCGAAGCCATGTATGCGGCAATGGGGCTGATCTTCGGGACGCTGTTTGCCTGCGTCGCTCTCATCGGCGGCAGCCTCGCTCCACAGAACAGCGGCGGGGCTGCGTTCGGTGCGGGGTTCGGCGTGGGTGCGATCGTAGTGTTCCCGGTGGTCTATAGCGTGCTCGGCGTGGTGTTCGGCGCGTTGAGCGCTGAGCGCCTGGTTGTACAACGTCTTCGCGGGCATGGTCGGCGGAATCGAGATAGAGTTGGAACCGCCTCACGGTTCGACCGCTCCGTGAGGGGGCCTGGCCTCGCATATTGCGCTCGGACTTGCACGAACAACTGGTAGGGCGATCGTCTCTGCGCAAGTCCCGGAGACTGCCCGATCAACGAATAAGCGGCGATCATGATGAGCCCGCGGGTTACACCTTTCACCCAGGTCATGGGCCCCCCTAGTGAACGTCCGTACTACCCCGTTAGACATCAGATTCGGCGGATCGGTTGTCAAAGGCATCTGTAAACCGCCTATGAGTAGGAGGACGGCAATGAAGGGTAGGCTCCTACGTCCCCAGGGGATCGCGCGCCCGAAAAGGCTCTCGGTGTATACGACATCGGCGACAGGCCGGAGACGCCGCTGCAGTGTCTAATAGTTCATCGTAATGGCCCATCCCACCGTCGCGCTGACCCTTGCGGTCTTGACCATGACAGCGTTGCCCTCTGGCAGCGTTCGGACCGAAACCAGCGCGACGATCACCGATCCCGAAGCTTACGCGGTGTATGCATCCGTTCTCCCGACAAGATTCAGGTCGGGAGATAGGCCCCTGACTTCGCTGGCGCTCCTTCAAGAGACACGAGCCGGCGTGGATTGTGTCGGTCGAGAGAACGACAAGAGGGTTCTACCAGAGTGGCGCCCCGTCGTGGAGAGCTACAGAAGAGAAAACGCCCGTGTAAGGATCATCCGGACCGGATTCAACCTGGGCGTACCTTACTCGATTGTCACCCTGGCTCAGCTCAGGCAGCTTATGCGGGATGCCGGCTACTCGAAGCAGTCACCCGCGTCCAATGGCTTGGGTTCGGATGTGTTCGCTCGTTTTCCAGGTGGCAGACTCGTCGCGTTCTCCGCGGTTGGATTCAACGCGGACAGAAGACGCGCGATGGTTGCGATGCAGTATGACTGCTTCCCATCATGGGAATCCGGAACGAAGAGCGCGTCCGCATGCGAGAGAGGCGAGCACATGGCGTTAGAAAAGAGCGACGGCCGTTGGAACATTGTTCACAACGTGCACGTTGGGTGCCGTTGGGTTGCGTGAGGAGAGGACGTAGTGGCCGTGTCGTGCTCCGAGCCTCCGTGTTAAAGCTTGTTCCGTGTTCTCCGTCACCTCCATCGCTCACTTCGTCGCCGGCGTCACATGCGCCGCGACGTCTCGAGCGGCCTTCGTCTCGACGCCTGGCTTGCCGAGGAACCCCAGGTCGCGGAACCACTCGATGAACCGCGCCTGCCACGTTCCGAACGGCGTGTCGCCGCGGTCCTTCAGGCCGTTTCCATGGACGCCGTTGCCGTAGATGTGCATCTCGAGATTGGGGATCTTCGCCTTCAACATCGCGGCGAAATACTGATCCGCCCAGTTCGCATGCACCGCATCGTCTGTTCCGGCGCAGGTGATGAACGTGGGAGGGGTGTTCGGGGGAATCGGCGTGCTCGCGTCGCGGGCAAATGGCGTCGGCCCCGGATAGACGAGGCCGACGAAGTCAGGGCGTGAGCTGACGCCCGCCAGCGGATCGCCCGGCGCGCTGTTCGACTTGTCGAACGTGTCGAACGCGATCGCGGCCGGCGCGGCGAGCTCGGCGCCTGCGGAAAAGCCGACGATCCCTATCTTGCTTGGATCGAGGTTCCATTCCTTCGCATGCGCGCGGACCATGCGGATCGCCTGCTGCGCGTCGTAGACCTCGTCGGTCTGCGGGTTGTATCCGTCGCGCCGGAGACGATTGCGAAGAATGATCGTATTGACGCCGTAGTTGTAGAAGAACGGCACGAAGTCCGCTCCTTCCGAGCCGACGTTCAGCGTGTTGTGGCCGCCGCCGGGTGCGAGAATCACCACGGCGCCGGTGTTGATGCCGGGATCGACCACGTGGACTTCGATCGAAGGGTTGTGGATGTTGACGATGCTCTGGATGCGGCCGGGCACGCCCTTCTGCATGTTGTTCTGTTCCGCTTCGCCTACGTGATCGGCGTGAAGGAACGGGGAACCGGGCGGAAAGAGCGTGACGATCTGTCCGCCTGGCAGGATCGGCTGCGGGACGAAGCCACCGCCCTGGACCGGCGACGGTGCGGTCTGAGCGGCGGCGAGGAGCAGGCACAGCACGACGGCGCGAGTGAGGGTCGGCATGGCGAGCCATTATAGGGGTCAGACCCCGGTCTGACTCGTTTTGGGCATAATGCTTTAGCTTGCGGAAACTTCTCGCCTCCGAACAGGCCGGGCTGGTCCTGGTCATCCTGATCCTGGGCATCCTGTTGACGGCACTCGCCGGTTCCCACACCGATCGATTGACCGGCACCGAGGTCAACAACTTCTTCAATTCCTACACGCTGATCCAGACCGCCACCGACGCCAGTTTCTTCGCGGTCATGGCCGTCGGCGCCACGATCGTCATCATCTCTGGCGGCATCGATCTATCCGTCGGCTCGATCTACGCGCTGGCGGGCGTCACCGCCGCTCTCGTGTTGCGCGCGCTCGGTCCGATGGGGCCGGTCACGACGTTCGCGATGGGTCTCGGCGTGTCGCTCGCGATCGGGATCATCTGCGGTGCGATGAACGGGTTGATGGTCGTGGGGCTTCGCGTCCACCCATTCGTGATCACGCTGGGCACGATGTGGATCCTGCGCGGCGTTGCGTTCGTGGCCAGCCACGCGGAGAGCATTCTCCTGCCGAGCGTGCTGACGCAGGTCGCGAAGGCGCCGCTCGGCCTTGGAGCCTCCTTGTACCCGGTGCCGATGTTGACGATGATCGCGGTGACCGCCGTCGGGGCCGTGTATCTCACACGCACGGTGATGGGGCGGCACGTGTTCGCCATCGGCGGCAATGCCGAGGCGAGCCGGTTCTCGGGCCTGCGGCTCTGGCGGATCCAGGTCGGCGTGTTCGTCATCTCCGGACTGACGGCGGGCCTCGCCGCGTTCATGGGGGCGAGCTTCTACGGGTCGGCGTCGTGCGTCGATGCCACCGGATACGAGCTCTACGTGATTGCGTCGGCCGTGGTCGGGGGCGCCAGCCTCGCCGGCGGCAAGGGCAGCGCGATCAACGCGACACTTGGCGCACTCCTCATCGTGCTGATTCGGCAATCCATCCGAACGCTCCATTTCGACCAGAATTACGAGTGGATCATCATCGGGTGTGCGACGATTGTCGCCGTCGTGCTGGATCGCGCGAACGCAAGCTTCACCGCGCGCCGGCTGGCGAGGGCGGCGAAGTAAAAAGTTAAAAGTTAAAAGTAAAAAGGTACTGGCAGAACAGGACAATCTATGCAGATGAGGATACGGAGAATCGCGGCAGCACTTGCATTGGCCATGATGGCCGCCTGCAGCGGCGGTGAGAAACCAGCGACCACGGGGAGCGCGCCGGCGGGGGGCGCGGCGCCGGCGGCCGGACGCGGGCTGAAGATCGCCATGATCGCGAAGAGCTCGACCAACCCGGTGTTCCTGTCGGCGCGAACGGGCGCCGAGGCCGCCGCAAAGGAATTGTCGCAGAAGCACGGCATTCCCATCGAGATCGCGTGGCTCACGCCGCCCCAGGAAGACGGCCAGGTTCAGGCGCAGCGCATCGCGCAGGCCGTCAACGAGGGCGCGAGCGCCGTGCTGATTTCGTGCTCCGATGCCGGCAAGGTCACGGGCGCCATCAACGATGCGGCGAGCCGCGGCGTGCCGGTGATGACGTTCGACAGCGACGCGCCGCAGTCCAATCGCTTTGCGTTCTATGGCGTGGACGATATCAAGACTGGCGAAGCGGTGATGCGCGAGCTGGCACCGCTGATGAACGGCAAGGGCAAGATCGCGATCCTCGCGGGCAACCAGAACGCCCCGAACCTCCGCAACCGCGTCGCCGGGGTCAAGCAGGAAGCGTCGAAGTATCCGGGCATCTCGATCGTGGACACCTTCTATCACATCGAAACGCCGCAGGATGCGGCGGCCGAGGTCATTCGGGTGCAGAACGCGTATCCCGAGGTCACCGGGTGGGCGATGATCGGTGGATGGCCTCTGTTCACACAGACGCTGCTCACCGATCTCGATCCGAAGAAGGTGAAGATCGTCGCCGTGGACGCGCTGCCGGCGGAACTGGCGTACGTCGAGAAGGGGCTGGCGCCGGTGCTGCTCGCGCAGCCGACCTATATGTGGGGCTATGTGTCCGTCCAGAAGATCGTCGAGAAGGTGCAGCTGAAGCAGGATGTGCCACAGATCATCCCGATGGATCTCGTCAGGGTCACGAAAGACAATCTCGGAACCTGGGCACGCCAGCTCAAGACGTGGGGCTTCACTGACGTGCCGGACGCGTACCTGAAAATGCCATGACGGCGCCCGCCGTCTGCTTCGAGCACATCTCGAAGCGATTTCCAGGCGCGCGCGCGCTCGAGGACGTCAGCTTCGAGATTGCCGCGGGCTCGTGCCATGCGCTGTGCGGCGAGAACGGCGCGGGCAAGAGCACGCTCGGAAAGATCCTGGCCGGCATCCACTCACCCGATGCCGGCCGCCTCGTGCTGTTCGGGCAGTCGGTCGCGTTCAGCGGCCCTGAGCAGGCACTCGCCGCCGGCGTTGGCATGGTCCACCAGGAGCTCGCCTTCTGCGAGAACCTGTCGGTCGCCGAGAACCTCTGTCTTGGTGCATTGCCGTCGTCGCGCGGATTTGTCGACCAGCGTGCGATGCGCCGTCAGGCGGAGGCGATGCTTGGCGCCATCGACGCGCACATCGACGTCCGCCGGCGGGTCGGCGAGTTGACGACCGGTCAGCAGCAGATGCTTCAGATCGCGACGGCCGTCGGCATCGGCGCCCGGGTCATTGTCTTCGACGAGCCAACGAGCAGCCTGTCGCAGCACGAGGCGGAGAAGCTGTACGAGCTCATCGGCCGGCTCCGGGAGCGCGGGGTGACGGCCATCTACGTCAGCCATCGCATGGAAGAGATCTTCCGACTGTGCGACACCGTGACGATCCTTCGTGACGGCACCCACGTAGCGACGCAGCCGATCGCCGGGCTGACACAGGCGTCGCTCGTGCAGATGATGATCGGCCGCTCGCTCGAGGAGTACTTCCCCTCGCACATCCACGCGCAGATCGGCGACGAGCTGCTGCGCGTCGATGGATTGTCGAGCCCTGGAAAATTCGAGCACATCAGCTTCACTCTGCGTGCGGGCGAGGTGCTCGGCTTTGCCGGGCTCGTCGGCGCAGGCCGATCGGAGATGGCCCAGGCGCTCTTCGGCCTCGACGGGTCGGTCAGCGGTCAGGTCACCGTCCGGGGCACGCCGCTCGCGCTCGATGGTCCGCGCGGGGCGATGCGCGCGGGCCTCGGCCTGGTCCCCGAGGATCGCAAACGGCAGGGGCTCGTCCTGTCGATGAGCGCCCTTGCCAACACCACCCTTCCCACTCTCGGTGTCCTGTCGCGATGGTCGTTCATCCGCCGGCGCTCGGAGCGCGCGCTCGTCGGCACGTACTTCGAACGGCTGCGCGTCCGTGCGGCAAGCGTCGACGTCGTCACGGCCGGGCTGTCAGGCGGCAACCAGCAGAAGCTCGTGCTTGCGAAATGGCTTGCGGCGAAGTGTCAGATCCTCATGCTGGACGAGCCGACCCGCGGCGTCGACGTGGGCGCCAAGGCGGAGATCCACGCGCTCATCGACGATCTCGCGTCGCGGGGTGCGGGCGTCATCCTGATTTCGAGCGAGCTCCCGGAGGTGCTGAACCTCTGCACGCGCATCATCGTGTTACGAGAGGGGAGGATCGCGGGTGAACTGCCGCGTGCCGCCGCGACGCAGGATGCGTTGATGCGGTTGATGGCAGGCGTCGCAGCCTGAGAAGATCAAACAGGAGAAGGGGAGAAAGGGAGTCAACGATATTTTTCTCCTGTTCTCCCGTTCTCCTGTTGGGTCTTGGCGCGTCGCAGTTCGACAGTGATCGGCGTCAAACCTATTTGGAGTTCAAGACTTCCCGCAGCACTTCGAACGCACTGTTCGCCGCCGGCACTCCGCAATAGATCGCCTGCTGCAGCACAATCTCTTTCAAATCGTCTGCTGAAAACCCGCCCTCGTTCAGCGCGGCACGCGCGTGCATGCGGAACTCCTCGAACCGTCCGAGTGCGACGAGCGTGCCGAGGACGAGGATGCGGCGCGTACGCTCGTCGAGCCCGGGGCGCGTCCAGACTTCTCCCCACGCGTAGCGTGTGATGAGGTCCTGGAACTCCGCCGTCAACGGCGTCGTCTGCGCAGACGCTCGATCGACGTGGGCGTCGCCGAGCACCTGACGTCGAACCTTCGTGCCCGCGTCGCGGCGCTCCTTTTCATCCATGGACAGGGCTCTGCTTCTGAGAGATGAACATCGAGACGAGATCGTTGAACGCCAGGGCCTGCTCCACGTTGGCAATATGCGCGGCGTCGAGAAGCGCCACCCGCGAACCCGGAATGCGTGCGTGCATCTCTTCGGCGTCCGACGGCGGTGTGACCGGATCTTCCCGGCCCGCGATCACGAGCGTTGGTGCCGCGATGGCGTTGATGGCTTCGCGCAGGTCGGCGTCGCGAATGGCGGCGCAACAGGACGCATATCCACCGGCGGGCGTCGCGCAGACCATCCGATGGTAAATCGAGACGACTTCCGGGCGAGCGGCCCGATAGCCGGCGGTGAACCATCGGCCCATGGTCGCATCGGCCAGCGGTTCCACACCGGCCGCGTTCACTTGAGCGATCCGTTCCTCCCACATCGAGACCGAGCCAATCCTCGCAGCCGTGCTCGAGAGGATCAGCGAGCGGATGCGATCGGCGGCGTGCACGCCGAGCCACATGGCGGTCAACCCGCCGAGCGAGAGACCGCAGACGTGTGCGCGTTCGACGCCGGCCGCGTCGAGGATCGCGATCGCATCGAGCCCGAGCGTGTCAATCGTGTACGGGCCGGGAGGGGCGTCAGAGGCACCGTGGCCGCGAGTATCGTATCGGATGATCTGGAACCCGGAGGACAGCGCCTCGAGCTGTGATGCCCATAGCCCGTGGGTCGTCCCCAGCGAATTCGAAAACAGCAACGTCTCGCCACGAGGGTTCCCGTCCACGCGATAACTGAGACGACAGCCGGATCGCACCACCTGTTCCACGTTCTTATTTCTTTCTGCTCGCCCGGCGGCTGAGCACCGCCGAGACGAACGCTTCCGCGGATCCGAGATATGCGTCGGGTGTCAGCGCCTTCTCGATCTCCGACCGATTGAGAATGGCCGAGACGGCAGGGTCCTTCTCGAGCGCATCGGCAAATGATTGCCCCTCTACGGCGCCCCGGGCGGCCCGCTTGACCGCGGCGTGCGCTTCACGCTTCCCCATCTGAGGCGCCAGTCGCATCGCGATTGATTCGGCCAGCACGAGTCCGCCAGTCATGCTCACGTTCGCGTGCATGCGTGCCGGCTCGACCACCAGCGCGTCGAGTGCATCGGCGATGGCGGTCGCGGCCTCGTTCGCAATGATGACGAGCTCGGGAATGGTGTCCCACTCCGCCTGCCAGCCGCCGAGCGCGCGTTCGTGTTCCTGCAGCATGGCGGACAGCGTGGTGGCGACGAGGCCCGGCGCGCGGATCGCCGCCGCGACCGCGACCGTTGCGCGAACCGGATTCCGCTTGTGGGGCATGGAAGACGACCCGCCGGCGTCGCTGTCCGGTTCGTGAGCCTCGCCCACTTCCGTTTGCGCGAGCAACCCGAGATCGCGGCCGATCTTCCCGGCGGTTCCGGTGGCAACACCCAGGGCGCAGGCGAGCGTTGCCAGACGATCGCGGTGGGTATGCCACGGAATCGAAGGCACGGACAGGCCCAGCGCCTGCCCAAGACCGGCAGCCACCTCGGGTCCGCGATCGCCGAGCGCCGCGAGTGTGCCGGAGGCTCCGCCGAACTGCAGGACCGTGGCGTCCGCGAGCGCGGATTCGACGCGGCTCGCGCTGCGATCGAGCGCATCGCACCACCCGGCGGCCTTCAAGCCAAATGTGATCGGTGTTGCCTGTTGCAGCCAGGTGCGTCCGGCCATCGTGGTCTTCACCTGACGCTCCGCGTGGCCGGCTGCCGCGTCAGCCGCTCGGATGAGATTGCCGGCCACCAGAGGCACCGATGCCCTGAGCTGGAGGACCAGGGCGGTATCGATGATGTCCTGGCTCGTGGCGCCCCAGTGCACATACCGCGCTGCGTCGGCATCGGCGGCCGATACGCGAGCGGTGAGCTGGCGAACGAGCGGAATTGCGACGTTGCCGTCACGCCGCGCGTCCGCTTCGATTTGTACTTCGTCCAGCATCTCGGCCCGCGCGCACGCCCGAATCGATCGCGCCGCCGCTCGCGGAATGACGCCGATCGCGGCTTCCGCCTCGGCGAGCGCCGCCTCGACGTCGAGCATGGCCTGCAGCCGCGCGCCCGCAGAGAAAGGATTGTCAGACATCAAAGAACACAGTCTCGCCGGGTCCCTGCAACACGATGTCGAATCGATACCGATCGGCCCCGATGCGTTTGGCGAGCAGCGTCGAGCGGCGCTCGATCGGGACGAGCGAGAGCACGGCATCCTCTGCGTTCGACGGTTCGTCCTCGAAATACAGCCGGGTCACGAGTCGCGTCAGCACTCCGCGCGCGAGGAATCCGATCGCAAGATGCGGCGCCTGCAGCGTGTCATCCGGTCCGGGCACCCGGCCGGGAACGATCGTCTTGAAGGCAAACTCTCCGGCCTCGTTGGTTGCCACACGTCCGAATCCGTCGAACGCCGGATCGAGCGGCCGATCCTGGCGATCGGCGGGATGCCGGTACTTGCCCGCAGCGTTGGCTTGCCATACCTCCACCAGCGCGTCCGGCAGCACGATTCCCCTGACCATCACGCACGGTTCCCTCGATGACGATGTGACGTCCGGTTGATTCGGGTTTCGCGACGACGTCCCCGTCGGAGATCACGAGGCCGAAATCGAAGAAAGGGCCGAGCGTCTGAAAAGGAGTGAGGCCGCTCACATCATGCCTCCATCGGGGTGGCGTTCGATCCGCGGAGCACGATGTCGAACGTGAATCCGAGTGCCCACTCTGGTTGGGTGACGTTCAGGTCGAAGCTGGCAATCAGCCGCTGACGCGCTCGTTCATCGGGGATCGAGTTCATGATCGGATCGTACGGGAAGAGGGGATCGCCCGGGAAGTACATCTGCGTGATCAGCCGGCTCAGAAAGCTCGTGCCGAACAAGGAAAAGTGAATGTGCGCGGGACGCCACGCGTTGTCATGATTGCGCCAGGGATATGCGCCCGGCTTGATCGTGACGAACCGATAACATCCGTCATTGTCGGTCAGCGTCCTTCCGGCGCCCGAAAAGTTCGGATCGAGCGGCGCCGGATGGCCGTCGACGCGATGCGTGTAGCGGCCCGCGGCGTTGGCTTGCCAGATCTCCACGAGCGTGTTCGGAATCGGCCGGCCGCCCTCGTCCAGGACGCGTCCCTGCACGATGATCCGCTCGCCAAGCGGCTCGCCCGAATGCTGAATGGTGAGGTCGTTATCGGTCGCCTCGATCCGGCCGTAGGGATAGGCGGGCCCCGTAATCTCGGAGAGCGTATGCGGGATGACGATCAGCGGCTCGTTCGGATGCCGAAGGGCCGTGCTTCGATAGCCGGGCGAATCGTTCGGCGGATGTGTGCCCGGTGCCGGACGAGGGAACGTCACGCGTGCTCCTTTGCTTTGTGCGCGTTCTCGGTTTCGGTACGGAGATGCCTGAGTACGGCAAGCTCTTCCTCGGATGGCGCTGCCGTTTCCTGGACGCTCGTCGCAAATCGAACGGGCCAGCCGGTCGCGGCTCGAACCTGATCGCGTCCGATACCAGGATGAAGGCTCGTCACCGTCAGCTCGCGCGTGTCGAGAGCCGGCTCCATCACGCACAAGTCCGTGATGATCCTGGACGGCCCGGCGGTCGTGAGGCCGCGGCGATTGCGATGGTCGCCTCCTTCGCCGTGCCCGATCGTCGTCAGGAAATCCAGCCGCTCGACAAACGATCGTCGTGACTGCGGCATCACGATGAAAATCTGCTGACAGTGCGCGGCCATCTCCGGCGCGCCGCCGGCGCCGGGGAGGCGCACCGTGGGCGCATCGTATTGACCCACGACCGTCGTATTGAGATTCGCAAATCGATCGATCTGAGCGGCGCCGAGAAACCCCACGGTAATTCGGCCGCTCTGCAGCCAGTACCGGAAGAACTCGGGCACCGAGACTGTCGTCAGGGCCGTGCTGCAGAGTTCGCCATCGCCAATCGACAGCGGCAGCACGGTTGGCCGCGCGCCGATCGTGCCCGACTCGTAGATCAGCGTGATGCCCGGCGCGTGCGTCAGGCGGGCGACATTGCAGGCCGCTGACGGCAATCCGATGCCGACGAAGCACACGTCGCTGCTGCTCACGCACCGTGAGGCCGCAACCGTCATGAGCTCGTCAGGCGAGTACGACACGTCAGGCCACCCGCGCGCGGCGTGCGAAGGCTTCCGGCCCCGATCGCATCACGTGCTCATCGATCCAGGCGCGGAAGGTGCCGCGGTCGCGCGAAATCGCGTCCCACGCGAGATAGAAGGGATTGTCCCGCTGGTAATAGCCGTATGCGTACGACGGAAACGCGCCGCCGGGCACGACGGCGACGGAACCAACTGCCCAGTGGGGAAGTACGCACGCATTTGGTGAGATGCTGCCGAACGTATCGACGACTTCCTCGACCGTCACGATCGAACGTGTCGCGCCGAGTACGGCTTCCTTCTGCACGCCGACGATGCCTTCGATCATCACGTTGCCGTGCGATCGGCCCGTTGCGCATGGACGATCGCGACGTCGGCCCGCATGGCCGGAACGGCGGTGAGGCTCTGGCCGGTGAACGGACAGACGATCGTCCGGTAGTTCGAATTCACGCGCGCGAGGTCGCCAGGCGATCCGCGGAACGCCGCAAACGGCAGCCGCGCGGCCCCCGCGTCGTACACGTTGGCGAGCGCCGCGTGGCTGTATTCTTCAAGGGCCAGCGGCCGCGGCCACGCGCGCTCGACGGCATCCCGCAGCCGGTGCAAGGAGCCGACGCCGGGATTTCCGCCCCATGAGAAGACGAGCTTCGCCGCGCAGCCGGAGCCAATCAGCTGGTCGTAGATCAGATCGGGGGTCATCCGCACGAGCGTGAGATCGCGCCGCCCCTGCCGGATCACTTCATGAGCTGCCGCGAACGGGATGAGGTGGGTGAAGCCCTCCATGGCGACGGTGTCGCCATCATGAACGGCCTCCGCCACGGCCTCGTGAAGGCTGCAAAACACTGACATGGCCTGAGGCAGCAGCATACTACGCGACTTGTCCGCCGGAGCTTTAGCGAAGGCGGAACCAGGCCATTCTGACCTGCGCGCCGGCCTGCACCTGCGGTGGCCGGGTGCAAAGAGGTAGAATTTCACTGTGAAGATGATGTCCCGCGACGTGTCTGCGCCTCTCTCGACGAATCAACATCTGCTTCGCTGGGTCAGGAAAATGGCTGACCTCGCGCGTCCGAAGGCCATTCACTGGGTCGATGGATCCCCGGAGGAGTACGACCAGCTGTGCGACGAGATGGTGCGCAGCGGCACGCTCGTCCGGCTCAATCAGGACCTCTGGCCCGGCTGCTTCTATGCGAGATCGGATCCCAACGATGTGGCGCGCGTCGAGTCGCGCACGTTCGTCTGCTCGTTGTCGAAAGACGATGCGGGCCCGACCAACAACTGGGTCAATCCCTTCGAGATGCGCACGAAGATGCGGGAGCTGTTCGCCGGCGCGATGGCCGGGCGCACCATGTACGTGCTGGCGTTCAGCATGGGCACGGTGGATTCCCCGATGTCGCGAATCGCGGTCCAGCTCACCGATTCCCCCTACGTCGTCGCCAGCATGCGCACGATGGCCCGAATCGGGCTGCCGGCATTTCGCGTCATCGATCGCAACGTGCAGCGGGTTGTCCCCTGCATGCACAGCGTGGGCGCCCCGCTCGCTCCCGGCCAGCAGGACGTGCCCTGGCCCTGCAATCCGGAAAAATACATCGTCCACTTTCCAGAGAACCGCGAGATCTGGTCGTTCGGATCCGGATACGGCGGTAACGCGTTGCTCGGCAAGAAGTGTTTTGGCTTGCGCATCGCCTCGAACATCGCGCGCGACGAGGGCTGGCTGGCCGAGCACATGTTGATCCTCGGCGTGGAAGATCCGCATGGGGAGAAGACGTACATTTCCGCCGCCTTTCCGAGCGCGTGCGGCAAGACGAACCTCGCGATGCTGATCCCGCCCGATGCCATGAGCGACTGGAAAGTCTCGATGGTTGGCGACGACATCGCGTGGATCAAGCCTGACGCGAGCGGTCGTTTGTGCGCGATCAATCCCGAGGCAGGCGTTTTTGGCGTGGCACCCGGCACGTCGAAGAAGACCAACCCGAATGCGATGGCCACGGTCGCGCGAAACACGATCTTCACCAACGTGGCGCTTACGCCCGACGGAGGCGTGTGGTGGGAGGGCATGACGGACGAGCCGCCCGCGGAGTGCCTCGACTGGCGAGGCGATCGCTGGACGCCCGAGATCGGGAAATCGACGGGGAAGCCGGCAGCTCATCCGAACGCGCGGTTCACCGCACCAGCGGGCCAGTGCCCGATCATCGACTCTGACTGGGAATCACCCGAAGGTGTGCCGATCAGTGCCATCATTTTTGGCGGTCGTCGCGCCCACACGCTCCCGCTCGTGTACCAGTCGTTCAACTGGACATCGGGCGTTTATATTGGCGCGACGATGGGTTCGGAGACGACCGCCGCCGCGACAGGAAGCGTCGGGACTCTTCGTCGCGATCCGATGGCGATGCTGCCATTCTGCGGCTATCACATGGGCGACTATTTCCGGCACTGGATCAAGATGCAGCGGTCGCTCAGCGAAACGCCCAAGATCTTCCAGGTGAACTGGTTCCGCAAGGACGACGACGGACGATTCCTGTGGCCGGGCTACCGCGAGAACATGCGCGTGCTGAAATGGATCGTCGATCGAGTGCGGGGCCGGGTCCTCGCCAAGGAAACGCCGATCGGCTGGATGCCACGGTACGAGGACTTCGACTGGCGCGGGCTGGACCTCTCGAGAGAGCAGTTCGACGAGCTTCAGGCGGTCGATCCCGCGCCCTGGCGGCGGGAAGTGATTCAGCACGAGGAGCTTTTCATCGAGCTGCACGACAACCTGCCCCCGGAGATGATTTACGAGCGCGAATTGCTGATCTGCCGACTTTAGAAAGTTAAAAGTTAGAAGTTAAAAGTTAGAAGTTAACTTTTGCCACGGCTCTTTCCTTTGACTTTTAACTTTTAACTTTTAACTTTTAACTTTCGTGTAACGCCCTGTCGCTGCCGTCGTATTCACTCGTGATCTTCTGAAATCGATTACACGCCCGGCGGCGTTGATGGCTTGCCCGCCGTAGCCGTTGGCGAAGGCGGGCCACGGTCATGTCAAGCACTCGCACGCAGGTTGGAATCGTCGGCGCAGGTCCTGCGGGATTGATGCTCGGTCACCTGCTGCACCTGGCAGGCATCGACTCGGTCATCGTCGAGAATCGCAGCCAGGAACACGTCATCGAGCGCGTGCGGGCCGGTGTACTCGAGCAAGGGACGGTCGATTTGATGCACGCGACCGGCGTGGGCGATCGCCTGCGCCGGGAAAGCATGCGTCACGAGGGGATTTATCTCCGGTTCAACGGCCAGCGACATCGAATCGACATGGCGGCGTTGACCGGGGGGCGGGCGATCACGATCTACGGCCAGAACGAGGTCGTGAGGGATTTGATTGCCGCGCGGGAAGCCACCGGGCGTCCGCTGCATTTCGACGCATCTGACGCCGGCATTTACGATCTCGAGACTCGAACGCCTCGTCTCCGTTTCGTTCACGGGGACGACACGTACGAGATCGTGTGCGATGTCATCGCGGGCTGCGACGGGTTTCACGGCGTGTGCCGAACGGCGATTCCGGTGTCTCACCTGAAGACCTACGAGCGAGAGTATCCGTTTGCGTGGCTCGGCATCCTCGCGGAGGCGCCGCCCGCGTCGGACGAGATCGTCTACAGCCTGAGCGAGCGTGGCTTTGCGCTCTTCAGCATGCGATCGACGACGATCACCCGGCTGTATCTGCAGTGCGCGCCGGACGAGGATCTGGCGGCGTGGAGCGACGATCGGATCTGGGCCGAGTTGAGGGCACGCCTCCAGACGACTGACGGATGGGCGCCGAACGTCGGTCCGATTCTCCAGAAGAGCGTCGCGCCGATGAGGAGTTTCGTCGTCGAGCCGATGCGGTATGGCCGGCTGTTTCTCGCGGGCGACGCCGCGCACATCGTGCCGCCGACGGGCGCAAAGGGTTTGAACCTCGCGATGGCCGACGTGCGGCGGCTCGCGGACGCACTGGAAGATGTTTTCAAGCGAGGCCAAGAGTCGCGCCTCGACGACTACTCGGATCGCGGGCTGAAGCGCACGTGGCGGGCGCAGCGTTTCTCGTGGTGGATGACGTCGATGCTCCACAAGCAGGAGGGGGACAATCCGTTCGATTATCGTCGCCAGCTCGCCGAGCTCGACTACCTCGTGAGCTCAGAGGCTGCGATGACCAGCCTGGCTGAAAACTATACGGGCACGCCGTTCGACTAAGGGGGTCGGGTCGAATAGAATCCTCAGACACCCGGCTTCTTCAAGAGGAAGATTTCACATGTCGTCGTCAATCAAATCGATCGGGGCTGTCGCGCTGGCGTTTGCCACGGTGCTGACCGCCCATGCCTTCGTCCCGCAAGGCCAGTCGAACCCGCCCCAGAATCCTGTCACGCGAGAGCCAGTCGGGGCGCCGGTTGTCGCGGGCGGATCGGCGGGCGGCCGCGGCGGCGGCCGCGGCAATCCGATGGCTGCGATCTACACCGAGCGGTGTGCGGGTTGCCACGGAGCCGGTGTCGAAGGCGGACGCGCGCCGAGCCTGTTCGATGCGACCTGGAAGTATGGCGGCGATGACGAGTCGATTCGAAAGACGATCCACGACGGCATCACCGGAACCGAGATGGTGGCCTTCGCAGGCTCGTTGACCGATCAGCAAATCTGGCAGCTTGTCGGATACCTCCGCACGCAGGGCGAGACGCTCAAAGGCAAACCCACCTACGTGCCCGATCCGGACGGACAGGTCATCAAGTCCGAAAAGCAGACGTTCAAGATCGAGGTCATCGCCAGAAACATCGAGACCCCTTGGGGCCTCGCGTTTCTACCCGATGGCCGGCTGCTGATTACCGAGCGGCCCGGCCGCCTGCGCATCGTCGAGAAGGGCAAGCTCCTGCCTGATGCCGTCAAGGGCACGCCGAAGGTGTGGGAGAAACAGGACGGCGGGCTGCTGGACGTCGAAGTGCATCCGCAATACGCGAAGAACGGCTGGATCTATTTGTCCTACTCGGAAACAGTTCCGGGCTACGTCGCCCCGCCGGCGCCCGCGGCGCCGACCGCTCCCGCGGCTCCGACTCCACCTGCTGCGACCGGAACGGGAGTTCCGCCATCGCCGGACGCCGCGCGCGGTGCCGCAGCCGGCGCATTCCCGCAGGGTGGCGGCCGCGGTCGCGGTGGTCCGCCCGACCCGCCGTCCATGACGGTGATCGTGCGCGGCAAGATCAACAAGAACAACGAGTGGACCGACGAGCAGGTGATCTTCCGCGCCAAGCCAGAGCTGTACAGCTCGACCAACGCGCATTACGGATCGCGATTCATCTTCGACAAGCAGAATCACCTCTTCTACACGCTCGGCGAGAAGAACAATCCCGCGAACGCGCAGGACCTGTCGAATCCGCTCGGCAAGATTCATCGCGTCAACGACGACGGTTCGGTGCCGAAAGACAATCCGTTCGTCGGGAAAGACAACGTGGTGCCGACGATCTGGAGTTACGGCCATCGCAACCCGCAGGGCCTGGCCTGGGATCCGGTGACCGGCAAGCTCTGGGAATCGGAACATGGACCGCAGGGCGGCGACGAGATCAACATCATCGAGCCCGGGCATAACTACGGCTGGGGCGCGATCACGATGGGGGTCGATCCGCGCGTGACCGAGCGGATCCACGAAGGGATGGAACAGCCGATCGTGTACTACACGCCGACGATTGCTCCGAGCGGCATGGTGTTCTACACCGGCACGAAGTACGCCGGCTGGAAGAACGATCTGTTCGTGAGCGCTCTCGGTGGCCAGCAACTGCGACGGCTCGAAGTCAGCGGCGACAAGGTGACGCACCAGGAGCCGGTGTTCAACCAGTTCGGACGCGTGCACGATGTGATCATCGGGCCGGACGGTTACCTCTACGTCACGTTGCAGCTGCCCGGGCAGGTGTTGTCCCAGTCGACGCCAGGCATGATCGCGCGGCTGATTCCAGTGACCCAGTAGCCCGGCGCCGGCCTTGTTCGCGATCAGGTCATTCCCGCCATGCGCTGCTCGAAAACTGCGGTAGCCCGATCGTGACGGCGACTGGTCCTCGATTTCGAGCTCAGGATCTTGGGGAGGTCGTTCGTCTCGAGGATGCGTTGTCGAAGACCGTCGTCTCGGTCTGCCCGTCGTTCGGCAACAACGCCTTCGAGATGCGAATCAACGATGTGGACGTGCTCTGGCGGCCGTTCGAATCGCTGGACGAGTTCAAGGCGAGCGGCCAGGGCCGCGGGGGCATCCCGTTTCTCGGGCCATGGGCAAACAGGCTGGATGAGCAGGCTTTCTACGCCAACGGCAGGCGGTTTCCGTTCGACATCGACATCGGCAACGTTCGCGGCGCCACGCCGATCCACGGACTCTTGATGCGCACGGATCGGTGGAAGGTGATCGACGTCAGCGCGGACGATCGGCAGTCGTCGGTGACCAGCCGGCTCGAATTCTATCGGGCGCCGCTCTGGATGAAGCAGTTTCCGTTCGCTCACGTCATCGACATGACGCACCGGCTTTACGATGGCGGCCTGGAGGTGGTGACGCGAGTCGAAAACCTGAGCGCAGATCCGATGCCCCTGGCGATCGGTTTTCATCCTGTACTTCCGTCTGCCGGACGGCAAGCGCGACCAGTGGGTGGTGTCCCCTGGCGCTCGAAAACGATGGCTGCTCTCTGATGCCAAGCTTCCAACCGGAGACACGGAACCGATCGAGCGGACGTTCACCCATCCGTGTGCCGTCGCTCTCAAGGACCACGATCTCGATCACGTGTTTTCCGATCTCGTGCGCAACGATGGCGGCACCGCGACGATGAGTGCCTGGAGCGCGACGCACCGGATCGATGTCGACGTCGGGCCGAGTTATCGAGCGGCGGTCGTATTCGCGCCGAAGGCGGCGCCGGCCGCCTCGAGCGGGGCATCGCGCGGCGACTTCATCTGCCTCGAGCCGATGGCCGGGATTACGAATTCCATGAACCTTGCGCATCGGGGGCTGTACGACGAGTTGCAGTACATTCCGCCAGGCGGGACGTGGACCGAGATGTTCCGGGTGCGGCCTTCGGGATTCTAGACGTGGTTTCAAAAACCCCGTCTAAACTCCATACGGGCACGCCGTTCGATCAAGGGTCGGCCGCTCACTCCAAGATGCGAGCGAGCCGTGCGAGCGAGCCACGCGATCGGAGCGCGCCGTCGAAGCGGCGCGCGAGTGCGCGTGTAGGGGAGTCCGAGGGGCGAAGCCCCTCGGATTGAGTAAAGAAGACAGGGGACGATAAGAGTGGCTGACAAGACGGTTTTGGATCGATTTCGCCTCGATGGAAAAGTCGCGCTGGTCACGGGCGGTGCGCGGGGGCTGGGCAAGACGATGGCAACGGCGCTCGCCGAGGCAGGGGCCACCATCGCGCTGGCAGGCCGCTCGAAGGACAGCTGTCAGGACGCCGCGACCCAGATTGCCAACGCGACCGGGCGCACGGCGCTGGCGTTTGCCGCCGACGTGACGAAGCTCGCGGACGTCGAGCAGCTGGCGAACGACGTCGAGCGGGAGCTCGGGCGGATTGATATCCTCGTGAACAACGCCGGCATCAACATTCGCGGGCCCATTCAGCAATTGACCGAGGCCGATTGGGACGCCGTTGTCGACACGAACCTGAAGGGCCCGTTTCTCTGCGCGCGGGCGATCGGCCCCCGGATGGTGAGCCGCGGCTGGGGCCGCGTCATCAACCTGGGATCCGTGCTCGGCGTGATTGCCCTGCCCGGGCGCGCCCCCTACGCGTCGTCCAAGGCGGGCATCATCAACCTGACACGCGTGCTGGCGCTCGAGTGGGCTGGAACAGGGGTGACGGCCAACGCGATCTGCCCCGGCGCGTTCGCGACCGAGATGAACCGATCGCTCCTGGAGGATCCGGTCAAATACAAGGAATTCGTGGCCCAGATTCCGATGGGCCGATGGGGGGAGCTCGACGAGCTCACGGGCGCCGTCGTCTATCTTGCGTCCGAGGCCTCGTCGTACATGACCGGCACGCCGCTCTTTATCGACGGCGGGTGGATCGCACGGTGAAAGTCAAAAGTTAAAAGTTAAAAGTGAAAAGTGAAAAGTGAAAAGTCAGAAGGAGATCAAACAATGTTGATGACGAAGACGGCTCTCGCCCTGATCGTGTGTGCCGCGTTCGCCGGCGGGATCCTTGCCCACGCGGTGTTCCCCCCTGCGGCGACCGTGCACGCGGCCGGCAACCGGGTGTACGAGATCCGCACGTACACGACGCCGCCGGGAAAGCTCGAAGCGCTCAAGTCGCGCTTCCGCGATCACACGATCAAGGTCTTCAACAAGTACGACATGAAGAGCATCGGCTACTGGGTGCCGCAGGACGCGCCGCTCAAGGACAACACCCTAATCTATATCCTCTCGCACGAGAGCCGCGAAGCTGCGGCGAAGAGCTGGACGTCGTTCCGCGCCGATCCCGATTGGGTGAAGGCGAAGGCCGATTCAGAGAAGGACGGGCCGCTCACGACGAAGGTCGAGTCGGTCTTCGTCGATCCGACAGATTTTTCGGCTTTGAAATAAATGATCTAAGGCGGGTCTTTAGACCCGCCATCAGGAGATCCAGATGAAGCGACTGGCAGTCACGGCCGCGGCGATTGTCGCGCTGACGAGCGCGCCGATGGCGCAGCGCGGCACACCGTCGAAACCGCTCGAGATCTATGTCGTCGACACCGAGGGCGGCAAGGCGGCGTTGTGGGTTGCGCCCGGCGGCCAGTCGCTGCTCATCGACAGCGGCAATCCTGGCAACCGCGATCTCGATCGCATCATGGCCGCCATCAAGGATGCGGGCGTGAAGCAGATCGACTTTCTCATCTCGACCCACTATCACATCGACCATATCGGCGGGTTGCTGGACCTCGCCAAGCAGATTCCGATCGCGCATTTCATCGATCACGGGCCGAGTGTCGAAGACAACGAGCAGGCGAAGGGCTTTCAAACCGCCTACGCCGAGCTATACGGCAAGGCGAAGCACACGGTCGCCAAGCCTGGGGACAAGATTCCCATCGCCGGCCTCGACTGGCGAATCGTGACATCCGCCGGCCAGGCCCTGAAGACGCCGCTTCCTGGCGGCGGCAAGCCGAATCCCGCGTGCGCGGGCGTCGCGCCGAAAGACGCGTCACCGACCGATGACAACGGTCAATCGGTCGGCAGCGTGGTTACCTTCGGTCAGTTCCGCGCGATCGATCTTGGCGATCTGTTGTGGAACAAGGAAAACGAGCTGGTGTGCCCCAACAATCCCGTGGGGACCGTGGACGCATTCTTTGTCACGCACCATGGGCTGGATGCGTCGAACTCCCCGGCGCTCGTGCTCGGCGTGCAGCCGCGCGTGGCGATCATGCAGAACGGGACGCGCAAAGGAGCCAACGTCGAGGCGATGAAGACGATGAGGTCGTCGCCAGGGCTCGAGGACATCTGGCAACTCCATTGGTCGTACAATGCGGGGATCGAGCTGAACAGCCCCGGCGTGTTCATCGCGAACATCGATGACGCGGCGACGATTGCCGGCGTGCTGAACGCGCCGGCGCGAGGCGGCGGGCCAGGTGGACCACCTGCTGGCGGGCCGCCGGCAGCGGCTGCGGCGGCTCACACGCCGGCGTACTGGATCAAGATGTCGGTGCAGCCGGACGGCACGTTCACCGTGACGAACAGCCGGAACGGGTTCAGCAAGACGTACGTGAAGCGCAAATAGATTGCTGATTGCTGATTGCTGATTGCTGATTGAAGGACCTCATATGAAAACTCGCATCTCACTGCTTGCCGCCGCGACCGTTCTTGCCGGTGCGACGATGATCGCGCAACAGGCGGCTCCGCCCGCGGCGCCCTCGGCCGGCGCGCAGCCGCCAGGCGGCCGGGGCCAGGGGCGCGGTCAACAGGGACCGCAAGCCAGCCCGTTCAACACGCCGCCAATCCGCATCTTCCTCTACGGCGGCCTGAAGACGCACGCCGAGGGCCAGCACGACTATCCCGCAGTTCGTGGCGGACTGGAGCAAGCTGTTGATGAATCGCAACGCGATTGTCGACGGCGCTCTGCATTTCCCGTCCGCCAAGGAGCTCGGCAATGTCCGACGTGGTCGTCATGTACAAAGGCGACGCCGGCTACCTGAGCATGGACGATCGCGCGAATCTCGACGCCTACCTGCGCCGGGGCGGCGGCCTCGTGAGCATTCACGACGCGTTGTGCGGGCCCGGACCCGGTTGAATTCTGCGACGTTCGTCGGCGGCGCGAAGAAGCACGGCGAGACGAACTTCACGCTCGAAGCGGATGTGCCCTACACGATCGTCGATACCGCCGCATCCGATCATGCAGGGCATGACGAATTTCAGCATCAAGGATGAAGCGTTCTTCTCGATGACGTGGGCGAAGTCCCCGGAGATTCATGTGCTCGCGACCGCCGACGATCGCGGCGACGCCGAGCGCGCAGCGCGCGGGGCACGCGGCGAGAGACCGTGCCGCAGATCTGGACGTACGAGAATCAGCTCACGCCGGCGCCCACCGGTCAGCCCTTCCGCGCGTTCGTCTGGATGCAGGGGCATTTCTACACGAACTTCTCGAACCCGCAGATGCAGCCGATGCTGCTGCGCGGGATCGCGTGGGCGGCGCAGCGATCGGTCGACACGCTGATGACCGAGCGCCCAGGCCGCGGCCAGGGGCCGACGGACGCCGCCCCGGTGAGGGACGAGGACGGGGCGGACAGTAGGATTGCTGATCGTCGATTGCTGAATGCTGATTGAATACGGGGAGACCGAGTGCCGGAAGATAAAGCAACGAAATATCGCTCCTCCGCCTGGTTCGTCCAAGCCCGACAAGGACGGGTTCATTCATCGCAGCTGGGTCGGCCGGGGATTGCCCGGAAGGGACGTGTTCGACGGCCGGCCGATCATCGGCATCTGCAACACCTGGTCGGAGCTGACGCCGTGCAACGGCCACTTCCGGGAGCTGGCCGAGCACGTGAAGCGCGGCGTCTGGGAAGCCGGCGGGCTGCCGTTCGAGTTCCCGGTGATGTCGCTCGGCGAGACGAGCCTGCGCCCGACCGCGATGCTCTTCCGCAATCTCGCCAGCCATGGACGTCGAGGAGTCGATCCGCGGCAACCCGATCGACGGCGTCGTGCTGCTGTGCGGCTGCGACAAGACCACGCCGTCGCTCATCATGGGCGCGGCGAGCTGCGATCTGCCCGCCCTGGTGTGTCCGGCGGCCCGATGCTCAACGGCAAGTTCCGCGGCGCCGATCTCGGCTCGGGCACCGACGTCTGGCGGTTCAGCGAGGAAGTGCGCGGCCGGCATGATGAGCGTGAAGGAGTTCATGCAGGCCGAGTCGTGCATGTCGCGATCGACCGGGACGTGCAACGTCATGGGCACGGCGTCGACGATGGCGATCGATGGTCGAGGCGCTCGGCCTGACGCTGCCGGACAACGCCGCGATTCCGGCGGTCGATTCCCGCCGCTACGCGCAGGCGCACCTGGCCGGCCGCCGCATCGTGCGAGCTCGTCGAGCACGACGTGCGGATCTCGAAGATCCTGACACGCGCGGCGTTCGAGAACGCGATCCGCGTGAACGGCGCGATCGGCGGATCGACCAACGCGGTGCTGCACCTGCTCGCGATCGCGGGCCGGTCGGCGTGCCGCTCTCGCTCCAGGACTGGGATGATCTCGGCCGCGACGTGCCGACCATCGTCGATCTGAAGCCGTCGGGCCGCTTCCTGATGGAGGACTTCTACTACGCCGGCGGACTGCCGGCCGTGATGCGCACGCTCGGCGAGAACGGGACTGCTGCATCGCGACGCGATGACGGTCAACGGCCAGACGATCTGGGAGAACTGCCGCGAGGCGCCGAACTACAACCCCGAAGTCATCCGGCCGCTCGATCGGCCGCTCGCGGCGCAGCGGCGGCATTGCGGTGCTTCGCGGCAACCTCGCGCCGCACGGCGCGGTGCTGAAACCGTCGGCGGCGTCGCCGCACCTGATGCGTCATCGCGGGCCGCGCCGTCGTCTTCGAAAGCATCGAGCACTACAACGCGCGCATCGCCGATCCCGACGCTCGACGTGGACGCGGACTGCGTGCTCGTCCTCAAGGGCTGCGGACCGAAGGGGTATCCCGGCATGGCGGAGGTCGGCAACATGGGCCTGCCGCCGAAGGTGCTGCAGACCGGGCGTCACCGACATGGTGCGGATCTCGGACGCGCGGATGAGCGGCACGGCGTACGGCACGGCCGTGCTGCACGTGTCGCCGGAAGCCGCCGCCGGCGGACCGCTCGCGCTCGTGCGCGACGGCGACATGATCGAGCTCGACGTCGAGGCGCGCCGGCTGCACCTGGACGTCAGCGACGCGGAGCTTGCCGCGCGGCGCGCCGCCTGGCGGACGCCGGAGCCGGTCGTGCCGCCCGGCGGTTACGCGCGTCTGTACATCGAGCACGTGCAACAGGCCGATCAAGGCGCCGATCTCGATTTTCTCGTCGGCTGCCGCGGACACGAAGTGGCGCGGGAAGTCGCCACCGTAGATCGGAGACAGGGCGGCCCACCTTCGCAAGGCTACGGTGGGCAGCCTTCGCGGGCATCATGAGCGAAGGCTGGAAGCTGGAAGCTGGAACTGATCATGAAACTTCTTCGCTACGGACCGCCGGGCAGAAAAGCCCGGACTGCTCGATTCGACCGGCGCGATTCGTGATCTCTCCGCCGTCGTCCCGGACATCGCCGGCGACACGCTGCTGCCGGACGCGCTCGCAACGCTGCGCAAGGTCGATCCCGCGACGCTCCCGAAGGTGAAGGGCACGCCGCGCATTGGTCCGTGCGTCGGTCACGTCGGCAAGTTCATCTGCATCGGCTTGAACTACTCGGATCACGCCGCCGAATCCGGCATGACCGTCCCGAAGGAGCCGATCGTTTTCATGAAAGCCACCTCGTGCATCGTCGGACCGAACGACAACATCGAGCTGCCGCGCGGATCGGTGAAGACCGACTGGGAAGTCGAGCTGGGCGTGGTCATCGGCAAACCGCGAAGTACGCGACCGAGCAGGATGCACTGTCGCACGTGGCCGGTTACTGCGTGGTTCATGATGTCTCGGAGCGCGCGTACCAGCTCGAAGGCACCGGCCAGTGGGTGAAGGGAAAGAGCGCGACACGTTCGGTCCGGTCGGTCCGTGGCTCGTGACGGCGGATGAGATCCGTGATCCCGGGGATCTCAACCTGTGGCTCGACGTGGATGGCCACCGCTATCAGGATGGATCGACGAAGACGTTGATCTTCGGCGTGCCGTATCTCGTCAGCTATCTGAGCAGGTTCATGAGCCTGCAGCCCGGCGACATCATCTCGACGGGCACACCGCCTGGTGTCGGGCACGGCAAGAAGCCGCCGGTCTATCTGCGGGAAGGCAACGTCGTGCGGCTCGGAGTCGAAGGACTCGGAGAGCAACAGCAGAGGGTGGTACAAGGCTAGCACAATGCCCCTCCCTCAAGCCGTCGCCGACGGCCTCGCGGGCATCGTCGGCCCCCGATCGGTCCTGACGAAGCCCGAGGACATCATTCCTTACAGCTTTGACGCCACGGCGGCGCTGCGGCAGATGCCATCAGCGGTCGTGTTTCCGCACACGACCGAGGATGTCTCGCGCTGCCTGAAGTTCGCGGTGGCCCATGCGTTGCCGATCGTCACGCGAGGATCCGGGACGGGCCTGAGCGGCGGCAGCGTGCCGAGCGACGGCAGCGTCGTGCTGTGTCTCGCGCAGATGAACAAGATCCTCGGCATCGATCCGAGGAACCTCGTTCTGCGCACCCAGCCTGGCGTCACGACCCTGACCATCGACGAGGCCGCGTCCCGCCACGGCCTCTTCTATCCGCCCGATCCCGGCTCGATGCGCATCAGCTCGATCGGCGGCAATGTCGCGGAGAACTCCGGCGGATTGCGCGGGCTGAAGTATGGCGTGACGCGCGACTACGTCATGGCCCTCGAGGTCGTGCTGCCCGATGGCCGCATCACACGGTTCGGGAGCGCCGTGCGTGAAAGACGTCGCCGGCTATTCGATGAAGGATCTCTTCATCGGGTCCGAAGGCAGCCTCGGGATGATCACCGAAATCCTGCTCAAGCTCGTGCCGCGACCGCCGCGCGCCAGACGATGCTGGCGTTGTACGATCGGATCGAGGATGCAGCGGACACGGTTTCCGCGATCATCGAGGCGCGGATTATCCCGTGCACGCTCGAGTTCCTCGATCAGATGACCGCGACCTGCGTCGAGGAGTTCGCGCACGTCGGCCTGCCCACCGATTGCGCGGCCGTGCTGCTGATGGAAACAGACGGTCATCCGGCGGCCGTCGCTGACGAAGCCGGCCGGATGACCGAGATCGCCCGGGCGAAGGGCGCGCGCGACGTGCGACGCGCGAAGGACGACGCGGAGGCGCTGGCTCTGGCGTCGGCGCGACGGAATGCCTTTTCCGCGCTCGCGCGGCGCAGGCCGACGACGATCCTCGAGGATTTCACGGTGCCCCGCAGCGAGCTCGCGAAGATGGTCACGTTCATTGCCGAGACCGCTCGCGCGGCGAACCTGCAGGTCGGCACGTTCGGCCACATGGGCGACGGCAACCTGCACCCGACGTTCCTGACCGACGAACGCGACGCCGGCGAGATGGCGCGCGTCCACCACGCGCTCGACCTCATCGCGAAGAAGACGCTGGAGCTCGGCGGGACGATCACCGGCGAGCACGGCGTAGGCCTCGCGAAGAAGGCGTGGCTTCGACAGCAGATGGGCGACAACAGCTTCGACGTCATGAAGCAGATCAAGCAGACGCTCGATCCGGCCGGACTGCTGAATCCCGGAAAGATCTTCGACTGATCGATGGCTGGCGCCACGCTGCGAACCATCGACTACTCGGTGCTGCAGCAGTGCATGCACTGCGGGATGTGCCTCCCGACGTGTCCCACGTACGACCAGACGAAGCGAGGAGCGTAACAGCCCGCGAGGCCGCATCGCCCTGATGCGCGCGGTGGCTGATGGCGCACTCGATGTGACGCAGGAGTTCGCCGGGGAAATGAGCTACTGCCTCGGCTGCCTGGCTTGTCAGACGGCCTGCCCCGCGGGCGTCAATTACGCCGAGCTCTTCGAGACCGCGCGCAGCGACATCGAGCTGGCCAATGCCCATCCCGGACTCGCGCGGCGATTCTGGCGCGGGCTGACGCTCGGGTTTCTCTTCATGCATCCGCGCGCGCTTCGATTGCTCGGACGTGTCACTGCGCGTCTATCAGCGCAGCGGACTCGAATCGTTCGTCCGCCGATCGGGGATGTTGCGGCTGTTCCCCTCGTCTTTGCGCCGCCTGGAACCCCAGACACCGCGAATCGCCGCGCGATTCTCGAATGCGCTGATCGCGCCGCGCGAACAGCCCGCGGGTCAGGCCCGATACCGTGTCGCCATGCTCACGGGCTGTGTCCAGGATCTCGTCTTTCCGGATGTGAATCGCGACACGGTTGACGTCTTGCTGGCGAACGGTTGTTCGGTCGACACTCCTGGCGTCCAGCCCTGCTGCGGGTCACTTCACGCGCACAACGGCGATCTCCGGCGCTCGCGCCAGCTTGCGCGGCAGATGATCGACGTGTTTCCACCAGATCGATACGACGCGATCATCAGCAATGCGGGCGGGTGCGGATCGCATCTTCGTCACTACGGGTCGTTGCTCGCCGACGATCCGTCGTATCGCGGACGGGCCAGGCAGTGGGATGAGCGGGTGCGGGATGTCCAGGAATGGTTGATCGAGATCGGTTGCCGGCCGCCGCAGGCATCACCGTTTAGCGAGCAGACCACCATCACGTACCACGAGTCCTGCCACCTCGTGCACGGGCAGAAGATCTCGCAGCAGCCTCGCGCGATCCTCCGGCTATTGCCAGGCGTGTCACTCGTGGAATTGCCGGAGTCGAGCTGGTGCTGCGGTGCGGCAGGAATCTATTCGATCACCCAGCCGGTGCAGGCCGAGCAGCTGCTCGGCCGAAAGACCGCGCACATCGTCGCCACAGGTGCGAGCCTTGTTGCGACGGGCAATCCGGGCTGTCATCTGCAGATTGCGCGGGGGCTGAGCGACTCAGCTTCGCCGATCGACGTCGCACATCCCGTGTCGCTGCTCGCGTGCGCGTATCGTCGCGAACGCCACCCGCCGCGGTGAACGCTGCAGGCGAAAGGGAACCTCAGGCTCCCTTTCGCCTCAATGCGATCAGCGAGGGCTATCGGCTCGTGAGCTGGCGCTCTGCTTCCAACCAGTCGTCGAGCGGCGATCCGCCGTTTCTCCCGCGCGACTCGTAGATCTGGTACGCGCGCTTCGAGATGTCGTGCTCTGTGACCTCGACCGACGCTGGGGCGGTCTGGTTATCGCTGGCCCGCCGGGTCCGCTTGACGCGAACGGTGGGTGTCTTCTCGGGGTTCTTTGGTGCGCGTGGCATTCGTCTCCTCTTAGTGGTGCGTGACCGATCGCTCGCCGACGTTAATGTGCGTCGCCGGGCGCATTTCAGACAATTGTGTCGGCCCAGTCTCCCTCGTGAACCGCGGTTCTAGCGCTGTTCGATGCGCGAATTGCTGCGGATAAAGCTCCGCTCGCGCGACGCGGACGGTTCCCGAGCGGGGGTGCCTTCTATTTTACGTGCAATCGTCGCGCCGGGCGCCATGAAATCGGCGTAACAGCATTTGCTGATGATTGTCATCCGCAGGTCACACAGTCGTGACGCCGATCGTCGCCGTACTCTGGCGAAGAGAACATTAATGTCGCTAGTCTGTTTACACGATCTTGACGTGCTATAGAACACGCGGCATTGAGGGAGGATTTTCATGAAGCCACGAGTGTTGATCGCGCCGCTGCTCGCCGGGGCATGTGGGCTTTTACTGGTGACCATTGCGCCCGCCGCGCGCGCACAACAACCCGCGGCGCAGGCGCAACCTCCACTGGATCCGTGCGGCGGCCGAAGCGCGCAACCGGAAGCGCCGTGTGCCGGCGACGTGACGAAGATGGTGGCGGCCCTTCCGGCCAAGGCGCCCGCCACTCCCACGAAGCCTCGCAAGGTACTCGGTACTCGGCCGAGCGGCCGGGTTCGCGCATTCGTCGCGCCCGCTGGCCGCGGCCACGATCACCGAGATGGGGAAGAAGACCGGCGCGTGGACCACTGACACGACCTACGACGCCGCTCGGTTCACGGCCGACAACCTGAAACAGTACGACGCGATATTCCTCGCCAGCACGACCGGCGAGTTCCTGGACGATGCGAAGGACGCGGCGGCGACCGCCGCCCGCAAAAAGGCGTTCCTCGACTTCATCCGCAGCGGCAAGGGCATTGCCGGCATCCATGCGGCCAGCGATTCGTATCATGGCGGCGCCGGACCCGCTGGCGGCAGCCCGCTCTGGCCCGAGTGGAACAAGATCATCGGCGGGTATTTCAAGTCTCACTGGAACTGGCCGACGCCAATCACCGTGAAGATCGACGATCCGGCCAGCCCGATCAACGCGACCTTCAAGGGCAAGTCGTTCAACATCAACGACGAGGTCTACACCTACGCGCAGGATTCCTTCTCACGCGACAACGTGCACGTGCTCACGAGCATCGACTACTCGATGATGAGCGACTCGGACAAGAAGAAGGAGGACCCGCAGCGGACCGATCACGACTACGCGTTGAGCTGGATTCGACGTGAGGGACAGGGAAGGCTCTTCTACGAGGCGCTCGGCCACCACGAGTCGATCTACTACGACAATCCACAGATGCTCGAACACATCCTCGCCGGGATGCAATACGCGCTCGGCGACTTGAAAGCGGACGACAGCTCGAGCGCGAAACCTGGCGGCAAAACCGCGCGGTAGTCAGCATTCAGCACCTTTTACCCCCGGCTCGAGTAAACGTTTACAGCGCCCGTTTCGTATCCGATTACTCGGACCCTTCGATGACCCATCAACTTGGATTGGCCTGGCGGCGTCTTCGAGACACGCCTGGGTTCACGGCCGTCGCCATGGCGTCGCTGGCCGTCGCCATGGGCCTCAACGTCCTGATCTTCAGCTTCACGAGCCCGGTGTTGTTCAAGGCCCTGCCATACCCTGAGCCCGACCGGCTTCTCGACGTGAGCATGGCGCCTCCCGGCAAGCCGGAAGCGAAAGGCGCGGTGACCCCTGGGCTGTACCTCCTTCTGCGCGACAAGACCAGTGCGGCTTTCGAAGCCGTCGGCGCCTTCGACGCGGGGCGGTCGGCGAACCTCGCTGGCGACGCCACGGGCCCCGCGGAACGGCTGGACGGGCACCGGATTTCTGCGACCGGCCTCGCGGCGCTCGGCACCAGGCCCCTGATCGGGCGGCTTCCGACCGCTGCCGAGGAGCAGGCCAGTGCGGCACCCACGCATGGTGCTCAGCTACCGGTGTGGCAGCGACGGTTTGCCGGCGATCCGGACGTGGTCGTCCAGTCCGTGAAGGTCGATGGCCAGCCAACACAGATCCTTGGCGTCATGCCGGAGGGCTTCGGGCTCCTCGACAATTCTTCCGACGCCTGGTTTACGTTCGGCTTCGAACCGGCCCCAGGACAGGAAACACAACACAACCTTCGCACGGTCGCTCGCTTGAAGCCTGGAGTCTCGATGGCAGAGGCACAAGCCGCCGTGAAGGTCGCACTTGACGAGTACGCGCAGAAGTTCCCGAACCGTGATGAAGGTTGGACTGTCGAGCTCACGCCATGGCGCGAGGCACGATTCGGTGGGATGCGCCGGCCGTTCACGATGGCGCAGCTGGCCGTCGGAGTGATGTTGCTCCTTGTCTGTGTGTGCGTTGCGGTGCTGATGCGTGCGCGCACGGTCTTGGGCGAACGGTCCGCTGTTCTTGCCTCGCGAGAGATCCGTCCGGGGGTCGTGCTCGGCGAAAGCCTGCTGCTCGCGCTCGGCGGCGGTGCGATCGGCGCCGCCCTCGTGGCGCTCGTACTCCCGGCGCTCCGTGACATGACGCCGACCGTGATCCCGCGTCTCAGTGAGGTCGCCCTCGACGCTCGCGTGATCGCATTCACGCTCGTCCTCATCCTTTGTGTGACGCTGGCGGTTGGGATCCTGCCGGCGTCGCGAGCCTCGCGGACCGACACGGCCACACGGGGGTGGCTGGGCGCGATGGCGCTTGCAGCGCTCGTGGCCGTCCAGGTGGCGCTGGCATTCGTGCTCATCGCGGCGGCCGGTCTTGCGATGCGAGCGGTCGGCGATCTGCGAGGTCGCGACGTGGGCATCAACTCGGCGGGCCTGCTCGGCGCGGACGTGTACCTGCCTCGCGACCCGTACGTCACTCGCAACGTTTCCGGGGCCGGCGGCCCCGAGATGGCCGAGTTCAACCCTGCGGGCGCGGCCCTCTACGATCGCATTCGCGGAGCGCTGGGGGACGTGCCGGGCGTCACCCAGGCGGCGGGCGTGGGCACCCACCCGTTCGCCGCAAACCCATTCGTGCAGTTCTGGATCGGAGATGCGGAACACACGCCCGAGAACCGGGTCGCAGCGCAGTACCTGGCCGTGACGGAGAACTACTTCAACACGATGGGGATTCACATCGTTCGTGGGCGTGATTTCTCTGCCGCCGATCAGCCCGGCTCGCCGTGGGTGGTCCTCGTGAACGAAACGCTGGCAAAGCAACACTGGCCGAACGACGATCCCATTGGCCAGCGACTGACGCTGACTTTCTCTCCGAATGACGAGGAACCTGCACGCGAGGTCGTCGGCCTGGTGGCTGACACGATCCCATTCCGTGGAGCGTCAGAAGTTCCGCCGCTCATCTACGTGCTCCACCGGCAACAGGCGACCGAGCAGCGCGCTTCGCTCGAAAGCCGGCGCACGGTCATGTCATTTATCGTTCGTACATCGGGCGATCCGCTCGCGCTCGGCGATGCGGTCCGAGCGCGGGTCGGCCAGGTCGACGCCACAACCCCCGTGGCGTCGATTCGCACCGTCGAGTCGTATCTCAATGCCGGTCAGACCGGGCTGCTGCAGTATGGCGAGACGCTTCTCGGTATCGTCGCGTTCGTTGCCCTCGTCGCGGGTGCGGTGGGCGTCTACGCCCTCACCGCCTACGGCGTCGCCCATCGTCAATCGATGCTCGCGCTCGGCCTCTTCGTCGTGGCGGCGGTCGTCATCGGAGCGGCGGCGGGATGGATCGGCTGGATGCGGATCGCCGGCGTCATCGAGTCGTTTCTGACGAACCTCAAGGTCGCACCGGCAGATCCCATGCCGCTCGTCGTCACCGGCGGCATTATCCTGGTGACTGCGCTCGTCGTTTTTCTCGTCGGTGCGCGGCGTCCGCGGGGCGGGCCGCTGAGACATAAACGTACAATCATTGAGGTCGTATTTTTCCTGTTCCCAGGAGGTCATTCATGCTTCGTAGAATCCCGACGTCTTTGTTGCTGGCCGCGTTCGTGACGAGCAGTGTTGCGCTCTTGGCGCGGACCGACAATGAGGGCGCTGGCCAAGCCACCAAGCCATCGGCTGGTAAACCTGCGGCACCTGCCAAGGGCGCGGCGGGAACCAAGCCTGCTGCAGCGCCGCTGACACCGGCCGATGCGGCGCCGCTGATGGGCACGTGGCAGATTCCGCTCGAGACGCCGACAGGACGGCTCGTCGGGACTCTCGTCTTCCGAACCGAGGCGAACAAGGTCGTCGCCGGCCTCAGCGCTCCGCAATTCCCCGAGCACAAGATTACCGACATCACGAAGACTGGCCAGGTCGTGACGCTCAAGGCCTCGACCAACTACTCGGGCCCCCTGACGGCGTTCTCGGGTCCCAGTGAAGATGGTGTTGACACTGACGCCCAAGGGACCGGACCTGGCGGCGTGGTTCGACTTCAACGACACGGGCTTTCAGATCGGCGGAACGGCCAAGAAGAAAGCCTGAGCGGCTGCATGTCGGAGCCGTTGCATGTCGCCTTCCTCGGGTGCGGATTCATCACCCGGGTGCACAGCAAGCACCTGAAAGGTGCGCTGTCGGGAACGATCGTCCCGAGCTACGCGAGCCGCGATCGCGGGAAGGCGGAAGAATTCCGGCGCCAGTACGGCGGTCGGACGGCGTTTGGCAGCTATGACGAAGCACTCGCGGACGAGACCGTGGACGCCGTCGTCATAGCCGTCCCGCCGCGCTTCCATCTCGACTTGACCGAGCGGGCGCTTACCGGCGGCAAGCACGTGCTGGTCGAGAAACCGGCGTTTCTTCACGCCGAGGACTACACCTCGATCATCGCCGAGCGCGATCGGGCAGGGCGTACCGTCCTCGTCGGCGAGAACGATCACTACAAGCCACTCGCCGTCTGCCTGCGGCGCCTGCTGGCCGAAGATGCGATCGGCGAGATGGTGTTCGGGCATTTCATGACCGTCGCGCTCCGGCTGAAAACAGCCGACGACTGGCGCAATGACGAGACCATGGCGGGAGGCGATGCGTTCTTCGAAGAAGGGATCCACTGGCTGCACTTCGCGGGGAGCCTCGGTCCGCGCGTCAAGGCGATACACGGCTTCCGGCCGGCTCCGTCGCGTGAGGGCCCCGATCAGCGTGTGAAGAGCATGCTCGTCTCGTTCACGTACGACAACGGCGCGGTCGGCTCGCTCTACTATTCGCGGGAAGTGCCGTCGCTCTTCCGCGGACTGCGGCTCTCAAAGCTGATGGGCCGCCGCGGCATCATCTCGTTCGAGTCCAACGGTGTGGTGGTCCTCGTGCGCGGGGCTGGCCTGCCTCGGGTGATCGTGCCCGGCTTCAGGGACATTCGCGGCTACCGCGCGATGTATGCGGATTTCGCCGCGTCGATCCGCGCGGGGCGTCAGCCGGAGATGAGCCTCGAACGCGCGCTGGAAGACCAGCGACTCATGGACCAGGTCTATGCGACGATTTGACGGGTGTAAACGGCTGCTGGCCGCTTGTCGTCGTAACCCTATGCCACACTGAATCGGTGTAGACTCCGCAAAAGTCTATCTCGGCATGGGCCGATCGCGCAGTTGCAGTGCGCACATAGCCACCGACGCGGGAACCGGTGGTCCAAGGAGAGGTTGATGCATCGACGAGAGCTCTTGAAGAACGGCGCGGTCGCGCTGACTGTGGCAGCCACCAAGCCCCTATTCGCGTGGCAGGGCGCCAACAACCGCGTGCGGATGGCCGTCATCGGCATGGGCGGCCGTTCCGCCCGCGTGTTCGACTCGCTCACGCGCTACGACGACGTGCAGTTCACGATGGGATGCGAGGTCGCGCAGAACAAACAGCAGAACTTTCAGAGCGCCAATCGCCCACTTGCGCAGGCGCTCAACGTGGTCGGGGACTATCGCCGTGTGCTCGACCGCAATGACATCGACGCGGTGCTTATTGGTACGCCCGACTTCTCGCATGCCAGGATCACGGCCGACGCGCTCGCCGCGGGAAAGCACGTCTACGTCGAGAAGCCGATCTCGAACAACATTGCGCGCATCAACACGATGCTCGACGCCTACAACAAGTATCCGAATCTCGTCGTGCAGGTCGGCACGCAGCAGCGGAGCTGGGATCACTTCATCGAAGCGAAGAAGCAGATGGCGTTGCTCGGTCCTGTCACCCACGTGCTCATCCAGCACGGCGGCGGCTATTCGCAGAACAAGCAGGACGTCGCCGACGTGCCCCCCGGACTCGACTGGGACGCGTGGCAGGTCGACGCGCCGAAGAAGCCGTTCAAGCAAGGCTACACGTCGTTCCGTGCCTGGTGGGAGTACGGCAGCGGCCTCGTCGGCGACTGGGGCGCCCACCACATCGACGTCGCGAACTGGTTCATGGATGCCGACGCCAAGCAGCCGCTCAGGACGACGGCGGTCGGTTTCTACTCGAACCCGACGACCGATCCGGAGTGCGTGTTCAGCCAGTTCTCGATCGCCTGGCAGTTCGACAATTACATCATGTCGTTCGCCAACGACGTCTTTCCACGACCGAACTTTGCCGATCCGAAGGCGCCGGACATCGAAGGCTGGGGCGTCTATTTCTACGGCAGCAACGGGACCCTGCAGGTGAACCGCATGGGTTGGGCGCTCCGGCCGCCAGTCGGCCAGACCCGTAATCGCGTCCCAGCCGAGCCGGCACCCGGCGCACCCGCGGGCGCGGCAGCCGGCGGTGGACGCGCGGGGGGAGGACCCGGCGGCCGCGGCGGTGGCCGCGGCGGCGGCGGCCAGGGTGTCGAGATGAACGTGTACATCAACCCGCGCGGCGGCGTCGAAGAGGATTACCCGCTGCACGTGCACACACGCGACTTCCTCGACAAATTGAAGGCGAAGAACCGGAAGACCAATGCGCCGATGGAGATCGGCTACAACTCGGCACTGCCTGCCCTGCTCGCGCTCGAAGCGATGAAAGACAACAAGGTGCTGGGCTGGGACGCGACGGCGAGGAAGAGCAAGGCGCTCTGAAGTAGCTGCCAGCTTCCAGCTTCCGGCTTCCAGCTTCCTGCACGTCAGGTTCGGAGCTGGCAGCTGGAGGCTGGTAGCTGGAAGCTGATACATGCCTCCTGAATTCCGAATTGCCCTGCTCGGGCAAGGCTTCATGGGCAAGGCCCATTCGAACGCCTACGTTCAGGCCCCTCATTTTTTCGACCTCCCGTACCGCGTCGTTCGAAAGGTCATCTGCGGAAGAGATGCGGCGTCGCTGTCGGCTATGGCGGATCGCTGGGGCTGGGAGGAGACGGCCACCGACTGGCGAGCGGTGATCGATCGCAAGGACATCGACGCGGTCGATATCTGCCTGCCCAACCATATGCACGGCCCGGTCGCGATCGCTGCGGCGCAGGCTGGCAAGACGATCCTCTGCGAGAAGCCGCTCGCGCTGTCGCTCGCCGAAGCCCAGGCGATGGCCGACGCCGCCCGCGGCGTAGCGACGCTCGTCTGGTTCAACTACCGCCGCGTGCCAGCGATCGCCTTCGCGCGCCAGCTGATAGACGATGGCCGGCTCGGCCGCGTCTTTCACTACAACGCCTGCGTACAAGCAGCAGTGGGGCGCCGACACGACGCGGCCGCCAAGCTGGAAGATGGATCCGTCGCTGGCTGGATCCGGCGTCGGCGACGATCTGCTCACGCACCTGCTCGACACCGCGCTCTACCTCAATGGACCGATGACTCGCGTGGTGGCGACCACGCGTACGTTCGCGCCGAATCGGCCGGTGGACGACGCGGTCGTCGCGATGGTGGAGTTCGGCAATGGGAGCGTCGGCACCTTCGAGGCCACACGCTTCGGCATCGGGTGCAAGAACTGCAACGCGTTCGAGGTGCACGCAGAGTATGGGATGCTGCGCTTCAACCTCGAGCGACTGAATCATCTCGAGTTCCTCGACGCGACGGAGCCGGCGACGGAGCAGGGGCTGCGCGATCTGCTCGTGACCGACATGAAGCATCCCATCTTCGGCAACTTCTGGCGTCCGGGCCACATCATCGGCTACGAGCACACGTTCATCGCGGCCTTTGCCGAGTTCCTGCAGTGCCTCTCCAAGGGGGAGGAGTTCCACCCGAACTTCAACGATGGCCTGGCCGTGCAGCAGGCGCTCGACGCCGTGCAACGCTCGGCCAAGACCGGGCAGTGGACGACAGTTCAGTGATTCGAGCGCACTTTGTCGCAATCGTACGTGAGTTCCGGTTCACGGGAGGGAGATCGTGACCGACCCGGCCGTTACCTATGCGGTCTACCTGAAAATCGACGAGTTGCTTGCGCTCCAGGAGCCGCGCTCGCAGGGGCCGGAACACGACGAATTGCTTTTCATTGTCATCCATCAGGTATACGAGCTCTGGTTCAAGGAGCTGTTGCACGAACTCGACCGGGTCCGACAGTGGCTCGAAGACGACGAACTGCACCGTGCGCAGCACACGCTGAAGCGGATCCTTTCGATTGTGAAAGTCATGGTCGCGCAACTGGACATCCTCGAGACGATGACGCCACTCGAATTCCTCACGTTCCGCGAGCGGCTCCAGGCAGCGAGTGGCTTTCAGTCTGACCAGTTCCGGCAGATCGAGTTCGTGCTCGGCGTGAAGTCGCAGGGAGCGATTCGTCGCTTCCCGGAGGACAGCCGCGCGTGGGTCGCCCTGGAGCGACGTTATCGAGAGCCGACATTGTGGGACGGGTTCCTGCGATACCTATCGCGCGAAGGGTACGTCGTACCGCCATTGCATCTCGAACGGGATGTGTCCGCGCCGATCGAGCCTTCGTCGGAGGTGCAGCGGATTCTCCTCGCCATCTACCGGGACGACCCCAAGAACGCAGAACTGTGCGAGCGTCTGGTCGATCTCGACGAAGGGATCCAGGAGTGGCGTTACCGGCATGTGAAGATGGTGGAGCGGACGATTGGCACCAAGCGTGGGACTGGCGGCTCCGCCGGTGCGGCGTACCTGCAGGAAACAGTCGGACGGCCGCTCTTCCCGGATCTCTGGGAGATCCGATCGCAGCTGTAAGTCGAGAATAGCTGGTGGGCCAGGTGTTCTTTGTCGCTTACCTACCCGTTTGAGCCATGTTCTTGAAATCGCCGGCGCGCCATTTGACTGCATTTTCCACGGATGAGATGCGCCAGCCGTTGTTGATGCGGCACAGGCGAGCTGTTATCACGCCACCAGCGACAAAAAAATTATCTTGCTTTCTCGCGTCTTGATTGCCGCCCACCCACATGTGCATGGCAATCAAATTCACGCGCACCGACGCCATATCGCCTTCAATCTGCGTCTCATGCCCGGTCAACATATGCTGCGTGCTTTCAAACCGGGCAAGACTCTTTTCGTGGCTCGCGCCGATTTCCTTCGGACCAACAACCGTCAACCCGTTGGGCCGTACAGACTTCAGCGTCATCCGTGAATATCCGACTGAGATGTTGGATATCGAACTGCTTTTGATCGATTGCGTGAAAATAGCTGTTAACCACGTCGATGATCTCGAGCTTATCAACCAATGCGCCTATTTGTTTTTCATTCATAGAGTCAGCGTACCAAAACTGGCTAAGGTCTTGGCACGTTTCACTCGTGCCGCAGCGCCGATTGCGGATCGATGCGCGCGGCGCGGCGCGCCGGCAGATAGCTCGCGGCAGATGATGACCAGGGCGAAGAACATGACGACCGACCCGAAGGTCAGCGAATCGCCGGCGCTGACGTCGAACAGCAATGGCTGAACCGTCCCGCTGAGCGCACGGCTCGCAACGGCGCCGGCGAGCAGCCCGACGGCGGCTGGGCCGGCGCCCTGGACGAGCATCAACCGCACCACGCCGCCCGGCGTCGCGCCGAGCGCCATGCGCACGCCGATCTCGCGCGAGCGTCGCGTCACCGCGTAGGACACCACCGCAACCAGTCCGACCACGGCGAGCGCAAGGGCGATGAAGCCGAACACGGCAAAGACGATCAGCGTGAAATGCCATGGCCCGCGCACCCGCCTCACCATCGCATCCATCGTCGTCACGTCGCCGATCGACAGGCGTGGGTCCACGTTCTTGAGGGCGGCGTCGACCGCGGCGGTGGCACTGAGAGGATCGCCGCTGGTGCGGACGGTGAAGTGCTTGACGTCGATCGTGGACTGTCGCATCGGGACGTAGAGATCGAAGCGCGCGTTGGCGATCTCTCGATAACGTGCCGTGGCGACGACGCCGACAACGGTGTGCCAGCGGCCGTCTTCGGTCGAGCGTGAGGCGCAGCCGCTTGCCGAGCGGATCCTGGCCTGGCCAGAGACGGTTGGCGGTCGCCTCGCTGACGATCGCACTGGGGCCGCCGCAGCGGCATCCCGCTCGTCGAAGATGCGTCCGCGCAACAGCCGTGATGTTCATCGCTTCGAAGTAGCGCGGCGTGACCGATTCCCAGTTCACCGCTCCGTTGCGATTCCACTGGTCGGGCGTGTCCGCCTGTCCTTCGAGCAGCACACCGGAGTCCATGCCGATCGGCACCGTGCTCGAACGGGCGCTGGTAGACCGCGCCGGCGCTGCGGACCTGCGGCAACTGCTCGAGGTTCGAGATCAGGCGGTCCACCAGGTCGTGCCGGGCGGCGCGGGTGGGAAACTGCTCCTCGTTCAGACCGCTGACCGAGAATGTCAGGACCTGCGCTGGATTGAACCCGAGGTCGAGATCCGACAGCCTCGCGAAGCTGCGCAAGCAGAGGCCGGTCGCGATCAGGAGCACGAGCGTGCCCGCGACCTGCACGGCGACCAGCACGCCACGCGCCGGAGCGCCGTCGCTCGGCCCGCTCCCATGGTGCCGTTCTTCATGTCGTCGACGAGCGACGTGCGGCTCGCCCGCAGCGCCGGCACGAGGCCGACGAGGACGGTCGCGACGAGCGCCGTGGCCAGGGCGAAGAGCATCACCGGCAAGTTCGATGCCGGCACCGTCCAGCCGCGGAATGTCCGCCGGGCTCGAGCGCGACGAGGGTTTCGAGCACGCGGCCGCCGCCGGCGAACGCCGAAGAGACCTCCAGCGCAGCGCGATGAGGGCGCTTTCGGCGAGCAGCTGCCGGACCAGGACGCCGCGGCTCGCGCCGAGCGCTGCGCGGACGGCGAGTTCGCGGCGGCGCGATGCGCCGCGCGCGAACACCAGACCCGCGACATTGCCGCACGCGATCAGCAGCACCAGGACGACGGCCGCCATCAGCAGCCACAAGGTCTGCCGGGCCGGACCGAAGATGAAGTCGAGCAGCGGCGTCACGACGATCCGGAAGTTCGAAAGGTCGATGCGATACTGGTCGGCGACTGCCTTCGAGATACAACGGCATCTCGCGGCGCGCGTCGTCGACGCTCACGCCCGGCTTCAGTCGCCCGAGAGCATAGAACACGCCAAGCTTGCCGAAGAGGTCGGCACGCGGCTGTTTGGTGTGGCGCGCAATCGCCTCGAGCCGCGGCGCCGCCGGCGTCCAGTACTGTGCGCCGCGCGGAAAGAAGAACTCCGGAGGCATCACGCCGATGACTTCGAACGGTTGTGGAGTCGCTTCCTCCCGGACGCATCACCTGCCGGCCGATGACGGATGGATCGGCGCCGAAGAACTGCGTCCACGCCGCGTGACTGAGCACCAGCCGGCGTTCCGCGCCAGCGGGTCGTCGTCTTTTGCGTCGAACACGCGGCCGAGAAGCGGGCCGGATCCGAGCACCTTGAAGAACGTGCCCGAGACGACCGCCGCCGCAAGAGTGGACGGGATTGCGGCCGGGAATCATGAGCGCGCCGCTCCAGTTGACCGAGCCGATCAGCGCGACGTCATCGAACGACTTCGCAGCTGGCGCCGAAAGTCGGCCTCCGTCTCATAGGTCGCTCTCGATTCTCGACTCGTGACGCACGTCGACGGACCAGAGCATCACGACGCGGTCGGCGGCCGGCAACGCCATCGGGCGCAGCAGCACCGCATGGACGATGCTGAACATGGCGGTGCAGGCGCCGATGCCGACCGCGAGAATGAGAATGGTGACGAGCTGCGAACCGCGGCTCGCGCCGCAGCTCGCGAACGGCGTGGAACAAGTCGCGCAACAGTGCGTTCATCGGTCTCGTCGGGCGCCGCGGGCTTTCAGGAAACCCGCGATGTCCGTCAGCGCGTGCTTCGTCGCCCACATGACGGGCGTCTCGCCGTGCGTGTCCTTCGGTGACGGATCGGCGCCGAACTCCAACAGAATCGCCGCACACTCCGTCCGATGGTCCATCGTCCGCCCACGACTGTCCTTGTGGCACAGCTCGTGGAGCAGCGTCACTCCATCAACCGTGGGGTAATTCGGATCGAGGCCGCCGCGCGTCAGCAACTCGCGCAGCATATCGGGCCGCTCGAGCAGATAGGAGTGGCACCCGCCCGCCTGCGGATGGACTTTGAAACCGGCGTCGAGTAATCGGCGCATCAGCTTACGCCGGCCGCAGGTCACGACGGCCGTGAACACACCTCCGCACCCGGCGAGTGCCGTCTCGGGTCGTTCGGTCACGATCCGCATGACCTCGTCGTCCTCGCCCTTCCACACCAGGTCGTACGGATCGAGGAAACCGCCATGCGCCTCGAGCAGTCTTCGGATCTCCGGTGTCTTCGCGGCATAGACGGCGTTGCCGCTGGCGTTGACGAAACCGTTGGGATCGGCGTGATGTTTCAGCAGCAGTTCGACCATCTCCCGGTCGCCACGCCCCGCCGCGGCGTGCAAGGCAGCGCCGCGCTCGGACGAATCGGCGTCGGGCCACGTCGGGTCCGCGCCGCGTTCCAGCAGCAGGCGGACGATGTCGAGACGGCCGAATTCGGCGGCGGCAGAGAGCGGGCGACGATCGTCGGGGCGCTGCTCGGAGATGCGTGAGGGGGCGGCGTCGAGCATCGACCGCACCGCCGCCAGATCGTTCAACGCGGAAGCGACCGTCAGATCGTACGTCGCACCGCGGCCGATGAGCAGTCGAGCCAGAGGCACGTTGCCGTTGCCGGACCACACGGGCCGGCCCGGCCGCCAGCGCCTCCACAGCAGCCACGTCAGGCCGTTGGCGTAGCAGCGCCATCTTGACAGAGGCGCCTGCCGCGGGCCGCCCCAGATCGCCAGGTCAATGGGCTGTTTATCCTGCGGCGCGTAACCCTCGAACGACCCGACCCCGGCGCCGTGAATCGCGTGAATGTCGGCGCCACGATCGAGCAGCAGCGTCACCACGTCTGCCGATCCACCGATGACCGCGCGGTGCAGAGGATGACCGCCAGCGCGGTTGATGTCGTCGACGAGCGATGGCTGCTGATCGAGGAAGGCGCGTACGCGCGCCAGCTCGCCGGCTTCGGCGGCGTCATGGATCGGATGATCCTCGGGCACGGTCGACGGCACGAGCCGTCGCGACGGATCAATCATCCGCACGGAATCATATCGTTGCTGAAGTGAGTGGTCTACTCGTGCCGCAGCGCAGCCAGCGGTGCCACGGTCAACGCCGGCCGTGCCGAGAGAAACGCCGCGCCCAGGACGGCGCTGGCGAGGACGACGGGCATCGCGATGAAGACGGCAGGATCGAGGGGCGTCAACTCGAACAACATCTGCTGCAGATAGCGCGTCAACATGGCGCCACCGGCGACGCCCGCGGCGATGCCGACCGCCGCCAACAGCAGCATGTCGCCGACGATCGCACGAAACACCTGGTATTTCGAGGCGCCCAACGCCACCCGAATGCCGATCTCACGCGTTCGACTACTGACGGCGAAGGCAATGCCTCCGTAAATGCCGACAACCGCAAGCGTGCCCGCGATCAGCGCAAACAGCCCGAACATTCCCGCGTAGAAGCGCGGCTGGAGAATCGAGTTCGAAAGGATCTGTTCCATGGTCGCGATGCGGTCGGGTGCCGTCTGCGGGTCCAGCTGGCGGACGATCTCGCGAATGGCCGGGACCAACGCCGTTGGCGAGCCGTCGGTTCGCACGGCGAAATACGGCGAGGAGTGTTCAAACAGCCGCGCCCGTACCCGCTCGCTCCAGGTTGACAAAGATCTCGGGGCCGGGCGGGTCTGCCAGGCCGGTCTCTCGGACGTCCTCGACAATTCCGATGATGTCCCAGGGGACGTCGTTCGTGTAGACGCGTGTTCCGACCGGGTTTTCGCCGACAAACCCGCTGCGCGCGAGCGTTCGGTTGATGAGCAGGCTGTGCGGCCGGCCGACGGGATCCGCGTCGGAGAAGCCACGGCCCTCGATGACGTCCACGCCCAATGCGGACAGAAAGTCACGACTCACGAGGTGCGCGATCGGGAAGTCTGGTGTTCCGACCACACCTGGCGGAGGCGGCGGTGGCGGCGGGCCCGTGGACTGACCCGCCTCGGAGCGGGTACTGAGGTGCACGTGCCCGAGATTGCTGCGAGTGAGCGGCAAGTGATCAGCGTACCCTGCGGCCCGCACACCCGGAAGCCCCTGGACGCGCGCGATCAGCTGCTCAGAGAATCTCAGCGCTGACTGATTGGGCGACAGTGCGACTTGAAACGTGAGGACCCGCGTCGTCGCGTAGCCGGGATTGACGCTCGACAGCTTGAGGAAGCTCCGGATCAGCAGTCCACTGCCCAGGAGCAAGACGACCGCCAGGCCAATCTGCACGACGACAAGCAGCGCGCGCCCGCGCGAGCGACGGAACAAGTTGAACCCCGGCGCGGACAGGCTCGTCTCGCGCGCCAACTCGCCACGCGCCTCGACGTGCGATTGCCACAACGCCGGCGCGAGCCCGCACGCCAGCCCAGCGACGATTGAAACGCCGAGGGCAAACAGCAGTACCGTCCCGTCGATGCCGACTTCGTGGAGACGCGGCACGATGGATGACGCGCCAAGGTCCTGTCGCGGCATGCCGGCGCCGAACACCCGAAGCCATCGCACCCCGGCTCACGGCCAGCCAGATTCCCGCGAAACCGCCGACAAGCGTCAGCAGCATGCTCTCGGTCACGAGTTGTCGCACCACCCGGCTGCGGCCCGCACCGAGCGCCAGCCGAACCCAGATCTCGCGTTCGCGCCTGATGCCTCGCGCGAGGAGCAACCCGCCGACGTTGACGCAGGCAATGAGCAGGACGAACCCGACCGCGGCTGACAGGATCACCAGCGGCGTCCTGGCAGCGGCAGTCAGGTCACCGTGCAGGCTGACGACGATGAACCGCCGTCGGATCGGCTCCGAATCGGAGGGGCCCAGCGCCCCTGGCCGCGCCACCGCTCGGTGGAGGTGGCGGTCCTGCACCTGGTCCTGGCGGAGGCGGCGGAGGGCCAGCACGCGGCCCTGGCGGAGGCGGCGGTCCAGCGGATGGGGGAGGGCCCGGCCGCGGGGCGCTCCCGGAGAAGGGAGGCCGATCGGCGACGGCCCACCAGCGGAGCGGCGCTCCTCCCGCGCGAGCCGCATCAGATCGTTGACCTCCGTGCTTGCCGTCAGGAAAGAGGCGCCGGCGGCGAGGCGCCCGACGACATGCGGCCGTTGCCGGGGTCCCCAGACGAACGGCGTCCAGAACTCCGCGTCGGCGTTCGGAAACTGAAAGCCGGGACGCATGACGCCGACAACCTCGTATTGAATGCCGTCGAGCACGATCGTCTTTCCAAGAATCGCGTCGTCAGCACCGAAACGGCGTTGCCACATGGCGTAACTGATGACCGCGACCCGGTCAAGGCCGGCCGCCTCTTCCCGTGGCTCCAGCAATCGGCCCATCAGCGGCGTCGCTTCGAGCATCGCCATGACCTGGGGCGATATCCGAACGCCGTTCAGATGGACGGCCTCCCCGCGTCCGCTCAGCGTGACAGCCTCCGGGACGTAAGTACCCAGATTCGACAGTGTCCGAGAGCGGGACCGAAGGAACTCGAGATCCTCAAAGCTCATCGAAGCGACAGACGTCTTGATGCCGCTCCCATCGTCTGGATCGAACTGGGTGGCGATCCGGACAAACCGATCAGCACCGGGATACGGCAGCGAGCGGAGCAGCACGGCATGGACGACGCTGAAGATGGCGGTGTTGGCGCCGATGCCGAGCGCGAGGGTGCCGACGACGACCGCGGTGAACCCCGGCGCGCGCAGGAGCGCGCGCGCCGCGAATCGGGTGTCCTGCCGGAGGTCGTTGAGCCACCGGAACGACCGGGCATCGCGATGTAGTTCCTTCGCCTGCGCAACCCCGCCGAACGCGCGTCGAGCCGCCAGGCGGGCCTCGGCATCGGTCAGCCCCCGACGCTTGTACTCGTCCTCGAGGACACCGAGGTGCGCCGCCAGCTCGCGTTCGAGCTCGGACTCAGCGCGGTGCGGTTGGAAGAAATGGACGAGACGAAGCAGGAATCGTCGAAAAGTAGCCATCGCTACGGCTCGTTGAGCAGAAGAGCGTCGACAAATCCGGCCAGACGTCGCCACCGCTCAGTTTCCTTCGCGAGCGCGCGCGTGCCTGCCTTGGTGATGCTGTAGTACTTCGCCTCGCGATTGTTCTCGGTCCTGCGCCAACTGCCCTTGATCCAGCCGTTCTGCTCGAGGCGAACGAGCGCTGGATACAGCGTGCCCTGCTTCAGCGTGAGACGGGACTTGGACACTTGTTCAAGACGGGCGGCGAGACTGTAGGCGTGCTGGGGGCCCATCGCCTCCAGCGCGCGCAACAGAATGAGGTCCAAAGCGCCCTGTAAGAGCTCGACTTCGCTAGACATCCAAGTGAACCACGGCGCAGACAATGCCATTGAATTACTAGGCTGTCAAGTGGAGTGACCGGCCGCGGCGTCCCGGAGGTTTCTCGCAGGCCCCAAGGCACACAGCGTCGTGGCAATGGAGAGCAGACAGTTCCTCATGAGTTAGCCCTTCGCTCGCGAGCAATGCGAGGTCGCTCACCGCATTCGACACGAGGAGTGGCTCGACCTGAGCGAGCCTTTTGCTCGCCGGAGGCGAGCGGGCGAGTCGAATGGTGAGCCTAAATGTCGCCAGTTGGAACCGAATCGGCAGCTGGCTGGCTCGACTCGATGGCCTGCGCCGTGCTGGGTCGTTGCGTGTAAGCGGCTGACTTGAAGCTATCCGTTTCTCAGCGCGGTGGCAGGCTCGACTCTAGTTGCGCGACGCGCGGGAATGTAGCCTGCGGCAATCGCGACCAGAATCAGAATCAGAGTGGCCGACGCGAATGTCATCATGTCTCGCGGCTGGACGCCGAACAGCAGCTTCGCAGCCAGATTGCCGACGGAAACTGCCGCCGCAAGCCCCAACATCAAACCCATACCGACGAGGAGCACCGCCTCTGTCATCACCATTCGCACGATGGTCAGCCGTCCGGCTCCCAATGCCATGCGAACGCCAAACTCTTTGGTTCTCCGAACGACGTTGTACGCCAGGATTCCGTAGAGACCGACTGACGTCAACAGAAGCGCCGCGATCCCAAATCCCATCGACAGCCAGGTCACCAGCCGCTCAGGCGCTAATGTCCGATTCACCGCGGCCGACAGCGGCTCGAGCGAGACGACCCGAATACCGGGATTGACCGCGCGGATCGCCGCTCGGGAATCCTGGACGAGCGTTGCAACCTGGCGCTCACCGTGCGTCGTCGCACGAATCTGCACGAAGTTCGGGCCAGAGCCCTGCTGCAGGGCCGGAAGGTAGACCAGCCGCGGGGAATCCTGCCGGAGGTTGTCGTATTTGGCATCCCTAACCACGCCGACAATCTCGATGTCCTTGGGAGCGGTGGGCGACCAGGCGAATCGTTTGCCCAGCGGGTCGGCGCCCCGGAAGTAATGGCGCGCCATCGTCTCATTGATGATCGCAACCTGGGGCGCTCGATTTCTGTCTGCGTCCGTGAACGGACGGCCGGCGATAATCGGGATGCTCAATGAGCGGAAGTGACTCGGCGCTGACAGGCTGGATGCGAACGCTCTTGTCTTCATTCGCGTGAGGGACGTATCCCTCCAGGGAGATGCAGCAAATGCGGGAGGCGCCCAGACCGAAGCCGAACTGAGAGAAACTCGCCCGTTCCACCCCGGGAACGGTAGTGAGCCGTTCGAGCAGAGCTGTCCCCAAGGCGGCGCTGTTTCCGGACACTAAAGACGTGTCGAGGTTCGCTTCCAGGACCTGTTGATCGAATCCAGGATCAATCGCCTTGAGATTCAGAAGAGTTCGGAAAAGCAGACCTGAGGCAATGACAAGTACGAGCGAGAGCGCCGTCTGCGCGACGACGAGGAGGCGCGACGGACTGAACCGCGCCCCGGTGCCAGCACCCGTGATTTGCTCTTTCAACGTCGGCCAGGGATCGATGCGGTTGCATTGCCGCGCGGGTGCCAGTCCAAACGTCAGCGCCGCCGCCGTCGATATCGCGACCGTGAAGGCGAGCACTGACAGGTTCAGGTGTACTTCCAGGCCCTGGACTACCGAGACGGCGAGCAGGACTCGCACGAGACCGTCGGCCAGCGCCAGGCCTGCGACGGCTGCCATCGCTGCCAACAGAAACGACTCCGTCAGGAGTTGCCGTACTACTCGGGCCCGTCCGGCGCCGATCGCGAGCCTGACCGCGAATTCCCGCCGCCGCGCAGCCGACTGGGCCACGAGGAGATTTGCGACATTGGCGCAGGCAATCAGCAGCACGACCGCCACCAGCGCCATCAGCAGACGCAACGGCTGTGCGTAATAGTCGCGCAGACTGGAGAGGCCGCCGCCTCCCGGCTCGATCGTAATCGCCCCGAGGTAATCATTCTGTGCGTCGACACGCAGATCGGCGCGTAGCGATTCGAGGAGAGGCTGCATACCCGCCCGTGCCTGTGCGGCTGTCACCCCTGGGCGGAGACGGGCCATGACGTCCAGCCAGCTCACGTTCCGGGTGTGGAGGCTCGAACGCCCGCCGGCGGAGAGGGCCGGCTGGACGCCGAGTGGTACCCAGAAATCTGGAGGGTTGCGGGCGAACTCTCCCTCGAATCCGAGCGGCGCCACGCCGACGATTGTCAGCGACGCTCCGTCCAGACGCAGATTCCTGCCAAAGGCATCGTCGCGTCCGCCAAACGCGCGTTGCCAGAATGCATGGCTGAGGACAGCGATCAAGCGGCCCTGCTGGTCGTCGTCGACTGTGATCAGGCGGCCCGCCGCCGGTTCCACACCGAGCAGCGCAAAGTAGTTCCCTGAGACGAGTTCGGCTGTGACCCGCTCCTTGTGATCGCCGGCGTCGAGGCTCATTCTCGACACAGCGGAAGCGGACATCGTGGAAAACGCCGCGCTGTGATCTCTCAGCCACTCATAGTCGGTGTGTGAGAACGAATCCCGAGTGCCCTGACGGCTCAGCGCGCGTACCGATGACCAGCGAATGCGGCTCGCGCACCGGCAACATACGCAGCAGCACCGCTTCGACCAAGCTGAAGATGGCCGCATTGGCTCCGATGGCCAAGGCAAGCGTGAAGACAATCGTTACCATGAGACCCGGGCTGCGCTTTAGCAGGCGCGCCCCGTACCGGAAATCCTGCGACAATGTTTGCCAGACATGAAGCGGGCGCGCCTCGGCGAGCTGCTCTCGGACGGCCAGGGCGTTCCCGAATGTCCTGAGGGCCGCCTGTCTCGCTTCGTGCGGAGACATCCCGCGATCGAGGTTCTCCCTGATCTCCATTTCAAGATGTGCGTCCAACTCTTCGCGGTAGTCGCGGTCCCCTCGGCCGAACCACTTCATGCCTGTTCCTCCTCGGGCCGTGCCTGTAAGACACCCTTGACTGCCCGCACGAGTTGCTCCCACTTGCCGGTCTCGGCCACCAGCTTCCTACGCCCTGCCCGCGTGAGTTTGTAGAAGCGCGCGCGGCGGTTGTTGTCGGAGACACCCCACGCGGACGCGATCAGCCCCGCTCGTTCCAGCCGCTGGAGGGCGGGATACAGCGAGCCATGGTCCACCAGCAGAAGCTCGTCCGATGTGCGCTGGATGGTAGTAGCGATCCCGTGGCCATGCAGGGAACCAAAGAAAAGGCTCTGGAGCACGAGCATCTCCAGCGTTCCAGGCAGGAGTGGCACACGGTTGGCCTTTGGCATCCTAGGAGACAGCCTACTAGTGTTTCAGTAGTCTGTCCACTAGAAGCGGCTGACCGGAGTGTGCTCGGACCTCCCGGCTGGCCAACCGTAGCCTTCGCCGACGTTGACAAGCCTGAGCGAAGGTGGGTGACCCTAAATTTCGCCAGTTGGAACCGGGTGGTCAGCTGGTTGCGGCAACTGGAGGTCATTCGAGCGGCCGCCTGACGGCGGATGACGGCTCGACCGATATCCCGTAAGCTGGAGTCTGAAGGAGGTCGGTCCATGGCAGCGCTCGATTGGTCCGTATGCCAGGCCGTTGAGAGTGTTCCCGGCAAGGTCAGCGGCGCCTGGGTGTTCAAGGGCACACGCACGCCCGTGGCCGTCGTTTTCGAGAACCTCGAGGACGGGATGACCATCGACGAGGTGATGGAGCAATTCCCAGTGACCCGCGAACAGGTCAAGGCCGTACTCGAGTTCGCCGCGCGGAGCCTGGACTCGCCCGCTGCCCGGCGCTGATGCGCGTTCTCTTCGACAATGGGACCCCGCGAGGTGTTGCCGCGGCGCTCTCCGATCACACCGTCGAAGAGGCGCGGGCTCGTGGATGGGACACGTTGAAGAACGGCGAACTGTTGGACGCCGCGGAAGCAGCCGGATTCGATGTATTCGTTACGACAGACCGAAACATCCGACATCAGCAGAACCTGACCCATCGCAAGATCGCGGTCGTCGTGCTGGAGAAAGCACGTTGGAAGCTGATCAAAGAAAGGCTCGCCGACGTTGCCGCGGCAGTGTCCGCTGCCCAACCCGGTCGTGTGTCCGAGGTAGACATTCCCGATTTACGACGCTGACGGTGGCGTTGGAGCTCGCTCGCATCCGCGCGCTTGTTCGGCAATCGAGGTGGCAATGAACGACCTGCGATCAGCTGTCCGATCTCTCAGAGCGACACCGATTGTCACAGGCGTTGCATGTCCTGTCACTCGCTCTCGGAATTGGCGCAAGCTATCGTCATCTTCTCGCTCACCAACAGTCTGCTGCTTCGCAAGCTGCCGGTCAGGGATCCACGTGCACTTGTCCTCGTCACTGACGCCACCGTGCCAGGCGTCCGAGCGTACGCGCTTGGTGTGTGGGAGTCGTTTCGAGGGCTTGTGGATGTCTTCGATGGGACCTTGGCGTGGTCGTCTACCGAATTCAACCTGGCCCCACGCGGAGAAGCACAGATCGTTTCCGGCGCCTGGGTAAGCGGATCGTATTTCGAGACCCTCGGTATTTCGCCGCTGCTTGGAAGGGTGCTCTCCGAATCAGACGATCGACGGAACGGAGGCGTTGACGGCCCGGTCGCCGTTGTCAGTTACGCCTTCTGGCAGCGGCAGTACGGTGCCGCACAGGATGTCATCGGCCGCTCGCTGATGCTCAATGGCGTGTCCTTCACAGTCGTCGGGGTTACGCCACCGCGTTTCTCCGGCTTGGATGTTGGCCGCAGAGCCGATGTCATCGTCCCGTTCGGAGCGGCGACGTTGATGTCAGGACCTGAAAACCTGCAAGTCACGATCATGGCCCGCCGTCGCGCCGATCAGACGATTGAAGCCGCGACTGTGGCGCTCAGACGCTTGCAGCCCCAGATTCGCGAGGCATCTCTTCCTCAGGGTTCGCGGTGGCGACAACAAGACCTGGACGCATATTTGCGGGATGGCTTTGTTCTGCTGCCAGGTGCGACCGGCAATTCTCGACTTCGACTTCGGTACGAGCGACCGCTCGGCCTGCTGATGGCTGTGGTCGCTCTGGTCCTGTTCATCGCGTCGGCGAACATCACGAACCTGCTGCTGGCCCGGGCAACAGATCGGCGCCGGGAGCTTCAGGTCCGGGCCGCCCTAGGTGCTAGTCGGTGGCGCCTGATCAGAGGACTCCTCACCGAGAGTCTGGTTCTTACCAGTATCGGTGCGGCTCTTGGAGTCGCGATGGCGTCTTCAGGTAGCGGCCTCGTCGTGCGGCAATTTTCGACGCGGATCAACCCAATCTACCTCGATGTGTCGATCGACTCGACCGTCGCTCTCTTCGCGATTGCGGTGACCGCACTCGTGACGCTGCTGGCAGGGATTCTCCCCGCTGTTCGCAGTACGCAACGGATTAACTCCACTCTCCTACGGACCACCAGCCCGAATGAAGGGGGACGATTCTTCGGTCCCTCTGCCGCTTTGATCGTCCTGCAAGTGGCGCTCTCAGTCGTGCTAGTAGTCGGTGCGGGCCTCTTCCTACGGACGTTCTCGTCGTTGATGACTGTCCCACTGGGCTTCGAGCCTGAGCGGGTGTTGATGGCAGCCGTCAATGCGGCGGACGCACGTGTCCCGCCGAGCCAGCGACTCCTGATGTTTCAGCGGGTTCGTGATGCTGTTCGGTCGGTGCCAGGTGTCGCCGAAGCTGCGTTCTCGTTCTTGACGCCCGTCAGCGGTCCGATTCTGCTCCGTCCTATTGAGGGCAGAGCGATTTCTGAGCGCGAACGTATGAGCTCGGTAAACCTTGTATCGCCCGGCTGGTTTCGAACCCTCGGCACCCGGCTTGTTGTGGGGCGTGAGTTCGTAGATACGGATCGCGCGGGCACATCGCCGGTTGCCGTCGTCAACGAGGCGTTCGTAAGGAAATTCCTGAACTCGTCCAATCCCCTCGGACAGATCGTTAGGATGGGAATCGTGGGGCCGAATCCCGGCGCGGTGGAGGTTGTGGGCGTCGCCGAAGATGCCGTTTACTCGTCGCTTCGTGAGCCCGCGCCGCCAACGGTCTACTTCCCACTGGCCCAGTTGCAAAGTGTTCCTCCCGCATCACTGACACTCACGGTCCGAGCAGAAGCGGCATCTCCGCTGCAAATGACGAGGAGCATTGCCGCCGCGATAGGGACTATCGATCCCGAAGCCGCGCTCGCGTTTCGCCCGTTGACCGAGCAAATCAGCGCGTCATTGGCTCAGGAGCGGATCCTCGCGTTGTTGTCGGGGTTCTTTGGGGGCTTCGCGGTTCTATTGGCGGGCCTCGGGCTGTTCGGCATCACGGCATATTCGGTCAGCCGACGGCGTCGGGAAATCGGAATTCGGATGGCCCTCGGCGCAGATCCAGGCAGCGTCATTCGCCTCGTCCTTGGGCGCATCTGTCTGACAATTGTAGCGGGCGTAGTGATTGGGGCCGCTGCGAGTATGTGGACGACACAGTTCACTACGTCTCTCTTGTTTGGCCTTAAACCGCGCGATCCGGTCACGCTTGCTCTGGCCGTTGTCATTTTGAGCGGCGCCGGCCTGCTGGCGGCGCTGCCGCCCGCGTGGCATGCGTCGCACCTGGATCCTTCCGTCGCTCTGCGCTCCGAGTAAGTGGTGCTAATGGTGGAAAGTAAAGCGCGAAGAAGCCGGCTCGCTGACCAAGTCCGATGGGTTCCCAGGTAGTTGCGGCCTTTGTTGCCTTCTGGACCTTCTGGGTCTTGCTGCCCTACGGATATGCCGTCGGCGAGCTTTCCCCGAAGCAGATTGCAGTGTTCCTGCTTCTCTGGATCGGCGGCCGCCTTGGACTCGCATACCTGCCGTGGACGCCAGCAGCAGCCCTCTTTTCCCCGTACGTTGCCGTTCTCGACATCGCTCTCGTTTTCGCGATCTTTAAAGGCGATGTCCGCTTGTCCTAACAGTGGCGGCCCCCTCTATCGCGCGTGGCTGGAGCGTGGGGAGCCGGCGCTGGACGTATACTCCCCGGTGGAGATCGCCCATGCCCAGACTCCTTCTGGCCGCGCCATTCCTGCTGGTGCTGCACGCCGCCGCGCAGGCGCCCGAGGACAGCCGGCCGTCCTTGTTCTTCCGCGAAGACTGGAAGGAAATCGCCGCGGTCGCGCCCGTGACCCAGGAGCACGTGGCCAACCCGGCACTGCTGCTGGGGCTGTACGGACCCGGGAAAGATGGTGTCCGGAAGAGTCATCACGACACGCCCAAGGACGACCCGTACTACATCTGGCTCGGATCGTGTCCGTCGAGCTGCGCGATTGCGCTCCGCAGCAAAGACGCGTTCGTGGACCTGACCGGACTCGCGAAGGTCCGCTGGCGGACCAAACAGACCGGCTTCCGCAGCTTGCGCCTCACGCTCAAGCTCGCGAACGGCATGTGGCTCGTGAGTGACTACGCCGAAGGCCCGACCGTGGACTGGCACGAGAGCGAGTTTGCGATCGCGGGTATCCGCTGGCGGCGGATGAACATCGAGACGATCGTCGAAGGCGCGTGGGTGGAGAAGCCGGATCTCAGCAAAGTCGACGAGATCGGGTGGACCGAGCTCGCGCCCGGCGGCAACACGCCGGCGTCATCGCGTGTGGACTGGATCGAAGTCTACGGAAAGCCGGTGAAGCGCTCGATGAGCTCGGCAGACTGTTCCTTGTCGCCATCGTGCTCGCCGCGGCCGTGGCCGCGGCGTCGTCACTACGGGCTCAGCAGCGCGGCGCAAACCCGAACCTGCTGCGATTCTGCCCCGGGAGCGGGATTCCCTGCGTCGAGATCACGCGCGACGCGTACGACCGCGGCCACGATCAGTTCCGGTCGTCGTGCGGGTTTTGCCATGGGCCGACGGCGGCGGGCGGCAACGGCGGGCCAAACCTGATTTTTTCCTCGGTGATCCGGCTGGACGAGAAGGGCGCGGACATCACGCGGCTGATTCAAACGGGACGTCCGGAGAAGGGGATGCCCGTGGTGCCGCTGACGCCCGCGCAGATCGCGGACATCGTCGCGTACCTGAAAGCGCGAATCGCGGAAGTGGACCTGACGAGCGGTCGTCGCCCGTCACGCGACTACGATTTGAAGAAGCTCCTGACCGGCAACGCGGATCGCGGCAAGGCGTACTTCAACGGCGCGGGGCAGTGCGCCACGTGTCACTCGGCGACGGGCGACCTCAAAGGCGTCGCGAGCAAGTATCCGCCGATCGAATTGCAGGCGCGGTTCATGTATCCGACGGGCGTCGCGAAAAAGGCGACGGTGACAGAGGCCACCGGAGCGCAGGTCACCGGCGATCTGGTGCGGCAGGACGCGTTCGAGGTGACGATCAAGCCGGCCGATGGCCCCGAGCGATCCTGGCCGTCGGATTCGGTGAAAGTGCAGGTCACCGATCCGCTGGCGAAGCATTTCGAGCTGCTCCCGAAATATACGAACGCCGACATGCACGACATGTTCGCGTATCTGGTGACACTGAAATGAAGAAGTTGCTGCTCACGTTCGCGTGCGCTGCCGGGCTTTGGGCACAGGGCTCGGCGCAAGGCGTCGATACGGCCATGCTGCTCAAGCGCCTGGGGTCGAGCTGGCCGCAGCACAACGGCGACTACACGGGGCAGCGGTTCAGCCCGCTCAAGCAGATCAACACGAGCAACGTCGGCTCGTTGACGCGGGCGTGGGCGTTCGAGACGCGCACCGCGATCAAGGCCACGACGCTCATGGTGGACGGCGTCGTGTACTTCTCGGTGCCGGACAACGTGTGGGCCGCCGATGCGCGCACGGGCAAGGAGATCTGGCACTTCTCACGAACGTCGTTCGGCGATCACCTGGCCAGCCGCGGCGTCACGCTGTTCAAGAACCAGATCTACTTCGGCACGCCGGACGCGCACTTGATCTCGCTCGACGCGAAGACCGGCGCGAAGAACTGGGAAGTCGTGGTCGCGGACTGGAAGTTCGGCTACTACATCAGCGCGGCGCCGCTCGTCGTGAAAGACAGACTGCTGGTCGGCATGTCAGGCGATCAGCTCGACATGCCCGGGTTCCTCGAAGCGCGCGACCTGAACGACGGCAAGCTCGTGTGGCGTTGGGACGCCATTCCGAAACCCGGAGAGCCCGGATCGGAGACATGGCCCAACAAGGAAATCATGGCGCACGGCGGCGGCGCGACGTGGGTGCAGGGCGTCTACGATCCGCAGCTGAACCTGACGTACTGGGGCACGGGGAATCCGCATCCTGTGCACGCGGGGAATGTGCGCAAGGGCGCGAACCTGTACACGTGCTCGCTCGTGGCGCTCGACGTGGATACGGGCAAGATGAAGTGGTACATCCAGACGTCGCCGCACGACACGCACGATCGCGACGCGAACCAGACGCCGATTCTGATCGATGCCGCCGACTATCAAGGACGGCCGCGCAAGCTCATCGCGATGGCGAGTCGCAGCGGCTACTACTTCCTGCTCGACCGCGCGACCGGCGAAAGCCTGGTCACCGTGCCGTACGGCGGGCAGAACTGGTCCGCCGGTGTGGACAAGCGCGGGCAGCCGATTCCCAGGGAGGACGTCGAGCCGACGGTCGACGGCGCGTTCTTCGAAGGGACGACGACGAACTGGTACTCGCCGAGCTACAGCCCGGACACCAGGCTGTTCTATGTGAACGCCAGCCACGGATTCAGCATCGGCTACCTGATGCCGGACCCGGAAACCGGCAAGGTCGAGGACCATCAGGGCGGCGGCAACACGAGCTTGTGGAGCGAGAACATGCTGCTCGCGATCGACTACCAGACCGGAAAAATCCGTTGGAGTCGGGTCCGATCGGGCGGGGCGAGCGGCAACGGGATCCTCACGACGGCCGGAGGCCTCGTCTTCACCAACGAGTCGGGACGGCTGGTGGCGCTTGATGCGGCCACCGGCAAGATGCTGTGGCACGTGAATCCCGGCGGCAACCTGAGCGGAGCGCCGATGACCTACGCGCTCGACGGGCGCCAGTTCGTCCTGACGCCCGTCGGCGGGTGGTTGTACGCGTGGGCGCTGCCGGAGACGAGGTAGTCCCTCTCTACTCCGACCGCAGCGCAACCATCGGATCCACCCGTGATGCTCGACGCCCGGGAATCCACGCCGCGAACGCGCGTACCTTGAGATCCATGTTCCCTTGGACGTAAGTCGGCGTTACAGGAGGCCTGGCATGCAGCGACGCGAGTTCAATAAGGCGCTCGTCGGCGGAGCCTTGGGCCGTGGTCTGACAGCGGCCATCGACACGCAGCCGGCATCTGCACAGGCACGCTCGTCGGAGGTCGTGACCCGACGGAAGAACACCCTGATGCACGTTGGCGCCGACTACCACTACATCGCTGGTGGGCCGGGCGCCGATATTACTGGCAAGGCGAATCTGGCGTTCAATACGCGGCTTGGCGTACGGCACCTCACGGCGCAAGTCAGCAGGATTGGCGTCGACGGCTCATGGGATCTCGACGAGTTGAAACGGATGCGCGACAACTGCGACACGGCCGGCGTCGTCCTCGAGGCCATCAGGATGGATTCGCAGTACATCATGCTGACGCCTGGAGCGGTGCGTGACCGGTGGCTCGATGCGATCCTGGGCAACATCGAGAAAGCCGCGCAAGTGGGCGTCAAGGTGATCACCTACCACTGGACTGTCATCCCGATCCGACGGAACGGCGAACGATCCGGCCGCGGGGGATCGACCTACGTCACATTCAAATTGGAGCCGAACTGGAAGGATTTACCGTCTGGCAAAGCGGGGCGGGTGACGCACGACGACTACTGGGAGCGGATCGCGCATTTCCTCGAACGAGTCATTCCCATCGCGAAGCAGCACGATACTCGGATGGCCGCACACCCATACGATCCGCCGGGATTGCCGTTCGGTTATCAAGGCGCGGACAATTGGGACTCTCCCTCGATCTTCGACGCATACAAACGCTACGAGTCAATCGTGGACAGCCCCTACAATGGCTTTCAGTTGTGTCTTGGCACAACTGCCGAAGGGCTCAAGGACGCGAGGAACGAAATCGTTCCAATTGTGAGATATCTGGCCCGGCGCGGCAAAGTTCACCAAGTGCATATGAGGAACATCCGCGGCGGCCTGCATGACTTCGCGGAAGTCTATCCGGATGAGGGGGACATCGATTTCTTTCCGATCATGCGCATTCTGCGCGACAGCCAGTTTGCCTTTTCAATCTGCGCCGATCACATGCCAAGCCATCCGGACGATCCCGGCAAGCTGCAGGCGTTCGCATACGGCAACGGTTATATCCGCGCTCTCATTCATGCGGTGAACGCGGAGATCGCAGCCAGCTGATCGGCTGCAGAATCCGTGGCGTCAGTCTTTTACGCTGGCCGCGTCGCGCTCGACTCGATGTACGCGGCGCCGACGACTTCGATCAGCGAGTTGCCCGGGATCCACGACAGCGCGAAGCACGACCGAGGCGGCGCGCCGTACTTCGTGTCCGCCCAGAACTCGTTGTAGACACTGTTCAAATCCTGATAGCCCTGCTGGTACGCGGCAAACAAGGCGCTGCCGGTCGGCATCGGCTTCTTGTCGTCCAGGTGCAGGCAGTAGAACACCTGGAAATACAGGAAGTCGCTCATCGTCCCGCCGAGCGCGGCCACGCGATTTTTCACGTTCTCCATCGTCAGCCGCGTGTGGTCTTTGAGGTCCCACGTGTTGGGATCTGGCTGCGACTGGATCCCCGTGCCCGAGATCCACGCGATGCCTGCCGGCCGCGGACGCGGCGGACGCGGCGTGCCGCCCTGTCGGCCGCGGCCCTGCACCGGCGCGCCGGCCGGCGGGTCCTGCCACGGAGCCGCAATCAGCGGTGACCCGCTCATCGCCGCGGCCGTGGCTGCCATCATGCTGTTCACGAAATTGCGTCGGCTTCGTGCGTTCATGCTCCGCTCCTTGGACGGGCGCGCGCCCGAGTGAGACGCATCCTACACCTTGACGCTCACGCGGCGTGAGGAGGATCAGCTTGCGTGCGCTTCCCGAGGATCCGACGTGCCTGGGTTCTTCCTGGCGAAACCGCTTACACTCCAGGGCATGAACGTCGACGTCGTCACGATTGGAGGCGGCATTGGTGGTGCTGCGCTCGCCACAGCGGTGGCACGGACCGGCCGAGCAGTACTCGTGCTCGAGCGCGAGGCCAACTTCAAGGACCGCGTCCGCGGCGAGAACATCCTGCCTTGGGGCGTCGCCGCGGCTCGTCGGCTCGGCATCCTCGACGACCTGATTGCGGCGGGAGGCCGCCTGGTCCCGTTCTTCAACACCTACTTCATGGGCATGCAGACCCAGCATCGACCCTTTCCGGCGACCACACCGAGCGGCGAAGCAAGCCTCAACATTTACCATCCAGACCTGCAGGAGGCGCTCCTCTCCGGCGCCGCGCGGGCGGGAGCGGCAGTGAAGCGTGGCGCGAGCGTACAGGGCATCGCCGAGCGGGATGGCCGATGGACGGTCACCTTCGCCGAAGGCGGTCAGACGCGCGCCGTAACGGCGCGCGTGGTCATCGGCGCCGACGGACGCTTCTCGAGGATCCGTGAATGGGGCGGCTTCACGGTGCGGCGCGACCCGGACAACCTCCGCATCGCGGGGGCCCTCGCGACCGGTGTCGCAGCGCCAGACGACGGGATCCACCTATGTCTCGCGCCGGGCTTCGGTTCGTTCGTCGCACCGTTCGGCAACGAGCGCGCTCGCGTTTACTTCGTGTACGTGGGAGCCACGGGCGACAGAAGGCTCAGCGGCAAGAACGCGATCTCGGCGTTCGTGGAAGGTTGCCGGGCGACGAACGTGCCGTCATCATGGTTCGAGCGGATCGAGGTAGTAGGTCCGCTCGCCGAGTTCGAAGGTGCCGAACAGTGGGTTTCGTCACCGGCGAAGCCCGGCCTCGCCTTGATTGGCGACGCTGCGGGCGCCACGGATCCGAGCTGGGGATGCGGACTCTCGAAGACGCTCATCGATGCGGAGACCCTTGCGAATTGCCTCGCCGAGACTAACGACTGGCACACGGCGATAGAGCGGTATGCGGTCGCGCACGACGACTACGGGGGCAAGCTGCACAACATCACGTCGTGGATGACGGAGCTCATCTGGAGCGTCGGGGCCGCCGCCGACGCGCGCCGCGCCAAGGTCCTCCCACGGATGGAGGCGGACCCGACTGGGTTCCCGGACTCGTCCGGACAGGGTCCCTTCGGCCCGAGCGACGAGAATGCACGGCGGTTGATTCTCGGGGAGTGGTGAACGACGGCACATGACGCATTCGGTATTGCCCGCCGCGCTGGTGCGCTGGTAACGTTGGGGCTCGATGGCGGCTCCCGGGCGTACGTTTTCCATTCGTGCGCATCTGCTGCTCCTGGTGATCGGGACGCTGCTGCCCGCCGTGGCGATTGCGGCCGTGCTGGTTCGCCGCGTCGTCTCGGACAATCGCACCGCGGTGGAGCAGCGGCTGCTCGAGACGGCGCGGGCCGTGGCCTCGGTCGTCGACGGAGAGCTCGTCGGCACGATACGGGCATTACAGGGCCTCGGCGAATCCGACCGGCTGACGACCGGCGAGATTCCAGGCTTCCACGTGCAGGCTCAGCGCCTGCTCCTGACCCAGCCGACCTGGTCCGCGGTGAGCCTCTCGACGCCCGACGGTCAGCAGATCGTCAACACCGCACAGGCGCTCGCGGACAAGCTGCCCATGGTGGCCGATCGCGGGAGCTTCGAGCGGGCCCTCGCCACGAAGAGGCCCGTCATCGGCAACCTGCAACGCGGACAGATCACTCGCCAGATGGGTTTCGTCGTGAGGGTGCCGGTCCTTCGCGACGACCGGGTCGTGTACGTCCTGACTGCCTGGATTACGGCGCAGAGATTTGCGGACGTGCCTCGGCGTCATGCGCCGCTGTCGGATGAGTGGGTGCGGGGGGTTGTCGATGCCAACGGCGCCATCGTGGCGCGCTCACGCGACCCCGAGCGCTTCGTCGGACAGCAGGGAACAGCGGCCTCGCAGCGGCGGCATGATGAAAGCGGCGAGGCAGTGTTCGACGACGTCTTGCTCGACGGCACGGCAGTCTACGGCGCGTCCAGCCGGGCACCGATCTCGCACTGGATTGCCGGCGTGAGCGTGCCGGCGTCGAGCGTCGATGCGCGGTTCAGGGAGTCGATGACGGCGCTGGCCGCCATCGCGGCGCTGCTGCTCGTCGTGGGTGGCAGCGGCGCCTATTTCATCTCGCGCCGGATGTCGCGCGAGCTCTCCGCGGCGGCGGCGGAGGCCGAGGCGATCGCCCGCGGGCTGCGGCCGTCGCGCGGCAGTTCGCCGGTCACCGAGCTCCAGCGCCTGCTCGACGCGCTCGACCAATCGGCGGCGCTCCTGGAGGAGCGCCAGCACGAGCGCGACGAACAGATCACCCGGGCCAACGCCGCGCGCGCCGAGGCGGAGGCCGCAGACCGCGCCAAGGACGAATTCCTGGCGATGCTCGGCCACGAGCTGCGGAACCCGCTGGCCCCGGCCCTGACCGCCGTGCACCTGATGAAGGTGCGCGGCCCAGCGGATACGACACGCGAGCGCGACGTGATCGAGCGCCAGATCCGCCACATGGCGCGGCTCGTCGACGATCTGCTCGACGTCTCACGCCTCCGCCGGGGCGCGATCGAGCTGCGCCTGGAGCGCTTCGAGATCGCCGACGCCGTGGCCCGCGCCGTGGAAATGATGTCGCCCGTCTTTGCCGAGAAGCAGCACCGGCTCGATGTGGACGTTCCGGCCGGACTCCAGATTTACGCCGATCGAATCCGGATCGCGCAGGTGCTGTCCAACCTGCTCTCGAACGCCGCGAAGTATTCCGAAAGCGGCGCGCACATCCTGTTGCGGGTGCGCGAAGCGGACGGCCACGTGATCATCGAATGCCGCGACACCGGGATCGGCATGCCGGCCGATCTCGTGCCGCGCGTGTTCGATCTCTTCGTCCAGGGCCAGCGCGGCCTCGATCGACGGCAGGGCGGGCTCGGATTGGGCCTCACCGTGGCACGCACGCTCGTGGAGCTCCAGGGAGGCACCATCGAAGCGAGAAGCGACGGCACGGGACAGGGCAGCACGTTCGTCGTGCGCCTGCCGGCGGCGCCGACGGTCGCGGCGAGCCCGGTCCAGGAACGATCGCCGGCGCCGCAGAAGCCGCATGCGCACGTCGGCCGCGTGCTGGTCGTCGACGACAACCGCGACGGCCTCGACATGCTCCTCGCCGCGCTGACCGCCGCTGGACACGACGTGATCGGTGCGTCGACCGCGCGGGAAGCGCTCGACCTGGCGGTGCGGCTGCGTCCCGCGGTTGGGGTGCTCGACATCGGGCTCCCGGACATGGACGGGTACGAGCTGGCGAGGGCGCTTCGATCGCTCGACCAGGATCGGCCCCTGCATCTCATCGCGTTGACCGGCTACGGCCGCGAGCAGGACATGGCGGCCGCGAGAGCCGCCGGGTTCGACGCATTCTTTGCGAAGCCGGTAGAGATCGAAGCGCTGCTCGAGTCGCTCGATCAGCCCCGGGCCTGACGCGGTCCGCGGGTCGTCGACGCGGCGAATGCCAACGATCCGGCGGATCCCTTCAAGCCGGGCCGAGCGGCAGGAGAAAGGAGAAGAGAGAAAGGAGCGTTTTGAGTCTTCAAGAATGTTCTCCTTTCTCTCGTCTCCTGTTTGCTCTTGGACAAGAGTCTATGTAGTGGTGAAGGTGGTTGATGGTGATCGAGCTCTCTATGAACCAGGCGATTCACAACGTGCGAGCACTGCCCCGTATCCACTTCAAGCTCACATCCACGTCGTCGACCGTCTCGGCCAGTGACGCGTCGACGTCAGGCCTGGGCTCTCCCTGCTCGGCGCGCGTCAGAAATCGCGCGAACTCCCAGGCTGGCGTCGTTCGATACGCCGCCCAGAATTCGGGGTCGTGATAGTCGAACGTGCGCTGCCGGTGCATGATCAGCTCGAGCGAGACGGCGCGCCCGGGACAGTGCGCAGCGTAGGTTCGGATGTAGCGCTCCAGATCGACGTTCCCTTCACCCATGCGCGTCCACTGAGCGACGGCGCCCGCCGGCGTATTCCACACGGCGCTGTCACGCATGTGGCTCGTCACGACGTACGGGGCCAGTGTCTCGAGCGTGAGGTGCGGATCTTCGATCGCCCAGGAGGCGTTGCCGGAGTCGATGCACACGCCGACGTAGTCGGTGCCAGCCGTTTCAACCAGCATCTTCAACTCGCGCGCCTGCATGTCGCCCGAGTGGTTTTCGAGCGCGATCTTCAACCCCGCGTCCACGACCCGGGTACGAACTGATCGGAGAACGTTCAGGGCTGACTCGATGTGACGCTCGATGCCACCGGGCATCCGTCGATCGAGCGTGTTGCCAACGACGCACCGGACGAGCGGCGAGCGGCAGATAACGGCCGCGTCGATGACGCGTCCGAGCTGCTCTTCTGCCGTGCCCTGCGACTGATCGAAAATCCCCGACGTCGGGCAGATCGACAACATGCCGATCTCGATATCGAGGTTGAGGGTGTCGGCGTGCGCGCGGACGCGTTCGAGATGGGCGCGGTCGAGCCCGCCGACGAGCCTCGGCTCGCTGAAGTGCACCACCTGCACGCCCCTCGACGCGCAGTAATCGAGCTGCTGAACGGCGGTCCACCCCTGCGCGCGAAGGCTGTAGGTGTCGAGACCGAGGCGGGGGAGGTGTGGATTTGGCATGGTGAGTATTTTCTGATGGGATCGGGCTGAATTGAAAGACTACGGCACGTGAGTGCGGGCTGCGTCTGTCAGCATTTCTCACTGCTCGCGGGGCCCGACTTCTTCTGATTGCGTTGGGGCCCCACCCCCAACGCGGCTGAAGGCTCTCGCTCGCTCTCGCTCGGCGACTTCGCGCCTCGCTCGGGCCGCAGGCGCTTTGACATATGATCACCCCCGATGGCTATCCCCTCTTCCGCTCCCCGGGTGTCCCCTGATGTTCACCAGGTTCCGACGCGCGCCCGACATGTCACCATCGCGTTCGCCATGCTGCTGGCGATCGTCACCTATATCGATCGCGTCTGTATTTCGCAGGCCGCCCCGCTGGTCAGCCATGATCTCGGCCTGACCAAGGTCCAGATGGCCTGGGCGTTCTCGGTCTTCGGCTGGGCCTACGCGCTGTTCGAGATTCCAGGTGGATGGCTGGCCGACCGCCTTGGGCCGCGGCGCGTCCTGATGCGTATCGTGATCTGGTGGTCGTTCTTCACCGCGGCTACCGGCTGGGCCTGGAATTTCGTGTCGCTGCTCGTGACCCGCGCGCTGTTCGGCATGGGGGAGGCCGGCTGCTTTCCAAACCTCACCCGCATCTTCACCATCTGGCTGCCGCACCGCGAGCGCGAGCGCGCCCAGGCCAGCCTGTGGCTGGCCGCGCGATGGGGAGGCGCCTTCACTCCGCTGCTCGTGACCTACGTGCTCGACTATGTGTCGTGGCGGCGCGCCTTCGAGCTGTTCGGTCTGCTCGGCCTCGTCTGGGCCGTCGCGTTCTATCTCTGGTTCCGCGACGATCCCCGAACGCATCCGAGCGTCAACGCTGCGGAGCTTGCACTCCTGCCGCCCGCGCGAGAGAGCGCCATCGCACACGGGCCCACACCCTGGGGCCCGATAATGACGAAGTCATCGGTGTGGCTGCTGGGCCTGCAGTACGTGGCGCTCTCGTACGGCTGGTATTTCTACGTGACCTGGCTGCCGACGTACCTCCGCGAAGCGCGCGGTACCAGTGTAAAGATGGGAGCCGTGCTCGCCGGGTTGCCGTTGCTCCTCGGCGGGGTGGGCTGCATGATTTCAGGGTGGGTGATTCCACGCCTTGCGCGGGTCGTGAACTCGGTCGGGTTGGCGCGTCGCATCGTCGCGATTGTCGGGTTCGTCGGAGCCTCAGCCTCGATTTTCGTATTCACCACAATCGAGGACCCCGCGACCGCGATGATCGTGCTTGGCATCGCCGGTCTCTTCAACGACTTCGTCATGCCGGCCGCCTGGGCCGCATGCATGGATGTCGGTGGCCGTTACTCCGGCACCGTGTCCGGCTTCATGAACATGATGGGGAACATTGCCGGTGCGCTGTCACCCCTCGCCATCGGCTATCTGCTGGCGTGGACTGGGCAGAACTGGACGGTCACGTTTTACGTCTCCGCCGGCATCTACATCCTCGGCGCCGTCTGCTGGCTCTTCCTCGACGCGGAGACGCCGATCAAGCTCGAGATGGCTCAATAAGGTTCTGCGGGGTCTACAGGGTTCTACGAGGTTCTGCGGGGTTCAGCGCACGGCCGAACCTTGTAGAACCCCGAACGAACCTTGTAGAACCCGAACGAACTCGTAGAACCCTGTAGAACCTTGCAGAACCTAGTAGAACCCGATCAGTAGAGCGTAAACGAATAGAGTGTGTCATTGACGGCCACGAGGACGTGCTGCTTGCCGTCGATCGTGTAAGTCTGCGGCGCGTTCGTGATGCCGCCGATGCGCGCGTGCCACAGGATCTTCCCGTTGGTCGCGTCGAACGCCACGAAGTTGCCTTGACCGTCGGCCGTGAACAGGACCTTACCCGCGGTCGTCAGCAGGCCCGGACCGCCGCCGCCATTCATCGGCCACGGATGGCGCCACGCGTTCTTTCCAGTCTTCGGATCGATGGCCACCAGGGCGTTGCCGCCTGAGCCAACCGGAGACGTCAGCTTTCCGCCGAGCCCCATCGACCCGCGCGGATCCGGATCGGTCAGGTACACGAAATTGAAGCCGTTGTTCTCCTGCGCGTAGAAGTACCCCGTGTCGGGCGAGTACGCGGACGGCTGCCAGTTCGTCACGCCCCCTTCGACCGGCGAGACGAGCGAGCCGGGAATCGTCGCTTCCTTCTCGGGATTGGGATCCGGCGCACCGTTTTCGCGGATGCCCTTGGCCCAGTTGACCGTGGTGCCGTACTTGACCGTGACGATGTGCTCGCCGGTCACGCGATCGAGCGTGAAGAAGTAGCCGTTGCGAGCGGCGGTGGATACGAGTTTGCGAGGGCGGCCGTTGATCGTCGCGTCGATCAGGATCGGCGTCTGCGCCGAGTCCCAGTCGTGCGTGTCGTGCGGCGACGTCTGGTAGTACCACTTCATCTTCCCGGTCTCGACGTCCACCGCAATGAGCGAGCACGTGAACAGGTTGTCGCCCTTCCGCCCAACGCCCGTATAGCCAGGCGTCGGATTGCCCGTTCCGAAGATGTAGAGATTGGTCTCCGGATCGTACGCGCCGGGGATCCACGCCTGCCCGCCGCCATGCTGCGCCGCGGCCAGGCTCGGCCACGTGTCGAGGCCGGGGTCACCGACTTTCATCGGAACGGTATAGAACTTCCACTGCAACTTGCCGGTCTCCGGATCGAACGACTGGAGGAAGCCAGGCATGTCGAGGTCGTTGCCCGTTCCGACGATGATGTGGTTGCCGACGACGATCGGCGCCATGGTCGAGAAGTATTGCTCCTCGAAGCTGGCGAGCGCGACGTGCCAGTTTTCCTTGCCGGTCCTCGCGTCCAGCGACACGAGGTAGTCGTCGGGCGTCTCGACGTAGATGTTGTTGTGCCACATCCCGACGCCGCGGCAACCGATGTGCGTGCTGCCCTTCGTCTTCCAGAAGTAATGCCACAACTCGTGACCGTCGCGGGCATCGAGCGCCCACACGTGATCCGGCGCGCACGCGTATAACACGCCGTTCACCTGCAGCACCGCACCCTTGATCGTCACGCCGCCACCGCCGCCGATATCGTCGGGGCCCTCGCCCCCGACGATGAGGGGAACGGGGCGGCCGCCACCGCGTCCCCCGAAACCGCCAAATCCACCGCCGCCGGCAGCGCCCGGAGGCCCACTGACGCGGCCCACCCATGCGAGCGTCAGGTTCTTGACCGTGGTCTGGTTGATCTGCGTCAGCGTGCTGTACCGCCGGCCGGTGTAATCGCCCGAGTACGTCGGCCAGGAATCAGCCAGCGGTTTGCCGATGGTTGCCGGGTCGAGGCCCCCTTGATTCGACGGGGGGCTCTGCGTCTGTCCCTGTCCGGCGAGCAACACCGGCGCCGCGACTATCGTGGCTGTGAGAATCAGTTTTCTGAAAGTCATTTCAAGGTCACCAGATATGCGGTCACGTCGTGAATGTCTTTGTCCGTGTAGACGCTCAGCATCTGCTTGTGAGCGGCGAGCGGATCGCGAATCTCGACTTTCGGCACGTCGCCGTTCCGAGTGAAGCTGCGCTGGACGCCATCAGCCGGCGTGAGGGTAACGATGAAGTCGTCGAGCCATTCGAGACGGCCTTCGACCTTCTGGCCGGCAGTCGTCGTGACCGCCACGGTGGGCTCTCGCCGGTTTGCGGCGCCTGCGCCGCCTCGCCCTCCGCGTCCGCCGCCACCACCGCGTCCACCGCCGCCAGCGACCCAGGCGTTCTGCAACTGGACGGGATCAGCAATCCGCGTCGCAACTCCCTGAAGGTCGCCGGTCGCCGAGTGACACGAACTGCACTTCGCATCAAAGTACGCCTTGCCGGCATTCGGGTCGCCGACGACGATGTTGAGCACGACGGGCTCGGCGCCAGGCGGCGGATTGCCCTGTCCCCTCATCGTGAACGCAACGGCGTGGATGTACTCCGCAACCGCCTTGACGTCGTCGTCTGGAATCTGCGGGAACGGGGGCATGACCGGCATGCCGGGATTCTGGCGCCCGCCTTTCACGACGGGCAGAATGAGCTCGCCGTGCTGATCGGTGAGCACGAGGTTCGAGCGAAGCAGGTTGACGCCGCCCATGTCGCCGCCGCGCAGGTCCGCACCGTGGCACAGCCGGCAGTTGATCTCGAACAGCGTCTTGCCGCGAGCGATGATCGCCGGATCCGCCAGGGTCCGCTGCTGCGCGGGAAAGGTCGCTTGACCACGTCCACGGCCGCCCTGTCCCGGGCCCTGCGGCGGAGCCTGGCCCGGAGCTCCCTGCGGTGTGGGCGCGGGAGCCGGCGGCTGGCCCTGTGCGGCGAGCCGGCCGGCGATGCACGTCAATAGAAGAATGGCCGCAAAGGCCAGACTGTTTCTCGGTCGCATTCATCACCTCGACGGGGGGGTTCGGTCGAAGAAAAGGTCTCGGTCGATAATCTTGATCAAGCCCTGAGTTTTTTCCAGTTGTCCAAGCAGTGCCGGACCATGGCGAGCTCCCCATCGGGGCCGCCGGTCTCTTGCTCGATGAGGTAGTACTCGACGCCGCCGCTCTTTTCGACGGCCTCGAAGATCCTCTTCCACGGCGCATCACCTTCGCCGAAGGCGACCGCGTAGCCGCTTTTCCGGCCGCCCAGTCCTTGCAGTGAACGCTCTTGATGCGGCCGGGATTTGCGTTGATCCACGCGATCGGGTCGGCGCCGACTTCGACGCACGTGCCGACGTCGAACTGGAGCACGACGTCCTTCGGCGTGCCGGCGGCAATCACGTCCATCGGCCGCTGACCATCGATCGGACGCCACTCGATCTGATGATTGTGATAGCCGGTCGCCATCCCCAGCGGCTTGAGCTTCTCGGAGATCGACGTGAGCTGCTCGGCCAGCGGTCTTCCACGCGTCGATGCCGGTCGCGCGCGGCGCGCTGGCCATGATGATGTACTGTGCTGCCGAGAATCTGATTCAGGTCGATCGCCTTCTTCAGCCCGTCTTCCGTGAACGACGGCCCGTTGTTGTGAGTCGAGTGGCACTTCAGGCCCACGTCGTCCATGCGCTTCCGGACGTCCTTGGCCGTTTCCGTCGTCCAGCTCGAGATACGGAGCATAGAACTCGACGACTTCGTAGCCCATCTTGCCCACGGCCGTCACGGTGCCGGGAAGGTCCTTGGCCAGATCAGTCCGGACGGAGTAGAGTTCCAGTCCGACGGGGACCTTCGTGGCCGCGGAACCGATCGCCGCGGCCGCAAAGGGCAGCGCGGCCGCCATGCCGAGAAAGTCGCGTCGTGACAAGGGTTCTGATGTCATGGGCCGGAAGATATCATTTTTTGGCTGCTGACTGCCCGCTGGCGGTTCTGGAGGAGCCATGAATAGATTTATCACGGGTGCTGCATGCGCGTTGATGTCAGCCGGACTCATCGCCCAGGCGCCGTCGACCACTCCGCAACAGCCGCCACAAGCGTCCACGCCACAACAGGCTCCACCGAATCCATCCAATCTCGGATCCGATGCCAACGGAAATCCGTTGAGGAAGGCGCTGAAGACCGGTCACATCTCGAACTACGACGAGTCGAAGGTCGCGCCTTACACGCTGCCCGATCCCCTCGTGATGGCTGACGGGAAACGCGTGACAGACGCCGAGACATGGCGCACCAAACGCCGGCCAGAAATCCTGCGCGCCTACCAGTCGGAAATCTACGGGAGGATCCCGGCCAACACGCCAAAGATGACGTGGGAGATCACCGAGACCAATCCGGCTGCCAAAGAGGGCGCGGCGGTGATGCGTCGGGCCGTCGGCCGCATCGGACCGGCGGCGGATGCCCCGCGCGTCACCATGATGATCTACACGCCTGCGAAGGCGGCGAAGCCGGTTCCGCTCATTCTCCTGATCAACTTTGGTGGCGGTCCTCCTGTCGAAGGACGCCCCGCGTTGCAGTTCAACGATCCGCCAGTGGCTGCCGACATCCTGGCTCGCGGCTGGGGCTACGCGATGGTCGGATACCAGGACATTCAGCCCGACCGACTGAACACCTTCAATCAAGGCGTGATCGGATTGACGCTGGCGGCGGGTCAGCAGCCGAAGCCCGACGAATGGGGCACGATCAGCGCCTGGTCGTGGGGCCTGAGCCGCATCATTGATTACTTCGAGACCGACACGCTCGTTGATGCGAAGAAGATTGCCGTGCATGGCCACTCGCGTCTCGGCAAGACGGTGCTGTGGGCGTCAGCCATGGACGAGCGTATTGCTGCCGTGTATTCGAGCTGCTCCGGCGAAATGGGTGCCGCGCTCGCACGGCGGGACTGGGGAGAGACCGTCGACGACATGGCGCAGAACTTCTCGTACCAGTTCGCGGGCAATCTTCAGAAGTACGCCGGGCACTGGACCGACATGCCCGTCGATGCGCACATGCTGATCGCGCTCAGCGCTCCACGCCCGGTGTTCATTACCGGCGGCACGCAGGATCAGTGGGCCGATCCGGTCGGTGAGTTCAAGGCAGGCGTCGCGGCCGGCCCGGTGTACCGGCTGCTGGGCAGGAAGGATCTCGGCACGACCGAACTACCGCCGCTCGATACGGCGCTGACGAAAGGTGACATCGGCTGGCACTATCACACCGGCGGTCACATGGCGACGGCGGCTGACTGGAAGGCGTTCCTCGAATTTGTGGGAAAGTATTTCTGAGCGACAGCAGCGTGACTGTGTACGTCGCGGGTTCAATTGCCCCCGCGCCCACTCGGTGCAGGGCGCGGCAACGGTTCACCAGGCACTTTCTTGCCAATCTCAAAGTCTGACGGACGCAGTCCCTTGCGGAAGCCGTCGAACCCGTAAAACGACGGCTTGTATTCATCGACGTACGTGACGTCCGCCTTCTGTGGCACGTCCATGCCGAGGCCCCGGTAAATCGCGTTCACGATCAGGCGTCGCAGTCCTTCGTTCTCGAGATCTGTCGCCGCTCCCATCGTCGTCGTGAAGATTTGATTGGTCGTGCCGTTGGCGTTCTTGTTCACGCGTGTCCAGGCGACGGGCATCGCCGGATCGTTCACGGACTGTTCGACCTTGTCCGTCGATCGCGGCTTGCGGTAGTCGGCAGGCTCGGAGTCGGCGGTCAGCCCTTTCAGCACGATGCCTCGGACAAGTACGGTCGCGTCCGGCGGCGGGTAGGCCTCGTATACGTCGGTTTCGCCAAAGATGCTGCTCACACCGCGGAAAAGCGGGTTTGACCGCTGCGAGGGTTCGATCGCACCTCGCGTGGCTTCGATCTTGTGCCGTCCCCAGTGCGTGAGCCACGTCTCGCCGAGCACGCGCTTACCGAACCCTCCCTCGTTGTTGTAGTTCCACGACTCCCACGCGCTGCCTTTCGGAAAGCCGTTGAACGCATGTGTGCTCGTGCGCAGCGCAACGATTGGCTTGCCGGCGTTGAGCAGCTTTTCGAACCGTGCCATGTCTTCGTCAGGCCAGGTGCGAAATCGCAGCAGCATCACGATCGCGTCGGCCGAGTCGAGCGCCGCGGGATTCGAGAGTGACTTGCCGTTCTTGGGATTGATGGTGCCGTCGGGATCGAGCGAGAAGAGCACGGTGCACTTGAACCCGTGACGCTGACTCAGGATTTTCGCCAGCATCGGCAGCCCCTCCTCGCTCCGGTACTCCTCGTCTCCGGAGAGGAACACGACATGGCGGCCACGGCCCGGTCCATCCTTTGCCGGGTAACTGACGCTGTCAGCCGGAGCAGTCGGGACCCGCCTGCAGCCCCATCAACCCAATCATCAGCGCGACGACAATGCGGACGTTCATGCTCTGGGCTCCTTACCTAGGTTCGTCGACTACGAGGATCTGGTTGACGGGGACGTCCTTCAGGACCTGCCGTGTTCCGCTCGGCCAGAGGATCTCAATCTGCTGGACGATCTTTGCTTGTCCGAGGCCGAAGTGAAGCCGCACGTCGCTGCTGCTCAGATAGCTGGCGACGTTGTTGATTTCCCGCACCTGCTGTCCTTCAGATGTTTGCAGCTTCACGGTTGCCCCCAGGCCGAACCCGTTGCTCTTCTTGCCCTTCGCCCGAATCATGATCCAGTTGCCCGGCCGGGTCCCAAGATTCTTCAAGAGCACCGGCCGCTGACCAAGACTCGAGATGACGACGTCCAGGTGACCGTCGTTGTCGAAGTCGGCAACCGCCAGGCCACGTCCGACGCGCAGTGTTTGCAGGGCCGGTCCCGCCTGCGCGGAGATGTCCCGGAATTTTCCGCCTATGTTTTCGAAGAGCAGATCTTTCTGGGCGTATGAAAGATTGGGCTGAAACAGCTTGACGTTGTCGATCACGTGCCCGTTCGTGATGTGGATGTCGAGATCGCCGTCGTTGTCGAAGTCGAACATCTTCGTGCCGAAGCCCAGGGGCAGGAAGGCGGAGCCCATGCCGACATTGGCCGAAACATCCTCGAACGTCCCGTCCCCGCGATTCTGATAGAGGGCGTTGAGCTCCTCGGAGAAGTTCGTGACAAAAATGTCTGGATACCCGTTCCCGTCGTAATCGGCGCAGTCGACGCCCATCCCCGCCTGCGGCTTGCCGTTCGGATCGAATCCTACGCCGGCCGCGTAGGCGACGTCAGTGAAGGTGCCGTCGCCGTTGTTCCGATAGAGGAAATTTCGCACCGTATCGTTCGCGACGTAGATGTCGGTGTCGCCGTCGCGATCGAAATCGCAGAACGTGACGCCGAGGCCCTTGCCCGCGGGGTTGGCGATGCCGGCCTGTTTCGACACGTCGGTGAACGTCCCGTCACCGTTGTTGTGAAACAGCCGATCCGCCATGCCGTCGAACTGGGTCGGATGGCAGTACATCCGGTACCCTTCTTTGCGAGGCCCGCAGTAGATGTTGTCCTCGAGGCGGTAGTCGAGATAGTTGGCGACGTAGAGGTCGAGACGGCCGTCGCGGTCGTAGTCGAAGAAACCGGTGCTCGTGCTCCATTCGGTCGGCGGGCCGGCAACGCCGGCTGTGGCCGTGACGTCGCGAAATGTGCCGTCACCGTTGTTTCTGAAAAGGATGTTCGGGCCGAGCGCCGTCACATAGAGATCGAGAAATCCGTCGTTGTCGTAGTCGCCAACCGCAACACCCGTCTTGTACGATCTGGCGTTGGCGCCGGTATTGGCGGCAACACCCGCCCGCTCGGTCACGTCGGTGAACGTCCCGTCCTTGTTGTTGTGATACAGCGCGTTGGCCGTGCCGGGCGCGCCGTTGACGAAGTACAAATCAGGAAAGCCGTCGTTGTCGTAATCGATCCACGCCACGCCAGATCCGAACGTCTCCACCATGAACTTGTCCGGCGATGCGCCGGATTTGTGCACGAACGTGATGCCTGCCTTTGCGGTCACGTCGGCAAAGAGGGGAGGAGACGCGGGCTTTGCGCCACGGGCCTGGGCGACGAGCAACGCCGAACACAGGCCACAGAAGAACACAGAAGAACACAGGCCACAGAAGAACACAGAAGAACACAGTTCTGAGAGCCGCTTCACTCACGCACTCCCGGTTTTTTTCCGGTAAGACCTGCCCGGATCAGCTCCTGCTCGCTCTCGGGGAGAGGAAAGCCAGCCTTTGAGGCGCGCGCGGCGTGTTCGGACGCGAGCTTGAAAAGTCCCTGCTGCAGGTAGGCCTCTGCCAGCCGATTGTTCGTCGGCCCGTGGTTCGGGTCCATGGCCAGCACTTTCTTGAACGCGTCGGTTGCCGCAACGTACTGGCCGCGCTTCATCTTGATCAAGCCCTGCTCGGTATACAGGTCGAACTCCAGCTGCTGATGTTCGGTATAGGACCCCGCGAGCGTACTGTTTGGCTTCGGCCTCGCGCGAGTGAGCTCCAGTTCGGCTTTGTCCAACTGCCCCTTCAACCGGTACGCGCGCGCGAGCTGAATCCGCAAAGCCGCGCCCGCGGGCTCGACTTTGGTTCCCCGTGTGAGTGCCGCCACGGCATCGTCCAGGCGTGCGGCCTCGATGTAAGCCGTTCCAAGGGCGAGATACGCTTCGGGCCTCGCGGCGCCTGACTGTGCGACGAGCTCCAGTTCCTTAATCGACTCCGGCGTCTGCCCGGCATCGAACAGCGCAAGGCCAAGGTAGTAGTGCGCTTCGACCAGCGACGCGTCGGCCTGCAACGCCTGCCGGAGAAGCTCGACGGCCTTCGTGGGATTCTTCAGCTGCCGCTCGGTCTCGCCCAGCAAGGCCGTGAATTGCGGATTGCCCGGAGCCTTTTCGAGTGCGGCCAGCAGTTCCTCCTTCGCCCTCGACGCACGTCCGAGATCGAGGTAGACGTGGGCCAGATAGAACCGCGCCGGGACGAAACTGGAGTCGAGGTCGATCGTCTGCCTGAACTCGGCCACTGCTTCCGCCAGCATCTCCTGCGTGCCGAGCGCGCGATACGCCATTCCCAGCAGCACGTGAGCTTCCACCGAACGCGGCTCGGCGCCAAGAATCTCCTTCAGCTCCTTCACATCGTCAGCGACGTGCGGGGCCGCCGAAAACAGGTCGGTCCTCACGCGATTCAACCTGTCCTGCAGGGGAGGTGCGGAGGCGGCGGATTGGACGGGGATCAGCCCGCCCGCCGCCGGACTGCGGCAGATATCCAAAGTACGACAAGGATCGTGCAGAGGCGTTTGAGGGTCATTGATCCGATTGCTGTGAACGGAGGTTACGGAGCGCACGGAACAAGATCAACACGGAGACACGGAGGCGCGGAGGTACACGGAATCATTACAAGTGGTTTCATAACCCGTTCTGGTTCGCCACATAGCTCTCACGCGAAGATTGCATAGTGTTTTTCGCAGCGCACGGCCGAAAGCCGATCTCACGCAGAGATCAGAGGCCGTCGAAGAAACCGGCCTGGCCCGTACCGCGCTTCGCGCGGTGAAGGGCGCACTGGAATCGGAACACGAGCGCTACGTGATTCCGAAGCGTTCGTGTTCTCAGTTCCAGCGTGCCCTTGAACGCCGGCCAAAGCCGGCGTCGGGCCAGCCTGATTCTTCTGCGCCTTCAGCGTGAGACGGGTTCTCGAGCGAGTGACTAGATAGCCTCCGTGCCCTGCGCGTCTCCGTGTGAAAGCTGCTCCGTGCCCTCCGTCCCCTCCGTAAACCCACTCCAGTCCGATGATTGGCTTCCGCCCGAAGCGGTGTCAAGTTCATAGACTCCGACAAGCATCAAAAACAAAAAGGGGGTGGGCCTGAAGCCCACCCCCTTTTGTTTTGTTGCTGCGCCGGAGCCTCGCGGCCCCGGCGCACGGTTGTTAGAACTGGAAGCGGAACGCGATCTGGATCGTGCGGTTGTAATTCCTGTGTTCACGCCGCCGTCTGGCCAGCGGTTCTGCGCAGCGGTTGCCGCACCGAAGCCGGCGTTGCGCGGCGTCAGGCGGTTCGAGACCAGCGTGCCGTCCGCGTTGTACTGCGGATTGAGCACGGTCAGGTCGGTCGGGGTGCGGAACTGCACCGTCGTGCTGCGCCCGGTGATGACGTAGCTGTTGAACACGTTGAAGGCATCCAGACGAATCTGGAAGTTCCGTGCGCCACCCAGCCGGATGTTTCGCGCGATCGCGAGATCGAGCGTGTGATCCGGGCAGCCGACCAGCACGTTGCGCCCGGACTCGAGGCCGAGGCTGTTCTATGCGGTCCCGTCACGGCGTTCACGTTGAACTGCCCGTACTGATTGCTCGAGCAGCCCTTGCCCGGGTCGCCGGTATAGACGATGCGCGGCGCATAGTCCGGCGAGCCCGTGAGGTTCACGTTGCCGATGCCCCGTAGCTGAAGCCGAGGTCGTACCGGTTGCCGGATCCGGCCGTGAAGAGGCCCGACAGCTGCCAGTCGTTGATCACGTAGCCAATCGCCTTCTCGCCGCCGTTCGAGGGCGGAAGCTTCGGCAGATCCCACACGAAGTTCGCCTTGAACAGGTGGCGCTGGAGGTTGAGCTCGCTGAACAGATCCTCGTACGCGGCCTGGTCGGAACGAATCGACACGCTGCCGTCGGCGGCGTGCTGCAGGCGCTCGACCAGCCCCGTGTTGCCCTTGAACGACAGGCTCAACACGTAGTTCATGCCAAACGAGAAGCCGTTGCGGAACCGGCGGTTGAGGTTCGACTGAATCGAGTGATACGTATCGTGGAAGTCAGTCGTGTTCTGGTTGATCGTGCTGTAGCCCTGGTAGGGGCGCAGCAGGTTCGTCGTGAGCGCATTCTGCGCCGGGACATCGCTGTCGCTGCGCCGCCCTTCGTCAGGTCCTGGTACTGCGCCAGGTAGGCCGCGCCGAAGTCAACCGCGTTCAGGTTGACGACGTTGCCGCCCTGGAGGCCGCCCAGTCGGTTGTAGCCATGGTTGCCGACGTAGGAGACGTCGAGGGACGTCGCCCACGGCAGCGCCATCTGCACGCCGACCTGCCACTGGGCCGAGGCCGGAACCTTCGCGTCGTACTGGAAGGTCACGCAGCGCCGGAACCGGCGCCGGGCTCAGGCCTGCGCCGCCGCTCGAGCGTCTGCAGCGTGCCGTTGCGAAGGTCCTCGAGGTCGCGATCGGCGGATTGCCCGGGATCGAGAACACCGTGTTGCCGTCCGGACGGTCGTAGAAGATTCCGCCGCCGCCGCGGAGCACGATGCTCTGGTTGCCCGAGATGTCGTACGCCGACACCGAAGCGCGGTCCGACGACGATGTTCGGCCACGTGTAGCCGGTCTTCGCGATGCCGTCACCCGCCTGCTTGATGCCGTTGAGCGGGTTGCCGGTGCCGGGAATCGGCGTGCCGATGGCCGCCTGCGTGTTCGATGCGCCCGGCGCGGTCAGGATCTGGCCGTTGCGCGGATCCATCGCGTTCAGCGGTGTTGCCGGTGCAGGTGACTGCGCCGTTGCTGCAGCCGGGGATGTAGAGGACCGGCGTCGCCGAGGCCGACCACTGGTCAGGGAAGAAGTTCGACATCTGCTGGAACTGGTCGTACTGCGGCTGCTGGTGCGTGAACCGGACGCCGTAGTCCAGCGTCAACCGGCTGTTCACCTTCCAGTTGTCCTGAACGTACCCCTCCGTGTTGTTGTAGAGCATGCTGCCTTCGACGAACTTCGAGGCCTGCAGATACTGCGTGAAGACGCCCAGTCGCCGCGTTGGCGTAGCCGAAGCCGGTGTCGAGCGCGTTGTTGGCGTTGTTGCCGAAGTCGACGTAGCCCTGGAACGTCAGGTTGGCCACGCCGCCGGCGCCGACGTTCTGCGCCTTGAAGCTGTGGTTGTTGTAGAAGCCGCTCTTCATCGTGTGGCGACCCGCAACCTTGGTCAGGCAGATCGAGACGTCCTGCGTCCGGTTGATGTTCAGCCAGCCCGGATACCGCTGATTCGGCGGCGCGGCGCCGATGCGGCCGCCCCAGCCGAACACCGGCGGCAGGTTCAGGTTGGTGCCGTCCCAGAACGCCGGCTTGACGTCCTGCATGACCTCGTACGCGTAGGACGTCCGTCGGAACGAACCCGGCGTTCGGGTAGAGCATCGGGAACGCGCCCAGGGTGGCGAGCCGGTTGGCGGAGTCGTTGATGAGGATGCCGTTCTCGTTGCCGCCCGTCAGCTCGTTCCGGATGAACCCGTACGTGCCTTCAATGAACGTCGTCGGGCTCATCGTGTAGTTGGCCGTGACGGCGTAGTTCGTGATGAACGGATACGGGGCTCAGCACGTCGGTGAATCCGGGAATAGATCCCGGCGTCGTGAGCGGCGCTGACGCTGGCCGGAGTACTTGCCGGTGACGCGCAGCTTCGACGACAACTGGTAGTCCAGGCGAATCGCCGGCTGCTGCACGGTCTGCGAGACCTTGGGCGGATCGATCTGGAGGTTGTAGTTGGTGTTGGGCTGCTGGGTCAGGCTGGGTGCCGGGTAGCGGTTGAGCACGGCCAGGCCGGGGGAGTAGAGCGGGCTCGCCGGAATCCTGCCGAGCACGCCGCCGTCAGCAAAACATGCCGGACTGATCGGTGGCGGGCAGACGCTGGCGCTCGACGCGGGATTGTGAATGAAGTTGAACAACGCGCCGTTGTTGTCGAGCGTCTGCGAGAAGTCGCCCGCGCGCTCGAGCGCCGTCGGCACCCGCAACCGAATCGGGTTGCCGCCGTTGATCGGATTGTTCGTCGGACGATACTCGTGGCGTAGAAGAAGAACAGCTTGTTGAGCCACCCGGCTTGCCGACCGGACCGCCGATCGAGTAGCCGAGCGTCTTGATCGAGGACTTCGGCTTCGGGTCGCCATTCTTGGCGTTCACCCACGAGTTCGTGTACCAGTCCGAGTTGCCCTGAGAGGTCGTACGCGGAGCCACGGAAGCGGTTCGTGCCGCTCTTGGTGACCGCGGTGATCTGCAGGCCGCTCGACCGTCCGAACTCCGCCTGGTAGCCCTGCGTGAGGATCTTGACCTCGGCGATGGACTCGATGTTCAGCGAGAGCATCTGGCCGTTGTTGCCCGTGTCCATGGCCGAGATGCCGTCCATCATGATGTTGTTCTGGCCGACGCCGCCGATGCGGGTCCCGCCTGCGGAATTGCCGCCGTCCTGACGCCGGGGGTCAACGCCGTGAGGCTGGTGAAGTTGCTGTGCTGAATCGGCAGGTTTTCAACCTGCTCGGTCGAAATGGCGAAGGAGCGCTCCGCGCTCTGTGACTGAACCAGGGCGGCCTCGGCGGTGACGTTCACCGTTTCGGTTGCGCCGCCGACTTCGAGCGTCATCGCTGGTACGCGCCACACGGTCGCCGCCGCTGACCTTGATCCCCTGACGGCGGACTGTTTTGAACCCGTCCATGGAAACTTCCACGGTGTACGTATCCGCCGTCACGTTTGGAATGACGTAACCGCCGGTATCGTTCGTGGTCACAGGAGCCAGCTTCGTCCCGCGCGCTTCGCTGATTAGTACAACGGTCGCGCCTGGAACTACGCCGCCCTGTGCGTCTTTTACGATGCCGGTTACGTTACCGGTCGTAATCTGGGCCGAGACGGGATTGGCTGCGAAGAGCAGCACCATCAGCGCCGCGAACATATTCCTCGCCCACACGCTTTCATCACACTCCACCTCCGGCAAAGGAGCACCCGGACCCCGAAAAGCTCGCGGGATCCGAATCGCCTTGAATTGAGCAAGCCGGGCGGTTTTACCATGCCGCCGGGGGGTGTCAACGAAACGTAAGATCGGTGTCCGATCCATGCAAAAATGTCGTTTCCCCTAAATGTAATCCGTTACCGAGTGCCCTAGGAGGAGTATGGTTTCGGTGACATTTTTGACATCTCTGTCGCTCGTGCTAAACGGTGTTCGACATTTCACACGTATATTGTCGTCATCATCTCGGTACTCTGGGCAATTGCCGGAGGCCGCCGGGCGGACGGCGAGGAGGATTCATGAGATTCACGGTGCGAGACTCCCATGGCGGCCGCCCTGTGCGGCAGCGCGGTGCTCGCGATGACCATCGGCAGTGCAGCTCAGCAGCCCGCCCCTCAGGGGCCGCCCCAGGCCCAGGGTGGGCGCGGCGGCGGCCGCGGCGTCTCGCCCGCCCTCTTCACCGCGACGGATACCAATAAAGATGGAACGGTGACTCGCGGCGAGTTCAAGACAACGCTTGATACCTGGTTCACGCAGTGGGATGCGGCCGGCAGCGGGTCGGTCACGCAGGACCAGGTCACGGCGGGGCTGAATGCGGCGCTTCAACCCGCCGGTGGTGGTGGCGGACGGGGTGCACAAGGGCAGAATCAGACGCCGAACGCCAATGACGTCGCGGCGATGATGGCGGCGCTGCCCGACAAGGCGCCTGCCACACCGCGTCAGCCGCGGAAGGTGCTCGTTCTCGGCAAGGCTGCGGGGTTCGTCCACTCGTCGATCCCGCTGGCGGCGCGCACGGTCGACGAGCTTGGCAAGAAGACCGGCGCCTGGTCCACGACGATCACCTACGACCCCGCAGACATCAACGCGCAGAACCTCAAGCAGTACGACGCGGTGTTCCTCGACAGCACGACCGGCGCCTTCCTCGACGACCCCAACGATCAGGCGGCCACGGACGCTCGTCGCAAGGCGCTGCTCGAATTCGTGCGCGGCGGCAAAGGCCTCGCGGGGATTCACGCGGCCACCGACTCCTATCATCGGCGCGACACGCCCGCGGGTCAGCAGGGCGCGAATCCGGCGGCGGCAGCGTTCGGTGGTGGTCGGGGATTCGGCGGGCGCGGCGGAGCCGGCGCAACGCTGGGCCCCGTGATGTTCTCGCAGGGCGATACCAACGGCGATCAGAAGCTGTCGCGCGCGGAACTGGCGACGCTCGCCGATGGGTGGTTCGACAAGGTCGATCCTCAGAAGACCGGCAGCGTGAGCCAGGCGGATTTCGGGACACGTTTTGCCGCGCTGCTTCCGGCTCCTGTCGTGCCCGCAGCGCCTGCGGCAGCGGCTGGTCCGCGCCCCGCCCAGACCGGTCCGGACGGTCAGGTTGGCACGTGGCCAGAGTTCAACAAGATGATCGGCGGCTTCTTCAAGTTCCACTGGCTCGATCCGCAGGAGATCACCTACAAGATCGACGATCCGAAGAGCCCGCTCACCGCGATGTTCAAGGGCGCACCGCTCGTGGTGCACGACGAGACCTACACGTTCGGCACCGAGACACGTACTCGCGCGAGAACCTGCACGTCCTCACGAGCATCGACTACGCGAAGATGAGCGATGCCGACAAGGCGAAGGAAGACTGGCCGCGTCCCGATCATGACTTCGCGCTCAGCTGGATCAAGCGCGACGGCAACGGCCGCGTGTTCTACATGGCGCACGGACACGCCGAGCGGAACTACGCGGTGAAGCCGTTGCTCGAGCACCTGCTGGCCGGCATGCAGTACGCGCTGGGCGATCTCAAGGCCGACGACAGCCCGAGTGTGAAGCCGGGGTCGAAGACGACGGCGGCCAAATAGATTGTTGATTGCTGATTGCTGATTGCTGATTGCTGATTGCGACACCCGTAGCGCGGGGCTTTAGCCCCGCGTCCAGGGCTGTGACGCGCTGCTGAATCAGCGAGCGACGAGTGTCCGTCGAAATTCTTTAATCCTATTCAATGACATCCACAACCATTCGTCGCGCCTTTCTTCTCACTGGAATTGTCGCTGCAACCACGTTGACGCTGTTGGCGCAGGCTCCCGCATCGGCGCCTGCGCCAGCTGCCGGTCAAACGCCCGCGCCCGGCGCGCCAGGACAAGGCCGCGGACGCGGTCCTTCGATGATGGAGCCCGACTTCTCGAAGAAGCCGCCCGTGCTGCCGCTGACGCCCGCGGAAGAGGCGAAACGGTTCTGGCTGCCGCCGGGATTCAAGCTCGAACCGGTGCTCACCGATCCGGATATCGAAGAGCCCGCGCAGATCGCGTTCGACGGGAACGGCCGGATGTTCGTCCTCGAGCTTCGCGGCTACATGCAGGACGCCGACGCGACGGGAGAGCTCGACCCGGTCGGACGAATCTCCCTGCACGAGGATCGGGATGGCGACGGCGTGGACCAGACGCACAAGGTCTTCGTCGACAAGATGATCTTCCCGCGCTTCGTGATGCCGTTTGGCGCCAACGCCATCCTGTCGAAGGAGTCGAACTCGGACGAGGTCTACAGGTACACGGACACGAACAACGACGGCACCGCGGACAAGAAGGAGCTCTTCGCGACCGGTCTCGGACGCCTGCTCAACGTCGAGCACCAGGAGAGCGGATTCATCTGGGCGCTCGACAACTGGATCTACAGCACGATCAACTCCGCGAGGATCCGCTGGACGCCGGCCGGCGTGCTTCGCGAGCCGACGGGTTCGAACGGTGGACAGTGGGGTGTCACACAGGACAGCTACGGCAAGGTCTGGTTCCAGGCCGGCGCGAGCGGCATGCCGGGCTACTTCCAATTCCCGATCGTCTACGGCAATTTCACGTACCCGCAACAGTTCGAACCGGAACTGAATCTGACGTGGGGCGCGCCCGTTCGGATCGCCGACATGCAGGGCGGGATGAACGCCGTCCGCATGCCGGATGGATCGCTCGCACAGGCGACAGGCGCCGCCGGCAACGATGTCTTTCGCGGTGATCGTCTGCCGAAGGACATGATCGGCGACTACTTCTACGGCGAAGTCGTCGCGCGAATCGTGCGCCGGCTTCGCCCCGCGAAGACCGAAGGCCTCACGCAGCTGCAGAACGTGTATCCGCTTTCCGAGTTCCTCCGCTCGACGGATCCCCTCTTCCGGCCGGTTGACGTCACGACCGCGCCGGACGGAACGATGTACATCACGGACATGTACCGCGGGATCATCCAGGAGTCGCAGTGGTCCGGCCCCGGAACGTATCTGCGGCAGCGCATCGATCAGTACGGGCTCGACAAGGTCGTCCGGCACGGGCGCATCTGGCGCCTGACATACGAAGGCATGGGACGACGGACCGATGCGCCGAAGATGCTGCAGGAAACGCCGGCGCAGCTTGTGGCGCACCTCAGCGACCCGAATGGCTGGTGGCGCGACGCGGCGCAGCAGCTGCTCGTGCTCAAGCAGGACAAGTCTGTGGCGCCCGCGCTCAAGGAGCTGGCGCGGTCGGCGAACCAGCTCGCGAGAATCCACGCGATGTGGACGCTCGAAGGACTCGGTGCGGCCGACGCGCCATTCCTTCGCGCCCTGATGGAGGACACCGATCCCCAGATCCGCGCCCAGGCGATCCGCGTCAGCGAGTCGCTTTACAAGGGCGGCGACAAGTCGTTCGGATCCGATTACAAGGCGATGACCCGCGACGCCGACACCGACGTCGTCATGCAGGCCGTGATGACGCTGAACACGCTGAAAGTGGCCGACGGGCCCGCGGCGGTCAAGGCGGTGCTCGAGGCGAACAAGTCGAAGGGCGCGCAGCTCGTGGCGACGAGCGTGCTGAACCCGGCCGCGACGAGCGGCCGTGGCGGTCTCGAGGCGCTGTCCAACACATCGCTCACGCCCGCCGAGCAGGCCACGCTCGACAAGGGACGCGAGATCTACGCACAGGTCTGCTTTGCGTGTCACGGTGAGGATGGCCGCGGCGAGCCGATGCCGGGCGCGCCTCCGGGCACGACACGGGCGCCAGCACTTGCCTCGTCTCCGCGGGTACTCGGACATCAGGACTACGTGATCAAGACGCTGCTGCAGGGGTTGACCGGGCCCGTGAATGGCACGACCTACACCGAGGTGATGGTGCCGATGGGGCAGAGCCCGGACGACTGGATCGCGGCGATCGCGTCGTACGTGCGCAACTCGTTCGGCAATCGCGCGGCACTCGTCGCCACGGCGGACGTCACGCGCGTGCGGGCCGCCAGCGCCGCGCGTAAGAACAAGTCGTGGACGACGACGGAGCTCGAGGCGTCGCTGCCGCACCAGGTGTTGTCGGACGGGTGGAAGCTGACGGCGAGCCACAACGCCGCGATTGCGTCGCAGGCGCTCGGTATCAATCCATGGACGTCCGGTCACGCTCAGCAGCCGGGGATGTGGTTCCAGGTCGAGCTCCCGCAGCCCGCGATGCTGACCGAGGTGCAGTTCACCTCGACGGCGCTTGCCGTCGATACGACGCCGATTGTTCCCGGCGCGCCGACGCGCACGGGCATTCCGGGGGGCCGGGGCGCTCCTGGCGCACCCGCCGCTGCCCCGCCCCCTCCGCCGCCGCTCGGATATCCCCGGGACTACCAGGTGCAGGTGTCGATGGACGGCACCACCTGGGGACAGCCCGTTGCGCGCGGCAAGGGAACCGGCACGCTCACCGACATCGTCTTTGCGCCGGTGCGCGCTCGATTCGTCCGCATCACGCAATCCGCCACCGCCGACGCGCCGTGGACCATACAGCGTCTGCGGCTTTTTGAACCTGGCGCCGCAGCCGCTGGAACGAAGTGACATTGCTGATTGTTGATTGCTGATTGCTGAATGAAAAGAAGCGATGGCAATCGACAATCGACAATCGTCAATCAGCCCCTCGACGCCGCTCGGGGCTGACCCTGAGCGAAGTCGAAGGGTCAGCAATTCCGTTGACGTCGGGCTCGTCCTGAACGAGGGCACGTGGGGCGTCTACCAGCGATGGCTGGTTTTTCTGACCGCGGTCGCCGTCGTTTTTGACGGCATCGACAACCAGCTCCTTGGCATCGTCATTCCCACGCTGATGCGGGAGTGGGGAGTGCCGCGCAGCGCCTTTGCGCCGCTCGTCTCGCTTGGATATCTGGGGATGATGATCGGCGGGGCTGTCGCGGGCGTGGCGGGCGATCGCTTCGGCCGCCGCACGGCGCTGCTTGGGAGCGTCGTGACGTTCGGCGCGATGACGCTCGCGGCCGCGACCGCTGCAGGCCCTGCGGAGCTCGGGTGGCTGCGCTTTCTGGCCGGCATCGGGCTAGGCGGCGCGATCCCGAACGCCGCCGCGCTCGCTGCTGAACTGGTTCCACTGCGTCAGCGGCCCATTGCCGTCACCGTCACCATCGTCTGTGTGCCGCTCGGCGCAACCATCGCCGGACTTCTCGGCATCCGCGTGCTTCCGGTGCTGGGATGGCGGATGCTGTTCGTGGCCGGTGGCCTGATTCCGCTCGCTGCCGCGGGTTTCCTCTTTCGGCTGCTGCCCGAGTCGCCGCGCTACCTGGCTCGGCATCCCGCACGGTGGAGCGAGCTCGCCCGGCTTCTCTCACGGATCGGCCATCCGGTCGATGCCGGCGCGACCTTTACTGATTCGACCGAACAGTTCATACAACGCGCATCGATCCGCGCGCTCTTCACCGACGAGTACAGGCGCGACACGATCGCGCTTTCATCGGCCTTCTTCTGCTGCCTCCTCGCCGTCTATTGCGGCTTCAGCTGGCTGACGTCGCTCTTGAGCGCGGCGGGGTTCACGCCGTCGACCGCGAACACGGGGATCACGGCGTTCAACCTCGGAGGCGTGGCGGGAGCTCTCCTCGGAGGTCTCGCAATCGCCAGGGTCGGCTCTCGCATCTCCATGCTGTCGATGTCGGCCGGTGCCGTGATCTCAGCCCTGGTGTTGAGCCGCACCGCGATTACACCCGCAACGGGAACCCTGATCATCATCGCGTGGCTCACGATTCTCGGAGCCCTGATCAACGGCGTGCAGACGACGATGTACGCGCTGGCGGCACATGTCTACCCGGGTGCGGTCCGCGCGACCGGCGTCGGCACGGCCGTCGCCTTCGGCCGCATCGGCGCCATCCTCAGCGGCTACGCGGGGTCGTGGGCGATTGGCTATCGTGGAAGCGTGTCGTACTTCGCGTTGATTGCTGCCGCCATGCTCGCGACGTTCGTGTCGCTCGCGATCGTGCGGCGACATGTGGCGAATCGCTAGTGATCCCGACTGGTACAAGATCAAACAGAGAGGGGCGCTGCTTCCGCGAGCAGTCCCGCCGCGATCCGCGTCCCAATGGGAGAAGGGGAGAAACAAAGTTAACTCTCGTTGACTCGGCCGTTCTCTGTTCATCAGGCGATGCGATCAATGCAGCGTGACGGCGAGCCGATGGCCGGCAGCTCGTCGTTGCTGATCCAGCATGGGGAGCTGATCGACGAGGTCCAGATCCGCAGGCGCACGCCTTCACGGACGCCCGCGACCAACGGCACACTGGGGGTTTGGAGCACGCCCTGCAATTGCTCCGGTGTCAGACGGCGAATGCGGTGAGCGCGGAGCACGCGCCAAGCGTCGCGAGGCCCAGTCGCCGGCCGTCATCCGGTGTCGGGGCGAGTTTGAGCATCCAGCCACGGTTCGTCTGCGGCCGGGACCACCCGCAGCAGCTCCGGCCACGTCCGGAGCAAGTGATCCCGCAGCCGGTTCGTGAGTCGGCGCAGATCCTCGCCGAGCTCCGTGTCTTGCCGCGAGAGCTCTCGCAACTGGATCGTCAGCGCATCATCGAGCGTCAGCCGCCGAAATGCGCGACGGTCCGTCCGCAGCGCACTACTGAGCACTTCCGCATCGCGCGGATCGTCTTTCGCGCCTCCGACCGAAAAGCGATCGCGAAAACGATCCAGTTGCTTCGGGTTCAGGGCAAAGACATGACATCCGCGCTCGAGAAACCCATCTACTACGGCCCCGTGCGGCATCTCACACGCGATCGCCACCTCGTCGACCTGCCCATGTGCCAGCTCGACAATCCAGTGGGCGAACTCCTGGAGACCTGCCCCCGAGTGCACAAACCGACGATCTCCGATGCCGGCACCGGTCGCGTCTGTGACCCACCCGTGATGGTGCTACGGGCCCAGTCAAGGCGAGAAACAATCGATAGTCTTAACTCATCGTGGCGCCCTCTTTGTTTGCGGCGGCCCCCACACCCCGTACCTGCCCTGTACTGGCGCTCGCGGCGCGGACTTCCCGATGGTGCTGTGGGCATGGAGCCCCACCGAGACGCATGTCCAACCCTGGCGCTCTGCGGCGCAGGGACCCAAGGGCGTTCTCGGTGAGGTGCCAACCGTGACGTCACTCTATCGCTCTCGCGCGCGACAGTATGCGAAACTCGTCATATCCAGCCCGAGCATCGACGGGGCGACGGTGCACGTGCGGGATCCCGAAGTGGGATCAGTTCGAGTGATCAGGAATTCTGACGAGCGTAGCTCCGGGCAGTTTGTTGAACGCCTCGGCGTTGTCGAGCGCGCGTTTGAGGGCGCGCTGCGCGAGGCGAGCGTGCTCGCGCGCGAGCGCCTCGGCGCGTCCCCCTTCGCGCTGCTCGATCGATTCGACTATCGCGCGGTGATGCTCGATGGCAATCACCGCTTCCGCGTTTCCTTCGTCCGGGGCCGGCCAGCTGAAGACGAGCGAGCCAGGCGCGGCGAATGGGAGTGCCACGATGCGCTCAATCGAGCGCCGCAGCATCGTGCTTTTCGCGAGCCGCCACACGCCGGCATGAAACGCTTCGTTGATCTCGATGTAACGGACGAAGCGGTCGCGCGTCATCGGCAAGAGCTCCTCCGCCTGACGGCAGTGGAGCCGCAGAGCGCCGAGTTCGTCCGGGCTTTCCAGCCGCTCGGCCGCCATCCTGGCGGCGGTGCCCTCGAGAACGCCTCGGACCTCGATCGCGTCCCAGATGTCGTCGAGCGCGAACGCGCGCACGCGAAATCCCGTCGTTTCCTGGGCCTCGAGCAGCCCCTCGTGCGCCAGCCGATCGAGCGCGAGGCGCACCGGGGTCCGGGACGCTTTCAGCAATGGCACGAGCGACAACTCCGCCAGACGCTCGCCAGGCTTGAAATCGCCCCGAAGCAGCATTTCCCGCAGCATCAGGACGACACGTTCGGTCTGCGTACGGGCATCGACGGTCATGATTGCTCCGTGGTCTACCCCCACACGTTCTTGGCTGTCTTCGCGACGAGCTCCAGTTTCTTGCGTTGATCCTCAGGCGTGAGCCGGTTGCCCTCGTGCGTCGAGGCGAACCCGCACTGGGGGCTCAGCGCCAGGCGCTCGAGCGGGACGATTCTTGCCGCCTCGTCGATGCGCCGTCGCAGATCGTCCGCCGACTCGAGGCGCGGGATCTTCGAGCTGACGAGCCCGAGCACGACGGTCCGATCGCCGGGCACATGCCGCAACGGTTCAAACGATCCCGATCGCTCATCGTCGTACTCGAGCAGAAAGCGGTGGAACTCGGCGCGCGAGAAGACCTTCTCGGCGATTCGGTCGTATCCGCCCGACGCGTAGAACATGCTCTTGTGATTGCCGCGGCAGATGTGGATGCCGAACGTGACGTCGCTGTGGCCTGCGATGATCGCGTTGTCGAGCTCGATGCACGCCTCGAGCATCTGGTCGGGATCGCTGCCACGCTTGCGGTACCCCTCGCGAATCGTGTCGTCCAGTAGTGCCGCGTACTGCGGCGCGTCAATCTGGATGTACTGGCATCCAAGCCTCTTCAGTTCCTCGATCTCGCGTCGAGTGAAGTCCACGAGATCCGCGAGATATGCGTCGCGCGTCGCGTAGGCGGCCCGCGACTTGTCCGGATCGTAGTAGGCTGATGCCTGCTGCGCGCTGAGAAGCGTCACCTTCACGGGCCGAGTCGTTCGGCCGCGGAGATACGTAAACTCCTCGACGCTCATCTGACGTCGCCAGCGAAGCTTGTCCACGACAACCGGGCGCCGGACCATGTCGTCGTGGCCCTGACCGTCTCGGAATGTGATCGACCAGCCGCCGAACTTGTCGAAGCCCTCGAGCGCTTCGACCAGGTGTCCAAAAAACGCGTAACGCCGCATCTCTCCGTCGGTGACGACGTCGAGACCAGCGTCCTGCTGCAGGGCCACCGCGTCTCTGACCGCGCGGTCCTCGATGAACTTGAATTCCGCGGCGGTCAGTTCTCCCTGCTCGTGTTTCTGACGCGCTTCGAGAAGGGAAGCGGGACGGAGCAGGCTGCCAACGACATCGCTTCGTGGTTGCATATGATTGCGGGACTCTCTTCTGATCTGGCGGATTCTATCTGGAGGCCCACACTGCATGCAATTTGTTGCGCCAAACGGGTTGAGTCTCTACAATTCAGCCCTTCGAAGGTCGTTCTGCATGCATGACACCATCATCGAGCGTCGAGCTGACGGATCGATTCTCGCCCGTTCACCGCATCCGCTGGGACCCTATCCGTCGAAGATCACCGAGCGTCTCGAACACTGGGCGCGCGAGGCTCCGGCTCGCGTGTTCCTCGCCGATCGACCCGCCGGAGGCGAGTGGCGAACGCTCACATACGCCGACGCGCTGCGACGTGTCCGCAACGTTGCGCAGTCGCTTCTCAATCGGGGCCTGTCGAATGATCGTCCTGTCGTGATTCTGTCGGGCAACAGCCTCGAACACGGCATTCTGGCGCTGGGCGCGATGTATGCCGGAATCATGTATGTGCCCGTTGCCCCGTCGTATTCCCTCATCGCCCGCGACTTCACCACGCTGCGGGCGCTCTGGGACGCGCTCAATCCAGGTCTTGTCTTTGCCGCGGAAGGACATCCCTTCGACCGCGCCCTGAAAGCCGTGCGGGCGCCCGAGGTCGTCACCTGCCGCGAGACCGACAGCTTCGCGTCCACGCTGTTCGACGAGCTCGAGGGGACTTCAGCTTCGTCTGCCGTCGACGATGCGCACAGGAGAGTGGGTCCGGCGACGATCGCCAAGCTGCTTTATACGTCGGGTTCGACAGGACGTCCGAAGGGCGTCATCAACACGCAGCAGATGATCTGTTCGAATCAGGAAATGATTCGGACGGTGATGCCGCTTCTCTGCGAAGAGCCACCGGTCGTCTGCGACTGGCTGCCGTGGAATCACACGTTTGGCGGGAATCACAACTTCGGCATCGTTCTCTTCAATGGTGGAACGCTCTACATTGACGCAGGCAAGCCGACGCCCTCGGCGTTCGAGACCACGATTCGCAATCTGCAGGAGATTGCGAGCACGGCATACTTCAACGTGCCGCGGGGATACGACCTGCTGGTGCCACGGCTGCGCGCCGACGCGGCGTTCTGCAGTCACTTCTTCAGCCGCCTCAAGATGCTCTTTTGCGCGGCCGCATCGCTGCGCCAGCAGATCGCGGACGACCTCACCGAGCTGGCCACCAGCACGTCCGGAGTCCGCATTCCGTTCGTCACCGGCCTTGGCGCAACGGAGAGCGCCCCATTTGCGCTGTGCGCCGGGGACGCAGACTTTACGGGAGGCTGGATCGGCGTGCCCGCGCCCGGTGTCGAGTTGAAGCTGGCGCGCGTCGGCCAGCAAATGGAAGGGCGACTCCGGGGACCGAACATTACTCCTGGCTACTGGGCGGACGAGAAACTCACGGAGGCTGCGTTCGACGACGAAGGGTATTACCGCCTCGGTGACGCGCTGGCGTTCTTCGATCCGGACGATCCTCACAAGGGATTTACGTTTCAGGGCCGAATCGCGGAAGACTTCAAGCTGTCCACCGGGACGTGGGTGAGGGTGGGACCGCTGAGGGCCCGGGTTCTGGCCGAGTTGGGAGACCTCGTACACGACGTCGCCATCGCGGGACCCGATCGCGACTTCGTGACGGCGCTCATCTTTCCAAACATCGACGCGTGTCGATCGATGTGCGCCGGCGGTGCAATCGAGCGGACGGCTGTCGACGTGCTTCGAGACGAGGCCGTCCGATCGCGAGTCAGGGAGACTCTCGGCCGCCTCGCCTGCGAGAGCGTCGGCCTTTCAACGTCGGTCGTGCGCGCGATCCTCATGGAGCAGCCGCCGTCCATCGACGCCCACGAGACCACCGAGAAAGGCTCCATCAACCAGAAAGCCGTTCTTTCGAATCGCGCGGCGCTCGTCGACGAGTTGTATGCCGAGCGTCCGACTACAGCGGTGATCGAAGTAGTGGGTAACCAATGACTCGAGGGAGCGCACTCGATCTGTCCCGGCTCGTGGCCATTGACACCCACGTGCACCTGGAGTCGGAAGCCGCGGTAGGTACAGCCGCTGACGCCGCGGCCCGACAGTATTTCGGCGCCGACGGTGTGGCGCGCGATCCGGCGTCGATCGCGGCGTACTATCGCGAGCGCCACATGGCGTGCGTCGTGTTCTCGGTTGATGAACGGCTGACCGGACGGCCGCCGGTGCCCAACGAGACCGTCGCGCGTTTTGCTGCCGACAATCCGGACGTGGCCATCGCGTTCGCGAGCATCGATCCGCACAGGGGCGCTGATGGTGTTCGCGAAGCGCGAAGCCTGGTCGCGTCGGGGCTCGTGCGCGGGCTGAAGCTCCACCCGCCCGTTCAGCAGTTCTTCCCGAACGATCGCATGGCGTATCCGCTCTATGAGGTGTTCGCCGAGGCGCGCCTGCCAGTGCTCTTCCATACCGGCCACAGTGGCATCGGCACGGGCATGAAGGGCGGAGGAGGCATCCGCCTCAAATACGGACATCCGATGCCGATCGACGATGTCGCGGTGGATTTTCCCGACATGCCGATCATCATGGCGCACCCGGCATTTCCCTGGCAGGACGAGGCGATCTCGGTCTGCCTGCACAAGCCGACGGTCTACATCGATCTGTCGGGTTGGTCGCCAAAGTATTTCTCGCCGACGCTGATCCAGTACGCGAACACGATGCTCAAGCACAAGGTGCTGTTCGGGTCCGATTACCCGTGGATCACGCCGGATCGGTGGCTCGCGGACTTCGAGAAGATCGCAATACGCGACGAGGTGAGGCCGCTCATCTTGAAGGAGAACGCGGTGCGATTGCTGGGGCTCGCCTGACGACCAGTCAGAACCCTTTCGGCCGCAACCAGAAACTTTCCTGCCACGATCCGCCGGGCGGGATGCTTTGAAGCTCTTTGTAGAGACCCTTCTGCGCGAGGTTCATGGAATCGGTGATGCCGACCATCGGCTCGAACGCGATGAAGCCGCGGGTGGGCAGGTTTGGATTCGTGCCGGTCAGCGGTACGCCTGGCGTCGCCGGCGCTGGCGACGCCGCCGTCTGATCTTGTCCCCGGCCTCGTCCGCCCGCGACGCCTCCGCCGCGCGCGTTCGCAGGATTCGGCGAATACAGAACGAGCGATCGATAGTTTGGTCCCACCAGGACATCGAGCTGCTGTCCCTTGCCCTTGACGCTCACCACGGCGCGACCCTGCGCATCCCGCTCGAGGTCTCCGAACACGTCGTCCAGATCGAAATCCTTCAGCGCGATCGCGTGAGGATCGGGGAAGAACTTGCCGATCGCTTCGGTTTCACCGGTGGGAATCTTGTTCTCGGCCAGCAGCCAATGCGTTTTGGCGCCGACTGACAGCGTCCAGTCTTCTCTCGAGGAATCGGTCAACTGAAAATAAGGATGGAACCCGATGGCCACGGGCATCGGCTCCACGCTGAGGTTCTCGATCTTCGTGCGCACTTCGAGCACGCCATCCTGGAGGCGGTACGTCATCTCGAGGGTGTGCGCGAACGGGAACTGCTTCATCCATTGCGGGTTGCGATAGAAGTCGAGCTTGTTCGTAACCCAGGCGGCGGTCGCGTCCGCCTTCGCCTCGATCAGTTTCCAGTCCTTCACACCTGACAGGTACCCATGGATTGGAATCGTGCCGCGAACGTTTCCCAGTTCCATGTCGAAGTTGTACTTCTTGCCGTTTGCATAGAACGCCTGCTCGTCCAGCCGGTTTGCGAACGGCGCCAGCAGCGGGATGCCGTTGAGGCCGGGCCGCGCGCGGAATTCGTCCACCGTTCCGAACGTCATGCGAATCAGGTTCTGCCCCTTGACGACCATCTCGTACGCATTGCTGACCGACGTCATGACCGAGACCGTGGTGTCAGTCTTCGTATCGCGCAACTGAACGATGTCCCCGGTTGTCTTCACCGAGTACCGCGGCTGGGCCGAGGCGACGTTCGCCGTTGTCAGGACGAAGCAGACCACGGCGAACGGGAGCATTGCTGATTTTCGATTGCTGATTGCTGATTGCATGGTTACAGTTTGGCCAGAAATGCCTGCGTCCACGTGATGCTCGCTTCCACGTTGGCCAGTTGCCGCTCGGCCTGCGACTTCGCGGGGTCCGGTGGCGGCTCGAGGATCGGCTGACCCTTGTCGCAGAGCGCGAGGAATCGCGAGAACTCCCAGGCGGGCGTGTTGCGATAGTTGTCCCAGAACTTGGGGTCGCGATAGTTGAACAGCCGCGGCTGGCCGCTGACGATGACCTCGAGCGAGACGGCCTTCCCCGGGCACTTCTGGATGTAGGTCCGGAGGTAGTCCTCCATGCCCATGTTGCCTTCGCCCATTCGCGTCCATCGGACCGCGGCGCCCTGTGGCGTGTTCCACAATGCGCTGTCGCGGATGTGGCTCGTCAGCACGTAGGGCGCGAGCGTGTCGAGCGTCAGGTGCGGATCCTCGATGGTCCAGACCGGGTTGCCTGAATCGAGGCAGACCCCCACGCACTCAGGCCCGGCTGACTCGATCAGGCGCTTCAGTTCCCGCGCCTGCATGTCACCAGCGTGGTTCTCGATGGCGACTTTCACGTTCGCGTCCACCAGGCGGCTGCGCATGCTCTTCAACACCGTCACGGTGTCGTCGATGTGCGTGTCGATGCCGTCTGCGCGATCCGCGACACTCCCGAGCACCGCGCGGACGATTGGCGAGCGTACGATCTTCGCCGCCTCGATCATCCGGCCGAGTTGATCTTCGGCCGTTCCTTGCGCCTTGTCGAACATCTTCGAGGTCGGGCAGATGGATCGCATGCCGATCTCGAGGTCGATTTTCAGTTCGTCGGCGCGAGCCCGCACGCGCTTGAGGTTATCGGGCTCGAGCGAGCCCAGGAATCCAATTTCGCTGAAGTGCACGACCTTGACGTTCCACTTCGCCGCGAAATCCAGTTGCTGAAACGGCGTCCACTTCTGCTGGTTCAGGCTGAACATGTCGACGCCGAAGCGAACCACGGGTGCCGCCTGGCCGAACGAGGGCAGCGCGTCAGCGCCAAGCGCCACGGCCGCGGCGCCCGCGGCCTTGATGAACGATCGTCGATCGGGAAGTCCGGTGTTCGAGTCCGTCATGATCACCACCTGCCGCAGAATCTTGAAGGGGCAACGATACTACGGGCGCCGCCACAGGAGAACTGCCACAGGAGAACAGAGAAACCGCCACAGAAGAACACTGAAAAACACACAGGCCCGAAGAACACAGAAAAAGACAGCAAAGAAAAAGCCCCGTTTCGAGACTTGTTCGACAGATATATTCGTCGTGTCTTCTGTGGTTTTTCTGTGGCTGATTAGTATGACTGTGTTCTTCTGCGGCCAGTCTAACTGCGCGAGAGCGCATCGAAGACGCCGGAGTAGGCCGGCTGGCGCCGTACTGATCGTCGAAGAGGAGTGGATCGTCGGCGCCGAACTGCGCATCGATCCACGAATGCGCGTCGGTGAATCCCCAGAACGTCACGGCATCGCACCGAGGTTCGTCCACACACACCGCGACGATCGAGCGGTACACGGATCGCTGCGTCTCGAGCCGCGTCGCCGCCGGCAGATCCCGAATCCGGACGTCCATCTCGCTGATATTCACGAGGAGGCCCAGGCTCGCGAGCCTTTGCATGTTGGACGCGACGCTGGCCGCGCTCGGAGGATTCGATCCGGTGATGTGCATTTGCAGGCCGACGCCATCGATCGGCACACCCTGCGCGCGCAGTCCCTGCACCAGGTCGTAGATCCGGTTCGATTTCTGGTTCAACCCCTCACCGCCGTAGTCGTTGTAGAAGAGCAGCGCCTGAGGGTCCGCCTGGCGCGCGATTCTGAACGCGTCGGCAATGTACTGATCGCCGAGTTTCTGCCTGAAGACCGTATCGCGCAGCCCGGAGCCATCGTCGGCGATCGCTTCGTTGACGACGTCCCACGAGGCGACGCGGCCGCGAAAGTGTTCGGCCACGGCACGAATATGATTCTCGAACGCGGCGCGTAGATCCGATGCGGACAGCGATCCGAGCCAGGACGGAACGGATCCATGCCAGATGAGCGTGTGTCCTTTGATCTTCATGCCGTTGGCCTGGCCGTACCCGACGATCGCGTCTCCCGCCGAGAAGTTGTTGACGCCCTGGGTGCGCTCGATCTGGTCCCACTTCATTTCGTACTCGGCCGTCAGGTAGTTGAAATGCCGGCCGAGCACGCCGCTGTATCGCCCGTCCCCGAGCAAGCCGGACTGCACGGCCGCCCCGACGAGCTTGCCTGCGCTCTGCGCCGCGTCCCGAAGGGGCGCCACCTGCAGGCCGCTCGCCGTGCCGCCCGGGATCGTCGTCGTCGGGGGCGTTTGCGAGGGCGTGGTCGGGTGGTCGCTGCCGCACGCGAGAGGACCGAGGATCGAGAGGAGGAGCGCGGCTGTCAGCAGTCGACGCATCGGCGGGAATCGTACCAGAACCGAACGAACCTTGCAGAACCGAACGAACCTGGCAGAACCCTGTAGAACCTCGTAGAACCTGGCAGAACCTTTATACAATGTGTCATTTGTGGCGGACCGTTACGGCAGAGGAGCGTTGAGATCTATGCGAAGACCGGCTATCGCAGCGCTGTTTGCGGGGACGATGATCGTCGCTGTTCTGGGTGCGCAGGCGCCGCCAACGCCGCCTGCCGGTGGCCGGGGCGCGGGTGCCGGCCGGGGTCGGGCGTGCCCCCACCGTCACGTGGCGGCGGGGGAGGCGGCGGAGCGGCGGGACCGGCTGACAAGCCCCTCGTCGACTTTGCGCTCGCCGAAAAGGGCAAGGACGTCTGGATTGCGGAGTGCGTGACCTGCCACGGCGCGCAGGCGCGCGGCACGGATAACGGTCCCAACCTGCTGCGATCGGTCGTGTTTCTGCCGCGATCGCTACGGCAGCGAGATCGGACCGTTCCTGAAGAAGGGGCATCCGACGCAAAGCGGCAAGCCGGCGCGAGCCTGACCGACGCGCAGATCGCCGACATCGCGCACTTCCTGCGCAAGCAGTTGAACGATACGCTGCGCGGCTCGGCGGTCTTCACGGTGCAGGACATGCTCGACGGGCGATGCGAAGGCAGGCGAGGCGTACTTCAACGGCGGCGGGCAAGTGCGCCACGTGTCATTCCCCGACCGGCGATCTCGCCGGTCTCGCGGGCACGCTACGAAGCCGGTCGACATCCAGCAGCGGATGCTGTTTCCCGGTGGCGGCCGCGGCGGGCGCCGGGCGTGGCGGCCCGGCTCGAAGCGCGCCGTGACGAGTCACGGTCTCGCGCTCCGGGCGGACGGCCGCGTGTCGGGCGTGCTCGTCTACATGGACGACTTCGTCGTGACGTTGCAGGACGCGAGCGGCATGTCCGCGCACGTTCAGGCGGACGCCGGCGCTGAAGGTGCGAGAAGACCGATCCGCTCGCAGGCGCACCACGCGCTGCTCGATACGATCACCGACAAGAACATTCACGACCTCGTGGCCTACCTGGAGACATTGAAATGAAGCGGTTCGCGCTCTGCGCTGTGCTGACGGCTCTCGCGGCGACCGCTGCTGGTTGCCGCCGGCCAGGGACTCGATCCGGCGCAGGCTGCTGAAATCCGGCACACGGATACCTGGCCGACCTACAACGGCGACTACACCGGGCCGCCGCTTCAGCCCGCTCACGAAGATCAACGCGACAACGTCAACGCGTTGAGCCTGGCGTGGGTCTACCGACTGAATCTGGGGGCGGGCGGCGTCGGCAGCCGCGACGATCAAAGCGACGCCGCTCCAGATCGACGGCGTGCTTGTACTTCGCCGACGCCCGATCACGCCTGGGCCGTCGACGCGCGGACCGGGCGCGAGATCTGGCACTACATGTGGAAGTCGACGGGCGGCAACCACCTGGCGAACCGTGGCGTCGCCGTGCTGGGCGACTCGGCTGTATTTCGAAACGCCCGACTGACTACCTCGTCTGCGCTCAACGTCAAGGACGGCACGCGAGCGCTGGCACAAGCAGGTTGCCGATCTGAATCAGTTCTACTACGGCTCGGTCGCGCCGGTCATCGTCAAGAACCACGTCATCGTCGGCGTCAGCGGCGACGATCTCGACATCCCCGGCTACCTCGACGCGCGCGATCCCGAGACCGGCGAGTTGCAGTGGCGCTGGTACGTCGTGCCGCAGAAGAAGGGCGATCCGGGATCGGAGACCTGGCCGAACGAGGACATGGCGAAGCACGGCGGCGGGATGACCTGGCAGCCGATCACCTACGATCCGGAGCTGAATCTGATCTTCGTGACGACCGGCAATCCGCAGCCGGTCATCGCGCACAAGAATCGCCCCGGCGACAATCTCTTCACCGCATCGATCGTGGCGCTCAATCCCGACACCGGAAAGATGGCGTGGTATTTCCAGTCGTCGCCGCACGACACGCACGACTGGGACTCGACGCAGACGGCGGTGCTGATCGACGGCGACGATCGACGGCCGGCCGCGCAAGCTCGTCGCGCAGGCGGCGCGCAACGGCCACTTCTTCCTGCTCGATCGCACCAACGGCAAGGCGATCGTGTCGACCGAGTTCGTGAAGACGAACTGGTCGCTCGGCTACGACGAGAAGGGACAGCCGGTGCCGAACCCGGCGAAGATGCCGCAGATCGACGGCGCGCTGGTGTCGCCGAATCAGGGCGGCGCGGCCAACTGGCCTCCGCCGAGCTTCAGCCCGGCAGACCGGACTGTTCTACGTGCAGCGCCACGCGCGCCTTCAGCGTGTTCTACCTCTACGATCCGAGCGACAACCCGCAGGGCTGGGGCGGCACGGATCGCGGCGGCTACTCGGAGTCGATGGTGCAGGCCATCGACTACAAGACGGGGCAAGATTCGGTGGAGCCACCAGTGGGACGGGGCGGCGCGGTCAGGGCTGCTCAGCACGGCCGGCAACCTGCTGTTCAGCGCGGGGCCCGGGGAATTCGCTCGTCGCGCTCAATGCGACGACCGGCGACGCGCTCTGGCACACGCGGCTGAACGCGCACCGTCAGCAACGGGCCGATCACCTACGAGCTCGATGGCCTGCAGTACGTCATCGTCGGCGCCAGCGATATGGTGTGGGCGTTTGTCATGAATAAGTGATGCTCCGGGATCCGGCTCGTGGCTCTGGGCTCCTGGCTGCTGGCGAGCGCCTGCGCGCCAGCGCAGCGACGGAGGGAACCTTCGCGGGGCGCGCCAGCCGTAGCTCACGCGTGGGGGTGGGGACCACGTGCAGCGAGTGAAGCAGACATCTTGCAGTTTTCAGTTCGGTGGGAGGAACGATGCGTAAGGCAGTTTGGAAGATCACGGCGTGATCATTTCGGCATTCTCGATTGCTGTGTCGATCGGGGCGCAGGCGCCCACGCCCGCGGCGCAGCAACCCTCCGCTCCCGCGCCGCCGCGCGCGCGTGGCGGATTCGTCACGCCGGTCTATGACTCGGTCCCGCCGCAGATTCCCGCGGACATCAAGGGGCCGAACGCGATCCTGATCTTCTCGAAGACGAACGGGTACCGGGAGGAGCCCGCCATCCAGGCGTCGAACAATGCGCTCGTCTCGATTACAAAAAAGCGCGGATGGCCCTCGTTTGTCACCGAGAACGCCGCGATCATGAACGCGGAGCAGCTCGCGCGCTTCAAGCTGGTGATCTGGAACAACACCAGCGGCGACCTGCTGACCGAACCGCAGCGGGCCGCGTTCAAGACGTGGATGGAAAACGGAGGGTCGTTCGTCGGGACCCATGGGGCGGGCGGCGATCCGCACTACGACTGGCCGTGGTACCCCGAGACACTGATCGGCGCACAGTTCACCAGCCACTCATCTCAGCAGCCTGGCACAGTGAAGATCGAGGATACCAACAGCCCAATCACCAAAGGCTTGCCCGCGATTTGGCAGCGAACGGTGCGCGACGAGTGGTATGCGTTCAAGGACAACCCGCGGAGCAAGCCCGGGTTCCACATTCTCGCGGTCGCAGACGAGTCGACCTACGATCCGCAGCGCTCGACGATGGGCGCGGATCATCCGATGGTCTGGACGCACTGTGTCGGGAAGGGCCCCGTGTTCTATTCCGCGATCGGGCACTCAGCGGAAACCTACTCGGAACCGAATCATCTCCAGCTGCTTGAAAACGCCATCGCCTGGGCTCTCGGCCTCTCGGGCCCGACGGGGTGCCCTTCGAAATAATGGCGAGTCACACTCTCTTCGCCGATCGCCGCGCGCTCGAACAGGAAGTCGCGGCGCTTGGCGTCAACATCCGGTTCGAGCGCGAGATCCAGGAGTCCCTGAAACCGCTGGCCGTTGCCAATCGAACCGTCGGCAACCGGTTTGCCATTCACCCGATGGAGGGGTGCGATGGCACACTCGACGGCGCGCCCGACGAGCTGACGTTTCGACGATGGGCGCGGTTCGGCGCCGGCGGCGCGAAGCTGCTCTGGGGCGAAGCGGTGGCGATCGATCCGGACGCCCGCGCGAACACACGGCAGCTCCTGATTTCAGACACGAACCTGGGATCGCTCGAACAGCTGATCGCGCTCGCCCGAAAGGAGCACGGACCTGCGAGCGACTTCCTCGTCGGGCTGCAGCTCACGCACTCGGGACGATGGTCCTACCCGACGCCGGTGGTCATGTTTCACGATCCGGCGCTTCGCGGCAACGGCCGCATCATCACCGACGATGAGCTCGATCGGCTGCAGGATCAGTATGTCGAAGCGTCGCGCCGCGCGCGTGACATCGGCGCGGATTTCGTCGACATCAAGCAGTGCCACCGGTATCTGCTGTCGGAGATGCTCGCGGCGAAAACACGGCCCGGCAAATATGGCGGGAGCCTGGAGAACCGGACGCGGTTCGTTCGCGATCTGTTGCGGCGTCTCGCGGCGGAGGTCCCGGATCTGATTCGCGCGAGCCGGATGAACTTCCATGACGGTGTCCCCTTCAGAAAGAACGCCGTGACGGGAATCGGAGAACCGGTGCCGGGCGCGACCGGGAACTACCTGGAGGTGGACGACGCGGTTCAGGCGCTGACGATCTTCCGCGATGCCGGCCTGCAGCTCGTCAACGTGACCGCTGGCTGCCCGTACTTCAGTCCGCACGTCGGCCGTCCAGCCGACAAGGAGCCGCCCGACGGCTACGGCGCGCCGGAGCACGGGCTGGTTGGCGTCGCGCGGCATTTCAATCTCGCCGAAGCCGCACGCCGTGCCTGTCCCGATCTTCCGGTGGTTGGGACCGGCTACAGCTATCTGCGGCAGTATGCGGTGGAGGCCGGAGAAGCCAACCTCCGCGACGATCGGGTGTCGATCGTCGGGATGGGCCGCGGGGCCATCGCGTATCCAGACTTTGCCCGCGACGTGAACATGGACAAGAAAAAGGTGTGCATCACGGTCAGCTACTGCACGTCGCTGATGCGCGCCAAGGGCAACGAGCTCGGCCAGTATGCGGCGGGGTGTGTCCCCCGCGATCCCGTGTACGCCAGACTGCTGCAGGAGATTCAGAAGAAGGAGAAGCAGGTGGCGGCCGCGAAACAATGAGAGTCATGATATCGTCGCCTTTCGTGTCTCAAAGGATGTCGATGATGAAGTCTGCACCACTGCTCCGCGTGCTCCTCGTTCCGATGTTCTGTGCCGCGTGGTACGCCGGTATCACGATCGCGTCCGAACGGTCTGCGTCATCCATGGCCACTGCCGCGAACAAGTTCCTTGGCTCGCTCACGCCCGAGCAGCGTCAGCAGGCGACGTTCGCGGTCGAGTCGGAAGAGCTCACGAGGTGGCACTACGTTCCAGCGCAGCAGTTCCCGCGCAACGGGTTGCCGATCCGGGCGATGAACGAGGCACAGCGCGGGCTGGCGCACGATCTGATGAAAACCGGGCTGAGCCAGCGCGGTTACACGCAGGCCACCACCATCATGACCGACCTCGAGAACATCCTGAAGGCGCTCGAGAACGGGTCGGCGATGCGCGATCCGGAACAGTACGCCTTCTCGATTTTCGGCACACCCGCTGCGAAGGGTGTCTGGGGATGGCGGGTCAACGGTCACCATCTGTCGCTCCACTTCAACATCGGCAACGGCTCGACCGTCGCCAGCGCACCGACGTTCTTCGGATCGAATCCAGCCGAAGTGCGAGTTGACGGGCCCAAGAAGGGACTGCGCGTTCTGGGCGATCGAGAGGATACTGCCCGGGCATTGTTGAACGCGCTCGATGACGCCCAGCGAAAGACCGCCGTTCTCGACGGGGTCGCGCCGGGAGATATCGTCACGAAAGACCGCCGTCAAGGTGGACCCGTTGACGCCGACGGGCATTGCGGCTTCCGCGTTGACGGCGAAACAGCGCGAGCTCCTGATGGCCGTCCTCGACAGCTACACGTCATCGATGGCTTCCGACATCGCATCCGAGCGGATGGCGCAGCTCAAGTCGGCCGGTCTCGACAAGATCACGTTTGCCTGGGCGGGCGAGGCGGAAGTCGGCAAGAAGCATTACTACCGCGTGCAGGGTCCGACGTTCCTGATCGAGTACGACAACACGCAGAACGACGGGAACCACGTCCACTCCGTCTGGCGCGACTTCAACGGCGATTTCGGACGCGACCTGCTGCGCGAGCACGTGCAAGGCGTGAAGCACGAATGACTGAAATTGCTGATTTCTGATTGTCGATTGTCGATTGATCGAGTCGGTCAATCAGCAATCAGCAATCGACAATCAGCAATCCCCACCGAGCCATGGTTGACGAGCCTCATCCCGCTGTCGAGCCACTTTCTGGCAAGCGCAACTGGGGACGCTGGATCACGGTGGTTCAGCTCGGCCTGTTATCGATGGCGCTGGCGCTCTCCGCGTACGTAGCGATTCAAGCCTTCAAACCAAAGCCGGTCGCCCCGGCGGTGCGATTTGCGCCTGACCGATTTGGCGCCGGCCGTGGCGCGCGCGGCCAGTTCATGCGCGGCATGCCGCAGCAGGATCGCAAGATCGTCAAGGACTTCGACAAGAACGGCGACCAGCGGCTGGATCGGGCGGAGCGCTCGGCCGCTCGCGAGTGGTTGCGCACGCAGGGGAACGCCAGCTTCGATCGGTTCGGTGGTCGAGGTCGAACGGCGAATCCTGAGGCGGGAATACATCTGAAGCCTTCAGACGTCCGCTCGTACCCAGCCGCTCCTCTGTACGACACGGCGATCCTGCGGACGATCTTCCTGACATTCGAGATGGGGACTGGGCCGAGGAGCTTGCCGCGTTCTACGGGACCGATGTCGAGGTCCCCGCCACCGTGGTCGTCGACGGCAAGACCTACCGCGGACGTCGGCGTGCACTTCCGCGGCAACTCCTCGTACCGGTCGGTTCCGCCAGGGGCTCAAGCATTCGCTGAACCTGTCGTTCGACTTCGCGCATCCGCACCAGGAGATCGGCGGCTACCGGACGCTCAACCTGCTGAACTCGAACGACGACGCGACGTTCGTCCGCACGGTCCTGTACAGCGAGATCGCGCGGCACTACTTGCCATCGCCCGCACCAACTACGTGCGGGTCGTCATCAACGGCGAAAGCTGGGGCGTGTACGTGAACGTGCAGCAGTTCAACAAGGACTTCCTGCCGCGACTGGTTCAAGCAGTCCAAGGGAGCGCGGTGGAAGGTGCCCGGCAGCCCGCGCGGACGAGGCGGCCTCGAGTATCTCGGCGATGACGTCGCGGCGTACAAGAGCGTTTACGAGATCAAGACCGACGATGATGCCGAGTCGTGGACGGCGTTCATCAATCTGTGCAAAGTGCTGAACACGACGCCGGCGGACAAGCTCGAGGCGGCGCTCGAACCGATGCTCGACATCGACGGCGCGTTGAGGTTCCTCGCGCTCGACGTCGCGCTCGTCAACAGCGACGGCTATTGGACGCGCGCCAGCGACTACAACATCTACCTCGATCCCCGAGGGAAGTTTCACATCCTGCCGCTCGACTTCAACGAGGGCTTCGGCGGCGAAAGCGGCGGTCCCGGATTCGGCGGGGGCATGTTGGGATCGCCGATCTCGATCCGCTCATCGGCCTCGACGACGCCGCGGAAGCCGCTGCGCTCGAAGCTGCTCGCCGTGCCGGCGCTGCGCCAGCGCTATCTCGCCTACGTGCACGACATCGCCCGCCGTGGCTGGATTGGCGGTTCGTTCGCCCGCTCGTCCGGCAGTGGCAGGCGCTCATCGAACCCGACGTGAGCGTCGACACGCGAAAGCTCTACAGCACCGAAGCGTTTTACGCGGACGTCGGCGATTCCACTGGAAGTCCCGCTGCACCGGAGAACACGTTGCGAGGATTCGTCGAGCGGAGGCGGGCGTATCTGCTGGGAGCGCGTTCGAGCGTTGAACGTTGAGCGTCGACGGAGGAGACGGAGGGCACGGAACAAGCCTTTAACACGGAGGCGCGGAGGCACGGAGAATCAATTCTTCTTGATCGAGCCACCCGTGGCGTAGGCCTTCCCGAGCCCTGATTCACAGTTTCGGCAGCTACATGGAAAGCACAGAGATCTCCGTCCGTGGGATCGAGCCGTTTGACCGCGAATGGGTCCGGTCCTTAGCGAAGATTCCACAGCGTTTTTCGCAGCGCACGCCGACAAAGCCGATCTCGCGCAGAGATCGCCGAGACCGCGAAGGAAGAAACCGGCCTGCCCTTGAACGCCGGCCAAAGCCGGCGTCGGGCCTCCGTGGAGAGCTCGTTCCGTGCCCTCCGTCCCCTCCGTACGCGACGTTTCACTCCAACCCCAGGTGCCGCAATATCAGATCGTGGACATCTACTGATGCGATCTGCGGCGACGGCACGAGTTCTTCCGCCGGCTGATGAACACGGGGCCGTCTTCGTCCCAGCCGGTCTGCCGCCCGTGGGATCCTTTGACGAGCGACGCGTCGAGCGGAATCACGTCGAGCAGCGAGCGCAGGCCGGCCTTGCGCTTCACGAGCTTCCATCCGACCGTCAGCGCCGGGATGCGAATGGCCGGATCGAGGAACAGTTCCACCGGGTCGTAGCCGGGCTTGCGATGGATCTCCACCGTCCGCGCGAAGTCCGGCGCGCGCCGATCGTCCAGCCAGAAGTAGTACGTGAACCACGCGTGTGGCGCCGCGACCGCGATCAGATCCCCGGCGCGGCGTGGTCGATGTGTACGTGCGCTTTTCCGCTTCGTCGAGCACCGCCTCGACGCCGCGCGTCTCTTCGACGATGCGCGCGGACCTCGTTCACTCTCGCCGAGTCGTTGACGTACACGTGCGCGACCTGATGATCGGCGACCGCGAACGCGGCGCTGGCGCCGGGATCGAGCATCTCGTGACCCAGCTCGTCGCGGACGGCAATCAGTCCGTGCTCGCGCAGCACGCGATTGAGATGGATCGGGGGAGGAGACGTCGCGCAGTCCGTACTCCGAGAGCACGATCACCTGTGCGCCGGCCGATTCGTAGTGACGAATCAGATCGCCGCAGACGTGCGTCGATCTGCCGGCAGGTCGGCCGCCGCGGCCGGATCCCGGGCCGACCCGCTGCAGGTTGTAGTCGAGATGCGGCAGGTAGATCAGCGTCAGCGTCGGGTTGAACCGGCGTTCCACGAGCCTGGCGGCGTCGGCGATCCACTGCGTCGATCGAATGCCGGCGCGCGGTCCCCAGAACTCGAACAGCGGAAACGTTCCCGAGCTCCGACTGCAGCTCGTCGCGGAGCGCCGGCGGCGTCGTGTAGACGTCGGGCATCTTCCGGCCGTCGGCCGGGTACATCGGCCGCGGCGTGACCGAGTAGTCCGCCGTGGAATACATGTTGAACCACCAGAACAGGTTCGCGCACGTAAACGACGGATCGGCGGCGCGCGCCGTCTCCCAGATCTTCGCGCCTGCACGAGCCGGTTGGACTGCTTCCAGAACTTGATTTCCGCGTCCTCGCGCGCGTACCAGCCGTTGCCGACGATGCCGTGCTGCTCCGGGATACCGGCCGGTCAGGTAGTCGGACTGCGCCGTGCAGGTGACGGCCGGAAACGCCGACTTGATGCGCGCGACGGTCCGCTCGCGCGCCCACCCGGAGAGCGCCGGCATCGCGCGCCGAGCAGCGACGGCGTCAGCCCGACGACGTTGAGGACGACTGTCTTGTGCATGAGTCAGTTAAGTGAACTGCTCCAACACCCACCGATACTCCCGGCCAATCGAATCGAGCAGATCGATCTTCAGCCCCGCGGGCAGCACGTCCCACGTGTAGGTCTCGATCTCGAAGTGCCGGGCGAATCGCGTCCGGCGAGCCATGTCGAGCACCGCGCGCACGTAGTCCTGCGTCGACCCGAGGCCGTCGTACTCGCGGTGAAGAGCGGGACGTGGAAATGAATCCGCCACTCGGTCCCGCCAGGCGAGGCCGGTCCGTCGAGCGCCTCGTCGAGATCGGGGAAGTGCGGAGCGTGGCGCCGCGCCGCTCGATGACCTGATGCAGGTAGGTGGAGTCGGCGAAGCGTCGCAGGCGGTCGACGAGCCAGCACACGCGTTCATCGCGCGGAAACATCACCTTGAGCGCGGAGCTGAGCTGCACGCGCCCGACCTGCACGCCCGCCGCCTGCACGCGCGCCAGCGCCGCCACGGGATCCTCGTACTCGACCGCAAAATGGCAGCAGTCGAGACAGATGCGGACGTGGTCGCGAAGGTCTGCGCCGGCGCCTCGGCAGGCTCGCAGCCAAGCGACGCGGCCAGCGCGGGGCCCGCCATCCGGCAGCAGCGCCGGTCGAAGAACTCGATGAACTCGTCGCTCGTCTCGATCAGGCAGTCGGGCTCCGGTTCGATGTCGAGGTGAACGAACGGTGCCCGTCCTGCCGCAACCGGACCATCGCTTCCGCGACGCGGACGACGTTCCGGGTGAAGGCGGTCGAGCGATCGCCGTCGGGCATCCACGGCTTGTAGGACAGCGGCGCGGTGGAGATGCCGCCGTCGAGTCCGTCCGGCACCAGGCCGCGACAGGATCTCGAGCAGGTCGAGCGTGTAGCGGACCCGCTCGTCGTCGCGCCAGTCCGGCGCGTAGACGTCCGCCTTGACGGCGGTGCGATGGAACGAGCCGTGCGGGAACCCGTTGATCAGCGCGACGTACAGTCCTCGCTCGTCGAGAAAGCCGCGGAACTCGTCGAGCCGATCGCCCTCGAGCAGCTCGCGGGCGTCGCGCGCGGAGAGCCGCAGCCCGATGCCGAACGGGGCGGACGGGGAGAGCCGCCGCTTCAACGCCGGGGCGAACCGCCGCAGGTTGGCGTTGACGGCGTCCCACCCGTCGGCGGGATGGATGTTCGTGCAGTAGGTGAGGTGAAAGAACCCCCCGTGTCGAGTTGCACGCGCAGCCCGTCAGCCGACCCGCGCCGGGGCTTCGGCTCGCTGCGGCGGCACCTTGAACTTCGGCGACTGGCTGAGGAAGCGCACCGGGTTGTCGAACACGACCTGCTGGATGAGCGCCTCGGAATGACGCCGGCGGCGCATCTCCATGGCGAACCGCGGCACGGCGATCGGGTCGCTCGGACCCCAGTCGCACGCGCCGGCCACGCAGATGCGCTCGGGCCCGTACTTCTCGATGAGGTCGACCGCGCGCTGCGGCGAGATCTTCGTTTGCGGATAGAGCGTCAGCCCCGCCCAGAAGCCGTGCTCCAGGATCATCTCGATCGTGTGCTCTTCGGCGTGATCGACCATCACCCGCGCCGGCATCGATCTCGCGGTAGCGGCGCAGCACGTCCACCGAGATGTGCGTCCCCTTGTACTTGTCCTCGAGGTGCGGCGTGTGGATGAGGATCAGCTGATGGTGGGCGATCGCGAGCTCCACCTGCTCGGTGTAGGTCGCGATCTCGTTGCGCGTGATCGCGATTGAGGCCGATCTCGCCGATGCCGAGAACGGTCGGCCGATCGAGGAACTTCGGGATGCGCTGCAGCACGTCGCGCGACAGCTCGCGGTCGTCGGCTTCCTTCGGGTTGATCGCGAGCCACGTGTAGTGCTGCACGCCGTACTGCGCCGCGCGGCGCGGCTCGAACTCCGTCAGCTGCCGGAAGTAGTCCTCGACGCTGTCGCCGCAGCTGCGGTCCCAGCCGGCCCAGAAGGCCGGCTCGGTGACGGCCACGCAGCCGGTCAGCGCCAGCTGCTGGTAGTCGTCGGTCGTGCGCGAGACCATGTGCGCGTGGTGATCGATGTACTTCACGAGCGCGCCTCCTGGTTCCAGCGATCGTACGCGCCGAGCGCGCTCTTCCGGTCGAGCGCGTCGAGCGGTTCGGTCGTCGGATCGCTCAGCAGGAGCTGAATCCGATCAGCCGGTCTCCGGGCCCGCGAGCGCGTCGAGCGCTTCCGCGAACGCCTTCATCCTGAAATCTGCACCGCGCACGTCCGGGTCCACGCGGTCGAGCCGATCGAGAAACGCCGCCATCTCCAGCAGCCGGGTGCGGTTCTCGATGAAGTACTCATCGACGATCTCGGTCGCGGTCAGCGGGGAGTGTGCGCCTGGCTTTCATGAGTCAGGACGCTTTCTTCGCCGCGGTCGCCGCACGCTCGGCTTCGATCGTCTTCAGCATCTCGATGCACCGGACCATCAGTTCCGGGCGAATCTCGTTCACGTCGAAGGGCTCGCCGATGTCCCTTGAGCAGCATGATCGTCAGCCGTCCGCCCAGGTGCTCCTGGAAATCCGCCAGCCCGCGAAGCACGCAGCCGGGATCGTCCGGCGTCGAAGCCGTTCCTCGAGCGCCGGCGCGTACACGGACAAGCCGAGCGCGAGGCAGATGGATGATGCGGCGCCAGGCCGATCTCGGGGAGAAACCCCGACAGGTAGGCGTAGGTGCTGTCGAGCGCGATGCCGATCCCGACCGCCTCGCCATGCCGGAGCCGGTGGTTGGTCACTTGCTCGAGCTTGTGCGCCGCCCAGTGGCCGAAGTCGAGCGGGCGCGACGAGCCGAGCTCGAACGGATCGCCGCCGGTCGCGATGTGCCGCAGATGGAGCGCGGCCGAGCGCCGGATCACCTGCTCCATGGCCGCGAGCTCGCGCGCGACGAGCGCGGCGGCGTGCTCTTCCAGGAACTCGAAGAAACCACGGTCCCGGATGAGCGCGACCTTCACCGCTTCGGAGATCCCGCCGCGCCAGTCGCGATCGGAGAGCGTCGCGAGAAAGCCGAAGTCGTTGATCACCGCGAACGGCGGCGCGAACGTGCCCAGGTAGTTCTTCTTGCCGAACGCGTTGACGCCGTTCTTGACGCCGACCGCCGAATCGTCCTGCGACAGGACGGTCGTCGGCACGCGGATCAGACGCACGCCGCGGTGCGCGGTCGCGGCGGCAAATCCGGCGACGTCGAGGACCGCCCCGCCGCCGACGGCGATGAGGTACGAATGGCGGCACAGCGCGGCGGCGTTGATCGCTTCGAGGACACGCTCGTGTGTCGCGGCTCGTTCTTGATCTGCTCGCCGCCCGGGATGACGAGGACGGGCCCCGCCAGCGTCATCGCCGACCGATGCGCCTCGCAATAGCGTGATCGCGTCGACCAGCCCGGGATGCGCCCGTTCGACGCCGCGATCGACGACGACGACCATCTTTGCCGGCAGATTGTCCTCGCCGGTCGAAGTGGCCGGTTGACCGTCGCGCCCGTTGAGCACGATGTCCCGAAGCAAACGGTTCGACAGCTCGAAGACACCGGTCGTGAAGTACACCGGATAGCGAAACGGGACGAGGATCTCCTGCTGGATCACGTCCATCGTCTACGTTACCGAAAACAGTCGCGCGAGCACGCCCGCTACAAGGCCCGTCACCAGCACGGCCGCCGCGTAAAGGGGCCCGGCGTACGACGCGCTGATCACCGCGTCGACGAGCACCAGCGAGAGCACGCCGGCTTTCACGGCTCGTCGTATCACGGCGGGTCGCGGATCCTTCAACACGCGCCAGAACGGCGGCAGCACGCGATACGCGAGTGCGGTCACGAGCACGATTCCCGCAACCCGCCGGTCGTCGCGCCGGCCACGAGCCACAGCAACCCGAGCACGACCCCACTCAACGATATCAGAGCCACCGTGGCGACGCGGTGCGGCCGCCGTGGACTTCGCCGCGGCTGACGGCGGTCACCGCCGCGATGTAGACGAGCGAGAACAACGCGATGGGCCAGCGGTCCCACACCGCGGCGGGAACCGCGCGACACCGAGCACCAGGTTCAGCCCGCGGCAGAGGCCCATGTTGATCGGCCCGCAACAGGATGCCGCTTGGTGCGCGCGTCGTACAACACGACGAACGCCGCGATCGCGACAGCGACGAACAGTGCGTCGCGCGTCGCCTGCGACGCAGCAGCCACGCCCGCGACGAGGAGCGTGGTTCCGAGAGCCGCGGCGCTGGCTGCCGCGACCCGGCCGCTCGGGATGGGCCGTTCCGGCCGCTCGATCGCGTCGAGCCGGCGATCGAAAAAGTCGTTCAGGACCACGCCGCCCGCGTACAGGCACATCGTGGCGCCAACCAGCCAGGGTAGCGCCTGAGGATGCGACGGCCCGCAACAGCATATCCCGCAAGGACATCCGCAATCGCTGTGACCACGTTTGCCGGTCGCAGCAGCTCCAGGTACCCGCGCAGCACGGCCTCCGCTCTCCCGCGAGGTGGCGGGTCTGTAGATTCTACTCGGGACAGGGTCGATCAGGTTCTACGGGGTTCTGCAGGGTTCTACAAGGTTCTACAGGGTTCGTTCGGGGTTCTACACGGTTCGTTCGGGGTTCTACCGCCAGCGTGTGACCGGCGGCGTGGGCGCCCTTCGCTCGGGCTCGGGTCGTTGAGCAGAGGGCTCATGCGTGCCACCCCACGACTCGATCTCAGCGGCGGCAGCGCGGCCCGCCCGATGGGCCCGCTCCGATTCGAACGCACCCGCCAAACCGCAGCGAACGATTCCACCATTTCGCGTCTTCGCGAGCGTCTCGAAGTCCACTCCATCGATGAACTCGATCACGTGCTCCAGCTCATGTGCGAGCAGCTCCGCGAATTCCTGAGAGGCCGGAGGCATCTCGATGTCGACGAAGAGGAGCCCCGATTGATAGCGGCGTGCGGTCGCACGTGCACGCGCCTGGTTTGCGAAGGGGCCCACGCTCAGTTCGAGCGTCACGTACGTCCTGGGCGTGGCCGCGATTCTCGCGCACTGCGCGCGCAGGGTAGGCGAACGCGCGAGGAGTGGCTGAATGACGGCTCGAAGATCCGGAGTCGTCCGGATGTTCGGGGCGAGTTCCTCGCACGCGATCGAGCGGGTGATCAACGCGACAGGGTGCAGAGCCAGTGCTGACAGACTCAGGATGAGGGCCGCGGGCGCGAGCGGGATCACGGTGGTCTCCACGAGAACGACGGTCTGTACGACCGCCGTTGCCGGGCACCTCGAGCAAGGCCGGAGCCATGGCCGTCCATGGTGACGCGTGGTCGCGCAACTACTGAGATCGCAATCCCTTAGCGGTTCAACGCGCGCGGGGATTCGAAAATGTCGCTCGGTTAAATACAACAATTTTGTCTGAAGATGCCCTGTCGAGGAACAACTCGTGTCAAGTCATGCAGCTCAGCACATGTCAATTGGCTCCAGAAGATACATGTTTTTTGCAACTTACACGTTGACGTGACGAGGGCACGCGGTGGACAATCGGTGCGCTGCACGACTGCGAACGACATTTTTGTCAAATATCGAGATGATGACGACCACCAAGGTTTCCACCCGCAGCACGCCGCCCGACAGCCCTTCAAACGAACACGAACGTCTTGGTACGCTGCTGCAGATCGGCGACGCGCTGTCCAGTACGCTGAATGCGAAGACCGGGATCCAGGAAGTGCTCGAGACGCTTGTCGCGCCGTCACGCGGTGGCTCGCAGTCTCGTCGTGCTGATGGACGAGGAAGGGAAACAGCTCCACGTCGAGGCGGCTCACGGCCTGAATCGCCCGTCGCATCACATTCAGTACGCGCTCGGAGAGGGCGTGATCGGAAAAGTCGTCGAGTCCGGCCGTTCCGTCGTGGTTCCGCGCGTGACGAAGGAGCCCTCGCTCGTCTTTCGCGCGTCGGCGCGTGAAGATCCGCACGAAGAGGAATCGAGCTTCATCTGCGTGCCGATCGGGTTCGACCGCCGCGTGATCGGCGCGCTGGGCGTGAACCTGAAATTCAAGCCGGATCGCAACTTCGAGCGGTCGAGGGCGTTCTTCGGCGTGGCGGCCTCGATGATTGGCCAGGCCCTCAAGGTGCAACGTCTCGTTGCCGCGCAGCACCGTCGGCTGGTGAACGAGAACGCGCACCTGCGCCAGGAATTGAAGGAGCGCTACGATTTTGCCGGCATCGTCGGCAACAGCGGGCCGATGCAGCGGGTGTACGAACAGGTGGCGCAGGTCGCTCGATCGAGCACGACGGTGCTGTTGCGGGGTGAATCCGGAACGGGCAAGGAGCTCATCGCCCACGCGATCCACTACAACTCCGCTCGCGCCAAGAAGCCGTTCGTGAAGGTCAGTTGCGGCGCGCTGCCCGATACGCTCATCGAATCGGAGCTGTTCGGCTACGAAAAGGGCGCCTTCACCGGTGCAGACGCCCGGAAGAAGGGACGATTCGAGCTGGCCGAGGGTGGCACGCTGTTTCTCGACGAGATCGGCGACGTGCACATCTCAACCCAGGTGAAGCTGCTGCGGGTGCTTGCAGGAGCGGGAATTCGAGCGGCTCGGAGGTCACGAAACGTTGAAGGCCGATGTCCGCCTGATTGCCGCGACGAACAAGGACCTGGAGCGCGCCATCGAGCAGGGTAAATTTCGCGAAGATCTGTTTTACCGCCTCAACGTGTTTCCTATCTTCATTCCGCCGCTTCGTGAACGAAAGCCCGATGTGCTGCTGCTCGCCGATCACTTCCTCCAGCGGTTTTCCGCCGAGCACGGCCGCGACATTCGCCGTCTCTCGACTCCCGCCATCGACATGCTGGCGTCGTATCACTGGCCGGGCAACGCGCGAGAGCTGCAGAATGTGATCGAACGCGCGGTGCTCGTCTGCGACGGCCACGTGATTCACGCGCACCATCTGTCGCCCACGCTCCAGACGGCCGAGGCGTCCGGCACCGTCATGAGCATTGCGCTCGACGATGCGGTCGCGGCCTACGAGAAGGATCTGCTGCAGGACGCGCTCAAGAGCGCTCGCGGGAACAGGGCCAAGGCCGCGCGGCTTCTCCGGACGACCGAGCGCATCGTGAATTACAAGGTCCGAAAGCTTGGCATCGACTGGAAACGCTTCAAGTCCTGAGGGCGCGTCTCTTGCGGAGCGCCCGTAAGTCAGAGGCAAACCACAATTTGTCGGCAGTGGCTGCAATTCCGTAACAGCGGCCCCGCCGGCAGTTCTCCATTCGGCCACAATCCCGTTGAAAACCGCGTGGCATTCGCTTTGCCCTGCCAATGGTCAGGGAGTGCGCGTCGATGCAAATGCCGGCGGGGCGGAACATTCTGATAGTGGAGGACGACGAGAGCACGTTGTCCGGGTGGGTCGAATTGCTGCGATCGGCGGGCTACCTGGTCACGGGCGTGTCCTCGTACGAGGAAGGACGACAGGAGCTGGCGACGATGCCTGACCTGTTGATTACCGACGTTCGCCTTGGCGTCTACAACGGCCTGCAGCTCCTGATGCGTGGGCGGATGGTGAATCCGCAACTTCAGGGCATCGTGGTCACCGGATACGCGGATCAGATCGTGCGCAGGGAAGCGGTCTATCTCCAGGCCGAACACCTCGAAAAGCCGGTTGACGCCGATCGACTCCTGCAGGTGGTCGGCAACGCCTTGCGCTCGCCGGCTGCGGCGCTGCGCGTGAATTAGTTTCTCGCCGCTGGCTTCTAGCTGCTGGCTGGCTTCTGGATAGTCGGGAATCGCGGTCTCGGCGTATAAATGATCGTTGCACAAGAGCGATCACTTCGATGGCGTCAGGTTCTTCAATCCGACTGGCGCAAACGGTCAGCCGTTTTCCAAACTGCCACAGCTGTTCCGCACCCCGCAGGCGCGTTGGCCCCGGCACCTTGACGTGCCTCGAAGCGAGGTGCCGGTGCTCGGCGGCGATCCGGCAGTCGTCACATTCATCGGGCACTCAACCTGGCTGATTCAGACTTCATCGGGAAACCTGTTGACCGATCCGATGTACTCACAACGAGCCGGGCCGATGAATCTCTTCGGTCCCCGCCGCGTGCGCGAGGCGGCGGTGCCATTCGACGATCTCCCGCCGATCTCGACGGTGCTCCTCAGCCACAATCATTACGACCATTGCGATCTGCCGACGCTTCGACGCCTTGCACGACTGTTCAATCCGCTGGTGGTCACGCCGGTCGGCAATGCCTCTCTCCTCAGGGCTGCAGGGATGGGCCGCGTCGAAGAACGGGACTGGTGGGAGCGGGTACAACTTCCATCGATGGAGGTCACGGTGACCCCGGCCCAGCACTTCTCGTCGCGAGGGCCATTCGATCGCAATCGTGCCCTCTGGGGCGGCTTCGTTGTCGAACTGGACCGTGTGCGGATGTACTTCGCGGGAGATTCCGGTTACGGTCCGTTCTTCCGTGACATTCGCCAGCGCCTGGGAGCCATCGACCTCGCGCTGCTGCCGATTGGCGCCTACGAACCCCGGTGGTTCATGAAGGACATCCACATGAATCCGGCCGAGGCCGTGCAGGCGCACCTCGATCTCGAAGCCACGCACAGTCTCGGGATGCACTTTGGAACCTTCCAGTTGACGCCAGAGGCGATTGACGATCCCCTGCGTGCGCTGGATGAGGCTCGACGATCGATGGGGGTCCCGGAAGCGCGTTTACGGACACTGGAGTTCGGAGCGTCGTTCCGGCTTCCCTCCAGGCCACAGAAAGACCTACGAACCCACGCCACAGAAGAACACAGGTAAGCGGCCACAGAAGAACACAGAAAAACACAGCAAGAAAAACTCACGACCACAGCAAAGAAGCACTGGATCTTCTGTGTTCTTCTGTGTTCTTCTGTGGCTTGTATTCTTCTGTGTTTTTCTGCGGCCAGCCTCAGGCCTAACTCTGCGCGCTGACCTGGCGTAGCATGCTGCGCGAGCGGCGGACGGCCTTGTCGCGATACATCCGCTCGTCGGCAGCCGCGAGCAGCTCGTCGAAGGAATGACCGTCGTTGGGGAAGCGTGCCGGGCCCGCGCTGATCGAGAGCGAGAGGCGCACGCCGGGTCGTGGCTCGAACGGGTGTGCCGCGACGGCGTTCTGGAGCTCCTGGACCCGGCGCGCCTCGTGCTCGGGCGGGCAGTCCCACAGGACCACGACGAACTCGTCGCCGGCGAATCGCGCACAGACATCGTTCTGGCGCACCGTGGCCTTGAGCACCGAGCCGATGGCTCGCAGCGCCCGGTCGCCCGCCTCGTGGCCGTACGTGTCGTTGATCTCCTTCAGCCGGTCGAGGTCCAGCACGACCACACCGATTGAGGCCTTGCTGCGCGACGCATGTGCCAGGCTGGTCTCGAACTGACGGTCGAGCGATCGGCGGTTCGCGAGCCCGGTGAGCGGATCGGTATGCGATTCGTGTTGCGTCTGCTCGAACCGCGTCGAGTTGAAGATGACGGCCGCGGCCTGCTCGCTCACGCGGCCGAGAATCCGCCGGTGCTCATCGGTGAAGCAACTGGCGACCGAGTGATAGATGACCAGGCCGCCGATAAGGCGACCGTCGAAGCGCAGCGGGCAGGGCAGCAGCGACGTGAGCTCTTCGCCGTGTGCCCCGCGGCCGTCGGCGCACGACGGCAGTCGAAGCGAGATCTCGCTCCAGGATTTCGGTTCCCACTTGAAGAGCGCTTCGGTTCCCGGGCCGTGAGCGTACTGGCACACGTAGCCGTCCGTCTCGTCGCCGAGAAACAGCGCACACGTCACGAACGGGACGAGCCGGTTCACTTTTTCCTGGATGAGCGCCATCGCATCCGAGACGCCCAGGCTGCACCCGAGCGCCTGTGCGATCTCGTAGAGCGTCTGCTCCTCGCGGTGCGCGCCGGCAATGTCTTGCAGGGCATCGAACGTCTGCGTCTCGTTCCAGGACGGGTCCGGGATGCCGGCCTCCGTGGCGCCTGCCGCCACAGTCAGCCGCGCGATCAGGATCTCGACCAGCGCGGGATCGAAGGCTGAGCCCGCATATTCCCGAAGCAGCGCGATCGCTTCGGCCTCACTGCGCGCGGGACGATAGGGGCGATCGGCCTGCAGGGTGCTGAAGCAATCGGCGATGGCGAGCACGCGCGCGCCAACCGGGATGTCTTTCCCGCGCAAGCCAGCCGGGTAGCCGAGGCCGTCCCACCGCTCGTGATGGCTCAACACCAGATCGCTCACCGGCGCGCCGAACGGCACGTTCTTCAGAATCTCCGCGCCGACGCGCGGGTGGATCTTCACGCGATCGAATTCCTCCGGCGTGAGCGCCTCGGGCTTCGACAAGATGTGCTCGGGGACCGCCATGTTGCCGATGTCGTGCAGCAGCGCGGCCGTTCGCACCGCCTGCACGTCCGCGTCGGAGAGCCCGGCGGCCTCCGCAAGCAGTGCAGCGTACTGCTGAATCGAGCGGATGTGGTCCGGAGTACAGCCCGCGCGCGCTTCGATCGCCAGCGCCAGCGCCTCGATGGTGGCCAGTTGCACATCCATCGCACGGCGCGTTTCGTTCTGCTCCTCGCGGAGCCGCGAGACGACCGTGTGATAACTCCGGAAAACCAGATACAGCGGAACCGCGAGCAGCGGCAGCCATCCGAACCACCCGCGGGACGGAGCCGCCGTGGCAAGCGCGGCCAGCGCCGCGCCCGCGAGGTAGCTGGGGGCACTCCAGAAAAAGTTCCGGTGCCACACGCGGGACACGGGCTGACGCGTCGACAGCCCGATTGCGGCGGCAACCAGCGCGGTGTTCGTGAAGAAGTAGAGAGGCGCAATGACCGCTGCCGTGCGAGCCAGCGCGGCAAATCCGGAGGGTCCCCACTGCATCAGGATTGCGAAGGGCGCGCCGGCCAGCCAGGTGGTCAGCGTCAGCGAACCAATGTTGAAGAGAATCCGGTAAAGCGGGTTGCGGGCCCCGACACGGAACGTGCACTGCGTCCACGCGCTGACCGTCGCGATGCAGACCGCGTGCGACGGCCCCAGCGCGAAGAGCGCCCAGAAATTGATCGCGTGAGACAGCGACAGGTTCGAGTGGCTGCGTCCGAGCGGCAGATCGATCTTGACCGCAGAGGTCGCGATGCCGAGTGCCAGCAGCAGCGCGAACAGCCCCGCACGATCGAATTGAAGGTTGCTGGCCGCGTCGAGCAGGCAGAGCGCACCGGCGGCGACGACCGTCGTCACGTACACGCGCGCGACCGGGGGCAACGCCGCGAAAGTCGGCGCGCCGGCCTTGCCCTGGGTCATTGCACGAGGAGACAGGAGCATCACAGCACGGTCTGTAAGGCAAGGGTGATGCCTGAGTTAGCGCAGGCCGCACACACCAGAACCACGACCCGGCGGCTGAAGCTAAATACCTGATTCTCAAGGAAATGATGAGCTGGGTCAGGACTCCCCTCCGCGTCCGCCGTGCGCGGGCTGACCGCAGTCAGTGTTCCGTTTCAGCGCAGTGGTTTCATCTCTGCATCATTGGTGATCTCCGGAGCCCTCGAATTCTCAGTCCGTCCGGGGAAAACGGCCGCGTCATCCCTGCTCGCCTGGAGCGATGACAAATTGAATGACATTGAGCCGGTAGTAAAGGTTTGCGTCAAAGGAGCCGTCCTCAAGGCGCTGGGCCAGCGGAGTCGAACTCGAGGAAATGACCCGGCGCCGGTTCCGGCGTGGTTCCCCGGGGCTTGTGCGGAGAATCGCCAGCCGCTCCGACAGCCGCAACTGCAGCGACCGGGGCAGACGTCCGACGTCCCGCAGGAATACGGTGCCTGACTGTGCAGGCGTCGGCCAGGGGCCTTCCTCGGCCCTGGCCTTCTCGACATCGAGCAGGCCGAACAGGTGAGACTCCAGCGACGTTTCCGGCTGAGCGCAATCGACGGCAACGAATGGCCCCTGCCGCCAGCCGCTCAGCCCATGGAGGCGGCGGGCGAGGAGCTCCGCCGTCTCATGGTCGCCGGTGAAAAGCACACAGGCGTCAGATCGAATCGCGTGCGAGAGATCAATGTCGGGAACTGAGTGCACATCTTGCTCCTGGGTCGTCATGGGTTCCTCCGAAATTCCGGTCGGTTCTTGCCGGGACGATACGGCGAGCGCGTATGGATCGCCATAAGGAGCGGATGCGCAAAGCATGAGCAAGTGATGAGGATCTAACCCTCTACCGCTCATTCACTTACAACCTTCGATTCGGAGCGTGATAGGCTTTTCGCACTTTCGATTCTCGGTGCTTGGTGGGCATGACGACGACCCGTGAAACTTTTTGCTTTGGCGAGTTCGAACTCGACGTCGATGCGGGGGAGCTTCGACGGAAAAACCGCCGGCTGAAGCTCCAGCCGCAGCCGTTCAAGCTGCTGCTCCTGCTTGTGCGGAAGGCCGGAACGCTCGTGAGCCGCGACGAGATTCGCCGTGAACTCTGGCCGGACGGCACGTTCGTGGATTTCGATCAGTCGGTCAATTTCTCAATCAAGCAGATCCGCGACGTGCTCGGTGACGATGCGGATCGGCCGCTCTATATTGAGACCGTTCCGCGTCGCGGGCATCGGTTCATTGCCCCAATCTCCACTCCGGGGCAGGCGGCACCCCGCCCATCCTTTTTTCCAATGGGCGCGACCGGGATCCGGCTGGAGAAGGCGTTGTGGACCAACATCGCCGAGCTTCGTATGGCCGAGTCGAGGCGCCGGCGCTACATCTGGGTCACCCTTTCGGTTGCAGCGGCACTGGCAGTGGTCGTCGGCTTGCTCATCTGGTTGCGCTGAAGAACGAGGAGAAATCGACTGATCCCCGCGGGAAACGGCACTAAGATTGTGCCCATGCGGAAACGCTACGCCGTGGCCGCTTCGGCAGCGGCACTTGTCGGCGCACTCGCCGGATCGGCCGGACCGGCCGCCGTCCTCCGCGCGCAGACCGCCCCGGTTCCGACTGCGATCAGCTTCAATCGGGAAATCCTTCCGATTCTCGCCAACAACTGCTTTGCCTGCCATGGGCCTGACGAGAAGAAGCGCGAGACGAAGTTCCACTTCGATACTCAGGAGGGCATGTTTCTCAAGAAAGGAGTCATTGAACCGGGGAACGCCTCAGACAGCCTGCTGGTTGAGAAGATCACGGAACCGAATCCGAAGGATCGGATGCCCCCGGCCGACTCCGGGCACAGCCTGACCGAGAAGCAGATCGAGCTTCTGCGCCGCTGGATCGACGAAGGCGCGAAATGGGATACGCACTGGGCGTACGTCCCTCCAAAGCGCCCTGAGCTCCCCGCGGTCCAGAGCCCGTGGGTGCGAAACCCGATCGATCGATTCATCCTGGCGCGGCTCGAACGCGAGGGTCTCAAGCCGTCGCCCGAGGCGGACAAGCAAACGCTCTTGCGGCGGCTGACCTACGATCTCACCGGGCTGCCGCCGACTCCAGCGGAGACCGACGCGTTTCTGGCGGACCAGTCTCCGGACGCGTACGAAAAGCAGGTCGATCGGCTGCTGCGTTCGCCTCACTACGGCGAGCGCATGGCCATGCCCTGGCTCGACGCGGCCCGCTACGCCGACACGCACGGCTATCACATCGACAGCCTGCGCGGGATGTGGCCGTGGCGCGACTGGGTGATCAACGCCTTCAATCAGAACATGCCGTACGACGAGTTCGCGATCGAGCAGCTTGCCGGCGACCTGCTGCCCAATGCCACGCGCGATCAGAAGATCGCGTCGGGCTTCAATCGCAATCACATGATCAACTTCGAGGGCGGCGCGATCGCCGACGAATACCAGGTCGAATACGTCGTCGATCGGGTCGAAGCCACCTCGAACGCGTTCATGGGGCTCACCATGGGCTGCGCGCGCTGCCATTCGCACAAGTTCGATCCCATCACCCACAAGGAGTTCTACGAGTTCTTCGCATTCTTCAACAACGTTCCGGAGGTCGGGCTCGATGGAAGGACCGGCAATGCCGTGCCGGTGCTGCCGCTGCCGACTGCCGACCAGCAGGCGCGGCTGGACGAACTGAACGCCGCGATTTCGACGCGCGATGCCGCCCTTGAAGACGAAGTCCTCGCTCCGCTGCAGCGCGCGTGGGAAAAGGTCATCGCCGAGAAACCGGCCGAGCCTGATGTGACGGGCCTGGTTGCGCACTACGAGCTCGACGGCAACTTCTCGGATGTGTCCGGACGGTACCAGCATGGACGGACAGTCCTGGGAGACCCGACGTTTGATGCGGGACGCGTGGGAAGGGCCGCGTCGTTCGACGGCGACACCGAGGTGAGCTTCGGCAATGTCGCCGGGTTCGATCGCGGCGACGCCTTCAGCCTCGCCGTGTGGCTGAAAGGCCGCGGGAACCTGCCGATCTCGGTCTTCCAGAAAATCGAGAGCGCCGATCGTCGTCGCGGTTACGAATGGCAGCTTGACGATATCGCGCTCGTCGGGATCCAGAAATGGGCGGCGCGCCTCAAGATACGCATCGCGGGTGATGCCCCCGACAACGCCATCGAGGTTCGCACCCGAGAGCGGTTGACGCTCGGTGACTGGTACCACGTGGCGTTGACCTACGACGGTTCCGGGAAGGCCTCCGGCCTTGCCTTGTACCTGAATGGTGCGCGGCTCGATGCCGAGGTCGTGCGCGACGCCCTCTCCGGAGGGATTGCGACCGATGCGGCGCTGCGAGTCGGCAGCAAGGAGCTCGGCAAACCATTCGTCGGCCAGATTGACGATCTGCGGTTGTACAGCCGCGTGCTGACGCCTCAGCAGATCGAGGACCTCGCGATCCATCACCCGATGCGCGTCACCCTCTCGGGCGTGACGGGGAAGCCCTCGAAAGAAGAGGCGGACAGAACCCGCGAGGTACTTCCTCACCTACGCCGCGCCCGAGTCGCTTCGGACGACGTATCGCGAGCTGAAGGCGTTGCGCGCGCAGAAGGACGATCTGGTCAAGCGCATCCCCACCACGATGGTGATGAGCGAGATGAAGAACCCGCGCGAGACGTTCATCCTCGCGCGAGGGGACTATCGCAATCACACGGACAAGGTACAGCCCGGCGTTCCGGCAATGCTTCCACCGCTGCCGAAGGACGCGCCGCTCAACCGGCTGACGCTGGCGAAGTGGCTGGTGGATCCGGACCATCCCCTCACCGCTCGCGTCGCCGTGAACCGTTACTGGCAGACGTACTTTGGCATCGGCCTCGTCAAGACCCAGGAGGATTTCGGCGTGCAGGGCGAGCCTCCTTCACATCCCGATCTGCTCGACTGGCTCGCCACCGAATTCGTACGAACGGGGTGGGATGTGCGCGCGATGCAGCGGGTGATCGTCACGTCGGCGACCTATCGGCAGTCCTCGAAGGTCTCGGCGGAGCTTCGCGAGAAGGATCCGGAAAACCGGCTCCTGGCTCGCGGTCCACGCGTCAGGCTCCCTGCCGAAATGATTCGCGACACGGCGCTCGCCGCAAGCGGTCTGCTGAACGACACGATTGGCGGCCCGAGCGTGTTGCCGTATCAGCCGAAGGGCATCTGGGAGGAGCTCGCGTTCGGAGACGGGTTCTCCGGTCAGTCGTACGAACAGAGCCATGGCCCCGATTTGTATCGGCGCGGCATGTATACGCTCTGGAAACGAACGGCGCCTCCCGCCTCGATGGCCACGTTCGACGCGCCGGATCGGGAGAAGTGCACCGCGCGGCGCGCGCAGACGAACACACCGCTGCAGGCGCTGGTGCTGCTGAACGATCCGACCTACGTGGAAGCGTCGCGCGTCCTGGCACAACGCGCGATTCTCGAAGGCGGGAAGGATCCGACGGCCCGGATCGCGTACGCGTTCCGGCTGGCCACCGCGCGACAGCCATCGAAGGACGAGATCAAGGTGCTGCGCTCGCTGCTCGACGGGAGGCTCGAGACATATCGCAAGGATCGCAAGGGCGCGATCGATCTGCTGTCGGTTGGCGAGTCACCGCGTAATCCCAGGATCGATGTCGCGGAGCTGGCGGCGTACACGACGGTCGCGAGCGTCATCTTTAACTTGGATGAGACCGTGACCAAGCAGTAGAAAGTTAAAAGTAAAAAGTCAAAAGTAAAAAGTTAAGAGCCAAACGGGAAAGAGCCAACGGGCGGTTCCATGGACATCAAGCATCAAATCGATCTACACCTGACGCGGCGCCAGTTCTTCGGATGCTCGGCGCAGGGCATCGGCATCGGGGCGCTCGCCACGCTGCTCGGGCCCGACCTCTCGGCATTTGCCGCAAGCCTCGCCGAGGCTCGCGATCCGAAGACGGGTGGACTGGTCGGGCTGCCGCACTTCGCGCCGAAGGCCAAGCGCGTCATCTTCCTGCATCAATCCGGCGGCCCTTCACAGCTCGAGACATTTGATTACAAGCCCGCTCTCGTGAAACTGCAGGGGACACAGATTCCGGATTCCGTGCGGCAGGGACAGCGCGTCGCCCAGACGATGGGTCAGTCGCAGCTGCTGGTCGCGCAGTCGAACTTCAAGTTCGCGCAGTACGGTCAGTCGGGCACGTGGGTCAGCGAACTGCTTCCGCACACGGCAAAGATCGTGGACGACATCACCGTCATCAAGACGATGAATACGGAAGCAATCAATCACGATCCGGCGATCACGTTCATCCAGACCGGCTTTCAACAGCCGGGCCGTCCGAGCATGGGTGCGTGGCTCAGTTACGGGCTTGGCAGCGAGAACCAGAACCTGCCGGCGTTCGTCGTGCTTCTCTCGCAGGCGCACGCCATCAACACCGATCAGCCTCTCTTCTCCAGGCTGTGGGCGAGCGGGTTCCTGCCTTCGAGCTATCAGGGCGTCCGATTCCGCACCGGCAGCGCGCCGGTGCTCTTCCTCGAGGATCCGCCCGGGATCAGCAAGACGACCCGGAGGCAGATGCTGAATGCGGTGGAGAAGCTCGATGAGCTCGGCCACCAGGCTTACGGCGATCCGGAAATCGAAACGCGCATCAGCCAGTACCAGATGGCGTACCGGATGCAGACGTCGGTGCCAGACCTGATGGATCTGTCGAAGGAGCCGGACTCAGTCTTCGAGATGTACGGACCTGAGTCGCGGAAGCCCGGCACGTACGCGGCGAACTGCCTGCTCGCGCGGCGGCTGGCGGAGCGGAACGTCCGCTTCATCCAGCTCTATCATCGCGGATGGGATCAGCACAAAGATCTTCCGCGGGATCTGGCGTTGCAGTGCAGGGGGACGGATCAACCGACCGCGGCGCTCATCACCGATCTCAAGCAGCGCGGCCTCCTGGACGACACGCTCGTCGTGTGGGGCGGTGAATTCGGCCGCACGGTCTTCAGCCAGGGAAAGCTGACCGACGCGAACTACGGCCGCGATCATCATCCCCGTAACTTCTGCATGTGGGTGGCCGGCGGCGGCATGAAGCGCGGTACCGTGCTCGGCGAGACCGACGACTTCAGCTACAACGTCGTGTCCGATCCGGTGACCGTGTACGACCTGCAGGCCACGATCCTCCACGCGCTCGGGATCGATCACAAGAAGCTGACGTATCGATTTCAGGGGCGCGATTTCCGCCTGACGGACGTGCACGGCGAGGTCGTGGAAAAGATCCTGGCTTAGGAATTGGTGAATTCGTGAATTGGTGAGCTGGCGACGAGTCATTGGTGAATTGATAACCGTTGTTCGGCCCAACCACCGGAAACAATTCACCAATTCAACAATCCGCCAATTCGCCGATTCACCAATTCACCGATTGCTCCGTGAGGACTCTGCAATGACGACCACGCACCGAATGATTCATGCCGGCTTTTTCGTCGCGGCCTTGATGAGCGTCACCATCGAAGGAGGCGCCATTCAGTCTGGCTCTGCCGCGCCCAGGGCGTTCATCGACGGCACGGGCCCCGGGTGGCGGACGCTCAGCGAAACTGATTTTGCCGGCGTGAATGGCAACCAGGACACGTGGACGTGGAAGGGCGATGTGCTCGTCAGTACGGGACAGCCAATTGGCGTCCTGCGCACACGCCAGACGTATACGAATGTCGAGCTCGTGGTCGAATGGCGGCACCTCAAGTCTGCGGGCAACTCAGGCGTGTTCGTCTGGGTTCCCGATCAGGCGCTCGCACAACTGAAGCCGGGCGTGCTTCCCGATTCCGGCATCGAGGTGCAGATGCTCGATCACGGCTTTCGCACGCAGTACGAAAAGGACGGCAGAAAGGGAGATTGGTTCACGACCCACGGCGACATCTTCGCCGTCGGCAAGTCGAAGCTCAAGCCGTTCCCGCCGCTCTCGCCGAACGGGTCGCGCAGTTTTCCGCGCAAGGAATTGAGCCGGGGTGTGAACGAGTGGAACCATTACTACGTGCGTGCGATCAACGGCGAGCTGCGGCTGTGGGTCAATGGCGAAGAGGTCTCCGGCGGCAGCGGCGCCGAACCGCGCAGCGGCTATCTCTGTCTTGAAGCCGAAGGATCGCCGGTGGAATTCAGGAACATCCGCGTGCGCGAGGTGTCCTGACCGGCTGACGGCTGTCACCGGTGCGCTCGTCAGTTGACTTTCGCCTCCCTCCGGTGGCAGGCTCCCCGCAAGATCGATTCCTCGATCGACATCGTCCGCACTCAGCGAAGCCTCGGCTGGTTCAGGGGAGGAGCAGCCATGATGAAGCGACACCTCTTCGCGGCAGTGTTGTCAGCGGTGATTGCGTCCGTCTGGACCACACCCATCGCCGCGCAGGTGACGACGGGCACGATTGTCGGCACGGTCACGCGACGCGAACGGCGTCGTGCCGGGCGCCAACGTCACCATCCGTGAGGTCAACCGCGGTACATCGGTCACGCACGTGACCGATGCCACCGGCAGCTACACGGCGCCGTTCCTGACACCAGGCACCTACCGGTCGAAGTCAACGTCTCGGGCTTCAAGAAGTGGGTCCGCGACGGGGTGATCCTGCAGGTCAACCAGCGCGCCCGCGTCGACGTGTCGCTGGAGGTCGGGCGCCTCGAGGAGACCACCACGGTCGTCGCCTCGGCGCCGCTGCTGCGTACGGACTCGTCGGAGGTCGGCACCGTCATCGAGGAACGCGCGATCAAGGAACTGCCGCTGAACGGCCGGAACTTCGCGGCGCTCGTCTACCTGACGCCCGGGATCACGCCGGGGCAGGCGGGCGAGAACCTGTCCGGCGCCAGCACGTTCAACCCGCGCGGCGCGTCGAACTTCAACGCGCTCGGCCATCAGGCCAACGCCAACGCCTGGCTGATCGACGGCATCGACAACAACGAGTACAGCTTCAACACCGTGATCATCGCGCCGTCGGTCGAGCAGGTGCGCGAGTTCAAAGTGCTCTCCGGCGTCTTCTCGGCGGAGTTCGGCCGCGGCGCCGGCGTCGTCTCGGTGGCGACCAAGTCGGGCAGCAACATGCTGCACGGCACGGTGTTCGAGTACCTGCGCGACGACGCGTTCGACGCGCGGAACTTCTTCGTGCGGAAGGTGCCGCTCGCCGACGGCGGGCTGCAGATCGATCCCAAGCCGCCGCTCAACCGCCACCAGTTCGGCGGCGCGGTCGGCGGAGCGCTGGTGATTCCTGGCGTCTACGACGGGCACAACCGGACGTTCTTCTTCTCCGACTACGCGGGACTGAAGGAGAAGCGCGGACAGGTGTTCGTCAACACCGTGCCGACCGACAAGACCCGGGTCGGCGACTTCAGCGATTTCCGCGACACCAGCGGGAACCTGATCCTCATCTACGACCCGCTCACGACACGTCCGAATCCGGACTTCGATGCGACCCAACCGGTCAGCGCCACCAACTCCGCAGTTCCTGCGGGATCCGTATTCCGGCAACGTCATTCCGCAGAACCGGATCAACCCGGTCGGCCGCAACGTCGCGAGCATCTACCCGCTGCCGAACGCGCCCGGAAATTTCGACAACTACACGTCCACCGTCAACCGCGATGTCACCGACAACGTCTTCTCGGGCCGGATCGATCATCGAGTGTCGGACAAGGACTCCTTCTTCGTGCGGTTCAACTGGGGCAAGTTCAAGCTCGACGCGCCACAGGGCCAGGCGGCGTGCTGTCTTCCGACGCCGGCCGAGGCCGCGTCGCGCTTCGATCTCGGCCCGTTCGTCGCCGGCATCCAGAACACGCGGCTGACCACGCACGGCGCGGCGTTCAACTATGCGCGGGTCATTTCGCCGACCCTCGTCAACGAGCTGCGCACCGGGTACGCGAAGACGGTGCCGTTTACGTTCCAGTCGGACTTCGGCATCACACGCCGCCGACTCGCTCGGCATTCGCGGCATCAACGTCACCGAGTTCACGACCGGCCTCCCGAACATCAACATCCCGGATCTGACCGGCATTTCCGGCGGGCCGGCGTTCCTGCCCGTGAACCCGAAGCAGTTCCACTGGCAGATCGAAGACGCGCTCGTCTGGCTGAAGGGGCGGCACCAGCTGAAGTTCGGATACCGCCTGGTCGATCGATATCCCGTCGCCGTTCACCAACACCGACACCCGCGGCACGATCAACTTCGAGCGGAACTACACGAACAACCCGGTGACCAACGCCGGCGGGTCTGGCATCGCGTCGCTGCTGACCGGCTACATCAACAACGCGGCGCGCGGCTTCCTGCTCGAACCGTACACGCTGCGCACGCAGGAGCACGGGCTGTTCGTCCAGGACGACTTCAAGGTCAGCTCGCGGTTCACGATCAACGCCGGCCTGCGCTACGAGATCTTCGGCGCCGAGACCGAGGAAGACAACAAGATCGTCAACTTCGATCCGGTCAACCTGCGGTTGATCTACGCCGGCGAGGACGGCGCCAGCCCTTCGGTCAACAAGAAGACGCAGCGACGGCAACTGGCGCCGCGGCTCGGGTTGACCTACGACCTGTTCGGCGATTCGAGCACCATTCTCCGCACCGGCTTCGGCATCACCTACTTCCCGGAGCAGCCGTCGGCGTCGAACATGATCGGGCAGCAGGTGCCGTACACGATTTCGCAGAACGTGAGCTTCGCGACCAACTCGACGGACTTCTCGACCGTCCGGACGATCGACGATCCGTTTCCGCCGATCGTGCAGGTCAAGCCGCGCACGACCGCCGAGCTCCAGGCGGCGAACCCGCGCGTGCTCGGCCATTCGTTCGAGAACGAGACGCCGTACGCGGAGCAGTGGCACCTTGGCATCGAGCGGCGGCTGCTTCGGCGCCATGGCGGTCGAGCTGACGTATGCGGGCAGCGCCGGCAAGCACCTCGTGTACTGCTACAACCCGAACGAGATCCAGCCGGGGATCGGATCGCAGGCGTCTCGGCGGCTGATTCAGCCGCTGAACAACGTGACCAACATGCTGCAGTGCGATCCGCGCAACCGCTCGACCTATCACAGCGGACAGCTGAAGGTCACGCAGCGGTTCAGCGGCGGGCTGCAGTTCCTCGTCAGCTACACCTACGGCAAGGCGCTCGACTACGGCGGCTCGGCCGCGAGCGGCGGCGGCGCGGTCGGCAATCCGCAGACGGTCACGAACCTCGACGCCGGGCACGGTCCATCGGGCTTCGACGTGCGCCATCGTGCCGTCATCAGCGGCGTCTGGGAGCTGCCGTGGGGGCCGGGCCGCCGCTGGCTGAACGACGGCGGCGTGCTCGGCGCCATCGTCGGCGGCTGGCAGCTCTCCGGGATCGGCACGCATGACGACCGGCCGGCCGTTCACGGTCTTCATGCAGACCGGCGTCAACAACGGCGCGCCGAGCTGGCCGAATCGGATCGGCTCGGGCGAGCTGGACAACCCGACGGTCGATCTGTGGTACAACCCGGCCGATTTCGCCGCACCGCCCGCGAACACGTACGGCAACACCGGCCGCGGCATCCTCTACGCGCCCGGTCACGTGAACTTCGACACGTCGCTCTCGAAGCGTTTCGCGGTCATCGGGCGGACCAACGTCGAGTTCCGGTGGGATGCGTTCAACCTGTTCAACCACCCGGGCTTCGGGTTCCCGAACCAGAACTTCGACTCGCCGACCGCCGGCCGCATCACGTCGACGATCGTGGACAACCGGTCGATGCAGTTCTCGTTGAAGCTGAATTTCTAGAGCACGGGTTCGGGTCCGCTGTCGGATCTGATCGGCCTCTGGCCATTGGCTGCAAGTCTCTGGTCTTTGGTCAGTCTTCTGGTCGATTTGGGCTTTGGGGCGACCGCGACGACAGTGCTCATTGCAGGTAGGGAGCAGCGATGAAACCTGCCGTGCAGAACGATGCTGGACTGACGCACCGCCCAGCGGTCGACCGCCGTTCGTTCTTCAAGACGCTCGGCCTCGGCGCTGCCGGGGCGTTGGCGCTGACGGGCGCGCGCGGCGGCGGACGCCGAGGCCGACTTCGTCCAGGCGAACGTCAAGCGCGCGTCGGAGCCGTCGGCGCTCAAGATCACCGACCTGCGGGTCGCGACCGTCGTCGTCAACGCGCCGATGACGTGCCCGCTGATCCGCATCGACACCAACCAGGGGCTCGTCGGATGGGGCGAGGTCCGCGACGGCGCGAGCGAGACCTACGCGCTGATGCTCAAGAGCCGCGATCCTCGGCGAGAACCCGTGCAACGTCGACAAGATCTTCCGGAAGATCAAGCAGTTCGGCGCCGCCGCGCGTCAGGCGGGCGGCGTGTGCGGCATCGAGATGGCGATGATGGATCTGGCCGGCAAGGCCTGGGGCGTGCCGTGCTGGCAGATGCTCGGCGGGAAGTTCCGCGATCGCGTGCGGCTCTACGCCGACACGACCGAGCGCGACACGCCGAAGGAACAGGGCCAGCTGCTCAAGGAGCGGATGGACAAGGGCATCACGTTCCTGAAGCAGGACTTCGGGATCGGCCTGCTGCAGGACGTGCCGGGCGCGCTGTCGATGCCGCTCGGCACGAACATCGGCGGCGGCGAGCGCGTGATGCACCCGTTCACCGGCATCGAGATCACCGACAAGGGCATCGCCTGGCTGTCCGACTGGGTCGGCCAGATCCGCGAGGTCATCGGCATGGAGATCCCGCTCTCGACCGATCACTACGGCCACATCAGCGTCAACAGCTGCATCAAGCTGGCGCGCGCGATGGAGAAGTGGAACCTGGCGTGGATGGAAGACATGGTGCCGTGGCAGTTCGGCGAGCTGATGAAGCAGATCCGCGACTCGACGACGGTGCCGATCCTCACGGGCGAGGACATCTACCTGAAGGAACCGTTCATCAAGCTCATCGACATGGGCGCCGTCGACATGATCCATCCGGATCTCGCCAGCTCGGGCGGGCTGATCGAGACGAAGAAGATCGGCGACTACGCCATGGAGCACGGCGTCGCGATGGCGATGCACTTTGCCGGCACGCCGGTCTCGTTCATGGCGAACGTCCACTGCGCCGCGGCAACCGAGAACTTCATCGCGCTCGAGCATCACTCGCTGGACGTGCCGTGGTGGGAGAGCCTGGTGCGGACGACCGGCGGGAAGCCGCTCGTCGAGAAGGGGTTCGCGGTCGTGCCGGATTCACCGGGACTCGGCGTCGAGCTGAACGACGAGGTCGTGAAGCAGCACCTGCGGCCGAAGTCCGGGCTACTTCGATCCGACGCCCGAGTGGGACACCATCCGGAGCAACGATCGGCCCTGGAGCTGAGATCAAGGGAAAGGGACAAGGGAAAAGGACAAGGCCTTCTCCCTTGTCTTTTGTTTTACACGCTACTTCGCTTTGGCGGGCATGGTGATCTTTTCGATCGTGACCGTGTCCCCCTTCATCGTGCCGGTAATCTCGACGTCATGACCGGCGTGGGTCTTGAGCGCCGCCAGGTCCTGGTTGGCGATGGTGTAGACCTTATTCCCGTCGCCCACGAACACGTACTTCTCGCCGCCCTTGACACAGCCTTCAACGCATTCCCGATCGGTCATCTTCTTCGTGCCGTGCTCGCCGTCCTTGTGCATGGCCTTGCACATCGCGTCGCTGATCTTGCCCTTGTAGGTGTCCGCCATGAGCCCGGGAGCCGTAAAAAGAGCGATGGCCGCAACACACGCCAGGGTCTTCCGCATACTCACCTCCATTAAGCGCCGACAGTCTAGCAGAATCGACTGCCTGATAATCACCGATTGCGAATCGATTATTCCCCGAACCTCGCCCGGAGCCCGAGCAGCCGCAGAGCAGCCCGGAGCCGACCGGATCCCGGATCCCGGCATTATCCCTTGTAGTGAAGCAGCCACCTCGGCAGTACCAGCGTGATGGCGGGAAACGCCGCAACGAGCGCGAGGCCGACGAGCAGCGCGACCAGATACGGCATGAACGTGCGGCTCACATCGTCGATGTCGACACGGCCGATGCCGGCCGCGATTGTGAGCCCCACGCCCACCGGCGGAAGAAAAAACGCGACGCCCATCGCGGCAATGACGACGATCCCGTAGTGCACCGGATCGACACCGATCGAGCGGCTGATGGGAAAGAGGATTGGACCGAAGATCAGCAGCGCCGGAAGCCCTTCGAGCAGGGCGCCGATGACGACGAACAGCGCGATGGTCAGGGCCATGAACTCCACGCGTCCGGCACCGGCGCTGCGAATCCACTCGCCGAGCATTTGCGGCACCCATTCACGGACGAGAATCCAGGCAAACGCGGAAGCGGCAGCCAGCACCCACAGCGTGGTGGACGTGACGACCCCGCTCTGTGCGAGCTGGCCGACAATCTCCGTGCGCCTGATGCCTCCCATGGCAATGCCGGCCAGGAGCGAGTACACGACAGCCAGCAGCGCGGCTTCCGTGACCGTCGTGAGGCCTGAGAAGATTCCGCCGAACAGCAGGATTGGCAGGCCGGTGGGCACAACTGCCCGCCGCGCGGCACGCCAGATGTCGTTTCGAGTGACCGGGGCGCTGACCGGCCAGTTCTGGCGCCGCGCGCGTATCGCGATGAGTACCAGAGAGACACCGCAAGCACGAACGCCGGCAGGAACCCTGCGAGAAACAATGTGACGATCGACAGGTTCACGAGCGATCCGAGGACGACCATCGTCAGGCACGGAGGTACGAGGATTCCCATCGCTGACGCCGCAGCGACGATGCTGACCGACTCCGCGCCGGAATAGCCGGCCCGCCGCATCGATGGCACGAGCAGCGAGCTGATCGCGGAAACGTCCGCCGTCGTCGATCCCGAGATCCCCGAAAACAGAATCTCCGCCACGACCGCCACCATCGCAAGCCCGCCGCGCACGCGGCCGACGATGGCCATTGCGAAGGTGACCGTTCGCTCCGAGATTCCGCCGGCTTCCATCAACCCGCCGGCGACGATGAAGAGCGGGATCGCGAGCAGAACGAATGAATCCACGCCGCCGAGAATCTTGATTGGAAGAATGATCAGGCTCACGCCGCCGATGCCGAGGAGATAGGTGAGCGACGTCAGCGCCAGCGTGAACGCCAGCGGCACGCCGAGCGCGGCGGTTACGAGGAAGCCGGCGATCAGCACGACGAGCGGCGCGGCGCCGGCAACCAGCGGCACCAGCACCGAGGCGAGTGAAAGCCCTGCTGCGCCCAGCGCCCATAGCAGCGACGTCCTGTCCTGCCAGGCTGCGAAACCGTCCCGGCGAAGCTGCTGCACGACAACCGCTGACATCAGAAGCAATGCGACTGGGAGAACACCCGAGATCGCGGCACCGGACAATCCGCTTGCCGGCAGCCGCTCGCCCGCGCTCGCAACTGTGAGATGCCACGCGGGGATGACGAGGCTCAGAAAAAACGCCAGGAGCACGAGTCGGAGACCCTGCTCGACTGCCGCGCGCCTTTCGTCAGGAAAGAGACGGAGAAGGGCGGTGACGCGCGGATGCTGCGCGTGCCGCAATGCCGAGATGCCGCCGACCGACATCAGCCACGCGAGGAGCAGCCGCGCGATTTCCTCCGTCCAGGGAATCGGTTGCCGAAAGACGTGACGCCCGATCACCTGCAGGCCGACGACAGCCGCCTGCGCGACGACGAGCGTCGCGATGGCCCACTGGAGAGCGCGATCCTCCCATGGAAGCTTTGCCGGCGGATCCAGAACCGCAGTGGTCATGCGCGGATGGCGCCGAGCCAGGCAAGCGCGTCGAGCGCGCGGGCTTCCCGTTCCCACAGCCGTTCGGCGGGTTGACGAAATGCACGTCCGTCGATATCGCGGATGGTCATTCCCAGTCCTGTGAGTTGTTCGGTTGCCGCCGTATCCTCGCGCGGGCCGACAGCACGTTGGGCGGCAGACGCCTCCAGCGCCGAACGTTCAAGCGCCGAGCGGATGTCCGCGGGGAGCCGTGCGAGATTCGTAGACGAAGCGAAGAGTCCAATGACGCCGGCGATGTGACGCGTCCGCGCCATGTGATGCGCCACCTCATAAAAGCGCTGCTGCACGGTCGTGCTCGCATCGTGCTCGTAGCCGTCGATGACGCCGGTCTGCAGAGACGTATAGACCTCGCCAAATGCCATGGGCGTCGGGCTGGCGCCCATCAGCTCGATGGCCTTGACGTAAATCGGTGACTGAATGGTGCGAATCTTGAGGCCGGACAGCTGCGCGGCCTCGATCACGTCGCGCGATCGCGTCACGACCTGCCGGAAGCCGAACGAGTCTCCCCACGCGAGCGGCCGCATCCGCACCGTTTTCTCGAGGTAGTCCGCTGCATCGAGCCCCACACGGCTGTCGACGATCCGGTGCACATGGTCCCAGTCGCGCCACAGGAATGGAAAGTCGAAGACCTGCAGCTTCGGCGCGACGCTGCCCCAGATCGCGGTGCCCGATACCATGAAATCGACGAGCCCTTCCTGGAGCTGCTGGACGACCTCGCGCTCCTGGCCGAGCGTTCCGCTGGGGAAGACACGGATCGTGACCGCACCACCCGTGGCCTTTTCGGCAAGCGCGCGAAACGTATCGCCAAATACATGAAGGGCTGTCGGGCCGGCGGACATCGAATGCGACAGGCGAAGCACGATCGGTCCGCGATCCTGCCGGGCCCGGCATCCGGCCGCCGCGGCAGCCAGACCAAGCGAACCCAGAAAGCGCCGCCGACCGATTGAATCCGGCATGGGTCCGCACATTATGCTGGAAACCGGCCGGCGGCTCGCGAAAGTTCATTCCGGCCCGAGCCGCCGCGGGTTCATACTGGGCGACATGGCTCACGATCAGACTCGTCAGTTGGACGAGGAGGGATACGTCGTTCTCGAGTCCGCGGATGGGCGACGGCTTGCTTCAGCGACTCCGCGCTCGAATTCTCCAGTTGTTCGACGAAGAGGGAGACCGCGCGGGCGAGGAGTTTCGCACGGAGGAACATGCGCGCCGCCTGGCGAATCTCGTGGACAAGGGAGAGGTGTTCCGTGAAGCGATTGCGCTGCCTGACGTGATCCATCTCGTGCGCCACGTGCTCGGCGGTGATTGCAAGTTGAGCAGCGTGAATGCGCGATCGGCCGATCCGCTCACCGATGTCGGCCAGCCGCTTCACGTCGACATGGGTGCGATTCCAGACGAGAAAGGTTACTGGGTGTGCAACACCGTGTGGCTCCTGGATGATTTCACCCGCGAAAATGGCCCGACGCGCATGATTCCGGGATCGCACACGTGGGGAACGAAGCCACAGGACGTGCTGGACGATCCATTGGCGCCGCATCCGCAGGAAGTCCTGCTCACCGCCCCGGCCGGGAGCATCGTCGTCATGAACGCGCACATGTGGCACGGAGGCACCGCCAATCGAACCGCGTCGCCGAGGCTGGCGATGCACGCGTTCTACTGCCGGCGCGACAAGCCGCAACAGCAATATCAGAAGCAGCTGCTGCGGCCGGAGGTCCAGGCCGCGCTGTCGCCAGAGCTCCGCTGGCTGCTTGCGCTCGACGATCCGCTGAACGATGAGTTGAGTTCCGCCGTGACGGTGCGAAGCGGGTTCTTGAAGTAGGGGAGAGGTTCACCGCCAGCCGCGTCGCGCGGCCGGCGGTGAAGAGTTTGCGATCAGCCGCGACGCAACAGCGACTTGCGCGAGCGGAACGCTGACGAGGCCCATCATTCCCATTCCCAGGAGCAGTCCGGCGCTGGGTTCGGGGACAGATGTTGGGCCGATGAAGTCCTGTGCGTCACGACCGTCGGTGTACGTCAGTTGAATCCAGGCAGCGTCCGCGGTCAGGACTTCGGCCCCCGCGAGCTCGAGGCCGTGAAGATAGCCATTTGCGTACGTCAACAGGTCGGGGTACTGACCACGCTCGTGTGGAGTACGTGTGGTTGTCCGACAGGCCATTGTTGCTCACAGTGAAGTCGCTGTCGTAGAGCGCATTCCAAATCGCCATCTGCAGAGCCGCTCTTTGGATTAGCCCCGTCTCGTCAAAGCCAGTTGGGTCGATCGCCGCAAGACCGGGAACATACTCGTTGTAGAGCCATGCGGCACGTTGCCCCGATCCGAACGACGCAAGTGGATCCGGAACACCTGCCGCTGTCTTCCGGCCATCCACCCACCCTGACCATGCTGCCGAGTTCCGCATTGTAGGTCCCAAGGCCGTCGCCGGGAGCGGGCACGTCAAAGATGCTGGTGGTGAAGTCGACACAGAACGCTTCGAACGATGGCAGCGCGTCGAGATCGCCAAGACCATTGGCGTTTGACATCTGAACGCTGCCGTGAACAAAAAACTCTTCCGCCTGTCCCGCGACAACAAACGTTCCGCCCACGCCCTGAAAAAAAGTATCGAGTGAAATCGATCCCGCCCGCGCGGTCGCAGGCCACACGAGAGTCAATAACGCGATGACTGACAGGATCCGAATGCGCATGTGGATGTGCCCTTTCTGGGTACCCCGACGTTCGCAGAAAAGAGGATGTAGGATGCGCGTGATTGTCGGGCAGTGGCAATTGTGATCGCAAGAGAAAAAGCAAGAAGTTGTGAGCAGAAATCGAAGTTACGCGAAGATTTAGTTCGCTATTCGGAAGAAGTCTGCGCGATAGATGAAATGTGCGAAGCGATTGACTTCATCCGATCGCGATCACTTTCTGTCTTCGAATCAGCGTTCGCGATTCAATGAACGCGTGATCGCGAAATCAAACGCCGCGCACGTCATGCTGCGATCGATCAGCTGAATTGATCACGAGTGAAGATCCGAGATCAGACGAGACTGAGCGTTGGCTGAAACGAGGACGGGTAGGAAGTTCTCGAACTAATCCGAGTCCCTGAGCGACTGGCCGGCGTGTTCGGCCATCGATGGGATCGACGAGGATGTGTCCTGCACGAGGATGGACTCCGATCCACTCTGATCAGCGACACCGAGCTTCTGATCGATGAGCGCGAGGAGTGCTGACGGTGAGATGGGCTTGACCAGGTAGCTGGCGCCGAACACACTCGCGTCGGCGCGTAGAACCGTGTCGTCGAATCCGGTGACGACGATGGCGGGAATCTGTACTTGCCCGGTTGAAATCAACTGGAGCCCGTTGAAGGCTCCGAGCCTGACGTCGACGATAAGCAGATCTGGAGTGCGATCGCGAAGCACGTGCTTGCCGTCCTCGAAATTGCCGGCAAGAAAGACTTCGTATCCGGCGTCTTCCAGCAGTTCTTTCATCCCTGCCAGATAGGCCTGGTCGTCGTCGACGATCAAGATACGTGCACGCATCGGTGCAGCTCCAGTGAGTCGGTATGAGGTAGTTTGCCGTCTCGGTCGATTGCCGTATCTGGGCTCAGTATTGCACAGTTTTAACATCGACGACATCGGGTTTTCACGCTGTCGACATCGGTTTGTGATCTGAGTACCCCGGCCCAGTACCTGCTGGGCTTTCGCATTCGGCCAGAGCAACGCTTGGCTATGACCTGTTATCGAACGCAATCCGTGAGTTGTGTATGGTTGCGGCGCGAAGCAGTGCGGCGCGACCACAATCCGTACGCGGTGATGATGGAAGCGGGAAGCGCGCTCGGTGGATGACGGTGTTTCAAGGCCGCTGTCGTGATGTCCGGGATGCTGTGCGGGGACGAGTCACACGTTCGTCATGAGGGCTTTGCGCGCCGGTTACAGTCAGTAGGCCAGCCGCCGCATCAGCCGTCGGTGTGCCTTGCGATGTCAACCGCAACGGCCTCGGCCTGCCCGGTCGTGTCGGGCAGCAGCTCCCACAACCAGAGACGAGCGCCGGTTTCATGACGCCTGACCGGGCAGACGGTGCCGCGCGCCTCCACGACCCGCGTGTGAGCGATTCCGGTGGCCGGGTTGCACGAGACGTAGACCCTGCACCCGCACCACAGCGTAACTGTGTAGGACATGGCGGGCATCATGCCCCCGCCGTATCACAGCCGTACGTCAGGCGGGTAAATCCTGAGCGAACTTCCAATTGGTTGTACCGGTTCTTCGGTTCGAACCGTGAACGAACCCCGTAGAACCACGAACGAACCCTGTAGAACCTCGTAGAACCCTGCAGAACCTCGTAGAACCCTGGCAGAACTCTTCAGCGTCTCTGGCATCATCTGATATAGATGTCTATAGTAGATGTCTCTATCATGCCAAAAACTGAACTGCAAGGCTCGCTCGACCTGCTGATACTGAAAATTCTCCGGCGTGGTCCCAACCATGGATTCGCGATTGCGTCTTATATCCAGCAGGTGTCCGACGATGTGCTTCGCGTGGAGGCCGGCTCGCTGTATCCGGCGCTGCACCGGATGACGGAGAGCGGCCTGATTGCCGCTGTGTGGCAGGTGTCGGATGCCGGGCGGCGCGCGCGCGTGTACGCCATCACCGCGAAAGGACGCCGGAAGCTCGAGGCCGAGCGGAAGCGGTGGCACGAGGTGGCCGCAGCGGTTGCGAAGATCCTGCGCGCTACGTAACAGGAGGGACGTCATGGGAGTGTGGTCCAGGCTGGCGCGGACCTTCCGCAGCGGCCGGCATGATACCGACATCGACGAAGAGCTGCGGTTCCATCTCGAGATGGACGTCGCTGACGGGCATAGCCCGCGCGAAGCCCGGCTGCGTCTCGGCAGCGCGACGTGCATTCACGAGGAGACGCGAGCGGTGGGCATCCTCGAGTGGCTCGATTCGACTCTTCGGGATGTTCGCATCGGGTGGCGACAGCTTCGCCGGACCCCGGGCCTGACCGCAGCGGTCGTTCTCTCGCTGACGATCGGCATCGGATCGAACGCGGCGATCTTCAGTCTCGTCGACGCCGCGCTCCTGCGGCCGCTTCCCGTGAGCGACCCCGATTCGCTGCGTCTCGTAGGATGGACGAACGTCGGGTTCCCTCCAGGCGCTGACAATGTCAACGGCGAGTTCAGGACCATCGGAGCCGGCAAGTACCGGAGCGCAGCGATCCCGGCGTATCTGTACCGGCGCCTGGCACGCGAACAGACGGCCTTTCGTGGGTTGATTGGATTTGGCGCGGAGACGGACGCGGTCGCGATCGCGACGGAGGGATCGCCGGCGGAACAGGTCAACGTCCAGTACGTCAGCGGCAACTTCTTCCAGGGGCTGGGTGTCGTGCCGGTCCGCGGCCGGCCATTCCGGGACGACGAGGATCGCGTGGGCGGCGACCCGGTGGTGATTGTGAGTCATCGATACTGGATGAACCACATGGGCGGTCTCCCCGATGCGATTGATCGAATCGTGCGCATCAACACCGTACCCGCGCACGTGGTCGGCATCGCACCACCGGGCTTCTTCGGCCTCAGAGCCGGCGAGTGGCCCGACGTCTTCGCCCCGCTGGCGATCAAGGTGGCGTTTCAGCCAAACCGGAGCTCGGACGGCCCGCGAGGTGAGGACGACAGCAACTGGTGGGTCCGCCAGATGGCGCGCGTCAACGCGGACGTCTCCGAGCCTGTGGCGACAGCGCAGATCGCTGCCGAGTTCCGGGCCATGGCGGTTCCCGAAGGCGTTCAGGTCGAACCCGGCATGATCCCCGAGCTGTTCACCCAACCAGGCCGGCATGGTATCGATGGGCTCAACCGTGCGGATGCCGACGCGCTCTGGATTCTGATGCGCCTGGTCGGTGTCATTCTCCTGATGGTGTGCGTCAACGTGACGAACCTGCTGCTGTCGCGCGGCGTGGGCCGGCAGCGCGAGTCGGCAATCCGGCTCGCGCTCGGAGCGGCGCGGGCGCGACTGCTCCGGCAGCATCTTCTCGAGGGAGCAGTCCTGGCGCTGCTGGGAGGCATCGGCGGCCTTGCGGTTGGGTATCTGCTCGCGCAATCGATTCATCAGTTGTTCGAGACAGGTCGAGACGCGAGCAGCGTGTTCGATCTCCGCGTCGACGGCCGCGTGGTTGGGTACACGGCCGCGCTGTCGATACTGACGGCCCTGCTCTTCGGCTTGCTGCCTGCCGTACGCGCCTCGCGTGCCGATCTCAATGACGTGCTCAAGGCGCAGTCGAAAGCCGTCAGGAGCGGCCTTTCACGGCTGCCTCGCTTCCTCGTCTCCACGCAAATTGCGCTGTGTCTGGCTGCGCTCGTCGCGGCGGGGCTCCTGGGGCGCTCGCTGGAGAAACTGAAAACGACCGACATCGGATTCGATCGGGACAACCTCGCCTACGCCACCATGAGTCCCTCGCGCGCTGGCTACGCCGAGAACCGGATCACGCCGTACGTCGATCGTGTGACGTCGGAGCTGGCGAGGCTGCCTGGCGTTCTGCACGTGACGCCGGTGCAGACACGACTCCTCTCGGGTGGAGGCAATCACGCGTCGCTGAATTTTCCCGGGCGCGCATATCAACAAGGCGTCGGCGCGAATCTGAACAGCGTCGGAGAGGACTACTTCCAGACACTGGGCATTCCGCTCCTCGCCGGCCGAACACTCCGTGCGGACGACATTCGCCCCGAGAGCGAAGCGGTCGTCGTGGACGAGCTGTTCGTCAAGCAGTTCTATCCCGAGGGCAGCCCATTGGGCCGCCGCTTCGGGATGGGTCCGCAGGGAAACCATCGATACGTGATTGTCGGAGTCGTCGGAAACAGCCGCTACAACAGCCTGCGCAACGAGCCGGTTCCGAATTTCTACGAGCCCTATCGTCCTGGCGGTACCGTTCACTTTGCGATTCGCACGGCGATGGGCGCGTCAGGCGTGGCCGATGCCGTTCGACGCGTCGTTGCTTCGGTGGATCCTGCGGTGCCGTTGACGGAGTTCCACACCCAGGCGGGATTGATCGACCGCAGTGTGCGCACCGAGCGACTTTTGAGTTTCGTGTCTGCCGCATTCGGTCTGGTGGCGTTGTCACTTGCCGCCATTGGCCTGGCCGGTCTGCTGACCTACCTCGTGGCGCGCCGCACGAACGAAATTGGCGTGCGCATGGCGCTGGGGGCTGCCGCGGGCGACGTGATTCGCATGGTGCTGCGCGATTCGATGTCGATGGTCGTCACGGGCATTCTTCTGGGCCTGCCGTGTGCCTATGCGATCGGGCGGAGCCTGAGGGCGTCGCTCTTTCGACTCGAGCCGCTGGACCCGCCGACGGCGGTTCTGTCGCTGGGTGGATTGATACTCGTGGCTCTTCTTGCGGCCTGGGTCCCCGCTCGCCGTGCTGCGACCATCCATCCGATCAGCCGCTCTTCGACAGGAATAGAAGTCTGCTCGCGGCATCGCCGGCAGTCGGGGTCAGACCCCGGTCTGACCCCAATCTGGATCACGCACCAGCTGAGCTTCCCAGAACGGCACACTGATCCGTTTTGTACCCCCAAGCAGTTACCCGAACGTCGTCAGGTATTTACGTCACGCGACTAGAATCTCGGGTATCTGCCTGAACTGGGGGAATCCATGAACTCACGGCAAGCAAGAGAGTCATACCGCGATGTGCCAGATGACGTTGGCACGCTGTGGTCGATGAGGCGGCTCGGATGTGTGGCCCGATGCGCCCTCATGGCCTGGCCGGCAGAGTGGGAACTGCGGGTCCTCGTCGATGGTGAGATCCTGCTCGCCGAACACTGTCCCCGGGGAGCCGAAGCGTTCGCCCTGGCCGACGAATGGAGGCGGCGCATGCTCGGGCAGGGATGGCTTCAGATCGTGCCGGCCTCCGATCAGCGGAGACCGGACTCGCCGCCGTCAGAATCCGAGGTCGTGTCGTTTCGCTCGCGGTGATCGTCGGTGTCGCGGTCGAGCCCTTAGAGTGCGAGCGAACCCTGCAGAACCTTGTAGAACCCTGTAGAACCCGAAGTCTAGGGTTTGCTGCCCGAGAAGACGAATCCGATCGAGCGCTGGATCGGATTGTAGAACTTGCCGTAGTCGGGCGACGTGATGTTGTCTGCACGTCGCGCTCGTTGCCGGTGTCGAACGCGTTGTAGATCTTGAGGCCGCCGGTGAAGCGGTATTTCTCGAAATGCCACGGCCGGACGAGCGTGAAGTCGAGCGTCGACACGGACGGCAGCCGCCCGGACTGGTTGCGCGGGCCGACGAAATCCTGGAACTCGTTGACGGCCGACCACGGAAATCCCGACCGCCATTCGTAGAGCGGCGACGAACACCCACTTGCCGGGCAGGCCGATCGTGCCGCGCACGATCAGTCGATTCGGCACGTCGGTCGGGCTGAGCGAGTTCTCGTTGGCCCGGATGATCGGATTCCTGAAGTTGCCGAAGAACTGATCGTAGTCGTTGAGATCGCGCGTGCTGTGCGAGCGCACGTACGACACGGTCAGGTCGCGGTGCTCGCTGGCGAGATACCGGCCGGTCGTTTCGAATCTCCCAGTACTTCGACGTCGCCGCTGGACGACAGCGTCAGCACGCCGCGGCCGGATCCGGATCGACGATGTACGCGTGCGAGCCGTTGCGATGCAGATACGCCGCCTTGAAGAAGAACTGCCGGCCGAATCGCTGGTCCCAGGCGACGGTCTGCGACGATGCTCTCCGGCGTCTTCAGGTCGCCGTCGATGACGTGCGCGAAGGTGACGGGCGCGCCGGTAGCGATCGCCGTTCGCCGGCAAATCGCGTGACGGTCTGCACGTCGTACTGCGTGAACGCGCCGACGGTGAGCGGCGTCCGCTCCGCGAACTTGCCGAAGCCGCCGCGCAGGATGCCGCGACCCTCCGGCAGCACGCTGACGGACATGCCCGACGCGCGGCGAGTAGTTGACCTGCTCGACGATGTCGTCGCGGTCCGAGCGGAAGCCCAGCTCGAACATCAGGCGATCGTTGACGCGCCAGCGGTCCTGCGCGAACACGGCGAACTCGGTGCCGCTGACGTCGGGATGCGTCAGCGAGCGGCGAGTACGTCGTCCGCTCGGCCAGCGATCCGTCGAGCCGGCGCACGTCGAGCTGCTGGCTGTAGTTGTCGCCGTCGAAGCGCGAGTGCTGCAGGTCGAAGCCCGACCTTGAACACGTGCTCGCCGACCCAGTCGTCTTCGAGTAGCGTCAGCGCCTCGACCAACTGCAGGCTGCGGACGTTGCGCTCCTGCCGGTTGAAGAAGTTGCCGCTCTGCCCCTGCGGCGCGTAGATCATCGGCTCGTCGCCCTTGGTCTTCTGATCGACCTCGAAGATCCGGATGGCCGCGCGTCGATTCGAGCACCACGTGCGCCGACAGGATGAGCCGATCGACGCGCCCGCCGAGAACCCGTCCTGCGTGAACTTCGGCGTCGTCTCCTCCGGACGGAACGTCGACAGCGTGGCGTTGGTGATCTTGCGCGGGAAGTAGATGACGCCGCCCGTCAGCGCGTGACGCGACGACAGGACGGCGTCGAGCCGCGTGAACGAGTCGAAGCTGTCGAGCCCGAGCTGCGGCTCGCCGGGCAGGCTCTTCACCGGGGTCCGCACGTACCGGTACTGCAGGTACTCGCCGAACAGCAGCTTGTCGCGTCTTGAGCGGCCCGGAGATCGACAGCCGCGGCTCGAACTTGTTGACGAACGCGAAGCCCTTGCCGAATCCGGGAATCAGGTTGTCCGGCTTGATGATCCAGTCGTTGGTGCCGCGCTTGGTGCGCACCTGCGTCACGCTCGTCGAGAATCGGCCGTACTCGGCGGCGAACGGGTTCGACAGCACCTCGACCGACTCCACCGCGCCGCTGGGCAGCTCGAGATCGAAGTCGCCGGTGGACGGATCGTTGAGGCTGGCGCTGCTCATCTGAAGCGCGCCGGTCGTCGGCGCGCCGCCCTTGATGCGCAGCCGGCCTTCGGGCCCGCGGATGACGCTCGGCAGCACCGTCAGGAGCGACTGGAAGTCGTCGCCGGCCAGCGGCTGGATGTCCATCTTCGCGCCGGTCAGCACGTCGCTGACCGCGACCGGCTGCAGGCTCTCGGTCGGCGAGTTCGCCGGCACGACCACGTCGACGCTCTCGCGGACGAACGTCAGTCGCATCTCGACGAGCACCTGTTCGGTCTCGCCCGGCGCTCACCGCGAACGGCGCCGACTCGGCGTCGGCAAAGCCGTCGCGGGTGGCGCGGACGACGTAGCGGCCCGCGCGGACGTCCGGAAACGTCACCTGCCCGACCGCGTCGCTCGTCGTCTGGCCGACCACGACGTTGCCGTCGACGTTGCGCAACTCGACGATGACGGCCGGGATGCGCACGCCCTCGAGCGCAATCGTGACGACGACGCGGCCGTTGCCGGAGGTTGGCGACTGAGGCGGCAGCTGCTGAGGAGCCACGCTGACGGCCAGGGCCAGCGGCAAGGCGCCGGGCGATGCGTCAGCCGAGCCGGAACTGACTTGAAGCGAAGTGATGAGGACGGCGATCGCAAGTAACATAACCACCTGGTTCAATACCCGCACGCGTTTCGATCGCTCGATCGAGGCCGCGGAACATCACGGCGCAGGGCTTCAGGCGATCGGTCAATCACCGAACAGTCCGCATCGTGCGTAACGGGATTGCAATCGGACCTGTTGGGAAAGGGTCTATAGTAGCTCAACCCTTCCCGGGCTGCTCTGCCTCGCACGTTTGGCTTCCCAAGATGAACGTCGGATGAACAGACATTCGGTCCGCCGCCGAGTGAGCCGGTATACTTGCTGGGCTTCGCCCGCTCGTGCCACTCACCTCTGGTACTCGCATCGGACCGTACGAAGTCTCTGCCCTGATTGGGGCGGGGGCCATGGGTGAGGTGTATCGCGCCACCGACACCAACCTGCGCCGCGCGGTCGCCATCAAGGTCCTGCCCCTATCCGTTTCGAGCGATCCCGATCGGCTCGCGCGATTTCACCGCGAGGCGCAGATGCTCGCCGCGCTGAACCATCCACATATCGCTCAGGTGCATGGACTCGAATCGACCGACGGGATCACCGCCATTGCCATGGAGCTCGTCGAGGGATCGACAGTTGCCGACCGGATCTCATCTGGCGCCATTCCCGTAAACGAAGCCGTGACGCTGGCGACGCAGATCGCGCAGGCACTGGAGGCTGCGCACGATCAGGGAATCATTCATCGAGATCTGAAGCCGGCGAACATCAAGATCACGCCCGATGGCAGCGTGAAGGTTCTCGATTTCGGTCTCGCGAAAGTGCTGGAACCCGTCAGCATGGAGCCAGCCGTCGGTTACCTGCCGACGGTGACGTCGTCGGCCATGACGCGGGAGGGGACCGTCCTCGGGACGGCGGCGTACATGAGTCCCGAGCAGGCGCGAGGCTTGCCGCTCGACAAGCGCAGCGACATCTGGGCGTTCGGCTGCGTGCTGTTCGAAATGCTGGCGGGACGCCGGGCGTTTGCGGGGGCGACGGTTTCGGACACCATCGCCGCCGTTCTCGAGCGCGAACCCGACTGGAGTACCCTGCCGTTCACGGCAATGCCGATCACCGGCATCCTCCGCCGGTGCCTCGAGAAGGATCGCAACCGCCGGCTGCGCGACATCGGTGACGTGAGGCAATGGCTGGAAGAGACGGCGACACAGTCCCCATTGCTCGCTTCTCCGTCCCGGTCGTTCCCGCGCGCCTGGTTGATCGCAGGTGCGGCGGTGTTCGGGGTTGTGCTCGGCGCTACCGCGATAGGGTCGTGGCTGCGACCCGGAAGCCGAACGTCTCCTCAGGTCGTTGCCCGATTCGAGTTGACGCCCTCTCAGGCCGACTCGTTTGCCGCTGACATCTTCGGTTCGAACATCGCGATTTCCCCCGACGGCTCGCGCATCGTCTACACGGCGTCGCGTAATGGGGTGCCTCAGCTCGTCCTCCATCATCTCGATCGTTTCGATGCCATTCCGCTTGCCGGGACCGAGGGTGCGACCTACCCGTTCTTTTCGGCTGACGGCCAACAGATTGGTTACGCGACGCTCGATGCGATCAAGCGCCTTCCGGCAGAAGGCGGAGCCGTCGTCACCGTCTGTTCGACAGATGCCGGCTTTCGCGGTGCGACGTGGGCGGCGGATGGCACCATCGTGTTTGCAAGGGATGGCGGCGTCGGTCTGCTTCGCGTGCCGGAATCCGGCGGTGCTCCTCAGAGAATTGCCGGGCCAGACACAACTCGTGGCGAAGAGAACTACAGTCAGCCTGCGGTTATACCGAACAGCGACGTCGTGTTGTATACCGTCAATCTGAATGGTGGTCACACCCGGGTAGCGGCCCGCAGGCTGAGCGGCGGTGAAGGCACGATCGTGGCGGAGAGTGGGGGTGGCGCTCAGTACTGTACCTCCGGGCTATGTGGTGTTTGGTCAGGACGATCGACTGATGGCGGTTCGGTTCGACCTTGTGGCTCTCAAGGCCGCGGGCGCTCCGACAGTCGCCCAGGAAAACGCCTTCACAAAGATTACCGACGGTGTGGCGAATGTCTCGGTGGCGGCAGACGGCACGGCCGTCTTCGTTTCGGGACGCAATACCGGTTCACTGCGTCGTCCCATCTGGGTCGATCGACTTGGCGTGCCAATGGCGCGGGTTGTCGAACAGCCGCTGATGGGTGCGCGGAATCCAAGGGTCTCACCCGACGGGCGGCGTCTTGCGATGATCGTCGGCGGAAGCGGTCACGCCGATATCTGGGTTTACGATTTGGCTGGTGCCGCCCAACCCCAGCGGCTCACGGTTCAGAATCACAACACCTTTCCAGTCTGGTCTGCGGACGGCAAGCGGATCTTCTTTCTGTCGGTGACTTCTTCGGGCGGACACATGCTTTCGATTCCGTCCGACGGAAGCGCACTGCAACCCGAGCGTGTCACGACGCCCAGCGACCAGCCTGGCATTCCCGAGGAATCGTCGCCAGACGGTGCCTCTCTGTTGTTCCGCATGGGCGAGGACCTTTGGTTGCTGAGCCTAAGCGATCGGAAAGCGCGACCGTGGTTCGAGACGCCGTCCTTCAACGAGCAGGGGGGACGATTCTCGCCGAGCGGAAAATGGGTGGTCTTTTCGTCCAATCAGACCGGGAGGATGGAGATCTTTGTGCGACCGTTCCCGGGGCCTGGCGCTCCGATCCGCGTGTCGTCAGATGGCGGGCACGATGCGGTGTGGTCGCGCGATGGCCGCGAGATCCTGTACGAGAACGGCGGAAAGCTGATGTCCTCACGCGTGATCTCGAGAAGCCCCGGAGCTTCGCTTCGAGGCGCCTCGCAAGTTGTTCGAGGGAGGATTTGCGCACGACGACACCGACCCGGGCCTTCGGTTCTTTGATTCTGCTTCAGATGGACGATTGCTCATGATCGAGGCGGCGTCCGCGTCGAACCCGGCGTCGCTCGTAGTCGTGCAGCACTGGGCCCAGGAACTGAATCGTCTCCTGCCATCGAAGTAGCATCGCCCGGCCACGCTCACCCTTCCTTCAGATTCTCGACGGGATCCAATCGTGACGCGCGAAACGCCGGAATCGCGCTGGCCAGTAGCATGGCCGCCACGAACAGCGCCATCGCTCCTCCAAACGCGAACTCGGTCGATGCCCCGGATGCCGTAGTAGCCCGACTGAATCACGCGGCTGGTGACGACGGCGCCGGCGCCGCCGACGAGCAGGCCGATGAACGCGATGCGCATGGACTGAGTTGAGGACCATGGTCAGGATCGCCTGCGGCCTCGCGCCGAGTGCCATCCGGATGGCCGAGTTCGCGCGATCGCATGGTGACGACGTACGACGAGACGCCGTACAAACCGGCCATCGCGAGCAGGAGCCCGACGATGCCCAGGAATGCGCCGCCTCGCGCGAGCCACAGTTGCTGGCCAAACGAGCGTTGGTTGAATTCGTCGAGTGTTCCGATGTCCAGGACCGGAACGCGAGGAGCAATCTGGCTGACGATTTCGCGAACGGGTTGCGCGAGCGCGGTCGCCGCGTCGTGGGTGCGAAGGTACAGGGTGAGTGACGGCTCCGGTTCGATCGAGGCCGGCAGGTACACCTTGGGCGCAGGCAGTCCGTCCTCGAATCGCGGTTCCACCGCAGGCTCGATGATCCCGACCACGCGGACGTCGATCGCTGAAGCGAAGTCGTGATCACGAGGCGCGATCCGAAGCATGGCACCCACAACGGGTCCGTTCATGCTCGTTGCGTACGCCTGGTTCACGACCGCCACCTGCGGCCGTGATTGATGTCGTTCGGCTTCGGTGAAGTCGCGTCCCGCGACGACGCGCAGACCAACGGCCTGGAACAAATCACCGCCAGCGTATCCGCCAATCGTCACATGCCCCTCATCGGCTGCACCGTCCGAGTGCCAAACCACGAGCGAGGCTGGACCTGCGCCCTGACCGAAGGTCCACACGGCCGTGTGGCGTGCGACGCCGGCCGCTTCCACTCCCGGCAGCCGTGAGGTCCGCGCCACGAGATCCTGATAGAAGGCTTCTGTCGCGCCCGCGGCAAGGCTGAGGGGCTGCAAGTCGAACCGGGCGATCAGGAGTTGATTGCCAGGCGTCCCGCTCGACAGCGCCTGACCGCGCACGGTCGCCACGAGCTGCCACGCGGTCGCCAGAAGGCCAAGCGAGAGCGCCACCTGCGCGACGATCAGGAACCGGCGCATGCGGGATTGACGCGGCGCCGCGTCGCCGCGGGCGCCAACCGGGCCGAGCGTGGTCGATGGCTGTTGCGCACTCACGCGCATGGCAGGCGCAAGGCCGAACGCCAGGGTCGTGGCCACGGCGGTCAGCACCGTCCACGCCAGCACCGGCAGATCGAATGGTATCTGGACGTTCCAGGGGTTGCTCGCCAGTTGAAGTCCCCACGAGGCGATCAGAATCGCCACTGCGGTCGCCGCCAGCGCGAGCAGGGCACTTTCGATGAGCAACTGGCGGACGATCCGTCCTCGCCGCGCGCCAATGGCCAGTCGAATCGCCATTTCCCGCTGACGCTGCGATCCTCGAGCGAGCATCAGGTTTGCGGCATTCACGCACGCGATCACCAGCACGAGCACGGGAATGGGCATCACGACGACGAAGCCGATTTTCCAGTTCCTGGGATTCACGCGCCACACGCGGTGAACGTCCGCCCGTGCGGTGGTGGAGCCCTGTCGCCTGGATGCGGCGAGTTGGACGGCGAGGACCTGCGCCTGGGCCTGAACCTGTGGCGCCTCGACTCTCTCTTTCAATCGGCCGACGAAGTCCATCAGCCGCTCCTGCCGGCGTTGTTCCGCGAGCGAAGGAGGCAGCACGCGGTCGATGAGCCACATGGGAAGCCAGATGTCCGGCTCGGTGTCTCCCGGTCTGACGCGATCGATGCCTTCGAAGCGCGCCGGTGCGACTCCGGCAATCTCGACGAAGTCATCGGCGACGCGGATCGACTTCCCGACCACGGATGGATCCGATGCGAAGTCTCGCGCCCAGACCCCGTAGGAAATGACGGCCACAGCCGCGCGCGATTCAGCATCGCTCGCGTTGAACGTTCGGCCAGCGGCGGGGCGCACGCCCAGCACGTCGAAGTAGTTGGGTGACGTGACCAGCGCGTGCAGCGAGCGCGCGTCGGGCAGGGCCGCAGCGATGTCGCCGTCGGCATAGGCGGCCAACCCCTGCAGGCCATTCAAGCTTTGCTGGAGAGCCGCGTAGTCTGATGCGGAGGACATGCGGCTCCAGCAATCAGGACGTCCACAATTCCTGGTGACGCTCACGCGGACGAGCCGATCCTGATCGGTGACCCCGGGGAACGGCAGGAACATGACCGCGTTCAGGAGCGCGAGCGCCGCGATTGCGACTGCCATTCCAATCGAGAGGCTGCCGATGACCCAGCCGGTGTAGCGGCGCGAATGCTGGATCGCGCGAGCCGCGGAGCGGAGATCAGACCAGAGCGTGTCGAGCCAGATCGTTATTGATTGACGGAAGGTGTCCATCGGCATTGAACTGCTACGTGATGTCTGCAAGGAACACGGCATCCTTCACTGTCACGCTGCATCGCTTGTCTTAAGAGACAACAGGAGAAGGGAGAAGGGAGAACCGATTCTTCCTGAAAATAGAATTCTCCTTTCTCCTTTCTCCTGTTTGTCTTTACACGCGACGGCAGCGTGAGAGGGAACATCATTGATTGAGGAACGCGGCAAGTCGGTGATTCCATCACAACCCAAACTGCCGCAGATGATGATCCGTATGAAGGTACGCCCACCGCATCCAATCGCCCTCCGACATCCGACCAAATATCGGATGCTCCGGCCATTCGGCGCTGCCGGCTCGTGAGGCGACGAGGACGAGGAGGTCCTCGGCCTCTTTCAGGTCATCGCTGAACTCGATCGGTTTCGTTCCTCCCATCTCCTGATCGACTTCAGGCGTGGTCACAATGCCTGCGCGCCAGCGAAGAGGCGTGTACAACGCGATCCATTTGATGAGCGTTCGCGTGACGAATTTGCTCGCATCGCTCACGTGCTTCCGTCCGAGCGCCATTCGAGAAAATCACCGATATGGCACACCATCTGGTGTGCGGTCATCCGTCCCCAGAGTCGCGCGCTGTCGGGGCGCGCACGCCGGAGTCTCTGGATCAGTTCAGCCTTGCAACCCTCCCGGGCGAGCGTGTTCATAAAAGATCGGGTTCGACTGGGTTCTGCGGGGTTCTGCTGGGTTCTACTGGGTTCGTTCTTAGGTTCTACTCGGTTCGTTCTCAGGTTCTGCTGGAGAACCCTGGAGAACCCGAGAACGAACCTTGTAGAACCCCGTAGAACCCAGCAGAACCCGGCAGAACCTGATCCTTCAGAGTCCCAGCAGCCGCTCGCCGCCAGCGGCGCGGAACGCGGCGAGCCCTTGCTCGCGTCCTGCCTGTGCTTCCGACAGGAGCGACTGGAAGACGGGATTGCTCCGCAGGGCATCGAACTGAGGACTGGTCGAGAGCGTCGCCACCGCGTAGTAGCGCTTCGCGATGGCGCGCTGAAGAAACTGGAGCCCCGCCTCGTGCTCGCCAACGTCGCAGCGCATCCATCCCTCCTGAAAAATCGCTTCCGGATCCTCCTGAATCCTCAAGCCCTCGAACTGCGATCGACGCGCGTTCATACCCTCGCGGCGGTTATCGAGCCAGGCGGTCAGGTAAACGATCCATGACTCGAACGCGGGAATGCGCGACTGCCGGTTACGCATGACCTCGAGCCGCGCGCGGGCCTCATCCCGGCGCCCGGCGAGTCCGAGCCCAATCACCCGGATCCCATCGTCGCCGCCGGCGATGACGCGCGGAGTGTCGATCGACAGCAATCGTTCAATATCGCCGCTCATGAGGAGCGTCTGCTCGAGGCTGGTAGGCACGGTCGGATCGAGCCGGCGAGCCTCGGCGTGCGCCGCGATCGATTGCTCGTAAAGACCCGAGTAACGGCAGGCGTGGACCAGGCCGGCAAAAAGTTCCGGGTCGTTGCCGTGTCGCTGGGCTTCGCCGACCAGGCGAACGATCGCGTGCTGCGCGTTCCCGGTGTCCGCCTCCAGGTTCGCGTAGAACTTGTGCGCGATCGTCAGTCGCGGACTGAGCGAGAGTGCGCGCTGGAAGGCGCGTTCGGACTGCCCCTCGCTGTCGGCGGAGGCGTCGATGTATTTTCCGATCACGCGGTGGCATCGGCCCATGTTGTGCCCACGCCGGGGCGAAGTTCGGATCCAGGTCCAGGGAGCGTTGATACAGATCGCGCGCGCCGACCAGCCCGTTGTAGGTCCGTGCCAGCTCGTTCGCACGCAGGTAGAGTTCGTACGCGCGCGCGTCAGGCCTGGGATCCGGGGTCGGCGACGCTGGCGCGCCGGTCAGCGGAAGCGACAAGGCGTCCACCACCCGCCTGGCGATGTCGTCCTGAATCTGGAAGAGATCCCCGAGCGAGGACTGAACGGTGTGCGCGGTCAGCAATGTGCCGCCCGGCGCCTCGACGAGTTGCGCCGCGGCACGCAGCTGATCGCCGGCGCGGACCAGCGTTCCCATGACCACGCGGTCCACGTCGGCTTCCGCCGCGAGCGCCTTCAGATCCGGCGTCTCGCCGGCAAACCGCGCGGCGACGGCACTGGATCGAAGGATGAGCGATCCGTTACTCGACAAGGATGTCGCGATTGCGTCGGGCAGGCTGAACGCCAGGAAATCCGTCTCGGGATCGGGACGCAGCACGCGGAACGGCAGCACGACCAGACGGGTGAGCGCGCGGGCCAGGGTCGGCGTCGCGTTGCTATCCATCGCGTGCGCGGCACGAAGCTCCGCCGCCATTTCGTCGGCCGTTGCCGGGCGCTCGACCGGGCTCTTCGACAGGGCGCGACGGATCACGCGGTCGAGCGCGGCAACCGCCGGCGATCCCGTGAGAGCAGGGGGTTGTTCGTATCGCGTGGCGTGCACGATTTCGACGATCGTCCTGCCCGTGAACGCCGGCCGGCCTGCCAGCATCTCGAACAGGATTGCACCGGCCGCGAAGAGATCGCTCCGGCCATCGACCACCTCGCCGGTCATCTGCTCGGGCGCCATGTAGCGCGGCGTCCCCATCACCATTCCCGGCATCGTCAGCTGGCTGTCCGGATCGAGCGACACCTCGAGTTCCGGCCGGGCCAAACCGAAGTCGAGCAGCTTGACCCCGTGCGCCGTCACGAACACATTTGATGGCTTCAGGTCTCGATGGACGATGCTGCGCGCGTGCAGCGCCGAGAGCGCGGACAGCATGTCGAGACCAATCGGGACCGCCTGGGTCGGGCTCAATGCCCCGCGCCGCAGTCGCTCCGAGAGGACCTCTCCCTCGAGCAACTCCATGGCGATGAACAACTCGCCGTCGTCTTCACCGATCTCGTAGATCTGGCAGACGTTTGGATGATTGACGCTGGCTGCCGCCCTGGCCTCACGCCAGAACCGCTTGCGCGCGGTCGGGTCGTCGGCGAGCATCGAAAGCGTCTTCAACGCGACCGTGCGCTGCAGGCGCTCGTCACGGGCGGCGTAGACGACACCCATTCCGCCAGCGCCAAGCTTGCGCTCGATCGTGTATCGGCCGATCCGGCCGGGCACCATCTCGCCGGTGGTCGGTTCAGGCATGTTCGCCGATGCTGGTTGCGGAGTGATCGCGCCGGTCAACCACCCATAGCGGGTGCGAAGCGGTCCGCGTGGTGAGTTGCCGTTCGGCTTGTCTTCCACTCAAGCGTTGATCATACCCGGCTGGGACATCCAATCATCCTGAATTCATCATTCGCTTGACAAGATGGGCTTTCGCGGCCGCATGCCGGCCTCGGTGGTGCCCGATTCGTTCTCGATTCTCGTCGTCGGCAAGTGAACCAGCGGACGCCAGACCTGGTGTTCAAAACGGAGCACGGCTTGGCGAACGAGCGCGCGAGTGAGCCGCACGCGAGCGGAAGTGGGGATTCGCGGGGCCCCGCGAGCGAGCGTGTCGGGCGAGTCCGAGGGGCGAAGCCCCTCGGAGTGATTACGAAGGGCAGATCCAGACGAAGGCCGGCAAGAAGATGTCGATGGAACTCGATGCCGCCGGGTCGCCGATCAAGAAGTAACATCGTCCGAAAGCATGCGGATCCTGCTGGTTGAAGATGAGCCCAGCGCGGCGCGCTTCATCGCGAAGGGGCTGCGCGAGGCCAGTCATGCCGTGGACGTCGCCTCCGACGGAACGGCAGCCGCCGAGCGGTGTCAGCAGAACGATTACGACGCCGTCATCCTGGATGTGATGCTTCCGGGCAAGGACGGCCTGACCGTGTGCCGCGACTTGCGCGCGGGCGGCTCGAATGTACCAATCCTGATGCTGACCGCGCGCGACGCGGTCGAGGCCCGCGTGGAGGGCCTCGATGCCGGTGCAGACGACTACCTGACAAAGCCGTTCGATTTCCGCGAGCTCCTCGCCCGCGTGCGGGCGCTCACGCGCCGGGAGCGCCGCCCCCTGTCCCCCGAGCGAATCGAGATTCGGCACATCGCGATCGACGTGGCGGGGCAGCGCGTGTGGGCGCACGGCCGTGAGGTCTCACTGACCAGCCGCGAATATGCGCTGCTCGAATACCTCGCGCGGCGGGCCGGCGAGGTCGTGAGCCGCGCGGATATCGCAGAACATGTCTGGGATGAACACTACGATGCGTTCTCCAACATCGTCGACGTCTACATCCAGCGGCTCCGGCGGAAGATCGATGACGACGCTGGACAGGATCCGCTGATACGCACTCGTCGCGGACAAGGCTATCAACTCATCTGAGGGGCATGCAGGTCTCACTCCGCGCGCGCCTGACCGCCTGGTATTCGCTGCTCCTGGTGTTGACCATCGTGGTGTTCAGCGCTGCGGTGCTCTGGCTGCACTGGAGGCTTCTGCTCGACCAGTTTGACGAGGCCCTGCGCTCCGTGAACGCGACTGCCAGCAACGTCGTCGAGGAGGAGCTAAACGAAACAGATTTGCGATCGGCCGCAGTCCAGATGGCGGAAGTCGTCCGCGTGCCCGACGGCCGCGTGCAGCTCCTCGATGCGTCAGGCACGCCCATCTTTCCGGAGGCGGCGGTGATGCCGCTGCCACCCGACGTCCGTGTTCCCGGTGTTGCTCGCGCCACGAACACACTGCGCGGCCTCGATGCGAAGCTTTGGCGCGTGATGGTCCGCCGGCGGACAACAAAGGGTCAGGAGTATCTCATCGCCGTGGGCGCGCCGCTCGACGAGACGCTCGAGCAGTGGCAAACGCTTTTGAAGGCGTGCTTGATCGGAATACCACTCGCCCTCGTGCTTGCGGTTGCGGGTGGATTGTGGCTCGGCCGTCACGGGCTCCAACCGCTGACGAAGATGGTAGCCGATGCACAGGCCATCACGGCGGAGACGCTCGACAAGCGGCTCACCGTGCCGTCGGCGACGACCGAGCTCGAGCAGGTGGCCACGTCGTTCAACCATGTCCTTGACCGCCTCGGAAGCGGCCTGGCGACCCAGCGCCGTTTCATGGCCGATGCTTCTCACGAGCTGCGAACGCCCGTCTCGATCATGCGAACGGCCGCGGACGTGACGTTGAGTCAACCGGTGCGGGACGAAGGAGACTACCGCGACGCCCTCACCACCGTGTCGCAGCAAACGTCACGTCTGACACGTCTCGTCGACGACATGCTCGGTACTGGCGCGGGCTGACGGCGGGGGATATCCCGTGATCATGGCGCCCGTGGATCTGACGGCGCTCGTGAATGAATGCATCCGTGACCTGAGCAGACGCGCCGAGGACAAGTCGATCGAGATCCGCAGCGTGCTCGAGCCGATCTCCTTGAAAGGAGACGAGTCCCTCCTCAGGCGCATGTTTTCCAATTTGCTCGGCAATGCCCTGGCGTACACGCCGAGCGGAGGATCGGTGACCGTCTCGCTTGCGCGATCCGGCGGTCGAGCGACGCTCGAGGTGGCTGACACCGGCCCGGGCATCGCGCCGGAGGATCGTGAACGCGTCTTCGAGCGTTTCGTCCGGCTCGATGCCGCACGAACCGCCGGGGGGCGGGACTCGGGCTCGCCATCGCCCGGTGGGTCGCGGAAGCGCACGGCGGCGGCGTGCGCATCCTGTCGAGTGGTCCGGGCGGCAGCGTCTTCGCCGCGACGCTGCCGGTTTGATCAGCCTTTCACGTCGTCAGGACGTCACCGCAGGCATCTTGAACGTCTTCTTCACATATTCGATGTTGGCTCTCGTGTCGGCGACGAGATCCTTGGTCGGCGAGCCGGTTTCGAGCACGTACCAGCCGCGGTAGCCGACGTCGTAGAACTCCTTCGCCATGCGCGGCCAGTCCATCTTGCCGCCCGGCGTCTCGAGCAGCATGTTGGCGTTCTTGACGTGAACCTGGCTGATGCGCTTCCCGAGCATCTTTGGTTCGGCGTAGATGTCGTAGTTCTGGATGCGCGAGACGATATTGTGCGCATCGTAGTACACGGCCACGTGGTCGGAGCCGATCGCGTCGATGAGCTTGAGGTTGTCCGCGGCCGAGATCCAGTCCTCCAGCCCCACGACGACGTCGTACTTCTCGGCGTAGCGGGCGACTTCCTTCATCATCGTCACGAACGTATCAACCTGCGCCTGGCTCGTCATGTCGATGTGGCTGTCGCCCAGGATCGGCAGCAGGATATTGTTGGTGCCGATGTTGTAGGCAATCTCCACGGCCTCGGCCAGCAGGATCGCGAACCCCGCGTTCGTGTGCATCGGCAGCCGTTGCTTTCCGGGGTTGCCGATCGCGAGCGAGCAGATTTGAATGCCGTTGTCGAGCGCCGCGCGCTTGAACTCCGCCTGCGTCTTGGGATCACGGAGCGTCGGCTTGCCGTCGGTCGGGTACTGCACGCTCACCTGGATGCCATCGAGGCCGATTTCCCGTGCGAGCGCGATCTTGGCGATGTCTCCGCGCTGTCCAAGGTTCCAGTCCGTCATCCCGACGCGCACGGGTATCGGTTTGAGCGGCTCCTTCGACTGGACAGGTTGAGGTTGAGGCGCTTGTGCTTGAGCGATCGCCGGCAGAGCCGCTGACGCGATGCCGGCCTGCTTCACAAAATCTCTTCGCGTCATCATGATCGTTTCTCCGCTAACCGGGATCCGGGATCCGGGGTCCGGGATCCGCGCCTTGTCCCTTTACGTTGAGCGCAGGATGTCTTTCCAGCCTGCGCGATACTCGGGCCGCTTGATGAATGGGTCTGCGTCACGCGTGTTCTTCGCGCGAATGTTCTTGTAATCCCATTCGATCTTCTGGCCGGTTCGGTATGCGACGTTGCCGAGATGGTTCGCCTCAGTCGTCCATCCGGAGTACTGGAAGTTCGAACCAGGTACCGGGCCGAGACCTTTGGCGAAGTTGACCCACTCGATCCAGTGTCCCGGTGAACGCGGGAGCGTCGGTTCCGGCATCTTGAAGTCTTTGAACTTCTCCTCGGGCAGCAGCTTACCGTTCCCGAGCAGCATGCCCTTCTCGCCGATGAACAACTGCGAGCGGCCGCCCCATTCCGGCACCCAGCCTGGCGGCTTGCTGTCCCCTTGATGCCAGATGAGTTTCAAGGCTGGCTGCGAACCGACCGCGGCATATTCGTAGGTCGCCGTCAGCGTAGCTGGCGCGAGTTCCTTGTGCGGCTTTGGAACGTTCGGCGACACGGACTCGATCGAGATCGGGGCCATCACGAATCCACCGTCGCCGTCTGGCCGCTTGAGATCGAGAACCGTGTACGGCACGTCGTTGTCGTGGCTGCCGAGATCGCTCATCGTCCCGTTGCCAAAGTCCCACCAGCGATACCAGCGCGGACCAGGGAAGTAGGTTTCATGGAACGGGCGCGCCGGCGCCGGGCCCAGCCACAGATCGAAGTGATTCGTCGCCGGAATGGGCATTTCTTCCGGGAACCGGTCGACGATCTGAATGCCGTTGTAGAAGCCGTGCGGCTTGTCGAATTTCTCGGCCGACGCCGCGTCCTGGAGGCCCCACGCGCGGTCGACCCACACGTGGACCTCCTTGACCGGACCAATCACACCGGTATTGAGGATTTCCCTGATGGTGCGACGCGCCTCTGACGCGTGCCCCTGGTTGCCCATCTGCGTCGACAGCTTCGGATACTTTGCGGCAGTCTCGCGAATCAGCCGCGCTTCCCAGATGTTGTAGGTGAGAGGCTTCTCGCAATAGACATGTTTGCCGTTGGTGAGCGCCAGGTAGGTTGCAAACGCGTGCGTCTGCTCCGCGGTGGAGACGACGACCGCGTCGAAGCCGCTCGGGCTGTCGAAGATCTTTCGAAAATCGTTGATGCGCTTCGCCTTCGGGTACCGCGAAGACGCATTGTCCAGCGCCGCGTCGTTCACATCGCAGATGATGACGACGTTCTCGTCGGGATGCGGTGCAGCTGGCGCAGCTGGCGCCGTGCCTTCGCCCCGACCGCGTCCGCCTGGATTACGCCCAGGAACGATGGTCAGCTCGCTGAGGCTCGCATTTGCACGGCCGCCGCACGCGATGAACGCGATATCCAGCTTATTGTTCAGATTCTGTCCGCGCAGGATCGCCGGAGCGCCGGCCATCACTCCCGTAGCGGCCAGTGCCGTGCCGACGAACTCGCGGCGGGTGATGCCACGGGAGGATCGGCTTCCTGGTTTTGGTCTTCGATTTCATGCTGGTCTCCTGCCGACGGGAGATTACGGAGGAAACGGAGTTTCCTCCGTCCCCTCCGTTAACTTAGCTCAGAACGAGAACCTCACGCCGAGCTGCACCGTCCGCGGCGCGCGCCAGGTCCCCTGTGATCCACCTGCATAGTCGCGAATCTTCATGAAGTTCGGATCCGTGAAACTCGTATTCGGCGTGCCCCACTGTGGATGGTTCAACACGTTCGCGGACTCGACCCGAATCTCCGCCCGACGGTTACTACCCATTGGAATCGTGCGGAAGATCGACGCGTCCAGATTCCAGTTGCCGGGTCCCCGGAACTGGTTGCGGCCGGTGTTACCCCAGGTCGCCCCCACCGGCTGCGCGAATGCGGCCGGGTTATACCACTGCTGGTCCGGTCCGGCTTCGCCGAAGCCAGGCTTGGCATCCCCGACCAGGTTGATCGTCTGAAGACCACCGGACTGTTGCAGGCCCCCGTTGGTTCCGCCGATCGAGAACGGCCTGCCTGACAGCCACGACGCGATGCCGTTGATCTGCCAGTCCTTGACCACGTATGCGATCGGCGACGTGCTCGTCTTCATCCATGGGATTTCATAGACGAAACCCATCTGCGCGACATGCGTCCGATCAAAGCCGGCCGGAGCATAGTTACGGCTGAACTGCGACGGCTGCGGCCACGGATATGCGGCACCATCATCATCGCCTACGTTCATGGCCCGAGACAGCGTATACGCGCCCTTCAACAGAAAACCGTTCCGGAACGGTCGATTCACGGCAACCTGGAGCGAGTTGTAACGCGCGATCCCGCTACCGGCAAGCGTGTTAATGGTCGCCGTTCCAGCCTGCGTGAACAATTGCCGGTTCGCGTTGCCACCACTCTCGGCGTAGTTCAGGTTCCGCACCGTGTAGGTGCCATCCGTCCGCGTGCCGACGTATCCCACGCTCGTCACGATATCGAGCGGCAGACGACGTTCGATCGTGACGTTATAGGACTGGGTCGCGCCGCGAGCGAAGTCGTTCGGGTCGGGTGACGTCATGTCGACACCGCGCGGGAGCACTGCCGTACCGGTGGTGAGGATGTCGGTGGGATTGGGCACCAGTGGAATGCCGTTCGCCAGGTTCCCAAACGGCGTGAAGGTGTTCGGCCCGCTATCGCTGTGCGCGATCGTCAGCGGGAATCGTCCTCGCATCGGACGCGTGATTGGGAATGGGTCGAACGTCTTTCCGTATCCGCCACGAAGCACCGTGCGATCGTCGATGCGATAGGACGCCCCAACCCGCGGCGCAAACAGCGTCTTGCTGACATCGATGCCGAGGTCTTTCGGATTGTTGCCGACACCACCGAGGCTGACGGTGTAGGTCGGGACGTCGAGGAGTTCGATGCCTCGATTCTCCCGACTCATCAGCGGATAGTATTCGTAGCGCACGCCGAGGTTGATCGTCAGCTTCTCGCTGGGCGTCCAGCGATCCGATACGTAGGCACCGTACTGATTCTCGCGTCCGCTCAGTTCTTCGAACTGCTCGCTCTTGTTGAAGCTCGTCAGCTCACCCATCAGGAAGCCAGCGTAACTGTTCCAGCTGTTGCCGCTGTACCCGGTCGTGCCGGTCACGTCGCTGCCGAACGTGAGGATGCCGCGCGGGTTGCTGACCTCCGGCTGCCAGTGATTCAGTCGCAGCCGAATGAAATCGAAGCCGGATCGAATTTCATGACGTCCGCTCACTTTCGTCAGGTTCGCCGCAACCGTGTAGCTTCGCTCGTCACGCCACACGGGCGTCCACGTGTCGGTGTTGCCCAACGTCGACAGCCCAGTACGAGCTTCCGGCATGCCGCTATATCGATTGAGATCGGCCGATCCCGGGCCACCAACTCCGTCCGCGTTCGTGCCCTTAATGCCCCACACGGCACTGCCGAAGTTGGTCCCGTAGTCAGGTCCTTGGAAGTCCTGCTGCATCCCGTTGACGCCGGCGTTTGCGTCGAACACGAGGGTTGGGCTGAGCGTCCAGGTCTGACCGGCAGTGAAGATTCTCGTGTTCGTCGCGCCGCCGCCGACGCCGTCCACACCAAAGTAGTACCGGTCTATGACGTTGGCGTGCATCATCGAGAACTTCGCCCAGATCTGATGCTGACGCGGTGCGATTCCAGTTGACCTTGGCATCGTAATTGTCGCGATCGGCTATCGGCTGACGCGGAAGCCGCACGTTGTTCTGTAGTCCGTTGTTCGTACCGGGAGCGTTTGGCGCCGGATAAAGCGACTGGATTTTGAGTGCGATGCTGCTGATGCGATCGGCGGGAACCATCGCGTTGTCGAAGGCGGTGCGGTTCGCGCCGGCCGAGGTGCCCGTCTTCGGGTCGTAGATCTTGAAATTCGGGTTGATCGCCAGCACCTCGCTGAAGTCCCCGGTGCGCATTTTGGCGGTAGGCACCGTATATTCCGTGTAGAAACCCTGGTGCTCGCTGTTGCGCTCCCACGATCCGAAGTAGAAGAGCCTGTTCTTTCGAAGCGGGCCACCGACCGTGCCGCCGCCGATCGACAGTGCTCGCGTCCACCTTGTTTGGATCGAAATATCCGCGGCGGGCGTTGAACTCGTCCTGCTGACGGAAGTAGAACGCGGAGCCCCTCAACGAGTTCGTGCCTGACTTGGTCTGCACTGTGACCGCGGCACCGCCCGTCATGCCCTGCGCCGCGTCGAAGTTGTTGGTCGAGACATTCACGACCTCAATCGTTTCAACCGGCGCAACATAGCCCGCATGATGCGGCAGCCACACGTTGATGCTGGCGGCGCCGTCGATGCGCGTGACGTTGTTGTTGCGGTTGGTGCCGTTGACGTTGACCGACAGCGAGCGTCCAGGCGTATCGGTCTGCGCGTTCTGGAACTCGGGCGGCGTCGCGCCGGGGACGAGGTTCATCAAGTATTGATAGTTCCGGTATTGATTGAGCGGCAGGTTGACGACATCGGCCGGTCTGAGCTCGGTGCTGACGTCCTGCTTGTCGGTCTTGAGCACGGCCGCCTCGGTGGTGACCGTCACCGACTCGGTCAGGGCGCCGACTTCGAGACGTCCGTTGATGCGGACGACACCGCCGGCGGTAATCGGAACGCCGGTCTGCACGAATTCCTTGAAGCCCTGCAGCGATGCGCGCAGCGTATAAGTGCCGCCCGTGACGTTTCGGATCGTGTACACGCCGGATGAGTCGGTGACCGCTGTCAACGCAAGGCCGGTCGCCTCATCCTTAATCACGACGGTTGCGCCGGGCACCGCAGCGCCCGAACCGTCAACGATGTTTCCGGTGACGCTCCCATACAGTACCTGTGCGGCAGCGTTGGTTGGCACGAACCCGATCATGGCTGCCAGGGAGGCAATCAGGACGGGTTCGAGGAAGAGACGAGAGCACGCACGCCCAAAGACTTTGCGCTCGCTCACAACGGTCCTCCTTTGTCGGAAAACGGACGTAGAAACGTCAGGGGTGAGAGAAAACGACGGTCGACTCGGGCAACGAAGTAACATACTCCACAGCAGTTGTCAATGAACGTGCAAGGCGGTGCAACCCGGTCTACGGGCTGCGTTTAGCTTTCAAAAGTTGGCCTCGAGTGTGACGGACAGCCGACGCTTTGGCGTAAGATAGGCGCCGGCTCGAAGGGCGCCGCCGGGTCCGCGGGAAGAGTCCAACTCACCTTTCTCTGATGTCGCCGTCCACGCACGTCCTTCGTGCAGCCTGATTGCGGACCCCAGGCCATGCATGGAGGAATCGTGGCAACAAGACTTCCCGCCAGGCCGAACCTCGAACACCTTCGCAGTCAGGCAAAAACGCTCCTCGAGCAATTGAAGGATGGGGACACGTCCGCTGCGCGCGCGTTCATCGACCACCTCCCAAAGGCTGGAAAAATGACGGCTGCTGCCGCGCGCCGCGCCGGCTTCCGCCTGGCCGACGCGCAATCGGTCATCGCGCGGCAGAACGGATTTGCGAGCTGGCCGGCGCTGTCGCGCCACGTCGAGCAGCTGCGCGGGCTCGAAGGCGAATGGCGATTCGGCAGCCAGCAGCTGGACGGCATCGTGATGCCCGCGAAAGCGCTGGCTCAGGCGCGGTTGCTGATCGACGGCGATCGGTTTCGCATGGAGTCGCCGGAGGCAACCTATGAAGGCGTGCTGACGATTGATGTGGAGCGCACTCCGGCACACATCACGATTCATTTCGTGGAAGGTCCAGAAGCCGGGCACGAATCCTGTGGCATCTACGAGCTGACCGGCGATCGACTGATGTTGTGCCTGGGTCTCGCAGGTTCATCGCGCCCTAACGGGTTCGCCGCAGGGAAGGGCAGCGGCCATGCCCTGCAGCAGCTGCGGCGATCGTCGGCGCGACGACCTGCGAACGTCACGGGCGGCACGCCGCAGCCGGTGACGGTGGTTGCAGCAGATCGGGAGGACCCGTCCGCGTTCGATGTCGCGATGACGCCATTGCTGCGTCGCCTCGAAGGAGAATGGGATCCCGTGAAGCTCGTCATGGACGGCAAACCGATGCCCGACGAATGGCTGTCCTTTGGCTCGCGCACGGCGGTTGGAAACGAAGTGAAGGTGGTCTTCGGCGGACAGGTGATGGTGCACGCGAAGGTGCGGATCGATGAAACGGTTGCCCCGATGGCTGTGGATTACCTGTGCCTCGAGGGCCGGCAATCTGGTACGGTGAGCCGCGGCATCATGGACTGGGTTAGCGACGAAGTGCGCTTCCTCATGGCCGGTCCCGGCCAGCCACGTCCCGCGGATTTCACCGATTCAGCGGGCACGTTCAGTCAGTGGAAAAAGAAGACATAGGACGGACAAGGACATGAAGCGCATACGCCTGATCGGACTCATCCTGGCTGGTTCGCTCGTGGCACACCTTCACGCCGAGAACTGGCCGCAATGGCGTGGTCCGGCGGCGTCCGGGGTCTCCGGCGAAGAGCGGTTGCCCGAGCGCTGGAGCGATAGTGACAATGTCGCCTGGAAGGCGAAGCTGCGCGGCCTTGGAATCTCGTCGCCGATCGTCTGGGGCGATCTCGTGTTCGTCACCTCGCAGGCGGGGAGCGGCGAAGTGCGGCCGGGGCCACGCCTGGTTCAGAGTGGCGATCCGCTTCAGGCCGGCGAGCGTCCGCTTGCGATCCGGGCCGACCGCAGGCGAGGGCCGCGTCACGTTTCTCGTCAGCGCCGTCGATCGACGCAGCGGGCGACTCGTGTGGGAATTCGAGAATCCTGCAGAAGGCCCGCTTCCCTCGGTTCACGAGAAACACAATCTCGCGTCGCCGAGCCCCGTCACCGATGGCGAGCGCATCTACGCGTGGTTCGGGACGGGTCAGATCGCGGCGGTGGATTTTTCCGGAAAGCTCGTCTGGAAAAAGCATCTCGGCACGACGTACGGACCGTTCGAGATCAACTGGGGGCACGGCAGCTCGCCCGTCGTCTACAAGAACCGGCTCATTCTCCTCTGCTATCACGAAAAGGGATCGTATCTGCTGTCGCTCGACTCGAAGACGGGGAGTGTCCAGTGGAAGGTTGATGCGGCTCCCGGCGTGCTGTCGTACAGCACGCCGCTCGTCGTCGAGGTTGGCGATCGTGCCGAGATCATCGTGAACTCGAGCGTGGGCGTGAGCGGGCACGATCTGGCCACCGGCGCGCGCAGGTGGTACATCGAGGAGCCAAACCGGTTCCCGATTCCGACGCCGACGCTTCACGACGGCCTCATCTACATGAGCCGT
>CAVTIL010000024.1:0-28779 GCA_963734695.1 uncultured Acidobacteriota bacterium
CGAAGCGGCTCTTAGCGTCGTCCTGCTCATCGGCGCCGCGCTCCTGCGTGAGGAGCTTCATCAGCCTGTCCCACGTCGATCCGGGTTACGACGCGCGGAACGTCCTCACCGCGAGAGTCTATCTGAGCGGCCCGGCATCCACACCTGAGCGCCGGCGGCAACTCGTCGAGATGTTGATGGCGCGCCTGCGCGCAACACCAGCCGTCGTTGCCGCGGGCGCAGGCAACATGGCGCCGCTCGGCGAATCCACGTTTCTTTCGGGGTTTTCGTTCGGACGCGACGAGTCCGGGCAGCCTGTCGTCGCGCGCGCGCTCCAATATGTCGTCACCAGCGGCTACTCCGAGGCGCTCAATCTGCGTGTCGAGGGACGCCCGATTTCGGCAGCCGACGAGGCGTCACCGGTGGAAGCGATGCTCGTCAACGAGGCATTCGTGCGTGGCTACATCACCGATGGACGTCCGGCCGTCGGGCGTCAGTTCAAGGGCCTGCTCGGAAAGCCGGAGATGACCACCGAAATCGTCGGCGTCGTCGGCGACGTGTTGAAGGACGGCCTCGATACGAAGCCGCAGCCGGAGATCTATCTCGCGCTGAACAAGCTCGACACGGAGCATGGGATCAACCGCGAGATCAACCTGGTGATCCGGACCGCCGGGGACCCGAACGCCTTTGTGTCCGACCTTCGATCGATGGTGCGCGACAGCGAGCCGACGGCGGCGCTGGGACGCGTCGGCACGCTCTCGAGCCGGGTCGCGGATTCTGTCAGCGAACCACGATTCTCGACCGCGGTGCTCGGCGCGTTCGCGATCCTTGCGCTTGGCATCGCCGTCACAGGTCTCTATGGAGTCCTGTCGTAAGCGTCTCCCAGCGCCGGAAGGAGATCGGCATCCGCGCCGCGCTGGGCGCGACGCGAGGGGATCTCCTCGGGCTCGTCCTACGGCAGGGGTTGACGGTCACGCTGCTCGGACTGACGGCCGGGGTGGTTGTCGCCGCGATCGCCGCGCGCCGGTTGGAGCCGCTCCTCTTCGGCATCGCGCCACTCGATCTGCCGTCGTTCGTCACGATGCCGCTGATCCTCTTGATCGTAGCGACTCTGGCGTGCGCGATCCCGGCCCGGCGCGCCGCCGCGACCGATCCCGCCACGACGCTGCGGGCAGAGTAGCGTCTCGTATTGCATTCGCATAGGAGGCGTGCGATACTCCTATGCGTATCGCATATGAGAAACCGCACGGACGTCTGGCAGGGCACGCTGGCCCTGATGATTCTCAAGACGCTGCGAATCGCTCGGGCCGCTGCACGGATACGGTATCGCCCGGCGGATTGAACAGACGAGCGACCATCAGTTGCGCGTGCACTACGGCACGCTGTACGCCTCGCTCCTGAAACTGGAGCAGGAAGGGTACATCGCCTCCGAGTGGGGCCTATCCGACAACAACCGCAAGGCGAAGTTCTACACGCTGACGCGCGCCGGACGGAAGCACATCGACGCCAACGAGTCGCGACTGGCAGCAGGCCACGGCAATCCTGGCGCGATTCTTCGCTCCCAAGGAGGCGTCATGAACGCTCAGCGATTCGACACGAAGCAGGCGCCTGGCAACCGCGCCCGGACCCTGCGCGGCGGGCTGGCGCGTATTCTCGGCCTCTTTCGACAGCGCGCGCGCGATCGCCGAGCTCGACGAAGAGCTCGAAAGTCACGTGCAGATGCTGATCGACGAGAACCTGCAGGCCGGGCTGTCGCCTGCCGAGGCGCGCCGCCTGGCACTCGCGAGATTCGGCGGTCTCGAATCTGTGAAAGAGTCGTATCGCGATCGCCGCGGCATTCCACGGCTCGAAACCCTCTGGCAGGACGTGCGCTACGCCGTCCGGTCGTTACGCAAGAACACGGGCGCGACGCTGCTGGGCGTCCTGATCATGGCGCTCGGGATCGGCGCCAACACGGCCGTCTTCAGCGTCGTCTATGCGGTGCTGCTCAATCCGCTCCCCTACCCCAATCCGGAGCGCATCGTCATGCTGACGTACGTCTCGAACGGAGGCAGCACGTCAAGCGCTCGCCTGCGGCAGGTATCGGCGCCCGATGTGCGGGACTGGCGGAGTGAAAGCACCTCGTTCGACGCGATGGCGTATTTCGCGGGCGGACGGGCACCGGTCATGGCCGGACCGGTCGCGAAATACGCCACCGTCATGCGCGTGTCCGGGGAGTTCTTTCGCGCATTTGCCGTCCAGCCGGCCGTCGGCCGCTCGTTCAACCAGGACGAGTCGCGGAGTGGCAGGCGGCGATCGTCAGCGATCGATATGCTCGCCAGCAGTTCGGCGACGCCGCGCGCGCGATCGGGCAGGTCCTGCGCCTTGGCACCCGGTCCGTTCCCGTGGTGGGCATCCTCCCGGCCTCATTCGACTTTCCCGTGGACACGGACATCTGGGTTCCGATCCTCGACAGTGCGAGTCAAACGCGGCGCGGGAACAACTTTCGGGCCGTTGCGCGGCTCAAGGCGCGACTGACGATCGAGCAGGCACAAGCCGAGATGACCGCGGTTTCGGCGCGCCTGGGAGAGCGGTACCCCGACACGAATCGCGACATCCGCGTAGTCGTGACCGAAGTCCAGCGCGAGATGGTTGGCGACGTCCGATCGACGCTCTACATGTTGCTCGGTGCCGTCGCGCTCGTTCTCCTGATCGCGTGCGCAACGATGGCCACACTGCTGCTGGCAAAATCGACCACTCGCGTTCCGGAAATCGCCGTGCGCGGAGCGCTCGGTGCCAGTCGAGCGCGAATCGTTCAGCAATTGCTGGTGGAAGGAGTGGTTCAGGCGTTTGCAGCCGGCGCCGTCGGTGTGGTCCTCGCCATCGCGGGCACGCGGGCGCTCGTCGCACTTTCACCGTCCGACGTCCCGCGCCTCGCCGAGGTTTCGGTCAATGGCAGCGTGCTGGTTTTCACCGCGGCTATCTGTTGCATCGTCTCGGTGTTGTTTGGCTTGCCGCCGGCGGTGCAGGCCGCGCGGATTGATGTGAGCGAGCCGCTGCGGCGGAGTCCCGCGCGTGTCGCCGGCGCGGGCGGTGGTCGCATGCGCGAACTGCTGGTCGTCGCCGAGATCGCGCTGGCCGTCGTCCTGGTTGCGACGGGCACCCTCCTCGTCCGAAGCCTCGTCGCACTCCAGCGCGCGCCGCTTGGATTTGACCCCAACCACGTCGTGGTGATGCAGACCGACGGCGTCGCCGCGGGCCGAAGACTGGAGCGACAGCCGCGGGTATTTTGAAGGGCTGCTCTCCGATATCCCGAGTCTGCCGGGCGTGGTGGCCGCAGGCGCCATGATGGGTCCACCCGGGCTCGTCGACTCCGAGAGCGGCTACTGGGTCGATCGGATGCCGAAAGAATCACCGCTGGATACCGCACGGCCAGCGGTCATGAACGTGGTCTCGCCGCGCGCGTTCGCGGCGCTCGGCATCCCGTTCCGGCAGGGGCGCGATTTTCGCGACGGCGACACGATGACTGCGCCAAAAGTGGTCATCGTAAACGAGGCGTTGGCACAGAGTGCCTTTCCCGGAGGTGATCCGCTCGGGCGCGTGATCGTCGCGGGCTACGATTCAGCGGACCCGATGACGATCGTCGGGGTTGTCGGCGACGTCCGGCAATACGGACCCTCTCGCGAGGCCCAACCGGAGATCTATCTTCCGTACCAGCAGCATTTCTACAACGGCGCGACGCTGCGAATCCTCGTCCGCACGGCGACCGACGCCGCCGCGTTTGGTCCATCCCTCGAGCGCACGGCGCACGAACGATCGCCCGAGGTCTCCGTGCGGGTGACGACGATGGAGACCCTTCTTTCGGAGAACATCGCGACGCCGAGGTTTCGCGCGTGGTTGTTGAGCCTCTTCGCACTCGTCGCCATATGCCTCGCGATGGCGGGTGTGTACGGGGTGATGGCCTACGTCGCAGGCGAGCGCTCGAAAGAGATCGGTGTGCGCATGGCGCTCGGTGCGACCGCCGCGGGTGTGTTGTGGTTGATGGTCAGTCGCAGTATCAGGCTGACCGCGAGCGGACTGGCCCTTGGCGTACTCGGGGCGATCGCCGCCGGACAGCTCGTGAATGGCATGCTCTTCGAGGTCAAGCCTCAGGATCTGGCGACGTACGCTGGCGTGGTCGCCGGGCTTGGTCTCTTGTCGCTCCTGGCTACATACGTCCCGGCGCGCCGAGCGACACAGATCGACCCGCTCGTCGTACTGCGTCAGGAATAGTCGCGGCGCTGAAGCGCCGCGCTACTCCTCCTGCAGCGCACGCCGCCAGTCACCGCGGACGGCGTGGATGGCCGGGATGGCAGATGCCGCAGCGCCGACGGCACCAAGGAGCAGCGCGGACCCGAGCAGCGTGGGCCCATGTACCGCGGGCAGACCGTAGAAGAACACGGCCAGCACGCGTCCTGCACCGACGGCCAACCCGAGCCCGATTGCTGCGCCCGCGCCGACGAGCCACATCCCCTGCCTGATCACCATCGAGATCACGCGCATGCGCGGAGCGCCGAGGGCCAGCCGGATCCCGAACTCCCGTCGTCGAAGCGCCACGCTATAGGCCGTAACGCCGTAAATCCCCATTGCCGCGAGCAACAGGCTCACCAACCCCATGCCCGCAGCCACGGCAGCGAGCACGCGCTGCGGCGCGAGACCCAGTGACATCGCCTCGGAGAGGGACTCCGTCTTGGCGAGAACGAGAGCGGGATCGAGGTCGCGAACGACAGCGCCGATCTGCGACTCGAGGGTGGTGTTGCCGCGACGTCGCGCCACGATCGACATCTCGGTGAGCATGCCGGTGTCCTGGGCTTGCGCGAGCGGCAGATAGACGTAAGGTTCGGCGAGGCCGTCGACAAGGCTGCTCGATTTGATGTCGGCAACGATCCCAACCACGGTGGCGACACGGCGCTCCATGCGCCGACTGGTAGCGTTGAAAATCGCCAGAATCAGAGGTTTGCCGATCGCGTGCTGCCCGGGCCAGAAGCGCCGCGCGATCGCGTCGCTGACGATCACGACTAACGGTGCGCCAACGCGGTCGACAGCCGTGAAATCGCGGCCGTGAAGGACAGGAATTCGAAGCGTCGCGAAATAGCCGGCGTCCACGATGTTCCAGCCCGGGGAGAACTCCGGCTCGCCCGACCGGTCTCCGGCCGCGATACCGCCCATGCCGATGCCCTCGAGTCCCCCGGGCGGCACGCGGGCGAGCGAGGCCATCTCTATCGCCGGCAGCGCGCGCACGCGGTCGATCACGTTGCGCCAGAGCATCTGCGGCGCCGACTGAGCGGCGACCGACATCGACAGATCGACTGACGCGATCTCGACGCCGCGCGCATCGAAGCCGGTGTCCGACCCGCCTGCATATCTGAGAACCCGGACGAACAAGGCGGCCAGGACGACGAGCAGGATGCTCAGCGCGATCTGCGCCGACACGAACGCGCCGCGCAGCCGAGTGCGACCCGACGATCGGATACCTTCCTTCAGGGTTCCGCCAGGGTCGGCTTTCGAGCCCTTGAGTGCGGGCAGAACGCCGGATGCCAGTGCGGCGCACAACGAGACCGACAGGGCAAATACCAGGACCCGGACGTCGAGCGTCAGGGGTACGGTCACGGGCGTCGGCAGGGCCGGGAGCAAAGAGACCAGACTCAACAGCACACGAGCGAAACCGATGCCCAGCATTCCGCCAGCGAGGTACAACACCACCGTCTCGGTGAGCAGTTGTCGGACGAGGCGGCCTCGCCACGCTCCGAGCGCAGTGCGGACGGCTATTTCTCTCGCGCGCGCGGTCGATCGTGTGAGCAGAATGCCGGCAACGTTCGAGCACGCGGCGGCCAGGACAATCGAGACGAGCACCATGAGAAACGCTGCAAACCCAATCACGATGTTCCGATTGCCGCCCGCAGGCGAGAACGGCAGTGCGCTCAGCCGTTGCGGCCGCTGCCACTCGGCACGGTCCAGGTCGATCGCGCCGCCAATCGCAGCAACCTCCGCTGACGCCGCGTCAATCGACACACCCGGGCGCACGCGACCGCTGACGATGACGCTCGACGCGCCGTCGTCGGGACCCATGGCAAGCCAGATATCGCGCACGTGGACCCCCGTGCCGCGAAATCCAGCTTCCGCCACGCCGACGACGGTGAACGCTCTCCCATTGATGCGAAGTACTCGGCCGACGACGCTCCCGTCGTTGTTGAAGCGGCGCCTCCAGTAGTCGTAGTCGAGCACCGCCGCACGTCTGTCGGTATTGTCAAAGACGCGCCCCCGTGCCGCGTGCGAGCCGAGGACGGTAAAGAAATTGACCGTGGCGTACTGGCCAATGATCCTCTCTGCGACGCCGGTGTCGGACGGCAGGAAACTCATGACGTGAGGAGACAGGTTTTGAGCCACGACGCCGGCGAGCGAGGCCGTCCGGCGAGCGACTTCCAAATACGTCGAGTAGGAGACAGGATTCAGTCCTCCGTCTCCGCGAGCGGCGCCGATGTCGATGAGTGAATCAGGCTCGACGATTCCGGCTGGAGGTCGAAAGAGCAAGCCGTTGGCAACAGAGAAGATCGCGGTGTTGGCGCCAATCCCGATTGCCAGCGACGCCGCTGCGGTGACCGTGAACAGGGGACTCCGCCGCAGCAGGCGAAGACCGTGAACGACGTCCTGCCGCACATCTTCGAGCCAGAGGAACGACCGCGCCTGCCGGTGGAGTTCCTTGGCCTGCTCGGCGCCACCGATCGCAACGGCAGCGGCGCGCCTCGCGTCCTGCGGCGTCATCCCGCGGGCTTCGTACGCCTCCTGCAGCAGCGCAAGGTGCGCCTCGACCTCGCGCGTCAGCTCGTGCTCGGGCCGGCGTACGCGAAACAGGTTCAGCAGGCGTTCGACAAATCGTCGCATGGCGTTGGCCTTCCTACCTTATCCGAGGGGCGTCGCCCCTCGGACTCCCCTACACGCGCTCTCGCGCGCCGCTTCGACGGCGCGCTTCCGCCTCCGCGCGAAGCGCTACGGCGAGACCTCGCCGAAGCCTTGGCGTAGGCGGGCCGATCGCGTGGCTCACTCGCTGTCGCTCGCTCGCATGGCTCGGTATTGTTACCGAGCCCATTTGGGTTTATGAGCTTCTAATCAAGCAACAGCTTGTTGACCAGCCCAGATAGGCGACGCCAGCGCTCGGCTTGCTCTTCGACGGCGCGGCGCCCAGGCTGAGTGATCGAGTAGGTACTTGGCCTCGCGGTTGCTCTCGGTCTTGCGCCAGCTGCCCTTGATCCAGCCCCGCTGTTCGAGCCGGACCAGCGCCGGATAGAGGGTTCCCTGATTCAGCATCAACGGATGATCGGCCATCTGCTCGAGCCTGGATGCGATCGCGTACGCATGCAGCGGACCCATCGTCGCCAGCGCCCTGAGGACGATGAGATCGAGCGTGCCGTTGAGGAGTTCGACGCGGTCAGTACGGGACATTCACTTGACCTTCTTTCACTCCGAGGGGCTTCGCCCCTCGGACTCCCCTACACGCGCGCTCGCGGGGGCCCCGCCGCCCCGCTCCGCTCGCGTGGGCTCACTCGCGCACTCGTTCGCCAGTCTGCGTATTGGGTTTTGAACCATATCCAGTGAAGCATTGTGCCGCTTCACTAGAAAGTCAAGTGGAGAATGACACCCGTAGCGCGGGGCTTTAGCCCCGCGTAGGAGACCGCGCTACGGCTGCTTGGGCGCGGCGTTCATCGACTTGAGCTGCTCCTGCTGATCGGCGAGCGATGGCACGCCGAGCTCGGCTCGGAGCGAGTCCGAAATCAGATCGCGGTTGAAGGGTTCCTGCGTCTGCGGGCTGCCTGAGTTGCCGACGAACTGCGTACCGTAGATCTGCGGACGCCGGATCGACTGGAGATAGCGGTCGAGCGTCGCACTCGCGATCCAGACGGCCCCGTTGTCACCCTTTCCAACCGCGACCATCGCCAGCGTGTGCGCGAGCAGAAAGTCATCCGGCCCATCGCCGTGCTGGAACACGAATGCCGCCCCCCGAAAGTCTTCGCTGGTGTGCAGCTGATCGCGCGCAAGCAGGTCGCGCGTGCGTTCTCGCCGTGCCGCGTCCTCCTTGCTGATGACCACCCACTGAGCTTCGGAGATCTCACCCTGACGCACCTTCTGATCCTCTGCGAAGATCGCGCGCATCTCTGCGTTCGACGTGAACGTCTCCTCCTTCAGCGGATACGACCGTTGCGGCTCCCAGTCGGTGGCCACGGCAGGTACCGTCCCATCCTGAACCCTGGAGAATGGCCAGGGCTCAATCGGCACACCAACGAATCGAACGACGGCCTGGTTGCTATTGACGAGCGACATGTCGAACTCGTCGGGTTCAGCCGGAGCGTCAGGATCAGGTACCACGAAATGCAAATGGTCGCCCTGAACGGTCATCGTCGCAAATGTGGTTCGCTTCGTTTGGGCGGTCACGTGCGAGAAGGCTGCCAGCTTCCCCATTCCGAGACCGAAATGCTCGGGAAGGGTCCAGTTGCCCGCATACGTTCCTTGTCTCTCTTCGATGACCAACACGCCGAAGACGCGCTGTCCCACCTTCATGACCCACGTCCCGGCATAACCCGTCGGATTGGAGGCGCGGTGGCACGCGACGCCAGCCATGGAGAGACAGACAAGGATCGTCAGAAGCGTTTGCGACGCGCGACGATGAATCACGGTGAACTCCGGGTTCGGATTGGTGAACGATCTCTACTATGCACCGACGCTTCCGCGCCGCCTGATACGCGTTTGACGGCGCCGAAGCCCTGCTGCTGCGCGCCACGTCGCTACCGTGCCGGTCGCTGCGTGTAGGTCTTGCTGAATCGATTCCGGCTGTTCGAGACGGTGAAGGTCCCATCCGACCGTGCGGACACTTTGATCCAGTACGCGGGCGTGTGCGCCGCAGGCGCGTTTCCCGGCCCACGCCCGCCGGCGCCCGCGGCCGGCTGTCCCGTTGCCGGTGACGCGGTTCCCTGCGGCGAACCGGCGGTCGCCAGTTGCGGGGCTGGTATTGCCGCAGGCGCGGCAGCGGAGGACGGTACACCAGCAGACGGGGACGCGTTCTGACCACGACCCGGACCGCCCGCGCGCGGCGGCGCGGTCAATACGGCCGCGATCGTCGCCGCATCGTCGATGTTCGCGACCAAGAGGCCGGGGCTGTTTCCCTCGAGGGCGGCGTTGTACGACCAGTGCAGCTGCCAGAGATCCTCGAACCCAGGCGCCAGACGGATTGTCCGCATCGCGGCCACCTGTCCACCCTTGCGCGTGCCGTTCTGCATGACTGCGACGCGCGCGCCGATGCCGTCTGTCAGCGGGGACGCACTCGTAATGTCGGTCCCGTGGCCGGTCATGACGTACAGATCGATCGTCCCGACCATGTTGTTCGGGCACATCAGCTGGACGGCCCGGTCCCACAACAGATCGCCCAGGTCGAGCGCGCGAAACTGGCCGTACGCGATCACGGTGCCCACTGACTGATCGTCGTCCGGCGTGGACCAGTTCGACGCGGGTTCGGCAGGAGGCGTGTACTTCGCACATGCCGGATTCGGCTTCCCGCCGCCAGGCAGTGGCGTCTTGAGAACGGTACCGGCCGACGTCACGACCCGCACGTCGAGCCCGGTGATGGGCACGCGGTCCCCGGGCTTGACGACCGTGCGCTTCCCCTTCGACAGCTCCGCGTACATCGCCTGGAACCCGGCCACCTGCTCGCGAAGCGCCGTGACTGGACCCTCGACGGTCGGTCCGTGATCGAGGAAGTGCGCGATCGGAATCCGTTTCGAGAGTGGCTCAAGGCCGCCGACGTGATCCGTGTGGTAGTGGGTCGATATCAGGTAGTCGATCTTCGTGACGCCCGCATCGGCGATCGCGGCCATCAGTCGATCGGTGTCCCTCCCGCCAGGGTTGCCGGTGTCGATGAGCAGTGTCTGGCCCGTGGGTGAGATGTAAAGCACCGCCTTGCCGCCCTCCGCATCTATGACGTAAATCTCCAGAGACTTCGTCGCCTTTCCCTGCGCAACGAAAGGCCCCGCACAAAGAGCTGCGATCGACACCAGTGCTGCCGCCAGACGCTTCATGAAGTACCTCCATCGGTCCGGCCGCGCCCTTCAATCGGCCACACGTGCTCGACGATGCCCTTGCGCACGGCGAAGAACACGTTGTGGAGATTGACCGTCGTGTCACAGTGGCCGGGCATGATCTGCAGCTGATCGCCGACCTTGAGGTCTCGGCTCGGATTCTGCCGCGGCTCAGGACCGCGCCTAGAGGCTCGCGAAAATCTTCTCCAGGAATTCCCGGTTCGCGCGCGCGTTGGCAACCGTCTGTTCGAGAGTCGCGGCGACTTCTGTTCCCTCGACCATCACCGGGCCCTTGAAGCCAAACGACTTGAGCTTCGCGAAGAGCGCGGCGAAGTTGACCCTCCCGGTCCCGAACTGAATCATGACCTCCGGATTGCCGGCGCCGGCGACGGCAGGGGCCATGGGAGGAGCGCTGACCTCGCGCTCCATGAAGTGGGGCGCGCTGCAGTCTTTCGCCACGACGCCGCTCACGTGGGGCCCGATGAGCTCCACCTGTTTCACGGGGTCCTTGCCGGTGTAGTAGACGATGTTGCCGGGATCGACGAAGACGCCGAAGTTGGGATGATTGACCTGCTTGATCCAGGCGAGCAGATCGAGCGACGTGTTGTTCAGGCCATGGTGGTGCTTCACGACGACCTTGACGCCACGCTCCTTGCCGTAGGCCGCCGCGTCCGCCAGCACCTTGCACCAGTCGACCCACCGCTCTTCCTGCTCGATGCCCAGGTTGATCGCGTACTTCTGCCCGAGGATCTGCGCGTTCGCGATGATCCTGCGCGCGTTGGCGATGGCGTCGGCGAGCACGATCGGGCCTTGCGGCGTCGAGAGGCTCGCGATGTTCGACTTCAGCCCGCGCGCCGCCAGCTTCTGTTTGTACGCCTCTGTCGCCTCCGCTGTCGGAGGCACGCCGCGGCCCGCTGCAGGCGCGGGCGCAGCACCGGTTGCTCCGGCGGCAGCCGCGTTGCGGCCTCCGCCGCCACCTGCCGAAATCATGTCGGCGAACTCGTAGCCGGCCGCTTTGACCGCATCCAGGATGTAGTCCGGGTTGCTGGCCTGACTCGCGCGGAAATCCCCGAACGGCCGCGTGTGGCACCCGATCGCCCACCGCGAATCCGGAGCCGCTTCCGTGCCCCCCACGGAAACCGGCAGCATCGCAGCTGCGGCAGCGGCCGAAGCGGCAGTCAGGAATTCCCGGCGAGTCGAGGATGGGGTGCTCATGACGTCAGCCGAACTCCTTGATGTGATTGGAGGCAGACGCGCGGATTCTACACCCGGTTTCCTCCCGGCGGCACCGAAGCCTGCGCACGTCTCGATTCGAGCAGCCAGGACAGCTGCGGCTCCCTGTGGTGTACGACGGGGGCCTGCGGTATCGTCGAAGTGTGCTCAGGCAACCTCACCATCGGTTTTCCCGCGCGGTGGGCGCTGCAATAGTCGCATGGCTCGCCTCCTCGAGCGGCCAGGCGCAGACGCCGACGGCCGATCAGCATCAGGACCACGGCGCACCTCCAACCGCGTTCAACGGGAGAATCGGTCTCAACAAGGCCGCGATAGGAACGTTCACGCGGCCGATTTCTTCGAAGAACAGCGAAGCGCAGGCGTTCTTCAACCAGGGGTTCCAGCTGACCTATGCCTTCGCCAGGCCGGAGGCCGTGCGGTCCTTCCGTGAAGCTGAGCTCCGGGATCCGGAGTGCGCGATCTGCTACTGGGGTGAAGCCTGGGCATGGGGGTCGAATCTGAATTGGGCCATGGCGCCCGAGGAGGCCCCGTTCGCCTACGCCGCGATTCAGAAGGCGGCAGCGCTCTCCGCCGCGCACGCCACGCCGATCGAGCGTGCGTTGATTCGGGCGATGTCGGTTCGTTACGTCGAGCGCTTCGATCCGGCCAGACGCGCGGATCAGGACCGCGCTTACGCCGACGCCATGAAGACGGTCGTCGATGCGTTTCCGGACGACCTCGACGCGGCAACACTGTACGCCGAGGCCTTGTTTCTCCTCGAGCCGCGCGCGGGCGCGCGCGACATCGCGAGCCCGAATGTCCAGCGGATCGTCGGCGTGCTGGAGCGGGCGCTGAAGGCCGACATCCGTCATCCCGGCGCGTGCCATCTGTACATCCACGTCACCGAGGCGACGAGCGAGCCAGGGCGCGCCGCCGCGTGCGCCGAATTCCTCGGCAGCTCGATTCCCGGGCGCCAGCCACATCAACCACATGCCGTCGCACACTGGACGCAGATCGGACGATGGGGCGACGCGGTGCGGGCAAGTCTCGACGCCTGGCATTCGGACCTGAAGTCGCTGGTCGGCGAAGGCATCGCCATCTATCCGTGGCACGACCTGCAGATGCTCGTGTTCGCCGCGTCGATGGACGGCCAGGGCGCGATCGCGATGCAGGCGGGCCGCGACTATTCCAGGATGACGAAGAATCCGATCTACCTGCTCCTGACGCTCGTCAGGTTCGGACGCTTCGAAGACATCCTCGAGGACATGAAGACGCCGGACGCCAGGCGGGCTGTCGGGCCCGGTCTGGGATTTCGCACAGGGCTACGCGCACGCTCCGGGCGGGCGACCGCGACACCGCGAAGACCAACCTCACTGCGCTGCAGGACGCTGCCAACACGTCGACGGCCGCCTTCGGCGCCAATCCGGCGAAGAAGCTCTTCGGCGTGCTCGCCGGCATCCTCGAGGGAGAGATCGCGCTCGGCGGCAGAGACCAGGCCGGCCGCGCTGGCCGCCTTCGAGAAGGCGGTCTCGATTGAAGACTCACTCGTCTGGGACGAGCCGGAGCCGCTGCCGTTCAGCGCGCGCCACTGGCTCGGGCGCCGCGCTGCTCGAGGCGGGCCGCTCTGCCGATGCCGAGCCGGTCTACCGCGCCGATCTCAAGAAGCATCCGCACAACGGCTGGTCGCTGCTGGGGCTCGCGCAGGCGCTCGCGGCGCAGAGGAAAGCCGACGCGCGACGTGAGTGAGGAGTTCGATCGCAGCTGGGCGCGATCGGACACATGGATTCGCTCGTCACGGTTTTGAAGTCCGAGGGGCTTCGCCGCTCGGACTCGCCTACACGCGCTCTCGCGCGCTGCTTCGACGGCGCGCTCCGATCGCGTGGACTCACTCGCGCGCTCGTTCGCCTCTGTCAGACTTCATCGATCCTGACCTGCCGAACGTAGTAGCCGCTATCGAGGCGGCGTTGAGGCACGGTGGCGTCCGGAACCTTCAACGCGATGCTGTACGACGCCGGGCGCGACAGGCTTCCAGCGGTAGGTCCACAGCGACCAGATGGCCGGGCTCCTCGGCGCGGGGCAGACATCGAACGGCATCCACGGCTCATCGTCGCTGAAGCGGATCGCGAGACGGTCGACGGCGCGCGCACCGCCCCAGACGATGCCGACGACGCGATACTCGAGGCCGCTCGCGCCGACGACGCTTCTCGACGCGAACCGGCGTGGCCGCCGTCTGAATGACCGGTGGCGCGTACGTCTCTCGGCCAGATCGTGGACGGCGGTCTGGTGCGTTCGCGCCGCGAACTCCCGCATCTGGCTCGTGGCAGGTTCCGACGCATCGACGAGCCGAATCTCGTCGACCCACTTGATCCAGGAGCAGCCGTACCAGCCGGGCACCGCCAGTCGCACGGGACGTCCGTGATCGAGCGGCAGGGCGTCACCGTTCATGCGAACCGCGAGGAACGCGCCGAGCGAGTCGAGTGACGCCAGCGGGAACACCCAGCTCGCGCCGGCGATGGAGGTCCTCGACGGCTGATCGGGATCCACGCCGCTCACGAGGACCGCCGTCGCGTTCGACGAGGGCCGGAGCGTCGCGACGACGTCGATGAGCGGCACGCCGTCCCATTCCGCGACGCTCATCAAACCGAAATTGGCGGGATTGTTGTTCCCCGAGCACTCGAGCAGATGCGCGCCCATCGGCCGCGCACGCCGCGACACAGATCGTCGAGCGGCACGGCGCACGCCGCGCGAGCGATGAGCCCGGACGTCTGGATCGTCCATGGCCCCCGGTGTGCAGCGACGACCGGCGGACACTCCGTGCGCACGTACGACCTGCTCGGTTGGTGTGATCAACCGATCCGGTTGAAGCCGCGACAGATCGGTGTTCAGTCGCGCGTCCAGCCCCGAACCACCGATCTTCACTCCGAAGGGCTGCACGAGGCCGCCCGCACGGGAGAGCGCCAGCGTGGCGACGAGCCGACCGAGCGGGCCGGTCGTCCACGCAGGGCTGGGCGGACTGCTCGGCGATGAGACGCGCGAGCACGGGACCGGGATCGAGGAGCGCCGCGCCGGCCGTGGCCGCGATCGCGCGCACGACGCCGGCGCCGCGGAACGGTCTGGAGCGTCGCTCACATCTGTTCGCCAGAAGGCGGCATCGTGTTCCAGGCGGCACGGCGTCCGAGCGTCCACCGTAGCCAATGCGGTGCAGGCTCCCGAGGGCACGGGGTGCTCGCATCGACAAATGCGCAGGATCTTCGAAGCTGAGTCCGAATCGCGACCTCTCGAGCCTGTCGTATCCGATGGGCCCCGCCCATGTACCGGTACGTGCGTCGTGGCGTACGCGCGGTGCGCCGATGCCCACGAATACCAGAACCGGAGGATGCAAGTGAGACAGAGTGCACGGTCCATCAGAATCGGCGCGATGGCGTTAGCCATGCTCTTCACGAGCGGCGCTGTCAGCGATGGCCCAGGTCACGACCGGCTCGGTCGTCGGAACGGTCAAGGACGCGCAAGGCGGGGTGATTCCCGGCGCGACCGTGACGCTCACCAGCGAAACCAAGGGGACGTCGCTCACGCCCGACGGTCACGAACGAGACCGGAGACTTCCAGTTTCCGGTCACCCCGGTGGACACCTACACCGTTGAAATCACGATGCCGTCCTTCAAGACCGTCGAAGCAGTCCGGCGTCGCGGTGAGCCCCGGGTCGCGGACGGCGCTCGGCACCCTGATCCTGGAAGTCGGCGGCACGACCGAGACGGTGGAAGTCAAGGCCGAGAGTACCGCTGATCCAGTCCACGAGCGGCGAACGCTCGTTTACCGTGCCCACCGACTCGGTCCAGAACCTGCCGTTCGCCAACCGCGGCTTCACGTTCCTCGCCTCGCTGGCGCCAGGCGTCGGGGGCACGACAGGGACGCAGGCGCAGGGCACACAGCAGTGCATGTCGAGCAACATCGTGATGGACGGCGTTTCGACGATGGATACCGGCAGCAGCGGTGCGGCCTTGTTCAACATGAACACGGAGTCGATTGCCGAGGTCAAGGTCCTCGAGTCCGGGCTATCAGGCCGAATACGGGCTGCGGAGCGGCCTGCAGGTGATGGCGGTCACGAAGAGCGGGACGAACCGGTTCCGCGGCTCGGTCTACAACGTGCGCCGCAATTCCGACTGGAATTCCAACAGCGAGGCCAACAAGCAGAACGGCGTGCCGAAGACCGTGTCGAAGGCACAGGACATCGGGTTCTCGATCGGCGGTCCGATAGGGAAACCGGGCGGCCACAACAAGCTCTTCTTCTTCTTTGCCGAGGAGTTCAACCCCGCGACCGCCGGCGGCACGCAGCAGACGTTCCGGCTGCCGACCGCGCTGGAGCGGCAGGGCGACTTCTCGCAGACCACCGACAACCTGGGCAATCCGTTTCCGTACATCAAGGATCCGCAGTCGACCGGCGCGTGCGCGGCGACTGCGACGGGCGATCACAGCGGTTGCTTCCAGGACGGCGGCGTGCTCGGGAGGATTCCGGCCAACCGGCTCTATCGGCCTCGGGCTGAACATCCTCAAGATGTATCCCCTGCCCAACAACCAGAGCACGACGATTGGGACCAACCACCAGTTCATCCAGCCGACGTACGACACGCTCCTCTACCAGCCGGCGCTGCAAGCTCGACTATCAGGTCACGCAGGGCCTGCGGGTGAGCTTCAAGTACCAGGGCAACAACATGAGCAAGCGCGTCACGCTCGGCTCGCTGCCCGGCTGGAATGACGCGATCGTGCCGATTCCGAAAAAGGGCACGGAAGCGGTGACGGTCAACTGCAACATCAACGCGACGACGTTCCTCGAAGGCACCTACGGACGCGCCGGAAACCAGCTGGCTGGCTGCGGCGGGCTTCCCGTGAACGACGTCTCGGACTCGCGGACGACGGGGCTGGCGAATTTTCCGCTGATCTTCCCGAACGCCAACATCATCAACCCCGACTACTACGCCTATGAAATCCTCCAGTATCAGAAGCCGCCGTACTGGGACGGGACGCAGATCTACAAGGTGCCGTCCTTCCGTGGGGAAATCGAATCGTATCTGGTAACACGACAGCCGGTGCGGCCCCACCGAACGTCATCTATCCCGGGCTTCCTCAACATCAACACCACGCAGGACGTCGCGATCAACCTGACGAAGGTCATGGGCCACCACACATTCAAGACAGGGTTCTACAACAACCACAGCCTGAAGCGGGAGAACAACGTCCTCGGCGGCACCAACTTCGGGACCATCAATTTCCAGCAGGACACGGTCGGGGTCAACCCGTTCGACACGGGCTTCGGGTTCGCGAACGCCGCCATCGGGAGCTTCAGCTCCTTCGTGCAGGCGTCCGCGTACGTCGAGGGGACATTCAACTACGACAACCGCGAAGCCTACGTGCAGGACAACTGGAAGGTGAAGCCCAAGTGGACGATCGACTACGGCGTCCGCTTCGTCCATGCCATCCCGCAGCACGACGCGCTCCTGCAGAGCGGCAACTTCCTGCCGGACAAGTGGGTGCAGTCCGCGTCGCCCGCGCTGTATGTGCCGGGCTGCGTCGGCAACACGGCGACGTGCACGGGCTCGAACCGTTCGGCGAAGAACCCGCTGACCGGCGAGCTGCTCGGCCCGAACACCGCGCTGGCCATCGGCACGCTCGTGCCGAACTCCGGCGTGGAGAGGAACGGCCTGTTCCAGTCCGGGAAGGAGATCGCGGACACGACCTATTTGTTCCCGAAGTTGAACGTCGGCCCGCGCTTCGGCACGGCCTACGATCTCTCGGGCGACCAGCACGTCGTCCTGCGCGGTTCGCTCGGCCTCTACTTCGACCGGCCGCGCGGCGGTAACGCACAGGCGCTCGTGGGCAACACGTTCGTCTCGAGCCTGCAGACGTTGCGGTACTCGCAGCTGCAGAGCCTGTCGGGCCTCGCCACGCAGTCACCCGCGCAGCTCACGGCCTACCAGTACGACAGCAAGCTGCCGACCTCGACGGAATGGAGCGCCGGCGTCGCAGTTGCTGATTCCCTGGGCCACGTCGGTGGACGTGGCGTACGTGGGCCATCACAATTACAACGCCGAGCTGACCGGGCAGCTGAATTCGGTCGACCTCGGCACGGCGTTCGATCCCAACAAGCAGGATCCGACCACGCGCCGCCAGCGCAACGCCGGGCGCCTCGTCGCTCGCGGCGCTGTTTCCCGACCTGGTGCGGCGCTACAAAGGCTACACCGCGATCGCCTATCGCGTCTACGACGGGTGGCGCGAGTACCACGCGATCCAGTTCTCGATAAACCGGCGCTTCAGGAACGGCATCTCGTTCGGCTTCAATGACGCCATGACGCTCCGGGACATCGCCAAGATCGCGCCGCGCTACGACCACGACGCCGGCCGGCCAGCCGGTGCTCCGCGCCGACCAGGAAACGGCACAGGAGCTTCTCCAGGACCAGCTCCAGCCGACACACCTCATGAAGGCGACGGCTCTCTGGCAGCTGCCGATCATGAAGAGTCGACGAGCGGCGCCGCGTCAGGTGTTGGGCTGGATCATCAACGACTGGCAGCTGTCGTCGGTGTGGACGGGCGCGACGGGCGCACCGTACGCGGCCGCGTTCAGCTACCAGAACGGCGGAGGCAACGTGAACTTGACCGGGTCGCCGGACTTCGGCGCGCGCATCCGGGTCGTCGGCGATCCAGGCGCCGGGTGCAGCAGCAACCAGTTCGCGCAGTTCAACGCCTCCGCGTTCCAGGGCCCGCTGGTGGGCAGCACCGGGCTGGAATCGTCCAACAACTATCTGAAGGGGTGCTTCACCAGCGCGATCGACCTGTCGCTTGCGCGCAACATCCAGCTTGGGCGGCAGCCGGTCGATCCAGTTCCGCGTCGACATGTTCAACGCCCCCAACGCCGCTGGCATCACCGGCCGGGCCACGTCGATGACGATGACCAGCCCGAAGCGATCCGGTGACCATCGTGAACAACCAGTACAACGCCGACGGCACGTTGAATCAGACGAGGGTGAAGCCGCAGAACGCAGGCTTCGGTGCGGCGAACGCCTGGCAGAACCCGCGCACCGTGCAGGCGTACATCCGGTTCTCGTTCTAAGCGAGGCTGGTCTCCTGAAATGACGGCCGGGTCGTGAGATCCGGCCGTCTAATCAACAATCCGCAATCACAATCCGCAATCGACAATCGCCAACAATCCGCAATCACCATTCCGCAATCCGCAATCGTTCAGGGTCTGATCACCGTCCCGTCCGACCGTCGGGTAGTGCCCCAGGAATAGTCAAAGTTCGGCGGCCCGGCCGGAATCGGGAACTTCGCCGCGACCTTTTCGTCCACCTCAATCCCGAGACCCGGCTTCTCCTGCGCCAGCATGTACCCATTCTTGACCTCGGGACAGCCCACGAACACGTCCTGCGTCTGCTGCGGGAAGCTGCTGCCCTCGTGCACGCCGAAGTTGTAGCTCGAAAGTTCGAGCGCGAGCTGCGCGGCATGCGCGAGCGGCGAGGCGTCGCCCGGCCCGTGCCACGCGGTCCGAACGCCGAAGAATTCGCACAGCGCGTTCACCTTGCGGGCTGCGCTGAGACCGCCGATCTGGGAGATGTGGATCCGGATGAAGTCGATGAGCCGATCCTTGATGAGCGGCACGTACTCGTGCTGCGTGTTGAACAGCTCGCCCATCGCAATCGGGATGCTGGTCTGCTGCCGCAGCAGCCGGAAGTGATCGTTTTCCTCCGGCGGAAATGGATCCTCGAGGAAGAAAAGCCGGTACGGCTCGAGCGCCTTGCACAAATTGACCGCCTGGTTCAGCGTGATGCGCTCGTGCACGTCGTGCAGCAGCTCGACCTCGTCCCCGAGTTTGCCGCGCAGGTATTCGAAAAACTTGGGCAGCATCCGAACGTAGGGCGCCGGCTCCCAGATTGCGCGCGGATTGGTCGGGCCGACGGACTCGTTCGGCTGCGCGGCGTTGCCGGCCGTGGCACGCGCGCCGTACCCGGCGTACCCGGGCGTCGACACCTGCACACGGACGTGACGGAATCCGCGCTCCATCGCGCCGCGAGCGCTCTGCTCGACTTCTTCGAAGCTGGCGCCGCTCGCGTGGAAGTAACAGTCGGCGCCGTGCCGGACCTTGCCGCCCATGAGCTGATACAGCGGCATCTTCGCGCGCTTCGCCTTGATGTCCCAGAGCGCGATGTCCACGCCGCTCATGGCATTGAACAGCACGGGCCCGTTGCGCCAATACGAGCTCACGAAGCACGACTGCCAGATGTCCTCGATCTCGTCTACGTTGCGGCCGACCAGGAACGGCTTCAGGTATTGGTCGACTGCCGTCTGGACGACCAGCGCGCGCTGCGTAAACGTCGCGCAGCCCCAGCCGACGAGCCCGGGCTCGGTCGTCTCGATCTTCACGATCACGAGACGAATGTTGTTCGGGGACGTCAGAATCGTCTTGATGTCACGGATCTTGATCGGCGCCGTGCCCGCGACCGCCTGCGCGAAACCCGGATGCAGAAAGCCAGGGACCGCAGGGTTCAGCGCGCTCCTCAATTGATCCTTTGAGGTCGAGAGCAGCGAGGCGCCGCCCGCCATCGAGAGTGAACGTAGTGCATCGCGACGTTTCATGTCGATCTCCCAGGATTGCTGATTGTCGATTGCGGAACAATCAGCAATCAGCAATCAGCAATCAGCAATTCTCCATTACCAGTGCGTCAGCGACCCGTCGGGACGACGGTAGACATTCTTCCGACCGGGCTCGGTGACCTCGCCGATCTGCGTCAACAGCTTCATCTCGGCGGTCACGCCCAGGCCGGGCCGCTGGTTCGTATAGGCCTTGCCGTTCTTGAAATCCAGGCACTCGGGCAAATAGTCGATCGGCCGGCCGCCGTAGTTGTACTCCATCAGCACCGGACCCGAAAACGTCGACAGGCAATTCACGAGCGCGGCGGTCGCGATCGGGCCGGTGAAGTGCGGAATGACGCCGACGGCGTGCGTCTCGCAGATCGCGAGCGCCTTCATCAGTTCGGTGATGCCGCCGATGTTCGGCAGCGTCGATCGCACGAAATCGACATCGTGTGCCTCGACGAGGCGATTGAAGTCCCACTTGAGTCCCCACTCCTCGCCATGCGTCAGCGGCACGGTCGTCATCTGCCGCAGCTTCGGAATGTCCTGGAGGGCATTCTCGTCGCGGACGGGATCCTCGACGAAGAAGGGCTCGAACGGCTCCATGACCTTGCACAGGCGCATGGCGTCGTTCAGATCGAATCGCTGATGCAGGTCGATGCACCAGTTGCCTGTCGGCCCGACCGCCTCGCGCACGTCCCGGCATTCCTGCTCGACCTGCTTCACGAGCGACCGCGTGTCGTACACGCCGCCGACCGCGACTTCGGCAGGGGCCATGCGAAACGCCCGATACCCGGCTTCCATCGTCGCGCGCGCACGCTCCTTGAGGCTCAGGCGAGCGCCCGGCGGCGTGCCGGCAGGCGTGGCGCCGCCCGTCGCGTAGCACTCGCAGTAGTCCCGGGCCGAGCCTCCAAGGAGCTCGTGCACCGGCAGCCCGAGCGCTTTGCCCTTGATGTCCCACAACGCCAGATCGAGCGCGCCGAGCGCGTGCGCCTTTTCACGTCCGGGCGGATAGAACCACGCGATATAGGCCTCCTGCCAGAGCGCCTCCGTTCTGAACGGGTTCTGGCCAATCAGGGTGCCTGCGCACTGTTCGAGCGTGTCCTTCGTCCCGCCTTCACCGATTCCGGTGATGCCGATATTCGTCTCCACCATCGCAATCATGTTGCTCTGGTTGAAGAGCGGGTTCAGGTTCGGCGGACGATAGATCCGCACGCGCGTGACCTTGGCTTTCGGGAGTTCCGCAGCGGCCGGACTCGAATCGAGCAGGCCGAGGGCGGGCGCCGCTGCGACGGCGCTGAAAAAGCTTCGTCGGTTCACCGTCATCCTCCCCGTTGCCGCAACACAATACCGGGAGTGCGCGCAGAAAGCGAGTGAATGGGTTCGGAAATGACGTCCGGCCGGACCGGCGCTTGACGCGGCGCCGGGATTGATGTTATTAAAGTCGCAGAGGTGTTATAAAAATAACATGTCGCCCCGAGAACGCGCTCCCCAGCTGCTCACCAAACGCGAACGCCAGATCATGGACGTGCTCTACCGGCTCGGACGCGCCACGGCCACGGAAATCATGGCGGCGGTCCCGGACGCCCGCGGGAACTCGACGATTCGCACGCAGCTTCGCGTGCTGGAGCGAAAAGGGCACGTGAAACACGAAGAAGTGGGGCTTCGCTATCTCTACCTGCCCACGGTCCCGCGCCACTCGGCGCGGAAATCGGCGCTCCGGCATGTCGTCGATACCTTCTTCGATGGATCGAGCGCCAAGGCCGTCGCCGCGCTGCTCGGAGGCGAGGCCGCACGCGTCACAGACGAGGAGCTTCAGCGGATCGCGGAGCTCGTCGAGAACGCGAGGAGTGAATCACGATGATGCCGATGGCCGACCTGGCGCTCCGCTCCTCCGTGGTCCTCGCAAGCGGACTGCTGCTTCATGCGGGCCTCGCCCGCCGATCGGCGGCACTCCGGCACTTCGTGCTCGCTGCGGCCGTCTTCGGGGCGGCGGCGGTCGTTCCGCTCAGCCTCTGGTTGCCCGGGTGGACCGTAGAACTGCCCTCGTACTCGGCGAGCGACGCCCCCGTCTCGACGACGGTCTCGGTCACGACGACAACTGCACGCGAAACCCCGGCGGGACGGCCAACCATCGACGTCAGGACTCTCGTCGCCATGGGCTGGGCAGCGGGCATCGCGGTCACCGGCGTGCTCCTGCTTGGCGGAATCTGGAGACTGGGACGCACATCCGCGCGCGCAGAGCGCGTGCACGATGAACGCTGGATCTCGATCGCGGACGCGGTGGCGAAATCACACGGGCTCACTCGACCGATTGCCCTGCTCCAAACCGACGCGCCCGATCTGCTCGCCACCTGGGGATTGTTGAGACCGAGCGTGCTGTTGCCCTCTCACGCACGAGAGTGGACCGACGATCGCATTCGTGTCGTGCTGTGCCACGAGCTGGCACACATCCGGCGGCACGACTGGCTCGTTCAAATCGGCGCGGAGGTCGTGCGCGCGTCGCTCTGGTTCAATCCACTCATCTGGCTCGCCTGCACGCGTCTCCGCCGGGACAGCGAGCAGGCGTGCGACGACGCCGTGCTGGGGCAGCACGTGCCGGCCCGCGAATATGCGGGCCTCCTGCTGGATCTCGCAAGGAAATGCCGGAAGCCAACATCGACATGGGCATCGGCGGTGCCGATGGCTCGTCCGTCAACGCTTGAAAGGAGAATCGCCGACATGCTCAATCCCGCACTCAATCGGGCAACACCCTCGCGCCAGTCTCTCATCACGATCGTGCTGCTGCTCGTCGCGATCACCGTGCCGACGGCAGCCTTTCGGGCCGCTCAGAACTCCCCCGCCTCGCTGACGGGATCGGTGTACGACCCGACCGGAGCCGTGATGCCGGGGGTCGCGCTCACGCTCGAGAACGCACAGGAAGAGAAGCAGCAGGCGACAAGCCGTGCGGACGGCCGCTTCGACTTTCCGCAGATCGCGCCAGGGAAGTATGTGCTTTCGGCCGCGATCCCCGGATTTCGCACCTTGCGGCAGGAATTCGAGCTGAAGACCGCCCGCGACTGGGATCGCGCGATCACGCTGCAGGTCGGCGAGCTCAAGGAATCCATCAGCGTTCGCGAGCGCCGGATCACCGGACCGGTCGGGCCTTCGCAGCCGCAACTGCCAAAACCGCTGAGAGTCGGCGGGAATATCCGTGTGCCGACGAAGACATTGGACGTGCGTCCCATCTACCCGAAGACGATGCGCGAGGCAGGGCGCGAAGGGGTTGTGCCTATTGAAGCGATCATCGGCCCCGATGGCTCCGTCGCGTCGGTGCGCGTGGTAAGCGCCGAAGTGCATCCGGACTTCGCCATTGCTGCAGCTGATGCGGTTCGCCAGTGGAAGTTCACGCCGACGCTTCTGAACGGCGCGCCGGTCGAAGTGGTGATGACGGTGAAGGTGCAGTTCAACCTGGAGAATTGAGCTCACTGTCGGTGTCTACGGAGGAGACGGAGGACACGGGACAAGATCACCACGGAGGCACGGAGACACGGAGACGGTTAGGGTGGGGCTTGGCTGGCCCGAGGCCGGCCGGCGAGCCTGATCGGCAAACGCTTCGGATCGAGCGCGGCTCGATCCAGTGGCCCTTCGCCGCCGTCGGCACTTCTCCCGCGCTCGGCGACTCTGCGCGAGATCGGCTTTTTGGCGACCGCCAGAGTTATGAACCCGCTTGTGTGCTTCCAGATGATAAAGTTCAGCCTGCACCCGCTGCAGGATTGTGAACAACATTCTTTGGCCTCCGTGTCTCCGCGTCTCCGTGGTGATCTTGTCCCGTGCGCTCCGTCCGCTCCGTAACCGACGACGCATCCTCGCAGTTTTCGTTGCCGTCGTCTCGTTAACGGTCGTCCAGGCCCAGATTCAACCCTCGGGTACTCTACTTCCAAAAGCTCCGTACATTCCACACGCAGTCTGACTTCCAGCAACGGACCGGCGGCAGGATTCGCATACAGCAACAGAACAGCCCTCAGGAGGAAATGCGGATTCGGCGGCTGCCTGTCCATCTGCCTTTTTCCGAGTTCACCGTCAGTCGCTGTCGAATCGCCGTCTGTTACGTGGATCGGGTCTGCGCAAGGCGCCGTCCGCTTGCAGATGACCCGAGCGTCGCGTCGAATACTTCGCCGGTGAACGGTGGCTGCCCGACGACCACGTCACTGGCTTTGCCTTCGAAGGAACGGCCAGCCTGGATTGAGACGCCGAAAGGGTTCGCGCGCATCGAGTACAGGCCGATGACGCTCGAAGAGAAGTCCCGAGTCTTTGTCGAGCGCGTTCAGAAGCGCCACAATCGATGGGGATTCACAGCCACATCCGAACTGCGCGTCCCCGGCGACCTCTCGACGAATCGGCCTGTCTCGACCGACAACGACGGCCTGTGGACCGCGATGTACGTGGCGGCGGAATGCTTTCGCTACAAGGTCACCGGCGAGTCGGACGCCCGGGAGAACGCGCGCCGGGGAATGCAGGCGATCCTGAGGCTCGAGTCGATCACCGGGATCCCCGGTTTCCCGGCCCGCTCGTTCATCAAGGTTGGCGAGGACGCGCAGCCGTCGGACGGCGAATGGCACGACACGCCTGACAAAGCGTGGCGGTGGAAGGGCGATACCAGCTCGGACGAAATCGTCGGACACTATTTCGTCTACCCGATCTATTACGACCTGGTTGCCGACGAGTCTGAGAAGTCGTTACTACGCGCCGCGCTCGACCGCATCACGAACCACATTCTCGACCACAACTACCAGCTCATCGACGTGGACGGCCAGCGCACGCGCTGGGGATGGTGGGGACCGGACGAGATCTGGAAAGAAGCCGGCGAGACCGGGCTGCGCGCGCTGCATATGCTCTCGCATCTTCGTGTGGCCATGCACGTCACGGGCGACTCCTCGTCGGCCGCGAAGTTCCGGGCCGCCTACGAAGATCTGATCAAGACGCACAAGTATCACCTGCTCACGCGGAACCAGAAGATCGCCATCCCCGGGCACATCAATCACTCGGACGACGAGCTGGCGTTTCTTTCCTATTACCCGCTTCTCGAGTACGAAACCAACCCGGACCTTCTTGCTGTTTACAAGCAGAGCCTGGAGCGGAGCTGGCAGGTCGAGCGGCCGGAGCGGAACCCGCTGTGGAACATCATCTATGCCGCAGGTACGGGTGCGCAGGAATTCGATCGAGCTGAATCACTTCGGACGCTCCATGAAATCCCGCTGGACACCATCACGTGGACGGTCAAGAACTCGACGCGCCTTGATGTACCTGTCGATTCTTTGAGCGATCGATTCAGCCGCAAGCAGGCGCTCGTCGTGCTGCCCTACGATGAGATTCCGATGTGGAAGTGGAACGGAAATCCCTACAACATGGATGGCGGAAACGGCGGCCGGAGCGAAGATGATGGCGCGTACTTTCTACTGCCGTACTGGATGGGACGGTTTCACCGATTACTGCAATGAATCGGAAGTCTTTTTACTTTTACCTTTTAACTTTTTACTTTTCACCGATACCCTGCTGCCTGTAGTTCAAACAACTGCGCATACCGTCCATCGCTGCGCAGCAGTTCCTCGTGGGTTCCCAGCTCGGTGACACGTCCGTCAGCGATCACCGCGATGCGATCGGCGATCCGGACCGTCGAGAAGCGATGCGAGATCACGATCCCGATCCGGCCCTTCAGGTTGTCCTTCAGCTCGGCGAAAATCGCGGCTTCGGCTTCCGGATCCAGCGACGACGTCGGTTCGTCCAGGATCCAGATGTCGGCGTCGCGATACATGATGCGCGCGAGCGCGAGCCGCTGCCATTCGCCACCCGACAAATCGTGGCCCCCTTCGAACAGCCGGCCGACCTTTGAGTCGAGGCCACGCGGCATCTTCTTCACGAGCCAGTCGCTCCGGGAGCGCCTCAGCGCCTCCATCACCCGCTCATCGTCTGGTGCACCGTCCGGCCGCCCCATCATCACGTTGTCCCGGACGCTCAGCTCGTAGTTCGCGTAGTCCTGGAACAGCACGCCGATCCGGTTGCGTAGCGCTTCCGGATCGACATCCTTGAGGTTGACGCCGCCGACTCGCACGGCGCCCTGATCGGCATCGTAAAAGCGCAGCAGCAGCTTGACGAGCGTGCTCTTCCCGGCGCCGTTTTCACCGACGAGCGCGATGAGCTCGCCGGCGCGGATGTGCAGATTCAGGGTCGACACCGCGGGCTCCCGGCCGCCCGGATACGTGAACGTCACGTTCTCGAAATCGATCGACGTGATCATGTCCGGCAGCGGGTGCGGGGGCGTGGGAACGGGAACCAGCGGATCGATGGCGAGAAACGAGAAGTAGTCGTCCAGAAACGTCGTGTGTTGATCGACCGAGACGAACGTGCTCGAGATGTTGGCGAGCGTGCCCGAGACGGACGCGAAGGCGCCAATCACGAGGACGACGCCCCCGGGATCGATTTCACCCGCTGCCCCCTTGAGCGCGACAAACACGTAGGCGAGCGCGAGTGCTGTGCCGGTCACGAGACCGCTGAGAATCGAGATGCGCGTGCCCGACCGGTACATCTCCTCGCGCAACCGGAACAGCGATTCGGACATGCCCTTGTGGCGTCCGAGCAGGTAGTCGGCAAGCACATACGCCCGGATCTCTTTCGTCGTGCGCGGCTGAACCAGCAGGTCGCCGACGTAGTCACGCTCGCGCTCTTCAGGCGTCTCCTTGTAGAAGAACTCGTACAGGCGGGATGTCACACGCCGCTCGAGCATCAACGAGAGGACGGCGGCAGCCAGCGCCAGAATCACCAGCACGTAGTGCAGGCTTGCGAGGAGCGACGCCATCAGGAAGATCGTGACGATATTTCCCGAGAGTCCCAGGACCGACCACGTCAGATCGCCGGGTCTCCAGGAAATGTCCCGCTTGGCGCGCGCGAGCCGGTCGTGCCAGTCCGAGTTGTCGAAATGGCCGAGATCGAGTTTCGACGCCTGTGCCAGCAGGCGGCGCTCCGCTTCGAGCTGCACACGCCGCACGAACAGGTTGCGCCCGTAGCCGGAGTAGGCGCCGATCGCCCGCTGGATCCCCGTGGCCAGCCAGAGGCCGGCGACGATGGGCAGCATGTCCACGAATCGAATGGAGTGGAGCCTCGCCTCCGCAATCCGGTTGACGAGCACGGCACCCAGGTACACCGCGATCGGGGGCATCGTCGCATTGACGATGCCGAGGAGCGAGTATTTGATCAGCGAGCTTGGAGACGCCGCCCAGGCGAGCGCCATCCCCTGGCGCAGGTTTTTCCGGACACGTTGGGCGCGGCCTTTCGTGCTGGAGGGAGGGGGCTGGTGCATTCAGTGGAGAACCGGCGTTCCGGGATCGGTCCACAGTATATAAGGAGTGTCCGATCGCTTCGCCTGAGATCGTGGTCGGGATGCGAAGGCTGGGCTGAAGACGGCTGGAAACTCTTACTGTGCCCGCGGCAGTCGAACCTTGAGCGGGGTCGCGAGAATCAGTGTCAGCTGCTCGCCCGAGTCCACGCGAACATCGCGGAACTTTTCCTTCGGCGCGAGCGTGGCCTCGTACAAGACCGATCGCGTTTGAACCGTGGCGAGGCTGCGAGTCTCGGCGTGTTCAATCACGTTGAACTCGATGGTGATGCGCCCGGCACGGTTTTCTTTCGAGGCCGGCTGAACGTCCGTGACCTTGCCGTGAAGCATCGAGCCTTTCGGAATCAGCTCGGCCCCGTCCTGTGTGACTGAGGACAGGAGCATCGCGCGAACCGGATCGTCGATCTGTCCGGACGCCGAATCCATCGAGGTTCGCAGCCGAACCACGAGCGGAGTACCTGCGGGCACCTGATAATCATCGAAGCGACCCTTGGCCTTCGCGGCACCCGGCCGCGCATCCGCTTTTTGTGGCGCCGCCGATCGGCGGGTGGCCGCAATGCGGACCATCATCAGGCACCGATTGAGTTCCTGGGTCACGGCCCCTGGCCCGGCCACCGTATGAGCATGCAGCCGGCCCACTGAGACCAACGACGTGAGCAGAATCAGAACAAGCCTCGAGGAGAATTGACGCGCCATTGCACGGCTGAGTAAGGCAATCGTGATACCGACGCCATTTCCGCAGAAAACACCAGATACCGGGCGCACTGTCGGTCCTCGTTCGATTACGATACCGGCGGGCCGATTACAGATTCCGGAATGACTCACAGAAACAGCGGCAAGGATCTCCGATCCGGGAAAACGCGGGCGCGGTTTGACCGCGACGGCAGGACCATGCAGGAACTGACGCGGCGCAGATTCCACAGAGTCGCCGGCGGCGCTGGCATCGCTGGCATTCGGCGGCGGCTGCCATCGCGACTCGGCATTTCCGAACGACGGACGCCTCAGCGCCCAACCGCGTCTGAACGTCACCACATCCGCGCAGCACGAACAGCAACTCCATCTCGACACCGATCGAGACGCTATCCTGCGGGCTGCCGCAGAAGGAGGCGGAAGCCGCGCTCCCTCTACTGGTGCTCCTCCACGGCGCGGGAGGTAGTGGCGCCGGCATTCTGCGACGAATGGGTGCAGCGCCAGACGAGGCCGGGGTCGCCGTGCTCGCGCCGGATTCCCGCGACTTCGTTCTGGGACGCCATCGGCGGACGATTCGGCGCCGATGTCGACTTCCTCAATCGCGCGCTGGAACGAGTGTTCGAGACCGTTGCGGTCGAACCCCGAACGGATCGCGGTCGGCGGATTTTCCGATGGCGCGACATACGCGCTGTCGCTCGGATTGATCAACGGCGATCTCTTCAAGCGCGTCCTCGCGTTTTCTCCCGGCTTCGTCGTCGACGGGACGCCGCACGGCCATCCGCGATTCTTAGCAATACGTAATCCTGAAAGTCGAAGGCAGGCCAC